>JACJID010000003.1 GCA_014138725.1 Kutzneria viridogrisea | reverse complement strand
TCTCGTTCCCGTTCCGCCCGCCTGCGCGCGAGGTAGGCCTGGGCGCGGAGTGCCGCGTCCACCCGTCGTTGCAGGCCCGGCGCCAGCGGTGATTCCTCGCCGCCCCACCTGGGCAGTTGTGCGTCGGCGTCGAAGTCGGCCTCGACCGCCTCGGCGTATCTGGAGTCCTCGTCCATCAGCCGTTCCCAATCCCCGTCACGGCACCTTCGGTTCCACGATCTTGGCTGTCCGCAGGGCCAGATCGCATGCCTTGGCAGTGTCCACGTTCGCGTTGGCCACCACGTCCACCCGCGAGGAGTCGGTGATCGCCAGGGAGACCACGCAGTTGCCGTCACCGAAGTTGGCCGCGATCTGCCTGGCCTGGTGGCGGCCGACGGTGATCGTGCTGGGACGGCCCTCGCCCACGATGAGCTGCTTGACCCCGCGCTGGTCGTCCAGGCCGAGGTCCAGGGCGTGACTGCCGGGGAAGGACCACTGGCAGATGTGGGCGCCACCGTAGTCCTGGCGTTCGTGGGTCGAACTGCCGAACTGCGCGCTCTCCTGCGCGGTGAGCAGCCCGCACGGGTCGATGCCGGTCAGCTCACGGGCCTTGTCCTGTCCCGCGGGCGGAGGGGCGGTCCTGCCCGGTGTGGCCGCCTCGGCGGCCCCGGGCACGACCTGACTGCACCCGCTCGCCGAGGCCGCGGTCACCGCGATGCCCGCGCACAGTGCGACCAGTTTGCGGCTCATCGTCCACCGGCTCGGTTCAGGTTCTGGGTGCCCTGCTCCTCGGCGGCGCGGTAGGCGGCCATGGCCTTGTCGAGCGCGGGCAGCAGAGCGGACAGCTCACGCTGCAACCCGGTGAGGTAGTCGCGGAAGGACTGCGGCCCGGCGAGCACTTCGTAGTCGTGTCCGGAGACTGTCAGGCCCGCTGGGCTGGTCCCCAGTGGCGGCCGCTGCTGGACCTCCCAGACCTTGCCGTGCTGGCTGTCCAGCTGATCGATCGACTTGGTGATCACGTTTTTCAGCTGTTGTGCCAGCTCGGGGTGCACGGCAAAGCCCCCGCTGATGATGTCGCCAAACCCCTGCTGCGCCACGATGCCCCCGTAGGTCGCTGCTTCAATGTGAAGCTAGCACCGGCCGTAGGGCGCGTGGACCTGCATTTGGGTGAAGCGGCACTTAAGTGCGCAGTCGGGGGAAAAAGTAGTTGTCCCTCAAATCAGGGATTCGAAGTCCTGCGCCGTCCGGGGCTCGCCCAGCGCGGGGCCCTGGCCGCCGTCGGCACCGATCTCCTTCAGCCAGCGCACGTCGTCCACAGTGGACACATTCTCGGCGATGACGGTCAAATCCATCTGGTGTGCAAGGGAAACGAGGTTGGACGCCACGGTCGCCCGGATCGGGTCGCGCTCACCCATGGCAGGTTCGACGATGAGCTTGCCGCTCTTGAGTACGTGCAGCGGCATGCTGTTGACGAATCCGGGGTCACGTCCGTCAAAACCGTCAACGGCGAATCGCACGCCGTGTTCGGCGAGCACCTCCACGTCGTCGGCGTGCGCATCGGATTCGGTGGACAGCGCGTCGGAACCGAACTCCAGTTGCAACAACCGCGCATGAAGTCCCGTTTCGGTGAGTACGCGCAGCACGTTGGGCAGGAAGTCGGGGTCGCGGGCCTGCCGGGTCGGCAGCCGCAGGCTCACCACGGGTGCCCGCTCGCCGAACCGGTCCTGCCAGGCCCTGGCCTGCTGGCACACCTGCCACAGGGTCCACTCGGCAAGGCGCACCACCACCCCGGTGCGCTCGGCCATCGGCAGGAACTCGGCGGGCCGCAGCGTGCCGAACTCGGGGTGCTCCCAGCGCAGTTGCGCCTCGACGAACAGCAGCCGGTCACCGGACAGCGTGTAGACGGGCTGGTACTGGAGCACGAACTCCTCGTTGTCCAGTGCGATGGGCAGGGTGAGCGTCAGTTGCAGGTCCGAGCGGTCCTGCTCGCAGCGCTGCTCGTCGAACAGCTCCCACTGCGCCTTGCCGCCCTGCTTGGCCCAGTGCAGCGCCATGGTGGCATCGCGCAGCAGCTGGGAGGGCAGTTCCGAGCCCACGGCGCGTTCCACGATGCCCGCGCTGGCGTGCACCGACAGCCGGTGCCCCAGCACGGTGACCGGCTCGCTGATCAGCCGCAGCGCCTGGTCCACCACCGGGGTCACCGTCCTGGTCCCCTCGGACTCGGGCACCAGCAGGGCGAACTCGTCCCCACCCAGCCGCGCGGCGAGCATGCCGTTGTCCTCGGCGTGGTACTTCAGCTTGGTGCCGATCTTGAGCAGCACCTCGTCGCCGATCTCGGGGCCCAGCCCGTCGGTGATGGCGCCGAAGCCGTCCATGCCGAACACGCACAGCGCCACCCGCGAGGGGTGGTCCACCTTGCCCAGCAGGCTGTCCAGCTTCGCCATGAACGCGGTCCTGGTCGGCAGCCCGGTCAGCGGGTCGTGCATGCCCAGCGTGGCCATCGCCTGGTTGGCGAAGTACAGCTCGGTGGCGTCCTCCACCATCGCGACCTGGTAGGTGGGCACGCCCTCGGCGTTGCGGATCGCGGAGATGGTGACGTTGGCCCAGAGCACCTCCCCCTCCTTGGTCAGCAACCGCTGGCGTACCCGGAAGCTGGCGAACTCGCCCCGGTACAGCCGGTCGTAGCGCATCAGCAGGTCGGGGATGTCGTCCGGGTGCACGATGTCCGGGCCGGTCAGCCTGCCCAGCTCCTCGCGGGTGTAGCCGAGCAGGTTCTGCAGCGCCTGGTTGGACTCCAGGATGTTGGCGTCGAAGTCCCCGATCGACAGCCCCATCGCGGCCGAGTCGAACACCGCGAGGAAGCGCGCCTCGCTCTCCTGCAACCGCCGCTGGGCCACGTCGGTGGCCATCCACATGGCCTGCTTGATGACCTCCTGCTCGTCGAAGGTCCGCTCGCGCAGCGCCTCGGAGTAGCCGGAACTGAGCGTGCCCAGCACGCGCAGCACCCGGTCGGTGTCCCCGTCGGGCCTGATCAGCCAGCTGCCCAGCAGTTGCAGGGTCCTGCCCAGGGCCTCGGGGGCGGTGAAGTGCGCGCCGACCAGCGCCGCGCCGACGGCCGCGGCGGGCTCGGGGCCGAACGGGTCGCCCCGCAGGGTCCGCCACAGCGCCTCGGCCTGGTCGTACAGGAAGTCCTCGATCTCGCGGCGCGACATCGGTACGTAGCTGGTGTCGATGATCGCCGCGGCCCACTGCTGGGCGAACGTGCGCAGCTGGTCCTCCACGGCACCGGTCATCGGCGCCGTGACCAGAGCCGGAGCGCGGGCATGCGGGTACGGCGCGCGCTGCAGGGACGTCCTCGCACAGCCACCTCGCTCCGAGCCGGTGTTCCCCCCGATCAGTCTAGTGAGTCCGGCCGCTCGGTCCGCGCGCGACCACGCCGAAGGGTGATCAGGACTTGCGTGCGACCAGCCCGTAGACCACCTCGGGCCCGTCCGGCGGGCGGGCCTCGGGCGGGCCGTCCGGCCGCCACTGCTGGGTGAACACCAGGCCGGGCGGCACCGGTTCGAAGCCCTCCGCCAGGCGCAGGACCTGCGCCGCGTCCCGCGGGTACACCTCGTCCACGCTGGAGCGCACGATGTCCGTGGCGGTGAACACGCCCTCGGTCACGCCCTCCAGCGTCGGGTGGGACAGGGCCAGATAGCTGCCGGGGGCCAGCGCCTGGCGGTAGCGGGCGATCAGGGCCGCGGGGTGCTCCTGGTCCGGCACGAAGTGCAGCAGCAGGAACATCAGCAGCGCGACCGGCTGCCCGAAGTCGATCAGCTTGGTGGTCTTCGGCGAGCGCAGCACCGAGTCGGGGCTGCGGAAGTCGGCGAGGAAGGCGCAGGAGTGGTCGTTGTCGCGCAGCAGCAGCTCACCGTGCGCGATGGCGATGGGGTCGTGGTCCACGTACACCACCCGGCACTCCCGGTCGGCCCGCTGCGCGATCTCGTGCACGTTGCCCGCGGTGGGCACCCCGGAGCCGATGTCGATGAACTGCCGCACACCCTGGCTGACCAGGTAGGTCACCGTCCGGCGCAGGAAGGCCCGGTTGTCCTGCGCGATCCTGCGCGCCTCGGGCAGCACGGACATGATCTCCTTGGCCACCGTCCGGTCGGCGGCGGAATTGCACGCCCCGCCCAGCAGGTAATCGTAGATACGAGCCGCGCTCGGCTTCTCCAGGTCTATGTACTTGGGTGCCCAACTCGGTCGATCTAGCACGATCACCTCGTTGCCTGGTGTCGATGGTGCGGTGGGGTCAGCCCAGATCCGCGACGAGACCGTAGACCGCCACCTCGGGGCTGTCGACGAGATCCTCCGGTGATTCCGGACGCCAATGCGGAACGTACACCACACCGGGCTCCACCGGTTCGAAACCCGCGATGATCTGCCCGATCTCGGATTTCGTGCGCAGGGTCAGCGGAACCGCGTTCGCCGCGTAGATGCGGGCCACTTCGTGAATACCGCCGGAAACGCCCTCGGCGGTGGCGTGCGAGAGCGCGAGCTGGCTGCCCGGCGGCAGCGCGTCCCGGTAGCGGGCCAGCAGCGCGGCGGGACCGGCGCTGTCGGGCACGTAGTGCAGCACCGCGCACAGCAGCAGCCCGATCGGCCTGCTGAAGTCCAGTTCGCGCACCGCGGGCGCGGTGAGCACCGTGTAGGGCTGCCGGAAGTCGGCGTGCACGACCTCCGCGCCGACCTGCCCGTCCACCACCAGCCGCGTGCTGGCCACCACGATCGGCTCCTGGTCCACGTAGACCACCCGGCTGCCGGGGCCGAACCGCCGCGCCGTCTCGTGCACGCTGCCCGCGGTGGGCGCCCCGGCGCCGATGTCGATGAACTGGCGCACCCCGCGCTCGGCCATGTACCGCACGGACCTGCGCAGGAAGGCGCGGTTCGCCCTGGCCACGTGCCGGGCCTGCGGCATCGCGTCGAGCAGCTGCTGGGCCAGCACCCGGTCGACCGCGGAGTGGCACGCGCCGCCGAGCAGGTAGTCGTAGATCCGGGCCGCATTGGGCCTTTCCTGATCCACGTGGTGCGGGGCCCAGCTGTGGTGGTCGAGCACAACACACCTCGGTGGTCGGTGGTTGCCGGTGGGGTGGTGCCCGGCAGAGTGTAGTGATCTTTTGAATCACGTCTACCTACCAGCGGGTAATGCAAGGCGGCTCGCGCGGCGCGATTTCCGGGCCCCGCGGAAAATGCGTCTGATCGGGTGAATTTCGCGCTGGACTACTGGTCGAGCTTCCGGGCTATCTCGCGCAATGCCGTCATCTGCACCCGGCCGGGCAACTGGCTGGCCGCCGCTGGGCACACCCAGCGCTGGTCGCGGATCAGCGCCAGTTCGCGCGGTTCCTGGTCGCCGATCACGGGCGCCGGGCCGCACGCGGAGCGCGCGAGGTAGAACCGTTCCTCACCGCAGTAGCGCGTGCCGTTCCAGTAGGAATCGCGCTGGGCCAGCACATAGCGGTCCAGCACGCAGGACTCGGGCAGGCCGGTCTCCTGGTGCAGTTCCCGGCGTGCCGCGGCCAAGGGGGACTCCTCGGGCCCGATGCCACCGCCGGGCAGGTCCCAGGCCCGCGTGCCGTCGGCGGGGTCCTGCCTGCCCAGCAGCAGCACGCGGCCGTGCATGTCCAGGCACACCACGCGCACCGTGGGGCGCACGTTGGTGTGCACCACCGGCACGCGTGCCAGCAGCCACACCCCGAACGCCAGCAGCGCCACGGTCACACCCAGCTGCCACCAGGACGCGGCGGGGGCGAGCGCGGCGTGCAGTGCGTGCAGCAGCGCCAGCGGCCAGACGCTGCCCACGTGCCAGCGCAGGGCGGTCAGGGCGAAGCCGAAGGCGAGGTCGGTCAGCACCTGGCCGGAGGCTCGACCGTCCCAGGAGCGCACCAGCAGGTCGGCGCACTCGAAGATCAGCACCACGCCGAGGGTGCCTCGCCACGGCCCGAACCGGCGCAGGGTGAACTGGCCCGTGCCCCGGCTGACCAGCTCCGCACTGAGCCCGACGGCCAGCGCGGCGGCGCCCGTGCCACCGGCACCGCCGGACACCAGGCACAGCGCCAGCACGGGCAGTGCCAGCAGCCACCGGGCGTCGGGCCTGCCGCCGACCAGCCCGCTCTCCCGCCACCACCCGCACGCGGCCGCGACGCCGAGCGGGACACCGGCCGCCAGCAGGGCGGCGAGCGCCAGGCGGAGTTGGCCGGGCAGGCCCGCCGCGGCCAGCGCGGACTCGGCCGCCACGAACACCAGCTGCCAGGCCAGCGCCGAGCCGATCGCGAACAGCCAGGGCTGTTCCACCGCCCACCGCTTCAGGTGGCCTGACGCCGTTGTCATCGGCACACCATAGCCAGCGACCCCTGCCGGAGACAGGATCACTCGTTCGGATCAGCGGTGCCCGACCTCGCCCGCTACCGGTACCGGCAATTGCGGAACTGTGACGGTCCGATAAGCGCGGCGCGGTCGGCCGAGGATCGGCTACGAAATCGAGGAGGGCTCACTTCGTGTCGACTGCGGTGCGGGCTTGGTCAGCAGCGCGGCGACCAGGCCGATCGACACCCCAGCGGTCACGGAGACGAGCACCCGGTCCAGGTCGATCGGCAGGGCCACCACGCTCGTGGAACTCCACCACACCGCGGAATCCTGTAGCAGGGCGACCGCACCCGAGCCGATCGCCGCCAGCGCGGCGAACCAGCGGCCGTTGCGGCGGTCGGTGGCCAGCAGCACCACGGCCACCACGCCGAGCAGACCGGCGGCGATCGCGGGCAGGTAGTCGTGCGTGAGCACGGTGCGGCCGTCCTCGGCGTTGCGCCCGGCGAGCATCGCCGCACCGTGCCACGCGCTGGACACGACCAGTACCGCGGTGGGCAGCACGAGCAGCCGTTCCCGGCGGGCGAAGGCCAGCAGCCAGGTGCCGATGGCCAGCGCGAGGGCGATGAACACCCAGGCCACCGGCCAGGGGCCGGGGATCCAGCGCAGTTCGCCGCGGATCTCGTAGTGCCTGCCGTCGTACTCCAGGCCGACCTGCCAGGCGCGGATCAGGTGCTCGTGGTCGGGGTCGGACACGGCCGCCGCGGGCAGTTGCGCGTCACCCCAGTGCGCGAAGTGGTTGTGCCACTGCACAACGGGCTCGGTGGACTGCCGCTGCCACTGCGGGGCGGTCGCGGCCGGGTCGGCGGCCTGGCGCGAGTGGTCCTCGCTGATGTCCCCGGCCGGGGTCTCCTCCGGCGGCAGCGCGCTGTTGACCGCCACCCCGTCCGGGCCCACCTGGTAGCGCTGCGCCCCGTCGGTGTCCAGCACCACGAGGTCGATCCGGGTCGGGTTGCGCAGCCACAGGGCCTGGCCGTTCTCCAGCACCCGCACCTCCACCCCGGGCGGCAACTGGCTGGGGATCATCTCGCTGCGCAGGTCGCCCACCCGGTCGGCGGGGGTGTGGCCGGTGTCGTGCGCCGCCGCCTGCGGGGCGAGGGCCAGCATGAGGACGGCGACCAGCGCCAGTAGCCGGGACACGGGTCAGCCTCCGAGTGGGTTGAAGCCAGCGGGCAGTTCCAGGCGGTGCGCGCTCATGAACCCGGTGTCGGCCAGGATCTCGCGGATCGGGCCGTCGGCGACCACCTGGCCGTGGTCGAGCACCACCGCGCGCTGGCACAGTTCCAGCGCGTAGGGCAGGTCGTGGGTGACCAGCAGGGTGGTCATGCCCAGCCGCTTCACCAGGTCGGCGAACTCCCTGCGGGCGGCCGGGTCCAGGTTGGAGGAGGGCTCGTCCAGCACCAGGATCTCCGGGTGCATGGCCAGCACCGTGGCCACCGCAGCCCGCCGCCGCTGCCCCAGCGACAGCCGGTGCGGCGGCCGGTCGGCGACCTCGGTCAGCCCCACGTAGGACAGGGCCTCGGCGACACGCTCATCCAGTTCGGCGCCGGACAGCCCCAGGTGCGCGGGCCCGAACGCGACGTCCCGGCCCACGGTGGGCGTGAACAACTGGTCGTCCGGGTCCTGGAAGACCACGCCCACCTTGCGCCGCACCTGCTTGAGCGTCCTCGGGCCCACCGCGGTCCCGCTGATCAGCACCTCGCCGGACTTCGCCGTGAGCACCCCGTTGAGCTGGAGCACCAGGCTGGTCTTGCCCGCCCCGTTCGGCCCCAGCAGGGCGATCCGCTCGCCGCGCCGCACTGTCAGGTCCACATTGGACAGTGCGGCCGTGCCGTCCGGGTAGTCGAAGCTCAGCCCGCGCACCTCGATCGCGGGCACCTCCGCCGAGGCCGCCGCCGAGGGCAGGAACCGGCCCCGCCGCACCTGGAGCTCCGGTGCCGGTGCGGGCGCCGGGGTGCGGATCGCCCTGCGCGGGCGCCGCTTGCCGCGAGCGGGCTCGTCCCCGTGCGGGGTCAGCGAGATCGGCAGCCCGACCTTGTCCTCGTAGCCGGGCAGTTGCACCCGGTACGTGCACAGATCGCAGTTCATCCGCACGTCCCCGTGCAGCGCCTCGCGGTAGCGCTCCAGCACGAGCCGGGCCAGCCTCGGGTCCGGGCCGAGATGTTCGCCCCCGCGCACGGTGATCTCCGGGTGCTCCTGCGCCCACTGCGCGGCCTGCGCCATGATGCGCGGCACGAGCAGGCCGGTGAACAGGAAGAACGGGCTGACGACGATGGTCGTGGCGCCCAGCTTGCGGCAGCGCTCCATCGCCTCGGCCACGTTCGGCCTGGCCACCCCCGCGAAGCCCGGTTCGATCATGCCCAGCCCGCGGTTGTCGGCCAGCAGGCGGCCCACCTTCCACAGGTCCGAGCAGGCGTCCGGGTCCGAGGAGCCGCGGCCGATCAGCGCCACGCCCAGGGTCTCCGGGTCGGCGTCACCGGCCGCGGCGCGGATGCGTTCCTCGGCAACGGACAGCACGGTCGGCTCGATGCCCAGGTCCCTGGCGAGGCGGAAGCGCACGCCGGGGTGGCGCAGCCGCGCGCGGGCCATGGACGCGGGTCCGTCGTTCTTGAGGTGGCCCGCCGCCAGCAGCACCAGCGGCACGACGACCACCTCGCTGGCGCCCGCCGCCACGACCTTGTCGATCGCCTCGTCCACCCCCGGTTCGGCCAGTTCCACGAAGCCGCAGCCGATGACCAGGTCCGGGGCACTGGCCCTGACCACCTCGGCCAGCGCCCAGTACTCCTCCACCCCGTCGGCGTCCCGGCTGCCGTGCCCGAGCAGCACCAGTGCCGGGGCCGTCACCGCGTCACCCACCCGGTCAGCGCCAGCGCCCCGTAGACCAGCGGCACCGCCAGCGCGACGGTCCACGCCCGCGCACCGGCCGCCGACCCGGTCAACACCGTTGGCAGCGCGCCGTTGTAGCCCCGTGAGGCCATCGCCAGGTACACGCGCTCACCGCGTTCGAAGGCGCGCACGAACAGGGCGCCGACGCAGGCCGCCGTGTCGCGGGCCTGCCACAGCCAGCGCGGGTCCCCGCCGCGGCAGGCCCGTGCCGTGCGCAGCCGTGCCAGCTCGGTGTTGAGCACTTCCACGTAGCGCACCATGAACGAGGCCACTGCGGTGAAGACCCGCGGCACGCGCAGCCGCTCCAGGCCAGTGATGATCTCGGCGAGCGGGGTGGTCGCGGCCAGCACACCCGTTGCCAGCAAACCGAAACTGGCCTTGAGCACGATCGAGGCCGCCGACTCCAGGCCGTCGACGGACAGGTGCACGCCAAGCAGCTCGACGGTCGGGCCGGTGGCCAACAGGGGCAGCAGCACCACGAAGAACACGAACGGGATCTCCACAACGAGGCGTCGCAACAGGGTTGTCGCGGGGACCTGGGCGATGGCCGCAGCGAGGGCCAGCACCGCCGCGTAGCCCAGGTACGGCCAGAACACCTGTTTCGGCGTGCACGCGACGAAAAGCACGCACAGCGCGGTCGCGGCGACCTTGCACTGCGGGGCGGCGCGGTGCAGCGGGGTGTCGGCCGGGATCAGCAGATCCGCGCCGGGATTGTGGGCAGCTCCACTCATCGCCGCACCTCGCTGGCGCTCGGTGCAGCGCTTCGCGCAGGCCCTGTGCCCAATGGTTCGCTCGCAAGCTCGCTCACGTCTGGGCCTTCGCCGTCAGGTGCCTGCCGACCCGCACGAGGTCGGGCCGCAACCGCAGCAGGGCGGCGACCACCAGCCCGGTGACCAGCCCCTCGAACAGGGCGATGATCGAGTAGGTGCCGATGGTGCTGATCGCCACGGTGGCGGCGGGCACCCCCGCGGCCCCGCCCACGGCGTATTCCAGGCTGTACAGCACGGAAGCGGCGATCACCGCGATGACCGCCGACACGGCGCAGCCCGCGACCACGGCGGCCTTGGTGCGGGGCAACAGTTTGCGCAGTCCGAGGATGAGCGGGTAGCCGATCAGCGCGGGCAGCAGCGCGAGGTTGACCGCGTTCACGCCCAGAGCGGTGACCCCGCCGTCCCCGGCGAACAGGGCCTGCACCACGAGCACCACCGAGATCACCACTGGGCCCAGCCACGGCCCGAGCAGCGCCACCGCGAGCGTGCCGCCCAGCAGGTGACCGCCCGTGCCCACGCCGATCGGGAAGATCGGTGCCTCCAGCACGAGGAAGAAGGCCGCGGCCAGCCCCGCCAGGGGGATGTCCCGGTCCCGGATCGAGCTGCCGAGCCTCCCGCTGCACACCGCCAGCCCGCCGACCGCGACCACCGCACCGGCCACCGACACCGGCGCGTTCACGAATCCGTCAGGGATGTGCATCGCTGCCCTCCAGCAGGTCCAGTGTGGCGACCGCGCCGATGACGAAGGTCACCGGCGGGCGCATCCTCGGGTCGGGCAGCGCGGCGAGCGTGCCGGTGACCCGGCGCTGGTGCGCCCGGCTGGCCGCGCTCACCGCGGTGACCGGCGTGTCCGCCGCCATGCCCGCGGCCAGCAGTTCCTCGGCGATGCCGCGCAGCGCGGACCGGCCGGTGAGCACCACCACCGTGCCGCCCACCGCGGCCACCGCCGACCAGTCGATGCGCTGGCGGTACTCGGGGTCCTCGTTGCCCGCGACCACGGTGAGGGTCGTCGCGATCTGGCGGACCATCACCGGGATGCCCGCCAGCGCGGGCGCCGCGATCGCCGCCGAGATGCCGGGCACCACCTCGAACGGCACGCCCGCCCCGGCCAGGGCCAGTGCCTCCTCGCCGCCCCGCGACACCACGAACGGATCGCCCGCCTTGAGCCGCACCACCTCGCGGCCCGCCCGGCCCAGGTCCACCAGCAGCTGGTTGACCTCGGCCTGCGGCCAGGCGGGTCGGCTGCCGGACTTGCCAACGCAGCGCTTGTCCCCGGTACCGGCCAGCGCCAGGATGTCGGCCATCGAGGGCCGGTCGTAGACCACGACCTCGGCGCTGCCGAGCAGTTCGGCGGCACGGCAGGTCAGCAGGCCGGGATCGCCGGGTCCGGCGCCGACCAGGTGAACCGTCACGCCCCGGCCGCCCGCGGGGTGACCAGCCAGTCGCCGAGCCGGCGCGTGGCCGAGGCGCCGACCAGCACCGTGGTGGTCATGCCCACCACCGAGCTGTCCAGCTCGCCCAGGGTGGTCAGCCGCACGCGCTGCTCGGGGCGGGCCGCGTCGGTGACCAGCGCGACCTGCGTGCCGGGCCCGCGGTGCTCCAGCAGCACCTCACGTGCCCGGTCGAGCTGCCAGGTCCGCCCCGCCGAGCGCGGGTTGTACAGGGCGAGCGCCAGGTCGGCGGCGGCCACCGCGCGCAGTCTGCGCTCGACCTCCTCCCACGGGGTGAGCAGGCTGGACAGGGTCAGGCAGGCGAAGTCGTGCGCCAGCGGGGCCCCGACCAGCGCGGAGGAGGCCAGGGCCGCGGTGACCCCGGGCAGCACGCGCACCTCGGGGCGCCGCGCTGCGGGCAGTTCGGCGGCGGTGCTCAGCGCCAGCGTGGCCATGCCGTACACCCCGGCGTCCCCGGAGGACACCAGCGCGACGCGGTGCCCGGCCGCCGCCAGGGCCACGGCCTGCTCCGCGCGGCGCGACTCCTCGGTCATCCGCCCGCGCAGCACGGTCTGCCCGGCGCCGAGCAGGTCGGCGCAGGCGTCGATGTAGGCGGAGTAGCCGAGCACGACCTCGGCCTCGCGCACGGCCTGGGCCGCGGCGGGGGTGCGGTGTTCGGCGGCGCCGGGACCGAGTCCGACCACCGTGAGCAGGCCCGTCACGGCAGCCTCCGCTTCTCGACCGGGATGGCGCGGCCCTCGGTGCTGCCCTCGGTGGACCGCCGACGACAACCGTGCGAGTACCGCGGGTCGTACAGCCTGGTCCGCTGCGGCTCGATCTCGCCCAGCGCGTCGCCGACCAGGACCAGTGCCGCCGTGCGGATGCCCGAGGCGGCCAGGTCCTCGGCCAGGCCGCCCACGGTGGTGGTGATGACCCGCTCGTCCGGCCAGCTCGCCTTGGCCACCACGACGGCTGGGGTCCCGGGGGCGTAGCCGCGCCCCTCGTCCAGTAGTTCGGCCTGGAGTTGTGCGGGGCGCTGGGTGGACAGGTACACGGCCATGGTCGTGCGGTGCCCGGCGAAGGCGGCCACCGACTCGCCCGCCGGCATGGACGCGGCCGTCCTGCCCCCGGCCAACCGGGTCTGCACGATGCTCTGCGCCACGCCCGGGGCGGTCAGCTCCCGGCCGATCGCGGCGGCGGCTGCGCTGAGCGAGCCCACCCCGGGCACGATCTCGTACTCGCGGCCGGTGCTGCGGCACCACGCGATCTGCTCGCCGATCGCCCCGTACACGCTGGTGTCCCCGCTGTGCAGGCGCACGATCGCGGCCTCGGGATGCCTGGCGTACACGGCGAGCACGTCCTCCAGGGTCATGCCCGCCGAGTCGTGCCGCTCCGCACTCGGGTTGGCGTGCTCCAGGACCTCGGCCGGGATCAACGAGGAGGCCCACACCACGACCTCGGCGCGGGCCAGCCGGGCCGCGCCGCGGAAGGTCATCAGGTCGGCCGCGCCCGGTCCGGCTCCGACAAAGGAGATCACCGCGACCTCGCCCTGGTCCGCGCGCGCGAACCAGCCCTGCGAGCAGCCATCACATCCTCCGTGCGACGCGTGTCCCTCTCGCGTGGCCGGTCTCCTGGCTCCCGGATCGGCGCCGTCCCCCTGCCTTCCCGGGACCCTTCGGGTCCCAGTGGCTGCCTCGTGGGGGGCGGCTCCCCGGTCACAGTGGCGGGACCGCGCCGGATTCGCACCGGCTTCCCGTCACCACGCTCGCGGAGCAGGTTAACCGACGTTCGGCGCTGGTCATACCGCCGACTACGGTGGTCGCGGGCTGTCGGAGAGAGGGAGTTGCGGTGGCACGGGTTCGGCATCCGATCGAGCAGGAGTCGTACCGGATCCTGCGATCCCGGGTCGACACGTCCGGTTTGCCAGTCCTGTCCAGGGCGGTTGTGGAGCGGCTCGTGCACACCACCGCGGATCCGAGCTGGGCGGGGGACCTGCTCGTGGACGAGCGGGCGCTGGAGTCGGGCAGGCGCGCGCTGACCTCAGGTGTGCCGCTGATCACCGATGTGCGCATGGTCGCGGCGGGCGTCACCAGCCGCCCCGCGCACATCGCGGCCGAGACCGAGGGCGGCATCGGGGCACTGGCCGGGCAGTACCCGCAGGGCGCGGTGTTCGCGCTGGGCCAGGACTTCGCGGCCGTCGCCGAGCTGGCCGGGCTGTGCGCCTCGGGGGCGCTGCGCCCGGCGCTGGTCATCGCCCTGCCCGCCGGGTTCGTCGGCGCGGTCGAGGCCAAGCGGGCGCTGCGCGAGAGCGGGGTGCCCGCGCTGACCAACCGGGGCGAGCGCGGTGGGGCGGCACTGGCCACGGCCGCCGTGAACGCGTTGCTGTACGCCTGAGCTGCGGACTCCCGCCCAGCACTGTTTATCGGTAACGTGACGGCAAGATCACCGGTAAACCGTCAACGGCGATGGGGTGCGTGCGGATGGCAGTCAACCAGGACGGGTTCCTCGCGGCGGCGCACGAGGTGATCGACCGGCTGGTCCGCACCCAGCGCGAGCCGATCGCGGCGGCGGCCGGGCTGGTGGCCCAGTGCGTGCTGGGCGGCGGGGTGGTGCACGCCTTCGGTACCGGTCACTCGCAGGGCCTGGTCTTGGAGATCGCCGGGCGCGCGGGCGGGCTGATCCCCACGAACAAGCTGTCGCTGCGGGACGTGGTGACCTACGGGGACACCCCGGCGGGCGCACTGGACAAGTACGTGGAGCGGGACCCGGCCATCGCGCACCGGATCTACGAGCTGGCCCCGGTCCAGGACGGGGACCTGTTCGTGATCGCCTCCAACTCCGGGGGCAACGGCTCCACCGTGGAGATGGCCAGCCTGGTCAAGCAGCGCGGGCACGGGCTGATCGCGTTCACCTCCCTGGACCACGCCACGGCGGTGGCCTCCCGGCACCCCTCCGGCAAGCACCTGCACGACCTGGCCGACGTGGTGATCGACAACTGCGGCCCGATGGGCGACACCCTGCTGCCGCTGCCCACCGGCGGGGCGGTCTGCGCCATCTCCTCGATCACCGCGGCGATGGCGGCGCAGATGATGCTGGCCGATGCGGCGGCGCTGATCCTGGCGGCGGGCCAGACCCCGCCGGTCTACCTGTCCGCCAACGTGCCCGAGGGCGACGCGCACAACCGCGAGCTGGAGCAGCGCTACGAGGGCAGGATCCGCCGCGATCCCTCGTAGAGCGCGGCCAGCTCACCCGCGGTCCTGACCATGAGCTCGCGCAGCTCGGCGGGTTCGAGCACCTCCACCATGCCGCCGAACTTGAGCAGCTCCACGTGGGCGTGCCGGACCGACTCGATCGGCAGCACCGCGCGCACCCAGCCGTCCGGCCCCGGCTCCCCGGCGCTGGCCCGCACGGCGTCCGCGGCGAACGTGCCCAGCAGGGCCCGCAGCCAGCCCATGGCCTCCGGCGAGACCCGGATCACCGCCTGCTGCCCGCGCATCCTGGCCTCGAACTGCTCCGCCCACTCCTGCCAGTAGCCCGGCAGGTCGAAGTCCGCGGGCCGGTCGAACCGCTCGTCCAGGGTCTGCACCGCCAGCACGTTGGACACCCGGTAGGTGCGCAGGTCCTCCTCGGCCAGCGCCACCAGGTACCAGGTGCCCGCCTTGAGCACGACGCCCAGCGGGCGGACCCGGCGGGTCACCTCGCGGGGCTTGGCCCACCTGCGGTAGCGCAGCTCCAGCACGCGCTGGTTCCACACCGCCTCGGCGATCTCGGCCAGGTGCGGGGCCTGGTCGGCCTCGCGCAGCCAGCCCGGGGCGTCCAGGTGGAACCGCTCCCTGATCCGGCTCGCCCTGCTGCGCAGCTCCGCGGGCAGCGCCGCCAGCAGCTTGAGCTCGGCCGTGGCCACCACCGTGCCCAGGCCCAGCTCGGCGGCCGGTCCCGGCATACCCGCCAGGAACAGCGAGTCGGCCTCGTCCGAGGTCAGCCCGGTCAACCTGGTCCGGTAGCCGTCCAGCAGCTGGTAGCCGCCGGTCGGCCCGCGGTCGGCGTACACCGGAACCCCGGCCGCCGACAGCGACTCGACGTCCCGGTACACCGTGCGCACCGAGACCTCCAGCTCGTCCGCCAGTTCCTGCGCGGTCATCCGGCCCCGGGTCTGCAACAGCAGCAGGGTGGACAGCAGACGGCTCGCGCGCATACCGCGCATTGTCGTCTCAGCTGAACGAGACGCTGACCGAAGGCACCCCGCGAACTCCCGCCACCCGCTCGGCCTCGGCCCGCGCCGCCTCCCGCGCGGGCGGGTCCAGCTCCCCGAACTGCGTGATCGTGACGTCCAGCCGGTCCTTCCGGCCGAGCTTGGCCCGCCACACGCCGAGCACCTCCCCGTCGACCAGCACGGCGCCCGGACTGCCCAGGATCGTCCACAGGGTCTTCTGCTGCTCCTTGTGCGGCAGCACAACGGCCCGGTCGCGCGCCTGGAGGAACGGGTCGGATGTGGGCAGCAGGCGGACCAGCTCCGGGGGCTGCGCCGAGACCAGGTCGTCGAGGCGGTCGCTGGGCAGCCAGCACTTGCGGCCGTCCACCCTGACCTCCGCCAACCCCTCCGGCCAGCGGCTGCGCACCTCGGCGGCGGAGGTGTCCAGCCACTTGGCCACCTCGGTCGGCGTCGCCGGTCCCAGGAAGCGCAGGTAGGCGCGCATCAGGCGCTCGGCCCCCGCGGACTGCTCGGGCACGCCCTTCGCGTTGTGCGCGTGCACAAGGGTCAGCGGGGACTCGCCCGGTTCGATGCCCAGCCCGGCGGGCAGCGCGGCGAGCCGGAACGGCTGCTCGTACACGTGCTGGGACTTGCAGCCGGGGCACCAGCGGGTCTGCTCCGGCGGCACCAGCTTGGTCAGCGCGGCGCTGGCGGCCCCCTTGGTCATCGGCCCGACCACGATCGAGCGCAGCGACTCGGCCAGCAGCCGGTAGGTCGCCAACGGGGTGAGCCCGCCGGTACTGGTCCGCGACCTCGGCCAGAGCAGCCGGGCCTGCGCGTCGGCCTCGCTCCACGGCCACAGCTCGGCGGCCAGCCGCGCCAGCTCGCCGGGCCGGTGGAAGTAGGGCGCCCCGCGCAGGGTCCAGGCCAGGTCGAACCCGCTCAGGTCGGCCTCGCCGGTGGTGCGCGCGGCCAGCGCCAGCCGAGCGACCCCGGCAGGGGAGTCCTGCAAGCCCAGCTCCAGCACCTCGGGGTGCTCGCTCTCCCGCAGCAGGCCCTGCTGCCTGGTCCGGTACCAGAGCACCTGTTCGCGGCTGACTTCGGTGGTCACCAGGCCATCCTGCACCGAGAAGCTGTCACCTGCTGTCAGGATCGCAGTCGTACAGGCCGCGCCCCTGCTCGACGATCCAGGGCACCCGCACGCAGTTGCGGTGCACCCACTCGATCCGCGCGGCCTCGGTCGGCCCGCCCAGCGCCGCGAACACCGTGGACAGGTCCCGCACGTCGATCTTGCCGGGTTCGGTGGCCGTGCTCGTCAGCACGAACCGCACCCGGCCGGACCGCACCCATCCGGCCAGCCCGGTGGCGTCGGGCGCCGGGTCGACCCCCTCGAACCCGCCCAGCACCACGACGGTCTCGTCCGCGGCGACCAGGTAGTCGCCCGCGGTCACCGCACCGCCCTCGACCGCCAGCGTGATCGGGGTCCGCGAGTGCGTCGCGGCGTAGTCGAGCACCTCGGTCTCCGCGTTGCTCAGGTGCACCTCGGTCGCGGCGTTCCCGCTGAGCCCCTGCAAGGTCGCGCGGATCGACGGCACGGCCTGCTCCCCGTACTGCTGCACGAAGTACGGCGGCACCACGAACGGCCCCGCCGTGGGGTTGCTGGCGCCCATCAACGCCTGGGACGGCCCGATCGCCGTGGCGACACACCACACGCCGGGTGCGAGCAGCACCGTGACGAGCCCGAGCACCGCGGCGACACGCCCCCCGCCGAGCCGGAACCGGCCGAGCACGAGCCAGCCCACCGACACCACGCCCAGAGCGCCAACCAGGTAGCGCAACTCCCCGTGCCACGTGGGATCCCGGGCGACCAGCAGCCACGCCCACCCCGCGGTCAGCGCCACGGCCAAGGGCAGCACCAGCCACAGCACCCCGCTGGGCCGCCGGTACCACTGCCAGAACCGGACGAGGCCCCCGCCGGTCAGCGCGGCGATGGCCGGGGCGAGCATCGTCGTGTAGTAGGCGTGGAAGGTGCCGACGGAGAAGCTGAGGACCAGCGCGCCGACGAGCAGCCAGCCGCCCCACAACCACCACCCGGCCCGCTCGGCGCGCGAGGCCGTCCCGCGCACCACCGCGACGGCGAGCACCGCGAGCAGGGCCAGCGGCAGCAGCCAGCTGATCTGCCCGCCCAGCAAGGGATTGAACAGCCGCAGCGGCCCGGGGACCCCGCCGAACAGCACGATGGACATCAGGCTGGTGAACTCGGCCGCCTTGCCGCCACCGGGCGAGGACTGGCCGAGCACCCGGCCGATCCCGTTGTAGCCGATGACCAGGTCCCAGACCGAGCCCGTGCCGCTGCTGCCGATGAACGGCTTGCGCCCTGGCCAGAACTGCACCAGCAGCACCCACCACAGGGAACTGACCGCCACCGCGACCAGCGCCCCGAACAGGTCCAGCAGCTTGCGCCACCACACCGCGCGGACCCCGAGCAGGTAGGCGAGCGCGAACGCGGGCAGCACCACCCACGCCTGCAACATCTTCGTGGTGAACCCGCAGCCGATGAACACCCCGGCCAGCACCAGCCAGCGCGTGCGGTGCTCGGCGCCGAGGGCGCGGGTGAAGGCGTAGGCCGCCGCCACCAGGAACAGCACGAGCAGCGTGTCCGGGTTGTTGTCCCGGTCGATGGCCACGGTGATCGGGGTCAGCGCGAGCGCGGCGGCGGCGATCAGCCCCGCGTGCTCGCCCATCCAGTGCCGGACCGTGCGGTGCAGCAGGAACACCGCGGCCACGCCCTCGACCACCTGCGGCAGCAGCACCGCCCAGGGCTGGTAGCCGAAGACCCAGGTGGAGATCACCTGCGGCCACAGCGCCAGCGGCGGCTTGTCCACGGTCACCACGCCCTGCGGGTCCAGCGCCCCGAACACGAAGTTCGTCGGGCTCTGCGCCATGGCCCGCACCGCCGCCGCGTAGTACGGGTTGCCCCAGTTGCCGTCGGCGCCCAACGCCCATCCGTACAGCAGCGCGGCTGCGAGCAGTACCAGCCCCAGCGCGATCCGGGACCACTTGGCCGTCACGACCCACCCCCAGTGATTCGACTCGGCACGAACGGTAGGCAGACCGGCGCCCCGGCGAATCGGCGCGCGGATGGAACTACCGCCTCCACCCGGGGGTGGACTACTTGCTGCCGACCTTGCGCCAGATCACCACCATCGCGATCCCCACCAGCAGGGCCAGCACCACCACGATGCCGACCTTCCACAAGTAGTCCACGAGCAGTTCGGCCAGTACCGACTCACCGCTTGCCATGGTCGTCCTCCCGCTCCAGGTAGTTGGTGACGGCGCGGGCGGCGGTGCGCCGCAGCACGCCCTGGCTCGGGCGCCTCGGGTTGCCCCGGCTCTGGGCCACCGAGCGCGCCACGGGTTCGATGTACTTGCGGGCCTGCGAGAGCTTGCCCTTGCGCTTGAGCACGACCAGCACGGTGAAGCCGATCACGACCAGCACGGCGATGCCCGCGGCGATGACGCCGAACCGGATCAGCAGCAGGGTCATGACGGTCTCCAGACTGGAGTCTGCGAGGTTCATGGTGGGTCCCCCATCGGTGCACATTTGTGAACACCGCAGAAGCTAGGTGCGGGTCCGGGTGGAGTAGCACCTCCCAGGGGTGGACTTCGGGGTGGAGACCCGGTAGACACTGGAGTCGAAAAGCTTTTCATCACGCCGCCGCACCACACGCCACGCACCGCCGTGGCTGAACTGAGGAGTGCACGCGTGAACTCACCACTGATCAACCGCCGCGACCTGGTGCGGGGGATCATGCTCGGCGCGGCGGCCACGGGACTGGCCGCGGCGCTACCGCTGGGGGCCGCCGCCAGCCCGAGCGCGAACTGGGTGCTGCGCTGGAGCCCGGACCCCAAGCGGGACGGGCTCAACGCGTTCGAGGGCGTGGAGGACGACCGGGCCCACTCGCACCCCGGGGTCAAGCACATCTACGTCGAGGACGACCACTGGCGCTTCGACATGCACACCCGCGACCGTGACTCCAGCCCGGACCGGCAGCGCAACGAGGTCAAGGGCCTGCGGCAGGCCGGAGCCGCGCTGAAGATCCTGGAGAACGAGACCTGGCGCATCACCTACCAGGCGTTCTGGCCCACCGCGCTGACCGCCACCACCTCGTTCAGCCACATCTTCCAGATCAAGGTGCCCGACGTGGGCAGCCCGCTGGTGACGATGACGCTGCGGCAGAAGGACAAGCCCACGATCGAGGTGATCACCTCGGCGGACGACGGATCCTTCACGCACCACCCGCCGGTGGACTACGCGCCGTTGCAGAACAAGTGGATCGACGTGGAGTGGGAGTTCAAGGCCGCCGACAGCGGGGGCTACCTGCGCTGGGCGCTGCGCGACGGTGACCGCACGGTGGTGGACTACCGCACCGGCGCCGTGGACCTGTGGCGGGGCAAGAACTACCTGCGTCCCAAGTGGGGGATCTACCGCAGCATCAACAGTGCCGGGCTGCGCGACTGCTACCAGCTCACCAGGAACTACCGGGGTTACCAGCTGGTGTGAGCCGCGCTCACCACCCTGTTGCGGCCCGAGTTCTTGGCCTCGTACAGGGCGGTGTCGGCCGCGTGCAGCAGGCGCTCCACCACGGCGTTGGCCGCGGGGCAGACGGCGACCCCGATGGACGCCGACAGCCCGGTGACCGTGGCGGCGGGCAGGCGGACCTCCAGCAGGAGGATCGCCTGCCTGATCCGCTCGGCCACCGACTCGGCGCGACCGCGGTCGATCCTGGGCAGCAGCACGACGAACTCCTCGCCGCCGAACCGCCCCACCGGGTCGTACCCGCGCACCTGGGCCCGGATCGTGTCGGCCACCGCGCGCAGCACCACGTCCCCGGCCAGGTGCCCGTGCTCGTCGTTGATCTGCTTGAAGTGGTCCAGGTCGATCATCAGCAGGCTCGCACCGGCACGGGCCAGCTCACCCCTGGCGCGGTCGGTCCACGCCGTGGCCTGCAACAGCCCGGTCTTGCCGTCCGTGCGGGCCTGCTCGCGGAACTGCCGGATCAGCACGCAGCGGTGCAGCACCAGCGTGATCATGCCGATCAGCAGCAGGACCACCGGCCAGTCCACCAGGGCCCAGGCCAGCAGGACGCCCAGCCCGATGGTGGCCGACTCCAGCAGGTAGTCGGCGCGGGAACCGAGCGCGGAGCGCACCGTGCCGCCCGGTGTGGCCGCGCGCACCGCCACCGTGAGCAGAACCGTGTTGCACACCAGGAAGACCAGCCCAGCGAGCACGACCGCGGCGAAGGTGGGTACGTCGTGCGGCATCGCGGCGAATGGCCGCGCGCTGAGCAGCCCCAGCACGGCCGAGGTGGCGAACGCGGCCAGCGTGGTCGCCGCGGCGCTGAAGACCTGCCGGTACACCACGTGCCTGCGCACCCGCAGCCAGCGGTAGCCGTAGGAGGTGGCGATGACCAGTGCGGCCAGTCCGGGTTGGAGCAACAGGATCGCGGCGAACATCCACACCGAGTTCAGGTCGATGTGCGGACTGCTCGCATGTTGCTCGCGGACGCGCTCGATCGGTTGGGAGACCTCGGTGTAGAGCAGGCCGCAGGCCAGCAGCACCAGGAACGGCAGCAGCTGGGACAGGCCGATCGGGATGGTGAGCAGGGCTCGGACGGTCAGCACCGCGGCGAGCAGGTCCACGGCCAGCACGTAGCAGACCAGCGGCCGGTTGGCCTGCCGCCACAGCGCCCAGCCCGGTCGGCCTGTTGCCGGATTGTCCCGGTGCCCACCGGACACGATCATGGTTTTCGAGCCCCTGCCATTCGGGCAACGTAACCGCTCGTTCACCTCACGTCACTCCGGCGACCGGGTAGCGGGCCCAACCAGCGCGAATTTGGCGTGTTGTGCCAATCGTGAGGAGGCGAACCCGCATGCGCGGACAGACCTGGTGAGCGGTCAGGGTTTGCGGCCCACGCCCGCGTAGGGCAGGGCGTTGATCATCGGATCGGCGGAGACGTCACCACGGCTGTCCGGACGCCACTGCGCGCAGCCCACCAGCCCGGGGTCGACCAGGTCGAAACCGGAGAAGAAGGCGAGCACCTGCTCGTGGGTGCGCGGGTGCGGCAGGTTCTGGGTGTCCTTGTACGCCTCGATCGCCTCGTCCAGGCCCGCCGAGTCGCTGTCGGCGGCCACATGCGACAGGGCCAGGTGGCTGCCGGGGGCCAGCCGGTCCCGGTAGGCGGCCACGATCCCGGCCGGGTCCCACTCGTCGGGCACGAAGTGCAGCAGCAGCAACATGAACACGCCGATCGGCCGCTCGAAGTCCAGCAGCTGCTTGGCCTGCGGGGAGTCCAGCACCCCGTTGACGTCACGCAGGTCGGCCTGCAACACCCCGACCCGGTTGTTGTCGGCCAGCAGCAGGTGGCTGTGCGCCACCGCGATCGGGTCCCGGTCCACGTAGACCACGCGGCAGTCCGGGTCCGCCTGCTGTACGAGCTCGTGCAGGTTGCCCACGGTGGGCAGGCCCGAACCGATGTCCAGGAACTGCCGGATCCCCGCGTCCAGCATCAGCTGCGCCGCCCTGCGCAGGAACGAGCGGTTGAGCCGCACGGCGTCGCGGATGCCGGGCATGATGCGGGCGATCTTCTCGCCAAGCGCCCGGTCGGCCGCGAAGTTGTACCCGCCCTCCAGCCAGTAGTCGTAGACCCGCGCCGGGCTCGGCACGTTCGGGTCCACCTCGGGCGGAACCCAGCTCAGGTCCCCGGTCATCGCGCACCTCCGGCCCGCCAGCTTAGGCCTCCGTGGGCCGTCGATCGGCCGGTAGCTCGATCGTGTACATGTCTGGCCCGGAAGGTCGTACCTGGCTTGCGCGATCCCTATGGTGTTGCCCCGTGGCAGTGGACTTACCGGGCCGGTGGCCACTGATCGGGCACAGCGCCGCCCTGCTGCGCGACCCCCTGCGGCTGCTCAGCTCGCTCAGCGCGCACGGCGAGGTGGTGCGCCTGCGACTCGGGCCGCTGCCGGTGTACGTGGTGACCACGCCCGAGCTGGCGCTGCGCGTGCTGGCGGGCGAGGCGGACAAGTTCGACAAGGGCATCGTCTTCGACAAGATGCGCCCGCTGTTCGGCAACGGCCTGGCGACCTCCAACGGGGAGTTCAACCAGCGCCAGCGCCGGCTCGTGCTGCCCGCGTTCCACCGCGAGCGGGTCGCGCGCCACACCGAGCAGACCATCACCCGGCTGGCCGGTGAACTGGCCGACTCCTGGCGGCCGGGCCAGCGGGTCGCGGTGGACCGGCGCATGCAGGACCTGGTGCTGGGCATCGCCGGGCGCACGCTGTTCTCCGCCGAGCTGGGCACCGAGGTGCTCGCGGAGATCCAGCGCTGCATCCCGGTGCTGCTGGAGAACGTGCTCGTGCGCGCCTTCTCCCCGCGCTGGGTGGAGCGGCTGCCCATCCCCGGCAACCGGCGCTTCGACCGGGCCGCCGCCCGGCTGCGCGAGGTGATCCCCGAGGCGGTGCTCGCGGCCAGGGCCGAGGGCGCCGACCGCGGCGACCTGCTCTCGGTGCTGGTGCGCGCCACCGACGAGCAGACCGGCGAGTCCATGACCGACGAGCAGGTGCACGACGAGGTCATCACCATCCTGACCACCGGGGCCGAGACCACCGCCGTGGCGCTGTCCTGGTTCTGGCACGAACTCGGCCGGCACCCGGAGATCGAACGGCGCTTCCACGCCGAGGTCGACGAGGTGCTCGGTGGCCGGCCGCCGACCTTCGCCGACCTGTCCGAGCTGGTCTACACCCAGCGCATCGTCAACGAGGTGCTGCGCCGCAGCCCACCACTGATCCTGATGCGCCGCACCCGGGAACCCGTTGAACTGGGCGGGATCCGGGTCCCCGCGGGCACCGAGGTGGCCGTCAGCCAGCACACCCTGCACCAGGACCCGCGCTGGTTCCCCGACCCGGGGCGCTTCGACCCCGACCGCTGGGCCCCCGAGCGTGCCGCCGCACTGCCCAGGGGCGCCTACCTGCCGTTCGGGGCGGGCGCCCGGTTCTGCCCCGGCCACCTGCTCGCGCAGGCCGAGATCACCGCGGTGGCCGCCACGGTCGGCGCCCGCTGGCGGCTCGTGCCGGTACCGGGAAAACCCGTGTACGCCAAGGTGAAGGCCACCGCGCAGCCCAACCAGCTGCCGATGACGGTGCTGCCAAGGCATGGGTGATCACCGGGTGTACTGTCCTGCTCCGCCCACAGCGTCCCGATCCAGGAAGGTCGTCTCCGTGAGGCTGTTGCCCAAGCTGACCGTCTCGTTGCTGTCCTGCCTCGCTCTGCTCGGCGGTGCCCTCGCGGCGCCCCAGGCCGGGGCCAGCTCGGCCACCTGCTCGGAGACCGACCTGCCGGTGACCGGTCCCGGCGGTGCCCCGGCGAGCATGCACGGCCAGCTCTGCCTGCCCGAGGGACCCGCGCCGGGCACGGTGCAGCTGCTGGTGCACGGCGGCACGTACAACCGTACGTACTGGGATCTGCCCTACGACCCGGACAACTACTCCTACCAGCGCGACATGGCCCGGCACGGCTACGCCACCTTCGCCGTGGACGAGCTGGGGTCCGGCGCCAGCAGCAAGCCGCCGAGCCTACCGCTGCTGATCGGGGTCAGCGCGGCCTCCCTGCACGAGGTGGTTGGCCACCTGCGTGCCGGGCACGTCGGCGGCACGTCCTTCACCCGCGTGGTGATCGTCGGGCACTCGGTCGGTTCCGGGGTGGTCGCCGCGGAGGCCGCCACGTACCACGACGTCGACGGGGTCGTGCTCACCGGCATCACGCACCTGCCCGCGCTGCCCGTGCTCGCGGTGGGCGCCGCACTGGGTCTGCAACCCGCGTTCCTGGACTCCTCGCTGAGCAGGCTGGGCAGCGATCCCCTGTACTTCACCACGAAACCCGGCGCGCGGGCCCCGCTGTTCTACGCGGCCGAGGACGCCGACCCGCAGGTGATCGCCGCCGACGAGGCCACCAAGGACCAGGTCTCCGTGCCGGGCATGGGAACCGTGGCCGTGTTCGGCATCGTGCTGCCCACCACCCTGGGCATCGACGTGCCGGTCCTCCAGGCGGTCGGTTCCCAGGACGTCCTGTTCTGCGGGGTGCTCGCCCTGCACGACTGCTCGAACGCCGAGGCCCTGCGCGCCCAGGAGGCCCCGTACTACAGCCCGGCCGCTCAGCTGTCCACCTACGTGCTGCCCGGGGCGGGCCACTCCCTGGCCCTGCACCGCAACGCCGCCCAGTACCGGGACGCCACCCGCGATTGGCTGCACGGGGAGTTCGGCATCTGATACCAGTCGCGACACCGCCGCCGCGTCGATTATCGGCGCGGCGGCTTTTTTGCGCGCGCAATTCGGCAGGGGTGGCCGCGCGCGGTTGTGCGCCCGGCTCAGGGGTGGTTTCGCGCTGACTGTGGGGCTCGGTAGGGGTTGGCCCCCGACCTGGGGTTTCCGTAGCGTGCGGACAGTGCTGGCGTGCTCGGCGAGGCGTTTTCAGTGGGGTGACTGAGTGGACAACGAGGAAAAGCTTCTCGAGTACCTCAAACGAGCGACCGCCGATCTCCGCGAGGCTCGCAGGCGGTTGCGAGAGGCCCAGGAGAAGGACTTCGAGCCGATCGCCGTGGTCGGTATGAGCTGCCGTTACGGGGGAGCGGTCCGCTCACCGGAGGACCTGTGGCAGCTGGTCGCGCAGGGCCGTCACGACCTCGCCGGTTTCCCCACCGACCGCGGCTGGGACCTCGACGCCATCTACGACCCCGAACCCGGTGTGCCCGGCAAGACCTACACGCGGTCGGGTTCCTTCCTCAGCGACGCGGCCGAGTTCGACGCCGGGTTCTTCGGCATCTCCCCGCGCGAGGCGCTGGCGATGGACCCCCAGCAGCGGCAGCTGCTGGAGGCGTCCTGGGAGGCGTTCGAGCGGGCGGGCATCGACCCGCTGTCCCTGCGCGGCAGCCGCACCGGCGTGTACTTCGGCGTGATGTACCAGGACTACGCGCTGCGGCTGCGCTCGGTGCCCGAGGACGTCAGCGGCTACATGGGCAACGGCACCTCCGGCAGCGTGGCCTCCGGGCGGGTCGCCTACGTGCTCGGTCTGGAGGGGCCCGCGGTCAGCGTGGACACGGCCTGCTCCTCCTCGCTGGTCGCGGTGCACTCGGCGGTGCAGGCCCTGCGCCAGGGCGAGTGCACGCTGGCACTGGCCGGTGGGGTCGCGATCATGTCGATCCCGGAGACCTTCATCGACTTCAGCCGCCAGCGTGGGCTGTCCGCCGACGGGCTGTGCAAGTCCTTCGCGGCCGCCGCCGACGGTACCGGCTGGGGCGAGGGTGTTGGCCTGCTGGTGCTGGAGAAGCTCTCCGACGCGCGGCGCAACGGGCACGAGGTGCTGGCGGTGGTGCGCGGGTCGGCGATCAACCAGGACGGGGCCTCGAACGGTCTCACCGCCCCGAACGGTCCCTCCCAGCAGCGGGTGATCCAGCAGGCGCTGGCCAACGCGCGACTGACCGCGAACCAGGTGGACGTGGTCGAGGCGCACGGGACCGGGACCACGCTGGGGGATCCGATCGAGGCGCAGGCCCTGCTGGCGACCTACGGCCAGGACCGCGCCGAGCCGCTGCTGCTCGGGTCGATCAAGTCCAACCTGGGCCACACCCAGTCCGCCGCCGGGGTGGCCGGCGTGATCAAGATGATCATGGCCATGCGGCACGGCCTCGCGCCGAAGACCCTGCACGTGGACGAGCCGACCCCGCACGTGGACTGGACCTCCGGCGCGGTGCGGCTGCTCACCGAGCCGGTCCCCTGGCCCGAGTCCGACCACCCGCGCCGGGCCGCCGTGTCCTCGTTCGGCATCAGCGGCACCAACGCACACCTCGTGCTCGAACAGGGACCGGCCGCCGAAGAGTCCGAAGTGGACGGACCGGTTGTCACGACCCCCGTGGTGCCGTGGGTCCTGTCCGGCAAGACCCCGCAGGCGCTGGCCGCCCAGGCGGAGCGACTGCGCGGGTTCCTGGCCCAGCGGGCGGACCTGCGGCCCCTGGACCTGGCGTACTCACTGGCCACCACGCGGGCCGCACTGGAACACCGTGCGTTCGTGGTCGGGGCCGATCGTGCCGAACTGGTGGCGGGACTGGACAAACTGGCCGTCACCGAGGTTGTCGAGGGCCGGCTGGCGGTGCTGTTCACCGGGCAGGGCGCGCAGCGCGCGGGCATGGGCCGCGAGCTGTACGCCGCGTTCCCGGCGTTCGCCACGGCCTTCGACGAGGTGTGCGCCCAGTTCGAGCTGCCCATCCGGGAGATCGTCTTCAACGACGAGTCGGGCCTGCTCAACCAGACGATGTTCACCCAGGCCGCCCTGTTCGCGGTCGAGGTCGCGCTGTTCCGGCTGGTCCAGTCCTGGGGCCTCACCCCGGACTTCGTGGCCGGGCACTCGATCGGCGAGCTGGCCGCCGCGCACGTGGCCGGTGTGCTGTCCCTGGCCGACGCGGCGCGGCTGGTCACCGCTCGCGGTCGGCTCATGCAGGACCTGCCGCCCGGCGGGGCGATGGTCGCCGTGCGGGCCACCGAGCAGGAGGTCACCCCGCACCTCACCGAGCGGGTGGGCATCGCGGCGGTCAACGGGCCGGACTCCGTTGTGGTGTCCGGGGACGAGGACGCCGTCGAGGCCGTGGTCGCGCACTTCGCGGACCGCAAGACCCGCAGGCTGACCGTCTCGCACGCGTTCCACTCCCCGCGCATGGACCCGATGCTCGAGGCCTTCGGCGAACTCGCCGCCGAGCTGACCTACTCGCCGCCGAGGATCCCGGTGGTCTCCAACGTGACCGGCGCGCTGGCCGGTCCCGAGCTGTGCACCCCCGAGTACTGGGTTCGGCACGTGCGCGAGGCGGTGCGGTTCGGCGAGTCCGTGCGCTGCCTGACCGCCGAGGGCGTGACGACCTTCCTGGAGTTGGGCCCGGACGCGGTGCTGTCCGCGATGGGCCAGGACTCGGTGGACCCGGACTCGGTCGCGCTCGTGTCGGCCCTGCGCAAGGACCGCCCCGAGGTCGACACGCTGACCACGGCGATCAGTCGGTTGCACCAGCGCGGGGTCGCCGTGGACTGGACGGAGTTCTTCGCCGGGCGCGGCGCGGCCCGCCTCGACCTGCCCACGTATGCGTTCCAGCACAAGCGGTACTGGTTGGACGAGGCGGAACTGGACCCCGGCCTGCCCTCGACCGACCACCCGCTGCTGGGTGCTGCCGTGGAGCTGCCCGAGTCCGAGGGCGTGGTCTTCCTGGGACGGCTCTCCGCGGACACCCAGCCCTGGCTGGCTGACCACGTCATCTCCGGCACGACCCTGTTGCCCGGCACCGCCTTCGTCGAGCTGGCGATCCGTGCCGGTGACCACGTGGCCTGCCCCGTGCTGGAAGAACTGACACTGGAGTCGCCATTGGTACTGGCGTCTCACGGCGCGGTGCGGCTCCAGGTCGCGGTCGGGGCGCCGGACAACACCGGCCGCCGACCCGTGTCGGTGCACTCCCGTGTCGGGGACGAGCCGTGGACCAGGCACGCCAGCGGGCTGCTCGGTGCCGGGGACTCGGCGCCACCGGCCGACCTGGGCATGTGGCCGCCGGAGGGGGCGACCGCGGTGCCGGTCGAGCACTGGTACGACACGCTTGCCGGGCAGGGGTACGGCTACGGCCCGGCGTTCCAGGGCCTGCGGGCGGCCTGGCGCCGTGGCGACGAGGTGTACGCCGAGGTGGTGCTGCCGGAGGAGGTCGAGGCCAGTTCGTACGGACTGCACCCCGCGCTGCTCGACGCCACGTTGCACGCCGCGGGCCTGCTCAGCGCTGAGGACGCGGTCACGCTGCCGTTCGCGTGGAAGAACGTTGCCTTGCATGCGGTTGGCGCCTCGGCACTGCGCGTGCGGCTGACCTCCGTCGGCGCCGACGGGGTGTCGTTGGACCTGGCCGACGCTACGGGCGCCCCGGTCGCGACCGTCGAGTCGCTGGTGGCCCGGCCCATGGCGAGCGGCCAGCCGGTGGCCAGGGACGCGCTGTTCCGCGTGGTGTGGACCCCGCTGGCGACGGGCACTGGCCTCGCGGGCGGCCTGCGCGTGGAGACCGCCGGTGGCGGCGAGGTCGGCCCCGAGGTGCACCGCGTGCTGGCTCTGGTGCAGGACTGGCTGTCCGGTGCGGCCGACGAGACGCTGGTGATCGTCACCCGGTGCGCGACCGGTGAGGAGCTGACCGACCTGTCGGGCGCCGCGGTGTGCGGGCTCGTCCGGGCCGCGCAGGCGGAGAACCCGGGCCGGATCGTGCTGGTGGACTTGGACGAGGCGGGGGAGTTGCCCGCGGAGTTGCCCGCTGGCGAACCGGAGATCGCTGTCCGCGACGGCAAGGTGTTCGTGCCCCGCATGACCCGCGTCGCACCGACCGCCGAGCCCGTGGCGTGGGATCCCGACGGCACCGTACTGGTCACCGGCGCCACGGGGGCCTTGGGGCGGCTCGTCGTCCGGCACCTGATCGACTCGGGGGCGCGGGACCTGCTGCTGGTCAGCCGCAGCGGGGGTGAGGTCGAGGGGCGTGCGGTCCTGGCCTGCGATGTCGCCGACCGCGAAGCGCTGCGAACCGTCCTGGCTGAAAACTCAGTCAGTGCGGTCGTGCACACCGCGGGTGTCCTGGACGACGGGGTGATCGGCTCGCTGACCCCGGAACGCCTGGACGCGGTGCTGCGGCCCAAGGTGGATGCGGCCTGGAACCTGCACGAGTTGCTCGGCGACGTCGAACGGTTCGTGCTGTTCTCCTCGGCCGCGGGCACGCTGGAACCGGCCGGGCAGGGCAACTACGCCGCCGCGAACGCGTACCTGGACGCGCTGGCCCAGTACCGGGCGGCGCGCGGGCTCCCGGCCGTCTCCCTGGGCTGGGGGCCGTGGGCCGGCAGCGGCGGCATGGCGGCTACCCTGTCCGAGACCGACCTCCAGCGGATGAACCGTTTCGGGGTGGGTGCACTGTCCGATGAGGACGGTCTGGCCCTGTTCGACGCGGCGCTGGCACTCGACCACGCCGCCGTGCTGCCGATCCGGCTGAACCTGGCGGCACTGCGCAACCGGCCGGAGGGCGTGCCCGCCGTGCTGCGCGGCCTCGCCCCCGCGGCCAAGCGCCGCACCGCGAGCTCTGGGCAGGCCGCCAACGCGGTGCTGCCGCTGGCGGGCCTGCCCGCCGTCGAACAGGACCGGTACCTGCTCGACCTGGTCTGCGCGAACGTGGCCACGGTGCTCGGCCACGACAGCGCCGCGGCGATCGAGCCGCACCACCCGTTCACCGAGATCGGCTTCGACTCGCTGGCCGCCGTGGAACTGCGCAACCTGCTGGGCGCCGCCACCGGGCTGCGGCTGCCCGCGACCCTGATCTTCGACTATCCGACGCCCAGGGCCCTGGCGGCACACCTGCTCGAAACCCTGGTGCCCAAGGACAAGCCCGCGGCCGAGCTCGCCCGTGTGTCCGTTGTGGACGACGACCCGATCGCCATCGTGGCCATGGCCTGCCGCTACCCGGGCGGGGTGAGTTCGCCCGAGCAGCTGTGGGAGCTGGTGCACGCCGGGGTGGACGGCATCTCCCAGTTCCCGGACGACCGCGGCTGGGACGTGGCGGGCATCTACGACCCGGACCCCGAGGTGCCCGACCGGACCTACACCCGGGAAGGCGGCTTCCTGCACGAGGCGGCCGAGTTCGACCCGGAGTTCTTCGGCATCTCCCCGCGCGAGGCACTGGCCATGGACCCGCAGCAGCGCCTGCTGCTGGAGGTGGCCTGGGAGGCGTTCGAGCGGGCCGGGATCGACCCGGTCTCCGCAAGGGGCAGCCGGACCGGGGTGTTCGCCGGGGTCATGTACCACGACTACGGCAGCAAGCTGGGCCAGGTGCCCGCCGAGGTCGCGGGCTACCTCGGCAACGGCACGCTGGGCAGCGTGGTCTCCGGCCGGGTCGCCTACGCGCTGGGCCTGGAGGGACCGGCCGTCACCATCGACACGGCCTGCTCCTCCTCGTTGGTGGCACTGCACCTGGCCACGCAGGCCCTGCGCAATGGCGAGTGCGAGCTGGCCCTGGCCGGTGGGGTCACCGTGATGTCCACACCGGACACGTTCATCGACTTCAGCCGCCAGCGCGGGCTGTCCGCCGACGGCCGCTGCAAGGCCTTCGCTGGGGCCGCGGACGGCACCGGCTGGGCCGAGGGCGTTGGCCTGCTGCTGGTCGAGCGCCTGTCCGACGCGCGGCGCAACGGGCACGAGGTGCTGGCGGTGGTGCGCGGGTCGGCGATCAACCAGGACGGGGCCTCCAACGGTCTCACCGCCCCGAACGGTCCCTCCCAGCAGCGGGTGATCCGCCAGGCACTGGCCAGCGCGGGCCTCACACCGTCCGAAGTGGACGTCGTGGAGGCGCACGGCACCGGGACCAGGCTGGGCGACCCGATCGAGGCGCAGGCCCTGCTGGCGACCTACGGCCAGGACCGCGCCGAGCCGCTGCGACTGGGCGCGATCAAGTCCAACATCGGCCACACCCAGGCCGCGGCCGGGGTCGCCGGGGTGATCAAGATGGTCATGGCCATGCGCCACGGGGTGCTGCCCCGCACCCTGCACGTGGACGAGCCGACCCCGCACGTGGACTGGTCGGCGGGCGCGGTGGAACTGCTGACCGAGGCCCAGCCGTGGCCGGAGACCGGACGCCCGCGCCGAGCCGGGATCTCCTCGTTCGGCATCAGCGGCACCAACGCACACACGATCATCGAGCAGGGCAGCACCACCGAGCCCGCCCTGGTGCCCGCTGACGATGAGCTCGTCCCGGTGGTCGTGTCCGGCCGGACCGACACGGCACTACGTGCGCAGGCGGCCCGACTTGTGTCCTATGTGGACAGCGAGTCGGTCGGGGTGCTCGATGTCGCCCTCTCCGCGGCAACCACGCGTGCCGCCCTTGGCAAGCGGGCCGCCGTTTTGGCAGCAGACCGTGACGAGCTACTCCGTGGGCTGCGCGCCCTGGCCGCCGGTGAGCCCGCTCCGGGACTGGTCACCGGCACCGCGGCGGACCGCCGCACCGCATTCCTGTTCACCGGGCAGGGCTCCCAGCGACTCGGCATGGGTGAGTCGCTGCACGCGCACTTCCCGGTGTTCGCCGCCGCCTTCGACGAGCTGTGTGCGGAGTTCGACCAGCACCTGGACCGCCCGCTGAGCGAGGTGATCCGCGGTGAGTCCGCACTGCTGAACGAGACGGTGTTCACCCAGGCCGCGCTGTTCACCGTTGAGGTGGCGCTGTTCCGGCTCGTGACCTCCTGGGGCGTGAGGCCGGACTACCTCGCCGGGCATTCGATCGGTGAGCTGGCGGCGGCACACGTGGCCGGGGTCCTGTCCCTGCCCGACGCGGTTGCGCTCGTCGCCGCACGGGGCAGGCTGATGCAGGAGTTGCCCGCGGGCGGAGCGATGATCGCCGTGCAGGCCACCGAGTCCGAAGTGGCCGGTTGGCTGACCGAACGGGTCGGCATCGCGGCGGTGAACGGGCCGAACTCCGTGGTGGTCTCCGGCGACGAGCAGGCCGTGGTCGAGCTCGCGGGCCGACTCACCGCAGAGGGCCGCAAGGTCAAGCGGCTCACGGTGTCGCACGCGTTCCACTCACCACGCATGGAGCCGATGCTCACCGAGTTCGGGAAGATCGCCGCCACGCTGACCTACGCCGCGCCGACGATCCCGATCGTGTCCAACCTGACCGGCTCGCTGGCCGGGGACGAGCTGCGCACCCCGGAGTACTGGGTCCGCCACGTGCGTGAGTCCGTCCGGTTCTGTGACGGCATCCAGCACCTGGAAAGCCTTGGTGTCAACACGTTCCTGGAACTCGGGCCCGACGCGGTGCTGTCGGCGATGGGGCAGGAGTGCGTCACGGGCGAGGCGACCTTCGCCGCCGTGCTGCGGCGTGATCGCGAGGAACTTCGCGAGACCGTCACGGCCCTCGCCTCGGTGCACGCCCACGGCGTGCCCGTGGACTGGAATGCGTTCTTCGCCAACTGCGGTGCCCGGCGGGTCGCGCTGCCGACCTACGCCTTCCAACGCAGCCGGTACTGGCTGGAGTCCGGCACGGCGCTCGGTGAGGCCACCGGGTTCGGCCTGGTCCCTGCGGAACACCCGCTGCTTGGCGCCGCGGTGGAGTTGCCCGGCTCTGGTGGTGCGCTGCTGACCGGACGGCTCTCGCTGCAAACCCAGCCCTGGCTGGCTGACCACGTCGTGATGGACGTGGTGTTGTTGCCTGGCACGGGCTTCGTCGAGCTGGCGATGCGCGCTGGTGAGCAGGTGGGCTGCTCGGTGTTGGAAGAACTGACCATCGAGTCCCCGCTGGTGTTCGCCGAGCGCGAGGCCGTGGCCGTGCAGGTGGCCGTGGGCGGCCCGGACGAGTCGGGGCGGCGGTCGCTGGAGGTCTACTCGCGGGTGGCCGACACCGAGTGGACCCGGCACGCCTCCGGACTGCTGGCGGTTGGTCAGCCGGAGCCGTTCGAACTGGGTGTGTGGCCGCCGGAGGACGCCGTGGCGCTGCCCATGGACGAGGTCTACGACCGGTTGGCCGCGCGTGGTTACGGCTACGGCCCGGTGTTCCAGGGCCTGCGGGCGGCGTGGCGGCGCGGTGAGGAGGTGTTCGCCGAGGTCTGCCTGCCCGAAGGTGTTGGCGCCGAACAGTTCGGCCTGCACCCCGCTCTGCTGGACGCGGCGTTCCACGCAGACCTGCTCGACGAGGAGGACACGCGCACCGTGCTGCCGTTCTCCTGGAACGGCGTCACCCTGCACTCGGCGGGCGCGTCCTCGGTGCGGGTTCGCCTCTCGCCCAACGGCGAGGACACCGTGACCCTGGCCATGACCGACACGACCGGCGCCCCGGTGATCTCCGTGCGGGCCCTGGTCGCCCGGCCCGTGTCCGCCGAGCAGCTTGGTGGCAACGACTCGTTGTTCCGCCTGGACTGGACGCCGATCCACCCCGGCACCGTCGATGCCCCAGCCGCGGCCGTGCTCGACGCGGCAGCACCCGATCTGACCACTGTGGACATTGCCGAGGTGGCGGTCCTCCCGCTGCCAGTTGGCACTGGCGAGGTCCCCGACCTGGCCCGCCGAACCGTGCGCGAGGTGCTGGACCTGCTGCGGGCTTGGCTGTCCCGCCCGGAGCTCGCCACCTCGACGCTGGTCATCGCCACGCACGGCGCCGTGTCCGTGGCCGGTGAGGATCTCCGCGACCTGCCTGGTGCCGCGGTGTGGGGACTCGTCCGCTCCGCGCAGGCCGAGCACCCGGGCCGGTTCGTGCTCGTGGACACCGACGACGTGTCCTCAGCCGCCGCCCTCGTGGCGCTGGGTGAGCCGGAACTGGCTGTGCGCCAGGGACAGGTGAGCGTGCCGCGACTGGTTCGCACCGGCTCGGACGCCGACTCGACCTGGGACCCGGACGGCACCGTGCTGATCACTGGCGGTACCGGCGCGCTCGGCGGGTTGGTGGCCAAGCATCTGGTCAGCATGCACGGCGTGCGCAAGCTGGTGCTGGCCAGTCGGCGCGGCGGTGGCGAGCAACTCAAGTCGGAGCTGACCGCGCTCGGGGCCGAGGTGACGGTGGTCGCTTGCGACACGGCGGATCGGCAGGCAGTTGCCTCGTTGTTGGCGCAGCACCCGGTGCGCAGCGTCGTGCACGTCGCTGGTGTCGCCGACAACGCGGTGATCTCCGCGCTGACTCCGGAGCAGGTCGACGCGGTGCTGCGTCCCAAGGTGGACGCGGCGTGGCACCTGCACGAGCTGACCGCCGACCTGGAGCACTTCGTGCTGTTCTCCTCCTCCGCTGGCTTGCTCCTCGGTGCGGGGCAGGGAAACTACGCGGCGGCCAACGTGTTCCTCGACGCACTGGCGCAGCACCGCCGAGCGCAGGGCCTGCCCGCCAGCTCGATGGCCTGGGGTCTCTGGGACGAGCGCGGCGGCATGGCCGGTGACCTGGACGAGGCCGCGCGGCAACGCCTCGCCAGGCTGGGCATGCCAGCGATCTCCGTGGACGAGGGTCTCGCGCTGTTCGACGCGGCGCTGGGCGCGGAAGCCGTGACCGCACCGATCCGCCTGGACCTGGCCGCGCTGCGGACGCGTCCCGACGGGGTTCCGGCCCTGCTGCGTGGCCTGGTCCGCGTGCCAGCGCGCAGGACGACCCCGGCCGGGGAAAGCCGCGAGCCCGTGGCGGTTCAGCTCGCCGCGATGTCCGATGTGGAGCGTGACCGGTTCCTGCTGGACCTGGTGCGCGGCCACGTCGCCGCCGTGCTCGGCTTCGCCGGGGCCGAGCAGGTGGAGCCGACCAGGGCGTTCCGGGAGATGGGTTTCGACTCCCTGGCCGCCGTGGAACTGCGCAACGCGCTCGGCACCGCCGTCGGCCTCAGGCTGCCCGCGACCCTGGTGTTCGACTACCCGGAACCCGTTGTGCTGGCGGGATTCCTCAAGTCCGAGCTCGTGCCCGAGAACGACGGGGTGGGCTCGGTGCTCGCGGAGTTCGAGCGGCTTGAGGCGGCGCTGGCGGCCGTGACCTCGCCCAACGGTGAGGGCGAGCGGATCACCGCCCGGCTGGAGGCACTGCTGCACGGCTGGCGGCAGGCGCATGGACCGTCCCCGGCCCAGGACGGGGACACCGACTACGGCTCGGCCACCGACGACGAGCTGTTCGACGTGCTGGACAACGAACTGGGCATCTCGTGACCAGCTACCGCAGTGAGATTGGGTGATCCGCGATGGCCGAGGACGACAAGCTCCGCGACTACCTCAAGCGCGCCACGGCTGACCTGAAGCAGACCCGCAGGCGGCTGCGCGAGGTCGAGGAGCAGGCGCGCGAGCCGATCGCGATCGTGGCGATGGCCTGCCGCTACCCCGGGGGCGTGCGTTCCCCGGAGGACCTGTGGCGGCTGGTGTGCGAGGGCGCCGACGTGGTCTCCAAGTTCCCGGAGGACCGGGGCTGGGACACCGAAGCGATCTACCACCCCGAACCAGGGCAGCCCGGCAAGAGCTACACGCGCGAGGGTGGATTCCTCTACGAGGCGGGCGATTTCGACCCGACCTTCTTCGGTGTCTCGCCGCGTGAGGCACCCGTGATGGACCCGCAGCAGCGGCTGTTGTTGGAGACCTCCTGGGAGGCGCTGGAGCGCGCGGGCATCGAGCCCGGCACGCTCAAGGGCAGCCAGACCGGGGTGTTCTGCGGGGTCATGCACCACGATTACGTGGACAGCAGCTCGGGCGGCAGCATCGTGTCCGGTGGCGTCGCCTACTCGTTCGGGCTCGAAGGACCCGCGATCACCGTGGACACGGCCTGTTCCTCCTCGCTCGTGGCGCTGCACCTCGCGGCGCAGGCCTTGCGCAACGGGGACTGCACCCTGGCGTTGGCCGGTGGCGTGACCGTGCTGTCCACCCCGCAGCTGTTCGTCGAGTTCAGCCGCCAGCGCGCGCTGTCCCGTGACGGCCGCTGCCGCTCGTTCTCCGCCGAGGCGGACGGGGCGGGCTGGTCGGAGGGGGCCGGAGTCCTTGTCGTGGAACGGTTGTCGGACGCCCAGCGCAACGGCCACCCCGTGCTGGCCGTGTTGCGCGGTTCGGCGGTCAACCAGGACGGCGCGTCCAACGGCATGACGGCGCCCAACGGACCGGCGCAGCGCCGAGTGATCCGCAAGGCCCTGGCCAACGCCCGGCTGTCGGCCGCGCAGGTGGACGTGGTGGAGGCGCACGGCACCGGCACCAAGCTGGGCGACCCGATCGAGGCGCAGGCCCTGCTGGCCACCTACGGCCAGGAGCGCGCCGACAACCGTCCACTGTGGCTCGGTTCCATCAAGTCCAACATGGGCCACCCGCAGGCCGCCGCGGGTGTCGCCGGGGTCATCAAGATGGTCATGGCCATCCGCGCTGGCGTGCTGCCGAAGTCCCTGTACGCCAACGACCCCTCGCCGAACGTCGACTGGTCGGCGGGCAACGTGCGGCTGCTGGCCGAGGCACAGCCGTGGCCACCGACCGGGCAGGCCCGGCGCGCGGGCGTTTCCTCGTTCGGCATCAGCGGCACCAACGCCCACGTGATCGTCGAGCAGGCACCCGAGGCCGCGGAGCAGGAGCCCGGCACGCCGCTGGCGATCACGCCGGTGGTCGTCTCGGCCCGCACGGACGAGGCACTGGCAGCGCAGGCCAGGGTACTGGCGTCCTATGTGGAGGGACATCCGGAGATCGGCCTGAGCGACCTGGGCTACTCCCTGGCCAGTGGCCGCACCGCCTTCGAGCGCCGCGCCGTGGTGCTCGCCACCGAGCGGGACCACTTGCTCCGCGGTCTCGACACCCTGGCGACTGCCGGAGTCAGTCCGGACGTGCGAAGCGGTGCCGCCGGCGAGGGGCTGCTCGGCTGCCTGTTCACCGGTCAGGGTGCGCAGCGCGCCGGGATGGGCCGCGAGTTGTACGAGTCGTTCCCGGTGTTCGCCGAGGCGTTCGACGCGGTGTGCGCGGAGTTCGAGCTGCCGCTGCGTGAAGTGATCTTCGACGGTTCGGAGTTGCTGGACCAGACGCAGTACACGCAGGCCGCGTTGTTCGCGGTTGAGGTGGCACTGTTCCGGCTCGTCGAGTCCTGGGGGGTTGTGCCCGACTACCTCGCGGGCCACTCGATCGGCGAGCTGACCGCCGCCCACGTGGCTGGGGTGCTCACGCTCCAGGACGCGGCGAGGCTGGTCGGCGCGCGTGGTCGGCTCATGCAGGAGCTGCCGACCGGCGGTGCGATGGTCGCGCTCGAAGCGACCGAGCAGGAGGTGCTGCCGCTGCTCACCGAGCGGGTCAGCATCGCGGCGATCAACGGGCCGGATTCCGTTGTGCTGTCCGGTGACGACGAGGCCGTGACCGCCGTGACCGAGCAGTTCGGCGGGCGCAAGGTCAAGCGGCTCAAGGTGTCGCACGCGTTCCACTCGCCGCGCATGGACCCGATGCTGGCGGAGTTCGCCCGTGTCGCCGCCGAGCTGACCTACTCGGCCCCGGCGATCCCGCTGGTGTCGAACGTGACCGGATCGCTCGCGGGCGAGGAGATCCGCACCCCGGAGTACTGGGTCAGGCACGTCCGGGAGGCGGTCCGCTTCCACGAGGGCGTGACGGCACTGCGGTCGGCGGGGGTCCGGACCTTCCTGGAGCTGGGACCGGACGGGGTGCTCACCGCGATGGCCCAGGCCCCCGACGCGGTACTCGTGTCCGCACTGCGCAAGGACCGCCCCGAAGTGCACTCGCTGCTCACCGCACTCGGTCAGGTGCACATCAGCGGTCGACAGGTCGACTGGTCCGCGATGTTTCCCGGAGCACGCCGGGTGGACCTGCCGACGTACGCCTTCCAACGCCAGCGATACTGGAACTGCGCCGAAGTCATCTCCGCCAACCCGGTCGACACCGCGTTCTGGCAGGCTGTGGAGCAGGAGGAGATCGAGTCGCTGGCGGGTGAGCTGGACGTTGACCCCGCGGCACTCGGACAGGTCCTGCCCGCGCTCTCCGCATGGCGGCAGCAACACCACGACAAGTCCGAAGTGGACAGGTGGCGGTACCGGATCAGCTGGCAGCCCGTCGCCGAGCCCGCCGTGGACGGCCTGTTCGGCAGCTGGCTGGTCCTCGTGCCGGAAGGTTCGCCGCGCACCGAGCCGGTGGCCTCGGTGATCGCCGGGCTGGCCGTGAACGGGGCCCAGGTCGTGCCGCTGGAGATCAGCGTGGTGGACCGGGCCCGGTTGGGTGAGCTGCTGCCCGACCAGCCGTTGGACGGAGTGCTGTCCCTGCTTGCCCTGGACGATCGCCCGCACCCGTTGCACCCCACGATGTCTTGCGGGCAGGCGGACACGATCACCCTGGTGCAGGCCCTCGGCGACGCGGAGATCACGGCCCCGCTGTGGTGCGCCACGGTCCAGGCCGTCACCGAGGACGCGGCGGCCGACCCCACGCAGGCCGCCCTGTGGGCGATCGGCACCGTGCTCGGGCTCGACCACCCGCAGACCTGGGGCGGCATGGTCGACCTGCCGTCCACTGTGGACGAAATCGCCGTGCGCAGGCTCATCGCGGTGCTGGCCGGGACCGAGGGCGAGGACGCCTGCGCGATTCGCCCCCGCGGGATCCTCGCGCGCCGCATGGTCCGCGCGCCGCAGGGCAGCGGCTCGGCACAGCGGTGGCGCCCGCGTGGCACCGTGCTGGTCACTGGCGGGGTCGGGGCCATCGGCGGGTCGGTCGCACGCTGGCTGGCCGCGAACGGGGCCGAGCACCTCGTGCTGACGAGTCGTCGCGGGTCGTCCACTCCGGGAGCCGCGGAACTTGAGGCCGAACTGGCCGAGTTGGGTGCACGCGTGACGATCGCGGCCTGTGACGTCGCGGACCGTGAGGCGCTGGAACAACTCCTGGAGACCCTGCCCGATCTCACCGCCGTGCTGCACGCCGCCGGGGTGCGGCACGAGGAGGCCAGGCTCGCGGACAGTACGCTGCCCGACTTCGCCGAGGTCGGCCACGCCAAGATCGCGGGCGCGGTGCACCTGGACGAACTGCTCGCCGACCGGGAACTGGACGCGTTCGTGCTGTTCTCCTCCGGTGCGGCGGCCTGGGGCAGCGGGGGCCAGGCGTCCTACGCCAGCCCCAACGGGTTCCTGGACGGGCTCGCGGCGCGCAGGCGGGCCCGTGGGCTGAAGGCGACCTCGATCGCTTGGGGCGCTTGGGGTGGCGGCGGTATGGCAGCCGAGGCCGACAGCGCGCAACTGGCTCGGATGGGCCTGCCCGCGATGCCGCCGAAGCTCGCGATCAGCGCTCTCCAGCAGGCCCTGGACCAGGACGAGGCGCACCTGGTGGTCGCCGACATCGACTGGACCCGGTTCGCCCCCGCGTACAGCCTCGCCCGGCCACGCCCGCTGCTGCGGGGATTGCCCGAGGTACAGGCGATTCTGGCCGAAGGCGAGGTCGAGCAGTCCACCGAACTGGCGGACAAGCTCGCCACCATGTCGGAGTTCGACCAGACTCGCACCCTGCTCGAACTGGTGCAGATGCAGGTAGCCGGGGTGCTGGGCTACGACGGTGCCTCGGCGGTCGACCCGGGTCGTGCCTTCAAGGACCTGGGGTTCGACTCGCTGACCGCGGTGGAGCTGCGCAACGCGATCGGCTCGACCGCCGGGGTGCGGCTGCCCGCCACGCTGGTGTTCGACTACGCCAACCCCGCGGCGCTGGCCGAGCACCTGCGTGCGGAGCTGTGCCAGGGCGGTGGCGCGGCGGTGGACCCCGTGCTGGCCGAGTTGGACCGGCTGGAGGCGACTGTGGCCAGCCTGCCCGCCGAGGAGATCGAGCGCACCCGGATCACCTCGCGGTTGCAGGCGATCGTGGCTCGGCTGAAGGAGACCGTGAGCGGCGGGGCCGGTGCGGCCGTTGCCGACCAGTTGGAGGCCGCCTCGGCCGACGACGTCTTCGACTTCATCGACAAGGAACTGGGCATCGCCTGACCGGCTCGGCTTCCCTGGACACAACACACTGGCGAGGGCTCTGATGGCGAACGAAGACAAGCTCCTGGGCTACCTCAAGCGCGTGACCGCGGACCTGCACCAGACCCGCGAGCGCCTGCAGGAGCTGGAGTCCGGTGTGCAGGAACCCATCGCGGTCGTCGCGATGACCTGCCGCTACCCCGGAGGCGTCGACTCGCCGGAGCAGCTGTGGCGTCTGGTCGCCGAGGGCACCGACGCGGTGTCGGCCTTCCCCGAGGACCGCGGCTGGGACACCGCGGCCCTGTTCGGCGACAACCCCGACGACAGCGGCAAGAGCTACGTCAGCCGGGGTGGTTTTGTCGGCGGAGTGGCCGAGTTCGACGCGGGCTTCTTCGGCGTCTCACCCCGCGAGGCCGTGGCCATGGACCCCCAGCAGCGCATGTTGCTGGAGCTGAGCTGGGAGGCGTTCGAGCGCGGCGGCATCGACGTGTCCTCCCTGCGTGGCAGCCATGTCGGGGTGTTCGTCGGCTCGAACGGCCAGGACTACGGGGACCTGATCGAGAAGTCCCCGGCGGGCACCGAGGCCTACCAGACCACCGCCACGGTGGCCGCGGTGCTGTCCGGCCGGATCTCCTACACCTTCGGCTTCGAGGGACCCGCGGTCACCCTGGACACCGCGTGCTCCTCCTCACTGGTCGCGCTGCACCTGGCCACCCAGGCCCTGCGCAACAAGGAGTGCACGCTGGCGCTCGCCGGTGGTGTCACGATCATGGCTACACCCTCGGCTTTCGTTGCGTTCAGCAAGCAGCGCGGGCTCGCCCCGGACGGCCGGTGCAAGGCGTTCTCGGAGTCCGCGGACGGCACGGGCTGGTCCGAGGGCGGCGCGCTGCTGGTGTTGGAGCGGCTGTCCGACGCCCGCCGCAACGGCCACCAGGTGCTCGGCGTCATCCGCGGGTCGGCGATCAACCAGGACGGTGCCTCGAACGGTCTTACGGCCCCGAACGGTCCTTCGCAGCAGCGGGTGATCCGCCAGGCGCTGGCCAACGCGGGCGTGCCCGCGGGGGAGATCGACGCGGTGGAGGCGCACGGCACGGGCACGACCCTGGGCGATCCCATTGAGGCGCAGGCGTTGTTGGCCACCTACGGCCAGGACCGCTCCCGCCCGCTGTGGCTGGGGTCGATCAAGTCCAACATCGGCCACACCCAGGCCGCCTCCGGGGTCGCCGGGGTGATCAAGATGATCATGGCGATGCGGCACGAGACCCTGCCGAAGACCCTGCACGTCACCGAACCGAGCAGCCACGTGGACTGGACGGCCGGTGCGGTGAGCCTGCTCACCGAGTCCCAGCCGTGGCCGCAACTGGGCCACCCGCGCCGTGCCGGGGTGTCCTCTTTCGGCGTCAGTGGCACCAACGTGCACATCATCCTCGAACAACCCGAACCATCCACTGTGGAGAGCGAGCCTGCCGAGCCCACGGTCCTGCCGTGGGTGCTGTCCGGCAAGTCCGCACGCGGCCTGCGGTCCCAGGCGACTCGCCTGCTTTCCCTGCTCGGCGACAACCCCGAGCTGAACCTGGCCGATGTCGGGTTCTCCCTCGGTACGACTCGTACCGCACTGGACCACCGCGCGGTGCTCGTCGGGGGCGACCGCGAGTCCCTGCTCGCCGGGCTGGCCGCGTTGGCCGCCGACGAGTCCCCTGCCGATGTCGTCCGTGGCACGGCACTGGCGGGCTCACGGTTGGTGTTCGTCTTCCCGGGCCAGGGCTCACAGTGGGTCGGCATGGCAGCCGAGCTGGTCGAGTCCTCGCCCGTGTTCGCCGAGCGGCTCGCCGAGTGCTCCGCGGCACTGTCATCCTTTGTGGACTGGAATCTGCTCGACGTGCTCCGTGGCGCCGAGGGCGCTCCCTCGTTCGACCGGGTCGACGTGGTGCAGCCCGCGCTGTGGGCGGTGATGGTCTCGTTGGCGGCCGTGTGGCAGTCGCTGGGCGTGCGGCCCGCCGCGGTGATCGGTCACTCGCAGGGGGAGATCGCGGCGGCCTGTGTCGCCGGTGCACTGTCCATTGAGGACGCTGCTCGGGTTGTGGCGTTGCGCAGCGCGGCGATCCGGGACGTGCTGGCGGGCAAGGGCGGCATGGTGTCGGTGGCGCTGTCCGCCGAGGACGTGGCCCCGCGCCTGGCGGCCTGGGACGGACGGCTGTCGCTGGCCGCGGTCAACGGCACGAACTCGGTCGTCGTCTCGGGTGCGCCGGAGGCGCTGGACGAGATGATGACCGCCTTCCGCGCGGACAAGGTCCGGGTCAAGAAGATCGCGGTGGACTACGCCTCCCACTCGGCGCAGGTGGAGCTGATCCACGACAGGCTGCTGGCCGATCTCGGTCCCGTCTCGCCGCGGACCGGTGAGGTGCCGTTCTACTCCACCGTGACCGGCGGCTGGATCGACACCTCGGCCATGAATGCCCAGTACTGGTACGACAACCTGCGCCGCACGGTGGAGTTCGACCCCGCGGTGCGCGCGCTGGCAGCCGAGGGGTTCGGCGGTTTCGTGGAGTGCTCGGCGCACCCGGTGCTGACGGTCGGCCTTCAGGAGACGCTGGACGCCGTGGGCCAGGACGCTGTCGTCACGGGCACGCTGCGCCGCGACGAGGGCGGGCTGCACCGGCTGTACCTGTCGCTGGCCGAACTGCACGTGCGAGGCGTCGGCGTGGACTGGGCGGCCATCTACCCGGGTGGCCGACGCGTCGACCTGCCGACGTACGCCTTCCAGCGCGAGCACTACTGGCTTGAGGTCACGGCTGGTGTGGGCGACGTGGCCTCCGCCGGGCTGATCGCCGCCGACCACCCGCTGCTCGGCGCCGCCATGGTGCTCGCCGACTCCGACGGCCTAGTGTTCGCCGCCCGCCTCGGCCTGGACAGCCACCCGTGGCTCGCCGACCACGCCGTCGGCGACGTGGTTGTCCTTCCCGGCACGGGTTTCGTCGAGTTGGCGATCCGGGCGGGCGACCAGGTCGGCTGCGGCCGGGTCGAGGACCTGACCCTCGAAGCGCCGCTGGTGCTGCCCGAACGCGGGGCCGTGCAGTTGCAGATCTCCCTCAGTGCGGCCGACTCCGCGAACCGGCGCGCGCTCAACGTCTACTCCCGGGTCGACGAGGAGCCGTGGACCAGGCACGCCACCGGCACGGTCGCACCCAGCGCGCGGCCTGCCGAGTTCGCGCTGACCCAGTGGCCGCCCGCAGGCGCCCAACCCGTGTCGCTGGAGGCTTTCTACCGGGACGCGGCCGAGCTCGGGTTGGCGTACGGCCCGGTGTTCCAGGGCCTGCGGGCCGCGTGGCGCCACGGAGACCAGGTCTTCGCCGAGGTCGCGCTGCCATCGCCCGCCGACGCCGCCCAGTTCGGACTGCACCCCGCGCTGCTTGACGCCGCGCTGCAAGCCGTCGGGCTCGGTGCTTCGGCTGGCGACCAGGTGCTGTTGCCGTTCGCTTGGTCCCAGGTGGAGCTGTTCGCCACCGGCGCGTCCACCCTGCGGGTCCGGGTGGCCCCGACGGTCGGCGGTTCGGTGTCGGTCGAGGTGGCCGACAGCACGGGTGCTCCGGTGCTGTCGATCGGCTCGTTCGCGCTGCGCCCCGTGGTCACGGCGGAACTCTCCCGCACCGGCTACCACGAGTCCCTGTACCGCCTGGACTGGGAACCCGGCCGACTCGGCAGCACGACCGGTGGGCGTTGGGCCGTGCTCGGCGCCGAATCGCTCGGGCTGGGCGAGGCGGTCGCCGACCTGGACAGTGCGGTGGGTGCGGACATCGTTGTGCTGCCAGCATTCGGTGACGGGGCCGTGCACCGCGTGTTGCCTCAACTCCAGGACTGGCTGGCCGACGAACGCTTCGCCGCCAGCAGGCTCGTCGTGCTGACCCGCGGTGCGGTCACCAGCGATGTGGCCGATCTTGCCGGAGCCGCGGTGTGGGGGCTCGTCCGTTCCGCGCAGTCGGAGAACCCGGACCGGATCGTGCTGGTCGACCTGGACCCGGCTGCCGAGTCCGCACACCTCGTGGCCGCCGTTGTCGGCTCCGGCGAGCCGCAGGCCGCCCTGCGTGCGGGCGCCGTGCGGGTGCCCCGGCTCGGTCGTGTTCGGGCCGCCGCCGAGCACACGCCGGTCGAGTGGGACCCCGACGGAACCGTGTTGATCACTGGCGCCTCCGGCACGCTGGGCGGGCTGGTGGCCAAGCACCTCGCGGCCTCGGGCGTGCACAACCTGCTGCTGGTGAGCCGTCGAGGCGGGGACGCCCCCGGCGCCGAGCAGTTGCTCGCGGATCTTGCGGAGTTGGGCGCTGCGGCGACCGTGGCCGCCTGTGACGTGGCTGATCGTGAGGCGGTGCGGAGCCTGCTGACTGAAAATTCAGTCGGTGCCGTCGTGCACACCGCGGGTGTCCTGGACGACGGGGTGATTGGCTCGCTCACCCCGGAACGCCTGGACGCGGTGCTGCGGCCGAAGGTGGACGCGGCCTGGAACCTGCACGAGTTCGCCGGGGACCTGACCCACTTCGTGCTGTTCTCCTCGATCGCCGGGGTCACGGGCAACCCTGGGCAGGCCAACTACGCCGCCGCCAACGCCTACCTGGATGCCCTGGCCCAGCACCGGCACGCACAGGGCCTGCCCGCCACCGCACTGGCCTGGGGGTTCTGGGACCAGGCCAGCGGCATGACCGGGCAACTCGACGCCTCCGACCGGCAGCGCATCTCCCAGTCGGGGGTCCGCCCGCTCGGCTCCGACGAGGGCCTGGCCCTGTTCGACACGGCGCTGTCGCTCGGCGAGGCCGCACTCGTCCCGGTACGGCTGGACCTCGGGGCACTGCGAGCACGCGGTGAAGCGGTGCCGCCGGTGTTCCGCTCCCTGGTGCCCAGCACGCGGCGAGCCGCGGCCACCGGTGATCAGTCCGATGTGGACTCACTGCGTCGGCGGCTTGCCTCGTTGCCGGAGGAGGACCGCGAACCCGCGCTGGTCGACCTGGTCCGGTCGCAGGTCGCCTCGATCCTGGGCCACGCCACCATCGAGACCGTGGACGCGGGCCGGGCCTTCCAGGAACTGGGCTTCGACTCGCTCAGCGCCGTGGAACTGCGCAACCGGCTCAACACGGCCACCGACCTGCGGCTGCCCGCCACGCTGGTGTTCGACTACCCGACGCCGACCGTGCTCGCCCGCCACCTGTACGGAGAACTGCTCGGCACCCTCGCCGAGCACGCACCCGTGACCGTCCTGAGTGGACCTAACGCCGATGATCCGATCGCGATCGTGGCGATGAGCTGCCGCTACCCGGGTGGCGTCCGCTCGCCGGAGGACCTGTGGCAGCTGGTCGCTCGTGGTGAGGAGGTGGTGACGCCCTTCCCCACCGACCGTGGCTGGGACGTGGACGCGCTGTTCGACCCGGACCCGGACGCCGAGGGCAAGAGCTACGTCCGCGACGGCGGTTTCCTGCACGACGTGGCCGAATTCGACCCGGCCTTCTTCGGCATCTCCCCGCGCGAGGCCCTTGCCATGGACCCCCAGCAGCGCCTGCTGCTGGAGGCGTCCTGGGAGGCGTTCGAGCGCGCGGGCATCGATCCCGGCACGCTGAAGGGCAGCCGAACCGGGGTGTTCGCCGGGGTCATGTACCACGACTACCTCGGCAACAGCGGCACCGGCAGCCTCGTCTCCGGCCGGGTCGCCTACACCTTCGGGCTGGAAGGCCCCGCGGTCAGCGTGGACACCGCGTGCTCCTCCTCGCTGGTGTCCCTGCACTGGGCCTGCCAGTCGCTGCGGCAGGGCGACTGCACCCTGGCCCTGGCCGGTGGCGTCGCCGTCATGTCCACTCCCGAGATGTTCGTGGAGTTCAGCCGTCAGCGCGGGCTCGCCCGTGACGGCCGGTGCAAGTCCTTCGCCGCAGCCGCGGACGGGGCTGGCTGGTCCGAGGGCGTGGGCGTGCTGGTGCTGGAGCGGCTGTCCGACGCGCGCCGCAACGGGCACCCGGTGCTGGCGGTGATCAGTGGCTCGGCGATCAACCAGGACGGTGCCTCGAACGGTCTTACGGCCCCGAACGGTCCTTCGCAGCAGCGGGTGATCCGCCAGGCCCTGGCCAACGCGGGGCTCACCGTCAACGAGGTGCAAGCCGTTGAGGCGCACGGAACCGGTACCACGCTGGGTGATCCGATCGAGGCGCAGGCCCTGCTGGCCACGTACGGCCAGGACCGCGCCGAGCCGCTGCTACTGGGGTCGATCAAGTCCAACCTCGGGCACACTCAGGCGGCGGCCGGGGTTGCCGGGATCATCAAGATGGTCATGGCCATGCGGCACGGCGTGGTGCCGAAGACCTTGCACGTGGACGAGCCGACCCCGCATGTGGACTGGTCGGCCGGGTCCGTGGAACTGGCCACCGAGGCCAGGCCCTGGCCCGAGGACGGTCGGCCGCGTCGTGCGGGCATCTCCTCGTTCGGCGTCAGCGGCACGAACGCCCACGTGATCATCGAGCAGCCGCCCGTGGTCGACGAGCCCGCCCCGCAGCGGATCCCGGTGGGTGCGCTGCCCTGGGTCCTGTCCGCGCACACCAAGCAGGCCCTGGCCGCACAGGCCGCGCAGCTCGTGTCCTATGTGGAGGCTCGCCCCGAGCTGGACCTGTCCGACCTCGGCTACTCGCTGGCCACTTCGCACGCCCAGTTCGAGCACCGGGGCGCCGCCGTCGGCACGGATCGCGCGAGCCTGCTCACCGCGCTGACCGCAATCGCTGCTGGCGAGGTGTCGCCCGCAGTGGTCACCGGCACTGCGCGGAGCACCGGCAAGCTGGGTGTGCTGTTCACTGGTCAGGGGTCGCAGCGCGCTGGGATGGGTCGTGAGTTGTACGAGTCGTTCCCGGTGTTTGCTGGGGCGTTTGACGTGGTGTGTGCCGAGTTCGAGTTGCCGTTGCGTGATGTGATCTTCGACGGTTCGGAACTGCTTGATCAGACGCAGTACACCCAGGCTGCGTTGTTCGCGATTGAAGTTGCGTTGTTCCGGCTTGTTGAGTCGTGGGGTGTGCGGCCGGATTATGTTGCTGGGCATTCGATTGGTGAGTTGTCGGCGGCTTATGTGGCTGGTGTGTTGTCGTTGGCTGATGCTGTGAAGCTGGTGGCGGCTCGTGGTCGGCTCATGCAGGAGTTGCCGGCCGGTGGTGCGATGGTCGCGGTCCAGGCGACTGAGGAGGAGGTTGCTCCGCACCTGACCGATGGTGTGAGTATCGCGGCGATCAATGGGCCGGATTCTGTTGTGGTGTCGGGTGATGAGGATGCGGTTGCCGCTGTGGTGGCGGTTTTCGCGGATCGCAAGACTCGGCGTTTGGTGGTGTCGCATGCGTTCCATTCGCCGCTCATGGAGCCGATGCTGGCGGAGTTCGGCGAGATCGCATCCACTTTGGACTTCGCCGCGCCGAGGATTCCGGTTGTGTCGAACCTGACCGGGGTGCTGGCGGGCGATGAGCTGTGCACTCCCGAGTACTGGGTCCGGCACGTCCGCGAGGCCGTCCGGTTCAGTGATGGCCTGAAGTACCTGGAAAGTGCTGGTGTCACGACGTTCCTGGAGTTGGGGCCGGACGGTGTGCTGACCGGCATGGCCCAGCAGTGTGTGGAGGGCACCTTGGTGTCCGCGCTGCGTAAGGGCCGCGACGAGGTCGAGACGATCACCACCGCCCTGGCGCAACTGCACGTGACCGGCCGAACCGTCAACTGGGCCGAGGTCTTCCCCGGTGCCCGCCGGGTCGACCTGCCCACCTACGCCTTCCAACGCGAGCGGTTCTGGCTCAACTCCACCGCAACGACCAGCGATGTCGCCTCGCTCGGGCTCACCTCGCCCGACCACCCGCTGCTCGGCGCGGCCGTACCGCTCGCGGACTCCGACAGCGTGCTGTTCAGTGCGCGGATCTCGGTCGGCACGCACCGCTGGCTGGCTGATCACGTTATCGGCGGCACGATCCTGTTGCCCGGCACGGCCTTCGTCGAGCTGGCGGTCCGGGCCGGTGACGAGGTCGGCTGCGGCCTGCTCGCCGAGTTGACGATCGAGGCCCCGCTGGTGCTGCCGGAGCGCGGCGGCGTCCAGGTCCAGGTCCTCGTCGGGGCCCCGAACGCCGATGGGCGCCGTGTGCTCGGCATCCACTCGCGTCGTGAGGACGCCGCGGAGGACTCGCCGTGGCTGCGGCACGCCAGCGGGATCCTGGCCCCAACTGCCGGTCAGCCAGCCTTCGAGCTGACGGCGTGGCCGCCGAGTGGCGCCGAATCCTTGTCGCTGGAGGACTTCCACGCCACCGCGGCCGAGGCCGGTCTCACCTACGGGCCGGTGTTCCGCGGTCTGCGTTCGGCTTGGCGGCACGGCGAGCAGGTGTTCGCCGAGGTGGCGCTGCCCGGGGCGGACTCCTTGGAGCCAGGGCGGTTCGGCCTGCACCCGGCCGCGCTCGACGCCGCGCTCCAGGCGATCGGCCTCAGCTCCGCCTCCGCTGAGGAAGCGCTGCTGCCCTTCGCCTGGTCTGACGTCGAACTGCACGCCTCGGGCGCGTCCAGCCTGCGGGTACAGATCACGCCGACCGGTGCGGGCTCGGTCGCACTGCGAGTCGCCGACTCCACTGGCGCCCCCGTGCTGGCCGTCGGTGAACTCACGCTGCGGCCCATGGCCCCGGTACGGGCTCCTGCCGCTGCCGACGCACTGTTCCAAGTGGACTGGGTACCGGTTCCCGTGGAACCCGCCGTGTCCGCCGCGCGCTGGACCGTGGTGGGGCAGCAGCTGAACGGGCTCGCCGGTCAGGTCGCCGGGGTGGACCTGGTCGAGGGGTTCGAGGCCGTGCGCGAGGCCGACGTGGTGGTCGTGCCGTTCATCAACGGTGCTGTGCACGAGGTCACGCACCGGGCACTGGAGGTGTTGCAGCGCAACGACTCACCCACGCTGGTGATCGTCACGCACGGCGCGGTCGGTGCCGAGGTGACCGATCTGGCTGGTGCCGCGGTGTGGGGGCTCGTCCGTTCCGCGCAGTCGGAGAACCCGGACCGGATCGTGCTGGTGGACCTGGACCCGGCCACGGAGGCCGCGAGCCTGCTGCCCGCGGTCGTGGCCTCTGGGGAGCCCCAGGTGGTGATCCGGGATGGCGTGGTCCTGGCCGCGCGGCTCGCCCGCGCCGCTGTCACGGAGCCGGACACCGGCTGGGATCCCGATGGCACGGTGCTGATCACTGGCGGTACGGGTGGACTCGGTCGGCTGCTGGCACGTCATCTCGTCGAGCGGCACGGAGTGCGCAACCTGCTGTTGATGAGCCGCAGCGGTGGTGCGGAGGATCTGCGCGCCGAGCTCGCCGAGCTGGGTGCCGCGGCGACCGTGGTCGCTTGTGACGCGGCGGACCGTGCGGCCCTGCGGCAGGTCCTGGCTGAAAATTCAGTCAGTGCGGTGGTGCACGCGGCAGGTGTGCTGGACGACGGGGTGATCGGCTCGCTGACCCCGGAACGGCTGGACGCGGTGCTGCGGCCCAAGGTGGACGCGGCCTGGAACCTGCACGAACTCCTCGGCGAGGTGGACCGGTTCGTCCTGTTCTCCTCGGTGGCGGCGACCTTCGGCTCGCCGGGGCAGGGCAACTACGCCGCCGCCAACGCCTACCTGGACGCCTTGGCCCAGTACCGCCGTGCCCGCGGTCTGCCCGCGACCTCGCTGGGCTGGGGCTTCTGGGCGGCCACCAGCGGTATGACGGCCGAGATCGACCGCGAGCAACTGGCCAGCGCGGGCGTGTTGCCGCTGGATACCGACGAGGCCCTGGCCCTGTTCGACCTCGCCCAGGGTGGCCCGGCCGCCGTGGCACCTGTCAAGCTCGACCTGCCTGTGTTGCGTGAGCAGGGTGCCGCGCTGTTCCGCGGCCTGGCAGGCAGGTCGGTCCGCCGCGGCACGGCCTCCGTCGCCGCCTCGGTCTCGTCCGGACTGGCCCAGCGGCTCGCCGGGCTGTCCGAGCCGGAACGCCGCGACACCGTGATCGCCCTGGTTCGAGCGCACGTCGCCACGGTGTTGGGGCACCATTCCCCGGAGGCCGTCGAACTGGACAAGCCGTTCCAGGACCTGGGCTTCGACTCGCTCGCCGCGGTGCACCTGCGCAACGGGTTGACCACGGCCACCGGGCTGCGGCTGCCAGCCACGCTGGTCTTCGACTACCCGACCACCACGGCCCTGGCCGACTACCTGCTCGCCGAGGTCTCCGGCACCGCCGAGGACGTGGCGCCGACCGTGTCGTCGACTGTGGACGACGAGCCGATCGCGATCGTGGCGATGAGCTGCCGCTACCCGGGTGGGGTTCGCTCGCCTGAGGACCTGTGGCGGCTGGTCACCGAGGAGGCCGACGCGATCACGCTGTTCCCGGAGGACCGCGGCTGGGACGTGGAACGGCTGTACGACCCGGACCCGGACAAGGAGGGCAAGTGCTACGTGCGGGAGGGCGGGTTCCTGCACGACGCGGCCGAGTTCGACCCGGGCTTCTTCGGGATCTCCCCGCGTGAGGCGCTGATCACCGACCCGCAGCAGCGCCAGCTGTTGGAGGTGTCCTGGGAGGCGCTGGAGCGCGCGGGCATCGACCCGGTCCTGTTGAAGGGCAGTCAGACCGGGGTGTTCGCCGGGGTCATGTACCACGACTACGAGGGCGCCGCCGCCTCCGGCAGCGTGGTGTCCGGGCGGATCGCCTACAGCCTCGGGCTGGAGGGACCGGCGGTCACGGTGGACACGGCCTGCTCCTCCTCACTGGTCGCGCTGCACCTGGCCGCGCAGGCACTGCGGCAGGGCGAGTGCGATCTCGCCTTGGCCGGTGGTGTCACCGTGATGGCCACGCCCGGCGCGTTCATCGAGTTCAGCCGCCAGCGCGGGCTGTCCCGTGACGGCCGGTGCCGATCCTTTGCCGCCGCGGCGGACGGTGCTGGCTGGTCCGAGGGCGTGGGCGTGCTGGTGGTGGAGCGGCTGTCCGACGCGCGCCGCAACGGCCACCCGGTGCTCGCGATCGTGCGCGGGTCGGCGATCAACCAGGACGGGGCCTCGAACGGCCTCACCGCCCCGAACGGCCCCTCCCAGCGCAGGGTGATCCGCAAGGCCCTGGCCAGCGCGGGTCTCACCACCGCGGACGTGGATGTGGTGGAGGCGCACGGAACCGGTACCACGCTGGGTGATCCGATCGAGGCGCAGGCCTTGCTCGCCACGTACGGCCAGGACCGCGAGCAACCGCTGTGGCTGGGGTCGGTCAAGTCGAACCTCGGGCACACTCAGGCGGCGGCCGGGGTTGCCGGGATCATCAAGATGGTCATGGCAATGCGGCACGGAGTCCTGCCGAAGACCTTGCACGTGGACGCCCCGTCCCCGCACGTGGACTGGTCGGCGGGCGCCGTCGAACTGCTGACGCAGGCGCAGCCCTGGCCGGACAGCGGACGGCCGCGTCGTGCGGGCATCTCCTCGTTCGGCATCAGCGGGACCAACGCGCACACCATCATCGAGCAGGCACCTACCGAGGAGCCTCAGCCGCCGAAGGCCACCGGTCCGGTGCTGCCCTGGCTGGTGTCGGCGCGCAGCAAGGACGCCCTGCCCGACCAGGCAAGGCGACTGCTGTCTGTTGTGGACAGTGCGCCGCCCAACGACCTCGGCTACTCGCTGGCGGCACTGCGTTCCGCGTTCCCGCACCGGGCGGCGGTGGTCGGAGCGGACCGCGAGGAGCTGATCAGTGGACTCCGCGCGCTGGCCGCGGGCGAGCCCTCGCCGAACGTGATCACGGGTGTGGCCAGGACCGAGGGCAAGCTCGCACTGTTGTTCACTGGTCAGGGTGCTCAGCGGGCTGGGATGGGTCGTGAGTTGTACGAGTCGTTCCCGGTGTTCGCTGAGGCGTTTGACGTGGTGTGCGGCGAGTTCGAGTTGCCGTTGCGTGATGTGATCTTCGACGGTTCGGAACTGCTTGATCAGACGCAGTACACCCAGGCTGCGTTGTTCGCGATCGAAGTTGCGTTGTTCCGGCTTGTTGAGTCGTGGGGTGTGCGGCCGGATTATGTTGCTGGGCATTCGATTGGTGAGTTGTCGGCGGCTCATGTGGCTGGTGTGTTGTCGTTGGCTGATGCTGTGAAGCTGGTGGCGGCTCGTGGTCGGCTCATGCAGGAGTTGCCGGCCGGCGGTGCGATGGTCGCGATCCAGGCGACTGAGGAGGAGGTTGCTCCGCACCTGACTAACGGTGTGAGTATCGCGGCGATCAATGGGCCGGATTCTGTTGTGGTGTCGGGTGATAAGGATGCGGTTGCCGCTGTGGTGGCGGTTTTCGCGGGTCGTAAGACTCGGCGTTTGGTGGTGTCGCATGCGTTCCATTCGCCGCTTATGGAGCCGATGCTGGCGGAGTTCGGGAAGATCGCGTCCACTTTGGACTTCGCTGTGCCGAGGATTCCGGTTGTGTCGAACCTGACCGGGGCGTTGGCGGGCGATGAGCTGTGTACTCCGGAGTACTGGGTTCGGCACGTCCGCGAGGCGGTCAGGTTCAGTGACGGCCTGAAGTACCTGGAAAGTGCTGGTGTCACGACGTTCCTGGAGTTGGGGCCGGATGGTGTGCTGACCGGCATGGCCCAGCAGTGCGTGGAGGGCACGTTTGCCCCGGCCCTGCGCAGGGACCGTGACGAGGTGCGCACGCTGCTCACCGCGCTGAGCCGACTGCACGTTGGCGGTACCTCGGCCGACTGGGCCGCGGTGTTCGCAGGCGGGCGCCGAGTCGACCTGCCCACCTACGCCTTCCAGCACGAACGCTTCTGGCTGGACAGCGTCGGCGCCGACCCGGCTGGCACCTCCGACCACGCACTGCTCGGGCCCGCCGTCGAGCTGGCCGACACCGGAAGCTACCTGTTCACCGGCAGGCTGTCGGCGCGGACCACGCCCTGGCTTGCCGAGCACGCCATCGGGGACACGATCCTGTTGCCCGGCACGGCCTTCGTCGAGCTGGCGATCCGCGCCGGTGACGAGGCGGGCTGCGGCCGGGTCGAGGAACTGACCCTGGCGGCGCCACTGGTGCTGCCGACCAGCGGAACGGTGCAGGTCCAGGTCGCGGTCGGTGCGCCCCAGGAGGACGGCACGCGCACCGTGACCGTCCACTCGCGACTGGAGGACGCGCCCTGGACCAAGAACGCCCACGGGGTGCTGTCGGCCTCCGACCAGCCCGCCTCGTTCGAGCTGACCCAGTGGCCGCCGACTGACGCGGAACCGGTGCCGGTCGCCGACCTGTACACCGAGTTGGCGGCCAGCGGCCTGGTGTACGGGCCGACCTTCCAGGGCCTCTCGGCGGCGTGGCGGCGCGGGGACGAGGTGTTCGCCGAGGTGAGCCTGCCCGAGGACGCCGAGGTGGACCGGCTCGGATTGCACCCGGCGCTGCTGGACTCCGCACTGCACGCGATCAGCCTCAGCCCGGTCGGCGGTGACCAGGCGCTGGTGCCGTTCTCCTGGTCCACAGTGGACCTGCACGCGACCGGGGCCACCGGCCTGCGGGTGCGGGTGGCCCCAGCCGGGGACCGCGCCGTGTCCCTGCAACTGGCCGACTCGGCCGGTGCCCCGGTTGCCACGATCGGGTCGCTGGCACTGCGCGAGCTGGCCGGTCTCCAGGTGAGCGCCCACCACGAGGCGCTGTTCCGGCTCGACTGGGCCCGGCTGGCCGCCGAGGTGGTCGTCTCCGCCGGGCACTGGGCGGTGCTGGGTGAACCGCTCTCGCTGGACGGCCAGGTCGCCCGCGTGGACACGGCCGCCGACCTGTCCTCGGTGGTCAGCGCCGACGTGGTCCTCGCCCAGTTCGTCGGCGGCGAGGTGCACGCCCGCACCCACGAGGCGCTCGCGCTGATCCAGTCCTGGCTGGCGGAGGAGCGGTTCGCCGCCGCCAAGCTGGTGATCCGCACGCGGGGCGCGGTCGGGCCGGAGGTCACGGACCTGGCCGGTGCCGCGGTGTGGGGGCTCGTCCGTTCCGCGCAGTCGGAGAACCCGGACCGGATCGTCCTGGTGGACACCGACGACCGGTCCGTCAGCCTGTTGCCGGGCATCGTCGCGGCCGGTGAACCGCAGGTGCTGGTGCGTGACGGGGCCGTGCGCGGCGCTCGCCTGGTCCGGGTCGCGGAGTTGGCGCCCGGTGCGGACTGGGACCCCGAGGGCACGGTGTTGATCACCGGCGCGACCGGGACCCTGGGCCGACTTGTCACCAGGCACTTCGCCGAGCGTGGGTTCCAGCACCTGGTGCTGGTCAGTCGCAGCGGGGGAGTGGTCGACGGCCGCGCGGTCCTGGCCTGCGACGTTGCCGACCGTGAGGCGGTACGGGCACTGCTGGCTGAAAATTCAGTCAGTGCTGTCGTGCACACCGCGGGTGTGCTGGATGACGGGGTGATCGGCTCGTTGACGCCCGAGCGTCTGGACACCGTCTTGCGGCCGAAGGTGGATGCGGCCTGGAACCTACACGAGTTCGCCGGGGACCTGACCCACTTCGTGCTGTTCTCCTCGGCCGCCGGTGTGCTCGGTGCTCCCGGCCAGGGCAATTACGCCGCTGCCAACGCGTACCTGGATGCGCTGGCCCAGTACCGGCACGCACAGGGGCTGCCCGCTACCTCGCTGGCCTGGGGCCTGTGGGCCGAGAGCAGCGGCATGACCGGCCAGTTGGACGCGACCGACCGGTCCCGTATCTCGCGTAACGGCGTGCTGCCACTGTCCACTGAGGAGGGACTTGAGCTGCTGGACTCGGTGGCCACCAGCGGCGAACCCGTTGCCGTGCCGATGAAGCTGGACCTCAAGGCACTGTCCGGGGATGCTGTGCCCCCGGTGCTGCGCGGTCTGGTCCGCACCCCGGTGCGCAGGACCGCACAAGCCGGGGCCGTGCCGGTGGCCGCGCTCCGCCAGCAGCTCGCGGGGCTGACCGAGCAGGACCGCGCGGAACTGCTGCTGGACCTGGTCCGCAGCCAGGCGGCTGCCGTGCTCGGTCATGCCGGGACCGAGGCCATCGAACCGGACCGGGCCTTCAGCGAACTGGGCTTCGACTCGTTGACGGCGGTGGAGTTCCGCAACCAGCTCAACGCCGCGACCGGGCTCCGCCTGCCACCCACGCTGATCTTCGACTACCCCAGCTCACAGGTGCTCGCCGCGCAGCTCGACGCCGAGCTGAGCCCGCGCACGACCCCGGCCGAGGGCTCGGCCGAGGACCGCGTGCGGGAGATCCTCGGCAGCATCCCGTTGAGCAGGCTGCGCGACTCCGGGCTGATGGACAGCCTGCTGGAGCTGGCCGGTGCCACCGAACCGGTCGACAGCCCGCCGGAGCAGTCGGGGTCGATCGACGAGATGGACACCGACAGCCTGATCAGCATGGCCCTGGACGGGGCCGACCTCGATGACGTCACGCGAGAGGTGTGAGACTGCGATGCCCACGTCCGAGGACAAGGTGGTACTGGCACTGCGGGCCGCGCTGAAGGAGACCGAGCGCCTGCGGGAGCAGAACCGGAAACTGGCCGCGGAGAGCAGGGAACCGATCGCGATCGTCGGCATGTCCTGCCGCTACCCCGGCGGCGTCACCACCCCCGAGCAGCTGTGGACGCTGCTGACCGAGGGCGGCGAGGGCATCGGGGAGTTCCCCGCCGACCGCGGCTGGGACCTGGACCGCGTGTACGACCCGACCGCCTCGCGACCGGACACCAGCTATGTCAACCGCGGCGGATTCCTCTACGACGCGGCGGAGTTCGACCCGACCTTCTTCGGCATCTCCCCGCGCGAGGCGCTCGCGGTGGATCCGCAGCAACGACTGCTGCTGGAGGCGTCCTGGTCCGCACTGGAGGACGCGGGCATCGACCCGGCCGCGTTGCGGGGCAGTCAGACCGGGGTGTTCGCCGGGGTGATGTACCACGACTACGTTGGCAGCTACGGGTTCGGCAGCTTCGTGTCCGGCCGGGCGGCCTACGTGTTCGGCTTGGAGGGCCCGACCGTCTCGGTGGACACGGCCTGCTCCTCCTCGCTGGTCGCGCTGCACCTGGCGATGCAGGCCCTGCGCAACAAGGAGTGTCCGCTCGCCCTGGCCGGTGGTGTCACCGTGATGGCCACGCCCGGCACGTTCATCGAGTTCAGTCGCCAGCGCGGGCTGTCCCCGGACGGTCGCTGCAAGGCGTTCGCGGACACCGCCGACGGCACCGGCTTCGCCGAGGGCGTGGGCATGGTGGTGCTGGAGCGCTTGTCCGACGCCCGCGAGAACGGCCACCGGGTGCTGGGACTGCTGCGCGGGTCGGCGATCAACCAGGACGGGGCCTCCAACGGCATCACGGCCCCGAACGGTCCTTCCCAGCAGCGGGTGATCCGCCAGGCGCTGGCCAACGCCAGGGTGTCCGCCGACCAGGTCGACGTGGTCGAGGCGCACGGAACCGGTACCACGTTGGGTGATCCGATTGAGGCGCAGGCGCTGTTGGCCACGTACGGCCAGGATCGCGCCGAGCCGCTGTTGCTGGGGTCGATCAAGTCCAACATCGGGCACACCCAGGCCGCCGCCGGGATCGCCGGAGTGATCAAGATGGTGCTGGCCATGCGCCACGGGGTGGTGCCGAAGACCCTGCACGTGGACAAGCCCTCGCCGAACGTGGACTGGACCGCGGGCAGCGTGCGGTTGCTCACTGAGCAGGTCCCGTGGCCCGCCACCGATCACCCACGACGCGCGGGCGTGTCCTCGTTCGGCATCAGCGGCACCAACGCGCACGTGATCGTCGAACAAGCCCCTACTGCCACGGAACTGCCAGCCGGTGACCAACTCCCGGTGACTCCGTGGGTGCTGTCGGCCAAGAACGAGTCCGCGCTGTACGAGCGAGCCGCCCACCTCGCGTCCCAAGTGGACGGAGACCCCGAGGTGGACCTGCTGGACGTCGGCTACTCGCTGGTGGCCACGCGATCGGCCTTCCAGCACCGCGCTGTGGTCCTCGGCGCTGATCGAGCCGAGCTGCTCAGCGGACTCCGCGTGCTCGCGGACGGGGGCAAGTCCGCCAACCTCGTGCGCGGTGTGGCCCGCACCGGTGGCAAGCTGGCGGTGTTGTTCACCGGCCAGGGCGCTCAGCGCGCCGGGATGGGTCGCGAGCTGTACGAGTCCTTTCCCGCCTTCGCCAAGGCCTTTGACGAGGTGTGCGCCGAGTTCGACCTGCCGTTGCGCGAGGTGATCTTCGACGGTTCGGAGCTGCTGGACCAGACCCGGTACACCCAGGCCGCGTTGTTCGCGATCGAGGTGGCACTGTTCCGGCTCGTCGAGTCCTGGGGCCTCGCGCCGGACTACCTGGCTGGGCACTCGATCGGTGAGGTCTCGGCCGCGCACGTGGCCGGTGTCCTGTCGCTGGCCGACGCGGCGAAGCTGGTGGCCGCACGCGGTCGGCTCATGCAGGAGTTGCCGCCCGGTGGTGCCATGGTCGCCATCCAGGCCACCGAGGACGAGGTCCTCCCGCACCTGACCGCGCGAGTCGGTATCGCGGCGATCAACGCGCCGGACTCCGTTGTGCTGTCCGGTGACGAGGACGCGGTCGGTGCTGTGGTGGAGCGGTTCGCGGAGCGCAAGTCGCGCAGGCTGGTCGTCTCGCACGCGTTCCACTCCCCGTTGATGGAGCCGATGCTGGCCGAGTTCGGCAAGATCGTGTCCACACTGGACTTGCGCTCGCCGAGGATTCCGATCGTGTCGACCCTGACCGGTTCGGTGGCCGGTGACCAGCTGTGCGCTCCCGAGTACTGGGTGCGGCACGTTCGCGAGGCGGTCCGGTTCTGCGACGGCGTGCGCCGCCTGCAAGACCTTGGTGTCACGACGTTCCTGGAGTTGGGGCCGGACGGTGTGCTCACCGGCATGGCCCAGCAGTGCGCGGAGGGCACGTTCGTGTCCGCGCTGCGCAAGAACCGTGGTGAGGCCCAAGCAGTGATCACCGCGCTCGGACAGGTCCACGCCGCTGGCGGCGAGGTCGACTGGCCGACCCTGTTCGCGGGCGGGCGCCGGACGGACCTGCCCACGTACCCGTTCCAGCGGGCGAGCTACTGGCTCCGGGCCGACGAACCCGATGCGGCCGAACTGGGGCACCCGGTGCTCGGTGCGGCCGTGGCAGTGGCCGACACGGGTGGCCTGCTGCTCACCGGCAAGGTGTCGACCAGCACCCACCCATGGCTGTCCGACCACGCCGTGGGCGGCACGGTGCTGTTCCCCGGCACCGGCTTTGTCGAGTTGGCGATCCGGGCCGGTGACGAGGTCGGCTGCGGCCTGCTCGCCGAGCTGACGATCGAGGCCCCGCTGGCGGTGCCCGACAGCGGGGCGGTCCAGCTCCAGGTCGCGGTCGGCCCGGCGGGCGATTCGGCCGAGCGGAGCGTGACCGTCCACTCGCGACTCGGCGACGGGCAGTGGACCAGACACGCCAACGGTGTGCTCGGTGTGGGGACCGGCGGACAGGCGCCAGGCCTGACCGACTGGCCACCCTCCGGTGCGGAGTCGATCGACACCGGCGAGTTGTACGAGGACATGGCCAGCGTTGGACTGGTCTACGGTCCGCTGTTCCGTGGGCTGCGCGCCGCGTGGCGACGCGGAGACGAGGTGTTCGCCGAGGTGAGCCTGCCCGAGGACGCCGAGGTGGACGCGTTCGGCGTGCACCCGGCCCTGCTCGACGCGGCCCTGCACACCGTGACGCTCAGCAATGCGGCCAGCGACCGGATCGCGCTGCCGTTCGCCTGGAGCGAGGTCGAACTGCACGCGACCGGTGCGTCCAACCTGCGCGTGCAGGTGACGCCGACCAGCGCTGGCACGGCTCGGCTGGTGATCGCCGACGGGATGGGAGCGCCGGTGGCCACGGTCGGATCGCTGGCGCTGCGGGAGATCTCCGCCGATCAGCTCGCCGCGACCCGTGCCAGCGGCCCGGACTCGCTGTTCCACGTGGAGTGGACGCCCATCGCCGCGCCTGCGGCCGATCCGGCCGCGCGCTGGGCCGTGCTCGGCACCGACGAACTCAAGGTGGGCGTCGCGCTGGAGTCGGCCGCTGTCCGGGTCGACAGCTGTGCTGACCTGGACTCCTTGGGAGAACACGACTACGTGGTGCTGCCATGTGCGGGCGACACGGTTCGCACGGCGACGAACCGAGTGCTCGCGGTGTTGCAGGCATGGCTCGTCGAGGAGCGGTTCGAGTCGGCGAAGCTCGTGGTCGTCACGCGTGGCGCGGACACCGTGGACCTGGCCGGTGCCGCGGTGTGGGGGCTTGTCCGCTCGGCGCAGTCGGAGCACCCCGACCGGATCGTCCTGGTGGACCTGGATGCCGGGGACGAGTCCGCTGCCGCACTGCCGGGAGCTGTGGCGTCAGGTGAGCCGCAACTGCTGCTGCGCCAGGGCAAGGCGCTCGCCGCCCGGCTCGTTCGCGTGCGGGCCACCGGTGAGGTGCCCGCCTGGGACCCGGACGGCACCGTGCTGGTCACCGGCGCCACGGGGACCCTGGGCAGGCTCGTCACCAAGCACCTGCTCGACTCCGGCGTGCGGAACCTGCTGTTGGTCAGCCGGGGCGGAGGAACCGTCGAGGGCCGTCCGGTCCTGGCCTGCGACGTTGCCGACCGTGAGGCCGTTCGGGCCCTACTGACTGAAAATTCAGTCGGTGCCGTCGTGCACACCGCGGGTGTCCTGGACGACGGGGTGATCGGCTCGTTGACGCCCGAACGCCTGGACACCGTCTTGCGGCCCAAGGTGGACGCGGCCTGGAATCTGCACGAGTTCGCCGGGGACCTGACCCACTTCGTACTGTTCTCCTCGGCCGCCGGAACCTTTGGTACGCCAGGACAAGCCAACTACGCCGCTGCCAACGCGTACCTGGATGCGCTGGCCCAGTACCGGCATGCGCAGGGTTTGCCCGCTACCTCGTTGGCCTGGGGCCTGTGGGCCGAGAGCAGCGGCATGACCGGTGGCCTCAGCGAGGCGGACCGCACCAGGATGTCCCGCAGCGGCGTGCACCCCTTGTCCACCGAGGAAGGGCTTGAGCTGTTCGACGCCGCGGTCGCACTCGGCGCACCGGCGGTGGTACCGATCAAACTGGACCTGCGTGCCCCCGCCGACGCCCTCCCACCGATCTTCAGCTCGCTGCTCACCCCGGCACGGCGCAGCGCCTCCGGTGCGAGCAAGGCCGACGCACAGTCCTTGCGGGCCAGGCTGTCCGAACTGTCCGAGGGTGAACAGGAGCAGGTGTTGCTCGACTTGATCCGCGCCATCCAGTCAAGGGTTCTCGGGCACAGCGGCCCCGAGCAGGTGGACCCGGAGCAGGGCTTCCTGGAGGCCGGTGTCGACTCGCTGACCTCCGCGGAGCTGCGCAACGAACTGAACGCGAGCACCGGCCTGCGGCTGCCCGCGACAGTCGTGTTCGACAGCCGCGGCCCCGCCGAACTGGCCCGCGTGCTGCGCGCCGAACTGGCCGACACCGTCGAACGGGCCCCGGTTGCAGCCGACTCGCTGACCACGTTGTTCCGCGACGCGGTGCTGGCCGACCGGCTCAAGCCCGGGTTCGCGCTGCTCAGCGCCGCCGCCGGGCTGCGCCCCGAGTTCGACTCCAGCGCGGGGCTGGACCGGCTGCCCGAACCGGTCGGGCTGTGCACGGGGCCGGACGGCCCGGTGCTGGCCTGCCTCTGCACGCCGATGGCCACCGGCGGGGTTCACCAGCACGCCCGGCTGGCCGCGCACTTCCGCGGCGTGCGCGACATGTTCGCCTTGCCCACACCGGGTTTCGCCTCGGGGGAGAGCCTGCCGTCCACGTACGCGGCGGTCGCGCAGGTGCTCGGCGAGAGTATCCGCGCAGAGGCGGGGGACCGGCCGCTCGCGCTGCTCGGGTACTCCTCGGGCGGCTGGCTCGCCCACGCCACCGCGCTCTACCTGGAGGGCGAGGGCGTGCCGCTGGCCGGGGTCGTGTTGCTGGACACCTACCTGCCCACCATGGACACCAGCACCGGGGTCTTCGGCCAGATGCTCGCGGGCCTGTTCGACCGTGAGGACTCGTTGGGCCACTTCGACAGCGCCCGGTTGTCCGCGATGGCCCGCTACATCGACCTGTTCAACGGCTACCAGCCAGGGCCGACCAAGGCCCCGGTGCTGTTCGTGCGCCCCGAGCGGTCCATCACCGGCAACCCGGACAGCGAGGACTGGCGCGCGGGCTGGGCTGCCCCGCACCACCTGGTCGAGGTGGCCGGCGACCACTTCAGCATCGTGGAGTCCGAGGCAGCCAGCACCGCGCAGGCGATCGACCAGTGGCTGCGGGGCCGGTGATCAGCCCCGCGCCAGCCCGAGAATCCGCTGGGCCACCTCGCCGGGCGCGGGCATGGCGTGCATCTCGGCGCGGACCTCGGCCGCGGCCCGCCGCAGGTCGGGGTCCCGCAACAGGTCACCGACCTGTTTGGTGTCGAGCTGCTCGCAACGGGAGACCAGGGCCAGCCCGCGCCGGAACCCCGCTTCGGCGTTGAGCGGTTGATCGGCGTCCGCGGGCATGATCAGCTGCGGCAGGCCCGCGTCCAGCGCGGTCATGGTGGTGCCGGTGCCGCCGTGGTGGATCACCGCGGAGCAGGTGGCCAGCAACGCGTGCAACGGCACCCAGCCGCTGATCCGCACGTTGGGCGGCAACGGGCCCAGGGACGAGGTGTCCACCGAACCCAGTGCCAGCACGAACTCGGCGTCCAGCTCTGCGGCGAGCTCGACCACCCGCGCGGCCGGGCCCACCCCGGTCAGGTAGGGGTTGAAGGTGCCGAGTGTGACGGCCACCCGTGGGCGATCCCCGTTGTCCAGCAACCACTCCGGCAACATGCCCGGCCCGTTGTACGGCACGTACCGCATGGGCCAGCCGCCGGGGACGGAGCCCATGCTCGGCGGGCTCAGGTCAATCACGGCGGTGGGCTCGGGCAGGCCGTGCACCCCGAACCGACTGAACAGCGGCAGTTGCGGCTCGAACAGGGTGTCCACTTCGGCCAGTCCGTGCGCGAGCCCGAGCCCGTGCGCCACGGAAGGCACGCCCGCGCCGATCGCGACCGCCGAGCCGATCAACAGGGTTTCCTCGTGCAGCAGCACATCCGGCGGCCAGGACCCCACCAGTGCGGCCAGGCCCTCGGCCATTACCTCGGCGGTGAAGGCGAAGAAGCCCGCCCACTCCTGCTCGGCGATCGGCGGCGCCGCCGATCGCCGCACGTCCATGCCCTCGGGGATCGCCATGCTGAACCCGGGCGCCAGGTCCACACTGGGCAGCCCGGTCCGCTCCACCGGGGTGAGCCCGCCGCAGGTGGCGATCAGCACCTCGTGCCCGGCCGCGCGCAGCGCCCAGCCGGTGGAGATCATCGGGAACAGGTGGCCGTGCGCGGACAAGCACACGATCAGCACTCGCATCGGTTCTCCACACTGCTCCGGCTGCACGGTGTGAGGAAAGCTCACGCCGTGCAGCCTAGCGCGGTGTCCGGCGCCCGACGAGGGGCTTGGGCACCGCGCCAGTGGCTCGCCTCGGAACCTTGACCGTGTCTCGCCGGCGGCCACCCAGCCGCGCCCGCCGACGCGGGCCGTGTCATGAAAGTGCCGTTCAGGACACTGGATGTCCTGAACGGCACTTTCATGGCACCGCAGCCTCGGCCCGGACCGGATACCAGGTCAACGACGCGCGACGCGCCACTAGCCATGTGGGAACCGACGCGTCACCAGGTGACCGGCAGGCTGTGCATGCCGTAGATCACCCCGTCGTACTTGAAGGACAGCTCCTCCGGCGGTACCGCGAACCGCAGGCCGGGCAGCCGGGCGATCAGCGTGTTCAGCACGATCTCCAACTCCAGCCGGGCGAGGTTCTGCCCGATGCACTGGTGGATGCCGTAGCCGAAGGCCACGTGGTGGCGGGCCTCGCGATGGAAGTCCACCTCGTCGGGATCGGTGAACACCGACTCGTCGTGGTTGGCCGAGCCGTTGAGCGCGATCACGCCCTCGCCCGCGCGGATCAACACCCCGTCGATCTCCAGGTCCTCGGTGGCCACCCGGCAGGTCACGTGGTCGGAGATGCTGAAGAAGCGCATCAGCTCCTCGACGGCCTTCGGGGTCAGGTCGGGGTCCTCGCGCAGCTGGGCGAGCAGTTCCGGCCGGTCCAGCAGGGCGAACACACTCAGCGACACCATGTTCGCGGTGGTCTCGTGCCCGGCGATCAGCAGGATCCTGATCAGGCCCACCATGCCCGCGTGGTCGAAGACCGGGGTCTCCCGGTTCTTGACGATCATCCGTCCCAGCAGGTTGTCGCCCGGGTCGGCCTCGGCCGCGGTGACCAGTTTGTCCAGGTGTGCGACCAGTTGGCCGTCGGCCGCGGCGCGGTCCTGCGGGGCCGTGTTGTGGTCGAGGATCAGCTCGGTGACCGTCTCGAAGATGTGCCGGTCCGCGTAGGGCACACCGAGCATCTCGCAGATCACCTGTGAGGGCACCGGAGTGGCCAGCGCGCGCACCAGGTCCACCGGGCGCTCGCCCGCCAGCATCGCGTCGACCAACTCGTCGACCAGTTCCTGGATGCGCGGGCGCAGCGCCCGCATCCTGGCCACGGTGAACTCGGGCAGCACCATCCTGCGCTGCGCCGTGTGCACCGGGGCGTCCATGCCCGCCAACGGGATCGACAGGTGGGCGAGCATCTCCTCGGGGATGTGCACGTGGTGCGGGAAGCCCGGTTTGGCCTGGTCGGAGCTGACCCTGGGGTCCAGCAACAGCTTGCGCACGTCTTCGTACCTGGCGACGATCCAGGCCCTGCGCCCGGTGGCGAGGGTGACCTGGGAGACCGGCTGGTCGGTGCGGAGCTTGGCGTACTCGGCGGGCTCGCTGTACGGGCAGGCCCTGCGCATCGGGAAGGCCGGTGCCTCGGCATTGGTCATGGCGGAGTCCTGTCCCCAGGTTTCCCTGTGCTGGCAATGGTTCTGATTCGGAGGCTACTGCCGGACCCCACCCCTGCCGCACCCCTATCACCGGGCAACGGGTCCCACCGTCTGGATACGAACCACCCCGACCACGTGAAAGACCTGGCCACAGGGGGGCTTTAGGGGGAGCGCTAGGGGTCCGCGGGCCGCGCACGGCCGGTAGCTTGGCCGGTGCTGGAGACCCCGCACCTGGGGAACAGTCGTTTTGCGACAACGTACATCGCTGGTGAGGTGGTGGACATGGCGGCATTGGCCCCGAGCGCCAAGGGAACGCTGCGGTTCGGTGAGCACCGCACCTGGTACCGGGTCACCGGTCGGCTCGACTGCGGACGGCCCCCGGTGGTCGTGCTGCACGGCGGACCGGGCAGTACCCACGACTACCTGCTCGCGCTGACAGCGCTGGCCGAGGCGGGCTGGCCGGTGGTGCACTACGACCAGCTGGGCAACGGCGGCTCCAGCCACCTGCCCGACCGCGGCGCCGACTTCTGGACAGTGCAGCTGTTCCAGGACGAACTGGACAACCTGTTGCGCGGCCTGGGCATCACCGAGCAGTACGTGCTGTTCGGCCAGTCCTGGGGCGGCATGCTCGCCGCGAGCCACGCCGCCCGGCGGCCGAAGGGCCTGCGCGGACTGGTGATCGCGAACTCGCCTGCCTCGATGCCCTTGTGGCTGGAGGAGATGGCGGTACTGCGGGCGCAGTTGCCCGAACAGGTGCAACAGACCCTGCTGCGTCACGAGGCGGCCGGGACCACCGACAGCGACGAGTACTTCCAGGCGATGCGCGTGTTCTACGACAGGCACGTGTGCCGGATCCTGCCCTGGCCCGCGGACTACACGGCCTCGTTCATGGAGATCTACAACGACCCCACGGTCTACTTCACCATGAACGGGCCGACCGAGTTCCACGTCATCGGCAGCCTCAAGGACTTCTCCGTGATCGACCTGTGCGAACGGATCGAGGTGCCCACGCTGCTGATCTCCGGCCGCCACGACGAGGCGACCCCGGCCACCGTGCAGCCCTACGCCGACCTGATCGGCGACGTGCGCTGGGAGATCTTCGAGCAGTCCAGCCACGTGCCGCACCTGGAGGAGCCGGAGAAGTTCACCGCCGTGCTGGTCGAGTACCTGAAGGGGCTGAGCTGAGATGGCCGGAGCCGTGGTCTTCCCCGGTATGGGGCCCGCCGACTTCACCGAGGTCGGCCGGTTCATGGTGGGCAACGCCGTCGCGCGGCGACTGGTCGCGCAGGCCGACGAGGTACTGGGCTACTCGCTGGTGGACCGCTTCCGCGAGACCGAGGGCGACTACTCCGAATACGCCCAGGTCGCGTTCCTGGTCAACTCGGTCGCGCTGGCCCACTGGGCACAGGACGCGCTCGGCCTGCGCCCACAGTACTGCACCGGGGCCAGCTTCGGCGCGAAGTCCGCGGTGGCCTACTCCGGCGCGCTGTCCTTTGCCGACACCGTACTGCTGACCGCGCGCCTGGCCCGTCACATGGAGGACTTCTTCTCCCGCGAGCTGACCGACCTGGTCACGCACTCGTTCGTCCGCACGCCGAGGGAACTGCTGGACGAGGTGCGGGCCGAGCTGGACGCGCGCGGGGAGTGGAACGACGTGTCCTGTTACGTGGACGAGGACTTCTACATGTTGAGCCTGCCTGAGTCCAGTGTGGACTGGTTGCAGCAGCGGCTGCGCTCGGCCGGTGGACTGTCGCTGTACACCATGCGGCCCCCGATGCACTGCGCCGCCTTCGCCCCGCTGCGGGCCGAGGTGGAGCGGGACCTGTTCACCGGCCTGGAGTTCGCCGACCCGGAGCTACCGGTGATCGCCGACCAGGACGGCACGGTCATCCGCGGCGCCGAGGGCATGCGCACGCTGCTGCTGGACGGGTTCACCCGGGCACTGTGCTGGCCGGAGGTCGTCGCCTCGCTGCGGGAGCAGGGCGTGGACACCGTGCACGTCTGCGGGGTGGACAGCCTGTTCGGCCGGGTCAAGGTCACCAGGAACGCCTTCACGGTGGTCGCGGTGGACCCGAGGCTGGCGATGCGGCCCCGGCGGCCGGTGCTCGCCGCGCGGGCGGTGTGAACCCCGTGCCCGGCCCCCAGCGGGAGCCGGGCCGCGGCTGGTCCTCAGGCGTTGGCCGCGGTGAGCCCGGACAGGGTGGACCACAGCACGCCGGGGGACTGGAAGGTCTCCAGCTTCAGCGCCTCGTCGACGAACCGCACGGCGAAGGCGTTCTCCAGGTTCGCCAGGAGCTCGACCATGGCCAGCGAGTCCAGGCCGTGCTCACGCAGGTTGATGTCCTCCGTCAGCGGCTCGTCCGCGGACAGGAACGGCAGGTAGTCGCGGAGGATCTGCTCGAACTGTGGGTCCCACATGATGACTCCCAGTGGATGCGCGAATATCACTGATCGGGGATGCTGAATCGACGCTAGCATGAAAATGGCCACGATGAGCCGATAATTCCGCTATCAGAGAAGAACTCGCCGGAATGCTGGCGGGTCAATTTCGCACACCATTGTTGGGGGTATTCGTGGACAACTCCGAACTGGGGCTGCACGCCCGGTTCCTGCGCGGGCTCGCGGTGAGCCCGGACCGGGACGCGGTGCGCGTGGCCGAGGAGTCGATCACCTACCGGGCCGCGCACGAGCTCGCGCTGACCTGGGCGGGTTCCATGCTGGCGGCCTGCCCCGACCCGCCGAGGGCGGTCGGCGTGCTCACCGAGCGGGGCGTGCACTCCTACGTGGCGATCCTGGCCTGCCTGTACGCGGGGGCCGCCGTGGTGCCGCTGCAACCGGACTTCCCCGCGGCCAGGACCCGGCAGATGCTCGACTCCGCGCAGGTCAGCGCCCTGGTCGCCGACCTGCCAGGGCTGCGCGCGGTGCCCGGGGCGGACGTGCCGGTGCTGCTGGTCGGCGAGGTGCCCGAGGGTGAGCGGCCGCCCGGCAGCACCCTGCCCTCGGCCGCGCACGCCCTGGACCGGCCCCGGGCCGCGCGCGGTTCGGACCCGGCCTACCTGCTGTTCACCTCCGGCTCGACCGGTCGCCCCAAGGGGGTGCCGATTAGCCACGACAGCACCACCTACTACTTCGACCTGCTCGACCGGCGCTACGACTTCGGCCCCGAGGACGTGTTCTCGCAAACGTTTGACCTGAACTTCGACTGCGCGATGTTCGACCTGTTCTGCGCCTGGGGCGCGGGCGCCACCCTGGTCTGGGTGCCGCCGCTGGCCTACCGCGAACTGCCGCGGTTCCTGCTGGACCAGGGCGTGACGGTCTGGTTCGCAACGCCCAGCGCGATCTCGCTGGTCCGCCGCATGGGCGGGCTGGACGCGGGCACCCTGCCTGGCCTGCGCTGGAGCTTCTTCGCGGGCGAGGCGTTGCAGTGCCAGGACACCGCCGACTGGCAGCGCGCGGCGCCCGGCTCCCTGGTGGAGAACCTGTACGGGCCCACCGAGTTGACCATCACCATCACCGGTCACCGCTGGTCGGAGGCGGTGTCCCCGAAGCTGGCCGTGAACGGGGTGGTGCCGATCGGCGCCCCGCACCCCGGGCACGAGGTGCTGCTGATCGACGCCCAGGACCGGCCCGTCGCCGAGGGGGCCGACGGCGAGCTGTGCGTCACCGGACCGCAGCTGACCAGGGGCTACCTCGACCCGGCCGAGGACGAGGGCCGGTTCCTGGAGCACGGCGGGCGCCGCTGGTACCGGACCGGGGACCGGGTGCGCTGGGTGGCCGAGGGCGAACTCGCCTACCTGGGGCGGATGGACGCCCAGGTCCAGGTGCAGGGCTGGCGGGTGGAACTGGCCGAGATCGACCACGCGCTGCGCGGCTGCGCGGGGGTGCAGGACGCGGTGACGGTGGCGGTGACCCGCGCCGAGTCCGCCGAACTGGTGGTGTTCTACACCGGCGTGGACACCCCGCCCGCGGGACTCGTGCGACAACTGCGCGAGGTGCTGCCCGAGCGCATGATTCCACGCCGCTACCACCACCTCGAACAGTTCCCACTCAATTCCAACCGAAAAGTCGACCGCGGGGTTCTGCGGGCCAGGGCCGCCGACCTGCTCACTGTTTGTTAGGGGTGAACTAGGGGTGGGAATGTGGTGCGGGTCGGCAGTAATTTCTTGGGTACCGATTTTGTGCAACTTCCGGCGTTATGCGATCGGAGATGTGCGATGACCGCGTTGGACAGCCGCACCGGCGGGCGGGCTGGGCTCGTGCACACCCTGCTGGACGGGATGGCCGCGAGCACACCGCAGGCCGTGGCGGTCAGCGACGGCTACGGCCGGTGGAACTACGCCGAGGTCGCTGACCACAGCCGTGCCGTGCACGCCTGGCTCGCCGACCGCGGGGTGCTGCCCGGCCAGCGCGTGGTCGTGCAGCTGCCGACCACGCGCGAGCTCGTCGCGCTGTTCTACGGCACCGTGCGCAGCGGCGCCGTCTTCGTGCCGCTCAACCCGGCGATGAAGTCCTTCCACCTGAGTTCGGTGCTGGACAACGCCGATCCCGCGCTGGTGGTCGTCGACGACGCCTCGGTGCAGCGGGTGTCCGAGCTGACCCAGGTACCGGTGATCGGGTTCGGCGAGGTGTGGAACCAGGTCCAGGGCCTGCGCATGAGCGGTCGCAGCGCGGTCCCGGTGGAGGTCCTGCCCGAGGACATCGCGGTGCTGGTCTACACCTCGGGCAGCACCGCGGCGCCCAAGGCCGTGGTGTGCCCGCACGCGCAGATCACCTTCGCCAGCAGGGCGCTGGTCTCCGAGCTGGGCTACCGCGCCGAGGACGTGGTGTTCTGCCGGTTCCCGATGTCCTGGGACTACGGCCTGTACAAGGTGGTCATGTGCACCGCGGTCGGCGCTGAGATCGTGCTGGCCGACGGGGACTCCGATCTGTTGCTGCTCAAGCGGATCCGTGCCAGCGGGGCCACCGTGGTGCCGATCGTGCCCTCGCTGGCCACGATGATCGCCACCCTGGCCGCCCGCGAGGAGGAGGCCGCTCCCACCGTGCGCATGTTCACCAACACCGGGGCCGCCCTGCCGCCGAGCACGATCGACAGTTTGCGCGCGGCGTTCCCCGGCGTGCGGGTGGTGCGGCAGTTCGGCCAGACCGAGTGCAAGCGGATCTCGGTGATGCCGCCCGAGCAGGACGGGGAGCGCCCCGACTCGGTGGGCCGCCCGCTGCCCGGCACCCTGGTGCGGATCCTGGACTCCGACGGGACGCAGCTGCCGGTCGGGCAGGTCGGCGAGATCGTGGTCAGCGGCCCGCACGTGATGCCCGGCTACTGGCGTTCGCCCGAGCAGACCGCGCGCAACTTCCGCTACGAACCGGTCACCGGCGAGCTGCGCCTGCACACCGGGGACTACGGGCGGCTGGACGCCGACGGCTACCTGTACTTCGAGGGACGCCGCGACGACATGTTCAAGCGCAAGGGAATTCGGATGTCCACAGTGGAGATCGAGGCCGCTGCCATGGACATCCCTGGCGTGCGGGCGGCCGCCGCGCTGCCCCCGGGACAGGAGCACGACCTGCTGCTGTTCGTCGATGCCGACCTGGCGCCGCACGCGGTGCTTCGCGAACTGGCCACCCGCCTGGAACCGGCCAAGGTGCCCGCGGCCTGCCACGTGGTCGAGGACATTCCGCTGACCCTGCACGGCAAGAACGAGCGCAAGCAGCTCCTGGCACTGATCGAGGGAGGCCGGCGATGAGCTCGCGCTACGCCGATCTGGCCCAGCGGTACGGAACTCCGCTCTACGTCTACGACCTGGACCGCGTGGAGGCGGCCCGCCGCGACCTGTTCGAGGCGCTGCCCGAGTCCTTCACGGTGTTCTACGCCGCCAAGGCCAACCCGCACCCCGAGCTGCTGCGCGCGCTACGCGAGGGCAAGGGTCGGTCCTGCCGGGTGGAGATCTCCTCCACCGGCGAGCTGTCCGCCGCGCTGGTGGCGGGCTTCCTCGGCGCCGAGGTGATGTACACCGGTCCGGGCAAGACGCACGGCGAGCTGGCCGTGGCGATCGCCAAGGGCGTGCGGACCTTCTCCGTGGAGTCGCCGACCGACCTGGAGCACGTCGGTGCCGCCGCGGTCGCGCACGGTGTGCGGGTGGACTGCCTGCTGCGGGTCAACAGCGCCTCGGCCAGCGCCACCACCAGCATCCGGATGACCGGCACGCCCTCCCAGTTCGGCTTCGACAGCGAGACCCTGCCCCAGCTGATGCCGCGACTGTCCCAAGTGGAGGGTGTGAGCATCGCGGGGCTGCACTTCTTCCCGCTGAGCAACGCCAAGGACGAGCAGAGCCTGATCGGGGAGTTCCAGCACACCATCGAGCTGGCCGCGCGCCTGCGGCGGGAGCTGGACGTGCCGTTGCGGTTCATCGACATCGGTGGTGGCTTCGCCGCGCCCTACGGGGCGCCCGGGGCCCGCCCGGTCTACGACAAGCTGCGCGGGGAGCTGGAGTCCACACTGGACGTGCACTTCCCCGAGTGGCGCGAGGGCAACCCGCACTTCGCCTGCGAGTCCGGGCGCTACCTGGTCGGCGACAGCGGGCACCTGGTCAGCGAGGTCGTCAACGTCAAGGACAGCCGGGGCCGCCGGTTCGTGATCCTGGACGCGGGCATCAACACCTTCGGCGGCATGTCCGGGCTGGGCAGGCTGCTCCCCGTCGCCGTGGAACCGGACGCGGACGGTGCCGCCGCGGCGCAGACCGCCAGCCTGGTCGGCCCGCTGTGCACCCCCGGCGACGTGCTCGGGCGCAACATCGCCCTGCCCGACCTGGCCTCCGGTGACCTGGTGACGATCCCCAACACCGGGGCCTACGGGCCCACCGCCAGCCTGCTGATGTTCCTGGGCAGGCCGGCCCCGGCCGAGGTGGTCGTGCGCGGCGGCGAGGTGGTGTCGGTCTCGCGCATCGAGCACGTCCGGACCTATGGGCAACGCGATGAGTGAGCCCGCGGACTGGCCGGTGGCCAGCCGGGGCCGCACCGTGCTGATCAGCAGCGTGGCCTCCGACTCGCACACCTGGAACCTGGTCTTCCTCCAGCTGCTGGTGGAGGAGCTGGGCTGCGAGGTGGTCAACCTCGGCCCCTGCGTGCCCGACGAACTGCTGGTCAGCGAGTGCCTGGACCGCAGACCGCACATGCTGGTCATCAGCAGTGTCAACGGGCACGGCTACCAGGACGGGGCGCGCGTGGTGCGCAAGCTGCGCGAGCGCCCCGAGTTGGCCACCACCCCGATGGTGATCGGCGGCAAGCTGGGCATCGCGGGACCGGGCAACACCGCGCACGTGGACGCGCTGATCCAGGCGGGGTTCGACGCGGTCTTCGAGGACGGGGCCGAGGGGCTTGCGCTGTTCCGCAGCTTCGTCGGGTCGCTGCCCGCGCGGGTGTCGTCTTGACCGCAGCCGAGCTGGTCACCGGGGGGTTCGGCGAGTTCGTGCGCCGGGCCGCCCAGTCCGGGCGGTTGGTGGTGCAGCCGAGGATGGGCATGTCCGACCCGGCCGCGATGCGCGCCGGGCTGCTGTCCACCAAGGACGCGCGGGCCACCACGGTCGGCACGATCACCCTGGACAGCTACACCAGGGTCGGCGAGCTGCACGCGGTGGAGACCGCGCTGCGCCAGGGGATCGGGCTCAACGGCTACCCGATCGTCAGCCACCCGGAGGCCACCACCCGCTCGGTGCTCGACGGGGTCGCCGACGAGGCGTTCCCGGTGCAGGTTCGGCACGGATCCGCTGTGCCGCTGGACATCTTCGCCGCGATGATGCGCGCGGGCCTGACCGCCAGCGAGGGCGGGCCGGTGTCCTACTGCCTGCCCTACGGCCGGACCCCGCTGTACGACTCGCTACGCAACTGGGAGCGGTCCACCGAGCTGTTCGCGAGCCTGCGCTCGGCCCAGCCGCACCTGGAGAGCTTCGGCGGCTGCATGATGGGGCAGCTCTGCCCGCCGAGCCAGCTCGTCGCGATCAGCGCCCTGGAGGCGTTGTTCTTCCACCAGCACGGGATGCGCTGCGTCTCGGCCAGCTACGCACAGGGTTCCAACCTGGCCCAGGACAGCGAGGGCGTGTTCGCGCTGCGCAGGCTGTGCGCGGAACTGCTGCCCGGGGTGCGCTGGCACGTGGTGGTCTACGCGCACATGGGCGTCTACCCGACCACGCCGGAGGGCGCGTACCTGCTGCTGGGGCAGGCCGCCGAGCTGGCCAGGTCCACCGGCTGCGAACGGCTGATCGTCAAGACCGTGGCCGAGTCCCTGCGCATCCCCACGGTGGCGGAGAACGTGGCCGCGCTGGAGCACGCCGACGCCGTGGCCGGGCGAACCCCCTTGCTGGACAAGGACTTGGTCAACGCGGACACGCAGACCTACGCCGAGGCGAGGGCGTTCGTGGACGCGGTGCTCGACCTGGACGAGGACGTGGGCCGCGCCCTGTTCCTGGCGTTCCGTCGCGGCTACCTGGACGTGCCCTTCTGCCTGCACCCGGACAACATGGGCCGCAGTCGCAGCTACCTGGACACCGACGGGACGCTGCGCTGGTCGGAGCTCGGCTCGATGCCACTGGGCGGCATCGTGCGCACCACCTCCGCCCGCCCGATGGGCTCCAGCGATCTGCTGCGGTCGCTGTCCTTCGTGCGGACCAAGTTCGACACCCAAGCCCTGATGCCAAGCACCAACTCGCAGCCAGTTCTCCTGGCCGACCAGTGGAGCGCGCCGATGAGTGAGTCCGAAGACCTCGTGGCCGGAGCCGAGCTGACCGCCCGGCTGCACACCCTCTCGGCGCCCGAGCAGCTGCGGGCACTGGCGGACCTGGTCGCCGGTGCAGCCCTCGCGGTGCTGCGCGGGATCCGTCCCGACGCGCCCGTCGCGCTCGACCCCGACCGCGCGTTGCGCGACGCCGGGTTCGACTCACTGTCCACTGTGGAGCTCCGCGCGAGGTTGGTCGCGGAGACCGGGCTGGACCTGCCGGTGACCGTGGCCTTCGACCACCCGACCGCCACCGCGCTGGCCCGTTACCTGCGTGCGGAACTGCTTGGGCTGTCCGAGGAGATCGCGCCGGTGACCGCCGCGCTCGCGCCCTCGGACGACCCGATCGCCGTGGTCGGCATCGGCTGCCGCTACCCGGGCGGGGCCGATTCGCCCGAGCGGTTCTGGCAGTTGCTCGTCGACGAGCGGCACGTGATCTCGCCGTTCCCGGACGACCGCGGCTGGGACTTGGACTCGCTGTTCGACCCGGACCCCGGGCAGCCGGGCAAGACCTACGCCCGCGAGGGCGGCTTCCTCGCCGAGGCGGGGGAGTTCGACGCGGAGTTCTTCGGGATCTCCCCGCGCGAGGCCGTGGCCATGGACCCCCAGCAGCGCGTGGTGCTGGAAACCGCCTGGGAGGCACTGGAACGCGCGGGCATCGACCCGGCCACGTTGCGCGGCAGCCAGTCCGGGGTGTTCATCGGCGCCGAACCCCAGGAGTACGGCCCGCGCCTGCACGAGGCGCCGGAGGGCCTGGACGGCTACCTGCTCACCGGCAACGCGCCGAGCGTGGTGTCCGGCCGGGTCGCCTACACACTGGGGCTGGAAGGCCCGACGCTGACCGTGGACACGGCCTGCTCCGGTTCGCTGGTGGCGCTACACCTGGCCGTGCAGTCCCTGCGGCAGGGCGAGTGCTCGCTCGCGCTCGCCGGTGGCGTGGCGATCATGGGCAGTCCCGGCGTGTTCACCTCGTTCAGCCGCCAGCGCGGGCTGGCCGCCGACGGCCGGTGCAAGGCGTTCGCCTCGGCGGCCGACGGAACCGGGTTCGCCGAGGGCGCGGGCGTTTTCGTGCTGGAGCGGCTGTCCGACGCACAGCGCAACGGGCACACCGTGCTGGCGCTGCTGCGCGGCTCGGCGATCAACCAGGACGGCGCGTCCAACGGGCTGACCGCACCGAACGGGCCGTCCCAGCAGCGGGTGATCCGGCAGGCGCTGGCCAACGCGGGGCTGACCGCGCAGCAGGTGCAGGTCGTGGAGGCGCACGGCACCGGGACCCGGCTCGGCGACCCGATCGAGGCGCAGGCCCTGCTGGCCACCTACGGCCGCGAGCGGGAACAGCCGCTGCTGCTGGGGTCGGTCAAGTCCAACATTGGGCACACCCAGGCCGCCGCCGGTGCCGCGGGCGTGCTGAAGGTGATCATGGCTATGCGGCAGGGAGTTCTGCCGCGCACCCTGCACGTGGATGCGCCAACCCCGCACGTGGACTGGTCGGTGGGCGCCGTCGAGCTGGCCACCGAGACCAGGCCCTGGCCGGAGGGCGTGCGCCGGGCGGGGGTTTCCTCGTTCGGAGTCAGCGGGACCAATGCACACGTCATCGTGGAGCAGGCCCCACAGTCCGAACAGGACAGTCAGGCCGTAGCGCCAGCCGTGCTGCCCGTCGTGCTGTCGGCCCGCACCGATGAGGCGTTGCGCGCGCAGGCCCGCCAACTGGCCGAGACCCTGCCGCGCGAGGAGGTCACCGACTTCGCCTACTCGCTGGCGACTTCACGGTCCACATTGGAGCGTCGCGCGGTGCTGCTGGGCGGTGACCGCGACGAGGTGGTGCGCGAGCTGCACGCCCTCGCCGATGGCACCCGGGCCTCGGGCAGCGCCGTGCCGGGCGGCCTGGCGGTGTTGTTCACCGGTCAGGGCAGCCAACGGCTGGCGATGGGACGCGAGCTGTGCGAGGCCTTCCCGGTGTTCGCCGACGCTCTGGTCGAGGCGTGCGGCTACCTCGACCTGCACCTGGACCGTCCGCTGCTGGACGTGCTCTTCGGCGAGGACGCGGACCTGCTCGACCAGACCGGTTACGCCCAGCCCGCGCTGTTCGCGGTCGAGGTGGCCCTGTACCGGCTCGTCAGCTCGTGGGGGATCCGCCCCGACCACCTGGCCGGGCACTCGATTGGCGAGCTGGCCGCGGCCCACGTCGCCGGCGTGCTCACGCTGGCGGACGCGGCCCTGCTGGTCTGCGCCCGTGGCCGCCTCATGCAGGCGCTGCCCACCGGTGGCGCCATGGTCGCGGTGCGCGCGACCGAACAGGACGTGCTGCCGCTGCTCACCGACGGGGTGAGCATCGCCGCGGTCAACGGCCCGAACTCCGTTGTGCTGTCCGGGGTTGAGGAGTCCGTGCTGGCAGTTGCGAGCCAGTTCGGCAAGAGCAGGCGCCTGCGCACCTCGCACGCGTTCCACTCCGCGCTGATGGAGCCGATGCTGGCGGAGTTCCTGCGCATCGCCCGGGTGCTGACCTACTCGCCGCCCACGATTCCCATCGCCAGCAGCGGGGACGTGACCTCCCCGGAGTACTGGGTCGCGCACGTGCGCGACGCGGTCCGGTTCGGGGACCGGGTGAGCGAGCTGGTCGACCAGGGCGTGACCACCTTCCTGGAGCTGGGACCGGACGCCGTGCTCTCGGCCATGGGTCCGGAGTCCGTCGCCGACGAGGCCGATGTCGCCTTCGTGCCCGCACTGCGCCGTGACCACGCGGAAGCCCGTGAGGCCGTTGCCGCCCTCGCCCAGGTGCACGTCCGCACCGGGCGCGTGGACTGGGCCGGGTACTTCGCCGGTACCGGGGCGCGGCGTGTCGAGTTGCCCACCTACCCGTTCCAGCGCCGTCGTTACTGGCTGCCCGCCGGTTCGTCCACGGTGGACGCCGCTGGCTTCGGCCAGGTCGCCGCGGACCACCCGCTGCTGGGCGCGGTCCTCGGCCTGGCCGCCGGGGACGGGGTGGTCCTGACGGGACGCGTGTCCCTGCGGTCCCACCCGTGGCTGGCCGACCACGTGCTGTCCGGCTCGGTCCTGTTCCCCGGCACGGCCTTCGTGGAACTGGCCGTGCAGGCCGGTGACCACGTGGGCTGCGACCTGGTCGAGGAACTGACCCTGGAGAGCCCGCTCGTGCTGCCGTCCGAGGGCAGCGTCGCGCTCCAGGTCGTGGTCGGCGGCGAGCAGTCCGGCCGCCGCACGGTCGACCTCTACTCCGGCGGGGGCGACGGCCGATGGGTCCGTCATGCGACCGGCCTGCTCGGGCGAACTGAGACCGCAGTCTCATTCGACCTGACGGTGTGGCCCCCGCAGGGCTCGCGGGCCATCGACATCTCCGCGCTGTACGAGGACATGGCCGGGCAGGGCTACGGCTACGGGCCGGTCTTCCGCGGGCTGCGCGCCGTGTGGCGGCGCGGGGCGGAGGTCTTCGCCGAGGTGGCCCTGCCCGAGCAGGAGAAGCCCGGCGCGTTCGCACTGCACCCCGCCCTGCTCGACGCCGTGCTGCACGCCACCGACTTCGCCGCCGAGGTGCCGCCCGGCCCCGAGATCCGGCTGCCCTTCGCCTGGACCGGTGTGTCGGTGCACTCCACCGGCGCCGCCGCGCTCCGCGTGCGGATCACCGCGACCGGGCCGGAGGCGGTGTCCCTGGAACTCGCGGACCCGAGCGGGGCGCCGGTCGCCTCGGTGGAGTCCTTCGTGGTGCGCGCCGTCAGCCCCGAGCAACTTCGTGCCGCCGAGCGCGGTGGTTCCCTGTACGAGGTCCGCTGGCAGCCCATCACCCCGCCGACCGCCGAGCTGCCCACTGACGTGCAACTCGTGCGGATCTCTTCGGATGCCCAGGACGTGCCCGAGGCGGTGCGGCAGGCCGTGGGCCAGGCGCTGGAGCAGGTCCAGGGCTCGGCGCCAACTGTCCTGATCACCCGCGACAACCTGTCCAGTGCCCCGGTCTGGGGCCTGGTCCGCTCCGCGCAGGCCGAGCAGCCGGGCCGGTTCGTGTTGGTCGAACTGGACGAGGACCCCGCATCGGAGGCCCTGCTGCCCGCGGCCATCGCCAGCGGCGAGCCCGAACTCGCCCTGCGCGCAGGCCAAGTCCTCGTGCCGCGCCTCGCGCCGGTCGATCAGTCCACACAGGACGGCGAGCCCTTCGGCCCGGACAGCACGGTGTTGATCACCGGCGGCACGGGTGGCCTCGGCGGCCTGGTGGCCCGGCACCTCGTTGCGCAGTACGGGGTTCGGCAGCTCGTGCTGACCAGCCGCCGCGGCATGGACGCGCCCGGTGCGGCCGAGCTGTGCGCCGAACTGGACGCGACCGTCACGGTGCTCGCCTGCGACGTGGCAGACCGCGGCGCGCTGGCCGACCTGCTCGCCGCACACCCCGTGACCGCTGTGGTGCACGCCGCCGGTGTCCTGGACGACGGGCTGATCGGCTCGCTCACCCCGGAACGGGTCGACACCGTGCTGCGGCCCAAGGCCGACGCCGCCTGGTACCTGCACGAGCTGACCCGCGAGCTGGACCTGACTGCCTTCGTGCTGTTCTCTTCGGCGGCCGGGTTCGTTGACGGCGCAGGGCAGGGCAACTACGCCGCCGCCAACGTCTTCCTGAACGCGCTCGCCGAGCACCGGCACGCCGAGGGCTTGCCCGCCACCTCGCTGGCCTGGGGCCTGTGGGCCGACAACGCGGGCATGGGCGCCAACCTCGACTCCCTTACCCTGCAACGAATCTCCCGCCTCGGCCTGGACCCGTTGACCGCCGCGGAAAGCCTCGCGCTGTTCGACCTGGCGGTCCGCTCCGGCGCACCCGTCACGCTGCCGACCCGCGTGGATACCCGCGCCCTGCTGGCCCGCGCCGACGGCGTGCCCGCGATCCTGCGCGGGCTCGTCCGCACCCCGTCGCGGCGCACGGCTTCGGGCGCGGGCGAGGTGACCTTCGCGCACCGGCTGGCCCAGTTGCCGCCCGCGGAACGGGATCGGACGCTGCTCGAGCTGATCCGCGGCAAGGTCGCCGAGGTGCTCGGCCACGACAGCGCCGCCGCGATCGACCCCGGCCGGGCGTTCACCGAGCTGGGCTTCGACTCGCTTGCCGCGGTGGAGCTGCGCAACCGGCTCAACACCGCGACCGGACTGCGGCTGCCCGCGACCCTGACCTTCGACTACCCAACCTCCACCGCGCTGACCGGGCACATCGCCGAGGCCCTGTTCGGTGCCGAGCGCCGTCAGCCCGCGCGGACCGACCTCGTCGCCGCCAGCGAGGAACCGATCGCCATCGTGGGCATCGCGTGCCGCTACCCCGGCGGCATCGGTTCGCCCGAGGACCTGTGGCGGGTCGTGGCCGAGGGCGTGGACGTGGTCTCGGACTTCCCCGTCGACCGCGGCTGGGACGTGGCGGATCTGTACGACCCGGTGCCCGGCATGCCCGGCAAGACCTACGCCCGCGAGGGCGGATTCCTCCACCAGGCGGGGGACTTCGACCCGGACTTCTTCGGCATCAGCCCGCGTGAGGCGACCGCCATGGACCCCCAGCAGCGGCTCCTGTTGGAAACCGCCTGGGAGGTCGTCGAACGCGCGGGCATCGACCCGATCTCCTTGCGCGGCAGCCGAACTGGCGTGTTCGCCGGGGTCATGTACCACGACTGGGCCACCCGCCTCGGTGAGGTCGCCGAGGACCTCGCCGGGTACCTCGGCAACGGCAGCCTCGCCAGCGTCGTGTCCGGGCGCATCGCCTACGCGCTGGGCCTGGAAGGCCCCGCGGTCACGGTCGATACGGCTTGTTCCTCCTCGCTGGTCGCACTGCACTGGGCGATCCAGGCGCTGCGGTCGGGGGAGTGCTCGCTCGCACTGGCCGGTGGCGTCACCGTGATGTCCACACCGGACACATTCGTGGACTTCTCGCGCCAACGGGGCATGGCCGCCGACGGGCGGTGCAAGTCCTTCGCGGAGGCCGCCGACGGCACGGGCTGGTCGGAGGGCGTGGGCCTGCTGCTGGTGGAGCGGCTGTCCGACGCGCGGCGCAACGGGCACGAGGTGCTGGCCGTCGTGCGGGGCAGCGCGGTCAACCAGGACGGCGCCTCCAACGGCCTGACCGCGCCGAACGGACCTTCCCAGCAGCGGGTCATCGCCCAGGCGCTGGCCTCCGCCGGACTGCATCCGTCCGAAGTGGACCTGGTCGAGGGACACGGCACCGGCACCACACTGGGTGATCCGATCGAGGTGCAGGCACTGCTGGCCACCTACGGCCAGGACCGCGACCTGCCGCTGTGGCTGGGGTCGATCAAGTCGAACATGGGCCACACCCAGGCCGCCGCCGGGGTCGCCGGGATCATCAAGGCCGTCATGGCGATGCGCAACGGCGTGCTGCCCAGGACCCTGCACGTGGACGAGCCCTCGCACCAGGTCGAGTGGTCGGCGGGCAATGTGCGGCTGCTCGCAGAGGAGCAGCCCTGGCCCGAGCTGGATCGCCCGCGCCGTGCGGCCGTGTCCTCGTTCGGCATCAGCGGCACCAACGCCCACGTGATCCTCGAACAGGTACCGGTCCTCGAGCCGTCCGCACGTGAGCTCGAACCCCGTGTAGTGCCGTGGATCGTGTCCGGCAGGACCCCCGAGGCGTTGGCCGCCCAGGTGGCGCGAATGTCTGATGTGGACGCTGACCCGCTCGACGTGGCGTACTCCCTCGCGACTACCCGTGCCGCGCTGCCTCACCGTGCGGCAGTTGCCGGTACGGATCGTGCGGAGCTGTTGCGCGGTCTCGCAGATGCGCAGGGCGCTGCTGCCGAGTCTGGCGCCGTCGCTTTCCTGTTCACCGGCCAGGGCGCACAGCGTGTCGGCATGGGCCACGAGCTGTACGAGGCGTTCCCGGTGTTCGCGCAGGCCTGGGACGCCGTCGCGGCTCATCTCGGTGACGCGCTGCGGGTCGACGACGAACAGTTGCTGAACCAGACCGGCTACGCGCAGCCCGCGCTGTTCGCGCACGAGGTCGCCCTGTACCGGCTGCTGGAGTCCTGGGGCGTCACACCGGACTTCGTCGCTGGGCACTCGGTCGGTGAACTCGCGGCGGCTCACGTCGCCGGAGTGCTCTCACTGACCGACGCCTGCACCCTGGTGAGCGCGCGCGGCCGACTGATGCAGGCCCTGCCGACCGGCGGCGCGATGGTCGCCGTGCAGGCGGGCGAGCACGAGATCCCCAGCCGTGACGGGGTGGGCATCGCCGCGGTGAACGGGCCGTCCTCCGTGGTGATCTCCGGGGACGAGGCCGGTGTGCTCGCGATCCGCGCCGAGTTCGAGGCGATGGGCCGCAGGACCAGTCGGCTGCGGGTGTCGCATGCCTTCCACTCCCCGCTGATGGAACCGATGCTCGCGGAGTTCGCGCGGGTCGCCGAGGGGCTGAGCTTCGCCGCGCCGAGCATCCCGATGATGGGACAGGTCGACTCGCCCGAGTACTGGGTGCGTCACGTGCGCGAGGCAGTCCGGTTCCACGACGAGATCCGCGCCCTGGAAGCACATGGCGTGACGCGGTTCGTGGAGATCGGCCCGGACGGTGTGCTGACCGGCATGGCCCAGGACTGCGTCGAGTCCGAACTCGCCGCGTGCATCGCCTTGCAGCGCAAGGACCGCCCCCAGGAGCACGAGCTGGTTTCCGGCCTGGCCAAGGCCTTCAGCCACGGCGTGCACGTGGACTGGGCGGCGTTCTTCGCCGGGAGGGGTGCGCGCCGGGTCGATCTGCCGACCTACGCGTTCCAGCACCGGCGCTACTGGATCAACGCGACCGCGGCGCACGGTGACGTGTCCGCGGTGGGTCAGGTCGCGATCAACCACCCGCTGCTGGGTGCTGCTGTGTCCACACCGGACAGTGGCGGCGTGGTGCTCACCGGCCGCCTGTCCGCGCAGACCCAGACTTGGCTCGCCGACCACGAGGTGCGTGGCAGCATCCTGTTCCCCGGTACCGGTTTCGTGGAACTGGCAGTCCAGGCCGGTGACCAGATCGGTTGCGGTGTGGTCGAGGAACTGACGATCGGTGCCCCGCTGGTCGTGCCCGCGCGCGGCGGCGTCGCCGTGCAGGTGGTCGTGACCGAAGATCGCCAGTTCAGCGTGTACTCCGGCGGTGAGGGCACGTGGACCAGACACGCCACCGGCTTCCTGGCCGAGGCAGACACCGCGCAGGCGTTCGACCTCACCACCTGGCCACCCGCTGGCGCCACACCTGTCGAGATCGGTGACACCTACCGGGAACTGGCCGAACAGGGCTATGGCTACGGGCCTGTCTTCCAGGGCTTGCGCGCAGTGTGGCGGCGTGGCGACGAGGTGTTCGCCGAGGTCGCGTTGCCGGAGGGCAGCGAGGCCGACAAGTACGCGATGCACCCGGCGCTGCTCGACGCGACCCTGCACGCGATGAACTTCGGCGAGTTCCTCGAACCCGCCAAGGACGAGGAGATCACGCTGCCCTTCGCGTGGCGCGGCGTGTCCTTGCTGGCCGCCGGGGCCGCCGCGCTCCGGGTGCGCATGGCATCGGCCGGTACGGACGCGGTCACCATCCAGGTCGCCGACGCGGCCGGTGCACCCGTGGCCTCCGTCGAATCCCTGCTGGTGCGGGCCATGTCGGCCAAGACCACGTCCATTGCCAGCGACGCACTGTTCCGAGTGGACTGGATCCCGGTGGCCGCCGGTGCCTGCACCAGCACCGAGCTGGACCTCCCTGGCGCGGTGGTCGTACCGATGATCACCGAGCCGACCGGCGATCTGGCGGCCGACACGCACGCGGCGACCCAGCGCGCGCTGTCGCTGGTGCAGAACTGGTTGGCAGGCGAGTCGGAACGGCTTGTCGTGCTTACCAAGGGCGCGATGTCCGCGCGCGGAGAGGCGGTCACCGACCTTCCGGCGGCTGCGGTGTGGGGCCTGCTGCGCGCGGCCCAGGCGGAGGAGCCGGACCGCATCACTCTGCTGGACGTCGACGAGCACGGACTCCCCGAGCAGGCGGTGCTGGCCGCCATCGAGTCCGGCGAACCTCAACTGGCCGTCCGCGGTGGCGAGGTGTTCGCGCCGCGGCTCACCCGCACCGCGCTTGCCGAGACGCCCACGGCTGAACTCGACGGCACCGTGCTGATCACGGGCGGAACCGGCTCACTCGGCGCGCTGGTGGCCCGCCACCTCGTTGCGCAGTACGGGGTTCGGCACCTCGTGCTGACCAGCCGCCGCGGCTCGGACGCGCCGGGTGCGGCCGAGCTGTGCGCCGAACTGTCCGAGTTGGGCGCCACGGCAACGGTCGTCGCGTGCGATGTCGCCGATCGTGCCGCACTGCAAGCTGTTCTGGCTGATGTTCCCGCCGAGCACCCGCTCGTCGGAGTCGTGCACACCGCGGGAACCCTGGCGGACAGCACGATCGGCGCGATCACCGCCGAGCAGCTCGACTCCGTGCTGCGGCCCAAGGTGGACGCCGCCTGGCACCTGCACGAGCTGACCAAGGACCTCGACCTGGCCCTGTTCGTGCTGTTCTCCTCCTCGGCCGGTGTCGTGGACGGTGCGGGCCAGGGCAACTACGCCGCTGCCAACACGTTCCTGGACGCGCTCGCCCAGCACCGCCGCGCGAACGGCCTGCCGGGTGTGTCCCTGGCCTGGGGCCTGTGGAACCAGGTCGGCGGCATGTCCGGGCAGCTCACCGATGCCGACCTGGCACGCCTCGAACGGTCCGGCATCCTGGGCATCACACCCGAGCAGGGCCTTGACCTGTTCGACGCCGCGCTGAGCAGTAACGAGCCGCTGCTGGTGCCGATCCGGCTCAACACCACCGCCTTGCGATCCAGGTCGGCGCTGCCCTCGGTGCTGCGTGGCCTGGTGCGCACGCGTTCGCGCCGCGTGGTCGACGCCTCGCTCACCACTGGCGGATCCACGCTGGCACAACGACTTGCCGCGCTCGGCGAGCCCGAGCGGGTACAGCTGCTGCTGGAGCTGGTGGGGACGCATGTTGCCGCCGTGCTGGGCCACGAACAGGCCGCCGCCATCGATCCGCGCCGGGCGTTCCGTGAGCTCGGCTTCGACTCGCTGGCCTCCGTGGAACTGCGCAACCGGCTCAACTCCGCCACCAGCCTGCGACTGCCCGCCACGCTGGTCTTCGACTACCCGACGCCCGCGGCCCTCGCCGAGCACATCGGCGACCGGCTCCTCGGCGCCGAGTCACCGGTCAGCGCCGCCGTGGCAGTCAAGTCCGATGTGGACGAAGACCCGATCGTCATCGTGTCGATGAGCTGCCGCTTCCCCGGCGGGGTCAGCTCACCCGAACAGCTGTGGGAGGTGGTCGCCTCCGGCACCGACGCGGTGACCGCGATGCCCACCAACCGCGGCTGGGACGTGGACGGGGTGTACGACCCGGAGCCAGGCAAGTTCGGCAAGACCTACACCAGGCACTCCGGGTTCCTGCACGAGGCCACCGATTTCGACGCCGAGTTCTTCGGCATCTCCCCGCGCGAGGCGTTGGCCATGGACCCGCAGCAGCGGCTGCTGCTGGAGACCTCCTGGGAGGTGTTCGAGCGCGCGGGCATCGACCCCAGTTCGTTGCGGGGCAGCCGGACCGGCGTGTTCGCGGGCGTGTTGCAGACCGACTACGCCAGCCGTCTGACCCAGGTGCCCGAGGACGTCGAGGGCTACCTCACCAACGGCAACATGGGCAGCATCGCCTCCGGGCGCATCGCCTACGTGCTCGGCCTGGAAGGTCCCGCGCTCACGATCGACACCGCATGCTCCGCCTCACTGGTGGCCATGCACATGGCCGCGCAGTCCCTGCGGCAGGGTGAGTGCTCGCTCGCCCTGACCGGCGGCGTCACCGTGATGTCCACGCCCGACCTGCTGGTGGACTTCAGCCGTCAGCGCGGGCTTTCCCCGGACGGCCGCTGCAAGGCCTTCGCGGAGGCCGCCGACGGCACGGGCTTCGCCGAGGGCGTGGGCATGCTGCTGCTGGAGCGGCTGTCCGACGCCCGCCGCAACGGGCACCCGGTGCTGGCGGTGATCAAGGGCTCGGCGATCAACCAGGACGGCGCGTCCAACGGGCTCACGGCCCCGAACGGTCCTTCCCAGCAACGAGTGCTCAGCCAGGCCCTGGCCAACGCCGGGCTGTCCGCGGCCGAGGTCGACGTGGTCGAGGCACACGGCACCGGCACGACCCTGGGCGATCCCATTGAGGCACAGGCGTTGTTGGCCACCTACGGCCAGGACCGCACCCGCCCGTTGTGGCTGGGCTCGGTCAAGTCCAACATCGGTCACACCCAGGGCGCGGCCGGTGCCGCAGGTGTGATCAAGATGGTGATGGCCATGCGGCACGCGACCCTGCCGAAGACCCTGCACGTGGACACGCCCTCCACTAAGGTCGACTGGTCGGCGGGCGCGATCGAACTGCTCACCGAGGCGCGGCCCTGGGAGGTCAACGGTCACCCGCGTCGTGCGGGCGTGTCCTCCTTCGGCATCAGTGGCACCAACGCGCACCTGATCATCGAGCAGGCGCCGGACCCGGTGGCCACCGAAGTTCAGTCCACTGTGCACAGTGCTGTTCCGCTCGTGCTGTCCGGCAGGACTGAGACCGCACTGCGAGCACAAGCCGCCCGCCTGGCGGACTTCCTCCGTGCCGAGCCCACCGTCAACCTGGCCGATGTCTGCTTCTCGCTGGGCACCACGCGTGCCGCGCTGGAGCACCGCGCCGTGGTCGTCGGTGGGGACCACGAGTCGGTGCTCGCCGGGTTGGCCGCACTGGAAGGCGGAGAGTCCTCCACTGATCTCGTGCAGGGCAAGGCCTCCGGTGGCTCCCGGCTGGTCTTCGTGTTCCCGGGGCAGGGCTCGCAGTGGGTCGGCATGGCGGCCGAACTGCTGGAGCAGTCACCGGTGTTCGCCGAGCGCCTCGCCGAGTGCTCCGCCGCGCTATCGTCCTTTGTGGACTGGAATCTGCTCGACGTGCTCCGCGGCGCCGAGGGTACGCCACCCTTCGAACGGGTCGACGTGGTGCAACCGGCACTGTGGGCGGTGATGGTGTCGCTCGCCGCTGTCTGGCAGTCGCTGGGCGTGCGACCGGCCGCGGTGATCGGCCACTCCCAGGGTGAGATCGCGGCGGCCTGCGTTGCCGGTGCACTGTCCATTGAGGATGCTGCTCAGGTGGTCGCCCTGCGCAGCAAGGCCATCGGCGAGGCGCTGGCCGGTCGCGGCGGCATGGTTTCGGTCGCGCTGCCCGCCGAGGAGGTCGCCGGACGCCTGGACGAGTGGGGCGGTCAGCTCTCGCTCGCGGCCGTCAACGGAGCGAACTCGGTCGTCGTCTCCGGCACACCGGAGGCGCTCGACCAGCTGATGAGCCAGTTCGGTGCCGAGGGCGTCCGCGTCAAGAAGATCGCCGTGGACTACGCCTCGCACTCGGCCCAGGTCGAGACGATCCGCGACCGGCTGCTCACCGACCTCGGTGCCATCGCGCCGCGTACCGGCCAGGTCCCGTTCTACTCCACGGTGACCAGCCAGTGGGTCGACAGCGTGGCCCTGGACGCCGAGTACTGGTACGAGAACCTTCGCCGCACCGTCCAGTTCGACGAGGCGGTGCGGACTCTGGCCGGTGAGGGCTTCGGTGGCTTCGTCGAGTCCTCGCCGCACCCGGTGCTGACCATCGGCATCCAGGAGACCCTGGACGTGCTCGGGCGGGACGCGGTCGTCACCGGCACGCTCCGCCGCGAGGAGGGCGGCCCGCACCGCCTGTACCTGTCCCTGGCCGAACTGCACGTGCGCGGAATCGCCGTCGACTGGTCGGCCCTGCTGCCCAACGCCAGGCGGGTCGACCTGCCGACGTATGCCTTCCAGCGCAAGCGCTACTGGCTGGACAGCGGCACAACTGTGGCCGATGCCAGCGGATTCGGCCAGGTCGCCGCCGAACACCCGCTGCTCGGTGCCGTCGTACCGCTGCCCGAGTCCGACGGGGTCGTGCTGACCGGACGGCTGTCGCTGCACTCCCACCCGTGGCTGGCTGACCACGCCGTCAACGGTGTGGCCGTCTTCCCCGGCACCGGCTTCGTCGAGCTGGCGATCCGCGCGGGCGACCAGGTCGGCTGCGGCCGTGTCGAGGAACTGACCCTTGAGGCGCCACTCGTGCTGCCTGAACAGGGTGCCATCGGGGTGCAGGTCTCGCTCAGCGCGCCCGATCCCGAAGGGCGACGTGCGCTGAACGTGTACTCCAGCGCCGTGGACGAGTCGTGGACCCGGCACGCCACCGGCTTGCTGGCACCGGCCGTCCAGGTCGACGCGCACGACCTGACCGTGTGGCCGCCGGAAGGCGCCAGCCTGATCACCGTGGACGAGCCGTACCGGCAGCTGGCCGAGCGCGGCTACGGGTACGGCCCCGCTTTCCAGGGCCTGCGCACCGTGTGGCGGCGCGGCGCCGAGGTGTTCGCCGAGGTCACGCTGCCCGCCACCGCCGAAGCAGCCCAGTTCGGGCTGCACCCCGCGCTGCTCGACGCCGCGCTGCACGCCGACACCTTGTTCGAGGACGAGACCCGCACCGTGCTGCCGTTCGCCTGGAACGGGGTCACGCTGCACGCCGCCGGCGCCTCCGCGCTGCGTGTGCGACTGCTGCGCGACGAGTCCGGCAACATCAGTGTCGATGCCGCCGATCTGACCGGTGCCCCCGTGGCCACCGTGTCCTCGCTGGCGGTCCGCGTGGTCTCCGACGCCCAACTCGGTTCGGCCCGGACCACGGGCGCCGACTCGCTGCTGCGGGTCGAGTGGACGCCGATCACCGGGTCGGCGACCGAACCGACCGGGACCTGGGCGACCGTCGGTGAGTCGGTGCCCGACCTCGACGCGGCTGCCGGTGCCGATGTCGTGGTGCTACCCGTCCGCGCCGACTCCTCCGACGTGCCCGCAGCAGCCCACGCCGCCACCAACCGCGTGCTGACCTCCGTGCAGACCGTTCTGTCCGACGAACGATTCGCCACCGCCACGTTGCTGGTCCTGACCAACGGGGCGGTGTGCGCCACTGAAGACGAGGACGTGTCGGATCTGGCCAGCGCCGCGGTGTGGGGTCTGATCCGCGCCGCGCAGGAGGAGAACCCGGACCGCTTCGTGCTGGTCGACGCCGAGTCGCCGACCTCGCAGCAGCTGTCCGCCGTGCTGGCCAGCGGTGAGCCGCAGGTGGCGATCCGCGGTGATGCGCTGCTGGCGCCCAGGTTGGCCTGGGCGCAGGGCCGTGCGCCTGCCGACGACTGGGACGCGCAGTCCACGGTGCTGATCACCGGGGCCACCGGCACGCTGGGCAGGCACTTCGCCCGGCACCTGGTGGAGCGCGGCGTGCGGCACCTGCTGTTGGTGAGCCGCAGCGGAGGCCGGTTCGACGAGCTCACCGAGCTGGGCGCACACGTCACCGTCGCGGCCTGCGACGCTGCGGACCGCGAGGCCCTGCAACGCGTGCTCGCGGCCGTCCCGGCCGAGCACCCGCTCAGCGCGGTGGTGCACACGGCGGGCGTCCTGGACGACGCCACGATCGCCTCGCTGACACCCGAGCAGGTCGAGGCGGTGCTGCGGCCGAAGGTCGACGCCGCGTGGAACCTGCACGAGCTGACCAAGGACCTGACCCGCTTCGTGCTGTTCTCCTCGGCGGCAGGCACCTTCGGCGGTGCTGGCCAGGGCAACTACGCCGCGGCCAACGTCTTCCTCGACGCGCTGGCCGCACACCGCAGGGCCCAGGGGCTCGCCGCGACCTCGCTCGCGTGGGGGTTCTGGGCTGAGCGCAGCACGATGACCGGCCAGCTCACCGAGGCCGACGTGCAGCGCATGACCAGCGCTGGCGCCCAGCCGCTGTCCACCGAGCACGGCCTGCGGCTGTTCGACCTCGCGCTGGGTGGGGCCGATCCCGTGCTGCTGCCGATCCAGCTCGACACCACCGTGCTGCGCGAGGGCGAGGTGCCCGCGATCCTGCGCGGACTCGTCCGGCCGCCCGCGCGACGGGCCGTGCAGGTCATCGAGCAGGACACCGAACTGTCCCTCGCCGAACGGCTGACCGCGTTGTCGGCACCCGAGCGGGAACGGCTCGTGCTGGACCTGGTGCGCGGTCACATCGCGACCGTGCTCCGGCACGAGGGTGCCGCCGCGATCGAGCCGAACCGCGAGTTCGCCGAACTCGGCTTCGACTCGCTGTCCGCGCTGGAACTGCGCAACCGGCTCAGCGGCATGGCCGGGGTCCGGCTGCCCGCCACCCTGGTGTTCGACTACCCGTCACCGGCCGCCGTGGCTCGCCACCTGCTCGCCGAGCTCGTCGACGAGGAGGAACTGGCCATGTCCTCGCTCGACGCCGACCTCGCCAGGCTGGAGGCCGCGCTGGCCGGGGTGACCCCCGACGACGCCCAGCACGACAGGATCGCCGCCCGGCTGCGTGCGCTCACCACCCGGTGGGTCGAGTCGTTCGGACGGGCCGAGCAGCCGGTCGACGACGGCGCCCAGCTCAGGTCGGCGACCGCGGACGAGCTGTTCAGCATCCTCGACGGCGAGTTGGAGGCGCAGAACTAGTGCGGACACCGCCTTGGCGCCGCCGCGTCAGAACCGGACGCGGCGCAGCGCCCGGGTGATCGCGGTGGCGTAGGCGGTCGCCTCGTCCACGCCCGGTGCTCCGCTGGCGCGCACGTCCTCGTGCGCCTGGCGGATTTGCCCCGCGTCGCCAGGGGTGAATCCGCACTGGTCCGCCAGCCTCTCCAGGGCACACGCCAGTGCGGTCACGCTGGGCAGTTCGGGCAGGCAGAGGCCGGTTCCCCACCACAGGGTGTGGATGCCGCAGTGCACCTGCCCGATGCGCAGCGAATCGGCTCCGGCCGGTGCGATCCGGCTGTAGCGCACGATGCGATCGTGCGCGATTGCCTTGAGCGCAACTGAAGCGGTGTCGGCCCACCACAGCACCCACAGCCGGTGCTGACGCCGGTGGTCCTCCTCGGAGTTGGCCGCGGCCTCGGCCAGGTCGCCGAAGACCAGCACCGCGGGGTCCACCCGGCGCACGCCGCCCCAGGGCTGTCGCTGCCCGGGCGCGCCCTTGGCCGCAGCCGCCGCCAGGTCCGCCGCGATCCGTCGCTGTCGCGCCGCCTCCAGCTCCCTGCGCAGCAACTCCTCACCAGTGGACTGGTCGTCCAGGAACTCGACCAGTTCCCGCGCGGTCAGCGCCTCGCCGTGTGTGCGCATGTCCACGGTCGCCCGTTCAACGCTGACCGGTGGCGACGCGCCCGCGCTCCACGGCGCAGACGAGGTCGCACACGGACTCGGCCGAGCGGCTGGCCAACAGCACGGACCCGCCCTCCGCGGTGAACGAGCGCAGCACGACGCGCATGGTGGCCGCCGAGTCCTCGTCCACCCCGGCGAAGGGGTCGTCGAGCACCAGCAGCTTCGGTCGCCGCACCAGCGCCGTGGCCAGGCAGATCCGCCTGCGCATCCCGACCGTGTACTCGGCGACGGTGCGCCCCTCGGCTTCCGCCAGCCCCGTCGCGCGGAGCAGCAGCCCAGCCGCCTCGGCCGCGGTCCTCGCGTCCAGCCCGGCCACGAGCCCCTTCCAGATCAGCAGCTCGCGGCCGGTGAGGCTGTCCGGAACGGCGTCGTCGTCCGGCATCGCCGCGACCAGCTGTCGTGCCCGCGCGTGCTGTGCCCAGGCGTCCACCCCGAGGACCTGGACCGTGCCCTCGTCCGGCGGCAGCAGGCCGGTCACCATCGCCAGCAGCGTGGTCTTGCCCGACCCCGCAGGACCGACCAGCCCGAGCACGCTGCCGCCCGGAACGTCCAGGCCGGCCCCGTCCACGATCACCTGGTCACCGAACTGCTTGGCCAGCGCGCGGACCCGGAGCACCGGCGCCTGGACTCGCTGTGGGGTGCTCACGGCACGCCTGCCGCGCTCCCGCGCACCAGCGCCACCAGTCGTCCGTACCGAGGTCCGCATCTCCAACCTCCATGCTTTGTGGGGAACTGGTGACGACGTTACGAGTGCGGGGATCCGGGTTGAAGCCGATTGGGACCACCGCGGGGGTAGGGCTGGCCCCACCTCCGTTCGAGACGCACCGTCCCGCCGTGGTCACGACCTGTAGCTGTCAGTGTCCTTCTGGGGCGAACGCGCGCACAGATGCCCAAGCAAAAGTTCAACTCTTTTGGTGCAGTGAACTCAATTTGCTCTGAAGGCGCGCGACTTTACCGCAGATCTGCGGACGAGCTGCGAATACGAGGTGCCCGTTCACGGTTGACGTTCGACCCCATTGTCCTGCCCTGTCAGCTCAGGTGTGCCACCGCAGGTCGCCCGGCACGGCGCTCCCGGTGGGGGCCGCCGAGTCCCTGGCGGCGCTGAGCGCCAGGTGCGCGTCGGCCAGCATGGCCAGGGTGATGTGCCGGTACCAGGCGTCGTAGCGGCGCACCTGGTAGTCGCCCAGCCCCACGGACGCCTTGGCCAGCCGGAACCGGTCGGCCAGGTCGAGCTGTGCGCTGGCCACCTCGACCAGTTCTCCGTCGGTCGTGCCCGCTGGCCCCCAGCAGTGGTGGCAGGTCAGCTCCTCGCCGGGCAGGGCCTCGGGCTCACGCCCGGCCAGCAGCCAGGACGCCCACTTCGGCGTCGTGCCCAGCGGGGTGCGCGGGCTGGCCACCGCCCACAGCCCGCTGCGCCCCCACGCCCGTCCTGGCCAGCGCTTCCACACGGAGTTCGGGGCCCCCGCGACCAGGTCGGCAGCGCTGACCTGCTGGGTTCCGTGCGGAATCGGCTGGTCGATGGGCATCGCGGCCACGTAGCCCAGGTGCCGCCGCTGCAACCAGTCGCGCAGGTCGCGATCGGCGCCCCCGGTCAGGTCCACGCTCACCCACGCCCCCGGCACCCCGGCGTCCACCGCGCGGGCCAGCATCACCCTGGCCAGCTCGCTCGGCGAGGCGTAGCCGACCGACGCGGGCACCGCCGCCGCCGACCGGCGGCGCGGGTTGTCCGTCCACGACCTGGGCAGGTACAACTCCCGATCGACCAGCACACATCCGTCGCCGGTCGCGTAGGCCAGGAACACGCCGACCTGACAATTCTCCGGCACCTCGGACCGTCCGATGCACTGCCGTTCCACCCCGGCCGAGTGCTGACCGTTCTTCACGAATGTTGTTTCGCCGATGACAAAAATTCCCTCCTCGTTCGCGAAGCGTTCCGACACGCTCGTGCGCACGTCGTCGCGAACTCCGTCAACGTCCCAGGTCGCCTCGGTCAGGAGGCGCTGCATGCCGTCCGGGCGGCGCTCCCCGGAGGCCATCGCCAGCGTTCGGCCGTTCTTCGTCTCGAGCGGGGTGAGCAGACCCTGCACGTAGGTCCGCGCCCTCCGCCGGGTCTCCGCCCGGAAGAACCGGCCGGTGACCCGTGCGAACAGCTCCCTGGACGCCGAATCGCGGCACAACTGCCCGGTCTCGGATAACGAAGTGCGGAAGTCCGTTCCCACATCACTCCGGTCCATTGAGCCGTTCTCCCCAGTGATCGCTGCCCTTGATGGCGTAACGCGCTGCTGTGTATGAGGTATTTTTGACTGTGCGTGACAACATAATCTAGCGTAGTGACGCGCCGCTATCGCCAGGTCACATCCCGAATGGGCTAATACAGAACGCGTTCAGCGGTACGCGTACAGAGCGCGACATCTCGCTAGTGTTGTTGGCGGGGGTCAGCGATGAACCCGATTCACTACCTGGCGGCCCCTGGCGCTATCAGGCGCAGCGGCGATGTATCTCCAGTCCTACGCAGCCTGGTGGTGGTACGGGTTACTGGGGAGGAAAAACTAGTGAGATTGGTGGCGCGAAACAACGAACTGACCGACCTGCAGAGGCTGTTCGCCGAGTGCGCGAGGCGCAAGGGACGGATTGCCCTGATCAGTGGGGGTCTGGCCAGCGGTAAGACCGAATTGGTTCAGCAGTTTCTCGACCACGCCGAGCACCGCGGCGCGCTGGTGCTCAGTGCGACCTGCTCCTTGGCGGAGTCCACCCTCCAGATGGGTGTGATGGGGCAGCTCTTCCACAGCGCCGAGCTGCCCGAGGCGATCTACGACAGGGTCAGCGGGCTGCTCGGGTTCGACGAGCCACCGCCGCGGACCGGGACCGACCCGGTGGCCGTCCGGCAGTCCGAGGTGGAGGCGGCCCACCAGATGTGCCGCGCGCTGGTGGAGCTCAGCCGCGACCGCACCCTCGTGCTGGCCGTGGACGACATGCAGTTCGCCGACCGAGCCTCGTTGCAGGTGCTGCTGTACCTGCAACGGCGCATGCAGAGCGCCGCCGTGCTCGTCGTGCTGACCGAGTGGGACCGCCCGCAGCTCACTCCGGCGCACTTCCGCGCGGAGATCACCCGCAGGCCGCACCACCGGATCACGCTCGGTCCGCTGGCGCAGGGCGAGGTCGCCGAACTGATCGGCGAGCGGCTCGATGCCGAACTGGCCACTCATCTCGCACCGCAGTACCACCGGCTCACCGGCGGCAACCCGCTGCTCCTGCACGCCCTGGTGGCGGACCAGGCCGCGGACGAGCAGCTCACGTGCACTCCCGGTGACGCCTTCGCCCAGGCCGTGCTGGCCTGCCTGCACCGCGGCGACCCGTTGCTGTTCGACGTGGCCAGCGGCTGGGCGGTGCTGGCCGAGCACGCCAGCCCTGCGCTGGTCGCTCGCCTGGTGGGCGAGTCCGCCGACGTGGTGAGCCACACCGCCGACACACTGGTCCGTGCCGGTCTGCTCACCGAGTCGGGGTTCCGCCACCCTGCGGTGAGGTCCGCGGTGCTGGACGGCATCGGATCCGCGCTCCGGACCGCCCTGCACAGTCGCGCCGCCGAACTGGTGCACCAGCACGGCAGCAGCGCGGTGGAGGTGGCCACGCACCTGATCGCCGCCGACGACGCGCCCGCGGAGTGGGCGATCGAGGTCCTGCGCGACGCCGCCGAGCAGTGGCTGGCCGAAGACCGGGTCGAGCTGGCCACCAGCTCGCTGGAACTGGCGCTGCGCTGCTGTACCGACCCGCGTCGTGGCACCGCGATCGCCGCCGCACTGGTCCAGGCGCAGTGGCGGGTCAACCCCTCGGGCGCGGCACTGCACATGAGCCCGCTGCTGACCGCGTTGCACGAGGGCGAACTGCCGGCCCGCGAGGCCGCGATCGCGGTGCGGCACCTGCTGTGGCAGGGCGATGTGCGCGGCGCCAGCCAGGCGATCGCCACGCTCAGCGCGGCCACCACCGCCGACACCGAGGTCGGCGCCGAGCTGCGGCTGGCCTACCAGTGGGTGCACGGCGCGCCACCCTCCTTCGTGCCCCAGCACAAGCGCCCCAGAGCCGGGGACGGGCCGGACTACGCCACCGGCAACCTGTGGGCCCGTGCTGCCGCCGTGCTTTCCGGCGGCGCCGAGGACACCGCAGCGGTCGAGCACATCCTGCAGAGCTGCCGGCTCGGCGACACCACGTTGGAGGTCGTGGCCTCGGCGCTGCTCGCGCTGGTGCACGCCGACCACGCGGACAAGGCCGCCGCCTGGTGCGACTCGTTGCTGCACGAGGCCGTGCAGCGCAAGGCCGTCACCTGGCAGGCGGTCCTGGGCGGGATCCGTGCCGACATCGCCTACCAGCTGGGTGACCTGCCCACCGCGCGGTCCCAGGCGGAGCAGGCGTTCGGCCTGCTCAACACGCAAAGCTGGGGCGTGCTCATCGGGCTGCCGTTGTCCACCCTGCTGCTCACCTACACCGCGATGGGCCGCTTCGAGTTGGCCGCCGACCTGACCAGGCACATCACCCCGGAGGCCATGCTCGACACCGTGTTCGGGCACCGGTACCTGCACGCGCGCGGTCACTACCACCTGGCGACCAACCGGGCCTTCGCCGCGGTCAGCGACTTCCAGAACTGTGCGAACCTCATGTCCAAGAACCCGCGCCTGGACCTGCCCGGTGCCGTGCCCTGGCGCAGCGACCTCGCGCAGGCGTTCCTGTTGCTGCAACGGCCGAAGGAGGCCCGCAAGCTGGTGACGCAGCAGTTGGCGACCAGTGCGCCCAACGCGCGCACCCGGGGCATCTCACTGCGCGTGCTGGCCGCCAGCAGCGACCTCAAGCAGCGGCCCCCGCTGCTGCGCGAGGCGATCGACCTGTTGCAGGGCTGCGGGGACCGGCTGGAACTGGCGCACGCGCTGGCCGACCTGGGCCAGGTGCACCAGGAGCTCGGCGAGTTCGGCCGGGCGCAGATGATGGCGCACCGGGCCGCGCAGGAGGCTGAGGCGTGCAAGGCGGTGCCGTTGCAGGAACGGGTCGCGCTGCACCGCTCCACCGAGTTCAGCAAGCAGATCGAGCTGTGGCAGGAGGTCGAGTCGGCCGCCACCCGATCGCTCAGCGACGCGGAGCGCCGGGTCGCGGGGCTGGCCGCGCTCGGCTACACCAACCGGGAGATCGGACACCGGCTGCACATCACCGTCAGCACCGTTGAACAGCACCTGACCAGGGTGTACCGCAAGCTCAAGGTCAACAACCGGGCCGCTCTGGTGTCCAGCGTGCCGCTGTGCTCCGCCGCGGCGATGCCCGGATCCGCCTGACCGCCGCCACACCTGCGCGCAAGCCACCACCGCATGGAGGACCTCATGGCACCGTCGGTCGACGACGCGCCCACCCCGCTCACGCAGCTGTCCGGACTCGTCGGCGAAGTCCTCGGCCGTGGCGCCGACGCTGTGCTCGCCCGCGCCACCGAGGAGTCCTTCGTCGCGCTCGGCGGCACCTCGATGGACGCGATCAAGCTCGTCGGCCTCGCCGAGCGCAGGCTCGCCCTCGCGGTGGACGCGGGCGGCCTGCTCGGCCGGACCCCGCTGGCCGCGGTGCTCGCCGCGGCCAGCGAGTGCCCGCCGGTCGCCCAGGTCGAGCCGGGGGAGGGGCCGGAACTGCTGGAGCTGATGGAGACCCAGCGCGGCCTGCTGTTGTCGGAGAACTTCAGCACCGGCACCGAGTGGCACATGCTCTCCAGCGCCGAGCTGACCGGACCGCTCGACCTCGCCGCCCTGCGGGAGACCCTGCGCTGGCTGGCCGCCCGGCACGAGTCGCTGCGCACCGTGCTCGTCCGCGAGGACGGGCAGGTCTGGCGTCGGGTGGTGCCCGAGTGGGAGCCCGAGCTGTTCGTGCAGTCACTGCGTGTGCCCGAGGGCGACAGCCCGGTCCGCGCCGTGCACGAACAGCTCGGCAGCACCAGCAACCACTACCTGTCGCCGTGGACCAAGCCGAGCTACGCCTTCGTGCTCACCACCTTCGGCGAGCAGCACCACCTGCTGTCGATGCTGGTGCACCACGTGATCTCCGACGGCTGGTCGGTCGGGCTGATGTGGCAGGAGTTCGCCCAGGCGTACGGCAGGCTGCGCGCCGGGCAGGAGCTCGACCCCACGCCCGCGCCGACACCCGACGTGGTGGTGCGGCGCAGGCAGGCCCTGGACGCCAGCGGCAGCCTGGTGTCGATCACCCAGGACCGCATCGCCCAGCTCTCCGGGCTGCCCACGGTGGTGGAGGTGCCCTCCGACACGCCGCGCCCGCAGGCCTTCGACTACAAGGGAGCGATGCTCGACTTCGGGTTGAGCCGGCAGGCGCGCGAGGCCTGCGAACAACTCGCCGCCCGCGCGAAGGTCACCAGGACCGCCGTGCTGCTCGGTGCGTGGGCGCTGGTGATCGGCCGCCGTACCGGCATGGCGGAGTTCCTCATCGCCAACAGCGTGGGCATGCGGCCGACTGAGGAGATCCTCGGTGTGTTCGGGCCCTGCGCCGCACCGGCCCCGATGGTCTGCCGCCTGCCCGAGGACCAGACCGTGGAGCAGTTCCTGCACGGCACGGCCGCCGCCATGGCGGACAGCCTGTCCTATGGGGACGTGCGCCTGGCCGAGCTGATGATGGGCACCGGTGCGTTCGCCGTGGCCGACGGCCGCCGCATCCCGATGACGCAGATCGTGTTCTCCGCCAACGACCAGTTCGCGCCCGAGTCGCTGCACGCGGGTGAACTGGAGGTACGCCTGCACGAGGGGCACTGCGGCGGCGCCCCCAACGACCTGCTGCTCTACGTGCAGCGCTGGGGCGACTCCCCGCTGCTCTCCCTGGAGTACGCCACCTCCGCCTACTCCGCCTCGGACGCCAACGACCTGGCCGAGGCGGTCGAGGGCACGCTGCTGGAGCTCGAACGGCACTACGCCGACCCGCTCGGCACCGTGCGCGGCATGTCCGACCGGCAACGTCAGGTGCTGCTCGACCTGCGTGACGGTCGGCCCGCGGACGTGAGCCGGACCGCGTGGCAGCTCGTCGAGCGGCAGGCCCTGGCCACACCTGACGCCGTGGCCGTGCAGGACCCGCAGTCGGACATCACGCTGACCTACCGGCAACTGCACACCGCGGTCGAGATCCAGTCGGCGATGCTGGCCGCTGCGGAGGTCCGCGAGAACGACCACGTCGTGGTGGCCGTGCCGCGCTCGGCGGCTGAGGTGGTCGCCGTGCTGGCGATCCTGCGCCTGGGCGTGGCCTACGTGTCCCTGCACCCGGCGAGCCCGCCCGACAAGCTCACCAAGATGCTCGCCAAGGTACACCCCAAGGCGATCATCGGCACCGAGTCGGGGGTCGCCCCGCTGTTGCCGCTGATGTCCGGGCGGTGTGCGGTCGTCGCACCTGCCGACCTGTCGGCTGCGGGCACCGAGCTGCCGATCCCGCCCGCGGCTCCGGCCGATCCCGAGCGGGTCGCGTACATCCTGTTCACCTCCGGCTCGACCGGCGATCCCAAGCCCGTGCGCGTCCCGGACCGCGCGATCGTGCGTCTCGTGGCCGATCCGGACTACATCGACCTGCGCCCCGAGGACCGCTACATGCGGTTCGCCACGTTGTCCTTCGACGTCTCGGTGCTGGAGGTCTTCACCCCGCTGATCTCCGGGGGCGCGCTCGTGGTCTGCCCGGAGACCTCGCTGACCCCCTCCGAACTTGCCCAGTTCTTCGCCCAGCAGCACATCAGCGTGGTGTACCTGACCTCAGGCCTGTTCCGCGTGCTCGCCGACAGCAGGCCGGACGCCTTCGCCGGGGTGCGCTGCGTGCTGGCCGGTGGCGACGTGGTGCCCGCCGAACAGGTCCGTTCCCTGTTGCAGAGCTATCCCGGCCTGCGCGTGGGCAACTTGTACGGCCCCACCGAGAACGGGGTGTGGACCACCCTGCACCTGATGTCCGACGCCAGCGAGGTCAGCGATCCGCTGCCCATCGGCCGCCCGATGGCGGGCAACGGCGTGCTGGTGCTGGACGAGGCAGGCCGCCTCGTGCCGCCCGGCGGTGTCGGCGAGCTGTGCTGCCTCGGCGACGGGCTCGCCGTGGACTACTACAACTCCCCGGAGCAGAACGCCAAGGCGTTCGGCATCACCGAGGACGGGCTGCGGATCTACCGCACCGGGGACGTGGCCCGCTGGGACCGGCTGGGCCGCGTGCGGTTCTTCGGCCGCAGGGACAACCAGGTCAAGATCATGGGCTTCCGGGTGGAGCTGGGCGAGGTGCGCAGCAGGCTGCTGGAGCACCCCTCGGTCCGTGACGCGTTGGTGATCGCGGTCGGCGCCGACTCCGACTCACGCCGCGTGCTCGCCGGAGTCGTGCTCGCCGAGGACGCGCCGTGCACCCGCGAGGAACTGGCCGGGTTCGTCGCCGAGACCGTGCCCGCCTACGCCGTGCCCACGCTGTGGGCGATCGTCGACCGGATGCCGGTGACGCCCAACGGCAAGGCCGACGTGCGCGCGCTGGAACAGGCCGCGCACGCCACGACCGACGTCGTGCCCGCGCAGTAGGACAGGGAGAAACCGTGTCGCAGAACCCGCCCACGAGCGGCCGCAGACAGTGGATCGGGCTCACTGTCCTGCTGCTGCCGTGTCTGCTGATCGCCATGAACATGACCGTGCTGGTGTACGCACTGCCGTTCATCAGCGCCGACCTGGCGCCCACCGCCGCGCAACAGCTGTGGATCATGGACATCTACTCGTTCGTACTGGCCGGGCTGCTCGTGGCCATGGGCACGCTCGGCGACCGAGTGGGCCGCAGGCGGCTGATGCTGATCGGCGCGGCCACCTTCGCCGCGGCCTCGGTTCTGGGCGCGTTCTCCACCAGCCCCACCATGTTGATCATCAGTCGGGCCGTGCTCGGGCTGGCGGGCGCCGTGCTCGAGCCCTCCACCCTGTCGCTGATCCGCGCGATGTTCCACGACCCGCGCCAGCGCACCGTGGCCATCTCGGTGTGGACCGCAGGGCTGAGCGCGGGCGCGTTGCTCGGGCCGCTGCTGGGCGGGGTGCTGCTGGAGCACCTGCCCTGGGGATCGGTGTTCCTGATCAACGTGCCGTTCATGCTGTTGCTGCTGGTCATCGCTCCGCTGCTGGTGCCCGAGTACAAGGCCGCCAACCCCGGCCGGTTCGACCTGCCCAGTGCCGCTCTGTCCCTGCTCGCCGTGCTACCGGTGATCTTCGGTATCAAGCAGGTCGCCGAGGGCGGGCTCGGGCCTGCCGCCATCGCGGGCATCGTGGTCGGGCTCGGCTTCGGCGCGGTGTTCATGCACCGGCAGCGGCGCATCGAGCACCCGATGATCGACCTGCGGCTGTTCCGCGCCCCGGCGTTCAGCGTCTCCGTACTGGTCAACCTGTTCGCGCTGTTCACCATGACCGGGTTCGGCCTCTACACCGCGCAGTACCTGCAACTCGTGGTCGGGCTCAGCCCGTTGCAGGCCGGTCTCTGGGCGCTGCCCGCGATCGGGGCGATGATCGCCAGCGCCTCGATGACCGCGCTGTTCGTGCGCTGGACCAGACCCGGTTACGTGCTCGGCGCGGGCGTCGGGCTGGGCGCGGTCGGCCTAGCCCTGATGACCGGGACCGGGGCCGAGCCCAGCCACGGGCTGGTGGTGGTCGTACTGGGTGCCGCCGTGATGCAGCTGGGGCTGGGTGTGGTGCTCACCCTGGCCTCCGACATGATCATCTCCACCGCGCCCCCGGAGCGCGCCGGAGCCGCCGCCGGGCTCGCGCAGACCGGTCAGGAGTTCGGCGGAGCGCTGGGCATCGCGGTGCTCGGCAGCATCGGCAGCGCCGTCTACCTGGCGCAGTTGCCCGCCGACGTCACCGGAGAGGCCCGCGAGACGCTCGGCGGTGCGGTCGCCGTCGCCGCCCGGCTCGGCGGTGAGGCCGCCACCCGGCTGCTGGAGGTCGCCCGCGCGGCCTTCGTGTCCGGCATGCAGTGGTCCGCGTTGGTCGCGGCCGCCGTGCTGGCGGTGCTCGCCGTGGCGGCCACCGTGCTGCTGCGCAGGGTCGAGGCCGACCGCGGCCAGGACGAGAAGGCCGCCGTGTGAATCGAGCTCACACGGACTTCACTTGGACCGAATGGCGCGCGGGAATGCTCCACTGAGAAACGGGTTGATCTGCCGAATAGGCGAAGCGGAAAGGCGGGCGGGCGTGCTTTGCGGGTACGCGACCTGCGTCACAGTGGAGTCCACCAACTCCACGTCGACATCGGGTAATGATTCGGCGTCGAGGGGTGGTCCGCGCGAACTCACGCAGGGTAGTAGTGCCGATGCTCAGGGCGTTCGTCATGCCGGGTGCGGTGTCCGTCTTCGGTGGTCACCCGGCATGACGCTCGATCGCCGACTGATTACTCTCCGTGTCTGCACAATGCACAACGGAACTGTATTCGTTCACGTACCGTCCGTCATTCGTGCTGGTCAACTGCGGCGCCCCCGGCAGGACTCGAACCTGCGACCAAGTGATTAGAAGTCACTCGCTCTGTCCGCTGAGCTACGGAGGCTTGAGGAGCGATCCTGTCGCTCCGTGGGGTTCATCGCTCCTGGCGGCCAATCCGTTTCCGGTTGACCCCCGTTCGGATGATCACAATATGGACAACCACTCACCGTGTCACTGGAGGTACCCGGTGTTGTCCGTCGGTGGAGGGACTCACCCGACCGGGAGAGAGCTGGACGCTCTCACCACCAGTTCGACATCGAGTCTGACCGGTCTGCCGGGTCTGCCACCGTCCAGCAACATCAGCGCCAGCTCCCCGGCCAGCCGCCCCTTCTCGGCCAGCGGCTGGCGCACCGTGGTCAGCGGGGGATCGGCCTGCCCCGCCGCGGGCGTGTCGTCGAACCCGACCACCGAGATGTCCGCGGGCACCGACAGACCGAGGTCGCGCACGCCCTGTAGGGCACCGAGGGCGAGCTCGTCCGACATGCACAGCAGCGCTGTCGGACGTGGGGCCGCGCTCAACAGCGCACGCGCCGCGGTGCGTCCGGTCTCGCGATCACTGCAGGTGGTCTCCCAGACCGCGACCTCGTCCAGGTCGACCCCGGCTGCCGACAGCGCGTCCAGGTAACCGCCGAGCCGTTCGCGGGTCACACGGAAAGGTGACCCCTGCCTGCGCTGCTCGTCGGCGAGTCCCGTCCTGCCGTCGGGGTGCAGCGTGAGCGATATCACCCCGAAGCGGCGGTGTCCGAGTTCGAGCAGGTGCTTCGCCGCAGCCGTCGTGCCGCCGAAGTCGTCCAGCTCCACCCGGGCCGCCCCGCTGACCGCGGGTTGGTCCACCACTACGAGCGGCAGCCCGCGCCTGCGCACGGCCTCCAGCGCGGGCGCGTCGTCGGGCAGCGAGTAACCGATCGCCACGTCGGCCTGCGCGCGGGTCACGCTTTCCGGGCGGGGGCCCATCGCCTCGTTGCCGGGCAGCAGCACCAGTGCGTGGTCGCGGCCGTCCACCGTGGCCGCCAGCGCGTCCAGGGTGATCGACAGCGCAGGGTCGGAGAAGGCGCTGGACAGGCCGGACTGCAGCATGAACGCCACCGCGGCCGACTTGCGCGTGGCCAGGCTCCTCGCCACGGGGTCCGGCCCGGTGTACCCGAGTTTGATCGCCGTCTCCAGGATCCTGGCGCGCAGGTCCGCTGACAGCTGGGTGGGGCGGTTGTAGGCGTTGGACACCGTCGCCCTGGAGACGCCGACGGCACGGGCGACCGTGTCCAGGGTCGGCCGTCGGGTCTGCTCGGTGTCCACGTGACAAAGAATAGTTGGCGCGGAATCGCCAGTTGGCCGGTTAGACTCACTGAAGCGCTTCAGTACCGGGAACTAGGGGGAGCCGTGCTGTCCAGGCGAGCCGCGGTGTTCGGCGTCTTCGTGCTCAACGGGTCCGTGTTCGGCACCTGGGCGGCTCGCGTGCCCGCACTCGCCGCGCAGGTCGGTGCCGAACCCGGCGGTCTCGGGCTGTCCCTGTTCGGGGTCAGCGTCGGCCTGGTCTGCTCCGCGCCGATCGCGGGCAGGCTGTGCGCCGCGTTCGGCGCGCGCCTGCTCGTCGTGCTCGGTGCGGCCAGTGGCTGCCTGGTGCTGCCGGTGCTCGGCCTGGTCGCCGACCCACTGCAACTCGGGCTCGTGCTGTTCCTGCTTGGACTGACCGTCGGCTCGCTGGACGTGTCGATGAACATCGCCGCCGTCGCCGTGATCCGCGAGGTGGACCGCCCGCTGATGCCGGTGTTCCACGCCGGGTTCAGCATCGGCGGCCTGCTCGGCTCGCTCGGTGCCGCGCTGGCCGCCGCGGGAGGCTGGTCCCCGCTGAGCCAGTTCAGCATCGCGGGGGCCGCCGGGCTGCTGTTCATCGCGCTGATCACCTCCTCGCTGCCCGCTGCCGAGGGCGAACGCTCCCGTGCCCGTGCCGGGGATGAAGTGGTCAGCGGACCCTCGCCGGTCCGCATGCCAGTGCTCTGGCTGCTGGCCGCCATCGCACTGTGCTCGGCCATCGCCGAGGGCGCCTCCGCCGACTGGACCGCGCTGTTCCTCGTGCGCGAACGCGGAGTCGCCGACGCATTGGCCGCCGCTGGTTACGCCGTGTTCTCCGTGGCCATGGCGGCGACTCGGCTCTCCGGTGAGCGCGCCGAGCGCAAGTGGGGGCCGTACCGGCTGCTGGCCGGCGGAGCCACCCTGGCCGCGGTCGGCCTGCTCACCGCCGTGCTGGTACCCGCCGCGCCCGCCGGCTACCTGGGCTTCATGCTCGCCGGGATCGGCCTCGCGTTCTCCTTCCCCGTCACCATGGGGCTGGCCGGTGCGGTCGGCCGCCGCGCTGACGGCACCGGGGGAGAGCGGGAGATCGCCTTCGTGACCACCGTCGCCTACACCGGTTTCCTCGCCGGGCCGCCGCTGATCGGTCAGGTGGCCCAGGCCACCACCCTGGCCTTCGCGCTGGGCATGGCCGCTGTGATCGTCGCGCTGATCCCGCCAACGGTGTTGCTCGTGGTCAGGACCCGGCGCAGGGAGGCCGATCCCGTGATGGCCGGAGCGCCGACGGTGTGACCTGTGTCGCGGCTTAGGCTCGTCATGTGCCTGAAGACGTCGTGATCGCCGCTCCCGCACCCAGCGCACCGGCAAGACGGCGCGCGGCGCTACTGCCCCTGCTCCTGGTCAGCACGGTCATCGCGGCCGCTGTGGCCGCGGTGCTGACCATGTTCTCCGGCAGCGAGCAGCTCTACACCAACCTCGGCCTGCCCGACCCCGGCGCGCTCACCCGGTACGGCATCACTGCCGTGCGCGTGCTCACTGAGGCCGCTTCCACGCTCTGCGTCGGTGCGCTGCTGCTCGCCGCGTTCTTGGTGCCCGCCAGGCAGAACGGCGTGCTGACCGTGGACGGCTACGCCGCGCTGCGCGCCGCCGCTTGGTCCGCCGTGGCCTGGTGCGTCGGCGCCCTGCTCGAAGTGCCGTTCACCCTGGCCGACGCCGTGGGCAAGCCGGTCGGCTCCATGCTCGCCCCCGCCGTGCTGTTCAAGAGCATCGGCGACGTGGAGCAGGCCGAGGCCTGGGTGATCACCGCCGCGATCGTGTTCGTGCTGGCCGTCGGCTGCTTCCTGGCCGTGTCCTGGGGCTGGACCGCCACCCTGTTCTTCGGCTCGCTGGTCGCGCTCGTGCCGGTCGCCGCCAGCGGGCACTCCTCCAGCGGCGGCTCGCACGACCTGGCCACCAACAGCCTGCTCTATCACCTGATCGCCGCCGCGCTGTGGGTCGGCGGCCTGGTCGCCCTGCTCGCGCACGCCCGCAGGCGCGGCGACCACCTCGGGCTCGCCGCCAGCCGGTTCTCCAAGGTGGCGCTGGTGTGCTGGCTCGTGATGGCCTTGTCCGGGGTCATCAACGCGCTGGTCCGCCTGCCGGTCGAGGACCTGTTCACCACCTCGTACGGCCTGCTCGTGCTCGCGAAGATCGCGCTGCTGGTGGTGCTCGGCGTCTTCGGCTACCTCCAGCGCCAACGCGGGGTGCGGGCGATCGCCGCCGGTGGCTCCGGCCGGGCACTGGTCAAGCTCGCCGCGGTCGAGATCCTGATCATGTTCGTGACGATCGGTGTCGCCGCCGCGCTGGCCAGGACCCCGCCGCCGCAGGACGTCTACGGCCAGGTCAGCACGATCGAGCTGCTCATCGGCTATCCGCTTGACGGCGCACCCACCGTGCTCAAACTGCTGTTCGACTGGCGGTTCGACCTCGTGTTCGGCACCGCCTCGATACTCGGCGCCCTGACCTACCTGCTCGGAGTTCGGCGCCTGCGCCAGCGCGGGGACAAGTGGCCCGTCGGCCGGACCGTCGCCTGGCTCGGCGGCTGCCTCACCGTGCTGCTCGCCACCTCGTCCGGGATCGGCCGCTACTCGCCATCCATGTTCAGCGTGCACATGGGCGGGCACATGATGCTCAACATGCTCGCGCCGCCACTGCTCGCGCTCGGCGGTCCCGTCACACTGGCCCTGCGCGCGCTGCCCGTCGCAGGCAGGGACGCACCGAGCGGTCCGCGGGAGTGGCTGCTCACCGCCGTGCACTCGCCGATCGCGCGCGCGCTGACCCACCCCGTGATCGCGCTCGTGCTGTTCGTCGGCTCGTTCTACGTCCTGTACTTCTCCGGGCTGTTCGACTCCGCGCTGGCCTATCACTGGGCGCACCTCGCCATGAACGCCCACTTCATCCTGGTCGGCTACCTGTTCTACTGGCCGGTCATCGGCGTGGACCAGGCGCCGCGCAAGCTGCCACCGCTCGGTCGGCTCGGCATGGTCTTCGCCTCCATGCCGTTCCACGCGTTCTTCGGCGTCATCCTGATGAGCATGCAGACCGTGATCGGCCAGAACTTCTACCGGTCGCTCGCGCTGCCCTGGGTCACCAACGAACTCGCCGACCAGCGACTCGGCGGCGGCATCGCCTGGGCCTCCGGCGAGATCCCGCTGCTCGTGGTCATGCTCGCGCTGCTGACCCAGTGGGCCCGCACCGACGAGCGCGCCGCCCGCCGCTCCGACCGCAGGGCCGACGCTGACGGTGACGCCGAGCTCGCCGCCTACAACGCGATGCTCGACAAACTCAGCGAGCGCCGTTCCCCCAAGTAGCCGACAAGGGGCCTGCCGCGATCTGCGGCAGGCCCCTTGTCGTGCCCCGTACTGATCAGGTGGTGCGGCGGAAGTTCCTCGTCGCGATCCAGCCACCGACCGCCGCGATCACCAGCGAGATCGCCAGCGAGGCGGTCAGCGTCTGCACCGCCGGCGACTCCCAGATCGTCGTCGCCAGCCCACGCGAGGCGTAGACCGCGTAGCTGAGCGGGTTCACGGTGGCCACGGCCTGGACCCAGCTCGGCATGGTGGACGGCGGCATGTAGGCGCTCGACGCGAACATCAGCGGGAACATCGTCAGGAACGCCACCGCCTGCATGGTCTCCGGCTTCTTCACCCAGGTGGCGATCGCCAGGAACAGCCAGCTCAGGCCCCAGCCCACCACCAGCGACACCGCCAGCGCTCCGACGACCCCCATCACTCCACCGGCGGGCCGGAACCCGAACAGGAGAGCGGCCGCCACCAGCATCACCAGCAGCTGGATGCCCATCCGTACGATGTCGGAGAGGCTGCGCGCCAGCAGCACCGAGAAGAGGCTGATCGGCATCGAGCGGAACCTGGCGATCACGCCGTTGGACATCTCGGTGAGCAGACCGACACCCGAACTCATCGCCGCCGTCATGGTGGTGGTGACCAATGTGGACGGCAACAGGTAGTTGATGTAGTCGCCGTACTGGTCCAGGCCGCCCAGCTTGCTGAGCCCGCCGAAGACCTGGCTGAACAGCAGCAGCATCACCAGCGGCTGCAACAGGCTGAAGAACAGCATTCTCGGGTCTCGCCAGAACGCGTTCATCGAACGCGCCGTCAACACCCACACCTGGGTCACGAAGCTGCTGCCGTGCCAGCCGCTCGGACGCCCCGGTTTGTCCTGGTCGACCGCGGGTGCGGTCGAGATGGTCGTTGTCATCGTTGCTTCCTCAAGGTCAGGCGGCGGGCGCTTCGCTGTTGACTGCCAGGTAGACGTCGTCCAGGGTCGGCTCGGACAGCGCTAGTTCGCCGACCTCCACCCCTGCCTCGTCCAGTGCTCGGACCACAGTGGCCAGGTCGGTCGACTTGGCCACCGGTGAGGCGATCGAGTTGCGCGACCTGTCGTGCATCGGGTGCAGCCCCGCCCTGGACAGCGCGTCGAGTGCCGTCACCGCGTCGTCCGGATTCGCCAGCACCACGCTCACGGTGCGCTGCCCGACCTCCGCCTTGAGCTGTGCCGCCGTCCCCGCGGCCACCACCCTGCCCTTGGACAGAACGGTGATCGAGTCGGCGAGGCGATCGGCCTCCTCCAGGTACTGCGTCGTCAGCAGCACGGTCGTGCCGTCGCCGACCAGCCCCTCGACGATCTCCCACAGGCCAATCCTGCTGAGCGGGTCGAGCCCGGTGGTCGGCTCGTCCAGGAAGATCACGTCTGGCCTGCCCACCAGGCTTGCCGCCAGGTCCAGCCTGCGCCGCATGCCGCCGGAGTAGGTCTTGGCCAGCCGGGTCGCCGCCTCGCTCAGGTCGAACGTCGCCAGCAGCTCGCCCGCCCGGTCCTTTGCCTGCTTCCTGCTCGCCCCCAGCAGGCGGGCGATCAGCACCAGGTTGTCCACGCCGCTCAGGTTCTCGTCGACTGCGGCGAACTGGCCGGTCAGTCCGATCCTGCTGCGGACCTGGTCCCCGTGCCGCATCACGTCCAGGCCAGCCACTGTCGCGTGACCGCTCGTCGGGGACATCAGCGTGGTGAGGATGTTCACCAACGTCGTCTTGCCTGCTCCGTTGTGCCCCAACAGGCCCAGCACCGTTCCCTTCGGCACCTGGATGCTCACGCCGTCCAGTGCCTTCACGGTGCCGAAGGACTTGGTCACCTCGGTCGCTTCGATCATCAGATCGGTCATTACCTGTCCTTTCCCCCCTGATTCGTCGTTGCGCCGACCGCGCCGTGAAGGAACAGGTCGACGAGTTCTGCTACTTCTGGAGCTGGGCCGCCCGACCTCTTGGCCTGCATCTGACCGACGAACGTCAGTCCCAGCAGGTAACCTGCCGCCTGCTCGGCCGGCACTCGCAGTACCTCGGACCCCGAACCAAGGAGCTTCGCCAAGGCTGTGGTCGCTTTCTTGAACTCCTCGTTGATCGGGTGTTCGTGTTCCTTGCTCGCCGACTTCCTCAACCGGGACTCGTCCGGCCGATACCCCGTCGCACCCAACGCGTGCATCAGTGCCCCCGCACGCCCCGCTGCCTCCGCCAGTGCGCCGACTGCTTGCACCAGTCGCTCCACCAGCGGTGTCGAATCCGGCAGGCTGTCGATCAACTCCAGCGTCTCGTGCGTCTGGAATGCGCGGAGCACGCAGAAGTCCAACAGTTCTTGCTTGTCCTTGAAGACCCGGAACACCGTGCCTTCCGCTATACCTGCGGCCTTGGCGATCTGGCTCGTGGTGACGTCAGTGCCGTGCTCTGCGAGCAACGGCAGAGCGGCCACCGCTATCGTCTCGCGACGCTCTTCCGTGCTCATCGCCGGGGCTCGGCGCCGTCGCGTGCTTGAGTCCGCTGGCATGCCGGAGAGTTTATGAGTGAGCGCTCACTCATGTCAATGAGTGAGTCCACACTCACTCAGTCTAGCTGTGCCCCTGCCCGGGCTGGGCAACTCGATCCAAGCCTGTGTCCCGCCGCCGTCACGAGGTGTCAACCACGCCCGGCCACCGTGCGCCAGCACCACCTGTCTCACGATCGCCAGTCCCAGTCCTGAACCTGGCATCGACCGCGCCTCGGGGGCTCTGTGAAACCTCTCGAAGACCCGCTGTAGATCCGCGGTGGGTACACCAGGTCCGCGGTCAGCCACGCAGACCACCGCGCCACTTGCCTGCCGCCGCACGCTCACATCCACGGGTGCGTCCGCCGGTCCCCACTTTGCCGCGTTGTCCAGCAGGTTCAGCACGGCGCGCTCAAGTGCTCCAGTGCGACCACTGATCTCGACCGATTCTGCGTCGATCTGGAACTCAACCTGTGGCGTTCGTGTTCGCGCTCTGGCCACCGCCGACCGTACCACCGCAGCGAGGTCCAGTGGGGTTGTCTCCTCATCGCTGCGTGGGTCTCTCGCCAGTTCGACCACTTCGTCGATCAGATGGTCCAGTTCGCGCATCTGGGCCTGCACATCTATTAGCAGTCGCTGCCGATCCTCTGGGGCCAATCTGCGGCTTGGGTGGTTTTCCGCTCGCAGCATCAAGTCGACATTTGTGCGGAGACTTGTCAGGGGGGTTGCCAACTCGTGGCTAGCGTCCTCGACCAACCGTCGCTGGGCCTCGCGTGACGCATCCAAGGCTGACAGCATCGAGTTCATGCTGTCAGCCACCCGTGTCACTTCGTCGGGGTCGTTCGACTCCACGGGAACTGCGGCACGTAGGTCTTGAGTGCTGGCGACGTGCTCAGCTGCTGCAATCACGCGGTCCACTGGTCGCAATCCTGCGCGTGTAAGCAGGTAGCCAAGAACACCCGCGGCGATGATGCCGACTGAGCCGGTCAACGCCAGGATCAGTCCGAAGCGGCCGAGAGTGTTGTTCATTTCGCTCAGGTCTATTGCAATCTGGACGGCGCGCCCGTTGGGGCCGGTCTGCTTCGTGTGGATCCAGCGTGTCAGGACTCTGTACGAAGTTGAATTGATCTTGACGTCCTCGGTGGACTCGTACCTTTCGCGACGTGCCACCTCGCGGTCAGTGGCCGACACAGGGATCGCGGCCTGACCTGTGGGCGCCAACCACGAGCCGTCGGCGAAGACGGTTTGGTACAGCGGGGTGTCGGGTCCGCCATCTGGAGCGGGTACCTGCATGCCCGCTGAGTCGATCTTGATGGCGAATCCGACCTGCCGGTTGAGGCGCTCGTTGACGACGTCACTCAACTGGTCGCGAAGCAGCAGCCAGGCGGCCAGCGACACGCCCACCACCGCAACTGCAACCGCTGCTGCAGAGACAATTCCCAGTCTGCGGCGTAGTGACGGGCGTCTTAGCTTCAAGTGCTCTCCGATTCCTTCAGGACGTACCCGACGCCGCGCACTGTGTGCACGAGTCTGGCCTCCCCGTTCGTCTCCAACTTGCGGCGCAGGTAGCCGATGTACACGTCCAAGCTGTTCGATCCGGTGCCGAAGTCGTAGCCCCAGACCTCGGTGAACAGCACCGACCTGGACAAGACGCGTCGCGGATGTCTGAGTAGAAGCTCCAGAAGGTCGAACTCAGTGCGAGTGAGTTCGATCAGGCGACCGGATCGAGAGACCGACCGGGTCGACATGTCCAACTCGAGGTCGCCAAACCTGAGCTTTTCGTTGATGTTGTTGTCAGAGCGCCGCAGCAGTGCCCGGAGACGCGCTAGTAGCTCTTCGAGGGCGAACGGCTTTGCCAGGTAGTCATCGGCACCAGCGTCAAGCCCCGCGACCCGGTCGCCGACCGCCCGTCTTGCTGTGAGCATCAGCACCGGGACGCGGTCGCCCGATGCCCTCAGTCGACGGCAGGTCTCCAAACCATCCATGCTTGGCATCATCACGTCCAGCACAACGGCGTCCGCAGGCTCGGCTGCCAGTGATCGCAGCGCCGCCACCCCGTCGGCGGCCAGTTCGACGCGGTAGCCCTCAAAGCGGAGGCTACGGCTGATCGACTCGCGGACAGCTGGTTCGTCATCTACGACCAGGACACGCATCGCCCCATCCTCGCTGATCACGAACCTCGACTCCGGCTTCTCCCAGCAACCTCACAGTGCCGTCAGGCTGCCTCATCCATCCCAGCCAACCTGGTGAGCCTAACTCTGCCGCTGTGCCCCTTGATCGCGCTCGTGAGTGCGACGACGTTCTCGCCGTGGTGGTCACACGCCAGCACGTGACAGCTCAACTGCTCAACCTGTCCGTCTCGCCAACGAACTCCGACCTCGAACTTCCACATGCTCGGTGCGCTTGTGCATCCCGATCGAATGCAGTGACGGGTGGTGCAGAGGAAAATCTGCGTCGAAGAGGGCGTGTCGATCTGCGGTCGCGGTGACGTCGGCGCCGTTGGGCGCGTGAGCGGAGTCAGTGCGGCCTGTTTCCTGGACGATCTTTCTATGGCTGTGCTGATACTTCCCTGCGAGCTCGCTTCGGCCTCGACCACACGGGCCCGGGCGACGCGTTGAAGTGCCTCTGGGCGCTGATCGGTTGCGATCGAGTCGATCCAGATGGGCTCCGCCTCGGCGACTGGGCCGATGCCGAGCCGTTTGACTGTTCTGACCATGGTGGTCGCGTGGGACCAGCCGATGCGCCCTTCGCGGAGCGCCACTCGGGTCCGGGGCAGGTGCTCCCTGAACAGGGTCGCGCATGAGACCAACGCTGATGCTTCGCGGCCTGAGTAGTGACATGCGGCTTTGAGGAACTCTGCGGTGCTTGTGCAGCCGACATGTAGGTACTGACGTTTCTCCTCGACGGCGCCAACAGCATCGCACAGTTCGGCTTTCAGACTGTTGCTCAGCACGGTCAGTACTGCGGCCTTCTCCGTGGCCTCCAGGGTCTCCGTGGCGCGCACGACGTGCTCAAGGATTTCTCTCGCCGTGCGAGTAACTTCTTCGTCCTTCATTTCTCCCCCGGTTGTCGGTTTGACACTGACGCTAGGTTCGGTCGGTTGTTCTGGCAAGGGGTTGCTTCGACAAGGGCCTGTTATCACCCAATCGGGTTGCCGTTGATTTTTTGCATTACCACACACCCCTGACAGTTCGCGTGTCGCAAGATCGTTATCTGGGTGCCTGTCCACAGGTGGTCCGGTTGTCCACAGGCTGCGTCTAGGTGCTTCCGGGCAGGTGCTGGTGGTGTCAGGCTGTACTTGTTGGTAGCAGTTTGTGGTGAAAGACGTTCCATTGGCTTTGCCTCGTGAAGGGCGCTGAAATGTTTGAAACTGTGATTACAGTTGTCGGTAACGTCACTCGGGATCTGGTCGAGCGCACGACGATGGAGGGTGTGAAAGTAGTGAACTTCGGTGTGATCTCCACTGAGAGGAGGTATGTCAAGGACACGGCCCAGTGGGTGGATGGGGAGCGGATCTACTTCCAGGTGACGTGCTGGAGGAAGCTCGCAGTCGGAGTTCTCGAGTCATTGAAGAAGGGGGACCCGGTTGTCGTGACCGGACGGGTCTACCAGGAGCGCTACCAGGTCAACGGCGAGGAACGCACGCAGCTCCGGCTGGATGCATCGGCCGTGGGGCCGAATCTCGCGAAGTGCACAGCTCGGGTGAACCGAAGGCCCACCTCTGAATCGGGCGAGGAGGCCAAGCCGGTGCGATTCGAACTCGTTGAGGGCGAGCGGGCGGCTCAGACCGAAGACGTGCTGTCCGCGGTTGCCGGTTGACGAGTGGCGGTGCGGTGCGTTGGGCGGAGCGCACCGCCCCGCCGCCTCGAGGTGCCTGCTGGTTCTGATGGCGACGGTCAAGGGTCGCTTGGGGAGTTGGCGCCAGCGGTGGCTGTGCTCGCCGGTAGGGTCCGCGTAGGTGGCCAGAGGTAGGTAACCGCTGGTCGGGTGCGTCCGAACGGCGGTACACAAGCCGAGGGGGCATCCTCGTTCGAGTCAACTACGGAGCGTCAAGAACCTCGTTCATGGCTACCGAGGTACTCGTCCGACTCGTGCGGCTCTACGATCGCGGCCATGGCCGAGTTCATCTACACCATGAAAAAGGCGCGCAAGACGCACGGGGACAAGGTCATCCTCGACGACGTCACGACCGCGTTCCTCCCCGGCGCCAAGATCGGTGTTGTCGGCCCCAACGGCGCTGGCAAGTCCACTGTGCTCAAGATCATGGCTGGCCTTGACCAGCCGAGCAACGGCGAGGCGTTCCTCAGCCCGGGCTACTCGGTCGGCATCCTGCAGCAGGAGCCCCCCCTCAACGAGGAGAAGACCGTCCTCGGCAACGTCGAGGAGGGTGTTGGCGAGGTCATGGTCAAGCTCCACCGGTTCAACGAGATCGCGGAGAAGCTCGCCACCGACTACTCCGACGAGCTCATGGAGGAGATGGGCAAGCTCCAGGAGGAGCTCGATCACGCGGACGCGTGGGACCTGGATTCGCAACTGGAGCAGGCGATGGATGCCCTGCGCTGCCCGCCCCCCGATGCTGATGTCACCAAACTCTCCGGTGGAGAGCGTCGACGTGTCGCACTGTGCAAGCTGCTGTTGAGCAAGCCTGACCTCTTGCTGCTGGACGAGCCCACCAACCACCTTGATGCCGAGAGCGTCCTGTGGCTGGAGCAGCACCTCGCGCAGTACGCCGGCGCCGTGCTCGCCGTCACACACGATCGCTACTTCCTCGACAACGTCGCCCAGTGGATCATGGAGGTCGATCGCGGCAGGGTGATCGGGTACGAGGGGAACTACTCCACTTACCTCGAGAAGAAGGCCGAGCGGCTCGCAGTCCAGGGCAAGAAGGACGCCAAGCTGCAGAAGCGCCTCAAGGACGAGCTCGATTGGGTCCGTTCCGGCGCCAAGGCCCGCCAGGCCAAGTCCAAGGCCCGTCTGCAGCGCTACGAGGAGATGGCGATCGAGGCGGAGAAGACTCGCAAGCTCGACTTCGAGGAGATCCAGATCCCGCCGGGCCCGCGTCTGGGCAACGTGGTGGTCGAGGTCGACCGCCTGCGCAAGGGGTTCGGTGAGCGGGTCCTCATCGATGGCCTGTCATTCGACCTTCCGCGCAACGGCATCGTCGGTGTGATCGGCCCGAACGGTGTCGGCAAGACGACGCTGTTCAAGACGATCGTCGGCCTTGAGCAGCCGGACGAGGGCAACGTCAAGATCGGCGAGACGGTCAAGCTGTCCTACGTCGACCAGAACCGGGGTGGCATTGACCCCAAGAAGACGGTCTGGGAGGTCGTCTCCGAAGGTCTGGACTACATCCACGTCGGCCAGACCGAGATGCCATCCAGGGCGTATGTCAGCGCGTTCGGGTTCAAGGGGGCTGATCAGCAGAAGCCCTCGGGTGTGCTTTCCGGCGGCGAGCGCAACCGGTTGAACCTCGCACTGACGCTCAAGCTGGGCGGCAACCTGATCCTGCTCGACGAGCCGACCAACGACCTCGACGTGGAGACGCTGGGCTCGCTGGAGAACGCCCTCGAGCAGTTCCCCGGGTGCGCGGTCGTGATCTCCCACGATCGGTGGTTCCTCGACCGCGTCGCAACCCACATCCTTGCCTGGGAGGGCACGGACGAGGACCCGGCTCGGTGGTTCTGGTTCGAGGGCAACTTCGAGGGGTACGAGAAGAACAAGATCGACCGACTTGGTGCGGACGCCGCGCGGCCGCACCGTGTCACACACCGGAAGCTCACCAGGGACTGAGGCGGCACTCCATCGTGGCCGAAGGCGAAGCACGCATTGATGCAGAGGTGGGAACGCTCAACGAGCCCGCCTGGCATCTGCGTTGGCGTGCCCCGGAACTGAGTCTGGTGCTCAGTGAACGGGCCGCCGCGCTTGCCGCAGGTCGTAGGGACGAGCCAGAGCGGTTGAGGGCGGAAGCCCTGGCGGTGTTCGCCCTCAACCGCCTTGACCGCGGAGTGCAAGCGGCAGAGCGTGCCGTTGCGGCGCTCAAGGCGGCCGAGTCAGCAGGCGACGACGAGTTGTGTTGGCGACTGCGGATCGAGCTTGCGGCGAGCGCTCGCGCTGCGGGTGTGCCACTGACCGGCTTCGGAGTGCTCAAGCCAGTCCTGCAAACCGGGGGCGCGGCAGCGGAGATCCGTGCAGCCGCGCTGGTTGGGCTGAGTGACTGCCTGGTAGTCATCGGGCGAAGCAAGGAACTCACCGAAGCGCTGGACGAAGCTGATCGGCTCTACACGGAAGACGCGCAGCTCGATACGGACACCAAGCTGCTCTCACGAGCCTTGCTGCGCGCGTCGGCCGCGCGTCAGCACCGGCGATGGGGCGATCTCAAGGCCGCGGTGGAGTCCGCCCGAGACGGGCTTGGTCTCCTCTCGCAACTGACGGACAGTGCTGCTGACTCCGGATACGTCGTTGGCAGGCTGGTCCTGGAGTTGGTTTGCGGGCTCATGGACTCCGAACAGGTCGCAGAGGCGATCGACGCCGCGGCTCCCGTTGTGGACCAGCCTGTTCGCGCACCTTCGGCCGCTGCGATTGGCTGGCTCAAGCTTGCGCTCGCGACAAGGGTTCATCTACCTGCCGGCCGCGCGGAGATCGCCAACGACCTGTTGTGCGATGTCGCGGACAGCGCCGAACGGCATCAGCTGGACGCTCTCCTCTCGGAAAGTAAACTCGCCCTGGCCCACGTCCACGAACTCGCTGGGCGGCTGTCTGATGCGCTGGCCTGCCTGCGCAGCGCCCACGCGGCGGAACGCCGCAGGTCGCGGGCCCTTTACTCGGTTCGCGCCAAGCTGGCGGAGGAGTTCTCCGCCGCTCACCGCGAGCCCACCGGCCTGAAAGAGCAGCTCTCGTCGATCGTGCGCACGCCCGTCAGACGCGGGCAGCGGCCGCCTGACAGGGATGACCTGACTGGGTTGCTCAATCGGCGTGGGTTCAGGAGACAACTCGACGCGGTGGTCAACGGCGGGTACGTGGACCACGCTTTGACGCTCGTCCTGCTTGACGTCGATCCGGCAGCGATGTCGGGCTCGGGCAAACTGGATGAACAGGTCCTGCGCCAGGTCGCTGACAAGGTCAAGAACACGGCTCCGGACAAGGCGGCCGTGGGACGGGTCAGCGGTGACGAACTCGCCGTTCTGCTTCCGCACACCACCAGGGACCAGGCCCAACGGTGGGCTGACGAGTTCCGCTCCGAGGTCACGCCTGATCTGCCGGTGACTGTGCGAACAGCTGTCGCCGAATACCGGCAGGGCAGCGGTGGGGAAGCATTGCTCACTGATGCCGACCGAGCCTTGTCTGAGGCAAGGACTGAGCTCGGCGTGGGCGAGACTCCGCCCGATGTCGCGGGATCTCCTTCTGATGTGGAAGGTGCGGAGTTGCCCCGCAGGAGGGCTCGTACTCCCGAAGAACCTGCGGCTGGGTTGTCCGCTGCATGGGCGCAGGCTGCTGATCGGTGGCGAGGACGGGGCACGGACTCGGCTGGCCAGCCCGACCAGATCGTGGCGAAGGCTGAAGCCACCACCGGTATGTTCTCCGACGACACGACGTCAGGCGAGCGGAGCAGGCCGTCGGCGCAGAATGGTCTGGCGGCATTCTTCAGGACAGTTGGCGAGCAGCCCGAGCAGCCCGCTCCGGCAGTTGACGCACCTGCGCCCCAGCACACGGGAGGGCGAAGGCGGGCTGAGGATCGGGTAGCCGCTGCTGAACCTTCGTCGAGGCACGCGACGGATGATCCGAATCGGCCCAGTCTTGCGTCGCTCGCTGAACTACTCGCAGCGGCCAGTGGAACTGGTGGGCGACGAAGGGCTCCGGAGCCGTCTGAGCCGCCCACAAGTGCCGAAAGCGAAGTCCCGACGAGGAATCAGTCGAGTTCAGGTCGCAGGCGCAAGAGCGACACCGACAGCCCTGAGGTCGCCGGCGACGAAGTCCAGTGGAAACTGCAGGCACCCACGGCCAGCAAGTCGACTGTGCCGTCGTCCTCCTGGGTGACGGAGCCTGATGCACTTCGGGTGCCCGAAGCAGAACCTGCGGCACAGGCGGTCGCTGATTCCTGGCCGACCACCCCGGAGCCTTCGGCTCCCGAACTCTCGCCGCAACCGGTCACGCTTCCGCCCGGCGAGTCCCCTGGGCCGGCCTTGCCGGACTGGGATAGCTCCGAGGCAGCCACGGTGCTCTTTGACACCAGCGCTCTGGGGGCCGTCCCGCCTGCGAGTCCGACCTATGACTTGGAACCTGAATGGCGACCGGAACCTGAGGTATCGGCACCGGGGGTCGAGCCTGCTACCGAACAACGTGAAGAACCCTCATCCAGTGGTCGGCGATCCCGGTCCGAACTGGCCGACCTGCTGGCGGAGGCACTCGTCGCCTTCGAATCCACGCAGCACGAAGAAGAGAAGGAGGAGCAGGCCCGCGAGGAAGCTCGACGTCAGGAACAGCTACGCCGGGCGCAAGCGGAGCAACCTCGCCAACAGGTTCAATCGGACAGTTACGACTGGCAGCCCGTGTCGACGGGCAGGCGTGCCAAGCGTGAGGAAGGGCCTGGTGTGCAAAACGGTTCCGCAGAGCCGCCGATGCTGTCCGATTGGGTCTTCTCCGGTCACAACGGTGCCGCCTCGCCTGCTCGACCGGACTCTTCGGCACTCGACAGCTGGTCCGCGCCCACCTTTGCTGATGATCACGACAGTGTTCCGAAGCGGCGGCGGGAGCCCGAGCGTGACTGGTCGGAGTGGACCTGGACTCCGCCCGACCGGTGAGGCCGGCAAACCGACCGGTCAGTAACCACGCGTGTCCCGTGGTGGCAGTCGTCACACGTTCGATTCAGCCTGCAACCCCTTGCGGTACCGGCATTCGTCCCCAACTAGGGTGAACGGTGGTCCCGGCGCACCGAGGCGCCGGATAGCGTGGAGTCGCCTGACATGACCTCGACTGGAGCCCCGTCCCGCCCTGCCGACGCCGATACCGGTGGAAGCCGCGAAGACCGGCTGGACAGTCCCGAACAGGTACGTGACGAACTGATCGCGGCAGCGATCGACGCCGCACCCGAACTCGCCGAACTGATCTCCCTCTACTACCGCTACGTCCCCGCTGAGGAAGTCATCGATGACGATCCCAGCGACCTGGTCGGAGCGGTCCGGTCGACCTATCAGCTCGCCGAGAGCCGCGTTCCTGGGCGTCCCGTCGTCCGCATCATCAACCCCAGCCGTGCCCAGGACGGGTGGAGCTGCCCGGTCACGGTCGTGCAGATCGTCACCGACGACATGCCCTACCTGGTCGACTCGATCTCGTCGGCGCTGATCCGCAGCGGCATCCAGGTCCACCGGGTGGTGCACCCGATCGTCGTGGTGCGCAGGGACGTGGCCGGTGCACTGCACGAGGTGCTGCCGGACGCGGACCCCGCAGCACCGCCGAAGGACTCGCTGGCCGAGTCCTGGATGCACGTCGAGGTCGACCTCATCACCGACGCCGAGCGCGGTCGCGAGCTGGAGAACCGCCTCGTCTCCGTGGTCAGCGACGTCCGGGAGGTCGTCGAGGACACCGACAAGATGGCGGGTACCGCGCGCCAGCTCGCCGAGGAACTCACCCAGAACCCGCCACAGCTGTCGGCCGACGAGGTCGCCGACGGTGCGAGCCTGCTGCGCTGGCTGGCTGAAGGCCACTTCACCTTCATCGGATACCGGCAGTACGAGCTGGTCGACGACCCCGCCGGTGGCGACGAGCCCGCGCTGCGCGCGGTGCTGGCCTCAGGGCTGGGCGTGCTGAGGCAGGACAGCCTCGCCGCCCGCAGCCTCACCGCGGGGCCGGACACCGCGGCGCACGCCCTCGCACCGGAGTTGCTGGTGCTGACCCAGGCCAGTGCGCCGTCCGCAGTGCACCGCTCGATGTACCCGTACTACGTCGGCGTGAAGACCTTCGACGCACAGGGCAAGGTCTCCGGTGAGCACCGCTTCCTGGGGGTCTTCACCACCTCCGCCCTGCACGAGGACGTGCTGGACATTCCGGTGATCAGCCGCCGGGTCCGCGACGTCATCCACCGTGCGGGCTTCCCGCTGGAGTCCTACTCCGGCCAGCGGATTCTGGAGGTCATCCAGAACTACCCGCGCAGCGAGCTGTTCTCGGCGGACACCGACACCCTGTATGACACCGCGACGGGTGTGCTGGCGCTGGCTGAGCGGCGCAGGCTGCGCCTGTTCCTGCGTCGCGACCCCTACGGTCGTTTCTTCTCCTGCCTGGTCTATCTGCCCAGGGACCGCTACACGACGACCTCCCGGCTGGCCATGCAGGAGGTGCTGCTCGACGAGCTCCGTGGCAAGAACCTGGAGTACAGCGCGCTGGTGGGGGAGAGCCCGCTCGCACGTGTGCACTTCGTGGTGCACACCGAGCCCAGCGAGCTCGTCGAGCCGAACGCGGCGCACATCCAGGCCCGTCTCGGTGAGGCGGTGCGCAGCTGGGACGACCTCATGGCCGAGGCGATCCTGGCCGAGCACATCGACGAGAACACGGTGCAGAGCCCGCTGGGCGCGGAGTCGGCCACCGAACAGGGGCAGCGCTTCGCGACAGCTTTCCCGGAAAGCTACAAGGAAGACTTCACCGCGGCCGAGGGCCTGGCCGACCTGCGCCGGATCCAGTCGCTGGCCGAGGGCGACCTGGACATGTCCTTCTACATGCCGGTCGACGCCGAGCCCGGGGAGCGGCGGTTCAAGCTCTACCTGGCCGGCGAGCGGGTAACGCTGTCCGCGGTGCTGCCGGTGCTGCAGCGCATGGGCGTGGAGGTCGTCGACGAGCGGCCCTACGAGATCCAGCGCGAGGACGGCACCCAGTGCTGGATCTTCGACTTCGGGCTGCGCATCGAGGCAGCCGCGCTGGAGCGACTGGCCACCGCGGACCTGAACACGGTTCGCATCCTGTTCCAGGACGCCTTCGCGGCGGCCTGGAAGGACGAGGCCGAGGTCGACAGCTTCAACGCACTGGTGCTGCGCGCGGGACTGAGCTGGCGTCAGGCTTCGGTACTGCGCGCGTACGCCAAGTACCTGCGCCAGGCCGGCACGCCGTACAGCCAGGACTACATCGAGGACGCGGTGCTGCGGCACACCGGTGTGGCCGCAGCCCTGGTGAAGCTGTTCGAGTCCCGGTTCGACCCGGCCCTGTCCGAGGACAGCCGGGGCGCGGTCACCGAGTCGATCACGGCCGAGATCACGGCGATGATCGACGAGGTCACCAGCCTCGACGCCGACCGCATCCTGCGCAGCCTGCTGGCGCTGATCACCGCGACGCTGCGCACGAACTACTTCGTCCGCGACGCGCAGGACGCGGTTCGCCCGTACCTGGCGTTCAAGCTCGACCCGAGGGCCGTGCCGGACCTGCCCGATCCCCGGCCGCGCTTCGAGATCTTCGTCTACTCGACCCGGTTCGAAGGGGTCCACCTGCGGTTCGGGCCGGTCGCCCGAGGCGGCTTGCGCTGGTCCGACCGGCGTGAGGACTTCCGCACGGAGATCCTCGGCCTGGTCAAGGCGCAGGCGGTGAAGAACGCGGTGATCGTGCCGGTCGGCGCCAAGGGCGGGTTCGTGCTCAAGCGGCCGCCGGCTCCCAAGGGCGATCCGGGCATGGACCGCGAGGCCTTCCTGGCCGAGGGCGTGGCCTGCTACCGGATGTTCATCTCCGGCCTGCTCGACCTGACCGACAACCTGGACGCGGGCCAGGTCGTGCCCGCTCCGCAGGTGGTCCGGTTCGACGGTGACGACACCTACCTCGTGGTCGCCGCCGACAAGGGAACCGCGACCTTCTCCGACATCGCCAACGAGGTCGCGGGCAAGTACGGCTTCTGGCTCGGTGACGCCTTCGCCTCCGGCGGTTCGGTGGGCTACGACCACAAGCAGATGGGCATCACCGCGAAGGGCGCGTGGGAGAGCGTCAAGCGCGCCTTCCGCGAGCTGGGCGTGGACACCCAGACGCAGGAGTTCACCACGGTCGGTGTCGGCGACATGTCAGGGGACGTGTTCGGCAACGGCATGCTGCTCTCCGAGCACATCCGGCTGGTTGCCGCGTTCGACCACCGGCACGTGTTCATCGACCCGGTGCCGGTCGCGGCGTCCTCCTTCGCTGAGCGCAAGCGACTGTTCGAGTTGCCGCGCTCCTCCTGGGACGACTACGACCGCAACCTGATCAGCGAGGGCGGTGGCGTGTGGCCGCGCACCGCCAAGTCGATCCCGCTGACCCCGCAGGCCAGGGCGGCGCTCGGCCTTGGCGAGGACGTGGTGCACCTGGCGCCGACGGACCTGATCAAGGCGATCCTGCTCGCGCCGGTCGACCTGCTGTGGAACGGCGGCATCGGCACCTACGTGAAGTCCGCGGCCGAATCGCACGCCGAGGTCGGCGACAAGGCCAACGACGCGGTCCGGGTGGACGGCGGCGACCTGCGGGTGAAGGTCGTCGGTGAGGGCGGCAACCTGGGCCTGACCCAGCGCGGTCGCATCGAGTTCGCCCGCAAGGGCGGCAAGGTCAACACCGACGCGCTGGACAACTCGGCCGGGGTGGACTGCTCCGACCACGAGGTCAACATCAAGATCCTGCTCGACCACCTGGTCACCGAGGGCAAGCTGGAGCGGGAACAGCGCAACGAACTGCTCGCCGAGATGACCGACGAGGTCGGCGAGCTGGTGCTGCGCGACAACTACTGGCAGAACTCGGTGCTCGGCGTGAGCCGGGCGCACGCGGCGCCGATGCTCTCGGTGCACGCCCGGCTGGTCGCCGACCTGGCGGCCAACCACGGCCTGGACCGCAGGCTGGAGTCGCTGCCGACGATCGCTCAGTTCAAGGAGCTGGAGAAGTCCGGTCAGGGCCTGACCTCGCCGGAGCTGGCCACGTTGCTCGCGCATGTGAAGCTGGCGATCAAGGACGAGGTGCTGGCCAGCAGCCTGCCCGACTCCGAGGCGTTCGCCAGGCGGTTGCCGGAGTACTTCCCGACCAAGCTGCGTGAGCGCTTCGGCGACGCGATCTCCTCGCACCCGCTGCGCAAGCAGATCACCACCACGTTGCTGGTCAACGAGGTGGTGGACGGCGGTGGTATCTCCTACGCCTTCCGGCTCGCCGAGGAGGTGGGCGCCAGCTCCACCGACGCGGTGCGCGCCTACGCCGTGGTGACCAACGTGTTCGGCCTGCCCAAGCTGTGGCAGGAGATCGACGCGCTGGACAACGTGGTGTCCACGGAGCTGCAGGACGCCATGATGCTGGAGACCCGCAGGCTGCTGGACCGCGCTTCGCGCTGGCTGCTGTCCAACCGGCCGCAGCCGCTGGCGGTCGGCGCGGAGATCAGCCGCTTCTCGCGGGTGGTCGGCGAGCTCGCTCCGCAGGCGCTCACTCTGCTGCGCGGGCGGGAGCGTGAGCAGGTCGTCGAGCACGCGCAGCGGCTGGTCGCTGACGGCGCGCCGGTCGAGCTGGCCGAGCGCATCGCGGCGCTGCTCTACACCTACGGCTTCCTCGACGTCAGCGAGGTCGCCGAGCTGGCCGAGCGTGAGGGGCTGGGCGTGGAGCGCAGCCACCAGGAGGCCGGCGAGCTGTACTACGCCCTGTCCGAGCACCTGGACATCGACCAGATGCTCAGCTCGGTGAGCGCGCTGGAGCGCGGCAACAGGTGGCACGCGCTGGCCAGGTTGGCGTTGCGCGACGACCTGTACTCCTCGCTGCGGTCGATCACGCTCGACGTGCTGCGCAACAGTGACCCCGGCGACAGTGCCGAGGAGAAGATCGCCAAGTGGGAGGAGTCCAACGCCTCTCGCCTGGCCAGGGCCCGTGCCGCGCTGCAGGAGATCAGCCGGGTCGGCAAGCTCGACCTGGCCACGCTGTCGGTGGCCGCGCGTCAGGTGCGCAGCATGATCCGTTGAGCACAGCGGTGAACTGGTGCTGGGGGCACCACAGGCAACTCGCCTGTGGTGCCCCCAGCACCATGAGGGGGCGCAGCGGCACCGGAACCGCTGGGTAGGATCATCGGCTGCTGTCGGGCACAGTGCCGGGGAGGCGTTGTCGTTGGGTGTCTTTGTCGCGCAGGTGCGGCCGCGGTGGTCTGATATGGATGCCTACGGGCACGTCAACCACGCGAACACGGTGACCCTGCTGGAGGAAGCGCGGGTGGCCATGGTGTTCACCGAGGCCGCGCGGCAGGGCATCGAGGACATGACGCGTGGCATGGTCGTGGTCAAGCTGGCGGTGCACTACCGGGCGCCGCTGGTGTTCGACGGCAACGAGATCGACATCGAGATCTCGGTGCGTGAGCTGCGCGTCTCCTCCTTCGTGCTCGACTACTCCGTGCACAGGGGCAAAGCAGGTTCCTCCGACGTCGCGGTCACGGCGGAGACGTTGATGGCGCCCTACGACGTGGAACAGGGCAGACCGCGTCGGTTGAGCGAGGCCGAGCGGGACTTCCTGGCCGGCTGGCATTCCGGAGGAAGTCGTGGCTGAGCTGGTGTTCGCCGACCCGTCCGAGCGGGACGACCTCGGTGCCTTCGTCGCGCGGGCGGTGCGGTTGGACAACCAGGGCGTGGTGCGGCTGCGGGCCAGGGACGCCGACACGGTCGACGCCTGGGTGTCCACGCCGTTCGACGTGCTGGCGACCAGGACGGTCGCGGGCAGCGTCACGCCCACCGACGTGGCCGTGGCGGGCAGCGACCTGTTGTCCGGGTTGGCGATCCTGCGCGGTGACCGGGTCGACCCCGGTGCGCCCAAGGACCTGCTCTGGCGCACCGCGCTGCCCCCGGTGGAGGGCTGGAGTCAGGTCGACGACCTGCCGGTCGAGGTCGTCACCGAACTGGCCGATCGCGGTGTCGCCCTGGCCAAGGAGAACACCGGGCCGCACGGGACGCCGCCCGCCTCGCTGATGGACCAGACCGTGCTCACGGTCAGCGGCAGCGGGTTCGACGTGAAGGTCCCGCTGCGCTGCCTGTTCGCGCTGTCCGGCATGGGCTTCCTCGGCGGCGCGGACACCACGGGCATCGTCCGGGTGACCGCGACCGACTTGTGGCTGCGCATCGACGCGAAGTTCGGCGCGGTGGTGCGCCGCAGGCACGCCCTGCTGCCGCTGCTGGTGTGAGGCGGCTCAGCGCAGCATGAACTCGGCGACCCGCAGTGGGCGCTCGACCACACGCACGTCGCCGATCCAGCCGTGGAAGCCCTGGTCGACGGTGCGGTCGTAGTCGTACGCCCCGAGTAGCCAACGACCACCGGTACGTGGCGCGGCGATGCCCGCGGCAGGGGTCTTCGGGTTGCGCAGCACAGGGCAGCCGTCCACGTACATCGTGGTGTGCCTGCCGTCGTTGACCAGCGCCACGTGCCACCACTTGTCCAGCGGCAGTTCGTGTCCCCAGTTGGTCGAGATCGCGTTCTGGTTCAGCGGGAAGACCGCCCACTGGAAGCCCGCGCCGTCGGAGATCGCCAGGGTCGCCGCGGGCTCCTTGGGGTCGTCACCGGTCTTGCCCGCGTCGGCACCGCTTCCCAGCCGGGAGAACACGCCACACCATGCGTGCTGCCCGTCCTTGAAGTCCGCGGGCAGCTTGACGAACGCCTCGATGGTGTAGCCGCGGTCGAAGGTGGCGGCGTTGAGCGGTGCGCTGGCGACGGTCCGCAGGTACGCGCCGCGGCCGGGGTTCTTCGAGCCGGTGAAGCGCAGGCTCGCATGGGCGGGCTGACCTTGGTGGAACTCGCCCGACCACACCAGCGCGGACTCGTCGCTGCCCGGCAGCGTCACCCGGGTGAGGTCGTTGCCGCGGCCGGTGAGGTCGCGCACGGTGTCCGTGTCGGCCAGCGGCGTGCCCTCCGGTCGTCCGGTGTCGAAGCGCCAGTACGCCACCGTGCCGGGGACGAGCAGTTCGCGGGCCGGGCGCGGTTGGGGCGCGGGCTTCGGGGCGAACCCGCTGAACCGCCGCGTGAAGTCGATCGGCACGGTGAAGTAGTTGACCGGACCGCTCAACTCGATCTCCAACCGGTTCAGTTCGTTGAGCCGGTCCGAGGCGCGTTCGAGCAGCCAGGGTGACACGGTGCGCACGTCGATCACGTTACGGGCGAGGTCGAACCGGTAGAGCCGGATCATCGCGCTGCCACCGTAGTAGCGGTCCTGGTAGTTGGCGATGTGCACGTGCACCTCGTTGCCCGCCCTGTTGCGCAACACGGTGCGGCCAGGCGGCCAGTAGTGCCCGTTGAGCGTCAGGAAGACCTGGTCGTGATCGTTGATCAGTTCGTCCCACAGGCGCCTGCCGAACTCCGACACGGTCGCCTGGCCGGCGTCATCGGCGTAGGCGAGTTCGTGCGTGGTGAGGATGACCGGGGTGCGCGGGTGCTTGCCGAGCACGTCCCGAGCCCAGGCGAACCCGGCCGCGGACGGGCGCCAGTCCATCGCCAGCACGAGCCAGTCCTGTCCGGCGGCGCGGAACACGTGGTAGCTGTTGTAGCCGTCCTTGCTGGCACCGCGGAAGGTCGGTGAGGTGCGGAACCGCTGCGGACCGAACGTCGCCAGGTACGGGGTGGTGCCGCGCTGGTCGTCGGTCGAGGAGTTCACGTCGTGGTTGCCCGCGAGCACGCTGTACGCGGCGCGCTGCCTGTCGAGTGCCCGGAAGGACTGGCCGATCTGCTCGATCTCACCGGGCTGGCCGTGCTCGGTGAGGTCGCCGAGGTGGCACAGGAACACGATGTTGTCCTCGCTGCCACCCAGCACGTACCGCAGCGAGGCGTCCAGCGGTGCCGAGTCGCCCCGGTCGGCGTCGAACAGGTACTGGGTGTCGGGCATGACCACCACGGTGAACCTGGGATCGTCCGGGTCGGGCTGCCAGCTCAGCGGGCTCGCGCCCGCCGGGGCCGCGGTCGCGCCGAGGGCGCTCGTCGCGGCGACCCCGGCGCCGAGCAGGCCAGCACCGCGCAGGAACGTTCTCCGGCTCGCATCGCTCATGGCGCGCAAGCTACTTGGCCGGTGCCAATGGCCCCGGAACGCGCGGTAAACCTTTGCTGTCGGTCAGACCAGCCAGACCGCGGTGTCCGGGGGCAGGTGGTCCCCGGCCATCGGACCGCTGGACAGCAGCACCTCGCCGGGCGGCAGCGGCACCGGGGCGCCGCCGGTGTTCAGCGCGCAGATCAGGCCCCCGCCCTTGCGGCGGAACGCGAAGCAGCCGGGCGGTGCGCCGTACCACTCCAGGTCCTCACCGGCGAACGCCTCGTGCGTCTTGCGCAGCTCCACGGCGTGCCGGTAGAGCGAGAGCATCGACTCGGGGTCCTCCAGCTGCGCCTCGACCGTCAGCCCGGCCCACTCGTGCGGCATCGGCAGCCAGGTCGCCTCGCCCGAGGAGAAGCCGAACGGCGGCCGATCGGACTCCCACGGGATCGGCACCCGGCAGCCGTCCCGGCCGCGCTCGGCGTGCCCGGACCGCGTCCAGATCGGGTCCTGCAGCGCCCAGTCCGGCAGCTCCACGTTGGGCAGCCCGAGTTCCTCGCCGTTGTACAGGTACACCACGCCGGGCAGCGCCAGTTCCACCAGCGCCATGGCCCGCGCCCGCCGACGCCCCGTCTCGCCCTCGCCGTAGCGGGTGGCGTGCCGTACCACGTCGTGGTTGGACAGTGTCCAGGTGGGCGGCGAGTCGACGTAGGTCACCGCCGCCAGCGAGGACTCGATCGCCTGCCGCACCGAGTCGGCGTCGAACTCGGCCTCCACCAGGCGGAAGTTGAAGCCCAGGTGCAGCTCGTCGGCGCGCAGGTAGCGGGTGAACCGCTCGTTCTCCTTGACCCAGATCTCGCCGACGGCCATCGCGTTCGGGTACTCGTCGAGCACCTTGCGGATCATGCGGTGGATCTCGTGCACACCCTCGTCGTCGAACCGGGGGTCGAGCACGTTGTCGTGCAGCACCCCGGCGCCCTGGCCCGCACGCGGGTCCATGTCCGGCAGGCCGTAGGGCTTGGACATGCCGTGCGCCACGTCGATGCGGAACCCGTCCACCCCGCGGTCCAGCCAGAACCGCAGCGTGCGCTCCAGGTCGGCGCGCACCTCGGGGTTGGCCCAGTTCAGGTCGGGCTGCTCCGGGGCGAACAGGTGCAGGTACCACTGCCCGTCGGGCAGCCTGGTCCACGCCGGGCCGCCGAAGATGCTGGTCCAGTTGTTGGGCGGGGCGGAGCCGTCGTTGCCCCGGCCCTCGCGGAAGTGGTACCGCTCCCGCTCAGGGCTGCCCGGGGTGGTGCGCAGCGCGGCCTGGAACCACTCGTGCTGGTCGCTGGAGTGGTTGGGCACCAGGTCGATCGTGATCCGGATGCCCCGGCTGTGCGCGTCCGCGACCAGCCGGTCGAACGCGGCCAGGTCGCCGAACAGCGGGTCCACGTCCCTGGGGTCGGCCACGTCGTAGCCGTGGTCGGCCATGGGGGAGCGGTAGAACGGGGTCAGCCACAGCGCCTGCACACCCAGCAGCTCCAGGTAGCCCAGCCGGGCCCGGATCCCCTCCAGGTCACCGACGCCGTCGGCGTCGGAGTCGGCGAAGGACCGGACGTACACCTGGTAGAACACGGCATCACGCCACCAGGCCGACTTCTCGGCGATCTCCGTGGGAAGGTCAGCGGATCGTCGCACGAAGAGTCATCCTGCCACTCGTCAGGGAGCGGTTGTCCCCATATGGGTTACGCCAGCGGGAAAACAGTGCTCAACCGTGCAGTGATGGTTCTCACCGAGCCGATCTTCACACCCAGCTGTTGACCATGCTGTTGGCGGCCATCTCCAGGTACTCCCACAGTTGCTGCCGCGCGGGCTCGGCCAGACCGGCCTCGTCCACGGCCACGCGCATGCAGCGCAGCCAGGCGTCGCGCGCCAGGGGGCCGATCTGGAACGGGGAGTGCCGCATCCGCAGGCGTGGGTGCCCGCGCTGCTCCGAGTAGGTGTGCGGGCCGCCCCAGTACTGCATCAGGAACAGCAGCAGCCGCTCCTCCGCGGGCCCGAGGTCCTCCTCGGGGTACATCGGGCGGAGGATCTCGTCCTTGGCGACTTCCTCGTAGAAGCGCGCGACGATGCGGCGGAAGGTCTGCTCGCCGCCGACGGCCTCGTAGAAACTCTGCGGCGTCACCACGTGCCCAATCCTCGCATCCTCGCGGTCCAGGTCAGAACCCGAGGTCGACGTTCTTGGAGTCCTCTCCACCGGACTTGCTGGCCCGCGCGGGCTGCGGCTTGGGCGGCTCGGGCTCGCCCAGGCTCTGGTGGCGCACCACCGGGGGCTCGATCCCGGCCGCCACGAACGCCGCCATGACCCGCGCCCGCAGTGTGCGCTGGGTGGCCCACTGTCTGCCGGGCCGGACCTTCACCGTCAGCCGCAGCGTGATGCTCTCCGGGGTGACCTTCTCCACGCCGAGCACCTGAGGGGCCTCCAGCACGTCCTCGGACAGCGGCTCCTGGGCGACGGCCTTCTCCGCGACCTCGCCGAGCACGTCCAGCGCCTGGTCCAGGCTGCCGTGGTGGCCCAGCGGCACGTCCACCACGGCCACCGCGAAGCCCTGGCTGGAGTTGCCCACGCGGGCCACCTCGCCGTTGCGGACGTACCAGACGGTGCCGTTGACGTCGCGCAGGGTCGTCACGCGCAGCCCCACCGACTCCACGGTGCCGGTGGCCTGCCCGACGTCGATCACGTCGCCGACCCCGTACTGGTCCTCCAGCATCATGAAGATGCCGGACAGGAAGTCGCGGACCAGGCTCTGCGCGCCGAAGCCGACCGCGACGCCCACCACCGACACCGAGGCGATGATCGGGGTCAGCGGCAGGCCGAGCACCTGCATCGCGGTGATGAAGGCGACGCCGTAGACCAGCAGGGTGGTCACCGACTTGAGCATCGAGCCGATGGTCATGGCCCGCTGCCTGCGGCGCTCGGACCGCTGCACGCCCACCGCCTGCGGTGCCCGCTCACGCAGCGGGCGCAGCAGCGGCGGGATCTCGCCGGTGCCCTTGGTCAGCTTGTCGATCGCCCGGTGGACGAGCGCACGCACCGCCAGGGCCACCGCGAGGATGACCACGATCTGAATCGCACCGGTGACCAACGACGGCCAGTTGTCGGCGAACCAGTTCGCCGCTAACACCACGTCGTTGCCCTGCCCGCTCATGTGCTCAGTGCCTCCAGGTCCAGACCGACTGCGTTGGCGAGGAAGCCGAGTTCGTCCACGGCAAGGCGGACACCCCTGGACAGCGAACGACCCGCGTGACCGACCTCGGTCTCCCGGCGGATCAGGACGGGCCGCTTGGTGGGATCCCCACTGGTCGCGTGCTGCAACGCGGCGCACATCTTGCGCGCGTGGTTGGGATCAACCCTGCTGTCGGACTCGAACACGGTGAACAGCACTGTCGGGTACTCGACGTCCTCGCAGACGCGATGGTACGGGGAATAAGCCAGCAGCCAAGCCAACTCCTCGGCCACCGAGGCGCTGCCGTACTCCTCCGCCCACAGCCTGCCCAGCAGAAACCGCTCGTAGCGCACCATGTCCAACAGTGGCGCGGAACACACCACGGCGCGGTACAGCTCCGGCCTTTGGGTCAACGCCGCGCCCACGAGCAGTCCGCCATTCGAACCACCCATGATCGCCAGTTGCTCGGGAGTGGTCCAGCCGGTGCGGATCAGGTGCTCGGCGGCGGCGTGGAAATCGTCGAAGACGTTCTGCTTGGCCTCGCGCATCCCGGCGCGATGCCACTGCTCACCCTCCTCGCCGCCGCCGCGCAGGGAGACGACCACCCAGACACCGCCCGCCTGCACCCAGGCCAGGGCGGAGCTGTTGTAGCCGGGGCGGCGGCTGACCGCGAAGCCGCCGTAGCCGGTCATCAGCACCGGGCGGGGCTGGTCGGGGTGGCTGGAGCGGGAGATCACGAACATCCGCACCACGGTGCCGTCGGCGGAGCGGTAGGCCAGCTGCTGGGTGTGCACGTCGGGCACCGCCACACTGCCCGGGGCGGCGGCCCACAGCGTGGTCTCCGCGGCGCCCAGCCGGAACGCGCGGACGCAGACCGGGGTGGTGAAGTCGGTCCAGCCCAGCCACAGCGTGTCGGCGCCGGACGGGGTGTGCGCGTCGACCACGGACAGCCCGTGCACCGAGCCCGTGCTGGGCAGCGGCACAACGCCCTCGTGCGCGCCGGTCTCCGGGATGTGCAGGTGGAGCTCGGAAACGGCGTGGCGCGTGCGCAGCAGCACCAGACGAGCGTTGTGCGCGTGCACATCACCGAGGAGGTGCGCGTCGTTGAGGACGGAGTCGTCCTCCTCCGGTACGAGCTCGGTCCACGCCTCCGGGGTGGGGTGCTCGGGGTCGGCGACGCACAGCCTGCCGCGGGGCGCGTCCAAGGTCGTGAGCAGGTACAGCCGACCGTCGGCGGCCACCCAGGCGTCACAGCGGGCGCCCGCGGAGTCCGAGAGCACCTCGCGCATGGCCGGCGTCTCCTGGTGCAGGTCGCAGATCCACACGGCCTCGCGCTGCGTCGTGCCCCGGCGGCCGTCGACGACCAGCCAGCGCCCGTCCTGCGAGGTGCTCACCCCGAAGTAGTAGGTGGGGTCCATGCCCTCGCCGTGCACGACCACGTCGGTGGACGGGTCGGTGCCCACCCGGTGCCGCCAGACCCGGCGGTGGAACAGCTCCTCGCCCTCGGGCACCTGGTCGGCGGGGACCTGCCGCACGTAGAAGAACTCGGCCCCACCGGGCAGCCAGCCGATCGGGCTGTACCGGCAGCGGTCGATCGGGCCCTCGACCAGCTCGCCGCTGTCCACGTCCAGCACGTGCAGCAGGGAGTGCTCGTTGCCGCCGACCGACACCTGGTAGGCCAGCAGCGTGCCCTCGCGGCTTGGCGACCAGGTGTCCAGGGTCGTGCTGCCCGACTCGTCGAGTGCGGCCACGTCGATCAGGACGCACTCGCTGCCGTCCGCCTCGCGTAGCCACACCGAGGGGTGCTCCTCGCCGGGGGCACGGCGGGTGAAGAAGGCCCGCCCCGACCGCCAGACGGGCACGCCCACCGAACCGGCGCGCAGCAGTTCGTGCAGCCGCGACTCCAGGGGCTCGCGGCCAGGCAGCCCGGACAGCCAGGCCCCGGTCAGCGCGTCCTGGTCCTGGGACCAGTCCACGGTGCGCTGGTCGGCGGGGTCCTCCAACCAGCGGTAGGGATCGGCGACCGGGTGGCCGTGCAGGTCTTCGACCAGGTCGAGGCGCGGTGCCTTCGGGTAGGTCACGATGCCGGGGAGAGCCTTCGTCATCTTCGGAAGGGTAGCCACCTAAGTGAAAACGATCGCCGTTAGGGCTCGGTTCAGCAGGGTTTTCGCGACGGGTTCATGACATGTCGGTTATCACACGTGCGCTGGACGGGTCATCTGTGGTCGACTAGGGCAGCACCGGTGGAGGTGGTCGCGTGCCCGACCGACAACCGACTCCGATCGGCGCCCCTCGTCCAGGGTTCGCGCCGCGGGTCCCTTCGTGCAGTGACGCCCTGCCCCAGTCCGTCGTGGGCCACGTAGCCAGCGTGGGATCCGACAGGTTGATGGGGCAGCACGGGCCGCGCGCGCCAGGGGGGCCGACCTGGGGACGGCGCCGGGTGCTCCTGCTCAACGCCACCTTCGAGCCGCTCACCGCGTTACCGCTGCGACGCGCGGTGGTGCTGGTCGTCTGCGGCAAGGCCGAGGTGGTGCACGGCGATCCCGCCGGGCTGGTGCTGCATTCCTCCACGGCCAGCCTCGAGGTGCCCTCGGTGATCAGGCTGTCCACCTACGTGCGCGTGCCCTACCGCGGCCGTGTCCCGCTGACCCGGGCGGGACTGATGCACCGGGACCGCTACCGCTGCGCCTACTGCGGCGGGCGGGCGGAGACCATCGACCACGTCGTGCCGCGCAGCCGGGGTGGCCCCCACACCTGGCAGAACTGCGTCGCCTGCTGCGCCAAGTGCAACCACCGCAAGGCGGACAAGCTGTTGTCCGAACTGGGATGGAGGCTCCTGATCGCGCCGACCGCCCCGCGCGGGCCGCACTGGCGGCTGCTCGCGGGTGTGGCCGACGCCGATCCCCAATGGCTGCCATACCTGGGCGAGCCGGCCGCGTGAGGGTGTAGAGACCCCTCGTCACGCGGCCGGCTCGCCCGGTGTGCTGTCCTGGTCCTGCGTGCTGCCCGTTGTGTCGGCTGCCGCCAGGTGGCCGACACGGTGCGGCGAGTTCAGTTGACCCGCACGCCACCACGGTTCACGCGCACACCATCGCTGTGCAGACCAGGGCCGTTGACCCGTACCCCAGAGTGAAACTCAATGGCAGTGCCACCCGAATGGGTGATGGCTTGCCGGGCGTCGCGGAGGTGAGTGGTGTACATGGCGTGTCCTCCTGCGAGGTTCGGCGGCAGGTTTCGGGGCCTGGCGCGAGATGCAAGACCCGTACAGGTGAAAAGCTAAGCCCGGGGTGGCCGCTAAGACAAGCCGCCAAACCGGCGGCTTTGCGTTGTCAATCGGATCGAGACCGTTTGGCGGTACGGGTTCCCCCGAGTGGTCATGTGACTGTGATCACTTTAACTGGCGGTCGATGTCGGTCTTCACCGGGACTGCGCCGATAGGTACTGTCGGCGCACACTGACAGCAGGTCCTCGGTCACCTACAGCAATCGCGCCGTGGTCGAGGGGCTGGGACGCACCGCCACATGCGTTCCCCGCGGGCCGAGAGGACCGACGTGACCGCGGATCCACCACCAGTCCGGCACGGCATTCGCACGCCCGCCTTCCGGCGACTCCTCCGGGTCTGGTTCATCGCGCTCGTCGGGGACGGCATCAGGGTCACCGCTCTGCCCGTGTTCGCCGCGATCAGCACCCGCGACCCGCTCGCCGTCTCCGCCGTCGCCGTCGCCGAGGTGCTCCCGTGGCTCCTGGTCTCGTTGCCCGCGGGTGCCCTGGTCGACCGCATGCGTCCCCGCACGGTCGTGCTCTGCGCGCACAGCGCCCGCGCGCTGCTGACCGCCGCGCTGGCCGGTCTGGTGCTGGTCAACCAGGCGGGCGTGCTGGTGCTGGTGGTGTTCGCCTTCCTGGTCACCTCCGCGCAGACCTTCGCCGACTCCGCCGAGCAGCTCCTGCTGGTGGAACTGGCCGGTCCGGAGGACCTGGACAGGGCCAACGGCTGGTTCGTCACGGCGGAGACGATCGGCCTGGACCTGGCTGGCCCGTTGGCCGCGGGCCTGGTGCTGGCCGCCGAGCCCGCGGGTGACGGCCTCGTGCTGGCCTGGCCGCCCGCGCTGTGCTTCGCGCTGAACGCGCTGGCCTTCCTGGTGGCCGCCGTCGAGGTGGCGCGGCTGCCCGACGTGGTGCCCGAGCGCGGCGAGCCCGCCCCCGGCGACCAGCGGTCCGCGCTCGTCCGGTTGCGCGCCGACCTGCTGGAGGGTGGGCGGTTCCTGCTGCGCAGCCGGGGCCTGAGGGCGCTGGTCGGCACGGTGATGATCACGGCGTTCGCGGTCAGCGCGGCCAACGCGGTCACCGCGCTCTACGTGGTGCAGACCCTCGGCGCACCGGCCGCCGTGATGTCCGCGATGCTCATCGCCCTGTCGCTGGGCACCCTGCTCGCCGCCAGGGTGAGCCCCCTGCTGGCGGGCAAGGTCGGCGACGGGCCGGTCATGATCGGATCGCTGGTGCTGCTCGGTGCGGGCATGGTCCTGGTCGGCGCGGTGCCCTCGGTGGCCACAGCTGTGCTCGGCTACCTCGTGGTCGGCTGCGCGGTGGGCGGCTGGAACGTGCTGGCCGCCAGCCGTCGCCAGCGGTTGACCCCAAGCCGCATGATGGGCAGGGTCAGCAGCACCTACCGGGTGCTGACCTGGGGGTTCATGCCCCTGGGGGCGGGACTCGCCGGACCGTTGGCCGTGCAGACCTCGCTGCGCGCCGTGTTCCTCGTGGTCGGCGTGCTGATCGCGGCCGCGGCCCTGCTGGCGGCGCGCGCCCTGCTGCGGGTGCCCGAGCCCGCGGTCTAGCGGGCTGGCCGGTCGCGCGGCCCGGCACGGCCTCAGCTACCGTAGGCGATCGTGAACGCCGTGGACACCATCCTCGTCCTCGCGCTGATCCCGCTGGCTATCTACGGTGTGATCGCGTTGTTGACGCTGTGGCCGAAGTTCGCGCGCACGCCCCGGTACCAGCCAGGTCAGGAATGGGGATACGCGCCAGTGTGGTGGACCGCCAACCCGGCGGGTCTGGGGTCCGCCCACACCCACCCCGCGCACGACAGTGCCGGGCAGGAGCAGGCAGGCGAGCCCGCCGCGACCGCGAAGGGAGGTGCCCGTGGTAGCTGGTGAGATCGTCGAGCGCCCCGCGGAGGACGTCGAGCTCGGCTACGGCGAGGCCCTGACCGCCAACGGCAGGCTCTCCGTGGCCCGTGAGTACAGCCCCGCCGCGCCCAAGGTGCCGTTCAAGGTCGCCGAGCTGGCCCAGCTGGACGAGGCGCTGACCCTGTCCAGCAGGCAGACCGGCCTGGCCTTCAGCGTCTACCTCGGTGACCTCGATGGCGACACGAGGCAGGCCGCCGAGACGCTGCACGCGCGCAGCGAGGACCCGGCCATCAGCGTGCTGGTCGCGGTGTCGCCCACCCAGCGCGCCGTGGAGATCGTCACCGGTGCGGAGTCGCACCGCAGGCTGCCCGACCGCGGCTGCAAGCTCGCCGTGATGAGCATGGTCGCCTCCTTCAAGGAGGGCGACCTGATCGGCGGGCTCGTCAGCGGTCTGCGCATGATGACCGACCAGGCCGGGGCGGCTCCCCGCCGCTGAGGCACTTCGAACCCGGGAGGCCCCCACCGCCAGTTGGCGGTGGGGGCCTCTGCTCGTTCGCGCACCGAAAACCGCACCCGTTCGGACGCAGGTGCTAGCTGGTACTGTGCCACCTTTCCTCGTGACACCAGTCACACTGCTAGCTAGCATGGGAGCTATGTGGCGCGGCGGCACCTCGCGCTGCGACACCAGGCACGGAGAGGTAGGCGTGATGGCACAGGGTGGTACCCCTGTGGTTCAGCAGCGGCGGCTGCGAGCCGAACTGCGTCGGGCCCGCGACGAGGCGGGGCGCACGCAGAAGGACGTCGCCACCGCACTGGGCTGGTCGACGTCGAAGGTGATCCGCATCGAGACCGGCGCGGTCGCGGTGTCCACCTCCGACGTCATGGCGCTGCTGCACTACTACGGCATCAACGACGAGCGCGCGGACACCCTGCTCGCCGTCACCAGGGCCAAGGAGGAGGCGTGGTGGGACAGCTACAGAACCGTGTTCGGCCAGCAGTTCCTCAACCTGCTCGCCTACGAGGACTCCTCCTCGTGCATCCGCCAGTTCCAGTCCCTGGTCGTGCCCGGCCTGCTGCAGACCCCGGACTACGCCCGTGCGGTGATCACGGCCTACGGCGTCGAACCGGCGACCGCCGAGATGGGCATCAAGGTCCGCCTCCGGCGGCAGGAACTGCTCACCAGCGACCGCTGCCCGCAGATCCTCGTCGTGCTCGACGAGAACGCGATCCACCGCAGGGTCGGTGGCCCCGCGGTGATGCGTGACCAGTTGCGGCGGCTCAAGGAGTTGGGCGAGCACCCGAGGATCAGCATCCAGGTCCTGCCCTTCAGCAGCGGCGTGCTGCCCGCGATGAAGGCCTCGTTCACGATCTTCGAGTTCCCCGAGGACGAGGACGAGCACGTGGTGAACCTGGAGGACCCGCACAACTGGGCGCTGATCCGCGACGACGCCGAGATCACCAGCAGGTACCTGGAGAGCTTCGACGTCCTGCAGGAGGCCGCGCGACCGGCCGCCGAGCTGGGCGCGGCGCTCGACCCGCTGATCGAGTCGCTGGATCGGGAAGCCTCGCACTGACGGCAAGGGGCGGCACCCGCTGCAACGGGTACCGCCCGGAACGGACGAACCCACCACCCCCACGTGTGGACAGCACAGAGCATGGAAGGGCGCCCGCGATGTCAACCATAGGGCAGATCCAGGGTGGGCGCTTCGCCCACTCTGGTTCAGTTCGCAGCCGCATTCCGGAGCAGTCACACACCTCCGGCATGGACCCGCAGTGGCAGCCCACCGTGGGGCTGCTGACCGCGACACCCGAGGAGTTCGCCGCGATGCGAGCGTTCCTCGACTCGGTTGTCGAGCTGCGGGTGGCCGAGGACCCGGCCACCTACGTGTTGGGCGCGCTGCCCAGTTGGGACTGCGGTCGGCGGCACAACGTGGTGCTCACCCTGCTCGGATCCACGGCCAACAGCGCGGCCGCCAACGGGTGCGCCAACCTGGCGCGCAGCTTCCCCACCGTGGAGCTGACGATCATGGTGGGGATCGCCGCGGGCATCCCCAACCCGGTCCGGCACGAACAGCACGTGCGCCGCGGGGACATCGTGGTCGCGACCAGGGGTGTCGTGGACTACGACCACGTGCGCGTCGTGGGCGGTGACACCGAGCTGCGGCGGGCCTTCTCGCTGCCCTCGCCGCGGCTCGTGCGCTGCGCGGACATGTTGCAGGCCGACGAGCTGGTGGGGGACCGGCGTCCCTGGGAGAACCTGCTCGACCTCTCGGTCCGCCCCGAACTCGCGAAGTACTCACGTCCGCCGACACGCAGCGACATCCTGCTGGACTCCAGCGGAGCCCGGCTGCGCCACCCGAGCCGCAGCCGCAGCGGGCACCGCGAGGGCTTCCCGAAGGTGCACTACGGCTCGATCGGCAGCGCCGACCGCTCACTGCGCGACGTGGCCGTGCGCGACGAACTCGCCAAGCGGTACGGGTTCCTCGCCGTGGAGATGGAGGGCTCGGGCATCGGCAGCAGCAGCACGCTCAACGGCCTGGAGTGGTTCGTCGTCCGCGGGATCAGCGACTACGGGGACACCCACCGCGACCACGCCTGGCGCCGGTACGCCGCGCTGGCCGCCGCTGCCTACGTGCGGTCCCTGCTGGGCAAGTGCACGCCGATCCGGCTCTAGTCGGCCGTACCGCAGTCAGCCAGGAACGAGGCCCACGCCCGAGGGGAGAACCGGAGCGTGGGGCCCGCCTGGTTCTTCGAGTCGCGGACCAGCACGCCCTCGGACGTGCGGGCCATCTCCAGGCACTCCGCGCCGGTGTCCTGGCTGATGCTGCTTCTGTGCCACACGAACTCTGCGGGGGTCACCTCGGAATCCGGAATCCCGCCGCGCTCCGCCATGGACACATCCCTCCAGCCAGCACCCCGACGTGCTGCATCCGCACTGCTAGATGATGAGAACCCAGGGTAATTGCACGGTGCGGCCCTCACTACCGCCGACAGCAGGACAGTCATCCCGCTGTCGGCGGCAGGGAGTGGGATGTCAGGACTGGTCGAACTCGCGGGCCGCCAGCGCGCGCACGATGCCCGCGCGCCCCTCGGTGACGAGCCTGCGCAGCGCGGGCGGGCGCTCCTCGCCCAGCCAGCGGTCGGCGGCCTCCACGGTGCTCGGGCTGACCGCCCACGCGGGGAACAGCCCGACCACGGTCGGCTGCGCGCGCTCACTGGAGCGCCGCTCCCAGACCCCGGCCACGTCCTCGAAGTACCGCTGTGCGAACGAGGCGAGCAGCGGCTTCTGGTTCGGGTGCGCGAAGCCGTAGATGATCGCCTCGTTGACCGCGTTGGGCAGGTCGTCGTCGTGCACCGCGCGACGCCAGGCCTCGGCCTTGGCCTCCTCGGAGGGCACCAGGGCCCTGGCCCGCTCCGCGTGCCGCTGACCGGTCGCGGTGGCGTCGGCGTCCAGCTCGGCGGTGATCTCCGGCTCGCCCGCGGCACCGTGCGCGGCCAGCGCCTGCAGCAGGCGCCAGCGCAGGTCGGTGTCCACGACCAGGCCCGGCAGCGGGGCCGAACCGTTCAGCCAGCCGGCCACCGCGGCCAGCGCCTCCTCGTGCAGCACGGAGGTGGCCAGCGCGTTGACGAAGGCCAACTGGTGGTCCGACCCGGCCTCGGCCTGGCGGGCCAGCTCGAGCACGGTCGTGCTGAAGCGCTGCCAGCCCTGCACGGCCCACTCCGGGTCCGCGTAGGAGGACAGCGCGGTCTGGACCTGGAGCAGCAGCCGCTGCACCACGCCGACCTCGGTCTCGTGCGGGATGCCGCCGAGCACGAGCGTGACGAAGTCGCGGGCCTTGAGCTCCGCCTCGCGGGTCATCTCCCACGCGGCCGACCAGCACAGCGTCCTGGGCAGCGGCTCGGTGATGTCGGAGATGCGGTCGACCAGCGTGGCCAGCGAGTCGTTGTCCAGCCGCATCGTGCAGTAGGTCAGGTCGTCGTCGTTGACCAGCACCAGCTTGCCGCGCGCCACGCCGACCAGCTCGGGTACCTCGGTGCGCTCGCCCGCCACGTCCAGCTCCACGCGGTGGGTGCGCACGAGCTTGCCGGTGGCCGGGTCCTCGTCGTACACGCCGACCGCCAGCCGGTGCGTGCGCAGTTCGCCGTTGCCGGGGCGGGCGGGGCCCTGGAGCACCGCGAACGAGCTGAACGTGCCGTCCTCGGCCACGGTGAACTTCGGCCGCAGCAGGTTCAGCCCGGTGGTCTCCAGCCACTGCGCCGACCACCAGGACAGGTCGCGGCCGGAGGCCTCCTCCAGCGCGCCGAGCAGGTCGGCCAGGGTGGCGTTGCCCCAGGCGTGCTTGGAGAAGTACACCCGCAGGCCGGCGAGGAAGTTGTCCAGGCCCACGTAGGCGACCAGCTGCTTGAGCACGCTGGCGCCCTTGGCGTAGGTGATGCCGTCGAAGTTGACCTCCACGGCCTGCAGGTCGGGGATGTCCGCGGCGACCGGGTGCGTGGAGGGCAGCTGGTCCTGCCGGTAGGCCCAGGACTTCTCGATGTTGGCGAAGGTGGTCCAGGCGTGGGTGTACTCGGTGGCCTCGGCCTCGGCCAGCACGCTGGCCCAGGTCGCGAAGGACTCGTTCAGCCACAGGTCGTCCCACCAGCGCATGGTGACCAGGTCGCCGAACCACATGTGGGCCATCTCGTGCAGCAGGGTCTCGCAGCGCCGCTCGTACAGGTAGCGGGTGACCCTGCTGCGGAAGACGAAGTCCTCCAGGAAGGTGACGCAGCCCGCGTTCTCCATGGCACCGGCGTTGAACTCCGGCACGAACGCCTGGTCGTACTTGCCGAAGGGGTACCGGACGCCGAAGGCGCGGTGGTAGAAGTCGAAGCCCTGCTTGGTCTCGGTGAACAGCCGCTCGGCGTCCATGTGCTCGGCCAGGGAGGACCTGCAGTAGATGCCCAGTGGGATGGTGCCCTCGGCGTCGGAGTACTCGTCACGCCACTCCGCGTACGGGCCGGCCACCAGCGCGATCAGGTAGGTGGACAGCAGCTTGGTCGTCTCGAAGACGTGCTCGCTGCTGTCCGGGCCGAGCTCCCGCACGGAGGCGGCCGGCGCGTTGGAGATGACCTTCCACTCCTTGGGGGCGGTCACCGTGACGTCGTAGACGGCCTTGAGGTCGGGCTGGTCGAAGCAGGTGAACATGCGCTTCGCGTCGGCCGTCTCGAACTGCGTGTACAGGTACACGCCCTTGTCCACCGGGTCGACGAAGCGGTGCAGGCCCTCGCCGGTGTTCATGTAGTGGCAGCGGGCCCGCACCACCAGCTCGTTGTTCTCGGCGAGTCCGTCGAGCTGGATCCCGTCGTCCTCGCGGTAGCCGGAGACGTCCAGCTCGACGCCGTTGAGCACGGCGGAGCTGACCTCCGCGGCCACCAGGTCGATCCACGTCGACGCGCCTGTTGTGCGGCTGCGGAAGCGCACCGTGGTCGTCGAACCGAAGGTCGGTCCGTCGCCGGTCAGGTCCAGTGCGATGTCGTAGGACTGCACTTCCAGGAGCGCCGCGCGCTGCTGGGCCTGGTCGCGGGTGAGGTTCGGCGCGGCCACTGGGTCACCTCGTCTGTGGGTCGATGGTCTGTGGGCAGGGACAACCGTGGCATCCAATCACGTGTCCGCAACCCGGCGCCGTGAGGATTGGCCGGAAACGCCGCCTCGGGAAGAGTCAGCGGCCCGCCGTGGTTGGCAGGGAGGTGGGGCCCGGACAGGCCGGGTCGGCACGGTTGCACGGATGGGGGTTTCAGGATGAGCGCAGTGGATTCCGCGGCAGGTGAGAAGGTCAAGGTCGACTTCTGGTTCGACCCGATCTGCCCGTGGGCGTGGATCACCTCCCGGTGGATCCTCGAGGTGGACAAGGTCCGCGACCTCGACCTGCACTTCCACGTGATGAGCCTGTCGGTGCTCAACTCCGGGCGGGACCTGCCCGAGCAGTACCGCGAGCTGCTGGAGAAGGGCTGGGGTCCGGTCCGGGTGGCCATCGCCGCCGCCCGCCACCACGGGGAGAAGGTGCTCGCCCCGCTCTACACGGCGCTGGGCACCAGGCTGCACGACGAGAACAACAAGGACTACGCCGAGGTCATCGAGCAGGCGCTGGCCGAGGTCGGGCTGCCCGCCGAGTTGGCCGAGGCCGCGAAGAGCACCGAGTACGACGAGGAGCTCAAGACCAGCCACCACGCGGGCATGGACCCGGTGGGCATGGACGTGGGCACCCCGGTGATCCACGTCAACGGCGTGGCGTTCTTCGGTCCGGTGCTGTCCAAGATCCCGCGCGGTGAGGACGCGGGGCGCATCTTCGACGGTGCCCGGCTGCTCGCGGGCTACCCACACTTCTTCGAGCTCAAGCGGACCCGCACCGAGGACCCCGACTTCTCCTGAGCCAGGTCGGCGCTGCGCGCAGCTCGTTGTGCACGTGCACAACGAGCTGCGCGCAGCGCTGTGTGACACTTCAGGGCGTTCGCGTAGGCCCGTCTGTCACAGCGCTGTGGAGGACATCGTGGCGACACCGGTACTGACCAGCACCGAGCACTTCATCGCCGGAGATCGCGTCGTGGGCACCGGCGAGCGGATCGAGGTGGTCAACCCGGCCACCGAGCAGGTCATCGCCACGATCCCCGCGGGAACCGCGGCGGAGGCGGACGCCGCCGTCGAGGCCGCCGCCGCGGCGTTCCCGGCGTGGGCCGCGACGCCGGTCGAGCTCAGGGCCGAGGTGGTGGGGCGCATCGCGGACGGGCTCAAGGCCCGGGCCGAGGAACTCGCCGCCACCATCACCGCCGAGGTGGGCACGCCGATCACCTTCGCGAGCCGTGTGCAGGTGCCCAATCCGATCGCGATCGCCACCGGTGTCGTGCGCGCCGTCGCCGACGGTGTGCTCGCCGACCAGCAGGTGGGCAACTCGCTGGTCGTGCGGGAGCCGATCGGTGTGGTCGCCGCGATCACGCCGTGGAACTTCCCGGTGCAGCAGATCATCGCCAAGCTCGCGCCCGCGCTGGTCGCGGGCTGCACCGTGGTGCTCAAGCCCAGCGAGGTGGCGCCGCTCAACGCCGGTGTGCTCACCGAGGTCCTCGCCGCGGCCGGTGTGCCCAGCGGCGTGGTCAACCTGGTGCACGGCACCGGGCCGGTGGTGGGCGAGGTGCTGGCCAGTCACCCGAAGGTGGACATGGTCTCCTTCACCGGGTCGACGCGGGCCGGTCGGCGGGTGTCCGCGCTGGCCGCTGCGACGGTCAAGCGCGTGTCCCTGGAACTGGGCGGCAAGTCCGCGCACGTGGTGCTGGCCGACGCCGACCTGGCCAAGGCGGTGAAGCTCACCGTGGGCAACAGCTTCATGAACAACGGCCAGGCGTGCAGCGCGTGGACCAGGCTGCTCGTGCCCTCCTCGCGGCACGAGGAGGCGGTCGCGCTGGCGGCTGCCGCCGCGGAGAAGTACGTGCCCGGTGACCCGACGTCCCCGGCGACCCGGCTCGGCCCCCTGGTCTCGGCCACCCAGCGCGAGCGGGTGCTGGCCCACATCCGCGCGGGGATCGAGCAGGGCGCGCGGCTCGCGTGCGGCGGTCCCGAGCCGGTGGACGGCCTGGACCTGGGCTACTACGTCCGGCCCACCGTCTTCGGCGGCGTGCGCCAGGACATGACCATCGCCAACGAGGAGATCTTCGGCCCGGTGCTGGGCGTGCTGCCGTACGAGACCGAGGACGAGGCGGTGGAGATCGCCAACGCGACGATCTACGGGCTGGCCGGTGGCGTCTTCTCCGCCGACGAGGACCGCGCGCTGGCGGTGGCCCGTCGGCTGCGCACCGGTCAGGTCGACCTCAACGGCGCCGCGTTCAACGTGCTGGCGCCCTTCGGCGGTTACCGACAGTCCGGCAACGGGCGCGAGTTCGGCAGGTTCGGGGTCGAGGAGTTCTGCGAACTGAAGGCAATCCAGCGTTAGCGCAGCACCGTGAGGAGCCCTCCCAGTATCGGAGGACTCCTCACATCTGCTGACTCACCTGCCGTTCTTCAGCGAAGCAGGCGCCTTGATCCGGGCGGACAACTCGTTCACGTCGATCTTGCCGCCGGGCTTGCTCCCGCTGGTGGCCTCGGTCCTGCTCCGCTCCGCAGGGGTCTGCGCCGCGGCCCTGCGCGAGGTGCGCACGCGCTCGGAGGGCACCATCGGGCGCAGCTTCTGGTCCAGCTGCCTGGTCAGGTGGATCATCGTCCTGGGCTGGTTCAGCCCGACGATGCCCACCGGTTTGCCCGCGCGGATGTAGCCGGTGATGGAGCGGTCGGCCCCGTTGGGACGGGTGCTCAGGTACATCGTCTGCTGGCCGATGGCGGGGATGCCCGCGGCCTGGATGCGCACGTGGTGCTGCTCGGACCAGAACCGTGGCAGCGGGGTGAAGGGCTTGGCCCTGGCCTTGCCCGCGAGCAGGCTCTCGGCGGCGGCACGGCCCATCTCGATCGCGTTGAGCCAGTGCTCCACCCGTCTGGGCACCCCGTCGAAGCGCAGGTTGGGCCAGCGGGCCACGTCACCGGCGGCCACCATGTCGGTGGCGCCCACCACGTGGCAGGTCGGCTCGCAGAGCACGCCGTCCTCCAGCACCAGGCCCGAGCCGGTCAACCAGTCCACGGTCGGCATGGTGCCCACCGCGAGCACCACGCAGGAGGCCGTCAGCAGGCGCTCGCTGGACAGCACGATGGCCACGCCCTCGGGGCCGGTCGCCCAGTGCCTGATGTCCACGCCCAGCGCCAGGTCCACGCCGTGCCTGCGGTGCAGGTCGCCGATCGCGGCGCCCAGCTCCGGGCCGAGCGCCTTGCCGAACAGGGTCTTGGACCGGCCGATGATCGTGACGTCGCGGTTCATGTCCCGGCAGCTGGAGGCCATCTCGCAGCCGGTGAACCCGGTGCCGACCACCACCACCCTGCCCTTGGTCCTGGTCAGGTTGGCCTTGATCGCCATCGCGTCGTCCAGCGTGCGCAGCGTGTGCACCCTCGGGTCGTGGCGCGGGGCCCCCGCCAGGTGCCTCGCCTCCACCCCGGTGGCGATGACCAGGCCGTCGTAGCGCAGGTCCTCCCCGCCGGGCAGGTGCACCACGTGCCTGCCCGGGTCCAGCCGCTGCGCCCTGGTCCTCGTCCGCCAGATCGCGTCCAGCTCCTGGTACGCGGGGAACAACAGGTCCTTGGCGGTGAGCTTGCCGGTGATCAGCTGCTTGGACAGGGCCGGCCGGTGGTAGGGCTTGTGCGGCTCGTCGCCGATGATCACCAGTTCCCCGTCGAACTTGAGCTCCCGCAGCCGCTCCGCCGCGCGCAGCGCCGCCAGCCCGGCCCCGACGATGACGATCCTGTCCATCCGGCTCACAGTTGCTCCCCGGACAGCTGGATCGCGCGCATCGGGCAGCACATGGCCGCCGCCTTGGCCTGGTCGGCGTACTCCGGGATCACCTCGGTGACGTACCGGAGCCGCTCGTCTTCGGTCAGCTCGAACAGGCTGGGGGCCTCGTACTGGCAGACGCCGTAGAGGTGGCAGCGGCCGTTGTTCACGCTGATGGTCAGGGAGCTGCCGTGCAGAGCGCGACGAGGACTCATCGGGTCAGCTGTCCTTTCTCGAGGTGGCGGGGCGGGAGGCGGTGGCCCGGTCGTGGCGGGCGCCGCGGGTCCTGCGGTCGTGGCGGTCGTGCAGGGGGAGTTCGGGGTGCGGCCGCGCCCAGGGGGTTCGGGCGGGCCGACGACCGTCGCGGCTATCCGCCGCTGATCAGCCCGGCACCGACCAGGGTCTTGGTCGGCACCCAGCGCAGTACGGCGAGCACGGCCGTGGGAACCAGCAAGGTCAGCCCGCCCAGCCACACGATGGCGAGGTGGTCGTTGGCCACCGCGCCGAACCAGGAGTGGATGATCGTCATCCCGACAGCGGCATACGCCGATTGGTGCAGTCGCAACCACCTCCGGTACACGAAGTACTTCTGGAGCCCGACCGAGATCGTGATCGCCAGCATCAACTCGAGACCGATGATCCCCAACGACCACCGGAACTGGCCGCCGTTGACCAGCGGAATGGTGAGGTTGGTCCAGTCGAATATCTCGTCCGAATCAGTGAGGAAGAGAAAGCACGCGGCGTGCAGGCCGCCGAAAGCGAGCGTGAAGGTCGCCATCATCATGTGCGTGCTCCGCACAGCCTGGCGGCCGGTCAGTTTTGTCACCCAACCCGTGGCGGTGAAAACTCCCCAGACAAGCGTGAGGCACATCAGCGCATAGGCCAGACGCGCTGACAGGGCGGCGACCTGTCGCACTCCTGAGTCATGCGGGGAATGGACTGTTGACGTAGCCAGCAAGAACTGCGTCAGCACGAGACGCCTCCCGGACGGCGATGATCGTCGGGTTGCTCCGAACGGTGCAGTGGGGTGGCCCACATGGTCGCGTCCACTCTCCGGGTCGAAGCCCCGGTTATCACTAAGTGTTGGTCATGGTTAAACAGTGTGTCGTTGTGAACGAGCTACTCCAGACCTCGACGGGAGTAATCCGCACCGCCGAACGGAGTAATCTCACTTCACTTGGTTGCTCCTGGTCAACGGTTCTCACGAGGACGCAACCTGTTGTGCACGTGCCGGGAACAGCTATCCCGTGCCACCACAGGAAATCCCTGCGAGAACGGGGCTGCGGCGCGTCTGTGGCGCGGACATGGCTTCTCCTGCTTGCCCGGTGTGTCCTCGGTCAACTCGCGTCGAACTCGGAAACGCTTTTCTGTGTACAAAGGTGAGTGGTGGGCACTCACAAAGCTCAACAGCGAGCCGGTGCGCGGGCGGTGTCACCGTCCCCGGTGGTCGGCGCCGGTCGCAGACGGACCGCTGAACACCGTTTCGCTCCTCGCCCGGCCCGGTGGTAGGCGCATCTCGGTATTGGCGGTGCGGTTCGTTGCCGACCATCACCACCTCGCCCTCGGACCTGAGCTCACGCAACCGTTCCGCGGCTCGTGTGCCCGCCGCTCCAGCCCCTACTACGACGATGCCTTCTCGTCGGTTCACCAGCAGTCCTCGCTCTTCGCGTGGTCTCCACCACGCCGGCCCCGACGCCGATCCCATGCTGGGCTGAACGAGCTGACACGCGGTCCGTCAGCTCGGTGACGGCGAGTTGTCAGCGCGGCCCGGTGGTGCCGGGGGGCGCCTCGCTGGTGGCGGTGCGGTCCCGATCCGATAGCCGTTGAGTAACAGTTTGTCGTGCCTGGCGCCTGTGGCTATCGACTGTTCGGGGCAATGCCTTGGGTGAACAGGCCTGTTACTCGCCGGAACGGTTACGTGTAGTCAACGCCTTGATGGCCGCCAGGGTGGCTTCGGCGGGGAACGGCGACCGGTGCACTGCCTCCTGTTCGGGCAGGTCACCGGCCTGAACGGCGGTCGCCAGCTCGGCGACGGCGGCGATCTGCCCGCGCTGCCGGGTCACGAACCCGGCGTCGACCGGCTCTCCGTGGCCGGGGACGACAACGGTGCGTGATCCGACCAGCTCCAGCAGTCGGGTGAGCACCGCGGGCCAGGTCGCGGGGGAGGACCCCTCGAAGGCGGGCGGTGCACCGTTCTCGACGAGATCCCCGGCGAAGAGCACGTCCGCGTTGGGCACGTGCACAACGAGGTCGTGGCTGGTGTGCGCCACACCGAGGTTGACGAGCACGGCGGTTCGCCCGCCCAGATCGAGCTCGGCCCGGTCGGTGACCAACTGCTCGGGCAGGACGAGGTCCGTGCCGGTGATGCGGGCGGCCACCTCGGGCCTGCCCTGCTCGCGGTAGACCTGCGCCCAGTGCGAACGCTGCTGCGCGCCCTCGGCGACCAACTCGGCACGGCAGGCCTCGTGCGCCCACACCGGGCACGGCAGGAACGCCGCGGTGCCGAAGCTGTGGTCGAAGTGCGCATGCGTGATGACCACCTGCCAGGGCAGTGCGGTCACGGCGCGGACCTCGGTGGCCCAATTGGTCCCGTGCACAACATCGCCGCCCGTGTCGACAACCAGGCAGGCGTTCTCACCCAGTACGAGGCCCAGCGACAGATCCAGCTCCTTGTGCCGACGCACAAGCACTCGATCGGCCACTTCGATCCACCGCTCGCTCACCCGACCCCCTCGTCCTGGAACACGCCTTCGCGCAGCACGGGCACGGCTGCACTGCACCCAAGCATGGACGCCAGGTCCACGTCGGCGCCGTGTCCCGCAGCGGCGAGTTCGCGTCCCGACGAGCACGCGGCCAGCAGATCAGGCAGGTCCGCGCGGGCCGACAGGAATGTGCGGGCCGCCAGCCGGACCTCCGGCGAGGCGCCAGCGGGGTCGAGTTCGAGCAGCGCCGCGGCCACGGCTCCGGCACCGAGCAGGTCTTCGACACCGGGGCGCAGCGGTCCCGCGGTGACACCCCAGCGCTCACCCGCGGGGACGAGGCCGATCGGAGCGCCCGCGGCGGCGTGGTGCGCGAACCCGGCGACGGCCGCGGCGTTGCGGAGGCACGCGGCGAGCACGGTCGCGCCGGTGGATTGTGCACGTGCACACAACCTCGCGCCGTTGGGTGAGGGCAGGGCGAGCAGCGTGCCCGCGGGCAGGTCGAGCAGGGACGCCGGGCGCAACGTCCAGCTCCGCTCCCCGGCGAGGACCGCGCCCCGCTGCTTGGCGGCAGCGAGGGCCTGCTCGTCACGCGAGGGCACGGGCAGCACCCGGCCGCCCCGTCCCAGTGCGACGTCCACCGATGTGGTGAACGAGAGCACGTCCACGACCACCAGCACGGCGCACCGCGGGGCCAGGGCGTCGATGCCCTCAGCCGCCCATTCCAGTCGCAGCCGGTAATCGTCCTGTGCGAACACGTCGTCGAGCACCGTGCCGAGTGTGCCGTACGCCTCAGCCAGGGGCAGCTGATTTGAACTCCGCGCGCACCGGGGTGGCAGACTGCGCACCGTGCGCGTTTACCTCGGTTCCGACCACGCCGGCTTTGAGCTCAAGGCCCACCTGGCCAAGCACCTGAGCGGTCAGGGTCACGACGTCGTGGACGTCGGCCCGGCCACCTTCGACCCGGAGGACGACTACCCGGCGTTCTGCATCGCGACCGCCGCCAAGGTGGTCGCCGACGAGGGCAGCCTGGGCGTGGTGATCGGCGGCTCCGGCAACGGCGAGCAGATCGCGGCGAACAAGGTGCCCGGCGCCCGCGCCGCGCTGGCCTGGAGCGTGCAGACCGCCACGCTGGCCCGCGAGCACAACAACGCCCAGGTCGTGGGGGTCGGTGCCCGCATGCACAGCACCGAGGAGGCGACCGCGATCGTCGAGGCGTTCCTGGCGACGCCGTTCTCCGGTGTGCAGCGGCACGAGCGCCGGATCGGCATCCTCGCCGAGTACGAGCGCACCGGGGTCGCGCCGGAGCTGCCGACCGCCTGATGCCCGAAGGCCACACGCTGCACCGGCTTGCCCGGTTGCACCAGCGCAGGTACGCGGGCGCGGTGGCGCACGTGTCCAGCCCACAGGGCCGGTTCGGCGGTGCGTCCACCGTGGACGGCCGCGTACTCGAGCGTGCCGAAGCGGTCGGCAAGCACCTGTTGCACCGCTACGGTCCGGACGCGACTGTGCATGTGCACCTCGGGTTGTACGGCACGTTCACCGAGTTCGCACTTCCCGAGCCTGCGCCCACCGGGCAGGTGCGCATGAGGTTGGTCGGGCGCACAACCGGAACGGACCTGCGCGGACCAACCGCCTGCGAGTTGCTCACCGACGAGGGTGTGGACCGGCTGTTCGCGCGACTGGGGCCCGATCCGCTGCGCAAGGACGCGGACCCGGATCGGGCTTGGGCGCGGATCTCCCGGTCCCGCACCTCGATCGCGGTGCTGCTGCTGGACCAGACCGTGCTCGCCGGGGTCGGCAACGTCTACCGGGCCGAGGTGCTGTTCCGCCACGGCATCACCCCGATGCTGCCCGGCCGCGAACTCGGCCGCGAGCAGTGGGAGCTGATCTGGGCGGACCTGGTCCACCTGATGCGCGACGGGATGCGGGTCGGCCGGATCGACACGGTGGCGCCGGAGCACATGCCGGAGGCCACCGGGCGTGCGCCGAGGCAGGACCGGCATGGCGGCGAGGTCTACGTGTACCGCAGGACGGGCCAGGAATGCCTGGTCTGCGGCAAGCCCGTCGCGACGAGGGAACTGGCGGGGCGCAATCTGTACTGGTGCCCGAACTGCCAGCCGGAATGACGAGAACGGGGCCCGCGCTCAGCGCGGGCCCCGTTCCTCATGTCATGCGCGGTGAGTGAGCGATCGTCACATCACCAGTTGTCCCCACCGCCGCCGCCGAAATCGCCGCCGCCGTCCCAGCCGCCGCCGCCGAAGTCCCAGCCGCCACCCTGGTCCCCGCCGCCGTCCCAACCGCCACCGCCACCATCCCAGCCGCCGCCCTGGTTGCCGCCGGTCTCGAACGCGGCGGGCTGCACCTGGTCGCCCCAGCCACCGCCGTAGCCGTGGTCGCCCCAGCCGCCTGCGGCGTAGGGCAGGCTGTGCATACCGGAGAACATGGCGTTGAACAGCAGCGCCGAGCCGACACCCCAGGCGCCCGCGACGAGCGCGGGCTTCCACCAGGGCTCGCTGTACCAGCCCTGCGGCACCGGGCGCCCGGCCACCATGCCGCCGGGGTAGTAGTGCGGGGTGTTCTCACCGGGGTTCGCGGACGCCTCGTACTCGTGGCCCTCCACGTCGACCCGGCGGTCCTCGGTCACCTTGCCCGCGCTGGACTGGCCGTTCAGGTCGGGCAGTTCGGGGCCGGGGTCCATGCCCATCGCGGTGCGCGCGGCCCGCACGTAGTACAGGCCCTCCATCGCCGTCTGCGTGACGAGCTTGCACTGGTCCTCGGTGCGGGCCTGCTCCATCTGCGAGCCCGCGGCCGTGTACCGCTCGGACGCGTCGGCCAGCGCCTGCTTGGCGGCGTCGTTCGTACCGGTCAGGTTCATCACCTGACCGCCGAGCCGTTCCACCCATCGGCGGGCGTCGGCCTTCGCATCCTCCAGTCGCTGGGCGGCGGCGGCGCGTTGACGCATGACAAGCACCCCGATGCCGATGACCACCACCAGGACGATCACGCCGAGGACTACCACTGGGCCTCCCGAACTCCGGCGCCGTGAATCGGTCGCAAACGGACAACGGGAAAGCTACTCCGGGAGTTCCTGTCCGGTGCAGCGGCCCAGCTCACATCCCTAGAACACCTCCGGGCAGTGCGGCTGGTGGTCCCCGCTGAACGCCCGCGAGGCCGTGCGCAGCGCACCCGGGGTGAGCTCCTGGATCCGTTGCGCCGCAGCCAGGTCCAGGGCCGAGGTGCCGCCGAGGAACAGCGCGCCCAGCTCGTTGGCGGTCATCGCGAGGTCGGCGGCGGCCTCGGTGCGCTCGACGGTGGCGACCTCGTCGGTGCCGACCACCAGGCGCCAGCGGCCCGTGTTCCACGGGCAGAACTCGTCGCTCAGGTCGATCACCACGTCCAGCGGGGCCCGGTAGCGCCGCAGCGGCAGCGCGCGGTCCACGTCGACCAGGCGCACCCACAGCGAGTCGTACCGGGTCTGCTCGGCCTGGTACGGGTCGGTGAGCAGGTGCTGGATCGGCTCGTCGGTCGGCGCGCCCTCGTAGGTCACCGTGCCGATCAGGTCGATGTCGAGCAGGTAGCGCCACACCGCGGCGTAGGCCACCGGCGTCCTGGCGACGACCTCGCTGACGTAGGCGGTGCCCTCGGGGCCGCGGTCGCCCCACTTCGGCACGGCGAAGTAGATCGCGTACCCGTCCGGGTGCAGGACGAAGCGGTACGGGGTGCGGCCCTTGATGCGCCGCATCTTCTCGCTCTCGCTGAAGTACTGCTCCCAGGACGCGGGAGTGCGGCTGAGCCAGCCGGTGCGCTGCGTGGACACCGCACGGTGCAACTCGTCGATCAGCGGCAGCGCGGTCGCCCTGTCCAGCTCGCGGACCCGGTGCTCGCCCACGTCGACCGAGTCCCAGAACTCGGTGCCCGAGGGGACGGAGATCTCCAGCCGCATGGCCGCCGCCCCGTAGCCGAAGCGCGAGTAGATGCCGCCCTCCGAGGCGAACAGCGTGGCGATCGGCTCCGCGCCCTGCTCGTGCAGTCCGTGCAGCTGGGCGCGCATCACCGAGCTCATCGCGCCCCGCCTGCGGTGCCCGGGCGCGACACCGACCATGGTGACGGCCGCGACCGGGGTGGGCAGCCCGCCGGGCAGGGTCATCCGGCGGCTCAGGATGCTGCCGCCGCCGATCATCGTCTCCCCGTCGAACACGGCGTGCGTCCGCTCGGGTTCGAGGATGGCGCTCTCCGTGGCCATGGTCTGCTCGGTCGGCGTGTCCAGGAACGCGGCGAACACCATGGTCACGAACTCGGGGATCTCGGCGGCGATGAGCGTGCGGGTGACCAGTGACGAATCGGACATGGCACCTTGGTACGCCAGTCCGCGCGGCGGCGCGACTGGATTTCCATGACCTCCCACGTCATCGACCAGCCTGCCGCCACCGTGTCAGTGTTGCCGGGCGCCGAGGCACAAAGCCTTGCCGGACAACAGGGAGACACTCCGATGGCTGATCTTCACAACCTGGTGCACCGCTACCTGGAGCTGTGGAACACCGCTGATCCTCAGGTGCGCGCCGAACTCGCCGACGCGTTGTTCGCGACCGGGGGCGGGCTGACCGACCCGTTGGTGGACGTCACCGGCGCGGCAGCGGTCAGCGCGGTGGTCGACGCGGTGCGGGAGCAGTTCCCCGGCCACCTGTTCCGCCTGGCAGGGGAGATCGACGCGCACCACGAGGTGGCCCGCTTCACCTGGGAGCTGGTGCCGGAGGCGGGCGGCGAGCCGGTTGTGGTCGGGTTCGACGTGGCCGAGGCGACCGCCGAGGGCAGGCTCGGCCGGGTGCACGGCTTCCTGGACAAGGTGCCCGCCTGAACCGCAGATACATCCGATGTGTGGCTTGACCTGAAGCGGTCACCGGGCCATCCTTGGTCGTAAAAGGGGACAGCCGCCGCGTTTCCGGACAAGGAAAGGTCGGAGATGTGGCTCGGTTGATCAAGGCTTTCCCGGTGGCCGCCGCCGTGGCGCTCGCCCTCACCTGCACCGCCCAACCCGCGTCCGCCCTGGACAACGGGCTGGCGCTGACCCCGCCGATGGGCTTCAACAACTGGAACGCGATCGGCTGCGGCATCAGCGAGGCGTTCGTCAAGCAGACCGCCGACTTCCTGCACACGCACCGGGTCAACGGGCGCACCCTGCAAGAGGCCGGCTACACCTACGTCAACATCGACGACTGCTGGGCGCAGCCCGACCGGGACGCCGCGGGCAACCTGGTCGCCAACCCGGCGAAGTTCCCCGACGGCATCGCGGGGACCGCCGAGTACGTGCACGGGCTCGGGCTGAAACTGGGGCTGTACAACGACTCCGGCACGATGACGTGCAGCAGCAAGGGATTCCCCGGCTCGTTCGGGCACGAGGCACAGGACGCGATGCAGTTCGCCAAGTGGGGCGTGGACTACCTCAAGGACGACAACTGCAAGCAGGCACCCGGCCAGGACACCAGGGACGCCACCATCAAGCGCTACACCGCGATGCGCGACGGACTGGCCGCGGCGCGCAGGGCGACCGGTCAGGCCATCGTGTTCAGCATCTGCCAGAAGGGGGACAACGGGATCAACACCGAGGACTGGTCCCCAGCGGTGGGCAACCTGTGGCGCACCACCGGCGACATCCACCCGAACTGGGACCGGATCTCCTCGATCATCGCCAAGAACATCCCGTTGGCCCAGTACGCCAAGCCGGGTGCGTGGAACGACCCGGACATGCTGGAGGTCGGCAACGGTTCGCTGACCGCGGTGGAACAGCGGAGCCACTTCAGCATGTGGGCGGTCATGGCGGCCCCGCTACTGATCGGCACCAGCCTGACCAAGGCCAGTGAGGACACGCTGTCGATCCTGGCCAACACCGAGGTGATCGCGGTGGACCAGGACCGGTTGGGCAAGCAGGGCAAGCAGATCGCCAACAACGGTGGTCGCCGGGTGCTCGCCAAGCCGCTGGCCGACGGGGACGTGGCGGTGGCCCTGTACAACGAGACCGGCTCCACCGCGACGATCAGCACCACGGCCTCGGCGGTCGGTCTGGGCGGCGGCAGCTACCGGTTGACCGACCTGTGGAGCAAGAAGGTCAGCACGAGCACGGGGACGATCAGCGCCAGCGTGCCCTCGCACGGCACGGTGCTGCTGCGCGTACACGTGAAATAGCGCGAAAACGCCTGTGGGCCACGGTGATCGCCGTGGCCCACAGGCGTTTCAGCTCAGTGCGCGTCGACGAGCTCCGGCTCGTCCCGCGGCACGGGCTCGCGCCGCGCGGCACGCTTGTCGCGCGAGCGCTCCTTGACGTTCTCCACCATGGTGTAGAGCGTGGGCACCAGCAGCAGGGTCAGCAGCGTGGAGCTGACCAGGCCGCCGATCACCACCACCGCGAGCGGCTGGGAGATGAAGCCGCCGCTGGCGGTCAGGCCCAGCGCCATCGGCAGCAGCGCGAAGATGGTCGCCGCCGCCGTCATCAGGATCGGGCGCAGCCTGCGCCGCCCGCCCTCGATGACCGCCTCCTGGATGCCCATGCCCTGGGCCCGGTAGGTGTTGATCAGGTCCATCAGCACGATCGCGTTGGTCACCACGATGCCGACCAGCATCAGCATGCCGATCAGCGAGGGCAGGCCGAGCGGGGTGCCGGTGACCAGCAGCGCGCCGATCGCCCCGGTGGCCGCGAAGGGCACCGACACCAGCAGCACCAGCGGCTGGATCAGGCTGCGGAACACCGCGACCATGATCAGGAACACCAGGGCCACGGCCACGGCCAGCGCGATACCGAGGTTGCCGAACGCCTCGCTCTGCTGCTGCGAGACCCCGCCGATGCTGTAGCTGGCACCCGCGGGCAGCTTCAGCCCGTCCAGCTTCTTGCGCAGCTCGGTGCTGATCGCCCCGGTGTTCTGCCCGGTCGCGGTGCCGGTCACGGTCGCGCTGCGCGCCCCGTCGATCCGCTTGATCTGCACCGGCCCGGTGGTCTGCTCCACCTTCGCCACCGCGTCCAGCCGAACCCCGGGCGCCAGCTGCACGGCCTTGAGCGCGTCCACATCGGACGGTGCGGTCCCGGTGCGCAGGATGATGTTCTCCTGCTTGCCGTCCACCGTCAGCTGGCCGACCTGGCTGCCCGCGAGCTGTGCGGTCACGGCCTGGCCGATCGTGGAGTCGCTCAGGCCCAGCTTCGCCGCCGCCTGCCGGTCCACGGTCACGTGCACCTCGTTGGCGCTGTTGGCCAGGTCGCTGCCGACATCCACGACCCCGCTGATGCCGGACATGGCCTCCTGCACCTGGCCCGCCGCACTGCGCAGCACCGACTCCTCCGGTGCCTTGACGATCACCTGCAGCGAGCTGCCGCCGAAGTCACCGCCGCCGCCACCGGCGCCCACGGTGATCTTGCCCGCGTTCGGGATGGCGTCCAGCCTGCCGCGCAGGTCGTTCTGCACCGCGGTGACGTCGGCCTTCTCGTCCAGGGTCAGCGAGTAGCTGGCGCGCGCGGTGCCGCCGGAACCGCCGAAACCCATGAAGCCGCCACTGGAACCCACCGTCAGCTGGTAGGTCTGCACCCCGGCCACGCCCTTGATCGCCGACTCGACCTGCTTGGCCGCGGCGTCGGTGGTGGCCAGCGAGCTGCCCACCGGCAGGGTCTGGCTGACCGACAGGGTGTTCTGCCCGTTGCCGTCCAGGAAGTTGGTCTTGAGCCGGGGCACCATGGCCAGCGTGCCGAACAGGATCAGCACCGCGATCAGCACGGTGATCAGCCTCCGGCTGGTGGCGAAGCGGATCACCGGCACGTACATGCGTTGCAGGGGGCTGCGCAGCTCCTTGGCCACCGCCTCCTCGTGCGAACCCGCCTTGCCGGGCTTGAGGAACCAGTAGGCCAGCACCGGCACGATGGTCAGCGCGACCAGCAGCGAGGCGAGCAGTGCCACGGTCACCGTCAGGCCGAACGGGGCGAACAGCTCGCCGACCAGCCCGCCGACCACGGCGATTGGCGCGAACACCGCGACCGTGGTCAGGGTGGAGGCGGTGACCGCACCGGCCACCTCGCGCACGCCGTCGATCACCGCGCGCTTCTTGTCCTCGCCGTAGCTCAGGTGCCGCTTGATGTTCTCCAGCACCACGATCGAGTCGTCCACCACGCGGCCCACGGCGATGGTCAACCCGCCGAGGGTGAGCAGGTTCAGCGAGGTCTTGGTGGTCCACAGCACGATCAGCGCGATGACCACCGACAGCGGAATGGACACCGCGGTGACCAGGGTGGAGCGCACCGAGAGCAGGAAGATCAGGATCACCACCACGGCGAAGGCCAGGCCCAGCAGGCCCTCCGTGGTCAGCCCCTCCACCGCGCGGTTGATCGCGGGCGCCTGGTCGGAGACCACGGTCAGCTGCGCGTTGTCACCGACCGCGGCGGCCAGTTCCGGCAGCTTCGCGCGGATCTGGCTGGAGATGTCCACCGAGTTGCCGTCGGGGGTCTTGGTGACCGAGACGCCGAGGCTGTCCTTGCCGTTGGTGCGGGTCAACGAGGTCGCCGGAGCGAGGTTCTGCTCGACGGTGGCCACGTCACCCAGCCGCACCGGCTGCGGCGGCGCACCCCGCCCGGGGGTCGCGGTCGCGGTCGGTGTGAGGTAGAGGTTCTTCAGGTCGTCCACTGAGGACAGAGTGCTGCCGACCTGGACGGTGGTGGTCTTGCCGTCCTGTGCGAGCGTGCCCGCTGGCGTCGGGGTTCCGTTGGCGCGCAAGGCAGTGCTGATCGCGGTGGCGTTCAGCCCCGCCGCGGCCAGCTTGGCGTTGTCCACGCTGATCGTGACGACCTGGTCGCGCGCGCCGGTGACCTGCACGTCGCGAACCCCGGTGATTCCTTGCAGCGCGGGCACGACGGTGCTGGTGAGCTTGCCCGCGAGCACGCGCTGGTCGGTGTCGGAGCTGGCCGCGAGCACGGTCACCGGCAGGTCGTCGGTGTTGCCGACCACCACGTTGGGCTTGACGTTGGTGGGCAGCTGCGCGCTGATCCGGTTGACCGCCTGGGTCATCTTGTTGACGGCGTCGTCCAGGTTCGTGCCGTAGTCGAACTGCACGGTGACCGAGGAGGAGCCCTGGCTGGAGGTGGAGGTCAGCTGGGTCTGCCCGGGCACGCCGCGCAGCGCGTCCTCGATGGGCTTGCTGACCTGGTCCTGCACGATCTGCGGGGAGGCGCCGGGGTACTGGGCGACGACCACAGCGGCGGGGAATGCCAGTGAGGGCAGCAGTTGTCGCTGCAGGGAGGGGATGGCCCACGCGCCGAAACCCAGTGCGATGAGCGCGATCAGGGCGACCAGGCTGCGGTTGGCCAGGCTCAGTCTTGTCAACGACGTCATGGACGGCTCTCTGGGAAATTGGTTAGCTTCGAACTAACAATATGGCCAAGGCTAACAGTGTGGTCGCTGAGAGACCTGATACTTTTCTCAGGTTCCAGCAGTCACGACGTGGTGACGAAGGGTTATCGGTGGACGAGAAGGAGCAGCTCATCGCCCGCATCGCGGTCGCACAGCGCGGTCTCGGGCGGGTTTTCGGCGCGGCCCGGTGGAACCCGCTGATGTCGCTGAACCTCACCATTCGTCAGCTGAAGGTGCTGCTCACCCTGGTGCAGCGCGGTTCTTCCTCGGGGCACGAGCTGACCCAGGAGATGGGTGTGAGCCTGGCCACGGTCACCGGGGTGGTGGACCGGCTGGCGGCGCAGGGCCTGGTGGTGCGCCGCGAGGACCCGGCCGACCGCAGGGTGCGCAGGCTGGAGCCGACCGAGAAGGCCACGAAGCTGGTCACCAGCATCATGGACGCGGGCAACGCGCAGTACCGGGAACTGCTGTCCCGGCTGGAGGTCGAGGAGTTGCAGGCGTTGGACCGGGTGGTCCACCGGCTTGCCGAGCTGGCGGCCGAGCAGTCCCCGGCCGCCGACTGAGCTCAGCGCGGGTCGGCCTGGTCCAGCCCCGCCGACTCGAACACCTCGATCGCCAGCGCCGACCAGTCCAGGTCGCCGCGGCCCTTGTTCTCCGCCGCCGTGAAGCGGTTCGCCACCAGGTCGATGATCGGCATGGGCACGCCGAGCCGGTCCGCTGCCTGCGCCACGAGCCGGGCGTCCTTGTGGCCCAGGCGAAGCGCGAACCCAGCTGGTTCGTAGGCGCCGGAGGAGATGGCGGCACCGTAACCGCGGTAGGCGTTGCCGAGCACGGGGGTGGTCGTGAGCACCTGAGCGGCCAGTTCCCTTGGCACACCGTGCTTCTCGGCGAAGGCGAAGGCCTCCGACATGGCCTCGAGGGCGCTCATGATCAGGAAGTTGCCCGCCAGCTTCACCCCGTTCGCCGAGGCCGGGTCCTCGCCGAGTTCGTGCACGGCGGCACCGATCGCCTCCAGCAGCGGGCGGGCCCGTTCGCGGTGGCGCTGCTCGCCCGCGGACAGCACGATCAACTCCGCCGACTCGGCCCGGTCGGGGCGGCCGAAGACCGGAGCGGAGAGGAATCCGCAGCCCTGTGCGGCCAGGGCGGTGGCCGTGGTGGGCGCGATCGTGCTCAGCGAGATGTGCAGCCCGTCCGGCCCGAGCGCCTCGGCGAGCCCCTCGCTGGCCTGGGTGACGGCGTTGTCGTCGGCGAGCATGCTCAGCACGACCCCGCCCGGCTCGGCGACCTCCAGTGGAGTGTGAGCGATTGTCACGTTCTCGAACTCGCGCAGCGGTTCGGCCTTGGCCGCCGTGCGGTTGTACACCCGCAGCCGGTGGCCCGCCCTGGCCAGGTTGCGTGCGATCGGCAGGCCCATGCTGCCCAGTCCGAGGAATCCGGTGGTCTGGTCCATGTGTCCGATCCTGTCACGGGGGCAGGTCGTTCACATTCACGCAGCGCGAGCGTGGATCCCCTGAAAGGGTCCTCATGTCCCGTCTTACGGGTGTGACACGGCTGTCATAACTGCTCCATGGGGGTGAACCGTGAGGTGGTCTCGCAACGGCATGTACTCGTTCGTGTACTAACCGTTCTGACGACCACTGCGGGGCCTGACTGGGGGAGTCGACGGGCGCCAGCACGGTGCCGGGGTGGCCGGATCTACCGCTTCACACCGAAGGTGATGGAGGGAACCCTGATGCGGCAACGAAAAAAGCTCGGGCAGGCGTTCACCGTGACCGGAGTCGCGGTTGCCCTGCTCGCGGGCGGTTCACCGGGCGCGCAGGCCGCGCCGACCAGCCCCGCGGCCACCGGTCCCCAGGAGCACGCGCTGACCCTGGTCACCGGCGACCACGTGCTGGTCCGTGAGGTCGGCGGCAAGCAGGTCGCCTCGGTGGCGCCCAGGGCGGGCTCCTCCGACGGGTTCGTCACCCAGCAGATCGGTGGCGACCTCTACGTCATCCCGGCCACGGCGCTGCCCTACCTGGGGCGGTCCCTGGACCGGTCGCTGTTCGACGTCTCCGCGCTGATCCGCGACGGGCTCACCCAGCCGCCGATCAAGGTCACCGGCGGCACCGCGCCCGCGCCGGGGCCGGAGTTCGGTGCGGCACTGGCCAGGCAGGCCGGTGCGGACGCCGCGCGGCACTTCACCGGCGACGGCCTGTTGTTCGGAGGGGTCAGCAAGGTCGCACTGGACGCGCCCGGCGAGCCGCAGCCCGCCACGCCGAACTTCCCGATGAACACCGTGAAGATCGCCGCGGTGGACCAGGCGGGCAAGCCGACCAGCGCCTCCCTCGGTGTGATCAACGTCGACGACTCCCGGCAGTTCGGCGGCTTCCCCAGCGCGGTCAACGGGGAGGCCAGGATCAGCGTGCCCGCGGGCAACTACAGCCTGGTCGCGGTGTTCCCCGAGATCGACCCGAACGGCAAGGTCACCGCGTTGCGCCTGGTGACCTCCGACTTCTCCATCACCGGCGACACCTCGGTCGCCGTGGACGCGCGCAAGGCGACCTCCAAGATCACGGTGGACACGCCGAGGCCCTCCACCCAGACCTCGATCACCCTGGGCTACCAGCGCCTCGACGCGCGCAAGTCCGGCTCGCTCGGCCTCGGCTACGGCGGCGGCACCGCACAGACCTACGTCGCGCCCTCCACACCCAGCCAGTTCGGTGAGTCCCACTTCAACCTGCAGACGCACAGCGAGTCCCCCGCGGGCACCGCCGACCCGTACAGCTACGACCTCAAGCTGGACAACGCCGGTGCGATCGCGGCCAACCAGCACTACCGCGTGACCGCCGACCAGCTCGCCACCGTGAAGGCCGCCTACTACAGCGACAAGCCCGCCCGCCAGGAGGGCCTGTCCAGGATCATGTTCCTGCCCTACGAGCAGTTCGGCTTCGGGGTGTTCGAGCACCTGACCGCGCCGCTGCGCCGCACCGAGTACGTCGGCGGCTCCGCCGACCTGCTCTACGCCGAGGCACTGCTGTCCAACTACGCCACGTTCACCGGCATCGCCTCCGGCGACCGCACCCGGTACCAGCCGCGGTCCAGCACACCGGTCGACTGGCTGCGCGGCCCGCTGGCGCCCGGCCTGGTCAGCCCCGCCGACCCGACTGGGCCGTGGGTCTGCAGTGCCTGCCGCAAGGACGACACGCTGCTGCTCGCGCTGGCACCGGTGGTGGACTCCGCGGGGCACAGCATGTACCTGGACGCGCCCGGTGCGGACACGGTGTCCACCTCGCGCTTCCAGTTGCTGTCCGGGGACAAGACCGTCGCCGACCTCAAGGACGTGACCGGCGGTCAGATCGCCGTGCCCGCCGAGCAGGCCAACTACAAGATCGTCTACGACCAGACGCGCACCGCGCCGTGGTTCCACCAGTCCACGGTCAGCCACAGCGAGTGGACCTTCGGCTCGGCCCACTCCGGCAGTACGGGCGTGCCCGCCAACTGGCGCTGCGGCGCTGACGGCAAGCCGGACCACTGCTCCGCGCTGCCCCTGGTCACCGCGAACTACCAGCTCGACGCCGGGCTGGACGGCACCAAGGCGGCCGGTCCCGACCAGGTCGTGGTGACCTTCGGGCACGCGCCGGGCACGCAGAACCTGCCGATCGCCAGGGCGTCCATCGAGGTGTCCTTCGACGGGGGCGCGCACTGGACCCCGACCTACTTCGCCGACCTGGGCAACGGGCGGTTCCGCGCGCAGTGGACCAACCCCGCCTCGGCCACCGGTGGGGACGTGGCGCTGCGGGTCAGCGCCACCGACGCGGGCGGCAACACGCTGACCCAGTCCGTGACCGGCGCACTGACCGTGCCCGCGGCCTGAGGGGGAGGACACGATGAACCACCGATCACTGATGACCGCGGTCGCGGCCGTGGGCGCACTGCTGGTGACCCTGGTACCGGGGACCGCCAGCGCGGCCCCCGAGCAGGCGCCGGTGCGGGCCTGCGCGGACGGCGCCGCGCTGCACTGCTACGCGATGTACCGGAGCACGGGTGCGCAGGGGCTGCGCGTCAGCGCGCCACCGGCCGGGTTCGGGCCCGCCGAGCTGCGTGAGGCCTACAAGCTGCCCGCCACCGGGGGCGCCGGCCAGACGATCGCCATCGTCGACGCCTACGACAACCCCAGCGCCGAGGCCGATCTCGCGGTGTACCGCAAGCAGTTCGGGCTGCCCGAGTGCAGCACCGCCAACGGCTGCTTCCGCAAGGTCAACCAGCGCGGGGACGCCACGCCGCTGCCCAAGCCGGACTCGGGCTGGGGCGTGGAGATCGCACTGGACCTGGACATGGCCTCGGCGGCCTGCCCGCAGTGCAAGCTGTTGCTGGTGGAGGGCGACGACCCGTCCTTCGCCGGGTTGGCGCAGTCCGTGGACACCGCCGTCAAGCTGGGCGCCTCCGTGGTGTCCAACAGCTACGGCGCTGACGAGTTCAACGGCATGGACACCTATGCCGGGTCCTACAAGCACCCCGGTGTGCCGATCCTGGCCTCCAGCGGTGACGCCGGGTTCCAGCCCGCCTCCTTCCCCGCCGTGCTGACCAGCGTCATCTCGGTGGGCGGCACCTCGCTGACCCGGTCGGCGGGGGCGCGCGGCTGGTCGGAGACCGCGTGGTCCGGCGCGGGCAGCGGCTGTTCGGCGTGGGTGGCCAAGCCCGCCTGGCAGCACGACCCGAACTGCCGGCTGCGCACCAGTTCGGACGTGTCGGCCGTGGCCGATCCGAAGACGGGGCTGGCCGTGTACGACACCTACGGCCTCGGGCAGCGGGCCGGGTGGCTCGTGGTGGGCGGCACCAGTGCCTCCTCGCCGTTCGTGGCCGGGGTGCTCGCGCTGGCCGGGCACGGCAAGCAGATCAACGACGCCTCGTTCCTGTACACCCGTGCCGACAAGCTGTTCGACGTGGTCGGCGGCAGCAACGGGTTCTGCGGCGAGGACTACCTGTGCACCGGGCTGCCGGGCTACGACGCCCCGACCGGCCTGGGCACGCCCGACGGGATCGGCGCCTTCTAACCTCGACGTGTGGTTGATGGTGCACCTGTGCTCGGCGTCGTCGCTTCCGGCGCCGGGGGAGTTGAGGGACTGCTCGACGGGCTGATCCGGCCCGCTCTCGCCGCCGGCTGGCGGGTCGGGGTCACGCTGACCCCGACCGCCGGCCGGTGGCTGCGCGAGGCGGGCCTGGTCGCCGAGATCGAGCAGGCCACCGGTCTGCCGGTGCGCGTGGAGTCCCGGCTGCCCGGCGAGGCCAAGCCGCACCCGCCGGTGGACTGTTACGTGGTGGCCCCCGCGACCGCCACCACCGTGGCCAAGCTCGCGCTCGGACTGGGCGACAACCAGGCGCTCACCCAGGTGTGCGAGGCGATCGGCACCCGGGGCGTGTCGGTGGTGGTGTTCCCCTGCGTCAACGCCGCGCACGTCAGGCACCCGGCCTGGGCGGGACATGTGGCGGCGCTGCGCTCGGCCGGGGTGGACCTGGTGTACGGCGAGGACGTGTGGCCGCTGTGCGAGCCGCGGACCGGCGAGTTCCGGCCGCTGCCCTGGGCCGCGGTGCTGGCCGCCGTGGCCGCCACGCGATCCGTAAGATGATCACGTGACGGCCTTGGTCGACAGCTCGCGAACCGCCAGGCCGAGCTGGCAGGAAGTTCCCGGACGGGTGCGCGAGGTGGTCGAGCACTGGATCGGCGCACCGGTGGTCCGGTCGCTGAGCCAGGCGGGCGGCTTCACCTCCGGTCTGGCCTCCCGGCTGATCCTGGCCGACGGTCGGCGCGTGTTCGTCAAGGGCCTGCCCTCCGCCCATCCGCTCGCGGGCACCTACCGGGCCGAGGCCGCCGTGTCCTCCCGCTTACCCGAGGCGGCGCCCTCGCCGCGGCTGCTGCACCTGGTCGAGGGCCAGTGGGTCGTGCTGGTGTTCGCCGACGTGGACGGCCGCGAACCCAACCTGAGACCCGGCTCGCCCGACCTCGCCGCCGTGCTCACCGCGCTGGGCAGTGCCTCTCGCACGCTCACCCCGTGCCCGCTGGACGACGTGCCCAGCGTGCTCGACGACCTCGGTCCGCTGCTGCGAGGCTGGACCTCCCTGCACGCCACGGCCACCGAGGACCTGCAACCGTGGGTGCTCGCCCACCTGGACTCGCTGGCCGCCATGGAGACCGCCTGGCACCCGTGGGCCGAGGGCGACACCCTGCTGCACAACGACCTGCGCGTGGACAACATGATCCGCCGCGTTGACGACGGCCGTGTCCTGCTCGTGGACTGGTCCTACCCCTCCCGTGGGGCCGCCTGGCTGGACACCGCCGTGCTCGTGCCCCAGCTACTGCTCGCCGGCCACCAGCCCGCCGAGGCCGAACGCCTGGTGCTGACCCGGCCCTGCTTCGCAGGCGTGCCCGCCTGGGCCGTCACCGGTTTCGCCGCCGCACTGGCCGGCCACTGGGAACTGTCCAGCCGCCTGCCCGAACCCTCCGGCTCACTGGGCCTGCGCACCTACCAGGCGCGAGCCGCCGCCGCTGCCCTGGCCTGGGTCGCCTCGCGCACACGGTGGTGAATCGGCCCACCCACCAATGAACGTCCCCCGCCACTCCCTGGGGGGCGACCCCGACACCAGCCTACCGCCCCACCCCGACAGTTGATCTTGCTCAAGATCCACATGTGGACAACCCGCCGACTGTCCACAACCCGGCAATCAGCCCTTGCGCGAGCCCACGCAGAACTCGTTGCCCTCCGGGTCGCGCAGGATCGTCCACGCCATGCCGGGGTGCACGTGCTCCTCGACCTCCTCCGCGCCCAACTCCACCAGGCGCGCCACCTCGGCGGCCCGCTCGTCGGTGCCCAGGTCGAAGTGCACCAGGTTGCGCGCCGGTCTGGGCTGATCCGAGCGTTGCAGACCCAGCCGTACCCCGTCCTCGTCGGCGGCCAGCACCAGGAAGTCACCCTGGATGTCCTGCACCACGCGGGCGTTCAGGGCCTCGAGCCAGAACGCGGCGAGCCGCCCCGGGTCGGCGCAGTCGACGGTGATCATGCGAATCCGCAGTGCCATGCGGGGACGGTAACCGCCGGAAGGCCGCGTGGAGGTAACCGGTTGGAAACGGCCCGGGCCCGTTCTCTACGCTGGTGGCTCGTTTGTGCAGGCCCGCCATGAGGAGCCCGAAACCGTGATCACGAGGATGTCGTCGTTGTTCCTGCGCACGCTGCGCGAGGATCCGGCGGACGCCGAGGTGCCCAGCCACAAGCTGCTGGTCCGCGCCGGCTACGTCCGCCGCGTCGCGCCGGGCGGCTACTCGTGGCTGCCGCTGGGCATGCGGGTGCTGCGCAACATCGAGCGCGTCGTGCGCGAGGAGATGGACGCCATCGGCGCCCAGGAGATCCAGTTCCCCGCGCTGCTGCCCCGCGAACCCTACGAGGCCACCAACCGGTGGACCGAGTACGGTCCGAACCTGTTCCGGCTCAAGGACCGCAAGGGCGCCGACTACCTGCTCGGCCCCACCCACGAGGAGCTGTTCGCACTCACCGTGAAGGGCGAGTACAGCTCCTACAAGGACTACCCGGTCGCGCTGTACCAGATCCAGACCAAGTACCGGGACGAGGCGCGTCCCCGCGCGGGCATCCTGCGCGGCCGCGAGTTCCTGATGAAGGACTCCTACTCCTTCGACCTGGACGACGAGGGGCTGTCCCGGTCCTACCAGGCGCACCGCGACGCCTACGTGCGCATCTTCGACCGGCTCGGTGTGGAGTACGTGGTGGTCAAGGCCACCTCCGGCGCCATGGGCGGCTCGGCATCCGAGGAGTTCCTCGCGGTCGCGCCCTCCGGCGAGGACACCTTTGTGCGTAGCACCGAGTCCGACTACGCGGCCAACGTGGAGGCCGTGGTGACCCCCGCGCCCGCCGAGCGCCCGCTGGAGGGCCTCGCCGAGGCGCAGGTGCACCACACGCCGAACACGCCGACCATCGAGTCCCTGGTGACCTTCCTCAACGGCGCCGGGCTGGGCCGCGAGTTCACCGGGGCCGACACGCTGAAGAACGTGCTGCTCAAGACCCGCCGTCCCGGCGAGGACAAGTGGCAGCTGCTGGCGATCGGCCTGCCCGGCGACCGCGAGGTGGACGCCAAGCGGCTGGAGGCGGCGCTGGAGCCCGCCGAGGTCGCGATGCTGGAGGAGTCCGACTTCGCGGCCAACCCGTTCCTGGTCAAGGGCTACATCGGGCCGAACGCCCTGCTGGCCAACGGGGTGCGCTACCTGGTCGACCCGCGCGTCGTGCGCGGCACCGCCTGGGTGACCGGAGCGGACAAGGCCGACCACCACGTGGTCGACCTGGTGTGCGGCCGGGACTTCACCCCGGACGGCACGATCGACGTGGCCGAGGTCCGCGAGGGCGACCCCTCACCGGACGGGGCGGGCACCCTAGTCGCCGCGCGCGGCATCGAGATCGGCCACGTGTTCCAGCTCGGCCGCAAGTACTCCGACGCGTTCTCGCTGGACGCGCTCGGGCCGGACAGCAAGCCGATCCGGATCACCATGGGCTCCTACGGCATCGGCGTGTCCCGGCTGGTCGCCGTGGTCGCCGAGCAGTACCACGACGGTCAGGGCCTGGTGTGGCCGCGCGCCGTGTCCCCCGCGGACGTGCACGTGGTGATCGCCGGCAAGGACGAGACGATCCGTGGGGGCGCCGAGAAGCTGGCCGCCGAGCTGTCCGAGGCCGGCCTGCAGGTGCTGCTCGACGACCGCACCGCCTCGCCCGGCGTGAAGTTCGCCGACGCCGAGCTGATCGGCGTGCCGACCATCCTGGTCGTCGGCCGCGGGCTGGCCAACGGGGTCGTCGAGGTCAAGGACCGGGCCAGCGGCGAGCGCGCCGAGGTGCCGGTGGAGCAGGCCGTCACGCACCTGGTGGACCTGGTCCGCAGCTGAGCTCGTCACCGCGGCCCGTCAGCGATCAGCTGGCGGGCCGCATGCTCGTCATGATCTTCACCGCGTCCGCCTCGCTGATCGCCCCCGGCACGCCCTGATCGGCGAACAACACCAGCAGCACCGAACCGGCCTGCTTGGTCTTCACCGCCGCCGTGTAGACCTTCGCGGTCTTGGGGAAGCAGGCGTCGTCGATGTGCAGGGTCGCGTCGGCCACCGCGAGCACCGCCTCGGTCGCCCCGTCCGCGACCCTGATCGTCTTCGACGGTTCCAGGGTGATGTCGGCGGGCTGCCCCTTGGAGTACTGGTAGGCCACCTTCGCCCAGTGTGCGGCGGTCGCCGGTGCGCTCTTGTCCGGCGCGTCCTTGTCGTTGGCGGTGACCGCGATGCCCGCTCGGATCGAACCTGACTGGCCCGCGCAGTACCCGGTCATGTAGGTGGCTCCGCCGGTGCCGGTCACGAAGTCACCTGTGGAGGGTCCGAGCGGCAGCACGTCGTCCGGGTCGCGCAGGGTCCACTGCGCTTTGGGCAGGTCGTAGGCCACGTTGCGCGTGTTGGACACCTGCGTCTGCCAACCGGCGATGCGCGGATCGGTCGGCTTGAGCGGGGCCGTGGTCGAGGGCGCTGCCGAGCTCGAGCCGTTGGCCACCGGCGTGGGCTGCGACTTCTGACTGAGCACCAGGGCGATCGCCACGCCGCCGCCCACCACCAGCACGCCCACCAGCGTCAGCACGATCGCCAGTGCCTTGGTCTTGCGCGGCGGCTTGGGCGGTTGCTGCTGCGGCTGATTGCCGTACATGCCAAGCCCGCTGTACTGGTATTGCTGCTGGTACTGCGGGTACCCGTACTGCTGCTGGCCGGGGTAGCCATGGCCCGGCTGGTCGCCCTGACTCCCCTGAGGCCCGAACCCACCCGTGTAGGGCTGAGTGGAGTCACTTTGTCCGCCGGTTGGCCACGTCACGGGCGCAAACGCTACCTGGCCCCGGCGGCCCGCGTCAGAGAACCGCCGCGAGTACCTGCGCCGTGTTCGACAGATCGCGCAGCGTGTGGTGGGCGCCCGCCTCGCGCAGGTCCTGCTCGCTGGCCCCTCCAGTGGCCACGCCGACCGCGACAGCCCCGTTTTGCAGGGCGGCGTCCACGTCGTGCGGGGTGTCGCCGATGACCACCACGGAGTCCGGCGCGAACCGGCAGCCGTGCTTGGCCTCCGCCTTGCGCACGGCAGCGGCAACCAGGTCCGGTCGGTGCGCCGATAGTTCGCCGTAGCCGCCGATACCCAGGTCCAGATGCGTGTCCAGGCCGAAGGGCGTGAGCTTGTGCCCGGCGAGCGCGGCCAGGTTGCCCGTGACCAGGGTCTGCACCACGCGCGGAGTCCCGGCCAGCGCCGCCAGCGCCTCCCTCGCGCCCGGCAGCACGTGCCCGCGCTCCGCCACCGTGTGGGCCTCTGCCCCGGCGATGACCGTGACCTCGGCGAACAGGGCGCCGACCACCTCTTCGCTCGCCTCGACGCCGTGCGCGGTGAGCAGTTCGGTGGCGATGGCCAGGTCAGTGCGCCCGCCGAGCGCCGGCCTGTGCAGCAGTTCGGCCCCGACGGTGTTGGCCATCGCCCGTCCGTACCAGTCCAGGCCGACTCCGGGCAGGACCACCAGCGTCATGTCTATGTCCCACAGCACGAGGCGCATGAGCCGATCCTGGCACGGCGCCATCCTCCGGGGACTGGTGCTCGGCAAGGGGGAGGGGTACCAACGAGGGGTGAGCACCCGCGACACGATCCCCGCGCAGGTACCCGAGGCCGAACCGCTCGTCGAGCGGTTGCGCGCCCAGGACGTGGAGGTGGTCGCGCTGTCCTTTATGGACAACGCGGGCATCGCGCGGGTCAAGGCGGTGCCGCTGCCACGACTCGCCGCGGCCGCCGCGCACGGGGTCGGTGCCTCCCCCTGCTTCGAGACCTACTGCTTCGACGACGTGATGGTGATCGGCACCTACCTGGGGGGACCTGACGGGGACCTGCGCCTGGTACCCGATCTTGACCGCCTGGTCCCGATGGCCGGGCAGGCCGGGTGGGCGTGGGCCCCGGTGGACAAGTTCACCCAGGACGGCAACCGGTTCGCCGCCTGCCAACGCGCCTTCGCCGCAGCTCAGGTCCGTGCCGCCGCCGACCGGGGCCTGGCCCTGCGCATGGGCTTCGAGACCGAGTGGGCCCTGGGCATGGCAGGCACCGACGGGGAGTTCGTGCCCGCCTTCGAGGGACCCGCCTACGGTCTGGCCAGGTTGGAGCAGGTCGCCGAGTACGCCCGTGAGCTGCTCGCCGTGCTCGGAGCGCAGGGCCTGCACGTTCTCCAGTTCCACCCCGAGTACGCAGCCGGCCAGCTCGAGCTCTCCCTGGCCGCCACCGATCCGGTCGCCGCCGCCGACGAGGTGGTGCTCGTGCGGCACAGCGTGCGTCGGGTCAGTGCGCTCAGCGGCTGGCGGGCCAGCTTCGCGCCCTGTGTGGTGCCCGGCGCGGTCGGCTCCGGCGCGCATCTGCACCTGTCCGTGTCCTCCACCGAGGAAGAGGGCGCTGCCCGCTCGCTGTTCACCGGTGGCGCAGGCCCGCACGGGTTGCACCCCGCTGGCGAGGCGTTCCTCGCCGGTGTCCTGCGTGAGCTGCCCGCCCTGGTGGCCATCGGTGCGGGCAGCCCCGCGAGTTTCCTGCGTGCCGAGCCCTCACGGTGGGCGGGTGTGTGGCAAGCCTGGGGCCACGAGACCCGCGAGGCCGCTGTGCGCCTGGTGACCGGGGTCGTCGGCACCGGGCAGTGGGCAGCCAACGCCGAGGTCAAGTGCTTCGACGCCACCGCCAACCCATACCTGCTGGTCGGTTCGGTGATCGCGGCTGGGCTCGCCGGGGTCGACGACGGGCTCCGCCTCCCCGAACCGATCACCGGTGATCCGGCGCTGCGCGAGAACCCCGGCGTGCGCCGCCTGCCCTCCTCGGGACTTGAGGCCGCCGAAGCCCTGGCTGGTTCGGCGGTGCTGGCCAAGGCCATGGGCGAGGTGCTGCACGACACCGTGCTGACCGTGCGCAGGGCTGAGTCGGAACGGTTCGCCGACACCTCACCGGAGAACTTGGCCGAACTCACCCGTTGGCGGTGGTAGTCGTGATCACCGACGATCTGAGGCTGGTCGACCAGCACTGCCACGGTGTTGTCCAGCAGGACCTGGACCGGCTCGGTTTCGAGACCCTGCTCACCGAGGGCTCGGTGCCCCGCAACCCGTTCAACTCCATGTTGGGGCTCGCGGTGCGCCGTTGGTGCGCGCCCCAGCTGGACCTGCCGCCGCACGCCACCGCCGAGCAGTACCTGGCCCGCCGCGAGGAGTGGGGCTGGCGCAGGGTCAGCGCCCACCTGCTGGGCAGTGCGGGGGTGGGCACCTGGCTGCTCGACACCGGTATCGGTGTCTTGACCGAACCGACGGCCTTCGCAGAGCTGGCTGGGGGCAGCGCCCACGAGGTGCTGCGGTTGGAGACCGTGGCCGAGCAGGTGGCCGCCGCAGGCGTGTCGGCCACCGAGTTCGCCGTGGCGGTGGAGGAGGCCTTGCGCGAGCGGATCGCCACCGGGGTGGTCGGCCTCAAGAGCATCGTCGCCTACCGGACCGGTCTCGAACTGCCCGCCGAGCCGCCTGCGGAGGAGGAGGTGCGAGCCGCTGCCGGGGCCTGGCTGCGCTGGGGCGGCTCCCGGCTGGACAGCCGAGTCCTGTTGAGCTGGCTGGTGCACCTGGGGGCCAGGCTCGGCGCCGAGTACGGTCTGCCGCTGCAACTGCACACCGGTTTCGGTGACGAGGACCTGCGCCTGCACCGAGCCGATCCAGCGCTGCTCAGCGACTTCCTGGCCGCCACGCGGTCCAGCGGGGTGACCATCGCGCTGCTGCATTGCTGGCCCTTCCACCGCAACGCGGCATACCTGGCGCACGTGTTCCCGCACGTGCTGGTGGATGTCGGCCTGGCCGTCCCCTATGTGGGTGATCGCTGTGGAGTTGTGTTGGCCGAATTGCTCGAACTGGCTCCTTTCGACTCGGTCTGCTTCTCCTCCGACGGCTATGGACTGCCTGAACTGCACCACCTCGGTGCACTGCTGTGGCGACGCGGGGTCGGTCGGCTCATCGACTCCTGGGTCGCCGAGGGCACGATGACCACGGCCGATGCGGAGCGGGTCGTGACCGGATTCGCCGCTGTGAACGTGAGTCGGGTCTATGGGCTGAACGTCGTGGTCTGATCCCCGTATCCTGCGGTAATGGCAGCTGGTACTGAGACGGTGACCTCGTCCCAACCCAAGTGGCTCACCTACGGCACCCTGGTGTTGTCCCTGGCCGGGCTCGCAGTGGCGATCTACATGACGATCAGCCACTACACCGACGACGCCACCCTGATCTGCTCGGTCAACGCCATGATCGACTGCGCGGCTGTGACGAACAGCCCCGAGGCGGTGATCTTCGGCATCCCGGTCGCCGTCCTGGGCTTGGTGTTCTTCGTGCCCATGGTCGTGCTGACCTCTCCCTGGGCCTGGCGCGCGGAGCTGCCCGCCCTGCGCTGGATGCGCCTGGGCGGAGTGGTCGTCGGCCTGCTGTTCGTGGTCTACCTGGTCACCGTCGAGCTGGCGATCATCGGCAAGATCTGCGAGTGGTGCACCGGCGTGCACGTGATCACGCTCGCCCTGTTCGCGCTGATCCTCACCGCGGAACTGCGCACCCGCCCGGCCTGATCCGCGGGCTCAGGCGTGCTCGGTCGGTAATCGGTCGGCGACGGTCGCGGACAGGTCACGGCCCCTGGTCTCCGGGGCCACCAGCATGCCGACCACGGTCAGTCCCAGACAGCCCACCAGCAGCGCGGTCACCGGCAGGGCTGAGCCGGTGGCCTGCAGCATCGCCGTACCGACCAGCGGTGCGGCCGCACCTGCCAGCACGGTGGCGGCCTGGTAACCCAGCGACACCCCGGAGTACCGGATGCTGGTGTCGAACAGTTCGGCGTAGAAGGCTGACTGGGCACCGGTGAGCACTCCGTGGCAGAGCAGGCCGCCAGCCACCGCCAGCACCACCTGCCCACTCGTGACCAACGGGAAGAACGCCAGCGCCCAGCCTGCTGCCGCGACTGCCGCCAGTACCGCGACCGGGCGTCGTCCCCAGCGGTCGGACAGCGCCCCACCCGCCACCATCGCGAGCACCTGCACCACGGAACCGACGGTCACCGCCAGCGTGGCGGTGGACCGGGGCAAGCCGATGTTCGTCGCGTACACGAGCAGGAAGATGGTGAACACGTAGAACGTGGCGTTCTCCCCAACGCGGGCGGCGAACACGGAGAACAACTCACGCGGGTACCTGCGCAGCGCCAGGGTGAGCGGCGCCCGTTCGGTGCGCGGCCGCTCGGCGAACAACGGGGACTCGGCCACCCTCAGCCGTACCCAGAGGCCGATGACCACCAACAGGGCGGAGGCGAGGAACGGCAGCCGCCACCCCTCGCCGCCGCTCCACGAACCCGCCGTGGCTGCCAGCGCGCCAGTGGCCAGCAGGTTGCCCAGCGGCCCGCCGGTCTGCGGCCACGCCGCCCGCAGACCCCGGCCGCGATTGTCGCCGTGTTCGGAGACGAGCAGCACAGCTCCGCCGAACTCCCCACCCAGCGCGAAGCCCTGCACCAGTCGCAGCAGGGTGAGCAGGATGGGAGCGGCCACCCCGATCTGGTCGTAGCCGGGCAGCAGCCCGATCAGGGTTGACGCTCCGCCCATGCCCAGCAGGCTGAACACCAGCAAGCGCTTGCGTCCCACCCGGTCGCCGAAGTGGCCGAACACCAGCCCGCCCACGGGACGAGCGAGGAAACCGACCGCGTAGGTGACCAGCGCGGCCAGCACCCCGAGTAAACCGTCGGAGTGCGGGAAGAACGTCGGGCCGAACACGGTGGCGGCCGCCGCGCCGTAGAGGAAGAAGTCGTAGAACTCCGCAGTGGTGCCGATGATACCGGCGGCCACCACTCTGCTGACCCCACTGCCCCGCCCTGTGCGTTCCATGGCCGCAGAATGAGACGTGCCCTCGGCCCGAGTCAATGCGATCCCACTGAGGAGTTCCCGGTCCAACGGTCGTTCACCCAGCTCAGCGTGCTGCGGGGCTGATCACCGGCGAGATGTCACGAAGGCGGCATTCGTGACACGCCCGCCGAAGGAGCGAAGCGGCGGCCGAGTCGCGCCGGTGCCGGTAACCTCGCCCGGGTGGGCAACGACCTGTCAGGCACCGTGCACGGGCCGGTGATCCAGGCCCGCGACATCCACCAACTGGTGGCCAACTTGGGGGAGCGGCCGTCCCGGTTGCCACACGAGGCACCGGCGCCGCCGTACCCGTTCGTCAACCAGTACCGCGTGCACGAGCAGCTCGACGCAGTGTTCTCCCGTGCGCGCGAAGCGGATCGACCGTTGCTGGTCTGCCTCTACGGACCGGGTGGGGTGGGCACCACCGGCACCGCGTGCGCGTGGGCCAAGCGTAACGAGCACCTCTTCCCCGACGGCATCGTGTACCTGCGGCTGTCGTGCGGCCGGGACGAGCTCGTGGAGAGCGGTGAGGCGCTGGGCAGCGCCCTCGTCGCGCTGGGCGTGCCGGCCGGGGAGTTGCGGCCGACAGCCGAGGAGCGCGCCGCCGACCTGCGATCGGTGTGCCAGGGCAGGAAGGTCCTGTTCGTCCTGGACGACGTGCACAGCCCCGGTCAGGTCCGGCCGTTCGTGCCGAGCGAGACCGGGTGCGCCGTCGTGGCCACCAGCCGGTGGCTCGCGCAGGGCCTGCACGGCATGGGGTTCCAGCTGATCCGGGTGGCGCCGCTGGCCACCGGCCACGCGCAGGAACTGCTCACCGCGGTCCTGTCCGAGCAACTGATCGAGTTGGACACCGAGTCCGAGCAGACGCTGTTGCGCAGCTGCTACGGCTACCCAGGCGCGATCCGGTTGATGGCCGCGTCGCTGGTCGGCAAGACCGCGCGCCAGCGCACGCGGATCCTGGGCCGCGTCGCGGAGCACGGTTTCCGCGCACTGGACGGGGAGGTGCAGTTGCAGTTGGTGGACCACCTCGACTTCGCCTTCCAGCGCTTGCCCGAGCAGGCCGCACGGGCCTACCGGCTCCTCGCCTGGCACCCCGGGCCTGAATTCGCCCTGGCCGCGGCGGAGCGCGTGCTCGCGCTGGGCGCTGAGGACACGGGCGATGTGCTGGACACCTTGGCCACAGCGGGATTGCTGACGGAGTTGCCCGGTGACCGATTCCGGTTCCACGACTTGGCGCAGGACCACGCGCGCGGCGTCTCGGGGCCACCGGACCCGGTCGTGATCGGGCGGCTGGGCAACTGGTACCTGCAGTGCACCATCGCCTTCGACAAGGTGCTGTCGACCAGGCCACGCGTGAATCCCTTGTACCATAGGGTTCCGGTCGCGGACCACGCCGACCGGGAGGCCGCGCTGCGATGGCTGGAGACCGAACGAGTGAACCTCACCTCGCTCGTCCCCGTCGTGATGGAGGCGCGGCACTTCGACCTCGCGTGGCAGTTGTGCGAGGCGTTGTGGGGCCTCTACCACCTGCACGGCCACTACGACGACTGGATCGGCACGCACCAGGTGGGTCTGGACGCGGCGCAGCGCTGCGATGACCCGATGGCGGTCATGCGGTTGAGTTCTCAGCTCGGATCGGCGTACCTTGGCGTCGGGGAGCTCGGTGAGGCGGGGCGGCACTTCCAGCTCTCCCTTGAGACAGCACGGAGCAGTGGACACTCACAAGGTGAGCAGAGTGCCTTGGAGTGGCAGGGGAAGGTCGCGCTGCGCGGTGGTGACCCGCAGACAGCGCTGGACCTGTTCGACCAGTCCGAGCAGGTCGAGGTGGAGGCCGAGTTGCGGCCGAGGGTGGCCGCGCTGCTCGACCTCCAGCGGGGACGTGCGTGGTTGGCTGCGCACAATCCCTTGAATGCCAAGGAAGTACTTGAACGCACACGTGAATTCTTCGACGGCACAACGGAAGGGGACAATCAGGCCAAGACACGGCTCGAGTTGGCGAGGGCACTGCTTGCCCTGGGTGAGCAGGACCGGGCCCGCAGTGAGTTGACTGAAGCCGAGCGATTGTTCGCGGCAGACGGATCCTTGCGCAAGCAGGCGGAGGTCCTGCAGGCACTGGGAGATCCGGAGAGCCTGGGCAAGGCGGAGGGGATCTACCGCAGGCTGGGCAGCGCGAAGCGGTAGGCACGTCCGTTCACGTCCACATCCAGCGTGGCGGGCAGGTCGTTTGGGTGAGCCGACAGCCAGGCGTGCAGCGCACACGCCCCGACAACCCGATCGTTCCCGAGGATGCGCACGGGGGAGTGTCCGCGCACGAGTGCGACACCGGTCGTCTCGGACACCGCGATCAGGCTGGACGGGGTTCGGTCGAGCACGCCAGCCAGCTCCTCGTCCGAGACGGTGCCGAACAGAACATCCGCGTTGGTGCGCAAGGACCGCACGGGGTGATCGGTGTGCACGGCGAGGAAGCAGTCGCCAGTCATGGCGGGGCGCACGTCGGCTGCACGCAGGCGAAGGCGCTCTGCGGTGCCGCTCACCAGGAGCGCCTGGGGGCCGCTACCCGGGGACAGCCCGTCACTGGGCAGTAGTGGCTGCACGAGGTGACTGTCCGGTTCGGACAGTCCTAGCTTGCGGTAGAACAGCTCACGGTGCAGTTCCGCCGCGCGGAAGGGGAAGGAGGTGACCAGCTCGCGGACTGGCTCATAGCCGGAGGTCACGTCGAGCTGTGGCAGCAGCGGTTGGTGCGGATCAAGCCTGGGCGCGAGTTCGCCGAGCAGCGCCACGGAGGTGCCCGCGACGACCTCGTCCTCGTCGAACGCTGCCAGCACAACGGGTTTGCCCATGGCTGCCGCGTAGCAGGTGACGGCACCGTGGTCGCCCACGACGACGTCCGCGGCGATCAACGCGGCCCGCCACCCCTCCAGCGGTGGGATGAGCACGAGACCAGCACGCAGGCAGTCGGCCAGCCAGGTCCGGACCTGCCAGGGACTGTGCTGGTGCCACACGTGCGGGTGCAGGATGGCAGCGACTCGGTGGTGCACAGGGGAGAGTTCGGCCATGAGTTGCCGGAGCATCGTGGGCCACGCGCCGAACGCTGACCCCTGGCGCCAGGTCGAAGTGGTGACGATCAGGCGGGTGTCATCCGTGCAGCCGAGCGCCTCGCGGAAGATGCCGCGGCGCGTCGTGCTGGCGAGGATCCTGTCGTAGCAGGGATCCCCGGCGACAACAGCGGATCCTGTCGCCTCGGGAACGGCTGCGGCGAGGCGGTGCAGCTGTTCCTCATGCGAGAGCACGAGGGTGTCGGCGACGAGCGCGCCCTCGTGGAGCAACCACTCGCGGGAGAGGCCATAAGCTGGGCTCTGGGCTCTGGGCTCTGGGCTCTGGGCGACTTCTTCGTGTACCCGACTCCGTGGGAGATCACCACGACCGGGGCCCGCACCTGGTGCAGGCTGCCGCTGTGGTTGGCGGTGATCGCCAGGTCGAACCGGGTCCGCAGCACCGAGTCCCAGTCCAGGGTGCGCACACCGAGAGTCGCGAACACCTCGGCGACCCCGTCGGTGACGGTCGAGTTCGGTGGGGTGCTGAACACCAGTTGCACGCGGGGATCTGAGTCGAACAGGCCGACGATGTCCAGGAGCCGGTTCGCCGAGGCCACCGTGTTGACGATCATCAGGACGGTGTGGGAGTGCCCGACCGTCGACTGGTACCCCACCAGCTCACAATAGCCGGTGCTGGACGTGGTGACCGGCGCTGGGAGGGCTGGCGCCGGTCACCACGTTGTCAGGCTCAGCTGTTCTGCTTGGCCCGCTTGCGCCTGCTCAGGATGAGCGCTCCCGCACCGAGACCGAGCAGCACTGCCGCGGCGACCGCGATCCACACGACGTTGGCGCCGGTGTAGGCCAGCGGCTCGGTGGCCTGGGCCTGCGGCACGGGTGCCGCCGAACTGCTGGGCGTGGCCGACACCGAGGTGCTCGGCGCGTTCGAGGAGTTGGCGGCCGGGGTGCCGGGGGTACTGCCGCTGCCGCCGTCACCGGAGCCGCCGGGGGTGGTGCCGCCACCGCCGCCGGTGCCGCCGCCACCGGGCAGGCAGGCCGGGAACCCGACCAGTACGCCCAGGTCCACGGCCACGACGGTGTGCACCGAGGAGGCGACCAGGCCGCCGGAGACGCCGAGCCCGATGCCCAGGCCGAAACCGACCTCGGCACGCGGGGCCAGCACGGTGCCCACCCACAGGCCGCCGCCGAGGGTGATCTTCTTGGCGGCGGCGAAGTTCCACACCACGCCGACCTTGGCGCCCGCGCCGACCCAGCCGTGGCCGTCCCAGACCTGCACCGAACGCAGTCCAGCGGCCACCGCGTCGTACGCCTCACCGGCGACGTTGACCAGCACCGTGGCACCGACCGGCGCCTTGATCCTGATCTCCTTGGCCACCGCGAGCTGCGCGGCGGTGACCCCCACGACGACTTGCTTGCTGTCGCTGCCGGACAGTTCCAGGGTTTCGCCGTCCAGCTTGACCGCGCCGTTGACCTTGACCTTGGCCCAGGCGTCGGCCTTGGCGGTCAGCGCGGCGAAGGAACCGTCCACGTCGAGCTTGCCGCCGATGCCCGCGGTGGCCACGGCCGCCCCGCTCACCTTGGCGGCGATGCCGGTGGCCAGGCCGATCAGACCGCCGACGAACGCGCCGCCCTTCTCCAGCACCACGCCGTGCGCGTCGAGCTTGCCGCCGACCAGCAGGTCGCCGCGGCCGGCGTCCACCGCCGCGCCGCCGCCCACGCTCAGGCCGGGGAAGCCCATCGGGGTGCCCAGCACGGCGTTGCCGCCCACGGCCACGCGGCCTGCCGCGGTGCCCAGCAGGGTCGCGTCGTGCTGGACGAACGCCGAGAACTGGGCGGAGATGCCCAGACCGGCCGAATCGCACTGCTCGCCGCCTGCCGTCGCGGAGGCCGGGGCACTGCCCGCGACCGCGATCAGCAGCGCGGTCGCCGCCGCCGCGGCGAACCTCAAACTGGTCATGAGTCCTCGAATCATGGTCAGGGATGGGGCCTGCGGAAGCGGAGACGACGGTGAACCCAGCCGCGGATCCCCAGGGCGCGGCGAACTATAGGAGGACGTGACCTACGGCCGAACGGGTGAGTGGGGTCTACTCTATGTAGTCTGTTGGGGGGTGAGGACCCGTGTTGATCTACCCCTAATTGGGGTGACAGTTTTGAGGACGCCGTCACAGAACTGTGATCGGCCGCCCGTCCGTTCTGTCCGTTTGGGTGGCGCTTCGGCGAGGTCAGTCGCGTGTGGCGCGCCTCACGTTTTTGCTGTCCGGCAACACGCGGTCCAGCAGTTCTCCCAGGTCAGGAAGAGGTTCCTCGGCGGCGAGAATCGTGCCCGCCAGGCATCCCGCCCTGGTTGCGAGATCCACACCGGCCGAGACGGCGATCACGGCGGTGAACGCGGCGGCGAACCCGTCGGCCGCCGCACCGGGATCGAGCAGTTCCTCCTCGTAGCCCTCGAACTCGCCGACGCCCTCTTCGGTGACCACCACCGCGCCGCTGTGGCCCGCGGTGATGACCAGGCAGGCCACGCCGAGCAACTGCCTGACGGGGCCAGGATCGGCATCCGGGCCGAACGCCGCGCTGTACTGGTTCGCGTTGAGCTGCAACACGTCGGCGGAGGCCGCCGCGGAGCGGAACCAGGGCGAGTTCGCGAACAAGCCGGTCGGCTTCCACACGGTGGGCACCCGCGCAGCCCGGGCAGCGGCGAGCGTCCAGAGGATCACGGTCGCGCTGGGGTCGCACACCAGGGCCGCGGCGAACTGGCGCAGCGGTGGCAGTCGGCGGCACTCCTCGATGCCCATGCGCTCAGCGGGGTCTCGCGAGGTCAGCACGAAGCTGCGCCCGGAGAAGGTCGGGATGACCACCTGGTTGGCGCGTGCACCGGGCACTGTCAGCAGGGTTGAGGTGTCGATGCCCAACTGGTCGAGTTCGGTGACCAGTTCGAGGTCCTCCTGGTCGTCGCCCACCGCGGAGAACAGGCTCGGCCGCGTGCCCAGCCTGGCCAGGGTCGCCGCGCAGCGCCCCGCGTGCCCGCCGCCGGCCACCGATCGACTCGTCGATTCGGCGGCCAGTTGGTGGTCGGGGCTCACGCTCCCCGCGACCAGTACGCGGGTGTCCTGCTGCGAGGGCTGCACCTGGCCACTTATAGCCCTAGGCCAGGTGCAGCTCCATCTTCGCGACCGTTTGGTTACACGATGTAGACTCTCGTGCTGCGCTGAGTGAAATCCGCGTTCAGGGCCGGGCGGTCAGGTAGCCGCCCATGGTGCGGAAGTACTCCGTGGCGGGCAGCTCCGTGCCGTCCTCGGTGCGGACCCGCTCGATGACCAGTCCGCGGCTGCGGCCCCGGCGCGCTTCGACCCCGGCGACGATGACCACCCCGTCGCCCTCGCGGATGAAGATCCGGCCCGGGGTACCCCCGTAGTAGGCGAGCGAGACCGAGGCCTTGGTGATCCGCAGCGGCTTGCCCCGGTGGTAGGTGAAGGCGTTGGGGTAGGGGTCGGACTGGGCGCGGACCAGCCGCTCGATCTCCTCGGCGGTCCAGGTCCAGTCGATGCGCGAGTCCTCAATGGACCGCTTGTGGAAGAAGCTGGCCTTGCTGCGGTCCTGCGGGGTCCAGTCGGTGCGGCCCTGCGCGATCAGGTCCAGCGCGTCCACGGTGATCGGGCCGATCAGGTCCACGGTCTTGTGGAACAGGTCCGTGGTGGTGTCGGTGGGGCCGACGGGGACCGAGCGCTGCAACACGATGTCGCCCGCGTCGAGCACCTCGTCCATCATGTGCGCCGTGACGCCCACCTCGGGCTCGCCGTTGATCAGTGCCCAGATCAGCGGCGAGAAGCCCGCGTAGGCGGGCAGCAGCGAGTCGTGCACGTTGAGCGTGCCGTGCCGGGGCAGGGTGAAGATCTCCGGCGGGATCCAGGTGCGCCAGTTGTTCGCCACGATGAGGTCCGGCTCGACCTCCTTGAGCCGGCTCATCAGCTCCTCGTCGCCCAGCCGGTCCCGGATCAGCGCGGGTACCCCGTGCTCGGCGGCGAGATCGGCCACGGAGTCTGACCAGATCTTCTCGTAGGCGTGCTCGCTGCGCGGATGGGTGACCACCAGCACGACCTCGTGGTCGGAGTCCAGCAGCGCCTGGAGGGTTCGGTGCCCCCAGGTCTGGTAGCCGAACAGGACGACCCGCATCAAGACTCCTTCGGTTGTGGGGTGGGGACCCCGCCAGCCCTCTGGCGGTGAAGGTCACACCGGTTCTATGGTGTTAGGCCTGGCTTGCCTAACTTAGGGTAGCCTTCACCGTTGTGGGGATCACCGAGGGGACAGGGATGTCACAGCTAGCGCCCGATGGCGAGGTTCCCGTCTACGACCTCGTCGGGGTCGGTTTCGGTCCGTCCAACCTGGCGCTGGCAATCGCGCTGACCGAGCACAACGCGGCGGCCACGCAACCGGTGACCGCGCAGTTCCTGGAGCGTCAACCGAGGTTCGGCTGGCACCGGGGCATGCTGCTGGAGGACGCCACCATGCAGGTGTCCTTCCTCAAGGACCTGGTCACCATGCGCAACCCGACCAGTTCCTTCAGCTTTCTGAACTTCCTGCACAGCAACGGCAGGCTCGTGGACTTCATCAACCACAAGAACCTGTTCCCGCTGCGGGTTGAGTTCCACCAGTACTTCGAGTGGGCCGCCGCGATGGTGGACGACCTGGTGTCCTACGGCAGCGAGGTCGTGGCGGTCAGCCCCGTCACCCGGGCGGGCGCGGTCGAGTACTTCGACGTGACGGCGAGCCTCGACGGCGGTGAGCAGGCCACCTACCGCGCGCGCAACCTGGTGCTGGCAACGGGGTTGCGGCCCAGCCTTCCCACCGGCGTCACCAGCGGTGAACGCGTGTGGCACAACAGCGAGATGCTGCACCGGCTCGCCGCGTTCGGGGAGACCGACCCGACCCGCTTCGTAGTGGTGGGGGCCGGGCAGAGCGCGGCCGAGGTCACCGCCCTGCTGCACGAGCGCTTCCCGCGTAGCCAGGTCTGCTCGGTGTTCGGCCGTTACGGCTACAGCCCGGCCGACGACAGCCCGTTCGCCAACCGGATCTTCGACCCGGCCGCCGTGGACGACTTCTACGATGCGCCCGACGAGGTCAAGCGCAGGCTCGTCGACTACCACGCGAACACCAACTACTCGGTGGTCGACACCGACCTGATCGAGGAGCTGTACCGCAGGGTGTACCGGGAGAAGGTGCTCGGCGTGCAGCGCCTGCGGATGTTCAACATCTCCCGGGTCGCCGAGTTGGTGGACACCGGCGAACACGTGAGAGTCACCGTGGAGTCCTTGGTGGGCAACGGTTCCACGGTGCTCGAGGCGGACGTGGTCGTGTACGCGACCGGCTACCGCCCCGCCGATCCGCTCTCCCTGCTCGGCCCCGCGGCCGCGCTGTGCCAGTTCGACGAGCAGCGCCGTCCCAAGGTCGGCCGCGACTACCGCGTGCTGGGTGCGCCGCAGTTGCGCGCCGGGGTTTTCCTGCAGGGCGGCACCGAGCACAGCCACGGCATCACCTCCTCGCTGCTGTCCAACACGGCGGTGCGCGCGGGGCAGATCCTCGGATCGGTGGTCGCCACGCGGCAGATCGCCACCGTGCCGAGGCAGGACCGCGTGGCCAGCGTGCTGGGTGTGCGCTGAGCCCGCTTGCCGCACACAGAGACAGGATCGGGTCATGACCAATCCGTTCGAGGATCCTGACGGCCGCTACCTGGTGCTGGTCAACGAGGAGGACCAGCACTCGCTGTGGCCGTCCTTTGTGGACGTTCCCGCGGGCTGGCGGCAGGTGTTCGGTGAGGACACGCGGGAGGCCTGCCTGGCCTACGTGGAGTCGCACTGGACCGATCTGCGGCCGCGCAGCCTGCGCGAGCAGATGGGCGAGTGAGGCGCGGCCGAGTGGCCCAGCCCTCGGTGCCGCCGGAACCCTTGTGGGGCAAGGCAAACGAGGATAGGTAAGGCTAGGCTGACCAACCTGGAGCTGAACGTGCCGGACGGGACGGAGACTGGGTTGTGAAGCTCGACTTGCGGTTGGTCAACGCCGACGTCCTCACGCTCGACACCGATCGGCCGAGTGCGCGGGAGATCGGTGTCTGGCAGGGCCGGGTGCTCGGCCTGGACGAGGAGATCGCCGACCTGCCCGCGCGCGAGGTGGTCGACCTGCGCGGGGCCACGGTGCTGCCCGGGTTCATCGACGCGCACGTGCACCTGGCCTGGGCCGGGCTCAAGGCGTGCACGGTCAGCATCGCGGCGTGCGAGAGCCTGGCCGAGGCGCTGGCGGTGATCCGGGACGCGCCGGGCACCGACTGGGTGGACATCGCCGGCTACGACCAGCGCCCCTACGGCCGCCATCTGACCGCCGCCGAACTCGACTCGGTCAGCGGTGGGCGCAGGGTGATCGTCAGCCACAACTCGGGGCACGCCTGCGTGGTCAACAGCGCGGTGCTCGCCCAGTTGCCGCAGGGGACCAGTCATGAGGACGGGCTGCTGGCGGAGAGCGGTATGGCCGCGGTCCGCGAGCTGCGCCAGCCGTACTCGATCAGCGAACTGGTCGACGCGATCGAGCACGCGGCCCGGACCTGTCGCTCCGAGGGCGTCACCGCCTGCGCCGAAGCGGGCATCGGCGGCGGGCTGATCACGCACAGCCCGGTCGAGCTGGCTGCCTACCAGGCGGCGCTGGCCGCCGACCGGTTGCCCGTGCGCGTACAGCTGATGGTCGCGGGCAACGCGTTGCACCCGGTCGCGGCGCACGTCACCGACGACATCCCGCGCGCGCTGGACCTGGGGCTGCGCACCGGGTTCGGCGGTGACCGGCTGTCCATCGGCGCGCTGAAGATCTTCACCGACGGCGGCATGATGGCCAGGACCGCCGCCCTCACCGAGCCGTACGTCGGTCTGGACCACAGTGGACAGTTCTACGACGAGCCCGAGTTGCTCAGGCAGGTCGTGCTCGACGGGCACCGCGCCGGGTGGCAACTGGCCATCCACGCGATCGGCGACCGGGCCGTGGACCTCGCGCTCGACTCGCTGGAGCAGGCCCAGCGCATCTGCCCGCGACCGCTTGCGCGCCACAGGATCGAGCACGCGGGGCTGGTCCGTGACGACCAACTGGCCCGGTTCGCCTCGGTGGGTGCGGCGGCCGTGGTGCAGCCGAACTTCCTGTGGTACCTCGGTGACGACTACGCGGCGATCATGGGCGAGTCGCGGGCGCCCTGGCTATACCGGGGCAGGGGCTTCCTCGACCACGGTGTGCCGCTGGTCGGCAGCTCGGACCGGCCGGTGACGATCGGTGCCCCGCTGCGCGCGATCCAGTTCATGGTGGAGCGGCGCACCGAGCGGGGGCTGAAGGTCGGTCCTTCCGAGGGCATCGGCGTGCTGGAGGCGTTGCGGGCCTACACGGTCAACGCCGCGCACGCCTGCAACTGGGAACGGTCGCTGGGCAGCATCGCGCCGGGCAAGCACGCCGATTTCGCGGTGCTGGCCGAGGACCCGAGGGTGGTCGAGGCCTCGCGTATCGGTGACATCGAAGTCCTGCGCACGTACGTGGCGGGCCAGGAGAACCAGTAGCAACGCAAGTCGCTTGGGAGACAACACGATGACCCGCTTGCAGGCGGAGAACCTCACCCTGGCCTACGACAGCCGGGTGGTGGCCACCGAGTTGAGCGTGCGAATCCCGGACGGGTCCTTCACCGTGATCATCGGGCCGAACGCGTGCGGCAAGTCCACTCTGCTCAAGGCGCTGGCACGGATGCTCAAGCCGTTGCAGGGCGTGGTGCACCTGGACGGCAAGGCCATCTCCTCGTACCGCTCCAAGGAGGTGGCGCGCATGCTCGGCCTGCTGCCCCAGTCCTCCACGGTGCCCGGCGGCATCACCGTCGCCGACCTGGTCTCGCGAGGCAGGTTCCCGCACCAGCGGCTGCTGCGCCAGTGGTCCGAGCAGGACGAGGCCGTGGTCAACGCCGTGATGCGCCGCACCGGGGTGCACGAGTTGGCCGACCGGGTGGTCGACGAGCTGTCCGGGGGCCAGCGCCAGCGCGTGTGGCTGGCCATGGTGCTCGCCCAGCAGACCTCGATCCTGCTGTTGGACGAGCCCACCACCTTCCTGGACATCGCGCACCAGATCGAGGTGCTCGACCTCTGCGCGGACCTGCACGAGGACAACGGGCACACCGTGATCGCCGTGCTGCACGACCTCAACCAGGCGTGCCGGTACGCCTCGCACCTGGTCGTGCTGCGGCCCGGTGGGGTGGTCGCCGCGCAGGGTCCGCCCGCCGAGGTGATGAGCGCCGAACTGGTCCAGGAGGTGTTCGGGCTGCGCTGCCGGATCGCGACCGACCCGGAGTCGGACACGCCGATGGTGGTGCCCACCCGACGGCAACGCGCGGAGAGGGCTGTCCTCATGCCGTGACCGCGATTACACTCGTTCGCATAGTGCATTGCTGTGCGCTATGCGAACGGAGGCCACTGTGAGACCAGACCGCTCCTGGGTGTTGCCGCTGTGCTGGACCGCCGTGCTGTTGGACGGCTTCGACCTCGTGGTGCTCGGCACCGTGCTGCCCGGGCTGCTGGCCGGGCACGTGTGGGGGCTGACCCCGGCGACCGCCGGTCTGGTGTCCAGCGCCGGATTGGTCGGCATGACCCTGGGGGCGCTGGCCATCGGCACCGTCACCGACGTCATCGGCAGGCGGCGGGCGCTGATCATCGCGGTGGCGATCTTCTCGGTGTGCACGGCGCTGTGCGCGGTGGCCCCCTCCGCGTTGGTGTTCGGCGCACTGCGGCTGCTGGCCGGGCTCGGTCTGGGCGGCTGCCTGCCCACCGCCATCACGCTGGTCAGCGAGCACTACGCGGACCGCGGTCGCAGCAGCAGCGCCACCACGACGATCATGACCGGATACCACGTCGGCGCGATGCTCACCGCCCTGCTCGGCCTGGTGGTGCTGCCGCAGCTGAGCTGGCACGCCATGTTCGTGATCGGTGCGCTGCCCGCACTGGTGCTGGTGCCGCTGATGTTGCGCCACCTGCCCGAGTCGCGTTCCACCGGCCAGCCCGTGCGTTCCGCGGAGGCGGTCGCCTCGCTGTTCCGCGGCCGCGTGCTGCTGGCCACCCTGGCCTTCTGGGTCACCTCCTTCATGGGCCTGGTGCTGGTCTACGGCCTCAACACCTGGTTGCCGGAGATCATGCGGCAGGCCGGGTACGCGATGGACACGGGTCTGGCTCTGCTGCTCACGCTCAACTTCGGCGGAGTGGTCGGCCTGCTGGTCGCCGGGCGGGTCGCCGACCGGGCCGGGCTGCGCCGCCCCACCATCGCCTGGTTCGCCGCCGCCGTGCTGTTCCTGGCCCTGCTCAGCGTGCGGTTGCCGGTGTACGGGTTGTATGTGGCCGTGTTCCTTTCCGGCGCCTTCGTGTTCAGCGCCCAGGTGCTCGTCTACGCCTACGTCGCGCGGGTCTACCCGCAGAACAGTCGCGCCACCGCCCTCGGGTGGGCCGCGGGCGTCGGGCGGCTCGGCGCGATCACCGGCCCGCTGGTCGGGGGTTGGTTGCTCTCGGCGGGCATCGCCTACCCGTGGGGCTTCTACGTGTTCGCGTTCGTCGCCGCATTCGCCGCGGGCTCGGTCTCACTGGTCCGCAGCCGCCGCGACACCGTTGTCACCGCCTGAGGTCGGGTCCTCCCGGTGGATCAGGTTGTGCAGTTCGGGCTCGAGGTCCACCTCCAGCAGCCGTAGCTTGCGCTCGGCCTGCTCGCGGACCTCCGGCCCGAACAGCGGCCCGTACCAGGGCAGCAGGACCCACATCTCCACGCTCATGTCCAGCCGCCCCAGCGTCTTGAGCTTGCACAGCCCGTAGGACGGGTCCTTCGCCAGCACCAACCTGCGCGCGGCCTCGACCGCACCGTGCTTGTCCAGCATCTGCCGGAACAGCGTCGCGTCGTACCCCAGCCGTGCCAGTTCCAACAGCCCCCTGTGCATGTCACAGGCGAACCGTTCCCCCAGCGCGACCAGCTCCACCTCGCCCGTCATAACGCACCCATCGGCCGCACCGGAAAACTCGTTACCCGGCAAGCGATGCGCGTACTACTGTCCGGGCGTGGCGCTGACTGGCAAAGGATCGCGACGCGTCGTGGTGGACGGCGTCACCTACCGGTGGCGGATCCGCAAGCGGCCCACCTACTGTCAGGGCAACGGCTGGGGCACCATGTCCTACGCCGTCGACCTGCCCGCCGCACCGCGCTGCACGCTCGTGGTCGACACCGGGCACCCGCGCCCCGACAACTGGCTCAGCCTCCCCGCCCCCTCGGTGCTGCCCAGCCAGGTCGCTGTCGCCATCCGGGCCGCCCTGGCCCGCGGCTGGGTGCCCGAACGCCCGGGCTCCCCGTTCCTGTACTCGGAGCCCAGTTCTCCCACACCGTCGGTTCACAACTCATGAACCGACCGTAGCGAGGGGGTCTGACAACTTCTGGCCGCTCACCGGTGACGCTCGCCCAGCACCGGTTGGCCACCTCGACCGCCGCGATAGTCGGAATCCCACGGCCACTGTCCCCGTCCGTCCGCGTGGACCAGTTGCAGCGCCTGGATGTCGTCCCCGTACATCGCCACCGCGACGTTGAGGTGTGCCGCCGGTTCAGTGACCGCCACGACCTCCACCAGTGTGCCGTCGTCGAACCGCAACTGTTCGCCGGGATCGGGTGGCTCGGCGTGCAGCAGGTGCCCGCCCACCACGTTCAGCAGAGCCGCCGAGAACTCGGCAGTCCCACCGGTGAGCACCAGTTCCGGCCTGCCGTGCTCGGTGAGGCCGACGGTGTAGGCCCACGGCGGGCTCGCCTCGTGCTGCTCCACGTACTGCACCGCCCATCCCCGGGTGTGGATGATCTGCCTGATCCGGTTCAGGTAGTCCTCGAAGGTGAGGTCGGGGTGGTCGCACTGCCAACACATGAGCACTCCTCGATGTCGGTGGTCACACCCACTGTGCCCCGGACCCCCGACAAGCAAGTTGATCTCATGTGGACGGAGGACCTTTCCCTTCTACTGAAAGGAGGTTGTCTCGCCAGTGCGCAGCGGCCAGCCCTGTGCCTCGGCGCGCACGCCCTCCGCGCGCAGCCGCAGCTTCTCGGCCTCTGCGGGGTCCTCCGCCTGGCGGGCGAGGCGGTCCAGGTAGTTGGCGAAGTCCTGCTGCTGGTCGCGGTGCCAGCCGACCTGCAAGGCGTGCAACTCCGCCAGCGCCATGCCGCCGACCTGGTCGGGATAGGTCCGGGCCAGCCGCCAGGCGAGCCGGGCGGTGGCCAGCGCGTCACCGGCCGAGCTGTGCGCGTCGTCCAGCCGCACCCGGTGGTGCTCGCACAGTGCGGCCAGCGTGCGCTTGCCCTTGCGGTACCGGTCGAGCTGGCGGTCGATGCAGTGCGGGTCGACCACGGGGCCCGCCAGTACGAGATCGCGCTGGTGGTGGCGGCGCAGTTCGGCGTGCAGCATGGACAGGTCGAAGGAGGCGTTGAACGCGCACAGCGGAGTGTCCGCCGACCACTTCGCGGCCAGGGCCGCCGCCACCTCGGAGATCACCGTCGCGGCGTCCCTGCCGTGCTCGCGGGCGTACTCGTCGGTGATCCGGTGCACCTCGGTGGCCTCCGGCGGGATCGGCACCCCCGGGGACGCCAGCCAGCTCAGCACCCGGGGTTGGCGGCCCGGTTCGATGGAGATCACCGTGGCGGTCACCACACGGTCGGTCGCCGGGTCCGTCCCGGTCGTCTCCAGATCGAAAGCCAGCAGCGGTCCATCGGCCCAGGAGGTCATACGGGCACGGTAGCGACCAGGTCCGGACCGGAGGTCACGGTGTCCTGCGTCACGCGCGGCGGGCAAGAGGTGGAGCGGGTGACGGGAATCGAACCCGCATGACCAGCTTGGAAGGGCGGCTGCTGCCCGTCGTCGGTGGGCTGGCCTGCGGATCGGGTGGGTCGGGAGTGCCCCAGGTTGACCGGTGCTGACCTGCACTAATCGCACGCTAGTTGCACGTGATCTTGTTGCCTGCCTGGTCCTTTGGGTGCCTGCCGCCTGCACTCGCGGAGAGATCGAGGTTCCGCCCGGCGGCCGCAGGGCGTAGCTGCTGACCAGGGGTTTGCCGGAGTTGACTGCCTGCTGTCCGGGGGCACGCACGTTTGACACCGGTGTTAGTCCGTTCGAGTGGCATGCTCAGCCGGTGATCAGACTCCATGCCGAAGATCGTTCGGTCCAGTTGTCTGAGCAACAGGTCTCCAAGATCAAGTTCTGGCTCCTGGAGTTCCTGTCGACGGCATGTTGCCGCGTCACTGCGGGAACGGGCGTAGAGATCACTGTGCCGGACCGGCAAGTAGAGGACTTGACGCCCGCGCTGCGTCGCCGGATCGAAGAGATCATCGGGTGGAACCTCGCCGTGGCGTCCTGATGGTCAGTGCCTAGGCATGCCGGAGATTGACAAGATCTTCTGGGAGACCAAGTAGGCCTGAGGCCCGGGCCCCGAGAACGACGCTGACCAGCGGTGATGCACCCCGTTGGTCAGCGTCGTTTTTCGTTCTCGGGTGGCCTCTCACGGCCCACAGACGGCCCGACAAAGATCACCTCCGCTTTCACGCTTCCTCCGGGCGCTAAGATGGTGAAGACCCTGCGGTTCTCCTGGTCCAGCGCGTGACACAGCCTCTGAGCTGTGGCGGAGGCAATTGTTGATCAGCATCACTTTCCGTCGCTCGTAAACCCTAGACGGCCTGTGGATGGCCCGGCAGGACTTGAGGATCACTAGCTTGGAAGGGCGGCGGACAGGTGTGGTCGGCGCCCCTGCCCTGGGATGCGCAGTGATCGGGAGTAACCCTGTTTTCCCCTGTCGACCTGCCGTAGTGGCTCGTGATCTTGAGTGTGAGTGAAAAAAGCGTGGCACGTGCTGACGTTGACGGACAAGGATGTCAGCGTGTCAGACACCGAACCCACCTGGTCACCCGCTGACAACCCCTATGCGATCGCTGTCTCGGAATCGCAGTGGTGGCTCCGCTGTGCCCTGCTGACGAGCCAACGCATGCGCGACGATGACGACCCTCGTTCCTCCGGCTTCAGCTCCCGCCAAATAGATGCGCGCCAGCTCGTGGTGGCCCTCTGGCAACTGCTCATGGCCGAGAAGCTCCAGCAGGCGGCATTGCGGGCGCTGGGTATCGACCGAGCCGTGTATGCCGAGCTCAGCCGTGCCCGGCAGCGGTTCGAGAAAGCGTTGCCCGGCATCAAGCACATGCGCGACGCTCTCATGCACTTTGACGAATGGGCACGCGGAGTAGGTAACGGGCCGCAAAAGAAAGATGTCGAAGCTGGTAAAGCGCTGCGGGACGTGGCGAGCGCGTACTGGGGCTTCGACTACGCCCCTGAGAAGGACACGATCACCCTCGGCCCGTACGTCATCGAGGTCGAGGCGGCAATACGCGCCGCTACGGCGCTGGCGGACGACATCTACCAGGCCGCGCGGGCAGTGGACCAACGGCGCACCGTAGAGCTGCGAGCCCAGGTCGTCGATGCGCTCGCTGCTGCTGGGGTATCGTGCGGTTCGGCGGGAGACGTGCTCAAGGTGTCTCTAGGGTTGGACACCCGGATTTGGCTGTCGCTGGACGTCATGGCGGCCGAGCAGGATCATCGGCCACTGTCCGAGCAGGTCGTCGCTGCGCTCGCCGTCGCGAGTCTCCAACTCCTGTCATCCGCGGAGCCCCAGAGCAGCAATCCTGCCAAACGTCTGCTGACAGGTGAGGCGTTGTACGTGACTCCGGTCAACGCTCAGAAGTGACCAGGACGTTCCGCCTGCCGACCCGGGTGCTCCAGGTGCTGCCCCCAGCATCTCGATGCTCTGCCAACGCACACTCACCAACGTGCAGAAGACATGCAGGGAAATGCCTCAACCTCTTCGGTGCGAACTGTCGGCGACCGGGCTTCCGCAGGTCACTGAAGTCACGGCCTGCCTCATGAGGGCCGCTGTTGGCCGGTACGGCTGCTGTACTTCGCTGCTGTACAGCAGCCGCATTCGCCCTGGGGAGGCCAACGTACGCGGGGATGGACGCCACGTCACCTTGGGTAGGACAGGGGCGGCGTGTGGTCAGTCGGGGTGTCCGGTCAACATTGTGCACAGATCGGCGGCCATGGGGGGATACTCGTGTAGTGACCAACGAGCCCGACCTACCTCTTAGAGGTGTGACCAACGTCGTGCAGGGTGACATGTCCGGGGTCCAGGCGGGCACGATCCATGGCGACGTGCACTACCACCCGCCGGAGCGCCCGACTGACGATGCTCCTGAGATCTTCGGCCATGTCCCGGAAACCAACGAAGAGATCAACTATGTCATTGGCCACCGACCGTGGTCTTGGGAGTACCTCCTGTATGCAGGCTCGCTACAGGTAGGACTGCATCACATCAAGCAGAAGAGCACGAACCGATCAAATTCACCCTTGACGATCACCAGCAAAGACGCTGCGATCAAACACGTATCTACACTGCTGGCCGAACTGCAAGCAGCCGTCGAAGATGTCATGAACTGCTTCGATCCTGAGCTCATGTCGAAGGCGTTAGGTGAGCCCGGAAGGCCCGGCGAGTGGAGGTTGACCTGCGCGATAGCGCGCCGACTCATTGCCGTGTACGAGAAGCTGCAAAACTGGTCGATATCGGTGCGCGAAGCTGAAGTTCCACGACAGACCCGCCGACTCTTTAATATCTTAAGTCATATAGCCGACAGGCCGATGCTCGAAATCGACGAGTTCGTCCAGCATTTCGTCACCCAGTTGAACGACATGATTGGCAAGGCCTCCCAAGGAATGACTGACGCGCAGGTGCTAACGCTGACTTGCGAGATCGCGGTCGACGAGAAACTTATGGCAGAGTTGATAAAGGAAGCCGAACGAGCTAACCGGCGATGGTAGGGCTTCCGGTCATGCCACTCGACAGAAGTGGACCTTACGCTTCCCGAATCTCACTGACGGTCACAGCTTCACAATTAGGAATTGAACCAGCAACCTCGCGATTGGCTCAGAACGTTTTCCATCAACTGCCATTTGTGCACATCACATCGGGGCGCTTCGGAAATACTTCACTAGTCCGTCCACCGTAGTCTATCGACGGCGGTTGCCTGCCGTTGATAGACGAGATTAAAACGTGGTGCCGATCTTGTGTCACGCTGGCGAACTGAACAGACCCGCCCGACCGTGAGCAACCATTCCCATCATCCGGGCAAGTGCTGCACGAAACGGCTCAACAGGTCGATCGTTCAGGAATCAAGGTAGCCCCCATCTGGCGTGCACGCACCAGGCGAGCACCTCGCCATTGAGAGACCACCGTGCTACGCGCTTCGGTCGACTAGGGCAGCAGGTGTATCGCCCGCGCGAGTCGGCCTACTGCACGAGCTACTTGATCCGGTTGCACCGGCTTGACTAGGTAGTCCACCGCGTCCACCGCGAATGCTTCAAGAGCAAAAGCGGGAAAAGCAGTAACGAACACAATTCCCAGTGGTTTTGCAAAGCGAGAATTAATCCGAGCCAGTTCCATTCCGGACAGGCCGGGCATTTGTACGTCGAGGAATAATGCGTCCAAATATTCGGAGGATTGTACCGCGCGTGTCATATATCGTAGTGCCATAGCGGCGTCGCTTGCGGTTGCCACCTTCCCAATTCTTGGATCAACGCGAAGCAGGTCAACAAGCTCATTCAGAACCTCCGCCTCATCATCGACAGCTAGGATATGCAGAGGGCGGAGTGGTTCGCTCGGGCGAGATGAGGCGTTATTCGCTAGTCCGATGCGGTCCTGTCCTCCCGCTTCCGGAGCTACAAATACTTGCGAGTTGATGTAGACGCTTCCTCCGTGGAAATCTCGCAGTTGCAGTGCGGTCGCTGGATCACCGGTGATCGAGTTGCGAACGGCATCCGTAGCAAGTGGAGGTTGGTCGTCTTCAACATCGTCAGCCATACGCTCTCCTCGACTTGCGGAAGTTGCCAAGATTGACGCACGCAGAAGGACCAGTCAACACAGGTCGTTGGTACCTCGTTGGCAAGCCCACCGGGGCGGCAATCGGGCGCCCTGATCACGGTGGGTGCCAGTGCCTTGGCGCTCGTCTCGCCTCGGCTGAACACACCCAAGGGAGGGGCCTCGCGTCATCCCGTCGACCTGGGGCGCACTCGATCAGGTGGCCAACCGGGGCGCAGTATCCCACCGCCCGGAACATGCGGTGCCAGGCTCTGCGCCCCGGTTGGCCACCTGATAGCCCCGTTCAGGTCGGCGGGATGGCGCGGAGCTAGGCCCCTCCCGGACCGCAGCGTTCCGCGGTTGCCGGTCATCCTGTTGGCCTGCCCGTCCGGCGAGGACATGTTGTTGCACTTCGCCCTGTGCGGCTCGCGGGGGTCGCCGGGCGCCGCTGGGGTGCCGGAGGCGGGGCCCCGGGCGAGCGGCCGTGCGGCCCCCGCAAGGGGGCCGCCTTGATGAAGAGAAGAAAGTGTGAACACAGCGGGCTGCGACAGGGCTGTGGCGTTGTCTGGGGGTGGCCAAGGACTGGAACATGGGGCGCACCTCGGTGGGACAGGGGGCCTAGAGTCGCTGGTCGTGAGCTTCGACGTGTTCGTGCAGCGGTTCAGAGATGGCAACGCGGCCCCGCTGTCGCCAGGTGTGTTCCACGAGGTGTTTGGTCCGCATGTCGACCGCCGAGAGCCTGAGCACAGGCTGTTGCACGTGCGCACGGCCGATGGTGGTGAGGCTGACGTCTACGCGGATGCGGACGACCCCGGCTCGTCGTCGCTGATGGTCAACCACTTCTCCGGGGAGATGGTCTCTGATCTGATCGTTGAGTACGCGCGTCGCGCTGACGCGGTGATCCTGCCTGCCGGTTGCCCGACCCTTCTCACGTCGGCTGAGCAGAGGCAACACCTGCCAGAGGCGCTGTCAGCTGATGTCCGAGTGGTCAGCGACGGTCCGGGATTCTTGGCCGCGATCCGTGGCTAGGTAGCTGCAGGCCAACGCGCGCTGAATCAGATATTGCGGGTTGCTGGCTTAGAGGTAGCAGACTGCTCATGGATGCAGCCCGAGATGGCGGCCCTAGGCTGGGGATGTGCAGCTGAGCGAGTGGGCGACGGAGCTGGCGAGGGACCGATTGGCGGAGCCGTTGCCTCGGCGGTGGGCGCACGTGCAGGGCGTTGCTGAACGGGCTCGGCAGGCTGCGGGCCTGTTCGGGGATGACGGTGACCTGCTGGTGGCGGCGGCCGTGCTACATGACGTGGGGTATTCGCCAGACCTGGCTACGACGCGGTTTCACCCGTTGGACGGGGCACGCTACCTGCGGAGTATCGAAGCACCGGAGCGACTGGTGAACCTGGTGGCGCATCACTCCTGTGCGGTGTTGGAGGCGGAGCTGCGCGGGTTGCCGGCGGAGCTGGCGGAGTTCGAGGACGAGAAGACGCCGCTGCGGGACGCGCTGTGGTGGGCGGACATGACGACCACCCCGGACGGCAAGCAGACGACGATCACGGATCGGGTCGCGGAGATCCAGAAGCGCTACGGGCCGGAGGACACCGTGTCCTGCTTCATCCGCTGGGCCTGGCCCGAGCTGCTGGGCGCGGTCGAGCGGACCGAACAGCGGCTGGCTGATCAGGTGAAGTAGGGCTGCTGACGGTCCTCGAATCCGTGGCCGATGCGGAGCCGGATCGACGGGTGGATGTTCAGCTCGTCCAGGCACTCGCGCTCGACCCACTCCACCTCGCTTGACTCGCTGCTGGTCCGCAGCTGCCCGCCCGTGGGACTGGCGCGGAAGCACAGCGAGAATTCTTGGCGGACTTCGCCGTCGTCGTAGGCGATCACGTGCGCGGGGTTGGAGTAGATGCCGATCAGGCCGGTGACCTCGACGTCGATACCGGTCTCTTCCTCCACCTCACGGACCACGGCTTGGGCGACCGTCTCGCCGACCTCGTGACCGCCGCCGGGGATGGCGTACCGGTCGTTGTCAGTCCGGCGGATCATCAGGAGCCGCCCGGCGTCGTCCAGGACGAAGGCGCTCACGGCGAGGCGCAGGCTGTTGGCCTGGGGAGCGTTCGGGTCGTTGTAGTGGTCGACGCGCGACAACTGGACTCCTCAGAACGTGGCGGGCTTGCCAGCGGCCCAGACGGACTCGAAGCTCTCGGCGTACGTCTCGAACAGGTCCCCTGAGGCGAGACGTCGTAGGTGCAACGCTGGTGCGTGTGCTCCGGGGAAGCCGTACACGTGGGTGTTGACGACCATCTCGTCGTCGAAGCGGAACACCGAGTTGTACAGCGTGGTCTTGTGGAACCTGATCTGCACGTCGGCAACCGCGGAGAGCGGGCGGACGAAGGCCAGCGCGTTGCGGATGCGGGCGGCCACCGTGCCCTTGCCGAGCTGTTCCTCTTCACTGCGCTTGGCTGCTTCGCGCGCGGCGGGGTCTCCGAACAGCAGCCGGATCTTGGCGCCGTCGGCGGCTTTGCGCGTGATCTCCTTGGCGAAGGTTGGGCGCTCGACCAGGAACAAGCCCGCCAACACCAAGATGTCGATGCGCTCGGTGGTGTCGCTGAGCAGGCGGTCCCATAGTTCGGCTGGCACCGAGTTGCGGTGGGGGTAGACCCTGACCACCTCGGACTCGGCGATCTCGGCTTTGCGTTCAGGGGTGACAGCGTCCGGCCACAAGTAGTTCTCGGTCTCGCGGACCATCGACGCGATGGTGTGCCGGTGACGCGGGTACGGCTTGCGGCCGGTGGTGATCCACCGCTCGACGGTCTTGGGGTCGACCCCCGTCGCCTTCGAGACGTGCTCCAGGTTGAGCCCATTGCGCAGCAGCGCGTCTCGTAGCCGGTCGTTCGCCTTCGCCACAGCAGCCCTCGCAGACGAGTAGGGACGACTTCAAGCTACCCGAGACGTCTGTAGAAGTCCTGCTGTGCGGTGCCCCTGTCCTCGCTTTCGGCCGAAAGTGGTTGCTGTCAGAACGAGCCGGTCCAGAAGGCAGGAGGTCAGAGCATGGGTATCCGACAGAAGTGGCGGCGCGAGTGAGCGGCCGCAAGCGCGACTTGGTCCACGTCCACATCACGGACGATCTCCCGATCCGCGCGCAGGCACTGCCGTACGCGGACCGTGTCGAGATCCGCCTCGGCAACGCGTTCCCGATTGCGCTGATCATCGACTACGCGGCGCTCGGAGTGCTTGAGCGGGCCATCCAGCAGGGGTGGGAGCAGCTCAACGCCGCTGGCCGCGATGAAGGGGGCTCGGATGCTGCTGTTCGTTGACGAACAGGGTGGGCCGCCTCGGTTGGCCGAACTGGCTTCGCCACGCGCCAAGATCACCGTGGAGGAGGCCAGCGACCACCATGTTGAGCTGCTGTTCCAGGATGGCGACGCGCAGCTTCGACTCCTCCTCGGGACGGAGGTCGCGGCGCTGCTGACACTGCGGCTGACCACGTTGTTCGGTGACCGCGTGGCGTGGATGCGGCAGCACGGGGCCGAGCGATGACCGGCTACCTGTTCGGCTCGGCGATCGGTCTTGTGATCGGCCTGCCGGGGGTGCGCTGGCTCCAGGTGCGTTGGGCGGGCTTCCGACAAGAGGCCGACGACCCTTGTGCTGCGTGTCCGCTGCTTCCACTGTGCTCGCGGCTGGTGCCGTTCCCGCACGACCGGACCTGAACCAGCCGAGAAAATGTCCAAATTGGACTGAACACGGACCTTCGGTCACGTGGCGGGGAAACGCGTCCCCAGAAAGAACTCTCTCGCCAGGCGCAGAAGCGGAGCCTTGGCTACCAACCATTCCGCTCCTGCGCTGGCCACCCACTCGGAGTGAACCAAGATGAATGTACCGCCAGCAAAGGACTCTCCGCCACCCCGTGGCCCCATGTCGACGCAGCGGAAGTGCGACGAGTGCAGTGCGGGCTTGCGTGTGGTGAGTACGAAGCTACGGCAACTGACACGTCAGGTTTCCGACCTGGCGGCCCGCGTGGAGCGGGTCGAGGTCAGCCAGCGTCGGAGCTCTCAAGGCGCTGAACGCGCTGATCAAGGGCCGTGACGGCTTCCTGGAGTCGATCGAGTTCGCGCATCACATCGCTGAGGCTGACTGGCTGGTCCGTCGTGACTTCGGGCGCAGCGTCAGCGACGAAGATGCCAAGTCCCTGGACGGTGGTGACGTACCCGTCGTCGGTGAGCTGCTTGACCGCCTTCTGTGCGGTGGCAGTGGTGACGCCGTACTCCTTGGCGAGGGCACGCACGGACGGGATCTGGTCGCCCGGCTTGAGTTCCCCGCGCTGCACCTTCGCGGCGATGGTATCCGCGAGCACCCGAAACGGGTGGCCTGGCGTGCGCGAGTTCTCCATGCACGCACTGTATCTAGAGCGACTTAGTGCGTGCTAGCTCGGTTCACTCGAACAGCCTAGTTGTCACTGTGCTAGAGCGTGCTACCTTGATGAAGCAGAACGAGCTAGCACGAGCTACTACGGAGGTTGGTCATGCAGCAGATCCCGGTGAACCTGAACGGCTACAAGCTGATCGTGGTGGAGGCCCCGGCCATGAAGACCCGCCAGGTCGACGGCCGCGACGAGTTGGTCACCGACCGGCGGACCGGCGCGACGCTGTTCGAGGTGTCGCTGTTCGCGCGGCAGCGGCCGGAGCCGGGGCAGAAGGCGGCCAAGGGCGAGGAGATCAAGGTGACCCTCGCGACCGACCCCGGCGAGGGGTTCGAGGAGGACACCCGCGTGGAGCTGGTCGGCGCGACCGTGTCGCCGTACTCGTTCAAGAACGACAAGGGCGAGACGGTCTCGGGCATCGCGTTTCGGGCGCTGGGCCTCAAGCCCCTGGACTACTAGTCCGCGGTTGCCCTGCCCTACCGGGTAGGCGGACCCGTTCGAGGCGGGCCAGGGCACGACGCGAGCAACAGGCGGGAATGGCGCACCGGGACAGGTGTGCTCGCCGCAAGTCCTGTTCTCGCTTGCTCTTTCTCAATTCCACAGTGGGCCGAACCATGCCTGAATCCGGCGCGACACGCGCTGGATGCTTCCCCGATCCCCGGGGTGAATGTGTCCGGGGATCGGAGTGGCATCCACAAGGGAAAGGATGGTCACCACGATGGCAATCGGGTTCGGAAACCAGCGCGCAGTCCAGCGCTACGCGGCGTTCGTGGGCGCGATGGACATGCTCGGCGAAGCGTTCCGCACGGTCGACCGCGTGATCGACCGGGTGGACGACTCGGTCGGCGAGGGCGGCTACACCCTGCCCACTCAGGACGAGCTGCGGGCACTGCGCACCACGGCGTTCGACGCGCTGGACGCGTTGCGCGCCAAGGGGAAGAAGCACGAGGCGGACCTCGTCTCCCGGCCCTGGGCGGTGTGAGATGGCGGTCGCGGTGGACAACGCGGTGGAGGAGATCGAGGGCGCGATGCGCCACCTCAAGGACACCATGCGCGGTATCCCGGTCAGCGTCCCCGGCTTCCGGGCAGCGCACGAGCGGGCGCGCAAGGCCATGGGTGAGCTGACGGTGGCGCTCACCGACGCACAGAGCAAGGTCACCGACTAGCACGCAATTTCCAGCACGCGACCGGCCCCGCCTGACATTCGGTGGGGCCGGTCGCGTGCGTTTCGGAGGAGGTCAATTCGATGAGGAACACGACACGAAAACTGGGTACGGAAGCGCGGGCGATCACCTGGACGGCGCGACACCCCGGCAGCATCCTGCTGCCTGGTGCTGTGGTGGCCAGCGCTGTTGTGCTGGGCCTGCCGACCACGGGCGGGGTGCTCGGCGGTGGCCTGCTGGGCCTGGGCGCCTGGTACCGGGCACACCCCGGTTCGTTTGATGCTCTGGTGGCGCCTCGGATGCGGGCGTGGAAGAGGCGCTGGTGGTCGCGGTACACCGGGTCGCGGTGGCGCGACACGCTGATCGCCTGCGATCTGGTGGCGACCAACCGGCAGACCGGGGAGTTGCGGGTCCCGCGCATCCTGCGGGTGCAGTCTCCGTCTCCGTCGATTGATCTGGTGCGGGTGCGGCTGCACCCTGGCCAGCACGCACGCCAGTGGGAAGACCGGCTGCCCGAGCTGGCGGACGCGCTGCGGGTGGAGCGGGTCGCGGTGGAGCGGGTCCGTCCCCAGGTGATCGCCCTGGTGGTCGAGCGCTCGGAGCCGTTCACCGAGGTCATCCCGGCCCCAGATATGCCGTGGGATGTCGACGCGGTGGACCTGGGCGGCCTGTACCTGGGGGACACCGAGTACGGCACGGACTGGTGTGAGGCCCTCCTCGGGCAACATCTGCTGGTCGCGGGGGCCTCGGGCTCGGGCAAGGGGTCACTGGCCTGGGGTCCGCTGCGCGGGCTCGCGCCGTTGATCCGGGATGGGATCGTGCGGCCCTGGGTACTGGACCCCAAGCGCATGGAGCTGGCCAAGGCGGAGGCCTTCGCCTACCGGTACGCGGCTGAGACGGCTGATTGTCTGGAGGTAGCGCGGGAGTTCGTCGCCGACTGCGAGCAGACGCAGCGAACCCTTGCCGCACAAGGCAAGCGGAAGTTCACCCCGTCCCGCGAGACGCCGCTGAACCTGCTCCTGATCGATGAGATCGCCGCGTTGACGGGGTTCGCGGACATGGCGGTGGCGAGGGAGTTCCGCAAGCTGCTCAACGTGGTCGGCACCCAGGGGCGGGCCACCGGGCATTCGATGCTCGGCTACGTCCAGGAGCCGACCAAGGACAACATCTCCATGCGGGACCTGTTCACGGTCCGGATCTGCCTGCGGGTGACCTCGGCCGGACACGTGGACATGGTGTTGGGCGACGGTGCCCGGCAGCGTGGCGCGTTGGCGGATGAGATCCCGAACTCGGCGGACACGGCGGGGATCGGGTACGTGATCCGGCAGCGCTCCCGCGTCCCCATGCGGGTGCGGGCGGCCTATGTCACTGATCCGGAGATCGATGAGTTGATCGCGTTCGTGACCGGCTCGAACCTGCGGGTGGTGGCGTGATGGACGAGCCGGTCACGATGGTGTTCTCCGCTCCTGAGGTGCAGGACGACGGCTCGGTGTGGGCACTGTGCCTGTACGGGGCCGAACTGCTGGAAGCTCGGATGGTCGTGGACACCGACTACCCCGAAGCCCCGTTCCTGCTGCCCGCGTCCCCGGTGTGGGGAGACCTTTCCGCGGCGTCCCCGTTGGGTGAGCTGCATGACGACCACTGCCCGTCGTGGCGTTGGGCGACCGAACTCGACCTGCGGCACTGGGAGAACTGGCGGGAGACGTCGTGAAGCCGTTGGTGGTGGTCAGCGTCGGCTGGCGCAATGTCGTCCGGCTGGCGAAGTACTCGGCGGGTGTGCTGCTCGCCTTGGTCGTCGCCTACCTGGCTTTCGGGCTGCTGGTCGCGCTGGTGGCCGGGCTGCTCGTGGGCCTGGTGGTGTGGGGCCTGGTCCGCGTCGTGCGGGCTGAGTCGTGACGCCACAGGTGTTGTCCCGCAAAGGATTCGAGAGGAGGACGTCGTGAGCGACTACCCCGTGACGCCGTTCTGGGTCGGTGAGGTGCTGGGTGATCTGGCGCGCGGCTCGTGGTTCCGCTCGTGCACCGGGGCGGAGTACTTCACCAGCGACGGCGGCGGCCCCGACTTCGGGGTCTTCCGCAGTGTGCACCAGGAGGCCGGGATCGTGGAGGACCTGCACTGCACCGGGTGCGTGGTTGAGGACGGTGAGGAGCTGTTCCTGATCCCGGACGGGGAGCACGAGCCGGTCTGGATGCGGCAGCTGGTGCTCACCGCCAAGGGCCGCGAACTGCACGCGCAACGCACCGGAGGTGAGGGCGGTGGCCAGGCGGGCTGACCCGAGTCAGCTCGACCTGTTCGGCGACACCAACATCACGGTCACTCCGGTTGTGGTCGCGTCGACCAGCGTGCAGCCCTCCGGCCTCGGCGGCTCGGTCGACCTGGTGGCCCAGGTGCTGGTGGAGGTACACGACGGCCGGTACGGGCTGCTGGACTCCTCGGGGCGGGCGGTGGAGGTCGACGGGGACCAGCACTGCCGCTACACCGACGCGGACGGCCTGCTCGACAGTCTCCGTGTGCAGGGCTACCTGCGGGAGTCCGACACCGTGTCCTGCCGACATGGCGTGATCGCCAAGCCGGTGACCCTGCTCAAACTCACCGGGGCGGGAGAGAAGCTGCGGCGGCGCTGGTCGCACCTGCGACCCGTGCTCTAACCGTCCACAACAGACATAGAGGGGAGGTGCGGGGCCGTGTCCGCGCACAAGGTGTCCAACCTGATCCGCTACACCGTGGCGGCCGTGCTCGGCCTGATCGGCGCGGCGGCGGGCTTCACCCACACCCATGACTGGGCGCAGCACCACGGGCAGGCGGGCTGGTTGGCGTGGGCGGACGCGGTCGTGATCGAGGGCATCGCGGTCGTGGCCGCGTTCGAGATCCACCGCGACCGGCAGACCGGCCGTCAGGTCCGGGTGTCGCTGCCCGTGCTGGTCCTGGTCGCGGGCTTCGGCGTCCAGATGGCCGCACAGGTCGCGGAGGCCGAACCCTCTCCGGCAGGCTGGCTGGTGGCGGCTATGCCTGCGCTGGGGTTCCTGGTGGTGGTCAAGCTGCTCATGCGGCGACTACCCGACGAACCAGCCGCTAGCCCGGCACCCGTGGCCGAGCCAGCAGCCGTAGCCCCACCACCCCGGCCGGTCCAGACTCCGCCTCCGCCTACGGGTCGGGTGCGGTTGCCGGAACCGATGGCCGCCAAGATCACCGATGCTCTCCGCGAAGTGCGCGAGGAGGGACGCACACCCACCATCGCTGACGTACAGCGCGCTGTCCGGGTCCCTGACCAGATGGCCGCACAGATCCTGTCCGAGCTGTCCGTCCACAACGGACACGCACTCCAGTAGTACCCGCACCATCCATAGGGCCAGGCACGGCAGAACCGCCGTGTCTGGCCCCTTTTTTGCCCAAATCAAGTTGATCAAGGGAGGTAGTTCGTGGACGTGACCGCGTTGACCCTGGATGAGCGGATCTCCCGCCGGATCCGGTCGAGCGACTTCACGGCGTGGCGGTCCAAGGTCGAAGCGGTTGGCGGCTGCGCGCATCCGGTCCGCATGACCGGGGCCTGGCAAGTTCAGGACCTGTCCGGGGCGGTGTTGGCCGAGCGCTCCGGGCACCTGTTCGCCCCCTGCGGCAACCGGCGGTCCTCGGTCTGCCAGACCTGCTCGGACCGGTACGCGGCGGATGCGTTCCACCTGATGCGGGCGGGCCTGTCCGGCGGTGACAAGGGCGTTCCCGTGACCGTGGCCGACAAGCCCCGGGTGTTCGCCACGCTGACGGCCCCGTCGTTTGGGGCGGTGCACAACCGGCGGACCTCGGCCCGTGGCCGCGCGATCCCGTGTACCGGGTGCGGGGAGTACCACCACGAAGCGGACACCCGCATCGGGGCACCGGTCGACCCAGACGGTTACGACTATGTCGGGTCGGTGCTGTGGCAGGCACACGCGGGCAAGCTGTGGCACCGGTTCACCATCGCCCTGCGCCGCAGGCTCGCTCAGGCGGCGGGGATCACGGTGCGGGAGTTCCGCGGCCACGCCCGGCTGTCCTACGCCAAGGTCGCGGAGTACCAGCGGCGGGGCCTGGTGCACTTCCACGCGATGGTCCGCGTCGACGGCCCCGGCGGTCCGGTGGACGTGACTCCGGCCTGGGTGACGGCCGAGCTGCTCGGTGACTGCATCCGTGCGGCGGCTGCGGCGGTCCGGATCGAGGTCGAACGCCCGGACGGGGCGGTGTTGCCGCTGGTGTGGGGCACCCAGGTCGACGTCCGGCACATCCGCCCGGCTGCTGCGGCGGAGGTCGAGGATGCCACTGGGGTGATCTCCGACCAGCGGCTGGCCTCCTACGTGGCCAAGTACGCCACCAAGGGCACCGGGACCAGTGAGGCGGCGGACCGGCCGATCCGGGGACAAGTCGACATCGACCACCTGGACGTCTCGCCGCATCACCGGCGGATCATCCAAACCGCCTGGGACCTCGGCGGCCTGGCCCAGTACGACGAAATCGGCCTGCGACGCTGGGCACACATGTTGGCGTTCCGCGGTCACTTCCTGACCAAGTCCAAGCACTACAGCACGACGTTCAAGGCCATTCGTGGTGAGCGCGCCGAGTACCGCGCCGATCAGGCCCTGGACCGCCTCGGCGTCGACCGGGACGCGGTGGTCGTGGTCAACCACTGGAACTTCACCGGCATCGGCTATCGCGACGAGGCCGAACACGAGCTGGCGCACGGCATCGCCGAACGCCAACGCCTGCAACGCCAAGGAAAGCAAGGAGGGGTGCACCGATGAAAGAGCACTTCACGGTTCAGGAAGCGGCTGAGTACATGAGCATCACCGTCCGGTTCGTACGGCGGTTGATCTCTGAACGGCGCATCCCGTTCTACCGCGTGGGCCGACTGGTCCGGTTGAAGCGGTCCGAAGTGGACGATTTCATCGCAGCGGGCCGGGTCGATCCGATCACGTCGGCCAGGAACTGGACGGTGCTGTGATGGCGAACAAGAAGGGACGTCGGCGGTTCGGGTCGACTCGTGAGCTGCCGTCAGGCCGACATCAGGCGAGCTACCTCGGGCCGGACGCGCAGCGCCGGTACGCCCCGCACACGTTTGCCACCAAGCGCGATGCCGAGCAGTGGCTGTCAGTCATCGAAGCCGACATGCTCCGTGGCGACTGGCTTGATCCGTTGCTGAGCAAGGTCACGCTGAATGCCTACGGTACGAGGTGGATCGCTGAGCGCAGGCTTGGAGTCCGCACCCGCGAAGAACACGCGCGGGCGTTCCGATTGCACATCGCGCCGTACTTGGGCGGCAAGCTGCTCGGGGAGATCTCGACGGAAACGGTCCGGACGTGGCGGGCGACGCTGCTTGAGGAGGGGCGCTCGGAGATCCGGGCGGCGAAGGCGTACAAGCTGCTGCGATCGATCATGTACACGGCTGTTGATGACGGGAAGATCAAGCGGAATCCTTGCCGGATCAAGGGAGCGGATCAGGAGCACAGCCCGGAGCGGCCAACGGCGTCGATCACTCAGGTCTTCGCGCTGGCCGATCTGGTCCCAGTCCGCTTCCGGGCCTTGATCCTCGCCGCTGGGTTCAGCGGGCTGCGTTGGGGTGAGTTGATCGCCCTTCGCCGGTCTGACGTCCAGTTGCCTGAGAAGCGGCGGCCGACCGCTGAGGAGATCGCCGCTGGGGCTGATCGTCGGGTGCTGATCGATGACGAGCCGGTGTTACTGCGTGTTCCACGGCGGCTGGCTCAGCTCAGCAGCGGCCAGCTCGTCGCCGGTCCCACGAAGTCGGCGGCGGGCGTGCGTACGGTGGCGCTTCCCGCGAGCGTCACGCCGGATCTCCGGCGGCACCTGGCGCGGTTCGTGAAGGCCGGGCCTGAGGCGCTGGTGTTCACGGGGGAGAAGGGGGCGGCGCTCAAGCGGGGCAACTGGCGCAAGTCGGTGAAGTGGACGGTGGTGCTCAAGTCGGCGGGGCTGCCGGAGGGATTCCATTTTCATGACCTGCGCCACACAGGAAACATGCTCGCGGCTGCCTCCGGGGCGACCACGCGCGAGTTGATGCACCGGATGGGGCACGCGAGCGTCCGGGCGGCGTTGATCTACCAGCACGCGACCAGTGAGCGCGACCGGGAGATCGCCAACGCGCTGGACAAGCGGATCACCTCGTCCCGATCGCCGGGGGTCAGCGACCCGGAGGACGGCGCGGCGGGCGTGCTGGTGCCCGTGAGCTAGTCGCACGCTAATCGCACGTGGGCGGTCCGGACACGAGGAAGGGGTGCCACCCGGACATGGGGGCACCCCTTCTGACGTGCGAGGGAAGTGTGGAGCGGGTGACGGGAATCGAACCCGCATGACCAGCTTGGAAGGCTGGGGCTCTGCCATTGAGCTACACCCGCACGCCCCCGGAAGCACCGGGTGCATGCGGGAGCTTACCGGGTCGCGCTACTCTCTCCACGCGCACCACCCCACGAGGTGGTGCGGCGGGGTGTGGCGCAGTTTGGTAGCGCACTCGCTTTGGGAGCGAGGGGCCGTGGGTTCAAATCCCGCCACCCCGACGGTCGAGTGGGACAGGTGTGCTCGCGGAGAACGCGAGCGGCCTCGTCCGTCATTGCTGTGGGGGCCGGGCCCCCACGCCCCCGCCAGGGGGCGAGCCCCCTGGACCCCCGGTGGCGGGTGACGCGGGCCAGGTGCGGGACCCCGGATCCCGGCTGCGCGGGCTCGGCCTAGACTTGTCCAGAAATCCCGGCGTGCGTCCTGGTGCTCCGGGCCGTTCAGACACGCCATTTGTTCGTACGAGGAGACCACGTTGAAGAGCACCGTCGAGCAGCTGAGCCCGACCAGGGTCCGGATCAACGTCGAGGTGCCGTTCGACGAGCTGAAGCCCAACTTCGACCGCGCCTACCGCAAGCTGGCGCAGCAGGTCCGCATCCCCGGCTTCCGCCCCGGCAAGGCACCCGCCCGCGTGCTGGAGTCCCGCATCGGCCGCGCCCCGGTCCTGGACGAGGTCGTCAACGAGGCGATCCCGGCCAAGTACATGGAGGCCGTCAACGCGGGCGAGGTGCGCGCGCTGGGCCGTCCGGACATCGAGGTCACCAAGATCGAGGACGGCGAGCACCTGGCCTTCACCGCCGAGGTCGACATCCGCCCGGAGATCACCCTGCCCGCCTTCGACGGCCTGTCCGTCACGGTGGACGAGGTGGAGACCAGCGACTCCGACGTGGACACCCAGCTCGACGAGCTGCGCGCCCGGTTCGGCACGCTGACCGGGGTGGATCGCCCCGCCCAGTCCGGCGACTTCGTGGTCGTGGACCTGTCGGCCACCGTGGACGGCGCCGAGGTCGAGGAGGCCCGCACCGCCGGCCTGTCCTACGAGATCGGCTCCGGCCAGCTCGTGGAGGGCATCGACGACGCCCTGATCGGCGCCACCGCCGGTGAGACCAAGACCTTCACCACCAAGCTGGTCGCGGGCGAGTTCGAGGGCCGCGAGGCCGAGGTCAGCGCCGTGGTCAGCACCGTCAAGGAGCGTCAGCTGCCCGAGGCCGACGACGAGTTCGCCCAGCTGGCGAGCGAGTTCGACACCCTCGAGGAGCTCAAGGCCGACCTGCGTGAGCGGCTGGGTCGGGTGCACCGCATGCAGCAGGGCGTGCAGGCCCGCGACAAGGTGCTGGAGGCCCTGCTGGAGGCCACCGAGGTGCCGCTGCCGGAGGCCGTGGTCACCGCCGAGGTGGACACCCGCAAGCACGACGCCGTGCACGCCTTCGACCACGACGAGGCGAAGTTCGACGCCTGGCTGACCGAGCAGGGGCAGACCAAGGACGAGTTCGAGGCCGAGGTGCGCACCGCCGCCGAGCAGGCCGTCAAGACCCAGCTCGTGCTGGACGCCATCGCCGACGTGAACCAGGTCCAGGTCAACGACGCGGAGCTGTCCGAGCGCATCGTCTACCAGGCCCAGCGCTTCGGGGTCAGCCCGGACGAGTACGTGCAGCGCGCCCAGCAGGCCGGCCAGCTCGGCGCGATCTTCGCCGAGGTGCGCCGCGGCAAGGCGCTGGCCACGGTCGTGCGCCAGGCCACGGTCACCGACGGCGCGGGCGGCACGGTGGACCTCACCGAGCTGTTCGGCGCCGCCGACGAGGCGGCGCAGGGCCAGGACGAGGCCGCCGAGCAGGCGTGACGCCCTGAGCGAACGCGGGCGGTGTCGGAGCATCGACGCCGCCCGCGTTCGTTAAAGTCGAGGGCACGTCAGGCGGCCCCGAGGGCCGGCCAGCTCGATCAAGCGACAAGCGACGCCAGGAGTTTTCAGTGAGCCAGTTCCAGCCACTCCAGTCCCGCTACGTGCTGCCGTCGTTCGTCGAGCGCACCAGCTACGGGGTCAAGGAGTCCAACCCGTACAACAAGCTCTTCGAGGAGCGCATCATCTTCCTCGGGGTGCAGATCGACGACGCGTCGGCCAACGACGTGATGGCGCAGATCATGTACCTGGAGTCGGTCGACCCCGACCGCGACATCACCATGTACATCAACTCGCCCGGTGGCTCGTTCACCTCGCTGATGGCCATCTACGACACGATGCAGTACGTGCGTCCGGACATCCAGACGTTCTGTCTGGGGCAGGCCGCCTCGGCCGCAGCCGTGCTGCTGGCCGCGGGCACCCCCGGCAAGCGCTACGCGCTGCCCAACGCCCGGATCCTGATCCACCAGCCGGCCACCGAGGGCCTCTACGGCCAGGTGTCCGACCTGGAGATCCAGGCCAACGAGATCCAGCGGGTCCGCACCGCCCTGGAGACCACGCTGGCCAGGCACACGAACCGGTCGGCCGAGCAGGTCCGTGAGGACATCGACCGCGACAAGATCCTGACGGCCGAGCAGGCCAAGGCCTACGGGATCATCGACGACGTGCTTCCCTACCGGAAGCTGTCCGCGCAGAGCTAGGGTGCCGCGGCCCCGGCCGACACGCCGACCCAGGCCTGTTGACGTCTGGTTCGACACGGTCGGGGCACGCTGGTCCTCCCGCTCGCCAGCGCGGGCGGGTACCGTCGAGGGGAACGTGCTCGCCTCACACCTGTGGAGCGGGCCATCGTGACAGCCAGGTGCGTCGGATCCGACGGCGTACCGGAGGGGACAGAGGTCAGCGGTCATGGCGCGTATCGGTGACGGCGGAGACCTGCTCAAGTGCTCCTTCTGCGGGAAGAGCCAGAAGCAGGTGAAAAAGCTCATCGCCGGCCCCGGCGTGTACATCTGCGACGAGTGCATCGACCTCTGCAACGAGATCATCGAGGAAGAACTCGCCGAGGCCGGTGACGTCAAGCTCGACGAGCTGCCCAAGCCCGCCGAGATCCACGACTTCCTCGACCAGTACGTCATCGGCCAGGACGATGCCAAGCGCACCCTGTCGGTGGCCGTCTACAACCACTACAAGCGGATCCAGGCCGGTGACCGCAACCGGGACGGCCGCGACGACGGTGTCGAGCTGGTCAAGTCGAACATCCTGATGCTCGGGCCCACCGGCTGCGGCAAGACCTACCTGGCGCAGACCCTGGCCAAGCTGCTCAACGTGCCCTTCGCCATCGCCGACGCCACGGCGCTGACCGAGGCGGGTTACGTGGGCGAGGACGTCGAGAACATCCTGCTCAAGCTGATCCAGGCCGCCGACTACGACGTCAAGCGGGCCGAGACGGGCATCATCTACATCGACGAGGTCGACAAGATCGCCCGCAAGAGCGAGAACCCGTCGATCACCAGGGACGTCTCCGGTGAGGGCGTGCAACAGGCGCTGCTGAAGATCCTGGAGGGCACCACCGCCAGCGTGCCCCCGCAGGGCGGCCGCAAGCACCCGCACCAGGAGTTCATCCAGATCGACACGACGAACGTGCTGTTCATCGTGGCCGGGGCCTTCGCGGGGCTGGAGCGGATCATCCAGGACCGGGTCGGCAAGCGCAGCCTCGGCTTCGGCGCCGAGATCCGCTCCAAGGCCGAGATGGAGTCGGCCGAGGTGTTCGCGGAGACCATGCCCGAGGACCTGATCAAGTTCGGGCTCATCCCCGAGTTCATCGGGCGGCTGCCGATGGTGGCCAGCGTCACCAACCTCGACAAGCCCTCCCTGGTCAAGATCCTGACCGAGCCGCGCAACGCGATGGTCAAGCAGTACCAGAAGCTGTTCGAGATGGACGGCGTGGAGCTGGAGTTCACCAAGACCGCGCTGGAGGCGGTCGCCGACCAGGCGATCCTGCGCGGCACCGGTGCTCGTGGCCTGCGCGCCATCATGGAGGAGGTGCTGCTGCCGGTGATGTACGACATCCCCAGCCGCACCGACGTGGCCAAGGTGGTCATCACCGAGCAGACCGTGCGGGAGAACGTGAACCCGACGATCGTGGCCCGGCAGCCCAGCCGCAGGGAGCGCCGCGACAAGTCGGCCTGACCGGGCAGCAGGAGTTCAGCGGGAAGCGGCGGGCGATCGGCTCGCCGCTTCCGCTGTGTGCGGGGTGTGCAAGTCGTTACGACTAGTGCATCCCCCGCCACTCCCAGGGGGGCGACCCCGTCACCAGTCTACCGCCCACCCCCGACAGTTGATCTTGACCAAGATCAGGATGTGGACAGGTCGCCGCCTGTGGACAACCCGGCCTCGGCGATCTCCGCCTCGCTGAAACCGAGCCAGCGCAGCACGGGGGCGGTGTGCTCACCGAGCGCGGGCACCGGGGCCGCGGACCACTGCCAGGCGTCCACGGGCGGGCGCAGCATGGGGGCGACTCCGCCGGGCACCGGCACCTCGCGCAGGCGGTCCCGGTCCACGGTCTGCGGGTGGCTGAGCAGGTCCAGGACACGCCGGGTGCGGGCCGCGGGCACGTCGGCCTCGTCCAGTGCGACGAGCAGCGCGTCGGCGGTCAGCGTGTCGAAGTGGCTCTGCAGGTGCTGATGCAGGTCCTCGCGGCGGCGCACCCGGTCGGCCACGGTGCCGAACCGCGGGTCGGCGGCCAGTTCGGGCATACCGAGCACCTCGGCACACAGCCGCTGCCACTGCGGGTCGTTCTGCACGGCCAGGTGCACGGTGCCGCCGTCCCCGCAGCGGAATGGGCCGTACGGGGCGATGGTCGGGTGGTGGGCGCCGTTGCGGGCGGGTACCTGCCCGGTGCCCGCGGCGTAGAGCAGCGGCTGGTGCATCCATTCGGCCAGCGCGTCGAGCAGGGACAGTCGCAGGGTGGCGCCCTCGCCGGTGCGCTGGCGGGCCAGCAGCGCGGCCAGCACGGCGGCGTGCAGCTGCACCCCGCCGGCGATGTCGGCCACCGAGATGCCCGCCCTGGCGCTGACCTCGCCCTCACCGGTCAGGTCGATCAGGCCCGCCTCGGACTGCACCAGGGCGTCGAACGCCTTGCGTTCCCGGTACGGGCCATCCTCTCCGTAGCCGGACAGCTCGCCGACCACGAGCTCGGGCCGGGCGGCCCGCAGGGTGTCGGCGTCCAGCCCCAGCCTGCGCGCGGCGGCGGGGGACAGGTTGCACAGCACCACGTCGGCCCGGCGCACCAGCTCGTCGACGGCACGCCGCCCCGCGGCCGTCTTGAGGTCGAGGCAGACCGACTCCTTGCCCACGTTGACCCAGGCGAAGTACGAGGAGACCTCCCCGCAGGCGCTGTCGTAGTCGCGGGCGAAGTCGCCGCGGCCCGGCCGTTCCACCTTGATCACCCGAGCGCCCAGGTCGGCGAGCAGCCGGGAGGCGTAGGGCACCGCCACGGCCTGCTCCAGCGCGAGCACCAGCACCCCGTCCAGCGGCTTCACCGAACGATCCGCTCGATGCCCGCGTAGACGTTCATCGACTCCCCGCGCAGGAAGCCGATCAGCGTCATGCCCTGCTCCTGGGCCAGTTCGGCGGCCAGCGAGGACGGGGCGGAGACCGCCGCCAGCACCGGGACACCGGCCATCGCGGCCTTCTGCACCAGCTCGAAGGAGGCCCGGCCGGACACCATGAGCACACAGCCCCGCAGCGGCACGAGGCCCTGCTGCACGGCCCAGCCGATCACCTTGTCCACCGCGTTGTGCCTGCCGACGTCCTCGCGCACCACGAGCAGCTCGCCCGAACTGGTGAACAGCCCGGCCCCGTGCAGCCCGCCGGTCGCGTCGAACACCTTCTGGGCGGCGCGCAGCGCGTCGGGCAGTTGGGTGAGCACGTGCTGTTCGACCGTGCATGGATCCCCGGCAGGGGAGTAGCGGCTGCGCAGCTTGACCGCGTCCAGCGCGGCCTTGCCGCAGACCCCGCAGGAGGAGGTGGTGTAGAAGTTGCGCTCCACCCCGACCTCGGGCGGGGCGACCCCGGGGGCCAGCGCGATGTCGAGCACGTTGTAGGTGTTGCGGCCGTCCGGACCGGCGCCCTCGCAGTAGCGGGCCAGGGAGATGTCCGCACGCCCACCGATCACGCCTTCGGTGAGCAGGAACCCGTGGGAGAGCTCCACATCGTGTCCCGGGGTGCGCATGGTTACAGCTAGTGGTCGCCCGTCAATCCGCAGTTCGAGTGGTTCCTCGGCGGCTAGTGCATCCGGCCGAAGACGTTCGCCCTGGTGGGAGAGCTTGACAACGGGCATGCGCACGGTCACTCGCCCCATTGCGGAACCTCCGCGTTTCGTAAGTGTCCGATTACTGTCCGTTCGGCGCTACGAGGGCACCGTTTGGCGTTCGTTCAACGCACGATCGTGCGCCAGCCTCGCACGGCCCAATAGGTTCCATTGTCAACGAGGTGGGAGGTCGTTGGTTATGGGGCTCGGGGTCCTCGATCGGTCACGAGTGGTGGCGCCGCCGGGGTGGAGCAGGTGGCTCGTGCCGCCCGCCGCGTTGGCCGTGCACCTGTCCATCGGCCAGGCGTACGCGTGGAGCGTGTTCAAGACCCCCTTGGAGAAGGCGCTGGGGCTGACCGGGGTGGAGAGTGGTCTGCCCTTCCAGGTTGCCATCGTCATGCTCGGGCTGTCCGCTGCCTTCGGTGGCACGGTGGTCGAGCGCAGGGGCCCGCGCTGGGCCATGGCCCTGTCCTCGGTGTGCTTCGGCGGGGGTTTCCTGGTTGCCGCGCTCGGTGTCCTGCTCGGCCAGTTCTGGCTGGTGGTCGTGGGCTACGGGCTGCTCGGCGGGGTCGGGCTGGGCATCGGCTACATCTCCCCGGTGTCCACGCTGATCAAGTGGTTCCCGGACCGGCCGGGCATGGCCACCGGCGTGGCGATCATGGGCTTCGGCGGCGGCGCGCTCATCGCCTCACCCTGGTCCACCGCGATGCTGGCCGGGTTCGGCTCCGGCACGGGTGGCATCGCGGCGACCTTCGCCTTGCACGGAGTGGTGTACGCCCTGTTCATGGCGCTGGGCGTGCTGCTGGTCCGGGTGCCGCCGGAGAACTGGAAGCCCGCGGGCTGGGACCCCGGGCGCGCGGCCAAGCGCGGTCTGGTCACCGCGGCGGACGTGTCCGCGCACAACGCCATCCGTACCCCGCAGTTCTGGCTGCTGTGGGTGGTGCTCTGCTTCAACGTGACCGCGGGCATCGGCGTGTTGGAGAAGGCCGCGCCGATGATCACCGACTTCTTCCACCCCGGCCCGGCCACCGCCGCGGGCTTCGTCGCGCTGCTCTCGCTGACCAACATGCTCGGCCGGTTCGTCTGGTCCTCCCTGTCGGATCTGTTGGGGCGCAAGAACATCTACCGGCTCTACCTCGGCGTCGGCGCCCTGCTCTACCTGGTGCTGGTGTTGGTCGGCAACACCAGCCGCCCGGTGTTCGTGCTGGCCACCATCGCGATCCTGTCCTTCTACGGCGGCGGTTTCGCCACCGTGCCCGCCTACCTGCGGGACCTGTTCGGCACCTACCAGGTGGGCGCCATCCACGGCAGGCTGCTCACCGCCTGGTCGGTGGCCGGGGTGCTCGGCCCGCTGATCGTGGACGGCATCGCCGACGCCCAGGCCGCGGGTGGCCGTTCGGGCCCGGCGCTGTACTCCACCTCGTTCTTGATCATGATCGGGCTGTTGGTGGCCGGGTTCGTGGCCAACGAGCTGATCCGCCCGGTCGCCCAGCGGTGGCACGAGCCCGCGGTGGCGCGGGCCGAGGAGGTGCGGGCCCAGTGAACCGGAACGCGTTGATGGTGCTGGCCTGGCTGTGGGTGGGCCTGCCGTTCCTCTGGGGCGTGTACGAACTGGTGGTCAAGGTCGCACAGCTGTTCCGGGCCTGAGCTCGCGCACCGAGGGCAGCGCCAGCACGGCCAGTCCGAGCGCGGCCAGCAGCACCGAACCGGTCCACAGTGTTGCCCTGGTGCCGACCAGCCCGGCGAGCTGGCCGGTGGCGGCCACACCGAGCGGGGTGAGGCCGAACCCGGCCAGTGACTGGTAGGCCGAGACCCGGGAGATCCGCTCGCGGTCCACTTGGCTGGACATGGCCGTCATCAGGTTGACGCCGAACACCTCCACGCCGAGGCCACCTGTCAGGGCGGCGGCGCACACCACGACCACCGGCATGCCCGCTGCCATGGACAGCATCGGCAGGACCGTGAGCAGGCCCGCGCACGCGGCGCCGACCAGTGGACGGCGTGGTTGCCAGCGCAGCATGACCAGCCCGCCGAGTACCATGCCCACCGCGTCGGCGGCCAGTACCGCGCCCCACGCGGCGGCCCCGCCGAGCGACTCGTTGGCCTGTACCGGCCCGAGCACGTTCTCGAAGGCGCCGACCGAGAGGGTGCTGATCGCCGCGAACTGCACGACCAGTGCCGCCAGCCAGCGGTGCGCGCGGAACTCCGTCCAGCCCTCGGCCAACTCCCTGCCGAGCCCGCCGCTGACCCGCAGCCTGCCCTCCACTCGCATGGCGAGCCGGAGCAGCGCCGCCACGGCGAAGGTCGCCGCGTCGGCGGCCAGCACCCAGCCCGGCCCGATGCCGGCGACCAGCACCCCGCCGAGCGCGGCCCCGCCGATCTGCGCCAGGTTGATGCCCAGCCGGAACAGGGCGAACGCCCGGCTGGCGTGCTCGCGGTCCACCCCGCGCATCAGCAGGCCCTGCGATGCGGGCATCGCGAACGCGGTGGTCAGGCCGGTGATCGCGGCTGCGAACACCAGGTGCCACATCCGCACCGAGCCGGTGAGCACGAGCACCGCGAGCACACCTTGGGACAGTGCCGACAGCGAGTTGCTGCCGACCAGCACCAGGTTGCGTGGCCAGCGGTCGGCGATCACGCCGCCGATCAGGAAGAACGCCAGCGCGGGCAGCAGCGAGGCGAGCGCCACCGAGGCCACGTCGGTGGTGTCGCCGCCCGCGTAGAGCACGGTGAACACCGCGGCGACGTTCGCGCCCGCGGTGCCGAGCATCGAAATCGTGGTGGCGACGAGGTGGAGCAGGTAGGTCCGGCTGAACACCGAGGTCCCCCAAGTTGTGTACAAGTAGTTAGTATCAATTGCGCCTATATACGTTGCGCGTAACCTGGGGTGCGTGTCAACGGAGAATCCCAGCGGGTCCGAGGTCGCCGACGCGCTGATGCGGGTCACCCACCGGATGCGGCGCCACGCCGGGGCGCCCTACCGGCGCTACGGCTGGCCGGTGGCCCAGGTGCGGCTGCTGCTGGTGACCGAGTCGCTGGGCTGGCGGCCCAGGATGGGGGCGGTGCGCGAGTCGCTGGGGCTGACGGGGCGGGCGGTCACCGCGGCCGTGGACGCGCTGGAGCGCGACGGCCTGCTCGCGCGTGAGCCCGACCCGACCGACCGGCGCGCGAGCCTGCTCGCGATCACCGAGGCGGGGCAGGAGCGGCTCGCGGAGATCAAGCGGATCGCCCGCGAGCACTCCGACACGACCTGGCAGGTGCTCAGCGCGCAGGAGCGCCGCACCTTCCTGGAACTGCTGCTGCGCGTGGAGGCGCACATCGAGGAGTCGGGTTGAACGGCCCGTTCACTCGCGAGTTGTCCACATGTGGATCTTGGTGAAGATCAACTGTCGGGGTGGGGCGGTAGACTGGTTCCGGGGTCGCCCCCCTGGGAGTGGCGGGGGATGTTCATGGGTAGAGCGCCCCTCCCTCAGCTGCCCTCCAGCCTGATGATGATCGCCTTCGAGGTGGGAGTGTTGCTCGTTTCCGCCACGGAATCCAGCGGTACCAACGCGTTCGCCTCCGGGAAGTAGGCGGCGGCGCAGCCCCGGGCGGTGGGGTAGGCGATGATCCGGAAGCTCTTCACGCGCCGCTCGGCCAGTTCGGGGCCCACACCCCACTCGCTGACCATGTCCACCAGTTGCCCGTCGGCGAACCCGAGTTCGGTCAGGTCCTCGGGGTTGACGAACACCACGCGACGCCCGTTGTGCACGCCGCGGTAGCGGTCGTCCAGGCCGTAGATGGTGGTGTTGTACTGGTCGTGGCTACGCAGGGTCTGCAGGATCAGCCGCCCGGCGGGCACCTCGATCAGCTCGACCGGGTTCACCGTGAAGTTGGCCTTGCCCGTGCTGGTGGGGAACTGCCGCGAGTCACGCGGCGGATGTGGCAGCACGAAGCCGTCCGGCTGGCGGACTTTCCTGTTGTAGTCGGCACATCCGGGCACGACGCGGGCGATGCGTTCGCGCACCGAGTCGTAGTCGCGCTCGAACTCCGCCCACGGCACGACGTGGTCCTCCCCGAACAGCGCACGGCCGAGCCGGGACACGATGGCCACCTCGGACAGCAGGTGCTCGCTGGCCGGCGCCAGCCTGCCACGCGAGGAGTGCACCACCGACATGGAGTCCTCGACGGTGACGAACTGCGTACCACCCGCCTGCTCGTCCCGCTCGGTGCGGCCGAGCGTGGGCAGGATCAGCGCGGTCCTGCCATGCACCGCGTGCGAACGGTTCAGCTTGGTCGACACCTGCACGGTGAGCTCGCAGTTGCGCAGGGCCCGTTCGGTGACCTCGGTGTCGGGGGTCGCGGACACGAAGTTGCCGCCCACGGCGAAGAAGACCTTGGCCGCGCCGTCCCGCATGGCGCGCACGGCCTGCACGGTGTCGAACCCGTGCTCGCGCGGGGAGGTGATGCCGAACTCGGCGTCGAGCGCGTCCAGGAACGGTGCCTTGGGCTTCTCGTAGATGCCCATCGTGCGATCGCCCTGCACGTTGGAGTGCCCGCGCACGGGGCACACGCCCGCACCCGGCTTGCCGATCATTCCCCGCAGCAGCAACAGGTTCACCAGCTCGCGGATGGTCGGCACCGACTTCTTGTGCTGGGTCAGGCCCATGGCCCAGCAGATGATGGTCCGCTCGGACCTCACCAACAGCCCAGCCAGTTCCTCGATCTGCGCCCGAGGCAGGCCAGTGGCGCGGTCCACCTCGTCCCAGTCCAGGTCACGGACCTCGGCGGCCCACTGCTCGAAGCCGTGCGTGTGCTGCGCGATGAACTCCGTGTCCAGCACGGTGCCGGGCGCGGCGTCCTCGGCGGCCAGCACCAGGTGGCCCAGGGCGCGGAACAGCGCGAGGTCGCCACCCAGTCGGATCTGGCAGAACATGTCCGCCAGCGGCGTGCCCCTGCCGACCAGGCCGCGCACGTTCTGCGGGTTCTTGAACCGCATCAACCCGGCCTCGGGCAACGGGTTGACGGCCACCACGGTGGCCCCGTTGCCCTTGGCCTCCTCCAGCGCGGACAGCATGCGCGGGTGGTTGGTGCCCGGGTTCTGGCCCACCACCAGCACCAGGTCGGCGTTGGTCAGGTCGGCCAGGCTCACCGAGCCCTTGCCGACGCCGATGGTCTGGATCAGCGCCGAGCCGGAGGACTCGTGGCACATGTTCGAGCAGTCCGGCATGTTGTTGGTGCCGAAGGAACGGGCCAACAGCTGGTAGCTGAACGCGGCCTCGTTGCTGGTGCGGCCCGAGGTGTAGAACACCGCCTCGTCCGGGCCGGACAGCCCGCGCAGGTGCTCGGCCACCAGCGAGAACGCCTCGTCCCAGCCGATCGGCTCGTAGTGCGTGCCGCCCTCGCGTACCACCATCGGGTGGGTCAGCCGCCCCTGCTGGCCGAGCCAGTAGTCGGTGGCCTGCGCCAGCTCCGCGATCGGGTGCGCGGCGAAGAACTCCGGCCCGACCCGCCGCTTGGTGGCCTCCTCGGCCACCGCCTTGGCCCCGTTCTCGCAGAACTCCGCGGGCTTGCGGTGGCCCTGCGGCTCCGGCCACGCGCAGCCCGGGCAGTCGAAGCCCTCGCGCTGGTTGAGCAGCCTGAGCGTGCGCACGGTCCGTGCCGCACCCATCTGCTGTACGCCGTGCTGCAAGGAGACGAGCACGCCCGGGATGCCGGCCGCGTAGTCCTTCGGCTTGTCGACCTGGAGCTGTGTCTCGTCGACGTCCTGCTCAGGTGCCCTGCGGGTCATCCACCCATTGTGGCGCCAGGGGCAAGTCGCCGGTCAGCCCGGGCAGGTACCGTGCGCGTCCATCTTCGCGCTGGGCGCGAACGCGGAGTCCGGGTTGTCCAGCGGCGCGCCCCTGGACTCGACCGGGTTGGCGAAGTACGGCGCCAGCTCACCGCGTTTGGCCGCGTCGCAGGCCATCCACAGGAAGTACTGCTTGGACTCGCCCGGCACCCGCCTGCCCTCGACCAGGCTGTAGTCCACCTCCTCGTGGACGCCCGAGACCAGGTCGTAGCTGGAGCGGCCGTGCTCGGCCCAGGTCCCGGCCGGGCTGCCCGCGAAGGGTTGGGTCAGGTCGACGCCCTGGGTCGGCAGCGCGTCCCTGGTGGCCTCGGGCAGCACCGGGTTGCTCACCGCCCGACCCCCGAGCTGGTAGAGGCCGTAGCAGGCCGCCGCGAAGGCCAGGGCCGCCACCACCAGCACGATGGTGCCCAGCTTGGGCCTGCCGCGCTGCTTGCGCCGGTAGCGGCGGATCTCGGCGTTGGCCCTGCGCTCGGCCTCGCGCAGCCACTTCGGGTCGTTCAGATCGGGATGGTCGTCCAGCTCGTCCACGGCGTTCCCCCTCGCACTGCCGTCCGCGACGGTAGCAAGACGATGTCACTCGAAAGTGGGCAATCGGTGGCACGTGTCAAGGCGTTCGCGCGAGTTCGTAGACTTCTGCCGTGACCGAGACCCTCCCGCAGCAGTACACGACCGATCTCCCCGCCGCGTGGACCCCGGCGGAGGTAGAGCAGGGCATGTACCAGCGGTGGGTAGACAACGGCTACTTCACCGCCGACGCGAGCAGCGACAAGCCCCCGTTCTGCATCGTGCTGCCCCCGCCGAACGTGACCGGCAGCCTGCACATGGGCCACGCCCTCAACCACACGGTGATGGACGCGCTGACCCGGCGCCGCCGCATGCAGGGCTACGAGGCGCTGTGGCTGCCCGGCATGGACCACGCGGGCATCGCCACGCAGAACGTGGTGGAGCGCCAGCTGGCCGGTGAGGGGCTGTCCCGGCACGACCTGGGCCGGGAGCGCTTCGTCGAGCGGGTCTGGGAGTGGAAGGCCGAGTACGGCGGCAAGATCCTCGACCAGATGCGCCGCCTTGGCGACGGCATCGACTGGGGCCGCGAGCGGTTCACCATGGACCCCGGCCTGTCCCGGGCCGTGCAGACGATCTTCAAGAAGCTGTTCGACGACGGGCTGGCCTACCGCGCCGAGCGCATCACCAACTGGTGCCCGCGCTGCCTGACCGCCCTGTCCGACATCGAAGTGGAGCACTCCGAGGACGAGGGCGAGCTGGTCTCCATCCGGTACGGGGACGGTGAGGCCTCGATCGTGGTGGCCACCACCCGCGCCGAGACGATGCTCGGGGACACCGCCATCGCGGTGCACCCCGAGGACGAGCGCTACCGGCACCTGGTCGGCACCGAGGTGGAGCTGCCGCTGACCGGCAGGCGCATTCCGGTGGTCGCCGACGAGCACGTGGACCCCAGCTTCGGCACCGGCGCCGTCAAGGTCACCCCCGCGCACGACCCCAACGACTTCGAGATCGGCCAGCGGCACTCGCTGCCCTCGCTGACCGTCATGGACGAGCGCGGCGTGATCACCGCCAACGGCCCGTTCCAGGGCCTGGACCGGTTCGAGGCGCGGCCCGCCGTGGTCGCCGCCCTGCGCGAGCTGGGCCGGATCGTCGCGGAGAAGCGGCCCTACCTGCACTCGGTGGGCCACTGCTCGCGCTGCGACACCGTGGTCGAGCCCCGGCTGTCCCTGCAGTGGTTCGTCAAGGTCGCTCCGCTGGCCCAGGCCGCGGGCGACGCGGTGCGCGATGGCCGCACCACGATCCACCCGCCGGAGCTGGCCAAGCGCTACTTCGACTGGGTCGACAACTTGCACGACTGGTGCATCTCGCGCCAGCTGTGGTGGGGCCACCGCATCCCGATCTGGTACGGCCCGGACGGCGAGGTCGTCTGCGTTGGCCCGGACGAGCAGCCGCCCACGGGCGAGGGCTGGCACCAGGACGAGGACGTGCTGGACACCTGGTTCTCCTCCGGCCTGTGGCCCTTCTCCACCCTGGGCTGGCCGGACCGGACCGCCGACCTGGCCAGGTTCTACCCGACCTCGGTGCTGTCCACCGGCTACGACATCCTGTTCTTCTGGGTCGCCCGGATGATGATGATGGGCCTGTACGCCATGGACGGCGTGCCGCCCTTCGAGCACGTCTACCTGCACGGCCTGATCCGCGACGCCAGCGGCAAGAAGATGTCCAAGTCGCGCGGCAACGTGATCGACCCGCTGGCCTGGCTGGACGCCTACGGGGCCGACGCGGCCCGCTTCACCCTGGCCCGCGGCGCCAACCCCGGCTCGGACATGGCCCTGGCCGAGGAGTGGGCCGCCGGTTCCCGCAACTTCTGCACGAAGCTGTGGAACGCCAGCAGGTTCGCGCTGCTCAACGGTGCGACCACGGCCCGGCCGGTGCCCGCCCGCGAGCAGCTCACCGACGCCGACCGGTGGATCCTTGACCGCGCCGAGCAGCTCGTGTCCGAAGTGGACGAACTGTTCGAGCGCTTCGAGTTCGCCAAGCTCTGCGAGGCGCTCTACCACTTCACCTGGGACGAGTACTGCGACTGGTACCTGGAGCTGGCCAAGGTCCAGATCGCCGAGGGCGGGGAGCGGGCCGAGGCCACCCGCACCGTGCTCGGCCACGTGCTGGACACCGTGCTGCGCCTGCTGCACCCGGTGATCCCCTTCGTCACCGAGCAGCTGTGGACCGCGCTGACCGGCGGTGAGACCGTGGTGCTCGCGCAGTGGCCGACCAGCACCGGCGTGCCCACCGACACCGTGGCCGCGCGGCGCATCGAGTCGGTGCAGAAGCTGGTGACCGAGGTCCGCCGGTTCCGCTCGGACCAGGGCCTCAAGCCGGGGCAGCGCGTCGCCGCCCGACTGTCCGGTGTGGACGGTGCCGACATCGCTGGCCACCTGGGTGCGGTGCGCTCGCTGGCCCGGCTGACCGAGCCCGAGGACTCGTTCACCGCGAGCGCCTCCCTGGAGGTCGCGCTGGCCGGCGGCCTGGTCCTGGTGGAGCTGGACACCTCCGGCACCATCGACGTGGTCGCCGAGCGGCGCAGGTTGGCCAAGGACCTGTCGGCAGCGGAAAAAGAACTCGCCCAGTGCGACGGCAAGCTGAACAATCCTGCTTTCGTGGACAAGGCGCCCGCGCAGGTCGTTGACAAGATCAAGGTACGCAGGGAGGCCGCTGTCGCGGACATCGCGCGGATCACCGCGCGACTCGACGCACTACCGGAGGGATGAGTCGACATGACGGGTAACGGCATTCCGGAACGCCCGTCGGTAGACGGCCTCGACGCCAAGTGGGCGGCCCGGTGGCAGGCGGACCAGACGTACCGCTTCCGCCGGCCCACCCGCCGGGACGAGGTGTTCTCCATCGACACCCCGCCGCCCACGGTGAGCGGTTCGCTGCACGTGGGCCACGTGTTCAGCTACACGCACACCGACGTCGTGGCGCGCTTCCAGCGCATGCGTGGCAAGCACGTGTACTACCCGATGGGCTGGGACGACAACGGGCTGCCCACCGAGCGGCGGGTGCAGTACCTGCACGACGTGCGCTGCGACCCGAAGCTGCCCTACGACCCGGAGTTCGTGCCGGGCAGCCGCACGGGTGCGATCTCGCGGCGCAACTTCATCGAGCTGTGCCAGCAGGTGACCGCCCAGGACGAGCAGGCGTTCGAGGCGCTGTGGCGGCGTATGGGCCTGTCCGTGGACTGGTCGCTGACCTACAGCACGATCGGGGACAAGGCCCGCGCGGCGGCGCAGCGCGGTTTCCTCCGGCTGCTGGCGGCCGGGCAGGCCTACCAGTCCGAGGCACCCTCACTGTGGGACGTGACCTTCCAGACCGCGGTGGCGCAGGCGGAGCTGGAGAGCCGCGAGCTGGACGGGGCCTGGCACCGGATCTCCTTCGGGCCGGTGCAGATCGAGACGACCCGTCCCGAACTGCTGCCCGCCTGCGTGGCGCTGATCGCGCACCCCGAGGACGAGCGCTACCGGGACCTGTTCGGCACCACGGTGACCTCCCCGCTGTTCGGCGTGGAGATCCCGGTACTGGCGCACGAGGCGGCCGAACCCGAACTGGGCGCGGGCATCGCGATGTGCTGCACCTTCGGCGACCTGACCGACGTGCGCTGGTGGCGTGAGCTCAGGCTGCCGACCCGCACGGTGATCGGCCGGGACGGGCGGCTGCTGCCCGAGCCGCCCGAGGGCGTGGACCCGCGGCGGTACGCGGAGCTGGCCGGGGCCACGACCTTCACGGCGCGGCAGCGCGTCGTGGACATGCTGCGCGAGTCCGGGGACCTGATCGGCGAACCGCGCAAGGTGCGGCGCCCGGCGAACTTCTACGAGAAGGGCGCCAAACCGCTGGAGATCGTCAGCAGCAGGCAGTGGTTCGTGCGCAGCATGGAGCACCGCGATGCCTTGCTGCACAAGGGAACCGAGCTGACCTGGCACCCGGCGCGGATGCGCGTGCGCTACGAGGACTGGGTGCGCGGGCTGAACTCCGACTGGCTGGTCAGCCGCCAGCGGTTCTTCGGCGTGCCCTTCCCGGTCTGGTACCCGCTGGACCCCGCGGGCGAGATCCGTTACGAGCAGCCGATCCTGCCCGCCGAGCACGAGCTGCCCCTGGACCCCGCGAGCCAGGTGCCCGCCGGGTACACCGAGGAGCAGCGCGACCAGCCGGGCGGTTTCACCGGTGACCCGGACATCATGGACACCTGGGCCACCTCCTCGCTGTCCCCGCTGATCATCTCCGGCTGGCTGGACGACCCCGAGCTGTTCGCGCTGACCTTCCCGATGGACCTGCGCCCGCAGAGCCACGAGATCATCCGCACCTGGCTGTTCTACTCGGTGCTGCGCGGCCAGCAGGAGCTGGCGACCCTGCCCTGGGCGCACACGGTGATCTCCGGCTGGATCCTGGACCCGGACCGCAAGAAGATGTCCAAGTCCAAGGGCAACACGCTCACCCCGGAGGACCTGCTCGACCAGTACGGCACCGACGCGGTCCGCTACTGGGCGGCGTGCGGGCGGCCCGGCGTGGACACCGCCTTCGACGTGGGCCAGATGAAGATCGGCAGGCGGCTGGCCACGAAGGTGCTCAACGCGAGCCGGTTCGTGCTGTCACTGCCCGAGCCCGCCGAGGGCGACGCCGTCACCGAACCGCTGGACCTGGCGGTGATCGCCGCGCTCGGGTCGGTGGTGGACGCGGCGACGGCCTCGCTCGCCGAGTTCGAGCACACCGCCGCACTGGAGTGCGTCGAGCGGTTCTTCTGGTTCTTCTGCGACGACTACCTCGAACTGGTCAAGGACCGCGCCTACGGGGAACGCGGCGAGTCGGCCGCCGGGTCCGCGCGGCTGGCGCTGCGCACCGGACTGTCCACCCTGCTGCGGCTGTTCGCCCCGTACCTGCCGTTCGTCACCGAGGAGGTCTGGTCCTGGTGGCAGGAGGGCTCGGTGCACCTGGCCCCGTGGCCCACCGGCTCGTCCGGCGGTGAGCAGCGCGCCGTCGATCTGGCCTCGGCCAGCATCTCGGCCGTGCGCAAGGCCAAGTCGGCGGCCAAGCTGTCCATGCGCGCCGAGCTGGACTGGGTGCTGGTGCGCGGCGACGCGGTGACCCTGGAACTGGTGCGTGGTTTCGCCGAGGACCTCGCTGCCGCGGGAAGGGTGCGCGAATTGCGCTACGAGGAGGCCACCGAGTTCGGGGTCACCGTGTCACCGGTCGGTCAGCAACTGGAGTAGATCGCCACGCTGTGGACGAGGGAGAGGATGGCTGGGCTGAACATCACCCTGTTACCCCAGCTGTCCTCCCAGCGGTAGCGCCAGAACCAGACGTACATGGTGGGGCTGTCCGACCGCAGTTCGCCGAGCGGGAAACCGTTGCGGTCCTTCAGTTGGAACGTGGCGTGCCAGATGTCCCCGCTGAACGTGTGGCTGGTCGACACGAAGGCGTGCCACTGCGCCTTTCCGTCCGAGGAGAGCACCAGGCTCGCGCCCCCGTACAGGGTGCAGTCGCCCGCGTGCTGGTCTGTTGGCCAGACGTAGGTCTTCTGCCAGTTCGGGCCGGACCGGATCACCTCGCCCTGGACGGCGGCGATCTCCTTGTGGCCGGAGACCGTGGTCGCGGCGCTGGCCGACGCCGTGCCGGGCGCCACCAGCAGTGCGGCGCCGAGCAGTGCCGCGGTGGTCGCGCCCAGCAGCCTGCGCATGCGATGGGGGATCATGGCAGATCCCTTCTTCCCTTGGTTGTGTGGTGTTCGCTAATTGATTCCCTGATTGTGTCAATGTGAATGCGTGCGGAATTGATTCACCTGATTCCTGTGCGCGCGGGGGGAGTGTAGCGGCGGCATCTCGTCGGCAGCTATTACCGAGATTGGCGTGAATTCGACAACGGCTGACCGTGGCCGGTGGCCCGCCCCTCGGACGCCCGCCGGCACCCCACGTAGACTCGTCGGTCGTGACCGTCTGCAACTGTGTGGGGGAGTGAGCTGTGCCCCAAACCGATCCCGGGGCGCTCCAGGAGCTGCGCGAGGTCGAGGCCGAGCTGGACACCCGCTGGCCGGAGACCAAGCTGGAGCCCTCCACCGAGCGGATCGCCGCGCTGACCGACCTGCTGGGCGACCCGCAGCGGGCCTACCCGGCCATCCACATCACCGGCACGAACGGCAAGACCTCGACCAGCCGCATGATCGACGCGCTGCTGACCAGGATCGGCCTGCGCACCGGCCGGTACACCAGCCCGCACCTGCAACTGGCCACCGAGCGGATCAGCCTGGACGGGGCGCCGATCGACCCGCGGCGGTACGTGGAGGTCTACCGCGACGTACAGCCGTACGTGGCCATGGTGGACGCCAGGTCCGAGGTGCCGATGAGCAAGTTCGAGGTGCTCACCGGCATGGCCTACGCGGCCTTCGCCGACGCCCCGGTGGACGTGGCGGTGGTGGAGGTGGGCCTGGGCGGGACCTGGGACGCCACCAACGTGATCGACGCGCGCATCGCGGTGGTCTGCCCGATCGACCTGGACCACACCGAGTTCCTGGGCACCGAGCTGACCGGCATCGCCGCCGAGAAGGCGGGCATCATCAAGGCGGGCGGCGTGGCGATCCTGGCCGAGCAGCGGCCCGAGGTGGCCGAGGTGCTGATCGCGCGGTGCGCCGAGGTGGGCGCCTCGGTCGCCAGGCAGGGCCTGGAGTTCGGGGTGCTGGACAGCGAGGTGGCCGTCGGCGGGCAGCTGCTCAAGTTGCAGGGCCTCGGCGGGGCCTACGACGAGATCTTCCTGCCGCTGCACGGGGCGCACCAGGCCGCCAACGCCGCGCTCGCGCTGGCCGCGGTGGAGGCGTTCTTCGGTGCTGGCGGTGAGCGTCAGCTCGACATCGACGCGGTCCGCGAGGCGTTCGCCACGGTGACCACCCCCGGCCGCCTGGAGCGGGTGCGCAGCGCGCCCAGCGTGTTCGTGGACGCCGCGCACAACCCGCACGGCGCGCGGGCGCTGGCCGAGGCGCTGGCCGGGCAGTTCGCCTTCCGCAGGCTGGTCGGCGTGGTCGGCGTGATGGCCGACAAGGACGCCGAGGGCATCCTGACCGCGCTGGAGCCGGTGCTCACCGAGGTGGTGCTCACCAGCAACGGCTCCCCGCGCGCGATGGACGCCGACGCGCTGGGCGCCGTGGCGCGGGAGATCTTCGGCGAGGACCGGATCGTGGTCGAGCCCCGGCTGGACGACGCCGTGGAGACCGCCGTGCAGCTGGCCGAGGAGACCGAGGATCCGGACGAGCCGGTGTCCGGCGGCGGTGTCGTGGTGACCGGCTCGGTGGTCACCGCAGGAGCCGCTCGCGCGCTGTTCGGCAAGGAGCCCGCATGACCGCCCCGGATCCGTTCAAGGGCCTGCGCGGGGTCATGGCCGGCACGATGGTCCTGGAGGCCATCGTGGTCGGTCTCTCGCTGTTCGTCGTGTCCCGGGCCGAGGGCACGCACGGCTGGCCGCTGGCCGCCGTCGGGGTGCTCGCCGTGCTGATGGTGCTCTCCAGCGGCTGCTTCCGCTTCAGCTGGGGCCTGCCCTTCGCGCTGGGCCTTCAGGTGCTCACCCTGCTCGGGTTCTTCCTGAGCATCCCGCTTGGCATCACCGGCGTGCTGTTCTCCCTGGTGTGGGCCTACCTGCTCTGGCTGCGCAAGGACGTCACCCAGCGGCTGGCCGAGGGCAGGCTGCCCAGCCAGCAGCAGGACTGAGCGGAGTGCGGTAGGAGTATTACCTGATGCACTCCTACCGCGTGAAGCTGACCAGCAAGGGCGAGGTCACCGTGCCCATCGAGATCCGCGAGCAGTACGGCCTCCACCCCGGTGACGAGGTCGAGTTCGTCTCGGAGAACGGTGAGATCAGGCTCGTCAAGAGCGCGAAGCAGCCCAGCCGTGGGCGTCGCATCGCGGAGTCACTGCTCGGCAAGGGCGATGTGCCGATGACTACTGAAGAGATCATGGCCCTGACTCGTGGTGAGTGAACGCCAGTCTGGAACCCTGGTCGCCTCCAACGTCATCTTGGACCTGCTGACCAAGGACCCGCAGTGGTGCGCCTGGTCTTTCCAACAGATCGAAGAGGCTGCTGACCGTGGACCACTGCTGATCAACCATGTTGTCTACGCCGAGGTCTCGGTGCGGTTCACGCGGATGGAGGACGTGGAGGAAGCGCTGGAACCAACCCTGTTCCTCCGTGCTTCCCTGCCCTGGACAGCTGCGTTCCTCGCGGGTAAGTGCTTCCGTGACTACCGGAACCGGGGCGGGACCAAGACCTCCCCGCTACCCGACTTCTTCATCGGCGCGCACGCCGCCGTGATGGGGTTGCCGTTGCTGACCAGGGACGCCCCGCGTTACCGCACGTACTTCCCCACGGTGCAGCTGATCACGCCCGAGGCCTGAGCATTCACCGCCAGGCAAGCCCACGTTCCCCGGTTGGCCGTTGACGGGGGCTACAACCCTCCCATGGCCTCCCTCAGCAGACGTTCGCTGCTCCGCATCGGTGCCGCCACGGCGGGTCTGTTCAGCACCGCGGCCGGGTTCGTGCCCAGCGGCCGCCCCCGGCTCACCCACGGCGTGCAGTCCGGGGATGTCACCTCGGACGGCGCGCTGGTGTGGACCAGGGCGGACACGCCCTCGCGCATGCTCGTCGAGGTCGCGGGCGACCCGTCCTTCCGGCACTCCCGCCTGGTCCGCGGCCCGGTGCTGACCCCGGACAGCGACGGCACGGGCCGCCTGCGGCTGACCGGCCTGCCCGCGGGCCGCGAGCTGCACTACCGGGTCACGGCGGAGGACCTGGACGGCCGCCTGCGCAGCGAGCCGGTGACCGGCAGTTTCCGCACCGCCCCGCTGGACCGCCGCGACGTGCGCTTCCTGTGGTCCGGGGACGTGGCGGGGCAGGGCTGGGGCATCAACCCCGACGTCGGCGGCATGCGGGTGTTCTCCGCGATGGCCGACCGCCGCCCCGACTTCTTCGTGCACAGCGGGGACACCGTCTACTCCGACGGGCCGTTGCAGGAGACGGTGGTGCTGCCCGACGGCCGTCGCTGGCGCAACCTGGTCACCGAGGAGAAGTCCAAGGTGGCGCAGACCCTCCAGCAGTTCCGCGGCCAGCACTCCTACAACCGGATGGACGACAACCTGCGCCGGTTCACCGCCGAGGTGCCGTGGATCGTGCAGTGGGACGACCACGAGACGATGAACAACTGGAACCCCGGCCAGGTGCTGACCGGGCACCCGGAGTACACCGAGACCCGGCTGGACGTGCTGTCCGCGCGGGCCTTCCAGGCCTTCCACGAGTGGCACCCGCTGGACCGGCAGCGCGCCGTGGACGGCCGGGTCTACCGCAACTTCCGGTACGGCCCGCACGTGGAGCTGTTCGTGCTGGACATGCGCAGCTACCGGGACCCCAACGACGCCGACACCGCCCCGTACGAGCGCATCCTCGGCGACAGGCAGGCCCGCTGGCTGGTCAACGCGCTGAGCGCGAGCCGGGCCACCTGGAAGATCGTGGCCGCCGACATGCCCATCGGCCTGGTCGTGGCCGACGCCCGCGGCGTGGAGGCCGTGGCCAACGGCAAGCCGGGCGCGCCGACCGGGCGTGAGGCCGAACTGGCCTGGGTGTTCCGCCAGCTCGCCCGGCGCCACGTGCGCAACGTGGTGTGGCTGACCGCCGACGTGCACTACACCGCCGCGCACCACTACTCCCCGGAGCGGGCCGCCGTCGGCGACTTCGACCCGTTCTGGGAGTTCGTGTCCGGCCCGCTGCACGCGGGCGGCTTCGGCCCCAACGTGCTGGACCCGACCTTCGGGCCCGAGGCGGTGTTCGTGCACGCCCCGCCCGCCGCCAACAGCTCCCCGCTGGACGACTTCCAGCACTTCGGCGAGGTCGAGGTGGACGGCCACTCCGGGGCGCTGACCGTCACCCTGCGCACGGCGGCGGGCCGCTCGCTGTGGGCCACCACCCTGCGGCCGTGACACCCCCGTGCTGTTGAACGATCACGTTCGGTGTGGTTGCTTGCCTGAATGAGGGCACTCATCGCAGCGGTCCTGCTGCTGAGCATGGTCGTCGCCGTACCGTCCCCGGCGCCGACCACCCCGGCGCAGGCGGTGTGGGTCTCCCAGGACCGGTTGGTGTGGCACGCACCGACCGCGGCCGTTGGCTCATACCGCCTGCGCACCTCGGCAGGCGACCTGCCGCTGACCCCCGACCCGGCGGGGCTGCCACCCGAGCTGGCGCACAAGTTCCCCAACCTCAGAGGGGAGCCGACCTTCCGCGTGCCCACCGGCTCGGTGGACCAGGCGCTGCGCGGGCAGTTGGCCGTCCAGCAGCTCGCGGGCGGCGTGGTGGTGGCCGGTGCGGGCGTGCAGACCGCCGGGGTGCTCGACGACCGGTACGCGGCGGCGGCCACGAAGCTGGCGTACGGGCCGGTGTTCGGGCCGCACGGGGTGACGCTGCGGGTGTGGGCGCCGACCGCGAACTCGGTGCGGCTCAAGCTGATCGGTGAGGACCGGCCCCGCGAGATGCGCCGCGACAACGCCTCCGGCTCGTGGTCGATCACCGGCCCGGACTCCTGGCGGGACCGCTACTACCTGTACGAGGTCACCGACTGGCGCCGCACGACCACCGTCACCGACCCGTACTCGGTGGCGCTGTCGATGGACTCGACGTACTCGCAGATCGCCGACCTGGACCAGCCCAGGACCATGCCCGAGGGCTGGCGCGAGGAGATCGCCCACGGGCTCGGCGACAACCCGACCCGGCACGCCATCACCGAGCTACACCTGCGGGACTTCTCGGTCAGCGACCCGACCGTGCCGCAGGCCGACCAGGGCACGTACCTGGCGTTCACGCACCGTGACTCGGCGGGCATGCGGCACCTGCGCGAGCTGGCGCAGGCGGGTATGGACACCGTGCACCTGCAACCGACCTTCGACCTGTCCAGCGTGCCCGAGGACCCGGCCAACCAGCAGGTGCCGCACTGCCGCCTGACCGAGCTGCCGTCGAACTCGCCCGCACAGCAGGAATGCGTCGGGTGGGTCGTCGCCAGCGACGCGTACAACTGGGGCTACGACCCGTGGCACTACACCGTGCCGGAGGGGTCCTACGCCACGGCCGGTGCCCGCTCCGGCTGGGGCCGGTCCGAGCAGTACCGGCAGATGGTGCAGGCCCTGCACGCCAACGGGGACAAGGTCGTGGTGGACGTGGTCTACAACCACACGCCCGCCTCCGGGGACGCGCCGCACTCCGTGCTGGACCGCATCGTGCCCGGCTACTACCAGCGGCTGCTGCCCAACGGGTCGGTGGCCGACTCCACCTGCTGCGCCAACACCGCGCCGGAGAACGCGATGATGGGCAAGCTGGTGGTGGACTCGGTGGTCAGCTGGGCCCGGCTGTACAAGGTGGACGGCTTCCGGTTCGACATGATGGGGCACCACCCCAAGGCGAACATCCTTGCCGTGCGGGCGGCGCTGGACGCGCTCACCCCGCAGCGCGACGGGGTGGACGGCCGGGCGATCCGGATCTACGGGGAGGGCTGGGACTCCGGCGAGGTGGCGGGGGGAGCGCGGTTCGTCCAGGCCACCCAGGCGAACCTGGCCGGTACGGGCATCGGCACGTTCAACGACCGGATCCGCGACGCCGTGCGTGGTGGCCGCCCGACCGACGCCGACCCGAGGGTGCAGGGGCTCGGCTCGGGGCTGGCCGGTGACCTCAACGGGGACCCGGTCAACGAGGGGCGGGGCGCGCGGCTGGCCGACTACGGGGACCTGGTCCGGCTCGGCATGGCGGGCAACCTCGGTGCCTACCGCTTCCGGTCCACTCGCGGCGCCACCGTGTCCGGGCACGAGATCGGCTACAACGGGGTGCCCGCGGGCTATGCGGCTATCCCTCAGGAGGCCGTCAACTATGTGGACGCGCACGACAACGAGACCCTGTACGACGCGTTGACCTACAAGCTGCCTCGCGCCACCTCCATGGCCGACCGGGTGCGCATGCAGCAGCTCGCGCTGGCCCCGGTGCTGCTGGGCCAGGGCCAGCCGTTCGTGCTCGCGGGTACCGAGTTCCTGCGCTCGAAGTCCTTCGACCCCAACAGCTACGACTCCGGTGACTGGTTCAACCGGTACGACCCGACCCTGGCCACCTCCACGTTCGGCGCGGGTCTGCCGCTGGCGAAGGACAAGTGGGCCCACTCCGCGCCGCTGCTGGCCGATCGGGCACTGAAACCGTCCACTTCGGACATGCGCGCCGCGCTGGCGGCCACCCTGCGCCTGCTGCGGATCCGGCAGTCCTCCGCGCTGTTCACCCTGGACGACCCCGCGCTGGTGCAGGCCAAGGTGTCCTTCCCCGACCCGAGGGCGGCACCCGGCGTGCTCGTCGAGTACCTGGACGACACCGCGGGGCCGCACGTGGACCCCGGGCACAGCGGGCTGCTGGTCGTGCTCAACCCGCGCCCCCAGCCGCAGTCGGTGGCCGTTCCCGGCGGTGCCCGGTGGCGTCCGCACGAGGACCAGGACGGCTCCGGGTTGGTGTTCGGGGCCGACCGGGTGCGGGTGCCCGCCCGCTCGGTGGTCGTGCTCGCCAGGTGACCGGTTACCCTTGCTGCACTTTCCCCTTACTTGAAGGAGTTCGGACCACCGTGAGTGAGCGCACCCTGGTCCTGGTCAAGCCGGACGGCGTCAGCCGCGGCCTGGTCGGCGAGGTCATCTCCCGCATCGAGCGCAAGGGCCTCAAGCTGGCCGCGCTGGAGCTGCGCACCGTCGAGCGCGGCGTCGCCGAGCAGCACTACGCCGAGCACGACGGCAAGCCGTTCTTCAACGACCTGCTGGACTTCATCACCTCCGGCCCGCTGGTCGCGCTGGTGGTCGAGGGCACCCGCGCCATCTCGGCGTTCCGGCAGCTCGCCGGTGGCACCGACCCGGTGGAGAAGGCCACCCCGGGCACCCTGCGCGGCGACTTCGGCCTGGAGGTGCAGTACAACCTGGTGCACGGCTCCGACTCGCCCGAGTCCGCCGAGCGCGAGATCAAGATCTGGTTCCCGAACCTGTGACGGAACCCTTCGTCACCGGTCCACATCGCGTCGACCAGCCCCACCCGGAGCTGGTCGACGCGATGACCGGGCTGTGGCACCGGGTCACCCTGGCCGGCGGTGCTGGCGGGTTCGCCCCGGCCGACCCGGTCGAGGAGATCCGCACCGTGGCCACGCGGGTCGTCAAGGATGTGCGGGCCCGCCGCAGCCACCTGCTGACCCTGGGCGCCGACCACGCGCTGGCCGGGTTCGCGGTGCTGACCCCGGGCACCCGCCCGGTGCGCAGGCACACCGCCGAGCTGGAGTGGCTGATGGTCGAGCCCGAACTCCAGGGCAGGGGCTGGGGCGGCCAGCTGCTGACCGCCGTGGAGCTGCACGCCAGGGCACTGGGCATCGAGCAGCTCGTGCTGATCACCCGCACCGGGCACGGCGTGGAGCGGTTCTACGAGAAGCAGGGCTGGACCGAGCGCGGGCGCTGGCCCGGTGCCGTCCGCATGGCCCCCGGCGACGTGCGCGACCAGATCTGGTTCACGCGCGAGGTCGGATAACTCGCAAGCTATTTGTCAGGGGTACCCGCTAGCGTCGCAGGCGTGGCTGACTCCGGGAACGTTCTCGTGCACGCCGAGGGCTTGAGCAAGCGCTTCGGCGAGTTCGAAGCGGTGCGCGGCATCGACCTGAGCGTGCGCAGGGGCGAGGCGTTCGGCTTCCTCGGCCCCAACGGCGCGGGCAAGTCCTCCACCATGCGCATGGTGGCCTGCGTGTCCCCGCGCACCGGCGGTGAGCTGCGCGTGCTGGGCATGGACCCGAACACGCGCGGCCCGCACATCCGCGCCCGGCTCGGTGTGGTGCCGCAGGAGGACACGCTCGACAACGAGCTGACCGTGCGGCAGAACCTGCACGTCTACGGCCGCTACTTCGGGCTGTCCCGCGCGCAGGTCCGCGCCAAGGCCGTGGAACTGCTGGAGTTCGCCCAGCTCACCGACCGGGCCGAGGACCAGGTGGAGCCGCTGTCGGGCGGCATGAAGCGGCGGCTGACCATCGCCCGCTCCCTGGTCAACGACCCGGAACTGCTGTTGCTGGACGAGCCGACCACGGGCCTGGACCCGCAGGCCAGACACCTGCTGTGGGACCGCCTGTTCCGGCTCAAACAGTCCGGAGTCACGCTCATCATCACCACGCACTACATGGACGAGGCTGAGCAGCTCTGCGACCGGCTGGTGGTGATGGACGGCGGGCGCATCGCCGCCGAGGGCTCACCGGCCGAGCTGATCGCGGCGCACAGCACCCGAGAGGTGCTCGAACTGCGCTTCCCGCCCGGTGAGCAGCAGGGCCACGTGGAGCAGGTCCGCGGCCTGGCCGACCGCGTTGAGGTGCTGCCGGACCGCCTGCTGCTCTACACCGGTGACGGGGAGGCCGCGCTGGCCGCGGCCCACCAGCGCGGTGTGCGGCCGGTGACCAGCCTGGTCCGCCGCAGCACCCTTGAGGACGTGTTCCTGCGCCTGACCGGCCGGAGCCTGGTGGACTAGTGCCGTGTCCAGCCACCCTCGCCGCCTCGCTCCCGCGTCTGCCCGCAACCAGCATGGACACGCTCGGATACCGCACTAAGGGGGTACTCCAGTGAGCATCGACCTGCTCGCCCCGCCCCGCGCCGGGTCCACCGGCCGGGCGGTCGGTGCGCTGCGCGCCATCCAGCTCGTGGTGGAGGGCCACTGGGCCTGGTACCGCCGCAACTGGCGGGCCTCCGCCCTGTCCAGCTTCCTGATGCCGGTGCTGCTGCTGGTCGCGATGGGCTTCGGGCTGGGCACCCAGGTCAGGCCCGGACCGGCCACGCTCGGCCAGCCCTACGTGGTCTACCTGGCCCCCGCGGTGCTGGTGGCCGCGCTGGTGCAGACCGCGGCGGGGGAGTCCACCTACCCGGTGCTGTCCGCGTTCAAGTGGGCGAAGACCTACTGGGCGGTGATCTCCACCCCGATCACGGTCTCGCAGGTGTTCGCGGGCCAGCTCGTGTGGATCGCGCTGCGCCTGCTCGCGGCTGGCGTGGCCTTCCTCGCCGTCGCGGCCTGCCTTGGCGCGCTGACCGGTCCCGGTGTGCTGCTCGCCCTGCCCGCCGCCCTGTTGGCCGCCATGGCCTTCGGCGCCTGGATCGTGGCCCTGGCCGCCAGCGTGACCAACGAGGGCACGGCCTTCTCCGCGGTGTTCCGGTTCGTGGTGCTGCCGATGACCCTGTTCGCGGGCACCTACTACCCGATCGACCGGTTACCGGAGTGGGCGCGGCCGGTGGCCTGGCTGACCCCGATGGCGCACGGCAACGCGCTGGCCAGGGGCGCGGCCTTCGGCAACCTGGACTGGCTCGCCGCCGGCGGGCACGTGGCCTACCTGCTGGCGATGCTGGTCGCCGGTCTGCTCGTGGCGCACTGGCGGTTCCGCGTTCGGCTGAGGGTGTGAGGGGGGACGTGACGGTGCAGGAGGTCCTCGCCTCGCGCGGACTGGTGACCAGGGTGCTGCCGCCGGGCATGTACGCGCGCCGCGCGCACGTGGTGGTGGAGCGCTCGCTGCTGGTCAACCGTCGCATGTGGACACTGGTGCTGTCCGGTCTGTGCGAGCCACTGTTCTACCTGTTCGCGCTCGGGGTCGGTTTCGGCTCGGTCGTGGGCAGCGTGGTCGGCGCCGACGGTCAGCCGATCAGCTACCTGGCCTACGTGGCCCCGGGCCTGCTGGCGTCCTCGGCGATGAACGGCGCGGTGCACGACGCCACGTTCAACATCTTCTTCAAGCTCAAGTACGCCAAGGTCTACGACGCCATGCTGGCCACCCCGCTCGGCCCGGTGGACGTGGCCGTCGGCGAGATCGGCTGGGCCCTGCTGCGCGGCGCGCTCTACGCCACCGGCTTCCTGGCCGTGATGGCCGCGATGGGGCTGATCACCTCACCCTGGGGGCTGCTCGCCCTGCCCGCCGCCGTGCTGGTGGCCTTCGCCTTCGCCGCCGTGGGCATGGCCGTCACCACCGTGCTGCGCTCCTGGCAGGACTTCGACCTGGTGATGATCGTGCTGATGCCGATGTTCCTGTTCTCCACGACCTTCTACCCGCTGTCGGTCTACCCCGCCCCGATCGCCACCGCCGTGCAGGTGCTGCCCCTGTACCAGGCGATCGAGCTGGAGCGCGAGCTGACCACCGGCGCCGTCGGCTGGCCCACCCTCGTGCACGTGGCCTACTTCGCCGCGATGGCCCTCGTCGGAGCGGTCATCGCCACCCGCCGCCTCGGCCGCCTCCTCCTGACCTGACCCACCCACCCCACACGGCGAGTCCCGCCCTGACGTGCCCGAGTCCCGCCCACCGATCCGTGAGTCCCGCGTTGGGGAGCGCGAGTCCCGTCCTCTGGTCCGTGAGTCCCGCGTTGGGGAGCGCGAGTCCCGTCCTCTGGTCCGTGAGTCCCGCGTTGGGGAGCGCGAGTCCCGTCCTCTGGTCCGTGAGTCCCGCGTTGGGGAGCGCGAGTCCCGTCCTCTGGTCCGTGAGTCCCGCGTTGGGGAGCGCGAGTCCCGTCCTCTGGTCCGTGAGTCCCGCGTTGGGGAGCGCGAGTCCCGTCCTCTGGTCCGTGAGTCCCGCGTTGGGGAGCGCGAGTCCCGTCCTCTGGTCCGTGAGTCCCGCGTTGGGGAGCGCGAGTCCCGTCCTCTGGTCCGTGAGTCCCGCGTTGGGGAGCGCGAGTCCCGCTCTCCAGCCCGCGAGTCCCGCTCTGGCGTGTCCGAGTCCCGCTGTGGGGAGCGCGGGGCCCGCCTACCGGACCGCCAGTCCCGCTCTGCGGAGCGCGAGTCCCGTCCACCGGCCCGTGAGTCCCGCTTTGGAGAGCGCGAGCCCCGCCCACCACTTGGCGAATCTCGTCTACCGGCCCGCCAGTCCGGCTCTGGCGTGCCCGAGTCCCGCCCTCTGGCCCCTGATTCCCGTTCTAGGGAGCGTGAGTCCCGCCTACCGGTCCGTGAGTCCCGTTCTGGCGTGTCCGAGTCCCGCTGCCTCAGCGGGCACATCCCGCTGGGGCAGCGCGTGCGCTGCCGTCGAGCACGCCGCAGGGCGGGACTCGGCTGCGGGAGAGCGGGACTCGCGGGGAGGAGGGGTTAGATCTGGACGACTCGGACGATCGACTCCAGGCCGAGGAAGTCCTTGGGGTTGCGGGTCAGCAGCGGCAGGTCGTTGGCGATCGCGGTGGCGGCGATCAACAGGTCGGCCATGCGCACACGGGGCTTGCGGCCCGCGGCGCGCACGAAGGTGTCGACGTGGGCGTAGGTGCGTGCGGCCTGGGCGTCGAAGGGCAGCACGTCGAAGGACGCCTCGGTGGCCTGCAAGAGGTGCTGCCGCACGGTCCGTTGCAGCACGTCCTTGGCGGTGTGCACGCCGACGGCCAGTTCGGCCAGGGTGACCGCGCTGATCGCGCACTCCAGCGGCAGGTCCTGCTCGGGGATCGTGGACAGGTCGATCACAACGGAGGTGTCGAGCAGCCCCAGGTCGTAGTCACTGCCCTCGGTCTTCGAAGGGGTCGCGGACAGTCGGATCCACCCCCTCGTCCAGGTCGGCGCGGAACTGGGCGAAGTCGATCCTCGGCACGGTGGAGAACACCCGCTTGAGCTCGGCCCTGGGCACGAACGAGCGTCGCCGGATGGGGCGGACCTCGGCGATGGGCGTGCCGTTGCGGGTGAGCACGAAGCTCTCGCCACCCTCCACGGCGCGCAGGATCGCCGCGCTGTCGTTGCGCAGTTCGCGCTGTGTAATCGCCCGAGCCACGAGGTCAGTCTACCCCGAGGTGCTACGAAGTGCTACCTGGACGGCGGGGTCGCTCGGGGTCGTTACGCTGTCCGCGTGAGCGTTGAGTCCGTCTTCCCCGCACTGGAGCCCCTGCTGCCCCGGGTGTCCAAGCCCGTGCAGTACGTCGGGGGCGAGCTGAACGCCACCCTCAAGGACTGGGACTCCGCCGCGGTCCGCTGGTGCCTGATGTACCCCGACGCCTACGAGGTGGGGCTGCCCAACCAGGGCGTCATGATCCTGTACGAGGTGCTCAACGAGCTGCCGGACGTGCTGGCCGAGCGCACCTACTCGGTGTGGCCGGACCTCGAGGCGCTCATGCGCGAGCACGACGTGCCGCAGTTCACCGTGGACGGCCACCGCCCGGTCGGCGCCTTCGACCTGCTCGGGGTCAGCTTCGCCACCGAACTGGGCTACACGAACCTGCTCACGGCGCTGGACCTGGCGGGCATCCCGCTGCACGCGGCCGACCGCACCGAGGAGCACCCGATCGTCCTGGCGGGCGGGCACGCGGCGTTCAACCCGGAGCCGATCGCCGACTTCCTGGACGCCGCGGTCCTCGGTGACGGCGAGGAAGCGGTGCTGGAGATCACCGACATCGTGCGGGAGTGGAAGGCGCAGCGCTGCCCGGGCGGGCGCGAGGAGGTGCTGACCCGGCTGGCCGAGACCGGCGGGGTCTACGTGCCGCGCTTCTACGACGTGGAGTACCTGCCCGACGGTCGCATCCAGCGCGTGGTGCCCAATCGCGACCGGGTGCCGTACCGGGTCTTCAAGCGGACCACGATGGACCTGGACGCCTGGCCCTACCCGAAGCAGCCGCTGGTGCCGCTCGCGGAGAGCGTGCACGAGCGGATGAGCGTGGAGATCTTCCGCGGCTGCACACGGGGTTGCCGGTTCTGCCAGGCGGGGATGATCACCCGCCCGGTGCGCGAGCGCTCCATCGAGGGCATCGGCGCGATGGTGCAGAACGGCTTGGCGGCCACCGGTTTCGAGGAGGTCGGCCTGCTGTCGCTGTCCAGTGCGGACCACTCGGAGATCGCCGAGGTGACCAAGGGGCTGGCCGACCGGTACCAGGGCACCAACACCGGGCTTTCCTTGCCCAGCACCAGGGTTGACGCGTTCAATGTGGACCTGGCCAACGAGCTGGCGCGCAACGGCCGCCGCTCCGGGCTGACCTTCGCCCCGGAGGGCGGCAGCGAGCGGATTCGCCGCGTCATCAACAAGATGGTGTCGGAGGAGGACCTGATCCGCACCGTCACCACGGCCTACGCCAACGGCTGGCGGCAGGTGAAGCTGTACTTCATGTGCGGGCTGCCCACGGAGACCGACGAGGACGTGCTGCAGATCGCCAGGATGGCCAAGGAGGTCATCCGCGCGGGCCGGGAAGCCAGTGGCCGCAAGGACATTCGCTGCACGATCTCCATCGGCGGCTTCGTGCCCAAGCCGCACACCCCGTTCCAGTGGGCGGCCCAGTGCCATCCGGACACAGTGGACGACCGGCTGCGCAAGCTGCGCGCGGAGGTCAACACCGATCGTTCGCTGGGCCGCAACATCGGCATGCGCTACCACGACGGCCAGCCCTCGCTGATCGAGGGACTGCTCTCCCGCGGCGACCGCAGGGTCGGCCGGGTCATCGAGCGGGTGTGGCGCGAAGGCGGCCGGCTGGACGGCTGGAGCGAGCACTTCTCCTACCAGCGCTGGGTGGACGCCTGCGCGAGCGAGCTGCCCGAGTTCGGTGTGGACCTGGACTGGTTCACCACGCGGGAGCGCGAGGAGACCGAGGTCCTGCCCTGGGACCACCTGGATTCGGGGCTGGACAAGGAATGGCTCTGGGCGGACTGGCAGGACGCGCTGGACGAGCAGGAGCAGGACGACTGCCGGTGGACCCCGTGCTTCGACTGCGGGGTGTGCCCGGCCATGGGCACCGACATCCAGGTCGGCCCGACCGGGCGCACGCTGCTGCCGATCACCCCGGTGGGCAACCGGTCCCCGGTGAGCAACCCGGCGCTGGCGCCGACCAGCTGACACGCCACCGGGGCGGCCCACACCGCCGTGAAGGTGGCTTTCACTGCGCCCAACGCAGCGAAAGCCACCTTCACGGCATGGCATGTGCTCCTGGCGCCGACCAGTTGAGGCTCAGGGGTTGGACGGCGCCTGCGCCGCATCGCTGACCGCGGCCAGGGCGTTGACCAGCCCGTGCCCGTAGAACCCGTTGTACGAGCCATATCCGGAGCAGTAGGCGTCCTGCACCCCGGTGTCGTTGAGGTCGTAGTCGTTGGGGCACTGCACCGGGGTGGCCTGCTCGCCGAGCAGCGCTGTCAGCGTGGCGGGCGAGGCGCCGGGGTGCGTGGAGGCGAGTAACGCCGCGACACCGGACACGTGCGGCGCGGCCATCGAGGTGCCGCAGTAGTAGCCGTAGCCGCCGGGAACGGTGGACAGCACGCAGGGCTGGGTCTCGCCGGAGCCGCGCTGCCTGCCGTCCCCGCCGGGGGCGGTGAGGTCGATCGCGCCGAGCCCGTACGAGCTGTAGCTGGCCTTGACCTTGTTGGCGCCCACCGAGGACACGGCGATCACCCCGCGCAGCTGCGCCGGCAGCACGGCGCAGTCCTCACCGAGGCGCCGGCTGCGCGCCGCGCCGTTGTCGGGGCTGCGCGAGTCGGTGCCCGGCCGGGTCAGGTCGGTGCCCTGGTTGGTCGCGGCGGCCACGGTGAGCACGCCCTTGGCGGTGGCGAACCCGACCGCCCTGCGCAGGGCCTCGGTCACCACGTGCTGGCCGCGCTGGCCCGCGCAGTTGAACTCCCAGGGGTCCACGAAGTAGCTGTTGTTGGTCACGGTCATGCCGTGCGTCGCGGCCCACATGAACCCGCACACCGCGTACTCGGGGTAGATGAACCCGTCGTCGTCGACCACCTTCACCGAGGCCAGCCGCACGCCCGGTGCGACCCCGGTGATGCCGTGCCCGTCCTCGGCGGCGGCGATGATGCCCGCGACGTGTGTGCCGTGTGCGGAGGTGGTCGGCGCCCACGCCGCCTGGCCGGGGTCGGCCTTGCCCGTGGTGCAGCCCGCGGACAGGCCCGGGTCCAGCGCCTTGACCAGGTCAGGGTGGCTCGGGTCGATGCCGGAGTCCAGCACGCCGACCACCACGCGCCGGTCCCCGCCGGTCACGGCGTGCGCCTGGGGGGCCTTGATCTGGTCCATGTCCCACTGCTCGTGGCCGCGGTCCACGCTGTCCACCGGCTCGGTCCGCGGTGAGCGGCTCGTGGCCAGCGTCTCGTCCACCTTCTTGCGCGCGGCGGGGGCGCCGTTGAGCGCCTCGGCCTGCGCGCTGTAGGCCCGGTCGGTGCCGAACCGCTCGGCGAAGCCCGGGTCGGGGGAGGTGGCCACGGCCACGGCGATCTCGGGGTAGTAGACGGCGGCCGTGCCGCAGGCCGCGGTGATCTGCGCCCCGGCGTCGGACTCGGCGGTGCCCCGGTCGAACAGCACCAGGTAGCGCAGGGTGGGGCCGGGCTGGACACAGCCGGGTGGGGCCTGCTCTTCGGCCGCACCGGCTGTCGCCGGGCCCGCCAGGCCAGCGGCGGCCAGCAGCGCGGCACCCAGCGCCGCCACAGTGACACGGCGGAGCAGAGGCACGGGGCGACCTCCATCATCCCTGTGGTGGGTGTTTCGGGGGACACCCACATCACCGATCAGGCGGACCGTAGCCACGCCACGCGCCGGAGACAAGCTCACGGCCGCGCCGTCCCGCCCGGTACCGTCCTACCGGACCTGTCCGACCATCCGAGGGGAGTAACGCTGAGCAGGCAAGACCCGATGGCGCCGAATCCGTCCAGCGGCGCCGTGCAGAAGCTCAGGCTGCGCTACACCAAGCGCGGCAGGCTGCGCTTCACCTCGCACCGGGACGTGGCGCGGGCATTCGAACGGGCGCTGCGCAGGGCGGGCGTGCCCATGGCCTACTCGCAGGGCTTCAGCCCGCACCCGAAGATCTCCTGGGTGGGCGCGGCGCCGACCGGGGTGGCCAGTGAGGCCGAGTACGTCGAGGTGCAGGTCGTCAGCAGGGTGGACCCACAGGCACTGCGCGTGGCGCTGGACCAGGCGCTGCCGCCGGGCCTGGACGTGGTGGAGGCGGTGCAGGCCGAGTCGGGGTCGCTGTCCGAGCGCATCGACGCGAGCCGCTGGCTGGTGGAGCTGCCCGGCGTGTCCGCGCAGACCCTGCGACCGGCCGTCGCGGCCCTGCTGGCCGCTGAGTCGGTCGAGGTGGAGCGGCTGACCAAGGACGGCAAGCGGATCATGGACGTGCGTCCGGGCGTGGTGACCGCGGAGGTGCTCGACGCACCACCGGGTGTGACGTCACTCACTGGTGGGACTCTGTCAACGCAGGTGGGCACATCGGGTGATTCAACCGGCCCGTCTGAACACCGTAAGGACGAATCCGCAGCGGCGTCAGGTCAGTGTGGGATACTCATGATGGTCGTGCGGCAGCTGACCCCTGCTGTCCGACCCGACGACGTGTTGAGCGCGCTTCGCGTGGTCGCCGCTCTGGACCCGCCGGTACCCGCGAAGGCGACCCGGATGGAGCAGGGGCGGCTCGACGACGAGGGCCGGCTCATCGACCCGTTCACGCTGGACCGCGAGGCGCGGAGCAGCGGGGCACGGGAGGGTGGCCTGGCCGGGGAGCCGGGCTAGCGCGCAGTCGACCGACCTGTTCCTCAGCCGCTCCGGCTACCCCCCGGAGGACGCCGAGGGCACCTGGCAAGGATTCCCGTCGCCACCGGCGGCGGAGACAGAACGAAAGGCCCCTGCGCGGCCGCGTCCGATCACCGGACGCGCCCGGGGGCGGAGGAGCTACATGCCGAACAAGCGACGCCCCGCCGGTACGACCGGCGGGGTGAAGACCACAGCCATCCCCAGTGTCGACACCACCGCACAGGACCACCACCCCCTGCTCGGTGCCGAGCTCCCGGAGAAGCTCCGGGTGCACGCACTGGCCAAGCTGCTCGGTGCGGCCAGCAAGGACGTGCTCGCGGTGCTCACCGACCTCGGTGAGGCCGTGCGCAGCCCGCAGTCCAGCGTGGCCAGGGACATCGCCGTGCGCGTCGCGTACACGCTGAGCCCGGTCGAGCAGGAGGCGCCCGCCGCCGAGGAGGCGGTCGAGGAGGAGCCCGAGGCCCCCGAGGACACCCCGGTGGACGCCGAGGACGAGACCGCCGTGGCGCTGGCCCCGGTGTTCGCGCCGCCCTCGGTGGTCTTCCTGCCGCCCGCCGAGGCCGCGCCCGCCAAGAGCAGGCGCAAGCCGGAGCCGGTCGTCGTGGCCGAGCAGCCCGCCGAGCCGGAGCAGGCCGAGCAGGAGGAGGACCACGAGGACCTGGACGGCGAGGACGAGAACGGCACCCGCCGTCGTCGTCGCCGGGGTCGCCGTGGCCGTGGCCGGGGCAAGGGCGGCGCCGAGAGCGACTCGGACCACGACGAGGAGCAGGGCGAGCCGGAGGCCCCCGCCGAGCAGGCCGAGGCGCCCGAGCAGGACGCGTCCGCCGAGGAGGAGGCCGAGGCGGACGGGGGCAGCCGTCGCCGTCGTCGCCGTCGCCGCCGCAAGGGCGGGGAGGACAGCGAGGCCGCGAGCACCTCGGACGACCCGCCGAACACCGTCGTGCACGTGCGCAACTCGCCCGCCCGCGAGGAGCAGGACAAGGACCGGGCCGACTCGGCCGCCGCGCAGAGCGAGGTGCGCAGCGTCCGCGGCTCCACCCGGCTGGAGGCCAAGCGCCAGCGCCGCAGGGACGGCCGCGAGGCGGGCCGCCGCCGCGTGCCGATCCTGTCCGAGGCCGAGTTCCTGGCCCGCCGCGAGGCCGTCGAGCGCAAGATGGTCGTGCGCGAGCGCGGGGACCGCACGCAGATCGCCGTGCTGGAGGACGGGGTGCTCGTGGAGCACTTCGTGACCTCCGCGGGCACCGGCTCGCTGGTGGGCAACGTCTACCTGGGCCGCGTGCAGAACGTGCTGCCCAGCATGGAGGCCGCCTTCGTCGACATCGGGCGCGGCCGCAACGCCGTGCTCTACGCCGGTGAGGTGGACTGGGACGCCGCCGGTCTGGAGGGCAAGGCCCGCAAGATCGAGCAGGCGCTGTCCACCGGGGACAGTGTGCTGGTGCAGGTCACCAAGGACCCGGTCGGGCACAAGGGCGCCCGGCTGACCACCCAGATCAGCCTGCCCGGCCGCTTCCTGGTCTACGTGCCCGGTGGCGGGGCCACCGGCATCAGCCGCAAGCTGCCGGACAACGAGCGCAAGCGCCTCAAGGACATCCTCAAGCGGGTCGTGCCCGAGGACGCCGGTGTGATCATCCGCACCGCCTCGGAGGGCATCGCCGAGGAGGAGCTGGGCCGGGACGTGCAGCGCCTGCAGGCCCAGTGGGAGGTCATCAAGCAGAAGGCCGACACGCCCAAGGCCCAGGCGCCCCAGCTGCTCTACGAGGAGCCGGACCTGCTGGTCAAGGTCGTGCGGGACCTGTTCACCGAGGACTTCTCCGCGCTGATCGTGCAGGGCGAGGACGCCTGGGACACCATCGACGCCTACGTCCGGCACGTGGCGCCCGACCTGGCCGAGCGGCTGCGCAAGCACGTGGGCACCAACGACGTGTTCACCGAGCAGCGCATCGACGAGCAGATCACCAAGGCGCTGGACCGCAAGGTGTGGCTGCCCTCGGGCGGTTACCTGGTGATCGACCGCACCGAGGCGATGACCGTCATCGACGTCAACACCGGCAAGTTCACCGGGTCGGGTGGCAACCTCGAGGAGACGGTCACCCGCAACAACCTGGAGTCGGCCGAGGAGATCGTGCGCCAGCTCCGGCTGCGCGACATCGGCGGCATCATCGTGATCGACTTCATCGACATGGTGCTGGAGTCCAACCGGGACCTGGTGCTGCGCAGGCTCACCGAGTGCCTTGGCAGGGACCGGACCCGTCACCAGGTGGCCGAGGTGACCTCGCTGGGCCTGGTGCAGATGACCCGCAAGCGGGTCGGCACCGGCCTGCTGGAGGCGTTCAGCAGCACCTGTGAGCACTGCCGGGGCCGGGGCGTCGTGGTGACCGCCGAGCCGGTGCACTCGCACGGCGGTGGCGGCAACAACGGCAACGGCAACAACAACGGCAACGGGCACGCCAACGGCGGTGGCCAGTCCGGCGGCGGGCGCAAGCGCAACCGCAACCGGCACGCCGACAAGCACGAGGACGCCAAGCACCACGAGGACGCCAAGCACCACGAGGACGCCAAGCACCACGAGGACGCCAAGCACCACGAGGACGCCAAGCACGAGGACGCCAAGCCGGAGCAGGCCCAGCCGGAACAGGCTCAGCAGGACCAGGCCCCGGCCGAGCAGCCCGCCGTGCGGCCGGAGCCGGTGACCAGCCCGGAGCCGGTGACCAGCACGCCGGTGGCGGCGCTGGAGGTCGGCAAGGCCGAGGTGTCGGTGCCCTACGAGGTGCCCGAGCAGCCCACCCTGGAGCAGGCCAACGGGCACCACGTGGCCGTGGCCGAGCCCGAGCGGGCCCCGGAGGCCGCGGCCAAGCCCGCGACCGCCCGTCGCCGCTCGCGGCGCGCTGCCTCGCGGCCCGCGGGCCCGCCGGTCAGCGCGGCCAGCCAGGACTGAGCAGTCCGCCCAGGTCCAGCCCACCGGTTCGCCGGTGGGCTGGACGTGCGAGCCGGTGACGGTGCTCACCGCGGGGGCCTTGTGGACACCCCGGTTTGACCTCCCGTCCACCCGGCCCGTAATCTCTTGAGTGGCCCCCATCCGGTGGGTCCCGTTGTGCGCCAGCCCGGCCGGTGACACCTCCCGCGGGGAATTTTGCTCAGGCAGCGAATTCCTGTGCGGACTGTCCATGTCCAGAGCGGCGCACCCCGTCAACGTCGAGTAGCAGGAGACTTCCGCCCCGATGTACGCGATCGTCAAGACCGGCGGCAAGCAGTACAAGGTGGCCGTCGGCGACGTCGTCCAGGTCGAGAAGCTCGATGGCGAGCCGGGCGCCGAGGTCAGCTTCGCTGCGCTGCTCGTCGTCGACGGCGGCGATGTGATCGCCGACGCTGAGACCCTGGGCAAGGTCTCGGTGACCGCCAAGGTCGTCGAGCACACCAAGGGCCCCAAGATCCGCATCCACAAGTTCAAGAACAAGACCGGCTACCACAAGCGCCAGGGTCACCGCCAGAAGCTGACCCGCGTTGAGGTCACCGGCATCAACAAGTGAGGACCTGACCAGCCATGGCACACAAAAAGGGTGCATCCAGCTCCCGCAACGGCCGTGACTCCAACCCGCAGTACCTCGGGGTCAAGCGCTTCGGTGGTCAGGTCGTCAAGGCCGGCGAGATCCTGATCCGCCAGCGCGGCACCAAGTTCCACCCGGGCGTGAACGTCGGCCGCGGCAAGGACGACACGCTGTTCGCTCTGCAGCCGGGTGCCGTCCAGTTCGGCATCAAGCGCGGCCGCAAGACCGTCAACATCGTCCCGGTCGAGGCTCTCGCAGCCTCCGCCTGAGAAACGAGCGACCGAGCGACGTGTGTCCGCGGAATGTGCGGACCACGTCGCTCGTTTGTGTCTTGTGGGGGCTGGACCCCCACGCCCCACGCCGGAGGGCAAGCCCCCGGACACCCGCATGCGAATGAAGGACCAACCCCGTGTCTCGCTTCGTCGATCGCGTGACCATCAACGTTGCCGCTGGCGGCGGCGGCAACGGCTGCGCCTCGGTGCACCGCGAGAAGTTCAAGCCCCTTGGCGGGCCGGACGGCGGCAACGGTGGTCGCGGCGGTGACGTGGTGCTGGTGGTCGACCCCAGCGTGCACACCCTGCTGGACTTCCACTTCCGCCCCAACGCCCGCGCCACCAACGGCCGCCAGGGCCAGGGCGCCAACCGGGACGGGGCCCAGGGCGAGGACCTGGAGCTGCGCGTGCCGGACGGCACCGTGGTGCTCAACACCGAGGGCGAGGTGCTGGCCGACCTGGTCGGTCCCGGCACGCGCCTGGTCGCGGCCCGGGGCGGGCACGGCGGCCTGGGCAACGCGGCGCTGGCCTCCAAGGCCCGCAAGGCGCCCGGCTTCGCCCTGCTCGGCGAGGAGGGCGAGACCAGGGAACTGGTGCTGGAGCTGAAGTCGGTGGCCGACGTCGGCCTGGTCGGCTTCCCCTCGGCGGGCAAGTCCTCGCTGATCGCGGTGCTGTCCGCGGCCCGGCCCAAGATCGCCGACTACCCCTTCACCACCCTGGTGCCCAACCTGGGTGTGGTCACCGCGGGCGAGAACGTGTTCACCGTGGCCGACGTGCCCGGGCTGATCCCCGGGGCCAGCGACGGCAAGGGCCTTGGCCTGGACTTCCTGCGCCACATCGAGCGCTGCGCCGTGCTGGTCCACGTGATCGACTGCGCCACCTACGAGACCGACCGGGACCCGGTGTCGGACTACGACGCCCTGGAGGCCGAGCTCGCCAAGTACACGCCCTCGCTGGGCGGGGAGCTGGCCGACCGGCCGCGCCTGGTGGTGCTGAACAAGGTGGACGTGCCCGAGGCCAAGGAACTGGCCGAGATGGTGCGCGCGGAGTTCACCGAGCGCGGGCTGCCCGTGTTCGAGGTGTCCACGGCCAGCCGGGAGGGGCTGCGTGAGCTGACCTTCGCGCTGGGCGCCGCGGTGGCCGAGCACCGGGCCGCCCAGCCGATCCTGGAGCCGACCCGGATCGTGCTGCGGCCCACCGCCGTGGACGACAGCGGCTTCACCGTGATCGCCGACCCGGAGCAGCCGGGCGGGTTCATCGTGCGCGGCGAGCGGCCCGAGCGCTGGGTGCGGCAGACCCAGTTCTCCAACGACGAGGCCGTGGGCTACCTGGCCGACCGCCTCGCCCGGTTGGGGGTGGAGGAGGCGCTGGCCAAGGCCGGTGCCGTGCCGGGATGCCCGGTGACCATCGGGGACGTGTCCTTCGACTGGGAGCCGTCCACGCCCGCGGGCATCGCCGTGCTGATGACCGGGCGCGGCTCGGACGTGCGGCTGGAGCAGAACAACCGGATCGGTGCCGCCGAGCGCAAGGCGGCGAAGAAGGCCCGTCGGGCACCCGGTGCGGGCGACCCGTTCGAGGACGAGGACTTCGAGGAGTAGCCCGTGTCTCAGGCTCGGCGCGAGGTCGCGGGCGCCCGCCGGATCGTGGTCAAGGTCGGCTCCTCCTCGCTGACCACCGCCCAGGGCGGGCTGGACCAGGCGCGGTTGTCCGCGCTGGTGGACGCCCTGGCCGCGCGGGCGGGGAACAGTCAGGTGGTGCTGGTGTCCTCCGGGGCGATCGCCGCCGGTCTCGCCCCGCTGGGGCTGCCCCGGCGTCCCCGCGACCTGGCCACCCAGCAGGCCGCGGCCAGCGTCGGACAGCTGACGCTGATCCACGCCTACGCGGCGTCCTTCGCCCAGCATCGGCTCACGGTCGGCCAGGTGCTGCTGACCGCCGACGACGTCGTGCGGCGCTCGCACTACCGCAACGCGCAGCGGACCTTCTCCCGCCTGCTCGCGCTGGGCGTGGTGCCGGTGGTCAACGAGAACGACACCGTGGCCACCGACGAGATCCGCTTCGGCGACAACGACCGGCTCGCCGCGCTGGTGGCGCACCTGGTCGCCGCCGACGCGCTGGTGCTGCTGTCCGATGTGGACTCGCTCTACGACGGGGATCCGCGCAAGGGCGGGGCGCGGCGCATCGCCGAGGTGCTCAGTGAGTCCGATGTGGACGGTGTGAGTGCCGGTACGACCGGGGCTTCCGGGCTGGGCACCGGCGGCATGGCCTCCAAGCTGGCGGCTGCCCGGCTCGCGGCCTCCGCGGGCATCCCGGTGCTGCTGGCCTCGGCCGAGCACGCGGGTTCGGCCCTGGGCTCCGCCGAGGTCGGCACGGCCTTCGCGGCGACCGGGGCGCGGCTGTCGGCCCGCCGGTTCTGGCTGGCGCACGCCGCCGACGCCGCGGGCAGGCTGAGCCTGGACGACGGGGCGGTGGCCGCCGTGGTGGACCGCCGCCGGTCCCTGCTGGCCGCGGGCATCACCGGGGTGGACGGGAACTTCGACGCGGGCGACGTGGTCGACCTGACCGACCTGGCCGGTCGGGTGGTGGCCCGCGGGGTGGTGGCCTTCGACGCGGCCGAACTGCCCGGCATGATCGGCCGGTCCAGCAAGCACCTCGCGCCCGAGCAGCGGCGCGAGGTGGTGCACGCGGACGACTTGGTGCCGCTGCCGCACCGGCGCTGAACCCGTTGCGGCAGCGGCGAACCGGTCAGTGCCGGGTCAGGCTGAAGCTCTGCCCGTCGGAGCCGATCGAGCCGGGGCTCCAGGTGTAGCTGCCGCGGTCGTCGGCGTCCAGGCCCTGCGGGCTGGTGCTGGCCAGGCTCTTGCCGTCGAACTTGACCCCGGTGAAGGAGACCTTGCCCCCGCTGATGGTCGGGTAGGAGTCGGTGGGCGACTCGATGATCGCCTCGGCCGAGGAGTGCTTGGCGTTCGCGGACTTGGTGATCGTCTTGGTCCAGCCCTTGGTGGTGTCGGTCAGGTCCAGCTTGTAGCTGGTGCCCGAGCGGGTCACCGTGGCGGTGAAGTGGTCGCCCGCGCTGACCGGGTTGCTGTAGTACACCGGGGCGGCCGGGTACATCTCGTACCAGCCCTGGTAGACCGCGTGCCCGCTGGAGCAGTCGGTGGCCACGCCGGTCTGCTCCACGCTGGAGGAGCCGTCCCCGTCGATGCCCACCCAGGGCGCGAACAGGTCGTTGGAGGAGTTGCAGGTCACGGCCGGCTCGGTCCAGCTTGCGGTGGCCGTGGTGAAGCTGCCGAAGCTGACGTAGCCGCCCCAGTTGCCGCCGGAGAAGCTGGTGCCGCTGCCGTGGCCGAAGCGCATCTGCGGGCCGAACCCGACCGGGGTCGCGGCCGCCGCGGTGCCCGCGACCAGGCTGGCCGCGGCGAGGGTGGCCGCGGCGAGCACTCGGGTCACACTGGTGCTGGACATGTGATTTCCGATCCTTTCACCGGCGCGCGCCATCGCTGATCGGCTCGGCGCCACACCTGCAGGGGTGGTGGAGGGACGGGCAGGGAAAAATCGTGTCCGGAGAACTGATCAGGTCCTCCGGACACGATCCTGATCTCAACAAACGGGTGTCCGGTAGCTACTTTCGACGGGTGTTCCTGTCGATTTCCTATTCGCCCTCACCCAGGTAGAGCACGGCGTAGGCGGCCAGCCAGTGCTCGACCATGTAGTCGCTGCCGGTGCTGTTGGACAGCTCCGGTTCGGCGTGCGCAACCGCGCTGGCCAGCAGGGATTCCACTCGGTGGTCCCCGTCGGGCAGGGCGGTGGCGATGCGCAGCATGGCCCAGGCCCTGCTCAGGTTCAGCCCGTGCAGATGGGCGATTTGCCCGTCGGTGTCGTCGGAGACCACTGCGGGCGTGAATTCCGTTTTCGGCAGGAATGCGTCGAACCAGTGCGGGAATTGATCCGGTGGCAACAACTCCGTCATCAGTTCGGCCTCACACAGCGCGGGGGACAGGAAGTCCGCTCCGTCCGGTTCCCACCGGGCCGGGTAATCGGTGTCGGCGGCGAACCAGCGCATGGCCGTCGAGGTGATGGCCTCGAGCAGTTCCGGGCTGGCCAGCCGTGCCCAGCCCAGCGCCCGGGACAGGCCGAACGCGCTGTTGGCGTGCGCGCCCTGCCGGATCGGATAGGTCGACTTGGGCAGTCGGCGCAGGGTGGACTCCACGCAGACCTCCGCGAGCGGGCGAACCGCCTCGGCCCAGCGCCTGCTGTCCGGGTCGTCCCAGGTGGCCAACTCGGCGGCCAGGGTCAGTGCCCAGCCGCTGCCGTAGGAACGCGTGGGCACGCCACGCTCGCGGCAGCGCGCTGTCTCGGCGGCCAGGTTCTCCGGTGTCAGGTGCGCGTCGAGCACCGCGCGGACGCGGTCGACGGGCACCTGCTCGGGGACCAGTCGCAGCAGGCGCACCAGCATCCAGTGCATCTCCACACAGGAGTGCCAGTCGAAGCAGCCGTAGAAGGCCGGGTGCACATCGCGTGGGCGCTGCGGGTAGTCGCCAACATGGTTCACCACGTTGCGCATGTCGTAGGGGAACTCGCGCACCACGTTGGCCAAGCCCGCCTCGGCGAACTCGGCTGCGTGTGCGGTCAACAGGTCCAGTCGGCGTGCTCGCCCCAGGTGTTCCATGCCTCGATCGTGTCATGTGCGTAACGCCACACCGGGCCGCTCGTTGGGCAGTGTGGTCAGATCTCTTTTCACATTGGAGCGTCGATGAGCGAGCTTGCGAGCGAGTCATTCAGCGCGGTGCCTGTGCGAACGCACGCGACGAGCGTCAGCGAGGTGCGGCGATGAGCACACCGAGGTGGACCGGGCGGGTGGCCCTGGCGGCTGCGACGCTGGTCCTCGCCGGCGCCACCGCCGCCGTCGGCACGCCTGCGGCGGCTGCCACCGCACCGCCCCCGCCGCAGAGCGATCCGTTCTACCAGCCGCCCAGTGGTTACGAGGCGACCGCGCCGGGCACCGTGCTGCGTTCCCGGCAGGTCGAGGCCACCGCCTTCGGGCTGCTGCCGCAGAAGGTCCAGTCCTGGCAGGTGCTCTACCGCACCACCGACACCAAGGGCGCGCCGCAGGCCACCGTGACCACCGTGCTGCTGCCCTATGGCGCGCAGCCCTCGGCCACCCGGCCGCTGGTGTCGTACCAGGTCGCCGAGGACAGTGCGGCCCCGCAATGCGCCATCTCCTACCAGTTGCGCCGAGGTGCCGGTAACGAGAACATCGTTGCGCAGGCGGAGATCCTGCTCATCGACGCCGCCCTGCAACAGGGCTGGGCGGTCACCGTGCCCGACTACGAGGGCCCCAGGAGCGCCTACGTCGCGGGCAGGCAGGCCGGGCAGGCGGTGCTGGACGGCATCCGCGCCACGGAGAACTTCGGCCCCGCCGGGCTGAACGGGGTCAACACCAAGGTCGGCGCCTGGGGCTACTCCGGCGGCGCGCTGGCCAGCGGCTGGGCCTCGGAGTTGCAGGCGAGCTACGCGCCCGAGCTGAACGTGGTCGGCGTGGCCGAGGGCGGCCTGCCGGTGGACCCACGCAGCGTGCTCGACGCCGCCAACGGCTCGTTCTTCGCCGGGATCGCGATGAGCGGCATCGCCGGGCTGCGCCAGGCGTACCCGGAACTCGACGACTTCCTGGACACCTACCTGACCCCGGAGGGCAGGACCGCCTTCGCCAAGGCGGCCTCGCAGTGCAACTCCGCCAACGCCCAGGGTTTCGCCTTCACCGACCTGTTCAAGTACTTCACCATCAAAGACCCGCTCAGCCAGCCGGTGCCCAAGCAGGTGCTCAGCGATGTGCTGATGGGCAAGCAAACGCCCAAGGCCCCGCTGTTCGTCTACCACTCGGTCAACGACGAGCTGGTGCCGATCAAGGCCAACTCCGACACCGTGGTGCCGAGGTACTGCGCCGACGGTGCCCGGGTCACCTACCAGCGCGACATCCTCAGCGAACACGTCGCCCTGGTCGCCACCGGTGCGCCCGACGCGCTGATCTGGCTCAAGGACCGGTTCGCGGACAAGCCCGTCGCTGCCGGGTGCACGACCTCGACCGTGGTGTCCTCGCTGCTCTCGCCGGGGGCCTTGCGGGTGCTGGGCACCGTGCTGGCCAAGGACTTGCTCGCCCTCGCGGGCCGTCCGGTCGGTCCCGCCGACATGGTGTGAGCCCCCAGGTGGGGAGTGGACCCGTGCCACTCCCCACCTCCGCCACCGCGCTTCGCTGAGCAGGGGCGGCGGTCGAGGTGTTCGGACTGCTCGGCTCACCGGGCTGAAGCGGTGCGCAACCCTCATGAGGGGGTGGGCGTCTCCCGGGGTGCAAGCAGAACATCGGCCAGGGGGCCGATACCATCGCTAGGGGGAAAGTCAGTGAACGCACTGTCCAGGGGGACCCGCACGCTTCTCGTTGGTGGCCTGCTCGCCACCTCGATGGTCTGCGCGGTCCAGGGCACGGCGACGGCCGCGACCGACTCGCTGTTCAGGTCGGACGGCTACGGCCCGATCTACGTGGGCATGAGCCAGGAGAGCGCGCTGGCCACGGGGAAGCTCACCAACGGGGTCAACACCGAGGACTGTGGCTCCTACCGCTGGGTCTACGGGGCCGCGGACTGGGTCACCATCTCCAAGACCTATGGCGTGTACCAGGTTCCGGCGCCAAAGGGCACGCACACCAAGGAAGGGGTGCGGGTCGGCACCTCGGCGGCGGACCTCCAGGGCCTCTACCCGGCCGGGAGCTTCGGCACCCGCAACAACCACGCCTTCTTCAGCACGGTCACCCCGCAGAACGCCCGCAACCGGTTCGACTTCGGCATCGCTGACGGCAAGGTCACCAGCCTCAGCGTGCGGTCGGTGGAGGCGTACGACTGCGCGGCGGGCTGAGCGAACCTCAGTTGGTCGCCGCCAGGGCGAAGGGCAGGACGGCGGTGGCTCCTGCCTCACGCACCAGCTTCGCGGCCAGGGTCATGGTCCACCCGCTGTCCACCAGGTCGTCGACGAGCAGCACGGGCCCGTCGGGCGTCAGCCCGGCGGGCAGGCTCAGCCCCTGCCAGAGCCCGGCGAGCCGCTGGGCGCTGTTGGAGCGCCGACTGCCCTCGCCGCCGGAGACCACGGCACCGAGGTAGGTCAGCCGACCGATCTCGGCGAGCCGCCGGGCCAGGCTGGACACCAGTTGCGGGCGGCGCCGTGAGCCGATGGCGACCACCCCGGTCGGCCGCTCCGCCCAGCGCCAGGCGGCCAGCACCTGCACGCAGGCGGCGAACACCTCGTCCGGCACCGGCTGGTCGGGCGCGGAGTCGGCGAGCAGTTCACGCAGCCGGGTGCCCCAGCCGATGTCGGTGAGCCGACCCAGCACGCGGCCCTCGGCGGCGACCTGGGCGGGGCCGATCTTGCCGCTGAGCGGTACGCCCAGCGCGGACATGCCGCTGGGCCACTGCCGCCGGGCGGGCAGCTCCACCCCGGGCCGCCGCAGCCGGTCGCGGGCCGAGGAGGCGGCCGACTCGGACACCTCGGTGGACCAACCGCGGCCGGTGCAGTTGTCGCAGCGCCCACAGGGGGCCGCGGCGGGATCGTCCAACTGCCGCAACAGGAACTCCATGCGGCAGCCCGTCGTGTCCAGGTAGTCGAGCATCGCCTGCTGCTCGGCGGACCGCGCCTGCGCGATGCGCCCGTAGCGCTGCGCGTCGTACTGCCACGGCTGCCCGGTGGACTCCCAGCCCCCGCGCACGCGACGCACCGCCCCGTCCACGTCGAGCACCTTGAGCACCACCTCGAGGCGGCTCCTGGACAGCTCCACCATCGGCTCCAGCGCCGCGGTGGACAGCGTGCGGCCCGCGTTGGCCAGCGCGTCGAGCACTTGGCGCACAACGGGTTCCGGGGGGAACGCCAGTGAGGCGAAGTAGTTCCAGATCTCTCGGTCCTCGCGGCCGGGCAGCAGTACCACCTCGGCCCGGCGCACCCCGCGACCGGCGCGGCCGATCTGCTGGTAGTAGGCGATCGGCGACTGCGGGGCGCCCAGGTGCACGACAAAACCCAGGTCCGGCTTGTCGAAACCCATGCCCAGCGCCGAGGTGGCCACCAGCGCCTTGACCCGGTTGGCCAGCAGGTCCGACTCGGCCTGCTCGCGCTCGGCCGGATCGGTCTTGCCCGAGTAGGAGGCCACGGCGAACCCGCGCTCGCGCAGGAACGCGGCCACGTCCTCGGCGGAGGACACGGTCAGCGTGTAGATGATCCCGGAACCGGGCAGTTCCGGCAGCCGCTCGGCGAGCCAGCCCAGCCGTGCCTCGGTGCTGGGCAGCCGGGCCACGGCCAGGTGCAGGCTCTCCCGGTCCAGTGGCCCGCGCAGCACCAGGGTGGACTCGTTGCCCGCGCCGATGCCCAACTGGTCGGTGACGTCGTGCACCACCCGGTCGTTGGCGGTGGCCGTGGTGGCCAGCACCGGCACCCCGTCCGGCAGCCCGGCCAGCAGGGTGCGCAGCCGCCGGTAGTCGGGGCGGAAGTCGTGGCCCCAGTCGGAGATGCAGTGCGCCTCGTCCACCACGAGCAGGCCCGCGCTCGCCGTCAGCGAGGGCAGCACCGCGTCCCGGAAGTCCGGGTTGTTCAACCGTTCCGGGCTCACCAGCAGCACGTCCACCTCGCCATCGGCGACCGACTGCTGGACCTGGTCCCACTCGGTGGTGTTGGCGGAGTTGATGGTCGCCGCGTGCACCCCGGCCCGCGCCGCGGCCGCGACCTGGTTGCGCATCAGCGCCAGCAACGGGGAGACGATCACCGTCGGCCCCTCGCCCAGTGCGCGCAGCAGCGCGGTGGCCACGAAGTAGACCGCGGACTTGCCCCACCCGGTGCGCTGCACCACCAGCGCGCGGCGGCGCTGCGAGACCAGCGCGCTGATGGCGGTCCACTGGTCCTCGCGCAGTCTCGCCTCCGGACCGGCCAGTGCCCGGAGCCGTTCCTCGGCGAGGTCGCGCAGTGCGAGTTCGTCCACACCCCATGCATACCCCACGGGTCTGACAGTGCTTTTTCCGGCGCGTTCCGCGCCGGGGCTCGGGCGCTCGTAACCGGTGCCTTCGGCCGGGCAGGATGCCGTCCCACGCGCGACATGTGCTGGTGACCGGCCGATGGGCTGGGTCCTGCCCGTCCTCCAGGCACCGGCGCGCCCACGCGGCCACTGTCGCCCGGCTCACAGATTGTTCTACAATCCAACAGGTGAGCGACTCACTGCGCGACGAGGTCCACCAGGCGGCTCGACGGGCGAAGGTGGCGGCGACCGCGCTGGCGACGGAGAACCGCCAGCGCAAGGACGCCGTGCTGCGCGCCATGGCCGACGCGCTGCTGGACCGTGCGCCGGAGGTGCTGGCGGCCAACGAGCGGGACCTGGCCGCGGGCAGGGCCGCTGGCCTCACGGACGCGCTGCTGGACCGCCTGGCGCTCACCGGGTCCCGGCTCGACGGCATCGCCGAGGGCCTGCGCACCGTGGCGGGTCTGCCGGACCCGGTCGGTGAGGTCCAGCGGGGTTCCGTGCTGCCCAACGGGTTGGAACTGCGCCAGGTGCGCGTGCCCATGGGCGTGGTCGGCATCGTGTACGAGGCGCGGCCCAACGTCACCGTGGACGCCGCGGGGCTCACGCTCAAGGCGGGCAACGCTGTGCTGCTGCGCGGCTCCTCCTCCGCGGAGCAGTCCAACTCCGCCTTGGTCACCGTGCTGCGGGATGCCTTGGTGGCCAACGACTTCCCGGCTGACGCAGTGCAGCTGCTGCCCTGCGCGGACCGTGCCTCGGTGCAGCACCTGATCACCGCGCGCGGGCTGGTGGACCTGGTGATCCCGCGCGGCGGTGCGGGGCTGATCGACGCCGTGGTGCGCAACGCCACCGTGCCGACGATCGAGACCGGGGTCGGCAACTGCCACGTGTACGTGGACCGGGCCGCTGAGTTCGACGTGGCGCGCGAGATCGTGCTGAACTCCAAGACCCGCAGGCCCAGCGTGTGCAACGCGGCGGAGACCCTGCTCGTGCACGCCGAGGTGGCCGACAAGTTCGTGCCGGAGGTCGTGGCGGCCCTGCGCGAGCGGGGCGTCACCGTGCACGGCGACGAGCGGGCCGTGCGCCTGGCCGAGGGCGTGGTGCCCGCCGTGGCCGAGGACTGGGACACCGAGTACCTGTCGCTGGACATCGCCCTGCGCGTGGTCGACTCGCTGGATGAGGCGGTGGCGCACATCGCCGAGCACGGCAGCGGGCACACCGAGGCCGTGGTGAGCACGGATGTGCGGGCCACGCGCCAGTTCGTGGCCAGGGTGGACGCCGCGGTGGTGGCGGTCAACGCCTCGACCGCGTTCACCGACGGCGCGGAGTTCGGCATGGGCGCGGAGATCGGCATCTCCACGCAGAAGCTGCACGCCAGGGGACCGATGGGCCTGCCCGAGCTGACATCATCCAAATGGGTGGTCTGGGGCGAAGGGCACATTCGCCCCGCGTCCTAGTCCTGCCGGGTAGGTTGCCACGGTGACCGAAGCGCGGCGGCGTGACGCGAACGCGACCAAGGCCGCGCTGCTGCGCGCCGCCGGTGAACTGTTCACCGAGCGGGGTTTCGACCGTGCCACCGTGCGCGACATCGCCGACCTCGCCGGGGTCAACCAGTCGCTGCTGTTCCGCTACTTCGGCTCCAAGGAAGAACTGTTCCACGCCGTGTTGGCGATCCAGACCCGGGAGCTGGTCGCCGAGTCGCCAGCGGAGAAGGTGCTGGCCAGAACCCTGGCCAGGATGCTGGACGAGAAGCGCGACCCGAGCAGCCAGAGTTCCTGGTACGCCGCGCTGCGCTCCAGCGGGCACGACAGCGCCGCCGACGCGATCCGCAAGCAGCTGGGCGAGGACTACATCCGCGCGCTGATCTCGCTGACCGACGCCGAGGACGCCGACCTGCGTGCCGACCTCGTGCTGGCCTGGGTGCTCGGGCTGGGCATGCTGCGCTCGGTGGTGGGCAAGAAGCCGCTGGTGGACGCCGATCCGCAGCGGGTGGCCAAGCACGTGCTCAGCGCGGCGGCCACGCTGCTGGAACGCCTGGACACCGACCCCGCTTCCTGAACGATCCCGAAATCCGCGTTGACCGTCCGTGGTGGGCTGCCTACGATCGTTATGTAAGCGCGTGCTTACATCGTCGAGGCCATGGGGAGCCGTCATGACCGCAGTGGACCGTCCCGCCGCCTGTCCCTATCCCTTCAGCGAGGCCGAGAAGCTGGCCCTGGACCCCGAGTACGGGCGGCTGCGCGACAACGGCGAGCTGGCCAGGGTGTCCATGCCCTACGGCGGGGACGCGTGGCTGGCCACCAGCTACGAGGACGTCAAGACGGTGCTGGCCGACCCGCGCTTCAGCCGGGCGGCCACCTTCAACCGGGACGTGCCGCGCACCGCCCCGCTGATCCAGAGCGACCCGAACCTGCTGTCCATGGACCCGCCCGACCACACCCGGCTGCGCAAGCTGGTGGCCAAGGCCTTCACCGCCCGCCGCATGGAGGGCCTGCGCCCGCGTGCCCAGGAGGTGGTGGACGAACTGCTGGACCGCATGATCGAGCAGGGGCCGCCCGCCGACCTGGTGGAGGGCCTCGCCCTGCCGCTGCCGATCACCATGATCTGCGAGCTGCTCGGCGTGCCCTACGAGGACCGGGACCGCTTCCGCGCCTGGTCGGACGCGGTACTCTCGCTGACCGCGCACACCGTGGACCAGATCGCCGAGGCCCGCGACGAGCTCAAGGCGTACCTGGCCGGTCTGGTCGAGCAGCGCCGTGAGAAGCCCACCGACGACCTGCTCGGCGTGCTCGTGCTGGCCCGCGACGAGGAGGAACGGCTCAGCGAGGCCGAACTCGTGCAGTTCGGGGTGACCCTGCTTGTGGCCGGGCACGAGACGACCGCCAACCAGATCGGCAACTTTGTCTACACCCTGCTGAGCGACCGGGAGCGCTGGGCGGAACTGCGCGCCGACCCGGAGCTGCTCAACCCGGCGATCGAGGAGCTGATGCGCTTCACCCCGCTGGGCAGCAACGCCGGGTTCCCGCGCATCGCCCTGGAGGACGTGGAGCTCAGCGGCACGCTGGTGCGCGCGGGCGAGGCCGTGCTGACCCAGAACGCCGCCGCCAATCGGGACAAGTCGGTCTGGGACAAGCCCGAGGAGCTGGACTTCCACCGGGAGCACAACCCGCACATCGCCTTCGGGCACGGGGCGCACCACTGCCTCGGCGCGCAGCTGGCCAGGGTCGAGCTCCAGGTGGCCGTGGGCTCGCTGCTCAAGCGCATGCCCGACCTGCGCTTCGCGGTACCGGCCGAGCAGGTCCCGTTCAAGCACGGCAGGCTCGTCCGCGGCCTGCGGTCCATGCCCGTGGCCTGGTGACGCCGGTGACCACCACGGAGTACCCGTTCGGCGCCCCGGACCGGCTGACCCTGCACGAGCGGTACGGCGAACTGCGCCGCGACGAGCCGATCGTGCGGGTGCGGATGCCCTTCGGGGAGCCGTGCTGGCTGGTGACCCGGTACGAGGACGCCAAGCTCGTGCTGGGTGATCCCCGGTTCAGCCGTGCCATGTCGCGGGAGCGCGACGAGCCGCGCACCCGGCTGGCGGAGGCCAGCGACGGCGGCATCCTGAGCATGGACCCGCCCGACCACAGCAGGTTGCGCAAGCTGGTGGCCAAGGCGTTCACGGTGCGCCGCGTGGAGCTGCTGCGCGAGCGGGCGCAGGAGATCGCCGACGGGCTCGTGGACGACATGCTCGCCAAGGGCGCGCCCGCCGACCTGGTGGAGGACTTCGCCCTGCCGCTGCCGATCACGGTGATCTGCGAACTGCTCGGCGTGCCCTACGAGGACCGCGAGGACTTCCGGATCTGGTCGGACGCCTTCCTGTCCAGCACACACCTCAGCGCCGAGCAGGTGCGGCAGTACGCGGACAACCTGTACGGCTACATGGCCGGGTTGGTGCAGCAGCGCCGCGTCACGCCCACCGACGACCTGATCGGTGCCATGGTGCTGGCCCGGGACGAGCAGGACCAGCTCACCGAGGCCGAGCTGGTGCAGCTGGCCGCCGGGGTGCTGGTCGCCGGGCACGAGACCACGGCCAGCCACATCCCGAACTTCGTCTACACCCTGCTGACCCACCCGCAGCGCTGGGCCGAGTTGCGCGCCGACCCCACGCTGGTGCCCAAGGCCGTCGAGGAGCTGATGCGGTTCATCCCGCTGGGTGCCGCGGCGCAGTTCGCCCGCTACGCCACCGAGGACGTGGAGATCGCGGGCGTGCTGGTCAGGGCGGGGGAGCCGGTGCTCGCCTCGATCGGCTCGGCCAACCTGGACGAGAGCGTGTTCGACCGTCCGGACGAGGTGGACTTCCACCGGACCGCCGGCTCGCACATCGGTTTCGGGCACGGGGTGCACCACTGCCTCGGCGCGCCGTTGGCGAGGATGGAGTTGCAGGTGGCGCTCGGTACCTTGGTGCGCCGCCTGCCGGGACTGGCGTTCGCCGTCCCGGAGGAGCGGTTGCCGTGGAAGTCCGGGATGCTGGTGCGGGGCTTGTCCCAGCTCCCGGTCCAGTGGTGAGGGAGGAAAGCACTGTGACGACGGATGTTCGGTGGCGGGTCGGTGTCAGCCACGACTGCATCGGCTCGGGGGTGTGCGCGGGCACGGCCCCGGAGCACTTCAAGCTGGAGGGCGGTTACGCCGAGCCGATCGCCGAGGAGGTGGACCCGGACGAGGCGGTGATCGCGGCGGCGGAGTCCTGTCCGATGGAGGCGATCCTCGTGCGCAACGCGGCCACCGACGAGGTGATCGCCCCGGTGGACTGAGCCATAGGGCTCGCTTATCGGTCCAAGAGAAACAATGACTTGGACCTATGACACCTGCCTGGCCGAGGGTTGCGGAGTCGCTCCCCAACCCCGACCAGGAGGTACGTCATGAGCGTGGAACTGTCCGGCAGCCGGGTTGTCGTCATCGGCGGTGGCTCGGGCATCGGCCGCAAGCTGGCCTGCGCGGTGTCCAAGGCGGGCGCCGAGGTCGTGCTCGCCGGTACCGATCCGCGCAAGCTGGAGTGGACCGCGGGCGAGTTGCCAGGCCCGGTCCGCGTGCGGCGGGTGGACCTGGCCGAGGAGTCCACCGTGGCCGAACTCGCCGCCTCCGTGGGCACGATCGACCACCTGGTGTCCACGGCGGGGGCCGCCGCCAACGGCCCGGTCACCGAGCTGGCGCTCGCCGAGGTGCAGCGCGCGTTCGCGGCCAAGGTCACCGGCCCGCTGCTGCTGGCCAAGCACCTCGCGGGCCGCTTCGCCGAGGGCGGCTCGATGACCCTGTTCTCCGGGGTGGTCGCCTGGCGGCCCGCACCGGGACGCGCCGTCATGGCCACCACCAACGGCGCGCAGTCCTTCCTGGTCAAGGCGCTGGCCCTGGAACTGGCCCCGCTGCGGGTCAACTCGGTGTCCCCGGGCATCGTGGACTCCGGGCTGTGGGACGGCATGGGCGAGGGCAAGCGCGAGTTCCTGGACGGGGTGGCCCGCGGCAACCCCACCGGCCGGTTCGGCAGGCCGGAGGACCTGGTCGAGGCCGTGCTGTTCGCCATGGGCAACCGGTTCCTCACCGGCACCACCCTGCACGTGGACGGCGGCGGTCAGCTCGTCTGAACCAGCGTGCCGTGCTCGGCCAGCACCTCGGCGAACTCGGCGACGGGCCCGGTGGGCCGCACCCGGCTGTACGCCACGAGTTCGCGCAGCCAGGGCGGGTCCAGGCGCCGCACGTCGGCCGCCAACCCGGTGGGCACCACGTTGCCGGGCACCAGCACCGGGCCCATGCCGCTGGCGGCCAGCCGCAGCGCGGTCGCCGTGGACTGGGTGCGGATCGCCACCCCGGGCCGCACGCCCGCCGCGGCGAAGGCCTCGTCCACGGCCGTGCTCAGGCCGTTGCTGCGGTCGAACAGCACCCAGTCGTGACCGTCCAGTTCGGACAGTCGCAGCGGGCCGCCGCCGGGCAGCAGCCCGCTGGGCAGCACGGCCACGAACTCCTCGTGCCCCAGCGAGCGCACCGGACCGTCCCATGTGGACGGTCGGGGGCCGATCGCCACGTCCGCGACGCCCAGCGCCATCTGGGCGGCCAGCTCCTCGCCGTCACTGAACTCGCGCAGCACCAGCTCGACCCCGGGGTGGTCCCGCCGCCACACGTGCAGCGCCGCGGGCAGCACGCCCAGCGCCACCGAGTGCACCGTGGCGATCTGCAACTCGCCCTCGTCCAGCCCGCCGACGGCCCGTGCCGCGCTGCGGGCACGCCGCGCGCTGCTCACCGCGGCCTGGGCGTGCGGCAGGTACGCCCGTCCCATCGGGGTCAGCCGGACGTCCCTGGTCAGCCGTTCCAGCAGTTCCCCGCCGACCTCGCGCTCCAGCGCGCGGATCTGCTGGGACAGCGCGGGCTGGCTGACCAGGAGCCGTTCGGCGGCCCTGGTGAACGAGCGGTCCTCGACCACCGCGAGCAGGTACTCCATCCGCCGCAGACTCACCGGCCCGACGGTACCGGGCTCAGACCCGGACCAGCACCTGGTCCAGGGACTTGCGCACCAGGTCGGGCACCTCGGCGTCCGGCGCGGGGTAGCCGATCGGGATCACCGCGAACGCCTTCTCGTTGTGCGGGCGGTTCAGCACCTCGGACAGGAAGCGCATCGGGCTGGGCGTGTGGGTCAGCGCGGCCAGCCCCGACAGGTGCAGGGCGGTCAGCAGCATGCCCACCGCGATGCCCACCGACTCGTTGACGTAGTAGTGCTTGTGGCTGCTGCCGTCCGGGCCGAGGAAGTAGCGCTGCTCGAACACCACGACCAGGTGCGGTGCGTCGGTCAGGTGCGGCTTGTGCTCGTCGGTGCCCAGCGGGCGCAGCGCGGACAGCCACTGTTCGCCCAGCCGTCCCGCGTAGGCCTCGTGCTCCTCGGCCTCGGCCGCCTCGCGGATGTGCGCGCGCACCTGCGGATCGGACACCAGCACGAAGGTCCACGGCTGTTGGTGGGCGCCGGAGGGCGCGGTGGAGGCCACCGAGATGGCGTCGAGCACCAGTTGCTCGGGCACCGGGTCGGTGGAGAAGGCCCGCACGGTGCGGCGCTGCCACATCTGCTCCCGCAGCCGCGCGGCGGTGGCCAGCGACTGTTCGACGGGCATGCGCGCGGGCCGGTAGGGCACGCCGGCGTAGTCCCTGCCGTGCATCGGGGTCCAGGTCGTCATGAAGTTCGAGTATTACGGAACATCGGGGCCACCGGTAGAGGCAACTCACACTTGCGGTGCGTCACAGCGCCAGGTCGGACGGGGTTACGTAGGCTCACCAGTCATGCGCAGGCTCGGGGTCATGGGCGGCACCTTCGACCCGATCCACCACGGACACCTGGTCGCCGCCAGCGAGGTGCAGTCCAAGTTCGACCTGGACGAAGTGATCTTCGTGCCCACCGGTCAGCCGTGGCAGAAGAGCCAGCGCGAGGTGGCCGCAGCCGAGGACCGCTACCTGATGACGGTGATCGCCACCGCCTCGAACCCGCGGTTCTCGGTGTCCAGGGTGGACATCGACCGGGACGGCCCCACCTACACCGCGGACACGCTGCGCGACCTGGCCGACCGCTACCCGGAGGACAAGCTGTTCTTCATCACCGGGGCGGACGCGCTGGAGCAGATCGTGTCCTGGAAGCGCGTGGACGAACTGTTCGACCGCGCGCACTTCATCGGCGTCACCCGTCCCGGCTACCAGCTGGACGGCCACCACCTGCCCGAAGGGGCGGTCAGCCTGATCGAGGTGCCCGCCATGGCCATCTCCTCCACGGCCTGCCGCGACCGGGTCTGCGCCGGTGAGCCGGTCTGGTACCTGGTGCCCGACGGGGTCGTGCAGTACATCTCCAAGCGCGGGCTCTACCGCTGCTGACGGAAGTGCTCGGCCGCGTCCAGCCCGGCCACCCGCTCCGGGGCGATCCAGGTGAACTCCTGGTGCTCCGCGGGGTTGAGCACGACCTCGCCCCTGCCCTGCTCCTCGGCGGTGTAGATGCGCGCGTGGATGGTCAGCTCGCGCCCGTCCACGTCCGGCCAGCTCGTCCGCGACCGCTCCCCGAGCAGGCGCACCGTGAGACCGGTCTCCTCGGCCACCTCGCGCACCGCCGCCGCCTCGTGCGCCTCACCGGGCTCCACCGTGCCGCCCGGCAACTCCCACTTGCCGCCCAGGAACACGCCCGGGCCGCGACGCAGGAACAGCACCTGCCCGTCCCGCTCGATCCAGCAGTACACCAGGTGCTTGTCCGTCATCGCCCCATCCTGCCCGCCCCGCAAAACCGGAAGGTGGCTTTCACCGCACTGAACGCGGCGAATGGTCCTTTCGCGGCGTGTTTCGGCACGTAAAAACCCCCTCGACCCGGGCCCTGGGTCGAGGGGGCTCACTCGTCAGTCTCGGGGCGCTATCGCGTACGCCCGACGGGACGAAGCGCGAGCGCTCCCTGTGACTTGCCGAGCATTCACGCACCTCCCTTCGGTTGGGCCGCCCTTCGCGGCCGGGTACCACTATCTGATCGTTTCGGTGCCCCTCGGGGCAACTGCTTTTTCGCTGCGTGCGGAGTGCCCTCCACCAGGGCGGTACCCTCGTTGCCGGTACGTGAGCAGTTGATCGAGGGAGAGAAGTGGCAGCCACCGACGAGGCACGACGGCTGGCGCTGGTGGCTGCGGCCGCTGCGGCCGACAAGAAGGCGCACGACGTCATGATTCTCGACGTGTCCGACCAGTTGGTGATCACCGACTGCTTCGTGCTCGCCTCCGCGCCCAACGAGCGCCAGGTCGGCGCGATCGTGGACAGCGTCGAGGAGAAGATGCGCGAGTCGGGCACCAAGCCGGTGCGCCGCGAGGGCGCCCGCGAGGGCCGCTGGGTGCTGCTGGACTTCGTGGACGTGGTCGTGCACGTGCAGCACACCGAGGAGCGCTCGTTCTACGGCCTGGAGCGGCTGTGGAAGGACTGCCCGCGCATCGAGTTCCACGACCCGGCAGCCGGGCAGCAGACCGAGGCGGAGCCCACCGAGGCGGATTCATGAGCCTGAGCCGTGTCGTGCTGTGGCGGCACGGCCAGACCGAGCACAACGCCTCCGGCAAGTGGCAGGGCCACCTGGACTCGCCGCTGACCGAGCAGGGCCTCGCCCAGGCGGCCGCGGCCGTGCCCGCGCTGGCCACCCTGGAGCCCGGCCTGGTCGTCAGCTCCGACCTGCGCCGCGCCGCCGACACCGCGCGGGTCTTCGTCGAGGCGACCGGCACCCCGCTGCGCATCGACAAGCGGCTGCGGGAGACCGACATCGGCCAGTGGCAGGGGCTGACCTCCGCCGAGGTGGAGCAGCGCTTCCCCGGCGGCATCCACACCTGGCAGTACGACCCGACCTGGGCCCCGCCCGGTGGGGAGACCCGGGTGGAGGTCGCCGCCAGGGCCGCCGAGGTCGTCGCGGAGCTGGACACGGAGCTGTCGGGCACCGTGCTGCTGTGCGCGCACGGCGGCCTGATCACCGCGCTGACCGGCCAACTGCTGGGTATGCCGCTGTCGGTGTGGCCGCTGCTGGGCGGGCACGACAACTGCCACTGGGCGGTGCTGGGCCGACGTCCCGGCGGGGACGGTCGCTGGCGCCTGCTGTCCTACAACACCGGGGCGGCGTGACGCGTCTGCTGGTGGTGGCCGACTCGCTGGCCTTCCACGGCCCGCAGGGTCCGCTGCCCGCCGACGACCCCCGGCTGTGGCCCAACCTGGCCGCGGCCGAGCTGGGGGGTGCGGCGGACCTGGTCGCGGGTTTCGGCTGGACCGCCCGCGACGCCTGGTGGGCGATCACCGGTGACCCGCGGTTCTGGGCGGAACTGGCGCACGCCGACGCCCTGGTGCTGGCCGTGGGCTCCATGGACACCCTGCCCTCGCCGCTGCCGACCTACCTGCGGCAGGGCCTGCGCTACCTGCGCCCGGACGGCCTGCGCCGCAGGGCCCGTGCGGCCTACCTCGCCGCCCAGCCCGTGCTGTCCCGCGTCATGGGCGGCTGGCCGGTGGCCCTGCCGCCCCGGTTGACCCTGAGCTACCTGCACGACTGCGTGAGCTCGGTCCGCGCCCTGCGCCCCGGCCTGCCCGTCTACGGCTTCGAGCCCTCCGTGCACCGCGCCGCCGCGTACGGCCGCGCCCACCCCGGGCGCTCCGCCGGGGTCGCCGCGATCCGCGCCTGGTCGGCCCGCGACGGCATCCCCCTGCTGGACGTGCCCGCGCTGGTCGGCGAGCACGTGCTCGGCGGGCACGGCAACCCCGACGGCATGCACTGGGGCTTCGCGGGCCACCGGGCGGTCGGGCACGCCCTGGCCGAGTTGGTCCGCACGGCCCAGCCCTCGGCCACGTAGGCTGGTCGCTCGTGTCCGTCGCCGTCGTCACCGACTCCACCGCCTACCTGCCCGAGGGCTTCGCCAAGCGGTGCTCGGTGCGGGTGATCCCACTGCACGTGCTGGTGGACGGCGCGGGCCGGTTGGACGGGGTGGACTTCGGCCCGGTCGAGCTGGCCACCGCCCTGGGCGACCGCCGCGCGGTGACCACCTCCCGCGCCAACCCCGCCGAGCTGGCCGCCGAGTACCGCAGGGCACTGGACGAGGGCGCCGACTCGGTGGTCGCCGTGCACCTGTCCGGCGAGCTGTCCGGCACCTGGCAGGCCGCCTGGCAGGCCGCCGAGGAGGTCGGCCCGGACAAGGTGCGCATCGTGGACTCGCGGTCCACCGCCATGGGCCTGGGCTTCGCCGTGCTGGCCGCCGCGGACGCCGCGGCACAGGGCGCCTCGCCCGCCGAGGTGGAGGCCGCCGCGACCCGGGTCGCCGCCCGCGCCCGCACCTACTTCTGCGTGGAGACCCTGGAGCACCTGCGGCGCGGCGGGCGGATCGGCACCGCCGCCGCGCTGGTCGGCACGGCCCTGTCGGTCAAGCCGCTGCTGCACGTGGCGGACGGCCGGATCGTGCCGCTGGAGAAGGTCCGCACCACCAGCCGCGCCATCGCCCGGCTGGTCGAGCTGGCCGCCGACGCGGCGGGCCGCGGCCCGGTCGGCCTGGCCGTGCACCACCTGGCCGCCCCGGAGCGCGCCGCCGAGCTGGCCGCCAAGCTGGAGTCCCGGCTGCCCACCTCGCCCGGCTGCCTGATCTCCGAGGTCGGCCCCGTGATCGGGGCGCACACCGGGCCCGGGGTACTGGGTGTGGTGGTGCTGCCCGGCGGGCTGCCAGTGGCCGACCTGCCAGTCTGACACCGGGGTCCGACAGTCCCGTTCGGACCGGTCCTCCTGGCGGCCAGTTGTCCACAGCCGCCGAGTTGTCCACATCCCGATCTTCGGGCGGGGTGCCCGGGCGGTCCGCGGTCCTAGCGTCGGTCCCGTGCTCTCCCGACTGCGTTCCCCCGATGAGACCGACCAGGTACGGCAACGCCTGGCCGAGCTGGCAGGTGTGCAGCTGCCGCCGCCACCGAGCGGTGGCCTGGTCGAGCGGTGGCTGCCCGGTGGAGCACGGGCAGGGCGGCGCACGCACGCGCTGATCGCGATCGCGGTGCTCGCCGCCCTGCTCACAGCCGCCGTCCTGTGGTGGCCCAGACCCGCACCGGAACGACCTCCGGCGCCCGCGGTGCCCGCCGCCGCGGCACCCTCCGCCAGCATGGTGGTCAGCGTGGTCGGCAAGGTGGGCCGCCCCGGCCTGGTCACCCTGCCCGAGGGCGCGCGGGTGGCCGACGCCCTGCGCGCGGCCGGTGGCCCACTGCCCGATGCGGACCTGGGCACGCTCAACCTCGCCCGCAAACTCGGTGACGGAGAACAACTCCCGGTCGGTCTGCCCGCGGCCGATCCCGCTGCGCAGGCCCCCACCAAGATCGACATCAACACCGCGACCGAGGCGCAGCTGGTGCAGTTGCCCGGCGTGGGACCCGCCACCGCCCAGCGCATCGTCCAGTGGCGGTCCAAGCACGGCCGCTTCCAGCGGATCGAGCAGTTGCGGGAGATCAGTGGCATCGGCGACGCGAAGTTCGCCGGTCTGAAGGACCTGGTGCACGCGTGATCCGCCAGACGCCCGTGATCCCGGCCGCCCTGGCGGTGTGGGCACTGGCCGCTGCCGGACTCCTGTTCGGCTGGCCCTGTGCCGCGCTGATCGGCGGCTGTGCCGTGGCCGGTGGCGTCCTCGCGGCGATCCGGTCCCTGCGCTGGCGCCCGGCCGCCGTGCTGCTCGTACTGGTCGGCGCGCTCGCCGCCTGCTGGATCACCCTGGTCCTGCGCGACAGCGAGTCGCACCCGCTGCGGGCCGAGGCCGAGCACGGCGCGGTCCGCACTCTGCGCGTGGAGGTCGCCGACCGCCCACATCCCTTGCGCACAGCGGGTTTCGGCGGCCGACAGGGCGGCGCCGACCGGGTTGCCCTCCCGGTGCGCGGTGCCGGAGCGGACCTGCTCGTGCTCGCCCCGGTGCGGCACTGGGGCGAGCTGCTGCCCGGCCAGCTCGTCACGGTCTCGGGGCGGCTCGCCCCGGCCAAGCCGCACGAACTCACCGTCGCCGTGGTGCAGGCCCGCGGCGACCCCGCGGACCCGACCCCCGCCCCGATCTGGCAGCAGGCAGCGGGGTGGCTGCGCGCCGGTCTGCGCCAGGCCGCCACCGTGCTGCCCGCCGAACCCGCCGGGCTCCTGCCGGGACTGGTCGTCGGCGACACCAGTGGGCTGTCCCCACGGGTCGCTGAGGAGTTCGCCACCTCCGGCATGACCCACCTGCTCGCCGTCAGCGGGGCCAACCTCGCGATCGTGGCCGGGGCCGTGCTGTTCGGCCTGCGGCTGCTCGGGCTCGGCCCCGTGGTGTGCGGGCTCGGCGCCGGACTGGCCATGGCCGGGTTCGTGGTGCTCGCCGGGCCGCAACCCAGCGTGCTGCGGGCCGCCGTGATGGGCGGCATCGGGCTGCTCGGCCTGGTGCTGGGGCGGCCCCGGTCCGCGCTGCCCGCACTGGCCTGGACGGTGGTCGTGCTGGTGCCGCTGGATCCCGGGCTGGCCCTCAACGCGGGTTTCGCCCTGTCCGCGCTGGCCACCGGCGGGCTGGTGCTGATCGCACCGAGGTGGGCGGACCGCCTGCGGGCAAAGGGGGTGCCGCCCGGTCTGGCCGAGGTGCTGGTCGCGCCGCTGGCCGCGCACCTGGTCACCGCCCCGGTCATCGCCGGGCTCAGCGGGGAGGTCAGTCTGGTGGCGGTCCTCGCCAACCTGGTCGCCGAACCCGTGGTGGCACCGGCCACGGTGCTCGGTGTGCTGGCCACCCTGGCGATGCCGGTGCACCACGGCGCCGCGGAGTTGCTCGTGCACGCCGCCGGTCCCGAGGCGAGCTGGCTCGTCCTGGTCGGACGGCACGCCGCGGCCACGCCGCTGGCCACCCTGCGCTGGCCCGGTGGCTGGGTCGGCGGCCTCGTGCTGGTCGCCGCCATCGGTGCGGCGGTGCTGGTGGTCCGCTCACCCCGTGCGCGGGCACTGGCCGCCGCGGTGCTGGTCGGCGCCGGAGTCGTGCTGCTGCCCACCAGGTTGACCGGCGCGGGCTGGCCGCCCACGGGCTGGTCCGCGGTGGCCTGCGACGTGGGGCAGGGCGATGCCCTGGTCGTGGCCACCGGCGACCCGTCGCGGGCGGTGCTGGTCGACACCGGGCCGGACCTCAGCGCCGTGATCGGCTGCCTGCGCAGGCTCGGCGTGCACCGCCTGCCACTGGTGTTGATCAGCCACCTGCACGCCGACCACATCGGCGGCCTCGCCTCGGTGCTGGCCGACTACCAGGTCGGCGCCGTGGGGGTTGGTCCGCTGCACGAACCCGGCTGGGCGTGGCAGCAGGTGAACCGGGACGCCGCGTCGGCCGGGGTGCCGATCGTGGACCTCGCGCTGGGCCAGCGCTGGGAGTGGCCCGGACTGACCATGGAGGTGCTCGCGCCACGCGAGGTGCCCAGCACACTGGGTCGCGACCCGGCGGGCACGCCGATCAACGACGCCTCGGTCGTCGTGCGGGCCAGCACCCCGGCCGGGCGGGTGCTGCTCAGCGGCGACGTCGAGCTCTCCGGCCAGGCCGCCCTGCTCGCCTCCGGCCAGGACCTGAGCGCCGAGGTGCTCAAGGTGCCGCACCACGGTTCGCGCTACTCCCTGCCCCGGTTCCTGGAACGTGTGCACCCCTCAGTTGCCGTGGTCAGCGTCGGAGCGGGCAACACCTTCGGCCACCCCAGCCCGCTCGTGCTCGACGCGCTCACCCGCGGCGGCACCACCGTGCTGCGTACCGACCAGGACGGCGACCTGGCCGTCCTGCCCGGCAGCGACCACCCCCACCTGGCCCGCCGCGGCGAACCCCGCGCCCCACCCCACTGACCCCTCACCCCGGCGAGTCCCGCTCTGGGGCGCGCGAGTCCCGCTCACTGGATGAGCTCGGTTGCCCGATCCCGCAGCGAGTGCGGTCCGACGAACTAGTGCCGTGCCACGCGGGGCACCACGAGGCCGGTCTCGTAGGCCAGGGCCACGACCTGGGCGCGGCTGGACAGGCTCAGCTTGGCCATGGCGCGGTTGAGGTGCGTCTTGACGGTGGCCTCGCTGATCACCAGGTGGTCGGCGATCTCGGAGTTGGACATGCTGCGGCCGACCAGTCGTAGCACCTCCACCTCGCGGCCGGTGAGCGACTCCAGTTCGGGAGGCGGTCCCGAGGCGAGCGGGCGCTTGGCGTAGGCCTCGATCAGCCTGCGGGTGACGCTGGGCGCGAACAGCATGTCCCCGGCGGCGATGGTGGTGATCGCCGCGAGCAGCCGCTCCGGCTGGGTGTCCTTGAGCAGGAAGCCCGCGGCGCCCGCCCGCAGCGCGGAGTAGACGTACTCGTCGAGGTCGAAGGTGGTGAGGATGAGCACCCTGGGTGGGTTGTCCCCGGCGGCGGCGAGGATGCGCTCGGTGGCCTCCACCCCGTTCATGTGCGGCATGCGGATGTCCATCAGCACCACCTCGGGCCGGGTGGCCGCGGCCTTGCGCACGGCGTCGGCCCCGTCGGTGGCCTCGCCGACCACGTCCAGCCCGGGCGCGGCCCGGATCAGGGCGGCGAACCCGGCGCGCACCAGGTCCTGGTCGTCCACGACCAGCACGCCGATCATCCGGCCTCCCCCTCACAGGTCATGGCCAGCGGCAGGGTCAACGTCACCACGAAGCCGCCGCCGGGCGCGGCGCCCGCGCTCAGCTTGCCACCGTAGAGCTTGGCGCGTTCCAGCATCCCGGCGATGCCCTGTCCGCGCTGTTCCCCGGCCGCGTCGGGGGCCCGCACTGCTCCGTCGTCCCGCACCCGCAGGGTGAACTCGGTGCGACCGTAGTCCAGGTCCACCGAGGCCCTGGCGGGCCGCGCGTGCTTGAGCACGTTGGTCAGCGACTCCTGCACCACGCGGTAGGCGCACTGGTCCAGGCCGGGTGGCAGCGGGCGCGCTGCACCGAAGGTGCGCACCTCCACGGGCACGCCTGCGGCGCGGACCCGCTCGGCGAGTTCGGTGAGCCTGCCCAGCCCCGGCGCGGGTGCGTAGTCACCGCCCTCGTCCGCGCCGACCCGCAGCACGTTGAGCAGTCGCCGCATCTCGGTGAGCGCCTCACTGCTGGTGTCGGCGATAGTGCCCAGGGCGGCGCGTGCGGTGACCGGGTCGGACTCGAACACGTAGCGGGCCAGCCCGGCCTGCACGCTGACCACCGACATGTGGTGTGCCACCACGTCGTGCAGTTCGCGGGCGATGCGCACCCGCTCCTCGGTGACGGCGCGCGCAGCGCGGTCCTCGTGCTCGTGGCGCAGTTGCTCGGTGAGCAGGGCCAGCTGCTCGTTGCGCTCGGTGAGCTTGCGCCTGCCCCAGCCGAACGCGTAGGCGGCGGTGGTGAGCACGGCGGCGATCAGCACGTCGGCGAGCACGTGGAAGCTGGTCACCTGTGAGGCGACCAGGATCAGCACGAGGAAGGAGGAAGCCGCGCAGATCTTGGCCCGCCGGGGCGCGCACTGGGCGGCCACGGTGTACATCGTGAGCAGCAGGCCGACGTCGACGAGCGCGTCGATGTAGCCGCTGAAGGAGCAGGCGAGCATGGCCAGCCCGACCACGGCCATGCTGCTCACCGGGGCCAGCCTGCGCACGGCGACGGGAAGGATGGTCAGCGACGTCAGCACGATCGCGAGCGGGTCGAAGCCAACGAAGCCGGGGTTGTGGCTGTTGTAGGCGTAGCCGATGGTGATCGCGAGCAGGACAAGGGCGAGAACTACGTCCTGCACGACCGGGTTGATCGCGTGCACCCATCGCGCCAGGAGCAGCATCGGCCTCACCAGCGAACGGTAGCGCCAGGGGGAGCGGTCCCGCATCCAGTCCGCGCCGCACTTCGGCATACCGCAGCCGCGGTACACGCCTGGTGGAAGGTCAATCCCGGGTCGGACGACCGGCGGGCCCCGACTCACTAGTTTCTGTGGTGGCCGGGAACCGAACCAGGGGGGACTGTTCCCGACAAGCCGAGGGTCGTGTCTGAGGGGGGACGGTCCTCGACGCTTCCAGGCGTCCCGCTCCCCAGCCGGACGCGTGGATGACCCGCCGTGGACCGTGGCACGCCTCGTCCCGGTCCACGGCGGGCACCCGGCTCAGCGGCCGAGCGCCTCGATCACGGCCTCGGCCGAGGGCGGCACGGTGGCGCGCGGCCCCACCTGGTCGGCCACGGCGTCCAGGGTCTTCAGACCGTCGCCGGTGATCAGCAGCACGGTCTCCGCGTCGGGGTCCAGCTTGCCGCTCTCGGCCAGCTTCTTGGCGGTGGCCACGGTGACCCCGCCCGCGGTCTCGGCGAAGATGCCCTCGGTCCTGGCCAGCAGCCGGATGCCCGCGACCACCTCTTCGTCGGTGACGTCCTCCACGGCGCCACCGGTGCGGCGCACGGTGTCCAGCACGTAGGGGCCGTCGGCGGGCGCACCGATCGCCAGCGAGCGCGCGATGGTGTCGGGGCGGACCGGGGTCACCACGTCGGTGCCCGCCTTGTACGCCGAGGACACCGGGGAGCAGCCGGTCGCCTGCGCGCCGAACACCTTGTAGGGGCTGGCCTCCACCAGACCCAGCTCGCCCAGTTCGCGGAAACCCTTGTCCACCTTGGTCAACTGCGAGCCGGAGGCCACCGGCACCACGATCTGGCCGGGCAGTCGCCAGCCCAGCTGCTCGGCGACCTCGTAGGCCAGGGTCTTGGAGCCCTCGGCGTAGTACGGCCGCACGTTGACGTTGACGAACGCCCAGTCCTCGTGCTCGGCGGCCAGCTGGGTGGCCAGCCGGTTCACGTCGTCGTAGTTGCCCTCGACGGCGATCAGCGCCCCGTCGTACACGGCGGTCGTGAGGATCTTCGCCCGCTCCAGCGAGGAGGGGATCAGCACGACCGACTCCCAGCCCGCGCGGGCCGCGGCGGCGGCGACGGCGTTGGCCAGGTTGCCGGTGGAGGGGCAGGCCAGCACGGTGAAGCCCAGCTTGCGGGCCGCGGCCAGCGCGACGGCGACCACGCGGTCCTTGAACGAGTGCGTGGGGTTGCCGGTGTCGTCCTTGACCCACAGGTTGCGCAGGCCCAGCGCGGCACCGAGCCGCTCGGCGCGCACCAGCCTGGTCAGGCCCGGCTCGGTGTTGGGGTGGCTCTGCACGTCGGTGGGCACCGGCAGCAGGCCGCGGTAGCGCCAGATCGACTTGGGCCCGGCCTCGATGTCCTCGCGGCGGATCCGCCCGAAGTCGTAGGCGACCTCGAGCGGGCCGAAACACTCCGAACAGGCGAATTCGGCGGCGAGCGGGATCTGGTGGCCGCACTCCCGGCAGGACAGCGCGCGGGCGGGGCCGAGGTCCAGGGTGGACGTGCCCGAGGCGGAGCGGGCGTCGACAGTCGTCGTCATGGGAGAAATCTCCTCATCTTTCCCACGGGTGGGTCGGAATTGGCACCGGTACGTCACGAGTGACGCCGGTTGCCGGGGCTTCGTCGGGCCGTTCCCTCTGCCCCTCTGGATGAGCGGTGTTCAGTTGTACTTCCGCAGTTCGCAGGTCACGGTACGGCACCGGATCGGCCGGTGACCAGTCGAGTCCAGGATGCGGGAGGACCGTGGCAGGATGGGCGCGTGAGTGCCCCCGCCGTCACGCCCGATCCGCTGCAACTCGTGCTGGGCGAGGAGGAGTTGCTGGTCGAGCGGGCCGTGCGCGCCGCGCTGGACACCGCGCGCGCCGCCGATCCGCAGGCCGATCTGAGCCGGGTGCGGGTGACCGAACTCACCCCGCCCGAGCTGGCCGAACTGCTCAGCCCCTCGCTGTTCGCCGAGGGCAGGGTGGTGGTGCTGGAGGCCGCGCAGGAGGCGGGCAAGGAGATCGCCGAGGCGGTGGTCGCCTACGCCAAGCAGCCCGCGGACGGCATCGTGCTCGTGGTGCAGCACACCGGCGGTGGCCGCAGCAAGGTGGCCAAGGAGCTGCCCGCCGCCCTGCGCAAGGCCGGTGCCGCCGTAGTGGAGTGCGCCAAGATCACCAAGCCCGGTGACCGGGACGCGTTCGTGCGCGAGGAGGTGCGCCGGGCTGGCGGCAAGATCGAACCGGCCGCGCTGGCGGCGCTGGTCGAGGCGGTGGGCTCGGACCTGCGTGAACTGGCCGCCGCCGCCGCGCAGCTGGTGGCCGACACCGACGGCAGGATCACCGAGGCCGAGGTGCGGCGCTACCACCAGGGCAAGGCCGAGGTGACCGGCTTCGCGGTGGCCGACAAGACCGTGGTCGGCGACCTGCCCGGCGCGCTGGAGGCCCTGCGCTGGGCGATGCAGCTGGGGGTGGCCCACGTGCTGGTGGCCGACGCGCTGGCCGAGGGCGTGCGCACGGTGGCGAAGGTGGCCTCGGCGGGGCGGGGCGACCCGTTCCGCATGGCCGGTGACCTGGGCATGCCGCCGTGGAAGGTCAAGCGGGCGCAGGGGCAGGCCAGGGGCTGGACCCCGGCCGGGCTGGCCGAGGCCATGCAGGTGGTGGCCGGGCTCAACGCCGAGGTCAAGGGCATGGCCGCCGATCCGGAGTACGCGCTGGAGCGGGCCGTGCTGCGCATCGTGCGGGCGCACGAGCTGCCGTAACGAGAACGGCGAGAACGACGAAGGGCCCCGCACACCAGGTGCGGGGCCCTTCGCGCTGCTGGCTCAGGCCAGGCCGTTGACCTGCTTGGTCAGGGCCGACTTCTTGTTGGCGGCCTGGTTGGCGTGGATGACGCCCTTGCTGGCCGCCTTGTCCAGGCTGCGCGAGGCGGCACGGACCAGCTCGACGGCCTTGTCCTTGTCACCGGCCGCGATGGCCTCGCGAACCTTGCGGATCGCGGTCTTGACGCTGGACTTGACGGCCTTGTTGCGCAGGCGAGCGGCCTCGTTGGTCTTGATCCGCTTCTGCTGCGACTTGATGTTGGCCATGCGCGTACCTCTCAGTTCACTGCTGTCCGGGGTGTCGCGCTCTGTTGGCGTTCACGCGGGGTGACCGCGTGAGATTTCCTCCACGACGGAAAGCCGCACGACACGACGGACGAGTCTAACCGATGGTGAACGGTGCCCGTTGACCGCCCACCACGACCTCGTAGCCGCCCCTGGCCACCTCGCGCTTGCCGTCCCCGTTGACGTCCCCGGTGGTCAGCGCGAGCTGGCTGGCCGGGAAGATCACGCTGACGGTGCGCTGCTCGCCGGGCTTCAGGTCCACCCTGGCGAACCCGGCCAGCCGCTGGTCGGGCACCAGCACCGGGCTCACCGGCTGGTGCACGTACACCGGCACCACGGCGGACCCGGCGGTGCCGCCGGTGTTGGCCACGGTGACCTGCACGGTGATCTTGCCGTCCGCGCGGACCTGCTTGGTCACCGTCGGGGCCGAGGTGGTGAAGGTGGTGTAGGACAGGCCCGCGCCGAAGGGGAACTGCGGGTCGTACTTGGAGCTGTCCCCGCCGTTGGCGCCCGGCAACTGGTCGTAGGACATGGGCTGGTCGCCGACCGTCTTGGGCCAGGACACCGGCAGCCTGCCGGAGGGGTTCGCCCTGCCGAACAGGATGTCGGCCAGCGCGTGCCCGCCCTCGGTGCCGGGCAGCCAGCCCTGCAACAGGGTCGGCGCGTCCGCCACGGAGCCGAGCACCAGCGGGCGGCCGGTCATCAGCACCACGACCACCGGCTTGCCGGTCGCCCGCGCGGCGTCCACCAGGGACTGCTGCGCGGCGGTCAGCACCGGGTTCTCGTTGTCGTTGTTGCCCTCCGCGCCTGCCTTCTCGCCCAGGGCGACGATCACCGCGTCGGCGTCGGCCGCCTGCGCCACCATGCCCGCCTGGTCGGCCGCCGCGGTGACGGTCGCCGAGGGCACGGCCTCCTTGACGCCCTGCAACAGGGTGGTGATCGGCGGCACGGGACCCTTCGGGTCGATGCCCTGCCAGTTCACCGTCCAGCCGCCGAACTGCTCGGAGGGGTTGTCCGCGGCGTCCCCGGCCAGCACCAGCTTGTGCACCCCGGTGGACAGCGGCAGCGTCTTGTTGTCGTTGCGCAGCAGCACGGCCGACTCGGTGGCGGCCTGCCTGGCCAGGTCCCGGTCCGCGCCGTTCACCGCGGCGTCGGCCTTGTTCGCGTCCACATAGGGCTTCTCGAACAGGCCGAGGTCGAACTTCAGCTTGAGGACGCGCGACACGGCCTCGTCGATGCGCTGCCCGCTGACCAGTCCCTTGTGGACGTCATCGACCAGTGCCTTGGTGAACACGGCGGCGTTGGAAGGCTCCATGGACATGTCCACGCCCGCGTTCACGCTCATGGCGATGGCCGTCGGGTAGTCGGCGGCCACGTGGTAGCGGTCCACCAGGTACTGCATGTCCTGCCAGTCGCTGACGGTCACCCCGGTGAAGCCCATGCGCTGGCGCAGTTCGGTGGTCAGCATGAACTTCGAGGCGTGCACCGGGACCCCGTTGATGGCACCGGAATCGGCCATCGCGGTGAGCACCCCGGCGTCGATCTGGCCCTGGTACGCGGGCAGGAACACGTCCTGCAACTCACGCAGTGGGATCTGCGATGGCGAGCGGTCGTGCCCGTTGAGCGGCATCGAGTACCCGGCGAAGTGCTTGACCGTGGCGGCGAGCCGGGCCGTGTCGCCCTTGCCGTCGTAGGACTGCATGCCCTGCACGATCGACCCGGCCAGGGTGCCCGCCAACTGCGGGTCCTCGCTGAGCGTCTCGTAGTAGCGGCCCCAGCGGGTGTCCCTGGCGATGTCGGAGACCGGGGCGAAGTCCCAGAACACGCCGGTGGCCCGCATCGCCTTCGAGGTGGACTCGCCCAGCTTCTTGGCCAGCGCCGTGTCCCAGGTCGCGCCGATCCCGATCTGCTGCGGGAACATCGTCGCGGTGACCAGGTTGTTGTGCCCGTGCACCCCATCGGCCCCGTAGATCACCGGGATCCTGAGCCGGTTGTGCTCCAGGGCGTAGCGCTGGATGCCGTTGGTCATCTCCGCCCAGGCCTGCGGGGTGTTCTGCACCGGGTAGTCCCCACCGCCGGACAGGATCGACCCGACGTGCGCGTCGGTCAGCACGGCCTTCATGCAGTCGTTGTTCAGCGGGCCGTTGGCGTAGTCGCAGTCCCCGCGCAGCTTGCCCACGCGGATCTGCACCATCTGGCCGACCTTCTCCTCCAGGGTCATGCGGCCGAGCAGGTCGCGGACCCGGAGGTTGGTCGGCACCGAGGCGTTGAGGTAGAGCGGCTTGCCGCGGTCGTCGGAGCCCGCGGGCCCGCTCGGGTCGGCCTGGCCGCTCGCCTGGGTCAGGGTCAGCGAGAGAGCTGCCACCGCCGTCATGGCCAGTGCGGCCCGCAGCCGGGGTCGGAACCGTGTCATGTGGACACCTAAGCCTTGTGAGGTGGCTCACCAACAGGGCCGAACGGCGGAATTTGAGAGCGCTCTCATGGGCTGTGTCCGCTGTGCCCGCTGCGCTCTTGGCGATCCTCCGGATCGCGGCGTCTTCGCTTAGGTCCGGTCTCTTCCCTTGGCCCACGATGATCACTGGACAGATGTGATCATCGTGGGCCCGCGGTCCAGAGACTGGCGCGAAGACGCGGGCCTGGGGGCGAAGGGTGGGGCGGGTTCGTGGATGGGAACGGGGGCAGGAGGCGTAGGGGGAGCGGGGCGCTTACCGGGGACTGGCGCGAAGACGCGGGCACGGGGTGGGTGCGTTCATGGATGGGAACGGGGGTGGTGGGAGACACAGGGGGAAGGGGGGTGTGGGGCGCTTAGGGTCGGGGCGTGGGGACAGGGGTGGAGTGGGCGGGGTTCGGACAGGTCTCGGTGGGGGCGTTGCTGCTGCTGTGCGCGGCGGCGTTCCTGGCGGGGGCGGTGGACGCCGTGGTGGGCGGCGGCGGGCTGATCCAGTTGCCCGCGCTGCTGCTGGTGGCCCCGGGTGGCCTGCCGATCTACTCCCTGGCGACCAGCAAGGTGGCCTCCTTCTTCGGTACGGCCTCGGCGGTGCCCGCGTACGCGCGCCGCACCGAGATCGAGTGGCGCTCGGCCGTGCCGATGGCGGTCATGGCTCTGCTCGGATCCCTTGCGGGAGCGGCATTCGCCTCCGTGCTGCCGGCGACGGTGCTCAACATCATCGTGTGGGTCGCACTGGTGGGCGTGGGGATCTACACCTGGCGCAAGCCGGACTTCGGCGTGCGGGACCTGTGGCGGCACAGCGTGCGGCGGCGCACGGCGATCATGTGCGCGGTGGGCGGCCTGATCGGTTTCTGGGACGGGCTCGCGGGGCCGGGAACGGGCTCGTTCCTGGTCTTCGCGCTGGTGGGGCTGGTGGGCTACGCGTTCCTGCGCGCCTCGGCCACGGCCAAGGTCGTGAACAGTGCGACGAACATCGGGGCGCTGCTCCTGTTCGCCCTGAGCGGCAAGGTGTTGTGGGGCCTCGGCCTGGTGATGGCCGTCTGCAACGTCACGGGCAGCCTGCTGGGTGCGCGCATCGCGGTGAGCCGGGGCTCGGCGTTCATCCGCCGGGTCTTCCTGACGGTGGTCGTGACCCTGCTGATCACCCTCGGCTGGAAGATCGCGCTGAGCTGAGGGATCGGCGTCCCCGCTGGGACTAGTCAGTCTCATAGTGCAACCGATACGCTCAGCGGCGTGACGGAGCTGAAGTACGAGCAGGGACCGAGCACCGAGGCCGAGATCCTGGTGGCGGCCGAGCCCGCCGCGGTGTGGCCGCTGGTCTGCGACATCAACCTGCCCGCCCGGTTCAGCACGGAGTTCCAGGGCGGGGACTGGCTGGACGGTGCCGCCGAGCCCGCCGCGGGCTGCCGGTTCACCGGGCGCAACGAGCACGAGGCCATCGGCCGCTGGGAGACGGTGTCGACCATCGTGGACTTCCAGCGCGAGCGGCTGTTCGCCTGGGTGGTCGGCGACCCGGCCAACCCGTCCGCGCAGTGGCGGTTCGAGCTCAGCGCGGGGGAGGGCGGCACGGTGCTGCGGCAGAGCGTGCGGCTGGGGCCCGGGCCGTCCGGGCTGACGCCCGCGATCAAGTCCATGCCGGAGAAGGAGGACCGGATCATCCGGCGACGGCTGGCCGAGCTGAACAGGAACATGGCCAGCACCATCGAGGGCATCAAGGCACTGGCCGAGGAACGCGGCTGATGCGCGTCTCGGTGCAGCTCTCGGCGGAGGCCGGGCCGTGGCCGGAACTGGTCGACTACGTGCTGGAGGCCGAGCGGCTGGGGGTCGAGGTCTGCTGGGTGGCCGAGGCGTGGGGCTGCGACGCGGTGGGCCCGCTTGGCTATCTCGCGGCCCGCACCGAGCGCATCCTGCTCGGCTCGGCCGTGCTGCAACTGGGCACCAGGACCCCGGCGATGGTCGCGATGAGCGCGCTGACCCTGGCGCGCATGTCCGGGGACCGGTTCCTGCTGGGGCTCGGCGCGTCGGGGCCGCAGGTCATCGAGGGGCTGCACGGGGTGCCGTTCGCGCACCCGCTGGGCCGGATGCGCGAGACGGTGCGGATCGTGCGCGCGCTGGCCGCCGGCGAGAAGGCGGCCTTCCAGGGCAAGCACTTCCAGCTGCCGCTGCCCGGTGGTGAGGGCAAGCCGATGCGGCTGGCGCAGCCCGCCAACCCGCGCATCCCGGTCTACCTGGCCGCGCTGTCGCCGAAGATGCTGGAGCTGACCGGGGAGATCGCCGACGGCTGGCTGGGGACCAGCTTCGTGCCGGAGGCCGCCGACACCTACCTGGACGCGTTGTCGGCCGGGGCCGCGCGGGCCGGGCGGACCCTGGCCGACCTGGACATCAGCCAGGGCGCCGAGGTGGCGTTCGGCGACAACGTGGAGCAGATGCTGTTGCCGCGCAAGCAGAAGCTCGCGTTCAGCCTCGGCGGCATGGGTTCGGCCACGACCAACTTCTACAACAGCGCCTACGCGCGGCAGGGCTTCGCCGAGGTGGCCGAGCAGGTGCAGCGACTGTGGGTGGCGGGTCGCAGGGAGGAGGCCACCGCGCTGGTGCCCGACGAGATGGTGCTGGCGACCACGCTGATCGGCACCGAGCAGATGGTGCGCGAGCGGCTGGCGGTGTGGCGGGCCGCCGGGGTGGACACCGTGCGGCTGTACCCGGCCGGGGACACGCTCGACCAGCGGCTGTCGACCCTGGCCAGGGCGATCGAACTGCTGCAAGACCCGCCGACCGGAGGGTCCAGCGCGGGCGGGTCCAGCGGCTAGCGTCCGCTGGGTGCGCAGAATCCTCGCTGCTCTTGTCGCCGCCGCCGCGGTCGTGACCACCGCCCCGCAGGCCGCGGCCGCCCCGGCCGACCGGGTCGTCACCGACTACCAGGACCCGGTCCAGGCGCTGCCTCCGGTCAGCCGCCCGCCGACCCCGTCCTGCACCGTGACGGCCATGAAGCACACCTTCGCCAACTCCTACGGACAGCCCTACGTCGGCACGCTCGCCCCGCCCGCGCAGTGCGCCGGTCCCTGGACGAAGGTCGTGCTGAGCTGGACCGCCAGCAGCAAGGGCCGCCAGTACGACCGGCTGGCCGGGCTGTGGATCGGCGGGGCCGAGGTGCTGCGGACCTCCACGCCCGAGCCCGACCCGTCCGGCATCACCTGGCACTTCGACCGGGACATCACCGAGTTCAGCCCGCTGCTGCACCGGGCGCAGCCTTTCGTGGTGGACCTGGGCAACGTGGTCAACCAGACCTACACCGGGCCCTACGACGTCGAGGTGACGGTCACCTACTACCAAGCCGACCGCGCGCACCCCGCGCCCGAGCAGGCCGACACCGTGCTGCCGCTGGCCGCCGACGCCGGGCAGCCCGGCTGGCAGGCGCTGCCGGACGGAAAGAACTACACCGCGCAGGTCACCGTGCCCGCCAACACCGCGAAGCTGACCGCCCAGGTGTACGCGCGGGGCGGCGGCTGCGAGGAGTTCTGGTGGTCCAACGTGCCCACCGAACTGGCCAAGGCGTACCCGCAGGCCGGGCTGTGCGGCGGCGGCACCTACCGCGAGGTCGGGGTCAGGGTCGACGGGCGGCCCGCGGGTGTGGTCGCGCCCTACTCCGTGATCTACACCGGCGGGGTCGCGCCCATGCTGTGGCGGCCCATCTCCGCCATCGACGCGATCGTCACGCTGCCTTACACGATCGACCTGAGCCCGTTCCTCGGCACGCTCACCGACGGCCGCCCGCACACCGTGGAACTTGTTCCGCCGCACGGGATCGTGGACAGCTGGACCCTCGGCGGCAACCTGTTCGCCACCACCGACCCCGGCGTGCGGCGCGTCACCGGCACGGCCCCCAGCACCGAGGTGCCCGAGGCCGAGGTGCGGGTCGGCACCACCGGCACCGGGCTCGACACCAGCATCGCCACGCACGTCGCGCGCTCCTGGCACACCAGTGCGCTGCTGCACACCTCGCGCGGCCTCGTGCCGGTGCGGGCCTCTGGCCAGTGGACCTTCGACAACACCACGAAGCTCGCCGACTCCGCGAGCAAGCAGAACACCGACCAGCACGTGGTGGGCAGTTACGGCTCGATGGGCAAGGTGGACGGGTTCGACTTCTCGCTGCGCGCCGATGTCACCCAGAAGATCGTGGACGACAACAACTACCGCATCGACGCTTCCGTCCACATGGGACGTCGACTGTGGACGGTCGGTGGCGGCAGGCCCGCGCTGAGCGAGGACACGATCGACACCAGCGGCGGATTCGGCCGCACCAACGGGGTGCTCACCTACGCCGACGGCCGTTCGCACGAGCAGTGGACCGGCCTGGACGACGTGGGCCGCTGGTACTCGAAGCGGATCAACACCGAGCACGGGTACGTGGTCTGACCCACCCAGTCCATCCCCCGCCACTCCCTGGGGGGCGACCCCGATTCCAGTCTACCCCCGCCCCACCCCGTTGATCCTGCTCAAGATCCACGTGTGGACAACCCGTGGCCTGTGCACAGCTGGCCGCTGGGTCCCGCCGCGAAGGTGTCCTCGACCAGGTCGAGCCCTGTCAAGGACACCTTCGTGGCGGCTCAGTACAGCGAGCCCGCGTTGACCACGGGCTGGGTGGCGCGGTCCCCGCAGAGCACGACGAGCAGGTTGCTCACCATGGCCGCCTTGCGCTCCTCGTCCAGCTCCACCACGTCGCGCTCGGCGAGCCTGGCCAGCGCCAGCTCCACCATGCCCACCGCGCCCTCGACGATGCGCTGGCGGGCGGCCACCACGGCCCCGGCCTGCTGGCGTTGCAGCATGGCCCCGGCGATCTCGGCGGCGTAGGCCAGGTGGGTGAGCCGGGACTCGATCACGGTGACGCCCGCGGCGCTGACCCGCTCGGCGATCTCCGCGGACAGCCTGCCGGTGATCTCCTCGGCGTTCTCCCGCAGCGACAGGCCCTCGGTGTCGTTGTGGTTGTCGTACGGGTAGCTGGTGGCGATGTGCCGCACGGCGGTCTCGGTCTGCATGCCGACGAACCGGATGAAGTCGTCCACGGAGAACATGGCCCGCGCGGAGTCCTCCACCTGCCAGACCACCACGGCGGCGATCTCGATCGGGTTGCCCTCGGCGTCGTTGACCTTGGTCACCGCGGTCTCGTGGTTGCGGATCCGCAGCGACACCCGGGTCCGCGTGGTGAACGGGTTGACCCAGTGCATGCCCTGTTCCCGCACGGTGCCCGCGTAGCTGCCGAACAACTGCAACACCCTGGCCTCGCCGGGCGCGAGCACCAGCAGCCCGCGCAGCGTCAGCAGTGCCAGTACGGCCAGGACCACCAGCACGACCGGGCCGACGTGCGCGGGCAGCGCGACGGCCGCCGCGATCGCGGCGACGACCAGCACCAGACCCAGTGTGAGCATCGGCCCGCCGGGCAGCTGCCGTGCCCGGGACTCCTCGATGCGAATCCGCTCGCCAGTCATGTTCCCCTCCTACGCGCCCCTCGGTGGGCGACTATCAATGTGATATCACACTGGCGGCGGCGCGTCCACGACGCGGGGTCACGCGCCGGGGTGCATCATGGGGTGATCGTCGTTCACTCAGGAGGGGGTACCGGTGGAGGACAGCCCGGCGCTGTGGATCTCGGGGCTGCGCAAGGTGTTCGGCAGCACCGTCGCGGTCGACGACGTGGGGCTGACGGTGCCGCGCGGCTCGTTCTTCGGCCTGGTCGGGCCGAACGGGGCGGGCAAGACCACCTCGCTGTCGATGTGCGTGGGGCTGCTGCGCCCCGACGCGGGCAGCGTGCGGATCTTCGGCGCGGACGTGTGGGCCGACCCGGTGCGGGCCAAGGAACTGGTCGGGGTGCTGCCGGACGGGCTGGCGCTGCCGGAGCGGCTGACCGGGCGGGAGCTGCTCACCTACACCGGGCTGCTGCGCGGGCTGGCGCCGGACACCGTGGCGGAGCGGGCCGACGAACTGCTGCGCGTGCTGGAGCTGACCGAGGCCGAGCGCACGCTGGTGATCGACTACTCGGCGGGCATGCGCAAGAAGATCGGGCTGGCCACCGCGCTGCTGCACGCGCCGAAGCTGCTCGTGCTGGACGAGCCCTTCGAGGCGGTCGACCCGGTGTCCGGGGCCACGATCCGCACCATCCTGCAGCGCTTCGTGCACGCGGGCGGGGCCGTGGTGCTGTCCAGCCACGTGATGGAGCTGGTGGAGAAGCTGTGCGACCACGTCGCGGTGATCACCAGGGGCCGGGTGGTGGCCAGCGGGCCGGTGGAGCAGGTGCGCGGGGACCGGACCCTGGAGGAGGCGTTCGTGCACCTGGTCGGCGGGCGCACCGGCGGGGGAGAGGGCCTGTCGTGGTTGGCGTCCTGATCCGGATGAAGCTGCGGGTGCTCTCGCACTCGCTGGGCGGGCGCCGCGGGGTCTCCTACGCCATTGGTGGACTGGTCGGGCTGGTCGCCGCGGTGGTCAGCGCCGGGTTCGTGATCAGCCACCCCGGCGGCCCCGAGGTCGGCACGACCATCGCCGCGGCACTGGCCGCCGCCTGGACCCTGGGCTGGCTGTTCGGCCCGGTGCTGACCGGCGGCGGGGACGAGACCCTGCGGCCGGAGAACTTCGCCCTGCTGCCGGTGCCGCCCACCCGGCTGGCCTTCGGCATGCTGGCGGCCTCGCTGGTGGGCGTGCCGCCGGTGGCCACGCTGATCGCCTTCGCGGGCCTCGTGGTCGCCGCGCTGTCCTACGGTGCGGGCGCGGTCGTGGTCGCGGTGCTGGCCGTGCTGCTGCAACTGGCGCTGGCCGTGCTGCTGTCCAGGGTGGTCATCGCGGCGCTGGGCGCGGTGCTGGGTTCGCGGCGCGGCAAGGACCTCGGCGTGCTGCTCGCGGCCTTCGTCGGCCTGGCCTACGTGCCCGCCCGCTTCGCGATCGAGGCGCTGGCCCCGCTGATCGTCGGCCAGTCCTCGCCGGTGTTCACCAGCGTGCTGCTGGACCTGCCCACCGGGTGGGGCGCCGACGCGGTCGGTGCGGCGGCGCGCGCGGACTGGGCCGTCGCGATCGGACTACTCCTGGCGCTGGCCGTGCTGGACGGCCTGCTGGTGCTGGCGTGGGCGCGGCTGCTGACGCGCAGGCTCACCGTGCCGCAGGCGGCCGGTCGTGGCCGCGCCGCGAAGACCGGCACCGAGCGGGTGCGCCGCGTGCTGCTGCCGGTCAGCCCCGTGGGTGCGGTGGTGGGCAAGGAGTTGCGCGTGTGGTGGCGGGACGCGCGGCGGCGGGCCATGCTGCTGACCTCGATCGTGATCGGCATCTTCATCCCGGTGTTCTCCTCGGCCGGTCGCAGCGGCATCTTCATGCTGCCCTTCGCCGCGCTGTGGATCGTCTTCTTCGCCTCGCTCCAGGCCACCAACCTCTACGGGTTCGACGGTTCCGCGGTCTGGCACACCCTGGTCATGCCCGGGGCCGCCCGCGCGGACGTGCGCGGCAGGCAGGTCGCCTGGCTGCTCATCGTCGCCCCGGTCGCGCTGCTGGCGGCCCTGGTGCTGCCCGGGGTCACCGGGGACACCACCGCCTACCCGTGGGTGCTCGCCATCGTGCCCGCGATGCTGGGCGCCAGCGCGGGCGTGATGCTGGTGCTGTCGGTGCTGGCCCCGTACCCGATGCCCGCGCAGCGCGGCGGCAACCCCTTCGCCGCGGGCGGTCGCCCCGGCTGCTCGCGAGCACTGCTCCAGTTGGGTACCACCCTGTTGCAGTTCGTCTGCGCGATCCCGGCCGTGGCGCTGTTGCTCATCGGGCAGTTCGACGCGCTGCCGGTGCTGAACTGGCTCGCGGTCCCGGTGGGCCTTGCCTGCGGCCTCCTCGCGGCCTGGTGGGGCGGCCGGATCGCCTACCAGCGACTGGCCGAGCGCGGTCCCGAATTGCTTGGTGCCGTGCGGGCTCCTGCCTGATACGGTCGAGTGGTCAGTGCCTAGGGTTCCGTTCCCCGCCCGCCTCGACGACCACAACAAGGGCGCGGGAGGACTGGTCCGAGCGGCACCACGGTCGGCCCGGTGCCGGTCGGTCATATGACGGGGGAAAAGCCTGGAGTAACCGGGTTCCCGCGCGCCCGCGTGGGACCAGAGAGGTTCTCCGGTGCACCCCACCGCCGCTGCCCTGCTCCTGCTCGCCTCCGTGCTGCACGCCGCCTGGAACTACGCCGCCAAGAAGGTCGGTTCCGGCGGTTCGGCCTTCGTCTGGCTCTACTACACGCTCTCCGCGGTGTTCTGCGTTCCGCTCGCGATCGGCTACCTGCTCCTCGTGGACGTGCACCCGCAGTGGTCCTGGCTGCCCGCCGCGATCGGCACCGCTGTGCTGCACGTGGCGTACGGCGTGCTGTTGCAACGCGGCTACGCGGTCGGCGACATGTCCGTGGTGTACCCGCTCGCGCGCGGTACGGGGCCACTGCTGTCGGTGGTCGCCGCGGTGCTGGTGTTCCACGAGCACCCCGGCCCGCTGGGGCTGCTCGGTGCGGGCGCGGTGGTGCTCGGCGTCTTCGTGATCAGCATGGGGCGTGGCGCCCGGCCCAGCCCCGCCAGCCTCGGTTACGGCCTGCTGACCGGTGCGGCGATCGCCGGGTACACTCTGTGGGACGCGCACTCGGTGAACGTCATCGGCATGCCCGTGCTGCTCTACTTCACCGCCGGATCGGTGGTCCAGTCGATGATGCTTGCGCCGCAAGCGTTTGCACACCGAGGATTCGTCGGTGAGCTGTGGCGGGCGCACCGTCGCGAGGTGCTGGTCGTCGCCCTGCTCTCGCCCATCGGGTACCTGCTCGTGCTGCTGGTCATGCGGACCACCCCGGTCAGCGTGGTCGCGCCCGCACGCGAGCTGAGCATCGTGCTCGGCGCGCTGGTGGCCTGGCGGGTGCTCGGTGAGCCCAACCCGGTGCGCAGGCTGGTCGGTTCGGTGATCGTGCTGGCGGGCATCGTGGGGCTGTGCGTCGGCTGAGGTGGCACAGTGTCAGGCATGGAGGTACTGAGCAGCAGGATCCTGATCCGGCCCCGCGACCCGCGGCGCGCCACCGCCTTCTACCGGGACGTGCTGGGGCTGGCCGTGTTCCGGGAGTTCCCGGGTGGCACGGTGTTCTTTCTCGGCCAGGGACTGCTGGAGGTCTCCGGGCACGGGGAGGGCGAGCCGCCCAGCTCGCACACGATGATCTACCTGCAGGTGCGCGAGGTCCGTGCCGCCTTCGCCGAACTGGCCGAGCGGGGCGTGACCGCGTTGCGCGAGCCGCAACGCGAGCCCTGGGGCACCGTGGAGGGCTGGATCGCCGACCCGGACGGGGTGCGCATCGTGCTGGTCGAGATCCCCGCCGACCATCCGTTGCGAGTGGACGTTCGGCCACCATCTGAGGTTTCTTCCGTGTAACCAGTGGTTTGGAGTAGTGCTTTCCCCGGTTCACCTGGGTCAGGATGTCGACTATGACCCGCACGGCGCGCACCGGCAGTTCGAGCAACGGACGAGTGCCGGGCGCGCTGTTCAAGGGTTATCTCGATCCGAGGCGTCCGCACGCCGGTGCCTACGACGAGATGTTCGCCGAGGACGCCAGTGTTCGCTCGCCCTACCGCACGCTGCACGAGGCACTGGCGCCCTCCGCCGCGTCCGACCTGGCCGCTCGCGCGGACGCACTCGGTAGGGCTTTTGTCGATCAGGGCATCACTTTCTCGCTGTCCGGACAGGAACGCCCGTTCCCCCTCGACCTCGTACCGCGGGTCATCGCGGCCTCGGAGTGGGCCAAGCTGGAACGTGGCATCGTGCAACGGGTCCGCGCGCTGGAGGCCTTCCTCGCCGACGTCTACGGGGACGCCGAGATCATCCGCGACGGGGTGCTGCCGCGCAGGCTGATCACCTCCTGCGCGCACTTCCACCGTGAGGCGGCGGGCATCCTGCCGCCCAACGGGGTGCGCATCCACGTGGCGGGCATCGACCTGGTCCGCGACGAGGCCGGGGTGTTCCGCGTGCTGGAGGACAACCTGCGCTGCCCCTCGGGCGTGTCCTACGTGATGGAGAACCGGCGCACCATGGCACGGGTCTTCCCGGACCTGTTCGCCCAGCACCGGGTTCGCGCCGTCGGCGACTACGCGGTGCACCTGTTGCGGGCGCTGCGCAACTCCGCGGCCTCCAACGTGGCCGACCCGACCGTCGTGGTGCTGACCCCCGGCGTGCACAACTCCGCGTACTTCGAGCACTCGCTGCTGGCCCGCCAGATGGGCGTGGAACTGGTCGAGGGCCGTGACCTGTTCTGCCGCGACCACACGATCTACCTGCGCACCACCGAGGGCGAGCGCCAGGTGGACGTGATCTACCGGCGCATCGACGACGACTACCTGGACCCGGTGCACTTCCGGCCGGACTCGGTGCTGGGCGTGGCCGGGCTGCTCAACGCGGCCCGCGCGGGCAACGTGGTGATCGCCAACGCCGTGGGCAACGGGGTCGGGGACGACAAGCTCGTCTACACCTACCTGCCCGAGATCGTGCAGTACTACCTCGGCGAGAAGCCGCTGCTGCCCAATGTGGACACCTACCGGTGCTGGCTGCCCGACGAGCGCGCCCACGTGCTGGACCACCTGGCTGAGCTGGTGGTCAAACCCGTTGAGGGGTCAGGGGGTTACGGCATCGTCTTCGGGCCGGACGCCAGCGCCAAGGAGCTGGCCGCGTTGCGCCGCAAGGTCCGCGCCCACCCGCGAGGCTGGATCGCGCAGCCGGTGGTGCAGTTGTCGACCGTGCCCACCAAGGTCGGCGACCGGCTCTCGCCCCGGCACGTGGACCTGCGGCCGTTCGCGGTCAACGACGGCAACTTCGTGTTCGTGCTGCCCGGCGGGCTGACCCGCGTGGCGCTGCCGGAGGGCAGCCTGGTGGTCAACTCCTCGCAGGGCGGCGGGTCCAAGGACACCTGGGTGCTCGCCTCGCGGTCGTCCACAGTGGACAGCGAGCTGTCCGGTCCCGGCCTGGTCGGGACGAGGGTGATGACCGGGACCGCCACCGAGCAGGGACCGGAGCTGACCGCCGCACAACAACAGCAGCAACAACAGCAGCGGGGGGCGTGATGCTGGCCCGGAACGCGGAATCGCTGTACTGGATCGGACGCTACGTGGAGCGCGCCGACGACACCGCGCGCATCCTGGACGTGTCGGTGCACCAACTGCTGGAGGACGCCACCGTCGACCCCGACGCGGCCAGCCGCCAGCTGCTGTCCGTGCTGGGCATCGAACCGCCCAAGGGCGCGGTGCTGGACGTGTGGTCGCTGACCGAGCTGGTGGCGTACTCGGCGAGCAACGCCGGGTCGATCGTGGCCTCGGTGACCAGCGCGCGGGAGAACACCCGGGGTGCCCGCGAGGTGGTGTCCACCGAGATGTGGGAGTGCCTGAACGCGATGTGGAACGCGGTGCCCGAGCGGCAGCGCTACTCGCGCCGGGTCGGCCCGCACGCGTTCTTCTCCTTCGTGGAGGAGCGGGCCGCCATGTTCGCCGGGCTGGCCGACTCCACGATGAGCCGCGACGACGGCTGGCGCTTCCTCGTGCTGGGCCGTTCCGTGGAACGGGTCGACATGATCGTGCGACTGCTGCTGTCCCGTGCCGGGGACAAGGCGTCCTCGCCAGGCTGGGTCACCGTGCTGCGCTCCGCGGGCGCTCACGACACGTACCTGCGCACCTACCGCGGTGCACTGGACGCGAGCCGGGTCGTGCAGTTCCTCTTGCTGGACAGGCTCTTCCCGCGCTCGGTGTTCCATGCCCTGGTACAGGCCGAGTCCTGCCTGGAACACCTGGACCACCACTCCAGCGTCCGGGTCGGCGCCACGGCGGAAGCGACCCGCCTGCTGGGCAAGGCCCGCAGCGAGCTGGAGTTCCTGCGCACCTCCGAGCTGCTCGACGACCTGCCCACCCGGCTGAAGTCCTTGCAGGACACCGTTCGTGACGTGGGTGAGGCCGTGTCCCACCAGTACTTCCACTCCGCACCGTGGGTGGCGTGGACCAACGCGGAGGTCGGCGCGTGAGCTGGCGCATCAGGGTCTCGCACACCACCCGGTACGAGTACGCGGCGCCGGTCACCCAGTCCTACAACGAGGTCCGGCTCACCCCGCGCGGTGATCGCAGGCAGAACGTCGTGGTGAGCCGGGTCGAGACCGCGCCCGCCACCAGGTCGTACCGCTACACCGACTACTGGGGGACGGTCGTCACCTCCTTCGACCTGCACGCCCCGCACACCGAACTGAGCGTCGTCGGCTCCTCCGTGGTGGAGACCAGCGGCGAGGTGGAGCCGGTGCGCGAGGCGAGTTGGGCGGACCTGCGCTCCGAGGAGGTCGCCGACCGGTTCACCGAGTACCTGGGCTGGACCGGCTACGTGCCCAACGACCGCGAACTCGCCGCCCAGGCAAGGCAGTTGCGCCGCGGCCTGACCCCTGCTGAGGCCGTGCTCGCCGCTTCGCGGTTCGTGCACGAGCAGATGACCTACAAGCAGGGCACCACCAGCGTGCACAGTTCCGCCTCGGATGCCTGGCAGGCCAAGGAAGGCGTGTGCCAGGACTACGCGCACATGACCTTGGCGTTGTTGCGCGCCATCGGCATTCCCGCCCGGTACGTGTCCGGTTACCTGCACACCCGGCCCGAGGGGGCGCTCAAGGAGACCGTGCGCGGGGAGAGCCACGCCTGGATCGAGGCGTGGACCGGCGGCTGGTGGGCCTACGACCCCACCAACGCCATCCCCGTCGGCAACCGGCACATCTGGGTCGCCGTCGGCCGCGACTACGCCGACGTCGTGCCGTTCAAGGGCATCTACACCGGAGGCGCGGGCGCGGGGCTGACCGTGTCGGTGGAGCTGACCCGGTTGGCGTGAACCCTGGCGTGAACCGCCCACACCACCAGTGCCAGCAGGCTGATCGCGGCGCCGAGTGCGCACACACCTGGCCAGCCGCCCACCGAGTAGGCGGCCGTCGCGGCGATGGCCCCCGTGCCGCTGCCGATCGAGTAGAACACCATGTAGCCGCCGATCACGCGGCTGCCCGCGTCCTGCCGCACCGCGTAGATCATGCTCTGGTTGGTGACGTGCACCGCCTGCACGGCCAGGTCGAGCAGCACCGCGCCGACCGCCAGCGCCCACAGTGACCGCTGGGTCAGCGCGAGCGGCACCCAGGAGAGCACCAGCAGACCCAGTGCGGTGCCGGTCGTCCACTGGCCCAGGCCCCGGTCGTGCAGGCGGCCCGCGGGCGAGGCGGCCAAGGCACCCGCCAACCCGGCGAGCCCGAACGCGCCGATTGCCGTGTGCGACAAGGACATGGCGCTCAGTGGCAGCGTGACGCTGCTCCACAGCACGCTGAACGCCGCGAACACCAGCACGGCCAGCGCCGAACGTGCCCGCAGCACCGGCTCGCGCGCGAACATGCGCACGGTCGACCGCAGCAACTGCCCGTACCGCAAGGGGTTCGGCGCGGTGTCTGGCAGTGCGAGGTGCAGGGTCACGGCGAGCAGGGCGCAGACCCCGGCGGCGGCGAGGTAGACCGCGCGCCACCCGGCGAGATCGGACACGACCCCCGACACGGTGCGTGCCACCAGGATGCCGCTCACCACCCCGCTGGTGACCGTGCCCAGGACCCGGCCACGCCGCGCCGGTTCGGCCAGCGACGCGGCGAAGGCCACCAGCGACTGGGTGACGACGGCGAGCAGGCCCACGGCGGCCATGCCCGTGAGCAGCACGGTCAGGGTGCTCGCCGTGCCGACGGTGAGCAGGGCCGCCGCCAGTAGCGCGAACTGGGCGGTGACCAGGCGGCGGCGGTTGACCAGGTCGCCGAGCGGCACGAGCAGGAACAGGCCGAGTCCGTAGCCGATCTGGGTCGTGGTGACCACGGCGCCCAGCACGGCGGGGGCGATCCCCAGGTCCTGGCCCATCGTCACCAGCAGCGGGTGTGCGAAGTAGACGGTGGCCACGGCGCAGGCGCAGGCCAGCGCGAACAGCGGGACAATCCGGTTGCATCTTGCCACCATGTTGACGCTAGCGGAGGCTGGTAGCATCTTGCAACCAGTAAGGAGGGCTCATGGTGCGGCGAACCCGGCTGGACGCCAGCGACTGCCCGGTGGCCCGGTCGGTGGACGCGATCGGGGACTGGTGGTCGCTGCTGATCGTGCGCGACGCCTTCGACGGCAGCAGGCGCTTCGGCGAGTTCCAGCGCGGACTGGGCGTGGCCAAGAACATCCTGACCACACGGCTGCGGTCGCTGGTCGCGGGCGGTGTGCTCGAGGTGGTGCCCGCCTCGGATGGCAGCGCCTACCACGAGTACGTGCTCACCCCGAAGGGTCGCGACCTGTTCCCCGTGGTGGTCGCCCTGCGGCAGTGGGGTGAGGCGCACTTCTTCGCCCCCGGCGAGCCGCGTTCCGAACTGGTCGACCGCGAGCACGGACGCCCGCTCAGCCCGCTGGAGATCCGTTCCGCCGAGGGCGTGCCGCTGGGGGCCGAGGACACCGTGGTGCGCAAGGTGTCATGAAAGTGCCGTTCGCGGCGTCCAGTGCAGCGAACGGCACTTTCATGACATGCCGGCGGCGCGGAAGGTGCGCCGGTAGGCCAGCGGGGACACGCCGATGCTCTCGCGCAGGTGCTGGCGCAGCGAGGTGCCGGTGGCGAAGCCGACCTGGCTCGCGATCCGGTCCACCGGCAGGTCGCTGGATTCGAGCAACTCGCGCGCCCGCGCCACGCGCTGCTGGATCAGCCACCGGCCCGGGCTGACGCCGACCTCGTCGCGGAACCGCCGCGCGAAGGTGCGCAGGCTCATCCGCGCGTGATCGGCCAGCTCGGACTGGGTCAGCGGCAGGTGCAGGTGTGCCAGGGCCCACTGCCTGGTCGCCGAGGTGCTGGCGGTGGACGGTTGGGGCACGGGCTGTTCGATGTACTGGGCCTGGCCGCCGTCACGCCACGGCGGCACCACGCACGCCCGCGCGACCTGGTTGGCCACGTGGCTGCCGTGGTCGCTGCGCACGAGGTGCAGGCACATGTCCACCCCGGAGGCGGCCCCGGCCGAGGTCAGCACGTCTCCGTCGTCGACGAACAGCACGTCCTGGTCCAGCAGCACCGCCGGGAACAGGCGCCGGAACAGGTCGGTGAGCTGCCAGTGCGTGGTCGCCGGGCGGCCGTCGAGCAGCCCGGCCGCGGCGAGCACGAAGGCGCCGGTGCAGATCGACACCACGCGGGCGCCCGGCCTGATCCGCGCGAGCGCCTGGGCCATCGGCTCGGGCAGTTGGCCGGTCACCAGGGACACGTCGAACGGCGGGATCACCACGGTGTCGGCCGTCTCCAGCGCCTCCGGCCCGTGTTCGGCGGTGATCGTGAAGTCGGCGTTGCTGCGCACGGGCGCCCCGTCGACGGTGCAGGTCAGCACCTCGTACCGGTCGGGCAGCGCGCCGAAGACCCGCTTGGGGATGCCGAGCTCGAACGGGTAGACCCCGGCGAGTGCCAGCACGACGATCCGGTGCATGGCACGATCCTATCGAATGTTGGCGATCGTGCCATTTCCCGGCCCGCGGCCCGGCGGCAGGCTGGGCACCATGAGCGAACCGACCACGATGCGTGCGATCAGCCAGGACGTCCTCGGCGGCCCCGAGGTGCTGACCGAGGTGGAGCTGCCCCGCCCCGAGCCGGGGCCGAGCCAGGTGCTGGTCCGCGTGCACGCCGCGGGCCTGAACCCGACCGACTGGTTGCACCGGTCCACCCCCGGCATGTTCCTGGGCGAACCGCCGTTCGTGCTGGGCTGGGACGTGTCCGGCGTGGTGGAGCGGGTCGGCATCGGCGTCACCCTGTTCAAGCCCGGTGACGAGGTGTTCGGCATGCTGCCCTACCCGTACGGCGCGGGCTCGTTCGCCGAGTACGTCACGGGCCCGGCGCGGGCCTTCGCGCCCAAGCCCGCCGCCCTGGACCACGTGGGGGCGGCGGCCGTCCCGCTCGCCGCGCTGACCGCCTGGCAGGCGCTCGTCGACACGGCACAGCTCAAGGCGGGACAGCGCGTGCTGGTCCACGCGGCGGCCGGTGGCGTCGGGCACTTCGCCGTGCAGATCGCCAAGGCCCTGGGCGCGCACGTGATCGGTACGGCCAGCGCGGGCAACCACGCCTTCCTGCGCGGCCTCGGCGCCGACGAGCTGGTCGACTACCGCGAGGTGGACTTCGCCGAGGTCGTGCGCGAGGTGGACGTGGTGCTGGACGCCATCGGGGGTGAGTACTCCACCCGCTCACTGCGCACCCTGCGCCCGGGCGGGGTCCTGGTCACCATCAAGGCCCGTGGCCAGCAGGCCTTCGCCGCCGAGGCGGACCGGCTCGGGGTGCGGGCCGAGACGCTGCTGGTCGAGGCCGACCACGCGGGCATGACCGCCCTCGCCGACCTCATCGCCAAGGGGCAGTTGCGGCCCACGATCGCGGGCACCTTCCCGCTGGCCGAGGCCGCCAAGGCGCACGCACTCGGCGAGACCGGTCGCACCGTCGGCAAGCTGGTGCTCACCGTGCGCTGATCCCTAGCGCCAGCCCCTGGCCCGCAAGGCGTCCACGACGAGGCCGAACCGGTCAGGGGCCAGCACCGAGCCCTCACGCCGGATGTCGTGCTCGTCCAGCTCGTACACCCGGTCCAGGCGCAGGTGCGAGGGCCGCCCCTCGCTGTCCCAGGCGCCCGCGCCCAGGTCCAGCCAGCCCTCGTGCTGCTTGCTGGACAGCATCAGCCCCAGCAGCGCCCCGCCGAGCCTGCCGACCACCAGCAGCGGCCGGTCCTTGCCGATCTGCGGGTCCTCCTCGAAGGGCACCCAGGCCCAGACCACCTCGCCGGGATCGGCGAATCCGTCCAGGTCAGGGGCATAGTCCAGCTTCGCGGAGCGCTCCACGTGGTGCACCTGGGTGACCGCGCCGCGCGCTGGTCGGGGCGTTGGGCCGTGTTCGGACACGGCCAGGACCCTATTCGGTGCGGAGCACACCGGCGGCCATGGGACCATTGACGTCAGTCCCCTGTCCGCAGCGCGAGGAATACACCCACGTGAGCACGTTTGCCGACACCACGTTCACCACACCGGAGCTGATCCGGAACTTCTGCATCATCGCCCACATCGACCACGGCAAGTCCACCCTGGCCGATCGCATGTTGCAGTTGACCGGCGTGGTCGAGGAACGCGCCATGCGGGCCCAGTACCTGGACCGGATGGACATCGAGCGCGAGCGCGGCATCACCATCAAGGCCCAGAACGTGCGGCTGCCCTGGCAGCTCGAGGGCCAGGACCACGTCCTGCACATGATCGACACGCCCGGGCACGTGGACTTCACCTACGAGGTCTCCCGGGCGCTGGAGGCGTGCGAGGGCGCGATCCTGCTGGTCGACGCCGCGCAGGGCATCGAGGCGCAGACCCTGGCCAACCTGTACCTGGCCCTGGAGAACGACCTCACCATCATCCCGGTACTGAACAAGATCGACCTGCCCGCCGCCGACCCGGAGAAGTACTCCGCCGAGCTGGCGAAGATCATCGGCTGCGAGCCCACCGACGTGCTGCGCGTGTCGGCCAAGACCGGGCTGGGCGTGCGCGAGCTGCTCGACGAGGTGGTCCGCAAGGTGCCGCCGCCCGTGGGCGAGGCCGAGGCCCCGCCGCGCGCGATGATCTTCGACTCGGTGTACGACACCTACCGCGGCGTGGTCACCTACATCCGCGTGGTGGACGGCAAGATCACTCCCCGGCAGCGGATCAAGATGATGTCCACCGGCGCCACCCACGAGCTGCTGGAGGTGGGCATCATCTCCCCGGAGCCCAAGCCCTCCGCGGGGCTGGGTGTCGGCGAGGTGGGCTACCTGATCACCGGCGTGAAGGACGTGCGCCAGTCCAAGGTCGGCGACACCGTGACCTCCGAGCGCAAGGGCGCCGCCGAGCCGCTGGCCGGCTACCGCGACCCCAAGCCGATGGTCTACTCCGGGCTGTACCCGATGGACGGCTCGGACTACCCGGACCTGCGCGAGGCCCTGGAGAAGCTCCAGCTCAACGACGCCGCGCTGACCTTCGAGCCGGAGACCTCCGCGGCGCTGGGTTTCGGCTTCCGCTGCGGCTTCCTCGGCCTGCTGCACCTGGAGATCACCCGCGACCGCCTGGAGCGCGAGTTCGGCCTGGACCTGATCTCCACGGCGCCCAACGTGGTGTACCGGGTGATCATGGACGACGGCAAGGAGCACGTCGTCACCAATCCCTCGGACTGGGCCAACGGCAAGATCGCCGAGGTGTACGAGCCGATCACCAAGTGCACCGTCATCGCGCCCAGCGACTTCATCGGCGCGATCATGGAGCTGTGCCAGAGCAAGCGCGGTCAGCTCGCCGGCATGGACTACCTGTCCGAAGACCGGGTGGAGCTGCGCTACACCATGCCGCTCGCCGAGATCATCTTCGACTTCTTCGACTCGCTGAAGTCCCGCACCCGCGGCTACGCCTCCCTGGACTACGAGGAGGCCGGTGAGCAGTCCGCCGACCTGGTGAAGGTGGACATCCTGTTGCAGGGCGAGGCCGTGGACGCGTTCAGCGCCATCGTGCACCGCGACGCCGCCTACGGCTACGGCACCAAGATGGCCACCAAGCTGCGCGAGCTCATCCCGCGCCAGCAGTACGAGGTGCCCATCCAGGCCGCCATCGGCTCGCGCATCATCGCCCGCGAGACCATCCGCGCCATCCGCAAGGACGTGCTCGCCAAGTGCTACGGCGGTGACATCACCCGCAAGCGCAAGCTGCTGGAGAAGCAGAAGGAGGGCAAGAAGCGTATGAAGATGGTCGGCCGCGTGGAAGTCCCCCAGGAGGCGTTCGTGGCGGCTCTGTCCACTGAGGACTCAGGTTCCAAGGACAAGAAGAAGTAGTTGGTGGGGGCAAGAAGCGCATACGGGGCTGTTTGGGGCCGCGTGGAAGTCCCCCAGGAAGCTTTCGTGGCGGCGTTGTCGACTGAGGACTCAGGTTCCAAGGACAAGAAGAAGTAGACCCGTCACCCGATCCGGTGGGCCGCTGCGGAGCACTCCGCAGCGGCCCTCGGATTGTCAGGGGTGGGTGCTGGACTAGCTGCCATGAGCAAGAAGGAGGGACCATGACAGCGATGGCCACGCACCCGCCCGCACGTCCGTACACGGTGCACGACCTGGCGGCGATGCCCGATGACGGCCGCCGCTACGAACTCATCGACGGGATGCTCCTCGTGAGCCCGGCACCGGGGACCCGCCACCAGAAGATCGTCGGGAAGCTGATGGTCTTCCTGGACGCGGTGTGCCCCGAGGACTTGCACGTGTTCCCGGCGCCATTTGCGGTCCGCTATTCGGAGACCACCGAGGTGCAGCCCGATCTGCTCGTGGCTCGGGACGAGGACCTGACCGACAAGAACCTGCCCGTGGCGCCGCTGCTGGTGGTGGAGGTGCTCTCACCCAGCACCGCGCTGAACGACCTCAACACCAAGAAGGCCGTCTACCAGCGCATGGGTGTGCCCAGCTACTGGGTCGTCGACCCGGCAGACCCTGTGCTGACCGCCTACGAGCTCGACGCGGACGGCCAGTACCAGCAGGTGGCCGAGATCAAGGGCGCGGACGTCTTCGAGGCCGCGCGGCCGTACCCGGTGCGGATCGTGCCTGTCGAACTGCTGGGCAAGCTGCGCTAGCCACGGATGGCGCCACTGTGGCGCCACCTGGCGCCGCAGGGCCTGGCTCGCGCCCAGCTCCCCTCGTGTCATCCCGACGTGTTTGCGCAGCTCCTTCTGATTGGCCTTGTCGTGGTGGGATCGCAGGACCGGGCGAAGTGTCACCATTGTGGCACCATGTGACGCCATGAGGGCTTGCCGTGGCGCCATTGCAGTGCCATCATGGTGCCATGAACCTCACGCCGTACGTCGACAACCTCCGCAGAGAGCTCGCGGTCGCCGCCGACGCCGGCGGGGAGGACGCCCGCGCACTCGCGGAGCGCCTTACCGCACCACTGGAGTCGGCGGCCCGGCTCACCCTGCTCACCGCGCTCTCGGCGGCCGCTGACGAGATCACGATGGACCTGGCGCCGGGCTCGGTGGAGGTGCGCCTGCGCGGGCTGGACCCGAGTTTCGTGGTGACGGCGCCGCCGAGTGACCAGTCCTACGCGGACGCGGCGCCGGTGGCGGCGCCGAGCCCGTCGAGCGCAGAGGAAGGCGCCACCTCACGGATCAACTTCCGGCTGCCCGAGCACCTGAAGCAGCGCGTGGAGGAGGCGGCTGGGGAGCAGGGGCTCTCGGTCAACGCGTGGCTGGTGCGAGCCGTCGCGGCGACCCTGGAGCCCGAGGACCGCGGCGCCCGCACCGAGCGGCGCAGCGGCCGAGGCGGCCAGCGCTACACCGGCTGGGCCCGTTAGCGGCCCGTCCGGCACCCACCGCACCCACACGTCCTGGGGGACAGCCATGCCCACTTTCGCCACGCCCGGCCCCATTCCCGTCACGATCACACTCGGGGTCGGCTACCTGCGGATCACCGCGAGCGACCGCACCGACACCGTCGTCGAGGTGCGGCCGACCGACCCGTCCCGCGAGAGCGACATCAAGGCCGCCAAGCAGGCCCGCGTGGAGCACGTGGGTGGCACACTTCTGGTGAAGGCGCCCAAGAGCGGCCTGTTCGGCAAGCCGGGCTCGGTCGACGTGACGCTCGACCTGCCCAGCGGCTCGCAGGTGCACGCCACGACAGGGGTGGGCGACTTCCGCTCCACGGGCCGGCTCGGCGAGTGCACGTTCAGCAGCGGCACCGGCCGCGTCCAGCTCGACAGCACCGGCCCGCTGCACCTGACCACCTCGGGCGGGGAGGTCGCCGTGGAGCGGGTCGAGGGCGACGCCCAGGTCTCCATCGGGACCGGGGTGCTGCGGGTCCGCGCGGTCGACGGCAGTGCGGTGATCAAGAACGCGAACGGGGACAGCTGGCTGGGCGAGGTCACCGGCGACCTGCGGGCCAGCGCGGCCAACGGGGACATCACGGTGGGCCGGGCGCTCGGCGCGGTGAACGCCAAGACCGCCAACGGCAACGTCCGGCTGGGCGAGGTCGTGCGCGGTTCGGTCGCGCTGGTCACCGCCTGCGGGGAACTGGAGGTCGGTGTCCGTGAGGGCAGTGCCGCCTGGCTGGACCTGAGCTCGCAGTTCGGCGCCGTGCACAACGAGCTGGACACCGCGGACGGTCCCGGCTCGGCCGAGCAGACCGTCGAGGTGCGGGCCCGCACCTCCTACGGCGACATCCTGATCCGCCGTTCCTGACTGACTTACTCGTAGTACCAACGAAGGGGGACAAGACATGACCACGCTCGCCGACCAGTGGGGTATCCACCCGGAGCAGTTCTGGGTGCGCGGACAGCAACCCGCGCAACCGGTCGAGTTCGTCGAGGAACTCGGCCTGTGGAACGTCTACGGCCACCAGGAGGCGGCGCGGATCTTCAGTGACCCGCGCACCTACTCCTCGGACCTGACGATGTTCTTCCCCGAGATCGCCGACCCCTCGATGAGCGAGGGCAACCTGCTGCAGATGGACCCGCCCGACCACCGCAAGCTGCGCAACCTGGTCAGTCACGCCTTCACGCCGAAGATCGTGGCCGACCTGGAGCCGAGGATCCACGCCCTCACCGGCGAACTGCTCGATGCCGTGGCGGACAAGCAGAGCTGGGAGCTGGTGGCCGATCTCGCCTACCCGCTGCCCGTGATCGTCATCGCCGACCTGCTCGGCGTGCCCAGCGGTGACCGGGAGCTGTTCCGGCACTGGGTGGACGCACTGTTCGCCAACGCCAACCAGTTCTCGCTCAAGGACGAGAGCGGGGAGCAGGCGCGGGAGTTCCAGAAGCAGCAGGAACAGCTCCAGCCCATGCTGGACTACCTGCGCGCGCACGCCGCCGAGCGCAGGACCAAGCCGCGTGAGGACCTGCTGACCCAGCTCGTGCAGGCCGAGGTGGACGGCGACCGGCTCAACGACAACCAGGTCGTCAACTTCGCCAGCATCCTGCTGTTGGCCGGGCACATCACCACAACCATGTTGCTGGGCAACACGATCCTGTGCCTGGACGCCCACCCGGAGCAGGCGGCGCAGGTGCGGGCGGACCGCTCGAAGGTGCCCGGTGCGATCGAGGAGTCGCTGCGCTTCCTCAGCCCGTTCTCGGCGGTCGCGCGCCGCAACACCGAGGAGGTGGAGCTGGGCGGGGTTCGCCTGCCCGCCAACCAGATGCTGATGGTGTGGGTCGGGGCCGCCAACCGCGACGCCCGCCAGTTCGACCGCCCCGAGGTGTTCGATGTGACCCGCGATCCCAACCCGCACCTGGGTTTCGGCCGCGGCATCCACTTCTGCCTCGGCGCCCCGTTGGCCCGCCTGGAGGGCCGGGTCGCGCTGAACCTGCTGCTGGACCGCTTCCCCGGCCTGCGCACCGATCCCGAGGCTCCGGTGACCTTCATGCCCTCGCCGAATCTGACCGGTGTGCGGTCCCTGCCCCTGTTGACCGGGGGAGCGCGGTCGTGAAGCAGCCCGCGATCGCCGTGACGGGGCTGCGCAAGTCCTTCGGCGACAAGGTCGTTCTCGACGGAATCGACCTGACCGTGCAGCAGGGCACGATCTTCTCCCTGCTCGGCCCGAACGGGGCGGGCAAGACCACCACGGTGCAGATCCTGTCCACGCTGATCGGCGCCGACGCCGGGCAGGTCCGCGTCGCGGGCCACGACCTGGCCGCCGAGCCCGACGCGGTGCGGGCGGCGATCGGCGTCACCGGCCAGTACTCGGCGGTGGACGGCCTGCTCACCGGGGAGGAGAACCTGGTGCTGATGGCGGACCTGCACCACCTGGGCCGCGCCGAGGGCAGGCGGCGCACCGCAGAGCTGCTGGGGACCTTCGACCTGGTGGAGGCGGCCCGCAGGCCGGTGGCGACCTACTCCGGTGGCATGCGGCGCCGGCTGGACCTGGCGATGACCCTGGTCGGCGACCCGAAGGTGATCTTCCTGGACGAGCCGACCACCGGGCTGGACCCGCGCAGCCGCCGCACGATGTGGCAGATCATCCGCGAGCTGGTCGCGGGCGGGGTCACGATCTTCCTCACCACGCAGTACCTGGAGGAGGCCGACCAGCTCGCCGACCGGATCGCGGTGCTCGACCACGGCAGGCTCGTGGCCGAGGGCACCGCGGCCGAGCTGAAGCGGCTGGTGCCCGGCGGCCACATCCGGTTGCGGTTCGCCGACCTGGGCGGGCTGGACTCGGCGGCGCGGCTGCTCGGCGGGTCCGCGCGCGACGAGGAGGCGCTCACCCTGCACGTGCCGGGGGACGGCGGGGTCGGCTCGCTGCGGGCACTGCTGGCCCGGCTGGAGCAGGCAGCGGTCGAGGTGGACACGCTGTCGGTGCACACCCCTGACCTGGACGACGTGTTCCTGGCCCTGACCGACCATCCGCGCGAGAAGGCCACGAGCTCATGACCACCGCCCGGGATCCTGATGATGACCCTGGACTCGATGCCGGGCTGGGTGCGGGTGTTCGCCGAGCGCCAGCCCTTCACTCCGGTGATCGAGGCGCTGCGGGCGCTGCTGATGGGCACGCCGGTGGGCGACAGCCTCGTGGTCGCGCTCGCCTGGTGCGCCGGGCTCACGGTGCTCGGCTACCTCTGGGCGAAGCGGCTCCACAACCGCGACCCGGCGCGGTAGGGCTCAGCCCCGGCTGCTGCCCTCGGGCCAGATCACGGTGACCGGCAGGCCTTGGCCGCGGGCGTGGGTGACCACGTCCGCGGTGCCGCCCTGTCCGGCCGCGGGCTGCCCGTCCCACACCGCAACGAGGTGGTCGGCGCCCTGGACCATGCGCACGCTGGCGGCCATGTAGGCGGCCGATCCGGGCTTGTCGTAGTCCAGGGTGATCACCTCGGCGGCCCGCTCCAGCAGGGCGTCGAAGGTGGGGTGGTAGTCGGCGGGCAGCCGCTCCCGGTAGCCCCGAGCGGGCAGCACCGCGACCAGGTCACCGCCGGAGTCGAGCACGGCCTGGGCGAACAGCGCGTCGGCACCGTCGGCCAGGCAGCTCACTCCAACGAGTCCCCGCTCGCCGAGTCGGTTGATCTCCGAGCGCAGTGCGGCGTCAACGAGCGTCCTGGTGGGATCGGGGAGCCCTCGGTGCCCGGTGATGGCGATCCTGATCATCACGTCATCTCCTCGTGCCGGGGTGGCGGCCTCCCGATCGTGCCGTGGACCAGCGCAAACGGGGAAGTGTCCCGGTGCGGAGGTGACGTTGGCGGCGATCCCCGCTGCGACGTCCGGGGCAACGCTGGCGCCCGTTTGGCGGGATGGTTACCTGCTGAGTGGCGCCGCTGTGGTGATCGTCACCGTGTCCGGGTCGCCCGGTATCACCGGATCAGGTGAGGCTGTACTCGAACGAGTAGGTGTGGCTGCCGTCGTCGTGTCGCGTGATCGCGAGCTGTCCGCGCAGCCCGGTCAGCTGCCCGGTGGCCGTGTCCGGCACCACGGCGATGTCCATCTCCCCGCCCTCGGCCGAGCCGATCGCGGTGTGCCGCAGCACGAAGGTGCCGGAGCGGTCACCGAGTGTGGCAGTCACCCGCTCGATCGCCACGTACGCGGCCGAGGTGGGCACGGGGGACACGGCGGTGAGCAGGTTCGCGGTGCTGGTGCCCTCGATGCCGCCGTGGAAGGTCTTGCCCACCACCACGCGGCCCAGCTTGCCGCCCTCGGCCTCCTCGTAGGTGTCCTCGTCCCAGCGGGTGATGTCGAACGTCCCGGTCACGGTTGTCATGCCGGTCATCCTGCTGGCCGTACCTGTCAGTTCACGTCAGGATCGCGCGAGTACGTCGAGCAGCCGCAGCGCCTCGCCGTACTTGCCGCGCAGCCGGTGCTGGGTGGCCTCGTCCAGCACGTCGAAGCGCGGCGGGGAGAAGTTGTCGGCGATGTCGGCCCGCTTGACCACCACGGCGATCGGGTCGGCGGCCACCCGGGCGATGTAGTCGGCCTGCGGCTCGCCCGGCTCCTTGCTCAGCGCCACCACCGCCGTCACCACCCGGGGCGGGCAGCCCTGCGCGAGCAGGTCCTCGGCGGTCACCGGGGTGTCCTCGATCACGTCGTGCAGCACCGCGGCCATACGCTCGTAGTCCCCGCTGACCCGGTTCATCACCCGCACCGGGTGACCGATGTAGGGCTTGCCCGCCTTGTCCAGCTGGCCGTCGTGCGCCTGCGTCGCGATCCGGACAGCGTCCTGCACGGTGAAGGTCATCGCCCGATACAACGCCATGGGCCCCTCACGCGTCCACCACCTCGGGTGCACTAGAAGAGGACGCGATGAACCTGCCAGAACAGCTCAACACGCAGCTCGCCATCGCGGGCGTCACGGCGGTGATCGCGCTGATCGCGGTGCTGCCCTGGTCGGTGTGGCGGATCACCCGCAACGCCGTGACCATCGCGCACGAGGGCGGCCACGCGCTGGTCGCCCTGCTGACCGGGCGCAGGCTCACCGGGATCCAGCTGCACTCGGACACCTCGGGGCTCACCCTCACCCGGGGCAAGCCGCGCGGACCGGGCATGGTGCTCACCGCGGCCGCGGGCTACGTCACGCCCTCGCTGCTGGGCCTGGGCGCCGCCGCCCTGATCGCCGCCGGGCAGACCACCGTGCTGCTGTGGGCCATCATCGTGCTGCTGGCCGCGATGCTGGTGATGATCCGCAACGTGTTCGGCGTGGTCTCGGTGGTGGTCACCGGGGCGCTGGTCTTCGCGGTGTCCTGGTACACCAGCGTCCAGGTGCAGGCCGCCTTTGGCTACGTGGCGGCCTGGTTCCTGCTGCTGGGCGGGGTGCGGCCGGTGTTCGAGCTGCAACGCAAGCGGCGCAGGGGACGTGCCCCCGACTCCGACGCCGACCAGTTGGCCCGGCTCACCGGGATCGCGGGCACCCTGTGGGTGCTGCTGTTCGGCGCGGTGACGATCGCCTCCCTCGTCGTGGGTGCCACGCTGTTGCTGCCGCGCTAGGGTCGGCTAGGTGATCTGCGAGCTAGCGATTCCAGTGATCGTCGCGCCGATGGCCGGTGGCGTGTCCACCCCCGAACTGGTCGCCGAGGTCGTGCGGGCGGGCGGTTTCGGCTTCGTACCGGGCGGCTACCTGAGCACCCAGGCGCTGGCCGACCAGATCGCGCGCACCGCCGAACTCACCGGCGGGCGCTTCGGCGTGAACCTGTTCGTGCCGGGGCCCGACGTGGCGCCCGAGTTGGCGGCCTACCAGCACCGGGTGCAGGAGCAGGCCGACCGCTACGGGGTGGCCGCCGGTCAGCCGCGCTGGGAGGACGACGAGTACCCGGCGAAACTGGAGCTGGTGATTGCGCAGCGGATCCCCGTGGTGTCGTTCACGTTCGGGCTGCCCGATGCCGAGGCCGTGCACCGGCTGCACGCCGCGGGGGCCCAGGTGGTGGCTACGGTGACCACTCCGGCGGAGGCCCGCCAGGCCGTGGCCGCGGGGGCGGATGTGTTGTGCGTGCAGGGTTTTGAGGCGGGCGGGCACCGGGGCACGCTGGCCGACGACGGGGTGAGCCCCGGCGGGGGCGAGGAGTTCGGGCTGCTGGCCCTGCTGCGGCGCGTCGCGGCGACGACCGACCTGCCGCTGATCGCCGCGGGCGGTCTGGTGCACGGGGCCGACGTGGCCGCGGCGATCTCGGCGGGCGCCGTGGCGGCGCAACTGGGCACGGCCTTCCTGCTCTGCCCCGAGTCGGGCACCTCGGCGACGCACCGGGCGGCGGTGCTGGCGGGGACCCGCCGCACGGCGGTCACGCGTGCGTTCACCGGGCGGCCCGCGCGGGGCCTGGTGAACCGGTTCCTCACCGAGAACGGCCCGCACGCCCCGGCGGCGTACCCGCAGGTGCACCACCTGACCAGGCCGCTGCGGGTGGCCTCGGCCAAGGCGGGTGACCCGGAGGCGGTGCACCTGTGGGCGGGGCAGACCTACCCGTTGGCGGTGCAGGTGCCCGCGGCCGAGCTGGTGGCCAGGCTGGCCGGGCAGGCCCGGGACGCGCTGTCCCGGGCCGCGGACCGGTTCAGTCCTGCCGGTTGAGCAGCGAGTGCCGCTTGCCGTAGGCGAAGTACACGATCAGTCCGATCACGAACCACACCGCGAAGCGCAGCCAGGTCTCCGGCTCCAGGAACGTGATCAGCCAGATGGAGAAGACCACGCCGATGATCGGCACCACCGGCATGCCCGGGGTGCGGAAGGTGCGTGGCAGGTCGGGCTTGCGGTAGCGCAGCACGACCACCGCGACGCACACCACCACGAAGGCCAGCAGGATGCCGATGTTGGTCAGCTCGGCGGCGGCACCGATGGGCAGGAACCCGGCGATCAGCGCGGAGACCACGCCGGTGATCCAGGTGATCCGGGTGGGCACCTTGCGTACCGGGTGGGTCTTGGCGAACCACCGGGGCAGCAGGCCGTCGCGGCTCATCGAGTACCAGACGCGGGTCACGCCGAGCATGAAGGTGAACATCACCGTCAGGATGCCGATGATGGCGCCGACGGCGATCAGCGAGGCCAGCCCGGACAGGCCCACCGAGGCGAAGGCGGCGGAGAACCCGGCCTTCGGGTCGATCTCGGTGTAGTGCTGCATCCCGGTCAGCACCAGGCAGGCCAGCACGTAGAGCACCATGGAGATGGCCAGCGAGTAGATGATCGCCTTGGGCATGTGCCGCTGGGCGTCCTTGGACTCCTCGGCGGCGGTGGACATGGCGTCGTAGCCGAACACCGCGAAGAACACGGTGGCCGCACCGGTGACCGCACCGCCAACGCCGAAGGGGAAGAACGGCGTGTAGTTCCCGGACTTGACGTAGAAGAAGCCGACCGCGACCACGATCAGCACCACCACGACCTTGATGCCGACCACGACGGTCTCGAACCGGGCCGCGGCCCGGATGCCCAGGGTCAGCAGGAACGCGATCAGCAGGCACAGCAGGGCGGCGAACAGGTCGAACACGTGCCCGTCCCCGGTTCCCGGGGCGCCCAGCATCCAGGCGGGCAGGTGGATCCCCAACTGTCCCAACAGGAAGCCGAAGTAGCCGGAGATGCCGATGGCCACCACGGCCACGATGGCGGTGTACTCCAGCAGCAGGTCCCAGCCGATGAACCAGCCGACCACCTCGCCCAGCACCGCGTAGCCGTAGGTGTAGGCCGAGCCCGCCTTGGGGATCAGCCCGGCGAACTCCGCGTAGGAGAAGGCCGCCGCCGCGCTGGCGATGCCCGCGATCAGGAACGAGATCAGCACGGCGGGGCCCGCGGTCTTGTTCGCCACCGCACCGGCCAGCGCGAAGATGCCCGCGCCGATGATGCCGCCCACCCCGATGGCGGTCAGCTGCCACAGGCCCAGCGAGCGTTGCAGCCCGCTCTCGCTGTCGTTGGTGATCTGGTCGATCGGCTTGCGCCGGAAGACCCCTGTGGAACTCATCTGCTCTCCCCGGTGGTAACGGCGCGCGGCGATGCGCGCCGATCACGCAGCACCGTAACCGTTCCCGGGGTCAGCGGCTCAAGACGATCTTGCCATGCACCTCTCCGTCCAACATCGCGCGCAGCCCCTGCCCGGCCTGCTCGAAGGGCAGCTCGGCGCCGATGTGCGGGCGGATCCCGGTCAGCTCGCACAGCCGCAGCAGGTCGACCAGCTCATCGCGGGTGCCCATGGTGGCGCCGACCACGTTGAGCTGGAGGAAGAACAGCCGCTGCAACTCGGCGGGCGAGGCGTCCCCGCTGGTGGCCCCGGAGATCACCACCGTGCCGCCCGGCTTGAGCGAGCGCATCGTGTGCGACCAGGTGGCCTTGCCCACGGTCTCGAACACGGCGTCCACCCGCTCGGGCAGCCGGGCACCGGACTCGAAGGTGGCGTGCGCCCCCAGCGAGGTGGCCACGGCCCGCTTCTCCTCGCTGCGCCCGGTGACCCACACCCGGAACCCGGCCGTCACGCCCAGCTGGATCAGCGCGGTGGACACCCCGCCGGAGGCGCCCTGCACCAGCATGGTCTGGCCGGGGCGCAGCCCGGACTTCACGAACAGCATGCGGTAGGCCGTCAGCCAGGCCGTGCCCATGCAGGCCGCCTCGGCGAAGGTCATCGACGCGGGCTTGGGCAGCACGTTGCGCCGGGGCACCACGATGGTGTCCGCGAAGCTGCCCTGGTGCACCTCGGTGAGCAGGCTGCGCTTGGGGTCCAGGGTCTCGTCCCCGCTGAACTCCGGGTCGCCGATCACCGAGTGCAGCACCACCTCGGTGCCGTCCGCCAGCACCCCGGCCCCGTCGCAGCCCAGGATCATCGGGAAGCGTTCGGGCTTGATGCCCACCCCGCGCAGGGTCCACAGGTCGTGCATGTTCAGGCTGGCCGCGCGCACCGAGACGCTCACCCAGCCGGGCGGGGGCTCGGGGGCGTCGCGCTCGCCGACCACCAGCGAGGCCAGGGGGTCGTTCGGGTTCGGGGCTGAGGCGTACACGGCGAACATGGGCCGAAACTACCGATCCCGAGCCGATCCTGCCGGTGACGCGAGTCACTCACGTACAGTGAAGGGATGCTGGACTGGCTCGCCGACACCTGGGACGCGGTCGAGCTGTGGGTTGCCCAGCTGTGGTTCCCCGTGCAGTTCGCGCTGGTCATGCTGGTGCTGCTGCCGATCTGCCTGGGCGTGGCCTGGCTCATCGACCGGGTGGTTGACCGGCTGTCCGCGCTGCTGGCCCCGCGCTACCGGGCCGAGCCCACCCTGTGGGGCCGCGACGCCGACGAGGCCGGGCAAGCGCACCAGGACAGCGCTTCGTAGGCTGCACGGCGTGACCCAGCGCCGACGCATCACCATCGCCCTGATCGGCCTGATCGTGCTCGTCGCGGCAGGCTGGCTGGTCAAGGACCTGTCCAGCGCGCCGAGCGGCAAGCCCGCGTCCAGCGCGACCAGCACCAGTTCCGCCGCCTCCAACCAGGGCTCCGGCTCGGTGCCCGGCGCGAGTTCCGGGCTGCCGGTCAAGGCGCTGTCCGCGCTGCCCGCCGAGGCGGGCGCCACCTGGAAGCTGATCCAGAAGGGCGGGCCGTTCCCGCACCCGGACAACGACGGCGTGGTGTTCCGCAACAACGAGAAGCGCCTGCCGCAGAACAAGGTCGGCTACTACCACGAGTACACCGTGGAGACCCCGGGTGCGAAGAACCGCGCCACCCGACGGCTGGTCACCGGCAGCCAGCAGGAAGTGTTCTACACCGAGGACCACTACGAGTCCTTCGTCGTCGTGGACACCGCGAAATGACCCGGCACGAGCTGCGCGGCGGGGAGTTGCGGGACAAGCTGTCCGCGCTGGACGCCATCGCCGCCGCACTGGAGTTCCCGGACTACTTCGGGCGCAACCTGGACGCGCTGCACGACTGCCTGACCGACCTGTCCTGGCTGCCCGAGGGCGAGCACGTGCTGGTGTGGACCGACTCCGAGGCGCTGCGCGAGCACGATCCCCGCGCCTACCAGGGCATCCGCTCGGTGCTGGCCGAGGCCGCGGCCGCCAGCGACCGGTTCGGTTACGAACTGCGCTGAGCCCACGCCCAACCGGGCCGGACCACACCCCGCGTGTCGGCGCTCCCGGTACCGCGTGTCGGCGTTTCCGGTACGCCGTGTTCGCGCTTCCCGTACGCCGTGTTGGGCCGACACACCGCACGGGAAGCGCCGACACGCGAGGGTTGGGACCGGGTCAGTCGGTGGGGACCCAGTTGGGCTTGCGCTTCTGCACGAACGCCGCGATGCCCTCCTGGCCCTCCTCGCCGCCGAAGTGGCGCGCGGACAGCTCCAGCATGTCGGCGAAGTCCTGGCCCATGTCCCCGGTGCGCGGCTCGCGCAGCATGGACTTGGTCGCCGCCAAGGCGTTCGGTGCGCCCAGCGCGAGCATGCCGGCGTAGCGCGCGACCTCCGCGTCCAGGTCCTCGGCGGCCACGGCGGAGTTGAGCAGCCCGATGCGCACGGCGCGCTCGGCGTCGAAGGTCTCCCCGGTCAGGAACAGCTCGTGCGCGGCCCTCGGCAGCAGGCGGGGCAGCACGGTCACCGAGATCACCGCGGGCACGACCCCGATGCGCACCTCGCTGAACGCGAAGCTGGCCTCCCGCACGGCGATGGCGATGTCGCAGGCGGCCACGATGCCGACCCCGCCCGCCCGCGCCGGACCCGCCAGCCGGGCGACCACCGGCTTGGGGCTGGTCCACAGCTGTTCCAGGATGGCCGGGAACTCGTTGACCCCCTGCTGGTCGGCGCTGGCGCCCCCGGCCTCCTTGAGGTCCATGCCCGCGCAGAACACCGGACCGGTGTGGCTGAGCACGACCACGCGGACCGCCTCCTCGGCGAGCGCGCTGCCCAGGTGGTCGCGCAGTTCGCGGCGCAACTGGGCGGACAGGGCGTTGCGGTTGTGCGGGGAGTCGAGGGTGATCGTCGCGATGCCGCGCTGCACCTCGTAGTGGACCAGTTCGTCGACCATGGCTGCACGGTAGCCGGTTGGCGGTTACCCCGCCGCGACCGCGCGAGGCATGATCGAGGGCAGGGGCGGGGACGGCGGGGTGATGGACTTACTGACGCTGCTTGGGTTCCTACCGCTGGGTGCGGGGCTGGCGGGTGCGGTGACCTGGCTGCTGATGAGCTACCAGCGCGAGGCACGGGCCGCGCGACAGGCCGCCGTGGCCGGTGAGCCGGATCACCTCGCCGGTACCGATCCAGAGCCCGCGGCTGACCCCGAGGAGGGCAAGCACCGTCCTGAGGTGGCCGATGCCGTGCCGGTGGCCGAGTTGCTGGCCCGGGGCGGACGGCCGGTGCGGGTCAGCTGGCCGGTGCGCCACGCGGAGACCGACGAGGTGCCGACCCGGCGGCTGCCCAGGGTGGTGGACCCGCCCGCCGACCAGCGCTGAGCGGGCCCACCACCGCGGCGAGCTAGTGGCTCGCTCGCAACCTTGACCGTGGCTCGCCGGCGACCACCCAGCCGCGCCCGCCGACGCGGGCCGTGCCATGAAAGTGCCGTTCAGGACACTGGATGTCTTGAACGGCACTTTCACGACACCGCGGCCTCGGCCCGGACCGGATACCAGGTCAACGACGCGCGACGCGCCACTAGCCGATCGTGGTGCTGGTCAGCTTGGGCGAGGGGCTGGGGTAGCAGGTGGTCGGGGCGTCCACCGGGAAGCCGATCACCGAGATGGTCGCGGTGAAGGTCAGGCCGGGATCGGTGTAGCTGGTACCGGCCAGGGTGCTGTCGATGGTGCCGGTGGAGCCCGCGGTCAGGTTCAGGGTCAGCTTGGGCAGCTGGAAGCTGGCCCCGCCCTTGATCGGGCCGGGCACGGAGGCGACCACGTTCTTGCCCACCACGCTGACCGTGGGCGGCGTGCTGCCCAGCCCGGAGCCGCCGGACAGGCTGGCCGAGACGTACGTGGAGTTGGCCGGGATCGGCACGATGAGGGACAGGTTCTTCACCGAGTTGACGGTGTACCCGCCCGCCGAGCCCGGCACGGTGTTGGTGGTGGGGGCCAACTCGATGGTCAGCGCACCGCCCGCGGCCACCGTCGCGGGCGCGGCGGAGTCCACGTTCTGGGTCAGGGTCAGGTTCGCGGTCTGCCCGGCTGCCTTGCCCTGGCAGGCGTAGTTGACCGGTTGGGTCGCCGCGGCGGCGGGGACGGCGAGCCCGATCAGGGGCACCAGTGCCAGTGCCGCGCCGGTCAGCAGTCGGGAGGTCGGGTTGCTCATGGGCCACCTCGCTGTGGTCGCAGGGGAGAGCTAACCGTGAACGTGAAACGTGCTCACGATCACAGGGTTACCGTGTGGTAACCCTCCGACAAGGATTAACAGTTCACTTCGCGCGCGAAGGGGCCGGTCGGGTGATGGCACCCGGCCGGCCCCTTCGGTTCGCGCTGCTCAGGCGTTGATGGCCTGGCGGTCGCCCTGGGTGGAGACGGTGATCTTGCGGGGCTTGGCCCGCTCGGCCACCGGCACGCGGATGGTCAGCACGCCCGCGTCGTACTCGGCGGAGATCCGGCTGGTGTCCAGGGCCTCGCCGAGGAACAGCTGGCGGGAGAACACCCCGCGCGGCCGCTCGGCGATCTGCAACTGGACGCCCTCGGTCGCCTTGCGCTCGGCGCGCACGGTGAGCACGTTGCGCTCCACGTCCAGGTCGATCGACTCGGGGGCCACGCCGGGCAGGTCCAACTCCACCACGAACTCCTCGCCCTGCCGGTACGCGTCGATCGGCGCGGTGGCCGGGCGGCTCGGGGTGCCGTTGACCCCGAACACCTGCTGGGTCAGCCGGTCGAGTTCGCGGAACGGGTCGGTGCGCAGCAACATCGGGAACCTCCTCGGGGTGGGTCAGTCAAACCTTACAACGCACGACTCAACTTTGCTGTTCCCGAACCTGGCATGAAGCGTGCGTCACAGTCCAACCACCCGCGAAGCGACCAGCACCTCCACCAGGGCCGTGCCCGCGACCACCAGCAGGGCCAGCGCGCCCACCACGAAGGGCCGCCAGCCGCTGCGCCGCATCCGCGCCAGGTTGAAGTTCAGCCCCACCCCGGCGAAGGTCAGCAGGAACGCCCACTTCGACAGGTTGCCCAGGCTCGCCACCTCCGCTTTGCCCAGCACACCGACCGTGGCCAGGGCGGACACGGCCAGGAAGCCCAGTACGAACTTGGGGAACTTCCGCCACACGAACCCGGCCCTCGGCAGGAAGCCGGCGGCCACCTTCGCCGCCTGCCCGCGCGCGGAGAAGTACAGGGCGTAGGCCAGCACCACGAAGCCGATCAGCGCGTTGCGGGTGCTCTTCACCAGCACCGCCACGTCCTGGGCGTGCGCGGAGTACAGGGCCCCGGTGGCCGTGGTCTCCGCCGTGTTGTCCACCGCGAGACCCGCCCACAGGCCGAACTCCTGCTCGGACAGGTTCAGCGCGTGCCCGATCAGCGGGAAGCTGAACAGCGCCACCGCGCCCAGCGCCAGGATCGCCGCGATGGCGTAACCCGAGTCCTCCTCCTCGGCCTCGATGGCCCCCTTGCCCGCGATGATCGCCGACACCCCGCAGATCGCGGTGCCGATCGCCAGCAGTGAGCTCAACTTGGCGCCCAGCTTGAACACCCTGCCCAGCAGCAGCACGATGCCGGTGGCAACGGCCACGTCGATGAACACCAGCACGATGCTCACCCCGCCCAGCTTGGCCAGGTCGCCCAACACGTAGCGGGCGCCGAGCAGCACGATGCCGATCTTCAGCCACAGCTCGTAGGTGCCCACGCCCGCGCGGAACACCGGGTGCAGCCCCACGGTGTTGCTGATCACCGCGCCGATCACGATCGCCCACAGCACGTACTCGATGTCCGGCAGCGCGGTGTGCGTGGCCTTACCGACGGCCTGCAACTCCAGTTGCGCCCACTTGCCCAGCAGCCCGATGCCCGCCAGCAGCAGCAGGCCCGGCACGTACCGCAGCAGGGCGCCGGGTGCGGCCTTCGCGCTCGTCGTGGTCATGTCCTGCTCACCAGCCGATCGTCGGCAGCAGGTGGGTCGCGGCCAGCAGCACGGCCACCCCCGCGATGATGACCGACGCCCAGTCGGCGCCCAGGCTGAACTTCTTGCTCATGCCGATTCCTCCTGCAGGGGACACAAAAAAGCGGTGTGGCCGTGGGTGGCCACACCGCTGGGGGAACGGGATTTCCCAGCTACGCGGACCTGACGGCCACGCGACAGGACAGCGCCGCCTGGTAGCGGTGCAGGACCAGCTCGGCCACGTCGATGTCGGCGCCGAGTGGCTGGGCCACAACAACATCGCCCGCCGCGGCGCGGGCCTGCTCGGCGACCCGGTCGGGCAGCAGGCCGGGGGCGAGGAACCAGGAGGCCACCGCGATGCGCCGCGCCCCGGCGGCCCGCAGCGCGCTGATGGCCGCGGGCACCGTGGGGTTGGCCGCGGCGGCGAAGGCCTCCACGGCACCGGCCCAGCGCGCGCCACCGGCCCAGCGCCGGGCCACGGCCGACACCAGCGCGTTGGCCGGGGCGTGTGAGGAGCCCGCACCGGCCAGCACCACACCGACCGAAGGGTCGTCCAGCCGTACCCCGGCGGCGGCCAGCCTGCGCAGGGCCGCCGACTCCAGGCGCGGGTCCGGGCCCAGCACCTCGGCGATGCGCACCGAGAGCCTCGGGTAGCGCGACACCGCCTCGCTGATCGCGTTGGGCACGTCCACGCGGGCGTGGAAGGCGCTGCCCAGCAGCAGCGGCACGACCACGGCCTCGCGGTGGCCGTCCCCGGACACCGCGCCCAGCACGTCCACCAGGCGCGGGGCGGACAGGTCCAGGAAGGCCGCCCGCACGTCCAGTCCGGGGTCCAGCGCCCGCACCACGCCGAGCAGTTCGGAGACCGTGGCCGCCGACCTCGGGTCCCGGCTGCCGTGTCCGACCGCCACCAGGGGGATCATCACAGCGCTCCGTTCAGCCCGCGCGCCCGCAGCACCGAGCGCTCCAGCGGGCGGAACACCAGCAGTTCGATGCCCACGCCCACCACCAGGATCAGGAAGATCGCGGCGATCACCGTGGACATGTCCGCGAAGGCCCTGCCCTGTTCCAGGAAGGCGCCGAGGCCCTTGCCCAGCTGCGGGGAGATCGCGATGATCTCGGCGGCCATCAGCGAGCGCCAGGAGAACGCCCAGCCCTGCTTGAGCCCGGCCAGGTAACCGGGCAGGGCCGCGGGCAGCAGGATGTGCCGCGCCGAGGCCAGCCTGCCCGCGCCGAGCACGGTGCCCACCCTGGGCAGGATCGGCGGGATCTGGTCGATGCCCGCCACCAGTCCGTTGGCGATGGAGGGCACCGAGCCCATCAGCACCACGAAGTAGATCGTGGACGGGGTGACCCCGAACCACAGCACCGCCGCGGGCACCCAGGCCACCGAGGGCAGGCTCTGCAGGCCCGACAGCAGCGGGCCGATCGCCGCCCGCACGTACCGGATCTTGGCCACCACCAGGCCCAGCGGGGTACCCAGCAGCACACCGGCCAGGAAGCCCAGTACCGCGCGGTGCACCGAGTTCCACAGGACCTCGCCCGCCTCACCGGTGCGCACGCTGTCCCAGATCACCTGCCACACCGCGCTCGGCGCGGGCAGCTGGTACTCCGGCCAGAACGCGGCGGCCCACAGCGCCTGCCACACCACGATCAGCAGTACCAGTGCGAAGATCGGTGGCACCACGGCGGCCAGCGCCCGGCGCAGGCCGGGCCGGGTCTGGCGGGTCGGCGCGTCCAGCGCGTCCAGACCCGCCTCGACGCTGGCCAGTTCGGCCACGTCAGGCTGCGGCATGGCTGCTGATCACCTCCCGCAGCCCGCTGTTGATCTCCTCGATGATCTCGGCCTCCTCGGCGCCGGACAGGCCGTCCACGGCCCACTCGCGCACGACCCGGCCCGGTCGCGAGGACAGCAGCACCACGCGCTGTCCCAGCCGGACCGCCTCGCGCACGTCGTGGGTCACGAACAGCACCGCCGTGTTGGTGCTGCGCCAGACCCGCAGCAGCTCGCCCTGCAGCACGTCACGGGTGATCGCGTCCAGTGCGGAGAACGGCTCGTCCATCAACAGCAGCGCGGGCGTGCCGTTCTCGGAACCCGCCGTGGTGGACGCCAGCGCGCGGGCCAGCGCCACCCGCTGGCGCATGCCGCCGGACAGCTCGTGCGGCCGACGGTCGCCAAGACCGCCCAGCCGCACCAGGTCCAGCAGCTCGGCGGTGCGCTCCCTGCGCTCCGACCGCCGCATCCCGGCCAGTCTCAGCGCCAGTTCCACGTTGCGCGACGCGGTCAGCCACGGCATCAGCGCGGCCTCCTGGAACATCACCGCGGGCCGCGAGGTGGTCAGTGTGATGTCGCCCGCGCTCGGCTTGTCCAGCCCCGCGACGAGGTTGAGCAGAGTTGTCTTGCCGCAGCCGGAAGCGCCCAGCAGGCAGACGAACTCGCCGGGGGCGACCCGCAGGTCGACCCCCTCCAGCGCGACCACGGTGTCGCGCGAGCCGCCGAAGCGCTTGTGCACCCCGGCGAGCCGGACTGCGGTGTTGTGGGAGGTCACGGAGGACGGGTGCAGCATGGCGGTCATGTCCCTGCCTGCCTTCGTCTGCTCGCTGGTTACTTCTTGTCCAGGCCCGCGGCGTCGACCGCGGGCTTGTTGGCCGACTGCAACACCTTGTTCAGCAGGGTGAGGTCCGCGAACCCCTTGACGGCGGGCGCGGTCTTGACCACTCCCGCGGTCACCTGGTCGGCTGCCAGCTTCGGGAACTGCCCCGCCAGCGGGTCCACGGTCAGTGCGATCTGGTTCCACGAGTCGTCCAGCACGGCCTGGCTCAGCGCCTTGCCGGTCAGGGCCTTGAGCTGGTCGTTGACCACCTTTTCGGCGTCGCCCTTGTTGGCCAGCGCCCACTCGGTGGCCGCCAGCTCACCGCGCAGCAGCGCTTCCACGGTCTTCGGGTGCTGTTGCAGGAACTCCGTGCGCACCACCAGCACGGTGGTCGGGAACTTGCCCTCCGGCCACAGGCTGCGCTCGTCCAGCAGCACCTTGGCGCCCGCGTCCAGCACCAGCCTGGAGGACCAGGGCGCGGGCAGCCAGGCCCCGTCGATCTTGCCCTGCTTGAACAGGTCCAGGGTCTGCGCGTTGTCGGTGTTGTTGATCTTCACCTGGTCCGCGCCGGCGCCCTCGGTGAGTTTGTTCTGCGACAACCACTTCTTCAGCGCGATGTCCTGGGTGTTGGCCAGCTGCGGGGTGTTGACCGTCTTGCCCTTGAGGTCGGCCGGCCCATTGATGCCCGCGCGGACCACCAGCTGCGCCCCGCCCGAGGTGGCGCCCGCGACCAGCCGCACCGCCTGCCCGTCGGACTTGGCGAAGGCGTTGATCGCCGGGCCGGAGCCGATGAACGCCGCGTCCAGCGACTTGCCCAGCAGCGCGCTGACCTCGTCCGGTCCCGCGTTGTACTGCTGGCTCACCAGCTTGGTGGAGCCCAGTTCCTTGCTGAAGAAGTCCTTGGCCTGACCGATCAGCGCCGCCGCGTGCGTGACGTTGGGGAAGTAGCCCAGGTGCAGCTCCGCGGCCGGCCCCTGGTCGGCGACCTGTGTCGGCTGCGGGTCGGAAGCGGCCCGTGAACACGCGGCGGCCAGGACCAGAGCGGAGACGGCGGCGACCAGAGCGATCGATCTGCGCTTCGCGGAATGCATGGTGGGCTGCTTTCTGTGCTGGGGGAAGGAGATCAGGGGCCGGGGGAGACGAGGTCTTCCTGCTCCCCGGTGGCATCAGTGGCATCGAGGACGGGCAGCGGCGCACCGACCAGGCCACCGGCCAGTGTCGAGCCGTCCGCCGGGTCGATCACCAGGAATGCGCCCGTGCGGCGGCTGTCGGTGTAATCATCGATCGGCAGCGGCTCCGCGCTACGTAGCACAACACGACCGATATCGTTTAGTGACAATGAATCCGGAGCGTCCACACTGGACAGTTTCTGCTCGTCGAAGCGGGAGTTCAGCTCCGTGACCAGTGCCTGCACGGTCCGTGTTCCGTGCTTGACCAGTACCCGGGCTCCGGGGCGAAGTGGCTTGTCCCCCAACCAGCACAGCGTCGCCTCGAACTCGTCCACGACCCGCGGCGGCGCCGTGGCCGTGGCGATCAGGTCCCCGCGCGAGATGTCCACCTCGTTGGCCAGCAACAGGGTCACCGACTCGCCGGAGCCTGCTGAGCTACGCGGGCCGTGCGGCGTGTCGATCCCCGTCACGGTGGAACGGATTCCCGAGGGCAGCACCACGACCTCGTCGCCGACCGACACCCCGCCCGCCGCGATCTGCCCGGCGTAGCCCCGGTAGTCGGGGTGCTCCGCGGTGCGCGGGCGGATCACGTACTGCACCGGGAAGCGGAACGGCGAGTCCTCGGCGTCCGCGTGCACCGGCACTTCCTCCAGGTGCCGCAACAGGGTTGGCCCCTCGTACCACGGGGTCCGCGCCGAGCGGTCCACCACGTTGTCGCCGACCAGCGCCGACACCGGGATGCTCAGCACGGCGTCCTCGCTGTAGCCCAGCGAGGTGGCGTGTGCGCTGAACTCCTTGGAGATGCGGGTGAAGGTCGGCTCGTCGTAGTCCACGAGGTCGATCTTGTTGACGGCCAGCACCACCCGGGGCACCCCGAGCAGCGCCAGCACCGCGGCGTGCCGGCGGGTCTGCTCCACCACCCCGTTGCGGGCGTCCACCAGCAGCACGCCCAGCTGCGCGGTGGACGCGCCGGTCACGGTGTTGCGGGTGTACTGCACGTGTCCCGGGGTGTCGGCCAGCACGAAGGACCGCTTGGGCGTGGCGAAGTAGCGGTAGGCCACGTCGATGGTGATGCCCTGCTCGCGCTCCGAGCGCAGCCCGTCCACCAGCAGCGACAGGTCCGGGGTGCTCATGCCCCGGTCCGCCGAGGCCCGGTGCACCGCCTCCAGGGTGTCGGCCAGCACCGACTTGGTGTCGTAGAGCAGACGACCGACCAGTGTGGACTTGCCGTCGTCCACGCTGCCCGCTGTCGCAAGCCTCAGCAGCTGACTCATCAGAAGTAGCCCTCTCGCTTGCGGTCTTCCATCGCGGCCTCGGACAACCGGTCGTCGGCGCGGGTCGCCCCGCGCTCGGTGAGCCGGGAGGCGGCGACCTCGGCGATCACCTCGTCGATCGTGACGGCCGCGGACTCCACGGCCCCGGTGCAGGACCCGTCGCCGACCGTGCGGTAGCGGATCGTCTTGCGCAGCACCGTCTCCCCGGAGCGCGGACCGCCCCAGGGCCCCTCGGTCAGCCACATCCCGTCGCGCAGGTACACGTCCCGCTCGTGGGCGTAGTAGATCGAGGGCAGTGTGATGTCCTCGCGGGCGATGTAGTGCCAGACGTCCAGTTCGGTCCAGTTCGACAGCGGGAACACCCGCACGTGCTCACCGGGCCGGTGCCGTCCGTTGTAGAGGTTCCACAGCTCGGGCCGCTGGCGGCGGGGCTCCCACTGGCCGAAGGCGTTGCGCAGGCTGAAGATGCGCTCCTTGGCACGGGCCCGCTCCTCGTCGCGGCGCCCGCCGCCGAACACCGCGTCGAAGCGGTGCGCGGTGATGGAGTCCAGCAGCGGCACGGTCTGTAGCGGGTTGCGCGTGCCGTCCGGACGCTCGGTGAGCCGACCGTCGTCGATCCAGTCCTGCACCGCCGCGACCTCCAGCCGCAGCCCGTGCTCGGCCACCACCCGGTCCCGGAACTCGATGACCTCCGGGAAGTTGTGGCCGGTGTCCACGTGCAGCAGCGCGAAGGGCACCGGTGCGGGCCAGAACGCCTTGATCGCCAGGTGCAGCAGTAGGGTGGAGTCCTTGCCGCCGGAGAACAGGATCACCGGCCGGTCGAACTCGCCCGCCACCTCCCGGAAGATGTGGACGGCCTCTGACTCCAGAGCGTCCAAATTGGACGAGACCACCGCGGACTCAACCATGCAGACCACACTCCGTCTTGGACTGGCCCGCCCAGCGACCGCTGCGCGGGTCCTGGCCCGGCAACGGCTTCGCGGTGCACGGCGCGCACCCGATGGACAGGTATCCCTCCGACACCAAGGGGTTCTCCAGGATCCCGTGGTCGGCGATGTAGGCGTTGAACTGCTCGTCGCTCCACGGCGCGATCGGGTTGACCTTGACCAGCCCGTTGCGCTCGTCCCACTGCACGATCGGCGTGTCCGCCCGGGTCGGCGCGTCCACCCGGCGCACGCCCGTCACCCACGCGTCGTAGCGCGCGAGGGTGTTGCGCAGCGGCACCACCTTGCGCAGGAAGCAGCAGCGGTCCGGCGCGGTCTTGTTGAGCAGTCCGAACTCCGCCTCCTGCTCGGCGACCGACTGCTCGGCCGCGGCGTTGACGATGCGCACCTTCGGGTACACCACCTCCACCGCGTCCCGGGTGCCGATCGTCTCCGGGAAGTGGTAGCCCGTCTCCAGGAACAGCACGTCCACGTCCGGCTTCGCCTGCGTGGCCAGGTCGATCAGCACCGCGTCCTGCATGTTGGACGCCACGATCCAGGACTCGCCGAAGGTCCGCGCCGTCCAGGCCAGCGCCTCGGCGGCCGAGGCATCGGCCAGCTCGGCGGAGGCCTTCTCCGCCAAGGACTTCAGGTCCGCGCTCACTGCTTCACCACCAGTCCGACGAACTTCACCGCGAACACCCGGCAGCACGCCGCGCAGCGCCAGGCGCCGTGCGGCTCCTCCTCGGGACGCAGGTCCTCGTCCCCGCAGTACGGGCAGTAGAAGGGAACAGCTCGTTCGCTCATCGCAGATCCGCCTCCTCGGCACGAGCCGCCCACTGGGCGAACCGCTCACCCTCGGTGCGCTGCTCCACGTACCGGCGCACCACGCGCTCCACGTAGTCGTTCAGCTCCGCGGCGGTCACCTTGTGCCCGCGCAGCTTGCGGCCGAAGCCCGAGTCCAGCCCGAGCCCGCCGCCCAGGTGTACCTGGAAGCCCTCGCCCTGCACCCCGTCCGCGTCGGTGACGATCTGCCCCTTCAGGCCGATGTCGGCGGTCTGGATGCGCGCGCAGGAGTTCGGGCAACCGTTGATGTGCACCGTCACCGGCACGTCCAGCTGCTTGTTGACCTCGGCGAGCCGCTCCTCCAGCGTGGCGACCAGGTTTGCCGCGCGCGCCTTGGTCTCCACGATCGCCAGCTTGCAGAACTCGATGCCGGTGCAGGCCATGGTGGCCCGCCGCCACGGGGACGGGCTGCTGTGCAGGCCCACCTTGGCCAGGTCGGCCGACAGTGCGTCCACATCGGACTCGGCCACGTCGAGCACGACCAGCTTCTGCTGCGGGGTCAACCGGATCCGCGCGGAACCGGCCCGCTCTGCGGCCTTGGCGACCTCCACCAGGACCGAGCCGGAGACCCGCCCCGCGATCGGCGCGGCGCCCACGTAGTACCTGCCGTCGCGCTGCTTGTGCACGCCAATGTGGTCGTAGGGCACGGCGGGCGCCTCGGGCGCGGGGCCGTCCAGCAGCGGGCGCTTGAGGTACTCGTTCTCCAGCACCTCGCGGAACTTCGCCACGCCCCAGTCGGCGACCAGGAACTTGATCCGGGCGCGGTGCCGCAGCCGCCGGTAGCCGTAGTCGCGGAAGACGCTGACCACGCCCTCCCACACGTCGGGCACCTCATCGAGCGGCACCCAGGCGCCCAACCTCTTGCCCAGCATGGGATTGGTGGACAGGCCGCCGCCCACCCACAGGTCGAAGCCGGGGCCGTGCTCGGGGTGCACGACGCCGACGAAGGCCACGTCGTGGATCTCGTGCGCCACGTCCTGCAGCCCGGAGATCGCCGTCTTGAACTTGCGCGGCAGGTTGGAGTACGCCGGGTCGCCGATGTAGCGCCGGGTGATCTCCTCGATCGCCGGGGTGCCGTCGATGACCTCCTCCTCGGAGATCCCGGCCACCGGGGAGCCCAGCACCACGCGCGGGCAGTCCCCGCACGCCTCGGTGGTGCTCAGGCCCACCGCCTCCAGCTTCTGCCAGATGGTCGGCACGTCCTCGATCCGGATCCAGTGGTACTGGATGTTCTGCCGGTCGGTGATGTCCGCCGTGTCCCGCGCGTAGGTCTGCGAGATCTCGCCGAGGACCCGCAACTGCTCGGTGCTCAGCGCGCCGCCGTCGATGCGCACCCGGAGCATGAAGTAGCGGTCGTCGAGCTCCTCGGGCTCCAGCACCGCCGTGCGCCCGCCGTCGATGCCCGGCTTGCGCTGGGTGTACAGCCCGTACCAGCGGAACCGCCCGCGCAGGTCGGCGGGATCGATGGAGTCGAAGCCGCCGTGCGCGTAGATGGACTCGATGCGGGCCCGCACGTTCAGCGGGTTGTCGTCCTTCTTGCTGCGCTCGTTCGGGTTGAGCGGCTCGCGGTAGCCCAACGCCCACTGGCCTTCGCCGCGGCGCGCGTGCCCGCGTTTGGGGGCTGCTGTTGGCGGGACCATCCTGGTGTCCTCCGAGTCTCGTGGGCTCGGGGTGCGCGGGCAGGATCCCGGTACTACGTGGTGGGAGACCTCAGCCGGCGAACCCCGCGCCGGTGAGGATCAAGAAATACGGCGACGGGCCTATCGGGTGAGGCCGCAGATCGCGCTGGAGACGCGCTGGAAGTCCACGTGGCGGCGGACCACCAGGCGCAGTTCCAGAGCTGTCATGAGCCCAGCGTGCCACGCGTCCACGGGGTGGTCCACCGCCAACCGGATGGTGAGACGCTGTTCGCGGAGCCCCTGGTGAGGTGATATACGGCGGTTTCCGACATATGACCATGACTGGGCGTGACCGACCCCACACGCGGGGTTCTGCGCGACACTGGTGGACGTGCCCTCCGCTCTCCCCGTAGCCGACCCCGCTCCCGCCGACGGCTCGCTGCCCGCCAGCGCGCTCGACGAGCTGGGCAGTCGCCCCTTCGGCGTGTACGTGCACGTGCCGTTCTGCGCGGTCCGCTGCGGCTACTGCGACTTCAACACCTACACCCCCGGTGAGCTCGGCTCCAGCGCCTCCCCGGCGAGCTGGCTGGAGGGGCTGCGCCGCGAACTCGACCTGGCCGCCCACGTGCTGGGCAGCCCGCCCGCGGCCGACACGGTGTTCGTCGGCGGCGGCACGCCCTCCCTGCTGGGCGCCGAGGGCCTCGGCTCGGTGCTGGCCGCGGTGCGCCAGTCCTTCGGGCTCGCCCCCGGCGCCGAGGTCACCACCGAGTCCAACCCCGAGTCCACCTCCGAGCAGTTCTTCGCGGGCATCCTGGACGCCGGGTACACGCGTGTCTCGCTGGGCATGCAGTCGGCGGCCCAGCACGTGCTGGCGGTGCTGGACCGCAAGCACACCGCGGGCCGTCCCGTGGCGGCGGCGCACGAGGCGCGGAACGCGGGCTTCGAGCACGTCAACCTGGACCTGATCTACGGGACGCCGGGGGAGCGGCCCGAGGACCTGCGCGCCTCGCTGGCGGCCGTGCTGGAGGCGGGCGTGGACCACGTGAGCGCCTACGCGCTGATCGTGGAGGACGGTACGGCCCTGGCCCGCAAGGTCGACCGCGGCGAGCTGCCCGCACCCGACGACGACCAGCTGGCCGCCTACTACGAGATGGTCGACGGCACGCTCAGCGGCGCGGGCCTGCACTGGTACGAGGTGTCCAACTGGGCCAGCTCCGAGGCCGCGCGCTGCCGGCACAACCTGGGCTACTGGCAGGGCGGGGACTGGTGGGGTGCCGGTCCGGGCGCGCACAGCCACGTCGGGGGTGTGCGCTGGTGGAACGTCAAGCATCCCGCGCGCTACTCGGCGGCGCTGGCCAGGGGCGACTCGCCCGCGGCGGGCCGGGAGACCCTCAGCGCCGAGGACCGCAGGGTGGAGCGCGTGCTGCTGGAGCTGCGCCTGGCCGAGGGCATGTCGGTGCGGGTGCTGGACGAGGCGGGCCGCGAACAGGCGCGGCGCTGCGCCGAGGAGGGGCTGCTGGCGCCCGAGGCCCTGGTCGGCGGGCGTTGCGTGCTGACCGATCGGGGGCGCCTGCTGGCCGACGGGGTGGTGCGGCGCCTGCTCCCATGAGCCAGGCCATATCAAGTTGTCGGGGTGGCTCCGTAAACTTGTCGTGAGCATCGACCCGTCGGACCGGAGGTGACGCGCGTGAACGCCGATGAGCGCCGCTTCGAAGTGCTGCGCGCGATCGTCGCCGACTACGTGTCCAACCACGAGCCGGTCGGTTCCAAGGCCATCGTGGAGCGGCACAACCTCGGTGTGTCCAGCGCCACGGTGCGCAACGACATGGCCGCGCTGGAGGAGGACGGGTACATCACCCAGCCGCACACCAGCGCGGGGCGGGTGCCCACGGACAAGGGCTACCGGCTGTTCGTGGACCGGCTCAGCGAGCTCAAGCCGATGTCCCCAGCCGAGCGCAGGGCCATCCAGAGCTTCCTGGAGGGCGCGATCGACCTGGACGACGTGCTGCGCCGCAGCGTGCGCCTGCTGGCCCAGCTGACCAGGCAGGTCGCCGTCATCCAGTACCCGACGCTGACCCGGTCCACCGTGCGCCACCTGGAAGTGGTGCAGATCACCCCGGCCAGGCTGATGCTGGTGCTGATCACCGACACCGGCCGGGTGGACCAGCTCATGGTCGACCTGGGCGACGTGATCACCGAGGACGCCACCGGGCGCATCCGCACCATGCTCAACGCCACGCTGGCCGGGCAGCGCATGACCGTGGCCGCCTCCAAGGTGGCCGAGCTGCCCGAGCAGGCCCCCAGCGAGCTGCGCGACGTGATGCTGCGGGTGGCCACGACCCTGGTCGAGTCGCTGGTGGAGCACCCCGAGGAGCGGCTGGTGCTGGGCGGCACCGCGAACCTGACCCGCAACGTCGGCGACTTCCCCGGCTCGCTGCGCCGCGTGCTGGAGGCGCTGGAGGAGCAGGTCGTGGTGCTGAAGCTGCTGGCCGCGGCACATGACCCGAGCACGGTGACGGTGCACATCGGCGGGGAGAACGAGGCGGAGGACCTGCGCAGCACCTCGGTGGTGTCCATCGGCTACGGCGGTGGGGGAACCCTGCTCGGGGGCATGGGCGTTGTCGGTCCGACGAGGATGGACTACGCGGGCACGATGGCGGCCGTGCGCGCGGTGGCCACCTACGTGGGCAACATCTTGACCGGGCGCTAGCTGGCGTCGCGGCAGCGAGGAAGAAGCAGGCCGAGACCGGCCGGGGGGACGCGTCCCGCCGGGTCGCGGCAGGAGGACTGGAAACGGTGGCCAGGGACTACTACGGCACGCTCGGGGTCAAGCAGGACGCGACGCCCGAGGAGATCAAGCGCGCCTACCGCAAGCTCGCGAGGGAACTGCACCCCGACGTCAACCCGGACGAGGCGGCGCAGAAGCGGTTCAGCGAGGTCACCGCGGTCTACGAGGTGCTGTCCGACCCGCAGAAGCGCAAGCTCGTCGACATGGGCGGGGACCCGCTCGGCGGTGGGGGCGGCGGTGCCGGTGGCATGCGCGACCCGTTCGGCGGCGCCGGTTTCGGCCTGGGCGACATCATGGACGCCTTCTTCGGCGCGGCGACCGGTGGTGGCGGCGGGCGCGGACCGCGCAGCAGGCAGCAGCCCGGTTCGGACGCGCTGCTGCGCATGGAGCTGACCCTGGAGGAATGCCTGACCGGGGTGAGCCGCGAGTTCACCGTGGACACCGCGATCCTGTGCGACCAGTGCCAGGGCGGCGGCTGCTCCCCGGGCACCGCCACGCAGACCTGTGACACCTGCAACGGCCGCGGTGAGATCCAGTCGGTGCAGCGCTCCTTCCTCGGCCAGGTGGTCACGGCCCGCCCCTGCCCGGTCTGCCGCGGCTTCGGCGAGGTCATCCCCAGCCCGTGCGCGCAGTGCGGCGGGGACGGGCGGGTCCGCTCGCGCCGGACCATCACCGTGCAGATCCCGCCCGGGGTGGCCGACGGCATGCGGGTGCGGCTGGCCAGCCAGGGCGAGGTCGGCCCCGGTGGCGGCCCGGCCGGTGACCTGTACGTGGAGGTGGACGAGCTGCCGCACGACACCTTCGAGCGGGAGGGCGCCAACCTGCACGGCACGCTGCGCATCCCGATGACCACCGCCGCGCTGGGCGCGGTGCTCCAGCTGAAGACCCTGGACGGCACCGAGGAGCTGCGGGTGGAGCCGGGCACCCAGCCGAACACCGAGCTGGTGCTCACCGGGCGGGGCATGCCCAAGCTGCGCTCCTCCGGCCGGGTGGACGGCCGGGGTGACATCCACGTGCACCTCCAGGTCGAGGTACCGACCAAGATCGACTCCAAGCAGGCGGAGCTGCTGCGTGAGCTGGCCGCGCTGCGCGGCGAGGAGGAGCCGGAGCTGGCCACCACCAACGGGCGGGGGCACGGCGGCCTGTTCTCCCGCCTGCGCACCGGCCGGCGCTAGTGGCCACGACCACCCCGGTCTTCCTGGTCGACCAGCTGCCCGCCGGGGACACGGCGGTGCTGGACGGGCCGGAGGGCCACCACGCCGCCGCCGTGCGCAGGCTGCGCGTCGGTGAGGAACTGGTGCTCGGTGACGGCCGGGGCGGCAGGCTGCGCTGCGTCATCGACTCGGTGGAGCGGGACACGCTGCGGCTCACCGCGCTGGAGCGGGTCCGGGTGCCCGAGCCCGCGCCCCGCGTTGTGCTGGCCCAGGCCCTGGTCAAGGGGGATCGCGGCGAGTTGGCCGTGGAGCTGGCGACCGAGGCCGGGGTGGACGCGATCGTGCCCTGGCGGGCCTCGCGCTGCGTGGCGAAGTGGGAGGACGGGCCGCGCGGGGAGAAGGCCCTGGCCAAGTGGCGCAGCACGGTGCGGGAGGCCGCCAAGCAGTCCCGCCGTGCCTGGGTGCCCGAGGTCTCCGCGCCGGTGAGCACGAACCAGCTCGCCGGGCTGGTGCGTACCTGTGCCCGCGCCCTGGTGCTGCACGAGTCGGCGAGTGAACGGCTCGGCGGGCTGCCAACGCAGGGTGACCTGCTGCTGGTGGTCGGCCCCGAGGGCGGCATCAGCGAGCAGGAACTCGGCGTGCTGACCGAGGCCGGAGCGACCGCCGTGCGGCTCGGCCCCTCGGTGCTGAGGGCCTCCACGGCGGCCGCGGTTGCGCTGGGCGCAATCGGCGCGCTGACCGAGCGTTGGAGCTGAGTTCATTCACAGGAAACCGACACGATCCAGGAGCTTGGGACCGTAGCGCGCTCCGGCAAACGCGGGCTACGCTGGTGCAACTGCGGGTGGGAGGCAGGAACTCAGTGCTCAGGCACTGGTTGTGCCCGCCGGACACCTCCCCCCTCGGTCCGGTGGCAGCCGTGCCGCAGCGAAGTGACCCCCAGGCTCCGCTGCGGCACGGCTCTTTTCATGCCCGGGCCGCCTTCGGCCAGATCGTGTAGCTGAACGAGATCAGGAAGTCGATCACCAGCACCACGGTCCAGAACGCCATGCCGTTCAGCAGCGCGGCCCCGCGCGCCGCGTCCATGCCGGTGAGCAGGTAGCCCCCGCCGAGCAGGGCGATCGTCACCACCCACTCCACGAACCGGCGGCCCCAGCCGCGGCGCTGCCGTGCGGCGTGCTCCGCGGGTACCAGCGGTGGCTTGGGCTGTTTGGCGAGTTTGCGCTGCACCCAGGCGTCCAGCGAGTGCAGGTGGTGCCTGCCCGAGACCAGTGCGATGCCGAGCAGGATCGCGCCGATCGTGTGCGCCAACTCGGCCGTGCCGCCCCGGGCCAGGTCCACCGCACCGACCCCCAGCACCACCACGTAGCCCGCCGGGGACAGCGCCAGCAGCACCCCACCCAGCTTGGGGCGTTTCAGCAGGTACCGGACGAGCAGCCCGGCGATCAGGAACACCGCGAAGCCGACCTCGGCCGCGATCACCAGCGTGAGCAGCATGCGTCCCCCTAGTCAACACAACCGTATTAGTACGACTGTGTTTATAACACACTTGTGCTAGAAATCTGGGGTGCCGAAAATCGTCGACCACGAGGCCCGCCGCCGTGAGCTGGCCGAAGCCGTCTGGCGGGTGATCAGCAACGAGGGGCCGCACCGCGCCTCGGTGCGCGCCGTCGCCGCCGAGTCGGGCTGGTCCACCGGCTCGCTGCGGCACTACTTCCCGACCCAGGACGCGCTGCTGCTGTTCGCCATGGAGCTACTCACCGAGCGGGTCCGTGCCCGCGTGGCCGAGGTGGGCGAGCGGGAGCCGCGCCCGCTGCTGCGGCGGATCTGCTGCGAGCTGCTGCCGCTGACCGAGCCGCTGCGGGTGGAGGCCGAGGTCTGGCTCGCCATGGTCAGCCGCGCGCACGTCGACCCCGCCCTGCGCCAGGCCGAGCGCGCTGCCCGGGGCGCGATGTCCGAGCTGTTCACCTCGCTGCTGCGGCACGCCGCCGACACCGGTGCCCTCGCCGCGACCCGCGACGTCGAACTAGAGTCGCTGCGGCTGCTCGCCCTGACCGACGGCCTGGTCATGGCCGCCCTGTTCGACCCCGAACGGGCCGACCCCGCCAGCCAGCTCGCCGCCCTCGACCAACACCTCGACGACCTGCTCGATGCGTGACCCTGGCGGCTCGCCCACCTCCTGTGTCATGAAGGTGCCGTTCAGGACGTTGAGTGTCGTGAATGGCACCTTCCTGGCGGTGCGGGGCTGCCCGCCGGTGGCTCGCCCGGCCCACCTCCCGTGTCATGAAGGTGCCGTTCGGGACGTTCAGCGTCGCCAAGGGCGCCTTCGTGACAGGCGCACGTGGCTCGGCGAGCCTGCTCCGGGCACGTGCCGCTGTGCCGCGAAGGTGCCCTTTGAGTCGTTCACCGTCCCCAAGGGCACCTTCCTGACACCGCCCGCGCGCCCACTAACCTGCTCCCATGAGCGCGGACTGCCTGTTCTGCAAGATCGTGGCGGGGGAGATCCCGGCGACCGTGGTGCACGAGGGGGAGCGGACCCTGGCGTTCCGTGACATCGGGCCGCAGGCCAGCACGCACGTGCTGGTGGTGCCCCGCGAGCACCACGAGGACGCGCTCGCCCTGGCCACCGACGCGCCCGGCCTGCTCGACGACCTGGTCACCGCGGCGGGTGAGGTGGCCAAGTCCGAGGGCATCACGGAGAGCGGCTACCGGCTGGTGTTCAACACCGGCCCGGACGCCGGGCGCACGGTGTTCCACGCGCACCTGCACGTACTCGGCGGCGAGCAGCTCGGACTGTTCGGCCGGGTCTGAGCGACACCCCGTCAGGACCAACTCCGGTGCGCGTTGTCGGTGCACGGGACTAGCATCGGAGCTGTCCGATCCACCACCACTCCACGACCAGCGCGACCGCGCAGGAAGCAGGCCCGAGGCCACGTGGCCGGTAGCGCACAGGGCGGAGCTGCCCGATCCGGGGAACCGAGGTCGGAGACCGCCACCACAGGCAAGAACGGCACGACCGCGGCCCCCGCGGTGGCCGACCAGGCGCAGTCACGGTTCACCGTGCCCGATTTCGCGGTGCTGGCCCTGCTGGGCTCGCGGGACGAGAACCTGCGCCAGGCCGAGGACCTGCTCGCCGCCGACGTGCACGTGCGGGGCAACGAGGTGACCCTGTCCGGGGCCCCCGCCGACGTGGCCTTCGCGGAGCGGGTGTTCACCGAGCTGGTGACCCTGGCCAAGGGCGGGCAGCAGGTTGGCCCGAACGAGGTGCGGCGCACCGTGGCCATGCTGTCCGCGGGCACGGTGGAGTCCCCGGCCGAGGTGCTCAGCCTGGACATCCTGTCCCGGCGCGGGCGCACGATCCGGCCCAAGACGCTCAACCAGAAGCGCTACGTGGACGCGATCGACGCCAACACCATCGTGTTCGGCATCGGCCCGGCCGGTACCGGCAAGACCTACCTGGCCATGGCCAAGGCCGTGCAGGCCCTGCAGGCCAAGCAGGTCAGCCGGATCATCCTGACCAGGCCCGCAGTGGAGGCGGGGGAGCGGCTGGGCTTCCTGCCTGGCACCCTGTTCGACAAGATCGACCCGTACCTGCGCCCGCTCTACGACGCGCTGCACGACATGGTGGAGCCGGAGTCGATCCCGCGGCTGATGCAGGCGGGCACGATCGAGGTTGCCCCGCTGGCCTACATGCGCGGGCGCACCCTCAACGAGGCGTTCATCATCCTGGACGAGGCGCAGAACACCACGCCCGAGCAGATGAAGATGTTCCTGACCCGGCTCGGCTTCGGCTCCAAGGTCGTGGTCACCGGGGACATCACCCAGGTGGACCTGCCCGGGGGCCAGCGCAGCGGGCTCAAGGTCGTGCAGGAGATCCTGTCCGGGGTGGACGACGTGCACTTCTCCCAGCTGACCAGCCACGACGTGGTGCGCCACCGGCTGGTCGGGGACATCGTGGACGCCTACGACCGCTGGCAGGCCGTGCAGGACGAGCACCCCGGGGTGCAGGCCGATTCGAGGCGACGGGGACGATAGGCCCCGTGAGCATTGAGATCGCCAACGAGTCGGGGGTCACGGTCGAGGAGTCGACCATCGTGGCCGTGGCCCGGTTCGCCCTGGACCGGATGGGCGTGAGCCCGCTGGCCGAGCTGTCGGTGCTGCTGGTCGAGCTGGACGTGATGGCCGACCTGCACGAGCGCTGGATGGACCTGCCCGGACCGACCGACGTCATGTCCTTCCCGATGGACGAGCTGGACTCCGCGCGCCGCCCCGACGCGGCCGGGGTCGGGCCCGCCCTGCTGGGCGACATCGTGCTGTGCCCCGCCTTCGCCAAGGACCAGGCCCGCAAGGCCGGGCACAGCCTGCTCGACGAGCTGCACCTGCTGACCGTGCACGGGGTGCTGCACCTGCTCGGCTACGACCACGCCGAGCCCGCGGAGGAGCGTGAGATGTTCACGCTGCAGAACCGCATCCTCACCGACTACCGCGCAGCGCGGGACGACGCCGGTCGTGCCGCCGTGCAGCGCAGCCTGGACGACCGGGTGCTCGGGGCCGTCGGCCTGTCCGAGGAGGAGCCCAAGGCCGCGCCCGAGCAGCCCTCCGAATAGGCCGGGACCCGTGACCACCGCCACCACGATGTTCGTCATCGCGGTCCCGCTCGTGCTGGCCGCCGGGCTCTTCGGCTGCGCGGACGCCGCGCTGAGCACGGTGTCCACCGCGCGGGTGGAGGAGCTGGTCCGCCAGCGCCGCACCGGTGCCCGCCAGCTGCGGCTGCTGATCGCCGACCGGCCCCGGCACATCAACCTGCTGCTGTTGCTGCGGCTGGGCTGCGAGCTGTCGGCCACCGTGCTGATCACGGCGTTCTGCCTGCTGGAGATCGAGCAGGACTGGCTGGCCCTGCTGGTGGCCGGGCTGAGCATGGTGGTGGTGTCCTACGTGCTGGTCGGGGTCGGTCCGCGCACCGTCGGCCGCCAACACCCGTACGGGGTGATGCTGCTCGCGGCCGGGCCGGTGCGTGCACTGGGCACCGTGCTGGGCCCGCTGAGCAGGCTGCTGATCCTGGTCGGCAACGCGATCACCCCGGGCCGGGGCTTCCGCGAGGGCCCGTTCTCCACCGAGGTCGAGCTGCGCGAGCTGGTGGACCTGGCCGGTGAGCGCGGGGTGGTGGACGAGGGCGAGCGGGAGATGATCCACTCGGTCTTCGAGCTGGGCGACACCGTCGCCCGCGAGGTCATGGTGCCGCGCACCGAGATCATCTGGATCGAGCAGACCAAGACCGTGCGGCAAGCGCTTGCGCTGTGCCTGCGCACCGGGTTCAGCCGCATCCCGGTGATCGGTGAGAGCGTGGACGAGGTGCTCGGCGTGGTCAACATCAAGGACCTGGCCAGGGCCACCGTGGAGCACGGCACGGGCGGGGCGGTCGCCGAGCTGATGCGCCCGGCCAGCTTCGTGCCCGACTCCAAGCGGCTGGACGAACTGCTCAAGCAGATGCAGGTCACGCACAACCACCTGGCGATCGCGGTGGACGAGTACGGCGGTACGGCGGGCCTGCTCAGCATCGAGGACATCATCGAGGAGATCGTCGGGGAGATCACCGACGAGTACGACCAGGACGAGCGGCCCCCGGTGGAGCAGCTGGACGAGGGCACCGTCCGGGTCAGCGCGCGGCTGCCGGTCGAGGACCTGGCCGAGCTGTTCACCGTGGAGCTGGACGACTCCGACGTGGAGACCGTCGGCGGGCTGCTCGCCCAGCGGCTGGGCCGGGTGCCGCTGCCCGGCTCGGAGGCGGAGATCGCCGGGCTGCGGCTGCGCGCCGAGGGCGGCAAGGACCCCAGGGGCCGGATGCGGATCAGCACCGTGCTGGTCTGGCGGGCTCCCGACCGGGACAAGAAGGGCGAGGCATGACCGAGTTGCACCCCGAGGACGCCAAGATCGTGACGCTGGCCAGGTCGGCGCGGGCCAGGATCGGGGCCGCCGAGGGCGCCGCCGTCCGGGACACCGACGGGCGCACCTACTCCGCGTGCACGGTCTCCCTGCCCTCGCTGCGGCTGACCGCGTTGCAGGCCGCCGTGGCCGCGGCCGCCGCCAGCGGTGCCCCCGGCCTGGAGGCCGCCGCCGTGGTCAGCGAGTCCCCAGTGGTGGACGCCGACTCGCTGTCGGCCGTGCGCGACCTGGCGGCGCAGGCCCCGGTGCTGCTGGCCAACACCGCTGGCGAGGTTGTGCAGACCCTGCGCTGAGCGCGACTTGTCGGTGCTCCGTCGTAGCGTGGTGCTGTGAGCGAGCTTGCGAGCGAACCATTGGGCGCAGGGACAGCGCGCAGCGCTGCGCCGAGCGTCAGCGAGGTGCGGCGATGACTAGTTCCGCACTGCTGACCTGGCTGCGCCAGCTTGAGGTTCCCGAGCTGGCGCTGCTGCTCGGGCTGCGCGCGGACGTGTTGCCCGAACGAGATCCGCCCCGGTCCCTCGACCAGCTCGCGGTGCGCCTGTGCCACCCCAGGTCGGTTCAGCTCGCGCTGGCGGACCTGGACGCCACCTGTCTCGGCGTGCTCACCGGCCTGCGGCTGCTCGGTGACCAGGGGCAGCTCACCGAGATCGCGCCGGTGTTCGGTGACCTGCCAGCCGCCGAGTTGGCGCGCGCCCTGGACACCTTGCGGCAGTACGGGATCCTGCTGTCGGAGGGCTCGCACTGGGAGCTGGCCGAGCCGTTCCGCGCCGGGGACAGCCCGGTGCTCGGTCTGGGGGTGCCCGCCACGCGGCTGCTCGCCGGGCTGACCGGGCCGCAGGTGATCGGGCTGGCCGACCGGTTACGGCTCGGGCCCGCGCTGGACAAGGCCGATGCCGTGGCGCTGGTCGCCGAGCACCTGGGCGACGCGGACCGGATCAGGGCCGTTGCGCGGCAGGCCCCCGCCGAGGTCGAGGAGCTGCTGGAGTTCCTCGTGCACTCCGCGCCGGACTTCCCCTCCCCGCCGACCGGGGAGGCGATGACCGCCGTCTGGGGTGAGCCCGACCAGCGCTGGCTGATGGAACGCGGCCTGCTGCTGCCCGCGCCCGGCTACCGGGTGCAGATGCCGCGCGAGGTCGGCATCGCCTTGCGTGGCCCCGGTTTCAGCGTGCCGGTGCGCCCCCGGCCGCCCGAGCCCACGATGATCCCGATCAGTCAGTCCGTTGTGGACGGTGCTGCCTCGGTCGCCGCCTCGGCCACGCTGCACGCCGTCACCCGGCTCGTCGAGCTGTCCGGCAGCCGCCCGCTGACCTGGCGGCGCAGCGGTGGGCTCGGCGTGCGCGAGCTGCGCAGGGTGGCCAAGGCGCTGGACTGCGCGGAGCCCGCGATCCGGCTCTGGGCCGCGCTCGCCGCCAGGACCGGCCTGCTCACCCGCGAGGGCGATCAACTGGTGCCCACCGCGGGCTCCGACACCTGGCGGGGTCTGCCCGCGGACTTCCGGCTCGGCACCCTGCTGAACTCCTGGTGGACGATGCCCGCCACGCCCAGCGCCGAGGAGGGCCCCGCCTTCCTGCACGAGGACAACGCCGAGACCGCGCTGCGCACGGACCTGGTCGGCAGCCTGTCCGACCTGGGCTGGCACGCCTTCGTGGACCTGGACGAGGTCGCGAGCTACCTGGGCTGGCGGCGGCCGGTGGCGCACCGCCTCGTGCACGGTGCGGAAAGCGTGCTGCTGCACCGGGTCCGGCAGGTGGCCCGCGAGGCCGAACTGCTCGGTGTGCTCGCCCGCGACTGCGCCTCGACCCTGGCCCGCTGCCTGGTCGAGGGCAGCGATCCGCCTGCGGGCTGGTTGCCTGGTGAGGCGGGCACGGCCCGGTTCGGCGCCGACCTGACCGCAGTGGTCGTCGGCCTGCCTTCGGGAGAACTGACCGCCCTGCTCGACGGGGCCGCCGAACTGGAAAGCCGGGACACCGCCTCGGTGTGGCGGTTCTCCTGGGCCAGCGTGCGCCGCGCGCTGGACGGCGGGCAGACCGCCGAGTCCCTGCTGGACCGCCTGCGCGCGGTGTCCGCCGGTGACCTGCCCCAGCCGCTGGAGTACCTGGTCACCGATGTGGCGCGGCGGCACGGTGAACTGCTCGTGTCCACTGTGGGCTGTTGCGTGAGCGCGCGTGATCCCGCTGTGCTGGCCGAACTGGCCGCGCACAGCGAGTTGCGCGAGTTGGACGGCAGGCTGCTCGCGCCGACCGTGCTGGCCTGTTCCACCGACGCGGCGAGAACGCTGGAGTTGTTGCGGGCCAACGGGTACGCCCCGGTGGCCACCGACGAGACCGGCGCGATCGCGGTGGAACGCCCCGAGCCGCTGCGTGCGGCCAGGGCCGCGCCGGTGCCCCAGGACGAGCTCGTGCCCGGGGTCGAGCCGCGCTCACCCGCGGAGTTGGTGGCCCTGGCCGAGGAACTGCTCGCCGCCCCTGGGGAGGGCGCCGAGCTGGACCGGTTGCTGGCCGCGATCCGCGAGTCGGCCGAGCAGCTGTCCGAGGCCGACTCGCGTGCGCTGGCCCAGGCCGTGCTGGCGGGCACCACCGTGCAGGTGGAGTTCGCACGCGAGACCTTCCGCCGCCCCTGGTGGACGCACGGCACCGGGGAACCGCGGTGGCGGCGCAGGCTCGTCCGGCCGCTGGAGGTGGCCGACGGGCTGCTGCACGCCCAGGACGTGGAGAGGGGGGAGCGCACCCAACTCGCCCTTGCCGAGCTCGTCCGGGTGATCGTCAGCTAGTTGCCAGGAAGCATTTGCCACACTGGCCCGGTGACGGTGCGCGGCTTCGCCAAGTGGTTGTACGGGGTACTGCCGCGCCCGAGGAGCACTCCGTTCACCTTCTGGTACCTCGTGCTGCTGCTGGTGAGCACCGTGCTGATCCTCGCGGTGCCGCACAGCATCGGCCAGCACCTGCTGAACTGGTCCAGCACGGACGCCTTCAACCTGCACCGGCACCCGATCCGCGTGCTGTTCGCCAGCGCGCTGTGGCTGGCCGAACCGAACTGGATCGGCTACGTGGTGGTGTTCGCGGTGGCCGTGGCCCCGCTGGAGCGGCGGATCGGCTCGTGGTGGACCTTTGCCGTGTTCGCCAGCGGGCACGTGCTGGGCACGCTGGTCACCGAGCTGCCCGTGATGGTGGCGATCAAGATGCGGCTGCTGCCGCACAGCGACGGCCACTGGATCGACGTGGGCGTCAGCTACGGCTTCTTCGCCACCGCGGGCGCCCTGCTGCTGGTGCTGCCGACCCGGGTGCGGGTCCTCACCTGGCTGGGCCTGCTGGCGCTCATCCCGCTGATGGTGCTGGGCGCCGACTCCGACGAGGACGCGGTGATCACCACCGTGGGCCACCTGGTGGCGCTGCACGTGGGGCTGCTGGGCTGGTGGCCGTTCCTGCGCAGGCGCGGGCTGATCGGCTCGGCCCTGCTCACGCTAGGCCGCGAGCACGGTCGTGGCCAGCAGGACCCCGGCCAGCCCGAGGAAAACCAGCGCCGACAGGCCGGAGAGCACGCCCTGACCGCGTGGCCCGATCCGCCGCCCCGAGCGGGCCACGCCCAGCGCGACGAGCCCCTCCAGGCCTGAGGCCACCACGAACCAGGTCACGGTGAACAGCACCAGCCCGGCAACGCCACCGGCCCGCTGCGCGCCCAGCATCGCCGGCGTGCCGGTGACCAGCCAGAACGTCCAGGTCAGCGGGTTGACCAGGTTGGCGAGCACGCCCTTCCAGAAAGCCCAGCCCGAGGTGGGCTCCGGCAGCTGACCGCCCCACAGGCGGCGGGCGTCGCGCCCGGCCAGCCCCGCGAGCCCGAGCAGGAACACCGCGCCGACCAGGCCCACCCACCGGCTCGCCCCGGCGATCGCCGCGATGACCTGGCTCAGCGCCAGCGCGGGCAGCAGCAGCACGAGATCGGCCACCGCCGAGCCGAGCACGACTCGCATGCTCGCGCCGAACCCCCTGGTCGCTGCCTCGTGCAGGATCGTCACGAAGATCGGTCCCACCGAGAGCGCGGCTCCCACGCCCAGCAGCACACCCAGCACCAGCACGTCCCCCAGCACGGCGGGCAGGCTAATCCTCCGGTGTGACGGTTGTGTTTCCGGCAGGATCGGGGCATGGACCTGCCTGAGCAAGCCGCACGCCGACTCGCCGAGGAACGGTTCCTCTGGCTGACCACGATCACCGCGAACGGGGCGCCCGCGCCGACCCCGGTCTGGTTCGTGCCCCAGGGGGCGGACCTGGTCGTCTACAGCGAGCCGAACGCGCGCAAGATCGCCAACATCGAGCGGCAGCCGCTGGTCTCCGCCCACTTCAACGCCGACCCCGAGGGCCACGAAATCGTGGTGCTGCACTGCCGCGCCCAGGTCGAGCGCGGGGTGAGCGTGGCAGCGCACACCGAGTACCTGGCCAAGTACCGGGAGGGGCTGGCCGCCCTCGGGCAGACCGTGGAACAGGCCGACCAGCTTTACACCGTGCGGCTGCGGCTGACCCCGCGCAGGGTGTGGCTGGGACCCGAGGCGCCCGCCGGCTGAGTACCAGCGACAATGGACCGATGACCAGTGACAGCCACCGCTCCGGGTTCGCGTGCTTCGTGGGCAGGCCCAACGCGGGCAAGTCCACGCTGACCAACGCGCTGGTCGGCACGAAGGTGGCGATCACCTCCAGCAAGCCGCAGACCACCCGGCACACCATCCGCGGCATCGTGCACCGCCCCGAGGCCCAGCTGGTCATCGTGGACACCCCCGGTCTGCACCGCCCGCGGACCCTGCTCGGCCAGCGGCTCAACGACCTGGTCAAGGAGACCTGGGCCGAGGTCGACGTGGTCGGCCTGTGCGTGCCCGCCGACCAGAAGGTGGGCCCCGGGGACCGGTTCATCGCCAACGAGCTGGCCAAGATCGCCCGCAAGACCCCGGTGATCGGCATCGTGACCAAGACCGACCTGGTGTCCCAGCAGCAGGTGGCCGAGCAGCTGCTGGCCCTGCAGAAGGTGATGGAGTTCGCCGAGCTGGTGCCCGTCTCGGCCAAGGACGGCTACCAGCTGGAGGTGCTCGCCGACCTGCTGGTGGGCAAGCTGCCCGAGGGGCCCCGGCTCTACCCGGACGGGGAGCTGACCGACGAGCCGGAGGCCACCCTGGTCGCCGAGCTGATCCGCGAGGCCGCGCTGGAGGGTGTGCGCGACGAGCTGCCGCACTCCATCGCCGTGGTCGTGGAGGAGATGCTGCCGCGCGAGGGCCGCGACGACCTGATCGACGTGCACGCCAACCTGTTCGTGGAGCGGACCAGCCAGAAGGCGATCATCCTCGGCCACCGCGGGGAGCGGCTCAAGCAGGTGGGCATCACCGCCCGCAGGCAGATCGAGCGGCTGCTGGGCTCGAAGATCTACCTCGATCTGCACATCAAGATCGCCAAGGACTGGCAGCGTGACCCGAAGCAGCTGCGCAGGCTGGGCTTCTGAGCTGCCGTTACGCCCCAAGGCGAGGCGAATCCGTACCGATCGGGCGGCGAGTTGGCGTATTTCCCCAGATCTCGTGGCGCGGAGCCCTATAGTTCCTCGCGCCGTACTGGCCACCAGATCCAGGAGTACCCGTGACCACACCGCCATCCGGCTTCGACCCGCAGGGCCAGAACCCCTACGGCCAGCAACCGCCGTACGGTCAGCAGCCCTACGGTCAGCAGCCGCAGACCCCGCCGCCCGGCTTCGGCCAGCAGCCCGGTTACGGTGCGCCGCAACAGCCCTACGGTCAGCCGTACGGCCAGCAGGGCGGCTACAACAGCCCGCCGCCCTCGGCCGGTGGCGGCCTGGACTACATCCAGCTGCCCAACGTGGGCACGGTGCGCCTGGCCTCGATGGGCCAGCGTTTCCTGGCCCGCCTGCTGGACGCCCTGATCGTCGGCATCCCGCTGACCATCCTGATGTTCCTGCTGGGCTTCGGGCTGTTCTCCAGCACCGTCAGCTCCGTGCAGTACGACCCGGAGACCGGGGCCTACACCGGCGCCACCGCGGCCGCCGGGCTCAGCATGGGCACCCTGTTCCTGTTCCCGCTGATCATCCTGGTGGTCGAGGTCCTCTACGAGGTCTCGCTGATCGCCACCCGCGGCCAGACCCTCGGCAAGCAGATCGCCGGCGTGAAGGTCATCCGCGAGTACGACGGCCAGATCCCCGGCTGGGGCCCCGCCTTCGGCCGCTTCGGCGTCATGTTCGCGCCCGGCATCGTGCCCTGCCTGGGTGGCCTGTTCGTGCTGCTGTGCTACCTGTCGCCGTTCTTCGACAACGTGGGACGCCGCCAGGGCTGGCACGACAAGGTCGCCAAGACCCTGGTCATCGCCACCAAGTGAGCACCACCGCGCTCCGCGCCACCCCGGTCGCCGCACTCGGTGCGGTCGCGGCCGGGGTGGCGCTGGGCACCGGCGCGCTGTCCATCCCGTGCTGGTACCACGCGCTCACCGGCCTGGACTGCCCGTTCTGCGGCGGCAGCAGGGCCCTGGGCGCACTGCTGCGGCTGGACCTGCCCGCGGCCCTGGGCTACAACGCCTTCGCCGTGCTCGTGCTGCTGCCCGCCGTGGTGATCGGCCTGGTGCTGCTGGGCCGCCGCGAGCTGGGGCGCACCGTCGCGCCGTGGACCACCCTGCGCTGGGCGCTGGCCGGGCTCGCCGTGCTGGCCGTGGCCTGGTGGGTACTGCGGGACCTGCCGCAATTCCATTCGCTGAGCGTGTAAACATGGCACTGTGAGCCTCTACCGTGATGCCTGCGTCGTGCTGCGGGTACAGAAGCTCGGTGAGGCCGACCGGATCATCACCCTGCTGTCCCAGCGACACGGCAAGATCCGCGGCGTTGCCAAGGGCGTGCGCCGCACCTCCTCCCGGTTCGGCGCCCGGCTGGAGCCCTTCGGGCACGTGGACGTGCAGCTCTACACCGGGCGCACGCTGGACGTGATTACCCAGGTGGACACCCTGGACGCCTTCGGGGTCGGCCTGGTCGAGGACTACCCCCGCTACACCGCCGCCTGCGCCGTGCTGGAGACCGCCGACCGGTTGACCGCCGAGGAGGGCGAGCCGGTGCTGCGCCTGTACCTGCTGGTGGTCGGCGCACTGCGGGCCCTGGCCGACCGGCAGCGCGACGCCAGCCTCGTGCTCGACGCCTTCCTGTTGCGCGCCATGGGTTTCGCCGGGTGGGCTCCGGCCGTCACCGAGTGCGCCCGCTGCGGCGAACCTGGCCCGCACCAGTCGTTCAGCGTGCAGGCCGGTGGCTCGGTGTGCCCGCGCTGCCGTCCCGCGGGCTGCTCCAGCCCGAGTCGGGAGACCCTGGTCCTGCTCGACGCGCTGACCCACGGTGACTGGGCGGAGGTGGACCGCACGCAGCAGGCGAGTCGGCGCGAGGCCAGCGGTCTGGTCGCCGCGCTCCTGCAGTGGCACCTGGAACGCCAGCTCCGCTCCCTGCCGCTCGTGGAGCGCAGGACCTCGGCCGGTGCCGTGGACCGGTTGGCCGCGCAGGTGCGCGAGGTGCTCGCGGAGCGCCAGTCATGATCCTGCGCGAGTTCACCGAGGCCGACACCCAGGCCGTGCACGACATCTGCGTGGCCACCGCCACCCAGCGCGACCTGGACGAGGTGGACCTGATCGGGCACGTGTTCGCCGGTCCCTACACCGCGCTGGCCCCCGACCTGGTGTTCGTCATCGCCGACGAGCAGGGCGTCGCCGGGTACACCGAGGGCGCCGTCGACACCCGGGAGTTCTACCGGCGCTGGCGTGAGCAGTGGACCCCGCGCTTCGCGGAGCGCTACCCGCTGCCCGCCACCGAGACCACCCGCCACGACCAGCTCGTCACCGCCCTGCACCGGCCGGACCGGTTCCTGATCGAGCAACTCGACCAGTACCCGTCCCACCTGCACATCAACCTGCTCGCCAGGGCCCGCCGCCAGGGTTGGGGCGCCAAGCTGCTCGCCGCGCTGTTCGAGCGGATGCGCGCGCAGGGCTCGCCGGGGGTGCACCTGCAGACCTCGCAGGCCAACACCAACGCCGTGGCGTTCTACCGCAGTCTGGGCTTCCAGGTGCTGGCCACACCCCGCGAGTCGGTGGTGATGGGACTGCGCTGGGAGTAGTCGGGCAGGATGGGGTGACCCAGTCCCCACCCCGATGAGGAGTCCGCCAGATGCTGCGCAGGCAGCGGCGTGCCACCGAGCGCAAGCCCGTCCGGCCCCCGGACCCGCACCCCTCGGGGGCCACGCCCCCCGACATCCCGCTGGAGTTCGTGCCCCGCCACGTCGCGATCGTGATGGACGGCAACGGCCGGTGGGCCAACCAACGGGGGCTGCCCCGCATCGAGGGCCACAAGCGCGGCGAGGCCGTGGTGCTCGACGTGGCCCGCGGTGCCATCGAGCTCGGCGTGAAGTGGATCTCCCTGTACGCCTTCTCCACGGAGAACTGGAAGCGCAGCCCCGAGGAGGTGCGCTTCCTGATGGGCTTCAACCGGGACGTCATCCACCGCAGGGTCGACGAGCTGGACTCGCTCGGGGTCCGCGTGCGCTGGGCCGGCCGCAAGCCCAGGCTGTGGCGCAGCGTGGTCAACGAGTTGCAGGTCGCCGAGGAGCGCACCAAGGACAACACGGTGCTCAACCTCACCATGTGCGTGAACTACGGCGGGCGCGCCGAGATCGGTGACGCCGCCAGGGAGATCGCCCGCCAGGTCGCCGAGGGCAAGCTCAATCCCGACAAGATCGACGAGCGCACCGTCGCCAAGTTCCTGTACCAGCCCGAGATGCCCGACGTGGACCTGTTCATCCGGCCCTCCGGGGAGCAGCGCATCTCCAACTACCTGCTCTGGCAGTCCGCCTACGCCGAGATGGTCTTCCAGGACATCCTGTGGCCCGACTTCGACCGCAGGGACCTGTGGCGGGCCTGCGAGGCGTACGCGATGCGCGACCGCCGCTTCGGCGGGGCGCAGGACAAGTCGAACGAGGTGACCGCATGACCGACGACGAGGCCAAGATCACCGCGGAGCTGCTCACCGCCGCCCGCGAGGCGCTGGAGATCTTCCACGAGGTGCACGTGGACGACGACGGCGCGCTGAGCTTCGCGCACGGCGAGGTGCCCTGCGCGGTGCAGGCCATGCAGCTGTCCGAGGGGCTGACCATGCTCAGCCTGACCTGTGTGGTCGCCTGGGACCTGCCCGACGACCCCGCGCTGGCCGTGTCCGCCGCCGAACGGGCCGGGCAGGGGCTGTTCGGCACGCTCGGCGTGGTGCACACCGACCGGGGCATGGACGTGACCCTGCGCTACGCCTTCCCCGCGCAGGGCATGGAACCGGCGCCGCTGTCCACGATCCTGATGCTGGTCGTGTCCACCGCCTCACAACTGCGCGCCGATCTCTTGTCAAGCGTGGAACAGGGCTGAGACACCGTTCGCCGAAACCTGGCAGCATGGCCTCGTGACGAGCACCGCCGAACAGGCAGCCACCGTCCACGAGCGACCTCCCAGCCGCTGGCGCATCACCTCCCTGGAGGTGCTCTGCGCCCTGCTCGTGCTCGCCCTGGTCGGGCAGCAGTGGCTGGTCGGCGTGCTGGACGTGCCCGCGCTGCAGACCGGGGCCACGATCTTCGTGGCGGTCACCGTGCAGGCCATGCCCTTCCTCGTGCTGGGCACCCTGATCAGCGGGATGATCGCCGCGTTCGTGCCCGCCAGCCTGCTGCGCAGGGTGCTGCCACGCAGAGCCGCGCTGGCCGTGCCCGTCGCCGGGCTGGCCGGGGTCGCGCTGCCCGGTTGTGAGTGTGCCTCGGTTCCGGTGGCGCGGCGCCTGATGCAGCAGGAGGTCGCGCCCGCCGTGGCGCTGGCCTTCCTGCTCGCCGCGCCCGCCGTCAACCCCGTGGTGCTCGTCGCCACCGCCGTGGCCTTCCCCGGCGCCCCCGAGATGGTGCTGGCCCGCTTCCTCGGCTCCCTGCTGACCGCCGTGGTCACCGGCTGGCTGTGGGCTCGCTTCGGCCGCGCCGAGTGGATCGCCGAGCGGGCACTGCGCAAGCTGCCCCAGGCCACCGGCGGCTCCCGCTGGGCCGTGTTCGCCGAGACCACCCGGCACGACCTCGTCGAGTCCGGCGGGTTCCTGGTCATCGGTGGGCTGACCACCGCCGTGCTCCAGGTGCTCGTCCCCAGGCAGTGGCTGGAGACCCTGTCCGGGCAGCTGGTCCTGGGCATCGTGGTGATGGCCCTGCTCGCGGTGATCCTGGCCATCTGCAGTGAGGCCGACGCCTTCGTCGCCGCCTCGCTGTCCTGGCTGCCGCTGCTGCCCCGGCTGGTGTTCCTGGTGGTCGGCCCCGCCGTGGACGTCAAGCTGATCGCCCTGCAGGCGGGCACCTTCGGCCGGGCCTTCGCCGCCCGGTTCGCGCCGCTGGCCTTCGTCGTGGCGATCGTCTGCGCCCTGCTGTCCGGACTGCTCGTGCTCGGAGGCGCCCGATGAGGCGGGAAACCCAGAACATCCTGCTCGTGCTGCTCGGCGGGGCGCTGCTGAAGATCTCGCTGAACGGCACCTTCGTGCGTTACGTGCGCCCCGACCTGAAGCCACTGCTGATCGTCTCCGGCGCGGTCATGCTCGCGCTCGCCGCCGTGTCGATCGTGCAGGACATCCGCCGCGCACGGCAGCTCGCCGCCGCCGAGGCCGAGTCCGCCGGGCACGAACACGGTGCGGCCGAACCCGTCGGTGCCTGCGAGGCGCACGGGCACCAGCACGGTGGTGCCCGCAGCGCCTGGATGCTGCTGCTGCCCGTGCTGGCGATCTTCCTGATCGCGCCGCCAGCGCTGGGCGCGGACTCGGTCAACCGGTCCGGGGACCTGACCGTGGCCAGCCAGCAGCGCCAGGACCAGGTGGTGAAGACCTCGTTCCCGCCGCTGCCCGCGGGCGACGTGCTGCCCATGCGCCTGGCCGACGTGGCCACCAGGGCCGCCTGGGACGCCACCAACTCGCTGGACGGCCGCACGCTCCAGCTGACCGGCTTCGTGGTGCGCGAGGGCAGCGAGGTCTACGTGGCCCGCCTGGTGATCAACTGTTGTGCGGCCGACGCGATGCCGGTCAAGGCCAAGCTGCTCGGTGCGGACCTCGGTGCCCTCGCCAACGACCAGTGGATCACCGTCACCGGCCAGGTCAAGCCGGGCTCGGCCGACCAGGCCAGCAACTACGTGCCCGCGTTCACCGTCACCGGGCTCAAGCGGGTGGACACCCCCAGCGACCCGTACGAGACCTGAGGCTCAGCCCGCCGTGGTGCAGGAAGCACAGGTGCCGAAGATCTCCACGGTGTGGCTGACCTCGGAGAAGCCGTTCTCGGCCGCGACCCGGTCCGCCCACTTCTCCACGGCGGGCCCCTCCACCTCCACGGTGCGCCCGCAGCGGCGGCACACCAGGTGATGGTGGTGGTGGCTGGAGCAGCGCCGGTAGATCGCCTCGCCGCTGTCGGTGCGCAGCATGTCCACCTCGCCCGCGTCGGCCAGCGACTGCAGGGTCCGGTAGACGGTGGTCAGCCCGATGCCCTCGCCCCTGCGCCGCAGCTGCTCGTGCAGCTCCTGAGCCGAGCGGAAGTCGTTGATCTCGTCGAGCAGCTTGGACACGGCCGCGCGCTGCTTGGTGGCGCGCAGCCCCGGCACGGTGGCCGAAGGGCGCTGGTCGGTCGTCACGCGTCCTCCCTGTGCTCGAACCGGCCGCCCTCTTCCACGTGGGTCACCGCGTCCACCACGATGTGGGCCAGGTGCTCGTCCACCAGGCGGTACATGACCTCGCGCCCGTGCCGCTCCCCGTAGACCACCCCGGCGGCCTTGAGCACCCGCAGGTGCTGGCTGATCAGCGGCTGCGCCACCGCGAGCGCGTCCACGAGTTCGTGTACGCAGCGCTCGCCCTCGCGCAGTTGCAGCACGATCGCGATGCGCACCGGAGCGGCCAGCGCTCGCAGGAGGTCGCCCGCCGCGGTCAGCGTGATGGGGGAGCGCGGCGGTGCCGGTCGTGTGTCGACCGCACGCGGCAGGTGCTCGTGCTCCTCCGCGAGCGCGGGCGCGGGACCGGTCCGCTGCGTGTCGGTGGGCGCGGCGTCCGGACTCACGGTGGGCATCGTCCTCTCCAAGCCTGCTTCAGGTGCGGTGTGCACCCATGGTAGGCGCTCCGAGGCCACCGCAGACGGCCCCTGCTGATAATGGTTATCGAAGCACGGAGACGGCGACGCCGATCAGCACCAGTAACACGACCACCCGCAGCACCCGGTCCGCCGCCGAGAGCACTCGCCAGGTGGCGCCCAGCAGGCCCAGCACGAGCAGCGCCAACACGCCCAGCAGGGCAGCGCCGATCGGCCCGCGCACCACGACGCCCGCGATGAACAGCGCCAGCACCAGCAGGAACACCGCGGCCGGCGGCACCTTGGACAGCGGGCCGCTACCGGGCAGCAGCGGTGCCTTGAGGGAACGACCCCGACGTGCCACGACGCCTCCTCGACCCGGTCCAGCACGGGGCTGGTGTACTTGCGGGGCTGCATCCTCCCATTCCCGCCGAAGGGACCCACGCCGTGCTCCTGGTCTGCCGGTTCGCCGTCGCCGAGTCCGACACCGAGACCTTCACCGCGCGGGTCCGCACGGCGCTGGAACTGCTGACCGCCCAGCCGGGGTGCCGGGGCGGACGGCTGGCCCGCTCCACCGACCTCGACGGCCGCTGGGTGCTGGTCGTCGAGTTCGACTCGGTTGTCGCCTACAGGCGCTCGCTGTCCCCCTTCCCGGTGCGCGAGCACGTCATCCCGCTGCTGTCCGAGGCCCTGCCCGACGAACCCGCCGCCTACGAGCTGGCGCTGTCGGCCGCCGACGGCCACGCCGAGCAGCACGTCAGCCTGCTCGCCAGCGACGCGGGCACCGTCCGACTGGGTGAAGCCGCAGGGCCCGCCACCCCGCGCGGCGGCCTCGGCTGAGTCATCATCGGTCCATGAGCAGGCGTTCGCTGTACCTCGGCAGTGCCGTCGTCCTGCTCGCCGCACTGCTCGTCACCACCACCTTCCTCCTGATCGAGGACCTCTCCCCGGTGCCGACCGCGATGCCGCTGGCGCGCTGGGCGGGCGAGGCGACCCAGGTCGCCACGCCCAGCGCGGTCCCGGAGATCCCGGTGCCCACCGGCGTGCCCGTGGGCACCGTGCGGTTGCCCGCGGGCGGCACCGCCCAGCTGATCCGCTCGGACCTGACCGCGGACGGGACGCTGCCCATCCCGGACCGCCTGGACCGGGCCACCTGGTGGGGCGCCGCGCTCGGCGCCCAGCGGGGCGCGACCCTGCTGGCCGGGCACGTGAACTGGCAGGGCAGCACCGGGCCGTTCGCCGAGCTGTGGCGGGACCACCCCGGCGACCAGGTCGGCGTGGTCGACACCCAAGGCCGCACCTGGACCTACCGGATCACCGAGTTGGTCACCGTGCGCAAGCGGGACCTGCCCGCCAGGGCCGAGCAGCTCTACGGCCAGGCCGGCGCCCATCGACTGGTGCTGGCCACCTGTGGTGGTGAGTTCCTCGGCGGTGCCGACGGCTACCAGGACAACAGGTTCGCCATCGCTGAGCTCGTCACTCGTCCGTGGTGATCTGATCCCCCCTTCGTGCGGTGCTGATCTCGGACTACTCTTGCCTTCCCTTCGGAATCCCTTGTTCGGATGGAGCACTCGTTGTCCGCGGACCGCATCGACGCCGTCGTCAGCCTCTGCAAGCGCCGTGGCTTCGTCTACCCGTGTGGCGAGATCTACGGCGGGACCCGGTCGGCCTGGGACTACGGGCCGCTGGGCGTGGAGCTGAAGAACAACGTCAAGCGGGCCTGGTGGAAGGCGATGGTGCAGGGCCGCGACGACGTCGTCGGCCTGGACTCCTCGGTGATCCTGCCCCGCGAGGTGTGGGCGGCCTCCGGGCACATCGAGGCGTTCGTGGACCCGTTGGTGGAGTGCAACTCCTGCCACCGCAGGTTCCGCGCCGACCACCTGTCCGAGGAGTACGCCGAGCGCACGGGCAAGACCCTCGCCGAGGGCGACCTGTCCGAGGTGCCCTGCCCCAACTGCGGCACCCGCGGCGCCTACACCGAGCCGAAGATGTTCAACGGGCTGCTCAAGACCCACCTCGGTCCGGTGGAGTCCGCTGAGGGGCTCCACTACCTGCGCCCGGAGACCGCGCAGGGCATCTTCGTCAACTTCCTCAACGTGCTCACCACCTCCCGCAAGAAGCCGCCCTTCGGCATCGGCCAGATCGGCAAGTCCTTCCGCAACGAGATCACCCCCGGCAACTTCATCTTCCGGACCCGCGAGTTCGAGCAGATGGAGATGGAGTTCTTCGTCGAGCCGGGCACCGACGAGGAGTGGCACCAGTACTGGATCGACGAGCGCCTGCGCTGGTACACAGACCTCGGTGTGTCCCGGGACAACCTGCGGCTCTACGAGCACCCCGTGGAGAAGCTCTCGCACTACTCCAAGCGCACGGTCGACATCGAGTACCGGTTCTTCTTCGCCGGCCAGGAGTGGGGTGAACTGGAGGGCATCGCCAACCGGACCGACTTCGACCTGACCACGCACACCAACCACTCCGGCGTGGACCTGTCCTACTTCGACCAGGCCACCAACTCCCGGTTCCGGCCGTTCGTCATCGAGCCCGCTGCCGGTGTCGGCAGGCCGATGATGGCCTTCCTGCTCGACGCGTACACCGAGGACGAGGCGCCCAACGCCAAGGGCGGCATCGACAAGCGCGTCGTGCTTCGGCTGGACCGCAGGCTGGCCCCGGTCAAGGTGGCCGTGCTGCCCCTGTCGCGCAACGCCGAGCTGTCGCCGAAGGCCCGTGACCTGGCCGCCGCCCTGCGCCGCAACTGGAACACCGACTTCGACGACGCGGGGGCGATCGGTCGCCGCTACCGGCGCCAGGACGAGATCGGTACGCCGTTCTGCGTGACGGTCGACTTCGACACCCTGACCGATCACGCGGTGACGGTCCGGGAGCGGGACAGCATGGCCCAGCACCGCGTGGCCATGGACCAGCTGGAGTCCTACCTGGCACCGCATCTCCTCGGCTGCTGAGCGTTGGCCGTGATGGCCGGTCGGTCCCGCTGACCGGCCAGGTGGTGTGCGTAGGCCAGTTCGGCGATGACCTCCCTGGGGGCGTGCTTGAGCTGGCCCGTCGAGACCTGCACGAGGATCACCCCGGCCGCGAGTAGCGCCGCGTGCCGTGCGAACGCCCTGGCCGGGGCTCGGCGCGGGGTGTCCGCCTCCTGGTCGATGTCCAGGGCCATGCCCACCTCGGCCCACCAGCCGCTGACCGGTCCGAGGAACACCTCGTCGTTCTCCAGGTTCACGTTCCACTGGGGCTGCGGGATCTGGGCCACCCGGATCAGCTGTCCCGCCAGGCCCTCGGCGGAGGTGCGGATGCCCTCGGCGACCTCCTCCAGGACCCGGCGGGTCAGCGCGGTGCCGCGCTGGTTGCCCGTGGCCAGCTCGGCCTGGATCGCGGCCACCGGAACCCCCTTGCGCCACACCGCTTCCGCGATCGTCGCGCGCACGGGTTCGGCGTGGCTGCTGTGCCGCAGCGCATCCACCAGCGCGCGTTCCAGCGGGGCAACCAGGAACCCCTGGCGCAGCATGGGTTTGGGCACGTTCGTGGTGCGTTCCACGTAGACCTGCGGGGTGCCGCGCAGCTGCCTCCTGTGTGGCACCAGCACGTGCACCGAGCCCGGCGCGGGCACAGCGCGCATGCCGTGCAACAACAACGCGTGCGAGCCGGTGAGTACCGCATCCTCCTCGGCGTAGCACAGCGCCGCCCGCACCATCTGGGCTCGGGTGGGCGGTGCGTTGGCCAGCAGGAGCACACCGGGGAGCAACCGCTGCCAGGGGCCGCCGGGCGCGCACCGGCGGTAGATCGAGCGTGCGCACAGGCCCAGACCGATCAGGTCGCTGGCGCGGGCCACCCGGTTGGCGAACATGCCGCCGAGGAGGTTGAGGTCGATCGTCGCGCTGCTGTCGGACATGCCTCGACACTCGCCCGCCCGGATCCGCCCGGGAAGGTGCGGCCACGGATCTGTGGACAGCTGACCGCCCTGTGGACAACTGCTCGTTCAGAGATCGACAACAGGGCGGTCTGTCAGGGTCGTGTCGTAGCCTGGGGGATTGGCCTCACAGCCGCCGGACCGGCAGGACGTGTTCCACGACCTCACCGGTGGCCGCGTCCCGCTCCACCACGTACGCCCCGCCCCGCGAGCGCTCGGAGACGGCCTCCACCAGCTCGGTCCCGTGGTAGACGAGGCCAGCGCCGTCGTCGGTGCAGTGTGTGGTCGGCAGGGTGCCCGCGGCCACGGCCTCGTGGGTGACCGGCCTGCGCGCGGCCTCCGAGTCGTAGTGCACGCCGTTGCCGTAGGGCAGCATGCCCAGCCCGTCGGTGACCACCCTCAGCTCGGGCCCGAAGGAGTCGGTCGGCCCGCCCACGTACCAGCAGATCGAGCCCGCCGACACACCGCTGAGCACGACACCCGCCTGCCACGCCTCGCGCAGCACCGGGCCCAGGTCGTGCACCCGCCAGATCGCCAGCAGGTTGGCCACCGACCCGCCGTTGACCCACACGACGTCGTGCCCGAGCACGAAGTCCACCAGGTCGGTGCTCGGCGGCATCGGGAACAGGTTGAGGTGGGACACCTCGACCCCGGCCACCCGACCCGCGTCGGAGACGTTCGCGTTGAACCAGCGCTGGTCCCCGCCCGCGGTGCCGACGTAGCACAGCCGCGGCCGACTGCCCGGATCGGACAGCTCCAGCGCGTGGTGGATCAACTTGCCGAACTCGATGTCGGTCCGCTCGCCGTGGCGCCACCCGCCGGAGGTGGCCAGGATGGTGGGCTGCTCAGCTGCCATGCGGAGATCCTGTCAGCCCAGGTCTGGGCCAGTTGTCATGGGTGCTTGTCGGACCCCTGTCCTACCGTTGTGCTCGTGCGGAGAAGGTGTCGAGAGCGACGGCGGAACGGCGGCAAGGCGCTGTTCACCGCCGTCTTCTCGTGTGTGTTCCTGGTGTGGCTGATCGAGCCACTCCAGGCGCTGGCCCAGTTGGGCGCCTGGTCGGGGTTCACGGTGTTGCTGCTGTACGCCCTGTGCTACCCGGTGGGCGTCGCCTCCTCGTTCCTGTCGTCACCCACGCTGCGGGCCGTCCTGCTGGCGGTCATGTCCGTGCTGGGCGCTGCGATGGTGGCCGTGTTGGGGCCCGGGCAGTCGGATCTGCTGGTCTATCTCGTCGCTGTCGCAGCGGTGCTGTTCCCCAACTGGGTGGGCACCTCGCTGTCCGGGCTGGTGACCCTGGTCGCGTTCGTGGTGAGCGCGCTGCGCCCCGAGGGCGGCCCCAGCTACGGCATGCTCGTGCTGATGATCGCGCTCACCGTGGGGTTGAGCCGGTTCGCCCAGCGCAACGCCGCCCTGCGTGAGGCGAACGACGAGGTGGCCAGGCTGGCCGCCGCGGAGGAACGGGCCAGGGTCGCCAGGGACATCCACGACGTGCTGGGGCACAGCCTGACCACGGTCACCGTCAAGCTCGGCCTGGTGCGCAGGCTGCTGGAGACCAACCCGGGCGCGGTGGACCGGCTGCTGGCCGAGGTCAGCGACGCCGAGCAGCTGTCCAGGCAGGCGTTGTCAGAGGTGCGTGCGACCCTGTCGGGGCACCGCAGCGCCACGCTGACCGCGGAGGTGGCGGGTGCGCGGGTGGCCCTGGCCTCCGCGGGGATCAACGCCGATCTGCCCAGGGCGGTGGACAACGTGACCCCCGCCTACCAGGAGCCCTTCGCCTACGCGCTCAGAGAGGGGGTCACCAACGTGTTGCGGCACAGCGGCGCCACCAGCTGCCAGGTCCTGCTCGGCGAGTCCTGGCTGGAGGTGCGCGACAACGGCACCGTTTCGGCGCCGACAGCGGCCGAGTCCCGCTCGCGCGGTGGTGGCACCGGGCTGGCGGGGCTGGCCGAGCGCATGGCCGCGATCGGTGGCCAGCTGGACGCGGGGCCGTTGTCCGGCGGTGGTTTCCTGCTGCGTGTGAGCGTTCCTCAGGAGGCGGTCACATGAGTCCCGGCGAGCTGCTCAACCGCCGCTGGACCTGGGTGGCCCCGATGGTCGGCCTGAGCCTGGTGCAGATCCCGCTGCTGGTCGGCGGCATCGACCCGGGCCGGCCCTGGTGGGCCACGGCGCTGGTGCTCTGCGGTCAGCTGGTCTACACCGCGCTGTGCGTGGCGGTGCCGCCGCTGGTGTGGCCGCGCACCCTGACCTGGCAGCTGAGCTGTGTACTGCCGGTTGTCGCGCTCGGCTGTGTGCTGGCCCTGATCACCACCCCGTACACCCTGGTCTGGGCCGCGGTGATGAGCGCTGCCGTGCTGCCGGTACGGCTGGTCCTCCTGGTCAACGGCGGACTGGTCGCCGGGCTGGCCCTGCTCACCTGGCAGGAGGACAACAAGGGGCTCGTGGTCGTGCTGATCTCGGTCACCGCGATGTGCCTGTCCCTGGCCCACATGGTGCGCACCCACCGGGAGCTGAGACTGGCCAGGGACCGGATCGCCGCGCTGGCCGTCGCCGAGGAGCGCAGCCGGGTGGCCCGCGACCTGCACGACGTGCTGGGGCACAGCCTGACCACGATCACCGTCAAGGCAGGACTTGCCCGGCGCGTGCTGGAGACCACCACGGCAGGCGACCGCGCGCTGGCCGAGCTGGTGGAGATCGAGCACCTGTCCGGGCAGGCACTGGCCGACATCACCGCGACGGTCACCGGTGAGCGCAATGCCTCGCTGGCCGCCGAGCTGGTCAGCGCCAAGTCCGCGCTGCGCTCGGCAGGGCTGGTCGCCGACTTCCCGCTGGCCGTGGACGACGTGGCCCCGGTCTACCAGGAGGCCTTCGCCTACGCGCTGCGTGAGGCGGTGACCAACGTGCTGCGGCACAGCGGGGGAGCGACCCGGTGCGAGGTGCGGCTGGGGCCCTCTTGGCTGGAGGTCCGCGACGACGGGGCCGCGGTGGCGACGGCGGCGGGGTCGCGTGGTTCCGGAGGCGGGCACGGGCTGACGGGGCTGTCCACCCGCCTGGACGGGGTGGGCGCGCACCTGGAGGCGGGTCCGCTGCCCGCGCGCGGGTTCCGGCTGCGGGTCAGTGCGGGGGAGGTGGCGGTGTGACCGGCGACCGGAAGTGGAGGTGGGTACCCATCTTCATGTTCCTGCTGTTCGCCGTGCCCAGCGTGGTCATCGGCATGGCGCGGCAGGACAACCCGTGGCTGGCCGCCGTGTTGGCGATCGCGTTCCTCGGCTACGGGACGGGCTGCGTGGTGGCCCTCGCCTTGATGTGGGGCTGGAGCCTGACCCGGCGACTGCTCATGCTGGCCGGCCTGCTCGTGCTGGCCACCGTGGTGGTCCTCCTGCTCGGGCCGGACAGCACCTGGCTGTACGTCTACGCCGTGTCCGTGGCCGCGCTGGCCCTGCCCAGTGCCGTCGAGCTGGCCGTGCTGCTCTGCGTGCTGACCGGCGCCGGTGTGTTACTCAGCGCCGGCCGGGGGCTCGACTCGCTGGCCACCGACTGGATCGTGCTGCTCGCGGTCGCCGTGGCCACCTGGCTCATGGGGCGGCTGATCCGGGCGAACTACCAGCTCGCGGCCGCCCAGGACGAGATCGCCCTGCTGGCCACCGGCGAGGAGCGCGCGAGGCTGGCCGCCGAGTTGCAGGAACGGCTCGGGCAGGTGCTGGCCGCGATCACCGAGCGGGCCGGACTCGCCGCCGCCGAGGTGCGCGGCGGGACCGATCGGGCCGCCGCCATCGAACAGGTCCGTGCGGTGGAGGACCTGGCCAGGCAGGCCGTGACCGAGGTGCGCGCCGCGGTGTCCGGCTATCGCACCGCCTCGCTGGCCGCCGAGTTGGTCGGCGCCAGGGCCGCGCTGGAGGCCGCGGGCATCGCCGTGACCCTGCCCGCCAGCGTGGACGCGGTGGCGCCCGCCTACCGCGAGGCGTTCGCACACGTGCTACGCGACGGGGTGACCTCATTGCTGAGCCGCGAGCACGGGGCGACGCGGTGCGAGGTGCGGCTGGGCCAGTCCTGGCTTGAGGTGTGCGATGACGGCACGGCTACCGTGCCCGAGGTGAACTCCCAGGTCGCCGAGCGCATCGCGGGCATCGGCGGCCAGATCGCCGTCGGCCCGGTCGCCGGCGGCGGATTCCTGCTCAGAGTGGCGGTGGCTTCGTGATCCGGGTCCTGTTGGCCGACGACCAGGCGCTGGTGCGCGGCGCGCTGGCCGCCATGCTCAGCATCGAGGCCGACATCGAGGTGGTGGCCGAGGTCGGTTCCGGGGACGAGGTGGTCGCCGCCGCGCAGCGCACCAGCCCGGACGTGGCGCTGCTGGACGTGCAGATGCCGGGCAAGGACGGGCTGACCGCCGCCGCGGAGCTGCGCAAGGCCCTGCCCGCCTGCCGGGTGGTGGTGTGCACGACCTTCGGGCGGCCCGGTTACCTGGCCAGGGCCATGTCCGCGGGCGCGGCCGGGTTCGTGGTCAAGGACGCGCCGCCCGAGCAGTTGGTGGAGGCGGTGCGCAGGGTGCACGCCGGGCTGCGGGTGGTGGATCCCGCGCTGGCCGCCGAGTCGCTGGCCAGCGGCGCCAGCCCGCTGACCGACCGCGAGCGCGAGGTGCTGCTGACGGCCAGCGACGGGGGCACGGTCTCCGACGTGGCCAAGGCCCTGCACCTGTCCGAGGGCACGGTGCGCAACCACCTGTCCTCGGCCATCGGCAAGACCGGCGCGCGGACCAGGGCGGAGGCGGCGCGCATCGCCGAGGACAGGGGGTGGCTGTGAGTGCTCGCCCGGAGTTCACCCCAGCCAGATCGGGCGCTGTGAAACCATGGCCTTCGTGAGTGGTGTGACAGTGCGTCGATTCCTGTTGCGTGGCGTGCTGGGAGCGGTCCTGGTCGTGGCCCTGGTGATCGGTGGCACGGCCTTCCGGGTCTGGCAGGTGGCGCGGATCGACGACCGCACCCAGGTGGATGTGGCCATCGTGCTCGGTACTGCCCAGTACGACGGGCGGCCTTCGGACGCCTTCCGGGCCCGGTTGGAGCACGCCAAGACCCTCTACGACGACGGGGTGGCCAAGAACCTGCTGACCGTGGGCGGTCGGCAGGCCGGGGACAACTACACCGAGGCGCAGGCCGGGCAGATGTGGTTGACCGCCAACGGCGTGCCCGCCGACAAGATCGTCGCGGTGGGGCAGGGCAGCGACACGCTGGCGAGCCTGCGCGCGGTCGCCCCGGTGTACCGCGAACGCGGCTGGGAGTCGGCTGTGGTGGTGAGCGATCCCTGGCACTCGCTGCGCTCGCAGACGATGGCGCACGACACCGGGATCAGCGCGGGCGTCTCGCCCACTCACTCCGGCCCCATGGTGCAGACCAGGCAGACCCAGTTCCAGCAGATCGTCCGGGAGACCGGCGCGCTGCTGTTCTACCGGCTGTCCAAGTCACCGGCCGACGAACTCGGGGCGAGCATCAGTTGAGCGCGACCTACGGCGGACACGACACCGAGCGGCTGCTGCCGGAGGACCCCAAGCGGGCGGCGCTGCCGGGATCGCTCGCCGAGCAGCGCACCGCCTTCTCCCGCGACCGGGCCAGGGTGCTGCACTCCGCAGCGCTGCGCAGGCTGGCGGGCAAGACCCAGGTGGTCGGTCCCGGCGAGGGCGATGTGCCGCGCACCCGGCTCACCCATTCGCTGGAGGTCGCGCAGATCGGCCGGGGCATCGGCGCGGAGCTGGGCTGCGACCCGGATGTGGTGGACACCGCGGGGCTGGCGCACGACATCGGCCACCCGCCGTTCGGGCACAACGGGGAACGCGCGCTGAACCAGGTCGCGGCCGGGTGCGGTGGGTTCGAGGGCAACGCGCAGACCCTGCGCATCCTGACCAGGCTGGAGCCCAAGGTGCTCGCCGGGGACGGCAGGGCGAGCGGGCTGAACCTGACCAGGGCGACCCTGGACGCGGCCACGAAGTACCCCTGGCCGAGGCTGCCCGGCAGGGTGAAGTTCGGGGTGTACGAGGACGACCGCGAGGTCTTCGACTGGATCCGCCTGGACGCCCCGGACCGGCGGCGCTGCCTGGAGGCCCAGGTCATGGACTGGGCCGACGACGTGGCCTACTCGGTGCACGACGTGGAGGACGGGGTGCTGTCCGGTCGCATCTCGCTCAGCGAACTGGCCAGTCCGCTGGAGCGGGCCGCCGTCGCGGAGCTGGCCGCCAAGCACTTCTCCGAGGAACCGGTGGCCGCGCTGGAGGACGCCGCCGTGGAGCTGCTGCGGCTGCCCGCAGTGGCCGCGCTGGCCGAGGCCGAGTACGACGGTTCGCTCGGGGCCCAGGTCGCGCTCAAGGTGCTGACCAGCGAACTGGTCGGTCGGTTCGCGGCGGCGGCGATCACCGAGACCCGGCTGGTGCACGGGGACGGGCAGCTCTGCCGCTATGCCGCCGACCTGGAGGTGCCCGCGCTGGTGGCGGCCGAGGTGGCGCTGCTCAAGGCGGTGGCCCTGCGCTACGTGATGAGCGACCCGCACCGGCTCGCGTTACAGACCGTGCAGCGCGAGCAGCTCACCGAGCTGTCCGCGGCTCTGGTCGAGCGGGCGCCCGAGGCGCTGGACCCGGCGTTCCGGCCCGCCTGGTTGGCCGCTTCCGGGGACGCGGAGCGGCTGCGCGTGGTCGTGGACCAAGTGGCCTCGCTGACCGACGCGCAGGCCGTCGCCTGGTACGACCGGTTCTGCCTGCGGTGAACGTCCAGCCCACCGTGACCTGTCGGTGGGACCGTGGCCTCATGGGTGTGATGCGAGCGATCAGAACAGGGCTGCGGCGCCTGCTGCGCCGCAGGGTGCCGGTGGGCGGCGGACGCCGGGGCGGTTCGGAGGGCGGTGGCACGGCGGGGGTGCGCGAGCCGCGTACCCCGGTGCCGGGGGGACCACAGTCGCGTGGCCCACACCCGAACGTGGCAAGCAAACCCCATCCGGTGCAACCTACGAGTGTCAAATTGCGCGACCCACGGCGCTAGCCCGCCGCTGGTGGCAGACTCGCGGTCACCCCGAGCCGTGGAGGTGCCGTGGACCTGGCGTTCACCCTCGCGTTGCACCGCGCTGTCGATCCCGACCCCGACAACGATCTGTGTTGGTCGCCGTACTCGGTGGCCAGTGCGTTGGGGCTGACCGCGACCGGTGCCGAGGGAGCGACACGCACCGAGTTGGTGACCGCGCTGCTCGGTGCGGCCGATGGCGATCTCGGTGCGCACGCGGCGTTGCTGACGGCCGCCTCGGAGCTGGACGAATGGCACCGCGGTGAGCAGCCGGTGCTGGTGGCGTCCAACACGCTGTGGGCCGTGGAGGACCTGCCGATCCGCCGGGAGTTCGCCGGGGAGCTGGCGCGCTGGCCGGGCGGGGCGGTCCGGGGTGCGCCGTTCACCGACGCGCCCGAGGACGCCCGCAAGCTGATCAACACCGATGTGGCCGAGACGACCAGGGGCCTGATTCCGGAGCTGATCCCCCCGCAGGCCATCCTGCCCGACACGGTGGCCGCACTGGTCAACGCGCTGTACCTGAAGGCGGCGTGGCAGCACGAGTTCGCCGAGCAGGAGACCGAGGACAGGCCGTTCCGCGCGCCGACCGGCACCTACTACACGCCGACCATGCGGTTGACCCAACGACTCGGCTACGCCCACGAGCGGGGCTGGCAGGTCGTGACCCTGCCCGCGGCGGGCGGGGTCGAGGCGGTTGTGCTGCTGCCCGACGCCCCGCTCATCGAGGCCGAACCCGCGTTGGACGCCGCTGCGCTGAGCGCACTGGTGGCCGCGCCCAGCTCGGTGCGGATCCAGTTGTCGCTGCCCAAACTCAGCGCCAGCACCCGGGCCAGCCTCAAGCGGCCCCTGGTCGAGATGGGCGTGCAGGGCATGTTCCGGCGCGGCGAGGCCGGTCTGACACGACTGTGCCCGGACCCTCGGTTGTACGTGGACGACGTGCTGCACGAGTCGGTGCTCAAGATCGACGAGAAGGGGCTGGAGGGCGCCGCGGCCACCGCCGTGACCATGCGCATGATGTCCATGGCGGCGCCCAGCGACCCGGTGGTCGTGGACGTGGACCGGCCGTTCCTGCTCGTGATCCGCCACCGGGAGACCGGGGTGCCGTACTTCGTGGCCAGGGTGGTGCACCCGCAGTAGCTGTCACACCAGCACGGGCTGTCTCGTCCCAGGGGTATGACGAGAATTCCGGCGGCAACGCGCACGTCCCTGCTGACCAAGGTGCTGTTCCGCATCGCCCGAGGGCGGTACGGGGCTGTGCCGGAGCCGGTCGCCGTGGCGGCCAACCACCCCAGGCTGATGATGGCCGCCGCACGGCACGAACTGGCCGTGCAGCGCGGTGCCAAGGTGCTGCCGGAGAGCCTGCGCCAGCTGGTCGTGTACCGGGTGGCGGCGCACCTGAGCTGCTCCTGGTGCGTGGACTTCGGCACGATGCTCCAGCGGTTGAGCGGTCTGGACGTGGATCGGCTCCGTGAGATCGACGCCTACGCCACCTCACCCCGCTACACCGAACTGGAGCGCAGGGCGCTGGCCTACGCCGACGCGATGACCGCCTCGCCGGTGGCCGTGACCGACGAGCAGGTCGCGGTGCTGGCCGCCGAACTCGGGCACGCGGGTGTGCTGGAGCTGACCTACCTGATCGCACTGGAGAACATGCGCGCCAGGATGAACAGCGCGCTGGGCATCGTGGACCAGGGCTTCACCTCCGGCGAGGCCTGCCGGGTCCCGGTCAGAACGGAACGCGGCTGAGCTTGTCCGGGTTGGCCACGTCGTAGATCCCGACGATCTTCCCCTCGCGCAGGGCGAAACAGGACACGCGGCGGTCGAGCCGGCGCCGCGCGTCCACCCCCGCTGTGAGCATGCCCAGGTCCCCGTTGACCAGCACGACCCGATACGCGGACAGCGCCTCGGCGCCGTAGCTGGACAGCAGTCCGAGCGCGAAGCGGGCCACCTTCTCCGCTCCGCTGACGACCCGGCGCGCGGTGCGGGCCAGGCCTCCGCCGTCGCCGACCACCACGACATCCGGGTGCAGCACCCGCAGCACCGCCTCGGTGTCGCCCGCGGCCAGCGCGAGCATGAACTGCTCCAGGACGGCCTGCTGCTCGGCCAGGTCCACGCGGCTGGGCGCGTCCGCGTCGCCGACGGCCTTGCGGGCGCGCGAGGCGTGCTGGCGTGCCGCCGCGGGCGAGCAGCCCAGCGTGGCGGCGATCTCCGGGAACGGCACGCCGAACGCGTCGTGCAGCACGAAGGCCACGCGCTGCTCGGGCGTCAGCTCGTGCAGCACCACCATGGCCGCCATGCGCACCCCGTCCTCGCGCACGACCACGTCCAGCGGGTCCCCGCCCTCGATCGGGGTGACCAGTGGCTCGGGCAGCCACGGACCCACGTAGCGCTCCCGCCGTGCCCTCGCCGAGCGGAGCTGGTCCAGGCAGATCCGGCCCACCACGGTGGTCAGCCACGCGCGCAGGTCGAGGATCGCCGCCCGCTCGGACTCGGCGCGGCCCGCCAGCCGCAGCCACGCCTCCTGCACCGCGTCCTCGGCCTCGCCCAGCCGCCCGGTCAGGCGGTAGGCCACACCCACCAGGTGGGCCCGGTGCTCGGTGAAGCGCTGGGCCAACTCCTCCTCGGCCAGGGACATGGCACTGATCCTGCACCATCGCCTGGGCGCCGACACCCGGGCGCCTACACTCGTGGCGTGGCAGGACGCATCCGGGACAGCGACATCGCAGAGGTCCGCGACCGCAACCGGATCGACGAGGTCGTCGGCGACTACGTCGCGCTGCGCGGTGCCGGTGGTGGTGCGCTCAAGGGGCTGTGCCCGTTCCACGACGAGAAGACCCCCTCCTTCAACGTCCGGCCCTCACACGGCACCTTCCACTGCTTCGGCTGCGGCGAGGGCGGGGACGTCATCGCCTTCGTGATGAAGATCGACCACCTCAGCTTCATCGAGTCGGTGGAGCGGCTGGCCGAGCGGGTCGGCATCCAGCTGACCTACGAGGGCGGCGGGGCCAGCGTCCAGCGTGACCGGGGCACCCGCAGCCGGATGCTCGACGCGCACCGCGCCGCCGCCGAGTTCTACGCCGAGCAGCTGCGCACCCCGGAGGCCATGCCCGCGCGGGAGTTCCTGGCGCAGCGTGGTTTCGACGAGTCCGCCGCGGCCACCTTCGGCTGCGGCTTCGCGCCGGCGGGCTGGGACCTGCTGACCAAGCACCTGCTTGGTCGCGGCTTCGAGCTCGCCGAGCTCTACAAGGCGGGACTGTCCAAGGAGGGCAGGCGCGGTCCGATCGACCGGTTCCACCGGCGGCTGCTGTGGCCGCTCAAGGAACTGGGCGGGGACGTGGTCGGTTTCGGCGCGCGCAGGCTGTTCGAGGACGACGCGATCGAGGCCAAGTACGTCAACACCGCCGAGACCCCGATCTTCAAGAAGTCCCAGGTGCTGTTCGGGCTGGACCTGGCCAAGCGGGAGATCGCCAAGCGCCACCAGGTGGTCGTGGTCGAGGGCTACACCGACGTGATGGCCATGCACCTGTCCGGGGTGCCCACCGCCGTGGCCTCCTGCGGCACCGCCTTCGGCGGCGACCACATGGCCGTGCTGCGCAGGCTGCTGATGGACGACAAGTTCTACCGCGGCGAGGTGATCTTCACCTTCGACGGGGACGCGGCGGGGCAGAAGGCGGCGCTCAAGGCGTTCGAGGACGAGCAGCAGTTCGTCGGCCAGACCTACGTGGCGGTCGCCCCGGAGGGCATGGACCCCTGCGAGCTGCGGCAGGCCAAGGGGGACGCCGCGGTGAAGGACCTGGTGGCCCGCCGCCAGTCCCTGGTGGAGTTCGCCATCCGCAGCCTGCTCAGGGAGTACGACCTCGACTCGGTGGACGGGCAGGTCGCCGCGCTGGAGCGCACGGTGCCCTTCGTCGCCCAGCTCAAGGACACCTCGCGCCGTGACCGGTACGCCACCATGCTGGCCGGTCTGGTCGGTGGGCCGTACGAGGCCTCGGTGGTGACCAGGGTGCGGGAGATGGCGCGCGGCGCGCAGCCCGCGGAGCGCAAGCCGCGCAGGGCCGCGGTGGACCCGAACCAGGGCGCGCTGGCCGTGGAGGTCAGCGGGCCACAGCGGCCCTCGCCCAAGGATCCCGCGTTGGTGACCCAGCGCGAGGCGCTCAAGATCGCGCTACAGGTGTCCGCGCTGGCCGGGCCGTACTACGACTCGCTGCCCGCTGACGTGTTCACGCACCCGGCCTACCGCGCGCTGCACGAGGCGATCGTGGCCGCGGGCGGTGCCTCCTGCGGGGTGTCCGGCCCCGCGCTGGTCGACACGGTCAGCGGGCACATCAGCCACCAGAGCGTGCGCAGCCTGCTCACCGAGCTGTCGGTGGAGCCGTTGCAGGTCAAGTCCGAGGTCGACTTCCGGTACGTGGAGAGCATCATCGCCGTGTTGCAGGAAGGGCTGGTCGCCACGCAGGTGACCGAGCTGAAGTCCCGGTTGCAGCGGCTGTCCCCGATCTCCGACGCGGAGGAGTACCACGCCCTGTTCGGTGACCTGGTCGCCCTGGAGCAGTACCGCAAGGCGCTGCGCGAACAGGCCGTCGGGTGAGGGGCCTGTGGCGGCGGTTGACCGGTGCCGCGGAGCTGCCCGAGGGCTTCACCGGTGAGCTCGACGCCGAGGAGCACGTGCTCGCGGTCGGCGGCGAGCTGGTCGCCACCACGGCCGGGCTGTGGCTGCCCGGGCTGGGCCGGGTCGGCTGGCACCTGATCAGCAAGGCCACCTGGGGCAACGGCGTGCTCACCGTGGTCGTCGCCGAGCAGACCGGTCAGGCCGGTCAAGCCGTGCTGCTCACCGACCAGTCGCCCCGCCGGTACCCGCTGGAGCGGCCGGGCCGGCTGCCCGAGGCCGTGCACCGCAAGGTGACCGGGTCGATCACCGCCCGGCACCGGCACGAGCTGCCCGGTGGTGCGGCGTGGTTCGTGCAGCGCAGGGTGCCCGGCCGGGACGGGGTGGTGCTGCAGGTCCGCGCCGACCCCGGTACCGACGCCCAGGCCGTCGCCGAGCTGGCGGCCCGCGTGTCGGCCAAGCTGCCGCTGAGCTGATCCCGGGCAGGACCCTGGTGCGGCAGCGGTCTGTCCGCTATAAAAGACGTACGTACGGTTTTTATGGAGGCTGACATGTGGGACCCCGCCAAGTACCTGTCCTTCACCGACCACCGGTCGCGGCCGTTCCACGAGCTGATGTCCCGGGTGGGCGCCACCTCACCCCGGCGGGTGGTCGACCTCGGCTGCGGGCCGGGCAACCTCACCGAGACGCTGGCCCAGCGCTGGCCCGGGGCCGTGCTGGAGGCCTCGGACTCCTCGGCGGAGATGGTCGCGGCGGCGCGGGAGCGGGGCATTGCGGCCGAAGTCGCCGATGTGGCCGATTGGCACCCCAAGCCGGACACCGACCTCGTGGTGTGCAACGCCGTGTTGCAGTGGGTCACCGGGCACACCGCGCTGCTGCGCCGCTGGGCCGAGGAACTGCCCGCGGGCGCGTGGATCGCCATGCAGGTGCCCGGCAACTTCGCCGCGCCCTCGCACGTGCGCATCCGTGAGCTGCTCGCGGCGCCGCAGTGGCGTGCGGCGCTCGCGCAGGTGCCGCTGCGCGAGGTGCTCACCGTGCTCGAGCCGGAGGCGTACGCCGACCTGCTGCTTGACGCGGGCTGCGAGGTGGACGCCTGGGAGACGACCTACCTGCAGCGGTTGTCCGGGCCTGACCCGGTGCTGGAGTGGGTCAGCGGCACCGCGCTGCGGCCGATCCGTGCGGCCCTGGACGAGCCCTCCTGGCAGCGCTTCCGCGCCGAGCTGGCCGTCAGCCTGCGTGAGGCGTACCCGCCGCGGCCCGACGGCACCACGTGGTTCCCGTTCCGCCGGGTGTTCGTCGTGGCCCGCGTGCGATCTTGATCACGCGCCGTTGCGGGCCCCCAGCTTCGCGCGGACGATGCCCGCCATGCCCTGCACCAGCGGGTGGTCAACCGCCCTGCGGTAGGCCCGGGCCAACTGCTCGTACCGCTCCCGACCTGCACGAGTTCCCAGTACGTACCCCACGGCCACGCCGAGCAGAAAACCCCTCATGCTCACCCTCCGCATCGCTGGCCGGGTGTCCGGCCGGGACCCATCCTGCCCTACCCCTACCCGCTTCAGGGGGGTCCGTGAAACCCCCTTCGCGGCATGGGGTAAAGTTCTCCTCAGTCGAGCGGAACACCACCGGCCGGCAACAACAGAACATTCCTCCATAGCTCAATTGGCAGAGCATGCGACTGTTAATCGCAGGGTTGTTGGTTCGAGTCCAACTGGAGGAGCAGTAACCCCAGGTCAGGCCCCGTACACAGTGTACGGGGCCTGACCTGTTCCAGGGCTCCCCATCCCCTGCCCGAACTGCTCCAGGAGCGCGGCGGCACCCGTTCGGGCGATCTTCCGGCCCACGTACCTGTCCTGGGTCATGGGCACCTCGGCGTGGGGCTGGGCTGGTCCGCTCAGACAGCCCCGTCTTGTCCATCAAGGCGGCCCCCGCCGGGCGCCGCTCCGGCCGGGGCAGGGCGCGCGCGGTGGGCCATGGACTACCAGCGGCAGTGTGCCTGCCAGAACGCCGCGTGCTTCGCGCAAGCCCAACACCGTGCCCTCGCCGGACAGGCAGATCAACAGGATGAGCGCCAACGATGCTCGTCGCCGGTTTTGGAACCGTGGGAACATCCTGATATTGCGCCAGGCGAGGCCGCGTGAATAGCCCCTTGTGACGGACACCTGACACGCTCGACTCTGAGACCATGCCCTTACTGCCAGGGCAGGTTGGACGTCTCATTGGAGACTGCGTTGGAGACGCGGTCGGGTCGTTTTCTTGACTGGAGAAAATGGGTCAGGTTCAGCAAGTCCCGCCGACATCAAGCCTAACCGGTTCGCGGACTATGGTTTGTCACGAATCGTGCACATGTCTGGAGTGTCACTATCGCGTTCTCCATGTCGACTAGGAGAAGACTCATGAAACGTTCCCTTGCTGCCACGTTGATGGCGGCTGTCACGATTCTCTCGTTGCTCGCAGGTGGCGCCGTGGCGAATGCGATGCAGCCGCGCGCTGCCGTACCGCCCACGTCTGCCACCGTCGTGATCGATCAGGTCCGCACCCACGGGCCCGCCGGGTTGCTCGACCAGTCCATCAGGATCACGAACATCAGCGACGCCCAGCAGGACATTGGCAACCTCACGGTGCAGTACGCGGCCGGCTCAACGTTCCTCATTGACCTGGCCACGATCCCGGCGGGCACTGTGCTCGACCCCAAGAAGTCCTACCTGCTCGCCAGCATCGGCTACAGCGGCCTGGTGCCTCCTAACCAGTATTTCACCCACCCGTTGGACCCTCCGTTCGTCCTGGCCCTGCAGTCGGCGACTGGTGAAGTGATCGACAAGGCGAACATTCCCCCGGGATTCTGCCACTCGGGAGTCTACGTCCGAGGTATTCCCGACAGCTCCTTCTACTGTGCTCCGCGCTCCGGGAGTGAGTAGCTGGGGAGGTCTCACCTCTCGGCCGCTCGTCCGCGTTCCTCGCTCTTCCCTGAAAAGTCGCCGGCAAACTATCGCTACCACCAGTCCGCACTGAATCAGTGAAGATCGACACCATGGATTCGGTGGCAAACAACCACCAGTGACAGCCGCCAACTGGTGGAGCATTCTTCCAGCTCAGGCCCCATCCCCTGTGGACGGGGCCTGAGTTCGTCCTAGCCGATGGTCGCCGTGGTGCGCACCGGGTAGTGGTCCGAGGGGGCCCGGGTGTCCAGTTGACCGGGCTGCCAGCCCTGCTGTGGGTTGAGCACCACCCGCACCTGGTCGAAACGGCTCGGCACCGGCCGGTTCACACCTTCGAGGTAACCGAGGTAGTCCAGGTCGTCGCGGTAGTCCACCGGGTACTGCTGGTAGCTCGCGTTGTGGCGGCACCAGGCGTTCACCGAGCAGTCGAAGGTCCGGTACGCACTGTCGGCCGGGGCCGTGCGCAGCACCCCGTGCACCGCGGCCGTGGCCCGGTCCACCTCGCTGTCCCCGGGTTGCCTGCCGACCTGTCCCGCGAAGTACTCGATGTTCAGGTCGCCGTCGAACAGCACCGGACCGTCCGCACCGACCTTCTGGTCCACCCAGCTCCGGAGTTCGCCCAGTTGTGCGTAGCGCACCTGCTGGGTCTCCGCGACCGGTGCGCCGGTCTTCGGCCAGCTGCCGCTGGTCTGGTCGGCCTGCAGGTGCGTGCCCGCCACCCAGAAGTGCCGGCCGTCCTTGGTGACGCGCACCAGCGCCGCGCCCTTGTTGGACAGGTAGTCCCAGGTGTTCGCGTGGCTGTTGCGGTACACCAGCTGGTAGGCCCGGTCGATCGGGTACCTGCTCAGCACCTGCACCCCGCCGCGCACGACCACCGGCGAGCTCGAGCAGTTGCCGTCCGTGGCGTCCCAGCCGCTGCCGTCCCGGTAGCCGCCAGCCGAGCAGGTCCGGCCCACGTTGTCGCTGTGGTACGGGTACTTGGCCGCCAGCTCGTCGAGCAGCTTGGGCACCAGCGTCTCGTGGAACGCCTCGCTGATCACCACCACGTCGGCGTCGTTCTCGGCGATGATCTCGCGCACGACGGGCTGCCTGCGGTCGGCCTGGTTGTCCACCGCGCCCGTGGTGATCTTCGTGGCCAGGTTGACGTTCCAGGCCAGCACCGAGACGGTCGTCGGGGCGGTGGCCGGTGACACGGTCGCCGCGGCCAGCGCCAACGCCATGATGAATTTCATTCATGTTGTCTAGCCGGGGTGCCTTGCCCGCGGGTGAACGCCACGCCGCTCACGGCAGAATGCGGGACAACTCCTCGCCGCCGCGTTTGATGATCGACTCCAGCAGTCGGCGCCGCGCGTCGAAGTCGCTCGTCGGCGTGGACAGGGCCAGTGCGCCCACCACCCGGCCGCCCGCGTTGCGCACCGGCACCGAGAGGCAGGCCAGCCCCGGCTGGAACTCCTCCACCTCCTTGGCGATGCCGGTCTGCCTGATGTCGGCCAGCTCGTCGTCCAGGTCCGGCAGCCGTGTGATCGTGCGCTCGGTCAGCCTCGGCAGGCCCGCGCCCGACAGATACCGCCGACGCGCCGCCGGGGACATCGCCGCCAGCAGCACCTTGCCGAACGAGGTCGCGTGCGCCGACTCGTGGAACCCCAGGTCCAGGGGCTGCGCCCGGCGGTGCTGCTCGGAGTCCGCCACCTCCGCGACCACCAGCTCGTCGTCGCGGATCACCGCGTAGTACATCGCCGCCCGCGCACGTGCGTGCAGCTCGCGCAGCGTCTGCGAGATCCCCGGCGTGATCGACAACTCCGAGATCAGCCGGTTGCTCAGCCTCGGCAACTGGTAGCCCAACCCGAACCCGCGCGCGTTGCCCAGTCGCACCAGGTAGCCCTCGTACACCAGCGTGTTCAGCAGGTGGTACGTCGTCGACAGCTTGAACCCCGTGCGGCGGGCCACCGCCTTCGCCGTGACCCCGTCGCCCGCCTCCGCCACCACTTCCAGGACCCGCAGTGCTCGCTGCACGGAGCCGATCAGCCCGCTCGGCGGTCTCTCCGACTGCACCTGGCCTCCGGGTCCTCACAGCTGGAGCGGGCGTGGCACCTGGCGGCGCCACGCCCGCTGGGAGAGGTCAGCCGGTGGGGGTGTGTCAGCTGACCGTGGTCCTCACTCGTGTCAAGTATCGCTGACGAGTCGGTTTGATCTTTGAAGTACGAGGGAAACCGGTCAACCGTCAAGATTTCACCGATCGGCAAGACGGCGGGGGTAGGGGTCCGCCTCCCGGCCGCCTCGACGCCGCCGGTAGTCTGCCCACCACGCGACGGCACGCCGTCGCCACGGGGCGGTAGCTCAGCTGGTCAGAGCAGCAGACTCATAATCTGTCAGGTCGTCGGTTCGAGCCCGACCCGCCCTACCGCATCTACCAGCGTAGACGGGCCGTTCAAGATCCGCAGAGCGGATCTTTGTCCATGTTTCTGTCCTTGAACTGGTGCTTACGCTGGGCCGTATGGCCGAGTCAGCAGACCAGCGTCGCAGGCGTGGCAGCGTCCGTCAGCGGGGCAACTCGCTCCAGGTCCGGGTGTTCTCCGGCGTCGACCCCGTGACCGGCAAGGACGTGTACCTGACCGAGACGGTCAAGGGCGCCGACAAGGCTGCGCAGCGCGCTGCCGACAAGGTCATGACGCGGCTGCTGAGCCAGGTTGACCAGCAGCGCTCTGCTACTTCCTCGGTCTCGTTCGGTTACGTGCTGGACGAGTGGCTGCGCACTGCTGAGCTGGACGAGGGCACGCGCGAGATGTACCGGGGCTACGTCAAGCGCAACATCCGGCCCGTGCTCGGTGTCGAGCCCGTACGCAAGGTCTCCACGCGGATGCTCGAAGCCCTCTACGCCGAACTTCGCCGCTGCCGAGCCCGCTGTGACGGCAAGCCGTTCGTTGAGCACCGTGCTGAGGGCGAGCACGACTGCAAGGACGAGAAGTGCAAGCCGCACACGTGCAAGCCTCTGGCCGCCTCGACCGTCCGGCAGCTCCACTCGATCATGAGCGGCGCACTCAGCGCTGCCGTGCGCTGGGAGTGGATCGACACCAACCCCGCCCGCATCGCCAAGCGCCCCAAGCAGCCGCAGCCACAGCCCACCCCGCCGTCACCCGCTGAAGCTGCCCGCCTATTCGATGCTGCTTACGAGGCCGACAACGACTGGGGAACGCTCGTCTGGCTCGTCATGACGACCGGTATCCGGCGCGGCGAGGTCTGCGCGCTGACGTGGTCTCGGATCGACCTTGACGAAGGAATCATTGAGGTCCGCAGCAGCTATGTCCTCCGCAAAGGCGTCGGCCGCATGAAGGACACCAAGACCCACCAGATGCGCCGCATCGCGCTCGACACCGAGACCGTCGTTCTGCTCCGCGAGCACAAGGAGAGATGCGCTCAGCGGCTCACCGAGCACGGCGCCGAGTTCAGCGAGGACATGTACGTGTTCTCTGGCGTCCGCAACGTCGACCCAACGCAGCCCTACTCCCCACACGCCGTGTCCAGCCGCTACAAGGACATGGCTGAGCGCCTCGGCATTGACACCCACATTCACGCCCTGCGCCACTACTCCGCCACCGAGCTGCTCACCGCCGGAATCGACCTCCGCACCGTCGCCGGTCGCCTCGGCCACGGCGGCGGAGGCGCCACCACGCTGCGCGTCTACGCCGCATGGGTAGCCGCCTCCGACCGCAAAGCCGCCGAGATTCTTGGATCCAGGATGCCTAAGCGAGGCGTTAGATAACCCGACCAGACCGGAGGGCTGTTACTCGCTTTCTTTTGCAAGTTTTTGTTGCTGCGCTGTGTGGGCATTTTGGGCCGCCGCACGGAGGTCGTCAACTATCGTTCCCAGCAGCATTCCTTCCTGTATTTTCTTGACCGGCAAGCCTAGGTCTTTCCGCATTGCTAGCAAGAGCTTTTCGAGTTTAATTAGGCCGTTGTAGTTTTCAATCGGAGTGCGTTCTTCGGTCGGGTTTAGGCTGTTGAAGTGATCCCTGACTTCAGTCCAAGCCTGTAGGACGCTATCTGAGCCCCAAACGATCGCTTTGGTGGTGAAGTCTCCAAATACTCGAGCCCCGTCCGATTCCGCTGGTTCCACCCTATCTTTGCGGGGCTTTCCTATGCCGAGCATCTGAAAAAGTCCGCTTACAAATTCCTCATAAATTGGAATTCGTTTCTCTTGCTGCGCGCGATCGGCTATGTTGCGACGTTCGATAAGTCTTCCTGCTACCACGGTGACCGTGGCTGATATTACGGTTCCGGACGCCACGAGGATTGCTGCGGCAACCTCTTTTTGAAGGCCAAGAAAAACGGTGATCATCGCATAGCTTGCATATCCGAGTATTCCTAGGATTGCGAGTATTGCCAGTAAGCCGATTGCCAACTGTGCTCGCTGATTTTTAGGCGGGCGCGAGGGCGATCTCTCGGTGCTTGATGTCATGTCTGCAAGCTAGCGGATCGACTTGGGCCTGTCGTCTTTGGCCGTCGACTTGCAAAAAGTGAACTATACTCATCTTTTTAGCGCTTGTGCGGTGATCTTGATATGCGTAATGACCGCAGGATGCCGAGGTTTCTCGTACTCGATGGAAACCGTCACTTCTGGCGACGCTGATCTTGCACGTAGGCTGCTGACGTGACGGAGGAGCGCGGAGCGTGGAAGACCTACGGTGAGCGGCTGATCTACGACAACCGGTGGGTGAAGCTGGGGCTTGCGGACGTCGAGGCCCCGAACGGTGAGCGGTGGGAGTACCACGTTGTCCACCTCGGCAGGATCGCCATCGCCCTGATCGTGGATGACCAGGACCGGGCGCTGATGCTGTGGCGCTACCGGTTCGCCACTGACCAGTGGGGCTACGAGCTGCTCGGTGGGTTGGTGGACGACGGGGAGGAAGCGGCGGTTACGGCTGCGCGTGAAGCCGCCGAGGAGAGCGGGTGGCAGCCGGTTGGGGAACCTGAGCACCTGATCAGCTTCGAGCCGTTGCCGGGGCAGACGACGGCGCCGATGGACATCTACCTGTGGCGCAACGCTGAGCACATCGGGGAGCCGACCGACACGGAGGAGCAAGGGCGTGTCGAGTGGGTGCCGCTGAGTCGGGTTCAGGAGTTGGCACAGCGCAAGGAACTGCTTGGCGCGGGCACGCTCGTGGCGCTGCTGTACTACCTCGCGTCACGCAACGCCGGAGGCGCTGCCGGGCAGGATGAGGCCACCGAGTCGGCGTAGTTGCCGGTCTGACTTGATCTGTGAGCCGAGCCGCCGTGCCTGTCGAGAGTGCTCCAGCGCGGCGTCTCGGTCGCCAGCAGCGGCGTAAGCGAATGCGAGGTCGACCAGCATCCTGGTCTTCGCGCGAACGAAGGTGGGCGGTAGCCGGGGCAGCGCGGCGGCCAGTTGAGCAACGGCCTCGGGTTCGCCGAGTTGGGCGGCAGCGTTGCCGCGCCACCGGTCGAGGTGCACACCAGCGAGGAACACGAACGGCAGCGCTGGGTCCACAGGGTTGGACGGCAGCAGCGCGTCAGCGGCATCGAAGGCGCGTAGCGCCTCCTCGCGTTGGTTGGCAGCGGCGAGGCCTTCGCCGTGTGCTGCGGCCAACCATGCCCGGAGAAGCGGTGGGGCAGTGTGCTCGGCAAGCCTGCGGGCCTCGGCGAACTGCTCGGTGGCGTGCGAGGTCTCGCCGATGTCGACCAGGACGAAAGCCTGCTCGGCGGTCGCGTGCGCGAGCAGTGCCGTGGAGTCTGCCTCGCGTGCTGCGGCCTTCGCGCGTTCGTAGTGCGTCCAAGCCTGCCCAACCGCGTTCCGGTCGAGCGCTAGCCAGCCTGCGAGGGTGGACGCTTCCGTGAGTACCGCAGCAAGCTGTTGTCGCCAGCCGCGACCAGCGCCGTAGGCCAGCACGTCTTCGACTTGCTTGGTGCTGCTGCGAAGTTGGTCGAGCAGCGTGATGCCGCCGAACCGTTGGTCAGCGTGCCGTGCGTCGTTGACCTGTCGCCGGAAGAGCTCGACCGTGCCAGCATCCACGGTCCGGGCCACCGCTAGCCGTGAGCGCAGCTCGAACGCCTCGGAGTCCTGCTGCTCAGGTGGAAACCCCAGCTCTTCGTTGGTCCGGCCGTAGATGTCCCTGAACAGCCGCTGATACGGCTCACTGACCGACTCGTGCCCGTTCTCCCAGACGGACAGCTTCGTCTTCAGGCTGGTCGCAGACATCACGCCAATGCCGAGCATGGAAGCCCGTCGTAGAAGCATCCTGATCACCTCGGCGGCGGAGTAGCCGAGCTGGTCTCGTACCTCGCGAAGCTTGGTCCTCGCCATCATCGCCCCCGACCGAATAACCGCCCTGACCTGCGAAGTTAATTGGGGTTAATGGGGGTCGGGTTAACCGGTGCCAACTGTAGAACGGCGCTGAACTGCCGTTCTCTGTAGACATGAACAGGAACAGCGCCTCCCGGGTGACCGGACCGAAGGGCCGGACACCACGAGCGGCATCGCCGCTATTGGCGGCGTCGGTCGCCATCGCCGGTGGCCGCAGCCAGGTGGCTGCTGATCTCATCGAGCCGCTGCGTGATCTCGGTCAGCCGGTCCTCGATCGCGGCCAGACGAGCCGACAGCTCCTCCTCGGCTTCCTCACCAGGTGCTGGTGGGCGACGGCCGCGGAGCACCGCGGTGAGGTGCTGGGGGTGCCACTCCAGGGCGACGGAGAGCGCTTCGAGCGTTCGCGCGCTGCGGCGCCGTTCAACGGTGTTGTACTGCAACTCGCGGACGATCGCCTGCGAGACGTCCGCGCGTTCCGCGACCGCACGTTGCAGCAGCCCGAGCTCTTGAACGCGCTCGTTGATGGCCTTCGCGACCGCCGCCCAGTCCTCCGACACGTATTCCTCCGCGCTCCGCCTCAGCGCCGAGATTAGCCGGACTGTGCATTTCACGGGGCGACGCCGAGCTTGTGCCCGCGCGATTGGCCGCATTCTGCCTGCTCTAGAGCCGTAATTGGCTCTATCGAGCTGATATTATTCTTTCTCTCCACTTGGGGAAATATTCAATGAGTACAGCCATGCCTGGCGCCGGTCGACCGGCGTTCTACACGGTGCGGGAAGCAGCGCGAATCCTGCGCGTTGATCCCGCCACGCTCTACCGGGCGATCAGGGAAGACGCGTTCCCTGCCGTCCGCGTTCGTACCCGCTACGTCGTGCCTGCGATCGCGCTCGACCAGCTGATCACTGAAGCCGCCGAGTCGGGCGGATGCGTTGACGTGGCCCGGATTGCAACCGAGCGCCGGACGGCTCGTGAGGTTGCTCGGCTGACCGGGGGTGCGTCGTGGTGAACCCCGATGACTACTTCGAGGTGATCGCGGCCGATCTCGACCGGTTCGCCGAGGCACCCGACAACGTGCTGTTGGAGATCGTGACCGCTGACGGGGCCTGCATGTGGCTGGTCGCCACCGATGAGGAGCCCGAGTGGACCGGTGACGACCTCACCGACCGGGAGGCCGCAGCCCGGATCTGCGAGGGCTGCACGGTGCGTCGGCAGTGCTTGGAACTGGAGTTCCGCACTGCCGGTGACGAGACAGTCGGCGTCTGGGGTGCGCTGTCCGAAGAGGACAGGCGAGCCGCTTACGCCGCGTGGCGCGCTCGGCGCAGGGGAGGGCGGTCGTCATGAGCGTGGACGTGCCGGTGCTTCCTCTCCTCGCCGGGATGGGCGTGCTGCTCGGGTTGTTCGTGGTGTGGCGCGCTGGACGCCGCCGAGCGAAGGCCGCAGCCGAGGCAGCACGCACCGGGGCACGGCTGGTGTCGCTGGCCGGTCGGGTGCTGCTCGGTGGCGGTGTGATTCTCGGGGTGCAGTGTGTCGTGATCACCCACCCGGACAACACGACGCTGCTCCTGGTGGTGCTCGCCCTGCCGGACCTGTTCGCCGCCTATGTGCTCACCAAGGCATTGACGGTGAGCACGCTCGAAGGTCCGGCACGCCGCAGGGGTGACAGGCGATGAGCACTCCTGCCATGTCTCATCGAGAGGAGAGGGGAGCGGTGGCCGCCTGCGGGCGGCTACCCGGCCCCCTCACCCGCTGGCTTCGGCCTAGTCGCGTCGAGCAACTCGCCGAGGATGCCGCCGAGGCAGCGAAGCGGCGGGCCTACCAGACACACCCGGACGTGGTTGCCCTGCGGATCGAGCAGGTGCGCACACAGGTCGACCGGTTGTGCTGGGCGGGCATCACGCTTGGGCTTGGCTTCACGATGACCAACGTGCAAGCCTTCGCCGCAGCGGGCACCACGGTGTGGTCGCTGCCGTGGCTGGCTGCGTGGCTGCTGGACCCCACGGTGTCGCTGGTGCTGCTGGCGATCCTGCGGGCCGAGCAGATCACTTCCCGCTACCAGGTGCGGACCGGCCCGTGGGTGCGGTGGGCGAAGTGGCTCACCTTGGGTGCCACGTACGTGATGAACACCTGGGCGGCGTACGCGGCCGGTTCGTTGTCGGGGGTCGTGCTGCACTCGGTGCCTCCGCTGGTGGTGTTCGTGGCCGCCGAGGCGGTCACCGATCTGCGGGACAAGCTGACCGAGGCGGTCACCACCGCCTCGGTGGTGAATCCTCCTCCGAGCGTTCACCAAGTCAGGACCAAGGGGCGTCGGAAGCTGTTCGGTGACTACCTCGCTGAGGCGCGCGCCGCGTGGTCGCCCGACACGAAGGTCACCCCCGCGTGGGTCCGGTCGGTCACTGATTGCGCGCGGGGCCTGTCGCCCCGGTTGGCGGCAACGTTTCGGTCCGAAGTGGAGCGTACTGCTGCCTCTGTTGCGAACGATGCCACGCGGGAAAGTGAGGTGCGGCAATGACTTCCTCACGTTCGGAGATCGAGAAGGCTCCGCCGGTGTTCGATGGCGAGTTGGTTGATGACGCCGCTCCTCGGTCGAGTCGGCGGGCCGTCCGTGAGGCGGTCGGGTCGTGGTGGCAGCGTTCATCACGGGTACCGGTGGCGCTGAAGAACCGGCAGGCGTTCACGCAGGCACTGAAGGACTTCGTTGTTCAGGTGCTGCGTTCACCGTTCCGATTTGTCAGTGCCGTGGCGCGCGGCCTGCTGGCGGCTGTCCGGTGGTGGCGCAAGTGGGTCACCGTTCACGACTACCGCGACGCGGCCGAGCAGTCCGAGAAGCTCGCCGACAAGTTCACCGAGATCCGCGCGCTGACCTTGTTCCGGTGGAAGGTCACCGCAGCGGCCACCGTCACGACGGCCGTGGTGGTGTGGGTGGCGTACGTACTGTGCGGGTCGGTGGTGTGGTGGAGTGTCGGTGGTGCCGTTGGTGTGGCGCTGGCGGTTCTGGGCCGTCGCAAGGACGGCAGCCCCGGTCGTAAGCCGGTGCTGTCCGGTCCGCGCTCGCTGACCTGGACGATGGACCCCCAGGTGTTGGTGGACGCGTTTCGGGACACGAAGCTGATCGGTAAGGACGAGACGCTGCGGCTGGTGGAACGCGCACACCGCCAGGGGGAGGGGTGGGCGATCACGGTTGATCTGCCCGCGACCCGGAAGGCCGCCGACGTGGTGAAGAATCGGGAGGCGCTCGCCTCGGCGCTGGCGGTGGACGAGGTGCAGCTCATCGCCGAGCGGGTCAGGGGCAACGGAGGTCACGCGGGCCGCGTGGCCCTGTGGGTGGCTGATGAGGACCCGTACGCGGGGCCTCCCCTGCGGACACCGCTGCTGGGTGTGCGGCACTGGGACGCGTGGCGTCCGGTCCCGTTTGGACACGACGCCCGAGGCCGCAAGGTGTCCCTGCCCCTGGTGTGGACCTCGCTGCTGATCGGGGCTATTCCGCGGCAGGGCAAGACGTTCGCCGAACGCTTGGCAGCCGCGGGCTTGATCTTGGATCCCTACACCCGGTTGTACGTGGCGGACTTCAAGGGCGGCAAGGACTGGGATGCCTGCCAGCCGTGCGCACACCGATTCTTCTCCGGGGACGACGACGCGCACCTGTTCGCGTTCAAGACGTGGCTTGAGGAGTTGGTGTCGGAGACCCAAGGCCGGTACGGGCGGATGCGGGAACTCGATGACGAGACCTGCCCGGAATCCAAGATCACCCCTGCCATCTCCCGCGACACGACGTTGAACATGCCGATCACGGCAGTGATCGTGGACGAGGCGCACATCCCGTTGGAGTCCCGCATCCCGATCGAGGTCGAGGGGCAGAAAGTGCCGCTGGGCAAGTACCTCGGCGAGCTGCTCACCTGGCTGGCAAAGAAGGGACCAGCCGCAGGGATCGTGGTCATCCTGGCCACCCAGCGCCCGGACGCGACCAGCCTGCCGACCGCGCTGCGGGCGGTGCTGGGGTCACGGTTCGCGCTGCGGGTGATGGACTGGCGCGATTCCAACATCATTCTCGGCGAGCAGATGAACACCCGAGGCTACGACTCCTCCAAGCTGTTCGCCTCACACAAGGGAGTCGGCATCCTCCGACCCGATGGGGACACCGAGGCCGGGGCCGATGTGCTCGCGATGACGGTACGCACCTACTACATGCCCAACACCGACTGGAAGACCATCTGCGAACGAGGTCGGATGCTGCGGGAGGAAGCGGGGACGTTGACCGGCCACGCGATCGGAGCCGACTCGGTGCACATGCTCGACCGGGCCGCCGTGGCCAAGGCCATCGGCGGGAGCACAACCGCCGTGCCTGACGCTGATTTGGTGGAGCTGCCTGAGCCGCTCGCGTCCGTTGTGGACTACATCGGTGACGATCTCGCCGAGCACGACGGCCGCGCGTTCGTGCCCACGGCCGAACTGGTCGAGGCGCTCGACATCGAACCGACCGCGTTCGGCAAGCAGATGGCCGACCTCGGCTGCCGGTCCAAGCGGGAGCGGATACCGACCACGGACGGCAGCCTGCGTCAGGTGCGTGGCTACTTCATTGCTGATATCCGCGCGGCTGTGGCACAGGTCGAGGGCAGAGCGGCAGACGGTGATGGCCGGAACTGACTGCCTTGCCTGTCACGGCAGGCGTCACAGCGTCTGTCGCCCGTCACCGCCGCCGTGACGGGCCGATACGCCCTGCCACCTGCGTAAACCGTGACTGTGACGGGTGGGACGGGACCATGGTGGCCCCGTCCCACCCGTCACCTATGTCGCCGAACTCCCTTGACCGAGTCACCTCCTGGTCAGCCGTCACAGAGTCCGTCCCGCCTCACCTGATGTAGTCAGGATCGTCTGCCGAGTGGGGTTCAAAACCACTTGCGCCTTTGCGGTGGGTGGACAGAATCGCTACATGCAGGTCATGGTGTTTCCCGAAGAAGCCACTCCGTTGGAGTTGCGGACCCAAGTGTTGGAGCTTCAGCGTCAGGCATGGCCACCGGACAACGCCTCGGATGGCTCTGAGGACGGGCTGACCCATGATCCTGCGCTGCGGCCACAGTCGGTGCTCCTGGTGAACGACGGAACTGTACTGGCAGCCCTGGATGTCCTCTGCAAGGAGATCGTCCACGCTGGCCGGAGCTATGCCGTGGGCGGGCTGAGTACCGTGGTGACGCGTCAGGAGGCACGTGGTCGCGGGCATGGCCGGTACCTGGTGTCGGCCGCGCGTGAGTTGATGTCGACTCGGAGCTTGGACCTGGGTCTGTTCACCTGTGACCGTCCGCTTCAGGCGTTCTATGAGAGCGCAGGCTGGCACTTGCTGCCTGGAACGGTGCTCGTCGGAGGGACTCCACGCAATCCGTTCCCCAGCGACCAGCCAGGCTTCGACAAGGTCACCATGGGGGCCTTCTTCTCGACCGGAAGCAAGCAGGCAGAGACGTCGTTCCACAACGCACGCATCGAGCTGTATCCGGGAGAGATCGACAAGCTCTGGTGACCCCTCGGCGCTGGTTGGTCCCACCGACAGCTACGAGCGCACTGCCGCTCGGTGGTCCTGGCTACGGCGCACCTGACTTGTGCCGCCGAATGGGACAATTGCCGGTACGAAGACGATGACCCTGCGGTCAGCCGAGTAGCACTCGACCACGGTCACACCCGCCAGCCCGAACACCGGATGCCGCAGCGCCGTCACCATCTGAGGGACGGGCCAGCCGCCCAACCACTCCACAGCACACGTGCCAGCCGACCACACGACTCGGGGCAGCTCGGTGAACAGCCAGACCCGCCGCAGCACCCCACTGGCCAGCGCCACCGGCCACGCGTGCGTACGCGGACACACGGCGGTCTCCTCGGGAGTCGTGTCCTTCCTGTCCCACAAGGGTTCCCCTGGAAGACTCCTGGGGTAGGACAGTGCGTAGGTCTGCTGCCCTTGGCTGACGCCCGCCAGCAGGACACGGGCGGACCCGAGAGGCTCGTACAACTCGATGTGCCTGCGGTGCTGCCGCATCCGCACACCAGCGATACCCGCCACTCCGTCAGCGGTGACACGCGGCAGCACACGGGCGAGCAGAGCGGGCAGTACGTCCGTGTTCACGTGAAGCCACAACGCGTCTGGTTCCGGGCGCACCATCCGGAACACCGACACCGCGCTGAGGTCAGCCACAGCGGCGAGAACCTCGGCCTCCAGATGCCGCTGGGAGGCATCACAGGCATCCGGCAGCAGCATGTCCCGAACACGTGGCCGTGGTGTGCTCTCGTGGCCGTGGAGGACATCCAGGAGCCAACGGCGGTCGTCGGTATCCATCGTGTCGCGTGCCTGAATGATGGGACGCATGACCGCGCTCTGCGGCTCTCCTGTGTAGAAGCGCCGCATCGCGGCCAATCGGCGAGTCAGGCTTGTATGGTTTGGCACTGCGCGGACTCCATGATCAGTTCCAACACATCGGACAGGGTTGCCTTCCTCGTGGGACCGGCCCGGTCACCTCGATGACCGCCGCGCCGCAACGGCCGAACCACAACGTCAGCCCTCGGAACTCGATCGAGGGCGTGCGCACGTCGATCGCGTGAATGAATGGACGGAACACCCCGACTCCACGCTTCGGCCTTCCTGCGGAGCGCGCGGCTTGGCGCTTCAGGGGTCCTCTGCGTTGGGCCGCTGCATCACGCGGTTGACCGCCTCGGCGAGTTCGCCCGTGAAGGTCCACATGGGCTCCACCAGGGAGCCGGGACCGCGCCACCGAGTGCGGCACGCACCGACTTCACGTAGCCCAACATGGAGCGCGTCGGCGTACCAAGCTCCATTGGTGAAGTAGAAACGCGCGCACGTCACCGTGATGGGCATGGCGAGATTGGCCGACCTGTAGAATGCCCAAGGCGGGTCCTGTTGTTCGATCAACGGACGTAGCTCTGGCACCTGAGCGGCGATGGCGCTGGGGTCGATCATGACGCAGACCGCCGAAGTAGGCGGCTCAACCAACTCGCCTTGCGGTGTCGATGTGCCAAGCGCCGCCCGGAATCGGCCCGTGGGTGCAGGCGCGCGACACAACCACTGCACGGTGGTCGGGACGGCTCGACCATCGCGGCAGGCACGAACTGTGTGCCGCAGAGTCCGACGTACTCGCCGGTCCTCATGCCCCTGACCATCGCTTCGTCGGTGACAGCGTGGTCGGCATCCTCGCTGAGGCTCGTCACCCACGATGCCCGGATCCTGACGGCCGTCGCGGCATTGTCTTCAGCCACCAGTGCCCTCCGGTAGTCGGGCCGCTGCTGGGCCAGCGTCGGGGAACTGACCCAGCAGCGGCAGTGGTCCGGCGGGAGGCGGAACAACAGGAGGAACCCACCGGACAGCCTGCTGACCACGTTGGGGTGGCCGTGCGAGACTGATATCAGCTTCGCGTTGGCTCTCGGCTCGGTACACGACGTGAGCACGACGCGAGCACGACATTTCGGGACGGTGGGATGGGACTTGGGAACGGGGCGACTCAGTCCCCGCGCACGGTGCTTGAGCAGCGGATCAGGGAACGGCGGCAGACGTTCGAGGAGTTCGTTGAGTTCGCCGAGACCTTCGCGCGTGAGCACCGCGAGCCCGGCACGCTCAGCGTCCGCCATCTGCAACGGCTCACTGCCGGGCGACGGCCGGACGGCAGCCCGCTCGGTTCGGTGCGCCCTGCGACTGCACGACTGCTCGAACGAATCTTCAGCACGTCGATTGGCGAGCTGCTCTCTGCCCCTGGCGGGAACGGAGTCGCTGACGAGTCCGCTGAGGAGCTTCGCCGGATGCTCGGTGCGTCTGAACGGGTCGACGCGGGCGTAATCGCACTGCTGAATGAGCAGCTCGATGCCGTTCGCCGCCTTGATCGCCAGTTGGGTGCGATCGTCGCGCACGATGAGGTGAAGTCGAAGGCCGAGCAGGTGGCGCGCCTGCTGGCGCACAGCCTGTTGCCCGGTGTCCGGAGCAAGCTCGCTGGACTGCTGTCCGAACTGCACACCTTGGCCGGGTGGCAAGCGTTGGACATTGGTAGTGCTACCGAGTCATGGCAGCACTACGAGCGCGCGAAGGCAGCAGCTGTCGAATCGGGCGCCGTCCCGTTCGAGGCGCATTCAGCAGCAGAGCAGGCGTTCGTCCTCCTCGAAATCGGCAAGTCGAGTGAGGCTGTCGAGATCCTTGCCGATGCGCGCGCTCGTGCTGACCGGTCAGCTCCCAGGTTGTTGCGAGCTTGGATTGCAGCCGCCCACGGTGAGGCGCTGGCCGTTGCCAAACAGCGAGGTGCGAGCTTGCGCGCGTTCGATGACGCGGCGGCATTGCTTCCAGCCGATACGACCGGCGATGGCGGTCCGTACGTGGCTCTCGACCCGACGCACCTCGCGCGTTGGCGGGGGCACGCCCTCGCTCGCTTCGGTGACGCCGAGGCGGTCTCCATGCTGTCAGGTGCCCTCGAACGGCTTGACCCCTCGTTCGCCCGTGCTGAGGCAGCGCTGCGAGTCGATCTCGCAACCGCGCTCCTGGCGATGGGGGAGCAGGACGCCGCTCGGCAGCACGCGGTGGTTGCTGGGCAGCTCGCAGCCGGGATCGGCTCTGCTCGTCAGGACCGTCGACTGCGCACCTTGGCGCGGCAGCTCGTTTAGCGCTGGTCAGAGGCTGAACTCTTTTCGTCTGGCGGCGACTTCGTAGTCATGGTTCATTTTCCCTGGTCATGCAGATGCTCCTCTGCGGCGCTGTCTCGTCGTTACTGGTACAGCACGCTACCTATCTGCATACTTGAGCCAGAAATGATCGGTGCTCATCTCAGTCCAATCGTGTGCGGGATGTCGATACGCAAGGGCCGATCGGGTGACAAGTCATCGGTGATAGTTTGCGATCTGCCCATAGAGCATGATCGCCAGGTCGTACGATCTGCTCGTGGATGAAGCCAACTTGGTACTGGACTACATCAAAGTCCTGGTCTGGCCGCTGCTGCTCATTGCTCTGGCACTGGTCGCTGCCTGGCTCTTCTCAACGCGAACCCCCAACCATGCGCAACACACACCGCTGCGTGCTGACCTGCCGCGAGCACGGTCCGAGGACACCATGCGCCTCACCGCAGCGCTGGAAGACTCGGAGTGGTTGGCGTCCCTGTATGCCAGCCCACCACCAGACCCGGCAGTCCACCTCCAGCAAGCAGTCCGCATCAACCCGGTCAGCTACCGCGAGGCCGCGCGGCAAATCCGAGACAGCCTCCACGACGGACGCCTGGTCATCCTCGACTTCGCCGGAGCCGATGAGGAACTTGCTGCACGACTCATCGACTTCTGTAGCGCCACCACGTTGGCCACCCGTGGCCTACTTCAACAAATTTCCAGCACGGTCCTGCTCGTCACCCCGCACTCGGCCTGACCGACGGTAGCGAGAGGAAACACCACCGATGGCAGGCCCCCGGACGCAGGGACAGAAAAGCACTGCAGCGCAGCGCGCGAGCTTATCGTCGAAGGATCAGGCCAAGCAACGACGCGAGGCTGCCCTCAAGGCCAACGCGAAGCTGCTCGGCCTCAGCGCCGAAATCCGCGAGTACGAGCACTGGGCTGTTGTCGCCCGCCGACGTCGCCGATGGTCGATCCTATCATATGTCTTAAGCCCACTGCTCGTTCTTGCCTTGTACGTAATGTTCTGGCTTCCCTGGCTCGACGGAACAACGCGCTTTGCGATTGGCGCACCAGTTTTTGTGGCTGCCATCGCCTTCTGTATCTCCGCAGTCCGGCTTGCGCGCAACCCTGGTGGCGGCCCCAAGGTAGAGATCCCTAAAGAAACCAAAAGGGGTAAACCGCTTAAGCGGCGACAAAGTGAAGGGGAAATTGAACTACTCATCGCGAAGAAGCGTGACGCGAGAAAACTCCAAATCGCTGAAGGATCGTTCGATCAGAAGACTCGAAGGCTGATTTATAAGGACGAAGCCTATGGTGAGATCGAAAATCTCCGCACCGACAGCAAGCGTTACCGCAACGTCAACAACGCCCTCCAAGGCGTGTTGATTGTCGGATCGCTCGGCGCTACCGCTGCCTCCGGGCTCTCCTCCGATGGCAACCCAATCCGCTGGATCGTGCTTGGCCTGTCGCTGGCGGTTGGTGCCGCCAGCGGCTTCATGGGCTACTACAAGTACAAGGAACGCAGCTTCTACCTGCAGCAGACCGCAGATGCAATCGAACACGAGTGGGAAGCGTTTGAGGTTGGTGTTGGCCGCTATAAGTACTGCAAGACCGAAGAGATCGCTCTCAAAGAGTTCGTCGAAGAAGTGCACCGCCTCAAGTCCGAACAGCGCAAGCGTCAGCAAAACCTCGAACAACCACCAGAAACCCGCTCCTCCGGCGAACTGTAGTAGCGAGGCCGTTTCGCAGTCGACCGACTACTCGGGTCAACAGACCACGGCTAGCGGTTCGGTGCGGGGCGCAGCGTCGCCTCGATGGGCCGTGAGTTCGGCTGCGGCAACGGGCACAGTGGGATCGGTCGTGGTCGACTGCTGGGATCTGGTCGATGCGCTAGACCAGCGGACGACGGAGTCCCCGTGCAGCCGCCGACCGCGCTGCGGCGTGAACAGTAGACCGGGCGGCTGGTGTGCGCCAGAGGTCAGGCGACGTCAAATGGAGCACGCGGACCCACTGGGGTGCGGCAGCTCGTGTAGCCTGGTCAGAGGATGTCCGTTGTGGACGAACCTGTCCATGGATCTGTCCATGAACTAGCGTCAACAGTGCCTCTGAGGCGGCAGTTTCGTCCTCAATCACAGGCGAAATGCCTGCACCGCTACACCGTCAGGGTGAAACTTTACACTCATAATCTGTCAGGTCGTCGGTTCGAGCCCGACCCGCCCTACAGAAACGCCTGGTCAGCAGGCTGCTGACCAGGCGCCTCAAGATCAGGACCACACGAAACCCGCACCTTTTGGCGTGGCCGAGCTGGTCGGCGATCTGCCGCGCGGTCACCCGGCCTCGTCCAGCCCCTTTCGGCCTGGCTGATCAGAGGCTTGGCAGCAGGCGCACTGACGGTCCGGTCGCACCTGCCGACTGGGACGGTCGGCTCGTGGTGTGACTCCCGAGCAAGTTGGTGAGAACGCACGTCAACTGCCATCGCCTCCCCACCGGCGTCACCAGCCTCATGACCGGCAACAGCTAGGGCAGGATCTCGACGTACCCGTTCGTTCCATTCACGCGGATCCGCTGCCCATCCTGGATCAGCCGGGTGGCATGCTCCACCCCCACGACGGCCGGCAAGCCGTACTCCCGGGCGACTACCGCGCCGTGGGTCATCAGGCCGCCCACCTCGGTCACAAGGCCTTTGATCGTGACGAACACGGGCGACCAGCTGGGATCGGTGTAGGCGGTGACCAGGATGTCGTCCGCTTCGAGATCGGCCTCGGTCATGTCCAGGATGACGCGGGCACGCCCCTCGACGGTCCCGGTGGAAACCGGTAGGCCGACCAGTGCGTCGGCCGGCACGTCCTCGCGTCGGTAGGCCCCGGCGACGGCCTCACCATCCGAGGTGAGCACCCTGGGCGGTGTGAGCGCCTGATACGCGCTGAACTCCTCCTTGCGTTGGTCGATGAGCTGGTCATCGACCTGTCCGGTGCGTACGACCTCGTGGAACTCCTGGAACCTGAGGAAGAAAACGTCATCCCGGTCACGGAGTACGCCGTCCCGCACGAGGCGCTCGGCCTCGTCAAGCAGCGCCTGCTTGTAGACGAAGTAGCGGCTGACCTTGCCGTACTTGGGGTACTCGCGGTAGCCGATGAAGGTCCGCAGGCGGTCGATCATCGATTTGGTTTCCTTGGCTTTCCGCTCTCCGTCCGGCAGGGCCCGCAAGCGCTCCAGCAGCTCCTGCTCCTTGTTCCACGCTTCCTGTTGCCCTTGTTCGAAGCGTCGTCGGCTGGCGCCGGGCTCGAAGTTCTCGATGTTGCCGAGGATCACGGGCACGAGGGTGGTGGGGCGTTCGCCCCACCGCGGCCTCGTGATGTCGATCTCGCCGACGCAGCGCATGCCGTACTTGTCGAGGTAGTCCCGGATCGCGTCCTGCGCCTCGCGCCCGCCCGCCAGTTTGGGTAGTTCGTCCAGGAAACCGTCGTCCTCGACATCCCGCAGGAAAGCCACGACCTCCGGATGCGGGCGGATCACATCCGCGACGTCCAGGAGCGCGAGCCCCATCTCCGAAGTGACGTTGTTGGGGGCGGACTGTGTGAGTGTGTCGGCCGCGTTCTCTTCACCCAACCACGTGTGCATCTGCTTGTTGAGCCACCACGCCGCGTCCATCGCCGCCGTGAACGTCTGATGGCTCCGCGGGTCGAACAAGAGCCGCTTCAGTTCCTGAAGGTCCTCCAGGATGAAGTCGAACAGGTCGGCTCCGTGATGCATCCGAATATCGCGTTTGACGGCGGCCAGCGACGCCTCGGTGCGCGCGACCAGCTCGTCGACGATGGCCGGATCGGCTTCGATCGGAGTTGGCGCGCCACCAGCGGACGGCCGGTTGGTGCTCTCCTGCGACGGCGCCGGGATGAAGTCGCCGCGGTCGATGACGGTCTCCAGTGCGTCCCTGAGCAACGGATCGGACCTGCCCAGGACCTCAAGGAGTCCCTCGCGACTGGCCGGTGCTGCCAGGCCTTGGGTGACGTCGACGAACAGCCTCCCACCTGCCTCGGCCATCGGCTTTGGCGTGGTCAACTGCCAGACGGACAAGCCCAATGGCTTCATCGGGTCGGTCATCATCTGTTGATGACCGACGGAAACGTAGACGTGGTTGTCCCGGTCCTCGGTCGCCGGGATGGGGAACAGCGTGGTGATCGGTCGACTTTGGACGATCTGGAAGCCGCCGTCGACCAGACACCACTCGATGTCCTGAGGACGGCCAAAATGTGCCTCGATCCGCCGACCCAGCTGCTCGAGCAGCACCACCTGCTCGTCGGTGAGTGCTGGCCGCTGCCGCAACTCCGGTTCGATCTCCTGCTGCCGCGTCCCGCCCTCTGGTGAAGCGAGGATGGCCAACTGCTTGGTAGCGATCGTCTTGTCGATGATGTCGCTGTCTCGCACCTTGTAGATGTCCGCGTTCACCAGACCGGACACCAGAGCCTCGCCAAGGCCGAAGCTGGCCTCCACACTGGTGATCTTCCGGTTCGACGTGACCGGGTCGGCCGTGAACAGGATGCCGGACGCCTCCGGCAGGACCATCTGCTGCACGACCACAGCCATGTGGACCTTGCGATGGTCGAAACCGTTCCGCAGGCGGTAAGTCACGGCTCGCTCGGTGAAAAGCGAAGCCCAACACAACCTGATGTGCTCGAGGATCGCCGCAGATCCAACGACGTTCAAGTACGTGTCCTGTTGGCCGGCGAAGGAGGCAGACGGCAGATCCTCGGCCGTCGCACTGGACCGGACGGCGTAGGCGGCTTTCTCGCCCAGGTCGGCGAGTGGGCTCGTGATCACCGCCGCCACATCGTCAGGGATGGGAGTCCCTGCGACGACACCACGGATCTCCGCGCTGAGCGCACTGATCGCGTCACGGTCGTCCGGCGCCAGACACGACAGCTGATCGAGCCGATCATCGAGCGCCGGCGCGTCTGCCATGACCCGCCGAAAAGCCTCCGTCGTCACACAGTAGCCAGCCGGCACGTGGATGCCTTCGATCCGCGAAAGCTCCCCCAGGTGCGCGCCCTTGCCCCCAACGACCGCGACCTGGCTCTGATCGATCTCCTGGAAACCCAGCACGTAGCGACCGAGCGAGAAGGACATCGCCACACTGCTGTCAGTACCAACCACTACTTCTCCCATGTACGTCCATTGTGGCCGTCAACGGCCCAGGCGAGCGCGAAGGTTGTCAGCCCTCGGAATGTTTGACACTGCGTGTGATGCTGGGTTGATGTCGACACCCAAGGCTGTGGACATACGCGGGCGGCTCCGCTCCTTTTCCGGCGCGAGCGCCTGCATGCCGTGCAGCCGCAACTCACTGGTCAGCATCGAGCCGATCGGCCCGCAACGATCACGTCGATCATGAGGATTCCATTCACTGAGGTTGCTTTTCGGCCAGTTGTGCCGCGCGGTCCGGTGGCACGCCCCGCGGGCACACGTATGCCGCGAATTCCTGATTTCCGTAGGTTCTGGCTTCGGTCGGAGATTCTGCAACACAACCCGGGTCTTGCCGCAAGACCCCCAGTGCGCTATATGTTGAAGGGGGCAGGGAGTCGGCACCCTTCCTGCCGTCTGCGTCCGGTATGGACGGACAATTACCGTGGGTGGTGGCCTACGACATGGCCGACGAGGTGATCGACGGTCCGGCCGGGGCCCCGGAGTCCGGCACCCCCGCGTAGTCGGGCAGCTCGACGCCGTTGATCGCGCGCTCGACCAGCTCGGTGAGCCACTCGGCGTCAAGCTCCGGACTTGGCTCGGCGTCCGGCCCGGGGACGTCACGGCTGCGCGCGTGCAACCGGCCGATCTCCTGGTTGGCCTCGACGAACGAGCGCATCCGCCGCTCGTAGCCGGCGAACCCGGCCTCCGGGTCCCACCCGGCGGAGGCCAGCTCTCCGGCCAGCAGGTAGGCGCCGACCAGGGCCAACCCGGTGCCCTGCCCGGACAGCGGCGAGGAGCTGAACGCCGCGTCTCCGAGCAGCCCGACCCGTCCGCTCGACCAGCGGTCCATCACCACCTGGGCGACCTGGTCAAGGTAGAAGTCCGGGGTGTCGTCCAGGTGCGCGAGGATGCGCGGGGTCAACCAGCCCAGGCCGGCCATCTGCTCGCGCAGCAGGCGCTTCTGGGCCGCGACGTCGCGGTAGTCGACGTCGAGGTCGGCTGCGGGGAAGGAGAACATGGCCATCGCCCGGGTGGCGTCCTGGATGGGCCGCAGGCCGGCGGAGCGCCCGGACTCGGATTCCTGGTAGTCGATCAGCCAGCGGTCCAGCCCGAACTCGTTGGGCACGGTGTAGAAGGCCATCATGTGCCCGAGACGGCGGACGAACCGCTCGTGCGGCCCGAAGACCATCGCTCGCAGTGCCGAGTGCGGCCCGTCCGCCCCGACCACCAGGTCGAAGCGCCGCCGGTCGCCGCCCGCGAAGGCCACGTCGACCCCGTGCGCGTCTTGGGTGAGCTCGGCGATCCGGTCGCCGAAGACGTACTCGACACCGTCCCGGGTGTCCTCGTGGAGCACTCGGGACAGGTCCCCGCGCAGGATCTCGATCTCCGCGATGTACCCGTCGCCGCCGTCGTCGTCCGCGCGGTGGGTCTCCAGCACGTTCCCGTCCACGTCCACGGTGTACGCGCCAGCGGTCTCGGTGCGGGCCGCGCGCACGGCCGCGTCCAGTCCCATGCGCCGGATGACCTCTCTGGTCACCCCGCGCGCGTCCACGGCCTGTCCGCCGGGACGCAGTTCAGGGGCCCGCTCCACCACGGTGACTTCGGCCCCCCGCCGGCGCAGCCAGTGGGCCAGCGCGGGCCCCGCGATGCTCGCCCCTGCCACCAACACCCTGATACCGCTCACAGTGTCCCCTGTTTGTCTGATTCGTGTCGATGATGTGGAGTCGGCTCCGTCCTCGGTCCGCCTCCATCCAGACAGTGAGACTTGGGCGCGGCCAGGAACTCATCGCTGCGCAGTCATCGGGTTCAGCGCTGGTGGATCATCACAGTCCACAGTAGTGAGTCTGTCCATCTGGACGATCACGCGCTGGGTTGAGGGCGAGCCGGCGGACTACGCGCCGATCGCCGACTTGGCTGCACGGCGATCTGCATCCCGCGAACGTGCGGGAGGGGACGCTCTCCGGAGTGATCGACTTCGGCGAGCTGTGCGCAGGCGATCCCGCGACCGACCTGTCAGCGGCCTGGATCCTGCTGCCCGCGGGCACGGCGAGCCGGTTCTCCGGCACCTACGAGGACGCGGACGAGGCCACCATCGCGCGGGCTCGCGGCTGGGCCGTCCTGCGCGCCCTGCACCTGATCAGCATCGGACGCAACGGCAGGCTTGGTCTCCCTGGGGGCAAACCGACTTGGGAACCGGCAGGCCAAGCTGCGCTCGAACGCGCCTTGGTCGTGAACTGACCGCGCGGACTGCGTGTCAGAGATTGTGCGAGGACGCCTGGCCTCGACGTTCCTGTCACGGCCCAGACTGCGAGCTGAGGACGTGGTGCGCCCAGCGGAGATCGCCGAGGACGGGTCCCGAACCCCGACGGGAAACCCGATCGACGGCCTGGACTCCGAGGCCGACGTGACCTTCGTGCTCACCACCAACCGGGTGGAGGTCCTGGAGAAGGCGTTGTCGGAGCGACCGGGGCGGGTCGACCTCGCGGTTGAGGTCCCGTTGCCGGACGCCCAGTGCCGAGAACGGTGGCCGCGTCGCGGTAGCCGCGGCAAGCCAGGTGAGGGAGCACCACGTCGTGCTCCCTCACCTGTGCTCACCACGGGACCGCCGGGGCTCAGACCGGCTGGGCCACCCCGACCGGGGTGGTGCAGAGGTTGCGCATCTGGCCGATGCCCTCGATCTGGCTGACCACCTCGTCGCCCACGGACAGGTACCTCGGCGGCTGCCGGGTCATGCCGAGGCCGCCGGGGGTCCCGGTGAAGATCAGGTCACCGGGCAGCAGGGTGCACACCGCCGACAGCCGGGCGATCAGCTCGGGGACCGAGAAGATCATCTGGCTGGTGCGGGCCTCCTGCACGACCTCGCCGTTGATGGTGCACAACAGGTGCAGGTCATCGCGGTCGGCGAGTTCGTCGGGGGTCACCAGCACCGGACCGGTCGGCCCGAAGTTGGGCAGCGACTTGCCGAGGCTGAACTGCTTGGCGGCACCGCCGAGTTGCAGGGTGCGCTCCGAGTAGTCCTGCCCGACGGTGACCCCGGCGACGGCGTCCCAGGCGAGTTCCTCGGGCAAGGCGTGCACCTGCCGTCCGATGACCAGGACGAGCTCCACCTCCCAGTCGACGGTGTCGGTGGGCAGCGGCAGCGAGACGTTCGGCCCGACGATGCTGGACGGGTACTTGGTGAACACGACGGGCAGGTCGGGTCCACCGGGCACCACAGCGGGCCGGTCGCGGTAGTTGCTGGCCACGGCGAAGACCTGCCTTGGCCGTGGGGAGGGCGCCTGCAACTGGGCGGGGTCGATCGGTGCGGCCTGGCTGAGGTCGGCCTCCCGTGACCAGGCGAGCACCTCCTCCCACCGGTCGAACAGCAGCCAGGGCTCGGCGGGGAACCGGCCTCGGCTGGCGGTGGCGATGTCGAGCGCGACCCCGTCGCACACCAGGGCGGCGCGCCCGGCGAGGGTGGCGGTCCTCATGGTGCCCTCCTCACCGGGCGCGCCCCCGACCGGTCAGTCGAGCACACTGCCGTTGCCCTGACGGACGGCCCGCGACCGGCGGCCGTCGAGCTGGATGAAGGTGCGGTGCAGCCAGCGGTCCTGGCCGTCGTAGCGCGGCTTGAAGAAGCTGCGCCCGTGCAGCGCGAGGCGGTTGTCCACGATGGCCAGGTCGCCGGGCTCCAGTTTGAGCGACTCGACCACCTCGGCGAAGGCCTGCTCCAGCCGGTCCTTGGCCGCGGCGGCCTCCTCGTCGAGCGGCACGGTGCTGATGAAGTCCGCGCGCACGTCGGGGTCGTCCACGTCGCCGACCAGCAGGGCGTGCGGCTCGGGCTCGCCGCCCAGCGAGGGGAACGAGGAGGGCGGCGCGGTGACGAACCTGGGCTGCTGCAACACCTTGCGGTCCACATCGGACACCAGCTCGACGGCCCTGCGCACCGAGGTGATCTGCAGCTCCGCCTCGCGGTCGTGGTCGGCGCGCAGGCAGAACAGCGCGACGTAGTCCGGGCGGTTGGGATGGAAGGTGTTCTCCACGTGCATGCCCAGCCGCTTGGAGCCCGCGTTGTTCTGCGCCGCCTCCTGGCCGGGGACCGGCACCACGTTCTGCACGAGCGCCCCGGACTTCTCGTTGCGGAAGGCGATGATCTCACCGAGTTGCAGGGAGACCAGCGTGATCACCGAGGCCGGGTTGGTGGCCTCGCGCTCGACCGAGCCGAGCACCGCCGGGGTCGGCGGCAGGCCCTCGGCCACGGGCAGGTTGCGGATCAGCAGCGCGCCGTCCACACCGCTGTCGTGGCGGAACTGCCGGACCCTGGCGGCCAGCCGCGCGGGGATGCTCGCGGACCGGTCGCGGCCCGCGCTCATCCAGCTCTCCTCGTCGATCTTGCCGGGCTCGGTGCCAGCGAGCACGTCGGCGAGCGCGCTCAGCTCGTGCCGCTCGGTGTCGTTGAGAGTGAAGACGCTCTGTGCGTCCATCTTGTCCACCCCTGTTTGTCGACTGAGTTGAAAGGAAAGGAGGAAGACCGCCTACGCGGTGCGCGGGGTCTCGGTGATGAAGCGGGCGAGCCGGGAGATGCCCTCGCGGATGTCCTCTGTGGACAGATTGCTGAAGCCAAGGCGCATCGCGCGGTCCCCGCCACCGTCCACGTGGAACATGCTCATCGGGGCCCAGCTCACCCCGTAGTCGCGCGCGCAGCGCTCCATCGCGGCCAGGTCGGCGGTGAACCCGACCTCCAGTACGAGGAAGAAGCCGCCGCGCGGGGTGTTCCAGCGCACGCCGTGCTCGGCGTAGCGCTGTGCGGGGAAGTGCTCGGTCAGGCTGCTGGTCGTCGCCGCCAACCGCTCCAGGTAGGTCCTGGCCAGTTCGCGGGTGGCCGAGCGCAGGTCGTAGTCGTGCTCGACGAGGATGCCGCCGACCACGGCCTGGGCGATGGAGGAGGAGCCCACGCTGATCATGCTCTTGACCTTCGACAGCACGGCGGCCAGCGGGCGGACCCGCCCGTCGGCCTCGGTCACCGGCTGGTCGGCCACCAGGTAGCCGATCCTGGCACCGGGGAAGGCCGACTTGGCGAAGGAGCCGAGGTAGAGCACACAACCCTTGTCGTCCAAGGACTTCAGCGTCGGGAGCTGGTCGCCCTCGGCCGCGAACAGCCCGTAGGGGTTGTCCTCGAGCAGCAGCAGGCCCTCCTCGGCGGCGACCTGGAGCAGCTCGCGCCGTGCCTGCTCGCTGAGCCTGGTCCCGGTCGGGTTGGCGAAGTCCGGCACCAGGTAGCAGGCCACCGGGCGCCCGCCCTCGGCCCGGACCTCGCGGGCCGCCGCCCGCACCGCCTCGGGCTCCAGCCCGTGCGGGCCCTCGTGCACGGCCTTGACCGGGATGTCCAGCGTCTTGGCCGCACCCACGATGCCCACGTAGGTCGGGGACACCGACAGCAGCACGTCCCCCGGCGAGGTGCACAGCCCGCGCAGCGCGATCAGCATCGCCTCCTGTGCGCCGTGCGTCACCATGATCGCCTCGGCGGGCACGTGGATGTCCTCGTCCCGCACCAGCATGCGGGCGATCTCGTCCTGGATGAAGCCGTTGACCGGCCCGTACTGGAACAGCAGCCGCCTGATCCGGCGCTCGGGCACGCCGGTCTCGCGCAGGTGCCGCAGGTAGCGCTCCAGGTGGACCGACAGCCGGGACAGGTCGTGATTGCCGTCGTGCGGTGCGCCCGAGGAGAACGACAGGGCGTCCGGGAACGCCATGGCGGTCTCGCTCAGCAGCCGCATCGAGTCCATGCCGGGGTCGACCACGGCGCCGTGCAGCTCGGCGAGGTCGAACTCGACCCGGCCGCGCACCTCGCTGTCCACAATGGACATACTCATCGTTTTTCTCCTACCCCCCAGAGGAGGCCGTCAGCTGACGGCCGTGGTGAACCAGCTGCCCTTGCCCGGGTTCCACTCGCGGACCAGGGTCTGCGCGACGAGTCCCGCCTGGACGTAGGGCTCGTTGTCGAGCACCTCCTGCAACGCGGCCCGGTCGGGCACGTCGTACACGAGCAGGCCGCCGTTGGCGTCGACCAGCGGACCGGCTCCGCGCAGCACGCCGCGCTCGGTCAGCGAGGCCAGGTACTCGGCGTGCGCCCGGTGCGAAGGCTCGCGGCCCGCGCGGTCCACGTTGTACTGCAACTCCACCACGAACACGGGAGAACCCTCCTGTCTGTTGGCGTGCCCGAAGGTCACATGTAGAGGCCGCCGTTGATGTCGATCACCGAGCCGGTGGTGTACCCGGCGCTGTCCGAGCACAGGTAGAGCACGCTGCCGACCGCCTCCCGCACACTGCCCATGCGCCGCATCGGCAGCTTGGACAGCACGGTCTCGCGCTGCGCGGGGTCGCGCCGCTCCCAGGCGCCCGCGACGCGGGCGGTGGCGATCGGCCCGTGGGCGACCACGTTGGCCACCACCCCGTGCGGTGCCAGCTCGTAGGCGATCTGCTTGGTCATGCCGATGACGGCGGCCTTGGCGGCCACGTAGGCGGCGTTGTTGAAGTGGCTGTAGGTGCGGCCGCCAGCGGAGGCGAAGTTCACGATCCGCCCGTAGCCCGCCTCGGTCATCGCGGGCGCGCAGGCCCTGATGGCGATGAAGGTGCTGACCAGGTTCTCGGTGATCGCGGTGTCGAAGTGCTCGGTGGTCAGGTCGGCGTAGCCGATCACCCTGGTGTCCCCGCCGACCCCGTTGACCAGGACGGACGGCGCGTGCTTCGCGACCACCTCGGCCAACTGCTCGCTCGCGGCGGCGTAGTCGGTGATGTCCCCGACCACGACCTCCACCTTCGTCTTCGCGGACAGCTCCCCGGCCAGCGCGCTGACCGCCTGCTCGTCCCGGTCCAGCAGCACCAGCCCGTGCCCCTGCTCGGCCAGCCCAGCGGCGACCTCGCGCAGGATTCCGCCGGCCGCACCGATGAGCAGCGCAGTTCCGTTCGTCACGTCAGTTCCTCCCAGTGTTGGTTCAGGTCTCGTCCGGGCAGCACACCGATCCCCACGCCGCCGACCGGTCCGGCGAGGTACCGCTCGCGGTCCACGGCATAGGGCGGTTCGGTCAGCGGCACCGGGAACCAGTCGTCCTGCCTGCCGGCCTCGGCGGTGGCCAGGCCCTCGAGCGCGGTGGCCAGCAGCCGGCCCGCGGCCCAGAGCGGGCCGACCTCACCCACCTGGACCCCCAGTTGCACGCCCAGCCCCAGTTCGCGGGCCCGCTGCACGAGCCGCAGGGTCGGGAACAGGCCGCCGCACTTGCTGATCCGTGCGTTGACCGAGTCCACGGCCGACAGCGCGTGGGCGATCTCCAGGTCCGCTGTGTCCACACAGGACTCGTCGAGCATCACGGGAACACCGCCCGCCTCGCGAACCTCCCGCAGCGCGGCCCAGTCCCTGGGGCGGACCGGCTCCTCCAGCCAGCCGACCCGCAGCGGTGCCAGCCTCCGCGCGGCCAGCACCGCCGTGGCACGGTCCCAGTCCCCGTTGGCGTCCACCGAGATGGTGGTGTCCGCCGAGAAGCGCTCCCGCACGGCGGACACGTGCCGCACGCAGGTGTCCAGCAGCTTGGTGGCCTTCAGCTTCACGTGCCGGATCGAGCTGATCGCCCGCTCACCGAGCGCCGAGATGGTCTCGGCCGGGTCCTTGGCCAGGTCCAGCACGCAGCTGACCGGAGCCGGGGAGCCGGTCGGGGCCAGCAGCCGTGCCCCGAGCGGGGTGCTGCGCAGCCCGTCCAGTCCCGATCGGCCGTGCAGCCGGCAGATCAGGTCGAACAGCGCGATCTCCAGCGCCGTGGCGGCAGCCCGTGCCGGTTGCCCGCCACCGACCAACCGGCTCAGGTCCAGCGAGGCGAGTTGGCGCACGGCCGCCTCGAACTCGTTGAGGTCGATGAGCCGGTTCAGCCAGTCCGGGCTGATCCGGCGCAGCGCCTGCTCCGCCGAGGCGACTGTCTCCCCGGTGACGTAGGGCCTCGGTGCGCCCTCGCCCCAGCCGCGCTGCCCACGGGCGGTCACGGTCACCAGCACCGAAGCGGTGTGGTGCCGCGACTTCGCCGCGTGCACGAACGGCCGTGCCATCGGGATCTCGGCCGTGCGGACCAGGATCTGCTCGATCACGGGGTGCGGACCCGTCGGGCCCGGTCGGTCCTGAGCACGACCTCGGCCAGCCAGTCCCAGTAGTCCCGCCGCACCGAGGAGAACTCCACGTAGTGCTGCCGGATCGGGAAGGTGGTCGCGGTGAAGGTCTCGTGCAGGTCGATCAGCACCTTCTCCGCCACCGTCAGGTCGATGATCGGGTCGAGTTCGGTGCGCACGAAGTGGACCTGGGCCCCGCCCGGCGCCCGCCGCCCGGTGTAGAGGTCCTCCAGCCCCACCATCGCCGCCCTGGTGCGCTCGGTGACCTGCCGCAGCATCAGGCGGTCGTTGGCCATGAACTCCAGGTAGCGCGACTCGCTGGTGTAGTCCTCGTCCTCCAGCGCGATCGGTGAGCGCTGCCCGCCGAGCGACTGCCGCAGCCGTACCAGGTCGTCCGGCTTGTGCCGCGCACGCTGCTGGCCCAGCGCCGGGGTGCAGTACACGATCGCGTCCGCACCGGGGTCGGTGCCCGCGGCGAGCGCGGCCACCACGCTGGCGCCGAAGCTCTGCCCCAGCACCGTCAGCGGCAGGCCCTGGGCCAGTTCCCGCGCCGCGGCCAGACCGCGCAGGTAGTCCTGCACGACCACCTCGGCGGTGGGCAGGTCGCCCCGGCCGCCACCGCTGAGCCCGGACCCGCGCCGGTCCAGGGCGTAGGTGGCCACCCCGCGCCGTGCCAGTTCCGGACCGGTCTCGAACAACCAGCCCGCGTGGCTCTGGATCCCGTGCACGTAAAAGAGCACCCCGCGCACGTCCGCGGGATCGGCCGCCGTCCAGCTGTGCAGTGCCAGCGGAGTGCCGTCCCCGGCGGCCAGTTCCGCCACCGAGTGCACGTCCTGTGTCGCTAACATCCTTACCCCCCAAGGGAATCTGTTAACGCTGTGTGTCGGTTCCGAGGTACCGCAGCAGATCGCCGTTGCGCTGGATCCAGTGGTGCTTGAGCTGGGCGGGCGAGGCGCCCTCCAGCCTGCGCCGCTCCTCGACCACGCCGAAGGCCCCGGGCCGCAGCGGCAGCACGGTGATGGGCGTGAGCCGGTCGGTGCGCCGCTTCTCGGCGTACTCGATGTTCAGCTGCTGCAACTGCCGCTCCACGGCGGCGGCGAACTCCGGCGCCGACAGCGGGCAGTCCTGCGGCCACTCGATCGCCAGGGTGTAGCCGGGCGGGGTGGCCCAGACCGGGACCAGGCTGAACAGCGGGCGGCCGCGCCAGTGCTCGCCGAGGCTGAGCCGCACGGCGTTGTACACGTCCTCCTCGGTGAGCTTCTCCCCGGTGAACGAGCTGCCGAACCCGGTGCGCCCGGCGAACTCCAGCCGGGGCACGCCGCCGACCCGGTCGACCACCGTGTACCGGTCGCCGAGGTCGTAGCGGTACAGCCCGTTCGCCTGGCTCATCACGATGTTGTAGGTGCCGCCCACCTCGACGTCGCGGTAGTCCAGGGTCTCCGCGTCCGGTTCCAGGTCGGTGCCCTCCTCACGCTGCCCGACCGGGGCGAACTCGTACAGGCCGAGGTCGATGGCCAGCGGCCCGGCCGAGATGTGCTCGTCCACGGGGATCGTGACGATGCCCTCGGTGCCGGTGGCGCTGAACGGCAACTTGGGGATGCCTGGGGTCACCTCCTCCAGCCAGGGCCGGTACAGCGCTGCCGAGGCGGAGTTCCAGGACACCACCAGCGACAGGTTCGGCCACAGGTCCCTGAGCCGCAGCGTGCCCCCGTTGGCCTGCCGCGAACGGTCCAGCCGCGCGGCCAGGTCCCGGTCGCGGTCCACGTGCGTCGCCCGCCCGGCCAGCGTGCCGTTGCGGATGTCGGAGATCAGGTCCTCGCCGCGCTCGGCCAGCTGCTCGGCCAGTCCGACGATCTTGGACGGGTTGAGCGCCACGATGATCCGCACGTCGGACCCGGCCAGCAGCCGCAGCTTGCGGTACAGGCCGCTCTTGTAGTCCTCGCCGTCGACGCCCTGGAACCAGCTCTCCTCGTACCAGCTGGGAACCCAGTCGGTGCTGCTGACCGCCGCGGGGCGCTGGGAGATGCTGTAGCTGGGGTAGCCGCCCTCGCTCTGCGAGGAGGTGGACCGCTCCCAGGACAGGTCCAGCACGGCGGTGTCCCGCGCCCGGTCGAAGCCGATGTGCTCGAAGTACAGACCCCACTGCGCGTACAGGGCACGCCCTCGGTAGGCGTTGCGCCAGTGCCGAGTGGTGGGGATCAGCTTCGGCTTGCCGCTGGACCCGGAGGTCTTCAGCAGCGCGTACGGCTCACTCCTGGTCAGCACGTTGGAGTCGCCGTCGAGCAGTTTGTCGATGTAGGGCCGCAGCGCCGGGTAGCAGCGGATCGGCACCGCCTTCTTCCAGTCGCTGAGGCCGCGGACCCTGGCCAGGTCGTGCTTCTTGCCGAAGTAGGTGCCCTCGGCCTGGCCCAGGATGTCCTTGAACACGCGCTCGGGCAGGTCACCCGGTTCGCGGCAGACCGCCCGCTGGCGCTCCAGCGCGGTGCGAGCCCTGCTCAGGAAGGAGTCCGACACCACCGAGGAGTTGGCTTGCTGCCGCTCGGCCCGCCCCCGGTCGGTCTGCTCCAGTTGTTGTGACAGCACTGATGTCTCGGCGTCCACGTCGTTCCATCCCCCACATGGTTGTCCGCGTCGTGCCGGTCAGCCGACCGGCTCGGTCTCGATCTTGATCGCCGCCATCACCTGCTCCGCGCGGTCCAGCGCGTCCTGTGCGCTCTCCCCGGTGGCCACCACGCAGCCCATCAGCCGGTCCCAGTTGGTGTTCACCTCCGGCGCGATGTCGCCGACCTGGAGGCACAGGTTGACCCCGACCTCGGCCTGCCGGATGTGTTCCAGGCCCTTGAGCCCGGTCCAGGCCGGTTCCACCGGGGTGTGGCTGTAGGTCACGCCCAGTTCCTCCAGGCCGGACACGGCGGTCACCCTGCCTGGCTTGGGCGCGAAGAAGATCATCACCGCGCCCCGGCCCGCGTCCAGGTCGGGCGGGGTGAACTCCTCCAGTCCCAGCGGCACCGTCACCTGCACCCTGGACAGGTCCACGCCGTGCGCCCTGCGCACCAGCTCGTCGATGCCGCCGCCGCCGATGCGGCTGTGCGTCTCCAGGATGCGCGGCCCGTTGGCGGTCAGGATGAACTCGGTGTGCGCCGGTCCCTCCCGCAGGCCCACCGCGTCGAGCAGCGCGACCATCTGCTGGCGCATGGCCTCCCGGTCCTCGGCGGAGATCCGGCCGGGCACCACCGAGGCCAGCGGCACCAGGCCGGTGTCGTTCTTGATGTACTCGTCCACCCCGACCGGGAAGTGCTGCCCCGCGACGGTGAACGACTCCATCGTCACCTCGGGCCCGACCAGGTACTCCTCGACCAGCCCTCGGTGGTGCCCCTCCTGGGCGAACAGCGCCCAGCAGGTCGCGGCCTGCTGCCGGTCGCGCACGATGTGCGTGGCCAGGCTGCCGGTGCTGTCGATCGGCTTGAGGATGACCTGGTCGCCGATCTCGGTGAGGAACTCGACCAGTTCCGCCTCGCTGGCCACCTCGCGGCTGCGCACCGGGGTGCCCAGCTCGTCGAGCACCTTCCTGGTGAGCACCTTGTTCTTGATGGTCAGCACGGTCTGGACGCTGTTGCCCTCCAGGCCGAAGCGCTCGCTGGCCACGGCCGCGGCCAGCACCCCGTCCTCACCGGGGGCCAGGACCCGGCTGAACGGGCGCTCCTCGTGCAACGGGCGCAGCACCTCGTACACCGCTTCCGGGTCGGTCACCGGGCAGCAGATGGCCTGGTCGAGGTACTGGGCGACTCTGGTCGGCGGTGCCTCCGGACTGTGCACGAGCACGATCTCGAGGCCGAACTCCTTGGCGTGCCTGGCCATGGCCGTGCGGCTGCCAATGATGGCGATCCGTTTCATCGCACTGCTTTCTGATCAGCGTTGGGCAGGTGTGTGTTCTGCGTGCTGCCGAGGCAGGACGAACCCTCAGGCGGCAGCGGTGTCCTCAGCGGGCACCTGGGCGGGCAGCACCGAGTAACCGGGCAGCTTGGGCAGCAGCGCGAAGCCGATCGCGACGAGCAGGCCGAGCACCATCGTGCCCAGCCACAGCGCGCTGTAGCTGAACTCCCGCGCGGAGACGATGCCCAGCGGGCCGCCCGCGATCAGCCCGAGGTTCCAGGCGAAGAAGAACGAGCCCTGGTAGGTGCTGGTGAGCCTGGCCGGGGCCCGGCGGGCCAGGAAGGTCGCGGCCATCGGCACGTAGACCACCTCGCCGACGGTCCAGATCACCACGGCCACCGCGAACCAGCTCATGTTGGTGGCCAGGGCGTTGAGGCCGAAGCCGAGGCCGACCAGCAGGCTGCCCAGCGCCATCGGCGCGCTCTCACCCATGCGGGCGGTCAGCTTGGGCACGAAGGGCAACAGGCCCACCATCAGCACGGCGTTGACCGCGAGCACCAGGCCGATCTGCTCGGGGTTGAGCCCCACCGAGGCCATGTGCAGCGGCAGCGCCGACCCAGCCTGCAGGTAGATGCAGGCGAGCAGGAAGGACAGCAGCAGGTAGGCGAACAGCACCGGGTTGCGGAAGGGCTCCACCACCCCGCGCAGGGCCCGGCCCACCGTCCAGGGCTGGTCCCCGCCGCGCAGCGGCACGGCGATGTCCTTGGGCACCGCGCGCATCAGCAGCAGGTACAGCAGGCTGGAGACCGACCAGGCGATGAACAGCGCCGGCGGGTACGCCGCGAGCAGGAAGCCGGAGAGCACCGGGCCCAGTGAGGCGCCGACGTTGAAGCCCACGTGCAACATGCTGTAGGCGCGGGAGAAGTTCTCCTGGGGCACCAGCGCGGCCACGAGTCCCGCGCCCGCCGGGCGGTGCACAGCGGAGAGGAATCCGCCGATCAGCGCGAACAGCCCGATCAGGTAGATGTTGGTGGAGAAGATCATCGCCACCGAGACCAGCACACAGGCCACCTGCGCACCCATGATGGTGCGCCGGGCGCCGATGATGTCGGCGATCACGCCGCCGACCAGACCGGCCGAGACCACGCCCGCGCCGAACAGTCCGAGCACGACGGGAGTGCTCGACGGGTCCGCGAGCCTGCCCTCCTCCAGGTACAGCACGAGGAATGCGGGAACCAGCAGGCCAATGCGGTTGAGCGTTTGTCCGAGGAAGAGCAGCCAGAACGCCTTGGGCAGCTTCAGCACGTCTGCACCGCTCCTGAGAAAAGGTCGGAGAACGTGTCGGAAATCCTCGGCGGGGCGCAGTCCCGGGTCGCACGTGGAAACATCATGAACCGTTGATCCACTTCTCGGTTGGCGTCGTCGCGAGTTCTCGCGGCGGCCGTCTGCAGGTTCGGGAGGCGGCGGTGTCGTGGACCGCTGCCCTGCCTCAGGTCTAGTCCATCGGGGTCGTTCAGTACCCGTGCGCGATCGCTGAACGACATACTGTGAACAACCGACCGCACTGCTCACTGGGGGGAAGCAGGATGGCAGGTAAGGAACGACCACTGGGCACAGTGGACAACCCGATCGTGAGGTTCGCGTCTGACCTGCGCGAACTCCGGAAGTCCGCGGGCAACCCGGCGTATCGGGAGCTCAGCAGGCGGGCCCACTACTCCACGGGGGCGCTCTCCGACGCCGCCGGAGGGCGGAAACTGCCGAGCCTGGCGGTGACCGTGGCCTACGTTCAGGCGTGTGGCGGGGATCCCACCCGTTGGGAGCAGCGCTGGCACCAGGTATCCGAGGAGATCCGGGCGCAGCGCAGCCTCGAACAGGAGTCGGACGCCACACCGCCCTATGTCGGTCCGGCCGCATTCCGGGTGGAGGACGCGGACCTGTTCTTCGGGCGAGAGGGAATTGTCGACTCCCTGTGCGAGAAGGTCTCAGAAAATCGGCTCGTCGCCGTTGTCGGGCCGTCTGGATCCGGTAAGACCTCACTGCTGCGGGCAGGTCTGGTGCACCGGGCGCGCGCCGCTCGGCTGGACGGGGTGCCCAGCGACCTGGTCGTGGTGCTGGCGCCGGGCTCGCATCCGCTGGAGGAGTGCGCGACCCAGTTGGCGGCGCTGGTGCACCGCTCGCCCAGGGAGGTGCTCACCGAGTTGCGGGCCGACCCCAGGGCGTTGCACCTGACGGCGTTGCACCTGACCGCACTGCAGTTGGCGGCCGACCGCCGGGCCGGGCAGGAGTTGCTGCTGGTGGTCGACCAGTTCGAGGAGCTGTTCAGCCGCTGCCAGGACGCGGACGAGCGCGCGCGGTTCCTGCGGCTGCTGTCCGAGGCGGTGCGGGCGGCCAACAGCAGGGTCCGGGTGGTGCTCGGTCTGCGCGGGGACTTCGCCGAGCGGTGTGCCGCCGAGGACCCGGTGCTGTCCGAGGTGCTGCGCGAGCACCAGGTGCGGGTGGGGCCGATGACCGCCGAGGAGATGCGGCTGGCCGTCAGCAAGCCGGCGGGGCAGGTGGGCTGCCGGGTGGAGACCGCGCTGGTGTCCAGGGTGGTCGCCGACGCCGCCGATCGACCCGGTGTGCTGCCCCTGGTCTCGCAGGCGATGGCGCAGACCTGGGGCGGGCGCCGCGGCAACGTGGTGACCCTCGCCGGGTACACGGCCGCGGGCGGCATCGCCGGTGTGGTCACCCGCACCGCTGACGCCGTCTACGCCGAGCTGTCCCCGGACCAGCGGGAGCGTGCGCTGCACCTGCTGCTGCGGCTGGTGGAGTTGGGGCAGGGCGAGTCGAGGGACGGCAAGCGCAGGCTGGGTGCCGCCGAGCTGGACCTGGACCACCCCGAGACCAGTGCGGTGCTGGAGACGCTCGTGCGGGCCCGGCTGGTGACCGCGGACCGGGACGTGCTGGAGGTCTCGCACGAGGCGCTGATCCACTGCTGGCCGTTGCTGCGGCAGCGGTTGGCGGAGGACCGGGCTGCGCTGCGCCTGCACCGCCAGCTCACCGAGTCCAGCGCCGTGTGGGAGTCGCTGGACCGGGACCCGGACGTGCTCTACCGCGGCAACCGGTTGGCCCTGGTGCGCCACCTGGTGGCCAGCCCCGAGACCGTGCTCACCTCGCGGGAGCGGGCCTTCCTGGAGAACAGCGTCGCGGCGTGGGACGCCGAGCGCACGGCCGTCCGCCGCCAGGCCCGGCGGCTGTACCTGCTGATCGGGGCGCTGGTCGCGATGCTGTGCCTGACCACCACGACCAGCGTGCTCACCGTGCGGGCCGAGCAGGCCATCGCCGAGCAGCGCAACTCCGCCCTGGCCGAGAAGGTCGCCCAGGAGGCCGTCGCGCTGCCCGCGGGCGAGCGGGGGCTGGCCGCGCAGCTGAGCCTGGGCGCCTACCGGCTGGCCCCCTCCGCGAAGACCCGCGACGCGCTGGTGAGCACCCTGTCGGTGCCGGTGGTCGGGCACGCCCAGGGCGTCAGTTCGGTGACGTGGCGCACGGACGGCCGTGTCCTGGCCACTGGCAGCCTGGACCACACGGTCAAGCTGTGGTCGGTCAGCGATCGCCAGCGAGCCACCGTGCTGTCCACCCTCGCCGGGCAGACCGACGTGATCGCCTCGGTGGCGTTCAGCAGGGACGGCCGGTTGCTGGCCACCGGCTGCCGGGACCACAGCGTCCGGCTGTGGGAGGTTGGCGACCCGCGCCACCCCGTCCTGCTCCGCACCCTGACCGGGCACGGCGACCTGGTCTTCTCGATGATGTTCAGCCCGGACGGCCGCACGCTGGCCACCGGCAGCTACGACCACACCGCCAGGTTGTGGGACGTCAGCGATCCGGCGCACGCCACCGAGTTGGCCACGCTGACCGGGCACGCGCTCAACGTCAAGTCGGTGCGTTTCAGCCCGGACGGCCGGACCCTGGCGACCAGCAGTGACGACCACACCGTCAAGTTGTGGGACGTCAGCACCCCGAGACGTCCGGTGGAGCTGTCCTCGCTGGTCGGGCACGGGGACTTCGTGGCCACCGTCGAGTTCAGCCCGGACGGCCGCAGCGTGGCCACCGGCAGTGACGACCACACGGTGAAGTTGTGGGACGTCAGCGACCTGCGCCACCCGTCGCTGCTGTCCACGATCACCGGCCACACCGACGTCGTCGACGCCGTGGCCTTCAGCCCGGTGGGCCACACCCTGGCCTCTGCCAGCAATGACCACACCGTGCGGCTGTGGGACCTCAGTGACCCCGGGCACCCCAGACCGAGCTCCGTACTGATGGGCCACACCGGCACGGTCGAGGCGGTTGCCTTCGCCCCCGACGGGCAGACCCTGGCCTCCGCCAGCGACGACCACACCGTGCGGCTGTGGGAGAGCGACAGCACCCGGTTGGAGGGCACGGTGTGCGCGATCGCGCACCCCACGGTGTCCGCCACCCAGTGGAACCAGTACTTCCCCGGACTGCCCTATCAGCCGCCGTGCCGGTGACAGATCGCGGGCCGAATTCCTTTCCCTGGAAGGAAAAACAGTTTTGGACCTCTAGTTAAGTAGAGGGCAATTGTCAATTAGTTGCGTACCTGTACGTGTTGTGTGCCGGGATTGTCCGACTCCAGGCTGGACCCAAGTGATTCCCTGCCGGAAGGATTGACGATGACCTGGAGGCACAGGCTGTCGGCCGTGGTGCTGGCGGCCGGCTTGGCGGTGACCGGGGCGGCGACGGCCGCCGCGGCGCAGCCGGAGGGCGCCGTGGTGCCCGCGAAACAGCACTTCGGCGATCAGTACATCGTGGTGCTGAAGGACCAGGCCCATGCCCAGCCATTCGCGGCGGCGAGCACGCTGGCGCAGCGCTACGGCGGCGAGGTGCGGTCGACGTACTCGGCGACGATCCACGGCTTCTCGGCCAGGCACCTGACGGCCCAGCAGGCGCGCAGGCTGGCGGCGGACCCCGCGGTGCGCACGGTCTACGAGGACGGCACGGCCACGGCGCTGGACACCCAGAACAACCCGACCTGGGGCCTGGACCGGATCGACCAGCAGAACCTGCCGCTGGACAAGAAGTACAGCTACGCCAACGGCGGTGAGGGCGCGACGGCGTACGTGATCGACTCGGGCATCAAGAAGGACAACCCGGAGTTCGGGGGCCGGGCCAGCGTGGGCGCGGACTTCATCAACGACGGGCACAACGGCGAGGACTGCTTCGGGCACGGCAACCACGTGTCGGGCACGATCGCGAGCAAGACCTACGGGGTGGCGAAGAAGACCAAGGTGGTCATGCTGCGCGCACTCGGGGTGAACTGCGGCAACACCGGTCCCGACTCGGCGGCGGTGGACGCCATGGACTGGGTGACCAAGAACGGCGTGAAGCCGGGCGTGGTGAACATGAGCCTGGGCATGGACCAGGTCGGTGTCGGCGACGAGGCGCTGAAGAAGTCGGTGGCGGCCGGCTTCAACTACGCGGTGGCCGCGGGCAACGACAACAAGGACGGCTGCCAGGTCAGCCCGGGGCGGGTGCCGGAGGCGATCACGGTGGGCGCCACCGGGAGCGGCGACGGGCGGGCGAGTTACTCCAACTACGGCAGTTGCCTGGACCTGTTCGCGCCTGGGGACAACGTGACCTCCCTGGGGTTGCAGGACGGCAGCACCTCGAACATGAGCGGTACCTCGATGGCGACCCCGCACGTGGCGGGCGCTGTGGTCCTGTACCTGACGGCCAACCCGAACGCGACCCCGCAGCAGGTCCGTGACGCCCTGGTGGACAACGCGACCAGCGGGGTGGTGGGCAATCCGGGTTCGGGCTCGCCGAACAAGTTGCTGTACACCGGGTTCATCGGCGGACCGCAGCCGCCGGACGGCAAGTTCGCGATCAGCGTGGACCCCGCGACGGCCAAGGTCGCGCCGGGGGAGACGGCCACGGCCACGGTCAGCAGCACGGCGGGCAACCAGGGCGCCGAGAAGGTGGACCTGACCGTGGCGGGGGCTCCGGAGGGCGCGAAGACGAGCTTCGACCCGGCCAGCATCAACACCGGGCAGAGCGCGAAGCTGGCGGTGCGGACGGGAACCGGCACGGCCAAGGGGGACTACCGGCTGACGATCACGGCGACCGCGGCGGGCGGCACGCAGAAGACGGCGGTCCTCACGCTCACCGTGGCCGATCCGGCACCTCCGGCCGGTGAGGTGAAGGTGGCGCTCTCGCCGGGCAGCGGCAGTGCGCGGGCGGGCAACTTCGTGTCGGTCACGGTGACAGCCAGCGGCGGCACGGGCAGCCTGACCCTGGACGCGAGCGGGGTGCAGTTCAAGCCCTGGTTCAACCCGCAGTCGGTGAGCAGCGGCGGCAGCTCGACCATGCAGGTGCTGGCGCCGTTCGGCGCGGGCACGTACAAGATCACCGTGACGGCCACGGACAGCGCGGGCAAGACCGGCAGCGCGGACTACACGCTGACGGTCAGCTGAGCAGCGGGGGCCGTGCACCACACCGGGTGCACGGCCCCCGACAGCGGCTCAGACCTTGGCGGTGGCCAGGCTGGGCAGCTTGGTGACGGCGAAGCTGCGGCGCAGGTAGCACCACCAGGTCACGGCGAAGCACACGGCGTAGAAGGCGATGAACCCGTAGAAGGCGTTGTCGGCGACCTTGGTGGCGGCCACCGAGCTGGCGATGATCCGGGTGACGAAGAAGCCGCCGAACGCGCCGATGGCCGAGGCGATGCCGATCGCGGCGGCCGACTCGCGCTTGGCGCGGCGCACCGCCTCGGTGAGGTCCGCGCCCTCGGCGGTCTCCCGCTTGGCCTGCGCGGCGAAGATCGCCGGGATCATGCGGTACGTGGAGCCGTTGCCCACCCCGGTGGTCACGAACAGCACCAGGAACGCGCCGAAGAACAGGGGGAAGTTGCCGGTGCGCTCACCGGTGACCACCACGACGGCGGCCAGGCCCATCACCACGAAGTTCCACAGCGTGACGCGGCTGCCGCCGATCCGGTCGGACAGCCAGCCGCCGATCGGCCGGGCCAGCGAGCCGACCAGCGCGCCCAGCCAGGCGAAGTAGGTGCCCTGCACGGTGGGGAACTGGGTCTTGATCAGCAGCGGCAGCGCGGCGGAGAAGCCGATGAACGAGCCGAAGGTGCCGATGTAGAGGAAGGACATGATCCAGGTCTGGCTGCGCTTGACCGCGGCGGCCTGTGCCGGGAAGTCCGACCTGGCCTCGGACAGGTTGTTCATGAAGAAGGCGGCGCAGATCGCGGCGGCCACCGCGAAGGGCATGTAGAACAGGCCCGCGTAGGCCAGGTTCTTGCCGGTGCCCAGGGAGATCACCACGGGGATGATCAGCTGCACCACGGCGGCGCCGAGGTTGCCGCCCGCCGCGTTGAGGCCCAGCGCGAAGCCCTTGCGCTTGTCCGGGTAGAAGAAGGAGATGTTGGTCATCGAGGAGGCGAAGTTGCCGCCGCCCAGACCGGCGGTGGCCGCGGCCAGCAGGAAGAACCCGAAGCTGGCGTGGGAGGTCACGGCCACGGTCAGCAGGGCGCAGGGCACCAGCAGCAGCACCGAACTGATGATCGTCCAGTTGCGACCGCCGAAGCGGGGCACCGCGAAGGTGTAGGGCAGCCGCATCGTGGCGCCGACCAGGTTGGGCAGCGCGGTCAGCCAGAACAGCTGGTCCACGGAGAAGGTGAAGCCCGCGGAGGGCAGCGAGAGCACCACCACGCTCCAGATCGACCAGAGCGAGAAGCCGATGTGCTCGGAGAAGATGGAGAAGATCAGGTTGCGGGTGGCGATGCGCCTGCCGGTCGCCGCCCAGAAACCCTCGTCCTCGGGATCCCACTTCTGGATCCAGCTCCGGCCGCTGCGCGCCTGGTCGGGGGTCGTGACTTCGTCGACTCGACTCTGCGTGGTCATGTCAGGTTGCTGCCCAACTTCTCGGGTTCTCTGCGGGGGTGGGGGTCTGGTCGGTGAGCCACTCGCACAGGGAACCGACGGCGGCCTTGCATCCGCCGCAGCCCGTGCTCGCGCGGGTCGCGGTGACCAGGTCTTCGACGCTGCGTGCCCCGGACCGCCAGGCGGTGACCAGGCGTCCCTTGTCCACGGTGTTGCAGCGGCAGATCAGCGTCGAGGCGGGGAGCGCTGCGGGGTCTGCCTCGACGCCGGCGGACTCGACGCCGCTGGGCAAGGCACGCCCCAGCAGCAGAGCCATCCGGTCGGTGGGTGCGGGAATCCCGCGGTCGTGCAGTTGGGTGATCGTGGCGGCGGCGTCCGGCGAGCCGAGCACGATCGCCCCGGTGACCAGGTCGTCCCGCAGCACGATCTTGGCGTAGCGACCGCGTGCCGGGTCCTCCAGGCGCACGACCTCGGCGTCGGTGCAGTCGGTGTCCACGTGCACCTCGCCCATGGTGGCCAGGTCGATGCCACGGGTCTTCAGCCTGGTCACGACCTGCGTGCCCAGGTAGCGGGAGCTCGGTTCGGCCCCGGTGAGCAGGTCGGCGAGCACCGCGGCCTGCTCCCACGCGGGCTGCACGAGCCCGCTCACGGTGCCGGGGTGGCGTGCGCAGTCGCCGATGGCCCGCACGTGCGGGTCGCTGGTGCGCAGCTCGTCGTCGATCAGCACGCCGCGTTCCACGTCCAGCCCGGCGGCCGAGGCCAGTTCGCTGGCTGGGCGGGTGCCCGCCGAGACGACCACCAGTCCAGCCTCCACAGTGGACCCGTCGTCCAGCTCAAGTCCCTTGCCCACCGAGTACTTCGCGGCGGTGCGGCCCAGGCGGAACTCGATGCCGGTGTCCCGCAGCACGCGGGCGAGCACGGCGCCGGCCTGCGGGTCGAGCTGGCGCTCCATCAGGTGGCCGACCTGGTGCACCACCGTCACCGGGTTGCCCCGGCCGGTCAGCCCGCGCGCGGCCTCCAGGCCGAGCAGGCCACCGCCGATCACGGCCACGGGCGTGCCCACCGGCGCCGAGTCGAGGATCTGCCGACAGTCGTTGAGGTCCCGGAACGCCACCACGCCCTCGGCCAGCGAGCCCCGGTCGTCGAGCAGGCCCTGCACGGGAGGGATCCACGGCGTGCTGCCGGTGGCCAGCACCAGGTCGTCGTAGTCCACAGTGGACCCGCCGGTGAGCCGCACCTGGCGGCTGCCGGTGTCCAGGCCGATCGCCGACACGCCCAGCCGCAGGTCCACCGCGTTGCGCTCGGCCCAATCCCGTTGGTGCAGCAGCACGTCCTCGATGCCCATGGACCCGGCGACCACATTGGACAGCAGGATCCGGTTGTAGCCGGGGTGCGGCTCGGCACCGACCATGGTCACCGAGACCTGCCTGCCGGTGGGGTCGTGCCGCCGGATCTGGTCGGCCAGGCGGGCCCCGGCCATGCCGTACCCGATGATCGCGACCCGCCGAGGAGTCATGCTGGCAATGCCTCCGCATCCGCAGGCGCGAGCCGGACGGCGCACACCTTGAACTCCGGCATCCGGCTGGTGGGGTCCAGCGCGGGGTTGGTGATCAGGTTGGCCCGCTCCGCGCCGGGGAAGTGGAACGGCAGGAACACGGTGTCCAGGCGCATCGAGGGCAGGCAGCGCACCCGGGCGAGGACCTGGCCCCGCCGGGAGGTCACGGCCGCCCACTGTCCATCGTGGACACCGGCCCGGCGTGCGGTGTCCGGGTGCACCTCGACGAACGCCTCGGGCTGCGCTGCGAGCAGTTCCGGCACGCGCCGGGTCTGCGCCCCGGACTGGTAGTGCTGCAACACGCGCCCGGTGGTGGCGTAGAGCGGGAACTCGGCGTCCGGCGGCTCGGCCGGACCGGTGTGGTCCACCGGCTGGAAGCGGGCGAGGCCGTCGGGGTGCGCGAAGCGGTCCAGGAAGGCCCGCGGCGTGCCGGGGTGGTCCACCCCGGGCACCGGCCAGTGCAGCGCCTCGCCAGCGCGCAACCGGTCGTAGCTGATCCCGGAGTAGTCGGCGATGCCGCCAGCGGAGGCGCGGCGCAGTTCCTCGAAGACCTCCTCGGCCTCGGTCTGGAACCGCTGCGCGGGCTGGCCGAGCCGGATTGCCAAGCCCTGCAACAGCTCCAGGTCCGAGCGCACGCCATGCGGTGCGCTCAGCGCGCGCTGGCGCAGCAGGACCCGGCCCTCCAGGCTGGTCATCGTGCCGTCCTCCTCGGCCCACTGGGTGACCGGGAAGACCACGTCGGCGGCGGCGGCGGTCTCGGAGAGCACGAAGTCAGCCACCACCAACAGTTCCAGCGCGTCCAACCGGGCGGCGACGTGCCCGGCGCGCGGGGCGGAGACGACCAGGTTGCTACCGAAGACGAGCAGCGCGCGGGGGCCGGTCCCGGTGCCCAGCGCGTCGAGCAGTTCGTACGCGGAGCGGCCGGGGCCCGGCAGCGAGTCGGGGTCCACGCCCCAGACCCCGGCCACGTGGGCGCGGGCCGCCGGGTCGTCGATCTTGCGGTAGCCCGGCAGCTGGTCGGCCTTCTGGCCGTGCTCCCGGCCGCCCTGCCCGTTGCCCTGGCCGGTCAGGCAGCCGTAGCCCGAACCGGGCCGACCGGGCAGGCCCAGCGCCAGGCACAGGTTGATCCAGGCCGACACGGTGGCGACCCCGCTGGCGTGCTGCTCGGTGCCCCGCGCGGTGAGCACGTAGGCGTTGCGCGCTCGGGCCAGCAGCCGAACGGCCGCGCGCTGGTCCGCCGCGGCGACCCCGGTGACCCGCTCGACGCGTTCTGGCCACCAGGCGGCGGCGATGCGCCACACCTGGTCGAAGCCGCTTGTCCGGTCGGCGAGGTAGCGGTGGTCCAGGTGGCCGTCGGCGACCACCGCGTGCAGCATGCCCAGCGCCAGCGCCAGGTCGGTGCCGGGCGCGGGCTGAAGGTGCAGTGAGGCCTGCTCGGCGGTGGGCGTGCGCCGGGGGTCGATCACGATCAGGCCGCCGGACCGCGCGGCGGGCAGCACGTGCCGCATGAACGGCGGCATGGTCTCGGCCACGTTCGCGCCGATCAGCAGCACGGCGTCGGCCTGCGCCACGTCGCTGACGGGGAAGGGCATGCCGCGGTCCATGCCGAACGCCTTGATGCCCGCGGCCGCCGCCGAGGACATGCAGAAGCGCCCGTTGTAGTCCACCTGCGAAGTGCCGAGGGCCACTCGGGCGAATTTGCCGAGTTGGTAGGCCTTCTCATTGGTGAGGCCGCCGCCGCCGAACACGCCGACCGAGTCCGCCCCGTGCTGTTCGCGCAGTTCGGCGAGCCTGCTAGCGACGTGGTCCAGCGCGGTGTCCCAGCTCACCGGGCGCAGCGGGGCGTCCCGGTGCTCGCGCAGCAGCGGGGTGGTCACTCTTCCTGCCGAGGTGAGCAGAGTTGCCGAGGTCCAGCCCTTCTGGCACATCCCGCCACGGTTGGTCGGAAATTCCCGGGGGGCCACGGAAACGCCCGCTTCGGCGGTGCGGACTTCCATGCCGCACTGTAGTGCGCAGTAGGGACAGTGCGTGTCGGTGCTCGTGCGAGTCAGGGCAGCCGGTACCGGCATGATCCACCTCCGACTTTCCCCAGTGGCACCGCGGAGCGGTGCGTTACGGGGATCGTTTCCAGCCGCTATTTGCGTTACACAGCCTAGGAAACCGACGCGCGCCGAACCGTAAAAAGCGTGTAATAAGTCCGTTCCATGCCGCTCCCGGTGTGATTCCGCTCGCTGTGCGGTCCCCGGGGGATGGAACACGTTGGGCAAGCTAGCAGTTGTCCCGGAGGCGTGCAATCCGTACTTGCCCTAGGGTAATGAAAAGGTTTTCTAAGGCGTCTGGCCGTGCCTCTTCGTCACCGTGTCCCACTCGGTGAAGTGTTTATGAATGTTGCGCCGCGCTTGCGCCCGGTCTGCTGAGCTGCCGTTTTGCCTGCGACTGGGGCTGGATGGGATCATGATGGTTGCGAGGTCACGCATCGTGACGGTGATCGGGATCCGCTAGCCCGTTCGTCCTATTGACACGGTGGTTCGGTTGTGAAATCTTGCTCGTGCCTGAAACGGTTCCGGAGCTAAAGGGCCGGGGTTTCACACTGGGGATGTACCGGCGTATTCGCAATGTCGCGTGAACGCCGTATTAACCGCGGACCCTCGGGGTCGGGTCGCGCGCGGTGAGCAAGCGGAGGAGCAAGTGGTGAGCGCACGTCACCGATCGTCGTTGCCCGGCGGTGACGGGGACATCGACCCTCGGTACCCCGACCGCACTCCGCCTGGACTGCTGGGGCGGATGACCAGTCCCCGTACGATCCGCGGCCGACTGGCCCGGATCCTACTCGTCTCCCTGCTGCTCGTGCTGACCCTGCTCGGCCTGACCATCGTCGGCGAGGTGCGGTCCTACCTGGACTCCGGCGACACGGTGCGCTCGGTCTCCCTGGCGCTGACCGTGCAGGACCTGGTGCACGAGACCCAGCGGGAACGCGGTCTGACCAACGGCCTGCTCGGCGGTGAGACCCGGTTCGCCCAACTCGTGGCCACCCAGCGCACCAACACCGACCACGCGGTGCTCGCCCTCACCAACGCCGTGGCCAACGGCGGGGCACCCGGTGCGGACTCGGTGCGCAACGCCATGACCAAGCTCTCCGGCCTCAACGGGGTGCGTGACGGCGTGGACGCCCACCGGGCCGACCGCACCGCGACCTTCCAGTTCTACACCGACGTGATCACCGGGCTGAACCAGTTGCGGCTGGGCCTGGACCAGGCCCAGGACCCGCTGATGCGGCACGGTTTGCAGGCGCTGTACGCCCTCGGTGACGCCAAGGAGGCCACCGGCCAGGAGCGAGGATTCCTCAACGGTGTGTTCGCCGCCGACAGGTTCGGCGCGGGCGAGTACGTGCACTTCACCGAGATCCGGGCGAACAAGGTCGCGGGCATCACCGCCTTCCAGCGCGAGGCCACCCAGGAGCAGCGGGCCCTGCTGGACGCCGCGCTGCGCACCGACAACGCGAGCAAGGCCGCCGCCGCGGAGACCATCGCGATCTCCTCCACCAAGGGGCCGATCGAGCCGCAGGTGGACCCGGTCGCCTGGTGGACGCAGATGACCTCGGTGATCGACGAGGAGCGCAAGGTCCAGCAGGCCGTCGGCGCCGACGTGCAGCAGCGGGCCGTGGCCCTGCAGGGCGAGGCCGCCTGGGCGCTGGGCGGCTTCCTGGTCCTCGCCCTTTTGGCCGTGGCCGCCGAGTTCCTGCTGGTGATCGGCGCCATGCGCTCGATCGTGCGCCCGCTGGCCGCGCTGTCCAACGAGGCCAACGACGTGGCCGTGCGCAGGCTGCCCGCCGCGGTGGCCGCCTGGCACGCCCCCGGGGACGTGGACCCGGCCCCGCCGGAGCCGGTGCGCACCCCGGACAAGGCCGGTCTGGAGATCGCCTCCGTGGCCGACGCGCTCAACCGCGTGCAGAGCACTGCCTTCGAGCTGGCCTCCGAGCAGGCCCTGTTGCGCAGGAACACCTCCGAGTCCCTGGCCAACCTCGGCCGCCGCAACCAGAACCTGGTGCGCAGGCAGCTGGGCTTCATCAGCGAGTTCGAGCAGGAGGAGCTGGACCCCTCGGCCCTGTCCAACCTGTTCGAGCTGGACCACCTGGCCACCCGCATGCGCCGCAACGCGGAGAGCCTGCTGGTGCTCGTCGGCGAGGCCAGCCCGCGCCGCTGGGCCGAGCCGCTCTCGCTCAGCGACGTGATCCGCGCCGGTCTGTCCGAGGTGGAGGACTACCGCCGGGTCGCGCTGCGCAGGGTGGACGAGGCGTGGATCGCGGGCTCGGTGGTCAGCGAGCTGGCGCACATGCTGGCCGAGCTGATCGAGAACGGGCTCGCCTTCTCCCCGCCCGACCTCGAGGTGGAGATCTACGGCCGCAGGCTGGGTGCGCGCTACATGCTCGCCGTGGTGGACCACGGCGTTGGCATGTCCAAGGAGCAGTTGGCCAAGGCCAACGCCCGCCTGCGCGGGGAAGAGGACTTCATCGTCGCGCCGACCCGCTTCCTCGGCCACTACGTGGTCGGCCGCCTGGCGCAGCGCCTGGGCATCGAGGTGGAGCTGACCGTGTCCCCGGTCAGCGGCATCGTGGCCAGGCTGCTGCTGCCCGCCGAGATGCTGGTGGACGAGAAGGACAAGCGCCGCCCGCAGCCGCCCAGGCCCGAACTGTCCGCACCAGCACAGCACGCGCAGATCGAGCCGCCGGTGCCCGCGGCGCCGCCGAAGCCCGTTGTCGCGCAACACGAGGAGGAGATCCAGTGGCCGCGAGACGACGTGCCCGCCATCGAGTCCTCACAGCCCGGCGTGCGCAGCCGGATGCAGCGCATCACGCAGGAGCGCACGGTGTCCGAGCCCGCGCGGCCTAAACCCGAACCGGCCAAACCCGCGCCCGCCGCCGCGCCCGAGCCCGCGCCCGCGGAGGAGAAGGTGCCGGTCCAGCGGTCCTCGGCGGCAGGCGAGCGCACCCGCAACGGGCTGGTCAAGCGCACGCGGCGTACCGAGGAGGCACGGCCCTCGGCGCCGAGCCGCCCGCCCTCGGCGCCCGCACCGTCCATAGTGGAGCGTTCGCCGGAGGAGGTCCGCAGCATGCTGTCCAGCTTCCGCTCGGGCCACCAGCGCGGCGAGCGGGGTCCCCTGCCGAGCAAGGCCGACAAGCCAGCCTTCGTCAACAGCACTGCACCACAGGAGGACCAGCGGTGACCGCCGATCTCCAGCACGCCGACCCGCACACCTTCAACTGGCTGCTGGCCAACTTCGTGCGCGGCACGGACGGGGTGCGCGACGCCGTCGCCGTCTCCTCGGACGGCCTGCTCATCGCGATGTCGGAGGGTCTGGACCGGACCTCCGCCGACCGGCTGGCCGCACTGGTGTCCGGGCTGTCGAGCTTGGCCAAGAGTGCCGCGCGCAACTACGAGTTCGACGGGCTCAAGCTGATCATGATCGAGATGAAGCGGGGCTTCCTGCTCGTCTCGGCCATCGACGACGGCAGCTGCGTGGGCGTGATCGCCGACTCGCGGTGCGACATCGGCCTGGTGGGCTACGAGATCGCCGTGCTGGCCGACCGGGCGGGCGCGCTGCTCACACCCGCGCTGATCTCCGAGCTCAGAGAGTCCCTGCGCCGATGAGGGACCACACCGCGCCCCGACTCCCGGACCCCAGGATGATCCCGGTCAGCCAGGCCAACTCGTGGTTCGGCACCGAGCCGGCGGGCCTGCCCGCCGAGCCGGCCAGCAGCGCGGAGACGCGCGCCGACGAGGTCCTGGTGCGCCCGTTCATCATGACCGGGGGGCGCACCACCCCGCTGGCCGACGACCTGCGCATCGAGACCCTCGTGGTGGCGACCCCCGCGTCGCTGTCCGCCCCGTTGCGGTTCGAGCAGCGCACGGTGGTGCAGCTGTGCCAGCGACCCCACTCACTCGCCGAGATCGGCGCCGCGCTGGGCGTGCCGCTGGGTGTGGTCAGGGTCCTGGTCGGTGACCTGGTCTCCGCGGGCCACGTGGCCGTGCGCGAATCGTCCGCCGACCAGCTTCCGGTCTCCGTCATCGAGAGGATCAGGGACCTTGTACGGGCGCTCTGAACAGCAGGCCGCACCGCCCAAGCCGGTGGCCTCGTCGGTCAAGATCGTCATCAGCGGCGGTTTCGGCGTCGGCAAGACCACCTTCATCGGCGCGATCTCCGAGATCGAACCGCTGGTCACCGAGGCCGCGATGACCGAGGTCGCGGTCGGGGTCGACGACCCTGGCAAGCGCGCGGAGAAGACGACCACCACGGTGGCACTGGACTTCGGCCGCATCACCCTGGACCAGACGCTGATCCTGTACCTGTTCGGCACCCCGGGGCAGGACCGGTTCGTGTTCATGTGGGACGACCTGGTCGAGGGCGCGCTCGGTGCGGTGATCATGGTGGACACCAGCCGCATCGAGGACTGCTACCCGGTGCTGGAGTACTTCGAGCAGCGGGACACCCCGTTCATCGTGGCGGTCAACCACTTCTCCGACGGGCAGCGCTTCGAGCTCGAGGAGGTGCGCGAGGCGCTGGACATCGACGAGTCGATCCCGCTGGTCGACTGCGATGCCCGCGACCGCGAGTCGGTCAAGGAAGTGCTGGTCGCGGTGATCGAGCAGGTGCTGCTGCAACGCCTGACAGCCCCGCCGCAGGTCGGCGCGCGAAGCTAGGCGGACGCCGTGCGGTACGGGATCCTCGGGCCACTTGAGGTCTCCCGTGCCGGACGGCCGGTCACACCCAGTACGCCTCAGCCACGCACCGTCCTGACCGCGCTGCTGGCCAACGCCAACCGCTGGGTCCCGGTGCTCACCCTGGTCGACGAGCTGTGGCCGCAGGGCGCCCCGCGCACCGGGCGGGTCATCGTGCAGGTGGCCGTGTCCAAGCTGCGCAAGGCGTTGTGCCCCGGCGTCGGGGTCGACTCGCCCGCCCAGCTGATCCGCACCGGCCGCGCGGGCTACCTGCTGTCGGTGGCCGGGGGCGAGTTCGACCAGGACGAGTTCGTCCTTGGCGCGCAACGGGGTCAGCAGCTGCTGCTGGAGGAACGGCCCGAGGCCGCACGTGAGGTGTTCTCGCAGGCGCTGCGGCTGTGGCGTGGCGAGGCACTGGCCGACGTGGAGTGCGGGCCGGTGCTCGCGGCGCACGCCCAGTGGCTGTCCGCGCTCCGTCTATCCACACTGGACAGTCGGGTCCGGGTTGATCTCGCGCTGGGACGGCACCAGCTGCTGATCCCCGAGCTGCGTGCGCTGCTCGCCGAGGACCCCGGGCAGGAACCCCTCGCGGGCTCGCTCATCGTGGCGCTGCACCGCGCCGGGCGGGCCGCCGAGGCGGACGAGGTGCTCGCCGAGGTCCGCGACCACCTCGGCGCCGACCCCGGGCCGCAACTGCGCCGCGTGCACGGTGATCCGTCCACCTGGGAGCTGCCGAAGGCCGTGGTGCGGACCTCGGCCGCCAGCGGGCAGATCCCACCACAGGTCGCCGACTTCACCGGGCGCGAGGGGTTGCTGGCGCGGATCTCACCGGAGTTGGGCAGTGCGCCGATCGTCCTGTGTGGACCGGGCGGGGTGGGCAAGACGACACTGGCCGTCGCCGCGGCGCACCGGTGGCGCGAGCGGTTCCCCGACGGCCAGCTGTTCGCGCGGCTGCGTGGGTCCGAGCAGGTGGACGTGCTGGGCCGGTTCCTGATCTCCTTGGGGGTCAAGGAGGTTCCCGGTGGGCTGCCGGAGCGCCAGCAGTTGTTCCGCGGGCTCACCCTGGACCGCAGGGTGCTCGTCGTGCTGGACGACGCCGTCACCGAGGCCCAGGTGCGGGCCCTGCTGCCCAGCGGCCGGGACTGCGGGGTGATCGTCACGGCGCGGGGCAGGCTCACCGGCCTGGAGGGTGCCCGCCCGTTCGAGGTGGACGCGCTGTCCGAGCAGGCCGCGCTCGGTCTGCTCGGCGCCGTGGCCGGTCCGGAACGGGTCGCGGCGGAGGCCGTGCGGGCCGCGGAGTTGGTGCGCCTGTGCGGATTCCTGCCGCTGGCGGTGCGGATCGCGGGCGCCAAGCTGGCCGCCCGGCCGCACGAGTTGATCTCCGACCTGCTGGCGCGGATCACCGACGAGCGCCGCAGGCTCGGTGAGCTGCGCACCGGTGACCTGGACGTCCGGGCGACCCTGGAGGTCGGCTACCTGGACTGCGGTCCCGCGCAGCGCCGTGTGCTCAAGGCGTTGGGGTTGCTGGACTCCGCTGATCTGCCCGTGTGGGCGGTCGCGGCGATGCTGGACCTGGACGCGGGTACGACCGCGGAGCTGTTGGACGGCTTGGTGGACGCGAGCCTGCTCCAGGTGGTCGGCCGGGACCGTCTGGGACAGTTGAGGTACCGCCCGCACGAACTGATCCGCGTGTTCGGCCACGACCGGCTCCTCGCGGAGGACAGTTCGTCTGCGCGGGCGGAGCTGGTCGATCGCCTGCTCGGCGCCTACTGCGACCGCGCGGACTCCTTGCAGGGCATGGAGTCCACGGCACTGCCCTGCCTGGTCGAGGTGGCGCACCGGTACCGGAGGTGGCATGCCGCCTCGGTGTTGGCGCAGGTCTGCCCGCCGCGCAACGACTCCCGGCGGATCGACATCATCGGACTGGTCGCCGCGCGGGTCACCGGTGATCGCCGCGCGCAGGCCGTGAGCCTGCGCAGGCTGGGTGACCTGCACTGGGAAGGTCATGGCAGGGCCCGGCGCGCACACGTCTACTACGACATGGCCTGCCGGATCTTCGCGGAGTTGGACGACCACGTGGGGCTCGGCCGCGCGCTGGCGTCCCGGGCGGACATCGACGTGGAACGTGGCGAGATCGAGCGCGCACACGTCAGCCTGCGGCGCGGACTGGTCATGCTGCGAGCCGTGGACGATCGTTGTGGACAGGTGGACCTGCTGCGGCAGTTGGGATCCCTGCACGCTGATCGCGGGGATCTGGCTGAGGCCAAGGATTGCTTCAACGCGGCACTGGACCTGGCTGTGGCGCTGGGGGATGAGCGGCGCCGGGCGCAGGCGGCCAAGCAGTTGGCCGACCTGTTGCGGCGCACGGGGGAGACCGATCGCGCGGGTGAGCTGCTGGAGACGGCGTTGCGGGTGAGTTCGCGCGGCAACGACGACCACTGGACGGCGCACGTGCTGCGCAGCATGGGGGAACTGGAGCGGTCGTGCGGGAATTTGGCCACCGCGGAGGAGTGCCTGACCAGGTCGCTGGGCCTGTTCGAGGAACTGGGGCACCGGCACGCGACGGCGTACACCGTGCGGTCGCTGGGCGAGCTGAGCCGCCAGCGCGGGGACGAGTACCGCGCGCTGACCCTGCTGACGGGCAGCTTGGCGACCTTCGTGGACCTGGACGACCGGCGTGGCAGGGCGTACGCCCTGTTGGGCTTGGGGCCGGTGCGGCACGAACTGGGTGACGCCGCGGCCGGTGTCGCGGCGCTGCGTGAGTCCGCGAGGTTGTTCGACGGGCTGGGCTTCCCGGTGTGGCACGCGCAGGCCCTGGACGCGCTCGGGCGTTTAGCCGTCGTTTAAGGCCCCGGGTTTGACTGCGCACCCCTGCACAACGAGAGGTGCACAGCCATGTTCCGCAGACTCGCCATCACCTCGCTGGCCGCCGCCGCGCTCGCCCTGTCCGCGACGGCGGTCACCGCTCAGGCCGCCCCGGCGGTCACCAAGCTGTCCCAGTCCCAGGCCGCCTCGCAGCTCAGCGCGGCCGGGGTGACCTGGTCCTCCAGCGGCGGGTGCACCACCCGCAGCAACCCGCACTGCACGTCCTTCGACCAGATCAACTCCAGCACCGTCAGCGGGGTGATCACCCTGAAGCGGGCCAGCGGCTGCGCCATCAACATCACCGGCGGCACCGAGGTCGGCCACGCGTCCGGTACCTACAGCCACTACAACGGGTACAAAGTGGACATCGCACACAACAGTTGCATCGACAGCTACGTGAAGAACAGCTTCAGCTACATCGGACTGCGCGGCGACGGCTACCCGCAGTGGAAGTCCTCCGCGGGCAACCTGTACTGCGATGAGGGCAATCACTGGGACATCACCTACGTCTGACCTGGTTCGCGGGCCCGTCGGTGTACCGCTGGGGAGCGCACCGGCGGGCTCGTGGCTGTGCACGGGGTGCCACGGGGTTTCGGGGTGGTTTGTCCTGGGGCCCTGGCGGTGGGCTGTGATCGGGGTAGTCGGGGCGTGGAATGCCGCCCCGATCTCGCCGGCGAGCGTAAGCCCATCGCCACCCAGGAAAAACCGCCCCTGGGGATTCACTCATTCGTGCGCTCGATTCGGCGTAGAATGGCGGTATGGGGCAGAGGGAGATCGCGGAGCGGATGCTGGAGGCGTGGAAACGTCTCGCGTCCGTCGAGTTCGATCTGCTCTGCTGCGCCGCCGAACTGGATGATCCGCACGAGATCGCGTTGTTGCTGCGCATTCCGCTCGGGCGGGCGAAGAAGCTTCAGGAGCAGGCGGCGGCGATGGGCCGACTGCCACAACTCGCTGCGTTGATGCGGGACGGGTTGCTGGACCTGGACCGGTTCGAGGTCGTGCGGAAGTTGACCGAGAACCTGGACTCGGAGCAGGCCCGCCGGGTGGATGCCCAGTTGGCTGGGGCTGCGGAGTCGAACTCGAAGGAGTTGAAGGTCGAGGTCGCGCGGCTGGTGTGCCTGGTTGACCCGCTCGGTGCTGAGATTCGGCATGTCAGGGCGGTGAAGCGGTCCGAGGTCCGATACCGGTCGATGCCCGACGGCATGGCGGAACTGACCGCCCACCTGGACGCGGTGCGGGCGCGGCAGGTGTTCGATCAGATCAACGCCGACGCGGAGAGCCTGGACGACGATCGGTCCTGGGGTGAGAAGCAGGCCGACGTGTTCGTTGATCGGCTGCTGGGGTCGGGGCGGCCGGTGACGGTGCGGACCGATGTCACGGTGTCGGCCACGACGTTGCTGGGGCTGACCTCGGAACCCGGATACGTCGCCGGGGTCGGGCCTGTTGAGGCCAACACCGCCCGCGAAATCGCCGCGCAGGGCGATTGGCGAAAAGTCCTCACCGATGAGGTGGGAATGCCGATCGGTGTCGGCCGAAAAAGGTACCGGCCACCGAGGGCGTTGCGGGAATTCGTGATGGTGCGGGACCGGGTCTGTCAGGCGCCGGGGTGTCTGCGGCCGGTCAAGGAATGTCAGATCGATCACGCGCGGGGTTTTGCCTCGGGTGGTGAAACGGAGGAGCGGAATCTGGGGCCGTTCTGCGATGTGCACCATTGCCTGAAGACGATCGGGAGGTACCGGTTCGCGCGGGGCGCGGACGGGGTGCGGCGGTGGATCACGCCGCTGGGGTTCGAGTACGAGACGCGGGCGAAGGCCATCGCGGAGCCGGATCGGCCCTGAGCGGGCAGTGATCCACCGACCGGCCGCTCCCGCGTACTGTCCTGAGCATGGGGGCGGCACGACTGGGCACGATGATCCTGCTGGCGATCTCGCTGGCGTTGGGCCTCACGGGCGTGGCGCACGCGGACGGCGTGGCGGGCACGAGCGTGCGGCTCGTCCAGTCCGTGGGCGGGCACGAGTTGACGTTCACGATCCACCCGGTGGAGGGCATGCCGGGGCCGTTGCAGGTGGACGTGCTGACCCACGTGGGCCAGCCGGAGGCGGACCTGGACCTGACGGCGCACGCGGTGGACGGCGGGGGCACGCCGACGAGCGGCAAGCTGCACCTCACCGGCCAGCCGGGCAGCCGGACCGCGCAGCTGGCGGTGGACCGGCCGGGGCCGTGGGAGTTGCGGGCACAGGTGGGCGGGGAGTTCGCGGCGATCCCGTTCCTGGTGCCGCCCGTCGTGGTGCAGCCCTGGGAGTGGGCGGCCTACACGGGCTTTGGCACAGCGGGCATCCTGCTGCTGGCCTCGTTCCTCCTGGTGCTGAAACGCCCCAGGTGGGCGGCGGTCACGGGGGCCACAACGGCGGTCGCACTGGCAGTGGGCATCACAGCCGCCCTGCTCTCGCCGAGCATCCAGCCACCACTGGGCACGCAACAGCAACAGCAACAACAGATGCAGATGCAGATGGCCCCGGCGTACGGCAACCTCGCGCTGAGCACCGAACCGGCGCACCCGACCGCGGGTGAGCCGTTCCGGTTGCGGCTGGCGCTGTTCGACGGGGCGACGGGCCGCCCGATGGACGACCTCCAGGTGGACCACGGGGCACTGATCCACCTGGCGCTGATCGGGGACGACCACCGCTACCTGACGCACCTGCACCCGGCGCGGACCGGGCCGGGCCAGTACGAGGTGCGGACCACCCTGCCCGTCGGCGGCGGCTTCACCGCGTACGCGGAGCTCGCGAGGACGGGCAGCGGGGAGCAGTTGCTGCGCCAGCACTTCACGGTCGGCGGCGCCGCATCCACAGTGGATACTCCGATCGGGCTTGGCGAGCGTGCTGCGGATGGGCTCAGGTTCTCCCTGAGCAGCACCCCGATCCTCGCCGGGGCCCCTGCCACGCTGACGTTCCGGATCAGCGACGAACACGGCCCGGTGCACGACCTGCAACCCTGGCTGGGCATGACCGGCCACCTGCTGCTGACCAGCGAGGACGGGGCGCTGTTCGAACACGTCCACGAACGTGACTCGATGGCGACGGCCGTGCTGACGGCGACCCTGGCGCAACCGGACGAGACGGTGCGCAGCGCCGGACCGGCTGCGCGGTTCGTGTTGACCTTCCCCGCGCCGGGCCGCTACTGGCTATGGTTGCAGGTGGAACGCGACTACCAGGTGCGCACAGTGCCCTACGTGGTGGACGTGCCTGCGGCATAGGGGGAGCGGTGGGGCAGCGGGCCAGGATCCTGGTGATCGCCGTCGCGGCGGTGCTGGCAGTCGGCGGTGCCGTGCTGGTGCTGACCTGGCGACCGAGCGAGGACACCGTGACCCTGCAAGGAGATTCGGCGCACTACGGGGTGCAGGTCGTGCTGGACGCGGCCCGCACCGGGCAGCGCGCGGTGGACGTGCGGATCACCCCGCACGCCGGGGCGGGCGACCCGGACCAGGTGGCGGTGGAGCCCGCGATGCCCGCGCACTCGCACGCGGTGGAACCCCTGGCGGTGCGGCCCGCCGGTGCGGGTCACTTCCACGCGGACGGGTCGTTGTTCCTCATGCCGGGCCAGTGGGAGCTCACCGTGTCGGTGACCACGGCAGGCCACCGAGACCAGATCACCTTTCCCCTGTCCGTGAACAACTAGGAGACCCGATGGCGTTGACCACACAGCCACCTGGCACGGCGTTGCGCAGCTGGCTGCCGCCCGCGGTGCTGCTGCTGGTGAGCAACCTGGTGTCGCTGGTCGGGTTGGTCTGGGACGTGCAGTGGCACGCCGACGTGGGCCCGGACACCTTCTTCACCCTGCCGCACCTGTTCATCTACACCGCACCGGCCATCTCCGGGCTGACCAGCCTCGTGGTGGTGCTGCGCCGGACCGCGGCCACGCGGGCGGGTGCACAGGACACCGGGCAGGTGGGCGGCCGGTCGGTCGCGGTGCTGCGCGGGACCTTCGCGGCCCCGGTGGGCTACCTCATCGCGGGCTGCGGGTCGGCGGCCTTCCTGCTGTACGGGCTGTGGGACCTGTGGTGGCACACGGTCTACGGCTTCGACGCGGTGATCGACTCGCCCCCGCACGTGGGGCTGATCCTGTGCGACCAGATCAGCATGATGGGCACGCTGGTGGCCTTCGCCGCCGCGCGCTCCCACCTGCTCGGCAAGATCGGCATCACGCTGACGGTGGGCGTGGGCTTCGCCTGGTCCTGCCTGTTCGCGGCGGTGGCCCCGCGCTCGGTCGGGCCGGTGGGCGGCATGGCCTTGACCATCGCGGGGCTGGGCGTGTTCGCCCTGCTGCTGGGCCTGCGCCTGCTGCGCTGGCCGGTGGGCGGGGCGCTGGCCCCGGCCGCGGTGCTGGTCGTGATCAAGCTGGCCTCGGACCCGTTCGGTGTCTGGGCCGCCCGCTGGTACGCGGCCGAGGTCGGCCTGCCCCTCCGGGACCACGCGGGCAGTCAGGGCAGGTTGGCCGCGCTGATGCCCTTGCTGCTCATCGGGTCCGCGGTGCTGGTGGAGGCAACCCTGTTGCTGGCCAGGAGGTTCGGCGGCTCGCCGCGGTGGGCCGTGCCGCTGGCCGGCGCGCTGGGCGGCGTCCTGCTGGCGATGACCTCCCCGCCGGGCTCCGGTCTGACCACCGGCCTCGCGGGTGCGGTGGTGGGCGCGGTCGCGGCCTGGCTGGGCTGGATGGCGGCCACGCTGATCGACCAGTCGAGTACCGAGGAGATCACGGCATGACGCGGGCTCTTGCCGCGCTGGCACTGGTTCTGGGCCTGGTCGGGCTGTCCGCCACGCCCGCGCTGGCGGCCGAGGAGCCGACCTACGCCCCGGTGGTCATCGTGCACACCGAACAGGTCCAGGTGGGGCCGTACCAGGTGGCGGTCGGGTTCGGCGACTGGCCGCTGCGGTCCCTGCGCTCCCTGGACTTCACCTTCGACCCGGACGGCGGCATCGCGGACAAGACCGGCACCCTGGTGATCAACCAGGACGGCGGTGCGGCCGTGCGCGGCAAGCCGCTGTCACGGCACCCGCGCAAGCTGGACTCCTGGGGCCTGGACGTGTTCTCGCTCAAGGGCGAGGGCAACTGGACCTTCACCTTCCACCTGGACGGCCCGAAGGGCCCCGGCGAGGGCAAGCTGAACCTCACGGTGCTCACCGCACCCGGCCCGCCGATCGCGGTGAGCTGGGTGATCGGCGGGCTGCCGCTGCTGGCCGTCGCCGGGGCCGTGTTCCTGGTGTGGCGGCGGGCACGGCCCGGCCGCCTACAGGGCACCTGGGCCTGGTGATCAGCCGGTCACCAGGCGCATGTACCTGGTCCAGTCCCAGTACGGGCCCGGATCGGTGTGCGTGCTGCCGGGCACCTCGACGTGACCGATGATGTGCTTGCGGTCCTTGGGGATCCGGTACCGGTCGCAGATCGACCGGGTCAGTGCCGCGGAGGACTTGTAGAGCGCGTCGGTGAAGTACTCGGGCTTGTCCACCCAGCCCTCGTGTTCGATGCCGATGCTGCGGGTGTTGTAGTCCCAGTTGCCCGCGTGCCAGGCGATGTCGTGCTCGCGCACCATCTGCGCGAGGTAGCCGTCGGCGGAGCGCACCACGTAGTGCGCCGCCGCGGCGTGCTTGGGGTCCTGGAACAGGCGGACCGTGTCGGGGTAGGTCTCCTGGGTCACGTGGATGACCACCAGGTTGACCGGGTAGCCGCTGGGGCGGTTGGCGGCGGTGTAGTTCTTGGCGCTGGCAGGGATCCAGTGCGCCGCGGGGTAGTCGACGGTGGCCGCCCAGGACGGGACGGCGGCCACGGTGGCCAGACCGATACCGGCGAGCAGTGCCGAACGCCGGGTGATGCGTGCAGGGGTGCTCATCATCCTGGTGTAGCCCCGCGAAGCGCCTTCGTCAACGATTTACGCGTGACTACGCCTAGTTGGTGAACTACTGCCCGCCGAAGGACAGCCAGGTGCCGGACAGCGGCTGCTGGCCCACCCCGGGCCGGGACCAGTCGCACACCCCGTCCGGGAAGACCCCGGCCAGCGCGGCAAGGTCCACCGGCACGCGGTAGTCGGCGGCCGTCACCGGGTGCAGCGCGCACTTGAGCACGTCCCCCGCGACGGGACCGCCCGCGACCCGGCGCGGCCCGGGCCACACCGGGTACAGGGCCGCGCAGCGTCCCGGGTCCAGCACCTTCTGGTGGGCGGCGTCCGGGGTCCAGCAGGCGTCGGCCAACCCGGTCGGCCGGTTGCGCACCACGCGCTGGTGAGCGGGGCCGGTGGGGTCCCTGGCGATGGCGGTGAGCCAGGCGTCCAGTTGTGCCAGCAGGTCGGCGACGACCGGGTTGGCGGTCAGGAAACCGCCGTGCGATCCGTTCTCCGCCAGCACCACCTGGTTGTCGGCGTCCCCGTTGGCGGCGACCAGCCGCGCGCGGGTGGCCGCGGTGTGCAGGCTCAGGTGCATGTCCCCGCCGGGCAGGTCGTCGGTGTACGAGCGGTAGTCCACGACCGGGATCGAGCCGAGCCCGCCACCGCCGCTGAGCACCCGGCCGGTGCGGTAGGCCAGGCTCACCGAGTCCCGGTCGGCCACCGAGCGGGCCGGGCTGAACCCGCCCTCGGCGTCGAACCCGCCGATGCGCGCGTTGAGGTCCAGGAACTGCGCGAAGCTGATCTTCCTGGAGTTCAGCGCGGCCAGGCCGTACTGCACCCCGGTGTTGTCCAGCGGCCTGCGGGCGGCCCCGGTGCGCGGATCCCGCCCGTACACGTTGACGGCGTGGTCGTAGATGTCGCAGCGGGCCGCCGTGTGCAGGGTGGCCGGGCAGAAGGCGCGCGGGTCGATCCGGCGTGCCTGGTTGGCCAGCAGCGGGCTCGTGGCGGTCACGCCGAAGCCGGACACGGCCCTGCGCTGCGCACTGTCCAGTGTGGACTTTGCGAAGTAGTGGTCCAGCAGCGCCGCGTCGGTGAGCACCTGGGTGCTGCCGGAGACCAGGTCGGGGAAGCTGCACGCCACGGCGATGCCGTCGAGCAGGCCCGGGTAGTTGTCGGCGATCTGGTGCGCCTGGTACGAGCCGCCGGAGCAGCCCCAGCCGATGGTGAACAGCGGGGGGCCGAACTCCTCGACGAACCGCTCCTTGACCATGGCCATGACCTCGCTGGCGAGCAGGTCGTCGCAGTTGGTGCCGAACACGTTGAGCGTGGAGGAGGCGATGGCGTAGCCCCGGCGCAGCATCACCTCGTCCAGCACGCCCGCGGTGGCCCGGCCCTGGGTGTACCAGCCGCCGGGGCAGCCGCCGCCGAAGGTGTAGACCAGCCGGTGGTTCCAGGCGCCCTCGGGCATCGCGATCTCGTAGATGCCGCGGTCCAGCACCCCGGTCTCCACCCGGATCCGGTGCGGCACCCGCTTGCGCGTGAGGTGTTCGACCCGGGTGGGCACGGTGCAGGACGGCCCGGTGGCCCGGCCCAGCAGTTGACCGCCCGCAGTGCGGAAACCCGTTGTCTCGCAGGCGAAGGGCTGCTCCTTCGGTCCGGCGAACAGGGGGCCGTCGGTGCTGCGGTCGTACAGCGTGAGGTGCACCGGCCTGGTGCCGGGCAGCGCGGCGACGAGGTTGTTCTCGCCCAGGTGCAGGCCGGTGACCAGTCCGGTCAGCGCGCGACCGTCGGGCCCGGTGTGGAAGGCGCGGGTCTGGTCGAGGCCGTTGACGGCCACGCGCACCTGCTCGGGGCGGGCACCCTCGGGCACGCGTACCCGCACCAACGCGTCCCCGCCGGTGACGAACTCGGGCCGCGAGGACAGCACCTCCACCGGCGGACCTGGCTGTGTGAGGGCGCTCTCATCGGTGCCGTCGGTGGCGGCGGCGACCGTGCTGCCCAGGAAAACGAGGGTGGCGGCCACGGTCAGTCCCCGACGGATCACGCGCTGAAGTTAGCAACTCCGATCCTGTCCAAACTGATAGTTGTAGGAAGCAACGAAATCGATTAGCGTAGGTCAAGCAAATTCCGCGCGCCGGTGAGGAGGGGTCCCGTGGCCGAGCTCGGCCCGCGCTACAAGTGGATCGCGCTGTCCAACACCACCCTGGGCATGCTGATGGCCACGATCAACTCGTCGATCGTGCTCATCGCACTGCCCGACATCTTCAAGGGCATCGGCATCAACCCGCTCGCCCCGGACAACACCAGCTACCTGCTGTGGATGATGATGGGCTTCCTCGTCGTCACGGCCGTGCTGGTGGTCAGCTTCGGGCGACTGGGCGACATGTACGGCCGCGTCCGCATGTACAACATGGGCTTCGCGATCTTCGCGCTGTCCTCCGTACTGCTCTCGATCACCTGGTTCGACGGCCCACCGGCCGCGCTGTGGCTGATCGGCTGGCGGGTCGTGCAGGGCGTCGGCGGCGCCATGCTGATGGCCAACTCCAGCGCGATCCTCACCGACGCGTTCCCGGTCAACCAGCGCGGCACCGCGCTGGGCATCAACGCCGTGGCCGCGATCGCCGGGTCCTTCCTTGGCCTGATCCTGGGCGGCGTGCTCGCCCCGGTCGACTGGCACCTGGTGTTCATCGTGTCCGCGCCCTTCGGCGTGTTCGGCACGATCTGGGCCTACCTCAAGCTGCACGACACCGGCGTGCGCAACAAGGCCAAGATGGACTGGTGGGGCAACCTGACCTTCGCGGTCGGCCTGATCGCCGTGCTGGTGGCCATCACCTACGGCATCCAGCCCTACGGCGACTCCAGCATGGGCTGGGGCAACCCCTGGGTCTACGGCACGCTGATCGGTGGCGTGCTGGTGCTGGCGGCCTTCGCCGTCATCGAGGTCAAGGTCGCCAACCCGCTGTTCGACCTGCACCTGTTCAAGATCCGGGCGTTCTCCGCGGGCAACCTGGCCAACCTGCTCGCCTCGCTGGGCCGCGGCGGGCTCCAGTTCGTGCTGATCATCTGGTTGCAGGGCATCTGGCTGCCGCAGCACGGCTACAGCTTCGAGTCCACCCCGCTGTGGGCGGGCATCTACATGCTGCCGCTGACCGTGGGCTTCCTGGCCTCGGCCCCGCTGTCCGGGGTGCTGTCCGACAAGTGGGGCGCCCGCGCCTTCACCACCGGCGGCATGCTGCTGACCGCGCTGAGCTTCGTGTTCCTGATCATGCTCCCGGTGGACTTCGACTACTGGGTCTTCGCGATCGTGCTGCTCGTCAACGGCCTTGGCATGGGCCTGTTCTCCTCGCCCAACCGCGCCGACGTGATGAACAGCCTGCCCGGCAACGCCCGCGGTGTCGGTGCGGGCATGACCGCTACCTTCCAGAACGCGGCCATGGTGCTGTCCATCGGCATCTTCTTCAGCCTGATCATCGCCGGGCTCTCCAGCACCCTGCCCTCGGTGATGGACCAGGGCCTGATCGCCAACGGGGTGCCCGCGCAGGCCGCCCACCAGGTGGCCTCGCTGCCCGCGGTCGGCGTGCTGTTCGCCGCCTTCCTCGGCTACAACCCGATCCAGGAACTGCTCGGCCCGGTGCTGCACACGCTGCCCGCCGACAAGGCCGAGTTCCTCACCGGGCGCAGCTTCTTCCCCAGCCTGATCTCCCAGCCCTTCCAGAGCGGGTTGCAGATCGTGTTCTGGTTCGCCGTGGTGGCCTGCGTGGTCGCCGCCATCGCCTCCTGGGTCGTGGGCAAGCGCAGCACCGCCCCGGTGGAGTCGCTGGGCTCGGAACTGGCCGCCGTGGCCGCCGAGGCCGGTGGCGGCCCGACCGAACTGGTCGAGCCCTCGGGCGAGATCGCGCTGGGCGGGGTGGTGCGGACCCGTGGCGGTTCGGGCATCCCCGGCGGCGTGGTCACGGTGACCGGCCCGGACGGCAGCCAGGTCGACCGGGTCCTGGTCGGCGGGGACGGCGGCTACGAGCTGGTCGGGCTGCGGCCCGGTGGCTACACCGTGATCGTCACCGCCCCGGGCTTCCGGCCGGAGGCCAGCGCGGTGACCCTGCGCGAGAGCGTGCCCGCGGTGCAGGACTTCGAGCTGGTCGGCACCGCCGTGATCACCGGGCTCATCCGGTCCGGTGTGGACGGTCGCGGGCTGGACCTGGCCACGGTGCTGGTCAGCGACACCGAGGGACGCATCCTCGGCCAGGCCGTGACCGGGCCCAGCGGGGTGTTCCGCTTCGAGGAACTGCCCGAGGGCCAGCTGGTGATCACCGCCAGCGCGGCCGACCACGAGCCGGTGGCACTGCCCGCGGCCGGTCGGTCCACTGTGGACGTCGAGCTGCCGCCGGTGGCGGTGGTGCACGGCGTGGTCACCGGGTCGGCGGCGGCACTGGCCGGGGCGACCGTCACGGCGCTGGACGGCAACGGCAAGGTGGTGGCCACCGCGGTGACCGGCCCGGACGGCAGCTACCGGCTCGGCGGGCTGCCCAGCGGGGACTACACGGTGGTCACCAGCGTGCAGGAGCCGGTGGCCGTGCGGGTCACGGCCAGGGCGGGCGAGGAGATCACCGCCGACGTGGTCTTCGGCTAGCGGGTGCCGCGATGCGCAACGAGGCGTGCACCGACCAGCTCGCGGGCAGGCTGCTGCTGGCGGTCAACGGGATCTCGCACCGGCTGCGGGTACTGGCCGGTCCCGACGAACTGACCCCGACCAGGCTGGTCACCCTGGCCACGCTGGGCGAGCACGGCAGGTCGCGCATCGGGGACCTGGCCGAGCGGGTGGGCATCGCGGCCCCCACCATGTCCCGGCTGGTGGACTGGCTGGCCGTGCACGGGCTGCTCACCCGCAGCCCGGACCCGGCCGACCAGCGGGTGAGCAACGTGGAGCTGAGCGAGGCGGGGGAGTCGCTGCTGGCGCGCGTGCGCGACCAGCGCACCGGCTACCTCGCCGAGCGCATCCGCGATCTTTCACCCGAGCAGGTGGCATCCCTCGTGCACGCGCTGGCCGTGCTCGAGGATTTCGCCCAGGGCAAACCCAGCCAGCTGCGTGAGGAGGCACAGCCATGATCATCCGTGGACGCGTCCGGGGCGCGGACGGCGCACTGATCGGTGCGGCCGCGCTGACCCTGATCGACGTGTCGGGCAGGCAGGTCGGCCGTGCGGTGTCCGAAGTGGACGGTACGTACCACCTGGACGTGCCCGCGCCGGGCAGCCACGTGCTGATCGTCACCGCCCAGGCCCACCAGCCGCTGGCCAACACCGTGCTCGTCGGTGAGGACGTGTCCGAAGTGGACGTCGTGCTGACCGGCACCAGCGGACTCGCCGGTGTGGTGCGGATCTCCGGCGGGCGACCGATCTCCGGCGCGGCGGTGACCCTGGCCGACACGCGTGGCGAGGTGGTCGGCTCACGCATCACCGGCCCGGACGGCGGCTACGTGTTCGAGGAGCTGCTCGCCGGGGCGTACACGCTCGCGGTCAGCGCGGCCTCGTTCCGGCCGGTGGCGCTGGCCGTGCGCGTGCCGGAGACCGGCCGGGTCAGCCAGGACGTGGAACTGGCCGGTGGCGGGCGGATCCGCGGTGTGGTGCGGGCGGGCGTGCACGGGGAGCCGGTGGCGCAGGCCCGGATCACCCTGGTGGACGCCGAGGGTGCGGTACTCGCGGCGACCACGACCGGCGCCGACGGGGACTACGTGTTCGAGGACGTGCCCGAGGGGGACTACACGGTGATCGCCAGCGGGTACCCGCCCGCGGCGAGCGCGCTGCGGGTGGGCGCGGGCAACCACAACCGGCACGACGTAGAGCTGAACTACTGAGGAGTTCGTGATGAGCCAAGGTGTGCACGCGCTGGTGCGGACCAGCGACGGCTGGGCGGTGCAGCACGCGGTGCTCACGGTCACCGACCTGAGCGGCAACCAGGTCGCCCGCTCCGGCGCCGACCAGGACGGGGCGGTGGCCACCGACCCGCTGCCCGCCGGGACCTACACCGCGATCCTGACCGCCGCGGGCTACGCGCCGGTGGCCCGCACCGCGCTGGTGACCGCGGGCGGCACGGCCCCGCTGGGCACGATCACGCTCAGCCGGGTCGGCGGGGTGCAGCTGCCGCCGCCGGGGGTGTGGACCATCGACCCGATGCACTCCTCGGTCAGCTTCGCCGCCCGGCACCTGGGCATGTCCAGCGTGCGCGGCCGGTTCGACGAGTTCGCCGGGCAGATCCAGGTGGCCCAGCCGGTGGAGCGCTCCTCGGTGAGCGCGGTGATCCAGGCCGCGAGCATCGACACCGGCAACAAGATGCGCGACGACCACCTGCGGTCCAAGGACTTCCTGGACGTGTCCAGCAACGACACGATCTCCTACCGCAGCACGGGTCTGGCCCAGGTCAGCGAGGAACGCTGGGCGCTGGACGGGGAGTTGACCCTCAACGGGGTCACCAGGCCGGTGCAGCTGGACCTGACCTACCTGGGCACTGGCCCGGACGCCTGGGGTGGGGTGCGCGCCGCGTTCCACGCCGTGACCGAACTGCACCGCGACGACTTCTCCATCACCTACAACCAGGTGCTCCAGGCGGGCATCAACGCCATCGGCACGACCCTGCGGGTGGAGATCGACATCCAAGCCGTGCAAGGCGACACACTGCCCACCGCCGGCTGAGTCCCGCCCAGCCCCCGGCGAGTCCCGCCCAGCTGCTGGCGAGTCCCGTTCTGGCGTGGGCGAGTCCCGCCTACCTGTTGGCGAGTCCCGCCTTGGCGCGCGCGAGTCCCGCCCAGTTGCCTGCGAGTCCCGTCCTGGCGTGGGCGAGTCCCGTTCACCTGCTGGCGAGTCCCGCCTTGGTGCACGTGAGTCCCGCCGTGGCGTGCCCGAGTCCCGTCCACCTGACCGCGAGTCCCGCCTACCTGCCTGCGAGTCCCGCCCAGACGCACCCGAGTCCCGCCCTGCCGGGCCATGCCATGACATCACCAGAACTCGGGCGCCCGCGTTGACACCCCGACACGGGCGCCCTACGTTGGCGGTAATCGATTACCTGGATCTGGGGGAGCTGGTGTCGATGCGCTGGACCGCGTTGGGAACCCTGGTGGCGGCGGCACTGTTGGTGCCGGTCACACCCGTTGCCGCGGCGCCGAAACCGGCCGCCAAGGGACCGATCGGCTGGGACCTGTACCGCCAGGTCGACGCGCTCGCCCAGCTGCGGCCGGGCAGTCAGGCCAGGCAGTTCTCCAGCTTCGACCGGGCCGGGGCCAACGAGGACGGCTTCGAGGGCACCTACTCCTGCCTGCGCAAGAGCACCGAGGGCTGCGTCATCGCCGAGCGCAGCGGCCCCGGCGAGATCGCCTCGATGTGGTTCACCCAGGACTTCGGCGACGTCTCGGCCACCGGCTGGATCAAGGTCGAATTGGACGGACGCACCGTGCTGTCCGCGAAGCTGACCGATCTCACCAACGGTGCTCTCGGCGCGCCCTTCGTGTGGCCGCTGGTCGCCAACGCGCAGGACACCCAGGGCGGGGTGGTCGTCAAGGTGCCGATGCCCTACCGCGAGTCCATGCGGGTCACGGTGCAGAACAACCCGAACTTCTACCACGTGACCTACCGCGAGTTCGCCGATGCCGAGGGCGTGCGCACCTTCGACCCCGCCGACAAGGCGCAGGACGTGGTCGACCGCCTGCGCCGCTTCGGCGTCGCCGACCCGAAACCCGTCGCGCCCGGGGCGAGGACCGTCACGAAGACCGCTGACGTGCCCGCTGGTGCGGTGCGGGACTTCGCCCAGCTGACCGGATCCGGCCAGATCACCCAGCTGCGGGTCAAACTGCCGCAGGTGGCCCGCGCCCCGCGAGTCGACGACGACGGGCGTGCCTTCAAGCAAGGCGGCAGTTCCTTCACCGTGCGGGTGGACCCGGCCAACCAGGGCGTGCGGCTGACCCGGCGGCTCGATCCGAAGACCGGGAACCAGCAGGCGAACCTGCTCGTGGACGGCAAACCGGCAGGCACCTGGCAGGGCGCTGCCCCGGCGCCCGGCGGCACCTGGGCGGACCAGAGCATCGACATTCCCGCCGCGCTGACCAAGGGAAAGTCGTTTCTGCACATCAGCAACCAGCCCATCGCATCCGATGTGGACTTCACCGAGTTCCGCTACGACGTGCGCAGCCGGGTCGGCGATGACCTGGTCCGCACCGACGTGCTCGATCTCGGCCCGGCCCACCCCGGCGAGGAACTGGCCCACGGCTACGCCATCACGGGGCAGAGCTGGTCCGGGTCGAACATCTACCGCTACCCGGTGAGCGCCGCACAGGTCGCCGCCTCCGACGCGCTGCTGGCCGGGGCCCGGCTGCGACTGTCCTTCGACGGACGCTCCACAGTGGACTCTCCGGTCGGCGAGTTCTTCGGCTCCGGACTGGGCGAGTACGACACGCGCACGCTGATGTCCTCGATCGACGCAGGGGACGGCGGCTGGTACACCGCCTGGTGGCCCATGCCCTACGCCCGGAGCGCGACCGTGCAGCTGGTCAACGCCGCCGGTGCGCCGATCACCGGGGCGACCGTGGAGGTCACCTCGGCCGCCGATCCGGCCGTGGCGAAGGGTCTTGGCGCAGGCGGCAACCTCGCCTACTTCTCCACGACCTCGCACAGCGGCCCTGTCGTGCAGGGCAAGGACTGGAACCTCGTCGACACCACGGGGCAGGGCGTGTTCTACGGCGTGACGCACACGATGCGCGGCCAGACCGTGGACCCGATCAGCCGCGAGTACCTCGAAGGCGACGAACGGTCCTATGTGGATGGTGCTGTCTCGCCCACGATGAGCGGCACCGGCACCGAGGACTTCTACGAGTCCGGCTGGTACTTCCTCAACGGCACCTACTCGATGCCGCTGGCGGGTGCACCCGCATACGAGGTGGGCGAGGACGGCTGCGCCCACGACTGCACCGGGGCGTACCGGTTGATGATCGACGACGCGCTGTCCTTCAGCAGCGGCCTGACCTTCGACATCGAGCACGGGCCGGTCAACCAGACCCCGGCCGACTACGGCTCCACGGCCTACTGGTACGGCCGGTCCGACTCGGGCCTGGCCGCGAGCGACGCGGTCGACCTCGCCGAGGACACGAGCCGTGCCGCACACGGCTACCAGGCGGCTGGCGAGACGCGCACGACGTTGCGGTCGACGTACGAGGGTAGGCAGTCGGGGACGCAGGTCAGCCACGGAGTGACGGCTTCCACCGGCGCGATCTCCTTCCGCGCCAAGGTTTCGCCGACCAACTCGGGCGTGCGCCTGGAGCGGGTCAGTGACCAGAACCTTGGCGGACAGCGTGCACAGGTCTATGTGGACGGTCAGCTCGCGGGGACCTGGTCGCAGGCCCTGGCCAACCAGCACTCGCGTTGGCTGGACGACAACTTCGAACTGCCCGCCGCGCTGACCTCCGGCAAGAGTGCCGTCACCGTGCGGATCGTGCCGGTCGGCGGCGCGCCTGCCTGGTCGGCGGCCAGCTACCGGATCCGTTCACACCTCACGGGTTGAGCTGCCCCGCACGACCAGTTCCGCCGCCAGCACAACGGTGTGCGCCTCGCCCCGCACGGAGCCGATCCGGTCCAGCAGCAGACCCGCCGCCCTGCGGCCGATCTCGTGCGCGGGCTGGCGTACGACCGTCAGCGCCGGGTGCACCAAGCTCGCCCACGGCACGTCGTCGAAGGACACCACGCCGATGTCCTTGCCGATGCGAAGTCCTTGCTGGGCAAGGGTTCCCAGCAGGCCGATGGCCATCGCGCTGTTCGCGACCAGTACCGCGTCCGGCCGGTCCCGCTCGCCGAAGAGCAGCTCGCTGGCCTGCCGGGCGCCCGCCGCCTTGAACTCGCTGCGGCGCACCAGTTCGGGTCGGCCCGCCAGCGCCTCGCGGTACCCGGCCAGCCGGTCCTCGGCGGTGTGCACCCCCGGCGGACCGGTCAGGCAGGCCACCCGTTGGTAGCCCTGGTCGAGCAGGTGCTGAGTCGCCAGCCGCGCCGCCGACCTCGTGTCCACCAGCACCGCGTCGTGCCGCCCACCCGGCAGTGGCCGGTCCACCGCCACGACGGGCGGCGTGCCCTCGGGCAGCGCCGTGCCCGGGCCGGTCGGGGACAGCACCACCCCGGCCGTCTGCGCCTGGCCCGCCAGCTCCAGGTAGGCGCGCTCCTTGTCCGGGTCCTCGTCGGAGTTGCCCAGCAGCACTGAGTAGCCCGCTGCCCGTGCCGTGTCCTCGACCCCGCGCGCGACCGCGGTGAAGAACGGGTTCTCCACGTCGGAGATCACCAGCGAGAGCACCGAGCTGTCCCGCCTGCGCAGGTTGCGCGCCACCGTGTTCGGCCGATAGTCCAGCGCGCGGGCCGCCTCGCGGACCCGGCTGACCAGCTCGGTGTCCACAGTAGACTTGCCGTTGAGCACGCGGGACACCGTTGCCGTGGACACCCCGGCCAGTGCCGCCACATCACTGATGGTCGCCACCAACCGATGGTAATCGATTTCTGGGGCGGCGCGGGTGTCCTGAAAGTGCCGTTCGGGGCGTTGGTCGTCGCGAAGGGCACCTTGGTGGTGTGGTTGGGTGGGGGAGTTCGCAGTGAAGGGTCCTTTCGCTGCGTCCAGTGCGGTGAAAGCCACCTTCGCGGCGCAGTGTCCGGGCGGGACTCGCCGGTGTCATGAAGGTGCCGTTCGAGGCGTTGGTCGTCGCAAAGGGCACCTTCGTGGCGGTGTCCGGCCGGGACTTGCCCACCCTAGACCGGGACTCGCCGGTGTCCGGGTGGGATTCGCGCGCGCCTGGCCGGGACTCGCCGGTGTCCGGGTGGGATTCGCGCGCGCCTGGCCGGGACTCGCCCACCCCAGGCCGGGACTCGCCCACCCCCGAGCGGGACTCGCGGGGACTCGCGCCCCCGGCTTCAGGCGGGGGCGAGGAGGACGCGGAAGCTGGTGCCGCCGCCGGGGGTGCTGGTCAGCTCGATGCGGCCGGAGTGGGCCTCCAGGATCGCGGCGGTGATCGCCAGCCCCAGGCCCGAGCCCCCGTTGGTGCGCGAGCGGGCCTGGTCGGCGCGGTAGAACCGGTCGAACACCAGCGCGGCCTGGTCGGCGGGGATGCCGGGGCCCTCGTCGACCACCTCGAGCACGGCGAACCGGGAGGTCCTTGGCAGCGCGCCACCGGCGACGGCCAGCGCGTCCTCGCGCGGGCGGGCCCGCTCCTGCCGCACCGACACGCGGATCGGCGCCTCGGCGGGGGTGTGTGTGACGGCGTTGGCCACCAGGTTCAGCACGACCTGGCGCAGCCGGTGCTCGTCGCCGACCACCCGCACCGGCCCGTTCGGCGCCTCCAGCACGATCCGCCGGTCCGGGCTCGCGGCCTTGGCGTCGTGCACCACGTCGTTGGCGACCACCAGCAGGTCCACCTCGGTCAGGTCCAGGGACCGCTCCTGGTCCAGCCGGGCCAGCAGCAGCAGGTCCTCCACGAGCAGGCCCATCCGCACCGACTCGCTCTCGATGCGCGACATCAGCCGGTCCACGTCGGCGGGCTGCGTGGCGCCACCCCTGCGGTACAGCTCGGCGAAGCCGCGGATGGAGGTCAGCGGGGTGCGCAGTTCGTGCGAGGCGTCGGCGACGAACCGCCGCAGCCGCCGCTCGGACTGTTCGCCCTCGCGCAGGGCCGCGGAGATCCTGGTCAGCATCACGTTCAGCGCCGCGCCCAGCCGCCCGGTCTCGGTGCGCCGGTCGGTGTCGGCCACCCGCCGGTCCAGCTCGCCGTCGGCGATGGCCTGCGCGGTCTGCTCGATCTTGGTCAGCGGGCGCAGCCCCAGCCGCACCACCACGGTCGCGGTGAAACCGAGCAGGGCGAGCAGCACCGAGCCGCAGATGATCTCGATCAGGGCCAGGTTGCCCACGGTCAGCTCGGTGGCCGACAGGGACACCGCGATGGCCGCCGTGCCCCCCTCACGCTGGAACTGGTTGGGCTGCTGGGCGACCACGAGCAGCCGCCAGTTCGGGCCGTCCGCGGACATGTCCCGCACGGTGCTCGGCCCGGCCGGCTCGGCGCGCACCGAGGCCAGGTCCATCTTGGGCAGCTTCGGCATCGCGGCCTCACCGCGGATCTGCCCGAGCCCGGCCTGGTAGTCGCCATAGGCGTCGAAGAAGTACAGCCGGAAGTCGGTGGGCAGCCGGGGATCAGTGGCCGGGAGCGTGCCGGGGCGCGGCGGTGGCCGGTCGGCGATGGTGACCTTCCTGGCGGTGTCCCGTAGCTGGTCGTCCACCCGGCTGATCAGCGTGCGGTCCAGCAGCACCACGCTCAGCGCGCCGAACAGCACCAGCCCGACCGCGGTGAAGCCCAGCAGTGCCAGCAGCAGCCGGGTGCGCAGGGTCCACGGCCGGCGCACCATCAGCCGCCGCCGTCCGCGCGCGGCACCCGCAGCGTGTAGCCCACGCCCCGGATGGTGTGGATCAGCGGCGGGTCGGTGGCGTCCACCTTGCGCCGCAGGTAGCTGATGTAGGACTCGACGATGCGCGAGTCCCCGCCGAAGTCGTAGTTCCAGACCCGGTCCAGGATCTGCGTCTTGCTGACCACCTTCTCGGCGTTGACCAGCAGGTAGCGCAGCAGGTTGAACTCGGTGGGCGACAGCCGCACCTCGCGCCCGGCCCTGCGCACCTCGTGCGCGTCCTCGTCCAGCTCCAGGTCGCTGTAGCGCAGCCTGCTGGTGTCCTGGTCGGGCTGCTCGTACTGGTGGGTGCGGCGCAGGATCGCGCGCAGCCGCAGCACGACCTCCTCCAGGCTGAACGGCTTGGTGACGTAGTCGTCCCCGCCAGCGGTCAGCCCGGCGATGCGGTCCTCCACCGAATCGCGGGCGGTCAGGAACAGCACCGGCAGCCGCTCGTGGCTGGTGCGCAGCATCCGCGCCAGGCTGAACCCGTCGTAGTCGGGCAGCATCACGTCCAGCACCACGATGTCCGGGCGGACCTGGGCCGCCGTGCTCAGCGCGGCCACCCCGCAGTCGGCCGCGTGCACCTGGAAGCCGCTCAGCCGCAGGGCGGCCGACAACAGCTCCAGGATGTTCGGCTCGTCGTCGACCACCAGCACGGTTGCTGGTGGGGCGGGGTGCTGCGTGTCCACCCCACCAGCATGCGCTGTCAACCTGTGAAGTGACTGGGAGAAAGCTGAGAACCAGTCACCTGTTGCGGCAGTCGTACAGGGTCTGCCCACCGCCGAAGGGATTGCCCGGGCCGCCCTGTCGGTCCTGAGTGGACGAAGCGGCACTGCCCCCGTAGGTGCTCGGTGCCACCTCCTTGCAGTTGTTCTGCACCCACTCGGTGCGCTCCTGGCCCACCTGGCCGCCGCCGAACCCACCACGGCCGCCGCGCCCGGACTCGCCCTTGGCCGAGGTGAGCACGAAGGCGATGGCACCCTGTGCCTTCCAGTCGGTGAGCTGCCGCACACTGGGCGCGGGGTCGCTGCCCATGAAGCCGCCCATGCCGATGATCGTGGCGTTGCTGTTGATGATGTAGCGCGAGGAGCCCATCGAGCCGCCCTCCACCGCCATCACGATCTTGGCTTCCCCGGAGTTCGTGGTGACGTAGTTGAGGATCTTCTGCTCCTCGGCGGTCAGCGCCACCTGCTCGCCCCCGCCGCCGAACCGGCTTGCCAGTTCCTGCAACTGCTCCGGGCCGATCTCCTGGCCGTTGGGCAGTTGCAGGCCCTGCGGTTCACCGCGCTGGCCGCCCCGTCCACGCCCCCCGCCGAACCCGCCGAACCCGCCGCCGGGCGGTCCCGCGCTGGCCATCGCCCCGCCGCCGCCCGTGCTGGCACCGGCCGTGGCCGCCGACCACACCCCGGGCGCCAGCAGCACCGTGACCAGGCCCAGCACGGCGGCCGTGCGCGCACCGTCGGCACGCTGCTGCCTGGTCAGCCGGGCGATCACCAGCCCGACCACGGCCAGCACCGCGACCCCGGCCACGGCGTAGCGCAGCCAGCCGTTCCAGTCCAGGTCGCGGGAGACCAGCACCCAGGCCCAGGCCGCGGTGAGCGCGACGGCCAGTGGCAGGAGCACCCAGCTCCACCCCGTGTCGGTGTCCCGGTAGCGCCGCCACAGCAGGGCCAGCCCGGCCCCGGCCAGCGCACCGATCGCGGGCGCCAGCTGGGTGGTGTAGTACGGGTGGAAGATGCCCTCCTGCACGCTGAACACCGCGCACAGCACGACCAGCCAGGTGCCCCACATGAGCCAGCCCGCGCGGGCCAGGTGGTCGGCGGGCAGCTTGCGGCGCCGGGTGAGCACCCCGGTCACGGCGACCACGACCAGCACCAGCAGGCACAGCGGCAGCAGCCAGCTGATCTGACCGCCGACCTGCTCGCCGAACATGCGGCCGATGCCGTTGTCGGCGGCGAACCCGCCGCCACCCGGACCACCGGGGCCGCCCTGGCCGATCGCCTCCGGCGCGCGGGCCATCGCGTTGCCGCCACCGGCCCCGCCCCGCCCGATGTTCTCGCCGAACACCCGGCCGAGCCCGTTGTAGCCGAAGATCAGGGTCAGCTCGCTGCCGTCGGTGCTGCCGCCCACGTACGGCTTGGGATCGGGCCAGAGCACGGTCAGCGCCACCCACCAGAACGAGCTGACCAGCAGTACGCCCGCCGCCGCGAACAGGTCGCCGATCCGCCTGCCCCAGGAGGCCTCGCGGCCGAACAGGTAGCCCACCGCCAGCGCGGGCACGATCATCCACGCGGCCAGGCTCTTGGTCAGGAAGCCGCAGCCCACCCAGAACGCCGCCTGCAACAGCCACTTGGTGGCGCTGCGGGAACTGGCGCCCGGCTGCACGGAGCGGGTGAAGGCGTAGGCCGCCGCCACGCACAGCAGGGTCAGCATGGTGTCCGGGTTGTTGTCCCGGTTGATCGCCACGGTGATCGGGGTGATGGCCAGCACCAGCGCGGCCACCAGGGCCACGTTCTCGCCCGCCCAGTAGCGCACGGTGCGGTGCAGCAGGAACACCGCGGCGGCGCCCTCCACCACCTGGGGCAGCAGCACGGCCCAGCTGTGCCAGCCGAAGACCCACACCGAGACCACCTGCGGCCACAGGGCCATCGGCGGCTTGTCCACGGTGACCACGCCCGCCGGGTCGAAGGAGCCGAACACGAAGTTGGTCAGGCTCTCCGACATCGACTTGACGGCGGCGGTGTAGAAGGTGTTGCCCCAGCCCGTGCCGGTGATGTTCCAGGCGTACAGGGCCGCCGAGCCCAGCACGATCAGTGCGAGCGCCCAGGGCTGCCACCGGCGCCGGGGCGTCTCGGTGTCCGGTACGTCCGGTGCCTGGGCCGGTGCGGTCGCCTCAGCGGCCGTGGTCATGCGCGTTCCTCCGTGGTGGTGCTCTTGAAGACCCAGGTCCGCAGCAGCACGAACCGGGCCGCGGTGCCGACCAGTGAGGCGGTCAGCAGCACGATCAGTTCCAGCGCCTTGGACGCCTTGGGGTCGAACGAGGCCAACGCCAGCAACGCGCCCGAGGTGAACGCGTAGTACAGGGCGAAGACGATGAGTCCCTGCAGGTGCACCCGGCCGGTGGAGCCCCGGGCGCGGGTGAAGGTGAACCGGCGGTTCGCCTCGGTGTTGAGCAGGGTGGTGACGGTCAGCGCGACGAAGTTGGCCACCAGCACGGGCCACCAGGTGCGCATCAGCGCGTACAGCAGCAGGTTGGCCGCGGTGGAGGCCAGCCCGATCAGGCCGAAGGAGATCAGCTGCCACAGCAGCCCGCTGTTGGGCGTGCCCACCACGGCGTCCGGGTGCGCGGGGCGCGGGTCGGGCCTGCGCGGCAGTCCGGGCACGGTGGCCGCGCCGGTCGCCTTGGCCCTGGCCACCCGGATCAGCCCGCGGATGTCCTCGGAGGCCGTTTTGACCACTTTGACCCGGGTGTCCACGTCCTCCACCCAGTCCACCGGCACCTCGTGCACGCGCAGGCCGTTGTGCTCGGCCAGCAGCAGCAGTTCGGTGTCGAAGAACCAGGAGTCGTCGGCGATGTGCGGCAGCAGCGGCCGGATCACGTCGGTGCGCACGGCCTTGAACCCGCACTGCGCGTCGGAGAACCGGGCCCCGTGGGTGAACCGGATCATCGCGTTGTAGCAGCGGGAGATGAACTCCCGCTTGGGCCCGCGCACGGTCCGCGAACCAGCCGCCAGCCGGGAGCCGATCGCCACGTCCGAGTGGCCGTTGACCAGCGGGGCCACCAGCGGCAGCAGGGCGTCCAGCCCGGTGGACAGGTCCACGTCCATGTAGACCACCACGTCGGCGTCGCTCCAGCCCCAGCCGGTGCGCAGGGCCAGGCCCCGGCCCTTGCGGTCCAGGTGCAGCACCCGGACCCCGTCGGTGTGCTCGGCCAGCTCCGTCGCCACCGCCATGGTGGAGTCGGTGCTGGCGTTGTCCACCACCGTGATCGTCCACTCGAACGGGAAGTGCTCCGTGAGATAGGCGTGCAGCACCCGGATGCACCCCGGCAGCGAACGCTCCTCGTTGTAGACGGGGACGACGATGTCCACTGTCGCGGTCCTGCCGACCGCCCATCGCGGATCGGGGACCTGTTCGCGTCCCCGTGCCACGGTCGCACCAGCCATGTCCGACCACCTGACCCCAGTGAGGTTGACCGGCCCGCCTTCCGGGCCACCTCCAGGTATGGCCGGGCTGTGTGCGAGCAGCCTGGACACAACCTCAAAGCAAACTGGGAGTCTTGACCAGGCGTGTCGCGCCGGTCACAGCCGGGCGCGGGCAGCGGCCCCGAACTCGTTTTGAACCCACCCCCGGAATCGCTCGTATCGCTAGGTAGCACCTCAGTCGCAACAAGGGAGGCAACCAGTGACACGAGGCCGTCGAATCGCGATCGGTATCGCCAGCGGCCTGACCGCCGTGACCGCGCTGACCTGGCTGGGCATCCAGGAACTCGGTGCCAGCCAGAACAACTCCGGCGCGGTCACGCCGGCGGCGGCGCAGTCCCCGGTCACCGTCCAGCTCGGTGACCCCGGTTCCGCGTCGTCCAGCGCCCCCGCTCCGACCTCGGCCAGCGCCGAGCCCAGCACCGCCGCACCGGCGCCCGCCGGTGGCGCGGGGCCCGCGGTGCTGTCCGCGACGACCATCCCGAAGATGGGCTCGGTCGTCACCGACAAGGACGGGTTCGTCCTGTACCGCTTCGACAAGGACACCGCGAACCCGCCCAAGTCCAACTGCGTGGACAAGTGCGCCCAGATCTGGCCGCCCGTGCTGACCCAGGGCACCCCGCAGATCGCGGGCGTCGACCCGGCACTGGTGGGCACCGTCGCCCGCCCGGACGGCTCCATGCAGGTGACCATCGCGGGCTGGCCGCTCTACAAGTTCTCCAACGACCCGCAGCCGGGCAAGTGGACCGGCCAGGGCGTTGGCGGGACCTGGTGGGTCATCTCCCCGGACGGCAAGAAGAACCTGACCTGCGTGCCGTCCACCCCGCCGCCCGCGCCGACCGTGCCGCCGACCACCCCGGCCGCCACCCCGCCCGCCGGGGGCGGTGGGAACGGCGGCGGTGGCACCGGCGGGTACTGATCACCCGCACCACCCCGCACGACAGGACGGGCCGCACCAGCACTGGTGCGGCCCGTTTCTCTTCGGTGCTTGGCGGGCTACTCGCCCCGGCGCCAGGACTTGATCTTGCCGCGGACCCGGCAGATGGCGGTCTGGGTGGCCCTCGGCGTGGTGCCCAGGATCCTGGCGATGTCGTTGTGCGGGTAGCCCTTGGCCACCAGCGAGACCAGGGACCGCTCGTACTCGGTCAACCTGGGCAGCTTGGACGCGACCCAGTCCGCCTCGGCGCGGTCGCAGGTTCGTTCGGCGGGATCGACGGCGGGTTCGGGATGCAGCTTCGGGTTCGCGTAGGCCCGGTTCGCGGTGGAGTTGCGGCGGGCCTCGTCCGCGCACAGCCGCTTCACCACCGTGACCAGGAAGGGGTGCAGGCGGTCGAGGTCCAGTTCCGAGAACCCGGCCGCGCGCACCAGTGCGTCGTGCACGATGTCCTCGGCCTGACTCGGTCCCCCGGAGTGGCGGGAGGCGATCCCGACCAGTTGGGGGCGGAACTTCGCGCACTCCTCCCAGAAGCGGACCGGGACCTCGGGAACCCGGTCCGGGCGCTGTGGCTGCATTGCAGTCCTCTCGACTGAGGAAGAAGTTGTCGTCTCATCGACATGGGGCCGGAAAACGTCCGGCCGAGGCAGACCACACTCGGTCCAGTCTGTGTCTACGGTGTTACAACGTTTGCTGTCACCGGCTGATGACCGTTAGATACATCACGTTACCGCTGGTCGCTGTGGGTGCTTGCTCGGCCAAACGAGTGAGAAGTGGTGAGTTCACGTGGGGCCCAGACGTAGACCCTGTGGAACGCGAGATCCGCGGTTCCGAACGGCAACTCTCCAGGAGGATGCGAGATGAGGCGCACCCCGCTCCTCGTCTGTCTTGTGGCGGCGGCCGTCACCACGGCCGTACCCGCAGTCGCAGCAGCCGCCCCCGCCGTCCCGCTCGGCGCACCGCAGTCGATGCTGGTGCTGACGATCAGTGATGGCACGGAGATCTCACCGGTGCGTAACGCCAGCGTGCTACGGTGCGATCCCATCGGCGGAGACCACCCGTTCGCAGTCGACTCCTGTTCGCAGCTGTCGGCCGTGGGGGGAGACTTCCGGGCACTTCCGGTGGACTACCGGCTGTGTTCGATGATCTACAAGCCGGTGACCGTCTCCGAGAGCGGATACTGGCGAGGAGTGCTCGTCAGCTTCAGTCAGACTTACGGCAACGAGTGCGCTCTGCACTCCAGGACCAAGTCCGTCTTCGAGTTCTGAGGACGGGACCGGGTCCCCACAGACCAGGTGCCGGCGCGGTGGCAGGGACCGCACCGGTTACCTGACCGGGCGGGCTGGTGCGGTGGCAGGGACCGCATCAGCCCGCCTTCGTGTTTCCCGGGAAGAACGGGCAGCGGAATTGCCCCTTTCGTGCCAGGTGAGGGGAACTCGGAGGGCGGTCCAGACCAGTGGGCTGGGGTTTGTCGACCAGTGGTGGAGTGGCGTTCGGCCAACCGGTGACGGCACCCTGACGGCCGGACGGCGAATGACCAGGCAATCGGCGTGTCCGGTGCCGGTGGCCGATTTTTCTTGCCACACAACAAGATTGCTTGACGGTCCCAGTGGGCCGCCGCATGGTGTCAACCATGGGTCGAACCATTTCGCTCGCGGTCGCGCTGGCGACCGCAGTCGCCAGCTGTCTCGGCCTGGCACCGGTCGCGGCGGCGTCCGGGCTGTCGGTGGACCGTTCCGGCTACCGGCTCGACATCGACCGCGCCCCGTTCCGGCTCACCGTGCGGCACGGGGGACAGGTCGTGCTGCGCACCGCCTCGCCCGCCATCGACTTCGACGGCGGCACGGTCACCAACGTCCGCTCATCCCACTACTCGGCCGGGAACCTGGTGCTGTCACTGGGAACCACCGACCCGGCCCGCACGGTCCAGCTCACGATCGGCCCCGGCGAGCACCGCTTCTCGCTGGCGGCCCAGGTGCGTCCGCCCTCGGCGGGACGGCTCGGCGTGCACTACGACCTCGCCTCGGGCGGCCACTGGTACGGCCAGGGTGAGACGACCAGGGGCGCCCAGGACCCGATCGCGTTCCAGCCCTGGCCGCTGGAGACCGGCCAGCCGCTGGACCCCGCCTTCGGGCCCGCCGAGTACTACATGACCGAGCCGTTCTGGTTCACCTCCAGGGGATCGGGCCTGTACCTGCTCGGCAACGGGGTCAAGGACGTGTCGCTGGGCAACCGCCACCCCGGGGTCTTCGACCTGACCGAGCTGGCCGGGGGCGAGCTGTCGGCCACGGTCCTCGTGCGCGACACCGCGCGCGAGGTCTTCCAGGACTACGTGGGCATCGCGGGCAAACCGGAGAAGAGCGACGCCCCGGACTACCAGTACCGGGAGCCGGTCTGGAACTCCTGGGCGCAGTTCTACACCGCTGTCACGCAGCAGGGCTTCCTGGACTGGGCGCGCGGCATCCACGACGCGGGCATCCCGGCGCACACCTTCAGCCTGGACGACGGCTGGTCGGCGCACTACGGGGACTTCACCTTCAACGCCAAGTTCCCCGACCCGCACGGCATGGTCGACCAGGTGCACCGGCTGGGCGCCAGGTTCGGGCTGTGGGTGAGCCTGTGGGCGAATCCGGACTCGGCCAACTACGCGCTGGCCGCGAGCCGGGGCTGGCTGCTCAAGTCCAAGGCGGACCCGGCCAAGCCGTGCACCGTGCAGTGGTGGAACGGCTCGGCGGGCATCGTGGACCTGGCCAACCCGGAGGCCAACGCCTGGTACCAGGGCCAGTTGCACCAGCTGATGACCGATTACGGGGTGGACGGCTTCAAGTTCGACACGCGCTTTTTCGACGAGAGCTGCGCGCCGTACCGGCCGGACCTGAGCATGGCCGACTACCAGCGGCTGGGGGCCCAGATGGCCGACGGCTACGACCTGCAGGGCGTGGGCATCCGCTCGCACTGGACGGGGGCGCAGCGCAACGGGTTCGTCGTGCGCGAGATCGACAAGGAGGCGAACTTCGCGGCACTGGGCGTCGCGGTGCGCCAACTGCTGGCGCTGTCCACGGTGGGCTACCCGTTCGTGACCAGCGACATGATCGGCGGCTCGGACGGGCAGCACCCGGACAGGCAGGTGCTGATCCGCTGGGCGCAGGCCGCGGCGGCCACCCCGCTGATGTACGCCTCCACCTCGCCGGTGGGCTTCGACGCGCAGACCGTCCAGTACTACCGGGACGCGGTGCGGCTGCACGAGAGGCTGACCCCGTACATCCTGCGCCAGCGGGACCGGGCGCTGGCCACCGGTGAGCCGATCATGAAGCCGCTGTTCTTCGAGGACCCGCAGGACCAGGCGGCCTACACGATCACCGACGAGTGGCTGCTCGGGGACGGGTTGCTGGTCGCGCCGGTGCTGACCGAGGGGACCAGCCGGGACGTGCACCTGGGCCACGGGGCCTGGTTCGACGTGGCCAACCACCGGGTCGTGCGAGGGGACCTGCACGACTACCACGCGGGGCCGGGCACGCTACCGCTGTTCGTCCGGATGGGCACCGGGGACACCGACTCCCTACTGGCCGCGCTGCTCTGATCACGGTCGCGTTATACGGTGTGTCCAGTTGCAGTATCTGCCAAGGAGAATCATGACCCAGGTCCAGCTGGACACCACTCTCGGCTCGATCGTGCTCGAACTCGACGCGGAGAAGGCCCCGAAGTCCGTCGAGAACTTCGTGACCTACGTCAACGAGGGTCACTACGACGGCACGATCTTCCACCGGATCATCTCCGGTTTCATGGCCCAGGGTGGCGGCTTCACCCCGGACATGAAGCAGAAGGCGACCCGCAAGCCGGTGGAGAACGAGGCCAGCAACGGCCTGAAGAACCTGCGCTACACGGTGGCCATGGCCCGCACCCCGGACCCGCACTCGGCCACCTCGCAGTTCTTCATCAACTTCAGCGACAACGCGTTCCTGGACTTCACCGCGCCCACCGCGCAGGGCTTCGGCTACACGGTGTTCGGCAAGGTCGTCGAGGGCCAGGACGTGGTCGACAAGTTCGCCGGGGTGCGCACCGGCAGCAAGGCCGGCCACCAGGACGTGCCGACCGAGGACATCGTGATCACCGCGGCCAAGGTGGTCTGAGCTCCGCACTGACAGGTGGCGGCAGGCGGCTGGCCTGCCGCCACCTGTTGCTACTGTGCCGCCCGTGAGCCGATCGGTCGATCCTGACGTGGACCTGCACGTACCCGCGCAGCGCAATGAGATCGGCTGGCCGGTGCTCGCCGCGATCGCGGTGGGCGGCGCGCTGGGTTCGCTGGCCCGTTACGGCCTCGCGCAGCTGCTGCCCGCCGAGCCCGGCCGCGTGCCCTGGGCCACCTTCACCGTCAACGTGGTGGGCTGTGCGCTGATCGGTGTGCTGATGGTGGTCATCACCGAGGTCCTCACCCCGCACCGGCTGCTGCGGCCGTTGCTCGGGGTCGGCGTGCTCGGCGGGCTCACCACCTTCTCCACCTTCGCCGTGGAGGTGCACGGGTTGCTGCGACCCGGCACGGTGCTGGTCGGCGTCGCCTACCTGTTCGGATCCCTGCTCTGCGGGTTCGCCGCCACGGCCTTTTCCATGGCCGTGACCCGGCTGGTCTGCGCTCGGAGGTCCTCGTGACCGAACTGCTCGTCGTGCTCGGGGCAGCGGTCGGCGCCCCGCTGCGCTACCTGCTCGACCGCGCGGTCCAGTCCCGGCACGACACGGCCTTCCCCTGGGGCACGGTCCTGATCAACGTGATCGGCTCCTTCGTGCTCGGTGTGCTGGTCGGCCTCGGCTCGGCCCTGCCCGGCGGGCTGCTCGCCCTGCTGGGCACCGGCCTGTGCGGGGCCTTCACCACGTTCAGCACCTTCAGCTACGAGACCGTCCGCCTGCTGGAGTCCAGGTCGTACTTCTACGCGCTGCTCAACGTGCTGATCAGCGCGGGCGCCGGGCTGGGCGTCGCGCTGCTGGGCTACTCCCTGGCGGCCTGAGGCACCCGCCGCGGCTGGTGGTGCGCGAACACCTTGAGCAGCAAGCGGTGCAGCTCCGCCCGCTCGGCATCGGTCAGCGGTTCGAGCAGTTCCTCGTTGAGCTGGCGCACCCCGGTCATGCGCTGGCGCAGCACCCGCTCCCCGGCCTGGGTCGCCATCACCGCGTACCGCCTGCGGTCGCGCTCGTCGCGCTTGCGGTTGGCCAGCCCCGCCTTCTCCAGGTCGTCCAGCAGGGCGACCAGGTCGCTGGCGTCGATGCCCAGCCGCTCGCTGATCTCCTTCTGCGAGGAGGCGCCGAAGTCCACCAGCGAGGCCAGGATCACCATGTGCGGACCGCGCAGCGAGTCGTTGAACAGGGCGTTGCCCAGGCGCCGCCACTCCTTCGCGAGCATCACGAACAGGAAGCTCGGCATGTCCAACATGCGCTCCGGGAGCACGAACTGGTCCGGTCGGTGCGCTCCGCTCATGGCCCCATTGTAAGGCGATCCCACGTTGGGGATTGCCCACGAACTTGGCGATCGCGCCACGGGTTTGTGCGCACGGTCACAGCGCTCCCCGTGGTGAATCGATGCAGCCGTGAAGGGTCTCTTCTACACCCGTTTGGCGGAAACCGCCAGGTTTCACGCACTACCGTGCAAGCTTGAGGAAGGCTTGAGCTGTCAGGCAGGGCCAAAAGTGAAGATTCGGGCCCCGGGGCTTGCTGTTCCCGCCAGATGCATTAGGCTTAGCGATGAACAAAGACCTCCCGTCACCCCTCCCCCCTGGTGACGGGAAACCGGAGCCCCCGTCCTCGGACGGGGGCTCCGTGCTTTCCGGGAGTTTTGCTCCCGGAGCGCGGTCGCCCGCAAGCACGGCTGTCGCTGTGGGGGCACGGCCCCCACGCCGGGGCGCCGCCCCGGACCCCGATTGCGTGGTGGGGGACGAGACTTCGGTATCTGCGAGTCCCGCTCTCCTGCGCGCGAGTCCCGCCCGGGGCATGGCGTGAAGGTGGCTTTCACTGCGCGGTGAGCGTGCCGCAGCCGCCGCGAAGGTGGCTTTCACTGCGTTGAACGCAGCGAATGGTCCTTTCGCGGCGCGCCTCGGCCCGGGTCCAGGCCCGGGCCCGGCGAGCCTGCTCAGGCCCGCGCCGCCATGTCCTGAAGGTGCCCTTTGTGGCGGTGAACGTCCTGAACGGCACCTTCATGACAGGGGCGTTGGGTCGGGGAGCCAGCGGTGGGCGGCCCCGTCCCGCCACCAAGGTGCCTTTCGCGGCGGTGAGTGTCCTGAACGGCACCTTCATGGCACGGGCGTTGGGTCGGGGAGCCAGCGGTGGGCGGCCCCGTCCCGCCACCAAGGTGCCCTTTGCGGCGGTGGGCGTCCCGAACGGCACCTTCATGACAGGGGCGTTGGGCGGGCGGGCCACGGGCGGGCTGGACCTGCGCTACCACGAAGGTGCCTTTCGTGGCGGTGAACGTCCTGAACGGCACCTTCACGACAGGGGCGTCGGGCGGGCCACCGGCGGGCTGGACCTGCGCCGCCACCCGCCACCAAGGTGCCCTTTGCGGCGGTGGGCGTCCCGAACGGCACCTTCATGACACAGGAGGTGGGGCGAGCGGGTGCCGCGGGCTCAGTGCAGGACGTTGACGGCGCGGGCGACGACGAGGACGACGATCAGCAGGGAGATCACCGACTGGGCGAGCATGGCGAGCTTGGCCCAGGTCCGCAGCGGCATCACGTCGGTGGGGCTGAACGCGGTGGCGTTGGTGAACGACAGGTACAGGTAGTCCAGGTAGCGCGGCTCCCAGTCGCGCGGGGCGAGTTCGGGGCTGCTCATCTGCGGGAACAGGAAGTCCGGGTACTCGCGCACCCCGCTGGCGCGCACGGCTGGCCCGCCGCGGTCGAACTCCCAGTACCAGAGCGAGAACACGATGATGTTGGTGACGTACACCGAGGCCCCGTTGCTGAGCAGCGGCCCGGCCTGGTCGCCGAGCGAGCCGTCGAGGATGTGCCGCACCAGCTGCACCCCGTTGACGGCGTTGCCGAAGCTGACCAGCGCGGCGACCACCAGCCCGATGGAGCGCTCCAGCCGCTCGTAGCGGCCGACCCGGCCGGGGTTGACGGCCACCACCAGCACCACCAGCAGCGTGGTCAGACCGGGCAGCAGCCAGGACGGCAGGAAGTTCAGCTTGTCGGGCAACGGCAGTTGCAGCCCCAGCGCGAGCAGGATGGCCAGCGCCACCGGCCAGCGGTGCTCGGTCGCGGTCCGCTGGCGCCACGCGGGCAGTGCCTCGTCGTTCACGCGGACATCGTGCACCTGGAAAGCGCCTGCCGACAGCAGAGGGCGGGCTCCCGGAGGAACCCGCCCTCTTGTGGCCGACTGGTAGGTCGCCTCTCGGCGAAGGACACGATGCGACTCCAGCCGTACGGTATTTCGCACCGGTTGATTAGATGCGGCCCGGGGGACACGTACCAGCCAACCACTGCCTACAACGGTAGCGGTGCGCGTGGTGTTCCCGCATCCCTCGCCCGGTGCAGGCCACGGTGACCACCATCACCGTGCGTGTACAACAACCTCGACACGCCCTCGACCATATGCGTTCTTGCCGACCCGCCCGGCGCGCTTCACCATCGAGGGGGCGGTACGCGGACTGGGGAGTTGGCGATGCAGGGCAGGCGGCGGGAACTGGTCCGTCTCTGGCAGGTGGCGGTGCGCAGGCCGAGGTGGCAGCTGTTCGCCGCAGCACTGCTCTCGTTGTGGACCCTGTTCTGGATCGTCGGCCAGGTGCAGCAGGACGGCCGCTCCCCGCTGGACGTGCTGAGACTGGGCCTCGGCTGGGCGGACGTGCCCTCCCGCTGGCTGGACGCGATCACGCAGTGGCTGCGCGACGAGCGCAGGCACGGCCCGCTCGGCGCGCTGGCCATCGCGGGCGGACTGCTCTGGTCCTCCACGACCGAGCGCAACCAGTTGCCCGCGCTGCTGGGCTGGCTGGCGGTGATGACCGCCGCCGAGGGCATCGGTTACGGCTCGGCGGTCAACCGCGCCGTGCTGGCCCTGGGCGCCTTTGTGCTGGTGCTGCTGCTGGTCTCGCTGCCCGGCCGCCGCGCGTTCGTGCTGCGGCACATCGTGCTGATGCCCCGCGACGTGCTGCACGCAGGGGTCACCGCCGCCGCCCTGTCCGCCGTGGTGCCGCTGATCGCCCCGGGACTGGTGCTCGTGCGGCTGTGTGTGCCCTATGTCACCCGCCCACCGAGGCCATTGGGCAATGGTCCACATCCGTCAGGTGGGAGGCCGTTGACAAAGCCGGAACCACACGGTGTGGTTGATCCATGACAGTGCGAACACCACGGTTGTGCACAGTTCCGGGTGCCTGTCCCTGTTGCGCCTGCTGAGCGATCACCGCCGCCACCCTGCGGTTTCCGGTGCGGACATCGTTGTCCGAATTGGTGCGGTACCGACGAAAGTCGTAGGCCGTATCGCGTAGCGGCTCACACGAATACCGGTTATCCGGACCGTGTGGGTACGCCGAAAATAGACCTGAGTGCCTTCTCGCCCCTGCAGTCGAGGTACCACGTGAACGAACTCGGCCCGGTCGGTCGCGGCGACCTGCTCCGCAGCGCCAGAGCGCAGCTGCTGGCGGGCGGCAGCGTGCTGTTCGGCGGTCCCGCGGGCATCGGCAAGTCCACCCTGCTGTCCACCCTCGCCGCCGAACTGGCCGAGGGCGGCTGCGCCGTGCTGCGCTGTGCCCCCGACGAGTCGGACTCCCAGCTGCCCTTCGTCTGCCTGATCGACCTGCTCGCCGAGGTCGGCGACGCGGCGCTGGCCGCACTGCCCGCCCCGCTGCGCACCGCGCTGGACGCCGCCCTGCTGCGTGGGGAACACCCCAGCTCCGACCAGAGCCGCCTCGGCGTGCGGATGGCGGTGTTGCAAGTGCTGCAACGACTTTCCGCCGCCAACCCGGTCGTACTGGTGATCGACGACGTGCAGTGGGTCGACCCGCCCAGCGCCGAGGTGCTCGCCTTCGTGGCCCGCCGCACCGTGGGCACCTCGGTGCGGGTGCTCGCCGCCGAGCGGGTGCCCGAGCGCGAGCAGCCCGCGAACCGGCACCTGTGCCCGCCCGAGGTCACCGAACTGGCCGTGCCCCCGCTCAGCCCGCGCGACGTGGCCCGGCTGCTGCTGCGCGACACGGGCCGCCTGCTGCCGCACAGCCTCGTCGCGCGCGTGCACGAGGTCGCCGACGGCAACCCCTTCTACGCACTGGAACTGGGCCGTGCCGTGCTGCGCGCGGGCGCCCCGGAGAGCCCGGGCAGCCCGCTGCCGGTGCCGCGCAGGCTGCGTGCTCTGCTGCTGGACCGGCTCGGCGAGCTGTCCCCGCAGGCCCAGGCCACCCTGTTGCTGGCCAGCGTGGCGACCCGCCCCAGCCTGACCCTGCTGCGCGCGGCGGGCCACCCGGACGCGGCCCGCGATCTCGCCGCCGCCGACCGGTGCGGGCTCGCGCGCACCGGGGACGACGGCATCGTGCGGTTCCGCCACCCACTGATCCGGGCCGCGATCTACGCGGAAGTGCCCGCACACCAACGGGTCGAGGCGCACGCCCGGCTGGCCGAGGTGGTGGGCGAGCCGGTGGAGCAGGCCCGCCACCTGGCGCTGGCCAAGCCGCACGAGGACGAACCCGTTGCCAGCACGCTGATGTCGGCGGCCGCCTCCGCGCGACGCCGTGGCGCCCCGGTCACCGCGGCCGAACTGGCCAGCATGGCCGCCGACCGAACCCCTTGGGACGACCAGGAAGTGCGGGCCGAGCGCCGACTCGCCGCCGCCGAGCACGCCTGCGACGCGGGCCTGCGCGTGGAGGCGCGCACGGCGGCCGAGTCGGTGCTGGCCGACGCGCGCTCCCCGCGACTGCGGGTGCGGGCGAGGCTGGTGCTGCTGCGCAACGCGGGCCAGGCGCTGGACGTGCTCAGCCCGCTCATCGAGGACGGGGTCGCCGACGCCGCGGGCGATCCCGCGCTGGAGGCGCCGATGCGCATGTGGGCGGCCGGCCGCGCGCTGTTGATCGGCCGCACGGCGGAGGCGGTGGAGCAGTCCCGTATCTCCGCGCGGCTGGCCGATGCCGCGGGCGACCCGGTGACGGCCGTGCGTGCCCTGACCCGCCTCGCCCACCTGCTGACCTTCACCGGTGACCCCGAGGCGCGGCCCACGCTGGCCCGCGCGCTGGAACTGGCCGAGGCCAACCCGGCGGCCCGCCTGTGGGAACCCGCCCGCCTCCAGGCGATCGTGGAGCTCTACGCCGACCGGTACACCCAGGCCACGCAGCGGCTGATCCCGTTGCTGCGCAAGGTGGAGGAGAGCGCCGCCGTGGAGGACGCGGTGGCCGTCATGGTGACCCTGGCCGAGGCGCAGGCCAGGGCCGGGCAGTGCCGCGGCGGACTGGAGACCGCCCGGCGGGCGATCCAGCTGTTCTCCGAGGCGGGGGTCAGCTGCGCGCCCGCGCTGTTCGCCGCGGCGCTGGCGGAGGCCACCGGCGGCAGCGTGGAGTCGGCGACGGCGCTGGCGCGGCGCGGGGCCCGCGAGTCCGAGGCCGACGGGGACAAGCTGTTCCTGATGCGCAACCTGGCCGTGTTGGGCCAGATCCTGCTCAGCACGGGTGACGCCCCCGGCGCCGTGCGCGCGCTGAGCCAGGTCGCGGACCTGGGCGCTGCCATGGACATCCGGGACCCGGCGGTGGTGCGCTGGCACGCCGACCTGGCCGAGGCCCTGGTGTCCACAGGGGACACCGAGCGGGCCGCCGCGCTGATCGACTCCGCCCGTGAGCGGGCCCGCGAGTTCGGCAGGGCGAGCGTGCTGGCCAACCTGGACCGCGCCCGCGCGCTGCTCGCCGTCGCGCTGGGGGAGCAGCACGAGGGTGCCGCCGCACTGCGTGCCATCGCCGACCGGCAACGCGCACTGCCCGTCCCGCTGGACCGGGCGCGCACCCTGATCGCCCTGGCCGGGGTCGAGCGCCGCTGCCGCAGGCGGGCCGCCGCGCGTTCGGCGCTGATCGAGGCGTACGAGGTCTGCGTGGCGATCGAGGCCGTGCCCTGGGCGGAGCGCGTCCGGGACGAACTGGACCGGACCGGGGTTCAGGTGCGCGCCGAGCAGGCCCCGGCCGAGCTCACCCTTGCCGAGCAACGGGTCGCCGAGCTCGTGCGCGCGGGCTCCACCAACCGCGAGGTGGCCGCCGCGCTGTTCATCAGTGTGAAGACCGTGGAGGCCACGCTGTCCCGGATCTACCGCAAGTTCGGGGTCCGCTCGCGCACGGAACTGGTGCGCGCCATGGAGGTGCTGCCCGAGCCCGCGATCGGTGAGCCCGAACGGGTGGCCCTGCGCAGTCAGGCCGGGTGAGCACAAGGGTTTCCCCGCTAACGGTGCGGGGATCGGGCCAATAGCTTGGGTGTTGTCCCGATCCCGACACCCTGCGGAGAACTTCGTGAAATCACTGAGGATCCTCGGTGCGCTGATCGCCCCCGTAGCCGTGGCCGCGGTGGCCGCGCCGGTCGCGCTCGCCGCACCCGCCAGCCCGTTCGGCCCCGAGGTCGTGCGGACCGGAACCGTTGCCGCACAGCAGAAGATCTCGGTCGCGGTCAGCCTGAACCTGCGCAACGGCGCCGAGCTGGACCAGGTCATCGCCCAGGTCAGCGACCCGAATTCGCCACGATACGGTCATTTCCTGACACCTGAGCAGTTCACCGACCGGTACGGGCCGAGTTCCACCGAGGTCGCGAAGGTCACCGACTACCTTCGTGGGCAAGGACTTTCGGTGGACTCGGTCAGTGACAACCACCTCGTGGTCGACGCCAGCGGACCGGCCGAGGCGGTCTCCCGCGCCTTCGGCACCACCCTGGCCGACTACCGCGACGGCAGGACCGGCCGCGGCTTCTACGCCAACACCGCCGCGCCGCACCTGCCCAGCGCGATCGCGGGCAGCGTGCTGGACGTGGCCGGGCTGAGCACCCGCTCGGTGCGCGTGCACCACGCGAAGGTGGCCCCGCACAACGGTCCTGGCGGCGGCTACACGCCCACCCAGCTCAAGGGCGGTTACGACGTGACCCCGCTGGCCACCGCTGGCTACGACGGCAGCGGGCAGACCGTGGCGCTGTGGGAGTTCGACGGCTACCAGCAGTCCAACATCACCGCCTACGACAACTACTACAAGACCGGCTCGCCCACCCCGGTGGTCAAGCAGGTCAGCGGGGGTTCGGGCCCGATCGGCAACGGCCAGGTCGAGGTGGAGCTGGACATCGAGGCGGTGCAGGCGATCGCGCCCAAGGCCGCCATCCAGGTGTTCGAGGCGCCCAACTCCGACCAGGGCGAGGTGGACCTGGCCAACGCGATCGTGGCCAGCGGGATCCCGGTGACCTCGATCAGCTGGGGCCTGTCGGAGAAGGGCCGCACCACCTCCGGCATCCAGGCCGTGGACAACATCCTCAAGCAGGGTGCCGCCCAGGGGCAGAGCTTCTTCGCCGCCTCCGGGGACAGCGGCTCCGACGACAACGGTGACGGCAGCAAGACCGTGGACTACCCGGCCAGCGACCCGTACGTGACCGGGGTCGGCGGCACCAACCTGACCGTCACCTCCGGCAACGCCTGGAGCAAGGAGACCGGCTGGAACGGTTCCGGCGGCGGCTACTCCTCGGTGTTCGCCCTGCCCAGCTTCCAGAGCGGGGTGAAGATCGGCACCACGAACAAGCGCCAGGTGCCCGATGTCTCCGCACAGGGCGGTCCGACCGGCATCTCCGTCTACAGCCAGGGCAGCTGGACCTCGGTGTACGGCACCTCCGGGGCCGCGCCGATCTGGGCGGGGGTGGCCGCGGTCTACAACCAGGACGCCAAGGCCAAGGGCAAGTCCGGGCTGGGCTGGGCCAATCCCAAGCTGTACTCGATCGCCGCCTCGAACTACCACGACATCTCCAGCGGCAGCAACGGCGGCTACAGCGCCAAGTCCGGCTTCGACCTCGTGACCGGCATCGGTACCCCGGACGCCAACAAGATCGCAACCGCGGGCATCACCAGGTAGCCCTGACATGCCATGAAAGTGCCGTTCACTGCGTCCAGCGCAGTGAACGGCACTTTCATGGCACGTCAGCCTTGTGGGTCACCGGGATTGACGGCCTGACACCCGTCCCGCCGCCGTTCGGATGAATGGCCCCGCACCGGGACGACCTGCACGAGTGACATCGAGGCGGTACGGCCTCGGTGCGCTGAGTGACTGTTACGTTGCGGACAGTCGCAAATCGTGCGGGAGGAATCCGATGAACCGCGTCACCGCCATCGTTGCCGCCTTGCTCGTGGGCGCGGCCCTGCTGGCGCCCGCCACGGCCTCGGCCAAGGCCGCGACCGGCAGGGTCCTGGTCTTCGAGCTGGAGTACGTGCCGCTGACTGTGTGGGAGAACCCCAAGGGCTGCAAGAAGTTACCGCTGGCGGCGCACGTGCTGGTCAACCAGACCGACACCCCGGTGGAGATCTACGCCGACCCGTTCTGCCTGTCGCCCTCGCTGGATGTCAACCCGGGTTTCGGCTCGCACGTGGTACCCGGCTCGGGCAGCTTCCAGACCGAAGAGTGAAGCCCCGCGAGGAAAGGACGCTCATGCCGGTCGACGCCGTGGTGGTCGGTGTCGGGTACGTGGGGCTCCCGCTGGCGGCCGCGGCCTGTGCCGCGGGCCTGTCGGTGACTGGCTTCGACATCGACCCCTCGGTGGTCGAGGGCCTTCAGCAGGGGCGTTCACACGTGCCCGACGTGTCCGAGGCGCAGCTGAACTCCATGCGCGCCAACGGGTTCACCGCCACCGCCGATCCCTCGGTGCTACGTGGCGCCGACACGGTCGTCATCTGCGTGCCCACCGGGCTCGACCCCGGCGGCGGGCCCGACCTCGGCGCGGTGCGGGCCGCGGCGGCCACCGTGGCGGCCAACCTGCGGCCCGGCACGCTGGTGGTGCTGGAGTCGACCAGTTACCCGGGGACCACCGACGAGGTGCTGCGGCCGGTGCTGGAGAGCACGGGGCTGGTCGCGGGCGAGGACTTCCTGCTGGCCTACTCCCCGGAGCGGATCGACCCCGGCAACCGGGCGTACGGGGTGCGCAGCACGCCGAAGGTCGTCAGCGGGCACACCCCGCGCTGCGCCAAGCAGTGCGCCACGTTCTACAGCCGCTTCGTGGACTCGGTGGTGCTGGCCAGGGGAACCCGCGAGGCGGAGATGGCCAAGCTGCTGGAGAACACCTACCGCTACGTCAACATCGCGCTGGTCAACGAGATCGCGGTGTTCTGCGACCAGATCGGCCTGGACGTCTGGGACGTGCTGCACTGCGCGGCCACCAAGCCCTTCGGCTTCGCGCCCTTCGTACCGGGGCCCGGGGTTGGCGGGCACTGCATCCCGGTGGACCCGATGTACCTGCTGGACCGGGCGGAACGAGCGGGTTTCCCGCTGGGCGTGGTGCGGGCGGCGCGCCGGGTCGACGCGGCCATGCCGTCCTATGTGGTCAGTCGGGCGGAGCGACTGCTCGGCCGCAACCTCGACGAGGCGAGGGTCCTGCTGCTCGGCGTGACCTACAAGCCCGAGGTGCCCGACACGCGGGAGACCCGCGCGGTGCCCATCGCCACCGAGCTGGCCGGGCGCGGTGCGCTGGTGCACTACCACGACCCGTTCGTCGGCGCGGTGCCCGCGCTGGACGCGGTGGCCCACCCGGTCGGCGAGCTCGACGCGGCCCTGCACGCGGCCGACCTCGCGATCCTGCTCACCCCGCACAGCGCGTACCGGCCCGCACACCTGGCCAGGGCGGCGCGCCTGTTGCTGGACACCACTGGCCGGGTCCCTGGCGAGCACGCGGTGTCGCGGCTCTGAGGACCGATCCACCGTCACACACAACAGGAGGACAAACCCGATGACCACCGCTGTGAAGAACGAGCGGCTGCGCAAGCGTTTCGAGAAGTGGGACACCAACGGTGACGGCCAGGTCGACCGCGCGGACTACCTGTCGGAGGCCGACCGCATCGTCAGCGCCTTCGGCGAGGACCCGAGCACCCCGCAGGCCCGCGCGCTCAAGGACGCCTTCGCGGGCATGTACGACTACCTGGCGGACAAGGCCGGGGTGGGCGCCGCCGGCAGCATGTCGGTGGACCAGTTCCAGGAGGTGGTCCAGGCGCAGCTGTTCGCCGAGGGCGACGCCGGGTTCAGCCGCGTGGTGCGGCCGACCATCTCGGCGATCGTGGGTCTGTGCGATGTGGACGGTGACGGTCAGATCAACCCCGAGGAGTTCCACAAGTGGCTGGAAGCCGTGGGTGTGGACCGGTCGTCGGCCGTCGAGTCGTTCCGCGCCATCGACACCAACGGTGACGGGCAGCTGAGCGTGGACGAGCTCGTGCAGGCCGTGCGCGACTACCACTTCGGCACGCTGGACGTGCCGCTGCTGGGCTGACCCGCCGATGTGCCGTTCGCCCCCGCCGGGACCGTGGCGGGGGCGAACACCACCACGTCCTCCGGCAGCAGCCCCAGGTCCGGTCCGGTGACCGGTGCCACGGTGTGGATCAGGACGTTGTAGTGGTTGGGGAAGTGGCAGGCGTCGAAGCCGAGCACGGTGCCCACGAACACCCCGTCGACCCACACCTGGTCCCCGCGGTCGAGCACACCCGCGTTGCCCACCTCAACGAAGCCCAGGAAACCCACCCGGTCGATGCGCGAGCCCGGCGCGGTCTCCGCGTGGTCGGTGGTCACCAACTCGTGCACCTCGCCCTGCCGCACGCAGCGGCTGGCGTGCGGCTCCAGGCTCATGCCCCGGTCCCGCCGCTGGTGCACCAGCACCTTCACCACGGTCGTACGCACAGCCCGTTTCGGCCCGTCCTCAAGCACCCGACTGGCTCCCTTCCACTCGGTAGACCTGGTCCACCAGCGCCAACGCGCTGAGCCCCGCGTCATCCCACCTCGCGCCCAGCGGCACCGCACCGAGGAAGTCCCGCAGCACGCCCTCGTACTCGTGCCACAGCGAGCCCTTGAACCCCGGGTAGCCGCCGAGCATGTCGGCGCGCAGCTCGGTCCCGTCGGCCAGGCACGCCGTGATGTCCTTGCACTCGCCCGGATAGGACCAGTCCAGCTCCACCCGCGCCGGGCACGACCCGTGCAGCTCCAGCACGGCCTGGCGGTCGATCCCCGTGGCATCGCGGGTGATCCGCACCCCGGTCAGCCGCAGCGGGCCGAGCAGCCAGCGCACGAGGTCCAGCGCGTTCGGGCCGTTGTCCGCCACGCACCCGCCGCCGCAGCGCGCGGCATCCAGGTACCAGCGGTCGCGGCCGACGTGCTCCTCGATCCGCTCCAGGTACCGCACGGTCAGCGACTCGACCGGACCCGCACCGGCCAGTTCCTCCCGCAGTGCCAGCACGTTGCTGTTGTAGCGGCGGTGGAAGGCCGTGAACAAGGTGAGACTACGGTCTCGTGCGACGGCGGCCAGCTCGGCCCCGTCCTCCAGCGTGGTGGCCAGCGGCTTCTCCACGCAGACCGGCAGTCCCGCGTGCAGCACGTCCCGGCACACGACCAGGTGCACGTCGTTGGGCGCGGTCACCACCACGGCGTCCAGCCCACCCCCGGCGAGCATCTCGCGGTGGTCGGCGTGGCAGCGGGCCTTGTCCCGGAACGGGTCCAGCGCCTCCCCGTGCGGATCGCACACCGCGGCCAGCTCGCAGTCGGGCAGTGCGGCGATCGCGGCCAGGTAGAACCGTGAGATCACCCCGAGCCCGACGACCCCCAGGCGGATCACCCGACCTCCCGCAGTTCCGGCGCGAGCGCGCTGAGTTCCTCGAACAGGGCCCTGGGCAAGGGGATTCCCCGCACCCGATTGCGCGCGGCCCGCTCCGCCTCCGGCCAGCCCGGGTAGCGCACCGGCTGCGCGGGGTCGACCGGCGGGCAGTCCAGCAGCGCGCGGAACAGCCTGGCCGAGTCGGCGGCGAACGAGCCGCCCGGCCGCAGCACCTCGGGTGCGATCACCAGCGCGAGCACACCGATGTCCTCGTCCCGGCCGCCGCTGTCCGACACCGGCCCGAGCGCCGCGCCGGGCAGCAGCGCGGCGAGCACCTCCACCAGCAGTCCGAGCCCGAACCCCTTGTACGAACCGGTTTCCGGGCTGCCGCCGAGCCAGCGCAGGTGTGCCTCCCCCCGGTCGAGCGCCGCGGGGTCGGTGACCGGTTCGCCATCCCTGCCGGCCAGCCAGCCCGCGGGTATCGGATCACCGGCCCGTGCCGCCGCACGGATCCGGCCGGTGGGCACGACCGTGGTGCTCATGTCCAGCACGAAGGGCGGGCCCGCACCGGCGGGGCAGGCGAGGCTGAGCGGGTTGGTGCCCAGCATCGCGGCGAGCCCGCCGGGCGGGGGAGCGATGCGCTGGCCGCCACAGTTGGACGCGATCAACCCGATCATGCCCTGCCGCGCCGCCCGCAACGCGTGGTAGCCCGCGCAGCCGATGTGCGTGGCGCGGCGCAGCGACACCAGGCCGAGGCCGAACCTGCTGGCGCGTTCGGTGGCGATCTTCACCGCCTCCGCGGCGGCCCACAGCCCGAGCGCCTCGTGCGCGTCCACGTGCAGGCAGGCGCCCAGGTCGTTGAGGATCTCCAACTCCGCCAGCGGATCCGTCCTGCCCTCGGCGAACAGCGGCAGGTAGAGCCGGGTCAGGTTGACCAGCCCGTGCGAGCTGACCCCGGTGAGATCGCCGTGGCACAGGGCCTCGGCGGCGATCTCGGCCCGCCGCGGGGCGAGCCCGCGCTCGGCGAAGACACCGGCCACAGTGGACAGAAGCGTCCTGTGCGGCACGAGCACCGTGTCGTTCATGCCACTCCGTTCCGTGCGAACCTGATCAGGATCTCGCACACGACCTCGGCGAACCGGTCCAGTTCCCGCTCGTCGGCGAACTCGCCCTCGGCGTGCGCGTTGTTGGCGGCCAGCGACCCGGGGCCGAGCACCACCGTGCAGGTGCCGGGCACCCCGGCCAGCCAGATGGCGTCACAGGTGAAGCCGGGTTCGTGCTCGGGCCAACGCGGCACGACCTGGTCCAGCAGCGCCTCGCCCCACGAGTCCCGGCAGTCCAGCGCGGGCAGGCCCCGCTTGAGCCAGTTCAGCCGGGTCACGGACTCGGCCTCCACAGCGGTGCGGCGGTACACCGGGCTGTCTGCGAACCGCGCGCGGAACTCGGCCAAACCCTCGCGCAGCCCCGATTCCAGCAGCGTGGTCAGCCGCTGTGCCGAGCCCGCCGAGCCGTAGGACAGGTTGAGCAGCAACTCGCCCGTGCCGTACACCCGGTTGTGCAGCCGCCCGGTGTGCAGCCCCGCGACGCAGACCTGCCCGTCCGGGACCTGGCCGGTCAGCGCCGCGCCCAGGTGCTGCGCGAGGAATCCCAGCAGCACCGTCGCGTTGTGCCCCGCGTGCGGCTGGTCGTCGATCGCGTCCTGACCCGCCACCCGCACGCTGGCGGTCATCGCCGCCGTGCACCGGCTCAGCCAGCGCAGCCCGGTCGGCTCGCAGAACACGTTGAGCCGACCGAAGAACCCGTCCTCGACCAGCGGGCGGGTGCCGATCGTGCCCAGCGCCCCACCCTCCTCGCCGGACACCGCCTGCACCAGCACACCCACGTCGCGGCCGAGCGCGGGCTCGGCCAGCAGGGCATGGCGGACCCCGGCCAGCAGCGCGACGGCCGGCCCCTTGGCGTCGATCGCGCCGCGGCCGTGGAACCGCCCGTCCGTGTAGCGCACAGGTTCGGCCCCGGCCACGGTGTCCAGGTGCACGTTGAACATCACGGCGGGTTTGGCAGGACCCAGGCGGAGCACCAGACTTGGCTGTGCGGCGAGGAATTCCGGTCCCCGCGCCACGGCCTCCCGTACCGGCAGCGGCACGTCGGGTCGCAGTGCCGCCGTCGTGGTGGCCGTGGTCAGCCGGACGGTCTCGAAGCCGATCCCGTTGGCCGCCAACGCGTAGCTGTGCATCGCCTGCCACAGCCGTACCGGCCCGTCGGTCTCCAGCGGACCCGCCGTGGGCAGTTCGAGCAGCCCCAGCAACAGGTCCCGGTCGGCGCGGTTCATCGCAGCAGCTCGGTCATCGCCCGCCCGGCGGCGAGGAACCGCTGCGGGGCGTCCGCCGCCAGCTCGCCCGGCTCGTGCGGTCGCAGGCCCAGATGCGGCTCCAGCGACCACGCCCCCGTGTACCCGTTGTCCCGCAACAACCTCACGCAGTCGGTCACCCGGGCCTGGCCCGCACCGGGCAGGGTGTAGCTGTGCTCGGCCGGGCTGCCCACCGCGTCCTTGACGTGCACGTGCGCGACGTGCTCGACGATCTCCTTGAGCACCGCCAGCCCGTCGTAGCCGTGCGGGATGCCGTTGCCGGTGTCGAACAGCAGCCGCAGCGCCGGGCTGTCGACCGCGTCGAGCAGCTCCAGCATGCGCTTGGCGCTGGTGCCCGCCCACCCGGAGCAGTTCTCGTGCAGCAGCGTCACTCCCGAGTCCTCGGCGCGCGTGGCCAGCACCCGCAGGCGATCCACGCACCGCGCGCGCCACTGCGCCTCGTCCAGGCCGTCGTTGGGGTAGGACATGACCCGCACGTAACGCGTGCCGAGCGCCGCACACCGCCGCGCCAGCACGTCCAGCTCGGTCAGGTCCAGGTCGAACGGCCCGCTGATCGGCCGCGCCCAGCTGCCGATCCGCGAGGCCAGGCACACCACGTGCAGCTCGGCCGCGGCCAGCTCCTCGACCACGCGGGCGAATCGGTGCTCGTCCAGCTCCGCGACCGGGAACCGGTCCACGCAGCGCAGTTCGATGCCGCCCCAGCCCAGCGCGCGGATCGCCGAGATCTGGGTGCGCAGCCCGTGCCCCGCCTCGTCCGCGATGCCCGCCAGCACGGCTCGCCGCTCAACCGGCATGCCGGGTCAGCCGCTCGCCCCGGGCGTCGGGCACCACGGGCTCCGCGCAGATGTTCTTGGCCACCGACAGGGTGCGCACCACGTCGGCGGCGAAGGAGAAGGACTGCCCCGCGTGCTCGGTGCCCACGCGGAAATTGCGGTAGGCCTGCAACATCCAGGTGGTCAGGGAATCGTCGCGCAGCACGCGGTGTTCGGCGTGCCCGTTGACGGTCACCGTGAGCTGGGCGTATTCGTCGTCCTCGCCGACCGCGTAGTGGCCGGTGGCGGTGCCCCGCTCGAATTCCAGGGTGACCCGCCGCTCGCGCACCGGCGAGGTCAGATCGGACTCGATCCTTGTGCGCACCCCGCTGTTGTGCCGCAATCCCACCTGCGCCCCACCCATTCGCGGGATGAGCAGATCACCCACGGCCATGTCGCTGCCGAGTGCGTGCGTGACCCGGGCGCTGCCAGCCAGCCGCAGCGCGAGCGCCACCCCGTGCGGCAGCTCCACGTCGAAGGCCGTGGGATGCCCGCTGGTCAGCAGGGACCGCCGGAACCGGGGCTTGTTCTGCACGATGGTCAGCGAGCGCGGTTCGCCCAGCGTGCCCTCGCGCAGCAGGCCGTGCAGCCGCTTGGTCAGCGCGCTGGTCAGCCAGGGCTCCACCACCTCGATGTGCAGGTTGTGCCTGCGCCGCAGCCGCACGATGCGCGCCAGGTCGTCGGTGTCGGTGGCCAGGGGCTTCTCCACGATGATCCGGCGGAAGCCGTACCCGGCCAGCTGCCCGATGAGCTCGGTGCGCACGGTGGGCGGGGTGCACACGTGCACCACCGTGTCGGCCGGGTCCACCTGCCGCTCGGCCTGCTCCAGTGTGGAGGTCACGGTCAGGTCCGGCCGGTCGGCCAGCGTGCGCCTGGGGTCGCACGCCACCACGGGGCGGTCGGCGAACAGGTGTGTGGCTGCCGTCCTGGCCTTCGCCAGCACCGGCAGGTGCAACCCCGCCCCGGCCCTGCCGAGCCCCACAACGAGTGTCTGCAATTTCTCGGCCCCGTCACTGAAATGGAGTAGCGCTCGGAATTGACCGCCATTAACGGTGTCCTCCTGGCCTGTGCCCTGTCAATCCTGGCATCCGATGGTTGACCAGGAAGAGTGAACACGCGAGGTGTGCTCGGGAATTGAACGGGACTGTCCTACTCTCGAATTCGCTGGTAGATCGGGAGGTGTGCATGTCCTCGGGGGCTGGGGTGTCCTTCTTTACGCAAGCATCCGGATTCGCGGAACAGTGGCCGACAACGCGGCGTCACATCGTCGATGTCATGAACAGTGGCAAATACTCACATGGCCGCAAGGTTGCCGAACTCGAATGTGCGCTCGCTGATTACACCGGGGCCGAATACGTCATCGGGGTGAACAGCGGAACGGACGCGCTGGTCCTGCTGCTGCTCGCCGCGGGGCTCGACGCGGGGCAGGAGGTGGTGGTGCCGGCGTTCTCCTTCGTCGCCACGGCCTCCTCGGTGGTGCTCGCCGGGGGACGGCCGGTGTTCGCCGACATCGAGCCGGAGGGCTACTGCCTCGATCCCGGTTCGGTCGAGTCCGTGCTGACCGACCGCACGCGCTACCTGATGCCGGTGCACCTGTTCTGCCAGCCCGCCGACATGACCGCGCTGCTGGCGATCGCCGCCCGCCGCGAGCTGACCGTGCTGGAGGACAGCGCCGAGGCCATCGGCATGAGCTACGGCGCAACGCACGCCGGGCTGCTCGGTGCGGGCGGCGTGCTGTCGTTCTTCCCCACCAAGACCCTGGGCGCGCTCGGCGACGCGGGCGCCGTGCTCACCAACGACCCGGAGCTGGCCGAGGTCGTGTCCGCGCTGCGCCACCACGGGCGGTTCGGGCGCACGATCGACAACTTCCCCGGCATCAACTCCGCCACCGGCATGCCCGGGTTCAACAGCAAGATGGACGACATCCAGGCCGCCGTGCTGCTGGCCAAGCTGTCCACATTGGACCGTGACATCCAGCGCCGCGCCGAGTTGGCCGCCGCCTACACCGAGCGGCTGGCGGGCCTGCCGGGGATCCGGCGGCTGCCCCGCGTGCTGCGCCGCCCGGAGCAGGTGCGGGGCGTGTTCTACGTCTACGTGGTCGAGGTCGACCGCCGCGATCAGCTCGTCGAGCACCTGACGGCCTGCGGGGTGGGCACCGAGGTGTACTACCCGACCCCACTGCACCTGCAACCCTGCTTCGCCGAACTGGGCCACCGGCCGGGTGAGTTCCCCAACGCCGAGGCCGCCTGCCGGACGAGCGTGGCCCTGCCGCTCTATCCGGACCTGTCCCTGGAGGACGTGGACCGGGTGTGCGCCGCGATGCGCCGGTTCTACCTGGGGCGGGCCGCGTGACACTGCCGTTCTTCCCACCGGACCTGTTCGAGTCCGACCGCGAGCTGCTGCTGGACCTGGTGCGGCGGATCGCCCTCGCCCCGGAGCAGAAGTTCATCCTCGGCGAGCACACCGCGCGGTTGGAGGCCCTGCTGCGCGACTCGGTCGGCACCGCCGAGGCGATCGCCTGCGGCAGCGGCACGACGGCGCTCATGCTCGTGCTGCGCGCGATGGGGGTCGGCCCCGGCGACGAGGTCCTCGTGCCCGCCTTCGGCTGTGCCCCGCTGGCCGCGGCACCCGCCCTGCTCGGCGCCACCCCGGTCTTCGCCGACGTGGACCCGTGGACCCTGGTCGCCGACCCGGCCGAGGTGGACAAGCTGATCGGCCCGCGCACCAAGGTGATCATGCCCGCGCACATGTTCTCGGTGATGGCCGACATGCCCGCGATGCGGCAGATCGCCGACTCCGCCGGCGTGCGGCTGCTGGAGGACTCCGCCGTGGGGCAGGGCGGGGTCCTCGCCGGGCGGGCGGCGGGCACCTGGGGTGACGCCGGGGTCTACTCCTTCGTGCAGGTCAAGGTGTTCGGCATGCCCGGCGAGGGCGGCATGGTCGTCACCGGGGACCGCGAACTCGGTGCGGCCGTGCGTTCGCTGCGCAACCACGGGCAGCGCCCCGGCCAGCGCTTCGTGCACCACGTGATCGGCTACAACAGCCGGTTCGACGAGATCATGGCGGCCTTCCAGGTGCACCGGTTCGCCGGGCTGGCGGAGCGGGTCGAGCGCCGCGCGCGGATCGGCGAGTACTACACCGAGCGCTTCGCCCCGCTGGCCGACCGCGGGGTGCTCGCGCCGCCGCCCGGACGCGAGGGCCGTTGCTACTACGTGTACTCGCTGCTGGCTGACCGGCGTGACGAGTTGAAGGGCCACCTGGCACGGCACGGGGTGGACTCGCACGTCTACTACCCGCGGCCGCTGCCGGAGCAGCCCGCGTTCGCCGAGTTCGCGCCCGCCGGGCGGCGCTGGCCCGCCGCGCGGAGCGCGTGCCACCGGGCCCTGTCCATCCCGATCTACCCGCACCTGACCGACGCGCAGGTCGAGCACATCGCCGACACCGTCTGCCGGTTCGCCTGATGGAGGAGACAGCCATGCGGCCCGTGTCCCACCTGTCCCGCGACCGCACCGCGTACCTCCGGCTGGCCAAGCTGGACATCTTCGACTACTACCTGAGCCCGCTGCTGGCGTGGGCGCTGCTCGCGCCCGCGCTGCGGCTGGACCCGCAGATCCTGGTGGTGCTGCTGGTCTTCCTGCTCGGCGAGGTGCTGGTCATGGTCACGATGGTCGCCCTGGACGACCTGACCGGGTACCGGGACGGCAGCGACCTCGCCAACTACGCCCCGGACGACCGCCGCCGCAGGCTGGCCCGCAAACCCCTGGTGGCGGGCACGTTGACCGAACAGCAGGTGCTGCGCTTCGCCTGGATCACCGGCGTGCTCGGCGCTGTGCTGTGGATCGCGGCCACGGTCATCGCGCCAAACACTCCACTGTGGACTGTCCTGCTGGTCGCGGTGACCTTCGTGTTCGCCGTGCAGTACTCCTGGGGCGTCAAGCTGAGTTACCGCGGCTTCCAGGAGTTCTTCCTCGCCGCACTGGGCTGGTCGGTCGTGCTCGTCCCGTACGGGCTGACCGCCGGGCGGTTCGAGGGCTTCGCGCTCGTGCAGGCACTGGTCTTCGGGCTGGGGCCGCTGCTGTTCGGGGTCTACTCCAACACCAACGACATCGAGGGCGACCGGCAGGTGGGCCGCCCAACCGTCGCGGTGCTGACCTCCCACCGGGGCAACGCCCTGTTCGTGGGCGCCGTGTCCGCCGCCGAGACCGCGCTGATCCTGCTCGCGCCCTTCGTGGGCGGTCCGTGGTGGTTCCCGCTGGCCATGCTGCCGGCGATCGTCCTGCGCATGCGGCAGTGGCGCACCGGTTTCGTGCACGGGGACATCCTGCGCGCGCGCAAACTCGGAGTGCACGTGCACCGGCTCACCGTGCTGCTGCTGGTGGTCCTCGACCTGGTGGTGATCCGGTGACCGCCGAGATCGACGTGGCCGTGGTCGGCGCGGGCATCGCCGGGCTGACGGCCGCGCACCGGCTGCGCGCGGCGGGCCGCTCGGTGCGCGTGTTCGAGGCGACCGACCGGATCGGCGGACGGATGGCCACGATCAGGTCGGCGGGCTACCTCGTGGACACCGGGGCAGAACAGGTTCCAGAGCGCGGCTACGACACGACCTGGCGGCTGCTCGCGGAGTTGGGCATCGACCGTTCGCGGGCGCCCAGGATCGAGGGCGGGATCGGCATGTGGCGCCACGACAGGGCGCACCCCGACGTGGCCCGGCCGCGCGGCCTGCTCACCGGTGCCGGTCTGCCGTTGTCCGCGCGCTGGGACCTGTTCCGGATCATGGCGCTGGCCGCGCGCCACCGCCTTGACCCGCACCGGCCCGAGGCGACCCCGTTCGGCTCGGCCACCGTCGCCGACCTGGCCCGCCGGTACCACCGCGACCTCGGCGAGTACCTGTTCCACCCGGTGGTGGCGGCGTTCTTCGGCTGGGACCCGCACCGCAGCTCCGTCGCCCCGTTCCTGAGCCTGCTCGCGGCGGTCGGGCCCGCCACCCAGTGGCGCACCTACGCCGAGGGCATGGACACGCCCGCACGGACACTCGCCGACCAGGTGGACCTCAGCACGTCCAGCCCCGTGCGGCAGGTCGTGGCCGACCGTGACTCGGCGCGGATCCTGTTCGAGCACAACGAGATCCGGGCCCGATCGGTGCTGCTCGCGGTGCCCGCCCCGGTGGCGCTGGCCCTGCACGCCAATCCACCCGAGCACGAACTCCCCTTCCTGCAAGCGTGTTCGTTCACCTCGGTGGTCAAGGCCCACTACCTGCTGGACCGCCGGCTCGCACCGCGCGGCGGCGGGCGGATCTACGCCCTGCTGGTGCCCCCGGTCGAGGACCCCACCGTCTGCACCGTGATGTTCGACCACGTCAAGCACCCGTCCCGCGTGCCGCACGGCTGCGGGCTCGTCACGCTGATCGCCAACCCGGCGGTCGTGCCGGAGCTGCTGGACGCGCCGGAACAGGAGATCGTCACGCGGCTGGCCGAGGCGGGGGAGCACTACGTGCCGGGGCTGCGCGAGGCCACGACCCGCGCGATGGTCAGCCGGATCCGGTACGGGCTGCCCGAGGCGACACCGCGGGCGCTGGGCCTGCGCGCCGGGTTCGAGTCGCGGCTCGGCGGCGTCGTGGACTACGCGGGCGACTGGGTGAAGCTGCGCCCCAGCAGTGAGGGCGCGGTGTGCGCGGGGGAGTTGGCGGCGAGCCGGATCCTCGACAGGACAACACAACCGGGGAGGCAGCGGGTGTGAGGCCACATGACATGGGCACCCTGTTCGACCAGTGCGCGGATCGGGGCAGCCACACCGTGCTGCACCTCGACCGTCCGCTGGACATCGCGCCGGAGGCGGGCACGGCGCTGACCGTCTCGCGGTTGGCCGAGCTCACCGCCGAGCTCGCGGGCTGCCTGGCCGCGCTCGGCGCGGGGCCGGGCGACCGCGTCGCCGTGGTCAAGCGCAACCACTGGGACTACGACCTGATCGCCTGCGCTGCCATACGCATCGGCGCCCTGCCCGCGCTGATCTCCGGTCACCTGCCCGAGGACGCCCTGGAGTCGCTGCTCAAGCGCCTGGAGCCCGCGGTCGTGCTGACCGACCGCCCGCTGCCCGCGGGATCGGCCCGCCGCGTGCTCGCGCTCGGCGAGCCCTGGCCCGGTGCGACCGCGCTGGAGGACCTGCGCGGCACCCCGAGCCCACCGGTCCGGCGCCGTGGTGCCGACGAGCCGTTGGTCGTCAACCACACCTCGGGCACCACCGGTGCCCCGAAGCTCGTCGTGCACACCACCCGCACGATCATCGACACCCTGGCGCGGCCCGAGTCGATCCGCTGGCCCGTCGTGGGCACCCGCAGGGACGACACGGTGGCCAACGCCAGCTCCTACGCGCACGGCCGCACCTTCTGCTGGACCGCGGCCGTCTTCTCCGCCGCGCCAAGGAAGATCGCCATCCTCAGCGAACACGACCCCGCCATCGCGGCACGCGTGCTGTCCGAGCACCCGCCCACCACGGTGGAGGCCCTGCCCTCGGCGTACGTGCGCTGGCAGCGCCTCGCCGCCAGCCGCGACAACCCGTTCCGCGCGGTCCGCCTGTACGTCAGCACCTACGACGCGATGCACCCGCCCGCCGTGCGCACCCTGCTGGCCGCCTCGCAGCGTGACCGTCCACTGTGGATGCAGGGCTGGGGGCAGACCGAGACCGGGCCGATCACCTTTCGGTTCCTGACCCGCCGTGCGCTGGCCGCGCGCTCGCGGCACCCGACAACCCGGCACCTGGGCAGGCCGCTGCCGGGCGGCCCCAGGCTGCGCGTGGTCGACCCGGTGACCTTCCGGCCGCTGCCCCGTGGCACACCCGGGCTGGTGCTGACCAGGACCGCGGCCCGCTGCACCGGCTACGTCGGCGAGCAGGATCGCTGGCGGGCCAAGGCGATTGGCCCCTGGTGGAACACCGGCGACCTCGGCGTGCTGACCAGGACCGGCGCCCTGCTGCTGCTGGACAGGGAGGTCGACACGATCCCCGGGCTGAGTTGCCTGGAACTGGAGGACGTGATCGAGGACCGGTTGCCCGAGGTGGTCGAGTGCGTGGTGCTCGGCGCCACCGGCCGACTTCCGCTGCCGGTGCTGGTGACCGAGGACGGCCGGATCGACCGGGACCGCTGGTGCCTGGCCGTGGCCGACCTGCCCGCGCTGGCCGAGCCGCACACAGTGACCTGGCCCGAGGTCCCGCGCACCGGCACCGGCAAGGTGCGCAGGCTCGAGTTGCTGACCAGGCTGCTCGGACGCGCCGAAACGCACGGCTCCGGCCGTTGGACCTGAGGGGATCGCCGTGACGTCAACAAGAACCGGCTACGTGTTCGACAACGACTACGTGCACGCCGTCGACCAGCACCGCTACCTCACCGAGTGCTACGACGCGCTCACCTGCTCCCGGCTTGCTGAGACTGGAGTCTCACTTGGTTGGCGCTGCTGGGAGATCGGTGCGGGCGGTGGCAGCGTGGCGGACTGGCTCGTCCGCCGGGTCGGGCCGACCGGCTCCGTGCTGGCCACCGACATCAGGCCGATCCGCCCCTACGTCCACACCCACGAGGTCGTGCACGACCCGTTGCCGGACGGTGAGTTCGACCTGATCCACGCCCGGCTCGTGCTGATGCACCTGCCCGAGCGGGATGCCGTGCTGCGCAAGCTGCTTCGTGCGCTCAGGCCCAGTGGATGGCTGCAACTGGACGAGCCGGACATCGGCTACTGCCCGGTGCTGCTCTCGCCCGACCGGCGTGCCGCCGAGCTGTACGAGGCGTTCCAGGCGGCGAAGGAGGTGCTGCTGGCCGAGGCGGGCGCCGACGGCACGTGGGGCCGCAAGGTCGCCGGGGCCATGGCCGCCGCGGGATTTGTGGCGGTCGACCCGCTGCCGGTGGTCTACCCGTGGCGTGCCGGTTCGCCGGGTGTGCGGTTGCAGATCAACCACACGCACCACCTGCGGGACAAGCTGATCGCCGCCGGCATGACCGAGCAGGACCTCGCCGAGGTCCGTGCGCTGCTGGCCGACGAGCGGTTCCGCGCCAGTTCCACCGTGATGTACTCCGTGCACGGCAGGCGCCCGCTGTGAAGGTCCTCGACACCGTCCACACAAGACTGACCTGGGCCGGGCCGGTGGACCTGCCGCTGCACGGGGAGGCGGACGTGCAGGCCGCCTGCGGCATCATGCACGTGCACGGCCGCCGGTACGGGCAGCCCACCCGGCTGGCCCTGGACTACGCCACGCTGGTCGCCGAGGAACTGCTCGACCAGGGTGTGCTCGCCGCGAAGATCGCCCGTATCAGGGGGAATCCGCTCGACTCCGTGTCCACTTCGGTCGCTCAGGCCGCCCTGCTGGTGATCTCCCAGTACCTGGCCGCCGCCACCGCCGGGGACGACCGGCCCGAGCCGCTGCTGCCGGGTGGACCGCCCTTCGTGTCCTCCGACGGTGTTCGCTTCGAGATCGAGTCCCTGGACCCCTTTGTCTGGCAGTGTTTCTGGTCGGTGCTGTGTGCGGAACCGATCGCGGTGCGCGATGGCTGGCAGTCGTTCCTGCATCGGTTCGCCACCGCGACCTGTCCGTTGCCCGGCAAGCTGGTCGACCTGGTCGGTGAACTCCCCTTCGCGTGCCTGCGGGAGGTCGCCGCCCACACCGGGATGAGCATCGTCCGCGTCCAGAGTCGTTCGCCCACAGGCATTCCCGCCTACCAGCTGACCCCGTTGCCTGGGACGGCAACACTTCCGGCCGCCAGCGCAACCGCCCCGCTCGCCGGGATCACCGTGCTGGAGGTGACCCGCCGACTCCAAGGGCCACTCGCCGGTCACCTGCTCACCCTGTTGGGCGCCAAGGTGATCCGCATCGAGCCACCCGGCGGCGACCTGCTGCGCGGTGCGCCGCCGATCTCCGGTGACTGCTCGGCGCGGTTCCTGGCGGTCAACCGGGGCAAGCAGGTGCTGCGTATCGACCTCAACACCGCCCAGGGCCGGTCCGAGGTCCTGGAGCTGGCCGCGGGCGCTGACGTGTTCCTGCACAACTGGGCCCCGGGCAAGGCGGAGCAGCGTGCACTGGACGCCGGGGACCTGGCGCGGGTCAGCCCCGGCATCGTGTACGCCTGGGCCTCCGGCTGGGGTCAGGAGTTCGGCGCCGACCCACCGCTGGGCACCGACTACCTCGTGCAGGCCCACAGCGGACTCGCCGCCCGAACACCCTCGCTGATGACGGTCGTCGACATCTTCGGCGGCCTGGTCTGCGCGCACGGCGTGCTGGACGCCTTGCTGCACAAGGCACTCACCGGCGAGGGGAGCCGGGTCGACTCCTCGCTGCTGTCCGCGGCCGTGCGGCTGAGCTCCGGCCCGCTCGGCACGTCCTCACCAGAGGTGCCGATCTGCACCGACCTGACCGAGTTGGCCGCCGACCCCCGATTCGCCGCAGCGCTCGTGCGTGAAGGCTGCGTCTTCCCCTGTTCTCCCTGGGAGTTCTCTACATGACCTGGACCTCCACCAACGGTGTGACCCTCCGCGACCTCGTGCCCGTCGCCCTGCGGCGGCAGTGGGTGGAGCAGGGCCACTGCCCGGACCACGACCTGTACTCGCTGTTCCGAGAACAGGCCACCCGCTGGCCCAGCCGAGTCGCCGTGATCGACGACCAGGGCGACCTCGGGTACGCCGAGCTGCACCACGAGGTGCTCAGGCTGGCAACCCTGTTGACCCGCAACGGCTTCGGCCCGCACGACATCATCGCCACCCACATGCACAACAGCCGGCACGCTGTGGTCGCCGAACTGGCCGTCGCCGCGATCGGCGCCGCCGCGCTGCCGGTGCCGCCCGGCCGGGGCACCGCCGACGCCCTGAGCCTGCTCGGCCGGTCCAGGGCCAGTGTCGCGCTGGTCGACGCCGAGTCCGAGGTCCCGATGATCAGCGGGCGGCTGCCGCACCTGCGCGCCGTGTTCGTGCTGCCCGCGGTGCTGCCCGAACCGGATCCCGGCTGGCGGGCACCGCAGGTCGATCCGGAGGCCCCGGCCCGGTTCCTGGTGTCCTCCGGCTCCGAGACCGCGCCGAAGATCGTCGCCTACTCGCACAACGCCTTCGCCGGTGGCCGCGCCAACTACATCCGCGCCGTGCACCGGGGGGAGCCGGTCGTCCGCGACCTGCTGCTCGTGTCGCTGGCCTCCTCCTACGGCTCCTTCGGCGTCGCGATCACCCTGTGCTGCCTCGGCGGAACGCTGGTCCTGACCCGCCGGTTCCACCCAGAGCACGCGCTGGGCCTGATCTCCGCGCACCGCCCGACCCACGTGTTCGCCGTGCCGACCATGCTCCGGCGCATGGTGGACCAGCCCGTGCACGCGAACCTGGCCTCGCTGCGCGCCGTCGTCTCCAGCTCCGACATGCTGCTGGCCGACACCGTGCACCGCGTGCGCCGCGGGTTCGGCGTGGACCTGATCAACATCTACGGGTCCTCCGACGGGGTCAACTGCCACACCGCCCACCCGGAGCAGGGGGTCGGCGTGCCGGACCACACCGTCACCGAGATCCGGATCATCGACGGGGAGATCTGCGCGCGCGGCCCGATGACCCCGCTGTGCTACCTCGGCGCGCCCGAACTGGACTCCGCGTACCGGCTGCCCGGCGGTTGGGTGCGCACCGGGGACCGCGGCCGCTTCGACTCGGGGGGCAGGCTGCACGTGCTCGGCAGGCTGCGCACCGTGGTGGTGCGCGGTGGTTACGGCATCAGCCCCGCCGAGGTGGAGCGGGAGATCGCCGCCCATCCCATGATTGGCGAGGTCGTCTGCGTGCCGGTGCCCGACGAGGACCTCGGTGAGCGCATGTGCGCCTGCGTGACGATCAGGCCGGGGCAGCAGCCGCCCGACCTCGGTCAGCTCACCGACTTCCTGCGCGCCCGCGGCCTGGAACCCCGCAAGCTGCCCGAACTGCTGCTCGTGCTGCCGGAGTTCCCGCTCGCCCCGACCAGCAAGGTGTGCCGCCGCACCCTGACCCGCCTCGCCACGGAGTCCACACTGGTCCCACGCTGACACCCACTCCGTACGCCCCCCACCACTCCTCGGGGGCGACCCCAGCTCCAGTCTACCCGCCCCGCCCCCTAGTTGATCTTGCTGGAGATCCACGTGTGGACAACTCGGCGGCTGTGGACAACCGTGCGCCGCCAGCGGCTCCCGCCCAGGTCAGACCGTGTCAAGGGGCCCTGGTGGCGTCATGGACATCAGTTCCCAGCAGTGCCCGTCCAGGTCGGTGAAGCTGCGGCCGTACATCGGGCCCTGCTCCAGGGTCCTGGTGACCCGCCCACCGGAGGCGGCCGCCCGCTCGGCGAGGTCGTCGACCTCCTGCCTGCTGGCGCAGGACAGGCAGAGCAGCACCTCGGTGCTGTCCGGGTCGGCGATCTCCCCGGGGGCGAACTCGCTGAACCGCTGCTCGGTCAGCAGCATGACGAACACGTTGTCCTCGACGACCATGCACGCCGCGCTGTCGTCGCAGTAGTCCTCGTTGAAGCCGAACCCCAGCCCGGTGAAGAACTCCTTGCTCGCGGCGAGGTCCCGCACCGGCAGGTTCACGAAGATCATGCGCATGACGGGGCTTCTCCTGTCGTGGAAGGGACTCAGCGGGTGAACAGGGCGCGCACTCCCGACCAGCGGCCCCAGGCGACCAGGGCCAGCAGCAGCCCGAACAGCACCGGGGTGAACGCCATGGCCGGTGCGCCCAGCACGAGGACCTGGGTCAGCGTGGCCCCGACCATCACGCCGACCAGGCCGAGCGCGGCCAGCCCGGCCAGCCGGGGGATGAGCAGGCCGATCGCCCCGGCCAGCTCCAGCGCGCCGGTCAGGTAGCGCAGCCACTGGCCGAAGCCCATCTGGTCGAACATCTGCACGGCGTACTCCTGGCCGAGCAGCTTGGGCCCCGCGGCGGCGACGAGGAAGAACAGGGCCATGACCACCTGTAGCACCAGCAGGGTGCGGTGCCAGGTGCGGCCGGTGGTGGCGGGGAGCGCGGTGCTGGCCATTGTGGATCTCCTGTCGTGCGGTCTCGTGGTGTCACCGGTACTGACCCGCCGACTCGCCGGAACTCATCGGTTGTCCCGCGGCACCTCGTGGGGGAGACTGTGCGCGGACTGGGGTCAAGGGGAGGAGACCGGCAGTCGTGACCGTCACTGACACACCCACCGACCAGGACTTCGAGGGCGTCATCGCCCCGTACCGCCGCGAGCTGCTCGCGCACTGCTACCGCATGCTCGGCTCGGTGCACGACGCCGAGGACCTGGTGCAGGAGACCTTCCTGCGGGCCTGGCGCTCCTACCACCAGTTCGAGGGCCGTTCCTCGATGCGCACCTGGCTGTACCGGATCGCCACCAACGTCTGCCTGACCGCGCTGGACACCCGCAACCGCCGGCCGATGCCCACCGGGCTGGGCAACCCCGGTTCGCAGGCGGGCGAGCCGCTGGTGGAGAGCAACGAGGTGCCGTGGCTGGAGCCGGTGCCCGACAGCGCGGTGGGGCTGGACGCCACCGACCCGGCCTCGATCGTCACCTCGCGGGAGAGCGTGCGGCTGGCGCTGATCGCGGCGTTGCAGCACCTGCCGCCCCGCCAGCGCGCGGTGCTGATCCTGCGCGACGTGCTCGCCTGGAAGGCGGCCGAGGTCGCCGAACTGCTCGACACCAGCACGGCGGCGGTCAACAGCAGCCTGCAGCGTGCCCGCGCCCAGTTGGAGCAGGTCTCACCCAGCCAGGACGAGGTCACCGAGCCGACCTCCGCGGAGACCACCGCACTGCTGGAGCGCTACGTGGCCGCGTTCGAGCGCAAGGACATCGCGGCGATGATCGACCTGTTCACCAAGGACGCGGTCTGGGAGATGCCGCCGTTCCTGTCCTGGTACCAGGGGCCGGAGAACATCGCGCGGCTGGTGGACACCCAGTGCCCGGCCAAGGGGCCCGGGGACATGCGGCTGATCCCCACCAGCGCCAACGGCCAGCCCGCGTTCGGGCTCTACATGCGCGGGGAGGACGGCGTGCACCGCGCGTTCAACCTGCCGGTGCTGACCGTGACCGCCGAGGGCGTGAGCCACGTGGCCAGCTTCTTCGACCTGAGCCTGTTCGAGACCTTTGGCCTGCCCCTGGAACTGCCGATGTCATGAAAGTGCCGTTCGCGACATCTGGTGGCGCGAACGGCACTTTCCTGGCACTCACTGCGTGGCGGCCTTCTTCGCCGCGCGCTCGGCCTTGCGGCGGATCGAGTTGAACGCCCCGGTCAGGCCCATGGCCTTGCGCGCGGCGAACACCGTGGCCTGCACCTCGCGGCGGGTCCGCTCGGTGCCCTCCACGATCAACTGGTCGACCAGCCCGCTCTGCTCCTCGTACTTGGCCCGCCGCTCGCGCATCGGGTCCAGGAACCGGTTGATCGCCTCGGCCAGCTTCTCCTTGACCTCCACGTCGCCGACCTTGCCCTCGCGGTAGCGGGTCTTGAGGTCCTCGACCTGCGCCTTGTTGTCGTTGAAGGCGTCGTGGTAGGCGAACACGGGGTTGCCCTCCACGGTGCCCGGCACGTCGGCGCGCACGCGGTTGGGGTCGGTGTACATGCCCATCACGCGCTTGCGCACCTCGGCCGGGGTGTCGGACAGGTAGATCACGTTGCCGATGCTCTTGCTCATCTTCGCCTGCCCGTCGGTGCCCACCAGGGTCGGCACCTCGGCGTTGATCAGCTCCACCACCGGGAAGACCTCGCCGTACAGGTGGTTGAACCGGCGCGCGATCTCGCGGGTGATCTCCACGTGCGGGGCGTTGTCCTTGCCCACCGGGCACACGTGGGAGCGCACGCACATGATGTCCGCGGCCTGCAGGATGGGGTATCCCAGCAGGCCGTAGGGCATCTCCTCCTTGTGCGCGTCGCGGGCCATGTCCTTCAGGCTCGGGATCCGCTCCAGCCTCGGCACCGTCACCAGGTTCTGGAACAGCGTGTTCAGCTCGCACACCTCGGGCACGGCGGACTGCAGGTAGTACGTGGCGTGCTCCGGGTCGATGCCCGCCGACAGCGAGTCCAGCACCAGGTGCCTGGCGTTCTCGGCGACCTTGCCGATGTCCTCGACCGTGTTCTTGGTCGTGAGCATGTGCAGGTCGGCGATGATGAAGAAGCTGTCGTACTCGCGTTGCAGCCGGATCCGGTTGCTGATGCTGCCGACGTAGTGGCCCAGGTGGAGCTTCCCGGTCGGTCGGTCACCGGTGAGCATCCTGCGGCGTTCGGTCATGGGGTAAGTCAATCAGGCGGGCCGTGCGCGCGGGCAACGGGGACCGGAACCGGGGCGTGCCCGTGTCCTGCGACACCGGGGTGAACCGGCGATCAGGGTTCGCCCGTGTGGACCAATACCGGACCGCGCGTTTCGCGCGGGGTGATCAAAGGTTTGCGGTGCGTGTTCCCAGTAACGTTCGAACCTGGCAGTCCGCTGTGAATATGGCTCCGTCAGGCAGTTCTTGAGGCATCTTTGCCTACTGAGCGACCCTCGGAAGGGACATGCCAACCGTGCAGGATGAACAGAACTCAAGTCGGCTGGGCCTGCTCATGCGCCGCCAGCCGGTGCAGGCCCGTGGCGCCGCCACCGTCACAGCGATCCTCGACGCGTGCGAGGCGCTGCTGACCGACCGGGACTACGACTCGGTGACCACCGCGCGCATCGCGGAGTCCGCCGGGATCCCGATCGGCTCGTTCTACCAGTACTTCCCGGACAAGCGCTCCGTCGTGCGCGCGCTCGCCCTGCGCGGGACCGAGCGCTTGCTCGCCGAAGTGGAACAGTACTTCGACAACGGCACCCCGGAGGACTGGCGGGAGACCGTTGTCGGTGTTCTGGCGGTGTACGACCGCATCCGGCGCCGCGACCCCTCGCTGGGCCGGGTGGGCTTCGTGGACATGCTGGACAACCACCTGGTCGACCCGGAGGAGGACCACCACCGGGTGCTCGCCGACCAACTGGGCGCGTTGTTCGCCACCAGGTACCGGATCCGGCGCAGCGCGGCCTACAAGCTGGCCTTCCAGATGGCCGTGGAGTCCGGCGGGGCGCTGTTGCGCCTGGCCGAGCGCGGTCCGGCACGCCAGCGCAAGCAGCTGATCGCGGGCGCGCAGGAGGTCGTGGTTACTGTGTTGGCCAAGGTGCTCGACCAGGAGTAGTCGGAAGGCGGAGTGTGGCGTGGACCTGTCGAGGTTCCCTCGTGTCCGATTAGGACAGTGGCCTACGCCGCTCCAGGACTGTCCGCGCCTGTCGGCCCGGCTCGGTGGGCCGACGGTGCTGGTCAAGCGGGACGACGTGAACGGTCTTGGCGTCGGCGGCAACAAGCTGCGCAAGCTGGAGTTCCTGCTCGGGCGTGCGCTGGCCGACGGCGTCGACACGGTGATCACCTCGGGTGCGCTGCAGACCAATCACGGCAGGCAGACCGCCGCTGCCTGCGCTGCGCTGGGCCTGCGCTGTGAGCTGGTGCTGGTCAGGGAGGTGCCCAGGTCCGGGGAGCACTACGAGGGCTCGGGCAACCTGCTGCTGGACCGGCTCTACGGGGCGCGGGTGCACGTGCTGGACACCGCCGAACAGGCCGAGCAGCGTCGAGCCGAACTGCTCGCCGACTCCGGGCGCACGAGGCTGATCCCCGTCGGTGGGTCCGACGGGGTCGGTGCACTGGGTTACGTGGCCGCCGCCGCGGAACTCGTGGAGCAGTGCGCGGAGCGCGGCGGCTGGCCGACCCGGCTGGTCGTGCCGCTGGGCAGTGCGGGCACCGCTGCCGGGCTGGTCGTGGGCATCGCCATGCTGGGCTGGGAGGTCGAGATCGACCTGGTCAGCGTGTCGCGGGCCAGTGCGCAGGCGTGGACCCAGCTGCGGCTGCTGGTGGACCAGACCTGCGAGGTGCTCGGCGTGCCCGTGCCGCCGCTGGACCGGGTGCGGGTCCTCGACCGCGCGGTCGGTCCCGGCTACGGCGTGCCGACCGATCAGGTCTGGCAGGCGCTGGCCGCGTTCGGCCGCACCGAGGGCATCACCCTGGACCCCGTCTACACCGGCAAGGCCGCCGCCGAGCTGCTGATGGCCGTGGCCGAGGGCTCGATCGACGCGGGGCAGACCGTGCTGTTCCTGCACACCGGGGGCCTGCCCGGGCTGTTCGGCTACGCCCCGGAAGCGCTGACCGCCCTGCAATCTTGACCGATCGTTCTAGTTCGACTACCGTCGTACCTATGGCCAGGACCAAGGAGTTCGACCCCGACGCCGCACTGCGTGCCGCGGTGGACCTGTTCTGGCGCAAGGGCTACGAGGCCACGTCCATGCAGGACCTCGTCGACCACCTGGGCATCGGCCGGGCCAGCATCTACGCCACCTTCGGCAGCAAGCACGAGCTCTACACCGCGGCGCTGGCCCGTTACGGCGAGGACACTGGCGGGCAGGTGCTCGATCTGCTCGGACAGCCGGGGCCCGCGCTGCCCGCGGTGCGCCGACTGGTGCGGACCTTCGCCGAGCAGTCGCTGGCCGACCCGGACCGCAAGGGTTGCCTGGTGACCAACACCGCGGTGGAGTGCCTGCCGGGGGACCGCGAGCTGGCGAGACTGGTGGAGGCGAGCCTCGACCAGCTGGAGACCGCGCTCGCGATGGCGCTGACCAGGGCGCGGGCCCAGGGTGAGCTGGCGGAGGGTGCCGATCCGCGGGCGCTGGCCCGGTTCCTGCTCACGCTGTTGCAGGGCATCCGGGTGATCGCCAAGACCCCGGACCGGCAACGCCTGACCGATGCCGTCGACCAGGCCCTGTCCGTGCTGGGCTGAGGGCTCCTGAGTTCTGCCGTAATACTGGAATGATCGTTCGATTATGGGGAGTGCTTGATGTCTCGCTTCACCGACAAGGTCGTGCTGGTCAGCGGTGCGGGCAGCGGGCTGGGCCGGGCCGCCGCCCTGGCCTTCGCCGCCGAGGGGGCCTCGGTCGTGCTGACCGGCCGTTCCGCCGACACGCTCGCCGAGACGGCCTCGGCCATCGAGGCCGCGGGCGGCAAGGCGCTGGTCGTCACGGCAGACGTGGCCGTTGAGGAGGACGTGCGCCGCGTGATCGACACCGTGCTGGCCCACCACGGGCGGCTGGACGTGGCGTTCAACAACGCGGGCGTGCTGGGCGCCGGCCCGCTGGTCGAGCTGGACTCCGCCACGGTGGACGAGGTGCTGGCCACCAACGTCAAGGGCACCTGGCTGGCGCTCAAGCACCAGATCCCGCAGATGGTGCGGCAGGGCGGCGGCGCGATCGTGAACATGTCCTCGGTGCTGGGCGCGTACAAGTCCGTGCCGGGCACCACCGTGTACGGGGCCGCGAAGGCCGCCGTGCTGGCGCTGACCAAGGGGGCCGCCCTGGAGCACGCCGCCGACAAGGTGCGGATCAACGCCGTGTCGCCCGGTGCGGTGGGCGGCCCGATGTCGCAGCAGCCGGGCGAGACCGCGCAGCAGCGGGACCAGCGGGTGGCCGAGACCGTGCCGGTCGGGCGGATCGGTTCCGCCGAGGAGATCGCCGAGGCCGTGCTCTGGCTGGCCTCCGACCAGGCCAGCTACGTCACCGGCCAGGACGTGGTGCTCGACGGCGCCTCCTCGCTCTGAGCGGGAAGCGCAAACACGCGGTACCGGAACGTCGAACACGCGGTACCGGAAGCGCCGACACGCGGGGTGGGGCGGCGCGTGTCGGACGTTCCCGTGCGGTGTGTCGGCGCTTCCGGTACGCCTCGGCTTGCTCCGGGTGGGCGGCTGGTGTGGGCTTGGGCGGTGAGCGAGCTTGCGAGCGAACCATTGGGCACAGGGCCGGCGCGAAGCGCTGCGCCGAGCGAATCCTTCGATGTGGTGGTGATCGGCGGCGGGCCGGTCGGCGAGAACGTGGCGGCGCGCGCGGTGCGCGGGGGCCTGACCGCGGCGCTGGTGGAGCACGAACTGGTGGGCGGTGAGTGCTCGTACTGGGCGTGCATGCCCAGCAAGGCGCTGCTGCGACCCGGCCACGCCCTGGCGGCCGCGCGGCGGCTGCCAGGGGTGCCCGTCGGCGACCGGCTCGACCCGGCCGCGGTGCTGGCCAGGCGCGACTCGTTCACCTCCCACTGGGACGACTCCGGCCAGGTCTCCTGGGCGGAGGGCGCGGGCATCACGGTGGTCCGCGGCCACGGGCGCATCGCGGGCGAGCGCCAGGTGTCGGTCGGCGACCGGCTGCTCACCGCGCGGCACGCCGTGGTGGTGAGCACCGGCAGCGTGCCCTTCACCCCGCCGATCGAGGGCATCGACACCGTGCGGACCTGGTCCTCCCGCGAGGCGACCTCGGCCAAGTCGGTGCCCACCAGCCTGGCGGTGCTCGGCGGCGGCGTGGTCGGTGTGGAGATGGCCCAGGCCTGGGCCAGGCTGGGCGCCGAGGTGACGCTGGTGGTCTCCCAGGACCGGCCGCTGCCACGCCAGGAGCCCTTCGTGGGCGAGCTGGTGGCGCAGGGCCTGGTCGAGGACGGGGTGCGCGTGCTCACCGGGGTCTCCGGCCAGGCGGTGTCCCAGGTGGACGGCCAGGTCCGGCTCGCGCTCTCCGACGGCTCCACCGTGTCCGCCCAGGAACTGCTCGTGGCCACCGGCCGCCGCCCGGCCACCGCCGACATCGGGGTGGACCTGGTCGGCCTCAACCCCGGCAGCCCGCTCACCTGCGACGACACCGGGCTGGTCGAGGGTGTGGACGGTCAGTGGCTCTACGCCGCGGGTGACGTCAACGGCCGCGCGCCGCTGACCCACCAGGGCAAGTACCAGGCCAGGGCCGTGGGTGACGTCATCGCCGCGCGCGCCAGGGGCGGTGCGGTCGACACCTCGCCGTGGAGCCCGCTCGTGTCCACCGCCGACCACGCCGCCGTGCCGCAGGTGGTCTTCACCGACCCTGAGGTGGCCTTCGTCGGCCGCACCGCCGAACAGGCGGCGAAGGACGGGCTGCGGACCAGGGTTGTGGACCTTGACATCGCGGTCGCCGGGTCCTCACTGCACGCCGACGGCTACCGGGGCAAGGCGCGCATGGTGGTCGACGAGGACCGCCGTGTGCTGGTCGGCGTCACCTTCGTGGGCCAGGACGTGGCCGAACTGCTGCACTCGGCGACCGTCGCGGTGGTCGGCGCGGTCCCAGTCGATCGGCTCTGGCACGCTGTTCCGTCATACCCGACGATCAGCGAGGTGTGGCTGCGCCTGCTGGAGGCGTACGGGCTGTAGTGGTGGGGACGGGGACATGAGGCAGGAACAGGACCTGCTCGCGGGCAGGTACCGGCTTGGAGCGCTGCTCGGTGAGGGCGGCGTCGCGCGGGTGTACCGGGCCGTCGACGTCCGGCTGAACCGGTTGGTGGCCGTCAAGCTGTTCCGGCCGACCCTGGACGAGGTGGGCCGGCGCCGGTTCGCCCAGGAGGCCAGGGTCCTGGGCACCCTGCGCCACCCCGGCCTGGTCAAGCTGTTCGACGCGGGCACCGACGGGGACCGCGCCTACCTGGTCATGGAGCTGGTCGACGGGGCCACCCTGCTCGACCGGCTCTGCGACCAGCCGCTGGGCCCCGCCGAGGTGGCCGAGCTGGGTGCCACCCTGGCCCAGGCGCTGACCTACGTGCACGCCAGGGGCGTGGTGCACCGCGACGTCAAGCCCTCCAACATCCTGCTGGACTCCGACGGGGCCCCGCACCTGGCCGACTTCGGCTTCGCCAGGGCCGTGGACGCCACCGCCGTCTCGCCCACCGGGCAGATCGTCGGCACCGCCGCGTACCTGGCGCCCGAGCAGGTGCGCGGCGAGCCGGTCGGCCCCGCCGCCGACGTCTACGCGCTGGGCCTGGTGCTGCTGGAGTGCCTGACCGGCGAGTTGGAGTACGAGGGCCCGCGCGTGGAGGCCGCACTGGCCCGGCTCACCCGCCCGCCCCGCATCCCCGCCGACCTGCCCGCCCCGCTCGCGGCCGCACTGGTCGCCATGACCAGGGCCGAGCCCGAGGACCGGCCCAGCGCACGGTCCTGCGCCACGCGACTGAGCGATGTGGCGCAGCGGTTGACCACCCGCACCGGCGTGCTTTCCGTGCCGCAGCTGCGAAGACGCCGCACGATAGCCGTGGCCGCCATCGGAGCCCTGGCGCTCGCCGCCCTGCTGCTGGCCCAGCCGCACGGCAGCGAGGAGCAGCACTCCGTGGAACCCCAGCAGAACACCACCACCGCCACCCCGCAGGCCTACACCCCGATCCCGGTGGTGTCCCCGCTGGAACAGGCGGCCGACACCAGGACCCGGTGAGCCCGTGCTGATCCACCCCTGGGACGCCGCCCAGCACGACACCGAGTGGCGGGACTGGTTGTCCACACACGACTTCGGCCAGCTGATCGCCCCCGGCTCGGGGCGCGACCTGCCGGTGGTCGTGCCCACGCACTTCCGCTACGACGGGGAGCGCACCGTGCTGCTGCACCTCGCGCGGCCCAACCCCGTGTGGCACGCCCTGGACGAACACCCCCGCGCGCTGCTCGCCGTGACCGGGGACTACACCTACGTGCCCGCCGCCTGGAACGCCGCCGAGGACACCGATCCGGCCCAGGGCGTGCCCACCTCGTACTACGCCGCCGTGCACCTGGAGTGCGACGTGCGCGTGCTGGACGATCCCGCGGTCAAGGCCGAACTGCTCAACGCCCAGCTCGCGCACTTCGAACCCGGCAGCGGCCGGCACCCGGTGACCCCGGATGAGCGCCTGCTCAAGGGGATCCGCGGCATCGAGCTGACCGTCACCGCGGTGCGCGCCAAGTTCAAGTACGGCGGCAACAGGTCCGAGGCCGACCGCGCGCGGATCTCCGAGCGGCTGCGCGAGCGGAACGGCTTCCTCGACGCCGAGGCTCGCGGGCACCTGACCCGGCGCGGCTAGTCCAACCGCGCCGCCAGCGCGGACAGGAACAGCTCCACGGTCGCCTCGAACGGGCTGTGCCGCATCTGCGCCACGAGGAGGTCCGCCCCCTCCGCGATGTTCGGGTACTGCCCGGCGGGCAGCTCCCGGTAGACCTCGCGCCAGGTGGCCGTCTCCGCGGCGAGTTCGGCCTTGTCCCCGCTGCACATCGCCGAGTCCAGCGCCGAGAACGCCAGTACCAGGCTGATGAAGCAGTGGTAGTGGCGCACGGCCTGCGCCGGGGTGAAGCCCGCGCCGCGCAGGATGCCGATGATCGTCTCCACGGCGGCCAGTTCGTGCGGGCGGCCCGTCACCCGTGCGGTGACCACGGCCGCCGCCCGCGGGTGCGCCAGGTTCACGCCGTGGATCAACCCCGCGAGGGTCCGCAGGTCCCGCTGCCACTGGCCGGTCGGCTCGAACCCGGCGAAGGTCCGGCCGATCAGCTCGTCGGCGAGGGCCAGCAGCAGCTGGTGCTTGTTCGCGAAGTACCGGTACACGGCGGTGGCGTCGGCCCCGAGCGCCGCGCCGAGCCTGCGCATCGACAGGCCCTCGGCCCCGTGCAGTTCGATCAGCCGCAGGGAGGTGTCCACGATCAGGTCCTCGGACAGCACCTGTCCGCCACGGGTCGGACGGCGGCGACGGCGGGCGGACCCGACACGGCTGCTGGTCACTCGCCGAGCTTATGTCAACACCGTTGACCCAAGTGCGGGCACTGCCTTTCATGGACGCCATGAAACGACTCGCCCTGCTGGTGCTCCTGCTGACGGCGTGCTCCACACCGGACGCCCTCGCGCAGGCGAAGGCCGCCGAAGCCGCCAACGCCCTGCCGCGTGCGGCGTTCTACGACACCGCACCGGACTCGGCCGCCCCCGGCACCCCGCTGCGCGCCGAGCGGTTCACCGGCTGGGCACTGCCCGAGGGCGCCGTGGGCACGCGCCTGGTCTACGACTCGCGTTCCGCGCAGGGCAAACCGGTCGCGGCCTCCGCCGCGGTGCTGACCCCGGCCGGTGCACCACCCAGCGGCGGCTGGCCGGTCATCGCCTGGGCGCACGGCACGAGCGGCGTGGCACAGCAGTGCGCGCCCAGCCTGATGAAGGACCTGTACTACGGGGAGTTCGTCGCCAACTGGCTCAGGCAGGGCTTCGCCGTGGTCGCCACGGACTACTCGGGGCTGGGCGCTGGCAGCGGGCACGAGTACCTCACCCTGACCGCCAACGCCAACGACGTGCGGTACTCCGTGGCCGCGGCCCGCAAAGCCGTTGCGGGACTGGGAGATCGCTGGGTCGTGGTCGGCCACTCCCAGGGCGGCCAGACGGCCTGGGGCGTGGCGCGGCAACAGGTCGCCGAGCCGGTCGGCCAGTTCCTCGGTTCGGTGGCGCTCGCCCCCGTCACCCCGTACGACCGCCTTCAGCAGACCGTCCAGGACAACCAGGGACAGGGTCAGTACCTGGCCTACGTGGCCAGCTCGATCGCCTTGCAGCACCCGGGATTCCAGCCCATGGACATGCTCAGCGAGGCGGGCATGCGCGACTACGACCAGTACCTGCACGCGGGCTGTTGGAGCGTGGGCAGGGTGCTGTCCGGCACGGGAACGCCCAGGCAGTTGTTGCGCGCCGACTGGTCGCACAACCCGGCCGTCAGCCAGTTCCTGGCGGGCAACCGGTACTCCACCGCCCCGCTCGCCGGACCGCTGTTCGTCGCCTCGGGTGCCACCGACCAGGACGTCGCCGCGTCCACCATCGCGCCGGTGGTCGCCGAGCAGTGCGGTCAGGGCACGCCGGTGGCGTACCACCAGTACCCCGGCGACCACGAGTCCGTGCTGGACCAGGCCTCCGCCGACCTCGTGCGGTGGATCAGGGACCGGTTCGCGGGCGGCTCGCCCGCACCGAGCACCTGCCTCAGTCGGTGAGCGGCAGGCTCAGGGTGCGCTTGGTGAGCGCGGTCAGGTCGGCGTCCTCCGGGGAACTGGCCCCGCTGGCCCACACCGCCTCCACCAGCCGCACCTTGGCGCCGGTCTGCGCGCTGCTGAACGCCGCCCGGTCGAAGGAGGACGGTCCGCCCGGCCAGCCCCGGCCCTCCCGCACCAGGTCGGCGATCCCGCCGCCGCCCGGTTTCGCCGCCGCCGCGCGGAACTGCTCGGCCACCTTGGCGTCCGCGAAGCCCACCTCGGCCACGGCCAGGGCCGCGTTGCGCCCGTTGACCTCCGCGCTGTAGCTCCACCGCCGCAGGTCCGCGCACGGGTGGGCGCCCAGCCACACCTGGAGGTCCCCGTAGGAGTGCTGGCCGCAGCCCGTGCCGTCCTGGGTGGAGTCGGCGCGGGTGTAGTTGGTGCCGTCCACAGTGGCCGTCTGCGGCTGCACAGCGCGGGAGGAGCTGCCAGTCACCAGCGCCGCCACTATGCCCGCGCCGATCAGCACCACCACGGCGGCGGCCGCACCAATCGGCAACCACTTGCGCGGCTTGCCCGTACCCGTCTTCTGTTCGGCCTTGGCGGGCGCGGGAACGGGCGGCAGCTGCGGTTCCGGACGAGCCGTCTCACCACGGGACTTCTCCGGCCGCTGCCTGTCCTGGCGGGACTTGTCCTGGCGCTGCTTGGGCGCCGCCGCGGCCTCGACCGCCTCGTGTTCCTGCTCCTGCTCCGCGAAGCCCTCGGCGGCCAGGTCCCCGGTGGGCGCGTCCGGGTGCAGCGCGGCCAGCACGGCAGCCGCCCGCGCGGCGCTCATCCTCGGCCCGGTCGCCAGTTCCTGCGCGCAGGTCAGCAGGGTCGACGGCTTCGGGTGCAGCACCCGTGCGCCCCCGGCGAGGTCCTCCTCGGGCTGGGTCACCTCGGAGACGTAGGGCCCCACCGCGACGATCACCCCCAGCCGCGCCGACTCGCCCAGCACCGGCCGCAGGTGCGCGGTGATCGCGGCCGTGGCCGTCACCGCCTCGGAGGCCGGGTTGACCGTGCCGGTCGGGCTGACCAGTGGCCAGCCGTCGATGCGCCACTGCCCGGACAGTGGGGCGTCCAGCTTGAGCGCGGGGTCGGGCAGGTCCACACCCACCACCACGAGCACCGCCCCCGGCAGCACCAGCACCGCGTCCACCGGCCTGGGGTGCCCCGGCGGCTGGTAACCCAGCAGCGCGACACCGCCCAGGATGGTGTCCCCGCTGCCCCACGCCGCGAGCGCGGCCTTCAGGTCGGCGGCCACCTTCGACGTGGCCTCGCCCAGCCGCACCAGGCGCACGGCTCACCTCCGGAACTTGACTCAGGGGCTCACCGTAGCGGTGTCTCACCAGAACGTGTGGACACGACAGGGTGAAGGTGGTGCTGTGATCGGCGTCACCTGTGTCGGAACCCCACGCGAGGGTGATCTCTGGGTAACGAGCCTGTAGTTCCGGTGGCGAACGGAGCTCCGCCCGGGGCAGAATGGCGCATCAGGTTGATCCGCTGGTGATCGTCACGCGAGACAGGGCGTAGGGGAAGACGTCCCTCGTCGAGTGCGGAGGTCAGCAGTGAACAACCGGGGCAGCACCAGTGGCGTTGTGTACGTCCACTCGTCGCCGTCCGCGGTCTGTCCGCACGTCGAGTGGGCCATTTCTGGCACCCTCGGGGTCCGGGCGGATCTGCGGTGGGCGGCACAGCCCGCACTGCCGGGGCAGTTGCGTGCCGAATGCGCCTGGACGGGCGAGGCCGGTACGGGCAGCTCCCTGGCCGGTGCGCTCAAGGCGTGGCCGATGCTGCGCTTCGAGGTGACCGAGGACCCCAGTCCCGGCACCGACGGGGAGCGGTTCTGCTTCGCGCCGGGCATCGGCCTGTGGCACTCCCGCACCAGCGCCAACGGGGACATCGTGGTCACCGAGGACCAGCTGCGCGCGCTCGCCTCGGGCAGCCGCGGTGGGGAGTCCTTCGCGCACGGGGTGGACAGCCTGCTTGGCAAGCCCTGGGACGATGCGCTGGAGCCGTTCCGCAGGGCCGGGGACGGTGCCCCGGTGACCTGGTTGCACCGGGTCGGGTGAGCGTTTTTTACCTGTCCATGGCAGGCTCGTCGGCGTGTCGGCACCACAGCACCCCCGCAGGACCGGCCACTGGCTGATCCCGGTGGTCGGGCTGATACTCGTCTGCTCGGTGGTCGGCGGCTTCGCCGCGCGGCAGTTCTACGCCGTCGGCGCCACGGCGCCCGGCGGGCACTCCACCACCAACACGGCTGAGCCCAGCGATACCGGGGCGCCCGCAGTCGACCCGAAGAGCCGGACCGTGGTCATGACCCGCGACGCGCAGAGCAGTCCGGTGCACGACCAGGTGCGGCGCACGGCCCAGCGCTTCTTCGACTCGATCAACGACCGCGACTACCAGAACTGGTTGAAGACCGTCAGCTACCGGCTCGGCCAGAGCAAACCCGAGGCCGCCTGGAAGTTCGACTACGACACCACGCAGGACACCGCCATGGTGGTCGAGCGCATCAACCCCGCGCACGACGGCAGCGACTCGGTCATCGCGATGGTCAACTTCACCAGCCACCAGGCCGTGAAGAAGGCGCCCACCAAGGCCCCCTCGGACTGCAACCAGTGGTGGATCGTCTGGTCCATGGTGTGGGAGCAGGGCAACCTGGTCATCGACGCGGGCACCGCCAACCTCTTCCCCCAGGTCCGCATCTGCCAGTGAGCCGGGGGCATTGGCGGTAGTGGTGCACGCCCGGCCCGCTCCCGATGTCAGGAAGGTGCCGTTCGCGGCGTTCAGCGTCCTGAACGGCACCTTCCTGACATCGGCGGCGCTGCCCGGCCCAGGGTGGACCCGTCAGGAAGGTGCCCTTTGGGACGTCCAACGTCCTCAACGGCACCTTCCTGACATGTCGTGCCCGCGAACTGCCCCTTGACACGGCCTGACCTGCCGATCCGCGCCGTCGAGCCGCTGCGGGGCGCCGACCTGTGCACACCCGCCGGGTTGTCCACACCTGGACCCTCGTCAAGATCAACTAGGGGGTGCGGGCGGTAGACTGGTATCGGGGTCGCCCCCCAGGGAGCGGCGGGGGATGGATGTAGGTGGACGGCGAGGCCCCACCAGCCCCACGCCCGCTCCGGTGACGACCCCCGGCTGCCGTCCGCGGACACGATCACCACATCGGTCAGCGCTTGCCCGTGGGCGGCACCACCGGCCGCGGGCCCGAGAAATGCGGGACCCGGCCGGAGGCGCGCACCACCGCCGCGGACGTCTGCCCGACACCGTCGAGGGCCTCGACCCCCTCGACGAGCCGGGCACCGCCGCAGTGCCACAGCCCGATCACCGGGCAGCGCTCGCGCACCGCGAGGTCGAAGGCCTCGACGAGGTGGCGGCAGCCCTCCGACCCCATCGCACCGCCCATCCTGGTGCCGCAGGTGCAGTGCGCGACCACCTGCGCGCCGTCGACGCGCCCCCGCACGGCCAGCACGCCAGAGGAGCCGAAGGGCCGCAGCGGCACCGGCGAGTCGGCGTCCAGCGACCGCGCCAGCCGGACCTCCGGGTCACGGGGATCGGGCTCACGTGGGCTGCCCTTGGACTCGGGAGGTCTGCGGCGTGCGTCGTACTACCCGACCAGCACACCTGCCCGATCCACGGCTGGATCAGGCGGGCGTGAAGGCGAGTGCGACGTTGTGCCCGCCGAAACCGAACGAGTCGTTGACAGCCGCGGTCAGGGAGACCTCGCGCGGCTTGCCCGCGACAACCTCGTGCAACATCGCCGGGTCCGGGTTCTCCAGGTTCGCCGTCGGAGGGATCACACCGTCTCGCACCGAGAGCACGGTCGCGATCGCCTCAACGGCACCGGAGGCCCCCAGCAGGTGCCCGAGTGAGCCCTTCGGCGCGGTCAGCAACGGGTGGTCGCCGACCGACTTGTGCACCGCGAGCGACTCGATCACGTCGCCGACCGGGGTGGAGGTGGCGTGGCAGTTGACGTGGCCGACGTCGGCCTTGTCGATGCCCCCGGTGCGCAGCGCGGCGGTGATGGCCCGCGCCTGGCCGGTGCCCTCCGGGTCCGGCCCGGTGATGTGGTACGAGTCGGCGCTGGTGCCCGCCCCGGCGAGCGTGGCGTAGATCCGCGCGCCGCGAGCCCGGGCGAACTCGCCCCGCTCCAGCACCATGATGCCCGCGCCCTCACCGAGCACGAAGCCGTCCCGCTGGCCGTCGAACGGGCGGGAGGCCCGTGCCGGGTCGTCGTTGCGGGTGCTCATGGTGCGCGCCTGCGCGAACCCGGCCATGGTGATGCCGGTGATGCACGCCTCGGCGCCACCGGCGATGACCACGTCGGCCTCACCGGTCTTGATCATCCGCCAGGCCCAGGCCAGCGCCTCGGAACCCGAGGCACAGGCCGAGACCGGGGCGTGCACCCCGGCGCGGGCCTTGAACAGCAGACCCACGTGCGCGGCGGGACCGTTGGGCATCAGCATCGGCACGGTCAGCGGCGAGACCTTGCGCAGCCCGTGCGTCTCCAGGAGGTCGTCCTGGTTGAGCAGGGTCATGGCGCCACCGATGCCGGTGCCGACGATCACCGCGAGCCGGAACGGGTCGACGGCGTCCTCGGACAGCCCCGCGTCGGCGTAGGCCTGCTTCGCGGCGACCACGGCCACCTGCTCGCTGCGGTCCAGCCTGCGCGCCTCGACCCTGGGCAGGATCTCGGTGGGCTCCACCGCGAGCTGCGCGGCGATCTGCACCGGCATCTCGTACTTGTGCACCCAGTCGGCGTCCAGCGCGCTGACGCCGCTGCGGCCGGTGAGCAGGCCGTCCCAGGTCGACGCGACATCCCCGCCGAGCGGGGTGGTCGCGCCGAGCCCGGTGACGACGACGTCGATCTCGGTCATGCGTTGGCGGCGATGTAGGTCACCGCGTCGCCGACGGTCTTGAGGTTGGCCAGCTCGTCGTCCGGGATCTTCACGCCGAACTTGTCCTCGGCCTGAACCGCGATCTCCACCATGGACAGCGAGTCGATGTCCAGGTCGTCCACGAAGGACTTCTCGACGGTGACGTCGTCAGCCGCGACACCGGCGACCTCTTCGACGATCTCCGCCAACCCGGTGCGGATCTCCTCGTTCTCCACTGTCTTTCCTTTCGTCGTACCACCCGCCAGGGCCAGTGCCCTGGCGGAAACCTCGATCAGGGGCAGATCGCCACCTGGCCGGCGTAGGACAGGCCCGCGCCGAACCCGACCAGCAGCATCACGTCGCCACTGGAGATCCGGCCCGCCGCCCGCATGTGGTCGATCGCCATGGGGATCGACGCGGAGGAGGTGTTGCCGGAGTACTGGATGTCGTCCGCGACGACCATCTCGTCGCGGGCGCCGCGCGCACGCAGCTTCTTCGCGATCAGCTCCACGATGCGCAGGTTCGCCTGGTGCGGCACCAGCACGTCGATGTCGGACAGCTTCAGCCCGGAGGCCTCCACGGCGCGCTCGGCGATCGGCGCGATCTGCGTGGTGGCCCAGCGGAACACCGACTGGCCCTCCTGGAAGATGTGGCCGCGCTCGGTGAGCCCGATCATGTCCACCAGGTCGCCCGCGCTGCCCAGCACGGCCGGCCCGATCAGCGGCTCCTCGCTGGGACCGACCACCGCGGCGCCCGCGCCGTCGGCGAAGATGATGCAGTTGCCCCGGTCCTGCCAGTCCACCCAGTCGGTGAACCGCTCCGCGCCGATCACCAGCACCCGCTTGGCGCTGCCGCCGCGGATCATGTCGGTGGCCACGGTCAGCGAGTACGGGAAGCCCGCGCAGGCCGCGTTCAGGTCGAAGGCCGCCGGGGCCTTCACCCCGATCCGGTCCGCGGTCTGCGCCGCGGCGTTGGGGATGTTGCCCGGCATGGTGCAGGTCGCGACCAGCACGGTGTCCACGTCGGAGGGCACCAGGCCCGCGTCGGCCAGCGCCTTGGACCCGGCCTCCACGGCCATGTCCACCAGGGACTGGTCCGGGTCGGCCAGCCTGCGCTCGACGATGCCGACGCGCTGGCGGATCCACTCGTCGGAGGTGTCCACCCCGGAGGCGGCGATGTCCTCGTTGGTGACCACGCGGTTGCCCTGGGCGCTGCCGAAGCCGAGCAGCTTCGAACCGGCGGGACCGCTGGTGCGCAACAGGTTCGGACGCCCGCTCATGCCCGCACCGCCTCGAGGACGCGGTCCAGGTCGGCCGGGGTCTTGCAGGCCAGCGGCTGGGTCACCACGTCCTTGAGCTGGCGCTTGACCAGCCCGGTCAGCGCACCGGCGGGCGGCAGCTCGACGGTGGTGGTCACGCCGAGTTCGGCGAGGGAGTCCATGCACAGGTCCCAGCGCACCGGCAGGGTCACCTGGGCGACCAGCCGCCGCAGCATCTCGGCCCCGCTGGTGACCACGGCACCGTCCGCGTTGGACAGCAGCGGCAGCACCGGGTCGGCGGTGCTGACCTGTGCGGCGCGCTCGGCCAGCTCCACGCGGGCGGGCTCCATGTAGTGCGTGTGGAAGGCGCCCGCGACCTTGAGCATGACCACCTTGGTGCCCGCGGGCCGGTCCTCGGACAGCTTGCGCAGCGCCTCGACCGACCCCGCCGCCACGGTCTGGCCCGCGCCGTTGCGGTTGGCCGGGGTCAGGCCGTAGTCGTCCAGCCTGGCCAGCAGCTCCTCGGCGTTGCCACCCATCACCGCGGCCATGCCGGTGGACTCCAGGGCGCAGGCCCTGGCCATCGCGGCCCCGCGCACGGCGGCCAGTGCCACGGCGTCGTCGGCGGAGAGCACGCCCGCGATGGCGGCGGCGGCCAGCTCGCCGACGGAGTGGCCCGCGACCGGGGTGCCCTCGGGCAGCTCCACGCGCTTGACCAGCTCGCGGTGCGCCAGCAGGGACATCGCCACGATCAGCGGCTGCGTGATCGCGGTGTCCTTGATCTCCTCGGCCTCCGCCGTGGTGCCCAGCCGCAGCAGGTCCAGGCCGGTGGCCTGCGACCAGCCCCGCACCAGCTGCTCGACACCGTCGAGTTCCAGCCAGGGGGTGAGCATTCCGGGAGCCTGGGACCCCTGACCGGGGGCTAGGAGTGCGATCACCCGCTCACTGAACACGGTCATGGCCCGGGGCAACGATGCCGCCAGCCACGAAGTAACGGCGCGAGCTTTGTGGGGTGTCTACAAAAGTTAAGCCGGGATGACCGCGAGCTGGTCAGTTGGGTTGTCGACAGGGGTACACACGACCGAGTGAGGCGATCACCACACCTCAGCTGTCGGTCTTCTTGGTGCAGGTGACGGGCTGGCCCGCGGCCGGGGCGGTGGCCTTGGCGAGCTCCTTGGTGCCGTCGAGCAGGATCCGGCAGCTGAGCACCCCGGTGCCCGCCGAGGGCTTGGCGGTGACCTCGGCCTGCTCACCGGCACCGATGACCACGTCCAGTTTCCACGGCAGCCCGAGCGGCCCGGCGAGTTCGTGCTTGGTCGTCGAGTTCTGGTAGCGGTTGACCGTCTCCGCGTAGCTGATGTTCGACAGCGTGCCGGTGCCCTCGGCCGTCACCTCGTAGGTGATGGCCCAGGCCTTGCCGGTGGGGTTGGAACAGGCCGAGACGGCGGCGACCGCGGCGAGGGCAGCGGTGACGGTGAGTGCCTTGTGCATGGCTAGGACCCAATCACTGATCGGGTCCCTCGCAAGTCGGGCTGAGGTCGGGTCCTGGCCCTGACTTCCGTCAGGTCACCACAAGCCCCGTGCCCTGGCCAGCCTGCCCACGGTCAGCGCCACCCGCAGCACCAGGGCGTCCCGGGGGTCGTTGGCGTTGCGCCCGGTCAGCTCCGCGACCCTGCGCAGCCGGTAGCGCACCGTGTTCGGGTGCACGAACAGCTTGCGCGCGCACGCCTCCAGCACCCCACCCACCTCCAGGTAGGCGTCCACCGTCTCCATCAGACCGCCGGTCGCGTCCTCCAGCGGGCGGGCCACCCGGTCGATCAGCTGGTACTCCGCCTCCGGGTCCCCGGCCAGCGCCCGCTCCGGCAGCAGGTCCAGCGAGCGCACCGGCCGGGGCGCGGTCGGCCAGCCCACCACCGCGCGCAGCCCGGACAGCGCGTCGGAGGCGCTGCGGTGCGCCTCGGCCACGCTGGACACCGTCGGCCCGACCACCACCGGGCCCGGGCCGAACGCCTCGGCCATCTTCGGCAGCACCTCGCGCCCGCCCGCCTCGTCGGCCGGTCCGCCGAGCACCACCACCAGCCGCGAGCCCTGCACGCTGAGCAGCACCGGCCGGGACACCCGCGCCGCCCGGCTGCGCACGTCGAACACCACCCGGGTCGGCTCGTCCGAGGCCGGGTTGCCCACCAGCACCGTCGCCTCGGCCGCGGGCTCCCAACCCAGTGCCGCCGCCCGCGAGACCAGCGCCTCCTCGGTGTCCCCGCGCACGATGCCGTCCACGACCAGTGCCTCCAGGCGCGCGTCCCAGGCACCGCGGGCCTCCGCCGCCGCCGCGTAGGAGGTGGCCGCGGCGAAGGCGATCTCCCGCCCGTAGCGCAGCACGGCCGCGGTGAGCATCGCGCTCTCGTGCTCGTCGGCGGCGATCTCGGGCAGCCGCCCCTCGAACACCTCCAGCGCCACCCGGACCAGCTCCACGGTCTGCCGCAGGCTCACCCAGCGGGACATGTCCTTGGGGGCTGAGCGGAACGCGTCGGCGGTCAGCCGGATCGCCTGCTTGGTGTCCCGCAGCCAGGACACGAACCCGGCGACCCCGCTCTGTGTCACCAGCAGCACGCTGGCCCGCTGGTCGGCGGGCAGCCGCCGGAACCAGGGCAGCCGCTGCTCCATCGCCTCGATCGTGCCCGAGGCGAGTGCGCCCGAGGCGTGTTCCAGCTCACGCAGGGTCTTCGCCGACAGCGACTCCCACTCGAGGCCGCCAACTCCGTTCATGCCGCCAAGAATTGCACGCCGCCACACGGTCGGCTGAAAGTCCAGCTCGCGGACCGAACTCGCCCCTATGTTCGGAGCAAGCCCCGAACCGCTGGGAGGACCTCGTGCGAAGAATGCTGGCCGTCGCGGTGAGTGCGCTGGCCGCCTGCCTGCTCGTGCCGCCCGTCTCCGGTGCGGCGACACCCCGCCTGGTGTGGAGCCCGTGCACCGGCTCGTTGTCCACACTGGAGTGCGGATCCCTGGCCGTGCCACTGGACCACCTCCACCCGGACGGGGAGAAGATCGCCGTGGCGGTCAGCAGGCGCCGTGCCGCCGACCCCCAGCACCGCAGGGGAGTCCTGCTGATCAACCCGGGCGGTCCCGGCGGCAGCGGGCTGTCCATGCCGCGCTACGTCGCCGACCACACCCCGCTGGGCCAGTACTACGACCTGGTCGGCTTCGACCCGCGCGGGGTCGGCGCCTCCACCGCGCTGAACTGCCTGCGCTCGCCGACCCTGGCCGACACCGACTCCCGGCCCGCCGACGCCGAGTTCGCCTCCTGGACCGCGCAGGCCCGCGCCGACGAGGACGCCTGCCAGCGCGCGGGCGGCGGCATCCGGCCGTTCGTCACCACCGCCAACACCGCGCGGGACATGGACCTGCTGCGCGCGGCCCTGGGCGAGGAGAAGATCAACTACCTGGGCTACTCGTACGGCACCTACCTCGGCGCGGTGTACGGCACGCTGTTCCCGCAGCGGCTCAACCTCTCCGTGCTGGACTCCTCCGTGCACCCGGAGTGGTTGTGGCGCAAGCAGTTCCTCGAACAGGCCGCCGCGTACCGCGCCGACGTGGACGCCTGGGCGGACTGGGTCGGCCACCGCGACAACGCCTACGGCCTTGGCACATCGAGCGGGGCCGTACTGTCCACTGTGGAGCGGTTGGCCGGACGGCTGGCCAAGTCCCCGGTCGGGGAGTTCACCCGCTCGATGCTGGACGGGGCGCTCGGTCAGGGCGCCCGCTACCGTCCACTGTGGTCGGACCTGGCGGTGCTGGTCGGCCGGATCAGCCGGGGACAGGCCCCCGACCCCGGGGTGCTCGACGCCACGCGGGCGGGCCGCGCGCTGGCCGAGGCGGGCATCCACGAACTGCGCTCCGGGGTGTTCGACACGGTCACCTGCGAGGCCGACTGGCCCACCGACCCCGAGACCTACTACCAGGACATGCGCACCTACCGGGACCGGTTCCCCTACGGTTACGGCGTGTCCCGTGCCGCGCCCACCGGCTGCACGTTCCGGTCCTTCACCCCGGCCGACCACCCCGTGCGACTGGCCCGCACCGGCTACCCCGTCGGCGTGGTGGTGCAGGCCGAGGCCGATGCGCAGACCCAGTACGCAGGGGGTCCCGCCATGGCCAACCTGTTGCGGGACAACCTGATCACCGTGACCGACGAGGGGCGGCACGGGGAGTACGGCAGCAACCCCTGCGTCAACGAGCGGATCAACCGCTACTTCGTGGACGGCGTGCTGCCGGACAGCCGCTCGGTCTGCGCGGGCGACCCGAGGCCGGGCACCGCCGCCGATCCCGCCGTGCCACCGGCCGCGGTCGCACCCGCCCGTGCCGCCTCACTCACCGACTCGGTGCGGACCTACCTGAGCGCACTGCCCCCGATCTGACCCGCTGAGCGGGACTCGCGTGCGGCTGACCGGGACACGCCGCCAACCCCGCGAGTCCCGCTCACCGGAGCGCGAGTCCCGCTCTGGGGCGGCTGAATCCCGCTCTGAAAGCGAAAACGCCCGGCCCCGCGCACCTGAGACGGAGCGCGGGGCCGGGCGGTCTCATCTCCCCGGTCCCCACCGGTATGTCCACTGTGGATCATCGAAGCGCACTCCGCCATCGCATTCCCCCTTTCGTGCGGTCGAGTTGCTGCACGTCCCCGCCTGCGAAACCATCCGGTCACCGATGCGGTGAGGAGGATCTCGTGGACTCGCAACTGAGCCAGGGGCTCGGCGCGGCCTGGGCACTGATCACCACCTTCGTGCCCAAGCTGCTGGGTTTCCTGCTGGTGCTGCTGATCGGCTGGCTGATCGCCACCGCCCTGTCCAAAGCGGTGCAACTGCTGCTGGCCAAGACCGGCTTCGCGAAACTGGTCGCCAAGGCGGGCATCGGCGGCCCCAAGTCACCGGTGGACGCGGGCGGCCTGATCGTCAAGCTGGTCTTCTACTTCATCCTGCTCATCGCGCTCCAGTTCGCCTTCGGTGCGTTCGGCCCCGGCAACGCGGTCAGCGAGCTGCTCAACGAGGTCATCGCCTACCTGCCCCGGGTAGTCGTGGCGATCGTGCTCGTGCTGATCGCCTCGGCCATCGCCCGGGTGGTGCGCGACCTGGTCACCGGCGCGCTCGCCGGTCGGCAGTTCGGCCCGCTGCTCGGCACGATCAGCTACGCGTTCCTGCTGGCGCTGGGCGTGATCGCCGCACTGAACCAGCTGGGCATCGCCACCACCGTCACCGAGCCGGTGCTGATCGCGGTGCTGGCCACCGTGGGCGGCGTGATCGTGGTCGGCGTCGGCGGTGGGCTCATCGGACCAATGCAGTCGCGCTGGGAGCACTGGCTGACCCGCGCGCAGGCCGAGACGACCGGTGGTGAGCCGGGCTCGGCGGGCGGCCAGCCAGCCGGCGCCCCGTGGGAGCGCAACCAGCCCGCCCCCTCGGAGACGCCGACCCCGCCCGAGGGCTTCACCCAGCCGCCGACGACTGGCTGATCCGCCACAAACCCCGAGGAATAGGACCACCCAGGGCCTATGTTGAAACCCTGGGTGGGAAGGGGTAGGGCGTGAACTGGTTGTTGGAAAACGGCTTGCTACTGCTCGGGGAGCGGATCTCCTTCGCCGAGCTGATCGGCCAGATCGGCGCGGTCGCCGTGGTCTTCCTGGCCCAACGGCGAACGCTGTGGACCTGGCCCGTGCAGCTGCTCGCGGCGGTGCTGCTGTTCTCCGTCTACTCCTCGGCGCACCTGGGCGGCCTGGCGATCCGGCAGGTCATCGTGTTCGGGATCTCCTGCTACGGCTGGTGGGCCTGGACCCGGCGGCGGGACCCGGTGTTCGGCATCGAGGTGCGCCGCTCCACCCGGCCCGAGCTGCTGGGCATCCTCGCCGCCCTGGTCATCGGCACGGTCGGCATGGCCCTGCTGTTGCAGCAGTTCAACGCCTCCTGGGCGCCCTGGCCCGACGCGGCGATCTTCATCGGCACCGCCGTGGCCTACGCCGCCCAGGGCCTGCGTCTGGTCGAGTTCTGGCTGATCTGGCTGCTCGTGGACGCCGTGGGCGTGCCGCTGCAACTGGCCTCGGGCCTGTACTTCAGCGCCGCGGTCTACATCGTGTTCGCCGGGCTGGTGGTCAAGGGCTGGCTGGACTGGGCCAGGACCGCGCGCAGCATCAGCGCCCGCGAACCGGCCCAGGTCAGCGGCTGACCCAGGCGGCCACCTCGGCGTGGGTGGCCCACCACACGTCCTGGTGGCCCAGCACGTGCCCGATCAGCTCGCGCAGCGCCACCAGCCGCCCGCGGTGGCCGATCACGTGCGGGTGCATCGTGAGCTGGAACAGGCCGCCCTCGGCGTGCGCCCCGTCGAACTCGTCGCACCACAGCCGCAGCACGTCCCGCGGCGCCAGGTTCGGCCTGGTCGGGTCGCGCGGGAAGAACGGCGCGTCGTCGCGGATCCACTCCACCGGGATCTCCACCACCCCGGTCGGCTGCCCGTCGGCGAGCAGCTCGTACGGCTCGTCGTCGGCCATCAGCGAGGAGTCGTAGGCCAGGCCCAGTTCGCGCACGATCGACAGCGTGTCCGCGCTGAAGTCCCAGGACGGGGTACGCAGCCCCACCGGGCGGCGGCCGGTGAGCCGCTCCAGGGTGTCCGCGCTGCGCAGGGCCAGCTCCCGCTCCACCCCGGGCGGCAGGTCGGTGTTGCGCTCGTGGATCCAGCCGTGCAGCGCCACCTCGTGCCCGGCGTCCACGAAGAGCCGCAGGTCCTCGGGGTGCAGCAGGCCGGACACCGCGGGCACGAAGAAGGTCGCCGGGATGCCGTGCTCGGCCAGCAGCCGCAGCACGCGCGGCACCGCGGTCCGGCTGCCGTACTCGCCCTGGGACAGCCGGCACGGGCTCAGGTCGGCGTCGCGCAGCGGGATCGTCTCCTGGTCGGCGTCGAAGGACAGGGCCACGGCCACCCGCGCCCCGCCCGGCCAGCTCTCCGGCTTGAGGCTGCGTCCCGCCCGCACCCGCTGCACGTGCCCGCGCCAGGTCGGCTCGTCCCACTCCCAAGGCTGTGTCACCACACCTGGCTAGCAGAAACGGCGCCACCCGCACCAGGCGGGTGACGCCGTTGTCAGCTCGGGTCAGGCTCAGGCGACCCCGGAGTCCGAGGTCTGCGGGCCCGCGGCCTGCACGTCGTCGATCTTGTACTTGTGGCTGGCCTCCACGACCACCGAGTGCTCGACCTCACCGCGGCGGGCCAGCGCGGTCAGCACGCCCACCGCGATGGACTGGGCGTCCACCAGGAAGTGCCTGCGTGCGGCCGGACGCGTGTCGGAGAAGCCGAACCCGTCGGTGCCCAGGGTGATCATGTCGGTGGGCACCCAGGGCCGGATCAGGTCCGGCACGGCGCGCATCCAGTCCGAGGCCGCCACGACCGGGCCCGCCGCCTCGGACAGCACCTGCGTGACGTAGGGCACACGCGGCTCCGCCTCGGGGTGCAGCATGTTGAACCGGTCCACCTCCACGGCGTCCCGGCGCAGCTCCGACCAGGAGGTCGCCGACCACACGTCGGCCTGCACGCCCCAGTCCTCGGCGAGCAGCTGCTGGGCGCGCAGCGCGTCCGGCATGGTGACCCCGGACACCAGGATCTGCGCCCTCGGCCCGTTGCCCACGGGCGCCGTCGAGTACCGGTACAGGCCGCGCAGCAGGCCCTCCACGTCCAGGCCCTCGGGCTGGGCGGGCTGCTGGTAGGGCTCGTTGTAGATCGTCAGGTAGTAGAAGACGTTCTCCGCGCCCTCGCCGTACATGCGGCGCAGGCCGTCCTTGACGATGTGCGCGATCTCGAAGGACCAGGCCGGGTCGTAGGACACCACCGCGGGGTTGGTCGCCGCCAGCAGCAGCGAGTGCCCGTCGGCGTGCTGCAGGCCCTCACCGGTCAGTGTGGTGCGGCCCGCCGTGGCGCCCAGCACGAAGCCGCGGGCCATCTGGTCGGCCGCCGCCCACAGGCCGTCACCGGTGCGCTGGAAGCCGAACATCGAGTAGAAGATGTAGATCGGGATCATCGGCTCGCCGTGCGTGGCGTAGGAGGTGCCCACGGCGGTGAACGAGGCCGTTGAGCCCGCCTCGTTGATGCCCTCGTGCAGGATCTGCCCCTGCTCGCTCTCCTTGTACGCCAGCATCAGCTTGGCGTCCACGGAGGTGTACAGCTGCCCGTGCGGGTTGTAGATCTTCTGCGAGGGGAACATGGCGTCCATGCCGAAGGTCCGCGCCTCGTCGGGGATGATCGGCACGATCCGGCCGCCGATGCCCTCGTCCTTGATCAGGTCCTTGATCAGCCGGACGATGGCCATGGTGGTGGCCACCTCCTGCTTGCCAGAGCCCTTGCTGATGGTCTCGTAGACCTTGTCGCCCGGCAGCACCAGCGCCTTGGACTTGCCGCGCCGCTCCGGCACGAACCCGCCCAGCTGCCTGCGCCGCTCGGCCATGTACTGGACCTCCGCGGAGTCCTGGCCGGGGTGGTAGTACGGCGGCAGGTACGGGTCGCGCTCGAGGTCCGCGTCGCTGATCGGGATGCGCAGCTCGTCCCGGAACAGCTTCAGGTCGGACAGGGTCATCTTCTTCATCTGGTGCGTGGCGTTGCGCCCGGCGAAGTGCGGGCCGAGGCCGTAGCCCTTGATGGTCTTGGCCAGGATGACCGTGGGCTGGCCGTTGTGCTCGGTGGCCGCCTTGTACGCCGCGTAGACCTTGCGGTAGTCGTGGCCGCCGCGCTTGAGGTTCCAGATCTGCGGGTCGGTCATGTTGGCCACGAGCTCCTTGGTGCGCGGGTCGCGACCGAAGAAGTGCTCGCGCACGTAGGCGCCGTCGTTGGCCTTGTAGGTCTGGTAGTCGCCGTCCGGCGTGGTGTTCATCAGGTTGATCAGCGCGCCGTCGCGGTCACCGTGCAGCAGGGTGTCCCACTCGCGGCCCCAGATCACCTTGATCACGTTCCAGCCCGCGCCGCGGAAGAACGCCTCCAGCTCCTGGATGATCTTGCCGTTGCCGCGCACCGGCCCGTCCAGCCGCTGCAGGTTGCAGTTGATCACGTAGGTGAGGTTGTCCAGGCCCTCGTTGGCCGCCACGTGGACCAGGCCCCGCGACTCGGCCTCGTCCATCTCGCCGTCGCCGAGGAAGGCCCACACGTGCTGCTGGGAGGTGTCCTTGATGCCGCGGTCGTGCAGGTAGCGGTTGAACCGCGCCTGGTAGATCGCGTTCATCGGGCCAAGGCCCATCGAGACGGTCGGGAACTCCCAGAAGTCCTGCATCAGCCGCGGGTGCGGGTAGGAGGGCAGCCCGCCGCCCGGGCCCGCGTGCGAGTACTCCTGGCGGAAGCCGTCGAGCTGCTCCGCGGTGAGCCTGCCCTCCAGGAAGGCGCGGGCGTACATGCCGGGGGAGGCGTGGCCCTGGAAGTAGACCTGGTCACCGCCGCCGGGGTGGTCCTTGCCTCGGAAGAACCAGTTGAAGCCCACCTCGTAGAGCGTGGCCGAGGAGGCGTAGGTCGAGATGTGACCACCGACACCCACGCCGGGGCGCTGCGCCCGGTGCACCGTCATCGCCGCGTTCCACCGGATCCACGCCCGGTAGCGGCGCTCGGTCTCCTCGTCACCGGGGAACCAGGGCTCCTGCTCGGTGGGGATGGTGTTGACGTAGTCGGTGCTGGTCAGCGAGGGCACGCCGACCCTGCTCTCCCGTGCGCGCTCGAGCAGCCGCAGCATCAGGTAGCGGGCGCGCTGCTGGCCGGCGCCCTGCAACACGGCGTCGAAGGACTCCAGCCACTCGCTGGTTTCCTGCGGGTCGATGTCGGGCAGGTGGGCCGCCAGGCCATCGCGAATGACGTGCACCCGCTCGGGGGTGCCCGCGCTGCCAGTGCCGTTGCTCTGCGGGGCCAAGGGTTCTCCTCGCCTGGTTCTGTCTGAGTCCGGGTCCATCCTCCCCCATCCGGCGACTTGAGGCGTGACCCGATCTGCGCTACTGGCCAGTAGCCGATTTTTGTGCCCTCGCGCGCGCGTATAGGAGGTATGCAGAGCCTGCCTCATGCCCCAGACGGGTGTTGCGGCGGGGTAGCAGTTGGGGGGTGTCTCGGTGTGGGTGGTTGCGCGAGGGTGGTCAGGCAGTGTTCGCTAACCGGCGACCGGTAAAGGCACAGACAGCGGCGGGTTGCCCGGCGAGGCTGGGGACAACCGCCGCTGCTGGCATAGCTTGGAGGAGTGGAAGCCGTGGTGGCCGCGGGAGACGCTGGCAAGGTCGGCGTCGCCGACAGGCTCGGGATCGAGCCGGAGATGGTGGTCCAGGAGATCGGTTGGGACGAGGACGTCGATGACGACGTCCGCGCCGCGATCGAGGAGCGGATCGGCAGCGACCTGCTCGACGAGGAGGCCGACGACGTCGTCGACGTCGTTCTGCTGTGGTGGCGGGAGAGCGACGGAGACCTGGTCGACACCCTGATGGACGTCACCGGCCCGTTGGCCGAGGACGGTGTGATCTGGGTGCTGACCCCGAAGACGGGGCGGCCTGGGTACGTCGAACCCAGTGACATCGCGGAGGCCGTGCCCACCGCGGGGCTGGCGCAGACCCTCAACACCAGCGTTGGTGAGGACTGGGCCGGGATCAAGCTCGTGTCGCCGAAGTCGGCCAAGGCCAAGCGCTGAGTGCTTCCTTCCGGTGGCCTAGGCTGGACGGGTAACCCCAACGCAGCTGAAATCCACCGGGAGGGTGCGCAGCATGGCGCTCGAAGTCGGTTCCGAGGCCCCTGGCTTCACGCTCAAGGACGCCAACCGGCAGGACGTGAGCCTGTCCTCGTTCCGTGGGCAGAAGAACGTCCTGCTGGTGTTCTACCCGTTCGCCTTCAGCGGGATCTGCCAGGGCGAGCTCTGCCAGGTCCGGGACGAACTCGCCGAGTTCCAGAACGACGACGTGCAGGTCATCGGCGTGTCGGTGGACACCCCGTTCAGCCTCAAGTCCTGGGCTGAGCAGCAGGGCTACACCTTCCCGCTGCTGTCCGACTTCTGGCCGCACGGTGCCGTCGCCCAGGCCTACGGCGTGTTCAACGAGGCCGCGGGCATGGCCAACCGCGGCACCTTCCTGATCGACAAGCAGGGCCTGATCAAGTTCGCCGAGTGCAACGCCCCCGGCGAGGCCCGCGACCAGGACCAGTGGAAGCGCGCGCTCAAGGCGCTGTGAGACCATCTGTGCCGGACCGCGAGGCCGGTCCGGCACAGCGGACGCATAGCTCAGCGGGAGAGCATCCGCCTTACAAGCGGAGGGTCGCAGGTTCGAACCCTGCTGCGTCCACGGCCTCGGCCGAGGTGTGTTCGCGGAACGCGCGAACCTTGTCGGCCGTCGTTTCTTCTGGGGGGCGACCCCCGTGCCCCTGGTGTCGGGCTGCGCCCGGCGGAGCGTGGTGCGCATGTGCCTCGATGAGGCCCACCAGGTCAGACGGGGTGTCCCGGCTGGACCGAAGGCGTGGGATCAGGCCGAAGCCGTCCGCCTTCGATTCCTCAACGAGAGCAACGAACGCCGCAACCCGCGGACCAGCGCCACCGTGTTGCGGCTCCTCGACCAAGCCTGGCCGGGCATCGGTCGTGCGGCCATTCAACAAGTAGCCGATGAGCGCGCTACTCCGGCGCCTGGCGGTCATGTCGTGTGGTCGTCGAGGTCGGCGAGGCGGGCGGTCAGGTCGTCGACGAGCCGGGTGAGCAGGCGGCCGAAGGTCTGGCGGTCCTCGTCGGACCAGTCGGCCACCGCGTCGGTGAACCAGCCCAGCACCGTCTCCAGGTAGCGGCTGGCCGCCGCGCCGCCCTCCGGCGTCAGTTCGATCAGGCGGGCGCGCTGGTCGTGCGGGTCGGTGGCCCGGCGCACCAGTCCGCGCCGCTCAAGTTCGTGCAGGTGCCGCGTGACGTGCGGCCCGACGACCTGCATCCGGGTGGCGATCTCCCCGACGCGCAGGGGTTGGCCGGCCATTCGCAGCGTGACGAGCACTGTCACCGCCGGCCGGTCCAGCGGGATACCGACCCGGTCCATGGCCCGCTCCATCAACTGGCTGCGGTTGAGCACGGCGCCCAGCTGCATCAGGCGTGGCAGCACCGCCGACGGGTCGAGCCGGCCGTCGTCCTTGTCGCTCATCACACCTCTTACTTACCTAACTTAGGTATACAGTTGGTACTGATGCCCGTAACGGTAGCGACCGTTGCGGCCTGAAGAAGCATACCTAAGTTAGCTATCCGATCTGGTGGCTACCGATCCTGAGGGGTGGACATGAGCACGGTCCTGATCTCCGGCGCCAGCATCGCCGGCCCCGCGCTGGCCTACTGGCTGCGCCGCTACGGCTTCGACGTCACGGTCGTGGAGAAGGCGAACACCCTGCGCGGCGGCGGTTACCCCATCGACATCCGCGGCACGGCACTGGACGTGGTCGAGCGGATGGGCCTGCTGCCGGACCTGCGGGCCGCCCACGTCGACACCCGCCAGATCACCTTCCTCCACCCCGACGGCAGCCCGATCACCTCGATCCGCCCGGACGCCCTCGCTGGCGGCGTCGAGGGCCGCGACCTGGAGGTGCGCCGCGGCGACCTCGCACAGGCCCTCTACGCCACCGTCCGCGAGGACGTCGAATTCCTCTTCAACGACACCATCACCGCCCTCGACGAGCACGCCGACGGCGTCGACGTGACCTTCCGCGGCGGCACCCACCGCACGTTCGACCTCGTCATCGGTGCCGACGGCCTGCACTCCGGCGTCCGAGCCCTCGTCTTCGGCCCCGAGGAACAGTTCCACCGCTACCTCGGCTACTGCTTCGCCGGCTTCACCATGCGCAACGACTTCGGCCTGTCCCACGAGGGCGTCATCCGGAACACCCCGGGCCGCGCTGCCGTCCTCTACGCCGTGGGCGAGAGTGAGAACCTCCACGGCTTCCTCAACTTCGCCCGCCCCGAACCCCCGTTCGACGCCTTCCGCGACCCGGCCGCCCAACGCGACCTGGTCGCCGAGGTCTTCGCCGAGGACGGCTGGGAGATCCCCCGCATGGTCACCGCCATGCGCGCCGCCGACGACCTCTTCTTCGACGTCGTGAGCCAGATCCACCTGCCCCGCTGGTCATCCGGCCGCGTCGCCCTCGTCGGCGACGCCGCCTACGCCCCGTCGTTTCTCACCGGCCAGGGCACCAGCATCGCCCTGGTCGGCGCCTACATGCTCGCCGGCGAACTGGCCACCAGCCCCGACCACACCACGGCGTTCACCGCCTACGAACAGGCCACCCGACCGTTCGTCGAGTTGAACCAGGCCCTGGTCACCGAGGGCAACGCCAGCCTCTTCCCCAGCACGGCCGAAGCCCTGGCCGAACGCAACGCCGCCCTCCGCAACTCCACCTCGCTGCCCGCTGACACCGGCCGCCCGGCCCACTCCGCACTCCAACTCCCCACCTTCGCCACCCCCGATGCCCCGGCTCGGTGAGGCTCGGGACAAAGGGGGGCACACGCACTCAGCTGCCGCGAGGAGTGCTTCTGGAGATCGCGGGACCTCAGAACGTCGAACGCGTGGTCGACCGCAGCGCGAAAGTCGACAACGATACGGTGAAGTCCTTGCGGCGACAGTGAACCACCGACGCAGACGTGGACATGACAGGCGATCCGCTTCGCGAGGCGACCTCAACGTAGCGCGGGGACCGTTGGCACGCCCGACGGTCCCCGCTGGTGCTCGTCAAGCGTGCGGGACTACTTGCCCCGGCCGACTGGCTTAGCCGGGACGGAGGGGGTACCCGGCTTCAGCGGCTGGGCGGGCTGGCACTGGATCGGGTTCGCTGGCACGCTGGGGGCGCCGACCGGCACTGGCTTGGTCGGCTGCTCCTGGATCGGGTTCGCCGGAACGGAGGGCGTGCCCGGTTCCAGCGGCTTGGCCGGCTGGCAGATCGGCGTCGCCGGTTCGCCGCCGGCAGGCGCGTCCGTGGTGCTGGCGAACGCGGAGCCGCCGGTGCCAAGCAAGACGGCCAGGCCCGCGACGACCAAGGCGCTGCGTTGCAGGAACAAGGACATGGGAGATTCCCTTCGGTTGGAGGTGGATCGCGCCCCGGCGGACCGCGACGCGTTCCATCCAGCCGAACCGGTGTTATCGCCAGCGTCTGGTGATTTCCATATGGTGGCCATATGTTCGCGAGTGGACGATGCGGTTCGCGCCAATATCGGGTGAGCGCACGGCAGTGACAGGTAGGGGAGGGGCAACATGCGCGTGCTGGTCGTGGAGGACGAGGTATTCCTCGCCGAGGCATTGCAGTCCGGTCTTCGCCGGGAAGGCATGGCTGTCGACCTCGCCCACGACGGAGCCACCGCGCTGGAAAGCGTGGCGGTCAACGAATACGACGTGCTGGTGCTGGACCGCGATCTTCCCGGTGTCCACGGTGACGAGGTGTGCCGCCAGACGGCGGCCAGGCGGCCGGATTGCCGGATTCTCATGCTGACCGCGGCCGGCAGGTTGGCCGACAAGGTCGACGGACTACGCATCGGCGCCGACGACTATCTGGTCAAGCCGTTCGACTTTCCCGAACTCGTGGCCCGACTGCACGCCTTGCGGCGGCGCGCCACCACGGCGCACCCGCCGGTGCTGACCTACGCCGACCTCTGGCTGGACCCCGCGCGTCGCGACGCCCGCCGGGGCGACCGCACCCTGCGCCTGACCCGCAAGGAGTTCGCCGTCCTGGAACTGCTCCTGCGCGCGGACGGGGCGGTGTTGAGCGCCGAACAGTTGCTGGAGAAGGCTTGGGACGCCCACGCCGATCCGTTCACCAACGCGGTCCGCATCACCGTGTCCACGCTACGGCGCAAACTCGGTGATCCGCCGATCCTGCACACCGCCACCGGGATCGGCTACTACCTCGCCGCCACCCCGTGAGCGTCCACGCCACGCCACGACGGAGCCGGTTGTCCATTCGGCTGCGGCTCACCCTGCTCTACGGCGGCCTGGTGCTGGCCTGCGGCATCGCGTTGCTGGGCACCGTGTACTTCCTGATGCGGTACGTCCCGGACTACGCCCCGGCGCAGCGCCTCTCCGAGGAGGAGCACCTGGTGACGGTTCCGGCCGTATCGACTCCTCCCGATGCCATCATCAGCAAGGACGACGTCCTGGTAGCGCTGCTGCGAGTGTCCGGAGTGGCGCTGATCGGACTGGCACTGGTCGCGCTCGTACTCGGCTGGCTCATCGCCGGGCGCATGCTCGCCCCGGTCCACCGCATCACCCGGACCGCGGGCACGGTCGCGGGGCACACCCTGGACGAACGCATCCGTCTCGATGGCGCCAGGGACGAGTTCACCGAACTCGCCGACACGATCGACACGATGCTCGACCGGCTGCACGCGAGTTTCCAAGCCCAGCAACGTTTCGCCGCCAACGCTTCACACGAGTTGCGCACCCCGCTGACGACCATGCGCACCATGTTGCAGGTCGCCGCGGCCCACCCGCACGACCACGACCTCGCCACCCTGGCACCCAAGCTGCTGGCCACCAACGAACGCAGCATCGCGACGGTGGAAGCCTTGCTCGCCCTGTCCCAGGCTGAGCACGGCGTGAACGAGACAGCGCCGGTCGACCTCACGTCGGTCGCCGAGCGCGCGCTGGAGGAGGTGCACGAGGAGGCGGCCGCGTGCCGGATCAGTGTGCGCGGCGAGCTGCGTCCGGTTCGCGTGGACGGCGACGAGGACCTGCTCCACCATCTGCTGATCAACCTGCTGCACAACGCAATCCGGCACAACCACACCGGCGGCGCCGCTCGGCTGACCATCGCGGTGTGCGGTGACTCCGTGGTGATCACCGTCGCCAACACCGGTGAGGTCGTCACCGCCGAGGACGCCGGCCGGCTGTTCGAGCCGTTCTACCGCCAGCGCACCCGTACCCGCGCCAAGGGACATGGCCTTGGCCTCACTCTCGTCCGAGCTGTCGCGCACAGCCATCGAGGCAGCGCCACCGCTGCACCCAATCCCGGCGGCGGGCTCACCGTGACCGTCGTCCTTCCCGGCCGTGGACACTCGGCGTCCACTATGGACGACAACGGCGAGCGCGCGCTGCATGAGTGAGAGCTGTCCGCTACGGCTTCGCGATCTCGCTGACCGGATCTGCGCAGACTTGGCGCGACGTAGCCACCGAAGCGTCCCGACGTTCCGGATCTTCCGCTGTGAGAGGTGCCGCGGTCAGCGCAGGAGGGGGAGGAAGATCGTGTCGACGATCTCTTCGAGGACGCGGTCGGGTACGGGGGCGAAGGTCACGAGGATTTCGTGGCGCAGCAGGTCGAAGGGGAGGGACTTGATGCGTTCGCTGAGGTGTTCCGGTGTGATCTCGCCGCGGGCGACGGCGCGGTCGAAGAGCACGTCGGCGGTTTTCTCGTGTCTTGCGCCGAGGAGGTCGCTGGGGCTGGTGCCGGTCTCCTGGTAGTAGCTGGCCAGGTGCGCGCTCATGACGGTGACGAGCCGGGCGCGGGTGGTGTTGATCTCCCGCATGAGGGTGAGGACGTCTTCGCGCAGGCTCCCGGTGTCGGGGACCTCGACTCGGGACTGTTCCAGGACGTGGGCGATGGCCGCCCGTACGAGCTCGTCGCGGTCAGACCAGCGGCGGTAGAGCACGGGGGGGCTGGTGCCGGCGCGCTGGACGACGGCATCCATGGTGAATCTGGCGTAGCCGTTGGCCGTGAGTTCTTCCCAGGCCGCATCGAGGAGCGCCTTCTCCAGTGCCGCTCCGCGGCGTCGCTCAGGCATCCGCACCTCTCTTGGATAGATTTGCCTATCTTACCTCGGTACCCTACTGTGACGGTCGTAAGATACGACGCTCTATCTTAAGGAGGTTGCTCGTGAGCACTCCTCACGGGGCCTCGACCGCGCCCGCGGCGCCGGACCTCGACCGCGTGGACCCTGCCGTGTGGCGCATGGCGTTCACCATCATCGTGGGCGCGCTCGCCGTCGTCTTCGACACAACGATGGTCAGCGTCGCCCTCAACGACCTGTCACGGGAACTCGACGCCCCGCTGGCCACGATCCAGTGGGTGAGCACCGCCTACCTGCTGGCGATGTTCGTCACCATCCCCCTCGCCGGATGGGCCCAGTCCCGTATGGGCGGCAAACGCCTGTGGATCGCCGCGCTGGGGATTTTCCTGCTCGGCTCGGTCCTGTGCGCGCTGGCGTGGGACGCGGCCAGCCTCATCGCCTTCCGCCTCGTCCAGGGCATCGGCGGCGGCATCATGATGCCGCTCGTGGTCACGCTGGTCATTCAGGCCGCCAAGGGCCGCAACATCGGCAAGGTCATGGCCACCGTCACCCTGCCCACCGCGCTCGGCCCGATCCTCGGCCCGGTCCTGGGCGGCATCATCCTGAGCCTGGCCGACTGGCGCTGGATCTTCTTCGTCAACATCCCCTTCTGTGTCCTCGGCGGCTGGCTCGCCTGGCGCAACCTGCCCGACGACCGTCCCGCACCCGACCGTCCCCGCGCCCGCCTGGACATCGTCGGCCTGCTCCTGCTCTCCCCGGGGGTCGCCGCCATCATCTACGGACTGTCCCGGGTCGAGGGCAGCACGGGCTTCACCAGCGCCGAGGTACTCGTACCGCTGATCGGCGGGCTCGCCCTGGTCGGCGGTTTCACCGCCTGGGCACTGCCGCGCGCCAACGGCGCCCTGGTCAACCTGCGGCTGTTCCGCCACCGCGCGCTGGCCTCCTCCGCCACCCTGGGCTTCCTGGCTGGCATCACCCTGTACGGGGCGATGTTGCTGTTGCCGCTGTACTGGCAGCAGGTCCGGGGCGAGGACACGCTCGGCGCCGGACTGCTCCTCATCCCGCAGGGCGTCGGCGCGCTCATCGCGCGCACCCGGGCTGGCGACTACACCGACCGCATCGGCCCCCGCTGGGTCGCCTTCGCCGGATTCGTTCTCGCCACCGCGGCCACCGTGCCGTTCGCCCTCGCCACCGCCGACACCAGCAAGGTGCTGCTCATGGCCGCACTGTTCGTGCGCGGCATCGGCATGGGCGCCGCCGTCATCCCGCTCACCGGCGCCGCCTACTTCGGCCTGGGACACAAGCAGATCCCCGACGCCAGCATCATCTCCCGTGTCGCCCAGCAGATCGGCGGCTCGGTGGGCACCGCCGTGCTCGCAGTCATCCTCCAGCACGCCACCGAGGGCGCCCGCACCCCGGGCGCCGTGGCCGACGGCTTTGGCGACGCCTTCTGGTGGTCGGTCGCCTTCACCGCTGTCGCCGTACCGCTGTGTCTGCTCCTGCCCGGCCGCCCCAAGCCACCAGCCCCCGCCGAGACAGCAGAAGCCGAAGCTGCCATCCAGGGCTAGTTCCGCAAGGACGCGGGGGAGCGAGGTTGGCGGGGAGACGGTTCGACGCCCTCCGACTTTTCAGGCCGACGGGTGATGGCGGCCGCATCACCGAGGGGCCCGACTTGCGGAGGAGGGCTCCAGCAGGAAGAAGAGAACCAAATGTCCATGAGAGAGGAAAACCAGATGTCGACAACGATGGACTATGACGTGCTCGTGGCAGGCGCCGGGCCGGTCGGCTTGATGCTCGCCACGGAACTGCGGTTGGCGGGGGTCCGGGTGGTGGTCGTCGAACGGCGGACGGAGTTCGACACCGCGTCCAAGGCGGAGGGGATCAACACCGCCTCCGCCGAGGCCTTGGACCGGCGCGGACTGCTCCCCGCGGTGGAGGCGGTACAGGGGAAGCTGCCGTTCCAGGGTGAGCGGAAGCGGGCGCCTTTCGTCGGGCACTTCGGCGGGATTCAGGTCCCAGCGGGCCCCGTCGACGAGCAGGACCCCAGCCTGCGCGGCCGCGGTCCCAACTGGTACGTGCAAGTCCCGCAGGTCGAGGTGGAGCGGATCCTCGGTGAGCGCGCGGCGGAGCTGGGCGTCGAGGTCCGGCGCGGGGTCGAGGTGCGTGGATTCGACGCGGATGATGCCGGCGTCTCCGTGCACCTGGAAGGCGGCGACGTGCGCGTGGCGTGGCTCGTCGGCTGCGACGGAGGCCGCAGCCTGGTCCGGCGTCAGGCGGGCTTCGAGTTCCCCGGCACGGACCCGCAGATCACCGTCCGCCAGGCGGTGGGCACAGTGGAGGGGGCGGAACTCCTGGGGCGCGGCTGGCAGCACACCCCCACCGGGGTCTACGTCTACGGGCCGAAGCCGGGTTGGGTGCGCACCGTCGAACTCGATGGCCCCCCGGAGGACCGGGAGGCACCCATGACCGCGGCCGAGATGGAGGCCAGTCTGCGGCGCGCCAGCGGCCTCGACGTCCGCGTGACCGAGGTTGTCAGCGGCACGCGCTTCACGGACCACGCGCGGCAGGCGACGACCTATCGGCGCGGTCGCGTGCTCCTCTGCGGGGACGCCGCCCACGTGCATTCGCCGTTCAGTGGCCAGGGCCTCAACCTGGGGCTCGGCGATGCCGTCAACCTGGGCTGGAAGCTCGCCGCCACCGTGCAGGGGTGGGCGCCTGAGGGCCTGCTCGACACCTACACCAGCGAGCGGCACCCGATCGGCGCCTGGGTGCTCGACTGGACGCGCGCGCAGGTGGCCGCGATGCGCGGCGACGCCTACAGCCGTGCCCTCAGGAGGGTGACCACCGACTTCCTCAGCACCCGCGACGGGGCGACCCACTACGTGAAGCGGATCTCAGGTCTGTGGCAGCGCTACGACCTGGGGGAGGGGCATCCGCTGGTCGGTGCGACGATGCCCGCCCTCCGGCTGGACGACGGCACCCGGCTCGCCGACCACGCCCATGAGGGCCGGGCCCTGCTCGTCGATCTCGCCGGGGACGACCAGCTGGCAGCCCTGGCCAAGCCGTACGCCGGGCGGCTGGACCTGGTCCGGGGTAGTGCGGACGGCGCCGGGGTGAGCGGCTTGCTGGTGCGACCCGACGGCTTCGTGGCGTGGGCGTCGGCCGACGGCGCCAGTGACCCCGCCGGCCTGGAAGCCGCCCTGACGCGCTGGCTGGGGGACGGCACGAGTCGCTCCAACTGATGTCGAGCATGGCTCGGTTCATGTCCCTGGCCGCCAGTCCTTGCAGGATCGGTACTGGGCCCTGTCACGCCTGTCCGGGAGAGCAGGAGCTCTGGCGGTGCAGGGTCTGGTACGGCGGGCGGCCGTAGGTGTCGCGGTAGTAGCCGGCGAAACGGCCGGAGTGGAAGAAGCCCCAGCGCGCGGCGATCTGGGTGACCGTGACCTCGGTCGTGGGATCGGCCGCCAGCAGTTCCTGGTGTGCCTGGTGCAGACGGACTTGGCGGAGGTAGCCCAGCGGCGTGGTGGCGTGGTGGCGCCGGAAGGCGTACTGCAACGCGCGAATACTGACGTGGACGGCAGCGGCGATGTCAGCGACGCTGATGTCGCAGTGGGCGTAGTCCTCGATGAACGCCATGGCCCGCCGGAGGGTGCGCGGGTGCGCATCGCGCCGGTCCTCGATGGTGGGTTCGGTGAGTGCGGTGTTCGGGAAGGCGGCCAGCACCGTCGCGGCCAGCAGTTGCCCGGCCGCGCTGAGCACGAGCGGTTCGCTCATGGATTCGGGCCGGTCGCGCAGGACGCCCGCGAGGTAGTCGATGGTCGCGGTCACGCGGTGCGCGGCGGCCGGATCCACCGGGCGCAGGTCGGTGAACCGGATCGGCGCGGGGCTGCGGGACTCGGCGGTCGCGGCCACCTGGCCCAGCTGCGTGAAGGGGAGGGTGGCGACCTGGAGGGCGCCGCTGCCCCACCGCGCCCGGAAGGGGGCGCAGCCCTCGGCTTTGGAGGTGATGAACACCTCGCCGGGACCGAACCTGTGTTCAGTTCTTTCGGAACGGTAGTCCAGAGTCGTGGTACGGGAGCGGCCGATCATCAGCACCGGTAGGGACTCCACGGTGATCGCGACGCCGTCGGTCTGCGCACAGGTCTTCATGGCGAACGTGTCGGTGTCCACACGGGTGTGGCGGTAGAAGTAGCCGTGCCTGCGTCCGCCCAGCCGGACGGAGGTGCCGTAGACGCCGGTCAGGTACTCACCCGCTTGATCGTGGTCGGTGGTCTGGAACGTGACGTGCTGGGGCGGCGTGCCGGCTGCGGTCATCGTCAACACTCCTTGGTACGGCAGACAGTGCGTGGTCGGGGGCCGTCCGTACGTCCCGGGGCCATGGACAGGAAGTGCGCCCGGTCGTGGCCGAACTGCTCGGCCGAGCTGTTCCTCCCCGCGGGTCGTGCCGCTCCACCGGCCGTCCCGGAGGGAGCCGAACCACAAGTCAGGGAAGGGATTGGTGTCCATGGACAGTTCGCCGACCGCGTGCTGCGTACTGGCATGGTCTCCCTCCCTCCACTCCGGCGGGGGTGGTGCGGTGTACCTGCGCGCAACGTTGTTGCGGCACAGGGTTCACAGTCCACCAGACCGGAATCAGGGCCCGAAGTCATCAGTGCATGTGCCACCAGGCCACTTTCCGCCACGTCCGCACTGCGTCAGCGAGACCACCCGCACATCGGCTGCCAGTTGACTAGCGGAACGGCGGTAGCCCCGGCCAGGCCGCTCGACGACATCGAACGGTTCGCCGCCCAGGGGACACTTCTCCTCCTGGAACGGCACCGCTCTGCTGGGCGCGTCCTGGTGCTGCACATGATGGCCATCGTCCAGTTAGGACACGACGCCCCAGCGACGGGAACGGCGACCCCTTGTGGTCAAAGCACCATCTCCGCGCAGGCGGCCTGCGCTGCTGAGGCCGCGGGCATCACCGCCGCTGACTTCCGCCGTGCGACGGCCGGTGGGGGTCGGCGTGAATGTGTGTGCGCATCCCCTGCGGGTCGAACAGGATGAGCAGCTCGACAACGCGGCCGTCGGCGCTACTCAGCCAGTGCGGCAAGGACGTGTCGAATTCGGCTGCCTCGCCGGGTGGCAGTGTCAGGTCGCGCTCGCCGAGGATCAGTCGCAGGTGTCCGTTGAGCACGTACAGCCATTCGAAGCCGTCATGGGTCTGCGGGGTCGGTTCGAGCGGTTCCGGCTGGGCGGGGATGATCATTTTGAACGCCTGTACCCCGCCCGGCCGCCGGGACAGGGGCACGAAGGTCATCCCGAACCGGTGGATCGGCGTGAGGTGGATGCGGGGGTCGCCGGTGCGCGGGGCGCCGACGAGGTCGTCCAGCGGAACGTCGTAGGTGCGGGCCAGCGGCAGTAGCAACTCCAGGGTTGCCCTGCGCTGCCCGCTTTCCAACCGGGACAGGGTGCTCTCCGACACGCCGGTTGTCATCGCGAGGTCGGCGAGGGTGATGCCGCGGTGACGACGCAGCGCGCGAAGTCGCGGCCCCACCCCGTCGAGTACTTCATCCGTTTCGCGGTCCACGGGCTCATCTTGCCAAAACCGCAAGATCGCGTGCCAGACCGGTGCGCGCCTGGTGAGACTGGGCGCCCACCGACGGAAGGAGCCCTTGATGAACGCCACCGAGGCGAACACGTTCTGGGACGACATGTACGCGGCGCGACCGGCGGCCCCCGACCCGCAGCCGAATGCCCGGCTCACCGAGACCGTCACCGGCCTGCCGCCTGGCGATGCGTTGGACCTGGGATGCGGCGGGGGCGGCGACGCGCTGTGGCTCGCCGACCGGGGATGGCAGGTCACCGCCGCCGACATCTCGGCGGTGGCGGTCGAGCGGCTCGCCGCCCTGGCCAGCGCACACGGCCTGGGCGACCGCGTCACCGCCGTGCGGCACGACCTGGGCGGGACTTTCCCGCAGGCCGAGTTCGACCTGATCTGCGCCCACTACCTGCACACCCCCTTCGACCTGGACAGGGCAGCGGTCCTGCGCTCGGCCGCGCACGCGTTGCGCCCGGGCGGGCGGCTGCTGGTCGTCGACCACGGCTCGACCGCGCCGTGGTCGTGGAACCAGGATCCCGACGTCCGGTACCCGCACCCGCTGGAGGTCGCCGCGGACATCGACCTGGACGCGGCGAGGTGGACGGTCGAACGGGCCGACACACCCCGCAGGATCGCGACCGGACCAGGCGGGCAGACCGCCGAGGTCACCGACCACGTTCTGCTCATCCGCCGCACCGCCTGACCCGGACACTGGAAGGAGACCGCCGTGCCCGCCACCGTGCGCCGTAACCGCCGTCCTGACACCCCGCCGCCCCGGACCGGGAGTAGTGAGACCGAGGTCCTGCGTGGATTCCTCGACTACCTTCGCGCCTCGATCGCCGCGAAGGTCGACGGTGCCCCCGAACCACAAGTGCGAACAGCCGCGGTGCCATCCGGCACGAACCTGCTCGGTCTGCTCAACCACCTGACCTTCGTCGAGCGCTCGATCTTCCTCGGGGACGAGGTCACCGACTGGCAGGCGACGTTCCAGGCCGCACCGGCCGACAGCGTGGCCGAGGTCCTCACCCGCTACCGGGAGGCGGTCGAGCGCGCGAACGACGTACTCGACGGGTGCGCCGACCTCGCCGCACCGGTCCCTCGACCGCGGCCGGGACGCTCCGCTCCCAGCCTCCGCTGGGCACTCACCCACATGATCGAGGAGACCGGCCGGCACGCGGGCCACGCGGACATCCTCCGCGAACTGATCGACGGCGCGACCGGGCGCTGACTCCACCACTCTCTCCAGGACAGGAACACATGATCACCGGAACCCGGCCGTTGACGCGCCGCTTCCACCAATCCGCGCGGACGGTCGCGACCCTCACGCTCACTCTGCTGCTCACGATCGGCACCGCGGCCTGCTCCGGACCGACCGCCGGTGACGTTGTCCCCTACGCCGTGGCCACCCAGGGCGACCCGGCGTTCCAGGGCACCTTCCGGCATGAGTTCGCCGAGGTCGACGGTGTCCGCATGCACTACGTGGCCGGCGGCAGCGGCACACCGGTGGTGCTGATCCACGGCTGGCCGCAGACCTGGTACGGCTGGTGGCCGATCATGCCGGCCCTCGCCGAACACCACACCGTCTATGCGGTCGACCTTCCGGGACTGGGTGACAGCACCAGTGCACCGACCGGCTACGACAAAGCCACCCTGGCACGGTATGTGCACACGCTGATCGCTGGCAGGCTCAAGGTCCGGGACGCCGCCGTTGTCGGGCACGATTTCGGCGCTGCGGTGGCGTTTCAGTACGCCAGCCAGTTCCCCGGCGACACCGCCCGCCTCGGCTACTTCGACCTGCCGCTACCCGGGCCCGCGATCGACGCATCCATGTACCGCACACTGAGCTGGCACATCGCCTTCCACTCCCAGCGACGGGTGCCCGAGGCGGTCGTGGGCGACAACGTCCGCGAGTACCTGGCACTGTTCTATCCCCAGGTTTCGTTCGAGGGCACGGCTTTCGGCGGCACCTCGGATCGGTCTCCGTTCACCGACAGCGAGATCAACGAGTACGCACGGACCTACAGCCGGCCCGAGGTCCTGTCGGGTGGGTTCGAGCTCTACCGCGCTCTCGACAAGGACGTCCGCGACACCGTGGCGGCGACACCGATACGTGTCCCGACCCTGCTCATGACCGCTCAAGGGCAGCTCGACGCGATTCGAGCCACAGTGGCCCCGCGCATGACCAACATCGTGCGGGCGGTGGACGTACCGCACGCAGGCCACTGGCTCGTGGAGGAGAACCCCTCGTTCGTTACCGCGGAGCTGGTGCGTTTCCTCAACGGATGACCGTGCCACCTCCGCACGGAACCCTTGTCTCGCAGCCGCTCTGCCAACGGTGTGGTGGCCACCACATGGTGCACGAGCTACGGTCGACGGGCCGGTGTGGGACACTTTGTCCACTGTTTGACACTTTGTTCAGCACTGGAGGTCGGATGAGCCGTGCGAGGTACGTCGATCCCGTCGACGGCAGCGTGTACCCGCTTGACGCACCCCGGTGGCGTTCCGACGCGGGGCGGCCGTTGATGGTGACGCCACAGGCCGGGATCTCACGCGAGGACGTGGAGCGGGCAGAGCGCTCGCTGTGGCGTTATCGCGCGTGCCTGCCGGTGGAGATCGCGCGCCCGATTTCGCTGGGCGAGGGCTGCACTCCCCTGGTGGAGAGGTCGTGGGGCGGCGCGCGACCGCTGTTCAAGCTGGAGTGGTTCAGCCCCACCGGCAGCTTCAAGGACCGCGGGACGAGTGTGATGCTGTCCTACCTGCGTCAGCACGGCATCACCTCGGTGCTGGAGGACAGCTCCGGCAACGGCGGCTCCTCGGTCGCCGGGTACGGCGCGGCCGGCGGGGTGGCGGTACGGATCCTCGCCCCGGCGGCCACATCGCCGGCGAAGATCGCGCAGGTCGCCGCCTACGGCGCGGAGGTCCAACTGGTGGCGGGTCCCCGCGAGGAGTCGCAGGCCGAGGCGATCCGGCAGTCCGATCGGATCTTCTACGCCGGCCACAACTGGCAGGCGTTGTTCCTGGAGGGGGCCAAGACGCTGGCCTACGAGTTGTGGGAGGACCTCGGGTACCGGGCGCCGGACAACCTCGTAGTGCCGGTCGGGGCGGGCAGCAGCCTGTTGGGGTGCCACCTCGGCTTCCGGGAACTTCTTGCCGCGGGGCAGATCACGCGCCTGCCCAGGCTGTTCGCGGCACAGCCGCTCAACTGCTCCCCGGTGGACGCCAGTTTCGCCGCCGGGGCGGACGGGCCGGTCGACCGCGTGGTGCGGCCGACCATCGCCGAGGGGACCGCGATCCCCAACCCCTTGCGGCTGCGACAGATGCTCACGGCATTGCGGGACAGCGGCGGCGGGAGCGTCGCGATCCCCGAGCAGGACATCGTGACCGCTCTGGGTGAGCTGTGTGGACAGGGGCTGTTCGTGGAGCCCACCAGTGCGACCGCCGCTGCCGCGGTCACCCGCCTGGTCGCCGAGGGACGGATCGCGCCGGAGGAGACGACGGTGGTCGTGCTCAGCGGATCGGGTCTCAAGGCCGCCGCCGCGGTGCGCGACCTGCTCGACACGACCGGGCGGCCGTCGTGAGCAGTACCGCGGACGCGGTGTTCGCCGCGTTGACCCCCGTGGTCGAGGGCATCGCGGCGACCTTCGGGCGCAGCTGCGAGGTCGTGCTGCACGACTACCGGGACCAGCGGCGGTCCGTGGTCGCGGTCGCCGGTTCGGTCACCGGCCGGGAGGTCGGGGACGCGATGAGTGAGATCGGTCTTCGTGTCCTCGCCGCGGGCGCCGAGGCCCGCAACGAGGTCGGCTACCTCACCCGCACGCACGACGGGCGGGTGCTCAAGTGCACGACGCTGCCGCTGCGCGACGTCGACGGGACTCTGATCGGCGCGTTGTGCGTCAACATCGACATCTCGGCCGTCACCCGTGCCGCGAGTGTGCTGTCGGATCTGATTGGGCTGTCGACCTCGCCTGATGCGAGCCCCAGCACGACGACGAACTTCTCCGGCGATCTCGACCAGGTGGTCGATTCCCTGGTCGAACGGGCCGAACGCACCCACGCGGTGCCGGTGGCGACGCTGGGCCGCGACACGCGGCTGGAACTTGTCCGCTCCCTGCACGAGGCCGGGGTGTTCGCGCTGCGCGGCGCACCCGCGCGTGTGGCCAGGCGGCTGGGCATCTCCCGGACCGCCTTGTACAACGACCTCGCCAACCTGAAGAAGGAAGAGTCGTGACCGACAGCATCACTTTCATCAGCGAATCCGAGTCGGCGGCTCTGGTCGACGAGGACCTGGCGTTGGCAGCCGCGCGGGAGGCGTTCCTGGCGACCGCGACGGGATCGACGTTCCCGGTCGTGATCGGGCACGCTGCCGTGCCGGACAACCGGTTCACTCTCAAATCCGGCTCGGCCGACGACCTGGTCGGCGTCAAGATCGGCAGCTACTGGCCGGGCAACACCGAGGTGCCGCGCCACAGTTCCACCATCGTGCTGCTCGACCCGGCCACCGGCAGGCTTGCCGCCGTGGTCGAGGCCGCGACCGCCAACGCCTACCGCACGGCCGCCGCCGACGCGCTCGCCGTCGACACGCTGGCCCGCCCCGACTCACGCACCCTGACCGTGATCGGAACCGGACACCAGGCCCGCTACGAGGTGGGCGCCGTCACCAGGGTGCGGCCGATCGAGCGGGTCCTCGTGGTCGGCCGAAGCCCCGACACCGCGCGGGCGTTCGCGACGGAGGTGACCGCCCGGACCGGTCTGCCGGCCGAACCAGCCGAGGCCCGGACCGCGGTCGCCGCGGCGGACGTGGTCGTCACCGCCACGACCGCCCGGCAACCCCTGTTCGACGCCGACTGGGTCGCACCAGGTACCCACATCTCCGCCATGGGCGCCGACGGCCCGGGCAAGCAGGAACTGCCCGTCGCGCTGTACGACCGCGCATCGCTGTTCTGCGACCTGCCGGACCAGTCACGCACCATCGGCGAGTTCCAACACGCCCCGTCGGCCGCGCCCGTCGCGCTGGGGGCCGTGCTCGCCGGCGATGCCGGAGGCCGGGGTTCGGCGGAGGCCATCACGGTGTTCGACAGCTCCGGGTTCGCGTTGCAGGACCTCGCCCTCGCCACCGCGCTGCTGCGCCGTCGCACCCACCGTCAGGAGGGCCACGAGTGACCACTTTGGACACTCCAGACACCCCGTTCGCCGTCGTCGACGCCGCCCGGCTGGACCGCAACATCGCCCGGCTCCGCGACCGCCTGGACGCGCTCGGCGTGCCGCTGCGCCTGCATGTCAAGACGTGCAAGTCCGTCGACGTCGCCGGGCGCGTGCACGCGGGCGGGCCGATCACGGTGTCGACCCTCGCCGAGGCCGAGCACTTCGCCGACGCCGGCTATCACGACATCCTCTACGCGGTGGGCATCGACGCGCACAAGCTGTCACGCGTCGCCGCACTGCTGCGCCGCGGCGTGATCCCCACCGTGCTGCTCGACAGCCTCGCCCAAGCCGAGGCCCTGACACGCTTCGCACACGAGGAAGGCATCCGGATCCCGGCGCTGATCGAGATCGACTGCGACGGGCACCGCGGCGGCATCGCACCCACTGACCCCGCCCTCGTGCAGATCGGCCAGGCCCTGGGCGACGGCCTGGCCGGGGTTCTCGCCCACGCCGGCGAGTCCTACTTCGCCTACACGCCCGACGCGCTGCGGCAGGCCGCCCGGAACGAACGGGACACCGTCCTCGCCGCGGCCGACGCCCTCCGTGCCGCCGGTTTGCCGTGCCCGATCATCAGCGTCGGATCAACCCCCACCGCCCACGCCGCCACCGACCTGACCGGCGTCACCGAGGTCCGCGCCGGCAACTACGTTTTCTTCGACCTCGTCATGGCCGGTATCGGCCTCTGCACCACCGAGGACCTTGCCCTCTCCGTGGTCGTCACCGTCATCGGTCACCAGCCGGACAAGAACTGGATCATCACCGACGGCGGCTGGATGGCCACCTCCCGGGACCGGGGCACCGCGGCACAAGCATTCGACCAGGGTTACGGACTCGTCGCGGACCTCACCGGCCGCCTCATCCCCGACCTGTTCATGACCGGAGCTAGCCAGGAGCACGGCATCCTGACCACCCGCGCCGACAGCCCCCTGCCCCACCTCCCCATCGGGACCCGCCTGCGCATCCTGCCCAACCACGCCTGCGCCACCGCCGCCCAGCACGACCGGTACCACGTCATCAGCGGCACGACCACCGGTTCCGCCACCCCGGTCGTCGACGCGGTTTGGCCACGCCACAACGGCTGGTAACTAACAAGAGTCCGTTAGAGGGCCCATGACTGGCCCGAGCCCTTGGTGATGGCCTCGGGCGGGGTTCGACACGCTGGCGGGATCGTAGTGTGGGTTCGTGTCAGCGCGTGGGGGCAAGGCGGCGGTGTTCGAGGACAGCCGCGACCGCGTAGCCGCCACCGCCTGCGATGGCCAGCATCCAGAACAGGCCCGGGGTGCCGAGAAACAGCGCGAAGGCGGAGACCAGGACGAGCCACGTGCCGAGGCTGTAGTGCAACAGGTTGCGGCGCGCGGCGCCTTCGCCGAGGTAGAGCAGGCCGAAGACGAGGCCGGAACCGGTGGGCCAGAGGATGGTCTGCAGGGTGGGCATGTTCACCATGGCGGTGAGGCCGGTGATGGCGAGGAAGAGGGCGGCGATGCCGCTGAGCCAGGACAGGCCGAGGAGATTGCCGGAGAGCATGGTGGGTTTGTCGGCGCCGCGTTGGGCGCGGGCGGCGGCGAGGATGGCGAAAACCGTGCCGGCGGCGAGGCCGGCACCCAGCAGCGTCATCGGCAGCCAGTCAGGTAGGACGAGCAGCGGATCGGTGCCCTGGGAGATGACGGTGGCGCCGTGTCCGAGGACGTAGGCGAGCGCGAAGCTGGTGTAGGCGCCGCGGTTGTCGACCTCGCCGGTGCGGGTGGTGGTGGCGCCGGGGAGCGCGATCGTGGTCATGGTGGATGCCTCCGGGCATGGATCGATTTACGGCCAACGCGTGTTATCGAGCGTTGACGAGACGGGCCAACGGGATGGCCACTCGCTGGGTGATGTCGGCGGGCCAGGGGTACCAACTGGCGACGGCTCGCTGATGGGCAAGCCCGTGCAGCCCCAGCCACAAGGCGATCGCGTCGACGGCCGGGTCCCTGCTTGCGCTGTGCCCCGATGCGACACAGGCGGCCAGGCTGTCGACGAGCAGGCGCATCGCTTCCGCACCCATGGTGGTCACCTCGTCGGGGGTGACACCGCCGTCGACGACCGGGTGCCAGAGATCGCCGAACATGACGCGGTAGCGCTGGGGATACTTCTGGGCGTACTCCAGGTAGGCCCGGCAGAGGGCGTGCAGCCGCTGCCGGGGATCCACGACGGCCGCCGCGGCGGCTCGTAGCCGATGGGTCAGCTCGGCGAAACTCTGCCGTACGACGGCGAGCATGATGGCCGACTGGTCGAGGAAGTGCGGATAGATCGAGGGCGGCGCGATGCCGACCCGGCAGGCCACGGCACGTAACGTCACGGTCCGCTCGTCGCCGCCGGTGTCGAGCAGTTCGGTTGCTGCGGTGAGGATTTCTGTGCGGAGTCGTTTGCCGTGTCCTCGGGGGTTTCGTGGCCGGTGTGGTGTGGTCATGGCTTAGGGGGTGATGATGATTTTGCCGGTGGTGGTGTGTGATTCGGCGAGTGCTAGTGCCGCGCTGGTGTCGGCTAGGGGGAATTGTGCGGCGATCTGTGGGGTGAGTACGCCCTGGTCCAGTAGGGCCAGGACGTGGGTGAGGTCCTCGCGGAGCCGGTTCCGGAAGTTGGTGAGGTGGCGTTTGCCTGCCCAGAAGTTGTAGAAGTGTGCGGTCTTGCCGTTGGGGAGGGCGTTCCACAGGGCTAGTCGTGCGAAGGATTTCAGGATCGGGAGTTGTGAGTTGCCGTCGTGGTTTTTGGTGGCGGCGGTGCCGTAGGAGACCAGGACCCCGCCCCGGTGTAGTAGCCGCCAGGATTGCGTCAGCCCAGCGCCGCCGACGTGGTCGAACACGGCGTGGACGCCGTGGGGTGCGAGGTGGTGGATCCGCTGGTACATGTCCGGCTGGTGGTAGTCGACCGGGGTCGCGCCCAACTCCCGTACCCGGTCGTGATGCCGTGCCGAGGCCGTGCCGATCACCCTGATCCCGGCGTGTCGGGCCAGTTGCACCAGTGTTGATCCGACTCCGCCGTTGGCGCCGAGGACCACGATGGTCGCGCCGGTGGGGACGCGGGCGGTGCGGTGCAGCATTTGCCAGGCGGTGATGCCGTTGACCACCAGGGTTTCCGCGGCGGCCGCGGTCACTCCGTCCGGCACGGGGATCAGGTCCGCGGCCTCCAGCAGTAGGGCGCTGGCCCAGGCGCCGGTTTTGGTGACTGCGGCGAATCTGTGTCCGATCAGTGTGGTGTCCACGTCGGGGCCGACGGCGGTGACGGTGCCGACGATGTCGTAGCCGGGGACGAAGGGGAAGGGTGGCTGGTCGTAGTACTTGCCGCGGCGCATCTGTTGTTCGGCGAAGGACACGCCGGTCGCGTCCATTCTGAGGATGACCTGGCCTGCGGTGGGGGTCGGGAGGTCGCGGGTGCGGGTCTGGAGGCCGGTGGGGTCGACCTTGCCGGGCAGGACGATCTCGGTGGCGCGGGTGGCGCGGGTGGTGGTGTTCATGGGTTCTCCCTGGACCTGACCACGTGTGCTTACGGCCGTAAGGTTATTGGCGTAAGTCTAGGTCGCGCAAGGGGTAACGCCGATAAGTTTTCGGATGTAAGCTCACGGCATGGCAGACACGCCAACCGCACCCCCAGCCCGCTCCCGCAACCGCCGCGGGGAAGGAGCCCGCCTCCGCGAGGAGATCGTGACCGCCGCGGTCGCGTTGCTCGACGAGACCGGCGACGAAAGCGCCATCACCCTGCGCTCGGTCGCCCGCCGCGTCGGGATCGCCGCACCCTCGATCTACCGCCACTTCCCCGACCAACCGACCATCATGCTGGCCGTGGTCCAGCAAGCCTTCGCCGAGTTCGAAGCCCAACTCCGCACCGCCGTGAACGCCGCCGGCAACGACCCCCGACAGCAACTGTTCGCCTGCTGCCACGCCTACCTGCGCTACGCACAAGACCACCCCGAGCGATACCGCACCATGTTCGGCGGCCTGTGGATGCCCGCACTCCACGACACATCCATAACCGCCAACGACGTCGCCACCCTCGGCGACGCCTGCATGCACCTGCTCACCCAGACACTCAGCGACTGCATCGCCACCGGCCAAGCCACCAGCACCGACCTCCGCGCCGACGCCGTCGCACTCTGGCTGGGCCTACACGGACTGGCCCACCAACGCGCAGTCACGGTCACCTACCCATGGCCCCCCGACATCGCCGACCGCATCATCACCACCCTGGCACACCTCACCACCACATAAACCGAGCACCAGAACCCCAGACGCACCAACAAACACACAGCACTGGCCCTGACACAAAACCCGGTCCCGAGCTGGCCTGCACCACGATGCGGGACTGGGCCGGGGAGCGTGTCGGGTTGGTGTTCATTCCATCGGGCCAGCCCTGGCGCAACGACTACGTCGAGTCGTTCAACGGTCGGCTCCGCGACGAGTGCTTGAACATCAACGTCTTCTGGTCGTTGACCCAGACCTGGGTCGTGATCAGTGAGTGGAAGGCAAACCGAGGGTTCCGCGTAAACGATCGCCAGCAGCCGCACAATCGAGCGAGTCGAGCAGATCCGCGACACGGTGTGGCTGTGGGCCCGTCCTCAGGCTGCGACGGTGGTGTGCGCTGATTGTGGCCAGGAGTTGAGAGCCAAGCGCGGCGTGCGGGTATTCTCGGGTTCGTGGTTGATCTTCGTCTGGCTACGTTGGAGGACGTACCGCGCGCGGTCGAGACACTGAGTGCGGCGTTCGCCGACTACGCGTGGCTGCGGCACACCGTGGCGCGCGACCGGCATGCCGAGCGAGTGAGCGAGCTCGAGCGACTGTTCGTCGAGCACGTCGGGCTGCGGCACGGCCGGGTGTGGGTCGGCGACGACGGTGATGCGGTGGCGGTGTGGACGCATCCAGACACCGACGTTGCCGCGGCGTTCGGCGCGATCGCGCCCCGGATGCGCGAGTTGGCCGGCGACCGGGCCGAGTACGCCGAGCGGGCCGCGGCCGCGTTGGCACCGCACAGGCCGACCGAGCCGGTGTGGTTCCTCGGCAGCCTCGGCGTCCGGCCGGAGGCGCAGGGCAAGGGCATCGGTGGCGCGATCGTCCAGCCCGGCCTGCGCGCGGCCGAGGAGGCCGGGGTGCCCGCGTTCCTGGAAACCTCGGAAGAGCGCAACGTGCGGTTTTACCGCAAGCTCGGCTTCGAGGTGACCGCCGAGGTGACCATCCCCGACGGCGGGCCGACCACCTGGTGCATGCGGCGCTGAGGCCGATCTGCTTACGGGGCCGCCGATTCTGTTGCGGCAACCAGGAATGCGGCCACACGAGGTTCGCCGAACAGGCCCCCGGACTGACCTCCGCCCATGGACACCTGGATCACCGCCGTCCAGGCCAGTGACATCCGCCAGCTCCACGGGTTCGCCACCGGCCCCACCATCGAAGACCGCCACGACGCCCTGCGCCGCGCCATGGCCTTCATCGAGGACCACGCCCACCGCGACATCAGCCTCGCCGACATCGCCGCCGCCACCCACGTCAGCATCCGCGCCTTGCAGTACGCCTTCGGGCGCCACCCTGATGGGCTACCTCCGCCAAGTCCGCCTGCGCCACGCCGACCAGGAACTCGCGGCCGCCGACCCCAGCGCAGGAGCCACTGTCACCCAGATCGCCGCTCACCGTGGGTGCGGTTGGCGTGTCTGCCATGCCGTGAGCTTACATCCGAAAACTTATCGGCGTTACCCCTTGCGCGACCTAGACTTACGCCAATAACCTTACGGCCGTAAGCACACGTGGTCAGGTCCAGGGAGAACCCATGAACACCACCACCCGCGCCACCCGCGCCACCGAGATCGTCCTGCCCGGCAAGGTCGACCCCACCGGCCTCCAGACCCGCACCCGCGACCTCCCGACCCCCACCGCAGGCCAGGTCATCCTCAGAATGGACGCGACCGGCGTGTCCTTCGCCGAACAACAGATGCGCCGCGGCAAGTACTACGACCAGCCACCCTTCCCCTTCGTCCCCGGCTACGACATCGTCGGCACCGTCACCGCCGTCGGCCCCGACGTGGACACCACACTGATCGGACACAGATTCGCCGCAGTCACCAAAACCGGCGCCTGGGCCAGCGCCCTACTGCTGGAGGCCGCGGACCTGATCCCCGTGCCGGACGGAGTGACCGCGGCCGCCGCGGAAACCCTGGTGGTCAACGGCATCACCGCCTGGCAAATGCTGCACCGCACCGCCCGCGTCCCCACCGGCGCGACCATCGTGGTCCTCGGCGCCAACGGCGGAGTCGGATCAACACTGGTGCAACTGGCCCGACACGCCGGGATCAGGGTGATCGGCACGGCCTCGGCACGGCATCACGACCGGGTACGGGAGTTGGGCGCGACCCCGGTCGACTACCACCAGCCGGACATGTACCAGCGGATCCACCACCTCGCACCCCACGGCGTCCACGCCGTGTTCGACCACGTCGGCGGCGCTGGGCTGACGCAATCCTGGCGGCTACTACACCGGGGCGGGGTCCTGGTCTCCTACGGCACCGCCGCCACCAAAAACCACGACGGCAACTCACAACTCCCGATCCTGAAATCCTTCGCACGACTAGCCCTGTGGAACGCCCTCCCCAACGGCAAGACCGCACACTTCTACAACTTCTGGGCAGGCAAACGCCACCTCACCAACTTCCGGAACCGGCTCCGCGAGGACCTCACCCACGTCCTGGCCCTACTGGACCAGGGCGTACTCACCCCACAGATCGCCGCACAATTCCCCCTAGCCGACACCAGCGCGGCACTAGCACTCGCCGAATCACACACCACCACCGGCAAAATCATCATCACCCCCTAGACGCGCTGACCGGGAAACCTCCCAAGGGAGGGTGGCCAGACCCGCAGGCAGATCCTGGCCGCAGCAACCTCGTGCACTACTGGCTCGGAACATGGCTCGCCCTGGTCTCCACATAGGCAGGGTTTTGGTCATCGAGAGCTGGTTAGTTGTTTGCGCTTTCCCTGAGTGTTGGAGAGGTCGAAGGCGGCCGCTTCGGTTGCTGGTGTTCATTCCGTTGTCGACCTATTGGCGATTTCGCGGTTCTTGTTTAGGTATTGGAGTATTCGCATGTCCACTGTAGTCATGTCGCGGGCCACTCGCCGTCGCTGGTGGTGGTTCTTGTGGGGTCTTCTGGCCGTGCTGGCGATCGGTATCGCGGCCTACTTCGTAACGCCGTATCTGACCGGAAGCTCGACCGTGCCGATTGACAGGAGCATACCGGGGTACTACGTGAGCCTGGTCATTCATGCGGCGCCCGCCGGACTGGCGCTGATCATCGGGCCGTGGCAGTTCGTGCCGCGGTTGCGGGCGCGTTTCCCCCGGTTGCATCGGGTGCTGGGACGGGTGTACCTGGTATCGGTCGTGGCCGCCGCGCTGGCGGCCTCGTACTCCGCCGCGGTCACACCGAGCGGTTTCCCCTTGCAGGTCGCGTTCTACATGCTGGTGGTGGCCTGGTTGTATTCGGCCGCTCAGGCTTACCGGACGATCCGGCGCCGTGAAGTGCAGCTGCACCGGATCTGGATGATTCGCAACTACACGCTAACCTTCGCCGCGGTGACTCTGCGGATTTACCTGTTGCTCGGTGTGCAGCTGATGAATGTCATCCCGTCGCTGGAGTACAGGGATGTCTATACCTCGAGCGCGTGGGCCTCCCTCCTGGGCAACGTGCTCGTCGCGGAGTACTTCATCATCCAGCGCATGCTGGCACCGCTGGCCCGAGGAAAGCGGCGCTCCGACGCCACGGTTACTGAGTCACCGCAGCCGGTGGGGCAAGGCAATTGATCGCTCGCCGCGACCACCGTCAGCCGCGTCCTGACCCACCACCACATGCCCGTGCTGGCAAGCCTGGACCTGGTGACCGGGCTGCCCGTGGACCAACGGCAAGGCCGAACGGTTCAACCGGACCTGCAAATCGGTTTGCCTACGCCCGGGCCTGGACATCGAAGACCAACGGCTCGCGGCGTTGCCAGGGTGGGGGCCACTACAACACGCAATAACCTCACTCGGCACTGGCTGGCCACCCACCAGTCACCGCGCTAACCACATGAGCCACATGAGCCTCAACAACGTCACGAGTCAGTACAACTAGCGCAGGGTAGGTCGCCACCCTGGCCTTGGGGCCCACGCGGACTTCGATCTGTTCAGCAAGCAGATCACGGCGAAGATCTTCTGCACCGGGGATGGAGCGCCCCACCAAAGTCTTCATCGCGAAGACCACCGCCGTTACAACGATCGGCGGTATCCCACTGTCACCCGTGCGGTGACTTCACACTAGGACAGGAACGGATAGACCATTGAGGCTGCAAGTTTAATTTTCTCCGAGCCCGTAAAGAGGAGTCCGCCATGACCAAAGCGCTGACCAAGGACGAACTGCGTCCGACGCATCCCCTCGTGCGGGCGGCCACGATAGTCAACCTGGGGCTCCAATTCGAGGTCAGTGAGCTGCAGAATTTCCTGGACCAGATCGGTAGTGACCGTGTGCCTCCGGCGATCGGTGCAACCGCGTCGGTCAAGATCGCGATCTGGGGCAAGGTGAGGTGCGAGCCGGACGGTCAGCCCTGGGTGTACGACACCACCATCTGGGGCGGACCGGCCTACTTCGGCGACGCGATAGGCTTGATGTACACGGCCTACGATTCCTGGAATGCGTTTTTCCAGAACGTCACCTCCGTGCATGTGCAAGGCGTCGCTTCTGGCGGAGGCATCCTGCAAATCAACTGGTTCAACCAGAGTGGCACCCCCGTTGGCCAGTTCAACGGTGCGGCTGCGGGCGTCGGTGCGCTCCAGGCGGGCGGTTCGGGTAAGTGGAGCCGCAAGTAGCCCGAGCCGACAGTTCCAAGGTGTTGTTTGGTGACACGCCGGGCGGGTCGCGGGATGGCGGATCACTCTCGACGGCGGTGATGTTCGCGGTCGGGAGTGGGTGGTCGGTTTGGCTGAGCCGGTAAGGGCACGGCGTTTGACGCAGGACGATGCAGCCATGATTCGGTCCGTGTCCACCGGGCGATGGTCATCATGGCGGTCAGCGCCCGGGACGCCGGTCGCGGCTAGCACCCGTCTGGTCGGGGCGCACGGTGGTACCGCGGTGATCGCGGCGAAGGACCGCCGACCGGTTCCGAGGCCGCCGCATGACGGGCCTGGGTGAAGCGAGCCGAAGGTAGTCGGCCGACCGCAAGTGCGTCGTTGTTTCAGGCAGGTGGCCAGTTCTACAGAGCCGCGTCGGCCACTTGCTGGAGTTCGTCGCGACCGGCGCCACCGGCGGCTTGGACGGCGATGCCGTTCGAGACGGTCATGAGGTAGCGGGCGAGCAGTCCGGTGTCGGCATCCGAGGTCAGATCGCCCTCGTCGACGGCTCGCCGGAAACGGTCGCGCAGACGCGAGCAGACTTCGTCGCGCCAGGCGGCCAAGGTGTCGTGGGCTGGCTGCCCGAAGTCGCCAGCGGCCAGCGACCCTTGCACGCCAAGGCATCCGGCGGGACAGCCGGGGCGGGTGGTCACGCGGACCGAGCCGGAGAGAAACGCCGTGGCCACCTGCCGGGCGGTCGGTTCCTCCAGTGCCCGCGCCACGTGGGCGGCGGGGCCTTCGGCAGACGGCACCTCTTTCGGTACCGATCAGTCTGGAAGTGCTACGGTCGACTTCAGTACTGATCGATACTGAAGTTGAGGGAGTGCGGACCATGGGAACGCTCGAGGGCAAGACCGCCGTCGTCACCGGCGCCGCCACCGGGATCGGACAGGCCACCGCGGCACGTCTGGCGGCCGAGGGCGCGCACGTCTTCCTGACCGGCCGCCGCAAGGCCGAGTTGGACGCGGCCGCCGCGTCCATCGGGCCGGCGGCCACCGCGGTACCGGGTGACATCGCGGAGTCGGCCGACCTGGACCGGCTGTACGACGCGGTCCGCGCCCACGGCCGGGGCCTGGACGTGCTGTTCGCCAACGCGGGCGGAGCCTGGTTCGCGCCGCTGGAGCAGGCCACCGAGGAGCAGTACGACCAGACCTTCGGCATCAATGTCCGGGGGACATGGCTCACCGTGCAGAAGGCGTTGCCCCTGTTCAACGAGAGCGCGTCGGTGATCCTGAACGCCTCCATCCGCGCCGAGGACGGCTGGGAGAACTACGGCCTGTACTCGGCGTCGAAGGCCGCGATCCGGTCGCTGGCGCGAACCTGGGCCAACGAGCTGAGGAGCCGGGGCATCCGGGTCAACACGGTCTCGCCGGGCGCGATCGACACCCCGGGAATCGACCGGGTCGTCGGCGAGGAGCATGTGGCCACTGTCAAGGCGGAACTCGCCGCGGGAGTGCCGATCGGCCGGATGGGGCGCCCGGAGGAGGTCGCCGCCGCGGTGGCCTTCCTCGCCTCCGCCGACAGCAGCTTCATCCTCGGCGCGAATCTGGACATCGACGGCGGCGAGAACCAGTTCTGATCAGGGCATGCCGCGGCGTGTGGCGAGAAGGGCCGCACGCCGCCTCGGCCCCGCAGTGAACGTGGACCACTCCGAAGACTGACGGCTTTGAGCTCACCGTTGGCGCGCTTGAGTTCCGCGTTCTCCTCGCCCATCGACGGCGAATCGGACAGCTCGGGACTGCCTCGGGTCCTACCCGCGAGGTTCCGGCACTGCGGTGACGGCCTCGAGCTGGTCGAGTTCCCGCTGGACGATGTCGACCTGCCTACTGCGTTGCTGTGCCTGGTAGAGCTCCACGGCCTGCCGCCACGCGGTGCGGGCCCGCTCGTGGTTCCCGAGCGCGGTGTGGGTGTGCCCGAGCCGTTCGAGGGTTTGGGCCTCGCCATAGGTGAACCCGAGCGCGCGGCACAGGCCGAGTGCCTGTTCGTAGTGGTGCACGGCGTCGTCGTAGCGGCCGGTGCTGTGCGCGATGAAGCCCAGGCTGTCCTGGGTGTCGGCCTGACCAGCGCGGTGGTTGTGCCGCTGGAACAGTTCCAGGGCGTCCTCGCACGCCGACCTGGCCCGGTCGTACTCGCCAAGACGGGCGGACAACCAGCCCACCTCGCTCAGGGAACGCGCCTGGTACACCGCAGGACCGTGCTGCTGGAACATCTCCAGGGCGCGGACCGCGTGCTCGCGCGCGAGGTGGTCGTCCCCGCAGATCTCCTCGGCGATGGCAAGTGAGTGGTGCGCGTGTGCCTGTAGTCGCGGATCCCCGGCTTGTACTGCCAGCGCCAACGCCCGTCCCAAGTGCGTGACCGCTTCGGCGTGGCTGCCGAGCCTGGCGTGCGCACTGCCCAGGAATCGGCACGCCGTGGACTCCGCCGCGGTATCCCCCAGGTGCTGGGCAGAGGTGGCTCCGGCCAGCCACGTGGCCAGCTCCTCGTGCCGAAGCCCGCGCTGCTGGTGGAAAGTGTCGGTTGCCCACGCGAGCTGCCAGACCAGTTCGTGCCACCCCTGCCGCGCGGCCAGTTGCTGGGCGGCAAGCAGGTGCTGATGTTCCTGCTCGAACCAGGTCATCGCGGTGTGCCGGTCCACCAGGTCGTTGCTGTCCGCCGGGGCGACAGCCGTGATCGGATCGCGGTGTGGGTTGAGGACGCGGTCCGCGGCGAAGGCAGTGTGCGTGTAGTGCTCGACCAGTCGCAACAGCGCTTCATCCCGCTGCTGGGGTTGCAGTGGCTGCTCGGCGGCGTAGAGGCGGATGAGGTCGTGCATCCGGTAGCGGCCGTAGACTTGCTGCCGTAGCAAGGAAACCCGCTCCAGAGTACGCAGGCACCTCCTGGCCTGAGCGGGCGGCAGACCGGTGAGTGCTGCCGCGGCTGACAGGCTGATGTCAGCACCTGGCGCCAGTGCCAGCAGGCTGAGCACCGTTAGCTGGTCAGTGGTCAGGTCGGCGACCGACCAGGACAACACCGCGCGCACACTCGCCGCAGGGTCGCCCTCGTCCAGCACTCCGAGCCGGTTGGTCGCATCGCGCAGCTCCTCCGCCACCGTCGCCAGCGGGCAGTCAGCGTGTTCCTGTGCGCGGCCCGCCACGATGGTCAACGCCAAGGGCAGGCCCGCGCAGTGGAGAAGGAGTTGTGCCACGGCAGCTGGCTCGGCGCTCACCCGTTCGCGGCCCAGCCGGGAGGCCAGCAGCGTGCGGCCCTCGGAGCCAGTGAGCACCTCCACTGGCAGGCGGCGTGCGTTGTGCCCAGCGGCCAACCCGATCAGCTGGTCCCGGCTGGTGACCAGCACGGTGCAGGAACTGCCTCCTGGAAGCAGCGGAACCAACTGCGCTGTGTCGGCCGCGTTGTCCAGCACGAGCAGCATGCGCCTGGTGGCCAGCAGGCTGCGCAGCAGCGCCTCCCCGGCATGTGGATCGGTCGGCACCCGCGCCGCCGCGACACCGAGTGCGTCGAGGAACCCGCGTACGGCCGTCGCCGAGCACATCGGCTGGCCGTCGGGGCTGAACCCGCGCAGGTCCACGAACAGCTGCCCGTCCGGGAACCGGTGGAGGTTGCGATGTGCCCAGTGCAGGGCCAGGCAGGTCTTGCCGATGCCCCCGGCACCCACCAGTGCGATGACCGCCATCCCGGTCTCGTCGTCCATCGCGGCGGTGAGCTGGGTCAGTTCCTCCTCACGTCCGGCGAACCATGTTGGTGCGGCGGGCAACTGGCGGGGAACCGGGGGAGCGCCGTGCTGAGGAGTTGCCGAGTACTTGTCAGGCAGGGTGAGCTTGGGGTCTCCGGCGAGGATCTGCTGATGCAGTTGCCGCACCGGTTCACTCGGGTCGATACCCAACTCCTCGGCCAGCACTTGGCTGAGTGCGCGATATTCCTCCAGCGCCTCAGCCTGCCGCCCCGAGCGGTAGAGAGCGAGCATCCGCTGTGCCCAGAAGCGCTCGCGCAGTGGGTGCGCGATGACCAACTCACCGAGCTCACCGACCAGTTCCTGGTGCAGTCCGCGCCGCAGATCCAGGTCGAAGCGCAGTTCCAGGGCCGCCAGACGCCGCTCCACGAGCACGGGGACGACCTCGGCGTGCAGCTTGTCCGAGGGCAAGTCCAGCAACGGGTCGCCGCGCCACAGCCCTAGACTCGTCTCGATCAACGCCCCGGCTTGATCGAGGTCCCCCGAGTCGGCGAACTCCCTGGCACGGCGCATCGATCGCTGGAATTGGTGCAGGTCCACCTGGTTCTCGTCGACGGCCGCCAGGTAGCCCTCCGGGCGGGTGACGATCAGGTCGGCACCGGTGTCACCGAGCGCACGCCGCAACCGCATGACGTAGTTGCGCAGGGTCGCCCGCGCGCCGTCCGGCGGTGTCTCACCCCACAACCGGTCCACCAGTTCGCCCGCTGGGACAACACGGCCCGGTGTCAGCAGCAGGGAGCCGAGCACCACGCGCTGCTTGGGCGCGGGGACCGGAACCACTTCGCCGTCTCGCACCACTTCGAGCCCCCCGAGAAGGCGGAAGTCCCACACCCTGCTCATGCGCCCCCTTACCGGCCACTCCGTTCGGTAACCGTGCCACAGCGGTGCGGGACAGTCGAGAGACGCGCCCGAGACAGAGACGTCACGGGTGAAAGCCATTCTGTGTCCAGTTCGACACCGGCAATTTCTTGAAAAAGGGGGAATAATGCTCAGGAAGACGGCTGCCGCGGCAGGGGTCATCGCTTTCGGGCTGCTCGTGGTCGGCGCCGGATCGGCTCAGGCTCAGGAAGTGCCGAGCGCCCGGATGGCGATCGCTGGTGATGGCTGCACGAATGCGCCAGACAACTACGGGGAGGCCAACTTCCGTCCGGCCTGCGACGCGCACGACAACTGCTACAGCGCGGGGAGCCCGTTTTCCCGGCTGACCTGCGACCAGGTGCTCCTGTACGACCTGACTCAGGCATGCGACAACACCTACAGTGCCATCAACCCGTTGCGTTACAGCTGCGAAGGGGTCGCCGGGGGCTACTACAACGCGGTGCGGACGTTCGGGCGCTCGCACTACGAGGGATCTGGCGACCCGTCATGAGGAATGCGAACGAGCGATCGCCACTCCCAAGACCTGGAAGATCCTGGCCAAGCTGTGCTGCTGCAATTCTGCACGACATCGAATCGAACCGCTGTACCGGCTGAAAAGACTCACTGTCAGGCCGGGTCGCCCGTGGTTTCCGTCCGGTCGGGACGGAAGATTTCCTCGATGGTCAGGCCGAAGACGTCGGCGATGGTGAACGCCAGAGGCAGGCTGGGGTCGTACCGCTCGGTTTCGATGGCGTTGATGGCCTGCCGGGAGACCTGGCACCGGTCGGCCAGGTCGGCCTGGCTCCACCGGCGAGCTGCGCGCAGTTCGCGTAGCCGGTTCTTCACAGATGTCCCCTTCAGTGGTGGAAGCGGGTGCGCAGGTCCGCGATCAGCAGCCAGATTGCCACACCACCGAGGAGGAGCAGTTGCGCGAGCTGATGGAGCTGGATGATGCCCGCGGCATCGAGCAGGGTAGCCACTTGCAGCCCCACGAGGACCGCGGCGAACGCGATGGCCATGCTCTCCAACTGAATCTTGCGCAGGTATTCGTCCGCGCGCAGGAATGCCCGCAGCAGCACCCAGACCACCGCGAGGGTGAAGGCGGTGGCGATCGCGATCCACCAGGCCTTCTGGGCGGTGCTCTGATCGGGGTTGCTGCCCAGGGCCAGGGCGATCACGCCCAACGTGGTCACGGGTATGCCGTCGATGAGCACAGCGCGGCGGGCCGCACGCGTCACTTGATCTTTCCGTACCTCGTCTGCCATGCGATGAATGTAAGCCTCCCCTTCCATAGTGTCAAGCAACCTTGACTTCATGTAAGGGGAGGCTTACATTTTGGCGATGGTGAACGAGAGACGACTCCTGAGCCGCCGAGCGCTGCTCGGTACCGCCGCGGCGTCAGCCATCGCTTCCGTCTCGGTGGCCATCGCGCCATCCGCCCAGGCGCGACCCGCCGCGGACCCGCTGGTCGCCGCCAACCCCACGCAGACTCCGGTGCGGCTTACCCTGCCCGCACCAACCGGTCCGCATCCCCTGGGCACGGCCTCGTTTCACCTGGTCGACCAGGCACGCGTCGATCCCTGGCAGGATTCCCGCCCGGCTCGGGAACTCATGATCCAGCTCTGGTACCCGGCACTCGCCGCCGATGGCCACCCGGCCGCGCCGTGGATGTCACCTGGCGCCGCCGCCTTCTTCGAGCAGGGGCAGGGCATCCCGTCCGGGACACTGCTGCTGCCGGTCACGCACGCCCACCCGGCCGCACCGGTGGACCGCGGCCGGTGCGGGAGGCCGGTCCTCCTGTACTCGCCGGGCCTGCGCAGCGACCGCAGCCTCGGCACCGCTCTGATCGAGGAACTGGCCAGCCACGGCTACCTGGTCGTGGCCATCGACCACACCTACGACGCCGACCAGGTCGAGTTTCCCGGCGGCCGGGTGGAAACCTTCGCCATTACCGGCGACATCGACAACGCCCTGATCGCCAAGGCCCTCGCGGTGCGCACCGCGGACACCCGGTTCGTGCTGGACCAGCTCACCGCGCTCAACTCCGGACACAACACCGACGTCGGACGGCAAACCCCGCCACCCACCCTCGCCGGCGCGTTCGACCTGTCCCGCGTCGGCATACTCGGCCACTCCCTCGGTGGCGCCACAGCCGCCGCGGCCATCCGCGCCGACCGACGCCTGCGGGCCGGCGTCAACCTGGACGGCAGCCTCCTGCCACCTGTCACCGCGGGCACCGAGCGCCCCTTCCTTCTCTTCGGCAGCGACCCCGGCCCAGGCTCGGAGGATCCCAGCTGGGATCAGTTCTGGGCCAGCCAGTACGGCTGGAAACGCGAACTGGCCCTCATCGGTTGCACCCACATCTCGTTCACCGACCTGGAAACGCTGCTACCCCAGGCCGCGCCCATCCTGAGGTTGACGCCTAGCCAGGTGACGCAAGCAATCGGCACCCTCGACCCGCACCGCGCCATCCACGCGCAACGCGACTACGTACGAGCATTCTTCGACCTTCATCTACGCCACCTCGACAACCACCTGCTCCAGCGCCCCTCACCCCGCTACCCGCAGATCCGGTTTCTCCGATGAGGCACCGGCCGTGGTGTCGCCTGCGCTGACCACATCCGTGACGGCGAGCAGCCGCAGCATGCTCTGAATTGAACGGTGTGGTCGACGGGCGGATGTGTTGCTGGAGAGTGTGTTCGCGGAGGGCGCGAACCGTGTCGGCCTTCGATACGGGTGTTGCGTCCGCACGTGTGCGGGCGATGTGCTTCGTGGCTTTGTCCGTCGGCGAACGGGATGAGCGTGGCAGGCACACACTCGGCGGCTTCGGTGACGAGTGAGCACCGAGTCGGCAGCTTCTGGCGCAGCCTCACTGAGCAGGAACGGGTGGCACTCACGGCCGAGGGTACGGTGCGGCGGTTCGTGAAGGCCACAGTGTTGATCAATTTCGCTGCCAGTGACAGGTGGGCCGCGGTCCTGCACCAGGGACGGGTGCGGGTGATCGGTTCTGACGGTGTCCGGGTCATCGCGATGAGGTCTGCGGGGGACATCGTCGGTGAGCAGGCGTTGCTCGACCGGAAGGCGCGGTCCGCCACGGTGCTCGCGGACACCAACGTCCAAGCGCTGCTGCTGGAGCCCACCGCCTGGGAGCGCGTGTTCCAACGTCATCCGCGGATCCTGCGAGTGCTGTGCGGGGTGGTGTCCGAGCGCCTGCGCGAGGCCGATCGCAGCCTGGCGGAGCAGACCGACGACGCCTTCACCAAGGTAGTGCTGCACCTGCTGCGGGTGGCGGAGAAGTCCTCGTCCAGCGGCGCGCGAGCCGTGTCGGTGAACATCGGTTCACAGGAAGAGCTGGGCAAGCTGCTTGCGGTGTCAAGGGAATCTGTCGTGAGGGCGCTACAGAGGTTGAGAACTGAGGGTGTCGTCCTGACACGTCGCGGCGTGGTGACGATCCGTGACCTCGGAGCACTCCGCGGGGAAGTGCGAGGTAACGAGTCGGGGCGGTAGTGCCGCACGTGACGCAGATGGCACGTGGTTGCGGCCTTGGGCGGTGTTGCACTGGTGCACGTGGCGGAGGGCACCGCAGCGGCCCGCTCACCTGGCGTACGGCCGAACGCCAGGCACCGGTTCACCGGCGGCCGCATTCGCCACTGGGCATCACGGACACGTGGAGCGTGCGATGGTTGAAGACGAGCTGGCATCTTCTGTGGTCTGGGCGCTTTCCCAGTACCTGACTCGCAAGGCCGAGATTGGCGCCAAGGCGTATGACGCGCAGTTGGAGGATCTGCTCAGTCAGCTCGAGGCCAAGCTGTCGATCCCCTACCTGGCCGAGGTGTTCGAGCGTTTCAAGGAAAACCCTGCCGACCTGGTCGAGGTCGACGTACTCCGGCTGAACCTCGCCCGAGAGATCCGGGACGATCCGGCCTTCGCACAGCAGTTGAGCTTGACACTCGGAGGTCGCACGGTGAGCGAGCTGAAGCCCGGTGACACCAGGAAGCGGTGGCTCGGCATTGCCGCTGTTGCCGCTGTTGTTGTCGCACTGCCGGTGGCCTTCGTGCTGGGGCGCTCCACCAGCTCTACGCCAGCGGCGTTGCCGGAAACGACAAAGGTGAACGCGGCCACCTCGACCGCGGCCCCGATCACCACCACCACGGCCACGTCGACTACCTCCTCCAGCGCCCCGTCCACCACCGCGGCGACTCCCGGAGTTCCCGGTGATGGCGGGACCCTGGCCAAGGGGGCACCCGTTCTGCTCTCCGATCTGCCCCGCCCCAACGACAAGTGGACTTTCCAGTACGGCGACCACGACGTGCAGTTGACCCAGTACCAGAGTTCGCTGTGGAGCACGCTGACCACGTGCAACAGCGACTACTACAGCGGGACGCAGCAGTTTCGCCTGAAGAACTTCAGCCGCATCGAGGTCAAGGCGGTGGGCACCGATTCCACCTCCGACCCGGGATTGGCCGTCAAGTTCGAGATCTTCGTCAACAACGACACCATTCACCCCGTCGCCACAGCGCTGGTCAATCCCGGCGAGGCGAAGCCGCTGGCCGCTGACCTGCCGGCCAACACCTTCGCCCTGACGCTGCGGTCCTCCCTGACCACGGTGGACAAGACGGTCTGCCGGAAGGGCAACGCCGTCTGGGGATCGCCGTACGCGGTCGCATCCGGAAGCTGACGGGTGCTCCCGCTGCCGAACCGCGTTGACTGTGAGGAGAAGAAGCCATCATAGACATCTTCATCAACTTCAGGGTTGGCGACGCCCAGGACAGCGCCGTGTTGATCGACCAGAAGCTGTGTCGGCACTTCGGCGAGGACGCTGTCTTCCGCTCGAGCCGTTCGATCTCACCAGCCACGTTGTTCGACCCGGAACTGCTGAAGGCGGTGAACGAGAGTGCGGTGGTCCTGGTCGTGATCGGGCCCAACTGGCTGACCGTTTCCAGGGATGGCGAGCAGCGGATATTCGCTCCGGCGGACTGGGTTCGCACCGAGATCGAGATCGCCACGGCGGGCAACAAATCGATCATCCCGATCCTCGTCGGTGAGGTCACCATGCCCCTCGCGAAGGATTTGCCGCCTACGATCAGCTCCTTGGCCAGTCGACAGTACGTCCGCCTCCACCACCGTTCGGCCGAGCGCGATCTCACGCACATCGTCGACGCGGTCCGGGAGAAGCTCGCCGACCGCGAGCGGGGTGTGAAGCTTCCCAAGGCGACGAACTCGGTGCTGTTGACCAGTCTGGGGGTGACCCAGAGATCCGCTGACATCAAGTTGGGCGCTGCTGACATCAACGGCCGTCACTACAGCGACAGCATCGTCTACCAGTGCCGCGACTTCGCGCACGAACCGCAAGGTTCCATCAGCTTCAACCTGGGCATGAACTACCGCAAGCTCGAAGTGACCGCAGGCGTCCTGGACAACGCCGCTGACCCGGGACAGACCGGGGTGTTCCAGGTCATCACGGATGGACAGGTGCGCAAGGAGGTCACCGTCCGGCAGGGGCAGCCGCAGAACCTGACCATCGATGTCTCTGACGTCCTCAACCTCCGGTTGCTCGTCTACCGTCCTGGCACGACCGTGCACCCGATGCTCGCGGGGGCCCGCCTGATGGGCGGGCAGTCCAACTACCTGCCGGAACTGGCTTGGGGGAAGCCAGTTCTGCACCCGTGACACCGATGCCTGGCGGGGGACGGCTCAGCGGTCGTCCCCGGTGTGCAGGCCGCCGTGGAGGTGACCGACCTGGATCGCCGTTCCGCCGTGCGTCCCGGTCATGATGTTGGTGACCCCGCCGCGTCGCCGCGGCGGCCCGACCTGCTCGGAGGTGACCGCGTCCTGCTGGTGGTCGCCCAGCCCCCGGTCCAACAGTTCGCCACTGGGGTTGGGCACGTAGAGGTAGACGGTGCCGGTGAACTCCTTGACCTGGACCGGGGTCGGCACCACCCGGGACAGCGGGAGCGTGGAGTAGCCGCTGGCGACCACGTCCTCGAACACCCGCTGGGACAGCGCCACCGAGAGGAAGGTCTGGTCGGGGTCGGACCTGGTGAGCAGTGCGCGCACCGGGGCGGCGTCCAGCAGTCGGTGCGTGGTGATCACCGTGTTGCCGACGACCGCGGTCATACCGTCCGGGTCCGGCTCGCGGACCGGTCCGACGTTGAGGCTGGCGCGCATGCGCAGTCGCAGGCCGTGCCCGCGCAGTTGGCGGTGCCGCTCAGCGAGGATGTCCTGGAGGGTGTCGAGGACCTTGCTGACCACGGCGGGCAGGTGTCGAGTGGGGAATCCGATGCCGAAGCCGTCCCCCGTGTTGTGCGGGAACAGCGCCTGCGACCAGACGTTGCCGAGCCCGGCCCGCTCGAAGGCACGCGCGAGCACATCGGGGATGATCTCGGCGAGCCGCTGCTGCCCAGGGTCGGAGTTGCTGCCGAACTCCTTGGTGTCGACGACGAGCACCGCACGGTAGGGCGGTAGTTCAGCCGGTTCGTCCTCAGTGGACTGATGGTCGGACATGCGTTTCCTCGCTCCTCTTCGGAGTTGCCCACGTCATTCTCGCGTGCACCACGGGGTCGCTGGGCATGGCGACAGCCCGGTCCTGGCCGAGGACCAGGCACCGCAGATCGGTGTCATGCTCCAACGTGGGTGGTGTGCCCAGCAGGACCGCGCCCACTGCCACGAGGAAGGTCCTGGTCACCGCATCACTGCCCTTCTTGGTGACCGGCGCCTGGTAGAGCAGGTACCGCGCGTTCTGCCAGGCGGCGACATCGCCCCGTGCCGCGCCGGCCAGCAGCGAGATCGCCGCGCTGAACATGACCGCGCGCGCCTCGTTCTCGGCGGACACGAGGTAGACCGGTTCACCGCCGGTCTCGATCTGGCTGGTGTCCGCACCACGTTGAGCTATCCGGGTGAACAGGTCCCGCGCGAGGCGCTGCGCGGCTTCTCCCCGCACCAGGCGGTTTCCCCGCACGCACGCCCCGTCGGGCAGCGCCACGGGGTTGTCCAGGACGTCGCCGCGCACCCCTAGGCGGCGGAACCTGTCGATCGCCGCATCGCCGTACGCGAGCATGGTCCGGTGTGCTGGCGTGTCCCGTCCGCCGCGGAACGTGCGGGTTGCCGCGTCCCACGTGGCCCCGGCGCGGAGCCGTCCGATGTAGCCGATCCGATCGTAGTTCAGGCCGTGGCCGGCGATGGTCGCGCGGAACCGCTCGGCGTCCAGCGGGATGCCGCGGCCGATGCGCCCCGGTGCTCGTAACGCGAGCTCGTAGCGCCACTGGATCAGGTCGGCGTGCACGGCCCGGAGCAGCTCTGTGCGCTCAGAGGTCCCTGCGGTGTGCCAGCGTGCCGACAGCCGTTCGCGCATCGCTTCCGCGGCCTCAGCCTGCATGCTGGCGAACCCGCGAACCCTTTTCTCCTCTGACTGGTTAGCCGAGCGCAGAGCGAGCAGCGGTGTGGGGAAGTTGGCCGGGCCAATGGTGGCGGTCATTGCGATCCTCGAGGGGTTTCGGTGTCCACGCCCTGTGGGAGCGCGTCAAGTCTGTCCCGGACACGCGCCGCGTCGGCCTCGCGAACCCCGGAGTCGAGCAGCTCCAACGCCCTGCGCCAAGCCAACCGCGCCTCGACCGGATCGGCGAGTTCGGCGTGTACCTCGCCCAGCCGTTCGAGTGTGTTGGCCTGGTGGTAGGGGTTTGTTCCGTCGAACAGGAGAATCGCCTGCTCATAGTGAGCCAGGGCGTCGCGGTACCGGCCGGTGCGCTGAGCGAGGTAGCCCAGACTGTCCAAAGTGGTTGCTTCCCCCTCGCGGTCGTGGCGTTGCCGGTAGAGAGCGAGTGCGGCCGCACAGTGTTCGCGGGCCTCCTCGTAGCGCCCCAGTTTCGTTTCGTACAGGCACATCAGGTCAAGCGCGTCCGCCTCGTTGCCTGGCGAGTCGGCCTCCCGGTACAACGTGCGGGCCTGCAACGCCTGGGCCAGGGCCTGCTGGTGCTCGCCGCCGCGTTCCCGCGCCCGTGCGAGGGCTCGGTGCGCGTGCGCCCGTTCGACGGGATCCCCGGCCTGATCGAGTAGTTCGAGGGCGTGGTTGAGGTGCTCGAAGGAGCGTTCCAAGTCCCCGATCCTGGTACACGCGGCACCGAGCAGCCGGTGGGCGGTCGCCACTGCGGCGGTGTCGCCGATGGACTGTGCCGCTGACACCGCAGCGCTCCACCCGGCTACCTGATCGTGGAAGTGTCCGCGACGCCAGCGGTAGGTGTGCAACGACCAGGTCAGCTGCCACACGGTGCCGTGCCAACCACGCTCGGCGGCGACCTGCTGGACCCCTACGGCGCAGCGGTGCTCGGCGATGAACCACTCCAACGCCGAATCCCTGTCGTCAAAAGCTTCCGGGCGGCTGCCGGTGGCGGGTTCGTCGAGTGCGATGGGTACCCGGTTGCCGTCCAGCATGCGATCGCCCGCGTAGGCGGAATGCAGGTAGTAGTCGGCCAACCGTCGCAGCGCAGCGTGCTGGAGCTCCGGTGACTGGTGGGCTCGCGCCTGTTGCGCGGCGTAGAGGTGGATGAGGTCGTGCATTCGCCAGCGACCGGGCAGGTGCTCGCCGACCAGTGACGCGCGCTCCAGTTCCCGCATCAGTGCCCGCACGGCGGTGGTGTCCAGTCCGGTCAGGGCACGAGCCGCGCCGAGTCCCACGTCCGGGGTCGGGATGAGGCCGATGAACCCGAACAGCTCAGCGGTGTCCGGGCTGAGTGCCTTGTATGACAGGGAAAGCAGGCTCGTGAGCGTGGTCGAGGGGTCGCCGGTGTCCAATGCGCTCAACCGGGTCGTGGCCTCCTTGAGTTCAGCGGCCACCACCGTGAGCGGGAAGTCGGTGTGCGTTGCCAGTCGGCCAGCCACCACGGCGAGTGCGAGGGGGAGCCCGGCGCAGTAGTCGAGCAGCTCACGCAGGGCCTCGCGGTCGGCTTCCACTCGGCCGTCGCCAAGCCTTTGAACGAGCAGTTCGTGTGCCTCCCGCGTGGACAGTTCCTCCAAGGCCACCCGAACCGCGCCGAACGAGGAGTGCAGGCCCTCCATTCGATCACGACTGGTGACCAGGACCGCGCAGGTTCGGGTGCCTGGCAGCAGGGCCGCGACCTGGGCGGTGTCCCGGGCGTTGTCGAACACGATCAGCATCCGCCGATCCGCCACCAGGCTCCGGTAGCGGCCGACCAGAGCGTCGAAGTCCGTCGGCATCGACCTGTGGTCGGCACCGAGCGCGTCGAGCAGTACGCGCACGGCGGCTGCGGGCTGCTCAACCGCGCCCTGTCCTCGCAGGTCCACGTACAGCTGGCCGTCGGGGAACAGGTCCACGTTGCTGTGCGCCCAGCGCAGGGCGAGGCTTGTCTTGCCGATACCACCTGTGCCGACGATCGTGATGATCGGGAACTCCCGGACCGCGCACCACGCGGTGTTCAGCTCCAGGAGTTCCTTGCCCCTGCCGGTGAACCAGGTCGGTGCTGGCGGGAGCTGCCGTGGGCGCGGTGCGGGGGGCGTCGCGTGCAGGCGGATGTCGCCGTTGATGGTCCCCGCCTGAATCACGGGGCCGGTGGCATGCGCGCCGAGTTCGTTGTGGACGGCCTCCGTGGGTTTCGCCCTGCTCCTCCGCCTGCGCGCCTGTCTGGTCGCCATGACCCCGCCCCTCGTGTCCGGTGATCGTTCACGGTAGCGATCCAGGGCGCTCCTCCGACAGCGCTGATCGGCGGACCCGGCTGGTCGAGCTGGTTACCCCAGCGCCGCCGGGGACTCGGCGTCGGGGATCAACAGGCGGGGCTGGCCGGTGCCGTCGGAGGGCACGGACCAGACGTCGGAGTTACCGGTGCCGCGGGGCAGGCCGTAGCCGACCGTGTGGGCGTCGAGCCAGGCGGCCTGGTCGTCGATGCTGCGGGCCTCGGCGAGCGGGGTGACGGCGTTGGTGGCGAGGTCGAGCACGGACAGCCGCCAACCGCGCGCGGGATCACCGTCCACAGCGGACTTGAAGGCCAGCCGGGTGCCGTCGGGGGACAGGGACGGGCACTCCACGTTCTCGCGCAGGGCGCGCACGGTGTGGGCGGCGGCGTCGCCCTGGACGAGGTAGCGGCGCCCGGCGGTGGACATGGTGGCGTAGAACAGGTTGTCGTCACGGGTGAAGGTGACGCCCCAGAAGTTCAGGTCGGCGGCCTGGTACGGCTTGCCGTCGAGGGTGACGGCGTAGTCCTCCAGCGTGCCGGTGATCTCCCCGGTGCGGGTGTCCAGGAAGCCCGCTCGGGTGGAGAACATCCCGCCGTTGTAGGAGTCCCCGGTCACGAACACGGTCCAGGCGAGCATGCGGCCGCTGGCGGACACGCGGGCGCGGTTGGGCAGGCCGACCAACGGGATCTCGCGCTGATCTGCGAGTTGCGCGTCGAGGGCGACGAGTTGGTACGTGGTGAGGCCGCTGTCCTGGCGCAGGCACAGCCCGGTGCCGCCGGCGGCGTACACGCGGACGCAGGACACGGGGGCCACTGCGCGCGGGCCACCGGGGTCGGTCGCGGACACGCTCGCGATGTGACCGCGGTCGGACTGTGCCGTGCTGCGGAACAGGATGCGCGGCCCTGGGGTGAGCGTGACGGCACCGGTACCGGCGGCGACGGCGTCCCGGTTGCGCGCGGCGGCCAGTCCGACGTAGACGACTCCGGCCGTGACCAGTGCGAGGACCCCGGCGACGGCGATCAGGACGCGGGTGCGGTTGTTCACGAGGTGGCCTTCCTGGAGTTCAGCAGTACCAAGGTGATCAGCACGGCGAGCACCGTCCCGCCCGCGGCGAACACCGTTGCCGTGCCCGCGCCCCAGAACTGCCAGGCAAGTCCGAACAGGACGGACGAGGCGAAGTAGGACAGCGCCTGTCCGGTCTGGATGAGCGCGATCCCCGTGGTGCGCAAGGACTCGGGCAGCACGGGACCCGCCAGCGCCATGAGCACCCCGTCGGTGGCGGCGTAGAACCCACCGTAGAGCGCGAGCGAGAGCACGAGCAGCGGCCAGCCCGACACCGGACCGGCGAGCAGCAGGTACACGACGGTCAGCGCACCGTAGCCGCCGAGCACCACCGGCAGCCGACCGACCCGGTCCGCCAGTACACCCAGTGGCGCGGCCAGCAGCAGGTACATGAGGTTGGTGCCGACGGCCAGCAGCGGGAACCACCCGCTGGCGATGTCCTCCTTGTGCTGCAACAACAAGTAGACGAAGCCGTCGCCGATGGTCGCGGCGCCGAGCACGCAGGCGGCCAGCAACAACCGGCGCACGCCGGATCCGCGCAGCAGGCCGAAGGCGGCCCGTAGCGAGACCGAACCGGTGGCAGGGGCAGGGGTCTGCCGGTCGCGGACGAACAGCACGAGCAGCAGCACCCCGACGCAGGCGATGCAGAAGCTGGTGAAGAACACGGCGTTGAAGCCCTCGGTGCCCGCGGCCGACCCGACCAGCCCGAGTACGCCGAGCGCGACCAGCGGACCGGCGAACGCACCGGCGCTGTCCATCGCGCGGTGCACGCCGAAGGCCCTGCCGAGCACGGATTCGGGTGCGGACAAGGTGATCAGTGTGTCGCGTGGCGCCGTGCGCAGCCCCTTTCCCGTGCGGTCCAAGGTGATCACGGCGCCGATCGCCGCCGTCGAGGAGCCCGCCGCGAGCAGGCCGAGCTTGGCCACCGCCGACAGCGCGTAGCCGATCCCGGCCACGGTCTTGCGCCTGCGCACCCGGTCGGCGAGGTAGCCGCCGACCAGTCGCAGCAGGGCGGTCGCCCCGGTGTAGAGGCCGTCGACCAGGCCGTACACGGCGGGGCTCAGGTGCAGCCCGAGCACCAGGTAGATCGGCAGGACCGCGGTGACCATCTCGGAGGAGATGTCGGTGACCAGGCTGACCGAGCCCAGTGCGAGCACGTTCGCGCCGACCGCCGCGAGCTTGCGCCGGGACACCGGTCCGCTGTCGCGGCGCCCGATGGTGGACAGGTACATGTGCGCCGCCTCTCTGCGGCCCGTGGGCACGCCGGGTGCGGCGTGCCCACGGGGTCAGGTCACTGCCAGACGTCGAGGATCGGGGACTTGCTCGCCGCGTTGTTGATGCCCGGGAGGCCGTAGGACGCCTCGATGGTGCGCAGCACGGTGTAGTGGTTGATGGATTCGCTGTAGGTGCCCGTCTGCACGTGTGCGCCGACGAACGTGGTGAAGATCTGGTTGACCGAGGTGCCGCTGTCCTCGTCGAAGGTGACGATCAGCAGGCTGTTGTGGGTCTTGGCCCACTGCGCGTAGCCGTCGAGGTTGTTGTGCAGCCAGGTGTCCCCGGTGCCGATCGAGCAGTCGTGCATGTCGTTGCACATGTTCGGGGTCACGAAGGCCACTGTGGGCAGTTGGGTGTAGTCACTGGGGAAGGCGGTGTACCGCAGGTTGCTCGCCGCGGGCACGTTGCTGAAGTCCACCCAGCTGTTGTGCTTGCGCCGGTAGTCACCGCTGGAGCAGCCGGTGTAGCCGTCGGAAGGCATGGACTCGGAGTAGCCCGTGAAGGTGCGACCCGCGCCGATCAGCTGCTGGCCGAGGTTGCTCACCGAGCCGAGGTTGGCCGGGCAGGTGTCGTCGGTGACCCCCTGCGTCGCGCCGGAGAACAGTGCGACGTAGTTGGGCTGGCTGGGGTGGGTGATCGCGAAGGAGTTGCTGAACTTCGCGCCCTGACCGGCCAGCGAGTTGAAGTAGGGGGCGCTGGAGCTGCCGTTGATGGAGGAGTACTTCTTGTTCTCGAACATCACCAGCACGATGTGGTCGAAGGTCGGCACCGAGCTGGCCGCGGTCTGCACCGCCGGGTCGGCCGGGCCGTCCTGTGCCACGACCGCGCCGACCGCGCCCGCGGCGGCCAGCAGTGCTGCCGCGGCGGCGGCCACGAGTCTCTTGCGCAGCATCAATCCTCCTGTGGTGGGGGACAAGGGCGGTTCATGATGGGGAGCGGTTGGGGACGCGCCGTGTCCTCCCGGCGGACGGTCAGTGCTGCACACATGAACAGCAGGAGATCGCCCGACTGGCCCAGTCAGGCGTCCCGTTTGAGGCTTGCGGACCTGTGATCAGGCAGTACTTCGGGAAAGTACCAACCTGGAACTTCAAGGTATGACCGCTGTGGGGGCGCCGCCCGGCCGGAGATCGGCCCGGTGGGCGTGGAGGGCTCGCTGGCGGCGTTGTGGCTCCCATGTACCGCGAGCTGGTTCGCGCGCACATTGGTCTGATCAACTGATAAATAATTGGATCTGATGCTGGGCCAATCTGCTGCCTAGTGTCGGCTCCATGCACAGCAGGATCCTTCCGCCCCAGGGGCCGTCCAGAGTTCTGGCGCTGGCGCAGCTGACCAACTCGGTCGGTGACGGCGCGTACTACGTGTGCTCGGCGCTGTACTTCACGCTGGTCGTCGGCCTGTCCCCGGAGCAGGTAGGGCTCGGGCTGACCCTGGCCTGGGCGGTCGGCTCGGTTGCGGGCGTCGCGCTCGGACACCTCGCCGACCGCCTCGGGCCGCGAGGCGTGGCGGTGCTGTTGGCCGTGGCGACCTCGCTGGCGGTCGGGTCCTTCCTCTTCGTCCGGTCCTTCGAGATGTTCCTGCTGATGGCCTGCGTGTACGCGAGCTGCCAGTGCGGGCTCGCCGCGGCGAGGCAGGCGCTGCTCGCCGGGCTGGTGGCCGGCGAGGCGCGTACGGAGATCCGCGCGCACATGCAGTCCACGACCAACGCGGGTCTGGCCGTCGGCGCGGCGATCGGCGGTCTTGCCCTGCACTTGGGCACCGGGGAGGCGTTCCTGGCGGCGTTTGCCATCGATGCGACGAGCTTCGCACTGGCAGCGCTGGTGATCCGCCGGTTGCCGGTGGTGCCGCCCGCGCCCAAGGTCGCCGGTGAACCGGCCATCGCTGTGCTGCGGGACCGCCCCTACGCCGTGATCACCTTGCTGAACACGGTGCTGCTGCTGAACATGCCGCTGCTCAGCCTGATCATTCCACTGTGGATCGTGCAGCGCACCCAGGCGCCGACCTGGATGGTCTCCAGCCTGCTCGTGCTCAACACGCTCAGTGTGGTGCTGTTCCAGGTCCGGGTGGCCCGCCGGGTCCGCGGGCTGGGCAGCGCCTCACGACTGCTGCGCCGTGCCGGTGCGGTGATGTTCCTGGCCTGCCTGGTGTTCGCCCTGTCCTCGGTGGGCAACTCGCCGTGGACCGCTGCCGCGGCGCTGCTGGTCGGCGGCGGCCTTCAGGTGGTCGGCGAGATGGTGCAGGCCTCCGCCAGCTGGCAGATCAGCTTCACCCTGGCCCCGGCCGACAAGCAGGGGCAGTACCAGGGCTTCTTCGGCTCCGGCGTGGCGATCGCCAGGATGCTCGGACCGCTGCTGCTGACCACGGTGGTCCTCACCTGGGGCGTGCCGGGCTGGCTGCTGCTGGGCGGCCTGTTCGTGCTGGCCTCCACCGCGATGGGGCCCGCGGTGCGGTGGGCGCAGCGGGTCGCTGCCAGGGGCCCTGCGCTCGAGGTGAGCCCTGTGCGAGCATGATCGATGTGGGCACGATCGTTCCGCTTGGTGAGCTCCGTTCCGCATTGCGCAACGGGGCTCTGGCGTGCGTGCGTGTGCCCACCACCGAGAGAGCCGCGCAGTGACTGCAGTCCTGCTGTTCGGCCTCGCGACCACGGTGCTCGGCGCCGTCTGCACCGTGTCGCTGCTCGCACTGCGTTCCGCCTTGCGCAACACCCCGCCCGAGGAGGTGCCGGAGTGCGTCCGGCGCCGGGTGGAGTGGTGGCGCGTGCGACTCGTGCCCGCGCTCTGGCTCAGTTCTACGCTGCTGGTGATCGGTGTGCTCGCACTGGCCCGTGCCTGAAGGAGATGCCTCGTCATGATCTTCATCGTCGTCAAGTTCACCGTCCGCCCCGAGCACAGCGAGGGCTGGCTGGACCTGGTCGCCGACTTCACCCGCGCCACCCGTGAGGAGCCGGGCAACCTGTTCTTCGAGTGGTCCAAGAGCGTGGAGGTGCCCAACCAGTACGTGCTGGTCGAGGGCTTCGCCTCGGAGGAGGCCGGGGTGGAGCACGTGAACTCCGAGCACTTCAAGAAGGCCATGGCCACGATGCCCCAGGCGCTCGCGAGCACGCCGGAGATCATCAACGTGCAGGCCCCGGTGGATGGCTGGGGCCCGATGGGCGAGCTCAAGCCCGCCTGAGCCCAGTCGCGGGGGCGGTTCGCGCGGTGCGGGCCGCCCCCAGTAATTCGTTCGCGCACCCGGCAACGGCGTTGTTAGCGTGCGCGGGTCCACCTCAGCCGCACACTGGGCCTGAACAGCCCGAGAGAGCAGTGGTTTATGACCCGGGTCAAGTCGAGCGCTCCTCGTCGCACCGCGTAGTACCGCCGGTGCGCTGGTCCCAGCGCGCTCGCACCACGGACCTGAAGAGGACCGCTCGAACTCCAGCCATCGTGTCCGACCTCGTGGCGAGGAGAATCCGGGTGTCCACCACCAACACCAGTTCCCACCGGCAGACCGAGACGTTCACCTGTGTGCGCTGCGGCCTGACCGTGACCAAGTTCGGCCCCGACGGCGGCCGTCGCAACCACTGCCCGAGTTGCCTGCACTCCCAGCACGTGCACGACCACGTGGCCGGTGGTCTGTCCGACTGCCAGTCGCGGATGATCCCGATCTCCATCGCGGTGCTGCGCAACGGGGACTGGATGATCATCCACCGCTGCACGCGCTGCGACGAGCTGACCTCCAACGCGATCTGCGGTGACGACAACCAACTGATCCTGATGCGCATGGCGGTCCGCCCGCTGGCCCAGCCCCCGTTCCCGCTCGAAGCCTTCGGCGACCTGTAAGGGGGACCTGTGCCACGACGCAAGCCGCAACGACAGAAACCGCAGCGGCACAAGGAGGTCCTGCGCGGAGCGGGCGACGCGTTCCGCTGCGTCGGCTGTCGGCTCGACGTGCCGCTGGCGGCACCGGGCACGGCGCACCGCAACCACTGCCCGAGCTGCCTGACCAGCCTGCACGTGGACCACCGCGTGCCCGGCGACCGGGCATCGGGGTGCCGCGGCCGGATGACGGCGCTGAGCCTGTCCGTGCGCGGGGACGGGGAGTGGGTGCTGATCCACCACTGCCTGTCCTGCGGGGAACTCAGCGCCAACCGGGTCGCCGGTGACGACAACGCGCTGGTGCTGGTGCAGCTGGCGCTCAGACCGTTGTCGGACAGTCGAATGCCGGTGCGGGCACTGCTCGCGCTGTGAACGGTGGCTTCGTGGTCACGCCTGCGCGGGCGTGACCACGAAGCTGTCCACATGGGACAGAACCGTGTCCAGTGCCACCAGCAACGGGGTCACCTAGCGCCGCACCTGGGTCAGCGGCGATCCGCCCTGGATCGCAGCCCGCACGGCCAGTTCACTGGCCAGTGACCCGCCCGCGCAGTTGCGCTGCTCCTGCAACGCCACTGCCATGTCCCGCCAGGTGCGCAGGTCCACCGGTCCGAACGCGCTCAGCGACAGGGTGTGCCGCTGGAACTCGGTGCCCACTGGGACCGGCACGACCACCGGCGGCTTGAGCGGGTAGCCCGCATCGAGCGAGGCCGCCAGCACGCAGGGCTGATCCGCACGTACGGTCAGCGTGATCTCCTTGCTGTCACTGAGATTCGTACCATCCTCCGCGTCGCTGATGGTGTAGCTGGTGCCCGCGAAGCAGACCTGCCACCCTGCGGAGGGCTGGACCTCCGTGTCCACGCACAGGCTTTCGGGTCGCATTGTCAGCACTGCCCTGGAACTGCCGTCCGTCAACGGCTTCCAGCGGTCGGTGGGCAAGGGACCGCTGGGGTGTGCCGGTCGGGTCGACAGCCGCGACTCGATCCGCTCCAGCCGCGCGCGCCACACGTCGTGGCGTACCGGCTCGCCTGCCACCCACACTCCGCGGATCCGCCTGGTGTGCCTGACGTCCGCAGTCGGGTTCCCGTGCACCAGCAGCAGATCCGCGCGCAGTCCCGGGGCGATTCGGCCTCGGTCGGCCAGCCCGAACACCTCGGCCGGTGCGGAGGTGGCCGACCGCAGGGCCTCGGTCGGAGTGAGCCCCGACTCCACGAGCAGCGCCAGTTCGTGGTGCAGGCTGGCACCGTGTGCCGTGCCCGGCATGCCCGCGTCCGTCCCGGCCAGGATCCGCACTCCCTGGTCGCGGGCGGCGCGAACGTTTGCCTGCGCCGTCTCATAGCGCCAGGTGTCGGGCAGCCGCCAGCCCTGCGCGAGGTTCTCCCGCGCGTCCGGGCAGAGCAGCGGCCGCAGGTCCGGGTCGTCCAGCACCTCGGGGCGCTTCCCGGGGAAGAACCCGCTGTGCAGGGTCGCCAACGTGGTGACCAGCACGCCGTCGGTCAGCACCGCACTCGCCTCGTCCACCGGCACGTGCATCAGCACGTCGGCGCCGGCGACCCGGGCGATCGCGGCGTCGGCGGCCACCGTGGCGTGTGCCACTGCCAGCACGCCGCGCTCGTGTGCCGCACTGACCAGGGCGGCTACGACCTCGGGCCGCAGGCTGCTCTCCGCGCCGTGCACGGCGTCGCAGATGATCTTGATGTAGCTCGCGCCGTGCGCCAGCTGGTCCTCGACGAAACCCCGTGCCTGCTCGGGTTCGGTCAGCACGGGCGTGCCGATGCCGAACTCCGTGCCGTGGCCGTGCGGTGCTGTGGCGGGGAACACGGCCGTCCGGGTGTCGGCGACCGGCCCGACCCCGGGCACGCCGGTGGTCCACTGCCTGGCCAGTTCGGGTGGGCTGACCATGTCCAGCGTGGTGGTCACGCCGAACACGGCGCTCTCCGTCGTGGCGGTGGCCGCCCACAGGTGTGCGTGTGAGTCGATCAGGCCCGGCAGCAGCGTCTGGCCCGTGCCATCGATGACCGTTGCCCGGCAAGGGATGGGCGCCGTGCTGACCTTGGCGACCACTCCGTCGCGGACCAGCACGTGACTGCCGGGTAGCAGGTCTGTGCCGTCGAACACGTCGACATTGGTGAACAGCAACACGGTGTCCTCACACGGATTCGGCGGCGGCACGGCGGGCTTCGCCCGCGCGGCGGCCGTAACTGGCGGTCCAGGTCATGAGCATGACCAGCAACACGCCGGTCAGCGCGGGGGACAGCGCCGCGGCGGTGTCCAGGGAGACGGTGCCGACCAGCACCACGCGGGTGGCCGCCTCGACCAGCAGGCCCAGGCCCCAGGTGGTGGTCATCACCCGCATGCAGCGGCGGAACAGCGGCGCCGACCAGGATTCCACTCGGCGACCTGTTCCGGGTCGTTGTCGTGCGTGGCGAACGGCCGGACCAGGTGGAACATCAGTGGGCGCGGCAGCAGCAGGCTCGCCAGCATGGCCAGGCCGAACAGCCCGGTGTAGAGCGAGTCCTTGGCCACGCCGAACCTCGGGTCACCGGTGACCCCGGTCAGCGCCGCGCCGACCACCATGCCCGCGATCACGCACAGGGCCACGGCGTTGACCTTGCGGGTGGTGATCAGCACGAATCCGGTCCAGGCGGCGCCGACCAGGGTGGAGATCAGCAGAGCCTGGCCGGTGCTCAGCCCGAAGTTTCCTTGCAGTGCGAAGAACACCACCGGGCTCAGCGCGACGTCGATGGTCAGCTGCACCTGCCAGGGCAGTCCGGTGCGTCGTTGTGCGGTCATCTCGGTCTCCTCTCGACCCATCTGGAGGAGATCACAGTCTCGATTGAGACTCAAGTATCAGTTTGTCATCGAGTCTTATTAGAGACGCAAGTCTCAGTACTTGCTAGACTGGTGCTGTGACCGCAGAGAGCACGAACCCGCAGCTCGGGCTGCGCGAGCGCAAGAAGCTGCTGGCCAAGCAGGCCTTGGAGCGGGCGGCCTTCGAGCTGTTCGAGCAGAAGGGCTTCGACGCCACCACCGTCGAGGACATCGCCGCCCTGGCCCAGGTCTCGCGAGCGAGCTTCTTCCGCTACTTCAGCGCCAAGGAGGACGTGCTCGCCAACGAGGACGCGCAGCGCCGTGCCGCCTTCATGGCCACGCTCGCCGCCCGCACCGACGAACCGGTGCTCGTCGTGCTGCGCGACGCCGTGCACGCGCACATCGCGGGCATGGACGTGCTGGAGCGGCAACGGGTACTCGCCTACACCCGCGTCATGATCGGCTCACGGACTTTGCTGGGGCAGGCCTACGAGATCCGCATCCAGTGGCTGCGCGAACTGGAGCCGCTGCTGCGCGAACGCCTTGCCGGGCGGGTGGACCTGGAGGTGCTCGCCCCCATGCTGGCCGACGTGACCATGAGCGTGCTGGAGACTGCCATGCGGCTGGCCAGCATCAACCCCGAGCTGGACTTCGACGAGGTGATCGACAGCGGCTTCGCCCTGCTCCGGCCGTTGTGATGGCGAACACCGCTGCGTCATGAAGGTGCCCTTTGGGGCGTTGAGCGTCGTGAAGGGCACCTTTGGGACGCGCCTGCCGTGGACGCGGGCGGGACGCCGCCGAGACGCGCTGCGAAAGGACCATTCGCTGCGTTCAGTGCAGTGAAAGCCACCTTCGCGGCGGTCGTGGCAGGTCCACAACCTCGCCAAGGGCACCTTTGAGACGTCCCTGCCGTGGACAGGTGGGACGCCGCCTGGTGTGCGGCGAGGTTCGCCAGCGGCCGAGGCGGGCTGAACGCCCACCTCAGAGCGGGGTTCGCCTACGGCAGACCGGGACTCGTCTGCGCCAGAGCGGGACTCGCCCGCCCCAGACCGGGACTCGCCCGCCCCAGACCGGGGCTCGCCGACCGCAGACCGGGACTCGCGCACCTCAGAACGGGGTTCGCCCGCGGCTGACCGGGACTCGCCGACCCCAGCGCGGGACTCGCGCCCACCTGGCCGGGGCTCGCCGACCGCAGACCGGGACTCGCGCACCTCAGAACGGGGTTCGCCCGCGGCTGACCGGGACTCGCCGACCCCAGCGCGGGACTCGCCCGCCCCACGCCGAGACTTGCCGACCCCGGGCCGGGGACAGTCCCCGGCCCGGGGCTGGCGGAGTGGGCCGCTGCACGCAGCGCGTGACCACCGCCACCGCGAGTGGTGACTACTCGGCGAAGACCGGCAGCTTGTCCATGCCGTAGACGATCGACAGCTGGCGGAAGGCCAGGTCCTGCGGGGGCACCGCGAGCCGCATCTTCGGGAAGCGGCGCACGAGCGCGGGGTAGGCGGCGCGCAGCTCCATCTTGGCCAGCTCGGCGCCGATGCAGCGGTGGATGCCGTGCCCGAACGCCAGGTGCGAGGCATTGGCGGGCCGGGTGGGGTCGAAGGTGTCCATGTCGGTGCCGAGGGCCTTGTCGCGGTTGGCCCCGCTCAGCGAGACGATGATGACGTCGCCCGCGCTGATCTGCTTGCCGCCCAGCTCCATGTCGACCTTGGCGAAGCGCGGGAAGGCCACCTGCACCACGGTCAGGTGCCGCAGCAGGTCCTCGACGAACGGGTTGATCGCCTCGTCCTGGTCGTGCACCAGCTGGAAGTGCTCGCGGTCCTGCAACAGCACCAGCGCGCCCAGCGCGAGCATGCTGGCGGTGGTCTCCAGCCCGCCGGTGAGCAGGCCGTCGGCCATCGAGGCGAGCTCGTCGTCGTCGACCTCGTCCCCGTGCTCCTTGATCAGCATGCCGATCATGCCCTCACCCGGGTCGCTGCGCTGCTTCTGCACGATGCCGCGCAGGTACACCAGTGACTCGGAGATGGCGCCCAGCGAGGCGTTGGCCCCGCCGAACAGGTCGAAGCGCGCGGTGCTCAGCCGCTGGAAGTCCGCGCGGTCCTCGTAGGGCACGCCCAGCAGCTCGCAGATCGTCAGCGAGGGAATCGGCAGCGCGAAGTGCTGCACCAGGTCCACGGGCGCCCCGGAGCGGGCGATCTCGTCCAGCTGGCCCTCGACGATGGCCTCGATTCTGGGCGTGAGCCGGGAAAGGCGGCGCATCGTGAACTCGGGGGTGAGCAGCTTGCGCAGCTTGGTGTGCTCCGGCGGGTCGGTGAAACCCAGGCCACCGGGGTTCTCCTCGGCGGTGATGCCGAAACTGCCCGCCAGGTTGGAGAAGTCGTTGCTGAACAGGTCCACCTTGCTCAGCACGTGTTTGGACTCTTCGTACCCGGTGATCAACCACGCGTTCATGCCGAAGGGCACCGGGAGCTTGCTCACCGGCTCGGTCTCGCGGACGCGGCCGAGCTCGGCGACGGGATCGACGCCGACCCGCTTCAGCGGCATCAGCACGGATTCGGGAAGAAAGGGGATTCCCGACAGGGAGAACCCCTTTTTCTTGGTCCTGGCGAAATGCCTACGCACCAGCCACCCGGTGATGCGCGAGCGGAGATTCGTCATGAATTTACGGTACCGCACCGCCTCGGGAGGGTTCGTGACCGTCGTGCGAACGCGACGTGGATCACCCGCAACCGTGCCCCACGATCGGGTGATCAGGGTGTTCTCGGGAACCAGGGGGCTGCCCGGGACGACCTGGGTGGAGTCGGCACCCGCCCCCCAGCGTGCCGGCGGGCTCGGCAACGCCGGACCGGTCCGCGCCACCGGCGCCCACCGGTCCGGCGTCCCGGCTCAGCTGAGCTGGCCGTCGTAGTCGGGCAGCTTGAAGCCCTTCTCGTAGTTGGCGCCCTCGAAGTCGGTGGACCGGTTGCCGATGTTGGCGGTGATCGTGTACCCGGCCGAGGTGTACTCCTTGCGGCAGCGCTGCTTGGTGGCCGAGTTGCTGCTGTCGTGCGAGTTCTTCATGCACAGGCCGTCGATCTGGTACCCGGCGGCGGTGAGCTGGCGCTCGGTCGTGCTCCGGCCGGACTCCTTGCGGCCGGTGGCGAACAGCACAGCCACCCCGTGCTGGGCCGCCCAGGTGGCCACGGCGCGCACCGGCTTGTTCGGCGCGCCCTCGTGGTACTCGCTCTCCAGCGAGGTGTTGTCGATGTCCAGCACGATCGCCAGCTTCGAGCCGCCCTGGCCCACGCGCTGCTCCAACCAGGGCGTGGCGGGCTTGATCGCGGCGGTCACGTCCGACTGCCACTGCTGGTAGCTGGGCAGGCGCTGGGGTGCGGCCGAGGCGGTCGCGGCCACGCCAACCAGCAGGGCGGCGGCGCAGGTGCCGAGTGCTGTGCTCCGCATGAGCAATGCCTTCACTTGGGGTACTCCTCGGTGTGCAGGGAAGAGGAGCCCCCATCCTGGCTCGGGCCGACCACCGGCGCACCCGCCGGTGGTCGGCCCGCCTTCAGTGCCACTTCGTAACAGCTCAGCTCCACTGCCAGCGCAGGCCGACCGTGCCCGGCGCCAGGTTCGTGTGCGCCACGTGCACGGCGGGACGGCTGTCCGGCCGCACGGGGCGCACCCGGTGCTGCCGCCGGGAGATCAGGTCGCGCTGGTAGGACCAGCACTGCACGGGCACGGCCCGCGCGGCGAAGTGGACCTCCAGCAGGTAGCTGTGCACCGGCTGCCGGAAGTGCCGCTGGTGGTAGTTCTCCCTGCGCGGCGCTGAGAAGGTGAACTCGTGGCCGAGCACCGCCGTCTCGCCCCTGGCCAGCTCGGAGTCCAGCACCAGCTCCACCACCGCCAGGGCGTCGTCGTGCCGGGTCTGCACCCGGCCGACCGAGCAGTTCACCGTGGCGGTGATCCGCGGCGCCAGCTCGCTCTGGCCCGCGCGCAGCCCGGCGTGGGTGCGCACCACCCCGTCCCGGGTGGCCTGCACCACCTCGTGCAGGGTCAGCCGCTCGGGCAGGCCGTCCGCACCGAGGTGCAGGGTCTCGTGCAGGCTCAGCACCCGCAGACCGCTGCCCACGGGCAGCCGTTGCCAGTCCAGCAGGGACTCGATGCGGCCCGGGGGCTGTGGCGGCAGCCCCACGCGCGGACCGCGCCGGTCCAGCAGACTGGTCAGCGCGTCCTTGGGCAGGTCGAGTTCCTGTTCCAGCACGGAGATCCCGCGCAGCGACTCCTCGCGCCTCGGCACGCTGCGGCCGTTCTTCCAGTAGCTCAGGGTGGCCGCGCTCAGCTGGACGTCCCGAGTGGACAGTCGGTTGCGGAGCTGTTCCAGTGTCAGGCCCCTGGCCGCGATGGCCAGGGCGAGGGCGTGGTGGAACGGGCCGGAGCCCAGTGCGGCGCGCAGTCGCTCGGTGATCGTCGGCGTCCTGGCTGGCTGCGGTGCCAGCGCGGGGAGCGGGCTCGCGAAGCGCATGGCGGCCTCAGTAGACCTCGAACTCGTACAGGGAGTAGCCCCAGCCGGTGGCCCGGGTCACGCCCTGCATGCGCACGTACCGCCCGGAGCCGGTCAGCCCGGTCAGGTCCTCGGTGCCGCCACGCCCCGCGTTGGTGCTGTAGATCGTGTTCCAGTTCGTGCCGTCCACGGAGGTCTGGACCTGGTACGCCTTGCCGTACGCGGTCTCCCAGCTCAGCTTGACCCGGCTCACCGCGTGCACCGAGCCCAGGTCCACGGTGATCCACTCGCCGTCGCCGTAGGCGCTGGACCACCGTGTGGCGTAGTCCCCGTCCACCGCGTTGTAGCCGGGGAAGTCCGGGGTCTCCGTGCTCGACACGGTGATCGGCCGGTTGGCGGCCAGGTTGCCCACGGGCCAGGCGGGGTTGCGCCCGATCAGGCCGATCACGTCCTGGAACGCGGAGTAGCCGTCCGCGGGCTTGGCGGAGCCCCAGGTCTGTTGCGCCACAACGCGGAGCAGGTCGCGGATGCCCGAGGCCACGTGCGCCTCGGTCTCCGCGTCGGGGAAGTCGCACCACACGTGCACCTTCTCGCCGAGGTTGCGGCTCGGGTCGGTCAGGCTTTGGTTGCCCTGGAACAGGTTCGGCGTCCACTGCTCGTAGGTGGTCGCCGGACTCGCCTTGCCCCGGCCAAGCACGTAGTAGGTCGGGGTGTAGCTGGAGTTCATGATCTGGTGGCCCCCGTCGACGAGCTGTTGCGGGGAAAGGCCGTAGTTGTACCAGAACTCCACCAGCACGTCCGGGTGCACGGTGACCGCGGATCCGCCGTACAGCCCGTCGTTCCAGGCGCGGGTGGTCTTGCCCGAGGCGCGGACCAGGTCGTCGGCCCAGTTGACGAAGCCCAGGTAGGCGTCCTTGGCCACGGCGTTGGCCCCGTAGTGCTGCTTGGCGTAGGCCAGGACCTGCGGGTAGTTGCCGTAGTTGCCCACGTACTCGTCGGCGCCGATGTGGAAGTACGGTCCGGGGAACAGCTCCGCGTACTCGGTGATCAGGTCCTTCAGCAGCGCGTACGAACCGTCCTTGGACAGGTCGATGAAGTCGGTGCTGACGCTGCCGTCGGCCCCGGTGAGCCGCAGGTCGGGGTGCGCGTTGAGGACCGCCCGCAGGTGCCCGGGCATGTCGATCTCCGGCACCACCGTCACGTGGTAGGCCGCCGCCACCGCGAGCAGAGTGCGGACCTCGGCCTTGGACAGGTGCTCGGTGGAGACCACCTCGGGGTGGCTGGTGCTCTCCACCCGGAAGCCCTCGTTGTCCGACAGGTGCAGGTGCAGGTAGTTCATCTTTAGGTACGCCAGTTCACGCACCTGGTTGATCAGCCAGTCCAGGGTGAAGAACTTGCGCCCGTCGTCGACCATCAGCCCGCGCTGCGGGTAGCTGGGCCAGTCCCGCGCGCTGCCCTGCGGCACGCTGGCGCCCTGGTGCAGCAGTTGCAGCACGGTCCTGGTGCCGTTGAACACCCCGGTGTCGGTGGGCGCCGTGATCGTGACCCGGTCGGTGATCGACAGCGTGTAGCCCTCCTGGGGGTCGGCGCCGCCAAGGGCCAGGTACACGTCCCCGGGGCGGGGCGTGTCGACAACAGGGGTGAAGTCCCTGCCGTACAAGGACTTCAGGTCGGCGGCCAAGGTGTTTGCGGTGCCGCTCAACGCGGTGGAGCCGAGCACGACCCGGCTGCCGGGGCCGAAGGTGAAGCTGCCGGTGCCGCCGGTCCACTGCCGCAGCGCGGGGATCGTGGACGGCTTGGTGTTGGCGGCGGGCGCGGCACCGGCGTGCGCACTCGGGGTGATCAGTGTCAGCGCGAGCAGGATCGCTGCTGACAGGCGTGCAGGGGTGGACGCCATGGCTACTCCAGACACTCGGCGGCAGGGCTCCGCTGTCGGTAGTTGCTCGCAAGGGTCCCGCTTTGCGCAGCTTCACGCAAGGGTTGGCGGGTGGCGCCTTGTCATGAAAGTGCCGTTCGGGACATCAGATGTCTCAAACGGCACTTTCATGACATCTGGGCAGGTCACTGCCGTCCGAGCACCATCGACCAGTAGTAGTGGCACGGCCCGCCGACCGCCCGGCTGACCCCGATCGACCGGTAGCCGCAGTCGAAGGCGGAGCGGTCGGCCAGCTTGTCCAGGGTCTGCTCGGCGGTCTCGGTGGAGGCGGCCACGGCCATGGCCGAGGGGCTCGGGTAGCCCGCCTCGCGCACGTCGGCGGCGAGGTCGTCCCCGGTCGGGCCGGTGAAGTCGATGTAGCCGTTGGCGGCCATGTCCTTGCTGTGCCTGCTGGTGGCCCGGTTCAGCCGCTGGTCCTCGCGCAGCGGCGCGCAGCCCCGGCTCGCGCGCTGCTGGTTGACCAGCACGACGAAGCGCTGGTCCTCGCTCGGCGGGGGCGGCGGCTTGGTGGTCGTCGTGGTGGTCGGCGGGGCCGTCGTGGTGGTGGTCGTCGGGACCGGAGTTGTCGTTGGCGCAAGGGAAGTCGTGCTGCTCGCCGTTACGGTCGGCAGCGGGGCGGCGCTGGGCGCGGGCGCAGGGGTGGGCAGCAGCGACCAGCCCACCAGCCCCGCCGCCACCGCGGCGCCGACCACGGCCAGGCGGACCGCCAACGGCTTGATCCCGGCCGTCCGCTGCTGCGCGAGCCACAGGGCCGCCAGCACCGCCATGGGCACCGACACCTTGCGCGCCAAGCCGCTGCACACCGGGCACCGCCGCAGGTGCCGGTCCACGCTCGCCCGCTGGCCGATCGTCAGCTTGCGCGGGCGGTCCGGCACCAGGGCCGCCAACCTGGTGCAGCTCGGCCTGCTCCTGGTCAGCAGCAGGATGCGCACCGCGTGTCCCAGCGCGGTCCGCGCCCGGTGCGCCAGCACGGCGGCGTGCGCCGTGCTGACCCCCAGCGCCTGCCCCAGCTCCGCGTTGCTGACCTCCTCGCGGACCGTCAGCTCCAAGATCGCCAGTTGGCGCGGTTCCAGGCTGGCCGCCGCGTCCCACACCAGTTCCGCCGCCACGCTGTCCTCGGCCGTACGCGCCGGTACCTCGGGCAGTTCCGGCAGCAGAGTGGGGCCCTCCGCGCGGACCTCGTCCACCGCGGTCCGGTGCACGATGCTGAACAGCCAGGGCCGGAACCTCGCCGGGTCGCGCAGGTTCGGCAGCTTGCGCAGCGCGGAGACGAACGCGTCCTGCACCACGTCCTCGGCCAGTGCGGTGTCGTTGACGATGCGTCGCGCGTAACGCGTCACCGGCAGCCGGTACCGCTGGTACAGCGTGGTGAACGCCTCCCGCGACCCGGCGCGGGCCTGCTCCACCAACTCGCTGTCGGTGACCGGCAACGACTTCCCTCCCGGTAGTGGTCTGCGTCACAAATTGGTCTGGGCGTAATCCGCGGGCACCTGTCCCCGTCCACAGGGCAGCAGTCCCGAGCCCGGAAGGAACATAGCCACCGTGTCCGTCCCAGACAACGGCCGCAAGCGCCCGATCCTCCTCGTCTGCCTGGCGCTGGCCGCCGCGGTCGTGGTCGGCGTACTGGTCGCCGCGCTCGCCGTGCAGACCAGACCGACCGCCGCTCGGTTACCGGAGGAAGTCGTTGCCGTGGCGACCCCGTTGACGCTGACCACCACCGTCGGCGGCAGCACGACGACCACGACCTCCGCCTCGCCGACGACGACCACCACCACGCCGACGACGACCACCCGCAGCAGCACGTCCACGGTGAAGGCCGCGCCGCCGGTGGTCACCAGCAGCGCCGCCAAGCCCGCGAACTCGGGGCCGGAGAACGAGGTGCTGGCCCTGGTCAACAAGGAGCGCCGCGCGAACGGGTGCGGTGACCTGCACTGGGATGACCGGCTGGCGCTCGCGGCGCGCAAGCACAGCCAGGACATGGCCGTGCGCAACTACTTCAGCCACGACACCCCGGAGGGGGTCGACCCGTGGCAGCGGATCAAGGCGGTCGGCTACGCCGATCCGAGCGGGGAGAACATCGCCGCGGGGCAGAACAGCCCGGAGTCGGTGATGACCTCGTGGATGAACAGCCCAGGCCACCGCGCCAACATCCTGAACTGCTCGTTCAAGGCGCTCGGCGTCGGCGAGTACAAGGGCGGCAGCTACGGCTTCTACTGGACGCAGGACTTCGGCTACGCCTGATCCCGTACCTCCCCGGCGGCGGCTTCGACGGAACGGGGCCCTCCCTGTCGCCCCGCGTCCGCCGCGCTCCTGATCCGGTCTCTGGACCGGCGCGAAGACGCGGGGCGCGGGCCGCCGCCGGGGTTCCCGCCCGCGGCTGGGCGGGATTCGTCCGCCTCAGAGCGGGACTCGCGCGCCCTGGAGCGGGACTCGCGTGCTGGTGGGCGGGACTCGCGGGTCAGCGGGCGGCGCGGGAGGCGAGCCAGAGCACGTAGGCGCCCAGGCCGATCAGTCCGAGCTTGCGGGTGCGCTGGACGGTGATCGCCGCGCCCAGGGCCAGTTCGGTGGCGCCGTTGCGGTACACCCACTGCCGCGTGTCCTCGGGGAAGGCGATCGCGGAGACCGGCTCGAAGAGCTTGGGCGCCGCGAAGTGGGCGACCCCGGTGCCCGCGAGCAGCACGCCGAAGGCGCGGGTGAGCTTGGCCATGACTGGTCCTCCCGTTACGCATCAGTAACCCGTACTTCCGGTAACACATACCACTGGTAGGTGGCGAAGTCGAGGCTTGGTTCCGGTGCGCCGCGGTGGTAGGAACTCAAAGCGGAATGACAAGTCATTCCGCTTTGATCCGCAGGTGGGAGGGCTGTCGTGGGCCAGACCCCCGAGTACGAGGTGGTCGTCGTCGGCGCCGGTTTCGGTGGGCTGGGCGCGGCCATCGCGCTGCGCGCCGCGGGCCTGACCGACTTCGTGATCCTGGAGCGGGCCGCCGACATCGGCGGCACCTGGCGGGACAACACCTATCCCGACGTGGCGGTGGACCTGCCGTCCTTCACCTACCAGTTCTCCTTCGCGCCCAACCCGCGCTGGAGCCGGGTATTCCCGAAGGGCGCCGAGGTCAAGGCGTACATCGATCACCTGGCCGACCGCTACCAGCTGCGCCAGCACCTGCGGCTGAACACCGAGATGACCGCTCGCGAGTGGGACGAGGTCAACCACCTGTGGCGGCTGCACCTTGGCGACGGCTCGGTGCTGACGGCCCGGTTCGTGCTGACCGCGCTGGGCGCGTTCGTGGACCCCAAGCGGCCGGACATCCCCGGGCTGGCGGAGTTCACCGGCAAGGTCGTGCAGACCGCGCGCTGGGACCACGGGCACGACCTGAGCGGCGAGCGGGTGGCGGTGATCGGCACCGGGTCGACCGCCGTGCAGCTGGTGCCGAAGGTGGCGCGGGTCGCGAGCAGGCTCACCGTGTTCCAGCGGCGCGCGATCTGGGTCTTCGCCAAACCGGACCTGAAGATCCCGCCCGTGCTGCAAACCCTGTTCGCCAGGGTGCCCGCCGTGCAGCGGGCGGTCCGCGCGGTGACCTCGGCCGTGGTCGAGGCCCTGCTGGTCGGGACGGTCGTACTCGGCAAGCCGGGCAGTGTCGTGGCCAAGATCGCCGAGACGGGCATCCGCGCCTACCTGCGCACACAGGTCGCCGACCCGGTGCTGCGCGCCAAGCTGATCCCCGACTACGGCTTCGGCTGCAAGCGGCCCAGCGTGTCCAACACGTACTACCGCACCTACACCCGCCCGAACGTGGACCTGGTCACCGAGGGCATCGAGAGGATCACCGCCACGGGCGTGCGCTCACGAGACGGACGTCTGCACGAGGTGGACACCCTGATCCTGGCCACGGGATTCCGCTTGTCCAACGATCCTGAGAACTATCGAAAAGTGCCGGTGCGCGGCCGGGACGGCTTCGACCTGGCGCAGTTCTACGCGGGCAACAAGGTGCAGGCCTACGAGGGCGTGAGCATCCCCAAGCTGCCCAACAGCTTCTTCATCTTCGGGCCGTTCTCCTGGACCGGCAGCTCCTGGCACGTCATGGTGGAGACCCAGTCGCACCACGCGATCCGCGTGATCACCGAGGCGCGGCGGCGCGGGGCCACCGCCGTGGAGGTCAGCCAGCGGGCCAACGACCGGTTCTTCCGCTTCGTGCACCGCAGGGCCACCGGCTCACTGATCATGACCAACAACTGCACCGGGGCCAACACCTACTACATCGACCACCACGGGGACTTCTCCCTGCTGCGGCCGACAACGGCCTGGCAGGCGTGGCGGGCCAGCAGGAGGTTCTCCTTGGACGACTACACCTACCGCACGGTGGGCCAGTGATGAGGCCGCGGCACGAGGTCGTGGTCATCGGGGCCGGTCCGGGCGGCATCGCTGCGGGCGTGGCGCTCAAGACCGCGGGCATCGCCGACTTCGCCCTGCTGGAGCGGGCCGAGGACCTCGGCGGCAGCTGGCGGGACAACACCTATCCCGGTATCGGCGTGGACATCCCGTCCCTGGCCTACCAGTACTCCTTCGCGCGCAACCCTTCCTGGAGCCGGGTCTTCGCCAGGGGAGCGGAGGTGCAGGCCTACCACCGCTCGGTGGCCCAGCGCTACGGGCTGCACAAGCACTTGCGCACCAACACCACCGTGCTGCGCGAGGAGTGGGACGAGCCGAACCGCCTGTGGCGCCTGCATCTGGGCGACGGCTCGGTGTTGACGTCGCGGTTCGTGATCAGCGCGGTCGGCGCCTTCCTGACGCCCAAACAGGACCCGGGCATCCCCGGACTGGACGAGTTCGGCGGCAAGGTGCAGCGGCCCGCCTCCTGGGACCACGAACACGACCTGCACGGCAAGCGCGTCGCCGTCATCGGGACCGGCGCGAGCTCCGTGCAGATCACCCCGGCCATCGCGCCGGAGGTCGCCGCGCTCGACGTATACCAGCGCACCCCCGTGTGGTGCCTGCCCAAGCCGGACTTCACCATCCCGCCCGCGGCGCAGTCCGTGCTGCGCCTGCCCGGGGTCATGCCCTTGCTGCACGGGCTGATGCTCGGCTTCGTGGAACTGCTGCTGTGGCCTGCCGTCTACGCCCCGCTGCCGGTCGCCGTGCCCGCGATGCGGTTGATGGACCGCTCGGCCCGTGCCGCATATCGTTGGTACCTGGGCAAAGTCGTGCGCGACCCGGCGGCACGCGAGGCGCTGCTGCCCAGTTACGGCCCGCTGGGCAAGCGGCCCACGCTGTCGAACACGTTCCTGCGCGCGTTCAACCGGGACAACACCAGGCTCGTCACGACGGCGATCGACCGGTTCACCGAGCGTGGGATCCGCACGCGGGACGGGGTCGAGCGCGAGTACGACGTGATCGTGCTGGCCACCGGCTACGAGCTGTTCTCCGACCCGGAGAGCTACCGGCCCGGTACGGTAGTGGGTCGCCGCGGCTTCGACCTCGGCGAGTTCTACGCGGAGAACGGGTTGCAGGCCTACGAGAGCGTGAGCGTGCCGCGGCTGCCCAACCGGTGGACGCTGGTCGGGCCGTACTCGTGGACGGGCACCGGCTGGCACGCGCTGGTGGAGATCACCGCGCGGCACGCCGTGCGGGTGATCACCGAGGCCAGGCGGCGCGGGGCCACCGCGGTGGAGATCGGCCAGCGCGCGCACGACGCGTACCACAACCGGGTGCGCAGGCACGGCCGCAACATCGCGCACTACTTCCGCGTGCTCAACCGGGGCGTGCGCAGCTACTACCTGAACTCGCAGGGCGACGTGCCCTACATCCGGCCGTCCACTGTGGTGCAGGCGCGGTGGGCGAGCCGCCGCTTCCCGCTGGAACACTACGAATTCCGCCTGGAATGATGAGCGGGGTGAGCACAGCAGCGGATCGTGCGGCCGAGCGGGCCGAGCAGCGGCGCGCCGACATCGTGCACGCTGCCTTCAAGGTGTTCACCCAGCGCGGCTACCACGCCACCGGCATCGCCGACATCGCCGGTGAGCTGGGCATCGGGCACGGCACGTTCTACCGCTACTTCGAGAACAAGCGGGACATCCTGGTGCACGTGCTGGCCGACGCGGCCAAGCGGCTGCTGTCGGTGATCGACTTCGACGAGCCGGGGGACACCGACTCGCTGGCCGAGTACCGGGCGCAGACCGAGCGGATCTGCCACCGGCTGTTCACCCTGTTCGCGGAGTCCCCGGAACTGGTGCGCCTGCTGTTCGTGGAGGGGCTGGCCGCCGACCCGGAGCTGACCGAACTCACCCTGGGCACGCACCGGGCCATCGCCGAGGGCACGGCGCTGTACCTGCGCAACGGCGTGCACAAGGGCTTCCTGCCCGCCGACCTGGACGTGGAGGTCACCGCGCACGCCCTGGTCGGCGTGATCATCTCCTGCGGGCTGTCCCTGCTGACCGCCGCCGACCCGGTCGCCGAGCGGGACCGCTGGATCCGCGCCGGCACCCGCGTCATGTTCGACGGAATCGCCCACTGACCCCAGGGCGTGTCGGACCTTCCAGCCCCGCGTGTCCGACGTTTGGGTGCGGTGTGTCGGCGTCCCCGGCCCTGCGTGTTGGACGTTCGGGTATGGCGTGTCGGCGTTTCCGGGGTGGTGTGTTGGACGTTCCGGCCCCGCGTGTTGGACGTTTGGGTGTGGTGTGTTGGGGCATCCGGCCGCGCGTGTTGGACGTTCCGGTGCGGCGTGTTCGACCCTCCGGCTCAGCGCGGGCAGGACCCCGGCTCCCGCGAGTCCCGCTCTGCCACGCGCGAGTCCCGCCCTGGCGCCCGCGAGTCCCGCCCACTGACCGCCGAGTCCCGGTCGCTGACCCGCGAGTCCCGCCCACCGGCCCGCGAGTCCCGCTCTGTGGTCGGCGAGTCCCGCTCACCAGCGCGTGAATCCCGCTCACCGGCCCGCGAACCCCGTCGCCACGTGAACCCCGTCGCTACGCGAACTGCGGGTACAGCGCCTTCGCCCCACCGGCCAGCCCGGCCCGCACGGTGCGGCTCACCTCGTCGGCGAGGATCTCCAGCTCACCGGCCGCCACACCGTCCAAGGCCAGCTTGGCCACGGCCGCCGGGTCGGTCTTGGCGCCGTCCACGTGCCGCGCCATGTCGGTGTCCATGTAGCCCACGTGCAGCGCGCTGACCCGCGTGCCCTGCTCGGCCAGTTCCAGGCGCAGCGCATTGGTCAGCGACCACGCGGCCGACTTCGCCGCCGAGTAGGCCGCGGTGGCGGGCGAGGTGAACCAGGACAGCACCGACAGCACGTTCAGTACGGCCCCGCCGCCCTGCTCGGCCAGTTGCGGGGCGAACGCCCGCGTCACGGCCAGGGTGCCGAAGTAGTGCGTCTCCATCTCCAGGCGGATGTCGTCCAGTGAGCCGTGCAGCAGCGAGGAGCCGGTGGACGAGCCCGCGTTGTTCACGAGCAGCGACAGGCCGGAGACGGATTTCGCCGCTGCCGCAACGGATTCGGGGTTGGTGACGTCCAGCGCCACCGGGATGGCCCCGGGCAGGTCGATCGAAACGGGGTTGCGGGCCGCCGCGTAGACGGTGGCGCCCCTGCCGAGCAACTGCGCGGCGAAGTGCCTGCCGAGGCCGCGGTTGGCGCCGGTGACGAGTGCGGTGCTTCCGGTGAGGTCCATGACGCGCTCCCTCTGAGTTGGTAGTTCCAACTTAGCCATCTGGGTTGGAATTTGCAACTGAGGGGTAGGATGGCGTCATGGCATCTGCGAAGTTGTTGGACTCCAGTTGCCCCGTCGCGCGCAGCCTCGGCGTGCTCGGTGAGCGCTGGACCCTGCTGATCCTGCGCGAGGCGATCAGCGGCACGACCAGGTTCGCGGGCTTCCGTGACGCGCTGGGCGTGGCGCCCGACGTGCTCACCGACCGGCTCGCCACGCTCGTCGAGTACGGGGTGCTGACCCGCGAGCCCTACCAGGAGCCGGGCAGCCGTCAGCGCTTCGACTACCACCTCACCGAGGCGGGGCGCGAGCTGCACATCACACTCGCCGCGCTGTGGCAGTGGGGGGACAAGCACCTGCCGATGTCCGGCGTGCCGAAGGTCGAGCGCCACGCAAGGGAAACCGGCCGCCCGCTGCACGTGGCCTTCGTGGACGACCGGGGGCGCGAGGTCGGCCTGGACTCGGTGCGGAGCACCTGGGTCCAGCCGGCGACTTGACCTCTACATTACTTGAAGTCCGATGCTGTTTTCCATGACAGCACAGGACAAGCAACTCAAGCTCGCAGTGATCATCGGCAGCACCCGGCCTGGCCGCAGGGCTCCGGTCGTCGCCGGGTGGTTCGCCGAGCGGGTACGCGAGCACGCCGGGTTCGAGCTGGACCTGGTCGACCTGGCCGAGCACGCCCCGGACGATCCGGACATCGGCGCGCGGCTGGAGGCCGCCGACGCGTTCGTCGTGCTGACCCCGGAGTACAACCACAGCTACCCGGCCCCGCTCAAGGCCGCGATCGACGGGCACTACACGCAGTGGCGTGCCAAGCCGATCGGGTTCGTCAGCTACGGGGGCATCTCCGGCGGCCTGCGCGCCGTGGAACACCTGCGCCAGGTGTTCGCCGAGATGCACGCCGCCACCGTGCGCGACACGGTCAGCTTCCACAACGTCTGGGAGCAGTTCGACGAGCAGGGCAACCCGCGGCACGCCGAGGGCTGCGCCACCGCGGCCAAGACGGTGCTGGACCAGTTGCTCTGGTGGGCCGAGGCGCTGAGCGCGGCGCGGGCGGCCCGTCCGTACCAGGCTTGACGCCCGTCCACGCCGAACTAAAACTGAACGTTCAGTTCAGTTCGGGGGTGGGGCATGACTACCTGGTTCATCACCGGCGCCTCGCGTGGGTTCGGTCTGGAGATTGCCCGGCAGGCGTTGGACCGCGGCGACAACGTCGTGGCCACCGCGCGCGACCCGCGTGCGGTCGACCGGGCGCTGGGCGGCGGTGACCGACTGCTCGCGGTGCCGCTGGACGTCACCGACGAGCGCTCGGCCGCCGCTGCCGTGGACGCCGCGATGACCCGCTTCTGCGGTATCGACGTGCTGGTCAACAACGCGGGTCGCGGCCTGCTCGGCGCTGTCGAGGAGGCCACCGACGCGGAGGTGCGCGCGGTCTTCGACACCAACGTGCACGGGCTGCTCGCGGTGACCCGCGCCGTGCTGCCGGTGCTGCGCGCGCAGCGCTCCGGGCGGGTGATCAACATCAGCTCGGTCGGCGGCTTCACCCAGCGCGCGGGCTGGGGCGTCTACGGGGCGACGAAGTTCGCCGTGGAGGGGCTCAGCGAGGCCATGGCCGAGGAACTGGCCCCACTGGGTGTGCGCGTGATCATCGTGGAGCCGGGCGCGTTCCGTACCGACTTCCTCGACGGAAGCTCCCTGCACCGGGCTGCGAACTCGATCGAGGACTACGCGGGCACCGCGGGCAGGGTCGCCTCGGGCGTGGCGGGCAACAACCACGGCCAGCCCGGCGACCCGGTCAAGGCCGCCGCCGCGATCATCACCGTGGGCACCGTGGACGACCCGCCGCTGCGCCTGCAACTGGGCGCCGACAGCGTGCAGCGCGTGCAGGCCAAGCTGGACCACGTGGCGCGCGAGCTCGACCAGTGGCGCGAGCTCGCGCTGTCCACCGGCCATGACGGCTGAACCCAAGCCCGGCTCGCGTAGTGCACGGGTGCGCGCGGCGGTGCTCAAGGCGGCCGGTGAGCTGCTCATGGCGGGCGGGCTCACCGCCGCCACGGTGGACGCGATCAACGCCAGGTCCGGGGTGAGCAAGGCGACGATCTACAAGCACTGGCCGAACCGCACCTGCGTGGCGATCGACGCGTTCGCCGAGCACATGGCCCGTACGGTTCCGTTGCCGGACACGGGGTCCGCGCGCGGTGACCTCACCGAGCAGCTCCGGTTGGTGTGCGCGTTCCACGCCAGCCCGGCCGGGGCCGTGTTCGCCCAGTTGCTGGCCGGTGCCACCGCCGACCCGCAGGCCGGGCGGTTGCTGCGCGAGCGGTTCCTCGCGGGACGGCGCGAGGCGATCCGCGTGCTGTGGCGGCGCGCGCTGGCGCGGGGTGAGGTGCGCGCCGAGGTGGACGTGGAGGTGGCCATCGACCTGTTGTTCGGTCCGGTGATCTACCGGCTGGTCAGCGGGGTCGCCCCGATCGGCCCCGAGCAGGCCGGGGCCATCGCCGAGGCCGCGCTGGCCGGATTGGGCAGGTGACATTCCACGACACCGTGACACGGCGTGACATGATCGAGTGATTCGCCGATCCGCCGAGGAGTGTCCGTCCGTGGCCGAGTTCCACCACCGCCCGTCGCTGACCGAGCGTCGCCGTGCCACGACCCAGACAGAGATCACTCAGGTGGCCGCGGCCCTGTTCGCCGAGCGCGGGGCCGACGGCACCACGGCGGAGAGCATCGCGCGTGCCGCGGGCATCTCGCTGCGCACCTACTACCGCTACTTCCCCACAAAACAGGACGCCGTACTGCCGCTGCTCGCGGACACGGCGTGCCGCTGGGTGTCGTACCTGGCCGAGGTCCCGCCGGAGCAGTCGCTGCGGCTCGCCCTGCAACAGGCGGCGGTACGGGGCCTGACCCCGACCGGGGACGAGTCCGCCGAGGTGATGCGCTGCACCAGGGGCCTGCTCCGCGCCGTGCAGGCCGACCACGCGCTGCGCGCGGTGTGGCTCAAGGTCAACCACGACGCGGAGGAACAGCTGGTCGAGGCGCTGGCGCTGCGGGTCGGCGAGGACGTGGACCCGGTCACGCTGCGGCTGACCGCTGCCGCCGCCGTGACCGCTGTGCGGGTGACCATGCAGGCGTGGGCCGCCACCGACGCCCCGGACATCGGCGCGGGCTCGCCATCACGGCTCGTGGTGCGCTGTATGGACGAACTGACCGCTGGGCTGCGTTCCTGGCGATGACCGAGACCGTTCGCCGCAGGCGCGATCGGGGATTTGGTTGATTGTTCCGGACTGTCCCGCCTGGGCAGGATTGGTGGTGGCCCTCGTCAAGGGCGTTCGCAGGTCACCAGACCATCAAGGGGATGGACCCATGACTGCACTCAGACGTGTTGCCGCTGTACTGCTCGCCGCGGCGATTCCCATTGTTGTAGGTTCAACAGGAATGGCAGGTGCCGTACCGGCCAAGCAGGCGGCCGTGCCCGCTCTGGTCGGAACGGATTACGACGGCAACGGCCGAACGGATGTCGCGCTGACCGGTGTTCCGGGGTGGAACACGTTGCCGACCGCCTTTTCCAACGGCAACGGTTCGTTCAACGTTACCAATTCCCGTGTCGGTGATTTCGCCACCTGGGCGGCAAGTCCTGGCGTGACGGTGCTGACCGGTGACTTCAACGGTGACGGCAAGACCGATGTCGCGCTGACCGGTGTCGCCGGGTGGAACACCCTGCCGATCGCCACCTCCAACGGCAACGGCGACTACACCGTGTCCAACGCCTTCATCGGCGACTTCGCCACCTGGGCCGCCACACCGGGCGTCAAGGCCGTGACCGGTGACTTCAACGGTGACGGCCGCACCGACATCGCGCTGACCGGCGGCTCCGGCTGGAACACCCTGCCCGTGGCGCTGTCCAACGGCAACGGCTCGTTCTCCGTGACCAACACCTACATCGGTGATTTCGCCGCCTGGTCGGCAACCGGTGCCCACGTGGTCACCGGCGATTTCAACGGTGACGGCCGCACGGATATCGCGTTGACCGGTACTGCGGGGTGGAACACGTTGCCGACTGCGTTCTCCAACGGCAACGGTTCGTTCTCCGTCACGAACAACTACGTTGGCGATTTCGCCGCGTGGGCGGCGACCGGCGCGCGCGTGCTGACCGGTGACTTCAACGGTGACGGCAAGACCGATGTCGCGCTGACCGGCACGTCCGGTTGGAACACCCTGCCGATTGCCACCTCCAATGGCAACGGCTCCTACACGGTGAGCAATTCCTACATCGGTGACTTCGCCGCGTGGGCGGCAACCGGTGCTCGTGTTGTGACGGGTGATTTCAACGGTGACGGCCGTACTGATGTCGCGTTGACCGGTACTGCGGGGTGGAACACGTTGCCGACTGCGTTCTCCAGCGGCAACGGTTCGTTCTCCGTCACGAACAACTACGTCGGCGACTTCGCTGCCTGGGCGGCCACCGGCGCGCGCGTCATTGTCGGCGACTTCAACGGGGACCGGCGCTCCGACATCGCGCTGACCGGCACCCCGGGCTGGAACACCCTGCCCGTGGCCTTCTCCAACGGCAACGGCTCCTACTCCGTGACCAACACCTACATCGGCGACTTCGCCACCTGGGCCGCCACACCGGGTGCGCTCGTGCCGACGACCCCCGCCAACTCGGCCCGCTGACATGTCATGAAGGTGCCGTTCACGGCGTTCAACGCCGTGAACGGCACCTTCATGACACCGCGCGCGGGTCAGTTCCGGTTGGTGGGCAGCCAGCGGAGGCCCCGGTGGCCGCCCGCGAGGCGGACCAGGTCGCGGCCGGCGTCCTTGGCGGCGTACAGGGCGGTGTCGGCGGCGGCGATCAGGCCGTCCACGGAGTCCTCGTCCACGGCCGGGTGGACGGCCACGCCGACCGACACGGTGAACCCGCTGATCGAGTCGACCACCAGCGCGCGGACCTGGGCGCGGATGCGTTCGGCCACGGCCAGCGCCCCGGCCTGGTCGATACCGGGCAGCAGCACGGCGAACTCCTCACCGCCGAACCGGCCGACCGAGTCCCCGCGCCGCACCGCCCCGCCGAGCAGCCTGGCCACGGCCCGCAGCACGGCGTCCCCGGCGAGGTGCCCGTGCACGTTGTTGACCTGGGAGAAGTGGTCCAGGTCGATCATGAGCAGGCCCAGCGGGCGGTTCTCCTGCCGGGCCCGCACCAGTTCGACCTGGGCCTGCTGGTGCCAGGTCGTTGCGTTGAGCAGGCCCGTCTTGTCATCGGTGCGGGCGGCCAGTTGCAGCTGGTGCAGCAGCACGGTCCGGTGCAGTGCGACCATCGGCACGGCCATCAGCAGCGCGAAGCCCGGCCACCAGGCGGTGGCCAGCGCGGTGAACCCGCCGAGCACCAACTGGGCCAGTTCGAGCAGGTTGTCGGGGCCGCTGCCCACGGCGTCCCGCCTGCGGCGCAGCTTCGCGGTGATCAGGATGATGCCCGCGACCAGCGCGGTGTTCACCAGCCACTGCACGGCCATCGCGGCGAGCAGTGCGGCCATCGGGCCCCAGCCCGCGAGGCGGCCGGCGGCCAGGTGCGCCGACAGCCCGGTCGCGGAGCTGACCGCCACCACGGCCAGTGCGGTGACGATCATCATCGCGGCGGTGAACAGGGTGCGGTGCGGCGGCCTGCTCGCGTCCCAGCGGCCCACCAGCCACCAGCGGTGCGCGTAGATGGCGAGCACGAGCAGGACCTCGGGCAGCGCGGGCAGCAGCAGCGCCCCGGCCAGCGTCCAGATCGAGCACAGGTCCACGTGCGGCAGGTGGCTGTGGTCGCGGCGGATCCGCTCGGTGGAGTGGCTCAGGTGCAGGTGCGCCACGGCCGCGGCCAGCACGGCGCCAGCGCTGATCCACTGCTCCTCGCGTACCGGCTGACCTGCGGTAACGGTGATCAACGCGAGCGCGATCAGCTCGATGAGCAGCACGTAGGCCACCGCTGTGCGAGGCAGCTTCCACAGTGCCCAAGCGCGCATCTTCAGCCCCCCGAGTGATCCACGCGGTGCCGGATCGGACGGTAATTGCGCGTTGAACAGGTGTCAGCCGCCAACCAGGTTGCCGACCATGTGCTGAAGCCGACACCCAAGCCGCCAGCGGGGAGGTGGCCGCCATGCGCGACAAGATCTGGTGAGACCCGCTCCCGAACCCGCCGACGCCGTGGTCCGCCGCGGCGTTGGCGCGGGACGCCCGACTGCCCTAGCTTGAGCGCCGTGTCCGAGCAAGAGGTCAAACGGCGCAGGTGGCCCTACTTCGTTGTGCCCATCGGGGTGGTGCTCGCGGTGGGTCTGGGCGCACTCGGTTTCTTCAGCGAGTTCTCCAGCCGCAACGTGGACTACACGATCGGTGACGAGTCGCACCCGGGCAACGCCGTCAACGTCCTGACGACCGTGCAGCGGGTGGACGCGGCCCCGCGCGAGATGGTGCTCCAGGTGCTCGTCATGCCCCGGGGCTCCTACGCCGACAACGGGAACGAGACCGCACCCGCCAAGGACCTGGTGGTGGAGACCTCCTCGCTGACCACGGCTCCGCTGACCTTCAAGGCGCATGAGCGGATCACCGCGCGGGAACTGCGCGTACCGCTGAACGGGGTCGTGTCCTTCTTCCCCTTCGACCGGTACACCACCCAGCTCTACTTCGGCGCGGAGACGGCCGGGGTGCCCGCGCCGGTGCTGTTGAACGTCAGCGACCACGACCCCGGGTTCATCACCAGGCCCACCGCGCAGCAGACCGGTGACGGCGAGGTGACCGCGGACCTGGAGGTCAAGCGCTCGCGCAGCACGTTCTTCCTGGCCTGGTTCCAGGGCATCGTGATGTGGGCGCTGGGCCTGTCGGTGCTCGGCGGGGCGGTGCACATCATGCGGCGCAAGCTCGGGCTGGTCTGGCCCGCGCTGGGCTGGATGGCGGCCACCCTGTTCGCGCTGGTGGGTTTCCGCAACGCAGCGCCCGGCCTGCCGCCGATCGGCTCGCTGATCGACTACTGCGCCTTCTTCTGGGCCGAGGCGATCATCACCCTGTCCCTGGTCATGGTGACGCTCAAGGGAGTCCGGGCTAAGGCGTCCTGAGCAGCATGCCCAGCTGACGGGACTGGGCCACTGGGCCTGCCGGTGGCCCAGCCGGGCAGTTGCGGCACCCGGTACTCCACCCGCTCGGTGATCGAGGCGCCGGGGACCCCTCCGGGCACAGATCGGTGCAGGACTCAGGATCGGGCAGGTCCGGCGGCCCCTCGGCGGCGTAGAGCTGTTCCTGCGGCTCGTCCAGGTCGCCGAAGGCCCCGTCAGTGTCGCGTGCCGTATGCGACATCAGATGTCGCATACGGCACTTTCATGACATGCGCTCCACGATCGTCACGTTCGCCGTGCCGCCGCCCTCGCACATGGTCTGCAACCCGTAGCGGCCACCGGTGCGTTCGAGCTGGTTGAGCAGCGTGGTCATCAGCCGCGCACCGGTGGCCCCCAGCGGGTGGCCCAGTGCGATCGCCCCGCCGACCGGGTTGACCCTGTCCGGGTCGGCCCCGGTCTCGGCCAGCCAGGCCAGCACGACGGGGGCGAACGCCTCGTTGATCTCCACCAGGTCGATGTCCCCGATGGACATGCCCGCCCTGGCCAGCGCGTACTCCGTGGCCGGGATCGGCCCCGTGAGCATCAGCACGGGGTCGGCCCCGCGCGCCGAGATGTGGTGCAAACGGGCTCGTGGCACGAGGTTGTGCGTACTCAGTGCCCGCTCCGAAGCGACCAGCAGGGCCGCGGCCCCGTCGCTGATCTGACTGGCCATCGCGGCGGTCAACCGCCCGCCGGGCCGCAGCGGCGGCAGCGACCGGATCTTGTCCCAGTCCGGCTCGCGAGGTCCCTCGTCGCGCACGACCCCGTTGAGCGCAACGATTTCCCGGTCGAACATGCCGTCACGGCGCGCCGCGAGGGCCCGCTCGTGCGAGCGCACGGCGTACTGCTCCATCACCTCGCGGCTCAGGCCCCAGCGCTGCGCGATCAGCTCCGCGCCGCGGAACTGCGAGATCTCCTGCGTGCCGTAGCGGGCCGTCCACCCGGCGCTGCCCCGGAACGGTTCCGGGAAGCCAAGACCGCTGCCCAGGGTCATCGCCGAGCTGATCGGGATCGCCGACATGTTCTGCGCCCCACCGGCCACGACCAGGTCCGCCGTGCCGGACAGCACCGCCTGTGCGGCGAAGTGCACCGCCTGCTGGGAGGAGCCGCACTGGCGGTCCACCGTGACGCCCGGGACCTGCTCGGGCAGTCCGGCCGCGAGCCAGGCCGTGCGGCCGAGGTTGCCCGCCTGCGCGCCGACCGCGTCCACGCAGCCGAACACCACGTCGTCCACGGCCGCGGGGTCGATCCCGGTGCGCCGGACCAGTTCCCGCAGCACGTGCGCGCCCAGGTCGGCCGGGTGCACCCCGGCCAGGCCGCCGCCCCGCCTGCCGACGGGGGTGCGCACCGCGTCCACCAGGTATGCCTCCGCCATGCCAGCCAGGCTACCAAGCACTTGCTTGGTTACGAAAGGGCGTGCGGTGCTACGCTCGGCGATCGTGCGAACACTTGGGGGAAGCATGAGGTTCGTCCGTGCCCTGCTCGCCGCGCTGACCGCCGTCACGCTGACCGCGGGCACCGCGGCGGCCACCGAGGACGGCTCGCGCGGGGTGCTGATCCAGCGCACCGAGTACGGCATCCCGCACATCACCGCGAGCGGTTTCACCGACCTGGGCCACGGCTACGGCTACGCCTTCGCACAGGACAACCTGTGCACCCTGGCCGACACCGTGCTGACCGTCACCGGCGAGCGCTCCCGTTACCTGGGCCCGGACGCCGACGCGGGGGACCAGCTCAGCGGGCCGCTGAGCAACCTGGACAGCGACGTGTTCCACCGCTCGGTCAACGACACCGGGCAGCCGCGGCGCGCGATGGCCCAGCCCGCCCCGCTCGGGCCCACCCGGCAGGTCCGCCAGATGATCAGCGGCTACGTGGCCGGGGTCAACGAGTACCTGGCGCGGACCGGCGTGGCCAACCTGCCCGACCCGACCTGCCGCGCCAAGCCCTGGGTGCGGCCGATCACCACCGATGACCTGGACCTGCTCCTGTACTACCTCAACCAGTTCGGCGGGCTGGACCGCTTCCAGCGGCAGATCGCCAACTCGGCCCCGGCTGCCCCGGGCACGGTCCCGCACAGCGCCGTCAACCCCGACCTGGGCAGCAACGGCATCGCCGTCGGCCGCGAGGGCAGCCAGGGCGGCTACGGGGTGCTGCTGGCCAACCCGCACTTCCCCTGGCTGGGCGCCAACCGGTTCTACCAGGTGCAGCTGACGATCCCCGGCGTGCTCAACGTGAGCGGGGCCAGCCTCTACGGCCTGCCGTTCGTCGCGATCGGACACACCGAGCACCTGGCGTGGACGCACACCGTGTCCACCGCGCAGCGCTTCACCCTGTACGAACTGCACCTCGTGCCCGGCGACCCGACCAGCTACCTGGTGGACGGCAAGGCGGAGCGCATGGCCGCCCGCACCGTGCGGGTGCCGCTACCCGGCGGCGGCACGGCCGAGCGCACCGTGCACGACTCCCGCTACGGCCCGGTGCTCGGCGGCAACTGGACTGCCGACACGGCCTACGCCGTGCGCGGGGCCAGTGTCGACAATGGACGGTCGAGCAACGAGTGGCTGGCCATGGCCCAGTCCGACTCCGTGGCCCAGTTGCGCGCCGCGCAGGACCGCTACCAGGGCATCCCGTTCGTCAACACGATGGCCAGCGACAGCACCGGCACCGCCTACTACGCCGACGCCTCGGTGGTGCCGCACGTGACCGACGCCCAGGCCGCCCGCTGCGTGAACAGCCCGTACGGCAAACAGGTCTACCCGGCGCTGACCGTGCTGGACGGGTCCACTTCGGACTGTCAGTGGGGCAGCGACCCGGATGCCGTCACCTCCGGCATCTTCGGGCCGCGTGCCAACCCCTCGTTGCAGCGCGCGGACTACGTCACCAACAGCAACGACAGCTTCTGGCTGACCAACCCGGCCGCGCCGATCACCGGCCTGCCCAAGATCTACGGCCTGTCCGGCACCCAGCGCAGCCCGCGCACCCGGCTGGGCCTGGACACCATCGCGCGCAGGCTCAACGGGACCGACGGGCTCGGCGCCCCCGGTTTCAGCGGGCCGACCACCTGGCAGGCGCTGATGGGCAACCGCAACCTCAGCGGGGAGTTGGCCCGCGACTCGGTGGTGTCCCTGTGCCGCGGCCAGTCCACGCTGACCGCGAGCAACGGTGAGCAGGTCGACGTGCGCGAGGCGTGCACCGCGCTGGCCAACTGGGACCTGCGCGGCAACCTGGACAGCAGGGGAGCCGTGCTGTGGCGCCAGTTCTGGCTGCCCGCCACCCGCGCCACCGACCTGTGGACCGTGCCCTTCGACCCGGCTCACCCGGCCACCACGCCCAACACACTGAACACCGCGAGCCCCGCCATGCGCACCGCGTTGGCCGATGCGGTGCAACGGATGCGGGCACTGCACGTGCCGCTGGACGCCCCGTTGTCGGCGGCCCAGTACACGGCTGCCGCAGGGGACGACAAGGCAGTTCCCGGCTGTGGCAACGGCGAGGGCTGCTACGACATCACCAGCAGCCTCGGGGGTGCGCAACTGCTCGGTGCGGACGGGCGCTTCCCAGCGATCAGCTTCGGCTCCAGCTTCGTGATGTCGGTGGAGCTGCGCCAGAGCGGTCCGGTGGCCAGGACCCTGCTGACCTACTCCCAGTCGGCCAATCCTGACTCCCCGCACCACGGGGACCAAACCGACCTGTTCGGCAGGGGACTTTGGGTGCAGGAAAAGTTCAGTCAAGCCCAGATCGTTGCGGATCCGCACCTGAGCACGACGATTTTGCGAACCCGAGGGTGAGCGTCACCCTGTGTCGCGAATCGACTTCATAACGTCTTGGTCGCGGAGGCTGTTTTAGTCCGAACGGAAGTACGCTGCCGGAGTGGCGACGGTGGAGGAACAGCCGGTACCGGCTGACGAACAGGTGGTCGGCGCCGCGCTGCCCAAGGACGGGCAGCTCGTCCGCTGGCTGCTCGCCGTCAGCCTGACCTACCTGGCCGCGGCGGCGCTGCTGGCCTGGCTATCCGGGGCGCAAGCCCTGCGGGTACTGGGTTTCGCGGTGGACGTGCCGATGGCCCTGCTCGCGCTCGCGGTGATCATCCGGCTCGCCCGGCTGCGCCAGGTGTGCCGCAGCAGGGCTTTGCGGCCCGCGCTGCTGGCACCGCAACTGGCGGCCGGGGTCGCGCTGGCGGGCATCCCCGACGTCCGGGTGCGGGTCGGCACCCGGGCCGTCGGCCGCTCCTACCGCGCGGGCAGGCACGCCGTGGTCCTGCTCAACGACGGGCTGCTGGAACAGGTCCCACTTGCCACTACTTTCGTGGTGGCGCACGAACTCGGCCACGTCGCCAGGCACGACAGCCTGCGGCAGACCGTGGTGGCCGTCTACCTGGTCACCACGCTCGCGCTGACCGTGTGGGTGCTGCCGCCCGCGGGCTGGGCGGTCGGTGTACTCGCCGTGCTGGGGCTTGCCACCACCTACACCTGGTCGCGGGAACTGGACTGCGATCGGATCGGCAGCCGTTGCGCCGGACAGCGGTCGGCCGTAGCCGCCATTGAGACCTTCGGTCGGCTGCGCACCGCGAACCCGTTGCTGCGCTTGTGGGCTCAGGTCAGCCACCCGCCGTTGTCCTTGCGCCGCAACGCCGTTCTCGACCCCGAGCGGACCTGCGGCTGGTTCGGCCCCCGCGACTGAGCTCTGCTCGAACGCACTTCCCGGCTGCCCTTGCGCTCCTGTCCGGACCTGTCCCGATTTGTCATGGTGTCCCAATGGGATCTGCCGCGTCCGGCCGGATCGGCCGCCTGCTCGTTGTCGCCGTGGTGGGAGCCGCAACCGCGCTGGGGGTGACCGGCCCGACGGCCGGTGCCGGTCCCGGCCCGAGCTTCCGCGTCGTGCCCTCACCGGCACTGCCCGAGGGCAGCACGCTCAGTGCTGTCACCACCTTCGGTGAGAACCACGCCTGGGTCGTCGGCGCCACACCCACCGGCGCCCTGGTCGAACGCTGGGACGGCCACGCCTGGAGCCTCGTGCCCGCGCCGAGCACGGATGGCTACCTGGCCTCGGTCAGCGCGGTCGCCGCCGACGAGGTGTGGGCCGTGGGCAGCCGCAACTCCGTGGTACAGCCCGTGATCGTGCACGGGTCCAGCCACGGCGTCACCGAGGTGAGCGTGCCCGGCTTCGCCGACGGCTTCCTCAACTCGGTGTCCGCCTCCGGCCCCAAGGACGTGTGGGCCGTCGGCGGTCGCACCTTCGACGACCCCACCCCGCTCGTGCTGCACTACGACGGCCACGCCTGGGCCACCGTGCCCGTGCCCGCGGGCGGCACGAGTCGGCTCTACTTCACCGCGATCTCCGCCACCGCCCCGAACGACGTGTGGGCCAGCGGCTGGAAGACCATCGGCACCGGCACGGACCTGGTCGCCGCCGTCCAGCACTGGGACGGCCACGGCTGGACCGACCGCTCGCCCGCCGGGCTGTTCGACGCGGAGAGCCTGTCCGTCAGCGGCAGCCGCGTGTGGACCGTCGCCGCGCGCGAGATCGCCCAGCGCAGCGGCGGTGCCTGGACCACGCTGCCCGCCATCCCCACCGACCCGAGCAAGCGCCGCAGCGTGGACTCGATCAGCGGGGACCCCAGCGGCAACCTGTGGGCCGCGGGCCGCACCTACCCGCCGTCGGGCAGCCCCCGCCCCACCTTCGGCTCGCTCGACCGGTGGAACGGCCACGCCTGGACCAACTACGCCCTGCCCACCGCGCTCGCCGGCGGGCAGACCGTGGCCATCGCCGTCGCCGCCACGCCCAGCGGTAACACCGCCTGGGCCGTGATCACCAACACCAAGGTCCGCACCCTCGGCACCCCCGGCCTCGCCATCCTCCGCGCCACCGCCCCCTAGAGATGTCATGAAAGTGCCGTTTGAGACATCTGGTGTCTCAAACGGCACTTTCATGACACAGAGGCCGGTGCCATACTCGCGGTATGGCGTGGATGGTGTACGGCGCGAACGGTTACACCGGAGAACTGGTCGCGCGCCTGGCCGTGCAGCGCGGTGAACAACCGCTGCTGGCCGGGCGTTCGGCGCAGAAGATCGCCCCGCTGGCGGCCGAACTCGGTCTGCCGCACCGGATCGCGGACCTGACCGACCCGGCCGGTCTGCGCGCGGCACTGTCCGATGTGGACTTGGTCGTGCACTGCGCGGGCCCGTTCTCGGCCACCGCGCGGCCCGTTGTCGACGCCTGCCTGGCCACCGGCACGCACTACGTGGACATCACCGGCGAGATCGACGTGTTCGAGCAGGTCTTCGCCCGCGCCGGGGAGGCCGAGCAGGCGGGCGTGGTGCTGCTGCCCGGTGCCGGGTTCGACGTGGTGCCCACCGACGGCATCGCCGCGCTGCTGGCCAAGGCGCTGCCCACCGCGACCCACCTGGACCTCGCGTTCCTGGTCGGCGGCGGCATCAGCCCCGGCACGCTCAAGAGTTCCGTGGAGGGCATGGCCTCCGGCGGCCGGGTCCGCGTCGACGGCCAGTTGCGGCCCGACCCGGTCGGCAGCCGACGACTGGTCGCCGAGTTCCCGAGCAGGCCGCGCTCGGTCGCGTCCATCCCGTGGGGCGACGTCAGCACCGCCTACCGCTCCACCGGGATCCCCAACATCGTCACCTACACGGCGTTGCCCTCCGCCGCGGGGACCGCACAGGGCCTGCTCGCCCCGTTGCTGCGACTGCCCGTCAGCCAGGCCGTCGCCAAGCGGGTCATCAGCCTGCTGCCCGGTCCCAGCCAGCAGGCCAGGCAGTCCAGCCGCAGCGAGGTGTGGGGAGAGGTCCGCGACGCCGAAGGCAAGCGGGCCTCGCTCACACTGAGCGGGCCCAACGGTTATTCGCTCACCGCCGACGCCGTGCTGCGCGCCGTCGGCCACCTGCTCGCCGGCGAGGTGGCCCCCGGCGCGCACACGCCCTCCACGGCCTTCGGCGCCGACTTCGTCCGCGAGCTCGACGGCGTGCGGGTCGGTGAACTGGTCACCGGCTGATCAGCCGTCCTGGCGCTTTTCCCGGTGGGCGGCGACCCTGACCCGCGTCCCGCAGCGCGTCGAGCAGTACACCTGGCGGGCACGACGTCCGGTGTCCACGAAGAACCGACCGCAGTCCGGTGCCGCGCAGGACCCCCACGCCGGGTAGCCGCGATCGCTCATCCACAGGCCCAGGGCCAGGGCTGCCGTGGACAGCAACCACTCCGCCCGGTCCGTGGTCGAGGGTTCCTTGGCGTGCATCGACCACGGGCGCCCCGGCATGCGCACCAGGTGTGGGCGCGTGCCGTACCTGTCCAGCAGTGCGTTGATGCCCGCCGCGATCTCGTCCTCGTCCCGCAAGGACAGCAGGGCCACCAGTTCGCTCGCCGCTTGGCGCAACCTGTCCGCGCCGAACTCCGTCAGCTCGGGCCCTGTGTCGCCGTGCTTGCGCAACAGCGCCTTCAGCTCGTCCGTCGAGGCGGCGGGGGAGTTCGCCAACTCGACCAGGAAGTACAGGCCCCGGGGGTTCACCCCGTGATCGTAACGCCCATGTTGTTGTTTGCCGTTACGGCGCGCGCGGATCCCAGGAAGGTGCCGTTCGGGACGTTGAACGTCTCAAAGGGCACATTCGTTACGGCGTGGAGACACGCGCCGCGCGCCACGAAGGCCACCTTCGCGGCGGTGCCGCACCGCAAGCGGGCTGCCCGCTCGCTCCGCGCCCGTGTCACGAAGGTGCCGTTCGAGACGCCCAACGTCATAAAGGCCACCTTCCTGGCGCCGCCGAAACACGCCGCGAAAGGACCATTCGCTGCGTTCAGCGCAGTGAAAGCCACCTTCGCGGCGGTCGTGGCGCGCTCACCGCGCGTGGTAACGTCAAACTGGAAGTTTGGCGTTACGGGGGTGGTGAAGTGAAACGGACTGCGGTCCTGATCGTGGGTGGCGGGCCGGTGGGGTTGACCCTGTCGATCCTGCTCAAGTGGCACGGTGTGGACCACGTGCTGCTGGAAGCGCGTGAGCAGCCCTCAGTGCACCCGAAGGCGCGCGGTGTGGCGGCGAGTTCGATGGAGACGTTCCGCCGCTGCGGCCTGGAAGCGGAGATCCGTGCGGCGGGCCTACCAGCCTCAAGCGTGCACTTCTACCGGGGGCGGAGCCTGGTGGACCCGGACTACACGCGAACGGGCACAACACCGACGGAGCAGCGGAACACCCCGTCGCCAGGGCTGGTCTGCGCGCAGGACGCACTGGAACCGATCCTGCGCCGCCATGCGGAGGGCTGGTTCGGCGCACGGCTCGCGGAGTTCAGTGAGCACCGCACTGGCTTGCGAGCAGTGCTCACCGATGGGCGGCGCCTCGAAGCGGACTGGCTGGTGGGCTGTGACGGAGCGGCCAGCGGGGTGCGGGCGGCGGCGGGCATCGAGATGGTGGGGCCGACCGGGTTGGGGCGCTACCTGAGCGTCCGCTTCGAGGCGCCGCTGGGCGAGGTGGTGGCCGACCGGGCCAGCGCCTCGTACTTCCTGACGCCACCGGCGGTGGGCGGCTTCCTCGCGGTGGACAACGACCGGCACTGGATCTACCAGTACCCGTTGGGTCCCGAGCCGGGTGACCTCGTGGAACTGGTGCGCGGGGCGGCGGGCATCCCGGACCTGCCGGTGACGATCCGCGACACGATGACCTGGCGCATGGACGCACAGCTCGCGGCGGCCTACCGGCGCGGGCGAGTGCTGCTGGCGGGGGACGCGGCGCACACGATCCCGCCGACCGGCGGCCATGGCATGAACACCGGGATCGGGGACGTGGCGAACCTGGCGTGGCGGCTGGCCGCGGTCACCTCCGGCTGGGCGGAGCCCGCGTTGCTGGAGGGCTACGAAGCGGAGCGGCGTCCGATCGCCCGTCAGGTGATCGACATCTCGCTGGCGAACAGCAGGGCCCGTGGCGGCTACCGCATTGACGATGAGTTGCTGCTGGGGGCGGTGTACGGCGAGCAGCCTCGGCTCCCGACCGAAGGCTACGTGCCGACCGTCCAGGTCGGACACCGGGCGCCGCACGTGTGGCTCGGCGGCGGTGTGTCCACAGTGGACAAGATTGGGCCGGGATTCACCGAGATCCCCTACGGGGACAAGACGGTGCTGGTCCGGCCGGACGGCTACATCGCCTGGTGCTCAACGGGTCCGACAACGACGAAGGAGCTGCGCCAGGTGGTGGCGCAGCTCCTGTCCTCGTAGTGGGTCAGCGCGGGGCGAGCAGAGAGCTGGCCTCCTGGGCCGCCGAGCCGGCCTGCAACAGGTGCCGTAGGTTCTCCGGCAGCTGCTCGCCACGCCGCTGCACGGCCTGGGCGTAGAGCCGACCAGCGCGGTACGAGGAGCGCACCAGCGGACCGGCCATCACTCCGGAGAAGCCGATCTCCTCGGCGTCCTTGGAGTGCGCGACGAACTCCTCGGGCTTGACCCAGCGCTCCACCGGGTGGTGGCGCGGGCTGGGCCGCAGGTACTGGGTGATCGTGATGATCTCGCAGCCCGCCTCGTGCAGGTCGCGTAGCGCCTCGGTGACCTCTTCGGGGGTCTCGCCCATGCCCAGGATCAGGTTGGACTTGGTGACCAGCCCGGCCTCACGGGCCATCGTGATGACCTTCAGCGAGCGCTCGTAGCGGAACGCGGGCCGGATGCGCTTGAAGATGCGCGGCACCGTCTCCAGGTTGTGCGCGAGCACCTCGGGGCGCGAAGAGAACACCTCGGCGAGCTGGCCCGGCTCCGCGTTGAAGTCGGGGATCAGCAGCTCCACGCCGGTGCCCGGGTTGAGCGTGTGGATCTGGCGCACGGTCTCGGCGTACAGCCAGGCGCCGCCGTCGGGCAGGTCGTCGCGGGCCACCCCGGTGACGGTGGAGTAGCGCAGGCCCATCGCCTGCACCGACTCGGCCACCCGACGGGGCTCCTCGCGGTCGAACTCCGCGGGCTTGCCGGTGTCGATCTGGCAGAAGTCGCAGCGCCGGGTGCACTGGTCGCCGCCGATGAGGAAGGTGGCCTCGCGGTCTTCCCAGCACTCGTAGATGTTGGGACAACCGGCCTCTTCGCACACCGTGTGCAGGCCCTCGCGCTTGACCAGGCCCTTGAGCTCCCGGAACTCGGGGCCCATCTTGGCGCGGGTCTTGATCCAGGAGGGCTTCTTCTCGATCGGCGTCTGACTGTTGCGGATCTCCAGCCGCAGCAGCTTCCGACCCTCGGGCACCACAGTCACACGATTACCTTACGCTGGCCGGTCGGGTGTGCGGGGTCACACGCCCCCTCGTTGGAGCGTGCGTCCCAGCTCAGTCCGGGGATTCAGCCCAGCAGCCGGGCCAGTCCGCGCTTGCCGGTGGTCCTGCTCGGGGCGGCCGGGGTGCTGTGCACCAGGGCCAGGAACGCCGCGCCGATGCGCTCGATCTCCTCGGCGGGCTCGGTCAGTTCGGCCAGCCCGGCCGACAGGGCGAGCATGCGCTGCTCACGGGCGTTCGCGGCGTCCAGTGCGGGCCCCGCGTTGGCCTCGAGCACCCGGCGCAGGGCCTGGTTCTCGTTCGCCGCGCGGCGCCACGCCGAGGCGACGGCCTCGACCCGGTCCGCGTTCGGGCTCTGCTCGGCGGCCGACAGGGCCAGGCCGATGTGGCCGGTCAGCAGCTGCGTCCACTTGTAGTGCAGTGCCGCCAGCAGTTCCTCGGTGCCGGTGAACACCTCGGCGGCGTGCGGGATCTCCTCGAAGGCCACGGCGCCGTCAGGATTGCGACGGGCCTGCCGCAGCGTCGCGTCGATCACGTCACGCCGGCGGTAGAAGTCGTTCCAGCTCATGGCTACCTCCTCCCTCGTGACCGGGGTCATACCTTCAGTCTTCGGCATACCCTCGGTACGGTCCAACACGCACAACATACCATGGGTACGTACCGGCGGTATGTCGTTACAGTTGTGAGCGTGGCGACAGTGCGGTCCAGACGACTCGAGTACTCCGAATCCACCAGGGACGCCCTGGTGGACAGCGCCGTGGAACTGTTCACCAAGCGCGGCTACGCGGGCACGTCCCTGGACGAGGTCGCCAAGCGGGCGCGGGTGACCAAGGGCGCCCTCTACCACCACTTCAGCGGTAAGCAGGCCCTGTTCGAGGCCGCCTTCGACGCCGTGGAGACCAAGGCGATGAGCCGGCTCGGCGAGATCGTGAGCGGTCCCGGTCACCCGTGGGAGGTGGCCATGGCCGGGCTACGCGGCTACGTGCGGGTCTGCCTGGACCCCTCGTTCCAGCGCATCGTGGTGCACGAGGCCCCCGTGGTGATGGGCTGGGCCCGCTGGCGGGAGGCCGAGGAGCACTTCAGCTTCGGCATGATCCGCTCCACGGTGCAGGCGCTGATCGAGACCGGGGAGATCGACGAGCTGCCGCTGGAGGTCACCGCCCGCCTGCTCTACGGGGCGCTGTCCGCGGGGGCCTCGATGATCGCCAGCGCGGCCGACCCGCGCCGCACCAGTGAGGACGTGATCCGGTCCACCATCCGGGTGATCGAGGGCCTGCGCAAACCCGAGGCCGCCGTGGCAGCCGAGGAGTCCACCGGCCGGTCCCGGCGGCGCCACCGCTGACCCGCCCGCACCGGTGCGGCGTGTCGGCGCCCGCCGACACGCACGCCACGAGACGCCGACACGCGGTGCTGGTTGGACCACGTCGGAACTGGTGCCGCAGGCTGGTCGGATCAGCCCTGGAGGGCGAAGGTGACCCCGGCGGCCTGCGGGCCGCCCTCGCGCGGGATGAAGCGCTCGCTGACCTGGAGGCTGCCCTCCAGCGCGGCGAGCACCGCCTCCCGCACGAGCGGCTGTACCTCAGCCACAGTCACCTCGCGGCCCAGCTCCAGCGACAGCGAGGTGACCCCGGCGTCGCGGATGCCGCAGGGCACGATCTTGTCGAAGGCGGCCAGGTCGGCGTTGCAGTTGATCTCCAGGCCGTGCATGGTGACCCCGCGCTGCACGCGGATGCCGATCGCGGCGATCTTGCGCTCCGGCCGGGACTCGGTGGCGGCCAGCCACACCCCGCTGCGACCGTCCACCCGGCCGGTGGCCAGTCCCAGCTGGTCGCACACGTGGATCAGCGCCTGCTCGATGCGCCGCACGTAGTCGACCACGTCCACCGGGTCGGACAGCTGCACGATGGGATAGCCCACCAGCTGGCCGGGCCCGTGCCAGGTGATCTTGCCGCCGCGGTCCACGTCGATCACCGGGGTGCCGTCCTGCGGGCGGTCCTCGGGCTCGGTGCGCTTGCCGGCGGTGTAGGTGGACGGGTGCTCCAGCAGCAGCAGCGTGTCCGGGCCGGTGCCCTCGGCACGCGCGTGCGCCAGTTCCCGCTGCAGTTCCCAGGCCTCGAGGTAGTCGATGGTGCCCAGGTCGCGCACCTGCACCGGTTCGGCCCAGGCGCGGCAGGAGGTGTCTGCTCGGCTCACGTCTGTCGACACTACGCCTGAGCTCCGACAACCTCCGCCAGGGCCGTGGCCAGCGTCTCGTGCTGGAAGGTGAAGCCCTGGGCCAGCAGGGCCGCGGGCACCGCGCGCTGGCCGGACAGCAGCGCCTCGTCGGCCAGCTCACCGAGCACCGCGCGCATGGCGAAACCGGGCACGGCCCACGGCGCGGGCCTGCCCAGCGCCGCGCCCAGTTCGCGGGTGAACTCGGCGTTGCTCACCGGCGTGGGCCCGGTCAGGTTGAGCGGCCCGCTGATCTGCTCGTGCTCCAGGGCGAAGCGGATCGCGGCGACGTGGTCGTCCAGGGAGATCCACGGCATGTACTGCCTGCCGTCACCGAGCTTGCCGCCCAGCAGCAAGGAGAACAGTGGGCGCAGCTTGCCCAGCAGCCCACCGGACTCGGACAGCACCAGCCCGGTGCGCAGCAGCACCAGGCGGTTCTGCGCGGCGGGCGAGGCGGCGGCCTCCCACTCGCGGCACAGCTCGGCCAGGAAACCCTTGCCCGAAGGGGAGGACTCGTCGACGACCCGCGCGCCGCAGTCCCCGTAGTAGCCCACGGCCGAACCGCTGACCAGCACCGGAACCCCGTGTTCCAGCACGGCGGCGGCCAGCACCTCGGTCGGCTCGGTACGCGAGTCGAGCAGGGCCTGCTTGCGGGCCTGGCTCCACCGCTTGTCGGCGATGCCCGTGCCGCACAGGTTCACCACCGCGTCCGCACCGTCCAGCGCGCCCTCGGCCAGCTCACCGGCCGGCGGGTCCCAGAACCGCTCGTCGGGGGCGTTCGGCCGCCTGCGCACCAGGCGGACCACCTCGTGCCCGGCCTGTCGCAGCGCCAGCACCAGGGCCGTACCGATCAGGCCCGAGGAGCCCGCGATCACCACTCGCATGTACTGATCGTGGTGCACCACCCCGGGCCCCGCACAACAGGGTGTGACGCGAAAGTGCCGTATGAGACATCAGACGTCTCATACGGCACTTTCATGGCATGTGCTTACAGGCCCAGGTCGGCCTCGAAAGCGCCTTCCTCGAGGCGGTGCTTGACCGTGGTGAGGAAGCGGGCCGCGTCCGCGCCGTCCACCAGGCGGTGGTCGTAGGACAGGGCCAGGAACACCATGGAGCGGATGGCGATGGTGTCGCCGCCCGCCTCGTCGGCCACCACGACCGGGCGCTTGACGACCGCACCCGTGCCGAGCATGCCGACCTGCGGCTGGTTCAGGATCGGCGTGTCGAACAGCGCGCCCCGGCTGCCGGTGTTGGTCAGCGTGAACGTGCCGCCGGACAGCTCGTCGGGCTTGATCTTGTTGCCGCGGGTGCGCTCGGCCAGGTCGGCGATCTTGCGGGCCAGCCCGGCGATGTTCAGGTCACCGGCGTTGTGGATCACCGGCACCATCAGGCCGCGCGGCGAGTCCACCGCGATGCTCAGGTGCTCGGCACCGTGGTAGGTGACCTCCATCGTCTCGTCGTTGATGGAGGCGTTGAGCTGCGGGTGCTGCTTGAGCGCCTCGACGGCCGCCTTGGCGAAGAACGGCAGGAAGGACAGCTTCACGCCCTCCCGCGCCTCGAAGGCCCGCTTCGCCCGGTCGCGCAGCCGCGCGATGCGGGTGATGTCCACCTCGACCACGGTGGTGAGCTGCGCGGAGACGTGCAGCGACTCCACCATGCGCTTGGCGATGGTCTGCCGGATGCGCGTCATCTTCTGCGTGGTGCCGCGCAGCGCCGCGGCCTCGGCGGACGGGGCCACGGGTGCCGACGGGGCCGAGCTGGCCGCGGCCGGAGCCGGGGCGGCAGCGGGGGCCGGTGCCGGAGCGGGAGCCTTGGCGGCCTCCACGGCGGCGATGACGTCCTGCTTGCGGATGCGGCCACCGACCCCGGTGCCCTTCACCGAGTTCAGGTCGATCTTGTTCTCCGAGGCCAGCTTGCGCACCAGCGGAGTGACGTACGGCGCGCCGTTGGCCGACTCCTCCTCGGCGGCCGGAGCCGGGGCAGCCGCCTGCGGGGCGGGAGCCGGTGCCGGGGCGGGAGCCGGGGCAGCGGCCTGCGGGGCCGGTGCCGGAGCGGGGGCAGGTGCCGGGGCGGCGGCCGGAGCCGGTGCCGGGGCAGCTGCGGGAGCAGCGGCCTGGGCGGGGGCGCCGGAGCCGATCACGGCCAGCTTGCCGCCGACCTCGACGGTCTCATCCTCGCCCGCGGTGATCTCCAGCAGAACGCCCGCCGCGGGGCTGGGGATCTCGGTGTCCACCTTGTCGGTGGAGACCTCCAGCAGCGGCTCGTCCACCTCCACCTTGTCGCCGACCTGCTTGAGCCAGCGGGTGACGGTGCCCTCGGTGACGCTCTCACCGAGCGCGGGCATGGTGATCTCGGTGCCCTCGGCGGGACCGGAGGACGCGGCCGGGGCCGGTGCCGGTGCCGGAGCGGGCGCGGCGGCGGGCGCCGGGGCCTGAACCGGGGCCGGGGCGGCGGCCTGCGGTGCCGGAGCGGGGGCCGGGGCCGGTGCGGCGGGGGCGGCACCGTCGCCGATCAGCGCCAGCTCGGCGCCGACCTCGACGGTCTCGTCCTCCTGGACGACGATCTTCTGCAGGACGCCCGCCGCGGGGGACGGGATCTCGGTGTCCACCTTGTCGGTGGAGACCTCCAGCAAGGGCTCGTCGACCTCGACCTGCTCACCCTCCTGCTTGAGCCAGCGGGTGACGGTGCCCTCCGTGACACTCTCGCCGAGTGCCGGCATCTGGACGGAGAAGGCCATGGGTTTTCTGACTCCTCGTGCTCGTTGCTCGCGTGGCTGACTTGTGCCGACGTGTCAGCCGTGCACGTGCAGCGGCTTGCCGGCCAGGGCGAGGAACGCCTCGCCGAGGGCTTCGTTCTGGGTGGGGTGTGCGTGGATCAGCGGCGCGACGTCCTCGGCGGTGGCCTCCCAGTTGTAGATCAACTGGGCCTCGCCGATCAGCTCGCCGACCCGCTCACCGACCAGGGTCACGCCGACCACGGAGCCCTCCGGGGACTTGACCAGCTTCACCCCGCCGGAGGTCTTCAGGATCTGCGACTTGCCGTTGGCGGCCAGGCTGAGCACGTAGGTCTCGGCCGAGCCGTACTTCTCCTTGGCGGCGGCCTCGGTCAGGCCGACCGAGGCGACCTCGGGGTTGCAGTACGTGACGCGCGGGATGCCCGCCTCGTCGATGACCCTCGGGTTGCGGCCCGCGATGTCCTCGGCCACGAAGATGCCCTGCTGGAAACCGCGGTGCGCCAGCTGGAGGCCGGGCACGATGTCGCCGACGGCGTACACGCCGGGCACGTTGGTGCGCAGCCGCTCGTCGGTCAGCACGAAGCCGCGGTCCATGGCAAGGCCGATGTTCTCGTAGCCGTGGCCCGCGGTGTTCGGGCCGCGGCCGACGGCCACCAGCAGCAGGTCGGCCTCGAACTGCTCGCCGGTCTCCACGCTGACGGTCACGCCGGTCTCGGTCTGCGTCGCGCCGGTGAAGCGCACGCCGGTCTTGAACTTGATGCCGCGCTTGCGGAAGGCACGCTCCAGCTGCTTGGAGGCCCACTCGTCCTCGGCGGGCACCAGGCGGGGCAGGGCCTCGACGATGGTCACCTCGGCGCCGAAGGAGGCCCACACGCTGGCGAACTCCACGCCGATCACGCCGCCGCCCAGCACGACGACCTTCTCCGGCACGTAGTCCAGGTTCAGCGCCTGGTCGCTGGTGATGATCCGGCCGCCGATCTCCAGGCCGGGCAGGCTCTTGGCGTAGGAACCGGTGGCCAGCACCAGGTTCTTGCCGGTGTAGCGCTGGCCGTTCACCTCGACGGTGTTCGGGCCGACGACGGTGCCCGCGCCCTCCACGACGGTGACCTTGTGGGCCTTGAACAGACCCTGCACGCCCTTGTAGAGCCCGGCGACGATGGTGTCCTTGTAGGAGTTCACGCCGGCGATGTCGATGCCCTCCAGCGCGCTCTTCACGCCGAACTTGTCACCCTCGCGGGCGACGTCGGCGATCTCGGCGGCGTGCAACAGGGCCTTGGTCGGGATGCACCCGCGGTGGAGGCAGGTGCCCCCGAGCTTGTCCTTCTCGACCAGGATCACGGACAGGCCGAGCTCAGCGGCGCGGAAGGCACAGGCGTATCCGCCCGAGCCGCCGCCCAGGATCACAAGGTCGGCGGAGGTGTCGGTCACGGGTTCTCCTCGACTGGCAACAGTGGCAATTCGGGTCTGCATGTGTCGCGCGTGTGCGCGCGCGATCTCTTACCCATCTTGTCACCACGTGGCCGCGCTTGCCCCGACCGGGGGAGGGAACTGCCCGGTTTCACACCCAGACGAGGTCGCTGCTGGCAGGATCTACCCTGGAGGAGCGCTGGAGGAGGCCGCTGTGGGCTTGTTCGATCGTTTCCGCAGGACGGGGCGTGCCGGCACGACCAGGACGTCGAGTTCCCAGGACACCGCCCACCTGGAGGCCTGGGCCGGGACCCGGCGCGGGGTCGAGGGGTATGTGGAGCCCAAGACCACGGTGACCGAGACCACTGTGGTGTTGGTCGCTCACGACGGGGAGTGGACCCGCCGCCGCATCGACGGGGTGGAGGGCGCGTTCCGTCTGGGCCGCAAGCTCGGCATCCCGGTCTACGAGGTGTCACGGATCGGCTACCCCAAGCGCATGCGCGAGTACACCGCGCGGCTCAAGGCCGAGCGCCGCCGCACCGAGGACTGACCGGCTCACGGTGTGGCGCCGCGTGTCGGCGCTTCCGGTATCGCGTGTCGGACGTTCCGACGCGGTGTGTTCGCATTTCCGGTGCGAAATCCCGTGATCTGGGAAACATGCCGTCAAGCGCGGACACGCCGCCCGGAAGCGCCGACACGCGGGCCGGGAAGCGCCGACACGCGGTGTGTTTGGGGTCAGGCGGTGACGGGGGTGGCCGTTAGCACGGCGTCGAGCAGTCCGGGGAAGCGCGCGTGGAGTGCGTCGGCGCGCAGCGAGATCATGCACCGGGTACCGACCTGGCGGGTTCGCGTGACCCCGGCCTCGCGCAAGGTGCGCAGGTGGTGGCTGTGCGTGGACTTGGGCGTGTCCCCGGCCAGTTCGCCCGAGGGCCGCTCCCCGCCGTCGCGCAGCGCGGACACGATCGCCAGGCGGAACGGGTCGCTGAGCGCGAACAGGACCGCGGGCAGCTCGATCTCGTCGACCTCGGGTTCCGGCAACATCCGCACGGGGCCGAGGATACCGGTTATCCGAGGCGGACCGGGAAATTCACCGAGTTGGCGATGAAGCACTTGTTGTGCGCGGTTTCGTGCAGCCGTGCGAGTTGTTCCGCATTCGCGTCCGAGACCACCTCGGGGTGCAGCACGACCTCGGTGAACCGGCCGCTGCCGTCGGCCTGCTCGACCATCGTGCCCACCGCCCGGTCGGTGTAGGCCGTGACGACCACGCCCTCGGCCGCGGCCAGCCCGAGGAACCACAGCATGTGGCACTGGGACAGCGAGGCCACCAGCAGGTCCTCCGGGTTGTGCCTGCCGGGATCGCCCCGGAAGGCCGGGTCCGAGGATCCGAGCAGCACCGGCTTGCCGGGAACGCGCACCTCGTGCGCCCGTTCGTAGCCGCGTGGCGAGGCCGTCCCGCTGCCGGTGTTGCCCGTCCAGACCACTTCGACCTGGTATCCGTGTGATCGCATGCAGCCAGTATGCCAGCTGTATACAAGTCTGGGCAGGGGGTGCTTCAGGGGTCCTCTAGGGGTTGTGGCCCCGTTCACCCGTCTTTAATCTCGATCGTGCAAGTGAAACGGATCACAGCGAGAACACCGTTTCCTGAGCGCGAGGAGTCAGCACAGTGGAAACGATCAGGGTACTGCTCTCAGGTGGGCCGGTCGATTCTCAGGAAATCGACGCGGTGCAGCACGTCGACAACCTGGATCACGTGTTGAAATTCCACCGCGGAAACGGCTACGAACACTTCCGGTACACCGGTGTGAACCGGCAGCTGGGCGAGGGGTCGGTGCCGCTCTACGGCTGGACGGGCCGCACCAGGATCGCCGAGTAGGACTTCCCCCATGGGACGCGGCGGACCGCGTCCCACGGGGTGTCCTGTCGTCAGCTCAGTCGTTCGCGGCGATGTCGGCCAGCACGGCGGCCATCGTGCGCACCGGGACCCCGGTCCCGCCCTTGCTGGTGTAGCCGTGCGCCCCACCGGAGTTGAACGCCGGGCCCGCGACGTCGATGTGCGCCCACTGCACGCCCTCGGCCACGAACTCGCGCAGGAACACCCCGGCGGCGAGCATGCCGCCGAAGCGGTGGCCGGTGATGTTGGCCAGGTCCGCCAGCCGCGAGTCCAGGTCCGCCCGCAGCTCCTCGGGCAGCGGCATCGCCCAGGAGTTCTCGCCCACCGCGCTGCCGAGCTCGGCGACCCGGTCGCGGAACTCCTCGGAGCCCATGACGCCCGAGGTCCGCTTGCCCAGCGCCACGACCTGGGCGCCGGTCAGCGTGGAGGTCTCGATCAGGTAGTCCGGGTCGTCCTGGCAGGCCCGCACGATCGCGTCGGCCAGGATCAGCCTGCCCTCGGCGTCGGTGTTGAGCACCTCCACCGTCTTGCCGCCGAACATGGTCAGCACGTCACCGGGGCGGTAGGCCGCACCGGAGGGCATGTTCTCGGCCATCGGCACGGTGGCCACGACCTCCAGCGGGTACTTCAGCTTGGCCGCGAGCACCACGGTGGCGATGACCGCCGCCGCGCCGCCCATGTCCGAGCTCATCTCCTCCATGCCCGCGGCGGGCTTGATCGAGATGCCGCCGGTGTCGAAGGTGATGCCCTTGCCGACCAGCGCCACCTTCTTGCGCGCCTTCGGGCCCACGTAGCGCAGCCGGACCAGGCGCGGCTGGCGCTCCGAGCCGCCGCCCACGCCGAGCACGCCGCCGTAGCCCTCCTTGCGCAGGGCCTTCTCGTCCAGGACCTCGACCTCCAGGCCCGCGGCCTTGCCCAGCTCGGCGGCCCGGTCCGCGAAGCTGCCCGGGAACAGGTCGTTCGGCGGGGTGTTGACGAAGTCGCGCGCGGTGGCCACGGCCTCGGCGATGGCGGTGTGCGCCTTGAGCGTGGCCTTGTGCTCCTTGGTGGCCCCGCCCGCGGCGAGGAACTCCACCTTGCCGACCGGGGCCTTGCCCGCGTCGGACTTGTACTGGGTGAAGGTGTAGGCGCCCAGCACCGTGCCCTCCACGGCGGCACCCAGGTCCAGCGCGGACAGCGCGGAGGCCACCTTCTTCAGCCCGGCGACGGCCCGGCCCGAGGCGCCCGCGGCGCGGCGCACCTGCTCGGCGGTGACCTCGCCCTCTGCCTCCGGCTTGCCCAGGCCCACCGCGATCAGCAGATCGGTGGCCAGCTTGTCGCCCGCGGGCACCCGGACGACCTCCTCGGCCTTGCCGGTGGCACCCAGCAGCTCCAGCAGCTTGGGCAGGCCGCCGTCGAACGCCGCCGCGACGGCCTCGGCTCCCGGAGCCAGGGTGACCCCACCGGTTCCCTGGAGGGTGCCGATGACCACTGCGTCGGCCGCCAGGCCAACGAGGTCACTCTCTGTCAGTGCTAGCTTCGGCGCGGTCACGGTAGCTCCTCGACGGTTATTGAGAACGGTGACCGATGCTAACTACTTCTGCTCAGGTGTCACGCGACAGGTGGCTGTGCCGCACAGTCCGTGTCTGACAATGTGGTGAGGGTGACGCGAATGGTCCGAACGGACCTGTCGGTTCCCGGCATTGTGGTCACCGGGCTGTGCGGCACGCTCGGGGCCGGTCTGTTCGCCGGGCTCGCCCCCGCCTCCGCCGCCGCGGGCGGCTACCTGCTCGTCGGTGTGGTCGTGGCCGGGCTGCTCGCCCTGTGCAGCGCCTTCTCCACCGCCGACCAGTCCCGCGCCTACCCCGGGCCGGGCGCCGGTTACCGGTACGCCGCGCGCCAGCTCGGACGCTGGCCGGGACGGATGGCGGGCAGCGCCTCGATCGCCGGCCGGGCCGCCGCCGCGGCTGCCGTCGCGGGCACCTTCGGCGCCTACGTGACCCCGGACCGGCCGCTGCTGGGCGCGCTCGGGGTGCTGGCGGTGGCCGTCGCGCTGGAGGTCACCGGGGTCAAGCTGAGCACGCGGCTGAGCTGGATCGCGGTCCTGGTCGTGTTGGTCGTGCTGGCGCTGGTCGTGGCGACCTGCTTCGCCGTGCCCGCGCCCGAGGTCGTGAACGCGCCTGACGCCGACGACCCCCGGGGGCTGTTGCCCGCGGCGGGCACGATGCTGTTCGCCTACCTGGGTTTCGAGCGGATCACCGCGCCCGACCTGGACGAGCCAAGCCACTCCGCGCGCAGGTTGCACGTGGCGATCCCGGTGCTGCTGCTGGTCGTGCTGGCCTGCTACCTGACCGTCGGCGGTGCCCTGCTGCGCCAGCTCGGGCCGACCAGGCTCGCGCTGTCCCGCGTGCCACTGCGCGAGGCCGTGGTCGCCGCCGACGGGGCCTGGCTCGGGCCGCTGGTGGTGGCCGGTGCCGCCGTGGCCGCCGTGACCTCCCTGCTGCTCGTCCTGTCCAGCCTGCGCCGCACCGTGTCGGCCGTGGCCGCCGACGGGGACCTGCCCGGCCCGCTGCGTTCGGCCCGGGTCTCCGGCTGGGTCTGCGGCGCCCTCGTCGCCGTGCTGGTCCTGCTGGTCGGCACGCCCGACGCGATCGGGTTCGCCGCCTGCGCGATGCTCGCCTACTACGCCTTCACCAACGCCGCGGCCCGGATCCTGCTCAAGGAGGACCGCACCTGGCCGATGCGCAGCGCCTGTTTCGGGCTCGGCCTGTCGGTGCTGCTGGGCATGACCATGGCGCCCACCTATCTCGGCGTCACCGTGCTGGCGGTTCTCCTCGGTGCGGGCGCCCTGGGCCTGTACCGTCGCGTGGCGTGACGGACACCTCGTTGCTGCTGAGCCCGCTGCACGCCGCCCACACCGAGCTGAAGGCCACGTTCGCCCCGTTCGGCGGCTGGCAGATGCCCATCCAGTACGCCGAGGGCGGTGTCGTCGCCGAGCACACAGCGGTGCGCGAGTCCGTCGGCGTCTTCGACGTGTCGCACCTGGGCAAGGCCCTGGTCGCCGGGCCGGGCGCCGCCGAGTTCGTCAACTCCGCGCTGACCAACGACCTGGGCCGCATCGCACCCGGCAAGGCGCAGTACACCTTGTGCTGCACCGATTCCGGCGGCGTGGTGGACGACCTGATCGCCTACCTGGTGGGCGCCGAGGAGGTGTTCCTGGTGCCCAACGCGGCCAACACCGCGCGGGTCTGCGAGCTGCTCGCCGCCCAGGCACCTGCCGGGATCACCGTCACCGACCAGCACCGCGAGCACGGGGTGCTGGCCGTGCAGGGCCCGCGTTCGGCTGAGGTCCTCGCCGCGCTCGGCCTGCCCACCGAGCTGGAGTACATGGCCTTCGCCGACGCGAGCTTCGCCGGTACCCCGGTCCGCGTGTGCCGCACCGGCTACACCGGGGAGCACGGCTACGAGCTGTTGCCGCGCTGGGCCGACACGACCGCGCTGTGGCACGCCCTGCTGGCCGCCGCCGAACCGCTGGGCGGCAAGCCGTGCGGGCTCGGCGCGCGGGACACGCTGCGCACCGAGATGGGCTACCCCCTGCACGGCCAGGACCTCTCGCTGGAGATCAGCCCGGTGCAGGCCGGTGCGGGCTGGGCCGTGGGCTGGAAGAAGCCGGGGTTCTGGGGGCACGAGGCGTTGCGCGCGGAGAAGGAGAACGGGCCCGCGCGGCGCCTGCATGGGCTGCGCGCACTGGACCGGGGTGTGCCCAGGGCGGGCATGGCGGTGCTGGACACGGGTGGCGGCAGGATCGGCGAGACCACCTCCGGCACGTTCTCGCCCACGCTGCGGACCGGGATCGCGCTGGCCCTGCTGGACGGCGCGGTGCCCCCGGGGACCGAGCTGGTGCTCGACGTGCGCGGCCGTTCGCTGCGCTGTGAGGTCGTGAAGCCGCCCTTCGTCGAATCGCACGTCCGGTGATCTGGACCGAGGGGGACACCGCGCTGCTGCGGTTCTGCCGGCTCGACGGCTCGCTGGGCCAGGTCCACCCGCTGCGCGTGCTCTCCGACGACGGTCAGCGGCTGGTCGGCTGGCTGCCCAGGGACACGCCGATCGTCGGCACCCGGCTGGAGGACGGCACCGACCCCAGGGACCTGCCGCTGGAGGTCCGGTTCACCACGCCCCGCAAGCGCTTCCCGGACACCTGGCGGCGCACCTCCACCCTGCGGGTGGTCGACGACAACGAGTGGTCCAGCACCTGGTGGTTCTTCGACTCGGCGGGCGAGTTCCTCGGCTGGTACGTGAACCTGGAGATCCCGCTGGGCCGCGGTGAGTCCACTGTGGACCGGGTGGACGGCGCGCTGGACGTGTGGGTCGAGCCGGACCGCCGGTGGGAGTGGAAGGACGAGGACGAGGCCGACGCCTCGGTGGACGCCGGGCGGATGACCGCCGAGCACCTCGCGCAGCTGCGCGCGGAGGGGGAGCGGCTGATCGCGCTGGCCGAGGCGGCCCGGTTCCCCTTCGACGGCACCTGGTGCGACTTCCGGCCCGACCCGTCCTGGCCTGCGCCGACGCTGCCCGCCACCGGGTGGTAGCTCGATGAGATGGTTGGACGTCCGATCCTCGGGATGACGATTTTCTGCTGGCCGGTGAGGGGTTAGCCTGAGCGCATGACGCCAGGCAGCTTGTTCACCCGTACCCCGCACCCCAACCCGGCGACCCCGGAGCGGGTGGCCGAGGTACTGGCCAAGCCGGGCTTCGGACAGCACTTCACCGACCACATGGTGACGGTCAGCTGGAACACGGAGCAGGGTTGGCACGACGCCACCGTGCGGCCTTACCAGACGCTGGAGCTCGATCCGGCGGCCATGGTGCTGCACTACGGACAGGCGATCTTCGAGGGGCTCAAGGCTTACCGCCACGCCGACGGCTCCATCGCCTCGTTCCGCCCCGAGGCCAACGCCGAGCGCTTCCGCGCCTCCGCGCGCAGGCTCGCGATGCCCGAACTGCCCGACGAGCTGTTCCTCGGCTCGCTGCGGGAACTGCTGGCCGTGGACGGCCGGTGGGTGCCCACCCAGCAGGAGGAGTCGCTCTACCTGCGGCCGTTCATGATCTCCACCGAGAAGGGGCTGGGGGTGCGGCCCGCGAAGGAGTACCTGTACACGCTGATCGCCTCGCCCGCCGGGTCCTACTTCTCCGGTGGCCTCAAGCCGGTGAGCGTGTGGCTGTGCACCGAGTACGTGCGCGCCGCGCCCGGTGGCACCGGCGCCGCCAAGTGCGCTGGCAACTACGCCGCCTCGCTGCAGGCCCAGGCCCAGGCCGCCGCGCAGGGCTGTGACCAGGTCGTCTGGCTGGACGCCGTGGAGCGGCACTGGGTCGAGGAGATGGGCGGGATGAACCTGTTCTTCGTGCTCGGCTCCGGCGCCAACGCCAAGGTGGTCACGCCCGAGCTGTCCGGCGCCCTGCTGCCCGGCATCACCCGCGACTCCCTGTTGCGGCTGGCCAGCGACCTCGGCTACGCCGTGGAGGAGCGCAAGATCTCCACCGAGGAGTGGGAGAAGAAGGCCGAGACCGGTGAGCTGACCGAGGTGTTCGCCTGCGGCACGGCCGCCGTGATCACCCCCGTGGGCAGCGCCAAGCACGCCGGGGGCGAGTTCGCCATCGGCGGCGGCCAGGCGGGCGAGGTGACCATGAAGCTGCGGGAGACCCTCACCGGCCTGCAGCGCGGCGTCGTCGCCGACAAGCACGGCTGGATGGTCCCGCTGGGCTGATGCCGTCATGACGCGTGCCCCGCAGGTCCCTGAGGGGCACGCGTCAGCGGCAACCACCAGTCCTCGCAACGGATCCAGGTGCCCTTCGGGTATTCGAAGTCGCACTCCCCGCGCAGGCTGAACCCCGCCTTCCGGCACACGGCGATCGAGGCTCCGTTGGTCACCGGCGGGAACGCGTGCAGTTCCCGGTGCACGCCCTCGGCCGCCGCCAACCGGGCCACCTGCGCGGCCGCCCGCGAGGCGATGCCGCGTCCCTGGAACCCCGGCAGCACATGCCAGCCGGTCTCGTAGACCAGCTCGCCCCGCCACTGCCTCTCCCAGTAGCCGATCCCGCCCGCCGCCACCTCGTCGAGCAGCACCACGTACATCTGGCCCGGCTCGGTCGTGTCCAGGTACCTGCGATGTCGGTCCAGCAGCGCGCTCTCCGCCTCCGGCCCGCCCAGGTGAGCCGTCATCTCCGCGGTGTTCTGCGCGCGCAGCAGCGGCAGGTCCTGCGCTGCCCATGGCCTCAGCCGGATCTCTGTCATGCACTCGACGCTAGGCCGGGGGTCTGACAAGTAGTGCTAGCCCAGTGAGCACACCACCAGCACCACCGTCGTGCCGAGTTCGCAGGCGGCGCCGAGCACGTCGCCGGTGACCCCGCCGAAGCGGCGCCGGGCGTGGTGGACGAGCAGCACCGGCACGCCGGTCGCGAGCAGCACGGCGACGGGGCCGAGCCAGGGGTGTCCGGGTACGGCGAACCAGGCGCCACCGAGAGCCGCCAGGGTCCAGGACACGGGTATGGCCAGCGGCTGGGTGTCGGCGACGAGCGCGCCGAGGCCGGTCGGCCGGGCGGCGGGCACCCCGCGGCGGCAGCACCAGGTGAAGGCGATCCGCCCGGTGGTGACGGCGAGGAGCAGGGCGCCCCAGCGGTCGGCGGACATGCCGGTGGCCTGCACACCGAGCACGAGGATGAGCGTGACCACGGCGAAGGGCCCCGCACCACCGTCCTTCATGACGGCCAGCGCGCGTTCGGGCGGCCCGTAGCAACCGAGGCCGTCGGCAGTGTCGGCCAGCCCGTCCAGGTGCATGCCCCGGGTGAGCAGGGCCAGCGCGGCGACCACGAGCAGCCCGGCCAGCAGTGGCGGGGCGCCGAGCAGGCCGAGCCCGAGCAACAGCCCGGAAGCGAGCCCGCCGAGCAGCAGTCCGACCACCGGCGCCCAGCTGATGGCCCGGGCCCCGCTGCGCCCGTCCACCTCGGGGGCGGGCACCGGCAGCACGGTCAGCCAGGACAGGGCCAGCCGCAGGCCGCGCATCACTCCTCGACGGGGCCGGAGGTGAGTTCGGCCTCGGCGGTGGACACCCCAGCGTCTTCGAAGGTGGCCATCTCGCTGAGCACCTTGGTGGCCATGGTCAGCACGGGCAGTGCGACCAGTGCGCCGGAGCCCTCGCCCAGGCGCATGCCGAACTCGACGACCGGGGTGAGCCCGAGGTGGCTGAGCACGAAGCCGTGCGCGGGCTCGGCGGAGCGGTGCCCGGCGACCCACCACTCGCGGGCGCCGGGCGCGAGGTCCTCGGCGACCAGCGCGGCGGCGCCGACGACCAGCCCGTCCAGCAGCACCGGCGTGCGGCGGATCGCGGCCTGCGCCAGGAACCCGGCCATCGCGGCCAGGTCGGCGCCACCGGCGGTGCGCAGCAGGGCGACCGGGTCACTGATCACGGTGCGGGCCCTGCGCAGCGCGTCGCGGATCGCGGCGGCCTTGCGCATCCACGCGGTGTCGTCGATGCCGGTGCCCCTGCCCACCACGGCCACCGGCTCCTCACCGGTCAGCGCGGCGATCAGCACCGAGGCGGGGGTGGTGTTGCCGATGCCCATGTCGCCCGCGATCAGCAGGTCGGCCCCGCCGTCGACCTCCTCGTCGGCGATGGCCCTGCCCGCGACCAGCGCGGCGTGCACCTGTTCCTCGGTGAGCGCGTCCTCGCGGTCGATGGACCCGCTGGAACGCCGCACCTTGTGCGCGCTGACCCGTTCCGGGGTGTCGGCGTCCACCGCCAGGTCCACCACGCGCACGGTGGCGCCCGCGACCCCGGCCAGCACGTTGACCGCCGCGCCCCCGGTGAGGAAGTTGGCCACCATCTGGCCGGTGACCTCGCTGGGGTAGGCCGAGACCCCGTGCCTGGCGATGCCGTGGTCGCCCGCGAACACCACGACTCTGGGCCGCGCGAACGGCTTGGGCGGGCAGCTGCTCTGGCAGGCCGCGACCCACACGCCCAGCTCCTCCAGCCTGCCAAGTGAACCGGCTGGCTTGGTGAGCTTCTCGTGCCGTGCCACGGCTTCCCGCCGGGCAGCGGCGTCCGGCGGCATGACGGCGGGGAACTCGATCTCGGTCAAGGCAATCCTCTCAGCGAAGCCGCAGCGGGACACCGGCGACGAGCAGCAGCACCTCGTCGCACACCTCGGCCAGCCTCGCGTTGAGCGAGCCCAGCTCGTCGCGGAAGAGCCTGCCAGAGGGGGTCGCGGGCACCACGCCCAACCCGACCTCGGCGGACACCAGAACGATCTTGGACGGGCAGGCCCGCACGGCGGCGACCAGTTCCTCGCAGCGGGCCCGCGCCCCGGACAGGTCCCCGTCCCAGGCCCCGGTGTCGTCCAGGGCCCCGGTCAGCCAGGTCGCGATGTCGTCCACCAGCAGCGTTCCCGTGGCCGCGGCCAGCACGGGAGGCAGGTCGCCTGCCTCCACCGTGCGCCAGTGCGCGGGCCTGCGGCTGACGTGCGCCGCGATGCGGGCCTGCCAGGCGGCGTCGCCGGGATCACGCCTGCCGGTGGCCACGTAGGTGACCTGCTCGTCCGCCGAGACGAGTCCCTCGGCGTGCGCGGACTTGCCGGACCGCGCGCCACCGAGCACGAGTGTCCGCACTGATCGCACAGGTGGTCAGGCTACCTTTGCCGGTATGGCGTTCCGGTGGCGGTACAGCGATCTCGACGGCAACGAGGTGCCCGGTCCCGACGAGGTGTTCGAGGACAGGCAGGAGGCCGAGGACTGGCTCAGCGCCGAGTTCTCGGACCTGGCCGACGCGGGGGTCGACCAGGTCACGCTGATCGAGGGCGCGGACGTGATCTACGGCCCGATGAGCCTGCACGCGCCGTGACCGCGTTGTCCGGCAAGGAGGAACTGGCCTGACCCGGCATGACGAGGAGGGCCGGTCCGCGCGGACCGGCCCTCCCGACTTCGCGACTACGGGCTGACGGTCAGCCTCGGGTCGTCCTGCACCACGCCCTCGAGCACCTTGTCGATGCGCTCCAGCAGCTCGGGCTCCAGCTTCACCCCGGCCGCCTTGACGTTCTCGCTGACCTGCTCGGGGCGGGTCGCGCCGATGATCGCCGAGGCCACGTTCGGGTTCTGCAGCACCCAGGCCACCGCGAGCTGGGCCATGCTCAGCCCCGCCTCCTGGGCCAGCGGCTTGAGCTGCTGGACCTTCTCCAGCAGGTCGTCGCGCAGGAACCGGGACACGAAGTTGCGGCCGTTCTCGTCGGTGGCCCGTGAGCCCTCCGGCGCGGGCTGGCCGGGCAGGTACTTGCCGGTCAGCACGCCCTGGGCGATCGGGGACCAGACGATCTGGCTGATGCCCTCGCGCTCGCTGGTGGGCACCACCTGGGACTCGATGACCCGCCACAGCATCGAGTACTGGGGCTGGTTGGAGATCAGCGGCACGTTCAGCTCACGCGCGATGGCCGCGCCCCTGGCGATCTGCTCGGCGTTCCACTCCGAGACGCCCACGTAGAGCACCTTGCCCTGGCGGACCAGGTCGGAGAAGGCCAGGAAGGTCTCCTCCAGCGGCACGGTCCGGTCGAAGCGGTGCGCCTGGTAGAGGTCCACGTAGTCGGTGCCCAGCCGGCGCAGCGAGGCGTTGGCCGACTCCATGATGTGCTTGCGGCCCAGGCCCTTGTCGTTGGGACCGCCCGGGCCGGTGGGCCAGAAGACCTTGGTGAAGATCTCCACGCTCTCCCGGCGCTGACCGGCCAGGGCGCGGCCGAGCACCGACTCGGCCGCCGTGTTGGCGTACACGTCGGCGGTGTCGAAGGTCGTTATGCCCTCGTCCAGCGCCGCGTGCACACAAGCCTTGGCCCGGTCTTCCTCGACCTGTGAGCCGTGAGTGATCCAGTTGCCGTACGAGATCTCGCTGACCGAGAGGCCGCTACGGCCGAGACGACGGAACTCCATGCCCGAAGCCTAGTCCGAGTTCGTTAGCCCAGCTCACGAATTGTGGTTCAGACCGCCTCGCCGGCACGCACCCTCGGCTTGGGCACCCGCAGCCTGCGGGCCTGGCTGGCGCGGGTGAACGTGTACCAGATGAAGGAGGTGGTCCTGGTCAGGTCGTCCGGGTACTTCTCCCGCACCTTCCTGGCCACGATCCGGCCCAGCATGACCGCCTCGATCACCATGGCCAGCAGGAACGCGATGCAGGCCAGCATCACGTAGGACTGGATGTACAGCTCCGGCCAGATGATGTTGATCGGGTAGGTGGCCAGCACCACCAGGGCCATGAACAGGAACAGGCCCATCAGGTTGCGCCGCGAGTCGATGATGTCGCGGGCCAGCGCCTTGGCCGGGCCCCGGTCCTTGGGCATCAGGTAGCGGTCGTCACCGGCCATCATCTTCTGACGGCGGTCGGCGGCCTCCTGGCGGCGCTGCTCCTTGGTCAGCGTGCCGCGCGCCCTGGCCTCGCGGAACGTGCGCGGGGGCGGCGGAACCGGGCCACGCCTGCGGCCCTCGGCGTCGCGGCGCTTGGGGGTCGGCCTGCCCTTGCCCGGCGTGTGACCCTTGGCCCCGTCTGCCGACGGCTCGATGTCCACCGCCCCTTCTTCGGCGGTGGTGGTGCTGTCGGCTTGGTTGCGGCGCAAGAACCTCACCTGTCCAGGGTAGGACAGGGTGTCCCCGGCCACTGCCGGTAGGTTCCCCGAGCGTGCGCGTACTGCTCGCTCCGGACTGCTTCGGCGGCACGCTGACCGCCCGCGAGGCCGCCCAGGCCATGGCCGAGGGCTGGCGGTCCGCGGCCCCCGCGGACCAGCTCCTGCTCCGGCCGCTGTCCGACGGCGGCCCCGGGTTCGTGGACGTGCTGCACACCGCGCTGGGCGGCCAACGGCACGAGCTGGTCGTCACCGGGCCGCTCGGCGAGCCGGTCACCGCCACCTGGCTGGAACACGAGGGCACCGGTTACGTGGAGTCGGCCCAGGCGTGCGGCCTGCACCTCACCGGTGGCCGCGAGCCGGAACGCGCCGACACCCGGGGCGTTGGCGAGCTGCTCGCCGCCGTGCGGGCAGCGGGCATGCACACCGCCGTCATCGGGCTGGGCGGCTCGGGCAGCACCGACGGGGGCGCGGGCATGATCGCCGCGCTGGGCCGTCAACGGCCCGGCCTGCGCCTGGTCGCCGCCTCCGACGTGCAGAACCCACTGCTCGGGCCGCACGGGGCCGCCCACGTGTTCGGCCCGCAGAAGGGCGCCGACCCGGACGCGGTGCGGCGACTCGAAGCCCGCATGACGGCCTGGGCCGGGGAACTGGCCCAGCTCGCGGGCCGGGACGTGCGGGACCTGCCGGGCGCCGGTGCCGCCGGTGGGCTCGGCGCGGGCCTGCTGGCGCTGGGCGCCGAGCTGACCTCCGGCGCCGGGCTCGTGCGCGAGCTCACCGGGCTGGACGCCGCGCTGGACGACTGCGAGCTGGCCGTCACCGGGGAGGGCAGCTTCGACTGGCAGTCACTGCGCGGCAAGCTCGTCACCGCCGTGGCCTCCGGTGCCGCCGAGCGCGGTGTGCCCTGCCTCGTCCTCGCAGGTCAGGTCAGTGTGGGCCGCCGCGAGATGGGCGCCGTGGGCGTCGAGGCGGCCTACGCGGTCGCCCAGCACGTCGGCTCCGTGCGGGCCGCGCTGGACGACCCGGCGGGCACCCTGCGCGGCCTCGCCGAGCACGTCGCGGGGCAGTGGTCCAGCACGCCACGCCGGTGAGCCGCGAGGTTGTGCGACCATGGGAGGGAATGCGCACGCGTGCACCGGTGTTGCCACAGGTGTACATGCCCTTTGCAGGACGTCGAGGAGAGTCATGAGCCAGGAGACCGCCGCCGAGGCGACCAAGACCGAGGAGCAGACCCACGGCGTCACGCTCACCGACGCGGCCGCGGCCAAGGCCAAGGCGCTGCTGGACCAGGAGGGCCGCGACGACATGCGCCTGCGCATCGCCGTCCAGCCCGGTGGCTGCGCCGGTCTGCGCTACCAGCTGTTCTTCGACGAGCGCTCGCTCGACGGGGACCTGCTGCGCGACTTCGGCGGCATCGAGGTCGCCGTGGACCGGATGAGCGCGCCGTACGTGCAGGGCGCGACGATCGACTTCGTCGACACCATCGAGAAGCAGGGCTTCACGATCGACAACCCGAACGCGGGCGGGTCCTGCGCGTGTGGAGACTCGTTCCACTGAGTCCCTGCTCAGGGCGGGACTCGCGCCCAACGCCGCGAGTCCCGGTCAGACGTGCGTGAGTCCCGGTCTCCGACGGGGTGCTCGGGTCGCCCGCTGGACTGATGCGGGCTCTCCCGAGCGGGCGTGGGTTCGGTACTGATGGCTGTGCCCGCTTCGCTCTCTGCGCCCCTCCGGGGCGCGGCGTCTTCGCTCTGACCCGGTCTCTTCCCTTGTCCCACGATGATCACTGGACAGATGTGATCATCGTGGGCCCGCGGTCCAGAGACCGGCGCGAAGACGCGGGACCGGCGCGAAGACGCGGTTGCGCGAGGCGGGGGAAGCCGACGAGGGGCGGCACACCAGTCGGTGTGCCGTCCCTGGCATGTGTGGGGGACTACTGGCCGTAGTCGTCCAGGTCGCTGACCTGGGCGGTGCAGACCTCGTCCACCTCCCACGGGGCGGCGTCCCGGGGAGTGGGCAGCGGCACGGTACGAGCGTGCAGCGAACTGGGGATGTCCGCGCAGTCGCTGATGAGCTCGTCGAGTGAGGTGGCTTCGGGGGCGGTCATCCCGTGACCGTAAATCGAGGCGTCCAACAGTGGAATCCGTTACCAATCGGTAGTCTGGCCTTCTGGGCCGATGACCACCCGACCGGGTGGCACCATCGGCCCTGCACCATGTTCCGCCCCACGACCCACCGAACCGGGGAGTTGCCCGTGCCCGTCGCTGTCACCGGCAGTATCGCCACCGACCACCTGATGCACTTCCCCGGGAAGTTCTCCGAGCAGTTGGTCGCCGAGCGGCTGGACCGCGTCTCGCTGAGCTTCCTCGTCGACGACCTCGTGATGCGCCGTGGCGGGGTCGGCGCCAACATCGCCTTCGGCCTTGGCGTGCTGGGCCACCGCCCGATCCTGGTCGGCGCCGTGGGCAAGGACTTCGACGACTACCGCTCCTGGCTGGAGCGCCACGGGGTGGACTGCTCCGCGGTGCACGTCAGCGAGCTCAAGCACACCGCCCGCTTCGTGTGCACCACCGACGAGGAGATGTGCCAGATCGCCTCGTTCTACGCGGGCGCGATGGCCGAGGCCAGCCAGATCGAGCTCGCGCCCATCGCGGAGCGGGTCGGCGGGCTGGACCTGGTGCTGATCAGCCCGGACGACCCGGCGGCCATGCAGCGGCACGCCGAGGAGTGCCGCCAGCGCGGCTACACCTTCGCCGTGGACCCGTCCCAGCAGCTGGCCTGGATGGACGGGGAGCAGGTCCGGCAGTTCATCGTGGGCGCCAAGTACCTGTTCAGCAACGACTACGAGTGGGAACTGCTGCTGCGCAAGACCGGCTGGACCGAGGCCGAGGTGCTGGACAAGGTCGGCATGCGCATCACCACGCTGGGCGAGAAGGGCGTGGAGATCGTCGGCAAGGACGTCGCCTCGCTCCAGGTGCCCGCCGTGCCCGAGCTGGCCAAGACCGACCCGACCGGGGTCGGTGACGGCTTCCGCGCCGGGTTCCTCGCCGCGATCGACGCCGGGCTGGGCCTGGAGCGGGCCGCGCAGCTGGGTTCGCTGGTGGCCGTGCACGTGCTGGAGGCCGAGGGCGCCCAGGAGTGGAGCTTCACCAAGGAGTCGGCGCTGAGCCGCTTCGGTGAGACCTTCGGCCCCGAGGCCACCGCCGAGATCGCGGCGATCCTGCCCGCCTGACCCGACGGCGAAGGGCCCCTCCGCGATCGGAGGGGCCCTTCCGCGTGTTCAGAGCTTGACCGGGTACTGCGGCTCGGGGATCTCCGGGCGGATCCGGCCCTCGGTGAAGATGCCGTGCCAGATCATGAACACCAGCAGGGCCCAGATCCGGCGGCTGTGGTCGAGCACACCGGCGCGGTGCTCCTCGATGATCGCCAGCACGGCCTGCTTGTCGATCAGGTGGTCGGTCTGCGACTGGCGCACGATGTCCACGGCCCAGCCGTGCATGTCCTCCCGCAGCCAGTGCCGGATCGGCACCGGGAAGCCCAGCTTGCGCCGGTTGAGCACGTGCCCCGGGATGATCTCGCGCAGCGCCTGGCGCAGCCCGTACTTCGTGGTCTCCCTGGTGAGCTTCTGCTCCAGCGGCACCTGGGAGGCGACCCGGAACACCTCGTTGTCCAGGAACGGCACCCGCAGCTCCAGCGAGTTGGCCATGGTGACCTTGTCCGCCTTGACCAGGATGTCCCCGCGCAGCCAGGTGAACAGGTCCACGTGCTGCATCCGGCTCACCGGGTCCCAGCCCGCCGACTCGCGGTACGGCTTGGCGGTGGCGTCGGCGTGCGTGACGGCCGGGCTGTAGGTGCGCAGCACCTGGCGCAGCTGGTCGTCGCGGAAGATCCGGGCGTTGCCGTAGTAGCGCTGCTCCAGGGTGAGCGCGCCGCGGCGCAGCAGGTCCTTGCCGCGCACCCCCTCGGGGATGCGGGTGGACACCTTGCCCATGATCCCGCGCAGCGAGCCGGGCACCTTCTCGAAGGCGGCCAGCGACAGCGGCTCGCGGTAGATCGTGTACCCGCCGAACAGCTCGTCGGCGCCCTCACCGGAGAGCACCACCTTGACGTGCTTGCGGGCCTCGCGGGCGATGAACCACAGCGGCACCAGGGCCGGGTCGGCCACCGGGTCGTCCAGGTACCAGACGATCAGCGGCAGCGACTCCATCATCTCCGCCGCCGTCACCGTGCGCACCACGTGCTTCACACCGATCGCGGCGGCCGACTCGGCGGCCACGTCCACCTCGGAGTAGCCGGCCCGCTCGAAGCCGGTGGTGAAGGCGATCAGGTCCGGGTTGTGCTCCTTGGCCAGCGCCGCGATGGCCGTGGAGTCGATGCCACCGGACAGGAACGAGCCGACCGTCACGTCGGCGCGCATGTGCTTGGCCACCGAGTCGCGCAGGGCGTCGGCGATGTCGGCGTGCAGCTTGGTGGCGTCGGCGGGGCCGTGCATCGCGCGCGGGCGGAACCGCGGGACGAAGTAGCGCTCGGTGACCAGCTCCCCGCCGGGGGAGTAGGTGAACGAGGTGCCCGACTCCAGCCTGCGCACGTGCGTGTTCAGCGACTCCGGCTCCGGCACGTACTGCAGGATCAGGTAGTGCTGTAGCGCCCTGCGGTCCAGCTTCGGCTCCACGCCCAGGGTCGGCGCGAGCTCAAGCACGCTCTTCTTCTCGCTGGACATGGCCAGGCCGCCCTGGCCGACCGCGTAGTACAGCGGCTTGATGCCGAACGGGTCGCGCGCGCCGAAGACCACCTTGCGCTGGCTGTCCCAGATCATGAAGGCGAACATGCCGCGCAGGCGGCTGACCGCGGCGGCGCCCATGTAGTGGAACGCCACCACGATGACCTCGCCGTCACCGTCGGTGTTGAACTGGGCGCCGTACTTCTCGATCAGCTCGGCGCGCAGCTCGATGTAGTTGTAGATCTCACCGTTGAAGGCCAGCGCGTAGCGGCCCTCCTCACCCGGCGGGCCCCACAGCAACGGCTGGTGGGAGTGCTCCAGGTCGATGATCGACAACCGGTTGAAGCCGAACACCACCTCGCCGCCCTGCCAGGTCGCGGCCTCGTCCGGGCCACGGTGCCGCTGGCAGTGCAGTGCCTCGGCGACCGCAGAACGCGCCTGCTGGGCGGCGTTCTCGGTGGGACAGATCAGTCCAAGCAGACCGCACACGCCTAAACGCACCTCTCCTGTGTGAGCTAGCGAACCCCTGGTGTGGCGCCCAGTATGCCGGTGACCGCCGCACCGGGTTCGCTTGGTCGTCGCATGCAGGACGGCTCACGGTGCCCGGTGGTTGTCCCAGGTGGGGCGGGACAGTGAGCGGGGCCACAGCCAGGGCAAACGGGGCCACCCCTGGCGATCACCCCCGAGGGGTGGGTGTGGGTGGTCTGGGTTAGGCTCCCGCATGACTGACGGCTGGGTGCCGTCACAGCTCGTCACGGCGTCCGTTCCCGCGCCGCGAGAGTGGTTATCACCAAGGAGGCATCGCGCTGTGGGCCTGATGGAAGGCACGCGGGCGGCCCGGATCGCCAAGGTAGCCGGGCTGGTGGGCCTGGTCGCGGTGGCGGCTACCGGCTGTTCCACTGATGAGGTTCTGAGGTTCGGCTGGCCGCAGGGCGTCACCCCGCAGGCCGACGACATGCGCAACCTGTGGACCGGCGCGGTCATCGCCGCCCTGGTGATCGGCCTGATCACCGCGGTGCTGATCCTGTGGCCGGTGGTGTTCCACCGCAAGCGCGGCGAGGAACTGCCCAAGCAGTTGCAGTACAACCACCCGCTGGAGATCGTCTACACGGTCATCCCGGTGGTCATCGTGGCCGTGCTGTTCTACTTCACCGCCACGACCGAGAACTCGGTCACCGACAAGAGCCACACGCCGGACGTGAACGTCAACGTGGTGGCCTTCCAGTGGAACTGGCAGTTCGAGTACCCCGGCTACAAGACCCCCGACGGTCAGCCGGTGCGCACCGTGGGCTCCAGCTCGGAGATCCCGCTGCTCGTGCTGCCGACCACGAAGTGGGTGCAGTACAACCTGCGCTCCACCGACGTGATCCACTCGTTCTGGGTGCCGCAGTTCAACTTCAAGCGCGACGTGTTCCCCTCGCCGGAGAAGAACAACCAGGACTGGGCCTTCCAGAACACGATCGACCAGCAGGGGGCCTTCGTCGGCCGCTGCGCCGAGCTGTGCGGTGTGTACCACTCGGCGATGAACTTCGAGGTCCGCGCGCTCTCGCCGGAGCTGTTCGACAAGTTCATGAAGCTGCGCACGCAGATCAACGCCAAGACCGGCAAGCCGTACTCGGCCGCCGAGGCGCTGTCCGCGATGAACTGCGGTGAGCTGTGCAGCCCGGTGGCGGTCACCACGCACCCGTTCAACACCGACCGCACCGCTCGCACGGGAAGCTGAGGCACCGTCCATGAAGATCGAAGCGCGCCTCTTCGAGATCGTCGCCGGTTTCTGCTTCCTGGTGGCCATCTTCTACGGCCTGTGGGCCAAGGAGCCGGTCGGCATCGTCGGCCTGACCCTGACCGGCGGCCTGTGCCTGATCGTGGGCACCTACTTCCGGTTCATCTCGCGCCGCATCACCGAGCGTCCCGAGGACGACCCGGAGGCCGAGATCAGCGACGGCGCCGGTGAGCTGGGCTTCTTCAGCCCGGGCAGCTACTGGCCCTTCGGCCTGGCGCTGGCCGCCGCCATGGGTGGCCTGTCCCTGGCCTTCTTCCAGGTCTGGATGCTGGTCATCTCGGTGATCATCATCCTGATCATGGTCGGCGGCCTGGTGTTCGAGTACCACACCGGCCCCAACCACGACTGACCCCTCCTCGTGCCGTGAAGGTGGCTTTCGCTGCGTTCAACGCAGCGAAAGCCACCTTCACGGCGTTTGGGCTCCTGAAGGGTTGCTGAGCGAAGGGCGTACGGCGCTGCGTCCGGCGGCGGGGTTGGCGAGCATTGGCTGGTGCCCTTACTCGACGAACGGGCCGCCACGCGGCGACTGCTGGACCGGCTGGGTTTCGGCCCGCGGCCAGCGGAGCTGGACCAGCTGGCGGCCGGCGGCTTCACCGCGGCGGTGCAGACCGTGCTCGGAGCGACCCCTGACCCCGTGACAATGCCCGACCTGGGACCGGATCCCGGCAGACCGGGCAAGCAGGCCAGCCCCGCCGAGCGCAAGCAGGCGCAACAGGCGCTGCGGCAGCAGGAGCTGAAGGCGGGCCTGTGGTGGCTGGACCGCATGGTCACGGTCAAGGCCGCGCTGCCGGAACGGCTCACCTGGTTCTGGCACGGCCACTTCGCCACCGGCGAGCAGAAGGTGCGGGGCCCTCGGCTGATGCTGCGGCAGAACCAGCAGCAGCGGCAGCTCGGCGCCGGCTCCTTCACCGCGCTGGCGAAGTCCATGGTGACCGATCCGGCGCTGCTGCTGTGGCTGGACGGCCAGGACAACCGCTCGGGCTCGCCCAACGAGAACCTGGCCCGCGAGTTCATGGAGCTGTTCGCGCTGGGCATCGGGCACTACACCGAGAACGACGTGCGCGAGGCGGCCCGCGCGCTGACCGGCTGGACCGTGGACCGCGCGGCGGTCAAGGCCAACCTCGTGGCCAAACGGCACGACGGCGGGGCCAAGACGGTGCTGGGCACCACCGGGCCGCTGGACGCCAACTCGCTGGTGGACGTGCTGCTGGGCCGTGCGGATTCGCCCCGGTTCATCGCGTCCAGGCTGTGGTTCCGGCTCGTCAGCAGTGACCCGGTCCCGGCTGACGCGCTGAACCGGCTCGTCGCCGGGTACGGGCCCGGCCGGGACGTGACGGGCCTGCTGCGGGCGCTGGTCGCCGAACCGGCGTTCAGGGACCCGGGCACCGCGCTGGTCAAGCAGCCCGTGGAGTGGGCCGTCGGCCTGATGCGGGCGCTCGACGTGGTCCCGAGCAAGCTGCCGAGCACGCAGCTGCTGGCCGAGCTGCGCGGCATGGGCCAGGTCCCGTTCGAGCCGCCCAGCGTCGGCGGCTGGCCCGCCGGTCAGTCCTGGCTGACCACCTCGGCGGACCTGGCCAGGCTGCACCTGGCCCAGCTGATCACCCAGCACGCCGACCTGGCGCACGTGGCCAACGCCGAGGACGCACGCCGCCTGCTGGGCGTGGACGCCTGGAGCCAGCGCACCTCGGCCGCCCTGTCCAAGCTCAAGGGCGCTGCCCTGGTCGCCGTGGCGGCCTGCGCGCCGGAATACGTGGTGAGCACATGACGCGCAAACTCGGTCGGCGCGGCTTCCTGCTGGCCACCGGCGTGGCCGGGGCCGGGGTGCTGGCGCTGGGCGCGAGCCGGGTGGACTGGTCGCAGCTGATGACCGCCGCCGCGCAGAACCCCCTGTCCCCGGACGCCGGGGTGCTGGTCGTGGTCACGCTCTACGGCGGCAACGACGGCCTGAACACCGTGGTGCCCGCGGCGGACAAGGCGTACCAGGACGCGCGGCCGGACCTGGCGTACAAGCCGGAAGAGGTGCTGGACCTGGGCGAGGACCTGGGCCTGAACCCCGGCATGAAGGGCCTCAAGAAGCTCTGGGACGACAAGCGGCTGGCCGTGCTGCGTGGCGTTGGTTACCCCAAGCCCGATCACAGCCACTTCCGGTCCATGGCGATCTGGCAGACCGCTTCGCCGCAGACCGCCTCGCAGACCGGCTGGCTCGGCCGCTGGCTGGACGCCACCGGGGACGACCCGCTGCGCGCCGTGTCGGTCGAGCCGGTGCTGCCCCCGTTGCTGGCGGGTCAGCGCGCGGCCGGTGCCTGCCTGCCGGTCAGCGGGCTCAAGCTGCCCACAGGTGCGCTCGGCGCCGCCTACCAGGCGCTCGGCCAGCCCCAGCAGGGCGAGTCCCCGCTGGTGGCACGGGCCGCCCGCTCGGTGGCGGACCTGCACACCACCGCCGCCAAGCTCGGTGGATCCACACACGACCACGACGGCGGCAAGGGGCAGTTGGCCGCCCAGTTGGACGTGGTCGCGGGCCTGGTCGAAGCCGGTGTGCCGACCCGGGCCTACTCCGTGTCGCTCGGCGGCTTCGACACCCACGCCGACGAGCGCGGCACCCAGCAGCGGTTGCTCGGCGAGCTGGACTCCGCGCTGTCGGGCTTCGTCGCCAGGATGCGCCGCACGGACCGGGGCAAGCAGGTCGTCACACTGGTGTACTCGGAGTTCGGCCGCAGGGTGCACGCCAACGCCAGCGACGGGACCGATCACGGCACGGCGGGCCCGGTCTTCCTCGTCGGCGACACCGTGCGCGGCGGCTTCTACGGGGACCAGCCCAGCCTGACCGACCTGGACAACGGTGATCTGCGCGTCACGACCGACTTCCGTGACGTCTACGCCACCCTGCTCCAGGACGTGCTGGGCACCGACCCCGGTGCGGTGCTGGCCGGCCACCAGGGCCGTGTCGACGGCGTGCTGGCCACCTGACCCGGAGCCGCCGACACGCGTGGCCACCAACGTCGCGTGTCGGCGCTTCGCGTACCGCGTGTCGGCGCCTCGGAGGCAGTTTCCCAGCTGCCGAGAGCATGTCCCGGAAGCGCGAACACACCGCTCCGGAAGCGCCGACACGCGGTACCGCAACGTCCGACACGCGGGGAAACCCCGTGTGGCGGCTCAGGCCTCGTGCAGCTTGCTGGAGAGGGTGATCCAGCGCTCCAACAGGGCCGCCGCGGCGCCGGAGTCCACGGCATCGGCCACGGCGTCCAGCGCCGCGGCCAGGTCGGCGTGCAGGTCCGCGCCCAGGCCCCGGTAGACCGCCACGGCACCGGCCGCGTTGAGCAGCACCGCGTCACGCACCGGGCCGGTCCGCCCGGCCACCAGCTCGCGGACCACCTCGGCGTTGACCTCGGGGTCGCCGCCACGCAGCTGCTCGGGCGTCGCCGGGGACACGCCCAGCCGGGACGGGTCGATGCTGTCCGTGCGCACGGCGCCACCGCTGGTGATCCACACCGCAGTGGTGGTCGTGGTGGTGATCTCATCGAGACCATCATCACCGCGCACCAGCAGCACCTCGGCCCCGCGCCGGGCGAACACCCCGGCCATCGCCGGGGCCATGCGCTGGTTGGCGCAGCCGATCAGCCCGTACCTGGGCTGCGCGGGGTTGGTCAGCGGGCCGAGGAAGTTGAACGCGGTCGGCACGCCCAGCTCGCGGCGCGGACCGGCGGTGTAGCGCAGCGCCGGGTGGTAGGCGGGCGCGAAGCAGAAGCCGATGCCCAGCTCGGTGACGCAGCGCCGGACGGCCTCCGGGGACAGCTCGATGGCCACGCCGAGGGCCTCCAGCACGTCACCGGTGCCCGACTTGGAAGAGGAGGCCCGCGCCCCGTGCTTGACCACGGGCACCCCGGCCGCGGCCGTGACGATCGCGGCCATCGTGGAGATGTTGACCGTGGCCGCCTGGTCCCCGCCGGTGCCGACGATGTCGATGGCCTGGCCGTCCACCTCGACCCGCCGCGCGTGCGACAGCATCGCGGCGGCCAGGCCGCCGACCTCCTCGGGCGTCTCGCCCTTGGCCCGCAGCGCGATCGCGAACCCGGCGATCTGCGCGGGCGTGGCCAGCCCGGACATCACCTGGTCCATGGCCCAGCTGGACTCCTCGCCTGCCAGGTCCTCGCCGCCGAGCAGCTTGCCCAGCAGCCCGGGCCAGGTGGGCGCGCTCATCCCTGGACGGCGGGCAACCGCACGGAGCGCAGCACCTCGGCCACGGTCTCCGCGCTGGCCAGCGGGTCAAGCGGGTGCACGATCACCGCGTCGGCCTGCGACCAGGTGGCCAGCCAGCGGTCGTCCTTGCGACGCACCGCGACGACCACCGGCGGGCAGTTGGTGATCTCGTTCTTCAGCTGCCGGGACACGCCCATGCCGCCGGTCGGCTGCGCCTCACCGTCGAGGATCGCCAGGTCCACCGCGCCCGCGTCGACGTGGTAGAGCACCTCGGTGATGGTCGCGGCCTCCAGGTAGTCGACCCTGCCCAGGTCGGGCGCCGGGCGCCGGCCCACGGCGTTGATGATCGCCTCGCGGACCTCCGGCCGGTGGCTGAACACCAGGATCTTCCACGTCTGCGCGCTCATAGGTGGATGCTAGCTGTGTCACACCTTCAGGTCTGCAGTGCGTCCCACCCCAGCCAGTCCCCGCCCAGCCGTTGTGCCAGCCCAGCCATCCGGGACCGCTCCTGGGCGCAGCTGAGCACGTCCAACCGCTGCGCGCGCAGTGCGTGCAGCGGCACCGGCTCGCCCTGCCCGGACTCCACCAGCGTCCAGCCGTCCTGCGCGAGTACCTCCCGCGCCCGGTCCACCTCGCGCGCGGGCAGCACCAGGTGGTGCCTGAGCACGGCCTGCTCCTCGGCGCGCCACTGCTCCGAACGGGCCAGCACCGCTGAATCGGCCTCTGCCAGGTCGAACGCCTCGGCGACCACCACCAGATCGGGATCCCGCACGTCCAGCGGCATTTCCCGGGGTCGACGCCACAGCGCCCGGAGTCGGTTGAGCACCCGTGCCCTCCGTGATCTCTGCGTGATCTCCGCGCACCGACCCACCCGACCGGGCGGGCCGATCTCCCGCAAGCAATAATGCGAGACGTGACAACGGCAGCGCCCCCCATCGGTCAGCGAGTCCACTCGCTGAACCGCCCCAACATGGTCAGCGTGGGCACCATCGTGTGGCTGTCCAGCGAGCTGATGTTCTTCGCAGGTCTGTTCGCGATGTTCTTCACCGTGAAGGCCCAGAACGTCGGTGTGTGGCCGCCGGAGCCCACGCACCTGGACAAGGCGTACGCGCTGCCGTTCACGGTCATCCTCGTGGCCTCCTCCTTCACCTGTCAGTGGGGTGTTTTCGCGGCGGAGAAGGGCGACGTGTTCGGCCTGCGCCGCTGGTACCTGCTGACCCTGGTGATGGGTGCGATCTTCGTGCTCGGCCAGGCCAACGAGTACCGGAACCTGGCCGAGGAGGGCACCACGATCGCGGGCTCCGCGTTCGGCACGGTGTTCTTCCTCACAACCGGTTTCCACGGCTTGCACGTCATCGGCGGTCTGATCGCATTCGTCTACCTGCTCATCAGGACCAAGCTGAGCAAGTTCACGCCTGCCCAGGCGACCTCCGCGATTGTCGTGTCCTATTACTGGCACTTCGTCGACATCGTGTGGATCGGCTTGTTCGCCGTCATCTACCTGATCCCCTGACGTAGGGCGTTCAGCCCCGAACTGACTAGCAAGGGTTGCCGCAACAATGACCACCACGCCAAGCGCCTCGCCAGGGGGCACGACCAAGGCTGGCCGCCGCGCCCGCTCGCGGTCGAAGCTCAAGCGGCGGATCTCCGGTGTGCTCGCCCTGGGCGTCGCCCTGCTGGGCGCCGGGGCCCTGTACGCCGGGTTCGTGCCGGAGCCGCAGACCGCGCAGGCCTCCGACACCTCCGCCCTCCTCCAGAAGGGCGAGCAGCTCTACAACAACACCTGTGTGACCTGTCACGGCCAGAACCTGGAGGGCGTGAAGGACCGCGGCCCCAGCCTGGTCGGCGTCGGTTCCGCGGCCTCCTACTTCCAGCTGTCCACCGGCCGCATGCCGCTGGCCGCGCAGACCGCCGAGGCCAACCGCAAGCCCGCCAAGTTCACGCCTGAGGAGATCGACGCGATCGACGCGTACATCCAGGCGCACGGCGGCGGCAAGGAGAAGCCCACCGAGACCGGTGAGGCGCTGCGCGGTGACGACCCGGCACGCGGTGGCGAGCTGTTCCGCCTCAACTGCGCGAACTGCCACAGCTTCACCGGCCGCGGCGGCGCGCTCTCCTCGGGCAAGTTCGCGCCCGAGCTCGAGGGCGTCACCGAGGACCAGATCTACACCGCGATGCTGACCGGCCCGGAGAACATGCCGGTGTTCGGCGACCGCCAGCTCACCCCGGCGGAGAAGAAGGACATCATCGCGTACATCAAGTCCGTCAGTGACGGCAACAACAACCCCGGCGGCAACGCCCTCGGCGGGCTCGGCCCGATCTCCGAGGGCCTGATCGGGTGGATCGTGGGCATCGCCGCGCTGGTCGGCGTGACCCTGTGGATCGGAGCCAAGGCATGAGTGGCGAGCAGGAGGACAAGCTGCCCACCGAGGCAGAGCTCGCGGAGATGGACCGTGACCAGCTGGTCCGGCTGGGCACCAAGCTCGACGGGGTCGAGCTGGTGCACTACGAGGACCCGTGGCCGGTCAAGGGCACCAAGGCCGAGAAGCGCGCCGAGCGCGGCGTGGCCATCTGGTTCCTGCTTGCCGCCCTGTTCGGGCTGGCCTTCCTCGGCGTGTTCCTGTTCTGGCCCTGGGAGTACGAGTCGCCCAACGCCGAGGGGCACCTGCTCTACAGCCTCTACACCCCGCTGGTGGGCCTGTTCCTGGGCCTGACCGTGCTGGCGCTGGGTGTCGGCGCGCTGACCTACACCAAGAAGTTCATCCCGCACGAGCTGGCCGTGCAGGACCGCCACGACGGCGGCTCCGACAAGGTCGACCAGGAGACGGTGCTGGCCGAGCTGGCCGACGCCGGTGTGCGCAGCGGCATCACCCGCCGCAACCTGGTCAAGCGTTCGGCCGGTCTCGGCGCGGGCGTGATGGGTCTCGGCCTGGTCGCGCTGCCCCTGGGCGGCATGCTGAAGAACCCGTGGGCGGACAAGGAGTCCCCGGACTCGCTGCTGCACACCGGGTGGAAGCCGCAGAACGGCGAGAAGGTCTACCTGCGCCGCAACACCGGTGACCCCAAGGCCGTCGTGCTGATCCGCCCCGAGGACCTGGACGCGGGCGGCTTCGAGACCGTGTTCCCGTTCCGCGAGTCGGAGCGGCACGACGAGGAGAAGCTCTCCGCCGCCCTGCACCGCGCCGACAACCCGGTCATGCTCATCCGGCTGCGCCCGGACCAGGCCGTGACCAAGCGCGCGGGCCAGGAGGACTACAACTACGGCGACTACTACGCCTACTCCAAGATCTGCACCCACCTCGGCTGCCCGACCTCGCTGTACGAGCAGCAGACCGGGCGCCTGCTCTGCCCGTGCCACCAGTCGCAGTTCGACGTGTTCGAGTACGCCAAGCCGGTGTTCGGCCCGGCGGCCCGCGCACTGCCGCAGCTTCCGATCACGGTTGACGAGAGCGGATACTTCGTGGCAAGGGCCGACTTCAACGAGCCGATCGGCCCCGCCTTCTGGGAGCGCAACTCATGAGCGGCACCTCTCCGACCAAGCCGGTGAACGCGGCGACCCGGATCGCCGGTGGCGCCGCGAAGTGGGCCGACGACCGGTACCACCTCGCCAAGGGCATGCGGCGCCAGCTGAACAAGGTCTTCCCGACGCACTGGTCCTTCCTGCTCGGTGAGATCGCGCTGTACAGCTTCATCGTGCTGCTGCTGTCCGGCACCTACCTGGCGCTGTTCTTCGACCCGTCGATGCAGGAAGTGACCTACAACGGTCCCTTCACCAACCTGCGCGGCGTGAACATGTCGCGGGCCTTCCAGTCCGCGCTGGACCTGTCCTTCGAGGTCCGCGGCGGTTTGTTCGTGCGGCAGATCCACCACTGGGCGGCGCTGCTGTTCATGTCGGCGATCGTGGCGCACATGCTCCGGATCTTCTTCACCGGTGCGTTCCGCCGCCCGCGCGAGGTCAACTGGGTCATCGGCGTCGTGCTGTTCATGCTCGGCGCGATGGAGGGCTTCTTCGGCTACGGCCTGCCCGACGACCTGCTGTCCGGTACCGGTCTGCGCGTCATGTTCGGCCTGATCGAGTCGATCCCGGTGATCGGCACCTGGGCCGCGTACCTGCTGTTCGGTTCGGAGTTCCCCGGCACGGTCATCGTGCCCAGGATGTACACGCTGCACATCCTGCTGCTGCCGGCCATCATCCTCGCGCTGATCGCCGTGCACCTGGGGCTGGTCTGGTACCAGAAGCACACGCAGTTCCCCGGCGTGCGCCGCAAGGAGACCAACGTCGTCGGCGTGCGCATCATGCCGGTGTTCGCGGCCAAGGGTGGCGGCTTCTTCGCCATCGTGGTCGGCGTGCTGGCGGCCATGAGCGGCCTGTTCCAGATCAACCCGATCTGGAACTTCGGCCCGTACAACCCGGCGCAGATCTCCTCCGGTTCGCAGCCCGACTGGTACATGGGCTGGACCGACGGCCTGGTCCGACTGTGGCCCGCCTGGGAGACCTACCTGCACCTGGGCCCGCTCGGGGACTACACGATCCCGGCGCCGTTCTGGCCGTTCATCGCGGGCCTCCCGCTGCTGACCGGTCTGGCCGCGGCCTACCCGTGGATCGAGCGCAAGCTCACCGGGGACACGGCGCACCACAACCTGTTGCAGCGCCCGCGCGACGTGCCCGTCCGCACCAGCCTGGGCATGATGGCCATCACGTTCTTCATGGTCACGCTGCTGGCCGGCGGTAACGACATCATCGCCGACAAGTTCAACATCTCGTTGAACGCGACGACCTGGATCGGCCGCATCGGCCTGCTGGTCCTGCCGCCGCTGGCGTACTGGGTGACCTACCGGATCTGCATCGGCCTGCAGCGCGGTGACCGCGAGGTGCTCGAGCACGGCGTGGAGACCGGCATCATCAAGCGGCTGCCGCACGGTGAGTTCATCGAGCTGCACCAGCCGCTGGGCCCGGTGGACGACCACGGCCACCCGGTGGAGCTGGCCTACCAGGGCGCTCCCGTGCCCAAGAAGATGAACAAGCTCGGTGCCGCGGGCGAGCCGGTGGCGGGTGGCTTCCTCAGCCCCGACCCGGCCGAGGAGACCGCTGCCCTGGCCAAGGCCCGTGCCGCGCAGCACAGCGACGAGGAGTCCGCGGACCAGCCCAAGCAGCTGGCTGGCAAGGCTCAGGCCCCCAAGGACTGACGCTCCTGCAACGAGTGAGGCCCCCAGCCACTGCGGCTGGGGGCCTCACTCGTTGTGCGGTCTCAGGCGCCGTCCAGGCCCGCCGAGAAGGTGTCCTCGGTGTCCCGCCGCGAGTAGGAGCGGAAGGCGATGTGCGTGTCGGTGGACAGCACGCCGGGCACCTTGCTGATCTCGCCGGGGACCAGCGCTGCCAGGTCCTCGTGCTGGGCGACCTTCACCAGCGCGATCAGATCGACGTCGCCCGCGCAGGAGTAGACCTCCTGCACGCCCTCGACGTCGGCGATCGCCTGCGCCGCGTCGGGGATCGTCTCCGCGGTAGCCTTGATCAACACGATCGCCGTGATCACGACGGGACCTCCTCAGCTGGTGGGCCTCCGATCCTAGGCGCCACCCCACCCACCCCGAGTCCCGCCCCGCAGCGCGCGAGTCCCGTCGTCTGGGTGGCGAGTCCCGTTCTGGGGCGCGCGAGTCCCGCTCTCTGGGGGGCGAGTTCCGCTTTGGGGTGCGTGAGTCCCGCCCTCCAGGGGGCGAATCCCGCTCTCCGCCGTGCCTGGGTGCTGATCCACCCGAGACCACTGCGGGACTCGGCGGCGGCTGGGCGGGACTCATGCTCCTGTGCGCGGGACTCGCGGGGTGGTGGGGTCATACGGTGGGCCCATGAGTTGGGCGGTGCGACCGGCGGTCGCGGATGATGCCGACGAGTTGGTGCGGCTGCGTGAGCACATGTTCGCCGCGATGGGTGTGGACCTGGCCGACACCTCGTGGCGTCAGCCCTGCGTGGACCACTTCGCCCGCGAACTGGGCGGCGCGGACTTCGTGTGCCTGGTGATCGACGTGCCCGAGGGTCAGGGCTTGGCCTGTGCCGCGCTCGCACAGCTGCGCCGGGGCGTGCCCAGGCCCGGCAACCCGACCGGGGTGTCGGCGCACATCAGCAACGTCTGCACAGACCCGCAGTGGCGGCGGCACGGCATGGCGCGTGCGGTCATGGTGGCGTTGCTCGCCGAACTGGACGCCCGCGAGGTGCCCGCGCTCGACCTACACGCCACCGAAGACGGCCGGGGCCTTTACGAGAGCCTCGGTTTCGGCCCGCGCGGTGGCGGGGTGGAACTCAGCCGATCAGTTGGCGCCCTGGTAGCCCCCTCTCCCCGCGACGGCGCGGTCCACCCAGTCCAGCCAGACAGCCGCTGACCGCACAGGCACCGACCAGGGCTGGTCGCAGTGCACCAGCCGGGTGCCCTGCCTGGCTAGCCAGCGCAGCACCACCCCGGTCTCCTCCGCGGGCGCACCACGCAGCGGGCCCTCACCGGGCAGCACGGTCTCCGCGGCCGCGACCAGTGCCGCCACCACCGGCATGGGCGGTGTACCCCGCCTGGCCACTCCGGCTGAGGCCAACCTGCCGTGCCGCACCACGGCGAACTCCCAGCCGCCGTGCTCGTCCGGACGGGCGGCGACGACCTCCGGCAGCGCCGCCAACGCCGCCATGCGCTGACCGCGGTCCACGGCGCGCACCAGGTTGGCGAGCCGGTCACGGCGCAGCGCAGCCTCCTCGAACCGCTCCGTGGCAGCCAACTCCGCCAGCTGGGCGGCCAGCCGTTCGAACGGGGCGGTGCTCTGCCCCGAGGCCAGGTCCTGCACGGCCTGTGCGCCCAGGGCGTAGGACGCCACGTCCTGTCGGCCCGCGCACGGTGCGCCGCAGCGGCCCAACTCGGCCAGCGCGCAGGGCGTGCCCCGAGCCCCCTTGGCGGGGATCCGCTGGGTGCAGGTCCGCAGCCCGGTGGCGTCACTGATCGCGGCGGCCGCCGAATCGGCGGCACCGCGGGTGCGGAAGGGGCCGAGCGCGCCGTCCCTGGCCCGGCGCACCACCGACAACCGGGGGAACGCCTCCTCGGTGAGCACCACCCACCAGCCCGCCTGCGGGTTCTTCGACCGCCGGTTGTACTGGGGACGGTGCGCCGCCAGCAGTCGCAACTCACGCACCTCGGCCTCCAGCGAGTGCGCACAGACCACTGTGTCCACCCGCGTCGCCAGCGCGACCATCTCCCGGATGCGCCCCCTGCTCTCGCTGCCGGTGAAGTACTGCCGCACCCGCCTGCGCAGGTCGCTCGCGGTCCCGACGTACAGGACCTCCTCCGACGGTCCCCGGAACATGTAGACACCGGAGGCGCTCGGCAGGCCCGCGGCCAGCGTGCGCTTGCGGCGCTGTGCGGGCGTCACCTCGGGTAAGTAGTCGAACAGCTCCTCCAGCGAGTGCACACCCAGCGGCCCGAGCCGTTCCAGCAGGGCGTGCAGCACGTCCACAGTGGCCCGTGCGTCGTCCAGCGCGCGGTGGTTCGGGGTCGTGGACGCGCTGAACATCGCCGCCAGCGCGGACAACTTGCAGCTGGGCGCCTCGTCCCTGGTGAGCACCCGCCTGGCCAGCTTCACCGTGCACAGCACCGGCGGTTTCGGCCACGCGTAGCCGTGCCGGGTGCAGGCCGCCTTGAGGAAGCCCGTGTCGAAGCCCGCGTTGTGCGCCACGAGCACCGCACCCGCCGCGAACTCCAGGAACGCGGGCAGCACCTCGGCCACCGGCGGAGCCGGATAGACCATCGCCTCGGTGATCCCGGTCAGCCGCACGATCTCCAGCGGGATGGGCCGCCCCGGGTTCACCAGGGTGCCGAACTCGCCCAGCACCTCGCCGCCACGCACCTTCACCGCGCCGATCTCGGTGATCGCGTCCTCGCCGTGCCTGCCCCCGGTGGTCTCCAGGTCGACCACGACGAACGTGGTCTCGCGCAGCGGTGTGCCCAGCTCGTCGAACGAGAGCTGGGAGTCGTCGGTGGCAGTCGTGGTCATCGGTGGGGACGCTAGTGGGTGGGTCTGACAGTTTCCGGTGTGCGGCGGTCGCTTGGCGGGGTGCTCGGGGCGCCCGCTGGACTGACGCGGGCGCCCCGAGCGGGCCTGGTCGGATGCTGGGCCCGCTGCGCTCTCTGCGATCCTCCGGATCGCGGCGTCTTCGCTGAGGTCCGGTCTCTTCCCTTGTCTCAGGTCGACCGCTGGACAGATGCGGTCGACCTGAGCCCGCGGTCCAGAGACCGGCGCGAAGACGCGGGCCCGCTGTGTTCTTGGCGCCCCTCCGGGGCGCGGCGTCTTCGCTGAGGTCCGGTCTCTTCCCTGTCCCGAGATGATCACTGGACAGATGTGATCATCTCGGGCCGGCGGTCCAGAGACCGGCGCGAAGACGCGGGGGCGGGGTGGGCGAGTCGGGTGGCCTCGTGCGTCGGTGGGTGGGACTCGTGCACCCCCGGCCGGGACTCGTGTGCTGCTCACCGGGACTCGTGCGCCCCTGGCCGGGACTCGTGTGCGGCTCAGCGGGACTCGCGTGCGCCAGGACGGGACTCGCGGGGTGTGGGGGCGAGGCGTGACCACTAGCCTTGTGGGGTGTCGCCGTCAGCCGAGCCCGATGAGCCGGGTCAGGAGCCTGAGCTGTCCGCCGTGGACGGTGCGGAGGAGCCGTCCACAGTGGATTGGTCCGCGCTGCCCGACGCCGTGCGCTCGCGGCTGGCGGAGATCGGCGCCGAGGCGGTGGGCGCGCTCGCGCGGGTCGACGTCCCGCAGCAGGTCAAGGCGGTGGCGAGGTTCGCCCCGGCCAAGCGGGCACGGCTGGGGGGCGGCGCGCTGCTGGCGGGTCTGCGCGACTCCGCGGCGTTCCGCACGGCGGTGCTGGAGTGGTGCCGGGAGCACCGGCCCAGCGTGCTGGACCTGACGGCCCCGGATCCGGTCGCGGCGGCGACGGCCGCGGTGCTGCTGGGCGACCCGGTGGCGGTGCACTACCTGGAACTGGTCGCGCGCCGGGCGGGCGAGGCACAGCTGCGCCTGGAGCGGGACAACGCGGTGACCAGGGCGGAACGGCTGGAGTCGGAGCTGGAGCGGCTGCGCGGCGAACTGGACGCCACGCAGGGCGCGGAGGCACGGCTCGCGCAGGAGCGGGACACCGAGCTGGAGCGGCTGCGCAAACGCTTGCGCGAACAGGGCGTCAAACTCCGCGAGGCCAAGGACCGGGCCGAGGCGGCGACGACCGAGGCGGATCGGGCGCGCACGCAGGCACAGGCCGAGGTCAAGGCGCTGGCCGCGGAGCGCGACCGGGAGCGGGAGCGCGCGGAGTTGGAGCGGGCGAAGGCCCGCCGGGCGGCGGCCGAGGCGGAGGTGGCCAGGCAGTCGGCGCGCGAGGCGCGGCAGGCCGACGAGGTGCGGCTCGCCCTGCTGGTGGAAACCCTGGACGGGGCGGTGACGGGGCTGCGCAGGGAACTCGCGCTGGGCGGGGGCACGGGTCCGCGTCCGGCCGACATGGTGCGGGGGGCGACCGCCGCACAGGGCGCGGTAGGGCGGGTGGAGGACCCGGCGGCCCTGGACCGGCTGCTCGCGTTGCCCGCGGTGCACCTGGTGGTGGATGGCTACAACGTCACCAAGACGGGCTACCCGGAGCTGCCGCTGGCCGACCAGCGGGACCGGCTGGTGCACCAGATGGCCGTGCTGGCGGCCAGGACCGGCGCCGAGGTGACGGTGGTCTTCGACGGGGCCGGGGTGGTGGCGGTGCCCTCGGCCAGCCCGCGCGGGGTGCGGGTGCTGTTCAGCGACCCCGGGGTGCTCGCCGACGACGTGATCCGCGCGCTGGTGACCGCCGAGCCGGAGGGGCGGCCTGTGGTTGTGGTCACCTCCGACCGCGCGGTGGCCGACTCGGTGCGCAGGCGGGGTGCACACCCGGTGCCCTCCGCGGTGCTGTTGGCCCGCCTCGTGCGCGTGTGAACAGTTAACTGTGCCCTGGCTTGCGCATACGGGGTTTCGCGGTGAGCGGTTCGCATGACCAGGTGAACGGCCTGGGTGTGTTCACCACCACAGGTATCCGACCCCTACTCCGAACGAGTTAGTGGACCGTTCGTCCTGTTTGCTGACAGCCGCTAGTGGACGAGCGGCCTCACTTTTCGTAACCTACCCGAGACTTCGTGGGGACCAGCCGGTCGTGGTGGCCGGTGACACGCAGTCACCGCCATCTCGGTTCATCGGGGGAACCGGTGCGGGCGAACGATGTGAGGAGACACCACCGCAGTGGCGTCGGACCGACTCAAGTACGCGATGCGCGGTGCACTGGCGATGACCGCCGTGGCCGCCGTGGTCAGCATGAACCCCGGTTCCGCGGTCGCAGACCCGCCCGCCAACCAGCAGGACGCGCTCAAGCAGCTCAACGACGCCAGTGCCGCGGCCGAGAAGGCCCAGCAGGCGTACCTGGCCGCCAAGGACGACCTGAAGGCCAAGCAGGACGCCAAGGACACGGCCACCCACGACATCGAGAAGTACGGCAAGGACCTCGATGCGGCCCAGAAGCAGGAGGGCCAGTTCCGGGGCGAGGTGGACAAGCTCGCAGCCGCGACCTACGACGGCGCGCAGTTCACCCAGCTGTCGGCCCTGCTGTCCGGCCAGTCCGCGCAGGACTTCCTGGACCAGTCCACCGTGTTGCAGATGATCGCCTCGCGCAACGCCGACATCCTCGGCACCTACGACGCCGCGGTCAACAAGGCCACCGAGGCCAAGAACAAGGCTGCCGACGCGCAGAAGCGCGCCAGCGACGCCGCCGACGCGGCCGCCAAGATCGTGGCTGACCTGGAACAGAAGAAGAAGGACGCCGACGCGGCCGTCGCGAAGTCCCAGGCCGCCTACAACCAGCTGTCCGGTGCGGCCAGGAACGGGCTGAACAGCAACGGCGACAACGGCGTGTTCGTCGGCCCCGCCGGTGCGGCCGGTACCGCGATGAACGTCGCGGTCGCCCAGCGCGGCGTGCCCTACGTGTGGGGCGGCACCACGCCCAGCGGCTTCGACTGCTCGGGCCTGATGCTCTACTCCTACGCCCAGGCCGGGGTCACCATCCCGCGTTCGGCCGCCGCGCAGTACACCGTGGGCAAGTCCGTCTCCATGGACTCCCTCCAGCCCGGCGACCTGGTCTTCTACGGCTCGACCGCCTCCAACATCCACCACGTGTCCATGTACGTGGGTTCCGGCAAGGTCGTGCACGCCCCCACCGAGGGCGAGACCGTGAAGATCGTGCCGATCGGCCAGTCCGGCAGCGACATCTTCGGCGCCAAGCGCATCGTCGGCTGATCAAGGCTGTCACCAGGGCCGACACCCTCACCGGGGGTGTCGGCTCCGGTGCGTTCTGTGGCCGGGAGTAGCCTGCCCGCCGTGGCTACCCCCCGACTCAAGCACGTCATGCGCACTGCGGTGGCGGTCACGGCCGTGACCGCCGCGGGTGTCGGCCTGGGCGCGACCCCCTCCACCGCCGACCCGGCCCCGGTCTCCGACGCGCGCAAGCACCTGGACGAGGTCGCCAAGCAGGCCGAGCAGATCGGCCAGCAGTACCTCGCCGCCAAGGACGCCGTCGCCGCGCACCAGGCCGAGTTCGACAAGGCCACCGCGGACATCTCCACCGCCCAGCGCGACCTCACCGCGGCGCAGGCCGAGGAGGAGCGCTTCCGCGGCCAGGTGGACAAGCTGGCCGCCGCGACCTACGAGGGCGCGAACTTCACCCAGCTGTCCGCCCTGCTCTCCGGGCGCTCCGCCCAGGACTTCCTGGACCAGTCCACCGCGCTGGAGATGCTGGCCTCGCGCAACGTGGACATCCTCAAGACCTACGACGCCGCGGTGACCAAGGCCGCCGACGCCAAGTCCCGGGCCGCCGACGCGCAGCAGCGCGCCAAGTCGGCCACCGACGCGGCGCAGAAGCTCCTTGCCGAGCTGGACCAGAAGAAGAAGGACGCGGACAAGGCCGCCACGGAGGCGAAGGCCGCGCTGTCCAAGGTCACCGGGGCCGACCGCGAGGCGCTGGGCTTCGCCGGTGACCTCGGCTCGTTCATCGGGCCCTCGGGTGCCGCCGGGGTGGCCATGCAGGCCGCGCTGGGCCAGCGGGGCGTCCCCTACGTGTGGGGCGGGGAGACCCCCGGCGGTGGCTTCGACTGCTCGGGGCTGATGCAGTACGCCTACCGCATGGCCGGGGTGAGCCTGCCGCGCTCGGCCGCTGCCCAGTACGGGGTGGGCAAGTCGGTGTCCCGCGGTGAGTTGCAGCCGGGGGACCTGGTGTTCTTCGGCACCACGGCGTCCAACATCTACCACGTGGCCATGGTCGTCGGTGACGGCATGGTGGTGCACGCGCCGACCACCGGCCAGAACGTCAAGGTGGTTCCGCTGGCCCAGGCCAGCAGCAACTACTTCGGCGCCAAGCGTATCGTCGGCTGATTTTGTCGCAGCGCACGCATTTTCCCGTGCTGTCTTGACGGGTTTTGCCGCTACCCACCAGTGTGGTGCCGACGCGTCAGGTCGGAATTGCCACTCAATGGGGAGCAAGCATGCGCGTTATGGTTCGCCGTGCTCTTGTCACGGCATCCGCGACGGCCGTCCTGCTGGCCGTCGCGGCAGTACCCGCCAGCGCTGACGAGGCGTTCTACACCCCGCCCTCGCCGTTGCCCGCCGGGCAGAACGGTGATGTGCTCAAGTCGCAGCCCTCGAAGTACAACGGGGCAACCGCGACCCGCATCATGTATTTGTCACGGGACGCGAAGAATCAGCCGATCCCGGTGACCGGAACCGTTCTGGTGCCAAGCAAGCCGTGGACCGGACCGGGGCAGCGGCCGATCGTGGCCTACGCCCCGTTCACCGCGGGCATGGGCGACCAGTGCGCCCCGTCCAAGACCCTGGCCGGGGACGGCAGTTCGGACATCACCGCCAGCGTGCAGGGCTCGTTCATCAACCCGTTGCTGGACAAGGGAATCGCCGTCGCGCAGACCGACTACCAGGGCCTGGGCACACCCGGTGAGCACACCTACGTGATCCGCGCCGCCGAGGGCCATGCCGTGCTGGACGTGCTGCGCGCGGCCCAGCGACTGCCCGGCACCGGACTGCCCGCCAACGGCCCCGTCGGCATCACCGGCTATTCGCAGGGCGGTGGGGCCTCGGCCGCGGCCGCCGAACTGGCCGCCAGTTACGCGCCGGAACTGAACGTCAAGGGCGCCTACGTGGGAGCGCCGCCCGCCGACAAGTCGGTGCTGGCAAAAAGCCTGGACGGTTCGTACGCGTTCGGATTCCTCGGTTTCTCACTGATCGGCATCAACACGGCCTATCCCGAGACGCACATGCTCGACCTGGCCAATTCCACCGGTGCCGACCTGTTCGTACAGGCCAGCAAGTCCTGCACGATGGACGCGATCTTCAAGTTCGCGTTCAAGCAGTCCAGCAGCCTCACCAAGGACGGCAGGCCGGTGTCGGCCTACCTGGACCAGGAACCGTTCAGGTCCGTGGTGGCCGACCTGAAGCTCGGCACGGTCAAGCCCTCGGTGCCCACGCTGGTGGAACACAGCCCGCTCGACGACATCCTGCCCTACGCGCAGGGCAAGCAGCTGGCCAAGGACTGGTGCTCGCTCGGCGGCACCGTGCAGTTCAAGGACCTCGCCTCGTTCACGCTCTTCTTCTCGCACGCGCTGGCCGCCTTCGGGGCCGCCGGTGATTCCGCGACCTGGCTCAACGACCGGTTCACCGGTCAGGCCGCGACCAGCACCTGCGGCCAGTTCTGAGGCGGTTCGCACACACCGCGGCGACCCGCTTGGCCCTAGGATCTGGCCTCTATGGCTCGATTTCGGGCGTGGCTGGTCGCCGCGGTGGCCCTGGCACTGCTCGGCGCTGTCGTGCTGCTCCTGCGGCAGCCGGTCGCCGGGCCGCTGACGCCCGCCCTGACCACGCCCTCGGTGCAGGCGGCACCGGCGCTCACCGACACCCGGACCGCGGCGGTCACGGAGTTGCTGCGCCGTCGTTCCGACGCGGTCCTGCACCGCGACCGAGCCGAGTTCCTGTCCACTGTGGACCCGCAGGCGAGCCCGGAGTTCCGTGCGGCGCAACGGTCCCTGTTCGACAACCTCGACGGGGTCCCGCTCTCGGCGTGGACCTACCGGCTGGACCCGAACCAGGTGAGCCAGGCTCCGACAGCCTTCTCCGCGGACGAGCTGTGGGCCCCTCAGGTCGACCTGAACTACTCGCTGGCGGGAGTGGACCCGGGCACCACGGCCAAGCCGATGGCCTACCTGTTCGCGCGGCGCGGCCAGAACTGGTACCTGGCCTCGGACAGCACGCTGTCGCACCAGACCTGGCGCGGACCCTGGGACTTCGGGCCGCTGGTGCTGCTGCGCGCCGCCAACGGATTTGTGTTGGCGCACCCCGGGAACGCCGACCTGGGCAGGCGCATCGCGGCCGAACTGGACGCCGATGTCCGTGCGGTCAGCCAGGTGTGGGGCAAGCAGTGGCCGCAGCGGGTCGCGGTGCTGCTGCCCGACTCGTCGGCGGAGCTGAAGGCGTTGGTGGGGCCGGAGTTCGCGGTGGACGCGATCGCGGCGGTCGCGGTCGCGGACCGGGTCGACCACGCCAGCCGCTCGGCGGTCGGCCAGCGGGTGGTGCTCAACCCGGCCAACGCGGGCAAGCTGTCGGCCACCTCGCTCAGCGTGGTGCTGCGGCACGAGATGACGCACATCGCCGCGCGCGGGGTCACCGTGGACGGCACGCCGATGTGGCTGCTCGAGGGGTTCGCGGACTACGTGGGCTACCGGGACAGCGGCGTCCCGATGCCGCAGGCCGCCGCCGAGGTGGCGCGGCTGGTCCGTGCGGGCACCCCGCCCACCGAACTGCCCTCCAACGCCGACTTCGCCGCTGGCGGCGGCCGGATCAACCTGGCCTACCAGGAGGCGTGGACGGTCAACCAGTACGTGGCGGAGACCTTCGGACAGCCCGCGCTGGTGCGGCTCTACCAGCGCGTGGCGGGCGGGGATCCCAAGGCACCGCTGGACGACGCGCTGCACGAGGTGCTCGGCGTGGACACCCAGGGCCTGGTGCGAGGCTGGCAGGAGTACCTGCGCGCCGAGCTGTAGCCTGACCGGAGTGCGCAGGACCCTGCTGGTCACCAACGACTTCCCGCCACGGGTCGGCGGTATCCAGACCTACCTGTACGCGCTGGCCACACAGCTGCACCCGGACCTCGTCGTCTACGCGCCGAGCTGGCCCGGCTGCGAGGCGTTCGACGCCCGCCAGCCCTTCCCCGTGGTACGCGACCCGTCCCCGCTCGTGCTGCCCACGGTCCGGGTGCGCCGCCGGGTCAGCGAGGTGCTGTGGGCGTACCGCTGCGACGCGGTGTGGTTCGGGGCGAGTGCCCCGCTCGCCCTGCTGGCGCCGAACCTGCCCGCGGCACGGGTGATCGCCAGCACGCATGGGCACGAGGTGGGCTGGTCCATGCTGCCCGGGGCGCGGCAGGCGCTACGCCGCATCGGCGCCGACTGCGACGTGCTGACCTTCGTCAGCCGCTACACCAGGTCCAGGACGGCCGCCGCGTTCGGGCCGCTCGCCGCGCTGGAGCACCTGCCCGCGGGCGTGGACACGGACCTGTTCCGCCCCGACGCGGGCGCCCGCGAGGACATCCGCCGCAGGCACGGGCTCGGCGCGCGGCCAGTGCTGCTGTGCGTGTCCCGGCTCGTCCGCCGCAAGGGCCAGGACGAACTGCTGCGCGCGCTGCCCGAGATCCGCAGGCGGGTCCCCGGCGCCGTGCTGCTGCTCGTCGGTGACGGACCGGACCGCGCCCGGCTGACCGCGCTGGCCGGTGACGGGGTGGTGTTCGCCGGGGCCGTGCCCGCCGGTGAGCTGCCCGCCTACTACGCGGCCGGTGACGTGTTCGCCATGCCCTGCCGCACGCTCGGCCGGGGGCTGGACGTGGAGGGCCTGGGGCTGGTCTACCTGGAGGCCGCCGCCAGCGGGCTGCCCGTGGTCACCGGCCGGTTCGGCGGTGCACCCGAGGCGGTGCTCGACGGGGTCACCGGCCACGTGGCAGGTCCGGACCTGGCCGGTCAGCTCGCCGGGCTGCTGGCCGATCCCGGTGCCGCCGCGAGGATGGGGCTGGCCGGCCGGGAGTGGATGGCCGGTTCCTGGCGCTGGCATGACCGCGCGACCCGGTTGGCGGCGCTCGTCGACGGTCGGCGGCCACCGAGCCCGTGACGGCCGGTGCCATGAAAGTGCCGTTCATTGCGTTCAACGCCAGGAACGGCACTTTCATGGCACCTTCACGGGCCCATGAGGCCGCGGACGCGGTCGGCCTCCGCGGTGCGGCCGTGGGCGGTGTGCATGTCCACGGAGCGCTGCCACGCGAGGTGTGCCGCGGCGGAGTCGCCGAGCTGGCACAGGCCGGTGCCGAGCGATTCGTAGATGGTGGCGGCGTTGTGCGTGTTGCCGACCTCCAGCGCGATCTCCACGGACTCGCGGAGCATGGTGACGGCACGCTCGGGTTGGCCGGTGGCGAGCAGGACGCGGGCAACCCCGGCCAGTGCGTCGGCCTCACCGTCACGGTGCTGGATGGACCGGTAGAGCTCGAGCGCGATCTGGCTGTGGCGCAGGCTGACCTCGGTCCTGCCCAGTTGCAGGGAGTAGGCCGCGTAGGCGCCGTGCGCCATGGCGAGCGGGCCCGCGGGCCCGCCCTCGGCCAGTTCGATGGTCTTGGCGGCGTACCGCACGGCCTCGGCGAAGTCCTTGCGGAAGGCGGCACAGGTGGTGAGGCTGTGCGTCGCGGACACCAGTTGCCCGCGGAACCCGTGCCGCTCGGCCAGCGCGGCGGCCTCGTGGATCATGGCCTCGCCCGGCTCGAACTCCCCGTCCCAGGCCATGGCGAAGCCCAGGAAGTGCCGGGTGAGCACCTTGGCGTACTGGTCCTCGGTGCGCTCGGCCGCGGCGACGGCCACCTCCAGCCCGAGCCGCCGTTCCCGCATCCGCATCCGCCGCCACTGGTAGATCCGCAGCGCGAAGGCCAACTGCCAGGCCTGCCGGTGCAGCCCGTGGTCCAGGGCCAGCCGTTGAGCGGCCAGCACGCAGGACAGCTCCGCGTCGAACCACGCCAGCGCCTGGGCCGAGTCGGCGATCGGCTCGGGCACGCAGCCCGGTGCGGGCGTGCCCCAGGCCAGTTCCTCCCGGGCCGGTTGCAGCCACCGGTCGGCCTGCTCCGCGGTGTGCAGGTAGTGGTCCACCAGCCGGGTCACGGCCTCGGTGTCCGCCAGCGCCGCGGCCTGCTCGCCCGCGAACAGCCGCACCAGGTCGTGCATCCGGTACCGGCCGGGCTCGTGCTCCTGCACGAGGTGGGCCTGGCACAACTCGTCCAGCTGCGCCCGGCCGCACCCGGTGAGGCTGCGCACCGCGTGCCGCCCGATGTCGGCGCTGGGCACCAGCCCGAGCAGCCGGAACGCCTGGGCCGCCTCGGGGGACAGGGCGTGCAGGGAACAGGCGAAGACCGCGCGCAGGTTGGCGGTCAGCTCCCCGGCATCGAAACCGTCCAATCGGGACACTTCGCCGAGTTGCTCGGCCAGCACGGCGAGCGGGGTGTCCGGCTGCATCGCGGCCCGCGCGGCCACGATGGCCAGGGCCAGCGGCAGACCGGCGCAGCGGCGCACCAGTTCGGCCACCGCCTCGGGCTCGGCGGCGACTCGCCGCTCGTCCAGCCTGCTCACCAGCACCCGGCGCGCGTCCTGGTCGCCGAGCAGGTCCAGGGTCATCAGCGTGGCGCCGTGGTTGACCACCAGCCCGGCCAGTTGCAGGCGGCTGGTCACCAGCGCGGTGCAACTCGGGCTGCCGGGCAGCAGCGGGGTCACCTGCGCGGTGTCGCGGGCGTTGTCCAGCAGCACCAGCATGTGTTTGTCGGCGACCAGGCTCCGGTACAGCCCGACCTGCGCGTCCAACTCGGCCGGGATGCCCGCGGGCGGCACACCCAGCGCCTCCAGGAAACCGCGCACGGCGACCTCCGGGGTCAGCGGGCTGCCCGCGGGGTCGAACCCGCGCAGGTTCACGTAGAGCTGCCCGTCCGGGAACAGCTCCAGCCTGCGGTGCGCCCAGTGCAGGGCCAGCCAGGTCTTGCCGATGCCGCCGGTGCCGTCGATCGCGGAGATGACCACTGGCCCGCCCCGGTCCAACCGGTCCAGCTCGGCCTGCCGCCCGGTGAACCGCTGCGGGGAGGCGGGCAGCTGCCTGGGCACCGGTCTTGCCGTGTCCTCGGGTGCGCTCAGCTCGGGATCGGTGGCCAGCACCTGCTGGTACAGCTTGCGCAGCCGCGGACCGGGATCGGTGCCCAGCTCCTCGGCCAGCCGCCCGCGCAACCGGTGGTACTGCTCCATCGCCTCGGCGGTGCGCCCACACCGGTACAGCGCGAGCACGAGTTGACCGCACAGGCCCTCGTGCAGCGGGTGCTCGGCGGTCAGCGCCACGAGTTCGGGCACCAGCTCGGCGTGCTTGCCGCGTTGGAGGTCCACGGCCACCCGCTGGCTCAGCGCGTGCAGGCGCAGCTCGGCCAGCCGCGGGGCCTCGTCCCGGTGCAGGCTGTCCGAGGGCACGTCGGCCAGCGCGGGCCCGCGCCACAGGGCCAGCGCCTCGTGCACCCGGCCCTGGTCCAGCAGCGCTCGTGCCTGTGACAGGTCCAGCTGCTCGGCGCCCAGCCTGGCCAGGTAGCCGCCGGGGGTCGTCTCGATCAGTTCGGGGTCGCCGATCAGGTGGCGCAGCCGCATCACGTAGGCGCGCACCGTGTCCCTGGCCCCGGACGGCGGGTCCTGGCCCCACAGGTGCTCGATCAACTCGTCCGCGGGCACCGGCGAGTTCGCGCGCAGCAACAGGGCCGCGAGCAGGATGCGCTGCTTGCCCGCCCGCACGGGGACCGGCTCCCCGCCGACCAGCACCCGCAGCGGTCCCAGCACGCCGAACCACGGGTGCCGCTCTGTCATGCGGCAAGACTAACCACGGCCCGGCCGCGTCGAGACGACAGCGATACGTCAGCGGGGTCGTGCAGGCTGGAGCGAGTCCCGGTCTAGGGGAAGGTCCGGGACGGGAAGTGGTGTGAGCCGCGCGGGGCAGCGCGGCCCTTCCAGCACTGGGGGTCGGATGGCCCGCGTTCGCGCGGGCCATCCGTCAGCACCTACTTCGCGTAGATCGCGTCGATGTCGGCCGCGTAGGTCTTGGCCACCACCGTGCGGCGCAGCTTCAGGCTCGGCGTCATCTCCCCGCCCGCCTCGGTGAAGTCCACCGGCAGGATGCGGAACTTGCGGATCGACTCGGCCTTGGACACGGCCTTGTTCGCCTCGTCCACGGCGGCCTGCACCTCGGCGACCAGTTCGGGGTCGGTCAGCATGTCGGCGACCGGGGTGGCCTCCGGCCTGCCGTGCGCGCTGAGCCAGGACGGGAAGAACTCCGGGTCGATGGTCACCAGCACGCCGATGAACGGCTGCTTGTCGCCGACGACCATGCACTGGCTGATCAGCGGGTGCGCGCGCAGCCGGTCCTCCAGCACGGCGGGGGAGACGTTCTTGCCGCCCGCCGTGACGATGATCTCCTTCTTGCGGCCGGTGATCCGCAGGAAGCCCTCCTCGTCCAGTTCGCCGATGTCCCCGGTGTGGAACCAGCCGTCCTGGATGGCCTCGGCGGTGGCCTCGGGGTTGTTCCAGTAGCCGCGGAACACCACGTCGCCCTTGATCAGGATCTCCCCGTCCTCGGCGATGCGCGCCGAGGTGCCCGCCACCGGACGGCCCACGGTGCCCACCTTGAACGCCGAGCGCACGTTGACGAAGGCCGCCGCGGTGGTCTCGGTCAGGCCGTAGCCCTCCAGCACCGGCACGCCCACCCCGCGGAAGAAGTGCGCCAGCCGCTCGCCCAGCGGGGCGCCACCGGACACGGCCGCCTCGCAGCGCCCGCCCAGCGCGGCGCGCAGCCTGCTGTAGACCAGCTTGTCGAACAGGGTGTGCTTGAGCTTGAGGCCCAGGCCAGGGCCGCCGGTGTCCAGCGAGCGGCTGTAGGCCACCGCGGTCGCCTCGGCCGCGTCGAAGATCTTGCCCTTGCCCTCGGAGTGCGCCTTCTGCTTGGCCGTGTTGTAGACCTTCTCGAACACCCTGGGCACGGCCAGCACGAAGTCCGGCCGGAACGAGCCCAGGTCGGGCACCAGGTTGCGCACGTCGGGGGTGTGCCCCAGCGTGGACCGGGCGTACACCGAGCACAGCCCGATGACCCGCGCGAACACGTGCGCCATCGGCAGGAACAGCAGCACGGCGTGACCGGGCTGCATCAGCTCCGGGAAGGCCGCCATGGCCGCGCGCACCTCGGCCAGCAGGTTGCGGTGGGTCAGCTCACAGCCCTTGGGCCGCCCGGTGGTGCCCGAGGTGTAGATCAGCGTGGCGGTGTCGCTCGCGGCCACGGCCTTGCGGGCGGTGCGCACCTGCTCCTCGGTGACCTCGGCACCCAGCGCGACCAGCTCGTCCACCGCGCCCGGGGCGCCGTCCCCGCCGGGGCCCTCCAGCTGCCAGACGTGCCGCAGCTCGGGCAGCCGGTCGACCACCGAGTCCACGGCGGCGCGGTGCGTGGTGGTCTCCACCACGACGGCCCTGGCCGAGGAGTCGGCGAGGATCCACTCCACCTGGTCGGCCGAGGAGGTCTCGTAGATCGGCACGGACACCAGCCCGGCCGCCCAGATCGCGTAGTCCAGCAGGGACCACTCGTACCGGGTCTTGGACATCAGCCCGACCCGGTCCCCAGGCTGAAGACCGGCCCCGAGCAGGCCCTTGGCGAGGGTCGTGACCTGGGCGGCGAAGTCCTTCGCGGTGACGTCGACCCAGGTGCCGTCCACCCGTCGTCGGAAGCTGATCGCGTTGCTGAACCGCTCCGCGTTCGCCCACACCATGTCGGTGAGGTTCTCGTCTTCGGCCACTGTGGCGGTGGCGGGAACGCTGAACTCGCGCACGGTTCACCCTCCGGGAACTGACGATGTTACCGGTGAGGAAACCTAGCGTGCCGAACGATGTCAACGGTAGGCCGCCCGGTGGTTGCGCAGTCGTGTCGTGGCACCCTGCTGCCCGTGCCCGCTCTTGACCTCGTCGACGAGACCTTCCTGGTGGTGCCGCCCGCCGCGGTCGCCGCCGTGTTCGCCGAGCCCGCGAACTGGCCCCGGTTCTGGCCGGACCTGACCCTGGCGGTGTACGCCGATCGGGGGGACGAGGGCCTGCGCTGGACCGTGGCCGGCGCGCTGGTCGGCACCCAGGAGGTGTGGCTGGAGCCGATGCTGGACGGCACCCTGCTGCACTACTTCCTGCGGGCCGACCCGCCCGTGCCCTTCCGCGGTCAGAAGCAGCGGTTGCGGGCCCTGCGGCAGCGCCAGCACGCGGCCAAGGCGGTGGCGCTGGACCTCAAGGCCGAGCTGGAACAGGGGCGTGAACCGGGGCTGCCGCCGCGCTGATGCCCGCCCCTGGCAAGCAGATCTGCCACGCTGATGCTCGACCCTGGCAAGCAGATCTTCGGCATAAGGTGGACCCCGTGCGGGTCCACGTCGTCTCCGATGTCCACGGCAACTCCGAGGCGCTGGCGCGGGCCGGTGAGGGGGCCGACGCGCTGTTCGTGCTGGGTGACCTGCTGGACTTCGTGGACTACCACGACTACTCCGGCGGCATCATGGGCGCGGTGTTCGGACCGGAGAACGTGGCCCGGTTCGCCGAGTACCGCAAGGGCAGGCGCAACGCCGAGGCGGTGGCCTTCGTGCGCTCCCTGTGGGCCGGGCTCGGCGGGCAGGCCGAGGTGGTCCGCGAGGCGGTGCGCGAGCAGTACAAGCGCCTGTTCTCGGCGATGACCGCGCCGACCTACGCCACCCCGGGCAACGTGGACGACCCGAGCCTGTGGCCGGAGTTCGCCGGGGCAGGGGTCACGGTGCTGGACGGGCAGACCACCGAGGTGGGCGGTCTGCGGGTGGGCTTCGTGGGTGGCGCGCTGCTGCCACCGGGCGCCGAGGTCCGGCGCAACGGGGTGTGGCAGCCCTACCTGCGCTTCGACGAGGACATGGTCGACCCGCTGGCGGCGCTGGGCGAGGTGGACGTGCTGTGCACGCACGTGCCGCCCGCGGTGCCGGAGCTGACCTACGACGTGGTGGCGCGCCGGCCGGAGATCGGTTCGGTGGCCCTGCTGGAGACCATCCGCCGGACGCGGCCGAGGTGGTCGCTGTTCGGCCACGTGCACCAGCCGCTGTCGCGCAGGGTACGGCTGGGCAGCACGGAGTGCGTCAACGTCGGGCATTTCCAGCGCACGGGTACGCCGTACGTCCTGCGCTTCTGAGAACGGGTAGCCTCCCGGACATGGCCGACGAGTCCACCCAGTCCATCGTGATCGACGCCGAACCCGCGCGGATCATGGCGGTGATCGCGGACTTCGCCGCGTACCCGGAGTGGGCGAACGGGGTGAAGTCGACCGAGGTGCTCTCCGCCGACGGCGACGGGCGGGCCGAGCAGGTGCGCTTCCAGCTCGACCAGGGCCCGGTCAAGGACGAGTACACCCTGGCCTACACCTGGGCGGCCGACGGGCGGTCGGTGACCTGGAAGCTGGTCAAGGGCCAGATGCAGAAGGCGCAGACCGGCAGCTACCGGCTGACCCCCTCGGGCGGTTCCACCGAGGTGACCTACTCGCTGGCCGTGCAGCTGGCCATCCCGATGATCGGGCTGTTCAAGCGCAAGGCCGAGAAGATGATCATGGACACCGCGCTCAAGGAGCTCAAGCGCCGCGTCGAGAACGCGGGCTGAACGGGTACGAGCACGTGAAGGTCCTGCTGTTCACCGGCAAGGGCGGGGTCGGCAAGACCACCCTGGCCGCCGCGACCGCCGCCGCCCTGGTCGAGGGCGGGCGCAAGGCGCTGGTGGTGTCCACCGACCCGGCGCACTCGCTGGCCGACGCGATCGGGCACGAGCTGGGCAGCGCGCCCACCGAGATCGGCGACGGGCTCTGCGGGGCGCAGATCGACACCAGGGGCCTGGTCGACGGCGCCTGGCAGGAGATCCGCGCCCACCTGCGCACCCTGCTGGCCGGGGCCGGGGTGGACGAACTGGACGCCGAGGAGCTCACCGTGCTGCCCGGGGTCGAGGAGCTGCTCGCCCTGACCGAGGTGCACCGGCTGGCCGCGTCCGGGCTGTGGGACGTGGTCGTGGTGGACTGCGGACCGACCGCCGAGACCCTGCGGCTGCTCGCGCTGCCCGAGGCCGTCGCGGGCTACCTGGAGCGGCTGTTCCCCACCCACCGCCGAGTCGTGCGCGGCCTGCTCGCGGGCATGGCCGGGTCGGCGACGGTGGAGCGCTGGGACTCGGCCGCCGACGCGATCGGTCGGCTCAGCGAACACCTGGCCGCCGTGCGCCAGCTGCTGGTGGACCACGAGCGGACCAGCGTGCGGCTGGTGCTCACCCCGGAGCGGGTGGTCGCCGCGGAGACCCGGCGCACGCTGACCGCGCTGGCCTTGCAGGGCATCCGGGTGGACGGCATGATCGCCAACCGGCTGGTGCCCGCCGCGGGAGCGGCCAAGGGGGCCGCCGCGGGCTGGCTGCGCACCCGCCGGGCCGAGCAGGAGACCGTGCTGGCCGAGCTGCGCGCCGCCGAACTGCCGGTGCGCACCGTGGGGCACCGGGCCTGCGAGCCGGTGGGCCTGCCCGCGCTGCGCGAACTGGCCGCCGAGCTGTACCCGGACGGGGAGCCCCTGGCCACCGAGGCCGCACCCGAGGCGCGGCTGCTCACCGTCACCGGTGACGGCGGGCGCGGGCTGGACGCCAGCTACGAGCTGCGGGTCGCACTGCCGCTGGCCGCCGACAGCGATCTGGACCTGGCCAGGGTGGACGAGGAGCTGTCGATCACGGTGGACGGCAGGCGGCGGCTGGTCGCGCTGCCCGCGGTGCTGCGCCGCTGCGAGGTCACCGGGGCGCGGCTGGACGACGAGGGCCTGGTGGTGGGGTTCCGGCCCGACCCCCGGCTGTGGATGCGGTGATGGCGTGACCAGTTCCGAACAGGACCCCAGCGCGAAGGTCAAGGCGGAGTTCCGGCTGCTGCTCGACGCGGTGGCGGACAAGGCCGAGCCCTGGTTGCAGCGGCTGAGCACCGGCGAGGGCGGCCAGGCGGCGCACGCCCCCGGCACCTGCGACTGGTGCCCGGTCTGCGCGGTGGCCGCCGTGCTGCGCGGTGAGCACTCCGAGTTGGCCGCCAAGGCCGCCGAACACGCCGCCGGGCTGCTGTCCGTGCTGCGGGCGGCCGTGCAGCAGCAGCCCGCGGCCAGTGAGCCGGAGCCCGCCCCGCAGCCCGAGGACCAGCCCCCGCCGAGGGTGCAGCGCATCGTGGTCCAGCGCGGCGGTGCGGAGCCGCGGTGCTGACCGTCGGCATCGACGTCGGCGGCACCAGTGTTCGGGCGGGTGTGGTGGACTCCCGCGGCGCCGTGCTCGACACCACGCGAACCAGCACCCCCTCCGGCGGCGCCCCGCTGGAGGAGGCCATCGCCGCCGCCGTCACCGAACTCGCCCAGCGGCACGAGGTGTCCGCGGTGGGCCTGGCCGTGGCCGGGTTCGTCAGCGAGGACCAGCGCACCGTGCGCTTCGCCCCGCACCTGGCCTGGCGGGACGCCCCCGTGGCCGAGGTGATGAGCCAGCGCCTGGGCATGCCCGTGGTGCTGGAGCACGACGCCAACGCGGCGGCACTGGCCGAGCACCGGTTCGGGGCCGCCCGCGGCGCGCGGGTCGCCGTGCTGGTGGCGCTGGGCACCGGCATCGGCGGGGCGCTGCTGGTCGAGGGCAGGCTGTTCCGTGGGGCCTACGGGGTCGCGCCCGAGCTGGGCCACCTGCGGGTCGTGCCCGGCGGGCGGGCCTGCCCGTGCGGCAAGCAGGGCTGCTGGGAGCGGTACTGCAGCGGGACCGCGTTGAGCGCGACCGCCGAGGAGCTGATGCGCCGCTACCCCGACGCGCCCACGGTGCTCGCCGACGGTCCGGCCGTCACCGGGCGGCGGGTGGCCGGTGCCGCGCGCGAGGGCGATCCGGTGGCCCAGCGGGCCATGGCGGAACTGGCCAAGTGGCTCGGTGAGGGGTTGGCGCTGGTCGCCGACGTGTACGACCCCGAGGTGGTGGTGATCGGCGGCGGCGTGTCCGAGTCCGCCCCGCTGTTCCTGGACGAGGCACGTCAGCGCTACGCCAGCGCGGTCACCGGTTCCGGGCACCGGCCGCTGGCCCGCATCCGCACCGCGCAGCTCGGCGACGACGCGGGCATCGTCGGCGCCGCCGCGCTCGCCCGCGACCTGGCCGGGGCTACAGCTGCGCCCCGTGGTCGTCGGACGGCGGTCCCTGGCGCATCCTGAGCACCAGCCAGCCCACCCCGCTGGTCAGCGCGATCAGCGCCAGCGGGGTGGCCTGCGCGGTCTCCAGGCCGACCACGCCGGGCACCGCGATCAGCCCGACCCCGATCAGCAGCAGGACCACGGCCACCACGGTGGTCACCCGGGGCTTGGGGAACGGCGGCGGGTCGGGCGGCACGTAGTGCTCCTCGTCGGAGCCCAGCGCCCAGTCCCAGTCCTTCTCACCGGCACGCCAGCTCGAGGCCGGCGCTGGTGGTTCCACCGGCCTGCCGTCCTCCGCGGCCTCAGCCGCCGTGGCCGCGCTGTCCTGCCCGGTGGCGGGCTGGTCCTCCGGCCACCGGGCGCCGACGCCGTCGCGCTCCAGTCCGGCCACGATCTCGGCGAACGCCGCGTCGACGTCCTCCGGTCCATCGGTGTTGCCTGATCGCCCAGTCACCCGGCCTCCACTCGCTGACTCGGCCGACGAGCCGCGTGGTCACTCCATACTCGCACGAGGCGAGCGCCACATGGAGTTCAGCGGATCACTTCTCGCTCCGATGGTCCATGAGCGGTCGTTGTGCAGCAGTACGCCGGATCTCTACGCTGATCGATCCGGTGACCGGCGGGAGGAGCCGTAAGCGGTGCTCTACTGGGTGATGAAGTACGTCCTGCTCGGCCCGCTGCTGCGGGTGTTCTTCCGGCCGAAGGTGCGCGGCCTGGAGCACATACCCGCCGAGGGCGGGGTGATCCTGGCCAGCAACCACCTGTCGGTGGCCGACTCGTTCTTCCTGCCGCTGATGGTGCCCCGGCGGATCACCTTCCCGGCCAAGCGCGAGTACTTCACCGGCACCGGGGTCAAGGGCACGCTCAAGCGCTGGTTCTTCACCGGGGTCGGCCAGGTGCCCATCGACCGGTCCGGGGCCTCCGCGGCACAGGCCGCGCTGGACACCTGCGTGCGGCTGCTGCGTGCGGGGCACATCGTCGGCATCTACCCCGAGGGCACCCGCTCCCCGGACGGGCGGCTCTACAAGGGCAAGACCGGGATCTCCCGCATGGTGCTGGAGGCCGGGGTGCCGGTCATCCCGGTGGCCATGGTCGGCACCGACAAGGCCAATCCCATCGGTTCCAAGATGTGGCGGCCGTACCCGATCCAGGTGCACATCGGCAAGCCGCTGGAGTTCTCCCGCTACCAGGGGCTTGGCGGGGACCGGTTCATCGAGCGCTCGATCACCGACGAGATCATGTACGCCCTGATGGAGCTGTCCGGGCAGGAGTACGTGGACGTCTACGCGGCGAAGGTCAAGGAGGCCCAGGCGGCCTGAGCCGGCGTGTCATGACAGTGCCGTTCGCGACACCAGACGTCAGCAACGGCACTGTCATGACACGCGAGATGGGCCCGGCACCGGCCCCTTGACGGGTGGCCCCTAGGCTGGCGACGTGCGGTTCTTCTACGACTGCGAGTTCATCGAGGACGGTCTGACCATCGAACTGGTCTCGATCGGGGTTGTCGACGAGGAGGGCCGCGAGTTCTACGCCGTGTCCACCGAGTTCGACCCGGGTCGGGCGGGCCAGTGGGTGCGCAACAACGTGCTGCCGAAGCTGCCGCCGCCCGCGGACAGGGCCTGGCGCAGCCGCTCGCGCATCCGCGATGAGCTGCTGGAGTTCCTCTCGCCCAACGGGGAGAACGCGGAGCTGTGGGCCTGGTACGCGGCCTACGACCACGTGGCGCTGGCCCAGCTGTGGGGCGCGATGCCCGCCCTGCCGAGGTCCTTGCCCCGGTTCACCAGGGATCTGCGCCAGCGCTGGGAGGACGTGGGCCGTCCGAAGCTGCCCTCGGCGCCCACCGACGCGCACGACGCCCTGGCCGATGCCAAGCACAACCTGGCGCGCTGGCAGGTGATGGAGCAGGAGCGGCTGAGGAGGGGTTTTCCGCACCGTTAGCAGGTCATGCTTGCTGCACCGATACAGTCCGTGAAACCCTGTGTTAACAGGTCGCCAGTGATGCCGACCACACCCCCTTGGACTGTTGAGAGAGGCGAGTAGATGCGCATCGGTGTGCTCACCGGCGGTGGCGACTGTCCCGGCCTGAACGCGGTGATCCGCGCTGTGGTCCGCAAGGGCATCGAGGTGCACGGCTGGGAGGTCGTGGGCTTCCGCAACGGCTGGAAGGGTCCGATGGAGGGCCTGACCAAGCAGCTGGGCCTGGACGAGGTCGAGGAGATCCTGGCCAGGGGCGGCACGATCCTCGGGTCCTCGCGGACCAACCCGTACAAGGTCGACGGCGGGGTCGGCCAGATCAAGAAGGTGCTGGCCGAGCACGGGGTCGACGCGCTGGTGGCCATCGGCGGCGAGGACACCCTCGGCGTGGCCAAGCGGCTGACCGACGACGGCGTGCCGGTGGTCGGCGTGCCCAAGACGATCGACAACGACCTGGGCAACACCGACTACACCTTCGGCTTCGACACCGCGGTGCACATCGCCACCGAGGCGATCGACCGGCTGCGCACCACCGCCGAGTCGCACCACCGCGCGCTGGTCGTGGAGGTCATGGGCCGCCACGCGGGCTGGATCGCCCTGCACTCGGGCCTGGCCGGCGGCGCCAACGTCATCCTGGTGCCCGAGCGCCAGTTCAGCGTGGACAAGGTCGTGGAGTGGACCCAGCGCCGCTTCGAGCGCCAGTACGCCCCGATCATCGTGGTGGCCGAGGGCGCCATGCCCGAGGGCGGGGCCGAGGTGCTGACCTCCGGTGAGAAGGACGCCTTCGGGCACGTCCGGCTCGGCGGCGTGGGCACCTGGCTGGCCGAGGAGATCGCGCAGCGCACCGGCAAGGAGTCCCGCGCGGTCGTGCTCGGCCACGTGCAGCGCGGCGGCACCCCCACCGCCTACGACCGGGTGCTGGCCACCCGCTTCGGCCTGCACGCGGTGGACGCCGTGGCCGAGGGCGACTTCGGCGTGATGGTGGCCCTGCACGGCACCGATATCGTCCGGGTGAAGCTGTCGGAGGCCACCGCCGAGCTGAAGACCGTGCCGCTGCACCGGTACGAAGAGGCCGAGGTCTTCTTCGGCTGAGCTTGCGAAGCCGAACGATCGAGCGCAGTGGCTGAGCCTGCGAAGCCGAACGATCGAGCGCAGTGGCTGAGCCTGCGAAGCCGAACGATCGGCGCGGCGGCTAATCAGCCATCGGCTGACAACGAGTTCTGAAAAAGAGATTGCCCGGATCCTCGGATCCGGGCATTCTTGTGTCATGGCGAGCGAAGGAAAGTTCCTGGTGCTCGGCCGAGAGGAGCCCTGCGCACCGATGAGGTGATCCGGGCGATGCCGGTCGGGTCGAAGTGGTGCGTGTGCGTGCTGGGGGTCTGTGCGGGTTCGAATCCCGTCCTGCCCGAGCGCTGGCGGTGGCGTTGTCGTGGCTGGTTGCTCACCTGGAAGAGCGGACCCTTCTGCTCACTTCGACCCGACTTTTACCCATCATTGATTCGCGTTCCGAACGATTTCGGTGATGCGAATGTTCGTCCTGCCCGAAAGGAGGAAAAAACGATGACAAAGATGCGCCTCCTGAGGGTGGGCGGCTGCCTCCGCGCGCTGGGCCCGTTCCCCAAGCCCTGGCCGGTCGGCAAGTGATCTGTCCTGGAGCAGCCCCGTCGGACGACGGGGCTGCTCTAATGGAGGGGTGTCCACTTCCTCCGCGCAGACCAGGGTCCTGGTGGTCGACGACGAGCCCAACATCGTCAACCTGCTCAGCACGGCGCTGAAGTTCGTCGGCTTCGACGTGGCCGCCGCGGTCAACGGCCGGGAGGCCCTCGAGCAGGCGGTCGCCTACCGGCCGGACGTGATCGTGCTGGACGTGATGCTGCCCGACCTGGACGGGTTCGGGGTGTGCACCCGGCTGCGCGACGCGGGCATCGACGCCCCCGTGCTGTTCCTCACCGCGCGCGACGCCAGCGAGGACAAGGTGCACGGGCTGACCCTGGGCGGGGACGACTACGTCACCAAGCCCTTCGACCTGGACGAGCTGATCGCCCGGGTCAACGTGCTGCTCAAGCGCGGTCGCACCGAGCGGCAGGCCAGCAACCGGCTGCGGGTGGGCGCGGTGGAGCTGGACCAGGACACCCACGAGGTGTGGAAGGACGGCGAGCTGGTCCGGCTGTCGGCCACCGAGTTCCAGCTGCTGCGCTACCTGATGACCAACGCGGGCCGGGTGCTGTCCCGCGCGCAGATCCTCGACCAGGTCTGGAACTACGACTTCCAGGGCGATTCGAGCATCGTCGAGACCTACATCTACTACCTGCGGCGCAAGCTGGACGACCAGGACAACCCGCTGATCCACACCGTGCGCGGGGTCGGCTACCTGCTGCGGGCCTCCGCGGTGCAGACCAGCGGGGGGAGATGATCGGGGTGCGACTGCCGAAGCTGACCTCGCTGCGCTCCCGGCTGCTGGTCGGGGTGCTGGCGGTGACCGCGGCCGGGCTGCTGACCGCCGACGTGGTGGGCGTGGTCGCGCTCAGCTCGTACCTGGACAAGCGCACCGACTCGCAGATCTCCGACGCGCTGGGCCAGTCCAGGGCCAAGGTGGGCGCGGACGGCCGGGTGCAGGGCAAGGGGCCCACCGATGACCTGTGCACCGTGATCGTGATCGACGCCAAGGGCGTGGTCGCCCAGCGGCTGGGCAACGTCACCGGGGTGCCGGTGCCCGGCCTGGACCAGTTGCGCGGCTACGCGGCGACCTCCGCGCCGGTGACCCTGACCGGGGACCAGAACAACTTCCGCGCGGCCTTCGCCGAGCTGCCCAACGGGCGGTTCCTGATGGTCTCGCAGGTGCTGAAGTGGTCGGACGCCACGGTGTACCAGCTGATGGCCATCGAGGCGGTGGTCACCGCGCTGGCGCTGGTGCTGGCCGCGGTGCTGGCGCTGCGGGTGAGCCGCTTCGTGCTGCGCCCGCTGGACCGGATGACCGACACCGCCGAGCTGATCGCCGACGGCGCGTTGCAGCACCGCGTGGACGTCACCGGCTCGCCCGCCGAGGTGGCCCGGCTGGGCGGCTCGCTCAACCAGATGCTGGGCCGCATCGAGCACTCCTTCGCGCAGCGCAAGGCCGCCGAGGAGGGGCTGCGCCAGTTCGTCGCGGACGCCAGCCACGAGCTGCGCACCCCGCTGACCTCGATCACCGGCTACGCCCAGCTGGTGCGGCACGGGGCGCTGAGCGACCCGGACAAGCTCGCCGACGCGATGCGCCGGGTCGAGGAGGAGGCCAAGCGCATGGCGGCGCTGGTCGACGAACTGCTGCTGCTGGCCCGCCTGGACCAGGGCCGCCCGCTGGAGCGCCAGCCGGTGGACCTGGTGGAGCTGGCCGGGGGCGTGGTGGCCGACGCCAGGGTCGCCGCCCCGGACCGGGTCGTGCGGGTGCGGGCCGAGCCGGGGGAGCACACCGTGTGCGGGGACCGGGCGCGGTTGCACCAGGTGGTGGCCAACCTGCTGGCCAACGTGCGGGCGCACACGCCCGCGGGCACCCCGGCCGAGCTGCGCATCTCGCGGGCCGGGGAGTACGAGCTGATCGACGTGGTGGACAGCGGCCCCGGCATCGCCGAGGAGCAGCGCGGACGCGTGTTCGAGCGGTTCTTCCGCGGGGACGCCTCGCGGCGGCGCACCGGTGGTCCTGGCGAGGGCACCGGCCTGGGCCTGAGCATCGTGGCGGCCATCGCCGCCGCGCACGGCGGGGACGCCAGCGTGGTGCCGCACCAGGAGGGGGCCTGGCTGCGGGTGCGGCTGCCCGCGACGGGCGGCGCGGACGGCCCGGCGCCGACCCGTTCGGCCAAGCGGCCGGTGTCCAGTCAGCTCTGAGCCGGGGCCTGGTCGAACAGGGCGCTGACGGACTCGCCGTCGTGGATGCGGTGCACGGCCTCGGCCAGCGCGGGCGCGATCGACAGGACCGTGAGTCCGGGCACGCGTTCCTCCTCCGGGATGGGCACGGTGTTGGTGCAGACGATCTCGGCCACCTCGGGCTGGGCGCTGATGCGCTTGAGCGCGCCCCCGGCGAACAGGCCGTGCGTGCAGGCCACCCGGACGGTCCTGGCGCCCAGGTCGCGCAGGCGGTCCAGCAGTTCCAGCACGGTGCTGCCCCTGGCGATCTCGTCGTCGAGCACGATGATGTCGCGGCCGGAGACCTCGCCGATCACCGAGCTGATCGCGACCTTGTCGTCGGCGAAGCGCTGCTTGGCCCCGGCGGCCACCGGCACCCCGAGCATGCGGGCGAAGTGCGAGGCCTCCTTGGCGTTGCCCAGGTCCGGTGACACCACCGTGGTGTTCGACAGGTCGTAGCGGCGGAAGTGCGCCGCGAGCTCGCGCAGGGCGTGCAGGTGGTCCACCGGCACGCTGAAGAACCCGTGCACCTGCGGGGAGTGCAGGGTCATCGTCAGCACCCGGCTCGCCCCCGCAGCGACCAGCAGGTCGGCCACCAGGCGCCCGCCGATGGAGATCCGCGGGGCGTCCTTCTTGTCCGAGCGGGCGTAGGAGTAGTGCGGCATGACCACGGTGACCCGGGCCGCCGAGGCGCCGCGCGCCGCGTCGATCATCAGCAGCAGCTCGACCAGGTTGTCCTGCACGGGCTTGACCAGTGGCTGGATCAGGAACACGTCCCGTTCCCGGCAGTTGGCCTGCAACTGCACTTCCAGGCAGTCGTTGGCGAACCGCCGCACCCGCACCGGGTGCAACGGGACCTCCAGGTGGGCGCAGATCTCGGCTGCGAGTTCGGGGTGGGCACTGCCGCTGAAGATCACGATGTCCCGCACTCGCCACATGCTACCGAGAGCCAAAGAAGTTGACGGTACAACAAGCTCCCAGTCAACTCTGAGCTGATCTCGAAGCTGTTCTCATCCCCGTGCTGTGAGCTTGGCGGTGAAGTCACCACCGCCGCCGCAGGGGGAACACCACCATGGCCATCGAGTCGGCGCTGCGCCCGGCCGGAGGAGCCCGGCGCGGACCGCGCGCGTGGCGGCTGGCCGTGGCCTACCTGCTGTCCCTTGCGGCGACCACGCTCAGCAATGCCGTGCTGGGACCGATCGGGCTGGTCGTGTTCTCCGCCCCCGACGACTTCTGTGCCTTCGAACCGCACTGGTCGGTGCCGGTCAGCGTGGCCGCGATCAGCGCGCTGACCCTGACCTGGGCCCTGCTGGCGCCCCGCGTGCGGCAGCCGAGGCTGCGGTTCTACCAGGTGGTGCGCGGTGTGGTGCTGGCCTCGCTGCTGCCCAGCGCGTTGCTGCTGGTCACCTGGCGGTCCCTGCTGGGCGTGGTGACCCTGGTGCTGATGATCCTGGTCGGCGCCAGCGCGACCTACCTGGCGCTGACCAGGATCGCGCCCGCCTCAGGCGCGCAGCATCTCGGCGACGAGGAAGGCCAGCTCCAGTGACTGCTGGGTGTTCAGCCTCGGGTCGCAGGCCGTCTCGTAACGACCTGCCAGGTCGGCGTCGGAGATCTCCTGCGCGCCGCCAAGGCACTCGGTGACGTCCTCACCGGTCAGCTCGATGTGCACGCCACCGGGGTGCGTGCCCAGCTTGCGGTGCACCTCGAAGAAGCCCTGCACCTCGTCCACGATGCGGTCGAAGTGGCGGGTCTTGTAGCCGGTGGTCGACTCGTGGGTGTTGCCGTGCATCGGGTCGCACTGCCAGACCACCTGGTGACCCGAGGCGGTGACCTTCTCCACGATCCCGGGCAGCACGTCGCGCACCTTGTGGTTGCCCATGCGGCTGATCAGCGTGAGCCTGCCGGGCACGTTGTGCGGGTCCAGCCGCTCCACGTACTCCACGGCCATCTCCGGCGAGGTGCCCGGACCGATCTTCAGGCCGATCGGGTTGGCCAGCAGCTCGGCGAAGGCGATGTGCGCCCCGTCCAGCTGGCGGGTCCGCTCACCCACCCACAGGAAGTGCGAGGACAGGTCGTACAGCTTGGGGGTGTCCCCGCTGGTGTCCATGCGCAGCATCGCGCGCTCGTAGTCCAGCAGCAGGGCCTCGTGGCTGGCGAAGATCTCCACGGTGTGCAGCGTGTTGTGCTCCACCCCGCAGGCCGCCATGAAGCGCAGGCCGCGGTCGATCTCCCCGGCCAGCGCCTCGTAGCGCTCACCGGCCGGTGAGGTGCGCACGAAGTCCTTGTTCCAGTCGTGCACCTTGGTCAGGTCGGCCATGCCGGTCGCGGTGGAGGCGCGCAGCAGGTTCATCGCCGCGCTCGCGTTGGCGTAGGCGCGGATCATGCGCGAGGGGTCGGGCACCCGCGCCTCGGGCGTGGCCACCAGCGAGTTCACGATGTCGCCGCGGTACACGGGCAGACCCAGTGCGTCCAGCGCGTTGGAGCGGGGCTTGGCGTACTGCCCGGCGATGCGCGCCACCTTGACCACCGGCAGGCTCGCGCCGTAGGTCAGCACGACAGCCATCTGCAACAGGGTGCGCACGTTCGCGCGGATGTGCGGCTCGGTGTTGCTGGCGAAGGTCTCGGCGCAGTCCCCGCCCTGCAACAGGAACGCCTCGCCCCTGGCGACCTCGGCCAGCCGGTCGCGCAGCAGGTCGATCTCCGCGGGCACGGTGATCGGGGGCACGCTCTCCAGCACGGTGCGCGCCATGCGGGTGTGCTCGGGGTCGGGCCACTCCGGCTGTTGGGCGGCGGGCCTGGCCAGTGCGTCGTCGAGAAGCTTGCGCAGCGTCGGCGGCAGCGGTGGCAACTCGGGAAGGGTGTCCACCGGCACGTCCACGGTCCAGTTCACCGGTTCAGTCTAGAGCCCGCAGGTTGGACGGAACGGCCGAACCTTGGGATGGGTCATGATGGCCGACGTGAACCCCGAACGCCTACTCGCCCTCGCCGTGGCCAACCTCCAGCGTGACTACCCCGTGCACTGGACGCACGTGATCTCCAGCGAGGCCGAGCTGGTGCCGCAGCGGGTGCGCCATCCCGTGTTCGCCGGTTCCTTCGACTGGCACTCCTGCGTGCACCAGACCTGGCTGGTCACCCGGTTACTCCGGCTGTACCCGCAGGTCGAGGGCGCCGCGCAGGCCAGGGCGGTGCTGGACCGGTTGATCACCGCCGAGGGCTGCGCGGTGGAGGCCGAGTTCTTCGCGGGCGATGCGGGCAGGCACTGGGAGCGGCCCTACGGCTGGGCCTGGCTGTTCGTGCTCGACGCCGAACTGCGGGTGGGCGAGCTGCCCTGGGCCGAGGCGCTGCGCCCGCTGACCGCCATGCTGCGCCGCCGCTGGCTGGACTGGATCCGCGCCGCGCGGCTGCCCATCCGTGTCGGAACGCACACCAACAGCGCCTTCTCCACCGGCCTCGTGCTCGACGCCGCCCGCGCCACCGGCGACACCGAACTCGCCGAGGCCTGCACCGAGGCCGCGCTGCGCTGGTTCGCCGCCGACCGCGACTACGGCGCCTACGAGCCCGACGCCTTCGACTTCTTCTCGCCCGCGCTCGTCGAGGCCGACCTGATGAGCCGGGTCCTGGGCGGCGCGGAGTTCACCGCCTGGCTGGAGGCGTTCCTGCCCGACCTGGCAGGCCCGCGCTGGCAGGCGCTGCGTGAGCCGGTGCCCGTCGCCGACCCCACCGACCCGTACGAGTCGCACCTGATCGGCCTCGCGCTGACCCGGTCCTGGTGCTGGCGCTCACTCGGCGCAGCCCTGCCCGCCGGTCACCGGTTCGCCCCGCTGGCCGCCTCCGCCGCCGAGACGCACCGTGCCGCCGGCTGGGACCTCGTCTTCGGCAACGGGTACGGCGCCGACCACTGGCTCGGCACGTTCGCGGCCTACCTGGAGATCGGCGCTTACTCGGCGGAGTGAGCGGCCCGCGGTCGCCGTCCTGCCACCTTCACGGCGTTTGGGGCCTTGACGAGCGGGGGCAAACAGAAGTAGACAGAAGCAAACCAACACCGAAACCAACAGAGGCGGGTGCCCTCGGTGTACGCCAGGGAGCGGCAGCGGCAGATCGTGCGGCTGGCCAGGGACACGGGGCGGGTGGACGTGGCCCCGCTGTCCGCGGAGCTGGGGGTCACCCCGGAGACGATCCGCCGGGACCTGACGACCCTGGAGGAGCACGGCCTGCTGCGCCGGGTGCACGGCGGGGCGATCCCGGTGGAGCTGTGGGGCCTGGAGGACCAGTTGGCCGCCCGCGAGGTGGTCATGACCCAGGAGAAGGCCCGCATCGCGGAGGCGGCGCTGGCGGAGTTGCCCGAGCAGGGCGCCATCCTGATCGAGTCCGGCTCGACCCCGGCGAGGTTCGCGGAACTGCTGCCCAGGGACCGCGAGCTCACGGTGATCACGCCCGCCCTGCCGGTGGCCCAGCTGCTGGCGGCGAGGCCGAACCTGACGGTGCTGACCCTGGGCGGGCGGGTCAGGTCGACGACCCTGGGCGAGGTGGACGGCTGGGCGGCGCAGCGGCTGCGCGAGGTCTACGCCGACGTGGCCTTCCTGGGCACGAACGGGTTGTCGGCCACGCGCGGGCTGACCACGCCGGACCACGCGGAGGCCGAGCTGAAGGCGCTGATGCTGCGGGCGGCCCGGCACCGGGTGCTGCTGGTGGACCACTCCAAGATCGGTGTGGTGCGGCTGCACCGGTACGGCGACCTCGGTGACGTGGACGTGGTGATCACCGACACGGGGCTGGCGCCGGAGCTGGCCGAGGCGCTGGAGTCGCACGGGCCGAGGGTGGTGCGCGCGTGATCGTCACGCTGACGCCGAACCCGAGCCTGGACCGCACGGTGACCGTGGACCGCCTGGTGCGCGGTGAGGTGCTCCGGGTGGGCGAAGCGGTGCTGGAACCCAGCGGCAAGGGCGTGAACGTGGCGCGGGCCCTGGTGCACAACGGACACGCGGCACTGGCAGTGCTGCCGGTGGGCGGCGCCGTGGGCGAACAGCTCCGCGCCATGCTGGACGTGCCGTGCGAAGCAGTGTCTATTGTGGACAGTCTGCGGGTCAACACCAGCGTGGTGGAGCCGGACGGCACGGTGACGAAGTTGAACGAGCCGGGGCCGCGACTGTCCACTGAGGAATGCGACGAGCTCGCTCAGGCCGCGCTGCGGGCGGCGCGGGGTGCCGATGTGCTTGTGCTGAGCGGGAGTCTGCCGCCAGGGGTGCCGTCGGGGTTCTACGCGGAACTGGTCCGCACGGCCGAGGTGTCGGTTGTCGTGGACAGCTCGGGGGCGGCGCTGTCGGCGGCGATCCCGGCGCGACCCGCCCTGGTGAAGCCGAACCTGGACGAGCTGGCGGACCTGGTCGGGCGGCGGCCCGGCACGATCGGCGAGGTGGTGCAGGCCGCCGACCAGGTGCGCTTCGCGGGGGCGAACGCGGTGCTGGTCAGCCTCGGCGCCGACGGGGCCCTGCTGGTGGACGAATCCGGTGCTGTGCATGGAGAAGTCCGCGTCGAGCACGTTCGGAACACGGTTGGTGCGGGGGATGCGCTGCTGGCGGGACTGCTGGCCAACGGCGATCTCGGTGAGGCGCTGGCGTACGCGGCGGCCGCGGTGAGCAGTCCAGGCACGCAGGCCCCGCCGGTGACCGAGGAGCACCGGGCGGCGGTGCGGTTGCACCATGCGGTTGAGTTCGACCGCCGACTGGCTCGCTGAGAGGAGACCGGCTTGCACACCTTGGTGATCGGGGACCACTTCATCCCCGCCGAGTACTACGTGGACGCCCTGGGTGTCGCATGTGGACCGAACTTCGGTCCGGTGAGGACAGTCCAGTGGGCGGGGGACAAGGCTGCGCAACACGAGGCGCAGCAACGCATGGAGTGGGAAGGGCCTGACGCGGTCCCGGTGCCCGAGGAGATCGTCGCGGCGGCGGCCGAGGCGGAGGTGCTGGCGCTGCACTTCGCGCCGGTGCCCACGGCGGTGATGGACGCGGCGCCGAACCTGAAAGCCGTCGTGGTGGCGCGGGCAGGTCTGGAGAACGTGGACCTCGCTGCCGCGAAGGAGCGCGGTATCGAGGTCATGGGCGTCGCGGGGCGCAACGCGAGTGCGGTGGCCGAGCTGTCGATCGGGCTGATGCTGTCCGAGGCGCGGGACATCGCCAGGGCCGACGCGTCGATCAAGGCGGGCGGCTGGCGCAAGCAGTTCCCCGCACCGGGACAGGAGATCTCGGGCTCCACGGTGGGGCTGGTGGGCTTCGGACACGTGGGCAGGCACCTGGCGCGCAAGCTCTCGGGGTTCGCGCCGCGCCTGCTGGTGCACGATCCCTTCGTGTACGAGGAAGAACTGGCCGAGTACGGGGCGCAGGCCGCCAGCATGGAGGAAGTCTTCGCGCAGGCGGACTTCCTCAGTGTGCAGGCGCGGGTGACCCCGGACAACGAGCGGTTCATCGGGGCGGAGCTGCTCGGGCTGATGAAGCCCAGTGCGTACTTCCTCAACGTGGGGCGCAGCAGGCTCGTACGGTACGAGGACCTGTACCAGGTGCTGGCCGCCGGGCGGATCGCGGGCGCGGCGCTGGACGTGTACGACGAGGAGCCGCTGCCGGTGGACTCGCCGTGGCGCAAGCTGGACAACGTGACGCTCACCCCGCACTACGCCGGGGACACCTTGGCCACCAACAGGACCTCCGCGCGGCTGGTGGCTGAGCGGATCGCCGCGCTGGCCCAGCCGTGACCGGCTACCTGCTCGGAGTCGACGCCGGGCAGACCGCCACCAAGGCGGTGCTGTTCGACCTGACCGGACGGGCCGTGGCGGTCGGGGCCGCGCGGTGCCCGACGGTGAGCCCGCGGCCGAGGTGGGTGGAACGGGACCTCAACGAGGTGTGGCGTGCTGCCGGGGAGGCGATCCGCGGCTGTCTCGGCGAGATCGACCCCGGGCAGGTGCTGGCGGTCGCGGTGGTCGGGCACAACGACGGGCTGTACGCGGTGGACGCGGCCGGTGAGCCGGTGCGCCCGGGGATCACTGCCATGGATTCCCGGGCGCACCAAGAGGTCCAGCGCTGGCGCACCGCGGGGATCTTTGAGGAGCTGCTGGCGCTCACCGGGCAGGTGCCGTTCGAGGCTTCGCCCTCCGCGCTACTGGCGCACCTGTCCGCGCACGAGCCACAGGTGCTGGAATCCGCGCGCTGGCTGCTGTTCTGCAAGGACTGGCTGCGGTTGCGGCTGACCGGCGAGATCGCCACCGACCGCACCGAGGCCAGCGCCTCGTTCTGCGAGGTGCGCAGCGGGCAGTACAGCGAACGGGCGCTGGAGTTGTTCGGGCTCAACGGGATCCGGGACAAGCTACCGCCGATCCGAGGCTGCGCCGAGGTGGTCGGCGAGGTGACGGCCGAGGCCGCCGGGTTCACCGGGCTGCGCGCGGGCACGCCGGTGGTCACCGGGGCGCACGACGTGGACGCCGCCGCGGTCGGCGACGGGGTGCTCTCGGCGGGCCAGCTCTCCTTGGTGGCAGGCACGTTCAGCATCAACCAGGTGATCTCCGACGCGGTGGCCGTGGACCCGCGCTGGCAGGCCCGCGCGTTCCTGCTGCCGGGCCGGTGGCTGAACATGTCGACCTCACCGGCCTCGGCCACCAACCTGGACTGGTTGCTGCGCACGGTGATCGGCCCGGTCCCGCACGAGCAGATCGACGCCGAGATCGGCGAGGTGCTCGCCGAGCGGTCCGATGTGGTGTTCCACCCGTTCCTGTACGGCTCCCCGCACGGGCCCGAGGCCTCGGCCTCGTTCCTCGGCCTGCGCGGCTGGCACACCCGTGGGCACCTGCTGCGCGCGCTCTACCAGGGCGTGGTGTGCAACCACCGCACGCACGTCGGCGCGCTGCGCGAGGCGTTCCCGATGCACGGCACGGCAAGGCTTTCCGGCGGCGGCGCGCGCAGTTCGGTGTGGCCGCAGCTGTTCGCCGACGGGCTGGGCGTGGACGTGGAGATCACCGACACCGAGGAGGCCGGGGCGCGCGGTGCCGCGGTGCTCGCGGGCATCGGTGTCGGCGTGTGGCCGGACCTGGACAGCGCCGTGGCCGACACGGTGCGGGTGCGCCGGAGGTTCACCGTTGACCCGATCGGCGCCGAGCGGTTCGACAGCCACTACCAGCGGTACCTGGACCTGATAGGGGCTCTCACACCGGTCTGGACCAGTTAGGCTCCTGCGGTGCGACCCTCCGTCAAGATCGCGGCAGGCACGCTCGTCGTGCTGGCCACCTACGTCTACCTGGTGCTGGAGCGGCCCGGGGTGAGCGGGATCGGCGCGCTGGTCGCGCTGGCGGGCTACCTGCTCGGCTCGGTGCTGATCATCCTCGGCGCCACCGACCGGCTGTCCACCTCGGCGGTGGCACTGGTGCCGGTCGCGATCGCGATCAACATCGTGGTCGGCCAGCTGGCACTGGCCACCGGCATCCCGCTGTACCTGGACTCGATCGGCATCGTGCTGGTCGGCGTGCTCGCCGGACCGGCGGCCGGGGCCGCGACCGGGGCGCTGACCTGCGTGATCTGGGGGCTGACGATCAACCCGACGATCATGCCCTTCGCGGTGACCGCCGCCGAGATCGGCACGCTGGCCGGTCTGGCCGCGATGGTCGGCGCCTTCCGCAGGCCGTGGTGGGCGGCGCTGAGCGGGCTGCTCACCGGCATCGTGTCCGCGCTGGTGTCCTCGCCGATCTCCGCCTTCGTCTACGGCGGGGCCACGACCTCGGCGGGCACCACGGCGGTGGTCGGCGTGTTCCAGGCCTACGGCAACACCCTGTTGGCCTCCACCACCCTTCAGGGGTTGATCTCCGACCCGCTGGACAAGACGGTGACCTTCTCGCTGACCTTCCTGATCCTGCTCGCGCTGCCCGCCCGGTTCCGGCAGCGCTTCGCCTTCGCCCGCAGCCACCGGGTGTTCGCCCGCCGCGTCGCACTGGAGGCGTGATGGCGACCCTGGACTTCTACCAGGCGGGCCGCAGCCGGGTGCACGGCTGGAACCCGGTCACCAAGCTGTCGCTGAGCCTGACCCTGGTGGTCACCGCGTTCGCACTGCCGGTGCTGTGGTGGCCGGTGGCCCTGCTGGTGCTGGTGCTGCTGCCCGCGGTGCTCGCCAGCGGGGTGCAGCGCCGGTTCCTGGCCACGATGAGCCGCTTCCTGCTGCCGGTGATCCTGCTGCTGTTCGTGATCCAGGGCCTGTTCTACCCCGGCGGCGGGCAGGTCCTGCTCACGCTCGGCCCGCTCTCGGTGCACGCCGACGGCCTACTGTTCGCCGCGCGCACCGCCCTGCGCCTGGTGGTGCTCACCGGTTCCTTCCTGTTCCTGCTGCTCACCACGCACCCCGGAGACCTGATGACCGCGCTGGTCGCCCGCGGGCTGCCGCCGAAGATCAGCTACGTGGTGTCGGCGACCCTGCAGATCATCCCGGCGTTCCGCCAGCGGGCCCAGGGCATCCTGCAGGCCCAGCGCGCCCGGGGCCTGCGCACCGACACCGGGTTGGTGAGCCGGGTCCGCGCACTGGTCCCGCTGATCAGCCCGCTGATCCTCGGTGCACTGTCCGAAGTGGACGAGAGGTCGATCGCCATGGAGGCACGGGCCTTCGGCTCCACGGCGCGGCGCACCAGCTACACCGTGATCCCGGACTCCACCGCACAGCGGCTCGCCCGCTGGCTCATGCTGCTGGCGGCGCTGACCGCGATCGCCCTGACCACCACGGGGGTGGTGTCGTGATCACCGTTGACAAGCTCGGCTACACCTACCCGGAGACCGCGCGCCCGGTGCTGCGCGAGATCGACCTGAACGTCCCGAGTGGACAGTTCCTCGGTGTGGTCGGCCCCAGCGGGGCGGGCAAGACCACGCTGGCCCAGGCCCTGGCCGGGTACATCCCACACGTGCTCGGCGGCGAGGTCACCGGCCGGGTGGAGATCGGTGGGCTGCACGTGGTCGACACCCCGCTGCCGGACCTGGTCACCCGCGTGGGCATGGTGTCGCAGAACCCGTTCAACCAGATCTCCGGCGCGAAGTTCACCGTGGCCGAGGAGTTGGCCTTCGGGCTGGAGAACCTCGGTGTGCCGCGCCAGGACATGCTGATCGCCGTGCGGGAGGTGTTGCGGCGCCTGCGGATCGAGCACCTGGCCGAGCGTTCGCCCTACGAGCTGTCCGGCGGCCAGCAGCAGCTCGTCGCGCTGGGGGCGATGTTGGTGATGAACCCCGACGTGCTGGTGCTGGACGAGCCGACCTCCCAGCTCGACCCGGCGGGCAGTCGGCTGGTGTTCGAGGCACTGGGTGAGCTGCGCAGTCGTGACATCACGGTGGTGCTGATCGAACACAAGATCGAGCGGTTGGCGGAGTTCGCGGACAGGGTTGTCGTTCTGGTGGATGGGGAACTGCGCATGGACGGTCCACCTGGGACAGTGCTGGCCGCGCCCGAGCTGGTCGAGTGGGGCATCGGCCACACCCGGTTCACCACCGCCGCGGTGCGGGCCGGTGGGCGCTGGCCCTCCGGTGCCGCGCTGCCGGTGACCCTGGACCAGGCCCTGGCCGGGTTCGGGGGTGCGCGGTGAGCATCCAGGTCGAGGACCTGCACTACACGTACTCATCGGGAACCGTTGCGCTGCAAGGCGTTTCACTGTCCATTGCAGACGGTGAGCGGGTGGCGATCGTGGGGCAGAACGGGGCCGGCAAGACCACGTTGGTGCGCCACCTCAACGGGATCTTCCGCGCCACGGGCGGCCGGGTGCTCGTCGACGGGCAGGACCTAGCCGGGCGGGAGATCGCCGAACTGGCCCGCACGGTGGGCTACGTGTTCCAGAACCCCAACGAGCAGCTGTTCGCCAGGACCGTGCGGGCCGAGGTGGAGTTCGGGCCGCGCAACCTCGGGTACGACCGCGCGCGGCGTGACGAGCTGGTCGACTGGGCGCTGACCGCGACCCGGCTCACCGAGCACGCCACGTCCCACCCGTACCACCTGTCCCTCGCGGAGCGAAAGCGCGTGGCGATCGCCTCGGTGCTGGCCATGGACACGCCCGTCGTGGTCTTCGACGAGCCGACCACCGGCCAGGACCACGCCGGGGTCCGCGACGTCAGTGAGGTGATCGCCCAGTTGCACGCCAGGGGCCGCACGGTGATCGCCATCACGCACGACATGGACTTCGTGGCCGAGAACTTCGACCGGGTCGTCGCGATGGCCCAGGGCCGGGTGCTCGCCGACGGCACGGTGCACGAGGTGTTCGCCGACGCCGAGGTGGTCGCGGGCGCCGCGGTCGAGGCGCCCGCGATGATGCGGCTGGCGCAGGGCCTGGGGTGGACCGAATCCGTGACGACCGTTGAGCGCTTCGTAGCGGTCTTGGCGCGGTGAAGGATGCTCGCGTAGCCTCACGACGCGAATGTCCTGATGAGGGGGAATTGTGAAGATCGGCAAGAGATTCGTCGCGTCCGTGCTGCTGGCTGGGGCCGTGCTGACCGCGACCGGTGCACCGGCCGTCGCGCTCACCGAGCAGGCGACCACCGCCAGCGACCCGGCCCAGGAGACGGCGCGCACCGCCCGCAAGCTCAACGCCGCGGGCCAGCAGGCGAAGGCCGACGCGCGCGTGGCCAAGCAGAAGGCCGAGGACGCCACCACGCCCGAGCAGGCCAAGGCGGCCATCGAGGCGGCGAACAAGGCCAAGGCCGACGCCCAGAAGATGCTCGACGACGCCCAGGTGTTCCTGGACCAGCCGGGCAGCGTCCCCGGTATGACCCACGACGTGCGGATCCTCGTCGGCCAGGGCATGGCCCAGGCCGGCGACGCGCAGGCGATCGCCGACGAGGCCGTGGACATCGCCACGCCGAAGTTGGTCGTGCCGACCACGGCGCCGGTGACCTCCTCGCCGGTGACCAGCGCCCCGGCGACCTCGGCCCCGGCCACCGCGCCGACCACCAAGCCCGCGACCGCCCCCGAGCAGCAGGTCAAGGTCAAGCCGGTCGGCGGCGTCGCCACCGGTGGCGGCGGCACCCAGCACTGACCCCCAGCCCGCGAGTCCCGCTCTGCGGGGCGCGAATCCCGCTGTGGGGATCGTGAGTCCCGCTGGGCGGCGGGCGTCCCGCTCTGAGGCGCGTGAGTCCCGCTATGGGGCGGGCGTCCCGTTCTGCGAGGCGTGAGTCTCGCTGTGGGGTGGGCGAGTCCCGTTGTCTGGCGGGCGAGTCTCGCTCTGTGGGGCGTGAGTCCCGTTCTGCGATGCGCGAGTCCCGTTGCCGGGTGGGCGAGTCCCGCGCTGAGGCGCGCGAGTCCCGTTGTGCGAGGCGCGAGTCCCGTTGCCGGGTGCGTGAGTCCCACTCTGCGGGGCGCGAGTCCCGCTGCGTGACAGTGAGTTCCGCTGTCCTGTGTGTGAGTCCCGCTGTCCCGTGACCGGAGGCAGCGGGACTCGCGCTCGCCTGGACGGGACTCGTCGTCGTGTGGGCGGGGCTCGCGCTCACCTGGGCGGGACTCGTCGTCCGCTCGGCGGGACACGGGTTCGCCGGAGCGGGACTCACTGCCGTGTGGCCGAGAGTCGTCGGCTGCTGGGCGTAGTTCGCGTTCGCCCGGGCGGGACTCGCCGTCGTGTCAGCGGGACTCGTCGTCCCCAGAGCGGGACTCGTCCTCCGCAGAGCGGGACTCGCGCTCCCCAGGGCGGGGCTCGTCCCCCGTAGGGCGGGGCTCGGTGGGGTGGAGGATTGCGTGCTCGGCGGGGGTGAGGGGCGGGTCCGCCAGCGGGGGACCGGCCGGTCCGAGCAGCGCCTCCCAGATCACCCGCGCGGTGATCGCCTCACGGGTCGGTACCGACAGCGTGAACACGTCGAGCCGCGCCTTGTTCAGGGCGGGTCGGGTCGGGCTGCTGCGGGTCATCCGGTCGGCGAAGCGGTAGCGCAGGCGGGTGAGCAGGTCGACCGGCTGGTTCTCCAGGATGCCGACCAGGCGCGTGTCCACCTCGGTCGCGACCTGCCAGGCGTCCAGCCCGGCCTTGGTCACGTCCTGCTGGATCGCGTGCGCGCCGACCCCGTGGCGCAGACCTTCCCGCACTGCCAGTGCATTGCGGGCGGCGACAGTCATGCCGTGCCCGTACACGGGGTTGTACTCGCAGGCGGCGTCGCCGATCACGACGAAGCACTCCGGCCACCGGCTGAGCTGGTCGTAGCGCAGCCTGCGGTTGGCCGCGATCCGGAAGCCGAACGGGTCGCCGAGCGGCTCGGCGCGGCGCATCAACTGCCCCAGCAGGGGATGGCTCAGCCCGTCCGCGTACTCGGTGAAGCCCCTGGCGTCCACTGGCGGCTCGTCGTCACGCACCCCGGTCAACGTGAAAAGCCACTGCTCGTCCTCGACGGGCAGCAGCACCCCGCTGCGCAGCCTGCGGTCCACGTTCGGGTCCGGTGCGATGAACACCGCGGCGAACTCGCTGCCCCGTGGGGCGCGGAAGACCCTGCTGGAGTAGAAGATCCCCGGCCCCTGTGCCTCCTGGGTCACCGCGGGTAGCCCCAGCGCGGCCAGCCAGGTAGCCGTGGCCGACCCGCGCCCGGTCGCGTCCACGACGAAGTCCGCGTGCACCTGGGCGAACTCCCCGGTGGCCCGGTCCCGCACCCGCGCGCCGGTGATCCGGGTCGCGTCACCGAGCAGGCCCACCACCTCGGTGCCCTCCAGGAACTCCACCCCGGACAGTTGACGCCGAATGGTCCAGTCCAGCAGCGCACGGGTCGTGCCGATCACGAACTGCAGCTCGGGGTCCCGCGGCCGCCACCCACCAGGCATGTACGACAGCAGCCGGTTGGGCACGCCGATGTACTGGGCGCCCGCCGCCAGCAGCCGGTCCAGCGTGCCGGGCAGCAACTGCTCGATCGTGCGCACCCCGCCCGACATGAGGGTGTGCGTGTGCTTGCCCTGCGGAACGCCCTTGCGGTGCCTGGGGCCGTCCGGGTAGCGGTCGCGCTCCACGACCGTGACCTGCGTGCAGTGCACGCCGAGTGCGGCGGCGGCCAGCGTGCCCGCGAGACCGCCTCCCAGGACCAGTCCGCGCAACGACGTTCCCCTCGGCAGTGGCTTGCCCCTTCGGGCAGCGGTGGCGCCCGTCATTGTGCCGCAGGTACTAGTACCTCCGCCGCTTCCTCGCGGGGGCGGGCACGGGAAAGCTGCCCGCATGCGCTCGTTCCCGCGGCCACGCCGTCTGCTGATCGTGCTCGGCGTGCTCCTCGTGCTGCTCCCGTTGTCGGCCTTCGGCCTGCTGCGACTGGCCAGCGCGCGCACCTTCCAGTTCTTCGGCGGGCTCACCAGCCGGGTCGACACCGCTGAGAAGGTCCTCGCGCTGACCTTCGACGACGGACCGGATCCCGTTGGCGCGCAACCGATGCTGGACACACTGGCGAGCAGGGGAGTGCACGGCACGTTCTACCTGATCGGCCGTGACCTGGCCGCGCACCCCGAACTGGGCAGGGCCATCGCCCAGGCCGGTCACGAGATCGGCAACCACACCTACTCGCACCAGCGCATGGTGCTGGTGAGCCCGCAGTTCGTCGCTGAGGAGGTGGAACGCACCGACGAGCTGATCCGGCGCACCGGCTACACCGGCGAGATCACCTTCCGGCCGCCCAACGGCAAGAAGCTGCTCGCGCTGCCCTACTACCTGCACGAGCACGACCGCCGAACGATCACCTGGGACGTGGAGCCCAACTCCTACCCGGAGGTCGACCGCAGCGCCTCGGCGATCACCGACTACACCGTGAACCACGTGACGCCCGGTTCGATCGTGCTGCTGCACGGCATGTACCAGGGCCGCGAGCAGACCCGTGCCGCCCTCGGGCCGATCATCGACCAGTTGCGGGCCCGCGGCTACCGGTTCGTCACCGTCTCGCAGTTGCTGGCACTGAATCAGGGGTGATTCACCCACAGGAACACCGCACCAACCACTGGCACGAGCTCTGCCATCGTCCATCCGAGCGGTTCCGCGCGATATGCCCGCGATGACCGGGCATACCCGAAACGATGGCCCGCACGCGGACCGAGTGGAGGGGATGATCTTGGGGGATTTCTACACGGATGAACGCGGGCGGGTTCGGCCGATCAGCGGCAAGGGCGGCAAGGGCGCTGGTGCCGCGACAGTGGTCGTTGTGCTCGCGTTCGGCCTGGCGGGCGCTGGTGGCGGTGTGGGTGGCGTCGGTGTGGTCGAGAGTGCGGCTGACTCCGCGACCGCGCAGAGCGTTCGTGCCAGGACCGAAGAGGGCAGGAAGTCCGCTCGCAAGGGTCAGGTCGGTGACGCCCTGACGCGGATGGGGCTCAGGCTGGTCAGGAAGGCGGTCAAGCAGGATCTGACTTGCATCGCGGACTCCTTCGGCCAGGTGCGGGAGTTCTTCACCAGGACACCGTGTCGTTCACTGCGCAGGGAATTGGCGGCGATCGCGGACACAGACGGTGCGGTGACCGTCCTCTCGGTGGCTTGGGTCGGCATGTACACCGAGAGCGGAGCTGAGCGATTCAAACAACTCGACGATACCGATGGGACCGGGAACATCTCGCCGCTGGGCGCGTCGTTGGTGGGCGCGGCCGGAGTGAGGTTCACCGGACAGCACTACGCTTCACGGATCGATGGCTCGCTCGTCGTGGTGGCTGAGTCCGCCGCGGGGAGCGGAAACCCCAGTGCCGAGGTGATGGATGCCATTGCGCAAGTCGGGGTAGAGCTGCCGTCGCCCTGAGGCTGGGATCCGAGCGGTGACGCGCCAGCCGCCGTCCACCGGTCCGCAGTCCAGTTCGCCACCGCTGGCGCTGAGCTGGCCGGCCAGGCTGGACAGGCCGTAACCGGTGCGCGCCAGCGACTTGCGGCCCGCGGTGTTGCTGGCGTCGACCAGCACCGAGTCCGCCGAGGCGATGATCCGCACGCGCAGCACGGCTCCGGGACCGGCGTGCCGCAACGCGTTGGTCGCCGACTCGGCCACGACGCGCTCGGCGAGTTCGCGTGCCGGGGCGTCGAGACCGGCCAGAGCGGTGAGCGGGTCGCCGTCGAGCACGAGTCCGGCCGAGGTGAGCAGGCGCAACACCTCGGGCAGGTCACAGGGGTCAGCCGGTGCCCCATCCTCGTGCAGTTCGCGCACGGCCTCGCGGACCTGGCTCAACGCCGCGCGACCGGCCGTGAGGATCGTGTCCAGTCGCGCGCGATCTGCCTCGCTGAGTTCACCGACCGCGCGCAGGGCCTCGGCGTGCACCAGCATCACCGTGGTGGTCTGCGCCATGGTGTCGTGCAACCGGCGTGCGGCGCGCTCGCGCTGTTCGGCGGCACGGTAGCGGGCGAGTTCGCCGCGCTCGGCCAGGTGCCTGCGGCGTTCCAGGCCCATCGCCCACGCGACACCGGCCACCACCACGGTGAGCAGCGTGCCCTCCACGGGACCCTTCGTGGGCACCATGACCAATCCGACCGCCACGGCCGCAACCCCGCACAGCCACCAGCGCACCGCGCGGTGCGGCGAACCCTGCGCGGAGTAGAGCGCGAGCAGCACGGGCACGTAGCCGAGGTTGCGGGGCAGGCCGATCAGCAGCTGGGCGACCGTCGCGGCGGTGACCACGGCGAGCACCACGCCGGGCGCGCGTCGGCGGAGCAGCAGCGGGAGCACCTGGGCCGCGCCGAGCAGCAGCTCGGGCCAGCCCTGGCCGGGGGACCACACGCCGCCCACCCAGAGCAGCAGGCCGACCAGCGCGGTCAGCCCCAGGTCGACCGGGGTCACCGAGTTCGCGGCCAGCCAGGTGCGCATGGCACGACAGTAGACTGGCCGGGTGATCCGGGTCCTGCTCGTCGACGACCAGGCGCTGGTCCGCGAGGGCATGGCGGTGATCCTCGGCGCGCAGCCGGACATCGAGGTGGTCGGCGGCTGCGAGAGCGGTCAGCAGCTGCTGGACTGGACCGGACCGGCACCGGACGTGGTGCTGCTGGACCTGTACCTGCCTGGCATGGACGGCTTGCGGACCCTGAGCCTGCTGCGCGCGGCGGGCGGCGGGCAACCGAAGGTGCTGATGGTGACCACGATCGGCCGACAGCGTGAGATCAGGCAGGCACTTGCCTTGGGTGCCAACGGGTTCGTGCTCAAGGACGCCACCGGCGAGGAGTTGGCGGCTGCCGTGCGCGGGGCGTGCCAGGGCATCACGGCGCTGAGCGGCTCCGCCGCGCGGGCGTTGACCAGTCAGCCCGCCGACCCGCTGACGCCGCGGGAGCGGGATGTCCTGGCGCTGCTGGGCGAGGGACTGTCCAACAAGGACATAGCGGGCCGGTTGGGGTTGGCCGAGCGCACGGTGAAGGTGCACCTGGGCAACCTGTTCGGCAAGCTCGGCGTGACCAGTCGCACCCAGGCCGCACTGCTGGCGAAGACGGTGCTCGGGACGCGCTGAGGACGCCCCGAGCATCGGCCGTCTCACTCGGACTTGGTCAGTTCGGTCAGGTCACCGAACGGCGAGGAACCGTTGTTCTCGCTGGAGGTCGTGCCGGTCTTGACCGCGTCCATCAGCTGGCGCGCGATGCCGAACCCGGCGCCGCCCAGGGACAGGGCCTTGGTGAACAGCTCGGACATGCCCTCGGCGCCGTTGAGCACCACCATGTTGTCCACGTTGCTGAAGGCGCCCGCGCCCGCGGCGACGATGGCCGGCCAGTTCTCCGCCAACTGTTGTGCCACAACGGCATCCTGGTTCTCGGCCAGCGCGGCGGCCCGCGCCTTGATCGCCTCGGCCTCGGCAAGACCCCTGGCCCGCGCGGCCTCGGCCTCGGCCAGGCCCTGTGCCCTGGCCGCCGCGGCCTCCGCCTCACCGGTGGCCTTGGTCGCCGAGGCCATGGCCTCACCGCGCGCCTTGGTCGCCTCGGCCTCGGCCAGTGCCGCGGCCTTCACCTGGGTGGCGTCGGCGGCGGCACGCAGCTCGGTCTCCTTGGCTTGGGCCTGGGCGCGGGCGATCTGCGCGTCGCGGTCGGCGTCGGCCAGGGTCCTGGTCTCGTACGCCTTGGCGTCAGCCGGCTTGCGAACCTGAGACTGGAGTCGCTGTTCGGACAGGTCCGCCTCCAACTGCGCGGCCCTGGTCTCCTGCACCACGACCTCCTGGCGCGCGGTGGCCTCGGCGAGCGGGCCCGCCTGCTTGGTCCGCGCGCTGGCCTGGTCGATCTCGGCCTGGTACGAGGCCTGCTTGATCTGGCTGTCCCGCCAGGCCGACGCCTTGTTCGCCGCCGCGATCTGCTCGGCCTCGGTGGCCTCCTGGTCGCGCTGCGCCTCGGCGATGCGGGCCGAGGCGGCCACTGCGGCCGCGTGCGGCTTGCCCAGGTTGGCGATGTAGCCCGACTCGTCGTCGATCTCCTGGATCTGCATGGAGTCCACGACCAGCCCGAGCTTGCTCATCTCGGTGGCCGAGGAACTGCGCACCTCGGCGGTCAGCCGCTCCCGGTCGCGGATGAGCTCCTCCACGGTCAGCGCGCCGATGATGGATCGCAGGTGACCGGCGAACACCGCGTGAATCCGAGTGTCCATCGCATTCTGCTGGTCCAGGAAGCGCCGTGCCGCGTTGGCGATCGAGACGAAGTCGTCGCCCACCTTGTAGATGACCGCGCCCTGCACCCGAACCGGGATGCCCTGCTTGGTCACGCAGGACACCGCGATCTCCGAGGACCTGGTGTCCAGGGAGAGCCTGCGGGCGGTCTGGAATCCCGGCAGGACCAGCGTGCCCTTGCCAGTGACGATCTTGAACCCGAGGCTGTCCGCCCCGAGCTCCTGGTTGTGCCCCTTGGTGCCCAGCCCCGAGATGATCATTGCCTCGTTGGGCTCGGCCACCCGCCACAGGATCCGCAGGATGATGAACAACGCCAGTACCGCCACTACGACGGCACCGGCGAGCACTAGTGCACTCGCGTCCATCCGTTGACGCCCCCTTCACGCGTGGGGCGCGGAGGTGCGCCCCACGACCTAGTCGTGGTTGCCGACCAGTCTTCCCGGCGCACCTTGGAGGGCTGACGCTATTCCTGCGTTCCCTTGATGTCGATGTCTCTTGACACACATTTAGGAAACGGCCGTGCAGCGGTTCAGGCCAGCGGGCGCCACCGCTGCACGTACACGGTCCGGGGCGGGTCGAAGTCCACGACGAGCACCTGCTCACCGCGCTCGATGACCTCGTTCGGCTCCACCGGGTGGGCGTAGAACGCCTCCGCCCCGCCGCGCACGGCGAGCATCACCTCGCCGACAAGCCCAGGTCCGATCCGACCTGTCACGCGACCCCGAGTGCCGATCATGGGGCGAGCATAGTGCGGTGTCCGGCATCCCGGGCCGGTGCTGCCGCGCCCAGGCGGCGCCTCCCCGCGCCGCCCCCGTGCCCCCGTACACCCAGTACGACGGCACGGGGGCGGCACGCCGATCCATCCACCTGGATCACGACATCACCCGACCCGGGCCTTGGACACCGCACTGGTCAGGGGAACACGTCCACGGCGACCTTCGTGCCCGGTTTGACCCGACTGCCCGCCGCGGGGTCCTGGCTGAACACGGTCGAGTCCGGTCGACGGAAGAAGCCGCGCACGTCGATCTCCAGGCCGAGCGCCTTGAGCGCCTTGCGCGCGTCCTCCGCCTTCTGGCCCCTCAGGTCCGGCACCGTCACCGCGTTGGAGGTGAACACGCCGACCCGCTTGCTGCCCCCGTTGGCGACCGTGGCCCCCGCGGCCGGACTGGTCTTGGTGACCTTGTCCTTGTCCACCTTGTCGGAGAACTCGGTGCCCGCGTCGAAGGGCTCGAACCCGGCCTGGGTCAGCGCCGCGAAGGCCTCGTCCCGCGACATGCCGACCACGCTGGGCACCTGCTTGGGGGCGGGTCCCTTGCTCAGCAACACCTTCACCGGCGCGCCCACGTCCAGCGGGGTGCCCGCGCTGGGGTCCAGGCCGAGCACCCTGCCCTGCGGCACGGAGTCGCTGTACCCGTCCTTGCTGGCGTCGCGGACCGCCTGCAACCCCTGGTCGGTGATCTGCTTGTCGGCGTCCGCGGGGTCCGCGCCCGCCTGCACGTTGGGCACGGTCGGACGGCCCTGGGACACCTGTAGTTCCACGTCCGAGCCGCGCTGCACCTGTTGCAGCTCACCGGGGCGCACGTCCAGCACGATGCCTGGCTTCGCGGTGTTGTTGCGCACCTTGGTCACGTGGAAGGTCAGGTTCGAGTCGCGCAGCCGCTGCTCGGCCACCGACTGCTCCAGGCCCTTGACCTGGGGCACCTGCGACCACTGGCCCGAGCCCAGCCACCAGGCCGTGGTGCCGATCGCCGCCGCGAGCAGCACGATGATCAGGATCCAGATGGTGAAGATCCGTCTGCTGCGGCTGCGCTGCTGGTGGTAGCGCTCGGCCGCCGACATCGGTGCGGGCCCCGCGGGCACCGGCTCGTGCCGTGCGGTGATCGCGTTGGCGTCCAGTTCCTCGCGGGACATGGCACGGGTGCCCTGCGGGCCGATCGGCGTCGGCCCGGTGGGGCGCGGTGTGGCCATGGTGATCGGCGCGATCTTCTCGGTGGGCGGCCCGTCGTCGCGCACCCGCATCGTGCTGTCGTCCAGTCGGACGTCGGCGGTGGCGGGCAGCGGCACGGCCATCGCCGGGATGCCCAGTGCGCCCGCGGTGCGCTGCAACTCGGCCAGCAGCGCGTCGGCGTCGGCCGGGCGGCCCGAGGGCTCGCGGCGGGTCGCGCGCAGCACCAGGTCGTCCAGCGCGGGCGGGATGCTGCCGGTGGCCGCCTCGCTCGGCGGCGGCACGTCGTCGTTCACGTGCCGGTACGCCACGGAGATCGCGTTGTCCCCGGTGTAGGGCGGGACCCCGGTGAGCAGTTCGTAGAGCAGGATGCCCGCGGAGTACACGTCGCTGCGGGCGTCGGAGGCACCGGTCGCCACCTGCTCCGGCGACAGGTAGGCCACCGTGCCCAGGATCATGGAGTCGCTGGTGGTGTTCGCGCTGGCCACCGCCCGCACCAGGCCGAAGTCGGCGACCTTGACCACGCCGCCGCGGCCGATCAGCACGTTCTCCGGCTTGACGTCCCGGTGCACCAGCCCGGCCCGGTGTGCCGCGCCCAGCGCCGAGAGCACCTGTTCCATGACGCTGACGGCCAGCGGCACCGGCAGGGCGCCGCGCTCGCGCAGCAGGTCGCGCAGGGTGCCCCCGGCGACCAGTTCCATCACCAGGAACACCCGCTCGCCCTCGGGGGAGTGGTCGACACCCTGGTCGTAGACCCCGACCACCCCGGGGTGGTGCAGCTGCGCCGCGGTGCGCGCCTCCCGGACGAACCGGTCGATGAAGGTCTGGTCACCGGCGAACCGCTCGTCCATGACCTTGATCGCCACGGATCGTTCCAGGCGCGTGTCCACGCCGCGGTACACCGCCGACATCCCACCCCGCGCGAGCAGGGCGTCGACGCGGTACCGCTGTTCCAGCAGCCCCCCGACGAGGCTCACGCTCTGGGTTCCCACGACACACGATGGTAGGCGAGGCGCCCGACGTGCCTGGGCAAGGCACCACAAACGGGGATGTGGCATCGTGGGCCAGGTGAGCGCCATCCCAGTTGCCGCCGACGTGTTGAACCCCGATCTGGAGGTCATGGCCCTGCCCGACGTCGCGGAGCGGCTCGGCCTGCCCGTGACGCGCGTGCACCAGTTGCTGCGCGACGGCCAGTTGCTCGCCGTGCGCCGCGAGGGCGTGCTGTACGTGCCCGCCTGCTTCCTCGGTGAGGAGGGGGTCGTGAAGGGGCTGCCCGGCACGATCACGGTGCTGCGGGACTCCGGCTACTCCCCGGACGAGATCCTGCGCTGGCTGTTCGAGGAGGACGAGACGCTGCCCGGCTCGCCCATCGAGGCGCTGCGCGGCGACCGTGGCCGCGAGGTCAAGCGCCGCGCCCAGGCCCTCGCCTTCTGACACCCGATTAGGGGTAGTGAGCACCCTCACCTGCGCTGATGGTGCTCACCACCCCTCCCAGGTGGGCACTGGTCCCCTGGCTGGAGGGCAGGTTGCCCGTCGGTACGCCGTTCAGTCGTCCTCGGACACCTCCTGCACGAGCAGGTGCTCGATGGCCAGGTAGTTCAGGCCCGAGGAGTCGAAGACGTCCAGCGCCTGCTCAGGTGTCTCGACGATGGGGTATCCGTGCAGGTTGAACGAGGTGTTGAGCACACCGCCGATGCCGGTGTGCTCACGGAACAGTGAGATGAGCCGGTGGTAGGCCGGGTTGGCCTCGGCGGTCAGGATCTGCGGTCGGCAGGTGTGGTCGTGCGGATGGGTGGCGGCCGTGAGGTGCTTGTGCGCCGACGGCCTGACGTCGAAGGCGAGCGCCATGTACTCGGCGGGGCAGTCCGGGTGCGGGACGAGGTACTGGTCGGCGTGCTCGGCGAGGATCGTCGGTGCGAACGGCATCCAGAAGTCGCGCCGCTTGATCATGCGGTTGATGAGCGAGCACGCGTCGGGATCGCTGGCGTTGGCCAGGATCGACCGGTTGCCCAGTGCGCGGGCCCCGAACTCCATCCGCCCGGCGAACCGGGCGACGATCTGTCGATCGGCCAGCAGCAGCGCGCACTGCTCGTCGGGATCTGACATCTCGGTGACCCGGACACGCTTGCGGAAGCTGTGATCGGCGACCGCCTTCTCGCATTCCTGCCTGGTGTAACCGGTGCCGAGGTAGAGGTGGGGCAGCGGCCGACCCTGTTCGGGCACACCGCCGAGCGACCAGGCCGCGCCGAAGGAATTGCTCTCGTCGCCCGCCGACGGGCAGAAGAACGCCGACCGGACCCCCGGTAGGTCGGCGATCCGGTGGTTCAGCTTGACGTTCATGAAGATGCCGCCGGCCAGCGCGAGGTCGGTCACCCCGGTCGCCTCGACGACACGTGCCACCCAGCGGGTCACCAGGTTCTCGGTGAACATCTGCAATCCGGCCATCATGGCGTCGAACCGCCGGAACCGCATGGCCTTCTCGATCTCCGGGGCGAGCGCGGACACCGGCGTGGTGCCCGCGGTCCTGCGCCACAGCAGCGGCTGCTCGGGATGGAGTTCGAACAGGGACTCGAAGTAGTCGCAGACCTGCTTGGCGTGCCCGCTGTCCTCGGCGTACGGCGCCATGCCCATCAGCTTGTACTCGTGTTCCAGCGGGGTGAACCCGAGCAGATACGTGATGTAGCTGTAGATCGCGGCGATCGAGTCGTCCTTGGGCACGCTGGCGAGCCTGGTCAGCGTGCCGCCGCGGCCGATGGAGACGGTGGCGCACAGCCCGTCGCCGTGACCGTCGTTGGTGATCACCAGGATGTTTCGGTCGAAGGTGCCGCGCGCGAAGTACGCCGTGGTGGCGTGGCAGGTGTGGTGGTCGACGAACTGGATCCGCTCGGCGGGGAAGCCGGCCTCGGTCAGCCGGGCGGACCGTAGCCGTTGCTGCTGTTGTTCGTTGTCCTCCGACTCCAGCGCACGCTGCCCGGACGGGTCGGTGAACATGCGGCCGTAGGTGGCCATCACGTCGGCGGCGTTGCGCATGTTGAGGTTGCGGAACTCCCGGGTGCTGAACGCCACCCGGTCCACGTCGGCCAGCTCGACACCGGCGGTCGCCAGCACCCGGCCGATCGCACGCTCCGGATAGCCGCCTCGGTTCTTCTCGTAGACCAGCCGCTCTTCCTGTATCGCGGCAACGACTTTCCCGTCGTCGACGAGGCAGGCCGACGCCGAGTGGCCGTCATGAATTCCCAGTACCTTCACCGTTCCCCCTGATGCTGTTTCGACTGGGCTGTAGGTGTTCATTTCGCTGCGATATCGTCACGGGCCGTGCCGCGGTGCGGTAGTGTGGTGACCGAGTACGCGGATTTCGTATGCACTCCGAAGTGACGAGAGGGATATGTCATGCCTGGACAACCGTCGTCGGGCGACCCGGCCTCGACCACCTATCCCGCCGACTGGCATGCGACGCTGCCGGGTTTTCCGGTGGCCGGTGGGGCTTTGCTGTTCGATTCGGACGACCGGCTGCTACTCGTGAAACCGGTCTACAAGGCTGGCTGGGAAATTCCCGGAGGTATCGCGGAGGCCGGTGATTCCCCCTGGATGACGTGTGTTCGTGAGATTCGGGAGGAGCTGGGATTCGACCTGGAATCGGGACGGTTGCTGTGTGTCGACTGGGTGCCTCCGGAGCCTGGTTGTCGAGCCATGCTGGGATTTGTTTTCGACGGCGGTGTCCTCGATGGTGAACTGCGGAAGTCTCTTCGCCCCTGCGACCCGGAACTCCAGGCCATCGAATTCGTCGCGCCGGACGATCTCGCGGACCGCTGTTCACCTCGACTGGTCCGGCGGGTGACCGGCGCGCTGCGCGCAAGGGCCGCTGGGGTCACGACCTTCATGGAAGCCGGCCAGTCGGTCGAGCGCTCCTGGTGATTCGCCAGTAGCGGACGATCTGGGTGCCGCCGACGAGGAAGAGTGACCACTGCGCGGTGAAAGCGATGGTGTAGGCGGTCGCGGTGGCTACCGCCAGGTGGTCGAGCAGGGCCAGCCCGACGCCGACCACCCCCACCGCGACCAGTGCGCCGATGGACCCGCCGACGTTCGCCGTGGCCGCGGCGGTGGCGGCCTTCTCCGGTGGGTTGGCCGTACGGGCCACGTCCACCCCCAGCATCGAGGCCGGACCGCAGGTCCCGAGCCCTACGACCAGCGCCACCACCAGCGGATAGGGCGCTGGCCCCGGCCACCACAGCACGGCCGCCCACAGCGCGGCGACCACGACGATGGTCACAGCGTTGACCGGCACCCGTGTCCGTCGACTACTGGCCGCGAGCTGGCCGAACACCAGACCGGCGACCATGTTCGCAACGACGAGCAGCGCGAGCACCTGGCTGGCCGCTGCCGGGGACATGCCCTGTCCCCTTGTGAGGAACGGGAAGCCCCACAGCAGCGAGAACGCCATGAACGAGAACGTGCTGGTGAAGTGCATCCAGAAGCCCAACCTGGTGCCGGGCACCCGCCACACCGCAGCGAGGTCCGCCACCACGCCACGCAGCCGTTCCGATGACTGCGTGCTCACCGGTACCGGCACGGGGGAGTCCCGCACCGTGCCGTAGATCAGGCAGCCCAGCACGGCGGTCAGTGCGGCAGTGCCGAGGAACGTCGGGGTCCAACCGAGATCGGCCAGCAGCAGGTGCAGCGGGGCAGTGCTCAGGAGATTGCCCGCCATGCCCAGCACCGCGGTCAACTGCACGAGCAGCGCGATCCGCTTCTCCCGACACCACGACGTGGTCAGCCGCAGGACGCTGACGAAGGTCAACGCGTCGCCGAACCCCAGCAGCGCACGGGCCACCAGACCGAGTGGGAAGTCGGCGATGAGTGCGAACCCGGTCTGTCCCACGGCCATCAGCACCAGTGCGGCGGTGAGTGTCCGACGTGGACCGAACCTGTCCACCAGCAGCCCGGCCGGCAGTTGCAGCCCGGCCGCGACCAGCAGTTGCTGCACCGTGAACATGGACAGCTCCGCCGGCCCGATCCCGAACCGTTGCTCGGCCAGACCGGACACGACGCTGAGACTCGTGCGGTGGAACACGGCGACGAGGTACACCGACGCGCCGAGCACCCACATCACCATGCCCCGGCGGTGGTCGGTGTCGGGGCGGGACAGCGCGGGCGCGCCCATCAGGTCTCCCTGAACGGCCTGACGTCCAGCGTAGCCATTCCCGCGCTGCGCGCCGACGACAGTCCAATGTCGGTGTCCTCGACCACGACACAGCCCGACGGCGCCACGCCGAGCTGTTCGGCGGCGGCCAGGAACAGATCCGGCGCCGGTTTGCCCCTGCTGACCTCGTCCCGAGTCACCAGGACGCCGAACAGGTCGTCCAGCCCGGACGCCGCCAGCAGCGACTCGGCGACGACGCGGCTGCTCCCGGTCGCCACCGCTGTCGGCACCGCGGGCGCCCACGCGCCTGCCCAGCGGGCCAGCGCCACGACCGGGCCGATCGCGGGCGCCTGCGTGGCCCGTTCGATCACCTCACGCTCGCAGTGCCGCCAGAGTGCCGCGGTGTCCACGTCGGCGGGCAGCGACCCGTTGTCGACCAGGTGCGCCACCCAGTCGATGAACGCGGTGCCCTCCGGCGGTCGTGGCAGCGTGGCCAGTTCGAGCCCGAACGGTCGGAACACCGCGGCCAGTGCGATCCTGTTGATCGCCCTGGTGTCGATCAGCGTGCCGTCCAGGTCGAACAGCAGCGCGGCGAGGTGTTCCCGCGGCAGCGGCAGGTCGATCGGGGAAGCGGTGTCAGGCATGCCGCCCGTCACCTCCCGGTGTCGGGTACTCGTCGAACGGACCGACGAACCGCGGTTCCGGATGCAACCGGACGCCGCACATGTCATGCACGCGATTCACGATGGTGCCGGCCGCCAGCCAGATGTCTGAGGCCTTCGTGCCCTCCTCGGCCACCAGCGCGAGCGTGTGCTTGGTGGAGATCCTGGCCGTCCCAAACCGTTGCCCCCTGGTGAATCCGGCCTGTTCGATCAGCCAGCCGGCGCTGGTGCGGACCGAGTCGCCGACGTCGGCGAGGTGCGGCGGCCGACGGCCGGTCGCCGCGAGCAGGCGTTCGCTGAAGGCGTCCCAGTCCGGCAGGGGGATCGTGGGGTTGAGGAAGAACGAGCCGACCGACCGGCTGTCGGGATCGGCGGGGTCGACCACCATTCCCTTGCGCCGCCTGATGGTCAGCACGGCGGCCTCGACCTCGGCCAGCCGCACCCGGTCGCCGACGGCGATCCCGAGTTCGTCGGCGAGCTGTTGGTAGGCAACGGGTTCGCCGAGTCCACGGCGGTGCAACCCCAAGGTCACCGACAGCACCGCGTACCGGCCGGGCTCCCGCTTGAACCGACTGTCGCGGTATCCGAATTCGCACTCACGTGCCGTCATTCGGCCGCGCCTTCCGGTCCGCCAGTCCAACACGTCGGCGTGCAGCAGGATCTGCGAGACGTCCTGGCCGTAGGCCCCCACGTTCTGCACCGGCAGAGCCCCGACCGTGCCGGGGACACCGGCGAGGCACTCCACGCCCGCGAGCCCCTCGTCCACGGCGAAACGGACCAGGCGCTCCAGCGACTCACCCGCATCGACCACGACCTCGACGCGGTCGCCGGCACCCGAGCGCGGCTCGATCCCGCCACCGCACATCAGCGCCACCGTGCCGGGGAACCCGCTGTCCGACACCACGACGTTGCTGCCGTGGCCCAGTAGCAGCGGCGGCGGCTCGTCGGCGGCCATACCCGCCGCGTACTCGACGAGATCGTCGGCACTGGTGACGCGCAGCAGCCGGTCCGCGTTCCCACCGACACCGAGAGTCGTCAACGGCCGCAGTGGTACGTCGGTGTCCAGTGCCGGCGCACTTTGCTTGATCACGGGCTGACAACCTCCCGGAGCAACTCGGCGCGCAGTCCGGCCACGCCATGCCGTTCCCGCGAGCTGTACACGGCGTTGGACAGCAGCACAGCAAAACGCCTGTGCGCCAACGAGAGGAACAGGCTCGTACCGGTGAACCCGTGGTGGTACACAACCTCGTTGTCCGCCGCCAGCAACCAGGCAAGGCCGCGGCTGCCGTCGGCATCCGTGACGTGCGGACGGGCACTCTGGCCGAGGAACGCGGCCAGACCGGGGTCGACCTGCTCGACGCCGAGCAGGCAACGGCTGTACCGGGCCAGGTCATGGGCCGTGGAGAAGACTCCGGCGTGGCCGGCGACTCCACCCATCAGGGCGGCGTTCTCGTCGTGCACCACACCCCAGGCCGGACGTGTGCCCGGCAGCCGGATCTCCGTCGGTGCCACGGTCACGTCGGCTGGAACGGGCCCGTAGCAGGTGGCGTCCATGCCCAGCTGCCGCCACAGCTGCTCGGCCAGCACGTCGAGCGGCTGGCCGGACAGCCGTTCCAGCAGCAGACCCAGCAGGATGAAACCGCGGTTGATGTAGCGGTGTTCTGTGCCGGCAACGGTCTGTAGCGGCTCGGACAGCAGCCGCTCGACCAGGTCCGGGCCGGGGCCGACATAGCGGTCGAAGCGCGTCGACGCCTGAAGCCCGCTGGTATGCGAGAGGATCTGCCGCGTGGTGACCACGGACCCGGGCAGCGCCGGCAGGTCGAAGTAGCCGCCGACCGGCGCGTCCAGATCCAGCTGACCGGCCGCGACGGCTTTGCCGACCAGCGGCCAGGTGGCGACGACCTTGGTGAGTGACGCGAGGTCGTAGCGCACGGCCGCGGTCGGCAGCACCGCGGCGCGATGCGGTTCCACCGTGCCGTAGGCCACCGTGTGGGTCCGCTCGGCGTCGCCGAGCACGACGATCGCGCCCGGGGCCGCGTTGGCCGCGACGAACTCCTTGACGCGCGGATCGATGGCGTGCGCCGCTCGGTCCGACCAGGTTTCGCTCATGGGGCAATCATTCCAGGGTCGTTCTCCACGAAGGTGATCTCGGCGCCGAGCGCGATCAGCTTCGGCACAAGCGCGCCGTACCCGCGGGCGAGGTGGTAGAGGCCGGCGATGCGGGACTCGCCCCGCGCGGCGAGCGCGGCCAGCACCAGCGCGGTGACGCAGCGGATGTCGTTGCCCTCCACGTCCGCTGCCGTGAACGCGGTGGGTCCGGAGATCTTCAGCCGGTTGCCCTCCTGCTCAATGTCCGCGCCGAACGCCCGCAGCCCCGGCGTGTGGGTGGCGCGCTGCTGGTACACCCGCTCGACCACCTGGCTGGTGCCGTTGGCCTGGGTGAGCAAGGTCGTCGCCTGCGGCTGTAGGTCCGTCGGGAACTCCGGGTGCGGTCCGGTGACGACCTCGCCGGGCCGGATCTCGTCGTCCATCCGGACGAACAGGCCGTCCGGCTGGTCGTGCAGCACCATGCCGATGGCCTCGACGCAGTCCAGGAAGCCGGGTGTCAGGTCGGCGCGCCTGGTGTCGGTCAGCAGCACCTGCCCGCCGGTGATCGCCGCCGCGATGGCGATCGTGCCGACCTCGAGACGGTCGGCGGGCACCGTGCAGTCGGCGTGGCCGAGCTCGTCGACACCGGTGATCTCCGCGCGGTTGCCGGGCAACAGCTCGATCCTGGCCCCGGCGCTGTTGAGGAAGTCGACGGTGTGCAGCACTTCCGGCTCGACGCTGATGTCCTCGAGCACGGAGGTGCCGTTCGCGCGCACGGCCATGAACAGAGCTGTCACGGTCGCACCAAGACTCGGGCCGAACGGGGTGTTCAGTGACATGCTGAACGCCTTGGGCCGCGCGTCCGTCAGCCGCACGTCGACGCCGCCGTGGCGGTTTTCGACGGTGGCGCCGGCGTTGGCCATCGCGGTCAGGTGCAGCCCGATGGGCCGATCGCAGAACGCGTCGCCGCCCGGCAGCGGGAACCAGATCCGTCCGGTGCTGGCGAGGACCGCGGCACCGAAACACGCGGTCGGCCGGATGCGGCGCCCCAACTCGGCCGGGATGCTGTCACCCAGCCGAGCCGGCGGGGTGACATGGAAGTCCGTGCCCACGTAACCAGCCTGCGCACCGAGGTGCGTCGCGATTTCCACGCACACCGCGGTGTCGGTGATCGCGGGGGCGTTGTGGATCGTGACCGGTCCACGCATCAGCAGCGCGGCCGCGTACAGGTGCAGTGCGACGTTCTTGGAACCCTGGACCGGGCAGGTGCCCACGAGCGGGTGGCCTCCGGTCACAACGAGACGGCTCATCCGCGCGCTCACCTGACCCGGGTGCCGGCCGGGAGCACGCCACCGAGCTGACCGCGTGGCATGACGATGGTTCCCGGACCGATCAGCGTGCCGGGCGAGGTGGAGATCAGCGCGGGTAGCTGGGTCCGGTCCCCGATGATGGCGCCGAACTTCGTCTGCCTCGTCGGCACGGTCCAGCCCTCTATGGATAGCACGATCTCGGCGGTCGCCGGTTCCCGTACAGGCCGGTCGACCCGGAGGTTGGTCGTCACGCAGGAGCTCCCGATGTTCACGTTGTTGCCGATCACGGAGTCGCCGATGAACGCCATGTGGGTGGCCATGGAGTCGGCCATCAGCACCGACCTGGTCAATTCGGTGCAGTGGCCGATCTTGCTGCGCGGCCCGATCACCACGTGGTCGCGGATGCAGGCGTTGGACCGCAGGACCGCACCCGCGCAGATCACCGCGGGACCCTCGACGTACGCCCCGGCCTCGATCTGGGCGCCCTCCTCCACCACGACGTCGCCCTCGACGAAGGCCCGGGGGTGTACGTCACCGCGCACGTCCCTGCGGGCCACCGAGTCCAGCCAGTCCACGAGCGCCGGCTTGATCTCCAGGACGGTCTCCAGACCCGCGAACAGCTCCTTGAAGGGCAGTCGGTCGATGTCGAAGTAGTAGTCGATACGTAGTTTTTCGATCAGATGCTCGTCGATGAGTTCCCCAGAGCCGTCGGCCGCGATGGGCGCGAGCTTGTGCTCCACGATTTTGACCCCCCAAAAAATTGTCAAATCGACGATTCGCCTGAATGGCGTACTGTGGGCGGCAAAAATGGCGGCCCACAGCCGCGACCTGTGAGAAGCTGGGACGCTCGGACGACATCTGACGTCAGTACGCCAACACCCCCCCTGGGTAGTTGCAACGTTGTCCAGGCTAGCAAGCGGGTCACGGTGTGTCTATAGTTCGTCGCGTTGCGCTACACTCGGCGACTATAGGGGGATAAGTGAACAGTGCGGTGTTGCTCGACGTGGGCGGCGTGTTGTTGATGCCGAACCCGGCCATCATGAGCAGGGCGATCGTAGGGATTTTCGGTCGGCCGGCGGCCGTCGAGTTCGATCGGGCGCACTATCTCGCCGTTGCTGCGACGGACGCCATAGGGTATTTCGATCGTGACGTATATCGTCGCACGTACGCTCGGTCTCTCGGTGTTCCGGCCGAATACGAGAATGACGTGGTCGCGAACATGACGAGGGTCTTCACCGGATTTGACTGGACGCGGGTCGCCCTCGGCGCTGTGCGAGGCTTGCGCCGGCTCGTCGCCACCGGAGTGTCGGTCGGAATCGTGTCCAATTCGACGGGAACGGTCGCTGGCATGCTCGCGGGCGGGGGCGTCTGCCAGGTAGGAGACGGACCGCTGTGTCGCGTCGAGACCATCGTCGACTCCGGAGCCGTCGGCGTTGAGAAACCCGATCCGGAGATTTTCCGGATCGCACTCGACGCGATGGGGGTACCGGCCACGGGAACGGTTTATGTCGGCGACACGGCTCGTATCGACGTGGACGGGGCGCGGCGGGCCGGTCTGCGTCCACTGCACTTCGTTCCGCTCAACAACTGTCCCGATCCCGCGGGCGACCATGAACACGTGACAAGCCTGGACGAGGTCGTGGAACTGGTCGTCGACGGGTAACGGGACCGGCGGTCGGGCGTCTCGGCCCGCTGACCCGAGCTCACTCGATTTCCTCCGCCTGGCGGGACGTGCCGCCGAAACGTCCCCGCCGCAGCGGGTCGTACAGGATGTGGCCGGGACACTCCGGGGCGAAGAACTCCAGCTGCCCGCGCACCTCGGCACCCGCACCGAGGGCCGCAAGGTGCTCGCGCAGTTCGACCGTGCCGTCCAGTTGTCGCTCGGTCGGGTGCTCCGCGCCACCGAGCATCAGGGAGACGCTGGAGTAGTCGCTGTTGCCCACCGCCCACTCCAGCAGCAGGTCCGCCAGCGCGGGATTGCGCGCGAGCACCGGGCCGTGCAGGTAGGTGCCGACGACCCTGCCCTGGTGCGCGCCCTCGGTGCCGTCGCCGTTGCCGATGCCGGTGGCGCGGGTGAACATCGCCCAACCGTCCTACTTCGAGGAGACCGACCACTTCGTGGACGGTGCCGACCCGCTGTTCGACGACGCCGACTTCCTCCAGATGCTGCAGGACGTGCACACCACGATGGGCATGTCGAGCCGGCGACCGCGCGCGTTCCGGCAGGGGCCGACGCGATCTCGTTCATGTTCCCGCCGCACGACATCATGGTGGGGTCGCTCGAGATCGTGGAGCCGGTGCCCAAGGGTGTCGAGATCACCCTGATCGCTGAGCCGGGCACCGAGTTGCTGCTGCCGCCGCACGGGAAGGCGTTGTGACCTGCACGTTCTCGTCCTGGACGGCAACTGGTACTGGCAGCCGAGGTTCGCTCGGATCTTGCCCAGCCTCCAGACCGCTGTGCTGTGTTGGACCAGTTCCCTGCGATGGGCCGACGAACTGGTGGACCCGGTTGTCGTGGTTGGCGTGGACGACCAACGGCCGACCGAGCACTGGGTGGCCGCCGCCCGCGCCCTGCACCGGTCCTGGCGGGTGGACGTCATCGCCTCGCTCAACGACAGCAGCCAGGACAAGTCGGTCGCCATCGCGAACGCGCTCCGCCTGCCGTTCCACTCGGCGGACACTGTGCGTTGGGTGCACGACAAGTACCAGATGCGGCTGCGGTTGTGGGACGCGGGCGGGGGGAGTCGTGGACCGGCTGGTACCCGCCGCTGGTGGAGCGGTACATCACGGGTGCGGAGTTCAGCGTCGAGGCCGTCACGCACGCGGGCACGCACCACGTGGTGGCTGTCACGGAGAAGCTCACCACTGAAGTGTCCAGAGTGGAGATCGGGCACGTGGTGCCGGCGAGAAACCGATGACGTAGGGGCGTTGCTGTCGCCGTGCGCGCCGGACCGTCCCTGACGGGGCTGACCGTCGACCGTGACGCGGCGTCCTCCGCGGCCGAGTTCGTCCGCGTTGTCGACGCACAACGCGTCGGTGTTCGCGGCGGTGATGCGGTCCTGCACCCAGGCGCTGAAGAGGGCGTCTCTGACACGGATCAGGTGAACCCCGTCCCTCGAACGGGGCAGGCGGCTTGAACGCGACCGAGCTGTTCGGTTGGGCTGGCCGTCCCACCCCCACCGAAGGGATCCTCATGCCTCGCTTGGCACGTTCCGCAGGACTGGCCGCCGCGCTGCTCGCCGGTGCGGCGGCCCCCGTGCTAGCCGCCGCGCCCGCGCACGCCGCGACCCAGGACTGCCTCCAGTACCTGATCGACAAGCACGCCCCGATGACCCAGGAGGTCGTCGTCGGCTGCTCGTTCGGCACCATCAGCCTGCTGGCCAGCTGCACCGACTCCATGGAGCACAGCAAGGTCCCGCACGAGGACGCCGTGGAGGCCTGCCGCCGCGCCGCCGACCTGAGCCAGCACTCGTAGCGGCATGTCATGAAGGTGCCGTTCGCGGCGTTCAACGCCATGAACGGCACCTTCATGACATCGTGGGCCGCTATGGCTTCAGTGACGATCGAAGTGAGTGGGTCTAGGTCGTACCCGCCGCGAGGGGCCAGGCGGCCAACCTCAGCGGGCCGCCCAGGCGCGGGCGAAGGCGGGCAGCGCCACGGCGAGGCGGCGGTGGGGCGGCACGGCGGCCCGGCCGCGGAACACCTCGTGACCTGCGGCGGCGATCTGGTCGAGGATGCCGCGGTACAGGGTCAGCGCGGTGGCCACGCAGGGCCGGGCGGTGGGCGCGAGCAGTGGCAGACCAGCCTCGGCGGTGCGATACACGGAGCGCGCGCGGGCGGCGAGGTGGGCGATGGCGCGGCGGACCCGGGGATCGGACCCGCGCCGGTCACGGCACCACTGGAGCAGCTCGCGGTCCACGCCGAACGCGGCGAGCTCGTCGGCGGGCAGGTAGACCCGCCCGCGGTCGAGGTCCTCGGCGACGTCGCGCAGGAAGTTCGTCAGCTGGAAGGCCTCGCCCATGGCGGCGGCGTGCGGCTCGGCGAGTTCGCGCGGGCCCACCGTGCCGATGACGGGCAGCAGCTGCAGGCCGATGACCTCGGCCGAGCCCCGCATGTAGACGGCGAGCTCGGCGTAGCTGGCGTAGTCGGTGTGGTGCAGGTCCATCCGCATCGAGCTGAGGAAGTCCTCGAACAGCACGGTGTCGATGCGGTACCGGCCAATGGTGTCGACCAGCGCGGCGAGCACCGGGTGGGTCGGGGGCTCACCGGCCAGCCCCCGCTTGAGCTGCTGCTCCAGCCGGTCCAGTTCGGCGGAGCGCTCGGCGGGCCCGCGATCGGCCGCCATCTCGTCGACGACCTCGTCGGCGAGCCGGGCGAAGCCGTACAGGGCGTGCACGGCGGGCCGCTGCGGGGCGGGCAGCATCAGCGAGGCGAGGAAGAAGGTGCGGCCGTGCCGGGCGTTGAGCTCCCGGCACCGCGCGTAGGCCAGGTCCAGGTCCACTAGTGGTGCCGCAGCGACTGCTCGGGCACGTCGGAGATCGTGCGCAGGGAGATGTTCAGCGGGTCGGGGCGCAGCAGGGACACGGCGGCCAGCGCGGCCACGCCCAGGGTCACCAGCAGGTAGCCCCAGTCGTACAGGGCGGTGCCGCCCGCGGGGTAGGTCACCAGCAGCATCCACACCGAGCCGCAGGCGGCTGCGGTGAGCGCCCCGGTGGACCAGGCGAACCCGGCGCCCAGCACGAGCGCCCAGCTGAAGTACCAGGGCATGGTGGCCGGGGCGAGCAGGCTGACGGCCGCCATCGCGAACGCGGCGCGGCGGATCGCCTCGTAACCGCCCTCGCGGGCCAGCCACCACTGCTTGACGACCAGGTAGGCCAGCAGCGCGCCGCCCAGGATCCGGGCGACCACCACGAACGGGGTCACGTCCCCGAAGCCGGTGACCAACCAGACCAGGCCCCAGACCAGCTGGCCCACCCCGGAGGGCAGGGACAGCCAGTTGACCACTGTGGACGAACCCTGCAACGCGGGGATCCAGCCGAGGTCCACCCCGGCGACCAGGCTGCACACGGCGAACACGGCGAGGAACACGCCCAGCGAGGCGGCGAGGGCCTTGGCGAACCGGGCCTTGGGGGAGCCTGGCATGCGGGCCGCCCACACCCACACCAGGAAGGGCAGCGCGAGCGCGGCGGTGCCCTTGACCGCGCAGGCCAGGGTGACCAGTGCGATGCCCCAGACGTGCCTGCGGTCCAGGCACAGCAGCACGCCGACGGCCATCAGGCCGATCATCAGCATGTCGTTGTGCGCCCCGCCGATCAGGTGCACCAGCAGCAGCGGGTTGGCGGCGACCAGCCAGACCGCGACGGGGGCGTTGCCGCCGAGGTGGCGGGCCAGCCCGGGCAGCGACCAGCACAGCAGGCCAAGGCCGATGGCCATGACCAGCCGCATGCCGATCACGCCGGTGATCAGGTTGGTGCCGGTGAGCGCGACCACGCCCTTGGCCAGCAGCACGAACAGCGGGCCGTAGGGGGCCGGGGTGTTCTGCCAGACCCAGCTGACGTTCTCCGACAGCGGGCTGGGCAGCGCGGCCGGTCCGACCGCGTACGGGTCCAGCCCGTGCAGCGCCAGGTCGCCCTGGGAGAGGTAGCTGTAGACGTCCTTGCTGAACAGCGGCGGGGCCACCAGCAGCGGCAGGGTCCAGATCAGCACGATGCGGACCATGTCGGCGGTGCCGACCCTGCCCGCCCTGGCATGTCTGCCCAGCCTGGTCCAGGCCCAGATGATCAGCCCGAGCCCGACGTAGAGCATCCAGGTGGCCAGCATCATGCCGTGGCCGTAGCGGACCCAGTTGAACGGGCCGTTGGCCAGCAGCGGGTCGTGGATCAGGGTGGCGCCCGCGCCGATGCCGCCGAAGGCCAGCAGGGCCATGCCCGCCGTGCCCAGCAGCACCGTCCTGATCGGGAACGGGTGCTCGCGGCGGGCCGGTTTCGCGGCCTTGTCCTCCGCATCGGCAGCCGTGGTGCCGTCCGGTCCCGGAGTACGCCCCGTCGGCACCGGACCACGGTCGGCGCTGGAGCGGGGGAGAGATGGTGTCGCGGGCATCGCAGTGCACATGTTCGCACAGCCCGCGAGCGACCCGGCACCGAACGGTGTTCTCGTCACACACCGTTCATAACTGACCTGTCCAAGTGTCAGGCTTCCTGATACCGTCGAATATCAGGAAGCCTGACATTGTTGTGCCGCTGGCGTCTGTCGGGAGGCGTAGTGAAAGCCCTGATGCAGGAGTTCCCGCTCACCCTGGAACTGGTGCTCGAACGCTGCCGATCCGTCGGGACGCGCACCGAGGTGGTGTCCGTGGGCCCGGCCGGTCCCGATCGCAGAACGTGGTCGGAGGTGGGGGAGCGGGCGGTCCGGATCGCCGGTGTCCTGGACGCGCTGGGTGTGGCCCGGGGCGGCCGGGTGGCGACCTTCGCCTGGAACAGCCACCGGCACGTGGAGCTGTTCCTCGGGGTGCCCGCGGCGGGCCGGGTGGTGCACGGGGTCAACGTGCGGCTGTCCGACGAGGAGATCCTCTACCAGGTGCGGCACGCCGCCGACGACGTGCTGTTCGTGGACGCCTCGCTCACCGGGCGGCTCGCCCCGTTGCGCGACGGCCTGGCCGTGCGCGACGTGGTCGTCATGGAGGACGGCAGCCCAGTGCACCCGGCGTTCGCGCGCTGCCCGCTGTACGAGGACCTGTTGGGCTCGGTGTGCCCGCCCGTGCGACGGTTCGTGCCCGAACCCGACGACGCGGCCTGGATCTGCTACACCAGCGGCACGACCGGGCACCCCAAAGGTGTGGTCGCCTCGCACCAGGCCGCGGTGCTGCACTCGATGTCCTCGATGACGGTCGACTCGCACGCGATCAGCCGCCAGGACGTGTTGCTGGCCATCACCCCGCTGTTCCACGTCAACGCCTGGGGCCTGCCCTACACCGCGGCGATGGCGGGCACCAAGCTCGTACTGCCCGGCCGCGAAGTGTCCGGGGCGGCCCTGGGCGCGCTGATCGAGTCCGAGCGGGTGACCGTGGCCGCCGCCGTGCCCACGGTGTGGATCGACCTGCTCGCCGACGGGCACGACCTGAGCTCGCTACGGCGCGTGCTGTGCGGCGGTGCGCCCGCCCCACGCACCCTGCTGGACGAGGTGGCCCGGCGCGGGCTGGTCTTCTGCAAGGGCTGGGGCATGACCGAGATGCTGCCCAGCGGCACCATGCAGCACCTGACCCCGGACACCGACCTGGACAGCCCCGGTGCGGCCGTCACGATGGTGGGCAGGCCCACCCCGGGCGTGCAGCTGCGCCTGGTCGGTGCCGAGGGCGCCGAGCTGCCCTGGGACGGGGTGGCCGTCGGCGAGTTGCAGTCCAGGGGGCCGTGGGTGGTCCGCGCCTACCTGGACCCCGAGGACGACAGCAACACCAGCCGGTTCGACCGGGGCTGGCTGCGCACCGGGGACCTGGCCAGGATCGCCCCGGACGGCACGGTGGAGCTGGTGGACCGCACCAAGGACGTGATCAAGTCCGGCGGGGAGTGGATCAGTTCGCTGGCGCTGGAGCAGGCGCTGTCGGCGCACCCGCTGGTGGCCGAGGCGGCCGTGGTCGGCGTGCCCGACCCGTACTGGGGCGAGCGGCCCGCCGCCGCGATCGTCGCCACCGCGGGCGGCACCCCGCCGAGCACCGAGGAACTGCTGGCCTGGCTGGGCACGCGGGTGCCCAAGTGGTGGCTGCCCGAGCAGATCGTGCCGGTGCGGTGCCTGCCGAGGACGGGCGTGGGCAAGTACGACAAGAAGGTCCTGCGCACCCAGCTGGCGGGTGCGTGAACGGATCAGCTCTCGGCGCCAGAGGCGAGCATCCGCACACAACTGCGCAGGAACTGCGGCAGCCGGTCCCGGTCGGAACCGGCCAACTCGGCCATCATCCGGTTCTCGATCTCGGTGATCAGCGGCTCGCAGCGGTCCAGCACGGCCACGCCCGCGGGGGTCAGCTCGGTACGGATGATCCGCCCGTGCCCGGGATCGGCCTCCCGGCTGATCAGCCCGCCCCGCTCCAGCGCGGTGATCACCTCGCTCATCGACTGCGGGGTGGTCAGCGCCCGGCGGGCCAGCTGGGCGTTGGACAGGCCCCGGTGGCGGCGCAGCACGGACAGGGTCGTGTACTGCGGCACGGTCAGCCCGTGCGGTTTCACGGCCTGTTCGATCTGCCTGCGCAGCGCCCGGTCCAGACGCCCGATGAGATAGCTCAACCTGGGTTCCTGCACCGGGTCGGGCTGGCGGACTGGCATGACAGCGCAGGGTACCGAAGGCAGGGCAGATGAGCTGGCAGACCGTACGCGTCGAGTTCTCCGACGAGGGCATCGCCTGGGTGGAGCTGAACCGCCCGGACAAGCGCAACGCCATGAACCCGACCATGAACCGCGAGATGATCGAGGTACTGCACGAGCTGGAGGCCGATCCCCGCTGCGGGGTGCTGGTGCTCACCGGCGCGGGTGAGGCCTGGTCGGCGGGCATGGACCTCAAGGAGTACTTCCGCGAGGTGGACGCCACCGGGGACGAGGCGGTGCAGGCCAGGGTGCGCCGCGACGCCGCCGAGTGGCACTGGCGGCTGCTGCGCAACTACGCCAAGCCCACCATCGCCATGGTCAACGGCTGGTGCTTCGGCGGGGCCTTCATCCCGCTGGTGGCCTGCGACCTGGCCATCGCCGCCGACGAGGCCCAGTTCGGCCTCTCGGAGATCAACTGGGGCATCCCGCCCGGCGGGGTGGTCAGCAAGGCGCTGGCCGACACCGTGGGCAGCCGCGAGGCGCTGTACTACATCATGACCGGCCGCAAGTTCGACGGCCCGACCGCGGCGCGCATGGGGCTGGTCAACGCCAGCGTGCCGCTGGCCCGGCTGCGCGAGGAGGTCACCGAGCTGGCCCGTGAGCTGCTCGCCAAGAACCCCGTGGTGCTGCGCGCGGCGAAGGTCGGCTTCAAGCACTGCCGGGACATGAGCTGGGACCAGGCCCAGGACTACCTGTACGCCAAGCTGGAGCAGTCCCAGTTCCTGGACCCCGAGCGGGGCCGCGAGCAGGGCCTGCACCAGTTCCTGGACACCAAGCAGATCCGGCCGGGGTTGCAGCCCTACGTGCGGTGAGGGGGTGCCATGAAAGTGCCGTTCATTGCGTTGGGTGCGGCGAACGGCACTTTCATGGCGTTTGGTGGGGCCCACGCCCCTCAGAACTCCCCGTGCCGCCCCGCCCCCGCCGCGAAGCGGGCCGCCCCGTCCACCGCGCCCGCGGCCAGCGAGCGCCGCCCGTGCTCGTACTCGGCCCGCAGCGCCGCGTCCTCGTCCAGCCCGTCCTGGTCCAGCAGCGACTGCCGGTCGTTGCGCAGGCACTCCTGCGGGAAGGCCGCCAGCTGGCGCCCCAGCTCCACGGCCGCCGCCACCGCCTGGCCGTCCGGCACGACCCGGTTGGCCAGCCCGATGGACAGGGCCTCCGCGGCGTCCACGGGCCGCCCGGTCAGCGTGAGGTCCATCGCCCGGCTGACCCCGATCAGCCGCGGCAGCCGCACGGTTCCACCGTCGATCAGCGGCACGCCCCAGCGGCGGCAGAACACGCCGAACACGGCCGTCTCGTCGGCCACCCGCAGGTCGCACCACAGGGCCAGTTCCAGCCCGCCCGCCACGGCGTGACCGCGCACGGCCGCGATCACCGGCTTGCGCAGCCGCATCCGGGTCGGCCCCATCGGCCCGTCCCCGTCCGGCTCGAACCGGTTGCCCCGGCCCTGCCCGATCGCCTTCAGGTCGGCCCCCGCGCAGAACGTGCCGCCCACCCCGGTCAGCACGGCCACGGCCGCGCCCTGGTCGGCCTCGAACTCCCGGAAGGCCTCGGCCAGCGCCTGCGCGGTGGGCCGGTCCACGGCGTTGCGCACGTGCGGGCGGTTGATCAGCACCTGGGTGACCGGGCCCTCGCGCTCGACCAAGATGGTGTCAGCCATGCCGGTCAGCGTCCCACGATCGGGCGGCCGGGTGCGTAATGATCTCCGCCGAGCTGAGGAGGATCTTGATGCGCGCCCGTACCTGGCTGATCGCGCTGGCCGCCGTCGTCGTGCTGGCGATCGCCGCGTTCCTGACCCGCACGGTGGTCGCCCCGCCAACCGCACAGGGCACCTCGCCGGTGCAGGTGCAGTTGGCCGAGCTGCCGGTCAAGGCGCAGCACGCGATGAAGGGCTACTCGCGGGACCGGTTCAAGCACTGGATCACCCAGGGCGGCGGCTGCGACACCCGCGAGGTGGTCATCGAGCGGGACGGCAAGGACGTCAAGAAGGACGCCGCCTGCAAGGCCACCAGCGGGCACTGGACGAGCCCGTACGACGGCAAGGAGGTCAGCAAGGCCACCGAGCTGGACATCGACCACATGGTGCCGCTGGCGGCCGCCTGGCGGACCGGGGCCGACGAGTGGACCGACGAGCGGCGCCAGCAGTTCGCCAACGACCTCACCGCGCCGCAGCTGTTCGCGGTCTCCGCGGCCAGCAACCGGGGCAAGGGCGACCAGGACCCGTCCCAGTGGAAGCCGCCCGCCAAGACGTACTGGTGCACTTACGCGACGAACTGGGTCATTGTCAAGCACACCTATCAACTTTTCGTGACCCAGGCCGAACACGATGCACTCGTGGACATGCTGAGCAGCTGCCCGGGCTGACTTACCTGATTACGAGCCGCATCTGAAGTCGCTCCTTCGGGCGATTTGACCCGCGTTCACCGAGTGGTGCGCTACCTTCACTGTGAGAGTCCATGACCTTGACCTGAACGGGTGAGGATGACGGCAGCCTGGGCTGCTGCCGACTGCGGTGAGCGACAACCTGAGGCGGGCGGGGGACCATGGTGGCGGGTGGTTGCCACCGAGCGGGTCAGGGTCGTGACGCCTGCCGGTAGCGGACGAAGAAGGTGTGGCGAACATGAAGAGGATCCTCATCATCGCTGGTGTGGCGCTGCTGCTGTTCGTGGTGATCAGCCAGCCCAAGGACTCCGCCGTCGGCGTCAACAACCTGCTCGGGGGCCTGCGCTACGGGGCGGAGCAGTTGATCGCCTTCGTGCGGAACCTGTTCCCCCGGTGACACCTGCTCGGCCGATTGCGGAAAGTAGCTTCTGGAGGGACAGTTCCACCGACCGGGTGCATTAACACCGATAACGCCCTGGTAACGAGAATTCGGGTCTAGCGGTCCCGCGGCGGAACGCAATACCGTTCGCAGGCGTTGGGTGATCATCAGCCACGAGGAGGCACGGATGGTCGATGACTCCGGGGTCGACGAGCTCGTCCGGCAGTGGACCGCAGAGCGGTCGCAGGACGCCGAGCTCCAGGAAGTGAATCGGATCAAGTCCCAGTGGCTTGCCGACGCACCACCCACCCTGCCGCGGCAGCGGCCGGGAATCCCCGCCCAGCGGGCCGCCCGAGGCGGCTCGACGGGTCTGTTCGAGGTCGACGCGGTTGACCCCGCGTTCGTCGCCGCCATGCGGCAGCGCCTGCCGGGAGTCCCGGACGAGCTGCTGATGGGCGCGGTGTCCTGCTGGCAGCTCGCCGGCACGCTCACCGAGGCGGAGCAGTGGTGGGACGCGGGCATCAGCCCGTTGGACCAGCGCGCGCTCGACTACCGCGCGGCCGGTCTGGCCCCGTCCGACCTCGGGCGCAGGCTGGGACCGCTGACGGTGCTGGAGCACCTGCGCAGGGGCAGCGCCCCGGCCTGGTGCGTGGCAAGGCTCAACCGCCAGCAGCGGCCCTGACCCCGACGAGGACGAGGCGATCCGGCGGCCCGCGCCGCCGCTCGCCGAGCGAAACCGTCGGTACGAGCCGCTAGCCTGTGTGACGTGGCGATCCAGCAGGAGACCCCGGTAACCGGCCAGAGCCCGCAACCGCCCAGGGTGGCGCTGCGGCTGCTGGTCGTCGTGGCCCTGCTCGTGGTGGCCGGAGGCGGACTGTGGTTGCTCACCGTGGCGACCACTCCCGCGCCGGGACCCACCGCCGCGGACATCCCGGCTCTGCAGGTCAAGCCCGCACCCGTGCAGGTCGGTGCCGCCGCGCCGGCCAACGTGGGCAGCGAGCCGGCCGCGCAGGCCAGCACCACGGGCCAGGAGACCGCCGAGGCATGGTTGAACCGGGTCGCCGCCGCGAGCGACATCCCGGCCCGCGCACTACGCGCATACGCCAATGCGGACCTCACCCTGCGCAAGGTGACGCCCACCTGCCACCTGTCCTGGACGATGCTCGCGGGCATCGGCCGCATCGAGTCCAACCACGGTCGCTTCGGCGGCGCCCAGCTGGCCGCCGACGGCACCGAGACCAAGGCGATCATCGGTGTGCCGCTGGACGGCTCCACCGGCATCGAGAACATCACCGACACCGACCACGGCTCGCTGGACGGCGACCCCGTGCACGACCGCGCGGTCGGTCCCATGCAGTTCCTGCCCGGCACCTGGCGGAACTGGGCCTCCGACGGCAACGGGGACGGCAAGGCCGACCCGCAGAACATCGACGACGCCGCGGTCACCGCGGGCCGCTACCTGTGCGCGGGCGGCCGTGACCTGGGCACGGGTCAGGGCTGGTGGGCCGGGGTCATGTCCTACAACAATTCGGTCGAATACGGGCAGAAGGTCTTCGCCGTGGCCGAGGCCGCCGCGAAGGCGAGCACCGGGCGGTAACCCGCGCGAGTGACGGTGTTACCGTCGACAGCGTGGTTCGCAGGCTGCTCACCCCCCGGTGGCTGCTGCTGCACGCGGTCGCGGTTCTCGCCATGCTGGTGTGCTTCCGACTCGGGTGGTGGCAGTGGGACCGCTCGCAGGAAGCGGGCGGCACCTTCCAGAACCTGGGCTACGCCCTGCAGTGGCCGTTGTTCGGGCTGTTCGTGCCGTTCATGTACTGGCGCATGTACAAGCTGGACCAGGAACGCGCCGCTGCCGAGGACGCCCAGCAGGCGGAGGCCGCCGTCCCGGCCGTGCCCGAGCAGCCCGTCTCGCAGGACCCGCCCCGGCGCTCGCCGACCGAGTGGCGCCGTGCCGCCGCCGTCGAGCAGCCCGAGGACAAGGCGCTGGCGGAGTACAACAGCTACCTCGCCCAACTGAACGCGAAGGACTGACGATGAGTGGTGCGCTGGCCAGGTTCCGGTTCATGGCCTACGTGACCGGTGTCGGACTGCTCGTCCTGTGCGTGGCGATGGTGCTCAAGTACGCCGCCGACATGCCCTCGCTGGTCGCCATCGTCGGGCCCATCCACGGGTTCTTCTACATGGTGTACCTGGTGTTCGCCTTCGACCTGTCGCTCAAGGCGAAGTGGCCCATCACCTACACCCTCGGCGTGCTCGTCGCGGGCACCATCCCGTTCCTGTCGTTCCTCGCCGAGCGCAAGGTCACCGCCAAGGTGCGGGAGAAGCTCGCCGCGTGAGGCGCTGACCGGGGTGGCCGCGAGGCGTTTCCCCGCCCCGAAATCCGCAACGCCGATGTAATCCCGCTCACCTACACTCCGCCGATGAGCCACAGCGCCCACCCGGTCGACCAGGTACCGCCCAAGGCCCAGTTGCTCGCGTTCGGCCTGCAACACGTGCTCGCGATGTACGCGGGAGCGGTCGCGGTGCCGCTGATCGTCGGCGGGGCGCTGCACATGTCCACTTCGGACATCGGCTACCTGGTCAACGCGGACCTGCTCGTCTCCGGTGTGGCCACGCTGATCCAGTGCCTTGGCGTGTGGGTGTTCGGCGCCAGGCTGCCGCTCATGCAGGGCTGCACCTTCGCGGCGGTCACCCCGATGGTGCTGATCGGCACGACCGGCGGCGGGCTGCCCGCCATCTACGGGGCGGTGATCGTCTCGGGACTGGTCGTGGTGCTGCTGGCCCCCTGGTTCGCCAAGCTGCTGCGCTACTTCCCGCCGCTGGTCACCGGCACGATCATCCTGATCATCGGCCTGTCCCTGTTGCCGGTCGCGGTCAACTGGGCCGCGGGTGGGGTCGGCGCCCCGTCCTTCGGCTCGCCGCGCAACCTCGCACTGGCCTTCGGGGTGCTGCTGCTCATCCTGCTGGTGCAGCGCTTCGTGCCGGGCTTCCTCGGCAGGATCGCCATCCTGGTCGGCGTCGTGCTGGGCACCCTGGCCGCGATCCCGTTGGGCCTCACCGACTTCTCACACGTCACGAGTGCCCAGCTGATCGGCGTCAGCACCCCGTTCCACTTCGGACTGCCCAGCTTCCAGCCCGCGGCCATCCTCTCGATGGTCATCGTCATGCTGGTGACGATGACCGAGACCAGTGGCGACGTGCTGGCCGTCGGCGAGGTGGTCGGGCGCCCGGTCGAACCGCCAGTGCTGGCCAGGGCGCTGCGCGCGGACGGCCTGTCCACCGTGCTGGGTGGCGTGTTCAACACGTTCCCGTACACGGCGTTCGCGCAGAACGTGGGCCTCGTGGCGCTGACCGGGGTGCGCAGCCGGTTCGTGGTCGCCACGGCGGGCGGCATGCTCGTCCTGCTGGGGCTCTTCCCGGTGCTGGGCGAGGTCGTCGCCGCGATCCCGATGCCGGTGCTCGGCGGGGCGGGCATCGCCATGTTCGGCACGGTGGCCGCCAGCGGGGTGCGCATGCTGGGCGCGGTGTCCTTCAGGGACAACTCGAACCTGATGGTGATCGCCGTCGCGCTGGGGCTCGGCCTGGTCCCGGTGGCCGTGCCCACGGTGTACGCGCAGTTCCCCGACTGGTTCCAGACGATCATGAACTCGGGCATCAGCGCGGGCAGCATCGCCGCGGTGGCGCTCAACCTGCTCTTCAACCCTGTGAGGGCCATCACGCCGCAGGGTGCGGGAAATAGTTGAGAGTTCAGCTATGTTGGCTCCAGTGAGGCCGCGGCCGGTTCGAGACCCGCGGCGAGAACTTGGAGGCTCACCATGACTGCCGCGACCGACATCCTCGCACTCGAGCAGAAGGCGCAGGACCTGCTGTTCCACGAGGCCCGGACCGCGAACACCTTCACCGACGAACCGGTCAGCGACGAGCAGGTCCGTGCCATCTACGACCTGGTCAAGTGGGCGCCGACCAGCATGAACACCCAGCCGCTGCGCGTGCTGCTGGTGCGCAGCGAGGACGCGCGCGCCAAGCTGCTGCCGCACATGGCCGAGGGCAACCGGGCCAAGACCGGCACCGCCCCGCTGGTGGCCGTGCTCGCCGCCGACACCGATTTCCACGAGACCCTGCCCAAGGTGTTCCCGCACAACCCGAACGCCAAGGACTACTTCGCCGACGACGCCGCCCGCCGTGAGTTCGCCCGGTTCAACGGCCTGCTCCAGGTCGGCTACTTCATCCTGGGCGTGCGCGCCGCCGGGCTGGCCGCGGGCCCGATGACCGGCTTCGACGCCGAGGGCGTGCGCAAGGAGTTCTTCGCCGACACCACGCTGGAGCCCCTGGTCGTGGTCAACATCGGCCGCCCCGGCCCGGACGCCTGGTTCCCGCGCAGCCCCCGTCTGGACTACGACGAGGCCGTCAACAGCATCTGAGCGGGTTGGGCCGGCCGCTGAGGGCGTCTGCCGCGCGCCCTCAGCGGCCCTGGTCGGCCAGCGGGAACGGCCACGGGTTGGGCTGGCACACCTTGCCGTCGTGCGGGATCACCAGTCCCTGCGGGTTCTGGGTGGTCAACTCCGCCAGGTCGTTGTCGGAGGTGCTCAGCGTCTGCTGCATCATCACCGGGGCCAGCGCCCCGTTCTGGCCGCAGGCCACGTGCCCGTTGCCGAAGAAGTGCCCGACCTCGTGGTTGATGGCGTACTGCTGGTAGAGCAGCATGTTGCCCTGGAACGACACGGCACCCAGCTCCCAGCGCGCGTCGTTGAGGTACACCGCGTCGCCGATCCGGCACGAGGTGTCGTACGGGATGTCGAAGCCGCACACGGACTTGCCGCGCGTGGTCTGCTGTGAGGCCAGCCGGATGTGCAGGTCCGGGCGAGCGCTGTCCACCCGTCGCACCGCGATCTTGCCCCCGCCGATCCAGCTCTTGGGGTTGGACAGGGTCTGCTGCACCATCTGCGCGAAGGCCGCGTCCCCGCCCGAGGGCGTGAACCCGTCCTCCACCTCCACCGAGTACGTGGTCAGCTTGCCCGTGCCGACCTGCCCCGAGGTGCCCGGCACGACGTGCCAGGTGCCCTTGCCGGGGCCGGGCAACGGGGCTCCCGCGGGCAGCTCGGCCGAGGGCAGCCGCTTGTCGAAGGTGCTGCCGGGTGGCGCCTCGCCCACCGAGATCGCCGTGGACGAGGTGCCGGTCTGCGGTGCGGGGACGGTGCCGGCGGCCAGGGCGGTGTCCGCGGGCTGGCGGGACACGTTGAACACCGTCAGTGCCGTGATCACCAGCAGCAGCGGGATCGCGTAGAGCCGCCAGCCGATGCGCCTGGGCTCGGGCCGTGGCCGTGGTTCGGGCGCGAGCGGGGCCGCCAGCGGCTGCACGGCACGCCGCGAGGTTTGCCGGTTTTGTCGGAGTCTTGCCCCTGCCGTCAGTCGCGCCACACCGGTATCGACGCACGCCGACCCGAAAAGGTTGGATCCCGGCCCAACCTCACCCAGTTGACACCTTTCACACGCCCCCGTGAGTCCCGCCCGCCGGCGTGCGAGTCCCGTCCGCTGGCGCGTGAGTCCCGCCCAGCCGCGTGCGAGTCCCGCCCGCTGGCGCGTGAGTCCCGCTGAGCCGGGCCCGCCGCCCGGGACTCGTCGCCTGCAAAACGGGACTCGTCGCTCGCAGACCGGGACTCGCGCTCCCCAGAGCGGGACTCGCGGGTGGGGCGCTACTTGGTTGGCGGGTCCAGTGGGGTGCAGGCGGGGCGGATCGGCCACAGGTCGCCGAAGGAGGGTGCGGGCACCTTGGCCAGTGCCGCCCTGGCCTTCGCGTCCCCGCCCTGTTCGGCGGCGGCGTGCAGCACGTCCACCGCGATCGACTGGTCGAATCCGTTGATCTGCTGGTACGGCCAGGCGCTGGCGCCCTTCTCCGCCGCGGGGATCAGGAAGTCCACCGCCTTGAGCAGGTTTGCCCCGTTCGGGGCGGTGTAGTGCCACAGGTCCACGCCCACATGCGTGCCGATCTCGGCGAGCCGCCCGAGCGCGGTCAGGTTGAAGTTGCTGTAGTGCCAGGACATCGTGCGGGACAGCTCCAGCGGCTGGCTGCCGTCGGGCTTGATCTGCGTGGCGATCCGCTTGGTGCGCGCGTCCTGCACGATGACCTTGGCGGTGCTGGTGCGGCCCACGTACAGCGCGATCGTGGCGTTCTGCATGTCGATGAAGCTGCCGTGGTTGTTCGTGGCGGCCAGTTCGGCCTTGGCCTGCGGGCTGGTCTGCATCCAGTCCAGGAACTGCCCGAACCACTGCTTGATCGCACTGGTGTCGGCGCCGGACCAGCCCGGTGCGCCGGAGTCCAGCAGCGCGATCGCGTCGACCAGCTGGCTGATGTTCTGCGAGGTGTCGATGATGCCGGTGCCGCGAACCTCGTTGCGGCACGGGATGATCTGCGCGTAGGTCAGGCTGGGGTTCATCCTGGTCGCCGGGTCCAGGAACCAGGTCCGCAGGTCCAGCGCGGCCCGCTGCGCGTACTCGGCCTTGCCGGTGTAGTACCAGGCCAGGCTCAGGTCGGTGATCGCGTCCCAGGCCACCATGCGCGCGGTGTGGTCACTGATCGCGTCGGCCTCGGGGTTGCGCTGGCCGTCGCGGTTCACGTACGGGCAGCCCTGCGGGTTGTCCGGGGTCGGGGTCTTCGACGCCCACCAGTACGGGGCCTGGCTGAGGTAGTCGTGCTTGTCCCCGCTGGGCGGGTTCTGCTTCTTGTCGGTCACCGCCCACGGGCCCTTTGTCAGCGCCGCGTCCGCGTTGTGCAGCAACGCCTTGAGCGCGTCGCGCTGGGCCTTGCTCGCGGTACCGCCCGCCAGTTGCTGCTTGACGGTGGCCAGCGCGCTGCCGTCCAGCACCACGGTCTTCGGTGAGGCGGCGGCGTGCGCCGGATCGCTGAACGGGGAGATCACCAGGCTGAGCACAACCGCCAGAACCGAACCGAGCCGTCCTGTCACCATGCACGTCCTTCATGACGAGTAGCGGTGGCGCGGCAGGAGCAGTTCTACGCGGTGAGCTGGCGTTGGTCAACAGTCCTTCCGAACGAATAAAGTTAGGCTAGGCTAACTTGGATGGGTTGTCCGCAAGCCAGGGGAGGGCTGATGACCGGGTTCCGGGCCGGGGCCATGCTGTTCACCGGCAGGTTCGAGGGCATGACCGACAAGCAGGTGTTCGACTCCGCGCTGGCCAACGCGAAGGCCGCCGAGGAGTCGGGTTTCGACGAGCTCTGGGTGACCGAGCACCACTACATCTCCTACGGGGTCAACCCCTCCGCGCTGGCCATGGCCGCGTTCCTGCTCGGCCGCACGGAGAAGCTGCGGGTCGGCACGGCGGTCACGCTGCTGCCCACGCACAGCCCGGTGCACGTCGCCGAGCAGGCGCTGCTGCTCGACCAGCTCTCCGGTGGACGGTTCGACCTCGGGCTGGGGCGGGGCGGTCCGGTGGTGGACTACGAGGTGATGAGCTCGCTGGACCACTGGGAGCGCGGCTACGACCAGGCCGTGCGCGTGCTGCTGGACTCCTACTCCGGCAAGGTTTCCGCCGACACGGAGTTCTACGAGTTCCGCGAGGTCAGGCCCGCACCCGCACCGCGAACCAGCCCGCACCCGCCGACCTTCCTCGCGGGCACCTCACCGGAGGCCGCGCGCCGTGCCGCCCGGCTGGGCCTGCCCATGCTGTTCTTCTTCAGCCAGGACGACGCCAGCAAGGCAGAACTCGTTGCCCTGCACGCCGAAGAAGCCGCGCGCGCCGGGCACGCGGGCCCGTTCCAGCACGCCTTCGCCACGATCGCGCACGTGGCCGACACCGAGGAGCAGGCCGTTGCGGAGCTGATCGGGCCGCTGCGGCAGTTCTACGGCAAGGCGGAGCAGGAGTACGTCCTGCTCCGCGACCGGCCTGGTCCCCAGCGCGGCGAGGACTACTTCGAGAAGTTCTTCGAATTCGTGCTGAGCACGTTCCCCATCGGTACACCGCGGACCTGCGCGCAGCGGCTGGAAGCCAGCGTGCGCGCCAGCGGGGTGGACCGGGTGCTGCTGATGTTGGAGGGCTCGGGCCGCCCTGACCTGGCGGAACGGACCGTGCGCCGGTTCGGGGCCGAGGTGCTGCCGGTGGTTCGGTCCGCTTTGGGCGCCGATGACCGTTGAGCAGAACTTGAGGTTGCACGCGCTTTTTCAGTAATTCCCCCACAAATCCCCCGCGACGATGTTGGTGACCTCACAGGGTGGAAGAGGGGGAACCTGATGTCGTTGCGCAGCGCGCTGGTGGTGGCCGCCACGGCGGCGGCCACCACCGCCGGACTGCTGACACCCGTCACACCGGCCGCCGCGGCGCAGGGGCAGCCACTGGTCGCCGACCCGGCCTCGGTCGTGGACCCGTTCATCGGCACCACGAACTTCGCCGCCGACTTCCCCGGCGCGGACGTGCCCTTCGGCATGGTGCAGTGGAGCCCGGACACCCCGCACCGACCGGGCAGCGGTGGCTACGAGTACAACGACACCGGCATCACCGGGTTCAGCCTCAACCACCTGGCGGGCGCGGGCTGCGGCACCCTGGGGGACGTGCCGTTCCTGCCCAGCGTTGGCAAGCCGGACGGCACGGAGATCACCCCGTTCTCGCACGCCGAGGAGAAGGCGGATGCGGGCTACTACAAGGTGAAGCTGTCCTCGGGCATCACCACCGAGCTGTCCGCCACGACCCGCTCCGGCATGGCGCGCTTCACCTTCCCGGCCACCAAGCAGGCCAACCTGCTGCTGAAGCTGGCGGGCAGCCACAACGCCGTCACCAAGACCACGGTGAACGTGGTGGGGGACAACGAGGTCACCGGCTCGGTGACCACCGGCCACTTCTGCGGCTCCGACCCCACGTACACGATCTACTTCGCGGCCAGGTTCGACCGGCCGATCACCGGCAGCGGGGAGTTGACCAAGCTCTCCCCGCGCGTCGAACCGCCGGACGAGGAGCCGGACCCGCCGCTGGACGGCCCGAAGGGCGAGTACCTGACCTTCGACACGACCGGCAACCAGGTGGTGCAGGCCAAGGTCGGTGTGTCCTACGTGTCGGTGGACAACGCCCGCGGCAACCGTGACACCGAGAACCGGGCCTGGGACTTCGACGGGGTGCACGCCAACGCGCACAAGGCCTGGAACGACATGCTCGGCCGCGTCCGCATCGGTGGCGGGACCGCCTCGCAGCAGCGGGTCTTCTACACCGCGCTGTACCACTCCCTGTTGCACCCCAACGTGTTCTCCGATGTCAACGGCCAGTACATCGGTTTCGACAACAAGGTGCACACCGCGGCGCAGGGTCATGTGCAGTACGCGAACTTCTCCGGCTGGGACATCTACCGCAGCCAGGCCCAGCTCTCGGCCATGCTCGCGCCCCAGCAGGCCAGCGACATGGCCAGGTCGATGCTCAACGCCTACGACCAGATGGGCCACCTGCCCAAGTGGACGCTCAACAACGGTGAGACCTACGTGATGGTGGGCGATCCGGGTACCGCGGTCCTGGCCGACTACTACGCCTTCGGGGCGCGGGACTTCGACACCAAGGCCGCGCTCAACGCGATGGTGAAGCAGGCCAGCACCACCAACGACGCGCGCCCCGGGCAGAACTACCTGACCAGTCCCGGTTATCTGCCCGCGGACGGCCAGTGGGGCTGTTGCAGCTTCTACGGGCCGGTGTCCACGCAGCTGGAGTACAGCACCCAGGACTTCGCGCTGTCGGCCTTCGCCGGTGCCATGGGCGACACCGCCAACCAGACCCGCTACGTCAACCGGGCCCAGCAGTGGCGTGCCCTGTTCGACCCGGACACCGGGCTGATCCAGGCGCGCACCGCCGACGGTAGTTGGGACTTGGACCCGAAGTACCAGGACTACTACTTCGTCGAGGGCACGAACTGGCAGTACACCGGCATGATCCCGTTCAACGTGCGCGGACTGGCCGAGACCCTGGGCGGCAAGGACAAGCTGATCACCTACCTGGACACCCTGCTGGCGGGCTTCCACGGCGGCGGCAAGGTGTCCGACATGGGCAACGAGCCCAGCCTCGGCCTGCCCTGGGAGTACGACTTCGTCGGCCAGCCGTACAAGGCGCAGCGGGTCGTCCGCGAGGTGCAGAACGCCATCTGGACCGACCAGCCCGGTGGCCTGGCGGGCAACGACGATCTGGGCACGATGAGCGCCTGGTACGTGTTCTCCGCGCTGGGCATGTACCCGCTGATCCCCGGCACGGCCGACCTCGCGCTGGGCAGCCCGGTCTTCACCAAGGCGGTGGTCTCGCTGCCCGGCGGCAAGACGCTGACGATCAACGCCCCGCAGGCCGCCCCGGACGCGCCGTACGTGCAGTCGATGACCGTGAACGGGGCGCGCTGGAACAACGCCTACCTGCCCGCGTCCACGGTCAGCGCGGGCGGCACCGTGGAGTTCGCGCTGGGCAAGGCGCCCAACACCTCCTGGGCCAGCGACCCGTCCTCGGCCCCGCCCTCCTACGGCGGCAACGGCCAGCCCTTCGTGCCGCACGGGGCACTGAGCTCGGCGGGCTCGGGCAGGTGCGCGGACGTGATCGGCAGCGGGGTCGCCGACGGGGTGCAGGTCCAGCTCTGGGACTGCAACGGCAAGGTGCCCTCCCAGTACTGGGCCGCGCCGGGGGACGGTTCGTTGCAGGCCATGGGCAAGTGCCTCGACGCGGGCGACTCGGGTGGTGCCGAGGGGGCCAAGGTCCGGTTGTTCACCTGCGCGGGGAACAAGGCCCAGCAGTGGCAGGTGAAGGGTGGGGCACTGGTCAACGCGCTGTCCGGCCGCTGCCTGGAGGCGCCGAGGACCACCGTGCACAACGGCACCCTGCTGGAGGTCCACACCTGCAACGGGACGAAGGCGCAGAGCTGGAAATCGCCCCGTTAACCCACAGGGAGCAGTCCCGCTGTCCTGAATCCGACAGATTTCCCGCGCGTGCTTGTGGTTGTTACACAAAGGTACTTCTCTCGTGAAGCAACGGGGGGTGACAGCGATGTCACGCGCGGGAGGATCTGATGAAGTCCCTGCCCAGATCCGTGTCGGTGATCGCGATTTCCGCGGCCACGGCACTCGGATTCCTGTTACCGCTCCCGGCGGCCTCGGCCGCGCCGGTGGCCGACCCCGCCTCGCTGGTTGACCCGTTCATCGGCACCAGCAACGCCGCGGACGACTTCCCAGGGGCCGACGTGCCCTTCGGCATGGTCCAGTGGAGCCCGGACACCCCGAGCAGGCCGGACGGCGGCGGCTACGAGTACAAGGACTCCACCATCACCGGATTCAGCCTGACCCACCTGGCCGGGCCGGGCTGCGCCGCCATGGGCGACGTTCCGTTCCTGCCGACCACCGGCTCGGTCAACGGTTCGGCGACCGCCGCGTTCTCGCATTCCGACGAAAAGGCCGATGCCGGGGCCTATCGGGTGAAGCTGGCCTCGGGAATAACCACTGAACTGACCACCACAACGCGTTCGGGCATGGCCCGTTTCACGTACCCGGCGACCAAACAGGCCAACCTGTTGGTCAAGCTGGCGGGCAGTGCGACCCCGGTCAGCAACACCTCGGTGACCGTGGTCAGCAACACCGAGATCACCGGATCGGTGACCACCGGGCACTTCTGTGGGGCGAGCCCGACCTACACGGTGTACTTCGCGGCCAAGTTCGACCGGCCGTTCACCACCAGCGGTTCGTTCAGCGCCGCCGAGACCCCGCGGGTCCCGCACACCAGGCCCGGCGCCCCGCAGCCCCAGCGGCCCGCCGCCGCGCCCGCCCTGTCCGGGCCCGCGGGGGAGTACCTCACCTTCGACACGACCGCCAACCAGGTGGTGCAGGCCAAGGTCGGCATCTCCTATGTGTCCACCGGCAACGCCCAGGGCAACCGGGACACCGAGAACGGCGGCTGGGACTTCGACGGGGTGCGGGTCAACGCGCACCAGGCGTGGAACGACCTGCTCGGCCGGATCGCGATCACCGGCGGGACCCCCGCGCAGCAGAAGACCTTCTACACCGCGCTGTACCACTCCCTGTTGCACCCCAACGTGTACTCCGACGTCAACGGGCAGTACACGGGCTTCGACAACAAGGTGCACACCGTGCCCGCCGGCCACGCCCAGTACGCGAACTTCTCCGGCTGGGACATCTACCGCAGCCAGGCCCAGCTCTCGGCCCTGCTCGCACCGCGCCAGGTCAGCGACATCGCCCAGTCGATGGTCAACGACTACAAGGAGAGCGGGCAGCTGCCGAAGTGGACGCTCAACAACGGTGAGACCTACGTGATGGTGGGTGATCCGGGTACCGCGATCCTGGCCGACTACCACGCCTTCGGCGCGCGGGACTTCGACACGGCCACCGCGCTGGCGGCGATGCTCAAGCAGGGCAACACCCAGAACAACGTGCGCCCCGGGCAGAACTACCTGGTCAGCCCCGGCTACCTGCCCACCAACGGCCAGTGGAACTGCTGCAACTTCTACGGGCCGGTGTCCACGCAGCTGGAGTACAACACCGCCGACTTCGCGCTGTCGGCCTTCGCGGGCGCGCTCGGTGACACGGCCAACCAGGCCAAGTTCGCCAACCGGGCCCAGGAGTGGCGCGCGCTGTTCAACCCGTCGAGCGGGCTCATGCAGCCCCGGGACGCGAACGGGTCGTGGAGCGGCGGCTTCAACCCCAGCAGCCAGGACAACTTCGTGGAGGGCACCTCCTGGCAGTACACCGGCATGGTGCCGTTCAACGTGGCCGGGCTGGCGAACGCCTTCGGCGGCAAGGACAAGCTGGGCAGGTACCTGGACAGCGTGCTGGCCGGGTTCCAGGGCGCGGGCGGCAGCCAGGCCGACCTGGGCAACGAGCCGAGCATCGAGCTGCCCTGGGAGTACGACTACATCGGCAAGCCCTACCGGACCCAGCAGATCGTGCGGCAGGTGCAGGACAAGATCTGGACCGCCCAGCCGAGCGGTCTGGCGGGCAACGACGACCTGGGCACGATGAGCGCCTGGTACGTGTTCTCCGCGCTGGGCATGTTCCCGATGACCCCGGGCACGGCCGACTTCGCGCTGGGCAGCCCGATGTTCACCCAGGCCGTGATCACCCTGCCTGGCGGCAAGTCCCTGACGATCAACGCACCGCAGGCCGCGGACAATGCCCCGTACGTGCAGTCGCTGGCGCTGAACGGGTCGGCCTGGAACAACGCCTTCCTGCCGCCCTCGATCATCACCAGCGGCGGCACCCTGGACTACGCGCTGGGCACCTCGCCCAACACCGCATGGGCGGCGGGCGACTCCGCCGCGCCCCCGTCCTACGGGGGCAACGGCCAGCCGGTGTACCCGAACGGTCCGGTGCCCTCGGGCATCGCGGGCAAGTGCGCCGACGTGGACCACAGCGAGGTGGGCAACCAGACCCACATCCAGCTCTGGTCCTGCAACAACAGCAACGCCCAGCACTGGTTCCTCACCGGGGACGGCTCGGTGCAGGCCATGGGCAAATGCATGGACGTGAGCAACTCCGGCACGGCCAACGCCACCAAGGTGCAGTTGTGGGACTGCAACGGAAGCGGGGCCCAGCAGTGGAAGGCCAGCTCGGGTGCGCTGGTGAACCCGCAGTCGGGCAAGTGCCTGGACGACCCGAACAGCACCACCACCGACGGCACGCAGTTGCAGATCTGGGAGTGCAACGGGAGCGGTGCTCAGCTCTGGCGGCTGCCCGGCTGACACCCGAAGGGGGGAATTTTCCCAGGTCAGCGCTTGGTTCGGGCTGATCTGAGCAGGTGGGCCCGCCCGACCGCACGTATGTTCCGACCGTGGAGCAGCGTGCGGTCGGGCGTCGTGTGGTGTGCGCGGTTGTGGCCTTCCTGGTGGGGGTGGCCTCGCTCGGTGGCATTCCCGCTTCCGCGGCCCAGCCCCGTGGTCTGGGCACCGAGCGGACCATCGGCCCGAACCCGGCCTACTCCGGGTTGGCGCACGGCGCCATCACCACGGCCGCCAACACGGTGATCACCTGTGCGACCCAGCCGTGCACCGCTGACAATCAGCAGAACTCGGTGCGCTGGGTGAAGACCGACCCGAGCGCACCGGGCAGCACCGCCTCCTCGGCGCAGCTGACCATGCCCGCCACGGCCAAGGTGCTCACCGCCCGGCTGTACTGGCAGCTGAGCACGGGCGGCGTGGTCAACGGCTTCCCGAACCCGAACCCTGGGGACGCCAACCGGGCCAACCAGGTCGCCTTCAAGGTGCCGGGTGGCGGCTACCAGCGGCTGACCGCCGACACCTACGACTACTTCAACGCGGGCGGCAGCCTGACCGCGCACGCCGGGGTCAAGGACGTGACGAGCCTGGTGTCCTCGGGCGGCACCTACACCGTGGCCGACATCCCGGCCTGCCGGAACCAGACCAACCCGGGCTGCTGGGGCGGCTGGTCGCTGGTGGTCGCCTACGAGGACGACTCGCTCCCGCTGCGGTACCTCCAGATGTGGGACGGCTACCAGTACGTCCGGTCCAACACCGCGGTCAACATCGGGCTGTCCGGGGTGAAGGCGGTGTCCAGCCGGACCCCGAGCGCGACCCTGGGCGTGATCGTCGGCGACGGGGACGCCACCATCGGCGGGGACTACCTGGAGTTCGGCGCCCCCGGCAGGCGCCAGCGGCTGTCCCTGCCCGGCCCGGACGGGCAGCCGACCGCGAACAACGCCTTCGCCAGCCGGATCGACACCGTGAACGCCGACGGCACCGGGAGCAACGTCGACACGCGCGATCCCAACGGCAGCAACAACCAGGGCTACGACTCCAGGACGATCGACGTCACCGGGAAGATCCCGGCCGGGGCCACCGCCCTGGACACCTACATCTCCACCACCGGCGACTTCCTCTTCCCGCAGGTGCTGTGGCTGATGAGCGACGCCGCCGAGCCTGACCTGCAGATCACCAAGGCCAACGACCCCGTGGGCACGACCAGCGACAGCCCGCCGGGCTGGGTCACCAAGGGCAGCCAGATCACCTACAGCTTCGACGTGGCCAACAGGCACACCGACGGCAGCACCAACGACCTGGACACCGCCACCGCCGTGTCGCTGACCGACACGCTGCCCACCGGGCTGAGCTACGTGGCCGGGTCCAACCAGCAGTGCACCTCCAGCGGCCGCAACGTGATCTGCTCACTACCCGACCTCGCGCCCGGCGCCAGCACGAAGGTCGCGTTCAAGGTGGCCGTGGACCCCGCGGCCGCCGACGGCACCAAGCTGGACAACACGGCGGGCCTGCGCTTCAAGGGCAAGGACACCGGCCGCGAGCAGTTCCGCACCAGCAACACCGTGCGCAACACCGTGACCTCGCCGCGGTACGAGCTGACCAAGACCGTGGACAAGGCGGACGCCCTGCCCGGGGACACGTTGACCTACACCGTGCGGGCCGCCAACAACGGACCGATCCCGGCGCCGGGCATCGTCCTCGGCGACACCCTGCCCGAGGGCACGACCTTGCTGTCCGCGACGCCCTCGCGGGGCACGGTCAACGGCACCACGTGGACCGTCGGCGACCTGGCCGTTGGCGAGAGCGCCACGCTGACCGTCAAGGTGCGGGTGACCGAGGCCGCCATCGGCAAGTCGGTGGTCAACCGCGCCAGGGGCACCAGTGGGCCGCCCGGCATCGTGCCGCCCGGCAACCAGTGCCCTGACGACCAAGCCTCCGCCTGCGCCACAACGAAGATCCCCGGCCCCGGCTACACCGTGACCAAGTCGGTGGACAAGGCCTCCGCCAACCCCGGCGACAAGGTCACCTACACGCTGACCGCCACCAACAACGGTCAGGTGGTCACCGACATCACCGTCACCGACGACCTGACCGGTGTGCTCGACGACGCCACGTACAACGGTGACGCCGCGCCGAACGCCCAGTACGCGCAACCGAAGCTGACCTTCGCCTTCGGCCGGGTGCCCGCCGGGCAGTCCGTCACGGCCAAGTACTCGGTGACCGTGCGCAAGCCCGACACCGGAGACCACAAACTGTCCAATGTGGTCACACCGGTCAGTCCTGGCGGCAGCTGCCTGACCTGCACGACCACGACCCCGGTGGCCGGTCTGCTCATCGCGAAGAGCGTGGACAAGTCCCAGGCGAACCCCGGCGACACCGTGAAGTACACCGTGACCGTCACCAACACGGGCCAGACCGTGCAGGACGCGTCCTTCACCGACGACCTGACCGGTGTGCTGGACGACGCCACCTACAACGCCGACGGCGCCGCGACCCTCGGCTCGGTTGCCTACACCGCACCGAAGTTGACCTGGACCGGGTCGATCCCGGTCGGCGGCAAGTCGGTCGTGACGTACTCGGTTCGCGTGACCGGCAACGGTGATCACAAGCTGGTCAACGCCGTCGCCTCGGACACGCCCGGCAACGACTGCACCTCGTGCAGCACGACGACTCCGGTGTCCGGCGTGCACATCGTGAAGAAGGCCAGCGCCGCGCAGGCCAATCCCGGTGACACCGTGACCTACACCGTGACGGTGACCAACACCGGTCAGACCGAGCTGAACGCCTCGTTCGCCGACGACCTGACCAACGTCGTCGACGATGCCACGTACAACGCCGACGCCAAGGCCACGGTCGGCATGGTTGCTTATGCCGCACCGAAGTTGTCCTGGACCGGCACGCTGCCCATCGGTGGGCAGTCCGTCGTGACCTACTCCGTGAAGGTCACCGGCAATGGCGATCACAAGCTGGCCAATGCCGTCACCTCGGACACGCCCGGCAACAACTGCCCGGGCCCGGACTGCTCGACCCAAACCCTGTTGCCGGGTATGCGGATCGTCAAGACCGTGGACAAGACCCAGGCGAACCCCGGCGATACGGTGACCTACACGGTGACCGTCACGAACACGGGCCAGACCGTGCTGAACGGGTCGTTCACGGACGACCTGTCGGGTGTCCTGGACGATGCCGCGTTCAATGCCGATGCCAAGGCCACGGTCGGCACGACGTCTTACACAGCGCCGAAACTGACCTGGATCGGTACACTTCCCGTTGGCGCGCAATCGGTTGTGACGTACTCCGTGAAGGTCACCGGCAATGGTGATCACAAGCTGGCCAATGCCGTCACCTCGGACACGCCCGGCAACAACTGCGCGGACGGCAGTTGCACCACGTCAACTCCGGTGTCCGGCCTGAGCATCGTGAAGAAGGTCAGCGCCGCGCAGGCCGATCCCGGCGACACCGTGACGTACACGGTCACTGTCACGAACACGGGTCAGACCGTGCAGGGCAACGCCTCGTTCACCGATGACCTGTCCGGCGTCCTGGACGATGCCACGTTCAACGCTGATGCCAAGGCCACGGTCGGCACGACGTCTTACACAGCGCCGAAACTGACCTGGACCGGCACACTGCCGATCGGCGCGCAGTCGGTCGTGACCTACTCCGTCAAGGTCACCGGCGCCGGGGACCACAAGCTGATCAACTCCGTCAGCGGGGGCAACTCCACCACGACTCCCGTGTCCGGGGTGCGGATCGTCAAGACCGTGGACAAGACCCAGGCGAACCCCGGCGACACGGTGACGTACACGGTGACCGTCACGAACACGGGCCAGACCGTGCTGGCGTCCTCGTTCACCGATGACCTGACCGGTGTCCTGGATGACGCCACGTTCAACGCTGATGCCAAGGCCACGATCGGCACGACCTCCTACACCGCACCGAAGTTGTCCTGGTCCGGCTCGATTCCCGTTGGCGGCAAGTCGGTTGTCACGTACTCGGTGAAGGTGACCGGGAACGGGGACCACCAGCTGGTCAACTCCGTCAGCGGAGGCAACTCCACCACGACCCCGGTGTCCGGCCTGCACATCGTGAAGAAGGCCGACAAGGACAAGGTCGTGCCGGGGGAGCGGATCACCTACACGGTGACCGTCCGCAACACCGGGCAGACCGTGCAGGACAACGCACGCTTCACCGACGACCTCACCAGCGTGCTGGACGACGCCTCCTACAACAACGACGCGAATGCCACTCTCGGCACGGCTTCCTACGCCGCGCCGAAGCTGTCCTGGACCGGCTCGTTGCCGATCGGTGCCCAAGCGGTGATCACCTACTCGGTGACCGTGCACGACCCGGACACCGGGGACAAGAAGCTGCTGAACTCGGTGGTCTCCGACACGCCGGGCACGAACTGCCCGCAGGGCACCACGAACCCCGACTGCGGCAGCCAGGTGCCCGCGCCCGGCCTGGTGATCACCAAGACCGCCGACCGCCAGCAGGCCGAGCCGGGGCAGCCGGTGACCTACACGATCACGGTCACCAACGACGGCCAGATCGACCTGCCCACGGCCTCGTTCACCGACGACCTGACCGGTGTGCTGGACGACGCCTCGTACACCAACGACGCGAAGGCCAGTGTCGGCACGGTTTCGTACGCCGCGCCGAAGTTGTCCTGGACCGGCAGCCTGCCCGTGGGCGCCTCGGCCACTGTCACGTACACGGTCACGGTCGCCAAGCCGATCACCGGCGACCACCTGCTGCGCAACGTGGTCTCCTCCGACACCCCGGGCAACAACTGCGCCCCGCAGTCCGGGGACCCGCGCTGCACCAACACGGTCGCGCTGCCCGGTGTGGAGATCGTGAAGACGGTCAGCACCAAGCAGGCCAATCCCGGTGACACCGTGACCTACACCGTGACGGTGACCAACACGGGCCAGACCGTGCTGGACGCCTCGTTCGCCGATGACCTGTCCGGTGTGCTGGACGATGCCACGTACAACGCCGACGCCAAGGCCACGGTCGGCACGATCTCCTATGCGGCGCCAAAGTTGTCATGGAACGGCACACTGCCGATCGGCGCCAAGTCCGTTGTCACGTACTCGGTGCTGGTGACCGGTGCCGGGGACCACAAGCTGGTCAACTCCGTGACCGGCGGGAATTCCACCACCACGCCGGTGTCCGGTCTGCGCATCGTGAAGAAGGCCAGCTCCGCTGAGGCCAAGCCGGGTGACACCGTGACCTACACCGTGACGGTGTCCAACACCGGTCAGACCGTGCAGGACGCGTCTTTCACCGACGACCTGACCAACGTCATCGATGATGCCACGTACAACGCCGATGCCAAGGCCACGGTCGGTGCAACGTCTTACGCCGCACCGAAACTCACCTGGACCGGCTCGCTGCTGATCGGCGCGCAGGCGGTGATCACATACTCGGTTCGCGTGACGGGGGCTGGTGATCACAAGCTCAGCAACGCGGTTGTCTCCGACACACCGGGCAACAACTGCCCCGGACCGGACTGCGCAACCCAAACCCTGTTGCCCGGCTTGCAGATCACCAAGACCGCGAGCGCCGCGCAGGCCAATCCCGGCGACACGATCACCTACACCGTCACCGTCCGCAACACGGGTCAGACCGCGCAGAACGCCTCGTTCACCGACGATCTGTCCGGTGTGCTCGATGACGCCACGTTCAACGCCGACGCGAAGGCCACGGTCGGTGCAACGTCTTACGCCGCACCGAAACTCACCTGGACCGGCGCCTTGTCGGTCGGGGCTCAAGCCGTGGTGACGTACTCGGTGCAGGTCACCGGCAACGGAGACCACAAGCTCACCAACACCGTCGTGTCCGACACGCCGGGCAACAACTGCGCGGACGGCAAGTGCGGTACCACCACGCCGGTGTCCGGTCTGCGCATCGTGAAGAAGGCCAGCTCCGCAGACGTCAAGCCGGGTGACACCGTGACCTACAGCGTCACGGTCACCAACACCGGCCAGACCGTGCAGGACGCGTCTTTCACCGACGACCTGACAAACGTCATCGACGATGCCACGTACAACGCCGATGCCAAGGCCACGGTCGGCACGGTCTCCTACACGGCGCCGAAACTGTCGTGGACCGGTTCGCTGTCGATCGGTGCCGAAGCCCTGGTGACGTACTCGGTGCAGGTCACCGCGGCGGGCGATCACAAGCTGAGCAACACGGTCGTCTCCGACACGCCGGGCAACAACTGCCCAGGTCCCGACTGCTCGACGGAGACCCTGCTGCCGGGCCTGCGGATCAGCAAGACCGTGAGCCAGCAGCAGGCCAAGCCCGGTGACCTGGTGGTCTACACCGTCACGGTCACGAACACCGGCCAGACCGTGCTGAACGCCTCGTTCACTGACGACCTGTCCGGGGTGCTGGACGACGCGACGTACACCGGGGACGCCAAGGCCACGATCGGCGCTACCCGCTACGCGGCGCCGAAGCTGCTGTGGAACGGGGTGCTGCCGGTCGGCGAACAGGCGGTGGTCACGTACTCGGTGCAGGTCACCGGGGCCGGTGACCACGTGCTGACCAACGCGGTGACCTCCCAGACCCCGGGCGGCAACTGCCCCGACCCGCGGTGCGGCACCAGCACGCCCGTCGCCGGGCTGAAGATCGTCAAGCGGGCGAGCCAGCAGCAGGCCAATCCCGGCGACCTCGTGACGTACACGGTGCAGGTGACCAACACCGGCCAGACAGTGCAGGACAACGCCTCGTTCACCGACGACCTGTCCGGGGTCCTCGACGACGCGACCTACAACGCCGATGCCAAGGCCACGGTCGGCGCGGTGGACTACGCCGCGCCGAAGCTCACCTGGACCGGCTCGCTGCCGATCGGCGCGCAGGCGGTGATCACGTACTCGGTCAGGGTCACCGGCAACGGGGACCACAAACTGGTCAACACCGTCAGCGGCTGGAACTGCCCCGGGCCGGACTGCGCCACCACGACCCCGGTCGGCGGCGTGAAGCTGGTCAAGACCGTGGACAAGGCGCGGGCGACCGCGGGCGACACCGTGACGTACACGGTCACGGTCACGAACATCGGGCAGACCTTGCTGCACGCTTCGTTCACCGATGACCTGTCCGGGGTGCTGGACGACGCCACGTACAACGGGGACGCCAAGGCCACGATCGGCGCGGTCGGCTACACCGCGCCGAAGCTGGCCTGGACCGGTGACCTGCCGGTCGGCGGGCAGGCCGTGGTCACGTACTCGGTGCTGGTGACCGCCGCCGGGGACCGCGCGCTGGTCAACGTGGTGACCTCGGACACCCCGGGCGGCAACTGCCCCGGGCTGGACTGCGGCACGAACACGCCGGTCAGCCCGCGTCCGGTACCGCCGCCGCCAGTGCTGCCCGAGCGGCCCGGACTGGCCAGCACGGGTGCCGACGTGACGGTCGGCCTGGTCAGCGCCCTGTTCCTGCTGTTCGCGGGCGCGCTGCTGGTGCTGGCCGGGCGCAGGCGCCGGGGCCGTCGCCGACTGTGACCCCACTCACGTATCTGGCGTGACGTGGTGAGCGTCCCAGCAACCAAATCCATGATCAGGACACTCGCCCGGCGGTAGTCGGCAACGCCGCCGGGCACCGGCACGATTGCAATAGTCTGGCGTCGTGGATGGTGTCGTCGCTCTGGTCGGGAGGCTCCTGTCCGGGCTGCACGGCGTGTTCGGGCTCGGGATCTGCCCCGGCGACTGGCTGTGGACCACGGCCGCGGCAGGAGGCGTGATCGCCCTGCTGCCGGTCGTGACCGCGATCGTCGTCGCCCTGATCCGGAAGGTCAGTGGTAACCGGTACACCCTGGGCACCGTCGCCGTGTTCATCGGACTGGGCGTGCTGGGCAACTTCCTGCTGCCGTTCTGGCTGTTCGGCGGCGCCAGTCAGGTGTTCCGGACCCTCGCCGCGGGCGGCACCAGCCTGGGCATGTCCGGGGTCGGCTCGCTCACCGAGCACACCTGCTTCGTGCTGCCCAGCCAGAACCAGTTGCTCGGCGGCTCGCCCAGAGTCGGCCTGGCCATCACCAGCTACGAGTCCGCCCCGGTGCGCTGGGTGTCCATCGCCGCGCTGGTCGTCGTGCCCGCGTTCGTGCTGTTCTGGATCACCCGCCAGGCCAAGCAGGCGTTCCGCGGGGGTGCCCGCTGGCCCGCACGCCTGTACTACGCGCCGTTCCTCGCCTTCGCCCTGCTCACCGCGGAGTTGTCCGCAGGGGTCACCGGCCTGCTCTGGCTCGGCTTCCTGCCGGTCAGCGCGCTGGGCGTGCTCGTGGTCAAGGCCGTCGGCACCCCCAGCGACGCCGTGCTGCACCCCGCGCCCGCCGCCGCCCCGCAGCAGTCGCACCAGGCGCACCAGTCCGCCCACACCCCGGCCGCGCAGCCCTCGCAGCCGCGGTCACAGGTCCAGCAGCACCAGCCGCCGCCCGCCCAGACCCAGCGCCCGCTCGCGCAGCAGCCCCCGCCCCGGCCCAACCCGCCGACCAGGGTGTACGAGCAGGCGCCCCAGCCCCAGCCCGTGCGCCAACAGCCCCAGCCCCGGCCCGCCCTGCCGCCCGTGGCCGCTGCCAGTGCCGCCGCGCCGCTGGCTGGGCTCGCCGACACGCCTGGGCCGCTGCCCTGGATGCGGGACAAGCCGGTGACGCCCACGACCACCGCCAACCTGGACGCGCCCACCAAGTTCGACGCCACCGGGGACTCCTTCGGCGGGCGGTTCCGCCGCATCCGCCAGCTCGGCCAGGGCGGCTTCGGCAAGGTGTGGCTGGCCATGGACGCGAGCCTGGGCCGCAAGGTGGCCATCAAGATCGCGCACGCCACCGACCCGGACAGCGAGCAGCGCATGTTGCGCGAGGCCCGCGCGCTGGCCGCCGTCCGGCACCCGCACTGCGTGCGCGTCTACGACATCCTCGAGGACGCCGACGGCCTCGCGATCGTCATGGAGTACGTCGAGGGGCCCTCGCTCGCCCAGGCCCTGCACGACAACGGCCTGGTCGACGACGTGGCCGCCGCCCGGCTGTGGGTGACCATGGCCGGTGCGCTGGGCGCCGCGCACGAGAAGTCCGTGCTGCACCGCGACCTCAAGCCGTCCAACGTCATCATCGACCAGTCCGGCACCGCGCACCTGATCGACTTCGGCCTGGCAAGGCGGCGCGGGGACAGCACCCTGACCGCCACCGGCATGATGATGGGCACCCCCGACTTCCTCGCCCCCGAGGTCGCCCGGGGTGAGCAGGCCAGCCCCGCCTCCGACGCCTGGCAGCTCGCCGCCACCGTCAGCTACGCCCTCACCGGCCACCCCCCGCGCGGCAGCCGTGACAACCCCATGGCCGCGCTGATGGCCGCCGCCAACGGCGAGCCCTGCAACCGACTGCCCGAGCGCTCCGTGCACCGCCGCCTGCTCATGGCCTCGCTGGACAAGGACCCCAACCGCCGACCCACCCTGGGCCGGGTCCAGCAGCAGCTCGACGGCTGGCTGCACGGCGCGGGCCTCACCCACGAGGGGCCGGTGACCACGGTGGTCCGGCGGCCGTGAACGAGCTCTGACGCGAGCCGATGCCATGAAAGTGCCGTTCCTGGCGTCTAACGCCACGAACGGCACTTTCATGGCACTCCTCAGGGCGTGTAGAGGTAGCCGTTCAGGGCGGTGACGGCGGACATGGGGTTGCTGAGGTCGTAGCGGTCCACGGCCAGGTAGGTGGGCTTCTTGCGCGCGGCGGGCTGGCAGAAGCGTTGGGCGCGGTCGAGCAGCTTGCCGTTGTCGGTGCTGATGGTGCCGCTCATGGGCGTGTCGCGGAAGTGGTTCATGACGAACAGCGGGTGGAACGGGGACTGGTCGGCGGTCAGCGGGATCTCGGACCACCGGCTGTAGCAGGACCAGTCGGAGTTGCCGACCCCGGAACCCATGGACCAGTAGTTCTCGACGGTCCACTCGCGCTGGTACATCACGCCGAAGCTGTCGCGGGCCACCGAGTCGCTGCCGCGGTCGTGGTCGGTGAAGATCATCAGCCGCTGGTTGGCGGCCACCAGGGAGGACAGGGTGGGCCAGCCGTTCTGGCGGACCCCGGTGCGGTCGGGGCGGTACAGCAGGTCGGCGAGCCCGTTCACGCGGGCGAGCTCGGAGCGCAGCAGGGCGGCGTCGACGTAGTCCTCGAGGAAGATCGTCACGAACTGGTCCGGGTGCTGGCGCAGGAAGTCGACGACCCGCTGCACGTCCACCCACAGGGCCACCGGCTTGCTCACCAGCGTGCAACTGGTGTGGCACAGGATGGCCCCGTCGGGGGTCTGGTAGATGTCCATCATGAAGCCGCGCACCCCGTCGGCGAGCTGCTGGCTGATGCCGCGGTTCTGGTTGGGGAACAGGTTGACGAACGGCGGCGCGAACCCGCCGTCCACCCCGTTGGCGAAGGCGTTGTGCGCGGTCAGGAAGGTGACCTGGTCCAGGCGCGGGTCCGCGGGCATCGGTGCGGTGCGGGCGGTGACCGGGGTGAGGTACCAGCGGGCGGCGGCGCCCAGCGTCAGGTCGGCGCGCAGGTAGGAGTCGGTGCCGGGCGCGCGCAGGGAGTAGCCCTCGGCGAGGGTCCACCGCGCGTCGGGGCTGTCGCAGGCCAGGCGCACGGCCTTGCCCCCGCTGCGCCCCAGGCAGGCGTTGCTCTCGTCGGCGTTGCTGAGGGTCACGGTGTCCCCGCTGCTGCGGAGCACCCACTGCTGGTGGTCCTCGTTGCCCTTGGGGCGGTGGGCGGCGATGGTGCCACCGCTGTCGGCGGCGTTCAGCCCGGTGTCGGCGCTTTGCAGGTAGTACTGGCCGTCGGCGGGTGCCGCGGTGGCGGGGGCTGGCGTGCTCAAGGCGGTCGCGACGATCAGCAGACTCGCCGTCGCGAGGCGGGAGGCGCGCATGGGTGTCCCTTCTGGGCCCGGCGGCGGCAGACCCATCTCAGCGCATCTCCCGCCCCGCGGGCAAGTGCCCCGTTACGGCAGGATGCCGAGCACCAGCTTGGTCAGCAGGTCGATGCCGTGTTCGGTGAGCACCGACTCGGGGTGGAACTGGGTGGAGGCGAACCGAGGACCGCGCAGCGCGTGCACCTCACCGCTGACGGCGTCCCGGCTCACCGCCACGTCACCGAACGCGTCGGCTCCGGCCAGGGCCACGAACGTGCTGTAGAAGCCGACCCGGTGTTGCGCCCCGAACAGGTCGACCTCCCGCTGCACGCCCTGGTACGGCAGCTCCTTGCGCACCAGCTCGAAGCCCAACAGCGAGCACAGCACCTGGTGGCCGAGGCAGACCGCCAGCAGCGGCTGTCCACTGTGGAGCGTACGGTCCACGATCGCCCGCATGGCGGCCATCTTCGGGTCGGTGACCTCACGCGGGTCGCCTGGACCCGGACCTGCGACGACCAGGTCGTAGCCGTCGAGGTCCGGGTCCGCGTCGTACCGCACGGTGGTGACCGCCAGCCCCAGCGTGCGCAGCATGTGCCGCAACATGGCGGTGAACGTGTCCTCGGCGTCCACGACCAGCGCCCGCCGACCCGCCAGCGGGGTGGGCAGCGACTGGTGGCTGTCCAGCCAGAACCGGGCCAGCGTGCCGTTGCGGGCGGCCAGCGCCTGCCGCACCTGCTCGTCCTCGGCGAAGGACTGGACCGCGGGGCCGGAACCGGATCGGCCGTGCAGCGCGGCGAGCACCCCGGCGGCCTTGGCATGGGTCTCGGCGACCTCGTTGTCCGGCACCGAGTTGCGCACCAGCGTGGCGCCGACCCCGACGCGCAGCGAGCCGTCACGTGCGATCTCGGCGGTACGGATGAGGATCGGTGCGTCCACAGTGGACCCGTGCGGGCCGATCAGCGCGATGACCCCGCTGTAGTAGCCGCGCCCGCGCTGCTCGTAGCGGGCGATCACCCGGCAGGCGCTCTCCAGCGGGCTGCCCGTCACGGTCGCGGCGAACATGGTGCGGCGCAACACTTCCCTGGCGTCCAGCGAGGTCTGCCCGGACAGCAGGTACTCGGTGTGGGTCAGCCGGGACATCTGCTTCAGGTACGGCCCGAGCACGCGACCGCCCAGGTCGCAGACGTCGGCCATCATCTTCAGCTCCTCGTCCACGACCATGTAGAGCTCGTCGGTCTCCTTGCCGTCACCGAGGAAGTCCAGCAACCGGTCGCGGTCCGGTCGCCCGTCCGGGTGCCGGTAGGTGCCGCTGATCGGGTTCATCACCACGGTGCCCTCGTCGAGGCTGACGTGCCGTTCCGGGGTGGCGCCGACGAAGGTCCGCTCGCCGGTGTTGACCAGGAAGGTCCAGTAGGCGCCCCGCTCACCGAGCAGCAGCCTGCGGAACACCGCCAGTGCGGTCGCGGGGGTGTAGCCGGGTATGCGCGCGGTGTACTCGCGTTTGATCACGAAGTTGGCGCCCGCCCCGTGGCCGATCTCCTCGGCCAGCACCTTGCGCACGACCTCCGCGTACGCCTGGTCGCTCAGGTCGAAGCCCGCGTCGACCAGTTCGAAGGGCAGGTCGGCCACGCGGTCCAGCACCTGGTCCACGGGCACGGTGTCGCGTTCGGACACCAGCAGGGCCAGCAGCGGGGCCTGGTCCTCCACGAACTCGAAGCCGCGCTCGGTGATCTGCCGGTACGGCACGATCGCCAGCACTTCCTTGTCCGACAAGGGGATCTCGCCCAGCTCGGCGAGGGTCACGACCTCGCCGAGCAGCACCTCCACCGCACCGCCCTCGCGGCGCAGCAGGGCGAAGGGCGGCGGGTCGGCGACGAGGATGCGGTCCAGCAGCACGGGAATTCCTTCCGGTCTGGTGGTCCACCGCACCGGAGCGACCTGGCCCGAACACACTCGTGGCCGCCTCGGTGTGAGGCGGCCACGGGAGTGGGTGTGCGCGAGAGCGCCCGCCTAGGAGGCGGGCCACCAGTTGGACAGTCGCGCGGTCATGCCGGTGAGGCTACTACAACCAGTTGCGCCTGCGGAACACCACGTACAGCACGGCCGAGGCGACCAGGATGACCGCGGTGGAGATCCAGAAGCCCCAGTCGGTGTTCAGCCCGGGGTAGTTGATGTTCTGCCCGTAGAAGCCGGTGATCAGCGTGGGCACCGCGATGATCGCGGCCCAGCTGGTCACCTTCTTCATGATCAGGTTCATCTGGTTGCCCTGGATGGTCAGTTCGGTCTCGCGCAGCGTGGCCACCAGGTCACGCAGGGACTCGATGCGGGCGTCGGCGCGCAGCACGTGGTCGTAGACGTCCCGGTAGTAGGGCTGGAGCTGATCGTCCACCAGGTGCGTGTCGTGGCGCAGCACGGCTTCGAGCACCTCGCGCATCGGGGAGGTCACCTTGCGCAGGTCCAGCAGGGAGCGCCGCAGCATGTAGGAGCGGCGCTGGATCAGCCGCAGGTCCACCGGGTCGCCGAACAGCTGCTCCTCGACCTGCTCGATGCGCTCGTCCAGGAACTGCACCGCCTCGAACTGGCTGTCCGCGATGTGGTCGAGCAGGCCGTGCAGCAGGAACGCGACCCCGCCCTTGGCCAGTTCCGGAGCGGAATCCCACCGCTTCACCACTGGATCGATGTCGAACTCCTGGCTCTTGCGCACGGTGACCAATGCCTTCTCGGTGATGAAAACCGACACTTCGGCCACCGAGATCCGTTCACTGTCAACATTTGTCGTTGCCTGGTAAGCGGAAAGGAACAGGTGTGAGTCGTAACGGTCCACTTTGGGCCGCTGGTGCTCGTGCACCGCGTCCTCCACGGCGAGTTTGTGCAGCCCCAGCTCCTCGCTGATGGTCGCGAGGTCCGCCTCGTCGGGAGCGCACATGTCCAGCCACACGGCCACCCCCGGCTCGGCCAGGTGGTCGGAGATAAGGGCGGGATCGAAGTCCTCGCTCTCCAGGACGCCGTTTCGGTACAAACGCGTGCGAGCCATGGGGCAGAGGTTAGTGGCAGGATCGGAGGCCACCGGCCCGAAGGGCCTCCACAGTGAGTGAGAGGGGTAGGACGGCGTGTCCTCCGAGAACCTGCTGCCCGCGACCGAACATGCCCTGCTGCACCGGATCGCGGTGGAGCAGTCCGCGAAACGGGCCCCCTCGCTGGCCGCCGCGGTGATCCGCGACGGGCGGTTGCTGTGGAGCGGCGGCCGGGGCCAGGTGGACGGGCAGGCCCCCACCGCGGACACCCAGTACCGGATCGGCTCGATCACCAAGACCTTCGTGGCGGTGGCCGTGATGCGCCTGCGCGACGAGGGCAAGGTGGAGCTGAACGACACCTTCGACACCTACGTGCCCGGCAGCGCGCTGGGCGGGCTGACCGTGGCCCAGCTGCTCGCGCACGCCAGCGGCATCACCGCCGAGTCCCCGGGCTCCTGGTGGGAGCGCAGCCCCGGCACCTCCTGGTCCGAGCTGTCCGACCGGGTGGGCCCCGGCGAGCTCAAGCACCGGCCCGGCCGCCGGTTCCACTACTCCAACCTCGGCTACGGCGCGCTGGGCGAGCTGGTCAGCCGGGTGCGCGGCGCGAGCTGGCTGGACGTCGTGCGCGAGGAGATCCTGCGCCCGCTGGAGATGACCCGCACCACCCCGATGCCGGAGAAGCCACACGCCGAGGGCTGGGCCGTGCACCCGTGGGCCGACGTGCTGCTGCCCGAGCCCGCGCACGACGCGGTGTCCATGGCGCCGGCGGGCCAGCTCTGGTCCACCCTCAACGACCTGGCCCGCTGGGCGCGGCTGGTCGGCGGGGACACCGGTGAGGTACTGCACCCCGACACCGTGGCCGAGATGCGCGAGCCCATCGTGGTCGAGGACGGGGACCACTGGCTCGGCGGTTACGGCCTGGGGCTGCAACTGGCCCGCAACCGGGGCCGGCGGCTGGCCGGGCACACCGGCTCCATGCCGGGCTTCCTGGCCACCCTGTGGACGCACCCCGAGCAGGCCACCGGCGCGGTCGTGTTCGCCAACACCACCAGCGGGGTCGAGGTGCCCGCCGTGGCCGCCGACCTGATCGACATCCTGGCCACCAGCGAGCCGAGGCTGCCAGCCGAGTGGGCCCCGCTGACCGAGTACGACCCGGAGCTGCTGGCGATGACCGGCACCTGGTACTGGGGCCCGGCGGCGCGCTCGCTCAAGCTGATGCCCGGAGGCTGGATCAACCTCGCCCCGATCGGCGTCGGTGGGCGGGCCTCCCGCTTCCGGCCCGAGCCGGACGGCACCTGGATCGGCCTGGACGGCTACTACGCGGGCGAGACCCTGCGCGTGGTGCGGCACGCCGACGGTTCGATCCGCCACCTCGACCTGGCCACGTTCATCTTCACCAGGACCCCGTACGACCCCTCGGCGGAGATCCCCGGCGGGGTGGACCCCAGCGGCTGGCACTGAGCGGGCCGGGCGGCTACCCTGCTGCGGTCACACACGACCTGGGCCCGAGGGGGGACCTGATGCTGTTGATCTGGGGTACGCGCAGATACGTGTACCAGTTGCTGATGGCGATGCTGGTGTGCAACAGCTGCCGCAACCCGGCCGCGCACTCGCTGCGCAAGTTCACCACCAAGTTCACGTTCTTCTTCATCCCGCTGTTCCCGATCAGCACCAAGCACGCGCTGCAGTGCACCTTCTGCGGGGCGGAGAGCTGGCTGGACAAGGAGCAGGCGCAGCAGCTGATCGACCAGCAGGCCGTGGCGCAGCAGGCCACTGCCCAGGCACAGCCGCAGCTGCCGGTCAACCAGCCGCACCAGCACTGACCGCTGTGGGGCCCCGGTCCGCCGGGGCCCCACGGGTTCACTCCAGGAACTGGGTCAGCAGTTCCGGCATCGTCTCGTCGGCCAGCGCCACCGCCTCGGCCGCGGACACATCCGTGACGTGGTAGGCGCCCTTGCCCGCCGCCGTGGTCGCGACCACCGTCATCAGCCCGGCCCTGCGCTGGAAGAACGAGGCGTGCAGCCGCCAGCCGATGACGCCATCCCTGCGCAGCGCAACGGTTTCCCGCACCAGCGAGCCCGAGCGGGTCACCAGGTACTCGCCCGCCAGGGTGTGCCCCAGGCTGCGGAACCGGTCGAGTCCGATCAGGACGGACAGCGGGATCAGCACCAACGCCGCCTTCCACAGCCAGTCCGGGGCGAAGTTCACCAGCGAGGCCAGCCAGGCCAGCACCGTGATGCCCACCGCGGACATCACCGCCCGGTTGACCCGGCGCATCCGTGCCGCCCTCGGGTGCCCGCGCAGCGGTGCGGTGGTCGGGTCCTCGGCCTCGTGCAGGGCCTTCGCGGCCACCTCGTGCGCCCGCTCCAGCGGTGCCGCGGGCAGCAGCAGTGCGCCGCCGCGCTCGTCACCGCGCCCGGTGCGCAGCCCGCTGACCACCGCCGAGCACCGTCCACCCTGGACCAGTCGCAGCGGCAGGGTCTCCTTGACCTCCACGCCGCGCAGCCGCTTCTCCTCGATGGAGACCGAGCGCGTGTTGATCAGGCCGTGCCGGATGTGCAGGGTGCCCGAGGGTTCGCGGGTCACCTGGAAGTTCCAGTAGGACAGGACGTAGCCCAGCACCGAGGCGATCGTCACCACGACCAGCAGCGCGGCCACCGCGATGAGCACGGTCAGCCACACCGGGCCGGTGAGCACCTGGTCCAGCACCTGCCGCAGCGGCCCGAGCGCGCCGCCGTCCAGGTGCAGTTCGTGGGCGAAGTGGAAGATCGTGCCGCCCAGGGCGCCGACGATCGCCACCCCGGACAGGGTGAACGGGGCGAACCGCGTCCAGCGCCGGTCCACCGCCGCCAGCACCGTCTCCTGTGGACTGTCCACAGTGGCTTGTTCCGGGCTCGGCGCCGACGGCCTGTGCAGCAACAGGGTGCGCAGCCGCTCGGCCTCGGTCTTGGTCACCGCGTCCAGGACCAGCTCGTCGCCCTTGCCGGAGTCGTGCCGACCCGTGCCGACCTTGACCTTGCACAGCCCCACCAGCCGATGCTGCCACTCGGCCGTGATGTCCACGGTCCTGATCCGGTCCCGGGGAACCGCCCGCGACTTGCGGATCAGCAGGCCGTGCTTGAGCTCCACCTGCTCCTCGGTGATCCGGTAGCGCGCGGTGATCCAGTGCAGCACCCCGCGCACCAGCAGCAGGCCGACCACGCCAAGGCCGATCCACTGCTGCCAGTTGCCGCTGCGGTTGAGCAGCACCAGGCCGACCAGCACCGGGACGATCCGGATCAGTTCCTTGGCCGGGTGGATCACCAGCATCAACGGGTTGAGCCGGTGCCAGGGGATCTCCTCCGGCGGGGGCGGCGCGGGCGTGAAGTCCACCGGCCGCTGGGTGAGCTCGGGCACCGTGCTGGATTGTTCGCTCGCAAGCTCGCTCATCGCCGCACCTCGCTGGAGCTCGGCGCAGCGCTTCGCGCGGGCACTGTGCCTGATTGTTCGCTCGCAAGCTCGCTCACGTGCCGCACCTCGCTGGGGCTCGCAAGCTCGCTCACGTCGCGTCACCCTTGCTGGCCTGCGTGGTGGCCGCGAGCTCCTCGACCAGGTCGCGCGCGGTCTGCTCGTCCAGTCCGTGGATGTGCAGCGGACCGGCAGCCGAGGCGGTGGTCACCGTCACCCGGGACAGGCCGAACAGCTGCTCGAACGGCCCGCGTTCGGTGTCCACCGTCTGGATCCGGCTGATCGGCGCGACCCGCCACTCCTGGTCGAACCAGCCCGACTGGGTGTAGACGGCGGTGGGCGTGACCTCCCAGCGGTGCACGCGGTACCGCCAGCGCGGCATCACCAGCAGGTGGGCCACCGCCAGCAGCACGGTCACCGCAAGCGTCACCCACAGCCACGACGGCTGGGCTCCGAAGGGCCCGCGCGGGACCACCGCGAACACGATCTGCGCCCCGGCCAGCACCACCCACCCCGGCAGTGCCCGTACCGTCCAGTACGGGATCGCCTTGCGGCTGACCTGGTGCCGCGGCGCCCGAAGCCTGGTCCCCACCTGTTCTGTCACGCTCACGAGGAAACCATGGCACGGGCGCCCCGGGGCGGACTTAGGTCAAATGACACGGATGGCTGCTTGCCTTCTGTCAGGGGTGGTCGGACTCGGTCCGGTCATCGGATCTGACGGCGTTCGTGGGGCTGTCGACGGGCGTTCTGAGGCTCAGACATCGGATGTTTACTTGGCGTGACCGCTCCCGTTTCGTGCGCGCGGGAGCCGACTGCTACAAACGGGCGACCGGTGCAGTCTGGAAAGGACCCCATGTCTCACACCTCTGATCCCGTGCGTGCCGGGTCCGCCAACGAGGGCCGCCTCGACGAGGACGCCGGGTACCACAAGGGGCTCAAGAGCCGTCAGGTGCAGATGATCGCCATGGGCGGCGCCATCGGCACCGGCCTGTTCCTGGGCGCGGGCGGTCGGCTGCACAGCGCGGGCCCCTCGCTGGCCATCGTGTACGCCATCTCCGGCGTGTTCGCGTTCTTCGTGGTCAGGGCGATGGGCGAGCTGGTGATGCACCGGCCGAGCTCGGGCTCGTTCGTGTCCTACTCGCGAGAGTTCCTCGGCGAGAAGTCGGCGTTCTTCGTCGGCTGGATGTACTTCCTGAACTGGGCGATGAGCGGCATCGCCGACGTCACCGCCGCCGCGACCTACGTGCGCTTCTTCTGGCCGGACGTGCCGCAGTGGATCCCCGCGCTGATCGCGCTGGTGGTGGTGCTCGCGGTGAACATGGTGTCCGTGGCGCTGTTCGGCGAGCTGGAGTTCTGGTTCGCCGCCATCAAGGTCATCGCGCTGGTGGCGTTCATGCTGATCGCGATCTTCGTGCTGGTCACCAGGCAGACCGTGGACGGGCACTCAACCGGCCCGCAGCTGATCACCGAGCACGGCGGGTTCTTCCCGGCCGGTCTGCTGCCCGCGGTGATGATCCTGCAGGGCGTGGTCTTCGCCTACGCCGCGATCGAGATGGTCGGTGTGGCCGCGGGCGAGACGGCGAACCCGCGCGAGGTCATCCCCAAGGCGGTGAACTCCGTCGGCTGGCGCATCGCGATCTTCTACGTCGGCTCCGTGCTGCTGCTGGTGATGCTGATGCCCGCCGGGGACTACACCGCCGACCAGAGCCCGTTCGTGACCTTCCTGGACAGGCTCGGCGTGCCCGGCTCCGCGGGGATCATGAACATCGTCGTGCTCACCGCCGCGCTGTCCAGCGTCAACTCCGGGCTGTACTCCACCGGCCGGATCCTGCGCTCGCTGTCGGTGGCCGGGTCCGCGCCGAAGTTCACCGCGCTGATGAGCCGCAACGGTGTGCCCTACGGCGGGGTGCTGCTCACCGCCGCGATCTACGCGCTCGGTGTGGTGCTGAACCTGGTGCTGCCGCACGACGCCTTCGAGATCGCGCTGAACTTCTCCGCGCTGGGCATCCTCAGCATGTGGTCGATGATCATGATCTGCAACCTCGCGTTGCAGCGCAAGGCCAAGCGGGGCGAGGTCCAGCGGCCCGCGTACCGGCTGCCCGGCGCGCCGTTCACGAACTACGTGACCCTCGGTTTCCTGGTGCTCGTGCTCGCGCTGAGCTACTTCGACGAGCCCGCGGGCCGGATCATGATCTTCTCGATCCCGGGCATCGTGCTGCTGCTGGTGCTGGGCTGGTTCCTGGTGCGGCGGCGGGTGCGCGAGCTCGCCGCGTCCGGGGAGTAGTGCTGGCCGACCACCGAACCGCCAGCGGGACAACGGGGTCAGGGGCCGGACCCGGGCAACCGAGTCCGGCTCACCGGCCCACGGCGGGCTGGGCCTGGGGCACCTCGGTGACCCACCGGCCGGCGGACATGACGGCCTGCACACGCAGGTCGGCGTCGAGCACGACGAGGTCGGCGCGCTTGCCAACGGAGAGCGAGCCCACCAGGTGGTCGATGCCGAGCACGCGGGCGGGGGTGCTGGAAGCGGCGGCGCTGGCGTGCTCGATGGGGATCTGGTTGACGAGCACGGCACGGCGGAAGGCGGAGTCCATGGTGAGCGTGGACCCGGCGATCGCCTCGCTGTCGGCGAGCCGGGCGACCCCGTCGACCACGCGGACGGCGAGCGGGCCGAGTTCGTAGCTGCCGTCACCGGCGCCCGCGGCGCTCATCGCGTCGGTGATCAACGCGACGCGGTGGTGACCGGCGGCCTGGAAGGCCAGTTCCACGGCGGCGTCGTGCAGGTGGTGCCCGTCGTTGATGACCTCGACGGTGACGCCCTCGTCCTCGAGCATCGCGGTGATCGGTCCGGGCTCGCGGTGGTGGATGCCGCGCATGGCGTTGAACAGGTGCGTGGCGACGGTGACGCCCGCGCCGATGGCGGTGCGGGCCTGCTCGTAACTGGAGTCGGTGTGGCCGAGTGCGGCGATGACCCCGTTGTCGGTGAGCTGTCGCACGGCGTGCAGCCCGCCGTGCAACTCGGTGGCGAGCGTGACCATGCGCACGGCGCCCCGGCCGCGGTCGAGCAGGCGCTGCACCAGGTGCGGCTCGGGCTCGCGCAGCAGCGCGGGGTCGTGCGCCCCGCAGCGGGCCCTGCTGATGAACGGGCCTTCCAGGTGGATGCCCGCGAGCAGACCGTCCTGGACGAGCTCGGCGAGGCAGGCGATGCCGCGCTCCAGTTCGCCGACCTCCATGGTGACGGTGCTGGCGACGGCGGTGGTCGTGCCGTGGTTGCGGTGGAACTCGAACACCTGGCGGGCCTGCTCGGGCGTGGTGCCGGGGTAGCTGGCGCCACCGCCGCCGTGCACGTGCATGTCCACGAAGCCGGGCACGATCCAGCTGCCGTCCAGGTCGATGGTGCGCACGCCGGGGCCCTGCACGCCCTCGGCGCCGGCGCCCACGTCAGTGATCCACTCGCCGTCGACGGTGATCCTGCCGTTGTCCACCACGGCGCCCGGCAGGACGAGACGGGCGTTGCGCAGCAGGTACACGGGTGCCTCCTGGGGCAGCTGAGATGGGTCCCGGCGACGGCATCGTTGACGATATTGGTTTAGACCTTATCCGAACAGGGGCCGGTGCCGCCCGCATCTCCCTCGACCGGGTGCGCCCGGACCTACCCGGTCGGTCCGATCAGCCGCAGGGTCGCCTCCCGGTGGCCCACCAGCGTGGACGTCGCGTCGGACTCCAGCACGACGGTGCCCGCCATGCCGATCTCGGGCCCGCACAGGGCAGCGGTCAGACCGGCGACCAGTTCCGCCTCACGACAGGTCAGCGTCCAATGCCTGCCGCGACCCCACAGTGAGGTCCAGTGCCCGGACCCGGCGACCCCGCCGACCCGCCAGCGGCCGTCCGGATCGTTGGTGCCCAACCGCACCAGCAACCCGGCGAGCAGTTCCTCGGCGTCGCGGTGCACCGGGGGCACCACGTCCAGCATGTGCTGCTCCGCGGGGTGCAGGTCCCAGGCGCGGGAGGCGATCTCCCAGGCGATCGGCACCTGCGGGCGGGTCGCCCCGGCGCCCTCCGCGGAGGCGATGCGCAGCAGGGTGCGGGTCGGCACGTGCCGGAACCGGAACCACCTGCCGTGCTGGTCGGCGTTGAGCGGGCGCAGCCCGGGCAGACCGCTGCGGCGCGGCTGCTCGGTCTGCACCAGGCACGTCTCGGCCAGCACGTGCGGGGCCGAGGTCAGCACCACCAGGCCGTGCGGTTCGGGGGAGTAGGTCACGAAGTCGACCACGGAGAAGTCCAGCTCCCACCCATCCAGCGGGTGGTCCTGGCCCGCGCCCTGGTTGCACAGCAGCAGCGCGAACAGCGCGCGCAGCCTGCGCTGCCCCGAGGAGCAGGTGTCCAGGCCGTGCGAGTCCCCGGCGCCCATCGCGGAGCCCGCACGTGCGGCGGGCTCGCCCGTGTAGGCGGACCGGCGTGCCGCGGTCAAGGCCGTGCCGGACACGGCAACCTCCCTGGTCGAGGTGTGGACGCGTGGGCCCGCCGGGGTCCGGAGCGGTGAGTGGGCGCAATGTGATTTCGCCCCGGTCACACAGTGCACCCGCGTTATCACCACTGGCAAGCCCGAGCGGGCGAAGATCACTCACGCGGCAGGTCCGTCGAACCCGAGAGCACCGCGTTGGCGAGTTCGGTCAACCGCTGGTTGCTTCGCCGGGCGTGTTCGCGCAGTGCCGTGAAAGCGGCATCCACCGTCGTGCCCAGCCGCTCGGCGAGCACACCTTTGGCCTGCTCGATCAGAATGCGGCTGGTGAACGCCGCCTGGAGCTGCTTGGCAAGGGTTTCCTCCCGCTGCACTGCCCGTTGCTGCAGCAACGCGATCGCGGCGGCCTCGGCCATCGCCTCGGCGATTCGCGCGTCCTCGGAGTCCGGTGTTCCCCGGCGCGCGTGGAACAGGGTGAGCGCGCCGATGGTGGTATCACGCAGGCGCAACGGCACCGCGTGCAGTGCGGCGAAACCGGCCGATCTCGCCTCCTGAAGGAAGCGGTTCCACCTGTTGTTGTGCTGGTCCACGTCGGGTACCGCGATGGGCGTACCGGTGCGGTAGCACTCCATGCTGGGGCCGTCCGCTCGCAGCAGCTCCCACAGCGGCGCTGAGCTGGTCTTCCCCACGCAGTCGGCCACGGTGCGCAGGTGCCCGGACAGGTCGGCCAGCACAACACCGGACGCGTCCGCGGACAGTGTTTCCCTCGCTCTGCTCGCGAGAAAACGCAGGAACTCGTCGACGTCGAAGTCACCGACCAGGGTATCGGCGAGCTTGACGAAGGTTTCAGCCAGTCTTGCTGCCGGCATCGACGTCATGATTGAACGGTACGGGCTGGGGAAGCCCTGTCGGCGACAAACGACCGGAATGGAGCACGGTTGTTCCGGTCGGACCACAGCCCGCTCTACTGTTCGGCGGCTGCCGCAGTGGAATTGCCACGCGGTTCGCGTGGAGCGTTACCCGATTGGACGCGTCGAGAGCCCGGTCCTTGCGTGTGCATTCGGTTTATCCTGTACCGGGAGTACGCTTGCATGTGCATGATTCAACTTGCGAAACGCGAACTCGCGCCCCTCTCCCTGCCCTGGGGTGTGCTAATTGGACGGGACGGGTGCCACTCATGCGAGACTGTGAACCGCGCAACTTCGTGCGCCCTTGCCTGCTGCTCCTGCTCGGCGAGCGCCCCGACCACGGCTACGGCCTGATCGAGCGGCTGCGCGAGCTGTGCGGGGCGGACAACGACGCCAGCGGGATCTACCGGGCGCTGCGCAACCTGGAACGGGACGGCCTGGTCTGCTCGGCCTGGCGCACCGCGACCCCGGGGCCTGCCAGGCGCTGCTACGAGCTGACCGCACTGGGCGAGTCGGTGCTCGCCGACTGCGCGGAGGGCCTGCGCGCCACCAGGGCGGCCATCGACGCGTTCCTTGGCCGTTACGCGCGCGACCGGGCCATGGCAAGGACCGCCGCCCAGGCGCCCGCTACGCCCATTTACCGAATATAGGTCCGGATGCTTGCGCCGTTCACAGGTAATTGCCCGCGCGTTCGTCATGTCGAGGGCTAACGTGCACCTGACCACATCGTGGCCATCGTCACCCACGGATGGGTGACTCAGGTAACGGTTGGCTGTGAAGATGCTGGGTGTGCGTATTCAACTGCTGGTTCATCATGTGTCCGGTTCGTCACTGCCTGTCTGGTACGTCCAGGAAACTTGTCGTTCTGAATGAACCGGAGTTAACCCACTTGGGCATGTGAATGATGCGTTCAGTCTTACCCGCTGAGCCGTTCGGCCCAGCGTAGATACCTCCTTCAGCCGATTAGCGTGCGTTTAGCTGAAGAATGCCATTCGCCGGTAACAACGGAGTGCCGTCAGCGATGTGGTTGGGGCGGACGCACCCGCGTCCATTTCCTTCACAAACCGCGTGCCACCTGGTGGTCGCACGCGCGTGAACGGGGTAAACATTGCGATCGATCGCACAAGCGAGGGCTGCGCTTCTGGTAGTTGCGTGCGTAGCCGGTCTCGTGGGTGTGCCTGGGGTGGCCGCTGCGGCGGCGTCGACACGCGTGGACCTCAACGTGCTGGTCGTCACGGACGGCTCGGCGTGGGTGGAGGGCATCCGGTCCCAGCTGGCCTCCGAGGGCCTGGCCGCGACCGTGCTGTCCACCAGTGACGCGCACCGTCCCCAGATCACCGACACCTACCTGGCCGACCAGGTCGGCGGGGCACCCAGGGCCAAGTTCCAGGCCGTGGTGCTCGCCAACGAGAACCCGGGTGGCCTGAGCTCCGCCGAGCTCACCGCCCTGACCGCCTACGAGCAGCAGTACGGCATCCGCCAGGTGAACGGGTTCTCCTACCCGAGCGCCAACGTGGGCCTGAACAGCCCGATCTACTCGGGCAAGCTGGACGGCACCACCGCACACCTGACCGCGGCGGCCACCGGTGACGCCTTCCGTTACCTGGCCGGCCCGGTCCCGCTGGAGGACAACGACCCGGCCGTCACCGAGGCGTACGGCTACCTGGCGACGCCGCAGCCGGACAACACCACGACCGGCGCGCACTTCGAGCCGCTGCTGACGGCCACCGTGCCGGGCGGCACCGCCCAGGGCACGCTGATGGGCGTCTACCGCAAGGGCGGCCGTGAGCAGCTGGTCACGACCTTCGCCTACAACGGGTACCAGCAGCAGTTCCGCCTGCTGGCGCACGGCATCATCGACTGGGCGACGCGGGGCGTGCACCTGGGGTACTACCGCAACTACTTCACGGTCAACGTCGACGACATCTACGCCGCCGACGACCGGTGGAACTCCACGGCGCACTGCACCCCCGGCAACAACGACTGCCCGCCGGGCACCCCGGACACCGTGCCGGTGCGGATCACCCCGCAGGACGTGGACCACGCCGTCGCCTGGCAGCAGCAGCACAACTTCCAGTTCGACTTCATGTACAACGGGGTCGGCAGCGACGAGGTCATCGCCGACCACGGCAGTGATCCGCTGACCACCTCGCTGGACGCGCAGAAGAGCCAGTTCCGCTGGGTGAACCACACCTACTCGCACGGCTTCCTGGGCTGCCAGCAGGACTTCACGGTGATCCCGTGGCGCTGCGTGACCAACGCGGCGGGCCAGGTCCAGTACGTCAGCCAGGCCGACATCAACATCGAGATCACCAAGAACCTGGAGTTCGCGCAGAAGCACGGCCTGCCCATCCAGGCCGACGAACTGCTCTCCGGTGAGCACTCGGGCACCTTCATCCTGCCCCAGCAGCCCCAGGACAACCCGAACTTCCTGGCCGCGCTCAGCGCCAACGACATCGCGTGGGTCGGCCTGGACGCCTCGCGGGAGACCGGCCAGCGGCAGGTGGCCTCGGCGCTGGGCGTGCCCCGGCACCCGATGAACGTGTTCTACAACGTGGCCAACCCCTCCGAGGAGGTCTCCGAGTACAACTGGATCTACACCTCCAGGGCCAACGGCGGCAGCGGGGTGTGCGAGGACAACCCCGCCACCACCACCTGCATCACCCCGCTGGACCCGAACACCGGCTACGCGAACTACATCGTGCCGCTCGAGGTCAAGATCGCGATGCGGCACGTGACGAGCAACGACCCGCAGCCGCACTACGTGCACCAGTCCAACCTCGCCGAGGGCAGGCTCCTGTACCCGGTGGTGGAGGGCGTGCTGGCCACCTACCGCGCGCAGTTCGCGGCGAACACGCCGATCGTCAACCCGAGGCTGTCGGCCGCGGGGCAGACGCTCCAGCGGCAGGCCGCGTGGACCAAGGCGCTGGCAGCGGGCGGGGTGACCGCGTACAGCCAGGGCGGCACCGTCACCGTGCAGGGCTCTGACGGAGTGGAGATCCCGGTCACCGTGCCGGAGGGCACCACGGTGAACGGGGCCGCGTTCGGTGAGTCCTACGCCGGTCAGCGTTCGGCCTACCTGAGCTCCGCCAGGGCCACGCTCACCCTGCCCGCGGGCACCCTGCCGCTGGCACCGAGGGCGCTGCTGCCGGTCGTGCTGGACCAGCCGGTGCGCCCGGCGATCCCGGTCACCCTGTCGACGCCGAAGCTCAACACCGCCTCCGACGCGGTGCTGACCTCGGCCGCGGCCCAGAGAGGTCAGGGGCGCTAACCCACAATGGACGTCGCCTTGATGACAGAGGGCACCTACCCGCACAGCTTCGGTGGTGTGAGCGTGTGGTGTGACCAGTTGGTGCGCGGTATGCCGGACTACGACTTCCACGTGGTCGCGCTGGTCGGCGGCACGGTGAACCAGCCAGCCTGGGAGCTGCCCCGCAATGTCGCCTCGGTGACGCCCGTTCCGCTGTGGGGGGCCGTGCCGGCCGGGCGCACACCCGGCCGGCAGGCCCGCCGGGCCTTCCGGCCTCTGATCAGGGACTTCTTCGACACGCTGCTGGACCCCACCGACGCGGGCCAGCAGTGGTTCGGCCTGGTGCTGCGCGAGTTGTTCGAGTACGGGCAGCGCTACGACCTGACCGCGGCGCTGCGCGGTGAGCACACCGTGCGGGCCCTGTCCGACGCCTGGCAGGACGGCTGGCTGGACGGGGAGGCCACGGCGCCGACCGTGTTCGACGCGCTGACCGCCGTGGAACTGCTGGAGCACTCGCTGCGCCCGCTGGCGATCCCGCCGGTGCGCGCGGAGGTGTCGCACTGCGTGGCCAACGGCCTGGCGGCACTGCCCGCGTTGGCCGCCAAGTGGACCTACGGCACCCCGCTGCTGCTCACCGAGCACGGCATCTACCTGCGTGAGCGCTACCTGGGCTACCGCGGCGGCCCGTACCGCTGGCCGGTCAAGGCGCTGCACCTGGCCTTCCTGCGCAAGCTGTGCACGCAGGCCTACCTGGAGGCCGGGATGATCGCCCCCGGCAACATCTACAACAAGCGGTGGGAGGAGCGGCTGGGCGCCGAGCCCACCGCGATCCGCACCGTCTACAACGGGGTGGACCCCGCCGACTTCCCCGCCGTGGACTCCGAGCCGGAGGTCCCCACGGTCAGCTGGGCGGGCCGGGTCGACCCGATCAAGGACCTGGAGACGCTGCTGCGGGCCTTCGCGTTGGTGCACAAGCGATTACCGGAGGCGCGGCTGCGGCTGTTCGGCGGAACACCCAAGGGCGGCGAGGGGTATCTCAACCGCTGCAAGGACTTGGCGGCACAACTGGGGATCGGCGAGGTAGCCACCTTCGAGGGCAGGGTCGAGGAGATCAGGGACGCCTACGCGGCGGGGCACGTCGTGGTGCTGTCCAGCATCTCCGAGGGCTTCCCGTACACCGTGATCGAGGCCATGACCAGCGCGCGCGCCTGCGTGGCGACCGACGTCGGCGGGGTGTGCGAGGCGGTGGGTGACACGGGGCTGGTCGTGCCGCCCCGCGACCCGGAGGCCATGGCCAAGGCGTGCCTGGACCTGTTGACCGACAACGACTTGCGCCACCGGCTGGGCCAGGCGGCCCGTACGAGGGCGCTGGAGTACTTCACCGTTGACCAGGCCATCGGCACCTTCGACGAGCTCTACGCCACACTGGCCCGCAAGTACCCGCTGAACCAGGATCGGGAAGTGAGGAGCGCATGACCGCGGGTACCGCCCCCGAGGCACAGAAGACCGCGTACTTCTCCGTGCAGGGAACGATTCCCGAGACCAAGCCGCGTACCCCGCTCGACGAGTTGCGCGAGCGCATGACCTCGCTGTGCGCGGCCGCGGTGGACCCGTTCGAGATCGCCGCGGGGCTGGAGGCCGACGGCCTGTCCGACCAGGCGGTGCAGCGCAAGTACGGCTTCTCCGACGTGTTCACCCTGGCCGAGGAGCTCTACCGGCAGGTGCCGCGCGAGCCCGAGGAGCCCGAGCCGCTGCCCGACCCGTGGACCACCAAGCGCAGCACGCACGTGGTGCACGGCCTGCTGTTCGGCCTGCCCGCGCTGTGCTACCCGGCGGCGGCCCCGCTGCTGGGCGGCGGCCCGGCGTTGACCGTGCTCGTCGTGTCAATGTTGATCTCCTGGTCGCTCAGCCAGGCCGTGGCCTACCTCGGGTACTCTCGGACGAGCGCACTGGACAACGGTGGCGCCGCAAGGGTTCTCCGGCTGGGCATGGCCGCCTCGGTCGGTCTGCTCGCCCTGGTGCTCGGCGTGCTGCTGCTGGTCTCCGGCGCAGGGCTGCCGGTGGTGCTCTTCGCACTGGGGCAGGGTATCTACCTGATGGCCGCCACGGTCCTGTTGGTGCGCAAGGCCGACAAGTGGCTGTTCATCGCGCTCGCGCCGGGCGTGCTGGCCAGCCTGGGATATGTGGTGGCCGGTGAGCCGCAGTGGTTGAACCTGCCGGTGTGGTGTGTGCTGGCTGGTTCCGTGCTGCTGTCGGTAGGATTCGCCGTGCACCAGACCTGGAACCCCGCCCCCGCGAACGGACCCCTGGTCACCAGGCAGACCTCGTTCGGCGCACTGCCCTACGCGTTGTTCGGCGTGCTCACCGCGGGCCTGCTGGCCTTCCCGGTGGTCGCCGCCACCGCGATCCCGGCGCTGGGCACCAAGGCGGCACCGGTGGCAGCCCTGCCGCTGTCGCTGAGCATGGGGGCCGCGGAGTGGAACCTGTACTGGTACCGCAGCAGGATGCGCCGCGAGTCGCAGGCCACCACGCGGGTGTCCCGGTTCGTCGCGCGCTCCCGGCTGGTGCTGGGGCTCGCGGTGGTCCGCTACCTGGTGGTCGCGGTGCTGCTGTTCGCCACGGTGATCACCACGGCCGCGCTGATCGGCGCGGGCCGTCCGGAGTGGACGCAGGTCCCGGCCTACACCGCGTACCTGGCGCTGGGCGCGGCGCTGTTCATCGCGTTGCTGTTGCAGGCCTGCGGGAGCACCTGGACGGTGCTGCCAGGCTGTGCGGCGGCGTTGCTCACCGAGGTCTCGGCCGCGGTGGGAGCCATCTGGTTCGGATGGCGGATCGACCTGATCTCGGCTCAGTTGCTGGCCTGTTGCGGGCTGCTGGCGGTACTCGCCGTGCACGCCTCGGTGGCTCTGGGTCAGGCAACCAAACACAGGTAACACCTAGAGAGGCAGTAGATGACGAACGTCGTGGCAGTGACCGGGGCCGAGGGCTTCATCGGATCACACCTGGTGGAGTCGCTGGTACGTCGCGGCAACCGGGTCAAGGCGATGGTGCTGTACAACTCCTTCGGCTCCTGGGGCTGGCTGGAGTCGCTGGGCCGGGACGTGCTGGACAACGTGGAGGTCGTGCAGGGCGACGTGCGCGACGGGGCCTCGGCCCGCGAGCTGGTCGAGGGCGCCGAGGTGGTCTACCACCTGGCCGCGCTGATCGCGATCCCGTACTCCTACAAGGCGCCCCGGTCCTATGTGGACACCAACGTGATCGGCACGCTGAACATCCTGGAGGCGGTGCGCGCCTGCGGCACCGGCCGCCTGGTGCACACCTCCACCAGCGAGACCTACGGCACCGCGCGCACCGTGCCGATCAGCGAGACCCACCCGTTGCAGGCCCAGTCGCCCTACGCGGCCTCGAAGCTCTCGGCCGACAAGCTGGTCGAGTCCTACCACCTCAGCTTCGAGGTGCCCGCGGTGACCCTGCGGCCGTTCAACACCTTCGGCCCGCGCCAGTCCGCCCGCGCCGTCATCCCCACCGTGATCAGCCAGCTGGCCGCGGGGGCCAAGTCGATCAAGCTCGGCGCGCTGGACCCGACGCGGGACTTCCTGTACGTCAAGGACACCGCGGAGGCGTTCGTCACCGCGGGCACCGCCCCGGCCGAGACCGTGGTCGGCGAGCTGTTCAACGCGGGCACCGGGGTCGAGGTCTCCATCGGCCAGCTCGCGCACGACATCGCCCGCGTGATGGGCGTGGACGTGGAGATCACCGAGGACAGCCAGCGCATCCGGCCCAAGAACTCGGAGGTCATGCGGCTGATCGCCGACGCGAACAAGCTGCACCAGGCCACGGGCTGGAAGCCGCAGTACACCAGGGACCAGGGCCTCGCCGAGACCATCGAGTGGTTCTGCGACCCGGCCAACCTGGCGCACTACAAGCCCGAGCAGTACAACCAGTGACGAGGGAGTCGACCATGCACGCCGTCATCCTGGCCGGGGGCAAGGGAGTTCGCCTGCGTCCCTACACCACCCGGCTGCCCAAGCCGCTGGTGCCCATCGGCGACGAGTTCTCCATCCTGGACATCGTGCTCGCCCAGCTTTCCCAGCACGGCTTCGAGCGGGCCACGCTGGCCATCGGCTACCTCGGCGACCTGATCCGCTCCTACGTGGGGGACGGCAGTCGCTGGGGCATGTCCATCGACTACGCCACCGAGGACTCCCCACTGGGCACGATCGGCCCGGTGCTGCAGATCCTGGACACCCTGCCGGACAACTTCCTGGTCATGAACGGGGACGTGCTGACGGACCTGGACTACTCGTCCATGCTCAAGCAGCACGTTGGCGGCAACGCCCCGCTGACCGTGGCCACCTATCAGCGCCAGGTGAAGATCGACTTCGGTGTGCTGACCACGCAGAACGGCCGCGTGGTGGAGTTCACCGAGAAGCCCACGCTGAACTACCGGGTGTCCATGGGCGTGTACGGGCTGAGCAAGGCCACCCTGCGCGAGTACCAGCCGGGCACCCCGCTGGGCTTCGACGAGCTGGTGCTGGACCTGCTCGCCAGCGGCAACCCGCCCGCCGAGTTCGACTTCGGCGGCTACTGGCTGGACATCGGACGACCCGACGACTACGACCGGGCCAACGCCGAGTTCGACGACATCAGGGGCACCCTGCTGAAGGGGGCGTAGTGACGCGCGTTCTGCTCATCGGGGCCAACGGCTTCCTGGGCGCCCACGTCAAGCGGGCGCTGACCGGCGCGGCGGGGACCAGCGTGGTCACCGCCGGCCGGTCGGCCTCCTGTGACTTCGCGCTGGACCTGGTCACCGGTGGCGTGGCCGGGGTGCTGGCCGCGCTGGAGCAGGCCGAGCCGGACGTGGTGGTCAACTGCGCGGGCAAGGTGGCCGGCCCGCCCGACGTGCTCGCCGAGGGCAACATCACCGGCCCGGCCAACCTGGTCGGCGCGCTGCTCACCCGTGGGTGCGCCACCAGGTTGGTGCACCTGGGATCGGCGGGCGAGTACGGCCGGGTCGAGGTGGGCACGCCGATCACCGAGCGGACCAGGCCGTGCCCCGTGGGGGTCTACGGGGTGACCAAGCTGGCCGGTACCGCCGTGGTGTCCGCGGGCAGGGCCGCTGGGCTGGACGCGGTGGTGCTGCGGGTGTTCAACCCGTTCGGCCCAGGTTCCCCGGTGGGCAGCCTGCCGGGCAGGCTGGCCACCCAGTTGCGGCAGGCGATCGCCGAGGGCACCGACGTGCACCTGGGTGCGCTCGACGACGTGCGCGACTTCGTGGACGCCCGTGACGTGGCCGAAGCCGTGCTCGCGGTCTGCCAAGCGTCCACTGTGGACACAGGTGTGCTCAACGTCGCGAGCGGCCGTGCGACACCGGTGCGTCAACTGGTGACGACCTTGGCCGACATCGCGGGCTTCACTGGTGTGGTCGTCGAACAGGGCGTAGGGTCTGCGCGGTCCGCCGAAGTCCCCTGGCACCAGGCGGACATCAGCACGATCGGCGAACTGCTCGGCTGGAAACCCGGCCGTGACCTGACGACCTCGTTGACGGATCTGTGGCAGGCAACGACGTGACACCCAAGCTCGTGGTCCCGGCCTACTTCCACCCGGCGGTCGACCCCGCCGGGTGGACCGCGCTGGCCGAGGCCGCCGACCAAGTCCGGTTGGTGGTGCTGAACGTGGCCAGCGGGCCGGGCACCCAGTACGACAGCGCGTTCGCCCCGGTGGTGGCCCGGCTGCGGGCCGCGGGTGTGCCGGTGGCGGGGTACGTGGACTCCGCCTACGGCACCCGCCCGGTGGCCGACGCGCTGGTGGACTTCTCCCGTCACCGGGACTGGTTCTCGGTGGACGCGGTGTTCTTCGACCGGGTCAGCACCGGCGCCGACCAGGTGGGCCACTACGCCGAACTGGCCGAGGCGGCCCGCCTGCTCGGCGCGGGTGAGGTGGTGTTCAACCACGGCGCCCACCCGATCAAGCCCTACGCCGACCACGCGGAGCTGCTCGGCACCTTCGAGGGCCCGTGGTCGACCTACGTGGAGCTGAGCACCCCGCGCTGGCCGCGCGCCCTGCCCGCGGAGCGCTTCCTGCACCTGGTCTACGACGTGCCCGACGCGCAGACCGAGGAGGCGCTGGACCTGATCGCCCGGCGCAACGCGGGCACCTCACTGGTCAGCGACCACAGCGGGGCCAACCCCTGGGGTCGGCTCCCGTCCTGGTTTCCCCTCCCCGCCAACGGAAAAGGAACCCTGATCGCATGAGAGCCCGCGCTCTGTGCGTGCTGTTACCCCTGGTCGTGCTGGCTGCTGGGTGCAGCGGGTCCGGCGGCGAGCCGCCCGCGCCCACCAGCACGACCACCACTGGCAGCGGCACGACCGAGGAGAGCTCCAGCACGACCGCCACCCCGGCGCCGCCGACGAGCACCGATCCCAGCGCGACCAAGCCGCCCACCGCGGCGCCGCCGACCAAGCCCAGCACCGGGGGCGGCACGTCCGCCCGCTGGGTACCGGCCCCGGGCACCGCGTGGCAGTGGCAGTTGACCACCCCGGTGGACACCAGCGTGGACGTGCCGGTGTACGACATCGACGGGGTCGAGGCGACCGCTGATGTCATCCGGACCCTGCACGCCAAGGGCCGCAAGGTGATCTGTTACGTCAACGCGGGCGCCAACGAGGACTTCCGGCCCGACGCCAAGGCGTTCCCGAGTTCGTTGCAGGGCCGCTCGAACAACTGGCCCGGGGAGAAGTGGCTGGACATCCGCCAGCTCTCCGTGCTGCAGCCGCTGATGGCCAAGCGCTTCGACACCTGTCGGGACAAGGGGTTCGACGGCATCGAGGCCGATCTCGTCGACGGCTACGCCAGCGACACCGGATTCCCGTTGAGCGCCGCTGATCAACTCGCCTACAACCGGATGCTGGCCCGGCTGGCACACGACCGGGGGTTGTCGATCGGGCTCAAGAATGATTTGGACCAGGTCACCCAACTGGTTGGCGAGTTCGACTTCTCAGTCAACGAGCAGTGTGCGCAGTACAACGAGTGCCCGAAGCTCAGCCCGTTCATCGCCGCTGGCAAGGCCGTGTTCCAAGTCGAGTACGAACTCGACAACAAGGAGTTCTGCGGCACCACGAGTCGGCTCCGGTTCAGCTCGATGCGGAAGAACAAGTCGTTGGACGCAGCGCGCTGGCCCTGCTGAGCCATTCAAGATCCTCTACTCGGCCGCACCGGTTCGCCCGATTTGGCGTAAGGTCATTCCTTGTCGCACGGTTACCATTTTCTGGCGTTGTCGACTGGGTGCGGGCTGGGGAGTGTTGGTGTTGGTACGAAGTGCGCTCGGCGCAGCCACGGCGCCGGCCACCTCCGAGGTGGCCACACCGCCGCACGTGCCGCTGCCGCGCGCTGGACAGTGCTGCGAGCACGGCCTTGACCTCGGCCTGGACGAGCTGGACGCACTGTCCATGCACGACAGACGTACCTGGCTGCGTCACGTGGAGTCACACCAGGTGTCCCGTTTGGTCACTGTCTGGGACCGGTGGCGCAACATCGAGGGTGTTCTCGAGTTCTTCCGCGACCGCGGGGTCGGCGAGTCAGGCAGTTGGGCGTCCATTGTGGATGCCGCGATCTTGGAGGGCATCGAACGGGGGACAGCAATCGCACTGGGAGTGGGTCAGGACACGTTCGGAAACCCCGGATCGACTGAATGGGCTAACTACCTGCTGCGATTGCAGGCGGGGCGGTTGACCAAGCGCAGCGTGCACGACGCCGCCTGGAGCCGTGCCGAGCAGACCGCCACCGAGTACGGGGTGGCCCTGGCCAAGTCGCGCGGGGTGCGCCCGACCGGCCCCGAGTGGCGGTTCTTCCAGTTCTCCCAGGTCTACCGCTGGCTGCTGCGCAATGAGCCCACCGCCCTGCTCGCGCTGGGCGGCCCGCTGGTCAGTCCCCGGGTGCGCGAGCTGCGCGTGCCCTTCCTCACCTGGTTCACCGACGTGCGCAGCGATGTGCCCGCCTACCGCGGGTCCGCGATGGCCTGGTCCCTGGCCGAGCTGCATCCCGTGGGCGGCGCCCTGGACGCCCTGAACCTGCTGCTGGCCTACCTGCCCACCCTGTTCGAGGACTTCCTGCGCGACACCGGCCACTGACCACCCACCCCACCCCGCGAGTCCCGCTCTGAGGCGCGCGAGTCCCGCTGACAGCGCGCTGTCGGTGAGCTGACAGCGCACGGGGCCACAGTGCCGCCATGACCACTCAGGTACTCATCGCAGGGGCCGGGCCCACCGGTCTGACACTGGCCGTCGACCTGGCCCGGCGCGGGGTCGCGGTCCGCGTGGTGGACCGCGACGAGGCTTTCGCGGGCTCACGTGGCAAAGGTTTGCAGCCAAGGACCCAGGAGGTCCTCGATGACCTCGGCGTGATCGAGCGGACACTGGCTGTGGGCGGTCCCTACCCGCCGGTGCGCGGCTACCGGCACGAACAGGTCGTGTGGGAGCGGCCCATGGCGCCGGAGCTCGACCCGCGCGAGGACGTGCCCTACCCGAACACGCTGATGGTCCCGCAGTGGCGCACCGTGCAGATCCTGCGCGAGCGCCTCGCCGAGCTGGGCGGTCACGTGGAATTCCGGACCGAGCTCACGAGGTTTGCGCAGGACGACAACGGGGTAACCGTTATTCTGAGTCGTGACGGATCCACAGAGGACGTTCGTGTCGACTACCTCGTCGGTGCCGACGGTGGCCGCAGCGGCGTGCGCAAGGGCTTGCCGGTGGAGTTCGCCGGGCAGACCCTGGAGCAGCACCAGATGTTCATCGCCGACGTCCGGGTGGACGGGCTGGACCGTAACCACTGGCACATGTGGCTGGACGAGACCTGCCGCCTGCCGCTGCTTGCCCTCTGCCCGATGGCGGGCACTGACACGTTCCAGCTCACCGTGCCCACAACCGGGGACACCCGGCCGGGTGACCTCCAGGAGTTGCTGGAGCGGGCCAGCGGCCGCACCGACCTGACACTGCGCGAGGTGGGCTGGTCCAGCTCGTGGCGGGCCAACGTGCGCATGGTGGACCGGTACCGGGTGGGCCGGGTCTTCCTGGCCGGGGACGCGGCGCACGTGCACTCGCCAACCGGGGGCCAGGGCCTGAACACGGGTGTGCAGGATGCCCACAACCTGGGCTGGAAGCTGGGCGCCGTGCTCGCCGGGGCCGATCAGTCCCTGTTGGACACCTACCAGGCCGAGCGCCTGCCGGTGGCCGCCGCCGTGCTGGGCATCAGCACCGAACTGCTGAACAAGGCCGCGCGCGGGGACGAGGACGCGATGCGCCGCGACGACCCGGTGCTCAAGCAACTCGGCCTGCACTACCGGGACAGCCCGCTGTCGGTCGACCTGCGCGAGCGGCCCGGTGCGCTGCGCGCGGGTGACCGGGCGCCCGACGGGGTGCACGGCGAGGGTCGGCTGTTCGACCTGTTCCGCGGCCCGCAGTTCACGGTGCTGGCCTTCGGTGACGCCCAGTACGAGGGCGCCGCGTCGGTCACCGGCAACCCGGCCTACGACATCGCGGGGGACGCGCTGGTGGTCGTGCGCCCGGACGGCTACATCGGGCTGATCGCCAGCACCGGTAACCAGGTGGCGGAGTACCTCGCGCGGGTTCGGTGCGGCGTGGTGGCCGTCGGCGCCTGAGCAGGGACAGCGCGTGTCGGCGCTTCCGGCACCGCGTGTCGGCGTTTCCGGTACGGCGTGTTTGCGCTTCCTGTACGGGTTCTCGCCTGTTGGGAACTCGTCCGCCAAATGCGGACACACCGCACGCGCAGCGCCGACACGCGGTACGCGAAGCGCCGACACGCGCGGGTCAGGTGAGTTCGATGGGGGAGTGGCCGCCGCGTAGCCAGGCGGTCTGGAACCCCTGCTGGCCCAGGGCCTGTCGGCAGCGGTCGATCAGCTCGGCCAGTTCCGGGTCGCTCGGGTCCTGCACCCCGCGCACCGCGTAGGCGGCACCGAGCAGCAACGCGGCACGCTCGGTGTCCCCGCTGGCGGCGCACCACTCCGCGTAGCCCTCCAGCACGCTGGCCCTGGCCGGACCGTCCTGTGTGGAGTCGGCCAGCCGCCAAGCCTGCTCGTGCAGCTCCCGTGCCGCCGCGAACTCACCGCGCGCCGTCCTGGTGCGCCCGCAGTTGCTGTGCAGCAGGGCGCGGAACTGCATCGGCATGTCCTCAGTGGACAGTTCCATCGTCGCCCGGTGCCAGGACAGCGCCTCGTCCAGGTCCCCGCGCTGGCGGGCCAGACCGGCCTGCGCGTTGCGGATCCGGCACACCGCGAGCATGTCGCGCTCCCGCAGCGCCCCGGCCTCCGCCCGGTCCAGGTCGGCCCTGGCCCCGGCGAGGTCGCCCGCCCGCGCCCGCAGGTTCGCCGACTGCACCAGCAGCATCGTCGGCACCGGGATGATCGGCGGCCCCAGTCGTTCGATGACTTCCATCGCCTCGCGCGCACCGGTCAGGGCCGCCTCGGTCTCGCCCCTGTTGGCCAGCGCCATGGTGAGGAAGAACAAGGAGAACGCCAACCCGTAGCGATCGCCCACCGCGCGGAAACCCGCTGCGGCCGCACGGAAAGCAGTCTCGGCACGCAGTGCGCCACCGCTGCTCAGTTCGGATTCCACGTACCCGCGCAGCAGCTGCCCGGCCGCCCGCAGCCAGGGATCTTCCCGTGCCGCCAGGCGATCGGCCACCTCGGAGAACACCCGCCGGACCTGCTCGGCGCCGAGGAACTCCCTGCCGACCAGTATGGCGACACCGAGCGCGGATGGATCGTCCACAGTGGTCAGACGTTCGAGTTGCGCGAGTGTGCCCGTTCCGTTGAGCACCGCGCACTGGTCGTGCACCAGCGTGTCACCGGCATGGACGCCCCGCGCGTACTGGCGCAGTTCCTGCGGCTGGCCGGAGACGAGCCAGAACCAGGTGCGCGCGCCCACGAGCCGGAGCAGGTGGGCCTGGTCCGCCCAGGACATCGCGGCGTCCAGGTTGGCCTGCTCGGCGATCAGCGCCCGGCTGGCGGCCAACTGCTCGTCGCGGCGCAGCAGCGGTTCGAGCGACTCCGCCAGCTCGGTGAAGTACACGACGTGGCGCGCGCGCAGCTCCTCGAGTTCGGCCACCTGGCCCCCGGCGAACTCGCGGATCGTCTCCAGCATCCGGTACCGCGAGTCCTGGGCCACGAGCAGCGACTTGTCCGCCAACGAGGTCAGCAGGTCGTGCGTGGCCTCGGCGGTCAGTTCAGGTGCGGCGATCCGGTTGGCGGACTCCACGGTCGCCCCACCGTGCAGCACCGACAACCGGCCCAGCAGCAGCCGTTCGTCCTCGGCGAGCAGTTGCCAGCTCCAGTCGATCACGGCGCGCAGCGTGCGGTGCCGCGGCTGCGTCGAACGCGTTCCCCGGTCGAGCAGGCAGAGCCGGTCGGTGAGGCGGCTCACCAGCTGCCCCGGGCTCATCGAGCGCAACCGGGCTGCCGCGAGCTCGATGGCCAGTGGAATGCCGTCCAACGCGCGGCAGATGTCCACAGTGGAGTCATCGGCGGTGAAGCCGGGGCTGCTGGCCCGAGCACGCTCGGTGAACAGCTGCACGGCGTTCGCGTCCTCCAGCGGCGGCACCGGGCAGAGCACCTCACCGGTGATGCCCAGCGGTTCGCGGCTGGTGGCCAGTACACGGATTCCGGGTGCCCCGGTGAGCAGGTCGGCGACGAACGCCGCCACTGCGTCGATCAGGTGCTCGCAGTTGTCCAGCACCAGCAGCAGGGTGCGGGTGGCCAACGACTCCGCGTTCTCGCCGACCGCCTTGAGCACCGCTGGCCGCACGCCCTCGGCGGAGCGGACCTCGGCCAGTTCGACCAACCAGGCGTCGTCTCCGGCCGACTCGACCGCCAGCCGCGTCTTGCCCACCCCGCCGGGGCCGGTGAGGGTCACCAGCCGGGAACCGTGCAGGGCCTGCCGGACCTGGGCCAGTTCGGTGTCGCGGCCGACGAAGCTGGTCAGCCGCGCGGGCATGGCGGGCCGTGCGGGTGCGGGCAGCGGTACCGGTTCGCTGAGCGCAACACGATGCGCCTGACGCAACTCGGGTCCGGGGTCCGCGCCGAGCTGGTCGGCCAGCAGCGTGCGCACCCGCTCGTAGGCGGCCAGCGCCTCGGCGTGTCGGCCCAGCGCGCACAGCACGCGAATCAGCCTGGCGTGCAAGCCTTCCCGCAGCGGCTGGTCGGCGACCAGCTGTTCGATCTCGGCGACCAGTTCGGCGCGCGGCCCGGTGGCCAGCTCCGCGTCGATCCGGCTCTCCTGTGCCGCCATGCGCAACTCGTTCCACCGTGCGATGGGCGCCACGGCGAACTCGGCGTCCCCCGCGTCGGCCAGCGGCCTGCCCCGCCACAGCGCCAGCGCCTCGTGCGGCCGGTGCTCGGTGATCGCCCGCTCGAACTGCCACGCGTCGACCTGCTCGCGGTCCACCGCCAGCAGGTAGCCCGCGGGGTGCGAGCTGATCAGGTCCCGGCCCAGTGCGCGGCGCAGGCGGGCCACCAGCGACTGCAGTGCCGCCACGGGCTCGGCCGGGGTGTCGTGCGGCCACAGGTCGGCGACCAGCCGTTCGGCGGTCACGACCTGGCCGGGCTCCAGCGCCAGCCGCAGCAACAGGGTGCGCAGCCGCGCACCGCCAAGCCGCACCGGGCGGTCCTCGTCGTCCCGCACGTGCAGCGGTCCCAGGATGCCGATGTGCACCGGGGCATGGTGTCAGAGCGTGCCCAGCTCGGCCCGCATGCCCAGGATGATCGTGTTGACCGAGGCGGTGAACAGCTCGGGGTCCTGTTCCCCGGTGGCCTGCTCCTGGAGCACGAACCCGGTGACGTAGCTGGCGACGGTGTCGCCGAAGCGCGCGGCCAGCTCGGGCGGGATGCCCAGCTCCGCGAGTCCCGCCAGGTGCTCCTGCATGGCGGCCTGGGTCCTTGGCGTGCCGGGGATGTACGAGGCGACCAGCCGGGCCCCGTCGCGGTGGGCCAGCATCGCGGTGCGCAGCCGTTGCGCGAAACCCGTGTACGCCTCGGGCCAGTCGGCGGTCGCCGTCCAGTTGCGCAGCGCCGGTTCGACGACCTTGACGGCCACCGCCGTGAGCAGTTCGTGCTTGCTCTTGACGTGCCAGTACAGGGCGCCGCGCTGCACGCCGAGCCGGTCGGTGAGCGCTCGGGTGGTGAACCCGTCCAGCCCGACCTCGTTGAGCAGCGCGACTGCCTCGTCGATCACCTGTTCCCGCCGCAGCGGCATGCGCGGACCCCCTTCGGCCTTGACGGCCCGAGCCTAGCGCACTACCTTGAGCGGCGCTCAATTGAGCGCCGCTCAAGCGATGGGGGAAATCATGAAACTGCTGTTCACGGCCTTGCCGGGGTCCGGTCTGTTCCTGCCCACGGTGCCGCTGGCCTGGGCTGCGCGGGCCGCGGGCCACGAGGTGCTGGTGATCAACAACGGGCTGGGGGCCGGTGCCGCGGTCGGTGCCGGGCTGCCCACCGTGGACGTGCTGCCCGAGCGCGACCTGTGGGCCGAGTTCATGGAGTCCGTCGCCGGTCACGTCACGCCAGGGGACAACGACGGCGGGGTCACGATCTCGGGTGGGTTCGGCTGGTTCGGCGAGCAGATCCTCGAACCCGCGCTGGCGGTCGCGCGCGGGTTCGCCCCGGACGTGGTGGTGTCCACCCTGGAGCAGGGCGCGGGTCCGCTGATCGCCGGTGAGCTGGGTGTGTCGCTGGTGGAGCAGGGCATCCGGCTGGGCTGGGCCGGAACGGGGGAGCACGCGGTGGGCACCCGCAAGGCGATCCTGGACAGGTTGGAGGAGCGGCGGACCTGGCTGGGCCTCGCGCCCCCGGCCGCGCCCAGCGCCACCATCGACGTGCGCCCGCCGAGCATGGGCGGGCTGGCCACCGACAGCCAGTGGCTCATGCGGTACGTGCCGTACAACGAGACTCGCCTGCTGCCCGCCTGGGTCACCGACCGGCCGAGCCGCCCGCGCGTGTGCCTGACCCTGGGCAGCGTGCTGCCGCAGCTCGGCGGCCTTGCCACGCTGCGGGATCTGCTCGCCGCACTGTCCACGATGGACATCGAGGTGCTGGTCGCCGCCGGGGAGGTGGATCTCGGTCCGCTGCCGGACAACGCCCGTGCGCTGGGCTGGATGCCGCTGGGTGCGTTGATGCCGACCTGCTCGGCGATCGTGCACCACGGCGGTTCCGCCACCACGGCCACCCCGCTGGCGTACGGCGTGCCGCAGCTGATCATCGCCAGTTTCGCCGACCAGCCGCTCAACGCGGAGCTGGCCGCCAAGCGGGGCGTGGCGATCAGCATCCCGCCCGCCGAGGTCACGCCGGAGCTGGTGCGCGAGTCGCTGGCCAGGCTGCTGCGTGAACCGGGCTTCGCGCGGGCTGCCAACGAGGTCCGTGACGAGATCGCGGCGCAGCCCGCGCCGAGCTCGATCGTGGGCCGGATCGAGCAGGTGGCTTGACAGTCCGGTGTGCGTACAACGTAAGCTTACGTTGTACGCACACCGGAGGGGGATGTTGTGAGCACTGTTGCCGTTGTCCTGGCGCTGCTGTGGGTGGGCTGGCTGGTGCTCACCGAGTGGGTGCCGATGTTCCCGCTCAACGACCTGGCGGTGTCCGATGTCGGCGACCGGGTGCGGGCCGCGCTGATGAACTACCCGGTCGGGCTGGCGATCGCGGGCGGCATGGCGTTGGGGCAGACCTGGTCCACGGTCCTCGCGACCGTCCTCAGTGGACTGACGATCGTCGGCAACGCCGTCTGCTGGTGGCTGCCGTACTTCGGCCTGATCCGGAACGAGCCGATGCGGCGGGCGTACCAGCGGGAGTACAGCCGCACGCTGAAGGTCCTGCCCACACGGGGGCGCGCCGTGGTGCCCGACTTGCAGCACGTGGTCGTCACGGTCGGGTGCTGGGCGCTGTTCGGTACCTGCCTGACGGCTACGCTCGTGGGGTGACGGAGAAGTCCCGCGGTGGCCGCAAGCCCCTGCTCAGTCAGGAGTCCATCCTCGCGGCAGCCGTGCGCGTGCTGGGCGCCGAGGGGCTGGACGCGCTGACGATGCGGCGGCTGGGCACCGAGTTGGGCGTGGCGGCGATGTCGCTGTACCGGCACGTGCCCAACCGGGACGCCCTGCTGGCGCTGGTGGTCAACGAGTTGTTCGCGCGGGCGATGGAAGCGGTGCGGGTCGACGGCGGGGTCGCGCGGCGGCTCACTGAGCTGGCCCGCGCCTACCGCGAGGTGTTGTTGGCGCACCCCGGGGCGGTGCCGCTGCTGGCCACCCACCCGGTGGACCTCGAACTGGGCGAGTCCTTGCTGGCCAAGCTGTTCGACGGGGACGAGCGCGTGGTCACGGCGGTGCAGTCGGTGGCGGTGTTCGTGCTGGGCCACGCGCTGGCCCAGGTCGGCACGCCACACCAGGACGGCCGCCCGACCCGATCGGCTGATCGCGGGTACTACGACCAGTGGTTCGAGGCCGGGCTGGCTGCCATGGTGCGGGGCTTCAGCGCGGAGTTGCCAAGCTGACTCTTGTCAACGGCCGTGCAGTCGCTAGGCTCACAACCGCCAGTGGTTCGCCGTGCCCGCGGTCTGGGTGCGGCGAGGCAACAGGGAACCCGGTGCGATTCCGGGACTGCCCCGCAGCGGTGAGTGGGAACGACCGCCGTCATGAAGCACTGGGCGAGAGCCTGGGAAGCGACGGCCAGTAGGTCCGGGTCCGTGCCCGGGTGCCCGCGAGTCCGAAGACCTGCCACAGGTGCGCGTGCCGCCGGTACGCGCTGGTCCGGGGCCTCTCGGGTGGGCTCGCGCGGACGTCGGCGGAGCACTTCTGTGCCCGCTGTCCTCGCGTGCACGCCGTGATGTGGCCCACAGGCTCGCGAGGAGAGAGCTGTGGCTGAACTGAGGACGACGGTGCTGGGCTATCCCAGGATCGGTCCACGTCGGGAACTCAAGCGTGCGTTGGAGAACTACTGGTCCGGGCGGGGGACTCAGGCCGAGTTGCTGGAGGTCGCCGCGAAGCTGCGCGCGGACACCTGGTGCGAGCTGTCGCGGTCCCTGGACTCCGTGCCCGGCAACACCTTCTCCTTCTACGACCAGGTGCTGGACACCGCCGTGCTGTTCGACGCGGTGCCGCGGCGCTTCCGCGAGCTCGGACTGTCCGAACTGGACACCTACTTCGCGATGGCCCGCGGTCGCGACGGCGCCGCCGCGATGGAGCTGACCAAGTGGTTCGACACCAACTACCACTACCTGGTGCCGGAGCTGTCCGCCGACACGAAGTTCGCGCTGGTCGGCGACAAGCCCGTCCAGGAGTTCACCGAGGCGCTGGCCCAGGGCGTGCACACCCGTCCCGTGCTGGTCGGCCCGGCGACCTTCCTGTTGCTGTCCAAGGGAACCGAGCCCGGTTTCGCGCCGATCACGCTGATCGACCAGCTGGTGGACCGCTACGCCGAACTGCTCGGCAAGCTCGCCGACGCGGGCGCCGAATGGGTCCAGTTGGACGAGCACGCCTATGCCGCCGACCGCGGTGAGGCCGAACTCGAGGCACTGCGCAGGGCGTACGACAAGCTCGGCAAGCTGGCCAACCGCCCGCGCCTGCTCGTCGCCGGCGGCTACGGGGACCTCGGGCCCGCACTGGCCGTGCTCGCCGAGTCCCCGGTCGAGGCCATCGCCGTGGACCTGGTCTCCGCGCCCGACACCGTGCGCCGCATCGCCGGGCTGACCTCGTTGCGGGACAAGACCTTGCTCGCGGGCGTGGTGGACGGCCGCAACGTGTGGCGCACCGATCTGCGGGCCGCCGCCTCGGTCTGCGCGAGCCTGCTCGGCTCGGTCGGCTCGCTCACCGTGTCCAGCTCCACCTCGCTGCTGCACGTGCCGTACGACCTGGACGCCGAGACCGGTCTCGAACCGGAGGTACGCGGCAGGCTGGCCTTCGCCAGGCAGAAGCTCGCCGAGATCGCGACCCTGGGCAAGGCCCTGCACGCGGGCGCCTCGATCCAGAACGGGGCCGTGCCAGCGGCCGGTTCTCGTGACGAGCAGGTCCGCGCCAGGATCGCCGCGCTGACCCCGCAGCACCGCCGTCGCGTCGACTACTCCGAGCGCGCCGCCGCGCAGCAGGAGCGCCTCGGCCTGCCGCCGCTGGCCACCACGACCATCGGCTCCTTCCCACAGACCACCGAGATCCGCAAGGCACGGGCCGAGGTCCGCGCCGGTCGACTGTCCGAACAGGACTACCAGCAGCGGATGCGCGAGGAGATCGAGCGCGTCATCCGGTTGCAGGAGGAGATCGGGCTGGACGTGCTGGTGCACGGCGAGCCCGAGCGCAACGACATGGTGCAGTACTTCGCGGAGAACCTCGTCGGCTTCGCCGCGACCGAGCTGGGCTGGGTGCAGTCCTACGGCTCGCGCTGCGTGCGGCCGCCGATCCTGCACGGGGACGTGTCCCGGCGCAACCCGATCACCGTGGAGTGGACGGCCCACGCGCAGTCGCTGACCAGCAAGCCGGTCAAGGGCATGCTCACCGGCCCGGTGACCATTCTCGCCTGGTCCTTCGTGCGTGACGACCAGCCGCTGGCCGACACCGCGCAGCAGGTCGCGCTCGCGCTGCGGGATGAGATCACCGACCTGGAGGCGGCCGGGATCGGCGTGGTCCAGGTCGACGAGCCCGCGCTGCGCGAACTGCTGCCGCTGCGCGCCGAGGACCGGCCCGCGTACCTGGAGTGGGCGGTGGAGTCCTTCCGGCTGGCCACCTCCGGGGCCGCGAGCGCCACGCAGATCCACACGCACCTGTGCTACTCCGAGTTCGGGGACGTGATCGGCGCGATCGACGGGCTGGACGCCGACGTCACCACGATCGAGGCGGCCCGGTCCAGGATGGAGGTCCTGGACGACCTGCGCGCGATCGGCTTCCGGCGCGGGGTCGGGCCCGGGGTGTACGACATCCACTCCCCGCTGGTGCCTGCCGAGCACGAGGTCACCGAGCTGCTGAGGGCCGCCGTGCAGGCGGTGCCCGCCGAGCGGCTGTGGGTCAACCCCGACTGCGGGCTGAAGACCCGCGACTACGCCGAGGTCGAGCCCGCGCTGCGGGCGCTGGTCGGCTCCGCCCGCGCACTGCGCGGCTGAGCACCGGACGAGTGGCCGGGTCGGGACCTGCCGACCCGGCCACTCGTTCGTGCCCATATGGTCGGGCGAGTTAGGCTGCTCGCGTGTCAACCAGGTTGGGCGACGGCGAGGGCGGGGCACGATGACCGGCTACTACACGCTGCGGGAGACCGAGAAGGCCGTCGGCGAGCGGCTCGGCGGCCTGCGGATCGACGTCGAGGCCATGATGGCACTGTCCAACCTGCACCGGACCGCGCTGGTCGTGCGCAACCACTTCGAGCAGTCCGTGCTGCGCGACGTCGACCTGTCCTGGACGGGGTTCGTCGTGCTGTGGGTGGTGTGGATCTGGGGTGACATCGAGACCCGGCACGTCGCCGAGGAGAGCGGCATCTCCAAGGGCACGCTGACCGGGGTCGCCAGGACCCTGGAGAACCGCGGGCTGATCACCCGCGCCACGCCCGCCGACGACCGGCGGCTGAGCGTGCTGTCGCTGACCGAGCGTGGCAAGGCGCTGATGACCGAGCTGTTCCCGCGGTTCAACGCCGAGGAGGTCTACAGCCTGGAGGGCCTGTCCCCGCGCCGGGTCACCGAGCTGACCCGCATCCTGCGGCACGTGCTCAGCCACTTCGAGGAGACCGCACAGGAGCGCCAGGCCGAGGTGCGCCGCTCCGTGCAGTCCGGCCCCCTGCCGGGATTGCTCGCCCGCGACGTGGAGGCCTGACCCGGCTGGATCGGTCCCGCTCACCCCAAGCGGCGCGTGTCGGCGCTTCGCGCACCGCGTGTCGGCGTCTTCCGTACGGTGTGTCCGCGGTTGGCGTACGACGTCCCAGAATCCGGGAGTCCAAAGCGGAAGTGCGAACACACCGTCCCGGAAGCGCCGACACGCGGCACCGGTAGCGCCGACACGCGCCGGGCTCGGAACGGGGCGAGTCCTCAGCGGGGGGCGCGCTGGCCGCGGTACTCCCAGTCGCCGCCGAGTGCGGTGGAGCGGACCTCCTCGGACTCGGTGGGTTGGGCGCCCACGGCGGAGTCGATCGGCACCGGGCCCGACACGATGTGGTTGCGCAGCGTGCCCAAGCCCTCGACCTGCACCTCCACGACATCGCCCGGTTGCACGGGGCGTGAGTTGGCGGGGGTCCCGGACAGCAGCACGTCGCCGGGGTGCAGTGTGATCGTGCGGGCGATGTCGGCGACGAGGTAGTGCATGTCCCACTCCATCTCGTCGGTGTTGCCGTCCTGTGCGACCTTGCCGTTGACCAGCGTGCGGATCGACTTGCCGCGGAAGTCCCAGCCGGTGACCAGGCCCGGTCCGAGCGGGCACAGCGTGTCGGAACCCTTGACCCGCAACATGGATCCGGCGTCGGTGTCGCGGAAGTCGTGCAGCCCGTAGTCGTTGGCCACGGTGTAGCCCAGGATGTGCTCGCCGACCTGTTCGACGGGCACGTTGCGGCAGGTCCGGCCGATGACGATGCCGATCTCACCCTCGTAGTTCAGCCACTTGCACCGCTCGGGCCGCACCACCGCCCCGCCGTGCGAGTTGAGCGCCGAGGTCGGCTTGTGGAAGTAGGTCGGCGCCTTGGGCAGCCTGCCCTGGAACTCCTCGACCCGGCTGCGGTAGTTCAGGTGCACGGCGATGATCTTCGACGGCTGACAGGGCGGCAGGTGCACGGCCTCGGCCACGCCGACCTCGCGCCCGTCCGGGGCGAGCAGCAGGTCGCCGACGCGTTGCACCCGCACGGCCGCGCCGTCGAGCAGGATCCTGCGGTACTCGGTCATCGCGTGGCGCTCCACCCCTGCTCGGGCCGGTCGAACCAGATGTGCACCTGGCCGGTTCCGACGGAGTTCTCGTACTCGCTGAACAGCCTGCCGGGTGCGGTCCAGGCCGACTCGCCCATGGCCCCGGCCATCATCAGGTAGTGCGCGAACCCGGCCTCGGGCCGGTACCGCGCGAACTCGGGCATCGTGTCCAGCACGCGGGCGTGGTCCCCGGCGCGCAACCAGTCGATGCGCTCCAGATCGGCCTTGGCCGCCTCCGGGGTGCGGATGTGCTCCACCCCGCTGGCCTCGTGCGCGCGCAGTTCGCGTAGCGGCCAGAACGTGTGGCTCATCGCCCCGGAGGCGATGATCAGCACCTTGCGGTCCACCTGCGCGATCCCGTCGGCCAGCGCCCGGCCCAGCCGCAGGTTGTCCTCGGTGTCGGCGGTCTGGCAGACCCCGATGGAGATCCACTTCTTCTCGGGCACGCCCAGGTAGCGCCACAGGTTCACCGTGGCGTAGAAGATCGGCAGGTACTGGTCGTCGATCGGCGTGATCCAGGTGCCGCGCTCGGTGCCGTGCGCGGCGATCGCGTGCGCCAGCTCGGGGTCCCCGGGGTAGTCGTAGGGGATGCGGCACATGCCGCGCGGCAGCTCCTCCGAGGTGAACAGCCCGGCCCGCCGCGCGTGCGAGGTCACCACGTACTCCACGGTGGTCGCCCAGTGCGAGTCGAGCAGCACCACCGTGTCGTAGTCCAGGGTCTCGAACACCTCGGCCCGCAACCGGTCCAGCCCGGCGACCAGCGTGGTGTCCGCACCGTTGTTCAGCTCACGCCGCTGCTGCTCCGGCAACATGATCGTGGGCACGTGCGCGAGCAGGCCCGCGCCGACAACCTCACCCATTCCAGCCCTCCTGGGCGTAGACCGAGTTCTTCACGTCGCAGTAGAAGTCGAAGCTCCAGGTGCCGCCCTCGCGGCCGATCCCCGACTCACGACTGCCGCCGAACGGGGCCCGCAGGTCGCGGACGAAGAAGCAGTTCACCCACACCGTGCCCGCGACCAGCCGCGCGCTGACCCGCTCCGCCCGCGCCGGGTCCCCGGTGACCAGCGTGGCCGCCAGCCCGAACCGGCTGTCGTTGGCCATGGCGATGCCCTGCTCCTCCCCGCTGAAGGTCTGCAGGGTGAGCACCGGCCCGAACACCTCCTCGGTGAGGATCTCGCTGCCCGGCCGCGCCCCGGTCAGCAGCGTGGGCCGGTAGTACAGGCCGCCCAGCTCGGAGTTCGGTTCACCGCCCAGCGCCACGGTCGCGCCCGCCGCCACCGCGCGCCGCACGAAGCCGTCGATCCGGTCCAGCTGCCTGGGGTGCACCTGCGGGCCGATGTCGGTGTCCGGCTCGCGCGGATCACCTTGCCGCAGCAGCGAAGCCCGTTCCAGGAAGCGCCGCTGGAACTCCTCGGCCACCGGCTCCTCCACGAGCAGCCGGACCGCCGACAGGCAGACCTGCCCGGCGTTGTCGTACTGCTCCACCGCCAGCCGCACGGCCAGGTCCAGGTCGGCGTCGGCGAAGACCAGCAGCGGGGACTTGCCGCCCAGCTCCAGCGAGGTCGGCACCAGGTTGCGGGCCGCCGCCGCGGCGATCGTGCGCGCCGTAGGCACCGAGCCGGTGAAGCTGATCCGCCGCACGTCCGGGTGCTCGGTGAGCGCGGCCCCGGCCTCGGCGCCGAAGCCCTGCACCACGTTGAACACCCCGTCGGGCAGCCCGGCCTCGGCGGTGATGTCGGCCAGCAGCGAGGCTGTCAGCGGGGTCCACTCGGCGGGTTTGAGCACCACCGTGTTGCCCGCGGCCAGCGCGGGGGCGATCTTCCAGGTGGCCAGCATCAGCGGGGCGTTCCACGGGGTGATCAGCGCGCACACCCCGGCCGGGTCCCAGGACACCTGGTTGCGGTGCCCTCGGGTGTCGAACTCCGGGTGGGCCAGCTCGTCCACCAGCCAGTTGGCGAAGAACCGGAAGTTGTGCGCCGCCCTGGGCATCACGCCCCGCAGGTGCGAGCGCAGCAGCGCGCCGTTGTCGGCGGTCTCCACGCGGGCCAGTTCGTCCGTGCGCTTCTCGATGCCCTCGGCGATCGCGTGCAGCAGTTCGGCACGCCGCTCCCGGCTGGTCCGCGACCACCCGCCGAACGCCTGCCGCGCCGCCGACACCGCCGCCTCGACCTCGGCCGCACCACCGCGCGCGACCTCGGCCAGCAGCGCGCCGTCGATGGGAGAGTGATCGGCGAAGGTCCGCGCCGAGCCCAGCCGCCCGCCCCCGATCCAGTGCCCGGTCGGCACCTCGACCCCTGCCACCCGCGCGCTGCTCGACATCTTTTCTCCGTAAGGGGATCCGTATATCGTTTGAACCCAAACGTACGGGGCTGCGATGACGCGGTCAAGACACGGAGGTGCCATGCACACGGCAGCCGACTGGACCGGTGTCGCCGCCGGGCTGACCCACCCCATCGGCCTCTACCTGGACGGCGGCTTCACCGACCCCGTGGACGGCGCGAGCCTGCCGGTGGTCTCCCCGCGCGACGGGGCGGTGCTGGCCGAGGTGGCCACGGCGGGGGAGCGGGACGTCGACCGGGCGGTGGCCAGCGCCCGGCGGGCGTTCGACCACGGCCCGTGGCCCCGGCTGCACCCGCGTGAGCGGGCCGCGCACCTGTACCGGCTCGCCGAGCTGGTGGAGCGGGATCGGGCCCAGTTGGCCACGACGATCGCGCTGGAGATGGGCAAGCCGATCAGCGACTCGTACGGCATCGAGCTGGCCGCCGTGGTGAAGACCTTCCGCTGGTACGCCGAGTTGGCCGACAAGACCGCGGGCGAGGTGCCGGGTACCGAGCCGGGCTCACTCGCGCTGGTGACCCGCGAGCCGATCGGCGTGGTCGCGGCCGTGGTGCCGTGGAACTTCCCGCTGACGATGGCCGCGTGGAAGCTCGCGCCCGCGCTGGCCGCCGGGTGCACGGTTGTGCTGAAACCGGCCGAGCAGTCCCCGCTGTCCGCGCTGCACCTGGCCGCGTTGGCCACCGAGGCCGGGCTGCCCGAGGGTGTGCTCGGTGTGCTCAACGGGCCGGGGCCGGTCACCGGGCGCGCGCTCGGCCTGCACCCCGGGGTGGACGTGGTGACCTTCACCGGGTCCACCGAGGTCGGGCGGCACTTCCAGCGCTACTCGGCGGATTCCAACCTCAAGCAGGTCTGGCTGGAGCTGGGCGGCAAGTCGCCCAACCTGGTGTTCGCCGACGCCCCCGACCTGGACGCCGCCGCCGACTCCGCCGCGTGGGCGATCTTCTTCAACGCGGGCCAGATGTGTACGGCGGGCTCCCGGCTGATCGTGCAGCGCTCCGTCGCCGACCAGGTCGTGCGGCGGTTGCTGGAGCGGGCGGCCGAGTTCGCGCCCGGCGACCCGCTCGACCCCGCGACGCGGATGGGGCCACTGGTCAGTGCCGAGCACCTGGCCGGGGTCCAGCGGCACATCGAGCGGGCGGTCGACGACGGGGCCAGGCTGCGCGCGGGCGGTGGACCGGCCACCGGCTGCTACCTGGAACCGACCGTGTTCGACGAGGTGCGGCCGGACATGGCCCTGGCGCGTGAGGAGGTCTTCGGGCCGGTGCTGTCGGTGCTGACCTTCGACACCGTCGAGGAGGCGCTGAACTTGGCCCAGGACAACGACTACGGGCTGGCCGCCGCGGTATGGACCCGTGATCTCGGTGTGGCGCACCGGACTTCGCGCGAGCTGAAGGCAGGCACCGTGTGGGTCAACTGTTACGAGGAGGGCGACCTGACGGTTCCCTTCGGTGGCACCAAGTTGTCCGGGCACGGCCGGGACAAGTCGGCGCACGCGCTGGAGAAGTTCACCGAGCTCAAGACCACCTGGATCGCACTGCCGTGAAGCGACCGCTGATCGTCATCCCGGCCCGGTTCTCGGCCAGCGCATCGGCACTGCGCTACGGCGCGGTGGTGACCGCCCGCGCGCTGTCCGGGGCCGTGCTGCGCGCCGGGGGCGAGCCGCTGACCGTGCACCCGGACGGCGCCGAGCTGGACGAGCGGTTCGCCTTCGCCGAGGGCGTGCTGCTGCCCGGCGGCGGTGACCTGGACCCGAGTCGCTACGGCCACGCGAGCCGGGACGAGTCCGTGTACGACGTGGACGCCGAGCAGGACGAGTTCGACCTGGCGGTGGCCCGCTGGGCGCTGCGCACCGGTCGACCGCTGCTCGCGGTGTGCCGGGGGATGCAGGTGGTCAACGTGGCCCTGGGCGGCACGCTGGAGCAGCACATGGCCAGCCCGCACCGGCACCTCGTGCACACCGTGACCAGCACCTGGGGCGAGCAGGAGGTGTCCTGCTACCACCACCAGCGGGTGGACCAGCTCGGCGCCGGGCTCGTGCCGGTCGCGCACGCCGCCGACGGCACGGTCGAGGCGGTGCGGCTGGCCGACCCGGCGGGCTGGTTCCTCGGGGTCCAGTGGCACCCCGAGGACACCCCGAGCCAGGACGGCCTGTTCCGGCAACTGGTCGCGGCGGCTCAGGCCAGCACGGTGCCGCCGTCCCAGGTCACGCCGATCTGCCGGTAGTAGGCGCCCAGCGGCTCCTCAACGGTCAGCTCCGCCAGCTCCTCGGTGGGCGAGTCGAACAGCCGCAGTTCGGCGCTGCCCGACCAGGCCTGCCCGGCCGTCACCGCCGCCGCCCCGGAGCGGATCAGCTCGTTGAGGCTGTCCGGCTCGCCCTTGACCACGCTGGGCAGCCAGCGGTGGTGGGCCATCGGGTGGCCGTTGACGAACCCGTTGTGCTCGCTGGGCCGCTCCAGGCGCACCACCGCCTCGGCCAGCCGCCGGTCCCCGGCCGCCAGGGTCGCGCCGAACCGGGCCCCCGCCTCGATGCGCGGCGCGGGCCCGTAGGGGTGCGGCCGGGTCTGGTGGATCGACCCCAGCTTCTTGGGATAGCCCTGGTGCAGGCCGCGCGCGATGGCGAAGTCCTTGTCCACCCAGATGAACACGCACCGGGAGTAGGTCTGCCCGGCGTACTGGCAGCGCACCACCACGAAGCACTCCTTGTACTGCGAGCGCACCGGGTCCAGCAGCTCCTCGCCCCCCTCCGAGCAGGACTGCCAGTCGGCCCAGATCACCGCGACCGCCCCGGGCTCGTGGTCGGCGGGGCTGAGCGGTTCGGGCAGCAGGGCGGCGACCTTGGCCGGGTCGGTGCGGTACTCCACGGTGAGCAGGTCCCCGCTGTAGTGCCACGGCGGCGGCGGGATGAGCGAGGCACGACCGGTCCCGGTCCGTGGGTAGAGGAATCCGCGCATGGTCACTCCCGCCGTAGGTCGTTTGGGTACGTACGATATCGGTCTTGTTGGCGCACCGCTACGGCTCTATAGTTCGGAACCAAACGAGCGCGGAGGTCGGTATGGCGGTTCAGCGGGTCGTCGAGGAACTCGCGGCGCGCGGGATCGACGTGGTGCGGGTGGGCTTCGCCGACCTGATGGGCACCGAGCGGTCCAAGGAACTACTGCTGGAGGAGCTGCCCGCCGCCGTGGAGCGCGGGGTGGCCTTCTGCCGGGCGGTCTACCACACCAGCCCGCTCGGCCAGACGGTCGAGGTGCCCGGTGGACTGGACGCGGGCCTGCCCGACATCACCGTGCTGCCCGATCTGGACACGCTGCGGCCGGTGCCCTGGGAGCCCGGGGTGGCCAGCTGCCTCGGCGACGCGCCCGAGGCCCCCGAGTCCTCGCGCGGGCTGCTCGCCAGGGTGCTGGACACGCTCGGTCACCAGGCCGTGGTCGGCCCCGAGCTGGAGTACTTCCTGTGTGAGCCGGACGGCCGCGGCGGCTTCACCCCGTACTCGCCCGAACCGGGCAACATCTACGTCAGCGGCAGCAAGGGCGACCCGGACGGCCACCTGACCGCCACCCTGCGGCAGCTGCGCGACTTCGGGCTCGGCGTGCTCGGCGGCAACCACGAGTACTTCCCCGGCCAGTTCGAGATCAACCTGACGCACGGGCCCGCGCTCTCCTCTGCCGACCGCGCGTTCCGGTTCAAGTCCGCCGTCAAGGACCTGGCCCGCCGCCAGGGCAGGCTGGCCACCTTCATGGCCAAGCCGTTCACCGAGCACGGGGCCTCGGGCTTCCACCTGCACGTCTCGCTCACCGACCCCGCCGGCCGCAACCTCGGCGACGACCCGGCCGCCCCGCACGGCCTGTCCCGGCTGCTGCGGCACGCGCTGGCCGGGGTGCTGCGGCACGCGCCCGCGCTGACCGCCCTGACCAACCCGACCGTCAACTCCTACAAGCGGTTCGGCCCGGACACGCTCGCGCCGTGGCTGATCGACTGGGGCCTGGACAACCGCAGCGCGATGGTGCGTGTACCGCCCGAGCGCGGCGAGGGCACCCGTGTCGAGGTCCGCCTGCCCGACGCCTCCGCGAACCCGTACCTGGTCTACGCCGGTGTGCTGGCCGCGATGCGGCTGGGCATCGAGGAGGCCACCGAGCCGCCCGCCCCGTTGCAGGGCTACGGCTACGACGTGAGCACCACGGCCGTGCTTCCGATGACGTTGACCGCCGCACTCGACGAACTGGAAGCCGATTCGGCGCTGCAATCCTTGCTGGGCAAGCAGTTCGTGACCTCCTACAGCACGTTCAAGCGCGCCGAGGTGGCGCGCTACCGGCAGTGGGTCACCGACTGGGAGTTCCGGGAGTACGCCTACCACATGTAAGCCCCCTCAGAGGAGATCGCGGTGGACCTCCAGCAGTGGCTCGACCTCCGGCAGTGGCTGGACCGGGTGATGGCCAACCACCAGAAGTGGACCCAGGAGTTCGGTCCGCACCCGGTGCACCCCGCCCTCCAGGTACCCGGCGGCCGGGTCGAGGACGTGCTCGACCGGCTCGCCGAGCGGCTGCGGGACAACTACCCGTTCTTCCACCCGCGCTACGCCGGGCAGATGCTCAAGCCGCCGCACCCCGCCGCCATCGCCGGCTACCTCGCCGGGCAGCTGATCAATCCCAACAACCACGCGCTGGACGGCGGACCAGCCACCGCGCAGCTCGAACGCGAGGCGGTGCGGCAGCTCGCCGCGATGTTCGGCTACACCGAGCACCTGGGCCACCTGACCTCCAGCGGCACCATGGCCAACCTCGAAGCCCTTTTCGTGGCAAGGGAACTGCACCCCGACAAGGGGGTCGCCTTCAGCGCGGAGAGCCACTACACCCATGCCAGGATGTGCCGCGTGCTCGGCGTGCGGACCGCCAGCGTGCCGGTGGACGGGCTCGGCCGCATGGACGTGGACGCGCTGGAGTCCTTGCTGTGCAAGGGAGAGATCGGCACGGTCGTGGTCACCGCGGGTACCACCGGCCTGGGTGTGGTCGACCCCGTGCACGAGGTCGTCAAGCTGCGTGAGCGCTACGAGTTCCGCATCCACGTGGACGCCGCGTACGGCGGCTTCTTCACCCTCATCGCGGGCGACCTTGGCATCGATCCCGAGCCGTGGCGGGCGATCCGGCACTGCGACTCGATCGTGGTCGACCCGCACAAGCACGGGTTGCAGCCCTACGGCTGCGGAGCGGTGCTGTTCCGCGACCCCGCTGTCGGCCAGTTCTACGTGCACGACTCGCCGTACACCTACTTCACCTCCGACGAGCTGCACCTGGGCGAGATCAGCCTGGAGTGCTCCCGCGCCGGCGCCTCGGCCGCCGCGTTCTGGGTGACCCTGCAACTGCTCCCGTTGACCCGCAACGGCCTCGGCGCGGTGCTCGCCGCGGGCCGACGGGCCGCGCTGCGCTGGTCGGAGCTGATCGAGCAGTCCGAGCACCTGGAGCTGTACCAGCGGCCCGGACTGGACATCGTCACGTACTTCCCGCGCACGGCACCGCTTTCGCTGTCCGCGATCGACAAGGCCTCCGAGGAGCTGATGCGCCGCGGCATGGAAGCCGACCAGGACCCGGTGTTCCTCAGCGTGCTCCGCGCCGACGCGGCCGCGTTCACCGCGCGCCGCCCCGAGGTCACGGTCGACAGCGACGGCACCCGAGTGGTACGCAGTGTGTTGATGAAGCCCGAGTCGGAGACCTTCCTCACCCAGTTGCACGAACGGGTGGAGCAGCTCTCCCAGCACTGACGAGGAGCGCGGCGTGGAACGGATCGACGCGGACCTGCTGATCCCCGGCCGCGGCGAGCCCGTTGCCGAGGGCTGCGTGCTGTTCGAGGGCGGGCGCATCCACTACGCGGGACCGGCCGCGCAGGCCCCCGAGGCGCCGGTGACCACCACGAGCCGGGCAGCCGCCGTGCTGCCCGGCCTGTGGGACTGCCACAGCCACCTGATGGGGCTGCCGCCCAGCAGCGGCATGAACCTCCAGGTGCTGACCACGGAACCGTTGGCCACCAGGGGCGCCCGCTGTGCCCGCGACCTGCGCGCCGCGCTGGACGCCGGGATCACCTCCGTGCGCGAGGTCGGCGGCATCGGTGTGCACGTGGCACGCGCCGTGGAGGAGGGCACGATCGAGGGGCCGACCGTCTACGCGGCCGGCGCCGTGCTCAGCACCACCGGCGGGCACGGCGACGTGCACGCCGTGCCGCTGGAGTGGATGCACGACCTGTCCATGACCGGAGCCGACTTCCGGCTCTGCGACGGGGTCGACGAGTGCATGAAGGCCACCAGGGAACAGCTCCGCAGGAACGCGCGGGTGATCAAGGTCTGCGCCTCCGGCGGGGTTCTGTCCGAAGTAGACCATCCGATGCACCAGCAGTTCACGGTGGCCGAGATGCGCGCCGTCGTGGAGGTCGCGGGCATGGCCGAACGGGTCGTCGCCGCGCACTGCCACGGCAAGGCGGGCATCATGGCCGCGCTGGAGGCCGGGGTGCGCACCATCGAGCACGGCTCCTACCTGGACGAGGAGGCCTGCGACGCGATGCTGGAGACCGGCGCCGTGCTGGTCGCCACCCGGCTGATCATCGAGGACCTGCTGGCCGCCTCGCACACCATGCCGCCCTACGCCGCCACCAAGCTCGCCGCCCTGGCCGACCAGCACGCGCAGGCCGTCGCCCTGGCCCACTCGAAGGGCGTCACCTTCGCCACCGGCACCGACGTGGTCGCCAGTTCACCCGCTGCCCCCAGCGCGTGGGGCAGCAACGCCCGCGAGCTGAGCCTGTTGGTGTCACTGGGTTTCACCCCGTTGCAGGCCATTGAGGCGGCCACCGCGAACGGGCCGCTCACCGTCGGCCCGCAGGCCCCGCGAACCGGTCAGCTCCGTGCCGACCACGAGGCCGACCTGATCACGCTGGACGCCGACCCGATCGCCGACATCTCGGTCCTCACCGATCCCGACCACGTGGTCGGGGTCTGGAAGTCCGGCCGCCGGGTGAAGGGCTGAGCCGTGGACGTGGTCGTGGTCGGCGGCGGTCACAACGGGCTGGTCGCCGCGGCGTACCTGGCCCGGGCCGGTCTGTCGGTGCAGGTGTTGGAGCGCCTGGACAACCTCGGTGGTGCCGCCGTGTCCGCGCCCGCCTTCCCCGGCGTGGACGTCCGGCTCTCCCGCTACAGCTACCTGGTCAGCCTGCTGCCCAAGCAGATCATCGCCGACCTGGGGCTGAACCTCGTGCTGCGCCGACGGGACGTGTCCTCGTACACCCCGGTCGGCTCCGGTGGGCTGCTCGTGGACAACCAGAGCGCCGTGCGCACCGCTGGGTCCTTTGTGGACTTCACGGGCGGGATCACCGATTTCCAGGCGTGGCAGCGCTTCTACCGGATGACCGGCTCGGTGGCCCGGCACGTGTTCCCGACGCTGACCCAGCCCCTGCCCAGCCGCGAGCAACTGCGCGTCCGGATCGCCGACGAACAGGCTTGGCGTGCGCTGTTCGAGGAGCCCCTCAGTTCCGTACTGGAGAACGCCTTCGACCACGAGGTCGTGCGCGGGGTGGTGCTCACCGACGGGCTGATCGGCACCTTCGCGCCCGCCGAGGACCCGCTGCTGCGGCAGAACCGCTGCCTGCTCTACCACGTGATCGGCAACGGGACCGGCGACTGGGACGTGCCGGTCGGCGGCATGGGCACCGTCACCGCCGAACTGGCCCGGGTCGCCCTCGCGGCCGGTGCCCGCCTGGAGACCGGCGCCGAGGTCACCGGCATCACCCCTGACGGCGAGGTCCGTTACCTGACCGGGGGCGCCGAGCACGTGGTGCACGCCGACCACGTGCTGGTCAACGCCTCGCCGCAGGCGCTTGCCCGGTTGCTCGGCGAGCCGTTCACCGGGTCCGCTGCCGAGGGCTCCCAGCTCAAGGTGAACATGGTGCTCAAGCGCCTGCCAAGACTGCGCGACTCACGCGTGGACCCCACCGAGGCGTTCGGCGGCACCTTCCACGTCAACGAGTCGTACGAACAACTCGCCACCGCCTACACCCAGGCCGCCGCCGGGCACATCCCCGACCTGCCCCCGTGCGAGATCTACTGCCACTCGCTCGCCGATCCGTCCATTGTGGCCGAACCCGGCGCGCACACCCTGACCCTGTTCGGCCTGCACATGCCCGCCCGGCTGTTCGCCGCCGACAACGGGCGTGCTCGCGGGCAGGCGCTTGCCGCGACCTTGGCCTCGCTCAACAGCGTGCTCGCCGAGCCGATCGAGGACTGCCTGTGGACCGATCGTGACGGCCGTCCCTGCGTCGAGGCCAAGACCCCGCTCGACCTCGAACAGGCCCTCGGGCTGCCCGCCGGGCACATCTTCCACCGCGACCTGTCCTGGCCGTACGCCGAGGAGCCCGAGCAGGTCGGCACCTGGGGCGTCGAGACCGCGCATCCCCGCGTGCTGCTCTGCGGTGCCGGTGCGCGCCGTGGGGGAGGGGTGAGCGGCATCCCCGGCCACAACGCCGCGATGGCGGTCCTGTCGGCCCGGGCCGAGTAGGGTTCCGCCCCCCGCAGCTCACCCTTGACCAACCCTTGACCCCGCCCGCACCCTTCGCCCGGGCCCACAGGTGCTACTTACCGTCCCTCCTGACGGACCCGAGAAACCCCCTGCCAAGCGGGTCCGGTGGAGGAACGAGAACCATGTCACGCAAGGTAATAGTGGCGACGGTGGCCGCCGTCGCCGCGGTACTCGGGGTGACCGGCACGGCCATCGGGACGACCTCCCAGGCCGATGCCCAGCCCCAGTCCGCCCCGACCACGGGCGCCAGACCGCTCAGCCCGGACCAGCGGGCGCAGGCGTTGCGGACCGCCCAGGACGAGGCCGCCACCACGGCCAAGGCCCTGCACCTCGGCGCGAAGGAGCAACTGCGCGCCAAGGACGTCGTGATCGACACCAACGGCGCGCGCAACGTGCGCTACGACCGCACCTACGACAACCTCGCCGTCCTGGGTGGCGACCTGATCGTGCACCGCACGCCGGACGGCTCGATCGCCACCGTGGACCGGGCCTCCGGAGATACGATCACCGTGCCGAGCACCGCGCCCAAGCTGAGCACCCAGCAGGTGGGCGACCGGGCCGCGAAGCTCACCGCGGGCCGCACCACCGGCTCCGAGCTGGTCGTCTACGCGGCGAACCACAAGCCAGTCCTGGCCTACCGCAGCACCGTGGACGGCACGGACGGCCGCGAGGTGGTCATCTCCGACGCGGCCAGCGGCGAGCTGCTCGACCGCTACCACCAGGAGCACCGCGCCACCGGCAACGGCGTGCTGGACGGTCAGGTCAACATCGACACCTCCCAGCAGGGCGGCCAGTACGTCATGATCGACCCCAACCGGGGCAACACCGCGATCTACGACGCGCACAACAGCCCGCAGAGCTCGCCCAGCAGCCGCGCCACGCTGTACACCGACTCGGACAACGTCTGGGGCAACGGCAGCAACAGCGACCGGGCCTCCGCGGGGGTCGACGGCAACTACGGCCTGGCCAAGACCTGGGACTACTACAAGAACACGTTCGGCCGCACCGGCATCCGCAACGACGGGCGGGGCGCCACGGCGTACGTGCACACCGACACCAACCTGCTCAACGCCTTCTACGACGACAGCTGCTTCTGCATGGTGTTCGGGGACGGCAACTCCAGCAACGGCAACACGCCGGTGATCGGCATCGACGTCACCGGGCACGAGATGACGCACGGGGTCACCGCCGCCACCGCGAACCTGAACTACTCGGGCGAGTCCGGCGGCCTCAACGAGGCGACCAGCGACATCTTCGGCACCATGGTGGAGTTCTACGCCAACAACTCCAGGGACCCGGGCAACTACTACATCGGCGAGCAGCTGAACATGCCCAGCGGCTACTTCCGGCGGATGGACAACCCGTCCGTGGACGGCAGCAGCCTGTCCTGCTGGAGCAGCAACGCGGGCTCGGTGGACGTGCACTACTCCTCCGGCATCGGCAACCACTTCTTCTACCTGGCCGCCGAGGGCACCGGGGCGAAGACCATCGGCGGCAGGTCGCACAACGGCACCACCTGCAACAACACCAGCTTCGCCGGCATCGGCCGGGACAAGGCCGCGGCGATCTTCTACCGCGCGCTGACCACGTACATGACCTCCACCACCAACTACGCTGCCGCCCGCACGGCGACCCTGAACGCGGCGGCGGACCTCTACGGCAGCGGCAGCACGGAGCGTTACCTGGTCAGCGTGGCCTGGGCCGCGGTCAACGTGGGCACCGCACTGCCGCCGCCCACGACCACGCCCACCACCCCGCCGACGACGACCACCACCACCTCGACTCCGCCCGGTGGCAACGCGATCACCAACGGTGGCTTCGAGGCAGGACAGAACGGCTGGGGCGGGTCGAACGTGGTCACCAACAGCGCGAACAGCGCCGCGCACGGCGGCTCGTACTACGCGTGGCTGCTGGGCAACGGCAGCACCGCCACGGAGTACATCACGCAGACGGTGACGGTCCCGAACAGCGGCGCCCCCAAGCTGTCGTTCTACCTGGCGATCAGCACGCAGGAGTCCGGTAGCACCGCCTACGACACGCTCCAGGTGCAGGTCAACGGCACGGCGCTGGCGACCTACTCCAACGCCAACGCGAGCAGCGGCTACGTGCTGCGCACCGTGGACCTGTCCGGCTACAGGGGGCAGAACGTCACCCTGCGCTTCTACGGGGTGGAGGATGCCTATCTGGCAACCAACTTCCTGCTCGACGACGTGTCGCTGAGCTGATACCGCCACACGGCGCGGCGGTCCGGGGCTTCCAGTTCCGGGCCGCTGCGAGTTATTTTCCTATGCGTGAACCCGCATGGGAACGTCCTGGGGCGCCGCGAGGTGCTGGCCCGGTGCCGCGCCGGGCTCGCCGAGGGCGGTGTGCTGCTGCACGGACCGGCGGGTGTCGGCAAGTCCACGCTGCTCGACGCGCTCGCCGCCGAGGCCGCCGAGGAGGGCGAGCTGGTGCTGCGCAGCACCCCGGGGGCCACCGAGGTGATGCTGCCGCACGTGGCCCTGATCGACCTGTTCGGCCCGCACCTGAACGAGTACGGGCAACGGCTTTCCGGCCACCTGAGGTCCGCGCTGGACACCGCGCTGCTGCGCACCAGCACCACCCACGGGTCCACAATGGACATGCTCGCCGTTCGGCTGGCCGTGGTGGACCTGCTGCGTGTGCTGGCCGCCGACCGGCCCGTGCTGCTCGCCCTGGACGACGTGCAGTGGCTGGACCAGGCGAGCCTGGACGTGCTCCGCTTCGCCGCGCGGCGGATCGGCGGTCACCGCGTGCGGGTGCTGGTCGCCGAGCGCGCCGCACCCGGTGCCGAGCTGGTCGGCACCGCCGTGTGCCCACCGCCGGTCAGCGAGATCGAACTGGACGGGGTGCCCGACGGGGTGATCGCCGAGCTGTTGCGGTCCAGGCTCGGGCTCGCCCTCACCGGTACCGCGCTCAGCAGGGTGCGCAAGGCCAGCGGTGGCAACCCCTTCTACGCCCTGGAACTGGGGCGCATGCTGCAACGCGGCGGCAGTCAGTCCTGGTTGGACAGACCGCTGCCGGTGCCTGACCGGCTGCGTTCCCTGGTCGCCGACCGCCTGGCCAGCCTGCCCGAGCAGTGCCGCCCGGTGTTGCTCGCGATCGCCGCGGACGGTGAGGTGCAGGTCGCCGGCGATCCCGCCGTGACCGCCGCGGTCGAGGCCGGCGTGCTGGTCGTCAGCTCCGATGGCACGATCCGGTTCAGCCACCCGCTGTTGGCCGAGCTCGTCTACGGTGACGCCAGCCCCGCCGAGCGTCGTCGCGCACATGAGCTGCTCGCCTCCCATGTGGACGATCCACTGCGTCAGGCCCGCCACCGTGCCCTCGCCACCGTCGGCGCGGATCCGTTGCTGGCCAAGGAACTCCTTGCCGCGGCGACTCTCGCGCGTGGACGCGGCGCCCCGGCTGCCGCTGCCGAGCTGTGCCGCCTCGCGGCCAGTCACACGCCCGCCGACGATCCGGAGATCGGCCTGCTGTGGCTGGAGGCCGCCCGGCACGCCTACGCCGCGGGACTCACCGACGACGCGCGATTCTGTTGTCAGGCAGCGATTCGCGGCGTGCACCACGAAGCGCGGGTCCGAGCTCGGCTGCTGCTGTGGGAACTCGCCGGGCATGACAAGTCCGCGGTCGCCCCGTTGCTCGAAGCCGCCGCCGAGGACGCGGGCGACGAGCCCGGACTCGTCGGCTGGGTGCACCGCTACCGCGCGGAACTGGCCGTGCGCCAGGGACGTCCGCTGGTCGCCGTGGACGAACTCGTCGCCGCGCAGGAGTTCGCCGAGATGGTCCGCGACCAGGACCTGCTCCTCCAGGTGCTGGCCCTGCGCATACCCATTGAGCTGCAACGGGATGAGCCGCTCGCCTGGGAGCTCGTGCTGCGGGCCAACCTCGCTGCCGACGGGGTGGGCGTCACCCAGGCGGCGGTGCACGCCAGGCTGGCCGCCGTCGTGACCCTGCTGCGCCGCGGGCAGACCGACGAGGCCGTGGACGCCGCCGCCAAGGCACTGTCCGAAGTGGAGCGAAGCGGCCGGATGCACGAGCTGTGCTCGGTGCTGTACGCCTGCACCTCGGTGCACGAGCGAGCCGGTCTGTGCGCCCGTGCGGCGGAGTTCGCCGAGACCGGCGGCCTGCTGCGCGCCGACATCGAGCCCACGCCGGGGCCAGGGCTCACGATGCGCGCGGCCGGTCAGCTCAACACCGGGACCGCCGAGGCCGCCGCCGAACTGCTCGACGCCGCGATCGCCTCGGGCGAGCACGTGCACGACCGCGAGTGGCTCGCCTATGCCCTCGGCATGCGCGGCCGTGCGCACGTGCTGCTGCGCGAGTACGAGCCCGCTGTCCGCGTGTTCGACCGCGCGCGAACCACGTTGCACGACATCGGGTACCAGGACCCCGCCTTCTTCATGATCGACGCTGATCTGGCCGAATGCCTCGCGCTGACCGGTGAGCCGGGACAGGCCGGTGAGATCATCAAGGACGCGCGGGCCCGCGCGGACCGGATGGGCCGCTGGGTCGTGCGGCTCGGCCTCGACCGTGCCGAGGCCCTGCTCGGCGACAGCCGCGAGGCCGCCGACCGGCTGCGCGCCGCCCTGCCCGAGCGGCACCCCTACCCGCTCGAACTGGCCCGCGCCTGGCTCGCACTGTCCACTGTGGAACGCCGTGCCCGTCGCCGTGCCGCCGCCACCGCCGCCGCACGCCGCGCGCTCGACCTGTTCACCGGCTGCGGCTGCGTGCCCTGGCAGCGGTTCGCCGAGCACGAACTCGCCCGCCTGTCCGCCGCCGACACCCCCGTCACCGACGCCGAGCAGCGGCTCATCGAACTCGTCCGCTCCGGCGCCACCAACCGCCAGATCGCCGTCGACCTCTACCTCTCCGTCAAGGCCGTCGAGGCCAGCCTCACCCGCCTCTACCGCAAGTTCGGCGTGCACAACCGCGCCGAACTGCTCTCCGTGACGGAATCCGCGACCTGACCCCCTCACCCCGTCGGAATTCGCCGGGCTGGTGGCTGCGGCTGGAGGGCGTGCCGGGTGCTGGGCAGGGTCGGGGCATGGACATCGACTACCTGGACCACACCGTGTTCATCACGCGCGACTTCGGGGCGGCGTGGCGGGCGTACGAGCAGTTGGGGTTCACGTTGAGCCCGGAGTCGCGGCACTTCGTGACGGAACGAGCGGGCGGCCCGCTGGTGCCGAGTTGCACGGCGAACCGCTGTGCGTTGTTCGGGGAATCGTTCATCGAGCTGATCGGCGTGGTGGACGAGTCGGCACCGGACCCGTGGCGGGTGAGGCCGTTGGTGGACCGCTACAACGGGCTGCACGGCTACTCGTTCGGTTGCCACGACTCGGAGGCGGCGGAGCGGCGGCTCAGGGCGGTGGGGCTGTCGAGTTCGGGAGTGCTGAACTTGCAGCGCGACGTGGACACGCCGGACGGGGTGCGAACGGTGCGGGCGAGGAGCGTGCACATCGATCGGGCCCGCACACCGGAGGGCATCGTGCACACGGCGGAGCACCTGACCAGGCAGTTCGTGCACCAGCAGCGCTACCTGGTGCACGCCAACGGGGCGCGGGGCCTGGCGGCGGTGTACCTGGTGGTGCCGACGGCGGAGCGGGACGAGTACACGGCGAGGTACGAGCTGATGTTGGACCGCCCGGCGCGGGACAACGCGTTCCAGCTCAGGACCGGCCGGGTGGAGATCGTGACGACAGCGGAGTACGCGGCGATCTTCCCCGGCAGCCAACCGCCCGCGGTGCCAGGGGTGGCGGCGCAAACGGTTGCGGTGACCGATCTGCGGCAGGCCCGCGAACTCGTCCACAGCAGCGGGTTCGCGACGGTCGACACCGCGTCGGGCTTCTTTGTGGCGGCAGCAGGAGCGGTGTTGGGCTTCACTTCGGCGGGTTCATGACGAAGCCGGACGCCCGGCCCGCGGAAAGGTCCGGGCCCCGGCCCCACACGTGTGCTGTTCGCGGTCACACAACCGTGTGGCCCGACGCCGCGGGCCACACGGTGCGTGATCAGAAGGTCACGTCGGCACAGGAGTAGAAGGCGTTACCCGTGTCGGCGATGTCCCAGACCGCCAGGATGAGGTGCCGCCCGGACTTGCCGGAGGGCAGCTTGCCGGACAGGGACACGTCTCCGGTGGGCTGCTTGCCGCCCCAGGGCACGTTCAGGAACGGCGTGGACTCCAGCGCGGCCCTGGTCAACGGCCTGCTCGGGTCCCAGCCGTTGCGGGTGACGAAGTAGCGGAACGAGGAGGTGGCGTGCCGCGCGGTGAAGTGCCAGGTGAAGGTGTACGAGGCACCGCTGGTCAGCTTGGCGGCGGGCCAGCTGCCGCCGCGCGGGTCGTCGAGCTGCGCGAACTGGCCCAGGCCACCGGCGCAGATCCGCCCGTCGGCGGGACCCGAGCCGGGGAAGCCCTTGGGCCCCTCCACGCTCTGCGGCTCGTACTGGATCGGCCCGCAGTTCTTGACCACGCCCTGCGCGCAGAGCTGGGACCGCGCGGGCGGGCTCGAGGAGTAGCCGTGCGCCGAGGCGGGACCGGCGAACAGCACCGGCAGCACGACGGCGGCGATGGCGATCAAGGGCAGGGTGAAGCGCTTTCTCATGGTGTGGCTCCTCACGAGTTGCAGGGAACGCGAGGTGGTCCAGACCGACGGCGGAAGTGGTGCAGACCACTTCGGTACTGCAGTATCCGAGCATTCCGCGTGCGGGGGCAACACCGGAACGGTGTAGTTCCCGCGGGGAAACGCGCCGTGAAGGTGGCTTTCACCGCGCTCACCGCGGCGAAAGGTCCTTTCGCCGCGAGGGAACTCGCCGGTTCAGCTCGTGCGCAGGCCGTCGAAGGCGATGGTGCACACGGCGTTGGCGAGGGTGGCGGGATTGGTGCCGCCACGCGGGCGGTACCACTCGATCAGCGAGTTGACCAAGCCGAAGAGCAGGCGTGCGGTGACGGCGGGATCCACGTCGGGGCGGACGTCGCCCTCGGCCTCGGCCTGCTTGACCAGGTCGGTCACGAGGCGGTCGAACTCCTTGCGGCGGGCCAGTGCGGCGCGTTCGACCTTGGTGTTGCCGCGCACGCGCAGCAGCAGCGTCACGAAGGGCAGCCGGTCGGCGAGCACGGCGACGCTGCCGCGGACGAGGTGTTCGAGCCGGTGGATGGCGCGGCCGTCCAGGGCCATGGCCTCCTCCGCGACGGTGAACAGCCCGTCCAGCGCGCGGTCCATGGCCAGCCGCAGGAGTTCGTCCTTGCTGGAGACGTGGTGGTAGATCGCCGACTTGGTGATGCCCAGCTTGCGCGAGAGCTCCTCCATGCTGGTGGCCTCGTAGCCGCGCTCGTTGAAGACCTTGACGGCGATGGTCAGCAGGGACTCCAGGTCGTAGCCGGGACGTCCGCGCCGTGGTGCTGGGGTGCTCACGTGGCTATTCAACTCGCTGGTCGATGATTCGCCGAAGTTTGCCCACGGAACGTTCCAGTGTGTCGGGGTCGACGACCGCCACCTCCACGCTGACGCCGACGTTGTCCTTGACGGCGGCGACCAGTTCGGCGGCGGCGGTGGCGCGGCGCTGCGCGGGGGTGTCGTGCCGGGCCTCCACGCGCACCGTGAGGTGGTCCATGCGGCCGACCCGGGTCAGCACCACCTGGAAGTGCGGGGCAAGACCCGGGGTGCGCAGCACGATCTCCTCGATCTGCGTGGGGAACACGTTGACCCCGCGCAGGATGATCATGTCGTCGGTGCGGCCGGTGACCTTGTCCATGCGCCGGAACTCGGGGAAGGCGCTGCCGGGGCGCAGGGTCGTCAGGTCGCGGGTGCGGTACCGGATGACGGGCATGGCCTGCTTGGTCAGCGAGGTGAACAGCAGTTCGCCGTGCTGGCCGTCGGGCAGCACCTGCTCGGTGAGCGGGTCGAACACCTCCGGGTAGAAGTGGTCCTCCCAGATGTGCAGGCCGTCCTTGGTGCGCACCGACTCCTGGGCCACGCCGGGGCCCATCACCTCGGACAGGCCGTAGATGTCCACGGCATCGATGCCCGCGCGCTGCTCGATCTCCTGGCGCATCTGCTCGGTCCACGGTTCCGCGCCGAAGATGCCCACCCGCAGCGAGCTCGTGCGCGGGTCCACGCCCTGCCGCTCGAACTCGTCCAGCAGGGTCAGCATGTACGAGGGCGTGACCATGATGATCTCGGGCTGGAAGTCGCGGATCAGCTGCACCTGGCGCGCGGTCATGCCGCCGGAGGCCGGGATCACCGTGCAGCCCAGCTCCTCGGCCCCGTAGTGCGCGCCCAGCCCGCCGGTGAACAGGCCGTAGCCGTAGGCGATGTGCACCTTGTCCCCGGGCCGCCCGCCCGCGGCGCTGATGGAGCGGGCCACCACCTTGGCCCAGGTGGCCAGGTCCTGCTCCGTGTAGCCGACCACGGTGGGCCGCCCGGTGGTGCCGCTGGAGGCGTGCACCCTGCGCACCTGGTCCATCGGCACCGCGAACATGCCGTACGGGTAGTGCTCGCGCAGGTCCTGCTTGGTGGTGCACGGGAACTTCGCCAGGTCGGCCAGTTCGCGGCAGTCCTCGGGGTGCACGCCGGCCGCGTCGAACTTCGCCCGGTAGCAGGCCACGTTCTCGTAGGCGTGCCGCAGCGTCCACTGCAGACGGCGCAGTTGCAGCTCGCGGAGTTCCTCTGGTGACAAGAGCGGCTCCCGTGCTTGCGAACTGACCGAATGGACGGTTAATAATGGTGCGCCAAGTACAGGGCAGCACGCCGAGGTGTGTCAAGAGGAGAGCCGATGGGACAGGTGTTCCTGGTCGACGGGGTGCGCACCGCGCAGGGCCGGTACGGCGGAGCACTGGCCGGGGTGCGGCCGGACGACCTGGCGGCCACCGTGGTCGGCGAGGCGGTCCGCAGGGCCGGGGTGCCCGGTGCGGCCCTGGACGAGGTGATCCTCGGCGCGGCCAACCAGGCCGGTGAGGACAACCGCAACGTGGCGCGCATGGCCGTGCTGCTGGCGGGCCTGCCCGAGCAGGTGCCCGGCTACACGGTGAACCGGCTGTGCGCCAGCGGGCTGACCGCGGTGGCCTCCGCCGCGCAGGCCATCCGGTCGGGTGAGGCCGAGGTCGTGGTCGCGGGCGGCGTGGAGTCGATGACCCGCGCGCCCTGGGTGATGGCCAAGCCGGGTACGCCCTGGGCGCGGCCCGGTGAGGTCAGCGACACCTCCCTGGGCTGGCGGTTCACCAACCCCCGGCACGAGTCGCGGTACACGCTGTCCATGGGCGAGACGGCCGAGGAGGTCGCCGCGCTGGACGGGGTGAGCCGCGCCGACAGCGACGCGTTCGCGCTGCGCAGCCACCAGCGCGCCGTGGCGGCCCAGGCGGCGGGCCGGTTCGAGCGGGAGATCGTCGCGGTGGAGGGCGTCACCGCCGACGAGGGGCCGCGGCCCTCGACCACGCTGGAGAAGCTCGCCTCGCTGCGCCCGGTGTTCCGCAAGGACGGGGTGGTCACCGCGGGCTCGTCCTCCCCGCTGTCCGACGGGGCCGCCGCGCTCGTGCTGGCCAGCGAGGAGGCCGTGCGGCGCCACGGCCTCACCCCGCGCGCCCGCGTGGTGGCCAGCGCCTCGGCGGGCGTCGAACCGCACCTGATGGGCCTTGGGCCGGTGCCCGCCACGGAGAAGTTGTTGGCACGCCAGGGTTTGTCCGTGCAGGACCTGGACGCGATCGAGCTGAACGAGGCCTTCGCCGTGCAGAGCCTCGCCGTCGTGCGGCGGCTCAAGCTGGACCAGGACAGGGTCAACGCCGACGGCGGGGCCATCGCGCTGGGCCACCCGCTGGGCTGTTCCGGTGCGCGGCTGCTGGTGACCCTGCTGGGCAGGCTGGAACGCGAGGGCGGCAGGCGAGGGCTGGCCACGCTGTGCGTCGGGGTCGGCCAGGGCGTGGCGATGCTCGTGGAAAGGGTGTGACCGCCGTGTTGGTGGGAGTCATCGGCGGGGGCCGGATGGGCGCGGGCATCGCGCAGGTCTTCACCGGGATCGGCGCCGAGGTCGTCGTCGTGGAGAGCGACGAGTCCACGGCCGCCGCCGCGCTGGAACGGGTCGGCACCGGGCTGGAGCGGGCCGCCGAGCGCGGCAAGCTGACCGGTACCGCGCAGGCCGCGCTGGCCAGGGTCCGCACGGTCACCGACGTGGCCGAGCTGCCCGCCGGGGCCGACCTGGTCGTGGAGGCGGTGCCCGAGTCGGTCGAGCTGAAGATCCAGGTGCTGACCGCCGCCGAACGCGTGCTGTCCCCGGACACCGTGCTGGCCAGCAACACCAGCTCGCTGTCGATCACCGAGCTGGGCTCGGTGCTGGACCGCCCGGAGCGCTTCCTTGGCATGCACTTCTTCAACCCCGTGCCGGTGTCCAAGCTGGTGGAGCTGGTGGTCGGCCCGCAGACCGCCGAGCTCACCCGGGACCGCGCGCTGGGCTGGGTGAGCCAGCTCGGCAAGTCCGAGGTCCTCGTGCGCGACTCACCCGGCTTCGCCACCAGCAGGCTGGGCGTCATGCTCGGCCTGGAGGCGATCCGCATGCTGGAGGAGGGCGTTGCCGACGCCGAGTCCATCGACCGCGCGATGGAACTGGGCTACGGGCACCCGATGGGGCCGCTGCGCTCCACCGACCTGGTCGGCCTGGACGTGCGACTGGCCATCGCGGAGTACCTGCAACGCACGCTCGGCGAGCGGTTCGCCCCGCCCGCGCTGCTGCGCGACACGGTGGCCCGCGGCGACCTCGGTCGCAAGACGGGGCGGGGCTTCCACGACTGGAACTGAGCTGGCCTCAGCGCCGGACGTGGCTGGACAGCCGCAGCGCCGCGTTGCCGTACCCCACGGTGGCCGACGCGCCGGTGCTGAACAGCAACGAGGCCCCCGGCAGGCCAACGCCCGCGTCGACCAGGGCGGTGGCCAGGTCCATGACGACGTCCCGGTTCTCGCACCAGAACACCCAGTGCCTGCTGCGGCCCCACAGCCGGTGCCAGCCGAACCCGGCGCTGGCCTCGCGGAACCGCTCAGGGCCCGCCGTGGTCAGCCGGGCCAGCAGCGCGGACAACAGCGTGCGGGCGTGCGGGTGCACCGCGGGCACCGCTGTCATCGCCCGCATCTCGGGCGAGGTCAGCGCCCAGCCGTTGTCCACCGCCTGCCACGGACGTCCGCGACGGCCGCAGTCGATCGTGGCCGAGCCGAGTGCCTCGATCCTGATCAGGGCTCGGGTCGGTACGTGGCGGCACTGCAACCAACTGCCGTCGGCCGCCGCGGTGAGCAGCCGCAGACCGGGCAAGCCGGTGGGGTGGATCAGGTGCGGCGTGGGTATCAGCGCGTCCACGAGCTCGTCCGGCCTGGTGGCGGAGAACAGCAGCTCGTCGGGCAGCAGCCGGATCTGGTCGGCCGCGGCCAGCGTCCCGCTGAGGTCCCAGCGGGCCAACTGCCGCCAGCCGGGCGGCGAGCTGTCCGTGTCCGAGGGCGGGCGATCACCCCGGCTGGGGTTGAGCACCAGCAACGCCATCAGCGCACGCAGTCTGCGCTGGGTCGTCGAACAGGAATCGAGACCTTCCATGACATGGGCGATGACCACCACTCCGCCTTCCTGCCGGTACCCATCAGAGGGCCGCCAAGGGCTGGAGCGGCGCAGATCCGGGGAACTGTCCCCGTAAAAGCTGGATCCTACTCGAACATCAACTGAGCAGGCAGTGGCCAGTATGGATTTGTTTCTGTCCGCCCTCACGGGTCCATTCGGGGCATGCCGTTCATCACTATGGTGTAATTCACCCGCCAGGTGTCTTCCTGTGCACTCCTTTGGTGGTCGATCGGGGGTAATGGCGTACACCCCGCGTACTGTGCGTATGTGACTTATTCGGTGACCGACAACCTGGCGGAGACTTTTCTGACGCTGGCGGACACCCTGGCCGATGACATCGAGATCGAGCAGGTGGCCCACGTGGTCTCCCAGCGCAGCGTGCGCCTGCTCGGCGTGGACGGCGCGGCTCTGGTGCTCGCCGACCGGCAGGGCGTGCTTCGCCCCGTTGGAGCCTCTGATGAGGTTGTGCGACAACTGGTTGCGATGGAACTCAGTTGCCCCGACGGGCCGAGCAACACCAGCCACGGCAGAGGTGAGCCCAGTGAGGTCCTCGACCTGGAAGCACAGGCGGGCCGGTGGCCGACCTTCAGCGCGGCGGCGCTGACGGTCGGTGTCCGCGCCATCCATTCGGTTCCCCTGCGCGTGCGCGAGGACACCATCGGCGCATTGACACTCTTTCTCACGACCAGAGGATCGATGGTCCGCGACGCGGGAAAGGTCGCGCGGATGGTGGCGGGTCTGGTGGCGCTGGGCATCCTGCAACAGACCGCTATTCGGCGCACCGAGACCACGGTGGACCAGCTCCAGGGGGCGCTCACCAGCAGAATTCTCATTGAACAGGCCAAGGGCATTCTCGCGGAACGTCTCGACACCGATCTGGACACCGCGTTCGCGATGTTGCGAACGCACGCGCGTTCGCACAACCGTCTGCTCCGCGACGTCGCACGTGCGGTTGTCGACGAGCAGACCCTCCAGGCGCGCGCACGTCGGCTGCGCAAGGAGTAGCGTGCCTGCCATTGGTCACCTGCCGGTGCCCGAGTCGCAGACGACGATCAGGTGGTCCAGACGGTGAGTGGCCAACGGGTCATGCGCGCGTGGGCCACGGTTGCCAGACACGTCGGCGCGACAGGTACCGACGTGTCCTTTCCCGCTGTCTGCGATGCCTGCGTGGCCGCGCTTGAGCTCACCGGGTCCTGGCTGACGCTGATGACCTCGCCCGCCGAGCGGGAACGCGCGTACGCGAGCGATCCGCTGGCCGCCTCCCTCGAGGAGAGCCAGTTCACCCTCGGCGAGGGTCCGTGTGAGGAGGCCTTCGCCTCAGGCCTGCCCGTGCTGGCCTCGGACCTGGACAGCGAGGAGAGCCTGCAACGGTGGCCGGTGTTCGCCCCGGCGGCCGTGCAGTCCACCGCCCGCGCGCTGTTCGCCTTCCCGCTGCGCAAGGGGGCCGTGCAGTTGGGGGTGTTCGCCACCTACCGGGACAGCGCTGGTGCGCTGCTGCCCGACCAGATCGCCGACGCGCAGGTGTTCGCCGACCTCGTGCTGAACCTGGTGCTCGACGCCCAGTCGCACGGGTCCGGGCACACGGCGCACTGGCTCAACGACGACGGCTCGCTGGGCGGGGCGGTGGTGCACCAGGCCACCGGCATGGTGGCCGTGCAGCTCAGAGTCGACCTGGGCGAGGCGCTGGTCCGGCTGAGAGCCCACGCGTTCGCGAACCAGTTGCCGCTGGCCGAAGTGGCCGCGGGCGTGGTGAACAGGACGCTACGCTTCTCGAGAGGTGTCGATGCGGATCCGCTGTGAACCCGGTGGGAACCCCACCCCGTCGGCGCGACCGCGTGGAGGTGGTATCGGTGCCTGCTGACAGGCTTGCCGAGATGTTCGTTCGGCTGACCGACACCCTGGTCACCGATTTCGACTCGATCGACTTCATGGACCTGGTGGCCGACAGTTGTGTCGAGGTGCTCGACGTGGACCTCGCCGGGGTGCTGCTGGCCGACCAGCACCACCGGCTGCGCACGATTGCCGTGTCCAGCGAGCGAGCGCGACTGCTGGAGCTGTTCGAGTTGCAGAGCGAGCAGGGGCCCTCGGTGCAGTGCTACCGGTCCGGGGCCGTGGTCAGCGTCGCGGACCTGAACATGGCGGCCAGCCGCTGGCCGCGGTTCGCCCGGGCCGCGCTGGCGGCGGGCTTCGAGGCGGTGGACGCCCTGCCGCTGCGGCTGCGCGAGCGCACTATCGGTGCGCTGAACCTGTTCCACGTGCGGCCGCGCACGCTGGACCTGGTGGGCATGCGGGTGGCGCAGGCGCTGGCCGACGTGGCCACGATCAGCCTGTTGCAGGAGGAGCGGTCCGGCCGCAACGACGAGGTGCTGGCCATGCGGTTGCAGCAGGCGCTGCACAGCAGGATCGTCATCGAACAGGCCAAGGGCGTGCTCGCCGAGCACCTGGACAGCGACATGGACACGGCCTTCGCCGAGCTGCGCCGCTACGCCCGCGACGGCGGACTGACCACCAGCGGTGCGGCGAACGAGATCGTGTCCGGCGTGGTGCGCACCGACTGGCGGCGCACGCTCGGCGGTGGCCGGGACTAGGCCCCGCTGAACTTCGGCTGCTCCTTGGCCAGGAACGCCTCGACGGCTCCCTGGTGATCGGTGGTCAGGCCGAGCCGTGACTGGGCGGCGGCCTCGGCGGCGAGCACCTCGCCGATCGGCGGGGTCCACGCCCCGGCCATGGCCCGCTTGGCCTCGGCGAACGCCCTGGTCGGACCGGTCGCCAGCCGTCCGGCCAACTGCTCCACGGCGCCCGCGAACTGCTCGTCGGGCACGACCCGGCCCACCACACCCCAGGCCAGTGCCTGTTCCGCGGTGAACGCCTCGCCCAGCAGCACCAGCTCGCTCGCCCGCGCGGCGCCGACCGCGCGCACCAGCGTGGCCGACAGCCCCGAGTCGCAGCTCAGGCCGATCGCGGTGAAGGCGGTGGCGAACTTGGCGCTCGCGGTGGCGAGGCGCAGGTCGCAGGCCAGGGCCAGACCGAGACCGGCACCCACGCAGGTGCCGTTGACCGCGGCCAGCACGGGCTTGTCCATGTCCGTGATGGCTTGTACGAGCGGGTTGTAGTGCGCCCGCACGGTGTCCAGCGCACTGGCCGGGTCGGCGCGCAGGGCCTCGGCGTGCTCGCCAAGGTCCTGGCCCGCGCAGAACGCCCGCCCGGAACCGGTCAGCACCACGGCGCGCACCGAGTCCTCGGCCGCGACCTCCTCGACGGCCTCGAGCAGGGCCACCTTCATCTCCACCGTCAGCGCGTTGCGCTTGGCGGGCTGGTTGAGCGCGATGGTCGCGACGCCCTCGCCGATGGCGAGCTGAACGGTTTCCTCGGCCATGCCGCCACGCTAGCATCTGAACGAACGGACGGTAAGTAATTCCCTCTCCGGAAGGCAGGGATCGATGGCACCGCTGCGCAGTTACGTCAACGGCCGCTGGCACACCGCTACCGAGCCGGGGGTACCGCTGCACGACGCGGTCACCGGCGAGGAGGTCGCCACCGTCTCCTCGGCGGGCATCGACATGGCCGCCGCGCTGGAGCACGGCCGAAGGGTCGGCGGCCCCGCGCTGCGCGAGCTGACCTTCCACCAGCGCGCCGCCCTGCTCAAGGCACTGGCCTCGCACCTGCGCGAGCACCGCGAGGAGCTCTACGCCCTGTCCACCCGAACCGGGTCCACCAAGGGCGACTCGATGTTCGACATCGACGGCGGCATCGGCGTGCTGTTCGGCTACTCCAGCAAGGGCCGCCGCGAACTGCCCAACTCCACCGTCTGCGTGGACGGGGCCGTGGAGCCGCTGAGCAAGGGCGGCACCTTCGCGGGCCAGCACATCCTCACCCCGCTGCGCGGTGTGGCCGTGCAGATCAACGCCTTCAACTTCCCGGTGTGGGGCCCGCTGGAGAAGTTCGCCCCCGCCTTCGTGGCGGGCGTGCCCACCCTGGTCAAGCCCGCCAGCCAGACCGCCTACCTGACCGCCCGCCTGGTCGAGCTGATCATCGAGTCCGGGCTGCTGCCCGAGGGCTCGCTGCAACTGGTCTGCGGCAGCGCCGGTGACCTGCTCGACCACCTCACCGAACAGGACCTGGTCGGCTTCACCGGCTCGGCCTCCACCGCGCAGCGGCTGCGCGCCCACCCCAGGGTCGTGTCCCGCTCGGTGCGCTTCAACGCCGAGGCCGACTCGCTCAACTGCTCGATCCTCGGCCCGGACGCCAAGCCCGGCACCGCCGAGTTCGACCTGTTCGTCAAGCAACTGTGCACCGAGATGACCGTCAAGGCCGGACAGAAGTGCACCGCGATCCGCCGCGCCTTCGTGCCCGCCGACCTGCTCGACGCCGTGTCCGAGGCGGCCTCCGCGCGGCTGGCGAAGGTCACCGTGGGCAACCCCGCCAACCCGGACGTGCGGATGGGCGCGCTGGCCAGCCTGGAGCAGCGCGAGGAGGTCCGCCGCTCGCTCAAGGCCCTGCTGGAGGCGGGCCGCGTGGTGTTCGGCGACCCCGGCGACCCCCAGGTGGTGGACGCCGACCCCAGCCGGGGTGCCTTCCTGTCCCCGATCCTGTTGCGCGCCGAGGACCCGGATCTGGCCCAGCCGCACGAGGTCGAGGCGTTCGGCCCGGTCAGCACGCTGATGCCCTACACCTCCACCGAGCAGGTCGTCGCGCTCGCCGCCCGCGGTCAGGGCAGCCTCGCCGGTTCGGTCGTCACCGGGGACACCGAGTTCGCCAGGGACGTGGTGCTCGGCGTGGCCCCGTGGCACGGCCGCCTGCTGGTGCTCGACGCCGACAGCGCCAAGGAGTCCACCGGGCACGGCTCCCCGCTGCCCGCGCTGGTGCACGGCGGTCCCGGCCGGGCCGGTGGCGGTGAGGAGATGGGCGGCATCCGCGGGGTGTTCCACCACATGCAGCGCACCGCCGTGCAGGGCAGCCCCAAGGTGCTCACCGCGGTCACCGGCCAGTGGGTGGCGGGTGCCGACCGCAATGCCGACGGGGTGCACCCGTTCCGCAAGTCCCTGGCACAGCTGCGCATCGGCGACACCGTGGTGGCCGGTCCGCGCACCGTCACCCAGGACGACATCGACCACTTCGCCGAGTTCACCGGGGACACCTTCTACGCCCACACCGACGCCGACGCCGCCAAGGCCAACCCGTTCTTCGGCGGCAAGGTGGCGCACGGCTACCTGGTGGTGTCCTTCGCCGCCGGCCTGTTCGTCTCCCCGGAGCCCGGCCCGGTGCTGGCCAACTACGGCCTGGAGAACCTGCGCTTCCTCACCCCCACCTACCCCGGGGACGAGCTGACCGTGACGCTGACCGCCAAGCAGATCACGCCCCGCGAGAACGCCGACTACGGCGAGGTCCGCTGGGACGCCGACGTGACCAACGGCAAGGGCGAGTCGGTGGCCAAGTACGACGTGCTGACCCTGGTCGCCAAGGCCTAGTGCACTTGCGCTCGGGCGCCCAGTCAGCGAGACTCATTACTGACCGAATGGTCGGTTGAAAGGAGAGAGGTCGTGTCCGAGGATCCGGCCCTGCTCGCCCACTTCGAGGCCACCATCGCGGCCGACCAGCGGGTGGAGCCCCGCGACTGGGTGCCCGAGGGCTACCGCAGGACGATGGTCCGGCAGATCGCGCAGCACGCGCACTCCGAGATCATCGGCATGCAGCCCGAGGACAACTGGATCACCCGCGCGCCCTCCTTGCGGCGCAAGGCGATCCTGCTCGCCAAGGTGCAGGACGAGGCCGGGCACGGGCTCTACCTGTACTCGGCCGCGGAGACACTGGGCGCCGACCGCGCCGAGCTGACCGAGATGCTGGTCACCGGCCGCCAGAAGTACTCCTCGATCTTCAACTACCCCACGCTGAGCTTCGCCGACGTGGGCGTGATCGGCTGGCTCGTGGACGGGGCGGCGATCTGCAACCAGGTCCCGCTGTGCCGCAGCTCCTACGGGCCCTACGCGCGGGCGATGATCCGCGTGTGCAAGGAGGAGTCCTTCCACCAGCGGCAGGGCTACGAGCTGCTGATGACCATGATGTCCGGCTCCGACGCGCAGCGCGAGATGGTGCAGGAGTCGGTCAACCGCTGGTGGTGGCCCTCGCTGATGATGTTCGGCCCGCCCGACGGCGACTCGCCCAACACCGCGCAGTCCATGGCATGGAAGATCAAGCGGCACACCAACGACGAACTGCGCCAGCGCTTCGTGGACATGAGCGTGCCGCAGGCGGAGAAGCTCGGGGTGAGCTTCCCCGACCCGGACCTCAGGTGGAACGCCGAGCGCGGTCACTACGACTTCGGCGCGATCGACTGGTCCGAGCTGAAGCGGGTCATCTCGGGCAACGGCCCGTGCAACGCCCAGCGCGTCGCGCACCGCCGCAAGGCGCACGAGGACGGCGCCTGGGTGCGCGACGCCGCCGCGGCGCACGCGGCCAAACACGCCCGGAGGGAAGCAGCAGCATGACCGCACGCAGCAACTGGCCGCTGTACGAGGTGTTCGTGCGCGGCAAGCGCGGCCTCAACCACGTGCACGTGGGCTCGCTGCACGCCGCCGACGAGGAGATGGCGGTGCGGCACGCGCGCGACCTCTACACGCGGCGCAACGAGGGCGTGAGCATCTGGGTGGTCAAGGCCGCCGACATCACCGCCTCCAGCCCGGACGAGAAGGACCCGTTCTTCGCGCCCAGCGGGGACAAGGTGTACCGGCACCCCACGTTCTACGACATCCCCGACGACGTACCCCACATGTGAGGACAGCGTGTTCGACAACGCGTACGAGGCGCTGACCGAAGAGGGCGACGCGCGCTGGGCCTTCGGCACCGGGTTCGCCGACCCACTGTCCGGAGTGGACACCACGGTTCCGTCCGGTGTGGACGGTGCAGAGCTGGCCGCATACTGCCTGATGCTCGGGGACGACGCGCTGATCATGTCGCACCGGTTGCAGGAATGGTGCACCCGTGCTCCCGAGCTGGAGGACGAGGTCGCCATCGCCAACATCGGCCTGGACCTGTTGGGGCAGGCCAGGTTGCTGCTCGCCCGCGCGGGCAAGGCCGACGGCACCGACCGCGGCGAGGACGAGTTCGCCTTCCTGCGCACCGAACAGGCGTTCCGCAACGTGCGCCTGGTCGAGGTGGGCAACGCCGACTTCGCGTTCTCCATGGCCCGGTTGCTGGTCTTCGCCACCTGGCGCCTTGCCCTGTTGCAGCGGCTGGTCGACTCCGTTGACCCGGTGCTGGCCGCTATCGCCGCCAAGGGCGTCAAGGAGGTGGCCTACCACCGCGACTACGCCGCGCGCTGGGTCGTGCGGCTCGGGGACGGCACCGAACTGTCGCACCAACGCATGCAGAACGGTCTGACCGCGGTCTGGCCCTACGTCGGCGAGCTGTTCACCGGGCACCCGGTCGAGTCCCGGATCGGCGTGGACCCCGCCGAGCTGCGTGCCGAGTTCGACGCCGTCCTCGCCCAGGTGCTGACCGCCGCCACCCTGCAACTGCCCGAAACCCCAGCCCTGGCAACCGTGCTGGGCCGGTCCGGTCGCGACGGCGTGCACACCGAGGAGATGGGCTACCTGCTCGCCGAGTTGCAGAGCGTGGCCCGCGCACACCCGGACGCGACGTGGTGATCAGCGGGGCGCGCGAGGTCGCGGAGACGGTCACCGACCCCGAACTGCCCATGCTCACCCTGGCCGAACTCGGTGTGCTGCGGGAGGTCGAGGTCGGCCAGGGCGGTCGTGTGGTCGTGTCCATCACCCCCACCTACACCGGGTGCCCCGCCATGGACACCATGCGCGACGACCTGGACGCCCGCCTGCGCGAAGCGGGCTACTCCGAGGTGGAGATCCGCGTGGTGCTGACCCCCGCCTGGTCCACCGACTGGATCACCCCCTCGGGCCGCCGCAAGCTCGCCGAGGCCGGTATCGCCCCACCTGGCCCCGCGCCCCGTCGTGCCAGCGGCCCCGTGCCGCTGACCCTGGTGCCGCCCGCCCAACTGGTGCGCTGCCCGCTCTGCGGCTCCCCGGACACCGTGCTGCAGTCCGAGTTCAGCGCCACGGCCTGCAAGGCGCTACGCCGCTGCCGGTCCTGCGCCGAGCCGTTCGAACACGTCAAGGAGATCTGAGTGACCGCCACGGTGAAGCGCCGCACGGAGTTCCACCTGCTGCGCGTGTCCGAAGTGGAGCGTCTGTGCGAGGACGCGGTCGCCGTCAGCTTCGAGGTGCCGCCGGAGCTGGCCGAGGAGTTCGCCTTCCGCCCCGGCCAGTCGCTGACCCTGCGCCGGGTCGTGGACGGCCGTGACGAGCGCCGCTCCTACTCGATCTGCGCCCCTGTCGGCGCACGTCCGCGCATCGGCGTGCGCGAGGTCCCCGGCGGCCTGTTCTCCCAGTGGCTCGTGCGCGAGGTCCGCCCCGGTGACCAGGTCGAGGTCCTGCCGCCCACCGGCTCGTTCAGCCCCGACCTGACCCAGGACGCCCGCCACGTGCTGATCGCCGCAGGTTCCGGCATCACCCCGATGCTGTCCATCGCGTCGTCCCTTTTGGACAGTTCGCGGTCGACCGTCACCGTGCTGTACGGCAACCGCCGCACCGACACCGTGATGTTCGCCGACGAACTCGCCGACCTGAAGGACGCCCACCGGGCCGAGCTCGAACTGGTGCACGTGCTGTCCCGGGAACCCCGCGAGGCCGAGCTGTTCACCGGCCGCCTCGACGCCGAGAAGCTGCGCGCCCTGCTGCCGCTGCTGATCGACGTGCCGGGCGTGGACCACTGGTGGCTGTGCGGCCCGTTCGGCATGGTCACCGACGCGCAGGAGGTGCTCGCCGAACTCGGTGTGCCCGTTGAGCGCGTGCACCAGGAGTTGTTCTTCGTCGACGACCTGCCGCCCGAGCCCGTGCGGCACGAGGAGCCCGGCGTCACCGGCCCCAGCACCGCCGTGACCGTGGTGCTCGACGGCCGCACCACCGAGGTGCCCATCGCCGCCGACACCACCCTGCTCGAAGGCGCCCAGCGCGTGCGCCCCGACCTGCCCTTCGCCTGCAAGGGCGGGGTGTGCGGCACCTGCCGCGCCAAGGTCGTCGGCGGCCAGGCCGACATGCGCCGCAACTTCGCCCTGGAGCCCGCGGAGGTCGCCGCCGGGTTCGTTCTGACCTGTCAGACCTTCCCGGTCGGCGACACTCTCACAGTGGACTTCGACGCCTAACGCCCTGTACCCATCCCCCGCCACTCCCAGGGGGGCGACCCCGAAACCAGTCTACCGCCCGAAGCGCCTAGTTGATCTTGAACGGGCTCGGGCTGTGGACAACTCGGGGCCTGTGCACAACTCGCGCGCGGCGCCGTTGACCAGCGGCTCAGCCAACTCCGAGCTTCCACACGGCGGAGGCTATGGCGTCACTGAATCGGTCCAGCGCTACATCGTTGATGTTGCTCGGGAACCTGTCGCAGGCGCGGTGGTAGCAGGAGTCGTACGCGGCGCCCGCGGTGCCGCCCCACTTGGCGGCCTGCGCCGAGGTCTTGCGCGCGCTGGCCCCGGTCGAGGCCAGCACCACGGGGATGCCCGCGTTGCGGAACGAGCCGTCATCGCTGCAACACTCGTTGGTGGTCTCCACCGCCACGTTGATCGAGGCGAAGTAGTTGCGCAGAGCCGTGGCCGAGTCGTTGGTGCCGTTGACGAAGTAGCCCGCGTTCGGCGAGGCGATCATGTCGAAGGTGGAGTACACCTTGATCTTGGCGCGCTCGGCCGAGGACAGCCCGTTGACGTAGAACCGGGACCCGACCAGGCCCTGCTCCTCACCGGCCCACCAGGCGAACCGCACGTGCTTGGCCAGCACCGGCTTGGTCCTGCCCAGGGTCAGTGCCACCTCCAGCAGCGCCGAGGAGCCCGAGCCGTCGTCGTTGATGCCGGGACCGGCCGACACCCCGTCCAGGTGCGCGCCGAACATGACCACCTGGTTGGCGTCCCCACCGGGCCAGTCCGCGATGACGTTCGGGGCCTGGCCGGTGCAGCTGGTGCAGGACTGGCTGGTCACGGTGAACCCGGCCGCCTGCAACTGCTGCTTGACGTAGGCCGCCGACTTGGCGTGGCCCTGGCTGCCGGTGGCCCGGTTGCCGCCGTTGGCCGTGGCGATGCTCTGCAACTGGTCGAGATGCCCCTTGACCTTGGCCACGTCGATGTCCGGCGCGGCGGCGGTCGTCGCGGGCGCTTGTGGCGCCGCGCTGGCCCATGGTGCGCCCAACGCCAGCGCTGTCGCCGCCAGCAGGGTCACTCCCAGGCGGGTTGCCTGTCGTTTCACGGTTGCTCCTTGTTCGCAGGGACCGCCCGGTGTGCTGTGCGGGGGCGGGCGGTTGCACTGAGTTAACGAGCAGGTGCGCAGAGCGTCAAGACTTCGGAATAATCGGATCAATGGGGTGAGCCGTCGGCGTGTTCCGTGCTGCTGCCACCGGCGCATTCCTACGATCCCCACTCGGAGTTGATCAAGTCGAGGAGCCGAGCATGGCCTCGCTGAGGGTGGCCCGGGTGGTCAGCGACGTGCTGGACCCCAAGAACGTGGTCGTGGCCGGACTGGTGCTGATCGGCTGGCGGGCGGGCGGCTGGCCGGGACTGGGGTGGGCGCTGCTCGCCGTGCTGTTCACCGGGATCGTGCCCGCGGTGGTGATCCGCCTGGGCATGGTGCTCGGCCGGTGGGACGACCCGCACGTGCGCCGCCGTGAGGCCCGCATCGTGGTCATCCCGGTGGTGATGGCCTCCGTCGGCGGCTGCGGGGTGCTGCTCGCCCAACTCGGCGCGCCGCCCGTGCTCGTCGGCGCCCTGCTGGCGATGCTCGCCGTGCTGCTGCCGCTGTTCCTGGTCACCCTGGTCTGGAAGGTCAGCGTGCACACCGCCGTCACCGGTGGCGCCGTCACCGCCTTCGCCGCCCTGCTCGGGCCGTGGTGGGCGCTGGGCTACCTGTTCGTGGTGGTCGTCGGCTTCTCCCGGGTGGCACTGCGCGAGCACACCGTCGCGCAGGCGGTTGTCGGCGCCCTGTTGGGAGCCGGTGCCACAGCGGGCGTGATCTTCGCCCTGGGGTAGATCCGCGAATCGCTCGTTGGTGACGCTGTGTGTGTGCCAGCATTGTGCAGTGGCCGTACTGGAGTGCACATTCCCAGAACTCGACGCCGCCGGTGAGGCGCTCGGTGTCGACCTGCGCAGGTTCCCGTTCGCCTTCCCGTACTTCGGCGGCGGTGTCGACCGCCCCGGGTTGTACGCCAGCGTCAACGCCAGCCTGTCCGCGCGCGGACTCGTGCACGGCTCCCGGTTCGCGCCCGAACTGGAGGACACGCTGCGGCTGTTCGGCACCGGCAGGCTGTCGGTGTCCATGCTCGGCAGCGCGGGGGAGCGCCAGCTGATCGCGCTCGCCGTGTTCGCGCAGGACCGGGTCGTCGTCGGCGTGCAGACCTCTGGTGGCATCCGGTTCGACGTGCTCGCCGAGGACGGCGCCGTCCGCGCGCTGGTCGGCCTGCTGCCCCCGCTCGCCCCCGCGCACGGCGCCTCCGTCACCGTCACCGAGTCCGCGGCCCCCGCCCCGCGTCGCGTCGACGAGGACTTCGCCTCAGCCAGCTACCTGCACTCCACCGGCGGCCCCTCCGACCAGGCGGGCCGTGACCTGGAGGCCGCCCAGCGCATCCTCGCGATGCCCCGGCTCGGCAGCGGTGCGTTCGTCGTCGCCGAGGACGGTCGGCACGGGCAACTCGGCCCCAGCGAGTCCGTCAGCTGGCTCGACACCGACGCCGGCCGGTACCTCGTCATCAGCGACCGCGGCGCCGACGGCAGGCTGCACGTCACCTACACCCCGGGCGACCAGGCCAAGCTCGATCACCAGCTGCACCGGTTGCTCGCCAGGTTCTCCTGACCGGGTGGAACCGATGACCTCGGTCTCAACGTCTCAACGCACAGATGTCCCCGTGCCCGGCTACGGTGTACGTGGGGTCTGGCATGCTCAGGGTGGGGAGTGATTCACGGTGTACGCGGCCATCGACGGCATCAGCGGCGCGGTCTCGCAGCTCAAGGCTGCCTCGGCCAGCGGCGGCTTCTCGATCACCGAGGAGGGCGCCGACCCCCTCCTCAAGGCGGTGGCCGCAATGAAGGCCGAGGTGATGAAACACCTAAGCGACGCTCAGCATCTCGAGCAGCAACTCCCACTCGGGCAGACGCCAGGGGCTAGTGTGTACAAGCCGTTCCTCGCATCGGTCGCGGGCGACCAGGTTCAGGGACTGGCACCGTTCCTGAGGAAGTTGCAGAGCGATCTCAACGAGATCGAAGACACGATTAAGAAGTCTGTTTCCCTGCAGCGTGGCAGCGACCAGTCAGCCGCGACGCTGGTCAACAAGAATCAGGCCTGACAGTGGTCTTCCAAACGAAAGGTGTGGGTGTGCGGCGCGTACTGATCGCCGGTGCTGCGGCAGCGGTTGCATTCGGGGTCGTGGCCTGTGGCGGACAGGTCCCCGGGCAGCCGGGGCCGACGACAGCGGCTGGGGGTGGATCGTCTGCGAGTAACGCGCCCACCTCGACCTCTGCCACCGGTTCAGGCCCGGCGTCCTTGGCCACACTTGACCCGTGCAAGTTGCTGTCGCCTAGTGAGCAGCAACAACTGGGGCAGATTTCCAGTGCTAATGGCACCAATCTGGCAGGTGTGCGAGGGTGTGATTTCACGTCGACCGACTTCATCGTTTCTCCTGCGATTCTGGAGAAAAAGGGTGTCGCTGATCTCGTCGTGACTGGAACTGTGTCCGATATTCAAGTCGGTTCTCGGTCGGCACGAGAAATGCGCGGTGACACTGGCGGCTGCCTGGTCGCAATCGGTGTAGCCGCAAAGTCGCGAGTTGACGTGGCTGTCATTGATTCTCGTGGCAACCAGGACAACGCGTGCGCGCTTGCGGAGAAGGCGGCGAAGTTGGTCGAGCCGAAGTTGCCGAAGTCGTAGGGGAGACGGCGTCATGGTCAGCAATGGTCAGGTACCCAGCACGGATTCGGCCAGAGATCGGTACCACATCAAGCAGTACAACGATGTGCCGACGATCGAGCAGTTGCGCCAGCAGGCGATCCAGGAGGGCGAGGCGAAGTACGGCCCGCTGTTCGGCCCGCTGCTGGGGATGCTGCACTCGGGGGAGAAGGTCGACCAGCAGGAGCAGCAGCTCAACAACGGCGTGATGAAGCGCTCCGCCCCGGGCAATCCGGCCATCCACTACGAGGGCATCCCGCACCAGGCGCTGTACGACCAGGTGAACAACGGGGTCAACTCGGGCGATGTGGCGAGTGCCGGGGACACCTGGGTGGGCATCGGCAACAGCCTGGCGAAGTTCGGGGACCGGATCGCGGGGGCGATCGCGAACTCGGAGTCGAGCTGGACGGGCGCCAGCGCGGAGTCGGCCAGGCAGGCGATAGCCCAGGTGGCGAACAAGTCGGGTGAGGCGGGCAAGGCCTCGCAGTTGGCGGGCATGCTCACCCACCAGCAGTCGAGCGCGCTGGACTCGGTGAAGGCGAACGTGCCGAAGCCGCCGGCCAACCCGTACGACCCGGCGACGGCCGCGCAGCAGTTGCAGGCGGCGCAGACGGACCCGGTGCAGTACGCGAAGCTGGCGGACGGCTTCCGCCAGCAGGCGGCACAGGAGAAGGCGGACCACCAGAAGGCGGCGCAGGCGGTCCAGACCTACGACCAGACCCTGTCGACGACGGCGCAGAGCGCGCCGGCGTTCGCGCCGCCGCCGCAGGTGGCGAACCCGGGTGGCGGCGAGACTCCCCAGCCGGGTGGCGGCACACCGGGCTACACCGGGGGCGGCACGGGTGGCTTCAACCCGGGCGGCGTCGGACCGGGTGGTGGCGGTGGCGGCTACCGGCCGGGTGGTGGCGGCACGGGTGGTACCGGTGGCGTCGGACCGGGTGGTGGCGGCTGGACCCCGCCGGGGCAGCTGCCGGGGGGCGGTGGCAGTGGCAGTACCGGCACGCAGGGCACGGGTGGCAGCACGCCACCGGGGACCGGCTACCCGCCGGGTGGGATCATGCCGCCTGGCGGCTACCCGCCGGGCTGGGGTGACCCGCCGACCTACGGCGGGCCTGGTCCCGGCATGCCTGGCCCTGGCGGCCCGGGCTACGGCCTGCCGCCGGGTGGCCCCGGCGGCTCGGGTCCGGGTGGCGGCAATGGCCCGGGCGGTGGCCGGGGCTTCGGCCCTGGCTCAGGTACCGGTGGACCCGGGGCCGGTGGTCCGGGCGGCCGAGGTGGTTTCGGCGCGGGCGCGGGCGCGGGTTCGGGCGCGGCTGGCGCGGGCGCTGGCGGTGCCGGATCCAGGGGTGCCGGTGCGGGCGCGAGCGCGGGTGCGATGGCGGCCGAGGAGGCCGCGGGTCGCGGTGGCCTGGGCGGTGCCCGGGGCGCGGCGGGGCAGCCGGGCGCCGGTGGCATGGCCGGACAGGGCGGCAAGGGCGGCAAGAAGGGCGAGGACGGGGAGCACCAGCGGCCGTCCTGGCTGGTGGAGGCCGACCCGGACGAGATCTTCGGCACCGACGAGAAGGTGGTGCCGCCGGTCATCGGCCTGTGACGTGGGTTCGCGGCGGCTCAGCCGAGCCGCCGCGAACACTGCTCGCAAACCATTAGCTTAGGCTAGCCTTACCGCATGAAGCAGTTCATGCTCATGCGGGTGACGGCCGTCCGGCGCCTCACCCCGCACATGGCGCGGGTGACCTTCGGCGGACTGGCCGAGTTCGAGCACCTCGCCCCGGACCAGCAGGCGAAGTTGTTCTTCCCCAGGCCGGGGCAGGGCGAGCCGACTGTGCCGCAGCCGCCCGCCGACGGGGACATCGCGCGCTGGTACCAGTCCTACCTGGCGATGCCGGAGGCCGAGCGGCCCTGGATGCGCAGCTACTCGATCCGTGCGCACCGGCCCGAGCGCCACGAGATCGACATCGACTTCGTGCTGCACGGGGACACCGGCCCTGCCTCGGCCTGGGCGAGCAGGGCGGTGCCCGGCGACGTGCTGGGCCTGCTCGGTCCGGCGGTCAGCCACTACCTCGAACCCAGCGACGAGGACTGGCTGCTGTTCCTCGGCGACGAGACCGCGCTGCCCGCGATCGGTGCCTCGCTGGAGGCCCTGCCCGCCGGGACGAAGACCCTGGCGTACATCGAGGTTGCCGACTCCGCCGAGGAGCAGTCCTTCGACACCAAGGCGGACGTGACGGTGCACTGGGTGCATCGCAGTACTGGCAGGACTTTGCTCGACGCGGCGCGCGTGGCGCAGTTGCCCGAGGGGACGGGCTTCGCCTGGGTGGCCGGTGAGGCCGCCGCGGTGCGGGCGCTGCGCAGGCACCTCGTGGACCGCGGGTTCGACAAGAAGCGCATCGCGTTCACCGGCTACTGGCGGGCCGAGGTCGACCAGGACGCCCCGCCCACTGCCGAGGACCTCGCCGATGCGCAGGAGGCCCTCACACTCTCCCAGCAGTAGTTGTCGTACTCCTCCTCGCGAATGTAGTAGGTCTGCTACATTTCAATGCAGGGGTTCGACAGGGGGAGGGGATATGGAGGCGGTACTCGACGTTCGCGACCTGCGCATGCGCTACGGCAGCGCGGACGTGCTCACCGGCGTGGACTTCCAGGCGCACCGCGGTGAGGTGCTCGCGCTGCTCGGCCCGAACGGGGCGGGCAAGACGACCACCATCGAGATCCTGGAGGGCTTCCGGATGCGCTCGGCGGGGGAGGTCCGCGTGCTCGGGGTCGACCCGGCGCACGGGGACGAGCGCTGGCGCGCCGGGCTCGGGGTGGTGTTGCAGTCCTGGCGGGACCACGGCAAGTGGCGGGTGCGCGAGTTGCTGGCGCACCTGCGCGGCTACTACACCTGCTACCAGCAGCCCTGGCAGGTGGACGAGTTGGTGACGGCGGTCGGGCTGACCGAACACGCGGACAAGCGGGTCATGCGGCTGTCCGGTGGGCAGCGGCGCAGGCTGGACGTGGCGATCGGGATCGTGGGCCGCCCGAAGGTGCTGTTCCTGGACGAGCCCACCGTGGGCTTCGACCCGGAGGCACGCAGGGAGTTCCACGACCTGGTGCACCGACTGTCCGATGAGGACACCACGGTCCTGATCACCACCCATGACCTTGACGAGGCGGAGAAGCTGGCCGACCGGATCCTGATCCTGGCCGGTGGCAAGGTGATCGCGGACGGGTCGGCGGACGCGCTGTCCCGGCAGATGGCCACCGAGGCCGAGGTCCGCTGGACCAGGGCGGGGCAGCGCTTCGTGCACTCGGAGCGGGACGCGACCCGGTTCGTGCGGGAGCTGTTCGCCCAGTACGGGGAGGAGATCAGCGACCTGGAGGTGCGCAGGGCGAGTCTGGAGGACACCTACATGTCGCTGGTGCGCGAGTTCGAGGAGGTGGCCAGGTGACCCCGGTGACCACGGCCGTGCGCGCGGGGCTGCGTCGCGGCCTGATCGAGCTGCGGCAGACCATGTCCACGGCCCAGGACGTGGTCAACTTCCTGCTGCCCGCCGCGGTGTTCCTGGTGGTGATGCTGTTCCTGCGCCAGGTCCCGGTCAAGGACGCGCCGATCTCGGTGGGGGCGATGTCCCTGCCGAGCATGCTCGGGTTGAACGTGGCCTTCGGCGGGCTGCTCGCCATGGCGCAGACGCTGACCGCGGAGCGCGAGGACGGGACCCTGTTGCGCGCCAAGGCCGTGCCCAACGGCATGCTGGGCTACCTGATCGGCAAGATCGTGACGATCTCGGGCAGCACGGTGGCCGCGGTGCTGGTGCTGCTGGTGCCGGGGGTGCTGCTGTTCGAGGGGATCGGGCTGACCAGCTTGGGGGCCTGGTTGACCCTGGCCTGGGTGCTGGTGCTCGGCCTGGTGGCGACCATGCCGCTGGGCGCGGTGCTCGGCTCGCTGTTCACCAGCCCGCGCAGCGCCGCTCTGGTGATGTTGCCGATCATGGGGTTGTCGGTCATCTCCGGCATCTTCTACCCGATCACCGTGCTGCCGCAGTGGGTGCAGCTGGTCGCCCAGTGCTCGCCGATCTACTGGCTGGGCCTGGGCATGCGCTCGGCCATGCTGCCCGACAGCGCGGTGGTCGCCGAGATCGCGCACTCCTGGCGTCCACTGGAGACCTTCGGCGTGCTCGCGGTCTGGGCTGTGCTGGGATTGGTGCTGGCGCCCGTGGTGCTGCGCAGGATGGCACGCCGCGAGTCGGGGTCCAGCGTGGCGGCGCGGCGGGAGAAGGCGATGCAGCGGATTGGCTGAGACGCGATGAGCGAGCTTGCGAGTGAATCATCGGGCACGGTGCCCGCGCGAAGCGCTGCGCCGAGCGCAAGCGAGGCGCGGCGATGAGTGAGCAGGTCTACAACCGGATCGCCGTGCTGCGGGTGGAGCGCGGGGTCTCGCGCAGGCAGTTGGCCGAGGCGCTGGGCGTGCACTACCAGACCGTCGGCTACCTGGAGCGCGGGGAGTACAGCGCCAGCCTGCACCTGGCCCTGCGGATCGCGGAGTACTTCGAGGTACCGGTGGAGGTCGTTTTCTCCACCAATCCGTTCCCGCGCATCGGCACCGGCTGAGGACTGTGTAGAACTGAGGGGTGTTCGACGACAGCTGGTTCCGCGCCGTGTCCGATCTTGCCGCCGCCACCCCGTGGCTGCACGGCGCGGCCCGGCTGTTCACCGACTACGGGTTCGTGCTGTTCGTGGGCCTGTGGGCGCTGACCTGGCGCACCGGTCGGCGCGCACTGGTCGTCTGGGCCCCGTTCGGGGTGTTCCTCGGCTGGCTGGCGAGCAACACGATCAAGTCGTTCGTGGAGGAACCCAGGCCCTGTCGCGCGCTGGCCCCGGTGCGCACGGTGCTGCCCTGCGAGCACTTCTGGGACTTCTCCTTTCCCAGCAACCACTCCGCGATCGCCGGGGCGGCGGCCGTGGCGCTGCTGCTGATCAACAGGCGGATCGGGCTGGTGGCGTGGGTCATCGCCCTGCTGATCGGGTTCAGCCGGGTCTACGTGGGGGCGCACTACCCGCACGACGTGCTGGTCGGCCTGCTGGTCGGCGGGGTCGTGCCCACTCTCGCCCTGCTGTGGACGGCGCGGGTCAGGACTGCGGCAGCGCGGCCAGCGCCTTGACCAGTGGGGCGAACTCGGGCTGCTGCTCGGCCTCGGCCAGCGCCTCCGAGAGCGCCTTGTCGTTGACCGGGCGGGCCTGCTCCAGCATCTGCTGACCGGCCTCGGTGACCTCGGTGTAGATGCCCCTGCGGTCGTCGGCGCACAGGTAGCGCTGCAACAGGCCGCGCTCCTCCAGCCGGGTCACCAGCCTGGTCGTCGCCGACTGGCTGAGCACCACCGCGCTGGCCAGCTGGTTCATCCGCAGGTGGAAGTTGTCCTGCTGGGCCAGCACCGTCAGCACGCTGTACTCGCGCACCGACAACTGGTGCGAGCCCTGTAGCGCGCGCTCCAGCTTGTCCTCGATGCGGGCGTGCAGTGCCGCCAGCGTGCACCAGTTCTGGGCGCGGATCGCCACGTCCTCGTCGGCCAGTGTCATGGGTCACCCTCGCTCGGCTTGCGTTCGCCTTCGTTGCGTGCAACATTATCAAGCGTCTGCAACATCAAGCGTGTGCAACTATCGCGGACGCCGGTTATTGCTCACGAGGATTCTACCTGGAGGACCAATGCCCATCGCCCTGTTCGCGCTGGCGATCAGCGCCTTCGGCATCGGCACCACCGAGTTCGTGATCATGGGTCTGCTCCCCGAGGTGGCCGCCGACCTGCACGTATCCATCCCCTCGGCGGGCCTACTCATCTCCGGCTACGCCCTGGGCGTCGTGGTCGGTGCCCCGCTGCTCACGCTGCTCGCGGCCCGGCTGCCGCGCAAGACCATGCTGGTCGGGCTGATGGTGCTGTTCATCGTGGGCAACCTGATCTCCGCGCTGGCCGGTGACTACGGCCTGCTGCTGACCGGCCGCATCGTGGCCGCCCTCTCGCACGGCGCCTTCTTCGGCGTGGGCTCGGTGGTGGCCGCCGCGCTGGTGGCCCCGGACAAGCGGGCCAGTGCCATCGCGATGATGTTCACCGGGCTGACCGTGGCCAACGTGCTCGGCGTGCCGCTGGGCACCGCACTGGGTCAGGCCTTCGGCTGGCGCTCCACGTTCTGGGCGGTGACCCTGCTGGGTGTGATCGGACTCGTCGGGGTGGCCCTGCTGGTGCCGCCGCAGCCCGCGGAGCACAACGCCGGGGTGCGCGCCGAACTGGCCGTGCTGCGCCGTCCGCAGGTGCTGCTGGCCCTGCTGATGACCGCGCTGGGCTTCGCCGGGGTCTTCGCCGCCTTCACCTACATCGCGCCGATGATGACCGAGGTCGCGGGCTTCTCCGCCGGTGCGGTGACCTGGCTGCTCGTGCTGTTCGGCGTGGGGCTGGTGGTGGGCAACCTGATCGGCGGCAAGGGGGCCGACCGCAGGGTGATGCCCAGCGTCTACGCCAGCCTCGGCGCGCTGGCCCTGGTGCTGGCGGCCTTCGTGGTCACCGCACACGGCCAGGTCCCCGCCGCGATCACCATCGCCCTGCTGGGTGCCGCCGGGTTCGCGACCGTGCCCCCGCTGCAGATGCGCGTCATGGACAAGGCCGAGGGCGCGCCCGCGCTGGCCTCCGCCGCCAACATCGCCGCGTTCAACCTCGGCAACGCCGGGGGCGCCTGGCTCGGTGGCCTGGCCATCGAACACGGCCTCGGCTACACCGCGCCGAACTGGATCGGCGCCCTGCTCGTGCTCGCCGGGCTGGCCGTCGCGCTGGTCTCCGGTGCCCTGGACCGCCGCAAGCAATCCGTACTCGTGAGGAGCTGACCGCAGTGAACATCGACCTGACCGGACGCACCGCCCTGGTGACCGGATCGACCGCGGGCATCGGACTGGCCATCGCCACCGGCCTGGCCGCCGCGGGCGCCAAGGTGGTCGTCAACGGGCGGAGCAGGGACCGGGTGGACGCAGCCGTGGCGTCGATCCCCGGTGAGGTCACCGGGATCGCCGCCGACGTGGCCACCGCCGAGGGTGTGGCCCAGCTGGTCGCCGAGCTGCCCGACGTGGACATCCTGATCAACAACACCGGCATCTTCGCCGCGGCCCCGGTGTTCGAGATCCCCGACGAGCAGTGGCAGCGCTTCTTCGACACCAACGTGCTCTCCGGTGTCCGGCTGGCCCGCCACCACACCCCGCGCATGATCGAGCGCGGCTTCGGGCGCGTGGTCTTCATCAGCAGCGAGTCCGCCGTGCAGACGCCCACCGAGATGGTGCACTACGGCATGACCAAGACCGCGCAGCTCGCGGTGGCCCGCGGCATGGCGCAGGCCGCTGCGGGCACGGGCGTGACCGTCAACTCGGTGCTGCCCGGCCCCACGCTGACCCCCGGGGTCGAGGAGTTCGTGCGCGACCTGATCGGCGCGGACATCCCGTTCGAGGAGGCCGAGCGCCGGTTCATGGCCGAGGCGCGGCCGACCTCCCTGCTGGGCAGGCTGATCCGCCCCGAGGAGGTCGCGAACCTGGTGGTGTACGTGGCTTCCGAGCTGTCCTCGGCCACCAGCGGTGCCGCGCTGCGCGTGGATGGCGGTGTGGCCCCCACGCTGATCCCCTGACGCACCAACGGAGAAGGCCCGGCCGCGACTGCGGCCGGGCCTTGCCGTATCGGAGGAGCGGGCGCGTCTGTACGCTGCGCACCCGGACCCGACGAGGCGGAAGGTGGGCGGTACCGGTGGTGATCGGCGGCAGACGGCCGGGTCGGCCACCGACCCTGTGCCGCGAGGACGTGGCGCGGGCGACGCTGGCCGTGGGCATCGAGCAGCTCAGCCTGTCCTCGGTGGCGCGGCACCTCGGGGTCAGCCACTCCACCCTGTACCGCTATGTGCGCGACAAGGACGACCTGCTCGCCGTCGCCGTGGAGCAGGCGTTCCGCACCGCCGACTGGCCCAACCTCGAACTGGGCTGGCGCGAGCTGCTCCAGGCGTTCGCCGAGGCGATCTGGGTCGCCATCGACCGGCACCCCGGCCTCGCCGAGGCCGTGCACACCCTCGCGGTGATCCCGCCCACCGTGGTGCGGCTGATGGGCGAGTACGGGGAACGCCTGCGTGCCTTGGGTTTTCACGCCCGTGACGCCATGGTCGCCCTGGACTTCATCGCCGACCTCGCGATGAGCGGCATGGACCGCGTCGACCAGGAGTCCACCTGGCGGGACCGCCGCCGGTTCGACGACAAGCTGGAGATCCTGCTCGACGGCCTCGCCGCGCGGATCAACAGGGACGTTCACCCACACTGAACGCAGTTGAAACACCGCTGACATCGCACGGCACCAGCGCACACTAGATTTGACCCCGTGGGCGAGGTCGGACAGACCGGCGCGCGCTTCGGCTCCCCGAAGCAACGCCGCCGCAGGCAGTCGGAACCCGAGGACACCCCCGAAGAGGTGCCAGACATCCCACGTCCGGCCCCTCGCGGTGCCCGCTTCCACGGCATGGCCACCCCCGAGCCCGAGCCCGAACCGCCCGCTGAGCCCGAGCCCGTCGCCGAGTTCTTCGCCGACCCCGAACCCGAGGAACCCCTCTGGCTCGACAGCGAGGTCGAGGAGCCCAGCGCCCTCGTACGCCCCTACGCCCGCACCGGCGGTCGCACCACCTCCCGTTACGACTTGCGCCTGGAAACCCTCGTGTCCCTGCGCGGCGGCCCCCTGCCCCCGCTCGGCCTCGAACATCAACCCATCGTCGACCTCTGCGCCCACACCCGCTCCGTCGCCGAGGTCGCCGCCGCCCTGCCCGCCCCGCTCGGCGTCGCCCGCGTGCTGCTCGGCGACCTGATCGACCTCGGCGTGCTCACCGCGCACGTCAACTCCGGTGAACGCCCCGACCTCGAACTGCTCGAACGGGTCCTCACCGGGCTGCGCGGCCTGTAGCGCCTACCGTTTTCGCCTTCGCCTGAGCCAGCTCGGCGGGGTGAACTCCGGCCTGCCGTTGACGATCCGCACTGTCCAGCCACTGTGGTGGATCAGTCGGTGGTGCATCCCGCACAGCAGCACCAGGTTGGCCAGCGCCGTCACTCCTCCGTCCACCCAGTGGATGATGTGGTGTGCATGGCAACTGCTCGGCCGTCGCCTGCACCCTGGGAATGCGCAGTGCTGGTCCCTGACGATCAGTGCTCGTCGGAGGTGGGACGGCACGGTGTAGCTGATCCGCCCGATGTCGAGCGGTTCGGAGTTGCTGCCCAGTATCACTGGGAGGACCTTCGCGTCACAGGCGAGCCTGCGGATCGCTGATGGGGAGAGTTCGGTGGTGCCGAGCCCGTTCTGGAGTGTTGTCAGCGGGATGGTCACCGCGATGTGGGGCCGTTCCCCGCCTTCGGTCGGCGTGGTGCTGGTTTCCAGTAGTTCCGCGAACGCGTCCCCTTGCCGTTCGGGCAGGGTGCGTGTGTCGTGGGCGTCGTGTGGTTTCGCCAGCGGGCTGAGGATGGCCTCCAGCAGGGCGCCGGTCTCCGCGTCCAGGCACCCGTGGAACCGTACTGATCCGTCCCGCCGTGTGTCGTAACGGAACTCCCGTCGGGGATGGGCGAGTTCGTCCTCACTCGGTAGCGCCCCGTCGGGGTCCAGCCGGTTGACGATCTCCCGGCCCAGTGGCACCAGGTTGGAGGCGTCCAGCGTCTGGGCCGCTGCTGCCAGGACCTCGACAGCCTGCTCCCGGTCGGCCGCACCGATGTGTGGCGGCAACTCCCGTAGCACCCGGTTGATCACCGACAACTGCTCCGGCTCCAGTGGAACTGCCACCGGAACCCCCGCGTGCGCGATCCGCTGTCTGGCTTCCTTCTTGCTCACGCAGAGCACACCGCGCAGCAACTCTGCCAGGCTCGGATACCCCACCCGCTCCGCCACACCCCGCGCATCCGCCTCCGCGACCAACCCCAACACCCACGCATACGCTTGCCGCAGAACCACTTCCGCGTCCTGCAACTCGCCCAACAGCTCCGCGTCCCCCAACCGCCACAACCCTGCGGCGGGTCGAGCGTCCACGAATGCTGTCATACCAACAATTCTACTCCCCAATTCACCACAAAACCGTTGCCCACCAATGGCTACCCATGTGGGTGACCAACCCAAACCCGACACACCCTCACCACACAGCGGGACTCACACACCCCAAACCGGGACTCGCCCTCCAGACAGCGGAACTCGTGCTCCCCCAAGCGGGACTCACACACCCCAGAGCGGGACTCGCACTCCCCCATAGCGGGACACCCGCTCACCAAGCCAGGACTCGCGCCCCAGGCAGCGGGACTCATGCCCCCTAGGCCGGGACTTGCCCTCCCCAAGCCGGGACTCTCGTTCACCAGAGCGGGACTCGTGCTCCTCAGACCGGGACTCACGCTCCGGACAGCGGGACCCACACACCGGAAGCCGGGACTCGCGCTCTCCAAACCGGGACTCACTCTCCGCCGAGCAGGACTCACCCTCCCCAGGCCGGGACTCGCCCTGCCCAGAGCGGGAATCGCACCCCAGGCAGCGGAACTCGGCCCACCGGCGGCCGGGCCTCACACACCAGAGGCCGGGACTCGCCCTACCCAGAGCGGGACTCACACTCCACACAGCGGGACTCACACACCTCAGACTGGAACCCACCCTCCCCAAACCGGGACTCGCCCCATCACAAGCGCCACCACGCCCGCACCTCACCCTCCGACCCGCACCACCCAACCCCCTATGCACCAACCTCAACCGGGTTGGTTTTGTGTGAGTAGCGGCGGCCATACGCTCGTCGGCGAATCGGGGCATCCCTCCATGCCCCGGAAACCCCGATCCAAGGCCGCCGCGAGGGACCCGCACCAAACCAACCCACGCCCCCAGCCCCGCCACACCCGTACCCCGCCCCCGCATCCCACCAACCGAGAAACCACACCACAACCGCAAACACACCGTCCCCAAACGTCCGACACACCGGCTCGTAAACGCCGACACGCGCCGACCCCGTACGCCCGACACACCACCCCGCACACGCCGACACACCGACCCCAAACGTCCGACACACCACCCCGCCACCGCCGACACGCGCCGACCCTCACCCCCAGCCCCGCCGCACCCCGTCACACCACTGCACCCCGTAGCACCCCGTCCCTCCTCACCCCCTCACACCCCCCGAACCCTCACCCGCATTTCCCTGATCCCGTTCACGAAGTTGGACCTCACCCGCTGCACCCCACCCACCAGTTCCACTGCCCGCACACGACTCAGCAGCTCCTCGAACAGCACGCGCAGTTCCAGGCGGGCCAGGGCGTAGCCGAGGCAGAAGTGCGGGCCGCCGCGGCCGAAGGTGACGTGGTTGTTCGGGGTCCGGGTCACGTCGAACGCGGCCGCGTCCTCGAACACCGACTCGTCGCGGTTGCCGGAGGCGAACCAGAGCACCACCTTGTCCCCGGCGCGGATCCGCTGACCGCCCAGTTCGACCTCGCGTGTCGCCGTGCGGCGGAAGTGGTAGATCGGTGAGGACCAGCGCAGGAACTCCTCGACCGCGCCCGGCAGCAGGGACGGGTCCTCGCGCAGCAGCCGGAACTGCTCGGGGTTGTGGATCAGCGCGAGCAGGGCGTGGGAGATGGCGTGCCGGGTGGTCTCGTTGCCCGCGACCACGAGCAGCAGGAAGTTCGTGTCGAACTCGGTGGGGGACAGCCCGGCGTTGGCCAGCTTGCTGACCAGGTCGGTGCCGGTGCCGCCACGGCGCAGCGCGGCCAGCCGCCTGCCGTAGTCGAAGACCTCCAGTGCGGCCGGGCTGCGGAAGGGCAGGTCCCGGTGCCGCTCGTCGCTGCCCTCGCTGGTGATGATCCGGTTGCCCCAGTCGATCAGCTGGGGACTGTCCTCGGCGGGCACGCCCAGCATGCGGGTCAGCACCGAGATCGGGAAGTCGGCGGCGATCTCGCGGACGAAGTCGAACGTGCCCAGTGGCAGGGCGGCGTCCAGGGTGCGCGTGGTCAGCCCGCGCAGGAAGCTCTCGTACGCGGCGACGGCTTTCGGCGTGAACTCGCGCATCAGCATCTTGCGCAGCGCGGTGTGGTCGGAGCCGTCGGTCTCCAGCATGGACCTGCGCCGCGCGATCTGCTCCTGGTCGACCTCCTCCAGGTTGACGAACTGCTCCGAGGTGTAGGTCTCGGGGTCCCGCTCCACGGTGAGGATGTCCTCGTGCCGGGTCACCGCCCAGAACCCGCTGTTCGGCGCGGGTTCGGGTTGCCAGTGCACGGGTGCCTGCCCGCGCAGCACCTCGAACATTCGCCACGGCGTGTCCCCGTCGGTGAACCGGTCCAGGTCCGTCAGGTCGATCTCCGCCAGCTCCACGCGTCATCCCCTGCCGATCCGGTCGTGCACCGCCGGGCGCCGCAGCCTCAGGTACCAGCCGTACCCGACCCCGCCGACCGCCGCCAGCCCCACCAGTGCGGGCAGGACCCAGCGCAGCGCCGAGGTGCTGTCGGAGCCGAGCAGCGCGTCGAAGTTGACCACTGCCGTGACGAACACCGCGGCCAGTGCCACGGCCGAGATCGCGGGGGCGACCGCCCGGTGCCAACGGCTCTCCCCGTCGGCACCGCCCCGTCTGAAGAACGCGAGCACCGCGACCGAGGTCACCGCGAGCAGCAGAAGCACGCCCAGCGCGCCGATGTTGGTGAACCAGGTGAACAGGGTGGCCACCGGGTCCTTGCCCAGCAAGGCGAACACCAGCACGACGACCGCCGCGAGCGCGGTCTGGGTCAGCGAGCCCACGTGCGGGGACCCGTGCCTGGTGTGGGTCCGGCCCAGTGCCACCGGCAGCACGCCTTCCCTGCCCAGCGCGAAGAAGTAGCGCGCCACCGCGTTGTGGAACGACAGCAGGGCGGCGAACAGGCTGGTCACCAGGAAGACCTGCGCGAGGTCGGCGAACGGCCCGCCCAGGGTGTGCTCGGCGAGGGTGAACACCAGCGAGGGGCCCTCCGCGCGAGCCCGGTCCACGATCGCGCCCATGCCCGTACCGGAGATCATCGCCCAGGCCGTGAGGCAGTAGAACACCCCGATCAGGCCCACCGCCGCGTAGGTCGCACGGGCCACGGTGCGGCGCGGGTCGCGGCACTCCTCGCCGTAGATCGCGGCCGACTCGAACCCGGTGAAGGCGCCCATCGTGAAGCAGGCCGCGGCGCCGAGCGAGCCCCCGGTCAGCGCGCTCCAGCTGAGCGGTGCCAGCGACACCGGTTGTGGGGCCGCCGCGAACTGGCTCAGGTCGAACACCAGCACCGTCGCCGACTCCAGCGCCAGCAACACGGCCAGCACCTTCGCGTTGAGGTCGACCCGCAGGTAACCCAGCACGCCCACCAGCAGCACGCAGCCCAGCACCAGCGCCCACCACGGCACTGCCAGCCCCAGTCTGCGCTCCAGCAGGTCTGCGGTGGTGAAGCCGAACAGGCCGTAGATGCCGATCTGCATCGTGTTGTAGGACAGCAGTGCGACGAACGCGGCGCCCACTCCGGCAGTGCGGCCAAGTCCGTGGCAGACGTAGGAGTAGAAGGCGCCCGCGCCGACGATCCGCCTGCTCATCGCCGCGTAGCCCGCGCTGAACACGGCCAACAGGCTTGCCAGCACCAGGAACAGTAGTGGCACGCCCAGTGTGGCCGTGACGCCGAAGGTCTGCGGGATGCCGCCCGCGGCCACGGTCAGCGGTGCGGAGGCGGCGATGACGAAGAAGACGACGTGCGCTACGCCCAGACCGGAGGTCCGCGCGGTGGTGGGACTAGTTGCCACGGTGGTGCTCCCGTCGTTCGGGTCCACACGACCTCGCCGATCGTACGGACGCGAACGACCTCCGACAAGTGGCTCACACCCGGCGTTGGACGAGCACCCCGGTGGCGGTGATGACCGCGAACCCGAACAGCAGCCAGCGCGCCGAGTCGAGCACCGAGTCCCCGCCCAGGTTGACCAGGACACCGGCGACGGCCGTGCCGAACGCGGTCGAGGTCGTCGTGACGGTCGCGATCGCGGCGGCGGCCTGCTCGCCCTCCGCCATCGCGGCCACGGACAGGTGCGGGTAGGCGACACCGATGCCCGACCCGGCCAGGAGCAGCACCGGAACCCAGAGCAGCACCAGCCAGATCGGTGCGTTCTCGCGTTGAACCAAGCCCTGGAGGAGGAATCCGAGCGCGAGCAACACTGGCCCTACGGCGCGCAGCCGACGCACGGTCCGCGCCTGCACCGCGGTGGAGCTGAGCACCTGGGTCGCGGACCAGCCCAGTGAGACCGCCGCGCCGAAGAAGCCGGCCGCGAGTGGGGGCAGGCCGCCGAGCCGTTGTCCGAACAGCGGCACGAAGGACTCGACCGCCACACCGAAGGCCAGCAGCCCGATCGTCAGGTAGATCCACTTCAGCGGGGACCCCGCCTGGTACGTCGCGGCGGGGAAGACCCGCACCTCGCTGCGCCGCTCCTGGGCGAGGAATCCGAGAACCAGCAGCAAGGCCGCCGCGATGCTGACTGCTTTTGTTGCCGTACCAGGAAGAACTCCCGCCACGCTGACGGCTGCCGTTGCGGCGACGGCCAGCGTGAGCGACACGGCGGGGACCGGTGCCTGCGTCCGGGTCCGCTCGGTGCGCGGCAGCACACGGGGAACGGCCGCACCGCACGCCGCCGCGGCCATGGCCATCACCACGAACGCCAGGCGCCAGGACCCGCACTGGGCGAACAGGCCGCCCAGCGCGGGCCCGAGGAAGTTGCCGACCCCGTACATCGCGGAGATCAGCGCGTTGCCCCGGGCCCACAGCTGCTGCGGCAGTGCAGTGTGGACAACGGCGAAACCCAAGCCGGACAACAAACCCGCACCAAGACCCTGGACACAGCGCCCGAGCAGTAGCACCGGCATCGCCGGGCTCGCCGCGCAGGCCAGCGACCCCACCGCGAACGTCGCGAAGCCGAGCAGGTAGGCGCCGAGGTTGCTGAACCGGGACAGGGCCTGGCCCACGAGCATCGTCGCGACCACCATGGCGACGAGGTAGACCGTCATGCTCCACGCGTAGAAGTCCGCGCCGCCGATCTCGGCCACGGCGGTTGGCAGCAAGCTCGACGCCAGGTAGATGTTGACCGCGCCGACGAGCACCCCGCCCGCCATCACGACCAAGGCCCCGCGCGTCCTCGTGTCAGAAAAGCTCATGTAAACAAGGCTTTCATTGAACCAAGCCCGGAAACTCCTGCTCACCTGAGCAGGGCCGTCGGCGGCAAACCCTCAACCGCGCGGTTGAACCGCCAGCAGCCCCGAGCGGGGGCCACAGCAGCCGCGGGTCCTGCTCGTTGATCTGACCGATCAGGTACAGCACGGCGTCGGCGGTCGACCAGGGTGCTCGCGGTCTGTGTGGACCGCAGTCCGTTTACGTCGGGTGTCCTGGCCGTGCCGCATCTGCCGGGGCACCGCCGTGGGCGGGTCCTCGCGCACGGCGCCGGTCAGCTGGAGCTGCTCGGTGGCGGCACCTCGTGACGCAGCGACTTGATCAAGTAATCGTTGCTGCCGGTAAAGCGGAGCCTGACCCACCTGGGGACAAGGCTGCACGAATGGGTTAGCTTGCAGACATGTCGCGTTCGGCCGGGTCTTACGCGTTGGGGATCGACATCGGTGCCAGTGCCACCGCTGTGGCCCTCACCAGGCGCGATGGGGTTGTTTGGTCGCCAGCCAAGCCCTTGGGACTGGGCATCGCGGGGGATCGTGGGCTGTTCGCCGCGGGCGATGCGGCGCTGCCCGGGCAGGAGGCGGTGGCACACCTTGTGCTTCGGACCGTCCAGAAAGTTGCAGAGAGTGAACAAGGTTTGCCCGAACGGGTGGCAGTCACTCACCCGATCCAGTGGGGACCTTATCGAATTGATCTGGTGCACCGGGCGCTGCGCGAACTCGGACTGCTCGCGCCCGTGCTGGTGCCCGAACCGCTGGCTGCTGTGGCGGGCACGGCGACCTGGCACCGGCTGGACTCGGCGGCCCGGCTGCTCGTGCACGACATCGGCGGCGGCAAGCTGACCGCCACCGTGCTGCGCGGCACCGGCGGTGCCCGGTTCGAGGTGCTGGGCCGTCCGATCCGCTCCGATGCCCTGGCGGGCTCAGCCCTGGACGAGGCGGTAATCGGCCTGCTCTCAGACGAGAGCACTGCTCTCGCCGGGGAGTCCGGTGAGCAACTCGCCCAGCTGCGGGTGGCTGCGGTGGCCGCCAAGCACGCCCTGTCCGAGGGCCGCGATCCCGGCGTGGCGGTGAGCGGGGCCGACTTCGAGGCCGCGATCCGGCCCACCGTGGACCGGGGCGTTGAACTGGCCGAACGCGCCCTGGCCGCCGCCCGCACCTCGCCCGAGGAGCTGACCGCGGTCGTGCTGGTCGGCGGTTCGGCGCGCATCCCGCTGGTGCGCACGCTGCTCGGTGAGCGGCTGCGGGTCCCGGTGCTGGTGGACCGCGCACCGGAGACCATCACCGCCGTGGGCGCCGCCACGATCGCCGCCTTGGCCCCGCCCCGCGAACGGGCAGGATCGAGCATCGCCGAGACTGTGATCATGGCCGACCCCTCTGAGGAGACCGTGATCCTGTTCCCCACCGTCGACCCGGACAGCCGCCCGGCGATCGACGTGCCCCCGCAGCGCCCGCCGGCCGAGGTCAAGGCGCCCCAGCGCGGCTCGGTGCGCCGCCGCCCCCGCCGCCGCCCGATGACCAAGCGCGGGGCCGCGATCGGCCTGGTGACCGCCGCGCTGGTGGCCGTCAGCGCCTGGCTGGTGCAGCAGTACCTGAACCCGACCCCGCCGCCCGCACCGCCGTCGGTGTCCTCCACAGCGCCGGGCGCGGGTGGCCCGTGATCGCTGCCAACCCTCGTTGACCGGCATCGACCCCGCGGCGCCCTGAACGCAGGGCGCCGAGTACCCCGCGGCGGGTGTGCTGGTGGCCCACAGCCGCGCACCTGCCGGTCCCGGCGCCATGATCGTGGACGACGCGCACCTGCGCGGGCTGTGCGAACTGGCCGGGCCCCTGGCCTCGCTGGACCGCGCGCAACTGGCGGAGCTGGCCGCCGAGCAGACCGGCCGTCCGGGCCGGGGACGTGCCCAGGGCAGTGGTCGAGGGCTTCCGCGCTGACCTGGAGCACCTGGACGGCACGCTGCTGCCCATCGCCCGCACCGCCGTGCTGGCGATGAGCCCTGGGAGCGCAGGCCAGCGGCTGATCGCGGTGCAGCGGCACCTGGTGCTGCGCGGGGCGTTCGACGCGGCCCGCACCGACCTGGTCGCGGCCGGTACCGAGTTGGAGCCCCGGGACTGGCGCGCAGGGAGAACGGCCTGGCCACCAGGCCCGTGAGGCCGTGGTGCGCCACCCGGCCGACCTGTTCGGCCCGCTACCGCTGCACAGGACCGGGCGCAGGCCGACGCGCCGTTCGCCGAGTTCGGTGACCCTCCACTGTGGACGACTACCCCGCACTGGAACCGCGTGCACGCGGCGATCCGCACCACCGACCGCGCCGCCATGGTCGCTGGACTGTGCTACGACATTCGGGGCAAGCTGAGGAGCCTTTTGCGGGAACTGCTGCCCGCCAGGTAGCTCAGTCCTCGTGCTGCTGCTCGCGGTGTTCGCCGCGGCGCTTGAAGAAGGCGAAGCCTGGTATGCCGTTGATGGCCTGGCGCAGGTCCTTGGTGACGTTGAGCAGCTCGTGCACGTCCGGGCCGACCCGGTCCAGCGTGGCCAGGATCGGCAGCACGTTGGCCGTCATGTGCTCGGTCAGCGCGGGCAGCTCGTCGACCAGTCGGATCGCCGCGTCCACCTCGTCCGCGGACAGCTCCCGCACGAACCGGTCCGCCAGCGGGGCCGCCTCGGACGTGATCGGCTCCCAGGTCCGCACCAGCGCGCCCGCCCGGTCCGAGGTGTGCCCGGCCGCCGCCACCACGGCCGCCGCCTGGTTGCACACCGCGACCGTCTCCGCGATCACGCCCGCCGCCGCCTTGCTGATCGCCTGCACCTCGGTCACGGCGGCCTCCGCCGCCCCGACCACCCGTTCCGTGCGGGCCAGCAGGTCGTCCACCCGGTCGATCGTGGCGCCGATCCGCTCCACCAGGGCCTCCGCCCCGCCCAGCACCCCCAGCAGGCGGGCCGGTACCGAGACCAGGACCACCGCTGTGTCCACCGCCGTCTGCACGGTCGACTTCGCCAGCTCGAGCAGCGCACTCGGCGAGATCACTCGCAACACCAGGGCCACGTCCCCAGCCTGCCACAGCCCGGCGCCTCAAGCCCTGTCATGAAAGTGCCGTTCGAGACATCTAGTGTCCCGAACGGCACTTTCATGACAGGGACGTGCCGTCGACATGCACCGTCGCCAGCAGCCGCTCGCGCACCGCGTCGTCGTACTCCCCGGCCAGCGGTGCGGCCACGGCCGCGGCGGAGACGGCCACTGCCTCGGTGAGCGCGCGCGGCCAGTCCACACTGGACACGTCGTGCGCCTGGGCGAGGGCCGCGGCCAGTGCGGCCACGCAGGCGTCGCCCGCACCGGTGGGGTTGCCGAGCAGGTGTTCGCCGGGAACGGCCCGCCACCGGCCCTGTCCGGTCACGGCCAGCAGTCCGTCCGGGCCGAGCGAGGCGACCACGGCCCCGGCCCCGGCCTCGCGCAGCCGCTCGGCGGCCTGCCCGGTGTTCGCCACGCGGGTGACCTCGCTCAGTTCCGCGGCGTTGGGCTTGACCAGGTCGGGGTGCGCGGGCAACGCCGCGAGCAGCGGCGCGCCGGAGGTGTCGAGCACGGTGGGCACCCCGCGTGCGGCGGCGACGCGGATCAGGTCGTGGTAGCAGGTGACCGGCACCCCGGGCGGCACGGAACCGGACAGCACAACGGCTTGCGCCCCGCGCACGGACTCCCGGTAGTGCGCGAGGAACTCCGCCCACTCCCGCTCGCCCACCCGCGGCCCCGGCTCGTTGAACACGGTGGCGTCGCCGACGTCGCCCGCGACCACGGTGACCGTGCGGCGGGTGTCCCCGGCGACCTGGTGCAGCCGGTCGGCCAGCCCCGAGGCGGCGAGGTCGGCGCGGACCAGTTCGCCGGTCGGGCCGCCCACGAGGCCGGTGACCTGGGTGCTGTGCCCCAGCGCGGTGAGCACCCTGGCCACGTTGACGCCCTTGCCCCCGGCGCGACCGCGCACGGTGCGCACCCGGTGCGAACAGTGCGGGCGCAGGCCGTCCACCTCGTAGGTCACGTCGAGGGCGGTGTTGAGCGTGACGGTCAGGATCACGAACTGGATGTTACTGCACGAAGCGTGTTGACATGTGCGTGAAGACACATAAAACTGCGCAGAAACACGCATCAAGCGCTCAGGTGGTGCCCATGAGACCTTTCCCTGCTCGAACCGTGGCCGCGGTGGCCTGCGGTGCGACGCTCACGTTGGTGCTGTCGGCCTGCGGTGGTGCGAGCGGCGGCGCGGACGCCGGGGACACGGCGCTGCCCGGCGCCGACCAGTACCTCGCCTCGGCCTGCCCGCAGTCCGCGGTGCAGCCCACCGACAAGCAGTTGACCTACTGGTCCATGTGGACGGCCGACGAGCCGCAGGGCAAGGTCCTCAAGCACGCCATCGACTGCTTCGGCAAGCAGACCGGGGTCAAGGTCGACGTGCAGTGGCTGGGCCGCAAGTTCCTCACGCAGAACCTCGCGCCCGCGCTGAACACCGACAGCGTGCCGGACCTGTTCGACCAGGACGTCAGTCAGGTCAAGGCGGCCGTGGTCACCCCGGGCGGCACGCAGGGCGTGGACGAGGTGCTGGGCATGAAGGTCGGGGAGGGCGACAAGACCGTCAAGGACGTCGTGCCCGCGACCTTCTACGACACCCCGCAGAACAAGGACGCGGCCGGTCACCTCGTGCAGATCCCGTACGAGCTCATCGGCAACGCCTGGTGGTACGACAAGTCGCAGGTCCCCGGCTTCACCGCCCCGAAGACCACCGACGAGCTGTTCGCCCTGTTCGACAAGGCGAAGTCGGCGGGCAAGGCCGCGGTCAGCCAGGACGGGGACATCAACTTCTACAACGCCTACTACTTCACCCAGCTCGCGGAGCGCTTCGTCGGACCGGGCGGGCTGATCAAGGCGGCCTCGGACAAGTCGGGCCAGAGCTGGAAGAGCGACCCGGGCTTCCTCAAGGCGGCGCAGATCGTGGAGAAGCTGGCCAAGGGCCACTACTTCGTGGACGGCTGGGACGCCTCGAAGTTCCCGCAGATCCAGCAGCGCTGGGCCGACGGTGAGGCCAGCTACCTGTTCGTGGGCAGCTGGGCGCCCAGCGAGACCCGCGAGTACCTGGCCAAGCAGGGCGGGGGCAAGAAGATCGACTACGGCTCGTTCCAGTTCCCGATGCCCGCGGGCGCCACGCACGACGTCGTGGAGCAGCTGCCCATCGGCTTCTCGTTGACCGCCAAGGCAAAGCACCCCGAGACCGCCAAGGCGTTCATGGCGTACTTCCTGAACTCGGCCATTCTCAAGGGAATCCCGGCGGTGGCCGACAACATCAGCTCCCGGCCGGACCTGGACGTGCCCGCCGACCTCAAGGAGGTCAAGGCGGCGCTGGACAACACCGCCAAGGAGCACAACATCTTCATGGACGGCCTGGACGGGGCCTTCGGTGGCAAGTTCGTCGACGGCGTGTTCTACCCGGTCGACAACGACCTGCTCAAGGGCAAGCTCAGCGCCGAGCAGTTCGTGGACCAGCTCGCCGCGAAGACCGCCGACTACTGGAAGTCGCAGACCTGATGGTTGCCCAGCTGACCCCGCCGCTGACGCGTGCCCCCGCACGCGTCAGCGGTACCACGGCCGAACACCTCGTCGGCAAGAAGCGGCTGTTCTGGCCGTTCCTGTTGCCAGCACTGGCCTTGTACGTCGCGTTCCTGGTGCTGCCCACGGTGGCCACGGCGGTACTCAGCTTCACCCACTGGGCCGGGGCCGGCGACACGCCCACCTTCACCGGCATCGACCAGTACGCGCAGATGTTCGCCAGTGAGTCCTTTCAGGACTCATTCGTGAACACCCTGGTGTACGTGGTGATCGGCGGCATCGGCACCTTCGTGCTGGCGTTCCTGTTCACCACCGTGCTGCGCGACATGCGCGGCGGCAAGCTGGTGCGGGCCATCCTGTTCTTCCCGAACATCGTGGCCCCGGTGGCGCTGGGCATGTTCCTGGGCTTCGTGTTCAAGTTCCAGCCCGGCAAGCAGGGCATGGCCAACTTCCTGCTGGAGCACCTGGGCCTGGGCGCGGTGAAGTTCCTCCAGCCGGAGAATGTCACCTGGGCCGTCACCGGCTCGATCATGTGGGCCAGCGCGGGTTTCTACATCACCATCCTGATGGCCGCCGTGGACCGCATCCCGCCCTACCTGTACGAGGACTCCGACCTGGCCGGTGCCTCGCCCTGGCAGAAGTTCCGGCACGTCACCCTGCCGCTGACCTGGGACGTGGTCGGGGTGGCCGGGGTGCTCTGGACCATCAACGCCATCAAGATCTTCGAGTTGGTGTTCGTGCTGGCCGGTCCCGGCACCTACTCCCCGCCGATCCGCGCCTGGACCCTGGGCATCTACGTGTTCGACCGGTCCTTCGGCACCCAGGGCACCCCCGAGTACGGCACGGCCTGTGCCTGCGCCGTGGTGATGATCGCGCTGGTGTCCGTGCTCGTGGTGCTGCTGCGCAGGCTGATGCGCCGCGACGCGATCCAGTTCTGAGGGGAAGAGATGTCCACTGTGGAGCTTCGCCGCCCGCCGAGGCGGCCCAAGCCCGCGCCGGGGTCCAAGCGGTTCAGCCCGCTGCGCGCGGTCGGCCTGACCGTCGTCGGACTGTTCACCGCCTTCAACCTGCTGGTGCTGTACTGGCTGGTCGCGGCCTCGTTCAAGACCCCGGTCGAGATCTTCACCGACCCGTTCGGCCTGCCCAAGCACTGGTTCGCGCTGGGCAAGCCGTTCCGCAACTTCGCCTACGCCTGGGAGCAGGCCGGTTTCGGGCACGCCTTCCTCGTCACGGTGCTGCTCGTCGCGGCCTGTGCCGTGGCCATCGTGCTGATCTCCGCGCCCGCTGCCTACGCGTTGACCAGGCTCGGTGTGCGCGGGGCCAACGGGTTGACCAACGTGATCGCCATCGGCATGGGTGTGCCGTTCCAGACCGTGGTGATCCCGCTGTTCGTCGGCCTGGCCAAGATCCACCTGACCAACTCGCTGTTCGGCCTGTTCCTGGTCTACGTGGCCCTGTCCATCCCGTTCACCGTCTTCCTGCTCACCGGGTTCTTCCGCTCGCTGCCCGACGAGCTGGAGGAGGCCGCCGCCATCGACGGGGCCTCCCCGGTGCGTACCTTCTTCTCGATCATGCTGCCGCTGGCGCGGGGCGGCCTGATCACCGGGCTGATCCTCAACGCGATCGGGCTGTGGAACGAGACCCTGCTGTCCATCGTGTTCCTCCAGGACAACGCCCAGTTCACCCTGGCCCGCGCGCTGTTCACCTTCTACGGCGCGGCCAGCTACCAGTCGGAGTACGGCGGCCTGATCGCCGGGGTCGCCATCGTGGTGCTGCCGATGCTCGTGCTCTACATCGTGCTGGCCCGCCGGATCATCACCGGCCTCACCCTCGGCGCGGGGAAGTAGGAGAAGTCATGGCAACCGTGTCGTTCAAGGGGACCACCCGCTACTACGCCGGGGTGGACCGGCCCGCGGTGGACCGGTTGGACCTGGAGGTGGCCGACGGGGAGTTCCTCGTGCTGGTCGGCCCCTCCGGCTGCGGCAAGTCCACCACCCTGCGCATGCTGGCCGGGCTGGAGGGGGTGGACGAGGGCCAGTTGTGGATCGGGGACCGGGACGCGACGAACCTGCCGCCCAAGGACCGGGACATCGCCATGGTGTTCCAGAACTACGCTCTCTACCCGCACATGACGGTGGCCGAGAACATCGGCTTCCACCTGAAGATCCAGAAGATGCCCAAGGCCGAGCGCACCGAGCGGGTGCTGGCCGCGGCCAAGCTGCTGGACCTGGAGAAGTACCTGGACCGCAAGCCCGCCAAGCTCTCCGGTGGCCAGCGCCAGCGGGTGGCCATGGGCCGGGCCATCGTGCGGCGCCCGCAGGTGTTCTGCATGGACGAACCACTGTCCAATCTGGACGCCAAGCTGCGCGTGCAGACCCGTACCCAGATCGCCTCCCTGCAACGGGAACTGGGCGTCACCACGATCTACGTCACGCACGACCAGGTCGAGGCGATGACGATGGGGGACCGGGTCGCCGTGCTCAAGGACGGCCAGCTCCAGCAGTGCGACACTCCGGTCGGGCTGTTCGCCAGGCCCGCCAACGTGTTCGTGGCCGGGTTCATCGGCTCGCCCGCGATGAACCTGCTGCCCGCCAAGATGACCGCCGAGGGCGCGTCCTTCGGTGGCATCGAGGTGGGCATCACCCCGGCCCAGCGCCGGGCGCTGACCACCGGCGAGGCCGTGCTCGGTGTGCGCCCCGAGGGCTGGCTGATCACCGACCAGGGGGTACCGGCCACAGTGGACGTCGTGGAGGAACTGGGCAGCGACCAGTACCTGTACTGCACGGTCGAGGGCCACCCGGAGCTGATCACCGTGCGCACCCAGGGGCTGTCCAAGCGTCAGCGCGGGGACCTGATCCACCTGCGGCCCCAGCAGGACGCACTGCACGTGTTCGACGCGGCGACCGGCGTGCGGGTGGCCGAGTGACCACCACCCTGACGGCGACCGAGCTGGTGCTGCCCGTGGCGGCCGTCGGTGCGGAGAACCCGTTGCCGCCACTGCACAACCTCAACGAGACCCACCACGTCCGCAACCTCGACGAGCTGCCAGCCGAGCTGGCCGACAACATCGGCTACGGCCGGTTGGGCAGCGTGCTGCCGTACCGCTTGCAGGACGGCTACGGCCGAGAGCGGGCGGACACCCCGACGCGGGTCGTGGTGCTGGAGAACTCCCGGCTACGGGCGACCGTGCTGGTCGAGCTGGGGGGTCGGCTGCACTCCTTGTGGGACAAGCAGACTGGCAGGGAGCTGCTGTTCCGCAACCCGGTGGTGCAGCCGGCCAACCTGGCGCTGCGCAACGCCTGGTTCGCCGGCGGCGTGGAGTGGAACCTGGGCAGTACCGGGCACACCACGCTGACCTGCGACCCGATGCACGCCGCCGAGCTGACCGCGCCCGACGGCACGCCGATGCTGCGGCTCTGGGAGTGGGAGCGCACCAGGAACCTGGTGTGCCAGCTGGACTTCTGGCTGCCCGTGGACTCGGCCTTCCTGTTCGTGGCGGTCCGCGTGCGCAACCCGAACCAGCACGAGGTGCCCGCCTACTGGTGGTCCAACATCGCCGTCGAGCAGAGCCCGGGCACCCGCGTGCTCGCCCCCGCCGAGCAGGCCTGGCACTTCGGCTACGGCCAGCGGCTGGACCTGATCCCGGTGCCCGTGCACAACGGGTTCGACAACACCTATTCCATGCGGCACGCCGACGCCGCCGACTGCTTCTTCGAGATTCCGGCCGAGCAGCGCCCGTGGATCGCGGCGCTGGACGAGACCGGCACGGGCCTGGTGCAGACCTCCACCGACCGCCTGCGCGGGCGCAAGCTGTTCGTGTGGGGGGAGAATCGCGGCGGGCGTCGCTGGCAGGACTGGCTGGCGCCCGAGGGTTCCGGTCACGGCTACCTGGAGATCCAGGCGGGGCTGGCGCGCACCCAGTTGGAACACCTCAGGATGCCCGCGCTGGCGGAGTGGGACTGGCTGGAGGCGTACGGCGCCGTGCAGGCCGACCCCGCTGCCGTGCACGGCGCCGACTGGGCCGTGGCCCGGGGTGCTGTCGAGTCGGCGCTGGGCAGCGCGCTGTCGCAGTCCACTGTGGACGACCGGCTCACGCAGTGGCGGACCGTGGCCGACGCGGAGCCCCGGCGACTGATCGGCACGGGCTCGGGCTGGGGCGCGCTGGAGCTTGTCCGCAGTGGACGGTCACAGCTGCCCGGCACGCCGTTCTCGGTGGACACCCTTGGTGTGCAACAGGACCCCTGGCTCGCGCTGCTGGACGGCGCCATGCCGGTCGGGGATCCGCTCGACCCGCCGCCCGCGACCCTCGTCGGCCCGCACTGGCTCGCGCTGCTGGACAAGGCGGGACAGTCCTGGTCGGCGGCCTACCACCAGGGCGTGGCCCGGTGGCACGCGGGAGACCTGCGCGGTGCCGCCCAGTCCTGGCGCCGCTCCCTGGAGCTGGCCGCCTCCCCGTGGGCGATGCGCAACCTGGCGGTGGTCGAGCCCGAGCGCGCGGCAGACCTGCTGCGGCAGGCCGTCCGGCTCGCACCCGGTGTGGCGGCACTCGCGGTCGAGGCCCTGCAAGCCCTGTTGGCCGCCGACCGGGCGCAGGAGGCCGCGCAGGTGCTGGAGCTGCTGCCGGAGGACATCCGAGGAGTGGGCCGGATCAGGCTCGCCGAGGCCCGCGTGCTGCACGCGCTCGGCGAGCACGAGGCCGCGCGATCAGTGCTGGACAACGGCTTCGAGCTGGCCGACATCCGTGAGGGATCAACCGTGCTGGCCCAGACCTGGCGGCTGATCAACCCGGACCTGCCGCTGCCCGCGCACCACGATTTCAGCATGACTGGGGAGTGAACCATGAGCCACACCAACGAGGAGATCGCCAGCCAGCCCGACTGCTGGCGCAGGGCACTGGATATCGCGGCCACCGCACCTGAGGCGCTGCCGCTGCGGGGCGAGCGGGTCGCCGTGATCGGCTGTGGGACCTCGTACTACATGGCGCAGTCCTACGCCGCGCTGCGCGAGGCCGCGGGCCAGGGTGAGACCGACGCGTGGCCCGCCTCCGAGCTGCCCGGGGTCCGGCGCCGCTACGACCGGGTGCTGGCGCTGTGCCGCTCCGGCACGACGACCGAGGTCCTGGAGGCGCTGGCTCGGGTGCCCGCGGGCACCGTGACCTCCGTGATCACCGCGACCCCGGGCACGCCGGTCTACCAGACCGCGAACCACGTGCTGCTGCTGGACTTCGCCGACGAGGTCTCCGTGGTGCAGACCCGGTTCCCGACCACGCAACTGGTGCTGCTGCGCGCCGCGCTGGGCGAGGACGTGTCGGGGCTGCCCGCGCTGGCCGAGCAGGCCCTGACCGAGGAACTGCCCGAGGGCGTGCTGCGGGCCAGGCAGATCACCTTCCTCGGCACCGGCTGGAGCACCGGCATCGCGCACGAGGCCGCGCTGAAGTTCCGCGAGACCTCGCGGGGCTGGACGGAGTCCTACTCCGCCATGGAGTACCGGCACGGTCCGGTGTCCATCGCCGACCACGACACGGCCGTCTGGGTGTTCGGGCCCGCACCCGAGGGGCTGGCCGACCAGGTGCTGGCGACCGGCGCGACCCTCGTGCTGTCCACTGTGGACCCGATAGTGGACCTGATCCGCGCCCAGCGGGTGGCCGTGCGGGTGGCCGTCGCGCAGGGCGTCAACCCCGACCGGCCCCGCGGGGTCACGCGCAGCATCATCCTGACCTGACCCAGAGCGGGACTCGCGCTCCCCTGAGCGGGACACGCCGTCTCAAGCGCGAGTCCCGCCCACACGCGCGCGAGTCCCGCCCTGGGGCGCGCGAATCCCGTCCAGACGCCAACCCTGCGGAGTCGCGATGAACGGTAGAACAAGGGCCATGGCCACCGCGCTGCTGCTCGCCCTCGCGAGCGTCTCGGTGGTCCAGGCACCAGCGCAGGCCACCCCTGCCGGCTCGCTGGTGACGATCTCCAGCCCCGAGCTGTCGGTCAGCCTGGACCAGGGCTTCCCCCGGGTGGCCAGCTACACCGACCGGGCCAGCTCGGCGGTGATCTACGGTGACGAGGACGTGCTGACCCAGGTCGTACTGAACGGCAAGGCCTACACGCCAAGGGTTTCCGGCACGGTGTCCGCCGATCACGTGGACTACGCGCTGACCTTCGCCGACTACGGCGGGGTCGAGGTGGACGCCACGATCCGGGTCCGCGGCCACGAGGTCGACCTGACCGTGACCAGGATCGCCGACACCGCGGCGAACCCGGTCAACTCGCTGAGCATCCCCAACCACAACCTGATCTCCGTGCGCAGCAACCAGCCCGGCGCCGCCATGGCCGGTGCGCGCAACTACAACGCGACGACCGGTACCGGCGACACCTTCGGCGCGTTGACCACGAGCACGGCGGCCGACGCCGCGCCGGTCAGCTACATGTACGGGATCATCAACACGGGCAAGCTCGCCGCCTCGATCGCGACGAACTCCACCTACGACAAGCCTTCCGGCGCCACCGCCAAGGACAACGGCCGGATCGTCAAGCAGACCGTGGACAAGGGCGGCTACAAGCGGCTCGGGCTGTGGAGCGGCGACTGGTTGTACCGGTCCAGTGGGGCGGCCCGTTCCGACACCGAGCCACTGCCCCAGGCCAAGATCGTGATCACGGGTGATCGCAACGGCGACTCCGCTGTGGACTGGCAGGACGGGGCGATCGCCTTCCGGGACATCATGAGCAGCCCGCTGGGTTGGCAGCAGGTGGCGGGCCGGCCCGTGCAGCGCATCCCGATGAACTTCGCCTCCACCGCCCGGAACCCGTTCTCCCGCACCCTGGACGAGACCAAGCGGGTGGCGCTGAACACCGACGGCCTCGGCCAGTTCGTGGAGCTCAAGGGGTACGGCAACGAGGGGCACGACTCCGGCCACCCGGACTACGCCGGGGTGGGCCAGAAGCAGGGCGGGGTCGCCGACCTGAACAAGCTGATCGACTCCGCGCACCGCTACAACGCGCAGATCGGCGTGCACCTGCAGGACACCGAGGAGTACCCGAGCTCACCGGCCTTCGACCCCGCACTGGCCAACAGCGTCACCAGCGACCTGGGCTGGGACTGGCTGGACCAGAGTTACCACATCAACTACCGCTACGACGGCCAGAGCGGGCGACGCCAGCAGCGGCTCGCGCAGCTGCGCCAGCAGGCACCGGGCCTGGACTTCCTGTACGTGGACACCTGGTACGGGGACGGCTACACCAGCAACAAGTTCGCCCGCGAGATGAACGGGCTCGGCTTCCAGGTGGCCACCGAGTTCCCGGACAAGTTCGAGGGCACCTCGGTGTGGAGCCACTGGGCCAACGACGTCAAGTACGGCGGCAGCGACTACAAGGGCATCAACAGCCAGGTCGTGCGGTTCATCCGCAACCAGCAGACCGACGACTGGATCGCCGGTGACCCGCTGCTCGGCGGCGGCCAGCTCACCGCCTACGAGGGCTGGCAGAACCTCAACGACTACAACGCCTTCCTCAAGATCACGTTCTCCGTGGACCTGCCCACGAAGTACCTACAGGGCTTCCCGATCCAGAAGTGGACCGCCAACAACATCCAGCTGGGCCAGGGCGTCTCGGTGTCCACGGCCAGTGGGGCCAGGCAGATCAGCAAGGACGGGCACCTGGTGCTCAACGGGGGCAGCTACCTGCTGCCCTGGGACCAGCAAGCGGAAACCAAGCTCTACCACTGGAACCCCACGGGCGGCTCGACCACCTGGACTCTGCCCGCCAAGTGGGGCAACAAGTCCAGTGTCAAGCTGTACAAGCTCACCGACACCGGGCGGCAGTTCGTCGGCGACCTGCCGGTGAGCAACCGCCAGGTGACGATCAACGCCGCCGCCAACACCCCGTACGTGGTCTACCCGACCGACCCCGGTCCGGTCGCCGACCCGAACTTCGGTGCTGGCACACCGGTGAAGGACCCGGGCTTCAACTCCGGCAACCTGTCCAAGTGGACGGTCACTGGAAACGCCTCGGTGGCAACGACTTCCCTCGGTAACAAGCAGCTGCAACTCGCTGGCGGCCCGGCCGCTTCCGTCTCGCAGACCCTGACCGGGCTCACCGGCGGCGCCACCTATTCGGCCACTGTGGACGTTCAGGTCGCCTCCGGTACCCGCAAGGCAAGCCTGACCGCTGGCGGCGCCACCACGTGGACCGATTCCTCCACCTACCGCAACTACGACGGCACCAGCGACTACCAGGGCACCACGACCCAGCCCATGAAGGTCCTCTTCGATGTTCCGCCCGGTCAGGGCACGGTTACCCTTGCCCTGTCGGCGGAAGCGGGCAACCCCGTCGTCGCGTTCGACAACGTGCGGGTCGTCCGGACCGAGCGCACCCCGCAGAACGGCCACTACTACTACACCGATTTCGAGCACGAGACCGGCGACACCTGGGGGCCGTTCGTGTACTCCGGAAACGGCGGCAACCCCGATGACGCCCGCACGCACCTCGCCCCGATCAACGCCCCGTACACCCAGGCTGGCTGGAACGGCAAGCTGATCGACGACGTCATCGCGGGCGGCACCTCGCTCAAGTCGCACGAGGAGAACAAGGGCCCGGTGTACCGGACCCTGCCGCAGACCCTGCGCTTCCAGCCGGGCCGCCGCTACCGCGTCTCGTTCAGCTACGAGGCCACCGGCGACAACGAGTACTCGTTCGTCACCAGCGGCGGGGCGAGCACCAACTTCGCCGCGGCGCACAAGCCCACCACGTTCAGCACCACCTTCGACGCCACCGGCAACTCGTGGATCGGCGTGGACAAGCTGACCGAGGGCACCGGCAACGAGCAGCACGACCTCGTGATCGACAACCTGGCCGTGGACGACCTCGGTCCGGCGCCGACCCGCATCCCGCAGTCCCAGCTCAAGGTGTCCGCTGTGGACAGCCAGGAGACCGCTGCCGAGAACGGGTCCGCCGCCAACGTGCTCGACGGCGATCCCGCCACCATCTGGCACACCGCCTGGAGCCAGTCCACCGCCCAGCCCCCGCACGAGGTCCAGCTCGACCTGGGTGGCTCGCGCACCGTGAGCTGCCTGTACTACCTGCCGCGACAGACCCAGTCCAACGGCAGGATCGCCAACTACGAGGTCTACACCAGCGCCGACGGCGTCAACTGGGGCAGCCCCGCCGCCACCGGCACCTGGACCGACAGCACCGCCGAACAGTCCGCCTGCTTCACCCCGCGCACCGCCCGCTACGTGCGGTTGCGCGCCCTGTCCGAGGTCAACGGCAACCCGTGGACCTCCGTCGCCGAGATCAACCTGGCGGGCTGAGCCGACGTGAAGGTGGCTTTCGCTGCGTTGGGTGCAGTGAAAGCCACCTTCACGGCAGTTGGCGGCGGAGCTGCTCGGCCTCGGCGAGCCGGTGCTGGGCGAGGTAGAGGTCAACAGCCCGCTGCCAGGCCTCGGTGGCTTGCTCCCGGTTGCCCAGCTCGTGCTGGGTGTCCCCGATGCGAGCCCAGGTGTTGGCCTCCTGGTAGCTGTGCCCGATCTCCAGGTACAAGTCGAGTGCGTCGTTGTAGTGGCGCAGCGCGTCGAGGTACTGCCCGGTGTGGTGGGCGATGTGGCCGAGGCTGTCCAGGGTGACGGCCTGGCCTGGCCGGTCCCGGTGGGCGCGGAACAGGGCAAGCGCGCGTTCGCAGAGGTCGCGGCCCGCGGAGTGCTGTCCTGTGCGGCTGTGGCACCAGCCTGCGGCGTTCAACGCGTCGGCCCGCCATTCCTGGTTGTCCAGTTGCTCGAACACGTGCAGTGCGCGCAACGAATGGTCGAGGGCCTGCTGGTAGCCGCCTTTCTGTTCCCACGCCTCCGCGAGCGCGCGTTCCGCATGCGCCTGACCGGCGAGGTCACCGTCCTGCCGCGCCATCGTCAGGGCACGAGTGGTGTGCTCGACGGCCTCGGAGTGCAGACCTGCCCGGGTACAGGCGTAACCCAGGCTCCGGTGCGCGAAACCCTGCGCGGCAGCGGAGCCGAGTCGCTGTGCGCCAGTGAGCCCGGCGCGCCAGATGGCGACGTGGTCGTGGATGTGCCCCTGACGCCACTGGAAGGTGGTCAGCGCTACCGCGGCCTGCCAGACCTGCGTGTGCCAACTGCGTTGCGCGGCAAGGGTTTGTGCGGCGATCACGCACTCCTCCTCCTCGGTGAACCACGCGAGCGCCTGCTCCTCGTCCACGGGTGAGAACGGGACGCAGCCCGACCGGGGGCGGTGCAACGGGATGATCGGTTCGTGCGGCCTGAGCACCTGCTCGGCCGCGTACGCGCTGAGCACGAAGAAGTCGACGAGTCGCCGCTGGGCTTCGAGCCGGCTCAGCTCGCTCTCGTGCTGGTGAACCTGCTCGCCGGCGTGCAATCTGACGAGGTCGTGCATGCGGTAGCGGCCCGGCACGTGCTCCTGCACGAGGTGGGCGTTGCCGAGTTCACGCAGGAGCGTGCGCAGCCGGGCGACGGGCAGTGCGGTGAGGCTGGCCGCGGCGGCCAGGCCGATGTCCGCGCCCGGGGCCAGCCCCAGCAGCCGGAACACTCGAGCTGCCTCGGCAGTCAGCGCCTGGCAGGAGGAGTCGAAGACCGCACGCAGGTTCGTGCTCAGGTCACCTGCGTCCAACGCGTCCAGCCGTGCGGAGGTCTCTCGCAGTTCAGCGGCGAGCACCGCCAGTGGGAACGTCGGCTGCGCAGCGGCTCGCGCGGCGATGATGCCCAGTGCCAGCGGCAGTCCCGCGCACTGGTCGACCAGTTCACGCACCCCGTCCGGTTCTGCCGCTACTCGCCCCGGAGCGAGGTGGCTCACCAGCAGTGTCCTGGACTCGTTGCTGGGCAGTGCATCCAGTGACATCAAGTGGGCGCCGTGCGTGGCGACCAGCCCGCCGAGCCGGTTGCGGCTGGTGATCAGTACGGTGCAGTGCGAACCGCCGGGCAGCAGTGGCCTGATCTGGGCCAGGTCGTGGGCGTTGTCCAGCAGGACCAGCATCCGCCGCCGCGACACCAGGTTGCGGAACAGCGCCGCCTGCGCGTCGAGGTCGGCGGGGATCGCGTTCGGTGGGACCCTCAGCGCCTCCAGGAAGCCGACCAGAGCCGCCGAGGACTCCACCGGCGGCCCCGTGGGGTCGAAGCCCCGCAGGTTGACGTAGAGCTGGCCGTCCGGGAACCAGTCGCGGCGCCGGTGAGCCCAGTGCAGCGCGAGCCAGGTCTTGCCGATGCCGCCGATGCCGCCGATCGCGGAGATCACCATCGTGCCACCGGCGAGCACCTCGTCGAGCTGGCCGAGCTGCTCGGCGCGACCGGTGAAGCCGGACACGTCCGAGGGCAGTTGGCCGGGGACCGCTGCTGTGCTCAGCGGAACCTCTTGCAGCACTTGGTGTTGCGCACTCCGCAGATCGGGACCGGGCGAGATGCCCAGTTCCGCCGCGAGCCGTGACCTCAGCTCGCCGAAGATCCGCAGTGCCGCCGCACGGTGACCCGACGCGGCCAGCGCGAGCATGAGCCTGGCGTGCACGGCCTCGTGCAGCGGCTCGGCGTGCGCCACGGCCTGCATGCGGGGTACGGCCCTGTCGTGTCCGCCGAACCGGACAGCAAGTTCCGAATAGGCCAGTGCGCAGGAGACTCGGCGGCGGGCCAACGCCACCGCGCCCGGATGTGCCCGCAGCTCGGCCGCCAGCGTGCCGCGCCACAGGTCCAGCGCCTCACCCAGAGCCGCGTGGGAGGGCGTGCCGTCGACAAGCTCGGTGAACCGGGCGACGTCCAACAGGTCGCTGGGCGAGCGCAGCAGGTAGCCGTCACCGATGCGCTCGATCCGGTGCTCCGCGCCGAGCAGCTTGCGCAGCCGGGAGACATAGGTCTGCACCAGCGACCGGCAGGTCCTCGGTGGCCGCCCGCCCCACACCAGGTCGACGATCTCCTCGACGGCCACCGCCCGGCCCGCGTTCACGGCAAGCAGGGCCAGCACCAACCTGGCCTGCGGCGAGCCCAGGTCGACCGGCTTGCCGTCGCGGGTGGCCTCGACAGGACCGAGCGCCGCGAGCCGCACCCCGCGTTCCGGCGGTGGCACGAGGTCGAGCACTGAGCGGATCCTGCGCACCGACTCGGCACGGGGCGTGCGGACGCGGCCGTGCTCCAGGTCTCGCACGGTCCGGACGCTCACCCCGGCCTGGTCGGCCAACTCCTGTTGATTCAGGCCCAGGCGTTTGCGACCAGCGCGCAGCGCGTCACCGAAGGCCTGTGCCACGCGCTGTCCTCTCCGTACTGGCCGAACTGCCTGGCGATTCTGCCGATTCTGCCGGTCACGGTCCAGCGAGGCAGCCGAGCAGGTCGCATTTTACCAGGTCAGCGCCTTGCGGCTGAGAAAGCACGTGGGTACAGCGCAGGTCAAGCCAGCTCCGTGATCTGCCGCCTAGCGTGGTGGGCATCGGACTGTGAGCGAGCTGTGGAGGACCACCGGCATGGTGACGAACACCCCCCGCCCCTGGCCTGTGCGCCGAATCACCGATAGCTGCGCAGGCGCAGGCTGTTGGAGACCACGAACAGTGAGGACAGCGCCATCGTCGCCCCGGCGATCAGCGGGGTGAGCAGGCCGAACGCGGCCAGCGGCAGGGCGGCGACGTTGTAGCCGAAGGCCCAGACCAGGTTGCCGCGGATGGTGCGCAGCGTGGCCCGCGCCAGGCCGATCGCGCGGGGGACCACGTCCAGTTCCTCGCGGACGAGGATCAGGTCGGCGGCGCCCAGGGCCACGTCGGTGCCGGTGACCACGGCCATGCCCAGGTCGGCGCAGGCCAGCGCGGGCGCGTCGTTCACCCCGTCGCCGACCATGGCCACGGCCCTGCCCTCGGCCCGCAGCGCGCGCACGGCGGCGGCCTTGTCCTCGGGCAGCACCCCGGCGATCACCTCGGGGATGCCGACCTGCTCGGCGACCGCCCGCGCGGTGGTCTCGTTGTCCCCGGTGAGCAGCACGGTGCGCAGGCCCATCCGGTGCAGCCGCGCGACGGCCTCGGCCGCGGTGGGCTTGACGGAGTCGGCGAGGGTGAACCGTCCAATGAGGACACCATCGCGGGACACCAACGCGGTGGTAGCCGAAGCGCCGTCCTGGCCGAACATCCGCGGTGAGCCGACCCGAACGCGGTGACCGTCCACAGTGCCCTGTGCGCCGAGTCCTGGCAGGCTCTCGAACTGCGTGACGGCGGGCAGTTCGCCCAGTTCTTCCCGTGCCAGCGAGGTGATCGCGAGTGCGACGGCGTGTTCGGAGGCGGCTTCCACGGCACCGGCCAGTCGCAGCGCCAGGGCGCGGTCCTCGGCGCGTACCTCGGTGACGGCCATCCGGCCGGTGGTGATCGTGCCAGTCTTGTCCAGCACCACGGTGTCGATGGCCCGCGCGGACTCCAGGGCCTGGTGGCCCTTGATGAACACGCCCAGGTAAGCCCCGCGCCCGGTGGCCACCATCAGTGCCGTGGGCGTGGCCAGGCCGAGCGCGCACGGGCAGGCGATGATCAGCACCGCGAGTGCCGCCGCGATCGCCCTGCCCAGCGAGCCGTCCAGCAGCAGCCAGCCCAGCAGGGTCAGCGCGGCCAGCCCGAACACGGCGGGCACGAAGACCCCGCAGATCCGGTCGGCCAGCCGCTGCACCCCGGCCTTCTCGCTCTGCGCCCGCTCCACCAGCCGCACGAGCTGGGCCAGCCGGGTGTCCTCGCCCACGTGCGTCGCGGCGATCACCAGCCGCCCGCCCATCGCCACCGTGCCGCCGATGACCGGATCGCCCTCGGTGACCTCCACCGGCACCGACTCACCGGTCATGGTGCTGGCGTCCACGGCCGCCGCACCGTCGACCACCACCCCGTCAGCGGCGATGGTTTCACCAGGCCTGGCAAGGAACTTCTCACCAACGCGCAACGCGCCCACCGGTACACGCCGTTCGGTGCCGTCCTCGGCGAGCACGCTCACCTCGCGGGCCGCCACCTCGGCCAGTGCCCGCAGCGCGCCACCGGCCAGGCGCTTGGCCCGCGCCTCGAACAGCCGCCCGGCCAGCACGAACGTGGTGACCCCCGCGGCCACGTCCAGGTAGATCGCCCCACCGGGCCGGGTCACCAGCTCCCACAGCGAGTTCGCCGGTGCCGAGTCGGCCTCGAAGAACATGCCGTACACCGACCAGCAGGTCGAGGCGATGATGCCCACGGAGACCAGGGTGTCCATCGAACTGCTGCCGTGCCGGGCGTTGATCGCGGCGGCCCGGTGCAGCGGCCACGCGGCCCAGGTCACCACGGGCAGCGCCATGGCCAGCACGACCCACTGCCACCCGGTGAAGCGCAGCGAGGGCACCAGCGCCAGCGTGATCGACACGTCGCCGAGCGGGGCGCACAGCAGGACCGCCAGCACCAGCCGGTGCCACAGCGGACGGCTCGGGTCCGCCTCGGGCTCGCGCTCGGGCGTGACCACGTGCGCCCGGTAGCCCGCGTTCTCCACCTGCGCGATGAGTTCGGCCACCGTGACGTCCTCGGTCGTGCTCACGGTTGCCTTCTCGGTGGCGTAGTTGACGCTGGCTCGCACGCCGTCGAGCTTGTTCAGCTTGCGTTCCACCCGGTTCGCGCAGGCGGCGCAGGTCATGCCGCCAATGGCTAGTTCGACCACACCAGTGAGTCGGTCAGCCGCCCTCCCCGGTTCCCGAGACGAGCAGCCTGGCCGTCACTGTGGTCTGGTCCACATCGCTGGTGCGCACGGTCACCGCCAGCTGCCAGTCCCCGGCCAGGGGGATCTCCGCGGTGCCCGCCCGGTAGCCGCCCCGGCCCTGGTGCGCCATGTCGATCTTGAGCGGTCCCAGGCCGCGCTCGGGCAGGCTCAGCGTCGCGGTCAGCTCGGCCACGTCGGTCGGCGTGCCGGTCTCGTCGACCACCAGCACGTCCACCAGGTTGGTGCCCGGCCGCAGCGGCAGGGCGTTGATCCTCAGCTGGCCCCTGCCGTGCGGGCCGCCGGTGTCGAAGGGCACGGTCTGCGCGGAGGGCGTGGCCTGGCGCCTGGGCGTGTCGGCCAGGGCGGTGCGGGCGGGTTCGGCACTGACCAAAAATCCAGTCAGGCCGATGACCAGCACGGCGCCGAGGGCCTCGGCCAGCACCGAGCGCCGAAGCCGGATCCTGCCCTGGCCGCGCACCCAGCGGCGGGAGTACCAGGCGGCGACCAGCACGGCGGCCACGCCGAGGACCTTCACCAGCAGCAGTCGGCCGTAGCCGGTGTCGGTGAAGCCCTGCCACGAGCCGAGCTGGCGCCAGCTCTGGTACGTGCCGGTGGCCACCAGCACCACCACGCAGCCGAAGGCGATCTTCGAGAACCGCAGCACCGCCAGCGCCATGGACTCCGGCAGCTCCCGGCCGCGCCACAGCACCACGGCCAGCACCGCCAGCCCGCCCAGCCACACCGCCATGGCGTCCAGGTGCAGCAGGTCCACCGGCAGGGCGAACTCCGGTTGCAACCCCGCGATGGCGTGCCCGGACCCGGCCCAGGTCCAGGCGAAGCCGTTGAGCAGCACCACACCGCCCGCCCCGACCAGCGCCCGCCTCGCCGGGGTCCAGTCCACCGTGGCCAGCAGCTCACCCAGGTAGGGCGCGGCCAGGGCCAGCAGGCAGACCCGCACGGCCAGTCCTACGCCCAGCTCTATGTCCATTGTGGACGAAAACAGCTCGCCGTCGAAGAGGTGGTCCAGGCCGAGGCCCGCGCCGTAGGGGCCTTGCAGCAGCGCACTGGCGATCGTGGTGAGCAGCAGGCCCAGCCACGCACCGCCGATGAGCCTGCGCACGGTCCGCCGTACCGCGCCCTGCGGCCAGCACAGGTACACGAAGGCTGCCGACCCCGCGAGCAGCGCGAAGGCGGCGTAGCCCAGCGCGCGGGTCAGGCCGTACAGCAGGGACACCGCCGAGTCGCTCTGCTGTGCGGCCGGTGGCGCGGAGGCTGGCGTGCTGGTGTGGCCGAGGGAGAAGGTGAACGCCCCGGAGATGGGGTGCGAGTCGGCGGAGACCACGTGCCAGGACACGGTGTAGGTGCCCTCGGCCGCGCCGGACATTGGCACGCCGACGGTCTCCCCGTGCCCCTCGGGGTGTTCCGCCCTACCTGTGTCCACAGTGGACCCGTCGGGTGCGATGACCCGGACCGAGTCGGCGGAGACCTGCACCGGCTCACCGAAGGTCAGCTCGATCCGGCTCGGCATGGCCTGCACCACGGAGCCCTGCACGGGATTGGTGGATTCGAGCATGGCGTGGGCCGCCGCCGAACCGCTGCCCAGCAGCAGCCCGGCGACGGCCAGCAGCAGGACGAGTGCCGCCGCCCTCACGCCGACTCGCGCGAGCGGCGCCAGGCCAGCACCGAGAACACCGCCGCGACCACGGCGAGCACGGTCGCGATCCCGCCGAGCAGGACGCCGGTGGAGTCGCTGGTGGAGTCGGCCACGCTTGCCTTGGTGGCCACGGGCTCGGCGGTGGCCTTCGGGGTCAGCGCCAGCGTGGGCGCGGGATGCTCGGGCTCGGCCCCACCGGGTTTGGCGGTGTCGATCCAGCGCACCACGTCCCCGTTGTCGTAGGTCTGGATCGCCTTGAACACCAGGGTGCTGGTGTCGGTGGGCAGCGGGCCGAGCGAGACCTCGAAGTCCTCGAAGGAACCCGGGCCGATCCTGCCCCCGGACCAGGTGATCTTCGAGACGGCCTCGGTGACCTCACCGTCATCGGTCTTCACCGGCTTGGCCAGCGCGGACTTGTCCACCTTCACCGTCCAGCCGGGCAGCGCGCGGGTGGCCACCGAGGCGATCGGGTGGTCGGCGGGCAGGCTCACCTCCACGCTGTTGGTGGACGCCTTGTCCTGCTCGTTGGGCACCCGGAACGCGATCTTGGTGAAGCCGCCCTGGGCCGCCGTGGACGGCTGCGCAGTGACGTGCGCCGCCGCACTGCCCACCCCGGCCAGCAGCCCGCCGAGCACGAGAGCACCCACCGCGGTGGTCCGGCGCGTCCTGAAGTCCATCAACAACCTCCACGTCTGGCCTGCCCCCCGACGCCGGGTCGTCCCCGGGCGCCGATCGGTTCCCGTGCGGCTCGACACCAGCGTCAGCAGCAGGCCGAGCAGCACCGGGACGTGCGTGGCCAGCCGCTGCCAGCTCACGCTGCTGTGCACCAGGTCCACCGCGGAGATCGCTGCCAGCACGCCGACCAGGCTGGCCAGCAGCGGCAGTTGGGCACGCGCCCGCGTGGGGTCGGCGGCCACCCGGAGCAGCACCACACCCAGCGCCAGGTTGAACGCCGAGGTCTCGTGCTGGACGTGACCCTGCATGCTCATCATCGGCATGGACCCGGTCGCCAGCAGCTCCACCGCGCCGACCAGCACCTGGGCCACGGCGACCGCCAGCAGCGCCACGCGCAGCGCCGACCTGCCGCGTGCCGGTCGCGGCAGGCTGACCCTGGCCAGTACCGACGAGGTCAGGTCCGGGCCTGGTTCGGCGGCGGAGATCGCGGCCAGTCTGCCGATCCGGCTCGCCTGTGCCTGCCAGGTCGTGCACGCCGGGCAGGCCGCCAGGTGGGCGTCCAGCCCGCTGAGGCCCGGTTCCTCCCCGTCCACGACCGCCGAGAGCGCTTCGCGTGCGATGCCACAGTCCATGACGGGCAGGTCGTCTCACCCCGCTGGGTAGTTCCCGTGAACCTCCCGAGGGCGGGAGGCGTATCGGGGGTCGTGGGCACAGACGACGCCGAGATCACGCGGTTGGCCGTGGCCGCGCAGCACGGTGACCGGGCGGCCGCGGCCGCGTTCGTCCGGGCTACCCAGCACCAGCTGCGCAGGTTGCTCGGCTACCTGTCCGACCCCGGCCAGGCCGATGACCTGGCCCAGGAGACCTACCTGCGCGCGTTCGCCGCGCTGCCCCGGTTCGAGGGCAGGTCACCGGCGAGGATGTGGCTGCTGGCGATAGCCCGCAGGGTGGCCGCCGACTACGTGCGCGCCGCCCGCCGCACCCCGCGGATCTCCGCGGTGCCGCAGTGGCAGGACCTGGCGCAGCCGCAGGCCGGGCACGAGGGGTTGATCGCGCTGCGGCAGGCCGTGCAGGCACTGGACGCCGATCGGCGTGAGGCGTTCGTGCTGACCAGGGTGGTCGGCCTGTCCTACCAGGAGGCCGCCGAGGTGTGCGGCTGCCCGGTGGGCACGATCCGCTCACGGGTGTTCCGCGCCCGCACCGACCTCATCGAGGGCTTCGGGGAACAGCGCTCGGCTGGGTGAGCCGCTCGCGCAACGTCGTCAGGTCCTGCTCGTCGACGCCAGCCTCGCGCAGGTACGCACCGAAGTGGAACGCCGACACCGTGTGCAGCAACTCCTTGCGCGCGGTGGTGCCCTGCTCGGTCAGCAGCCTCTCGATCAGCGGCCCCTGGTCGGCGTGGCCCAGCGCCGCCCACGCCGGTCGCAGCCGGTCGGTGCTCAGCGCGTGGTCCTCGGCGATCTCCGCCGCGGGCACGCCCACGAATGCCAGCAGCACCAAGCTGATCAGCCCCGCCCGGTCACGGCCCGAGCCGCAGTGCACCAGGACCCCGCCCTCGGCGCGGGCGATCGCCGTGACCACCTCGGCGACCAGGTGCGGGTACCTGTGCAGGTAGGGCACGTAGTAGATCGGGGTCGCGTGCAGGCCGTTGGTGTACTGGTCCCAGAACTGCGTGTCCTCGGTCCGGTCCAGCCTGAACTGGAACGTGGTGAGCCCCTCGCGCGGCGGCAGTTCCTCCCCGCGCAGGTCGACCACGGTGCGGATGCCGTAGGCCCGCATGACCTCGGTGGGCACCTCGTCCGGCGCGTCCGAGCGGACCACCACGCCACGCCGGGTCCGCCCGCCGTCCGCGGTGGGCAGTCCGCCCAGGTCACGCGCGTTGTAGCAGCCGGGCCAGTCCAGGTGTCGTGTCGTCACCTCCGCCAAGGTACCGAGAACGCGCGCGCCGGGTTGGCCACGAACATGCTCGTGACCGCCTCCTTGCCCAGTTCGCGGGACAGCCTGGGGCGCAGGCTGGTCAGCAGGTACGGGATGCCGGGCCCGCCGCCGGTCGAGGCCCTCGCGGCGGCCGTGGTGGTGTCCCCGCCGAGCAGCACCTGCCCGCCGTGACCGGACTCGACCAGCGAGGTGAGCACGTCGAACAGTCGCCAGTCGGTGGCGTGGTTGGCGCGGGAGGGCCCGTCGAAGGCGAGGAACGCGCCCGCCTCGGCGGCGGCCCGGTGCACGCGCTGTTCCGGGAACCGGTTGAGGTGGCCCAGGATCACCCTGTTCGGCGGCACGCCGTGCTTGGCGCACAACAGGTCCAGCACCTCCAGCGGGGCGGTGCCCAGTTCCAGGTGCACGCCGATCGGGGCGCCGGTCTCGTGGTGGGCCTGCGCGGCGGCGGTCATGACCCGCTCGGCGTGCGCGTCGAGGTGGTGGAACTGGCCCGCGACTTTGATCATCCCGGCGCGGATCCCGCTGGTCAGGTCGCCGACTGAAATTTCAGTCAGCCGGTCGACGAGCCCGCCGAGCCGGTCGGGGGCGTAGTGCGCCGCCTGGTGCAGCCCGGTCGCGGCGACCACGGCCACACCCGTCGCGCGGGACAGTTCCGCCAGCGCGTCACGGCGCCGCCCCAGACCGGCCGGGGTCCACTGGACCAGCGCCTGCCCGCCCGCGGCGCCGAACGCCCGCAGTTCGGCCTCGGCGGCTGCCACGTCGTCCAGTTCCTGGCCTGGCAACAGTTCGCTGCGGAAGAACAAGTGGTCATGCGAGTCGCAGACGCCCAACTCCTCGGGCGCGATGTCGCCCAGCACGGTGCGGATCACCAGCTCCGCCCCTCGGCGAGCTCGGCCAGTTCGGGGCAGGACAGGTGCAGCACCTGGTAGCCGCTCTCGACAGGCTCCGCGCACAGCGTGAAGTGCACCAGTTCCCAGGAACTCGGGTCGATCGCGACGGCCCCGCACAGCACGGCCGGATCACTTGTCCGCGCACGGAGTTCGGCCAAGGCCAGCTCGGTGACGGCCTCCGGATCGGCCTCGGCGGGAATCGCCGTGAGCTGCTTGCTCGCGGCCACCGCCTTCGCGCCGAACGCCGGTCCGCGCTGGAAGCCCGCGCCGACCCAGTGCCGCACCACGGTCCGCCCGAACGAGTCGATGATGCCGCGGAAACCGCTGCCGCCCACCAGGAACCGGCTCATGCCGGAGGTGTTGTGCCACAGGTAGAACGGCGCGTACTGGTTGACCGGCGAGCTGTCGCGCTCGCGCACGCAGTACGCCTTGAGCCCCAGGCCGGGGAAGTTGTCCAGCAGCGGCCCCTTGTCGGCGACGCGCCGTCGGATGATGCCCATGTCGTAGTCGGCGGGCAGGGTGATCTCGTACTGCATGGCGTGCACGGCGAGTCCTCCGGTCAGCGGGAGATCAGGGCGATGAGCCCGTCCACGGCCTGGCGGAACGGCTCCGCCGAGTCCGCGGAGCGGGCGAGCACGTAGCCGCCCTGCACCACGGCGAGCACCGTGGCCGCGGTCGTCTCGGGCACCAGGTCGGGGGCGACCTCGCCGCGGGACCGGCCCTCGGCGAGCACGGTGGTGATCGTCTCGCGCAGCCAGTCGAAGGTCTCGGTCAGCGGGGCGCGCAGCTGGGGGTCCGCGATCACCTCGGGGTCCTGGGCCATGCGGCCGATCCGGCAGCCGCGCAGCACCTCCCGCTCGCGGCGCAGGTAGCCGGTGACCCGTTCCACCGCGGTGCCCGGACCCAGCAGCGAGCGCTCCGCCTCGGCGCGCAGCAGCTCGGCACTGCGGCGCAGCGCGGCCAGCGCCAGCTCGGGCTTGCCGCTGAAGTGGTGGTACATGCTGCCCTGGCCGACCCCGGACAGCGCCTGGATCGCCTTCGGGCTGGTGCCCACGTACCCGCGCTCCCACAGCAGCTCGCGGGTGCTCTCGATCAGCTTGTCCCTGGTGTCCACGAGCAGACTGTACATACCAGTAGGTACAGAGCTCAAGAGGAGCGCAGGTAGGCCAGCACGGCGAGCACCCGGCGGTTGCTGTCCTCGTGCGGCGGCAGGTCCAGCTTGGCCAGGATGTTGCCCACGTGCTTGGTCACCGCGGCCTCGGTCACCACCAGGTGTGCGGCGATCGAGGTGTTCGACCTGCCCTCCGCCACCAGGGCCAGCACCTCGCGCTCCCTGACTGAGAGTTTGGTCAGCGGGTCGCGCTGGCGGTTGAGCAGCTGGCGGACCACCTGTGGGTCCACCACCGTGCCGCCCGCCACCACCTGGCGCAGCACGGTCACGAACTCCTCCACGTCGACCACCCGGTCCTTGAGCAGGTAGCCAACCCGCCTGCCGCCGCCGGAGTCGAGCAGCTCGGCCGCGTAGCTGCGCTCCACGTACTGGCTCAGCGCCACCACCGCCAGGTCCGGGTCGGCCCGGCGCAACTCCACCGCCGCGCGCAGCCCCTCGTCGCGCAGTCCGGGCGGCATCCTGATGTCGGTGATCACCAGCTCGGGGCGGTGCTCGGCCACGGCCCGCCGCAGCGCGGTCCCGTCGCCCACCGCGGCCAGCACCTCGAAGTCGAAGCGCCCCAACAGGCCCGCCAGTCCCTCGCGCAGCAGCACGCCATCCTCGGCGAGCACTACTCGGATCGGTTGTCGCCGCACGGCAACTCCACTCGCAGCAGGGTCGGTCCGCCGACCGGACTGGACAACAACATCCTGCCGTCGAGCGTGGCCGCCCGGTCGGCCAGCCCGGTCAGACCGCTGCCGTTCGCCGGGTCCGCACCGCCCCGCCCGTTGTCGCCGACCTCGATCACCAGCAGCCCCGCCCCCGTCCACGCGCTGACCGTCACCGCAGTCGCCCCGCTGTGCTTGGCCACGTTGGTCAGTGCCTCCGCCGCGACGAAGTAGGCGGTGGACTCCACGTGGGGCGGCAGCCACTCGGGCAGGTCGGTGCGCACCTGGGCGGGGATCGCCGACCGGTCGCCGAGTTCGGCCAGTGCGGCGCCCAGACCGCGGTCGGCCAGCACCCTCGGGTTGAGGCCGCGCACCAGTTCGCGCAGCTCGGCCATCACCTGCTTGGCCTGGTCGTGCGCGTCGGCCACGTTCTGCCGCGCCGGGGAGTCCTCCGGCAGGTCCAGCTTGGCCAGGCCGAGCCGCAACGTGAGGCTGACCAGGCGTTCCTGCGCCCCGTCGTGCAGGTCCCGCTCGATGCGCCTGCGCTCGGCCTCGAAGGCGTCGACCAGCCGCGCCCGCGACCGCGCCACCTCCACCAGTTCCGTGCGGGCCCGGTTCCCGCCGAGCAGCGCCCGCGCCGCGGCGGCGTGCGCCCCGACCGCGATCCCCACCAGGTACAGCAGCACCGGGGCCAGCAGCAGGCCGACCAGCGGCAGCCACCAGGCCTGCTCGGGTTGGGTGATCGTCCACGGGCCCATGGCCACCGGGCCGTCTCCGGTCATCAGGATCGCCGGCGAGGCGACCAGGAACACGAGCACCAACCCGACCCCGCACAGCGTGAGGTACAGCCCCTGCCAGACCACGAACAGGAACACGTAGCCCACCTCGCGCCAGGTGGCCGTCTCGGAGTACCTGGTGCGCAACCAGTTCCACAGCCCCGGGCCCGGTGGCAGCCGGTGGTCCTCCCACAGCGGGCGGGTGTCGACGAGTCCCAGCCGCCAGCGCTCCGCCACCGCGAGCGGGATGGCCACCAGCGGTGCGCCCGCGCCCACCAGTACCGCGCCGAGCAGCACCAGCACGAGGATCCCGACGATCGCGCTGGTCGGCCGGGTGATCAGCAGGCCGCCGGCCACCAGCCACGGCAGGGTGAGCCAGGCCAGCGGCATCGCCAGCACCGCGAGCACGGGCAGGGAGCTGAGCAGGTAGCCGACCGAGCGCCAGGGCCACCAGCTGAGCAGGAACCGGGGACTGGCCACCGATTCCAGTGCGTTACGGGGAGTCACACCGAGCACGCTAGCCGCGTGAACGGCCCGGGTCCCTGCGTTTGGCCGTAGTCCTGGAGGTATGGCCAGCCGTAGTGACAGGCGCCCTGTGAGCCCACTCACGCGTTCTTGACCGTGCGGTCCATAACGGCAATTCTGGACCACATGGTTCAGAACTCGACGAAGGAACTCGACGGCCTGCGGGCCGTGGTCACCGGCGGCACCAAGGGGATCGGTGCCGCCATCGTGCGCAGGCTGGTGGAGCAGGGGGCCACCGTGCTGACCTCGGCGCGCAACCCGGTGGACGAGCTGCCCGAGGGCGTGCGGTTCGTGCGCGGCGACCTGAGCACGGCGCAGGGCGCGAGCGCGCTGGCCGAGCAGGCCCTCGGCCAACTGGGCGGGGTGGACGTGCTGGTCAACAACGCCGGTGGTGGGCAGCTCTTCCCCGGTGGCCCGCTCACCCTGTCCGAAAAGGACTGGCTGGACGCGTTGCAGACCAACTACCTCAGCGCGGTGCGGCTGGACAACGCCCTGGTCCCGCAGATGGTCGAGCGGGGCTCGGGGGTGGTGGTGCACATCAGCTCCATCGTGGCCCGCGAGCCGCAGACGACGATCCCGCACTACTCGGCGGCCAAGGCGGCGCTGTCCTCGTACAGCAAGGCGCTGTCCAAGGCGGTGGCGGGCAACAACGTCCGGGTCAACCGGGTGTCGCCAGGCATGATCGAGACTCCGGCGGTGCAGGTGCTGCTCGGTGAGATGGCGCAGGCCAGGGGGCTGGACATCGAAGGGGCCCGCGCGGCGCTGCTGGCGGAGGTCGGCGGCATCCCGCTTGGCAGGCCGGGGCGGCCGGAGGAGGTCGCGGACCTGGTGGCCTACCTGGCTTCCGACCGTGCCCGCTGGATCACCGGCAGCGAGTTCGTGATCGACGGCGGCTCGATCAGCAACGTCTGAAGTAGACTGCTGCCATGCCCAGACCGCGCGGTTTCGACGAGGAGGAGGTTCTCGCGGCGGCCTGCAACCGGTTCTGGGACAACGGCTACGCGGCCACCTCGCTGGACGACCTGATGTCCGCGACCGGTCTGGGCAAGGGCAGCCTCTACGGGGCGTTCGGGGACAAGCACCAGCTCTTCCTGCGCGCACTGGACGACTACCGCGAGCGGTTCCTGTGCGGGATCCGGTCCACGCTGCTGGAGGGCACGGGATCGCCGTGGCGGCGCCTGAAGGCGTTCGTCATGGCGATCGCCGAGGGCGCGAGCACCGAGCAGGGCCTGCGCGGCTGCCTGCTGGCCAACTCCAGCGCGGAGCTGAACAACCGCGATCCCGAGGTGCTGGCCCGCTCCCGCAGCACCTTCGCGGCGCTGGAGGACGTGCTCGCGCAATGCCTTGAGATGGCACGGGATCGCGGGGAGATCGCGGCCGAGGCCGACCCGCGCGAGCAGGCCAGGCTGCTGCTCGCGGTGGTGGAGGGCATCCGGTTCCTGGGGCAGACCGGCATCGGCCGCGCCGCGACCCGTCAGATCGCGCGCTCCGCGCTGGACGCGGTGCCCAAGGGCTGATCCCCGGCCAGCGTGCGCAGGATCCGCTCCAGGTCCGCGCGGTCGGCCGCGGACAGGTGGCCGAGCAGTTCGTCGTCGGTGGCCGCGACCACCTGGTCGAACCCGGCCAGCGCGGTGCGGCCCGGCTCGGTCAGCGTCACCGTGTTGCGCCGCCGGTCCGCCGGGTCCGGCGCGCGGTGCACGTAGCCCTCGCGCTCCAGGTCGTTGAGGATCGCGACCATGTCGCTGCGGTCCACGCCCAGCCGCCGCCCGATCTGCGCCTGCGTGCCCGGCCCGAACTCGAACAGCGTGGCCAGCACCCCGTAGTGCCACTTGCGGATGCCGTGCGCCGCCAGCCGTTCCTGCACGGTGCGGTGTGCGCGCAGCGAGGCCCTGCCCAGCAGCCACACCACTGTGCCGCTCAGCCGGTTGGGCTGGCACACCTCATCACCGATCACAGCGGTCACGGTACCGCGCCGTGCTATGTTGGCCTTGCCAACGTTGGTGAGGCCAACACAAACGAGGGGGACGTGCCATGCGGCGAGTGCGGTACTACGAGTACGGCGGGCCGGAGGTGCTGCGGCTGGAGCAGGCCGAGGTGCCCGATCCGGGAGAGGGGCAGGTGCGGCTGCGCACCGAGGTGATCGGCACCAACTACGTGGACGTGCAGTTCCGCACCGGGACGGCCGGGGTGTTCCGGCGTGAGCTGCCCGCGGACCTGACCGGTGAGGTGGTGGGCACGGTCGAGGCGGTCGGCCCCGGCGTGGACCCGGCGCGGATCGGCGCGCGGGTGGCTGCCCTGGCCGACCCGGCCTACGCCGAGCAGGTGCTGGTCGAGGCGGACTGGCTGGTCGACGTGCCGACCAATGTCGACATCGGTACGGCCACGGTGCTGCCGATGAACGCACCGGTTGCGCTGCGCGTGCTGCGCACCGGGCAGCTCGCCGAGGGGGAGACCGTGCTGGTGCACGCCGCGGCGGGCGCCATCGGGCACCTGGCGGTGCAGCTGGCGAAGCTGCTCGGTGCGGGCAAGGTCATCGCGGCGGCCAGCTCACCGTCCAAACTGGACTTCGCGCGCGGGCTGGGTGCCGACTTCGGTGTGAACACCAGCGAACCGGACTGGGCCGAGCAGGTGCGTGCGGTCGCGCCGGGCGGGGTGGACGTGATCGCCGACTCGATCGGCGGCGCGGTGACCGCGACCAACATGGACCTGCTCGCGCCGCTCGGTCGCACCGTGCTGTACGGGGCGATCGCCGGGGACTTCGGCACACCGACGTTCATGCAGCTCGCGCAGTTGAAGTACGTGGTGGGCTTCTCGCTGCTGGCCTGGCGGCGAGCGCGGCCCGAGCAGGCGCGGGCGGAGATCGCCGAACTGGCCGGGTGGGCGAGTGCCGGGCGGTTGCGCTCCGTGGTGCACGCGAGCCTGCCGCTGGCCGATGCGCGGCGCGCACACGAAATGCTGGCTGATCGCGCCAGGACGGGTCGCGTTCTGCTCACGATCTGAGTGCGGACAATTTCCGCGGCCTCGTCGAAATCGTTTTTCCCGAGAACCGGGTTCGCGGTTTCTTCTCGATTCAGTGATAACTCTCGGGCAGGAGTGTGGCCAGCCTGCGCACCGCGCGGTGTTGCAGCGCCTTGACCGCGCCCTCGGTGCTGCCCAGTCGCAGCGCCGTCTCGGAGATCGACAGGCCGTGCAGGAAGCGCAGCACGATGCACTCCCGCTGCTCGTGCTTGAGCTGCCGAACGCAGTCCAGCAGCACCGTGCTGCGCTCCCTGGTCAGCACCGCCTGTTCGGGGCCCTCGTGGGACACCGCGTCGCTGCCCGCGTCGGCGGAGCTGATCTCCAGTCTGGCCCGGCCCGACTTGGCGTTGTCCAGCACCAGGTTGCGCGCGATGGTCATGAACCAGGCGCCGAGGTCGCGGCCCTGGTAGTCCACGCTGGTGATGCGGCGCAGCGCGCGCAGGAAGGTCTCACTGGTCAGGTCCTCGGCCAGCGCCCGGTCGCCGACGCGGAACCACACGTAGCGGTACACCATGTCCACATAACCGGCGTAGAGCTCGCTGAAAGCCGCACCATCACCCGATTGTGCCGCGCGCACGAGTTGCCAGACCTGGCCCGGTCCGTTCTCGTCGACCATTGCCGTCGTCACCGCCCAGTATTCGGGAAGGGGGCCAGGGTAGGGCAAAAACATTCATGCCTGCCAGCTTGTAATGCCGGTGAGCTGAATCACATAGTGCTGATGAGCTTCTCCAGCTGACCACGCACGGTGAGCCACAGGCTCTCGATGGTCTGCGCGTCGGAGACCACGCCCATCACCAGCACCCCGCGCACCGCGGCCAGCGCGGTCAGCATCACCGCGTACGCCTCGCCGTGCTCGGTCAGTCCGGGCAGCTGCTGCTGCACGAGCTCGGTCAGCGCGCTGACCAGCCGCCGGTTGAGCGTGCCCACCTTCTCGCGCAGCTCCTCGTCGGTGCGCGCGGCGAAGGCCACCTCGGCCGCCGCGGTGAACGCGGGGCTCTCGTGCAGCGCCCAGACCCGGTCCACCAGCGCCATCGCCGTGGCCGACTCAGTCTCCAGCCGGGGCGGGTCGGTGCGGAAGCTGGTGATCATCCGCTCCATGGCGTACTCCAGCGCCGCGATCACGAGTTCGACCTTGGTGGTGAAGTAGTACGCCTGCGCGCCACGGGTCACCCCGGCCCGCGCGGAGATCTGCGCCCCGGTGAGGTTGGGGTAGCCGTGCTCGCACAGGCAGTCGATCGTGGCCTCCAGCAGCGCCTGCCGGGTGGCCGCGCGTCGTTCCGCCTGGGTCCGGCGCTGCGAGCGGGTCGTGGTCACGGTGCGCAGTCTCGCACGCGTGGTTCCGGGTGAGCTGGGTCACCCAAATACATTCTGGCGTGCATGTATGTTTCTTGCCTAGGCTGCTCGCCATGAGCACCCGGACCTTCGTCGTCGGCGTGGGCATGACCAAGTTCGAGAAACCCGGTTCGAGGGACTGGGACTACCCGGACATGGCCCGCGAGGCGGGTACCAAGGCATTGCAGGACGCGGGCATCGGCTACGAACTGGTCCGCCAGGCGTACGTCGGCTACGTGTACGGCGAGTCCACCGCGGGCCAGCGCGCGGTCTACGAGCTGGGCATCACCGGCATCCCCGTGGTCAACGTCAACAACAACTGCTCCACCGGTTCCACCGCGCTGTTCCTGGCCGCGCAGGCGGTGCGCAGCGGCACCGTGGACTGCGCGCTGGCACTGGGTTTCGAGAAGATGCAGCGCGGTTCGCTGGGCACCACCTTCGACGACCGCGAACAGCCGCTGATGCGGCACATCGCCGCGCTCGCCGAGCTGGCCGAGTTCGCCATGCCCGCCGCCCCGTGGATGTTCGGCGCCGCCGGGCGCGAGCACATGCGGCGCTACGGCACCACGCCCGAGCAGTTCGCGAAGATCGGCGTGAAGAACCACCGGCACTCGGTGCACAACCCCTACGCCCAGTTCCAGGTGGAGTACACGCTGGAGGAGGTGCTGGCCGCCAACACGGTGTACGAGCCGCTGACCAAGTTGCAGTGCTCGCCCACCTCGGACGGCTCGGCCGCGGTCGTGATCGCCAGCGAGGAGTTCGTGGAGCGGCACGACCTGTCCGCGCAGGCCGTGGAGATCGTCGGCCAGTCCATGGTCACCGACCTGCCCAGTACCTTCGCCGACAACAGCGCGATCAGCCTGGTCGGCGCGCGCATGACCGAACGGGCCGCCCGCGAGGTGTACGAGCAGGCCGGGTTCGCACCGTCCGATGTGGACGTCATCGAGCTGCACGACTGCTTCTCCACCAACGAACTGCTCACCTACGAGGCCCTGGGCCTGTGCGGTGAGGGCGAGGGCGGCAAGCTGGTCGACGCCGGGGACACCACCTACGGCGGGCGCTGGGTGGTCAACCCCAGCGGCGGCCTGATCTCCAAGGGCCACCCGCTGGGCGCCACCGGCCTTGCCCAGTGCAGCGAGCTCACCTGGCAGCTGCGCGGCACCGCCGACCGGCGCCAGGTCGCGGGCGCACAGGTCGCCCTCCAGCACAACATCGGCCTCGGCGGCGCCGTCGTGGTCACCGCCTACCGCCCCGCCAACCGCTGAGGAGCCAGCGATGCCCAACGTCACCGTGAGCAAGGAACTGCCCGTTAGCAAGGAGCAGGCCTGGGCGCTGCTCACCGATCTCTCCCGTTACGAGGAGTGGCTGAGCCTGCACCAGGGCTGGCGCAGTGAGCTGCCCGCGGAGCTCTCCCAGGGTGCGAAGGTCACCGAGATCATCGCGATCATGGGCATGGCCAACAAGATCGAGTGGAACTTCGACTCCTACGAGGCGCCCTCCACCGTGCGCATGTCCGGCACCGGCATGGCCGGGGTGAAGATCGCCTTCACGCTCTCGGTGCAGGAGAACGGATCCGGCTCCGCCGCGAGCATCGACGCCGACTTCAGCGGGCAGATGGTCGTCGGCGCCATCGGCACCGCGATCGCCAAGACCGCGCGCAAGGAGTTGGAGCAGTCCCTGGACACCTTCGCCGGGCTGCTGGGCTGATGGAGTTCAACCCCGAGGGCCTGGACAAGTGGTGTGAGACCTCGACCTTCGAGGTGAGGGCGGAGCGGGTCGCCGCGTACGCCGAGGCCACCAACGACCCGATCAGGGCGCACCGCGCGGGGGAGATCGCGCCACCGGTGTTCGCCTGCGTGCCGACCTTCGACTCCCTGCTGCCCGCCGCGCTGGAGATCATGCCGCCGGAGCTGCTGGGCAGGGTGCTGCACGGGGAGCAGGACTTCCGCTTCCACCGGCCGATCCTGCCGGGGCAGACCCTGTCCTGCCGCGCCAAGGCCGTCGGCTACCACGACAACTCCAGCGGCAGCACGGCAACGGTGTACGCCGAGACGAGGGGTGCGGCGGGTGAGCTGGTCAACGAGCAGTGGGTGACCTTCTTCTTCCGCCGTCACGAGATCGGCGAGAGCCGTGGCGTACAAGGGGAACCGCACGAGTTCGATCAGACGTTGCTGGAACTGGAGCCGGTGGCGGAGGTGGTGCAGCACGTGGACTCCGACCAGACCTTCCGGTACAGCCCGGCTTCCGGCGACCCGATGCCGATCCACCTCGACGAGGACGCGGCCCGGCTGGCCGGGCTGCCCGGCATCATCGCGCACGGCCTGTGCACGATGGCGTTCACCTCCTGGGCGGTGCTGACCGAGCTGGCCGACGGTCAGGTCGAGCGGCTGCGCAGGCTCGCCGTGCGCTTCGCCAAGCCGGTGTTCCCCGGCCAGGACATCACGACCCGCCTGTGGTCCACCGGCGGTGGCCGATTCGCCTACCAGACCTGGGCCGGGGACGCGCTGGTGATCCGCGACGGCCTGGCCGAACTGTCCTGAGTGGAGGGTCAAGACATGGGAGTACTCCAGGACCGCGTCGCGGTGATCACGGGTGCGGGCCGGGGCATCGGCCGCGAGCACGCCCTGCTGTTCGCCCGCGAGGGGGCCAAGGTCGTGGTCAACGACCTCGGCGGCGGCAACGACGGCTCGGGAACCGACGCCGGTCCGGCGCACGAGGTGGTCGAGGAGATCATCGCCGAGGGCGGGCAGGCGGTGGCCAACACCGCGAACATCGCGACCTGGGCGGGGGCCGCGGAGCTGGTGGCCCAGGCCGTCGAGGAGTTCGGCCGACTGGACGTGGTGGTCAACAACGCGGGCATCCTGCGCGACGCCTTCCTCGCGGGCATGGACGAGCAGCAGTGGGACGACGTGATCGCCGTGCACCTCAAGGGGCACTTCGCCGTGCTGCGGCACGCGGCGGAGCACTGGAAGTCCCGGCACAAGGCGGGTGAGCAGGTGCGCGCCTCGGTGATCAACACGTCCTCGGCCTCGGGGGTGCTGATCGCCAACGCCGGTCAGGCCAACTACGGCGCGGCCAAGGCGGGCATCGCCGCGATGACGCTGGTGGCCGCGGAGGAACTGGGCCGCTACGGGGTCCGCGCCAACGCGATCGCCCCGGTGGCCAGGACCCGGCTGACCCTGGCCACCCCCGGCATGGGCGCGATGTTCGCCATGGAGGTGCCCGAGGGCGAGTTCGATCTGTTCAGCCCTGTGAACATCGCGCCCGTCGTGGCGTACCTGGCCACTGAGGACTGCCCGGTCACCGGCAAGGTGTTCGCCGTGCAGGGCGGTGCGATCTCCGAGCTGAGCGGGTGGCAGGGCGCCCGCACCATCGAGACCGACGGGCCGTGGACGATCAAGGACATCGCCGAGCGGCTGCCGGGGCAGGTCTGAGGTCGGGCCGGGCGGTCGGCAGCGGGCGCCCGGCATCGATCCAGAGAACGTGGACAACTTGTGTAGTCGCGCCACGCAGGCTGTGCCGGTGGACAGACTTCGCGTTGCGGCACATGCAACCGACCCCGTGATGCACACCGGGCTGGTCGGCTACCTGCGGTCCAGCCAGGGCGTGGTGGTGGTCGCCGGACGGCCCCGTTCCGCCGTGCAGGTCGCGGTGTTCGCCGTGGAACGGGTGGCCGTGCCCACGCTGGAGCTCCTGCGCGGGCTCGCCGCCGAGGGCTCGGTGCCCACCGTGCTCGTCACCAACCGGGCCGCCGAGGTGACCGCCTCCGCGCTGACCGCCTGCGGGGTCGTCGCGGTGCTGCCCATGTCCGCTGTGCTCAGCCCCCGGCTGCACGAGACCGTGCTCGCCGCCGGGCGCGAGGCGCTGCCCGGTGACCTGCGCGCCGAGGTCGAGACCCTGCACCGCGAGGTGCTGCCGCCCGACGTGCTCAACGCCGCCAGCCTGGGCGAACGCGAGATCGCCGTGCTGCGGCTGCTCTCCGAGGGCCGGGACACCGGGGAGATCGCCAGCCAGCTGGGCTGCTCGGAGCGGACCGTGAAGAACACGTTGTTCGCCGCGGCCAAGCGGCTGGGCGCGCACAACCGGGTGCACGCCGTGGCGCACGCCCTGCGCGCCGGGATCATCTGAGCGGGACTCGCCCGCACCTGGGCGGGACTCGCGTGCTCCAGAGCGGGACTCGCCCGCCACAACAGCGCGTGTCGGACGTTCCGGAGGCGCGTGTCGGCGCTTCGCGCACGGTGTTTCTGCGCTTCGTGGGCGATTTCCCAGCCGGTGGGAACCTGCACCGGAAGCGCCGACACGGCGTACCGGAAGCGCCGACACGCGGTCCTTGGAGCGCCGACACGCGGTGCCGGTAGCGCCGACACGCGGGGGTTGGTCAGTGCAGGTCGGTGGCCAGCAGCGCCACGTAGAGCGACAGCATGGACTCGGGGTCCTCCAGCGACACGCCCAGCACGGACTCGATCCGCGCCAACTGCTGGTAGTAGGCCGTGCGCGACAGGTGTGCCGCCGCGGCCGCGGCCGACTTGTTGCCACCGTGTTCGCAGTACACCCGCAGCACGTCGACCAGCCTGCTGCCGGTCGCGGCGTCACGGGCCAGCAGCGGCCCCAGCTCGCGCTCGGCGAAGGCCGACAGCCGTTCGTCCTCGCGGAGCAGGTGCAGCAGCCCGCGTAACCGCACGTCGGCGAGCCGGTGGTAACTGCTCGTGCCCGGGGAACGCAGCGCGGCCCCGGCCACGTGCGCGGCCTCGACCAGGCTCCGGCGCGCGTCGGCCACGGAGCGGACCGTCGTGCCCACCCCGATGACCACCAGCGTGGCGTCCCCGTTGCTGATCTGCGCGGCGAGCCGGTCCAGCACCAGGTCCACCGCCGACTGGGCCGGAACCGAGAGCAGTGCTCTCACACTGGTGTCGTCCACCCCGCCGACCAGCGCGGGCACCCGGGCCCGGCGGGCCGCCAGCGCCATGGCCTCGGCCAGGTCGCGCAGCACCTCCTGGGTAGCCATGGTCGGCGCGCAGACCACGTCCTGCGGTCGCACGGCCACGCCGACCAACTGCCTGCCCTCCAGCGGCACGCCCAGCGCGGTTGCCCGTGCGGCCAGGTCCACCGGCGGTGCGCCGGTCGCCAGCAACTCGGTCAGCAGGGTGCGGTGCGTGTGCCGTTCCAGGCTCTCCCGGTCCCGGGCCACCAGCCGGTTGACCGCCAGCGCGGAGGCGGCGCGCTCGGCCACGACCACGTGCCGGTGCGGGGGTGTGTCGGGGGTCACCAGCACCAGGCGGCCCCAGTCGTTGCCCCGGGCGCCCACCACGGTCACCAGCCAGCCGGGCTCGGGGTGGTACGAGGTCCGCTCCACCAGGTTGACCGACCGCGAGCGCTGCGCCCACCCGGCGAGCAGCTCACTCGGGTCGCCTCCGGCCGCGTCGTAGGCCAGCACCTCGTGCGACAGGGTCTCCAGCACCACCGGCAGCCCCGACATGGCGGCCACCTCGCGCAGCACCTGCGAGGGCTCCGCCCCGGACACGGTCAGCGCGGTGAAGGTCTCGTGCACCTGCTCGGCCGCGCGCAGCTCGGCGACCTGGGCGTCCACGATCAGTGCGACGACCGCCTCCGTGACGGCCACGAACCGGGTCTCCTCGGCCAGGGTGATCACCGGCAGGCCGTGTCGCTCGGCGGCCCCGACCAGGGCCTGCGGCAGCGCGTCCGGCCAGCGGCGGACCAGTTCGATGACCAGCCCGCTCGCGCCCGCGCCGACCAACTCGTCCACGTAGGCCACCAGCGCGCTGTCCTCGGCGGGCAGGGCGATGCCGGTGGTCAGCACCAGTTCGCCGCCGCGCAACAGGTGCCCGATGTCGGCGACCTCGGCCACGTGCACCCAGCGCACCTTGTGCTCCAGCCCCGCCGAGCCCGCCGCCAGCCTCGGCCGTCCCCGCCGGATCACCGGCATGGTGAGCACGTCGGCGACGGTGGGGAACGCGGAGCTGCGGGCCAGGGTGGACACAGTGTCATGGTATTGCCCGCAATGGGCGACACCTTGTCCATGGCGGTCACAGGTCGGTGACGCCACACTCGGCGGGTAGCCCGACCACTTCGAGTTGTGGAGGACCCATGGTGCACGAGGAGCTGCTCGCCAGGCACAGGGCCGTGCTGCCGAGCTGGCTTGCCCTCTACTACGAGCAGCCGATCGAGATCGTGCGCGGCGAGGGCCGCCGGGTCACCGACGGCGAGGGCCGCACCTACCTGGACCTGTTCGCGGGCATCCTGACCAACGCGATCGGCTACGACATCGCCGAGATCCGCGAGGCGGTCCGCGCCCAGCTCGACAGCGGGGTCGTGCACACCTCCACCCTGTACCTGATCCGCCAGCAGGTGGAGCTGGCGGAGAAGATCGCGCGCCTGTCGGGCATCCCGGACGCCAAGGTGTTCTTCACCAACTCCGGGACCGAGGCCAACGAGACGGCGCTGATGCTGGCCACCCAGCACCGCCGCAGCAACCAGGTGCTCGCGCTGCGCAACTCCTACCACGGCAGGGGTTTCGGCACGATCGCCATCACCGGCAACCGGGGCTGGTCGGCCTCCTCGCTCAGCCCGGTCAACGTCAGCTACGTGCACGGCGGCAACCGCAACCGCGGGCCGTTCAAGGACTTCAGCGACGCCGAGTACATCAGGGCCTGCGTCGCGGACCTACGCGAGATGCTGGCCACCGCCACCTCCGGGGACGTGGCCTGCCTGATCGCCGAGCCGATCCAGGGCGTCGGCGGCTTCACCACCCCGCCGGACGGCCTGCTCGGCGCGTTCAAGGAGGTGCTCGACGAGTTCGGCATCCTGCTGATCTCCGACGAGGTGCAGACCGGCTGGGGCCGTACCGGGGAGCACTTCTGGGGCATCCAGGCGCACGGGGTGGTGCCGGACATGATGACCTTCGCCAAGGGGCTGGGCAACGGGCTGGCCATCGGCGGCCTGGTCGCCCGCGGGGACCTGATGGACTGCCTGACCGCCAACTCCATCTCCACCTTCGGCGGCAACCCGGTGTCCACCGCGGCGGCCAACGCCACCCTGGACTACCTGCTCGACCACGACCTTCAGGCCAACGCGTTCAAGGTGGGCAACCAGCTCATGGACGGGCTGCGCCGCATCGCCCAGGAGGAGCCGGTGATCGGGGACGTGCGCGGCAAGGGGCTGATGATCGGAGTGGAGCTGGTCGAGCCCGGTACGGACCAGCCGAGTTCGCGGGCGGCGGCACGGATGATGGAGCACACCCGCGAGCGCGGGCTGCTGATCGGCAAGGGCGGGCAGGGCGGCAACGTGTTGCGCCTGGCCCCGCCGATGACCCTGACCGAGGCGGAGGCCGAGGAGGCGCTGGGCATCCTGGCCGACTCGATCGCCGCGACGAGCGCGGAGCTGGCCCGATGACTGAGATCTCCCGCATCACGCACTGGATCGGCGGCAAGCCGTGGAGCGGCACCGCCCAGCGGCACGGCGAGGTGTTCGACCCCGCAACGGGTTCCGTTGCGTCCTATGTGGACTTCGCGGCGGAGTCCGAAGTGGACCTGGCTGTGGAGACGGCCCGTGCCGCGTGGCGGAGCTGGCGTGGCGCTTCGCTGACGGCCCGCGCCAACGTGCTGTTCTCCTTCCGGGAACTGCTCAACTCGCGCAAGTCCGAGCTGGCGGCCATCGTCACCGCCGAGCACGGCAAGGTGCTCTCCGACGCCGCGGGCGAGGTGCAGCGCGCGCTGGAGGCCGTGGAGTTCGCCTGCGGCATACCGCAACTGCTCAAGGGCGGCTTCAGCGAGAACGCCTCCACGCGGGTGGACGTCTACTCCATCCAGCAGTCCCTCGGCGTGGTCGGGGTGATCTCCCCGTTCAACTTCCCGGCGATGGTGCCGCTGTGGTTCGTGCCCAACGCCATCGCCTGCGGCAACGCCGTGGTGCTCAAGCCCAGCGAGAAGGACCCGTCGGCGGCGAACTTCATCGCCGAGCTGTGGGCCGAGGCCGGGCTGCCCGAGGGCGTGCTCAACGTGGTGCACGGGGACAAGGTGGCCGTGGACCGGTTGCTGGAGCACCCCGAGGTCAAGGCGATCTCCTTCGTCGGGTCCACGCCCATCGCCAAGTACGTCTACGAGCGCGGCACCGCATCGGGCAAGCGGGTGCAGGCGTTGGGCGGGGCCAAGAACCACATGGTGGTGCTGCCCGACGCCGACCTGGACCTGGCCGCCGACGCGGCGGTGTCCGCGGGCTTCGGCTCGGCCGGGGAGCGCTGCATGGCGGTCTCCGTGGTGGTCGCGGTGGACCCGGTCGGCGACGAGCTGGTGGCCAAGATCGCGCAGCGCATGCCGGGGCTCAAGGTGGGCGACGGGCGGCAGGCCGACAGCGAGATGGGCCCGCTGGTGACCGCGGTGCACCGGGACAAGGTCGCGTCCTATCTGGACAGTGGCGTGGCCGAGGGCGCGGAGCTGGTCGTGGACGGGCGGGCGCACCCGATCAACGGCGGGGAGCAGGGCTTCTGGCTCGGCCCCACGCTGTTCGACCGCGTGCGGCCCGAGATGTCGGTCTACACCGACGAGATCTTCGGTCCTGTGCTGTCGGTGCTGCGCTGCCCCAGTTACGACGCGGCCGTGGAACTGGTCAACGCCAACCGGTACGGCAACGGCACCGCGATCTTCACCAACGACGGGGGAGCGGCCCGCCGGTACCAGAACGAGATCGAGGTGGGCATGGTCGGGGTCAACGTGCCGATCCCGGTGCCGGTGTCCTACTACTCCTTCGGCGGCTGGAAGGACTCGCTGTTCGGGGACTCGCACGCCTACGGCCCGGAGGGCGTGCACTTCTTCACCAGGACCAAGGTCGTCACCAGCCGCTGGCTGGACCCCTCACACGGCGGCATCAACCTGGGCTTCCCGCAGAACACCTGACCTCCGCTCGGAAAACGCCCGCGGCGCACCGTTGACCGGTGCGCCGCGGGCGTTTATGGTGTGCGCTAATAAATAGGAAACTTTCCTAATGAAAGGCGCCGCCACGCCACCGACCCCCGGAGGTCACCGTGCGCCGCGCACTCGTCCCCGCCTGCCTGTCCGCCCTGCTCTGCCTGACCGCCGCCGCCCCGGCCCTGGCCGCCGACCCGCTGGTCGCGACCCTGGACGACATCACCGCCGTGTTCGAGAACGGCGCCAACTCCCCGCAGTACGGCTACATCGAGAACCTCAACGACGGCTGCGGCTACACCGCGGGCTGGATCGGGTTCTGCACCCAGACCGGGGACCTGCTCAAGCTCGTCGAGCGCTACAACCAGGCCGCCCCGGACAACGTGCTGGCCAAGTACACCGACACCCTGCGGCAACTGGCCGGTTCCGGCAGCGACGACACCAGCGCGCTGGGCGGGAGCTTCGAGTCCGACTGGAAGCAGGCCGCGCAGGACAGCACCTTCACCGAGCTGCAACTGGCCACCGGCCACGAGCTGTACCTCAACCCGGCCCGCGACCTGGTCGCACAGCACGGGTTGCGCACCAACCTCGGGCTGGCGAACTTCTTCGACACCGCACTGATGATGGGCCCCGGCCCGACCGACTGCGACGGCCTGCCCAAGATCATCGGCGAGACCAGCTCCGCACTGGGCGGGGACCCGGCCAGCGGGGTGGACGAGGCCAGCTGGCTGAGCCGGTTCAACCAGATCCGCGCCGAGCACATGCGCCACCCCTGCACGCCGGGCCGGGAGAACGACTGGCCCTCGGCCACCGGTCGCACCGACGCGTTGCAGCAGCTTGCCGATGAGGGCAACTGGGCGCTGACCACCCCGTTGACCGTGCATGGCGGGTTCGAGGTGACCATCACCGACCCGCACGATTGAGCCGATCCCGCTGTGTGCGCGATGGTCGGCGGGGTGCTGCACCTGGTCCGCCTCGAACTGGGCGGCCTCGCGGTGCAGCTCGCCGGGGCTCAGCCCTGAGGGCCGAACTCCAGCCGCAGGTACATGCCCAGGTCGCGCACCGCGCGGACCGGCCTGGTCAGCGTGGCGAGGATCCTTGTGGCCCTGGGCAACGACGGGCTGCTCAGCGCGCTCACCGCGTCGGTCAGCCGCAGCGCGGGGTTGGCGCGTTCCAACTCGTGCGGGTCCTCGATGGCCCAGCGCAGCAGCGGGGCGCCGAAGGTACGGGCCAGGTTCCGGTTCACCATGCGGACGGCCAGCCGGTTGTGCGTGTCCCCGGCGAACACCCCGCTGGGGAACCGGTCGGTGATCCGGCGCAGCAGTTCGTGGCCCTGCGCGGGTTCCAGGTACATCAGCAGGCCCTCACCCAGCACCAGCGTCGGCCGGTCGGCGGGCACCTGCGCCAGCCACTCCGGTGCGGTCGCCGAGCAGCCGATCAGCTGGTAGTTCTCCCGTTCCGGGTACAACTGCCGCCGCACGGCCACGACCTCCGGGTAGTCCACCTCGTACCAGCGCACGCCGGGACCGGGGTCGACCCGCCACACGCGCGTGTCCAGCCCCGCGCCCAGGTGCACGACGGTGGCCTGCTCGTGCCGGGCGAGGAATTCCCTTGCCCAGCCGTCGAAGTGCAGGGAACGGGCCGCCACGTTGGGGGCCAGCCGGGGCGTCATGCCGATCCGGCCGAAGTCGTAGTCGATCCTCTCGACGGCCTGTGCCGCCATCGTGTCGTGCAACAGCGAGGGCGTCATGCCCGCGTCCAAGGCCTTGCCGTACAGGGTGATCAGCGCCGTCTCCATGGAACCGGCCAGTCGCACCTTCACGGGGTCGCCTCCTTCGTCAGCTCCTCGGCCCACTGCTCGTACCGGCCCGCCAGCTCCGTGGCCGCCGCGCGGACCGCCTGCGGCGCGGGCCTTCCGGTGGGTTCGAAGGCCAGCCGCAGCGTGGTCGCCAGCGCCTGTGCCTTGTCCGCCACCTCGTGCTCGGCCGCGCCGGGAACCGTTTCCAGCAGGAAGAACCCGCTGATCGTCGCGGAGAGCCGGTAGGACAGCAGCGGATCGGCCGCCGGGTCCCCGGCGAGCAGGCCGTGCGCGTGCAGCACCTCCAGGTACCGCGCGGTCGTGGCCGCCTTGCCCCCGGCGAACCGCCCGCCCTGCACCGTCATCAGCTCACCGAGCACGTCCTGGTTCCCGGTGTACAGCGCCCTGGTCAGCGGCTCGCGCAGCACCTGGCGGAAGGTCCAGCTGAAGGCCCTGTGCAGCAGCACCTCGGCGGGATCGGCCCGCAGCGCCGCGAGCTGCTCGCGGACCAGTTCGGCCGTGCGGCGGGAGATCACCGCGCCGAACAGCTCCAGTTTGCTGGGCCAGTACAGGTACACGGTGCCCTTGCCCACTCCGGCCCGCTTCGCCACCTCGTCCACGGTGACCCTGCGGTAGCCGTGGTCGACCAGCAGCCGCTCCGCCGCGTCGAGGATGCGCCCCGGCTTGTCCACCGCCCACTCCTGACTAACTGACCAGATTAGTTTTCTGGTCAGTGTAGCGCACTCCCGTGCGGGTATTAGGGTGCTCGGCGTGACCGCCGAACTGTCGTTTCCTCGTCAGCACGCCCGCACGCAGCGCTACACCCTCGGTGTGCCCAAGGCGTTCACCGTGGCCCCGGACGGCTCGCGCGTGGTGTACCTGAGGTCGGCCTCCGGCACCGACCGGCGCACCGGCGTGTGGTCGGTGGACGTGGCCAGCGGGGAGCACCGCCAGCTGTTCGACCCCCTTGCCGGGGCCGAGGAGCTGTCCGCGCAGGAGCGGGCCCGCCGCGAGCGCAGCCGGGAGCAGGCCGCGGGCGTGGTCGGCTACGCCACCGACGGCGAGGTCCGGGTGGCGGCGTTCGCCCTGTCCGGGCGGCTGCACGCACTGGACCTGCTCACCGGGGAGAACCGCGAGCTGGCCACCGCCACCCCGGTGATCGACCCCCGGCCGGACCCGACGGGGCGGCACATCGCCTACGTGGCCAACGGCGAACTGCGGGTGGTCGGCCTGGCAGGCGGTGAGGACCGCGCGCTGGCCAGCCCGGAGGGTGAGCAGATCACCTGGGGGCTCGCGGAGTTCATCGCCGCGGAGGAGATGAGCCGCTCGCGGGGCTACTGGTGGTCACCCGACGGCATGCACCTGCTGGCCGCCCGCGTGGACAACTCGCCCGTGCAGCGCTGGTACATCGCCGACCCGGCCAACCCCGGCACGGTGCCCGCCGAGGTGGGCTACCCGGCGGCGGGCACGCCCAACGCCGAGGTCGGCGTGTCGGTGCTCGGGCTGGACGGCAGCCGGGTGGACGTGGACTGGGACCGGGACGCCCACCCGTACCTGGCGAGCGTGCACTGGTCCACCGGCGGCGCACCGCTGCTGGCCGTGCAGAGCCGGGACCAGCGCAGCATGCTCGTGCTGGCGGTGAACACCGCCAGCGGCAAGACCACCGTGCTGCACGAGGAGACCGACGAGCGCTGGGTGGAGATCCTGCCCGGGGTGCCCGCGTGGACCCGGGACGGCAAGCTGCTGCGGATCACCGCGCGCGAGGGGGCGTACCGGCTGGTAATCGGTGACGAGGAGGTCACCGGCCCCGAGTTGCAGGTCCGCTCGGTGTCCGCGATCGGCGCGCAGGACGTGCTGATCCGCGCCTCGGAGTCCGACCCCACGCAGGTGCACGTCTACTCGGTCGGCGCGCAGGGCGTGCGGCGGCTCACCGAGGCCCCCGGCGTGCACTCGCTGGCCCGCGGCGGGGACGTCACCGTGCACGTGGAGACCGGCATGGACCACTTCGGTTCGCGCGTGTCCGTGCTGCGCGGCGGGGAGCGTGTGGCCGGGATCGACTCGCTGGCCGAGACCCCGTCGATCACGCCCAACGTGCGGCTGCTGACCGCGGGGGAGCGCGGCCTGCGCTGCGCCCTGCTGCTGCCGACCGGGCACACCACCGGCAAGCTGCCGGTGCTGCTCGACCCGTACGGCGGGCCGCACGCGCAGCGGGTCATGTCGGCGCGCAACGCCTACGTGGCCTCACAGTGGCTGGCCGACCAGGGCTTCGCGGTGCTGGTCGTGGACGGGCGCGGCACGCCGGGCCGGGGCCCGGACTGGGACCGCGCGATCCACCTCGACTTCGCGGGCGCCACGCTGGACGACCAGGTCGACGCCCTGCACGCGGTGGCGGCCGAGCACCCGTTCCTGGACCTGGACCGGGTCGGCATCCGCGGCTGGTCCTACGGCGGCTACCTGTCGGCGCTGGCCGTGCTGCGCCGCCCCGACGTGTTCCGCGCGGGCATCGCCGGTGCCCCGGTCACCGACTGGCGGCTGTACGACACGCACTACACGGAGCGCTACCTGGGCCACCCGCAGGAGCGGCCCGAGGTGTACGACGCCAACTCGCTGATCTCCGACGCCGCCAAGCTGCGCAGCGAGCTGATGATCATCCACGGGCTGGCCGACGACAACGTGGTCGCTGCGCACACACTCCGGCTGAGCAGCGCGCTGCTGGCCGCGGGCCGCCCGCACACCGTGCTGCCGCTGTCCGGCGTCACGCACATGACCCCGCAGGAGCAGGTCGCCGAGAACCTGTTGCTGCTACAGGTGGACTTCCTCAAGCGCGCCCTGGGCTGACCCGCCTGGTCACCAGGTTCATCGCGGTGATCAGCACGCCGGTGGCCAGCAGCAGCCACGCCGTCAGGTGCAGGCTGTGGTCATCGGCGTGCCCGCCGAAGGCGAGCCCGAGCACCGCGGTGGACAGGATCGAGCCCACGTAGCGGAAGCTCTGGAACACCCCGCTGACCGTGCCGGTCTGCTCGGTGGGCGTGCCCGCGTAGAGCACCGCCTGCAGGCCGAGCGTGTTGGGGTTGTTGACCATTCCGACCAGCGCGCCGATCGCCGCCACGAGCACCAGCGGGGTGGCACTGTCCACTGTGAGCATCAGCGCCCCGCCGATGGCCAGCACCAGCGAGGCGGTCAGCAGCACGGGAGCGGGGCCGCCGCCCTGGATCCACCGCGCCGCGAACGGGGTCACCGCCGCGCTGCACACCGCGATCGGCACCAGGATCAGCCCCGCGGTGGTCGGATCGGTGCCGCGAACCCCTTGCAGCCACAGGGGAACCGCGTAGAGCAGTCCGTAGTAGGCGAGGTTGGCCAGCCCGTACTGCGCGAACACGCCCAGCAGTTCCGGGCGGCGGGCCATCAGCCGCACGTCCAGGAACGGCTCCTCGGTCCGCCGCTCGCGCTGGAGGAACAGCACCGTGCAGGGCACGGTGGCGGCCAGCGCGATCCAGGAGGCCGTACTGCCCGGCTGCAACAGGAACACCAGCACGGAGATCAGCGTCAGGCTGTAGAGCAGCGCGCCCGGTATGTCCAAACCGGACAGTGCGCGGCGCCCCGCGGGGCGCGGTTCGTCGGCGGGCAGCCACTTCCCGGCCAGCAGCACGGCCAGCAGCGCCACCGGCACGTTGGCCAGGAAGGTGGCCTGCCAGCCCGCCCAGCTCACCAGCAGCCCGCCCGCGAACGGGCCGACCGCCGCGGAGAGCGTGTTCGTGGTGGTGACCGCGCCGATCGCGCGGGCGGGCGGGGTGCCGTCCGGCAGGGTGAGGTGCCGTCGGATGATCACCAGCCCGGCGGGGAAGGCCACCGAGGTGCCCAGTGCCTGCACCACGCGCAGCCCGACCAGCCAGCCCAGTGAGGGGCACAGCGGGGCCAGTGCGCAGCTGATCGCCACCACCAGCAGACCCCAGCGGAACACGCGGCGCGCTCCGAGCCGGTCCACCAGCCTGCCCATCAGCGCCTGGCCGATGGTGCCCGCCACGAAGAACCCGCTGACCAACCAGGAGACCGCGGTCACCGAGACACCGAAGTGAGCCTGCACCCTGGCCAGCGCCACGGCCACCATGGTGGCGTCCAGCGGGTTGAGGACGGTGCCGGTGGCGATCGCCGCCACCACCAGGCCTGCCCTGATCGGCGTGGCCGTGCTCATCGAAGTTTCCCCCGTTTTTGTGGTACAGACCAATTCATCGTTGTGTGGTTTCAGCCTACCGTCGTCAATTCGGGCACAGTTGCTATGATCTGTCTCACTTACCGCCGAGTAGTGCTAGTGCGGCTCACGTTCACCACTAGCGTGGTCCACGGAACGATGACGAGTTCCGATCACGCTGACTGGGGGGTTTGCGTATGCCGTTACCGGTGTGTTCTGGCCTGGTCAAATCTGGCCACTCATTCACTCATTCGCAGGGTTGACGGCCGTCTTCGGTCGGTATTTCGCCTGCTCCTGGGCGGTGTCACGGTATGGCGGGTGCAATTCTTTGCGCTTTCTTTACGTGCGACCCGCTGGGGATCGTCCACGTGAGAGTTGTGTCGTGCGTATCGCGCTGCGTTCTCTGCAAGGTCTGCCTGCTCAGTACTGGTGGCTGTGGTCGGGAACCCTGATCAATGCACTGGGCGGCTTCGTCGTTCCGTTCATGGCTATTTACCTGACCGTTCAACTTGGATATTCCACGGCCTTCGCCGGGCTGGCCGTGACGCTCTACGGGGTCGGCAACATGCTGGCCTGCCTGGTCGGCGGCATTCTCACCGACCGGTTGGGCAGACGCCCCGCGCTGCTCGGCGCGCAGGTGCTGGCCGCGGTCAGCATGACCGGCCTCGGACTGGCCGTGGACCCGATCTGCATCGGCGTCTTCGCCTTCCTGGTCGGCGCCGGGCTCAACGCCGCCCGGCCCGCCCGCGCGGCGATGATGGCCGACCTGGTGGCCCCCGCCGACCGGGTCCGCGCCTACACGCTGAACTTCTGGGCGATCAACCTGGGCTTCGCCGTGGCGCCCGCGATGGCGGGAGCCTTGGCGGGCAACGGCTTCCTGTGGCTGTTCCTGGCCAACGCCCTGGCCAACCTGCTCTGCGGGCTGATCGTCTACTACAAGCTGCCCGAGACCAGCCCCACCACCCGATCCGAGGCAAGACCCCGGCCGCGGCGGGAATCCGTGCTGCGGGACCGGTTCTTCCTCGGCTTCCTGGTGCTGACCTTCCTGATGGCCATGGTGTACCAGCAGTACCTGGTCGCGCTGCCGGTGCAGATGACCGCCAGCGGGGTGCCCGCCGCGCAGTACGGCCTGGTGATGGGCCTCAACGGGGTGGCCATCGTGCTGCTGCAACTGCCGATCGGCAAGCTCACCCAGCGGGCCGACCCGTGGGTGGTGCTCGCGGTCGCGGCCCTGGTCGCCGGTGTCGGCTTCGGGCTGACCACCTTCGCCAGCACCGCACTGCTCTACGCCGCGACGGTGGTCATCTGGTCGGTTGGCGAGATCGCCAACTCCCCGACCTCCATGGCGGTGGTCGCCGACCTGTCCCCGAACTCCATGCGCGGGCGCTACCAGGGGGTCTACAACCTCGCCTGGGGCGCGGCCTCCGCGGTGGCCCCGGTGCTCAGCGGCCTGGCCATGCAGTACGCGGGCACCTGGCTGGTGTGGACCGCCTGCGCGGTGGTCGGCGTGCTCTGCGCGGCGGGCCACCTGCTGCTGGGCCGCAGACGCGCGACGGCACCACCCGAGCCGCAACCGCTGCCGGTACCGGCAGTTCCCTGAACCTCCGCCCACCCGCCGACCCCGTGACCCGGAGCGGCGGCACCCGGCAAGGCCACGAGCCCGAGAGGACTTCCCATGCCCGAGGAAACATCCCGGCACGAGCTGTTCGCCCACACCCGTACCCAGTTGCGCGGACTGGGCCTGCCCGACCGCGACGCCTGGAACCTGCCCGCCTCGCAGCGGCGCTTCGCCGACGGGGCCTGGTTCCGCCTGGAGATCCCCACCGTCAACTCCGCCGCCGCCACTGAGGCCGTGCTGGCCGAGGCCGACCGCCTCGGCGTGCAGGTCAACCGGATCACCGAGACCCTGGGCCTGTTCCGGCACACCACGGCGGAGATCCGCGAGATGGTGGCCCTGTGCGCCGACTACGGCTGCGAGCTGGTGATGTCCCCCGGCCCGCGGGCCACCTACGACACCAGCGCCTCGGCCCTGTCCAGCCAGGGCAGCCGGATGGGTTACCGCCTGCGCGGCCAGGAACAGCTCGTGCGCGCGATCGAGGACGTCAAGCGCGCCTGTGACCTGGGTGTGCGCTCCTTCGTCGTCTACGACGAGGGTCTGTTGTGGACACTCAACGAGATGCGGCTGTGCGGGGCGCTGCCCAGCGAGGTGCACCTGAAGGTCTCCGCGCACTGCGGGCACGGCAACGCCGCCTCCCTGATGCTGCTGGAGCGGCTTGGCGCCGACAGCATCAACCCGGTGCGGGACCTGCAACTGGGCATGCTGGCCGCGCTGCGGTCGGCGATCTCCGTGCCGCTGGACTGCCACACCGACAACCCGGCGGCCTCCGGCGGGTTCATCCGCGTGTACGAGGCGCCGGAGTTCGTGCGGCTGCTCGCGCCGGTCTACCTCAAGGCGGGCAACTCCGCCGTCGGGGAGCACGGCCACGCCACCACCGTGGAGCAGGCGCGGCGCATGGCCCAGCAGGCGTCCATCGTGCGCGAGATCGTGGGCACCCACCTGCCCGAGGCAGTGCAGACCGAGCCGGTGGGCCGCCGCGCCGCGCTGGCCGCGACCGGACTGGGGGCCTGACCATGTGCAGGATCTTCGGCAACCTCGGCGCGAGCCCGCTGTCCGAGCGCGATCTCGACGCCCTGCACCGGCACCAGCGCGGTGGCGGGCCCGACCAGCAGGCCCACCGCAGCGGCCCCAGCTGGTCGCTGGGCGCCAACCGGCTGGCCATCCAGGGCCTGGACGGCGGGGCGCAGCCCTACCGGCACGGCGAGGACATTATCGCCGTGCTCAACGGGGAGATCTACAACCACGACCAGCTCCGGCAGGACCTGCGCGCCCGCGGCTACCGGTTCGCCGACCACTGCGACGGCAGCCTGATCCCCGCGCTGTACCTGGAACACGGGGACCGGTTCGTGGAACTGCTGGACGGCATGTTCGCGCTGGCCGTGATCGACCTGCGCCAGCAGGGCCGCCCGCGGCTGCTGCTGGCCAACGACCCGCTGGGCACGAAGTCGGCGTACTTCTGGTACCGGGCGGGCGAGTTCGTGTTCTCCTCCGAGCTGCCCGCGCTGCTGGCGGTGTCCCGGGTGAGCAGCGAGCTGCGACCCGAGGCGATCGACCTGTACCTGTCCATGCTGGCGGTGCTGGGCAGCGACACCGCCTTCCGCGACGTGCAGCAGCTCGCCCCCGCCAGCCATGTGGTCGTGGAGCCGGGTCGGGCGCCGGTGGTCCGTACCTACCGCACCAGCATCGTGGCGCCCGAGCCCGCCCAGGACCTGGCCAAGGTGGGTGTGCAGTTGCGCGAACTGCTGGACGAGGAGGTGCGCTCGCTGCTCAGCGCGGACGTGCCCGTCGCGCTGATCACCAGTGGTGGCTTGGACTCCAGCCTGCTCACCGCAATGGCGGCACGGCACCAGCCCGGCCTGCACACCTTCAACATCGCCTACCGCGGTGACTGGCCCGCCGACGAGCGCGGGTACGCCGAGCAGGTGGCGCGGGCCAGCGGCGCGGTCTACCACCAGGTGGAGGCCGATCCCGCGGATTTCCCCGAACTGCTGCCGCAGATGGTGGCCCACCTCGGGCAGCCCAACGCGGCCCCGCACTGTCTGAGCACCTACGTGCTGTTCCGCGAGGTGCGTGCCGCGGGCTTCAAGGTGGCCGTGGCCGGTGAGGGCGCCGACGAGCTGTTCGGTGGCTACGAGCGCTTCGCCGTGGCCGCACAGGGCGGTCCCGGGTGGGCCGAGCGCTACCTGGACGCCATGGCACCGGTTCCCGCGCGGATCCGGGACGCGATCTACACCCCGCGGTTCGCCGCGATCTCCTCGCACGCGGACAGCCCGACCTCGCGGATCCGCGCCACCATGGCAGGTCTCGGCGCGCGGCCGACCCTGGAGGACCTGCTGCGGTTCGACCAGGTGGACCGGTTCCCGTACTACATCCTGCGCCGGGCCGACCACCTGAGCATGGCCAGTTCGGTGGAGGTCCGCGTGCCGTTCTGCCAGCCCAGGATCGTGGACTTCGCGCGCTCGCTCGGCCCGGAGTTGAAGATCTCCGAGGGCAAGGTCAAGCGCCCGGTCTACGCCGCCGCCGAGGGCCTGGTGCCCGCGGAGGTGTTGCACCGCAAGAAGCAGCCGTTCACGCTGCCGGTGGGCGCCATGCTGCGCGAGGGGCAGCCGCTGTTCGGCTACGCCACCGAGCGGCTGCGTGGGTCCACCGCGCTGGCCGACTACCTCGTGCCCAGCGCGGTGGCCGGTCTGCTGGCGGAGCAGCGCGAGCGGCCCAGCGACCCCGTGGCGAAGTCCCTGTGGGCGCTGCTCGTCCTGGACCTGTGGCTGGAGCAGGTCCGGACGCTGCGGACGGGCTCGTGACGGCCGCGCTGCTGGACCGGCTCGGGCCCGAGGTGGTGCTCACCGGGCAGGCCGCCGAGGGCTTCGTCCGCGACGAGCGCGGGCTGTTCGACGGCGTACCGGCTGCCGTGGTGCTGCCCCGCTGCACCGAGGAGGTGGCGCTGGCGGTACGCACCTGCGCCGAGAACCGGATTCCTGTTGTGCCGCAAGGCGGCGGCACGGGGTTGGTCGGTGGCGCGGTCCCGGTCGGCAGGGGCGAGCAGGTCCTGCTCAACCTGCGCAGGATGAACCGGATCCGTGCCGTGTACGCCGAGGATTTCGCTCTCGTGGCCGAGGCGGGCTGCGTGCTCGCCGAGGTGCGGGCCGCCGCCGAGCGCGCGGACCGGTTGTTCCCGCTGAGCCTCGCCTCGGAGGGCAGCTGCCAGCTCGGCGGCAACCTGGCCACCAACGCGGGCGGGCTCAACGTGGTCCGGTACGGCAACACCCGTGATCTCGTGCTGGGACTGGAAGTCGTGCTGGCCGACGGCACGGTGTGGAACGGGTTGCAGCGGCTGCGCAAGGACAACACCGGCTACGACGTCAAGCAGTTGTTCGTCGGCTCCGAGGGCACACTCGGCGTGATCACCGCAGCCAGTCTGCGGCTGTTCCCCTTGCCGCGCAGGACAAGTACGGCGCTGCTCGGGCTCGTCGACATCAAGTCGCTGGTGCCCCTGCTGGAGCTGGCCCGCCGTTGCTTCGACGACCGGGTCAGCTCCCTGGAGCTGCTGCCCGCGGCCGGGCTGGACCTGCTCGTCCGGCACGTGCCCGGCAGCCGGTACCCGATGGGCCAGCGGCACCCGTGGTACCTGCTGGTGGAGGCCGGTTCCTCGACCGTGCGAGGCGACCTGGACGCGGTCATGGACGCGTTCCTGACCACCGCCCTGGACTCGGGGCACGCGGCCGACGCCGTGCTGGCCGTGGATCGCGCCGACGCCGATCGGCTGTGGGCGTTGCGGGAGAACCTGTCCGAGGCGCAGAAGCGGGCCGGTGGCACCGTGAAGCACGACGTCTCGGTGCCGTTGAGCGAGGTCGGCGAGTTCGTCATCGCTGGCACCCGGCTGGTGCACGAGCGGCTGCCGGGCGCCCAGGTGATCGCGCTCGGCCACGTCGGCGACGGCAACGTGCACTTCAACGTGCTGCCGCCACCCGGGCACAGCGCCAGGGACACACATTTGTGGCACCGCGTCAACGAGTTCGTGCACGAGTTGGTGGCGCGCTTCGGCGGCAGCATCAGCGCCGAGCACGGCATCGGCCTGCTCAAGCGCGAGGCCCACGCTGAGCACGCCGACCCGGTGCGGCTGCGGCTCCAGGCCGCGGTCAAGCAGGCGCTGGACCCGTTGCAGATCATGAACCCCGGCAAGGTCCTCTCGCAGGACGTCACAGGAGGGAAGACCCGGTGAGCCCCAGACCCAAGCTGGTTCTGGTCAACCAGCGCACGACGCTGCCCTGGGTGTTCGAGGCCGCTGAGCGCGTGGGCGTCGACATCGTGCTCGTGCCCAGGCACGACGAGGTGGTGGACCCAGCCAAGCTGCCGCCGGTCGTCGTGGAGTGCCTGCCGTTGCAGCTCTACACCGACCCGGCCGGGGCCATCGCCGAGTTGGCGCGGCGGCACGCGGAGTCCCCGTTTGCCGGGATCCTGTCCGGCTGCGACCCCGCGGTGCCCTTCGTGGCCAGGGCCGCCGCCGAACTGGGCCTGCCGGGGCTTGCCCTCGAGGCGGCCGAGGTGGCCAGGGACAAGCGGCTGATGCGCGAGCGGCTGCGTGCCGCCGGGCTGAACACCCCGGGGTTCGTGGCGATCACCGCGCCCGAACAGTGGGAGCTGGCCGCGAGGCTTGAGTTCCCCGTGGTGGTCAAGCCCGCCAACGGGTACGGCAGCTTCGGTGTGACCAAAGTGGACAGTGTCGAGGAGTTGGCGCGGACCGTGAACGCGGTCTGGGCCCAGTGCGGGGTCGAGCTCGACGCCTACAGCGAGCACCCCGAGCAGCTGCTCGGCCTGGTGGTCGAGGAGTACCTGGACGGGCCGGAGATCTCCGTGGAGTCGCTGGCCTTCCAGGGTGAGGTGACCGTGGTCGTGGTCAGCGACAAGGGAAAGCCGGTCGGTCCGTACTTCGAGGAGGTGGGCTTCCGTAGCCCCGCCGTGCTGCCGGAGGAGGTCCGGGACGAGATCGTGCGCGAGGTCGCCGCGGCACACGCCGCGTTCGGCATCACCGACGCCGCCACGCACACCGAGCTGCGCCTGCACCGCGGGCGCCCGCACCTGCTGGAGATGGGCGCGCGCATCGGTGGTGGCGGCATGACCCACCAGGTCGCGCGAATCGTCACCGGCATCGACTACGCCGCGGAGACCATCCGCATCCTCACCGGGCAGCGCCCGCACTGCTGGGGCAAGCCGATCGAGCACCACGGGCACTGCGGGGGCTACATCGTGCCCTGCGGCGGGCACGGCAGGATCGTGGCGGTGCACGGGATCGCGGAGCTGCACGAGGACCCGAGGGTGGACTACGCGGTGCAGATGCTGTGGCCCGGCGACGTGGTGCGGCCCTACCCGGACTGGTCGGGCTACCCGGCGTTCATCATGTCCCACCACGACAGCGACGAGCAGACCGCCGCGTTCCACCGCGAGCTGGACGAGCGGATCCGCCTGGACTACGAGGACATCGGCACGTGAGGGCCTCGCGGGCGGTCGGCAGAATCCGGGCGGGCTCGCTGCGACCAGGCGGGTCCGCCCCGCCGCCCGGGGTGATCTCGCTGGCGATGGGGGAGCCGGACTTTCCCACGCCGCAACCGATCGTGGCGGCGGCCGTCGCCGCGCTGCGCGAGGGCTGGACCCGCTACGGGGACCTCAACGGGGACCCGGAACTGCGCGCGCTGGTCGCCGAGCAGTGCGGGCCCGGCTGGACCGCCGAGGAGGTGCTGATCACGCACGGCGGTTCGGCCGGGCTGGCCGCCACGATCCTCGCGCTGGTGGACCCCGGCGACTCCGTGGTGCTGCTGGACCCGACCTACTCGCTGTACGCCGACCAGGTCCACCTGGCGGGCGGCCACCCGGTCCGGGTACCCACCCGGCCGGACGGCCACCTGGACCTGGACGCGCTGGCGCCCGCACTGCGCGGCGCGAAGCTCCTCGTGCTGTGCAACCCCGGCAACCCGACCGGTTCGGTGTTCACAGTGGAGGAACTGCACGCGCTGGGCGAGTTGGTGCACGGCACGGACACGGCGGTGCTGGCCGACGAGGCGTACCGGGACCTGGTCTACGACGGGCGCCGCTTCGTCTCCGCGCTGGAAGTGCCCGCACTGCGGGCGAAGCTGGTGCTGTGCGTGACCTTGTCCAAGACCTACGCCATGACTGGCTGGCGGATCGGCTACGTGGTGGCCGCCCGCCCACTGATGCGCGCGATCAGCCTGGTGCACCGCGGGCTCAACGCCTCGGTGAACGCCGCGGTGCAGCGGGCGGCGCTGACCGCGCTGCGCCTGGGACCGGACCTCGCGGCGCCGATGGTGGCCGCCTACCAAGCGCGCCGGGACCTCGTGGTGCGCGAGCTGGCGGCGGTGCCGGGGCTCGACCTGCCGGTGCGGCCGGAGGGCGCGTTCTACGTCTTTCCCCGCTACCAAGCCAAGATCCGCTCCGCGGAGCTGGTGCGGTTGCTGGCCGCGGGCGGGGTCGCGGTACGGGCGGGCGGCGAGTTCGGCCCGGCCGGTGAGGGACATGTGAGGATTTCTTTCGCCACCGGCGAACACCAGCTCACCGAGGGGTTGCGTCGTTTGGGTGAGGTGCTCGCCCGGTGTGCGGTATGACCGATTCGCCCTTGGTTGTTCGTAGGATTGGTCACTCAACCACCGGTTGACCATCGAGTTTTGCTCGGGTACGGTCAACTGCGTCTGGGGGAATTCGATAACGCTGGGGGGCGTTGTTTTCGTGAGTACATCTCTGAGCGCGTAGTCGCTCTTCACACTTCCTGCTCCCATGTGGAGCCTGCGCGGATCCGGGGTGGGTCCGTTTCTTGAACCTGCGCTCGTGAGGGCGAGCGCTGCGTTCCGGCACCTTGTTGCCGATATTTTCCGAAAGGGTAGTCGCGTGCCTGTAGTCGAGACACGGAATGGCCCCGTCGAACATTTCTTCATCGATGGGGACCCTGATCTGGCTCCGCTGGTATTCCTGCACGGCGGGCTGGGCTGCACCGCCTCCTGGGGGCGTTTCCCGTCCCTGCTGGCCGCCGAGACCGGCCGCCGCGCCCTGCTGTTCTCCCGCATCGGCAGCGGCTACTCGGGCCCGGCCACCAGGCCCAAGACCGCGCGCTACGTGCACGAGGAGGGGCAGGAGGCGTTGCCGGAACTGCTCGACCTGCTCGACGTGCGGCGCCCGGTCTTCGTCGGGCACAGCGACGGCGGCTCCATGGGCCTGCTGTACGCGGCGATCCGCCCGGTGGAGGCCGTGGTCGCGTTGGGTCCCCACCTGTACTTCGAGGAGCAGAACCGGCTGGGCATCCTGGCCGCGCAACAGTCCTATGCGGACGGTCCACTCGCGAGGAAGATGGGGCTGGTCCACCGGGACCCGAAGTCTGTTTTCGACCGGTGGAGCCAGGTCTGGCTCTCCGAGGAGTTCAGCCGCTGGAACATCGAGGCGGACGTGGCCGCGGTCACCGACCCCGTGCTGATGATCCAGGGCGACCGCGACGAGTACGGCAGCCTCGACCAGCTCGACGCCCTGGAGCGCTCGGTGTCCGGGCCGGTCAAGCGGGTGGTGCCCGAAGGTGTGGACCACTACCCGCACCTGGTCTGCCCCGACCTGGTCATCGAGCAGACCTGCGTCTTCCTCGCCGAGCACGCGAACCGCACGCAGAAAGCCGAGGAACTCTCGTGACCAGGCTGGACGCACTGCTGAGCACCGCGGCCAAGCTGTACCCGGAGCGGCCCGCGCTGGCCGCCGAGGGCCGCACCTGGACCTACGCCGAGCTGGAGCAGCTCGTCGAGGAGCTGTCCTGGCAGCTCAGCGCGGCCGGGATCCGCACCGGTGACCGGATCGGGGTGTACGCGGGCAAGGGCTCCTCCGCCGTCATGGCGATCTACGCCGGGCTGCGCGCTGGTGCCGTCGTGGCCCCGATGGACGTGGCCGACCCGCCCGCCCGCACCGCCCGCATGGTGCACAACGCGGGGCTGTCGGTGCTGCTGACCGTGGACCGCTCGCTTGGCGCCTGCCGCGAGGCCGCCGAGCTGGCCACCGAGGGCGTGGACCTGGGCTCGGGTGAGCTGGACTGCGGGCTGAACTGGGTCCGCACCATCGCCGAGGCCGACCGCCCCGAGGCCCTGCCCGCGCCCACCGACCAGGGCGGCTACATCCTGTTCACCTCGGGCAGCACCGGCTGGCCCAAGGGAGTGCTGCTCTCGCACGAGAACGTGGCGCACTACGCGCTGTGGGCCGCCGAGGAGTTCGGCCTCACCGAGCGGGACCGGATCGGCTCGCAGGCCGCGCTGACCTTCGACCTGACCACCTTCGACCTCTACAGCGCGGCCTCGGCCGGTGCCTGCGCCGTGCTGATGCCCGACGTGCTGCGCGCCTTCCCGCGCGACGTGGTGAACTGGCTCAACGACAACCAGATCACCGCGTTCATGGCGGTGCCCTCCCTGTACCACAACATGTTGCTCCAGGGCGGTTTCGCCGAGTCCGTGCCGCCCACGCTGCGGGTGGCGGCCTTCGGCGGCGAGGCCTTCGCCCCGCGCCACCTGGAGCGCTACCTGGAACTGCTCGGGGACGTGCCGTTCTACAACCTGTACGGCCCCACCGAGACCAACGCCTGCACCTACTACCGGATGCCCGCGGACTGGACCGCCGAGCAGGAGCTGACCATCGGCCGGGGCATCGGCGGGGTCACCATCGAGGTGCTCGACGAGGACGGGCGGCCCACCGACGGGGAGGGCGAGATCGTCGTCGGCGGCCCCACGGTGTTCCAGGGCTACCTGGAGCGGGGTGTGCTGCGCGATCCCACCGCGCTGGTGGCCTTCCGCGACGGCAGCGTGCAGCGCGCCTACTTCAGCGGGGACATCGGCCGCATCACCGCCGACGGCCTGGTGTACCTGCGCGGCCGGCGCGACTCCCAGGTCAAGCGGCGCGGTCACCGCATCGACCTGCTCGACGTGGAGAGCGCCGTGCTGGAACTGCCCGGCGTGGCCACCGCGGCCGTGGTCGCCAAGCAGGGCGAGCACAGCGGGCAGTTCTGGGCCTACGTGCAGACCGGTTCCACCGAGGCCGAGGTGCTCACCGCGCTGGGTGCCGCGCTGCCCAAGCGCATGCTGCCCGACCGCGTGGTGGTGCTGCCGAGCCTGCCCACCACGACCAGCGGCAAGGTCGACCGCCGCGCACTCGGCGGCGAGTTCCCCGCCGCCCCCACCACCACTAGCACCGAGGAGATCCCGGTATGACCAGCGTCGAAGACCTCTGCACCCTGATCAGCGGCCAGATCACTTGGGGCCGCGGCCAGAGCCCCCAGCAGCTGACCCCGGACACGATGCTGCTGGAGATGGGCCTGCTCGACTCGCTGGCGATCATGCAGATCGTCACCGCGCTGAACAGCCAGGCCGGGATCGTGCTGCCGGACACCGAGATCGTGGCGGCCAACTTCCGCAGCCCCGCCGCGCTGTGGAAGCTCATCGAGTCGCTGCCCGCGGGGGCGACCCAGTGACCGAGCTGCCCCGGCTGGGCTGCGCCGCCACCGAGGAGGTGGTCGCCGAGTTCCGCGACCGGGCAACGCCGATCGCGGAGCTGTTGGCGGGCAAGGGTTTCCTCGACCAGTGGCAGGCAATGGCCGAGCTCGGCGTGCTGCGCATGGCACAGGGCACGGTCACCCGCAGCCTGGCGGTCATCGAGGGCATCGGCCTGGCCGGGATCGATCCCGGCGTGGTCTACGCGCTGGCCTCCCAGCTGTTCGGCATGCAGTTCCCGCTGCGGGCAACCCTGTCCGAGGCGGCCTGGGCCGAGTTCGCGCACGTCCAAAATGGACAGACACTGGTGTGCCACGCGCTGACCGAGCGCAGGGGCGGCAGCGATCCGCTGTCCATGGACACCCGTGCCCGCCGCGAGGGTGACGGGTACGTGCTCGACGGGGCCAAGACCTTCATCACCGCGGCCCCGGTGGCCGACCTGGTGCTGACCTTCGCCCGCACCGCCGAGGGCCGTTCCCCGTTCGCGCTGTCGGCCTTCCTGTTCCCGGCCGACACGCCGGGTGTGATCCGCGGCAGCGAGTTCGACAAGACCGCGCTGAGCACGGTCCCGATGGGGGAGCTGGTCTTCGACGGGGTGCGGCTGCCCGCCGACAGCCTGGTCGGGGAGGAGGGCTCCGGCCTGGCCGTGATGGCCTCCACCACGGCGTGGGAGCGCGCGGTGATCCTCGGCTACGCCCTGGGCCCGATGCGCAGGCTGCTGCGGCGTATCACCGAGTGGGCCGCCCGGCGCGAGCAGTTCGGCCGTGTGATGGGCAACAGCCACCAGGTGGCCGCCCGGATCAGCGACATGGCGATGGCCGTGCACCGCTCGCGCACTCTGTTGTACGCCATGGCGGCGCGGCTGGACGCGGGCACGCCCGCCAGGCAGTTGGCCGCCGAGGCCGCGCTGACCAAGATCTCCGTCTCCGAGGACTACGTGCGGCTGACCGAGCACGCCACGGCCCTGTCCGGGGTGCGCGCGTTCATCGCCGACTCCGAACTCCCGGCAGACCTGCACAGCCCGATGGCCGCGCTGACCTACGCCGGTCCCAACGACCTGTTGCGTGTGGGCGTCGCCCGCCAATTCGGCCTCCCGGTCGAGAACTGACAAGGACAACCGATGACGACGTTGCCCACAACCATGGACGAGATCCTCAAGCTGGCCGAGCAGACCGGCGCCGCACTGGCCCCGCTGGCCGCCGACGTGGACGCCGGTCGCAGCAACGGCCACGAGACCTACCGCATCCTGCGCGATGCCGGGCTGCTCGGCCTGCTCGTGCCCCGCGAGGCGGGCGGTGCCGGGCTCGGCTTCGCCGACTACTCAAGGGTTCTGGCGGTGCTCGGCGCCCACAACGGTGCCGCCGCACTGGGCTTCAACATGCACAACGTGGCGATCGGCGCGCTCTCCGAGTCGGCGGGCACCGCACTGCCGCCCGCCGCCGAGAAGTTCCGCGCCTGGCTGTTCGACGAGGTGGTGTCCGGGCGCAAGATGTTCGCCTCGGCCACCTCCGAGCTGGGCACCGGGGCCAAGCTGCGCGGCATCCGCACCAGCTACCGGCTCAGCGAGGACCGCGAGCACTTCGTGATCACCGGCGAGAAGTCCTTCGTCTCGCTGGCCGGGGTCGCCGACTACTACGTGGTCGTCGCCCGCGCCGAGGGCAGCGAGGGCACCGGCGAGGTCTCGCACTTCGTGGTCTCCGCGCAGGACGAGGGCATCAGCTTCGGCGAGGTGCACGGCCTGTCGGCCATGTACGGCACCAGCACCGCCGCGATGAAGCTGGACGGGGTGAAGGTCCCGCGCGCACGCCTGTTCCTCGGTGTGGAGGGCATGTCCCTGTTCAAGCTCGTCCGCGAGCCGCACTGGATGGCCGCCGGCTACACCGGTGCCTACCTTGGCATCGCCGAGGCGATCTACCAGTTCAGCGCCGACTACGTGGCAGCCTCGCCCAAGCGGGCGGAATCCGCTGTGCTGCAACGGGATCTGGGCCGCATGTCGGCTCGGCTGCGGGCGGCCCGCGCCCTGGTGCACGCCGCGGGCGCGCAGGTGGACGCCGAGCGCGGCAGCCTGGAGGCCAACGCCATGGTGCACGCCGCCAAGTACCTGGTCGGCGAGGTGGGGCCCGCGCTGGCCCAGGACGCGCTGCGGGTCTGCGGCTCGGCCGCGGTCAGCCGCTCGCAGCCGCTGGAGCGCTACATCCGGGAGGCCTCGTTCTCCTCGGTGATGCCCGCCAAGCCCGACGAGTGCCTGGAGTACCTGGGCAAGGCCGCGCTGGGCGTGAACCTGTACGACGCACAGGCGTTCGACTGGTGACCGCCGCGACCACCGGCACCGTCAGCGCGGAGCAGTTCCGCGAACTGATGGGAGCGCATCCCAGCTCGGTGGCCGTGATCACCACCATCGACGAGCAGGGCACCCCGCACGGGTTCACCTGCACCGCCCTGTGCGCCGTCTCGCTGGACCCGCCGATGCTGCTGGTGTGCGCCGCCAACACCGGGCGCACCCTGCCGGTGCTGACCCGCAGCGGGCACTTCGCGGTGAACCTGTTGCACACCAGGGGGCAGCGCGCGGCCGAGGCCTTCACCAGCCGGACCGCGGACCGGTTCTCCGCCGTGCCGTGGCGGCCCGCGCCCGGCTCGGGCCTGCCACTGCTGGAGCAGGACGCGCACACCGTGGCCGAGTGCCGCGTGGTGCGCCTGGACCCGGCGGGCGACCACACGATCGTGCTCGGCGAGGTCGTGCGCACCGGCTCGTGCGGCGATCCCGCACAGGCGCTGCTGTACGGCCTGCGCACCTACGCAACCTGGCCACCCGCCACCGAAACCACACCGAGGGATTGAGGTCACGATGGACCGCACCATGATGAAGTCGAAGATCCACCGTGCCACCGTGACGCAGGCCGACCTGCACTACGTGGGCTCGCTGACGATCTCCGCCGACCTGATGGAGGCCGCCGACCTGCTGCCGGGGGAGAAGGTGGACATCGTCGACATCGACAACGGCAACCGCCTGTCCACCTATGTGATCGAGGGCCCGCGCGACTCCGGGATCATCGGTATCAACGGGGCCGCCGCCCGGCTGATCAGCCCCGGTGACCTGGTGATCATCATCGCCTACGCGAACATGGCCGACGCCGAGGCGAAGCAGTTCGAGCCCAGCGTGGTGTTCGTGGACGCCGACAACAAGGTGCTCGACCTGGGCAGCGACCCGGCCGCCGTGCCCGAGGGATCCGGTCTGCTGCGCGGTGACCGCGTCGCGGAGCCGGTGTGAGCAAGCCGCTCGCGGTCGTCAGCGGTGGCACCAAGGGCATCGGGCTCGCGCTGAGCCTGCGCCTGATCGCACTGGGGCACAACGTGATCGCGCTGTACCGTGCTGACGAACTGGCCGCCAAGCAGGCCGCCGAGCACGAGCACCTGCTGCCGCTGAAGGTGGACCTGGCCCAACCGCGGGAGATCCGCTCGGCCTGCGAACGGATCCTCGGCGAGCACGGCACTGTCCGCGTACTGGTGAACAATGCCGGGGTCAACCGGGACCGCTCCTTCCTCGAACTGTCCGAACAGGACTGGGACGAGGTGCTGGCCACCAACCTCTCCGGCCCGTTCCACCTCAGCAGGGCGCTGGCCCCGGCGATGGTGGAGCAGGGCGCGGGCGTGATCGTCAACATCGGTGCCACCACGGCGATCCGGCCCAGGCGCGATGGCGCGAACTACTGCGCCAGCAAGGCCGGGTTGTTGCAACTGACCAAGTGCATGGCGCTGGAACTGGCGCCGCACGTCAGGGTCAACGCCCTGCTGCCCGGGTTCACCGACACCGCGGAGGTCACCGAGCGTTACCGGCTCGACGACCCCGACCGCCTTTCCGAAGTGCTGCAACGGATCCCGCAGGGACGGATCGGCGGCACCCAGGACATCGCCGACGCGCTGGAGTACCTGGTGACCGCGCGCAGCGCCTACGTCACCGGACAGCAGCTCATCGTGGACGGCGGGCACTTCATGGGCTGAGGCCCATACCCGAGATCTGGAGTGGAACAACCATGCGTTTGAACGACAAGCAGCTCGCGCAGTACCACGAGGACGGTTTCCTGCTGGTCGAGTCCGCACTCGACCAGCAGGAGGTGGAGCAGCTTCGCGCGAGCTTCCAGCGCGACTGCGAGACCCCCGGCCCGCACCTGGTCGCCGAGGAGGACGGCAGCCAGGTGCGCGCGGTCTACGCCTCGCACCAGCGCCAGCCGGAGTTCTCCGGGCTGGTCCGCGACCCGCGCGTGCTGGTCCCGGTGCAGCAGCTGCTGACCGAGGACGTCTACGTCTACCAGTTCAAGATCAACGCCAAGCCCGCCTTCGGCGGCGAGAAGTGGTCCTGGCACCAGGACTACCTTGCCTGGCGCATCGCCGACAACCTGCCCGCCCCGCGCCAGGTCAACATCGGCGTGTTCCTCGACGACGTCACCGAGTTCAACGGCCCGGTGATCTTCCTGCCCGGTTCGCACCGCAACGGGCTGGTGCACGAGGGCCGCACCGAGCAGGCCAAGTCGGAGCAGCACCTGGACCCCGACGACATCGCGCTGAGCGCCGAGCAGCTGGCCGAGCACGTGGACCGGCGCGGCATGGTCAGCCCCAAGGGGCCCGCGGGCTCGATCGTGTTCTTCTCCCCGGAGATCGTGCACGGCTCGGCGCCCAACATGTCCCCGTTCCCGCGCAGGCTGCTCATCGCCACCTACAACGACGTGGCCAACCTGCCCAGCTGGCCCGGTGAGCCGCGGCCGGACTACGTGGTCTGCCGCGACACCGAGCCGCTGCGCCCGCTGGCCGAATCCTTCCTGACCGGCCAGGTGTCGGCATGAGCGCGCGTGCTGTCGTCCTGGAGGAGTTCGGGAAGCCCTTGGCGCTGCGGGAGTTCACCATCCCAGAAGCCCCTGCGGGCGGCATGATCGTCGCCTGCGGGTTCGGCGGGATCTGCGGCACCGACCTGCACCTGCACGCCGGTCACCTGAACATCCCGACCCCGCTCGTGCTCGGTCACGAGGGCCTCGGCGTCGTGCGCGAACTCGCACCCGGCGTGGACAAGGACGCCGCGGGTGCCCCCCTGTCGGTCGGTGACACCGTCATGTGGGCCTCCTCGATCGCCTGCGGTACCTGCGTTCCGTGCCGCCTGCACCGGGAGCCCACGCTGTGCGAGAACCGCCGCACCTACGGGGTCAACCGGTCCACTGTGGATGGTCCCGAGCTGTCCGGTGCGTGGGCCGACCACATCGTGCTGCAAGCCGGTACGACCGTGATCAAGGTCGCCGAGGGCACGGATCCGCTGGCCGCCATGTCCCTGGCCTGTGCGGGGCCCACCGTGGTGCACGCACTCTACGAGCGGCGCCCCGTGCGCCTGGGTGAGACCGTCGTCGTCCAGGGCAGCGGCCCGGTCGGCCTGGCCGCCGCGGCCTTCGCCCAGCTCGCCGGTGCCGCCAAGGTCATCCTCGTCGGCGGCCCCGCCGCTCGCCTCACCCAGGCCGCTGCCGCCGGTATCGGCGAGGTGCACCTGAACATCGCCGAGGCCGCCGACCCCGATGCCGTGCTGGCACAGGTGCTCGCCGAGACCGGTGGGCTGGGCGCCGACCTGGTCATCGAGTGCGCCGGTGTGCCCGCCGCGGTCTCCCAGGGCCTGCGCCTGGCCCGGCGCGGTGGTTCGTACCTCGTCATCGGCCAGTACACCGACGCCGGGGACACCACGCTCAACCCGCACCAGATCGTGCACCGCCAACTCGACGTCGTCGGCTCCTGGGCCTTCACCGGGGCGCACCTCGTCGAGTACGTCCGCCTGCTGCCCGCGCTGGCCGCCCGCTTCGACCTGGCCAGCCTCGTCACCGCCTTCGCCCTCGACGAGCACGCCGCCGCCCTGGCCGCCGTCGCCGAGGGCTCCGTCATGAAGGCCGTCTTCGCCAGCTAACCCCCGATGCCATGAAAGTGCCGTTCCTGGCGTTCAACGCCAGGAACGGCACTTTCATGGCACGTGTGGGGCCCCGGCTACCAGCGCCCGAACCCCCGCCTCCGCCGCCGAGTCGTCGGGCAGGTAGGCCAGGAAGTGGTGGCTGGGCTCGTCCACGGCGGCGAGTTTGACGTAGCGCAGGCGCAGGTCGCCGACCACGGGGTGGCGGAAGTGCTTGACGGCCGGGTGGAAGGCGGCGGTCTCGCGGTCCCCGTACCAGCGGGCGGCGTCGGGGTCGGCGAGGATGGCGTTGACGATCTCGGCGTAGCGGGGGTCCCCGGGGCTGCGGGCGGCCTTGGCGCGGAACTGGCCGAGCAGCACGCGGGCCTCGGACTCCCAGTCCACCAACAGGTCCCGGCACGGCGGCCAGCGGAAGACGAGCCAGAGCAGGTTGCGGTGCTCGGGGGCCAGCCGGGCGGGGTCGGTCAGCAGCGCGGCGTAGCTGGGGTTCCAGGCGAGCAGGTCCCAGTGCGGGTCGATCACCAGCGCGGGGTTGGGGGTCATCGAGTCGACCAGGGACAGCAGGTTCATCGACACCCAGCGGGCACGCCGGTCACTGGGCGCCGAGTTCTCCTCGGCGAAGGACAGCACGTGCGCGGCCTCGGCCTCGTCCAGCCGCAGCGCACGGGCCACTGAGCGCAGCACCTGCTCGGAGGTGCGGACCCGGCCCTGTTCGAGCCAGGCGTACCAGGAGCCGCTGATCCCGGCCAGTTCGGCGACCTCGGCGCGGCGCAGCCCGGGCGTGCGCCGACGTGGCGCCACCGGCAGTCCGAGCTCGCCGGGGGTCAACCGCTCCCGGCGCGACCGCAGGAAGGCGCCGAGCTCCTCACGTGGCGTGTTCGTGGTGGCCCACCCCCCAAAGCTGTCAGCGATGGTAATCGGTTGACGGCTCCGGCGGGCCGTGACCAGTGGTGAGGTGGTGGTGCGCACATCAGCGAAGGAGCACGACCTCGATGACCGCCACACTCGCCCCGACCGGCCTGCCCGCCAGGTCCTTCTGGCTGCTGCGGGCAGCCAGCTTCATCAGCAACTTCGACCGGTTCTCCATCGCGCCCATGCTGGTGCTGATCGGCACCCAGCTCGGGGTGCCGCTGCCCACCGTGGTGCTGGCCGCCAGCGGCTACTACCTCTGCTACGGCCTGATGCAGCCGGTGTGGGGCGTGCTCAGCGACCGGATCGGCCGCGTGTGGGTCATGCGCTTCTCCTTCGCGGGCGCCGCACTGGCCGCGGTCGTGTCGGCGCTGGCGCCCAACGCCACGGTGCTGGTCGCGGCCCGCGCGGTGGCCGGTGGCTTCTTCGCGGCGGCCATCGCCGCCACCCTGACCTACGTGGGCGACACGGTGCCCGCCGAGACCCGTCAGCGCTCGCTCAGCGACCTGATGACCACGCTGGCGCTGGGCACGGCCCTGGCCACGCTGGTGGCGGGCGCGCTGGCGCACTGGGTGAGCTGGCGGGTGGTGTTCCTGCTGCCCGGTCTGCTGGCCGCCTACCTCGCCGTGGAGCTGCGCAGGCTGCCCGAGCCGCAGCGCGAGCCGGTGACCTCGGTGCTGGCCCCGGTCAAGGCGGTGCTCAGCTCGGGCTGGCAGTGGTACGTGATGGCCGTGGCCTTCCTGGAAGGCGCCGTGCTGCTCGGCTTCCTGACCTACGTGGCGCCCGCGCTGGAGGACCAGGGCGTGCCCACGGCGCTGGCCGGTGCGGTGTCCGCGCTCTACGGGGTCGGCGCGATGTCGGCGGCGCAGCTGGTGAAGCGGCTGGTGGGCAGGGTCAGCCCCGCGGTGATCATCCTGATCGGCGGGGTGCAGATGGTGCTGGCCTACCTGGTGGCCTCGGCCAGCCTGGCCACCCCGGCGCTGGTGGTGACCTCGCTGCTGCTGGGCGGCGGCTGGTCGTTCATGCACTCCACGATCCAGTCCTGGGCCACCCAGCTCTCGCCGACAGCCCGCGCCACCGGGGTCGCGCTGTTCGGGGTGGCGCTGTACGTGGGCAGCGCGCTGGCCACCACCCTGGCCGCGCCCGCCGCGGAGCACCAGGGCTACCAGGGCCTGTTCCTGCTGGCCGCCGTGCTCGCCGTGCCGCTGACCGCGGCTGCCGCGCTCGGCCGGGCCCGCTACAGGTAGACCCGCGAGTCCCGCCCACCCCTCCGCTCGGGCCTGTCTGCCGTCCCCCATCGCAGGCAGCAGGTCCGCGCGACAACTGGGACTCGCCTGCGAACCGGGTGGGACGCGCACAACCCTCACGCGCGTCCTACCCGGTTTTCCTCACTGCTGGGGGAGTTGGTCCACGTTGCGCCGCATGCCCGCCAGCCAGCGGTCACGGTCCACGGCCTTGCGCTCCACGAACTTCGCCACCTCGGGGTGCGGCAGGATCAGGAACCGCTCCTCGGCCAGGCCCTGCACGACGACGCCCGCCACTTCGTCGGGCTCCAGGATCTCGCCGCTGGCGGCCACCGCCAGCGCGGACAGGTTGCCCTGCTCCACGCCGGGCATCAGCAGGTCGGTGCGCACGCCCATCGGGCACAGGGCGCTGACCTTGATGCCGCGCGAGCCGTAGGTCACCGACAGGTACTCCGCGAAGCCGACCGCCGCGTGCTTGGTGGCGGTGTAGGCGGGGTCGCCGGGTGCGATGAGCAGACCGGCGGCGGAGGCGGTGTTGAGCAGGTAGCCCCTGCCGCGGGCGAGCATCGAGGGCAGCACGGCCCTGGCCGCGTGCACGTGCGAGAGCAGGTTCACCGACCAGGCCCGCGACCAGTCCTCTGCGGTGGACTCCTCCAGCGTGTGGCCGGTGCCGATGCCCGCGTTGGAGCAGAACAGGTCGATCGGCCCGAGCTCGCGCTCCGCGGTCCGCACCAGCTCGGTGACCTGCGCCTCGTCGGCGACGTCGGCCCGCACGGCCAGCGCCTTCGTGCCCTCCAGCGACTCGGCCACCGCCTGGGCCGCGTCCCCGTCCAGGTCGGAGACCAGCACCCCGGCCGCCCCCTCCGCGGCGAACCGCCGGGCCAGCGCGGCCCCGATCCCGCGGCCGCCTCCGGTCACCACAACCACGCTGTCGCGCACGAGCACGCCGAACCTCCTCGGAAGGTGCTGCATACCAACTGGTCGGTATTGTACCGTGGGGGCAGCCACGCGCGAGGAGGCAGCATGTCCACCGGACTGACCGGCAAGACCGCACTGATCACCGGGGCGTCCCGGGGCATCGGCAGGGCGATCGCGTTCGCACTGGCCGCCCAGGGCTGCAACGTGGTGCTGTCCTCGCGCAAGCAGGAGGCCCTGGACCACGTGGCCGCCGAGTTGCGGGCCGAGCACCCCGGGGTCGGCGTGCTGGCCAAGGCCGCGCACGTGGGCCTGGCCGAGCAGGCGCAGGCCTGCGTGGCGGCCACGATCGCCGAGTTCGGCGCGCTGGACGTGCTGGTGAACAACGCGGGCACCAACCCGTACTTCGGGCCGATGGTGGACATCGACGTGCCGCGCGCGGAGAAGACCGTGCAGGTCAACCAGCTCTCCGTGGTGCTGTGGACCCAGCTGGCCTGGAAGGCGCACATGGCCGCCAACGGCGGGTCGATCATCAACATCGCCTCGCTCGGCGGGCTGGAGCCGGAGGTCGGCATCGGCTACTACAACGCCACCAAGGCCGCGGTGATCCACCTGACCAGGCAGTTCGCCATGGAGCTGGCGCCCTCGGTGCGGGTCAACGCGATCGCGCCCGGGGTGGTGCGCACCGACCTGGCCCGGGCGCTGTGGGAGAACCACGAGGAGCAGATCAACAAGGCCCTGCCGCTGAGCCGGATCGGCGAGCCCGTGGACATCGCCAACGCGGCGGTGTTCCTGGCCGGGCAGCAGTCGTCCTGGATGACGGGGCAGACGCTGGTCATCGACGGCGGCGCCTCGGTGCGCCCCCTGATCGTCTGAGAGGGTAGGACATGACTCGCTGGGGCATCACGCTGCCGTTGACCGGGATCCCGCTGCCCGCGCAGCGCGAGCTGGTCAAGTCCCTGCCCGACCTGGGCTACACCGACGTCTGGTCCGCCGAGACCGCAGGTACCGACGCGTTCACCCCGCTGGCGCTGGTCGCCGAGTGGGCGCCGCAGCTGCGGCTGGGCACCGCCATCGCCCCGGTCTACACCCGCGGCCCCGGCCTGCTCGCGATGAGCGCGGCCACCATCGCGGAGCTGGCCCCCGGCCGGTTCGTGCTGGGCATCGGCTCCTCCTCGCCGGTGATCGTCAACGGCTGGAACGCCCGCGAGTTCAGCGAGCCCTTCGCCCACGTGCGCGACACCCTGCGCTTCCTGCGGCCCGCACTGGCCGGGGAGAAGGTGGACGGGGACTTCGGCTCCTTCTCGGTCAAGCGGTTCAAGCTGGAGCGGGTGCCCGAGCAGGCCCCGCAGGTGATGCTGGCGGCGCTGCGCCCCGGCATGCTCCGGCTGGCCGCCCGCGAGGCCGACGGGGCGATCACCAACTGGCTCGCCCCCTCCGACGTGCCGCGGGTCCGCGCCGAGCTGGGCGCCGACAAGGAGCTGGTGGCCAGGGTCTTCGTGTGCCCGACCGAGGACGTGGCCGCGGCGCGCGGACTGGGCCGCCTGCTGATCAGCAGCTACCTGACCGTGCCGGCCTACGCGGCCTTCCACGACTGGCTGGGGCGCGGCGAGGACCTGGCCGCGATGCACGCCGCGTGGCAGGCGGGTGACCGCAAGGCCGCCAACGCGGCGATCCCCGACCACGTGGTGGACGACCTGGTCGTGCACGGCAGCGTGGAGCAGTGCCGGGAGCGGGTGTGCGAGTACGTGGCGCAGGGCCTGGACACCCCGGCGATCATGGTGCTGCCCACCGGGGCCGACCCGATCTCCCTGGTGAAGGCCCTGGCACCATGAGAGGCGTGACGAGATCGGCGCAGGGCCGGGGCGAGCTGACCCCGATGGAGAGCAGGATCCTGCGCGCGGCCGTGCGGCTGTTCGCCGAGAAGGGTTTCGACGCGACCACGGTGCAGGAGATCGTGGACGCGGCCGAGGTCACCAAGGGCGCGCTCTACCACTACTTCGACGCCAAGGACGACCTGCTCTTCGAGATCTACCACTCGCTGATCAGTTCGCAGATGGCCGACCTGGACCGGATCATCGCGCTGCGGCTGAGCGCGGCCGACACGGTGCGGGCCATCCTGGTGAACCTGGTGGAGACCACGGCCTCGCGGGTAGACGAGGCGGCGGTGTTCACCCGCGAGATGCACAAGCTCAACGCCGACCGCATGGCGGCGTTCCGGGCCGATCGGCGGCGTTACCACGAGACCTTCCGCGAGGTCATTGACCGGGCACAGACCGCGGGTGAGCTGGGCACGGTGGTCCCCGCGGACACGGCGGTGCTGATCGCGCTCGGGGTGGTCAACCAGCTGCCCACCTGGTATCGGCCGGACGGTCCGAAGTCCCCGCAGCAGTTGGGCACCGAGATCGCCGACTTCGTGCTGGCTGCGCTGTCAGCCTAGTTTCTTGCCCGTACGGCTGCGCCGGGGCGGTTGGTCCTACCATCATCTCCCCATGACGGCTAAGGAGACTCCGGTCATCCGGGTGCTCGTCGCCGACGACCGCCCCGCGGTTCGTACGGCCCTGAGCACCGTGTTGCGCCTGTTACCCGGCGTCGCCGTGGTGGCCACGGCGACGCACCAACGACAGGTCGCGGAGCACACGCAGCGCGAACAGCCCGAGGTGGTGCTGCTGGGGCTGACGCTGCCGGGCGGGGACCCCGCGGAGCTGACCAGGCGGCTGCGTGCCGAGCACCCCGCCACCGCCCTGGTCGTGGTGGGCTCGGCCCCCGCCGACGAGGCCGTGCGCGCGGTGCTGCTGGCCGGTGCCGCCGGCTACCTGTCCGCCACACCCGACCGCGAGGCCGTGGTCCGCGCCCTGCGCGTGGCCGTGGCCAGCACCAGTGGCCGCCGGCCCGCCCCACGTGACCGCCGCGAGGAACTGACCGCCCGCGAGATCGACGTGCTCGGGCTCGTCGCCGCCGGGCTCACCAACGCCGAGATCGCCCGCAGGCTCTCCGTCAGCGAGGCCACCGTGAAGACCCACCTCAACCACGCCTACACCAAGGCGGGGCTGCACAGCAGGGCCGAGGCCGTGCGGTACGCCAAGCAGCACGGAATAGGGCCCGCGGACGAGTCGCCCCCGGTGTCATGAAGGTGCCCTTTGAGACGTTCAACGTCTCAAAGGGCACCTTCATGACCACTCAGAACTGGACCGCTCGCGGCGCGCTGGCGGCCGTCGTGGCGGGTGGCACGGCGGCGCAGCGCGTGCCCTTGGCGGGCAGTTCGAGCGTGACCAGGTACTGGTCGGTCAGGGCGGCGACGCAGGGGCTCTTGTCGTAGGCGACGTGTCCCCAGCCCTCGTAGGTGAGCAGGGTGGCGCTGGGGATCTGGCTCGCGGCGTGCTGCGCCCAGGCGTACGGGGTCGCCGGGTCGTGCAGGCTGTTCACCATCAGGATCGGCGGGGCGCCCGCGGTCCGGTACCGGTGCGGCGGGTTGGTGGTGCGCACCGGGTGCCCGACGCAGTTCAGGCTGGCCCGCCAGGCAAGTCCGGACAGCCGCAGGTGCGGGGCCTGCACGGCGTCGGCGCGCCGCTGGGCGGCCACGGTGGCGGCACTGTCCAGGCCAGGGGTCCAGTCCGAGCAGAACGAGGCCTGGGGGTAGAAGGGCTGCTGCTCGTCCGGCACGCTCGAAGCCGTGAGCTGCCCGCCCTCGGACGCGGACTTGAGCCAGTTGGCCAGCCTGGCCCAGTCCGGCCCGTACAGGTAGCTCGTCGTGTACGCGGTGAGCAGCATCGGGGTCAGCACCTGACTGGAGCCGGGCAGGTGCAGCTCACCCCGTTCGGCCTTGGCGCGCAACTGGTCGAACACCGTACCGAGGTCCTGGCCGTGCAGCGCACAGGCGGTGTTCGCGGCGCACCACTTGGTGAACTCGGTGAAGCCGTCCTCGGCCGTGGCCGCCTCGGTGCGGAAGAAGTCCGCGCCTGGCAACGAGTGGTCCATGTTGCTGTCCAGCACGAGCGCGCGCACCCGGTCCGGGAACAGCTCCGCGTACTGCTGCCCCATCAGCGTGCCGTAGGAGGTGCCGTAGTAGGTCAGTTTGCGGTCGCCCACCGCGGCCCGGATGGCGTCGATGTCCCGCACCACGCTGAGGTCGTCCACATGGTCGTAGAGCGGACCGGAGTTGTGGCGGCAGTTCTCGGCGACCCTGCGGTTGTAGGCCACCAGGTCGGCGAAGCCCTGTGGCGTGCCGGGATCAGTCGTGGGCACCTGTGTGAGCACCGACCTGTCACAGGTCAGGGCGTGGCTCTTGGTGACACCGCGCGGGTCGAAGCCGATCACGTCGAAGCGCTGCCGCACCTGCTCGGACAGCACGGAACCGGTGGCCACCCACTCCGCGCCCGGACCGCCCGGCCCACCGGGGTCCACCACGACCGAGCCGATCCGGTGCGCGGGGTCGGTGGCCTTCCGCCTGGCCAGCGCCAGGTCGATGGTGCCCAGCGCGGGGTTGGCCCAGTCGATCGGCACGGTCAGCGTGCCGCAGTCGGCCTGCGCGTTCTCCACGCAGGGCCGCCAGTTGATCGTCCTGGCCTGCTCGGTACCCGCGCTGGCGGGTGTGACCGCCGCGCCACTCGCCGCCGCGCTCAGCACGAGCGCGGCGGCGAGCATCTTCTTGCTCGTCAAGGATTCCCCCTCCTCGGTGGCGGTACTGCCAAGGTCACCGAGTGTTCCGCCTTCGCGGTGGGGGCACATCAGACCAGCGCGGTAGACCGGATCAGACTTTCGACCTGATCCGAATGCCCTTCGGGTCGACCAGCGGCTCCCTGGTCACCGTGCCGGGCACCCACTGCCCGAACAGCTCCACGGAGACCTCGGTGCCCTCGGGCAGTTCGGCGGGCAGGTACGCGTAGGCGATGGGCTTGTTGACGGTGTAGCCGAAACCGCCGGTGGTGACCCGTCCGAGGATCTCCTCGCCGACCCGCACCGGCTCGCTGCCCAACGGCACCGAGTTCTCCTCGGCCAGCACCAGGCAGCGCAACCGCCTGCTGATCCCGCGCTCCCTGGCGGCCAGCAGCGCGTCCCTGCCGAGGAACTGCTTGTCCTTGCTGACGCAGAAGCCCAGGCCCGCCTCGTACGGGTTGTGGTCCGGGGTGAGGTCGGAGCCCCACAGCCGGTAGCCCTTCTCCAGGCGCAGGCTGTCGATCGCCTTGTATCCGGCGGCGAGCAGCCCGTGTTCCTGCCCGTTCTCCCACAGCGAGGTCCACAGCCCGGCCCCGTACTCCGCCGAGCAGTACAGCTCCCAGCCCAGCTCGCCCACGAAGGTCACCCGCAGGGCCTGCACCGGCACGTCGCCCACCGTGGTGGACCGCGCTGTCATGTAAGGGAAGTCGTCGTTGTCCAAACTGGACGGTGTGAGCGGGGCGAGGATCTCCCTGGACTTCGGTCCCCACAGGGCGAAGCAGGTGTACTGCCCGGTCACGTCGGCGATGCGCACCGAGCCGTCACGGGGCGCGTGCTGGCGCAGCCAGGCCAGGTCCCGTGAGCCGTAGGCGGTTCCGGTGACGATGCGGAACAGCTCGGGCTCCAGCCGGGTCACCGTGAAGTCGCACTCGATGCCACCGCGCGAGTTCAGTGCCTGGGTGTAGATCACCGTCCCGACAGGACGGTCGATCTCGTTGGCGCACAACCAGTTCAGCAGGCCCAGTGCCCCCGGGCCGCTGACCTCGATCTTGGCGAAGGAGGACTCGTCGAACAGGCCCGCTGTGGTGCGGGTGGCCCGGTGCTCGGCCACGATGGCCGGGGACCAGCCCATGCCCGCCCAGCCAGCCGGGCGCAGCAGCTCGTCGCCGAGGTAGGAGTTGTTCTGGTAGTAGTCCACCCGTTCCCAGCCCGACTTCTCGCCGAACTGGGCCTGCTGCTGCACGTGCCAGTTGTAGACCGGGGACACCCGCAGCGGGCGGCCCGCCGAGCGCTGCCGGTGCGGGAACGGGATGTCGTAGTAGGTCTCGTAGTTCTCGGTGACCTTGGCCAGGGTGTAGGCGGGGGAGCGGTACTGGCGGCCGAAGCGGCGGATGTCCATGTGCGACACGTCCATGCCCGCCTCCCCGGACACGATCCACTCCGCCATCACCCTGCCGATGCCGCCCGCGCCCGCGATGCCGTGCGCGCAGAAGCCCGCGGCCACGAAGAACCCGGGCACCTCGGTCTCGCCGAGGCAGAACTCGTTGTCCGGGGTGAACGCCTCCGGGCCGTTGATCAGCTTGCGGATGCCCAGCTCGCCCATGACCGGCACGCGGCGCTGCGCGTTCTCCGTGATCTCGGCGAAGCGTTCCCAGTCGGCGGCCAGCAGCCTGCCGTTGAAGTCGGCGGGGATCGCGTCCAGCTCGCCCCGGCCCAGCGACCAGGCACGTGAGTCCCGCTCGTACCCGCCCATCAGCAGGCCGTCCACCTCCTCGCGCCAGTACACGAGGTTGTCCGGGTCCCGCAGGGTGGGCAGGTGCGTGCCGTCCCGCTCGCGCACCGGCTCGGTCACCACGTACTGGTGCGACATCGGCACGATCGGCACCCGCACGTCCAGCATCCTGGCGATCTCCGCGGCGTACATGCCGCCGCAGTTGACCACGATCTCGCACTCCACCTCGCCCTGGTCGGTGCGCACCCGGCAGACCCGGCCGCCGCGGGTGTCGATGCCCAGCACCCTGGTGTGCTGGTGGATCCGCACCCCACCGGCCCGCGCGCCCGCCGCCAGCGAGTACGCCAGTTGCGAGGGGTCCACGTAGCCGTCGGTGGCCAGGTAGGAGCCGCCGAGCACGCCCTCGGTGGACATCAGCGGGAACAGTTCGCGGGCCTGCTCGGCGCTGATCTCCTCCAGCGGCAGGCCGAACGCCCGCGCCCAGCCGATCTGGCGGCGCACCTCGGCCATGCGGTCCGGGGTGCAGGCCAGCCGGATCCCGCCGCACTCCACCCAGCCGGGCGGGTGCTCGCCCTGCTGGAGTTCCCGGTACAGCTGTGCCGAGTAGGAGTTCATCCTGGTCAGGGTGGGGTCCGCGCGGAGCTGGCCGACCAGCCCCGCCGAGTGGAAGGTCGACCCGCTGGTGAGCTCGGCCCGGTCCACCAGCAGGACCTCGCGCTCGCCGAGCTTGGCGAGGTGGTAGGCGATGCTGGTGCCGCCCACACCGCCACCGATGATCACGATCCGTGCGCGGGCCGGGAGTGCCCTGTCTGTTGCCACCCGCTCTTGTTACCCCATTCGTGGCCGCTGCCGGAACCGTTACCGGCGAAGAAGATCCCATGGGTTGACGCCCGCCAGCGGCGGTGCACACACTGTGCGATCACCTCGGTGAGAGGGGGCGATCGGTGTCCGTGACGGTCGAGGCGGTGCTCGCGCAGGTGCCCGAGTGGGCCGGTCGGCGCGTGGAGTGCGTCCCGATCACCGGCGGGCTGAGCCACCAGGTGCTCAGCGTGCGGACCGGGGACCAGCGCTACGTGTTGCGGCTGCTGGACCCTGCCGTCAGTCTGGTGGGCCTTGGCGTGCCCATGGAACAGGAGATCGCGAACACCGTGCTGGCCGCCGAGACCGGCGCCGGTCCCAGGGTCGTGCGCGTGCTGCCCGAGCACAGCGCACTGGTGCTGGAGTACGTCGACGGCGAAACCCTGTCCGCCGCCGACGTCCCCCAGCACATCGAGGGCATCGCGCTGGCCTGCCGCCTGTTGCACTCCGGCCGGGCCTTCGGCAACGAGTTCGAGGTCTTCGCGAAGTTGGCGGAACTGGCCGGGTTGTGCCGGGCGCACGACCTGGGCCTGCCCGAGGGCTTCGAGCAGCGCCAGCCCGAGATCGACGCGCTGCGCCGGGCGCTGGCCGCACACCCGTTGCCGAAAGTGCCGTGCCACAACGATTTGCTCGCCGAGAACTTCCTCGCGCAGGACGACCGGGTGCGCATCGTGGACTACCAGCTCAGCGGGATGAACGACCCCGGCTTCGAGCTGGGCGACATCGCCGCCGAGGCGCAACTTGACCCGGAGCAGACCGAACGGCTCGCGCGGGCCTACTTCGGCGCGGAACTGACCGGGGCGCTGGTGGCCAGGGTCCGGCTGTACGCGCTGATGTCGGACTACACCTGGACGTTGTGGTTCCGCATCCACCACGGCCTGTTGCCGAGCAAGGCCGGGGACTTCGACTACGCCGCCGAGGCCGCGGGCAAGTGGGGCCGCGCGCTGGCCGTGCTGGACGGCCCCGAGTACGGGAGGCTGGTGGCGGCGGTATGACAGTGCGGGACCCCGAGTCCGATGCCGACGCCGAGGCGCTGGCGGCACTTGGCTACAAGCAGGAGCTGCGCCGGACCTGGAGCGGGTTCTCCAACTTCGCGATCTCCTTCTCCATCATCTCGATCCTGTCCGGCTGCTTCACCACCTTCGGCCAGGCCTGGAACAACGGCGGCCCGATCGCCATCTCCTGGGGCTGGCCGGTGGTCTCGGCCTTCATCCTGGTCATCGGGCTGTGCATGGCCGAGCTGGTCTCGGCCTACCCCACGGCGGGCGGCATCTACTGGTGGGCGGCCACCCTGGGCCGCCCGGTGCACGGCTGGTTCACCGGCTGGCTCAACCTGGTCGGGCTGATCGCGGTGACCGCCTCGGTGGACTACGGCTGCGCCACCTTCGTCTCCCTGCTGATCGGCCTGCTCGACCCGGGCTGGCAGGGCGACCTCGGCCAGATCTTCCTGATCTTCGTTGTGGTGCTGGTGCTGCACGCGCTGGTCAACATCTTCGGCAGCCACCTGGTGGCCCTGCTCAACAACGTCTCGGTGTACTGGCACGTGCTCGGCGTGGCCGCCGTGGTGGCCATCCTGGTGTTCGGCCCCAGCGAGCACCAGAGCGCTGCCTTCGTGTTCACCGAGCGCATCAACAACTCCGGCTTCTCCGAGGGCTCGTTCTGGTTCTACGTGCTGCCACTGGGTTTCCTGCTCACCCAGTACACGATCACCGGGTTCGACGCCTGCGCACACGTGTCGGAGGAGACCAAGGGGGCCGCCCGCACGGCCGCGCGCGGGATTTGGCAGTCCATCCTGTACTCCGCGATCGGCGGCTGGGTCCTGCTGCTGTCCTTCCTGTTCGCCGCCACCCACGTGGACGAGATCAACAAGCAGGGCGGGGCGGTGGGCGCGATCTTCACCACCGCGCTGGGCACCAAGCTGGCCGTGGCCGTGGTGGCGATCTCCGCCATCGGCCAGTTCTTCTGCGGCATGAGCTGCGTGACCAGCACCTCGCGCATGGCCTACGCGTTCAGCCGGGACCGCGCCGTGCCCGGCCACCGGCTCTGGTCCAGGCTCAACGCCAACCAGGTGCCGGTCAACGCGGTGATCGGCGCCTGCGCCGCCGGGCTGGTGCTCACCCTGCCCGCGCTCTACAAGAGCTCCGCGGGCGTGCCCACGGCGTTCTACGCGGTGGTGTCGGTGGCCGTGATCGGGCTGTACCTGGCCTTCCTGATCCCGATCGCGCTGCGGCTGCGCGCGGGCGCCTCGTTCCGGCCGGGGCCCTGGACCCTGGGCGGGCGGTACCGGTGGATGTGCTGGGTGGCGATCATCGAGATCGTGGTGATCTCGGTCTACTTCGTGCTGCCCACGGTGCCCGCGGGGGTACCCGGCGACCCGGCGTTCAGCTGGACCTCGGTGAACTACGCCCCGCTCGCCGTGGGCGGCCTGGTGCTGCTGATCGCGCTGTGGTGGGCGCTGTCGGCCCGCAAGTGGTTCACCGGGCCGCGGCGCACGGTGGACTAGTGCGGTGTCCAAAACTCCTCGTCGGGTGATTTCGCGGTCCAGGTGGATGGATCGGCGTGCCGCCCTCGCGTCTTCATACTGGTTGTATGGGGGCGCGGGGGCGGTGCGGCGAGGCGCCGCCTGGGCGCGGAAGGACCGGCGAGGGTTGCCGGACACCGCACTAGGCCACCACCAGGCGCCTGATCTCCTCGACGATGATCTCGGGGTCGGTGATCGGGACCATGTGGCCCGACTCGCGGGCACAGACGTGCCGCCCGTGCGCGGACTGCCGCGCGCGGAACGCGTGGGCCTCGGTGATGGCCGCCAGGGCGGTGGCGTTGATGCCGGTCGAGGTCTGGCCCGCGGAGATCACGGTGAGCGGGACCTCGGCCAGGTCCACCGGGTGGTCGAGCAGGGCTCGCAGGTCGGGGACCACGGAACCCAGTTCGGCGGCGCGGGTGCGGATCGCCTCGACGGTGAAGCCCTCCGCGACCATGTCCGCCCGCGCGTCGGCGGGCAACTCGTCGGTCATCCAGCGGAAGGTGCGCCCGAGCAGGCCGAGGCGGGCGAGCAGGGCGCTGCCCACCTGGCCGATCCGCTCCGCCCTGCGCACGGACCTGGCGAAGAGCAGCTCGCAGGACTCGTCGGTCGGGTCCACCAGCACCAGCCCGGCGATGCGCCCGGGGTCGGCCGCCGCGGCGATGCGCACCACCGGCGCGCCCCAGCTGTGGCCGACCAGCACGAACGGGCCGGGGCCGAGGTGGTCGAGCAGGTCGCCCAGGTCCTCGGCGAGGCGGCGCAGCGGGCGCGGCCGCGGGTCGGCGGGGCTGCGGCCCAGGCCCGAGCGGTCGTAGACCACCGCGTTCGCCCACTGGGCCACCTCGGGCTGGACCAGCGCCCAGTACGAACGGCTCGCGGCGAGCCCGCCCTCGAACACCACCGTCGGGCTGCCCGCCGGGCCCTGGAGCCGCATGTGGTGCAGCTGCCTGCCGTCCCGGGTCCGCGCGAGGCCCGGCTCTCCCTGACTGTGTCCCACCACGACCACCCCTCCCGTCGGTAAGGGTAGCCTAAGTTCGATCAGGCGTAACCGGCCAGCCGCAGGCACTCCGGGCAGTGCTCGCCGCCGCTCGCGCCACCGGCCTCCGATGCGGTCAGGCTGCGGCACAGCGCGAAGGTCAGGCTCTGGTTGCGGATCTGCATGCTGTCGGCGTGCACGGCGACGGCGTGCCGCAGTGGCCGGAAAACGCCCGGCAGCCACTCCACCTCCAGTGCCAGTGGTTGGTGCAGAACGCTCATCGGGTTCCCCTCACGCGCAGGGTGCTGGCCGTTGTGAAATCTAGTGCGCTGGGCCATTCGGAGTCTTGACTATGCGTGCACGGGAAGTTGTCTGCGGGTGACTGGCACGAGTCTAAAATTTAGGCAAGGCTAACCTTCATGACTGACTCCGTGTGTCTGGGCGTCTCGCTGCCGACCTTCGCCGCCCGCGCCGAGGACATCCCCGACATCCCCGAACACGCCCGACAGGTGGAGCTGGCCGGACTCGACGCCGTCTGGGCCGGTGACCACCTCAGCACGGGTGCGCCCTTCCTGGAGAGCACCGTCGCCCTGGCCGCTGCCGCCGCCGTGACCTCGCGGATCCGGCTCGGCTTCGGCGTGCTCCTGCTCGCCATGCGCCAGCAGGCGTGGGCCGCCAAGCAGATCGGCTCGCTGCACCACCTGTCCGGGCGTCGCGTGCTGCTCGGCGTGGGCGTCGGCGGGGAGAAGCCCGGGGAGTGGCCGCCCGCGGGCGTGCCCTTCGCCGGGCGGGGCGCGCGCACCGACGAGCTGCTCGCCGCGTTGCCCGACCTGCTCGGCGGGCGTGACACGCCGCTGCGATCGGTGCCCGGTGGGCCGACCGTTCGGCTCGAACCGGCGGTGCCCATGCCGCCCGTCTGGATCGGCGGTGTGTCCGAGCGTGCCCTGTGTCGCGCGGTCGAGCACGGCGTGGGCTGGCTGTCCTCCTTGCTGGAGCCGGACGAGCTGGCCGTTCGCACCGCTGCCCTCGCCGAGCTCGCCGCGGCGCGCGGCGTGCCCGCGCCTGCCGTCGGCACGACCTTGTTCGCCGCGCTGAGCGAGGACCCGGCCGACCATGCACGGTTGGTCGGATTCCTCTGTCACCTCACGGGATTGCCCGCGGAACGCATGGAGCGGTTGGTGGTGAGCGGGTCGCCCGCGCGCGTGGCGGAGCGGGTCGAGGAGTACATGCGGGCCGGGGCGGGCACGTTCGTCGTCAACCTGTCCGGCGCCCAGCGGTTCGCGCAGTACGAGCGGCTGGCCGAGGTCCGCGGGCTGCTCGATGTCAAGAATGTTTGACACCATGTCTGGTCTGTTTTACATTTCCTCGCGTGGCCTTCGAGGAGAAGCGAGCGTGGATCATGCTGGTGGTCAGCGTTCTCGCCTACGCGAGTTACCTGATCACCGTGCTCGGCCGGGCGGGTGGCGCCCCGCTGGTTGAGGTGCCCTACGCGGCGGCCCTGCTGTGGACCGTCGGCGGGGCGATCGTGGCCGCGATCGTGCTGCACGTCGTGGTCTCGGTCGTCTCGCCGGAGGGCGCCAACCAGAAGGACCAGCGCGACCGGGAGATCGGCTGGTTCGGTGAGCGCATCGGCCAGTCCTTCGTGGTCGTCGGCGGGGTGGCCGCCCTGCTGATGTCCCTGGCCCAGCTGCCGCACTTCTGGATCGCCAACGCCGTGTACCTGGCGTTCGTGCTCTCCGCGGTGCTGGGCTCGGTGGCCAGGATCCTCGCCTACCGCAGGGGACTGCCGCAGTGGTGAAGCCGACCCGGGTCACCAACTCGATCCGCGCGCTGCGGTTCCAGCACGGGCAGATGACGCAGGCCGAACTCGCCGACCGGATCGGCGTCACCCGGCAGACCGTCATCGCCATCGAACAGGGCCGCTACTCGCCCTCGCTGGAGATGGCCTTCCAGATCGCGCACGTGTTCAAGGTCCCGCTCGACGACGTGTTCCAGTACCCCGACGCAGGAGGCGCACCGTGAAGGCAGTCGTGCAGGACCGTTACGGGGAAACGGATGTGCTGAGATGCTCTGATGTGGACAGACCCGAGCCCGGTCCTGGGGAGGTGCTCGTGCGGGTGCACGCGGCCGGGCTGGACCCCGGGGTCTGGCATCTCATGACCGGGCTGCCCTACCTGGTGCGCGCCATGGGGTACGGGCTGCGCGCGCCCAAGGTCCGGGTTCGGGGCAGGGAGTTCGCGGGGCGGGTCGAGGTGGTCGGCGCGGACGTGACCGGTTTCCGGCCTGGCGACGAGGTGTTCGGCATCTGCGACGGAGCCTTCGCCGAGTACGCGCGCGCCCGGCAGGACAAGCTCGCGCCCAAGCCGGTGAACCTGGACTGGGAGCAGGCCGCCGCCGTGCCCATCTCGGCGACCACTGCCCTGCAAGCCCTGCGCGACAAGGGATCCGTCCAACCGGGTCAGCGCGTGCTGGTCATCGGTGCCGCGGGCGGCGTGGGCACGTTCGCGGTGCAACTGGCCAAGGCGTTCGGCGCGCACGTGACCGGCGTGTGCAGCACGGGCAAGGTGGACCTGGTCCGCTCGATCGGTGCGGACGAGGTCGTCGACTACACCCGTGAGGACTTCACGGGCCGGTACGACCTGGTCCTGGACACCGCGGGCAACCGGCCGCTGCCGCGCCTGCGGCGGGCCCTCACCCCGAAGGGCACCCTGGTGATCGTCGGCGGCGAGGGTGGCGGGCGGCTGTTCGGCGGGGTCGACCGCGTGCTGCGCGCGGCGCTGCTCAATCCGTTCGTGGGCCAGCGGCTGATCGGGCTGGTCGCGGCCGAACGCGCGGCGGACCTCCAGTCGCTGCGGCGACTCGTCGAGTCCGGTGCCGTCACACCCGTGCTCGACCGGACCTACCCGCTCGGCCAGGTCCCCGCCGCGATCCACCACCTCCAGTCCGGCCAAGCCCGCGGCAAGGTCGTCATCACCGTCTAACCCCGAGCGCCCCAAGCCCCCCGCGAGTCCCGCCCACCGGTCCGCGAGTCCCGCTTTCTGGCGCGCGAGTCCCGCCCACCTGCCCGTGAGTCCCGCCCTGCCGCCCGCGAGTCCCGCTTTCTGGCGCGCGAGTCCCGCCCACCTGCCCGTGAGTCCCGCCCTGCCGCCCGCGAGTCCCGCTTTCTGGCGCGCGAGTCCCGCCCACCTGCCCGTGAGTCCCGCCCTGCCGCCCGCGAGTCCCGCTTTCTGGCGCGCGAGTCCCGCCCACCGGTCCGCGAGTCCCGCTTTCTGGCGCGCGAGTCCCGCCCACCTGCCCGTGAGTCCCGCCCTGCCGCCCGCGAGTCCCGCTTTCTGGCGCGCGAGTCCCGCCCACCTGCCCGTGAGTCCCGCCCTGCCGCCCGCGAGTCCCGCTTTCTGGCGCGCGAGTCCCGCCCACCGGTCCGCGAGTCCCGCTTTCTGGCGCGCGAGTCCCGCCCACCTGCCCGTGAGTCCCGCCCTGCCGCCCGCGAGTCCCGCTTTCTGGCGCGCGAGTCCCGCCCACACGCCTGCGAGTCCCGTCCAGCCGCCTGCGAGTCTCGTCCACATGCCCGTGAGTCCCGCCCAGCCGTGATCAGAGACCACCGCTGAGCGGGACTCGTACTCCGGTGAGCGGGACTCAGGTGCGGGAGAGCGGGACTCGCGTAACCCAGGGCGGGACTCGCGGGGTCAGGTCGGGAGGGTCCAGGTCTGGTTGGCGGATCCGGTGCAGTCCCACAGTTGCAGGCGTGTGCCGTTGGCGGAGCTGTTGCCGGTGGCGTCCAGGCACTTGCCCAGTGCGCGCAAGCCGCCGCCGCTGGCCGTCCACTGCTGGGCCGCCGTGCCGTTACAGTCGTAAAGCTGGACCTGGGCGCCGTTGACGGAGCTGGCGTTGGCCACGTCCAGGCACTTGCCCAGTGCCTGCACGGTGTTGCCGCTGACGGTCCACTGCTGGGCCGCGCTGCCGTTGCAGTCGTAGAGCTGCACGGCCGTGCCGTTGGCGGAACTGCCGCCCGCCACGTCCACGCACTTGCCCGCGACGCCGGTGATCCGCCCGCCGGTGGCACCGCCCGAACCCTGCGAGCCGCTCCAGGTGAACGTGGCCGAGGTGGCCGCTGGCAGGGTGTAGCTGAACGACTGGTTGCCCCAGTTGACCCGCAGGTTCTGCGAGCTGCCACTGCCGTTGTAGGCCACCAGCGCCTTGGAGCCGTCCGGGTTGCGCCAGGCCACGTTGCGCACCGCGGAGTTGTCGGTGGAGTCGATGCGCACGGCGCCGGGCTTGACGAACCTGGTCAAGTGGCCCATGTCGTAGTACTCCACGGTGTAGTCGACCTGCCCGCTGCGCGAGTCCCCGTTGTGCACGGTGATCAAACCGGTGCAGGTGCCGCAGCCCCCGTTGTGCGGGCCCATGTTCTGGTCCACCGCCAGGCTCCACTTCACCACGCTGCGGCCCCAGTTGCGGGTGTAGTCGATGATGTTGTTCATGTCCTCCTGCTGCTGGTTGCCGATCCAGGTGCCGCCGGAGTGCTCGGTGTCGTAGGCGTTCATCGACGGGTACTGGTCGTGCACCGTGGTCTGCTGCCCGACGTTGCCGCCGTAGCCGTGCCAGGCCATGCCGCCGAACAGCGGGTCGTTGCGCACGGCCGAGTCGTCCACGGTGGCCGCGGCGTAGTTGCCGTAGGTGTCCCAGTTCCAGTCCAGCGCGAGCACCTTCGTGGACAGGTTCGCCGAGTGCAGCGCGGGCAGCAGGTCGTTCTTGGTGAAGTAGGCCAGGCCCGAGCCGTTCCAGGACATGGACGGGTAGCCGTTGCAGCAGGTCGGCTCGTTCTGCACGGACACGTAGTCCACCGGCACGCCCTGCGCGGCGTAGGCCTGGAGGTACTTCACGAAGTACTGGGCGTAGGCGCCGTAGTACTGCGACTGGAGCCAGCCCTGCACCAGGTTGTCGTTGTCCTTCATCCAGCCGGGGGCGGTCCACGGGGAGCCCATGACCTTCAGGTTCGGGTTCAGCGCGCGGGCCTGCTTGGTCAGCGGCACCACGTCGGCCAGGTCGTGCGCGATGGAGAACCTGGCCAGCCCCGGATCGGTCTGCCCGGCGGGCACGTCGTCGTAGGAGTAGCTGTACCGCGCGAGGTCCGAGGCGCCCATCGGGTTGCGGACGAAGCCCAGCCCGATGCCGTCGACCGGGTCGAACAGTTTACGCATGGTGGCCTCGCGGGTGGCCGGGGACAGCGCCCCGCTGGAGTTCATCAGCCAGGCCGCGGTGTCGGTGAACGAGGCACCGGCTCCCTCGAACTGCTGGTAGGTCATGTTCTCGTTGACGGTGACGGTCTGACCGCCCGAGCCGGTGCCCGGGGTGAAGCTCACCGGGCTCTGCTGCTGGAGGCCACGGGTGAGGCTGCGGCCACCCGAGTCGTTGGTGCTGGTCAGCCAGATGTTGACGGTCTCACCGGCCGCCTGGGCGGGCGCGGGCAGGGCCAGTGCTGATGCGGTGAGCAGGAGCGCGACGAGCAACGGTGATCGCACGGGGACACCTCGTTCCAGCAGGGGTGGGAACGGCGTGGCGGCTTATTTCGCGATCCGATTTAAGTCGTGAACGGGCCGGTGGTCAAGGGTGAGTTGTGGGGGCGGTCACACCCACATGGGTGCGGGCCTTCACGGTCGGTGCGGCGGTGTGGTTCACTGTGCGCGGTCGCATTCTGTGTTCGTGTCGTATCCACGCTCGCGGAACGAAGTCGCGGGCGGTAAGTCCTTCCTCGCAGGGAACCGGGCGAAGTCTCCGTCCCGTGATCAGACCCGTCGTGTCGCAGCTGCGGCACGGTGTGATGACCTGTTTGAGGAGATAGTCAAGTGGCAGAAGGCACCGTCAAGTGGTTCAACTCGGAGAAGGGCTTCGGCTTCATCGCCCCCTCCGACGGTGGCGCCGACGTTTTTGTGCACTACTCGGAGATCCAGGGCAACGGCTTCCGTAGCCTGGAGGAGAACCAGAGGGTCAGCTTCGAGATCGGCCAGGGCACCAAGGGCCCGCAGGCCATGGGCGTCCGCGCCCTCTGAGCTGCAGACTTGAGGTGACGGGGTCCGCCGCGGTCGTGGCGGACCCCGTTCTTCGTACCCGCTCTCAGCAGTCCCGCAGCTCAGGGCTCTGGTTGAGCAGCTGACCCCGCGGTGAGACGAACGCCCGGTACCGGTCGCCGTCCACCGCGTCGGGCCGGAACGCGGCTACCCGGTGGCAGTTCTGGAACGCCAGCCGCACCCCGAGGTGCCGCTCCAGTCCGCCGCGGATCGCGTCGGAGGCCAGCGCCCGCAGCAACTGCCCCCGCTCCGCCTCGCTGGGCGGCGGCACCTCGTGATCGGCGAACTCGGTGTCCGGGTCCACCTGCCTGGCGACCCCGCTGATCACCGTCCAGGCGTACGGCAGCGAATCCCGCACGCAGGCCACGAACTCCTCGTCGGCCACCTCGCCCCGCTCGGCACGCGCCAGCAGTTCGGTGGGCACATCCAGGGACATCGGTCCTCCTAGTTGGTCGGCGCCAGCAGTGACAGCGCCTGTGGTCCTGGCACGAATTCGGGATCGACCTGCGCGGCCAGCCCGGGGCCCGCCCACTTCTCGGCGTAGCGCAGGTGGAACTGCACGGCCTGGCGCTGGTACCGGCCCCAGTCCTTCGGCGCGGCGTCCAGCAGGTCGCGCACGGCCGCCAGCGCCGCGAGGTTCTCCGGCTCCAACTCGGTCACCGGCCGGTGCTGCCCGCGCTCGGCCGCGCGCACGTGTGCCGAACGGCCCATGCAGCCCAGCAGGTCGGCGCCGACCTGCTCGCGCAGGAACAGCTCGTCCTCGGCGTCGCAGACCTTGTTGCCCAGCACCGCCAGCCGCACCTCGTAGTCGCGGGCGTAGTCGCGGTACTGCCGGTAGACGCCGACGCTGCGCAGGGTCGGCTCGCACACCAGCACGGTCAGGTCGAAGCGGGTGAACAGGCCGGAGGCGAAGGAGTCCGCGCCCGCGGTCATGTCCACCACCACGTACTCCTCCGGCCCGTCCACCAGGTGGTTGAGCAGCAGTTCGGCCGCACCGATCTTGGAGTGGTAGCAGGACACGCCCAGGTCGTCCTCGGCGAACGGGCCGGTCACGGCCAGCCGCACGCCGCCGTGCTCGCGCACGCACTCGGCGTAGACCGGGTTGTCCTCGACCACGCGCAGCAGGCGGGAGCCCCGGCCGGGCGGGGTTGTCTTGATCATGGCCTCGGCGGAGGCGATCCGCGGGTTGTCCCCGCGCAGGTACTGCTTGATCAGCGGCAGGCGGGCGCCCAGAGCGGCGCCGAGCGAGGGCTCGGGAAAGCCCAGTGCCGCGGCCAGGTGCTGGTTGATGTCGGCGTCGATGGCGAGCACTGGCCGTCCCAGTGCGGCCAGGTGGCCGGCGAACAACCCGGACAGGGTCGTCTTGCCGCTGCCGCCCTTGCCGACGAAGGCGATTTTCACCGCCTTATCGATACTGGTTTTCAGTATCGACGACAAATCGCGCGCGGGGCATGCATCAGCTGCCCGCGCGCAGGTCCTCCTCGATCAGCCGCGCGGTTTCCAGCAGATGCGGCAACAACTCCTCGCGGATGGTCTGCGAACTGCCGCGGCTGGCGTGCGCGGAGACGTTCACCGCCGCGATCACCACCCCGTCCGCGTCGTGCACGGGGGCCGCGATGGAGCGCAGGCCCTCCTCCAGTTCCTGGTCGACGAGGGTCCAGCCCTGCTGTCTCGTCTCTGCCAGCACCGCGCGGAGCCTGCCGGGGTCGGTGATCGTGCGCGAGGTCAGCGGGCGCAGTTCGGTCTTGTCCAGGTACCGCTCCAGCCACGCCTCCTCCTGCGCGGCGAGCAGCACCCGGCCCATGGAGGTGGCGTAGGCGGGGAACCGGGTGCCCACCGCGATGCTCACCGTCATGATCCGCTTCGTGGGCACGCGCGCGACGTACACGACCTCGTCCCCGTCCAGCACGGAGACCGAACTGGACTCGTGCACGGTGGCCACCAGCCGCTCCATGTGCGGCTGCGCCACCTCGGGCAGGGACAGGCTGGACAGGTAGGCGTAGCCCAGTTCCAGGATGCGCGGGCGCAGCGCGAACAACCTGCCGTCGGTGCGCATGTAGCCCAGCTCCACCAGTGTGTGCAGGAACCGGCGTGCGGCGGCCCTGGTCAATCCGGTGATCTTGGCTACCTCGCTGAGCGTCAGCTCGACGTGTTCGGAGTCGAAGGCGCGGATCACCGCCAGACCCCGCTCAAGGGACTGGACGAAGGCTGATCCGCGTTGCTGTTCCTCGCTCATTGAGGCCGTACTCTAGCCGACCGATCACTCGTCCTGAGTGGACAACACTTGCTGTGCAACGCGAAACGCTCGATTGGCTGCGGGTACCCCGGCGTAAACTGCCACCTGCAGTAGTACTTCCTTGATCTCTTCACGACTCAGTCCCACGCGCAGGGCCGCCCGGACGTGCATCGCGAGCTCCTCCTCGTGGCACAGCGTGGCCAGCATCGCCAGGGTAATGCAGCTGCGGGTGCGCCGGTCCAGGCCGGGGCGGGTCCAGATGTCGCCCCAGGCGTAGCGGCCGATGAACTCCTGGAAGTCGGCGGTGAACTCGTCGGTGGCGGCCAGCGCGCGGTCCACGTGCGCGTCGCCGAGCACCTGGCGGCGCACCGAGGTGAAGTGGTCCACCAGCAGGGCGGTGGCCTGCTCGGCGGCCTGCACGGTGGCCAGGTGCGCCGCGGGCAGGCGCGCCAGCCGGGCGCCGGGGATCGCCTCGGCCAGCGCCCGTCCGTGCGTCGGGGGAGTGGCCGGGTCCTGGTCGCCCACGAGCACCAGGGTGGGCGCGCGGATGCCCGACACCAACTGGGTGAAGTCCAGTTCAGCGAGGGCCTCGCAGCAACTGGCGTACGCCTCGTCCTCGGTGCCGGCCAGCATCGCGGTGAACTCCGGCGCGAGATCCACCCGCTCGGGGGTGAACCAGCGTGCGACCACCTGTTCGGCGATCGAGGCGGTGCCGTGCTCGCGCACCGCCGCCGCACGGTCCAGCCAGGGCTGAGCGGAGTCGAACTTCGCCGTGGTGCAGCACAACGCGAGCCGGTCCACCCGTTCGGGTGCGGTGGCGGCCAGCCACATGCCGACCATGCCGCCCAGGGACAGCCCGCAGTAGGACACCCGCTCCAGCCCCAGCACGTCCAGCAGTGCGAGCACGTCGGCGCCGAGTTCGTCCACTGTGTACGGTCCCGGCGGCGCCACCGAGCCGCCGTGCCCGCGGTGTTCGTAGCGCAGCAGCCGGAAGTGCTCGCCCAGCGCGGGAACCTGACGGTCCCACATGGCCGAGGTGGTGCCCAGCGAGTTGCCCAGCACCAGCACCGGCCCCTCGGTCAGTCCCGACCAGCTGTACCTGATCATCCGTTTCCTCACACCTCGAAGAAAGTGGTCTCGCCCTCGCCCTGCAAGCGGATGTCGAAGCGCAGGCCGTCCTGTGTGGGCACCGCGACCAGGCTCGCACGCTCCGCCGGGTCGGCGATGGCGGCCAGCACGGGGTCGGCGGCGTTGGCCGCTGGCTCGTCGGGGAAGTAGATCCGGGTCACCAGCCGGTTGAGCAGCCCACGCGCCAGCACCGACACGTCCAGGTGCGGGGCCTCCACCTGGCCGTCGGCGGTGGGCAGCGCACCCGGTTTGACGGTGCGGACCCAGTAGCGGCCCTGCGCGTCGGTGGCGCAGCGCCCGAAGCCGCGGAACCCCTCCTGCACGGCACCGCGCGGGTCGTCGGGGTGCGCGAACCGGCCGGTGGGGCTGGCCTGCCAGGTCTCGATCACGGCGTCGGGCACCGGCGCACCGGCCCCGTCCAGCACGGTGCCGCTGATCAGCACGGCCCCCGGCGTGCCCGCCGGCACCACCTCGGGGCCGTCGGGCCACGGGATGCCGCCGGGCAGCGCGAAGAACGGGCCGACCGTCTGCGAGGGGGTGGTCACGCCTGGTCCTCCTCGTCCTCGAACACGCTGGACTGGCTGCCGCGCAGCACGATGTCGAACTTGAAGCCCAGCGCCCACTCGGGTTCGGTGCTGTCCAGGTCGAAGCGGGAGATCATCCGCTCGCGCGCCTTGACGTCCCGGATCGAGTTGTAGATGGGGTCCTGGAAGAACAGCGGGTCGCCGGGGAAGTACATCTGGGTGACCAGCCGCTGGGTGAACGCGGTGCCGAACAGGGAGAAGTGGATGTGCGCCGGCCGCCAGGCGTTGCTGTGGTTGCGCCACGGGTAGGCGCCCGGCTTGACCGTCACGAACCGGTACTCCCCGTTGGCGTCGGTCATGCAGCGGCCGACCCCGCTGAAGTTCGGGTCCAGCGGGGCGGGGTGGCGGTCCCGGTCGTGCGCGTAGCGGCCCGCGGAGTTGGCCTGCCACACCTCGACCAGCGTGTCGCGCACCGGGCGCCCGTCGGAGTCCAGTACCCGCCCGCTGACGATGATGCGCTCGCCCAGCGGCTCACCCGCGTGCTGCCGGGTCAGGTCGTGGTCCAGTTCGCCGACCCGCTCGTGGCCCAGTGCGGGACCGGTGATCTCGGTCAGGTTCTGCGGCAGCAGGCGCGGTGGCCGCTTGGGCACGCGCAGCACGCTGGAGCCGTAGCCGGGGTAGTCGATGGGTGGGTGGGAGTCGGCGTCACTGGGGTAGTGCGGCAGCACGAGTTCGGCCATGGGTTTTCTCCTCACGCTCGCAGTACGACGGCCAGGCCCTGGCCGACTCCGATGCAGATGGCGGCCAGCCCCCAGCCGCCGCCCCTGCGATGCAGTTGCCAGGCAAGGGAACCCAGCACCCGTGCGCCGGAACTGCCCAGCGGGTGGCCCAGTGCGATGGCCCCGCCAAGCGGGTTCACGATGCCGGGATCCAGTTCCGGCCACTGGCCCAGGCAGGCCAGCGCCTGCGCGGCGAACGCCTCGTTGAGCTCCACCACGTTCAGGTCGGACCAGCCGATGCCCGCGCGCCGCAGCGCCGTGTTCGCCGCCTCGACCGGTCCGATGCCGAAGGACTGCGGCGGCACCGCGTGCACCGCCCGGCTGACCACGCGGGCCAGCGGAGTGGCCCCCGCCGCCTCGGCCCCGCGCCGGTCGCCCAGCAGCAGGGCCGCGGCCCCGTCGTTGAGCGGAGAGGAGTTGCCCGCCGTCACCGTGCCGTGCTCGCGGAACACCGGCTTGAGCGCGGCCAGCTTCTGCACCGTCGTGCCGGGGCGCACGCTCTCGTCCCGCGCCAGCTCGACCCCCGGCACGGCGACCAACTCGTCGTCGAACGCCCCCGCCGCCCAGGCCCGCGCGGCCTTGTCCTGGCTGGCGGCGGCGAACACGTCCTGCTCCTCCCGGCCGATGTGGTGCTGCTCGGCGAGCTGCTCGGTGGCCTCACCGAGACTGACAGTCCACTCAGGACGCATCCTCGGATTGACCATACGCCAGCCGAGGGTGGTTGAGTTCAACGTCGCGTGCTCACGAGGGAAAGCGCTTTCCGACTTGGGTAGGACCCAGGGTGCGCGGCTCATCGACTCCACGCCCCCGGCCACGCACAGCGAGGCGTCCCCGACCGCGATGGCCCGCGAGGCCGCGATCACCGCCTCCATGCCCGAGCCGCACAACCGGTTCACCGTGCTGCCGGGCACGGACACCGGCAGCCCCGCGAGCAGCACCGCCATCCTGGCCACGTCCCGGTTGTCCTCCCCGGCCCCGTTCGCGTCGCCCAGCAGCACGTCCTCGATCAGGGTCGGGTCCAGGTCCGGGTGCCGGTCGAGCAGCCCGCGCAGGGTGTGCGCGGCGAGGTCGTCGGGCCGCACCCCGGACAGGGCCCCTCCGTAGCGCCCGATCGGGGTCCGCACCGCGTCGAGCACGTACACCTGTTCGGTCATGACGCCGCCTTCAGCTCGCGCAGCACCGTGAGTTCCCGCTCGGTGGGCTCCGGGGTGCGCGTCAGGTCGGGGGAGACGGTCAGCTCCCAGCCGGTGTTCTCCCGCACCTGGGCCAGTTCCACGCCCGGGTGCAGGTGGGTCAGCACGAACTCACAGGTGAGCGGATCCGGTTGCAGCACACCGAGATCGGTGATGATCCGGCGTGGCCCCGCCCCGGTCATGCCGAACCGCTCCCGGTCGCCGGGGCCGGTGCCGAAGCCCAGGGAGGTGACGAAGTCGACCCGGTCCACGAAGGCGCGCCTGCTCTGCCGCAGCACCACGACGACCTCCTTGCAGGAGGCCGCGATCTCCGGTGCGCCACCCGCCCCGGGCAGCCGCACCTTCGGGTCGCGGTAGTCCCCGCCGATCACCGTGGTGTTGATGTTGCCGTGCTTGTCGACCTGCGCGGCGCCCAGGAAGCCCACGTCCACCCGGCCGGGTTGCAGCCAGTAGTTGAAGACCTCGGGCACGCCGATCACCGCGTCGGCGGTCTCCGCGAGGATGCCGTCACCGATGGACAGCGGCAGCCGGTCCGGCTTGGCGCCCAGCGTGCCGGACTCGTAGATCAGCACCAGTCCCGGCGCGTGGGTGCGGCGGGCCAGGTTGGCCGCGGTGCTGGGCAGGCCGATGCCCACGAAGCAGACCGTGCCCTCACGCAGCGCGCGCGAGGCCTCCACCGTCATCATCTCGTCGGCCGTGTAGCCGGTCACCGCACGCCCTCCAGCCACCGCAGGAACGCCTCGCGGTCCCTGCTGATCTCGTCCCAGTCCTGGTAGAACCCGTTGTCCCGCACCGAGTATCCGGCAGCATAGGAGGGGTGCGCCCCGCCCGGCACCTCCGCGACGCAGCCCACGGCCCAGCCGGGCAGCACGACCGCGCCGGGTCTGGGCTGGAGTTCGTCCACGATCTCCTCCACGGTCACCAGCGAGCGGCTGGCGGCCAGCACCGCCTCCTTCTGCACCCCGCTGATGCCCCACAACTGCACGTTGCCCTGGCGGTCGGCCTGCTGGGCGTGCACCACGGCGGAGTCCAGCCGCAGCGCCGGTACAGCCGTGAGCACCTCCCCGGTGAACGGGCAGGTGATCGGCTTGATGGTGTCGGTCTGCGCGGGCAGGTCGGTGCCCCGGTAGCCGCGCAGCACCGCGAAGGGCAGCCCGGAGGCCGCCGCCACGTACCGGTTGGCCATGCCCGCGTGGCTGTGCTCCTCCACCTCCAGCGGGACCGGCCAGTCGTGCTGCACGGCGTCGCGGAAGCGGTGCAGGGAGCCGACCCCGGGGTTGCCGCCCCAGGAGAACACCAGCTTGCGCGCGCAGCCCGCGCCGATCAGCTGGTCGTAGATCAGGTCCGGGGTCATGCGCACCAGGGTCAGGTCGCGGCGGCCCTGGCGGATCACCTCGTGCGCCGCCGCGAACGGGATCAGGTGGGTGAAGCCCTCGAAGGCCACGGTGTCGCCGTCCAGCACGGTCTGCGCGACGCCCTCGGCCAGGGACACGATCCGCGCCATCCGTCCTCCACTGTTCGTATAGCGAACTGAGATTCGCTATACGAACGTAACTCCGATCCCGGGTCTGGTCAACTGGTGCTACCGTCGTGCACAGATAGAACAGTCGTGCGCATAGCGAACAAAGGAGTTGCTGTGGGCCTCCTGGACGAGGACATCTGGCAGGGCCGGATCTTCACCGGCGAGTGGACCGGCACGAATGGGCAGGCCGCCGTCGTGGAACCCGCGACCGGTGCCGAACTGGGCCGGGTCGGCGTGGCCACGGCCGAGGACGTCACCAGTGCCGCCCTGCGCGCCGCGAACGCACAGCGGGCCTGGGCCGCCACCCCCTACCAGCAGCGCGCCGCCGTGCTGCGCCGTGCCGCCGCGCTGTGGCGCGAGCACGCCGCCGAGCTGGGGGACTGGCTGGCCCGCGAGTCCGGGTCGGCCCAGGCCAAGGTCGAGTTCGAACTGCACATGGCCGAGCAGGAGTGCCTGGAGGCCGCCGCGCTGCCCTCGCACCCGCTGGGCGAGGTGCTGCCCAGCGAGCAGGACCGGCTCAGCATGAGCCGCCGCGTGCCCGCGGGCGTGGTCACCGTGATCGCCCCGTTCAACGCCCCGCTGATCCTGTCCCTGCGCTCGGTTGCGCCCGCGCTCGCGCTGGGCAACGCCGTGCTGCTCAAGCCCGATCCGCGCACCGCGGTGATCGGTGGCGTGGCGCTGGCCAGGGTGTTCGAGGAGGCCGGGCTGCCCGCGGGCGTGCTCCAGGTGCTGCCCGGTGGCGCCGAGGTGGGCGAGGCACTGATCGTGGACCCGCACGTGCGGGTCATCTCCTTCACCGGCTCCACCGCCGTGGGCAGGCGCATCGGCGAGCTGGCGGGACGTCACCTCAAGCGCGCGCACCTGGAACTGGGCGGCAACTCGGCGCTGCTGGTGCTGGAGGACGCCGACCTCGAGGCCGCCGCCTCGGCCGGTGCCTGGGGCTCGTTCTTCCACCAGGGCCAGATCTGCATGGTCAGCGGGCGGCACCTGGTGCACGAGGCGGTGTACGAGCAGTACCTGGACCTGTTGGTGGCCAAGGCAGACGCGCTGCGCGTCGGCGACCCGGCGCGAGAGCGGGTGGACCTCGGGCCGATCATCGACGCGACCCAGCGCGACCGGGTGCACGGGCTGGTCACCCGCAGCGTCGAGGCGGGCGCGCAGGTCCTCGCGGGCGGTCGCTACGAGGACCTGTTCTACCGGCCGACCGTGCTGGCCGGGATCGACCTCGACACGCCCGCGTACGCCGAGGAGGTGTTCGGGCCGGTCGCGCCGGTGCTGCCCGTGCGCAGCGCCGAGCACGCCGTGGACCTGGCTGCCAGCAGCGAGTACGGGCTGTCACTCGGCATCCTCACCGGCGACCCGGTGCGCGGTCTGGCGCTGGCCGAGCGGGTGCCCAGCGGGGTCGTGCACGTCAACGACCAGACCATCAGCGACGAGGCCAACGCCCCGTTCGGTGGGGTGCTCGCCTCCGGAACCGGCGCGCGCTTCGGCGGGGCGGCCGCCAACATCGAGGCCTTCACCGAGACCCGGTGGGTGACCGTTCGCGGTGGTGTTGCGCCATATCCGTTCTGAGCGGGCCGCCGCTGCGGTAATTTGGGCCGCGATGTCCACCATCGTGAACCTGTCGCTGGCCGCGTTCGACGTGCTGTGGGAGGACCTGCGGCTGGGCAGCCCGCCCTACCCGTTCGAGGTGCCCAGCCACGGCCAGACCCACGACGAGCGCGCCCGCATCCGCATCGCCGTGCACGCCGACCTGGAACAGCGCGAGATCACCTACCGGGGGCAGGTCGCCCCCGAGGTGGCCGCCGCGCTGACCCTGCTGGCCCGCCCGCACCTGCAACTGGACACGATCTCCACCCTGGACGTGCAGGCCGGGGACCAGGGCATGCTGCGCGCCAGCGCCGTGGCCGGTGGTCGCACCGCGGTGCTCGCCGTGCAGGAGGGCACGCAACTGCGCCTGGAGGCCACCCGTGACACGGCGCTGGCGGCCTCCCTGGTCGCCCTGCTGCCGCCGACCCACGCCGGGCCCGGGCAGCCCGTCTCGCTGCCCGCCCGGCTCGTCGGCAGCCCCGTCGAACAGGGCGCCGTCGGTGCCGTCACACGGCGGACCGCTGCCGCGCTGTCCCGTGAGCAGCAGAAGGCCCTGGCAGCCATGATGGAGCCCACGGTGCTGCGACTCGGGCAGATCGGCGTGGCGCTCTACGACGAGCGGGGCAAGGCGCGGCGCCTGGCCGGGCTGAGCTGGTTCGACAACTCCGCTGGCCGCTACTTCAGCGTGGTCGACCGGGGCCGTGACGGTCAGGACTGGGCAACCGTGTCGCCGGGCGACGGCAACCGCATCGTGTACCGCCTCGGGGAGATGATCCGCACCGCGAGCGCCTGAGGCGGGGGTGGGGTGCTGGCGGCGGGTAGCTGGCGGGGTGTGTCGGTTCCGGTGGCGCGTGTGCCGGTGCCGGTGCGGGTCGGCGGCGCGTGTCGGCGGTTCGGGTGGCGCGTGTTGGCGCTTTGCGGGCGGTGTGTCGGCGGTTTCGGTACGGCGTGTTGGCGGTTCGCGGGCGGTGTGTCGGCGGCTCCGGTGGCGCGTGTCGGCGCTGGGAGCGTGGCGTGTCGGCGGTTCCGGTGGCGCGTGTTGGCGGTTCGCGGGCGGTGTGTCGGCGGTTCGGGTGGGGTGTGTTGGTGGTTCGCGGGTGGCGTGTCGCCCCCACCGGCGAGTCCCGTTCTGGGGCGTGCGAGTCCCGCTCTCTGGTGCGCGAGTCCCGCTCTAGGGTGCGTGAGTCCCGTTCTGGGGTGCGTGAGTCCCGTCCAGCCGGGCGGCGCCTCGGCTAGATCGGCAGCAGTTTGCCCGCCAGTTCGCGGATCACCTCGGGCACGGTGTGCCCCTCCCAACCCGGGAATCCGCCGAACCGGAAGCTCGTCCGCAGGTAGTTCACGAACGTGGTCTGGTGCGGCTCCCACAGCACCAGGCCGTCGACACCGGGGTTGGGCACGGCCAGCGAGTACGGCGGCCCGCCGCTGATGCCCGCCTTGTGCCGCAGGTCGGGGGCGAAGTCGATCGTGAACGTGCCCCGGTCCCACTCGGTGCCCCGGTCGGACTCCCAGTCGGCGCGGTCGTCCAGCACGAACTCGATCGGCGCGTCCACCACCAGCGCGTCGGTCAGCTCCAGCTCCCAGTCCGGGTGGCCACCGGTCAGGTCCACCCTGCCCACCTCTTCGTACCAGCACCGCAGCGCCAGTGGAATGGGCCCGACCTGGCCCTCCAGCTTGGTCAGCTGCTCGGCGATGTCAGGCGGCGGCGGGCTGAACACGTCGGTGGGCTCGGTGAAGCGGTACCCGGTTGCGGGCAGCAGTTCCGCGAGCCGCTCCACGTTGGTGCGCACCCGGCGCATCGTCGCCCGCGCCACCTCGACCGCCTCCGACCACCCGTCGGTGCCGCGCAGGTCGGTGCCCATGCTGGTCAGCTCGGTCCACACCCGGACCTGATGCCCGTCGAGGTAGTCGGTCAGCAGTTTCCCCACGACGGCCATCCTAGGAGCGCGTGAGCCGGTCCACGGGTGGCATTCGCGTGCAGGGGAGCGGGACTCATCAACCCCAGAGCGGGACTCGCGTGCCAGCGGGCGGGATTCGCGCCCGGGAGAGCGGGACTCGTCGTCGCCAGAGCGGGACTCGCCAGCAGAGGGCGACACGCGCCGCCCGCCAAGCGCCAACACACCGCCCGCGAAGCGCCAACACGCCCCACCAGCAGCGCCGACACGCCGTACCGGTAGCGCCGACACGCCGCCCGCGAAGCGCCGACACGCGGTGGGGTTGTGCGGGCTGGATCGTGCAAGTGCTGCCATTTGGCCCATTGCCAGGGCGTGAGAGCGCGACCACACTGGGTGAGACGAACGGGCAGGAAGGTCGGCGGAGTTGGGGCAAGGCCCTGGACCGCGCACCCCCCGGACCCGGCAAAATATGCACAGACTTTCACGATAGCCGGGGCGTTGCGCCCCCTCAGGACGTGGCTGGTCGTGGTCACGTGGCGGCGGGCCACGACCAGCCACACCCAAGCTCAGCCGCGAGTGATCGGCTGCTGCAACTCCGTCACCCAGTCGCTCTGATCGGGCGCGTTGACCTCCAGGTACACCTCGCGGAAGTAGCCGCCGCCCTGGTACCCGTGCTCGTCGGTCCAGCTCGCCAGCGCCTCGATCGTGCCACCGACCTCCGACATCGGCCCCCGGTGCAGCAGCGTGGCCGCCTGCTCGATGCCGGGCAGGTCCACGATCGCCAGCCCGCTGCCCTCCACGTGCTGCCCGCTCACCGGTACGGCCGCGTGCACGAGCACCTTGTCGTCCAGGTCCTCGTAGTAGGCGATGGCGGGGCCGACCGGGGTCAGCCCGGCAGCCTCCAGCTTGCCGAACAGCTCCGGGTACAGCGGTTGGATCACCGGGCCGATGTCCTTGCTGTCGTACCCGGCCGCCACCCCCGTGACCTCGGCGACCCGCACGGCCTCGACCCTCTTCACCACTACCTCGTCCGCGGGCATGGTGCCCTCCCTCTCCATGGTGCGCAGCCTCGCCTCGACCCTGGCCAGCCGATCCATGTCGGCCTCCACCTGCACCGCCAGCTGCGCGCGCCGCAGCCGCAGCATGCCCTTGAGCTGGTCCACGCCGAGCTGCTCGTCCAGGATCGCGCGGACCTGGTCGAGCGTGAACCCGAGGTCCTTCAGCGCGATGATCCGGTTGAGCACGCGCAACTGCTCACCGCGGTAGTAGCGGTACCCGGTGTGCTGGTCCACGTGGGCCGGTGGCAGCAGGCCGATCGCGTCGTAATGGCGCAACATCCGCTGCGACACGAGCCCGAGCCTGGCGAAGTCTCCGATGCTGAACATGACACCTATCGGTCTAGGGGCTCACACGGTGTCAGGGTCAAGCCAACGGCGGGAACTGGGGCGCGCGCCGCTGTAGGTGGCTGAGCACGCCCTCGCGGAAGTCCTCACCCTGGAAGGACTTCAGCATCAGTTCAACCGATTCGCGCAGCGCGGGGTCCACTCCGGACTCGGCGGCGCGGAACACCTGCTCCTTGATGATCGCCATCGAGGTGGGCGAGCAGTTCGCGGCCATGTCGGCGGCGTAGGCCAGCGCGGCGTCGAGCACCTGCCCCGCGGGCAGCACGTGGTCGACCAGGCCCATCCGGTGCGCCTCGGTGCCCAGCAGGGTGCGGCTGGACAGCAGCAGGTCCAGTGCCCGGCTGGTGCCGACCAGCCGGGGCAGGTGCCAGGCGATGCCGTGCTCGGCGATCAGGCCGCGGCGGGCGAAGGCGGTGGTGATCTTCGCGTCCTCGGCGGCGAAGCGCACGTCGCAGTACAGGGCCACGACCAGGCCGATGCCCGCCACCGGCCCGTTGATCGCGGCGATCACCGGCTTGCGCAGGCTCATCGGGTAGGTGATCGGCTTGCCGCTGGGGTGCAGGTCCTGTTCGGTGACCGCGCTCGGGTCCAGCGTGCCCAGTGCGGTCAGGTCGGCCCCCGCGCAGAAGCCCCGGCCCGCGCCGGTGAGCACGACCACGCGCACCTCGGGGTCCTGCTCGGCCTCGGCGAGCATGCCGAAGCAGAGCCGTTCCATCTCCGGGGTCCAGGCGTTGAGCTTGTCCGGCCGGTTCAGGGTCAGCACGAGCACGCCGTCCGGTCGCAGGTCCCGCAGCACCACTTCGGTCATGTCGGGATGGTAGTGCGCCTGATCTCCCGCACGGCTTCGCGCGGCTCGTCGGCGTCCAGCCTGATTCGGCTCACCTGGTGCTCCTCCTGCTTGACGCGGACCGTCAAGGGGGAGTGCAGTTCCAGCAGCACGGAGGTGGTCGACCCGCTGGCGCAGACCGCCTCCTCCCCGTCCACGCGCAGGCCGCCGCCGCGCACCGAGCGGTCCTCGGCCCGCACCCCTGCGATCTGCTTGACGGGCACTGTCAAGCTCCCGCGCCAGCCGAAGCGCAGCAGCAGGTGGTCCTCCTCGATCACGTGTGGGCGCCTGGCCAACGTCAGCGCGAAGCCGAGGAAGAAGCAGATCAACAGCACCTCGGCGACCAGGTGCACCGGTTTCCAGGGTGTCGGGAAGATCAGGTCCAGTGGCCAGGCCAGCACGCACTCCAGCACGCCGAAGACCACCAACATGGACCGCAGATCCCTGCTGTGCCGCACAGTTGTCATCGGAACCCCCTGTTCCAGGGTACCGAAAGGCACATTCCCGGCGCCGCCCGTTGACAGTCCGGCACGGCTCTGGTGGTGTCATACCGACTGGTCGGTCTCTCACCGTGGAGGTGCCCGATGCGCGATGCCTACGCCGCTCGCCCCTGGTTGGCGCAGTACGACGAGGGCACCCCGCCGGACCTGCACTTCGAGGTCACCGACATGCTCGCGGTGTTCCGGCTCAGCGCGGCCGAGTCCCCCGAGCGGGTCGCGGTGCGCTACTTCGACTCCGCGCTGACCTACGCCGACCTCGACCGGCTCAGCGACGCGCTGGCCGTGCACCTGCTGGACAACGGGTTCCAGCGCGGGGACCGGATCGCCGTGCAGTTGCAGAACATGCCGCAGTTCGCGATCGCGGTGCTCGCGGGCTGGAAGGCGGGCGGCATCCTGGTTCCGGTCAACCCGATGTACACCGAGCGCGAGCTGACCACGATCCTCACCGACTCGGGCGCCACCGCGGTCGTGGGCCTGGAACGCCTGTGGGACAAGGTGATCGCGCCCAGCGTGGCGGCGGCCGGGGTGGGCATCGCGATCAGCACCAGCGAGCTGGACCTGCAGACCCGCAACGACCCGAGGGTGCTCAGTGTGGTGCCGAGGACGAAGGTCGCCGACCTGCTGGAGATCACCGCGCGCAACGAGGGACGCACGCCCCGGCCGGTGGAGTACGCCGCCGGGGACATCGCGCTGCTGACCTACACCTCGGGCACGAGCGGCATCCCCAAGGGCGCCACCAACACGCACGGCAACGTCAGCTTCAACGCGCAGGGCTTCCGCGACCTGGTCGGCCTCCCGCGCGGCAGCCGGATCTTCGGCCTGGCCCCGCTGTTCCACATCACCGGGCTCGTCTCGGAGCTGGCGGGCTCGCTGGCGCTGGGCGGGGAACTCGTGCTGGTGCACCGGTTCGAGGCGGGCGCGGTGCTCGACGCCCTGCTGGAGACCCGGCCGCACTTCATGGTCGGGCCGTCCACCGCGTACATCGCGCTGATGAACCACCCGGAGGTCACCCCGGACCACTTCTCCTCGCTGGAGCTGGCCTACTCCGGCGGCGCCCCGCTGCCCGGGGCCGTGGTGGACGCCTTCGAGCAGCGCTTCGGCCCGTACATCCACAACAGCTACGGGTTGACCGAGACCACGGCGCCCGCGACCTCGACCCCGCGCCACCAGCGCGCCCCGCTGGACGAGTCCTCGGGTTCGCTCAGCGTCGGGCTGCCCGTTCCCAACGCCGTGGTGCGCATCGTGGACGACGAGGGAAATCCGCTGCCGCTGGGCGAGACCGGTGAGATCGTGATCTCCGGACCGATGGTGGTGCCCGCCTACTGGGGACGGCCGGAGGCCACCGCGGAGAGCATTCGCGAGGGCAGGCTGTTCACCGGTGACGTCGGTTTCATGGACGAGCAGGGTTGGGTCTACATCGTGGACCGCAAGAAGGACATGATCAGCGCCTCGGGTTTCAAGGTGTGGCCGCGCGAGGTGGAGGACGTGCTGTACGGGCACCCCGCCGTGCGCGAGGTCGCGGTGGTCGGCGTGCCCGACTCCTACCGGGGCGAGACGGTCAAGGCCTACGTGAGCCTGCGCCCGCAGGCCAGCGCCTCGCCCGAGGAGCTCATCGAGTTCGCCAAGCAGCGCATGGCCGCGTTCAAGTACCCGCGCAGCGTGGAACTGCTCGAGGAACTGCCCAAGACCGCGACCGGCAAGATCCTCCGCAGGGAGCTGCGCGCCAGGGGATGATTTAACACTTATATTTTGCCCGCGAGGAGTTGCTAACTCTTATCCGCACCCTACGAAAGTAGCTGGTTGGTGCTCGGGGCGCTGCTTACCGTGGCTCCCCACAACGATTTTCCGCACCCTGCACACTGCGGAAGGAGCACCATTTCCATGCCGAAATCGCCAATCCCCGCGCGGCGCCGGCGCGGCCTGATCGCCGCCGGGATCGGGCTGCTGGTGGCCACGATGCCGGTCGCCTTCGCGCTCAACGCCAACGCCCAGCCCGCCCCGGACGCCGCGCTCGCCGCGGCGCACCCGGCGGAGGTCACGTGGCCCTGCTGGCCCGGCTTCCCGCCGTTCCCCGGCTGCGTGACGCCCACGCCCACCACCAGCCCCGTGCCGACCAGCACCACGCAGCCCACACCGGGCGGCGCCGTGGTGCTGAAGTTCAGCCAGCTCAAGCAGGAGCAGGACCAGTGGTGCTGGGACGCCAGCGGGCTGTCCATCGCGCGGTACCTGGGTTACGCCAAGGACGTCAGCCAGAACAGTTTCTGCGACTACGCGCGCGGACTCGCCGACGGGGCCCCGTGCCCGAACGAGCCCGGTGAGTTCAGCGACGTGCAGAAGGCCTACAGCAGGATCGGGCTCGGCCAGGGCTCGGTGAGCAGCAGCGCCCTGTCCTTCGCCGACGTGCAGACCGAGATCAACGCGAACCGGCCGATCGAGACCGGGATCTACTGGACCGCGGGCGGCGGGCACGCCCAGGTGATCTACGGCTACGACCCGTCGACCAAGAAGCTGTCCTACGGGGACCCGTGGCCGCAGAGCAGCACCTACAACGAGATGTCCTACAGCAGCTACGTCAACAACAACCAGTTCCGCTGGGCCGAGGCCCTGTACCGGATCGGGCAGTGAGGGGAGCAGTCATGACCACCATACGAGTTCTGGCCGCCTCCGCGAGCCTCGGCCTGCTGCTGCTGGCCGGTGCGGGCACCGCCGTGGCCGCACCGGCACCGGTCGACCTGGCCGCTGCCCGTGCCGCCGCGGGGCAGAGTTCGGTCGTCACCGATCTCGGCAAGTTCTTCGTGCACCTGGACCAGCACAACGCCGGGACCGCCAACCGGCTCAGTCCGCAGGCGGAATCCGCTGCGGCGCAAGCGAAGTCGCCCAAGCTCGTCGGTGACGCGCTGGCGGTCCACACGCTGAACCCGGCCTTCGTCTCCGGTGCCCAGCCCACCGCGGTCACCGAGTTCGCCCGCGCCGCCGTGCGCGCCGACTCGGCCACCGGGCAGCACGCCTCGGTGTGGCTGGTGCCGCGGGGCAGTGGGTGGGAGGTGCAGAACGTGTCGTCCAGTGTGGACGATCTGACCTACACCGCGCAGGCCGGTGCGGACACGGTGTTCACCGAGCCGCAGATCAACGCCTGGTACCGGATCAGCGGTGACCGGGTGAGCCCGCTCAACGACACGGCCCGCGGTTCGGTCGGGGCGGCGGGCACAACCGTTGCGGCGTACCAGAAGTTGGTGCACGACCGGTACGCGGACAAGATGGCCGGTTCGGACTACCAGAAGCGCGGGCTCGTCGGGGGCTACCAGCCGACCGTCGAGCAGGGCGTGCCGCTGGGCGTGGTCCTGCCGGCGGGGGCCGCTGCCCTGCTCGGTGTGGGCTTCGGCCTGCGCGCCCTGCGGCGCAGGACCGCATGAGACCGCCGGGCGGCTCCCGGCGAGGGGGAGCCGCCCGGCACCTCGTCAGCCGATGTAGGGGCCCTGCGCCGCGGCCGGACCCCGGTACTGCGCGCTGCCCCAGGCCAGGATCGGGAAGCCGATGAAGCCGAACAGCCACAGGCCGAAGAAGCCGAAGGCCCCGCCCTTGCCGAAGGACTTCGCCACGTCCAGCATCAGGATGATCGAAATCACGATGTTGACCAGCGGGATGAAGAACAGGATCAGCCACCAGCCGGGACGTCCGGCGATCTTGATCAGCGTGTAGGTGTTGTAGAACGGGATGATCGCCGCCCAGCCGGGCTTGCCTGCCTTGGTGAAGACCGACCAGAAGACGACGATGTAGAACACCGCCACGAGGAGACCGCCGGACAACACCAGGGGAGAGCCGTAGTTGCTCACTGCGTCCTACTTTCCGAGGCCGCGGCGGGAGCGGGCACCCAGCGCCCGGCAACGGAACCCGCGCGCGGCGTCGGAACTGTGGCATCAGGACGGTCCGGGCGGTACTGGCTTTGCCGAACCGTTACCGGGTGTTTCACACGACGAGTCGAACCAGGCACTCCGCGACGCAGGCGGGCTTGTCCTGGCCCTCGATCTCCAGGGTCACCACGATCGTGGCCTGCAGACCACCGGGCGCGTCGGCCACCTCCCTGAGCACCCCGTGCCCGCGCACCCGCGAGCCCACCAGCACCGGGCTGGGGAAACGCACCTTGTTCAGGCCGTAGTTGACGCCCATCTTCAGCCCCTCGACCTTCCAGAGCTGGCTGGACATCTTGGGCATCATGCTCAGCGTCAGGTAGCCGTGCGCGATCGGGCCGCCGAACGGGCCCTCCTTGGCACGTTCCAGGTCGACGTGGATCCACTGGTGGTCCTCAGTGGCGTCGGCGAACAGGTTGACCTGCTCCTGGGTGAAGGTGTGCCAGTCGGTGGTGCCCAGGTCCTGCCCGACGGCGGCCTTCACCTCGTCCAGGTCAGCGAAAACGCGCATGTGAGTCCTCCTCAGGCGGGCAGGTCGATCAGGGTGGCCAGCGCCGCGCGGTGCCGCTCCGGGCTGCCCAGCGCGAGCTGCGAGCTCTTGGCGCGGCCCAGGTACAGGTGCACCGGGTGCTCCCAGGTCATGCCGATGCCGCCGTGCAGCTGCAACGCCTCCTCGGCGGCCAGCACGGCCACGTCCGAGCAGTACGCGGCGGCCACGGCCACCGACACGCCCACGTCCTCGCCGGTGGCCAGCGCGCTCGCCGCGGCGCGGGAGGTCGCCAGCGCCGAGGAGGTGGCCGCCCACAGGTCGGCGAGCCGGTGCTTGATGGCCTGGAACGAGCCGATCTGCCGACCGAACTGGTACCGGGTCTTGGCGTAGTCCACCGTGCTGTCCAGGCACCACTGGGCGAGCCCGAGCTGCTCGGCGGCGAGCAGCCCGGCGCCGGTGGTCAGCGCCGAGCGCAGTGCCTGCTCGGCCGCGTCGCCGGTGGCCAGCAGCCGCCCGGACACGCCGTCCAGCTCCAGGTGGCTGATCCGCCGCGTCAGGTCCAGCGGCACGACCGGCGTGACCCTCGCCGAGGAAACCTCGACCACGTGCAGTTCCGGACCGGCCGCCCCGACGGCCGGGACGACCACGAACTCGGCCACGTCCAGGTCCACGACGCTGCCGATGCGCCCGGTGAGCCGCCCGTTGTGCACGTGCACGCTCGCCGGGAACACGGCGTTGGGCGCGGTGGTGTAGGTGACCCCCAGCGTGGCGGTCCTGTTGCCAGCGGCCAGTTCCGGCAGCAGCTCCGCGTCACCGGCGGCGAGCAGGGCACTGGTCGCCAGCACCGCGCTGCCCAGGAACGGCACCGGCGCGACCGCGCGGCCCAGTTCCTCCAGCACGACGGCGACCTCGCGGGCCGAGGCGCCCGCCCCGCCCAGCTCCTCGGGCACCAGCAGACCCGCGAGCCCGAGCTCGGTGGCCAGGGTGCGCCACAGGGCCAGGTCGTAGGGCTGGTCGGTTTCGGTGCGGGCCAGCACGGCCGTCCACGGGCTGCGGTCGGACAGCAGGTCGCGGACGCTGGCGCGCAGGTCGTTCTCGACCTCGCTGTACAGAAGCTCACTCATCCCCGCACCTCGCTGACGCTTGATGATTCGTTCGCAAGCTCACTCATCGAGGCAGGTCCTTCCACGCCACGTCCGCGTCGGAGCGAGGTTCACGGGGCAGGCCGAGCACGCGCTCGGCGATGATGTTGCGCAGGATCTCCGAGGTGCCGCCCTCGATGGAGTTGCCCTTGGTGCGCAGGTACCGGAACCCGGGGTCGCGGCTGGCCCAGTCGGTCTCCAGCGGGCGGCGCATGGTCCAGTCCTCGTAGGCCAGGCCCTGCTCGCCCTGCAACTCCACCTCGAACCCGCTGACCGCCTGGTTGATCGTGGCGAAGGCCAGCTTGGCCGCCGAGCCCTCCGGCCCCGGCTGCCCCACGGCCAGTCCCTGGCGCAGCCGCTCCGAGGTCAGCCGCAGCGCCTCGGCCTGCACCCACAGTCGCAGCAGCCGGTCGTGCAGCCCGGGGGTGCGCAGTTCGGGGTGCTCGCGCCAGGTCCGCGCCGCCACACCGATCAGCCCGCCCTCACGCGGCGCGGCGTGCGCCCCGATGGCCACCCGCTCGTTCATCAGCGTGGTCTGCGCGACCTTCCAGCCCTCGCCGACCGCGCCGAGCCGGTGCGCGTCGGGTACCCGCACCGCGTTGAGGAACACCTCGTTGAACTCGGCCTCACCGGTGATCTGGCGCAGCGGGCGCACCTGCACACCCGCATCGTTCATGTCGCAGATGAAGTAGCTCAGGCCCTGGTGCTTGGGCACCGTCGGGTCGGTGCGGGCGACCAGGATGGCCCAGCGCGCGGCGTGCGCGAAGGAGGTCCACACCTTCTGCCCGTCCACGACCCAGTCGTCCCCGTCGCGCACCGCGCGGGTGGCCAGCGTGGCCAGGTCCGAGCCCGCGCCCGGTTCGCTGAACAGCTGGCACCAGACCTCCTCGCCGGTGAACAGCGGGCGCAGGAAGCGCTCGTGCTGTTCGGGCGTGCCGAAGGTCAGGATGGTGGGCGCCGCCATGCCGTAGCCGATGACCTTCGCCGCGGGCACCGCCTCGGGGGCGCCGGCCGCCGCGAACGCCTCGTCCACCGCGAACTGCGCGGCCCGCGGGGCACCGAGACCGCCCGCGCCGACCGGGAAGTGCACCCAGGCCAGGCCCGCGTCGAAGCGCGCGCGCAGGAACTCGATCGGGTCGGCCCCGGCGGGCGGGTGCTCGGCGAGGAACGCCTCGACCTTGGCCGCCAGATCAGTCACGGGGGCCGCCCGCGACGTAGATGACCTGGCCGGACACGAAGCCCGCGCCCTCGCTGACCAGGAAGGAGGCGGTGTGCGCGATGTCCTCGGGCTCGCCGACCCGGTTGACCGGGATCTGCTGCGCCGCCATCTTCTTGAAGTCCTCGAAGGTGGCGCCCACGCGCTCGGCGGTGGCCGCGGTCATCTCGGTGGCGATGAAGCCGGGGGCGATCGCGTTGACCGTGACCCCGAACTTGCCCAGCTCGATGGCCAGGGTCTTGGTGAAGCCCTGCAGGCCCGCCTTGGCCGCCGAATAGTTGGCCTGCCCGCGGTTGCCCAGCGCCGAGGTGCTGGACAGGTTCACGATGCGGCCCCACTTGGCCTCGGTCATGTACTTCTGCGCGGCCCTGCTCATCAGGAAGGACCCGCGCAGGTGCACGCCCATCACGGTGTCCCAGTCCTGCTCGGTCATCTTGAACAGCAGGTTGTCCTTGGTGACACCGGCGTTGTTGATCAGGACGGTCGGCCCGCCCAGTTCGGTGGCCACGCGCTCCACCGCGGCCTGCACGGCCTCGGCATCGCTGACGTCGGCGCCGACGCCGATCGCGCGGCCACCGGCCTGCTCGATCGCCTCGACGGTGGCCTTGGTCGCCGACTCGTCCAGGTCCAGCACGGCGACGGCCAGGCCGTCGGCGGCCAGTCGCTTGGCGGTGGCGGCACCGATGCCTCGGGCTGCCCCGGTGACGATCGCGACGCGCTGACTGGTCTCGGACACGAGGGCTCCTCCTTGAGCAAACCTAACGCCGTTAGCCACCGAGCATACCGACCGGGCGGTATGCCCACTAGTGGCCCCGCTCACAGTGTCCCAGGAGTGACCGACACACGGGGTCCCAGCGCGTGTCGGCGCTTCGCGCACCGCGTGTCCGCGCTTCACGGACGATTTCCCAACTGGCGAGACCGCGTGCCGCAACGTCCGACACGCGATACCGGAAGCGCCGACACGCGAGGGCTGGCCCGGTGGGCCGGTACGCCGGTCAGGTTCAGGCTACGCGGACCCGCGGTGCGCCCGCCCGGTGTGCGAGCTCGCGCAACACCTCCCGTGCCGCCGCGTCGTTCTGGCGGAACGCCGGTGCGTTGACCATCGGCCGGGCGAAGGCCGCCACCGCACGACTGTTGGTGTGCGCGCCCAGCGCGAACCGGTTCGGGTGCGGCTTGCCCTGTGCGTCGAGCACCCGGCCGTCCGCGGCGCGGATCCGCAGCAGGCCCGTGTTGTGGCTGAACCGGTCCGCGGTCAGCAGCTCCTCGACCCCGCCCAGGGTGCGCAGCAACTCGTCACGGCTGTGGCGCACGCTCGGCCGGGGCAGGCGGGCCTCCACCAGTGCCGTGGCCGTGACGACCTCCGGCGTGGAGGAACTGCCCGCACGGAACCGCCCGCCGTGCTGGTCGGCCTCCACCCACATGTCGGCGCCGAGGAACCGCACGACCCCCGCGTCCGACAGTGCGAGCAACTGGCGGAGCCGGTCGTCGGGCGGGCCGCTGGCCATGAAGCTGAAGAACCCCGACCACCACCCGTCCACCTCGTGCACCTGGTCGCGGGCGGCCAACCGCCCGGCGGCCAGCAACGCCGCCAACTGCCCGTACGCCGAGAGCAGGGCGTAGAAGGCGCCGAGGTCAGCGCTGAACGACTGGTCGGTGCGGCGTGCCACGTCCGCGGCGACGTAGGAGTGCACGTGGCGCTGCAACTGCTCGCTGGTGTCGAACCGCAGTCCCCGCAACGGCTTGTCCAGTGCCTCGAAGTCCAGTCTGTCCACAGTGGATGGCACGCTCGCCTCGACCAGCTCGCGCATCGGCGCACCGCCCCAGTCCAGTGCCGCGTAGCGCCGGTCGAACTCGGCCCAGTCCAGGGCGACTCGTTCGCGGTGGCCGTTGAACAGCTCGTGGTAGTAGCCCCAGGCGATCTCCTTGGCCATCAGCGGCCACACGTCGCGGCGGAACTCCAGCGGGCCGTCTGGCATGGCGTCCGCGCTGAAGAACCTCGGCAGCTGCGGGCGGTCCGCGCGCAGCCGGTAGGTGGTCTTGGCGTGGTAGGGCACACCGCGCCGCGAGCCCACGTGCAGCCGCGGCTCCCGCCCGGACGGCTCGTACCGCAGCGATCCGTCCGGCTGCTCGTGGAACCGCCCGCCACGGCCCTCGGTCAGCAGGGCCATGGCGTCGACGAAGGCGAGCCCGAACCCGCGCAGCAGCACGTCCTCGCCCGCGCGCAGCACGGACAGGTTGGAGTCGGCGGTGTACTCCGGCGGCAGGTAGCGCAACCCGTTGACCCGCGCGAACATGCGCAGGTCGCGCTGCTCCTCGCCCGGGTCGGCGTCGAGGTGGCCCAGGGTCAGCACCAGCACGTCGGCCAGCAGCGGCTCGCGCCGGTCGGCCAGCCAGACCTGTTGGCGCCCATCGGGTGCGTCGGTGACCGAGGTAGCCGTGGTGGCGTGCACGGTGACCGAGACGCGCTCGGGCAGGTCGCGCAGCACCTGGGCGAAGACCCACTCCAGGTACCGGCTCTGCAGGCGCCTGCTGGGAAAGCTCGCCGGGGTCATGGCACGCAACTCGGCGGTCAGCTCAGGGTCGCCCAGCCCCTCCTCGCGCACCGAGTCGGCCCACTGCGCCAGCGACGGGCCGGTGCGGACCGGTCCCTCGCAGGTCACGCTCTCGTCCAGCCACATCGTGACGTCCTCGGCCATGGAGTTCATCCGCAGCAACGGGGACTGCTCGTAGCGCCACACCCGGCCCGCTCCCGGCGGGAACGGGTCCACCAGGTGCACCGCCAGCTCCTGCTCCCCGTACAGCTCCGGCAGGTTCGCGGCGATCCGTTCCAGCACACCGGTTCCGCGCGGCCCCGCGCCGACGATCACCAGCGTGGCGCTCACCGCGCGCCCCGTCCGTAGTGCCGCTCCACGTAGTGCTGGCCCACCGACAACAGGCTCGTCACCAGCACGTACCACAGGGTGGCCACCAGCAGCAGCGGGATGATCTGGTAGTTGCGGTTGTAGATGATCTGCACCGAGTACAGCAGGTCCTGCACCGCGATCACGCTGACGATCGAGGTGCCCTTCAGCGTGCCGATCAGCAGGTTGCCCGCGGCGGGCACGATCGAGCGCATCGCCTGCGGCAGCACGATCCTGCGCAGGATCCGCAGGCGGCCCATGCCCAGTGCCAGCGCCGCCTCGGTCTGGCCGGGGTCCACCGACAGGATGCCCCCGCGCACGATCTCCGCCGCGTAGGCCGCCTCGTGCAGGGTCAGCCCGAGCACCGCCGCGGCCGTGCCGCTGATCAGGTTGGTGGCGTCGAAGCTGAACCAGTCGCCGAGCCCGATCCTCGGGTACACGGCGCCGATGTTGAACCAGAACAGCAGTTGCACCAGCATCGGGGTGGACCGGAACAGCCAGACGTAGCCCCAGGCGAGCCCGCTGAGCACCGGGTTGCCCGACAGCCGCATGACCGCCAGCACCGTGCCCAGTACAAAACCGGCCACCAGGGTCACGGCGGTCAGCCACAGGGTGAGCACCAGGCCCGCCAGCACGGCCGGGCTGGTGAAGTAGTCCAGCACCACCGGCCAGCCGAAGGCCGCGTTGCCCGCGACCGAGTAGAGCAGCCCGCCGAAGGCCAGCAGGGCGAGGGCAGCGGCGGCCCACCGGCCCCAGCGGCGCACGGGCACGATCGGCAGTGTTGTCATGTCACGGGTTTCCTGTTCGAGGGCAAGCGGAGGCGGCAGGACACCGCCACGCCCCTCAACGTGACGGGTGCGAGTCTAGGCCGGAAACTTGTACGAGCGCAGTCGTATCTCACACGCTGGGAACGTTGACGCGCGCGCCCCGGATGCGCTCCACTGGAAGGCATGGAAACCGGGTTGCGGCTGGTCACCCGCGGCCACATCGACTTCGGTCTGGTGTGGTCGGCTTCCTGTTGCTAGCGCGCGCCTTCTGATTCCAGCGCGACGCGCCTCCCCTCGACGTCCATCGCCGGACGTGGGCCGCCTGCGCCGTTTCCCACCACATCCGTAGAAGGGCCTTGTCATGCCTGTGGAGTTCCTCGGTATCGGCGGTACCAACGACGGCTCGGAGACCTCGCCGCGCACCGGTCTGTCCTTCGACAAGGACTACACCCTGCGGCTGGCCCGCGCGCACGAGGAGCACGGCTGGGACCGCGTGCTGTTCGCCTACGGCTCCGGCTCGCCCGACCCGGCGCAGGCCGCCGCGTACGTGGCAACCAAGCTGGACAAGCTGCAGATCCTGTTGGCGCACCGGCCCAACGTGTCCTACCCGACCTTCGCCGCGAAGACCTTCGCCACGCTGGACCAGATCAGCGAGGGCAGGCTCACGGTGCACTTCATCACCGGGGGCACCGATCACGAGCAGCAGCGCGAGGGTGACTACCTCACCAAGGACGAGCGCTACTCGCGCACCCAGGAGTACATCCAGATCGTGAAGAAAGCCTGGACCTCCAGGGAACCGTTCGACCACGAGGGCAAGCACTACAGGTTCGCCGACTTCGTCAGCGACACGTTCCCGGCCCAGCAGCCGCGCCCCGGCGTGTCCTTCGGCGGGTCCTCGCCCGCTGCCTACCAGGCGGGCGGGGCCGAGGCCGACATCTTCTGCCTGTGGGGCGAGCCGCTGGCGCAGACCGCGGAGCAGATCGAGTCGGTGAAGGCTGCGGCCCGTGCGGCGGGGCGCACCGACGTGCCGCGCATCCAGGTGGCGTTCCGGCCGATCATCGCGGCCACCGAGGAACTGGCCTGGGAGAAGGCGTACCGCACGGTGGACGCGATCAAGGCGCGCACCGCCGGCGGCAAGTCACTGACCCGCAGGCACTCGCTGACCGCGCCGGAGAACACCGGCTCGCAGCGGCTGTTGGCGCTGGCGGAGAAGGGCGAGCGGTTCGACCGTGCACTGTGGACACCCACGGCGGCGGCCACCGGCGGGGCGGGCAACTCCAACGCCCTGGTCGGCACGCCGGAGACGGTGGCGCAGGCCCTGCTGGACTACTACGACCTCGGCGTGGACATCCTGTCCGCGCGCGGCTACGACATGGTCAACGACACCATCGACTTCGGCCGCCACGTGATCCCGATCGTGCGCGAGGAGGTCGCCAAGCGCGACGCGGCCAGCCGGAAGTCGGCGTGAGCGAGCTTGTCGTGGGCGCGCACTACACCACGATCGACGACCCGGCCGCCGAGCCGCTGCTGCGCGAGCTGGAGTTCGAGTACAACACCAGGTACGGCCGCAACCAGGAGCTGTCCAGCTTTCCCGCTGAACAGTTCGCGCCACCGCACGGTGCGTTCCTGCTGCTGTTCGAGCAGGGGCAGCCGGTGGCGGGCGGTGCGTTCCGCCGCTACGACGAGCACACCGCGGAGCTGAAGCGGATCTGGACGCACTCGGCGTACCGGCGGCAGGGCTGGGGGCGCCGCGTGGTGGCCGAGCTGGAGCAGGAGGCGGTCCGCCGCGGCTATCGGCGGATCTACCTCACCACCGGCCCGCGCCAGCCGGAGGCGCGCGGCCTGTACCTGGAAACCGGTTACCGGCCGCTGTTCGACCTGCGCGCCGACCCGGAGACGATCGGCCCGCTGCCCTTCGAGAAGGTGCTGCTGCCATGACCAGACTCGTGGCACTGGCCTGCGCGCTGCTCGCGCTCACCGCGTGCGGCACGGCCACCGGATCGGACGCGCCGAAGTCGGCGTTCCCGACCCAGGACGTGGTCTCGCAGGTCGCGCGTGACCCCGCGGTTTCGGCTCTGTTGCCGGAAGATGTCCGCAGGGCGGGCTCGATCCGGTTGGCCACGGCGGCAGGCGGCACCCCGCCCTCGGCCTTCTACGCCGAGGACAACAGGACCCTGCTCGGTCAGGACGTGGACATCGCCGACGCGGTGGCCAGGGTGCTCGGGGTGCGGCTGGACCGGCAGGTGGCCAGTTTCGAGGCGATCCTGCCCGCGCTGGGCAGTGGCAAGTTCGCGGTTGGCACCGGCAATTTCGGGGTAACCACCGAGCGGCTCAAGACGATCGACTTCGTCACCTACGTCGACGACGGCCAGGGCTTCGCCGTGCGCGGGGACAGTCCACTCGGCGCGATCACCGACCTGACCCAGTTGTGCGGCAAGCGGATCGGCACCGGAGCCGGTACCACCTTCGAGGCGACCCTGGAGCGGGAGCGGCACCGCTGCGCCGATTCCGGCCGCAGCCCGTACGAGGTGCAGGTGTTCGCGGAGACCAGTGCGCTGTACCTGTCCTTGCAGCAGGGCAGGGTGGACGTGCTGATGAGCACCATCAACGGCCTGCGCTACGCGGTCTCGCGGCAGCCGAACCTGCGCTTCCTCAACGAGTTCCACCGCCTGGACGTGGGTTTCGCCTTCGCCAAGGGCTCGCCGCTGACCGCCGCGTTCCAGGCGGCGGTGAACAAGCTGATCGCCGACGGCACCTACGACCGGGTCCTCGGCAAGTGGGGGACCCGGTCCTCGGCGCTGGACACCTCGCGGATCAACCCGCCGGAACGGGCCTGACCGCGTCGTGTGCCGGTGATCGGTTCGGCGGGATGCGCACTGGTGCGGCGTCGGCGGCGCACAGCACGCGGTGTCCGGCGACCATGAGCAGCCTGGCTTCGGCGAACTCGCCGAACCGGGCGTGCTCGTGCGCCGCCTCGATCATGGCGACGGCCTCGGTCAGTTCGCCCAGGACACAGGACTCCGCTCGGGATAGGGAGTTCGTCAGGTCGACATAGGCCGGGAGGCGGAGATCGGGCCCGGCGGTGAGCAGATCGGTCAGGGCAGCGTCCACGGCGGTACGCAGATCCGTGACCAGGTCAGCGGAAATGGCTGCGGGTGCGGTCACGGGGGACAATGCTAGTCCTTCCCCTCCTCGTTGCCATCACCCACAGGGTTGAGCCCGGTCACGACGCCCTTCGCGGTGGGTGAGTTCTCCAGGAACCGCAACAGTTCCACCGGGAACGGCAGCACCAGTGTCGAGTTCTTCTCGGCGGCCACCTCCACCACCGTCTCCAGCAGTCGCAGTTGCAGTGCGGCCGGGGTGTCGGCCATCACCCCGGCCGCCTCGGCCAGCTTGTGCGAGGCCTGCAACTCCCCGTCCGCGGAGATCACCCTGGCCCGTCGCTCGCGTTCGGCCTCGGCCTGCCGCGACATCGAGCGCTTCATCGACTCGGGCAGGGCCACGTCCTTGATCTCCACCCGGTCGATGTGCACGCCCCAGCCCAGTGCCGGGCTGTCGATCATCATCTCCAGGCCCTGGTTGAGCCGTTCCCGATTGGACAGCAGGTCGTCCAACTCGCTCTTGCCGATGATCGAGCGCAGCGAGGTCTGCGCCACCTGGGACACGGCGAACACGTGGTCCTGCACGGCGACGACGGCCCTGGCCGGGTCCACCACGTTGAAGTAGACCACCGCGTCCACCCGGACCGTCACGTTGTCCCGGGTGATGCCGTCCTGGGCGGGCACCGGCAGGGTGACGATCTGCATGTTCACCTTCCGCATGCGGTCAACGCCCGGGATCAGCCCGGTCAGCCCCGGCCCGCGCGCCGCGGGCAGCAGCCGTCCGAACCGGAACACCACCCCGCGCTCGTACTGCTTGACCACCCGCGCGCTCGCGGCGAAACCCGCGACGCCCAGCGCGACGAGCCCGGACAGGATCTCCCACAGCAGCAGCACGGTGGCCTCCCAGCGGAGAGACCACCACGGTACGCCGGGTGATCGGTTCAGAGATCGCCCGTTCCGGGCCGGGGAACCCGCGGTCCCCGCAGATGTGGAGCGAGGGCGGGGTCGGCACGTCCGCGCCCGGCTCCGCCTCGATCCGGCCCGGCTGCTCGCGCAGCACCTGGATCGGCTGGGCGCTCAGCCCACCACCCCGCTGACCAGGTCCGGCCGCCGACTTGTCATGAAAGTGCCGTTCCTGGCGTTGACCGTCCCAAAGGGCACCTTCATGACCTCGTGTCGCCCCCGAACCGGGCCTGCACCTCGGCGCGGGAGCGGAGTCGTTGCGGGAAGCCAGGTCCCAGCTCGGAGCGGACCGTCTCGGCGGTGTACTGCCCGCCGCAGTGCGTGCAGACCACCTCGGGGTGCCCGGTGTGCCCGCACTCGTGCCGCAGTACCACGGGCGGGCCCGCCTCCTCGGCCAGCCACCTGTCGCCCCAGCGCACCATCGCCGCCAGCACGGGGAAGAAGTCGCGGCCCTTGTCGGTGAGCAGGTACTCGTGGCGCACCGGCCGGTCCTGGTAGGGCACCCGTTCGAGCAGGCCCTCCTCGACCAGGCGGTTCAGCCGGGTGGTCAGGGTGTTGCGCGCGACGCCCAGGGACTGCTGGAAGTCGTCGAACCGGCGCACCCCGTAGAACGCCTCCCGCAGCACCAGCGGGGTCCACCAGTCGCCGAGCAGGTCCATGGTCCGCGCGATCGAGCAAGGCCAGCCTGCGAAGGAGGTTCGCTTCACCCGGCCCATCCTAGTGGGTTGCGCGGTGAGACCGACTCGGGTTAGGTGCTGAGTTTAATAGTGCAACTCACTGGAGGCGGGCATGGCGATCACCGTGGAGCGCAGCGGGCACCTGCTGCTGATGGGTCTGGACCGGGCGGACAAGCGCAACTCGTTCACCACGACGATGATCGGCGAGCTGGCCGCCGCCTACGGGGAGCTGGAGCGTGACCCGCAACTGCGCGCCGGGGTGCTCTTCGCGCACGGGGACCACTTCACCGCCGGGCTCGACCTCGCCGAGGTGGCCCCCAAGCTGGGCGAAGGCGGATTGTCGTACCCCAGTGGTTCACTCGATCCATGGGGACTTCAGGGGCCGGACCGGACCAAGCCGGTGGTGGCCGCGGCACAGGGCTGGTGCCTCACGCTGGGCATCGAGCTGCTGCTCGCGGCCGACATCCGGGTGGCCGCGGCGGACACGCGGTTCGCGCAGATCGAGATCCAGCGGGGGATCTACCCCTTCGGCGGGGCGACCATCCGGTTCCCGCGCACGGCGGGCTGGGGCAACGCCATGCGCTGGTTGCTGACCGGGGACGAGTTCGACGCGGCCGAGGCGCACCGGATCGGCCTGGTACAGGAGGTGGTGCCGCTGGGTGAGCAGGTGGAGCGGGCGGTGGAGCTGGCCGGGCGCATCGCCGAGCAGGCCCCGCTGGGCGTGCGGGCCACGGTGGTCTCGGCGCGGCGGGCCGTGCTGGAGGGGGAGCGGGCCGCGGCCGACAAGCTGGTCGAGGAGTTGCTGCCGCTGTTCGGTACCGAGGACGGTCAGGAGGGTGTGCGGTCCTTCCTGGAGCGCCGCAAGGCGGTGTTCCAGGGCCGGTGACGCACACCTGCCCCCGGCCTGGTGCGGACGGGGGCAGGTGGCGGGCGGGCTACTTCTTGGCCGACAGCGTGACGTCGATCGTGTTGCCGCCACCGGTGGTGAAGGCGCTGATGAACCCGGTGAACAGGCCGCAGCCGGTCAGCGGGGCGATGCCGTAGGTGCCGCTGAGCTTGCCGCCCCTGAGCGGGTCGAAGCCCGAGTCGGAGCTCAGGTCGATGTCCGAGGGCGAGGAGGTGCGGCAGTTCGGTGAGCTGCTGATCGGGATGCCGAACAGGGTGACCCTGGGCAGCTTGATGGTCAGCTTCGAGTGCGAGATGAGCTTGCCACCGCTGAGGCTGCCGGTGGTCCTGCCCGCCGAGGAGAAGGCGATGTCGGTGCTCACCGGCAGGAAGCCGAACAGGCTGAACCGGGCGTGCGTGGGGTTCAGTGACAGGTCGGCGCTGAACTTGCCGGTGGCCAGTTCCAGGCTGGCGTCGATGCCGCCGCTCAGCGGCACGGTGCCGTTCAGGTTCCTGATCACCGAGGAGCCCTTGAGGCCGTAGCCGTAGTTGATCGTGCCGCCACCCGGGGTGGTGGTCGTGGTGGTGACCGGCGGCGTGGTCGTCGTGGTCGTCACCGGGGGCGTGGTGGTGGTCGTGGTGACCGGCGGGGTGGTCGTGGTGGTGGTCACCGGCGGGGTTGTGGTGGTGACCGGGGGAGTTGTCGTCGTCGTGGTGACCGGCGGCGTGGTGGTGGTCGTGACCGGGGGCGTCGTCGTCGTGGTCGTGACGGGCGGCGTCGTGGTCGTGGTGGTCACCGGGGGTGTGGTGGTCGTGGTGGTGGTGACCGGGGGTGTCGTGGTGGTCGTCGTCACCGGCGGCGTGGTCGTCGTCGTGGTGACCGGGGGTGTGGTGGTGGTTGTGGTGACCGGCGGGGTCGTGGTGGTCGTGGTGGTGACCGGGGGCGTGGTGGTCGTCGTCGTGGTCGGCGGCGCGTCCGTGATGGTGATCGTGGTGAGCGTGTTGTTCTGGCCCGGGTCCTGCTTGCAGGCCGAGTCGAACTTGCCCAGGCCGGTGTCGGTGCCGTCGGCCTTCTTCGGCTCCAGGTGCAGCAGCAGATCGCCCACGGTGATCACGGCTTGGCCCGCCTTGCTGAAGGTCAGCGAGGGGGTCTGGCCGGAGGCCACGATGGTGAACTCACCGGAGGCGGGCACCGCGGTCTGCGGGATGGTGGTCGGCACGCTGACCGGCAGGGTCGCCTCCGGGGCGGCCACCGTGGAGCTGGCGTCCGCGGTGCCCTCGATGGTCGTCGCCCCGACCAGGGTCAGGCCCTGGGTGGCGGTCGCGGGCACCGTGGAGATCGCCTTGATGGTGAAGGCGGGCGCCGGGGTGCCGACCGCGATGGTGTCGGGGATGTCGGTGTTGATCTCGACCTTGATCGGCTGCACACCGATCAGGGGGAACGTGCAGCTGTAGGTGAGGTTGAGCTTGATCGGCACTGCGGAGCTGGTCCCCGAACCGATCACCAGGCCCGCCACGACCAGCGTGGCGGTGCTGGCTGCGGCCACGCCCGCGACCAGTCTCCTCGATAGTCTTCGATGAGTCACAACCGTCCTTCTTCCCGTGTATCAGCGGTGATACAGGGCGCACGAAAGGCGCCGTCCACGCGGTGAAGCGCCTCAAAGTAACCAGCGGAAACGTGCTCGGCAAGCTTTCTTGAATGGGTGAGCAAACGTATGACGAAAATTGTCATCGAGGTACACCGGTCAATTTTGTGAGGATTTATCGACATGCTCATTTTTTGACAAAACCCAGGTAGAAGGCGTGCTGAGTGCGCAAAAACGCCCCACCTGCTTGACGTGCGAGCAGGTGGGGCGTAAGGCCGAAAGCTAGTTCCGGTATCCGGCGAGCACCTCGGCGGCGGCCTGGCCGGACACCCGGGTGGCCCCGTGGGTCGCCAGGTGGAAAGAACCGGGCTTCGCGTCCTCGTTGTGGTGCGGCAGGCCCATCTCCACGATTCCGGCATCGGGTCGGGCCGCCGTGATTCGATTCAGCGCGGACGCCATCCACTCGTGCCGGTGTGCGTCGCGGACCACCAGCACCAGCGGCCTGCCCGCGGCGGGGGTCAGTGCCACCTCGGTCAGCCGCCCCGCGTCGGCGGCCTCCGCCGGGGTGAGCCGGGCCGCGGTGGTGCCGGCCAGCAGTTCGGTCAGCGGGGCGGCCAGGCCCCACGGGGTGCGGCGGTCGATGGCCTGGTTCATTTCCGGGTGGAACTCCACCACGTGCGGGGCCGAGCTCAGCGGCAGCGCGGTCTGCCCGGGACCCACCGTCACCCGGATCGCCCGGCGCGCGGCGGTCAGCCCGATCGCCGGGTTGGTGCCCTGGTCGCGCGCGCTGCCCACCGCGGTGCCGACCCAGTCGGCCAGCGCCCGCACCCGGGTGGCCGCCTCCACCAGCCGCTGCTCGGGCAGCCGGCCGGTGGCCACCGCGTCGGCCAGCGCGTCACGCAGTCGCGTGGCGGTGGCCTCGTCGGCGAGGTCGCCGCCCACGCACACCGCGTCGGAGCCCGCCGCCACGGCCAGCACCGCGGCCTCGGCCAGCCCGTACCGGTCGGAGACCGCGCGCATCTCGATCGCGTCGGTGACGATCAGCCCGTCGAAGCCCAGTTCCTCGCGCAGCAGCTCGACCAGGATCCGCCTGCTCAGCGTGGCCGGGTGCGCGGTGTCGTAGGCCGGGACCATCAGGTGGCCGCCCATCACGGCGCACACCCCGGCGCGCACGGCCGCGCGGAAGGGCGGCAGCGCGATCTCGGCCAGTTCCTCCATCGAGGCGGCCAGCACGGGCAGGGCCAGGTGCGAGTCCACGCTGGTGTCCCCGTGCCCGGGGAAGTGCTTGACGCAGGCGGCCACCCCGGCCGACTGCAGGCCGCGGATCCAGGCGGCGGTGTGCCGGGCCACCAGGTCCGGGCACGCGCCGAAGGAGCGCACGCCGATGACCGGGTTGTCCGGGTTGGAGTTGACGTCCCCGCTGGGCGCGTAGTCCAGGTTCACCCCGGCCGCGGCCAGGTCGTGGCCCAGGTCGCGGGCCAGTTCCTCGGTCAGCGCCACGTCGTCGACCACGCCCAGCGCCAGGTTGCCCGGCCGGGAGCTGCCGGTGTGCGCCTCCATCCTGGTGACGTCCCCGGCCTCCTCGTCGATGGCCACCAGCACGTCGGGGCGGCACTCGCGCAGCGCCGCGGTCAGCTCGCCGACCTGCGCGGGGGAGGAGATGTTGCGGGAGAACAGGACCACGCCGCCCAGGCCCTCGTCGAGCCGTCGGCGAACCCAGTCCGGCGGGCTGGTGCCCTCGAACCCCGGCTGCAGCACGGCGTCGGCGAGGCGGAGCAGTTCCCGGCTGCGCTGCTCGATGGGCACCGGCGTACCTCCTCGGTTATTGGACTAGACCAATGTTGGCACAGGTTCGCACACGGTCCCCGCAGCGTCAAGGCATTCGACAACGGTCAACAGGTAGCCTGCGGCGGTGACACGACTGGTACGGCTGGGCACCTGGTTACCCGTGACGGCGCTGCTGCTGACCGTGGCGGCCTGCGGTGGCACCTCCACGGCGGCCTCGCCCCAGGCTGCGAGCTCGACCAGTACCTCGACCAGCACCTCCAGCGCGGCGCCGACCAGCAGCACCACCACCGCCAGCACGACCAGCGGCGCGCCCGCCTGCCCCGCGCCCGGCGAGGACTTCGACTGCGACCTGCGCCAGCGCATCGCCTCGGTGGGCGGCTACCTGGCCAAGCGGCCCGGCACGACCGGGGTCGTGCTGCGCGACCGGCAGACCGGCGCGGTGTGGAGCAACGACAACGCGGGCGCGCACGTGTGGACCGCCTCCACGATCAAGCTCGCGATGACCGTGAACCTGCTGCTGCGCGACCGGGCGGGCAGCATCAGCCTGAGCTCGGCCGACCGCGCGCTGATCCACGAGATGCTCAACAGCTCCGACGACAAGGCCGCCGACACGCTCTGGTTCCGCTACGCGGGCGAGGACCACATGGCGTTCAACTCCGCCTTCGCCGAGTACGGCATGACCACCGTGCAGCCGCAGCGCGGATTCAGCGAGTTCTACCCGTACTGGGGCTTCCAGAAGTGCACCCCGGTCGACCTGGACCACCTGATCAACTACGTGCTGACCAAGCTGCCCGCGGACCTGCGCGACTACGTGGTGGGCCAGATGCGCTCGGTGGCCCCGATCCAGCAGTGGGGCGTGTGGGGCGCCGGGCCCGCCGCGCGGCCGGGCACCAAGGACGGCTGGTCGCAGGAGCAGGGCGGCTGGGTGATGAACACCGTGGGCTTCGCGGGACCCGGCGAGCGCTACACCCTGGCCGTGATGAACAGCCTCAACGGGCAGGGCGGGTACGACGAGGGCAGGCAGACGGTCACCGAGGTGGCCAAGATCCTGTTCGACGGTCGCTTCTGATACGTGTTCTTGATCCCACTCGATCGTGTAGCTTTATCTATCAAGCCAAAAAAATCACGAGCTACGGGTTTGTGTGGAACACGTTCTAGCATCCATCATGGGGGCATGAGCCCGTCGTCCCTGTCTCGTCGGCGCTTCTTGGGTGCAGCCGCGCTCAGCGCCGCCTCCGCAGCGGGAGCGACCTTCGTGTCGACCTCGCCCGTCACCGCGGCGCCCAGCGGTGGCTTCGTTCCCGCACTGGTCATCGGAAGTGGTTACGGCGCATCGGTCACGGCCCTGCGGCTGGGTGAGGCCGGGATCGACACGCTGGTGCTGGAGATGGGCCGGCTCTGGGACGGCCCCGCCCCGTTCTGCCCCATGCTCACCCCGGACCGGCGCTCGATGTGGTTCCGCACCAGGACCGCTGCCCCGCTGGACAGCTTCCTGTGGCTGCCGGTGGTCAACCGCGACATCGACCCGTACCCCGGGGTGCTGGACCGGGTGGACTTCCCCAACATGAAGGTCTACGTGGGCCGCGGGGTCGGTGGCGGCTCGCTGGTCAACGGCGGCATGGCCGTGGTGCCGCAGCGCCGGTTCTTCCCGGAGATCCTGCCCGGGGTGGACGTGGACGAGATGTACGGCACGTACTTCCCGCTGGCCAACCGGATGCTCGGGGTCAACTCCGTGGACCCGGCCTGGTGGGAGGCCGCGGACTGCTACTCCTACGCCCGGGTCTCCCGTGCGGACGCGGCCAAGGCGGGCTACGGCACCTCGTTCGTGCCCAACGTCTACGACTTCGGTTACCTGGAAAGGGAAGCCGCCGGGCAGGTGGCCAAGTCCGCGCTGAACAGCGAGGTCATCTACGGCAACAACCACGGCAAGCGCAGCCTGGACAAGTCCTACATCCCGGCCGCGCTGGGCACCGGCCGGGTGCGGTTGCAGACCCTGACCCGGGTCACCGGCATCGCCAGGGACGGCGACGGCACCTACGCCGTGCAGACCGCCACGATCGACGAGTCCGGCGCGGTCACCGGCACCGCACTGATCAACTGCCGGTACCTGTTCCTCGGGGCGGGCAGCCTCGGCACCACCCAACTGCTGTTGACGGCAAGGGAAACCGGGGCGTTGCCCGGGCTCAACGACCAGGTCGGCCTGGGCTGGGGCGACAACGGCAACGTGATGACCGCCCGCGCCAACTGGAAGCCCACCGGCTGCGTGCAGGCGTCGATGCCCACGCTGGGCATCGACGCCACCAACGACCCGGTCCCGGTCTTCGCCGAGATCGCCCCGATCCCCGCTGGAGTCGAGACCTTCGCCAGCCTGTACCTGGCGATCACCAAGAGCCCCGAACGCGGCAGCTTCGGCTACGACCGCGCGAGCGGGACCGTGTCGTTGCGCTGGGGCAGCACGCAGAAGGACTTCGCGGTGTCGGCGGCGAAGAGGGTCTTCGACCGGATCAACGCCGCCAACGCCACGATCTATCGCCACGACCTGTTCTCCGGCAACAGGGCCTTCGGCGACGACTTCTGCTACCACCCGCTGGGCGGGGCCGTGCTGGGCAAGGCCACCGACCTGTACGGGCGGGTGTCGGGCTGTCCCAACCTGTACGTCAACGACGCCTCACTGATCCCGGGCTGGACCGGGGTGAACCCGTTCGTCACGATCACCGCGTTGGCCGAGCGCAACATGGCCCGGGTGCTCGCCGCGGACGGGCTGCACAACTGAGCTCAGCCGCAGCCGTGCTGCTGCAACCAGGCTCGGGTCGTGTCGCGGTAGTCGGCCGAGTTGACCGCCAGCGCCACGCTGTGGCCCGAGCCGGGCAGCACGGACACCGCGAGCTGCGCCGCCGGGCTGAAGTACGGCGCCTCCTGTGCGCGCAGGGCGTCCGCGCTGGAGCAGTCGCGGAAGACCCCGCAGAAACCGGTGTCGTTGGTGCCCAACACCATGAGCACGGGCACCGTGATGTTCAGCGAGACCGGGCTGGCCAGGCCGATCGTGATGATGTCGGTCAGGCTGGTGGTGGACACCTGGTCCTTGGCGAAGGCCTCGTCGGCGGCCACTGCCTGCGGGTCGAGGTCGCCGGGCGCGTAGTACATCTGGCCGCGCGAGCCCGGAACCGTCGTGAGGTAGCCGGGATCACCGCCGCGAGAGGACAGCTGTGGGTCCAGCGTCACCGGGTGCAGGCCGAGCACGACGTCCTGGATCACGATGGGGGCGTTGGGTACGTGGGTGGCGCCGGTGACCACGACCCCGTCCACGTCGTTGTAGGTCGAGGCCTCCATCATCGCGATGCCCGACCCGGCCGAATGTCCAACCAGGACAACACGGGTGAACTGGGTGCGCAGGCTCGTCACGACCTGGTGCACCACACTGGCTTGCAACGTTCCGGAGACGAGCGTGCTCAGCGGCCGCGAGCTCTGGCCCACGCCGATCTCGTCCATGGCGAACGTGGCCAGGCCGTGCACCGCCATGTCCCGCTGGTACGAGTACTGGTCCGGCTGGTAGGGAAGATCCCAGTAGGCGCTGTTGTACGTGGCTCCGTGCAGCAGGAGTTGCACGGTGCTCGGGGTCGAGTCCGAGGGCAGGCAGAGCTGGCCGTGCACGGTGTACTGGAACAGGCCGCTGCTGACGGGCGTGCTGGTCTGACTGCACTGCGCGGTGGGCGTGGCGGAGGCGGGCGTCGCGAAGCAGGCCAGCAGCACGAGCATGGTGGCGAGGACCGATAACGGTCTCATCGGTAGCAAACCCTTCCTGTGTAGGGAAAACGGGAGGGCATGCACGTTAGGACGGTTCGCAGTGGACGGTGGGAACTGGCCACCATCGTGTGAACCGCCGTGAGGACCGGTTGGTGCTCCCGCAGCAATCCGGCGCGGCCGAACGGGGTTGCCGTCCCCGGATCGGGTGGCCCGGCGGCACGTCATGAAGGTGCCGTTCGCGACGGTCAACGTCGCGAACGGCACCTTCATGACATGGCAGCCGCGGGCAGCTCAGCGGGACTCGCGCGCCCCAGGACGGGACTCGGCGTCGGCAGGACGGGACTCGGCGTCGGTTGGGCGGGACTCGTGGGTCAGGGCGGCGTGTTCGGCGTCGACCAGTGTGCGGAGCCTGGGCCTGGTGAACCGCACCGAGACGACCATGATCGCCAGCATGGCGATGCCGGGCGCCTGCGAGAGCAGGACGGACTCGCTCACCTCGGCGACCGAGTGGCTGTAGATGATCGCCAGCGAGCCCGCGGCGTTGCCGAGCATGGCAAGGCCCCACACCGCGGACAGCACGCGGTGGGCACGGCGGAACGGCGCGCGGTTGTGCCAGACCCGCTCGTAGGCGAGCTCGCGCAGCGGATCCCCGCGAGTGGCCATGGGCTTGGCGCCGAGGTAGCTCAGCGGTCGGCCGAACACGGTGGTGCCCAACACGTACAGGCCCGCCAGCGTCACGTACACGTTGCCCTTGGCCAGCAGGAAGCGCGGATCGCCGGTGACGAAGATCAGCGCGATGCTGAGGCCCAGCATGACCAGGACCAGCACGCCCAGCGTGTCCAGCCTGCCCCGTCGCACGGTGTTGACCAGGGCGTTGGCGGCGGTCGCCAGCCCGGCGATGGTCAGCGCCCAGAAGTCCCCCACCCCGAACGCGTGCAGGAGGTAGTAGCCGCCGATGGGCAGCACCACGTCGAGCACCATCGGCAGCACCGTACGCAGCTTGTCGGTCACGGGGGCAGCCTAAGGCTACTTGCGCGACGCAATCAAGTAGTTTCTAAGATGCTTGCTGGCGGGCCTGCCACTGGGAGTAGACCGGGTGCCCGTGTACGAGGGTCTGGTACCGCTTCACCACGGTCTCGTGCACGTGGTCGATGACCTCGGCCACTGGCGAGCCGCTGCGCCAGGCCAGCACGAGTTTGCGCCGCAGCGGGTTGCCGACCAGCGGGCGCAGCACCATGCCGGGGCTGTGCACCCCCGTGGGGTAGAACGCCCCGATCGCGTTGCCGGAGCGCACCAGCATCAGCGCGGTCGCCAGGTCCGCACCGGTGTGCCTGCACCTGGGCGTGAACCCGGCCTCCTCGCAGGCCAGCCGCAGGCCCGGGCTCAGCCCGGACAGCTTCTCCTCGGGCATTACCCAGTCCTGCCCGGCCAGCTCCGCCAGCCGCAGCTCGGCCCGGTCGGCCAGTGGGTGCGAGCTGGACAGCCCGACGAACGCGGACTCCTCGACCAGCGGTCTGGTCATCAGCCCGGCGGGCAGGTGCACGGCCAGTTCCGCCAGTTCCGGCACCACACCCACGTCGAACTCCGGGGAGCGCAGCACCTCGTTCAGCGACTCGAAGGTGCGCTCCAGCGAGGTCACCTGCTCGCGGTCGGGCAGCGACTCGCGCACCGCGCAGGCCAGCATCGCCACCACCGGGCCCAGCGGGCCGGTCACCAGCACCGGCGAGGCGGGCTGGTCGGTGTTGGTGAGTAGCCGGGAGGTCTCCAGCAGGTCGTCGAACTGCCCCAGCAGTTCCCGCGACCGGCACACCACGTGCTCACCCAGTTCGGTCAGCTCCACCCCGGCCGGGTTGCGCGCGAACAGCGGCCCGCCGAACTCCTGCTCGATGCGCTGCAACTGCGCGGTCAGTCCGGACTGGGCGATCCGCAGCTGGATCGCCGCCCGGCTGATGCTGCCCGCCTCGGCCACCGACAGCACCACCTGGAGATGTCGCAACTCGACCTGCACGATGTTTTCCCCTCAGTGTTCAGTTCTCGTTCAGGCACACCACGATCAGCGCGAGCCCGGCCAGGCAGAGCAGGCAGGTCCAGCCCGCGGCGAAGGCCATCGCGTGCAGGTAGGCCGCGCCGTCGGTGAACGAGGCGCCGGTCCACGACCCGGCCGCGGCCCGGTAGGAGGAGGTCAGCAGCGAACCGACCACCGCCACGCCCAGCGCGCTGCCCACCTGGCGCATCGCGCTGGTCACCGCCGACCCCGCCCCGCTGCGCTCCGGCGGCAGCGCGGCCATGGACGCCGCCGTGGACGGCACGGCGACCAGCCCCATCGCGGCGCCCTGCACCAGCATCATCGCGGCGTACCAGGCGATCGGCGTGTGCTGGTCGAACAGCACGTAGCTGCCGAAGGTCGCGATGCTGACGGCCATGCCCACCGCGGCCACCCAGCGGGTGGACCAGCGCGCGACCAGACCGGGTGCCACCAGGTTGCCCAGCACGATGCCCAGCGCGGTCGGCGCGGTGGCCAGCCCGGCCGCCAGCGGGCTCAGCCCGCGCACGTCCTGGAGGTAGAAGGTGGCGTAGAACAGCTGCCCGGACACGCCGAAGAAGGCGATCATCAGGCTGAGGCTGCCGCCCGCGAACCGGCGCCGGGTGAACAGCCGCACGTCGAAGCTGGGCTCCGCGGCGCGCAGCTGTGCCACGGCGAACGCCCCGAGTAGGGCCAGTCCCACCAGGATCGGGCCGAGCACGTCCAGCCGGAGCCAGTCCTGGCCCGCGTTGATCACGCCGAAGACCACCCCGCCCAGCCCGGCGAAGGACAGCACGAGCCCCAGCGGGTCCAGTGGTCGTGGCCGGTCGGCGCGGTACTCCGGCACCCACAGCGCGATGCCGACCAGGCACAGCAGCACGATCGGCACGTTGATCAGGAACACCGAGCCCCACCAGAACCAGCCCAGCAGCGCCCCGCCCGCGACCGGGCCGATGGCCAGCCCCACCGCGGCGGCCGAGGCCCAGATCGCGATGGCCCTGCTGCGTTGCTCCGGCCGCGAAGCCATGATCACGATGGCGAGTGTGGCAGGCATCAGCAGCGCTCCGCCCAGCCCCATCGCGCCCCTGGCCAGCACCAACTGCACCGGGGTACTGGCGAACGCGGCCAGCGCGGAGGTCACCGAGAACAGCAGCAGCCCGGCGACCAGGGCGCGGCGCTGCCCGAACCGGTCGGCCAGCGCGCCGCCCGCGAACATCGCCGAGGCGAACACCACGGTGTAGGCGTTGATCGCCCAGGCCAGCTGGTCCGGGCTCGCACCGAGCCCGGACACCGGGTCGGCCAGGGTCTTCACCGCGATGTTGAGCACCGAGCTGTCCATGGACACCAGGGTCTGGGCCAGCACCGCGACCCCGAGCACCGCGGACCAGCGTGTGGGGCGTTCCAGCGCGAGGCTCACCGCGCGGGTGCCAGTGCGGCCCGGCCCGCCGCCACGACCAGCGCCTGCTCGGCGACCCTGCGGCCGAGGTGCTCGGCGGTGGCCAGGTCCGCGCGGTGCACGTCCTCCGGCTTGGAGTCCACATTGGACTGTGCGGCGGCCCCGTTGTGGAAGCCCAGCCGGTTCAGGTCCTGCTCGCTGCCCCGGGCGCGGTTCCAGCCCGGCAGCAGGCCAAGGTTGACCCAGGTCATGCCGTGCTGGGCGGCCAGTGTGGCGAAGTAGGCCAGGGTGGAGGACTTGTCCCCGGCCTTGGAGCCGGAGTTGGTGAAGCCCGCCGCCAGCTTGTCCCGCCAGCTCTGCCGCAGCCAGCGGCGCGCGGTCTCCTCCGCGAAGGCGTGGAAGGCCGCCGAGGCGGTGCCCATGTACGTGGGTGCGCCGAAGACGATGGCCTCGGCCTCGTCCAGTGCCGTCCAGTCGGCCGCCGACATCTGCGCCACTGGGATCAGCAGCGATTCACACCCGGGTACCGAACTCGCTCCGGAACCGACCGCCTCCGCGAATCTGGCGGTATGTCCTCCTCCGCCGTGGTAGGCGATGGCGACCCGGACAGAAATAGGCACGGCGCCTCTCCGATCTGAGGACATATTGCTGACGCGTATCGATGCAAAAGCATGTTAACCACCTGCGTCCATGGGTGACAGCGACGTTCGGACGGAGCGAACGTGCCTGTGTGTTCACAGTTGACCTACTGGTCGTGCCGCGCATACCAGACGTACTTCAAAGTAGGATCAGAGCTTGTTCGGTGCATTGTCAGAGTGCCGTGATCCGCGTTGCATAACTGCGGAGTTATCGCAGGTTGATACTGGCCGTGCCCTGATTTACGCGAAAACAATCATCTCGGGTCACAACGGGAGTGGGGACGAGGTGCGCAACGTGGCTGACACCGGGAAAGCGCTTCGCCTGCGGCGTCTGTCGCGGGCGGGGGACGGCAGGTACCTGTTCGTACCGCTGGACCACAGCGTCTCCGACGGGCCCGTGGCGGGCAACGAGGACTGGGACGAGCTGATCCGCGACCTGGTGCTCGGCGGGGCCGACGCGATAATCGTCCACAAAGGACGGATCCGGGCGATCAGCCCCGAACTGCTGGAGGACTGCGCCCTGGTGGTGCACCTGAGCGCGGGCACGGTGCACGCCGCCGACGCCCACGCCAAGGTGCTCGTCGGCGACGTGGAGGACGCGCTGCGGCTGGGCGCCGACGCGGTCAGCGTGCACGTCAACGTCGGCTCGGACACCGAGGCGCGGCAACTGGCCGACCTGGGTGCGGTGGCCAGCTCCTGCCAGGAGTGGAACGTCCCGCTGATCGCGATGGCCTACGCCCGAGGCCCCCGGGTGCGTGACTCGCACGACCCCGAGGTGCTCGCCCACGTGGTGAACATCGCCGCCGATCTCGGCGCGGACCTGGTGAAGACCTCCATGGCCCTGCCGGTGGACCGCATGGCCGAGGTCACCGCCAGCTGCCCGATCCCCGTGCTGGCCGCGGGCGGTCCGCCCGCGCAGGCCGACCCGGACGGCTCGGGCCTGGCCGAGTACGCCCGCGCCGCGCTGGACGTGGGCTGCGCGGGACTTGCCATCGGCCGCAGGGTGTTCTCCGCGCCCAACCCGTTGTCGCTGGTGCACCGGCTGGCCGCCGTGCTGCACCCCGACGCCGTAGCCAACCACCCCTCGATGACGACAGGTGCAGGTGCCGCGTGAAATTCGCATGGATCGACCTCCGCTCCACCGCCGACACGCAGTTGGAGGCCGTGGTCGCCGCGGCCGTGCACGCCCGTGTGCAGGGCGTGGTCTCCGACAGGCCCGAGGTGCTCGCCTCGCTGCCGCCCACGGTGACCAAGGTGCTGCTGCCCGCGCAGCCCGTCACCGACGCACAGGTGGACCTGGTGACCACCGTGCTCACCGACGCCGACCAGTTGGACCGCCTCGTCGCGGAGAACCACAGCGGCGCGGTGTTCGTGGAGGTGGCCGACGACCGCACGCTGAAGCTGGCCTGCGCCGCGGCGGTCGCCCTGCCCTACACCGTGGTGAGCTTCGTGGACCCGACGAAGATCCCGCTGGAGATCGTGATCGCGGCGGCCGACCGCGCGCAGGGCAAGCTGATCTGCGTGGTCGCCGACCTCGAAGAGGCCACGATCGTGCTGGACGTGCTGGAGCACGGCTCGGACGGGGTCATGCTCGCGCCCCGCGACGCCACCGAGGTCTTCGCGCTGGCAAGGCTTCTGGAGGCGGGCACCCAGGACCTCGCGCTGAGCACGCTGGTCGTGGAGGGCATCGAGCACAACGGGCTCGGCGACCGGGTCTGCGTGGACACCTGCTCGCACTTCGAGGAGGACGAGGGCATCCTCGTCGGCTCCTACTCCTCCGGGTTCATCCTGTGCTGTAGCGAGACCCACCCGCTGCCGTACATGCCGACCCGGCCGTTCCGGGTCAACGCGGGCGCGCTGCACTCCTACGTGCTGGGCCCGGACAACCGCACGAACTACCTCAGCGAGCTCAAGTCCGGCAGCGTCACCCTGGCGGTCAACGCGGAGGGCCGCACCCGCCGCGTGGTGGTCGGCCGGGCCAAGCTGGAGTCCCGCCCGCTGCTGACGATCACCGCGCACTCGCCGGAGGGCGTCAAGGTCAGCCTGACCGTGCAGGACGACTGGCACGTGCGGGTGCTCGGTCCCGGCGGCAAGGTCCGCAACGTCACGGAGTTGCAGGCCGGTGACGAACTGCTGGGCTACATCGCCACCGACAAGCGCCACGTCGGCATCCCCATCGGTGAGTTCTGCAAGGAGAGCTGATCACGATGCGGCTGGTGGAGGACCTGCTGGATCGCCATCCGGACGACCTGCCCTACCTGGTGGCCGATCACGTTGTGACGCACGGGGAACTGCGTGAGGCGGTGGCGCACGAGACCGCGCTGTTCGCCTCGGCGGGCGTGGGACCGGGCAGCACCGTCGCGCTCCAGGTGCCGCCCAGCTTCACCCAGGTGGAGGTGCTGCTCGCCCTGTGGCGGCTGGGCGCCCAGGTGATGCTGATCGACCACCGGCTCAAGCCGGCCGAGGTCGACGCGCTGCGTGCGTTGTGCCGCCCGCAGTTCGTGGTGCGGGCCGGTGCCGCCGGGTGGTCGCGGCTGAACTTCCGGGCACGGCACGAACTGGTCACCGAGAAGCGGTCGGACGGCAAGCCCGCCGACACGGCGCACCGGCTCGTGCAGTTCAGCTCGGGTTCCACGGGGCTGCCCAAGGTGATCGGCCGCACCGAGAGCTCGCTGGCGGAGGAGATCGAGCGCTTCACCCGGATCGAGGGCATGCCCAAGTACGGCGACCGCGTGCTGCTGCTCAGTTCCACCGCGCACAGCTTCGGGCTGATCGCCGGGCTGCTGCACTCGCTCGCCGTTGGCGTCACAGTGGTCTTCGCCCCGCGCGTGGCCGCCGCCGACATGCTCGACGCCGCGCGCAAGCACGAGGTCACGGCGATCTTCGGCGTGCCGTTCCACTACGAGCTGCTGGGTTCGCTGCCCACCCCGCCCGCGCTGCCCGCCCTGCGGGTGGCCGTCTCCGGTGGGGAGATCATGCCGCCGGAGGTGGCCGAGCGGTTCCGGCTGGCCTACGGCGTGCCGGTGGGGGAGTCCTACGGCACCACCGAGACCGGGGTCATCGCCATGGACGTCAGCGGGCGGCAGCGCCCCGCGGTCGGCCCCGCGGCCCCGGGTATCCGGCTGCGGCTGGTCGACGGCGAGGTCGAGGTGGCGCTGGAGGGCACCCCGTACCTCACCGCCGACGGGCAGGAGCGGTTCGTGGCCGGCTGGCTGCGCACCCGCGACCGCGCGGAACTGACCACCGGCGGCGGGGTGCGGCTGCTGGGCAGGGGCGACTCGCTGGTGGTCATCGGCGGGCTCAAGGTGGACCTGACCGAGGTGGAGGCGGTGCTCGGCAGGCACCCGGCGATCACCGAGGCGGTGCTGGTGCACGGCGAGTCCATCGAGGCGTACGTGTCCACAGTGGACAAGGCGGTGGCCGCCGAGGATCTGATCCTGTGGTGCCGCAGCTTCCTGGCCGACTTCAAGCTGCCCAAGTCGGTGTGGGTGCTGCCCCAGCTCCCGCGCACCTCCAACGGAAAGCTCATCCGCGAGCGGTCGGTCCTGCGCGCGGCGATCAGTTGACGACAAGGGAAGGTTCCATGACCAGCTCCGTGCACAGCCAGGACGTCCGCGAGTTCGTGCTCAGCACCCTGGCCACCGAGATGAACGTGCCCATCGACCGCGACTCGCTCACCGACGACAGCCCCATCGGCACCAGCGGCATCGACCTGGAGTCGTTGAGCCTGGTCGAGCTGACCCTGCGGCTGGAGCGCCAGTTCGAGGTGAAGATCCCGGACTCGGACATCGAGGCCATCGGCGCGATGACCCTGGGCCAGCTGGTGGACGACATCGTGCGGCGCAGGGCGGCGGCGTGACCACCGAGCAGGTGCGCGAGCTGCTGGCCGACCGCAAGGTCTTCCCCGACCTGCCCGCCGACCTGGCCGACGACGCCCCGCTGGTGCTGGACTCCATGGCACTGGTGTGGCTGCTGCACCAGGTGCAGGCCAGGTTCGGGCTGACCGTGGACCCCTCCGACGAGGACCTGGCCCGGTTCGACTCGGTCGCGGGCATCACCGAGTACCTCAACTCCGGGGCGGTGCGATGACCGAGGAGGTGGTGGTCACCGGGTTCGGCGTGCACACCGCCTTCGGGCGCGGTGCGCAGGCCGTGCGGGACGGGGTGTTCGCGGGTGTGCCCGCCTTCGCCGCCGCCACCCGGTTCGACCCCACCCCCTACCGCACGCCGATGACGGCCGCCGCGCCCGGCGAGCCGGTGCTGCGGGAGGTGCTCCACGACTGCGCGCACGACGCGGTCACCATGGCCGGACTGAACCGGGGCGCGCAGGCCGCGGTGCTGGTCGGCTCGGCGGGGGACTGGACGGCCGTCACCCGGTTCTGGCGCGAGCGGGAGGAGACCGGGCTCGCCGACAGCGTGCCCGCCCACCTGGCCCAGGGCCTGGCCGACCGGCTCGGCCTGCACGGCAGGCGGCTGGCCTTCACCAACGCCTGCGTCGCCTCGGCCAGCGCGCTCATCCACGGCTGGCGGCTGGTCAGCTCCGGCTGGGCGCCCGCCGCCGTGTGCGCGGGGGCGTACCTGGTGGAGGAGGAGAACCACGCCAAGTTCGACTCCGGGCGCGCGCTGGCCAAGGACGGTGCGGTGCGGCCCTTCTCCGCCGGTCGCAGCGGCCTGCTGCTGGGCGACGGGGTCGCGGTCCTCGTGCTGGAGTCGGCCAGGACCGCGCGGGAGCGGGGTGCGCGGGTGCTGGCCCGCTTCACCGGCTGGGGCATCGCCTCGGACGCCTACCACGTGGCCAAGCCGCACCCCGAGGGCCGGGGCATGGCCGCCGCGGCCCGCCAGGCGCTGAACAGGGCAGGACTATCCACAGTGGACTACGTGAACGCGCACGGCACCGGGACCCCGCTCAACGACAGCGCGGAGACCAATGGGCTGCGCTCGGTGCTCGGACCATCCACAGTGGTCAGTTCGACCAAGGGCACGACCGGGCACATGCTGGAGGCCTCGGGGGCCGTGGAGTTCGTGATCTCACTGCTGGCCCTGCTGGACGGGGTGGTCCCGCCGACGGCCAACTACTTCGCCCCGGACCCGGCCTGCGACCTGGACTACGTCACCGAGGGCCCGCGCAAGGCCGACCTGCGCCAGGTGCTCAGCCTCAACGCCGCGTTCGGCGGCATGAACACCGCGATCGTGCTGGAGCACGCATGACACTGCGGGTGCGTTCCTCAGCCAAGGTCGACGGGCCGGTCGACCTGCCCGCCGTGCCGGGCTTCATCGAGTCCACGTTCAACCCGCTGGTGCACCACGTGGCCACGAACTGCCTGGCGGGCCAGGACATCCCCGGCGACCGGCTCGCCGTGGTGCTCGGCAGCCTGGTCGGCGACTGCACCACCACCGACCTGGCCAGCCGCCTGCTGGTGCAGGGCCAGGTACACAATGCGCTGCTGTTCATGCAGGCCACCGCGAACGCCGTGCTCGGGTACCTCAGCCGCGAGTTCGACATCACCGGACCGCTGCTCGCACTGTCCACCATGGACGGCATGGACGACGAGCTGCTGGACACCGCCGAACTGCTGCTGGCCGACCCCGGGCTGGACGCGGTGCTGGTGCTCGGTGTCGAGCTGGTACCCACCGAGCGCGCCGCGCACGCCCTGTCCCTGCTGCCCGCGACCGCGCCCCGGCACGACCTCGCGATCGCCCTGCTGCTCGAACGCCACCCGGAGGAACCGTGATCACCAAGGAAGAACGCGCGCAGATCAACGCCGACCCCGAGTTGGGCGCGGGCAACGTGCTGCACCGCCTGCGCGCCTACGGCAGGCCCACCGACCGGCCGGTGCTGTGGACCGACGGCACCTGGCGCGCACCCGACGGCAGCCACCCCGAGGTGATCACGCTCGGCGAGTTGTACGAGTACGTGGAGACCTATGCGGGTTTCTACCACGGCAAGGGGATCCGCCCGCGTGACGTGGTCGGGGTGCTCACCGCCTCCAGCACCGAGTTCGCGATCAACTTCATGGCGATCAACTCGCTGGGTGCTATCCCGTCCTTCGCCAACGCCAAGCTGCGCCCGGAGATCGCGCGCGAGTACATCCGCCGCCAGGGCGCCAGCGGGGCGGTCACCGACACCGAGCGGCACGAGGTGCTCGCCGGGGGAGAGCTCGGTTTTGTCGTTACCGCCGAGGACATCCGGCCGGAGCACCGCGCGCAGTTGCCGCAGGGCTGGCCCTACCGGCACGACCCGACCGACCCGATCATCATCTCGCACTCCTCGGGCACCACCGGCATGCCCAAGGCCGTGCCGCACACCCACCAGACCCTGCTCTACGCCCAGTTGCACCGGCTCAAGCTGTCCGTGGGCGGGTCCATGGGCAGGTTGCTGGTCGCCCTGCCCGGCAACCACAACGCGGCCATGTCGGTGATGATGTTCGGCCTGCTGCTGGACTCCCCGGTGTACCTGCAGTCCAGCCAGCGCGGCAGCGATGTGCTCGACGCCATCGAGAAGTTCAAGCCCACCACGGTGTTCGGCTTCTCCGGCACCTACGGGCAGATCGCGACCTCCGATCTGTCCACAAGGGACATGTCCAGCATCGAGGCGTACTACAACACCGGGGACGCCGCCCACGAGGCGCACATCCGGGTGCTGGTCGCGCAGGGCAGCCACGAGGAGATCGGCCCGGACTTCAAGCCGGTGCGGGTGCCCGGCTCGGTGTTCACCGACGGCCTGGGCTCCTCGGAGACCGGCTACTCGATCTTCCACAACGGGCACAAGCCGGGCAGCGCCTCCTTCGGCCGCTGCATCGGCAAGCCGATGAGCTTCGCGCAGGCCGCCGTGCTGTCCGAGGACGGCCGCCCGCTGCCCGCCGGCGAGGTCGGCAGGCTCGGCGTGCGCTCGCCAACGCTGACCCCCGGCTACTGGAACGACAGCCTCACCTGGCACAAGCTGCGGCTCGGCGGTTACTGGCTGACCGGGGATCTGGCCATGCAGGACGCCGAGGGCAACTTCTACCACCTGGACCGGGCACCGGACGCTATCCGTACCGAGGCGGGCATCGTGTTCAGCACCCGCACCGAGGAGCTGCTGCTGGCGAGCCTGCCGGAACTGGCCGACTGTACCGTCACCGCGATCGCCGAGGAGGGCGTGCGCGCGGACTGGGACGGTGACGGCGTGGCCGAGGCGTACGTGCTGCTCCAGTTCACCGATGGGGCGCGGGAACCCGGGGATCTCACCGGGTGGGTGAACGAAGTCCTTGCCGGACAGGGCTTTCCGCCGGTGACCCGCGCGCTGCGCATGGACAGCACCGACGTGTCCACCGGGGTCACCGGCAAGGTGCTCAAGCGGGTGATGCGCGAGCGTGCGCGCGAGCTGGTCGCCCGCGCCGACCAGGGGTGATGACGATGCAGCCGATGGAGGTGTACCGGCTGTGGTGGCTGCACGACGCCCGCTGGTACCAGGGTGTGGCCAAGCGGTTCGGGCAGGAGGTGGCCAACGAGATCAACGCGGAGGCGTTGCGCTTCGTGGCCACCCGGGTGGGCAAACAGGTGGCGCGAGCCTTCGCCAAACCGGTGAACCAGGCCGATGCCAAGGAACTGGCGGCCCTGTTCGAGCGGTGCGCGGACATCATGTTCCCCAACGAACTGCGCGACGGCGGTGTCACCGCACTGGACGAGGAACTGTTGGAACTGACCATGCGGCAGAACTTCGCGGTGGTCATGGTGCGCATGGCGGGCTCGTTGGAGGGCTACCAGTGCCCCTGCACGGAAATCCATGCCGGGTGGGCCGAGGGCCTGGGCGTGGAGTTGTCGGAGAACAGGGCGACCGGGTGCCTGCGGCACGGTGATCCGCAGTGCCGCCTGCTGATGAGGGTCGCCGGGACAGGGGAGTAGATCATGCGTGTGCTGCTGGCCGGTGCGACCGGGGTGATCGGCCGTGCCCTGCTGCCGCTGCTGCGCGGGGAGCGCCACCACGTGACGGTGCTGGTCCGCGACCAGGCCGCCGCCGCGGAGCTGGACGTGGACCGGGTGGTGGTCGCCGACCTGCTGGACCGGCACGCCGTGCACGCCGCCGTGTTCAGCGCGGCCCCGGAAGTCGTTGTGCACCAAGCGACCGCGCTGCGACCGGGTACCGGCGACACCCGGTGGGAGGTGTTCGAGCGCACCGCGCGGGTCCGCACCGAGGGCACCGCCAACCTGGTGGACGCGGCGCTGGCCTCGGGCACGCGGCGGGTCGTGGCGCAGAGCATCGCCTTCGCCACGGCCCCACACGGCGGGCCGCTGCTGGACGAGGAGGCACCGCTCTACCTCGACCCGCCCGACGCCGTGTGGTCCACCACCGTGCGTGCGATCGCGGAGCTGGAACGCCTGGTGCTGCACACTTCCGGCATCGAGGGTGTGGTGCTGCGCTACGGCACGCTGTACGGCAGGGACACCGCCTACGACCTCAACGGGCCGTTCGGACAGGCGGTGCGGCTGGGCAAGCTGCCGCTGATCGGGGACGGCACCGGCATCAACTCCTTCCTGCACGTGGAGGACGCGGCCGACGCGGCGGCCACCGCCGTGATGTCCCGCGCCACCGGGCTGTTCAACATCGTCGACGACGATCCGGCCACGGCCCGCACCTGGTTGCCGCACTACGCAAGGGCTTTCGACGGGCCGCACCCGCGCCAGGTGCCCGCGGAGCTGGGGGCGCGGCTGCTCGGCTGGTTCGCGGCCCACCAGCAGACCCGGCTACGCGGGGCCAGCAACCGCAAGGCGCGCGAGCAACTGGGCTGGCGGCCCGGCGTGTCCAGCTGGCGCAACGGGCAGCGGCTGTGCCTGGTCGGTGCGGGCCGATGACGGTGCTCAGGATCTGCCTGGTCGGCGCCGGTCCGCGCGGGACCTCCGTGCTGGAACGGATCTGCGCCAACCGGCCCCGTGAGGTCGAGGTCGAGGTGCACGTGGTCGACCCGTACCCGCCCGGTGCGGGTTCGGTCTGGCGCACCAACCAGTCCGGGCACCTGCTGATGAACACCGTGGCCTCCCAGGTGAGCCTCTACACCGATCCGAGCGTGGCGTGCGAGGGCCCGATCGTGCCGGGGCCGAGCCTGTACGAGTGGGCGCTGGACGCCGACTCCCGCGAGTACCCGCCGCGGGTGCTGGCCGAGGCCCGTGCGCTGGGGCCGGACTCCTACCCGAGCCGCTCGCTGTACGGCTACTACCTGGAGTGGGTCTTCCAGCGGCTGACCGGGCAGCCGGGCATCGCCGTGACGGTGCACCGCGCCACGGCGCTGACCCTGGCGGACGCCCGCGACGGACGCCAGGTGCTGACCCTGGACAACGGGTCCACTGTGGACAATCTGGACGCGGTGGTGCTCGCGCTGGGGCACGGGCCCGTGGTGCTCACCGAGCAGGAGACCGAACTGCGCGAGTTCGCCGAGCAGCACGCCCTGCGCTACGTGCCGCCCAGCAACCCCGCGGACGTGGACCTGTCCGGTGTCGCGCCGGGGGAGCGGGTCGCGCTGCGCGGCATGGGCCTGAACTTCTTCGACTACCTCGCTCTGTTCACCGAGGGGCGTGGCGGTCGCTTCGAACCGACCGCCAGCGGGCTGGTGTACCACCCGTCCGGCCGGGAACCCCTGCTGTACGCGGGATCGCGGCGGGGCATCCCGCACCACGCGCGGGGCGAGAACCAGAAGGGCGCGGTCGGCAGGCACCACCCGGTGTTCCTGACCCCGGAGGTGATCGAGGACCTGCGGGCGCGCCCCAGCATCCGGTTCATGCACGACATCTGGCCGCTGATCGACAAGGAGGTGCGCGCGGTCTACTACGGCACCCTGCTGGCCGACCGGCCCGGTTTCGCCGAGCAGTACGCGCAGCTGCTGCGCGCCGAGGAGGACGACAGCGCGCTGCTCACCGTGCACGGTGTGTCCGAAGAGGACAGATGGAGCTGGGAGCGGGTCGCCCGTCCTTACGGGGACAGGGAGTTCGCCGACCCGACGGCCTTCCACCGCTGGTTGCTGGAGTACCTGAGGCACGACGCCGACCAGGCCCGCCGGGGCAACGTGCACAGCCCGCTCAAGGCGGCCCTGGACGTGCTGCGGGACCTGCGCAACGAGATCCGGCTCGTGGTGGACCACGGCGGCATCACCGGCAGTTCCTACCGCGACGAACTCGCCCGCTGGTACACCCCGCTCAACGCCTTCCTGTCCATCGGGCCGCCACTGCGCCGCATCGAGGAGATGACCGCGCTGATCGAGGCAGGGGTACTGCGGGTGGCCGGTCCCGGCATCCGGGTGCGCCGCGCGCCCGACGGCACGGCGTTCCTGGTGGACGCGGTGGCCGTGCCCGCCCCGCCGGTGGCCGTGACCACGCTGGTCGAGGCGCGCATCCCGGACATCGACCTGGCGCGCAGCACCAATCCGCTGCTGCGCTACCTGCGGGCCACCGGCCAGGTGCGCTCCTACCGGATCCCCGACGAGGCCGCGGAGCCGTTCGACAGCGGCGGGGTCGCCGTCACCGCACGCCCGTACCACGTGATCGACGCCGCACACCGGGCGCACCCGAGGAGGTTCGCGTTCGGCGTGCCGACCGAGTACGTACATTGGGTGACCGCGGCCGGGATCCGGCCCGGGGTGGGCTCGGTGACCCTGGAGGACTCGGACGCGATCGCCAGGGCGGCGCTGAGCTGTGCGTCGCCGCGACGCGAGTGGGACATGGCGACGGTCGCCGGGTGAGGAGAACTGCCGTGGCGGGAACGGATTCCGGGCTGCTGGCCCCGACGTGGGCCGGTACGCCGGTGGCGCGTGCGGTCGAGGACGAGGCCTGGCTGCGCGCCATGGTCGACGTGGAGGGCGCGCTGGCCAGGGCACAGGCCCGGCTCGGCGTGATCCCGGCCGCCGCCGCAGAGGCGATCAGCGCGGTGGACGCCGGTCGCATCGACCTGGTCGAGCTGGCGGAGAGTTCGCGTGCGGCGGCCAACCCCGTGGTGGCCTTCGTGCCCGCGCTGACCGCGCTGCTGCCCGAGGAGGCCAGGGAGTACGTGCACCGGGGCTCGACCAGCCAGGACATCCTGGACTCGGCCACGATGCTGGTGGTCAAGCGCGCGCTGGGGCTGCTCGTGCCCGACCTGCGCCGGGTGGCCGCCGCCCTGGCCGGGCTCGCGGAGCGGCACCGCGACACCGTCATGGCCGGTCGCACGCTCGGCCAGCACGCCGTGCCGATCACGTTCGGGCTCAAGGTGGCCACCTGGTTGCAGCTCGTGCTGGACGCGTTGGACCGGATCAAGGCCCTGGTGCTGCCCGCCGAACTCGGTGGTGCCGCGGGAACGCTGGCCGCCTACGTGGAGTACGCCAAGCTGTCCGGTGTGGACGGTGGCGTCGAGCTGATCGAGCCCTTCGCCGAGGAGCTGGGGCTGGCCGTGCCGGTGCTGCCCTGGCACACCGCGCGCACCCCGCTGGTGGACGTGGCCGGTGCCCTGCAGATCGTCACCGGAGCGCTCGGCAAGATCGCGCTGGACGTGCAGGTGCTGTCCCGCACGGAGATCGGCGAGCTGGCCGAGCCCGCGGCCGAGGGCAGGGGCGCGTCCTCGGCGATGCCCCAGAAGCGCAACCCCGTGCTGGCCACGCTGATCGTCAGCGCCGCACGGCAACTGCCCGCGCTGGTCAGCGTGCTCGCGCAGGCCATGGTCGCCGAGGACGAGCGGCCCGCCGGTGCCTGGCACGCCGAGTGGCAGCCGCTGCGCGAGGCCCTGCGCCTGGCGGGCGGCGCGGCGCACACCGCCGCCGAGCTGGTCGAGGGCCTGGAGGTGTTCCCGGAACGTATGGCGTCCACTGTGGACGTCCTCAGTGGAGCGATCGTCAGCGAGCGGCTGAACGTGGCGCTGGCTCCGGTGCTGGGCAAGGCGGCGGCCAAGAAGGTGCTGGGTGCGGCCACCGCCGAGGCCGCGCGCAGCGGGCGCCCGCTGCGCGAGCTGCTGGCCGAGCAGGTCGAGGTGGACCTGCCCCTCGACGACCTGCTCGACCCCGCCCGCTACCTCGGTGCGGCCGGTGCGCTGGTGGACCGGGTGCTGGCCAGGTACCGGCTCAGCACCTGATCAGCCGGGCAGTTGCCACTGCTGGTTCGTCGCAGTCGTAGTGCAGCACGGGAATCCGCGCGGGGACGCGACTTCCGGTGTCCCCGCGCGGAACCCGGTGCTCAGCCGTTGGCCAGTGCCTGCACCCGGTCGTAGGCCCCGTTGAAGTAGTCCTGGTCACCGGGGAAGGTGCCCTTGTCGGCGTACTGCCAGATCGTCCAGAAGCCCCAGCCCGCGGGCAGTGTGCCCACGCTGCTGGCGTAGCGGGCGATGAACAGCGGGTTGGTCGAGCCCAGGCCGCTCCAGTTGCCGGTGCACTGGGTCCACCAGTTCGTGGTGGTGTAGATGGTGGCGTAGCGGGAGGTCTTGGCCTTCACCTCGTTGACGAAGGACTGGATCCAGGACCTCATCGAGGCCTGGCTCAGGCCGTAGCAGGTGTCCCCGCTCGGCGCGTACTCGATGTCCAGCATGGGCGGCAGGGTCTTGCCGTCCCGCGACCAGCCGCCGCCGTGCGCGACGAAGTAGTCGGCCTGCGCCGCGCCGCTGGAGGCGTTGGGCCGTGCGAAGTGGTAGGCCCCGCGGATCAGGCCCGCGTTGTAGGAACCGTTGTACTGGTGGGCGAAGGTCGGGTCGGTGTAGGTGGTGCCCTCGGTCGCCTTGACGTAGGCGAACTTGGCGCCCTTGGCCGCGACCGAGGACCAGTCCACGTTGCCCTGGTAGTGGCTCACGTCCAGGCCGTTGGTGAGGGCGGCGGGCGCGAAGGCCCGGCCGTCGCCGTGCCCCTCGTGCTTGACCACCTGGGATCCCGCCCAGTGCAGGGCGGGATCGTCCTCGCTCGGGCTCGCCGAGGCTGGGCTGATCGAGGTCATGGCCAGTGCACAGGTGGCCAGACCGACGAGTGCGGCGACTAATCGGGTGCGCTTCATGACGAGTTCTCCCCATTGTCGGCGCGGCACAGCAGGGGTTGTTGGCCGCGTCTGATCGCATCGTGGCCGATCTGTCACCTCCTCACCAGGATTTTGGTGAATCAGTCACACGTACTTGCCGAACTGAGTCGTTCGGTTTAGTTTTTGTGCCCGAAGAAGGGAGCGGTCATGCGGATCGCGGTGCTGGGTACGGGAATGGTCGGTCAGGCAGTCGGCGGCAAGCTGGCCGAGCTGGGCCACCAGGTGCGGATGGGCTCACGCAGAGCGGACAACCCGGGTGCGCTGGAGTGGGCCGCGGCGGTCGGCAACGGGGCCTCGGTGGGGACTTTCGCCGATGCCGCGGAGTTCGGTGAAATCGTGGTGAACGCGACCGGCGGGGCCGTGGCGATGGACGTGCTGCGCGCGGCCGGTGCGCGGGCGCTGGCGGGCAAGGTGCTGCTGGACATCGCCAACCCGCTGGACTTCGGCGGGGACGCGGTCTCGCTCAGCGTGGTCAACACCGACAGCCTCGGCGAGCAGGTGCAGCGCGAGTTCCCCGAGGCGCGGGTGGTCAAGGGGCTCAACACGCTCAACGCCTCGGTGATGGTCGAGCCGGGGCGCGTGCCCGGTGAGCACAACCTGTTCGTCTGCGGCAACGAGGCCGAGGCCAAGAAGATCGTCGTCGAACTGTTGGTGAGCTTCGGCTGGGCCGCCGAGTCGATCATCGACCTGGGCGACATCACCGCTGCGCGCGGCACGGAGATGCTGCTTCCCCTGTGGCTGCGACTGATGGGTACCTTCGGGCATGCCGACTTCAACTTCCAGGTCCAGCGGGCCCGCTGAGCGCAAGGGGCGGCCCCGGTCGGTCGAGAAGGACCAGGCGATCCTGGCCGCCGCGCTCGACCTGCTGGCCAAGGAGGGGTTCACCCGGATGACCCTGGACGGGGTGGCCGCCGCCGCCGGGGTCAGCAAGGCGACCATCCACCTGCGCTGGCGCACCAAGGCCGACCTGGTGACCGCCGCGCTGGAGTCCATGCGGCTGAACACCACCGTGCACCAGGTCGGCGAGGTCCGCGCCGACCTGATCGCGCACCTGGAGGAGTTCCGGCTGACCCTGGAGCGGGTCAACGGCATGCCCATGATCGGCACCTGCCTCGCCGAGGAGGCGCACACCCCCGAGCTGCTCGACCTGTTGCGCGAGCGCACCGTGCGACCGCGCCGTGCCCTGTTCCGCGAGGTGCTGGCCCAGGCCCGCGAGCGGGGCGAGCTGGCCGCCGACGTGGACCTCGACGCCGCGACCAGCGCGCTGATCGGCAGCTACTACGCCGACAAGCTCGCCGGGCGGGTCACCGACGCGCGGTGGACCGAGCGGGTCGTCGACCAGGTGCTGAACGGTCTCCGGCAAAGGTGATATCTACATGCTAGGCTGAAAGTATCAGGTGAACCGGGGAGGGCGCACTGTGGCCGAGCGCAAGGGTGTGCTGCTGAGACTGGATCCCGCAGTGCACGACGCGCTGGCCAAGTGGGCCGCCGACGAGTTGCGCAGCACCAACGCCCAGATCGAGTTCCTGTTGCGCCACGCGCTGGCCGACGCGGGCCGCCTGCCCAGCAACCTCGGCCGCATCCCACGCCGCGGCCGCCCCGCCAAGACCGAGGACTGACCCCGCGGGTCAGCGCGTGTCGGCGCTGCGTGTGCGGTGTGTCGGACGTTGCGGTACGGCGTGTTTGCGGTTCGAGCGCTGTTTCTCGGGATGTGAGAACTCGCGGCGCAAGTGCAGACACACCGTCCCGCAAGCGCCGACACGCGGTCCCGGAAGCGCCGACACGCGCTGGGTTTGGGCCTGTGGGGTCAGCCGCCCGCCTGCACGATCTGGTCCATGGCGCGCTCGGCGAGGGCGCTGACGGTCAGCGCTGGGTTGGCGCCGCCCACGTTGCCGGGGATCAGCGAGCTGTCCAGCACGTACAGGCCGGGGCAGCCGTGCACGCGGCCGGCGAGGTCCGTGGCGGCGCCGATGGGGCAGCCGCCGACGGGGTGCGCCGTGGCGGCGGCCGACCCGACACCGGTGGTGCCGCCGACCCGCTCGCTCAGCGCCAGCGCGGACCTCAGCGCGGGGTCTGACTGGCTGGCCTGCCAGTTCAGGCCGACCTGGCCGCCGAGCCCGGACCGCCACACCCCTCGGTTGTCCATGTCCACGGCGATGCTGAGCTGGTGCAGCACGGGCTGCTGCCCTGGCAGCGACACGGCGGCGCTCTCGGCGCGGATCGGCACTGGGTAGCCCTGGTCGACCATGGCGGTGGACACGATGGGCGCCGCCTGGCTGGGGCCGACCGGTCCGGTGTAGGGCCGGAACACGAAGGCGTCGCCGTTGCTGCCCCAGTTGGTGCCGACGTGCTCGTTCAGGCCGGGCAGTGCACCACTGTCGCGGGCGGCCACCAGCAGCCGGGTGGTGTTGATCGACCCCGTGGCGAGCACGAGCCGGTCGCAGGTCAGTTCGAGCTGTTCCACGGTGAGCCCGTCCTCGTCGCGCCGGGTGACCGCCAGCGCGTACCGCCCGGCCTCGCGGCGGATCGAGGTCACCTCGTGCAGCGCGCCCAGCCGCACGTGCCCGGTCGCCAGCGCGGCGGGCAGGTAGTTGCGGGTCAGGTCGTGCTTGGCGCCGTTGCTGTTGCCGAAGCTGCTCTCGCCGACGATCGCAGAGGGGCGGACCTGCCCGGCCAGTTCGCGGCGCACCACCTGCCAGTCGAAGGTGGACGGGGTGCGCTCCACCGGCAGCCCGGCCGCCGCGAACTGGGCGTCGAACACCCGGGTGTGCGTGAACGGCGCCGAGTTGTAGACCTCCTCAGGCACGGTCTGCGCCGACAACATCGCCCGCACCCGGGGGAAGTACACGCGGTCGAGTTCGGTGTAGCTCAGCCCGGACGGGTACAGGCGCTCGAAGTACCGGCGTGGCGGTTGCAGGGTCACGCCGGTGTAGACCACCGACCCGCCGCCCACGCAGGACGCGGCCAGCACGGTGATGCCCGGCTGCACGTCGACCTGCATCACGCCCGGGTACGGGATCATCGGCACCGCGGGCAGCCCGGGGTAGTTCGCGAGCAGCTGGAACCAGAGCATGCGCCGGTCGATCGAGCTCTCGGAGCCGAAGACCTGGGCGTGGTCGTCGTGCGGCCACAGCTTGCCGCGTTCGAGCAGCAGCACGTCCACCCCGGCCTGGCCCAGTCGCAGTGCGGCCACGGAGCCGCCGAAACCGGAGCCGACCACGATCGCGGGCACGTGCGCACCACCACCGCCGCGCAACCCGATCGGGGCGGCTGCCGCCAGTGCGAGGAATCGGCGTCGACTCACTTCTGCCACGTGCGGCAACGTGGCAGAAAGCCTTCTGGCGCACCAGGTGCTGACACGAATGGCCCAAGATCAATACCGCCGCGTGCGCGCGGGATGACAAAACTGTCACCGCTTCACAGTCGCGAACACGGGGGGTGACAAAAGTGGCATTGCCTCATAGATCCCTTGTGTCCGTTCGTGGGCTCTACCAGACTTCGACCATGGGGGATCACGCAGGCGCGACCGCCAGGGACAGCCCGCCGCTCGGCAGGGCCGGGCAGGTCGCCTGGGGCAAGCTGGCCGAGGAACTGGACAGGCTGAACGAGACGACCCGCGTGCTGCCGACACTGCCGCCGGACCAGCCGGTATCCGCGGAGCAGGCGCACATGTGGACGGCGGCGGCGTGGTCGGCGCAGCGCGCTGGGGAGCTGGACACGGCGTCCTGGCTGTGGCAGCAGTTGCTGGAACGCCAACGGGCGGGCGGCGGGGAGCGCGCGGTGGACGTGCTGGTGACCACCGGGCGCCAGGCGGACGGGTTCGCGCTGTGCGGCCGACTGGATGAGGCGGTGGAGATCCTGCACGGCGTGCGGTACGCCCTGCTGGAACAGTTGGGGCCGCACGACCCGGTGGTGCTGGCCTGCCGGGTGGCGCTGGCGGAGTGGCGGGCCGAGGCATGGCAGCTGCGCGAGGCCAGCCACCTGATCGCCACCGTCGCACCGCAGGCCGAACGGCAACTCGGTGAGATGCACCGCACCACCCGGCGGGCCCACCGGGTGCAGACCCGCGTGCGACGCGTGCTCGCGCTGGTCGGGGACTCGGCTGGTGGGTCGGTGGAGGGCACGCTGTCCGCGGTCGGCCTGCCCGACGGACCGCGGACCCACGTGCGCGCGCTGGCCAACGCCTACCTGCGGCACGCCTACTGGACGGGCATCGGCGGGGACTCGCGGCGCGCCCTGCGCCTGTTGATCGGACTGCACGACCAGGTCCCGGCGCGGTGGCGGCTGCCCGCGATGGAGAACGTGGCCGCGCTGACCCTGCGCACCGGGGCCGTGCACGAGGCGATCTCGCTGCTGGCGGAGGTGATCTCCCACTGCACCGAGGAGTTCGGCACCGACCACCCCAGGACACTGGCCCTGCGGGCGCACCACGCGCACGCCGTCGGGCTGGGCGGCGAGCCCGCGCGGGCCGCACGGCTGGCCGCCGACCTCGTGCGGCGGCAGCGAGCGGTGCTCGGCGGGAACCACGTGGACCTGTCCCGTGGCGTGGCCAACCTCGCGTACTGGCAGGGGGAGCGCAAGCCCGGTGGGCTCGTGCCGCCGGACCCGTACCTCACCCGGGTGAACATCCAGCTGCTGCACGACTTCCGTGCCTCGCCCAACCGGCACCGGCGGGGCAGGCGTGGCGGCGGCTGAGCCGTCCACATGCGACGATGCGCCCCGTGGACGAGCGCGCGATCACCCTGCCCGGCCCGGTCGGCTTCGTGCTGGGCGGCGGGGGCAGCCTGGGCGCCATCCAGGTGGGCATGCTGCGCGCCCTCGCCGAGCACGGTGTGCTGCCCGACCTGGTCGTGGGCACCTCGGTCGGCTCGGTCAACGGCTCACTGCTCGCGCTGGACCCCGCACGGGCCGCGGACCGGCTGGCCGTGCTGTGGGCGGGCATGACGCGGGCTCAGGTCTTCCCCGGTGGACCGCTCGCCCAGCTGCGGACCCTGCGCCGGGCCCGCACGCACCTGTTCCGCAACACGGGCCTGGTCGAGGTGCTGGCCAAGGGGCTCGGCGGGGTGACGAACTTCGCCGAGCTGCGGCTGCCCTTCGGCACGGTGGCGGTGGACGCGGTCACCGGCAGCGCGGTGCTGCTGCGCTCGGGCTCGCTGGTGCCCGCGATCCTGGCCAGCAGTGCGATCCCGGGCGTCTACCCGCCGGTGCGCCACGAGGGCCGGGTGCTCTACGACGGTGGGGTGGTGGCCAACGTGCCGATCCGCCAGGCCCTGGACATGGGGGCGCGCTCGCTGGTGGTGCTGGACTGCGCCTTCCCCGGCCACCTGCCAGGCGTGCCCGGTTCGCTGGCGGAGACCCTGCTGTTCTGGGCTACCCTGGGCATGCGCAACCAAGCGGTACTGGAGTCTCACATCGCATCGGCTGAGGTTCCGATCGTGTACCTGCCGGGGGCGCCGGTGCAGCCGGTGACCCCGCTGGACTTCTCGCACACGGCCGAGCTGATCGAGTCCTCCTACGCCCAGTGCACCCAGTTCCTGGACAACCTGCGGGTTGACGGCCCCGGCCTGTACGGTCATCCGGCCGGAACCCCGATCACCGAGTGAGACCGCCTTGGACCCGACACCGCAGCAGCGCGCCCGCAACCCGTGGGGGCAGGGCGAACGGCTGCGCGGGGAGATCCTGGAGGCGGCGGCCCGCCTGCTGTCCGAGCTCGGCGGCGAGGAGGGGCTGACCATCCGCGGGGTGGCGCGGGCCGCGGGCATCGCCCCGGCCAGCATCTACCAGCACTTCGCGGACAAGAACGCGCTGGTGCACGGCCTGATCGAGTACGACTACGAGCGGCTGGCCGCCGCCATGGCCGAGGCTGACGCCGCGCTGCCCGCCGAGCAGGTGGTCGACCGGGTGCGCGCGCAGATGCACGCCTACTGCCAGTTCGCCCTGGACAGCCCCGGGCACTACCGGCTGATGCTGAACAACCGTCCGCGCCGCGAGCCCGGTGAGCCGCCCAAGGGACCGCTGGGCAAGGTCATCCTGGGCGTGACCGCCGCTTTCGAGCGCTGTGAACAGGCCGGGCACAAGCTGCGGCTGCCCGCCGAGCGGTCCGCCGTGATGGTCTTCGTCGCCACGCACGGCCTGGTCGCGTTGTGGCACGCCTCTCCGGACGAGCGGCAACTGGACCGCATCGAGCCGATGGTGAGCGAGTTCCTCTCCCTCGTCTTCGCCTGACCCACCCGTGTGATCTGACTCCCATCCCGGTGCGAGCGCTCCCCCTAGATGCCTAACATGTGTTCAGTAAGTCACTGAACAATCGTTTGGTAACTGCTCGTGTTGGGGGATCCATGACTGACACCATTCCCACCTTCCCGATGACCAGGGCCAAGGGCTGTCCCTTCGACCCGTCGCCCGAGCTGACCGAGCTGGGCGAGAAGGGCCCGGTCAACCGGGTGCGCATCTGGGACGGCAGCACACCGTGGCTGATCACCGGCTACGAGGAGCAACGCGCCGCGCTGGCCGACCCGCGGATCAGCGCCGATGTCCGCAAGGAGGGCTACCCGCACGTCAGCGAGTCCGGCAAGGCGCGCAGGCAGCACTTGCAGGCCTTCATCACCATGGACAACCCCGAGCACGACGTGCACCGCCGCATGCTCACCAGGGACTTCATGGTCAAGCGCATCGAGAAGCTGCGGCCCCGCGTGCAGGAGATCGTGGACGGGCTGATCGACCAGATGCTGGCCGGGCCGCGGCCCGCCGACCTGGTGCGCGACTTCGCGCTGCCGGTGCCCTCCCTGGTGATCTGCGAACTGCTCGGCGTGCCCTACGCCGACCACGACTTCTTCCAGCGTTGCAGCTCACGGCTGCTCAACCGCACCGTGAGCGCCGAGGAAGCGCTTGCCATCTCCGACGAGCTGCGCAACTACCTGATCAAGCTGGTCGCCGCCAAGGACGCCGAGCCCGCCGACGACCTGCTCAGCCGCCTGGTCGTGGAGCAGCTGCGGACCGGCGCGCTGACCGACGTCGAGGTCGCCGACATGGCCGTGCTGCTGCTCATCGCCGGGCACGAGACCACCGCCAACATGATCGCGCTGGGCACCACCGCCCTGTTGCAGCACCCCGAGCAGCTGGCGGAGCTGCGCGAGACCGAGGACCCCAAGCTGGTGGCCAACGCGGTCGAGGAGTTGCTGCGCTACCTGCACATCGTGCACAGCGGGCGCAGGCGCGTGGCCACCGAGGACATCGAGATCGGCGGCCAGCTGATCAGGGCCGGTGAGGGCCTGATCGCCGCGGGCGAGATCGGCAACCGCGAGCAGGGCGCCTTCGAGGGCGACCCCGGGGAACTGGACATCCACCGGCAGTCCCGGCACCACGTGGCCTTCGGCTACGGCATCCACCAGTGCCTTGGCCAGCCGCTGGCCCGGATGGAACTACAGGTCGTGTACAGCACGTTGTACCGGCGGATCCCCACGCTGCGCCTGGCGGTGCCGCTGGAGGAGATCGAGTTCAAGCACGACATGATCGTCTACGGCGTGCACTCGCTGCCCGTCGAGTGGTGAAGGGGGTACCCGGGATGAAGGTTCTCATCGACCAGGACAAGTGCGTGGGCGCCGGGCAGTGCGTGCTGGCCGCGCCGGACGTGTTCGACCAGCGCGACGAGGACGGCATCGTGGTGCTGTTGCAGGAGTACCCGCCCGCCGAGCTGCACGAGGACGTGCGCCAGGCGGCGCGGATCTGCCCCGCGCTGGCCATCGAGCTGGACGAGGCGTGAACCTGGACCACGTGGTGGTCGTCGGTGCCTCGGCCGCGGGTCTGACCGCGGCCGAGGCGCTGCGCCGTGAGGGGTACGACGGCAGGATCACCATGATCGGAGCGGAGCAGCGGCTGCCCTACGACCGCCCGCCGCTGTCCAAGCAGGTGCTCGCGGGCACCTGGGAGCCCGAGCGGACCGCGCTGCGCCGCGAGGACGCGCTGGTGGAGGCCGACTGGCTGCTCGGCACGCCCGCCGCGGGCCTGGACGTGGCCGCTCGCACCGTGCGCCTCGCCGACGGCACCGCGATCGGCTACGACGGACTCGTCATCGCCACCGGCGTCACCCCCAGGCGGCTGCCGTTCGGGCACGACCTCGCTGGCGTGCACGTGCTGCGCTCCATGGACGACGCCTTGGCGCTGCGCAAGGACTTGCTCGCCGCGTCCAGTGTCGTGGTCGTCGGCGCGGGCTTCCTCGGCGCCGAGACCGCAGCGGTCGCCCGCCAGATGGGGCTCGCCGTCACGCTGGTGGACCCGCTGCCCGCGCCCATGATCCGGCAGTTCGGGGCGAAGATCGGCGGCCTGGTCGCGAAGTTGCACGCCGACAACGGGGTGACCGTGCGCACCGGGGTCGGCGTCAGCGGGCTGGTCGGGCTCGGCGACCAGGTCGTCGCCGTGGACCTCGCCGACGGCAGCTCGCTGCCCGCCGAGGTCGTGCTCGTGGCCATCGGCTCGGAGCCCGCCACCGGCTGGCTGGCCGACAGCGGCCTGTCGCTGGGCAACGGCGTGGACTGCGACTCGTTGTGCCGCGCCGCACCCGGTGTCGTCGCGGCCGGTGACGTCGCCAGCTGGACGCACCCCGAGCTGGGGGTGCGGCTGCGCGTCGAGCACCGTATGAACGCCACCGAGCAGGGCATGGCGGCGGCGAAGACCTTGCTGGGCAAGGGAGAACCCTTCGCGCCGGTGCCGTACTTCTGGACCGACCAGTACGAGGTCAAGATCCAGGCCTACGGCATGTTCCCCGAGGACTCCGTGCCGACCGTGGTCGTGGGCGATCCCGCCGAGGGCTCGTTCGCCGCCGAGTACCACCAGCACGGCCGTGTGGTCGGCGTGCTCGGCTGGAACCTGCCCCGCGAGACCCGCAAACTCCGCGCCCGCATCGGCGGCGCCGCCTGACCCACCACGCGAGTCCCGCTCAGCCGCACGCGAGTCCCGCTCACCGCGTTGCCATGAAAGTGCCGTTCGATGCGTCCAGTGCCATGAACGGCACTTTCATGGCGCTTCAGCCCAGTTGGAGCGAGCGCTTGGCCAGGCCCATCCAGAAGCCGTCGATGGTGGTGCGCTGGGTGGACAGCTCGTCCAGCGCGGCGCCCAGGGTGACGAACAGCGGGGCGAAGTGTTCGGTGCGGGGGTGGGCCAGCCGGGCGGCCGGGGCCTTGTGTTCGAAGTCGAGCAGTGAGTCGAGGTCCTGGGCGCCCAGTGCGCGCGCACCCCAGTCGTCGAACTCGGCCATGACGGAGGCGACCTGCCCGTCCTGGTTGAGGGCACGCAGGTTGTGGGTGAAGAAGCCGCTGCCGACGATCAGCACGCCCTCCTCGCGCAGCGGGGCCAGCGTGCGGCCGAGCTTGAGTAACTGCTCGGGATCGAGGCTGGGCATGGACATCTGGAGCACGGGGATGTCGGCCTCGGGGTACATCTCGACCAGCGGCACGTAGGCGCCGTGGTCCAGGCCGCGGTCGGGCACGTCGACGACCGGTGTGTCCGAAGTGGACAGCAGGGCGCGCACGGAGCGGGCGAGCTCGGGTGCGCCGGGTGCCTCGTAGCGGACCTGGTAGTACCGCTCGGGAAAGCCCCAGAAGTCGTAGACGAGCGGCACGGTGCTGGTGGCGCTGAGCGCGATGGGGGCGTGCTCCCAGTGGGCGGAGACCATCAGCACCGCCTTGGGGCGCGGCAGCTCGGCGGACCAGGCGGCGAGCTGGCCGGGCCAGACGGGGTCGTCGGCCAGCGGCGGTGCTCCGTGTGACAGGTAGAGGCTGGGCATGCGCATGGCGATTTCCTAACTGGCGAGCGAGATCGTGTGACCGGTGTGGGCGACCTTGGCCCGCAGGTAGTGCAGGTTGGTCTCGGTGGCGAACACCCCGGTGCGGTGCAGGGCGGCGATGTCCACGCCCTGCGCGCGCAGTTGTCCGGCCTTGTCGGGGTTGTTGGTGAGCAAGGTGATCCGCGTGGCGCCCAGCGCGGTGAGCATCTGCGCGGCGGCGGTGTAGTCGCGGCCGTCCTCGGGCAGGCCGAGGGCGGTGTTGGCGGCGTAGGTGTCCAGGCCGCCGTCCTGTAGGGCGTAGGCGTCGAGCTTGTTGTACAGCCCGATGCCGCGGCCCTCCTGGCGCAGGTACAGCAGGTAGCCGCCGACCTCGCTGATGAGCTCCACCGCCTCGCGCAGCTGCGGGCCGCAGTCGCAGCGCGCCGAGCCGAACACGTCCCCGGTCAGGCACTCGGAGTGCATGCGCACCAGCGGCGCGTCCCCGCCCGGTTCACCCAGCGCCAGCGCCAGGTGCTCGGCGCCGTCGGCGAGGCCGTGGAAGGTGATCGCCTCGGCCGTGGCCCGGTAGCCGTCGGGGAACTGCAGTGGGATGCGCACCCGGGTGCGCACCGTCGCGGTGTCGGTCATGCTCGGCCCCCGCCTCATTGGTTGAAACTTGAACTACCTCGACCCTAGCCGTTGGTTCGAATTTGAACAAGTGGGTACGCTCACGCCATGCGGTGGTTGAGCGAGCGCGAGTTGCGGACCTGGCAGGGCTTCCTCACGGCGGCGACGGTGCTCACCAGGCTGGTCGAGCAGCAGCTCAAGGAGGAGGCCGGGCTCTCGCACCCGCAGTACGAGGTGCTGGTCCGGCTCTCCGCGGCGCCCGACGGCGAGCTGCGCATGACCGAGCTGGCCGAGGTCGCGGTGACCTCCAAGAGCGGCCTGACCTACCAGGTGGGCCAACTGGAGAAGGCGGGCCTGGTGCGGCGCAAGTCCTGCCCCAGCGACGTGCGCGGGGTGGTCGCCGCGCTCACCGACGAGGGGTGGCGCAAGCTGCGCGAGGTCGCGCCGGGGCACGCCGAACTGGTGCGGCGGCACTTCGTGGACGGCCTGAGCGAGCGGCAGTTCGCGGCGCTGTCGGACGGGGTGGACGCGCTGGCGGCACGACTGGCCCCGCAGGAGCCCTGAGGGGCTGGGGCGTCTCGGCACCTTTGCGACGGCCAGCGCCCGGCGCCGTCACAACCTGAGCTGACGCCGGTAGCGGACCTCCGTAACGAACCGCCCACCGGGCCGATGGTTCATCGGTGCTGCGCAGGCTGCTCCTGTTCGCCCACTGGGCACTGCCCTGTGCCGCCGCCGTGCTCGCGGGCTGGCTGTTCGACCGCCATCCGCTGATCACCGCCGGGGTGGTGGCCGCCTGCGTGCTGCTCAGGCCGGTGCACACCGGAGCGGTCAGCCGTGCCGTGGTCATCCTGCTCGCGATGTCCCCCGTGGGCCCGTTCCTGCTGGAGGTCTACCGCTGGGTCGCGGACCTGGTCGTGGCCGGGTGGACCGCGCTGGACGCGTTGCCGACGATCTTCCTGAGCTGGCCCGCGCACCTGCTCTACGCCGTGCTGTGCCTGGCGGTCGGCTCGGTCGTCTCGCTGATCGGGTTCGCGCTCGTGGGGCAGCCGTGTTTCGCGCTGATGGAGTTGGAGAGCTCCGCGCGGCAGCGGGCCAGGGACGCGGCGGCGCGGCGGATCGCCGAGACCCCGGACCGGTACCGGTTCGCGCTGTACCTGCGCCCGTTCACCACCAGCGGGCAGTTGGCTTCCAACGCCGTGGGCGTGCTGAGCGCCGACGGGCAGGTCGGCAACATCCAGACCGACTTCGAGGCCGTGCTGGCCAGTGCCTTCCCCGCGCACCGCCCGCTGATCGCCGCGGGCAGACCGGGGGAGTTGCTGCCCACCGGCGTGCAGGGCCTCGGCTCGATGATCGAGCACACCTGGGACATCCCCGGCACGGGCAAGTTCCAGTGCACGGAGGCGAACTGGCGGTCCAGGGTCAGGACCCTGGCCAGGCACGCGGAGACCGTCGTGGTCGTGCCGCTGGACTTCGCCGGGACCCGGTGGGAGATCAACTGGTTGTACCGCAACGGTTTGCTGTCCAAGTGCGTCTTCGTGATGCCGCCGACGATGGCCGGTGCCCGGGACTACGAGAAGCCCTGGGCGCAGGTGGAGGGCTTCCTGCGGGCACGGGGTGTGCAGGTGCCCGGCTACCGCTCCTCCGGCGGCCTGTTCGAGGTCAGCGCCGACGGCACGGAGTTGGTTTCCCGGCCCTCCTTCGTGTACGCGCCGGTGCCGCGTGCCACCGCGCTGCTGATCCAGTTCGCGCTCACCAGGCGGCGCCGCTAGGTGCGCCGCCGCGCATCGTTGACCTGGTATCCGGTCCGGGCCGAGGCTGCGGTGCCATGAAAGTGCCGTTCAGGACACTGGATGTCCTGAACGGCACTTTCATGACACGGCCCGCGTCGGCGGGCGCGGCTGGGTGGTCGCCGGCGAGACACGGTCAAGGTTCCGAGGCGGCGCCGCTAGGTGCGCCGCCGCGCGCTCTCGGCGGCCGGTCCGTCCATCAGCTTCTGCAACAGGCCGATCAGCGTGCGCTGCTCCGGCCCGGTCAGCGCGCTGGCCCACACCTGCTCGCGGGCGTTGTGCGCCAGGTAGGCGTCGGTGATCGACTCGATGCCGCCGGGGGTCAGCGCCAGCGTGACGGCCCGCCCGTCGTGCTCGGCGCGGGAGCGCGACACCAGCCCGTCCCGTTCCAGGGTGTTGACCAGTGCGGACACCGCCGCGCGGCTCATGCCGGACAGTTCGGCCACGCGCTTGGCCTCCAGCGGGCCCGCCAGCCACAGCACGAACAGCACGCGGAACCCCGGCCAGGACAGGCCGCGTGGGCGGTGCACCCCGGACTCCACGTCGTAGACCAGCGCGCTGGTGACCCGGTGCAGGGTCAGCACCAGGCGCATCGCCACGGGGTCCACGGCGGCGCCGCCAGCGGTCACCCGGTCGATCGCGTAGTCCACGAAGGACACGTAGTCCAGCTGTTCCGGTGAGTCGGGCACGGCTCGATCGTAGGCAAGGGGGCTTCCCAGGACCGGCCGGGAGGCCCTAGGGTGCGAGATAGTCAAAGCCTTGATGATCGGAGGGTTCATGGCAGCCAAGCCGTTCGCCTCGTCCGCCGACGTGCAGGCCAAGGAGCAGACCCTGGAGGTCCTCGCCGAGGGTGTCTACGCGCTGACCGCCGAGGGCGATCCCAACGTGGGGGCGATCGAGGGCGAGGACTTCCTGGTCTGCTTCGAGGCGCTGGCCACCCCGGTCGCGGCCCGCAAGTGGCTGGCCCGGCTGCGCGAGCACACCGACAAACCGGTGCGTTACCTGGTGCTCTCGCACTACCACGCGGTCCGCGTGCTGGGTGCCTCCGCCTTCGACGCCGAGGTGGTCGTCACGCACGACAACACCCGCGCGCTGATCGCCGAGCGCGGCAAGCAGGACTGGGACTCCGAGTTCGGCCGCATGCCCCGGCTGTTCGACGAGCCCGCCTCGATCCCCGGCCTGACCTGGCCCACGCTGACCTTCTCCGACTCGCTGACCATCCCGCTCGGCGGGGACCGCGGTGACCTGGTGCTGCGCCACTGCGGACGCGGCCACACCGAGGGTGACATCGTGGCCTGGCTGCCCCAGCAGCGCATCCTGTTCGCTGGCGACCTGGTCGAGGCGCAGGCCGCGCTCTACACCGGGGACGCCTTCCACCGCGACTGGTCGACGTCCACTTTGGACAATGTCGCCGCGTTCGGCGCCGAGACGCTGATCGGCGGCAGGGGAGCGGTCGCGCGGGGTGCTGATGCCGTGACCGCGGCGGTCGCGCAGACCCGGCACTTCCTGGAGGTCATGCTCCGCGAGGTCGGCGCCGTGCAGGCCAGGGGTGGCACGCTGCGCGAGGCGTTTCAGGCCACGCACGCCGCGCTGGTCGACCGCTACGGGCGCTGGCCGATCTTCGAGCACTGCCTGCCCTTCGACGTGTCCCGGCTGTGGGACGAACTGTCCGGTGTGGAGCGTCCGAGGATCTGGACCGCCCAGCGCGACCGCGAGGTCTGGGAGGAGTTGCAGGGATGACCGGCCGGGTCGTTGTCATCGGCAACGGGCCGGTCGGGCAGAGCACCGCGCTGCTGCTGGCGAAGCGAGGTGTGTCCGTGGTGCTGGTGGACCGGCGCCCGGCCCGCGACCCGGTTGGCTCCAAGGCGATCTGCCAGCAGCGGGACGTGCTGGACATCTGGGAGTCGGTCGGCGCGGGCCGGCGCATCGCCGATGCGGGGCTGACCTGGTCGCGGGCCAGGACCTTCCACCGCGACCGCGAGCTGTTCTGCCGGGAGCTGACCGATCCGGGCCAGTCCCCGTTCCCGCCCTTCGTGAACCTATCCCAGGCCCGCACCGAGCAGATCCTGGACGAGCTGATCGCCCAGCAGCCGCTGATCGAGGTGCGCTGGGACCACGAGGTCCGTGAGCTGAGCCAGGACGCGAACGGCGTGCGCGCGGGCGGGATCGCCGCCGACTACGCCGTGCTGTGCACCGGCGTGCACGGTGCGGACCTGCGTGCCCAGCTCGGCGTTTCCCTTGCCGGGCAGAGCTTCTCCGACCGGTTCCTGATCTGCGACCTGGCCGCCGACCTGCCCGGCTGGGCCCAGGAGCGGCGCTTCCACTTCGACCCCGCGGGCAACCCGGGCCGTCAGGTGCTGGTCCACCCGTGCCCCGGCGGCACGTTCCGCATCGACTGGCAGATCCCGGCCGGGGCCGAGCCGGGGCCCGCCGAGCTGGACGAGAAGGTGCGGGCGATCCTCGGTGAGGTGCCGTACCGGGTGCTGTGGCGCTCGGTCTACCGGTTCCAGTCCAAAGTGGCCGATCGGTTCCTGGTCGGCAGGGTGCTGCTGGCCGGGGACTGCGCGCACGTCTACTCCCCGTTCGGGGCGCGTGGCCTGAACTCCGGGGTCGCCGACGCCGAGAACGCCGCGTGGAAGCTCGCCCACGTGCTGGACGGCCTGGCCCCGCCCGGGTTGCTGGAGACCTACCACCTGGAACGCCGTGCCGCCGCGCTGGAGAACCTCGCCGTCACCAGTGCCACCATGGACTTCCTCGTGCCCCAGGACGAGCGCCAGCGCCAGTACCGCGAAGAAGTGCTGGCCCGCGCCGCCACCGATCCCGCGGCCTGGCCGCTGGTCGACTCCGGCAGGCTGTCGGAGCCGTTCTCGTACCGGGACTCCCCGCTGACCACACCCGGCACCGAGGGCTCACTCATTCCCGACTTCCCCTGTGTCGGCACGACTGCGCGCCAGCTCGCCCGGCTGGGTGGTCTCGTGCTGACCGCACCCGGGTTGCCCATAACGACAAACCTGCGTGTTGTCGTTACCGACCGGCTCGCGCCCGGAGCGGTCCAGCTCGTCCGCCCCGACGCGCACCTGGCCGCCGAGCTCACCCGGCCCAGCACCGCCGAGCTGGCCGCCGCCGAGCGCAGGATGACCGGTCAGCCCGCCTCGGCCCCGCTCGGCCGCAGCACGTAACCGGCTCCGCGCATGGTGTGGATCATCGGCTCCCGGCCCACGTCGATCTTCTTGCGCAGGTAGGAGATGTACAGCTCCACGATGTTCGCCTGCCCGCCGAAGTCGTACTCCCAGACCCGGTCCAGGATCTGCGCCTTGCTCAGCACCCGGCGCGGGTTGCGCATCAGGTAGCGCAGCAGCTCGAACTCGGTGGCGGTCAGCTGTACGTGCTCCCCGGCCCTGCTGACCTCGCGGCTGTCCTCGTCCAGCACCAGGTCGCCGACCACGATGCGCGAGCTGGCCGCCGAGGACACCGCGTGCGTGCGCCGCAGCAGGGAGCGCAGGCGCAGCACCAGCTCCTCGATGCTGAACGGCTTGGTGACGTAGTCGTCCCCGCCCACCGTCAGCCCGGCGATCCGGTCCTCCAGCGCGTCCTTGGCGGTCAGGAACAGCACCGGCAGCTCCGGGCGTTCCGCGCGCAGCCTGCGCAGCACCTCCAGCCCGTCGAAGTCGGGCAGCATCACGTCCAACACCACCGCGTCCGGACGGAACTCCCTGGCCACCCGCACCGCCGTGCCGCCATCGGCCGCCCCGCGCACCGCCCAGCCCTCGTAGCGCAGGGCCATCGCCAGCAGTTCGGACAGGGCCGCCTCGTCGTCGACGACCAGCACCCGGACCTGACCGCCGTCCGCCCTGCGCAACTCGCCGTTCGGTGTGGACATGTCCCCATCCTCACCGGCGCGACTGAGCCAGTGCTGAACCGTGGCTGTGCGTTCCCTGTGCTTCGGCGTCACAGGTACCACCTATCGTCGGCACAGCTCACGCACAGCTTGCCTGGCCAGGTTGGAGTTCACCAGCCGAACCGGCCAGAGGAGTGACATGGAAACCCAGCAGACCGAACCCGTGTGGGGCGCCCCGGCACCGCAGGCCGCCCCCGCGCAGCCCAAGCCGCGCTGGTCGGCGGGCAGGACCGCACTGGTGGTCGGCCTCGCCGTCGTGGTCGCGGTCGGCGGCGGCTTCGCCATCACCAAGCTCGCGGGCGGCACCGGCAGCAGCCAGCAGGGCGCGGGCCCCGGCGGCTTCGGCGGCGGTCAGGGCCGTGGCCCCGGCGGCATGGGCGGTCGCGGCGGCATGATGGGCGGCGCGGGTGGGCTCGGCAACGCCCTGCACGGGGACTTCACCGTCGCCGACAACGGCAGCTACGTCACCGAGCGCATGCAGACCGGCAAGGTCACCGCCGTCAGCGCCACCTCGATCACCACCGCCAGCGAGGACGGGTACACCAAGACCTACACCGTCGACTCGTCCACCCTCGTGGACAACGGCGACGACCAGATCAGCGCCGTGAAGACCGGGGACACGGTCACCGTCATCGCCAAGCTGGCCGGGGACACCGGCACCGCCACCTCCGTGCTGGACCGCGCGCTGGCCCAACAGGGCGGCGGGCAGGGGGCGCCGGGCAACTGAGCGGGCGCGCGGGTCGCGTGAAGGTGGCTTTCACTGCGTTGAACGCAGCGAATGGTCCTTTCGCTGCGGGTCTCGGTGGTGCCACGACGCGGCGGCGCGGGCCCTGAGCGGGCTCGCCGGGCCGGGGCCCCGTGTCATGAAGGTGCCCTTCATGACGGTGAACGTCTCGAAGGCCACCTTCGTGACATGGCGGTGGGCCGTGCCCTCGGCCGAACTGGCGTGCCGTTTGGCGGGACTTGGGCGCTCCTGGGCGGGGTTCGTGTGCCTCCGACTGGGGTTCGTGTGTCCCTAGGCGGGATTCGCGTGCCTCAGCGCGGGATTCGCGTGCTCCTGGGCGGGATTCGTGTGCCTCAGCGCGGGACTCGTGTGCGGCTGGGCTGGCCTCGTGTGTCCCTGGCCGGGGTTCGTGTGCAGCTCAGCGGGACTCGTGTGTCCCTGGGCGGGATTCGTGTGCTGCTGGGCGGGTCTCGCGCACCCCAGAGCGGGACTCGTGCGCTCCTGGTCGCGCCTCGCACGCCCCTGACCGAGACTCGTGCCCCTCTCACCGGGACTCGCGCCCCTCTGGCCGGGATTCGCGTGCCCCTGAACGGAATTCGCGTGCCTCAGACGGGGTTCGTGTGCGGCTCAGTGGGACTCGTGTGCCCCTGGCCGGGTTTCGTGTTCGGTTGACCGGGTTTCGCGCGCCTCAGACCGGAGGTCGTATGCGGCTGGGCGGGATTCGTGCGCCTCTGGCCGGGACTCGTGTGTCCCTGGGCGGGATTCGCGCGCTCCTGGCCGGGTCTCGCGCACCCCAGAGCGGGACTCGTGTGCTCGTGGCCGGGACTCACGCACCTCTCGCCGGGACTCGCGCGCCCCTCACCGGGACTCACTTGCGGCTCAGCGGGATTCGCACGCCCCAGAGCGGGACTCGTGTTCCCCTGACTGGGTTTCGCGCGCGCCTCTGACCGGGTCTCGCGCACCCCGGGGCTCGGCGGGAGCTCACCAGAGGAGGGCTGCTAGGGCGCTGGCTTGGGTGCGCCAGTCCTGGGGGTTGGGGGCCTGCCCGGACCAGCGCAGGCCTAGCCGGTTCAGGGAGTCGCGGGTGGACCAGGCGGCCTCGGCCTGGCGGCGCGCGTAGTCCTGGTACGAGCCGGTGGCCCGTGCGAACTCGCCGAAGTAGCGGGCGAACACGCCCTTGAACTGCTTGGCGTTGTCGTCGCAGTTCGGCTCGCACGACTCGGTGAGGATCCCGTTGCGGGTCAGGGCAGGACTGGTGACAGCGGCCCCGGCGAGGGTGCGGGCGCGGTCGAGCACCGAGGTGTCCCCGGTGGCCCGCCACAGCTCGACCGCGCCGCCGATGGCCAGCCCCTGGTTGTAGCTCCACACGGTGCCGCCGTTGTTGGCGCAGGACGAGGTCAGCCCGTCGTTGACCAGACCGGATGAGTTGATCATGCCGCTGTGGTCGAGCCAGGTCCAAGCGGTCCGCGCCCGTGCCAGCCACGCCGTGTCCCCGGGCAGGCGGTTGTGCAGCGCGGCGGTCAGCCGGACCCACAACCCGTTGGTCACGGCGTTCTTGTACGTCCGCTCGCGGTCCCACCACACGCCGCCGCCACAGGTGCCGGTGTCCCAGTAGCCGCCGACGTAGTCCGCGATGACCACCGCCTCGTCCAGGTAGCGCCGGTCCCTGGTCAGGTCGTAGGCGTTGAGCCAGGCGAGGCCCCACCACGCGGTGTCGTCGATCGCCCGGCTGCGGAAGTCGCCCTCGATCGGGTCCGAGCCGCGCTGCCCGGCGGGGAACGTGCCCCGGTTGACCGTGAAGGTGCGGTCGATCATCCAGCGCAGGCCGGTGTTGCCGGTGCGGGCCAACGAGTCCGTCAGCGTGGTCAGGGCCACGGCGGAGTTCCACCAGCTGGACGGCCACCAGCCGGTTGCCGGGTCGTAGTCGGCGGCCAGCGCCTCGGTGGCCGCCGACACCGGGTCGGCCGCGGGCCGGGCCCACGCGGTGCAACTGCCGTTCTGGCCCTCCACGGCGCGGCCACAGGCCCGCACCGCCCCGCCGTACAGCCACCCGCGTGGGTCCCGCGTGGCGTACATGGCGGTCCGGGAGTTCGTGGTGCGGCCCAACGAGGACCCGTCCGGCCAGCTGGCGCCCGCGTCCCAGGAGCGGTCCAGCCACACCTCGTCACCGGCCCGCCCACCCGCCACGGCGGTCCACGCCATGCCGGTGTTGTCCACGTGCAGCGAGAACCGCCGACCGTTCAACGTGGCCGCAGGCACCGGCTGGGTGTCGCCCGCGGCTGAGCCCGCGTCGCGGCCGTCACAGAACTGGTCACAGACATTTGTGTAAGCCCACTCGGTGCAGCCGACGCCCTGTGCGTCCCCACATGCACGGACAACGCCACGTCGGTGGTGGCTGGGGTCGTACATGTTGAACATCAGCGTCCGCGTGCCGGTCCACGAGCCGGGTATGGCGGCCTTGCCGAGCAGGCCGTCCCAGGTCTTGCCGCCGTCCCAGGACCTGTCCAGCCACACCGAGTCGTTCAGCACGCCGTTGTCGATGCTGGCCCACGCCATGCCGTCGGCCTCGTCCACGTGCAGCCGCACCTGCCGCCCGTTCAGGACCTTCGTACCGACCGGGAAGGTCTCCTGGTGCGCCAGCGAGGGATCTCGCGTGTCGCAGTAGAGGGTGCACACCTGAGTGGGTGCCGTCAGCGCCGACACGAGCAGCAGAGCGACCGCGATCCGCATGGATCGACGTTAGCGTGGGCGGGTGTGCCGGGAAGGGCAGCTTTCGGGGGCACGCGAGTACCGCACACGAGGGGAAGCACAGCATGACGAACCCGTTGCTGGACGGGATGAACTCCGCGCGCAGGCCGACCGGGCCGATCACCGCGGTACTGGTGCTGTTGGCGGCGTTCCTGCTGGGCCAGATGGTGATCGCGGGCCTGCTCTCGGCTCTGCTGGGCATCCCGCTGACCTTCGCCAGCCTGCCGGGGCAGCTGTTCGCCACCGTGGTCGCGTTCGGCGCGACCCTGTTGCTCGTGCTCGCCTGGGTCCGCTGGCGCGAGGGCCGTCCGATCGCCACGGTCGGCTTCCAGACCTCGCCGGTGCGGGCCGTGCCGGGGGCGGTCGCGGGGTTCGCCATGTTCGGCGTGGTGGTGCTGATCGGGTTTGCGGCGGGTCAGTTGCGGTTCGACGGCGGGTTCGACGCGTCCATGACCGGCGGGGTGCTGCTGGCGCTGCTCGGGTTCTGCGTGCAGGGCTCCACCGAGGAGGTGCTGTGCCGCGGGCTGCTGATGCAGGCGGCGCACCGCAAGTGGGGCCTGCCCGCGGCGGTGGCGGTGCAGGCGGTGGTCTTCACCGCGCTGCACCTGGCCAACCCGGACGGGTTCAGCGCACTGCCGGTGCTCAACCTGCTGCTGTTCGCGGTGTTCCTGGCGGGCTGGGCGCTGTGGGAGGGCGGCCTGTGGGGCGCCTGCGCCTGGCACGCGGTGTGGAACTGGACCCAGGGCAACGTCTTCGGCGTGTTGGTGTCCGGCAACGAGGTGCGGACCAGCCTGCTGCACACCAGGAACACCGGTGCCGCCACCGAACTGCTCACCGGTGGCGGCTTCGGCCTGGAGGGCAGCCTGGCCACGACCCTGGTGCTGGCCGTGGGCGTGGCCGTCGTGTTCACCCTGTACCGGCGAGGTTCCCGAGCTGACTGAGCGCGTCCTCGGCGCTGTCCCACGCCTGGGCCACGTGACCGTCGGGCCGGATCACGGCCGCGGCCAGGCCCTGCCAAGGCCGCGCGGGCCGCCAGCCCAGCCGGTGGTCGGGGGTGAAGTCCACCTTGGTCATGCGGTCCACGGGCAGGCCGATCGCCTCGGGCCAGCGCGCGCCCACCAGCGGGTGCGCCCCGGGCGGGGCCGGGTAGCGCACGGCGATACCGGAGATCCAGCCCGCCAGCTCCGAGGTGAGCGTGCCGTCCGCGATCAACCCGCTCACCAGGTCGCGCAGCGCCCCGCCCGCCGGGGTGAAGGTGGTCATCAGCGCGGACTGCGCCAGGGTGTTGGCGGCCAGCTTCTCGGCGATCGGCCTGCGCTCGGCGTCGTAGCTGTCCAGCAGGCCCTCCGGTGCCCAGCCGCGCAGCTCGGCCGCCAGCTTCCAGGCCAGGTTCGTCGCGTCCTGAAGGCCCACGTTCAGGCCCTGACCACCGGCGGGCAGGTGCACGTGCGCCGCGTCCCCGGCCAGCAGGACCCGCCCGCTGCGGAAGGTCGCCGCGTGCCGGGTCGAGTCGTTGGCCCGCGAGGTCCAGTGGACCGCGCGCAGGCCGAAGTCGGTGCCCACGACGCGCCGCAGGACCGCGCGCAGTTCCCCCTCGGTCAGCGGCTCGGCCTGCCGCTCGCGCACCTGCTCGGGGCTCAGCCCGGTGTCACCCGGTTCGGCGCCGAACAACCGGTGCACCCCGTCGGTCAGGCGCACCGCGCTGAGCCAGCCGGTGTCGTGCCGCCACTGGTGTGTTCGCGGCGGGGCTTCGGCCAGTTCCACGTCGGCCAGGAACCCGCACATGGTCGGTTCCCGGCCGGGGAACTCGATGCCCGCGAGCTTGCGCACCGCGCTGTGCGCCCCGTCCGCGCCGACCAGGTAGCGCCCGTGGTGCACCTGGCCGCCCGCGAGGACCCGCACGCCCTCGGCGTCCTGTTCGAGGCCGGTGACCTCGGTGCCGCGCAGCACGACCACGCCCGAGGTGGCCAGGTGTTCGGCCAGCAGGCGTTCGGTCCGGACCTGCGGCACCAGGAGGGTGAACGGGTAGCGCGTGTCCAGGCCGGTGAGGTCGAGCAGGTCCGGCAGCACCGCGAAGTGCGTGCCGGACACGGGCCGTCCCAGCTCGATCAGCCTCTCGGCGAGGCCGGGCAGCGCCGAGAACACCTCCAGCGAGCGCGGGTGCAGGGTCGTCGCCCGCGACTGTGTGGTGGGCCTGTCCAGCTTTTCCAGCACCAGCACGGAAACCCCGGCCGCGTTCAGCAGTGCGGCGGTCATCAGGCCGACCGGCCCGCCGCCCGCGACGACCACCTCCGCGTTCATGACCGCTCCCTGCCGGGCCGCAGCAGGGCGATGCCGACCGCGAGCCCCGTGGTGGACGCGAGGTGCACCAGCAGCGCCGTGCGGTTGGGCGCCCACTTGCCGGTGGTCGGCCCACCCGACCACATCGCCGCGGCGAAACCCGTTGCGGCGCTTGCCATCGCCCACCACAGCGGGCGTCCCCTTCGTGGCCCCGCCAGCAGTCCGACGCCGATCGCGCCGATGCTGCCCACGGTGATCAGTGCCTCGCGGGCCATGTGGTACTGCACGTGGCCCTCCCCGTGCCGGACCTCTGGCGCCCGGTAGGTGTCGTCGGTGATGTGCGAGACGGTCTGCTGGATGGACGGCACCGCGGCGGCGATGCCCGCCACCGTGACCGCCGCGCCGAGCCGCTCGCGCAGTGCGGAGTGCATCGAGCCCCCAATCAAGTTGTATTAACGTGAAGATAATGAGCATTCATATGAACGTCAAGGTATTGCTACGATCTGCCGATGGCGCAGTCCCGTGACCACATCGACGATCTGACCGACCACCTCGCGGGCACGCACAGCCCGGAGGAACTGGCTGCCAAGGCGCTGGCCTACCGGCTGCGGCGGGTCGCGCACCGGCTGGAGACCGAGATCAAGCGCGAGCTGGCCCCGCGCGGCATCGAGCTGTGGGAGCTGGAACTGCTGGCCTGCCTGCGCCGCGCCGAGCCGAAGCAGCGGCTCACCGCGGGCGAGCTGATGACGCGGATGCAGCTGACCTCGGGCGCGGTGACCAACCGGGTCAGCCAGCTGGAGCACAAGGGGTGGGTGAGCCGCCAGCTCGACGAGTCCGACCGGCGAGTCGTGCTCGTGGCGCTGACCGAGCAGGGGCGTGAGCGGGCCACCCAGGTGTTCGGCACCAAGACCCGTGCGGAACTGGCGATGCTCTCCGCCCTGGATCCCGAGCGTCAGGCCCGGATGAACGAGGACCTGCGGACCCTGCTGATCTCCCTGGAAGGATCTCACTAGGATTAGATCCTAATGAGAGCTATTCTGGCCCGGTGACCGCGAACGCCGACGAACTGATGACCGTCACCACCGGGCTGCGCAGGCTGGTCCGGCGGCGGTTGCAGGCCGGGCTGACCGGCCCGCGGCTGCGGGGCGCCCAGGTGGAGTTGCTGCGCGTGGCCTCGGCCAGGCCCGGTCTCGGTGTCGCCGCCGCGGCTGCCGAACTGCACCTGGCCCGCAACTCGGTCAGCACCCTGGTCAACCAGTTGGTGGACCAGGACCTGCTGCGCCGCGAGACCGATCCGGACGACCGCCGCAACGCCCGGCTGTACGTCACCGAGGCCGCCGAGCAGCGGCTCGCCGCCTGGCGGCAGGCCCGCACCGAACTGGTCGGCGCGGCGCTGGCGGACCTGGACCCCGCCGACCGCGCGGCCATCAGCCAGGCCCTGCCCGCGCTGCGCAGGCTGATCACCCGCCTGGAGGCCGACTCGTGAACGCGGTGAGCTGCACCGGGGTGCGGCACAGCTTCGGGCGGACCGTGGCCGTGGACGACCTGGATCTGGAGGTGGCGCCTGGCGAGGTGTTCGGGCTGCTCGGCCCGAACGGCGCGGGCAAGACGACCACCATCCGCATGATCACCACCCTGCTGCCCGCCCCGCCGGGCGCGATCCGCGTGTTCGGCACCGACGTGGCCCGCGAGAAGCTGGCCGTGCGCAGGCTTGTCGGCTACGTGCCGCAGCAGTTGTCCGCCGACGCCACGCTGACCGGCCGGGAGAACGTGGCCCTGTTCGCGCGGCTGTTCGACGTGCCGAGGGCGGCCCGCGCCGAGCAGGTCGGCTCCGTGCTGGACGCGGTGGGCCTGCTGGAGGTGGCCGACCGGCAGGCCGCCACCTACTCCGGCGGCATGATCCGCAGGCTGGAACTGGCCCAGGCGCTGGTGAGCACCCCTCGGCTCCTGGTGCTGGACGAGCCGACCATCGGCCTGGACCCGATCGCCCGCGCCGGGGTGTGGGAGCGCATCGGCCAGGTCCGGGCGGACACCGGCATGACCGTGCTGGTGACCACGCACCACATGGCCGAGGCGGAGCAGAACTGCGACCGGATCGCGCTGATGCACCGCGGCCGGATCACCGCCATCGGCAGCCCTGCCGAGCTCAGGGCCGAGGTGGGCGAGCACGCGAGCCTGGAGGACGTGTTCCGCGCGCGCACCGGGGGAGACCTGACCGAGGACACGTCGAAGGGGATCCGCGATGTCCGCGCCACCCGCCGCACCGCCCGCCGCCTGGGGTGACCGAGTACTGCCCAGGCTGTTCGTGTCCCGCGTGGCCACGATGTGCCTGGTGGAGTTGCAGAAGCTGCGCCACGACCGGTCCGAGCTGGTCACCAGGGCCATCCAGCCCGCGCTGTGGCTGCTGGTCTTCGGCGAGACCTTCACCCGGCTGCGGGTGATCCCGACCGGGTCCCTGCCGTACCTGGACTACCTGGCACCGGGCATCCTCGCCCAGTCCGCCCTGTTCGTGTCGATCTTCTACGGCATCCAGATCATCTGGGAGCGCGACGCGGGCGTGCTGTCCAAGCTGCTGGTCACGCCCACCCCCAGGGCCGCGCTGGTGGCGGGCAAGGCCTTCGCCGCCGGGGTGCGCGCCGTCCTACAGGCACTCGTCGTGCTGGTCCTGTCCGCACTGCTCGGCGTCGGCCTGACCGCGAACCCCTTGCGGCTGCTCACGGTGCTGCTCGTGGTGGTGGTCGGTTCGGCCTTCTTCTGCTGCCTGTCCATCACCATCGCCGGGCTGGTGCTCACCCGCGAGCGGCTGATGGGCATCGGACAGGCCATCACCATGCCGCTGTTCTTCGCCTCCAACGCCCTGTACCCGGTGCAGCTGATGCCCGGCTGGCTCCAGGTGATCAACCACGTGAACCCGCTCAGTTACGAGGTCGACGCCCTGCGCGGACTGCTGATCGGCACCCCGGCGACCCTGCCGCTGGATCTCGCGGTGCTGGTCGGGGCCGCCGCGCTCGGAGTGGGCGTCGCCGCGGCGCTGCTGCCCCGGCTGGCCCGCTGAAGGTTGCCCCGATCGGCGGCCAACTCGTCAACTACGCACGGTGATTTGGCGTCATGATGGAGGGCATGAGCGCAGCGGGTGCCGTCTTCGGCGTGCAGGTCGGTGCGGACGCGGCACGGGTGGTCGCGCTCAGCACCGAGTTGACCGTGCTGGAGACGACGCAACTGCGCTACCCCGCCGGGGTGCTGGACCCGTACGCGGCGCTGGACGTGACGCTGGCGGCGATCGAGCGCACGGTGCTGGCCTGCCAGGCGCGCGGCGTGCCGGTGCGCGGGCTCTGCTTCGCCGGTGCGGGCGACACCCTGCTCGCCACCGACGAGGCCGACCGGCCGGTGACCCCGGTGTTCACCGGCGCCGACGAGGGCACCACGCAGCTGGCCGCCCGCATCCGCCACGAGCTCGGCGCCGAGTTGCACCACATGACCGGTGTGCCGGTGCACGGCGGGTCCGCCCTGGTGCGGTTGGCCTGGTTCGCCACGCACGCCCCCGACCTGCTCGCCAGCGTGGCGCGCTGGTGCGAGCTCAAGGACTTCGTGCTGTCACGGCTGTCCGGGCGCGTGCTCGCCGACACCTCCAGCGCCTCGGCCGCCGGTCTGCTCGACACCCAGCTGCCCGCCTGGTCGGGTACGGCGCTGCGGGTCGCGGGCGTGGGCGCCGACCGGTTGCCCCCGCTCGCCGACCCCAACGATCAGTTGCCGCTGTCCAGGGAAGCCGCCGAGCTGCTCGGCCTGCCCCGCGGTCTGCCGCTCGTGGTCGGCGCCGCCCAGGACGCCCTGTCCGCCGTGGGCCTGGGCCTGGCCGCGCCCGGCACCGCCTCCGTCACCCTGGAGTCCGGTCCCGTGCTCGCGGCGCTGGCCGGTCCCGCCAGCCCCGGTGACCACGGCCGCGTGCACTGGCACCGCGTTGCCGACGGCCTGTGGCTCGTCGGCGCCACCGGGGACGACGAGCCCTGCACCGTGATCCGCCTGGACCGCATCGGCCGGCGCCTGTCCGCCGCCCGCGAGCACCTGCTGGCCACCGGGGTCGAGGTGCGCCTGGTCCGCACCGGCCCCGCAGTGCTGCGCATCCCCATGGCCGCCGAGGTCGTTGCCACCTCCCTGGGCGTTCCCGTGGAGATCGTCGCCGACGACGCCCCCGCCGCCATGGGCGCCGCCCTGCTCGGGCTGCGCGCCCTCGGCGTCCTGCCCTCGCTCACCGCCGCCGCGACCCTGGCCCGTCCCTGGCGCCTAGTCCGCCCCGACCCCCTGCTCACCCCCGTACACGACCTCCGCTGAGGCGGCGGCACACGCCAGGACACCGCGAGTCCCGCTGTGGGGCGCGCGAGTCCCGGTGTGCGGAGCCTGAGTCCCGCTCTGGGGCGCGTGAGTCCCGGTGTGAGGAGCGCGAGTCCCGCTCGGGGGAGGACGAGTCCCGGTGTGGGGTGCGTGAGTCCCGTGCTGTGGTGCGTGAGTCCCGCTGTGGGGTGGGCGAGTCCCGTGCTGTGGTGCGTGAGTCCCGCTCTGAGGTGCGCGAGTCCGCTTTTCGGCGCGCGAGTCCCGTTTTGCCGCGCCTGAGTCCCGCTGTGTGGTGCGCGAGTCTCGCTCGGACGTGCGCGTGAAGGTGGCTTTCGCGGCGCTGGGCGCAGCGAAGGTGGCTTTCGCTGCGGGTTCTACCACGTGGGCGGGCTGTCATGAAGGTGCCGTTTGGGACGTTGGGTGTCCTGAAGGGCACTTTCGTGGCGCGGGTGTGGGGCGAGCGGCCCGCTTGCGGTGCGGCACCGCCGTGAAGGTGGCTTTCGCGGCGGGTTCACCACGCGGGCGGACCGTCATGAAGGTGCCGTTTGGGACGTTGGGCGTCCCAAACGGCACCTTCATGACGCTCGCCCGGGGTGCCGGGGCGCCACGAGGCTCCCGCCCGCCCCTAGAACACCGACCAGCCCGTCAGGGTCGTGAACTCCTCCAGGGCGGCGACCCCGGCGACGGAGTTGCCGCGGGCGTCGAGTCCGGGGCTCCAGACGCACAGCGCGCAGCGGTTCGGGATGACGGCGAGGATGCCGCCGCCGACCCCGCTCTTGCCGGGCAGGCCGACCCGGTAGGCGAAGTCCCCGGCGGCGTCGTAGGTCCCGCAGGTCAGCATCACGGAGTTGACCCGCTTGGTCAGGCTCCCCGAGAGCAGCCGCGAGCCGTCGGCGCGCACGCCCTCGCGGGCGAGGAACAGGCCGGCGGTGGCCAGGTCGCGGCAGCTCATCCGCACGGCGCACTGCCAGAAGTAGTTCTCCAGCACCACTGGTACGGGGTTCTCCATGTTGCCGTAGCTGGCCATCAGGTGGGCCAGCGCGGCGTTGCGGTCCGCGTTGGCCAGTTCGGAGATGGCCACGTCCTCGTCCACGGAGATGTGCGGGTTGCCGCTCTCGGCGCGCAGCAGGTCGAGCACGGCGGTCCCGGCGTCACCGGTGGTCGTCACCAGGTGGTCGGTGATCACCAGGGCGCCCGCGTTGATGAACGGGTTGCGCGGCACACCGTGCTCGTGTTCGAGCTGCACGAGCGAGTTGAAGGCGGTACCGGAGGGTTCGCGGCCGACCCGTCGCCAGATGCCCTCACCGCTGTGCGCCAGCGCCAGGGCCAGCGCGAAGGGCTTGGACACGCTCTGGATGCTGAACGGCACCTGCCAGTCGCCGACCCCGTGCACCTCGCCGTGCACATCGGCCACGGCGATGCCGAACTGGTCGGGGTCGACCGAGCTCAGCGCGGGTATGTAGTCGGCGACCTGCCCGCTGCCGACCAATCCCTTGACGCTGGCGGCGATCTCGGTGAGAACGCCCTGGTAGTCCATTACGGCTCCCCTCGTGGTGCTGGACCAATTCTTGCTGACTGGTAGCGTGCAAGGCGAACCACGCGACCTGGGGGGTTTCGTGCGTCACCACATCAGTCCTGCCCGACTCCGCAGGCAGTGCCGGGCCATGATCCGCGAGCTGGAGATCCCGGACCCGTTCGACGTGGAACGGCTGTGCGCGGGCATCGAACGGCGCCGCGGCCGCACGCTGCGCCTGCACCCGGTGAGCGGGCTGACCTCGCTCGGCGCGCCCAGCGGCATGTGGGTGGCCACCGACAGCGCGGACCACATCTGCTTCGAGAGCGACACGAGCCCGATCCACCGCGACCACATCATCCTGCACGAGGTCGGGCACATTCTCTGCGAGCACAACCACTCCGTACTGGAGGACAACCGGGTGCTCATGCGCATGATCGAGGACGTGGGGCTGGAGCAGGTGGTGGGCTACCTGCCGAGGATCCGGTACTCCAATGTGGAGGAGCAGCAGGCGGAGATGATCGCCACGCTGGTGCTGGAGACGATCGGCCGGTTGTCGGCGCCCTCCCCGCTGCGCGGCATCGTGGCCGGGCTGGAGAGCGCGATCGGCTACCACCGCAGCCCGAGCACCTGATGGGCTGGCTGGAACTGCTGGGCATCGCGTGCATGTGGCTGGTGGCCCTGGTCAAGGCACCGGCCGCGCTGCGCCAGCCCCGGCAGCGCGCGCTGTGGGCGGCCATCACCACGATCGCGGTGGCGATGACCCTGCGCCTGGACGGGGTGGACGTCCTGTTGCAGCGCGTCCTCGGCGACGCGCACACCATCGACCTGGCCAGGCAGGTGTTCGCCACGGCCGACTCCGCCGCGCTGCTCTGCTTCGTGTTCCTGGCCTCGGGCCGGTCCCGGTACGTGCTGCGCATCCTGTCGCTGGCGGCCGTGGTCGCCGGGGTGCTGCTCTACATCGACGCCGTGTCCCCGCCGCACGCCCGCAACGTGGTCGGCGAGGACGGGCCGCTGCCCGTGTACTGGATCATCTACTTCAGCGTGCTGTTCGTCTCCGACCTGACCTGCGCGACGGTCTGCTGGTACAACGGCCGCCGCGCGGACGAACGCCCGCTGCGGCTGGGGCTGACCACGTTCGCCGCCGGGCTCGCGCTGGCCTGCGTGCTGTGGGTGCTGTTCGCGGTCTACCTGGTCACCGGCTGGGAACCGGCCGAGCAGCTGCTGTCCCCGGTCACCGGCGTGGAGGCGCTGTTCCTGGCGGCAGGCGTGCTGGTGGCCTCCTCGGGCTCACTGCTGCGGCCGGTGCACTCGCTGCTGACCCTGCGCCGCCTCACCCCGCTGTGGCGGGACATCTCGCTGGCCGTGCCGAGCGTGGTGCTGGTGCCGCCCTCGCGCGGACTGACCGCCCCGGGCATGCGGATCTACCGGATGGTGATCGAGATCCGGGACGGCCTGCTGGTGCTGCGCAACTACGTGCCGCCCGCCCTGCTGCGGCGGGCCCGCGAGCACGTCGCGGCCCAGGGCGTGCCGCAGGAGCAGGCCGACGCGGCGGTCACCGCGTGCTGGGTGGCCACGGCCATCGCCAGCCGGGGCGCGGGCGCGCAGCCGCAGCCCGAGCCGCCGAGGATCGCCCACCTTGGTGGCGGCCACCTGGACACCGAGATCGACTTCCTGCGCGAGCTGGCGCGGGCCTACCGCTCCCCACTGGTCACCGAGTTCAGGAGGCAACAGGCATGACAGGACGTGCTGTGCTGGTCACCGGCGGCTCCGGCGGGGTGGGCGCGGCCGTCGCGCGGGGCTTCGCCGAGGCGGGGGACCGCGTGGTCGTGCACTACGTGACCAGCCGCGAGCGGGCCGAGCAGGTCCTTTCCGGACTGCCCGGCGAGGGCCACCACGTGCTCGGCGCCGACCCGGCCGACCCCGCTCAGGCCGAGGGCCTGGTCGAGGGCGCGGTCGGGTTGCTGGGCGGGCTGGACGTGCTGGTCAACAGCGTGGGCCTGGTCAAGCCCTACCACCCGGTGCTGGAGAGCACCTACCAGCAGTGGCACGAGTCCTTCGAGCTGATGACCAGGGCGAACCTGCTGGGACCGGCCAACCTCATCTACTGCGCCGTGCGGCACCTGCCGCGTGGCGGGCGGATCGTGAACGTCGGGTCGCGGGGCGCACACCGCGGTACCCCGATGATGCCCGGCTACGGCGCGGCCAAGGCGGGGCTGCACGCGCTGACCCAGACCCTGTCCCAGTCGTTGGGGACCAGGAGCATCTCGGTCACGGCCGTGGCCCCCGGCGTGATCGACACCGCGATGGCCGAGGACCTGCTCACCGGCCCCGACGCGGAGGCCATCCGCGCGCAGAGCCCCTTCGGCCGCGTCGCCACGGCCGAAGAGGTCGCGGGTGCCGTGCTCTACCTGGCCTCACCCGGGGCCGAGTTCGCCAGCGGCACCATCATCGACATCAACGGGGCCTCCTACTTCCGCTCGTGATCGACCGCGGTACGCACGTTGACCACCAGCGGGCCCTTGCTGGTGGTCACCAGTTCGTAGGACACCCGGTCGCCCTGGACGAGCTTGGTCAGCCCGTCCCGGAGCTGGGTGAAGTAGACAGTCAGGTCGGGGCCGCCGTCGTCGGGGCAGACGAAGCCGTACCCCTTGCCGCCGTGCCACCAGGTGACCGTTCCCTCTGCCATGCCTGCCGCCTCCCTGTGGGGATGTGCCGCTCTTGCACGTCCACCGCCGGAGTGCGGTCGTTAACTCCGCGCGGACCTAAATCGCCCGAACGGAGCAGTCCGGTGTCGGTTCCCCGAACAGTTGGCGAACTGCCCGGCCACCGCCCGTGATCGGGCCCGCACACCGGGCAGCATGGTGTGGTGCAGACCGAACAGCGCCGACGCCTCGCCGAGCGCGCCGGCGATCTGCTGACCTCCTGGGTGGACAAGCTGCCCGCGCCGCTGCGCAAGCTGCTGCCCCGCGAACTGGTCGGCTTCGCCATCCTGGGCGCCTTCACCTTCTCCATCGACCTGGCCCTGCTGGCCGCCCTGCGCGGCTGGACCTCGCTGCCGCTGCCGGTGGCCGTCTCGATCGCCTACGTGACCGCGTTCGCCATCAACTTCGTGCTCAACCGCTCGGTCAACTTCCGCTCGCACGCCCCGGTCGGCGGTCAGGCCGCCCGCTACGCCGTGGTGATCGCCTGCGACTACGGGCTGACCCTCGGCGTGACCACCGGGCTTTCCGCGCTGGGACTGGACTTCCGCATCGCACGCGTGATCGCGGCGGCCTGCGTGGCCGCCTTCACCTACACCGGCTCGCGATTCTGGGTGTTCCGCAAGCAGCGTGAGCCGAGTCCCCCGGTAGGCTGACACCCGACAGGGTGTGAGCAAGACTCGGGGAAGTGCATGTGGACAGTCGCTGGACGCATGCGGGCCTGGTGGTACGACCAGCCCGCCCGTCGTCGCGACCTGTTCGCGGACTGCCTGGCCTTGCTCGTCTGGGGGCTGCTGTTCGCCGGTGAGGGCGGCGCCGACCACCTGGCCTGGGCGCTGTCGGCCGCCGCCCTGCTCGCGCTGCGCCGCCGCTTCCCGCTGCCGGTGCTGCTGGCCGTCGGCGCGCTGCACGTGGCCTGCTCGCTGCCGCTGGCCGAGCAGTTCCATCCGGTGGCCGCCGGGGCGATGATCTGCGCCGCCTACACCGCGGGCCGGTTCGGGCCGCTGCTGCCCTCGGGCCTGGGGCTGCTGGCGATCGGCGCCGCGCTCGCCCTGGGCACCGGCGGGGACCTGGACCTGGACGGCTGGCTGTCCTGGACCGCGCTGGTGCTCGCGTTGCCCAGCCTGTTCGGCCTGTACGTGCGCCGCAGTCGGCGGCTGATCCTGGTGCTGCGCCAGGAACAGCGGCTCGCCGCGCAGCGAGCCGTGCTGGAGGACCGCACCCGGATCGCGCGCGAGGTGCACGACCTGCTCGGCAACAAGCTGAGCCTGATCGTGCTCAACGCGGGCGCCATTGAACTGGCCGGAGGTGAGGCGGCGGAGCGGGCCGGGGTCATCCGCCAGTCCGGGTGCGCCGCCCTGCACGACCTGCGCCGCGTGATCGGCGTGCTCGACGGCGAACCGGCCCAGCCCGAGGACGCGGGGTCCTGCCTGGAGGCGTTGCTGCGCTGTTCGGTGCAGGCGGGTCTGCCGCTGACCGTGGAACTGGACTGGCAGCCCGACGAACTGCCGCCCGCCGTGTCCGCGCTGGTGCACCAACTGGTGCGTGAGGCGTTGACCAACGTGCACAAGCATGCCGGTGCCGTGCCCACGGCGGTCACCGTGCGCTCCGACTCGACGGTGCTGACCGTGCTGGTCGCCAACGAGGTGCCCGCGAGCCTGCCGGACACGCACGCGCTGGGCAGCGGGAGTGGACTGTCCACTGTGGCCGAGCGGCTCCGCCTGCTGGGTGGTGTGCTGGTGCATGGGTCCACTTCGGACGGTTACCAGGTCAGGGCCCGGATCCCGCTGGGAGGCAGGCCGTGATCACCGTGGGCATCGTGGACGACGAGGCGCTGGTGCGCTACGGACTGCGCGGCATCCTGCAGACCGCGCCGGACCTGACCGTGCTGGGCGAGGCCGCCGACGGCGGTGGCGCCGTGCTGCTGGCCGAGCAGCACCGGCCCGACGTGCTGCTGATGGACGTGCAGATGCCCGGGGTGGACGGGCTGAGCGCCACCGAGTCGGTGCTGCGCGCCTCGCCGGGCACGGCGGTGCTGATCCTGACCACCTTCGCGCTCGGCGAGTACGTGTACCGGGCGGTGCGGTCCGGGGCCGCGGGCTTCCTGGTGAAGGACACCGCCCCGGCCGACCTGCTGGCCGCGATCCGCGTGGTGGCCTCCGGGGAGGCGATCCTGTCGCCGAGGGTCACTCGCCTGCTGTTCACCCGGTTCGGTGAAATCGGCGCGGGCAAGGCGGATCGGGCGCGGGAACTGCTGTCCGCGCTGAGCGGGCGTGAGCTGGAGGTGCTGGCGCTCGTCGGGCAGGGCAACTCCAACGCGGAGATCGCCGCGGCGCTGAACGTCACGGAGAGCACGGTGAAGGCGCACGTCAGCAGGCTGATGGCCAAGCTGTCCTGCGCGAACCGCGTGCAGGCCGCCATGCTGGCCCGGGACGCCGGACTCCTCGGCTAGCCGCTGATCATCCGCCGCCCTAGTATCGCGGCGGATCACTGGCCGCCGGTGCACTGGAGGACATCTCGCATGCGCATGGTCGCAGCTGTTGTCACGATCTTGTTGGCCGGTGCTGTCACGCCAGCGTTCGCGGGTGAACCGCACGGCCTGGACGCCCTGTTGCACCAGAAGATCACCTGGGCGGCCTGTGCCGAGGCGGACCTGGCCGAGGCGGGAGTCGAGTGCTCCTCGGTCCAGGTGCCGATGGACTACCGCGCGCCGGAGGGCAAGCTGATCACCGTGGCGATCAGCCGCAGGCAGGCGCGCGACCGGGCCCAGCGCCGTGGCGTGCTGATGACCAATCCCGGCGGGCCGGGCGGCGAAGGGCTGGGGCTGGCCACGATCCTCGCCGAGCAGCCCGCCGGAGCCGTGTACGACGTGATCGGCATGGACCCGCGCGGGGTCGGGGCCTCGACCCGGTTGCTGTGCGGGCGGACCGGGTTCCCGGACGTGACGAGCCGGCCCACCGAGGCGGAACTGCCGTTGTGGGGCCAGTACGCGAAGGAGGTCGAGGCCAACTGCGCCCGCGTGGGCGGTGAACTGCGCCAGCACGTCACGACCATGAACACCGCAAGGGACATGGACCTGATCCGCTCGGTGCTGGGTGAGCGGAAGATCAGCTACCTGGGCTACTCGTACGGCACCTTCCTCGGTGCCATGTACGGCCAGCTGTTCCCCGAGCACCTGGACCGCAGCGTGCTCGACTCCGCGCTGGACCCCGGCAAGACCTGGCACGAACAGGACTACGACACGGTCGCCACGCTGAAGGACAACCTGGCCGCCTGGGAGCAGTGGGTTGCCCAGCGCGACAAGAGCCTGCACCTGGGGAGCAGTTCCCAAGCCGTGCAACAGGTCCTGGACCGCTTCGCCGCCGTGCTGGCCAAGCGCGGGCTCGGCGCGCTCAGCGATGTCACGACCTTCGACGCCAAGGTGGGGGACCGCACCCGGTACCGCGCGATGTGGGCGCCCTTCGCGCGCAACCTCGCCAAGTTGCTGCCCGCACTGGACGGCGGCGCTGTGGATACCGCTGCGGCGCAGGAGATCGTCGGCAAGGAGTCGGCGCAGCGCGGTGAGCGCAACGTTGACGGGGTCTACCCGGCGGTGACCTGTGACTGGCACTGGCCGTCCGATGTGGACAGCTACTACGCGGACATGCGCCGCATCGCCCGCGATTTCCCGTACGGTCTGACCGCGAACTTCATGGCGCCCAAGAACTGCGCGTTCACCAAGGGCCGGGATCCGATGGTGGCCATCGGTGCTCGTCAGTACCCCGCAGGCCTAGTCGTGCAAGGGGAAGGCGACACGCAGACCGCCTACCCGAACGGTGTGGCCATGGCAGCGCACCTGCGCGAGCCGCTGATCAGCGTGCTCGACGACGGCACGCACGGTCACTTCGCCTCCACCGGCAACGCCTGCGTGGACCAGGCCGTCAACGCCTACCTGGTGGCGGGCACGCTGCCCGCGCGGCGAACCGCTTGTGCCGCAACGGACAAGGCCGAGGACATCCCCGTCGACGGCTCGACCGCGCCGATGCCCTCAGTCCAGCGCTCGTTGAGCGAGGTCACCGCCGAGATCAACGCTCGGCCGATCAGGTAGGGACAGTCGTGCTGCGCAGGGCCTTCTCCCGGCTGGTCGAGTTCACGCTGATCCTGTTGGGCGCCGCCACGCTGCTGCCGTTCGAGGACTCGGCGGTGACCGACCTGGTGATCATCGCCTGCTGGGACCTCGTCGCCTTCGTGTACCTGCTGATCCGCTGGATCCGGGTCCGCCGCAGCAGGCCGGGGGACCAGCAGTGGTTGCGCGGCCTGCTCGGCAGGCGGGCCGGGTACGTGTTCACCCTGCTCGCCAGCATCACCGGGATCAGCGCGGGGCTCAACATCGCACTGTTCCCGGTGCTGACCGGCGACCTGGCCCAGTTGGACCTGCTCGCCAAGGTCGAGGGCGTGCCCGCGGTGATCATGGCCTGGCTGATCCTGCACTTCGGTTACGCCGAGCGGTACGCGCACCTGTACTACGACCGGCTGCCGGAGCGGGCCATGGTGTTCCCCGGCACCGAGTCGCCGACCTTCCTGGAGTTCACCTACTTCGCGTTCACCCTGGGCACCTCCTTCGCCGTGTCCGACGTGGAGGTGCGCGATTCGGCGGTCCGGATGCGGGTGCTCACGCACAGCGTGCTTTCCTTCTTCTACAACACCGCGATCCTCGGTATCGCGGTCGGAGTCGTCTCGGGCAAGTGAGGGGAAGTCCAGTGGACAGCCAGCAGGAGATCCTGATCGCCACGTCGAACGAGATCGCCGGGCACGAGGTGGTGCGCACCCTGGGCGAGGTGTTCGGCCTGACCGTGCGCTCGCGCAACGCGGTGTCCCAGATGGGCGCGGGCATCAAGTCCATCTTCGGCGGTGAGCTCAAGGGCATGACCAAGGCGCTGGTGGACAGCCGTCACGAGGTGATCGAGCGGATGTGCGACGAGGCCAGGGCCAAGGGGGCCAACGCGGTCATCGCCATGCGCTTCGACACCTCGGAGATGGGCGAGACCTGGACCGAGGTGTGCGCCTACGGCACCGCGGTCCTCATCGCGCCCAAGCAGGGCTGAGCCCGTGTCCACGACCGCGCGACGCCACTGAGCCGCGGCGGGCGGTACGCGGTCTTGCGTGCTCACCCCGGACACGTCCGGGGTGAGCACGAGTTGACCTCCACTTTGGTCGAGGTCGCAGACTGTGCTCATGATCTTCACAGAAGCCGAAGCACGGTACCTCCACGACCGCGACCTGGGCCGGTTGGCGACGATCGGCCCGGCCGGGGCGCCGCAGAACCATCCGGTGGCCTTCTGGGTCGACGAGCGGGCCGGGACGATCGACATCGGCGGCCCGGACCTCGCCGCGTCCCGGAAGTACCGCAACATCCAGGCCGATCCCCGGGTCTCCCTGGTGGTCGACGACAACGCCCCGCACCCGGTCGGGCCGGGCGGGCAGCGGGGCCGGGGTGTGGAAATCCGCGGTGTGGCAGAACTCGTGCGCGTCGAACGGCCGCTGATCCCGGGTTTCAGCCAGGACGTGATCCGGCTCCGGCCGCGCCGGATCGTCACCTGGAACGTCGACGCCCCGGGCGGCGGCAGCCGCAACGTATAGCGTTCAGCCCTGATTGATCGCGTGCACACCTGCTGTGCGCGGGGATGCCTCGAACGGCACTTTCACGTCACAGGGTTTGCCGCAGCCGCAGCGCGTCCTCGGCCAGGGCGTCGATGAGCAGGCGTTGTTCCTCGTCGGCGTCCTGGGTGCTGGCGGCCAACTGGTCGGGATCGGGCGTGGCGGCGGGGTCGACGGCGTCGCGGACCCAGCGCAGGGCGGCGGCCGTGGTGTCGGCGGACTCGGGCACGGCGGCCCGGTGCATGAGCAGGCCGGCCACGCCGCGCAGCAGCTCACCCATGGACTGCGCGGCCTCGGCCAGCCGTGCCTGGTCGGCAGGCGTCTCGCGTCCGGTGCTGGGCTCGGTGAGCAGGTCGTTGACCCGGCGAACCACGGCCCGTCCGCGCTTGCGCTGCGCGGCCTCGTCCTCGGTGACGGGATCGGTCAACCGGGTGAGGCTGGTCCGCACGGCACCGGCCGCCGCGGAGATCCGCTCCTCGGCGCTGGGGCGCCGTTTGCCGGGGACCACGGCGAAGCCGAACAGCAGGCCGATCGCCACGGCCAGCGCGATCGCGGCCAGGTACTCCACGAGCAGCCGGTCCGGGGCGAGGTGCTTGGTGGTGCTGTACATGCCGACCAGCATCAGCACCATGCACGCGTTGAACACGATGGGCTTGCTCTGCTGGAAGGTCATGCCGACCATCATCGACACCACGCCGATCACCAGCCACGCACCCTGCGGGGCCACGAGCACGATCAGTCCCATCAGCAGCGCACCGAGCACCGCACCGGCCGTGCGCTGCCACGCGCGGGTCGCGCTGGCCTGCCACTCCGGCTGGATGATCGCGAACACGGCCATCAGGAACGTGGGCACGAGCGGATCACCCGGCCGCAGCGAGGCGACCATCAGCGCGACGAGCACGCCCAGCGCGCAGCGCAGCGCGTGCCGGAACTGGCCCGAGCGAGGGTTGAGCGCCGACAGCACCAGTTCCACCGGGAAGCGGGTGGCCGTGGCGTGTACCGCCAGCGCCTTCGAACCGCGCTCGGTCACGGCGGCACGTACCGCGTCGAGCCCGGCTCGCATCCGCTCCACCACGCGCGCCGTCTGCCCGGGCAACCCCGTGGGCAGCGGCCCGCGCACCGGCCCGGCGATCTCCTGCGGCTGCTTGGCCCGCACGGCGTCGGCAAGCGTTTGCGCCTCGGCGCGGGCCTCGTCCAGCAGCGCGGTCAGTTCGGCGGCGTGGCCGTCGTCGAGTTGCTGCAAGCGATCCGTCAGCAGGCCCAGCGAGGTCCGGTACCGCAGCGTGCCGTCGAGCACCTGGCCGATCCAGTGCCGCCTGCCGTCGCTGCGCCAAGCCCGGACGGCAGTCTCGGGACTGTGCGGTTCGGGCGCGGCGAGCAGGTCGGCCACGGCGGTGCGGGTCGGCTTGGTCGGGTCGCCGAGCCCGCTTGCCACCCGCAGCACGATGACCACCGCCACGGCCAGCGCCGGGGCCGCCAGCACCTGGCCGTTGCCGGTCTGCCCGGTGAACTGGAAGGCGTAGCCGAACAGCGAGGCCATGCCCAGCCCGACCGCGGCCGTCACGTACCGGGGGCCCAGTGCGGGCAGCAGCGAGGTCAGGAAGATCACCGCGGTGAGCGCGGCGATCGCGGCGGGCTGCGAGACCTCGGCGAGCAGGCGCGGACCCGCCCCGGCCAGCACCACGGCGGGCGCGAACCAGGCCAGCAGCTTGAGGTCCGGCCACAGCGCCCCGCCGAACGCGGCCATCATGCAGAACATCGCGGTGAGCGCGGCCAACACGGCGGCGCCGCCCAGACCCAGCACGACGCCGAGCCCGGCGACCGCGCCGAGTACCACCACCATCAGCACGATCGGGAGCAACGCCTTGGCCACCCGGCAAGAATAGGGTTGATCGATCAGGATCGCGCAGCCGGGCACGAGCGGTCGAAGCGTGGATGAACATTCTTCGACTTGGCCAGTCCGAGGTGGACATGTCCGCCACGATCGGGTGAAGCTGCGGCCGTGCCATCGACAGGGACCCTGACCGTCAGCTCGACCGCTGTGGAGCAGGGCGAGCAGCTGATGTTCGGCTACAGCACCCAGCAGGAGAAGGTCAGCGCCAAGAACTGGGTCGGCCTCTACGCCGATCCCGGCAACGGCCCCATCAACGGCTCCTATGTGGGACCGTCCACCGCGTACCGCTACTCCCCGGGCGCGAGCGGGACCGTGTTCCTGCCCTCGGGCGCACTGGGCCCCGGCAACTACATCGCCTTCTACCTCTACGACGACGGCTACACCTCGCTGGCCGAGCCGGTGCGCTTCACCGTGCGCCCCGGCGCCCCGCTGGTGGAGCAGCCCCAGCGGCGCGGCAGCATGGCCAGCCCCGGCCGCGGTCTCGGCCAGCTGGCCCGCCCGGAGGGGCTCGCCGTGGACCGGCTCGGGCAGTTGTGGGTCGCCGACACGGGTAACAACCGCGTGCAGGCCTTCACCGCCAACGGGCTGCCGGTACGCCTGCTCAGCGGGCGCCTGGCCGAGCCGCAGGACGTGGCCGTGGACGACGCCGGCACCGTGTACGTGGCCGACACGGGCAACAACCGGGTCGCGGTCTTCGCGTGGTGGGGCGGCTACCTGCGGGAGTTCGGCGTTGGCGTGCTGGACAAGCCGCGCGGCATCGCGGTGGACAAGTCCGGGCACGTGTACGTGGCCGACACGCGCAACCAGCGGGTGGCCCGCTTCGACGCGCGCAGCGGGCAGCTGCTCGGGTCGATCACCGCGCAGATGAGTTCCCCGCAGGGCGTGACCGTGGACGCCAAGGGCCAGCTGTGGGTGGTGCAGAACGGCAAGGCGGACAGCGGCAACGACTCCGTGGTGCGCTACGCCGCCGACGGCACGGTGGCCGCGGTCTTCGGCTACGGCCAGCACAGCAAGTACGGCGGCCTGTCCAACCCGGCGTACGTGGCGGTGGACGGCGGGGGCACGGTGCTGGTCACCGTGCCCGACTACGACTGGGTGGCCCAGTTCGCGCCCACCGGCCCGTTCCGCTGCGAGTTCGGCACCGACCTGCGCTTCCCGCTCGGTGTCGCCCTCGACCGGCGCGGCCACATCTTCGTGGTGGACAACGGAAACAGCCGCATCGTGGAGTTCGGAGCACACAGGTGAACAACATGCTGACCCGCCGCAGGGTGCTGGCTGCCGGTGCCGCCGCGGCGCTGGGCGCCATGGTGCTGCCGGGCAACCTGCGCAGGGCGCTGGCCGACACCCCGGCCACTGCGCGTGGTGGGCTGCGCGACATCGAGCACGTGGTGATCCTGATGCAGGAGAACCGCAGCTTCGACCACTACTTCGGCACCATGCCCGGGGTTCGCGGCTTCGCCGACCCCACCGCGATGCGGCTGCCCAACGGCGATTCCGTGTTCCAGCAGCCCTACTCCGGCCATCCCGACGGCTACCTGCTGCCCTTCCGCTACGACACGGCGGTGACCAGCGCGCAGGAGACCCCCGGCCTGCCGCACGACTGGAACGACCAGCACTCGGCCTGGAACGGCGGCCGGATGGACAACTGGATCAAGGCCAAGGGCGCCAACAGCATGGCGTACTACACGCGCGAGGACATCCCGTTCCACCACGCGCTGGCCGAGGCGTTCACGGTGTGCGACAACTACTTCTGCTCGGTACTGGGCCCGACCAACCCGAACCGGCTCTACATGTGGAGCGGCTGGATCGACCCGCAGGGCACCGCGGGCGGCCCGGCGTACCACAACTACATGTCCTCGGCGAACCCCGTGCTGTCCTGGGAGACCTATCCCGAGCGGCTGACCAGGGCGGGGGTCAGCTGGCAGGTGTACCAGGAGGAGGACAACTACGATGACAACGCGCTGGCCTGGTTCCGGCAGTTCGCCGAGGCGCCGAAGTCCTCGCCCCTGTACCGCAACGGCATGGTCAAGAGGTCGGCGGGCTGGTTCGAGCACGACGCCCGTACCGGCAGGCTGCCGCAGGTGTCCTGGCTGGTGGCCCCGTCCGCGCAGACCGAGCACCCGAACTGGATGCCCGCCGCGGGCGCCCAGTACATCGCGTCCAAACTGGACGCCATCGCGGCGAACCCGGACCTGTGGGCCAAGACGGTGTTCATCCTGACCTACGACGAGAACGACGGCTACTTCGACCACGTGCCACCGCCGACCCCGCCCACGGGCACCCCGGACGAGTTCGTGCGGGGCGTGCCGATCGGCCTGGGCTTCCGCGTGCCGACCGTCATCGTGTCCCCGTGGACCGCGGGCGGCTACGTCTGCTCCGAGGCGCTGGACCACTCCTCGCTGGTGCGCTTCCTGGAGCGCCGGTTCGGTGTGGCCGAACCGCACATCAGTGCCTGGCGCCGCGCCGCCGTGGGCGACATGACCTCCGCGTTCCGCTTCGCCAAGCCCGCGCGCTTCCCCCGGGACAACGCCCAGCTGCGCTATGCCGCCACGGTCAGCAAGCTGCGCCAGGCCCAGCAGCAGGTCCGGGACAACCCGCCGCCGCACCCGCCGACCGGCCCCCAGCGGCAGCCGGGGCAGGGCTAGGTTCGGCTGGAGTGTCGCGCATCGTTGACCTGGTATCCGGTCCGGGCCGAGGCTGCGGTGTCATGAAAGTGCCGTTTGGGACATCCAGCCTGGATCCGCTGATGGTCTTTGTTGGTGATCTTGGTGGGGGTTGAGGTGGTGTGGTGATCATGCGGTCCTGGCACGGGTGTGTCAGGACCGCTGGTCTGCCCAGCCTTCCGTGGTGTCCTCGGGTCGTGCCCAGTGGGCCGGGTGGGTGGTCAGGCCGCCGCTGGTGGGTGGTGGGTGCGGTCGAAGATCTGCTGCCATGCCCGTTGCCAGGGCCAGTTCCGGGGCAGGTGCAGGGTGAGGGTGCGGGCGGTGCGGGCCAGGCGTGCCGCGACGGTGACCAGGTGACGGCGCAGGGTGCCGGTGCGGGCCGTGGCGTGCCGCCCACCGGCCAGACACCCCAGGGCGCGCATCAGGTTGTGCGTCAGTGCGGCCAGGGTCAGCCAGGCGGCGTTGGCGGCGAACTTCCCGGAGGGGAAGTGTGCCAGGGCGGAGTTGTTCAGGTCGGCGAAGACCTGTTCGATCGCTCCGGCGCGGCCGTTGTGCTGGGCCCAGGCGGTGGCCGGGTCGGTGGGGTTGTCGGTGAACACCGCGTGATACCGCCAGAGCGGGAACAGTCCGTCCTGGCCGGTGGGGGTGTGGGCGGGTACCCGGCGGACCAGCAGTCGGGCGGTGACCGTCCGGCCGGGGTTGTCGGTGGGGTTGGTGAACGCGGTCAGGGTGGTCTCGGCGATCTCGGCGTGGGTGACCCACTGTCCGGTGTCGGTGTCCAACACCGGGCGGGGGTAGCGGATCGGCCTCCACGCGGCCTGGTCGATGGCCGCGATCGCGGTGGTGACCGCGGGGTTGTGCGGTGCGGTGATGGAGAACCACGCCCCGGCGGCCCCGATGGTGGCGATCACGGTGCCGGAGAAGAACGTGGAGTCCCCGCGGACCAGGACCGGGCCGGTGGCCCCGCAGGCCCGCGCGGTGCCTAACGCCTGCCGGAGCAGGGAGGCGGCCTTGCGTCCGGACCCCGCGTTCCCGCCGCGCAGCCGGGTCTGCAGGATCACCGGTGCCGCGTGCGGGGTGGACAGGGTCACGGCCTGGAAGTGCAGGCCCAGCACCTTGGTGTAGCCGTAGGCCGCGCCTTGCTTGGCTCGTCCGTGCACCTGGGTGATCTTCGAGTCGATATCGATCAACGCGATCTGGTCGATCCTGGGTAGCAGGGGTGTCTGGGCGGCCAGGCGCTGGAGCACCCGGCGGGCGACCGCGTCCAGGCTGGATATGTCCCCGCCGCACAGTCCCCGGAGAAAGGCGCCCAGGGTGGAGGCGGCTTTGACCTGGGTGAACAGTCGGGGGAGTGCCCCGTGCCGGATCAGGTCCAGGTCGGTGACGCTGTCCGCGCCGGCGGCCATCCCGGCCACGATCGAGGCGACCTTGGCCCCGGCGTTGGCGCCGGTGGGGCCGGGGACCTTGAGCCAGTGGTCGGCCAGTTCGGCCAGGCCGACCCGCTCGGACAGGCGTGTCACCGGCACCAGTCCGGCATGCGACACGAGGTTCGGGTCGTCGAACCTGGCTGATACCGCGCCGGGGGTATGAGACGATCGCATCCAGCAGATGCCCTCTCACTCGGTCCGGTTTGTTCCCTCGCAAGAACAATCGTCCCAAGTCAGAGGGCATCTGTGTGTCCACGACACGATCACCACACCAAGATCTTCAACGCATCCAGGTCCAGTGTCCTGAACGGCAGGTGGGTTCATGTGGTGGTTGCAATGGGGGGTTTGCCGGACAGTACCCGCTGGAGTGCTTCGGCGGGGGTGATCCAGCCCAGGGTCTTGCGGGGCCTGCCGTTGAGCAGGACCGCGACGCGTGCGAGGTCCTCCGCGGAGTGCGCGGACAGGTCGGTGCCCTTGGGGAAGTACTGGCGCAGCAGCCCGTTGGTGTTCTCATTCGAGCCACGTTGCCAGGGTGAGTGCGGGTCACAGAAGTAGATCGCCAGGTCGGTGGCCAGACTGATCTCGGCATGCCGGGCCATCTCCTTGCCCTGGTCCCAGGTCAACGACCGCCACAGGTGCGTGGGCAGGGACCGGATGGTCTCGATCATCCGGTCCCGCACCCGCGCCGCGTCATGCCCGTCGGGCAGGTGCAGCAGCAGGCAGTACCGGGTGGAACGCTCGACCAGAGTCCCGATCGCGGACCTGTTACCCCGCCCCAGGATCAGGTCACCCTCCCAATGCCCGGGCACCGCCCGGTCGGCGGCCTCGGCGGGACGTTCGGAGATACTGACCATGCCCGGGATCCGGCCCGCCCCCGAGACGGGCGCACCGCTGGCCCGGCGGGGGCGGCGTAGCGCCCGCCCGGTCCGCAGACACGCCGCCAGCTCACGGCGCAACGCGCCCCGGCCCTGGACGTAGATCGACTGGTAGATCGTCTCGTGCGACACCCGCATCTCCGGCCGGTCGGGAAAGGTCGTCTCCAGCGTGGCAGCGACCTGCTCCGGTGACCAACCCCGCTCCAGCCCGGCCTGGACCCAGCCCCGCAGGACCGGGTCGGAGGCCAGCCGCGCGACCTTGGGCCGCCGGGCCCGCGCCCTCGCGGCCCGCTCCGCGGCCACCGCCCGATACCCCCGCCGCCCACCGTTACGGCCGACCTCACGACTGACCGTGCAGGCCGGACGCCCCAGACCCGCCGCGATCCGGGCGAACGAGTCACCCGCGGCGATCCCGCGGGAGATCGCCTCCCGCTCGACCAACGACAGGAACCGGTTCGACAGTGGGCGGGGCGCGTTACCGATCACCCCGCCAGCCTGCCGGAACCACCGCCGCCCGGTCTCATGACTGACCCCGACCATCCCCGACGCGGGCCGGACCGCATGACCAGCCCGGACCACCTCCCAAAACCTCACCCGCACAGCGCGGGGTAGCTGGGCCCGTCCAGTCATCACAACTCCACTCGATCACAAGCAGTGTTGCAACCACCCCCTGAACCCAAGGCACCTTCATGACACGGCCCGCGTCGGCTGGCGCGGCTGGGTGGTCGCCGGCGAGACACGGTCAAGGTTCCGAGGCGAGCCGCTAGGTTCGGGTGCGGTGTCGATCTGGGTCTGCCCTGTTCGACGCAGTGGTGTCCGCTCCCGGCCGAACAGGAGAGCCCGCCGTGAAGTTCATGATCTTCGTGAAGTCCGACCAGGACACCGAGAACGGCAAGCCGCCCAGCGAACGGCTGTTCACCGAGATGGCCAGGTACAACGAGGAGCTGGTCAAGGCGGGCGTGCTGCTGGCCGCGGAGGGCCTGCACCCGAGTTCGAGGGGCGCCCGCGTGCACTTCACCCCCGAGGGCACAACGGTGGTGGACGGGCCCTTCGCCGCGAGCGGGGAACTGGTCGCGGGCTTCTGGATGATCGACGTGAAGTCCCGCGAGGAGGCCGTGGCCTGGGCACGCAGATCCCCGTGCGAGCCGGGAGCGGTGATCGAGGTCCGTCAGGTGTTCGAGTCCGGGGAGCCGTCCTGACCCGTTGCCGACCGGGCCGTCGGGTGATCTGATCGGTCACCGTGACGACCTCCGCTACCCACGAGGCCATCGACGCGGTTTGGCGGATCGAGTCCGCCCGGCTCATCGCGGGGCTCGCGCGCCTGGTGCACGATGTCGGCCTTGCCGAGGAACTGGCCCAGGAGGCACTGGTCGCCGCCCTGGAGCAGTGGCCGGACTCGGGCGTGCCGAAGAACCCGGGCGCCTGGCTGATGGCCGTGTCCAAGCGGCGGGCGATCGACCTGTTCCGCCGCAACGAGCGGTTGCGGGACAAGGTCGCCGAGCTGGCCCGTGACCTGGACGCGCAGCCGACCGAGCCGGACCCGCAGAGCATCGGCGACGACCTGCTGCGGCTGGTGTTCGTGTCCTGCCACCCGGTGCTGTCCACCGAGGCCCGGGTGGCGCTGACCCTGCGGCTGCTCGGTGGGCTGACCACCGAGGAGATCGCGCGGGCCTTCCTGGTGCCCGCACCGACCATCGCGCAGCGCATCGTGCGCGCCAAGCGGACCCTGAGCAGCAAGGGCGTGCCCTTCGAGGTGCCCGGTTCCGACGAGCTCGGCCCGCGGCTGGCCTCGGTACTCGAAGTGATCTACCTGGTGTTCAACGAGGGCTACTCCGCCACTGCGGGACAGGACTGGATGCGCCCCGAGCTGTGCGCGGAGGCGCTGCGACTGGGCCGGGTGCTGGCCGAGCTCGTACCGAAGGAGCCCGAGGTGCACGGGCTGGTCGGCCTGATGGAGATCCAGGCCTCGCGCACCCGTGCCCGTACCGGCCCGGACGGCGCGCCGGTGCTGCTGCTCGACCAGGACCGCGGGCGGTGGGACCACGTGCTGATCCGGCGCGGGCTCGCCGCGTTGCAACGCGCGCAGGACTGCGGCGGGCCGCTGGGGCCGTACTGGTTGCAGGGGTCGATCGCCGCCTGCCACGCCCAGGCCCGCACCGCTGAGGAGACGGACTGGGAGCGCATCGCCGCCCTGTACGGGCTGCTGGCCGAGGTGTCCCCGTCGCCGATCGTCGAGCTGAACCGCGCGGTGGCGGTGGGCATGGCGCGGGGGCCCGCGGCGGGGCTCGCGCTCGTGGACGAACTGGCCGATGTGCCCGCGCTGCGCAACTACCACCTGCTGCCCAGCGTGCGCGGTGACCTGCTGGCCAAGCTGGGCCGGGACGAGGAGGCGCGCCGCGAGTTCACCCGCGCCGCCGGGCTGACCGGCAACGAGCGGGAGCGGGCGTTCCTGCTGGCTCGCGCAGGGGACCCGGTTGACTGAAAATCCGGTCAGCCAGCGAGGGACGTGACAGAGTGGGACGGGTGAGCGCTACTGGTGATCGTCGGACCGCTTTGCTGGAGGCCGCCTGCCGGATGATCGCCCTGCGCGGGGTGCGCGGGCTGCGGGTGGACCAGGTGGCTCGCGAGGCCGAGGCCTCCACAGCCCTGATCTACTACCACTTCAAGAACCGGCAGGGCCTGCTGGCGGCCGTGGTGGAGTTCGTCAGCGAGCGCGCGTTCGGCTACGCGGACGCCCCAGGTGGGCGCACCGCCCGCGACCGGGTGATCGACCAGTTGCAGCTGGAGTTCCAGGACACCGACGCGGTCATCGAGAACTCCGCGGTGTGGGGCGAGCTCCGGGCCGCCTCGGTGTTCGACCGGGAGCTGCGCGAGGTGGTGCGCGAGCAGACCGGCCGCTGGGTCGGTGATCTGGAGCAGGCCATCGCGAACGGTCAGGACGAGGGCAGCTTCGCCGCGGCGGTCATCGCCGAGGACACGGCGGTCCGACTCACCGCCCTGGTGGAGGGCCTGGCCCCGCGCTGGCTGTCCGGGTTGATCACCACCGCGCGGGTGCACGAGCTGCTGGAGGCCGCGGTCGCCAACGAGTTGGACGCCTGAGGCTCAGCCCACGGGCTGGTGCTGGGTCGCGCAGTGGATGCCGCCGCCACCCTCGGCCAGGGTGTCGATCTCCACGGCGACCACCTCCCGGCCCGGGTGCAGCTCGCGCAGGATGCCCGCGGCCCGGTCGTCGGCGGCGGGGTCGCCGAACCTCGGCATGATCACCGCGCCGTTGACCAGGGCGAAGTTGGTGTAGGACGGCAGGAAGTCCTTGCCGCGGCGGCCCGGGTCGGCCGCGGGCAGGTCCACCACGGTCAGCGGGCGGCCCGCCGCGTCGGTGCTGCCGCGCAGGACCTCCGCCGCCTGCTCGGCCGCCCGCGACCAGACGTCCGGGCGCGCGCCGTCCGCCGGTCGGTCCAGCAGTACCACGCCGGGGCCCGCGAACCGGGCCAGCGCGTCGATGTGGCAGTCGGTGATGTCCAGACCCCGCACGCCGGGAACCCAGATCACCTTGCGCACGCCGAGGGTCAGCTTGAGCGCGTCCTCGATCTCGGCACGGCCGCGGCCGGGGTTGCGGTTGTCGTTGACCAGTGAGCTCTCGGTGGCCAGCAGGGTGCCCTCGCCGTCCACCTCCAGCGAGCCGCCCTCGGCCACGATCGGCGCCGGGATCCGCGGCAGCCCGTCCGCCGCGAGCAGGCGCTGGGCCACCAGCGCGTCCTCGCGGTGCACCTGCTTGCCGCCCCAGCCGTTGAAGTGGAAGTCCACTCCGGACAGTCCACTCGGGCCGGTGACGAAGGTGGGGCAGGTGTCGCGTGCCCACAGGTCGTCCACCGGGATCGGCAGCACGCTGACCTCGGGCCCGCACAGCCGCTGTGCGCGGCCGAGCTGGGCGGGCCCGGCCAGCATGGTGACCGGCTCGTACCGGGCGATCACCCGTGCCAGCCGGGCGAGGTCCGCGCGGACCCCGGGCAGGCCCAGTCCCCAGACGCGACGCCGGGCGGGCCAGCACATGATCGTGCGGGCGTGCGGCTCCCACTCGGCCGGTCTGGTCCAGGTCACGGCCCGAGCATAGCACTGACTGAAAATTCAGTCAGGATTTGTGTATCGGCACTCACCCGGCGGTGGTGTGGTGCATCATGCCCCGGTGGGGGACAAGCAGAGCACTGTCGACGTGGCCCTGGTGCGCACTCGCGATGTACGGCACCTGCGCGAGTGGGGCCCGCCGCAGGGGGAGCGGCTGCCCTCCTCGCACGGCAGTGACGGTGACCCCCGCTATCCCTCGCCGCGGGCGCTGCGCAACGTGCTTGCGTTCACCGTCGACTTCTTGCTGCACGTGCTCCTGGCTTTCGGGGTCACTGCCGCCTTCCTACACAGCCCTCGGCTGTCCGGTCTCTGGGCGGTGGGGGCGATCGGCGGCTTCCTGCTGTGCTCGATCGGGCACCGGATCTTCGTGCAGCGGCTGACCGGGGCCAGCCTCGGCAAGGCGCTGACCGGGCTGCGCTTCGTGCGCGAGGACACCGGCGGCAGGCCCACGGTCTGGCAGCTCACCAGGAACTGGCTGGTGGGCGTTTTCGTCGTGGCCGCCACGGTGCTGAGCGGGTTCTGACCCTCACGGCCCGCCGGGTGGCAGCCGCAGGTGCAGCATGATCGCGAAACGCTGCTCGGGGTCAGCCAGGTCCACCCCGCCGACCTCGCGGATCCGGCGCAACCGGTAGCGGAAGGTGCTCGGGTGCACGTGCACGGCAGCGGCTGCCGCGTTGACGTCCCCGAAGGCGTCCAACCAGGCGCGCAGGCTGGGCACCAGCTGTGCTGCGTGCTGGGCGTCGTAGGCGCGCAGGCTGGCCAGTGGCCCGGTCGGTGGTTGCGGCTCGCTGCGTGCCCGGTCGGACAACTCCAGCAGCAGCGCCCTGGGATACACCTCGCCGATGCGCGCCACCCGCCGGGATCCGCCCTCCTGCCAGGCGACCCGCAGTGCGCGGTCGGCGTCGACCCGGCACCGGGCCAGTTCGGCCACGTCCCCGGCGACCCGGCTGATGCCGATCGCACAGCGGGTCCGGCTCCCGGTGCGTTGCAGGAACTCCAGCGCCACCTGCTGGGCGTGCGACTCGGCGTCCCCGCACGCGGCGGGCACCGGCAGCAGGCCGTAGGCGAGGGTGCCCAGCGGGGCGCACACCGCCTGTGGGTGCAGCGCCGACAGGTGCACCGACAGCGCGTCGGCAAGGCGGTGCCGGTCCGCCTCGGCCTGCGCTCTGGGCAGTCCGGGGCTGCGAATTCCCAGTGCCAGCACGGTGATCGGCCCGACTGGCAGCTCCAGCCTGCCGGCCGCCTCGAACGCCTCGGGGCCGCCGTCCAGCGTGGTGGCCACCAGTTCGGTGCGCAGCCTGCGCTCCACGTCGGCGTCCACCCGTTGCCGCAACATGGCCAGGGCCACCAACTCGGTGGACTCGGCGAAGGCCCGTGTCCGGGCGGGTTCGGGACGACTCCCGACCGCCGCCCATATCGTGCCCAGGATCTCCTCGCCCGCGCGGACCGCCACCGCCAACCGCGCCACGCCCAGTTCGGCCAGCTCCAGGTAGACGGCCTCGCGGCTGCGGTAGATCTCGGTGAGGATCCCGCGCTCCTCCAGGACCCGCCGGTAGCACTCGGGTACCTGGCGGCTCAGGATGGTCTGCACCCTCGGTTCGTCCGCAGTGGACAGATGACCGGAGAAGGCCAGCACCCGGCCGGTCAGGTCCTCGATCGTCACCGGCGCGCGCACCAGGGCGTCGATCGCGCCCGCGAGGGAGAACAGGTCGCCGCCCGGCGCGCTGGTGATCACGGCTCGACCCGGTCCAGGATCAGGTCCAGGCCGTACTCGAACGCCTGTTGCTGGGTGAACTCGGGCAGGTCGTCGGCCAGGGAGTGCATGGCGGGGTAGCGGTCCGCGGGCAGTTCGGTCAGTGTGGCGCGCAGCTTCGGCCAGTGCTGCGGGTCCTCGTCGAACTGCTGGCCGTACGGGTACATCACGGCCGAGCCCAGGGTGTACCGCATGAGCGTGGCCGCGGTGCCCACGGCCTCGCGCCTGCTCGTCCCGGCTGACAACAGGATCGCGAAGACCGTCTCGCTGAACATCATTTCCCGGTCCGCGGACGACTGCCGACCCATGCTGACCTTGGTCAGTTCGGGGTTGGCCACCAGCAGGTGGAACAAGCGCACCATCAGCGCGCGCAGCCCCGGCAGCCCGGCGGTGGCCGGGTCGGGCAGTTCGATCTCCCCGAGCAACTCCTCGAAGACGCCGGCGAGCAGGTCGTCCTTGCTGGGGACGTGCGTGTAGAGCGCCATCGGCCGCACGTCCAGCCGTGCCGCGACGGCGCGCACCGTCACCGCATCCAGTCCTTCGGCGCGCATCAGCTCCAGTGCCGCGCGCACGATCGTCGCGCGGTTGAGCCCGCCGCGCGGTGCGCGGGTCCGTCCGGTCATCGTTCTCCCAACTCGGTGGTGGCCAATTTACCGTACGTGTACGTTATGGCCAACGGGCAGTTTCCGCGACCGCGACCAATCGGTGGTTCTCCGTTCCTCCGCAACGAGGATTCGGGGCGCTCGGACCCGCCGTAGGTTGGCGGCACCGTCAGTTGAGGAGGGGTCATGACGCGAGCGGCTGAGGTAGCCGAGTGGATCACGAAGAACCTGCCTGACCTGGTGGCCGAGCACGGTGTGCCCGGCGCGCAGATCGCCGTGCTGGTGGACGGGGAGGTCGTGGACACGGCCGCCGGGGTGGTCAGCAAGGCGACCGGCGTGCCGGTGACCACCGACGCGGTGTTCCAGATCGGGTCGATCACCAAGGTGTGGACGGCGACCCTGGTGCAGCAGTTGGTCAACGAGGGGCTGTTGGACCTGGACCGCCCGGTGCGGGACTACCTGCCGGAGTTCGTGGTGGCCGACGAAGCCGCCTCCGCGACGATCACCACCCGGCAGCTGCTCTGCCACGTCGCGGGCGTCGAGGGCGACCTGTTCACCGACACCGGGGCCAACGAGGACGCCGTGCAGCGCTACGTCGGCACGCTCGCCGACGCCGCGCAGCTGTTCCCGCCCGGTGAGCGGTTCTCCTACTGCAACAGCGGTTACGTCGTGCTCGGCCGGCTGGTCGAGGTCCTGCGCGGCAAGCCGTTCAACACCGCGCTGCGCGAGCAGCTGATCACGCCGCTGGGCCTGGAGCACGTGGCCACGCACATCGGCGAGGCCATCCTGGAGCTGCCCGCGATCGGCCACGTCGGCAAGGACGTGCTGCCCGCGCCGGTCTACTCGCTCACCCCGTCGAACGCACCCGCCGGGGCCGTGCTGTCGATGCGGGCGCGCAGCCTGCTCGGGTTCGTGCGGATGCACCTGTCCGACAGCGCTTTTGACGGCATGCGCGAGCCCCAGGTTGACCTGCCGCCGCTGGACCTGATGGGCGGCCACTGGGGTCTGGGCTGGATGCTGTTCGACTACCCCGGTGGAACCGTGATCGGCCACGACGGCGGCACGCTCGGGCAGTCCGCGTTTCTGCGCGTGGTGCCCGAGGCGGGGGTCGCCGTCGCCCTGTTGACCAACGGCGGTGACGTGCTCGCCCTGTACCGCAAGGTGTTCGGGCACCTGCTCGGCGAGCTGGCCGGGGTGCGACTGCCCGAACTCGCCCAGGTCCCCGCCGAGCCCGAGCCGATCGACGCGCACCGGACCGCGGGCACCTACCGGTCCACGATGCTCGACTTGGAGCTGGAGGTCCGCGAGAACGGCAGCGCCTGGCTGACCATGATCCCCCGCACGCCCGAGGCCAAGGTGCTGCTCGGGGAGGTCGAGCCGGTCGAACTGGTGCGGCTGGACGAGAACCGGCTGATCTCCACGAAGCAGGAGATGGGACGGCACTCGGTGTACGTGCTCGTCGGCGAGGACTCGCAGGGCAGGGCCAGGTACCTGCACAACGGCCGTGCCGTGGCGAGGGCAGCTGAATGAGCCGCAGGCATGAGCTGGCCGACTTCGACCTGGTCGAGCTGCCGGCCGACCCGACGATCTCGCCGGACGGTCGGCAGGTCGTCTACGTGCTGCGGACCACCGACACCGAGCTGGATCGCGATGTCAGTGCACTGTGGACGGTCGATGTGGACGGTGGCCCGCCGCGTCGCCTCACCAACGGACCGAACGACACCAGCCCGCGCTTCTCCCCGGATGGCGGCAGCGTGGCCTTCCTGCGCGATTCCCAGCTGTGGTTGCTGCCCGTGCACGGTGGGGAGCCGCGGGCGATCACCGCGCTGCCGCTCGGCGCGGGCACCCCGGTGTGGAGCAACGACGGCAGCCGAATCGCCTTCTCCGCTCCGGTCAACACAACCGGCGAACAGGACAGCGACCCGCTGGTGATCGACCGCCTCGGCTACAAGACCGACGGGGCTGGGATGCTGCGCGGCCTGCGCAAGCACCTGCACGTGGTCGGGCTGGACGGTGCCGAGCCGCAGCAGCTGACCAGCGGGGATTTTCACGCGGGGGACCCGAGTTGGGCCCCGGACGACTCCGCGCTGGCCTTCGCGCGGGCTGGTGGGGCCGACACCGAACTGACCCAGGAGTCCAGTGCGTACGTGCTGCGCCTGGACGGCTCCGCGCCGGAGCCGGTGGCCAGTGTGCTCGCCACCGTCGGCGCGGTCACGTGGGGTGTGCGCGGGCTCCTGCTGATCGGTCTGGTCAAGGTCGGTCCGGACAATCCCGTGCTGGCCCTCGTCGACGACCAGACGCGTTACCTGACAACGGATCTGGACCGTGCCGTGATGCCGGGCGGTCCGGGCTACCCCGGCGCGCTGCCCAGGACCCGGCCCGACGGTGAGGTCCTGTTCTGCGCGCGGGACCGCGGCTGCACCCACCTGTACGGTTCGGGGCGCAAGATCGTCGGCACGGACACCAGCCAGGTCAACGGGCTTTCCCTCTGCGCCGAAGGCAGGTTCGCGGTCACGATCGTGTCCACACCGGACAGTTTCGGCGAGGTGCTGCTGGTCGACCTGGACACCGGCGAGCAGCGGCGGCTCACCAACCACACCGAGGCCGTTTTCCCTGACGTGGAGCCGTTCCGGCCGGAACAGCGGGTGTTCCGGATCAGTGACGGCACCGAGGTGCACGGCTGGCTCCTGCGGGACCCGGACCGCTCGGGACCCGCACCGCTGCTGGTGGACGCGCACGGTGGCCCGCACAACTCGTGGAGCCCCACCCGTGATCCCGTGCACGCCTACCACCAACTGCTGGTGGCGCGGGGCTGGGCCGTGCTGCTGCTCAATCCCAGGGGCAGCGACGGATACGGCAACGCCTTCCGCACGGCGGCGATCGGGGCTTGGGGTGAGGCCGACGAGAACGACTTCCTGGAGCCGATCGACCAACTCGTCGCCGAGGGCGTGGCCGACGCCGATCGGCTCGCGCTGACCGGCTACAGCTACGGCGGCTACCTGAGTTGCTGGCTGCCCACCCGCACCGACCGGTTCCGCGCGGTGGTCGCGGGCGGTGTCGTGTCGGACCTGGTCAGCATGGCGGGCACCTCCGACGCGGGCTACGAGCTCTGCGGGATCGAGCTGGGCAGCCAGCCCTGGGAACAGCGCGAGCGCTACGCCAGGCTGTCCCCGATCAACCACGTCGACCGGGTCAACACGCCGACCTTGGTGCTGCACGGCGGTTCCGACGAACGCTGCCCGGTCGGCCAGGCCGAGCAGTGGTTCGCCGCCCTGCGGGCACGCGGGGTGCCGACCCGGCTCGTGCTGTACCCGGGCGGCGGGCACCTGTTCATCCTGAACGGGCGCCCCTCGCACCGGATCGACTACAGCCGCCGCGTGATCGACTGGCTCACCGCGCACCCCTGAGCGATTCCACGGCAGCCCGCGCCGACGCGCCGATCACCGCGTCCAGCGCGGGCTGCCGGTGTGCCCGGCTGGCCGAGCGGGTGAACACCGCCACGGCGTAGGCGCGGCCGTCCGGGTAGGTCACGACGCCGACCTCGTTGTGCAGCCCCGGGATCGTGCCCGTCTTGCCCGCCACCGCCACCTCGTCGGGAAAGCCCGCGCTGAGCCGGTGTGGCCAGACCTGCTTGCCCAGCACCGCGCGCAGCTCCGGGTCCGGCCAGACCTGTGCCAGCAGTGAGGTGATCTCGCGCGGGGTGCCCGAGGTCGTGCGTTCCGGGTCGTACACCGACAGGTCCCCGTCGAAGGTGGCTTCCGCCAGCTGGGCGAGGGCCGTCTCCAGGTCCAGGCCCAGGTCCTCGGCCACGCTGGCGAACAGGTCCTCGCAACCGCCGATGAGCCTGGTCCTGGTCAGCCCGAGGCTCGCCAGCACCTCGTGCACCCGGTCCAGCCCGAGCCGTGCCAGCAGTACGTCGGTGGCCGCGTTGTCGCTCATGCTCATCATGAACAGCGCCACGTCCCGCCAGCTCATCTCCACGTCGTCGGCGCAGCCCGCGGTGCCGATCCCGCCGATCCGGTGGCGCGGGCCGATCCTGACCCGTTCGGCCGGGTCCAGTTCGCCCGCCGCGACCGCCCGCAGGTAGGTGACCAGCACCGGCAGCTTGAACACCGAGGCCAGCACCACCGGCTCGTCCGGGTCGAGGCCGATCTCGCGGTCCCCGTCGAGCTCCCGTGCGTGCACCCAGCCCCGTGCGCCGATCCGGTCGAACAAGGCGGCGAGGTCCTCACTGGTTGTCATGGCGTCACAGTAGGAACAACCGGCTGACCTGCGACTCCACGCAGCGCACCAACCGGTGGGGGCCGGTTCGTCGGATCGCACGAAGCAGCGGGCCGCGCCGCCGACCTAGGGTGGGCCGGTGCTGGAGAACATGCTCGCTGACCTGGCCGCACTGGTCGGGGTCGAATCCCCGTCGGCGGACCCCGCCGCGCTCGCCCGCTGCGCCGAGGTGGTCGCCGACCTCGGCGAGCGCCTGACCGGGCTCGCGCCGCAGCGGGTCGGACCGCACCTGCTGTGGCGGTACTCGGCCCGGACCGAGGTGCTCGTCCTCGGCCACTACGACACGGTGTGGCCGCTGGGCACGCTCGCCCGCTGGCCGTTCTCGGTCACCGAAGGCGTGGCCACCGGGCCAGGCTGCTTCGACATGAAGGCCGGTCTGGTGCAGGCTTTCCACGCTCTGTCCACTTTGGACAGTCTGGACGGGGTCGCGGTACTGGTCACCGCGGACGAGGAGATCGGCTCGCCGGGGTCGCGCCCGCTGATCGAGGACACCGCGCGCGGGGCGCGGGCGGCCTTCGTGCTGGAGGCGAGCGCCGACGGTGGGGCGCTGAAGACCGCGCGCAAGGGCACGTCGATCTACCACCTGGAGGTGCAGGGCCTGGCCGCGCACGCGGGGCTGGAGCCCGAGCGCGGGGTCAACGCCACGATCGAGCTCGCCCACCAGGTGCTGGCGCTGTCCGCCATCGCGCGACCGGAACTCGGCACGACGGTCACGCCCTCGGTGGCCAGCGCGGGCACGACGGTCAACACCGTGCCCGCTGCCGCTCGCGTCTCGGTGGACGTGCGGACCAGTTCGCTGGCCGAACAGCGGCGGGTGGACGAGGAGATCCGGTCGCTGTGTCCCGTACTGCCAGGGGCCCTGCTGCGACTGGACGGCGGGCCGAACCGCCCGCCGCTGGAGCGCAGCAGCTCGGCGGCGCTTTTCGAGCTGGCACAACAGGTCTCGGCCACGCCGCTGACCGAGGTCGCGGTCGGCGGCGCCTCGGACGGCAACTTCACGGCTGGGGTCGGAGTGCCCACTTTGGACGGTCTTGGCGCTGTCGGCGGTGGTGCGCATGCCGAGGGGGAGCACGTGGTCGTGGACCGGATGCCGGAGCGGGCCGAACTGCTCGCCGCGTTGATCCGCAGGGTGCTGACGTGATCCGCGAGCTCACCGAGTTGTCCGAACACCGGGCCGCGGCCGAGCTGCTCGCGAAGGTGTGGTCCCGGCAGTTGATCGACCCGGGGCTGATCACGGCGTTGTCGCGCTCCGGCAACTACGTGGGCGGGCTCGTCGAGGGCGGGGAACTGCTCGGGGCCGCGGTCGGGTTCTTCGGCGCTGACGGAGAACTGCACTCGCACGTGCTCGGTGTGCTGCCCGGTGCCCGGGGCGGTGGCGCCGGGCTGCGGCTGAAGCTGCACCAGCGGGACTGGGCGCTGGCTCGTGGGGTGTCGATCATCAGGTGGACCTTCGACCCACTGGTGCGGCGCAACGCCCACTTCAACATCACCCGGCTCGGTGCGCTGCCATCCCGGTACGTGCCGGACTACTACGGGCCGATGGCTGACGAGATCAACGCCGGTGACCGGTCTGACCGGTTCCTGGTCGAGTGGGACCTGACCGGCGCTCCGCCGCCGGAACCGGAGCTCCAGGAGTTGTCAGGAACCGTTGTGCGGCAGGGGGAAACGCTGTTCGTGCGGGTACCCGAGGACATCGAGGCGCTGCGCAGGAACGATCCCGCCGCGGCCAACCGGTGGCGGATGGCGGTGCGCGCGGCAATGGCGGACGCGCAGGAATCCGGTTTCCGCGTGACCGGGATGAGCCGGTCCGGGTGGTACGTGCTGACCTCGGGAGGAACCTCGTGAAGATCACTGGAGTGGAGCTGTTCAGGGTCAGGATGCCGCTGCGAGCACCGTTTCGCACCTCGTTCGGCGTGGCGCACACCAGGGACGTGCTGCTGCTGAGGGTGGTCACGCCCGATGCCGAGGGCTGGGGCGAGTGTGTGGCGATGACCGAGCCGCTGTACTCCGCCGAGTACGTGGCGGGTGCGGCCTCCGTCATCGAGCGGTTCCTGCTGCCCGAACTGCTGCGGCTGCCGAGGATCACGCCCGGCGCGGTCGGTCCCGCGCTCGCCCGGTTCAAGGGGCACCCCATGGCCAAGGCCGCGCTTGAGATGGCCGTGCTGGACGCTTCCCTTCGGGCACAAGGTGTTTCGCTGGCCGATCACCTCGGAGCCGTGCGCGACCGCGTGCCTGCCGGGGTGTCCGTCGGGATCGCCGACTCGATCGGGCAGTTGCTGGACGAGGTGGCCGGTTACCTGGACCAGGGCTACCTGCGGATCAAACTGAAAATTCAGTCAGGCTGGGACGTGGAGCCCGTGCGTGCTGTGCGCGAGCGGTTCGGGGACGACCTGCTGCTCCAGGTCGACGCCAACGCGGCGTACGCGCTGACCGATGCCCGGCAACTGGCCCGGCTCGACGCGTTCGACCTGCTCATGATCGAACAGCCGCTCGCCGAGGACGACCTGAGCCAGCACGCGACGCTGGCCCGTCAGTTGAGGACCCCGATCTGCCTCGACGAGTCGATCGTCTCGGCCAAGGCGGCGGCCGACGCCATCTCGCTCGGTGCCTGCTCCATCGTCAACATCAAGCCCGGGCGGGTCGGCGGCTACCTCGAAGCCCGCAGGGTGCACGACGTGTGCCAGGCGCACGGGATCGCCGTGTGGTGCGGCGGCATGCTGGAGACCGGGATCGGCCGCGCCGCCAACGTGGCGCTCGCCGGGCTGCCCGGGTTCGTGCTGCCCGGTGACACCTCGGCCTCGGACCGGTACTACACCCAGGACCTGACCGAGCCGTTCGTGCTCGACGGCGGGCATGTCGCCGTGCCTCGTGGCCCCGGGCTCGGGGTTGTGCCGCTGGGTGAGGTGCTGGCGGAGTTGACCGTGTCGAAGACCTGGTGTGCCGGCGGCTAGGTCGTTCCAGGTGCGTGGAATACCGCCCCGATTATTCGGCGCGCGCCGCTTTTCACCCTTCCGTGTCGACTATTCGGCGTAGAATGGTGACATGGGGAAGAGGGAGATCGCGGAGCGGATGCTCGAGGTGTGGAAACGCCTCGCGTCCGCCGAATTCGATCTGCTCTGCTGCGCCGCCGAACTTGACGATCCCCACGAGATCGCGTTGTTGCTGCGCATTCCGCTCGGGAGGGCTCGTCGGCTTCAGGAGCAGGCGGCGGCAATGGATCGGCTGCCGGTGTTGGCCGGGTTGATGCGGGACGGGTTGCTGGACCTGGACCGGTTCGAGGCCGTGCGAAAGCTGACCGAGAACCTGGACGAGGAGAAGGCCCGCCAGGTGGACGCCCGGCTGACCGGTGCCGCCGAACTGAACTCCGGGGAGTTGAGGGTCGAGGTTGGGCGGCTGGTGTGCCTGGTTGATCCACTCGGTGCGGAGATCCGGCACGTCAAGGCCGTGAAACGCTCCGAGGTGCGGTACAAGCCGATGCCTGATGGCATGGCGGAACTGACCGCATACCTGGACGCGGTGCGGGCGCGGCAGGTGTTCGACCAGATCACCGCCGACGCGGAGGCCCTGGACGACGACCGGTCCCGAGGCGAGAAGCAGGCCGATGTGTTCGTCGATCGGATGCTGGGCTCGGATCGACCGGTGACGGTGCGGACTGACGTGACCGTGTCCGCGCGGACACTGCTCGGGTTGACTGCCGATCCTGGATACATCGCGGGTGTCGGATACGTTGACGCGAGCTTGGCTCGCGAAATCGCCGCGCAGGGCGACTGGCGCAAAGTCCTCACCGACAAAGTCGGCATGCCGATCGGGGTCGGTCGGAAACGATACCGGCCGCCGAAGGCGTTGCGGGATTTCGTGATGGTCCGGGACCGGGTCTGTCAGGCGCCAGGCTGTCTACGGCCCGTCGCGGAATGCGAGATCGACCATGCGCGGGGCTTTGCCTCGGGCGGTTCGACAGATGAGCGCAATCTCGGGCCGTTCTGCGATGTGCACCATTACCTGAAGATCATCGGTCAGTACCGGTTCAGGCGGGACGCCGACGGGACCCGGCGGTGGACCACCCCGCTCGGATTCGAGTACGAGACCCGGCCGAGGGCCATTGCGGAGCCGGACCCGCCCTGATGAACTGGGAAAAGGGCGCCAGGACCAAAGACCAGGCAAGAAACCCCCGAACCCCGGCCGCCGCCGAAGCGGCCCCCAGCCAACGGCGAGCCGACAACGAACACGAAGCAACGAGCGCCACCCGAGGCAACCAACGACTCAACCAGTGGCGGAGCAGTGGAGCTGGGGTCTGGCTGCCGTTGAAGGTGGTCAGTGGTGGTGCGCTGAACCGGTGGCGGGCAGTGGAGCCGGGTCCGCCTCCCGTCTGAAGCCAGCAGTGGTGGCGACCAGCGGCCCAACTGCCGCTGGGGCAACGTTGGTGCGTCCCGGCTGTCGTCCAAAGCCAGCAGTGGTGGCGACCAACGATCCAACCGCCGCCGGGGCGATATTGGCGCGCCCCACCTGCTGTCCAAAGCCACTAGCAGCGACCAACGACCCAACCGCCGCCGGGGCAACGGAGTCACGCCCCGCCTGCCGTCCAAAGCCACCACCAGCAGCGACCACCGGAACAACGACCCCAGGATCCACCCCCGTAACCCACCACCCCACCACCAGCGCCGAGCACCCCCGAAACGGCCCACCGACCAGCGAAACCGACCAGCGAGCCGACCACCCAACCCAACCACCCAACTGCGAGCATCACGCCCATGCACGAGATCAAGCGGGCGACGGCGGAGGAACTGCTGGCAGCGGCGAAGGGGCTGGCGGGGTTGCTGGTGGACACGGTGGCAGCGGGCGCTTCGGTGGGTTTCCTGGCGCCGCTGGACCCTGAGGCGGCGGCGAACTGGTGGGCGGGTCTGGCGCCGGAGGTGTCGGCGGGGGCTACGGTGCTGTGGCTGGCGCTGGAGGACGGTGAGGTGCTGGGCACGGTGCAGTTGAGGCTGGCGGACAAACCGAACAGCAGGCACCGCGCGGACGTGGCGAAGCTGATGGTCCACCCGAGGGCGCGGGGTCGTGGACTGGGCAGGGAGTTGCTGGCGACCGCCGAGCGGGGAGCGCTGGCGGCGGGGCGGTCGACGCTGGTGCTGGACACGGAGACGGGTAGCCCGGCGGAGGGCGTGTACCGGTCGGCGGGGTGGATCGAGGTGGGGGTGATCCCGGATTACGCGACGGACACGGCGGGGCGGCTGAAGTCGACGACGTACTTCTACAAGCTGCTGCGGTGAACCGAATGTCCCGCGCGGCCGTGGTCTTCGGTGAGCGGAAGGAGATCCACCGTGGGGAGCACAGTGGTGGCGGCGGCGCGGGGCACGACCAGGGGCAGGCGCGGCCTGCTGTGGGTGGCGGCCTTGGTGGTGATCGCGGTCGGCGTGCTCGGTGGCGTGCTGTACCAGGGCAGCCAGCAGTCGGCGGCGGGGGCGGGCGCCGACTTCCCGGCGGTGGTGGCTGAGGACGGGACGGTGGTGGCGGGCAGCCCGAACGCGCGGGCGAGTATCGACGTGTACGAGGACTTCCTGTGCCCGTACTGCCGCAAGGATCTGGAGCAGCGCTACGGCGACCAGTTGACCAAGGCCCTGGCCGCCGGCCAACTGAGGGTCACCTACCACCTGCTGAACCTGTTGGACCGGGAGTCGAACCCGGCGGGCTACTCGTTGCGCGCGGCGAACGCGGCGCTGGCGGCGGCGAAGGCGGGCCGGTTCGCGGCGTTCCACGCACTGCTCTACCGCGAGCAGCCCGGTGAGGGGCAGGGCGGTTACACCGAGGACCAGCTGATCGACATGGGCAGGCGGGTGGGGCTGACCGGTGACCAGTTCGCGGCCGAGGTGCACGGTGGCACGTACGCGGCGAAGATCCGTTCGGTGACGGACCGGGCCCGGGACGCCACGTTCTTCAAGGGCACGCCCACCGTGGTGATGAGCACGGTGCCGGTGGACATCGCCGACCCGAACTGGCTGGCCAGGCTCACCCGCTAGATGGCACTCCACAGCACGGCGCTGTGTGACGGCACCGCCCGGTACAGGTCAGGAGCTGGCTGCGGGAGTGTAGATCTGCTCGGTGCAGCCGTCCGGGAACGTCCGCGAGGACTGGAACTCGAACCGGCGGAACGCGCTGCCCTCCGCCGTCATCCGCACCCCGCTGCCGACGAGTCGCGGCACCGTGAGTACCCCCAACTGGGATACCGCGCCGATGGCCAGGAAGGCTTCCAGGGTCTGCTGGCCGCCGACCAGGTGGACGTCGCCGCCGAGGTCGGCTTCCGCCATCAGCTTGAGCAGCTGAGCCGGATCGGCCGCGGTGACCACGTCCTCGGGAGTGCCCTCGGGCAGTGGGCTGGAGGTCAGCACGAACACGCGTAGCCCCGGCCAGGGCCACTCGGGCGCGTCCAGTGCGGGCAGGAAGGTCGTCCGGCCCATCACCGCGCCCCGGCAGCTGGCCAGGAACTCCGGCAGTCCGTGCGAGGTGCGCCCGGCGAAGGTTGGCATCGACAGCTGCACCGGCCAGCCTTCCGGGGTGGTGATGTAGCCGTCGATGCTCACTGCCATGTGCGTCTTGATCCTCATGGTTCCTCCGCGGTCGCTGGTGTTCGGCTGTTCCCGGGATAGACCGGGTAGCCGGACCGAACTCATCGCGAAGCCGGGCACGAGTTTCCGGAACGCGCCTAACCCTGGGGCAGCTCCACCAGCGCGGACATCAGCCGGGGGATCAGGTCGGTGACGTAGCTTTCCACAGCGGAGCTGGCCTGCTCCTCCAGCAGGGAGCGTTGCATGGCCATCTCGTACATGCCGACCATCACGTGCACAGCGTCGGCGGGGGCGATGACGAAGCGCAAACCCAGTTGTGCCAAGGATTCCACCAGTGCCTGACCCAGGCGCTGGTCGAACTCGGCCTGCGCGCGGGCGAGGTGGCCGCGCAGTTCGGGCTGGCGCAGGGCCTGCGAGCGGAACTCGCTGCACAGCAGGTACCAGTCGCGGTCCTCGGCCAACGGGGTCATGAACAGCTTGCCGACCTGGACGACCAGTGCCTGCACGGAACTCATGTCGGAGACCACTCCGCTGGCGGCGACCTCGGCCAGGATGCCGCGCAGCCGCTGGGCCCTGATCTCGTTCTGCTGTTCGAACAGCGCGAGGAACAGGTCTTCCTTGGTGGCGAAGTTGGAGTAGAAGGCGCCCCGGGTGAACCCGGCCCGCTCGCAGACCAGTTCGATCGGGGAGTCGCGGATCCCGCGTTCCAGGAACACCTCGTGCGCGGCCGCGATCAGCCGCTGCCGGGTGTCCACGCGGCGCCTGGTCACCCGCTCACCACTGTTGACCACTCGAACGAGCGTACACGGTGCATCGGATGCGGTGTGTTCTGAAATACGGTATGTATCGGATGCGCCGCGTATGAAGATACATTGTGTATCGAACCAGGTCAGCCGCCGTCGGGAGCCCACCTTGTCCTCCTTCCTGTACCGCCTCGGCCGCGCCGCGGTGCGCGCGCGGGGCCTCGTGCTGGCCCTGTGGCTGGTCCTGCTCGCGCTGACCGGAACCGGCGCGCTGCTGTTCAACCAGGGCACCGACGACGCATTCGCCATCCCGGGTTCGCAGTCCCAGGAGGCCCTCGACCACCTCAAGCACGTCTTCCCACAGGTCAGCGGCACCTCGGCACAGGTGGTGCTGGTCATGCCGGACGGGCAGCGGGTGGACAGCCCGCGCACCAGGGCGGCCGTGGCTGACGCCGTGGCCAAGCTCAAGCAGGTCAACCAGGTCGCCATGGCCATCGACCCGTTCGGCCAGGACGTGCACGGCGCGGTGTCCGCGGACGGCAGGGCCGCGCTGATCGCGGTGCCCTTCGACGTGCAGCTGGCCGAGGCCAGGCAGGCCACCAAGGACGAGGTCGCCCGCATCGGGCACGACCTCGGCACGGCGGTCGGCGGTGGCGCGCAGGTGCACGTGGGCGGCGCGGTCTACGCCAACCCGGTGCCCAAGCTCAGCGCCACCGAGGGCCTCGGTGTGCTGATCGCGATGCTGGTGCTGCTGCTGGTGTTCCGCTCGCTGATCGCGGCGGTGATGCCGTTGCTCACGGCGATCCTCGGTGTCGGCGTCTCGGTGGCGCTGATCTTCTTCACCACGCTGGTCACGCCGATCTCCTCCACCGCGCCGATGCTGGCGGTGATGCTCGGGCTGGCCGTGGGCATCGACTACGCCCTGTTCATCCTGTCCCGGCACCGCGACCAACTCGCCGAGGGCCTGGACGTCGAGGAGTCGGTGGCCCGCGCCACCGCGACGGCGGGCTCGGCGGTGATCTTCGCCGGGCTGACGGTGGTCATCGCCCTGCTCGGACTGGCCGTGGCGGGCATCCCGTTCCTCACCACCATGGGCGTGGCCGCCGCACTGGGCGTGGCCATCGCCGTGCTGATCGCCGTCACGCTCATCCCCGCCCTGCTCGGCTTCGCCGGGGAACGCCTGCGCCCCAAGGCTCAGCGCCCACGCAGGGCCCAGCGCAGGGCACGGCGCAAGCCACGCGCCCGGCTCGCCCTGCGCTGGGTCCGGCTGGCCACGCGGTACCCGCTGGTGACCGTGCTGGTCGTGGTGCTGGGGCTCGCGGTGTGCGCACTGCCCGCGTTCGACCTGCGCCTCGCCCTGCCGGACAACGCCTCCGAGGCCGAGGGCAGCCCGGCGCGGGACACCTACCAGGTCATCGCGGAGCACTTCGGTCCCGGCTACAACGGGCCGCTGATCGTCACCGCGGACATCATCTCCAGCACCGATCCGATCGGCGTCACCAACAAGATCGCCGAGGACATCCGGCACCTGCCCGGGGTGGCCTCGGTGCCGCTGGCCACGCCGAACCCCAAGGGGGACACCGGGATCATCCAGGTGGTGCCCTCGACGTCCCCGGACTCACCGCAGACCGAGCAGCTGGTGTCCGCCCTGCGCGGGATGCGTGGGCAGTTCCAGGACAACTACGGCGTGGCCACCGCGGTCACCGGTATCACCGCCGTGGCCATCGACGTGTCCAGCCAGCTCGGCGACTCGTTGCTGCCCTTCGGCGCGCTGGTGGTCGGGCTCTCACTTGTGTTGCTGGCCATGGTGTTCCGCTCGATCTGGGTGCCGGTCAAGGCCACCCTCGGCTACCTGCTGTCCTGCGGGGCCGCCTTCGGCGCAACCTCCTTCGTGTTCGTGCAGGGACACCTGGCGGACGTGCTGAACGTGCAGCACGAGGGCAGCGTGATCAGCTTCCTGCCGATCATCCTGATGGGTGTCCTCTTCGGACTCGCGATGGACTACGAGGTCTTCCTGGTGTCCCGCATCCGCGAGGACTACGTGCACGGCGGTGATCCCGCGCGGGCCATCGAGTCCGGATTCGTCTCGGCCTCGCGGGTGGTGGTGGCCGCCGCACTGATCATGTTCGCGGTGTTCGCCGCCTTCGTGCCCGAGGGCAGCGCCACCATCAAACCGATCGCGTTCAGCCTGGCCGTCGGCGTGTCCGTGGATGCCTTCCTGGTGCGGATGACGTTGGTACCAGCGGTGTTGGCGCTGTTGGGCCACCGGGCCTGGGGCCTGCCCACCCGGCTGGACCGCAAGCTGCCGGTGTTCGACGCCGAGGGGGACGGCCTGGTGCACGAACTGCGCCTGGCCGACTGGCCCGCGCCCGGCTCGCCGGAACTGGTCAGCGCGCGTGACCTGCGCGTGGCCGACGATCGTGACCGCGCGGTGTTCGCCGGGGTCGAGCTGCACCTGGAACCCGGTGCGGCGCTGGCGGTCCACGGCCCGGCGGCCGCGGGCAAGTCCACCCTGCTGTACGCCCTGGGCGGCCGGGTCAGCCGGGTGGAGGGCGATCTCAAGGTGTGCGGCCGGGTGGTACCGCAGCACGCGCACGCCGTGCGCACCCGCGTCGCGCTGATCGACTGCCGGGAGAGCGCCGACCCCGCGGGCGAGGCCGCGCACGCGCTGCGCGACGGGATCCGCCTGCTCCTGTTGGACGACCTCGACGTGGTGGTCAGCGCGGACCAGCGCGGTGCGCTGCGCGAGCTGATCGCCGCACTGGCCGGTGGACCGGCCGGGATCGTCTTCACCTGCCAGAGCCCCGAGTTGGTGCGCGATCTCGTGCCACCGGCAGGGATCACCACGCTGGCCCTGTCCGCGCAGACTGTCGAGGTCGCCTGATGTTCTCCTTGTTCACCAACTCCGACCGGGCGACCACCTCCGGCCCGATCACCTGGCGCACCCTGGTCGGCATCATCACCGTGCCCGTCCTGGTGGCGGGCCTGCTCACCTGGGCGTTCTGGTCCCCGGAGGACAACCACGCCACCGCGCGGGCCGCCGTGGTCAACAACGACGAGCCGGTCACGGTGAACGGTCAGATCGTGCCGCTTGGCCGCCAGTTGGCCGGGAACCTGGTGCACAGCAAGGACTCTGGCTACGACTGGGTGCTCACCGACTCCGCCGACGCGGGCTCGGGCCTGTCCGGGGGCCGGTACTCGGCGGTGGTCACCATCCCGAAGACCTTCTCCAAGCAGGCCACCTCCACCGGGGGCAAGCCGCTGGAGGCCGAGCAGGCCACGCTGCGGGTCGAGACCTCCAAGAGTGGGGGACTGGTCGATCCCGTTGCCAGCAAGCAGATCGCCAACGCCACGCTGGGCGCGCTCAACCAGCAGGTCGTGCAGACCTACCTGGACAACATCTACCTCGGCTTCACCACCGTGCACGGCCAGCTCGGCAAGGCGGCCGACGGGGCGAGTCAGCTCAGCGAGGGCACCGGCCAGCTCGTGGTCGGCCTGGGCAAGCTGTCCAGCGGAGCGGGGGAACTGGCCTCGGGTACCGGCAAGCTCACCGAGGGCTCTGGCCAGCTGTCGGCGGGCCTGACCAGCGCCGAACAGCAGACCGCGCAGCTGCCCGCGCTCACCAAGCAGCTCGCGGACGGCGCGGCCCAGGTCGCCGCGGGCAACCATCAACTGGCCGACAAGATCGTGCCCATCGCCGACCAGGTGATCGCCGTGATCGACGCACTGCCCTCGGCGACCCAGGCCGCGCAGCGCTTCCGGGACCTGGCCGACCGCTGCGCGGACCAGGGCGGCGACCCGCGGTTCTGCGCGCAGCTGTCCGCGGCGGCCGACAGGTTCAGCGCGGAGGCCGCCGTGATCGACGGCAAGCGGGCGGAGATCCGGGACGCGGCCGTGCTGACCAAAAAATCAGTCAGCGACCTGGCCTCGGGAGCCGGGCAGGTGGCCCAGGGCAACGCCGCGCTGGCCGCCAAGGCCGCGGAGCTGGCAGGCGGCATCGCCACGGCCGCGGACGGGGCGCGGCAGCTGGACTCGGGCATCCGGCAGGCCGACAGCGGGGCGCGGCAGCTGGCCGAGGCCGCGGAGCAGGCCGCCAACGGGGCGGGCAAGCTCGACTCGGGCAGCAAGGAGCTCGCCTCGGGTCTGAACGCCGGGCGCGACCAGGTGCCCAACTACAGCGAGCGGGACCGCCAGCACCTCAAGCAGGTGGCGGCCAGCCCTCTGAGGTCCGAAGTGGACGGTGGAGGGCTGAGCGGGCCGGGTGCCGCCGTGTTCTTCCTGGTGCTGGCGCTGTGGACCGGGGCGCTGGCCACCTACGTGGTGATCCGCGCGGTGCCGCCGAGCGTGCTCACCTCACGCCGTCCGACCTGGCGGATCATCGTGGGCTCGGCCCTGCCCGGCACCGGCATCGCCGCGCTGACCGCACTGCTGCTCAGCCTGGTGCTCGCGCCCGCGTTCGGCCTGGGGCTCGCCGCCTGGCTGGCGGTGCTCGGCGTGACCCTGCTGGCGGCCTTCGCCTTCACCGCGGTCAACCGGGCACTGGTGGCGATCTTCCGGCAGCCCGGCCGGTTCGTGGCGATCGCCGTGCTGGTGCTCGCCGCGGCGACCGGGATCGTGTCCACCGTGCCCGGGTTCTTCCAGTCGGTAGCCCCGTTCCTGCCCACGCACGGCGCGGTCGTTGCGCTGCGGGCGATCGTCACCGGGGCCGATGGCCTCGTGCCGGGCATAGCCGAGCTGCTCGCCTGGCTCGCGGCGGGCGTGATCGCCACCATCGTGGTCACCGAGCGGCGCCGCGTGGTGCCCGACGCATGGCTGCGCGGCCGTCGTGCGCTGGCCGCCTAATCACAGCGCGGGGAAGGCAAGCCCCCTCGCGGCCAGTTCCTCGCCGAGGATCCGGATCGCCTTGGGACCCACGCCGTGGATCTTCAGCAGCTCCGCCGATGACACCCTCGTCAGCTGCTCGTACCGCGTGTAGCCGTTGAGGGCCAGCACGCGCCGAGCGGTCTTGCCGATCCGTGGCGTGAACTCCGTGGGCTCCGCCGCGTCCTGAGCCGCCATCGCTTCCTCCTGGTGCCGGGTCCAGCAATCCTCGCCGTGCCGCCCCGCCTTCGCGCGGCGAGAGGCTGGCGGTGCGGACGGGGAGCCAGCTCAGCCTCCGGGCAGCAGGCCGGTGAAGACGATCGCCAGGGTGCGGGTCTGCAGGTCGCGGTCCCAGCTGCCGAGCAGGGCGCCCTGGCTGATCGCGCCAAGCAGGGCCAGCACCTCGTCGAGCCGAACGTCGGCGCGCACCGCCCCGGCCAACTTGGCCCGGTCGAGCAGTTGCGCCAGCGCGTGCTGGAAGCTCCGCACCTGCTCGGCGACCTGCACGTCCATCCCGGCCTCGGCCAGCAGGTCCACCACGGCCTTGTTCGCCGCGGCCTCCGCCACCAGCCGGGTGAAGAACTCGAACAGGGCGGTGGCCGGGTCGCCCTCGGCCACCAGCGTGGTGAGCTCCTCGGTCCGCCGCGCCAGCAACTCCCTGAGCAGGGCGCGCAGCAGTTCCTGCTTGGTGGGGAAGTGCCGGAACACGGTGCCGATCGCCACGCCCGCGCGGGCCGCGACCTGCTCGGTGGAGACCGAGGCACCGAACTCGGCGAACACCTGCTCCGCGGCGGCCAGCACCTTCGCCCGGTTGCGGCGTGCGTCGGCGCGCAGCGGCTTGGCCTGATCGGTCACGCGTCACCTCGCCATTGACGACCTGAGTGGGGACTCGACATCCTGAGCCATGTCGAGTCCGCGCTCAGGTTATCGGTGGTCGTGGCCACCACCGGCGCAACCGACACCGGCGCGCCGCGGCCGCTGGGGACAGCACTACCTGACGGTCACCGCCGTGCTCAGCGGCAGGTCGGCCGAGGAGGCGCCGATCGACACCGTACGGGTGCCCGTGCCCAGCGCCCACCCGGTGCCGGTCCAGTACCTCAACTGCTGGGCGTCCACGTGGATCTTGACGCGCCGACTTTCCTCAGGTCGCAAGAAAACACCCTGGTACCCGGCGAGCGCGCGAACCGCCTGCGGTACGGCCACGTCCGGGCTCGGCCCGAGGTAGACCTGCGCGACCTCCCGCCCGGGACGTGTGCCCGTGTTGCGCAGGGTGAACTCCACGTCGAGCCCGCCGTCACGCCACTTCGCGCGCGGATCGCTGTAGGCGAAGCTGGTGTAGGTGAGGCCGTAGCCGAAGGGGAACAGCGGCCGCACCCGGTTCGCGTCGTACCAGCGGTAGCCGGTGAAGATGCCCTCGGAGTACTCGGCCCGCTTGGCCACCCCGGGGAACCGTTCCGGGTGGCCGCCGAAGGGCGTCGCCGCCAGGGAGGTCGGGAAGGTCTGGGTGAGCCTGCCGGAGGGGCTCGCGTCCCCGTAGAGCAGCGCCGTGGTCGCCGCGGCGCCCTCCTGCCCGGGGTACCACATGTCCAGCACCGCCCTGACCCCGTTCAGCCAGGGCATGGCCACCGCGGAACCGGTGTTCAGCACCACCACGGTGTTCGGGTTGACCCGCGCCACCTCGGTGATCAGCTCGTCCTGGTAGCCGGGCAGCGAGACCGAGTGCCGGTCGGTGCCCTCCGCGCTGTCGTCGTAGGCGAACACGATCGCGGTGCCCGCCTGCCTGGCCGCGTCCACCGCGGGGGCGAGGTACTCGCGCTGCCGCTGCGCGGTGACCCACTGCGGCGTCAGCTTCAGCACCCCGATGCCCAGCCCGGCCAGTCGGGACAGGGCCACCTTGTGCCGCCCCGCGTCCAAGTGCAGCGACAGCTCGGCCAGCCCGAGGTTGCCGCCCGCGTAGGCGGTCTGACCGTCCACTTCGAGCACGCCGTAGCCGCTGCCGCTCGCGCTCAGCGACACCAGGTACTCGCCACTGCCGGGTACGAGCAGGTCCCCGTTGTAGACGGCTGTCTGACCCTGCGGCACCGAGACCACGCCGTCCGCGTCCACCGGCAGTGGCGGGTCGAAGCTCGCCGGCGGGATCGGCAGACCGTCCAGTGTGCCGCCGGGGGAGTAGCTCACCGTGCTGTCCTGACCGGCCCGCGCGCGGATCGTGTCCAGCGGCGCGTCCGCGTGGTCCGGCACGACGTGCGAGCTGCCGCCGCCACCGATCTTCGGCACCCGCGCGGTCGGACCGATCACGGCGATGCGCTGGCCGGGGGCGTCACTCAGCGGCAGCGCCCCGGATTCGTTGCGCAGCAACACCGCGCCCTGCTCGGCGACGGCCAGCGCGGCCCGCGCGCCACCGGCCGCGTCGCGCTCCGGGCGGGGTGGCGGGGTGCGGTCCAGCAGCCCGAACCTGCACATCTGCGTGAGGATTCGCCGCACAGAAGCGTCCACAGTGGACTCCGGGATGGTCCCGTCCAGCACGGCCCTGCGCAGCGCCGTGCCCAGGTACAACCCGTTGGGCATCTCCTGGTCGAGCCCCTTGCTGATCGAGTCGGTGGAGTGGGTCCCGTACCAGTCCGACATGACCCAGCCCCGGAAACCCAGTTCCTCGCGCAGGATCCCGTGCAGCAGCTCCTCGTTGGCGCAGGCGTAGACCGTGTTCACCTTGTTGTACGCGCACATCACCGAGGCCGCGCCCGCGTCCACCGCCGCCCGGAAGCCTGGTAACTCGATCTCGTGCACCGTGCGGTCGTCCACCGAGACGTCCACGGTGTCCCGGTCGGTCTCCTGGTTGTACTCCGCGAAGTGCTTGACCGTGGCCATCAGGCCCTGGGACTGCACCCCGGCGACCTCCGCGGCCACCGTGCGCGCCGACACCAGCGGGTCCTCGCTGAAGGTCTCGAAGTTGCGGCCCGCCACCGGCACGCGGATCGTGTTGACCATCGGCGAGAGCAGCACGTCCTGGCCCAGTGCGCGCCCGTCCCTGCCCAGCACGGCCCCGTAGGCGCGGGCCAGCCCCGGGTCGAAGGCCGAGGCCAGTGCGATCGGCGCGGGCATGGCCGTGGCGTGCGCCGCCACCCGCACGCCCGCGGGCCCGTCGGTCAGCCGCAGCTCCGGGATGCCCAGCCTGGGCACACCCGGCACGTAGCCCGCCCCACCCAGCTTGCGCGGATCCGCCGAGCCGCCGACGAATCCCAGCTTCTCGTCCAGGGTCATGCGCGCCACCAGGCCCGCGGCCCTGGCCTCCGCCCTGTCGGCCGCACCCGCCGCGAGCGCGGAACTGGCCAGCACCAAGGCGAAAGCCACCAGCACCCGTGTCGATCGGTTCACCCACACCGTTCGGGACCGTAGCAGCAGGATCCCGGACTGGCTCGTGTTCGCTCAGCAGGTGCACCGGATTGCCTGTCACGGAGCACAAGTCGCACCGTGTGGGTGGGCGTCACCGTGACAAGAACTCCTCGATCAGGGCATTGACCTCGGCCGGGGCTTCCAGTGCAGCCAGGTGCGCGGCCCGCTCCAGCACCACGAACCGCGCCCCGGGGATCGCCTCGGCCATCAGCCGGGTCTCGGCCACGGGGAAGGTCGCGTCCTGTCTGCCCGCCACGACGAGCACCGGCGAGCGCACGGCGCCGAGCAGGGCGAGTTGGTCGGGACGGCGTGGCACCACGCTGGCCACCGCCCACCGCGCCGCCGACACGTCCACCCGTGCCAGCGCCGCCTCGATCTTGGCCACCACCTCGGGCCGTTCACGCCTGGTCGTCGGCCCGACGAACGCGTCGACCGCGGGCTTGCGCAGCGGTGGGCGGATCCCGCCGCGCAGCCGTGCCAGCTGGGTCAGCACCGTGAACTCGACCTTCTGCCGGAGACCCGCCGGTGAGGCCGTGCAGTTCATCAGCACCGCGCTGCGGATCCGGTCCGGGTACCGCGCCGCCACGGTGCCGCCGATCATGCCGCCCCAGGAGTTGCCCACGTAGTCCACCGCGTCCAGGCCGAACCGGTCCAGCACCTGCACGATGGTCTGCGCGCACTGCTCGAAGTCGAACGGGGCCGTCAGCGGGGCGCTCGCCCCGTGGCCGGGCGGGTCCACCAGCAGCACGGTGTGCGCGGTGCCGAAGTGCTCGGCCTGCGCGGCCCACATCGAGCCGTCCATCAGCAGGCTCGGCCAGAACACCATGGCTGGGCCGGATCCGCCGACTCGCACGCGGACCAGGCCCAGCACCGTCTGCACGAACTCGTCCCGCAGTTGCATGGCGGGAGGATACGGGCGCTCAGCCGAAGTAGCCCCTGAAGAGGATCTCGCTGATCCGGGTCGTCGTCTCCTTGCCCACCTCGTAGCCGTCCTGGACCACCTTGGTGTTGTTCATCAGCGCCAGGGTGAAGCGCTCACCGGGACCCACGAAGCCCACCGAGTTCATGATCCACGACCCGTCGTCGTTGTCGTCGGACCAGCCGTCCTTGTTGCCCGGCCGCGCCGCCTCGCCCGCGCCCCAGACACCCCACTGCTGGTTGGGGTCCACCGCGCGCATCTCCCCGACGATGTAGTCGCGGTGCTGCCTCGGCAACCTGGTCAGCACGTAGTTGACCAGCCGGTCGAGGTCGTTGGCCGTGGTGAGGATCCAGCCCCAGTGGTGCGGGTGCTTGTCGGTGAACCGCATGTCGGTCATGCCGTAGGAGGGGAAGCGCTTGGCGTACTCCGCCTCCCCGCCGTACCTGTTCCACATGGTGGTGGCCGCCGCGTCGTCACTGGAGTTGAGCATCCTGTGCATCAGCTCGCGGTCCTCGGCGGTCAGCGTGATCGCGCCGGAGTCGTTGCGCAGCAACAAGTCCACCACCATCGCCAGCTTCGGCGTCGAACAGGCCCAGATGAGCGTGCCCGCGGCCCCGCTGCGGTACACCGCTCCGGTCCACCGGTCGCGCAGCACGATGCCCGTCTCCCCGGGCCTGCTGTCCGCGTACGCCTGCGCCTGGGCGATGCGCGCCCGCAACTCCCGGTCGAAGCCGGCCGGGGCCGCAGCCGCCACCGGGCTCAGCACGGCGGCCAGTGCCAGTGCCAGCACGGCGATGAGCCGCTTTCTCATGGTGTCCCCCATACTGTTCGTGCACCTGTGCGGATTCTCCCCGCACGCAGCCTGGGGCGCACGGCGGATGGGTGTGGTTGCCGTGACTGTCCTGTCAGTGACCGCCATCACAGCGGCCTGTCCGATGAGTTCCGCGGGAACGGGCGGTCGGTAGTGGTAACGACTCAGGAAAGAGGCTCGCCATGGGCAGCAAGATCGTTCACTTCGTGCACCAGTCCCTCGACGGGTTCATCGAGGGCCCCAACGGCGAGTTCGACTGGCCGCTGATGGGCCCGGAGCTGTCCGCCTACTCCCACGAGCTGACCGAGTTCGCCGACGCCTTCCTGTACGGGCGCGTGGTGTGGGAGATGATGTCCGGCTACTGGCCAAGGGCCGAGGAGCTGTCCACCGACCCGCACGACCTGAAGTTCGCCCCGATCTGGCGCGAGACGCCCAAGATCGTGGTCTCACGCACCCTGGAGAAGGCCGACTGGAACACGCGGGTGCTCACCGGTCCCGCCGAGCTCGCCGAGCTCAAGGCCCAGCCCGGCAACAACCTCGTGCTGTTCGGCGGTTCCGCCCTCGCCTCCGCGCTGACCGAGCAGGGCCTGATCGACGAGTACTGCGTGTTCGTGCACCCCGTGCTGCTCGGCGGCGGCAAGCCCGTGTTCGCCAGGGCCGGGCAGCGCTTGGACCTGCGGCTGGTCGAGACCCGGACCTTCGACGAGCGCGTCGTGCTGCTGCGTCACCAGCGCTGACCCACCTGCCGGCCAGGTCGTGGCCGCCCTGGTGCTGCTCGTCTGCCAGCACCTCTCGCACGGCATCGCGGTCCCTGGCTCGTCGCCCCGCTGGACCGCCTTCGCCCGGTGCGCGAACCGTGGTGCCCGCCCGGCTGGACCGCCGGGCGGGCACGACCTCAGCTCGTGACGAGCAGCGTCGCGCTGCCCGCGGGCACGGTGACGGACAGGGTCTTCCCGTGCACGCGCAACGAGTTCGGCGTGGGGTGGAAGGAACCGTGCTGGTCCACACCGGACCCGGCGATGGTGATGGCAGTGGAGTTCAGCGCCGGGGCGGTCAGCACGTACTCGGCGGCAGTGGCGGCGCGCGAGGACAGGGTGACCGTCAGCGTCTGCGCGGACGTGCCCTTGTTGTTCAGCACGAGGTTGTTGCCGATGCCCCACGCGGTCAGGTCGGCGGCCCCGCTGACCGTCGCGGCGTGCAGCGCACCGGTCCCGGCGAGCCGCCACAGCAGTTCGCCGTAGTAGACGCCCTGGACCCCGGTCGGGGTCAGTCCCGAGTAGACGATGGGGGAGTAGTTCAGCGGGAACTGGGTCGAGGTGCCGCCGTGGAAGTTGACCCCGTCCCCGTCGCGCGCGGCGATGCCCCGCATGAAGTCCAGGGTCCACAGCGCGGCCGCCTGCACGTTGCTCACGCCCGCGGTGCCGCCGTGGTAGTACGAGTTGGCCTCGCTCATCCGCCACTGCGGGATGTGGCCGGCGGCCTTGGCATCGCGCAACGCCTCCTGGTCCTTGCTGAACACGCCCGAGCCGTTGGAGGCCAACATGCCGGGGATGGTCCCGGTGGTCTGGTCACCGATGTAGCTGTGCATCGTCAGCACGGCCAGGCCGTTGTCCTTCTCCTTGGCCGTGAACGGGGCCAGCCAGGCGCTGTGGCCGTTGGTCACGCCGGGCCCGTCGAACCGCGCCCCGGGCACCTTGGCGCGGATCGCGCCCACGTAGTCCTCATAGGACTGTTCGTAGGTCTGCTCGGTGCGGTAGAAGTTCGGCTCGTTGCCGATCTCGAACGCGAGCAGCGAGCTGCCCAGGGTGCGCGCCGCGAACTGCGCCTCGTCGGCGGCGTTGGCCGGGGTGTTGGTCTTCAGGTTGATGCCGTAGATCACCTGCCAGCCGGTGGCCCTCAGGAAGGCCGCCAGCCTGACCACGTCGGGGCGGGCCACCTCGGTGGCCGAGCCGCCCGCGCCCTTCGGGTTCCAGTTCACGATGTCGACCAGGTTGCCGCCGATCCGCAGCACGCTGGGCCCCAACAGCCGGAACAGCCGCACGAGGTCGGCGTCCGCCGCGTCGAACATGCCCGCACCGACCCGGTCCTTCTCGTAACTGAAACCGGCGAATCCCTGGCCGACGTGGCCGCTGCCCGCCGGGTTCACCGTCACCGTGGGCGCCGCGGCCTGTGCCGCCGGCGCCGTCAGGCAGCCGAGGACCACCGCAAGGCAGCCCAGCAGAGCTGGGAACCGAATCATGGGTACACCTCCGGGACATCACTCTGGCGGAGGTAGTCGTGATGCTACCGCGTGACCGGAGACGCACAAAGGCTCGGTTCTGAATCCAGAACCGAGCCTTTGGTGCCACCAAAAAATCTGGTGGGCGATACTGGGATTGAACCAGTGACCCCTACCGTGTCAAGGTAGTGCTCTCCCACTGAGCTAATCGCCCGAGGCGGAGACGGGAATCGAACCCGTGTACAGGGCTTTGCAGGCCCTTGCCTAAACCACTCGGCCACTCCGCCAGCTGCCCGACTGCTTGCGCAGCCTGGGACACCGACCTGAATGTCGAAGGCCGTTGCCGAGCGGACGACGAGACTCGAACTCGCGACCCTCACCTTGGCAAGGTGATGCGCTACCAACTGCGCTACGTCCGCACGCTCCCCGGATCGAGGGTCACCGTGTCCGCCGAGGCTTTCCGGTGGAACCCGTTCTCCGTGGTGCGAGGAGAACTTTATCCGAACGCCTCCTCCTGGATCAAATCGGGGGGTCGGAAACGACATCGTCCCTGGTGAGGAGGTTGGTGGGCTCAGGTCAGGTCGTTGGAGATCAAGTGGGTGAGCGCCTGGTCCACGTTGACCCAGAGGTGCTCGTTGCCGGGCACGACCACGTCGTAGGTGCGGTCCAGGAAGTCGGCCAGTTCCTCGGCGGAGGCCTCGAAGGTGGCGTGACCCGAGGGTGAGTTCAGCTCGACCGCCACGACCTCGGGGTCGTCGGTGGCGGGGTGGATGCGGACATCGCCGTCACCGGCCTCGGCGATCAGGCCGTCGGCCAGCAGGTCTCTGGCGAAGCACCACTCGACCCAGCCGGCGCGGCCGGTGCGGAACGCGGCCACCACGGCATAGGGGTCCCTGGTGTCATAGCGCAGCTCGACCTGCACCGGGACCGCTGGGGTTCGCGGGGCGAGCAGGTCGAACACCGCCGTCGAGCGGAGCGTCACATGGTCGTTGCGCATCGTCGTTACCCTTCTGCTCCCTTCCCGGCCAAGGAAACGACCGAGCTCCTCTGTTGTGACGCCGAAGTGAGGGACACCGCTCGTAGAGACGACCTACTTCACCCGTCCGGGCCAGGAAGCTCTCCCAGGGTGACCGGCCGACTCCGCTGTGTGAGGCCCTCTCTCCGACGCTCCCCATCTTGCTGGGTTTAACCTGAACCCGGTACCGCATGTTGCGCGAATGTTGGACGTGAGGATTTCCGTGGTGGCTGACACGCCCGTCCCGCCCTCCCGCCGACCATCGTCCGGCAGCGGCCAGGACGGGGCGTCCCTCGCCGACCCGCCCTCGGATGCCGAGCTGGTCGGACGGGTCAGCGGCGGGGATCGCAGGGCCTTCGGCACGATCTACGACCGGTACTGCCGCCAGGCCTATTCACTGGCCAGGCGCGTGTGCGTGGACCCCGACCTCGCCGAGGACGTGGTCCAGGAGGCGTTCCTCGCGCTGTGGCGCGACCCCTCCCGCTACGACCCGCGGCGCGGTGGTTTCGCCAGCTGGCTGCTCACGCTGGTGCACCACCGCGCGGTGGACGCCGTGCGCAGGGAGAGCGTGCACCGCAAGCGCGCCGTGCCCGGTGACGGGGAGGTCACCGACCACGTGGTGCCCGCGGGGCCAGGGGCCGACGAGAAGGCGCTGGACGGGGTGGTCGGCGGCCAGGTGCGCGAGGCGCTCGGCCGGCTGCCCGAGGAGCAACGTGAAGTGATCGCGCTCGCCTACTTCGGCGGGTACACCCAGTGCGAGGTGTCCGCGCTGACCGGTCTGCCGCTGGGCACGGTCAAGTCGCGGACCTTCGCCGGGATCCGGCGACTGCGGGGCCTGCTGTCCTCGCTGCTGGGCGATGTCAGGACGGGGGCGCAGTGGTGAGCACGGTGAGTGAGAACGGGCACTGCCCGAACGAGCAGTTGGCGGTCGGGTGGGCTTTGCACGCGCTGGAACCCGACGAGGAGAACGCGGCCCGGCTGCACCTGCCGACCTGCCCGGTGTGCCAGGAGACGGTCCGCTCCACCGAGCAGCTCGGCGCCCTGCTCGGCTCCGCCGTACCCCAGGAGGAGCCGCCCGCCGGGTTGCGTGACCGGGTCATGCAGCTGGCCGAGCGCACCCCGCAGGCCGCCTTCGAGGCGTTCCCGTTCCCGGCCGACGCCGTGCTCGACACCCAGCCGCCCGGCGTGGCTAACCTGGACTCGCGGCGTCCCCGGGGGCTGCTCGCCGCTGCCGCCGCGCTGGTGCTCGTGCTCGGTGGGGTCGCCGGGGTGCTCGGCTACCAGCTCAACCAGGTGAGCCGGCAGCAGCAGGCGCAGGCCCAGGTCCTCGGCGTGGTCACCGACCCGTCCATGCGCAGGGCCGTGCTCAGCGGCGGCTCGGGGCAGCAGGTCGCCGTGCTGCTCAGCAGCGACAAGGGGGCCGCTGTGGTCCCCTCCGGGCTGGCCCCCAACGCCGCCGACACCAGCTACGTCGTCTGGGGCCTGAGCGCCCCCACCGGCAAGCCGGTGGCCCTGAGCCGGTTCGACGTCGCCAGCGGCGGCAGCGGGCCCGAGACGATCGACTGGTCGGCTGCTGCCGCCGCCCACAAGGGCTTCGCGATCTCCCTCGAGCCCGGCAAGTCCCTGCCCGACAAGCCCACCCAGGTGCTCGGCAGCGGACAGGCCGGCAACTGAGTGATCCACATCACTGGGCGTGTTCACGCGTGTGCGGTGTTCGGTGTTTTCGCAGGTGGCGGGCCCGCGGAGTGACCAAGCCCCCCGGTTTCACTTCTGCGGGGTTGATCCTGTAAGGTACTGACATCACCGCGAGAGCGGCGAACAACCCGGGCGATTAGCTCAGCGGGAGAGCGCTTCGTTCACACCGAAGAGGTCACAGGTTCGATCCCTGTATCGCCCACAGTTGGTTTTAGCTGGTCAGACGGCCTGTCGATGATCTTCATCGGCAGGCCGTTACTGATTGTGGGGAGCAAATGGGGAGCACGGCCTGCTGACCACAATCCCCAATCCGAAGAGGTCATGCCACTTCTGGCTCCACAGCGGGGTTTTCCCGCCAAGTCCAGCCGCCGTCCTGCTCCCACCGCTGCTGGAGGGCCTGAAGCGTGTCCTCGATCATCTGCTCGGTGACGTGCGAGTAGATGTCGTCGACGTCCTTGCGCTTGTGCCCGAGCCGCAACAGCCGCATGATGCGCGGCACCCGGTCCTCGACTAGCCACGTCTCGTGCGTGTGCCGCAGGTCATGGAAATGCATCTCCTCGTTCAGCGGTGACCACCCCTTCTGCTCGTCCCCGGCCAGAGCGGGCAGCCACACCCGGCGGCGGAAGTTCGAGCGCCGGTGCAGCCCACCGTTGACCCCGGTGAACACGAACCGGGCATCGGGGTTACGTTCCCGGTGCGCCCGCAGCTCGTCGGCCAGGAACGGCGGCAGGTGCACCGTGCGAGCACTGGCCGGAGTCTTCGGCGGACCGAGTTCCAACCTGCCCCGCACCTCGTGCAGCGCGCCGAACTTCGGATCGATGTCGATGTGCGGCGTGCCGTCGTCGAGGTAGGTGCGGATCCACTGCAACCCAGCCAGCTCACCCCACCGCAGCCCGGTATAGGCGTCGGTGATCGTCAGCAACCCGTTGTCCGGGTCCATCCGCCCGGCCAGCGCATCGACCTCGTCGGTGGCCGCGTGGGGCCGCTCGGGACGGTCGTTGAAACTGATCCGCAGCTTCCGGCACGGGTTCGCCCCGATCACCCCTTCGTCGACGGATTCCCCGAGGATCATCGAGAACAGCACGAGGATGTCCTGGGCGCTCTTGTCAGCCATGTTCTCGCGGAGTGTTTTGTTCACCCACCCCTTCACCGCGATCCGCTGGATGTCTCCCATGGCGGTGCCGGACCAGCGGGGCAGGATGTGGTTGCGAAGGTGGGAGTCGTAGGTCGCCCAGGTGATGTCAGCGACGCGGTGGGCGTCCGACCACTGGCGGATCCACTCGTCGATGGTGGTCTCGGCCAGTCGGGGATCGACGAACCGGCGGCGACGCTGGTCGGACTCCACGTCGGCCGCGCGGTTGTCCGCCTCCTCCTGGGTGGCGTAGCCGTGCTCGGTGAAGATGGTTCCGTCATCGAGCCGATAGCGGACACGGAAACCGCTTCGATGTTGTTCTACCCATGCCATGAGTGGGCCTCTTTCAAGGGCAAGAGTGGATATGGCGTGCCGGGAATGCGGCACGGCCATATGGACGCTCTGTGGACGGGAAAACGCAACCAAACTGTGTTCACGTGCCAGAAGAACGTGTGCGTTTCCCCGGATCGGGTCGGCGGACGTCAATCCGGGCTCGGGCAGGCGGGTGGCCCCGGCGACGAGGCGCCGCACTGGTGCCGGACGCGGCGCGCGGGGTGGAAGTCGCGGGGCGGGCGGCGTCGGCCAGGATCTGGTCGAGGTTGGCGCGGGAGAAGCGCAGGTGCTTGCCCAGGAACGTGCACGGCACCAGGCGGCGGGCCGCCCGACGGCGCAGCCACGACTCCGGCACCTGCAACAGGTCCGCCGCCTGGGCTGGGGTGAACAACCTCGGGACCGGATCACCCGCTCGTTCGCCCGCTGGTTCGCCCGCCGACGGCCCCGCGCCGTCCGGCATACCGGTGCCGCCCGGCTGCCCTGGTGCGCCCGGCAGCGCCGACGCACAAGATCCCGGCGATGTCGTGGTCGCTGTCGACCCTCGCGTGCCATGAGGCTCGGCGGGCTCGCTGGCGAACCCGTCCGGGTCGACGTCCTGCTCGGTGGACAAGCCGTGGTGGGTCATCAGGCCGCCCTCCGATCCGGCACGGCTCCGTCGTTGGTCGGCGGGGTGTCCGCGCGCCACTGGTGGCGATTGGCTGCCGTGAACTCGGCGACGGTGATCAGCGGTGGGTGCACCCACTCCTGCGACCAGACCCACTGCGCTCGGGGCACCCGCCGTCCGTGATGGTGGCGGCCCCACACCTGGCGGCCGGTGTACTTCGGGTTGCGCAGGACGGCCCGCACCGCCGCCCGTGTCCACACGCCGTCCAGGCCGGTCTCCGGGTCGCGGGGCGCGGGACAGCGCGCGTCGATGAGGCGTCGCCGGATCGCGGCGGTGCCCAGCCCCGCCTCGCCGCGCCACCGGAAGATGAGCTTCACGGCGATGGCCTCGGCCGACTCGATCACCAGCCGTGCGCGCCACCGCGGGCGCCGCCCAACCGGGCTGACCCGGACACGCCGGGACCGGTAGCCATAGGGCATCGCTCCGGTGTTGAACCCGGCGCGCACCAGTTCCTCGGACCCACGGCGCGCCTGGGCGAGGGTGGTGTCGTGGTACTCGCGCAGGACGCGCTGGCGGACCGCCCACGGCACCTCCGAGCTGTCGCTCGCCGGGCCGCTCCTCCGGTCGGTCGGCTGCCGCTTGGCCGAGCAGAACAGGCGGGCGCCATGAGCGGCGACGCGCTGAGTGAGAGAACGGCGGCCGGCGGTCGCGGCCCAGCGTGCAACGTCGTCCTGGTTGGTGTTCGTGGTCATGGCTGACTCCTTGTCGGGTGAGGCCACGAGGCAGCGGCGGCCAGCGGCAAGTCGCTCGTGGCCGAGCGCTCGCGTCGGGCACGGGTGGCAGGCCGGACAGGTGCCTTCGCGCGCTGCGGGCGTGGCCCGCGACCGGGTGCCCGTGTACGTTTCGTGGCGGGAAGAGACATCACCAGTCGCCTGGGCTCCGGGTGGTCGCCGGTGTCGGCCGGGAGGGACGCGAGAAGCCTGGTATGCCAGGCCAAGGCGAAGCGGAGGCAGTTGGATTCGCTGCGGTGGCTGGGAGAGCAGCCGGGAACGTGACGTCCCCGGAAACTCCACGCGAGGGAATCGCTAGAGCAGACCGCGTCGGCATAGCGAGACAAGCCGCCGACCTTCGCCCCGAAGGTGTGCAGGCGCAGGCCGCGGTCAGCTAGCGAGCGCACGATCTGTTCCACCTCGCCGCTGTGCTGGCGACGGCAAATGCTCCCTACCCCGACCCGGGGCAGCGCGGCCAAGTCGACGCCGTGCCGCTCGTAGAGATCCGCGCAGCGGTGGTAGTCGGTGACCGATTGCCCTTGCAGGGTCGCGATGAACGGCAGCTCGGGCGCGAGCTCCCGCAACTGGAGGTAGTTGGCGACGGTGCGGTGCTGGTGGGTGCGCAGACTCGCCCCGGTCCGCGCCCGCACATGGGGTTCGACCATCCAGTCCTGACCCGCGGCGAAGTCGAGGTGCCCGATCTCTTCGGAGTAGCGGCGCACGGCGGCGACGTAGGCGCGTGCGTCGGTCCGCCAACGGCCATACAGGGACAGTTCCGTGAAGCCGCCGCTGTCCAGTGCCCACGGGCCGGTCGCGCGCGGCAGGCTGCGGCGGCCGGCCAGACGCCGATGCGACACCAGCAGCGGCACCCCGAGGTCGCGGGCCAGCCACGCGGGCTGGTGGGTGCCGAGGTAGAACCTCATGACCGCACCGCCCGCCGAACAGCGCGTGCCACGACGAGCACCGCCACGGTCAGCACCGTGGCCACCGTCTTGCCCAGGATCTGGCCGGGCACGAAGGCGAAGGACCTGAACGCCAGCGGCACGAACAGCACGCTGTCGATGCCGAGCCCGACCAGGTTCGAGCCGATCACCGCGCCCACCACCGACCAGCCACGCAGTCGGCCGTACACAATGGACCCGACGAGTTCGGAGACGGTGAACGCGAGCACGCTAGCCACCGCGATCTGCGGTGAAGCCAGCAGCCAGGACAGCCCGGCGCCGGCCGCGATCGCACCGAGCACGCCACGCCCGCCGAGGCACTCGTGCAGCAGGTCCCGCAGGGTGAACGTCACCCCGGCCCATAGCGTCCCGGCCGGCACCGCGACCGCACCGACGAGCAGCGCGCTCCAGTGCGTGGAGGCCCAGTTCGCGGTGACGATGGTGCCGACGTAGGCAGCCAGCACCACCACGCTCACCCCGGTGACACGACGGCCGGTCGCGCCACCGAACAGCCGACCGAGGGCGAGCGGCGACGCCGCAACCGGAGGGCGTTGGGCCGCGGTCACGCCGCACGCTCCGGGGCGACGGCGGGGCCGGAGCGGCACGACCACGGCGAGCAGCCGTCGGGGTCGTCCTCCTCCACCGCGTTGGTGGTGACCAACCGCAAGTGCCGCTTGGTCGTTGTGGCGGGTGGGTCGAGGTCGACTTCGCCGAGTGGCTGACAGGAGCGGTGCAGGAAGTACTGCCCGCGCAACGGTTGGCCTTGTTCGGTGGCGTGTGGGTAGCCGTCGCGGATGGCCTTGTCGAACTCGACCGCCTCGGCCCAGCCGTCCGGGTCGTTATCGCGGATCCACCGCCAGCCCGCGTTGCCGTGGAACGGGCACCCGACGCAGGCGGATTTCACGGTGTGCCCGAACCCGCGCTCGGCCAGGTACTCGACGCAGCGGGCGCGGTCCCAGCCGAGTTCGATGAGCGGGAACACGTTGCGCAGGTACCGCACGCCCGAGTCCTTCGCGCGCGTGAACTCGTCGGTGCTGATCCCGATGGCCTGCTCGACGTACACGCCGCGCGGAACGCGCCGAGGATGCGGGTAGCCGAGCAACTGGCGCGCCGCCTTCTTTAGCGGCAAAATTTTGTACTCGCTAGTGCATTGCCTACGCGCCAAGCCTCGACTGCCGTCGGGGTTGAGCACGTGCAGCGGCATCGACACAAACCGGTGGGCCGGGTCGAGGGCGTCGTCGCGGATGTTGCCCGCCGACACGGTCCGGACCGGGATACCGAATTTCTCTGCGTGTGCACGGAGCCGGGTCAGGTTCGCGTACACCGCGCGTGGCTCCCAGCCGGTATCGGCGAACAGGGCGACATCGAAGGGTGGAATGACACCTTCGCAGGCCAGCAGCAGGACGGTGCTGCTCTGGACTCCGGCACCGAGCGAGAGGCATCGCAAGACCGGACCGGCGTCGTGAGTGGAGGCTGGTTTGGTCATGCCGCGTTTGCCTCCTCCACGTATCCGGAGGGCTCGGCCGAACCGGCGCCGAGGAGCGCTGCGAGGTCGGCGAGCAGCAACCCGACGGCATACGTGGCCTGCTGCGGGACGACGCCGTTGCCCAGCGTCCGAAGTTGCGCGGTGCGCGGCAACGGGAGACTCGTTACCCAACCCGGCTCGAGCCCTTGGAGCCACTCGACGAAGGCCGGGGCCAACACGGGACGCCCGTGGACGCCCGGTTGCGTGGGGAACGGTGCCGGTCGCCCGAGCACCTGTTCCCAGCGCCGCACGGCCGGCGCGTAGTCGCCCCAGTCCACCTCGGGATGCACGGCTGCTGGTGACGCGAGATCCGGGTCGGCGACGGCTATGAGATGCCGCCGCCCGCGTCCGGGACGAGTAGGCGCATCACCGCCGACGGCAGCATCAGGTCGCCCTTCGACCCCCGCTGCGCCGGGCAGCCTTTCGTCCCGTCGGTCGCCCGAGGCGTCGGCAGGAATGCCTCGGGGTCCACCAGCGGCAGCACCTGCTGCGACAACGGCGGACGGAAACCTGCACCCGCCCGGCGTCCCGCCGTGCACGTGTCCGACGCTCTCGGTGTCGGCAGCAGCCGCGCCTGGTCGGGCAGCGACGGACCACCACCCTGCGTCCTGTGACTGCAGTTCTTCGCATCCGAGGCGGTCGGCGTGGGCAGCAGCTTCATCACCGCGTCCACCGCGTCGTGCAGATTCACTTGATGCCCGCCAGCTCGACGCCGCACCGGGTCCGCCGGACCGCGGTTGTCGCCGTCCCGTGCCTGCGGGGTCGGCAGCATCCGGGGCGGCAACGAGGCGGGGCCAGGCGAGCAGGAACACCCGCTCGCGGCGGTGTGCCGCGCCGACGTCGGCGGCGCGGACGCTACGCCATGCCGCGTCATACCCCGCTTCGGCCAGGTCGCCGAGTACACGGTGGAGGCCGCCGTTTTTCCAGCGGAGCGCGGCGACGTTCTCCACAAGGAGGAGCGCGGGTCGTAGTACGCGAACGCCCGCCACGATGTCTGTCCACTGGCCACTGCGTGCTCCGTTCTCGATGCCCGCTCGCCGTCCGGCGGCGGAGATGTCCTGGCAGGGGAACCCGGCGGTGAGCACCTCGACCTGCTCCACGGTCGTCCAGTCGATGGCGCGCACGTCGCCGAGATTCGGGACGCCCGGCATCCGAGCGGCGAGGATCTGAGTGATGTGCGGGTCGGGGTCGGCGCACCAGGCGATGCGTCCGCCGCCGAGAGCGGCGAGCGCCCCGAGGTCCAGTCCGCCGTAGCCGGTGCACAGCGAGCCCATGACCGGACCCGGACTCCCCGTGGCCGTCACCGTGAGCGGCGTGGCCGCCCCCGTCGCCGTCGTGGTGACGGCGACGGGGGCGGGGTGATGCCCCGACCCGCACGGCGCGGGGCGCGATCGGGTGCTCATGCCGCCCAGCTCTCCGACGCGCCCGAGCCGACCCTCGGGTTCCCAGCGTGTCGCGTCCGGCCGGTGACGAAGCGTCGGGATCCTTGACGTTCCGTCGCGATTCCTGAACCCGCTGACCGGCGCAGCACCGTGCGGAAAATCAGCACGTCCTCATGGCTGATGAGATGCAGCGGCAGTCCGGCTTCACGCTGTTTGCGGATGAAGTCGCGCTGGAAGAACGACCCGCGCGCGACGAGGTCGTGCTCGGCCGCGCGTGCGAGCAGCGCGACGCAGCGCTCGACGGGGATCAGGCCGGCGTGGATGCCGCAGGCGAGAATCTGGGAGGGCAGGTCGATCAGTTCGGCGTGCTCGCGCCAGGGGCGGATGGTGATGGCGATGTGCCCGCCCGGCCGCAGGAACGGGACCAGTCCGGCGAGGATGCGGGTGAACCCGGACAGCAGCCGGTGGTGGCCGATGTTGGCGAGGTTGCCGCGGTCGAGGGTGTTGCCGTAGAGGTGGTGGTACTTCTGCACCCCCGCGCCCGGTGAGACCGCGACTTGGCCGTGGGTGGACGGCCCATACGGGGGCGACGTCACGACGAGCGCGGCCTGCCCGAGGTACTCCGGCGGCAGCAGGGAGGCGATCTGGCGGGCGTCGCCGTGGAACACCCGCCCGTTGTGGTCGACCCCGGCGGTGTGGGCGAGGGCGAGGTTGGCGCGGGCGACGTCGACCCAGTGCGGCTCGTATTCGATGCCGACCGCGCGGCGTCCCAAGTGGACGGCCTCCACGAGGGTGGTGCCGATCCCGCACATTGGGTCCAGTACCAGATCGCCGGGGTCGGTGTAGTGGTCGATGGCGTGCGCGGCCACGGCCGGGAGCATCTTCGCGGGGTGCGCGGTCGCGTCGGCGACGTAGCGGCCTTTGCGCTGGGCGGCTGGGGAGGTCTGCGCGGTCGTCCACACCGACACCGCCGGCTCCCGCGCCGCGTCATCGGTGACGCTCACAGGCGCGGTGTCGGTGTCGCCGTCGTTGGCGACGGTGCGCGGGAGCCGCTGGGGTGGCCCGTCGACCGCGTTCTGCTCGGGGGCCGACACGGTGTCGGCGGGGGTGTCGGGCAGGGCGTGCGGGGCGCGGTCGTCGGCCACGGGCGTGCCTTCCTCGCGGTGGGTTCCGGGCTGGGCGGGGTTCGGAGTCGGCACGCTGGTCATCGGATGACTCCGGTGGTGAACGCCTGTTCGGCCGGGCTCACCGGCAGGGGCTCGTACTGGTGCGGTTGAGCGAAGACCAGCACGTCGGAGTGGACGCGCCGATGCGGCGTGGGCAGCCCGCGCACGGCCGCGCGATGCGCGGCGCGCGCCTGCTCGTCGTCCGTCGCGCTGTCGGGTTCGGTGAGGGAGTCGACGGCGAACGCGCCGTCGCGCACCGGCGCGTGCAGGGCGATGATGTGCTGGAGGTAGAGCAGGTCGGCGTTCTGTGCGGAGGCCACCACGGCGCCGGTCGGGTCGATCAGCTCTCCCGCTGGCCAGTCACAGTGCGTGATGACGGCGAGGATCCCGCCGACCCGAAGCAGCCGGGCCGCGACCAGTGCCACCAGGTCGCTGGCGTGGTCCCCGCCATTCTCGGGACGCAGGCTTGTGATGATCAAGTCGGTGTCCGCTGGCGCGGCCTGCGCGCCGTCGAGCACCCTGCCGCGCAGGTCTGAACGCGACGGCGCGGACACGGTCGCGGACGAGTGGTCGAGACCGTCGACAAGATCGGCCCAGAACGGTCGCGACGCCGGACCGATGGCGGCCGGGTCCGTCGGGACGTGCACCACGCGCACGGTCCGGTGCAGGCCCTCGATGGCGGCGAGCGCGTCGGTCACCTCGCCGTCCGGTTCGGCTCCGGGAGCGTGGTTGAGCACCCCGTCGGAGAAGACCGGCGTGAGGCGCGGACGCTCGCCCGGGGTGGGCCGGGCGCTCGGCCAGGGCAGCAGCGCGACCCGTCCGCCGGGCTCGCTGAACGCGCCGACGATCTTCTCGACGATCGGTGTCGGCCAGGCCGCGTCCAGGTCGATCGGAGCCGGGCCGGCTGTCCACACCGTCGCCGGGGTCGGCGTCGAGGTCGATCCGCGCGACTGCGAGCGTGCGCTCGCGGGGCCGGGCTTGGCGGGGCTGACCCGGGTGGTGGTCGAGGCGGTCGGATAGGGGCGGCGCTCGACGCCCCGGCGGGTGCCCGTCGGGTGGGTGGAGTCGTCGCGTCGCTTCGGACCGTGCGGCGCGGAACGGCGCGGGGTGTGGCCGGACTGGGTCATGGATTCCTCGCAAGAGCCGTGGGGTGCGCCTGGCGATGTGGCGCCCTCGTACACCCCCCAACTCCGAAATCCGGCCCTTTTTTTGACAGCCCGCACCCGACTTTTTTCAGGGATTTTTCGTCCGGGGTCGCGCGTCACGAGGCTCGCGCGTGCGCCCACGCGGAGAGCACGAGAGCACCGTTGCGAAGGAAAGCGCGGAGATCAACTGCGAAAAATTTTCCCGCGCAGAGCGTGAGACGTGCGCCAGCGCTCCCTCCCTGCGCGTTGGCCCGCCACCAAACCGCCACCAAACCGCCACCAAAACACTGTTGCAGCAGTTCATGACCTATTACCGATGATCATTAAAAGATCTTGAAAGACGCGCCAGGTGGGGCGCTGGATGATCTTTGTGGCGGCTGGAAACGATCACTCAAGATCATCGGTGGCGTTGTGGAGGCCTTTTGGTGGCGGTTTGGTGGCGTTTTGGTGGACCCGCTTTGGCTTCCTTGTCTGGTCGTAGTTCGCCGATCACGCAAGGAGCCCGGTCATGGACTCGCGTCACGTATTGAGTTGCGTTCCCCTCGGGCGTGATTCGCTGCCCCTGGATGCCGCGCGGACGACATTCGAATGGTTGGTCGCCGGGCCGGAACCGGCCTCGGTCGAGGGCTGGCGGTTCCCCGGCCTGCCCCGGCGGCGGGTGCCCCTAGACGAGCTGCGGGACCTCCTGCTGGACCCGGAGCTGCCGATGGCGACCGTGGACCCGGTCTGGGTGCATCTGGTCACCCGCTCCCGCGACGAGGGCAACGCCGCGACCGTGTGCTGCGTCGGGGTCGCGCTGCCCGCGCTGTTCACCATCGCCGCCGACCTGTGTGCGCCGTTCGCCGACGACCACCACGACATCCACGCCGCGATCCTGACCGGCTTCCTCACTGAGCTGGCGACCATCGACCTGGGCCGGCCGTGGGTGATGTGGCGGCTGCGCTGCGCCGCCCTGCGCGCGGGGCACCTGTTCATCCGGGACGCGCTGGAACGCCCGATGCCCTCCGATGAGGACTTCCACTCCAGCGAACCGGCCCCGCCCTGGGGGCATGAGGACTTCGTGCTCGCCCGCGCGGTGGCCGAGGGCGCGATCACCGGCGAGCAGGCCGAGCTGATCGGCGCCACCCGACTGGAGCCGGAGTACACGCTCACCCAGGCCGCCGCCGACTGGGGCCTGAGCTACGACACCATCGCGCACATCCGCGTCCGCGCCGAGCAGCGGTTGGTCGCGTGGCTCAACGAGCAGGCCCCACTCGATGACCCGAGCGACCGTCGGGAACGCGATGTGGAGATCCGCGCGGTCAACGCAGTGACCATCACCGCCGCCGCCCGCGAGGTCACGCACCCCTCCACACCCCACCCCGATGAGTCACCCACGGTGACCGATATCGGCGAAAAGTCATCGAAAAAAGTTCGGGGCCCCGTGTCAAAAAACGCCCCGAAATTCGGAGTCGAGGGCTGCGGGAGACAAGCAGCCGCTCCCGCGCACACCGCCTCGCTCGACCGTCGCACCGGGACTGCCCGGCGGCCGTCGGACCCGACTCCGGAGGTGCCTCGATGCGCCTGACCCGTTCACCCCGCACGCCCCGTCCCGACCGCCATCCCACCACAGCCCGGCCCGGCCACGGAGCCGGCGCCCAGCACACCACCGCGCCTCGGCGAGGCCGCATCGCCCGCTCCTGTACTGGCAGGTCGACCGACGCGCAGACCCCCACCCCTCCGATCTCTCGCGGGCCGGCGGGCGGTGGCCGCACGGTGCGGCGGCGGCTCGTGGTGATCACCGAACTGGCCGTTCTCGTCCTGCTGCTGTCCGCCTCGGCCGCGCACGCGGAGACCACGCAGGTGCTCGCCCTGGCCGGGTCGGTCGACGAGGTGCTGACCAACATCCGCAACTGGGTGATGGGCATCCTCGCCGGTCTGGCGACGGTGTTCCTGTCCATCGGCGGTGTCCGCTACGTGATGGGCGGCGGTGACCCCGGCGAGATCGAGAAGGCGAAGGTCGCCTTCAAAGCCGCCGGCATCGGCTACGCCCTGGCGGCGCTCGCGCCGCTGGTCGTGACCGTCCTCAAGGGCATTGTCGGGGCCTGAGCCATGTCCACGACCAGCCCCACACGTCGTCGGACACCGGCCGCTCCGACCCTCACCGGCCTGCGCCCCGACGCCCCCACCCAGGTCCGTCCGGACGCCACCGACGCCAACCGGGACCTGCTCGCGCCCCCACGGGCGAGCAGCACCCGGCGCGCCGGTGGCCGCCCGCGGCGTCGGCCACGGTGGCTGCCGCCGATGACGCGCGGCCGGGCGCTGGCGATGCTGGCGGTGAGCCTGGTCGTCCTGTTGGGCGGCGCGCTCGCCGCGGGCGCCACCGCACCCTCGGCGCCGACTCCTCCGCAGCCAGTGCCGACTTCACCGGTGGACACCTGCCCGCCGGGCTCGACGCTGCCGGTCTGCGCGCTGCCGACCGTCACCACCGCGCCGACGATGACAGGGCCGGTGCCGACCGGACTGCCCACCACCACGCCCGGTACCCCGTGCAGCGGCCTGCAGTGCCTCCCCACCCCCGCACCCACGACGACTCCGTCCGTGCCCACAGGTGGGGATGCCAGGACGCAATGCAGCGTCTTCGACCCGAGCACGTGGAGCGCCTGCGTCAACAACGTGATGACCAGCTTCTTCCGCGCCACGGTGGCCGCCGCGCTCAACCCGCTGCTGGACCTGCTCGGCCACACCCTGCTGACGACCCCGACACCGGACTCGATACCGGGGCTTGCCGACCTGTGGTCGTCGTCGTGGCAGATCCTGCTGGCCGTCTACGTGCTGATCGTGCTGATCGCCGGTGTGGTCGTGATGGCCTACGAGTCGTTGCAGGCCCGGTACACGATCAAAGAGATCGCCCCGCGCCTGGTGATGGGTGTGGTCGCGGGCGCGCTGAGCATGGTCGTGGCCACCACGGGCATCCAGTTGGCCAACGCGCTGTCGGTGGCGGTGATGGGCGGCGGCGTGGACGTGAACAGCGCCGCAGAGGCACTCAGGGACAACTACCTCGCGTCGCTGGCAAGTCAAGGGTTCTTCGAGATCGTCCTGGACCTGGTCTTTGCCGGTGCCGTGGTCGCGGTCCTGCTCACGTTCATCGTCCGCGTCACGCTCACGATCCTGCTCATCGCCGGGGCACCGCTGCTTCTGATGGCGCACGGGCTGCCGCACACCGAGGGCATCGCCTACACGTGGTGGAAGGCGTTCGGCGGTTGCCTGGCGATCCAGATCGGACAGTCGCTCGCGCTGATTACCGGGGTGCGGCTGCTGCTGACACCGGCGTTCACCCCGCTCGGTCCCAACGCCGGTGCCTTGACCAACATCTTGGTCGGTCTGGCCTTGATGTTCATCCTGTTCAAGATCCCGTTCTGGATTTTGGGGGCCGTCCGCGGCGGTGGCGGGCATCGCGGGATGGTGAGCTCGCTGCTGCGAGGCTTCCTGGCGTACAAGACGTTCGGTCTTCTTGGTGGCCGTGGAAGCGGTCGCCGTCGTGCCCGGCCGGACGGTCCCACCCCGGAGCCGGATCCGTATGCGCGGGTCGCGACGACCTCGACTGGTCAGTACGTGTTGCCGCTGACCGGGCTCAAGCGTGGCCGTGCGCCGAAGCCTCCGCACGCCCGGTATCCCGCCCACGGCGCGACGAGCCCGTTCGGTCCGCGGCGGGCGCCGACAGGCGTGCAGCTCGCGCTGCCGTTGGGGGATGACTGGCCGGAAAACAAGCCGGTCCTCGGACGCGACGGGCAGTACCGGCTCCCGCTGACCGTGCAGCGAGTCACGCGGACCCCCGCCCCGGCCGCACCCAGCCAGCCGGGATCCGGTGGTGGCCGTCGTCGCGGCCAGCAACTCCAGTTCGAGTTCGACCCGTACCGGCGTAACCGGCCGACCAGTTCGGGCCAGTACCCGCTGCCGCTGGGCGTGACCCGCACACCACGCCCGGCCAGCCCACCGCCCCCGGCGACACCACCCCGGCCGCGTTCCGGGTCGAGCGGGACGCAGTTGGAGTTGCCGTTCGACCCCTACAAGGGCAACCGGCCCACCCGCAGCGGGCAGTACCCGCTGCCGCTGGACGGCGCTCGCCGAGTCCCGCCCACCACGCCCGCGCCGACGCCGCCAGCCCCACCGCCACGGCCCGCAGCGCGCGGTGGACGCCAACTCCGGCTTCCGCTGGACCTCCCGAAACCCCCGCGCCGCACCCCGCCGTCGAAACCCACGACCGGAGGCACGCCATGAGCACGGCTGACTACAGCCCGGACGGGCTGACCGAAGACGACATCACCGCCCTGCAACGCGAGGTCACCGCTGAACTGCGCCGCGAGGGCCACCTCCCGCCGCCGCGCCGCACCCGGAGGCGCACCGCCGCTTCCCGGCCGCGCGCCACCGCGCGTGCCCAGATCACGCGCTCGCCCCGCGAGCCGGCGGCACGGCGCGATCAGGGACGAGGCGACCACCAATGAGCTACCGCGACACCCGCACGGCCGGGTCCCACGCCGTGCGCATCCCGGCCGACGTCGACATGCGTGACCGCGTCCTGGGGCCGTTGACCGTCCGGCAGTTGGCGATCCTCGCCGTCACCGGACTGATGCTCTACGCCGCCTGGAGTGTCACCCGCGCGTTCCTGCCGATCCCCGTGTTCCTCGCACTGGCCATCCCCGTCGCCGCGGCTGCGGCGATCCTCGCGCTCGGACACCGCGACGGGATCTCGATGGACCGGATGCTGGTGGCCGCGATCCGCCAGCGCGTCGCGCCACGGCACCGCGTCTCCGCCCCCGAAGGGGTACGGCCCGCCCCGGCATGGCTGACCAGCCAGACCGCTACCACCAGCACCGGGCGCGGCGGACGACACGGCAAAGGCAAGGCCACCACGCCGGTGCCGGAGGAGATCTCGCCCTCGGCACTGCGGCTGCCCGCCGAAGCGGTCACCGACACCGGCGTGGTCGACCTCGGCACGGACGGGCTGGCGGTCGTCGCGGTCGCCTCGACGGTGAACTTCGCGCTGCGGACCCCGGCCGAGCAGGAGGCACTGGTCGCAAGCTTCGGCCGCTACCTGCACAGCCTGACCGCGCCCGTGCAGATCCTCGTGCGCACCGAACGCCTCGACCTGACCGGGCAGATCACCGAACTCCTCGCGCGCGCCGGGGGCCTGCCGCACCCGGCGTTGGAGGCCGCCGCCGTCGAACACGCCGACTACCTCACCCAGCTCGGCGAGCAGACCGACCTGCTGCGGCGGCAGGTGCTGCTGGTGCTACGCGAGCCGACGGGCGCCACCGCCGCCCCGACCGACGGCCTCGGCGGACCGTCCCCGCTGGCGGTGCTGACCGCGCTGGCCCGCGGCAAACGGCGCACGAACACCGACACCGGCCGGGTGGGCGCCGGGGTGCGGCGGGCGGCGGAGTCGCGGCTGGTGCGTCGTCTGGGCGAGGCCGTCGAGCTGTTGGCGCCGGCTGGGATCGTGGTCACTCCGCTGGACGCCGGACAGGCCACCAGTGTCCTGGCGAGCGCCTGCAACCCCGACACCTTCCTGCCACCCTCTGCCGGGCTGGCCGGGGCCGACGAGGTCATCACCACCACCGGTGGCAGCGGCGACCTGGGCGACGACGACCTCGCCGACACCAGGTTCTGGCACGCCGATCGCGGCGGCACCGACCGCCGCGCCGAGCCCGACCCGGACGCCGACCTCGACGACTGGGACTACGAGGACAGCGACGAAGACGACGTCGAGGACGACAGGAGTCGGTTGTGATGACCACCCGAGCCCGTACCCGGCGCGGCCCGCGCCGCCCCACCACCCGGCCCGCCTCCCGCGCCGCCGCCTTCACCCCCGACGCCTTGTCCGTCGGAGCCCGCCACCTGGAAGTCGGCAACGAGTGGGTGTCCAGCTTCGCGGTCACCGGCTTCCCCAGGGAGGTGCACCCCGGTTGGCTCGCCCCGCTGCTGACCTACCCCGGCCGCCTGGACGTCGCTGTGCATGTCGAGCCGATCGACCCAGCGACCGCCGCGAACCGGCTCAAAAAGCAACTCGCCAAACTCGAGTCCGGGCGGCGGCACACCGCCGAGCACGGCCGCCTGTATGACCCGCAGGTCGAGGCCGCCACCGAAGACGCCTACGACCTGTCGGCCCGCGTCGCCCGTGGCGAGGGAAAGCTGTTCCGGGTCGGCCTGTACCTGACCATCCACGCCCCGACCGAGCGGGCGCTGCACGACGAGGTGGGCGCGCTGCGCTCCTTGGCCGCGAGTCTCCTGCTGGACGCGAAGCACACCACCTACCGGTCGCTGCAGGGCTGGGTGTCGTGCCTGCCGATGGGCCTGGACCTCATCGGGATGCGCCGCACCTTCGACACCAGCGCGCTCTCCGCCGCGTTCCCGTTCACCAGCCCCGATCTGCCCGCGGCCGACCCGACCTCGGTGGCCGCACCGTCCGGGGTGCTCTACGGCTACAACGTCGGCTCCCAAGGTTTGGTGCACTGGGACCGGTTCGGCGACGGGATGCACAACCACAACTCCGTCATCCTCGGCCGCTCCGGCGCTGGCAAGTCCTACCTGGTGAAGCTGGAGTTGCTGCGCAGCCTGTACCGGGGCATCGAGATCGCCGTCGTCGACCCGGAAGACGAGTACGCGCGACTCGCCAGCGCGGTGGGCGGCACCTACGTTCACCTCGGTGCGGCGGGTGTGCGCCTGAACCCGTTCGACCTGCCCATCCACCGCACCGACGACGGCCGCCGCACGGCACCGAAAGACGCACTCGTCCGCCGGTCGCTGTTCCTGCACACCGTCATCGCCGTTCTGGTCGGCGGCGAGCCGGACTCCGCCGAGCGAGCGGCGCTGGATCGCGCCATCGCCGCCACCTACCAGTCCGTCGGGATCACCGCCAACCCCCGCACCTGGACCCGACCCTCACCCACGCTGCGGACCTTGCGCGACCAGCTCGCCGCGGCTGGTCGCGACGGCGATCGGGCCGCGACCGAGCTCGCCGCACGGCTGCATCCGTTCGTCGAGGGCGCGTTCAAGCAGTTGTTCGACGGGCAGACCACCACCCACCCCGACGGGCATCTGATCGTGTTCAGCCTGCGGGACCTGCCGGATGAGTTGAAGGGCATCGGCACCCTGCTCGTGCTGGACGCGGTGTGGCGGCGGGTGTCCAACCCGGCGATCCGCCGCCCCCGTCTGGTCGTGGTCGACGAGGCGTGGCTGCTGATGAAAGAGCGGTCCGGCGCGGAGTTCCTGTTCCGCATGGCCAAAGCCTCCCGCAAGCACTGGGCGGGGCTGACCGTGGCCACCCAGGACACCGCCGACGTGCTCGGCAGCGACCTTGGGAAAGCGGTCGTCGCCAACGCCGCGACGCAGATCCTGCTGCGCCAGGCATCCCAAGCCATTGATGAGATCAGCCAGACCTTCGACCTCTCGGCCGGGGAACGTCAGTTCCTGTTGTCGGCCGACAAGGGACAGGGCCTGCTCTCGGCCGGAACCCAGCGCGTGGCCTTCCAGTCCATCGCCTCGCCCACCGAGCACTACCTCGTCACCACTGACCCGAAGTTCCTCGCAACTCTTCAGGATTCCCGAACAAACTCAGGGTGGGTGGAGTTTGATGAGGATAACTGAGTCTCGGAGTTCGCGAACTGCGGGCGATAAGTCAGACGAGGGTCTCAGGTGTGCTCGACGCCCAGTTCGCTCCTGGCTGACAGAAGGAACTTGTCGCGAGCCTCGCGGTATCGATCCTCTTGATCCTTATTGGTTGTGTATGCCAGGTCACGAAGATGCGTGGCGGTTGAACAGACCGCGTCACTGGACAGCAGCTCGATCTCGCCGACAACCTCGGCGAGTGAAGCGAACAAGCGATTCGCTCGATCGCGGTGTCCGTCCGCTTCGGTTGCGTACTTCTTCGCTAACTCAGCGACAGTCTCACTGCTCTGAACGGCGCGATCGAGGGCGTCCAGTTGGCGTTTGTACTTGTCCACCGCCCACCGCTTATCCCTGCATGCGGCGGCGACGTCGTCGGCCAGGCAAAGCGCTCGGCCGTATGTGCTTCTCTTCTGGTCAGCGAACCTGTGACGGTTCTCGATTCGTGCCGCTTCCTCACGGGCGTGTCGAGCTTCGAGTGCTTGTTCCTCGAACAGCGCAAGCGAGTTCGCGAAGGTCCGTCGAGTGGCAACCACCTGTGCCGCGATTGCGCCTGCGATCCCAAGCAGTGCAACGAGAAGCGCGACACCTCCGGAAATCGACGCGACCATCATCTGATCGGTCACCTGTCCCCAACCCCCTTGATCACGTTGTTCAATGTGGCAATCTCGCCAACAGCGGCATGATCCACTGTAGCGGTGTAGCGGTAAGCACCAGCGACGGACAAACCGAACAGGTCGCAGATCAGGCGGACGTCACCGCTGCTGGCGTGAGCCTCGTCGAGGATGCGGTCCTGGCGGATCGACTGAGCGTTCATCCCGAGCCGCTTGCGAATCCACCACGGCGTGACGGGCCGGGTGGTGGTGGCGTTGCGGTAGTGGATGAACAGGTGCGGGTTGGCGGTGTTGGGCCAGGACCGTTGCCGACAGGTCAGGTAGGCGGTCAGCCGCAGCCGGACGGGGACGGCGAGCGGGATGACGCGATCGTCGACGTGCAGGCGCCCGTCGCGCAGGTCGGTCAGGTGCAGGGCGCAGAGCTGCCAGATGCGGATGGCGTGGAACGCCAGGAGCGCGGCCAGCGCGGCGCAGGTCGGATCCTGCGAGTCGAGCGCAGCGCGCAGCGCCGACAGATCGATCGACGGCGGGGCCTGCAGATGGGGTGTGGGGACGCTGATGCGGGCGGCCGGGTTGACGAAGGTGAGCTGGCGGGCCTTGAGCACCCGGAAGATCGACCGCAGGCCCTGCAGGGTGCACGATCGCGGGCTGCCGCTGGGCGGCAGGGCGGCGAGGACGTCGTCGCGGCTGATCTCGCGCAGCGATGCGTGCTCGCGTGCCCAGCACCGCACAGTGGGCAAGGCGAACGAGAGCTGCGAGCGGACGGTGCGTTCGGAGCGGGGCCGGAACCGGGGCGGGGTCGCGCTGCCGTTGCGGGCGACGTCGAACCAGACAGTCAGCTCGTGGCGCATCTCCTCGGGCAGGGTGCTGATCTGGACGGTGAACCAGCGCTCCACGGCAGGGACGCGGTCATCGGCGAGCATGCCGGCCGCGGCCAGCACGTCGAGCACGGGGCGGACCGGGTGGCGGATGCTCGACATGGGCAGCACGTCGCTGGCTCGGATCGCCGCGCCTGGGGTGTCCTGCATGCCTTGCAGCATGCGGATCACCCGCTGCGTGCGTTCGGTGACGTTGATTCCCCAGCCGTGCTCGTCGGCGAATTCCCGGACGAACTGGTGCCACGCAGCTTCCCGCGCGGGATCCGGTGGCGGCGGGAATCGGTTGCGCAGCCCGGATTCCAGGTCGCGTGGGAGGTCCCAGAACACCAGTTGCCGGTAACTGACCGGCCGCAGGAGCGACATGTCCGTTGGGATGGTTTTCTTGATGTAGGGGCGGGTTCCGTGGCCTTCGCGGTGCCACATCCCGGCGAAGAACAACTGCTGGCCATGTCGGTTCGCGTCGGCGATGTCGACTGCGCCGGTCCGTTGCCCGAGTTCGTGGGCCAGCAGGCTGCGGGTCTTGCGGCACAACCGGCACGACCCGGTCTCGTCCAGGGCGACCCGGCGGCCGCAGGTGCAGCAGACATCGGCATTCCGGTGGGTTTCCCGCCACGAGCGGCAGGCCGAGCACAGCCAGCCGTAAGTGCGGGTGACGCCCCAGGCGTAGCAGTCCGGACAGGAATCCACCACGACCACCGGCGGAGCGAGCGGGCCGGGCAGCCGCCAGACCGGCGAGCGTTCGCCCGGTGCGTGGGTGTGGCAGCGAGCGCACAACCCCGAGGTGTAGTAGTCCTGTGTGGACCCGCACTTGCGACACGGCGGTGGCGTGACCGGGCCGCCGGGCCAGCACTGGAAACAGAACTGGACCTCGCGCATCGCCGGTGGACGCACGCCGCAGACCTGGCAGCGGTGTGGGTGCCCGGTCATGCCGGCGGCACCGATCGGTGCCGCCCCAGCCGTGGGGTGATCGGCGCGGTCGTGCCCGTCTCGGCCTTGGCCGGCTTGCGGACGGCGACCTGGTCCGGCTCGCAGACCAGCAGGTCAGCCGGGTCGCACTCGAGCACCGCGCAGATCACGTCCAGGTCGTCGAGGCGGATCGTGGTCGGCGTGGTCGTCCACAACGCGGACATCTTCCCAGCGCTGATCTCCAGGCCAGCCTCCGCGAGCCGGCGGCGCATCTCTGTGGACTTCCAGATGCCCTGTTCGGCGGCTTTGAGCCGCAGGTTCCACCGCATCGTCGTGTCCCTTCTACTGCCCGAGCCGGGCTGCGACTCGCTGGTTGGCGACCGTCCAGGCGTGCTCGACGTGGTCGTCCTGAACGTGGATGTAGCGGGTGGTCGTGGACAGCCATTCGTGGCCGAGGATGTCCTGGATCGCCTTGAGGTCCATGCCGCGGGCATACAGCGACGAGGCGCAGTAGTGCCTCAGCGTGTGCGGCGTCAACCGGCCGACCCAGTCCGGCAGCCACCGCGCTGTGGCCACGCCCAGCCCGTCGCGCAGCGCCTGGTCACAGGCCCGGCGGCAGCATCCGGTGTGTGGGTCGTCGCGTTCGCTGGGCAGCAGCGGAGCGTCCGGGTCCTGCCAGTCGTCGCCGAACTGGTGCCGGACGTCGATCAGCCACCAGTCCAGCAGCTCGGCGACCTGGTTGATCGCCGGGACCAGCCGGGTCTTCGCGCCGCGGCCGCGGCTGCCCTTGCCGAACCGGACGTGCAGCTTGCCGAATTCCCCGAGATCCCGGCGCCAGTCCCGGATGTCGAGCATGTAGGTCTCGCGGATCCGCAAGCCCGCTCTGCGCCACAACGACGCGGCCAGATAGTCCCGCGCGGCGATCAGGAATTTCCGCTTGTGTTCCAACGAATCCCGCCACGAGCTGAACAGGTGCTCGACCTCCTCGTCCGAGGGCGGGATACGAGGCTGCCCGTAATCGGCCTTGGCCGGGCGGTTGTACTCGTCGATCGGCTGCCCGACCACACACCCGGTCAGCGTGTGGACATCACCCTGGTAGCGGGCGAGAACGAAGTCGAAGAAATGCCCGATCGCCCACGCCTTGTGCTGCACCGTCGTCCGCGCACGACCGAGGTCTTTACGTTGATGGGTAAGGAAACGGTCGGCGTCGTGCGGCTGGGCGGTCCATATCGGACGCCCGAGGAACCGCATGAACTCAAACAGCACCGCCCGGTCATTGCCCACCACGCTGTCGCCCAGCCCGGCGCCCACCGCAGCGAGCAGGTACTGATCGACCAGCTCCTGCTCGAAGTCCTCCAGCTCCTGCGTCGTGCTCAGCCTGCGCGGCGCACCCAGAGACCGAACCACCGCCAGCGCCATCGACACCTCCGCGTTCGACCCCTCAGTTGGCCGAACCCGACGATAGCTCACGAACCCCGGCGTTTCGTCGGAAATTCCGACGGCGTGTCGGACATCCACAGACACCAACTTCGACGGACCTGGCCTGAGCGGCAGCGTCTGGACACAAGAGACGGCCAGCTCGAACGTCGGGAACTTCCTGCAAGCAACCCCGCCGAACTCGCCGGGTACGCCGAGACAGGAGACACCGGCGACGCCGACACCGAGCAATCCTACGTCGATCTGGGCCTCGCCGACGACACGCCACCGGCCAGTGACGGCGACGAGTTCGGCTCGGCTGGTCTCGACGACCACATCGAACTCGACGCCGCCTGACACATTCGCCCAGCGCTGTCAGGGTCTCACTTTCCGTTCAGGTGAAGGGACTTTCGCAATGCCTGTTGTGATACTCGCTGCCCTCCTCCACTCGCCCACCACTGTCCCGCCGTCGGGCACCGGACCGGTGTCGACCGGCCTGTCCGGTGGCTGGCTCGGCCAGTACCTGCGCGATCCCCTGGGCACCCTGCTCGCGGTGGTCGTTCCGATCGGACAGTGGCTGGCGGTCTGGTGGCCCACCGTGTCGGTGTTCGTCGTCTTCTCGGTCCTCGTGGTGCTCTCCGAGCGGCGGTGGCTGGCCGGGCGCCGCCACGCCGCCCTGGTCGCCGACGCCCGCCAGATCACTGTGCTCGCCCCGCCCACCGTCGACCCCGCGGGCGGCGCGGCGCTGTGGTCCAACCTCGTCGGCTTGCTGCGCCCGGCCTGGCGCCGCGCGCTGGCCGGGCAGCCGCATGTCGCTTGCGAGTACGGGTTCTCCGAGGCCGGGGTCACCATCCGGTTGTGGGTTCCCGGCGTTATCCCGCCGGGCTTGGTCGAGCGTGCCGTGGAGGCCGCGTGGCCGGGCGCGCACACCCGCGTCGCCGAGGCCGAGCCGCCGCTGCCGCAGCCCGCCGAGGACCAGCGGCGGCTGGTGGTCGGCGGCGAACTGCGCCTGGCCCGCAGCGAGGCGCTGCCGATCCGCACCGACTTCGACGCTGACCCGATCCGCGCGCTCATCGGTGCGCCGGTGGGTCTGGGCCGTGACGAGTACGCCTGCGTGCAGATCCTGGCCCGCCCGGTCACCGGCCGCCGCGTCGCCACGGCGCGCCGATCAGCACGTCGGGTCCACACTGGCGGCTCTACCCGACTGGTCGGGCGGCTACTCGACCTCATCACGCCCGGCGTCAAGGCGATCAGCACCCGACACGCCACCAAGTCCGGGCAGCTGCACAGCGATCCGCAGATCTCGCTGGAGTACTCCGCCCAGAACCGGGCCATCGTCACCAAACAGCGCGGCAGCCAGTTCGAGACGGTCATCCGCTACGCCGTGGCCACCCTCCTACCCGAGGGCGCCACAGACCGCGAGGTCCGCACCGCCCGCGACGTCGCCCGCGGCCGAGCGCACGCGCTGGCCGCGTCGTTCGCCTCCTACACCGAACACAACCGGTACGGCCGCAAACGCGTCCGCCACCCCGGCACCGTGCTGGACGAACGCCGCCTCGGCCGCGGAGATCTACTGTCGGTGCCGGAGTTGGCGGCGCTGGCGCACCTGCCCGTCGACGAGTCGATCCCTGGCGTCCAGCGCGCTGGCGCCCGCGCGATCTCACCGCCTCCCGGTATCGCCACTCCCGGCCCGCAGGCCAAGCCACTCGGGATGACCGACACCGGCCATGCGCGGCCGGTCGCGTTGCGGGTGCCCGACGCCCGCCACCACCTGCACGTCATCGGCGCCACCGGCTCCGGCAAGTCCACCTTGCTGGGCAACATGATCCTCGCCGACGCCGAGGCCGGGCGCGGGATCGTGCTGATCGACCCCAAAGGCGACTTGGTCACCGACATCCTGTCCCGGTTGCCGCGCTCGGCGGCCGATCGGGTCGTGCTGTTCGACGCCGACAGCAAGAGCCGCCCGCCGTGCCTGAACCCCCTGGATGGCGGGGAGACGGACCTGACCGTCGACAATCTCGTCAGCGTGTTCCGCAGGGTGTACTCGGCGTTCTGGGGGCCGCGCACCGACGACGTCATGCGCGCCGCGTGCCTGACGCTGCGCACTCAGGAAGGCGTCGCCACCCTGGCCGATCTGCCCAAGCTCTTGGTCGACGAGGCGTTCCGATCACGGGTAACGGCCGGGGTCACTGACCCGGTCCTGCGGGGGTTCTGGAACTGGTACGAGGAACTCACCGACTCCAGCCGCAGCCAGGTCATCTCCCCGCTGATGAACAAGCTGCGCGCGTTCCTGCTGCGGCCCTTCGTCCGCGACGCCATCGCGGGCGGGCATTCCACGGTGGATATGAGCAGTGTCCTCGACGGCGGCATCTGCCTTGTCCGTATCCCCAAGGGAAGTCTCGGGGAGGAGACCACGCGGCTGGTCGGGTCGCTGGTGGTCGCCCGCACGTGGCAGGCCACCACGGGGCGCGCGCGAACCCCGCAACGCAGGCGCAAAGACGCCTCGATGGTGATCGATGAGTGTCATAACTTCTTGAACTTGCCCTATCCGATCGAGGACATGTTGGCTGAGGCGCGCGGGTTTCGGGTCGCGATGACCCTGGCGCACCAGCACCTCGGGCAGCTTCCCCGTGAGTTGCGGGAGGGTATGTCGACCAACGCACGGTCGAAGATCTTCTTCAATGCCAGCCCGGAAGACTCCCGCGAGCTGTCCCGGCATACCGCACCGCGGCTGTCCGATCACGACCTCGCGCACCTGGGCGTCTACCACGCAGCCGTGCGGTTGGTGCTCAACGGGGAGGAGGCGCAGCCGTTCACTATGCGCACTCAGCCGCTCCCGCGCGCGATCCCCGGCCGGGCGCGAGAGGTCCGCGCCATCGCCCGACGTGTTCTGCGGCCTAGTCAGCGCGACCGTGGTGCTGGGCCTGGTTCTCAACAGATCGGCCGGCAGGCCACGACCAGACCTGCGCAGCCCTCCCGAGGTGGCCGGCCAGACGTGCGTCCGCGCAGCGCCGACCCGCGCCGGACTTGGTGACCTTCTCGCTCGCGCGGCTGTGTCATTCCCACCAGTCGGGGCAGTCCTCGGACGGATCGTGATTAGAGCACGCCAGCGCATGGAGAAGCTCGATCGCATACACGGTCGACGACTGCTGAAGGGCAAGGTCGTCGCGCAAGTCTTCCTCGTCGCATAAATCGTTACCCAACAGGGTGATGACGGGAACCCACTCTCCGCCGCCGGTGGCATAGTCCCGCCAGCTATATCCGACATTCGGGCGGTCATGAACAGCGCGGTTCCGTCTCTTCTGGGCTTGACGAATCTGGCGCACGTGCGACTGCCAGGTGATCTTGTCGCTGTCCGGCAGCTTGTCCCAAACCCTTTTCAGCAGTGCGCCAGCCATCATCTTCTCGGGCTTCGAGTGTGGATCCAGCCGAAGTAGAACGCGGCCGAGCACAGCTTCGGTCTCGGCCGCTTGGACCATGATCAGACCTCGGAGCCGCTGCATATCGGACAGGTCGTAGCCGCCAGGCTCGCCATATCCATCATCGTTGGGCCGCCAGTACTGCAAGTTCAGGATGTCGGACCATTCACAAATCTTCTCGCCGAACTGAGGCTTCTGGCGATGCCATTCGTCGCGCGGCGCGTCGACATCCAGGTCTTCCCAGCTCGGCGGAACCAACCGCTCGTCTCCCACGGCAAGCAGTATGGCCGCTCCGTTCAGCCTCCACCACCGAAATGACCGCTCCACGAAAGGCGCACACCATGATCACCAATCCCACACGGCAGCGGGCTCTACGCGGCCACAAACCCACCCGACCGACTGTACGCAACGCAAACACCGTCGAACATCAAGGACTTCTGGCCTGGCGGCTGACACCGCGGGACCGGTGGATCATCCGCATGCTCCACGAGCACCGCGTGCTCACCGCCCACCAGATCACCGCCCTCGCGTTCCCCAGCTTCCGCTCCGGTCGGATGCGGCTGCGGGAGTTGTTCCAGTGGGGCGTGGTCGACCGCTTCCAGCCCTTCGTGTCGGTCGGCACGGCGCCGATGCACTACGTGCTCGCGCCCGCCGGGGCCGCGGTGCTGGCCGCCGAGGACGGCCTGGACGTCAAAGAGTTGGGCTACCGGCACGACCGGGCCTTCGGCGTCGCGCACAGCCTGCGCCTGGCGCACATTGTCGGGGTCAACGAGTGGTTCACCGCCCTGGTCGACCACGCCCGCCACCCCAGCCCCGGCGAGCACGCCACGCTGGACGCCTGGTGGGCCGAGGCCCGCTGCGCCCGCCACTTCGGCGATCTGATCAAACCTGACGCCTACGGGCGGTGGACCGCCCAGGGCCAGACCGTGGAGTTCTTCCTGGAGTACGACTTCGGCACCGAGGTCTTGGGCAAGCTCACGGGCAAGCTGACCGGCTACGCCGCGCTGGCCGAAGCGACCGGGATCACCACGCCGCTGCTGGTGTGGCTGCCGACCTCGCGGCGCGAGGCCACCGCCCGCCGGCTGCTGCACAGGGCGTGGCGTGAGCTCGACGACCCGGACTCGGTGCCGGTGGCCACCGCGGCGGCCGAGCTGCTCAACCCCACCGCAGAGCACCCGAGTCCCGCCGACGAGGTCTGGCTTCCACTGGACAACCACGGCGCCACACCAGCGCGGCGCGCTCTGCACCAGTTGCTGACCGCGTGGCCGCACGTCCCGCCGCCGGTCACCGACGACGAGCAGGGCGGGGCGGACTCGCTCGCGCTGATGGCCCCGGCGCCCGCGCCGATGCCGCCGGCGACCTCGCGCGGGCCGAGCACGGGCAGGCGGTGAGACGGGGATGGACGCGCGAGACTTCGCGATCTTCTACCCGCGACTGGCCGCCGACCTGCGGCGCATCGAGGTCGACGCGATGCCGGGATGGATGGACACCCCGCGTGGCCTGCGCCCGGCGGTGGACGTGCTGCCGGAGGTCACCTTCGCCACCGCGCTGCTCACGGGGGTCACCGTGTGGCTGGTGATCGGTCTGACCCGCTGGGACTGGGCCGTGTGGGTGTGGATACCCGCGACGGTGAGCGGGCTGCTGGTCCTGCGCGGGGTCGGCAGGACCGTCCGATGTGCTCGAGCCCTGGTCACCTACTGGTGGGCGGGCAGGCGATGATCGCGAAAGTCGGTGTGGCCGCGCTCGCCGTGATCATCCTGATCCCGCTGGTGATCGCCGCCGGGGTGTCCGGGGCGATCTCGGCGGTGTTCGGTGGCGGCAGCCAGCCCAGCCAGAGCGCGCTGGCCGACATCCCGGCGGACTACCTCGCCCTCTATCGCGCGGCGGCGGGGGTGTGCCCAGGGCTGGACTGGACCGTCCTCGCCGCCATCGGCAAGATCGAGACCGATCACGGCCGATCTACCCTGCCGGGAGTCCACAATGGACAGAACGAGGCGGGTGCTGGCGGGCCGATGCAGTTCTTGCGGGATACCTTCGACGGTGTGGTGGCCCGGCATCCGCTCCCGGCCGGTGGGGCGAGCCCGCCGTCGCGGTACGATCCGCACGACGCGATCTACGCCGCCGCCTACTACCTGTGCGACAACGGAGCGGGGCGCGGGGACCTGCACTCGGCGATCTTCGCCTACAACCACGCCGAGTGGTACGTCCAGGAAGTGTTGGACCAGGCCAAGAAGTACTCTCAACAGACGCTGAACGTTTCAGCGGCGTGCGGCACTTTTCAGCAGACCGTTCAGCAGCGCGCCGAAGATTTCAGCGAAGGCCGCGCGATGGTGGCCGTGCAGTTCGCCTGCGCGCAGCTGGGAAAGCCATACGTGTGGGGTGGCAACGGCGACCCTGGCTTCGACTGCTCAGGGTTGACCAAGGCCGCCTACGGTGCGGCTGGCATTACGCTACCGAGGGTGGCTCAAGATCAGTTCAACGCGGGCCCGTTGGTATCGGGTCAGCCGCTGCTGCCAGGCGACCTGGTGTTCTTTGGTGCCAGTGCAAGCGCTATCACCCACGTCGGGATCGCCGTCTCACCAACGGAGATGATCAATGCTCCCGATGTTGGCTTTCCTGTGCAGGTGGACAAAATCAGCGGCCATTTGGTCGGTGTCACCCGTCCAGCCGGCCGAATTTAGCGGTGACGTCTGCGTGTCGGCGTGTCCTGACTGAGATCGCGTCGGCCACTCGATAAATTGAGACGGGTCACGATCCGATCGTGCTCGACGTTTGGTGGTTGCCGATGAACGCACCACAGCTCGATCCAGCAGCGGCGTCGCTGTCGACGCGTCGACTGGCGGTCGTGCCCAGACCAGTCGAGGGTGAGTTTCTCGGGTCGTGGGTGGATCGTGTGGCTGCGCGATATGGCACGTCGGCGGACAACGCGGCACGGTGGCTGGGCATTGAGTGCCGGGTGGGCGTGGGCGGTAGCACGCTGCGGCCTCGGTTCTACGGGGTGGCGTTGACGGCGGCGAGCCGGGCGGGGTTGACCGCGTCGACTGGGCTACCCGCCACGGTGTTCGACGACATGTGCTTGTCTCGGTTTTCCGGTACAGCACTGGATTTCACTGGCCTGAACCTGTCCGAGGATCGCTCGGCGGTGCCGATGTTGCGGCGGGAGTGGGCGTTGTTCACTGCCAGTCGTGCCTGCCCGCTGTGTGTGGCCGACTCACCCTGCACAAGATGCGCCCGTTCGCCATCACCACCAGCCAGGGCCAACGCGAGTGGGCCGCCGTCATCAAGGAGATGGAAGACTCCCTCGCGCTGCGCAAGCACAAGCCGGGAAGCCTTACCCGGCAGTGGCGTTACCTGCACGAACGCAGCGGTGGCAGCATCTGCGGGCTGTCAGATCTCATCCGCGAGTCCGCCGTCGAAGCGATCCTCTCCGGCATGGAGGCCATCACCCGCAACCTCATGGACACCATCGAGATCAGCGAGCTCGCTCAACAAACCTATCGCCGCCACCAACATCGCCGATCGGCCGCGAAGGTCAAGGCTGCCACGGCCAGCTGATCACCGAGCGCGCACATGGATCGGACCGAGGTGCCGGCTCGCACCCCTATGCGCGGTCCGTATCCGCCGGCTACACGGCGCGCCCCATGAACGCGGCCAACCGGTCGGCTGGGTTCGCGTCGGCCGGGGCCGGCTGCTGCGCACCGACCGGACCGCCCTCGCCGCGGACCCGGGCCAGCATCCGCGAGGCCCGCATCGAGGTTAACGACCGCTGGACCAACTCGTGGTCGAGGTCGGTCGACTGCCCGGTCGCCTTGGCCAGGTCCCACGAATGGACCACGAACTCATGGAACCGCATGTCGACCAGGGCCGACCCCATGCCCTCACCGTCTGGCGTACGCACAGGCTTGCTCAGAAACTCCGGCTCGCTGAACACGGCGCTGAGCCGGGCCAACGAATCCCGGAACGAGGCCACGTGGTCGTCGCCGACGTGATCAACCATATGGTCGGGAGGCGGCGCGTCCGTGGCCAGGCTCACGAATAGCAGGTTGCCGGTCAGCACGTGGTTGATCAGCTGACGAACCGTCCACTCAGTACACGGCGTGGGGTGGTCGAACTGGTCGGGCCGCACGGCCGACACCGTGGCGTCCACCATGGCAGCGGCCCGTTGGAACAGGGCGATCGGGTTATCGGACATAGCCCCCACTGTGCCTCATTGTGACGGGGGCCGACACAGGTCATCTACTACCAGTATGAACCAACCAGGCCCGACGCGCCCTGCGCGGCATTGACGAGCAGAGCACCAAGGCCAAAACGCAGTGTGGGCAAGGCTGCTGAAATGTGCGCGCCCGTTCCTGGCCTCTCCCCAGGCGACAGCAACATTTCAGCACCCAGGTCGGCGCATCATTCTGCTGAACTAATCAGCATCGGTTGACAAGTACTCGGATACCGCCGCGTCGGTGGGCACGGGCGACTGCGACGCGATCCACGCCACCAACTCGGTTGCGTTGGCCGCCATCAACTATGTCTGTGGGCAAAGGGGATTGCCGTACGTGTGGGGCGGTAATGGCGAGACAGAAGGCGGATTTGACTGCTCCGGGCTCACCTCGGCCGCCTACAAGGCCGCCGGTGTCACTCTACCCCGCACGGCGGACGCGCAGTTCCGGGCGGGGCCGCGCGTGCCGGACGGGCAGCCGCTGCTGCCCGGTGATCTCGTCTTCTACGGCACCAGCGCGTTCATTCATCACGTGGGGCTCTACATCGGTGGCGGGATGATGATCGACGCGCCGGATTTCGGGCAGGTCGTGCAGATCCAGCCCTACCGGTACAAGGGAGACGACTACGTAGGGGCTACGCGCCCGGCTGGTTCCGTTGCGTCGTAGCGGGTTCCACGTCGCCGACAGCCGTGCCCACCATAGCACTGAAGGGTCGGCCGTCGGCACCGACGAGCAGGATGCGTTGGGTGAACAGCGGTGGCGTCGCGCCGTCGAGGGCCACGATGTTGAAGTCGCTGGCCAACTCGAACAGCGTAGAGGTCACCTCACGGATGGTGGTTCGGTCAGGATCGGCTTCGACCAACAGGCCCTCGACCCGGATCTCCAAGACCCGCTGCTGCGGCAGGATCCCGATGACGGTGCGCACGTGTGCCGGGATGCCGCCGTCGTTGCGCAACTCGGCGATGTCCTCGCAGAGTCTGACGGCGGCGGCTTCCAAGGTGTATCCGGGGCCGATCCCGGCTCGTACACCCCGCAGAACATGATGATCCACTGTGGACTTTATGTAGGTCATGGCCAGCCTCCTCCGGGCGGTCGGGCTGTGCCACACGGCGAGGCGATCGCCGTGTGGCACAGCCCGGTGTGAACGATGGAGTGAGTGGGGTTGCGTGGCGTCAGTTCCCGCGCTGCGCGTGTAGTTCGGCGCGCATCTTGTCCAAGGTCCGTCCGTTGGACGTCCTGAGCACCGTCCACCCGTTTTGCGGGTAACCGCTCAGGGCAGTGGCAGCACCGGACGGGGTCGCATACACCCGCTCGTCGGTGAGGATGACCGTTCCGTCGGCCCGAATCCGCGCCCCCAGCTCGTCGCCTGTCCCGGCGTCGAGCGGCAGTGTTGCCTCGAACCCCGCCACCGCCTCGCTGAGGTCGCAGTGCAGCCCCATCACGGCGGCGGCAGTCGGCGCGACGATGAGCGGCCAGCGATCGTCGAGGCCGAACCATTGGCCGACTCGCTGTTACCGGCCCTGGTGGGTCAGCAGCATCTCGACATCGGCGGCGTGGTCACGGGGCAACGGGTAGGTCGGCTCGGCCGGATGAGTCAGGCGCACGACGAGATCCCCGTCGTACAGGTCGTCGGCCGGGGGCTGGTCACCGACCCATTGTCCGGCGAACAGGGCCACCTCGCCCGCGCGGTCGGGGTCGGTGCCGCCGATGATGACCACGGCCAGCACGAGCATCGCCCACACGCCATCCGGGGACCGCATCGGTGCGACGGTGGTGGCTGACGCCGGGGCGAGAATCAGGTCATCGGGCGGCAGTCCCTGCCATTCACCGATCGACGTCTCGTCCTGTGGCTGTGACGGTCCGGTGGGTGCGTCGGTGTGTTCGGGTGTGGGCTCGGTTCGTGGTCCGTCTACCGACCCGTCAGGGGCCGTTTCGGCTATCGGTGGTGTGACGTCGTCGGTCGTCATGTCTATGCGCCCCTTCGGGTATCTGTGGCTGTCGTGGCCGATTGGCCGACCTGTATGGACGCGTCGTGCGGCGGGGGTTGTCAATGCCGCCATACGCGGCGGTGGTGAAGTGGACCCTTGTGGCGTAACGATTCCCAACTCCACGACATGATCCACACGAGACGGTCATCTTGTTTTCCCACACCGCTTGACTTCAAGGGCCGAAGGAAGCGTCCATAGTGGTGTGGCCCGCATACACCGGCAGCGCACCGGGGGCCACACTCGCTCCGGCCGGGGCATGACCACACCCGATCACGGAACACGAATCGAGGAACGTCATGTCCAGTAAAACCCGCACCCGCAAACCTCGCACCACCGCGACGACCGCGACGACCACCCGCGCACTGCGGTCGGTTCCCGACCAGCCCGCTGCCGCGACCGTCCGCACGGACACCGAGGACAAGCTGTGGGAGGCGTTGCACGCCAACCCGAACAGCACTGCGGCCGACCTGTCGGCAGCGGCGAGGATCGGGAAGTCGACCGCGCAGAAGATCCTCGTCAAGTGGGAGGGCGACGGCAGCGTCACCCGCACCGCCGGGAACGCCGAAGGCGGGCGACGCGCCGCCGACCTGTGGGCAATCACTGAGACCACTGACGGCACATCCGACAACGACACCGACACGACGACCGACGACACGCCCGCAGGCGAGGGCACGGTGGACGACACCGCCCCGGCGCAGACCATGCAGGACGAGCCGACCATCGACCCGGAGCCGACCGACACCACCGACGCAACCTCCACCGGGGAGAACCTCAGCGAGTCGGCCAGCGCTGAATCCCCCGACCCCGCCCCCGTCGGCGCTCAGGACACCACGTACACGACCACCGACGCCGTGCCCGAGGACACACAGGACACGACCGCCGACACGGTGCACGAGGAGACTGAACCGGCCGACGCCGAACCCGCCAGCACCGAGGCCACCGGACCCGCTGACGGCAGTACGACGCCCGAGGACGCCACGGAGACGGCCAGCGACCATGGGAAGTCGCACCGTTTGGCACCCGGCGGGTTGCGCGGGATGGTCGAGGACTGGCTGCGCGACCACCCCGACGAGCAGGCCGGTCCCACGAAGATCGCCAACGACCTGGGTGGGAAATCCAGCGGCGCGGTGAGCAACGCGCTGGACAAACTGGTCGAGGGCGGCGTGGCGGTCAAGACCCAGGACAAGCCGAAGCGATTCGCGCTCGCCCCGGCGGAGCAGACGGCCTCCGCCGTGCCCGCGAACTAACCGCCCGCATGGCCGACGTGGTTGCGTCCCGACGGGATCGCCGTCGGGACACAACCACGTTCACGCACACCTGGTTCCACCCGTGCGCCCTGCTGCCCCCGCGATCGCGGGGGCAGCAGGGCGCACGGGTGACCTACGGCCGGGGGGACAACGGGATGGCTTGACTGGCCAGATGCGCCCACCAGGAGCCATCCGGGACGGGCACGGCCAGCCCGAGCACAGCCAGTACCCGCAACACGTACACCTCGATGAACGCGACTTGTTTGCGCACAACCTCATCTGCTGCCGCGAGATCGCCTGCGTCGAGGGCGTCACTGAACGCCGTGTCGGCGGCGCGGTTGTCGCGGTCGGCCGCACACAACGCTTCCATCACGGCCTCGGTGTCAGTGGTGTGTCCGGCCTCGGCAGCCCACGCGACCGCTGTCTCGGCGATCGCGGTCATCGCTCTGGTGTCGGCGACCGCTGCCCGGCCCGCGCTGCCCTCCGGGGCGCCCAGCACCGTGACCCACCGGTGACCGCCGGGGCTGTCGGCCAGTAGCAGCGCGGTGTCGCTGTCGTCCACGACCGCGATCAGCACCGGGGCGGCGGTGTCCTCGACCAGCGCGGCGGCCCAGCCGGGCGTGTCGGAGGCGTGCCCGTCGACGGCGGCGAGCTGCCAGTGGTCCTCGCGGCGGCCGACGAGGTCGACTTCCTGTCTGGCCAGCGGCTCCAGCTCGCTCAGCGACGACGAGGTGCGGGCGAGGATGAGTGATCCGGTGAAGCCCATGACGAAGCCTTTCGGTCCGGGTGGTCAGCGCGAGGGCCACGGGTAGGGCTGGTGGGTGCGGTGAGCGGTCACGGCCTGCACCGCGACAGAGGCGGACGAGGCCAGCAGCTCGCGGCCCCGTTCGGGGTTGTTGCCCTCGGCGTAGCGGTCGGCGTCGACGAGGAAGTCGAAGGCGACGGTGATGCGCTCGACGGCGAACGGCGCGCCCTCGGGCAGCTCGTAGAGGTTTGGTGCGGGGCCAGGCACCAGCAGGCCGAGGGTGAGCGTGTGGATCGTGGCCCGGTTGAGGTCGGCCAGCGGCCAGCGCCGGCCGAGCACGAGCTCCGCGGCACTGGCCACGGCGAGGGCGACCTCGCCGCGGTGGGTGAGGTAGGTCTGCGGCACGGGCGGCAGGGTCTGCGTGATCGGGATCGGCAGGCCGCGAAAGCCGCTCCAGGTGACGGTGGCGGTCTTGGGCGTGGTGTCGCCGATCGCGCGCAGTTCGGCGTCCGGGCCGGTCCCGGTGGTGGCGCCGTAGTCGGGGAGGTCGAGGTCGGGGATGAACCAGGGGCCGCCACGTAGCGAGGCGCGGACGCCGTGGTCGGTGAAGGCGTACGCGAACCACCGGATGCTGGTGGCCTCCAGCCACGGCCAGCCCAGATCCTCGCCGGGGCTCGGGACCGCGACGAAGCCGGCCTCGGCGTCGCGGTGGTGGTCGAGGAGCGCGGCGACGGCCGCCTCGTAGGCGTGTGGGTCAGGAGCGGACAGCACGCCCGGTGCCCCGCCGTGACCTGCTCGCGCGTCGAGTCGCGACACCTGGTTGGGGCCGCCGAACTCGGCCAGGGAGCCCAGCCAGCGAGCGTTGGGTCCGGTGCCGAGATAGAAGTCGGCGTGATCGTTGCTCATGGTGGGGCCTCCATCTGGTCGGCGGTGGGTAGGGCGAGTTCGTGGGTCAGGTTGTTCGTTGCGTCAGGGTGCGGTCCGTTCGGACAACGTCGTCGCCCGTGCGACGATCAGGCGCACGAGGTCGGTGAAGCCCGGATCATCTGGGCTCGGAAGTGTTGTGTCGGGCCCTTCAGACGAGTCTTCGCAGCAGCGCCGTCTGAGCGACGGCTGATTCAGGAGGGCTTGATCCACCGACCCTGCTCGGGGTCCCACACCGCCTCGGTGTAGAGACGCGGTATGTCGGGCCAGCCCGGAGCGAGCATCCAGCCGAACTCCTCGCACTCGACATGTTGACTGAACTAACTTGACTGTTCCAGCAGGTCATCGGTCCTGCTCAAACAGGCGTTGCTAGCTTGCCCGCGTGATCTTGGAGCGGGATGTTGCACGTCTGGCGGTGCCGGCTGTGGGAAAGCTGATCGGTCCGTTGGACGGCGAGCCGGAGCCTTACAAGTTGGTGGACGCGACGGGCGCCGTGGTAGCGCCTGTGAGTGCGTTCTTCCGTGAGTTGACGGCGTCGGGCCGGCCGCCGGCGACGCTCCGGTCGTATGGCATGGACCTGCTGCGGTGGTGGAGATTCCTGGCAGCGGTCGACGTGCCGTGGGATCGGGCGAGCCGGATCGAGGCACGGGATTTCAGTTGCTGGATCCAAATCACGGCCAAGCCACGCCGCGGCTCGGCCGCCTCCGTGGGATCCGTGAAGCCGGTGACGGGCAAGCCCGCTCCCGGTGTGGGGTATGCGCGGTCGACGATCGTGCACAGTGAGACGGTCCTTCGCAGTTTCTACGATTTCCATCTTGAGACCGGCTGCGGACCGGTCGTCAACCCGTTCCCGTTGGATCGGTCGCGACGCTCCGGGCGAGCCAATGCCCACCACAACCCCATGGACCAGTTCCGTCGGGATCGCGTGGGCCGGTATCGCCCGCGGGTTCCACAGCGGACGCCGCGAGGGATTCCTGATGACCGATTCGACGAGATCTTCGCGAGGTTGCCCTCGGACCGGGATCGGGCGTTGGTGGCGTTCTGGATCTCCAGCGGGGTCCGCGCGTCGGAGCTGCTCGGAACTCGGGTCAGAGACGCCGACCCCGGGAGGCAAGTGATCACAGTGGTGCGTAAGGGAACGCGGTCCGTCCAGGAGGTTCCCGCGTCCCCGGACGCGTTCGTCTACTTGCGGATCTACCAGGAACAGATGCGTGGCCTGGTGCCACCGGGCCGGACGCAACCGTTGTGGTGGACACTGCGGCGACCGTACCGGCCGTTGACCTACCACGCGGCGCACCGCATGTTCGAGCGGGTTAACGCATCGCTGGGCGCGAACTGGACGCTGCACGCTCTTCGACACACCGCGGCCCAACGGATGGCCGCCGATCCCGATCTGCCGTTGACCCACGTCCAGGCCGTGTTGGGCCACGCCTCGCTGACCACAACCGAGCGGTACCTGGTCCCCGGCAGGGAAGCGGTGATCGAGCAGGTGCTCGCCCACTACGCGCGGCAAGCAGCCCGACGCGACCGGCCGACACCTGCACCGCCGCCCGGCCCAACTTATGACCCGCGATCTCTGGAGATCCTCTGGGGAAGGCCCGACGGCGTATGACGAGCATCGCGGCTGACGACGACCGGCTTCCGCTTCAGACGCAGACCGACGGCGCCCTCGACGGCCACAGCGTCGGTGAGGGTGCCGCGTACGTGCAGATGCTGCGACGGAGATTCCCGCCCCGGCCAGCCGAGACATCCTGGGTGCAGACCACCTGGTCGCGAGAGGAGATCCTGGACCTTCTGGCGTCGCCGGCGTTTCGCACGCCCAACCGGATCACGCAGCGCGCCCGGCTGCTCGGGACGCGGAGGCTACTGGACTGGCTGGCCATCCACCCCGGCGACACGTGGCAGCAGCGATGGCTGGCCAGCGGCCAAGACGGCCTGTCCGGGAGCGACTGGGCGCTGCTACCCGCTGACTGGCTCGCCGCCCAAGGCGACGACGGCGCGGCCAACCTCGGCGTACTGGCGTCCGGGATGAGGATGCTGGTCTGTGCCGAGGTGATCCGCCCAACCGCGGCATGGGTGATCACGCGGCGCTCCTCTCACCTGACCGCGGGCATGGCCCAGTACCGAGACCCCGCAGGATTCGCCGCGTTGGACCAACTCATCGCAGCCGATCCGGCAGTCAGCAGGGACAACGCTAACCTTGCGAAATCCCGGGTTTCGTTCATCCTGGCCGCCAAGGGAGGCCGGATCGCCGACGTCGCCGTCGGCGATTGCGTCGAGCTCTACGACCTCGACACGAGTCCCGGCACGCAACGTGTGAAGCGCTACGGAAGGACCTTGTACTACACCCTGCTGCACCGCATGGGCGTGTTCAGCGCCGACGCGCCGTCCACACTGGACGAGCTGTTCTGCGGCCGACGGCGAGGCCAGCTCTCCGTCCGCGAACTGGTCGACCGGCACAACCTGCAGTGCACTCCGATTCGGGACCTCATCGTCGACTATCTGACCGAGCGCCGGCCCGCGATCGACTACGCCACGTTGACCAACCACGCGCACATGCTGGCCGGGCTGTTCTGGAGCGACCTGGAACGCCATCACCCCGGCATCGCGTCTCTCCACCTGCCACCCGAGGTCGCCACGGCCTGGAAGACTCGTCTGAGGACCGATACGCGCGAGGCCGGCGGCCCGACCGCCGACACCTCGAAGGCCATTGGGCGACATAAGGTTGGTCGTGTATTGCTCGCCGTGCGCGCGTTCTATCTCGACATCGCGCAATGGGCGCTGGAAGAGCCCGCACGCTGGGGGCCGTGGGCCGCGCCGTGCCCGATCAAGGCGGTTGAGGCTCGCGCCAAGAAGGAGCAGCAGGCCACCAAAGCCCGCATGGACCAGCGCACCCGTGAGAGGCTTCCCGTTCTGCCCGTCCTACAGCGCACCGCGGCCGAACGGCAGAAATCGATGGCCGCCCTGCTGGAGGCGGCCGGTAACACGCCGCCCGGCCAGACATTCGAGCTTGACGGCGACGTTTTTAGCAGGCCCGCGCCGGGCGCGGACAAACAGCACGCTCTGGTGTGGGCCGAGCACGCCACCACCGGGCTCCGTCGGAACCTGACACGAGAAGAGCGGGATGCGTTCTGGGCGTGGGCCGCGATCGAGGTGCTGTCGCGGACCGGGATTCGGATCGAGGAACTCCTGGAGCTCAGCCATCAGGCCATCACTTCCTATCGGCTTCCCTCCACCGGAGAACTTGTTCCCCTGCTGCAAATCGTGCCGTCCAAGACCGACTCCGAACGTCTCCTTCTCGTTGACCCCGAGTTGACCGATGTGCTCAGCACGATCGTCTGCCGTATCCGTAAGCCCGACGGCACGGTTCCCCTCGTGCCCGCCTACGACTCCTACGAACTGACGTGGACGCCGCCGATGGGGCTGCTGTTCCAGCGAAACGTTGCCGGCCAGAACCGAGCGTTCACCGCCGCCGGCATCCGCGAGGTCATCAAGCAAACACTCGAAGCGACCGGGCTCACTGAAGCCGCAGGCGACCCTCTACACTTCACGCCACATGACTTCCGGCGGATCTTCGTGACCGACGCGATCATCAACGGCCTGCCGCCACATATCGCGCAAGTAATCTGTGGCCACAAGAAGATCGACACAACCATGGGGTACAAAGCTACCTACCCTACCGAGGCGATTGAGGCGCACCGCGCCTTCATTGCCCGTCGGCGAGCGGCGCGGCCAAGCGAAGAATACCGGACACCCACCGATGAAGAATGGGATGCTTTCTTGGCGCAGTTCGAAAAGCGTAAAGTCTCCGTCGGGACCTGCGCTCGCGCCTTTAACACTCCCTGCATTCACGAACACGCGTGTGTCAGGTGCAGCCTTCTTCGACCTGACCCAGCTCAACGCCATCGCCTGGTTGAGATCCGCGACAACCTTGAGGCCAGAATTATCGAGGCCAAACGTGAAGGATGGTTGGGTGAAGTCGAAGGATTGCAAGTCAGCTTGGCTGGAGCTAAGAACAAGATCGCCCAACTCGACCAGAAGCTCGCACGCCGAGCCGAGGCGGTCGAACTCGGCATGCCGCAGTTCACCGACCTCGCTGGCCGATCGATCACCACCGCGAGGGCGTAGCTCTGACGACCGCGAACCAACATTGCGAACGGCCAAGCCCAGGAGTGCCGTCTTCAATCGCTCCACATCAGTCAGCCCGCCAGCGGCATCGTTGAGGCATGTGTGACGGTCGACCGCAGGCGAAAGGTGCCAAGCGCTGGTAGCTCGTCTCGAACGAAGCGAGCAGGATTGGCTGTGCACTCTATTGCGGATCCTGTAAGCCGGAGTGACTCCCCCACCTCACGTGGTCAGTAGAGACGGTCGTCTTTAGCCTCGACACTACAGTTGCTCGAGGGCGTTCCGGGGCCCTCCGAGATCTACAGTCACTCCAGGGACGGTCCTTCCGGGTACAACCCACAAACTCTCGAATCTGGAGTGCGCATCACGACAACACACTGCCCCTCGGGGCAGTGTGTTGTGACGTGCATCACAGATCGGCAAGACTGTATGCCGACCGTTCGGATGCCGCGCCTCAAGGTCGCACCTCCGTGAACTGGGGTCATGACGCTTCGATGCACTGCGCAGCACGAGTGCGCAACAGAGCGTATAACCTCGACGCGGAGTCTTGGGTGACACACAGCCTCGTCGCCAAGTGGTAGCTTGCGGCTAGACGAGTAAGTCCTAAGTCCGGGCGGTGGCTGAAGACGGACGAAGGGTGTTCAAGATCAGTTTGTGAGGACCGACCTGAACACCCTTCTGACCGCACTCTACGTCAAGATCGATGACCACCTCGGCAGGCCCGCCCGGACCGGACGCCCGCCCAAGCTGACTGACGCCGAACTACTCACTCTGGCCGTGGCCCAGGCTCTGCTCGGCATCCGCTCCGAGGCCCGCTGGCTCCGGTTCCTGCCCCGCCACCTGCCCGGCGCTTTCCCGTATCTGCCCCAGCAGTCCGGCTACAACAAGCGGCTGCGCACCGCCGTCCCGCTGCTCAAACGGATCATCCGGCTGCTGGCCCTGGACACCGACCTGTGGACCGACGCGACCTGGATTGTCGACTCCACCCCGGTCGAGTGCGGCCGCTCCCGCGAGACCACCAAACGCTCCGAACTCGCCGGCTGGGCAGGCTACGGCTACTGCTCCAGCCACTCGCGGTTCTTCTGGGGACTGCGCCTACACCTGATCTGCACCCCGGCAGGACTCCCCATCACCTGGGCGCTGGCGCATCCGAAGCTCGACGAACGCCAGGTGCTGATGGCGATCCTGGACCACGACCCCACCGTGCTGGCCGACCGACCCGGTCTGCTGATCATCGCGGACAAGGGCTACGTCTCCCGCGAGCTGGACGCCTACCTGGCCGAGCGCGGGGTGCGGCTGTTGCGCCCGTCGTATCGCAACCGCACTCCGCATCCGGCCCAGCACCTGCTCAAACCCGTCCGGCAGTTGATCGAGTCGGTCAACGACAGCCTCAAAGGTCAGCTCGACCTGGAGTTGCATGGCGGCCGCACCATCGACGGCGTGACCGCGCGCATCGCCCAACGCCTGCTCGCACTGACCGCTGCGATCTGGCACAACCGGGCCACCGGCCAGCCCGTCACCCGATCCCTGATCGCCTACGACCACTGATCAGTTAGGACTTACTCGTCTAGTTTGGCTCTCGTCTCCAAATCTTGCGCTTGCGATGAGCGCAAGCAACCTAGCCGAGGCAGTGCGCAGGACTACTGCGCAGCTGGCGGCTGCAGACCCAAGAGCAGGGGGTGCCCCAGATGAAGTCCTTCTTCGAGTTGCTTGGGAAGGCGATGCAGAACACAGGGACAACGCTTCGGCTGTGTCTGTTGATGCTTGTCCCCATAGCGGCCTACGTCATCACTCAACTGAAGTAAGCCAACTCTGAAGCGAGAGGATTGAACATGAAGACCATGCAGATGGAGAGTCCGGCCAAGAACATCGCTGAGCGGCTTTGGCGAGCGTATGCACCTTTCCAGCGCGGTAGGAATACCTTGGGCGACCTTACGTCGATGCTCTCGATCCTCCTACTCGCAGACTTCATCGAGTCCGCAGGCAAAAACGAGGATGAGCTCGTCACGCGGTGGGAAAGAGCCGTCGACGAAGCTGGTAAAGCCAAGTCACCACTCGTCGATTTGCGGGCCGCGCTACGGAGCGCCAGCAGGAATCCGCACTTTCCTGTAGCCGACCTCCGTAATGTTGGGTTGCTCGACGAGGATAGAGAGTCGGACGACCTTCCGTGGTTGGCAACCTTCGTTACGGCGCTTGGGCGATTTCCGAAGCTAGCCAACGCTGGGCTGTCGGAGGTTTGCGACCTACTCCTTGAGCGCCACAATCAGGAAAGCACTTTTTCGACAGGCGAGTTTTACACGCCGCGTGCGCTTGCCCATCTCCTCATCAAATTGGCGTCAGTGCGACCTGGAGACCGGATCCTTGATCCGGCTTGCGGGGCCGGTGGCATGCTAGCAATGGCTGCACAACACATTGCTGAGCACGGCCGCGTTGATGGAGATTCTGTCAAGGCATACGTCACCGACCATAGCAATATAGGTCTGGCAACGATGAACCTGGCCGTCCACGGAGTGGATCGACCCAAGGTACGGGCCTCTGACCCAGTATCGATGTTTAAGACTACGGACACTGACCTCGTCGATCGTGTGGTGAGTAATCCGCCGTTCAACCAGCGTATCGAACACACTAAGACTACGGGCTGGGTTTTCGGACGACCGCCTGAGTCCAATGCAAACTTCGCCTGGCTTCAGCTCGCATGGAGCCGGCTCAGCGACAGTGGGACTGCAGTGATGATCATGCCGTCGGCAGCCGCTTGGTCCAGTGGGCGCGAGGCGGAGATCCGCACAGGCATGCTCGCCAATAACGTGATACTTGGCGTCATTGCGTTGCCTCAGAATCTGTTTACGCATACGTCCGTCTCGGTGCATATCTGGATACTCACACGTGCCATAAACGAACCGCCGCACACCGGCACGAATCCGGTCCTCTTCATTGATGCTAGCCAGCTCGGTACGCAGCTGCCGCGGCAGCAACGCGTGCTAACTGCGGACGATGTAGACCGCATCAGCAGTCGCTTTCACGCATGGCGGCGATCGCACACCACGCCCGATGAACCCGGCTTCTCTCGTTCGGTCTCGCAGGAAGAAATCCTTGACAAGGACGGCAGTCTCGACCCTCGGCTGTACATCGAAGCTGGGCAGGGGCAACCGATAACGGCGCCGAACATGAGAAGCATGCTTGATGACCTGGTTGAGCACGGCATGGAGACGGTTCAGTCCTGCCTCCACCTTCGAGACATCTTTGATCAGCGCGAGCAGATGGCTGGCAGCAGGATCGAACCTCGGCGCGTGCTGCTCGGGAACATGGTGAGCAGCACCGCGAAAGGCCGGTCCGGGAGTCAAGTTTCAGGCCTGCTCTTCGCTGGACCCTCGGGAAGCCACATCCGCGCTGAAGACTATGTGGAAACTGGTATCCCCGTAGTGATGCCAAAGGACCTGATAGGCAACGGTTTTGCAGAGGCAAATATCAGGTACATCACCGAGCAGCATGCTGACCGGCTTCCGCGCTTCCGCCTCCGCGCCCGTGATGTCGTGCTAGCACGTCGTGGAGAACTGGGACGATGTGCTGTAGTTCAAGGTGCCCAGGAGGGCTGGGTCTGCGGCACCGGCTGTTTCGTACTGCGGCCTCCCGCCGAACTCGACCCCGAGTACTTCGCAGCGTATCTTCGCAGCCCAGAGGCACGGGAGTGGCTCGAGTCCCACTCGACCGGGAGTATGACCATGAAGACCATATCGCTCGACGTATTGAGCGAGCTGCCGGTAGTACTACCCCAGCTCGAAACGCAGCGGGCAATCGTTGAGGTAATGACGCAACTGGACGAACATGAGTGGCTGTTGCAAGAGCAGATCGCACTAACGCAGGAAATTCGCCGTGACGCACTGAACGACCTTTTGGGGAAGTAAGCCCAAGAGGGACTCTGGCTAACGTCGAAGCAGCGACATCATGGAGACATGTGTGGCAGTGGACCGTGGGCGACGATATCACCCCCTCGGTTCATCGACGCCTCACCGCGCACCATCCGCACATGCTGCTGGAAGCGCGTTCTGTTGACGGCAGGCAGCGCGCTCGAATGTCAGCCCTCGCCAGGGTTTAGTTCAGAGAAGAGGGTTCCCGGCCACCAGCCGCTCCACACGTCCAGTCCGCAGTCGTGGTCGGCCTCGCAGCTCAGCTGCTGGCCTCCGTTGATCAAACAGCGGGCGACGTCGCACCCGTCAACGTGTTCCTCGCCGATCGCGATGTCGCAGTCCGGACATCGCTGCCTGGCTTCCAGCAAGTCGAAGACCGTCTTGTGCGAACTCTGCTCGCTGTCCTCTGTCATTGGATCTTTCCTTTCCGCAGTCTCGTTCTGTGCGTTCCAGCGCTCGACCGGGGTCCGGGCGGGCAGCCACGCGCGGCCGGTCGTGATCCACACCCGACCGTGGTCGAAGGTGAACACCCAGTCGGTGTCGCGGCTGTCGGGCCAAGGCCACGGCCAGCCGTCGCGCGGGTGGTAGCCGTGCCCGAGGTCGTCGTCGGCCCACACATCGAGCAGGTCGATGACGGCGTCGGCGTAGGTGAAGGGGTCAGTCGCCTCCAACACCAACCGTCCACACGCGACGGCGCGCACGGTTTCCGGGTCGGCGTCGCCTTGGAGCGAACCGAGCCACACCGCCGACCGTCCACGCCCGTCGTAGAAATCGGCCTTGGTGGTCACCGGCCCAGCCGCCATTGCGCGTAGGTAGGGTCCTCGACGTCGCACTCGTCGTCGCAGTCCTGGGTGCCCGAGCTGGTGATGAACGGGCACTCGTCGCGGTGCGCCTTGGTGAAGGTGACGCTGCCGTCGGCGTGCTCGATGATGTGCAACCTGCCGCCGTGGGTGGTCGCCCACGCCATGTCGTCCGGGGTGATGCGGTGCTCACCGTCGTAGCGGTACGTGATGGCCAGCAGCGCGCTGACGGCGTCGACAACGTGGTCCGACAGCGCGGGTAGGGTCGGTGCCGGGGCGAGGATCGCTGCGGCGCGGCGCAGGAGCTGGTCGGCGACCGGACCGAGCAGGGCGGCGGCGTCAAGGTGCGTGCCCGGGGTCGGGGTGGTGTTCCACCACGGGCAGGCGAGGTCCTCGACGATGCGGGTCCACGACTTCGCGTCGTTGATCATGTCGACGACGGCGAGGCTGTAGGAGTGGTCGTGCTGGCGTTCGATGCGGGCGCGCACGATGCGCCCCGCGATCTCGACGGTACGGTCGTAGCGGTAGCCGTTACCGGTGGCTACGGCGGCTTCGTCCCGTTGGGTGATCACGGTGGTCATGACAAGCCTTTCGTTGGGCCGATCGACGTTCGGCGGGGCGAGTTCGGTGCGCAGCTCGGAGAGCAGGCGGTGGGGTCGCGGGCGAGACGCCATCGGTGCCAGCCGTTGACCGTGTCCCCGGTGAGGTTGGTGGCCAGCGCGGTCACGGTGGACACCGCGAAACCGTGCGGGCCGCCGTCGTTGACGGGACGCTGCTGTCGCGGACGGTGGCGGTGTTCCCGTCGAACACGAGCTGCTCGGCGACGGGGCACCAGTCCGGCCTCGATCGACACCGCGAGGGCCGTTCCGGTTGGCCCCCTTGGGCGAGGCACCGGCGAGCCCGCGGACTCGCCGGAGAGGTCGGCCGGTGAGCAGCGGCTCGGGCCGTGTGGCGGTGATCGGTCCGGTCAGCGGCACTGACGGCGCGTCGAAGGTCGACGGCGGTGGTAATCGGTTCACCGCCGAGGCTGGCGGTTTCCGGCGCGGAGCTGCCGGTCGATCTCGTCCTGGTCATCTCCGGTGAGGATGCGGGTCAGCACCCAGACGGCGTCACCTTCCCACGGCGGGCGCACCTCCACACCGTCGAGGCTGAGGTACTCGCCGTCGGCCGTGACGATGCGCCAGCCTCGTTGCCGCCCGATGTCCGTGCAGTGGTAGCTGCCGATGAGCCGTCCGTTGTGGGTGACGGTGCCGTAGAGGGTTTGTTGTGCGTCGGCGGGGTCGATCACGACCGTGGTCACCTCGCAGTCGTCCTCGGTGAAGCGGCGGACGACGAACTCGGTCTCGGGCGCGGCGTTCGGTGTCATGGCTGATCTCCTGGTGTTGTGATGGTGGGCACGGCGAACGCGCAGCCCGGTCGGTGAAGGGCCTCGTCGCGGGCCTCGTCGGCGGGCCAGATGTCGCCGTCGGGGTCGAGGTACTCGCCGAGGTCGGCGAGGGTAGCGATCCGGGTGGCGGGGATCTCGGCCTCGCAGTCGGGGCACCGGTCCAGCAGCAGCCACCCCTCGCCCGGTGTGGTGAAGTCGGGGATGAACCGCCACGCGCGCCCGGTTAGCGGGTCGGTGATGGTGATCAGGTCACCGGGCACTTCTCCGGTACGGGTGCGGTAGGTGCGGTGCGGGTCGTCGGTGACGAGCACGTCGTCGGTCGGGACCTGGAGGGCGGTGGCGATCGTGCGGGTGACACGGGCGCGGCGTGCCCACCGGTTCCACTCCTCGGGGCTGTCGTGGCGGCGGTGGAACCCGTGCGGGTCGGTGGCGCTGTAGGCGCGGGCGGTGTGCACGGCGCGCGCCTCCAATCCGGCGGCGGCGAGTCCGGGCGGGGTGGTCGTGGTCATCACGACCACCTGAGAGCGTCGGCGGCGGGTGCGGGCAGGTAGCCGACCTGCCCGCCGACACCCAGCCACGCTACGGGCGGGTCGGTGGGCGGTGTGCCGTCGCCTTCGCAGTCGTCGGGTGTGCACACCACACACCTGAGGGTGTGCTCCATCGGGTAGCTGGGTTGGGTAGCGACCCGGATGGGGGTGGCGGGGTGATAGTTGGTGAGGGCAGCGATCAGCTCGCCCACGGTCGCGATGCGGTTGTCGTTCACGGTGATCACCTCGTGGTGGGTTCGGTTGGTGGTGGTCGGTCGGGGTGGGGGTGGTTGGACGTCTGCCTCGACCGCGCGCGGGGTTATGGGGTGTCGTCGTATCCGGGTGGCGACAGTTCGGTGCAGTCGATGTCGTCGCCGGGTCGTGGTGTCATGGCGTGCGCTCCTGTCGGTGTCGTGCCGGGTGGTGCTGGGTCGGGGGCGCGGTTTCCCGCCGTGCCCCCGACCGTCCGGTTAGCGGGCGGCGCGCAGGGCGGTGGTAGCGGCGCGTCCGATCGCTTGGGCGGCGGTGGTGGGGTCGGTCAACCGGTGCACGGTCGCCCCCGTGAGGGGGGTGTCGGTGTCGCGGGTGGTCAGCCACAACACCGCGCACCCGCCCGCGCGCAACCGGTTGAGCTTGCGCTGACCGTCCGCGCGGGGGGCGTCGCGGAATTGGCCGTCGGACACGATCACCAGCAGCCGTGCCGCGCCGGGGGTCGACAGGCCGAGCGCGCCGTCGAGGGCGTCGATCGCGGTGGGGATGTCTTCCCAGTTGTCGTTGGAGGCGAACTCGGTCACGACGGCGGGGGCTTGGCCGGGCAGGGTCAGCGGGCGGACCCGGTTGCCGAAGATCACGGTCGCGGTCTGCGCGGGGACCGTGGTGTGGCGGGCGGCGTTGGCCAGAATCCAGGCCGCCGAGGCCACGTGGTCGCGTGCCCATTTCATCGTGCCGGACACGTCGCACGCGATGCCCAGCCGTAGCGGCGGGGTGGGTACCGGGGTGTGGGTGGTGCGGGTGAACGGTTCGGCGGTGGGCACGGCTCCGGCGGCGCGTTGCGCGTCGGCGGCCAGCGCGCCGCGCATCCGCAACCGTCCGGGCGGGACGATCGAGGTGGTTTTGACCGCGACCCGATCGCGGACCCCGGCGGTGGACAGGGCTCGGGCCAACACCCGCGCGGCGGTGCGTTCGTCGGCGGTGGGCGGGCGGGTGCCCGTGCAGGCGGTGCGCCCGTCGCGCGAGCCGGGCGGGACCCCGAACACCTTGCGCGCGGCGTCGTCGGCGATCGTGCGCTTGGTGTTCTCGCGTGCGTTTGCGGCGGCGGCGCGGGCGGCGGGGTCGTCCGGTGCCTTCTCCCGCGCGACCTTCGCCGCCACGTTGTCCAGTGCGGCGGCGATCGCGCCCGCCAACGGTGACAACGGCGGGGTGCCGTCCGACGACGAGCCGCTCGATGGTGCCGGGGTGCCGCCCGTCGGCGACGGGGTGCCGGAGGTCGACGGGGTGCCGGACCCGTTGGGACGGCCGGACGGGTCGGGGGTGGCGGTGGGGTCGGGCGTGCCCGCCGCGCCGGGGTCCGGCGGGGTGTTCGGGTCGGTGCCGACGATCGCGCACCACTGCCGCCCGAGGTCGATCATCGTGTCGCCGTCGTCGTCGGCGGTGCGCAACGCCTTGCGCCACACCGCGCGCAGCTTGGCCAGCGTGTCGGTGCCGAGCACGTCTTCCACGACCCGGGCGACCGGGGCGACCTCGGCGCGGGTCAGGATGCCGCCGTCGACCCGTGCCAGCAGCAGCGCGGCGGCGCGGGCGGCGTCGGGTTTGGTCATGTGCGGGGCGCGGGTGGGGTCGGTGGGCGGGTTCAGGTCGGCGAGGATGATGTCCCGCGCGCTGGCGCGGAGCCAGTGCCGGTCGTCGGGGCGGCGGCGGACCTGTGCGGCCTCCATCCGGGGCTCTTCCAACAACATCGCGGCGTCGGCGACGGCGGGCGGTGTGCCCTGAGGCGGGTCCCAGGCGGTGTGTTTGGCGTGTCCGCATTCGTGGGTGAGCAGTCCCCACGTCGCGCCGTAGCGGGGGCGGTCGGAGTAGTTGGCGGGGGTGACGGTGGCGGGGTCGACACCGAGGTGGGTGCCGTCGAGTTCGATCAGCGCGCGGGCGGGGAAGAAACACGCCGGGGCACCGCCACCCGCGCCGGGGGCGATCGTGACGAGGAGGTCCTCCCGGTCTGCGATCACGGGCACCTCGTCGGCCAGCGCGGCGGACAGGGCAAGCCATTCCGGGCGGGCCGGGAACACGGCGGCACCGGTGGCGGTGGGGTCGGCGGCGAGGTGGGTGCTCATGGCGCGGGTGTCCTTTCCGGGACGGTGGGCGGGTTGGGCGTTGGCGGGGGCGGGTTTAGATGCGGGAACCCAGCGACAGCGGGGCGACGGTGCCGCCGAACACGTCGCGCACCACGGCGGCCACGGTGGCGCGGTCGTCTTCCGGGGGCGGTACCTACGAGGTTCCCGGCGGCGGCGTTCGCGCCCAACACGTCGGCGATCTTCTGAAACGCCAACAGTTCCCGGAGCTGTGGTGCCCAGCCGACCTCGCCGTTGGCCTGTCGGGTGGCGAGGTTGCGGGCGATCTTGACCGCGCGGCGGTCGATGTTCAGTTGCGCGGCGAGGTCGTAGTCGGTGGATACGTGGATCTGCGCGGAGAACCGGGACGACAGGGCGTCGGACAGCACCGCGCCGTGCACGCCGGGGTTGTGTCCGGCCACGGTGTAGAAGCCGGGGGCGGCGTCGACGACCTCGCCGCCGTTGGCCTTGATGATGATCTGGCGGCGTCCGTCCATCGCGGGGTAGACCACGGCGAGCACGGTGGGCGGTATGAGGGTGGCGTCGTCGATGAACAGGGTCCGGCCCTCGCGCATCGCGCGGACCAGGGGTCCGTGGATGAACACGTAGCGGCCGTCCCCGGTTTGGGTGTACTCGCCGACCAGGTCGGCGACCGTGGTGTCCCCGTCGCCCTGCACCGTCACCAAATCAGGGAACGCCGCCTCGATCACGCTGGTCTTCCCGGTTCCGGGCGGCCCGTACATCAGGGCGGCCACCCCCGCCTCGCGCAGCTTGCGCAGCGCGGTGACATCGGGCATCCCGGACAGTTGCCGGGGGTGGTAGGCCATGCCGTTGGGGCGCATCACCGGACCGGTGACCGGTGCCGCCGAACTACCCGCCCCGGACGGCGGGGGCGTGGTGGCGGATGGGTTCGGCGTGGCGGCGGGTTTCGTGGTGGTCTTCGGGCGGCGGGGGCGGGGTGTGCCGGACGGGGCGGGCGGCGCGGTGGGGGCGGCGGCCGAAGCGGTGGTCGCGGTCGCCCGATAGGCCAACGGCGCGGTCGCGGCGACCTCCGCCTCGCCCCGGTCGGCCAACACCTTGCACGCGTTGCCCACCGCGCCGGAGGACCGGTTCAGCGTGGCCGCGATGGCGCGGGGCGTGAGGTTCGTGCCCGCCGCATCGGCCAGTACCCGCGCGACCATCGCGCGCAGCTCACCGTTGCGCAACCGGGGCACCGACCCGCCCGAGGCGGCGGCGGGCGCGGCGGGGGTCGTGGGTGCCGGGGCGGTGGGCGGTGTCGGCGTGGTCATCGCGGGTGGTCCTTTCGATGATGCGCGGCGGGCGAGCATTCTGCGGACGTTTCCCGGTCATTTCCGGGTGTCGTGCGTCGGACATAGCTCGCGCCGGGCGTGGTATTCGGTGTGGTTTCCGGTTCCCCCGGCGACAATTTAATTATGACTCTGCGCCGCGTCGCGCGCAATGGGAAACACCACCCATTTTCAAGACTCTTTTCGCGGGGGCGTGCCGCCGTCGTTGTCGGCGAATAGAAAGCCGTCCGTACGGTCACAATTTCCGTCGGTCGCGCCATCGATTCCTGCGGGTCAGTGAGCCTGTCGCGCGCCGGCGGCCGCGGACGGGCACGACAGGTCAGGGCGACAAGCAATAAAAATGAAGGATGGAAGACAAAATAAAAGAATGACGAAGGTGGGGAGAGGGAAAGGCAAGCCGGGATGCTGAGGTAAGCCAGGCGAGGGGGCGGAACGGCTGGCCACGCAGCCCGCCCCGATGTGTCTACCGGCTTGTGGACAAGCGAGTCTGGGATACCAGTGGATCCCCCTAAGCCATCGGTGACCTGCGTCTTCGCAGGCGGCAGGGGGTGGTCCTCTAACGTGATCCCCCGTATGAACCCCATCCTGATCCCCCGTGTGAACCCCCAACGGAAATGGCAAGGATCGCATCTGATGCGATCCCGAGTCAGCGTGGAAACAGTTGGCGGTGCTGTTGTCGGAAGATGGCTTCTACCTGTGTGGTAAGAGTTGTCTGACAGGCCGGTGGCGCTCGTGACGGCTCGGCTGGACCGAGGGTCTGATTGGCTACCTGTGTCGCCTTCTAGCTGCTGATTTGCGCGGTGGATCGCATTCGATGCGAAGATGTCGCATCTGATGCGAGCGGTGGAAGGTGACTGGTGACCGAGGCAGAGCGGCCGACGGCGGGCGCGACAGCGCTGCAGCTGGTCGACGGCGTGGTGTTCCTGCGGCCGGAGGAACAGGTTTTCGAGGCGATGCTGACGGGCTGGGGGCGCCAACAGGCCGCGCGGAACCTCGCTTCCTCGACTATCGCGAACCGGGACAAGCGAGTGCGTGGCTTCGTCGAGCACGTCAACGCCTTCCCCTGGCAGTGGAGCGCCGCGATGGTCGACGAATGGTGTGCCGACCTGCGCAGCATCAATGGAGTGAGCCGCTCGAGCTTGCGGACCTACCAGCAGGCCCTGCGGCTGTTTTGTCACTACCTGACCGACCCTGCATACGGATGGGCCGGCGAATGCGAGCGGCGCTTCGGCACACACCCGGTGCAGGTGTGCCACGAGTGGAACACCGCGGTGCACGTGCAGGACAACGAGTCCGAGCCGGCGAAACGGGCGTTCACCCTGGATGAGATCCAAGCGTTCTTCGACTACGCCGACGACGCGGTGCTGCGCGTGCGCGACGCTGGCCGCAAAGGATGGCTGGCGGCGTTCCGCGACGCCACCATGTTCAAGGTCGCCTACGCCTTCGGCCTGCGCCGCACCGAGACGCGGATGCTGGACACCGCCGACCTCGCGACCAACCCGCACGCCCGCGAGTTCGGCGAGTACGGCGTGCTGCACGTTCGGTTCGGCAAGGCCAAACCCGGCAGCCCGCCCAAGCGGCGCAGCGTGCTGACCGTGTGGGACTGGTCGGTGGAAGTGCTGGAGGAGTGGATCACCGAGATCCGGCCGCGCATGGCCCACGCGTCCAGTCCCGCGTTGTGGCCTTCGGAGCAGTCCAAACGCATCAGCGGCGCGGCGCTCAACGCCCGCTTCGCCACCTACCGCGACGCGCTGGGCCTGGAGCCCGGCCTGGACTTCCACTCGCTGCGCCGCTCCTATGTCACCCACCTGATCGAGGCCGGCTGGGACCCGTTCTTCGTCCAGCAGCAGGTCGGTCACGAACACTCGTCCACCACCTCCATCTACACTTGCGTCTCCTCGGACTTCCGCACCCGCACCCTGCGACGCAGCCTGGATGACACCCTTGCCTCGGCACTGAAATCGACCACCGACGGCGGGAGCGCGCGATGAACGCGATGAAGCGGCGGGTCAGCTACGACTGGCGGCTGCGGGACCTGATGGCCGATCACGGCATGTTCTCCACCACCGAACTCGTCCCGCTGCTGCGCGATCGCGGCGTCGAGTTGTCGGTCTCGCAGGTCCATCGCCTGGTCACCGGCACCCCGGAGCGGTTGTCGCTGACGGTGCTGGCCGCCTTGTGCGACATCTTCGAGTGCAGCCCAGCCGAGCTGATCCGCACCGAGGCCGCCAACGTCACCCGCCGCACCGCCACCGGCACGGCCGGAACGGCCACACCGCCAGCTACGGGAGCGCTACGGCCCACGCGCGCTCGCATCCGTCCACAGTGACTCCGCGAACCCGAGCGCAGTGCGGCGACACGCCTCTCGCCGACAGCAAGTGCGTGCGCTGCGACCGCTACTCCCAGCCCGCTGTCCGTTGGGAGGGACCGGTCTGTCGCCCCTGCATCAAACGCGCCACCCGCAACCGAGGCTGCTGCCCGCACTGCGGGAACCACCGGCTGCTGCCCGGCCGCGACGACACCGGCCATCCGATTTGCCGCGACTGGGCGGGCATCGCCCGCTCGTTCTTCTGCCGCCGCTGCCATCACGAGGGACTCCTGGTCAGTGACAAGCTCTGCGAACGCTGCACCCTCACCGACCGCCTCACCACGGTGCTCGACGACGGCACCGGCCAGCCCCGCGCGGAACTGCTGCCGCTGCTGGACAAGCTGCGCCTGACTGACAAGCCGCACAGTGGACTGACCTGGCTGGACAAACCCGGCACCACCGACCTGCTCACCGCACTGGCGACCGGTGCCACCGCGATCAGCCACGACGCCCTGGCCGCCCATCCGGCCTGGCGCAAAGCCACCTACCTTCGTGAGCTGCTGATCGCCTGCGGCATCCTCCCGCCGATCGACAAACAGCTCATGCTCTTCCAACGCTGGCTCGACACCCAACTCGACGCCGTCGCCGACGCCGAACGCCGGGCTCTTCTGCAGCGCTTCGCCACCTGGAACGAACTGCGGCGCCTGCGCCACAAGGCCGAGCAGGCACCGTTGAGCCCAGCGACCATCCGCGGCTCCCGCGAACGCGTCCGCCAAGCCGCCGCGCTGCTGAACTGGCTCGACATCAGCGGCCACACCCTCGCCACCTGCCCGCAACCCGCGCTGGACACGTGGCTCGCGACCAATCCTCAGACCCGAAAGCCCGCCACCGCGTTCCTGCGCTGGGCCGGCCAAGCCACGCTCATGCCCCGCCGTCGCCTCACCAGGGCGCCACTGCCCGCCGCCACCATCCAGCCCCGCCGACAGCAGCACGAACTGATCAACGCACTGGTCACCAGCGACGACTGGCCACTGCGCGAACGCCTCATCGCGCTGCTGGTGCTGCTCTACGCCCAGCCGCTCAGCAGGATCACCCGCCTGCGACGCACCGACATTTCGATCATCGGCCCCGACGTCTTCATCCGGCTCGGTGACCCGCCCGCTCCGCTGCCGCCACCGCTGGACGACATGACCCGTCAACTCCTCGAGCACCGCAACACCTACCGAGGCCCCAACGCCAACACCGACTGGCTCTTCCCCGGAAAACGTCCCGAGCAGCCCATCAACTCCAAGACACTCAACAACCGCTTCTCCAAACTCGGGATACCGATCCAGCTGGGCCGAACCACCGGCTTGCGGGAACTTCTGCACACCACACCCAGCCCAGTGGTCGCCTCCATGCTCGGAATCCACCCCGGCACCACCGCACGAATAGCGGCCGAGGAAGGCATCACATGGAGCCGCTACGCCACCCGTCGACCGACCCCAAACGGGCATCACGACACTCGAATCCATGACAGTTGAAAACATGAGTTCACCAGTACAGTAACTGTGCGTGTAAGTGATCTTCATTTTGACTACTCCTCGTGACACCTCGTCAAAGTTCGCTCTGAGTAGGAATACGGTGGGCGGATTCGGCCGTTCGGCATAACGTGGAGATATCCGTCACGACGACACGAGGAGGCCGAGGCGGGCGCTGCGGTCCCGCTGAACAGGCACGACCGGGCGGGTGGCGGCCCCCCGATGGGTGGTCGCCGGAGGGCTGCACGACGGGACCGGCGAGGGGGTCGGGTCGATGCGCACGGGGAGGCGCCATGACAGTGGGGGACGAGAGGCTCCTCCGGGGCTTGTACGATCTGAAGTAACTTTTCGGGGACAAATGGGTACCGGCCATCCTGGTCCTGCTCTTGGATGGCCCCATGCGGCGCAAAGAAATTCTTTCCACGCTCAGCTCGTTTTCTATCGGCAAAGAATGGTTGGATAAACACACCGCCCTGCATGATAGCTACCTGGCGCGCGTTTTGAAAAAGCTGACCGAAGCAGTTCTTTTGGCGCGCACGCGGCACACGGAACCTTTGCCTCCTCGGGTCTACTACTCGTTGAAGCCGGAGGGCGTGGAGTTTCTGGAACTCAGCAGGACGATGCTCACCTGGATCGATGCCCATCCGGACGTGACCGTGCGGGCTCAGGAGTACGCCCGCCGGAATGGTGACGAGCTGGAAGGGTCGACGGACGAGGATTTCGGTCTGTCCGACGAGGACGACGACTGAACCGGCGGCTTTCGCGCGGCACCGGGGCGCGTTCACCACAACCTCCACCAACGTTGCCAGCGGGCGTCAACTGGCCGCGCTGCGCCCACGCTCGCCCCCGGCGGCGGGCCGCACTTGACCAGCGGGATGGTCGGCCGGATCGTGGTCGCGGCGCCCGCCCAGGCGGGCGGCCAACCCCCGCGCCTGCGGGGTGGGCTGCTCGTTGACTTCCGCCAGCCGGGTCGTGAGCAGGGTCAGCGTCCGTGGGATGGCGTCGAGCTGGCCCAGGCGTTCCTGCAGCCGCATGATGTCGCGGTAGAGCAGCTCGTTGTGTGGGTCGAACGCCCGCGCGACCTCCAGCAGATCCAGTGTCTGCTGCGGGTCGTGCTCGACCAAGGCCCGCGCCAGGCCCGACACCGCGTCGATGGCGTCACGGCGGATCGCCTCCCGCGCCGGTTCGAGCCACTCGATCTTCGACAAGCCCTCGGCCAGCGGCCCGCCGAAGCTGTTGACCACCTCCCGGTAGGCGGCGATGCGCTCGGCGTCAGTCGTGGCGGCGCGGCGGGCGGCCACCGCGCGCTCGAAGCGCCAGTAGTCCACGTCCACGGTCGCGGGATCAAGCCGGTAGTGACCGTTGTCCGCCGAGGCGATGTCGGTCACCGCACCCCCGGTGGCCTCGATCAGATCGTGGCGCAGCCGGGACAGGGCGGTGTGCAAGGCGTTGGTCGGGCGTGTGGGCGGGTCCTCGCCCCACAACGCGGAGACGAGCGTGTCGCGGGTGGTGCCGCCGGGGTGCAACGCCAGCAGCACCAGCAGTTCCTGGGCCCGAGGCTGCAACGCGTCGGTGATCTCCCGCTCCTGGCCGGCCTCGGGATGCCAGAGCACCCGCAGGGCGCCGAGCACAGAGATCGTGATCAGCGCCCGCGCTGTGTCGGCATCGTCCTGCGCGACACCCGTGACCGGCATGGGCGTGGCTGCGGTCGTGCCGTGCTCGCGGGGCGGCGCCGGTGTGTCCTTGACCTCGCCGAGCTGGGCCTCGCCGCCCGTTGCCGGCCGTGGGCGAGCCGATGCCGGTGGGCGCAACCTGACGCCGGGCGCCGTGGGGCGGCTCGCAGCGAGAATCTCCAGCTCGCCATCAGCGGTGACCAGTGGTTGCGCCGCGGCGGTGATCTCCAACTCCGTGTCGGACACCGGCTCGGCCGGGCCGCGGTCTGCGCGGTCGCGACCGCGCCTGGCAGCCTCGCCGGGAGCCGGGTTGTCGTCCGGGCGCGCCCGGACGATCCGCGGCAGGACCGTCGGCGGTGTGCCGTCGTCGCCGTGGGCGTTTCGGGGAGGTGGGGCGGGTTCTGCCTGGGCAAGCAACGTGAGCAGCTCGGCGGTGTGGTCGTCGCCGAGGTGGAACACGTGGGCTCCGCGCAGGGTCTCGCCCAAGCCGGGGCTGACGGCCGAGACGGTGCCGTCAGTGCGGATGTAGGCGCTGACGCCGGGCTGCCACTGGCCCAGCAGCAGCCCGGTGATCCCGAACGGCGCGCCGTTGTCCAGGACCGCTTGTAGCCGCGCACGTTGGTACTCGGGCACGGTGGCGGCCAGCACCAGCGTGGGCCAGGACCGGGGCTCGTCCTCGGGTGTCGTGCCGGTCCTGGCGCCCGCGCGGACCAGGATCTCGGCCTCCAGTGCGTCCAGCGCCCCGTCGAGGCTGTCGGCCACCAGCAGCGCGGCGGGCAACCGCGTGCGGGTCGCGCCGCGTCCCAGCAGCGGGACGAGATCCTCAGTGGGAACGACGACTCCCGCCCCGGCCGAGGCCGCCCGGTGGCCGTTGGTGGTGCTCAGCGCGGTGACCAGCAGCGCGCGGGCCGCAGCTGGAGCGCCGGCGCCGACGAGCCCGAGACCGTGGGCGACCGCGAGGTTCAGCGCGATCTCCCGGCCATCGCGGACCCCCAGCCGAGGTGTCAGCGCGGGGTCGTGATCGGAGTCGGTCTCGGTCGCGCCGATCACTCGCGCCAGAGGAACGACCCCGCGCGGGGACGGCACGCCGTCGAGGTCATCGTCGAGGTCGAACTCGTCGTCCTGCTCGGCGCGCAGGTGCGCCAGCCGCAGTTGGTAGACCACCGGCGTGACCGGGAAGTCGTCCCGATCGCCGCTGCCGGGTTGGTAGCGGGCGCGGTAGCGGCGCCGCGCGATCAGCAAGGCCGCGCTGATCGCGGCGGCCAGTCCGAGGCCGACGAACAGGTCCGGCTCCCAGCGGAAGCCTGGTTCCCGAGTCGACGGTCGCGATCCGGTGCCTGTGGCCGGCGCGTGGTGGGCCGTCGGCGCCGGAGTTGCCGGTGGCGAGCTGGCGGGCGGCGGGGTCGTGGTCGGCGATGCAGTGGTCGCAGGAGGGGATGTGGTCGTGGGAGCGGTTGGTGGTGGCGTGGTCACCGGCGGCGCTACGGGTGGTGGGGCTGCGTTGGCGGGGAGGTCGAGTTCTTGTCCGGGGTAGATCAGGCTGGGCTGGGTGAACGTCCGGCCGCCAGGCTGCGGCTTGCCCTCGTTGAGGTGCCAGATTTCTGGCCAGCGGTCTCCGTCGCCGAGGGTGCGTTGCGCGATTCGCCACAACGAGTCGTGCACGCCGTTTTCCGGGGCGCGCACGATCACCGATACCGGATGCTCTACCGCGGGCGTGCTCGCCTCGGTGATGGTGCTGTCGGCGGCCGGGGTCGTGAGCACCGCCTGCCGCAGGGTGACAGTGCTTGGCGTCGCGGGGTTCTGCCGGGCCGGGGCGGTCGCGACGACCGGCGAGCCGGTGCCCAATGCGCCAGAGAGCGGGCCGCTCGGGGCCGGTGCGGGACGGTTGCCCAGCACGGACAGCAGGACCGCGCCGACCAGCACGCCCGCGAGCGTGTGCATCGGACCGGCGCCGGACAGGTCTGGCCACCGGGCGCTGCGCGCGATGTCGATGGTGCAGCGCAGCACGTCGAGGGTGAAGGCGAACCACACGATCCAGCAGGCGCACGCGAGGAAGTCCAGCAGGAACGTGACGCTCATCGGTGCGAGCAAGAAGACCTGCAACTCCGGCCAGGTCGGAACGTGGTGCGGCAGCGGCCATCCGACGTAGTGCACCAGAACCCAGGGCAACCCGACGACGAGCGCGGCCAGCACGACGGCGGCGATCAGGCCACGCAGGAGTCTGCCGACCAACCCGACGGCGCCGGCCACCACCCGCCAGGCGCGACGACCTGGGCGCGGTTGCCTTGCGGGTTGCTGGCGGGATCGATGGGAGGTTGCGGTCACGGCTGGCTCGATTCCTTGGCAGTACAGGGTCTATGCCCGATGCCCACCACCCGAAGGGCGTCAGGTGGCGGCGTGGACTGGAGTAACGCAGCCAGGCCAATGCGGTCGGGCGTTGTCACGCCACCTCGGCGGGGACGCGCACGGGCACGTCCGCGTCGTCGGTGCCAGCGGGGGCGGGCGGTGTGGATGTCGGGCGGGCCGTCGCTGTCTTCGCAGTGGACGGTCCTCGGCTCGTGTCGTTGGCCACACCTGCGGCGGGCCGCTTGCGCTTACCGCGGGCGGGTTTGCGGGCCGCGAGCCATCGGGTGAGATCGGCGGCCGGCACGTCGGTGAACCGCGCCAGCTCGTCCATGTCCATGACCTCTTGGGCGGCAGCGAGCACGTCACCGAGTTGGTCCTCGATGTCGGCCAGTTGCTCGGCGATCGCGGCCCGGCGCTGCGCGAGCGCGCCGACCTGCTGTGCCGCAGCGGAGCGCTTCGCGCTGCGCGCGGTGTCGGCCTGCTCGACACGACGCTCGATCTCTTCAGCGGTAGCCATCGGGCGGTCCTTCCTGTGATGTGCTGCACTGGGCGCGGGCGACGGGTGCGGTTGTCATGGCTCGATGTTCACCACACCGCGCTGCGGATGGGCGCTTCCCTGTCCGTGCACGGTCAGGCTGGAAATGCCGACCATGCCCAGAAGTTGGGTGTGCTCGGTGGCGGTGATCGTGACGGCGACGGTGTCCCCGGAGACCGTCACCGTGCCCGACGCGCCGACACCGGTCAGGTAGCTCTGGGCATCGGCGACGGCTTGGGCGGGCACCAGGTGGAGAGTGCCGGTGGCGCGGTAGGCGGTCAGGTCGATGGCCTGGGCGCCCGCGCGGGCGGCGGCCTGGGCCTGCCCATCGGCCTGGACCTTCGCGGCCAGCGCGAGGCCGCCGTCGAGGGTGAGCCCGGCCAGGGCGAGGATGCCGGTGGCGAGCACCACGACGAACGCGGTCACCCGGCCCTCGTCCGCCCGCCACCACGACCGTCGCCGTGCCCGCCACTGCTCGTGGCGTGTCCACCAGGTTGTGCGGGCGTGGCGACCCTGGCGGGTCACGATCCGCCCCCGGCGTTGACCGCGACCGAGCGCCAGGTGTCGATTGGCTCGACGGCGGTGGCGGAGAGCTGTTTCTGGCCGGGGACGCCGAGGATCAGGGCGTCGCTGAAGTTCACGGTGCATGACACGGTGACCGACACCGTGCCGCCCGGCCGCATCCAGCCGGTGGTGGTGTCCACGGCCAGCGACTGGCAGCTCACCCCGGCTGAGGACAGGGCGCTGGCCGCGGTGGACCGCGCCGCCGCGACCGCGGTCGGCGAGGTGCGTTGGATGCTGGCCGCGCGGGCGGCCTCGTGCGCGGCGTCGTCGAGGCGCAGCCGGGCGTCGACTCCTCGGTGGATCACGACGGCGATGAACACCAGAAGCATGATCAGGAACGGGGTGACCAGCGTGACTTCCGCCGCCACGGAGCCCCGGTCCGCACGCCACCAGGCCGCCCACCATCGCCCGCCACGGCGCCGATGCCCCGGTGGCCGTGTCAGGCCGTGCCGCGGACATGTGGCAGGCACCGGGGTTGCTGATATTTTCCTTGCTACCAAGGGAATCACCTGCCGCCGGCTAGGTCTGGGACGAACCTCTCGACTGGGCCGACGGCCTCGGCGTGGACCGGCAGGTGTAGGAACGGCACGACCGAGGTCGCGGTGCCCGAGATCCGCACCGACGCCGCCGTCGCACTCCGGTCGGTGTTCACGCTGGCGCCGGTCAGCGGCCCAGAATCCAGTTGATCGAGCATCTGCTGCGCGCTGGCGCTGCCCGCGGCCGCGGTTCCGTCCTGGGCTCGCGCGGCGGCAAGCCCTTGGGAGGCGGCGGCTTGTGCGATGTGCTCGGCGTGGGACCACAGCGCGAACTGGATGATCGCCAGCAGCATGAACAACAACAGCGGCGTCGCGATCACCAACTCCACGCTGACCGAGCCATGATCACCCCGCAAGACACGCTGAACTCGTCTCACCACACCAGCGCGGCCGTCTCCCTGCTGCCGAGGGCGTCGTCGTCGCGGATGTGGGGATACCGTGGTGCCAGTCATGGCGTTACAAGTTGATGCCGTTGGCCTTGGCGGTCACCTTCGCAACGATGATCGCGATGATCGCCAACGCGGCCACGACCAGCAATGCGGTCACCAGCACCGTCTCCGTCGAGTACCCGGCCTCGGGCTCACGGCGCACCAGCTCCCACCGCGCCTTCAACACCGTCCACAAAGCCACCAAGTAGTGCATCCTGTTCTCCTCCTGTGGTGTTTCCCTCCGTGCCCCGAACTCACCGATCCGTCAGAGTCCGGCCAAGACTTGTGTGAGCGCCGGGTAGGCGATGAACGCCAAGAAGCCGAGGAACAGCAACATCACCGGCAGCGACATACGTTCGGTGGCGGCGGTGGCGTCGCCTTCGGCGTCGGTGATCTGGTGTGTGCGCAATGCCCCGGCCTTGGCGGCCAGGGAGGTACGGACCTTGGCGCCCTCGGTGCCGGCCAGGCTGACCGAGGCGGCCAGCTCGGCGAGTTCGGTGACGTCGAGTTCCTCACCGAGTTGCCGCAGCGTCGCCCACGGCGTGCTGCGGGTCAGGCGCGCGGTGTCCAGCGCGCGGCGGATCTGGGTGAACGCCCACCCGTGGCCGATGGCCACCGAGTCGTTCAGCGCGCTGTCCACCCCGGCGCCCCCGGCCAGGGTGATCCACACCAGGTCGAGGTAGGCCGATAGGGCATGGCGGAACCCGGCGCGCAGCTTCGCCGCGTCCGCCCGGGCCTGCAGATCAGGCAAGACGAACCCGGTCACGGCCAGCACGAGCCCGGCGACGATGGGAAACTCGACGCCCAGCGACAGGTCGGCCACGGTGAGCAGCAGTTGCAGCAGCACCGGTGCGAGCAGCCCGGCGACGGCCAAGGTTGCCTTCTCCGCCAGATGCGTCGAGACCGGGCGCCCGATGACCGCAAGGTCTCGGGACAGCCGCTCACCGGGAAGCCCCAAGGCACGCAGCGGCGCGATGAACGGGCGGCCGATCCTCGCGGCCCACCCGGCGTCCTCGGTAGCCAGGATCGGCGCTGGGGCCGGCGGTGCGCTCACGCGCGCCAAGACAACGCCGAGGGCGGGCCGGGGCGGGAACAACCACACCGCCAACGCCCACAACCCGACCCCGAGCCCGGCGCCCAGCACCAGTGCGGTGATCACCGAAGTTCCACCTGCCTTTCGCTGCCCTGCAAGAGATCTCTCGCGGCGACATCGTTGATCGCGAGGAACCTGGACGGCTCGGTGACGCGCGCGATCCGCACCAGCCAGGCGAACCCGAGCGAGAAGAGCACGCCGATGATCAGCAGCACGACCTGCCCACCCACCCAGTCATAGGCGGCCAGGTACGGGCGGTTGAGCAGCACCACGGCGGCGGCGAAGCCGAGCGTGGTGCCCACGATCACCCGCACCGACGTTCGCGTTCGGGCACGGCCAGCTTCCACGCGCATTCGCATTGAGGCTTGCTCACGAGCGGCGTGGGCCAGCGACCCGAGCAGGTCACCGAGTTGACGGGCCTGCTGCTCGGCGGCGAGCACGAGCGCGGCGATCACCAGGTCCCCGGTGGGGTCGGCGAGCCGGTCGGCCAGGACACGCAGGGACGGCGCGAGGCGGTCACCGTTCTCGATACGGCTCGCGAGATCGATGATCTCGGCGCGGATGGCCGGCGGCGCCAACGGCGCGGTCGCCAGGATCGCCTGCTCCAGACCGGCGGCAGCCGACAGCGTGTCGCGCAGCATCTCCGTCCACGTCGCCACCGCCTCGATCCGCGCGACCCGGCGGGCGTGCTCGGGATCACGGCCCAGCACGCGCGGCAGCGCCCAACAGGCCAGGCCCGCCAACACCGCGCCGACCACCCAGCCGGTCGCCAGCCCGACCAGCAGCCCGACCGCGACCGCCAAGCCGATCCGCACGACCTGGCGCTGATCACCCGGCGCGTCTGGTCGGCGGCGAAGCTGGAGGCGGCGGGGCCGGGCGGGATCGACACCACGCCAGCCGACGATCAGCAAAAGCAGCCCCACACCGACACCCACGCCGAGCAGCGCGGCCACGGCGGTGGTGAACGTGACGGTCACGACGCCCACCAGCCTTCGGGCTGTTCCAGCACGGCGGGGTCGAAGCCGGCGTTGACGAGGTCGTCGAGGGTGTCGGTGCGCATCGACCCGGCCACCGGCCGCGCGCGCCGGTCCGGGCCGGGGCGGTAGATCTCGTTGGAGATGACCTGCGGGCCATCGGTGCCGACGACCTCGCGGATCGAGGACACAACCCTGGTGGTTCGGTCAGTGCCGCGGGCCAGATGCACGACGAAATGCACCGCGCTCGCGACCAGCAAGTTGGTGGCCTCCAGAGGAAGCCGCTCGACGCCCTGGGCGGCGTAGGACGCCAGGCGGGTGAACGCGATCCGGGAGGACGAGGCGTGCAGGGTGGCCATCGAGCCGTCGTTGCCCTGCGACATCGCGTTGCACATCGGGATCACCTCGGGACCCCGGATCTCCCCGACGATCACCCGATCCGGGCTCATCCGCAGACCCCAGCGGACCAATTCGGACTGGGAGATCGCGCCCTCACCCTCGATGTTGGCCTCACGGGCCTGGAAGGCGGTCACGTCGGCGTGGATGTCCGGGTCGAGTTCCAGGCCGAGTTCGAAGGCGTCCTCGATGGTCACGATGCGCTCCATCGGGTCCATCTCCGCGGCCAACGCCCGCAACAGCGTGGTCTTGCCCGCGCCGGTGCCGCCAGTGATCAGCACGTTCTTCTTGGCCCGCACCAGCGCGCGCAGGAACTCCTGCAGGCCGGCGTCGATCGTGCCCCGCGCCCGCAGCTCGGGGAGGGTGACGGTGAGGTAGCCGTGCCGGCGGATCGACAGCGAGGTCACCCCGCCCGCGGTCAGCCCCATCACCGCGAACAACCGCTCCCCGCCGGGAAGCTGGAGGTTGACCGCGGGCGAGCCCTGGTCGAACCGGCGCTCCTGACTGGACGCGCGGGCGGCGAGCAGCCGCACCAGGTCGGTCAGCTCCTCATTCGACGACGCGATCGGGGCGACCTGGGCGCGGCGGCCGTCGTTGTACTGGACGAAGACCCGGTCGAACCGGTTGGCGTTGATGGTCTCGACGGTTGGGTCGTCCAGCAGCGGCTGCAGCCCGGCCATGCCGAACAGCTCATTGATGACCTCGCCGATCACCCGCTGCTCGACCGCTCGTCCGACCAGGGAGCGGTCGGCGTCCAGCTCGCGTTCGGTGTGCACGGCGATCGCCTCGTCCAGGATCGCCTGCGCCAGCTTACGGCGGGCCTCGCGGGTCAGGGTCGAGCCGGTGCGCCGCTGCTGGGCGTCGGCCCAAGCCGGGAGCTGGGTGCTCAGGGTGTCGCGCAGGTGCTGGCGTAGCCGCCCGACGGCCGCCGCCATGTCGACCGGCTCCGGCGCCCCGAACACCTCCGGCGGGGGCGAGCCGAAGTAGCTTGGAGCCGCCGCTGGCGGGTTCTGGGGCCAGCCACCGTGCGGGTGATCCTGCTGCTGGTGGGGGCGCAGCGGGACCGGGGGCGGATATCCGTTGCCGTTGGGTGGGTAGGTCATGACGCCGCTCCTGGCCGAGGGCTGGGATCGGGGAAGGTCGGGTGGCCGGGCGGAAGCGGAGCGGACCGGACGCCGTTGACCGATACCGGGCTGCCCGGCACACCGGGCACCGCGTGCAGGACCGGCACCGGCCGGTGGGGGACCGGCGCCTGGTGCGGTAGTTCACGTGGCGGTGCCTGCTGGGCCACCAGGACCTTCGCGACCTTGTGCGCGAGCTTTCCCAGCGGCGAATGCGCGGGTCCGCCGCGGCCCCACCGAAGCGAGTGCGGTCGCCCGCACAGCACGGCCGCGCCCCGCGGGTCGTCCGGCACCCGGCCCAGCGGGGGCACGCCCAGCTCGCGGGCGACCTCAGCCGGCGAGTAGCCCTCGCCGACCAGCAGCATCACCGGATGTGGGCTCCATCGGCCGATCGCCGGAAGCCGGCGCGGCAGGTGCGCGAGGTCGTCCGCGTGCGCGCCCGTGAGCAAGACCATCGCGTCCGCCGCGCGCACGATCGGCAGCGCCGGGGACCCCGTGTCCATCCGCCCGCAGTCCACGATCACGACCGTGTCCGGCACGTTCGCCGCCGCACGTAGGATGCCTGCCCCGGCAGCGGGGTCGGGGGTCAGTGCGGTCAACGCGTTTCGGGCACGGTCGGCATCCGGGGGTGCCGTGACGACCGGGAGCCCGCCGGGCAGGGCCTGGGCGTGCTGCCACACCAGCGCCGGGTCGGCGCTGCGGCGAGCTGCCGCGGCCAAGCTCAGCAGACCCGGCGTGGAGTCCAGCGAGAACCGCGTGGCCAGGTCACCGCCGGAGGGGTCGGCCTCGACCAGCACAGGGCGATACGGCGCCGGCCACCGCGCCGCCAACGCGAGGGAGAACGTGGTCACTCCTGGCGAGCCCTTCACCGACAACACTGCGACCAACATCAGCGACCACCCCCCGAGACCATCACCACGGACAACTGCCCCGCCGGCACGGCCGCGATCTGCCTGGCGGCGGCCTCGCCCAGTTGCACCGAGATCACCGTGATCTGTTGGTTGGGCGGCGAGGTCACGCTGGTGACCACCGCCGGCCACACCGTCGACTGATCCGGGGTCGGTGGGCTCGCCACCGCAGCGCCCGCCTGGCCGGGCACGAACACAACCGACACGTGCGAGCCCGGCGCGACCTCGGGCGGGAACTGCCCGGACTTCAGCGACAACGCCGCCAACGCCTGCCCCGCCGCAGGGAAACCGCCAATGCCCACCGCGTCCGGGGTGAGCAACGCACCGGAGGACAGGCGCGCGGACATCGTCTTGCCGACCACGCTGGCCGCCTGGCTGGCATCCACAACGGACACGCCGGGATCGACGGCGACGTTGACCTGCTTGAGGTCCTGCGGGGTCAGCACCTGCCCGACCGACACCGACTGGGCCAACGCCAGCACCGGCTCCCGGTTGCCGGAGTTCAGCGACACCACCAGGAACACTCCCGCGCATACCAGCACGAGCAGCGCGCCCAGCAGCAGGTGCGGGACGCTGCGCCGTCGACCGCCGCCCCGCAGCCGGGAGGCGGGCGGCTTCTTGCCGTCGGAGACCCACGGGTTGCTAGTCGATCCGAGTGGCCGGTTCGTGTTCGGCTGGGTCGTGATGTTCGTACTCACGCCGGTACCTCCAGGCATGGGTCTAGTACGCCGCGTCGCCAAGTGGTGATCAGCGAGCGGAGGATGTGGTACTGGTGTTTGTTGTTGTGCCGAGGTCGGACTGCCCAGAGAGGGTCAGCCGCCGTTGTTCAGGGCCTGGGATTCGGCGACCCGGAAAGCCGCGTTACCGGTCGTGGTCAGGTCCGGAAACACCCCGCCCTGGCCCGCGCCCGCCCACGTGACGGTCCAGTGCACGGTCGCCGACACCGGGAACGCTTGTCCCGCTTGGCTTGCCGAGGAAGTCCGGTAGGTGTGACCACAGTCCGGCGAGGACGCCTTCGGATCTGTTCCGGGCCGGAACGGAGTGCCCGCGCCGGCGCAAGTGACCGTGCTGCCGTCACCCATCGACCACACCACCGAGGTCGGCGTCGCGGTCGCCGTCACCGACACGCCGGGGACGGTGGCGGTCGCGGAGACCGGCCCCCAGCCGCTGGGCAGCCACAACCAGGTCGGAAGGTTCACCAACTGGTCGCCCGTCGGGTTAGCCGCGATCGATACAGCGGGCAGCCGCAGTTGCTTACGCGCGAACTCTGCCAGCTCGGCGGGCGAGGGCGGAGCGGCTCCTGTGTTCGCAGGCGGCTGGGCGCCGAAGGGCACCCAGGTCAGGCTGGAGAGATCAGTCTGCCAAGTGCCGTCTGCCAAGCACGAGCGTACGTACCAAGTACCTTGCTGCCCGGGAGGACCTGGCCTGCCTTGCTGACCGTCACCAGAACCGCCGACCGACATCCACTGGCACGAGGTTCCCACTGGCGCCCCGGAACCTGAGCCATGCCCGGGATCACCACCTGAGCCGGAACCACTTGGCTTCCCACCGGTACCGACCCCGATGTCACACGCCGCAGACGGAGCCTGATGGCAGCTGGTGTTTCCCCAGCCATCGGCAAGCGCGGGAACACTGAAGCAGATCATGCCGAGCACCATCAACAAGGGGGCGTAACGACGCATGATCAGCACGTCCCCACGTCGTGAACACCGAAGTCGGAGACCCGCCAGGAACCGTCTGGCTGCTTCTCGACGATGGCGTTGATCAAACGACGACCGCCCGGTGCGTCGGAGAGTTCTCCGTTGTCAGCACGGTGCCTCAGCCAGTGCGAGGAGTCCCCACAGTCGGTGATGACGACCTTCCTTGGTGCGCTGGGCGGATCCACAGAGGCGACATGGGGGTTCAGGACTGGTTCTCCAATGGTCACCATCCCGGCGTCGTGATCAGCGAACAGGCTCCGAGCCAGCGTCGTCAGCGCGACGCCGGTCGCGAAGTGGCTCAGTTGAGGATCTTGCCAGTTCGAGGTCTTGCTAGCCGCAACGAAGGCCGCCCACATCTGGCGGTAGGTGTCGAGGGCCTCCTGTTCGGACTTGCCGATGGCAGAGGTCGATGTAGACGAAGACATCGGAGGCGCCCCCAACCCTGCACCGGGTGTACTTGGAGCTGAGTTCTGATCGCATGAGGCGAGACTTACGGCAAGGATGGCCGCAGCGGTAGCCCGCGTACTGCTGGTGCTCAATTTCTTCATGACCACGAGGACCCCCAGGTAGTGCACTTGTCTGTACTTTCTCAGGTCTACACCCTGCCCCCTTGCTGACTTCAAGGTAACCAAGCACTCGCATTGAAGTGAGTATGAGATCTCGCCAAGAGGTTCACTCGATTGGCTGAACTTTCGACTGAGGTGTATCTGTCGGTTTTCGCCAAGGTGCTGGACATGGCCGGGTTGAGTTGTAATCTGTCGGAAGCGTCAATCCCCGATTGGAGGTGTCGTTGCGTGCACGTGCCCGATTTTGTTCTTGGTTGGTCGTGCGTCGGGGCAGCGTTGGGTGCCATGCTTGGTCTGGTAGCACAACGACACCTGCGTACTACAGTCCTTGCGGCACCACGGACGGTATTTCTCTGCGCGATGGCGGCGGCCGCGCTGTTTGGCGTATTGGCAGGTCGCTATGGCTTGACGTTGGATGCGATTCCTGCGACTGTGCTCGCATTGTTCGGCTCTGCGCTGAGCGTAATCGATGTCGCCGAGCAGCGGATTCCTAAGCGGCTCGTATCGCAGTGCTCGGCGACGCTCGTCGGTGTATGCGTCGCGCTTGCTGCGGCAACCGGCGAATGGCCGCTCGCACTCCGAGCTCTAGCCGCAGGAGTTGGCCTCGGAGGCGCCTACCTGCTCCTGGCCCTCGCGTCGCGAGGCGGGCTCGGAGCAGGCGATGTGCGGCTTGGAATCGCTGTCGGAGTCGCGGCCGGCTGGTACGGCTGGTCGCACCTGCTCGCTGGCACCCTGATGGCCTGGACTGCGGCGGCGCTCGTGCAGGTGCTACTGAAAGCCAGCTGCCACGACAGTCTCAGGAGCACGGCGATTCCCATGGCGCCATTCTTCATCCTCGGCCAGATCGTTGCCATCGTCACCTTGTGATTCTAGTGAGCGGCAACTCCGACAGAGTCTATTGGCGACCGTGCCGGTTCCGAAAGATCAAATGCCCATTCCGCAGCAGGCGTCAATAGTGTGAGCAAAGACGCTGCCTTCGCGGTCAGTCGATACGTCACCGATTTCGGAAAAATCCCTGGCTCCTCGACCCGGGACACCAGTCCTTCGCGTTCCAGGCGCGACAGGGTGCGACTGAGTACGGATTCATGAAGGTGGAGAGGATCATCGTCCGGCCGCGCACTTGGCGGCGGATGGGAACGAGCGGCAGTCAAGACCTCACTCCAATGCCGCGGTCCCGTTGCCAACGCGGACAACACAGCGCCATCCCATTTCCCACTGAGGAGACGGAGCAGGTGCCCAAGCCCGGTCCAGTAGGTCTCGTCGGTCATTGTGCCTCCCGTTGAGGACCGAGTTGCTGCGGCAATCCCAGATTGCTCTGAGCTCGGCGCGCTGGATCAGCTGAGCTGAGCTCGACACGATCACGCCCATGGGACTTGGCCGCACGTAGTGCGTCGTCGGCCGCGCCAATCAGCTCGTCGAGCACCACCGTCCGCCCCGGCGGGCACGTCGCCACCCCGATTGAAGCGGTCAACCTCATCGACGGATCTCCGTCGAGGGCCCGCGTGTTGTGCTGGACGGCGGCACGGATTCGATTCGCCATCTCGACAGCGGAGATTGCCTCCGTGTTCGGCAGCAGAACGACGAACTCGTCGCCGCCGAACCTGCAACAGACCGGCGCCGGGGCGATGGCGCTGGTTGCTAGCCGGAGCGCAAGCGCCGCCGCTCGCAGTGCGCGGTCTCCAGCGAGGTGGCCAACGGTGTCGTTCAAGTCCTTGAACCGGTCCAGGTCGACCATCAGCACCGATATCGCCAATCCACGTCGACACGCAGCTGTGAAGATCGCAGGCGCTTGGTCGTCCCAACCCCAGCGGTCAAGCAACCCGGTCACCCGATCGGTCCACTGGCGTCCCAGCGGCTGGCCACATGATGTGCAGCGCACCTCTCCGCCCGCAGGATCACCGAGTTCACGCAGCCGTCCATCGCCGCGCAACGTCTGGGTCTGGGGCTGAGCCACGGCGGCCACCGGTCCTCCCTGCCGTCCAGCACCAGGGCTCAACGGCGTGGCGTTCAATCAATTCCGCTGTTGTAGCGCAATCGCTCCAAGTTCGCCACCATAGCGGAACATCCAGGTCAGGATAGGTCGCCAACCCCTTGGAATCAACCACACCTGTGGAGTAACCTGACCCTACGTCACACCAGTGGAACACTGTCAGTGGCTAGCAGATGCCGCCCGAAGGAGGCGTCGTGGAAGTGCGGCCGTTTGCCGACCTGCTGAACGAGGCATGCGCGCGTGGCCCACGCCGGTTCACCAACGTCGAGCTTGCCGGCGCGGTCCGCTCGCTCGGCGGCGAGATCACCCACACCTACATCTCCCAGCTCCGCAAGGGTGACCGCGACAACCCGACGAGTCGCACCGTCGAAGACCTCGCCCACGCCCTGGGCGTTCACCCGGCGTACTTCGTCGGAGGCCGTCACGAGCTAGCGGCTGGCGAGCACCCACGATGGAGTCCCCAGCGGCTGCGCGACCTGTTCGAGTTGGTTCACCCGCCTGGGCGAGGTCCCTACTCCCCGGAAGAGGTCGCGAGCTCGGTGGGCGCTGTCAGCGCGTACGGGAAGATCTCGCCTACCTACATTCGCGAGCTTATCTCAGGTACGAGCGACAACCCTCGACTCAAGCACATCCTCGGTCTGGCGCACCACTTCGGCGCGGAGCCGAGCTACTTCTTCGACGACCAGCTCGCCGGGCGTGTCAACGAACAGCTGCAGACCCGCCACGTCATGGAGAGGCTGGGGGTTAACGCCCTGATCCTGCGAGCCCACGAGGAGTCGCTGGAGCCAGCGATCGGCAGGAAAATCGTGGACGCCCTGGCGAAGGCCCTCAAGGTCGACAAGCCCGGCAAGGGTACAACCGATACGGTCAGTTGACGGCGATGTACCCGTCGATCGCCATCTGGCGCGGCACAGGAGATTCGGAAGGAGGTGGCGGTGTGAAAGGCAAACAGCTCCGAGCCCTGCGCAACGAGTTGATCAGCGACCTCGACCTGCCCACCTCCGCGACCACCGAGTTGGTCTGCGTGCGAATTTGCGAGGTTATGGCTCAACGCCTACAGCTGGACATCCGGCTACGGTTCGACGACCTTGGCCACACCGGGATGAGCGGACTGTGGGCCCAGACCAACGACGGCGTACACGTCATCATCGTCACCACCACCCGCAGCTGGCTGCACCGACTGCTGATCCTGCTCCACGAGATCGCGCACATGCTGTGCGGGCACACCCCGATGCAGATGCAGGCCGACGAGAGCAACAAGATCCTGTTCCCCGATGTCTCCCCTGAGATGCTGCGCATCCTCGCAGGACGTACCTCCTTGAGCCCTCGCGAGGAGCGAGAGGCAGACCGAGTAGCAGGTTTTCTGACGCGAGGACTCCTCGACTGGGCGCGACAGCGCCAGCAGGGCAACGATCCTTTCGAGCCGTCCGCTGATGATGCGGTGGGGCGCCTGTCCCTTCAGTTCGGCTACTCACCCCAGCGGAGCCCGCGGTGACCGCCGACGTCCCCTACATCCTGTGTGCCCTGGGCACCAGCGTCCTGGTGATCTACAAGTTCCGTGCCTGGCGGGCCGCGTCGCCGGCTGGGCGCCCGGCGATCCTGCCAGTATGGGTCTCCGGCATCTGCGTCGCGCTCTCCTTTCTCGTCTCGGCTCCCGTGGTCGGCGAGACATTCAACCGGGTGACCAGCGTGCCGAGCCTGTCGATCCTGGTTGTCAGCGTGGCTGCCACCGGCTACATCTGCACCGCACAGATCATGCTCTGGTACTGGCTTCGGCCAGCTGCTACCGCATCCAGGATCTCCCGGTGGCTCCTGGCAGGCTACGGAGCTGTCATCGCGGCGATGATCGGGCTGTTCCTCCTCGGACCGCGCAGCGGAGCCCACCACCTGGACTTCCTCGCGGTGTACGCGAGCAGCGGCACGCTGGCGGCGTTCGTGGCGATCCACTACGCGGCTTACCTCGTGGGCATAAGCACGGTGCTCGTCATCTGCTGGCGCTGGTCCACCGGGGTCAGCGTCGCCCAGCGCCCGTGGCTGCGGCGAGGCCTCAAGATCACCTCAATCGGTCTGGCCGGCTCCGTCATCTACAGCCTGATCACTCTCATCGCGGTGATCATCGGCTGGACAGGCCAGGACACCACGGTCTGGACGATCACGATCGCGCCCCTGTTCTCGGCCTCCGGCGTCCCCTTCGTTCTCGTGGGCATGTCCATCTCCACCTGGGGACCTCGGTTGGCGCAGCTGCCCGCCTGGCTGAGCAGCACCGGCCGTGACCTCCGCGACCTCCTTCGTTTGCGCAGGCTGTGGAGACTGCTGCGACCAGTGGACCCGGCGATGGTGCACCGCCACACGATCCTCGACTACTTCGACGTCAAAGCCCGGTTGTTCTGGCGCATCATCGAGATCAATGACTGGCTGCAGCGCCTCGGTCCCAGCGTCGCCTCCCCGCAGCCGCAAGAAAGACACGCACCGAGCTTGCGCTCGGACCGGCGACACGCAGCTGCCGAGGCCAATGCGATCCGTGCCGCCATCCTCGCCCGAGGAGGCGGTCAGCGAGGAGATTCCGCGTCGGACAGGCCGAACCCGGAGGTTGAGCCCACCGAGACGCAGTACGCGTTCGCCACCGAGCGCGCGCGTCTCCTCCTGATCTCGAATGCCCTGCGGGGCTCGCTCGCCAACTGGGCGGGGACACCACACTAACCGTTGGGGGAACCTTGAGGCCACGCGTTCTGGTCTTGGGCTGCGGTATCGCGGGAATGCTTGCAGCACACGTGCTGAGCGAACATGCTGACGTCATCGTGATCGAGCGCGACACGCTGCCCGCGATCCCTCACGGACGTCGCGGAACGCCGCAAGATCGCCACACCCACGTTCTCGTGTCCGGCGGCGCCAGAGCACTAGACAGCCTCATGCCCAGTCTCACGGCGGAAGTCACGGACCGCGGTGCACGACACATCCCCCTGCCCACCGACTACCTCCAGCACTCGGCAGGTGGCTGGCTCCGGCGCCTGCCCGAGATGCAGTACATCCTCGGCTGCAGCAGGCCTCTACTCGAATGGGCAATCCGCGACAGGTTACGCCGCAACACCGCCGTCGTCATCCGCGAAGACACCGACGCTGTTGGACTGGCCGCCGAACATGGTCGCGTCGTTGGCGCGCGGATCCGGGATCGCGCCAGCGGGAAGGCCGAACTGCTCCACGCTGCCCTAGTCGTCGACGCGACCGGCCGGACGTCACACCTCGGTCAGTGGCTCACCGAACTCGGAATGGCCCCAATCCCTGAAGTAGCGGTCGATCCACGTCTCTTCTACGCCACCAGGATTTACCGCGCGCCGACTGCGGTGAGCACCAGCTTCCCCGCCATCAACATTCAAGCCGACCCGGACGCAGCGCAGGGTCGTCGCTCCGGGCTGCTGATGCCCATCGAGGACGGGCTCTGGAGCGTCACCGTGACCGGCTCACGCGGGAACGAGCCCGGAATATCCGCTGACGAGTTCACCGCAGCGGCCCGGCGACTCCCGCACCCCGCGATCGCGGACCTGCTCGATGCCGCGGAACCCGTGGGCCCGGCAGCGGGCTTCAGGCCGGATGCAAACAGGAAGAAGCTCCTCACAGGCGGCACGACTCCGCCGGGGTTGCTGGTCATTGGTGATGCCGCCACGGTGTTCAACCCGGTGTACGGACACGGGATGGCGGTCGCAGCACTGGGCGCGGTCGCACTGCGCGACGAACTGATCCGCTACGGCCCCAACCTGCAGCACACCTGGAAGATCCAACGAAAGATCAGTGCCGTTGGTGACACCGCGTGGCGAATGGCGACCAGTCAGGACCTCCTCTACACCAGCACCACCGGCTCTACAAGTCGACCTCTCGCTGCTCGGGTGCAACACCGCTTCCAGCAACGGCTTGCCCGCGCCGGCACCGAAGCGATCGCAGCCGCTAGTCTCGCCGTCTATACCCTGTCCGAACCGGTCTCACGACTTGCGGCACCACGCGTCCTGCTCGATGCCCTTCGCGGAGGACAGCAAGCTCTGCTAGCCGAGCCGCCCCTCACATCACAGGAACGCCAAGCCTTCGGGTGAACACCAGAGTGGGTCCTTCCGGTCGTGCGAACCGTAACCACCGCCAGCGTCGGCAGCTCCCGGTTCACCACTCCATAAGCTCACTGCCGTGGAACAACCCGCCGCTTGGTCCGTCGTCTGGCAGGCTGGTCAGCCACAGCAGCGCGCGCGCCGCTTCTTCGGGTGTCTGCTCGGCCTTGCCGTACGCCATCCGGGTAGCTGCCATACCGGGCGAGGCCGCGTTGACCAGGATGTTGTCCGCATGTAGTTCATCAGCAAGGACTCGCGTCATAGCGTTCAGCGCGGTCTTGGATGTCCTGTACGCCGGGCTGCTGCGCCGCATTGTGCTGAGGGAAGCCATGTGTGTCGTGATGTTAACGATCCGGCCGTATCCGCGGGCGCGCATGTGCGGAACAACCTCGACGCAGCAGCGCCACGCGCCGAAGGTGTTGGTCTCGAAGGTCGCCTTCAGCCGCTCCATGTCCAAGGCCGCCGCGGACATGCCCGGATCGATCGCCACGGCCGCGTTGTTCACCAGGACATCGAGTTGCCCGAAGGCGTACATGACGTCGGCAACCAGACGGCTGACGCTGGCGATGTCAGTGACGTCCAATTGGTGAGGCGTCACTGGCAGGCCCTCGTCAAGCAAGGGCTTGGCGGCGGCTACGGCGGCCTGTTGGCTCCGCGCAGTGAGAACCGTGTTGACGCCCTGTTCAGCAAGCCCACGTACGATGGCCAGCCCCAGGCCGCGGTTCGAGCCGGTCACTACGGCAACACGCGTATCCATGGTCGTCATGTCCGCTATGCGATCAGGGTACGGACTTGTTCGTCCAGTGCCGCGAACGCAGGCGCCTGGTGATGCCGCCGCAACCGGCCGTGCAGGTCGATCAGGCGGCGGCGGTTGCGTGCTGATCGTGCTGTGGCTATTGACGGAACCGCTTCGCCGACAAGACTGCAGGCGTGGTCGACGTCGCCCAGGCTGAGCACGGTTTCCGCCCGCCACATCAGGTAGGTGGCACGGTCTACTCGCCGTTCCGCTGGTTGCAGCTCCAGTGATTGCCGAAGCCAGTCGTCGGTCGCCTGGTGCCGCCTGAGCAGTAGGTAGCACGCTGCCACTTGCGCGCAGTACTCGGCCTGGTTGAAATACTGTGCCCACGACGGCGCGAGATGATCGTCTGCTCGACTCATGGCGGCATCGGCTGCGATGAGGAGTTGCTCGCATTCAGTCGCCTGTCCCAGCACGGCGTGCGCACGAGCTTGACGGGCTGTCAGCATGGCAACCACTCGCGGCGGGGCATCAGCAGCACCTTGACGTGCTGCTCGGGCAAGCGCAAGTGCCTCCTCGGGACGATCCGCATCGACGAGCTGCAAACTCATGCACTTCAAGATGTTCGCACCGATAGTCCGGTTACCAGCGGCGTGCGATGATCGCAGCGCTGCCATGAAGTACCGCTCAGCTGCTGAGTGATATCCCGCGTCGAAGCTTGACCACCCCGCGGTCAACCCCAACTCGGCGGCAACGTTGTACAGCCGTTCGCCGAGGGCCTGGGTGTACGAGCTTTGCAACAGGATGTCCGTCACCAAACGTAGCTCGGCGTCGGCCATGGCGCGGACGCTCCCGCCGCCGAGTGCGTTCTGCATCCTCCGAATCGTCGGCATCCGCTGCTCGAAGCACTCCACGAGAGTGGGGTCGATCCGGCCACCGCGGAGTGCAGCGGTGAGTCGGGGCGTTTCGTGTTCCGTCCATCGGTCCGCAACCGTGACGAGGGCGCCAGTTGAGAGGGTGAGGAAGCCGCGGCGGTCAAGCACTGCTGCACCTGCTGTCTGATCGAGAGCGGCTAGGCACGTGTCAACGTTCCACGGTAGGTCAACCACGAGTTGGTTGCCAGTGGGCAACCAGGCGGGCCACCCGAGTGCGTTGATCACGGCATGGGGCACGCCAAGCTCGTCCGCAAGTGCTCGCTGAGTCTCGATGTCTGGAACGACGCCCCAGTTCTCCCACTTCCATGCCTTTTCGCGCCGGGCGGCCATGTTGCCGACGCGACGGGCCAACACATCGACCAGGTCCTGGTAAGTCCAACCGCGCTCCGCGCGTACGTAGCTGAGCGGGTGCGTGAAAAAAGCCTGTTGATTGTGTTTTAGCGACCTGGCCACCTTGTCCTCCCTGTTCACGTTGACTATAGCGGTCGGAATGGCCCTGTGAACGGCTGAATCCGAAGTGTGTCGTGTCTGTGGCGACAGGAGACAACAGCAAGACAACACGAGCTTGCTTCGTTTTGTCGATTCTCCCGGCCAAGCTCATTCCAGGCATCCGGTGCCGGGCAGACGGCGAGGCATCCACCCCCGGTTGGTTTCGTTGTTATCCCCGGCCTGGCCCGGATGTCGCCCCAGCAGCCGGACGAGGAAGCGGGCATCAGGACTATGGCCAGGAAGTCACTGAGCGGTGTGTTCGGGCAGGGGGCTGACAGCATGGTGCGCCATTCCCACACCGTCCGCCGCCAGCACCTGCTCGACGAGCTACATTCCCTCATCCGCCAGCTCGAACACGGCACCAGCACCGAGCAGGTGTCGCTGAACAGTGCAGACGCGGGCGACTGGCTCCTGCGCCTGAGTGGGCTGCTGATCGCGCTCTTGCTACGGCATGACATCGACCAGGGCGGCCGATGCCGGACGTGCCGCTCTCGGCAGCGCGGCTGGCGCCGCTGGATCCTGCCCCGGCCGGTCTCCGTGTGTCTCGTGCATAGCCTGGCGGTCTACTTCTGTACCACTACCATCGACCTGGCGTGGTGGCAGACCCTCGCCCAACTCGGCGACCACCGCAATCCCACCGAGATCCGCCACTGGCTCGCCACCACCGGGGGCTATTCCGTGCCGGAACCGCGTACCGGCGCCGAACCTCAACTGCCGGCACAGCGCGTCGGTGAACCCGCCCATGGCCGACACGCCATGAATAGCTGCCCCGCACCAATGGGCGATCTCGCCACGAGTGGCCTGGACGGCATGTCATGAACGGCACCCCGGAAGAGTCGGGCAGCGCGGACAGTTGGGCGCTCGACCCGCATTGGCGTCCGGCGGAGGTGGATATCACGCGGGCGAGTGCCGCGCGGATGTATGACTACTACCTCGGGGGCGCGCACAACTTCGCCGTGGACCGGCAACGCGCCGCCGAGGTCCTCGCAGTGCTGCCGCAGGCGAGGGTGTTCGCCCGGCAGAACCGAGCGTTCCTCCGCCGCGCCGTGCGGTACTTCGTCGCCCAGGGGATCCGGCAGTTCCTCGACCTCGGGGCTGGGCTGCCGTCCGCGGGCACCGTGCACCAGATCGCGCAGGCCATCGCCCCGGAGTGCCGGGTCGTCTATGTGGACAACGAGCCCACCGCAGTGGCACACGGCCAACTGTTGCTGGCAGGCAACCCGCTCGCGGCGTGCGTGCAGGCCGACATCACCCAACCCGAACAGGTTCTCAAGCACCTGGAGACGCGACGGCTGCTGGACTTCGACCAGCCGCTGGGGGTGCTGCTGTGCGCGGTGCTGCACTTCGTGCCCGACGAGCGGGACCCGGCCGGGGTGGTGCGGGCCTACCGGGAGGTCCTCGCGCCGGGCAGCATGCTGGCGCTGTCACATGCGACCGCCACCGACTACCCCGATCAACTCGCCGAGGTCGTCAACACCTACCGCGCCACCCAGAACCAGGCCTACCTGCGCACGCGCGCGGAAGTTACCGGGCTCGTGGCCAGTTTCGAGCACCTGGTGTGGCCCGGGGTGGTCTACACGCCCGAATGGCGCCCCGAGCACGTCGCCGACATCGGTGACCCGACCGAGTCCCTCGCCTACGCCGTCGTCGCCACCTGCCCCTGAATCTGGCTATCCGGAGACAACCATGCCCAACCGCACCTCACTGATCCGGCGCCTGGCCGAACTGCGCAGCAGCTACACCGGCGAGACCGACTCCAGCGTGCTCCCCGCGATCTCCGCGGGCGGCGCCACGCTGGACCCCGAGGACCGGGCCAGCGTGCTACGGATCCTCACCCACAACTACGCACCCCGACTGCTCGGCGCGAACACCACCGCTCCGCTGCCCGCGCGGATCCGCCACGCCTTGTTCCCCGACGCCACGAGCCCTGGGCAACAGCACCTGGAGGCGGCGGTGCTGCTGGCCCTGCGCCGCGCCCGCATACACCTGCGGCACCGGACCGCGCCGCGGCAGGCCGGGATGTTCCGCATGATCCGTTCCCGGCCGGCCGAGTTGGTGCTGCACCTGGAACCAGCCACGCTGCCCGCGCTGCTGGCCGAACTGTGCCCCCGCGTCGTGGACGGAGCACTCGTGGGGGTGCCGGGGTTGCGGGTGCGCGTACACCGCAGGCACGTGCAACTGTTCAGGGTGACCGCGCCGGAGAACCGGATCCTGGTGGCCGACATCTCCCACCGTCAGTGGCTCGCCGCCACCGCCTACCTCCGCGCGGCCACTGGACAGGCGCCCACGCCACTGCACGTCGAGGACGCGGACCCGGTCCCGCTCACCGCGCACGAGACCGCCGCTCTGGCCGCCGATAGCGCCGCGCTGCCACCGGGGTTGGCGGCCCTGGCCAGCAGCGTGCTGCGCCGCCTGATGCTCCTCGGCGAGCGCGCCGAGGTCAGCGCGATGCGGGCTGGGGGCCAGATGCTGTGCGTGCAGTGGAGCGGTGGCCTGTCGGCGGAGTTGGTCGCGGTCGGGCTGGTGCACCCACTGATGGGCTTGCCCGGTGACGACTTCGACGTCTGGCGCGTGGAGGACGGCCTGGTGCACGTCCGTCTCGGCGGCGGCACGGGCCTCACGCTGGAACTCAGTCGAGCCGGGACACCGGGGGAGACCGGGCGCGAGCCCGCCGGGCGGGACCTGGTGGCCGCGTGGGCGGTGTGGGAGGCGACGTTGCAGTCCGGCAGCACACCGGCCACCGCCGCACCGGCCGCGCTCCGGTTGGCGCGGATGGGAGCGGCCTCGTGACCTCGGCATCGGGGCCACGGGTAGCGGTGTACGCGCTGACCGGCCGCGACGACGAGTACTACCTCACCCTGCCCGCCCCGCATGGCTACACCTTCCCCGGCGGCCCCGTCGGATCCGGGGAGCCGGTTGAGGACGCGCTGCGGCGCCTGCTGCACGACCAGCTTGGCCTGGGCGTGCAGCAGGCGGACTTCTGCGCGGTCCTCGAACACAGGGTGGACGGGGGTGTCGGGGTGGTGTTCGTCTTCGACGTCACGCTGACCGACATCGACGCCCTCCCCGCCCATGTCGCCCGGGTCGCGCGGTGGGTCGACGGCTACTCGGTGCACCGGGTCGAGGTGCACCCGTTCTGCCTGCGCGAGGCCATTGCCGAGGGCACCTTCGCCGACCGCACCTGGGTCCCCGCGCCACCACAGTGATCACTCGACACGAAGGGACGCGATGTCCGGCCACGAGGTAGCCGCCCACCACACCGACGGAACACCGTGCACGGTCCTCCTCGGGCTCGCCGACGACCAGCACCGAGCGATCCTCACCCTGCCCGCCGCCGAGACGGTCACGGTCAGCGTGGACGTCTCCGGGATCGCCGAACTGGTCACCGCGATCCTCAGCGGCCACATCACCTACGTCCCGGTGCGGCACGCGGTCCACGGCGACCGCCTGCTCGGCGTGCACGCACACACCCCAGAGTGCGCGGTGCCGCAGGACGCGGACTGCGGTCCCCGGCAGCTGTACCTGGAACTGCCCGGAGGCCAGGTCCACGAGGTGGTGCTCGACCCGCTGGCCGCGACCTGGTTCGTGCGGTACCTGGACGAGGTGTGGCGCCTGATCGACGCCGTGGGGTACGGGCCCGCTTGCCGCCATTTCCGCGTTTTGCCTCCGCTGGGTGACTGATCGGCTACCCTCGGGTGGGTTGGGCACACGTGCGGAGACGGGGGTCTCGTGGTGGTCATCGAGCTGGACTATGCCGAGCTCGGGGTGGCATGGCAGCGATCACAGCTCCCCGCGCTGCCCACGGTTGTGACCTGGCGCAACAACTTTGTGCCGCCCGCCGACCCGCAGCACGCCCTGGATCAGGCTGAGGCCCGGCTGCGCGCACGCGGCCTGCTCGACCGGCACCTGGACGACGACCTCTACGGCGCCCTCGCGCTGCTCGCGCACGCCCCGTTCGAGCTCGACCTGCGCTTCGCGGCGGCGCCGGGCCGGGAACTGCGCGCCTGCGTTACCGCGCGTGCCGGCCACGCCGCCCGGTTCCTGGTCGACGGTGACCAGGTGCGGATCGACACGATTCCCGATCACGCCGCCACCACCGCCCTGCTCAGCCTGCTCCCCGCGGTCGCGTCCGGGCCGGGGCACGCAGTGAGCCTGCCGACCGCGGAACTGGAGGCCGCGCTCGCGCGCCTGGCGGAGTTCGGTGAGGACTCCGACGCCGGGTTCACCGCCGCACTGCGGGCCCGGGGTGTCCGCTCCGATGACGCCCGCAACCTGGTGGCGTTGCTGGGTGGAGAGCGGGTCGGGTTCGGCAAGATCGGCGTCGCCGTCCGTGACGACGCTGGCAGGCGGCACCGGTCGCCGACCGTGCTGCAGGTCATCGACACCGCCCGGGGCCGTGCCGCGGTGTATGAACGCGCCGGGTACACCGTGGCCGCGCCCGCCGACCTCGGACTGCTGACACGGGTCACCGACGACCTGCTGGCCGGAACCCGGCAACGGCTGTGACCGTCCCACCACAGGCAACGACCATCCGCTCTGATCACCGCGTCCAGGAAGGCACCGGCCGATGACCGACAACGCCCACACCCCGATGGCCGCGCTCGCTACTTGGGCCAGCGACGGCCAGGGCGGTCTGGTCCAGGGCACGCTCAAGGTACAACCCGATCAACTGCCGACCGTGAAGGCCGTGTGGGTGCAGGCCCAGCAGGAATTCCTGGACATGCGCAACACCGCGCTCCTGCTGGGGAACGTGGCCTACCCCGCTGAGGACGAGGTCAGCAAGCAGGCGGTGAACAGCCTGCGCAAGGCCGCAGGCGGTGAGGCAGGCGGCTTGGGCAAGACCGTTGACGACTGCATCACCCGCTGCCAGGACATGATCGACCAGGTCGACAAGACCATGAAGCTTTACCACGTGGCCGACACCAGCGCCGCGATCAAGTTCTCCCTCTGACCCGCGACCCCGGACGTGACCGTGACCCGTGATCTTCGCCCGCTTCTGCCCGCCACGCTCTGCTGCGCCACGGCAACGCTGCTCGCCGCCTGCTCACCGCAGACGGGAGGAACCCCGTCACCGACCTCGGCGCCCACTTTCGCCTCAGGCTCGGCCACCAGCACCGCTGTGACGGCGCCGAAGGTGTCGAGCCCGAAGAGCCTGACCGGGATCGATTCCTGTCAGCTGCTCACCCCGCCGCAGTTGCAGACGCTGGGCGCGACGGCGGCGCCGAAGACGAAGAAGACGCCGTGGGGCGAGACCGAGTGCCAGTGGGTGAACTCCGACATCAGCGTCTACGTCGCCCCGGACACCACCCAGGGCAAGGGCTTGGCCACCGTCTACGGCAACAGCAACACCTTCAGCGGCTTCATACCAGTCCAGGTCGCCGGGTACCCCGCAGTGAGCGTCAACAAGCAGAGCCGGTCGTGCAGCGTGTACGTGGGCAGTTCCGATACCCAGACCTTCCTCGTCGACTTCACGCGGCTGGGTGGCCAGCGGGCGGACTACCAGGATCCGTGCGGGTTTGCCCAGACGGTGGCTGGGGCCGTGCTGGCCAACCTGCCCGCGGGGAAATGACGACACACGGCTCGGGGAGGGCATGATGTGGCCGTTTGACAGGCAGATCGCGGGCGAGGCGCACGCCGCGTTCGACCACAAGACGATCTACGACCAGTTGCAGGGCGGCCGTGGCCCTGGCGAGCTGTCCACGGCGGTGGGTAACTGGCAGACCGACGTCGGCGAACGATTCGACCACATCCACGGGCTGATCACCGCTGGGTTGCGCAAGGCGAGCGCGATCTGGGAGGGCTCCGCGGCAGACTCCTTCCACGGTGACGTCACGCCGATGGCGCAGTTCGTGCTGGACGCCAAACAGGTTTCGCACTCGGTCGGGCAGTCCACGCAAGACCAGGCCAATCACTTCGCCGACGTCCGGCACAAGATGCCGCCGCCGGTGAAGGTCGAGGCCACTGACACTTGGCTCTCCCGCAGCTGGACCCACCTGGGCGGCGGCAAGACCGACGCCGAGCAGCAGGAGCAAGCCGCGATGGAGGCCTCGGACAAGGCCGCGGGCATCTACGCCGACTACCGCAACAGCTCCACCTCCACCACCACGGCGGTGGCGTCCTACCCGATGGTGCCGCAGAGCAACGGTATCGACGCCATCCCACCCCAGCAGCCCGGTGGCCCGTTGCCCTACAACCCCGGTGACCCCGGGCCCCTGGGGCCCGGTGGCGGGCCGCGGACACCCCGTAGTACTGATCAGCGTGGCCCGGCGAACCGGCCCCCGGCGCAGCTGCCGCCCGATGAGACCAAGCTGCAGGACTACCCGACGCCCACGCCGGGCCCCGTCCGGCCGCCGAGCTGGGATCGGTTCCCCATCCAGCCGCCGCCCCCGCCGATTTCGACCCCGGGGCCGCCGCCGGTGATCGTGCCGCCCCCAGGGGTACCGATCGGTGGCCCGGGCGAGCCTCCAGGGTCCGGGCGCGGCCCGGGCGGATCAGGTCGCGGACCGACCGGACCGGGTGGCGGTGCGGGTAGCTCGGGTACTGGTGGTCGTAGCGGCTCGGGCGGTGGCCCGCGTGGTGGCGGTCCCGGTAGTGGGACCGGTCTTGGGGAGTTGGGGGAACGCGGCCTGGCAGGCCGTGGAGCGGCAGGGGCGCCGGGCCGTGCGGGCGCGGCTGGTGGCCCTGGTGTGGGTGGCTCGGCGGGGCGCGGCAAAGGTGGTAAGGGCGAGGAAGACCTGGAGCACACCAACAAGTTCCTCGAGCCCACCGACGAGCACTGGGGCACCGGGGTGAAGACCGTGCCACCGGTCATCGGTGACCCCGGCTACCAGCCCTGACCCCGACGCACCTCGCCAGCCAGCCGCAGTCAAGTATTGCGGCTGGCTGGCGAGTGCGCTGACCCCGGCACATCGGAGCCCTGCTAGTGAGCAAGATCAACGTCCATCCGGAACACATGCGGCGCTCCGGTAGCAAGTTGGCCGACTTCGGCGGCAAGCTCACTTCCGGTGGGCAGAAGCTGGAGTCGGCAGGGCAGAACCTGCTCTCCCATGCCTCTGGGGACAGCTCCGGGTTCGGCAGCGTGATCAGCAAGGCCTTCGGCCGCGGCCTACAGATCACCGGCAAGGTCTTCGGCCAAGGCGGACGCGTCGTGGAGACCGCGGGTAAACACCTGCACACCACCGCCAACCTCCACGAGGACGCCGACCACCACGGCGCCGGACTGCTCAAAGGCCTGCACCCTGACGCCAAGACCAGCGGCCACCACGGTGGCGGCAGCAGTCCGCGGAGCGGTCGGGGCGGCACCGGTACCCGTACCGCTTCGGCACGCGGGCACTTGGGGAACAACCCACGCCAGCACGCCATCCCCAACGGCAAGAGGTGCACCGGCGGAGACCCGGTGGACATGGCCACCGGCGATGTCCTGCTCACCGAAACCGACCTGGACCTGCCCGCCGCCCTGCCGCTGGTGTTGAGCAGAACTCACCTGTCCTCCTACCGGGTGGGGCGCCTGTTCGGGGCCTCCTGGGCATCCACCCTGGATCAGCGGCTGGAGATCGACGAGCACGGCGTGGTGTTCGTGGCCGAGGACGGCATGCTGCTGTCCTACCCGACCCCGGTGGGGGAGGGCGCGGTGCTGCCAGTGGAAGGCCCGCGCTGGCCCCTGCTGCGTAGCGAGCACGGCTACGAGGTCCACGACCCGGAGACCGGTCGCACCCTGCACTTCGACGGCGACACCGCCGTGCCGGTGTTGACCGCGCTCACCGATCGCGCTGCCAACCGCATCGACATCGACCACGACTCCGCCGGCATCCCCGTGCGGGTGCGGCACTCCGGCGGCTACCACCTCGACATCCGGTCCCACGATGGGCTGATCACCGAACTGGTTCTGCCTGGCGAGACCGACACAGTGGTGCGCCGGTTCGGCTACGACGAGCAGCGGCGACTGGTCGAGATCGTCAACGGCTCCGGCCTGCCCCTGCAGTTGGACTACGACACTGAGGGCCGGCTGACCAGGTGGACCGACCGCAACGACCGGTCCTACCGGTATGCCTACGACGCCGCCGGGCGCTGCGTGCGGGGCGAGAGCCCGGACGGGTTCCTGAGCTACACCTTCGACTACGACCGGGAGAACCTGGTCACCACCGCGACCGACTCCCTCGGTCATGCCACCCGCTACCACCTCAACGACGCACTACAGATCACGGCGATCACCGACCCACTGGGCGGGCAAACCCGCTCCGAGTTCGACCCCTACGACCGGCCCCTGAGCCAGACCGACCAACTCGGGCAGACCACCCGGTACGAGTACACCGAGGCTGGCGACCTCGCCCGGATCACCCGCCCGGACGGGACCCAGGTCCTCGCCGAGTACAACGACCTGCACCTGCCGGTCCTCATCGTCGACCCCGACGGCGCGGTGTTGCGGCAGGAGTTCACCGAGGCGGGCCTGCTCGCCGCCTCGGTCGACCCGGACGGGGCGGTCACCCGCTACCACTACGACCAGCGGCACCGGCTCGCCGCGATCGTCGAACCGCTGGGCGCCACGACTCACTACGTCTGCGACGCGGCCGGGCTGCCCATCGAAGTCACCGACCCGACGGGGGCAACAACCCGCTACCAGCGCGACCACCTCGGACGCATCACCGCGATCACCGACCCCGCCGGCGGCGTGGCGACCCTGGGCTGGACCACCCAGAGCCAACTGGCCTGGCGCCGGTTCCCCGACGGGGCCACCGAACGCTGGAGTTATGACGGCGAGGGTAACCAGGTCGACTACACCGACCCGCTCGGCGGCATCACCCGCACCGAGTACGGCCCCTTCGACCAGCCCCTCGCCCACATCGACCCGACCGGCGCGCGCACCGCGTTCGCCTACGACACCGAACTGCGCCTGACCAGCGTCACCAACCCCGCCGGCCTGATCTGGCGCTATGACTACGATCCCGCCGGCAACCTCATCGCCGAGACCGACTTCAACGGCGCCCACCACCAGTTGCGCCGCGACGCCGCCGGACGCCTCGCCGCACGCACCAACAGCCTCGGCCAGACCACCACCTATAGCTATGACCTGCTCGGGCAGGTCACCGAGCACCGCGCCGAGGACCACCACGCCCGCTTCACCTACGACCCGGCCGGGCGACTCGCCCGCGCCACCACCGCCGACACCGACCTGGTGTTCACCCGCGACGCGCTGGGCCGGGTGACCGCAGAGACCTGCAACGGCAGAACACTGGCCACCGGCTATGACGCCGCCGGGCGCCGCACTCGGCGCGTCACCCCGACTGGCGTGGTCTCCCAGTGGGACTACGACATCGCCGGACGCGCGGTGGCGCTGCATACCGGTGGGCACACGCTCGCCTTCGGCTACGACCCGGTCGGCCGCGAGGTCACCCGCCAACTCGGCCAGGTCACGCTGACCCAGACCTGGGACACCAACCACCGCCTGCACACCCAAGCCCTCACCGCCCCTGGTCCAGCTGGGCAAGCCCAGTTGCGGCAGCGCCGCGCGTGGACCTACCGCGCGGACGGCGGCGTCACCAACGTGATCGACCAACTCGCCGGGATACGCCACTACGACCTCGACGCGCTCGGCCGCGCCACCAGCGCCCAGGCACCTGGCCACCGCGAGGACTACACCTACGACCCCAGTGGCACCCTCACCGCGGGAACCTGGCCCGACCCCGACGAGCACGGCGCCACCGGACCGCGCACGGTCACCGGTACGCTGATCCACGGCGCCGGCCGCGTCCGCTTCGAGCACGACCCGCAGGGGCGGCTGGTTACCCGCCAGGTCCGCACCCTGTCCGGGCAACAGCGCGTCTGGCGCTACCAGTGGAACAGCCAGGACCGACTTGTCGGGCTGACCACTCCGGACGGGATCGTCTGGCGCTACACCTACGACGCGCTGGGCCGTCGTGTCAGCAAACAGCGTTTGGGAGCGGCTGGCGAGATCACCGAGGAGGTGGTGTTCACCTGGGATGCCGCCAACCTCGCCGAGCAGACCAGCACCACCGGACACACCCTGGCCTGGGACTACCAGCCCGGCACCTTCACCCCGCTCACCCAAATCGAGCGCGCTTCGCACGAATCGTCCCAGCAGTGGGTGGACCGACGCTTCTTCGCCATCGTCAGCGACCTCGTAGGCACACCCTGCGAGCTGGTCGATCCCACCGGTGAGATCGCCTGGCGCCCGTCGACCACCCTGTGGGGCGCGCAGTTGGCGCCAGGCGGTCAGCAAGCCTGGTGCCCACTGCGGTTCCCCGGCCAGTACCACGACCTGGAGAGCGGGCAGAACTACAACTACCACCGGTACTACAACCCCGAGGACGCCACCTACACCAGCCCCGACCCCCTCGGCCTGGACGGCGGCCCAAATCCGCACGCCTACGTTGCCAACCCAACAGGGTGGATCGACCCACTGGGCCTGATGTCATGCCAGGACGAGGAATTCCCCGTCCCGCACGGCAACATTGTCTACCGCAACCTGCACCCCGGAGAGGACCCCACCAAGGGACTGGTCGCCAAGAACCCCAACGCCACTTACCACCCCGCAGGCCACCTCTCCAGCGGCAGCAGGCCAGGCTGGGCCTCGCAGTACATCTCCACCACCAAGGACCGCGACGTTGCCGAGAAGTGGTACACCGGCCGCATGGTCGCCATCGACCTGAACAAGTTCCACGGCAAGGTCATCGACGTGTCCACACCCGAAGCCCAGGCGGCGGCCGACGTTCGAGGTTCCTCTCCCCGCCGGGTCGCCAGCAACTCCAAGGAGGTCCTCCTAGTCGGACGCGTCCCACCTGAGGCGATAACCTGGGTCAAACGACGCCGATAACAGAAAGCGAGAACCCCTTGCCCTCCAACGAGGTCCAACGCCTACTTGTCACATGGGACAAGTTCATGTTGACCCTGCGCATGAACGACGGCTTCGACCAGGACGCCTACACCGCGCTCAAGGACGCCCTGCGGAACCTGGCCACCGCGTGGGAGGGACTAGAGGACCTGCCGCGGCTCGCCGTCAACGTCCTGGTCGACATCGTGCCCATCACCGAAGGCATGGTCCACAGCTACCCGGAACCGGTGTCCACCCAGATCACCCAAGCCACCTTCGAACTCCAGGAACTCATCGCCGAGTGCGTCGCACTCAGCGACGCCGACCTCGCCATCGTCGACGCACTCCCGCCCTACGAAGGTTGAGAATTCTTCGTGCGCGAGTGAGTCGCCGTGGACTGTCAACACGGTGTTGTCAGCCCTCGCTCGCACGGGGACGACCGCAAGTAGCTGGCGAAGCGCACTCCGCCCGGGGACCACCCCCGCACGCGCGGGGAAGCCGAACTGGAAGTCGCAGTACCTCTCCACCAACCAGCACCCGGGTGTCCCGGCCGATCTCCCCGGCGACACGGGCCTGGGCCTGGGCCCGCAGCGCATCGCGCAGGCACTGTCCGGCGGGTGCGTGGGCATCGGGCCCTACTCGCAGTCATCGGCATGGTTCTGGTACCAGTCCAGGACCTGCCCGGCCAGGTAGGCGGTCAGAAGCACCTCCTCTCCGCGGTCGGTCAGGACCAAGACCTTCCCGGCGGCGGCATTCAGGGCCAGACGCAGCGTGTCGGCGTGCCCGGTCACCCAGACGGTCTCCGTGCTCGAGTCGTAGGTGACGGGCAGGCCCGCGAGAATCAGTTCCTCGTACAGGTTCACCTCACCCTGCTCCCGGTGCCAGGCGCGGGCCACCGCACCGTCGGCATCGAGCAGCAGCACGCGGTCGACCGCGACCGTCAGGTTCTCCCACACCCCGCCCACGTCCGCGATCCTCACCGTGGACCGCGATCGGCGCAGATCAGGACACCCACATGGGTGGCCGCCATGACCCGGGTGGCGCCAGCGCCGGGAGCGGGCGAGTAGGCCCGTGTTGCCAGCGGGTCTGTCCGCAGTGGACTGGTTGCACCCGTGCGGTGAGCGCGCCCAGCACGGGGCGCGGCACCGTGTCGGTGCCGGTGGCGGTCGCCTCGTGCAGTGCAGTACGGCAATCACGAGTGAGAGTGCCTTCCACAGCACGAGGACGCCAGCGATAGCGCCGAACCCGGTCGCGGCGCAGATTTCTCTCTACACGATCGGGGGAGCCCGTGCCGGTCGGGCCGCAGGTGCACTCCTGTCAGTCACAGCACTGCTGTCGAACCCGGCCTGAGTGCTATCGGACGATGAGGAACGTTGAGCGACGACACCGGCCCCGACCAGTCGGCCCCATACCTTGGCACCTGCACGACCGGCCAGCTCGAACACCCCCTGGCCTCCCTAGCAAGCCGCCCCGAGCTCGAGCGAGTCCGGGTGGTTACCCAGGCGCACGCCTACCACTCCGAGCAGTCACGGCAGGCCCGCAGACGCTGGCCCAGGCTCTCCTTGACCGCCAATGCGCGACTACCCAGCGACGACCCCGGGGAGCGGGCCTGGCAGTGGTGCCACAACAGCGATGACTTACCGAGCCCCACAGGATGCCTCAGCGGGTAGATGTCGGTGTGGCGCTGGCTGTCAGCACGGCCTGCGCTGCAAAGCGAATGAGTTTCACTTCCAGTGGTAGGTACACCAGTTCCTTGGCGTTCGGCCGCAACACTCGGCCGCCAGCCTTGTTACTCTCGTCAGCGTGCAGGGTCTGGTTCCGGATCTGGTGGATCCTGTTTGCGAGTTGCTCGACAAGATCATGCCGTCTCACCGCAAGACGCTGGATGCCAGGGATTGTCTTCACCCGTGACACGTGCCGCTTCAACTCCTCATCGCCCTCGATGAAGGCGATGAGCGCCTGTGGCGATAGACAGTGCTCAAGTGTCGCGCGCAGCCGTGCCAACTGTGACTTTCCACTCCTCCATCGATCACTCAAGGTCGCCAGCAGCACGGCGATCGCATCGTTGCTGTTGAGATGCGCGTCAAGGATTTGTTGGCGCGCGAACTCGATGGTTTCGGTATCCATGTATCGCGCGAAGTTGCGTTCGAGTACCAGGTAGTACTCCTTATATTCGTTCACCGCGTCGGACCGGCTGCGCCGACCGCGCCAGTAAAATCCGAGACTGTCCTCGCAGTAGGTGTTCAAGGTCACCAACAGTGGCGTCGCGACGTGCTGAAGGCGGACGCGCGGCCTATCCGGGTGCCAGTGACGGTCAGGTGGCCACGGCGCGCGGGCACACAACTCGAACCCCTGGGAGGAGTCAGGGGTAAGCCTGTCGAGCTCGTAGGACAGCGATCGCGCCACTCGCTCAAGGAGGTCGAGTGCCTCGTCTGTGTCCTGGAAACCGCCCACCTTCTCGATCTTGATCGTGCACTGGCGTTCGGGGTCGTCCCAAGAGGACATGCGCAGTGACGGTGGCAGCAGGCGGGCCGCCATCACCGAGGCCAGGGTGCTCGGCCGCGAGATCTCCACCACGATTCCCCGGTCATCGCTACACGCATTGATAACCCCCTCAACGCATCTCGGGTAATCGTCAGGCGAGCCGTCTTCCGTGTGAGCCGCACGCCGGTCAGGGAAGATCTTCGTGTTCACCCGATAGCTGTAGTCCGCGACCCACCTTGGCAAGAAACTGTCCTGCGGGCACACCGCTTTGATTCCTGCCTCGATCCGCCCCGGCGTGAGTTCCACGAACGCTGCGTACTGGCCAAGCCATGACAATTCCGACGACACCGCGTGGACCAGGCGACGCAACTGGCGCGTGTCATCCCACGACACAGGAACCTCAACCAACTCGCGTCCATCATGCAGGTGGATGCAGTAGTGGGGGAGGCTCCCGGCAGAGGTGACCCGCAAGCCTTTCCATGCGCATCGGTCACGGAGCTTGTCGACCAGACCCGCCTGAGCGATCTGCGTCGCGTTCCGAGCCCGCCGGTCCGCGACGATGGCTGCCGCACTGCGGTGCCGGAGCAGCTCGAGTTGGTTCATCGACCGTGGCATGACTGAGAACCTTCCTGGGCTAATGTCAGTATCGGTGGCCGACAGTTTTCCTGATCTCGTACTGCGACGACAAATCTGTTTTGCTCCACAACAAGGGACTGGGTGATGGCTCGCGTGGCGCATCAGGAAGCTGGGGGGCCCCGCCCACCATTGCCCGGGCCGGGCACCGCCAGTCCATCTCCGGCAGTCACGCCAGAACGTGACGGACACGGACCTCGGTCGTGTCCATCAACACGGTCTGGGGGAGCACGTGCGTGTAAGCCACCACGTTCGCGAAGGTGCGTAACCAAACTCGGGGGTCGATCCGGCAGCCGCGTTCGGCCTGCAGCGCCCGGATCTCGTTGACAACGCGCGCGATCGTGGAGCGGTTGGCCCGAATCCAGGTGGCCAGCGCGGCGTGCGTGACCCCATGGCGTAACTGCACCACTGTGTCCAACAGCCGGTCGACGAACATTAGCTTGTATCAGATGCCGGCTCCGGGCACCCCGGGCGCCCGCCGTCAAGGATGGTCGGTGAATCAGGCGTCCTGACGGGCCTGCCACACCGGGCCGCCCTCGGCCACTAGGCCTGCGATTACCCCGCGGACAAGCCCGTCACCCGACGTCCCGACTACACCACGGCACCGCCCGCAGCAAGATCACCTGAAGCGCCGCCGCACCATGCACGAGGTCGTTAGTCAACCGTCCAGTGACTGCCGTCAGGTGGCCGCAGTGGCCCGGGTAGCGGCCAACAAGCTTCCTGCTGGATCTGGGCCACCCCCAGTCCAAATACCCCCAGCCTGCCAGATACTTTCAATACCCAACGATGTCAACAACTCCACAAACGCATCGCCCACCGGCTCTGAAAACAACGCCACCAGGCGAGGATCAGGGCGCCCCACCTCGCGGTAGCAGAAGTGCCGATAGGCAAACAGCTGGCCAATCGCGTCACGAACCGCATGTTCAGCATTGGGGCCCACTGTCTTGGCCTCAACGAGCCAATGCTTATTCAATGCATCAACAGTCATGTCGCACGGATGTACATTGGTGGCGGCAACAAAACCGCAGTGCCGCACCCACCTGCCAAACGTATCCACCAGTGCTTCGTGGAGGGGCCTTCGATCCTGGATCTGCGCTTTCACCTTCGCTCGATAGGTTGCGGAGCTCTTGGGGCGAAACACTGGCTTTTTTGGCACAAACGGTCGCTTAATCTTGGACGCGGAAGCAGTCGTCTTCAGCAATCCTGGATCGTCGGCAAGGATCTCATTTTTTGCATCGACGCAGCTGGCGTAAAGTGCCAGCATGCGCGTCAAGTCCGCCTGTAGCGTCTGCTCGTCCGGCAGTGCTGATAGATCATAGTCGACAGCGCCAATATTGCCAGCCTCGTACGCGCACGGTAGGAAATAACGCTCAGCTCCGAGCGACAACGACGGAGTGAGATCAGCAAGGGCGTCATCGCTGAGCCGCGCACGAAGCAACTCGCTCTCATGCAGAAGTTCTTGTATCGCGGCAGTTTCCGCCTTGCGAGGGTGTAGGCCCTCAGCTGTTGCGTTCTTGAGATGCTGCGTGGCACCCTGATTCATACTCAGATACAGTCGCGCCAGATCACGTCGATACAGGTAGACCACATAGAGCCCTTCCTGAGCGGTCTTCGTCACTTCGGGGTTCAGAACCGCGACCCACGGAACCACCGGCAAGCTCTGACCCGCCCCACTGGCAAGGACCCGCATGCCGACAGGAACGAATGCAGGAAGTTCTCGACGTACGGCCTGCAGGTGCTGCTGCGCAGCCTGCTCCCTACCAGCCGTGTGCAGATAACCATGCTCAGCGACTCCCGCCAGCATCCTCCGAAGATCCATGAAGTGGCACGGTAGACCCCACCACCGACAACCACGCCAACATCGCTGCTCAGGCCCGGTCTAGCTGCGCTCGCCCGCCTTCCACGACAACTACAAGGGGCCGCCCAACCTCCGCGCAGCAGCAACCGCACGAGCCGCACGACGCCGAGCTGCCACGACCTGAAGTAGTCACGCAGGTGCCGCCGAAACGCATCACTGCGGCATACCGAGGCAGCGACGTCAAGAACCAGACCAGGCCGCATCAGGGTGAATGGCGCGGCACTCTGCAGCCAGGAAGAGCTCTCTGGCTCACACGTGTCGCATCAATTTAGCGCTGCACTCTCTCCAGGTGCAGCAGTGCATTATAGTCAACCATTGTCAAGACTCTGTCGCTAACTTGTGTAGTGCCTCAGGAAACTTGCGTCGACCTCAATGTCGCCAGTAAGTCGCCATGCCCGACGCTCATAGACTAAGTCGCCAGTTACCGTGAACGGTAACTTTCGCTGATAGGCGACAATGGCCCAATTGTGGTCGTCTCCACTCAATGAGACATGCACACTTCTCACTTTCCCGCCAACGTCGGCGGACAGTACAATCGACGCCACTTCCTCGCTATCGGAATCGGTGCTCTCGCGAGTAAGTGAACGTACGGTTCCTACTAAAGTCCCGCGGCGTGGCGGCTCCTCTTTGCGTACAAGCCTTTCGCGCACGCGCGGAAGTCCGGCAATCGCCTCGCGATCAAACACAATGGGCGACAAGCCAACGGTGGGATGCGGCCCCGCTGCAGCCCATTCAAAGGAAAGATCAACAGACCGTAGCTGATCAAGTTGAGTCATATCCTCAATTGACTCGACCAGACTTGCGCTCAGGCCGTGCTCTGCTGCCGATTCCAGCGCGCGGGGATCCCATCGTCGAGAGAGCTCTTCAGTCGACTCGAGGCCCCGGGCAAGCGTCTCCATCACTCTTCTTGGGAACACTGTCAGCTCACCACCAGGAGCCTGTGCTGTGGCATTGGGATCACCGAGACGTGCTACGACGGTGAACACGAAACTGCCACGCCTGGTGTGCCCGAGTCGGACGTCATCCTCCAGGAAGGCTGTCACTCCTGCTGGTCGCTTACCGCGGTGAGAGTGATGCGGGTCGGCAGCAGTGGTGGCAGCTGCCTTAAGTAGCTTATAGAGCGCTTCGATTGTCTGTTCCGCTTGCCGGAAAGGAATCGTTTCGTCCGCCATTGTCTGATTCAGGCGGACAAAGAACCGGTCGGCGCGTGCAGCGAGGATGTTCCCGCTTAGCTCAGCGGCGTCCCAGCCATATATGCACCCGAGAGAGTAGAGGACATCGTTGAACCGCTGCGGGAAGTCGGCATAGTCAGTTGCCAGGGGCAGCATGATGCGACCCCGCGGTCGCTCGTGGTCTTCCTCGGGCAAGCGCCAGATCTCTTTGATGTCGTCTCGACGAGACTCCAGAACCCAACCGTGGGTAGCAAGGTACTGCGACACGGCCGGCGGGGTCAGTGCGGCCGCAGCAGCGCGGTAGCTCTCGAGCGGGGGCGCGCTCACCAGTCCCCTCCCTCACCGATCGTCTGCATGATGGTCAGCAACTGAGGTACAGTGAACAGGTTACTTCTCGGTAGGTGCACTGTTCTAGTGCCTTGGTCCTCGGGGATTTCACCCAGCTCAGCGGCACGATGCCAGTACATCCTGCTCCTGGTCAGGAGTGTGTCTTCGTCCTGCTCCAGCCACGAGGCAGGGTCAGCAGGGACGAGCAGTACCCCCAGGAACGCTTCGTTGTAGCGCTTCGGGTTGGTCAACTTCCGAAACGGCTTGGCCTCCATCGGCCAGGACATGTGTGTCGAGGTCAGGAGGCGGTGCTGGGTGGTGCACTTGACCTGCAGCTCCAACTCAGGGCAGTAGAACTTGCTGTAGTCAGCCGACGAGGTGATCGTGATGTCAACCCCGTCGTAGTCAGTCTCGTGCGACTTGATCGAGCAGCCCGCCGCCGCGGCGACCAAACGGACGAACGCCAAGCTGAACTGCTCCCGGCGCGCGTTGCCTGGGAGTTGTCCATCGGGTGGTTCGGCCTGGCCCGCCGCGGTGCCGTCCTCGGCTGCTGGGCTCGCCATAGTCACTCCTCAGATACCTCTCTCAGGCAGAGACGTTACTGACCGGAAGTGGATCTACCCTCGGGTCCGCTGTGGATCACCTGATCGCATCATCAAGTCACCCACATGGGTCACGCTGAGCTACGCAAGATACTGGGCGGGGTGCACCGCTCGAACGGCAGGGGCGAGAGCCGGGCCTGTTAGCTGTAGGCGCGCCTTGCCAGTCACCTAGCCCGCAAGCCTGTTGTTGCTTGTCAACACGGCAGGCGCGTCGTGCCGTTCGCCTTCAGCAGCATCGCCTGTAACAGTGCTCCCTTTTCAACCTGGCTGATGACAGGGAGAGCTGGCGGACTGAGGTGAGCTGACCGCTCGCCGCCGCGAGTTCGGCACCCGGAGCGTTGGCTTCCGGTAGGCCGCCAAGCCTGGCTCGTGCTGGCCCATCCGCGGTGCAGACACGTCTCTAACTCCCGACCGGCTGCGGCAACGGCACCACCATGGTCTACCGGAATGTGGCCGAGGCCGTCGAACACCTCGCCGCCAGTGTCCCGGCCCTTGCTGCCACCGCGCGCGGCGGTTCGGAAGGCTTCGTGATCCTCGACGGGACGTTGCGTGGTGTCCTTCCCGAACGGGCAACCGACGCCGCCAGGGCGTAGCTCGCGCGTCAGGAGCGCCTGCGTCACGCTGGCATGACTGCATCTCACCTAAAGATGGCTGCACGCTACATGGCTGGTGGTCAGGCGCCGTGGCGAGGCGCAGCCGGGTGCCTCGATAGCCTGTCACGAGCCTTGCGGGGTTCCACCGAAGAGTCGACCAAGGGGGCGCGAGTGGTCGAGCGCGGGATGCGGGTACGTCTACGAGACCGTCGCTGGGAGATCGAGCCCGTTCACGGGGCGGGCACCCAGACGTACTTGCAGCAGTGCTTGTCCGATGACAGGTCGGGATCACGCCGGCTGACCGTTTTGCCCGGGTTGAGCCTCCTCGCCTCTGGGAGAAGCCGCACAGAAGGCTTGTGAGTTTCATTAGGATTGCCGGCGGCATGCACGTGGGCTGACGAGGGTGTCGGAATGGGGTTGTCTGGTGAGCGTGGAGCCGCTGCGGCCGGAAGATCCACGGCGGATCGGCCCGTTCCGGCTGTCGGGGTATGTGGGCAAGGGAGGCTACGGCAGGGTCTACGTGGGTCATCAGCAGACCTCGGCACGACCCGTGGCAGTGAAGCTAATCGTGGTGCCGGAGAACGCCGACTCGACCTGGTACCGGCGCCTCGCACACGAAGTGGAGGCGATCCGCCGAGTGGGTGGCGAGTTCACGGCCGGGTTCGTGGCCGCAGACACTGACGCCGATCCACCCTGGCTGGCCACTCGTTATGTGTCAGCGCCAGCCTTGGACAAGTTGGTGCAGGATCAGGGGCCGCTGAGCGAGCGCGGGGGCTGGTGGCTGCTGTCTTCGGTCGCTGAGGCCCTGCTGCATATTCACACCGAGGGCTTGTTGCACCGGGACCTCAAGCCCGGGAATGTGCTGATGGCCCGCGATGGCGTCAAGGTGATCGACTTCGGCTTGTCGAAGTCGATAGACGGGCCGACCATCACCAATCAGGCCACCTGGGCAGGGACGAAGTTCTTCGCGGCCCCCGAACAGATGATGGACATCCGTTCCGCCACGCAGCAAAGCGATGTGTACGGCTTGGCCGCGACTACGGTCTACGCCGTGGCGGGTCACGCTCCGTATACCCCGGCTACCTATCAGTACTGGCTGCACGGCAGCATGCCTGATCTGGATGGCGTACCCGATGGCATGTACGAGCTCCTGGAGAGCTGCCTCGTCGGGAACCCGACCGCCCGCCCAACAGTGTCGGAGATTCTTGAGGTCGCGCTGCCGCGGCTGTTGGACCAGGGCGTCGCAATGTTCACCGACACCGCGCCGCCCCTCAGCCCTCCCTTCCTAGCCGCGATCATGCGGCACGAGGAGGCGGAAGCCGTCTCGGCTGGCCCACCGCCGGTAGCCGGTGGGCCGCCGGATGGCAAGGCGGAGGCAGGGGACGGCTACGAGGGCGCGGACGCAGCGCTGGGTGACCTGGTGGCCACCTCAAGCCGGTCCGGTGGCGCGCCGCAAGGCCCAGGCGGTGCAGCCAGTCAGGGGAAGCCGCTCGGGGGACACTGGGCCGAGCAATGGAACAGCGCCATCTACAAGCGGCAGGACCGTTACGACGGCTGACCTGCAGTTACGCTGATTTGAAAGATCCTGTACGGCGATGAGAGGCGAGTTGGTGGCTGTGGCGGCCGGGGCGATCGATAGCTGGTCTGTCGGCATGCGTGTGCAGGCCCGGGACGAGGAGTGGGTCGTCTCGGAGGTCGAGGTTACCGAGAGGGACGGCAAGCGGCTGACGGTCACGGGGATCTCGCCGCTGGTACGCGAGCAGCGCGCCGTGTTCTTCACGAAGCTTGACGACGTCGTGCCGCTGCGCCCCGAGGACACCACGCTGGTCACGGACGATTCGCCGCAGTTCCGCCGCTCACGGCTTTACTGGGAGGCGGTGCTGCGTGCGACGCCGCTCCCAGAGAGCGAGCGGCGTCTGGCGACAGTCGGCACGCACCTGCTCGACGACCTTGTGTACCAGCGTGAGCCCGCGCGGCTCGCGTTGGCCGGGCTGCGTCCGAGGCTGCTCGTCGCCGACGCGGTGGGGCTCGGTAAGACGTTGGAGATCGGGCTGATCCTGGCTGAACTGATCCGGCGCGGGCGGGGCGAGCGAATCCTGGTGGTGACGCCGCGGCACATCCTGGAGCAGTTCCAGCACGAGTTGTGGTGCCGCTTCGCGATCCCGCTCGTACGGTTGGACTCGCTCGGCATCCAGCGGGTGCGCCAGAAGATCCCGGCGGGGCGCAACCCGTTCACGTACTACAAGCGGGCGATCATCTCGATCGACACGCTCAAGTCGAGCCAGTACCGCTATGCCCTCGGGAACATCGAGTGGGACGCGGTCGTGATCGACGAGTCGCATAAGCTGGTGAACGTCGGCGCGAAGAACAACGAACTCGCCCGCATCCTCGCGCCGCGTACGCACGCGTTGATCCTGGCGAGCGCGACCCCGCACAACGGCAAAAAGGAGTCGTTCGGCGAGCTGATCAGCCTGCTCGATCCGACAGCCATTCCAGATACCGCCGACTATGACGCGGAGCAGATGGCTGGACTGTACGTGCGTCGGCACAAGACAAGCCCGGACGTGGACAGCGAGATCGGCGACCACTGGAAGGCTCGGGAGAAGCCGCGATTCGTGTACGCGGCGGCGACCGGCCCGGAGGAGGCCGTGTTCCAAGAGCTATATCAGACTTGGATCTCGCCTCCGGACGGCGAGTCGGCCCCGGTGACAGGCAAGGGTGCGAAGCTGTTCCCGTTCACGCTCCTCAAGGCTTTCTTGTCGTCTCACGCGGCGCTGGCTGAGACGATTGCCAACCGCTTCGAGACGATCGCGGAGGATGAGAAGAAACACCACACAGACCGCCGTGCGGAGAAGTTGGCTCTGGGGACGCTGCGTGATCTGGTCGCCGAGGTCGGCATGCAGCACAGCGCGAAGCTCGAGGCCCTTGTTGGCGAGCTCAAGGAGATTGGGATTGGGTCAAAGTCCCAGAACCGTGTGGTGATCTTCTCTGAGCGCAGGGCGACGCTCGACTTCCTGCGGGCGCAACTGCCAGAAGCGCTGGGGTTCACGATGCCTGCGGGGGCGAAGTCGACGCAGGGACCGGTGCGGATGCTGCACGGTGGGCTGTCGGACGTCGAGCAGCAGCAAAATGTGAAGGATTTCGGCCTTGCGAGCAGCGAGTTGCGGGTCCTGCTGACCGGCGATATCGCGGCTGAGGGTGTGAACCTGCATCGCGAGTGTCACCACCTCGTGCACTACGACGTGCCCTGGTCGTTGATCACCCTGGAGCAGCGCAACGGCCGGATCGACCGGTACGGCCAGCTCAAGAACCCGCAGATGCGTGTCCTGCTGCATGTGCGACCGGGCGACGACAAGCGCCAGGATGCTGACTTCAAGGTCTCGCGCAGGCTGGTGGAGCGAGAGGACGAGGTACATCGCACCTTCGGCGACGCGGCGGCGGTGATGGGCCTGCACGACGAATTCGCCGAGGAACGGCAGATCGGTGAGGCGTTCCTGGAGGGCCGCGACGTCGAAGAGGAACTGCCCGCCGCACCGATCGACGACTTCGAGGCGTGGATCGCCGAGCCAGATGGTGATGGCGTGGGCGCGACGGAACCGGTGGGTGGCAAGCAGGAGCGTTACAGGGAGCTCCGCCTGTTCCCAAGCACGAAGGCGTTCACCGAGGCGGCATTCGAGGAAGTGTACGGCGACCCACGTCAGTCGGTCGGCTTCCACTACGACGAGGAGCACGAACCGGAGCTGCTCACCTTCCAACCCGCGCCGGACTTGCAGCGGCGGCTCAGGGTGCTGCCGGAGGAGTACCTGAGAGACCACGAGGTGCTCACGACGCTGCGTGGCACGTTCTCATCGGAACTGGCCCAACGACGCCTCGACTATGCCCGGCAGCGCGCAGCGAGCAAGAAGCTAGATGAGGTGGCGCAGGACGGCGGGAACGGGCGTAGCCGAGGTCGGCATGCGACGAAGCAGCAGCGAGCTGATTCCTCCGGTTGGCCCGATGTGACGTTCCTTGCGGACCGTCATCCGGTCATCGAGTGGCTGGTGGACAAGGCTTTGGCGCGCCTTGCCCGCAACAGCGCGCCAGTGATCGCTTGCGCAGTGGCGGAGCCGACGGTGCTGATCCAGGGGATGTATTCGAACGCGCAGGGCCGACCTACGGTTCTTGCGTATCTCGCGATGAGCGGCCTGGACGGCGGGGCGAGCAGGCCTCGGTTTGAGGACCTGCTGCCGGTGCTTGGGCGCGTCGGGGTGCTGGAGACGAAGACGTTGTACAACACGAACAGCGACGTCGACCCGGCGGCGTTCCAGCATCTGATCGAGCCTGCGGTCACCGCCGCGCGCGCTGAAATGCGCCGGCTGAAGGACAGGCAAGAAGATGAGTTGATGGCTCCGCTGCACGCTTACGAGCAGCGGCTCAACGCGTGGCGAAAGACCCGAGAGTCGAAGGCCGAGCAGCTGGTGTTGCCGGGCATGGCGACGCGGGAGAAGCGGAAGGTGGAGAAGATCGCCACCGACTTGAACGAGGTTATGCGGTCACTTGTGACCGTGGGTGAGCCGATGGTCCGCGTGCTGGGTGTCCTGGTGCCCCAGCGGAACGGGGAGCGTGCGTAATGGCTGAGTTCAAGGCGATCAAGAACCAGGGCGAGTACCTCTCAGATCACTACCTGGCAGAGCTACTAGCCAAGGATCTCGGCGGGGTACGCGCTCGTTGGAAGGCCGCCCAGCTCGCGCAGTTGCCCAACTCTGCCCAAGGCCTCCGTACGCTCGGCCGCGCGTTCAACAAGGCCGCGAGCGAAATCACCGAAGGATTGACGGGTGACGGAGCGCAGGACGACGACGATCCACGCACGGTCTTGGCCACGAACCCACGCCGTCGGGACCGGCAGCGCGACTTCAGCGACATACTGCTAAGCGCCCTAGCTTATCCAAAGGAGAGCACGGAGACGCACCAGGTGCAGCGGCGCGGGCAGCTGACGGTGCAACACCTGGGCTCCGAGCGCACGCTCCAGACCGCGCTTACCGTCACCGGTCCGGGCGGGCTAGAGCTGATTGCCTTGGACGCGACCTGGGCGGGCGACGTCGATAAGGCAATCGACGCGGACAGCGGCTCATTGCTGCTGGAACCTATCAGGCTAGACGGCTCGCAGAGTATTGATCTAGCACTGGACGCGATAAACTTCCTACTTGGCGTTGACGACGCGCCGCGCTACGTGCTGCTGCTCGCCGGCGGCGCGCTCGTACTCGCCGACAGCAGCTCCTGGTTCGAGGGCCGCTTCCTCGGCTTGGACATCGGCACCGCGCTCGGCCAAAACGACACGACCTCCGGTGGCGAACTGGAGACTGCGGCAGCACTCTTCGGCGCGGAATCGCTGCTTACGCACGACGGTCGCACGGCGCTGGGTGACCTGGTCGATAAGGGGCGTAAGCACGCGGTCGGCGTCTCGAAAGAGCTACGCGAGGGCCTGCGAATCTCGGTCGAGCTGATCGCACAGGAGATCGTGGACCGCATCAACGACGCGGGCGCCGATCCCAGCGAACTCGGCGCGGACCTACCACGGCGGCTTACCCAGCAGGCGCTACGGTACCTATATCGGGTCCTCTTTCTGCTCTATGCCGAGTCCCGTCCCGAGCTTGGAATTCTGCCGAGCAACGACGACTCGTACCAGAACGGCTACGGCCTGGCCCGGCTAGGCGAACTCGTCTCGTATGACCTGCCAGAGGAATCCGCCGCGGGGTTGCATTACTACGAGTCGCTGGCATTGCTGTTCAGGCTGGTTGAGCAAGGCCACAACCCGCTGACCCCGGCCGAACGCGCCGCGATTAAGGATAAGGAACTCGGCGGCGCGGATGCGGACGCCGGGATCAGGTTCGAGCCGCTGCGCAGCGACTTGTTCAAGAACAATGCGATCCCGCTGATCAGCAAGACGCTGACGGTCGGCACGATGGTTGTGGACACGCGGCTGCGTAACCGCGTGCTGCATCTGGTCCTCGAGAAACTGATGCTCACGTCGTCGGACGCCCGTGGCAAGGCCGCCAGGGGCGGCCGCGGCTACGTCTCGTACGCACAGCTGGGCATCAACCAGCTCGGCGCAGTGTACGAGGGCCTGATGTCGTACACGGGCTTCTTCGCTGCCGAGGACCTGTATGAGGTCGCGAAGGACGGCGACCCTGCGCAGGGCACGTGGGTACTACCGGCCGACCGTGCCGGTGAGTACGCGGACGACGTGTTCGTCACCGAGGAGGATCTGGTTACCGGCGAGCGTCGCAGGAAGGTGCACCGGAGGGGCTCCTTCGTCTACCGACTGTCGGGCCGGGAGCGGCAGCGATCCGCGTCGTACTACACGCCGGAGATCCTGACCGAGTTCACGGTCCGCCACGCTCTCGCGGAGCTGATCGGCGAAGACGGTAGTGAGTCGAACCCGCCGAAGATGACGGCCCGCGAGATCCTGGACCTGACGATCTGCGAGCCGGCTCTGGGGTCCGGCGCGTTTCTCAATGAGGCGATCCGGCAGCTCGCAGTGGCGTATCTAAACCGGACCCGGCACGAGATGGCCGAGCGGGAGGACTCCCAGGAGTTCCCGGTTGGTGTCCAGTACGAGACTGAGCTTCAGAAGGTTAAGGCGTACATCGCGCTGCACAATAGCTATGGGGTGGACCTGAATGAGACCGCTGTCGAACTGGCCGAGGTCTCGTTGTGGCTCAACGCGATGCACGAGGGATTGCAGGCGCCCTGGTTCGGTCTGCACCTGCGGCGGGGTAACTCGCTGATCGGCGCGAGGCGGGCTGTGTACGCCAAGCCACAGCTCAAAGGAAAGGCCTGGCTGTCCACACCGCCGACCGAACGTCCGCTGCGTAAAGATGCTGAAGACCACACAGTAGGCGCGGACGAGATCCACCACTTCCTGCTGCCCGCGCACGGCTGGGGTGCGGTCGCCGATGCCAAGCAGGCCAAGGAACTGGCGGCCGAGGAGCGTAACGCGCTTGCCAAGTGGCGCACAGATATTCGCAGGTCCCCGAATGCGACAGACACCAAGCGACTGCTCGCGCTTAGCACGAGGGTTGAGCAATTGTGGACGCTCGCGAAGAAGCGACTAACGGTCTCAGAGAACGAGGTGCGGCGTAGCATCGAGGTCTGGGGCCTAGATCCGAAGGCTGAGCCGCTGCAGGCGTCGAGCGGTGCGGTGACAAGGGAGCAGGTCGAGCGGGCGCTCAACGATCCCGAGTCACCGTTGCAACGCTTGGAGTTGGTGATGAACGCCTGGTGTGCGCTGTGGTTCTGGCCGGTCGGTCAGCCGCACACGCCAAGTCCGCCGACGTTGGATCAGTGGCTCGACTTCCTCGAAGGTGCGCTCGGCATCCCCCTACCGAAGGGCAAGAAGTCGGGCGGCGGAAGGTACGGCAACGCCAACAGTGCGACCGGAGATACGCTCGGATTGTTCGCGCCGAGCAACGACTTCGAGGCGTTGGCCGAGGAGGACGAGAATGATAGGCGGTTCGCTCGCGGCCCGGAGAACAAGGGTATGGTGGACATGCTCGATCTCACGTTTAGGTTCCCATGGCTCGGAACCGTGGGAGAGATCGCGGAGCGTGAAGGCTTCTTCCACTGGGAACTGCGCTTTGCTCAGGTATTTGCGCGAGGCGGCTTTGACCTTCAGGTCGGAAACCCGCCGTGGGTTCGACCTGTCTGGGATGACGAACTGATCCTAGCCGAGTTCGACCCGTACCTTGCTCTGGTGGACCAGATTCCGCAACAAGTATTCGAGTCGCGACGGAAAGAGATCGTTACCGAAAGTGCCGCGAGAGGCTCATATCTTAAAGAGCTAACCTCGTGGGCCGGCCTAAATGAGCATCTAGGTGAACAGGTTGAGCATAAAGTTCTCGCAGGACTCAAGACAAACTTGTATATGAACTTTATGGAACGCGCTTGGCGAAACCTGGCGACAGGTGGGACCGTTGGCTTGATTCATCCGGCATCTTTTCTCGTCGATCCAGTTGGCGGCGAGCTTCGCGCAGCCGCTTATGAACGGCTGCGACGCCTCATTCAGTTCGGCAATCACATCCTCCTCTTTGAGGAAATAGACAACAATAATACATTTGTATGTGCGGTGTACGGCGGGTCGCAGCAAGTGTGCTACATGCAGGTAAGTCGGCTTGCTCATCCGGGGACTGCTGACGGATCCTTTGGGCATAATGGTGATGGCGAGGTGCCGGGCATTCAACTTCCGAGTGGCGGCTGGGATTTTAGACCTCACCGAGACCGTGTGATCACTGTTACTGATGAAGTGTTGGAGGCCTGGGCGCGGCTCGTTGATGCACCGGGAACGCCGGCTAGATATGCCCGAATGATGCGGCCGGTTACAGTGGCGGACAATGAGGCGTTGCGTATTCTTGCCAACTTTGATGAACGAACGTCGAATTATAGGTACGAATGGTCGCTTGGCTTCCTTGAAGATCAGGCTAAGAAAAATGGTTACACGGTATGGCGAACTGAGATCCCGGAGGTGTGGGAGGAGGTGGTACTCCAGGGGCCACTTTTTACGGTAGCTACGCCTTTTGCGAAGCAGCCAAATCCGGGTTGTAGGTCGAACAAGGATTACAGTCCGTGGGATCTAACCGTCATTGGTGAAAACGCGCTCCCGCGGACGAATTATCAACGTGCTTCCGGTCGAGATGAATTTGAACGAGCTCAAATCAAACATGATTCTGGTGTCTATCTGCCGAATTTCTGGCGAGTAACCTGGCGTAATATGACCGTGGCAAATATGGAGCGGGCCCTTCATGTGGCGTTGCTTCTGCCCGGCCCTACGCACGTGCATACCGTGTTTTCGATGGCGCTTGAGGATCGGCGGAAGACAGCTGCCGTAGCAGGCCTTTGGTCATCGCTGCCGCTTGATTATCTTGTCAAGGCATCTGGCACCTCCAAGGTCAACATTGAGCTGGCGCGCCAGTTCCCTGCACCACTTTCGCATCCGCTGACGACACCGTTGCTCCTACGTACACTCCGACTCAACTGCCTGACCCGCGACTATGCGCCGATCTGGAACGAGCTGTTCGACGAAGCCTGGCTCATGGACCGCTGGACGGCCAAAGAGTCGAACGCCACTGTCGCGCTGCAGACCGTCAACCCGGACTGGGGTATGTCGACTCCGCTGCGCACGGACTATGACCGGCGCATGGCCTTGGTCGAGATCGACGCCCTTGTCGCGTTGATGCTCGGTTTGAGCGCCGAACAGCTTTGCGCAATGTACCGGTCTCAGTTCGCCGTGCTGCGCAAGTACGAGTGGGAGATGTTCTTCCATTCGGACGGTCACAAGATTGGCGCGTCCACCCACAATGTGGGTGTCCGGCAGACTGACGCGGAGACGGAGATTATAAAGGCTTGGAAGAAGGCGAAGCTCAACCCGGACGCCGAGGACGTCGTCCCACCGTCCGACTGGGTCAAGCCGGATCGTGAGGCGGAGATGACTCGCGCCTACGAGGAGTTCGAGCGACGCCTCGCCGCTGGCGAGTACCCGCCGGTCCAGGACTCGGAGGTCGCTTAGTCCATGTTTCCGTCCCTGGCGGCTGAGGATCTTCAGCGCGCGGTCACACAGTACCTCACCACCGCGTTTGCGCTCGCCGATGACGATGTGCGCGCGGAACTTGAGCGCTTCTTTGCCGAGCCGGGGAATGCGAGTCGCGTCTTCCGTGGCCCGTATCTCCGTGTACGTACGGACTTCCGCAGTGCAGCTGCAGGTTGGGAGAAGGCTCTCGACTGGCATCCGCACGGGTTCGCCCCCTATACGCATCAAGCGAGGGCCTGGCGTCGCCTGTCCACGAAGCCGGGCGTCAACATCGACGATCAGCCGCTGCCAACAATCGTGACCACCGGCACTGGCTCCGGAAAGACAGAGTCGTTCCTGGTCCCGATCCTCGACCACTGCCGCCGCGCCAAACGGCACTCTGACGAGACTCGGCGTAACGGAGTCAAGGCTCTCCTGCTGTACCCGATGAATGCTCTCGCCGACGACCAGGCACGCCGCATCGACCAGCTGCTTAGCAGCGACCCGACACTGTCGGACGTCACTGCGGGGATCTACGTTGGCGGCGATCCGGGCAAACGCACGGAGGAACGCGTCGACTCCGGCTCTGCCCGCGACGCCGGATCGACCAAACTCGCAGACGACACCACCATCACCCGGGTGCTCACCCGCCGCGAGGAGATCCGCGTCAATCCTCCGGACATCCTGCTGACGAACTACAAGATGCTCGACCTTCTGCTCCAGCGTGTCGCCGATGTCGCGCTGTGGCGGTCAGATTCGCTTCAGTACGTGGTGCTCGACGAGTTCCACTGCTATGACGGGGCGCAGGGCACCGATGTCGCGATGCTGCTGCGGCGTCTCGGCGCGTCCACCGGCAAAGCTCAACCGGGAAGGCCACTCGGCACGATCACGCCGGTAGCAACCTCCGCCACTCTCGCCGGTAGCAGTGACAATGGCCGTAGCGACAAGCGCGACGTTGACGGCTCTGTGCGTGACGACCACACGAAGCTGCTGGAGTTCGCAGGGAAGGTCTTCGGTTGCGAATTCGAGTCCGCGGCATTGATCGGAGAGGATCGCAAGGCGCCGCAGGAAGTCGTGGAGGTCGACTACGAACTGCCGGTTCCCGCGCCACAGGACCTGATCGAGGCCGGTGATCCGCTCCTGGACCGTGGCCCCACTGGCCCGAATCTGGACGCGATCGCCCGCCTTGTCGCCGGAGTCGACGCCTCGGATCCTGTTGCGCTCGGCCGGAAACTTGCCCATCACCGCCTCGTTCACGCTCTGTTGTACGCGGCCGGAGATGGTCCGGTGTTGCTCGACGAGGCGTTCATGGAGCGGTTCGTGCGCTATGGGGGTGGTACACGCTGGCGGCAGGCGTTCGAACAGAACCCTGAGGTATTCACCGCGGGCCTATCCCGTCTTGTCGCGATCGTTTGTCGCGCCCGTGCTGAAGACGAGAATGTAGTAGCGGGTAAGGCGGCAAGGCCGTTCCTACGCATCGAAGCCCAGCTGTGGGTCCGGGAAGTCCGCCGGGTCATTCGCGCTGCGACCGACACCCCGCACTTCCGCTGGTACGACGACGACGGCCCAACCGGCGACACCAAGGCCAATAAGCTTAATCTGGGCGTCTACCCACAACGCCGCGTCGACGAGGCGGGCAGCAGCGAGCACGGCTCGCCGCTGGAAGCCGCTCTGGACGATCAAGCACGCGATCGGCCATCTAACGCTGTGGAGCCCGCGTACCGCTGCCATCTCCCAGCCGGATACTGCCGGCACTGTGGGCGATCAGGCTGGGCTGCTGTCTCTACCGAACTCGACTGGCAGACCCTCGACATCCGCCCGCTGCACATCTACAAGGAGTCCGCCCGACGCACCGGCAAGGTCCGCTGGATGCTCCGGGCGCGTCCTGGGGAGAACGAGGTCATGCACCTCGACGCCGAAGAACGTACCCTGCAGTTCAACCCGACCGGCCAGCCCGACCAAACCGTAGCGGTGCTCACCCACCAGGGCCGGTTGCCAGAGGACTATGCCGACACTTGCCCCTCCTGCGGACTTGACGACGGGATGCGCTTCCTCGGCGCGGGCTCCGCGACGCTCGCCTCCGTCCTCACGACACAGCTGTTCTCCGAGCGACACCTGATCGGCGACGAACGCCGGCTGCTTGCGTTCGTCGACGCCGTGCAGGACGCGACGCATCGAGCCGGATTCATCGGCCACCGGGCGTTCACCTTCACCCTGCGCGGCCTTCTCACCGACCACCTCGCCGCCGACACGCCGATCCCGCTGCCACAACTTGCTCTGAGCGCAGCCAAGTCTGTGACCGAGCAAGAGAACCCAGATGCTCTACGCGAGCGCCTGGCCGCGCTGATCCCGCCAGATCTGCGCGACGACCCGCTCGTCATGGCCGTCTTCGACGGACACGGTGACGAAGCCGGCATGGAACGCATCAATGACCGGCTCGTGTTCAACACGCTGCTGGAATTCGGCCTGCGCTCCCGACTGGGCCGAACGCTGGAGATGACACACACAGCCGCCGTCGAGATCTCGATCCCCGAACCCATCAAGGTCATCGATGACCTACGCAACGCCTGCCAGCAGATAGCGGGTCGGCACACGCTGCCCACCACAGAGACCCAGTACCTCACCTACGTGCGCGGTGTGCTCGAACGGATGCGGCTACGTGGGGCCCTCTACCACCCTTGGCTCGCTAAGTTCGTGGATCAGGCCGGTGTGCGGCGCTGGCCGGTGTGGGGCGGACGGCCTGAGGGCATGCCCGCGTTTCCGCGGGGCCTGGCGGCGCCCAGGTTCCTTGTCGATGGCAACGTAGGCAGGACAGAGTTCGACCAGCTGGGCACGAAGGGCAACACGCCCAGCTACCTGGAGGATTGGGCATATCGCACGCTCCAGGCCAAGCTGCCCGAAGCCCGCGAGCTGAACCGCATCGCGCTGCGCACGTTGGCTCATCACGGGATCGTGCGTACTGACACCACTGCCAATGGCTCGCGGGTCTACAGCCTCAAGCCGAAGCACGTGCTCGTGCACTCCCTCGTTCACGGCCGGCCCGAAGAGCATGTGAACGAACTTGGGGTGCGCTGCTCGTCCTGTACGTGGAGGATGACTGTCGCCCCCGGCACGCGCGAGACGTGGCTGGACACGCCGTGTTTACGGCACCGCTGCTCTGGTGTGTTCAAGCCCGACGACCGGGACTACTCCGCAGACTTCTACCGGCGCCTGTACTCGGTCGACCGGCCCAGCCAGGTCATCGCAACCGAGCACACCGGCGCGTTGACACGCGTCGAACGGGAAGACGTCGAGACTCGGTTTAAGCGCAACCCGCGGCATCCCTTCGACCCCAACGTGCTCGCGTGCACACCAACTCTGGAACTGGGCATTGACATCGGCGACCTGTCAGCCGTACTTCTCACCTCCGTCCCGGGCGCCCCGGCGAACTACGCACAGCGCATCGGACGCGCTGGACGTAAGACCGGCAACGCCTTCGTCGCGGCCGTCATCCCGCGCGGGGCGCGTAACCAGTACTACCTGCACCAGCCCGAGGCGATGCTCGCGGGGCGGATCGTCCCGCCGGACTGCTATCTCGACGCCATTGAGATCCTGCGCCGGCAGTACACCGCGTTCCTGCTCGACCGCGCCGCTGACGGGTCGCTGTGGCAAGGGACGATGATGCCCCCGCATCAGATGCCCCCGCAGATCGGGCTGCTGTTCACCTCCGGTCTCGCACCGGACGGCTGGCTGCGTCGACTGTTGGACCGCGCCGTCCAGCAGCATGAAGTGCTCGCGGAACGCTTCGCCGCGCTCTTTCCAGAGATGCAGGACGCATCGCGCGCGTCTCTGGCCGAGTTCGCCGCATCCGGGATCGAACTTGCGATCGGCAACGCCGCCCGCGAATTCCTCAAGCGGCGCGAGGCTCTACAACAACGGCTGCGAGGTATCGGCCGGGCGTTCGACGCGCTGGGGGAGGGCGGGACCGACACTGAGCGTGCGCAGTCCAAGCGGGAGCTGTATGCCGAGCGCGCCGAGGTGCGCAGGCGCCTGGAGGCGTTGACTGAGGAGAACTCGCTGTCTGCCTTGGTGCGCTTGGGCGTGTTGCCCAACTACACGCTCGTGGACGACTCGATCTACCTTGACGCCGAGCTGTGGTGGAAGAACCCCGATGGCACCTTCGAAGAAGCGCATCGAGAGCATCGACGCGACGCCGCCTCCGCCCTGACCGAGCTCGCGCCCGGCAACACGTACTACACCGCCGGATCGAAGTACGTCATCGACAAGCTCGACCTCGCAGGCACCGGCGGGGGGCGGGTCGACGCGCAGCTCGGCTTGGCCTGGAGGCTGTGCGCCGAGTGCGGGTACGTCGCCACCGACGAGACCGTGAAGCCGGCCGAGTGTCCCCGTTGTGGAGATAAGGCCATCGCCGACGCAGGTTCCGAGGTCAGGGTGCTACGCGCTGAGCGGGTGGCCTCGCGGGAGAGGCGCGACGACGCGAAGGTCACCGACGATCGTGAAGAACGCGACCGACGCACCTTCCGCACCGCGACTCTCGTCGACATCGACCCAGGCCAGCCGCAGGGCAGGCGCGCCTGGCGGACCCAGGGCGCGCTGTTCGGGGTCGAATTCGCGCGCGTCGCTCAGATCAGGACCCTGAACTTCGGGCCGGACGGCACTCCCGGGCGGCCGCTATTCGTGGCCGGCGCCGAGGTCCAGGCACCCGGTTTCGAAACGTGTCCCGTGTGCGGTGCGGTGCGCGGCACACACCCGCAGGCGTACGACACCAAGGCCCGCAGGGTCGGCACCCGGCACCGCGGCTGGTGCCCTCAACGCCATGCTGGCGTCGAGGCAGAGCAGACGCGCACAGTCGTGCTTGCGCATGAGCTTCGCACTCAGGCGTTGCGGATGCTCCTGCCCGTCTCCACGTTGGAGATCGAGGAGAACTTCATCTCGTTCAAGGCGGCGCTGCTGCTCGGCATCACTGAGTATTACGGCGGCGAGCCCAACCACCTGTCTGCCGTCCTGGCCACGATGCCTGGGGGCGATACGGATCTGCGCCGCCGTTTCCTCGTGCTCTACGACCGACTGCCCGGCGGCACCGGCTACCTCGAACACCTCGCCGACCGGAAGGTGATGCACCTAGTCCTCACCATCGCCCGCGACGTCATCGCCGCGTGTCCCTGTCAGGACTCTGAGCGCCAGCCCTGTCACCGCTGCCTGCTGCGGTTCGTGCGCTCTAGCGAGCATCCCTTCGCCTCGAGGGAACGCGCACTCTTTCTCCTTGACGAAATCCTGCGCGGCTGGGACATCTCGGACCCCGAGGCGGTGAAGACTCTCGACACCCTCACCGGGGTGCGGATCGACGAACTCGCCGACAGCGAACTGGAGAAGCGTTTCATCAAGGCCCTACAGGCCTGGGGCGGGCGCGAGAACTGGGGCGGCGTACCGCACCGAAGTACGATTAGCCCACGGGCCGGTGGGCGCGGCGTGGAACTCGACCTGCGCATCGCCCACCCCAACGGGAGCGGCGGAACCCGCTGGCTGCTGCAGGACCACCGGCGCGTTGACGCGGCCGTCAGCAGCGAGCCCGACTTCCTCATCACGCGTACCGACGGGCCGAGCGCAACCGTCGCAGTGTTCCTCGACGGGTACGCGTTCCACGCCTCCCCACATCTCAACCGGATCGCGGATGACACTGCGAAGCGCACTGCGCTGCGCAGCCAAGGAATCCTGGTCTGGCAGCTGACCTGGGAAGACGTGCAGGCCTTCGAACAGGCGGTGGCTGACCCGAACGCGAGATCCGCGCCGAGCTTTGCGCTATTCGACGAGGCAGCATTGACTGCGGCGCGCGCGATGCACCGCCGGATCCGCGCCCACGACTCCGCCGACTCGCTTGATCCAGCGCTGGCCAACCCGGTCTCGGCACTGCTGAATTACCTCGCCGACCCGGACCCGGACCGCTGGTGCCGCCGGGCCGCCGCGCTGGCGGCCGGGCTACGCGGAGCATCGCGGCAGACCAATGCGAGCCGTGCCGACCTTGCCCTCGCGCTGCCCGGACTGCTCACTGGCGGCGATCTCGAACTCAAGGGCGGCGGGTCAGAGGTCATGATGCTGGACTACGCCCCTGCGACCGGCTGCCGGATCCTGGCTCTCATGGACCTGGAGAGCAGGGACTTCTCCGCGTGGAGCGCGATCACTGTGCTTGATGACACGGTGCCGGCCGTGGAGCAACCTGGCCATCGGGACCGTTGGGCGTCGTGGATGGCCTGGGGGAATCTGCTGCAACTCCTGAGCGGTCACGTCTCTGGTGGTCGCGAACGAGGCTTCGAACAAACCTGTGCGAGCCGTGCGGCGGCCTTCGACCCACACCGTCTCGCCCTGCTTGTGAGCGCCTTGCCGACAGATACTCCGCGCGCTCTGCCTGCCTCGTGGGCGCGGGCGGCGGAGCTGGCATCTCCGCTGGTGGCGGACATCCTCGCCGTCCTCGCCACGCGACCTCAGGTCGCCGTTCCTGAAGTGGGGTTCGAACTCGACGTGCCAGGTGATCAATCCGACCCGTGGGATGCGGAGCTGGCATGGCCGCATGCGAAGATCGCGCTCGTTGTGGACGAGGACCCCGACCGAGATGCCGCGTACCAGGCGGCAGGCTGGCGGATCGAACGCGCCGGCTCAATCACGGCGACCGAACTGGAGGCTCTCGGTGTCTGAGCGCAAATTCGTCCGCACGGACACCTTCGACAAGGCCTACCACAAGCTCGACGGTACCGTTCAGAAGCTAGTGATCGCGTTCCTGCACACCCTCCAGCTGAATCCGAACGCTAACAGCCTCAACCTCAAGCAGCCACAGGCCGCGCGCGACCGCCGAGTGCGAACGGCGCGAGTGAACGACAACTTCCGCGCCGTCCTATTGCGCGACGGCGAGACCTTCTACCTCGTCACAGTCCTCGAGCACGACAAGGCCTACAAGCTGGCCGAGGGACTGACCATGGACATCAACAAGGTCACCGGCGGCATCGAGCTGCTGGACCTATCTGGTCTCGAGGAAAGCACCCGCAACTCGGCCTCCGGTGCACCCTTGGTCGGACCGGACGCTATGCCCGGCCTGTTCGATGGCGTCTCGGACGCCGACCTGGTGCGCCTCGGCGTTAACGAGGTATTGATTCCGGCGCTGCGTGAACTGCGCACTGAGGATGCCCTGCTTGGAGTGTGCGAGTTCCTGCCGAAGCTCGCCCGGGACGTCCTGTTGTCCCTGTACGACGGCAAGTGCCCCGAAGAGATCTGGCAGAAGGTCACAGCACCTGAACAGCCTGACACGCCTCTTACTGACGCGGAACGTGGCGACTACGAGGCAGCCCTCACTCGCCCGGCGACGCTGGAGACCTTCGTCGTTTCCTCCGACGCCCAAGAGCTCGAGCGCAACCTGCTGCGCCCGTTCTCCGAATGGCGCATCTTCCTCCATCCCGAACAGCGCAAACTCGCCTACCGGCCCAAGAACAAGCCCTACAACGGACCGGTGCGCGTCACCGGCGGCCCCGGTACAGGCAAGACCGTCGTCGCGCTGCACCGAGTCGCCGCCCTCGCTGATCCCCAGCGCGGTGAGGGACGCGGCAGAATCCTGCTGACCACCTTCACCACCACCCTGGCCGACCAGCTCGAACGGCTTCTGAAGGACCTTGGCGGCCAAGAGCTCGCGAGCGCGGTGACCGTACGTAATATCGACAAGGTCGCCACGTCCGTCGCGCGGCATCCGTCCGCCACAGTGCCCGCGATGCTTGGTGACCTGGAGCTGCTCAAGCGTTGGCGCGATCTGCTTACTGAGCAGGCCGAACCTGGACGCTTCGACAGCCGGTTCCTGCTTGGTGAATGGACCCAGGTAGTGCTCGCCCAAGGCCTGCAAACGCGCGATGACTACTTTGCCGCGCGTCGCCGAGGTCGAGGACTGCGGATCAACCGCGCCGACCGGGCCGAGATCTGGGCACTGATCGAAGAGTACGAACGCCGTCTCGAGCAGGACCAAGCCGTCGGCTTCAAGCAACTCGCCGCTACGGCTGCACGAATCGCTGAGGCAGGGCTCGAACCACGCCAGCAATACGCGCACATCGTCGTCGACGAGGCCCAGGACCTGCATGCCGCGCACTGGCGGCTGCTGCGCGCGCTGGCTCCCGAAGGGCCGAACGACCTGTTCGTATGCGGTGACACACATCAGCGAATCTACGACAACCGAGTCACCCTCGGATCCCTCGGTATCGACATCCGAGGCCGTTCCCACAAGCTGAGCCTCAACTACCGCACCACCCGGCAGATCCTTGCCGCTGCGGGAGACCTTCTAGATCGTGAGCAGTTCGACGATCTTGACGGCGGCGCGGACGACTTGGCCGGCTATCGCTCTGTCTTGAGTGGCCGTGAAGCCGAACTCACTGGTTATCCGAGTGTACGAGCCGAGATGAGCGCACTCGTAAATCGCGTTGCCGGATGGAAAGAAGCGGGGATACTGCCGCAGGACATCGCCGTCGTAGCCCGCACCGGAGCCCTATGCGATGCAGCGCTTGACGCGCTGCAGTCCTCGGGCACCGGAGCGATCCGTGTCGACGCCGGGAAGGCTCCCCGCGTCGGGGACTACGTCCACGTGATGACCATGCACCGCACCAAGGGGCTTGAATACCGCGCTGTGGCTGTCATCGGTGTCAGCGACCAATGTGTGCCGCAGCCGGCAGCCTTGACAGATGCCGCGGCCGACCCCCTTCAGCACGCCCAGGACCTGCGCGCCGAACGTTCACTCCTGTTCGTCGCTGCCACCCGTGCCCGAGAAGCCCTAGCGATCACCTGGCACGGCAGGCCGAGCCCGTTCCTCGTTCATCGAGCACGTGCTCAATGAACGCCGGCATCGTGTGGTTCCGAAAATGCTAGCGTTCCTCGAGCGCCGCACCCGTAAGCTCCACATCCCCGACGTCACAGCGCACCCCACCGCGCAGTGGGCGACCCAGCCGGCCCGCAACCTCGCCAGCGAACTGGGCAGCCGCGTCGAGTCCCCGCGCTTCGGCCTCCGTGACCGCGACCGCAAGTACACCACCTCCTTCGCCGCTGTCTTCGAAGCCGAGGAAATGGACGTGCTGCTCAGTGCACCCAGTCGCCGCGCATGAATGCCCACTGCGAGCGAGTGATCGGCACCATCCGCCGGGGTCCTCGACCACGTCCTGATCGTCAACGAGGCCCACGCCCGACGGGTCCTCACCGCATACCAAGATCACTACAACAGGCATCGACCGTACCGGCCCCGAAACCAACGACCACCCGAGGCACAGGAGCAAACCCCTGCCGGCCCGGTTTGAAGACCCCAAGGCTCCTCCGAACCCGGGTCCTTGAGGGAGTCATCAACGAGTACCGTTACGCATCCTGAGCTGCAGCGACGAGTTTTCGAGCCCACAGGCATGCTCCGTTGTCGACCTGCTTCGCTGCTCCGCGCAGACCGACGCGACCGACTCCCCGGAGCAGCGGCTGATCAAGATCTGTGGCCTATACCGCCCGCAGTTTCGATGGCGCCAGCAACACCATGACGGCGTACGCCAACACGCTGGCCGACGCGATGGGCGTGCCGCATTCGCATTACTGTAGCTATACGTCAGCGCTTGGCGTGCTCGGCAACAGATCGCCGGGGCCGCGATAGTGAAGACGGATGCCGGCATCAGCACGGTGCTGTCGAGCGCGTAGGACGCCTTGCCGTTCATGATCGAGAAGGACGGCTGCCTCCCCGAGCAGATCGAAGCCCGTAGACCAAATTTTGATCTCGCCTGGGGTGGTGTCAGTTACGCGCAGCCAGACGCCTGGGGCCGGTACCGTCCCGTACCAGGTGACGTCCTGTACGTCCATGGTCTGGCGGCTCCACCGACGCGAACGGCGTGTCCGTGAGGAGTTGACGAAGGTCTCCCATCGTGACCGTGACTCGGGCGTGGGCCAGTCTTCGCTGAGGGCCAGCGCGGGGTCGAGGTCGTCGATCCACTGGCGCATGCCAGCCGTTGAGTCGAACCTGGCGTCGGTACTCGTGGCCGCCGAAATGGCCGCGAGACGGTGATCGAAGCCGGAGCGGATGAGGATGGAGGCTGCCCGGTTGAAGGTTCCCGTCTCGATCGTGGTCACCGCTGAGCCTGACAAGGTGTCGGCGTCGGGGTTGCTCTGGGCAGCTTCGTAGACTCGGGCAGCTTCCATTCCCCAAACCAGCCGGTAGATGACGTCGCCCTCAATGAACTGCGCTACCTCGACGCTATCGCCGGAAACGGCGCTGAGCGCCGACCCGCGTATCCAATGCCGCAACACGGAGGCCCAGTTGTCGAGCTTCGTCTCGGGCTCGAAGGCCTGCATCTCGAACACGGTGTCAGCGATCGCGACGAGCAGGTCGGTGGCCGTCTCATGATCCTCTTCGAGGATGGCGGTCTCAGCCTGGCCTGCTAGGGCGATGATGCGACCGGACACCCGGGAAAGTTCGGATCCGGTGTTTGCTCCCAGTCCGGCCAGGAACCAGCCGCGGCGCTGGGAGGGCGTGCCTGTCCGCCACAAGTGCCTTGTCCGGCTGTAGACGAGTCCCCGTATGGCGGTTGCCGCCGTGTTGTCGAAGCGGCTGAGTTGACGTTCCCACAATGAGGCGCGTAGCGCATCAGCGACGATTTGCGTTGCGGCATCAGCGGCACTGTCCTGATCGCCGTCCCCGACGATGCTCAAAATCCCGATATCGAGCAGCGCGAGGTTCGACTGCCAGCTAGCGGCTGCGGCGGCATGCCCCTCGGCGGTCTCGTGAGGCACGATGGGCAGGGACCACTCCGGGCCGCCGGTGAGGTAGTTCAGCAAGGGCTCAACCGAAGCGTGCCCCTGTGACTCGATCATCCTTCGCAGAAGAGCGAGACCGATCTCGATCAATCCCGACCGCAGGGTCTTGCCGCCGTCTTCCTGCGTCAGGCTGAGCCAGTCCCGACGACGCTGTCGAGTTTTATTGAAGATCGGGTAAAGGACAAGCCCTTCAGTATCAACGAACGCCCGGCCGGCGCGCCCGATCACGTTCGCGAACTCGGAGCCCTTGAGCAGGTCCGTGCCGCGTCGAACCCCGTGGAAGAGCACCGCTGAAGCGGACAGATTCAACCCTTGGGCGAGAGTCGGCGAGGCGATGGTGACCTTCAAGATGCCTCGTTGCAGGAGCCGCTCGATCTCGCGCCGGAAGGGACCAGGTAGCGCTCCGTGATGGATTGCCACCCCGAGCTCAAGGCACCGCAGGATGGGATGGTCGGCACCGAACCACTCGGCGCCCACAGCCAGCGCGTCGCTCAGGTCGATGCCTGGTGGCAGCACCGAGGTCACCAGGCCTCGGGCGTGAAGGTCGATGATCGCACGGGCGTAGGGCTCGACGGAGTTCCGCTGGGGACAGAAGACCAGGACGGTCTGGCCTTCTTCGACCAGCCGCCACCCGGTGGCGATGACGTGTTCACGCTGGTCCGCCGGGAACATCTTCCTGCGCCGGCCGCTCGGCTTCTTCTCCTCGAAGTAGCGGGGGATGAACGGCTGTTCCGCTCCAAGAGTGATGGACAGTCGGGCATGGTCTTTGCGCCACTCAACGAGGCCGAAGCGCTGCTGCGTCGGACGCCAGGACTCGCGGTGTAGGCCGTCCGGCTCATCGTCGGTGATCCACGCGACGAAGTCGTCCAGGTCCGGTCCGGAGGGGAATACGGCCGAGAGACATAGGATGCGGCGTTCCGAGGCGTCCGAGCGGCGCAGCAACCGTTGGATCTGGGCTTCGTAACGAACCTCACGCTCGGAGGCTCCGATCATGTGTCCCTCGTCCAGGACAACCAGGCCGACGTCATTGAGCACAGACGGGTCGGACCGAAGGGCGAAATCCAGCTTCTCTGGGGTCGCTACGACGATCTCGCTGGAACGCAGGGCGTCCTCGTCAACGTCGCTCGTCCCCATGCTCCCGTAGAGAGATGAGACTCGGATACCCAGCGGCGAAAACGTCCGGGTGAGAACGTGCTCGGTCTGCGCGGACAGCGCTCGCAGCGGGGTGACGTAGACCGTACGGCGCTGTTGCGCGAGACAAGCCAAGATCGACAGTTCGGCGATGCGGGTCTTGCCGGCACTGGTCGGCAGCGCGACGACGAGATCGCGTAGGTCCTGGAAGATTCGGTCGACGACGTGGAGCTGGGAGGGCCACAGATCTATCTCGGAACGCTCCCGCACCAGCAGCGACGCGACGAAGTTGCGGCGGAGATAGTTCCACCGCTCGACGCGGTCAGCAACTCCAGACGGTGGGTCGTGCGGGATGTTGGTCTCAAGGCTGGTGTCAAACAGACCGCCCAGCAGATGTCGGGTGAGCCGGTAAATCCACCACGGGCCGGGGGCGCTCACATCCGAGGACGCCTGCTCACCATCGCGAAGCTCTTCAAAAGCACTCTCAAGGAGATCTCGGCTGCCGATCTCGATCGCGAAAAGCCCCGCCGCGACCGCCGAAAGGTAATTCTCACTGAGAAGAAGGATGACGGGGCCGAACTCGTTCGACGGTGATCCGTCGTCCACACTGCTACCCGCCGAGGTGAGAGCCGCCAACAGCGCCTCATCAGAAACTTGAGCCGAAGCTCGCAGGGTCAGGGTCCGCCGCTCGATAGAGCTCAAGTCGCGCACGAGCAGGTCTGCCAGCGTCTGCTCCATCGGAGTCAGGCGCTCCGATTGTCGGCTGGCGTGGATCAGCGAGAACGCCCGCGCGGCATACCCGCCGAGATGGCTGGCCGCGCCGGCGACAAGCCCGTGAAAGACCAGATCTGCCCCGGAGGCCGCGTTCCGAGTGGCAGCTTCCAAAGCGAAGGAGCTCTGGATAAATCCCTGTTGCGCGAGGGTGATCTGCCCGGCCGAGTCGTCCTCCGCGATCTCCAACAGTTCAAGGCTGGTAGACAACAGCGCGTACGCATAGTTGAGCAGGTCCGCATCCAAGAAGGAACTAAAACCGGGAGCGTCCAGCGGCAAGACACCATCACGGCGAATCATCGATTGTGCCTGTCCGCGAGCCAGTAGCCTCCCGCGGAAACCGGCGTCAGTGGCCGCAGTCAGAATTTCTGCCAGCTCCTGCGCCTCACGGGCCACCGAAGATCACCTTCTCGTAGGCGTCCCTGATGAACTCCTGGTGGCCCTGAACTCGCAACGTGATCGTCAACTGCGACACGGAACCTCCGTACGCCTCAAGATCAGCCGTCACGTACTTACTCGGGTCGCTGCTCGTGAAGAGGAACATCAGATGATCAACGTGGTCGGATCGGATGCCCTCCTGGAGCTGCAACGTGAGCACGGCCTCCCCGACGTCGCTGTCGGACGTGGACAGGAGCCGTTCGGCGAACTGGGCGAGAGACTGTGGCGACGGCAACTCGTCGTTGCGCGCCAGACCTTTGCGGGCCTCCGCGACAGTGCCTTTATCCAGTTTGACGCGGCTCTTGGATTCCACCTTGATGATGCGTATTTTGCCGTCGGATCCGAGCTTGGCCCCGAGTGCATCATCGCCCCTCATGGCCCATTCCTGATGATCGCGCTCAATGAGCCGACTTGGCCCAACTACGCACTCCCGTTCCTCGTGAAGATAGGCCGTCGCGAGGATTTCACCCATATCACCCGAACGGGCGTTCGCTGTGGTGGGGAGCTTGTTGCGGAGATGCTCCGCAACGGCATTCTTTCCCAGTCGGTCCGCGATCCGCGCGAGCGCGCCGGATTTGGCATACGTGTTCGGCAGATCTGCACTGAGGGTGGCAACTCCCGTGTTTTCGTCAAACGACTCGAGGACGCTGGCAAGGTGACCGCCAACGCGTACGGGCTCCCCAACGGTGCACCAGCTACGAAAGTTGGCCATGTCCCGCCGCTCACGCGTCCTTCTCCGGGTCGGGTGGGTGTCGGACGAACTCAGGTATCCACTATGTAACCCCGTTGAAAGGGTACCCAACTGTTCAAGCACTGTCATGTAGCGTCGTCGACCGCTGCGGTACCATCATCACCATCTCCTCCGCGGGCGGCTTCGTGAGTTCACCCGGCTCCGGGCTGCAGGCCTCGACGAAGTTCGCCGTCGAGGGCTTCACCGGGGCGCTGCGCGCCGTACTGGTCCCGCTGGGCATCACTGCCGGCCTGGTCGAGCCCGGGTTCTTCCGCGCCGACTTCCTCAACGCCAGCAGCTTCCACGTCTCGCGCAAGATCCCCGACCACGCCGACATCTCGGCTGGCGCCACTCATGCTTTCGCCGCCCAGGCCAATCACAACCAGCCGGGCGACCCCGCCAAAGGCGCCACGCTTCTGGTCGACAGCGACGACTTCCCTCTACTGCTGTTCCTTGGCCGCGACACCCATTGTGGCCGTGGCCGGAAACTCGCTGCCGTGCATGCTGGCTGGGCAGGGTGCTGTCCCCGACCGACGGCAAGATCCTCACCGTCGAGGACGTGGAGAACCTGTTCTCGCCATGCTGACCGCGGTGGTGCTCGGTCATCGCGGGGACCGGCCGACCTTGTTGCGCAGTTGCCGCGCCCAGTCGCGGCCTGCTCCAGTCCCATGTGGAGTTGAGCAGTGCTCGCGTCGGCCAGTCGCGCTTCCATCGATCGGTGCAACCGCGTGAAGACCTGCCTGCGGGTGCCGCCGTCCAGCTTGATGATCAGGCCGACGGCGTAGCGCACCAGCTCTTGAAGATCATGGCGGTCCTGTGCTTTGAAGAGGTCGTCATAGTCGGAGTCGTCGCCGCCGCAGCCGGTGTCGCACCAGTCGAGAAAGTTCTCCCCGGGCTGGCGTCCGCAATAGCAGATCGGCTCGTAACATGAGTCGCAGATCGCATTTCCGAGCCCTACAAGCTCGCTCCACTACGCAGTGAGGCTGCGGGTGATGGCGTCACGGGCGTGTTGAGCTCGTGGGTCGGCGAACTCGCTGAGTATGGCCAGGGATTCCTGCCAGTACCGACGCGCTGGAGTGGAGTCGCCGGCTTCGTCGAGGGCGTGGGCGAGGTGGGTGAGCGCGGTTGCCAGGGCCCATCGGTCACCGGTGTCGCGGAACGAGGTGACGGCGAGTCGGTGGAACTGGGCGGCTTCGTCGGGGCGGTCGAGTTCTTGGTAGGTCTCGCCGGTGCCGTCGATGGCCATCGCTTCGCGGTTGCGGTCGCCGAGTTGGCGGTGGAGGGTCGCGGCGGCCTGGTAGCTGGTCAGCGCGTCGTCCGCGTTTCCTGTCCTACGTTGGATTCTGGCCAGTTCGAGGAGCCAGAAGGCCTCGCAGGCCTGGTTGTGTTCCTCGCGGGCGATGGCGAGTGCCGCGTCGATGGAATCGCGGGCCGAGCTGAGGTCGTCGTGTTCGCGTTGGGTCATGGCCAGGAACAGCAGCGCGTTGCCCTCGTAGAGTCGGTCGCCGATCTCGCGGCACAGGGCGACGGCGATCTGCAGCACGGTGTCCGCGTCGTCGAGTCGCGCCAGGTCGTAGTAGGTCATGCCGAGGTTGCTCAGCAACAGTGCTTCCCAGCGGCGGTCGCCGAGTTCGCGGAACAGTGCGAGGCCGGCGTCGAAGTGGGTGAGGGCCTGGTCGAGTCGGCGTCGGCGCCAGGCCAGTAACCCGAGCGCGTTGATGGAGATGGCTTCGCCGAAGCGGTCGTGTAGTTGTCTGCGCAGTTGCAGGGCCTGGCTGTGGAAGTGCTCGGCGCGGTCGAGTTGCTGGCTTTGCAGGTGTGCCTTGCCCAGGCTGTCGAGGAGTTCGACTTCGCCGTGGCGGTTGCCGGCTTGTCGGGCGGAGTCCAGACCGATCTGGGTGGTGGTGATCCAGTCGTCGAAGAAGTTGTGGTGGGCGTAGATGGAGCGCAGTGCGGCGGCGGTCTGCCAGGCTAGGTCGTGGAATCCGGCGGTAAAGGCTATCTGTACCGAGGCGGTGAGGTTGGCGCGTTCCTGGAGGTACCAGGCCAGGGCGGTGGGGGTGTCGGCGAAGCTGACCGTGCCGGGGGTTGCGGGGGGTTCGAGGGTGATCTGTCGGCTGTGGGGGTCCAGGGTGGTGGCGGCCGCGTGGGCGGCGTGCAGGTACCAGGTCAGCAGTCGCCGTAGTGCCGCGCGACGGTCCTGGAAGGTCTCGTGATCGGTGGCCTGTTCGGTGGCGTAGATGCGCAGCAGGTCGTGGAACTGGTAGCGGCCGGGTGCGTGGTGTTCCAGGACGTGGGCGCCGACCAGGACGTCGAGCAGGCCCCGGACCTTGGTCGGCGTGGTGTCGGCCAGTGCCGCTGCCGCGGCGAGGCCGAACTCCGGTCCTGGGTGCAGGCCCAGCAGTCGGAACAGGCGTGCGGCGTCGGCCGGGAGGGCGCGGTAGGACCAGGCGAACACGGTGCGCACGGCGTCGGCTTCCTCGTCGTCCTCGGCGGTCAGCGCGTCCCACAGGGCGGACTCGTCGCGGAGGTCGGCGATCAGTTCGTCCAGGTGCATCAGGGGCCTGGAGGAGGCTCGTTCGGCGGCGATCCGCAGGGCCAGGGGCAGGCGCGCGCACAGCGCCGCCAGTTCGCGCAGGGCGTCGGGGGAGTCGTGCGGCCGGTAGGAGGTGATGACGGTGCTCAGCAGGTCCACGGCCTGGTTCTCGGACAGCACGTCCACGGCCAGGCGGCGGGCGCCGTCTCGAGCGACCAGTCCCGACAGCCTGCTGCGGCTGGTCACCAGGACCAGGCATTCGCCGTTGCCGGGCAGCAGCGGGCGAACCTGTTTGGCGGTGGCGGCGTTGTCCAGGACCACCAGCACCCGGCGGTCGGCCAGCAGCGACCGGTACAGGGCCGCTTTGTCCTCCACGTCGGCGGGCACGCTCTGCGGTGCGGTGCCCAGGGCGCGCAGGAAGCGGTCCAGTGCCTGCTCGGAGGAGACCGCGGGGCCGGGGTCGTAGCCGCGGAGGTTGACGTAGAGCTGGCCGTCGGGGAAGCGGTGTCGGACGCTGTGGGCCCAGTGCAGGGCCAGCGAGGTCTTGCCCACCCCGGCGGTGCCAGTCAGGACGAAGACGCCGACGACCGCGGGTTTGTCCCCAGCTGCGGTGACGACCTCGTTGAGGCGGTCGAGTTCGCCGTGCCGGTTGACGAAGCCCCCGATGTCGCCGGGCAGTTGTCGGGGAACTGGTTCGGTGGCGTGGTGGGCGCCGTGGAAGTGCACGCCTCCGTGCACTTCCCTGGCTTGGACCACCTCGGCCGCCGAGCCGGACATCTCGGCACGGTGGCTGTGCTGTGCTGGCGGCCGGTCGCTGTCGTCGGCGTCGGCGTCGGGGGCGGACATGGGCTAGTCCCCGCGTGGAGGCTCCAGGCCGGCTACCTCCCGGTCGAAGAAGGTTTGTATGTCCTCACTGGATGAGTAAAGCTCGCTGATGAACGTTGACCAGCGCTTGATCAGGTCCTTGTCGGTGAATCGGATACCGCCTTGTTGCAGGCCGGTCTCGTCGTAGACGAGTTCGTACATCACCTCGGACCCGAGCACGATGATCTCGGGGAGCATGCCACTCGACTCGAATTGGGCGACCTGGTGGAGATCGACGACTCGGGTGGCGCCGCCGAGTTCATCGCGGAGTCTGAGGAAGTGCAGTTCCCATTGCAGGTATGGGCAGATCGGTTTTTCTACGACACGAACGCGGCGCGTCCTGAATCCGTGATCCTCGATCTTATTGTAGTACGTGCTCAAGGCGGAGCGTTGCTCCTCCATCAAGCGCAATGATTCGGCCCAGTCACCTCGCAGGAATGCGCCCCAGCTGCCATTTCCGGACTCGCGGAAGCTTTGGATTCGCTCCAGCTTCCAGAACCCGGCGTTCGAGGTCTTCCAGAAGTTGTCGTTGAAGTCGTCCCAGTAGTCGTTGCCGAGCAGTTGTGTTCCGGAAGCTCCATGGAGAAGCTCACGCATTAGGTATGTCCGCCTTCGCTGCGATGATCATTCCTCGAGGGAGGACGACGAGACGCTCATCGGAACGCACGGAGACTCCGTTGGGGAGTCTGTCCTGGTAGGACATGGTGAGGTCCCTGCCGATGACTGCTACGTCGCCGTTGTCGAGTTCCCAGATATCGGGGCAGCCACCTTCTCCGACGGTGGCCGTTTCGTCGCCGCTGCGACCGCTACCCGGTGTCTGGGGAGAGATGCCGAGGCGACGAGCGAAATTGGCTGTAGGGTCGGCTTGCCAACCGGTGTTCTGCACTCCTACCTCCCAAGGTAGGTACCTCCAGAATTTACTAGTGTAGCCAGAGATCTGATCCCCGGTCGAGTATTTCCAACTGAGCCGATCGAGTGACGGCACTCTGATGAGTGTTAGTGGATCGTGTCAGTGGGGGGAGTAACACTACGGCGTGTTGCCCCTTGCTTAGGTCGATCACGTGAGCGTCGCGCCGTTTGTGCGTGTGATCGTGCACTCCGTGAACAAATTCTTGCTCCGGTGTTGACAAGGCTGGCCAGCGGGTCGCGTGGATGAACGTGATGCTCCGCGTGTCGCTTCCCTCCTGCTGGCGATCATGGTTGAGAGTTTTATCATGCCGCGATCTGGTCGGGGAGGGGGCCAGTGTCCCGATTTTTAGGGGATGACGTTCTGTTATCGCAAACGTGACGCCGCCGGCGATTCACGCAGTTGAGGGTGGCCCTATACGGCCTTGCTGGTCACTCGGTGTAATCGTTCGTGTTGGCTCTTTGTTCGGTGGCCGTGCTCCGGCGTGACGTGTGGTCACTTACGACAACGCCTGCCTCCGATAGTGGGTCTGCCCAACTGTGGTGCGACGGGTGCGAGCGCTGTCGGTAGCCGGCCTGCGCCAGCGCTCGACACGGGCGGCTTCGGTCTGCTGGCCGCTGAACAAGCGCGACGCCCACCCGGGTCTGGCCACCGCTGCCGTGCAGTCCGGGAGTGGCGACGAGTCACGTTGTCGTGTGGCAATAGGGCGATGCGTGCTATGTGCGCCTTGCCGCGCCCCGCCGCTTCAGCGGTGAACGCGAGGGCGCGGGATTCGCCATCGACGCCGCCGCACGTCCGACAGCTCTGGGGTGTCTCCCGGAAATATCCGTTCCCGATGAGTTTCCGTTCGCGGACGAGCGGTGTCGATACCGATTCGCGCTCTGACGTGGACGGCGCGCCGCGAACTGGCGGCGTTTCCCGCGCGCGAGGCCTGAAGTGGGATGTCAGGCTGATGATCTTTCCGGCTGATCGTCGGCACGGTCCCGTGATGTTGAGTGTTCTATCAACAACCCGTTCGCGTGAACGCGATCCGAGGCGGGTTCTCCCGCTTCAGCCCCTAGATAGAATTCAACAATGGAGGTCCGTCGACCGACCCCGTCGGGAGCTCTGCCGTCCGGTGCCATGAAGCGGATGGGCGTCGCGTGGCGCGCACTGGTGAGAACGTACCGGTACGTCCACCGCAGATTCTCCGGGCGCGGGGAGCGGCCACTGGGCACGGTGGGTATCCCGGAGGGTGCCCGCGGCCAGGACCCCGCGTCGGCGACATCGCGGCCGACATCAACAGCGGCCAGGACAGGGGAGGGACGGCTTAGTTCTCGGCGCCGCGGGTGAGCGTCCCGTTGTCGTGGCGGTACATCGCCTTGAGCGCTCCCGCGACGGTGATCGGTGGAGCGGCCGCAGCGCTGGTGCCGATCACGACCGGTGCCGTGGGAGCCGGCCTGGTCGCGGGGGCGTTGGTCGTGTGCACCCTGTACCTGTTGAGGCTCATCCTCCTGAGCTGGCACTGGCACGCCCACGTCCAGTCCCCGGTTCTGATCGGGATCGCGGTACTGCTGCCTGTGCGCGAATGGTCTGCCTGGCTGCCGGAGATGGACGGTTTGCTTGCTACGCAAACGGGTCCGCGTCGCCGCGCGCTGTTGTCCAACATGACGATGGCCGCCCCCAAGGTCATCGCGTCGACTTGGTGGGCGTTGTGCGGGGACAGGGGCGAGGATCTGCGGCACTGCTTGGGAATGCTGGTGCTCACGAGCCTGGAGCGACAGTTGGTGTCGGTCTGCGCGGCCCTGCGGCTGGTGCCCTACATACTGCCCCGTGACACGCTCGAGTGTCGCCAGCATGCTCGGGTTCTGCGGCACACCGGCTTTCTGGCCCGGCTGGTGCGGATGCTGTTTGACGGTCGCCGCAGCAGGTCGGTGGCTGCACTGGCCGAGACGATCGTCCAGCGGCATCGCGGCCTCCGGGAGGAGCGCCGCGCGCCGCAGCGGCGGCGATCGTACGAGGCTGCCCTGTTGATGGAGATCATCCAGCACTTGCTGGAACTCATCGCCGAACTGGAGCACCTGCGTGGCCAACGGCTGGTGCACCGTGAGTAGGCACGGCTCGACGCCCTCGATGTCGGTGTCGAACCTAGACGACGCCCTCGATGGTTCCCCATCGCCGCACGGTCTGGCCGAGTTGGCTGCGGGAGGCGCTGAGCGCGGCGCGTGCCTGTTTGGCACCGTCGTCGGTCAGCTTGTAATAGCGTCGTCGTGGCCGCTGTTCGTCATGCGGGTTGATCGTCTCCCAACGGTCAGCGATCCACCCTGCTCGCTGCAGACGCACCAGGATGGGGTAGGTGGTGCCGGGGAGCAGGTTTGTTAGCTCAGCAATTTTGAGACCGTAGAGTTCCGTATCTGGCGCGGCCAGAAGAGCGTGAAGCACTGCCTGCGTTTGCACGGTCATTCGCGGCCTGCTCACCCGAAAGAGCTTAACCCTGAACACCGCTGCTGGCCTGACATGTGTGTGCTGAACCACCCCATAGTTGGGGCGCAGGGACATCGTCTGGCTGATCGGTTGGTTCGTACGAATGGGCGAATCGATGGAATCTGCCTCGCAAGATCGGCGTGGGAGTCGACCCCTCGGAGGATGTCGGCAGGTTCGCGGCTTGTCGCTAATTCGGGTGACATGGCGACACGCGACCCTATGTTGAGATGGGCATAGGATATGGTCTCGTTGTTGACCGAGCGGTGATCCCGTCCGGGCTTGTCAACGGCCGTTGGTTGCGCGCGGTGCGGCGCGCAGTCGGATGGCCCCCTCGGCTGCCATCTCATACATCGTTGATGCGTACCAGAGTCACACAAGTGCACAGTGATTTGTCTCCAATTTTGTGTCGCTAGTGCGCATCTTGTACCCCTACGATCGAGTAGAGCCCTGTTCCCGCGGCCACCGCCGTCCGACAGTCCACGAGGTGCGACCAGCTGTGAGGTGCCCTCCTTCGTCCTCGTGTCGCACGAGAGGCCGACGTGGAAACGACTATTCTTCACGTTCCGTTGGTGTGGCACACGAGTCGCGCCGCAGTGCGACGCGACCACTGCCGCACGGGCATTCCCAGCTCGTGGGCGGCGTCATCGGCAGCGGCCCCGCGCTGTCCTCATACTTTGGACACACCGGCGCGCGGCACGTCCTCGGGCGGTCGGGCACGACGGTCCCGAGGCACCAATCCGTTGCCGCGGACGTTCGCCGGGCCGACCACGACGCCTCGACCGCGGCGATTCCACCGACGTCGCCGTCGGTGGCCACTGCCTACTCACCACAGGAAGGGACAGCGGAACCTCTCCCGCTGTCCTACTGAACCGGACCGCGACGCCGCTTCAGGGGCGTCGGCACCGTCCGGCCATCGATCGCCTCGCCATCAGGCGAGGTTGCGGCAAAGGACACGGAAGGAATACCACGACAGTGCTTTCCATCGGTGAACCGCTTCGCCACCGTGCGGCGTCAGACAGGAGTGCCGCGGGCGTCGAGGACGGCGGCTGACCGCTGATGAGCGAGGCCATCTCGCTGAACCTCAACGACAAGGCGCACTCAGTGAGTTGAAGCTGAGACCAGACAGCGGCCGTGACGGGCGTCGTCCAAAGCGGCATCCGCCGCTCCAGGGCTCACCGTCACGGCCGCGCCTTATGGCCTTGCATCGCCTCGGGCTCACGCCGGGGGTGTCAAGCGGTGCACCAAGGCGCCAGAATGTGGTCAAGCCTCGTGGCTCGAGCGTGCGGACCGGTCAGATGATGACGATCCGCTCGTGTTCTTCGCCGCGTCGGATCAGGACATCGTCACCGTCCAACCGGATTGCCTGGTAAAGCAGGTCACCGTAGCCAACCAACCTGCGCAGTGCCTCGGTGAGGGTCACGCCCTCGGTGTCAGCGAGACGCTGAATGGCCCGCATGGTGGGCTGATTGAGGTTCGCGGTGAGCCGTGTGGTGCCACTCGGCGAGGGGGCGGCGCGTCCAGTACGGCCAGGGGACTTGCCTGACTTGCGAGCATCGGTGGGTGGCATGGCCGGTTCGGTCATCGCGCCCCCACTATCCTACGTGGCGGTCGGTTCCTAGGACTGGCGCGGTCGTTGTACGAGCGATAAGTGATGATCACTGATACATCATGGCACAGCGGGTTGGGAAACGATCTGCCCATCCTTCGAGCTGAATTATCGCTACTCTAGGTACAGGCATGTCGGAGCTATGCGCGCAAAGCGTACAGAAACAGTCCTTTCGGCCTTCCTAGCCCGCCACCTTGGCAAGCTGCCTCGGGATGCGGCTAAAGGACGAGGGCGTCGTTCTGGGTATCTGACCTGGGGCGACAGTCCGGGTTCACCTTCGTGTGCGTCCGTGTCACAGTGCAAATCTTTGTGGTCGGCTAACGGTATGACGACGGCCTGTACACGGTGGGATACTGAGCGAGGTGGTTCACCGGTTGCCGTCGAGGAGTTGCGCACACCCGCCAGATCTGCGTCGCAGTTGGCGGTCCTGAGGACGGCGACACGACAGACAGAATGCGGGATGGCGTCAGCCCACACGGCGCGAGAAGCAGGGAGCGTCGATCAACGTGTACAGCAGCGAGTCCCGAGAGCTGGTGCTGGCAACGGGCTCGGACTGTCGATCACCAAGCGCCTGCGGGCACCGTGCGCTTGTCTGTGCTCACTGGTCACCTCTCCGACACTGGCGTGGTGTGCGTCCCCGCTCAGTGCAGAGCAGGAGCAGGGGTCCGGCCAGGACAGGTGTCACCTCATCGGGTGTGCCTGCCAGGTGCTGCGGTCGCGGCGTGGCCCATGGTTTCCGGCAATGTCGTGGCGTCCGGGGAACAGGGCGGTCCCAGGGTGGCCTTCAGTGGGTGCTACCACCGGCAGGTGGTGTCAGGTTCACAGCATGGGGCGAGGAACCTGCAGGTGGGACAGATCCACTTCGAGCCGTTGCCGTAGGGGCGCAGGTCGTCGCCTTCACACTGCGGGCACTGCGGCAGCTGGTGGACGATGTTGGAGGGCTGAGCCTCCGGCCGAGGAGCGGACACGGTCCGCGAGCCTACCGAATCTCATCTGGCGCTATTCGGAGTCGGCTGGTGGACCACTCGTCTGTCAGCCACTCCTCCGTCTGGTGCCGGAGGATGAGCGCGGTCGGCTTGTGACGCAGAGCGGACCCAAGTTGGCTGAGGCCGAGGCTTGACGCCCCCAGGCCGTCGGCACTGCACACCAGGGCGACCAACTGGAGGGCCTGTCCGCTGTTGTCGCAGGGAACGGCCGACACTCGGCGGCGCGGACTCCGCCACGAGCCAGATCCGGACTACTTCAGGTACGAAGGATCGGTCCCCCTCCCAGATGGTCAGTCACGTGCCTGGTGACAGTGCGCGGGGCGCAGCGTTCGTGCTGGTCAGCTCCGTGTGGTCCGCGCGGGGCGCCGATAACGTCTTTCATATCAGCATGCCGCTCGTTGCGCGCTGCATGACCCGCCTGCCCGCTGAGGCAACCGGCACTCGGGCGGGACCCGCGGTCTTCGACGGTGCCAGTGCCCTGGCGGCAGATGCTGACTTACTTGCCCCCTCACGGGCTCGGCCGGCAGGGCACTCCATTCGTGTGGTCTGGTGCGCGCTTGCTGTGTGCTGTGCCTTCCGCCGGTAGCGTGCTGAGAGTCGGGTGTCCACTCAGCGGGGGGTGGTCAGTGTGCCGGTTGATGGGCCAGTGCCGTGGGAACGCGCTGAACACACGGGGGCGAAGCACGACATCTACCGGCGGTACCTCAAGCGCTGGTTCCCCATCCTGCTTGGCGGCGCGCGCAACGCTTACCCGTCGGCAACCTACGCCGAGGGCTTTGCGGGGCCCGGTGTCTATGCAGGGGGTGAGCCTGGATCGCCCATCATCGCGATGCAGACCTTGCTCCAAACGGTATCCAGCGAGAGCCCTGTGGTGCGGTTCCTGTTCGTCGATGACGACCCACGTTGTATCCGGTCTCTCAACGAGCAGTTCGTCGCGGCCTTCCCTACGCGTCCCCGGGCCCATGACACAACACCCGTGGTGATTGTTGACGGAACATGTACTGATCAACTCGAGCCGCAGCTCGACAAGATCGGAGCCTGGGGCCAGCCCATCCTGGCGGTGCTGGACTCCTGGGGCAACGTCCCCATCTCCTACCAACTGTTGAAGCGGTTGGCGGGCAACCCGGCGACCGAGGTCATAGTGACCCTCGGACCTCAGTCGTTCATCCGCTTCGTGTCCACGCTCGGGCCGGCAGCGGACGACGTCTTCGGGGGAGCGGCCACCTGGCGGCAGATCGAGCACATGACCGATGGCGCAGCCAAACGGCAGCATGTCCTGACCTGCTATCGGCAGACGCTGGCGACGGCCGGGTTCACGTTCCTCCTGGACTTCGAACTCATCGACCGGCGTGGGGAGTCGCTGTACCTGGTCTTCGGAACCAACCACGTGCGTGGACTGGAGAAGATGAAAGACGCGCTCTGGGAAGTCGATCCCGTGTACGGGGTCGGGTTCCGTGACCCACGTGACGAGCAGTCCGAGGCACTGTTCAACTTCACTGATCCGCATCTGGCACCGCTGAGCCGGCTTCTGCTCCGGGAGATCCAACGCGGACCAGCGCAGGGGGCGCGCGTGCACGACCTGCGGCAGTTCGCACTCCACCAGACAGCGTTCCGTCCCGAGCATGTCATCAGAGCGTTGACCCCTCTGCGTGACCAGGGATCCATACAGGCCGACACACCCGGCGCGATCCGCATCAAGACAATGGTGCGCGCGGCTGCGGAGCGTTAGAGCACGGCAGTCTCAATGGCCGCGGTGGCCGCTGGGACAGGGCGTAGGGGCATGTCGTTGTGCTCGCGTCCATCGAGTTCACGCCCCTGCGACTTCGCATGCAGTCCGCCCCACTGCTTATGGAAGAACGGCACCCCCGCGGCCTGGCACGTGTCGCGAATGTGGCGCACCCACTGCGGTGCGCACGGCCGTGCGCCTGGCCCCGACTCCCCGCCCGTGATCACCCATCCGATCCCATCCAGATCAAGCGCATCGAGCGGGCCGAGTAGCGGTTCGCAGGACAAGAACCGCACCGCGGCAGGCGCCTGCCGCAGAGCATCCACGCGGGACAGTTGGTCGTGGCTCTCGACGCTGACCCCGAGCCACAGATTGGCGGGCCAGTCCAGCCGGTTCGCAAGCTTGCGCACGCGGGAGGGGCGTTTGGTCAACACCTGGTAGGTGTGCTGCGGCGTCTCACTGATCACCGTGAAGACTCGCTGCACGAAGGCCGTGGGCACTCGGGCGTGGAACAAGTCGCTCATGGAGTTGACGAACACCAGGCGCGGCTGATGCCATCGGTAGGGCTGCGCGAGCGCGTCCTCGTGCACGGCCACACCAAACCCAGGGCCTGAGGTGCGCGGGTTGCCATCAAGTTGGTACTTCGCTGAGCCCATCGCCTTGAGCCGCTTGGCCAAAGCCAGCGCGTAGCAGTTGTCGCAGCCTGGGGATACCTGATCGCACCCGGTGGTCGGGTTCCAGGTCGTCTCGGTCCACTCGATGCGCGACCTTGTGCTCATCACGTCCTCCAGGTAGAGCTCCACGGTAGAACGTTTGTTCGGGCTGTGGTGGGACTTCAACCGGTGAGGCGTGGCTTGCTCCATCAACTATTCGGCGTCGGTGTGATGATCACCGAGTCTTGCTGGGCTCGCAGAGTCGCAATGTGGATGGTCCAGCGCGGGAGCGACGCCAGCCTGCGTCCCTGCTCGTCTGGCTATACAGGCACGAGGTCGTGATTGATCACGTGGCCCCTGCTCAGGAGCATGCCGCGGTGGCACCCGGCTGTTGGCGGCCAGTTGGAACGTCCCGGGGTGCGGTCAGTTGTGAGGTCACTCTTGGCGGCAGGCATGCGGATCCGACTACGGTCGGCCTGCTCCGCGGCCTCGGCCGTTGAGGAACGCCACGATCTCGTCGAGCGCAGGGATATGGCCATTGGATGGTATCGACCTCGATCCGTGAGGTGTCTACCGAGACGCGGTCGACCGCGGCGTGGTCCCGTGCGTGCGCCGCCGCGTTTGTGCGCCTGGGAGTCCGCATGTGCCCGGCGTAGAGGATCCTCATCCCCGCTGCGCAGTCTCCGCGCCAGCGCGACATCCGGGGCGGCCATCCAGTGGACGATGCGGATTTGTGTGAGGCCGTGCAGCGTCGCCAAGCCGGGCCGCCACAGCCGGTCTTGGAACGCTGCCTCCGCCACGGTTGTGGCACCGGCACTGAGCCGCAGACCCAGCACGCTGAAGAAGCTTTGCAGTGTTCGCATGCTCACCTCGTCAGCCCGCTGGATACAAACCCTGGCGTGACATGCGCCATGCCCTCCTTGACCCGCCGGGGAGTCCCAACGAGAAGCAAGGCCTGCGGATCAGGATGGCCACCGCCCAGGCGACCTAGGAAGCGGGCCTGCGCATGACGGGGCAGCACGAGCAGCAGGCCCCCAGGACGGCCGGCCGCGCAGCGCCGGGCCGAGCGCTCACCCCACCTGGACAGCGGGTACAGCCACCAGCACGGCATCCAGCAGCAACTCGGTTATGGCCTGGGCCTGTGACCGCTCGACGCCGGGGACCTCCAGCCGGTGCGCACCCGGCGCAGCGCCGTGGACGGGGAGCTGGTGTTCGCAGTGCTGGAGGTACCAGCTCCCACCACCGGTCGATGAGCACGGAGGTCGCTACGGTCACCGGATGACGTGCAAGCTGTGGGTGCAGGACAACTGGACGCGGACCGCTGTCCGCGCGGACCAGATCGTCACGATCCGTGTCGTCCCTGCGGCCGCTTCCAGTGCGACCAGCAGCATCCGCTGGCAGGTGGAGGTGGTGACGCGGTGCCCCGCAGCGGGGGATGGCGGCACCACGGTTGCCCTGTGCCGGGGCAGCCACGAGGACATCGAGATGGACCTGTTGTCGGTGCTGGTGGAGCTGATCGCGACGCATCTGGACACCCCGAACGGCGGCGTGATCAACTGCGTTGACGAGCTGATCGCCCGGGACATGGTCGAGGACGACGATGTGATCCCAGCTCGCGTGATCGAGAAGATGTTTGAGCTCACGCAGTACGCCTAGCCGGGGCCCATGCGTGCGGTTGCCTGCCTGGATGCGCCTCAGATACCGCTAACAGCTGTTTGCCGTACCCTCCGCCAGTCCGCTCCGTGGCCGGTTCCTGGTCGCGACAGGGGTGATCAATCGCCGGGGTAGGCCTGCAGCGGCAGGAGCTTGTCGTGCCAGGTCGGGCCGGTGGCCCCGCAGCCCAGCATGCGCTCGGCGATGGTCCACGTCAGCTGGCTGACCGTGGTGTCAGGGTGGCGGTGCTGCTGTAGCAGCTCGGTTACCGCCTGCTGGGCGTCGTCCTGGGTGTCGTGCACCGAGATGTGCCGACCCGTGGCCAGGCCGTCGGCGACCAGGATCCACACCGCGGTGCCCGCCCGTTCGCGCATCAGCCGGACGCGGCGCTCCAGCCTGCCGCCGGGGACGGTGCCGAGCCAGCCGGCGATCTCCAGCGCGGTGCCCGCCAGGCCCAGGGCCATCAGATGCTGGGCGATGACCAGGTCGTCGTCGATCCCGAGCGCGGCCACGAGCTGCGGCATTGGCTGCCGGGCGTCCCAGGCCTGGTGCAGGGCGCGGTCGGCGCGGTGGTCGAAGTAGGGCCTGTTCTTCCTGGCATGGTGCTCGCGCAGCGCGCCGGGCCAGTTGTAGTGCTCATCGTCGTCGAAGGCTGCGCGTAACCAGTCCAGCGCTTGGGTGCTGGGGACGGCTGCGTCGGGGTCGACCAGCCAGGGCAGCCGGGAGCGCACCGCGTCGATGGTGCGGCCCAGCCGCCGGGCCAGTTCGGTCTCGTCCAGGCCCTCGGTCAGGCCGTCGGCTAGGAGTTGATAGTCGGCGTAGATCCACCACTCACCGGCCCGGTGCGCATCGGTCCCTGGTGCAGCGTCGGCCGATTCATCGTGATCATCGCTCACCTGCTCGACGCTAGTGCCCAAGGTTGCCGTGTCGACTCCTGCAGTCGGGTGCCTGTCGGGCTGCGTCCGGTGCGGTCCTTCGACCCTGGGCAGGCCCCGGCGCGCGGGGCCAGGTTGCGTGCGTGGATCTGGCCCAGGAGGACCTGGCGCAGGCGATCAACGGGGTGACCGTCGGCCTGACCGTGATGGTGACCAGGACGCTCGCTGCGCGCGAGCACCGCCGCCAGGCCGGGGAGGACACCGCGGTGCTGGACGAGCTGCTCGCTCACCGGAACGCGGTCGTCCAGGCCGTGCACGGCCTGCATGGCCTTGTCCACGGTTTCGGGCGTGGCCGGTGGGGGAGTTGGGAGCGCGGCCTGGTCGATCGTGGCGGAGGTGGAGTGGATGTGGGGCTGGCTGGAGGCCCAGGGCTGGTCCCGCCTCCGGGCCAAACCCGGGGCATGATCGCACCGGGCACCGCCAGGGTGCCCGCCTGAACCCGCAGGGTTGTAGCATCCCGCCGCCAATGAGATGTCGAGCTTCTGCAGCTTGCGGCTTCTCGTCAGTCTCAGGCGGCGACGTTCAAGATCAGTCTCAGTTCTGTGGTGTTTCTTTGCTGGGCAGATCTCAGCGGTAGGAACTGACGCTGAACCGGGCTTTCGAGTAGTCGTGACGTTCGAGGGTTGGGCGCAGTATCTCGATGCGCCAGCGGTGTAGAGTGACCTCACTCGGCACGCAAGGGTCCGGGGCTGCGACGGGTCTCCCAGACGACTCGATCAGCAGCAAGAGGATGTGGGGCATCCGCCTTGCGCTTCCGCGTCGGCTTGTCGTCAGTAGGACTGGCGTGTGTGTCTGTGGCTGGGTCTGGGCAGCAGGGAGACGCACGATGTCACGAGGTAGCTCACCACGCCGCAAGCTGGGCGCCGCCCGCTCCGAGTACACCGAAGAGCCACGTTGGCTGGCCGGCCGAGGTATAGCGCGGACCCGTATTGGTCTGGATGAGTGCTTGCCCGCTCAACGACAGTTCCGCGCGCTGATGGCAGTGCTCTTGCTCAACACCCTAGACGTCCCGGACGAATTCAGGCTCGGCGACACGGATCGCCGAGTGGCCTACAGCGGCGTATCGCACTTGACCTGGAACCCGGTCATCCTCTCAGCACAGTATGACGACCTGAGCATCTTGACTCCAACCCCCGACCATCTCGTACAGTGCGTTGCCGACAGCCCAGGGGACTCCACTCACGGCGTACCGGGTCTGCGCGCAGAGGCCGTGGAAAACGACGGCGAGGCTCTGGTTCTGCGGCATGTACCTACTGGTGCACTATTGCGGTTTAGGTATTTCGAGTACTACAACCACCGACGCCGCAAGCCATCATGGTTCTTCGACACGCACTTCGCCGCCATGCGTCGTGACTGTGCGATCGGTCCCCGAGAGAGGGCCGTGCTTGACGCTGTCCCGCCGATACACGCCGACGCCGAATATCTGCTCGCGGGAGTGACGGCGCGCCTCACCTGCTGGCATAAGCAGGAGGGCTGGGCAGTCAGCCGACTCGTCCACGACGACATCGCTCATAGGGGTCGCGACAAAGACTACTGGCCATTCCTGCACCTGTGGGGCGAGGGCACCGAATGGGTTCTTCGCTGGGGTGGCCTTGGTTCGGTACCGCCAGCGGATGTGGCTCACGCCCTCACACACGAGATCGTCGGCCTCAAAGGTGCGAGGGCAGTGGTCAAGGGTGCGAACCAGTCCGAGGTCCGGTTCGGCAAGGCCAGACTCGTTCTGGAACGACCCCGAACCGAGTACTCGGACCTCTTCGGACGGTGGTCGAGGGCACGATGAACCGCACACATTGCAATCCTCACTCGTGGTTGGAGTTCCTGGATAGATGCTTGCGAGACCGTCGGCGGTTCCGAAGGATGTTGACCCTAGTGGTGCTCGCAGGAGTGTTTGCGCTTGCCTTGATCGCCGTGGCGGGCTGGTCATTAGCTGGTGTGAGCGCCGTGACTGCGTGGATGCTCTCGCGCCGGCATGCGAGAGGAGTCTCGACTACCCCATATGGGAGGCCCAACGCTCACGCCGCTTCGGCAAAGCTGACTGAGAATACGCATACCTGAACACCTCAGTCTCAGCCAGGCTGCACAGATGTGAAACAAGCGCACCCGTCGCTGAGGAGGTGCGGCGGCCGGGATCGCCAACCGGCCGCCGGCCATCCGCACCGGTCGGCGTGACCTGGCGCCTCGACACGGCGTCCGTGTGCCCAGGTCTGGCACGAGCGTCGTCCTCAGTTCGCTTCGTCCGGTGCTTCGGTGACTTCGGCGATGGCGAACTGGGCCGAGTCCTCCTCAGCGTGTCCGCTGGCGATATCGCGGGGCACGGGCTTGCCCATGGCCTCTTCGACGAGCCGGCACAGGGATTCCCGCCGGATCGTGAAGTAGCCGTCGAAGTCGTCGGTCCGCAGCTGCTGCGCGGGGACCAGATGGGAGTCGAGCAGCGTATCCAGCCGTGTGCCCGCGATCTGGGCCTTCTCCTCGATCACCTGCAGATACTTTGACGGCGCCGCCCCGCCGATGGTGCGGTTCGTGCGCGCTGAGATCGCGGTCTTGTTGATGATGCTCTCGCGGCGCTCGTCGTCGATGGCGTGCTCGGTGCACCACTTCTGCGGGAAGACGTGGTGGATGTCAATGGCGAGGTTGGTGTATTGGACCTTGTCCAGCGCCTTGTCCTCCATCCAGTCTCGAGCCTGGTTGCCCAGCAGTAGCGCGTAGAGGCCCTTGTAGGCCGCCGCGCCGCGGGTGCGCAGCGAGTGCAGCCTCGACTCGACGAACGTCGCGTCCTGCACGGTGTTGGGGGTGGCGGCTCCCTCGAGGCGACGGGCCCAGTCCGGCACCTGTTCGACGTCGCGGACGAAGCGGGTCTCGATGGCGCCGCCATAGAGCTCACCCAGGATGCCGCACCAGAACCAGCGAGTGATCCACTCGCGGGGACCGATGAGGTCGGCGTCCGCACCCATCACCACCCTGATCGCGGCCAGCGGCACCAGCTGCTTGGGGTAGGGCAGAAACCGGACATCGAAGATGTGGCGGTCAGCCAGGAAGTCGGCCGCCCAGATGAACGCTTCGCGCAGTGCCCCGACCCATTCGAGGTAGTCGGCCAGCGTGAGCTTGAGGACGTCCTCACGCTTGGCGGAGACCGCGGACCGGCGAGCGCTGGTGTCGGCTCGGTTGCGCTTGCGGGTCGCCAGCAGTGTGACGGCTTGGAGGAAGTCTGTGTTCTCCAGTCCCGCCAGCACGGGGTAGGCGGCGAACTTAGCTTCGGTCTCTTTCCAGTCGTCGTTGAGCCGGAAGTCGGTCCCATTCGCGTCGAAGTAGTCCTTATCGCCGGCGAAGGTCGCGGTCAGCAGCTCGAAGACGTTCAGTGGCAGACCTCCGGTGTTGACCTTCTCGAACACGGTCGCGACGGCGGCTTTGCTGGTCGAGTTGTCCAGCTCGATCGCGGGGATGTTGTAGGTCGTGGCGGGTTGGACCACCTGGGCGTGGAACTGGCTGGCCTGCTCCTTGTCGTCGAGGGCGAACAGCCAGGTCACCGTCTCCGCTCCGCCGAAGAGCAGACGGAGGGGAAAGTAGCCGTTGGCCCGCTCCTTCTCGGGGCTGGACAGATCGAGGACGATGTCCTTGCCGAAGTTGGCGCGCACGACACCGTCTCCGGGGATCGAGACGACCGCCTCGTCGATGCGGTCTTCCCCTGCCAGCGCCAGCGGCATGTCGATGTAGTAGCGCCGACTGAGCAACTTGCCACGGCTGTCCATCGTCGCCACCACGCCGGTGCCGGTCAGCGCCTGGGTGAGCGAGGTCAGTCGCTGCTGGCCATCGAGCAACAGCTGCTCGGGCACGGCGTCCGGAGCCGGGTTCGCGCCCTCGAGCGGCTTGGGCTTGAAGCGCACCTGGCTGTTGCCGGTCTTCAGCAACATCACGACCCCGAGCGGGTGGCCACGCAGAATGGTGACGAGCAGCTGACGGATGCGCTCGTCGTCCCACTTGTAGCCACGCTGGAAGTCGGGCAGCTGGATCTTGCCGCTCGTGGTCCACTTCAGGTAATCGGACAATTCATAGAGCGGCGTCTGGAACCCCACCTGTCCCCCTCCTGTGGCACGACCGGCGGTGGTCGACTATCCGCGGTCGATGGTCTGCAGCATCATGCGCAACCCCGCCTCCGGCGTGGGGGGCCGCAGTTATGCGGGTCGCGTCGCCGAGGCCGCGCCGATCTGGTCTGTGATCTGACCGTCTCTGTGTTCGGTCAGCGCCATCGGTACATCTGACGCCAGGCGCCAAACGTTATCCGCGCACGCGCTCGTCGCCCGTGCCGACCTGGCGACCGGCCGGGCGTTACTGACCACCACCTGAGATCATCACGCACCGGTCCGGCCCGGTGTGTGGCCGGCCGTCTCCTACTTGCGGCACACGCAGCCATCCCATCAGGTGCGCGAACACCGGTGTGTCACCAGCCTGCCTGGGCACTGACCAAGGGCGCCATCGGATGGCCGTGCCCCTCCGCGTGATCAGTCGGCTCCCCCGGAAGCTTCGTGTAGTTCGACCCAGCCCCTCCTGTCCCGGGTGATGGCCGTGGCCTGCTGAGGAACACGCGCGATCGCGCAGTCCACCGACATCGACCAGTCCATGTCAAAGACGCCCCACCTGTTGCTGGACCGGTGGAATGTGCTGCACGTAACGCATGCGGGCATCTACTGCGCGGCGCCCGCAAGCATCCTGGTGGAACTCGCCGAACACCAACAGGTCCCGCGCACTTCCTCCGCGAGCCGGGGGAGTGGCTAGAGCAGCGGACGGAGGAGGTTCGCGGCGTCGTACATGCGGTAGCGGCTCTCCAGCCTGGTCACGATGTCGGCTGGTGTCAGCGGCGGGCCAGACCGACCTGACCGCTGAGCGATCTCCTTGACCGCAGCGAATGCGTGGCCTGGGCTGACCTCGACGGTGTTTGCCGCGAACACATGGGGCGGAATCACGTCGATCGTGGACGGGACCTTGTCTACCGGGAAGTCTGTGAGGTTTTCGGTGACGATCGCGCCGGCGTTAGCCACCACGGCTGCGGCCAGGACGTGCTCGTCATTGGGGTCAGGAAGGCCGTAGGAGCCTTCCAGCGCTTCCCACCCCTCAACGAGGGCGTCATTGAACGCAGTGTGCATCCGGGTGATCAGGTAACGGGCACGCTGCTCCGCGTCCTCCGGTGTGCTGCCGCGGCTGACGAGCTTGCGGGCTTCCTCGTACTCCAGCTCCTCGAGGATCACTGTGCTCCAGACCGGGCGGTACAAACCTTCGATGGCCAGCGACAGCAGGAAGTCTCGGCGAAGACTGGGCCACAGAGTGCACGTGTCGAGCAGCGCCGTGAACATCCCGGCATCGTGCCACGCCGCTCCAGCACCGAACAGGTCAGTCTGTCCCGTGGCCGCGACGCCTGCGGCCGACCGCGGCCCGCGCGTCCCGAACGCGAGTCAACATGGCGTCGATGTCCTCGTCGTCCATGGCGGTCGCCTCCAAGGCGGCGTACTGCTCCGCGCGGCGTCGATTGCGGTAGTTGAGCAACTCGCGAAGCGTGATCTTGCGATGGCTGTTGACGCGCTCATAGGGGATAACCCCTTGATCAAGCAGCCTGATCAACGTGGGGCGGCTCACGCCCAACAGGTCTGCTGCCTGTTGGGTGGTCAGCGTGGCGTTCTCGGGCCTGATCGTCACCCCCAGCCCACTGCGCAGTGCCTCGACGACCTGGCGCAGCACGTGGTAGAGCTCTGTGGGCAACTCGACGCGATCGCCTGCTGCTGGTCCACTGAGGAAGCAGGTCACCTCGGGCGTGCCGCGGCCAGTCTCCTCGTGCGCGGTGAGGAAGTCGTAGACCTTGGCGACCTGGGGGTTGTCTGGTTCGGGTAGGTAGGTCTCCTGTCGCAGTGCCTGCGTCATAGCTCCTCCTCCGTACGCATACAACGTAACAGTGTTCGTTTCGTGCGTCTAGGCTAATTGCGTGTCGTGAAGGCGGCTGGGACGCTCGCGACGGACGTCACGCCTGCGATCGGGCCCCCAGTGGTTGGAGTCGGCTGCCTGGTGGTCCTGAACCTGCCGGAACCAGGTGGTCGTGGTGAGTGAGCCCCCTGAAGTCGGGCACCACGCTCGCTGTCGCTGACACCGCGTGGGGTTCGCCTATGCGTCGCGCAGGCCGACTTGAGTGCAGTCGAAAGCAGCAGCATGTATCGAGCAGACAGATAGAGGAGACGCTGCCCGGTGCTGACGCCGAGGCGGCAGGCCGCCGTGCCTGCGGCTCAGTGTGCATTGTGGTGTTGGAGACCGTTTCGTGTCGCAGACGCAGGTGCAGCCTCGCGGATCCAGTCATGTTGGTGTGGGTAGATGACGTGGACGCCGGCGTGATGGAGGTAGGAAACCAGGTCGGGGCGAGGGCGGGAGGGGACCAGCACGCCCAGGGTGGTGGCGCCGGCGAAGCGGCCGTAGTCCAACAGTTGCCCGAGGGCGGTGCGCAGGCTGTCGCGGGTGACGGTGCCTTTGGCTTCGATGAGTTCGGCGGTGGTCTCGTCCCACAGGTCGCTGTAGAGAGGCTGGGTTTCGCCGGGAGGTATGACGCGGAGCCGGTTGACAATGTGGCCTTGGTGTTGGAGGTGCTGGCGGTAGCGGTGCACGAGTGCGGCTTCGCGTCGTTCGAGTTCGTAGGGTTCGCGGTCGGGGCTGACGAAAGCGCGCTCGGTGTGTTGTTCTTCGACGGGCACGACTTCGACCTGTGGCTGTGCTGGGGGGCTGATGGGGAGGTTTGGGAGGTCGACCGTGATGGTGGTGAGCGGGCGGAGCTTGAACACGACGACTTGGCGGAGTGTGGTGGGGTCGCCGGTTTCGTGGGCGTCGGTGAAGTAGTGCCCGACGAGTTCGAACTCGCCAAGGTAGGTGGCGGTCGTGCCCTGGCTGCGGAAGCCTTCCAGGGTGCGTCCCTCGGCGCGGTGGTTGAGGATCGCTTTGTTGCCCTGGGTGAGTTGCTGGTCGCCGTGTTGCCCTTCGCCGACGTAGTGGAAGAGGCCGTCGGTGGCCCAGCCGTCGTAGTAGCCGTGGCGGTGTCCCTTGGCGGGGTCGGTGAAGAACAGCACGACGTTGGTGCGGGTAGAGGGGCCGATGCCGCCTTGCTGACGACCGCCATAGCGGGCGTGGACTTCGCGGCGGGGGAGTTGATCACCGGGCGTCAGGCCAGGAAGCATCGCAGTTAAGCCTTCCAGTTTAGGTCTCTTTCTAAGGGTAAACTATCCGCAGGGGTGAGCGTAGTCCGGCGTAAGCAGCGCGAGCAGAGGAGTCCAAGCCGCGGGCCGGCGACGAGGTCAGGAGTGCCCCGACACGGGAGGTGCTCTCCGCGGCTGACCGGGCGCAACGGATGAGTGCGCAGGCCGCCGGCTGCCGAGCCCCTTGTCGTTGCGGTCACGTTCTGTCACTGTGGGTGTGCGGTGCTGGGTTCTCGGCGCGTGCGGGGCAGGGTGTCACTTGAGCGACAGTCGCGAGATACGCACAGCACCTTATGCCGGTTTCTCGATCACTGGTTGCCTCAACGTGGCGCGATTACCGAGCGGTGGCACCAGCAGCTGCGGTCCGCAACGTGGAGCCCCAACGTCATGCCGTGCGACCGCGCGAACGTGGGCAAGGCACTGGAGGCCCGCATCGGGCTTGACCTCGCCGCGCAACCAGGATGCCTTGACCTGTTAGGGTTTCTGCCACCGTCGGCGTGCTCCGCAGTGCTGGAGGGGTGCGGATTCGCCATCCGTGATCTGACCCATCTACCGGATACGCAGACCACCGATCCCGTGCTGCAAGCGTGAGCGCGAACAGCAGGTGCCCACCAGCACGCCGATGACGTTGAACTCACCACCCTGACTTACCTGCTGGACGTGAGTGGCGTGGACCAGATGGCCCACCGCTTCGGCGCCCGTCACTCGGTGCAGCTTCGTCGAGCGTTGTTCCTCGCGATGTACGAGCACTGCGAGCCGCGGCCCATCGACGACCCAGCGCTTCTCGTGCTCCGTCACGACTGGCAGGGATACCTGCAGTAGGGTCGCGCACTCCTACGAAAGCTTGGTGACCGTGTGATCGTGAGCCCGGTGCTCGCTCCCGGGTTCGCGACTGCTGATCTCATCGTCGGGCTCACGCTGGTCGAGATCAAAAACTACCTGGATCCGGCGCCGTATCTGCAGTGCTGGCTTGATCAGGCACTGGGGTACGTGCTGCTGGACCGGTGGAATGCGCTGCATGTGACGCATGTGGCCATCTACTGCGCAGCGCAAGCAAGCATCCTAGTGGAACCGATCGAGCAGATACTGCTTGTTGCAACGGCTGGTGCCCCGTCGACTATCAGCCAACTGCGCGCGGCCTTCCACGAGGCCATGCACGCCGACCTCGAGCACGCGGCGATGTGGCGCCAACGCAAACTGTTCCCCATGCCACGTGAGGCAGTGACGCCGCCTCCGACGCCGTAACTACCGGACACACCTGGCGGTGACAGGCCACCGCTGACCCAGCATCGGGACGGTGCGTACCGAGCTCTCCGTGCTCGTACGGGGCGGACCGATGCCTGGGACAGCCGTCACGAGTCGTCGGCGCCTCTGGCAGTCGAGCGGCTCACCGCGCCCAGCCCCTCGGACGCTCGATGTGCAGGAACCACATCGCGATGCAGCAAGGTGTGTCCTCTGAGGGCGCTAGTAGGGCGCAGGGCGAGTCCGGATCAGGTCTCTGAGGGCGTCGATACGGGCCAGCGCAGACGAGCCACCCGACTCGCAATCACCACTTGACCAAGAGCCGACCCGGGGTGAGAAGTGCGACACTGAGGTCATGGAGGCAGCACAGACGTTCACCGCAGCGGTGCATCAGGAAGAGGACTGGTATGTCGCCCAATGTCTGGAGCTTGACGTAGCCAGTCAGGGGCTCAGCATCCAGGAGGCCCTGAGCAACCTGGCCGAGGCAGTTGAGCTGTACCTCGACGAGACCGACGAGCAACACCTGCGACGAACCGCGACCCCGCTCGTGACCTCATTCCAGGTCCCCAGCAGCGCTGCGTGAGTCCCACCCTGTTCGACCTTGCCGTCCGCAAGGTTGTCCGAGTGTTGGAATCGATTGGCTTCGAGCACGTGCGCACCAAGGGCAGCCATGCGGTGTACCGACACAAGGATGGGCGAACGGTCGTCGTTCCCCAGCACGGCACCGTCAAGCGAGGCACGCTGGCGTCGATCGTCCGGCAAGCTGGCCTAACCCCCGCCGAATTTCTCGCTCTCCTGTAAGGCGCGCGCCGGGTGCCGTATAGCTGTGTTCGGGGCTACAACCCACACCACCAACCCGCGTTCAGGCTGTCTACGGCCACGCACAACCCGGTCCCCATCAAAACCGGGGCAGCTCACCACACCGAGCGACGGCTCGACGTCCACCGAGTCATCCTAGGTTTGCCCTGCGCAGCAATCGACTCCCGCGAATAAATTCTGCACGAATTCCTCGTGCGGGCCGGGGCGCCGAGCCGTCCTGCCGCGACGGTGCCGATTGAACTGCGAAAACGGCACCGTGCGTACGGAGTGATGCCCTACCATCACCACGTGTCACCAATACTGTGGTCAGGCCACGCGAAGCAGACGGGAGCGAGATGACAGGCGAGGACGTCCTGGCATCGCTGGGGATCGCCAGCACCGACCTGTCACAACAGCGTCAGCTGCTGGCGGAAGCAGGCCAGGTGCTCACCCAGGCACGCCTGACCCACCACTCTCAGGACGGGCAGGTTCAGGCCACGGTCGATGGCAACGGCACGCTGCTGCGCTTGGAGATCGCCGAGCGGCAACGCGGCCCCGGGGACGCCGACACGCTCAACACTGCGATCCTCGAAGCGGTTCGCGGTGCCCGCGTGCAGGCAGCAGCGGTCACACAGGAACAGGTCACCGCAGCGCTGGCCGCTCCCGCGGCGTCCCCCATCACCAATGAGACGCTACCCGTGCCGCACGCACTGGCCGAGCACGAGCACCACCATCACGCGCCGCCGCCGGCGGAGGACGAGACCAGCTTCGAGGAGATCGACTTCCTGGACACCGACCCCGACGAGGAGCGAGCCTGGTGACCGGCTATGACCAGATGTACGCGCTGGCCGCAGAGATCGACGCCGCCATCCGCACCGCGCGTGAGGCCGCCGTGGCCGCGGCTCGGCGCCCACACACGGTGCCCATCGAGCCCGGCCTGGGCACCGTGACCGCCAACGGGGCCGGTGAACTGCTCGCGGTCGCGCTCGATCCCCGGGCCCTGGCCACCAGCAACAGCAGGGCGCTGGGCGCGCAGGTCATGGCCGCGATCCATCACGCGGAGAACGCCGCTCGCGCCGCGGCCGCGCAGGAGACCGCGGCCGCCACGACCATCGTCACCTGACCGTGCACCCGATGACCAGGACAGGAGGGCCCCGTGGCTGAGGGCTATCAGGTGGTTCCCCAGGCTCTGCGCAACGCGCAGCGCTCCTTTGAGGACGCCAACGACCGATTCGCCGGGCTCACCCTCAACGAGATGCCCACGTGGCACCTCGGCGATGGCGATCTGGGTCTGCTGGGCAGGAACGCCGGAGTGGTCGTCGACTACAACCAGGCGTTGGAGACCGTGCGGGAGAAGTCCCGCAGCGCCGCGCAGAACTTCAGCGCGGTCAGCGACGCGCTCAACACCGCCGCGAAGGTCTACGAGGCCCAAGACGAGGAGTACTACAAGCAGTTCGGGTGGCTCGCCCAGAGCCTCGACGGCCCGTACCAGCCCTCCAAGTAACTGCTTCCCGAAGGACTCTGCCGCTGTGACCCCTTCCCCCTACCCTCAGGACGCGGACAACGTGATCCGCCCCATCGCCCGCCTCGCGTTCAAAACTGAGGTGATCTCGCTACTCGACCTGATCCGCGACCAGCTGTTCGGCGACGCCGACAAGGTCGCCGCGATGGCCCACCAATGGGCGCAGAACACCGCCATCAGCGACACCCGCACCGAACTCCAGACCGTCAAGGACGTCCTGGGCAGCTACTGGCAGGGCGCGGCCTACACCCAGTTCAACTCCTACACCACCAACATCATCACCACCCTGGACGCCAACCAGACCGTGATGGCCAACTTCGCCACGACCCTCGGCAACTGCGCCCAAGTCGTGCAGGCCACCTACGCCAGCGCAATCAAGTTCATCGGCCAATGTGCCGGAGCCCTGATCAACCTCGGCGGCCTCACCGCATCGCTGTTCATCCCCGGGGTGGACCTGATAACCACTCCGGTGCTCGTGGTGAAGGCCATGGACAAGCTCGAGGACTTCGTCAAGAACGTGACCACCCTGATCGCTGATGCCTACAACCAGATCGGCACCTACCGCTCCAGCGGGATCTCCTTCGCCGCCAACGCCACCGCGTTCAAGGTGCCCGAGGCCATCGCCGGATCCGCGACAGGCTCGGTGATCGGCAACGCCCGCGACTGGCACGTCACCCCCAACAAGTAGCGCCGGAGGCCCAGTGGTGGCTGTCGCGGTACTCATTTTCGGTCTGCTGTGCCTGGGTGTCATCGCAGGCCTAGTCGCCTTGGCGGTGTGGGCGATGCTGCGATGGCGGCGGCGAATGGCCGAGGAGGGCCTGCGGGCGCATCAGGGACCTGACGGCCAGTGGTACTACCGCCCGATCGAGCCCGGCCCGCCCTCACAGCCGCCCCTGGATCCGCCCTATCCGCCGCCCCCGGGACCGGACTACTTCGGGCGCCCCTAGATCCCGAAGGAGATCGACCGTGTCACCACGAACCCTGGCCGTCCTGGCCTGGTCCCTGCTCGCAACTGGGGTACTGGCGCTTGCGGCGGGCGGGGTGGTGGAGCTCACCGCGATCTCCCGCACCGTGGACACCCCACTGGGCCCCGCGGTCATCAACTGCGGCACTCCCTGGCCTCCAGGGCACATCTCAGCTCTGCGGTGGCACCCTGAGGTTCTTGCCGCCCTGCAGTCCTACCCAGTCGAGATGCGCGAGATCGCGGCCAATGCCTGGGACGCGGACTGCACCACCGTGGTTGGGCTGTCTGGGTCCTTGGGCATCACCGTGCTGGTGTTCGGTCTTGTGCTGGTCGTGGGTGGCGGAGTTCTCCTGATGGTCCGCACTCAGCGCAAGCCACCGAATCTCTGAGGTTGCCAGCCACCGTGATCAGCGCATTCTTCATCGCTACAGCCGGGGCACACCAGCCGCTCAGCCACGCTAGGGTGACGTCCAACCGCGCTACCGCTCCCCGGTGGCGTCGGTCCGTTCAGTGCGTGGCATCGCCTGCGGTGAGGTGACGGATGCCAGCGAAGAGGTAGACCCATCCTCCTCTCCGGCGTTGGTGGGCGCGCCGGTAGTGCAGCATCGGGGGGAGTTGGCCGACAGGCAGGGTCTGGTCGTATCCGATCCGAGCTGTGATCACGAGCTCGGTGATCGGCCCGTCAGGGCCGAGCGACAGTCTGAGGATCCGGCCGTCTTCTGGGCCCTGGACAAGCTCAGCGGGCACCGTGCGCTTGTCTGTGCTCACTGGTCACCTCTCCGACACTGGCGTGGTGTGCGTCCCCGCCCAGTGCAGAGCAGGAGCAGGGGGCCGGCCAGGGCAGGTGTCACCTCATCGGGTGTGCCTGCCGGTGCTGCGGTCGCGGCGTGGCCCGTGGTTTCCGGCTCAGCACACTGCGACCAAGTTCTGATGCGGTACAGGTGTCGAGGACATCCAGAGATGGGTACTCATGTCCAGTTCGAACCGCCCGGTGCTGGGCGGCTCGTCGGCCAAGATCGGATCAACCTCGAACACGCCAGCGGCAGCCACACGGCAGGGGCCTGACAGCCATACCTGGCCTCCTCGGCTACCCGAAACGCCAGGTCCCAGGCCTAATCAACGGTAGGGGGGCCCGCTGCTGTGGGGTAGAGCAGCACGCCCTGCCCCACAGCAGCAGCGGCCAGGCGCTCGTCGAAGGTCGCCAGCGCGGCGCCGCTGACCTCGGCGGTCAGCAGCACCACCGCGTCGGGCATCTTCAGCCCGGTGCTCGCGCGCAGTGCGGCCAGGCGCCCGGCGTGCGCGGCGGCCAGGTCAACCGCGTGCACGCCGAGCCGGTCCAGGAGGGCCTGGGCCTGGGGGATCAGCCCGGCGCGGGCCGGGCGACCAGGACCTCGGCCAGCGTCAGCGCGCTGGTGCGCAGCGGCTGCTCGCCGGTGCCCGCCAGCAGCGTGGCCGCGCGGGCGTGGTGAGCGTCGCGGCCGTTGAGCTGGGCGATGAGCACGCAGGCGTCGAGCACGACGGTCACGCGGGCCACTCCTCGCGCAGCTCGGCGAGGTAGTGCTCGCCGTAGAGGCCGGTCAGGGCCCCGGCGGTCTCGGCGACCGCGGCCGCGCGGGACTCGCCGCGCTCGCGCAGGGCGCGGTGGCCCTCGGCGATGAGCAGCGCCAGCAGCCGGGTGGGCCGGTCGGCGGCCTCGGGCCAGCGGCGGGCGGCGTCGTCGAGCGCGGCGTGCACCGCGTCGTCCTCGGTGATCATGTGGCGGGGCCGGGCGGTGGGCATACCCCTAGTGTTGTACCTGGCGTCAAGGTGCAACAGAGGTCCTGACTTCCGGTAACGGCCGGTTCTTCCTGACCGGCCGAGATAGTGGTTGGAGGGGGCTAGCCGTGGAGCGTGGGACACGCGGCCAAACCGGTGGACCGGCTCGACCGCGACCGGTGGTGGCCTGGCCTACTCGCACCCCTCGGCGGCATGGGTTCGGTACCAGTGCAGGACCAGCGTGGCGAGGTCCATGGGCAGGTGCACCACCTCGCCGTCGACGGCCAGCACCAGGGCCTGGTCGTTGGCGGGGGCCACGGTGAGGCGGATCGTGTCGGGGTGGCCGAGTAGACCGACCGCGCTCGTTGTCGGCTGCCGCGGCAACCCAGTGGAACGCTCCGGACGCGGGGACCGTTCTCGATTCCTTCGCTGGCTCGGGGGTGACGGGAGAGGCCGCGGTCCAGTCGGGTGGGAACTTCATCGGGATCGAGGCCAACGCGCACTATGCCGAGGTGTCCCGGCAGCGACTCACAGCGATCGCCGTTTGCCGCCGCGGCCGCATTGTCAACGGCCATCGATTTTTGGGTCTGTCGCGTGCTGGGCGACACTGCTCGGGCGCGGCGTTTGTGCTGGTCAGCTCCGTGTGATCGGCGCGGTGCGCCGATAACGTCTTTTATGTCACGCCCGCCGCCAGCGCCACACACCAGGCTCCTCCGCGCGGCACGACCGACGGCACCGGGCTCCCGCCTGACCGAGATCAGGCTCCACCCTCAGCAGGGCGGCCAGGGTGGTCGAGGCCGCGCGCCGTGGCCAGCGTGTTGAGGACTCGCAGGGCGGAAGCCTGGATCAGCTCCGGTTGATCACCGGTTGCAGGCACGCGGTGATCTCAGCCATGCCGGCGGTGGCCTTGGCGAACCCGTCCTGCGTCTGCTGCTGGTGCTCCCGCTGTGTCTCACGCAGTGCGGAGAGGGCCCGGGTCTGAGCGGCCAGTGCCCGCATGGCCTCGGAGAGGGCACGGTCAGCGGCACCCGCGAGCACCCGGGCCGCCGCGGCATCCTGCCGGACCTCGGCCAGCTGCCGCTCCAGTGCCGCAAGCCGCCGCGCGATCTCCTTCACGCCCGCCATGGCACCAGCGTAAGTCCGGTGAACCATCCGCACCGCCGCCACCATGCCTCCACCAGCGGGGCTGGAGACAGCGAAGCCGCCAGCAGAGGCAGCTACACGGCGGCCTGAGGTGGCCACCGACGCGGTGAGGACGGTCGATGCGGCACCGGGTGTCCGAGCGCCGGTGTGGCCGGTCATCTCCCCGAAGCCGTACCTAACTCTGCCCCGTCGCCGCCTCCTCATGGGGAGGGGATGGGGGTCGTGTCACAGAGTGCTGCGGGGTCTGGTGGGAGTATCGAGCATCCCAGACGACATCGTGCGGAGCGCGGTTTCACCGCCCGGTGTCAGTACGTTTCCGGGTGGTACCCCATCTCCGGCGGCTGGGGGACGCGGTTCATGAACTCGGCGAGCTTGTAGGGCGGCAGGTCCGGTGCGCTGGGCCAGCGCGGCAGGTCCCGCAGCGGATCCTGCTGTTCGGCGCGTTCGGTGACCCAGGCGAGCCAGCGACGCGCCTCCCCAGCGGCCTCGCTGTCCGCATGCTCACCGGCCTCGGCTACTGCGATCCGTTCCTCGATCGCCGTCGCATACTGCCGCAATTCGCGCACCCGGCGCCACTGCGTCAGCTGGTCGTCCAGGACAGCCCGACGGTGAGCGTCGGCCGCACGGGCCCGGGCGCGCAGTCGTTCGCGCTCGACCGCCTGCCGGTATTCCTGTTCCGCTCGGACTTGCGCCTCGCGCTTGAGCCGGAGTTCATCGGCGCGGACCGCGACCTCACGCAACAGCTCGGGCAGCTTGTCCTCTAGGCGCCAGGATCTGCGGTCAGCCCAGAACGACCGACACTCCGACCGCGCGAGGCCACCGACGTCGATGCGGAGCCGACCGCTGGGCACCTCGTCATGGCTCGGGATACGGATCCACGGCTGGCGTTCGTGCGCGGCAAGTTCCCGTGCGGTGGGCACGTGTTCGACTCGGTCGTCCTCCTCGCTGATGCACAGCGGCACGACCTCGCCGGCGACGGTCAGCAGCAGATGCCAGACCTGCGTGGCCTTGTGGCGGCTGTCGGCCCGCGGGGTGGGGACCGTGACGGTGTACCCGCGGCGTTCGCTCTCGACGGCGAGGGCGTGCAGAATGCGCAGGGCCCGCGTCCGTGCCTGCGTGCTTGCGACGTGGGTGGACTTCCGGAGAGCGGAGACCGCTGGGTGGTAACGGCTGATCTCCTCAGGTACTGGGACGGGGAGCAGCGGAGCGTCGGTCCCCGCGGGCCCCTCCTCCAACGTCAGCACGTCGTACCGCTTGGATGTCCAGCTGTCACCGTCGTAGACGACGTCGTGGACCAGGCGGGTACCCGGGGGTGTCTTGCGGTGGAGATTAGCCTTGCGGGCGAGGTCCGCGAGCCGCTGCTGCCCGGTGCGGTGACCGTCTCGCGGCACCGTCAGCGTGCCGCCCGAAGCGAGAACATCGGCCACCAGCTTCGCCGTGGGGGAGAGCGTGGGCTCCCGGGCTGGCGTGGTGGACCGCGCGCAGGGCCGTGCCGCGGCACGACGCCCGGCGTCAGCAGGCGGGGATGAAGACGATGGGGATACTGGGGGCTTCGGGGGGAAGGACCGGTGCTGGAGGTAGTAGGTGCCGGCGTCGGTCACGGTCGCCGACCACACTCCGCCACTGGTGCTGATCTTGACCAAACGGCGGCTTTGTAGCGCCCTGGCCGTGGTCTTGTAGGTGTGACCGGTCATGACCCCGGCAGGGCAGCCATCGGCAATCCAACCGAGGACCTGCCGTTGCCAGTCGCTGAGTGGCGCGGTCAGACGCATCGCACTCAGCCACGCTCACGACGCATCGCCGACGCGACACCGAGGTTTCTACCCGGAACCGGTAACGGCATGCCGCAGCCACCTCGGCGACGGAGCCGGCGCGTCACCGGTGCGCGCCGTTCTGCCCGCCGTCAGCGATGAGGGCTGAGGGCCGGGAAACTTCGGACGCGGCCCACGCGAGGAGGCCGCAGAGCACACCGGCCAACTCGCGGCGGACCCACTCTCCGTGAGCGCCCGTGACGTAGTCGACGTGTCCGCTGAAAGTCCAGTCGTGCCCACGACGACCTGAAGCTGCCTGAGCCCTGACCGGTGACGTGGCGTCGGCACCGGAGGACTGCCGGGCGCTGTCCGCGGAGTCAGACGGCGCTCGAGGACCACTGAGTGCGGCTGCCTCGGTAACAAAGGCAGGGCGACGGGAGGATGAGGGTGCACACTGGGATCGACAGATCCTGGTGTCGCTTCTCCGGTTGCGTGCTGGTGGGTTCATCAGTCACTCCAGCTGAAGATCTGCGGTCAGGATTTGCACCGACGCTGTCGGCCAAGCCATGCCCTGACAGAGTCCGCATTAGGTGGTAGCAGCCGCTCGTTGCGGCCAGTCGTGGACGTGTCGGCGACTGGCCACGCTCCGTTTCGCCGCGGCCCATGCGTGGCGTGGTTATTCTGCTTCTGGGCGAGCGTGTCGAGGCTGATTGATGCGGCAAGCAGGGGTCAAGGGGCCAATGGTGCCACCGCGCGCCAACCCAGAGCGTGCGAACGACGGCGCGCGCCAACGCCGCTGGCCTTCCGTGGCCGCCCGCCCGACTAATGATCTTTGATCGAACGGCAGACCGGCATACGCAGGGCTCCGGATGTCGCCGTTCGGGTTGACCGATGACCGGGAGGTACCATGCCTGCCAGCAAAGGGTTTCACCCCCGCCAGAACATTGCGGCGCTGTCGACGAATATTCCGAGGAACTCTCCCAAGCCCGCCGCATCGGCCCTCGACATGCCCTCGTCGGCCCACGACACCAGCAGCCGTCCACATCTGCATACTCCAGCTGAAGCAGCGCAGCTTCTGACAGTCCGTGAGTCCTGGCTACGACGGCAAGCGGGGGTACGCGCTGTGCCATGCACCCTACTGGGTAAGCACTTACGGTTTTCCGACGCGGACCTGCACTCCATCATTGCCTCAGGGGCACGCCCAGCACGCTACCGCAGGTAACGCGAGGGAATCGCGCTAACGACCGGTACCTGCTCAAGGGCTGCCGCGCCACCCGTGCACACCGTCGCAGCGGTGCAGTACCTCTCGATGCAAGTAAAAGTGAGATAGCCTCGCGAAAGAGGAGCCGTCGCCATGCCGTGGATCGAACAGTGTGGAAGCCACTCCTGGCGCGTGCGCTACCGCCGTCCGGATGGAACCACTGACTCGGTCAGTGGTTTCCCTACCAAGAGAACTGCCCAAGACCACGCTGACGACATCGCCTCTGATCAACGCCGCGGCACGTGGCTGGACCCCATGGGCGGCCGCACCACCCTCGCCGTGTGGAGCACCGACTGGCTTGCGGCACTGGATGTCGACCCTCGCACCGAGGACAACTATCGCAGCATCCTGCGCATCCACATCCTCCCGCGCTGGGGCGCGACCGCACTGGCCGACATCAGCAACCCGGACGCCCACCGGTGGGCCCACCAACTGAATGCCACCGGGCTCGCACCGACCACCGTCGAGAGCATCATGAAGTTGTTGTCCCTCATACTCACCGACGCCGCGGAGGACCGCCGCATCGCGGCCAACCCGCTCCGCCCACACCGACGCGGTCGCCGCCGTCCGGTCGCTCGCCGAACAGAGGTGATCTGGGCGCAACCGGCAGAAGCTCTCCACGTCGCTGACCAGATTGCGGCCTGCTACGGCCCGGAGGGTGCCCTCCTCGTGGTGACCGCGGCCTGGAGCGGAGCCCGCTGGGGCGAGCTGGTCGGCCTCCAGCGCCCGAATCTGCGCCTGTTCGACGATGACACGGGCTACATCGCCATCGACCCGGACATCGGCGCGCTGCACGAATCCTGCTCAGGCCGGCTATGGCTCGGACCGCCCAAGACGACCGAGTCCGCCCGCATCATCGCCCTTCCTCCCTTCCTGGTGCGGCTGCTGCGCGCCCATCTCGAGCACCACGACCACCGGCATGTGTTCACCACACCCAACGGTGACCTGCACCGCCGCAGCAACTTCGCTCGCCGTGCCATGCGTCCCGCCGCCGATGGCCGCCACGCCACCACCACAGTCCGCGGTCTGCACACGGTCAAGTACGGACTGACCTTCAAAGGACTGCGGCACAGCCACAAGACGTGGATGATCGCCGACGCCATCCCTGACATTGCTCAGTCCCGCCGGCTCGGCCATGTCCTCTCGGACAAGGTCCAGCAGGCCTATTCCCACGTGGCCTCGGAAGTCGAGAACCGATTACTGGAACATCTGCAGCGCCGGTGGGACAGCGCCGTGTGCCTGACCGCTGCAGGTTGCGACACCACGTGGCGAGACCCTGCACTGTCCCTCCGTGGTGGCGCACCCTGCAACGGCAGCACACGACGCTGTCCCTACCTGCTGTCTCTTCCCACGGCATACGTGTCCCGGTATGTGAGCCGCATGCCGTACCAACGCACACAAGCCTGTGATCGGAGTGGCTCCTATGTCGGAGAACAACCCAGTCTCGCGGGAGAAGCGCGAGGAGAACGGATTTGTCCCGGACCGCCCCGAACAGGGCCCTCATAACGCAGCAACGGAGGACATCGGGAAGTCAGACTGGTCGTTTCCGTCACGGGAAACTCCGGCGGCTGTCCGGTTCACAGCCACAGTGCGGCAAGTCTGTGGTGCTGAGGGAGAGCGGCGCCGTCAGGAACTGGTGACGGTAGTGAATGACGCGGTGGCCTGGGTGCAGGGCGGCAAGGCTGTATTGGCTGCTGGTGAGGAGGTCAGGTGACCCGCCCCGTGTGTGATGCCACGTCCACGACAGCGCCGGTAGCAGGCATCCCTTCGGGTGATGCGGCTGGGCTGGTCTCGCCTGCCGTGCAAGGGAAGTTGTCTGATCTGGCCGTGTCGCCGTTCGCGCTGCCCATTGTCCTGTTACGCGGAGAAGTACGGGTCGCGTGGATCGGTCGGACCTCGACTCAGGAGCGGCAGGACCCGCGACAGTCGCTGGTGCGCCAACTCGACCGATGCCGAGCGGCGCTCCCGGCCTCCTGGGCGATCGTGGCCCACTTCTACGACGTGGAGTCGGGCCGGATGGAACTCGACCAGCGGGGCCGGGGCAGTGACCATGAGCGGTGTGGCATCCCGATCGCCCGCGCCGGCGGCATTGCCGACCTGCTTGACCACGCGCGGACACGAAACAAGCCCTTCGACGTGGTGATCTGTGAGTCCACGGCACGAGTCGCGCGACGTATGTACGAGGGAATGTCGGTCGAGCGTGAACTCGAGCGAGCGGGTGTGCCGTTGTTCGCGTGGAATGAGCCGATCAAGCTCGACGGCGGTCGAGCCCAGCAGATGCTGCAGCGTCGGATCAATCAGGCCGTAGCCGAGTACGAGGTGCTCAACACGCTCGAGCAGTCGTGGGGCGGGCTGTGCACCCACGTCAAGGAAGGCTGGAACATCGGCAAGCCACCCTACGGCTACACCGGCAGGACCTACCGGCATCCCAACCCGGGCAAGGCCGACAAGGGGATCACCAAGACCCGGCTGGAGCCAGATGGGGTCCGCGCGCAGGCGGTGACGCAGATCGCGGCGTGGCGCTACTTTGAGGGCCTGCCCTACGAGACGATCGCGCAGCGCCTCAACGCCGATCCAGTCTGCTATCCGCCACCTGAGCCGCCCGGCAAGCGGCGCGCTGCGGGGTGCTGCGGCAAGCACAGCGTGTACGAGGTTCTGCGTAACCCGAAGTACACGGGCTTCCAGGTCTTCAACCGGCGTGCGAGCCGTTCCAAGAAGGGCAAGGTCAACGACCCGGAGTTGTGGGTGTGGTCGCCCGCACCGGCACACGAGCCGTTGATTCCCAAGTGGATGTTCGACGAGCTGGCCGCCTCCCGTGGCGCGCGGCGCGGCTCACGGTGGCGCAACGACATGAACCGGCATCCCCAGACGAAACGAACCTATGTTCTGCGGGGCATGGTGTTCTGTGCGTGCGGCCGACGGATGGCCGGCAAGCAGAGGGGCAGGCGCGTGTACTACAGCTGCTCGCACGGCAGTGCCCCCAGCATCGCCCAGCCACGCGTCCCCGGATCGTCTACGAAGGGGATTCACATCCGCGAAGACCTGATCCTCACGGCGGCAACCGAGCTACTCCACGCCTATGTGATCACCCCGGCGCGTAGCAGTCTCGACCACGCACAGCCCGACAGCCTGACGCAAGGAGGCCACGACCGGCATGGGCAGGCTCCCATGTTCAGACAGCACATCGGGGCCCCGCGGCGCCGCGAGCACAACCTCCTGCGTTACACCCACGGCGGCGAATCGACAGATGCGTGTGCCGTGGCGTTGCAGGGGATCACTAACGCCGTAGATCGGGACGGTATGGCCACGATCAACCCACCGGAACCCAACACGGCCAGCCGATTCTGTACGTGCAGATCCGAGACCGAGACCGAGACCGACGGCACGACCCATGTCTGTGGCGCGTGCCTGCGCCGCGCGCCCGCTGCGTTACTCCGTCGTTTGTTCGAGGCCACCAGGCTCGCTGTTCAGCTGCATCATGACGGCAGGTTTGCCGATCTCCACATCGTCGTACCTGCCCAGTTTGCTCTGCCGTCAACACGGTCAACTGCGGACTGACCAGGTCCGGTGGCAGACCAGCACGATGTACCGACATTCACTGACGAGGTTTCAATGTCTGCAACAGAGCGAAACCGTGCCCGCAGGCAACCAACAGAGGGCATTGTTGTACGAGTACCTGACGATCCTCCTCCCCTGACGCCCGAGGTGTCCCGGATACTACTGCGGATTATCGTCGAGCTATACGAGCAAAAATCTTCCGAACGCTGTATGGGGGCAGACGACGATTCAGTCCCTCCGTAAAGCGGTAGGTCGACTTCTGTTACCGGTGGAGGTGGATCCTCCAAGATGGATAAACCTGTTGGAATGGGAGGCATCTCCAGTCAAGCGCAACCGGGCGGGCCAGCGGCGATTGCCTGGCAAGGCAAGGTCACGTGGTGACGCCTTGCGTGAGTACGAGGATCTCAACGCCGAACGGCGTAAGTGATCCGGTCCACTGGGGTGGGCAATGGGATCACGTTCGAGTCGTCATCGGGTGCTCGTATTAAGCCGAAACTGTTTGGTTGCCTACATGATCGCGTAGCGGACGTGGCGTGCCTGGAAGTAGCCACGGACGAGGTGTGGCTGGCGCTGGCGGCGGTGCAGGAAGCGGCGCGTGTCCCGGGCGAGCCGCTCCACAGTGCGAGCACGACCGGCAGGCATGTTGCGTTTGAGGTCGGCGTTGAGCAGCTCGTCGGGGTTCAACTCGGGGCTGTAGCCGGGCATCAGGTGCAACTCGATCCGGTCGGTGTTGGCTTCCAGCCAGGTACGCACCACCCTGCTGCGGTGGACCGGGTGCCGGTCGGCGATCACGTACACCTTCCGCCCGGCCTGCCGGGCCAGCCGGGCCAGGAACGCGGTGAACACCGGCGCGGTGAACCGGCCGGTGAACACGGTGAACCACAACGCACCCCGGGACGCGACTGCGGACATGACGTTGACCCGCAGCCGTTTCCCGGTCACCCGCACCACCGGCGTGTGTCCCTTGGGCGCCCACGACCGCCCCGGCGGGGCCGCATCCGAGCGCAACCCGCACTGGTCAACCCAGGCCACCACCGCGCCCTCGGCCTTGGCTCGCGACGCGATCGCCGGATACTCGGTGTCCAGCCAGGCCCGCACCGCGGCCGGTTGCTGCTCGTAGGCGCGCCGGGCCGGGCGCTGCGGGGTGAACCCGTGACGACGCAACCACAGCCCCACGCCCTGCTCGGTCATCACCACCCCGGTGACCAACCGGATCAACTCGACCACCGCCGCCCGGGTCCACAACGGGCCACCGATCAGCAACTCCTCGGGCGTGTAGTCGGCCATCGCCATGAATAGCGTGCCCCGCTCGGCGGCAGTGATCAGCTCGGCCGGTCCAGGGCGGCGCACCCGCCGCACCGCCAGCGCCTCACGGCCACCATCCCGATACGCCCGCCACCACGCGCCCACCGACCGCTCGGCCACCCTGAACACCTCGGCCGCCTGCCGATAGCCGGTGACGGTGCCGGACTCCAACGCGGCCACTACCCGCAACCGCAGCACCTCCCGCTCAGCGGGCGACAGACGACGCGCGTCCTCGACCTCGATCACAAGTGAGCAACATACAGGCAAACGATCACTTTCGACTCAATAATTCAACGCCGTGGCCTTGGTGGCTGCGGCCGGCGTTGTGGTGCTCGACGTACACGTCCAGCACGTGGCGGAGGGGGCTGCGGCCGGTGATGAGCAGCCGGTCGGTGCATTCGCGTCGGAGCGAGCAGATCCAGCGTTCGGCGATCGCGTTCATTCACGGGTGCTTGCGGTGCGGTGAGCGCCACGTCGATGCCGGTCGAGGCGAACGCCGCGTCGAAGGCCGCGGTGAACTTGGCGTCCCGGTCGCGGATCATGTGGGTGAACCGGTGTCCGGCGTCGTCACGATCCGTGGCGAGGTTGCGGGCCAACTGAGTTGCCCAGGCTCCGGTCGGGTGGGTAGTGACGCCGAGCGGGTGGACGCGGCGGGTGCGGTGCTCGATGACGAATGCTGCGTAGAGGCGCTTGAGCGTGACGGTGTCGACGTGGAAGTAGTCGATCGCGAGAAGACCGTCGGCTTGGGCGCGCAGGACCGTGCGCCATGTGTCGCCGCGGCTGGCCGGCGGCGGTATCCGGTGGCTGCGCAGGATCCGGCGGATGGTGGAGGCGGCGATGCGGTGCCCGAGCCGCCGCAGCTCGCCCTGGATGCGGACCATGCCCCAGGTTTGGTTCTCCGTTGCCAGGCGGACGATCAGCGTGGTGATCTCGTTGCTGATTGGCGGACGGCCCGGCGGTTTCGGTTGGCGTCACTTCCCGGCCACGAGTCGGCGATGCCACCGCAGCGATGTTGCGGGCGTGACGATGCGGCAGGCCCGTAGGGATTTCGGCAGGAGCCGGGATAGGGCCGCGAGTACCGCGCGGTCGGCCCAGTCCAGTCGTGGGCGAGGGTTGATACGGTGCGGAACGGCTATCTCGTGGCGCAGCGCGAGTATCTCCGCGTCCTTGGAGGCTGAGCTCCGGGCCAGTAGCGTCAGCCAGGACAATGCCTGGACCAAGATCCCGTACGACAGCCGAACAGTCACGGATCACCGATCAATGAACACCACAAACAGCAGGTCAAGGTTAGCGACCAAGTTTTCGACCAGGACAGGAAGCAACGACGACAGCGCGGCCAACTAGAACCGGTCTGCGGGCTCATAGTGGACGCGACCGTTGACTTGTCATCGCAGCACCGTGTTCTCGTGCTGGAGCACGAGCAGTTCGGCGTGCTTGGCTGTGTTCCGGCGTAGTAGTGCCGCTGGCACGGACAGCAGCGCACGAGTTGCTCGGTACAGCAGCGAGACGATCATTAGGGCAGCATTCCAGCTACTACTGACGGGCGGGGAACCCAGCTACCACCTGCGACGACGATTTTACGAGCCCCCAGGGCAACACCTGAGCGTGGTGACCATTTTCCTCACCAACGAAAGCAACCCGTGCTGGGGTTGGCCGTAGGGCAACCCCAGCATCGTGGGCTTCAGAGTTGTGCCTGTGGTGGGAAGTGTGTGACGGCGTCGCTGAGGGTTTGTGCGAGAGTGTCGTAGTAGCCGTCATTGGGCGTGTTGCCGTTGAGGTACTTGGCGTCGATCTTGTTCGCGTTGGCGCTGTCTCGGACGGCGTTGTCGAAGTCGATGACACTGTCGGCTCCGTAGTCCTTGAAGAAGGTACGGATGTTGGTGTTCAGCAGTTGGCGCTGTTGCTCGCGTTTGTCGTTGGCGTCGAGGCCGAGTGGGGGCACGGTGGCGAGGATGACATGCACTGGGCCTGATCCATCTGCCCGATAGGTCCGCTTGATTCCGTTGGGGCCGTTGGCCTTTATCATCGTGGTGAGGTTTTGGCCGATGGTGTCGGCGTTGGTGCCTGTGAGGATGTCGTTGGTACCGAGGGAGACGATAACCGTGCGGAGGTTGGGTTCGGACCCGATGGTCTTGTTGAGCGTGGTGGTGGCGCTGGTGGTGGCGGGTGCCTTGAGTCCGGGCTGGGGGCCGGTGATCAGGGCGCTGCCGGTGAGCAGGGCGACGTCGGTGTCGGTCAGTGCTTGTTGGTAGACGCGGACATCCGAGATGGATCCGTTGAAGTAGTCGGTGGTGGTGCCGTTGCCGTAGGCGATGGCACCGATGGTGACTGGGCCGGTGGCTTTCCAGGCGCTGGGATTGGTGCCGGTGCCGGCGAGGGTACCGTTGACATACAGACGCATCGCATGGGTGGCGGAGTCGTAGACGCCGACCAGGTGGGTCCAGGTGTTGAGTGCGGGCGGGGTTGAGGCGCGGGCAGCCGGGTAGCTGGTGGGTTGGCTGGCGTCGTTGCTGAAGCCGAGGAAGGCCCAGCAGTTCCAGGTCTTGTTGTACTGGAGGTAGAAGCTGCCTGCGTTGGTTCCGGCCTGAGCGGCCGCAGTGTAGAAGCCGTCGGTCGACTTGAGGTTTACCCAGGCGGACACGGTGTAACTGGCCGTGGTGTCCACAGTGGACCCGGTGGTGAGCATGCCCGTATGACCGTCGAGGGCAACGGATCCACCGTGGTCACCGCTGAAGGCGACAGCGCCATGTGGGGTGGTGCCGGTAGCGTCGGCCAGCGTCCACTGCCCCAGCGGCGCAGCGCCGGTCATGCTGGTGTTGACGACACTGCCGGGCAGGAGGTTGCCAAGTTTGGTGGGGAGTTTGTCCACCCAGGTACCACCAGCGGTTCTGTTCCGTATCGGGTTTGATGGAGACATCGAAACCTGGAAGGAACCATCACGATGCCCGCGCCGAAGAAGTACCCCGACGAGTTGCGTGAACGCGCGACCCGGATGGCCGTGGACGCCCGCCGGGACCCCGCCACCGCGCCAGGCGCGATCAAACGGATCGCCGACCAACTGGGCATCCACCCCGAATCGCTACGGACCTGGGTCAAACAAGCCGAGATCGACAGTGGGGACCGGTCGGGCACCACCACCAGCGACGCCGAGCGCATCGCCCAGCTGGAACGCGAGAACCAGGAGCTGCGTCGAGCCAATGCGATCCTCAAGTCCGCGTCGGCTTTCTTCGCGGCGGAGCTAGACCGCCCCTCCCGCTGATCGTCGACTACATCGACACCCACAAGCACCAGTTCGGAGTCGAGCCGATCTGCACCGTGCTCACCCAGGCCGGCATGAAGATCGCTCCGAGCACCTACTATGCCGCCCGGTCCCGCCCGCCGTCAGCCCGCGCGGTCCGCGATATCGCCATCACCGCGAAGATCACCCAGATCCACCAGGACAACTACGGCGTCTACGGGGTCCGCAAGGTCCACGCCGAACTGGTCCGCCAGGGCGGGGTCCACGGCCGAACAGTCGCCCGCTGCACCGTCGCTCGACTGATGAGAACGGGTGGCCTGCAAGGGGTTTCCCGACTGAGGACACCACGCACCACCCGACCGGGCAAAGGGAACGACTCGCGCCCGGACTTGGTCAAACGGACCTTCACCGCCCCGGCGCCCAACCGGCTGTGGGTCGCCGACATCACCTACATCCGCACGTTCACCGGCTGGGTGTATGCCGCGTTCGTGCTGGACGTGTTCTCCCGCCGTGTGGTCGGCTGGCAGGTCTCCACCAGCCTGCGCACCGGCCTGGCGCTCGACGCGCTGGAGATGGGCCTGTGGACCCGTCGACGGGACCGACAGGACACCCGCGCCCTGGTCCACCACTCCGACCGCGGCGCGCAATACGGGGCGGTGCGCTACACCCAACGGCTGGCCGCCGCCGGCGCGGTGGCCTCGGTCGGATCCGTGGGCGACAGCTACGACAACGCCCTGGCCGAGGCGTTCAACTCGATCTTCAAGGCCGAGTTGATCCGCAACATGGGCCCCTGGCGCGGCATCGACGATGTCGAGATCGCCGTCGCGGAGTACATCGACTGGTACAACCACCGCCGGCTCCACGGCGAACTCGGCCTGATTCCACCGGTGGAACACGAAGCCAACCATCACCGCGTAAGCACACCCGCGTCGACACCGAGCGGATGATCAGACCCTCCATCAAACCCGGTACTTGACAGTTCCCGCGGCGGAGGTTTGGTCGCCCAGGATCGCCACGGTGCCTTGGGAGTTGTCGTTCGTGGACACGTCGATGCCGGTGAGGTAGCAGTCGACGTTCTGCCCCGCGGTGAACGGCGTGCCGTCGCTGTTGGCGGTGACGTCGGTGTCGGCGGTGTAGCCGATGGTGGTGGCGCCGTAGTGCACGGGCATCAGGCCGGGTGCGGAGGGTAGATGGAGGCTGACGACGAGGTTGTTGTTGCTGGCGTTGGTGGTTGCGGGGAAGGCGACGGGGTCGGAGTAGGCCTCGCCGCCCGGCGGGAGGGTCACCGCGTGGACACCGCAGCCGAGGGCTCTGCCTGTCGCGGTGCAGAACGACAACTGCACCGGTACGGTCAGGGCGGCCGGGCCAGTACCGCTTTGCCCAGCGATGGTGGTGTCGTCGATGGTGGTCGGCGTGGTGACTCCGGCGTTGGACAGGTGGATCCGCGTGGTGTCGCCGGTGGTGGTGGGGTGGGCGATCAGGCGCACGGTCTTGTTGGCCTGCGTGGCGGCGACGGCCATGTCCGTTGGTGCTGCCCAGGCGCCCAGCCAGCCTGCCTGTACCGGCCTTGGGGCGATGGCCAGGACGTGCAGCGCTGTGGTGCAGGTGTTGGGAAGGAAGGTGGTTCCGATGTTGGGCAGGGTGACCGAGGCCAGTGTCTTGCTCGGGTCCGCGGGCAGGAAGATCGCGTAGACCTTGGGTCGGCCGGTGCCGGGGGTGGCGCCGGCGTCTGCGTGCGAGAGCACTGAGGCGGCGGAGTCGGCGGGGCCGGTGAGCCAGTCCGGGACTGCGGGGACAAGGGGGTTGGAGTAGGTGCCGTCGGCATACGTCAGGGTGGTGGTCACCGTGGGACTGGTGCCGCAGGTACTGACGGCGAGGAACCCCACTGCGGTGGCTTTGCCCCGCTGCGCGGAGGGCAGGGTGATGGTTTGGCTCGCGGCGATGACATTGTCGCTGCCGGTGGCGGTGTTCTTAGCGGGCATCGTGAAGGTGGCGCCGCTGATGGTCTTGGTGTTGCCCGGCGCAAGTCCGGCCTCGGCTAGTGACTGGGCCGACAGTGCTTGGCCGATGAAGTCGGCGTTGGCCGGGGTGGTGTTGTCCTCGGCGATGCCGTGGTTGTTCATCGCGTCGGTCATGCTGGTGGAGGTGACGTTGTTGATCGGGGCCAGGGTGAGCGAGTCGATGCCGGCCTCGAAAGTGTTGGTGCCGGTGGCTGCCGAGTTGTGTCCCACGGCGGTCGCGGTGATGGTGTGGGTTCCCTTGGTCAGGTGGACTCCACCGAAGGGCTGATAGGTGGAGATCACCGTCGGGTTGTAGCCGTCGAACGGGGCTGTGTCGGTGTGGCCCAGCACTGTGGTCTTGTCGAGGGTGTAGGTGTACTGGCCGTAGCTGAAGGACTTGGTCAGCTGCGCGCCCAGGGCGTAGTCGGCCTCGATGGGAGCGGTGACGGTCATCGTGAACGACTGGCCTGCGGCGTTGCCCTGGAAGTACAGCTGGGCATCGCCCGAGCACCACGAGGCGCAGTCCTGTTTGCCCAGTGTGACGGTCTGCCCGGTGGGTTGGGTCGCTGTGACCTGGGTGGTGTTCTCGGCTTCCAGCCGGGTCATGGCCACACCGGTGTTGGGGGAGATGTAGAAGGTGTAGGCCGGCGATTCGGGGGAGAGTTTGTGGGCGTCGTCGAAGCTACGCACGTGCAGGGTGTGATAGCCGGGTGTGAGTCCTGAGGGGATGGCGACGGTGGCGTCACCGGTGGTGGTGGCGGCCCAGCCGCCGGTGGTGGTGAAGGTCTTGTTGTAGTCGCAGTCACCGGTGTTCGGGACGGCTTCGGTGCCCGATCCGGTGAAGGTGTAGGCGAACCCGACGATGTTCGCCGCGCCGTTGGCGTGCAATGTGACCATACCCGGTGCGCCCTGCGCGGCACCCCAGTAGTTGGCCGGGTAGTCGAAGCTGGTGGCGGTCGGGGTCTGGGTGATGGGTCTGGAGTGCGCGTCGAAGTTGTACCAGTAGGAATATCCCGAGTACTTCGACCCGGAGTCGTCGGCGGGATAGTTGAGGTCGGCCACGCGCATGGCGTATTTGCCGTCGCCAAGGTCGGTGGTGTCGGTCCAGGCGCCCTCGCTGCCGGAGGCGATGTTGATCGCGGAGGCGGAGCCGCCTGATCCGGCGATCGGGGTCGTACCGGTGTTGTCGTAGACCTCGAACGCCAGGCCGATGTTCAGCGGTGGGTTGTTGTTGTCGGTCGCGCTGGCGTACAGAGTGGGGTGGGCGTCAGGGGTGATGGGAGTACCGGTGCAGGTGACGGTGTTGGACACGTGCAGGCCGGTCGGGGCGTTGGGCGGGAAGTTGAACACCACGTCCAACCTGGCGTTGTGGTCGAACTTCTTCCACTGCTCCCCTTTGCTCTCATCACCGGCGACCAGCGCCAGGGTGGTGCCAGTCCAACTGTTGGCCGCCGCCCATTGGGCAGCGGAGTAGGCGTTGAACACGACGTTGTTCGCTCCGCCGCAGCCGTTACCGGCCTGAGAGGACTGCGTGTCGACGTAGTCACCCAGCGGACCTGGCCACGCGGTACCGCTGCCGATAGCGCCACCCTCGAACAACCTGACTGGCTCGTTCACACAGCCGACGGCTTGATGGATCTCGTTGGCGTAGAAGTAGGCGGAGTGGATCTGGGCGGTCTTGCCATTGCGCGCCATCAGGGGCGAGGTGTCGACCTGGAAGTACGAGCGGGCGGTGCCGATGCTGTTGCAGCCGCTGGAGGCACAGTTGCCGACCTGCATCGGCCAGGTCGGGTCGTCGAAGATCCTCTCGCTAGTGGGCCCGGAGGAGACCACCAGCCAATGCTGGGTGCCGCCGGACATCGAGGGGTCCAGGAACAGTGGGTAGTTCACGCCGGTACCGGTCAACGCCGCGGCGGGGGCGGTGATGGTCAGCGCGGTGCTCACCGTGGACATGCCTGCGGTAGGTGCGGTCCGTGCTGCTGCGGCCGGGGTGTCGCCGGTGATTGTCAACGGGGTGACGTGGCCGCCGCTGGGGTCGGTCGCCGAGGGCGGGTTCGGGGACTGGGCCGTCGTGGTGGAGTCCCACATCCGGGGGACCGGGCCGTGGAAGACCTCGGTGCCGGTGGAGTCCTGAGCGGACAGGCCGCCGTTCTTGGTGGCCAGGGTCAGGCCGGTACCGGTGGCGGTCAGGTGGATGGCCTTGAGTGCGGGGTTGGCCGCGGCGGTGGCGTCATGCACGATGAGGACTTCGCTGTAGCTGTCGGCGTGCGCGGTGACCTGAAGATCCACACCAGGGAGTACGGCCGGATAGAGCGCGGTGTCCTTCGCGATCGTCGGGGTGGGGAGCGCGGTCGGCCAGGATAGCGACACGGCCTTGGCGCCATTGCGCAGTGTGACCAGTGGGCCCGTGCCGCCACCGGAGAATGACACGTCGACCGCCGCCGCGGACGGTGCGATCCGCCCGTCTGATGTCGAGGCGAGCGTGGTGTCGATCGGAATCCAGCCTGTGCCGCGTTTGACTCGTACCGGGCTGAGCGTCGAGTGCAGGGTGAAGGTGCCATCGGGGTTGGCCATCACCTGCCGGGTCTGGGTGGTCTGGTCGGCGACCTCCACCGCGGTGCCGGTGTCATGGGCGCGCTGGGAGGCGTTGGCTTCCGCCTTCGGGCCGGTGGGGTTCGCCGGGGTCGACACGGCAGCGGCCGGGGTGTTCGATCGGGGGGATGGTGGTGCGGCGCTCGCGGTGTGGCCGGTGACTCCCAGGGCCACTGCCCCGATCACGGCTATCGTGCAAACACGCCGAAACCGTCTGGAACCAGACAAACCGAACCGTGTTGTGGTCGCGCGCATACTGGTGCCGCCTCCCCCGTGATGTGTGGCCGATGGCCAGTTGAACGGCGGCTCGGGACGTTAGCCGCCCGACCAGATGCCAGCAAGCAAGCAATGAAACTGCGTGGCCTCTGTCGACCGTTTAGCCGCACCTGGTACAGCTATTCGGATGTAGCCGACGAAACACGCGAGTTGTCACCCAGATCATGTATCTGGCGTGGGATTGCTGTAAATGGGTCAACGTCTTCCCCGGTGAGTGGCACGTGTGTACGGTTCGCACGCTACGGGTTCGGGTTTTCCGAGGGGGGACGGCGATGAGCCGCGTCGGTGGGACAGTTACGCCTGCGTATAGATTTCATTGGGTGCTGGCCCGGCGACGCCGGACGCCGGTACTGGTCACCGTCGTCGGTGCGCTGATCGCCTCAATGCTCAGCGCGGTCGTGGTGCCCGCCGCCCAGGCCAGCGCGGACAACCGGCCACCAGTGTCGATCGAGAAACCCATCCCGCACACGACTGTGCCGCTGAAACCAACCAAGGCCGCTCAGGGCCCGCCTACCGGTCAGCCAACGGCGACGTCATGGCCGGCGCCGGGCGACGCCGACCTCACCCTGGGCAGGCCAGTGGGAGCTACGCCCAACGCGCAAGCCGATGCTCCGCATCGTGCGGGCACCCTGCCGATCCTGATCCGCTCCGAGACCACGGGTAAGGCAAAGCCGGACACCGTTGCCACGACGCCGCCGAAGTTCCACGTCCACCTCGCCGACCACAACACCGCGGTCAAGGCCGGAGTCGCCGGTGTGCTGTTCGCCGTCACCCCGGAGGATACTGGGCACACGGCTTCGGTGGGCGTGGACTACTCCGGCTTCCGCAACGCCGTCGGCGCCGACTTCGGCACTCGCCTGCACCTGGTCCAGTTGCCAGCCTGCGCATTGTCCACACCGGACAAGCCGGAGTGCCACACCCAGACCCCGATCGGCTCATCGACCAACGACTCCAAGGCCGGGATCGTCTCCGCTCCGGTGACGTTCACGGCAGCGCAATCCAAGGCCATCCATGCCTCGACGACCCCGTTGGTACTGGCTGCCACAGCGGGATCGGCTGGCCCCAACGGAAGCTTCACCGCCAGTTCCCTGGCCCCATCGGGGAGTTGGTCAGTGGGCGGCAGCTCGGGCGCGTTTACCTGGTCCTACCCCATCGCCACCCCACCGTCCGCGGCAGGCGGCGACGCCACGCCGAAGGTCGCGCTGTCCTACGACTCATCCCGAGTGGATGGACATACCGCATCGACCAACAACCAGACCTCGTGGATCGGTGAGGGCTGGGACTACTCACCCGGCTACATCGAACGCACCTACCGCTCATGCGCGGACGACCCGGCCGGTACCGCACCGAAGGTCTACGACGCCTGCTGGTCCGGTCAGATCCTGACAATGAACCTCGACGGCCACTCGGTCTCCCTGGTGCTCGATGACCTCAGCAAGACCTGGCACACCTCCACGGACACAGGTGACCGGGTCGAACTCCTCACCGGCAGCGCAAACGGCGCCCTGGGCGGCGAGTACTGGAAGATCACCACGCCGAACGGGACTCAGTACTTCTTCGGCCGCAACAGCGGACCCGGCCATCGCGACCAAGCGACCACGAACTCGACCTGGACCGAGCCCGTCTACGGGGCCCACCCCGGTGACCCGTGTAACAACCCGGCGGGGTTCGCCGCGTCGTCCTGTGCGCAGGCGTGGCGGTGGAACCTGGACTACGTCGAGGACCCCCATGGCAACGCCACGATGTACTACTACACCCCGGAAACCAACTACTACGGTGCCAACAACTCCACCACCGGTGTGGCCTACACCCGGGGCGGCTACCTGTCCCGGATCGACTACGGCCTACGCGATGAGAACGGCACCGTCTATGCCAGCGCCGCCGCGGATCAGGTGGTCTTCACTGTCTCCGAGCGCTGCCTGCCCTCGGGGACGATCACGTGCGACCCGTCGCAGTTCACCACCAACAACGCCGCCTCCTGGCCGGACACCCCACAGGACCAGCACTGCGTCCAGGGCGCCAGTTGTGACAATCACGCACCGTCGATCTGGTCGACCAAACGGCTGACCACCATCACCACCCAGTACTACACCGGCACCGGCTACACCAAGGTCGACACCTACGAACTGGGCCACCAGTTCTACGCCGCGATCGACGCTTCCATGTGGCTGGCCTCGATCACCCACACCGGATACAGCCCGGACGGAACCTCGATCGCCCTGCCGGCGATGACGTTCACCGGACAGGTGCACGACAACCGGGTGGTCAACTACAACAACCAGCCGGCCATGATCCGATGGCGGCTGGCCACCATCACCACCGAGACCGGCCAGGTCATCTCGATCTCCTACAGCGATCCGGAATGCACCCAGACCACTGTCCCCGCTGATCCGGCCAACGACACGATGCGGTGTTTCCCAGTCCGGTGGGTGTTGCCCTACAACACCGACCCGGTGCTGGACTACTTCCACATGTATGTCACCACCGAGGTCGACGTCCAGGACGCCAACGCGCTCTCGCCCACGCAGAAGACCACCTACCGGTACCTGGGATCCCCGGCGTGGCACTTCGACGACAACGAGGTGACCAAGCCCGCCAATCGCACCTACGGCCAGTTCCGCGGCTACCAACAGGTCGAAGTCCGCACCGGCGACCCCCAGCACAGCAGCAACGGTGTGGCTGACCGGCAGACACTGACCCGGACCACCTACTACCGGGGCATGGATGGTGACACCCTGCCCGGCGGGAAGATCCGGACACCGGTCACCATCGCGGACTCGCTTGGGGAGTCCGTCCCCGACAGCAACCAATTCGCCGGCACGCCTCGCGAGGTGACGACCTTCGACGGCGACAGTCCAGCACAGGTCTCCACTGCCATCACCGATGTCGGCACGGTCGCCTCCACCGCCTCACGAGCCCGCGATGGATTGCCCGCGCTCACCGCGACCATCGTCGCCACCACCAAGTCTCGGACGCTGACGGCGCTGGCCGCCGGCGGTGCCCGCACGACCTCGGCAACCACCGCTTATGACAGCGCTGGCCGGGTGACCCAGCAGACCTCCTCCGGTGACGGCGTACCGGATGTGTGCACGACCACCAGCTACGCTGACAATACGACCTCGTGGATCCGTAACCGGGTCGCGGAGGTCATCACCTCCCAACAGAGCTGCCCCACACCGGGCACGACGCCGTCGCCGATCCTGTCCGATGTCCGCACCTTCTACGACAACCAGACCAACCTCGGCGTGGTACCGGGAGCCGGTGATCCGACCCGCACCGACAGTTCCAGCAAGAACGACAACGGCATACTGACCTTCATCACGACCGGCACGGCGACCTTTGACGGGTCCGGTCGTCCGCTGTCACGCACCGACGCGCTCAACCGGACGTCGACCACGGCTTACACCCCGACCGACGGTGGAGTGGTCACCCAGATCGTCACTACCAACCCGAAGAAACAGACCACCAAGACCCTCGTCGATCCCGGCCGCGGTTCCACCCTGGACATCACCGACGTCGCCGGACACGCCACCGATGCCAGCTACGACGCCCTGGGCCGGCTCACCGCGATGTGGCTACCAGGTCACAGCAAGAGCGGCAACCAACAGCCCTCCAGTACCTACAGCTATCTCCTGCGGCGTGACGGTGCCTCGGCGGTCACCAGCAAGACCCTGATCGACTACGGGAACGGGACGAACTACACGACCAGCGTCACGCTCTACGACGGTCTCGGCCATGTGCTGCAAACCCAATCAGACGCCGAGGGCGGCGGTCGGATCGGATCGGACACCGTCTACGACTCGCACGGCTGGGTGGTACGCACCAACAACCGCTACCACACCGATGGCGCGCCGGGGACGACGTTGATCTCGGTGGCAGACGCCGACGTCAACGACCGCACGGTCACCACCTTCGACGGCGACGGGCGGCCGGTGAAGGCCACCGCCTACAACGGGCTGACCGCGACGTGGGCCACCCAGACCGTCTATGGTGGCGACCGCACCACCACCATCCCGCCGCCCGGCGGTGTCACCAGCACGACGCTGACCGACAGCCGGGGCAAGGTCACCGAGCTGCGCCAGTACACGACCCCGCCCACGATCTCGGGCAACACCATCACTGGGAACGCCATCCAGTCGACGCTGTACCACTACACCCCGCTCGGACAGCAGGACCAGATCACCGACGCCGAGGGTAACAAGTGGACCTACACCTACGACCTGCTGGGCCGCAGGCGGACCCAGAGCGACCCGGACGCGGGCAGCACGACCTACGGCTATGACGACGCCGGCCAGTTGACATCCACAACGGACAACCGTGGCCAGACGCTGGCCTTCAAGTATGACGAGCTGGGCCGCAAACTCGAGGAGCACGCCGGATCGATCACCGGCCCGGAGCTGGCCTCCTGGGTGTACGACACCGTCCAGACCGGCAAGTTGAGCTACTCCACCCGCTACACCCCTGGCGGCAACTACCTGTCCGGGGTCACCGGCTATGACGGCATGGGCCTGCCCAACGGCACCATCCTCCGCATCCCCGCCAGCGAGACCGGACTGGCCGGCGACTACACCACCTCGACGTCCTACACCACGACCGGCCTGCCCGATGTCGTGCAGCCCGCGAGCGGCGGCGGCCTGTCACCGGAGCAGATCGTCACCTCCTACGACGCATTGGGCAAGCCCAAGGGGGCGCTCGGCTACAACTCCTATGCCTCCGGCGCGATCTACACCCCCTACGGTGAAATCGCCCAGTTCGCCACGGTCGGCGGGAACGGCTGGTTGTCCTACGACCACGACAAGCAGACCCGGCGGGTCACGGACGTCACCCTGTCGGGCAAACAGGCGCCACCGCAGATCGACGACACCTCCTACACCTACGACCCAGCGGGCAACCTGACCTCCAGCACCGACGTGCAAGGCCCGCCCGGGGCGGCTACCCAGACCCAGTGCTTCGGCTACGACGCGCTGGATCGCCTCAACCAGGCATGGACAGCCACCGACAAATGCGCTGCCCCACCCTCCACCGCCGCGGGCAGCACCAACGTCGGGGGCATCACCCCGTACTGGACCTCCTGGAGCTTCCAGCCCAGCGGACTGCGCGCCACCCAGGTCCGCCACGCCCTGCCCGGAGCCAGTGGCGACACCACCACGACCTACACCTACCCGGCACCGGGTAACCCCCAGGCACACACCCTGACCTCGACCGCCACCAGCGGCCCAGGCGGGAACACCGCCACCAGCTACGGCTACGACGCGGCCGGTAACACCAGCACCCGCAACCTGGTCGCGGACCGGCAGACCTTGAGCTGGGACCAGGAAAACAGGTTGGCATCCGACCAGACCAGCAACGGCACCAGCACGTATGTCTACGACGCCGACGGCAACCTGCTGATCCGCCACGACAAGGGCAGCACGACGCTGTTCCTGCCCGGCGAGGAGTTGACCTACAACGCCACGCTCGCGACGGTCACCGGCACCCGCTACTACAGCTTCGGCGGCAACACCATCGCGATGCGCGTCGGTGGGGCCAACCCGACCGTCCTGGCCGGTGATTCCCACGGCACCAACCAAATCGCCTACCAGCCCGAGACCGGTGAGGTCACTCGCCGCGCGTTCGACCCTTACGGCAACCCGCTCGGATCCGGCGTCGGGACCTGGCCGGACACTCATGGCTTCCTGAACAAGCCGGTGGACCAGACCAGCGGCCTGACCGAGATTGGTGCCCGAAACTACGACCCGATGATCGGTCGGTTCATCTCTGTCGACCCAGTGCTTGATCCGGCCCGTCCCGGCCAACTCAACGGTTACACCTACGCGAACGACAACCCGACCACACTCAGCGACCCGACGGGGTTGCTGGTGAACTGCGGCCCCGACAACGTCGGCTGTGGTGGCATCCTTGGTGACCCGCCGCCGACGGCGGAGGAGAGGAACAACTGGTGGACCAGCGAACGTGCCGGTGAGCGGCAGCGATCGCGGCAGGCGCGGGACCAGAACTGGATCGACCAGCATTCACCTGCTACCACCGACAACGGCAGGCTGCAAACCCAGCTCTACCACTACGCGGGTGATGGCAGTGGCGACTACTGGACCGCCCCGGTGGGAGACGGGCGCGGTGCGGGTACGAATGCGTGTTTCGGGCGGAGGGGCTGTCAGGAGGCGTATGACTATCTGCTTGAGCACCCTGACGATGTCGAGGGCGCGAAGCGGATAGCCGCGATGTACTGCATCGACCACCTTCAGCAATGCGCGACTGAGGCCAGGGTCAGCACGACGGTGAACACCCTGGTCAGCGAAGCGGTCACGCTGGCGGTCGGAGGCGGGTTCTTGAGGGGCGAGCTCGGTTGCGCTGGGCCGAACAGCTTCGCGGGTGACACGCCGGTCTTGATGGCCGACGGCACGAACAAGCCGATCGACCAGGTCAAGGTCGGTGACCAGATCAGCAACGCCGAACCCGACAGCCCGACGGTGCAACGGCACACCGTCACTGCCGTTCACATTACCGACACCGACCATGACTTCACCGATGTCACCCTTGCTACCGCTGACGGCCCCCGAACGATCACCTCGACCACGCACCACCTGTTCTGGGACACCACCACTCACACATGGACAGATGCGGGAGACCTGAAGGTCGGGCAGCAGCTCGACACCCCAGGAAACGGCCACGTTACAATCACCTCCCTACGCCGTTACGCCACAACCATCCGCACCTACAACCTCACCATCGACGGCGTACACACGTACTATGTGCTGGCTGGGGACACCCCGGTCCTGGTCCACAACACCGGCTGTTGGTCGACACGTTACGAGAGGGCTGGCGATCTCGCTAAGAGGTACACCGAGGGACAGTCGACTCGGGATCCAGCATCGCAGTGGTACCACGAAGAACTGGGCAACGACGAACTTTTGCACGGGATCAACAATGCCGCAGAGGGAGACGGAATTGTCGTCTCACGTAACGGGACGATTCTTGGAGGTCATCACCGCTGGGACGAACTCCAAGTAAGGATCAACGACGGCCGTATTAACCCTGACACGTCAATTCGTATCGATGTCTACGGCGGGGAGTAGTGTTCTGATGTCTATGATTCATTCGACTGACCCCGACTTCCGTGTGTGTCAGATCGGTTTTGATACGCTGCTCGAGATCCAGTTGGAGGCGGAGGACCGAGGCTTGGCGACTCGGTGGACTTCCGTAGATGCACTCCGCAGCCAGGTCAGGGAAGAAGTCGTCGTCCTCCAGTCGCTTATGCGCGAGGAGCGAGGAGGGGCTGTTCGGGCCTATCGATGCCTCGTGCTGTTCTCGACCGCGGGCGGCAAGGATGCTGGTGGAATTGCCACGATCGATCTTGATCCGACGAGGTTTGAATCGCTAGAGCGACTCGATCGAGACCCGGATGTTCGGAAGGCGCTTGCCCGGATGTTCTCCCTCGCATTGGGCGGGATTTCGATGGTCTCAAAGAAGTAGTGGGCTCTGCTGATGTCCGCGGACCGGAAGGTCGGGCAGCAGCTCGACACTGCGCCTGCCGATAATCTCGTCCATGCAGCTCAGGCGGCATGCAGGTATTCGTGGAGGACGCCGCCGAGTCGGTCGTGTCGGCGTATGTTCAGGTGGGCGATTCGGTCTGGATCGGTGATGGGCGCTGGCACCGGGCGCAGTGGAGCTGCCTGACGCTTGGCCGGGTTGGCGCGATGGGAGTTGTAGAACTTCTCGTACTCGCGCAGGGCGTGGCGCAGGTGGTGCTCGTTCCAGATGAGAGTTCGGTCCAGAAGCTCGTGGCGGCAGCTTTGTACCCAGCGCTCCATGATGGAGTTCATTCTGGGGACGCGGATGCCGGTGAGGACGGTCTGGATGCCGGCGTCGGCGAGGATCTCGTCGATGAGGGCGGGGAACTTCGCGTCGCGGTCGTGGATCAGGAATTTCACTGAACCTTTTTCATCTTGGCCTGGATGTGTTGGTGGGCACGGGATGTAGATCACGAACTGAGGATCGCCGGAGTGCCAGCGTGACAACGGATGAAGCCTCCGGTAGGAGGGCTGTCGACCAAGATCAGTCCGTACCACCGAAGGCTTCGCATGCTGTTCTACGGTGCCGCGCTGCCGTTGTCACATCAGACCCTGACCTTCGTGTCCGACCTCATCCGCGCGCACCGCAAGCGACTCGGCTCGGTATGGCGCAGGCTCAACCCCGGGCAGCAGGTGCTGCTGGTGCTGGTGTATCTGCGCAAGGGTGAGCCGTTCGCCGAGGTCGGCGCTGGGTTCGCGGTGTCGACCGCGACGTGCTGGCGGTATGTCAACGAGACCGTCGAACTGCGTGCCCAGCGGGCGCCGAAGCTGCGGGCGGCACCGCGAAGGCCACCCGCGAGGGCATGGACTACGTGATCATCGACGGCACGCTGATCCCCATCGACCGCGTCGCAGCAGACCGGCCCTTCTACTCGGGCAAGCACCGCAGGCACGGAGTGAACCTGCAGGTAATCACCTCCCTGGACGGCACGATCCTGTGGGTGTCCGGCCAGTTGTCCGGCAGCACGCATGACACCGCCGCCGCCCGGATCTGGAATAGCCTGGCCGCGCTGCGCGATGCCGACCTGATCGCGCTGGGCGACAAGGGCTACCACGGATACGACCAGACCGGCCAACAAGTCCGCACCCCGCACAAAGGCCGCAACAAACCCGAGTCCCAGAAAGACGCCAACCGTGCCCACGCCCGCCTGCGTGGACCCGGCGAACGGGCCAACGCTCAGCTCAAGACCTGGCGCGTGCTCCGCAAGCTACGGTGCAGCCCGCACCGCGCCGGCCGCCTGGCCAAGGCCATTCACGTCCTACAGGACCGCGAGCGCGCCGCAGGATGAAAAAGGTTCAGTCAAGCCGACTTCGACGCCATCGCCTGCCTAACTCAACGGACGGCCTCGACAAACCCTCGGCTTCCAGACACCCTACGAAGCACTACGGCAGGTATTGCGCTGACCGCCTAAACCCGCACCGCCGGTCGCACGTATGGATCGCCCCTTGCCAGGTGTCACAGAACGAGCGTCTGACCAGATTGAGACACTGCGCGTGCCGAGAACAACGTCCGCACAGGTCAAGTGGCATGTCGATACTCGCGGAGCACGCCGCCGGCCGGTCCGGCCGGCGTATCGTAGGCTCTTCAATTCGATCAGTTCCAAGAAGCTGAGGCCGGAGCCGCAGAGGTTGGTAGTCACCGGCGGCGGCTTCACGGGTTGGGGAGCAGCACGGGGAGCAAATGGGGAGCAGACAGGCTCGCTCAACGGCCCTAAACCGCATTCAACGGCTCTGAACGGATCCGCGCCGACCTGCGAAAGTTGCGTTTCCGCAGGTCGGCGCACTATGTCGTCCTTGGTTCACACCGAAGAGGTCACAGGTTCGATCCCTGTATCGCCCACTCTCACGAGAAGTGGCCTCCGACCATGCAGGTCGGGGGCCACTTCTCTATTTCGGGCACGCCGGGAATGTCGGGGTTTCTTCGGGTCGGTAGCTGAAGTGGTAGCTACCCTGCCGCTACTGCTCCTCTCTGGGCTCGTGATCAGGCTTCGGCAGAAATAGACCACCGATGTCCTCGGCAGCCTGCTTGTCGAGATCAGGGACGTCCGCCGAGTACATGTCCAGAGTGAAGGCAACCCGGGAGTGGCCGAGCCTGCTGCTCACGATCTTGGGGTGCACCCCGGACCGCAGCGCGATGGTCGCGTAGCTGTGCCGGACGTCGTGCAGGGTGATCAGGGGCAGCTTGGCGCGGTCGACCAGCTTGTTGAACTGCTCGGTGATTGTGTCCGGGTAGATCGGGCGCCCGTCCTGGTCGAAAATCCTGTCACTGGCTGTGAGCTGGGGTTTTTGGCGGCGGGTTGGTACTCGTTGAGTAGTCCTCCGAGGTGTCGCCTGAGCTTGATCCGGTCCGGCGTGGTGGGCAACGGGATCACCTTCGGGTCGTCATCGGGCGCGCGTAGCCCAACGCTCCGACCTTGGTGACTGCGGCCGGCGTTGTAGTGCTTGACGTAAGCGTCGAGCACTTCGTGGAGGTGGCTGCGGCCGGTGATGAGAATCCGGTCGGTGTACTCGCGGCGGACGGAGGAGATCCACCGCTCGCCGATCGCGTTCATCCGCGGCGTCTGCGGCGCGGTGAGCACCGTGTCGACGCCGATTGAGGCGAACACCGCGTCGGATGCCGCGGTGAACTTGGCGTCTCGGTCGCGGATCAGGTGGGTGAAGCGGTGTCCGGCGCTTTCAAGATCCGCGGTCAGGTTGCGGGCCAGTTGGGCTCCCCATGCTCTGGTCGGGTGGTTGGTGGCGCCGAGCACGTGGGCCCGGCGACGCGGTGCTCGAGCCGACGCAGCTCGCCTTGGATGACGCCCCAGGTCCGGTTGTCCGTCGCCAGGCGCGCGATCAGTGCGGTGATCTCGTCACTGATCGGTGGCCGGCCCGGCGGCTTCGGTTGGCGCCACCTCGCGGCCATCAGGAGGCGATGCCGCCGCGGCAACGTGGTGGGAGCGACGATGCGGCAGACACGCAGGGATTTCGGTAGGAGCCGGGACAAGGCCGTGAGCACCGCCCGGTCGGCCCAGTTGAACTGCGGGCGTGGGTTGGTGCGGCGCAGCACCACGACCTCGTGGCGAAGCGTGAGTATCTCTGCGTCCTTGGATGCTGAGGACCGGGCGAGCAGCGCCGGCCAGACCAATCCCTGGGGCAAGACCTGGTACAGCAGTCGAGCAGCCACGGCCCGTCGATCATCGAATGCGGCATATCAGCAGGCCAAGGCTACTGACCGGATTCTCGACCAGGACAGGGGCCGCGCGTGTCGGACGGGCAGCCACTTCTGCCGGGCGCTCTCGTCTTTTACGGCACCAGCGCGTACATTCGCCACCTCGGGCTCTACATCGGCGGCGAGATGATGATCGACGCGCCGGACTTCGGACAGGTAGTCAAAATTCAGCCCTACAGGTACAGCGGAGACGACTATTCCGGGGGGCTACGCACCCGGCTAAATAGGATTTATTGTAGGGCCCCATTTCTGATGACCCTTTCTCACCTTCGGTGGCCCTTGTCTGGCTCATGGGCCACGGGAATTGGGCAGGCGTGATCTTTTCGCTCGTTTGGAGTGGTCACGGCAGCGCGGCCACGTGTCATGGTGGTGACGCTACGAACATGATGTAGGGGGCGGTGATGCCCAGCGACGAGATCGCCACCGAGTCGGTGTTGGTCGCTGTCCGCTTCGGGGACGGCACCGTCGACGGTGATCGAGCGTGGGCCGACATCGACATCGAGATGTTTCGCTCAGCGGTCCAATGGAGGACTTTCCGCTGGTACCACGGACAGAGGCGCCATTCAGGCAGTTACTGGTGTGTCCCCACGTCCGATCATGTGATCTACGAGTCCCGGCTGGAGTTGGCTCGATTGTTGTTCGCTGATTTCGATAAATCGGTGCGGCATATTGCATCCCAACCGTTTTGATGCGGACTGAAATTGATGGAGTTCTTCGTCGACGCATACCTTGACATGATCATCGAGAAAGCGACGGCTGGCCGCACACCCCAGAGAGCCACTGAACGGGCCACGCACCCCTTGTTTCCCAAAGGGAATGTCATGTCGCAGGTCAGAGCGTCGCTCCCTGACACGCCAAACAGTAACGGGCAGGACTGATGACAGAGCGTTCCACATGCCGAATGGCGAGCGGCGTAAACCGGCGATCTTGTCGGACGGTCGAGCGATCCGACGGTTGCAGCGGCGCAACCACCAGTGATGGTCATCAGGTCATCGGATGATCACAACCCGGCCCACACGCTGCCATCTCGCTTCGCGTGTCGTCCGTCATGTCCACATGCGACCGTGATGGACAACCACACATCACGTGCCTCGCTGGTTGTGGACGCAATCACCGTGACGAGCAGTAACTCGTGCGGCATGCATCACATTCGATCGAGTACCCGTTCGAGTGATCATCATCGCTTCTGCCTGACATTGACGCAACCAAGAGTTGATCAAGTCGGGAATTGGTGCACTTTCTTGCCCGTGCGAGTGAAAGACCAACCTCCATCCAGCCTTTTTTGGGTAGTGCGGTTCAACTGCTGCTACCCTTCCGGTCGACCCGATTCGGACTGTGATTTCAACAGGCCACCGGAACCTCCTGTCGCTCGATCGGTTGGTTCGCGCTACCCCTGAGAACCTTCCGGCGAGCGATCGCATCATCAGAAAAGGCGATCCGTGACGGACACCAACCACTATGGCACCGGGGAATCGATGTCACAGCAGATAGGGCAGCAATTAGTCGGAACGCCGCAGTGGCACGTCACGGCCTATCTCGCGTCGTGCGACCGCAACGGTGACCCGGCCCTGCTTGAGTCGATGCGCGAACTCAGGGCACGGATCCTTTTCGACCACGGCCGCCGACCGGCCTTCGCGCGTACCGACGGCACACACCTCGACGACCAGAACCTGGATTTCGGCGCCTGGCACTTCATCGCCCGGCGGGAGCCGGACGGGCCACCACTGGGCTACATCAGGCTGTCCACGCCGGCGACCGGCGACCTTTTCCAGTCCCGCGCCTACCTGGGCGCATCGCGATACGAGGAACTGCTGCGGTCCGAGGGCGTCGCGGTCGGGGACGCGTTCGAGCACAGCAGACTCGTTGTCGAGCACCGGGCTCGCAAACTGGGGCTGGGTCTGTACCTGAACGGGCTGGCGATCGCGGCGGCACACCATCTCGGCGCGAAGGCGATGATCGGCACCTCAGGCACCAGGGACGGTCAGGACCGCTTCCATGAAAGGTTCGGCTTCCGCAGCATGCCGGGCACCCGCGCCTACGTCGAGCAGTACACCGAGGACGTGGTGGTGATGTTCCACCGCGTCGCCGACGGCGCGGGCCAGTACGCCGAACTCGTCGACCAGCTTCGTGAGGAGTTCCCCGCCATCGCCGCCGCGGGCCACGCGCGGCTGGTGTCCGACTTGTCGTCGGGCCGCCCTGCCCCGGTGGGCCTCGCCAACGCGGACTGCGCCGACCGCGGCGTGTGGCAGCCGGTGCTGTTCGAGCCCCGCCGGACGTCCGATGTCGACGCGCTGACCGCGCTGCTGGCCTCCGGTGACGTGCGCGAGGTCCACGACACGATCGACGAGCAGCTCACCGAACTGGTCCGCAGCCGTGAACCGGCCTGTACCGACCCGATTGAGATCCAGCGCAAGAAGAACGACCAACTGGCCGGGCTCGACGCGTGGGAGTACGGCACCTGGGCCTGGTACCCGTGGTCGCAGCGGCTCGTGCACGTGCTGCCACGCGAGGAGTTCCGCTTGGTACGCACCGACCGCAACCGCGGCAAGATCGAACGCCCTGAACAGCGCCGTCTGCTGGGCAACACGATCGGGATCATCGGGCTGTCGGTCGGCAACAGCGCCGCCGTCACCTTCGCGCTGGAGGGCATCGGCGGCGCGTACAAGCTCGCCGACTTCGACGAGTTCAGCCTGTCCAACCTCAACCGGCTGCGCGCGGGCGTGCACCACCTGGGCGTGAACAAGGCGGTGATCTCCGCCCGGCAAATGTTCGAGATCGATCCGTACCTGGACATCGAGATCTACCGGGACGGCCTGACCGAGCACAACATCGCGGACTTCTTCACCGGCGGCAACGGGCCGATCGACCTGCTCGTTGAGGAGTGCGACACGCCGTGGGTGAAGATCGCGGCCAGGGAACACGCGCGTGAGCTGGGCATCCCAGTCGTGATGGACTGCAACGACCGAGGCATGCTCGACATCGAAAGATTCGACCACGAGCCCGACCGGCCCCTGCTGCACGGGCTGCTCGGCGACGTGAAGTCCGTGGACATGCTGGAGCTGAGCCGCGAGGACAGGGTCAACCTGATCCTGGCCATGGTCGACGCGGACCGGATCAGCCCGGAACTCGCCGCGTCCTTCGGACAGATCGGCCGCACCCTGAGCAGTTGGCCGCAGCTGGCCTCAGGTGTCGCTCTGGGCGGTGCGCTGACCGGTGAAGCGGCCCGCCGCATCCTGCTCGGTCTGCCCTGCGGGTCTGGCCGTTTCTACACCGACCTGGAACTGCAACTCAGGCCGGAACGCAACACGGCAGCCGGGAGCGCCCGGTGACCGCGCTGATCGACCGCCTGGCCGGCTCGGGCCTGTCCGTGCCCGTCACGGTCGCCGGTACCGGGCTGCACCTGCCCGCTGCGACCGTGACCAACCACCAGCTCGCCGAGATGGTGGACACCTCAGACGAGTGGATCGTCAGCAGGACAGGCATCCGCGAGCGTCGCTGGCTGGCACCCGACCAGGCCACCTCGGACATGTGCGGATCCGCGGCGCGATCCGCGCTGACCGCGGCCGGGCTGACCGCCGAGGACGTCGACGTGATCATCGTCGCCACCTATACCAACGACCAACCGCTGCCCGCCACCGCGTTGATCGTCAAGGACGGGTTGGGCGCGCACCGGGCGCTCACCCTCGACATCACCCAGGCCGCGTGCGCCAACGGCGTTCAGGCGATGCTGCTCGGCGTGCACCTGTTGCAGACCGCTGCGGCGGAGGTGGTCCTGGTCATCGCCGCGGACTGTGCCTCACGGGTGACGGATCCTCAGGAGCGCACCACGCGGGTGTTCTTCGGTGACGCGGCGGCAGCGGTCGTGCTGACCAGATCGTCGACCCCCGGTGCCGGCCTGCTCGGCTGGGACTTCGGGTCGGAGCTGTCCTACGGCGTGCAGATCCCGGCCGGCGGTTCCCGGCTCCCCGTCACAGCACAGACGGTCACGGACAGGAAACACTTTCTGAAGATGGACGGCCGGGCCGTGTGGGACACCGCGACCAGGCGCCTGCCCGAAAGCATTCTCAACGCGGTCGACCGGGCCGGGCTACCGGTCGGCGAGATCACCCACTTCTTTGTCCACCAAGCGAATCTGAACATCATCACCGCCACGATGGACAAGCTTGGTGTCCCCGGGCACCGGGCACCGATCACCGTCGACCGACTCGGCAACACCGGGTCGGCCGGCGTGTTCACCGCACTGCACCAGTCCTTCAGCCAGCAGCTGGTCCGGCGCGGCGACACCTACGTCATGTCCGCCATCGGCGCGGGATTCCAATGGGGATCCCTGTGCTTGCGACACGGATGAGGTGAGAGGCACGCGCCATCGTGGCGTAGCGTCAACCGGGATCACCGTCCCCGTCCACAGGTCGGGGACGGCCCGAGTGGACCGTTCGCTCGGACAACGCTCCGCAGTGTCACGGGGCTCGAACCTGCCACCCCGACCTGTCCGTGCGCGCGGCTTCCACGAGCTGTCCACGCTGGTACACGTCGCCACCTCACGTCGTCTGCAGCTGCTCGACCTCAGTGGGTTGGTGTTCTGTCCTCGTGATGTGTGAGACGACAGGCAGACGTTGATGAGGCCCGCACCGAACGGGATGTGTTGCGCCGCGAGGTGAACGACCTGCGAGCCTGGCCCACGGTCAAGCTCCACCTGACGTGTGGGGTTCCAAAAGTCAGTCACCGGCTCTGACCAGTAGTTTTACGCGGCGCGTTCGTATTCGTTGATCAGGCCTCCGAGGAGCCGCTGTCGCTTGATCCGCTGGGTGTTGAGGTTCGCCACTGGGTAGGTCGGCCGGGGTGGTCGAAGCCTGCGGGACCGGTGCGGCCGTCGACCGTTGTAGTGCTGGACGTATTCGGCGAGCACGGTGTGCAGATGCCGCTGGCTCAGGATCAGCATGCGGTCGGTGAGTTCGGATCTGGCGGTGAGTTCGAAGCGTTCGGCGTAGCAGTTTGCCTGTGGGCAACGTGGTGGGATCTTGACCGGCTTGATGGCCACGTCAGTCAGGACGGCGTCGAATGAGGCCGCGAACTGGCCAGCCCGGTCGCGGATGAGAAACCTGAACTCGTCGACTCGGTCACCGAGGTCCATCACGAGGTTGCGGATCTGCTGGGTGGTCCGCCCGCCGTCCGGATTGGTGGTCGTGCCGAGGATGTGGGCGTAGCGGCTGCCGACTTCCAGCACGAAGAACACGGAGATCCGCTGGAGGGTGAGCGCGCAGTCGACAGGGAAGAAATTGCATGCCAGCCTCGTCGAGGCCTGCGTGCGCAGGAACTGCCGCCAGGTCGTGTCGGTGTTCCGGTCCGGCGCGGGAGGTATGCGCGCCCGTTTCAGGATCCGCCGGATGGTGGAGGCACTGACCTGGTGTCCGAGCTTGAGCAGCTCGCCCTGAGTCCTTGTGTAACCCCAGTTGTGGTTGTCCGTGGCGGTGTGGGTAGGTCCACTTCGCGGCTACCAGGCGTCGGTGCCAGCGCAGGACCGTTTCCGGAGTGACCAGCCGGTGCGTTCGCAGCGCCTTGGGCAGCAGGCGGACCAGCGTGGCGAATACCGCGCCGTGTCCGTTGACCGTGCCTGTCGTCGCAGGTTGGATGCGTGGGCCGACTTCTGGAACCCCATACCATGGCGACTGCACCAGGCGGCCCCGGGACGTCAGTCCGTGTCCGTTATCGGGGCAGACATCGGAACATGTGTCGTCCTGGGCCGACGTTGGCATCGAGACCTTACGCGCCGCGGTGCCGCGGCGGACCTCAGGGAAGATCGGTATGTCATCGGCAGTAAGACCCTACAGGCGTGTAGGTTCTCATTCTGCGTGGCATATTCTCAGTGATTTTGGCATCCGTTTGGCATGCGCGCCGTGTGGATGAGATTCCTGCTGTCGGATTGGGGGAGAGGCCGAATATACTTAGTCCGTTGTGGACTCCTGGAATCCCGCCACGGCCGCGCCGTGCTCGTGAGCCCACTCAGTCAGCACGGCGATCGGCTTCACTAGCGTCCGGCCCAAGTCTGTCAGCACGTACTCGATCTTCCCGGCCTCGGCGTGGCGGTCGACCAGGCCGTACCCCCGCAACCGCCGCAGCGTCTGGGTCAGCACTTTCCGCGAGATTCCGCCGATCAGGCCGACCAACTCACCGTGCCTGCACGGTTTCCGGCTCAACGCGAACAGCACGACCACCGCCCACTTGTCGGCGATGATCTCGATCGCCAGCCGAGCCGGGCAGTCGGCGAGGAAGACGCTGCCGGAGTACTCACGCATGCCCCGACGGTAGCCCGCCGCCAGGAACCTGGAGGTACCTGCCGCCTCACTAGCGTCCACGGCGGAAGCTACCGAACAGGGGAACCGAATGAGAGCAGAGATCGACTGGCCGGGCGGGCGGAAGGTGGTCGCGCTGGTCACAGTCGCGTTGGAGCTGTGGTCACCAGGGCACTGGCCCGCCTACGCGCCGATGGCCGCGGCGTGGCCGCTGTCCGGCATTGACGACACGCACAGCACCTCCTGGGCGGACTACGGCGTCACCACCGGCATCTGGCGGCTGCTCGACGTCCTCGGTGACCTGCCCGCCACCGTCGGTGTGAATGGACTGGTGGCCGAGCGGCACCCCGAGACCGTCCGGGCCGTGCACAAGGCGGGTCATGAAGTCGCCGCACACTCCTGGGCCCAGGACGTGGTGCCCGCGCTGCTCGATGTCGATGCCGAGCGGACCAATATTCGTCGCTGCACCGACATCCTTCGCCAAGTCACCGGCGTTCGCCCGACGGGGTGGATGAGCCCACGCGCCACTGGTTCGAAGCACACTGTCGAGTTGCTCGCCGAGGCCGGTTACCGCTGGACCGGCGACCACGGCGACCACGACCTCCCACAGGTCCTGTCCACCGCTCACGGCCCTCTGGTCTCCCTCATGCACAGCGACTACTCCGACGTCCGCGACGCTGCGGCCGGCCCGTACGCCTACCGCGACCTGCACCGTGCGCTGCTGGATCAACTGCTCGCCGCACCCGGCCCGGGTGTCTTCCACCTCACGGTCCACGCCCACGTCGGAGGCCGACCGCTCCTCGCGGGCATGGTCGGCCAGATCCTCGACCACATCCGTGAGTCCGGCGACGTCTGGGTTGCCACCCACACCCAGTTGGCCGAACACGTCCTGACACACCAGGAAGGAACGCTATGACCCACGTCCTCGTCGTCGGCGGCACCGGAGCCATGGGCAGCCAGGTGATCCAGCACCTGTTGGCCACCACCGACGCCACCATCACCGTCCCCAGCCGCCACCCGGAGTCCGCCCACGCCACCGAACTCGCCGCCACCGCGCCCGACCGCGTGCGACTGGTCCGCTCCGGCTCGGCGACACCCGAGGTCCTGATCGGGCAGGCCGACCGCGTGTTCGCCAACACCGACTTCTTCGCGACGGGCAGCGCCGTGGGTGAGTATCGGCAAGGGCTGCACTTGCTGGCCGCCGCGGAGCGGGCCGGAGTGGAGCGATTCATCTGGTCCTCGTTGGACAGCGCGGTGTCCCTGACCGGCCGACCCGTCCCGCACTTCGACAGCAAGGCCGCCGTCGCCGCCCACATCGACCTGATGCGGTCGGAGGAAATGCTCCGCAAGGAGACCGACGGCTGGTACACCGAGCACGTCTCGGTACTGACCACGGCGCCGTACTTCGAGAACCTGCGAGACCGACTCACCCCCCGACCGGACGGCCGGGGCGGCCTGACCTTCCGGCTCCCCCTCGGTACCGCCCACTACCCGCTCGTCGCCCTCGACGACATCGCGTGGTTCGCCTGCCACATGTTCGACAACTGGCAGTCCTGGGGCACCCGCGACCTCGCGGTGATCGGCGACAGCCTCACCGGCGACGAGATCGCCGCTACCTTCGCTCGGGTCACGGGCACTCCCACCACCTACAGCCCGATGCCGCACGACGACCTGCGCGCCGCCTTCCCCGACTTCGGCCATGACTACGCAGCGATGTTCCAGTTCTTCGCCGACCGTGATCTCTACGCCCGGGACCGGGACATCAACCTCCTGCGGCGCCTGCATCCCGACTTGATGACCTTCGAGGATTGGCTGCACCACACCGGATGGACGGGATGACCACCCACCACGTCAGTCCGAACGCGGGCACGCACGACAGGGCTCGTCACTTCGGACCGGAGCCGACGCAGGCTTGTGCCGCGGACCGGAAGTTGACCGCGGGAGTGCTCAGCGCTCACGAAAATATGACAGCTTCGGTGAGAATCCGGCGCACTCGGTCTCGGCCAACGTGTCACGCCGCTGGTCAGAGCTGGTCCGCACCGACATGATCGTTGAGACGGTCCTCCGTGAGAACCCGGATCTTGGTGCCGGCTCGCGTCCCTGTCGGTCACTTCGTCTCAGCGAAGTTGTCATCGCACAGCTCAGCAGGATGCTTGCGGGACAAGATGAATGAGAACGGACACCAGCGCGTGGTGGGTGTTGCTGTCCTGGGCCGTTCGTGTGGTGTCGCCGACTCGCCGGTGCTGGTCTCGTCCTTCTTGCCGTCGACGATGTAGCTGTGGAGGTAGCAGCGCGTTGACGTCACCTAGGGGCAGGTCCGCGTGTTCTCCTACCTGGCCGCCGAGCTGCGCACCGGGGACATCGCAGTCGCCGGGTCGGACTCCTACGCCAACCTGCAAGCCCAGCCCCTGGCTGCGGACTTCTGCGCCCAAGCCATGGAGTGGGCTGATTAGCCCACTCCAGGAACGGCAACAAGATCCGTCACCACAGACGGATGGGCCACTGAAACGCGTCGAGTCCATCCGGAGCTCGACGAGCACGAGATACACGGAGGTACCAGTGAAGGCAATCGTCGCGACGGATCAGGCCGCGGAAGCAGCCGGGATCACACTCGCGGAGCGGCCTGAGCCGACGCCGGCGATCAACGACGTCGTCGTTGAAGTCCATGCGTCGGGCTTCGTCCCCGCGGAGTGGGAGTGGCCCTCGACGTGGGTCGATCGCGCCGGTCACGATCGAGCCCAGGCGATCATCGGCCACGAGTTCGCCGGAGTGGTCACCTCCCTCGGCTACGGCACGACGGGACTCTCGCTGGGACAGCGGGTGTTCGGGATCACGGACTGGCACCGCGATGGAACCCTGGCCGAGTACGCGGCCGTGGAGGCACGCAACCTTGCGCCGCTGCCGGGGAACGTCGACTTCACAGTGGGTGCGAGCCTGCCGATCTCCGGTCTGACCGCGTGGCAAGGCCTGTTCCAGCACGGTCGTCTTCAGGCGGGGCAGAGCGTCCTCGTACACGGCGCCGCCGGCGCGGTCGGGTCTGTGGTGACGCAGCTCGCCCGGGAGTTCGGCGCCTACGTCATCGGTACCGGGCGGGCGGCGGACCGCCAGGCGGCGCTGGACTTCGGCGCGAACGAGTTCCTCGACCTCGCCACCGGGGATCTCGACGACATCGGCGGGGTCGACGTGGTCTTCGATGTCATCGGCGCTGACATCCAAAGGCGCTCGGCGAGCATCATCCGGCCTGGCGGGACGCTGGTGTCGGTGGTCGGGCCTGTTGAGGCTCGCCCTGTCGACGGCTTGGCGGTCGACTTCGTCGTCGAGTCCGTTCCGAGTCAGCTGGTGGAGATCGTCGACCGGGTGCGGGACGGGCGCCTTCGCACGCACATCGGAACCGTCGCGACCCTCGACGACGCCGTCCCTGCGCTCAACCCGACCGAGCGGCGCAAGGGCAAGACCGTCATTCGCGTGCGCCCCTGAGCGCCCTGGAATAGGCCAACAGCGGTGATGGGCTGGACGACCGCTGACCTGCCCGGTGTCGGACGAGGAAATGCCACGGACTTGAGACTGGTCATGGTGACAGGGCCGTGAGACAACCAGGAAAGCCCAGGTCGTAAAAGATCGACATGTCGGACGCGGCGAGACCCTACAGCTCCGGGCAAACTCGACACCGGAAGTGGTTACTCCTTCTGTGTGGCGGACAAAGACACCGAGGCGGCGCTTGGGACGGCCGGTCTGCACCTCGCACCTGTCGCCACAGGCCGAGCGACAGTGCGGTACCCCGTCGCGCCTCGTGAGCGCGGCTGCGGGGTCGCGGGCCAAGCGCTCACCGCTCTGACGCGGTTCCTGATCGGCTAGGCCAGTCGGGTCACGACTTCCCGCTTCCGCAAAGAGCTGGTGGCCCTTCGGCTGCTGAGACGGCCGAGAGCCGTCACGGTGAGGACCGCAGCCTCACGGCCGGAACGTGCGGCGGTAGGCGTCCGGCGATACGCCGATCGTGCGGTGGAGGTGGCGGCGCAGTGTCGTCGCCGTGCCCATGCCCGCGGCCGAGGCGATGGTGTCGACGCTGTCGTCGGTGGTCTCCAGCAGCTCCTGCGCGCGGCGGATTCGCTGCGTCAGCAACCACTGCAGCGGGGTGGTGCCGGTTACCGAGCGGAAGTGGCGGGTCAGATGGCGCGAGCTCATGTTCGCCTGGCGGGCCAGGTCCTCCACGGTGAGCGGCTGGTCCAGCCGCCGCATCACCCAGGGGAGCAGCTCGGCCAGGGGATGGCCGTCCTGGGCGGGCACTGGTGTGGTGACGAACTGGGCCTGGCCCCCGGCCCGGTGGGGCGGTACGACCAGGCGGCGGGCGACCACGTTGGCGATCGCCGAGCCGTGGTCGCGGCGGACCAGATGCAGGCACAGGTCCATCGCTGCGGCCTTGCCCGCAGACGTGAGCACGTTGCCGTTGTCGACGTAGAGCACGTCCGGGTCGACCTGCACTCGGGGATAGCGCGCGGCCAGTTCCTCGGTGTGGGCCCAGTGCGTGGTCGCGCGCAGTCCGTCCAACAGGCCGGCGGCGGCGAGCACGAACACGCCCGTACACAGGGAGACCACCCGCGCGCCCGACTCATGGGCCGCGCGCACCGCCTCGACAAGTTCGGCCGGCGGGTCCTCGTCGACGTCCGCCAAGGCGGGGACGATCACGGTGTCGGCGTGCGCCAGCAGTTCGAGCCCGCAGTCCGGCTCCTGCAGGAACCGGCCGACCCTGACGGCGCGCGTGCCGCACACCTTGACGTCGTACCAAGGGCCTGGCAGGGCGGCCGGGGCGGAACCGAAGACCTCGTAGGCCAGGGCCAGCTCGAAGTGCAGCATCCCGTCGGTAGCGGCGACCGCGATGGAGCGCGGGACAGAGCTCATGTCGGGAATTGTATGGGTCGTGTCGTTCCGGACACTGGGCACCGATGGTCCATCGAGACAGGATTTCCGCAATGGATCACTTCGAGCACGCGGGAGCAGGCATGGGATCGGGTCGGAACGTGGCGGTGTTCGGCGCCTACGGGCACACCGGGCGGTTCGTGGTCGCGGAGTTGCGCGAGCGCGGGTACGTCCCGCTGCTCCTCGGTCGCGACCAGGACAAGCTGCTGGCGCTGGCACAGGCCCAACCAGGGCTCGAAGCGCGGCAGGCGTCGGTCGACGATCCGGCCTCGCTCGACCGCGCGCTGCACGGCGCGGCCGCCGTGATCAACTGCGCCGGGCCCTTCGCCACGACCGCCGCCCCGCTGGTCGAGGCGGCGCTTCGCGCCGGCATCCCTTATGTCGACGTGGCGGCCGAGGTCGAGGCGAACCTTGACACGTTCGCGCACTTCGCGGAGCGCGCCCGCGCCGTGGACACCACAGTGGTCCCGGCGATGGCCTTCTTCGGCGGCCTCGGCGACCTGTTGGTCACCACCGCGATGGGCGACTGGACGGCGGCGGACGAGGCGCACATCGCCTACGGCCTGAGCAGTTGGCAACCCACCGCCGGAACGCTCGCCGCGGGCGCCGTATCGGGGCAGCGACGGGGTGGCCGCCGTGTCCGCTACACCGGCGGACGGTTGGAGTACCACGACGACGCTTTGCCGACCCTGGAGTGGCCCTTTCCGCCTCCGCTCGGTCCCCGGAGCGTCATCGGCGAGTTCACCATGGCCGACGTGGTCACCGTTCCCAGCCACCTGGCCGTCCGGGAGGTGCGCACCTACATGACCGCCAAGGCGGCTGCCGACCTGTCCGCTACTGACGCCTCGGCACCGACCGCCGTCGACGAGCGCGGCCGCTCCGCGCAGACCTTCGTCGTCGACGTCCTCGTCCGCTCCGGCGGCACGGAACGTCAGGTGGTCGCCGCCGGTCAGGACATCTACGCCGTCAGCGCCCCGCTCGCGGTGGAGGCCGTCGACCGCATCCTCACCGGCCGGATCAGGACCACCGGTGTCGCCTCCGCGGGCGCGGTTTTCGACGCCCCGGACTTCCTCCGCGCCCTGTCCTCGCACCTCTCGCTGCACGTTCCGCTCGACACACGCGACTGACCGGCGACCCGGGCCGGGATCCAGACCGTGGTCAGCGCGGTCGATGAGCACGCCGATCACCTGTGCGGGGCAGGCTCCAGCCGGCCGACTTCAACAAGTTGACTGCGCTTGATGGTGGCCAGAACCCGTGGCGCCGGTCGCCCATGATGTGTTCATAGAGACAGGCTTCCAGGCCCGGCGAGAAGGGAACCCTGCCCGGCCTGCACGGCGCGGCGGGTGTCCTCAGCGATGAGGTCGGCGTTGATAGCACCCGCGGCTGCCGCGCCCCGCCGGTCAGCTTCATTTGTGAAGTCCAACCGCTGTCGCGACCGGCCGTGCCACCCCAAAGTGGCTGTTCAGACAACGAGTCTGCGGATGTGGAGCGCGGTACCTCGACGCTGCGTCGGGGTCAAACTCTACACAAACGTGCAGAACCTGGCGATCTAGTTGATTGAGGCGTGTTGCACGGTCGGACTGCGCCCTGACGCGCCAGACCCGCGGCACCGTCGCACCACTGGCGTTTCATCGGGATTTCATTGCTGCTCGCTACGTTGCGCCCACAGGCGCAACTAGGGAGAGGCGGTAATGTGAGGAATCCCAAGAAGGCTGTGGCCGTGGTTACGGCGCTCGTTGCCGGACTACTCAACGTCACGGCGTCAATGGCGCACGCGGAGCCGGGGCACTACTACGTCCTCATCGGTGGGACCTGCGACGGTAACGCCACCGTCTTCAACAACGACTGGGTGCGGGGTGGCATCCCGCGGGTGGTGCATTATCCGGCTGGCGCCGCGGGCTTGCCCAACTGCGACCAAACGCCGATGGACCAGAGTGTCGCGCGTGGCCACGACGTGGCCAGGCAGGTGGTGCAGGACGCGTACAACGAGAACCCGGACGCACCGATCACCGTGGTGGGGTACTCGCAGGGTGCGATCGTGGCCAACCTGGTGCTCAACGACATCGCTGACGGCAACCTCCCCGTGAACAAGGACCGGATCAGCGCGAAGCTGTTCGGCGACCCGATGCAGCCGGATCCACGGGGGATCAGTGCGGCGATCCCGCAGGGGACCGGTGCGCCGTCGCCATTCGGCGGGTACGTGTCGTTCGGGCCCGGCCGCACGGACTTCAACGGCATTCCGTTTATCCGCTACTGCATCCAGACCGACGGCATCTGCAATTTCGACACCCTTGAGGCGCCGGGCGGCTACTTCGCTCAGCACTGGTGCTACCAGTGGAACCGTCCCACCGACGGGCGGTCCATCATGGGCGACACCATCGCCGACGAGGTGTACACCAACGCGACCCAGATGTTGGGCAAGCAGGACTGCTGGGCTGGGCCGGTCCACCCGTAACTCGAACAGCGTGTTGGTCACCTCGCGGATGGTCGTGCGGTCCGGGTCGGTCTCGACCGACAGGCCCTTGACCCGGATCTCCAACACCCGCTGCTGTGGCAGGATCCCGATGACGGTGTGCACGTAGTCCGGGACACCGCCCTCGTCACGCAACTCGCGATGTCCTCGCAGAGTCTGACGGCGGCGGCTTCCAAGGTGTAACGGGGCCGGTCCCGGCTCGTGCGCCCCGCGGAACAAGACAGTCCACTGTGGACTTCAGGTAGGTCATGGCCAGCCTCTTCCAGGCGGGCGGGTTGTGCCGCACGGCGACGCGATCGCCATGCGACACAACCCGGTGTGAACGATGGGGAAACGGTCTTCGCGGCGTCAGTTCTCGCGCCGTGCGCGTAGTTCGGTGCGCGTCTCGTCCAAGGTCCGTCCGTCGGACGTCCTGAGCACCGTCCACCCGTTTTGCGGGTAGCCGCTCAAGGCCGTGGCAGCACCGGACGGGGTCGCATACACTCGCCCGCCAGCGAGGACGACCGTTCCGTCGGCCCGAATCCGCGCCGTGTGACGCACACCGAGGTTGCGGCGATTCCAGCCCAACTCGTCGCCCGCCCCGGAGTCGAGCGGCAACGTTGCTTCGAACCCCGCGACCGCCTCGCTGAGATCGCAGTGCAGCCCCATCACGGCGGCGGCAGTCGGGGTGATGATGAGCGGCCAGCGATCGTGGACACCGCACCACTGGCCGACTCGCTGCCAACGGCCCTGGTGGGCCAGCAGCATCTCGACATCGGCTGCGTGGTCGCTGGTCGCCAATCCCTTGTCCGGCGAACAGGGCCACCTCGCCCGCGCGGTCGGGGTCGGTGTCGCCGATGATGTCCACGGCCAGCACGAGCATCGCCCACACGCCATCCGGCGACCGCATCGGTGTGGCGGTGACCGACGCCGGGGCGAGAATCAGGGCATCGGGCGGCAGTTCCTGCCATTCCCGTATCGACGCCTCGTCCTGTGGCTGTGACGGCTCGATGGGCGCGCTGGTGTGTGTTCGGGTCCGGGATCGGTTCGCAGTCCGTGTACGGCCCCGTCGGGAGCCGTTTCGGGTGTCCGTGGTGTGACAGCGTCGGTCGGCATGTCTATGCGCCCCTTCGGTTTCCGTGGCGGTCGTGGCCGATTGGCCGACCTGTATGGACGCTTCGTGTGGCGGGGGTTGTCAATGCCGCCATGCGCGTCGATGGTGAAGTGGACCCGTGTGGCGCAACGACTCCCAGCTCCACGTGTTACTTTGCAGGCTAGTTGGCGATGTCGTCGTGATGACGCGTATCTGGATCGCCGTGATCCGCAATGGACCGATCGCGGACCGTGCGGCGTGGCGGCTTCTGTAGGCGCTCTGAACGTGGTGTCCTTGTGACTGTGAGCCGCGCCGTTCGGACAGCGGTGGTCGATCCGCCCGACTGATCGACCTGGTCAACAGCCTCGACCCCAAACGGCTCTCCGCCATCTTCGGCATGACCGCCGAAGGCGTACTCACCTACTTCGCCGCATTGACCCCACCCTCGAGGACATCATAGGATGATGACGTCGGCGCCTTCGCCGGATCTTCCCGGCGACTGATCTCGGCTGCGGTGTTTCAGTTCTGCCCGCATCGACACGCTCCCTGCGCATCAAAGCGGTGAGCACATCGAACGCCTCGGCGTCCCCAACTCGTTCCAGCTTCTGGATGCATCGTCCCTGTCCGCAAACCCCGCGTCGAACCGCAGCCTTGTCGTCAACCACACCGACCGGACGTGAGACCGCACGGGTTCTTCGGTCACGCAAAAGAACGGAGTGAAAGCCCATGAGTACCAGCAGAATTACCAACGGCATCGAACGAGCGATCATCGAGAACATGCTCGATCGCAACCGCGAAGCCCTGATCGAGACCGCACGCGGCCTCTCCGAAGCCGACGCCCGCCGCCGACTCGTCGCTTCACTGACGACACCAATCTCATTGATCAAGCATGCCGCGGCCGCCGAACGGATCTGGTTCCAACGATTCTGGGCGGGCCTCGACGAATCCGAATGCGACGGATACTCGAACCGGGACGAGGGCACCTTCACCGTCACAGGCGACGAGCTCTTAGCCGACGTGATCACCGAGTTCGAACGCGCAAGCCAACGATCACGTGAGATCGCCGCCCGCTTCAACCTCGACGACACCAAGGACAACCCCCGTGAAGGAACAGTCAGCATGCGATGGACCCTGCTCGCCATGATCGAAGAATTCGCACGGCACGCAGGGCATGGCGACATCCTTCGCGAACAGATCGATCAGGCCCCACATCGAAAGCCAAACCCGTGAGACTTCGGTGCCAAGTATCCGGCATGCGGAAGCCGCCACGCGGCATAGTCCGCGACTGGTCCATTGTGGATCAGGGCGATCCGGGTGAGCGTCATCATGACGACATCGCCGACTAGCCTGCAAAGTCACATCACGGCACGGTCCACACGAGACGGTCAGCACCGCCACCGACCTGTCCGGGGTGGCGAAGATCGGGAAGTCGACCGCACAGAAGATCCTCGTCAAGTGGGCGGCCGACGGCAGCGTCACCCGTACCGCCGGAATCGTCGAGGGCGGTCGGCGCGCCGCCGACCTGTGGGCGATCACCGAAATCGACGCCGAACCGGTCGACCAGAGCGACGCCGCCCCGGCGGAGGCGACGGCTGCCCCCGCACCGACGAACTAACCGATTCCACGCCCGAGTGTTGGCTGTGTCCCAATGATGACGCTGTTGGGACACAATCACACTCGCGTTCGCCTGATCACTTCGTCGACATGTCGGGCGATTCCCGCACAGGCTGACTGACTACTCGCTGGCTGCCCGCATCCGTGTCGTCACGGGGCCACTGGGGCGGCGGTGAATCGCTACGGGCAGCGCGTATGCGCTTGGGTGGCGAGGTGTACCCACCAGGAGGCATCATCCCCGATGGGCACTGCGAGACCGGGCACGGCCAAGACCGCTGGTCAGGGCGGTGCGGCGAGTAACGCGGCTGGCCCTCGGGTGAGCCGTTCGTGAGACATCACAGGCCCGCGTGCCTGCTCCGGGAAGTCCACTCGATCGTTGGCTGGCTCCCCGGAGATCCGAACGCGGGCTTGTCGCTGTGGTCGGGATCGGAGGGAAACAGGCGCCGATCGAACAGGACGTGACCTCGACCGTAGCGGTGTGAACCGGTCTGCGGCAGATGAGGATGTTGCCACTGACGGCGCGGCGGCTGGGTCCTGTCATGGGGGACGCCGCGTCAGTGGGGTCGGCTGCGGCGGGGCGTGGCCGTCACGATGAGGTCCTGGACCTCCTGATAGCCCAGCGGGTGTCCGACCGGCTCGCCGTCCCGGACGGCGCGCGCGGCCGTGACGGCGGACCCGAGCGCCGCGCGGAACAGCAGCGAGCCGGTGCTGACGCGCCGCACTCCGAGGCCCGCCAGCGTGTGGATGTCCAACTGCGCCAGCACGTTCACCGGCGCCGGCACCGCGTCGACGACGGCGGCGATCCCGCGCTCGTCTCGCAGCCCGGGCACGAAGACCCCGTCCGCGCCCGCGTCCACGTACCGCAGCGCGCGGTCGATGGTCGAGTCCTGGCCAACCGCCAGCCAGTGGGTGTCCACCCGGGCGTTGACGAACAGGCCGGGGCCGCCCTCCTTCACGCCGCGCACCAGCCTCGCCTGCTCGGCCGGATCGGCGAGTCCGGCTCCCCGACCGTCCTCGATGGTCACCCCGGCCACGCCCAGCTCCCACAGTTGGGCCGCGAGCTCGTGCGGGTCGCAGCCGAAGCCCGCCTCGATGTCCACCGTGACCGGCACGGGCAGCCGGACCAGCCGCCGCGCCAGCGCGAGGGTCTCGGCCAGCGTGAGCCCGGCGGCGTCCGGGATGCCGTGTGCGGCGGCGACCCCGAGGCTAGTCGTGCCGACAGCGGGGAAGCCGGCGCCGGCCAGGGCGGCGGCCGAGGCGAAATCCCACGCGTTGGGCAGCAGCAACGGCTGCTCGCCGCAGTGCAGGCGGTGGAAGGCCAGCGCGCCGTCGGCCAGCGCCTCGGCGTGCTCCCGGCCGGGGCAGGCGTGTCGGCCGGCCCCGAACGGCGTGTCGGCCAGGTCGACCTCGACGGTCTCGCCGCTCGGCGCGACCCGGCGGGTGACCGGCACCGGCGGCTGGCGGCCGACGATCAACGCGATGGTGGCGTCACAGGCCTGCACCAGCAGGCCGATCCGGTTGGCCGTGGCCTCGTCCCACCCGCCGCCGCAGGCCGCGACCAGGCGCGCCACCGCCGCGTCGGCCTCCTCGGTCACCGGTGTGTGTGGCTGGTAGGACCTGGCGACCACGGCGACCTCGGCCGCGACCGCGCGCGGCAGGCCAGGTGCCTCGGCGAGGTTCGCCACCGGATTCCCCGGCCGGCGCAGAGATTCGGCGTCCACCGCGGCGAGGAAGTCCTCCGCGAGCGCGCGACGGCGTCGGTGGTCGGCGCCCTCGCTGAACCGGGCGACATGGGCGCGCAACCAGGCCACGCCGGTGTCGGCGGGCGGCACGGCCGGGACGGTGTAGGTCGGGTCGGTCAGCACGCGGTCGACGGTAGCGGGGCAACGGTTCGGCCCCGGCCGAAATGAGACGGCGTGAACCGCGACCCGGGTGCGCTGGCGGCGGCATGCCTCCATTGGGCTGGGGTGTCCCGCCGCGTAAAGGTTGTCCCGTAACGCCGTCTCGGCAAGATCGATGATCTTGATGTGGAGCAGGTGATCAGTGCGGACCGGCCGGAGTGGGTGCCGGTGTTCACGGGCGTGTCGGTGCGGGTGTTTCGCAAGCTCGTGCGGATCGTGGCCCGTCGGGGTGGTGAGCAGACCGGCACCGGCCGGCGGTGGGGCTTGTCGCTGGCGGATCGGGTGTTGCTGGTGGCGGTGTACTACCGGACGAATCTAACGTTTCGGCAGGTCGCGCTGTTGTTCGGGATCTCGAAGTCGGCCGCGAACCGCGTGGTGGATCACCTGGCGCCGCTGCTGGCGCTCGCGCCGGTGACCCGCGAGCACGGCCCGGACACCGTGCTGATCGTGGACGGCACGCTGGTGCCCACCCACGACCGCGGCATGTCCGCCTCGTCGAAGAACTACCGCTATTCGGTGACCATGCAGGTCGTCATCGACGCCAATACCCGCCTGGTGGTCGCGGTCGGCGAACCCACGCCGGGCAACCGCAACGACTGCCGCGCCTACACCGACTCCGGCGTCGATGAGCAGTGCCGGGGCGCGAACGTGCTGGCGGACGGCGGCTACCAGGGCAACCCAGGGGTGATCATGCCCTACCGCCAGCCCCGCAAGGGACAACCACCGCTGCCGCAATGGAAAGAAGACCTCAACACCGTCCACAAGAGCGTCCGCGCACGGGTAGAGCACGCCCTGGCACACATGAAGTCCTGGAACATCCTGCGCAACTGCCGCCGCACACGCGACGGTGTCTGGCACGCCACCCGAGGCATCGCGCAGATGCGCAATCTGTCCATGACGGCCTGAGCGGCCCCCGACAGCAGACAAGGCCGCTGTCACCCATGCCCGCCAACACTCTTGATCAATACGGGACAACCTTTAGTGGGCGGGTGGTTGCCCAATGGTTGTGGTGAAGTCGCGGACGAGGTGTGCCTGGTCGCGGTAGCCCAGGTCGGTGGCGAGTTGGGCCCAGCCCACACTGTGACCACGACGGGTCGGCGGCATGTGCGGATGTCGATGCTCACAGGCTACCGGGATGGGCGGAGAGCCAGTGGGTATGACGTTGCTTCAGGGCGTCGCGCTCGTCGGTCGTCGGTAGCAGCACGTCAGCGCCGCCGTCGTAGGGATGGTGGATCCGGTCGAAGGACGGGCTGGTGATCATCACTCCGTGGGCGGCATCGTCAGCCACGGCGCGGAGCAGGTCGTCGATCAAGCCGGATTGCCAGCGAGTGCGGCTGACATAGAGGTGGTCGTAGGTGATGAAGTCCGGGTCTGTTTCGCGTTCGCTGGTACAGATGGACGTCCAGTGGCGGGCGTCGGGGTGCCAGAGCGCGTGCCGCGCAGACCGGGCCGGTGGCTCGGGATTGTGCGACCAGTCGGTGGCGACGATCCGGACCTCCTGGGCGTGGAACAGTTCGTCCAGGACCGAGTTGTAGCGGTGGAGCACGATGTCGTACTCGGCCTCGTGCTCGGGGTAGCGCTTGGATGCGGGCAGGCTGTGGAAACGCACCCATCGATCGCGGTAGACGTGCTTCAAGGTGCCGGCCAACGGAGGGCACCCGGGCCACTGCTGCCGCCACAACTCTGACAGGTGGTCGTGGGACACGTGATCATCTTCTCCAACAAGGAAGGGACCGAGTTCGTCCGCGCCCCAAGGTGCCCCTCGCATCCGAGCGGTTGAGGGTGTTGAAGCTACGCGCGGAGGCCGTTCGTTCGCAGCCCGTTTTCATCCGCTCATCGGCATGAGCGAGCATCGCAGCGGCCATTGCAGGGCCGGTCGCGAGGTGCTGTAGGTCCGTGATCATGTCGGTGCGGACCAGCTCTGACCGGCGGCGTGACACGTCGGCCGAGAGTGAACGCGCCGGATTCTCTCGGATGCGGTCATATTTTGTGAGCGCTGAGCGCTGCCGCGGTCAACTTCCGGTCTGCGGCATGAGCGGGTGTTCGACAGCTACCAACGCTCGTTGGCGGCACGAGCCAGAAGTGGCCGGGAAGACCTCCAGGTCTCCACCCGCCGCACCAGCTATGCCCGACGCCTTGTCATGCTGTGTTCGTGTCCCACGGCAATCTCCTCGACGGCAACCTCAAGTTGCGGCACCTGCGCTACACGGCGGCGATCGCGGAGCACGGCAGCCTGATCGCGGCGGCTGATCACCTCAAGATCACCCAGCCGGTGCTGACCCGCTGCCTGCGGGAGTTGGAGTCGATCCTGGGCGTCGAACTGTTCGAGCGCGGCCCTCGGGGGATGACGCCCACGGTGTTCGGGCACGCCTTCGTCGATCACGCCCGTGCGGTGCTGGCCGAGTTGCGGCACACCGACCAACACATGCGGGAACTCGCCGCCGGGCAGACCGGCCAGGTCACCATCGGCACCCACCTCGCCGGGGCCAACGTCCTGCTGCCCCGCGCCGTCGCGCGGCTGAAGGAGGCGCACCCGGACATCACGGTGGTCGTCCGGCACGGCACTCTCGACGGGCTTCGGCAGGACCTGCTCACCGGCGAACTCGATCTGGTGGTCGGCACACTGGAAATGGCCGACTCATCGCGAATGACCCAGGTTCCGCTTTACCAGGAACCACTTCGCCTGGTGGCACGCGTTGCGCATCCCGCGCATTCGATGTCGAGGCTGCGAATTCCCGATCTCGCCGACCACCTGTGGTCCGTACCGATGGTCGGCACTCCGTTGCGGCGCGAGGTGCAGCAACTCCTCCTGCGGCACGGCCTTCCACTGCCGCGCAACCGCATCGAAGTCAACTCCTACCTCGCCGTTCGATCGCTCGCCCTGGAAACCGACGTTCTGGTCCTGTTGCCGCAGCTGGTGGCCGAAGCGGAGCGGGACCTGGTCCCGCTGCCGCTCGATCTGGGGATCGCGGAGACCGTCGGACTCACCCTCCCGGCGGAATCCCCGCTCACACCGGCCTTGCGTCAGATGCTCGAGTACCTGCGTCAGGCGGCAGTCGACATCCGCAGTGGCCTGGAGGCAGCGCAAACGTACGGCCAGAAGTAGCAGACGACGCCCACGTTTCGAACTCGCCCGCACCAGCACAACTCCTTTCACCCTGAACTATGCTCGGCGGGCATGGCTCAAAGCGAAAAGAGTATTGGACAGGTATAGGTGCGGGTTTCTAGCCTGGTGCCAACCCCGAAAGGAGTGAGCGCCAGTGAGTGATTCCACGAAGAGTTCAGGCTGCTGCGGTGACCTCGAGGAAACCCTGCCCGTCGTGGTTCACCGCCCCACGGTCACCGTCGGCGGGCACTTCGAGCTGATCGACCACTTCGGACAACAGGTCACCGAGAATTCGTACCTGGGCAGGCGGTTGCTGATTTTCTTCGGCTTCACCCACTGCCGGACGATCTGCCCGGCGGCACTGTCCCGGATGGACGAAGCACTTGATCTGCTCGGCGAGAAGGCGAACGACGTGCAGCCGCTGTACGTCTCCGTCGATCCCGAGCGGGACACCCCTGCGGTGTTGCGCGCTTTCCTACAACGTGCGCATCCCCGCTTCGTCGGGCTCACCGGTTCCGCCGAGCAGGTCGCCGCGGCACAGGCCGCGTACCACGTCTTCGCGGGGCGCGCCGTGGATCCCGACGATTCTGACGGCTACCAGGTTCCGCACAGCGCCTTCACCTACTTGATGGGCCAGGACGGCGCCTACATCACCCATTTCACCGACGCCGTGACGGCCGCCGAGATGGCCCGGCGGCTGGCCGGATCGTTGGGCCGGCACAAGAGCATCGTGAACACGGTGCCGGCATGAGCAAGGACAACACCATGGCCAGCGGGACCATGCGCGCCGCGCCTGACCTCTCCCGTTATCCGATGCTGGACCACGAGCAGATCGGCCACCTCCGGCACATCCACAACCTGGTCTCGCAGGAGGACAATGACTGGGATGGCATGGGCTCGGCGCAGTGGGGCCAGGAGACGTCGGACTCCTATCGTTACCAGTTCGCCCAGATGTCCTACTGTCTCGGGTTCGCCCACTTCCACCACCTTCCGGCCGCGCCAGGCGCCTTCCGTCCCACCTTTGAACAGGCCATCCGGAAGATGCAACTCCCGGAGGTCTGGGCCTACTGGAACGGAACCAGCAAGGGCAGCAGGGTGACCGACCCCGACATCGTCGAACTGCGCGAAGGCTGGCGAGACCCCATCGTCAAAGAGAACATCATGTACAGCGGCCGCCTGTTCGCGATGCTGGGCATGCACTCCATGCTGTTCGACAGCGACCGGTACGACGAGCCCGGTGCGATCTCGCTGCGGTGGGAGCCCATGTTCCAGGGCCTCGGCCCGGAGGTCTACGAGTACTCGTACAGCTCGATCGCGGACAACCTCTACTGGCAGATGGCCGAGACCGGCTGGTACGGCGTCGTCTGCGAACCCAACTGCCTGTTCATCGTCTGCAACCAGTTCGCGATACTCGGTTTCCGATTCCTGGACCTGCGCAGGGGAACGTCCGTCGCCGAAGAGGTCACCAGGGCCTTCACCGATGCCTGGCACAAGCGAGGCATGCTCGATGAGGACGGGGAATACTGGCGCATCTGGCTTGTCAAGCAGGACCGCCCGCTGCAACTGGCGGGAGGTGCGGGCTCCCAGTGGACCGCACTGAACATGAACGCCTGGAACCGGGAACTCGTTCACAAGCTCTACCCCGAACAGATCCGCGACATGATTCGGCGCAGCGCCGACGGACTGGTGACCCTGATGCCGCCACCGGCGACCGCGGAGCTGCGGCGGGCACGGCGGGAGAACCGTGCGCCGCTCATGCCCGACGGCGGCACCGACTACCAGTGGAGCAGTCCGTCCTTCGGGTACACGGCCGCCTGCATGGCCGAACTCGGCGACACCGAGAACCTGCGCGGTATGCTCGCCCACGCTGACCGGTACATGACTCCCACCTGGCGGGACGGCGGTCTGTACTACCCGCGTAACGACACTTCGTATGACGCGGACGGGAATCTGGTCTACATGGACCGGCTCACCGGTAACGCCATGTTGGGTTACGCGCGGCTGAATGTCACCGACGGGCTGTGGAAGATGTACAACGAGCCGTGGGGACCGGAACACTTCCGGCAGCCCAACCTGGCCCGCCTCGACGGCCGGGCGGATGTGGCCCGTGCCTGGTACGACCCGACGGAGTCGCTGCTCGCGCTCACCCTCCGCCCCGTTCAGCAGGACTCCGCCGCCATCCAGATGGAGATCGCCAACGTTCGGTCCGGGCGGAACTGGACGCTTTTCCTGGACGGCAGTCCGGTCGTCACCTCCGACGGCCGGGACACGCTGGATGTCCTCGACACGTCGAAGGTCGGCGCACATTACGTCGGAAACGCGCTTGTCCTCAACTGCACGCTGCGCGCAGCGACGGATCTCGCGCTGAGCCTTCACGGCACCGCCATTTACTGAAACGACGCCGGCACCGTGATCAGCACAGTGCCACCGAGATCTCGTGGCCGCTCGACTTGGTGAGCCAGATCCACCTGCTCGCCTGGCGCTACTACCGCGCTCCTGCCCGGATTCGTCCTCGCGCGCTCTGGCGGAAAAGAACAACACAACCGAGAAGAAAGAGGTAAGACGGTGACGTCCGACCTGTACGTGTCCCCGATCCCGTACAACCTGAACATCAGGTTCATCGAGAACCGCATCGTCGTCGAGCGCCCGGCGCAGGTCGTGTACGACTGGGTGACCACCTGGGCGAACCTGCCGAAATGGCTGCCGATGGCGTCGGGTACCGAGGTGCGGCGGGGCAACGAAGGCGTTCCCGCCGAACTCGGCGACGTGCTGCTCGAGAACATCGTGCCGGAGCTGAACGAGAAGCCGAAGCTCTACACCGTGGTGGCACGGGTCCCCGGCAAGCTGTGGACGGTGGTCGGCCGGGACGTGCTCGACAACGGTGTCCCGGCACCGGCGATGCACGCGATCGCCACCTTCACCACATTCGACCTCGGCGACGGAACGACCCTGTTCTGCCGGCTGTTCGAGCGACTGGTTCCGGACACCGAGCCGGCTGGCCCGCACCCGATCGAAGACCCGGCACGCATCCAGCCCGGACTGGAACTGCTGAAGGCGCACATCGAGGGAACGGTCGAATAGTCCGCTCCACCTGATTCTCCAGGCACACCAACATTTACTGGCAACAGCGTTGCCAGCGGCAGGAGGGCCAATGCGCATTGGAAATCTCGACGGCAGACTCGTCCTGGCCGCTCGTGGAGGGGCGGTGGACGTCGAATCCGCCTCGCACGGCAGGTTCGGGTCCGACCCGCAGGAGGTCTTCGCCCGGTGGGACGAGTTCTCCGAGTGGGTGAGGAGTCTGAACCACGCGACACTACCGGTGCACCCGGTCGAGTTCGACACGCTGCGGTCTCCGGTGCCACGACCCGACCAGCTGTTCGCGATCGGCCTGAACTACCGCGACCACGCCGCGGAATCAGGATTCGAGCTGCCGCAGTTCCCACCGGTGTTCACCAAGTTCCGCGGTGCGATCACCGGCCCGAGTGGCCCGATCACCCTCCCCGGCCACACCGTGGACTGGGAAGTGGAGCTGGTTGTGGTCATCGGCCGCACGGCCCGCGACGTGGACAGCGCACAGGCCTGGGACCACGTGGCCGGGGTGACCGTGGGGCAGGACATCTCCGAGCGGACGGTGCAGACCGCCGGGCCGGCGCCACAGTTCAGCCTGGGCAAGTCCTTTCCCGGGTTCGCGCCGATGGGGCCCTGGTTGGTCACCGTCGACGAACTGCGTGCGGGCGGCCTCGACCCCGACGCGTTGAAGCTGAGCTGTTCGGTCAACGGCGAACTGGTCCAGCACGGCACCACGGCCGACATGATCTTCTCAGTGCCCGCCCTGATCGCGACTGTCTCGGCAGTGCTACCACTCGAGCCTGGCGACGTGATCTTCACCGGCACCCCCGCCGGCATTGGCGCGGCCCGCACACCCCCGCGGTACCTGCGTCCCGGTGACCGACTCGTCAGCACCATCGATGGCATCGGCGAGCTGTGTCACCACTTCGTACCCGCGCCCGGATCCCAGGAGATGTGACATGGCGTTGCACCGCCTCACCTCGATCACACTCGGCGTGCCCAACGTCGCGCAAACAGCCGCCTACTACGAGGAATTCGGCCTGCGACCGTTGCCCGACGGGCACAGCTTCAGCACCGTCGACGGCGGCGAACAACTGCGGATCGCCCGCTCCGACCACCGCCGCCTGCTGCGGCTGGGCGTCGGCGCGGACGACCCGGACGACCTCGACCGCGTCGCCGCCGGCCTCCAGCGCCTCGACGTGACGGTGGAACGCACCAGCACCACGGTTTCCGCCGTCGACGCGGGTACCGGCACCCGTGTCGAGGTGACGCTCGCGCCCCGGCTGGGGCAGAGCGCCGCCCCGGCACCGCACTACAACGGTCCCGGACGGATCGAGCGCGCGGACGCCCGTGCCGATGCGGTGTTGCGCTCGCAGGCCGTGCGTCCTCGCAAGCTGGGGCACGTCGTTCTGGGCTCCACCGACCAGCAAGCGAGCCAGCGTTTCTTCACCGAAGGGATCGGTTTCAAGGTCAGCGATACCGTGAAGGGCCTGGCGGCATTCCTGCGCTGCTCGACCGACCACCACAACGTCCTGGTGCAGCAAGCCCCAGTGCAGTTCCTGCACCACTCCTCATGGCAGCTCGAGGACGTCGACGAGGTCGGCCGCGGGGCCACCGCGATGCTCGCCGCCGACCCCGACCGCCACGTGTGGGGACTGGGACGCCACCACGTCGGATCGAACTTCTTCTGGTACCTCAAGGACCCGGCGGGCAACTTCTCCGAGTACTACTCTGACCTGGACTGCGTCGTGGACGACCAACTCTGGAAACCCGGCGTCTGGGAAGGGACGAAAGGCTTGTACAGCTGGGGACCTCCGCCCCCGCCGTCGTTCCTGGCCCCCGAGGACCTCGCCGCGCTGATGACCGGGGCGCATTCCGCCTAGAGTCCTGCTCGTTCATCGGGAAAATGGATGGATCTGGAACTGTCAGGCAAGGTCGCCATAGCACGCGGGGCACACTGAGAACACTCACCCGCATCCAGGACCAACGACCAGCCCGCTTACTGGGGCCACGCTGGACTACCGGTCGCCGGCATGAGCGAGCATCGCTCAGAACTTCCACTCAGCGGCATGTGCGGTCACTGGACGGCACGGCCCTGGATACCGCGGGCGACGGCGAGCACGATCGGCGCCGCGAGCCAGCACAGGTACGCGCCGGTGCTCGTGGTCACGAACGAGACGGGAACGGACACCCCGAAGACGGCGGCAAGGCAGATGCTGCGCATCAGGCTCTGGGCGAACACCCGGGGCGGGACGTCCGTGCGGTACAGGTGCTCGCGTCGGATCTCCCGGATGATGAGCGCGAACGACGCGGACGCCAGGACCTGCACGAGCGCGTACAGGCTGAACCGGGGTGGGAAGGCGCCCTCGGCGGTGAGCACCCGGGTCGCGAACGGCATCAGGATCTGCATGAACAGCCAGAGCAGGGTGAGGCTGGTCAGGCGGCCGCTCAGCGAGTGGACGTAGCGGAAGATCTCGTGGTGGGCGTGCCAGTGGGCGGAGATCACCACGAAGCTGAGCGCGAAGGCCAGGTACTCCTTGCCGTGGGCCAGCGCCGAGCCCAGCATGGCGTCGGTGGTGTCGCCGGTGGGGACGGGCAGTTCCAGGGCGAGCAGGGTGAGTGCGATCGCGATCACGGCGTCGACGAACACGGTGAGCCGCTCGGCGGCGGCCGCTCGCGCCAGGCCGGCCTCGCCGTCGGGTTGGTGGCAGGCATGGGTAGCCATGGTGAGGTCAGCTCCCGCGGTGTCAGGCGGCGATTTCCACGGTCGGCTGGGGCGTGGCCGGCAGTCGCCGGGACCGCACGGCCAGCATGATCATGACTGCCGGGATCAGGATGTCGTTGACGAGGACTCCACCGGTGTTGCCGGGGGCGTGGTCACCGTTGGCGAACCACTGGTAGACGTGGCCGACCACGGCTCCCCAGAGGAACATCCCGGCGCCGAGTCCGATGGTGATGCGCTCGCGCGCGGATGCCGAGGCGGCACGGAAGCCCATGACGGCCAGCCCGAGGTTGGCGAAGGCGATCTCGAACATGAAGGGGGTCCGGTCGAAGCCGATCGCCGTGGCCATGACGTCCGGGAGGGCGAGGAACGCGACCGTCATCCACAGGCTGCCGAAGCCGAGGGCCCCGATGGCCCACCAGCGCTGCCAGGTCTCCAGCGCCTCCTGGGGTGACCGGGCGTGGCGGGCCCGCACGAACGCCCCGATGGCCGGCACCAGGATCCAGACAAGGGGGAAGGCGGACTGGGCGAGGTAGGAGAAGTTGTCCATGGCCTCATTGTTGTCTGGTTAATATTAACTAGTCAAGACTCATGTATGGTGGTGTCGTGGATGATGGACTCGCAGACCTGCTGCACCGTGTGGTCATGCTGCTGGGTGAGGCGGCCCGTCGGCGCACCGATGACCGCGACGGCTTGACCTACAGCCAGATACGACTGCTGGGCACGCTGGAGGACGTCGAGCCGGTGACGCAGCATCGGCTCGCGCAGGCGCTGTCGGTGTCCGACCCGGCGATCAGTCGGGCGCTGCGGCCACTCGAAGCCGAAGGCCTGGTGCAGATCACCATCGACCCCGAACACGCACGGCGGCGGCTGGTCCGCCTCACCGATGCCGGCCGGAAAGCCTTCCACACCGCCGGAAAACCGCTCTACGACGAATTCCGCGCCGGGCTCGTCGCGGCTGGCTTTCCCTACGAACGCTACCTCGAGGACACCCTCTGGCTGGCCGAGATCCTCGAGTCCGACTGACAACACCTCACCACGAGACCCCCGTCCGACCGCCGGGCAGCGATGCGCGTCACTGCGAGGACGGCGGGCCAACCCCGGCGCGTCGGGGAGATCTCCACCCGGACGCGGGTCGTCGGGCCGCACGTCACGCGGCACCTGCACGAGCTTCAGCGGCGCGAGCCGGTGCGCCGGGCCACCGACCCGCACGACCAGCGTGCCCGCCTGGTCGAACTGACGCTGGCGGGCGACACGGCGGCCAGGCGACATCACCCGCCAGGCACCGCAGTAGCGCGCTCATCGGCATGAGAGCGTGTTGGGTGTCAGGTTCCGGAAGCCATGTAGGCGGCCAGGACGTAGTTCGGGTGGCGATCGAGATTCTTACGGGCGCGGTCGTAGCGCATCGTGGTTCGTGGATCGGCATGCCGCGCGGCGATCTGCACATCACGGAGGTCGACTCCGGCATCCAGCATCGTGGCCACGAAGGTATGGCGCAGCATGTGCGGATGCAGCCTCGGTTAGCGCACCACCGCCACCCCGGCCAGGCGCTGTAGTCGCCGTGTGGCGCAGTGGCGGTCCATCCGCACCCCAGGCGGGCCGGGTCGGTGGTATCCGACCCGGCCCGCCGGACAGGTGACCGCGCCGGCCTCGCCCAGCGGTGATCCCGCCGAACGCCGGGCCATGGGCCGCGGTCACGAGCCGCGCGCTCGCCGGCAGTTGAGCACGGCGCGTCCGGTGGCGGCTCGGCGCTTGTGCGGTCAGTTGCAGGGGTCGGCTTCGGCGGCGGTCTTGAGGTCGCTGAGCCAGGTTTCGAGGCCCATGTCGGAGTTGGGGTCGGCTTGGGGGCCGGTGTGGCTTTCCTCGGTGCGGACGAGGACGCCGCCGGGGACTGTGCTGAAGGTCCAGACGTGGACGCCTTCGATGTGGAATCCGGCGCTGTCGGCGGGCCCGGTCCAGCGGATGCACTTGCCGTGCTGGAGTTGCTGGACAGTGGAGGTGATGACCACCGTGCTGGGGGGAGTCGAGGGGGTTGGGGGCACGTGGACGGTCGCCTGGAACTGTGAGCGCTTGCGCAGCGGGCCCGGGTCCAGGCGCCGCACGGTCATGGGGGCGGCGGGTTTCTGCCAGGAGGGCCAGCCCTCCACATCGGTCTGGAGGTCCCAGATCACGCGCAGCGGCGCCTGGACGAGGATGTCGGCCCGGTGGCGGGCCTTGGCGGCCGGGTCGACGCCTTGGCCTTGGCAGGTCAGCGAGGCCGGGCCGGCGCCGTGGTCGGGGATGGCGGCGTGGGCGGGCGTGGCGGTGGCTCCGAGGGCGCCGGCGACAGCCAGTGGGACCGCGAGCAGGGTGGCCCGCGGGCCGGTTCGGTGACGAGAGGTTCGCGAGATGGTCGGGCGGGCGCCGCGCATGGTCCTTCTCCTCTGTTCGCCGACCGGCCCAGCCAGTCTGGTTAGAACTGCATGCTATAGTGAGAACATATAACTCCGCTCTGGTGGGCGTCAACAGGAGAAGTGAGAAGCTCTAAGTGCCCGTTTCTGATCTACAGGGTCTGTGTCAATCGGCGGCTGGTGATGCGGATCATGGCCCAGCGGACCATCGCTTCGTGGTGGTGTGGAAGTCGTTCGTAGTCACGGACACAGCGGCGGTGACCGGTGATCCACGCCAGGCTCCGCTCCACCACCCAGCGGCGGGGCAGCACCGTGAAGTGGGGCAGGTCGGGGCGTTTGACGATCTCCACCACCACGCCGAGCGCTTGTCGCGCCCAGTCCAGCAAGGTGCCGGTGTAGCCGCCGTCGGCCCATACCAACCGGATCCGGTCGCCGACCGTGGCACCCAGTCGCAGCAGCAGTGCGCGGGCGGCGACCCGGTCCTGGATCGAGGCCGGGGTCACCAGCACCGCCAGCACGAACCCGACGGTGTCCACCACGATATGGCGCTTGCGGCCGTTGACCTTCTTGCCCGCGTCCCACCCGCGAGTGGCCCGTCCCACGGTCTCGGCCGCGCGGACCGACTGCGAGTCGATCACCGCCGCTGACGGCGCCGCCACCCGGCCCTCCGCCAGCCGGGCACGGTCCCGCAGCCCGTCCAGGATCCGCTGCGTCGCACCGGATTTCTCCCACAGGGCGAACCGTTTGTAGACCGTCGGCCAGGGCGGGAAGTCCGCCGGCAGCGCACGCCACTTGATGCCGTTGTCCACCAGGTACAAGATCGCGTCCACGATCACCCGGCGGCAGTGCCGCTCTCGACGGCCACCCCGGCCACCCAGCCAGGCCGGATCCGGCAGCAGTGGGTCCAACACCGCCCACTGCGCGTCGGTGACATCCGAGGGATACCGGTTGGCACGCCGTGTGGGCTGGTGGGTTGCGGCCAGCCGGCAGCACGAGGCACCCGCGGTGGCATCGCCCGCGGGCATCGGGCACGATAGCAATGGAACTCCTGGCGGAACGGCGCTTCGACAACGTCCGATCTACCAGGAGTTCCCCTGTCTCGTCACCCACCTTCACACCCGGCCCTCAGTTCGAAAACGGGCACTAAGGTACTCCGGCCAGCATCCACCACGTCGGGCTCTGCCTCGGTGGTGGTCTCATGATCGACCCTCCCGACTTCGGCCAACGCGTGAAATCCGAGTTCTACTCGGAAACGGACTACCTGGGGGCGACCCGTCCAGTCGGCCTCACGCGTGGCTAACGAGGAGGCGAGGTCGCTCTCAGTAGCAGAAGCGCACGCTGTGGTTTCGTGATCGCGTGGGCGGCGCTAGGTTCGATGTCGGCTGGCAGCGGCGTGGTCGGATGTTGTCTACTCCCAACCATGAGTGGGACCGCGTTGGTCGTCTTGAGCCCGCACACCGCCGAGCGGGTCGAGCCGATCGTGGCGGAGGAGATGACCGCCGAAGGCATGCCCCGGGATCCCTCCAGGTCGGACTACCGGAATCACGTTGACTACTGGTGTTCCGCAGCTGGACTGCCCTACAGCTACACCTTCGACGCACCGGACAGTGAGGCTTGGGGACCGACATCACGAGAGGTTGCTGGCTCGTCGGCATGTGCGGACACCAGTCGCCGCGCGACTCGCGGCACGGGCGGATGTTCGGCTGCTCTCGTGGAACGGGGCAGGTTTCGTGATGAGGGCGGACGCGCTGGGACTCCGCTGCCCCAACGCGTCCGCCGTCGTCACGGGCCCACGCGAGCCGATGTCACTCGGGACCGGGGGAGTCAGGTGTTGTCGGGGTAGACGGCGGTCGCGCGGATTTCGACGAGCAAACCCGGGCTGGCAAGGCCGCTGACCCCGATGATCGTCCAAGTTGGGTAGGGGGCGTTGATGAGACGCTGTTTGGCCTCGATGAAGCCGGGCATGTGCTGGTGGATGTCGACGTGGTAGCTGGTGACATCCACCAGGGCGGTGAGGTCGAGGTTCTCCAGCCGAAGGATCTCCTTGATGCGCTGGATGGCGATCTCGGTTTGTTCTTCGATGGTTTCTGGGATGGTTCCGTCGGCGCGGCGGCCGATCGTGCCGGCGATGAACAGCAGTCCGTGCGCGCGGACCGCGGCCGAATAGCCGAAGCGTGCGAAGGCGCCGGTGGTTTGTCCGAAGATCGCGTTGTCCTCGGGGATCGTGACGGTGTGGATGGTCATCGCGGTGAGTCCGATTCCTTGTTGGCTGGGTCGTGGTCAGGGAGTCAGTTGCCCCATCGGGACGAGCGGCAGGCGTGCTCCAGCCGGGTCTGGCCGAAGGTCTCGCGTTCGCGGAGGAATTCACCGGGAATCGCGTACCGGGGAGCGTTGTTCGGGTTCTTCGCGGCCTGGGCGACGATCGCGTCGGTGAGTGAGCGGCTCATCTCCAGCCGTGGATAGACGGCGTGGACGGCGTTGGCCTGCTCGTCGGTGACGGCGTCGAGGTGGTTGGCTCCCAGCGGGCCGCCGAAGTCCAGGGCGACGCCTTCGCGGACGAGCACGCACAGCGTGCCGCGGCGTTCCGCGATGCCGGGAGAGGTGTGCAGGGCGATGGCCTGCCAGACCTCGTCGGCGTCGGCTGCGGGCACTCCGCGCTCGATGAGGAATGCGGCAGCACGGTCGGCGCCTTCGACCTCGAACCGTTGAGTGTGCGGGCCGTCCGAGGCCACGCCGAGGTCGTGCATCGCGCACGCGGCGAAGAGCAGGTCGGCGTCGTAGTCGTGGTCGACGACCAGGGCGAGGCGAGCGGCCACCAACCGGGCGAACAGGAAGGTCCGGACACTGTGGTTGAGCACCGACGGCGTTTCCACCGCTCGGATGAGGTTCACGATCGCGTCGGCCAACGGTGTGCCCGGCAGCTCGATCAGCTGGTCGGTTGGCTCGCGGGCTGGGGCGGTGGGTGTCGGTCCGGTCATGCTCTCCAGGGTTGCCGTCCCCGCCCTGACCTGGCGAGTGGCAAACTTGCCCCACTCCGTTAGGATCTTGCCATGGCGGTCCACCGAGTCGCGGTGCTGGTGTTGGACGGGGTCACCCCGCTCGATCTGGGGATTCCGACGCAGATCTTCAATGCCCGACCGGAGACTCCCTATGAGATGACCGTGTGCGCGCTCGACTCGAAGGTGGCCACCAACGCGGGTTTCACCCTTGTCGCCGATGGGGGCTTGAAACAGGTGCGCGCCGCCGACACCGTGATCGTGCCGGGATTCGCGCCGGTCCTGCGGCCACCGCAGGCCGCGCTCGACGTGCTGGCCGAGGTCCGTGATCAGGGTCGGCGGGTGGTGTCGATCTGCACGGGCGCCTTCGCGTTGGCCGCGGCCGGTGTGCTGGACGGGATGCACGCCACGACGCACTGGCAGCACATCGAGGACCTCGAGCGGGACTTCCCGGCTGTCGCGGTCGATCGCGACGTGCTGTACGTCGATGAGGGTGACGTGCTCACCTCGGCAGGGGTGTGCTGCGGCATCGACCTGTGTCTGCACCTGGTGCGCCGCGATCTGGGGGCGGCGGTGGCCAATCAGATCGCTCGCGGTTTGGTGGCTGCCCCGCATCGTGAGGGCGGACAGGCCCAGTACGTGCCGGCTCCGGTCGCGGTGGCCGGTGACGCTTCGCTCGCCAGTACCCGGGGCTGGGCCCTGCAACGGCTCGACGAATCGCTCACTCTACGGGTGCTCGCCAAGCACGCCGGCATCTCGCAGCGCACCTTCATGCGCCGGTTCACCGAGGAAACCGGCACGACCCCGTTGCAGTGGTTGCTCAACGCCCGCCTCAGCCGGGCGCGGGAACTACTGGAAACCACCGACCACTCGGTGGATCGGGTGGCGCGGGACTGCGGGCTGGGTACAGCGGCCAACCTGAGGCTGCACTTCCGGCGCGCACTGGACACCACTCCCACCGCCTATCGGCGCACCTTTTGGTGTTCCAGCCAAATGCGCGGGCCGGAGTTGTCACCGTAGACGATCGTCGGTGGTGAAGCGGCGCGGCGCCTGCGCCTGGACGGGTGGGCCTTACGCGTGCGAACACACGCAACTCGGCATGACAGCCAGCTTCGCTGCGGTCAGCGCCGACTTTGATGCCAACTATGCCCTGTCGTCACAGTCAGGCTGCGATGTCTGCTCAGGCCAGTGCGTTCATCAGGGTGGTGACATAGGCATCCAGCCGCGTCTCCACGGCTCGCGTCGTCAACTCTGTCCTGCCTGCCTCCCGCCATGGCTGCGACACCAACCGCACTTGTTCTGAGAACGCGAGCCCGCTCCGCACCCGCCAGTACAGCCGCTCGCTCGCGGCCGCCGCCAGCACCCCGCCAGCCTCCTCATACGCCTCAGCGAACCGCAGACCCCACGCCGGGCCGTGCAGCAGCGCGAGATTGGTGGAGCAGTGCGCCACATCGAGATCCGTCGGGCCCCAGGAGGTCGCTGCCCAGTCGACGACCCCGGTGATCCGGGTACCTGCCGGACTTGGGGGCGGCACGTCGAACAGCACGTTGCCGGGTTGGAAGTCCCGGTGCAGGAGCCGCCCTTCATGGGGCGGTGCGGGCTTGCGGATCACCTCGATCGCCGCGGCCCATGCCGCCGCGTCGGCGCCCTGTGGGGTCACGACGGTGTCGGCGGTCGTCAACGCCACAAACTCCCGGGGCCGCTGCGCGGGTCGCAACGCGTGGATCGCTACGAGTTGACGGGCCAGCAGAGGGACGCGCGTCTCCACTCCCTCATCGCCGAGGACCGTCTGGCCCGCCAGATGCGTCATCAGGAGCGATGGGTACTCACAATGCGAGGCGGTCGGATCAACCGCGACCAGTCCAGGAGCCGGCACGCCGGTCCCCGTGCACAGGGTCAGGGCAGCAGCCTCCCTGTTCAGCCAATCCTCGGCGTGCTCCATGTTGACGAAGGTCCGCAGCACCAGGTCGCGGGTGCCTCCGTGCCGCGTGCCGATGGTCAGCCTCCGCATTTCGGCGGTGATGCCGCCGTGCAGCACCTGGGTTCTGACGACCCGTTCGCCGGCATCCAGGTGCCGGCTCACCCAAGCCAGTGTCAACGGTCGGACAGCCGCTACCTCATCGTGGTTGGTCACCGTGCCACCTCGAGGCTCCCGGTTCGGGCATCAGATCTTGGTCGACCGCTGTCTTACCGGGAGCCTCGCCCACCACGCATCCCGCCACTCCACCAGCACCATGACCTCCAACGCCACGACGAGAAGGCCCAGTACTCGGCTTCGGGCCGTGCTGCCACCTCGCCGAGCACGTCGACGAGTTGGGGGAACGCCTGGAGACTTCGGTTGCCGACGTCGTCACCCCACCTGTTCAGGGGGTATCAGCGGCGGGTTTCGATCTTCAGGTCTCCTTTGGTCACAGCGCGGATGTGGTCACTGGCGAGCAGGTCGTGCGGGTAGCCGAGGTCGATCGCGCTGGCCTCGTCGAGACGGGCCAGCTGGGCGGGGGTGAAGTCGACCTCCAGGGCACCCAGGTTGCCCTCGAGCTGCTCGGGGGTGCGGGCGCCGATGATCGGTGCCGTCACGTCCGGGTTCTGCAGGGTCCAGGCCAGCCCGACCTGTGCGGGGGTGCGGCCCAGCTCCGTGGCGACCTCCTTCACGACATCGGCGATGGCGAGGTTCCGTTCGGTGACCATGCCCAGGCCAGCGTTGAAGCTCTTGCGGGTGCTTTCCCCGGATCCGGCGTTCGCCGCGGTCAGGTCCGCGCGGCTGTACTTGCCGGTGAGCAGGCCGCCCGCCAGCGGTGAGTACGGGGTCACCCCCAGTCCCATCGCCCGTGCCATGGGGATCAGGTCACGTTCCGCGGCCCGGTTGATCAGGTTGTACTCGACCTGCAGCCCGACCAGCGGCGACCAGCCACGCAGGTCGGTGATCGCCTGCATGCGCGAGACCTCCCAGGCCGGGACGTTGGACATCGCCAGGTACAAGACCTTGCCCTGCCGGACCAGGTCGTCCAAGCCGCGCAGGATCTCCTCGACCGGCGTCGTGAAGTCCCACACGTGCAGGTAGAGCAGATCGAGGTAGTCCGTGTTCAGCTGCCGCAGACTGGCTTCCACCGAGGCGAACATGCTCTTGCGGTGGCTTCCCGTGGAATTCGGGTCGCCAGGCCGGCGCAGCGTCGTGTACTTCGTCGCCAGCACCAGGCTCTCGCGGTTGTCGCGGGTGAATTCGCCCAACTGACGCTCGGAGCTGCCGTTGGTGTAGGTGATGGCGGTGTCGATGAAGTTGCCGCCACGCTCGACGTAGGTGTCGAACAGCTTGCGCGCCTCGTCCTTCTCGGCACCCCAGCCGAACTCGGTGCCGAAGGTCGCCGTGCCCAGCGCCAGCGGTGAGACCCGCAGCCCGGAGCGGCCCAGTAGCCGGTAGCTGTCGAGGGTGAGCGACATGGAGTCCTCCTGCGCTTGTGATCCGTTGTCGACAGCGAGTCTGTGACCGCGGCGGGGCGGGGGTAAGGGAAAGACGTTCCTGGGAACACCAGTCCCACCCTGGCTGTTGCAGCGATCATGACGACCGCCACAGTGGACAGGACCCGGGAGTTGGCTGCGTTCCTGCGGACTCGGCGCGAGCGCTTGGATCCGCGGGATCTAGGTCTGCCGCCGCGCAGGCAGACCCGGCGCACCCCGGGACTGCGTCGCGAAGAGGTCGCCGAACTGGCCGGGGTCAGCGTCGACTACATCGTGCGGCTGGAACAGGCGCGCGGGCTGCGGCCCTCGGCGGACGTGGTGGAGGCGCTGGCCAGGGCGCTGCGCCTGGCTCCCGACGAGCGCGCCTACCTCTTCGACCTGGCCCGGCAGCGACCCCGCGACGCCGACAAGCTCGTCACCACCGCGACGCCGCCGCTGGCCCGGCTGGTCGACGACCTGTCACCGCTGCCGGCCATGCTCCTGAACCACCGCTACGACATCCTGGCCTGGAACGCCGAAATGGCGAGGCTGCTGGTGGACCTCGACACCCTGCTGCCCTCGCAGCGCAATTCGATGTGGCTGTGCCTGATGCACCCGCAGGTGCGTGAGTTCTACCTCGACCGCGAACGCGTGGTGCGGGAAGGGATCGCCCACCTGCGCGCCGCGTGGGCCGCGCACCCGGACGACCGGGCGCTGACCGACCTCATCGCCGAATTCACCGCCGACAACGAGGACTTCGCGCGACTGTGGGCCGAGCGCGACGTCAGGATCAACGGCCGCGGGCGCAAGGTCATGCGGCATCCCGAGGTCGGTGTGATCGCCGTGCAGTTCGAAACCCTCCGGCCACTCCAAGATCCGGACCAACTGCTGGTGATCTACCGCGCCGCGGACGAGGAGAGCCAGTCGGCGCTGGACCGGTTGTGCGCACGGTGATGCCGAACCGTGCCCTGTCCGCAGGCGGGCCCCACGGACAGGACAGGTAGGTGACAGGTTCGTCAGGCCGCGGCCACGTACTGGGCGTTTTCGTTGTGGCATTGGAGGTCATGGCGTAGGTGGAGTGGCGGGATGTGTGGTGGGCGAAGCTCCCGGTAAGACAGCGGTCGATCAAGATCTGATGCCCGAAATGAAAAAGGCAGCCTGTAGGATCTCGGGCTGCGCCTCATGAAGAGCGAGGCTTTGGCCAGATCCGACGAGACGTCGACAGTGAGTCGCTGCCCAGCGCGGGTGGTGTTTTCCAGATCTGGCGGATTCGTTCGGTGCTGTCGAACTGCGGCCAGCCCGGGTCGCCGGTTGTGGCGAACGCGGCGAAGGCACTGCGCATTGCGGTCGAGAGTGGATGGAAGTCTGGCGGAACCTCAGGGCCGATGAGACTGGCGGCGAGGGGGCTGTGGGGTGTGTCGAAGGTGAAGGGGATATCGAGGCCGTGGCAGGCCCGCAGCGCACCGTTGCGCGCCGGGCTCGGCCACGCGAACTCGTACAGATAGGTGCTCCTTCCTGCGTCGGCGTTGGCCTCGGCGCACCACAGGGCGGGTATCCGGAACAAGGCATCGGACAGGATCAGGGCGTGAAGCTCGTCGTCGGTGATGCCGGGATTCCCGGTTCGATAGTCCTGAACTGCGCTCACACCCAGGCCGCAAGCGCGAGCGGTATCGGCGGGATCGGTTGCCGACAGGTCTGTGTCGACGGTGAACATCCGGGCCTCGTCTGTGGTGAACCCGCAGATGAGTTCCCGGCTCACTCCGAATGCGGACTGATGCTTGCGTAGCCACGGAGGAGCGTCGAACAGTTCGTTGTCGATGATCAGCGAGTACGGCGCGTTCGGGTGGGTCCACCGTGCTGGTTCACTCGACATGATCGCCACCGGCGCCATCTGTACTGCATGAATTGCCTGGGGCGGCACCTCCGCCAAGGTGTCGGCCGTCGGGCGAACGCCGAGTTGGGACGTGATCATCGCCGACACGGCGCGGGCCTCGTCGGCGGGAACGAAGATCTTTCCCGGGCTCTGCGCGATTCCGCGTCGGAAGAGCCCTGGTGCACCATCAGCGGCGATCAGGCCCACAATCGACGAGGCGCCAGCGGACTGTCCGATCAGGGTCACCGCGTCCGGGTCTCCACCGAAGGAGGTGATGTTGTCGTGCACCCAGCGGAGTGCGGCGATCTGATCGAGCACGCCCCGGTTGCACGGGGCATCGTCGACCCAGCCGAAGCCCTCGTATCCCACCCTGTAGTTCAGCGTGACCAGGACGATTCCCGCAGCGGCAAAGGCCGCGCCGTCGAAGTCGGTGGTGGCGGCAGTGCCGCCCATGCATGCGCCGCCGTGGATCCACACCATGACCGGCAGCCCGGAGAACGTGACATCAGGGGTCCACACATTGACGGTGAGGCACTCCGAGTCGTCGCCGGGTTGCCAACTCGTCGGCTGCGGAACCGAGGAGCCGAAAGCCTGTGCGTCGCGTACGCCATCCCAGGGGAGTGCTGGAGCCGGCGCCTGGAAGCGACGGGCGCCGTCCAGGGGCGCGGCATACGGAATGGCGAGGAAGACCGAGTATCCCTCGCGCGATTCACCGCGTACAGCACCACACTCTGTGCGGACAACCACATCCACCAGTGACCCCCCTTGGCCGTCGGCTTGCCGAGCTCTAATATAGGTCACTGTACCAAAAAAGGAGGCCCGGTGCCGAAGATCGTTGATCGCAAGCAGCGGCGGGACGAGGTGGCGGCCGCGCTGTGGCGAGTGGCGTACCGCGACGGCTGGAGTGCGGTGAGCCTGCGCAGGGTCGCCGCGGAGGCAGGACTGTCGCTTGGGTCGGTCCAGCACTACTTCGCCGGGACCGACGACCTTCTCAACTACGCTGTCGGAGGGGTACTCGACGCCCTCGACGACCAGCTCGTCGGCCAACTCACCACGCTTGCCGATCCGCAGCACGCCCAGTCGACCGTGCGCCGGGTACTTCAGAGCATGATCCCCGGGGCTGCCGAGGGCTCCGACCCGTCATCCGCGCCGGTGCCGGACAACGTTTGGCAGATCCAGGTGATGGCCTGGCTGACCGTGGTGGGTAGGGCCGCGCAAAACCCGGAGATGTCGGCGCGCCTGTCCGCCGGTTCTGATCGGCTCGCACAAGTGATCGCCGCGGCCATCCGCATGAGCGCACCCCGCCACTCCCTCGACGATGCGCAACGCGATGCGCGCGGATTGCTTTCCCTCGTCGAGGGTCTCCTGCTCCAACTGGCGCGGCGCGACATCAGTCCAGCCGAGGCGTCCATCGTGATCGCGCGCTTTGTCGCGGTCATCTTCACCCACTGAAGAGGGTGTGGGGCTCGAAAACACGATTTGGCGGTGTGGCCAGCGAGTTCGCCACCATAAAGCCAGTCAAGCAGCGAGGTGGTACTCGTTGATCAGGCCGCCGAGGATGCGTCCGCGCCGGACCGCGCGGCCGGTCAGATCTGCCCGTGTCACAGAGGGCCCCGCCAGCCGGCCGGAGATGTCGATCACCGGCTCCACATGGCGGACGACCCTGCCGAACTGAAGTGGTCAACGGTCCGGAAACAAGGCGACAGTCCGCACGCGCAGGGATTACCGTCGGCCGCATGTACGAAGGATCCACCTCCCTCACGTGGCGGCCGCTCACCAGCGAGGACGCCAAGGCGTCGGCCGACCTCCTCAACGCCATCGAGACCGTGGACAAGATCGGCGAGAACTACAACGAGGAGGACACCCTCCAGGAGCTGATCGACCCCTACGCGGACCTGGAGCGCGCGAGTCTTGCCGCCTTCGACGGCGAGGTGATGGTCGGCTACATGAAGATCCGCTACAAGCCGTCCGCGGAGGAGGTCCATCGGGTCTTCATGGACGGCGGGGTCCACCCCGACTACCGCCGCCGGGGTGTCGGCACCGCGCTCGTGGAGGCCGGGGTGGCGGCGGCGAAGGTACTGCACGCACTGCATCACCCGACACTGAAGCTCGTGGTCGACGTCCACAAGTGCGAGCACATCGCCGGCGTGGCCGAACTCCTCCGCTCCCAGGGCTTCGCGCCGGTCCGCTACTACCAGCGCATGGAGCACCCGCTCGGCGACGCGCTCGGTGACGCGGCGATCCCCGACGGGCTGCGGGTCGAGCCGTGGTCGGAGCGCAACGACGAGGATTTCCGGTTGACCCGGAACGAGTCGTTCAAGGACCACTGGGGTGCGGTGCCGATGCCGGTGGACTCCTGGAAGAACAAGATCATCAACCAGACGTTCCGGCCCGAGGTCAGCTTCCTGCTCCGGGATGTGGCGAACGGGGTTCCGGCGGGCATGCTGGTGACCATGTCCTGGGAGGCCGATACGGTGGCCACCGGCATCCGTGACGCGCACTTCATGGTCATCGGAACGCTCCGGGACTACCGGAGGCGGGGCGTGGCCAGCGCGCTGATCGGGCACGCACTGCGGGCCGCCGCCGACCAGGACTACGACCGCGCCAGCCTGAGCGTGGACTCGGCGAACCGTTCCGGGGCGTCCGGGGTCTTCGAGAAGGCCGGCTTCACGCCGAAGATGCGGTACGTGCGCTGGGCGCTCGAGGTCTGACGCGCACTTGGCAACCTACCTCTGATTGACCTTCCCCCTGGGGGCAAGGTTTACGCTCGCTCCGATTGTCGGGGAGGGGGATCGGTGCGGATCGGTGAGGTGGCGCGTCGTGCGGGAGTAAGCGCGAAGGCGGTCCGGCGCTACGAGGCGCTGGGGTTGATCGCACCGCGGCGGCTGGCGAACGGGTACCGGGCGTTTGACGAGCGGGACGTGCGGGTGGTGTGTGAGCTTCGGGTCCTGCGCGAGTTGGGGATTCCTGCCGAGCGGACCCGGCCGTTCCTGGAGTGCCTGGAGTCTGGGGCTGAGCTGGCGGACGACTGTCCGTCCTCGATGGCCGAGTACCGGACGGCGATCGAGGAGTTGACCCACCGGATCGAGGATCTGACGGCCCGCCGTGATCGACTGGTCGTGCGTCTCCGCAATGCCGCCTACCGCAGCAGTTGTGCGAAGCCAGCTGATGCTGCGTCGAGCGCGCCGACCGGACATCCCAACGCCGCGGCCGAGGATCTGGTGGGGCGGCACATGCCGGCGGTCGCGCTGACCACCACGACCGGAGCCCGAGTGGGGCTGGCCGAGCTGGGTTTCGGCCGGTCGGTGATCTACCTGTACCCGCTGACCGGCAGACCGGACGTGGATCTGCCGGAAGGCTGGGACACCATCCCGGGTGCGCGCGGCTGCACGGCCGAGGCCTGTGGGTTCCGGGACCACCACCGCGAGGTCATCGACGCGGGCGCCACCGCCGTGTACGGCCTGTCCAGCCAGAGCGTCGCCTACCAACGCGAAGTCGTCACGCGGCTGAGGCTGCCGTTCTCGATGCTGTCCGATCCCGGCCTGGAGTTGGCGGCCCTGCTTGGTCTGCCGACGTTCGAGGCCGGCGGGACGCGGCTGTACGCGAGGATCACTCTGATCGTCCGGAACGGCGTGATCGAGCACGTGTTCCATCCCATCGACTCACCCGGCGAACATGCCGGGCAGGTACTGACATGGCTGAAGGGAACCCCATGACACGGCGTACGGCGGACGGCAGCGCGGGTGACGCGGACTACGGCACGATCGGCGGGTCGTACTCCGCCTACCGGCGCCCGGAGCCGCGGATCGCCGCGCTCATCGAGCAGGCGCTGGCCGGTGCGCGCACGGTGGTCAACGTGGGCGCCGGGGCCGGCTCGTACGAGTCGGCGGCCTTCACCGTGACCCCTGTGGAGCCGTCGGCGTCCATGCGCGCCCAACGGCCGATACACCTCCCCGTGGCGATCGACGCGGTCGCCGAACACCTGCCGTTCGAGGACGACGCCTTCGACGCCGCGATGACCACGTTCAGCGTGCACCAGTGGAGCGACCTGGAGTCAGGGCTGCTGGAGATGCGTCGGGTAGCGCGTGGCCCGGTCGTCGTGCTCACCTGCGATCCTGACCGGGTCCGCGAGTTCTGGCTGTACGACTATGCCCCGCTGGTGCTCGACACCGAGGCGCGCCGGTACCCAGCGATCCGCGACATCACCGCGACCTTGGGCGGTCACACCGAGGTCACCACCGTGCCCATCCCGGCCGACTGCGTCGACGGCTTCAACGAGGCGTACTACGCCCGCCCCGAACGCCTCCTCGACCCGGCCGCCCGCCAGTCCTGCTCGGCCTGGAGCTTCGTCCCGCCGGAACAGGCCGAGGAGTACACGGAGCGACTCCGCGCGGACCTGGCGTCGGGCGCGTGGGAGGACCGGTACGGCCACCTGCGTCGACAGCCGCATCTGAACGGTTCACTCGTGCTGATCCGTGCACTGCCCTGAGAGGAGTGGGGGACCGACGATGGTAGCTTCCCGCCGTGACCGAGCCCTCCGCCTTGCACGACACCAGGGTTGCCTACGACGCCGTTGCGTCCCGCTACGCCGAGCTTTTCAGCAACGTGCTTGAGACCTTACCGATGGAACGTGCACTGCTGGCCGCGTTCGCCGAACTTGTGCAGGCCCAGGACGCCGCACCGGTCGCCGACATCGGATGTGGCCCAGGCCATGTGACGGCACACCTGCACGCGCTCGGGCCGACCACCTTCGGCATCGACCTGTCCTCCGCGATGGTCGCCCTGGCCCGCCGAGCGCATCCGGACCTGCGGTTCGACGAGGGGTCGATGACCGCCCTGGACCTCGCCGACGGAGTTCTTGGCGGAATTCTGGCTCTCTACTCCATTATCCACACACAACCGCAGCAACTGCCGGTCGTGTTCACCGAGTTCCAGCGAGTGCTGGCGCCGGGCGGCCACCTGCTGCTCGGATTCTTCGCTGGTGACGATCCGCTGCCCCAGGAATTCGACCACAAGGTCTCGCTCGCCTATCGATGGTCGCCCGACAGTCTCGCGGAACTGTTGCGCCAGGCCGGGTTCGTCGAGGTCGCCCGGTTGCTGCGCGAGCCTCACGAGGGCGAGCGGTTCCAACAGGCCCACCTGCTGGTTCGCAAGCCACAGGAGCCCTGAGCGTCCCGCTAGTGCGCCATCGGCGACGGTCCCCTCAAGCTTTGGCACTGGCCACAATGGACGGTGAGTTGGCGCAGCGAGGCCAGCATCGCTTCCGGGATGCCGCCCTCGTCACGCAACTCGGCGATGTCCTCACATGTTCCGACGAAGGCCCGGCGTCCGGCATCCACACTGTTCAGCAGGTCCTGACGCACGCTGTCAGGCCGATGCCGGTCCCTGGACGAAGGCGGGGAGCGCGTCGAGGCTGTGGCGCACGGCCTCGGCGCCGTACGTGAGCATCTGGCGCTCGTAGTCGCCGACCGCGCCGAGCAGGTCCTGGCGGCCCTCGGCGGCCTCGATCAGGCAGCGGCGCAGCAGGTCGGCATCGCGTAGGGCGGTGTTCGCGCCGTTGCCGCCGGTCGGGGAGGTGGCGTGGATCGCGTCGCCGAGCAGCGTGACCGGACCGGGCGCCCAGCGCTCGCGGGGCTCGACCACCCGGATGGACAGCAGGGTGCTGTTGTCCGGGTCGGACTGCTCGATGATCGCCCGCAGGTCCGAATGCCAGCCCGCCATCCTGGACAGCACGGCCTCCTGCGGGGTCGTGGCGCCGAGCGAGCCGTTCGGCGGCAGGATCATGGCCCAGCGCACGTAGTCGCGGACATCGGGGAGGGTCACCTCGGGCGCCAGCTCCTCGGCCGCCTCCTTCGGCGGGGTGCGGAAACGCATCGCTCCGAGCAGCAGGCTCACCCCGTCCCCGGCGATCTTCGAGCCGAAGGCCCGCGTCAGTCCGGCAAAGCGCTCGGTCAGTGGCGTGCGGCCGATGACGAACCGGACGCCGGTGTCGGTCGGGGTGGTCTGCGGCGACAGCACCGCACGGACGGCGGAGCCGACCCCGTCCGCCCCGACGAGCAGGTCGGCGGTGGCCGGGTCGCCGTGCGCGAACCGGGCTTCGACCTTGCCGTCGGCCAGCACGTCGTAGCCGGTCAGGGCGGCCCCGGTGCGCACGGTGAGTCCGGTCAGCAGCAGGTGCCGGAGCACGTTCCGGTCGACCACGATCCCGGGCCTGCCGGGGCCGAGCTCGCCGATCTGGTTCAGCCGCGGGTCCAGGATCAGCCGCTCGCCATAGGCGTCACCGACGATCGCGTCCAGCAGCGGGTGCCACCGCGGCGGCAGACAGCCGCGCAGCGCCTCGAACCCGACGGGGCTCAGCACGAGCCGGTAGCCCTGGAACCGCGCGGAGATCGCCGGGTCCCGCTCGTACACCTCGGCCTCGATCCCGGCGCCACGCAGGCCCTGCGCCAGGCACAGACCTCCCAGACCGGCTCCGGCAACGGAAACTCGCATCACATACCTCCTGAACAGGGCACGGGTGAACCAAGTCGATGCGAACTTAGTTCGTCGCGAACGAACTAAGTTCTACTGGGCGAACTTAGTTCGTGTCAAGCTATAGTGGCCGGCATGTCCTCCGATCCCCGACAACGCCGAGCAGCTCGTCACGCCCAGCCAGCTGGGGACTCCGCAAGGTCGACGCCGCGCAAGAAGCCCATCACGGTCGACCGGATCACCGACGCCGCCCTACAGGTCGTGGCCACCGAGGGCTATGACGCGCTGACCATCCGTCGAGTCGCCGCGGTGCTCGACACCGGGCCGTCCTCGCTGTACGCGCACATCCTCAACAAGGACGACATCGACGACCTGCTCGTCGGCCGGCTCTACTCCGAGGTCGTGCTCCCCGAACCAGACCCGGCCACGTGGCGCAAGCAGATCCTCGGCGTGTACACGCAGATCCGCGACCAGTACCTGAAATACCCCGGAGTCTCCCGCGCCGCACTGGGCACGGTTCCCACCAACCTCCACACGCTGCGGGTGCGCGAAGGGCTCTTCGCGATCCTGCTCGCGGGCGGAATCGAACCGCGGACCGCCGCCTGGGCCCTCGATGCCCTGTCCCTCTACGTCAGCGCCTACGCCCTGGAGCAGTCGCTGGTCCAGCAGCGGCGGAAACATCCGGACCACGAATGGGTCCTCAGCCGCGAGGAGTTGCTACGCCGGTTCACCGCGCTGCCGGCCGACACGTTTCCGCAGACCCGACGCTATGCCGCCGAGCTGACCTCCGGCACCGGACACGACCGGTTCGAGTTCACCCTCGGCCTGATCATGGACAACCTCAGCCGGCCCTAGCCGATCGCAGGACCCGACCCGGCGGGTGGCTCGACGACCGCCGCGAGGATGCGGGTGACCTGAGTCGTCAGCTGTTCGGGATCGGCCGCACGCAGTGCGGGGGTGCCGATGATCCGGCGCATCAGCCAGGTGCCCGCCAGCAGGGCCAGTCCCAGCTCGGCACGTTGCTCGGCATGAGCACCCCGCAGGGCGCCGGTGAACCGGGCGCCGACGTGCTTCTGGATGCCGGCTCGCATGATCTCCGCTGCCCTCGGGTTGGCCGCCGACTTGAGCATCAGCTCGAACGGGCCGAGATGGTCGGCCTCCGGGGCGGTGCGGGTGACCAGGGCGCGGGCGGTCAGGGCGGCGAGGTCGGCCGGGTCTGCCGGCTCCTGCGGGACCATCGTGGGTTGCGCGAAGGAGACGTCGACGACCTCGGTGAACAAGGCTTCCTTGGAGCCGAAGTAGCGGTTGACCAGGATCGCCGTCACCCCGGCCGCGGCCGCGATCTCGCGCAGGCCGACGCCGTCGTATCCGTGGCGGGTGAATGCCGTGATCGCCGAGTCGAGGATGGCCTGCCGGGTCGCGGCCGCGTTGCGTGCGCGGGGTGTGCTGCGGCTCATGCCAGCAAGTCTACAGGTGGCAACTTAACTGAGGGTAGTATACAACTGTATACATAACCCTTGATCGGAGGACGTTCTCATGGATCTACAGCTCGCGGGACGTCGGGCACTGATCACCGGCTCGACGTCCGGGCTCGGGGAAGCCACCGCCCGACTGCTCGCCGCCGAGGGCGCCGAGGTCGTGATCCACGGCCGTAACGCCCAACGCGCACAGGCAGTCGCCGACTCGATCATCGAGGACGGCGGACAGGCGGCCGTCGCGGTGGGCGATCTCGGCACCGACGCCGGGGCGGACTTGACCGCCGAGCAAGCGCTAGCTAATGGCGTCGTCGACATCCTGGTCAACAACGCCGGCGGCTACGAACACCTGAGCTGGGGCGACGCCACGCCGGATGTCTGGCTGCACACCTACAACGTCAACGTCGTCTCGGGCGTGCGGATGATCCAGCGTCTCGTCCCCGCCATGCGCGAGCGCGACTACGGACGGGTCGTCACCATCGGGGGTGGTCTGGGCATGCAGCCGTTCGACAGTCATCCGCACTACAACGCGTCCCTGGCCGCCCGGCACAATCTGGGGGTCTCGCTGGCTCGCGACCTGGCCGGTACGCGCGTGACCTCCAACATTGTCGCGCCCGGCGCGATCCTCGTCCCCGCGGTCCAGGACTTCCTGACCGCGCTGGCGCCGGAGCGCGGCTGGGGGCAGACCTGGGAGGAGATCGAGTACAACTCGGTCCGCGAGATCGTGCCCAACGACCGGGTCCGCTACGGCAGGCCTGAGGAGATCGCCGGCGCGGTCGCCTACCTGTGCGGCCCGTACGCCGAGTACATCAGCGGCGCGACGATCCGCGTTGACGGCGGCACCGTCCGCAGTGCCTTCTGACGCCTCGGGGTGTGGTGATCCCGCCTCCTGCCCATGTCGGTGGGCAAGGTGTGGTGGAGCACGGACGGGTCTTTCGGGTCGGCGGACGAGTTGGTGGTACTTCTCTTCCTGCCGCTGAAAGACCCGTCCGCTCGTTCAGGCCCTGCCGGCTGTCACCAACGTCATGACCCGCAACAGCTAGGCGTCCTTTGTGGATAGACGACTGGCCGAATCACCCTGCCTTACAGGGTGCTCCGTGTCGCGCCGGGTGAGCACCAAGGGGGCGTCCTCGGTGATGGCGACCGTGTGCTCGGAGTGGGCCGTGCGTGAGCCGTCGGCCGACCGGATGGTCCAGCCGTCGGCGTCGTAGACGATCCGGTCGGTCGTGCGGGCGAACCAGGGTTCGAGCGCGAGGGTCAGGCCCGGCCGGAGCGTGAGGCCGCGCCCTGTCCGGCCCTTGTTGGAAACGTGGGGCTCCTCGTGCATGGTGCGGCCGATGCCGTGGCCACCGAACTCGTTGTTGACCGGATAACCGTAGTCGCGGGCCACCGCCCAGATGGCCGCCGAGATGTCACCCAGTCTGTTGCCCGGACGCGCCATCTCGATCGCAGCCTCCAACGCTTCCTCGGTGGCGCGGATGATCCGCAGGTCCTCCTCGGTGGCGGTCCCGACGACGACCGTGCGCGCCGAGTCGGCCACCCAGCCGTCGATGCTGACCGCGAGGTCCGCGCTGAGTACGTCGCCGTCGCGCAGCGTGTAGTCGTGGGGCAGGCCGTGCAGGACGGCGTCGTTGACCGACAGGCAGATGACGTTGCGGAACGGGCCGCGTCCGAAGGACGGCGCGTAGTCCCAGTAGCAGGACTCCGCCCCGCGCCGTTTGATCATGCCGCGCACGTGGTGCTCCAGGTCCAGGAGGTTGACGCCCACGTCGGCGAGCTGGCCGACCTCGGAGAGCACCTCGGCGACAAAACGCCCGGCCACGTGCATGCGTTGGATCTCCGCAGGCGTCTTCAGTTCGATCACGAGTACCTCGCGTCACAGGGGTTGGTATAGTTATACCGGCACCCTAACACTTGCCGGTATAGTAATACCAGTCATATCCTGGGGGCATGGTCCGCCAACCGCTCACACCTGAGCAGATCGAAGCCGGCAGGCGTCTCGGCGCCCTGCTGCGCCACGCGCGAGCGGGACGCGACCTGGCGGAGGTCGCGCACGCGGCTGGCATCTCGCCGGAAACCCTGCGCAAGATCGAGACCGGACGACTGCCCTCTCCCGGATTCGGCACGATCGTCTGCCTCGGCGAGGCGCTCAACCTGCCAGTGCAGGAGTTGGCAGCCACCTGGCGCGGCAGCGACCTACCGCTGGAAGCCGCCATGTAGCCGCTGTTCCTGTGCATGGCGCAGATCAAGCCGCAGGTTAGTACGCGTGGATTGTTCCGCCGAGTCTGTCACCGACCCAGCAGCTCCCATCAGGGAGTGTGGCGGAGCAGGGTGCGGTATGGCGGGTGGCCGTAGGTGTGGCGGTAGTGGTGGGCGAAGCGTCCGGGGTGGAAGAAGCCCCAGCGGGCGGCGATCTCGGTGACGGTGACCCCGGTGGTGGGGTCGGCGGCCAAGAGTTCCTGGTGGGCGTGGTGCAGGCGGACTTGGCGGAGGTAGCCCATCGGGGTGGTGCCGCGGTGGTGCCGGAATGCGTACTGCAAGGCGCGGATGCTGACGTGGGTGGCGGCGGCGATGTCGGCGAGGTTGATGTCGTGGTGGGCGTGGTCGTCTATGAAGGCCATGGCGCGGCGCAGGGTGGCGGGGTGGGCGTCGTGGCGGTCCTCGATGGTGGGATCGGTCAGTGCGGTGTGGGGGAAGGTGGCCAGCACCATGGCCGCCAGCAACTGCGGTGCCGTGGAGGCGATCAGCGGAGCGCCCCGGATCGCCGGGTCGGTGCTGACGTGGTCGCGCAGGTAGGTGATGGTGCGCAGCAGGTGCTGGCCGGCGACTGGGGAGATCGGCCGGTAGCCGGTCAATCGCACCGGCGCCTCGGTGCGGCCGGGCGCGGTCGCGGCCACCTGGGACAGCAACGCGGGATCCAGCACGGTGTAGCTGAACCGCGCCTGGCCTATCCGGATGTCCCAGGGCCGGTCAGGCCGGGCCCACAGGAACACCTTGCCCGGGCCATAGCCGTCCTGTCCGCCCTCGGCTCCACCGCGCGCAATGGTGCCGGATTCCAGCCCTGCCAGACCGATGTGGCCCAGCGGGTTGCCGACCATGTCCAGCCCGAGACGCCAGTCGGCCAGATCCAGGCTGATCGGCCCCAACGGATTCTGGACGAGCTGGTACTGGAGCCGTTCCTCGGAGCGGGTCTTGAGTCGTACCTGCGTGTACTCCGCGCTGAGGAATTCCTGGATCTCGTCCAGATCGGTGCTGTGGAAAACGAGTCCCATGACGATCCCTGCGCCGTGCTCAGCGGGAGTCGTGGGTCAGGTCCTGGTGCGCGTGGTCCAGCCGCACCCGGCGCAGATGGCCCATTGGTGTGGTGTCGTCGTGGCAGTGGAAGGCGTCCTGCAACGCCCGTGGGCTCACCCGCGCTGCGGCGAGGGTGAGCGGCTGATCGGTGTGGGCGTCCGTCGTGAAGTCGAGGTGTACGACCGGGAGTAGGGCACTGCGTGCGGGCACGGCCATGTTCCTTCCGCTACGACGCCGGTGGCGCGGGGCAACGGCAGCCGATCGGGCAAGGTGTGGGACTCGCACGGCATGGACCCCGTGCCCCGGCATTGCGGCAGAGTGTCGGCAGTCCAGCAGATCGACGCCAGGGCCTGAAGTCCCTGACAAGGACTGTCAACCACCTGACCGGTCCGGTCCCGGACAAGGAAACGGAACTCGGTGACGCGGTCGGCACGATCCATGAGCAGGTCGCGGATCTGCTGCGTGGTCCGGCGGCGATCCGGGTTCGATGTTCTTGGACGCCGACGAGTGACCGTTCACAACCCGGGAAAGATCACGTAGGGCAGCGGCCGTGGCGAAGGACGACTGCAGCACTGAGGTCCTCCTTCGCGTTCCAGGCCGAAGTGGAAGTGGCGGCCGTTCGCGAGCACGACGCCCGGCTTGCCGTTCATCACGCCCATCAGGGTGTTGTCCTCCACGCGTTTGACGTGGTCGAACATCGCCATGCCGTCGCACACCATCGTGGCGGTGGCCTCAGGCTGGCTTCACCCCTGCCCGCGATGGTGTCAGCGCGACCAACCGCTTGCCGTGCCAACGGTTTCCGTTCAGCACTCGCTCGACGGGGAGGTCGGTCGGGAGGGCGAAGCCCCGCCAGGAGCCGAGGATGGACACCGCCCTGACGGTCTCAAGATCCGCCCACAGGGCATCGAGCTGCCGCGGGTCGATCGGGCCTGGTGCCGCGCGCAGTGCCTGTCACCGCTCGGGCACGGGCGCCGGATCGCCGCTCATCGCCGAGCACCTGGTCCTGCCGCTCCAACAGCAGGTGGTGGAAGGCGAGTGCCATCTCGCCACGGCGCGCGATCGAGGTCCCCGCCCAGCCCGGTTGGGCCTGCCGGGCGCGGACAACCGCGGCCGCGACATCCTCCGGGGCGCACACGGGGACGGGCGCGATCGGCGACAGGTCGTACGGTGCGACAGCCATCACCGGCTCCGGCACGGAGTCCCCGTGTCGCGTCACGTCCTGACGCACCCACGAACACCACTGTGCGACCAACTCGTCGGTCACCCACGCAGGTCGAGAGCTCGTCGTCGTAGCGGTCATGTGAGCTCCTCCGAGGTGGCGGACCGGTTCGGGGTCGAGATGCCCTTGCCGACGGGCGACGCGCCTCGCTATGTTAACGAGAAATCTCATATTGGGACAGGGTCGGAAACAAGGCCGTGGCCAGCACCGAGTCGGGAGAAGCAGCGTCTGACACCTACCAAGGAAGCGAGCTAAGTAAATGAGCAGTCTCAGCAGGAGGAGCGTCCTGTCCCTCGGTGCCGCGCTGGGCCTCGCGAGCGTGGCGGGCGCTGTCCCGGCCTGGGCGCGGTCAGCGGCGGCCGGCACCAGCACTGCCACCGACCCGTGGTGGGTCTGGGACGATGCGGTGGACCGTCTGGTGGCGGCGCTTCTCGACAGCGGCCAGGTTCCGGCGGTCAACTCCGCGATGCGGTCGTGGGTGAACAACAGCGACCCGTTACCGGGCGGACTGCCGGCCGATCTCGCCGCCTACCTACAGCAGGTCAACCAGTTGCCCTCCTGGGCCGACCGCACCAAGCTCCGTCTCGCCGCCGACTTCAACCGGCGCAAGGACACCTACCTGTTCATGCTGTACGGCCTCGGCAGCGGCATCATGAGCACGGTGATCCCACGTGAGGCCACGGCGGTCTACTGGTCCGCGGGCGGCGCCAACATGAAGGACCGCGCGGCCAAGACGTTCACCTTCGGCTACGACCTGAGCGAGGTGAGCGCCTTCGAACCCACGGGGCAGTTCGTGGTCACAGCCAACAAGACGCGCCTGGTGCACGCGGCGGTGCGTCATCTGCTGCCGCGATCTCCGCACTGGCGGGCGGCCAACGAGGAGCAGATCCCGATCAGCAACGGTGACATCCTGGTCACCTTCCACAGTCTGGGCACCTTCGTGCACCGCAAGCTGCTCGAATGGCACGTCCCCATGTCGGCTGCGGACGAGGATGCCTTCCTGCACATGTGGCAGGTCGCCATTCACCTGCTCGGCGTGCGGGACGAGTTCATCCCCAGGACGTGGGCCGAGGCGGACGCGCAGTCGGCGCAGGTGCTCACACCGATCCTCAACCCGACGCCCGAGGGCAAGGAGTTGGCCAAGGAGTTGCTCGGGCTGACCGCGCAGGTCGACCTGGGGGTAACCCGAGGATTCCTCAACGAGTTCGTGCGCTACGTGCTCAGCAACGAGATCGGCGACTGGCTCGAACTGCCACGTGACTACGCGGCGGCAGCCCTGATCCGCACCGGATGGCCGGCCTACATCGCGTTCCGCGAGGGGCTGCTGCCCGTCATGCCCGCCGGGTTCTACCTGTTCGACCAGTTCGTGCGCGCGATCGCGATGCTGTTCCTCAACAACGGCACCTCACCGACGAGCACCCCCATCACGATCCCCACCGCGAACCGGCCCGAAGCCTGAATCGGCGCACTCGACCGTGAGGTGTCCCGCTGCGGCGCATTCGCGCGGGACACCTCGAAAATCCGAGATCTACAGACCCAAGGCACCCACGAGCAGGGCGGCAACGGCGTCACGGTGGTCGGGGCTGTCCCGCCACCGCAGTCTGCGTCCGACCTCGACCACCACGCCGAACCCCGCGTGCACCAGCACCCGGGCCTGCCGCGAGTCGAGCTCCGGACGTGCCAGCCGCAGTTGCTGTTCCCAGACAGCGATGTGCTCACGCTGCGCGTCGATCAGGGGGCGCTGCAGAGTGGTTGGCAAGCCGACGAGTTCGGCGTTCGCGACGCTGGTGAGCGCGGTGTGCTCGAAGCTGTAGGCCACGTACGTCGCTGCCAGTGCGACCACCGCGTCATGCGGGTCGGTCACCCCGTGAAGGTTCTGTTCCACCGCTTGGGCCAACAGGCCCGCAGCCTGCAGGCACGCCGCCGCCAGGATGTCGACTTTGCCGGGGAAATAGCGGTAGAGCGCGGATGGGACCAGCCCCACTGCCTCGGCGATCCGGCCGTTCGTGACGTTGGCGAACCCGTCCCGCTCGAACAGTAGGATGGCGGCCGCGAGAATCTCCGCGCGCCGAGTGCGTGGCACGGGTTGGGCAGGCAGTTCGACGGAGCGCGCGCTCCCGATGGCCGCCGCGGGATCGGTCGCGGCCACGCGCTCGGCGGAGGCTAGCAGCAGGTCTTCGACCCGACGTTGGGCGATCGAGGTGCGATGCATCGTGATGGACCCGATCGCACCGAGGGCCGCTGCGGCTCGCAGGTGCTCGTCGGGGAGCGGGTGCTCGCGCCGCACCGCGTCAGTCACCCGCCTGACGACGCGCGCGAACTTCGTCCGGAGGAGTTGGCGATCCTCGCGATTGAGGTAGCGGGCCTCCCATCGGTACACGCCACCTGACGCACGATGGGCGACGGTGACCCGGGTGACGGCGGCGAGCACCTCCGCCAAGGCTGCCTTGGGGGGCACCTCGTCGAGCGCGGCGACGAGTCGGTCCACCATGACGTTCGCACACTCGGCGAACAGCGCGTACTTGTTCGGGAAGTGCCGGTACAGGGCCGCCGCGGTGATGCCCACGCCGGTAGCGATTTCCTCCATGGACGCCGCGTGGTAGCCGCGCTCGCTGAACACCCGACCGGCCGCTTCAACGATGAGTTGCTTGCGGTTGCGCGGTCGAACGGCCGCGGTCGACTCGGCGGTCACAGCGGCACCCGAGCAGACGTACGCGGAAACAGGGCCATGCCCGCCAGTCAACCACGAAACGAACCAGGTCCCCGAGACCGGCACGACGCGGGCTGCCCGCAGGTGACCCCTGGACACCTCCGGCGTGACTCCTGATTAACATATTCCTTCTCGACCGGCGGCGCGAAGGGCATAATCACACCGCGACCCGTCACCGATCCGGCACCCGAGGAGCGGCCCCATGTCGACCGACGCGGCTCCCGCGTGGTCCTTCCGGCACCACTGGATGGCGCACGCGGCCACCCACGCGATGATGCGACCGAACAAGCCCGCGCTGCGCTACCTCGGGGAGACCACGACCTGGGCGCAGTTGTCGCGGCGGTCGTTGCAACTGGCCGCCGCGCTCGCCGATCGAGGCGTCGCCGAGGGCGACCGCGTGGCGATGCTCACCCTGAACCACCCGTGGTTCGTGGAAAGCGTGTTCGCGGCGAACAGTCTGGGGGCCATGGCCGTCCCGCTCAGCTTCCGGCTCGCACCGCTGGAACTCGACTACATCCTGGCCGACTGCACGCCATCGGCCATCCTCGTCGACGCACAGCTGCTGTCGCTGCTCCAGGCCGTGCCGGCCGCCGCGTCGATCGGCACGGTGATCGTCGTCGGCGAGTCGGAGGAGGCCGAGGGCCGCACCGCGTACGAGGAGTTCCTGTCCGCACGCGCGCCGATGGAGCTGCCCGACGTCAGCGAGGAGTCAACGGCGCTGATCATGTACACCTCGGGCACCACCGGCCGGCCGAAGGGAGTGCTGCTGTCCCACCGCAACCTGCAGGTGCAGGCGATCACCTGCATCCGGGCGATGGAGATTTTCGACGACTCCGACGTCGGCTTCCTGACCGCGCCCTTCTTCCACATCGCGGGTCTGGGGTCGATCGTGGCGAACTTCCTGGTCGGCGGCACGGTCGTGATCCACCCGCTGGGCGCCTTCGACCCGCAGGCGGTGCTGGAGGCCTACGAACGCGAGGGCGCCACCGTGGTGTTCAATGTCCCGCAGCAGTGGGACCTGATCTGCGCCCAGCCGGACATCGGCAAGCGCGATCTGAGGCTACGGATCATCAGCTGGGGCGCCGCGCCCGCGAGCGACACGACGCTGCGAGCCATGGCCGAGAGCTTCCCCAACGCCCTCAACGTGGCCGTGTTCGGCCAGACCGAGACCTCGCCGATCACCTGCGTGCTCCGTGGGGAGGACTCGCTGCGCAAGCTCGGCTCCGTGGGCCGGCCGATCCCGACCATCCAGTACCGCATCGTGGACGCGTTCATGAACGACGTCGCCGTGGGCGAGGTAGGCGAGATCGTCTACCGAGGGCCCACCGTGACGCAGGGGTACTGGAACAAGCCGCAGGAGACCGCGGCGGCCTTCGCGGGAGGCTGGTTCCACTCCGGCGACCTGGTCAAGCAGGACGAAGAGGGCTTCGTCTGGGTGGTCGACCGCAAGAAGGACATGATCATCAGCGGTGGCGAGAACATCTACTGCGCCGAACTGGAGAACGTCATCGCCGAGCACCCGTCGGTGCTGGAGATCGCCGTGATCGGCAGGTCCGACGAGCGCTGGGGCCAGGTGCCGGTCGCGTTTGTCACCCTCGCACCTGGCGCCGACCTGTCCCTGCGGGAGCTGACTGGGTTCCTCGACGGACAGCTCGCCTCCTTCAAGATGCCCAAGGACCTCGTGGTGGTCCCCGAACTTCCCCGCAACGCGGGCGGAAAGGTGCTCAAGGGGTTGCTTCGCGCCCAGGACGAGAAGCGGGCGCAAGGACCGGCCTGAGGTGGAACTCAAGTCCTGAAGGGTTCCGGTTGCTGGCACCCCACAGGGTCACTCGGCCATCGTGGGCACCTGTTCTACCGGGTGCGTGTCCACCGGGGCCGCAAGGTGAGCGGCGTAGTTTCGCCGAGGCCGACTACGCCGCCGCGATCGTCGCCGCCCACCAGCGCGGCCGTGCGGGAGTTCATCGGCTGGTTGACCGTGGTGTGGATCAGCTTGCGGCGGTGGTGAGGCCGGTCTGCCCAGCCAAGGCGCTCAACGCGCTGCCGGCGTTGCCCGACCAGTCCGGGTTCATCGCGCACCACCTGACCAGGTCCCAGGACTCGGCGACCCTGCTCTCACGACGTCGTCGGCCGCTCCTGCTGCGTCTGATCGAGCATGGTGAGGTAGGCATCGAGCTGGGCCGCGCCGGAGAGAAGGGTGCGGCTGCGCGTGATCAGCCGGTCCTGCCAGGAGTCGAGGAAGGCGGTCAACGCGTCCGCTCCGCCCGCCTCGCGCAGCGAATCGATGAACTGCGCGACCTGGTGCAGCGGGTAGCCGCCCCGGCGCAGCTGCCGTGCGATCTCGGCGTCGCGCACGCAGTCGGGTCCGTATTGGCGGTAACCCGTTGCTCGGTCGCGTTCGGGGCGCAGGATGCCCTCGGTCTCCCAGGTGCGCAGCGTCGCTGGGTGCACGCCGAGCCTGCGCGCGAGCTCGCCCACGGTCAGCGGTCGACCGTGGACAGGGGCGGGTGTCGCGGTGGACAGGCTGCCCAGGGCCGTCGCGACCTCGGTGCGGGTGTTGCGTTCGGCGAGCAGCGCGACGTGCGCGGCGTCGATGAGCCGGTAGGCGGACTCGGTGTCGCCGCGGTTGGTCGCGCGCATGATCTCCACTGCCTGCTGGTGCCCGTGGCCGCCGCGCAACGCGAGGAAGGCGCGCAGGGCCTGCGCGTGCAGGGGCGTGTAGCGCCGGTAGCCGGTCTTGCTGCGCTCGGTCGGCGGGAGGATGCCCGCGGCGTCGTAGTTGCGGACCGCCTGGGCGGACAACCCGTGTTCCCGGGCAAGGTCGATGGGTCGCACTTACACCTCCGATTGAGGCTTCAAACTACCGAACCCAGGTAGACATCGCGGAAGTCTCACCCGAGTCTTCAACGATACGGTCGAGGGCAGTTCAATTCCGGAAGAGGTGTTCATGTCCACTGCCGCATCACTGCGTGAGATCGGCCGCCAACTCGACGACCCGACCAGCCTGGGCCGTGCCCTCGACGAACTGCTCGCCGCGCGGACCGAGCCGCCGAGCCTGCTCGCCCTTGGCGAACCGACACACGGGATCGAGGCGTTCCCGTTGCTGCGCAACGAAATCCTCGGTCACCTCGTCGAACGGGGATACCGGTCGATCGTGCTGGAGACCGATGTCTTCGCCGCGTCCGTTGTCGACGACTACGTGGCCGGGGCAGCGGCGGAGATCGACACGGTGCTCGCGACCGGATTCAGCCACGGGTTCGGTGCCGTGCCGGGCAACCGCGAACTCGTCGAATGGCTCCGCGCGCACAACGCCGGCCGCGCACCGTCGGACCGGGTTCGCTTCCACGGCTTCGACGCGCCGACGGAGTACTCGGCGGCGCCGAGCCCGCGAAGCGCACTGTCCTCGGTCAACGACTACCTGCCCGCGGCGCTGCGGCCCGAATCAGTCCGCGACCTCGACGCGCTGCTCGGAGAGGACGCGGACTGGACGAACGAGGCGGCCATGTTCGACCCGGCAGCGTCCGTGGGCGACTCCGACCGTGCTCGCGCCCTGCGCATCGTCGCCGACGATCTCGCCAGCGCGCTGCGCCGCGCCGCACCCGGCCTTCGCCCCGCTGACCCGACCGGCTACGACCACGCCCTCATGCACGCGCGCACCGCCCAGGGCCTGCTGCGCTATCACGCGGCGATGGCCAGCCCCGCACCTGATCGCATCGCGAGCTTGCTCAGCCTGCGCGCCGAGATGATGGCCGAGAACCTGCTCGCGATCGTTGCCCAGGAGCAGCGACGCGGGCCTAGCCTGGTGTTCGCGCACAACGTGCACCTCCAGCGTGCGCAGTCCCAAGTGCCGGTCAGCGAGGACGCGGCGAACTGGGGGAGCGCTGGCGCGCTCGTCGGGCTCACCCTCGGCGAGCGCTACGTGTTCCTGGCAACTGACGCCAACCCCGACAGCGATCCGGGCACCCTCCAGCGCGTGTTGGCCGAGGCGACCACCCGTCGCGCCCTGTTCCCTGCGCAGGCCCTGCGCGCCGCGCTTCCCCCGTCGATCGGCACGGGCAAACCGATCGTGCCCGGCCACATTCCGCTCAACCCGGCAGAGTTGGGCGGCGCCGACGCGGTCATCTTCGTCGCCGACACCGACGGAAAACGGCATCAGTACTGGTAGCCGCTCTCGGCGCGACAGGCTTGTCTGCCGCTGACCGAGCGTCGTCAACGTATCGGTTGACGCATCAAGCGTCAACCGATACGTTGACGGAGTGGACGAATCCTTGAGCGCATTGCGGATGATGCCCTGGGCCCGCGACGCGGTGGACCAGGCCGAACGGGTGCTGATCGAATCGATCATGGACAGCGGCTGGTCGTGGGAACGGCTGGGCGCGGTCTACGGCGAACGCTCCAAGCAGGCGATGCAGCAGCACTACAAACGACGCGGCGGACAACGGACCTGGCCCGCCTCGCGCCGAAAGGAATCAGATCCGCCCGACGTGGAGTCGGTTCGGCACGCCATCACCGGCCTGATACTGAACTTCCGCGCCACCGACGAGGCGTTGACCCGCACCATGGCCGACGCGTCCTGGAACGAGCGCGATCCCGAGAAAGAGGCCCTCCGGCGCCTGTCCTGGACCGAGCGTCTCAACGACAGCCTGGACGAGCTGAACGACTTCATCAACAACAGGATGTCGCACGTGCCTCGCGTGGACCGGCCACTGGTGGTCGGCGAGCGCAACCGGGTCCACCCCGATCATGTGGAGATCGGGCGCGGCGGCGTCGAGGAGCTTCGTGCCGAGATCGACAAGGCCATCGGGCGGCTCCAGCAGCACCGCGACACGGTCGATGCGACCATCGAGGAGTTGCGGCGACGCCGAACCGAACTCGGCTGAACCCGAGTTTGCCGAGCGCGTTGGACAACGCCCCGTTGAACCTGTGCGGCTCGAAAAGTCGTCGCTGCGGCAAGGACAGCGTCGAAAGAGGCGGTGTACTTGCTGTCGCGCGATGACTTCACGAGTCCCACAGGCACGAACTCAGAACCCCGTCACCAAGTCGCGCCCGAGATCGGCCGCGCCGGGCAGGAACTGGTCGATGATCGCCACCGGCGCAGGGTTCGCCTGCTGGCCCCGCGCGGCGTGCACCGTCGCGGTCGTGGCGACCTCGAAGCCCTCCGCGCGCAAGAGCCCTGCCAGGCAACTGCTGACAAACGAGTCAGCCTCGACCACCGGGACGCGGGTGTCGCGGTGCTGGCCCGCGAAACCGTCACGGACCTCGGGCGTCCAGGTCAGGGCGTGCCGTGCGCTGTGCGCCAGCGGCTGGGTGTTCTGCACGGCGTGGCGGCGGAGCATGGCCAGTGCGGTGGGGATGTCCACGCCGAGTCGGGCGGCGAGGGCGCCGCTCGCCTGCCAGATGGTGACCTGGTCATGGAACACGCGGTGCCGGGTGAGAGGCGCGGCCGTGTCGGGAAGGGCGTCGGCGACAGTGTCGGCCAGCATGCCCGCCGCGACGATCACCGCACAGCCCTGAGCGGTGTCGAGTTCGTCGGCGGTCAGTACGGGCACCCGGCGGCACAGCAGCACGAGGGTCCCGACGACGACGCCGAAGGCGTGCATCGGGACCGCGTACAGGGCGCGGATCCCGTGTGTGCTGGCTAATCGGGCCAAACGCGGCCACCGGTCGGCCTGCGTGGCAGGGGCGGGATAAGCCGTCGCCGGTGCTGTTCGGCGGGTCGTCGAGCCATAGTCTCAGCACGCCGTCGACGACGTCTTCAGCGACATCGGACAGACGTCGACGGGTGGCGTAGGCGTGGCCGCACAACCGCAGGAACGCCTCGGTGAGGGTGCAGCGCAGATGCACCGAGGCCATGCTCGTGGCCTGGTGCACGGTCAGCCAGCGGCCGTGGAACCGTTCGACCACGAACTCCTCCTCGGCCACCTGGGTGAGCACTTGGCCGGTCAGCACGTCGGCGAACACCAGGGCCAGTTCGTCACCGGAGAGTGGATCCGCGTGTGCCCGGTAGACCTCCAGCGCGCCGAGCGTGATCTGCCCCATCGTCGAGGGGAACGCGAAGATCGCGACCAACGACTCGCTGACCGCGGCGGGGCCGAACACCGGCCACCGCGCGTAGTGCGGTTGGTGGGCGAGGTCCGCGACCAGCACGGGCTGACCGTCGTGCATGGCCGTCAGGGCTGGTCCCTAGCCGAGGGTGATCTGGAGTTCGATCATCTGCTCGACGGTGTCGGCGTCGGTTGAGTTGGTGGCGGCGTAGCAGGCGGCCCTGGACAGAGCAGAGGGCGCGCCCGCACCCGTGGTCGGTGTCCAGGCGAGTGCGCGCGAATGGTTTCGAGGGTTGTGGTTTCCGTGCGTAGATGATAGTTGCTCGATTTGAATTTGATGCAACGTTGACCTGCGCATGGCACAGTCCTCACTGTGCCGTTGGACGATGTGCCGGACTGGTTGCCCGCTTGGTGTCTGGACCATCTGGGTGGCGAGCCCGCCGAGGTGCTGTTCCAGCTGCAACAGATGTCGGCGGTGTTCGGTCTCCGGCTGGCCGATGGTACGGACGTCGTGGTCAAGACGCGCGCCGATGACGGTCGGGCCGTGTCGTGTGTCGCGGCGCAGGCCCGGTTGGCGCAGCGCGGGTTTCCGTGTGCCCGGCCGCTCACGCCGGTGGTCGGTGTCGGTTCGCTGGCCGTGCACGCCGAGGAGTTCCGGCCCGGCGGCGAGGTGTTGCACGGGGACTCGCCGGACGTGGCCGTGCGCTACGCGGAGGTGTTCGCCCAGCTGATGGCCGAACTGGCCGAGGTGGCCGTCGCGCCGCCGCTGCCGAATCCGCGCTGGGCGCGTTGGGACCACACGGATTCCGGGTTGTGGCCGGCGATCGGCTTCCTCGATGACCGGGACCAGGGCGCCGTGCCCGCGTGCGTCGTCGACACGGCCGACCGGGCCCGCGGGCGGATACTGGCCGCCAGCCTGCCGTGCGTGCTGGGCCACGCCGACTTCGAGGCGCAGAACCTCCGGTGGCACGGTCGGCAGGTGTGGGCGGTGCACGACTGGGACAGCCTGGCATGGCAGCCGGAGGCGGCGTTGGTGGGAGCGGCGAGTGGGGCGTTCACCAACGCCGGGCCGCCCACGCTGGCACCGATCGAGAGTTCCGAGGCGTTCCTGGAGGCTTATCAGGATATTCGGGGACGCTTGTTCACGACCGTGGAGCAGGAGGTCGCGTGGGCGGCCAGCTTGTGGCCGGCAGCGCACAACGCCCGATGGGAAGCGCTGCACGGCGACATCCCGGTGGCAGGCAAGGCGCTCCGGGCACAAGCGGCCGAACGCCTCCGCCGGGCGAATGCGGCTCCTCGTGGATAAGCCCGGGTGAGCCCGTTTTTCTGGCAGCCGGACCAGTGCCAGGCGCAGTCAGACGGCCTCCAGGACGAAGAACAGGAAGCTCAGGAAGGCTCCGGAGGGAAACCTCGCCATCTCGTCGGGGAAGAGTTCGCGGGCTTCCGGCACGGGGGGCGGTTCGCTGATGACGGCCGTGCGGAAGCCGGCCGCGGTGAAGGCGTCGGTCATCGCGTGCAGCGGCCGGTGCCAGTAGGTGAGCACGGCCTTCTGGCCGTTGAAGTCGTACTCGTCGGACCACTTGGTGGTCGCGAAGTAGTCGGTCTCGCGATGCACCATCTTGAGGATGATGGGGTGATTGACCACCACGATCAGCCGGCCACCGGGCTTCAGCATCCGCCGCAACTCGGCCAGCGGCCCAGTCCAGTCCTCCAGGTAGTGCAGCACCAGGGCGGCGACGCCATCGTCGAACGCGCCGTCGGGATACGGCAGCGGCTTGCCGATGTCGGCGACCCGCAGGTCCACGTCCTCGCCGAGCCGCTGCCGGGCCAGCTCCACCATCTTGGCGCTGCGATCGAAGCCGCTCACGAGGGCGCCCCGATCACGCAGCGCCACGGACACGGCGCCAGCGCCGCAGCCGGCGTCGAGAATCCGCCGCCCGGCCACATCCCCGGCCAGCTCGAGGATCGCGGGCCGTGCGTAGTAGGCGTTGATGAGGCTGGTCTCGTTCTCGACCGTGTAAGCCTCAGCGAAGCTGTCGTAGTCGTTTTCCACGGCCACGTCGGCGGCCCCGGCGGAACTCTCGGGAATGGCAGGCATGTTTCCCATACTGCCGAGTGATCAATCAGGACGCCAGGAGATCATCTCGACCACCAGTCCCGCCGGTGCGACGCTTCCCCTCATACAAGGGACAACGCCACCACACCGGCCAGTGGTGGACCGCGACGACCGGTCCAGTGGCCGGGGGCAGGCTGGTCTGAGCGAGGCCGCCACGCAGCCGCACGCGATAAACCCGGCGACGTCGGTGGTCATCCCCGCGATAATGGCCGACGTGGAGGAGGTCGAGGTTGTCGTCGCCCATCACGAGCGCGCGACCCTGCGTGTGGGCGAGGTGTTCCTGAAGATCGACGCTGATCAGACGCGCACCGGCGTCGAGGTCGAGGCGATGGCTATGGCGCCGATCCCGACTCCGGAGGTCCTGTGGCGCAAGCCGCCCGTGCTCGCGCTGGCCGCCCTCCCAGGGACGGCACTCGGCCGCCTTGGCGAGCCGTCGATCGCGTCCTCGGCGGCATGGGCCGCGGCGGGTGCCGCCGCACGGATGCTGCACGACGCGCCGCTGCCGCCATGGCCCGGTTGGAGCCTCGACGAGGTCGCATCGCACCTCGACGGTGAATGCGAGTGGCTCATCACGAACGGCGTCGTTCCCGCCGAGGTGGTCACGCGCAACCGCCGGATTGCCGAGGCTGCGCTCCGGCCGTGGACACCGGTGTTCACGCACGGCGACCTCCAGGTCACCCACGTGTTCGTCGACGGTGACGAGATCACCGGCGTGATCGACTGGTCCGAGGCGGGCCAGGGCGATGCCCTGTTCGACCTCGCCACCTTGACGCTCGGACACGAGGAGCACCTTGGCGAGGTTGTCGCGGGCTACGGCACCGACGTCGACCTCGACGTGATCCGCGCGTGGTGGTCGTTGCGAAGCCTGCGGGGGGTTCGCTGGCTGATCGAGCACGGCTTCGACCCGTGGCCCGAGATCGCCGTGCTGAGATCCCGGCTGTGAGGCTCTGCCCAGGCCCTTGGCCAATCGCGAGAGCCCAACACCAGCAATCCGCGTACTGCCCCTACGCCAGACGTGGTTCTGCCCGCCTGCGACCGGAACGGCGCAGGCGGGCAGAACCACGTGTTTGTCAGCGTCGCCTAGCGCGACGTAGCCGGCTCACGAGCGCGAATGCCGCACCGGCGCCGACGAGCAGGGCACCGAGGAGGATCAACATTGGCAGGCCGGAAATGCCGGTGGAGGCCAGCGGACCCGTGGATGGGCTGGTTGGCTCCGGTTTGGTGGTCACCGGCGGTGCGGACGTCGGCGGCGTGGTCGTCGGCGGTGGCTGTGGGATGTACACGCCAGCGTCGATCGTGTGGTCAACCCCTCCTGGGGTGGCTGGCGCCGTGACAGGTGCGTACCCGTTGCACAGTTGCCCGGTGGTCGGCGGGATCACGTTGGAGTCGTGTGCCCGGTCGTCACCGGCGGTCGGGAGCGTGAACCGCAGATCCGTGGCCGGCGGCTGATTCGGCACCTTGCTGGTGTCCGCGGTGCACACATTGAACTGCACCGTGTACTTCGCACCCGGCGTGAGCTGGTAGGCGGCGCCGACCCCACCGAAGTAGTACTCACCGGCGGCGTCGGTCTTGGTCGTGGCGACCTGCTTGCCGTTGGCGTCCAACAGGTTGATCGTCGCACCCGGCAACCGCACGTCCGCGGGGTCCTGGATCCCGTTGTGGTCGCCGTCGAACCACACGATGTTGCCGATCTGGATCGGCGCGTTCGCCGCCGTGTACGCGATCTCGCCGAGCCCACCTGCCTTGCCGAATCCGTTCTGCTCCCGCCCGACGAACTCGTAGGCGTTGGCGTTCGGCTTGTTGCCGGGACCCTCGCCGGTCTCGACGTGGTGGTAACCGGTTCCGGAGGTCTCGATGTTGACGGTCGGGTCGAACTCCGTGCTGACGATCCACTGCTGTTGCGGGATGTAGGCCACCGACCCGAGCGCGGTTTCCTGGTGACTACCGGAGAAGTAGTCACCCGGGAAGTACTCGACGACGCCAGCGCGCTCGCCGCCGTTGTTGGCGGGGGTCGCGTGGTTGGGGCAGTTTCCGGTGCCCTCCCAGGAGTATCCGCCGGTGGGAGTGGCGCAGGCCATGTTGATGTCACCACCGGACATGCCGAGCTGCGGGGTGTTGTTCCCCGGCCGGGGGTCCAGCCCGTTCGCACCGAGAACGTCCATGAACCGGTCGCGGAACCCCAGGATCATCGAACCGTTACGGGTGAAGGCGAGGCTGGCCAGTTCCGGCTGCGGATTGATGAAGGCACCGCCGAGGTTGAACTGGTCCCAGTCCGACAGGCTGGTGTTCCACGGGTTCCAGTGGGTGTTCTGGGCCGATGCCATCTGCGTGGGACCGGCGAGGACGCCACCGCGCTCGAAAGTCAGCGGCTGGGTCAGCACCGTGCTGAACTGTTTGCCGTCGTAGGTGTAGACAACGGCTTTCAGGTCGGCGCGGTTGCGCGTGCTCTCCGCGCTGCACACGCCACCGACGTAGAGCGTGTTGTCGTGCGTGGCGACGGCGAACGGCCGCCAGTCGGTCGGCGCCGCACAGCCCGGGTCCGGGATCGGTACCACGGCCGCGGGGGCCGCCGCGGTGGCGCCGGTCGCGTTGAAGCTGACCAGGGACCCAGTTTGCAGGTTCACCGCGTACAGCGTCGAGCCGTCCTCCGACAGGGCCAGGCCGCCGATGCTCTCCTTGCCCGGCGCGTTGGTGAACCCGGGGTCCTTGATGATGTTGGCGGTGTCGTGCGGAGTCACCGCGGCACCCGCCACCTTCGCGAACAGCGTCGGCGCGCCCCCACCATCGGTCGGAACGGTGTAGATCGCGTCACCGCCCTCCGGGCCGTACAAGGCGTACCGGCGGGCGAACGCGCTCTGGAACAGCCGCTGACGGTATTTGTCGTAGGTCAGCCCGAACGTCGTGCCCACCTGGTCCTGGGTGTCGAGCACCGTCGGGCATGCCACGCCGGAAGGACACGTACCCCGGGTGTTCATCCCGAACGCCACCAGTGCCCGGGTGTCCTTACCGTTACCGCCGTTCTGGACTGGCACGAAGTACCGTGAATCCGGCAGCGCGTAGTCGGCCGCGTCCCAGACCCCGGTGATCACCGAGGCGTTCTTGCCTTCCGACACGTCGACGAACGTGGTGAAGCTGTCGAAGTGGTTCGCCGTCGTCGAGGCCGGCGCCGCCCGCAGATGATTGCTGTACGGCGCGGGAACAGTGACATCGACGCGGTACTGGCCGCCGGTCAGCACGGTCGACCGCGACACCACGACCTTTCCGGTGGCATCCGTGACGCCGGTGACGTGATGGCCAGCAGGGTCGGCGATATCGACGTTCATGCCCCGCTGTGGCACATCCATCGTCGCGTTGATCACGCCGGTGCCGAAGAAGTCCCGCAGCACCTGAACTGTCAGTGTGCCGTCAGCGGTCGAAGCACCGGCCGCCCCGGCTGTCCCCACCGTCAGACCCGTGGCGCTGGCCAACAGCAACAGACCGGACAACCCCACCCGCGCCAGCCGATCCACACGCTTCCCGGCTGGCCGTCTCCGTCGTCTACCGGCTCGGCTCATAGCTATCGCTGTCCCCTTGTCGCGTGAACGAAAGGTTCGCTTTGGGCTGAACAGCCGATTCCCGCCCCCAAGGTGTTGCGCCGGACACGAGAAGCCATCGCGAACCGACACAGACAACCAGAACGTCGTACCGCATATGCGGCAAGCTCGGGTGATTTAGGGGGTGAATCAGCGGACCTGCTAGCGTCGCACCGCGTGCGGAGCAAGAGAACCCAGCAAGGTCTCCCGCGGCGCACGGCTGGCTGGCGCCGATGGTCGCGGCCACGCTGGTGGGCAGCCGTCATCGGCGTTGTGGCCGTCGCGGTGGCCACGTTTCTGGTCATTGGCAACGGGTCGGGCCCGGCCGGTCCGCGTGCGTTGACCTCGGATGAGGCGAACCGGCTGGCGATCACGCGGTTCCGCAACTACCAGGCGGGGGGCCGCGCGGTGCGGATCACCGTGCCGGGAACCGCTGGTCAGCTGGTCATCACGGGGTCCGTCGACTACCGCACCAAGCTCGGTTACGGCGTGGTGCACGGCACCGGGCGCGACACGTCCAGCGATGGGCTGATCGAGTGGACGGCCGAGACCGTGCTCGTCCACCCGATGGCCAACGCCCCGGCGGACGCACCGGCATCGCCGCCAGGGGCGGATTGGCACAGCCGTCCGCTACAGACCTCCGGCAGTTCGCTGGACAGTTCGTTGGCCATCGCGCTCAGTCTCGGTGGCGACCGGCCGGACAACGTCGAACTGCTGCAACAGAACGGCGCCGGCTGGGTTGGCCAGGACCAGTTGGGCGGTCATCAGGTGGACGTCATGACCGGGCCGAGCGCCGGTGCCAAGCCCGGTACGGCGGGCACCGTGCGCTACTGGATCGGCTCGGACGGCACCATGTACCGGGTTCAGGCCAGTGTGGCTTCCGAGCCGCAGCCGGTGGTCATCGATTTCGACACCCAGAAGTACGTTCCCGTCCAGCCGGTACCCGGAGTCACCGCGACGCGGTAGCCGCCGCTCAGGAGGTCTGCACTCGCGCACTGCCGGCGAGCAGCGAGGCTGACGGCAGCGGGATGCTCGCGGTGTCCGGCAGCGCCGGAACGTCCGGAAGAGCGGTCGCGCCGGTGGTGGTGGCGTTCGGGAACTGCGGCTGTGCGCCCGGCGCGGCCACATCGGTGAACGGGATGCCGCCAGGTGCCTTCGGCGTCACCCACGTGCCCGAAGGCGTTGGCGAGTCGGCGGGAAGCGGGCAGGTCGCGCTCGCCGCGAGCTGGGCGGGCACCGTCGTGCGCAGGTCATTGCCGCGCAGGCAGTTGCCCCGTCCCCGCGTTGCGGTGGGGAACTTCCAGCCAACGTCAACGCCGTTGGCGGCGAAGGTGTTGTCCACGATCTGGTTGCCGTCTGACGGAAGGTCAGCGGTTGCGGTGATCACCAGCCCAGCGTTGGCATTGCCGGCGATCCGGTTGCGGACGAACTGGTTGTCGCTGCCGCCGTCGATGCCGACGCCGATGCCCCACCCGCCGTCGGCCTGTTCGGGGGTCGGTGTCTGCTGGTTGTCCGCGATCAGGTTGCCGACGATGACGGCACCCTGCTGTGGGAGCAGTTTCTCCTGGTGGTCGGAGTTGGTGGTGAGGCCGACCCGGTTGCCGACCAGACGGTTGCCGACCACGTACATGTCGCCACTGGCGTTGGTGCCCTCGTAACCGACCGCGTTGAGTTCGGCGATGTTGTCCCGCACCACGATGCGGCACGGCTTGCACTGCCCGACATAGATCCCCGAGTCGGCCCCACCCGAGGTGTACGAGTGCTCGATGACCCCGTCCTGCGCGGAGAAGGCGTAGATGCCGTACAGCCCGTTGCGGGTGGCGGTCACGTAGGAGACCAGGAACGATTTGAGGAAGGTGACGGGCTCGTTGCCGGTGTTGTAGCCGCGGTGCCCTGGCAGTCCAGCGACCGCCGCCGCCGAACCGGTGACCAGGACCCCGTTCTGCGTGTTGTTCTGCACGGTCAGGTTCTCCACGGCCACCCCCGGTGCGGCGAGGACGACGCCGTTCGCCTGCTGCAACCGTCCGTCGATGACGACCTTGTCCCGAGACTCGCCGCGAAGGGTGATGTGCGCCGTGGAGATCTTCACCGACTCGTGGTACTCGCCCGGCGCGACCAGCACGAGGTCACCGGACTGAGCGAGGGAGACCGCGGCCGAGATCGTCGGGGCGTCAGCCGGTACTCGGATCGTCACGTGTGTGCCGGTCGGTCGCCGGCCCTGGTCCGATCCGTTTTCCCCAGTGCTGCAACTGATCAGTACGAGTGTCAGGGTGCCCAGCACCGCGACCATCATGCGACGACCGAAACGAGGCATGATCTCAGTCTGGCACGAACGCCGGGTTCGCCTGCTGTCGGGCGGATATGGCACTCTCCACTCCGTGCGCCGAGCCGATCGTCACCAGTCACGCCGCGCGTTTCTCGGTGTCACCGGCACCGCGTTGGCCGCGGGCCTCACCGCTGGGTGCGAATCTGGTTCCGCTCAGCCGGTCCAGCTCGATGCCCCTGCGGCAACCGCGCCGGTGTCACCGACGGGCCGGTATCAGGCGGGCATCACGCTCCCGCAGTCGGCCCAGCCCAACCTGCTGGCCGTGGTGGCCGACCTCGGTGACGGCGTGGCTGTCGGTCCGTTGTTGGCCGAACTCGGCGAAACCATTCGCGCGCTCACCGCGGGGACCGATGCACGACTGCTGGGCCTGCCACCGGGCGATCTCACCGTGACGGTCGGGGTGGGCCCCCGACTGGTGCGCATGGTCGATCCTGCCCTGCCCGGCGCGGCGGATCTCCCACAGTTCTCCCGGGAGCAGATTGCCCCGCAGGCACGTGGCGGTGACCTGCTGATACAGATCTGCGCCGGCGACGCCTTGGTAGTACCGATCGTCGCTGCCGCACTCCTGGATCAGGCTGGGGACCGGATGCACGAGCGCTGGCGACAGTCCGGGCGCCGCGGTTCGACCATTCCAACAGGTCAGGGCCTCACCGCGCCACGCAACGTGTTCGGTTTCGTCGACGGCATCGTGGGCCCGCACACGACCGCCGAACAACAACAGGACCTGTGGCTGGCCGGGCCGGCCCCGGTTGCCGGTGGCACCATTGCCGTACTCCGACGCATGGAACTCGATCTGCCGCGGTTCGCCAGGCTGTCCGTCGCCGACCAGGAGGCAGTCTTCGGTCGACGCCGTGCCACCGGCATCCCCCTCTCCGGTGGCACCATCGCCTCGGACGCAGATCTTGGCGCCAAAACGCCGGACGGGCGCTACCACATCCCGGCAGACGCCCACATTCGCAGAGCGCACTCCAACGTCGTTGGAGTCGGCCTCATGCTGCGCCGCTCCTACAGCATCGACGAACCTGCCCCAGGCCTGCTCTTCATCAGTTTCCAGAACGACATACGAACGTTCACCAGCACCCTCACCCGTATGGACAACCTCGACGCACTGCTGCCGTTCACCACCACCACTGCCAGTGCGACCTTCCTGGTACTCCCCGGTTTCGACCAACAACGCCCGCTTGGCGCCACACTGTTCCACTGACCACAGTGGACAGTCGGATACCTGCGCGTCAGAGCACGCCAAGCTCGTAAGCCCGCATCAGCGCGCCCTCACGGCTGGACGCGCCCAGCTTGCGGTAAGCGCTTTTCACCTGCGTGCGCACGGTGTTGACGGACACGACGAGCTTGCGCGCGACCTCCGCGATGGTCAGGCCGGCGTCCAGTTCGGTGAGTACCACGTGCTCGCGGTGAGTCAGCTCGACCAGGTGGACGCGTTCCGGGAACACCGGCCTGGCCAGCGCCAGACGCTGTGCTGCCTCGTCGGTCAGTGCAATCTCGCCCAGCCGGAACAGGTCCTCGCGATCGGCCGGTGACAACGAGGCGAGCGAGAGCACTTCATCGGGCGTACGCACGCGGCTGAGCAGCACAAGTGACTGACGAGCCTCGTCCCTGTCACCCATACGCAGCGCGGCGATCGCCCTGAGGAGCAGCATCTGCCTGGCGTCCCGGCGCGATGTGGTTTCGTGCCAGGACGTGCGCGAGGCCATCGCGCGGACTGCCTCGTATTCGCTGTTGAGCAGGCGGAGCCGGGCGGCAGGCAGCACGAGCCACGACGCCTGCGGGTCCGCCTCCTTGGTCAACTGGAGTGCGCGGGTGGCTTGGCCGGTTGCGATCAGCAGCTCGACCTGGGCGCGTCGCATCACCCGGACGGCGGTGCCTTGCTCGACAATCGCGGGCGCGTGACTGAGCCGGAGCGCGCCGAGATGGGCCAGCGAGGTCGCCGGATCGCCGAGGCGCAGCCCATGCGCGAACACCAACGCCGCCACGAAGGGCCAGACTTCCAGCTGCTTGGTACCGTCCCCGGTGATCCCCAGGCAGTCGGCGAGACTCGCCTCGTCGTAGCGGTCCAGCGCGTCCCAGCCTTCGGCGATCGTCCCGCCCACAGTGAGCAGGAACCGGACCCGCTCGGATGGCGACTCGATGCCACGCATTCGGTCAAGCCATTGCCGCGCGATGGCACCGTGACCAAGATGCCCGAAGATCATGGCGAGATTCGCGGTCGCGTTGAGTGCAGTGGCCGCCGTTATCGGCTCGACCGTCGCGTGCTGATACGCCTGGCGGTACAACTCCACCGCCGCTGGAAAGTCATCCATCAACGAACGCGTCAGACCTCGTTGCATGGAAAGCCAGCCAGTGCGCGGTACCGCGTCGACGCCGGGTAGCGGGCTGAGCTGCGCCGCGCGGACAGTGAGGCGTTCTCCCAGTTCCTCGGCCTCGGCACACGCCCCTTGCATGCGCAACCCGATCATCGCCGCGGTACCGACCGTGACCAATGTCGCCACCGAAGTCTCACCCGGTATGTCCAACGTCGCGGCCAAGCGGGTACCGAGTTCCGTGTAGTGGCGAAGGTACGCCCGGAGTTCGCTGGAGTGTGGTTGGTTCACCGCGTAGTAAGCGCCGATCCACGCGATCATCAAGCGTGGGCGCGCGCGTAGCTCCTCAGCCGGCACCAGGCTAAGCACGAAAAGCAGCCGAATGGCGAGTTCGCCCTCCACCGCGAGGATGTGCTGGTCGCACAGGGCTTCAAGCGCCGCCCAGTCCCGGTCCTCGGCGATCCTGGCCAGCGTTTCCGGTAAGTCGGCCCCCAAGACACGAACAGGTTGCGTTCCGTGCGGCACCGTTTCTGTCCTCCCCAGGCCAGACCGATAGATTTCACTCGCAACTACGAGGTGCTCGGGTTTTCCGCCCCGCTCACTCCAGATGGCAAAACATCACCCTGGCGCGCAGACGCAGTTGCCGTCACGTCCCACGACCAGGTGAACTTGGCCAACGTTCAGGCTAACGGTGCCGGGCAGGGCGAGTCGGCGATGCCGCCCCGACCGGCGCCTGAGCAGGCACGGGCCGACTTCTCGCACGTGCCAACATCGTCTGAACGGGCTACGCGCGGTGTGAGCTCGACGCCGACTCCCGCGCGGTCCATGTTCGGCATTGATTGGTTCGGCTCAGCGTCCAGGCCAACCACAACGGATCCACGTCCCTGCCTGGCTGATTGGCCAACGAGCTGGTGAAATTCGCCCAGGAACACCAGAAGTGGCTGAGGGGACCTTCCACTTGACGGAAGCCGCAGAAGATCCGGCATCGGTCCCACCTGATCGGAGGCTGCCTGCCGGCCACCGTCCTGATCATGGGCCACGACCTGACCACATCGCCGGACTCAAGGGTGGCCTGGCCAGTAGACTTCGGCACGAGATCCGGCACGGGGGTGTCTCAGTGCTTTTTGAAGTGATCGGCTCAGAGTGGGCACGCAACCTGGCTGCCGACGAACCCGAGCGGAACCCGGACGCGGAGCGGACAGTCCAAGGGGTACTGGCCTCGGTGTCGCCAGAGCAACTGACCTCCTACGTTCGTGACCGGACAGCCGAGCTCGTTGCCCATCGCGCGAACCTGCTGGCACACGCTCGAACCGAGGTGTTGGCTGGTCGGCGGGATGTCGAGCGGATCGGGCGGGTGCTGATCACGATCGGCCACCTCGCGGCCGAGGCTCGGGCCGCTGGGCACTTCCTGGTGGGATACGCACTGCGGTCGAGCAGCGCCGAGAGCAGACGGCACTTCGAGCTCGCGGTCGTCGCCTATCGCGACCTCCGGGCACCGCTGCTGGCCGCGCTGGCGGGCCTGGCCGCGGCGGCAGCGTCCTTGACCCCGGAGCGAATCCGGGATGACAGGACCATCGACGGTTTGCTGAGCGCGGTCACGGACATCGGCAGGGTTGACGCCGAATGCCGACGGCGGATCACCGGGCCGGTGGACGACTACGTCACGTTCCTCCGCCTCGGCCGCGAGCTGATGGACGGCGGGCCAGTGCCGTCCACCCTGCTGGCAGCCGCCGAGGACGAGCTCAACATCCTGCGCACAGCCATGGTCGCGGCGCTGCCGCGGCCCGAGCGCGCCGCGGCGATCGCGCGCTGGATTCAGGCGCTGCGCGGCCTGCCCGCCGACTCCGTGCTGGAGTTGGAGCAGCTGGTGGACATGCTGGCCGAGGTGCGGGACTGGGAGCCGCGGCTGGCACTGCTGCGCGACATGATCGCGCACGGCGACCGGCGGGACGAGACAGTGATCGAGCTCGCCCGGACGTTGACCGAGCTCAGGCGCTGGGACGAGGCGAGGGTCGAGCTGACGGCCCGGCTCGGCGGCCGACCGGGGCCGGAACACGTTGAGCTGCTCCGGTTCATGGTGATGACGGGCTACACCGTGGGGGATCCTGAGACGCCCCAGTGGGCCCGGATGCTACAGGCGGTTGGCGGGGAGTTGCCGGAATCCGCGATGCCGCCGCCGACCATGTCGGCCGAGGCCGGACAGGCCAGGCAGCCTCGGCGGCGGCTGCTGGTCCGCTTCGAGAACGGCTCGCTGACGATCGATCCGTCGATCCCGGCCGGCGAGGTCAAGGAGCACATGATGGCCGCGATGGTCCTTGGCCTTGGGGCGCAGAAGGGTTCGGAACTGCTCGACGATCTCGCTGTGAAGGATCCAGCGCTGTACGAGAAGGTGCTGGACTACCTTCCGGCGGACGCGCGGCCAGTCTCGGAGGCCGATGCGCACCTGGCCGCGGCCGAGCAGCTCTTTCAGCAGCGCCGCTACCGCGAGGCGGTCACGGAGTACCAGGCGGCGCTGGCGGCCGATCCCGACCTCGAGTTCGCCCAGCTCGGCCTCGGCGACGCCTACTACATGCTCGGCGAGTACCGGATGGCGATCGCGCACTTCACCGAGTCGATTGCCATCCGGCCGACGCCACAGGCATTCCGGTTCCTCGGGGACGCGATCCTGCGCGGTCAGAGTGATCCGCACCGTGCGAAGCAATGCTATGAGCAGGCCCTCGAACTGGACCCCAACTATGGGGGAGCCCGCAACGCGCTGCGGCAGGTGACGCTGATGCTCGCCGAGGGCGGTGCGGATGGCCGCTGAGCCGGACTTCCAGGACCGCCTTGGCGCGCTCCTCGGACGACCAGCCCTGACGTGGGAACCGGCCGACTACCGCCAAAGCGCAGGCGAGCACGGGTCGACCGGCGACCTGTTGTTGGCGAAGTGCCGAGTCAATCCGAACATGGCGGGCTTCTTCGACATCGTCGAAGCCGAGTCCTGGCAGTCGTGGCTCGCCGCGGTGGCGGCGGACGCCCGGGAGCCGGTGATCATCGCGGTGCAGGCTCTGTCCATCACCTATCGGGACCAGGACCGGAACCTTGCCGCGGCGTTGTGTTGGGCCGCGATCCACGTTCGGCTGGCGCGGTCGCTGCCGGACGGGTTCGGCCCGCGATCCAGCCGGGTGGGGTACAGCAAGGACCACTACCTGTACGCCGCGCTGGCCGGTCTGGCCAAACTGGAGGGCTTGCGTGGCGCCGTGGAGCGCGAGTACGCGCTGTTGCGCGAAGCTGAGAGCCACTACCACGCCGGGCAGGAAGCCCGCCGTCGCGAAGGCGTCACCGAGCGCCCGGCCGTCGAGCGGATCCTGGGGATCGGCAGCGGCCTGGAACACCTCTACCGAGACTTGTCCAAAGCCGCGTGGCGGATCGGCGACGAGGCCGAGGCGCGTCGGTACCACCTGCTCGCAAACGATCACCGCAACGACGACCGCACGGCGGACAGCGAGATCGCCGAGCTGATGCTCAGAGGCGAGTACTGGCTGGACATGGGCCAGGCCAACACCGCGCTCGGCTACTTCCAGGACGCCGTCGCGCTCGCGGAGACCGAGCAGAAGCACACCCACATCGTCCAGGTCACCGCGCAGGCCTACGACCGCATAGCAGAGGTGTACAACAGGCTCGGGGTGCCACGGACGGCCCTGCTCATGCTGGCCAAAGCCAGGGAGCTGATGATCGGCAGCGGGAAGTCCGGGTTCCTGGCCGGAGTCGAGGTCACGGCGGCCCGGATCCTCCGGACGAGCCCGCGCCTCGGTGTTGCCCTGGACCACTACCTGCGGGCCCTGGAGTACTACAGCGCCCCTGCCGAACCAGGTGCTGCCCATACCTGGACCGCACCAGACGGTCGCGTCCTGCGCGTGATCGACTTCGAGGGCGGATTCGGCGTCCTGCTGGCTGCCGCCGAGGTGCTGCGGGAGGACGGGCGGCGCGGCGAGGCGGCCGACTTCCTCCGCCTGGCGACGGCGATCGCCGAGTCCGTCCGCGGCAGCGCCCTGGACGAGGCCTCGCGGATCGCGGTGCAGGAGCAGCGCAGTGAGGCGCTCGTCGCGCTGGCCCGGATCCAGCTGGAACTGGCGCGGGAGACCGGTTCGCCGGACTTCGCCGACGAAGCGTGGCAGACCATGGAGACGCTTCGGGCCCGCACGTTCCTTGACATGGTCGGCGACACGGCCCTGGCCCTGCCAGCCGGCGTCCCCGCCGAGCTGGCCGCCCGCGAGGCCGAACTGCTGGAGCGCCGCCGTCGACTGCGAGCCGAAGTCAACCGCGACAACGGGTTCTGGGCCGCCCACGAGTCGATCGAGGCGGAGCTGGCGCAGGTCTGGCACTCGTTGGCCGCGCTGTCCCCGGAAACCGCTGAGTACGTGGCGGTGCGTCAAGCACGTCCGGCCTCGCACGCCGAGGTCTCCGCCGTACTGCGTGACCGGGCGCCTGAACCGAGCGGCCGGGCCGTCGCTGTGAACCTGTTCTTCCAGGACGACCAGACCCTGACACTCCTCGCGGTCGGCGGTGGCGACGCGCACGTGCGTGTCGTGTCCTCGCGGGTCGACCGTAGACGGCTGACCAAATTCGCCGCCGCCAACTTCGGCTCGGCCTCGCGGGTGCGCGAACTGGCCACCGATCTGGAGGACCTGTTCCACCACGAGTTCGCAGGCGTGGTCGCGCCCTTCGCCGACCTGTGCGAGCCGGGCGACACGGTCGTGGTTGGCCTGACCGGGCCGCTGCACAACATCCCACTCGGCGCGGTGCGACTCGGCGATGACGTGCTGCTCGCGCGTAACCCGCTGGTGATCAGCCCGAGCGCCTCGCTGTTCCGGTCCTGGCGGCTGGCTATTCGTCACGGCGGTCAGGGTGATCATGCCGTGTTCGGCGACCCGACCGGCGACCTGGCCGGGGCCCGAATCGAGGCCGCCGAACTGGCCGAGCGCTGGGGCGTCGCTCCGTTGCTCGGCGCCGCGGCCACCGCCGATGCGCTGCTCGCCGCACTCGGGTCCGCTGGATCCGTACACGTCGCGGCGCACGCGGCGTTCAGCGCCGAGGACCCGCTGGCCTCCGGTGTGCGGATGGCCGACAGGGTGCTGACGGCTCAGGAGATTCTCGGGATCCGGACGTCAGGGCTTGATCTCGTTGCGTTGTCCGCGTGCGAGAGCGGCGTCTACCATGCCCAACGCTCGGAGGACCCCATGGGCCTTCCCCGTGCACTGCTGTTCGCGGGCGCCCACTCCGTCCTGGCCAGCTTGTGGAAGGTACCCGACAGCTCGGCCTACCAGCTCATGACGGGGTTCTACTCCGGGCTGCGGAACGGCTTGCCGAAGGCGGAGGCACTGCGGCGAACGGCGCTCGCGGTGCGCGGACAGGACGAGCGGCTGGACCGGTGGGCGGGTTTCGTGCTCGTTGGATCATGGTTGTGACGCAGGAAGGGCAGCACGTGGACGAGGACTTCGCTATCGCCGCGTATTTCGAGCTGGAAGTGGACGAGCAGGACGACTACCGCTCGCATTACACCCCTGTCGAGGAACGCGCGTTGAGCCTGCTCGGCCGCGAGAACCGTGTTGGCGTGGCGATGCGCGCGCCCCGGCCGGCCGAGACCAGTGAGCCAGGGCAAGCTGCCTACGACATCGGACTGATGCTGGTGGTGCACGCGCACCCGGAGTGCCGGTTCGTGTGGTCGCGCCTGGTCGTGGACCTGTCGGACACACCAGGGGCGGTGATTGAGGACATGGCGCCCGCCGAGGTCGAGCACAACGCCGTGGAGGTGGAGACCCGAGTCGGCGCGGGGTTGAAGTTCACCACAGTGCTCAAGACGGTGGACATCGAACTGAAGCCCGAACTCGCGCGGAAGCGGACGGTGCACTTCCCGACGGTGACCGCCTCCGGCACCGGTTTCCGGAAGGCGTATTGGGACTTCATGGCGAACAAGGACAACTACCTTCACGCGAATCGGGAGTTGCGGCTGTTGGTGAGCGCGCCCGCCGGGGCACCGGTAGTGGCTTCGATGGCGTTGCGCGCTCGACTGCGGTTGCCCGGGCTGCCGAACCTGGTGCCGGTGCGGAAGCGGGCGAGTCTTGAGTCGACCGTGGAGCTGGTGTCCGAGGCTGTGGCCACGAATACCTGACCATCCGACATTCCCGCGGGCCACGTCGTGATCGCCTGCTCGAAGCGGCTCTAACCTGCGCCCAGGTGTTCGTTATGGCTGCTTTGTCCGTTCCTGTGTAGGCTCGGGGCCGGCGTACTCACGGCGGAGGGCGGATCTTGGGCGCGGACACCGGGCTGCTGGACGTCGTGGTGGTGGGGGCTGGGTTCAGTGGCCTGTACGCACTGGACCGGCTGCGGGCGCACGGCTTCGCCTGCCACGCCTACGAGGCGGCGGGTGGGGTCGGCGGAACCTGGTACTGGAACCGGTATCCCGGCGCCCGCTGCGATGTGGCGAGCCTGGACTACTGCTACCTGCACGACCGCGACCTCTACCGCTCGTGGGCGTGGACGGAGCGCTTCGCCTCGCAGCCGGAGATCCTGCGCTACGCCGAGCACTTCGCCCAGTCGCGCGGGCTCTACCCGCACATCACCTTCGGCACGGCCATCACCGCCGCGGCCTTCGACGACGGGCTGTGGCGGCTCACCACGGACCGCGGCGACACCGTCGTCACGCGGTTCCTGGTGACCGCCGTCGGCTGCATGTCCGCCGCGCACACTCCGCCACTGCCCGGGCTCGACCACTTCGAGGGCCGGGTGCTGCACACCGGCCGGTGGCCGCACGGGGAGGTGGACCTGACCGGCCGTGTCGGGGTCGTGGGCGTCGGCTCCTCCGGCATCCAGCTCATCCCCGAGGTGGCGCGGTCGGCGAGCGAGCTCACGGTGTTCCAGCGGACCGCGAACTTCAGCGTGCCCGCCCGCAACCGGCCGCTGACCCAGGCCGACCGCGACGCCGCGGTGGCCGGGTACGCCCAGCGCGTGGCGGAGGCCCGCACCACCCGCTTCGGGCACGCCGTCACCGGCACCGGCCAGGCGATCCTGGACACCCCGCCCACCGAGCGGGCCGCGGCACTGGACCAGCGGTGGGCGCACGGCGGCACGCACATCGTCGCCACCTTCACCGACACCGGCCGCGATCTCGAGGCCAACGCCGTTCTCGCCGACTACTTCCGTGACCGCGTCCGCGAGACCGTGCAGGACCCGGAGACCGCGCGGGCGCTGACCCCCACTGGCTACCCCATCGGCACGAAGCGCCTGTGCGTGGACACCGGCTACTACGAGACGTTCAACCTGCCGCACGTCCGCCTCGTCGACCTCCGCGAGGATCCCATCGCGGAAATCACCGTGGACGGCGTGCGCACCGCCCGCGGCCACCACCGGCTCGACACCCTCGTGCTCGCCACCGGGTTCGACGCGTTCACGGGTCCGCTGCTGCGCATGGGCATCACCGGCCGCGGCGGACACGCGCTCGCCGAGGAGTGGCGCGACGGCCCGCGCAGCTACCTCGGGCTCGCGGTCGCCGGGTTCCCGAACCTGTTCACCATCACCGGACCCGGCAGCACCCTTGTGCTCTCCAACGTCATGCGCGCGCTGGAACACCACGTGGACTGGGTGCTCGAAGCGCTGATCCACCTGCGGGACAACGGGATCACCGAGTTCGAGGCCGAGGCCGCCGCGCAGCGGGACTGGGTGGGGCAGGTCGCCGAACTGGCCGGGCGGACCCTCTACCCGCACACCGACTCCTACTACCTGGGGGCCAACATCGACGGCAAGCCGCGGGTGTTCGCGCCCTACGCCGGGGGCCTGGACGCCTACCGCCGCGCCTGCGAGGAGATCGCGCGCGAGGGCTACCGCGGGTTCCGGACCGCATGATCGTCGACGAGCAGCGCAGGCTCGGCGGTGCGGGCCTTGCGGTGCTGCTGCTTGCGGTGCTGCTGCCGATGATGGACTCGTTCATCGTCAACATCGCCCTGCCGACCATCGCCGAGGACCTCGGCGCCAGTGGCAGCGACCTGGAACTGGTCGTCGCCGGGTACGGGCTGGGGTTCACCGCCTTCCTCGTGCTCGGCGGCAGGCTCGGCGACGCCCACGGGCGGCGGCGGGTACTGCTCACCGGCCTGGTGGTGTTCACGGTCGCGTCGCTGCTGTGCGCGCTGGCCGCGTCCGGGCCGTGGCTGGTGGCGGCCCGCGTGCTCCAGGGCGCGTCGGCGGCCCTGATCCCGCCGCAGGTGCTGGGCACCATCCAGGCCGCCCTGCCCGAGAACCGGCGGCCGCGCGCGATGAGCCGCTACGCCGCGGTCAGCGGGCTCGCCGCGATCCTCGGGCTGGTGCTGGGCGGGGTGCTGGTGCACGCCGACCTGTGGGGCACGTCGTGGCGGCTGATCTTCCTCGTCAACCTGCCGTTGGGCATCGCGGCCGTACTGCTGGTCCTGCTGCTGGTTCCGGACACCCGCTCGACCAACCCGGTCGGCATCGACCTGCGCGGCACCGCACTGCTCACCGCCACGATCGTCCTGCTGCTCGTGGCGCTCAACCGGGGGCCGGTCCTGGGCTGGCCCTGGTGGACGCTGCTGCTGCTCGCGCTCGTGCCGGTCGCGGCGATCACGTTGTGGCGCACGGAGAACCGCGTGGTGCGGGCGGGCCGCGTCCCGTTGCTGCCGCCGTCGGTGCTCACCACACCCGGGGTGCGCGGCGGTCTTCTGCTGCTCGCGCCGTTCCTCGCCGCGTGGGCCGGGTACCTCTTCGCGCTGCCGCTGACCCTGCAACACGGCTTCGGCCTGGACCCGCTGCTCGCCGGGCTCGCGGTCGTGCCGATGTCGGCGGCGTTCCTGGTGGGCTCGTTCGCCGTGCCGGGACTGCGGGGCAGGCTCGGCGACCGGGTGCTCGGCGCCGGGGCGTTGGTGCAGGCCACCGGGGTGGCGTGGCTCCTGGCGGTGCTGCTCGCTGGGGCACCGGTGTGGGCCGTGGCGCCGGGACTGGTACTGGTCGGACTGGGGCAGGCGCTGGTGGTGGGCTCCTCCCAGATCTCGGTGCTCAGCGCGGTGCCCACCGCGTACGCCGGGGTCGGCGGCGGGGTGCTGGTGACCACCCAGCAGGGCGCGATGGCGATCGGGGTGGCCGGGCTCGGGTCGGTCTACCTCGGATTCGCCGGGGCGGGCCGCGAATCGGCGTTCGCCGTCGTGCTCGGGGTCCAACTCGTGGTGGCCCTCGCGGTGGCGGCGGCCGGGCGGCGCGCGGTCCTGCCCCGGTAGTACTTAGGGGTGGCTGGCGGGCTGCTCGTCAGCGGCGGGGGTGGGTTCGTGCTCGCCGAAGACCTCGCGCAGGGCGGCCTCGTGCTCGCTGGACAGGTTGGTGAACAGCAGTTCCGGCTTCTGCTGGCCGGCGAACGCGGCGCCCACCTTGTCCAGCACGGCGTTGGAGCTGAGCACGAACAGCGCGGAGGTACCCGGTGTGACCCGATCGCGGATCCGCTGGATGAGCTCGCGGTCGATGCCGACGTTGCTCAGCGCCCCACCGAGCGCGCCCGCGGTCGCGCCGATCGCGGCACCGAGCAGTGGTACGAAGAAGATCAGGCCGAAGAGCATGCCCCAGAACGCGCCGCCCAGCGCACCGGAGCCGGCCAGGTTGTGCAGTTGGGTGGTCTTCGGCGTCTTCCGCTCGCTGGGCCAGCTCACTGTCGCGGCGTCGCGCACTGTGATCAGCTTGTCCCGTTCCACTGAGCGCAGCGTCTGCGCTGCCTGGCTCGCGCCTTCCGCTGTGTCGAACTGCCAGATGGTCAAGGTCTCCATGGTCGCCGTCCTCTCGGTGCGCGGTCAGTCGGTATCGCTCCCCACCTCAGCGCGGCGCGGGGCCGGTCGCATCACCCGTTCCGGGTGGTGACGGCACTGCCGTACCAGGCGACGGTGCGTGTCGAGGCTGAGGTGGGTGGTGGAATGCGCCGGACGAGACGGGGCGAGCGCGGGGACCGGGCTGGTGGCGGCGCCGGGGAGCACAGGTGAACCTGCACGTGCTCCCACTGGCCATCACGATGATGGCGGGACCGCAGATCATGTGCGCCCTGGTGCTGCTCACCGCCCGGCGGCCGGTGGCGGCCTCCGGCGCGTTCGTCGCCGGTGTCGCCGTCGCCACCTGCCTCGGCGTTGTGATCACGACGGGGTTGGCCTCCGCGCTCTCGCTCGGCGCGGGCCATCGGGAGGGATCGTTCGGCAAGGTCCTCCAGTACGCGCTGGTGGTGGTGCTGGTCCTGCTGGCGCTGCGGAACTGGCGGAACCGGGAGACGGCGGATCCACCCGCCTGGCTGGGGTCCCTACAGTCCGCCGGACCCGGCAGGGCGTTCCGGGCCGGTCTGCTGCTGATCGGCCTGTTCCCCTCGGACGTGGTGGTGCTGTTCACCGTGGGGATCACCTTGTCGCAGGACCACGCCGGACCGTTGGCGGCACTGCCGTTCGTCCTGGCCACGGTCCTCATCGCGGCGGCACCGCTGCTGACCTACCTGCTCGTGCGCGACCGGGCCGAGGCCGCGGTGCCCGTGGTCCGCGACTGGCTGACCGGGCACGGCTGGCTGGTCAACATCATCGTGTGCCTGTTCTTCGCGGTGCTGATCCTGGTGTGAGCTGAGGTCTTTCGGCCCATCGCGACCTGTGGCCGCGGTTCTAGGGTGATTCAGTGGCGGCTAGCCCGGATTGGTCGACCGCGGTGCCCGTGCCGAAGGTGCGAGTGCCGCCGCTGCCGCGTGGGCTGGTCGGCGCGGACCGCCTGCGGAGCACGCTGCCCGGACTGCGGAGCGCGACCGCACCCCCGGTCACCCTCGTCTGCGGGCCCGCGGGCTGCGGCAAGACCACGCTGGTCACCTGGTGCGCCACCCAGTCCGGGGAGTTGCCGGTGGCCTGGGCCGATCTCGAACCCGAGGACAACGACCCCACGACGCTGCGCACGACGCTGCGGTCCGCCCTCGCGCGGATCGCTCCCGGCATCGACCGCACCACCCCGTCCACAGGTGGGGGATCCACTCGATTCGCGGGCGAGCTGGCCGAGGTGTTCGAGCACCTCCAGTCGGGTTGCGTGCTGGTGCTGGACAACCTGCACGAGCTGCGGGCCCCGGAGGCACTGCGCTGCCTGGACGCACTCGTCCGCAGACTGCCGCCGCAGTTGCGGCTGGTGCTGGTCAGCAGGCGTGAGCCGGAACTGGGCCTGTCCCGGCTGCGGCTGGCGGGCGCGGTGCGCGAGGTGTGCGCCAAGGACCTGGTGCTCGGCCGTACCGAGATCCGTGCGCTGCTCGCCGAGCACGGGGTGACGCCCTCCCCGCACGTGCTCGACGCGGTCACGGCCAAGACCGAGGGCTGGCCGACCGGGGTGCGGCTCGCGGCGCGGGCGCTGACCGGCAGCGCGGACCCGGCCGGGGTGCTGGCCCACCTCGCCACCGACCGGGTGCTCGGCGACTACCTCACCGGTGAGGTCCTGCGCGACCTGCCCGAGGACCTGGTGCGGTTCCTGTCGCTGACCAGCGTGTGCGACCGGTTCTGCGCCGAGCTGGCCCAGGCGCTGACCGGACGCGCCGACGCCGCGGCGGTGATCGGTCTGCTGGAGCGGCGGGATCTGCTGCTCACCCCCTGCGGCGCGGACGGACAGTGGGTGCGCTGCCCCGAACTGCTGCGCCTGCACCTGAGGACCGCTCTGCGCAGGAGCGAGCCCGTACGGGCACGGGGGCTGCACCGGCTCGCGACCGGGTGGCTCGTCCGGCACGGCGACATGCCCGCCGCCCTGCGCCACGTGGCCGCGGGCCAGGACGAGGAGCTGGCCGCCCGGCTGATCGAGGCGCGCGGCCCCACCCTGCTGGCGTGCGGGGAGGCCCGCGGGCTGCGCCTGCTGGGCGACCGGCTCCCGCAGGGCCTGGTGGCCCGCCCCCGGGTGGCCCTGGTGCTCGCGCTGGCCGACCTCGCGGAGGGGGACGCGCCCGGCGCCGACGCGCGGTTGGCCGCTGCCCCGCAGCACCTGGTGGACCGGGACGAGGGTGCGTGCGTGCTGCGTGCGGTGGCCGAGATCCGCCGCGCGCGGTTCGGCGGCACGCCCACCACCGCGCTGGCCACCCTGCTGGAGACGAGGCCCGAACGGCTGCGCGACCCCGACCTGGTGCTGGTGGCCAGGACCGGTGTGGGGCTGGCCCAGCTCAACCTGGGGCATGAGCGGGCCGCCGAACACACGCTCACCGGCGTCCTGCACGCGGCATCGGCTGCCGGGCGCGACCAGATCGCGCTGGAGTGCCTGACCCGTCTGGCACTGGCCTCCCCGGGCCGGGGCGACTACGCGCGGATGCGCGAGCGTGCGGTGGCAGCGCTGCGGTTCGCCGCCGAGCGGGGGCTCACCGACAGCCACAGCTCGGCTTGCGCCCGCGTGGCCGCGGCCTGGGCTGCACACCAGACCCTGGACCCGATGGTGGGGCACCATCTGTCCCCGGTGATGGCGCAGTTGCTGGCCGGCCCGGTGGAGCCCGCGGTCGAGTTGGCCGCCCGAGCGCTCGCCCTCGTGCTGGCCGTGGAACAGGGCAGGCAACCGCTGCGCGCCCTGGCCGCACTGCACGCCAGGTTCGCCTGTCTCACCAGGGACGTCCCGGTGCCGCCCGCGCTGATCGCGGCCGGTTCGACCATCGCGGTCGGTGCGGCCCTGTCCCTCGGGGAGACCGCGCGGGCGGTGGCGGCGGTGCAGCAGGCACGCGTGCGCCTTGGCGACAACGGCGATGTGCGGGTGCTGCGCGCGATGGTGCACAAGCAGCGCGGTCGCGCCCGTGACGTCCGTGCGGTGCTGCGCGCGGTCACCTGCGGCGAAGTGCCGGTGCACGTGGTCGAATCCGCGGTGCGGGCACACCTGATGTTCGCCGTGCTGGAGGAGGAGAACGGCGTGCGGGGCGGGGCGCGCCGATCGCTGGAGGCGGCGCTGGAGCTGGCTGGCCGCTCGCACGCGCTGCGGCCCTTCGTGGACACCGGTGCGGCCACCCGGCAGTTGCTGGCGGCCAACCTCGGCCGCCTGGGCAGTCTCGACCCGCTCGCCGAGGACCTGCTCGCCCGCATCCCGGCTCACCCCGCGTCCGGCCTGCCCGAGGGCCTCACCCCGCGGGAACGGGCGCTGCTGGAGGAGTTGCCCTCGATGCGCACGACCGGCGAGATCGCGCGGGACCTGTTCGTGTCGGTCAACACGGTCAAGACCCACCTGCGCAGCGTCTACCGCAAGCTCGGGGTGTCCTCGCGCCGAGCGGCCGTGGTCGCCGCCCGCAGCCGGGGCCTGCTCTGACGCCTCCGGTGACGGCTGAACGGGTGGTGTGCGGGGGAACCGGTTGTGAGGTGCCGGCGGCACGAGTTGGGTGCCACGGGTGCGCAATGACGTGTCGGGGACGGTGAACGGGCCTGTGCTCCAGGCCAGGGACTTCCACGGACCGGTCACGGTGACGACCCAGTCGGCACACCCCGGCATGGCCTCGGTGACGGCCCCGGTGGGGCGGCTGGAGCACGGCACGCGGGGCCGGGCGGCGTTGATCGAGCGGCTGACCGGGGCGGTGCTGAGTCCGGCGGGCCGCGTGGTGGTGCTGCACGCCGGCGGCGGCTACGGCAAGACGACGGTGGCGCTGCGGGTGGCCGAGCAGGTGGCGGACCAGGTGCGGGTCTGGTGGGTGGACGCGACGACCACGGCGAGCCTGACGGCGGGGCTGGCGGAGGTGGCGTTGCAGGCGGGCGCCCCACCGGCTTCGGTACGGGAGGCGTGGACGGGCACGAGGTCGGCGCCGGAGTTGTTGTGGCGCACGCTGAACGAGGTGCCGAACCGCTGGCTGCTCGTGCTGGACAACGCGGACGACACGCGGGTGCTCGCGGCGCAGGGGCAGCAGACGGCGGACTACACGGGCTGGCTGCGCGGGCCGAGGCAGGGCAGCGGCACGGTGCTGGTGACGACCCGCGACCAGGACCAGGCGGCGTGGGGCTCGGTGGCCGACCGCTACCCGGTGCCCGCGCTGGACCCGGTGGACGGCGCGGAGGTGCTGCTGGAGCTGGCGCCCACCGCGGGCAGCCGCGAGGAGGCGACGGAGCTCAGCCACCGGCTCGGTGGCCTGCCGCTGGCGCTGCGCCTGGCCGGGGCGTACCTGGCGAGCACGAGCGGTGCGCCCGCCCTGCCGGGTTTGGCGCAGCCACGCGGGTTCGCGGGCTACCAGGCCGCGTTCGAGCAGCGCTCGGTGGAGCTGACCGACGTGGGCACGCCCCGGGAGCGCGAGCAGCTCAGCCGCACCTGGGAGCTGTCGCTGGACCTGCTCGCGGAGCGCGGCCTGCCGCAGGCCCGCCCCCTGCTGCGACTGCTGTCCTGCCTTGCGGCGGCGCCGGTGCCGCACTTCCTGCTGGACGCCGCGGTGCTGGCGCGTTCGCCGCTGTTCCCGGAGCTCACCCCGCAGCGGCTGGCGGGGTTGCTCTCGGCGCTGACCAACCTGGGCCTGGTCCACGGGGTGGACACCGCGGTGCTGCACCCGGTGGTCCGGGACATGACCAGGCAGCAGCGCGACGTGCTCGACGAGCACGCGGGCTACGCGGAGCTGCACCTGCGCCTGATCGAGGCGGGCACGGCCGACCGCGAGCCGGTGGAGCCGGCGAACTGGTCCTGCTGGGCCGCTTTGCTGCCGCACTGCCTGACGTTGGCGGAGAACGAGTTCCCGGTGGCGGCCGACCAGGCGCTGCTGGCGGTCGTGCAGCACCGCGCCGCGGACTTCGCCGACGCCATCGGGCACGCCCAGGACGCCTACGCGCTGTACCAGCGGGCGCTGGCGGTCCTGTCGCGCACCCAGGGGCCGGAGGCGGCCACCACGCTCACCGTGCGGCACAACCTGGCCGCGGTGCTGCGCGACCGGGGGGACCTGGCCAGCGCCGAGGCGGCGTTCCGGGAGATCCACGGGGTGCAGCAGCGGGTGCTCGGGCCAGAACACCCGAACACGTTGACCACCAGGCAGAACCTGGCCGGGGTGCTGCGGGACCGCGGGGACCTGTCCGGCGCGGAGGACGAGCTGCGCGCGGTGCACGCGGTGCGGCTGAGGGTGCAGGGCGCCGACCACCCGTCCACCCTGATCGCCCGCAACAACCTGGCGATGGTGGTGTGGGACAGGGGAGACCTGGCCAGCGCGGAGATCGAGTTCGGCGCGGTGCTCGCGGTGCAGCAGCGCGTGGTGGGCCCCGAGCACCCGAACACCCTGTCGGTGCGGCACAACCTGGCCTGCATCGTGCGCGACCGCGGTGACGTACGGGCGGCCGAGGTGGAGTTGCGCGAGGTGCTGGCGGTGCGCGCACGTGTGCTGGGGGCCGAACACCCGGAGACCCTGAGCACCCGCAACAACCTCGCCTGGCTGTGGTGGATCCGGCACGACCTGGCCAGCGCCGAGGAGGCCTTCCGCGAGGTCCACGCGGCGCGCAGCCGGGTGCTGGGGCCCGAGCACCCCTCGACGCTGAACACGAGGCACGCCCTGGAGCAGGTCGCTGCGGCTCGGCGGCTGGATGTCAGACCTGAACGCTAGTGGCTCGCCTCGGGACCTTGACCGTGTCTCGCCGGCGACCACCCAGCCACGCCCGCCGACGCGGGCCGTGCCATGAAGGTGCCGTTCAGGACACTGGAGGTCCTGAACGGCACTTTCATGACACCGCGGCCTCGGCCCGGACCGGATACCAGGTCAACGATGCGCGACGCGCCGCTAGCGTGTTCCTCGGCATCCGATCCAGGGGAGGAATCGATGACCTTGCGTAGCAACGCGCTTTTCGCGGGTCCGGCGGCCGTGGCGGGTGGTGCCCGCGTGACTTCCCCTCACGGGGCACCACCCGCTGCGAGCCTAGCACGAATGAGAACATGTGTTCGAACATGGGATGACTGGTCACCCTGAGTAGACTTCTTTCGGGGCGGGTCAATCCGGACGGGAGAGCATGGGCCGCAACAACTTGCGCCGCAGGTGCCGCGAGGTGGTCGCGGGCATCGAGCTTCCCGTCCCCTTCACCGCCCAGGAGCTGTGCGAGCGGCTGGCCGAGCGACGGTCCCGGCCGCTGCACCTGCACGCGCTGCCGGTGCCGACCCCGCCGGGGCTGCCCAGCGGCATGTGGCTGGCCACCGAGCAGGCCGACCACATCCTGTACGACTCGCAGACCAGCAGGCTGCACCAGGACCACATCATCCTGCACGAGATCGGGCACATGCTCTGCGACCACGAGGCGGGCAACAAGGTGCTGCACCGCGAGCTGGACCTGGGCCTGGTCGACCCGGACCAGGTGCTGCGGGTGCTGCCCAGGGTGCACTACGACTCGCACCAGGAACAGGAGGCGGAGATGATCGCCAGCCTGGTGCTGGAGGGCATCGGCAGGCTGCCCGCACCGTCCCCGTTCACCGGGCTGCTCGCCGGGCTGGAGCGCTCGATCGGCTTCCGCAGGAGGTCCGGGCGGTGACGCTGGAGGCTGCGGGCACGTTCGCCATGTGGCTGGTGGTGCTGCTGCGCCTGCCGCAGGTCGTGCGCTACCGGGAGCAGCGCGCGCTGTGGGCCGCGGTGGCCCTGCTCGCGCTGCTGACCACGCTGTACGTGGACGCGGTGCAGGAGGCGCTGGCGCACCTGTTCGGCGCCTACGCGGTGTACCTGGGCACGCACCTGGTCAGCGTGGCCAGCGCCGCGGCCGTGCTGTCCTTCGTGTTGCTGGCCAACGGGTACCGGCGCCACCTGCGCTGGCTCTACGCCCTCGCGGCGATCACCGTGACGGTGCTGCTGGTGATCTACGTCAGGGCCGACCCGCACGATCCCCGCCCGGGGCACGCGGTGGAGTTGCCGCTGTTCTACTTCCTGCTGGTGTCCGGGTTCAGCGTGATCGCGCTGACCAGTTGCGCGGTGGTCTGCGGGCTGAGCAGCAGGCGGGTGGACCACCCGATGATGCGCTGGGGGCTGGCCCTGCTCGCGCTGGGCTGGGTGCTCAACGCCTCGCCCTGGCTGCTGAACCTGGTGTGGCTGCTCACCGGGGACCCGGACTGGATCGCCTGGTTCTCCCAGATCGACGGCCTGAGCGGGCTGTGCCTGGCGGTGGGCAGCGCCTGCCCGCTGGTGCCCACGATCGTCGACCAGGTCCGGGACCTGCGCGCGTACCTGCGGCTGAGCGCACTGTGGCGCTCGCTGACCGAGGCCGTGCCCGACATCGTGCTGGCCCCTTCGGCGCACCCGCTGGCCCCGCTGCGGTTCCGGCTGTACCGCAGGGTGATCGAGATCCGGGACGTCATGCTGGTGCTGCGCGGCTACGTGGACGAGGCCGACCTGTTCGACGGGCCGGGCACCGGGGCGGAGGGCACCGCGCACTGGCTGGCACTGGCTCGCGAGCACCGGGCCGCGGGCCGTGCACCGCAGGCCCAGCAGGAGAACCTGCTCGGCCCCGGCGGCGAGGACCTGGACCGCGAGATCGCTTTCCTGCTCGACGTCGCCGAGGCCTACCGTTCGCAGACGAGCACCCCAGGAGGAGTGCGATGACGTTCATCCAGCTGATCCAGTACCGGACGACCCAGCCCGAGGAGGTCGGCGAGCTGCTCGACCGCTGGATCGCCACCAGCGCGGGCAAGCGGACCGCGACCAGGACCAGGGTCACCCGCGACCGCAACGAGCCCACCAGCTACGTGGAGGTGCTGGAGTTCCCCTCCTACGAGCTGGCCATGGCCAACTCGACCATGCCCGAGACCAACGCCATCCACGAGCGGTTCGTGGAGCTGTGCGAGGAGGGGCCGACCTTCGTGGACCTGGACGTGCTGCGCGACGAAGCCCTCTAGTTGCCGGGAGCGGCGTGCAGGCGCAGGGCGTCGCGGCCGGGCGGTGCGCCGAACAGGCGCCGGTACTCCCGGCTGAACTGGGAGGGGCTGTCGTAGCCCACGGCGTGGCCGACGGCCGCGATGTCCTCGGGGGCGGCCAGGAGCTGGATGCGCGCCCGCTGTAGGCGCAGGTGCTTCTGGTACTGCACCGGGCTCATCGCGGTGACGGCGCGGAAGTGCCGGTTGAGGGTGGGCACGCTGACCCCGACCGCCTCGGCGAGGTCGGCGATGCGGATGGTGCGGTCGTAGCGCTGCCCGATCCAGCGGACGGCCTGCCCGACGAGGGACACCCGGCTGTCGGCCACCCCGATCCGGCGGATGGTCGCACCGTGCGGGCCGGTCATCAGCCGCCAGTGGATCTCGCGTTCCACGCCCGGGGCGAGCACGGCGAAGTCCTGGGGCCGCTCGACCAGGCGCAGCAGCCGCACCACGGCGTCCAGGAGTTCCTCCTCGGCATCGCCGGTGACGATTCCCGTTCCGGGGCCGTCCGCGGACCGGGGCGCCCCGGTCTCCAGCAGGAGTTGGGCGATGAGGGTTTCCCTGAGCGGCAGCCCCAGCCCGAGGAAGGGCTCGCTGCCGCTGGCCCGGGTGATCTGCGCGGTCACCGGCAGGTCGACGGTGGCGATCAGGTACTGGCCCGCCTGGTAGTCGTAGACGCGGTCGGCCAGCACGGTGCGCTTGGCGCCCTGCGCGATGAGGGCGAGCACCGGCCGCGTCACGTCTCCCAGCGGATGGGTGACCCGCGGCGTGGCGAACACGGTCATGCCCGGCACCCAGGCCGGGTGTTCGGTCCGCTCGCTGAGCCGGGCGATGCACTCCGCCAGTTCCCGCAGCGTTCTCACCCGACCAGTGAGCCCTGCTCGGCCCGTCCCGTCAAGTTGATTCGATCGTGCAATGCCACGAGTCGATCATTCTAGGAAGGGCAGGGGGTTCGGTGTTTGCATTGATGTCACTGGTAGACGGTTGACCGAATCCGTCAACGACTGAGCTGGAGCACCGCATGTCCTTGGACTCCTACGTCACCCTGGGCCGGTCGGGCCTGCGGGTGAGCCCGTTCACCCTGGGCACCATGACCTTCGGCGAGGACCACGGCTGGGGCAGCAGCCCGGAGGAGTCGACGAAGGTCCTGGCCGCCTACCTCGACCGCGGCGGCAACTCCATCGACACCGCCAACATCTACACCAACGGCCACTCCGAGAAGATCATCGGCGACTACTTCGCCGCGCGCCGCGACCTGCGCGACCGGGTCGTGATCGGGACCAAGTTCTTCGGCAACCTGCACGCGGGCGACCCCAACGGCGGTGGGGCCGGTCGCAAGGGGATCGTCCAGCAGTTGGAGAACTCGTTGCGGCGCCTGCGAACCGACTACGTCGACCTGTACTGGGTGCACAACTACGACCCGGTGACCCCGATCGAGGAGACCCTGCGCACCCTCGACGACCTGGTCACGGCGGGCAAGATCCGCTACATCGGCCTGTCCGACCTGCCCGCGTGGAAGGTCGCCGAGGCCGCCACCACCGCGCACCTGCGCGGCTGGGCCCCCGTCACGGCCCTGCAACTGGAGTACTCGCTGCTGGAGCGCACCAGCGAGGGGGAGCTGATCCCGGCCGCGCAGGGCCTGGGGCTGGGTGTGCTGCCGTGGAGCCCGCTCAAGAACGGCTTCCTGTCCGGCAAGTACTCCAGCACCGTGCCCGTCCCGGACGGCACCGCCCGCGTCGGCACGTCCGACTACTTCGCCCCGCCCGGCGCGAGCGACTACCCGGTGATCGACGCGGTCAACGAGGTGGCCGCCGAGCTCGGGGTCAGCGCTGCCACGGTCGCGCTGTCCTGGGTGCACAACCGGCCCGGGGTCACCTCCACCCTGGTCGGCGCCCGGCGGCTGGAGCAGTTGACGGCCAACCTCGACGCACTGGAACTCACCCTGCCCGAGGCCCAGCGCGCCGCGCTCGACGAGGTGTCGACCCCGAGGTTGAACTTCCCGGCCGAGGTCAACCGCGCCGCGCCGATGCTCCAGTTCGGCGGGCTCACCGTGGACGGCCGCACCTCGCCGGTCTTCCCGGTGCTGGCGGGCGGCACCACCCGCTACTGACCGGGCGGGAACAGCCTGTCCAGGTTGTAGTCCACAGTGGACACGGCGTCCCGCTCGCTGATCAGCCCGAGCAGCAGGTCCTCGCCGAGGCCGTTGGCCATGCTCCACACCGTGGCGAACTCGCGGTCGGCGTCGAGGTGCTCGGGGGTGGTGCCCGCGCGCTGCGAGTCGCGGATCAGCCCCGCGAAGAACTCGGTGAGCCGCGGGGCCTCGGCGGTCTGGTAGACCTCGGCCAGTTCGGGATCGGCCAGCGCGCGCACGAAGTAGGCGGTGTGCACGAGCAGGGCGGTGCGCCGGTCGGCGTCCAGCGGCAGCAGTTCGAGCAGGGTGGCGCGCAGGATCGTGCGCGGGGACTTCGGCTCGGCTGAGGACTCGATCCGCTCGGTGATCCGTTGGTTGATCACCTTGTTGAGGTGTTGCAGCGCGTAGCGCAGCATGCCGTGCTTGGTCTCGAAGTAGTACTGCACCAGGCGCATGGACACGCCCGCCTGGGCGGCGACCTGGCGCAGGCTGACCGCCTCCAGGCCCTGCGCGCAGGTCAGCTCCCAGAGCGCGGCGGCGATCTCCTGCCGCCGCTGCTCGTGATCAACACGTCTCGGCACGCCCGCTACCCTGCCACACCGTGTTATGGTGCGATCGCACCATAAAAACCATGGGGGTGGAGATGAGCAAGCAGACCAACGAGGTGCTGCAGATCGCCGCGGGCTGGATCGGCATCCAGTGCGGGATCCTGCCGTTCGTGTTCAAGATCTTCGGTCACGGCGGGTCCTGGATCACGCTGCCGCTGTACCTGCCCGACCCGTACTCGCTGGTCGTGGCCGGGCTGGTACTCGTGTTCGCGGTCGCGGTGATCATCTGGCTGGACGCGCTGAAGAAGCGGGCCTAGACGGCCGCCTTGAGGGCGAACTGGGTGCGGTACAGCTCGGCGTAGCGGCCCTCGGCGGCGAGCAGCTGCTCGTGCGTGCCGCGCTCCACGATCCGGCCGTCCTCCACCACGAGGATCTGGTCGGCGGCCCGGATCGTGGACAGCCGGTGCGCGATCACCAGCGCGGTGCGGCCGTGCAGGGCCTCGGTCAGCGCGGCCTGCACGGCCACCTCCGACTCGGAGTCCAGGTGTGCGGTCGCCTCGTCCAGGATCACCACGCGGGGCCTGGCCAGCAGCAGCCGGGCGATGGTCAGCCGCTGGCGCTCGCCGCCGGAGAGCCGGTAGCCCCGCTCACCAACCACAGTGGACAGACCGTCCGGCAGGCTGTGCACCAGGTCCTCCAGCCTGGCCCTGCGCAGGGCGTCCCACAGCTCCTGCTCGCTGGCCTGCGGCCTGGCGTAGCGCAGGTTGGCCTCGATCGTGTCGTGGAACAGGTGCCCGTCCTGGGTCACCACGCCGACGGTCTCCCGCAGCGAGTCGAAGCCCAGGTCCCGGATGTCCACATCGGACAGGCGCACGGCGCCGGAGTCCACGTCGTACAGCCGTGGGATCAGCGAGGCCAGCGTGGACTTGCCCGCGCCCGAGGAGCCGACCAGCGCGACGAGCTGACCGGCCTCGGCCTTGAAGCTGATGCCGTGCAACACCTCCTGGCCGCCACGGGTGTCCAGGGTGGCCACTTCCTCCAGCGAGGCAAGGGAAACCTGGTCGGCGGCCGGGTAGCTGAAGCGCACGTCCTCGAACTCCACCGACACCGCCCCGGCGGGCACCGAGTGCGGGTTCGGGCTCTCGACGATCATCGGCGGCAGGTCCAGGATCTCGAAGACCCGCTCGAAGGACACCAGTGCGGTCATGATGTCCACCCGGGCGTTGGCCAGCGCGGTCAGCGGGGTGTAGAGCCTGGTCAGCAGCAGGGCCAGGGTCACGACGGTGCCCGCGGCGAGCTGGCCGGTCAGCGCCAGCCAGCCGCCCAGCCCGTAGACCAGCGCCTGGGCCAGTGTGGGCAGCAGGGTCATGCCGGTGAGGAACCAGCGGGTGGCCATCGCCGTGCGCACGCCGATGTCGCGGACCCGCGCGGCCTTCTCGCCGAACTCCTTGGCCTCGGCCGCGGGCCGCCCGAACAGCTTGACCAGGGTGGCGCCCGGCGCGGAGAAGCGCTCGGTCATCTGCGTGGTCATGCCCGCGTTCAGTCCGGCCGCCTCCCGGCCCAGCTCGGCCATCCGGTTGCCCATCCGCCTGGCGGGCAACAGGAACGCGGGCAGCAGCACCAGTGCCAGCACGGTGACCTGCCAGGACAGTGTGAGCATGACGCCCAGCGCCAGCGCGAGCTGGATCAGGTTGGTCACCAGCCCGGACAGCGAGGAGGTGAACGCGCGCTGCGCGCCGATCACGTCGTTGTTGAGCCTGCTCACCAGGGCGCCGGTCCTGGTCCTGGTGAAGAAGGCCACCGGCATGCGCTGCACGTGTTCGAACACCGCGCGGCGCAGGTCGTAGATCAGGCCCTCACCGATGCGCGAGGACTGCCAGCGCTCCAGCAGCCCGGTCAGCGCGCCGACCACGGCCAGGACGGCGATCAGCACCGCGGTGCCGACCACCGCGCTCACCGCCGCCTTGTTGATGATCGCGTCCACGACCTGCCCGGCCAGCACCGGGGTGCTGACGGCGAGCAGGGCATCCACCACGGTCAGCCCGAGGAAGATCCCGAGCTTGCCCCAGTGCGGTCGGGCGAATTCCAGCACTCGGCGCATCGTGCCGCGCCGCACCTGTTCGGGCGCCTCGGCGCGGCTCATCGCCCCGCGCATGAGCATCCACGTGTCCACGGTCCACCTCCGGTTCGCTCGGCCTCCCCCCGAGGTGGCCGTCAACCCACTGAACCATGGGAGCCGCCCACGTATTCCCCCGGCGAGTCCCGCCCTGACGAGCGCGAGTCCCGTCCTGGGGAGCGCGAGTCCCGCTCTCCGGTGCGCGAGTCCCGCCGTGCCGGACCGTCAGTGTGCCCTGAGGTGCCCGCGCACCGCTTCGGCGGTCCGGGTCATCGCCTGCTCGGCCTGGGCGTGCGAGCGTTGCGCGACACCGATGTACAGGCAGTCCAGCACGATCATCTGCGCGTGCCGACCGGACATGCCGCCCGCGCGGAAGGGGGTCTCCCTGGCCGAGGTCAGCAGTACGTGGTCGGCGGCCAGGGCCACCGGTGAGCGCGGGAAGTTCGTCACCGCGATCGTGCGGGCCCCGTTGGCGTGCGCCAGTTCCAGTGCCTCGACCACCTCGCTGGTCTGCCCCGAGTGCGACACCGCCAGCGCCACGTCCCGCTCGTCGAGCAGGGCGGCGCTGGTGAGCGCGTCGTGCACGTCTGTCCACAGCGAGGCGGGCCGTCCGATGCGGTGCAGCCGCAGTCGCAGGTCGGTGGCCACCGAGGCGCTGCCGCTGACCGCGTACACGTCCACCCGGCGCGCGGCGGCCAGCGCGGTGATCGCCGCGCCCATGGCGGCCCGGTCCACCTGGGCCGCCGTCTGCTCGATCGCCCTGGCCTCGGCCTTCGCCAGCGAGGTGAGCACGTCGTCCACCGTGGAGTTCGGGCCGATCTCGCCGCCGACCTCCTCGGCCCAGGCCTGGGACTCGGCCCTGCCCACCTCGGCGGCCAGCGCGAGACGCAGCTCGGCGTAGCCCGGCAGGCCGATGGCGCGGCAGAACCGGGTCACCGAGGTGCGCGAGGTGCGGCAGCGCTTGGCGAGCTCGGTGATGGTGCACCTGGCCACGCCCGCCGGGTTGGCCAGCACCTCCTCGGCCAGCCTCCGCTCGGCGGGGGAGAGCACGGGCAACAGGCCGAGCACCCGGGACTCGACGGTGCGCCGCGCGCTGTTTTCGTGAATAACTTTCAAAGCAGGCTGCACAGTTCGTTATTCTTCTTCACGATTACCTCCGGTGTCCATACACTCCGCCCATGAGGCACGTGGTCGGCGTCGATGCCGGAGGCTCGCACACCAGGGCGGTGTTGGTCCAGACCTCCGGTGAAGTGCTGGGCACCGGACGGGCGGGCGGCGCCAACCCGGTGGCGCACGGGATCGGAAACGCTGTTGCACAACTGGAGATCGCCCTGCGCCAGGCCATCGGCACCGTACCGGCTGAGTCGGTCTCGGCTTGTGTGCTCGGGGTGGCCGGTGGCCCGACGTCCGGTGAACCCTTCCTCCGCGCACTCGGTGAACTGGCCCGCGGGCTCGGGCTGGGCTGCGCCTGCACGCTGGTGTCCGACAGCGAGGTGGCCTTCGCCGCGGGCACGAGCGCGGCCGACGGGGTGCTGCTGATCGCGGGCACCGGCGCGGTGGTCGTGGAGATCCGAGCACATCGCAAGATCCGGCACGTGGACGGGGACGGCTGGCTGCTGGGCGACGCGGGGTCGGGGTTCTGGCTGGGCAGGCAGGCGGTCCGCGCCGCGCTGGCGGCACTGGACGGGCGGGGCGCGCCGACCCGGCTGCTGGCGGAGGTGGCCGGGGAGTTGGCCGCGGCGCCGACCTCGGAGGGCCTGCGCGCCGCTGCCTACGGGCGCCCACCGCTGGCACTGGCCCGCCTGGCCCCGCTGGTCACCGGCGCCGCGCTGGCCGGGGACGAGGTGGCCGATCGGATCATCCGACGAGCCGCTGACCTGTTGCTGGCCTCCGTCGGCGCGCTCGACCCCGTGACGGCCGGTCACACGCGGGCGGTGCTCGCTGGTGGCGTGCTGCTGGCCCCCGGCCCGCTCGCGGAACTTGTCACCGCGGGGCTGGCGGACCGGTTCGGGCTCACCGCGCGACCGGCCGGGGACACGGCGCTGGGCGCGGCGAGGCTGGCGCTGAGCGGGGTTGGCGGGCCGGTGGGCGGGACTCGCGAGTAGCAGAGCGGGACTCGCGCCCCCCAGAGCGGGACTCGCGCTCGGCAGGGCGGGACTCGTGAGTAGCAGAGCGGGACTCGCCGGGTACTGATCGGCGAGTCCCGCTCAGGGGTTGGCGAGTCCCGGTCAGCCGGTGACGGCCCCGGTCTTCGGGTCGAGGATGACCGGTTCGGGGTGCGGCTTGGCGAAGTCGAACATGGACTCGATGCCCGCGGCGCGCTCGTCGAAGGAGTGGTCGCCGATCCGCCCGGTCTGCCAGTTGTCCTCGATGAACTTCAGCACCGAGGTCTGGTCGGTCTGCGTGTGGTCCACGTGGTTGGCCTTGCTGTACGGGGAGATCACCAGCAGGGGCAGGCGCGGGCCGTAGCCGCAGCGGTCCTGGTAGCCGCCCGCGACCTCGGTGCCGCCGCACAGGGCCGGGTCGTCCAGCTTGGAGTCCTTGGAGCCGTTGACGATCGGCGGCTTGACGTGGTCGTACCAGCCGTCGGAGTCGTCGTAGGCCAGCACGACCGCGGTGCTGCCCCACTCCTTGGAGCGCTGCAACTTGTTGATCTGCTCCACCACGAAGCGCTGCTCGTCGATCGGGTCGGAGTTGGCCGCGTGGGCGTCCTGATAGGACGGTGCCTTCAGGAAGCTCACCGAGGGCAGCTTGTTGGCCTGCACGGCGGCGTCGAAGTCGCTCAGGTCGTACTGGTGGTTGGCCTGGTCGGTGTAGCCGATCTTGTCGACCGAGCTGGGCGGCAGGTGCTTGGGGTTGGCCGTGGACTTGTAGTACTGGAACGGCTCGTGGTGCGGGCTGTAGTCCACGACCTGGTTGCCGCCGAGGTTGGCGTGCTTGGCCCCGCACACCTGGTAGCCGTTCTTCTCCCCGGTGGGCTTGAACCCGCCCTGGAACCAGCCCCAGGTGACGTTGCGGGCGTTGAGCAGGTCACCGATGTTGCGCCCGGACATCGAGGCGAGCGCGTCCTTGCTGGTGTGGTTCTTGTTCGAGCAGTCGTCGAAGGCCGGGTCCGGGTCCTCGGTCATCGTGCCGGTGCCCTGGGCGTCGGGGGACTGCACGGCGTAGGTGTCGGTGACGTCCTCACCGCTCTTGGGGTTGACCGCCTTGACCCCGTGCGTGTTGCCGGAGATCAGGTTGATCGCACCCGGGGTGGACGGCCCGAACACGGTGTTGAACGAGTTGTCGCTCAACGCGTAGTGCTGGGCGTAGTTCCACATCGCGGTGACGGTGTTGCCGTCGTAGTAGTCCATCACCAGGCCCGGCTCACCGAACAACACCGGCTGCCCGGTGCACTTGTCCTTCTCGGTGTGCTCCACGAACTTGTCCATCTTGCCGCCGTTGGCGGCCTTCTGCTCCGGCCCGTAGCCGTGGTCCTGGTCGCAGGTCATCGCCTGCGAGGGCGCCAGCCGCTTGGGCTGGTAGGCGTTGGGGTTGTGCGTCAACAGGTCCTCGGTCAGGCCGTTGACCTTCGGCGTGTCCGGCTTGGCGGTGAACGGCGTGCCGTCGGTGTTGGCCGCCTTCGGGTAGGTGCCGAAGTAGTGGTCGAACGAGATGTTCTCGCCGAAGATCACCACCACGTGCTGGATGGGCGTGGTCGGCTTGGCGGCCTCGGCGGCCTGGGGCGCGGCCTGGTTCCCGCCACCACCACAGGCGGCCAGCAGCAGCCCGGTCGCGGCGAGTGCGGTCACCGCGAGCGCACGGCGTGGGTAGCGCACTTTTCCTCCTCCTGGAAACTTCATGTGAGCAGGGACCGTCCGAAGTGGTCCGTGGCGTCGCGCACGCCGGGGAGCGCGAAGAAGTAGCCGCCGCCGATCGGCCGGATGTAGTCCACCAGCGGTTCGTCGGCCAGCCGGGTCTGCACGGCCTCGAACTGCCTGGCCAGGTCCTGCTGGTAGCAGCAGAACACCAGGCCCATGTCCAGGTCGCCGACCTGGTCGGTGCCGCGGTCGTAGTTGTACGCCCTGCGCAGCGGCTGGCTGTCGGCCGTCTCGGGGGTGCGCGGGTTGGCCCGCCGGATGTGGCTGGTCAGCGGGATGGCCGCGCCCATCGGGTCCTGGGCGTAGTCGGGCACGTCGAACTCGTGCGTGCCGTCCAGCGGCGCCCCGCTGTCCCGCCTGCGGCCGAACATGTTCTCCTGCTCGCTGACCGAGACCCGGTCCCAGAACTCCACCAGCATGCGGATCACCCGCAGCACCTGGTAGCTGCCGCCCTCGGTCCACGCGGGCTCCCCGCCGCCCCGCACCCACACCAGCTTGTCGTGCTCGCTGGTGGCGGGCGTGACCGTGCCGTCCTTGAAGCCCATGAGGTTACGCGGGGTGCCGGTGGGCCGCGGCGGGCTGACGAACCCGTCCACCCGCCAGCGCAACTGCATGGCGCCCCGGGTGTGCCGGGCGATGTCGCGCAGCGCGTGCAGCACCACGTCGGTCTCGCTGGCACACAGTTGCAGGCTCAGGTCCCCGTGGCACAGCTCGGCGTCGAGGTGGTCGTTGGGGAACGTGCGCATCGGGGTGAGCCGCAACGGCTTGCGGTCGGCCAGCCCGAAGCGCGAGTCGAACAGCGAGGCGCCCACGCCCACCGTGACGGTCAGGTCACCCGACGGCGCCTCGGGGCCGAGCACCCCGGAGTCCGCGGGCGGGCCGGTGATGCCCACCGGGGTGGAGGTGCCGCCGCTGGTCAGCTGCCTGGCCCGCTCGGTGAGCGTGCGCAGTAGATCAGTCAGCTCGGCGCGCTTGTCCGTGACCACGTCGAAGGCGGCGAACACGGCCTGGCGCTGCTGGTGGGTGGTGATGCCCGCCTGGTGCACCCCGTGGAAGGGCACCGAGACCGAGCTGCGCGCGGAGGCCGTGGCCCCGCTCGCGACAGCGGCCGTGCCCGCACCCAGCAGGGCGCCACGCAGGAAGGACCTGCGCCCCAACCCGCTCATCGCCGCACCTCGCTGGGGCTCGGTGCAGCGCTTCGCGCGGGCGCTGTGTTGGATGGTTGGTTCGCGAGCTCGCTCACGTGCCGCACCTCGCTGGGGCTCGGTGCAGCGCTTCGCGCGGGCGCTGTGTTGGATGGTTGGTTCGCGAGCCCGCTCATCGCCGCACCTCGCTGGGGCTCGGTGCAGCGCTTCGCGCGGGCGCTGTGTTGGATGGTTGGTTCGCGAGCCCGCTCATCGCCGCACCTCGCAGATCGCGGCGACCGGGGCCAGCCGCTCCAGCAGCTCGCCCACCGCGCCGTTGATCTTCTGCCGGGCGGCCCGGTCCAGGGCGCCGACCGGGGTGGTCCCCGCGGCGGTGAGCAGCTCGCGCACCCGGCCCATCCAGTCGGTGACCCCGGCCAGCCCGGCGTAGCGCGGGCGCAGCACCGGGTCCAGCACCTTGAGCACCTCGGCGGTGCCGTCCAGGTTGGCCAGGGCGGTGGCCAGCGTCGTGCCGCTGCCCATGTCGTTCTCGCCGGTCAGTTCGAACTGCAGGGCGTTCTCCATGATCTCGTGTGCGCGCAGGCCCAGGTCGTTCGGCTCGACCTGCTGGTTCGGGAAGTCCTCGCGCAGCCCGCGCACGTCCTGCTCCAGCTTGGCCGCCACCGCGCGCAGGCCGTCCGCGGACTCCCCGTGCCACAGGCCCTGCTCCAGCCGGTGGAAACCCGAGAAGGACTCGTCGTGCACGCCCCCGGCCAGGCCCTCCAACCCGCCGTCGATCTTCGCCGCGAACTCGCCGAACGTGCCGTAGGCGGCACCCAGCCGGTTGTAGGCCAGGTGCGCGGGCAGCCAGGCCGCCTTCGCCGCGTCCAGGTTGCCGCCGTCCACCGCCGCGCGCAGTGTTGCGGTCTTCGCAACAAGCCCGTCCAGGCCGGTGGCGACATCGGACTGGTACTGGCGGACCGCGCCCAGCAGGTCGTTCTGGCTCACCGGCACCACCGCGGGCCCGCTCTCGCCCGTGCCGCCGACGTGCACGGTCGAGCCGATGACCGGGTGCACCTCGTCGGGCAGGCAGCGGAACGCGTAGTCGCCCGGCCCCAGCTGCACGTCCAGTTGCGCGGTCGTACCCGGCCCGAGCCCGTCCACCTCGCCGTGCACCCGGCCGCTGGGCAGCTCCACCAGCTGTACCTCGGCGGACTGCGAGCCGGTGTTGTGCAGCTGGAAGGTCTGCCTGCCCGGATGCGGGTCCGTCCAGCCGGAGCCGCAGCCCCCGGTGGACACGGTGATCTCCGAGTCCCGCGCGGTTTCGGTGCTGCCGGACTCCCACGGCCGCAAAGCCAGGGCGAAGGCGGCCGCCACCACTGCTACCACAGCCGTGACCACGAGCACGGGCCTGCGCTGACTCACTGCGTTGCTCCTGGTGAGGACTGTTGCTTATCGCGCCGAATCCTAGGCGGTGCGACTGGGCGAGTCACCGCTATTGGCCTCCTGGTCACACAGAGTTCGTTGTTTCAGGCCAACAGCTTGACGAGTTCCTTGCCGATGCTCTACCCGTCGAAAGGCGTTCGAATGGGGCATTCAGGACGTACCGTGCACCGCTTGGACCGTCGCGGCACGGTCCTCGACTGGGTGGTGAGCCCGGTCTGGTCCGAGCCGGTCACGCAGCTCGGGCTGGATCCCGAGGGTTCCCCGTGGGGCGCGGACGGCCGATGGGTGCTCACCAACGGCCCCGACTGCACCCCGTACAAAGAACGGCTTTACCGGGCCGCCCCGCTGAGCGCCCCGGAACAGCCCGTCGTCGTGGAGGGCGGACCGGTGCGGTTCACCAGTCCGAGCGGCCAGGTCCACAGTGGACAGCTCGGCAGGGTGCACACCGGCGCGGACGGCCTGGTGGACCTGAGCCGGTTCTGCTTCACCCCCGAGTACCGGTTCGCGGTGGCCGCCACCACGCTAGAGGTCGACCAGGCCGAGTGGCGCACCCTGCGGCTGGCGGGCACCGGCCCGACCCTGCTGCACGTGGGCGGCGAGCTGGTGGCCCACAGCGCGACGGTCAGCTACATGGAGCCGGTCGAGCACGAGGTCCGCGTATGGCTGCCCTCGGGAACGACCCCGGTCCTCGTGACCTCCTGGCAGGTGGGCTTCCGCGAGTGCAGGCACGTGCTGCGGCTGCGCGTGGGCGGCCTGCCCGTGCAGGTCGTGCTGCCCAGTCCCGGCGCGGACGAGCTGGTCGCCGCGCGGGCCGAACGGCTGCTGTCGGTGGTCGGCACGCCGAGTTGGGGCACCAGTACCGGATCGGTGCCGCTGACTGGCCCGGAGGGCGCCGTGCTGAGGGTCAACGGGGACCAGGTCGTGCGGATCACCGAGGGCAGGGCGGTGGTCCGGCTCGACTCGCACACGGGGCAGGACCTCGGCTCGGCCTCCATGCTCGCCAGCGGCGAGGTGGTGCTGCGGGTGAGCGTGGACGACGACCGTTCACCGGTGTTCCGCGAGTTCCCCGTGGCCGTACTGCCCGCCGCTCACCGCGAGGAACCCGTTGGCACGCAACATCAGTGGCGCGCCGAGCTGTTGGCGCACGTGGCCAGGACCCCACCGAGCACCGCCACCGCGCTGGTCGCCGGGAACGTCGGGCAGCAGGCGCTGACCAGGGCGCTGTGGATGATCGACAACCGGGCGGACTGCGCCGACTTCGAGGCGGTCGGCCTGGTCACCCTGCTGCACCGGGTGCCCGCGGCGAACTGGTCGGCAGGTCTGCGCGAGACCGCGGTCAAGTCCTTGCTGGGCTTCAAGTACTGGATCGACCAGCCCGGGCTGGACGCCATGTGCTACTTCACCGAGAACCACCAGCTGGTGTGGCACACCGCGGAGCTGCTGATCGGCGAGCACCTGGCCGAGGATGTGTTCGCCAACACCGGGTGGACCGGCAGGCGGCACGCCGAGCACGGCGCGGGGCTGGCCCGCGAGTGGATCGCGCGCAAGCTCGCCGGTGGCTTCAGCGAGTTCGACTCCAACGCCTACCTGGCCATCGACACGCTGGCACTGGTCTCGATCGTCGAGTTCGCCCAGGACGCCGACCTGGCGAGCGAGGCGTCACGGCTGCTGGACAAGGTGCTGCTCCGGCTGGCGACCAACTCCTGGCGCGGTGTGCACGGCTGCGCGCACGGTCGTTCCTACGTGCACCCGGTGCGGTCCTCGCGGTTCGAGGAGAGCGCGCCGATCATGTGGCTGTGCTGGGGCACCGGCGCGTTGAACAGCGCGGTGCTGCCCGCGACAACCCTGGCCCTGGCGCGGCGGTACCGCATCCCCGTCGTGCCGCAGCTGCCGTCGGTCTGGTTGGGGCGCCAGCACTCCGAGGGCCAGTACCGGCAGCACCACGACCTGCTCTCCCGGACCTACGCCGCGGACACCGTGGTCTACAAGACGCCCGAGGTCATGCTCGCCAGCGTGGAGGACTACCGCTGCGGGCTGCCCGGCCTGCAGGAGCACGTGTGGGGCGCCACGCTCGGCCCGGAGACCCAGGTGTACGTCAACCACCCGGCGAACTCCGCCACCAGTTCCTCCGCTCGGCCCAACGCCTGGGCGGGCAACAGGATCCTGCCCCGCGTGCGGCAGCACCGCGAGCTGCTGCTGGCGGTCTACACCATTCCCGAGGACGATCCGATGGGCTTCACGCATGCCTGGTTCCCGACGTCCACAATGGACGAGTGGACGCAGCGCGGCCCGTGGACGGTCGGTCGTCGCGGCAACGGCTGCGTGGCCCTGGCCACCGAGGGCGGCGCGCGCCTGACGAGAACCGGACCCGACGCGTACCAGGAGTTGCGGCCCCGTGGAACGGGAACGGCCTGGGTGTGCGTTGTCGGCAGCGGGCCGCTCGAGGAGTTCGCGGCCGGACTGCCCGAACCGGAGTTCACTGTGGACGGTGTCAGCTGTGGCGGGCACGAACTGACCTGGGACGGGCCGTGACCGGACTTGACCTGCGTGAGGCGGCGCTGGCGGAGCGCCCGCTGCGGCCGGTGGACCGGGACTCGCTGACGCCCGAGGTGCTCGCGGGCACCGCGCGCCGGATCCTGGCGCGCACCGAGCGGATGGACCTGCACCAGTGGTTCTGGGGCGAGGGCGTGGCGCTGCTGGGTGCCGTGCGGCTCGCCGACGCGCTCGGTGAGCCGATCCCGCAGTTCGTCGGGGAGTTCGTGGACCGGCACCTGCGGGCGGGTGTGCAACTGGACCACGTCAACGCGGTGATCCCCGGTGCGCTGTGCGCCAGGCTGTACGCGGAGACCGGATCAGCCTGGTACGCCAACGCCTGCCAGTACCTCGTCTCCTGGCTGGCCGAGCGTGCCGCGCCTGGAATCATCGAGCACTGGCCCGGCGGGGTGTGGGCCGACACCGCGTACATGGCGGGGGTCTTCCTTGTCCACTGTGGACGGTACTTGGGGCGTCCCGAGCTGATCGAGGCCGCCGCGCGGCAACTGGTGTTGCACGCCGAGATGCTGCGCGACCCCGGCACCGGCCTGTACGCCCACGGCTCGCACCACGGCAGGACCATCCGGTGCTACTGGGGCCGGGCCAACGCGTGGACCGCGCTCGCCGGGGTCGAGCTGCTCGAGGTCAGCCAGGACGAACGGGTCGCCGAACTGGTGCGGACCCAGTTGCTGGGGCTTGCCCGCGCGCAGCCCGAACACGGGGTCTGGGACGTGCTCGTCGACGGGCAGCCCGAGACGCGGGGCATCGTGGAGACCTCGGCCGCAGCGGGTATCGCCGCCGCCATGTTCCGTGCCGCCCGGCTGGGACTTGAGTCCGAGCGGTTGCTGGACAGCGCCTGGCGGGCGGTGGCCGGGCTGCACGCCTACGTGGCCGCCGACGGCACCCTGACCAGGACGAGCGCGGGCACGGTGCTGCAACTGGTGCCGTTCGGCTACTCGGTGATCCGCAACGACCGGATCCAGCCCTGGGGCCAGGGCCTCGCCCTGCACGCCTACGCCGAGGCCCTGCACACCCCCTGACCCGGCGAGTCCCGTTCTGGGGCGCGCGAGTCCCGTCCTGGGGTGCGCGAGTCCCGCGCAGCTGTGCGCGAGTCCCGTCCACCCGCACCCGAGTCCCGCGCAGCTGTGCGCGAGTCCCGTCCACCCGCACCCGAGTCCCGCCCACCAACGCGCGAGTCCCGCCCGCAACGCGTGAGTCCTGCTCCGGGGCGCGCGAGTCCCGCCCTGGGGTACGCGAGTCCCGCCCAAGACCGCCCGAGTCCCACCCGCACCCGAGTCCCACCCTGAGCCCCCTGACCCGGTCCTCAGGGTGCGTCTCGGGGATCCACCTGGTCCGCGGCCCGCGCCGAGCGGGCAGGGTGGTGACGGCTGACATGGGGTTGGGGAGGGGCGACATGACTGTGCTGGGTGTGGCGCGCAGAGCGGTGGGGTGGCACCGGCCGCTGGTGGTCTTCGCGGGGCTGATGGTGCTGTGCGCCGTGGTGTCCGCGGTGGGCATGGGGCTGGACGACCGGGTGCTGGAAAACGAGTCGATCTGGCTCAAGCCGTTCAAGTTCGGCATCTCGCTGGGCGTCTACAGCCTCACGCTGGCGTGGATGACCTCCCTGGTGCAGAAGGGAAAGCGCCTGATCTGGTGGTTGGGCACGATCATTGCCGCGCTGGGGGCGGCGGAGATGGCGGGGATCCTGTTGCAGGTGGCGCGGGGCACGGCGAGCCACTTCAACAACCGGACTGCCTTCGACGCGACCCTGTTCGGGGTGATGGGAGGGCTGGTCGTGGCGTTGTGGCTGGCCAACCTGGTGGTCGCGGTCGTTCTGCTGGTGCAGCGCTTCGCGGACGGGCCGACGCGGTGGGCGCTGCGGCTGGGCATGGTCACCGCGTTGGTGGGCATGGCGGTGGCCTTCCTGATGACGCAGCCGACCCCGGAGCAGCGCGCGGCGCTGGCCGGGCACCAGCACGTGGACATGATCGGCGCACACTCGGTCGGCCTGCCCGACGGTGGGCCGGGCCTGCCGATCACGAACTGGAGCACGGTCGGCGGGGACCTGCGGGTGCCGCACTTCCTCGGCATCCACGCGCTCAACGCCCTGCCGCTGGTCGTGCTGCTGCTCGGCCTGCTGGCCAGGCGGTTCCCCCGGTTGCGCCCGGAGCCGGTGCGCACGCGCCTGACGGTGATCGCGGCCGGTGGCTACGCCGGTCTGTTCGGGCTGACGCTGTGGCAGGCGCTGCGCGGGCAGTCCCTGATCCACCCGGACGGGCAGACCCTGACGGCGCTCGCTGCGCTGATCGGAGCAGTGCTCCTGGCGACGGTCCCGGTCCTGTACCGGACAAAGACGGCCGGGACACTGCCCACGGCGCCCGCCACCCCCTAACGTCGAGCCGTGCGGAACACGATCAGGAACCTGGCCGTGATCATCGGGCTCGTCGCCGCGACGGTGGCGCCCGCCGGAGCGGCGACGCAGTCGATGGCCGAGGTGTCGGGCACGCCCGCACAGTCGGTGCAGGGCTTCGGCGCCTCGGGCGCGTGGTGGGTCAACGACCTCGCGCACTTCGCCCCCGCCGTCCAACAACGGGTTGGCGACCTGCTGTTCGGTCCAGGCGGACTGGCACTGAGCGTGTACCGGTACAACGTGGGCGGCGGGGGAGTTGGCGTCACGAACCCGCCGCGCGCCCCGCAGACCGTGCTGGTCAGCCCGGGGACCTACGACTGGACAAGGGATCCGGGCGGCAGCACGTTCCTCCAGTTGGCGGCCCAGCACGGGGTGTCGGACCTACAGGCGTTCGTGAACAGCGCGCCGCCGGTGTGGACCAACAACGGCAAGAGCTGCGGCGGCTGGCTCGTCCCCGGCAACGAGGACGCCTACGGGCGGTTCCTCGCCGACGTGGTCACGCACTTCGCCCAGCAGGGCGTGCACATCTCCGAGGTGAGCCCGCTCAACGAGCCGGACAACAGCTTCGCAGACTGCGGGCAGGAGGGCATGCAGGCCAGCACCGGTCAGCGCGGCCCGATCGTGCGGGCACTGGGCAAGGCGTTGGCGCAGGCCGGATCGGACGCCCAGGTGCTGGCGGACGAGACGAGCTGGGCCCTCCAGGACATCTTCGAACTGCCCCAGTGGGCCGGGGACGCCAGCACCCAGCGCTACCTGGTCGCGCTGGCGCACCACACCTACGACTTCCCGACCAACGCCACGATGAACATCCTGCGCAGCACCGCGCGCAACTACGGCAAACCGCTGTGGGCCACGGAGATCTGCTGCTCCAAGGGGCAGGGCCAGGGCATGGGGCAGGGCTACGACCCGGGCATCGACGGCGGGCTGCGGCTGGCGGACCTGATCCACCAGGACCTGACCGAGGCCAACGACGCGCAGTTCGACTGGTGGACGGCCCTGTCCCCGGTGCTGGGCTGCGACCCGGTGGCCGATCCCGGCTGCCCTGGCCGGAGCAACGGCAACGGCTGGAACGACGGCCTGATCTACTACGACCAGAACTACGCCCGCAACGGCAACCAGAGCCTGTACGTGACGAAGAGGTTCTGGGCGCTGGCGAACTTCAGCCGGTTCGTCAGACCGGGCGCGCTGCGCTTCCCGATCGGCGGCATGCCGGGCGGGGTCTGGCCGGTGGCCTTCGAGGACGGTGGCAAGTGGACGGTCGTCGCGATCAACGACAACACCGCGCCGACCCAGTTCCCGCTGCACTTCGCGGCCACCAACGGGCAGCTCACCCCTACCGGCGCGTACCGGACCTCGGCCACCGAGGACCTCGCGCCCGTCGGAATGCCCACTGTGGACGCCAACAACACCCTGTCGGCGACCCTGCCCGCGCGCAGCATCACCACGTTCACGTTCAGCCAGCCGACCGAGGTCCGTGCCGGGCACAACTACGTGGTGCAGTCGGCGGCCAGCGGGTCCGCGATCGACGTCAGCGGTGCATCCACATCGGACAGTGCTGCGGCGATCCAGTACCACACCACGGGTGAGGCCAACCAGCGCTGGACCGTGCAGGACGCGGGCTCCGGGCAGATCCGCCTGGTGTCGGTCAACAGCGGCAAGTGCCTGGACCTGGCCGATGGTGCGGTCGTGATCCAGTACGGCTGCAATGGCGGGGCCAACCAGGCGTGGACCCTCGCCGATGGTCAGTTGCGCAACGCCAGCAGCGGCAAACTCGTTGGCTTCACGGGAAAGGGTGACGGCGCCCAGTTGACGCACGGCGCCGACACCCGGTGGACGGTCAACGCTACCGGCTGACCGCGAACGCCTGCCACAGGTCCCGGTACCGCTCGCTCTGGGCGAGCAACTCCTCGTGCGTGCCCGCGGCCAGCACCCGGCCGCGGTCCAGCACGATGATCCGGTCAGCGGTGCGGGCGGTCTGCAGGCGGTGGGCGATCAGCACCGTGGTGCGCCGCCGGGCCACCGCGGACATCGCCGCCGACACGACGGCTTCCGTTGCCAGGTCGAGATTCGCCGTCGCCTCGTCCAGCAGCAGGATCGCCGGGTCGACCAGTTCGGCCCGAGCCAGGCACAGCAGCTGTCGCTGGCCCGCCGACAGGGAGCTGCCCCGTTCGGCGACCTCGTGCAGGTAGCCGCCGGGCAGGCGGGCGATGAACTCGTGCGCGCCGATGGCCCGTGCCGCGGCCTCCACCTCGGCGTCGGTGGCCTCCGGGCAGCCGTACGCCAGGTTGTCCCGGATCGTGCCCGCGAACAGGAACGCCTCCTGCGGCACATAGCCGACCTGACGGCGGAAGCCGGTCTGCTCCAGCTCGCGCAGGTCCACCCCGTCGAGCAGGACGGCGCCGGAGTCCGGGTCGTGCAGGCGCGCCAGCAGTTTGACCACAGTGGACTTGCCTGCTCCGGTTTCCCCGATCAGGGCAACGGTTTCGCCCGCGTGAACAGCCAGGTCGACCCCGCGCAGCACCTCCTCGTCCTGTCCGGGGTAGGTGAAGTGCACGCCACGCATGGCCAGTTCTCCGCGCGGACGGCCGAGGGTGATCGGCTTGTCAGCGGGCGGGGTGAGGTCCTGTTCGGTGAGCAGCTCGTTGATCCGGACCAGTGAGACCTTGGCCTGCTGCCAGTCGTCGAACACGCCCGACAGCTGTTGGACGGGGGAGAAGAACAGGCCGAGGTAGAGCAGGAACGCGATCAGCTCACCCGCGGTCAGCTGCCCGGATCCGATCAGCACGTAGCCCGCGCCGAGCACCAGTGCTGCGGCCAGGTCGGACAGGAACTCCAGGAACGGGAAGTACGTGGCGATCAGTCGCTGCGCGGCCATCCTGGCGTCCAGGTAGCCGCGGGTGAGCCGCTTGAACTGGCCCTGCCTGCGGCCCTGCTGTCCCAGCGCCTGCGACTCGCGGATGCCCGACAGGCTCTCCTGGAGGCTTGCGTTCACGTCGGAGATGCGCTCGCGGGCGGCCACGTAGCTGTGCTTGGTCCTGCGGCGGAACACGGTGGTGGCCAGCAGCAACGGGATCAGCACCGCCGAGGCGACCAGGGTCAGCTGCACGTTCATCAGCGACATGGCCACGGCGATGCCGACGAAGGTCAGCACGCTGGCCGCCGCGTTGAGCAAGCCGTTCTGCAACAGGGCGGAGAACGCGTCCACGTCGGTGGTCATGCGGGTCATGACCTGACCGGTCATCTCCCTGTCGTAGAAGGAGATCGGCAGCCGCAGCAGGTGCCGGAACACCCGGACCTTGATCGTCAGCAGCAGGCGTTCCCCGGTCCTGCCGGTGACCAGGGTGGAGGCGACGGACACCACCAGGTCGACCAGGACCGCGCCGAGGAACAGCGCCGTGGACAGGAAGAGTGCTGGCGCGGAGCCGGACAGCACGCCGTTGTCGATGCCCTCGCGGGACAGGTACGGGCCCGCCACGGTGGCCGCCGTGTCCAGCAGCACCAGCAGCAGGCCGAGCGCCAGTGCGCCCCGGTGCTGCCAGACGAAGGCGCGGAAGGAGAACCGGCCGATGGCCAGGTCGGTCATGTCGATCTCGGCGCGGTCGTCGGCGGGCGGCAGCTTCGCCGCACCGGCCAGCATCTCCGGCGGCGACTCCATGATGGACAGACGCTTGCGCTTGGCGCCCTCGACATCACTCTGCCAAGCGGAATCCGGGGTTTCGTCCACTTCGGACAGAAGTTCGTAGTCCTCGCTGGTGCCGGAGAGCAGCCGCCTGTAGAGCGGGCTGCGCGCCATCAGCCCCTCGTGACTGCCCTCGTCGACGACACGGCCCTGATCCACCACCGCGATGCGGTCGGCCAGCCGGAGCGTGGACCTGCGGTGTGCCACCAGGATCGTGGTCCGGTGCCGCATGACCTCGCGCAGCGTGGCGTGGATGCCCTCCTCCACCTTCGCGTCCACGGCGCTGGTGGCGTCGTCGAGCACGAGGATGCGCGGGTCCGTCAGCAGTGCTCTGGCCAGCGCGATCCGCTGCCGCTGTCCGCCTGACAGGGTGATGCCGCGCTCGCCGACCAGCGTCTGGTAGCCCTGCGGCAGCTCGCTGATGAACTGGTGTGCCTCGGCGGCTTTGGCGGCCTGTTCGACCTCCGACTCGCTGGCGTCAGGGCGGCCATAGCCGATATTGGCGGCCACCGTGTCAGAGAACAAGAAGCTCTCCTCGAACACCATGCCGACCTGGCTGCGCAAGGAATCGACCGTGACGTCACGAACGTCGACGCCGTCCACGCGCACGGTTCCGGCCTGAGTGTCGTGGAAGCGCGCCAGCATCATGGCCACTGTGGACTTGCCGGAACCGGAAGTGCCGACCAGCGCAACGGTTTCGCCTGGCCTGACGCGCAGGCTGAACCCGTCCAGCACCGGTTCGCTGGACAGGTAGCCGAACCGCACCCCGTCCAGCTCGACCTCGCCCGCCAGTGGCGGCAGGGGTTCCGCGTCCGGCCTGTCCACCACCGCGGGCACCGAGTCGAGCAGGTCGAAGATCCTTCCGGCGGAGATGCCCGCGCGCTGCGTGGCGCTGATCATCGCGGCGAACATCTGCGCGGGGCCGATCAACTGCGCCAGGTAGGTGGCGAAGGCCAGGAACGTGCCGATGGTGATCTGCTGGTGCAGCGTGAGCCAGCCGCCCAGCCCGAGTAGCAGCACCTGCCCGACCGCCGGGATCGCCTGTAGCAGCGGCTGGTAGCGGGCCTGCAACCGCACGGTGCGGATGCGTGATCCGTACAGGTGCTGGCTCGCTTCCAGGAATCGCTCCAGTTCGCGCTGTTCCTGGCCGAACGCCTTGACCACGCGGATCCCCGACACGGTCTGCGTGACGGCCTGCACCACCTCGGCGGACCGCTGCTGACTGTCCCAAGTGGCCGGTCGAACGCGCAACCTCATGCGGTGCACCACGAACACCAGTGCGGGCACCACCAGTACGCTGATCATGGCGGGCAGCGGGGAGAGCACCAGCATGACCACGAACGAGACGATCATGAGCAACACGTTGCTGCTCAACGAGGGCAGGTAGGACAGCACCCGGACCATCACGCCAGCGTCGGAGGTGATGCGGGAGACCAACTGCCCGGTGGGCATCGCCTGGTGACTGGCCACGTCCAGGCGCTGCAACTGCTCGTGCACCGCGTTGCGCACGTGGTACTGGACCTCCAGCACCACCTTGGCCGCGTGGTAGCGACGGGTCCGCGAGGCGAAGAAGGTCAGCACGCCGATCAGCACCAGTGCGCCGAGCCAGGGCGCCAGCGGCGAACGGTGCGCGACGATCACCTCGTCGACCAGGTGTCGTTCGATGATCGGCGTGGCGGCGGCCAGCAGCGCGCCGAGCACGGCCGCACCGAAGGTCAGCGCGAGGCTGGTCCGGCGTTCGCGCAGCAGCGGCAGGATCCGGCGCACCCAGCCGGTGCGGGGCTCAGCCATCGGCCAGCCGGTCCATCAGTTCGGCCGCCCTGGCCAGCAGCGCGCGTTCGTCCTGGCTGAGCTCCACGTCCATCGCCTTGGCCAGCCAGCGCTCCCGGGCCTGCATGTCAGCCGAGAGCGCGGCCAGCCCCGCCTCGGTCAGCCCGATGACCGACTGCCTGCGGTCCAGCGGGTCGCGGCCCCGTGACACCAGGCCGTCCGCCTGCAACGAGGCCAGCACGCGGGTCAGCGACTGCGGCTGCAACCGCTCCAACTGGGCCAGGTCACCCGCGCTGAGCGCCCCGTTGCGCAGCAGCGCGGCCAGCACGCTGATCTTCGTCCCGGACAGCGCGTCGGCGGGCCGCTCCGCCCGCAGGCGCCGCGCCAGCCGCACCACCGCTGATCTGATCTGACGTACCGACTCGTCCCGCGCCACGGGATAGTACGCTACAGCGTACTATCTGGTTTGCGCGCGCTGAATCGGAACGCGCCCGGCTTGGCCAGCACGGACACACCCTCGAACCCGGCGGAGAGCAGCCGGTCGGGCAGCCCGCCGGGCTCCACCATGACCATCGTGTCGCCCCGGTGCAGCTGGCGGAACAGGAAGCTGGTGCGGCTGTCCGAACCGGCGAACACCCCGCCGGGCCGCAGCACGCGCTGGGCCTCGGCGAACAGCCTGTCCTGAAGCGCGGGCGAGGGCACGTGGTGCAACATCGTGAAGCACACGACGGAGTCGAACTCGTTGTCCGGCAACGGCAGGTCGGCGCCGTCCCCGTGCAGCACGCGCACGGTGTCGCCGAACTCCGCGCGCAGCTGCTCGGTGGAGGCCTCGTCCACCTCCACGGCGGTCAACCTGGCCACCCGCTTGCGCAGAACCCTTGTGGTGGCGCCGAAACCCGGGCCGATCTCCAGTACGTGCGCGCCGAGCGGCACCCCGTCCAGTGCCCACGGCATGCCGTGTTTCTCCACGGCCCGTGCCCAGTACTGAGAACTGCACAGTTTGCGGTGGACCAGGTTCATCGGCATGGCACTGACGTTAGGGAGCCGGTGGGGTGGCCGCCACAGAGTAGAGTGACAACTGATGTCGCCAGAAGGACAAGTCATCTCCGTGCCCGGGGCGATCGTGATCGCCGCCCTGACCATGCCGCGCGGTGAGGTCTTCGACTGGCACGAGCACCCGATGCACCAGTTCGCCTGGGCCGCCAGCGGCATGCTGACCGTGCACATCGGCGAGGCCGCGTGGCTGCTGCCGCCCAGCCGGGCGCTGTGGATCCCGGCCGGGGTGCGGCACCGCACGGCGGCGGCCAGCCTGGCGACCATGCGCAGCCTGTACTTCGCCCCGCGGACCTGCCCGCTGCGGTGGACCGAGCCGACCGTGGTGGCCGTCGGCGGGCTGCTCGGTGAGCTGATCCGCCACCTGGCCCGCCCCGAACTGCCCGAGGACGCCCGCGCCCGCGCCGACGCCGTGGTGTTCGACCTGCTGCACCCCATGCCCGTGGCCACGATCGAGGTGCCCGAACCACGCGAAGCCCGCGCCGTGCGGATCCAGCGCGAGCTGGAGACCGATCCCGCCGACGGTCGTGAACTGGCCGAGTGGGGCCGACAGGTCGGTGCCAGCGGCCGGACCCTCGCGCGGATCTTCCTCGCCGAGACCGGGCTGACCTTCGGCCGCTGGCGCACCCAGCTCCGCCTGCGGGCCGCCCTGCCCCTGCTGGCCGACGGGCTGCCGGTGTCCGTCGTGGCGCACCGGGTCGGTTACGCCACGCCCAGCGCCTTCGTCGCCGCGTTCCGCCGGGCGACCGGGGTCACGCCGGGCGCGTACTTCGCGGGAGCGGGCCAGTAGCCGGGCCGGTGTCAGAGGTTGGCAAGGACGCCGTCGACGGCGGCAGTGGTGCCCGGAACCGATGACGTCGACAGGTTGATCATTGCCCGGGAATTCGGCGCTGCGCTGCCCGTTGGTGCCCGTCTTGGGAATTCGCGGTTTACCGGCATGCCGCTGCGGGTATTCCGGCGCTTTTCTGTGTCCCAACGCCATCCTTGCCTGTGACGTGTGAGGCACCGTCAGGTTGCCTTGAAGTGTATGAGGCCACAGGAAAGCATCGTGCTGCCGTCGTGAACGTCTTTCCGGTTGAGGGCAATCGAAGTGAGCAGAACACCATTCGATTTCCTGTCAACGGGTGGAGAGCCTGCCCGTGCACGTAGAAAGGGGTACGACCATGACCGTTCGCACCACGCTCCGCAGCACCGCTCTCGCTCTCGCCGTGGCCGGTGCCGCCGCCGGTGCCTCCACGCTCGTCGCGGGCACCGCTGCTGCCGCTACCCCGGACGTACCGAGCGTCTTCCCCTGCACCTCGAACCAGTTCACCAGCAAGCTCGTCTACGGCGGTGCGGGCATGGGCAACCGCTACGCGGCGATCCAGTTCACCGCCAACCCCGGTGAGCGCTGCACCCTGCCCGGCAAGCTGGATGTGAAGCTCATCGGCGCGCACAACGTGCTGGTCAACGACCAGGCCCCGGCCGACGCGCGCTCGGTGGCGCTGAGCGACGGCTCCTCGGCCTACGTCCCGCTGCACTGGACCAGCATCGAGCCCACCGACGGGCAGCAGACCCCCAACGCGGTCAGCTTCGCCGCCCCCAGTGAGTACAACATGCACGGCGACTACATCAACCCGAACATCGACCTGCCGTGGGACCTCGGTGCCGTCGACGCCGACTCCGTCAGCCACACCATCGACGTCGGCGCCATGACCCAGGGCACCGCGCCCACCGCGTGACCTGCCCGTGAGATGTCATGAAGGTGCCGTTCGAGACATCTAGTGTCTCGAACGGCACCTTCATGACATGACCCCGTCGGTCGTGGCTCAGTTGCCGGCCACCAGCTGCTTGGCGATCTCCTTGGCCTGGTTGATCGGGATCGCGAAGCCGAGGCCCGCGCTGCCGCCGCTGGGCGCGTAGATCACCGAGTTGATGCCGATCACCTGGCCCTGCATGTTGAACAGGGCGCCGCCGGAGTTGCCGGGGTTGATCGAGGCATCGGTCTGGATCATGCCCTTGTAGGTGGTCTTCGAGTTGCCGCTGCGGGTGTACGGGGAGCCGCCGCTCTGGTTGTCCGAGGCGGTGACGGTGCGGTTGAGGGCGCTGACGATGCCGGAGGTCACGGTGCCCTGCAGGCCCTCGGGCGAGCCGATGGCCACCACCTTGTCGCCCACCTTGACCTGCGAGGAGTCGCCCAGCGCGGCGACCTTGAGCCCGGACTTGCCCGACACCTTGACCACGGCCAGGTCGGTGGTCGGGTCGGTGCCCAGCACCGTGCCGGTGGCGCTGCTGCCGTCGTTGAAGGTCACCTTGACGGTGCCGGCCCCGGCCACGACGTGGTTGTTGGTCAGGATCTGGCCGTCGGAGCTGATGACCACGCCCGAGCCGATCTCGTTCTGGGTCTGGATCTGCACCACGGAGGGCAGGCCAGCGGCGGCCACCGAGCTGACCGTGCCGGAGTTCTGGTTGCTGGCCGGGGTCGCGGTGGCGCCGCCGGAGTCCGACGAGCTGATGGAGCTGCCCGGCGACGCCAGCGAGGTGCTGGTGTACACGGCACCGGCCGTGCCGCCGACCAGCGCGGCGGCGACGGCCGCCGCCGCGACCAGCGCCATGCCGCGGCGCGGTTTGCGGGCTGGCGGCGGCTGCTGTTGGGGAACCTGCTGCTGCACGAACAGCGGGTTCGGGAATCCCGTGGGCGGGGTGGGGGTGTCGCTGCCGTGGAACTGCGGGGTCTCGGTCATGGTCCAACTGTGGCGCCGCTACATGAGAACAACCTGAGGCGTTGCCATGGACCACCCAAGAAATCAGTCCAGCCCGCGCGGCCTGAGCCCGGCGGCCAGGTACACGGCGTCGATCACCTTCATGGTGGCCACGGCATCGCTGGGCGGGGTCAGGGTGGGCTGCCCGCGCAGCACGGCGTCGCAGAACGCGTCGAGCTGGTAGCTGTAGCTGGGGCGGCGGTCCAGCCGCTCCACCCGGCGGCCCCGCGCGGTGCGCACGGTGATCCGGTGCCACAGCTGCGGCACGAGCGGGTTGACCACCCGCAGCTCACCCAGCGAGCCGACCGCCCGCGCGGAGATCCGCAGCAGGTCCGAGGACCACATCGAGGCCGTCACCGTGCCGGTGTGCCCCTCGGGGAAGCGCAGTTCGGCGGTCATCGCCCGGTCCACCTGTGGGCCGCGCAGCTTCGCCCTGGCCGACACCACCTCCGGCTCACCGCCGAGCAGCCGCGCCATGTGCGCGGCGTAGCAGCCCGCGTCCATCATGGCGCCACCGGCCAGGTCGTAGCGGTAGCGGATGTCGGAGAAGCGTGGCAGCGGGAAGCACACCGAGGTCCGCACGTGCCGCAGCTCGCCGAGTTCCCCGCTGGCCACGATCTCGGCCATGCGCCGGGCCACCGGGTGGTAGCGGTAGTGGAAGGCCTCCATCACGACCAGGCCGGAGCGCTGCGCGGCCTCGGCGACGGCCTCGGCCTCGGAGGCGTTGGCCGTGAACGGCTTCTCGCACAGCACGTGCTTGCCCGCCTGCAACGCCGCGAAGGTCCACGGCGCGTGCAGCCCGTTGGGCAGCGGGTTGTAGATCGCCGTTATGTCGGGGTCGGCCAGCAGGTCCTCGTAGCTGGCGTGCACCTTCGGCACACCGTGGCGGGCGGCGAAGGCGGCGGCCCGCTCGGCGTCCCTGGCGGCGACCGCGACCACCGAGGCCTCCGCCGACGCGCGGGCGGGCGCGATCACCGCCTGTGGGGCGATGCGCGCCGCGCCCAGCACCCCGATCCGCACCGTTCCGGAAACCGTCATCCAGCGATCATCCAGCACCCGGTCTCAGTTGCCGTAGCCGCCTCGGGGGAACTGGCGCTGGCCGCCGCCGTCGCGGAAGTGCCCGCGCTCCACACCGGCCGGTCCGGCGTGGTGGGTGAACGCGGCCACCGTGCCCCCGCCGACGACCAGGCCCAGCACCAGGGCCGCGACGAGCTGCGTGGCGCGGTGCCCCACGAAGCGCTGGAACCCGCCCGGCGGCTTGGGCTGCTGGGCGTACGCGGGCTGCTGGTAGTAGGTGGGCGGCGGGGCCAGCGGCGGTTCCGGCTGGGGTGCGGGCTGCTCGGTGTGGACCGCCTGTTCGGGCTGCTCCGGCCCTGGCTGCGGTTCTGGCTTGGGGGTGTTCTCCTCGGACATGACTCAAGGTTGTGCGTACTGGCTGTGTGTCCGCTGAGGGCGACCTGTCGGATTTGTAGCGAAACCATGACCTTCTGGGCACAGTGCTCGCACGAACCCCGCCGAGCCTGGCCCCATGCGGCTGATGACCTGCGCGGGCGGCCTGCTCGCCTGCGTGCTGAGCTACCTGCTCTTCGTGCGGACCTACCCCGGCCAGCGGGCCGAGAACCTCGTGCTCGCCGACCTCGTGCCCGACAGTGCGGGCGCACTGGGCGCGGCCAGCCCGGTACTGATCGGCCTGGGCGCCGTGGTCGTGCTGGGCATCGCGCTGCTGCGCAGGCGGCCAGCCCTGGCGCTGACGGCCGCCGGGGTGCTCGCGCTGCCGATCGGCGCCTCGCAGCTGCTCAAGCTGGACCTGCTGAGCAGGCCCGCGCTGCACGTCAGCCGGGCGGCGGGGCACAACAGCTTCCCCAGCGGGCACGTCACGGCGGTGGTGGCGATCGTGCTCGCGCTGCTGGTCGTGCTGCCCGACCGGGCGCGACCGGCCGCCGCCGTGCTCGGGGCGCTGGCGGCCGCACTGGTCGCGGGCGGCACCGTGGCGCTGGGCTGGCACCGGCTGTCCGACACGCTGGGCGCGACCGCGCTGTGCGGTGCCGTCTACGGGCTGCTCGCGGTGCGCCGCACCGCCTGGATCGCGCTGCTCGTGCCGCCGCTGGTGGTGCTCGCGGCGTTCGAGGTGGAGTCCGCCGTGCCGCGACTGGGGCCGGTGCTGGCCACCACCGGCTGCTCGGTGGCGCTGATCGTGCTCGCGCTGGCCTGGCCGCTGTGCGCCGAGTCGAGGGCTCCGGCGAACTGGCTGGTCGCTGCTCGATAGCATGGACTGCCAGAGCCAGCACGCCCGTCGAAGGAGTCACCGTGTCGCAGCCACGTCCCGCAGGCCCAGGTCAAGCACCCCGCGTGGTGGTGCAGGCCGGGACTACCGCGGGCACTGCGGTCCGTGAGGCGGGCCTGCCCGGCAAGGGCGCCGACGCGGTCGTGGTGGTGCGCGACGGCGAGGGCCGCCTGCGCGACCTGTCCTGGGCGCCCGAGGTGGACACCGAGGTCGAGGCGGTGGCCGCCAACACCGACGACGGCCGCAGCGTGATCCGGCACTCCTGCGCGCACGTGCTCGCGCAGGCCGTGCAGCAGGAGTTCCCCGAGGCCAAGCTGGGCATCGGCCCGCCCATCCGGGACGGCTTCTACTACGACTTCCAGGTGGCCCGCCCGTTCACCCCGGAGGACCTGCTCGCGCTGGAGAAGCGCATGAAGCAGATCATCAAGGGCTCGCAGCGGTTCTCCCGGCGCGTGCTGGAGTCGGTGGACGCGGCCAAGGCCGAGCTGGCCGCCGAGCCGTTCAAGCTCGAACTGGTGGACATCAAGTCCGATGTGGACACCTCCGAGGTGATGGAGGTCGGCGGCGGTGAGCTGACCGTCTACGACAACCTCGACCCGCGCTCGGGCGACACGGTCTGGGGCGACCTGTGCCGCGGCCCGCACGTGCCCACCACCAAGCACATCCCGGCGTTCAAGCTGATGCGCTCCGCCGCGGCGTACTGGCGCGGCAGCGAGAAGAACCCGCAGCTGCAACGGGTCTACGGCACCGCGTGGGAGTCGCAGGAGGCGCTGGACGCGCACCTGGAGCTGATCGCCGAGGCCGAGCGCCGCGACCACCGCAGGCTGGGCACCGAGCTGGACCTGTTCAGCTTCCCCGACGAGATCGGCTCGGGTCTGGCGGTGTTCCACCCGAGGGGCGGCATCGTGCGCCGGGCCATGGAGGACTACTCGCGCCGCCGCCACGAGGAGGAGGGCTACGAGTTCGTCTACTCCCCGCACATCACCAAGGGCAACCTGTTCGAGGTCTCCGGCCACCTGGACTGGTACCGCGACGGCATGTACCCGGCGATGCACCTGGACGCGGAGTACGACGAGGACGGCAAGGTCCGCAAGCCCGGCCAGGACTACTACCTCAAGCCGATGAACTGCCCGTTCCACGACCTGATCTTCCGGTCGCGCGGGCGGTCCTACCGCGAGCTGCCGCTGCGCATGTTCGAGTTCGGCACCGTGTACCGGTACGAGAAGTCCGGTGTGATCCACGGGCTGACCCGCGTGCGCGGCATGACGCAGGACGACGCGCACATCTTCTGCACCCCCGAGCAGGTGCAGGAGGAGCTCAAGTCGCTGCTGGGCTTCGTGCTCGGCCTGCTGCGCGACTACGGCCTCGACGACTTCTACCTCGAGCTGTCCACCCGCAACGAGGAGAAGTACGTCGGCTCCGACGAGGTGTGGGAGAAGGCCACCGAGGCCCTGCGCACCGCCGCACTGGACTCCGGCCTTGAGCTCGTGCCGGACCCGGGCGGGGCCGCGTTCTATGGTCCGAAGATCTCCGTGCAGGCCAAGGACGCGCTGGGCCGCACCTGGCAGATGTCCACCATCCAGGTGGACTTCAACCTGCCGGAGCGGTTCGAGCTGGAGTACACCGCCGGTGACGGTTCCCGGCAGCGACCGGTGATGATCCACCGCGCGCTGTTCGGCTCCATCGAGCGGTTCTTCGGCGTGCTCACCGAGCACTACGCGGGCGCGTTCCCGGCCTGGCTGGCCCCCGTGCAGGTGGTCGGCATCCCGATCGCCGACGAGCACGTGGAGCACCTGCAGCAGGTGACCAAGTCGCTGCGGGCCAGGGGGATCCGGGTGGACGTGGACGCCTCCGACGACCGCATGCAGAAGAAGATCCGCAACCACACCATGCAGAAGGTGCCGTTCATGCTCGTCGCCGGGCAGAAGGACGTGGAGTCCGGGGCGGTGTCCTTCCGGTTCCGCGACGGCAGTCAGCTCAACGGCATCCCGGTGGAGCAGGCCGTCAAGGCGGTCGTGGACTGGATCGAGCGCCGGGAGAACGCCTCGCCCAACGCCGAGGTGTTCACCGCGTGACCGAGCCGCCGGAGCTCGTCGGTCAGGACGGGGCCGGGGTCCCGGACGCCTTGCAGCGCCTGTGGACCCCGCACCGGATGGCCTACATCCGCGGGGAGAACAAGCCCACCGGCGACCAGCCGCAGGGCTGCCCGTTCTGCGAGCTCGTGTCGCTGCCCGACGAGGACGCGCTGATCCTGGCCCGCGGTGAGCTGGTCTACGCGGTGCTCAACCTGTACCCGTACAACGCCGGGCACCTGATGGTCGTGCCCTACCGGCACGTGGCCGACTACCCGGACCTGACGCCCGCGGAGACCGTGGAGCTGGCGGAGTTCACCCAGCGCGCCATGCGCACGATCCGGCGCGTGTCGGGGCCGCACGGGTTCAACGTGGGCATGAACCAGGGCGCGATCGCCGGTGCGGGCATCGCCGCGCACCTGCACCAGCACGTGGTGCCGCGCTGGGGCGGGGACGCGAACTTCATGCCGGTGATCGGCCGCACCCGCACGATCCCCGAACTGCTCGGGCAGACCCGCGAGCTGATCGCCGGGGCCTGGCAGTAACGCCGGAGCGGGACTCGGCCCACCGCTCGGCGGGACTCGCGGTGTTTCCACCCGCGAGTCCCGCTCAGCAGCGGCCGAGTCCCGCTCTCCCGCACGCGAGTCCCGGTCTGGGGCGTGCGAGTCCCGTTCTGGCGTGGCTGGGTCCCGGTCAGGACTGCAGACCGGCCTCGATGTCCAGCTCGATCTTGATCTTGTCGCTGACCACGGCGGAGGGGATGCCCGCGCCGACGCCGAACGCGCTTCGGCTGATCTCGGTGCTGGCCGACACGCCGAGCACCTTGGCGCCCTCGGTCATGCCGTCGCCGAAGCCGCCCAGCTCGCCGGTCAGCGTCACCGACTGGGTCACGCCGTGCAGGGTCAGGTCGCCCTCGATCGTCACGCTCTCGCCGTCCACGTGCACGGCGGTGGAGGTGAAGGTCAGCGCCTTGTGCGTCTCCACGTCCAGGAAGTCGGCGGAGCGCACGTGGCCGTCACGCTGCTCGTTCTTGGTGTCGATGCTGCCCGCCTCGATCACGGCGTTCACCGAGGAGTCCTTCGGGTCCTGGCCGGTGACGATCTGGCCGGAGACCGAGTTGAAGCGCCCGCGCACCTTGGACACGCCCAGGTGCCGAACGATGAAGGTCACGTCCGAGTGGACCGGGTCGATGGTCCAGGTGCCTGCGACATAGCCGGGAATCTGGGTCGCGGTGGTCATCGTTCCTCCTGGTTGGTTGAGCTCTCAACTGAACCCTAGCGCACTAATGTTGAGAGTTCAACAACGGGGTATGATGGTGCCATGAACGAGCCGCGCTGGTTGACCGAGGACGAACAGCGGATCTGGCGCGCCTACACCGCCGCCACCAAGCTGGTCGGGGAACGCCTGGACCGACAGCTCCAGCGCGACTCCGGCATGCCCGCCACCTACTACGAGATCCTGGTCGCGCTGTCCGAGGCGCCCAACCGCGAGCTGCGCATGAGCGAGCTGGCCGAGTTCACCCGGTCCTCGCGCAGCAGGCTGTCGCACGCGATCGCCCGCCTGGAGGAGAACGGCTGGGTGGTGCGCCGGTCCTGCCCCACGGACAAGCGCGGCTCCTTCGCCTCGCTCACCGAAGTCGGGTACTCCGTGCTGCGCGCTGCCGCGCCCGGTCATGTCGCCGAGGTGCGGGCGGCGCTGTTCAACGGGCTCACCGCCGAGCAGCTGCGCCAGCTGGGCGAAATCGCCGAGGCGATCCGTGACCACGCTGGGGCGGGTTGTCCGGCGGCGTCGTGTGACGGTGACTAGGTGTCGCGGGGTGTGGTGAACGCCGCGATTTCACTTGCCGTGAAAAGCTGCCTCTGAGGATTCACTCTTCGGTGTCTGATATTCGGCGTAGAATTGAAGCATGGGGCAGAGGGAGATCGCGGAGCGGATGCTCGAGGTGTGGAAACGCCTCGCGTCCGCCGAATTCGATCTGCTCTGCTGTGCCGTCGAACTTGACGATCCCCACGAGATCGCGTTGTTGCTGCGGATTCCGCTCGGGAGGGCTCGTCGGCTTCAGGAGCAGGCGGCGGCAATGGATCGGCTGCCGGTGTTGGCCGGGTTGATGCGGGACGGGTTGCTGGACCTGGACCGGTTCGAGGCCGTGCGGAAGCTGACCGAGAACCTGGACCCAGCGAAGGCCCGTCGGGTGGATGCCCGGCTGACCGGCGCTGCCGAGTTGAACTCCAGGGAGTTGAGGGTCGAGGTTGGGCGGCTGGTGTGCCTGGTTGATCCACTCGGTGCGGAGATCCGGCACGTCAGGGCCGTGAAACGCTCCGAGGTGCGGTACAAGCCGATGCCTGATGGCATGGCGGAACTGACCGCATACCTGGACGCGGTGCGGGCGCGGCAGGTGTTCGACCAGATCACCGCCGACGCGGAGGCCCTGGACGACGACCGGTCCCGAGGCGAGAAGCAGGCCGATGTGTTCGTCGATCGGATGCTGGGCTCGGATCGACCGGTGACGGTGCGGACTGATGTGACCGTGTCCGCGCGGACGCTGCTCGGGTTGACTGCCGATCCTGGATACATTGCGGGTGTCGGATACGTTGACGCGAGCTTGGCTCGCGAAATCGCCGCGCAGGGCGACTGGCGCAAAGTCCTCACCGACAAAGTCGGCATGCCGATCGGGGTCGGTCGGAAACGATACCGGCCGCCGAAGGCGTTGCGGGATTTCGTGATGGTCCGGGACCGGGTCTGTCAGGCACCGGGCTGTTTGCGGCCGGTGGCGGAATGCGAGATCGATCATGCGCGGGGCTTTGCCTCGGGTGGTGCGACGGATGGGCGCAATCTGGGGCCGTTCTGTGATGTGCACCATTACCTGAAGACGATTGGCCGGTACCGGTTCGCGCGGGGCGCCGACGGGGTGCGGCGGTGGATCACGCCGCTGGGGTTCGAGCACGAGACCCGGCCGAAGGCGATCGCGGAGCCCGACCCGCCATGACCGGCGGCGGGGCACGGAGCTGGGCCGCTGCTGCCGTCCAAAGCCATCAGTGGACGCGACCAGCGAAGCAACTGGAACCGACTCGCAACCCAGGGCGGGCAGGCGCCCCTGGCCGCGCGGCTACTAGGCTGGCCCCACCCGCTCCTCTGTGCAGGTAGGTGCCGCCCCCGCCCCATGCTCAACATCTTCGCTCGCGCCTCGGTCTCACGCGTCACCGACCCGGTCGGTGCGTGGCTGCTCCGCCTCGGCGTCACCCCGAACGTGGTCACCGTGATCGGCACACTGGGCACGGTCGCGGCGAGCCTGTGGTTCTTCCCCAGGGACGACTTGTTCCTGGGCACGGTCGTGGTGACGGTCTTCGCGGTGTTCGACCTGGTCGACGGGGCGGTGGCCAGGGCGCGTGGGGCAACGCCGTTCGGGGCGGTGCTGGACGCGAGCTGCGACCGGATCGCCGACGGGGCGCTGCTGGGGGCTATCGCCTGGTGGTGCCTGGTCGTGGCGCAGGACCGCCTGGCGGGGGCGGCGGCGCTGATCAGCCTGGTGTGCGCGCAGGTGATCTCCTACGTCAAGGCCCGGGCCGAGGCGACGGGGCTGGATGCCGACGGGGGCCTGGTCGAACGGGCGGAACGGCTGATCCTGGCGCTGGTCGGCACGGGGCTACAGGGTCTGGGCGTGCCCCTCGCGGTGGACGTGTCGATGTGCGCGCTCGCGGTGCTGGCGGTGATCACGGTGGCGCAGCGGCTGAGCGCGGTGCACAGGTCGGCACGGGATCGTGGTGCCGGGGGCCACGGTGCGGTGCAGCGTGAGGCTGGGGACGGCGGTGCGGCGCCTCGTGAAGCCGGGCAGCGTGAGGCTGAGGAATGGGATGCCGGGCTCCGCGTGGCTGGGGACGGCGAGGCGCGGGAACGCGGGGCTGGGAAACGGGAAGCCGGGGACTGCCAGGCCGGGGACCGCGAAGCCGGGCTCTGCGGGGCCGGTGACCGGGGAGCCGGTGACCGCGAACCAGGGCAGGGCCAGGCCGGGGAGTGCGAGCAGTGAGAGGTCTGCTCGCCACCGCCGCCTACACCGCGGCGTGGGCGATCGTGCCGAGGGTGCCCGCGCGGCTGGCGGCCTGGTTGTTCGGCTGGGGCGCGGAGCTGGCGACTCGTCGCGACGGGGCGGGTGTCCGCCAGCTCCGCGCGAACCTGGCCAGGGTGATGCCCAAGGCCGGGCCGGATGAGCTGACCGAGCTCGTGGGGCTGTCGATGCGGTCCTACGCGCGCTACTGGTGCGAGACCTTCCGGCTGCCCGCGATGGACCCGGAGGCGGTGCACGTCGGGGTGGAGGACAACGCCTCCGGGCAGGAGTACCTGCACGCCGCGATGCGCGAGGGCAACGGCGTGGTGATCGCGTTGCCGCACTCGGGCAGCTACGACGTGGCGGGGGTGTGGTTGCTGGGGCACACCGGCACGTTGACGGTCGTGGCGCAGCGGTTGCGGCCGGAGGCGGTGTACCAGCGGTTCACCAAGTTCCGACGTTCTTTGGGATTCGAGATCCTGCCGACCAGTGGCGGGGACCGTCCGCCCGCCGAGGTGCTGGCCGACCGGCTGCGCGCGAACCGGGTGGTGTGCCTGTTCGCCGACCGGGACCTCACCGAGCGGGGCGTGCCGGTGACCTTCTTCGGGGAGACGACGAAGATGCCCGCGGGCCCGGCCTACCTGGCCGCCACGACGGGGGCCGCGCTGCTGCCGGTGGGCTGCTGGTTCACCGAGCGCGGCTGGGGGCTGCGGGTGCACCCGCCGATCAAGGTCGCCGGGGTGGAGGGCATCGGCTCGGCCACGCAGGCGCTGGCCGACGTGTTCGCCGCGGACATCGCCGCGCACCCGGCCGACTGGCACATGCTGCAACGGCTCTGGCTGGCCGACGAGTGAGGGTCGGGCTGGTCTGCCCGTACTCGCTGGAGGTGCCCGGCGGTGTGCAGGCGCACGTGGTGAACCTGGCCGCGGCCCTGCGCGCGCTGGGGCACGAGGTGTCCGTGCTGGCCCCGGCCGGACGCGCCGTTCCGGTGCCGTACAACGGTTCGGTGGCGCGGCTCGGGTTCGGCCCGCGTTCCTACCGGCAGGTGCGGCGCTGGCTGTCCGAGCACGAGTTCGACGTGCTGCACCTGCACGAGCCGACCGCGCCCAGCGTGTCCCTGCTGGCGCTGACCCTGGCGCGCGGCCCGGTCGTGGCCACGTTCCACACCAGCATCGCGCGGTCCCGGGGGCTGCTCGCGGTGCGCCCGGTGCTGCGCCCGCTGATGGAGCGGGTCACCGCGCGGATCGCGGTGTCCGACTCGGCCCGCCGCGTGCAGGTGGAGCACCTGGGCGGGGACGCGGTGGAGATCCCCAACGGGGTGGATGTGGACTTCCACGCCCGCGCCGAGCCGCTGCCCGGCTACCCGCGCGCGGGCGGCACGATCGGGTTCGTGGGCCGCTACGACGAGCCGCGCAAGGGCATGCCGGTGCTGCTGGCGGCCCTTCCGCTGCTCGCCAAGCGGTTCCCGGACCTGCGTGTCCTGGTCGTCGGCCACGGGGACGCCGACCGGTTGCGCGCCGCCGACCGGCGGATCACCGTGCTTGGACCGGTCGAGGACCAGGTGAAGGCCTCGGTGCTGCGCAGTGTGGACGTGCTGTGCGCGCCGAACATCGGCGCGGAGAGCTTCGGCATGGTGCTCACCGAGGCGATGAGCGCGGGCACCCCGCTGGTTGCCAGTGACCTGGACGCGTTCCGCCGGGTGCTCGACGGCGGGCGGGCCGGGGTGCTCGTGCCGCCCGGCGATCCGGCCGGGCTGGCGGCCGGGTTGACCGCCGTGCTGGACGATCCCGCACTGCGCGAGCGGCTCGCCGGGGCGGGCCGCCTGCGGGCCACCGCGTTCGACTGGCCGTCGGTGGCCCAGCAGGTGCTGCGGGTCTACGAGACCGCCAGCGCGGCCCACCCCCGGGTGCTGGCCTAGCTGTACTGCCCTGAGCGGTGCGCGGGGAACTGACGGATGCGCAGCCGAGGAACATCAACGGTTCGGCGGCTGAGGGCGTACCGGAAGCGCCGACACGGCGTACCCGAAGCGCCGACACGCGGTGCCCGAAGCGCCGACACGCGGGGTTCCTGCGCGTGTCGGCGCTTCCCGTGCGGTGTGTCGGACGTTCCGGTACGCCTGCCCCGGGGCCCTTCGCCCGCTGATCACTGACTCCCGGCGGCGGTGTCGCCGCGTGGGTGTGGCGTGTTCCCTGGGGAGAACGCCAACTCCAGGGGAGATGTTGACGATGAGACCCATGTCAGTGATTGTCGCCGCGGCCGCGCTGTGCGCGCTGACCGCCGTGCCCGCGCAGGCCGCGGCGAACCCGCCCGCGCGGGAGGTCGAGGCCGACATCCAGGCCAGCGTGCAGGTCGGCGAGACCGAGGTGAGCGGGGCGCAGCCGGTGTTCAGCCCGGACGGCAAGCTGCTCTACACCGCGGAGCGCGACACCGCGGCGCCGACGAGGTCGAACATCCGAGTGATCGACACGAGCACGAACAAGACCCGGTCCGTGCTGCGGGTGGGCATCGAGTACCAGACGGTGGTCCGGCTGACGATCAGCCCGGACGGCAGGCGCCTCTACGCGCTCCAGTCGGGCGGCCAGGGGGTCAGCGGCCAGGTCAACGTGATCGACACGGCCGCGCTCCAACAGGTCGCGACGATCACCCCGCCGGTCACCTACGGCAACAGCTCCTTCGGCTGGATGGGGGCGCAGACGATCAGCCCCGACGGCCGCTACCTGTACTTCACCCGCAACGGGGCCGTCATCGTGCCCGGCTCACCGGAGCAGGGCACGGTGTACGTGGTCGACACCGCCAGCAACTCCGTGGTGGGCAGCCAGAAGGTCGGCGGCTGGGTCCCGGACGACCTGGTGATCAGCCCGAACGGCCGTGACCTCTACATCTCCGCGCAGTCCAGCCAGGGCACCTTCCCGTCCACCGTGCGGCACTTCGACGCCAGCACCGTGCCCCCGCGCCTGCTCGGCGAGGTGCAGACCTCGATCGGCCCCAGCGAGGAGATCGGTTCGCTCGCGCTGAGCCCGGACGGCAAGCGGCTGTACGCGATGGGCGTGTACCCGGGGGCGCTGCACGTGGTCGACACGGCCAGTGACAAGCAGGTGGCCGCCGTGGAAGTCCCGAACAGCGGCTACTGGCGGCCGATCGCGCTCAGCCACGACGGCAGGCGGCTCTACGTGGCCGACACCGGACCGGACAAGTGGGGCGCCGCGGCCGTGACCGTCATCAACACCGGGACCGCAACTGTGGACAGCACGCTGGTCGGCTTCGACACCGAGCACCAGTACTCCCTGGTGCTCGGGGCTGACGACAAGCGGCTCTACGTGGTCGGCAAGGCGTTCGAGGACGCGGGCCAGGGCAAGGGTCTGGTGCAGGTCGTGCGCCTGTAGTAGGCATCGAGGTCATGGACAAGCCGTGGCTGCTGCTGGACGTGGACGGGCCGCTCAACCCGTTCCGCGCCATGCCGGGCCCGCGGCCCCACGGCTACACCTCGTACCGGACCAAGCCGAGCCTGTGGCCGCACGCCAGTGCGCTGCGAGTCTGGCTCAACGCCGCGCACGGGGCCAGGCTGCGCGCACTGCCCTTCGACCTGGTCTGGGCCACCACCTGGCAGGGCGAGGCCAACGAGTGGATCTCACCTCCACTGCACCTGCCCAAGCTGCCGGTGATCGAGTGGCCCCGGCGGCAGGGCCGTGACCCCGAGGGGCTGCACTGGAAGACCCGGCACGCGGTGCGCTGGGCGGCGGGCCGGCCCTTCGCCTGGGTGGACGACGAGATCAGTGAGGCGGACCGGGCGTGGGTGCGTGAGCACCACGACCGGCCCGCCCTGCTGCGCTGGGTGGATCCCGGCCTCGGCCTGCGCGAGCAGGACTTCGCGGCGCTGCTGGACTGGAGCAAGAACCTGCGAACGGCCGGTTGACCTGGGCGTCGCGGCTTGGTCTAGTCCTCTTGCAGGGTTGGCGAAGGGGGGAGCTGTGCGCGTACTCGCAGCGTTGCTGGCACTGGTACCGGTGATCGCACTCGCACCCGCGGCGCAGGCGGCACCACCACCGACCACGCTGTCGATCTTCCCGAAACCGCAGCAGGCCGTCGCCGGATCGGGCGTGCTCCAGCTCGGCGAGCAGGCCACGCTGGTGGTGGGCGCGCACACCGACGCCCCGGCGCTGGCCGCGACCCGCGCCGCGCTGCGCTCAGCCGGGGTCCGGCACCTCCGCGAGGTCGACGAGCACACCGATCCGGGTTCCTCCCCGGTGACGGTCTACGTCGGCGGCAAGGGCGAGAACCAGGCCACCGCCGGTGCACTGGCCGCGCTCGGCGTGCACGACGCAACCGGGCTGCCCGCCGAGGGGTACGTGCTGGCCGTGGGCACCGGTCGGATCGTGCTGGACGGGGTGGACCCGGCCGGGACCTTCTACGCCGCGCAGACCCTGCGCCAGATCATCCACAGTGGACCGAACCGCTGGTACGAGATCCGCGACTGGCCCACCCTGCCCATCCGCGGAGTGATCGAGGGCTTCTACGGCACGCCCTGGTCGGACGCGAACCGCTTGGACCAGCTGGACTTCTACGGCCGTCACAAGATGAACACCTACGTGTACTCGCCCAAGGACGACCCGTACCTGCGTGCCAGCTGGCGTGACCCCTACCCCGCCGACAAGCTCGCCGCGCTCAAGGGGCTGGTCGACCGCGCCACGGCCAACCACGTGGAGTTCACCTACGCGATCTCGCCCGGCCTGTCGGTGTGCTACTCCGATCCGGCTGAGGCCAAGGCGATCGGTGCGAAGTTCCAGTCCCTGTGGGACATCGGTGTGCGGACCTTCGCCGTGCCGCTGGACGACATCAGCTACACCAAGTGGAACTGCGCGGCCGACGCGACGAGGTTCGGCACCGGCGGGGCCGCCGCGGGTGCCGCGCAGTCCTTCCTGCTCAACGCGGTGCAGCGCGAGTTCATCGCCACGCACCCCGGCGCGGGCAAGCTGGAGATGGTGCCCACCGAGTACTCCGACCTGGCCGCCACCCCGTACAAGAACACCCTGGCCGCCCAACTGGACCCCGCGGTGCTGGTGGAGTGGACCGGGACCCCGTTCATCGCCCCGGTGATCACCGACGAGCAGGCCGCCGCCGCGCGGAAGGTCTACGGCCACGAGATCCTGGTCTGGGACAACTACCCGGTCAACGACTACATCACCGGCCAGCTGCTGTTGGGGCCCTACGTGGGGCGGGGCACCGGCCTGGCGGCCTCGCTGGCGGGCATCACCGCGAACCCGATGATCCAGGCCGAGGCGTCCAAGATCTCGGAGTTCACCATCGCCGACTTCGTGTGGAACAGCGCGGGCTACCAGCCGCAGCGTTCCTGGGACGCGAGTCTCACGGAGCTGGCCGGTGGCGAGCCCGACGCGCTGGCCGCGCTGCGCCTGTTCGCTGACCTGAACTACACCTCCGACCTGGACCAGCGGCAGGCCCCTGCGCTCGCCGCGAAGATCGACTCGTTCTGGCGCACCGGGGACATCGCCGCACTGCACAAGCAGTTCGAGCTGCTCGACGAGGCCCCCGACCAGTTGCGGGATTCCTTGCCGGACAAGCAGTTCCTCACCGAGACCCAGCTCTGGCTGGACGCGACCAAGGCGTGGGCGAAGGCCGCCGACAAGGCACTGGACCTGGTCGAGCAGCAGCGCTCCCAGGACGGGGCCAGCGCCTGGCGGGACCGGCAGGCGCTGCTCGGGCTGGTGGCCAAGGCCCACTCGTTCCGGTACACAAAGCTGGACGGCAGCAAGCAGGAAGTGCTGGTGGGTCAGGGAGTGCTCGACAAGTTCATCGCGAAGGTGTTGCAGGACAACAACAAGGCGCTGGGCATCACCCCGGTCCCGGCCACGGCACAGGCCAGCCTGCCCACCTACGAGTCCTATGTGCCCGCCAACATGGTCGACGGCAACCCCGCCACGTTCTACTGGAGCAACGGCCCCGTGCACGTCGGCGACACCGTGGGCGTGGACCTGGGTTCGGTGCGCACGATCGGGGCCTTCACCGCGCTGATGGCCAAGTCGGGCAGCGCGGAGGACTACGTGCACAGCGGGGTTGTCGAGTACTCCGCGGACGGCACCACCTGGACCACCGGCCAGTCGTTCAGCAACACCCCGGAGCTGGTGGCCAGCCCGCCCGCCGGCACCACGGCCCGCTACGTGCGGCTGCGCGCCACCGCCGACCAGGACAACTGGCTGGTGGTCCGCGAACTGTCGGTGGCCACGGCCGCCGTCACGGGCGGACCCGCGGGAACCGGCCTGCCCGCCGTGGCCGACGGCAACCCCGACACGGCCTACCGCGCGGCGGGCGCCCCGGCCACTGGTGACGCGCTCACCGTGAGCTTCACCTCGCAGCGGCTCACCGGGGTGGTGGTGCTCGGATCCGCGGGCCGCGCGCAGGTGCAGGTGCACGAGGGCGGCACCTGGCGCACGGTCGGCCGGTTCGGCGGCGGCTACACCCAGCTGGACCTGCCCAAGGTCAGCGCCGACTCGGTGCGCCTGCTGTGGTCCGCGGACTCACCCGCACCAGTGATCAACGAACTCATCGCGCACTGACCCAGTCACCGCGAGTCCCGCCCAGGGGAGCGCGAGTCCCGCTGGGGTGCGGGCGAGTCCCGCCCAGCCGTACGCGAGTCCCGCGCCGCCGCAGCCCAGTCCCGCCGGGCCGTCACGACGCGATCGGCGTGACGGCCCGGTCGGCGGGGCTCAGTTCACGCCGAGCAGGTCCACCACGAAGATCAGCGTCTCGCCGGGCTTGATCGCGCCGCCCGCGCCACGGTCGCCGTAGCCCAGGTGCGGCGGGATGACCAGCTTGCGACGGCCGCCGACCTTCATGCCCGCCACGCCGCGGTCCCAGCCCGCGATGACCCGGCCCGCGCCCAGCGGGAACTGGAACGCCTGCTGGCGGTTCCACGAGGCGTCGAACTCCTCGCCGGTGGAGTGGGCGACGCCGACGTAGTGCACGCTGACCAGTTGGCCGGGGGCGGCCTCGGGGCCCTCGCCGACGGTGATGTCCTCGACCAGCAGGTCGGTCGGGGCAGCGCCCTCGTGCGGCTCAACTTCGGGCTTGGTCAGAGACATTCCGGTGTTCTCCTCGGTTCGGGTACAACTGCCCACATCATGCCCCTAGTGCGGTGTCCGGCGCCCATCACCGGTCCTTCCGCGCCCAGGCGGCGCCTCGCCGCACTACCTCAGCAGCCCGCGCGCGAAGGCCGCCGCCACCGCCGCCGCGCGGTCCTTCACGCCCAGCTTGGCGTAGATGTGGATCAGGTGCGTCTTGACCGTGGCCTCGCTGATGAACAGCTTCGCCGCGGCCTCCCGGTTGGTGCCGCCGCGGGCGACGAGCTCCAGGACCTGGAGCTCGCGGGCGCTGAGCTCCTCCCGCGCGGGCGCCCGCACCTGCCCGAGCAGCTTGGTCGCCACGGCGGGGGACAGCACCGCCTCGCCGCGCGCCGCGGCCCGCACCGCCCGCAGCAGCTCGGCCCGGGGCGTGTCCTTGAGCAGGTAGCCGGTGGCCCCGGCGGCCACTGCGGGCAACACGTCGCTGTCGGTGTCGTACGTGGTCAGCACCAGCACCCGCGCGGGCAGCCCGCGCTCGGCCATGCGCCGGATCGCGCTGACCCCGTCCACCCCGGGCATGCGCAGGTCCATCAGCACCACGTCCGGCCGCAGCGCCTCGGCGTAGGTCACCGCCTGAGCCCCGTCGGCGGCCTCGCCGAGCACCTCGAACTCCGGGTCCCCGGCGAACATGCCGCGCAGCCCGTCCCGCACGACCGGGTGGTCGTCCACGATCAACAGCCGGATCGGCTCACTCACCGCGGCCTCCCGGCACGCTCGCCGAGATCGCCGTGCCCACGCCCGGCTCGGACTCCACGCTCAACCGCCCCCCGACCCCGTCGAGCCGCTGCCGCATCACGGTCAGCCCGAACCCGTCTCCGTGCGGCTGCCCGCTGAAACCCACCCCGTCATCGCGCACGTCCAGCACCACCTGGTCCTCCAGGTAGGACAGGGTGAGACCGGCCCGTGAGGCGCGCGCGTGCTTGGCGATGTTGGTCAGCGCCTCCTGCGCCACCCGGTACAGCGCCACCTCCACCTCGGCTGGCACCGGCCACGGCTCACCGTCGGTGTGCAGCTGCGCGGGTACGCCCTCGGTGCGCGACCAGTCGGCCGCCAGCGCGCCCACCGCCTCGGGCAGCCGCGTGCCCTCCAGCGGCTCGGGCCGCAGCGCGCGCACCGACCGCCGCGCCTCGGTCAGGCTCTGCCTGGCCAGCCGCGCGGCGGTGGCCAGGTGTGCCCGGTCCCCGGTCTGATCCTCGGCCTGCAACTGCGTGACGATGCCCGCCAGGCCCTGCGCCAGCGTGTCGTGGATCTCCTGCGCCATGCGCTGCCGCTCGTCGAGCACCCCGGCCTCCCGAGCCTGGGCCAGCAACTGGGCGTGCAGCCCGGAGTTCTCCGCCAGCGCGGCGGCCAGTTCGGCGTTGGTGCGCTTGTGCTTCTCACTCTCGTGGCCGACCACGAGGCCCGCGTACAGCAGCGGCACGCCCACGTTGACGATCAGCAGCCAGGCCGTGCCCTGGTCGGGGTGCTGCACGAACGCGGAGAGCACCGCCTGCACGGCCACGCCCACCGCAACGAACCGCGTGGACAGCAGGCCGAAGGCGTGCGCGAAGCCCACCGACCCGAACAGGGCGAACCAGGCGTTGCACCAGGTCAGCGCCACGATCAGGGCGACGAGCACCACGTAGTACAGCAGCGGGCGGCTGGGCTTGCCCGGCACCGTCCACAGCAGCCACAGCGCGGCGGCCAGCACCAGCGCCGCGGTCAGCGGCAGACCGCCGTGCGGCTCGCTGAGCGGCATCAGCGCCGCGAGCACGCTGGAGACCGCGAGCAGCACGTACCCGCTGCTCGAGAAGATCAGCCGCTCCCTGCCGTCCATGTCTACTCCCAACGGAACAGACCGGCCGCGGCCAGCCCGAACACCACCGTGATCGTAGCCATCACCAGCAGGTGCAGCGGCTGCGGGAAGCTACCCGACCAGGCGTCACGCATCGCGGTGAGCGTGGCGCCCAGCGGCAGGAAGTCGCCGATCCGGTTCAGGAAGTCCGGCAGGGTCTCGCGCGGGGTGAACACGCCACCCGCGAACATGTTCAGGAAGAACACGAGCATGCCGATGCCGGTGGCCGCCCGCCCGCTGGGTGCGATCGCGGCGATCACCAGGCCAACGGTGAACAGCGAGAGCGTGCCGAGCACGAACGCGAGCAGGAAGCCGCCCAGCTGCGCGGGCACCGTGAAGCCGATCACGAAGTGGCCCACCACGACCACGATCAGCGTCATCGCCAGCGCCACCGCGAAGCTGACCGCCACCTGGGCCAGCAGCAGGCTCGCCGGGGGCACCGGGGTCGTGGACAGCCTGCGCAGGATGCCCTTCTCCCGGTAGTTGGCCAGGATCGTCGGCAGCAGGTTCAGCGAGAGGATCGCCAGCGAGAACGCGATAGCCATGCCGGGGAAGTAGGTCACCAGCGAACTGGTGTCGGTGCCTGGGTTGATCAGCAGCCCGAAGCTGACCACGATCAGCAGCGGCAGCCCCAGCGTGGCCGCCACGGAGGCGGGCTCGCGCAGGTACAGCTTGAACTCGGTGAACGCCATGCGGATGATCACTTCGACTCCTCCAGCTTGCGGCCGGTCAGGGCCACGAACGCGTCGTCCAGATCGGCCTGTTCCACCCGCAGGTCCGCGGCCACCACCTGGTGGCGGGCCAGCACCGAGGTCACGGCGTGCAGCAGGTTGCCGGTGCCGCTGACCACCAGCTGGCCGCCCACCCGCCGCACCGAGCTGACCTCCGGCAGGTCGGTGAGCAGGTGCTCGGCCAGCGGGGCGCTGGGCCGGAACCGCACGGTCTGCTCGGCGTCCACCCGGGAGACGAGCCCGGACGGGGTGTCCACCGCCACCACGCGGCCCGCGTCGATCACCGCGATGCGGTCGCACAGCCGCTCGGCCTCAGCCATGAAGTGGGTCACCAGCAGCACGGTCACCCCGCGCTCGCGGATCTCCTCCACCAGCTGCCAGGTGTCCCGCCTCGCCTGCGGGTCCAGCCCGGTGGTCAGCTCGTCCAGCACGGCGATCTCCGGGTTGCCGATCAGCGCCAGCGCGATGAACAGCCGCTGCTTCTGGCCGCCGGAGAGCTTGCCGAAGGGCGTGTCCCGCTTGGCTTCCAGACCCCAGTCGGACAGCAGCCGCCGCCAGTCGGCCGGGTCCGGGTAGAACGTGCTGTACAGCTGGAGCGCCTCGCCGACCCTGAGCCGATCGGGCAGTTGGCTCTCCTGGAGCTGCACCCCGATCTTCGTGCGCAGGTGGGTCCGGTCGGCCCGCGGGTCCTTGCCCAGCACTCGTACGGTGCCGCCGTCCGGTGCGCGCAGGCCCTCCACGCACTCGACCGTGGTCGTCTTGCCCGCCCCGTTGGGGCCGAGGATGCCGAAGATCTCACCGCGTTGCACGGTGAGCGACACGTCGTGCACCGCGACGTGGTCGCGATACCGCTTGTGGAGGTTCGTGACCTCGATGATCGCCATGCGTCCAGCCTCGCCGCGGGCACCGGGTCGGCGAATCGACCGAGCCGCCAGCCCGCGGTCAACCGATCGGTGGATTGCGGGGTGTCGACGTGCTGTTTGGCAGAGCTGTGCGAAGATCGCGCGGGAATTCTCACGGGAGACGGACGGGGACATGGCAGCAGCCGACCACACGCGGGTACCGCGGTTGATCTTCATCGTGCAGGGCGTGCTGTTGGTCGCCCTGGGGGCCGCCGGACTGGCGCTCGGCCAGCACGGCTCGCTGTTCGACAGCCAGCCGACCACCGCGGTCATCGGCCTCCAGCTCAGCCCGGTGCACAGCCTGATCCTGCTGGCCGCCGGCGTGCTGTCGATCGTGATGGCCGTCGTGCGCGCCCTGCTCGGCCTGCTCGCGATCGTCCAGTTCGGCGCCTTCGCCGTGCTGTTCATGTACGGGCTCGGCGAGCCGCAGGCCTTCGGCTTCAACGCGGGCAGCCACTTCCTGCACCTGGGGCTGATCACCATCGCCTCGGTGTGCGGCCTGATGATCGCCTCCCCGCACATGGGCGGCGAACACTAGCTCCGAGCTGTGTCGCGTGCCGTTCGCGGCGTTCAACGCCATGAACGGCACCTTCATGACATGGGTGCGGCCATTGCCTGCCCGCCCCAGTCGCCGTGAAGGTGGCTTTCACTGCGCTCAACGCAGTGAAAGCCACCTTCACGGCGTTTGTGGGGGCGCACTGCGAGTGGGTTTGGGACCGCTCGGCTCACTCCACTGGGGGATCGGCGATGCTGCCCGATCGGTGCCGGTGAAGCGCAGAGTGTCCGTTGGGCGCCCGGATCGCACCGATCACCGTGAACCGGTCGGTAGGCATGATCATCCTCGGCATCATGGCCATTCCGTCGTGACACAGATGTGGAACCCACCCTTGACTGCCGACTCCCGCAGCAGCGCGCGCCCGCCGCGCAAGACCGTGCACATCAACCGGCCGCCGACCCGTCGCGCCCGGCCCAACCCCGAGCCGCTGCCGTTGCGGGGCAGCGGGGCGCACCGCGTCGCCACACCGCGCAGACCGTGGCGCGTGCTGCTGGACTCGGTGCTCTCGGGGCTGAACCGGTGCTGGGCCGTGTTGCGCAAGTGAAACGAGGCTAGGGCTAGGCGAGCCGCGCCTGGATCAGGTCTGCGGCTCGCATTGCCCCGCCCGCGGCACGCGTCTGCTCGGCCAGTTCCCGGATCTGGGTGCGGGCTCGGTCGTCGCTGGTGAGTTCGAGTACGGCCTCGCGTACCGCGTGGGCGGTGACCTGGTCGCGGGGCAGGAGGCGGGCGATGCCCAGTTCGGCGGCGCGGCGGGCGACGAAGTGTTGTTCGGGTGTGTGCGGTACCAGGACCTGGGCGACGCCGTGGTGCAGGGCGCGCATGGTGGTGCTCATGCCCGCGTGGGCGACCAGTGCGGTGGCGTGCGGCAGGACCTCGGCGTGGGACAGGTACTGGTGGGCCTCGACGTTGGCGGGCAGGGGGCCCAGGTCGGCCACGGTCATGCCGCCGCCGAGGGTGAGGACCACGTGCCAGGGCAGGTCCGCGAAGGCCTGGGCGCAGTCGTGGAAGAACCTCGTGTCCTTGTTCTTCTCGGTGCCCAGGGACACGACCAGGACGGGGTGTCCGCTGGCCGGGGGCTGCCACGTGCCGCCGCTGTTGGTGGGTAGGCAGGGGCCGAGGAACTCGTGCCGGTCGTCGAAGAACTCGTTGCCCAGTTGGAAGAACTTGGGCAGGAAGACGAGGTTGTGGTCCTCGCAGGGGGCGTGGAACCGTTCCAGGTCGATGTCGTCGAGTCCGTAGCCGGACAGCAGTTCGCCCATGCAGTAGAAGAACTCCAGCAGGGCCGGGTGGTGCTCGTCGATCTCGGGGGCGAACTCGTCTTTGATCCAGGGCCCGAGTTGCCACTTCTCGTTGCTGGCGAAGGTCGGGAACATCTGGATGGCGGGGCGGGACCAGGTCAGGGCGGCGACTCGGGCGGCGGCGTAGGTGCTGGAGTCGTAGACCACCAGGTCGGGGGGTTGTCTGTGCTGGAAGTGGCTGCGGATCGGGGGCACGGTGGCGATGGCCTCGATCATGGCGCGCAGGGGTTCGCGGGCGAGGTAGTCGGGGTCGAAGACCTCCGGTAGTGGGCGTCCGGCCAGGGCTGAGGCGTAGGGCAGGACCTCGGCGCCGGTGGCGGTGACGGCCTCGGCGAAGCGTTCG
>JACJID010000002.1:200000-2020128 GCA_014138725.1 Kutzneria viridogrisea | reverse complement strand
TCTTCCCGATGGCGCTGATGGCGCACCCCAAGCCGGGCGTGATCGCGGCCGGGCTGGTGCCGCAGTTCCCGGCGGGCTGAACTCCACGCTGCTGCTGCTCATCGTGGCCATCGTCGGCACCACCGTCGCCCCGTGGCAGCTGTTCTTCCAGCAGTCCAACGTGGTCGACAAGCGGATCACCCCGCGCTGGATCCGCTACGAGCGCGCCGACCTGTGGATCGGCATCGTCGTGGTGATGCTGGGCGCCATCGCGCTGATGTCGGTCACCGCGTTCGGGCTGGGCGGCACCGAGGCCGCGGGGCAGTTCACCGACGCGGGGGCGGTCGCCGACGCACTGCGCGAGCACGCGGGCCCCGGGGTCGGCGGCCTGTTCGCGATCCTGCTGCTGGACGCCTCACTGATCGGCGCGAACGCGGTGGGCCTGGCCACCACGTACACGCTGGGCGACGTGCTGGGCAAGCGCCACTCGCTGCACTGGAAGCCCTCGCAGGCGCCGATGTTCTATGTGGCCTACGCGGCGCTGATCGGCTTCGCCGCCGCCGTCGTGCTCATCCCCGGCGCCCCGCTGGGCCTGATCACGCAGGGCGTGCAGGCGCTGGCCGGGGTGCTGCTGCCCGCCGCGAGCGTGTTCCTCGTCCTGCTGTGCAACGACAAGGCCGTGCTCGGGCCGTGGGTCAACTCGACCAGGCAGAACATCGTGTCCGGGGCGATCGTGTGGGCGCTGGTGCTGCTCTCGCTCTCGCTGACCGCGGCCACGTTGTTCCCCGACCTGTCCACCGAGGCCCTGCAGACCTTCTTCCTGGTCGGCGGCGTCATCGGTGTGCTCGGCGGGCTGCTCATCGCCGTCTCGCGCAACACCGCGGCCCGGCGTGCGGCCGCGCGGACCGCCTGCGAGCTGGGTGGCCTGGACACCGACCAGGTCGCCGACCTCCAGGACGAGCGCAGGTCCCTGGCGGAGCAGGACCGGATGAGCTGGCGCACGCCCGCGCTGGAGACCCTGAGCAGGCCGGTGATGTCCCCGCTGCGCAGGGCCGGACTGCTGACCCTGCGTGTCTACCTGGTGGTCGCGGTTGTACTCGTTGTGGTGAAGGTGGTCCAGTTGGCCCTCGGATAGTCGGATTGCACCTTTCTGCCCTGTTCCGGACGGGTGCTCTGGACTACCTTCCGGCCAATGAGATCCCTCCTGACCGTGCTGACCGCCGTCGGCCTCGCCGCGATCGCGCTGGCGCCGACGGCGGGCGCGGCGCCAGCGGCCCCGGCGCACGCCTGCGACACGACCAGTACCGAGTACACCTACGTCGTGCTCTACCCCCAGGGCACGCCGAGGTTCGTGGCCAACACCGAGGTCGGCTTCGACTGCGGCAAGCTGGTCACCTACTACCAGAGGATCGGCGTGGCGGTGGCGACCTCCCGCAACGCCGACTTCGCCGCCAGGCTGGGCACCGACCGCGCCTACAGCGCGCGCAAGGACCTGCCCACGGCCGCGGCACTGGCCTCGCGCAAGTCCTCTGTGGAATCCGTGACCTCCACTGTGGACGCCGCGCCCGCCGCCGACCTGAGCGGCCAGCAGTGGGACATGGACGCGATCGGCGCGAAGAAGGCCAACAAGCTCAACCCGGGCAGCCGCAGGGTCACCGTGGGTGTGCTGGACTCCGGTGTGGACGCGACCCACCCGGACCTGGCCAAGGCCGTCGACCCGAGCAAGTCCGCGGGCTGCCTGACCGGCAAGCCGGACACCACCCCGGCTGCCTGGGCGCCGACCACCTCGGCGCACGGCACGCACGTGGCGGGCACCATCGCCGCCGCGGACGACGGCAGCGGGGTCTCCGGCATCGCCCCCGGCGTGCGCGTGGCCTCGGTGAAGGTGGTCAGCGACGATGGCTACATCTTCCCGGAGTCGGCGGTCTGCGGCTTCATGTGGGCGGCCGAGAACGACATGCAGGTCACCAACAACAGCTACTACGTGGACCCGGGCTTCTACTTCTGCGACAACAAGCCCGGTGACTCCGCCGCGTACGAGGCCATCCGCCGCGCGGTGGCGTACTCCACCCGTGAGGGCGTGCTGAACGTGGCCGCCGCGGGCAACGAGGCGCTGGACATCACCAACCCCACCACCGACCCGGTGCGCACGAAGAACCCGGTGGACAAGCACTGCAAGACCCTGCCCGGCGGGCTGTCCGACGTGGTCTCGGTCTCGGCAGTGGGCTACAACGGCACCAAGTCCGGCTACAGCGACTGGGGCGGCGTGGACGTGACCGCGCCCGGTGGTGACGGCGCCCAGGTGCCGCCGGCAGGCAAGGGCCCGGCCTGCCCGGTCTCCACGCTGCCCGGCGGCAAGTACGGCAGCATGTGCGGCACCTCGATGGCCTCCCCGCACGCGGTGGGCGTGCTCGCCCTGCTGGCCAGCAGCCACCCGTACGCCGGTCCGTCCGAGCTGAGGTCCCTGCTGCACCGGCAGGCCACCCCGGTCGCCTGCCCGTCCGGCGTGGCGACCTGCACCGGCCCGGCCGCCAACAACAGCTACTACGGGCACGGCCTGGTCAACGCCCTGGCCGCCGTCCAGCGCTGAGCCAGAGCGGGACTCATACGCCTGAGAGCGGGACTCGCGGTGAACTGCCGCGTGTCCCGCCCGCAGGACGGCGAGTCCCGCTCTGCTGTGTCAGGACTTGGCGTTGTGCAGGGCCTGGTCCAGGTCGGCCCACAGGTCGTCCACGTCCTCCAGGCCCACCGACAGGCGCAGCAGCTGGTCGCTGATGCCCGCCCCGTGGCGGTCCTGCTCGGTCATGATGTGGTGGCTGATCGAGGCCGGGTGCTGGATCAGCGTGTCGACACTGCCCAGGCTCACCGCGGGCGTCACCAGGCGCACGGCGCCGACCACGGCGGCCGGATCCCCGTGCACCTCGAACGACACCATCGGGCCGCCGATCCCCGGCCGGTGCACCCGGCTCACCACCGGGTGTGCGGCCAGCCGGGTGGCCAGTTCCTCGGCGGTCCGCGAGGCGGCCCTGATCCGCACCGGCAGCGTGGCCAGGCCGCGCAGCAACAGGTATCCGGCCAGCGGGTGCAGCACCCCGCCGGTGGCGAACCGGATCTGGCGCAGGGCGCGGGCGAACTCCTCCCCGCAGGCGACCACACCGCCCATGACGTCACCGTGCCCGCCGAGGAACTTCGTGGCGCTGTGCACCACGATCCGCGCGCCCTGCTCCACCGGGCGTTGCAGCACCGGCGTGGCGAAGGTGTTGTCCACCAACAGCGGCACGTCCCCGCAGGCGGCCGCCAGCGCCCGGATGTCCACTTCGGACAGGTTCGGGTTGGCCGGTGACTCGGCGATCACCAGGCCGGTGTCCGGCCGGATCGCCGCCGCCACGCCGTCCACAGTGGACCAGCTCACCTGGTTGCCGAGCAGCCCCGAGGCCACCAGGTGGTCCGTGGTGCCGTAGAGCGGGCGCACGGCGACCACGTGCGGCCTGCCGCTCGCGACGCAGGCGAGTAGGCAGGCGCTCAGCGCCGCCATGCCGCTGGCGAAGGCGACCGAGGTGTCGCTGCCCTCCAACTCGGCCAGCGCCCGCTCGAAGCGGCCCACGGTCGGGTTGCCCAGCCGGGCGTACACCGGCTGCTCGCCGAGGTCGGTGCCCTCGGCGGCCTCGTCCAGCCGGGCGGCCTCGGTCAGGCAGTCCCGGGACGGGTAGGTGGTGGACAAGTCGATGGGTGCCGCGTGCAACCCGAGGTCGACCAGGTCTTCGCGGCCGGCGTGCACTGCCTTCGTGGACAGACTCGTCATGCCGTGAAGACTGGAGGAAAACCGGTGAGCTGGGATCATGTCCGTACTAAGTTCGGCGCATGACCGCTCCAGCGCAGCTCGATTCGGTTGATCTCGCAATTCTGCGGGCTCTCCAGAACGACGCCCGGATCACCAACCGGGACCTGGCCGCCGCTGCGGGCATCGCCCCGTCCACCTGTCTGGACCGGGTGGCCCGGCTGCGCTCCTGCGGGGTGATCACCGGCAGCGCGACCAAGATCGATCCAGCCGCGCTCGGCCGACCGTTGCAGGCGATGCTGTTCGTCCGCGTGCAGCCGCACCGGCGCGAGCTGGTCGACCCGTTCGTCCAGCACGCGCTGGCCCAGCCGGAGACCCGCGCGGTGTTCCACCTGACCGGTCCGGACGACTTCCTGGTCCACGTGGCCGCCACCAGCGCCGCCGACCTGCAACGGCTCGTGCTCGACGAGTTCACCGCCCGCCAGGAGGTGGCGCTGGTGCACACCACGCTGATCTTCCAGCAGTGGGACGGCGGCCCGCTGCTGCCGCCGCGGGTCAGCCGGCCGTGAGCCAGTCGCTCTTCGCCCAGTTCGCGATCTTGTCGTTGACCAGGATGGTCGGCGTGCCGAAGATCATCTCGCCGCCCTGGCCCTTCTGCTGGAGCTTCGGGTCCTGCTGGGCGAGTTCCACGTTCGCCCTCGCCTTCTCCGCGTAGGACCTGGCCTTCACCGCCTCGGCCAGCTTCGGGTCGCTGACCCCCGCCTGCTTGGCGAAGTCCACCAGCTGCTCCTCGGTGTAGCCGGGGCCGCCCTCGGCGGGCTGCCTGCCGAACAGCAGCGCGTGGAACGCCGCGAAGCGCTCGGGCGCCAGCTTCGCCACGGTCAGCGCCGCGTTGGCCGCCAGCGTGGAGTAGCCGGCCGGCCGCGAGTTGTTGTCCAGCAACCCGAGCAGGTGGTACCGGACCTTCACCGAGCCCTCGTTGAGCTTGCCGTTGACCAGGTCCGCGCTGGTCTGCTCGAACCGCTGGCAGTACGGGCACAGGAAGTCCTCGTACACCTCGATCGTGGTCTTCGCGTCCGGCTTGCCCACCAGCACCGTGCCCGCGTCGGCCTCGAAGCTCACCGGCACCGTGCTGCCCACGCTCTGTGCCGAGCCGCTCGTGGGCGTCGAGCAGCCCGCGACGAGCACCCCAGCCAGTGCCACCCACGCAAACCTGCGGAAACCGAGCACCGCACACACCCCCTGATTGACCTGAAGAGGCACCCAGGGTAGCGGGAAGAACACAGGGCCCCGCACGCGTCGCGTGCGGGGCCCTGCCGAACCCGTGGGTCAGACGCGCTTGAACAGCAGCGCGCGCTTGACCTCCTGGATCGCCTTGGTCACCTGGATGCCGCGCGGGCAGGCGTCCGTGCAGTTGAACGTGGTGCGGCAGCGCCACACCCCGTCCACGTCGTTGAGGATGTCCAGCCGCTCCTCGGCACCCTCGTCACGGCTGTCGAAGATGAACCGGTGCGCGTTGACGATCGCCGCCGGGCCGAAGTACGAGCCCTCGGTCCAGTACACCGGGCACGAGGTGGTGCAGCACGCGCACAGGATGCACTTGGTGGTGTCGTCGAAGCGGGCGCGGTCGGCGGCCGACTGGATGCGCTCGCGGGTCGGCTCGTGGCCGGTGGTCATCAGGTACGGCTTGACCGCGCGGAACGCCTCGAAGAAGGGCTCCATGTCGACCAGCAGATCCTTGTGCACCGGCAGGCCCTTGATGGGCTCCATGGTGATGGTCGTGGCCTTGCCGCCACCGGACAGCAGGTCCTTGACCAACACCTTGCAGGCCAACCGGTTCACGCCGTTGATGCGCATCGCGTCGGAGCCGCAGATGCCGTGCGCGCAGGACCGGCGGAAGGTCAGCGAGCCGTCCAGGTACCACTTCACGTAGTGCAGCAGGTTGAGCACCCGGTCGCTGGGCAGCGCGGGCACCTCGAAGGACTGCCAGGTGGGCTCCTCGTCGACCTCCGGGTTGAACCGGCGGATCCGGAGGGTGATGGTGATCGCTCCCGGCGGCACGGGCGGCTGGGAGCCGCGCGAACCTGCGGCCGCGGTCTCGGGGTTCTCGGTGGTCGCGGTCATCAGTACTTGCGCTCCATCGGCTTGTACCGGGTAAAGGTCACCGGCTTGTAGTCCAGCCGGATGTCGGCGCTCAGGCCCTCGCCCTGTTTGTACGCCATGGTGTGGCGCATGAAGTTGGTGTCGTCCCGGTTCGGGTAGTCCTCGCGGGCGTGCCCGCCGCGGGACTCCTTGCGCACCAGCGCACCCTGCACCAGGATCTCCGCCAGCTCCAGCAGGAAGCCGAGCTCCACGGCCTCCAGCAGGTCGGTGTTGAAGCGCTTGCCCTTGTCCTGCACCGAAACCTGTGCGTAGCGCTCCTTGAGCTGCTGCACGTCGTGCAGGGCGGTCTTGAGGGTGTCCTCGGTGCGGTACACCGCCGCGTTGGTGTCCATGGTGTTCTGCAGGGCGATGCGCAGGTCGGCCACCCGCTCCGAGCCGGTGGACTCGCGCAGGCCCTCGACCATGGACACGACCCGCTCGGCCGGGTTCTCCGGCAGCTCCACGTGGTCGTGCACGGTGGCGGCGTACTCGGCGGCGGCGATGCCCGCGCGGCGGCCGAACACGTTGATGTCCAGCAGCGAGTTGGTGCCCAGCCGGTTCGCGCCGTGCACCGACACGCAGGCGCACTCCCCGGCCGCGTACAGGCCCGGCACGACGTTGTCGTTGTCGCGCAACACCTCGGCGTGCACGTTGGTGGGGATGCCACCCATCGCGTAGTGCGCGGTCGGGTAGACCGGCACCGGCTCGGTCACCGGGTCCACACCCAGGTAGGTGCGGGCGAACTCGGTGATGTCGGGCAGCTTGGTCTCCAGCACCTCGGCGCCCAGGTGCGTGCAGTCCAGCAGCACGTAGTCCTTGTGCGGGCCCGCACCGCGGCCCTCCAGCACCTCGAGCACCATCGACCGGGCGACGATGTCGCGCGGGGCGAGGTCCTTGATGGTGGGGGCGTAGCGCTCCATGAAGCGCTCGCCGTCGGCGTTGCGCAGGATCGCGCCCTCGCCGCGGGCACCCTCGGTGAGCAGGATGCCCAGGCCCGCCAGGCCCGTCGGGTGGAACTGGTAGAACTCCATGTCCTCCAGCGGCAGGCCCTTGCGGAACACGATGCCCATGCCGTCACCGGTGAGGGTGTGGGCGTTGGAGGTGGTCTTGAAGACCTTGCCGAAGCCGCCGGTGGCGAAGACAACGGACTTGGCCTGGAACACGTGGATCTCGCCGGTGGCCAGCTCCAGCGCGACCGCGCCGGTGCAGACCTGGCCCTTGGGCGTGTCGGTGAGGCAGATGTCGAGCACGTAGTACTCGTTGAAGAACTCGATGCCGTGCTTGACGCAGTTCTGGTACAGCGTCTGCAGGATCATGTGACCGGTGCGGTCGGCGGCGTAGCAGGCCCTGCGCACGGCGGCCTTGCCGTGGTCGCGGGTGTGCCCGCCGAAGCGCCGCTGGTCGATGCGGCCCTCGGGGGTCCGGTTGAACGGCAGACCCATCTTCTCCAGGTCCAGGACGGCGTCGATCGCCTCCTTGCACATGATCTCGGCGGCGTCCTGGTCGGTGAGGTAGTCACCGCCCTTGATGGTGTCGAAGGTGTGCCACTCCCAGTTGTCCTCCTCGACGTTGGCCAGCGCGGCGCACATGCCGCCCTGGGCCGCGCCGGTGTGGGAGCGCGTGGGGTAGAGCTTGGTGAGCACGGCGGTGCGGCTGCGCTGCCCGGCCTCGATGGCCGCGCGCATACCGGCGCCACCGGCACCGATGATCACGACGTCGTACTTGTGAAACTGCATCCGGCTTCTCCCTGACAGGGCCGCCAACGGGCTGTGGTGGGACGGCCTGCTCAGCCGCTGATGTTCGGGTTGAAGGTGAAGATCACGAAGGTGCCCAGCGAGACGATCAGCACCATCGACACGTAGAGCAGGATCTTCAGCCAGAAGCGGGTGGCGTCCTTGCGCGCGTAGTCGTTGATGACCGTGCGCAGGCCGTTGCCGCCGTGCAGCTGTGCCAGCCACAGCATGGACAGGTCCCAGAACTGCCAGAACGGGGAGGACCAGCGGCCCGCCACGAAGGCGAAGTTGATCTTGTGCACGCCGCCGTCGAGGATGTTCATGATGAACAGGTGGCCCAGCACCAGGACCACCAGCAGCAGGCCGGACAGCCGCATGAACAGCCAGCTGTAGAGCTCGAAGTTGCTGCGGCGGGCCGAGCGGCGCTGCGGGGAGCGGGGTGCGGCCAGATCGAGCGTGCTCATGGTCAGTGCCCCCCGCCGAAGACCGTCTGGATGGAACGCTGGAGCATGAAGTAGGCGCCGGGGATCATCACGACGACCCAGATGCCGATGATCGCCCAGAGCATCGGCCGCTGGAAGCGCGGGCCCTTGGACCAGAAGTCCACCAGCATGATCCGGATGCCGTTGAGCGCGTGGTACAGGACCGCGGCGACCAGGCCCAGCTCCATCAGGTTCACGAGCGGGTTCTTGTAGAGCTCGATGACCTTGTCGTACGCGTTCGGGGAGACGCGCACCACTGCGGTGTCCAGCACGTGGGCGAAGAGGAAGAAGAAGGTCAGCACACCGGTGATGCGGTGGGCCACCCAGGACCACATGCCGAGGTCCCCGCGGTAGATCGTGCCGCCGCGCCGGGAACCCCCCGTTCCTTGGTGCGCGCCCGCGTCCGGGGGTGCGGTGGTACTGGCCATGGTGCGACGGCCTCCAACGTCAGTGGTGGGCTCGGCCTCGGTTGCGATCACGGGGCCTTGACCCACCGGATGCTATCCCCGCCGAGTTCGCGTGGCCCAACGGCGAGGGCCGCTCTGTGATCGATGAGACACGCCCGAGCGAATACTGAATCGAGCAAGTCAAGCCAGGGCGTCCCGGCAGAGCCGATCGGCCCGCCGAGTCGTCTCGGGCAGGCGGTAGCGCGGGCACAGCCGCAGCGCCTCGGCGCAGGCCCGGTCCAGATCGATCCGGTGGCCGACCGAGACGAACACCGGCTTGACCCCGGACTGGCTGCGCAGCGCCCTGCCCAGCACCTCCTCACCGTCCAGCAGCGGGGTCCACGCGCCGCGCTCGGCGGCGGGCGGCTCGAACTCGCCCATCGAGTTCTTCGCCACACCCATGCTGGGCAGCCCGGTGAGCACGCCCAGGTGACAGGCGAGCCCGAACCGGCGCGGGTGGGCCACGCCCTGTCCATCACACACCAGCAGATCGGGGGTGACCGTCAGCCGTTCGAGCGCGGCCAGCAGCGAGGGGAGTTCACGGAATGCGAACAGCCCTGACACGTAGGGGAAATCCGTGTGGCCCACGGCCACCGCGCTGTCCACCTGTTCGAGTGAGTCGGCGTCCAGCACCACCACGGCGGCGGCGACCCGGTTCGTGCCCTCCTCGTACGCCACGTCCAGCCCGGCCACCGTGCGCGGCTCGAACCCGGCCGGGGTCGCCTGCTCCACCAGCGACCGCAGCCGCAGCTGGATGGCCACCGCCTCCTCGGGCGTGTCCGGCCACTCGTGGGGGACCCTCACCTGCACGTGCTCACTCCTCGGTGCTCCGGCTCGGGGTGGATCGTAGGGTGCCTGGTCACCACTCGCCGCCGTGCAGGCCATCAGAGGTCTCGTCCTTGGTCAACGTTCCGTCGGTGTCCCAGCACTGCCTGCGCCGGACATCGCCCCACCTGTCGAAGACGGTGCGCTCGGCCAACTGCCCGTTGGGGTGCCATGCACGCCACTGCCCGACCGCCCCGCCCCGCACGCACTGACCCTCCGACCGCAGTCGGCCGTCCGGGTACCACTCCCACTGCGGCCCGTCCTCCATGCCCCCGCTGTACCCGGTGATCGCCTCCACCCGGCCGTGCTCCCAGGCGACCTGCTCACCGGTGAACCACGTGCCCTCGTGCTCCACCAGCAGGCCCGGGGTCAGCACCGTGTCCTCGAAGTCCACGCTGAGGAAGTCCTCGTCCCGCCACCGGACTTCCGCACCGTCCGGCCGCCGCTCCCACGCGGGACGCCCGCTCGGGTACCACTCCCGCCACAGGCCCACCCGCTCACCCGCCCGCAGGTGCCCGGTCCGCCGCGGCCTGCCGTCCGGGTACCAGTCGGTCACCGGACGAGCCGCCGTCCCCGGCACCGACTCCTCGGCGAAGTCCACGCGGCACGCCAGGTAGTGGCGCTCCGCGAATCCCCGCAGTGCGCCGATCGCCTTGAGCCGCAACCACTCCGTCCCGTTGTCGTACGCCGCGTCCGCCCCGGCCGCCAGCGCCGTCGCGAGCCGCTCGACGACCTCCTCCGCCCCGCGGCTCGGATCGGTCAGCGAGTCGTACCACCACGTCGGGCCGCCCTGGGCCGTTGCCTCGACGATCGCCTCGTAACCCCGCGCCTGGCCCCGGCGCGCCAGCTCCGCGATGTCATTCGCGTGCATCGGTCAGCTCCTGGGGACGGGGTGGCCGTTCTCGTCCCACTGGCACTCCGTCGTGAGGTTGCCACGTTCGTCGAAGTGCCGTTCCCTTGCCAGTTGGCCGTTCTCGTGCCACTCGCGGGCGGTGCCCTGCACGATTCCCCTGTGCACCAACAGTTCTGACTTGAGCTGCCCTTCCTCGTACCACTCGCGTCGGAGGCCGTCCTCAAGGCCGTCGAGGTAGGTCACCAGCGAGACCACCGCACCGGACCAGCCGTGCACCACCGCTTCGCCGGTGAACGGCTTTCCGTTGTGCGGCAGGCGTTGCCCGTCGTCCCAGCCGACGTCGTCCCCCTCGACGTCGATGCGCCGCACCGCTACCACTCGCCGCCGTGCGCGCCGTCCGAGGTCTCGTCGTCGGTCAGCGTCCCGTCCTCGTCCCAGCGCTGCCTGCGCCGGACATCGCCCCACCTGTCGAAGACCGTGTGCTCGGACAACTGCCCGTTGGGGTGCCACTCACGCCACTCGCCGACCGCCGAGCCGTAGTCGCACTGGCCCTCCAGCTGCGGACGGCCGTCGGGGTACCGCTCCCACTGCGGCCCGTCCTCGATCCCGTCCCGGTAGGTGGTCAGCCCGGTGACCGTGCCGTCCGCCGCCACATCCACGAGTTCCCCGGTGAACGGCTGGCCATTGTGGACGACGACCAGTCCCGGGGTCATCTCCGTCTCGTCTCGATTGACACGCATTGCCGTCACCAGTCCGCAGTCGAATGCCGGTTGTACCGATGGTCTTGGGGGTGGTAGGAGAAGCGGCCAGAGTAGCTGGGCACGTTGTGCAGGATGTTGTCGCAGTTCCCGCACGCCGCAGCGGAGCCGCCGACCTGCATGTGCTCGCCGCTGTTGCGGATGAACCGCGGGTCGAAGCGGAGCTCCTTCAGCGTGCTCTGATCCAGGGGCGGGTCATTCGGCCCGCGGTTGCGCTCCCGCTCCCACAACAACTCGTTGGTCGCCTTCACCTCGGCGTGCCGCAGCGGCTTGTCGTGGTGGACCTGGCCGTCGAAGGTGTGCGTCACGCTGCCGTCCTTGTCGACAACGGGGTGCTTCCAGTCGGCCATGTTCTTGTAGTTGTCCTGGAGGAGTGGGTGCAGGTCCTCCTCCTTGAGCACGTGGTTGGGTCGGCCGTTCACGCCCTCCGTGATCGTGCCGGTCTTCAGGTCCATCGCCAGCGCCGAGCACGGGCCGTCCTTCTTGTGCGCGTGTTCGCCGATCACCGACGCCCGCTCCTGGGCCCGCCCGTCGAGGTAGTCCTTCACCGGCTTGCCGTCGACCGTCCGGATCAGCCCGTTCTCGTCGGTCGTCACGCGGTGGCTCTTGGGGTCGATCCGCTCCAGGACCGCGCCGCGGCTGGGGTTGGTGGGGCCGTGCTCGCCGGTCTGCGGTGCGTGCCCGGGGTCCTTGGCGGGGGGCAACTGCTTGATGTCGTCGGACCGCTCCGTGGCCGATGGTGGCTTGCGGGTGCCGGGCGTGGGGTCGTTGAGGTCCCCGCGCAGCCGCTGCGGCTGGTGGTCCTTGCCACCGCCACCGCCTGAGCCTTCACCCCCGCCGTGGTGCCCCTCCCCGCCGCCCCCGGTGGGCAGCTTGGGCGGCTGCTTGCCGCCGCCGCCACCTCCGCCGCCGGAAGCCGAGGAGGGTTTCGTCTCGCCGCCGGAGCCCTTCACGTGCGGGTCCTTGGCCGACTTCTCGTGCGCCTTGAGGCCGCGGGCACCCTGGTGGTCTGCCTCTTCGTGCAGATCGGCGGTGGTGCCCAGGTGCTTGCCCGCGGTCGAGGTGACCCGGCCGCCCTCCTTGAAGACCTTGCCGCCGATCTCCAGTCCGCGCCCGAAGCACTTGGTGATGACCGAGCCGAACCCGGAGCGGTCCGAACCGGCGTGGGAGAGCAGCCGCTGGCCAGCGGACTCCATCTTCTCGCCGCCCGCGGAGATCTTCTCCCCGAAGCTGACGAGCTTGTTCCCGGAGCGCCTCATGTGCTCCGGATTGGTATTGATCTTGCTCACCAGCGCCTCCCCGCCATCCCCCTCATCCTGCCGCACCTCCGATGCGCAGGCCGTCCCACCGGTTCCAAGTCACTCTGCGTGACACCACACGTTCGGATGGTTCGAGTGGCGCCAACGATTCGGTCACACGCACCGTGACCAGTGTCGGCTCTTGGCTACCGAGGGGTACGGTTTCGCCCTCACCAAGCTAGGCATGCCGACGACAGTGGTCGGTGCATCGCTGCTCGACGAGCAGACAGAGAGGGGCAACCGTGCGTCGTATGCGTGGAGTGGCGGTCATGGCGGTCGCGCTGACCAGCGTGGTCTCGCTGGCCGCTTGTGCCAAGGACAGCGGGGGGACCGGTGGCGGTGGCACCAACTCCGCCCAGGGCAGTGGCTGCACCCTGGCCACGCCGCCCGCCGACGCGGCGGCCACGACCAGCACGACGACCTCGGACAAGAAGGTCGACGCCAGTGCGCTGAAGGTCGGCCTGGCCTACGACATCGGCGGGCGCGGCGACGCCTCCTTCAACGACGCGGCGGCGGCCGGCCTGGACAAGGCCAAGTCCGACCTGGGCGTCAAGGAGATCAAGGAGACCACCGCGGCCCCCAACGAGGCCGACTCGGCCAAGGAGGCCCGCCTGCGCCAGCTCGCGCAGGACGGCTACAACCCGATCATCACCGTCGGGTTCGCCTACGCCCCGGCGCTGGGCAAGGTCGCCAAGGAGTTCCCGAACACCAAGTTCGCCATCGTGGACTCCGCGGTGGACGGCGCGGCCAACGTGACCCCGCTGACCTTCACCGAGGAGCAGGGCTCCTTCCTGGTCGGCGTCATCGCCGCCTACAAGAGCAAGTCCTGCCACGTGGGCTTCGTCGGCGGCGTCAAGGTGCCGCTGATCCAGAAGTTCCAGGCGGGCTTCGACCTGGGCGCCAAGACCGCGGCCAAGGACATCAAGATCGAGGAGCAGTACATCACCCCGGCCGGTGACTTCACCGGGTTCCAGGCCCCCGACAAGGGCAAGCTGAAGGCCGAGGGCGAGCTGGCCGCGGGTGCCGACGTGATCTACCAGGCGGCGGGCAACTCCGGCAAGGGCATCTTCGACGCGGTCAAGGCCAAGTCCGGTGCCTGGGCCATCGGCGTGGACTCCGACCAGTACAAGCAGCCCGGCGTCGCCGACGACAAGGACATCATCCTGTCCTCGATGATGAAGCGGGTCGACGTCGCGGTGTTCGACTTCCTGCGGGCGGTCGCGGGCAACGACCTGAGCGCCCTGCCGAAGGTGTTCGACCTGGCCGCGGGCGGTGTGGACTACTCCACCTCCGGCGGCAAGGTGGACGACATCAAGAAGGTCGTCGACGCCTACAAGGCGCAGATCGTCTCCGGCGCGATCAAGGTCCCGACCGTCCCGGCAGGTAGCTGAGCGCAAGCACAGGTCACGCGCGGTCACGCCGCCTGCGTAGCGACACCACCGCGGGTCCGGGCTACCCTGCCCGGGCCCGCGGTCGTGCTCTAAGGAGTCAGATTGAGTTCCCCTCCCGTGACGGCCGGTGGTGCGACCGAGCACCCGGCCGTCGTGCTCACCGGGATCACCAAGCGGTTCCCCGGTGTCGTCGCCAACAGTGACATCGCACTGACCGTCCGCCGGGGTGAGGTGCACGCCCTGTGCGGTGAGAACGGTGCGGGCAAGTCCACCCTGATGAAGATCCTCTACGGCATGCAGCAGCCGGACGAGGGCACCATCGAGGTGGACGGCGAGCAGGTCCGGTTCAAGTCGCCCGCCGAGGCCATCAAGGCCGGTATCGGCATGGTGCACCAGCACTTCATGCTGGCCGACAACCTGACCGTGCTGGAGAACGTCGTGCTCGGCGCCGAGTCCCTGCACGGCATCGGCCGGCGCGCGCGGGCCAGGGTCGCCGAGCTGGCTGGGCGCACCGGACTGCGGGTGGACCCGGACGTGCTGATCGAGCAGCTGGGCGTCGCCGACCGGCAGCGGGTGGAGATCCTCAAGGTGCTCTACCGCGGCGCCAAGATCATCATCCTGGACGAGCCGACCGCGGTGCTCGTGCCGCAGGAGGTCGACGAGCTGTTCGACACCCTGCGCGGCATGCGCGAGCAGGGCTTCACGTTCCTGTTCATCTCGCACAAGCTGGACGAGGTGCGGGCCATCGCGGACAGCGTGACCGTGATCCGCAGGGGCACCACCGTGGGCACCGCCGACCCCAAGTCGGTGACCTCCCGCCAGCTGGCCGAGATGATGGTCGGCAGCGAGCTGCCCAGCCCGGAGACGCGCGACTCCACGGTCACCGACCGGGCCGTGCTGACCGTGGCCGGGCTGCGGCTGTCCGCCGAGGACGGCTCGGGCCGACCGGTGCTGGACGAGATCGACCTCGCGGTACACGCCGGTGAGGTCGTGGGCATCGCCGGGGTCGAGGGCAACGGCCAGACCGAGCTGGTCGAGGCGATCATGGGCATGCGGCACGCCGACTCCGGCAAGGTGCTGCTGGTCGACCGGGACGGCAAGATCAACGACCTGACCGGGCAGGGCACGCTCAAGCGCCGCGAGGCGGGCATCGGCTACGTGCCCGAGGACCGCCACCGGCACGGGCTGCTGCTGACCCAGTCCCTGTGGTTCAACCGGATCCTGGGCTTCCAGACCCGCAAGCCCACCTCGACCGGCCGCTGGCTGGACGTGGAGGGGGCCAGGGCCGACACCCGGCGCATCGTGGAGCGCTTCGACGTGCGCACCCCCGGCATCGAGGTGCCCGCGGCGGCGCTGTCCGGCGGCAACCAGCAGAAGCTGATCGTGGGCAGGGAGCTGTCCGGCGAACCGGTGCTGCTGATCGCCTCGCACCCGACCCGCGGCGTGGACGTGGGCGCGCAGGCGCTGATCTGGGAGCAGATCAAGCAGGCCCGCGCCGAGGGGCTGGCGGTGCTGCTGGTCTCCGCCGACCTGGACGAGCTGATCGGCCTGTCCGACACGATCAAGGTGATGCTGCGCGGGCGGCTGGTCGCCGACGCCGACCCGGCCACCGTGACCCCCGAAGACCTGGGCAGCGCGATGACCGGTGCCGGCGTCGCGGGAGGTGAGTCAGAATGACCGCGTTGCGGGGCAAGTTGCTGCCGCCCGTGCTGGCGATCGCCTTCTCGGCGCTGCTGTGCACCATCGCGCTGCTGATCTCCGGCGGCAGCCCGGGCAGCGCGCTGGCCGCGATGGTCACGCAGGTGGGCAAGGGCACCACCGCCGTGGACATCGTCAACAGCGCCACCATCTACTACCTGATCGGCATCGCCGTGGCGATCGGGTTCAAGATGAACCTGTTCAACATCGGTGTCGAGGGCCAGTACCGGATCGGTGCCGTCGCGGGCGCGATCGTCGGCGGCTCGACCAACCTGCCGCCGGTGCTGGAGCCGCTGCTGATCATCGTGACGGCGATGGTCGCGGGTGCCGCCTACGCGGCGATCCCGGCGATCCTCAAGGTGACCCGTGGCGTCAGCGAGGTCATCACCACGATCATGCTCAACGCGCTGTCCATCGGCATCATCGCGCTGCTGATCAGCCAGCGGGCCTTCGGCGTGCTCAACGGCAACAACATCGGCACCAGGAACGTGCCGCAGTCCGGCTGGATCCCCGGCATCTCGCTCGGTGAGCACGGCACGATCTTCGGGTTCGTCGTGATCGCGATCCTGGCCGGTGTCGGCTACTGGGTGATGCTCAACCGCACCCGGTTCGGCTTCGAGCTGCGCGCCTCCGGTGAATCGCCCACGGCCGCGACCGCCGGTGGCGTCAACGCCAAGCGCATGATCGTCATCGCGATGCTGCTGTCGGGCGCGATCGCCGGGCTCACCGCCCTGCCGGAGCTGCTCGGCCGAGACCACACCTACACCCAGATCTCCCCGCAGGGCTACGGGTTCACCGGCATCGCGGTCGCGCTGCTGGGTCGGAACAACCCCGGCGGCATCGCGTTCGGCGCGCTGCTGTGGGCGTTCCTGGACCAGTCGGCCGTGTCCCTGGACAACGTCGGCGTGCCGAGGGAGATCGTGACGATCATGCAGGGGGCCATCGTGCTGTCGGTGGTCGTGTCCTACGAAGTCATCCGCAGGCTGGAGCTGGCCGCCGAGCAACGCAGGGTCGGCAGGCAGCTCGCGGCGGCGGCAGGAGGTGCCGCATGATCACGATGCCGGAGACCACGGTCCCGACGACCCCACGCGGCAGTCGCCTGCCCAGCTGGGGCCGCGGCGTGCTGTGGACCGCGCTGGCCGTGGTGATGCTGACCGTCACCGCGGACCTGACCGGGCTGCCCTCGATCACCGCCTCCTCCACGGTGCAGGCCGGTGTGCAGCTGGCCGTGCCGATCCTGCTCGCCGGGCTGGGCGGCCTGTGGGCCGAGCGCGCGGGCGTGGTCAACATCGGTCTCGAGGGCATGATGATCCTCGGCACCTGGGGAGCCGCCTGGGCCGGTTACCACTGGGGACCGGTCGCCGCGGTGATCGGCGGTGCGGTGCTGGGCGCGCTCGGCGGCCTGCTGCACGCGGTCGCCACGGTGTCCTTCGGGGTCAACCACATCGTCTCCGGTGTGGCCATCAACCTGCTCGGCGCCGGCGTGGCCAAGTACCTGTCCACGCTGATCTTCTTCCCGGTGTCGCACAACCCGAGGCAGTCGCCCAGGGTCGAGCCCTTCGACACCTACTCGGCGCAGCCGCTCGCGGGCTGGCTCGCCGACCTGGAACAGCAGCAGCGCTACGTGCTCTCCGACGTGGCCGGGGTGCTGCGCGGGCTGGTCAGCGGGGTGTCGCCGCTGACCATGCTCACCGTGGTGCTGCTGGTGGCCAGCTACCTGCTGCTGTGGCACACCCGGTTCGGCCTGCGGCTGCGGTCCTGCGGGGAGAACCCGGTGGCCGCCGAGTCGCTGGGCGTCAACGTGTACCGGCAGAAGTACCTCGCGGTGATCGTCTCCGGCGCGCTGGCCGGGCTGGGCGGCGCGGCCATGGTGCTGGCCCCCGGCCAGAACGGGTACCTGGAGAACCAGACCAACGGCCGCGGCTACATCGGCCTGGCCGCGATGATCTTCGGCAACTGGCGGCCGGGCGGGCTGCTCGGCGGCGCCGCGCTGTTCGGCTACTCCGACGGCCTGCAGACCCTGACCAACGGCAAGACGGTGCTCGGCCTGTTCTACGGGGTAGCCCTGTTCTGCTGGGTGATCATGCTGGTGCAGTTGTTCCGCAAGCGCTGGATCATGGCCGGTGTCGCCGGGGTGAGTGGGCTGGTGCTCTACGGGATCTACCTGGCCGTTGACGACCTGCCCACCGAGCTGACCGCCTACCTGCCGCACATCGTGACGATCGTGGTGCTCGCGGCCTCGGCCCAACGATTGCGAATGCCCGCGGCCGACGGGCTGATCTACCGACGAGGACAGGGCAGCTAGATGTCCACTGTGGACTGGGATGTGCTGAGGGCCGCCGCCGTCGAGGCGGCGGCCAGCGCCTACTGCCCGTACTCCGGGTTGCAGGTCGGCTCCGCCGCGCTGTGTGAGGACGGGCGCGTTGTCGTTGGCTGCAACGTGGAGAACGCCGCGTACGGGGTGGCCCTGTGCGCCGAGTGCACCATGGCGGGCCAGCTCCGGCTCACCGGCGGCGGCCGGTTCGTCGCGGTCGCCTGCCGCAGCGGCAAGGGCGAACTGCTCATGCCCTGTGGCCGCTGCCGTCAGGTGCTGTACGAGTTGGGTGGCCCCGACTGCCTGGTCGACACGCCGCGCGGCGTGCTGCCCATGCGTGATGTGCTGCCCGACGCCTTTGGACCAGAGGACCTGCCGTGAGCCGTTTTTCCGCCGTTGATGTCATCCGGGCCAAGCGCGACCGCGCGCGGCTCACCGAGGAGCAGATCGACTGGGTCGTCGCCGCGTACACCCGCGGTGAGGTCGCCGACGAGCAGATGTCCGCGCTGGCCATGGCGATCCTGCTCAACGGCATGGACGCGGGGGAGACCGCGCGCTGGACCCAGGCCATGATCAACTCCGGCGAGCGGCTCTCGCTCTCCGTGGACCGGCCCACCGTGGACAAGCACTCCACCGGCGGGGTCGGCGACAAGATCACGCTGCCGCTGGCCCCGCTGGTGGCCGCGTGTGGCGCCGCCGTGCCGCAGCTGTCGGGCCGCGGGCTGGGCCACACCGGCGGCACCCTGGACAAGCTCGAATCCATCCCGGGCTGGCGCGCGCAGTTGAGCACCGAGCAGATCAGCGCCCAGCTGTCCTCGGTCGGCGCCGTGATCTGCGCTGCCACCGAAGGACTCGCCCCCGCCGACCGCAAGCTGTACGCACTGCGCGACGTGACCGGCACCGTCGAGGCCATCCCGCTGATCGCCAGCTCGATCATGAGCAAGAAGATCGCCGAGGGCGCCGACGCGCTCGTGCTGGACGTGAAGGTCGGCTCCGGCGCGTTCATGAAGAACCTCACCGACGCCACCGCCCTGGCCCACGCCCTGGTCGGGATCGGTGACGAGCACGGCGTGCGCACCAGCGCGCTGCTCACGGACATGTCGGTGCCGCTGGGCAACGCCGTGGGCAACGCGGTCGAGGTGGCCGAGTCCGTGGCGGTGCTGCAGGGTGGCGGGCCCGCCGACGTGGTCGACCTGACCGTGGCGCTGGCGACCGAGATGCTCGCGCTGGCCGGACTGTCCGATGTGGACCCGGCCAAGGTGCTCGCCTCGGGGCAGGCCTACGAGGTGTGGTGCCGCATGATCAGCGCACAGGGCGGCGCCCCCGAGGCCGCACTGCCCACGGCCGGTCACGTGCACGTGGTCGAGGCGCCGGAGGACGGAGTGCTCGTCGAGCTGGACGCCTACGCGGTGGGCGTCGCCGCCTGGCGGCTCGGCGCGGGGCGGGCGCGCAAGGAGGACCCGGTGCAGCACGGCGCTGGCGTGCTCTGCCTGGCCAAGCCGGGTGAGCGGGTCAGCAAGGGGCAGCCGCTGCTGGAGCTGCACACCGACACGCCCGAGGCCGTGCCCAGCGCCGTGGAAGCGCTAGCCGGAGGCGTGACGGTGGCCGAGAGCTCGACCGCGCGCGGTCCGCTGTTGATCGACACCCTGCGGGGCACCGTGTCCTGAGCTGACTGGCGCACTCAGTTCGTGCGCCAGTCCAGCCGGCCGTCTGTGGTCGTCTCGGGGAAGCTGTGCCGCACCTTGGAGCGCTCCTCCAGTGCGGTGGCCACCTGGTCGAGCATCTCGCCGATGCTGGTCCACTCCGGCTCGCGGGCCTGGCTGAGCTCGTGGTCCCACTCCAGCACGCAGCCGCGCAGCTCACCGGGTCGCAGGTCGATCACCAGCGCGTCGCCCAGCCCGTCGAAGGCGAAGGGCACCCACAAGGGGTGGAAGCTCCGGCCGGGTGACCCCGCCTCGACCCCGCAGTCGGGGGTGTCCCAGGTGTCGGCCCACAGCTTGCGCTGCACGCGCCAGGCGTCCAGCGCGGCCTGAGGGCCGTGTGGTGTGTAGAAGGGTGGGATCACCTCGGCGAAAGCCGACTGCTCCGTTCCACCGCACACCGACCACCACTCGATCAGGGCGTCGGGCAGTTCAGTCCCGATCTCCTGCTCCAGGATCACCACGTCTTCCCTGTCCGCCATGCTGCGCAACAGAGAACCCGTGGTGGGCGCGTAGAACGAAAGCCAGCGCACGATCCGACCCCATGCATCGGCCACCGCCATCCGTCCATGATCGAGTATTCCGCCGTCAGGCGGTACCGCCCAACGGGTCAGTGCCGAGCCCTGGAGGGTGACCACGTAGGCTGCGATCGTTTCCGCCGACGACGCTGGTCGTGACCGGGAGGTCTCCAGATGGCTCAGGACATCGTCCCGATCGAGCTCGGGCTGCCGCAGGGCGACGTGATCACGCTGTGGGCGCCGCGCTGGCGCGAGGACGGTGAGGAGTGGGAGGCGTTCCTCGGGCACGAGGAGGACCTCTACGCCTTCCCGGACGCCGCCGCGCTCGCCGCCTTCGTGCGCACCGAGACCGAGCACGATCTCGCCGACCACCCGGCCTGGGACATCCTGCCCGGCCTGTCCGCCGTGGAGCTGGTCCCGGACGACAACCACCAGTTCGACCTGGTGGGCGTGCCGGAGCTGGTCTCCAACGACCCGGACACCTGGACCCTGGGTGAGCTGGCCGACGTGGTGGCGATCCTCCGTTCGCTGGCCGACGTGTGCGAGCTGGACAAGGTCAACGAGGTGCTCGACGCGGCGGACGGCTTCGCGCTGCTGCCGCAGGGCACGTTCCCGTTCACCGGTCGCGACGGCGAGCGCCGCTGGACCGAGTTGGCCAAGGTCGTCGTCGAGCGCTGGGACGAGGTGCTCGACGCGGTTGACGCCGTGGTGTCGGTGCCCGAGGTGAACGCGGAGGCCAAGGCGAGGGCCGAGGCCGAGTTGGCCGCCTTCGAGGAGGCCGCCGAGACCGCGCCCGCCGAGGACGACGAGGAGCAGGACCGCCCGGAGGAGCCGGTCGGCTTCTGGGGCGAGGTCGGCATCGACCCCATCAAGATCATCAGTGGTGACAACGAGTACTACTCGCTGCGCTGCTACCTGGACGACAAGCCGGTCTTCCTCGGTTCCGAGGGCGAGATCGACGTGTTCTCCTCGCCCAAGGCGCTGGCCCGTTTCCTCAGCGAGAAGGGCGAGCTGTCCAGCAACGACCTGGTCCAGGTGTCGACCTGGGACGAGGTCGCCACCAAGGCCACCGCCGGCGAGCTCGAGGTCGAGGTGCACGAGGACAACGTCTACGTGCTCAACGGCATCGCCGACGACATCGCCGAGGGCCCCGAGTCGGTCGACCCGGTGCAGCTGGAACTTGCTGTGGAACTGCTGGAGGACGCCGCTGACTGGGCTGGCGACGAGTCGGTCGGCACCGCGCTGGCCACCTCGGAGACGCTGGGCTGGCTGGTGTCCTTCGTGCTGCGGCCCGACCCGACCCGGCTGGCGCCCAGCGCCCCGTTCGACGCCGAGGTCAGCGTGTGGCGGGGGCTTGTCCAGGACTTTGAGGACCGTCTTCGTACGCACTGATCCGCTCCGAGCTGACCGGTGTGACCAGCACGGCGAGCAGCGGGAACACGGCAGCCGCGAGGAATCCGACCGCGTAGCTCGTCCCGCCGATGAGCAGTCCGAGCATCGGCGGGGTGAGCGCGGCGGCGATGTTCTGGGCGGTGTTCTGCGCGCCCAGTGCCCGCCCCGCCCAGGAACTGCCCGCCAACTCGGCCGCCGCCGTGAAGCCGAGGCCGTTGTCCGCCACGGTGATCACGGCACCGACCGCGATCACCGTGACGACCAGCCATGGCGCCGCGAGATCGCCCAACGCCAGCAATCCCATGACCAGTGCGCTGGCCACCGCCAACTGCCGCATGGGGCGCAGTCTGCTGCCGACCCGGTCCGCCCACACGCCGGTGACGATGCGTCCGCCCGCGCCCGCGGCCTGCACTGCGCCGAGGAAGCCGCCCGCGGCACCCGGTGTCCAGTGCAGCACGCTCACCAGGTAGTCCAGGCTGAACGCGGAGATGACGAACTGCGGCACCACCAGCAAGGTGCTCGCGCCGTGCACCCGCCACAGCGCGGGCTGCCGGTACGGTGACCGCGCCCGTTCACCGGGCTTGACCGCAGGTCGCGGCGGGTCCTGCACGAGCACTGCCACCAGTACCGCCACCACCACGCACAGCACTGCCGGGAACACCAGCGCGGCCCGATACCCGAAGTGCTGGGACAGCAACGGCAGGGAGAGCGCCGCGATGCCGACCCCGACCGGCTGGGCGGTCTGCCTGATGCCCATCGCGAGGCCACGTTCCTCCGGGCCGAACCAGCCCATCACCACCCGCCCGCTGGCGGCGTTGACCGAGGCGCTGCCCGCGCCGGCCAGTACCAGCACCACGACCAACGGGGTGACCCCGTGCAGGCCCAGGGTGCCCACGAGCAGCAGCACCCCCGCGAGGCCCAAGCCCAGTGCCATCACGACTCGCTCACCGAACCGGTCAGCCGCTGCTCCCCAGGCGATCAGCGTGAGCAGCAGGCCGACCGTCGGCGCGGAGACGATGACGCCGGTTTCGGCAAGTGAGAGACCCTCAACGGCGCGAATGTCCGGCACCAGGAAGGCAATGCCGTACACGAAAGCGCTGGCTGATGCCTGGGCGAGCAGACCGAGTGCGAGGATCAGCCACCGGCGGGACATCGCGACTCCCATGATGTGGACGACAACTCCTGCATGATGGACGCTAGTCCCAGTACTTCGGGTAGGGCAACAAACTTCCGGATACTGGGAGTGACCGTCAGCAGGCGTGGCCGGGCACAGGTAAGACGCGATCCAGGAAGTACCGGTCGACCTCGCCGATCACACACGCGTTGCCCGTTGCGTACAACTCGTGGCCGGGACCGTCGTGACGGATGGTGGAACTGCCCGGGGCGCGGCGTGTCACCCGCTCCGTGGCGGGGAAGTCACCCCAGGTCCCCACACCGAGCAGTGGCGGGACCCCGGTGGGCAGTGGCGTTGGTGGGTTGTCCACAGAGCCTGTCCAGCCCACGCAGGTCAGCAGGGACGGGACCATCGTGCCCGCAGCACCGCTGACCGGGTCGATGCGGTCCAGCCGAGCCACTGTGGAGGCCAACTCGGCGTAGCTGTGCAACCGTGGCCACTCCCGGCACTCCGACACCGGGTATCCGATCGACGGGTACGGGTGTTCCGGGGATACTGCGAACCCAGACGCGTCACCACGGCTCGCCGCGGCGATGTCGGTGGCCAGCCTGCCCCAGTCCTGTTCGCCGGAGCGGATCAGCCGTCCAGCCAGCAACTGCTGCAGGGTCCAGCGGTTGAAGGTGGCGTGCACAGAAGGGGCGGGGATCGGTGCCTGTGCCAGGACCTCCTGCCACACCTGCGCCGTCGCCCTCCCGTGCAACGCACACGAGGTGTTCTGGTTGCACCAGTCCGCGAACCGTCGCATGCGGACCTGGTTGTCGCGTGCCAATTCCTCCTGTGATCGCTGAAAGTTCCCGCTGTGATCACCGGTCCCGTCGAGCACCATGGTGCGCACGCGGCTCGGGAACCGGGTGGCGTAGGACTGGCCGTAGACCCCGCCGTAGGAACCCATGTACAGGTTCAGTTGTGGTTCGCCCAACGCCTGGCGGATTGCCTCCATGTCCCGCACGTTGGCCGCGGTGTCCATGTGGTCGAACAACTCCGGGTCCTGCTTGCGGCACGCCTGCTCCTCTGCTCTGCTCTCAGCCACCAACCGGTCGAAGGCGGCCTGGTCCGCGGGCAGGTCCGGGATGCCGTGCATCGGTCCTTGGGACAGGCAGGACCAGTCCAGTGCGGGCGTGCTCAGCCCGCCCGTCCCGTAGCCGCGGGGGTCCCAGGTCACGACGTTCATCCTGTGCCGTAACCGGTCGAACGGCTGCTGGCCCGGCGACGCAACGCGGTCGCGCAACATCAGGGTGCCTGGTGCACCAGGGCCGCCGTAGTTGACCAGCACGGACGGGGCTGGCCCGTCCGCGCGCAGCCTGCCGAGCATGAGAGTGACCTGCCGCCCCTGGGGATTCGCCCAGTCCAGGGGGACGGACAGCGTCGCGCACTCCATGCCGTCCACCCCGCCACCGCCTGGGCACTCGCGCCAGGACAGGGTGGTGGCCGCTGTTGCTGTCACCGCGGTCAGCGGGAGGAGTGCTGCCGCTGTCATACCTGCGAGCAACGCTCGCATTCCTCGCCTGTTCATGCCTCCACGCTGGCCCAACCGGACCCCGTCGCACATCTGCCCAGGGACAGAGCTTGGATCTCTGTCGCAAGACAGAGGCGGACTGTCAGTGCCCGGAGCTACGGTCGTCCCGTGGTCCAACTCGACGCCCCATCACTGTTCTCCCGGCAGCTCAGCCGAGGGCAGCTGATAGCGCTCGACCTCGTGTGGGCGCTGGTGTACCCGGTCGTGTTCCAGCAGCCGGGGCACTCGGTGCTGCCCCTGGTCGCGCTTGGCCTACCGATCGCGGTGCGCAGGATCTGGCCAGTGCCGGTGTTCCTCCTGGTCATGGTCGGCTCGGTGGCGGTCATGCTCGCGGGTGAGTTGCCCGATCCGTTCCTGCCCGCCGCGCTGGCGATGTACGCGGTGTCGGTCGGTAGGCCGAGGCACTGGTGGCCGCTCGCGTTCGCGCTCGGCCTGCTCTGCGCCACCGCCGTGCTGGCAGGCCGGACCACGGAGACCAGGCTCTGGTCGATCAGCCCGGCCGGTCTGCTGCTGCTCGGCTCGACCGCCATCGTCTCGGCCTGGGTACTGGGCGGGGCCGTGCGGCAGCGACGGGTCTACGCGGCGCGCGCGGCGGAGCGGCTGGCCGAGCAGGCGGTGGCCGACGAGCGCCTGCGCATCGCACGTGAGTTGCACGACATCGTGGCGCACAGCATGGGCGTGATCGCGGTCAAGTCCGGAGTCGCCAACCACGTGCTGGCGAGTCGCCCCGACTCCTGCGCTGTCACGCGTGAAGCGCTGGACGCAATCGAGACGGCCAGCCGAAGCGCGCTGACCGAACTCCGGTACATGCTCGGCGTTCTGCGCTCCGATGTGGAGGACGCGGGCGGACTGCGGCCCGCACCAGGACTGGCTGATCTGCCTGCGCTGGTGCGGCAGGCCGAGGCCGCTGGTGTCCGGGTGGACACGACGGTGCGCGGAGCAGACCGATTACCGGAGGGCGTGGATGTAGCGGTGTACCGAATCCTTCAGGAGGCGCTGACCAATGTGGTGCGACATGCCGCCCCGACCGATTGCCGGGTGGTGGTCGAAGCAGACGGTTCGGGGGTGGAAATCGAGGTGACTGATACTGGAACGACCCGGCCGACCCGGAATGCGGGCTCGGGGCACGGGTTGATCGGGATGCGTGAACGAGTCGCCGTGTACGACGGCAGCTTTGCTGCGGGGCCACGTCCCGAGGGCGGGTTCACTGTGTCGGCGCGACTGCCTTGTGTGGTGGCGCGGTGACCGAAGCCACCCGCGTTCTGATCGCCGATGACCAGTGGCTGCTGAGGGACAGTTTTCACACCCTGATCGCTGCCGAACCCGACCTGGTCGTTGTTGGCGAGGCGAGGACCGGGAGCGAGGCGGTCGAGCTCGCGCGCAGCAAACATCCCCACGTTGTGCTGATGGACGTGCGGATGCCCGAGATGGACGGGGTGGAGGCCACCCGGCTCATCTGCGGTGATCCGTGTACCGCAGCGGTGCGGGTATTGATGCTGACGATGTTCGACCTGGATGCCTACGTGTACGCGGCGCTGCGGGCAGGGGCCAGTGGCTTCCTGCTCAAGGACACCCGCCCCGTCGACCTGCTGGCCGGGATCAGGGTCGTGGCTGAAGGAGAAGCACTGCTGGCGCCCACGGTCACGCGCAGGTTGATCGCTGAACTGGCGCGCAGCCCCGGGCCCGCGGTGGCACCCGAGGCACTCGCCAGCGTCACCGGCCGCGAGCGTGAGGTGTTGGAACTGATCGCCCGCGGCATGTCCAACGCCGAGATCGCCGAGCAGTTGTACGTGGGCACCGGCACGGTGAAGACCCACGTCAGCCACTTGCTTGCCAAGCTCGGCGCGCGTGACCGAGCCCAACTCGTCATTGCTGCCTACGAAACGGGGGTGGTCAGTCTGACAGCTCGGCGCAGTCCGGTGTGACCGGCCGCCGGGCGAGTCACGGGAACCGTCAGCACGATGCCCGGACCCGCCCGCACGGTGGTGGTCAGTCCATCAGCGCGGCGTAGCCCGGCTTGATCACGTCGTTGATCAGAGCCAGCCGCTCGTCGAAGCCGATGAACGCCGACTTCATCGCGTTAACCGTGAACCACTGCAGTTCCGACCAGCCGTAGCCGAAGGCGTCCACCAGTGCGGCGAACTCGCTGGACATGCTGCAGCCGCTCATCAACCGGTTGTCGGTGTTGACGGTTACCCGGAAGCGCAGCTTGGTGAGCAGGCCGATCGGGTGCTCGGCGATGGACTTGGCAGCGCCGGTCTGCACGTTGGAGGAGGGGCACATCTCCAGCGGGATGCGTCGGTCGCGGACGAAGCCGGCGAGGCGCCCGATGTGGACCGAACCGTCCGGGTCCACCTTGACGTCGTCGACGATGCGCACGCCGTGGCCGAGCCGGGCCGCACCGCAGTGCTGCACGGCCTCCCAGATCGAGGGCAGTCCGAACGCCTCGCCCGCGTGAATGGTGAAGTGCGCGTTCTGCTGGCGCAGGTACTCGAAGGTGTCCCTGCCCCTGGTGGGCGGGAACCCGGCCTCCGGGCCGGCGATGTCGAAGCCGACGACGCCCTCGTCCCGGTAGCGCACCGCCAGCTCGGCGATGCGCAGCCAGCCCTCGTTCTGGCGCATCGCGCAGAGCAGGGTGCCGACCCGGATCGTCCTGCCCGCCTCGGCGGCCCGCCGCTCACCGAGCCGGAAGCCCTCCTGCACGGCCTGTACGACCTGCTCCAGCGACAGGCCGCTGGGCTCGAACAGTTCGGGGGCGTAGCGGACCTCGGCGTAGACCACACCGTCGGCGGCCAGGTCCTCGGCGGCCTCGGCGGCGACCCGCACCAGGGCCTGCTCGGACTGCATGACCCCGCAGGTGTGGGCGAAGGTCTCCAGGTAGCGCTCCAGCGAGCCGGAGTCGGCCGCGTCGCGGAACCAGGTGCCCAGCTGAGCAGGATCGGTGGTGGGCAGGTCTCGGTAGCCGATGGTGTCGGCCAGTTCGATCACCGTCTGCGGACGCAGCCCACCGTCGAGGTGGTCGTGCAACAGCACCTTCGGGGCGCGGCGGATCGCATCGGGGCTCATCGGGGTCGCCATTGCGACACGGTACCGCTGGCGGTGCGTGTTCCTCGCACATGTGATCCAGGCCCGGTATGATCATGTTTGCCGTTCAGGCGAAGACCACTCACTCGTATGGCGTGCCGTGCGGTGGGGTGGTAATTGATCAGCGGTGAGCGACCAAAACGGGGATGTGCCTCACTCGAACGGGGAATGTCGGTTTCGTTCAGCAACCACTTGAAGATCAACTGAGTCGTGGACGGGCCCGTCCTTGCTCCGAATGGCCCAGTCCAGAGCACCTCTCGGTCAAGATCCGTGGGGGCGATTCGTGTTGCCGTGCGTAGCTGGCTAGGCTCGCTGAGTCTCCCCATCCCCATGGACGAAGGTCCCAGCCGTGAACGAGAACAACCACTCCACGATGTCCTTCGATCGGATGCGCAACATGTTGACGCGCGCCGCCGAGATCCGTGAAAGCGAGCAGCAGCAGATCTTCGACGCGCTGGACGAGATCCACGCGCGGATGTCCCCGCTCGAGTCGCTGGGTTCCGTTCGCAAGCGGCTGTCCGAGCTGCCCGACCGCACCGAGGTCAGCGTGCTGGCCGAGCGCCTCGACGAGGCCCTGGCCAAGCTCGAGGCCCAGGACGGTGCGATCTCCGAGCTCGGCCGCGCGGTTGAGGGCCTGGTCGACAAGCTGGCCAAGCCCTTCGCGCAGCTGGACGGGCGCCTGGACGGCGTCGGTGGCCGGTTCGAGGGTGTGGCGGGCCGGATGGACGGCCTCGAGGACAAGCTGTCGCACATCCACAAGCGGCTCGACGACGTCGACCTGCACCTGGACAAGCAGGACGGCAAGTCCGACCTGCTGCCCTCGGCGCTGCACGGTCCGATCCGCGAGCGCCTGGAGGCCCTCGAGGTGGCCCTGCGCAGCCGCATCGACGAGGTCGACGAGGGCGTGCACGAGCACCTGGACGGCACCAAGGAGGCGCTGCAGCGCTCGGTGGCCGACAGTGGCGACGGCGTGCGCAACTCCCTGACCGACGCCCGTGCGGCCCTGGACGCCAAGCTGGCCGAGGTCAACAACACGGTGCACGACAAGCTGGACGCCACGAGCGACACCGTGCACGCCAAGCTGGACAGCCTGCTGGTCCGCCCGGCCGTGGACCCGACCGACCGGCTGGAGGCCCTGGCCCGCAGGCTGGAGGACGTCAACTCCCGTCTGGACGCGGTCGGCGGCCGCGTGGACGAGGTCGAGCAGAGCGTGCACACCCGCATCGGCGACCTGGACGGCTCCGTCCGCGATGGTCTGCAGGACGTGCACGGCACGCTCTCGGCCCGCCCGGACAACGACAAGCTGGTCTCCCTGGTGCGCGGCGCCAACGAGGAGTCCGAGCGTCGCAACGCCACCCAGCTGGACGAGGCCATGGCCACCTTCGCCGAGCTCATCCTCGGTGGCGGTGCCCCGACCCCGCCGCCGCCCACCGCGCTGCCCCGGCCGCAGCGGCGGGCCCGTGCCCCCAAGGGTGCGATCGCCAAGGCGGACAAGGGCGTGGACCTGGACGGCATCGACCTGGCCGCCGAAGGCGCCTGAGTCACCTCCTCCCGTGGCGCTCTCCCGGTACTGCCGGGAGGGCGCCACGGCGCTTTTCTGGGGTAGAATTCAGGGAGTTTCTGCTGGTCAGCGGGGAGGTGGCGGGGCATGGCGAGAGTCGAGGACGTCATGGCCGCGGTGCGGGCCCGCACCGGTCCCGAGCCGCTGGCGAAGCTGCGGACGCTGCTCTACTACGCGCAGGCCTGGCACCTGGCCACCCATCGCCGCCCACTGTTCGGTGCCGCGATCGAGGCCCGGCGGGAAGGCCCGGTCGTACCTGAGGCCGGGGACCGGCAGGGCGATCCGGCGGCGCTGACCGAGCAGGAGCAGGAGGTGGTCCGGGTCGTGGTGGCGCGCTACGGCTCGTTCAGCCCCGCCGAGTTGAGCGCGATGGCCCGTGAGGAGCAGCCCTGGCGTGCGACGGGTGCTGGGGAGCCGCTGTCGCACGAGGTCATGGCGCGCTACTTCGGCCGTCAGGTGAGCGAGCACAACACCGCCATCGAGGAGGCCAGGGCAGGCGCGCGGCTGGAGGGGGTCGAGGTCACGGCGGGCTGCGTGGACTCGATGCGGGAGGTCGCCGAGGGGCGGCTGTCCACTGAGGACGCGATCGAACGACGGGTACGGGCGTTGCTGTCGCGGTGACGGATCCGTACTGCGGCGCCGACGGGGTGCTGCTCAACCGCTACGAGATCGCCGACGCCGAACTGCTGCGCCAGGTCGAGTTCGACGTGACCACCTTGCGCGCCCAGCAGTTGGCGCTCAACCCGCTGCCGGGCCGGTACGACCTGGCACACCTGTGCCGGTTCCACCGCCACCTGTTCCAGGACGTCTACGACTGGGCGGGCGAGCCGCGCCGGGTGGACATCGCGCGGTCGGCGGCCTTCGCGCACTGGCGGCACATCCGCTCGTACGGGGAGCTGCTGCTCGGGCGGCTGCGTGAGGAGCAGCTGCTGACGGGCCTGGGCCGGGACGAGTTCCTGGACCGGTTCACGCACTACTTCAGCGAGGTCAACGCCCTGCACCCGTTCCGCGAGGGCAATGGTCGTTCGCAGCGGGCGTTCTTCCGCCAGCTCGGGTTGCAGGCGGGCTGGCGGCTGGACTTCGCGGGCATGGACCCCGCCGAGTACAACGAAGCGTGCCGGTCGAGCATGGTGGACTCGACCGACACGCTTCGCGCGATCTTCGACCGTGCGCTGGTGGAGCTGGACTAGACGCCCATCGGGTGCCAGACGGTCTTGGTCTCCAGCACCGCGCGCATCCGCGCCATGTCCGGCTCGCGGGTCCAGTCCGGCTCGGTCCTCGGTGCCCGCAGCACGCGTTTCACGGTGCCCGCGGCGGCCTTCTCCAGTTCGGTGCGCGTGGAGTCCGGCGCCCCGGTCAGGTCCAGCGCGTTCACGTCGGCGTGCGCGGCCAGCCACGGGGCCAGCTCGGCCGTGCGGCCGGTGAGCACGTTGACCACGCCGCCCGGCACGTCGGAGGTGGCCAGCACCTCGGACAGGGTGATCGCGGGCAGCGGCCGGTCCTGGCTGCTGACCACCACGCAGGTGTTGCCCGCGGCGATCACCGGTGCGAGCACGCTGACCAGCCCGAGCAGGCTGGAGTGCTGCGGGGCGAGCACGGCGACGACCCCGGTGGGCTCGGGGGTGCTGAACGAGAAGTACGGCCCCGCGACCGGGTTCGAGGACCCGAGCACGGCGGCCAGCTTGTCGGTCCAGCCCGCGTACCAGACCCAGCGGTCGATCGCGGCGTCCACGATCGCCTCGGCGCGCTTCACGCCCTCGCTGGCGGTGACCTCGTGCACGAACTGCGCGCGACGGCCCTCCAGCAGTTCGGCGACCCGGTAGAGCACCTGGCCCCGGTTGTACGCGGTGGCGCCGGACCAGCCCGGGAAGGCCTTGCGCGCGGCGGCGACCGCCTCGCGCGCGTCCTTGCGGCTGGCCTGGGCCGCGTTGGCCAGGAAGCCGCCGCGCGAGTCGGCGACCGGGTAGACCCGCCCGGACTCCGAACGCGGGAAGGCGCCGCCGATGTAGAGCTTGTACGTCTTGGCCACGGTCACGCGATCAGACATCGAGGTACGCCTCCAGACCAGCACGGCCACCCTCGCGGCCGAAGCCCGACTCCTGGTAGCCGCCGAACGGGGCGGTGGGGTCGAAGCGGTTGAACGTGTTGGACCACACCACACCGGCGCGCATGCGCTGCGCGGCCCACAGGATCCGGGAGCCCTTCTCGGTCCAGATCCCGGCGGACAGCCCGTACGGGGTGTTGTTGGCCTTGGCCACGGCCTCTTCGGGGGTGCGGAAGGTCAGCACCGACAGCACCGGCCCGAAGATCTCCTCGCGGGCGATGCGCATGGACTGCTGCACCCCGGAGAACACGGTGGGCGCGAAGAAGAAGCCCTTGTCCGGCACGGGGCACGGGCTGGTCCAGCGGTCGGCGCCCTCGGCGTCCCCGGACTCGGTCAGCTCGCGGATCCTGTCCAGCTGGGCCTTGGAGTTGATCGCGCCCACGTCGGTGTTCTTGTCCAGCGGGTCGCCCAGCCGCAGCGTGGACACCCGCTGGCGCAGCTTCTCCAGCAGCTCCTCGGCCACCGACTCCTGCACCAGCAGCCGGGACCCGGCACAGCACACGTGGCCCTGGTTGAAGAAGATGCCGTTGACGATGCCCTCGACGGCCTGGTCCAGCGGGGCGTCGTCGAACACGATGTTGGCGGCCTTGCCGCCCAGCTCCAGGGTCAGCTTCTTGCCGCTGCCCGCCAGCGAGCGCTGGATGAGCTTGCCCACCTCGGTGGACCCGGTGAAGGCCACCTTGTCGACACCGGCGTGGTTGACCAGCTCGCTGCCCACGTCACCGGCCCCGGGCAGGATGTTGACCACCCCGGGCGGCAGTTCGGCCTGCTGGCAGATCTCGCCGAGCACCAGCGCGGTCAGCGGGGTGGTCTCGGCGGGCTTGAGCACCACGGTGTTGCCGCAGGCCAGCGCCGGGGCGATCTTCCACGCGGCCATCAGCAGCGGGAAGTTCCACGGGATCACCTGACCGGCCACGCCCAGGGACCTGGGCGAGGGGCCGAAGCCCGCGTAGCCCAGCTTGTCCGCCCAGCCCGCGTGGTAGAAGAAGTGCGCGGCGGCCGTGGGCACGTCCACGTCCCGGGATTCCTTGATCGGCTTGCCGTTGTCCAGGCTCTCCAGCACGGCCAGCTCGCGCGAGCGCTCCTGCACCAGCCGCGCGATGCGGAACAGGTACTTGGCGCGCTCGGAGCCGGGCATGCGGCCCCAGACCTTGTCGTGCGCCCGGCGGGCGACCTTCACCGCGTTGTCCACGTCGGCGGCCGAGGCGGTGCTGACCTCGGCGAGCACCTCCTCGGTGGCCGGGTTGACGGTCTTGAGCGGCTCACCGGCGCCGTCGACGAACTTGCCGTCGACGAACATCTGGTAGTTGGCCTTGAGGTTGGCGATGTCCCGCGATTCAGGTGCGGGCGCGTAGTGCCAATTTTCTGGGCCCATCGTCATGTGTCAGTCCACCGTCACGTAGTCCGGGCCGCTGTAGTGGCCTTCGAGCTGAGTGCGTCGTTGCATCAGCAGGTCGTTGAGCAGGCTGGAGGCGCCGAAGCGGAACAGGCTCGGCGTGAGCCACTCCGGTCCGGCCACCTCGTGCACGGCCACCAGGTAGCGGATGGCGTCCTTGGTGTTGCGGATGCCGCCCGCGGGCTTGACCCCGCGCAGCTGCCCGGTGCGGTCCCGCCAGTCTCGGACGGCCTGCAACATCACGTGCGTCACCGGCAGGGTGGCGGCGGGGGAGACCTTGCCGGTGGAGGTCTTGATGAAGTCCCCGCCCGCGAGCAGGGCCAGCCAGGAGGCGCGGCGCACGTTGTCGTAGGTGGACAGCTCACCGGTCTCCAGGATGACCTTGAGGTGCGCGTCCCCACAGGCCGCCTTCACCGCCACGATCTCCTCGTACACCTGGCCGTAGCGGCCGGACAGGAAGGCGCCGCGGTCGATCACCATGTCGATCTCGCTGGCGCCCGCGGCCACCGCCATCTCGGTGTCGGCGATCTTGACCTGACGGTTGGACCGGCCGGAGGGGAAGGCCGTGGCCACGCTGGCCACGCCGACCCCGCTGCCGACCAGCGCGGTCACGGCCGTCTCCACCAGGTCGGGGTACACGCAGACCGCGCCGACGTGCGGGACCTCCGGATACTCGGCGTCCGGTCGGCGGGCCTTGGCTGCCAACGTTCGGACCTTGCCGGGCGTGTCCGCGCCCTCCAGGGTTGTGAGATCCACCATGGAGATGGCTGTGTCGATGGCCCACAGCTTGGAGGCCTTCTTGATGCTCCTGGTCGCCAGACCCGCGGCCCGCTGCTCGACTCCCACCTGGTCCACACCGGGAAGCCCGTGCAGGAATCGGCGCAGGGACGCGTCGTCGCGCGTGACCTCCGACAGCTCTGTCATGAGTATCGAGTCTAAGTGGCCACTTGGTGCGTACCTACTCAGGACAGCGAGGAGGCACCGTGACACTCACCCCTGACGAAGTGCGAGAAGTCCGGTTCAGCGCACCCCCATCGGGCCGCCGCGGCTACAACGCCGACGAGGTGGACCGGTTCGTGGACCGCATCGAGGCGACCCTGCGCGGGCGGGACGGCCTGACCGCCGAGGACGTGCACTCGATCCGGTTCCGCAAGCCGCCGCGCGGCGAGCCCGGCTACTTCGACGCCGAGGTGGACGTGTTCCTGAACCTGGCCGCGGAGACCCTGGCCGGGCTGGGCAGTGGCTACGACATGGCCGAGGTGGACGCGTTCATCGATCGCGTGGTCGCCGCCCTGCACGGGGCCGACGACCTGACCGTGCAGGAGGTGCGCGAGGTCAAGTTCGCCACCGCCGCGGTCGGCAGCGACGGCTACGAGGAGGAGGGTGTGGACTCGTTCCTGCTCGTGGTGGCGATGGCACTGGAGAAGCTGGCCGACCGCAGGCTGGACCCGCCGCACCTGCTCACGGCCGGGGACGTGGAGCGGGTTGGCTTCCACGCGGCGAAGCTGGACGAGTTCGGCTACCAGGAGGACGAGGTGGACGCCTTCCTCGACGCGGTCGCGGCGACCCTGCGCGGCACGGGCGGGCTCACCGCGCGGCACGTCCGCGAGATCACCTTCGGCGAGCCTGAGCAGCGCGGTCGCGGCTACGACCAGGACGAGGTGGACGCCTTCCTGGACTTGGTCGAGGCGCAGTTGGCAGCTAGTCCCGCCGCCAGTCGGCGGTGATCGTGCAGGTGGCCTCCGAGGCGGCCGTCGCACTGAACTTGATGCCGAACTGGAGGCTGACCTCGGTCGGCGCCTCCGAGCCCTGCTGGATGCTGGCCAGCGCCGCCAGCAGGGTCGGCTGCACGCGCTCGAACGCCTCCCGCAGCGCCCCGCCCGCCTGGCTGACCAGCTGTTCGGAGCGACTCACCCCGCCGCTGGCGTCGTCGTCGACCTCCACCAGCACGTGCTGACCGCCATCCAGGGTCAGCGCGACCACGTTCACCATAACGACCCCCGTCGTTCGCCGCGGGTTCAGTCTAGGTGTGCCAGTGGACTCCGTGAGGGTGAATGTCGTGCGGCGACACGCTGACGCCAGCGGGTGAGCTTGGGCCGTTCGAGCGGGACTCGCGTGCCTGTGGGCGGGACTCGCGCGTGGGTGAGCGGGACTCGCCGGTTCAGCGGGTGAGCTTGCGGCGGTCGGACTTGCGCGGCTTGCGCTTGATCTGCACCCCGCCCCAGAACGCCAGCCCGTTGACGCGCAGCACCGGCCCGTTCGGGTCGCCGACCCCGGCCGCGTCCCGGTCGAAGCCGCCCATCACGCCGATGCCCTGGACCTGCACGGTCAGCTCGGGCGGCACGATGATGGTCACCCCGCCCATGATCGCCGTGGCGGTGATCGTGCACTCGCGCTGCTGGAACGTGGCCGCACGCAGGTCCAGGTCGACCCCGCCCCAGAAGGCGAAGACCGTCAGGTGCGCGGGCACCACCCAGTTGCCCCTGCGGCGCACCCCGCTCATGATCGCCACGGCGTTGGCGGAGTCGGGCTGGCCGCCGATCAGCGGCGACCGTCCACTCGGGACGGGCACCGGCGCGGGAGTGCCCTGGGTGGGCAGGTCCCTGGTGAAGACCTCCAGCTCACCGAAGGTCCGCGCCTGGTACAGGCCGCTCAGCCGTTCGTCCAGCTCGCCGACGGTCAACCGACCCTCGGACATGGCCTCGTGCAGCACCTTGGCGACCTTCTCCCGGTCTGCGTCGGAGGCGCGCAGTTCGCGGGGATCGGGCTGTTCGGTCACGGCGCAAGCCTAGAGCGCGCGGGCCTCAGGCGAACAGGGATTGGCCCCAGTGCTGGCCGGCGCCCACCCCGGGTGGGCAGGCGAACAGCCCGCCGCCGATGTGCTGGATGTACTCGTTGAGCGCGTCGCTCTCGCCGAGCTTGCGCTGCACCGAGATGAACTGCTCCGGGCTGCGCATGAAGGCGATGAAGAACAGGCCGCCGAGCAGGTTGCCGGTCGGGTCGATGCCGTCGGTGAACGAGTAGCCCCTGCGCAGCAGCCGGGTGCCGTTGTTGTGCTCCGGCGCGGCCAGCCGCACGTGCGCGTCCTCGGGGATGACCAGCCCGCCCTCGGCGTCCCTGGCCGCGAAGTCCGGGGTGTCGAACTCGCTCACCCCGGTCAGCGGGGCGCCGCTGCCCTTGTACCTGCCGAACACGTTCTGCTGGTCGCCCAGGTAGTCCCGGTCCCAGGTCTCGATGAACATCCTGATCCGGCGGGCCACCAGGTAGCTGCCACCGCGCAGCCAGGGCTGGTCGGTCTCCGCGCCCACCCACACGTGCTGGTCGATCAGCTCGGCCTGTTCGGCGCGCAGGTTGCGGGTGCCGTCCTTGAAGCCCATCAGGTTGCGCTGGGTGGCCTGCGCGCTGCTGGTGGACGCCGTGCGCCCGAAGCCCAGCTGCATCCAGCGCAGCACCACGGTGCCCGCGCCCAGCCGGGCCAGGTTGCGGATCACGTGGAAGGTCACCTGCGGGTCGTCGGCGCAGGCCTGCACGCACAGGTCCCCGCCGGTGTAGTGCGGGTCCAGGTCCTCCGGCGGCAGCTTCGGCAGCGGCCGCAACAGCGCGGGCCGCTTGGCGGCAAGGCCGAACCGGTCGTCGAACAGGGAGGGGCCGAAGCCGATCGTCACGGTCAGGTTGCCGGGTTTGAGCCCGGCCGCCTCACCGGTGTCGGCGGGCGGGGCCTGCAACTGCGAGGCGCCACCGGGAACCTGCTGGCCCCTGGTCATCGACTCGGCCGCCGCCGTCCAGGTGCGCAGCAGCTCCACCAGCTCGGACCGGTTCCTGGTCACCACGTCGAAGGCGGCGAAGGTGAGCCGGTCCTGCTGCTGAGTGACGATGCCCGCCTGCCGCTGGCCGCGGAAGGGGACGATCTGCGGTGCGGGCGCCGTCGGCGCGGCGCTGCCCGCGGCGTCGGCGGCGACCAGGCCGCCGACCCCGACCGCGCCGACACCCAGCGCCCCGATCCCGGTCAGCAAGGACCGCCGTGACACCGAGGACATCGGATTCCCCTTCCGCGACAAGAAGATCAGGCGACCTTGGCGGCGACCTTGGACATGGCCTCGCCCAGTGCGTTGACCGACTGGGACAGCGCCTTCTGCTGGTCCTTGCCCACCGCGGAGTAGTCCACGTAGCCGGTCTCCAGGTAGCCGGGGCTCTGCACGTAGGGCCGCAGGGCCTTGTCCACCTCGGCGGCACGGTCCTGCACGGTCTTGGCCAGGTCGGCGTCGATCTTGCTCAGCGCGGGCTGCAACAGGCTGAACGCCTTGACCGAACCCTCCAGGTTGGCCTTGAAGTCCACCATGTCGATGTGCGAGTAGCGCTCCTCCTCGCCGGTGACCTTGGTCTTCTGGATCTCGTCGATCAGCTCGGTGGCCCCGTTGGCGAGCTCCGCGGGCTGGAAGGTGGCCTTGGCGACCAGGTCCCTCAGCTTGCCCACGTTGGTGTAAAGCTCGTCGGCGACCGGGACCGTGCCGTCCAGGGACCTGGCCTCGAACAGCGCCTGCTCCAGCTTGTGGAAGCCCTTGAAGTCCTTGGCATCGGGGAAGTCGTCGGCCCGGCCGTCGATGTTCTTGTCCAGGTCGCCCCAGATCTCGGCCACCGGCTCGACGCGCTCGTAGAACACGCGGGCCTTGCCGTAGAGCACCTTCGCCCGGTCGGCATCGCCCGCCTTCACGGCGTCGGTGAAGTCCTTGGTACCGCTCACCAACTGGCCGACCTGCTCGTTGACCCAGGTGCCGTAGTCGGTGGTCGCCCTGACCAGGTCGGGGTTGTTCTTCCAGTTGTTCTTGGCGTCACCGGTGACCTTGAAGTCCCAGTGGTCCTGCTTGGCGCCGGGGCAGTAGACCTGGTAGTCGCCCTGGGACAGTTGGAGGGTGAAGCTGCCGTCCAGGCCTGGGGTCAGGTTCTCCTGCTCGCCCAGGATGCGCCCGCCGGAGAGCAGTTCGGCCTCGCTCACCGCTGCGGCGTCCTTGTTGGACACCTTGAAGTTGACCACGCCACCGTTGACCGTCCCGGGCTGCGGCTGGCAGCCGTCGGCGGTGATCTGGACCGTGACGTCCCCGCCCTCGCCCGAGGGCTGGCTGGCCTGGGTGGTCGGGCCGCCGCCGCACCCGGTGACGGCCAAGCCGACCACCGCGGTGATCGCGATGAGGCCGTGCGCTGTTCTCACGAGCTGGTCGCTCCCATCTTGCTGTCCTGATTGGATTTGGCCGTCCTGGGCCACAACACGTACGCCAGCATCGGCACGGCGTAGACCAGCCAGCCGGTGAGCTCGATGACCGAGGGCTTGGGCTGCACCCCGAGCACCCCGCTGAACAGCGAGTACAGCGGGGTTCCCTGCACCACCAACCAGGACAGGTCCAGTGCGGGCTGCTGGCCGATGGTGATCCAGTCCGCCTCGTACGCCGTGTGCAGGGAGGACATCACCAGTCCGGCGGCCACGATCACCAGCACCACACCGGTGATCCGGAAGAACCGGGACAGGTTGAGCCGCACGCCACCGCGGTAGATGCCGTAACCGATGGCGGCGGCCACCAGCACGCCGAGCGCTGCGCCGAGCGTGGCCAGTGCCGCGTTGCCGCTGGAGTTGAGCAGTGCCAACAGGAAGACGGCCGTCTCGAAGCCCTCGCGCAGCACGGCGAGGAACGCCATCGCGACCAGCGCGAAGGTCGAGCCCTGGGCCAGTGCGCTGGCCGTGGCGCCCTCCAGTTCGCGCTTGAGCCCGCGCGAGTGCTTGGCCATCCACAGCACCATGTAGGTCACCATCACCACGGCGAGCGCGCCGATGACCGTCTCCAGGCCCTCCTGCCCGCGCTGCGGCAGCCGCTGCGAGATCACCTGGAGGGTGATGCCGATGCCGATGCACAGCAGCACGGCGATGCCCACGCCCAGCCACACCTGGCGCAGTGCGTCGCGCCTGCCCTGCTGGCTGAGGAAGGCCGCGATGATGCCCACGATCAACGCCGCCTCGAGACCCTCGCGCAGTCCGATGACGAAGGTGGGGAGCATCGATCGCCGCCCTTCCCGTGAGATCAGGTGTGCCTTACCTGTAGTTAAGGCCAGGCTATCTAAATTGGGTGCGCGGACACTGTCAACCACACGAGGGGCCGGGGATAGCGCAGGTCACGTGCCCAATTGGGAAATGGTGCGAATCGCCCGCGCACAATCACGCTCCGGTGTCCACCCGTCGCAGAACGAACAGGTCGGGAAAAACCGGCTACGGTGACCCGTCATGGACGTTCTCGTCGTCAACCACCCCCTGGCCAGGGCGCGGCTGACCACCATGCGCGATGCCCGTACGGACAGCGCCGCGTTCCGTGCCGCACTGCACGAGCTGACCGTGATGCTGATCTACGAGGCGATGCGGGAGGCCCCCGTGCGGGTGGAGCGCATCCACACCCCGGTGGCCCGCACCGACGGCTACCGGCTGGCCAACCCGCCGCTGCTGGTGCCGGTGCTGCGCGCCGGGCTGGGCATGGCCGACCAGGCGCACAAGCTGATCCCGGACGCGCAGATGGGCTTCGTCGGCCTGGCCCGTGACGAGAAGACCCTGCAACCCACCCCGTACATGGAGTCGCTGCCCGACAGCCTGGCCGACCGCCCGGTGCTGGTGCTCGACCCGATGCTGGCCACCGGCGGCTCCATGGTGCACACCATCCAGTTGCTGGCGGAGCGCGGCGCCACCGACGTGACCGCGGTCTGCACCCTGGCCGCGCCGGAGGGCGTGCGCCGGTTGGAGGAGTCCGGGCTGCCGGTGCGCGTGGTCACCGCGAGCGTGGACGAGCGGCTCAACGAGTCCGGGTTCATCGTGCCCGGGCTGGGCGACGCCGGGGACCGCCAGTACGGCGCGGTGTAGCTGGACCGCTTCACCTCGGCTGTTGAGTGTGAAAAGTGGTCTAGACCTTGACGAAAGGTGGTCTGGACCACATTCTTTCGGTGGGGCTCGGGGAGGTCACGTGGCGGCCACCTCCCCGGGCTCTTTCACCGCCTGCGCCAGCCGTCCACCGCGGCGCGCAGGGCCAGCTCGTAGACCGGGGCGACCTCGGCGCCCGGCGGCATCTTGCCCCGCAGTTCCAGGGACACCAGCCCGTGCACCAGTCCCCAGGCCGCGATGGCCACCGCGCGCGGCTCGACCGGGCGGAACACCCCGGCCACGACCGCCGCGTCCACGGCGTCGACCAGCACCTGGAAGGCGGCCAGCGCCACCTCCTGCACCTGTTCGTCCTGCTCGATGTCCCCGGTGAACAACATGTCGTACAGGTGCGGTTCGGCCAGCGCGTTCTCCCGGTAGGCCAGTCCGAGCCGCACCACGTCCTCGGCCGCGTCCCCGGTGCCGCCCACCGCGCGCAGCCGCGCGCCGAACCGCCGGTACGCCTCCAGGTAGACCGTTCTGACCAGCCCCGGCTTGCCGCCGAACAGCGAGTAGACGGCAGTGGTCGAGGTGTCCACGTCGGCGGCCAGCCTGCGCAGGCTCAGCGCGTCCACGCCCGAGCTGGAGATGAGCTCTCCCGCTCTGGCGAGCAGTCGCTGGCGCAGGGCCTCGTCGTGGGTCTTGGGTCGTGCCACCGGGCAACCCTACGGTGACCGAGGGCTCACCCCGTCGACCTGGACCGGCGTGATACCACCTCGGTACCATCCGCTGGTGGCGATGACCCTGCGCTTGAGCGACGAGGAGAACCGGCAGCTCGACGAGCTGGCCGCCGCCGAGGGCCGCTCCAAGCAGGAGGTCGTGCGCTTGGCGCTGGCCGAGCGCTGGGCGCGGCTGCGCAAGGAGGAGCAGCTCGGCGAGGTGCTCGGCCGGGTGCTGCCGCGCTACCAGGGGCTGCTGGACAGGCTGGGTCCGGCCTGAGTTGGTGGAGTACCTCGACGCCGGTGACCTGCTCGTGCTGGCCACGGCCGTGACCGGCGGTGACCTCGTGGTGCGCGACCTCGGCCTGCTCGACTCCGCCGCGCACCGGCCCCGCGCCACCGTGCTCGGCGTGGAGGCCTACTCCTCGCTGTGGCTCAAGGCCGCCGCGCTGCTGCACTCCGTCGTGCGCACCCGCCCGCTCGCCCAGGGCAACTGGCGGCTCGGCTGGGTCGCCGCGGTCGCGCTGTGCGACATCAACGGCTGGTGGATCGACGCCGACGAGGACGAGGCGCTGGCCGTGGTTCGCGGCGTCGCGCACGGCCGCATCGAGGTGCCCGACCTGGCCGCCCGCTTCGACACCTGGGCCAGCCCCAAGGACGGCGCCTGGCCGGAGTAGGGGCGGGGCGGGCCCCACCTACCCATGTGCGTCCCCCGCCACTCCCTGGGGGGCGTCCCCGTCACCAGTCTACCGCCCACCCCCGACACCTGATCTTGCTGAAGATCCACATGTGGACAACTCGCCGCCTGTGGACAAACGTTTGCGCCGCTACTTGCCGGCTGCCTGCCCACTGCCCGCAACCGCGTGGCCGGGTGAAGCGCTTGACCTGGAGTGCACTCCAGCTCCTACCGTCGTGGTGTGACTTACTCGATCGCCCAAGCAGCGGAGCGCAGCGGCCTGTCCATCGACACGCTCCGCTATTACGAACGAATCGGGCTGGTCGACCCGCCAGCCCGCGACTCAGGGGGGCGTCGTCTGTACTCGGACAACGACCTCGCGTGGTTGGGCTTCCTCACCAAGCTGCGGACCACCGGCATGCCGATCAGGCTGATGCGGGAGTACGCGCAACTGCGCCACAAGGGGTCGGCCACGGCGGGCCGGCGCAAGCAGATCCTCTTCGAGCACCGCGCCGACGTGCGCCAGCGCATCGCCGAGCTGCACGCCTGCCTCGAGGTGCTCGACTGCAAGATCACGAACTACGCGGAGATCGAGGCCAAGATGGCCGGTCAGCAGCTCATCCAGGAGGCATCGGCATGACACTGTCCACCAGGCGTCTCGGTCAGCTCGAAGTCGGTGCACAGGGCCTGGGCTGCATGGGCATGAGCCAGGCGTACGGCGTGGGGGACGAGGCCGAGTCGATCGCGACCGTGCACCGCGCCCTCGAACTGGGTGTGACCCTGCTCGACACCGCCGACCAGTACGGCAACGGGGCCAACGAGGAACTGGTCGGCCGGGCGATCGCGGACCGCCGCGACCAGGTCGTGCTGGCCACGAAGTTCGCCTTCGTCAAGAACGAGGACGGCTCCATCGCGGGCCTCCGGGGCGATGCCGAGTACGTGCGTCAGGCGTGTGACGCCTCGCTGCGCAGGTTGGGCGTTGACCACATCGATTTGTACTACCAGCACCGGGTTGACCCGAATGTTCCGATCGAGGAGACGGTCGGGGCGATGGCGGAGCTGGTGGAGGCGGGCAAGGTCCGTTACCTGGGGCTGTCCGAGGCTGGGGCGGAGACGATCCGGCGGGCGCACGCGGTGCACCCGATCACCGCATTGCAGAGCGAGTGGTCGCTGTGGACCAGGGACATCGAGGGCGAGATCCTCGGCACCTGCCGTGAGCTGGGCATCGGCCTGGTGCCGTTCTCCCCGCTGGGGCGTGGCTTCCTGACCGGCCAGGTCACCTCCGTGGACAACCTGGCCGCCGACGACATGCGCCGCGGCCTGCCCCGGTTCACCGACGGCAACCTGGAGCGCAACCTGGCGATCGTCGCGGCGCTCAGGGCGCTGGGCGAGCAGCGCGGGGTCACGGCGGGGCAGTTGGCGCTGGCCTGGGTGCAGCACCAGGGCGCCGACGTGGTGCCGATCCCGGGCACCAAGCGCCGCAAGTACCTGGAGGAGAACGCGGCGGCGGCCCAGTTGGAGCTGTCGGCCGAGGAGCTCGCAGCGATCGAGGCCGCCGCACCGGCGGAGCAGATCGCGGGCGACCGCTACACCGCGGCGATGCAGGCCCTCTCGGGCCGCTGAACCGCACACGCGACGAACTGAGGGGTTTCACCATCATGGGAGCAACACTGCCCACGCGCAGGCTCGGCCAGTTGGAGGTCTCCGCGCAGGGTCTGGGCTGCATGGGGATGAGCGAGTTCTACGGTGCCGGTGACGACACCGAGTCGATCGCCGTCATCCACCGCGCCCTCGAACTGGGTGTGACCCTGCTCGACACCGCCGACATGTACGGCAAGGGCCTCAACGAGGAGCTGGTTGGCCGGGCGATCGCGGACCGCCGCGATCAGGTCGTACTGGCCACCAAGTTCGGCATCGTCCGCACCGACGACCCGACGGTGCGCGGCGTCCGCGGTGACGCGGAGTACGTGCGTCAGGCGTGTGAGGCCTCGCTGCGGCGGTTGGGCGTGGATCACATCGATTTGTACTACCAGCACCGGGTTGACCCGAATGTTCCGATCGAGGAGACGGTCGGGGCGATGGCGGAGCTGGTGGAGGCGGGCAAGGTCCGTCACCTGGGGCTGTCCGAGGCTGGGGCGGAGACGATCCGGCGGGCGCACGCGGTGCACCCGATCACCGCGCTACAGACCGAGTGGTCGCTCTGGTCGCGCGACCTGGAGCAGGAGATCGTCCCGGCCTGCCGTGAGCTGGGCGTCGGTGTCGTGGCCTACTCCCCGCTGGGGCGTGGCTTCCTGACCGGGCGCTACACCTCCGCGCAGGACTTCACCGAGGGCGACTTCCGGCAGGTCGGGCAGCCGCGCTTCGCCGAGGAGAACCTGGCCAAGAACCTCGCGATCGTCGAGGCGCTCAAGTCGCTGGCCGCCGACCGGGGCGTCACCGCGGGTCAGCTCGCGCTGGCCTGGGTGCAGCACCGCGGCTCGGACGTGGTGCCGATCCCGGGCACCAAGCGCCGCAAGTACCTGGAGGAGAACGTGGCCGCGGCCCAGTTGGAGCTGTCGGCCGAGGACCTCTCCGCCATCGAGTACGTGGTGCCGCTCAACGCCGTCGCGGGCAGCCGCTACCCCGAGGCTGGCATGGAGCTCGTGGGCCGCTGACAGGTCGCGTGAAGGTGGCTTTCCCTGCGCCCAGCGCAGGGAAAGCCACCTTCACGCCATCAACCCGGCCGCCAGCGTCGCGCCGAGTTCCCAGCACGCCTCCCGGGCCGCCTTGTCCAGCGCCCCGAGGACCGACACGGGGCTGGCGGCCCGCGTCCAACCGAGCCCAGTGGTGATCATCTCAACTGACTTGACCGCGCCCGAGGTGTCGTTGTCCCCGTGCACGTAGAGCCCGTACGGCTTGCCGCGCGTGGCGTCCAGGCACGGGTAGTACACGGTGTCGAAGAAGTGCTTGAGAGCGCCGGACATGTACCCGATGTTGGCCGGGGTGCCGAGCAGCACGGCATCGGATTCGAGCACGTCAACGGCGTTGGCGGCCAGGGCGGGGCGGCGCACGACCTGCACGCCGGTGATCTCCGGATCGGACGCACCGGACACCACCGCCTCCAGCATGGCCTGCGTGGCGGGTGACGGTGTGTGGTGCACGATCAGCAGTCTGGACACGGAAAGCGAGCGTGCCGGGCCCGCGCCGGACACGCAACCCGGCCCGCACCCCACACGTCCTACGTACAGGAAACGCTGATATACCTGGACGAACTGTGGACGTGACTTCTTCTCTGGTATCGGGCAGCCGCCGCAAGCGGATCTTCTACTTCGGCTGGCTCGCCGTCGGCATCGGCCTGATCGGCCTGCCGCTGGTGGTCGTGGCGCTGTGGCCGGGCATCGACCACACGCCGTACTCGGCCAACATCGTGCTGATGGCGTTCGGGCTGAGCCTGACCTCAGTCAGCTACGCGTTCGGCCGCGCCTCGATCGCGGGCATGACCGAACGACGGCCCCGACCCGTGTCGGGACCGTCGAACGTGCCGTACCTGCTGGCCGGGGTGTTCCTGCTGGTGGCCGTGATCGCGCTGATCGTGGCCGCCGCCTAGACCAGCAGCGCGCTGATCTCCCCGTGCAGCTGGGCCAACCGGGCGCGAGCCTGCTCGCGGGCGGCGCCGAGCTCGCCGGTCACCGGCTGCACGACCTCCAGGTACGCCTTGACCTTCGGCTCGGTGCCGGACGGGCGGATCAGCACCCGCACGCCCGCACCGCGCAGTGCGAGCACGTCGGCGCGGGGGCGCAGGTCCTCGGCGGTGACCGTGACCGAACCCAGTTGTGCGGGCGGGTCGGCGCGCAGCTCGGACATCAGTGAGCCGATCCGGCTGAGGTCGTCCACCCGCAGCGACACCTGGTCGGTCAGGTGCACGCCGTGCGCCACCGACAACTCGTCCAGCACGTCGAGCAGCGTCCTGCCCTCGGCCTTGAGCGTGGCGGCGAGGTCGCAGGCCAGCACGGCGGCCGAGATCCCGTCCTTGTCCCGCACGAAGTCCGGGTCCACGCAGTGCCCGAGCGCCTCCTCGTACGCGTAGACCAGCCCGGTGCCCAGCCCGTCCCCGGCCCGGACCAGCCACTTGAACCCGGTCAGCGTCTCGTCGTAGCTCACACCGTGCGCGGCGGCCACCGAGGACAGCAGCGAGGAGGACACGATCGTGGTCGCCACCAGTGCACCCGCACCGTCCACAGTGGACAGAACGTGCTCGCCGAGCAGCACACCGGTCTCGTCCCCGCGCAGCATCCGCCACGAACCGTCCCGCTCGCGCACGCCCAGCGCGCAGCGGTCGGCGTCCGGGTCCAGGGCCACCGCCAGATCGGCGTCCACAGTGGACGCCAACTCCAGCAGCAGGTCCGTGGCGCCGGGCTCCTCCGGGTTCGGGAAGGACACGGTGGGGAAGTCCGGGTCCGGCTCACGCTGCTCGGCCACGAAGTGCACGTCGGTGAACCCGGCCGCGCCCAGCACCGAGGCCAGCGTGTCGGCGCCGACCCCGTGCATCGGGGTCGCGGCCACGCGCAGCTCGCGGGCCGTGCCGCGCGGCAGACCGGCGGCCCGCGCCACGTACTCGGCGACCTCGGCAGCGGGCACCGTGGACCAGTTGGTGGAACGCGGCACCGAGACGGCCGCGGCCACCGCCTCGATCGCCGCCTCGATCTCGCGGTCGGTCGGCGGCACGATCTGCGCGCCCTGCTGCACGTACAGCTTGTAGCCGTTGTCCGCGGGTGGGTTGTGCGAGGCGGTGATCTGCACACCGGCGACCGCGCCCAGCCGCCGCACCAGGAAGGCCGTGACGGGCGTGGGCAGCGGACCGCCCAGCACGCGCACGTCGAACCCGGCCGCCGCCAGCACCCCGGCCGCCGCCTGGTGGAACTGCTTGGAGCCGTGCCGCGCGTCCCGGCCGACCACCACCAGGCCACCGGCGTGGCCGTTGCGCCGCAACCAGTCCGCCAGCCCGGCCGTGGTGCGCACGACCACGGCCTCGTTCATGCCGTTGGGCCCGGCGCGGACCGGCCCGCGCAGCCCCGCCGTGCCGAAGGTGAGCGGCCCGGCCATCCGGTCGGCCAGTTCCTCAGCCGCGGCCGGGTCCCCGGCGATGGCCTTGGCCAGCACGGCCTGCAACTCGGCGCGCGCCGCCGGGTCCGGGTCGTCGGCGATCCAGCGGAACGCGGCGTCGCGCAGCGCGGGCCGCACCGTCATGCCCGGCTCACCAGCTCGCGCAGCAGCGAGCCCATGCCGGTGGCCGCGGCCTTGCCCGCCTCCAGGACCTCCTGGTGGTTGAGCGGCTCACCGGTCATGCCCGCGGCCAGGTTGGTCACCAGGGACAGGCCGAACACCTCGGCCACCCCGGCGGCCCGCGCCGCGATCGCCTCCAGCACCGTGGACATGCCCACCAGGTCGGCGCCCAGCGTGCGCAGCATCCTGATCTCGGCGGGCGTCTCGAAGTGCGGGCCGGGCAGCGCCGCGTACACGCCCTCCTCCAGCGCGGGGTCGATCTGCCTGGCCAGCTCGCGCAGCCTCGGCGAGTACAGGTCGGTCATGTCCACGAAGTTCGCGCCGACCAGCGGGGAGCGTGCGGTGAGGTTCAGGTGGTCGCTGATCAGCACTGGCTGGCCCACCCGCATGCCGTGGCGCAGGCCGCCCGCGGCGTTGGTGAGCACCACCGTGCGGCAGCCAGCGGCGGCCGCGGTCCGCACCCCGTGCACGACCGTCTCGATGCCCTTGCCCTCGTACAGGTGGGTGCGGCCCAGCAGCACCAGCACCCGGTTGTCCCCGGCGCGCACGGACCGGATCGTGCCGCCGTGCCCGGCCACCGTCGGCGCCAGGAAGCCCGGCAGCTCGGCGACCGGCACCTCGACCTCGGCCTGGCCGATCACGTCCGCGGCGGGCCGCCAGCCCGAGCCGAGCACCACGGCCACGTCGTGCCGCTCGACCCCGGTCCGCTCGGCCAGTGCCGTCGCGGCCCGCGCGGCCAGCTCCTCGGGGGTCACGCTGATGTTCTCGCTGATACCGGTCACGTGGTCGAGCCTAAAACCTTCACGCCGTGACCCGGAAACTCGCGGTGACCGTGGTGAACAGCTTGTTCGGGAGGGAGCCGCCCTCCTCCTGGGTCGCGGTCGCCAGCGTGACCACCCACAGGTCCCGGTCCTTGGGCAGCGTGGCCACCAGGTAGCTGCGCTGCTGGCGGTCGTTGCTGCGCACCTGCGGCCCGCCGTTGTCGTCGGTCCGGTAGACGAACTGCTGGGGGTTGGTGAAGCCGGTGACCCCGTTGAGCGAGGTGGTCAGTCCGGGCTTGCGGTAACCGGGCTGGGTCTTCTCCAGCATGTCCAGGTACGGCTTGATGTCGCTGCCCGAGGAGTACCGCGGGTAGCGCTGCACGCTCAGCTCCTGGCTGCCGTCGCGGCTGACCCAGTGGTGCACCACGCTCGCGGGCAGCGTCATGACCGCCAGGCGCTGCTCCACGAAGTGCTGCCAGTCCTGCGGGATGGTGATCGCGAAGGCCCCGCCGGTACCGCCCGCGGCGATCTCCGCGTTGTCGGTGACCTCGCTCATCGGCGGCAGCGAGGCGGTGGTGGTCGGGCTGGGCCCGTCCACCTGCACCGGCGCGGGTACCAGCGGCTGCCCGCCGGCCACCCTGGTCAGCGCGAACCCGCCCACCGTGGACAGGGCGAACAGCAGGAACGCCACCAGGCCCACCACCGCGATGGCCAGCCCGCCGCGCGGCCCGGGCACGTGCTCCCGGGGCGGCGCGGGCCGCTCGGTGGGGCCGGTCATGAACGGCAGCGGGCCGGGGTCGGCGGCCAGCGGGGTGTCCGCGGGCGGGTCCACCCGCTTCGGCTTGGGCATGGTGGGCCGCATCGGGGCCGGTCGCGGCACCTCCAGGTGCGGGAAGGTCACCGCGTCCAGGTCGGCGACCAGCGGGCGCAGCCGCCTGCGCACCTCGGTCAGCGGCATCCGGGCCGCCGGGTCCTTGACCATCAGCCCGGCGATGACCGGCTCCAGCACCCCGGCGGCGCTGGGCCTGGGCACCTCGCCGTGCACCACCTCGGTCACCGTCGCGAGGGGGTCGTCGTCGGCGTCGTAGGGCGGGCGGCCCTCCAGCACCGAGAACAGGGTGGCGCCCAGGCTCCACAGGTCGGCGGCCGGGGTCACCTGCTGACCGGAGGCCACCTCCGGTGAGATGAAGGCCGGTGAGCCCAGCATGATGCCGGTGCTGGTCATCGTCGTCTCGGCCACGTTGCGGGCGATGCCGAAGTCGGTCAGCTTGATCTGCCCGCTGTCGCCGACCAGCACGTTGCCCGGCTTGACGTCGCGGTGGGTGATGCCCGCCCGGTGCGCGGCCTCCAGCGCGGCGGCCACCGCGTCGGCCACGGTGATCGCCTGGTCCAGTTCCAGTGGCCCCTGCTGGCGGACCACCTCGGCCAGGCTGCGCGAGGGCACCAGTTCCATCACCACGAACGGCTCCCCGTCCTGCCTGGCGATGTCGTGCAGGGTGACCACGTTCGGGTGGGACAGCACGGCGATGGCCCTGGCCTCGCGCAGCGTGCGCTCGCGCAGCGCGTCGGCTTCGCCCGCGGGGATGCCCGGCGGCAGCAGCATCTCCTTGACCGCCACCTTGCGGTGCAGGAACTCGTCGTAGGCCGCCCACACCGTGCCCATCGACCCGTTGCCGAGCACGTGCTGGAGCCGGTAGCGGCCCGCGATGACCCGTTCTGCGGCTGGCGTGGAGGGCTCCTGCGCGGACATGGCGCCCATTGTCCACCAACACCGCTCAGCCGGTGGATGTGCGCCGGGCTGGGGCATCATTAGGCTCAGTAGATCAACACCCGCCCCGGCGAGGAGGCAGTCGATGTCCCGTGTGCTCGCGCTCGGCACCGTGTTCCTGTGGGCCGTGCTGACCGCGCCGACCGCGTGGGCGGACGACCCGACCCCGCAGCCCGGCCCCTCGCTCAACCCACCGCAGAACCAGGGGCTCGGTGAGGACGCCAAGCAGAAGCTGATCATCGTGGTCGTGGTGGCCGCGCTGCTGGCGATCGTCTGGTACGGGCGCAGGGTGCGCAAGAGGAACCAGAGCGCGGGCTGAGCCGACCCTCCCACATCGTGGGACAGACTTCGCCGCCCGCCGACGATTTCATGATCATTAACTGAACGGCGGGTACAGCCAGGCATAACTTTCCCGCGATCGGCCCGCCGCTCGGCGCATTCTGGGCACCGGCCAGCCCCCAACGCGCAAAACTCCACCGGACAGGAAGGACCGGTGGGGCAGGATGGCGCAAGTGAGTACCGACCCCAAGGCGACCTGCCGCGCAGTGCTGCAGCGGTACGAGGACGCACTCGTCGGACTCTCCCGCAGCATCCACGCGGAACCGGAGCTGGCGTTCCGCGAGCACCGCAGCGCCGCGAAGATCGCCGACCTGGCCGAGCGCGAGGGCTTCCAGGTGGAGCGCGGGGTCGCCGGACTGGACACCGCCTTCACCGCCACCTACGGCACCGGTGAGCTGGTCGTGGCCCTGTGTGCCGAGTACGACGCGCTGCCCGAGGTCGGGCACGCCTGCGGGCACAACGTCATCGCCGCCGCCTCCACCGGCACCGCGCTGGCCCTGCGCGAGGTCGCCGACCAGTTGGGCATCACCGTGAAGCTGATCGGCACGCCTGCCGAGGAGGCCGGTGGCGGCAAGGTCCTGATGCTGGAGCGCGGTGTCTTCGACGACGCCGCGATGGCGATGATGGTGCACCCCTCGCCGGACGAGACCTGCGCCTCGCCCTCCCTGGCCATCGTGGACCTGGAGGTCACCTACCGAGGCAAGGAGTCGCACGCCGCCGCGGCGCCACACCTGGGCGTGAACGCCGCTGACGCGGTTACCCTTGCCCAAGTGGCAATCGGGCTGGCCCGCCAGCACCTCGAGCCGAAACAGATGGTTCACGGCATCGTCACCAACGGCGGTGCCGCGCCCAATATCGTTCCCGCGAGGACGTCTGCGCTGTTCTACCTGCGTGCGGCGGACCTCGAATCGTTGCAGCGCCTGGACAACCGCATCCGGGGTTGCTTCGAGGCCGGTGCCGTGGGCACCGGGTGCGCCCTGGAGGTCGAGCAGGTCTCCCCGGTGTACACCGAACTGGCGCCGGATGAGTGGCTGGCGCAGGCGTACCGCGCCGCCGCCACCGAACTCGGCCGCTGCCTGCTGAGCCCGCAGGAGGAACTGCTGCGGACAGCGGGCAGCACCGACATGGGCAACGTCACGAGGGCGTTGCCCGGGATCCACCCAACCATTGCAATCGATTGCGGAGACGCGGTGAACCACCAGCCGGAGTTCGCCGCGGCCTGCGCCTCGCCATCAGCGGACAGGGCCGTGCTCGACGGCGCCCTGTCGATGGCGTGGACCGCGGTGGCCGCGGCGACCGACTCCGACCAGCGGGCAAGACTGCTCGACGGGGTGCGGCACCGAAGCGGATCCGCTGGAGGTGTGGCGTGACCGTGCTGGACTCGCGGCCCGAGCTGCCCCTGGAGGGCGAGGGCGACCGGCGCGAAGCAGGTTCCGAGATGCTGATCACCGACTCCGGGGTCAGCATGTCAGACGTGCAGGACCTCGGTGCCGGACGTGGCCCGTCCTGGCTCGACGAGTGGCTGGGCAGAGGGCTCGCCGACGTCGTCGCCTGGCGGCGGCACGTGCACGCGCACCCCGAGCTGTCCTACCAGGAGCACCAGACCACAGACCTACTCGTCAGCCAACTGCGCTCGGCGGGTCTGCACCCGAAGGTGCTGCCCGGCGGGACCGGTCTGCTCTGCGACATCGGCACCGGCGAGCGCTGCGTGGCGCTGCGGGCCGACATCGACGCGCTGCCGCTGACCGAGGCCACCGGCCTGCCATTCTCATCCACAGTGGACGGTGCGTGCCACGCGTGCGGTCACGACGCGCACACCGCGGTGCTGCTCGGCGCGGCCCTGGCCCTGGCCTCCGCCCCCGAGCTGCCCGGCCGCGTGCGGCTGGTGTTCCAGCCCGCCGAGGAGGCCATGCCCGGCGGAGCGCTGCGCGTCATCGAGGCGGGCGGTCTCGAGGGCGTGGAGCGGATCTTCGGCCTGCACTGTGACCCGAGGCTGCAGGTCGGCAGGGTCGGCACCCGTGTCGGGCCGATCACCTCCGCCGCCGACATGCTGGAGCTGCGGCTGACCTCGCCCGGTGGGCACACCTCGCGTCCGCACCTGACCGCCGACCTGGTGCACGCGCTCGGCACGGTGATCACCGGCCTGCCCGCGCTGCTCAACCGCCGGGTCGACCCGCGCTCGGGCACGGTGCTGACCTGGGGTGCGGTGCACGCGGGTGAGGCCGCCAACGCCGTGCCGCAGAGCGGAGTGCTGCGCGGCACCCTGCGCACCGGGGACCACCACGTGTGGGAGGACCTGGAACCGCTGGTCAAGGACCTGGTGCAGTCGCTGCTGTGGCCGACCGGGGTGGGCTTCGAACTGGTGCACACCCGCGGGGTGCCGCCCGTGGTCAACGAGGCGGAGAGCACCGCGCTGCTGCGCGCGGGCGTGGAGGCGGCACTGGGCGAGGACGCGCTGGCCGGGACCGAGCAGTCCTCCGGCGGCGAGGACTTCGCCTGGTACCTGGAACACGTGGCCGGCTCGTTCGCGCGCCTGGGTGTGTGGAGCGGCGAGGGGCGGCAGTACGACCTGCACCAGCCGACCTTCGTGCTCGACGAGCGGGCGATCCCCGTGGGCATCCGGCTGATGGTCCACACCGCCCTGACCGCCCTGGCCTGAGCTGTTCCACACCGCGTGTCGGCGCTTCCGGTACGGCGTGTCGGACGTTCCCGTGCGGTGAGTTGTCCACAGGCAGGGTAGTTGTCCACAAGTCGAGAAATGCCTGGTGACAGGGTGATCTGGCGCCCACATCGTCAGATGTATGACCAGTTTGCCCACAGGCCTGTACGGCGCCTTCACCCGTGACCAACTTCGGCTCGCGCTGGGTGATCGCGGAGCGCGAATCGCGCTCCGCGATCACCGTGCGCTGCACTTCACGCGCGACGTCCTGGTCGATGCGCGACGCGCACTCTCCTTGCACACGAGATGCGCCGCCTCTGTGCTCGCGGCCACGCCGCCTGTGACGCTCACCAGTTTCACCGCCGCTGCCCTGCATGGCTGCGCTGCCGCCTTGCACGTGCCGGTCCACCTACATGTCCGCTACGACCGCCAGATCAGGTCCAGGGCCGGGCTGCGCGTCCACCAGGGCGACTACGAGGACCAGGACGTGGTGGACGTCGACGGCCTGCCGGTGTTCGTCCCCGAGCGGGTGATCGCCGGGTTGATCTGTGACGAGACTCGCTGGCGGGCCTTGGCCTGTTTCGACGAACTGCTCTCCAGGCTCTCCCCGGTCCGTCGTGCGGCGTTCAAGGCCGATGTCGCCCACAGGGTGCGTGAACGCCGGGACCGCCGCGGGACCCGTCGGGCGGAGTTGTTGTTCGAGCTGGCCAGCGGTTTGCCCGAGTCGCCGTCGGAAAGCAAGCTCCTGCTCACCGTCGTAGACGCTGGCCTCGCTGCGCCGACGTGCCAGCACGAGGTCTGCAAGCTCGACGGCACCTTGCTCTACAGGCTCGACTTCGCCTGGCCGGATGCGATGGTCGCGCTGGAGTACGACGGTTACGCGGCACATGAGGGGCGGGACGAGCAGGATCGCGCCCGGGACGAGGACCTCCATCGACGGGGCTGGCTCGTCCTGCGCGCCACTGCTGAGGACCTGCGGGAGCCTGCGGCGCTCATCGCCAGGTTGCGCGCGGCCCTCGGACGGCGGCGGTGAGCCGGACCGTCGAACGCACCGCACCGGAAGCGCCGACACGCGGTTCCGGAATGTCGAACACGCGGTACCGAAGGCGCCGACACACCGCGCCGGAACGTCCGACACGCGGTACGGGAAGCGCCGACACGCGGTGCCGGAACGTCCGACACGCCGGGACTCGCGTTAGCCGTTCAGGCCTCGGCAGGGGCGGGTGCGCAGGTCGGCGACGTAGTCGTCCGGGGCGCCCGCGGCCTCCGCGGCGTCGGCGACCACGCCCAGGTACCGGGCCGAGGGCAGGCCGCCCTCGTATGCGTCGAGCACGTAGAGCCAGGACACGGCGGTGCCCTCCAGGGTCTGCGCCCGCAACCGGATCTTCTTGTACAGGCCGAGCGCGCCCTCCCAGCGGTCCAGGGTCGACTCGTCCCTGGGGCTGACGTCGTAGAGCACGACGAAGACCTGCGAGTCGGGGTCCTCGACGATCGTGGCGAGGGAGCCCTCCCAGCCGAGGTCCTCGCCGCCGAAGGTCAGACGCCATCCGGCGAGCCATCCGGTTCCCGCCATCGGCGAGTGCGGAGCTCGCTCCATCATCTGGTTCGGGTCCATGTTGGACCCGTAAGCGGCGTAGAGCGGCACGACGACAGAGTAGCGACCTCGGCGATCAGCGGCCGGGATGCCGAGCGGGTCGCGCGCCCGGTCAGCCGACCGCGTACGGTTGCACCGGCTTGTGACGACCGGTAAGAGGAGGACCCGGTGACCCGGATCGTGATCATGGGCGGTGGCCCTGCCGGCTACGAGGCAGCCCTGGTCGCGGCACCGCACGGTGCCGAGGTCACCGTGGTGGAGCGGGACGGCCTCGGCGGGGCCTGCGTGCTCTACGACTGCGTGCCCTCGAAGACCTACATCGCCTCGGCGGGGGCCCGATCGGCCTTCCGCAATGCCGGTGAGCTGGGCATTCGCACGAACAGCTCGGAGGCGGGCGTCGAGGTGCCCGTGGTCCACGGACGGGTGAAGGGGCTCGCGCTGGCGCAGTCCGCCGACGTCCGGGCCAAGTTGCAGCGCGAGGGCGTGCGCCTGATCACCGGTACCGCCCGGCTCTGCGACGACGCGCCGGGCCTGGCCCAGCACCGCGTGGTGGTCACCACCAGTGAGGGCGAGGAGGTGCTGCCCGCCGACATCGTGTTGATCGCCACTGGCGCGACCCCGCGCGTGTTGCCCGGGGCCGTGCCCGACGGCGAGCGCATCCTGGACTGGCGGCAGATCTACGACCTGGCCGAGCTGCCGGAACACCTGATCGTGGTGGGCTCCGGCGTGACCGGTGCGGAGTTCGCCTCCGCCTACACCGAGATCGGGGTCAAGGTCACCCTGGTGTCCAGCCGGGACCGGGTGCTGCCGCACGAGGACGCCGACGCCGCCGCCGTGCTGGAGGACGTGTTCCTGGAGCGGGGCAGCGACATGGCCAAGCACGCCCGCGCCGACCGGGTCGAGCGCACCGAGAAGGGCGTGAAGGTCTACCTGGAGGACGGTCGCACCGTCGAGGGAAGCCACGCGCTGATGACGGTCGGCTCGGTGCCCAACACCGCCGACATCGGCCTGGACCGGATCGGCATCGAGCTGGGCCGGGGCGGGTTCATCCCGGTGGACCGCGTGTCGCGCACCACGGTCAGCGGGGTCTACGCGGCCGGGGACTGCACGGGCGTGCTGATGCTCGCCTCGGTGGCCGCCATGCAGGGCCGCATCGCCATGTGGCACGCCCTGGGCGAGGCCGTGCAGCCGATCCGGCTCAAGACGGTGGCCGCGAACGTGTTCACCAACCCGGAGATCGCCACGGTCGGCATCAGCCAGCAGGCCATCGACTCCGGTGAGGTGCCCGCGCGCACGATCATGCTGCCGCTGGCCACCAACCCGCGCGCCAAGATGGAGGGCCTGCGCAGGGGCTTCGTGAAGCTGTTCTGCCGACCGGCCACCGGCGTGGTCATCGGCGGGGTCGTGGTGGCCCCGACGGCCAGCGAGCTGATCCTGCCGATCGCGCTGGCCGTGCAGAACCAGCTCAGCGTGGAGAACCTCGCGCACACCTTCGCGGTCTACCCCTCGCTGTCGGGTTCGATCACCGACGCGGGCCGTCAGCTGATGCGTCACGACGATCTCGACTAGCCGTGCAACCCCCTCGCCACCCCGCGCCGTCTGCACAGTGTCGGACACCGCGGCGAGGCGAGGGAGATGGCGGCCATGCGATTCGGGACCACCTTCGCGGTGACGCTGGCCGCCGGGTTGGTAGCAGGGGCCAGCCCGGCTCTCGCCGCCGCGGACCCGATACCGGTGTCGATCTCGGTGAGTCCCGCTGAGGGACGCCCGGGTGACGCGGTGACGGTGCAGGTGGCCTGCGAGGACACCCGGCTCGGGGTGGTCTCCTCCGCGGTGCTCACCGTGCAAGCGCTGTCCCGCGATCCGGACGGCCACCAGCCGTGGCTGCTCACCGGCGCAGGTGAGGTCAACGCGGACGCCCACCCCGGCCGTTACGAGGTGTCGGTGGCCTGCGGTGACCAGACGCCGAGCACCTGGTTCACGGTGCGGTCGGCACAGACCGGGGGTGGGGCACAGCCCACCCTCGAATGAGGCCGTGCCGCCGGGGATTTCCGCAAGCAGGGGTGCTTGAAAACCCCGGCGGCACGACCCCAGTGTGGTGTCAGCCCTGCACCCAGTCGAAGGTCTTGGTGACCGCGCGCTTCCAGTTCTGGTACTGCTCGGTGCGGGTGGACTCCGCCATCGCCGGGTCCCACTGCTTGTCCTGGGCCCAGTTCTGCCGGATGTCCTCCTCGCCCGCCCAGAAGCCGACCGCCAGCCCGGCCGCGTAGGCGGCGCCGAGCGCGGTGGTCTCGGCCACCACCGGGCGGATCACCGGAACGCCCAGGATGTCGGCCTGGAACTGCATGAGCAGCTCGTTGACCACCATGCCGCCGTCCACCTTGAGCGACTTCAGCGGCACGCCCGAGTCGGCGTTCATCGCCTCGATCACCTCGCGGGACTGGAAGGCCGTGGCCTCCAGCACCGCGCGGGCCAGGTGGCCCTTGTTCACGAACCGGGTCAGGCCGACGATCGCCCCGCGCGCGTCGGAGCGCCAGTAGGGCGCGAACAGGCCGGAGAAGGCGGGCACGAAGTAGCAGCCGCCGTTGTCCTCGACCGAGCGCGCGTGCTCCTCGATCTCCGCCGCCGAACCGATCATGCCCAGGTTGTCCCTGAGCCACTGCACCAGCGAGCCGGTGACCGCGATGGAGCCCTCCAGGGCGTACACGGTGTCCCTCTCGCCGATCTTGTAGCAGACCGTGGTGAGCAGGCCGTTCTCGCTGAGCACCTTCTCCGTGCCGGTGTTGAGCAGCACGAAGTTGCCGGTGCCGTAGGTGTTCTTCGCCTCGCCGGGCGACAGGCAGGCCTGGCCGAAGGTGGCGGCCTGCTGGTCGCCGAGGATGCCCGCGATCGGCACCCCGGCCAGCGCCCCGCGCTCACGCACCTTGCCGTACTCCTCGGAGGAGGAGCGGATCTCCGGCAGCATGGACAGCGGGATGCCCATGTCCTTGGCGATCTCGGCGTCCCAGCTGAGTGTGTCCAGGTCCATCAGCAGGGTGCGCGAGGCGTTGGTGGGGTCGGTGGCGTGCACTCCGCCGTCCACCCCGCCGGTCATGTTCCACAGCACCCAGGTGTCCATGTTGCCGAAGACCAGGTCACCGGCCTCGGCCTTCTCGCGGGCGCCCTCGACGTTGTCCAGGATCCAGCGGACCTTCGGCCCGGAGAAGTACGTGGCCAGCGGCAGGCCGGTCTTGGCCCGGTAGCGCTCCTGCCCGCCGCCCAGCGCCTCGAGTTCGGCACAGATCCTGTCGGTGCGCGTGTCCTGCCAGACGATCGCGTTGTAGACCGGCTCACCGGTGGTGCGGTCCCACACCACGGCGGTCTCGCGCTGGTTGGTGATGCCCACCGCGACGATGTCGCTGGCGTGCAGGTCGGCCTTGGCCAGCGCGCCAGCGGCCACCTCGCGGGTGTTGGACCAGACCTCCTTCGGGTCGTGCTCGACCCAGCCCGCCTTCGGGAAGATCTGCTCGTGCTCCTTCTGGTCCACCGACACGACCCGGCCGGAGTGGTCGAAGATCATGCAGCGGGTCGACGTGGTGCCCTGGTCGATCGCGGCTACGTAAGGCATCGGGTTGTTCCCCTTCAGGACGTGGGCAGCACGAGGTAGAGCAGGGCGGCGAGCACGCCGCCGACGACGGGGCCGAGCACCGGCACCCAGGAGTAGCCCCAGTCGCCACGACCCTTGCCGCGGATGGGCATCAGGAAGGCGTAGGCGATGCGCGGTCCGAGGTCGCGCGCGGGGTTGATGGCGTACCCGGTGGGGCCGCCGAGCGAGGTGCCGATGACCAGCACGACGAACGCGACACCGGCGTAGCCCAGCGCCGAGTTGCCGAACTGCGGCACGCCGTCGGTGCCTGCCGTCTTGGCCGCCGGGCTGAGCAGCACCCAGATGACCAGCACGAACGTGCCGATCACCTCGGTGACCAGGTTCCAGGTCGTGCCGCGGATGGTCGGGGCGGTGGAGAAGATGCCCAGCGTGTTGCGCGGCTCGTCGTGCCGGTCGAACTGGAGCTTGTAGGTGGCCCAGCAGAGCATGGCGCCGATGATCGCGCCGAGGAACTGGCCCGCGAGGTAGAACGGCACCTTGTCCCAGCCGACCTTGTCCGCCACGGCCAGCGCCAGTGTCAGCGCCGGGTTGAGATGGGCTCCGCTCGGGCTGGCCAAGCTGGCACCGGTGAACACCGCGAAACCCCAGCCCACATTGATGAACAATGTGCCGCCGTTGTTGCCGTTGGTGTTCTTCAGCACAGCGTTGGCCACCACGCCAGTGCCCAGCAGGATCAGCACCGCTGTGCCGATCGTCTCCCACACGAAGATTGCCCCGTAGGTCATGCCTGCTCCCCACCCCCGCTGGCCTCGGTGGCAACGGGAGCCCGGACGTTACTTAGCGGTACAGGGACTGTCTACGGTGGTCACGCCCACTGCGCCAGCCGGAGCAGTGCACAACGACTCGCTCGGAGCCGCGCGCGGGCGCCGATGCCGGTAGCGTGATGATCCGTCGGACCAGCGTCGTTGTCAGGGAGGCGAGTGGCCGTGGCCAGCCGGAAACCACGTGGTTCAGTGGAGCGCTCCAACGCCGCCCAGACCGGACGGCTCGGCACGGACGAACGGGAGCGGGACTGGCAGCGGCTGGAGAACGAGACCTTCGACCTCGTCGTCATCGGCGGGGGCGTGGTCGGGGTGGGCACCGCGCTGGACGCGGCCACCCGCGGCCTGCGGGTCGCCCTGATCGAGGCGCGCGACCTCGCCTCGGGCACCTCCAGCCGGTCCAGCAAGCTGTTCCACGGCGGTCTGCGCTACCTGGAGCAGTTGGAGTTCGGGCTGGTCAGGGAGGCCCTGCGCGAGCGCGAGCTGATGCTGACCAGGCTCGCGCCGCACCTGGTGAAGCCGGTCAGCTTCCTGTACCCGCTCAGCCACCGCATCTGGGAACGCCCCTACACCGCAGCCGGGCTGCTGCTGTACGACACCATGGGCGGCGCGCGCTCGGTGCCCGGTCAGAAGCACCTGACCAGGGCGGGCGCCCTGCGCATGGTGCCCGCACTCAAGCGCAACGCGCTGATCGGCGGCATCCGGTACTACGACGCCCAGGCCGACGACGCCCGGCACACGATGATGGTCGGCCGCACCGCGGCGCACTACGGGGCCGTGGTGCGCACGTCCACGCAGGTGGTCGGCTTCCTGCGTGAGGCGGACCGGGTGTCCGGCGTGCGCGTGCGGGACGTGGAGGACGGCCGGGAGACCGAGGTCAAGGCCAACGCGGTGATCAACTGCACCGGGGTGTGGACCGACGACCTCCAGAAGCTGTCCGGCAGCCGCGGCCGGTTCCGGGTGCGCGCCTCCAAGGGCGTGCACATCGTGGTGCCGCGCGACCGGATCGTCGCCGAGTCCGGGCTGATCCTGCGCACCGAGAAGTCGGTGCTGTTCGTCATCCCGTGGCGCAACCACTGGATCGTCGGCACCACCGACACCGACTGGAACCTCGACCTGGCCCACCCCGCCGCCACCAAGCGGGACATCGACTACATCCTCGAACACGTCAACACCGTGCTGGCCACGCCGCTGACCCACGAGGACATCGAGGGCGTCTACGCCGGGCTGCGGCCCCTGCTGGCCGGTGAGAGCGAGGAAACCTCCAAGCTCTCGCGCGAGCACGCCGTGGCACGGGTCGCGCCGGGACTGGTCGCGATCGCGGGCGGCAAGTACACGACGTACCGGGTGATGGCCGCCGACGCCGTGGACGCCGCGTCCGCCGACCTGCCCGGGCGGTTGCAGCCCTCGATCACCGACAAGGTGCCGCTGCTGGGTGCGGACGGGTACCACGCGCTGGTCAATCAGGCAGATCAGCTGGCGGCCCGCTACGGCCTGCACCCGTACCGCGTGCGGCACCTGCTCGACCGGTACGGCTCGCTGGTGCACGAGGTACTCGCCGTGGCCGACGAGGACGCCGAACTGCTGCGCCCGCTGCCCGCCGCCCCGGACTACCTCCAGGTCGAGATCGTGTACGCGGCCAGCCACGAGGGGGCGCTGCACCTGGAGGACACGCTCACCCGGCGGACCCGCATCTCGATCGAGTACCCGCACCGCGGGGTGGACTGCGCGGAGCAGGTCGCCAAGCTGATGGCGGGCGTGCTCGGCTGGGACGACAAGCGGGTCGCCCGCGAGGTCGAGGTCTACACCGCACGGGTCGAGGCCGAGCGCGCCTCGCAGACCGTGCCCGATGACGAGGCGGCCGACGAGGCCAGGTCGGCGGCCCCGGAAGCCCGGCCGGACCTGCTCGACTCGGTGAGCTGAGGGGGTGCTCGGGTCGCCGGTGGACTGATGCGGGCTCTGGTGCGCTCCCTGGTGCGCGAGTCCCGCTCGCGGGGGTGTGAGTCCCGCTCTCCGGCGGGTGAGTCCCGCTCGCGGGGGTGTGAGTCCCGCTCGCGGGGTTGCTCGGGTCGCCCGCTGGACTGATGCGGGCTCTCCCGAGCGGGCTTGGGCGTTCGCTGGGGACGGCTGTGCCCGCTTCGCTCTTGGCGATCCTCCGGATCGCGGCGTCTTCGCTCTGGTCCGGTCTCTTCCCTTGTCCGAAGATGATCACTGGACAGATGTGATCATCTTCGGCCTGCGGTCCAGAGACCGGCGCGAAGACGCGGGCACGGGGTGGGCGGGTCGGGTGGAGGGCAGGAGAGGGCTCTCAAAGCGGGATTCGCGGGCCGGAGGGCGGGGTTCGCGTGCCCCTGGGCGGGATTCGCGGGCCGGTGGGCGGGACTCGGCTGCGGCTGGGCGGGACTCGCGGGCCGGTGGGCTGGTGTGGTCAGTGGGCCAGGGCGGCGGCCTCGTTGACCAGGTCGACCACGTGCTGGCCCAGGCGGCGCTGGTCGGCGGGCGCCACGGTGCTCCACGCCTGCCCACCCGGCTCGGCACGCCGCAACTGCACGTAGCGCCCCCGCACCGTGTCGAAGTAGCCGACCACGCGGTCGGGCCGGTGCCGCCTGCCCCAGCGGTCGCGGGCCGCCGCGCCGAACTGGCCGCGCGCCCGCACCCCGGTGACCATCGCGCCGAGTTCGTCGGCGTCCGCCGGGCTCACCCCGTGGTCGCGCAGCACCCAGCCCAGGTCGTCCGGGGTGCTGGTCTGCTCCACGGCGGCGTCCAGTTCGGCGCTGGGCACGCTCACCGAGTAGCCGGGGCCCGCGGGCAGGTCGGGCAGCAGGGACAGCACGGCGTGCGGCATGCCCTCGGCGATGATCGACCGCAGGGTGAGCGTGTCCTCGGTGAGTACGGCCAGCACCCCGTCCTGGCCCTTCGCGGCGGCCACGGCCCGCACGCCCTGCCCGATCCACAGCCGGGCGTCGATCTCGTACTGCGGGCGGTCGAGCAGGCACAGCAGGTCGACCAGCGCGGGGTCGATGCCGGAGCTGCCGCCGACGAGTCCGCGTTCGGCCAGCGAGTCCCACACGGCGTCGGCGAGCTCGGCCCGCTCGGTGTAGGTCTTGCCCGGTGAGGGCACGTGCAGTGCCAGCGGCGGCTGGTCGAACCTGAGGTGCTCCCAGAGCACGTCGAACTCCAGCGCCGAGATGGTCAGCGACATGCTCAGTGCTCGCCAAGCACCGGCGGCACCACGGCGTGGCTGTCCCCGAACAGGCCGTCCGCGGCGAACAGGTAGTTGCCGCGCTCGGGCTCGGCCGGGCTGGACGACTGGCCGCCAGGACGCTGCCCCGGCACCACCGGCGCGGAGCGCGTGGCCGCGGGCGCCCGTCGCTGCGCCGGGGCACTGGCGCCCACCGGCCTGGTGCCCAGCGGGCTCGGTACCGCGAACGGATCACCGGTGGACCGCTCGGGCGCGGCGGCACCCGCCACGACCTGCGGCGGCGGTGCGAAGGGGGTCAGCGTGCCGGTGTTGCTCGCGGTGCTGGTCTGGTAGGTGTTCATCACCTCGTACGCCCTGGTGGTGGCCGCCTGGTGGGCCGCCTCGGCGATCTCGGCGTCGATCTGCCCCGCGAACAGTTGCCGCAGCCCGCCGAGCAGGTCGGTGGGCTGCTCCGGGGTGGCCGGGACCGGCACCGGCATGTCGGCGCGGGCCGCGCTCAGGTGCTCGGCCTGCAACTCGGTGCTGCTGCGCATCGCCTCGGCACCCGCGTGGGCCTGCGCCGCCCAGCTGGCCAGCGGGCCGATGCCCTCCCGTGCCCGCTCGGCCGCGGACCCGGTCCAGCCCGTCGTGGAGTCGGACACCCCGCGCAACAGGTCGTTGTTGATCTCCGCGAGGGTGCCGGACAGTTCGGCCCAGCGGCTGGCCGGGGTGGCCGCGGCGGCCGGTCCCGGGCCGGAGTTCAGCGCGTCGTACAGCTCCTGGTGGGTGTACCCCTGCCAGCGGAAGTCACCGGACATCAGCACCCGCCCTGGCCGTTGATCAGCTTTGTGTTGTCGTGCTCCACCTGGTGGTACTGCTGCTCCACCTGCGTCAACGCGTCCAGCGCGCCCTTGAGCTGGCGCTGGTAGGCCTGCAGGGAGTCCAGCGCGGAGCCACCCCCGCCGTAGGCGTGCTCGTTGAAGTCGGCGGCCGCCTGCTCGCTGACCGGGTCACCGGCCCACGGCCGGATCCGCACGTCGGACACGGCCATCTCGATCTGCCTGTCCAGCTTCACCAGCGCGGTGGTGAACACCTTGCGCAGGTTCGGGATCGCGGCGGGATCGACCCGGAAACTGCCGGCCAGCACCGCGGCCGGATCCGGTGCCGGGGACGTCCGTTGCGGCACTTGCGACCTCCCGTGCGGGGTGTGGGGCCACACACTGTAGCGACCCTGCGTAGCGGCGAGCTGTGGTCAGCGTGACATCCCTACTGGTGGGTTTGTCAATCGGCCGGCGGGGTGGCCCTTATCTCGAAGTGGACAGACTGGTCACGGCGGCCTCCGCGACCCGTTGCGCGCCAAGGCAAAGATCATCTTGTGGGATCGGTTGCGCCCCACCGCCATCGCGGAAGAGCACGTCCAGGAACTGGCCCTCGGCCAGGTCCACCTCCACGTTGCAGAGCGTGGTCAGGCCCGGAGTGCGCACGATCAGTCCCGGAAATCCCACGATCGTGGCGGATTTGGCCTCCACCTGGGCCTCGTCGGAGATCCACAGCTGCACGCCCTCGGTGGTGACCAGCGCCAGGCGTGCGACCGCCCCGCTGTAGGTGCCGCGGATCGTGCAGGCCCTGGCCTTGAGGTCGCTGTCGGTGTACGGGGTGGGCGTGGTGTCCAGGCTCAGCCGCTTGCGCTGGTCCTTGCTCAGGATCTCGCAGGGCGCCACTTTGTCCAGCGGGATGTCCCTCGGGCGCGGCGGCATGGTCAGCGGCACCGAGGTGGTCGTCGGCGGACTCGTGGTCGGGCCCGCGGTGAGCGCCTGGTTGGCCGGGTCGGGACCCGTCGCGGAGCAGCCGCCCACGGCCAGCGCGGCGCACAGCACGAACAGCCCTCGTCGCATGGGCGCCTACGGTAGCCGCAAGGTCCAGACGTGCACGCGGCCGCTCTTGCGATCGATCGTCCGGTCGAAGCCGAACCCGCACTTCTCGGCGACCCGGCGCGAGGCCGTGTTGCCGTCCTCGAAGTGGTACTCGACCCTGCGCAGCCCCAGCGCGCCGCCGCCGAAGCGCAGCGCCGCGGCCAGTCCCTCGCTGACCACGCCCCGGCCCCGGTGCTCCGGCACCGTCCAGCACGCCGCCTCGGCCGTGCCCACCGCCAGGTCCAGGTCCTTCAGGCCCACCTCGCCGAGCAGCTCCCCGGTGTTCTGGTGGGCCACCGCCCAGGAGCAGCGCCGGTCCTCGGCCCACTCCCGGGCCCGCAGGGCCACGTAGTCGCCCGCGTCCCGCAGGGTGTCCACCCGGTGGCTGAGCCAGCGCAGGCTGACCGGGTCGGAGAACGCCGCGAGGATCGCCGGGCGGTCGTCCACCCGGTCGTCGGCGCGCAGGTGCCGCAGGTAGTAGCTGCCCGCGTTGATCTCGACCGGTTCCACGCGCACACGCTAATTCATGCCGGTCACGAAGCCCTCTTCGCGGTCGGCCAGCTCGGTCAGCTCCGCGAGGTGCGCGCCCGCCGGGGTTCCGTCCGGGGCGGTGCGCAGCTCGACCACCCAGTCCGCGTCCTCGGCGTCGTCCTCGCCGGCCAGCATGTCCCGGTGCACCGCGCAGGGCGCCCAGCCCGACTGTTCCAGCTCGGCCGCCAGCCGGTGGGCGTCCTCCTTGTCGGACAACACGATCAGCGCACCGTCCTGTTCGGACTGATCGTGATCCACAGTGGACTGTTCGTCGAGCAGGCCGCGCGCGGAGAGCGCTTCCCGCAGGGCCCTCGCGGTCGGCACGTGGGCCGCGTCGATGCCCAGACCCCTTGCCGCTGCGACGTTCTCGGGGTCCTCGTCGCAGAGCAGGGTGGCCGACACGGAGTGCTGCAACACCCTCAGCGCGCGGCGGAACGCCTCCGGATCTGGTTTGGCCACACCGATTCGTGCGCTGGACACGACCGCGTCCACCTCGGGGTCGAGCCTGGCACGTTCCGGGCTGTTCGCGAACCGGACCACCCGGCACCGCCGACGGGCCGCGCGCACCAGGTCCAGTGCTTCCGCGTCCGCCCCGTCCAGGTCGAGCAGCAGCAGTGAGGGTCGGGTCACCGGTTGCCCCGCGCCATCCCGTTGAGCACCAGGGTGACGGCGATCGCCAGCGGGATCAGCCACAACAGCCGCAGTTCCAGCCCACCCAGGATCGCGGCGACCCACACCAGCCCGATCACCGGCACGAGCGCCCGGCGGGACATCGTGAAGCCCCGCCTGCGCACGAGGTCCACGGGCATGAACTCGGGTCGGGGATCGGGCAGGTCGGTGAACAGCGCGATCACCTCGCCGCGGGTGCGGGCGGTGGCCAGCCTGGCCGCGCGGTCCCCGTACTCGTCGATGCCCAGCCGACCGTCCCGCATGTGCACGCCGAGGTCTGCCAGGGCCTGCTGGCGCTCGGCGTCACCGACGCGGAGGTCGTCCACGACAAGGACTCTACGGCTCAGCGGTCGCCGCGGCGAAGTTCCCTGCGGCGGTCCCGCAGACGGTCGCGCAACTCCCGGTGTTGCTCGCGCATTTCCCGGTGTTGCTCGCGCCGCTCCTGGTGGAACTCACGGTGCATGGCGCGCTGCTCCGAGTGCGGCATGCGGTGCGTCTGGTGGCGCTGGTCGTGTTCCCAGTGCTTGCCCCACAACGCGCCCGCCACGCTGGACAGTGCCAGCGGGATCAGCATCAACAACCAGATGCCCAGGTGCCAGGACAGCAGGCCGAAGCCGATCCACGCCAGCGGGAGCAGGGCGGCGGCGACGCGTTGGATCGCCTTGCGCTCGTCCCCCGAGGTCGGTTGCGGTGCCTGCACCGGCGCGGGCGCGGGTGCCGCCGGGGCGGCACTGGCGGCACTGAAGGAGGGCTTGGGCGCGGGCAGGTCGGTGAACAGGGCGAGCAGTTCGTTCTGGGTGCGTGCGGTGGCCACCCGCGCGGAGCGGTCCCCGTACTCGTCGATGTCCAGGCGCCCGGCACTCATGTGCTCGCCGAGCGCTTTGAGGGCGTCCTCGCGCTCGGCGTCACCGATGCGCAGTTCCAGCGACTCGGATTCGCTCACGCCACCAATCGTACGGTGCACCCATGGCTTCGCGTCATGACACCTGTCGTGATCCCGGCTGTTGCCGGGATCACGACTTCGTCACGTACCTCAGTCCTTGAGCTCGCAGATGACGGTGCCCTGGGTCACGGTCTCACCCGCGGCGGCGGCCAGGCCGGTGACCGTGCCCGACTTGTGCGCGGTGACCGGGTTCTCCATCTTCATGGCCTCCAGCACGACGATCAGCTCGCCCGCCTCGACCTGCTGGCCCTCGGTGACCGCGACCTTCACGATGGTGCCCTGCATGGGCGCCGCCACCGCGTCCCCGGACACCGCGGCCGAGGACTTGCCCGCCCGCTTGCGCGGCTTGGCCTTGGCCGGTGCCGCGGCACCGCCACCGCCCACCGCGAGGTTCGCGGGCAGCGACACCTCCAGCCGACGGCCGCCGACCTCGACCACGACGGTCTGCCGCTCGGCCTCGTCCTCGGCGGCCTCGGCCGGGTCGCTGAACGGCGGGATCTGGTTGTCGAACTCGGTCTCGATCCACCGGGTGTGCACGGTGAACCCGTCCTTGCCGGTGAAGGCCGGGTCCCGCACGATCGCGCGGTGGAAGGGCAGCACGGTGGCCATGCCCTCGGCGACCATCTCGTCCAGGGCGCGGCGGGCCCTGGCCAGCGCCTGCTGGCGGTCCTCGCCGGTGACGATCAGCTTGGCCAGCAGCGAGTCGAACTGCCCGCCGATGACGTCCCCGGAGCGCACGCCCGCGTCCACCCGGACACCGGGGCCGGAGGGCTCCACGAAACGGGTGACCGTGCCGGGGGCGGGCAGGAAGTTGCGGCCCGCGTCCTCGCCGTTGATGCGGAACTCGATCGAGTGGCCGCGCGGCTCGGGGTCGTGGTCGAAGCGCAGCGGCTCACCCGCGGCGATGCGGAACTGCTCCAGCACCAGGTCGATGCCCGAGGTCTCCTCGCTGACCGGGTGCTCCACCTGAAGCCGGGTGTTGACCTCCAGGAAGGAGATCGCCCCGTCGTTGCCGACCAGGTACTCCACGGTGCCCGCGCCGTAGTAACCGGCCTCGGCGCAGATGGCGCGCGCCGAGGTGTGGATGGTCTTGCGCTGCTCCTCGGTGAGGAACGGGGCGGGCGCCTCCTCCACCAGCTTCTGGTGGCGGCGCTGCAACGAGCAGTCCCGGGTGCCGACCACGATCACGTTGCCGTGCTGGTCGGCGAGCACCTGGGCCTCGACGTGGCGCGGCTTGTCCAGGTAGCGCTCCACGAAGCACTCGCCGCGGCCGAAGGCGGTGACCGCCTCGCGCACCGCGCTGTCGAACAGTTCCGGGATCTCCTCGATGGTGCGGGCCACCTTCAGGCCGCGACCGCCGCCGCCGAAAGCAGCCTTGATGGCCACCGGCAGGCCGTGTTCCTGCGCGAAGGCGACGACCTCGTCCGGGCCCGCGACCGGGTCCTTCGTGCCGGGCACCAGCGGGGCGCCCGCGCGCATGGCGATGTGCCGGGCGGTCACCTTGTCGCCGAGGTCGCGGATGGCCTGCGGGCTTGGCCCGATCCAGATCAGCCCCGCGTCGATCACGGCCTGGGCGAACTCGGCGTTCTCGGAGAGGAAGCCGTAGCCGGGGTGCACCGAGTCGGCGCCCGCGCGGGCGGCGACGTCCAGGAGCTTGTCCACCGACAGGTAGCTGTCCGCGGGGGTGGAGCCGCCGAGCGCGAACGCCTCGTCGGCCAGGCCGACGAACGGGGCGTCGCGGTCCGGGTCGGCGTACACGGCGACGCTGGTCAGTCCAGCGTCCTTGCAGGCGCGGATGACCCGCACGGCGATCTCACCGCGGTTGGCGACCAGGACCTTGCGCAACACGACGGGACCCAGGTCAGCGGCCGGCTGTGGCACGCCTTACCTCCTCGTACGACCGGGCGCGCACACCGTGCCCAGGACTGTCTGGAATGCGCGAGCTTCGCAGGAGTCTACGGACCCCCGGCTCGGACGTGGGCGAGAGCAAGCTCACGCGGTGACTCCCAGCGGGCGGATGCTGTCCTGGATGTGCAGAATCGCAGTGCCAGGTCCGCGTCCGACAGGAGTTCTTGTGCCTGCCCGTGCCCCCCGAGCCGTGCTCGTCACGTTGGTGGCGGCCACTGTCGTGGTGGTGGCCATGGCGGCGGTGGCCGTCCTGTTCGTACGGTTCCGCGGCACTGCCGCGGCGCCCGTCACGAGCACGCAGGAACCCCAGGCCCCCAAGGCACAGCCGCTGCGGTGCGGTGCTCAGGAGTGCACGCAACTGGCCGTGGCCAAGCTCGGCACCGAGACCGTGGAACTGCTCGCCGACGCCCAGGGACGCGCCGGTCGGGTGCGCATCGAGAGCGCCGCGGGCAGCAGTGTGTTCGAGACCACGGGCATCCAGGACAACAAATCCGCGCTCACCTCGCGCTCGCTGGAGTGCGTGCCCGGGGCCAGCCCCGTGTGCCTGGTGCGGATCAGTCAGAACGGGGAGAGCCTCGGCGAGGTGTTCGTCGGCAGGAGCGGGGTGTGGAGCCGGGGGGAGAGCACCTACGCCTCCACAGACGACTACCTCGCGCTGCGCGACATCACCGGGGACGGCACGCCCGAGGTGGTGGCCGTGCAACTGTCCTGCGGGGACAATCCCGCTCCCAGTTGCACCAAGGCCTTCGCCCAGGTGTTCACCCTCAGCGGGGACGAGATCGGCTGCACCAGGGTCTACCCGGCCAACACCCAACTGCCCGGCTGGCCCACCGTGGCGCCCAGCAGGGCCCAGCTCGGCACCTGCCCGAGCTGACGCCCCACCACCCGTGTCGGCCCGCACTGTCAGACCCCCGCACTAACGTCGGATTCGGGGGGCCCGAGATCCCCCAGGGGGAGGACTGAGGTCCCCTGGTTCAACGTTACGCCGGAGGTCCGACAGTTCCGGGAACGGAGCGGGACGCAGGGCGAATACGGGGGGATTCACCAGTGTTGGGGCCCACTTCCGGTCAACGAACGGGTGCTGGACTGGCCTTCCACAGCTCGGCGACGCTGACCCCGACCTCGGCGAGCAGCCGCCTGGTCAGCGGCAGGCTGATGCCGATCACGCTGGACGGGTCCCCGTCGATGCCCTCCACGAACCAGCCGCCGAGCCCGTCCAGGGTGAACGCGCCCGCCACGGCGAGCGGCTCCTCGCTGGCCAGGTAGGCGTCCAGGTCCTGCTCGGTCGGGTGGCCGAACCGCACGCGGGTGGTCTGCGCCCCGTCGGCCGAGGCAACGACCTCGCCGCCCGCGATGCGCCGCACGGCGTGCCCGGTGAGCAGCTCGCCGGTGGTGCCCGCCATACGCGCCCACCGCGCGCGGGCCTGCTCGGAGTCCTTGGGCTTGCCGACGACCTCGCCGTCGGCCATGGCCAGCATCGAGTCGCAGCCGATCACCACGGCCTCGGCCAGGTCACCGGCCAGGGCCGTCACCACGGCCTGCGCCTTGGCCGCGGCCAGCGCGCTCACCAGTTCGGCGGGGGTCGGGTCGGTGAGGGTGGCCGCCACGGCGTCCTCGTCCACACCGGAGACGCGGACCAGGGGCTCGACCCCGGCGGAACGCAGCACGGACAGGCGGGCGGGTGAGGCGGAACCAAGCACGAGTCGCACGGGGCGCGACCCTACCTAGTGGCCGCCCGGCGTGGGCAGGTCAGGGTGCGTCATCAGGTACAGCACCAGGTACGGGCCGAGCGCCACGGCCAGCGCGAACAGCGTGCCGATGCCGACCAGCACCATCGCGATGATCTCCAGCGGAGGTCTCCGACGCATGGCGGTCAGTCTGCGACCGCCATGCCCCGGAGCACATCGGTGGAACTACTTGGGCAGCGTGCCGACCAGCGGCACCTGCACGGTGGTGCGGGTCAGGTCCACGGTCACCCTCGGCCTGCTGCTACCGGTGATCTGCCCGTTGTCGGTGCCGCCGATGACCAGCGCGAGCCGGTGGCCCGCGGACACCACGTGATCGGTGGTGGCCAGCTTGAAGGTCATCGTGTACGCCTTGCCGGGCGTGAGCTGCTGCTGGCTGTTCAGCGAGGCGTAGTGGCCCAGGTCGGCCCAGCCCCGGCTGATCACGTACGAGTCCACGTCCACGGTGTCGGCGGCGGCGTCCTTGAAGCAGGCGCTGTCACCGGCGGCGCTGTCGCCCCAGCAGGACTTGGTGTCCAGCGTGGTGATGCCCTCGCCGCTGCCCTCGAAGTTGCGGATCGTCTCCGGCCCGAGGTCCACCAGCACCGCGGACAGCCGCGCGTTGTTCAGCGAGGACGAGGCCGTCACGGTGATCGAGCCGGTGCCGGACACACGCAGGTCCGAGGTGAGCGTGCCGCTGCTGAACAGCACCCGTGAGCCCAGCACCGAGTCCGGGTTGGCGGTCCAGTCTCGCTCCCCCTGGCCGGGGTTGTCCGTGAACGACTCGGTGGCACCCGGCGCGGGCGCGGTGGAGCCCAGCCTGCCCAGGCCGTTCGTGCCGGTGGCGGCCAGCTTCAGCGTGGTGGCGCTGGGCGCGGCGGGCCAGCTCGGGTCGTCCACCCAGTGGTCGGGAGTCCGCTCCACGCTGGCCACCGGCTCGCGGTCCACGCCGTTGTCGATGCCCATCAGGTAGTGGTCGAACCAGCGGTGCAGGGTGTCCACCCAGTCCGTGCGCCGGTAGTCGAACGGGTCCACGTGCCCGGTCTGGGACAGCCAGATCTTGCGCTGCACCCCGTTGGCGCCCAGGGCGTCCCACCACTGCCCGAAGTTGATCGTCTTGACGTTCAGGTCGTTCACTCCGTGCGCCACGAACACGCTGGCCTTCACGTTGGCCGCGTTGGCGTAGTAGTTCCGCTGCGCCCACCACGAGGTGTAGTTGCCGTTGCTGGGTGAGCCCGCGCTGGTCGCCGACTGCACGCTGGAGCAGCCCGACTGGGCCCCGCTGTTCCACACGTAGGTGGCCAGGCCCGCGGGCGTGCCCGCGGTGAGCGAGGCGCCGTTCGCGCGGTAGTAGTCGTACCAGGAGCTGATCGCCGAGATCGGCACGATGGTCTTCAGCCCGGCGACCCCGGTCGCGGCCACCCCGTTGGCGATCGTGCCGTCCCAGGACTTGCCGATCATGCCGACCGAGCCGTTGGACCAGCTCGCCGTGGCCCGGGTCGAGCCGGTGGCACTGGTGTAGCCGGTGGCCCGTCCGTTGAGCCAGTCCACCACGGCCTTCGCCGAGGTGATGTCGGACGGGCCGCCCACGTCCACGCAGCCGTTGGACCGGTTGGTGCCCGCGAGGTCCACCAGCACCACGGCGTAGCCGCGCGGCACGAAGTAGTTGTCGTAGTAGAGCGGGAACTGGACGGGGTTGCCCGCGGAGTCGTAGGTCTTGAGCTGGCTCTCGTTGCCGCGCCCGCAGCAGGAGTAGTACGGGCTGGCGTCCATGATCGTGGGCACCGTCCTGCCCTGGGAGGCGGGCTCGGCGGGCCGGATGATGTCGGCGGCCACCCGCACCGCCCTGCCCTGTGGGTCCTTCAGGCCGGTGTCCACCCAAGCCGTCTCGCGGACGGCGTTGGCGTAGGAGTAGACCGGCTGGCTGCCGCCGTCGTGCGGCGACTGCGCGGCCAGGGCCGCGCCCGCTGTGCCCAACCCGGTGAACGCCACCACGAGCAGCGCGATCAGGGGTCGCGTGAGATGAGAGACCTTCACGACCCGAAGTTAGGTTCGGGCCGTGAAGGTCCAGTAGAGCCGTTCGTCGGGAACGGGTTCAGCGCGCGAAACCCGAAGCGCGCCAAGCGCCCAAACCGGGTCGCAGCGGCTGGCGCAGCAGCGAGGCCCGATCGGCCCACGCGGAGGGCGCCCGCTCGTCCCGCGGCGCACCCGGGGCGGCGGCCAGCCCGGCCACCACCGCGGTCAGCGCCGCCAGTTCCACGTCGTCCGGGGTGCCGCGCACGACGCGCAGCAGCGGGCGCTGGGGCTGCTCCTTGTCCTCCGGCGCGCTCACAGCGGGATGTTCCCGTGCTTCTTGGCGGGCAGGGTCTCCCGCTTCTCGCGCAGCGTGCGCAGCGCGCGGGCCACGTAACCGCGGGTGAACGAGGGCGGGATCACCGAGTCCACGTAGCCGCGCTCGGCCGCCACGTACGGGTTGCACAGGGTGTCCTCGTACTCCTGGATCAGCTTGGCGCGCAACGCCTCCACGTCCTCGCCGCGCTCCTTGGCCTCGGCCAGGGTCTTGCGGTGCACGATGTTGGCCGCGCCCTGCGCGCCCATCACCGCGATCTGCGCCGTGGGCCAGGCCAGGTTCAGGTCGGCGCCCAGGTGCTTGGAACCCATCACGTCGTACGCGCCGCCGTAGGCCTTGCGGGTGATCACGGTCACCAGCGGCACGGTGGCCTCGGCGTAGGCGTAGATCAGCTTCGCCCCGCGCCGGATGATGCCGTTCCACTCCTGGTCGGTGCCGGGCAGGAAGCCGGGCACGTCCACGAAGGTCAGCACCGGGATGTTGAAGGCGTCGCAGGTCCGCACGAAGCGCGCGGCCTTCTCGCTGGCGTCGATGTCCAGGCAGCCCGCGAACTGGGTGGGCTGGTTGGCGACCACGCCGACGCTGCGCCCCTCCACCCGGCCGTAGCCGACGATGATGTTCGGCGCGAACAGCTGGTGGACCTCCAGGAACTCCCCGTCGTCCAGCACGCGGTTGAGCACCTCGTGCATGTCGTAGGGCTGGTTGGCCGAGTCCGGGATCAGGGTGTCCAGCTCGCGGTCGGACCCGGTGATGCCCTCGGCCACCGAACCGGCCTCCTCCAGCCCCGGGAACACCGGCGGCTCGGAGAGGTTGTTCGAGGGCAGGTAGGACAGCAGTTCCTTGACGTAGGCGATCGCGTCGTCCTCGTTCTCGCCAAGGTAGTGCGCATTGCCCGACTTCGTGTTGTGCGTGCGCCCGCCGCCCAGTTCCTCGAAGCCCACGTCCTCACCGGTGACGGTCTTGATCACGTCGGGGCCGGTGATGAACATGTGCGAGGTCTTGTCGACCATGACCGTGAAGTCGGTCAGCGCGGGGGAGTACACGTGACCGCCCGCCGCCGCGCCCATGATCAGCGAGATCTGCGGGATGACCCCGGAGGCGTGCGTGTTGCGCCGGAAGATCTCCCCGTACAGGCCGAGCGAGACCACGCCCTCCTGGATGCGCGCCCCGCCACCCTCGTTGATGCCGACCACCGGGCTGCCGGTCTTCATCGCCAGGTCCATGATCTTGACGATCTTCTCGCCGTAGACCTCGCCCAGCGAGCCGCCGAAGATCGTCACGTCCTGGCTGAACACGCAGACCCTGCGGCCGTCCACCGTGCCGTAGCCGACCACCACGCCGTCGCCGTACGGGCGGTTGCGCTCCTGGCCGAAGTTGGTCGAGCGGTGCCTCGCGTGCTCGTCCAGCTCCACGAACGAGCCCGGGTCCAGCAGCATGTCGATCCGCTCGCGGGCGGTCTTCTTGCCCTTCGCGTGCTGCTTCTCCACGGCGCGGGCCGACCCGGCGTGCACCGCCTCGTCGTTGCGCCGGTACAGGTCGGCGAGCTTGCCCGCCGTCGTGTGGATGTCGGGGGCCTCGGTCGGCACCTCGCCAACGGGCTCGGTCGCGCTGCTCATGGGGCCGCAGCCTAGTCAGCACCCGGCCTCAGCGGACCGTGACGTCGCCAACTTCACGGTTGTTCGGGCAATGTCCCCAGTATCGCCCGGACCTGGGGCGTCAGTCCTGGTCGGGCAGTGTCTCCAGGATCGCCTTGATCTGCGGCACCAGCCTGGGCAGTTCCTCAGCGACGACCGCCCACACCGTGTAGAGGTCTACCTCGACGTAGTTGTGCACAGTGTGGTTGCGCATCCCGACGATCTTGCGCCACGGGATGCCTGGATGCGCGGCGCGGACCTCGGCGTCGACGTGGTTCGCGGCCTCGCCGATGATCTCTACAAGCTTGGTGAGCGACAGTTGGATCGTGTCCTCTGCCATGCCAGCCGGGTCGGGTGGGCAGATGCGTCGTGCTCGCTCCGCAGCGTCGAGAATGTCGTTCAGCCGGTCGAAGGTGCTGCGTTTCATAGTGCGATGGCCTGGCTGAGAACCCGGTCGCGGATTCGAGCCTTGAGCCCGTTCGGGGTCGCCACCTGCGTGAACACGTTCAGCAGGCCCTCCACGTCCAGCGCGAAGCCGGTCAGGTCGAACAGGCTGCAGTGCGGTCCTGGATCGACCAGCAGGTCCAGGTCGCTGTCCTCGTCGGCCTCACCGCGTGCGACGGAGCCGAAGACCCGGACGTTGCTCACCTTGTTCCGCTCCGCGATCCGCAGGATCTCCTCGCGGTGGGCGCGGACCTCCTCCAGCGTCACCCGGCGGTGTGGCGCGTCCACCACGGTCACGTCGGCGATGCTCATCGCCGCACCTCGCTGGCGCTCGGCGCAGCGCTTCGCGCGGGCACTGTGCCTATTGATTCGCTCGCAAGCTCGCTCACGGCGCCCTCCTCGTGTGGCCGTCCCAATCCTACCGCGACTAGCCTGAGCAGCCATGACGCAACCGCTGGACCTCGAAGCGCTGCGGGCGGCCCTGGTGGCGCCGGGCGGCCCCTACGCGGCGCTGGACGTGGTGCCGAGTACCGGTTCGACCAACGCCGACCTGCGCGAGGCGGCGAACGCGGGTGCGGAGGACCGCACGGTGCTGATCGCCGAGCAGCAGACGGCCGGGCAGGGCCGCCGGGCGCGCACCTGGGTGTCGCCCGCCGGGTCGGGGATCTACTTGAGCGTGCTGCTGCGCCCGCACGAGGTGCCGCCGAACCGGTTGCCCGGGATCACCCTGCTGGCGGGGGTGGCGCTGGTCAGCACGGTGCGGGCGAGCACCGGGGTGGACGCGGTGCTGAAGTGGCCGAACGACCTGCTGGCGGGTCCGGAGCGGGCCAAGTGCGCGGGCATCCTGGCGGAGTCCATCGGCGGCGGGGCCGTGGTGCTGGGCATCGGCCTGAACGTGGCGGCGTTGCCCGAGGGCGTGCCCGCGGGCGCCGGGGGGCTGCCGCCGACCTCGCTGGAGCAGCAGGGCGCGAGCCACACCGACCGCACCCGGCTGGTCGTGGAGCTGCTGCTCGCGCTGGCCCAGCTGGACGCGCGCTGGCGGCTGGCCTACGGGGACCCGGTGGCCTGCGGGCTGCTCGACGCCTACCGGGAGCACTGCGCCACGCTGGGCCTGCGGGTGCGGGTGGAGCTGCCGGGCAACAGCGAGCTGCTGGGCACGGCGGTGGACGTGGACCGGGAGGGGCAGCTGGTGATCCGCTCGGACGGCGGTGGTCAGCGCGCGGTGCACGCCGGTGACGTGGTGCACCTGCGCTCGGTGACGGGCTGAGCACCGGTACCGTATCGGCGTCACCTGCGGTGTGATCATCGGGAGGAATAGCCGTGGCCTACCCAGACGACCTGCTCGGCGAGGACGAGCGCGTCGTGATCCACAAGCACCCGCACTGGAAGATGCTGATCATCCCGGTGCTCGTGCTGTTGATCACCGCGGGGGCGGGGGCCTACCTCGCCTCGCTGGTCAGCAGCCAGTCCTGGCACCTGTTCGCGTGGATCGCGATCGGGGTCGTCGCCGCGATCATCATCATCTGGGTGGTGCTCAGCCCGCTCGTCCGCTGGCGCAGCACCCACTTCGTGATCACCACTCAGCGGGTGATGGTCCGTGAGGGTGTGCTGACCAGGACCGGGATCGACATCCCGCTGTCGCGGATCAACAGCGTGCAGTTCCGGCACGGCCTGATCGACCGCATCGTGGGCGCGGGCACGCTGATCGTGGAGTCGGCCTCCGACGAGCCGCTGGAGTTCGACGACATCCCCAACGTGGAGCGGGTGCACTCGCTGCTCTACCGGGAGATCAACGACGACCCGAACGACGACTTCCACCCCGGCCACAGCCGGAGCCACCGGTGAGTGCCCGCTCGGTCGGGCTGCCCAGCCGGGTGCCCGCACCCGGGCTGCCGGAGCGGGTGACCATCTGGGAGGTCGGCGCGCGCGACGGGCTGCAGAACGAGTCCGGGGTCGTGGACGTCGGCGTGAAGCTGGAGTTCCTGGACCGGCTGGCCGACGCGGGCCTTGGCGTGCTGGAGGCCACGAGTTTCGTGCACCCCAAGTGGGTGCCGCAGCTGGCCGACGCCGAGCAGCTGCTCGCCGGTCTGCGCCGCCGCGACGGGGTCAGCTACCCGGTGCTGGTGCCCAACGAGCGCGGCCTGGACCGCGCGCTGGCCGCTGGGGTCGAGCACATCGCGATCTTCGGCAGTGCCACGGAGACCTTCGCCAAGCGCAACCTCAACCGCACCCTGGACGAGCAGTTCGCCATGTTCGAGCCGGTGGCCGGGCGGGCCCGCGCCGAGGGCCTGGACGTGCGCGGCTACGTGTCCATGTGCTTCGGCGACCCCTGGGAGGGCTCGGTCGACCCGGCACAGGTCGTGTCGGTCGGCAAGCGGCTGCTGGACCTGGGCTGCTCGCAGCTGTCCCTGGGCGACACGATCGGCGTGGCCACCCCCGGGCAGGTCGAGGTGCTGCTCGCGGGCTTCACCGAGGCGGGCGTGGACCTCGGCCGGATCGCCGTGCACTTCCACGACACCTACGGTCAGGCCCTGTCCAACACGCTGGCCTCGCTGCGCTGCGGGGTGAGCACCGTGGACTCCTCGGCGGGTGGCCTCGGTGGCTGCCCGTACGCGGAGTCGGCCACCGGCAACCTGGCCACCGAGGACCTGGTGTGGATGCTGGACGGGCTGGGCGTCCAGCACGGGGTCGACCTGGACGCGCTGGCCGCGACCAGCGCCTGGATGGCCGGGCAACTGGGCAGGCCCAGCCCCTCGCGGGTGGTCCGGGCCCTGACTGGATGAACGAGGCGGGCACCACCACGGTCGTCGAGCTGACCGAGCAGACCTGGCCGCGGCTGGCCGAGCTGTTCGGTCCCAACGGCGCGGCCGAGGGCTGCTGGTGCATGTGGTTCCGCCGCAGTGCCAAGGAGTTCCGCAGGCACAAGGGCGAACCCAACCGGGCCGCGCTGGGCGAGCTGGTCACCTCGGGGCAACCGGTCGGCCTGCTCGCGCTGGACGAGGACGGGACCGCCGTGGGCTGGGTCGCGGTGGCGCCCCGACTCGACCACGTGCGGCTGGACCGCTCGGCCGTGGCCGCACCGCCCGACCCGCGCGAGGACCTGTCCCAGGTGTGGTCGGTGACGTGCTTTTTCGTGCACCGCAAGGCAAGGGGCAGCGGGGTGACCAGGACGCTGCTGTCCGCCGCGGTGGACTACGCGGCTCGCAGCGGTGCGCTCTGCGTGGAGGGCTACCCCACCGACACCGAGGGTGAGCGCAAGGACTCCGGCACGCTCTACCACGGCACGCTGACGATGTTCCTCGACGCGGGCTTCGAACTCGTTGGCAGGCGGGGGATCCGGCGCGCGCTGGTGCGCAAGGCGTTGCGGTGAAACGGTTCGAGACGCACTGGGTTGAGGGCTACCCGGTGCTCGCCTGGCAGGCCGACCGCCCGTGGCTGGCGATCTCCTCGGCGGCGCACGGCGGCGGCATCGGCGAACGGGACTGGGTGCTCAACGCCACCGTGTGCACCGGCTACGACCGGGACGACCCGGACCGGCACGTGGCCGAGCTCGCCGCGGCGGTCGGGCTCACCGGCACGGGGACCGGCCTGCTCACCGCGGTGGACGTGCGGCACGTGGTCGCCGTGTCCGACAGCGGGGTGCACGCCGCCGTGACCACCGGGGTCGGCGCGCACCCGACCTGGGCCGCCACCCCCGAGGCGGCGCCGGACCGGGTGCATGCGGGCACGATCAACACCGTGTGCTGGTGCCCGGTGCGACTGTCCGAGGGCGCACTGGTCAACGCCGTCGCCACAGTGACCGAGGCCAAGACCCAGGCCCTGGTCGAGGCCGGTGTGCCGGGCACGGGGACCTGCACGGACGCCGTGGTGCTGCTCTGCCCGACCAGCGGGCCCGCCGAGCAGTACGGCGGGCCGCGCTCACGTGTCGGGTCGGCACTGGCCAGGGCCGTGCACCGGGCGGTGGCCGCCGGACTGCTCGTGCCCGGCGCCCGCTTCACCGGCCGCTAATCCACAGTGGACGGCCCGCCCGCATGTCATGAAAGTGCCGTATGCGACATCAGATGTCGCATACGGCACTTTCATGACACGGCGTCCCGGCTGCTGAACATGCCGGTGAAGGTGCAGCGCAGCACCAGCTGGCCGTCGTGCCGGTGCGCGGTGCCCCTGATGTCCACCAGGCCAAGGCCCGGCCTGGTTCGGGAGAGCCGGGCCTTCTCCACTTCCAACGCGAAGCTGAGGGTGTCTCCGGGGAACACCGGGGCGGGCCAGGACATCTCGCGCCCGCCCGGCGAGCCCTGGGAGGTCGAGTCGGCGAGCACGTGGTCCACGTAGGCGCGCATCCACAGGCCCATGGTGAACCAGCCGGAGGCGCACAGGCCGCCGAGCACGGACCGCTTGCCCGCCTCCTCGTCCAGGTGGAAGGGCTGCGGGTCGAAGCGCTGCGCGAAGGCCAGCATCTCGTCGCGGTCCACGGTCGTGCTGCCCAGGTCGATCACGCGCCCGGCGGGGAGGTCCTCGTAGGAGATCACGCTCCATATTCTCCGATCACCGGGGAACCGGCACGCTGTGCCGTGCGTCCCAGCTCTCATCCGAACAGCGGAGGTGGCGGTGGCCCACGACCACCAGGCCGAGGTGGACCAGCTCGTCGCCGAGTACCGGCGCAGCAGAGAGCAGCTGGTCGCCGTGCAGCGCGCGCTCGCGGCCGTCACCGAGTCCGCGAGCAGCGAGGACGAGCTGGTCACGGTCACCGTCGGGGCCGCCGGCACGATCACCGGGTTGGAGATCGCGGACGGGGCGTACCGCAGGTACCGGCCCGTCGAACTGGCCGAGCTGATCGTGCGCACCACCCAGGTCGCGGTGGCCAGAGCCGCGCGGTGCACGCACCGGGAACTGGCCGCGGTGTTACCCGCCGACGCCGATCCGGACGCAGTCCTCAAGGGACGCGCCGATCTGACCGACACCGAGATCGACCCGCCGCCGGTGGCCCCGCCGCCCGGCCGCGAGGACGACAGCTTCGAGCACCTGAACTGGGTCAGCGACGGGAGGCCGACATGACCGGAACCGGCGGCTTCAGCAGCGACGTCGAGCGCGTGCTGGACCGGGCCGGCCAGCTCGACGGGCTGGCCGGCACCGCGGGCACGATCGCCCAGGAACTGACCAGCGCGTTGCGGGCGACCGAGCGCTGCTGGGGCACCGACGAGGTGGGCACCAGCTTCGCGGCGGGGCACGTCAAGGCCGCCGAGGACACGCTGGCGATCGTCAGGGCGCTGCCGGGGCAGCTCGCCGAAGTGGGCGCGAAGCTGACCCGCACCGCGCACATCCACGGCGGCGTCGACCAGGAGATCGCCACCGGTCTGCCGAGGACCTAGGGGGAACACACGGATGGGTATCGCCCTGCCAACCGAGTTGGCCGGTGTCGCGGCCAAGGTGGGCGTCCAGTGGCCGCAGGCCGACGAGACCGCCATGCACACCGCCGCGCAGGCCTGGCGCGAGGCCGCCGCCAAGATCAGCACGCTGGCCCGTGACGCGGACACCACCGCGGGCCAGGCACTGGACGCGATGACCGGTCAGGCCGCCGACGCCGCCAAGACGTACTGGGGCAGGTTCGTGCACGCCGAGAACGGCCACTTCACCGCGGCCGTCAAGGGTTGCCTGGAGGCCGCCGACCGGTTGGAGCAGGCCGCCGACAAGATCGCCTCGGCCAAGGTGCGGATCACCGCGAAGCTGAGCTCGCTGGCGAGGTCCACCGACCTGTCCGGGGTGCTCGGTGGCACGGCCAAGGCCTCGGACGACCACCTGCTCTCCGGGGCCGCGCTGGACATCAACGGCATCCTCGGCGACCTCACCGAGTCGGTGAACCTCAAGGGCCAGTCCGTGCAGGTCGACCCCGCGCACCCCGCCACCACCGACGGCCCGCTCGACGTGCACGGCCCGAAGGGCGGCCTGCTCGGCCTCGCCGCCGGGCTGCCCGGGGTGGACGACCTGCTCACCCCGCAGGACGGCGAGCACAAGGCCACCGACCCGGTGTGGGACCCGGAGCTCAAGCAGTACGTGGACCCGGTGACCAAGCAGCCGCTGAGCCCCACCACGGCGGCGCAGGGCACGGACCCGGCCGGGGCCTCCCCGGTGCCCGGTCTGCCGGGGGCGGTGCCTGGCGGCGTCGTGCCCGAGGTGACGAAGACCGTCGGCCTGCCCGATCCCGCCGCGGTCGTGCACCCCGCTGTGGACAACTCGGCCGAGGTCACCGGCCCGGTGCCCCGCCACGTCGTGAACGCTGCCTCGGGCGGTGCACCCAGCCACGTCGACCCGCCGACCGGACCGATCCCCGTGCAGCACGGCGGCGGCTACGCCAAGCCGGACTACGGGGACCCGAACCCGCCGACCGGTCCGATCCACCTGCCCGTGCAGGGCACCAGCGTGCAGGCCGCCGCGGCCCCGGTGCTGCCGCCCCCAGTCGCCAGCGCGCCCGCGGTCGGCGGCTACCAACCGCCGCCCGCCCAGCCCGTTGCGCCCACCTACTGGTCGGCCGACCACACCTCGGCGCCCGGCGGTTACGGCCCCGGCGCCCTTGGCGGCGCTGCTCCTGGCGCGGTCCCACCCGGTGGCGCCGTGTCCGGCGGCTCGGTGCCTGGTGGTGCCGCACCTGGCGGTGCCGCGCCTGGTGCCGCTGCCGGTTCCGGGGTGCTTGGCGGTGCTGCTCCTGGCGGTGGTGCTGCCTCCGGCGGTGGTGCCGCGCCACGCGTGCAGCCCGGCGTCGCCGGAGTCGTCGCTGGTGTGGGTAGTGCCCCCGGCGTGCAAGCCGGTGCCGTCGCACCGAGCGCCGAGGCCCGGCGCGGACCGCTCGCCGACGGGGCGCTCACCGGGGTCGCCCCCGACCAGGTGGCCAAGCCGGTCCCCGCTCCCCGGCCCGTCAAGCCGGTGCTGCGCCCGGAGGACTCGCCCGCGCTGTTCCTCGCCTACCTGTTCCCGATCGGGCACATGCCGGTGCCCAGTTCGCGGCCCGCCCGCCAGCTGCCGCTGCCGGAACAGCACGTGGACTTCGCCCCCGGCCTGCGTTTCCCGCCGCACGACCACCCCGACTCGGGGTTGATCACCGACGAGCGCGCACCGGGCCCCGTGGTGCTGCCCGAGCCCAAGTCCGCGCAGGACGCCGAGGTGCAGGCCCTTGCCGTGGACCACGACCCGCTCGGCGGTGAGCACGAACGCGACTGGGAGCGCCGGTTCCTGGTCCGTGAGGGTGGCGAGAGCCAGGACACCGAGTACTCGTGGCCGCCGGGGGAGCTGTTTCCCGAGGGCGGCTGCGACGCGGGCGAGGCCGTCATCCTGGAACCCGGCACCGTGATCGACCGCTTCGGTGACGCCGAGGGCCGGGTCTTCGCGCCGGAGGGCACGCCCTTCGCCCAGCGCTCGCTGCCGCCGGGGCACCTGGACGCGGGCTACCAGCGCTACCGGGTCACCGGCCGGCTGCCGGTGTGGCGCACGCTGAGCGCACCGTGGTTCGGCCAGCCCGGGGGCGGCCGGCGCTACCGCGCGGTCTACCCGGCCGCCGACCTGATCGCCATGGGATACCTGGAGGCAGTGTCATGAACGCCGAGTCGGTCGCGACCTGGCTGGAGACCGTCGGCGTGCCCACCGAACTGGTGTCGGTGGGTGCCGAGGCGGACAACGCGTGGTGCCTGCTCCCCGAGGAGGACGGGGCCAGCTGGGAGGTGTTCTGGCGCGAGCAGGGCAACCGCTACGACTGGGCCAGGTTCAGCAACGAGCAGGTGGCCTGCCACTACCTGTTCGGGCGGCTGACCTGGGCCCAGGTCGCGCGCGGTGCCGTGGGGGTACTGCCGACCGGCGACTGAGTTGTGCACAGGCGCCGAGTTGTGCACATGTGGATCTTGAGCAAGATCAGGTGTCGGGGGTGGGCGGTAGACTGGTGTCGGGGTCGCCCCCCTGGGAGTGGCGGGGGATGCTCATGGGTAGATGAAGCGCGTTCTACCTCGTGAGCAGGGACAGTGCGGGCTCGTGCAGCACGCCGTTGGAGGTCAGCACGGAGCCGCCCTCGTAGGTGGGCTTGCCGGTCAGGTCGGTGAACCGGCCACCGGCCTCCTCGACCAGGATCTGCACCGAGGCCACGTCCCACGGGTTCACGATCGCCTCGGCGGCCAGGTCGATGGCGCCCTCGGCCACCAGGCAGTGCTGCCAGAAGTCGCCGAACGCGCGGTTCTCCCAGCAGGCGTCGACCAGCCGCAGGTAGGCCTCGCGCGAGTGGTGCTCCACCCACGAGCCGAGGTGCGTCGTGGACAGGTAGGCGTCGGACAGGTCCGACACGCCCGAGACGGAGATCGCCCGTGACTGCCCGTTCAGGTCGGTGGTCCACGCACCGGTACCGGCGGCGGCCCACCAGCGGCGGCCCATGGCGGGCGCGCTGATCATGCCAGTGGTCGGCTTGCCGTCCACGACCAGGGCGATGAGCGTGGCCCAGGCGGGCACCCCGCGCAGGAAGTTCTTCGTGCCGTCGATCGGGTCGAGCACCCAGGCACGCCCAGCACCGGCCTGCCCGCCGCGCTCCTCGCCGAGCACGGCGTCCTGCGGGCGTTCCCGCGCCAGCAGCGCGCGCACCGCGTCCTCGACCGCCACGTCGGCGTCGGTGACCGGTGTGCGGTCCGGCTTGCGCTCCACGACGAGGTCGCGGGCCCGGAATCGTGACAGCGTTATGGCGTCAGCGGCGTCAGCCAGCCGCAACGCGAGATCCAAGTCGGCACCATTGGTTGACACGGGTTCGATGTTGTCACGCCTACGCTGTGCCTCGTGAGCGTGGTACTGCTGGCCGAAGACGACCCGGCTATCGCCGATCCGCTGTCGCGTGCCCTCGTCCGCGAGGGGTACTCGGTGCACGTGGTCGGTGACGGACCGGCGGCACTGGAGGCGGCTTCGGCGGGAGGCGTCGACCTGCTGGTGCTCGACCTGGGACTGCCCGGCATGGACGGCCTGGAGGTGTGCCGCAGGCTACGGGCGGGCGGCCGGGGCGTGCCCGTGCTGATGCTGACCGCCCGGGCCGACGAGGTCGACTTCGTGGTGGGCCTGGACGCGGGCGCCGACGACTACGTGGCCAAGCCGTTCCGGCTGGCCGAGTTGCTGGCCAGGATCCGGGCGCTGCTGCGCCGCAGGGCGCCGGGCACGGTGGAGTCCAACGGGGTGCGCATGGACCTGGCGGCCCGCAGGGTCACCGTGGACGGGCGCGAGCTGCAACTGGCCAACAAGGAGTTCGAGCTGCTGCGGGTGCTCATGCAGCACGCGGGCCAGGTCGTGACCAGGGAGGACATCCTGTCCGAGGTCTGGAGCGGGCCCGAGCTCAAGAGCAGCAAGACCCTGGACATGCACATGTCCTGGCTGCGCCGCAAGCTCGGTGACGGCACCATGCGCTCGGTGGAACGGCGCATCGCCACCGTGCGCGGGGTCGGCTTCCGCTTCAACTCCGAGTAGCCCGGGTGCGCAAGCGGATCCTGCAGGCCATCCTGCTCGCCGTGGCGGTGACCGGGTTCGCGCTCGGTGTGCCACTCGGCGTCACCACCGTGCTGCTGGTCCAGACCTACAGCACCACCACCCTCCAACAGCTCGCCGAGAACATCGCCACGCGGCTGGTCGAGCAGCAGGCCCAGCGCGGGTCGATCGACCTGGACTCGGTCCGGGTCGCCGTGCCCTCGGACGGCCTGCTGCGGGTCAGCCTGCCCGGCAAGGCCGACCAGACCATCGGCACCGACCCCGGCCCCGACCCGCTGCGCACGGATGCCATCCTGCTGCCCGCCGGGTCGGTGGAGCTGTCGATCCCCTCCGGGCCGACCCGTACCAAGCAGTTCGGCGTGGCCGGGTTCGTGCTGCTGCTGATGGTGCTCTCGGTGAGCATCGGCATGGTCGTCGCCACGGTCACCGCACGGCGGCTCGCCGAGCCGTTGCAGGACGTGGCCGAGCGGGCGGGACGGCTCGGTGCGGGCGACTTCCGCCCTGACCCGCGCAGGCACGGGGTCTCCGAGCTGGACAAGCTCGCCGAGGTGCTGGACACCTCCGCCTCGGCGCTGGCCCAGCTGGTGACTCGTGAGCGCGAGCTGGTCGGCGACGTGTCACACCAACTGCGCAGCAGGCTCACGGCCCTGCAACTGAGACTCGAGTCTCTGGCCACGCACCCCGACCCCGAGACCTCGGCCGAGGCGGGCGAGGCGCTGGAACAGTGCGACCGGCTCGCCCACACGCTGGAGGAGCTGCTGGCCGCGGCCCGTGCCGCCCGTGCCTCGGGCGCCGAGCCGATCGACCTGGCCGAGCAGCTGCCGACGATGGCCGAGGAGTGGCGGACCCTGCTGCGAGCCGAGGGCAGGGCGCTGCGCGTCAAGGTGCCGGACGGCCTGGTGGTGCGAGCCACGCCCGCACGCCTGCGTGAGGCGATCGGTGTGCTGCTGGACAACGCCCTACAACACGGCGGCGGCGCCGTGTTGCTGGCCGCCCGCGCGAGCGAGGGCGGCACTGCGGTGATCGAGGTCAGTGACAGCGGACCCGGTGTGCCGGACGAGCTGACCGGGCACATCTTCGAACGCGGCGTGTCCGGTCACGGCTCGACTGGTGTGGGCCTGGCCCTGGCCAGGGCGCTGGTCGACGCCGACGGCGGTCGCATGGAACTGGCGACGGCCAAGCCCGCGACCTTCGCGCTGTTCCTGCCCGTGTCCAGGACCGACGACGCGCTGACCGGTGTCGGCTGGCGCACCGACGGCGGCCCGCGCTGACCACCGGCATACCCCGTCCAGCCACCGGCGTGTCCCGCTCACCCACGCGCGAGTCCCGCCCACAGGGGCGCGAGTCCCGCTCACTGGACGACGAGTCCCGTTCAGCAGGCGAGCGAGGACTCCGGTGAAACGGGGCACGCATGCCTGATCAGCGGGACTCGTGTGCTCCTGGGCGGGACTCGGCTGCTGGAGAGCGGGACTGGCGTGCACCTGGCCGGGACTCGCGTGCCACAGAGCGGGACTCGCCGTACCGGAAGCGCCGACACGCGGTGCTGGGGCGCCGACACGAGGTGGGGTGGGTTAGTCCTCGTCCTCGGTGGTGACGAGGCGGGGGCGGGCGTTGGCGTCGGGGAAGACGAACTTCTTGAACGCCCACCAGCGGAAGCCCATGGCCAGCAGGGTGCCGATGATCTGGGCGCTGACGAAGTCGGCGACCTGCACCCCGAACGGGCTGAGGTGGTTGTAGTCCAGCTGCAACCCGTAGCGGGAGATCCACAGCGGTACCGAGTTCAGGCCCACGCCGATGCCGCTGACCAGGAAGAACAGCGCCGCCTCGTGCGGGCGTTCCCGGCCGCCCCTGGTGCGGAAGGACCACTCGCGGTTGAGGATGTACGACACGATCGTCGCGATCAACGTCGCGATGATCTTCGCGGTGACGGGGTGCGTCGTCAGGATCGTCGACTTCAGGCCGAGGAAGAGTGCCGTGTCGATGACGAAGCAGGTGCCACCGACCACCGCGAACTTCACCAGCTCGCGGTGTTTGTACGCGAAGGACCGGAAGGGCTCCGGCACGCGTTTGAGTACGGTTTCTCCTACGGACACCCTGGCGAGTGTAGGGACCGGATCCCCTGTTTGGCTCAGTATCACGCCGAGCGGGTGAGCCGCGCGGCGGGATGTTGCCTCTGCTGACCTCGCGGAAGCGGGTCAGGCAACCTGCTCGGAGTGACCATCGTCACTACCGGGCTGGGCCGAGGGCAGGTGGGCGACGCTGCCCGAGCGCTCGGGGCGCACGTCGGCGGCGGGGAAGACGAACTTCTTGAACGCCCACCAGCGGAAGATCATCGCCACGGCGGTGCCGATGATCGAGCCGAAGACGAAGTCGGAGACCTTCTCGGCCATCAGGCTGATCGCCGGGGTCTGCAGGCCGAACAGGTAGCGGGAGATCATCGTGGGGACCAGGTTGAGCCCCACCCCGATCGCGCTGACCAGGAAGAACAGGGCCGCCTCGTGGTGACCCTCCCGGCCGCCGCGGGTCTGGAAGGACCACTCGCGGGACAGCACGTAGGACACGATCGTGGCGACGATGATGCCGATCGCCTGTGCGGTGATGGGCTTGGTGTCGAGCACGGTCAGTTGCAGGCCGAACCACACCAGGTTCGTGATGGCGAAGCAGGTGCCGCCCACGACGGCGAAGCGCACGAGCTCGCGGTGCTTGATGATCAGGGAGCGCAGTGGCGCCGGAACACGGGCGAGCACGGTATGCACGACTGACACTCAGGCAGTCTACGGAGCGGCTGCGGAGGTGGTTCAACCGGTCACCGCGAGTGTCCGATTGGGCCTGTTTCAGGGAAAAGCGCTCAGCAGAACGGCCAGAACGGGTTCAGCAGCGGCACGCACCACGGGTCGCGCTCACGCGGGGTCGGCGTCCTCGAGGGTGACGGCGTGGGCGTCGTCGTCGGCGTGGGTGTGGGCTTGGTGGTGTGCGTGCTGGGCGCGGTCGTGCGGGGCGGCGTCGAGGTGGGCGGCACCGGCGGGGCCGGGGGCGAGGACGGGGTCGGCGGCACGGCGGTGGTGGTCGGCCCGGGGGTGTGCGTCGGGCCGGGCGGGCTCGTGGGGCCGGGGGTCACGGTGGGGCCGTGCGTGGGCGTGGGCGGCACCGGCGGGGCCGGGGGTGAGGGCGGGGTGATCCCGCCGGGGTCGCAGTCCACCGGCACGTCGAGCACCTTGTGCGCGGTGCCCAGCGAGGCCGAGACCTGCACCACGTCCTCGCGGCCCCACCAGCGGAACACCCAGGCGCTGAGCCGCTTCGACTCGCCCTGCGCCAGCTCGAACTCGCAGACGATCTCCAGCCCCGTCTGGTGGCACGGGGCGAAGGTGAACAGCCAGCCCTCGCGCGGGGCGTCCAGGGTGAGGGTGACCGTGCCCGCGTGCGAACTGCGGTTGGTCACCAGCACGTCCAGCCTCGGCAGCCAGAAGTCGTGCCGCCACACGCTCGCGCTCAGGTCGAGCTCGTCGACCTGGCTGACCTGGACCTGCACGGTGCCGAGACTGATCGACACCGCACTGCCCGCACTGATGGTGCCGGTGATCTGCCCGCCCTTGGCGTCCGGGCTCGCCTTGAGCTGGAAGGAGAAGGTCACCGACTGGCCGGGGGCCAGCCCGGTGGTCGTGGTGCAGCTGATCGTGCCGGTGCCGCCGGTGCACCGCACCTCCTGGGCCGCCACGGGTTCCAGGCTGAGCATGCGCGGCGGGGCCATGCCCTGGGCGCGGGAGGTCTTCGTCAGCTGGGCCGTGACGCCCTCAGGCAGGTTCAGTGCCGCGGTCACCGGGTCGGACGGGCCGTCCCCGGAGTTGCGCACGGTCACCGGCAGCTCCACGGCGGGCCCACCGGGCACCAGGTTGATCGGGGTGGTCGGCACGCTGGGCACCAGCGCCGCCTTGGCCGGTGCCGGTGGCGGGGTGCTGGTCGGCGGTGCCGGTGGGGCGGTCGTGGTCGTGGTGGTCGTGGTGGTCGGGGTGGTCGGTGGGGTCGTGGGCGGCACCGGGGGCACGCTCTGCGTGGGCGGCGGCTGCGTCGGCGCGGGCGCCGTGCTCACCACGGGGGGCGGTGCGGGCTGGGCCGCTGCCGGGGGCGGGGAGGCCTGCCCCGAGGTCAGGGCCACGGCGATGGCCGCGGCCAGGGCCGCCGAGGAGGCGGCGACACCCATCAGCTGGCGGGGCAGCCCGCTGGCGGCACCCGCCGCGCCGCCCGCACCCGCCGCCGAGCCCGCGGCGACCACGGTGGCGGCCTTCGCGGTGCCCGCACCGATCGCGGCGAGGTAGCCCGCCGCGCCGACGCCCAGCACCAGCGGGGCGACCAGGGCGCGCAGGGCGCCGTTGACGTCGGCCAGTTCGGCGGCCAGCGCGCGGCACTGCTCGCACTCGTCCAGGTGCGCCTCGACCTGCGCGGTCTCCCGCTTGGACAGCCCGCCGCGGGTCCAGGCGCCGAGCCGGTCCACGGTGGCCCGGCAGCGGTCGGCGGAGCTCTCCGCCAGGTGCACCTGAAGGTATGCCTGGCGCAGGCCCTCGCGGGCCCGGTAGGCCAGCGCGGACACGCCGTTGGCGGTCAGCCCCAGCAGCGGGGCGACCTCGGCGGGGGACTGGCCCTCGATCTCGGTGTGCCACAGCACCGCCTGCCAGCGCTCGGGCAGCCGGGCGAAGGCCTTCGCGGCCAGCGAGCGCTCCAGCCCGGACACGGCGGTGTCGCTGAACGGCACGCTCACCGACTCCGGGCTGGCCACCGTGCTGACGTCCTCGGCCAGTTCCAGCTTGCGGTCCCGGCGGGTCTTGTCGTACGCGGTGTGCCGCAGTGCGGTCAGCAGGTAGGCGCGGAAGGCGGTGTCCGGTCCGCGCCCGGCGCGCAGCGTGTCCAGCACCTTGGCGAACGCCTCGGCGACCAGGTCGTCGGCCTCGGCGGTGGACCGGGTGAGCTGGCGGGCCAGGTTGTAGGCGGCCGAGACGTGCCGTTCGTAGAGCGATCCGTACGCCTGGGTGTCCCCGGAACGGACGGAGTCGATCAGCTCGGCGTCACTGGGACCAGGGACGTCCAGGGGGGCCGTTGCCACTGGTCACTCCTCTCGCGCACCCGCCTAGCTCGCACAGTGTGGCGGAAGGGGTGGGTGCAGTCACGCCAGCTACCACATTGGGTGAGCCGAATGCCGTCACGACCCGACTCGCCGCGCGTCACTTGTTCGGGGCGGCACGAGTACCCGACCGGACCAGAGAGGAGCGCCGCACGTGGGCGTTCGCAAGGCCGAAGACCTGATGGGTGGGTCTAACGTGAGCGCGGGGCCACCGCTGATCGGCCGACAGCTGTGTGCGGAGGGTGTGCACCTGCTGCGGTCCCGCTGGCGCTCGGCGAGCCTGGCCTCGGGCTGGCCGTTCCCCAGCGACTGGGCGCTGGACGAGGTGGACGCGGTCTGCGTGGCGGCTGTCTCCGGCGAGGACCTGGCCGGGGTCGTCGCCGGGCTGGGCAGGGCGCGGGCCCGCTCCGGGGCCGGTCTGGACGAGACCCTGCTCGACCTGGCCGCGCTGCACGCCGTGCTCACCTCACCCGCCCCGCACGACGGGCTGTTCTCCGCCGACCCGGACGCCACCCCGTCCCGGCTGATCAGGGCGACCGCGATCGGCTGGGCCGACGTGGCCTCGGACCTGGTCGGCGCCAGCGAGGTGCTGGACGCGATGACCGGCATGACCACCGCCGCCTACCTGCGTACCCGGCTGACCGAGGTGTACCGGGCCGAGGCCGCCGCACGGCACGTGCTGCTGGTGGCCGCGCTGGACCTGTCGCAGGCCGAGGGCTGGACCCGCCCGGTGGCGATGGTGCTGATGGGCGACGTGCTGCGCGAGGTGTTCCCCGGCGGGGAGACCGTCTCGCTGATCGGCCCGTCCACGGCCGCGGTGTTGCTGGCCCGCGACGAACTGCTGATCACCCGCATGGCCAGGGTGCGCTGGCAGTTGGCCCAGCGGTTGTCGGTCGACCGGGAGCTGCACGGGGTCGGCACGGCCGAGGTCTGGCCGGAAGCCTTGCCGGACAACCACTCCCGAGCCTGCGAGCTGCTCGCACACCTCGCGGGCTGAGCACCCCCGAAGACTTCGTGCGGTCGGGCACACCTCCCTGTCGTGCCCGACCGCACGTTGCTGTGCGCACGTGTACTGGTCTGCTAGTGTCTTAGTTGACTAGAACAATTTGGAGGTGTGCATGGTCGAGTTCCGGGTGGACCGCGGCGGCGGCCTCCCCGCGTACCTGCAGCTCGTGCAGCAGGCCCGGGAGGCGCTGAGACTGGGCTGGCTCAGACCGGGGGACAAGCTGCCCACGGTGCGCGAGGTCGTCGCGACCAGCGGGGTCAACCCGAACACCGTGCTCAAGGCCTACCGCGAGCTGGAGTTCGCCGGGCTGGTCGAGGCCAGGCAGGGCGCGGGCACGTTCGTCAAGGCCGCACTGGGCTCCGTCGAGCCCGAGGTGATGGCCGAACTGCGGGAACAGCTCGGGGACTGGGTGCGCACAGCGCGCACCGCCGGGCTGGAGGACGAGGACATCCACGCCCTGGTCGGCGTGGTGCTCACTGGGGAGAACAACAATGGGTGACCAGGCCGAAGACCTGCTCGCAGGGTCGAGCATCAGTGCCGAAGATCTGCTCGCAGGGTCGAGCACCAGTACTGCCGTCACGGTGGAACGGCTGGCCAAGCGGTACCGGGGCGGGGTCTGGGCGCTGGACGACTGCACCCTGTCCGTGCCGAGCGGCCGGGTCGCCGCGCTGGTCGGCATGAACGGTGCGGGCAAGACCACGCTGCTCAGCATCATGGCCGGGCTGCTGCGGCCCACCTCCGGCGAGGTGCGGCTGCGCGAGGGCGGTGAACGGGTCTCGCTGGTGGCGCAGGACCGCCCGCTGTACCGGTCCTTCACCCCGGCCGAGATGCTCATGGCGGGGCGCCAGCTCAACGAGGTCTGGGACCAGGAACGGGCCGTGCGCTGGCTGCGCCGGTTCGACATCCCGCTGGACCGGCCCTGCGGCAAGCTGTCCGGCGGGCAGCAGGCGCAGGTCAGCTTCGCGGTGGCGCTGGGCGCGCGGCCCTCCCTGCTGCTGCTGGACGAGCCGCTGGCCAACCTCGACCCGCTGGCGCGGCGGGAGGTCACCAGGGAGCTGCTCGCCGAGGTCGTCGACGGGGACATGACGGTGCTGATGTCCACGCACGTGATCGCCGAACTGGTCGGTGTCGCCGACTACCTGCTGCTGCTGGCCCGGGGCCGCCTGCTGCTGGACGGCGACGTGGACGAACTGCTCGCCGCGCACCGCCACTACTCGGGGCCGCGCGCCCAGGCGCCGCTGTTGTTCGGTGAGGTGGTGCAGGCCAAGCACGTCGGCAGCACCTCCACATACCTGGTTCGAGCGGACCCCGAACATCCGCCCGTGGTCGAGGAGCCGTGGACAGTGCGCCCGGCCACTCTGGAGGACCTGGTCGTGGCCCACCTGGAGAGCTCGCGGGCGGTGGCGGCATGAACCTGGCACTGGCTCAACTCACCTGGCGCCAGCACCGCGCCGTGCTGATCACCGGCCTGGCCTGGACCCTGCTGGTCTCGGGCTGCCTGCTGGCGATCAGCGACACCTCCTCGCTCGCGGGTCCGGTGGAGACCGTGACGATCGGTGGCCCGACCGTGCTGACCCTGTTGGTGGGGCTGTTCCTGGCCGCACCACTGCTGCCCCGCGAGTACGAGCAGGGCACCTACGTGTTCGCCTGGAGCCAGGACGTGACCGCCTCGCGCTGGCTGCGGCTCAAGGTCGGCTACCTGCTCAGCGCCGTCCTGCTGATGAGCGTACTGATCAGCGCGCTGCACGACCTGCGCGCCAGCCCGGTTTCCCACCCGTTCAGCATGCCCATGTTCGAGGGGTTCGCGCCGGTGCAGGTGGCCTACGTGGCGTTCGCCTTCGCGCTCGGGCTCGCGCTCGGCGCGCTGACCAGGCGCACCCTGCTCGCGATGGGCCTGACCCTGGTCGGCTTCCTGGTGGTCCGCGCCTTCGTGGCGGCCGTGTGTCGGCGTTTCTACCTGCCGCCGCTGCACGCGGCGAACCTGGAGGTCATGCCACGCGACTCCACCGCGGTCGGCATCCAGTTCGGGGCCGGGCCGCACGGCATCGCCGGGGTGGACTACCAGCCCAACGACCGGGTGCCCAGCTTCCAGTGGATCGAGACCGGCCTGTTCCTGACCCTGGCCGCCGGACTGCTCGTGCTGGCCTGGTGGCTGGTGCGGCGCAGGGAGGTGCGCTGAATGCTCTGGCTGACCTGGCGCCAGCACCGCGTCGCGGTCATCGGCACCGCGCTCGGCTTCCTGGCGCTGTCGATCTACCTGCTCAACTGCTCCGGCCAGGTCGGCGAGGTGGTCGACTCCTGCGCCCAGCACGACTGCCAGGCAGGTCCTGGCTTCGCCCTCACCGAGCTGCTGGCCACACTGCGCTCGGTGCTGTGGGTGATCGCCCCCGGGCTCGCCGCGCTGATCGGCGTGTTCTGGGGCGCGCCGCTGGTGGCCCGCGAGTTCGAGCAGCGCACGCACCAGTTCGCCTGGACCCAGGACCGCTCCGCCACCAGGTGGCTGGGCGCCAAGACCGCGTGGCTGGGCGGGGCCGCCGTGCTGCTGACCGGGCTGACGGGGCTGGCCGCCCAGCCGCTGCTGCACCGCCTCGACCAGGTGGACGCGGGCGGTAGCGGTCTGCACCCGGCGCCAACGGCCTGGGCGCAGATGCTGGTCGCCCTCGCCGTGTTCGGGTTCGCGCTGGGCGTGGCGGCAGGTGCGCTGGTGCGGCGCACGCTGCCCGCGATGGCGATCACCGCGGTCGGCTTCCTGGGGGCCTACGCCGCGACGATGCGGCTGCGGCTGTCCTGGCTGCCGCCCGAACGGCACCTGTTCTCGCCCGCGACGGCCGCCCCTGACCTCGCTGTGCTGCCCCGAGGCAGCGAGGTCGTCGAGACGGGCTACCTCGACGCCGCCGGGACACCCAAGCGGCTGACCGAGGTGTGCTTCTACTCCGCGGCTCCCGAGGACTGCCTGCCACAGCACGGGATCCCCCACTCCTATGTGGACTACCAGCCGCCGGACCGGGTCCTGCTGGTCGAACTGGTGGGGGCGGGCGTGCTGCTGGTGCTGGCCGCGGGGCTGTTCGCGCTGGCCTGGTACCTGGTGCGGAGGTCGGTGCAGGTAGGCTGACCAAACCGTGGACTCTCGAACCGGTCTCCCCGTCGTCGGCATGGTGGGCGGCGGGCAACTCGCCCGGATGACGCACCAAGCCGCGATCCCGCTCGGCCAAGCGCTGCGTGTGCTCTCCGTCACGGCTGACGAGCCAGCCCCGCTGGTCACACCCGAGGTGCAACTCGGGCACCACACCGACCTGGACGCGCTGCGCTCCTTCGCGGCCGGGTGCGACGTGCTGACCTTCGACCACGAGCACGTGCCCACCGAGCACCTGCGCGCGCTGGTCGCCGAGGGCGTGAAGGTGCATCCCGGCCCGGACGCCCTCGTGCACGCGCAGGACAAGCTGGTGATGCGCAGGCGGCTCGGCGAGCTCGGGCTGCCGATCCCGCCGTTCGCCGAGGTCACCAAGGTCGGTGACGTGCTGGCCTTCGGCGGTGAGCACGGCTGGCCCTGCGTGCTCAAGGCCGCTCGCGGTGGGTACGACGGGCGTGGCGTGTGGATGTTGAACACCCCGCAGAGCGCCCAGCGCGTCGTGCCGGAACTGCTGGACGCCGGTACCCCGCTGCTGGTCGAGCAGTGCGTGCCGATGCGGCGCGAGTTCGCCGCGCTGGTGGCCCGCTCCCCGTTCGGGCAGGGCGCCGCCTGGCCGCTGGTGCAGACCGTGCAGTCCGACGGCATCTGCGTGGAGGTCCTGGCGCCCGCCCCCGACGTGGACCCGGACAGGGCCGAGGCCGCCCAGGAGCTGGCGCTGAAGATCGCCGGTGAGCTGGGTGTGGTCGGCGTGCTCGCGGTGGAGCTGTTCGACACCGGCGAGGGCGTGCTCGTCAACGAGCTGGCGATGCGCCCGCACAACTCCGGGCACTGGACCATCGAGGGCGCCCGCACCTCCCAGTTCGAGCAGCACCTGCGCGCGGTGCTGGACTACCCGCTCGGCGACACCGACCCGCTCGCGCCCGCCGTGGTCATGGCCAACGTGCTCGGCGCCGAGGTCCCGCCCGCGATGGGCGTGGACGAGCGGGTGCACCACCTGTTCGCCCGGTTCCGCGACGCGCACGTGCACCTGTACGGCAAGGCCGAGCGGCCGGGCCGCAAGGTCGGGCACGTCACCGTGCTGGGCGAGGAGATGGACCGGGTGCGCGCTCGCGCCCGGCTCGCCGCGCACTGGCTCTCGCACGGCGAGTGGCTCGACGGGTACGACATCCACGGAGGGAAGTAGTTGTGGCGCTGGTCGGCGTGATCATGGGGAGCGACTCGGACTGGCCGGTCATGAAGGCCGCCACCGAGGCGCTCACCGAGTTCGAGGTGCCCTTCGAGGTCAGCGTGGTCTCCGCGCACCGCACCCCGCAGCGCATGCTCGACTACGCCCGTGACGCCGCCGACCGCGGCATTCGCGTGATCATCGCCGGGGCGGGTGGCGCCGCCCACCTGCCCGGCATGGTCGCCTCGGCCACCGTGCTGCCGGTGATCGGTGTGCCGGTGCCGCTGAAGTACCTGGACGGCATGGACTCGCTGCTGTCCATCGTGCAGATGCCCGCGGGTGTGCCCGTGGCCACCGTGTCCGTGGGCGGCGCGCGCAACGCCGGTCTGCTCGCGGTGCGCGTGCTCGCCGCCGCCGACCCCGCCCTGCGCGAGCGCATGGCCCGGTTCCAGACCGAGCTGGAGCAACTCGTGCTCGCCAAGGACGAGGCGCTGCGCAGGTCGCTGGGCTGATCAGGCCAGCACGGCGCGGCGCCGACCGGGATGAGCTCTAGCGTCTGGTCCACGAAGTTCCCGAGGACCAGGTGTCTCACCTGCTCGCCGTGGTGCGTCGCCACCTCCGGCCGGTCAGTGGTCGCTCGTGGCCACCGGCGTGGTTCGGCGCCGCGGAGGGCGTTGGCACCGCGGTCGGTGCCAACGCCGACCGCCTGCTGCCCTGAGGGCTCGGCGAGGAGGCGCTGCCCACGTCCGCGGGCTGAGCAGGTGAACGACCGCTAACATGCTCCTCAGCAACGTGGCTACCCGTCGGTAACAGGAGGCGTGCGGTGAACCCGGACTTCGGCACATACCAGCTGGCCGAGGAGCACGAGGAGCTTCGGCAGGCGATTCGTGCGCTGGCGGACAAGGAGATCGCCCCGCACGCCGCCGAGGTCGACGACCAGGAGCGGTTCCCGACCGAGGCGCGCGACGCGCTGGTCAAGTCGGGCTTCGCGGCCGTGCACGTGCCCGAGGCCTACGAGGGACAGGGCGCCGACTCGATCGCCGCGTGCATCGTCATCGAGGAGGTCGCGCGGGTCTGCGCCTCCTCCTCGCTGATCCCCGCGGTGAACAAGCTCGGCACCATGCCGATCATCCTGTCCGGCTCCGAGGAGCTCAAGCGGCTCGTGCTGCCCAGCATCGCCAGCGGCGAGGCCATGGCCTCCTACGCCCTGAGCGAGCGCGAGGCGGGCAGCGACACGGCGTCCATGCGCACCCGCGCGCGGCTGGACGGCGGCAACTGGGTGCTCAACGGCACCAAGTGCTGGATCACCAACGCCGGTGAGTCCGCCTGGTACACCGTCATGGCGGTGACCGACCCCAATGCGGCCAAGCCGTCCAACGGGATCTCCGCCTTCGTGGTGCACAAGGACGACCCCGGCTTCTCGGTCGGCCCCAAGGAGCGCAAGCTCGGCATCAAGGGCTCGCCCACCCGCGAGATCTACTTCGAGGACTGCACCATTCCCGAGGACCGGATCATCGGCGAGCCCGGCACCGGCCTGAAGACCGCGCTGAAGACCCTGGACCACACCCGGCCCACCATCGGCGCCCAGGCCGTCGGCATCGCGCAGGGAGCGCTCGAGGCGGCCATCGCCTACGTCAAGGACCGCAAGCAGTTCGGCAAGGCCATCGCCGAGTTCCAGGGCGTGCAGTTCATGCTCGCCGACATGGCCATGAAGATCGAGGCCGCGCGGCAGATGGTCTACGTGGCCGCCGCCAAGGCCGAGCGCGGCGAGCCCAACATCGGCTTCATCACCGCCGCCGCCAAGTGCTACGCCTCCGACGTGGCCATGCAGGTCACCACCGACGCCGTGCAGCTGTTCGGCGGCGCGGGCTACACCCGTGACTTCCCGGTCGAGCGCATGATGCGCGACGCCAAGATCACCCAGATCTACGAGGGCACCAACCAGATCCAGCGTGTGGTCATGTCCCGGGCGCTGCTGCGGGGCTGAGTTCCGCCGCCGTCACCACGTGCCGTGAAGGTGGCTTTCACTGCGTTGAGCGCAGTGAAAGCCACCTTCACGTCGTTCTAGCCCGCCTGGTCGGCGGGCTCCCACGAGTCCAGTTCGGCCTGAGCCAACTCCTCGCGCAGCTTGGCGGCGGTCTCGCTGAGCCAGCGGATGCGCTCCTCGCCCAGCAGGCCCTCAGGCATGTTCAGGTCGACCACGACTCCGACACTAGCCGCTGACGGCGCTGCCCGCCGCTGGCCGAGGTCACGGCTTGTGGCGTTGGTAGTAGCGGGCGACGCGGGCGCGGTTGCCGCAGCGGGCGGCGGAGCACCAGCGGCGGCGCGGGTGGGCGGGCAGGAACAGCAGCACGCAGTCGGCGGCCTCGCACTCGCGCACCGAGGTGATCGCGGGCGACACGAGCAGTTCGGTGGCGGCACAGGCCAGACCGGCGGCGAGCCGCTCGGCGGGCGACCCGGTGCGCTTGCGCACAGTGGTCACGGAGCCGTCCCACCGGAGCTCCTCGTACGCGGGAGCGGCGAGTTGAGCGGCGGTGAGGGCGTGCAGCGCGCCGGTGGGCGGGCACTGGCCGAGCCGGGCGGCCCGCACGGCCTCGACGGTGTGCTGGCGCACGTGGTGCACGGCCTCGAGCACGGCCTTGGTGACGGTCAGTTCGGGCTCGTCGATCCGCTCGGACTGGGCGGCGAGCCAGGCGTGCAGCCCGCTGGCGGTCGCGAGCAGGTCCACCGGGCCGTCGGCGGTGTGCGGCCGGGTGTTGACCAGGTCCAGGGCAAGCGGCTCGCCGATCAGCGGGAACGTCACGACCTAATGGTACATCTCGGGGTTGACGCGTTAGAAGTGCACGGGCTAGAACTAATGCATCTTCGAGCCTTGGAGGCATGTGATGCGACACCGGTACGTGGACGTGGACGGGGTGCGGGTGTTCTACCGGGAGGTGGGGCCCGCGGACGCGCCGACCGTGCTGCTGCTGCACGGGTTCCCGACCAGCTCGCACCAGTACCGCGAGCTGATGACCGCGCTGGGCACCCGCCTGCGGCTGATCGCCCCGGACCTGCCCGGCTTCGGCCACACCGAGCCGTTGCCCGGCACGACCACCTTCGATCGGCTCGCCGAGGTGGTCGGCGGCTTCGTGGAGCGGATCGGGCTGGACAGGTTCCTGCTGTACGTCTTCGACTACGGCGCGCCGGTCGGCTTCCGGCTCGCGCAGCGGCACCCGGGGCGCATCGCCGGGCTGGTGGTGCAGAACGGAAATGCTTACGAGGAAGGACTTTCCGAGCAGGCGCTGGCGTTCATCCGGCTGCGGCGCGAGGTTCCCGGGGACGCGGACAGGGCGCGCGCGATGCTCAGCCTGGACAGCATTCGGGCGCAGTACCTGACCGGGGTGGCCGACCCGGAACTGATCTCGCCGGACGGCTGGAGCCTGGACCAGTACTTCCTGGAACTGCCCGGCCGCGCCGAGGTCCAGCTCGACCTGATGTTCGACTACCACACCAACGTCGAGAGCTACCCCCGGTGGCAGGCCTGGCTGCGCGAGCACCGGCCGCCGACGCTGATCACCTGGGGCCGCAACGACCCGTTCTTCACCGAGCCCGGCGCCAGGGCGTACCTGAGGGACCTGCCGGACGCGAGGCTGCACCTGTTCGACACCGGGCACTTCGCGCTGGAGGAGGAACTGCCCGCGATCGCCCACTTGCTCGGAGAATTCTCAGAGCTCGTTTGGAGCTCACTCGGCGCTTCATCGTAGGTTCAGCAGAGTCACCGCACACGCGTTGCGAGCACCCGGTAACCGCTGGTGGCATGGGTTGCGGCCCCGCTGGGGGAGCCGAAACCCGTAGCTGAGGAGCTCGCAGTGGATCGCATCCGGAACCTGATCGCCCTCGTCGCCCGCGTGGGCATCGGCGTCATCTTCATCGCCCACGGCTGGCAGAAGTTCAACGAGTACGGCATCAGCGGGGTGACCGCCTCGTTCACCAAGATGGGCATCCCGATGCCCGGTGTCTCCGCCTGGTTCGCGGCCACCGTGGAACTCCTCGGCGGTGCGGCGCTGATCGTGGGCATCGGGCTGCCGGTCGTCGGTGTGCTGATCGCGATCGACATGGCGGGCGCGTTCCTGTTCGTGCACGCCAGCGCCGGTCTGATCAGCGAGGGCGGCAGCGAGCTGGTCATCGCCCTGGGGCTGGCCGCGCTGTACCTGGGCTTCGCGGGTGGCCGCTACAGCCTGGACTCGCTGGTCGCGAAGGGGCGTTACCGGGAACTCGTCACGGCCTGACGCCCAGCTCCACGGTCGTGCGCTCGGTGGCGCGGCGCTTGTCCAGCAGCTCGGGGTCGAGGTTGCTGCACTGCACCAGTGCGGCGCCCGCCGCGAGCACCGCGAGCAGACCGTCCACCAGACCGTCCTGTGTGGACCAGTCCAGAGTGGACAGAACCCGGTCGCCTGCTCCGATGCCCAGTTCCCCGGCGCGCTTCGAGGCCAACTGGACGAGATCGTCCACAGTGGATTCGTTGAACGCCGGGGAGTCGCCGGGCACCTGCTCGTAGGCGACGAAGTCGTCACCGAAGATGCGCGACTCGGTGAGGTAGTCCAGGCCGCCGCCCGCGGGCGGGGTGCTCAGTCCGCGGCCCATCGGGTCCAGTCCCACCACGGCCACGGTGTCGGCGCCCGCCGCCTCGCCCTCCGGGCCCACGAAGGCCACCAGGGCGCCCTCGGCCCGGGTGCGGACCTGCGCCCCGCACCACCAGGCGCCGAGCAGCACGCCGAGGGTCTGCCAGTGCGCGGGCAGTTCGACGGACACTGGGCTGCCGGTCTCCACGTCCAGTTCGTCACGCAGCCAGTTGGCGGTTTTGGCCGCCCAGTTGGCCGTGGTGGCACGGGACAGTTCCACCCGACTGCCCACGGCGTCGTCGTAGTGCGTGATCAGCGGCCGGGCGGCCGAGGTGAGCAGCGGGGTGAACAGCCGGGCGGTGACGCTCATGGGGCAACACTAGTGGGTAGCGGCTGGGCGGGACTCGCGTGCGTGCGGGCGGGACTCGAGCTCCTGAGAGCGGGACTCGCCGACGGGTGGGCGGGACTCGCGGTGGGGGTGGTCAGTTGACGCAGCGGGTGCCGTTGATGCTGATCGGCTCCTGGCGTGCGGGCGCCGCGTTGAGGCGCAGCGCGGGGCCAGCCGTCAACCCGACGGGCGTGCCGTGCGCGAGTCCTGCCGCGAACTGCTTCACCGCGTTCGGGTCCACCACCACGACGCTCTGACCGCGTTCGTTGGTGCCGTTGGAGTTCACCACCGGGATCGTCACGAAGTCCACGTTGCCCCCGGCCAGGCTCTGCGCCTGCTGCACGAAGGCCAGCACGTCCCAGCCCGCGTCCAGCACCACGGACTTCTGCACCGCACCCATCAGCGCGGACAGCTTGCCGGGGTCGAGCAGGGTGCCCGCGGAGAGCACCTTCTTCGCCGCCGAGGCCAGGAAGGTCTGCTGGCGCACGATGCGGTCCAGGTCCCCGTTGGGCAGGTTCTTGCGCTGCCGCACGAAGGACAGGGCGTCCCCGCCGGAGACGAGCTGGTGCCCCGAGCGGAAGTTCGCGCCGGAGTCCGGGTCGCTGGTGGGGGCGAGCAGGCACACGTCCACCCCGCCGATCGCCTTGCTCAGCAGGTAGAACCCGTACAGGCCGACCTCGGCGTAGTGGTCCACGCGCAGCCCGGTGAGGTCCTGCACGCTCTCCACCAGCGCCTTGCGGCCCGCGGCCTCGGACTCCCGTTCGACCTTGTCCTCGTCCCGCTCGCCCGCGGCCCGCAGGCGTTGTGCCGTCAGGTACTTGACCGCGCCGTAAGCGGAATTGATCTTGTCCTCGCGCCAGCCGGGGATCGGCACCGAGGTGTCGCGCGGGATGGACACGGCGTAGCCCCGGCTGCCGTCCCTGGGGATGCGCAACAGGATCAGCGTGTCGGTGCTGACCCCGTCGCTGGCCTCGGTGCGCAGTTGGCGCAGCACGCTCGCGGACAGCGGCACCCCGTTGGCGTCCGTGCGGCGGTCGTCGCCGACCAGCAGGATGTCGGTGGCCCCGTCGTCGGCTGGCGGCGCGTCCGGCTCGGCCGCGAGCTGGGTGAGCACCGTGGTGGTGTTCAGCCCGCTCTGCACCTGGTCGTGCGCGGCCCTGGCGATCCCGGTGACCGCGAGCACCCCCGCCGACAGCGCGGCCAGCGCGACCCGACCGCACACCAGGGCGACCTTGCGCCCCCGACTGCCCATGGCACAAGCCTAGTCGGGGCGCAACCGCGGATCAGGCCTATGCGGAGGTCTCCCAACGAAAGGATGACGTGGCTCAGTTGACGCAGGGCACCCCGCCCGCGGTGATGGTCGGCTCACCGGTCGGCGTGGTCGTGGCGGTGGTCGGGCTCGGCGGCTGCAACACGTACTTCAGCCCGCCCGCGCCGAAGCCCTGCGACCCCGGCCCCGAGTAGTCGGTGCCCAGGTAGAACCGCACGTGACCGGCTGGAACGCTGGTGTCCTGCTCCAGCGCGACCTTGCCGCCCAGCGGGGCCAGTACCTTCTCCGCGTCGGCCCGGCCGCCCGCCGGATAGCGCAGGACCGAGCGCGCCATCGCCGCCACCGGGATGGCCTCGCCGCGGGTGAACCCGGCCGAGGTCAGCTCGTCGAAGACCGACTGGGCCAGGTTGGGCGCCCCGGAGCCGTCCCGCACGTCCACGGTGATCCGCCCGTTCGCCGGGTCGGCGCTGCCGGTGGTGGTGGGGCGGGCGCCCTCCCCGGTCAGCCCGGACACGAACTGGTGCACCGACTCGGGGTCGACCAGGGTCACCGACTGGCCGCCGATCATCACGTTCTGGCCGGTGGGGATCGTCTGGAAGCGCACGCTGCCGCCCGCGATGCCCTGCAACTGCTGCACGAAGTTGAGCATGTCCCAGCCCTGGCTGAGCACCACCGAGTGGTTCACCGCCTCGATCAGCGCGTTGAGCTTGCTCGGGCTGGTCAGCGTGTCGGCGGAGAGCACCTTCTGCACCAGCCCGGCCAGGAATGCCTGCTGGCGCACGATCCGGTCCAGGTCCCCACGCGGCAGGTCGTAGCGCTGCCGCACGAAGGACAGCGCCTGCGCGCCGCTGACGGTCTGCTGCCCCGCGGGCAGGTTGATGCCGGACTTCTCCTCGCGCACGGCGGTGTTCAGGCAGATCGGCACCCCGCCGACGGCCTGGCTGATCTGGTAGAAGCTGGCCAGGTTCACCTCGGCGTACCGGTTGATCGACACCGCCCCACCGGTGAGCCGCTCGATCGTCCTGATCAGGTTCTTGCGACCGGCCACGGCCGCCTGCTCGTCCAGGTCCGCGCCGGTCACGCCCTTGGCCGCGAGGGTCTGCCTGGTGTCGTTGCGCGCGTAGGCGTAGGCCGAGTTCAGCTTGTGCTTGCCGTAATCGCCTGCGATCTCCACGTAGGAGTCGCGCGGGAAGGAGAAGGCCACCGCGCTGCGCCCGTCGGCGGGGATGTGCAGCACGATCATGGTGTCGGTGTTCAGCTCGCCGTCGTTGGACCCGGCGTGCAGCTGGTCGAGGACCTCCTGCGGCAGCGGGTTGCCCTGCGCGTCGGTACGGCTGTCCAGGCCGACGATCAGGATGTCCACCGGGCCGTCCAGCCCGGTGCTGTGCGGCTGGGCGCTGGTCGGCGCCGGTTTGGACTCGATCACGTCGGTGGTGGTCGTGCCGGAGCGCACCTTCTGCAACTCGGCCCAGCCGTAGGTGCTCATCGCCAGCACCGCGACCGAGGCCAGCGCGACCAGGGTCCGTCCCGCGCCAAGGCCCAGTCTGGCCGCCTGCCCACCCCGCGCGGAGGATCTCGCGGGCGGCTCGCCCTCCGTGGGTTCCTGCTCGGCCACCCGCGCACCTCCCCGAAGCTGAAGATCCACACTACTGGTTGGGGCGTCGGCTCACCGTAAAAGCATCTCGGTGATTGAGCTAACTCGCCCGTGCCCAACCACCGGGCGGTACCGTGGGACACACCTACGACTGTGGACGAGGGGCGTACCGGATGCGGATCCTGGTGACCGGCGGAGCCGGGTTCATCGGCTCGAACTACGTGCGGAAGCTGATCGGCGGCGCCTACCCGGCCTACGCCGAGGCCGAGGTCGTGGTGCTGGACAAGCTGACCTACGCGGGCAACGAGGAGAACCTCGCACCGGTGGCCGGTGACCCGAGGCTGAGCTTCGTGCGCGGGGACATCTGCGACGCCGAGCTGGTCGGCAAGCTGATGACGGGCACCGACGTGGTGGTGCACTTCGCCGCCGAGTCGCACGTGGACCGGTCCATCCTGGGCTCGGCGGACTTCGTGCTGACCAACGTGCTCGGCACGCAGACCCTGTTGCAGGGCGCGCTGGACGCCGGGGTCGGCAAGTTCGTGCACGTGTCCACCGACGAGGTGTACGGCACGATCGAGAGCGGGTCCTGGACCGAGGACCACATCCTGGAGCCGAACTCCCCCTACTCGGCGGCCAAGGCCGGTTCGGACCTGATCGCGCGCTCCTACCACCGCACGCACGGGCTGCCGGTGTGCGTCACGCGCTGCTCCAACAACTACGGGCCGTACCACTTCCCGGAGAAGGTCATCCCGCTGTTCGTGACGAACCTGTTGGACGGCAAGCAGGTCCCGCTCTACGGGGACGGCCTGAACGTGCGCGACTGGCTGCACGTCGACGACCACTGCCGCGGGATCGCGCTGGTGGCCGAGAGCGGCCGGGCTGGCGAGATCTACAACATCGGCGGCGGTACCGAGCTGACCAACCGCGAGCTGACCGAGAAGCTGCTGGCCGCCACCGGCCGGGACTGGTCCTCGGTGCGCCCCGTCGAGGACCGCAAGGGCCACGACCGGCGCTACTCGGTGGACATCACCAAGATCTCCACCGAGCTGGGCTACACCCCGCAGGTGCCCTTCGAGCAGGGGCTGGCCGAGGTGGTCCAGTGGTACCGGGACAACCGGGCCTGGTGGGAACCGCTCAAGCAGCGCGCCGCGCTGGCCGGGAGCTGATCGCCGTGGCACAGCTGGCAGTGCTGGTGCCCGGTGGACGCGGGCAGCTGGGCCGTGACCTCGCCGCGCTGGCGGGTCAGGTCGGCCTGCTGCACGCGCCGGGCTCGGCCGAACTGGACATCACCGACGCCGAGGCCGTCAGCGACGCGGTGAGCTCCTTCGCCGTCACCGCAACCGATGCCGGGCTGCGCCCGGTCGTGATCAACGCGGCGGCGCACACCGCGGTGGACCTCGCCGAGACCGAGCCCGAACGCGCGTTCGCCATCAACGAGCTCGCCGTGGGGCGGCTGGCCGCGGCCGCCGCGAGCCGCGGGGTGCCGCTGCTGCACGTGTCCACCGACTACGTGTTCCCCGGTGACGGCACGCGCCCGTACGAGCCGACCGACCCGACCGGGCCGAAGTCGGTGTACGGCAAGAGCAAGCTCGCCGGGGAACAGGCCGTGCTCGCGGCCGGTGACCTGACCTGGGTCGTGCGCACCGCGTGGGTGTACGGGGCCGGTGGCGGCAACTTCGTCAAGGCGATCAGCAAGGCCGAGGGCCAGCGCGAGCAACTGTCCGTTGTGGACGACCAGCGCGGATCGCCCACCTGGTCGGCGGATCTGGCCGCCGGCCTGCTGGAGCTGGCCCGCACGGTGGTCGCGGGCGGCGCGCGGGAGCGGCGTGTGCTGCACTGCACCGGCGGTGGGGAGACGACCTGGTGCGGCTTCGCGCGGGCGATCTTCGAGGAGCTCGGCGCCGACCCCGAGCGGGTCAAGCCGTGTACCACCGAGGAGTTCCCGCGGCCCGCGCCGCGCCCGGCCTACTCGGTGTTGTCCGACAGCGCCTGGCGGGCGGCGGGCCTGACCCCGCTGCGGCCCTGGCGCGAGGCGCTGGCCAAGGCGTTCGAGGTGGACGGGGCGGCCTACCGGCCCTGATGTCGCGTGCCGTTCGAGACAGCTGGTGTCTCGTCGCGCATCGTTGACCTGGTATCCGGTCCGGGCCGAGGCTGCGGTGCAATGAAAGTGCCGTTCAGGACATCTAGTGTCCTGAACGGCACTTTCATGGCACGGCCCGCGTCGGCGGGCGCGGCTGGGTGGTCGCCGGCGAGACACGGTCAAGGTTCCGAGGCGAGCCACTGGTGTCTCGAACGGCACGCGACGTGTCAGTGCTGGCGCTGCTGCCAGAGGTACTGTGGGAAGCTGGACACCAGCGCCCGCAGCATGTCCACGGTCTGCACCAGCTCCGCGGGAGTGTGCCGGGTGAAGGTGTTCTTCTTGGTGTAGACCAGGTCCGAGCCCTGCACGGCGAAGCCGTCCTGGGCGTGCTGGCTGATCAGCTGCATGGCGGCCGGGGTGAGCAGTTCGGCGGCCAGCCTCGGGTTCTGCGCGCAGTACACGGCGTACTGCTTGCTGAACTCGGGGTGCAGTCCCGGCACCTCGCTGGCGTCCTGGCGGCCGAAGAAGCCGCGCCGCGCCACGGTCAGGTCGGGCAGCGTGGTGGGCAGGTGGATCACCCACACCGTGTAGACGGAGTTGTCCTCGCTGCGCGCCCCGTTGGTGACCCGCACGTGGGTGCGCAGCTGGAAGTCGAAGGCCGTGAACTGCACCCCGTTGTAGGCACCGCTGATCACCCCGAAGGCGACGCGGCGGTCACCGCGCTCGGTGAACGGGCGGGTGCCCCAGCGGGTGAGCAGCTCGGGCGCGTTCGGTGAGAAGTACCAGCCCTGGCTCGCCGCTAACGCCTGGCGCTCGGCGTTCTTGGTGTTCTGCCGCTGCTTGAGGAACAGCCGGGGCAGACCGGTGAACAGGGCGGTGACCCCGCCGATCACCAGCACGATCAGGACGATGAACAGCACGACCACTTTCTTGTTCCCCCCCCCCTAGCGAGTGGCACGCCGATACGCGTCCACAGTGGACTCCGCGCAGCGACGCCAGGTGAAGCCCGAGGCGTGTGCGCGTCGTGCGGCCAGCACGTCGGAGGACGGCGGGTCCTCCAGTGCGGCGGTCATGGCGGCGGCCAGCGCGTCGATGTCCCCGACCGGTACCAGGTGCGCCTGTCCACCGGCCACCTCGCGCAGCGCGGGCACGTCCGAGCAGACCACGGGCACGTTGCAGGCCAGCGCCTCCAGTACGGGAAGGCCGAAACCCTCTTCCCTGGACGGCAACACCAGGGCCGAGGCGCCCGCGACCACGCTGCGCAGGTCCACATCGGACAGATAGCCGGTGCGCCGCACACGCTCGTCGGCCCCGTAGTGGCCGGGGCCGACCATCACCAGCGGCGGCAGGGACGAGGTCGCCGCGTGTGCCTTGAGCAGGGTTGGCAGGCCCTTGCGCGGGCCCTCGGCGCCGACGAACAGCAGGTAGGAATCGGGCAGTTGCAGTCGTCGCCGCAGCGAGTCCCCGGGTGCCCTGGCCGCGAACCAGGCCGGGTCCACACCCAGCGGGGTCACCGCGATCCGGTCCTCGGGCACACCGAGGCGCTCCCGCACCACCTCGGCCACGGCCCTGGTCGGGGTGCACACGACGTCCGCACGCCGCGCGCACTTGCGCACCAGTTCGGGCAGATCCCGGTCGCTGGGCGGCAGTTCGTCCACCGCGTCCAGGAAGTACAGGTCGTGCACGGTCATCACGCCACCGGCCCGCAGTGCCGGTGGCAGCACGAAGTTGGTGCCGTGTACGACATCGGCCAACCCCGCGTAGAGTTCGGCGGGCGGGAACGAGGACTTCAGCCAGGACTTGCGCAGCAGCCGTGCGGGCACCGGCAGGCCGCGCGCCGCGACTCCGTGCGGTAGCACCGTGCGCAGGTTGCGCCAGCCGCGCAGGGTGTAGGCCACCGCGCGAACGTCCACATCGGACATCGAGGCCAGTTCCTCGGCCAGTGCGGAGGTGTAGCGGCCGATACCGGTGCGGTGGCCGAGCAGGGGTGTGCCGTCCAGCAGCACCTTGAGCCGCTCAGCCATGGCGCTTGCCCGCGTTGCGCGCCAACCGGATCAGCCGCCCGCCCGCGCGGCGCGCGAGCTCGGCGGGGCCACCGTTGTCCAGGTACTCCTTGACCAGGGCCAGGTCCCTGCGCAGCACGCCGCCTGCCCCGAGCGGGGCGTTGCGCACCAACGGGCTCGCGCCGGGCAGCCGGTCGGCGGCCGGTCGCGGCGAACGGCAGAACTCCACCAGTGGCGCCAGCACGACCTCCCAGGTGAAGCGCTCCCGCACGGCGGCTATCCGCTGCCGACAGGATTCGGCGAACTCCTCGTCGTACAGCACGCGTTCCAGGGCATCGGCCAGCGCGCCGGGGTCCTCGGCGGGCACGACCACGCCGAGCTGCTCGCCGCGCACTAGGTCGGCGAAGGAGTCCCCGTCGCTGGTGACGATCGGCAGCCCGGCCCACAGGTAGTCCAGGATGCGCGTGCGGAACGCGAACATCGTCTCCACGTGCTCGAAGTGGGTGCTGACCCCGCAGTCGGCGTCCAGCAGCCAGTTCTGCCGCTGTTCGTAGGGGACCCAGGTCTCGTTGAAGAACACGTGCCGACCCACCAGGTCCAGCCGCTGCGCCAGCTCGCGCAGCCGACCGGACACGCCCATCTCGGGCACGTCGGGGTTGGGGTGCTTCATGCCAAGGAACAGCATGCGCACCTCGGGGCGGCGCGTGCGCAGCCGGTCCACGGCGTGCACCAGGGTGAGCGGGTCGAACCAGTTGTAGACCCCGCCCGCCCAGATCACGAGCTTGTCCGTGGCGGATATGCCGGGCAGCACGCCCTTGGCGGCGGGCGCGGTGCGCTGCGGCGGCTTGGCGGGCAGCCCGAAGGGCACCTCGGCCAGCAGCGAGCGGGTGGTCGGGTCGGAGTCGTACAGCTCGGGGGTGATCCGGCCCAGCGCGGCGAGGTGGCCCAGCCACAGGTGCCGCTGGCGCTGTGAGGCGCACAGGAAGAAGTCGCCGCGGCGCAGCTGCGTGTTGATCACCCGGGTCACCCCGAGCAGGTCCTTGCCGCGCTGCTCGTCGGTGCCGTCCTTGCCCTGCTCCAGCAGTTCCAGGTGCATCGGGTCGTAGAGGTCGCAGACCACGATCTTGGTGGAGCCGCGCTGTTTCAGTCCCGGCAGGAACTCAAGCGCATGTCCTTGCAGCACGACGACATCGGCCCAGTCCACGTGCTCGGGCAGGTTCCGGCGCGGTGCGTGGCACACCTCGAAGGTGGCCTCCGGCGGGGTGCAGCTCGGGTTGGTGGTGACCAGCCGCACCTGGTGCTCCCCGGACAGCACCTCGGCCATGTTCCAGGCGCGGATCGCGGGCCCGGCCATCCGGTCGGTGATCGAGTCCCCGGTGAGCACCAGCACCCGCCGGGACTTGCCGTACACCTCGTCCAGCCCGAACGCCTCGACCAGGATCTCGTGCGCCGCCAGGTAGCGGGGCAGCGGGTAGGCGGGCTCCATCGCCTTGCGCATCAACGGGATCAGGTCCGCGTCCGAGCGCACCCGCTTGCTCTGCTCGATCTCGCGGGCGGCCGCCAGCGCGGGCAGCATGTCCACGAACTGGTCGATGGCCAGCATCCCGGACAGCGCCGAGCGCGGCACCGCCACGGGCTCGGCGTCCTCGGCCGGGTCGGCGGGCCGGTTGGTGATCTCCAGCTGGGTGGGGTCCAGCCCGGCGCGGGCGGTGGCCCTGCGCACGGCCAGCGCCAGCGCTGCGGGCATGGCCCTGGCCAGGGTCCGGTCCGAGAGGTTCTTGTACATCGAGGCGAGCGCGTTGCGCTCCAGCAGGTAGTACTCCCGGGACGAGTCCACAGTGGACATCGAGGCGTGGTGCCGGTGGTAGGTGATCGAGCTCGGCTCGTAGCGCACCCGCCAGCCGCGCAGGTTCAGCCGCCAGCCCAGGTCCACGTCCTCGTAGAACATGAAGTAGCGCTCGTCGAACCCGCCCAGTTCCCGGTACAGCCCGGCGCGCACGAGCAGGGCCGAGCCGGTGCCGAACAGCACGTCGCGGGCGATCTCGTGGCTGCCGTCGTCGGGCTGCCCCGCGTGCCGCTTGTAGCCCATGCCGAACCAGGTCAGCCCGGCGTCCACGAAGTCGATCAGCTTGCCGTCCCAGTCCAGCACCTTGCTGGCCACGGCGCCCACCGTGGGCTGCTCGCGCAGCACGCGCACGGCCGCGCTCAGCCAGTCCCGGTGCGGGCGGGCGTCGTTGTTCAGGAAGGCCAGCACCTCGCCGGTGGCCTGCGCCACGCCCAGGTTGCAGCCGCCCGCGAAGCCCAGGTTGCGCTCGGCCTGGACGAACAGCACGCCCGGCTCGGCGGCCAGCCGCTGTGCCGCCGCCTCGTCCCCGGAGGCGTTGTCCACGCAGATGACCTGCAACCGGTCCGCGGGGTAGTCCAGTTCGGTGCGCAGCGCGCGCAGGCAGGTCAGGGTGTCCTCGGTGCCCCGGTAGTTGACAACCACCACCGACACGGTGGGCAGGGATACCCCTTCTGGCACGTTGCTCTCCCTCCAACGCCGCAGGGCCTAAGCCTGCACTACGGCCCAGCGTGCTCCACCGCCGGGCGTCGAACTCGCAGGTCGCGCGGGTTGTGACGGCGGTCTCAGGGAATTTCCCCGATGCGCCGGGGTGCTCAGCGACGCTATGTTTTGCTCAGCCAAGCAAGAAGCAGCTCAAACGAGCAAGGAGCCATCGATGAACAGGGTGCTGACCCTCCTGTACGCCAACCTCGCGATCAGCCTGGTGCTGGCCGCGCTGACCCTCGCCTTCTACAACCAGCTGGTGGACTTCCAGACCGCCCACGTGCTCGCCGGGCAGTCCGCCGGTGTGCAGGAGGTCGCCGACACCCGGTCGGTGTTCGCGAACACCACCTGGATCCGGCCGGTGGTCGTGCTGGCCGTCTCCCTGCTGTACGTGCGGATCGCCACCCTGCTGCGCTCCGGCCGCCGCAGCACCTACATCCGCGTGCTGGTCATCGCCGTGATCGGCTCGCTCGGCATCGGCTACTCGATCGTCTCCGGGCAGTTCCCGCTGTGGCTGAACATCGGTCTCGGCGTGCAGGTCCTCGTGCTGCTGGGCCTGCTCTTCGCGGCCACCCGCCCCGCCTTCCGCTCGCAGTTCGCCCGCAAGGCGGTGGCCGCATGACCGGCACGAGTCGTCGCGGCTTCCTCGGCGGCGCGGTGGCCTCCGCCGCGCTGCTCGCCGGCGCCGGGATCGCCCAGGCCGACCCCGTGCGGCGCAGGCCGATCGTGGTGGTGCCCGGCTCACACGGCGGGGCGGGCATCATGTCCCCGCTGATCACCGAACTGGTCGCACGCGGGCGCACGGCCGTCGCCGTGGACCTGCCCGGTCACGGCCCGGACGCCGACTACCCCGTCTGGTTCCAGACCCCGCAGGACCTGACCGCGATGGCCACCACGCCGTCCACGATCACGAAGTACACCTTGCAGGACAACGTGAATCGCGTGGTGGGGCTGTTGCGCCGGATCGGGCCCGCCGTGCTCGTCGGGCACAGCCTCGGCGGGGTCACCGTCACCGCTGTGGCCAACGCGCACCCCGAACTGGTGCACCGGCTGGTCTACATCTCCGCGTTCTGCTGCTCCGAGCTGAAGAACGTGCTGGCCTGCGTGACCGCCCCGGAGGCGGCCGACAGCCTGCTGCGGACCCTGACGCCCGCCGCCGATTTCGCCAAGGTCGGCGCCCACCGGTTCAACTGGCGCACCGGCGATCCCGAGGTGCTGGCCAAATTGCGGGCCGCCTACTACGCCGACGGCACCCCCGACCAACTGCGCGCAGTGCTCGCTGGGCTGCAACCCGACGAGCAGCTCGACGTCAGCCTGCGCGAAGCCCCGCTCGACCCCGCCACCGGCGGGCGGCTGCCCCGCGGCTACGTGCGGCTCACCCAGGACCGCAGCATGCCGCTGGCCCTGCAGAACCGGCTCATCGCCGACGCCGACCGGCTCAACCCCGGCCGGTTCGAGGTGCACGACGTGGTCGGCAGCCACTTCGCCCCGATGAACAAGGCGGCCGAGATCGCCGCGCTGCTCGACCAGGGGCGGTGAAGGCTGGGGGGCGTGGGTTTCGCGGGCGGACCGGGGGCCGGGGGACCGCCGCGAAGGTGGCTTTCGCTGCGCTCAACGCGGTGAAGGGCACTTTCGCGGCGTACGGGACAGTTGTCCACGGGCGGGGAGTTATCCACATGTGGATCTTGAGCAAGATCAGATGTCGGGGGTGGGCGGTAGACTGGTGACGGGGACGCCCCCCTGGGAGTGGCGGGGGATTGTCACGGGGTAGAGCGCGGAGCAGCCCACGTCAGCGGCCCGCCCACTGGTGCCACACGGTGCGGCGGGGCAGCGTGGCGCGCAGGCCGATCCGGGTGCGGGCGGCGAGGGCGGCGGGCAGGCGCAGGAGCACCTCGCCGAGCACGCGCAGGCGGAGGCCGAGTTGGAAGTTGGCGGCCCGGGGCACGTTCCGGCGCAGCGGGAGCAGGGCGGTGATCGCGGCGAACCGGGCCAGTTGGCCGGCGGCGACGGCGAGCGGGGCGCAGCGGATCAGCATCAGCAGGCGGTTGCGCTCGTTCCAGCGGTGGAACAGCGAGGAACCGAGCCCGCTGCTGGCGCCGTGCCGGTGCACGACCCGGGCGGGACCGACGGAGATCACACGCCAGCCGTGCAGGCGAAGACGCCACGAGGTGTCGGTGTCCTCGTAGTAGCAGAAGAACCCGGCGGGCACGCCACCCGCGGCGCGCAACCGGTCGGTGCGCACCAGGGCCGCCCCGCCGCAGAACCCGAACACGTCCCGCCCGGCCAGTGCGGTGTCGGCCCCGTGCCCGTCGGCGGTCAGCCGCACCCCGGTGGACTGCACGGAACCGTCCGGCAGGGTCAGCGCCGAAGTGGCCGCGGCGGCACCGGGATCGGCGTCCAGCGCGTCCTCCAACTCGGCGAGCCAGCCGGGCGAGGGCGCGGTGTCGTCGTTGAGCCAGGCCACGAACTCGGTGTCGATGCCGGGCAGCGCCGAGGCGACACCGCCCGCGTACCCGGCGTTGCGGTTGAGCCGCAGCACCTCGCGCCCGCCCAGCAGTTCGGCGGTGCCGTCGGTCGAGGCGTTGTCGACGACCAGCACCCGGTGCGCGCGGTGCTGGGCGTCCAGCGCGGCCAGGCAGTCGGCGATGTGAGCACGTCCACGCCAGGTCACCACCACGACCGTCGTCCGCGCCTGAGCCACGATGCGTGACGGTACCGGCCCACGTGTCACCCTGGTGGGGTGCCCGAGCTAGTCGTGCTCACCGAGCAGTTGCTCGCCCCGGTCCCCGGCGGCACCGGCCGCTACACGCGTGAGCTGGCGGCCGCCCTGGCCCGGACCGCGCCGCCGGGGTGGACCGTCACCGGGGCGGTCGCACGCTGCGCCGACCCGAGCGCGGCGGTGATCCCCGGCGTGGCGGGCCCGCGCGTGCTTGCCTTGCCGCGCAGGGCATTGGCGCTGGCATGGCAGCGCGGGGTCCCGCTGTGGCCCGGCGGCGACTCTGTGCACGCGCCGACCCCGCTGTCGCCCACCACGGTCAAGCGCGGGCGCGGGCTCGTCGTCACGGTGCACGACGCCGTGCCGTGGACGCACCCGGAGACGTTGACCCCGCACGGCGCGCGCTGGCACCGGGACGTGATCTCACGGCTCACCCGGCGGGCCGGGGCGATCGTCGTGCCGACCGGGGCGGTGGCCGCCGAGCTCGCCGAGCACTCGCCGGGATCGGCGGGCGTGCACGTGGTGGGCCATGGTGTGTCGGCGGCGGTGCTCGAGGAGCCCGCGCAGGCCGGGCAGATCGCCCGCCGCCTGGACCTGCCCCCGCGCTACGTGCTGGCCGTGGGCACCCTGGAACCCCGCAAGGGCATCGACGTGTTGATCGAGGCCATGTCCCTGCCCGGGGCGCCTGACCTGCCGTTGCTGCTCGCCGGACCGCCCGGCTGGGGCGAGGTGGACGTGCACCGGCTCGCCGCCGCCCGGTCGCTCTCCCCTGAACGGGTGAGATCACTGGGGCTGCTCACCGACGCCGAGCTCGCCGTGGTGCTGCGCGGGGCCACCGTGCTAGCCGCGCCGAGCCTGGCGGAGGGTTTCGGCCTGCCGCTGCTGGAGGCCATGGCGGCGGGCGTGCCCGTGGTGCACTCGGACGCGCCCGCGCTGGTCGAGGTGGCCGGGGGTACGGGGGTGATCGCCCGGCGTGGCGACCCGGTGGCGCTGGTCAGCGCGCTGCGCACCGTGCTGGACGATCCCGGGCGCACGATCGCGGCGGCGCGGGAGCGGGCCGCGGGATTCACCTGGCGCGCCGCCGCGCAGGCCGTGTGGCAGGTGCACCTGGAGTTGCACCGCGCGGCCCATGGGCGATTGCCCTGATCGGCCCCGGTGATCTTGGGATTCCCGGGTATTGATCATCCCCGGCGCCGTACCCTGCACCGGTGCATCGCGAGGACCCCCACGTGCTGATCGACGCCACCGCCGTGCCCGCCGACCGCGGCGGCGTGGGCAGGTACGTGGACTCGCTCGTGGCCGCCCTCGACGCCGACGGGGCGCGGCTGAGCGTGGTGTGCCAGACCCGGGACCTGGAGCTGTACTCCGAGCTCGCCCCGAACTCGCGCATCGTGCCCGCGCGGGAGTCGGTGGCCACCCGCACCGGCCGGCTCGCCTGGGAGCAGACCACGCTGCCCGGGCTCGTGCGGGGACTGGGCGCCGACGTGCTGCACTCCCCGCACTACACGCTGCCGCTGGCCAACCGGGCCGCCTCCGTGGTCACGCTGCACGACGCCACCTTCTTCACCGACCCGGTGCTGCACTCCTCGGTCAAGGCGCGGTTCTTCCGGTTCTGGACCAGGGCCTCGCTGAGCAGGGCAACCCTGTGCGTGGTGCCCAGCCGGGCCACCGCCACCGAGTTGAACCGTGTCGCGGGCGCGGACCGGCGGGTGTTGCAGATCGCACAGCACGGCGTGGACACCGACCGGTTCCACGTGCCCTCCCCGGAGGAGATCACCCAGGTGCGGGCGAGCCTGGACCTGGGCGACCAGCCGTACGTGGCCTTCCTCGGCGCGCTGGAGCCGCGCAAGAACGTGCCCGCGCTGCTGCGCGGCTTCGCCAGGGCCTGCCAGGGCCGCGCCCAGCCGCCGACCCTGGTGCTGGCCGGTCAGCCGGGCTGGGACACGCAGGTGGAGCACGCGCTGGACGCGGTGCCGCACCGGATCCGGGTGATCCGCGCCGGCTACCTGCCGCTGGACCAGCTGGCGGGCTTCCTCGGCGGCTCCCTGCTGGTGGCCTACCCGAGCCTGGGGGAGGGTTTCGGCCTGCCGGTGCTGGAGGCCATGGCCTGCGGGGCCTGCGTGCTGACCACGCGGCGGCTGAGCCTGCCCGAGGTGGGCGGGGACTCGGTGGCGTACTGCGGGGTCGGCGCGGGCGACGTGGCCGCCGCGCTCACCGAGCTGCTCGACGACCCGGCCCGGCGTTCGGCGCTGGCGGCATCCGCCCAGCTGCGCGCCAAGGAGTTCTCCTGGGCGGTGAGCGCATCCCGGCACCGGGAGGCCTACGACCGGGCAGCCGTGCTGCACCGCAGGGGACGCCACTAGTCTCACCGCCGTGAAGACCTATGGCGACGAGCTGGGCGTCGTGACCGTCACCTACTCGCCGGGTGAGGTGCTCGACCGCTTCCTGGACACGCTGGCCAAGGCAACGACCCGGCCGGTGCACGTGATCCTGGCCGACAACGGCTCGACCGACGGTGCGCCGGAGAAGGCCGCCGCCGAGCGGGCCGAGGTGCGTTTCGTGCCCACCGGCGGCAACCTCGGCTACGGCGGCGCGGCCAACCGCGGTGTCGCCGAGCTGCCGGACGAGGTGGGCTGGGTCGTCGTGGTCAACCCCGACATCGAGTGGGGCGCGGGCTCGCTGGACACCCTGGTGGAGGCCGCCTCGCGCTGGCCGAGGGGCGGCGTGTTCGGCCCGCTGATCAGGGAGACCACCGGCGAGGTCTACCCCTCGGCCCGGCTGCTGCCCTCGCTGGGCAAGGGCTTCGGGCACGCCGCGCTGGGCAAGGTGTGGCCGGGCAACCCGTGGACCAGGCAGTACCGGCAGGAGACCAACGCGGTCACCGAGCGGGCCGCGGGCTGGCTGTCCGGGTCCTGCCTGGTGATCCGCCGCGAGGCCTTCGACTCCGTGGACGGTTTCGACTCCACGTACTTCATGTACTTCGAGGACGTGGACCTGGGCGACCGGATGGGCCGCGCGGGCTGGCTCAACGTGTACGTGCCCTCGGCCGAGGTCGTGCACCTGGGCGGGCACGCCACAGCCCGTGCCTCGGACCGGATGCTCAAGGCGCACCACGACAGCGCCTACAAGTACCTGGCCGACCGGCACTTCGGCCCGTGGTGGGCCCCGCTGCGGCTGGCGATCCGGGCCGGGCTCGCGCTGCGGCTCAAGTTGGAGCTCAGGACTGGGCGGGCGGCTCCTGCAACGCACCACTGAGCCGCTCGGACAGCGACAGTCGGCGCCCCGTGACCTGCTGCGTGGTGGGGATGATGCCGGGCAGCTGCCTGCCCTCCGGCTCCGCGGGCGGTTGTGGTTGCTGCGGCTGCGGTTGTTGCTGGGGCGGCCGGTGCTGCTCCTGCTGCTGGTGCGGCACCGGCACCTGGTGCTGCTGCTGGGCGGCGGCCGGGATGACCTGGGTGATGTCCGGGTCGTCCTTCAGGCGTGGGTCGGCCGCGTCCACCACGGCGCGCGGGATCTGCACCGTCGGCTTGGCGTCCATCGGGGAGGTCGCGTTGAGGGGAGTCACCACCCAGCGGTCACGGGCACTGGCGCGGGCGAGTGCTGCGTCGGCCCGGTCGCGGGGATCCATCTCCCGGCCTCTCCTCACGTAGCGTCCGAGTGCGGTGCTCGGACGTTCTTCTCACGTGCAAGAGTATTCCCTCGAATGCCGCTCGCGTCAGTGGAGGAGAGAAATCGGCATGTCGCCCAACGCAGGACCCCTGTCCGGGAACGCAACACCGCAGGTGAGCGGGGTGGACGCTGTGGTGCTGGTGGGCGGGAAGGGCACCAGACTGCGCCCCCTGACGCTGTCGGCGCCCAAGCCGATGCTGCCCACCGCAGGGGTGCCCTTCCTCACCCACCTGTTCTCCCGCATCCGCGCCGTGGGCATCACCCATGTGGTGCTCGGCACCTCGTACAAGGCGGAGGTGTTCTCCGAGCACTTCGGTGACGGCTCCAGCCTCGGCCTCGAACTGGAGTACGTGGTCGAGGAGGAGCCGCTGGACACCGGCGGCGGCATCCGCAACGTGGCCGACCGGCTGCGCGAGGACGACGTCATGGTGTTCAACGGGGACATCCTGTCCGGAGTGGACCTGGCCGGGGTGGTCGGCACGCACCGCGACAACGCCGCCGACGTCACCCTGCACCTGGTCAAGGTGGCCGACCCGCGTGCGTTCGGCTGCGTGCCCACCGACGCCGAGGGCCGGGTCGAGGCCTTCCTGGAGAAGACCGAGAACCCGCCCACCGACCAGATCAACGCGGGCTGCTACGTGTTCCGGCGGGAGGCGCTGCTGAGCATCCCCACCGGGCGCCGCGTCTCCGTGGAGCGCGAGACCTTCCCCGGGCTGCTCGCCGAGGGCAAGCGGTTGCAGGGCCACGTGGACACCTCGTACTGGCTCGACCTGGGCACCCCCGGCGCGTTCGTGCAGGGCTCGGCCGACCTGGTCCGGGGCATCGCACCCTCCGCCGCCCTGCCCGGCCCCGCGGGCGAGGCCATCGTGCTCGACGGCGCCCAGGTGCACCCCGAGGCCGTCGTCACCGGCGGGTCCACCATCGGCGCGGGCTGCGTGGTCGAGGCCGGTGCCCGCGTGGACGGCTCGGTGCTGTTCGACGGTGCCACCGTGGCCGCCGGTGCCGTGGTCGAGCGCAGCCTGCTCGGCGCCCGATCCACCGTTGGCGCCCAGGCCGTGCTGCGCGACGTGGTCGTCGGCGACGAGGCCACCGTGGGCGCCCGCTGCGAGCTGTTGAGCGGGGCTCGCGTCTGGCCCGGCATCACGCTGCCCGAGTGCGGCGTGCGGTTCTCCACCGACGCGTAGCGTGCCCCCAACCCACGCCATGAAAGTGCCGTTCCTGGCGTTCAACGCCAGGAACGGCACTTTCATGGCATCGCCGCCGTGGACGGCCTGACCCGGCGCTGGCGGCCCACGTTCACCCTGGACGTGGCCGCCGTGCTGGGGCCGTTGCGCCGTGGCGCGGCCGACCCGGCGTACCAGGTGGGGCCGGACGGGGCGCTGTGGTTGACGGCGAACACGACGACCGGCCCTGCCACGCTGCGGCTGAGCCGGGACGACGAAGTACTCGCCACGGCTTGGGGCGAGGGTGCCGACGAGCTGTTGGCTGGGGTCCCGGAGCTGCTTGGCGCCGGGGATGACGACTCCGGTTTCGAATCGCACCACGAGCTGATCGCGCAGACCCGGCGGCGCATGCCGGGGCTGCGCCTGGGGGCGACGGGCCGGGTCTGGGACGTGCTGCTGCCCGCGATCCTGGAGCAGAAGGTCACCGGCCACGAGGCGCGCAGGTCCTGGCGGGACCTGTGCCGCGGTTACGGCCTGCCCGCGCCGGGTCCGGCACCGGCGGGCATGCGCGTGCCGCCGACCCCGCGCGCCCTGCTGGCGATCACCGACTGGCAGTGGCACCGCGCTGGGGTGGACGGCGCGCGCCGCCGCACCCTGCTCAACGCGGCGGCCTCGGCGCACGCGCTGACCAGCACCGCCAGGTTGCGGCTGATCCCGGGCATCGGGGTGTGGACCGCGGCCGAGGTGGCGCAGCGGGCCTGGGGCGACCCGGACGCCGTCAGTGTGGGCGATTTCCACATCCCCAGCGTCGTGGGCTGGGCGCTGCTGGGTCGCCCGCTGGACGACGAGGGCATGCTGGAGGTGCTCGCCCCGTACGCCCCGCAGCGCCAGCGGGCGGTCCGCTACATCGAGGCGTCTGGCTTCCGGCGCCCGCGATTCGCCCCGCGCTACAGCGCCCGCGACTACCGCGCCATGTGAGGCGCCGTGAAGGTGGCTTTCCCTGCGCTGGGCGCAGGGAAAGCCACCTTCACGCCACTCAGCCCAAGCGGCCCAGCGCCAGCTCGACCAGCTCCGGCACGGTGTCCACATTGGACGGTAGTGCGTCCACCGGCCACCACTGGAGGTCCACGGACTCGGCGCTGCGCACCGGCTTGGCGCCGACCGGGGCGCGGACCAGGAAGCGCACGTCGAAGTGCCGGGTCGGCTTGCCCAGCGAGCAGGTGATCGGGTGCACGTCCACGTGCAGCGGGGTCGGCTCGATGCGCAGCCCGCGGATGCCGGACTCCTCGGTGGCCTCGCGCAGTGCGGCCTCGACCAGCGTGCTGTCCTCGGGCTCGCAGTGCCCGCCCAGTTGCAGCCAGCGGCCGACCCTGGGGTGCAGGGTCAGCAGCACCTGCTCGCGCGTGGCGTCGAGCACCAGCGCGGAAGCGGTCACGTGCCCGGGCTCACAGGAGCGCTGGCAGCCGTCCTCGCGCGCGGCGAGGAAGCCCAGGAACGCGTTGCGCAACGCGTCCTGCCCCGAGGAGCCGGGTCTCCACCCCTCCAGGGTCGACACCGCGTCGGCGTGCAAGCTCATCGCTCCACCAGTCCTTGTTCGATCGAGGCGGGCGGGCGCGGTCCGGCCGGTCCGTCGGCGGGGTGCCCGACGGCGACCGCGCCCAGCGGCTCCCAGTCGGGCGGCAGGTCCAGCACCGAGCGCACCACGTCAGCGCAGAAGATCGTCGAACCGACCCAGCAGGACCCGAGCTCCTCGGCGGCCAGCGCCACCAGCAGACCCTGCACGGCGGCACCGGCGGCCACCGTGAACATGGTGTGCTCGGAGGCGGCCCGCCGCTGGTCCGGGTAGCTGTGCGCGCCCTCGGCCACGAGGAAGGGCAGCACGACCTCGGGCGCCTCGCGCAGCAGGTCCCCGCGGCGCAGCCGGCGCTCGATCTGCTCCTCGGTGAAGCCGTCCCCGCGCAGGTCGTTGCGCCACTGCTCGCGCATGGCGTCCAGCAGCTTGGTGCGCAGCGGCCGGTCGCGCAGCCACACGAACCGCACCGGGTGCGTGTGGTGCGGCGCGGGCGCGGTCAGTGCGGCACCGACCGCCCGCCGCAGCACCTCGGGGTCGACCGGCTCGTCCGAGTAGTACCGCACGGAACGCCGCACCAGCACGGCCTCGCGGCGGCCCTGCGCGATGGCCAGGTCGGTGCCCAGCCGGAACAGGTCCTGCTCGATCGGGCGAACCAGGTCGCGGGCCGTGGAGCCGTCGTCCACAACGGACAGTCCACGCAGGACGGCGACGGGCAGCGCGCCCAGCTTGCCCTTGACCAGGTCCGCCGCGGCGGCGATCTCGTCGGCCACCGCGATCTCGGTCACCACCAGCTCGTTGCCCTGCCGGTCCACCTGGCCCGCGTAGCCGTGCACCACGGTCAGCCCGCTGGCGCCGATCGCGGCGTCCGTCTGGCCCACCCGCCACGCACGGCCCATCGTGTCGGTGATCACCACGGCCAGCTCGACGCCGAGCCGCTCGCGCAGCGCCGCCCGCAGTGCGGCGGCCGAGGCGTCCGGGTCCTCGGGCAGCAGGGCGATCTCGTCGCGGGCCACGTTGGAGGCGTCCACCCCGGCCGCGGCCTGCACGATGCCGAGCCTGCTCTGGGTGATCAGCGTGTTCTTCACCTGGGCGAGCACGCGCACCGACTCCTCGCGCACCAGCCTGCGGCGCAGCTCGGTGCGCTGCTCCTCGTCCCCGGGCGCCAGGACCAGTCGTCCCTCCACTTTGGACACGACCTTGCTGGTGACCACCAGCACGTCGGAGTCCCGCAGCCAGGGCGCGGCCTGCGCGATGGCCCCGGCGAGGTCGTCACCGGGCCGGAACTCGGGCAGGTCCGCGACCGGCATCAGCTCGATCGAGGCCGCGGCGTGGTCAGTCAAGGCGCACCCCGGCCAGTTCCAGTGCGACGCGGGCCATCTCGGCGGTCGCGTCCACATCGGACATCAGCAGCGGGACCGCGCGCACGGTCACGCCGGGCACCTCGACGGACTCGCCCTCGGCCACCAGCCAGCCGTCCAGCACGCCATCGTCCGAAGTGGACCGTGAGCCGTAGTGCACGCCGACGGCCTGCGCGCTGGTCTCCACCCCGATCGCGGTCAGGCAGGCGTCGGCCATGCCGCGCACCGGCTTGTCCCCGATGATCGGTGAGACCCCGACCACCCCGCCCGAGGCCTTGCGCAGCGCCTCGCGCACCCCGGGCACCGCGAGCACCGTGCCCACGCTGACCACCGGGTTGGACGGGGCCAGCAGCACGGCGTCGGCGGACCCGATCGCCTCCAGCACGCCGGGCGCGGGCTTGGCCTCCTCGGCACCCACGGGCAGGATCGAGTGCGCGGGCAGTTGCGCGCGGTGGCGCACCCACCATTCCTGGAAGTGCACCGCCTTGCGCTCGCCGTCCTCGCCGTCCACCACGACGTGGGTCTCCACCCGGTCGTCGGTCATCGGCAGCAGGGTCACCCCGGGCTGCCATCGCGCGCACAGGGCCTCGGTCACCGCGGACAGCGGGTAGCCCGCGCGCAGCATGCGGGAGCGCACCAGGTGCGTGGCGATGTCCTTGTCCCCGAGCCCGAACCAGGTCGGCTCGGCCCCGTAGGCGGCCAGTTCCTCCTTGACCACCCAGCTCTCACCGGCCCGGCCCCAGCCGCGCTCGGTGTCGATGCCGCCGCCCAGCGTGTACATGCAGGTGTCCAGGTCCGGGCAGACGCGCATGCCGTGCATCCACACGTCGTCCCCGGTGTTCACCAGTGCCACGACCTCGTGCCCGGCCGAGCCCTCCTGCGGGGGACCGACCGGCGGCAGACCCAACGCCGCCTTCACACCGAGCAGGAAACGGGCGCCACCGACGCCTCCGACCACCACAACGACCTTCACGGGGCGCAATCCTTTCACGCGCGCGGGTGACGGCGGCACTCGCTCACTTGAGCCAGAACCGGAAGAGGATCGAGCCGTACAGAGCCACATCGGTGTTGCCGCCGATGAGCCCGAACAGGCCGCTGCCGATGCGGAACAGCGCGGTGCTCACGCCCGGAATCGCGAACAGGGCGGCGAACAGCACCAGCGGGGCCCACATGCGGGCCTTGTCGCCCATCGCACGGGCCTGGGGGGACAGGTGCGGGGCGATCACCCCGTAGCCGTCGAACCCGGGTACCGGCAGGATGTTCAGCACGAAGGTGAACACCTGGAGGAAAGCCAGGTACGTCAAGGCGACCAGCAGACCCGCGGGCATCGGGACCACCGCGACGGCGAGGGTGAGCAGCAGTCCGATCAGCAGGTTGAACGCGGGCCCGGCGAGCGAGACCAGTGACTGGATGCCACGTGAGCGCAAGGCGTGGTGGTTGATCAGCACCGCGCCACCGGGCAGCGGAATGCCGCCCAGTGCCAGGAACAGCAGCGGGAGCACGATGCTGAGCACGGGATCGGTGTAGCGTCGGGGGTCCAGGGTCAGGTAACCCCGCAGGTGCGTCTCGTGATCGCCGCCCCGGAAGGCGACGAACGCGTGGCCGAACTCGTGCAGGCACAGGGAAACCACCCAGCCGCCCGCCACGAGCAGCACCAGGCCGAGGGTGTACGGGATGCTGGGGGAGAGCAGGCTACTCAGGGTGGGCGCGCTCACGGCGGTCAGCACCGCGCCAGCGATGGTGACGGCCACGAGGGCCAGGAACAGCGGGCTCGGTCGCACCGGTGATCGGTTCACGCTTACTAGTGTGCCTGGTGGGGTAGCGGGCCCGTCAGCGGTTCGCGTGAAGCGCTCTACCCAGAGTATGCCCAGGTGACAAACCCTGTGAGCACGCTGTGACCGGTGTCCCCCGACGTAAGTACTTCGCTTGACCCCCTGCAACGACACGGGTGTAATCACATCGGTGTCATTCGTCGTCGAGGGGGCGGCGGGTGGTGTCCGCCAACCGGGGAGTGCGGAAGGCGAGGAGGCGGACTGACATGGAAATCGAAGGGTGCCGAGTCGTGGAATCGGCAGACAACCCCGAACTGGACCTGACGGTGCGGGACTTCACCGTGCTGGACGGGATGTTCGACGGAGACGACGAGCAGGAGTGGCAGGAGCGCGCGCTGTGCGCGCAGACCGACCCGGAGGCGTTCTTCCCGGAGAAGGGCGGCTCCACGCGGGAGGCCAAGCGGATCTGTCAGGGCTGCGAGGTGCGCTCCGAGTGCCTGGAGTACGCACTGGCCCACGACGAACGCTTCGGCATCTGGGGCGGGCTGTCCGAACGGGAGCGCAGGAAGCTCAAGAAGCGCGCGGTGTGAGAGGGTGCCGAGCAACAGTCCCGTGATCTTCTCGATCGGAGACGCGCGTTGCTCGGCAAGGTCCCTCCCGCACTGCGCACGGTCCCAGTGCTGGCGGTGCTGGTCTGCCACGATGGTGAGCAGTGGCTGAGACTGGCGCTGTCGGCGCTGCGCCGGAGTTCCCCGCGACCGCGTCACGTGATCGCGGTGGACACCGGTTCGCTGGACCGCACGGCCAAACTGCTCGCCGAGGCCGCTTCGGGTGAGAACGCCGTCCTCGACGGTGTGATCACGCTGTCCCGGGGCACCGGCTTCGGCGCGGCAGTCGCCACTGCGGTCGACAACGCGGTGCGGCGCTGGGGCGATCCCGGCGGCTGGGTGTGGCTGCTGCACGACGACAGCGCGCCCGAACCGGACTGCCTGGCCGCACTGCTGGCCGCGGCCGAGGTGTCCCCGGCGGTCGGCGTGCTGGGGCCGCTGTGCCTGGACTGGTCGGATCCGCGCATGGTCGTCGAGGCGGGACTGTCCACAGACGCCTCCGGTCATCGGCAGACCGGCATATCGGGCTTGGAATCCTCGCAAGCCGAGGTTTTCGAGCAGAGCACGGAAGCGCTTGCCGTGGGTTCGGCCGGCGCCCTGGTGCGCCGCGAACTGTGGGACGAACTCGGCGGCTACGACCAGCACCTGCCGATGCTCCGCGACGACCTGGATTTTGGTTGGCGCGCAAACAAATCGGGTCGGCTCGTGCTCTGCGTGCCGACCGCGCGGCTGCGGCACGCCAGGGCGGCCAGCACGGGGCAGCGCCGCCTGGACGCGCTCGCCGCGCCACCGGGCCCGTTCCTGCGCGGGGTGGACCGCGCGCACGGGTTGCGCACCTTCCTGGTCAACTGCTCGTTGATTTCCTTCCTGCTCGGACTGCCCCGGCTGGCCGTGCTGTGCCTCGCCAGGGCACTGGGTTTCCTGGTGCTGCGCCGGTTTTCCGACGCTCGCGCCGAGCTCGGCGCACTGCGCTACCTGTGCGGCGGCCGGGCCGGGCTGCTCGCGGCCCGCACCGCGCGGCGAGCCACCACAGTCCCAGGTCAGCGCAGTGTGCGCGGCCTGTTCACCAGCAGGCTCACCAGGATCCGCAACGCCGTGCGCGGGGTCCTGCTGTACCTGGTGCGCCGTCGCGTGCAGGCCGACGCCGCCCTGGGCCGCCTGCCGGAGACCGATACCGGGCACAACTCCTGGCTCGCGCCGGAGGCGGACGGTCCTCGACTGCCAGTTGGTCCCACGGCGCTGCCCGCGGGCGCCATGGGCCGCAGGCGGGGCGCGGTGCGGCGTACCGCGGGACTGCGCCAACCCGGCGCGGTGGTCGTGCAGCTGCCCGTCCAGGCGCCGGACGGGCTGCGGCCCAGCCCTCGACCGCGCCCGTCCCCGGTACCGCGCGGGGAGGCGCCGCCCAACCCGCTCGCGGACCTGATGCTGATCCAGGTGGACCGGGCCAAGGTGGTCCGCCAGTTGCTGTTCTCCCCAGCCGTGCTGACCGTTGCCGTGCTCGCGGTGCTGGGCCTGGTGGTCAACTCCGGGCGGCTGGGCACCGACCTGATCGGCGGTCGGCTGCTGCCGGTGCAGGACCTGGCCACCACCTGGTCGACCTACCTCGCCTCCTGGCACCAGGTCGCCGGGGGCACCGCCGCCCCGGCCCCGGCCGCACTGGCGGTGCTGGGCCTGCTCGGCGCGGTCCTCGGCGGCCCGCCCGCGGCCGTGGCCCTGCTGCTGTTCGGCGATCTGCCGCTGGCCGGGATCAGCGCCTACTTCGCCACCCGCTCACTGCGCGTGAGCAGGCCGATCCGGGCGCTGGTCGCGGCCGGTTACGCCCTGCTGCCCGCCGCGAGCACGGCCGTGTCCCAGGGCCGCCTGGACGTGGTCCTGGTGCACCTGCTGCTGCCGCCGGTGCTGGCCGGGGCCGCGGCCGTGCTGCGTGGCGGCCAGCGCGCCAACTGGGTCGCCACCGCCGCGGCCACCTCGCTCGGCCTGGCCGCGCTCGGCGCCTTCTCCCCGCTGACCCACCTGATGGTGCTGCTCGGCACGTTGATCGCCTTCGTGCTGGTGCCCGGTCACCGGCGGATCACCGCCCTGTTCGCCATCGTGCTGCTGCCGCTGGCCCTGTTGCTGCCCTGGCCCGCCGTGGTGCTGCAACACCCCGAGGTGCTGCTGCGCGGGGTCGGCGCCCTCGTCCCCGACCAGTCCGTACCGCTGACCAGGCTCGTCGCGCTCGACCCCGGCGGCCCCGGCGTGCTGCCGCTGGTCGGCGTGCTCCTCGTGGTCGCCGCGCTGGGTGCCGCCGTGCTGCGGGCCGGCCGCGCGGTGCTGCCCGGGCTCGGCGTGGCCCTGGCCGGTGCCGTGGGCGTGGGCGTGCTGTGGAGCCAGCAGGCGTGGACCGGGGCGCCGATGCTCGTGCTGTCGGCGGGCCTGCTGCTGACCGTGCTGGGGGCCTGCCTGCCCACCCGGGTCCGGCTCCAGGTGCCGAACCTGCGCGTGATCGCCACCGTGACCGGGGTTGTCGTGCTCGGCGTGCTGGCGATCAGCGTGCTGGTCACCGGCAGGGACGGACCGCTGCGCAGTGGCGGGGACGTGACCTTCGTGCCCGCGATCGCCAACGAGCTGGCCAGCACGGGCCGTCCCGTGCTGGTGCTGGCCAGTGGCGGGCAGACCACCCGGCAGATCGGCGGCGGCCTGGCGCACTTCGGGGACGACGACCTCGTGCCGGTGCCCACGGCCGCGGCCCGGCTGGACCGCATGGCCCTCGACCTCGCCGGGTGGGTGCCCGACGCCGCCAAGGCCGCGGTGGCCCAGGCCGCGGCCAGCGGGGTCAGCTACCTCGTGCTGCCGGACGCGGCGACCGCGGGACGGCTCCGCGCGGCCGTGGGCGACCTGGTGTCGGCCGCACCGCCGATGTCCGACGGGCGCCCCGTCGTGCGGGTCCAGCTGGCCACCGGGCTGGCGACCCTGCTGTCGCCCGCGCAGGCCCAGCGCGCTGTGACCGGTGGCACACCGCCCACCGAACTCGGCGCGCCTGGGCTCGCCCCAGTCGAGGCCGGGCCGCCCGACGTGGCGGTGCGGGTCTCCGACGGACCGGACGGCCGCCTGCTGGTGCTCGCCGCCGAGGACGAGCCGGGCTGGCAGGCGAGCGTGAACGGGGTGTCGGCGCCCACCACGCGGGCCTGGGGCCACCTGGTCGCCGTCCCGGTGCCGAGCAAGGCCGCCGACGTGCGCATCGACCTGCCCAGCTCACTGCGCGGCCTGCTACTGCTGGTGCAGGCCGCGTTCCTGCTGTTCACGGTCCTGCTCGCGCTCCCCTCCGGCGTGTCCCGCCCACCCGCGCGCGAGTCCCGTCCACCCGCAGCCGAGTCCCGCCCACAGGAGGCCGAGTCCCGCTGAGCCGCGCGCGAACCGCGCTGACCTGCCGCTCGCCGCGCGAACGGAGAGAGCGCCGAAAGCGCGGTCAGTCGCCGTCGATGACGTCGGGGTCCAGGCCCAGGTAGCTGGCGATCTGCTCCACCAGCACGTCGTGCACCAGGTCGGCCAGGTCGGCCCCGTCCTTGGCGCGGGCCTCCAGCGGGCGCCGGTACAGCACGATCCGCGCCCTGGTCGGCACCCCGCGCCGGTCCACCCCGGCGGGCACCAGCCTGGCCAGCGGCACGTTGCCGTCCTCGACGACCCCGTCCTCCCAGCTCAGTGTCTGGTCGGCGGCCACGTGCACCTCGGGCACGTCGTCCACCGCCACGTCCAGCTGGGTCAGCTCGGTGCGCCAGCGGGCCTCGATCGGCTCCAGGGCCTCGATCACCAGGGAGTCGAAGCGCTCAGCCCGGCTGCGCGCCGCGGGCAGCGTCGCCGGGTAGAGCGGTCCGCGCAGGCCACGACCGTGACGGTCGCGACTGCGACGTCCGCCACGTCGACCGCCGAGCCAGGATCCACGAGCCATCACCACAGCCAGTCAGCCTACGCGGAGGCGTGTCACCCGCGTGCCTGCACACGGGCAAGGGCAGGAAGCGCTATCGTCGGCGATCGTGCGGAGCGTGAGGCGGTGCTCGCGAACCGGGTGCATCAACCCGGCAGTCGCCACGCTCACCTACGCCTACGCGGACTCCACCGCGGTCGTCGGCCCCCTGGCCACCTACTCCGAACCGCACAGCTACGACCTGTGCGAGGAGCACGCCATGCGGCTGACCGTCCCGCGCGGGTGGGAGGTCGTCAGGCATGAGGGTGAGTTCGCCGCTCCCGAGCCGTCGGTCGACGACCTGACGGCCCTTGCGGAGGCGGTGCGTGAGGCTGGCCGGGCCGATCGGCCGGTGGAGCGGGCGGACACAGGTCCCGGTGCGGTGCGGCGAGGTCACCTGAGGGTGTTGCCAGACCCGGTGGAGGACTGACCGGATCCGGGTCGCCGGTAGGCTTCGGGTGCGGAGGGCGTGACCTCCGTGTCGATCCCGTGCAGCACAGCATCCGACCAACCGGGGAGAAGGCGTGCCCGACCTGTCCGCCGTCGTCAAGGCCTATGACATCCGCGGGGTGGTGGGCGAGCAGCTCGACGCTGATGTCGTGCGCGCGCTCGGTGCCGCCTTCGCCAGGCTCGTTGGCGGGCCCTCGGTGGTCATCGGCCACGACATGCGCGACTCCTCGCCCGAGCTGTCCGCCGCCTTCGCCGAGGGCGTGACCGGCCAGGGCGTCGACGTGGTGAGCATCGGCCTGGCCAGCACCGACATGCTCTACTTCGCCTCGGGCAGGCTCCAGCTGCCCGGCGCCATGTTCACCGCCAGCCACAACCCGGCCAAGTACAACGGCATCAAGCTGTGCCGCGCCGGGGCCGCCCCGGTCGGCCAGGACTCCGGGCTGGCCGAGATCCGCGGCTGGGCCGAGCAGGGCGTGCCCGCGCACGAGGGCCGCACCGGCATCGTCTCCGAGCGGGACATGCTCGCCGAGTACGCCGCCTACCTGCGTGAACTGGTGGACCTGAGTGGGATCCGCCCGCTGAAGGTGGTCGTGGACGCGGGTAACGGCATGGGCGGTCACACCGTGCCCAGCGTGTTCGCCGGGCTGCCGATCGAGCTGGTCCCGATGTACTTCGAGCTGGACGGCACGTTCCCCAACCACGAGGCCAACCCGCTGGACCCCGCCAACCTGGTGGACCTGCAGGCCAAGGTGCGCGAGGTGGGCGCGGACGCCGGCCTGGCCTTCGACGGGGACGCCGACCGCTGCTTCGTGGTCGACGCGGACGGGGAGCCGGTCTCGCCCAGCGCGGTGACCGCGCTGGTGGCCACCCGCGAGCTGGCCAAGGAGCCGGGCGCGACGATCATCCACAACCTGATCACCTCGCGGGCGGTGCCCGAGATCGTGGAGGAGCACGGCGGCAAGCCGGTGCGCACCAGGGTGGGCCACTCGTTCATCAAGGAGCAGATGGCCGAGACCGGGGCCATCTTCGGCGGGGAGCACTCCGCCCACTACTACTTCCGCGACTTCTGGCGGGCCGACACCGGCATGCTGGCCGCGCTGCACGTGCTGGCCGCACTGGGCGAGCAGGACCGCCCGCTCGCCGAGCTGACCAGCGTGTTCAGCAGGTACGCCGCCTCCGGTGAGATCAACTCGACGGTGGCCGACCAGGCCGCGAGCACCGAGGCGGTGCGGGCCGAGTTCGGCGCGCGCGAGGGCGTGACCTTCGACGAGCTGGACGGCCTGACCGTGGACCTGGGCGACGGCCGCTGGTTCAACCTGCGCGCGTCCAACACCGAACCGCTGCTGCGGCTCAACGTCGAGGCACCCGACGAGCAGGCGGTCGCCGCCCTGCGCGACGAGGTGCTGGCCATCGTCCGCGGCTGAGCCCCCCGACCCGCCCACGAGGAGCGAACATGGCCGTCCAGCTCGACCCGCAGCTGCTGGAGATCCTGCGCTGCCCCGCACCCGACCGGGGGACCCTGTCCCCGGGCACGCCCGGTGACCCGGAGGCCGAGGTGCTGACCTGCGCCGAGTGCGGTCGCGGCTACCCCGTCCGGGACGGCATCCCGGTGCTGTTGCTGGACGAGGCGGTGCCCGCCGACGGCGGGGACCCCGCGGAGCAGTGATCGGCTGTGCTGGATGACACGCTGCTGGACGACCCGGCGCGGCTGAGTGAGGCCGACGGGCCCGGTCTGCTGCGCGCCAGCGCCGCGGCGGGTGCCCAGGTGCGCTCGGTGGTGGAGGCCGCGGAGGAGGCGGGCATCGCCCAGTTCGCCGCCGACCGCCCCCGCGCGCTGGTGCTGGTGGCCCGACCCGGTGCCGGGCTGGCCGCCGCCCAGCTGCTGATGGCCCTGCTGACCTCCACCTGCCCCGTGCCGGTCGTGCTGACCGACCTGGTGCCGAGCTGGGTGGGCGCGCTGGACGTGGTGATCGCGCACACCGAGGACCACGGGGACGGCCTGCTCGCCGAGTCGGTGGACCGGGCCTCGCGCCGGGGCGCCCGGGTGATCGTGACCGCTCCCGCGGAGGGACCGGTCGCCGCTGCCGCCGCGGGCCACTCGCTGCTGCTGCCGCCCAGGGTCCCGGTACCGACCGGGTTCGGCTACGCGCGGGCGCTTGCCGCCGGGCTGGTGGTCGTGCGCTCGCTCGGGCTGCTGCGCATCGACCTGCCGCTGCTGGCCGACGAGCTGGACCGTGAGGCCGAGCGTGACCACCTGGTGCACGAGTCCTTCATGAATCCGGCGAAGTCGTTGGCGCTGCGCCTGGCCGACCGCCAGCCGCTGCTGTGGGGGCTGGACGACACCTCCACCGCCGTGGCGCGGCACGCGGCGTTCGCGCTGGCCAGCCACGCGGGCCAGGTGTGCGACGTGGCGGGCTACCCGCTGGCGCTGAGCCGCCCCGCCCTGCACCGCGCGGCCGTGCGGTCCTGCTCGGGCGGGGACCTGTTCGCCGACCCGGACGAGGACCAGGCCGCGCAGGCGCGTGTCATGCTGCTCGCGGTGGCCACGGGTCCGGCTGCGGAGGCCGCTCGGCGGGCCGCCGAGGACACCCTGCCGGGTGCCGACGTGCTCGTGCCCACGGAGGAGATCTCCGGGGGCGAGGCCGTGTGCGCCGCGGTGATCGCCCTGCGATTCGAGCTGGCCGCCCTGTACCTGGGGCTCGCGGCCGGCACCATCGGCGGCCCGGGCTACTACGCTCCGGCCGCCGTGTGAGGGAGTGACGGTTTTGGAGCGACTGCACAACTCGGTGCGCCCCTACGCGTGGGGCTCGCGCACCGCGATCGCCGAACTGCTCGGCAGGCCGGTGCCCGCGCCGCACCCCGAGGCCGAGCTGTGGCTGGGCGCCCACCCTGGAGCGCCCTCACGGCTGGTGGACGAGGAGGGCGTGCACCGGTCGCTGCTGGAGGTGCTCGGCGCCGACCCGCTGGGCCAGCTCGGCGCGGACTGCACCCAGCGCTGGGGTGAGCGGCTGCCGTTCCTGCTCAAGGTGCTGGCCGCCGAGGAGCCGCTGAGCCTGCAGGCGCACCCTTCTGCGGAGCAGGCCGCCGAGGGCTATGCCCGCGAGGAGGCCGCGGGCATCCCGCGTGACGCCAAGAACCGGAACTACCCCGACCCCACCGCCAAGCCGGAGCTGATCTGCGCGCTGACCGAGTTCCACGCGCTGGCCGGGTTCGCCGACCCGCAGCGCACGGTGGGCCTGCTGCGCGCACTGGACGTGGAGCAGCTGCGCGCGCACACCGAGCTGCTTGCCGGTCAGCCCGACTCCGACGGCCTGCGCGCGCTGTTCACCACGTGGATCACCCTGCCGCAGGCCGCACTGGACCAGCTGCTGCCGCACGTGCTGGACGCCTGCGTGCGCCAGGTCAAGGACCGCGGCGAGTACGACATCGAGTGCCGCACGGTGCTGGAGCTGGGTGAGGCCTATCCCGGGGACGCCGGGGTGCTGGCCGCCCTGCTGCTGAACCGGATCGTGCTGCGTCCCGGCGAGGCGATCTTCCTGCCCGCCGGCAACCCGCACGCCTACCTGCACGGCACCGGGGTGGAGATCCTCGCCAACTCCGACAACGTGCTGCGCTGCGGGCTGACCCCCAAGCATGTGGACGTGCCCGAGCTGCTGCGGGTGCTCGACTTCTCCTACGGCCGGATGCCCGTACAGACCGGCGAGCCGGTCGCGGACAACCTGTTCGTCTACCGGACCCCGGCCCCGGAGTTCGAGCTGTCCCGGCTCCAGTGGCCCGAGGGCGGCGGCTCCCCGGTCAGCCTGGACCACGTCGGCCCGCAGATCCTCATCTGCGTGGAGGGCTCTGTGCTGCTGCGCGCCGAGGACGGTTCCGAACTGGCCCTTGCCAAGGGCGATTCCGCCTGGCTGGCTGCCACGGAAACGCCCGTTGACGTGCGGCCCGCTACCCCGGGCGGCACCCTGGTGTTCCGCGCGACAGCGGGCGCCTGCACGCCCGCGGCCTGAGTTGTGCACAGCCGCCGACCTGTCCACATGTGGATCTTGAGCAAGATCAACTGTCGGGGTGGGACGGTAGACTGGAACCGGGGTCGCCCCCCGAGGAGTGGTGGGGGCTGCGCGGGCGAAATGTCAGCGATCTAGGGTTTGCGCCATGTCAGCAGGTGGCGGTACCAAGGCCATTGTGGCGGCGCTGGGCGCCAACGCGGGCATCGCGCTCGCCAAGTTCGTGGGCTTCGCGGTCACCGGGGCCTCCTCCATGCTCGCGGAGGCGGTGCACTCGGTGGCCGACACGGCCAACCAGGGTCTGCTGCTGCTGGGGCGCAAGACCTCGCAGCGCGCGGCGGACCGCGAGCACCCCTTCGGCTACGGCCGGGACCGCTACTTCTACTCCTTCGTGGTGGCCCTGCTGCTGTTCACCCTCGGCGCGCTGTTCGCGCTGTACGAGGGCATCCACAAGGTGGAGGCCCCGGAGCCGCTGCACGCCCCGCTGGTCGCGGTGATCATCCTGGTGGTGGCGGTGGCCCTGGAGGGCTACAGCTTCCGCACGGCGATCGCGGAGTCGCGCGAGCTCAAGGGGGAGGCCACCTGGTGGCAGTTCATTCGCCAGGCCCGCGTGCCGGAACTGCCGGTGGTCCTGTTGGAGGACACCGGAGCGCTGATCGGCCTCCTGCTGGCACTGGCGGGGGTTGGCCTCTCCCTGGTGACCGGCAACCCGATGTGGGACGGGGTCGCCACGATCGCCATCGGCGTACTGCTGGGCGTCATCGCGATTGTGCTCATCATCGAGATGAAGAGCCTGCTGATCGGCGAGGGTGCCACCCCGCAGGAGCTGGACACGATCGTCGCCGAACTGGAGGCGGGCAAGGTGGACCGCGTGATCCACATCCGCACCCAGTACCTCGGACCAGACGAGCTGCTGGTCGCCGCGAAGGTCGCGTTGGTGGGGGCGCCGACCATCGCGGAGGTGGCCCAGGCCATCGACGACGCCGAGCTGAGGGTCCGTGCGAAGGTTCCTTCGGCAAGGTTGATCTACCTGGAACCCGATCTCGACCGAACCAGGTGATCCACCGGCCACCCACAGATAGGGTTGGCCGATCACGACAACGCCGTCGACCAGGAGGAGAACAGTCATGCCTGGCAGTGGACTGTGGCGCACCAAATCGGTGGAGCAGTCGATCGCGGACACCGATGAGCCGGACACCAAGCTCCGCAAGGACTTGACGGCGTGGGACCTCACGGTCTTCGGCGTTGCCGTTGTCATCGGCGCCGGGATTTTCACCGTTACCGCCAGCACCGCTGGCAATATCGCGGGCCCCGCCGTGGTGCTCGCGTTCGTCATCTCGGCCATCGCCTGCGGGCTGGCCGCCCTGTGTTACGCCGAGTTCGCCTCGACGGTGCCGGTGGCCGGTAGCGCGTACACCTTCTCCTACGCCACCTTCGGCGAGTTCGTCGCCTGGATCATCGGCTGGGACCTGATCCTGGAGTTCGCGCTGGCCGCCGCCGTGGTGGCCAAGGGCTGGTCCGCCTACCTGTCCCAGGTCTTCAGCCTGTTCGGCATGAACGTGCCGACCGTGGTGCAGATCGGCTCCGTGGAGTTCGACTGGGGCACGGTGCTGATCGTGCTGGTGCTGGGCACCCTGCTGGCACTGGGCACCAAGCTGTCCTCGCGGTTCAGCCAGGTGATCACCGCCATCAAGGTGGCCGTGGTGCTGTTGGTGATCGTCGTCGGCATCGGCTACATCAACTCGGCGAACTACACCCCGTTCATTCCGCCGAGCGTGCCCAACGCCAGCAGCGCCAGCAGCCTGGACCAGTCCCTGTTCTCGCTGATCGCGGGCGGGCAGTCCAGCAACTTCGGCATCTTCGGCCTGCTGGCCGCCGCCTCCATCCTGTTCTTCGCCTTCATCGGCTTCGACATCGTGGCCACCACCGCCGAGGAGACCCGCAACCCGCAGCGCAACGTGCCGCGCGGCATCCTCGGCTCGCTGGCCATCGTCACCGTGCTCTACATCGCCGTCTCCCTGGTGGTGACCGGCATGGAGCCCTACACCAAGCTGGCCACCGGCGCGGACGGCACCAAGAAGACCCTCGCCACGGCCTTCGCCGACGTGGGCGTGGACTGGGCGGCCACGATCATCGCGATCGGCGCGCTGGCCGGTCTGACCACCGTGGTCATGGTGCTGCTGCTGGGCCAGACCCGCGTGCTGTTCGCCATGTCCCGTGACGGCCTGATGCCCAAGGCACTGGCCAAGACCGGCAAGCACGGCACCCCGGTCCGCGCCACCTGGGTGGTCATCGTCGTGGTGGCCATCGCGGGCGGCATCTTCCCCTCCGGCAAGCTGGAGGAGATGGTCAACGTCGGCACCCTGTTCGCCTTCGTGCTCGTCTCGGCGGGCGTGGTGGTGCTGCGCAAGACGCGCCCGGACCTGCCCCGCGGGTTCCGCACCCCGCTGGTGCCGCTGGTGCCGATCCTCGCCATCCTCGCCTGCGTGTGGCTGATGCTGAACCTCACCGCCCTGACCTGGGTCCGGTTCGCGGTGTGGATGGTCATCGGCGTGGTCGTGTACTTCCTTTACGGGGCGCGCAAGTCCACGCTCCGCAACACGCCGCAAGCCGACAGCGTGGAAACCAAGGGCTGAGCGGAGGAGTGCTGGAATCCGTCCTGGCCGCCAACCGGGGTGAGATCGCGCGCAGGGTCCTGCGCACCGCTCGCGAATCCGGGTTGCGCACCGTCGCCGTGCACTCCGATGTGGACGCCGAACTGCCGTTCGTGCTGGAGGCCTACGAGGCAGTGCTGCTCGGCGGCGCGGCGCCCGCGGAGTCCTACCGCGACGCGGAGCGCGTGCTCGACGCGGCCAGGAAGACCGGGGTGCGGGCCGTGCACCCCGGTTACGGGTTCCTCTCGGAGAACGCCGAGTTCGCCCAGGCAGTGCTGGACGCCGGGCTGGTCTGGGTCGGCCCGCCGCCCGCCGCGATCCCGGCCATGGGCGACAAGGTCGAGGCCCGCGGGGTGCTGGCCGCGGCCGGTGTCCCGGTCGCACCGGGTTCCGCCGACGCGGTGTCCGATGTGGACGGTGTGGTGGCCGAGGACCCCAGGCGGTTCCTGCCCGGACCCGGTGCGATCACCGAGTGGGTGGAGCCCGCCGGTGCGGGCGTGCGCGTGGATTCGGGCTACACCAACGGCAACGAGGAGACCCCGGCCTAACCCGCGAGTCCCGCTCTCCGGTGCTCGAATCCCGTTCTCCAGAACGGGATTCAGCCTCGGTTGAGCGGGACTCGCCGTGGTGTCAGGCCAGTTCGCGCAGCACCGGGCGCAGCGCCCAGCCGAACGCCGCGATGTTGTCGATCAGCTCCGGCGAGGCCAGCACCTGGTTGTAGCCGCGGCGCATCCAGAACTGGCCGCGCACCGGCAACTCCGTGATCACCAGGTGGAACGGCCGCACCGCGCGGTCCAGTTCGGTGCCGATGTCGTTGACCAGGTCCACGACCCACAGCTGTGCGCCGTCGCGGTGCCTGCCGCGCCGCTGGTCGTGCCGCAGCAGTTGGCCGTCCCACTGCTTGATCGGTTCGATGAACGTGCGCAGCGCGTGCCGCACGTTCGGCCAGTGCGCGATCCACGCCGAGTCAGGGTCGCGGCCGTCGTCGGAGTCCAGTGGGGCACCGTCGAGGATCCCGTTGAACCAGCCGAGCCACTCGGCGGCCACGGCCTGGCGGTCCACCTCGCCCGCGGGCAGCACCGGCACCCACGGGTCGGTCGGCGGGAACGGGTCGTCGGGCACGCTCAGCGCGAGCACGTCCCGCAGGAAGAGGGCGGTTCGGACATCGGAGCGGACACCGATCTGGAGTGTCCAACTGGGTTGGCGGTCGGCGAGCATGGCCCTGACCTCCCTCACACAGAAGGTGATCTTCCACATCCAGCATGCGCCGCGTACCGGCTTCACGCCAGCATGGCGCGACAACGTAGCGTGTCCGTTATGACCTTGCTATGCCTGGACGTGGGGTCGACCTGGACGAAAGCAGCCCTGGTCGGTGCCGACGGCGCCTTGCTCGGTACCGCTCAGCATCCGACTACTCCACCCGAGGTGCTGACCGGGATCGCCGCTGTCACTGAGGAGTTGGACGCTGGTGACGCTCAGGTACTGGCTTGTTCCTCGGCGGGGGGCGGGCTCCGGCTCGCCGTCGTCGGGCAGGAGCGGCTGGTCAGCGCGGAGGCCGGGTACCGGGTCGCGCTGTCGGCCGGGGCGAAGGTTGTGCACGTCAGCGCGGGTGAACTGGACGGCGCGGGCATCCGGGGGCTGCGCGCGACCCGGCCCGACCTGGTGCTGCTCGCGGGCGGTACCGACGGTGGGGACACGAAGGTGTTGCTGCACAACGCCCGTCGGCTTGCGGCCAATCGGGTGAAGTGCCCGATCGTGCTGGCTGGCAACGCACACGCGCGCGAGGAGGCGACCGGCATCCTCGCCGGTACCGGGCGCACCGTGGTGCCGACCGACAACGTGCTGCCCGATGTTGGTGAATTGGCACCAGGTCCGGCCAGGACGGCGATCCGCGAGGTGTTCCTGCGCCACGTGATCGGCGGCAAGGGCCTGTCCCGGGGCCCGCGGTTCCGTCAGCTGGTGCGCGCCGTGACGCCCGATGCCGTGCTGTGCGGGGTGTCCCGGCTCGCGGCCGTGCTGGCCGCCCGCGAGGACGGCGCCGGTGCGGTTCTGGTCGTGGACGTCGGCGGTGCCACGACGGACGTCTACTCGGCGGTGTCCACTGTGGACGATGAGGCGCTGGCGCGCACTGTGGCGTTGCCCGCCGACCGACGCACCGTGGAGGGCGACCTCGGCATGCGCTGGTCGGCGCCGACTGTGGTGAGCGAGGCCGGGGTGGAACGCCTTGCGCCGCTGGAGGAGTTGGCCCCGCTCGCGACCCAGGCCGAGTTCCGCGCGGGCAGCGTGGACTGGGTTCCGTCCGATGTGGACGGTGCGGAGGTGGACGCCGTGCTCGCCGGGTTGGCCGCCGTGCTCGCCGTGCGAAGGCACCTGCGCATGGTCGACGGCCAACTCGGTCCGAAGGGTGCCGGTCTGCTTGTGCTGTCCGGTGGCGTCTTTCGGCACGCCGGGGCCGAGCGCCTGGCGCGGATCGAGCAGAGGTTGCGTGCCGACCCGGTGCTGCGGCCAGTGCTGCGCAACGCCGAAATCGTCATTGACAACCGCTATGTGCTCGCCCCGGCCGGTCTTCTCGCTGGTGCGGGGCATGAGGCCGCGGCCGACTCGCTGCTCGGCGCGCACTTCACGGGCTGAGTTGTGCACAGGCGGCGAGTTGTCCACATGTGGATCTTCAGCAAGATCGGGTAGGGGGTGCGGGCGGTAGGCTGGTATCGGGGTCGCCCCCTGGGAGTGGCGGGGGATGTAGTTCTCGTTACCGCATGAACTCCCCGAATCGTGGGCCCTCGGTCAGGTCCAGGCCGGCGGCCAGCGCCACGGCGCGGTCCCACTCCGGGTCGGACAGGTAGTCGCGGTGTTGCAGCACGCCGGGGTGCCAGCGGCGGCCGGAGATCGGGCCGTGCTGGGGGTCGGGCAGCCAGTGGTCGCCGCCGAGCACGAGGGCCCCGGTGCCGCTGCGTTCGGCGGCGGGCAGCGGCCCGTCGAAGCCGACACCGAGCAGCTGCCCGTGGAACACCTGGCGGTTCCAGGTGGTGACGGCCCCGCCGAGCGGGTCGGTGCCCCGGCACAGCGCACGCCACCGGCCGTCGAGCTTGCTGGACAGTTCGACCAGCGAGGAGTGCGGCACGATCGCGGGGAACGCCCTCGGGTAGGCCCACTGCAGCGGCGACCCGGCGGTGACCAGTCCGATGCGCTCGCGGTCGGCCTTGGGCAGGGACTCGACGAGCCGGGCGGCGGCCACGGCGGCGAGCAGGCTGCCCTGGCTGTGCCCGGTGAGCACGACCCGCGTGCCGGGCTGGGCCAGGTGCTCGATGACCCTGGCGACGACCTCGGGCACCACCTTGAGCGCATAGCAGGGCGGCACCACGGGGTGCGCCTCGCGCGGCCAGAAGCAGGCCAGGTCGGCGAGCACGCCCAGGTGGCGGGCGGTGTCGGGGCGCTGGGTGGCCAGGTACACCACGCGCAGCAGGGCGATCGCGAGGGCGCCGAGACCGGTCACGCCGATCACCGGCAGCGGCTGCGCCCAGTCCGGCAGCGGCACGCGGCGCACCTGCATCGTGAACGACAGCACGGCGCCGATCGACAGCACGGCGGCGGCGCCCATGATCATCCGGTGCAGGTGGTTGCGCTGCAACCTGGCGCGGCGCCACGCCTTCGTGGCCCGCTTGGCGTCCTGCGGGCAGTCCTCGTGCAGCAGGCCGAGCTCCACCGGGGGCCGCTGGCGCGGCACCAGCACGACCAGCGCGGCGACCAGGCCCACCAGCGCGGCGAGCACGGCGCCCGCGCCCCACAGCATCGTCACGTACCGGTAGCCGTCGGGCAGTTGCAGCGGCATGGTCCGCAGCGACTGCTGCACGGTGATGCCGATGCCCGCGCCGAACCCGCCGCCGAGCAGGCAGGCGATGACCAGTACGGGGGCCGCCATCCAGCCACCGGCCCAGGGGCGCAGCTTCGGGGCGAGCGCTGCCCACCGGCTCCTCGCGAGCAGCGCCGAGGGGATCAGCAGCACCGCGAAGGCGATGCAGGTCAGCGCGAGCACGGCGGCCACCACCTCGATGGTGGGGTCGGTGCCCGGCAGGTGGTGCGGCCCGTCCGGCATCGGTGCGACCGCGGCCGAGGTGAGCGCGACGAGCCCGGACAGCACGGTCAGCGCGCGTCGCGGCAGCTTGCCGAACCAGCGGCCGTCCCCGGGACCGTTCAGCAGCACGGTGATAACCACACTGAGGCCGATGATCGCCAGCGCGGCCAGCCACACGCCGCTGGCCACACCGGGCGCCGCCGGGTGCAGCGGTCCGCCGACGGCCATCAGCGCGACGATCGCGAGCCCGGCGGTGGCGTGCAGCGCGTGCAGGCCGGGGGCGTCCGGGTCCGCGATGACGCGGGAACCGGGCAGCAGGTGGCCGTGCGGGGCGGCGGCGTGCACGGCGACCCGCCAGTCGACCGAGGACAACTGGTGCAGCACACCGATCACGACCACCACGGGCAGCACGCCCAGCGGCCCGCGCCATGGGCGCAGCGGTTCGAACTGGTCCAGCCACTGCGCGGCGAGCAGGTCCAGGCTCACCACGGCCACCTGGGAGATCAACAGCATGGTGAGTGCCAGCCCGACGATGCGGATCATGGCCCGCAGCAGCCAGTTCAGCGCGGCGCCCGGCCGGCCGCCCGACACCGGCGGCAGCATCCAGTGCGCCACGTTGGCCAGGGCGAAGGGCAGCAGCAGCGCCCACGCCGCCTTCGCCAGGCCGCCGGAGGTCATGCCGCTCCACACGTAGCCCTCCACGGTACGCGGCACGGGACGGCCCCCGGCCTGCAACACCGGGCCCGGTGCTGGTCTGCGCAGCCGGTCGGCCGGGCGCACGACGCGTCCGACCCCGTCTCCGGCGACGTCCACGGCCACCACCGCGTCGACCAGGGCCTCCGGCGTGGTTCCCATCACACCGTGGACCCGCAACTCGACCACCCTCGTGTCGGGTCCGGGGATCAGCACGGGTACTCCTGTCTGCCTGCTCGTCCGGGACCGGGCCAGTTCCTCACCTGGACACCAGGCCAAGGGGACATCCTCAGGCATTGCCCTCGTCTTGTCCGGTCATCGACCGACCGGCGTGGCGGAACCAGATAGTGTGCGATGTCGATACCTGACCAGGTTTGTGGAAGGACCGCGCGATGACTACCGAAGACCTGCTTGCAGGGTCGAGCATCGGTGTGCAGAGGCTGCAGACCCGCAACGGCGTCGACTTCGCCGTCGCGGACCTGTCGTTGGCCGAGTTCGGGCGCAAGGAGATCCGGCTGGCCGAACACGAGATGCCGGGCCTGATGGCCCTGCGTCGGGAGTACTCGGAGGTCTACCCGCTGCGCGGTGCCCGCATCTCCGGCTCCCTGCACATGACCGTGCAGACCGCCGTGCTGATCGAGACCCTGGTCTCGCTGGGCGCCGAGGTGCGCTGGGCCTCCTGCAACATCTTCTCCACCCAGGACCACGCCGCCGCCGCGGTCGTCGTCGGGCCGTACGGCACCGTCGAGGAGCCCAAGGGCGTTCCGGTGTTCGCCTGGAAGGGCGAGACCCTGCCGGAGTACTGGTGGTGCACCGACCAGATGCTGACCTGGCCCGCTGGTGACGGGCCGAACATGCTGCTGGACGACGGTGGCGACGCCACGCTGCTGATCCACAAGGGCACCCAGTACGAGGCCGCGGGCGTGGTGCCCGCCGCCGAGGAGGACGACTCCGAGGAGTGGACGGTCATCCTCGACCTGCTGCGCTCCTCGCTGGAGTCCGACAAGGGCAAGTGGACCAAGGTCGGTGCGGGCGTGCGCGGCGTCACCGAGGAGACCACCACCGGTGTGCTGCGGCTGACCCAGATGGCCGCCGCCGGTGAGCTGCTCTTCCCGGCGATCAACGTCAACGACTCGGTGACGAAGTCGAAGTTCGACAACAAGTACGGCATCCGGCACTCGCTGGTCGACGGCATCAACCGCGGCACCGACGTGCTCATCGGCGGCAAGGTTGCGGTCGTCTGCGGCTACGGCGACGTGGGCAAGGGCGCCGCGGAGTCGCTGGCCGGGCAGGGCGCCCGCGTCATCGTCACCGAGATCGACCCGATCTGCGCGTTGCAGGCTGCCATGGACGGCTACCAGGTCGCCCGCCTGGAGACCGTGCTGCCGATCGCCGACATCGTCATCACCACGACCGGCAACAAGGACGTCGTGATGGCCGAGCACATGGCCCAGATGAAGCACCAGGCGATCCTGGGCAACATCGGCCACTTCGACAACGAGCTGGACATGGCGGGCCTGGCCCGCTACCCCGGCGTCAAGCGGGTCAACATCAAGCCCCAGGTCGACGAGTGGGTGTTCGCCGACGGGCACTCGATCATCGTGCTGTCCGAGGGCCGCCTGCTGAACCTGGGCAACGCCACCGGGCACCCCTCCTTCGTGATGTCGAACTCCTTCTCCAACCAGGTGATCGCGCAGATCGAGCTGTTCACCAAGTACAAGGAGTACGACAAGGAGGTCTTCACGCTGCCCAAGCACCTGGACGAGAAGGTGGCGAAGATCCACGTCGAGGCCCTCGGCGGCGAGCTGACCAAGCTCACCAAGGAGCAGGCCGAGTACATCGGCGTGGACGTGGAGGGCCCCTTCAAGCCCGCCCAGTACCGCTACTGAGTTGTGCGGGCGGCCGGGACTCGGCCGCCCGTGAGCGGGATTCGCCGTCCTGTGGGCGGGACTCGCGGGGTAACAGCCCGCGAGTCCCGCCCACAGGCGCATGAGTCCCGCTCAGCAGCCGCCGGAGGCCTGGCCCCAGAGCACGGTGATCCCGGCCCGTTCGGCCTCGACCGGCTCGAAGTAGGCGCTGACCACGCCGTCCAGGCCGTAGTGCAGCTCGCTGACCTCGACGTCCGGCCCGTGCACCTCGCGGAAGCACCGGGCGGGCAGCACGCCCCGGTGGAACCGCAGCTGGAGCAGGTAGTTGCCGACCGGCGCGGCGAACCGGCGCACGTGGCCCCCGGTCTGCCCGCTGGCGGTGTCCACCACGGAGTAGCTGAACACGTGCGTGTCGCCCACGGCGAGCTTGCGGTCGAACAGCAGCTCGAAGGCCACCGATCCGTCGGGCGCGCGCTTGCGGACCCGGCCCGCGCGGCACCCCTCGGCGGTGTGCACCGCGGAGTGCTCGACCCGTCCGCGCTCGTCGGCCTGGTGCAGCGCCAGGTACCGGTCCGCGCCGTGCTCCAGGGCCTCCACCACGATCCGGTTGAGCACCGAGCGCCGTGACCGGGCGGCGTTGACCGTCACCACCTCGTGCAGCGCGCGCAGCCGCAGCCCGCTGTTGCGCAGGTCCTGCTCGATCTCCTCCACGGCGCCGTTCTGCCGTGCCGAGCCGTCGCTGATCGGTTCGAGCAGGCTGAGCAGGGACTGCACCGGTAGGTCCAGCACCTGTTCCAGGGCGAGCACCGCCTCGGTGGCCCTGGGCATCTCGGGTCTGCGCAGTCCGCGCTGCCAGTAGCTCAGGGTGGACTGCCCGATGTGGGCGCCCGCCGTGTCCAGTTGCGCGCGCAGCCGGGCCAGTGACAGGCCCTTGGCCAGGATCGCCTGGTGCAGTGCCTGGTGGAACGGGCCGTCACGGAGCGCATCCGACAGTGCGGTGTGGCTTCCCCCGCTCGGAGGTATCTCCTCTGGTGAGGAGAGCTGGCTCTCGCCGGCCAACGCGGCACCACCCATCTCCCGGCCTGCCGTGTCCGAAGTGATCGTCACAGTAGTCACTCGTTTTGGTGATTGATAGTGACCCCTACGGGTGAGTTTTTCGGCGTGGCTCATCCGTGCGTGGGTGCCAGTTTTTGACGATCGGTTGTCGGGCACATGACAACCGCCGTACGAGCGAACTTGCTGGGGAGCCCCTGCGCGCACTGGCCTTGGTGATCGTTCCGGCGTTCTGGGTGTCGGGGTTCACCCTGTCCGGCGGAGCGCCGCCGGTGGACCCGGTGGCGCTGACCGATCCGAGGACCGGCACCGGCTCCGGGGCCCGACCGTCGGCGAGATCAACAACTTCCCCGGCCCGAGCAGCCCCTTCGGCATGCTCCAGTGGAACCCGGACACCGCCGACCACTACGCGGGCTACTCGCACGCCGACACCATGATCAAGGGGTTCAGCCTCACCCTCGCCTCGGTGGGCTGCCGCCAGTTCGGCGACGTGCCGATCCTGCCGATCATCGGCCCGGTCGGTGACGCACCGTGGAACACCCAGGTGCCGTTCAGCCACGAGGGTGAGTCCGCCTCGCCCGGCCACTACGCCGTGACGGCAGGCGGGGTGCGCGCAGAGCTTCGACTCGTGCGGGGCGCCGACGTGCTCGCCCCGCGCCCCTGCGTCAGGCCTTGACCTGGTCCAGCAGGGTCAGGAACACGTCCCGGTCGATCAGCGCGGGCTCACCGGCCAGCCAGCCGCCGACCCCGCGTACGAAGTCCTCCGGGCCGATCACGTCGATGGGCACGGTCGCGGGCATCGCGGAGGTGATCTCACCCGGTTCGCGCGGGTGCACCAGCACGAAGCCCTGCACGTCCATCTTGGGCAGCAGCATCTGGTAGGCCGCGACGGTCTTGGCCAGCCGCAGGTCCGAGCCCTCGAAGGCGGCCCCGTCGCGTTGCAGCGCACCCTTGGCGTCACAGGTGTAGTGGCCCGGCAGCCAGCTGCGCGACTCGATCAGCAGCAGCTTGTGCCCGCACAGCACGGCGTGGTCCACCTCGGCCTTGGAGGAGCCCGGCCAGGCCAGCCCGTGGAAGATCCGCACTGCCGGGATCTGCCCGAGGTAGCCCGAGAGCAGGTCCAGGGTCATCCACTCGCCGTCGTCGCACTCCTTGACCGGCTCGTCCTCGGCGGCGAGCAGCCGCGTACCGGGTGCGCCGAACAGGTTGAAGGACCGGAACTCGTAGGTGAAGATCCGTTCCGTCGCCCGTGAGGCCAGGTACCAGCGGCACAGCGGCGGCAGGGCGAACACGCCGCCCGCCAGCAGCAGCACCGCCACCCCGTACAGCTCGCCCTGGGCCAGGGACCAGACGCCGAGCCCGGTCATGCCCGCGGCCCAGAAGTAGGTGAGCCAGGTGATGAACTTCGGTGTGGCCTTGCCCGCGATGGTCACCGCCACGTAGACCAGCGGCACGATCACCACCAGCGCCACCGTGGTCAGGCCCTTGGCGAACAGCGGGACCGCCGTGGCCGCGAGCAGGGCCGTCCACAGCGCGGCGCCGATGAAGAAGCAGCGCTGCGCCCAGCCGAACCCGGGCCGCCAGGACACCTTGGACTCCGGGTCCACCGACTGCCACCAGGGAATGGACTCGGTGGGGATCGCCCGCAGGCCGGACGGGAAGCCCACCGGCTGCTGCGGTTCCGGTTCCGGCTCGGGTTCCGGCTCGTGCAGCTCCTCCTCGTACTCCTCCCAGCCCTCCCACTCGGGGGCCGGTCGGGTCGGCGGCCTGGTGCGGGGGGCGCCGCGCGATCCGGCCATGCCCCGCCGCAGGTCGTAGGCGGCGCGGCGCTCCGGGTCGGACAGCGTCTCGTAGGCCTCCTGGACCAGCCGGAACATGATCTGGCTGCCCCCGGCGTCCGGGTGCAGGACCTTCACCAGGCTGCGGTGCGCAGACTTGATCTCCGCCTGGGACGCGCCAGGCTTCACTTCCAGCAGTTCGTAGTAGTCGACTCCGGCCACAGTTCGTCCCATCTGCGGCTACCTCCGGCGCGGGTATGAACACGATAAGTGCCTGACAGCGTCCAGTCGCGTACACGCGGGGGCGTTTCCTCACCCAATCGGTTAAGTCCCCCGGGGACCCTGCCGGGGAAAGCACCAGACCTCAAGCACCCGCGCCGTGGACGCGGGTGAGCTGGTCATAGGCTGGTCCGCGTGGCGAAACTGGTCGTGATCGAGGGACTGGACGGTGCGGGCAAGCGGACGCTGGCCGATGCGTTGACCGTCGAATTCGACAAATCGGGGGCGTCCAGCACCAGGATCGCCTTCCCGAGGTACGGCCAGGACGTGCACGCCGACCTGGTCCGTGACGCGATGTACCTCCGGCTCGGCGACCTGGTGAAGTCCGTGCACGGCATGGCCGTGCTGTTCGCCCTGGACCGCAGGGCCGCGATCGAGCAGATCGAGCAGGGCCTCGCCGAGCACGACGTGGTGCTGCTGGACCGGTACATCGCCTCGAACGCGGCCTACGGCGCCGCGCGGCTGCACGAGGACGGCCGCGGTGAGTTCGTCCGCTGGGTGCACGAGCTGGAGGTCGGCCGGTTCGGGCTGCCGGTTCCCGACGCCCAGCTGCTGCTCCGCGTGCCGGTCGAGGTCGCAGCCCAGCGGGCCGCCCGCCGCGAGGACGCCGACGCGACGCGGGCCAGGGACAGCTACGAGTCCGACGACGGCCTGCAGGCCCGCTGCGCCCAGGTCTACGACCAGCTCGCCGCCGACGGCTGGCTGGCCCCCTGGCACGTGGTCGACGGGGTCGCCACCAGCGATTTCAGCACCCTGGCGACCTCACTGCTGGCCTGACCCACCCATGAACATCCCCCGCCACTCCCTGGGGGGCGACCCCGACACCAGTCTACCGCCCACCCCCGACACCTGATCTTGCTCAAGATCCACATGTGGACAACTCGCCGCCTGTGGACACCTACAGGGCGCCCACCAGCTCCGGGCCCCAGTGCCGGATCTCGGCCTCGATGTCCAGCGGGTGCGTGCCCGCCGCGGCGCGCATCTGCTCGGTCACCCGGTCCAGCGGCACCAGCCAGGACACCTCGAACTCGATCCCGTCGGGGTCCTTGGCGTACAGCGCCTTGGTGGTGACGTGGTCGGAGGCGCCGACCAGTGCCCCGGCCTCGCGCAGCTTCACGGCGTGTTCGGCCAGGTCGGTGAGGGTGCGCACGGACCAGGCGAGGTGGTACAGGCCCACCGTGGTGTTGCCCGCCCCGGACGGCCCGGCCTGCTCGCCGACCTGGAACAGGCCCAGGTCGTGGTCGTTGTCCGACTCCGGTGCCCGCAGGAACGCCGCGCCCGGCCCCTGCTGCACCACGCGGAAGCCCAGCACCTGGGTGTAGAAGGCGACGCTGCGCTCGGTGTCGCGCACGTAGAGCACTGCGTGGTTGAGCCTGCGGATCGCCATGGCCTGCCTCCCGGAGAACTTGTTCAATTTTCAACCATACAGTCGGTAACAAAACGTGAGCGTTACACGCTGTAGCCCGTGAGCCAGTGCGGCGGAGGGTGAGGTGGGCCTGGTGAACAGTCAGTGGCAGGCGAGTGCGGAGCGCGTCGGGGTGGTCGCGGCCGGTGGTGATCGTTGGGGCGCGCGCGGCGCCCCGGCCAGCAGTGCGACGATGATGGGCATGAAGGCACGTGTGCTGGTTGTCGACGACGACCCCGCCCTGGCCGAGATGCTCACGATCGTCCTGCGGGGCGAGGGCTTCGACACCGCGGTTGTGGCCGACGGTGCCCGCGCGCTGCCCGCGTTGCGGGAGCTCAAGCCCGACCTCGTGCTGCTCGACCTCATGCTGCCAGGCATGAACGGCATCGACGTGTGCAAGGCGATCCGCGCCGAGTCCGGGGTCCCCATCGTGATGCTCACCGCCAAGAGCGACACCGTGGACATCGTGCTCGGACTCGAGTCCGGCGCCGATGACTACGTGGTCAAGCCGTTCAAGCCGAAGGAGCTGGTCGCCCGCATCCGCACCCGGCTGCGGCGCACCGAGTCCGAGCCCGCCGAGGTGCTGGCCATCGGTGACCTGAGCATCGACGTGCCCGGGCACGAGGTGACCAGGGAGGGGCAGGCCATCCAGCTCACCCCGCTGGAGTTCGACCTGCTGGTCGCGCTGGCCCGCAAGCCGCGGCAGGTGTTCACCCGCGAGGTGCTGCTCGAGCAGGTCTGGGGCTACCGGCACGCGGCCGACACCCGGCTGGTCAACGTGCACGTGCAGCGGCTGCGGTCCAAGGTCGAGAAGGACCCGGAGCACCCCGAGGTCGTGCTGACCGTGCGCGGCGTGGGGTACAAGGCCGGCCCTCCGTGATCGGGCCGCGCCGCCGATGAGGTGGTTCGACACGCGCTCGGTGGCGCGCTGGCTGCACGACGCGCCCGTGGTGGTGCGCGAGCGCTGGCAGCGCGCCAGCGAGCTGTGGCGCCGCTCGCTGCAGCTGCGCGTGGTGGTCAGCACGCTCGCCCTGTCCTCGGCGGTGGTGTTCGTGCTGGGCATCGTGCTGCAGACGCAGATCACCAACCAGCTGCTGACAACCAAGATCGACGCCGCGGTCGCCCAGATCAAGGCCAACGTCGGCGCGGTGCAGCACCAGCTGGTCGGGGTCAGCCCCGGCTCGGACAGCCTGCTGGCCCGCTTCACGACCGCGCTCAACCAGCTGACCAGCACCAGTGACGGCAGCTCCGCGGGCGCGTCCGCCGGTGCCTTCGAGCCGGTGCTCGCCGACTACCGCTCCACCGACTCCACCGGCGCGGTCACCGCCACCGGGCACTTCGGCGACGTGCCCGAGGACCTCAAGAAGTTCGTGCAGGGCGGGCAGATCGCCACCGCCATCCACACCGTGCCCCGCGACGGCGGGCTGACCACCATGCTCGTGGTCGGCGCCCCGGTGCTCAGCGCCACCCACCCCGTGCAGCTCTACCTGCTGTTCCCGCTGACCGCCGAGCAGCGCACCACCGGGGTTGTGCAGTCCACCCTGGTCGTCGGCGGCATCGTGCTGCTGCTGTTGCTGGCGGGCATCACCAACCTGGTCACCAAGCAGGTGGTCCGGCCGGTCCGGCAGGCCGCCGAGGTGGCCGAGCGGTTCGCCGAGGGCAACCTGGACGACCGCATGCAGGTCATCGGCGAGGACGACGTGGCCCGGCTGGCCGAGTCGTACAACGAGATGGCCGAGAGCATCCAGGCGCAGATCCACAAGCTGGAGGAGTTCGGCCAGTTGCAGCGCCGGTTCACCTCCGACGTCTCGCACGAGCTGCGCACCCCGCTGACCACGGTGCGCATGGCCGCCGACGTGCTGCACGCCTCCCGTGAGCAGTTCCCCGCTGGGCTGTCCCGCTCCACCGAGCTGCTGGTCGACGAGCTGGACCGGTTCGAGGCGCTGCTCGGCGACCTGCTGGAGATCAGCAGGCTGGACGCTGGCGTGGAGGACCTGGCCGCCGACCTGGTCGACGTGCGCGGCATCGTGGAGCGCGCGGTGGCCTCGGTCAGCGCCATCGCGGGCACCGCGGGCAGCGAGGTCGAGATCTACGCGCCCGAGGACGAGGTGCCCGCCGAGGTGGACGCCCGCCGCGTCGAGCGCGTGCTGCGCAACCTGCTGGCCAATGCCGTCGACCACGGGGAGGGCCTGCCGGTGCGGGTCCGCGTGGCCACCTCGGCCGAGGCCGTGGCGATCACCGTCCGGGACTTCGGTGTCGGCCTGCGCGAGGGCGAGGCCGAGCTGGTGTTCAACCGGTTCTGGCGCGCCGACCCTTCGCGCAACCGGCGCACCGGCGGCACCGGTCTGGGGCTGGCCATCAGCGTGGAGGATGCGCGGCTGCACGGCGGCTGGCTGGAGGCCTGGGGCGAGCAGGGCTCGGGCGCCTGCTTCCGGCTGACCCTGCCACGCGTGCAGGGCGTGGAGCTGACCTCCAGCCCGCTGCCGCTGCCGCCCGAGGACGAACCGCCGGTCCGTGCCGAGGCCCAGGCCGAGGCGCCCGCCGAGCAGGACCCCGTCGAGGAGGACGAACCCGCCGTGGCGGAGATCAGCTGGCAGCCCGCCGACTCGCTCGGCACCACCTCGTTGATCGGCGAGGACACCCCCGTCGACCAGCACGAGGAGGCCCGGTGAGGCGGCTGGCGCCCCTGCTGCTGTGCGCGCTGGTGGCGCTGGCTGGCTGTGCCGCGATCCCGGACGAACTGCCCGCCAAGAGCGTCGGGCAGTCCGAGGGCGGTGCCCCGCACACCGCGCCGGTCGCCGAGCCCGAGCCGAACCTGCCCCCGTACGACCTGGTCCGCGACTTCATCCAGTACAGCGGCAACCCGGAGAACGACTACGCGGCGGGCAAGCCCTACCTGACCAAGGCCGCGCAGGCCAAGTGGCAGCCCTCCACCACCGTGACGATCATCCAGGACACCTTCAGCACCCGGTACGACTCCGAGGTCACCAACGACCCGACCAAGAACAACCACACCTCGGTGGTGGTCTCGGCGCAGCGCATCGGCAGGCTCGGTGGGGACAAGTCCTTCGTGCCCGAGTCCGGGGCCAACGACATCTCGATCCCGCTGGAGAAGCAGGCCGACGGTCAGTGGCGGATCAGTTCGCCGCCCGCCGGGGTGATCATCACCCTGTCCAAGTTCACCGAGATCTACCGCCAGGTCCGGCTGTACTTCCTCGACCCGCAGAAGCGCGTGCTGGTGCCCGACCTGCGCTACGTGGCCTCCCAGCCCGCCAACGGGGTGCCCGGCCGGATCATCGACCTGCTGCTCGGTGGCCCGTCGGACGGGCTCCAGGAAGCGGTGACCAGCGCGCTGGCCAGCAGCGCCGCGCTGCGGACCAGCGCCGTGGAGACCACCGACGGCGCGCTGCTGGTGAACCTGACCAAGCCGGGGGACACCTCGCAGGGCAACGCCAAGCTGATCGTGGCCCAGATCGTGCAGTCCCTGCAGAACTCGACCAACTCCAGGATCCGGATCCAGGTGGACGGCACCTCGCTCACCCCGGACCACCCGGACTGGCGGCTCAGCGACCTGCCCGCCTACGACTCCGGCACCAGCCCCGGCCCCGACCTGCCCGGCATGGTGGTGCTGGACGGCCGGGTCCGGCTGCTCGACGGCAAGCCGATCGCCGGTCTCGCGGGCAGCGGCGACTACGGCGTGGTCAGCGCGGGGCAGTCCATCGACGGCGGCGGGCTCGCGCTGGTCACCAAGCCCAGCGCGGACAGCGCCCAGCTGCGGGTCGGCGACCTGAACCAGCAGAGCCTGGTCGCCGACCTGACCGCGGGCTCGCTGACCAGACCGACCTGGCTGAGCACCAACAGCGCCAACGACACCAGCAACGAGGTCTGGACGGTGGCCGACGGCAACCGGGTGGTGCGGGTGGTCCGCTCCGCCAACGGCAGCTGGGGCGCGCGCACCGTCAACTCCGCCGACCTGAGCCAGTTCGGGCAGATCACCGCGCTGCGGCTGTCCCGCGACGGGGTGCGGGTCGCGATGGTCGCCGACGGCAAGCTCGTGGTCGGCTCGGTGGTGCGCAGCGCCAACTCCGACGCCGTGGCCATCCGCGCCCCGCGCCTGCTGCAGCCCAACGGCCTGTCCGACGTGGTCGGCGTGGACTGGCTCAGCGCCGAGCAGCTCGCCGTGGCCACCTCGACCCAGTCCAGCCCGGTCGTGCAGCTGGAGGTGGACGGCGGCCCGGTGGGCTACAACCGCTACAACCCGGCGAACCTCACCGCGCCGATGACCGCGCTCACGGCGGCCCCGAGCAGGCCGGTGATCACCGTGGACAGCGGCGGCATGTGGGCCTCCTCCGACGTGGGCTCCGTGTGGCGCCCGCACACCGTCAACGTCGGCCACAACTCGACCGCCGTGCCGTTCTACCCGGGCTGAGGCCGGTCAGGTGGTGCTGGTCAGCGCCAGCACCGCTGTCACCTCCAACCCGGCCGCGGTCAGGGCACCGGCGCAGGCTGCGGCGGTGGCCCCGGTGGTGATCACGTCGTCGACCAGCACGACGGGGGTGCCCGCGGGTGGGCTCCCCGAACTGCGCGGGCGGACCCGGCCGTGCAGGTTGGCGGCGCGGGCCGCCGCGTCCAGGCCCACCGAGTCCACGGCCCCGCGGCGCAGGGCCAGCGCGGGGGCCACCGCCGCCGGGCTGCCCCGCCTGGCCAGCTCGGCGGCGCAACTCCTCGCGAGGACCAGCACGTGCTGGCTGCCGCGCTTGCGGGCCGCGGCCCGCCGGGAGGGCACGGGCACCAGCCACCAGGTGCCGTCGGCGGCCGGTCTGGCCTCGGGCACCCAGGGCAGGGCCGCGGCCAGCGCGGACCCCAGCGGGACGGCCAGCTCACGCCGCTGGCGCTCCTTGTACGCCAGCACCGCGGCCCGTGCCGCACCCCGGTAGCCGCCCAGCGCGTAGGCCGGTGGCCCGGTGGCCAGGGCTGGTCGGCGCACCGGCAGTGGGCCGCCCAGCTCGGTGGCGCAGGCCGGGCACCAGGGGTCCCACGGCACCCCGCAGCCGACGCAGCGGGTTGGCAGCAGCAGGTCCAGCAGTTTGCTCGTCATGGGTCCCACAGTGCACCCATGCACTGACAACCCGAGCGTGCCCAGGGTCGTTTGACACCACCCACACGGGTGAACTTCGCGAATCGCTGTCGATCACCACCCGCAGGCCGCCCACCAGCGGCGGAGATCAGTTCCGCCGCCTGTTCCCGCTCCTCACCAACCCATTGGGGTCCCCACGAAGTGGTGTCGAGAAACCTCTCCCGTGACGGGGAACCCGGGGCGGCACTGCCTCGTTGGCCGGGCATGAGGCCGTTGCTCAGCCCGTTCGCCGCAGTGCCGGTGAGGTCGAATGCTGCCGACGTCCTCTGCCGACAGGGTGAACGGGAGCCCACCCGTTCGGCTGGCGAGCCCACGTGGACCCGTTCACGGCCCACGGAGCGACTGCGCACAGTCACGGCCGGTGGTTGTGCGTCGTCCCCTGGAACGGGGGCTGTCGCGAGGGCGAATCCAGGGCTAACGTGCTCCGCTATCAAGCGATCCCGGCTCGCGGGGAGGAGGCGAAGAGCCCATGACCCTGGCGCCGGCGAGTGAGCACTGACCAGGAGGTCAGCACCGGCGCCGAACCGATCCCACTCGAGTTCTCGCAGCAGCGAGGGAGGTCGTGTATGGACATCGTCGTGAAGGGCCGCAACGTCGAGGTGCCCGATCACTACCGGGTGCACGTGGCCGACAAGCTGGCCCGGCTTGAGCGTTACGACAAGAAGGTCATCCGCTTCGACGTGGAGCTGTTCCACGAACCCAACCGCAGGCAGGCCAAGAACTGCCAACGCGTCGAGATCACCGCGAAGGGCCGTGGCCCCGTGGTGCGTGCCGAGGCGTGTGCGGGTGACTTCTACGGAGCGCTCGACTGCGCGGTGAGCAAGCTGGAAACCCGGCTGCGCAAGATGCATGATCGCCGCCGCGTGCACTACGGCCGTCGCGCTCCCGCTTCGGTCGCCGAGGCAACTGGCGGTCTCGCCGTGCCTCCCGTCGCCTCCGGTGTCGAGGTCGACGGAACCCAGCGCGCCCGCACCGCGGTGCTCGAGGCGGCGCCGTCCTACATCCCCGTTCCCCAGGTCCCGTCCCAGCGCTGGGACGAGGACACCGTTGACGAGCAACTGCCCGGGCAGGTCGTGCGCGAGAAGGAGCACGAGGCCAAGCCCATGACCGTCGACCAGGCCCTCTACGAGATGGAGCTGGTCGGCCACGACTTCTACCTCTTCCACGACGCGGACAAGGAGTGCGCGAGCGTGGTGTACCGCAGGAAGGGATTCGACTACGGCGTGATCCGACTCGGCTGATCGCCACCGGGAACCCAACGGGCCGGTCCTCACGTTGTAGCTACGACGTGGCGACCGGCCCGTTACCCGCTGTCGGTCGTTCCGCCTACGATGGCCGACAGAGAGCGTCCGCACCCAGGGCGCGTGACGATCACTACGTAGCGAGGTCCCCGGGATGGTCCTGACCCGACTGCTCCGCGCAGGCGAGGGCAAGATGCTCAAGCGCCTGCGCAACATCGCGGTGCACATCAACAGCCTTGAGGACGACATCGCCGAGTTGTCCGACGGCGAGCTCCGGGGCAAGACCGACGAGTTCCGTAAGCGCTACCAGGACGGCGAGTCCCTGGACGAGCTGCTGCCGGAGGCGTTCGCCGTGGCCAGGGAGGCCGCCAAGCGGGTCCTCGGCCAGCGGCACTACGACGTGCAGCTGATGGGTGGCGCGGCACTGCACCTGGGGCAGATCGCCGAGATGCGCACCGGTGAGGGCAAGACCCTGACCGGCGTGCTGCCCGCGTACCTCAACGCCATCTCCGGCGAGGGCGTGCACGTCATCACCGTCAACGACTACCTGGCCCGCCGCGACGGCGAGTGGATGGGGCGGGTGCACCGCTTCCTGGGCATGACCGTGGGCGTGATCCTCTCGGACATGACCCCCGAGCAGCGCAGGGCGGCCTACAACTGCGACATCACGCACGGCACGAACAACGAGTTCGGCTTCGACTACCTGCGCGACAACATGGCGTGGAGCCTGGACGAGTGCGTGCAGCGCGGGCACAACTTCGCGATCGTGGACGAGGTGGACTCGATCCTGATCGACGAGGCCCGCACGCCGCTGATCATCTCCGGCCCCGCCGACCAGTCCTCGCGCTGGTACCAGGAGTTCGCCAGGCTGGCCCCCCTGATGCGGGTCGACACGCACTACGAGGTGGACGAGCGCAAGCGGACCGTCGGCGTCAGCGAGGCCGGGGTCGCGCTGGTCGAGGACCAGCTGGGCATCGACAACCTCTACGAGGCGGCCAACACCCCGCTGGTGGGCTACCTGAACAACGCGCTGAAGGCCAAGGAGCTGTTCAAGCGCGACAAGGACTACATCGTCCGCAACGGTGAGGTGCTCATCGTGGACGAGTTCACCGGCCGTGTGCTGGCCGGTCGCCGCTACAACGAGGGCATGCACCAGGCGATCGAGGCCAAGGAAGGCGTCGAGATCAAGGCCGAGAACCAGACGCTGGCCACGATCACGCTGCAGAACTACTTCCGCCTCTACGACAAGCTCAGCGGCATGACCGGTACCGCCGAGACCGAGGCGGCCGAGTTCCACCAGACCTACAAGCTGGGTGTGGTGCCGATCCCGACCAACCGCCCGATGCAGCGCAAGGACAACCCCGACCTGGTCTACAAGACCGAGGAGGCGAAGTTCGAGGCGGTCGCCGACGACATCGCCGAGCGGCACGAGAAGGGCCAGCCGGTCCTGATCGGCACGACCAGCGTCGAGCGCTCCGAGTACCTGTCGAAGCTGCTGGTCAAGCGGGGTATCCCGCACAACGTGCTGAACGCCAAGCACCACGACCGCGAGGCGCTGACCGTGGCCGAGGCCGGTCACAAGGGCGCGGTCACCGTGGCCACCAACATGGCCGGTCGCGGTACCGACATCATGCTCGGCGGCAACCCGGAGTCCCTGGCCGACCAGGAGCTGCGGGGCCGCGGCCTGGACCCGGACGAGACCCCCGAGCAGTGGCAGGCCGCCTACCCGGCCGCGCTGGAGGAGGCCAAGGCCGCGGTGAAGGCCGAGGCCGACGAGGTCCGCGAGGCCGGTGGCCTGTACGTGCTGGGCACCGAGCGGCACGAGTCGCGGCGTATCGACAACCAGCTGCGTGGTCGTTCCGGCCGTCAGGGTGACCCCGGCGAGTCGCGGTTCTACCTGTCGCTGGGCGATGAGCTGATGCGGCGCTTCAACGCCAGCATGGTCGAGGTCGTGATGACCCGGCTGCGTGTGCCGGACGACGTGCCGATCGAGCACAAGATGGTCACCAGGGCGATCCGCAGCGCGCAGACCCAGGTCGAGCAGCAGAACTTCGAGATCCGCAAGAACGTGCTCAAGTACGACGAGGTGATGAACCAGCAGCGCAAGGTCATCTACGCCGAGCGCCGCAGGGTGCTGGAGGGCGAGGACCTCGGCGAGCAGGTTCAGGACATGATCAGCGACACGGTGAAGGCCTACGTCACCGGCGCCACCGCGGGTGGCTACGCCGAGGACTGGGACCACGAGCAGCTGTGGACCGCGCTGAAGACCCTCTACCCGATCTCCCTGGACTGGGACGCGCTGGTCGAGGACTACGAGGACCTCAGCGCAGAGGTGCTGCTGGAGGCCGTGCAGAAGGACGCGGCCGAGGCGTACGCCACCCGCGAGCGGGAGATCGACGGCAAGGTCGGCGAGGGCGCCATGCGTGAGCTGGAGCGCCGGGTCGTGCTGTCGGTGCTGGACCGCAAGTGGCGCGAGCACCTCTACGAGATGGACTACCTCAAGGAGGGCATCGGCCTGCGCGCGATGGCCCAGCGCGACCCGCTGGTGGAGTACCAGCGCGAGGGCTTCGACCTGTTCAACGGCATGCTCGACGGCCTCAAGGAGGAGTCCGTCGGCTTCCTGTTCAACCTGCAGGTCGAGGCAGCCGAGCCCGCCGAGCAGGCGCCCGCGCCCGCCTCCGACCTGCCGGTGTCCATCGCGGGCAACGCCCAGGGCGCGGTGGCCGCACCGCCCGCCCCGCCGCAGCCCGCGCCCGGCACCCAGGTGCCGCCCGCGCTGCGTGGCAAGGGCCTGGAGGCACAGGGGGGCCAGCAGCTGTCCTACAGCGGGCCCGCCGAGGACGGTGGGGTCGACTCCCGCCAGGACAGCAACGATGACGGCGACAGCGGTACCCGCCGCGAGCGCCGCGCCGCCGCCCGCGCGCAGTCCAAGGCCGACAAGAAGCGCCCACGCCGCTGACGCCTGACCCCCTCGGCCCCCGCCCCACCCGGAGCGGGGGCCGAGCCACGTCCCACCCCGCTCACCGGTCGGCGAGTCCCGCTCTGAGGCGCGCGAGTCCCGCTCTGCCGACGGCGAGTCCCGCTCTGGGGCGCGCGAGTCCCGTCCACCCGTGCGCGAGTCCCGCGCAGCCGACCGCGAGTCCCGCTGATCGGGTGGCGAGTCCCGCTCTGCGGCTGACGAGTCCCGCTCTGCTGCTGGCGAGTCCCGCCGACGGGGCGGCGAACCCTGCTGACCTGGGCGCGAGTCCCGCGCAGCCGACCGCGAGTCCCGCTCCCCGGCGGCGAACCCGCTGACCGGCGCGCGAGTCCCGCTCCGCCGGTCGGCGAGTCCCGCGCAGAGGGGCACAGCGGCGCGCGTTGCCGGTCGGCGCGTGTCCCGCTTACCGACGGCGTGTCCGCTCTCCCAGTGGCGTGTCCCGCTGACCTGGGCGGCGAACCCCGCCCTGCGGCTGGCGAGTCCCGGTCAGCCGACGGCGTGTGCGGCTGACCGGGCGGCGAACCCGGCCGACCTGGGCGCGTGTCCCGCGCAGAGCCTGCGGTGGTCCGCCTTGCGGAGCGGCGTGTTCCGCTCGCGGGGTGGCGAACCCGGCTGACCTGCGCGCGTGTTCCGCTCGCGGGGTGGCGAACCCGACTGACCTGCGCGCGAGTCCCGCCCACCGGGCGGCGAACCCTGCTCCGTGGCCGGCGTGCCCGCTTACTGACGGCGAGTCCCGGTCAGCCGACGGCGAGTCCGGCTGACCGGGCGGCAAGCACCGCTTACCTGCGCGCGAGTCCCGCTCTGCGGCTGACGAGTCCCGCCCACCGGCTTGGGTGTCCCGCCGACCGACCTGCTGGCGCTCCCCGCTGGCGGATCACGCCTCCCCACAGGCCGGGTGCTGCCCTGCACCGGAACCGGCAACACGCCGTATCGGGACCGGCGACACACCGCACTGGAACCGGCGACACGCGGTCCCGGGACTGCCGACACGCCGTACCGGATCCGGCGGCACGCCGCCCCGGGACCGGCAGCCTGCCGCCCCGGGACCGCTGACGCGCGGTCCCGGGGCGGCGACACACTGGACCGGATCCGGCAACACTGGCGACGCGCGGCACTCAAACTGGCAACACGCGGCCCCGGAAGCGCCGACACACCGCACTGGGACCGCCGACACGCGGCCCCGGGACCGGCAACACACCCCACCGGGACCGCCGACACGCGGCACTGGAACTGGCAACATGCCGCACCGGAACCGGCAACACGCGGCCCCGGAAGCGCCGACACACCGCACTGGAACCGCCGACACACCCCACCGGGACCGCGGTCCCACCGGGTGTCACAGCAGGCGTAGCACGGTGCAGCGCACGGCGTCACCGGCCAGTTCGAACCGGGCGGCCATGGCGCGGACCCGGCCGCCGACCTCGATGGTGGCGCACGCCTCGACCACGCGCGGACCTGGCGCGCACAGGTGCAGTGACCGCAGCTTGCCGGGTGTTCTGCTGGATCTGACCACCCGCGTGCGCAGTGCGGCGTGGGCCATCGGGGTCAGCTGTGTGCGCAGCTGATCCACCGGCCGCCTGCCGTCCAGCACCTCGACCACCGCCGCGAGCAGTCGGCGGATCACGCCCCGCACCGCGTTCGACACGCTCTCCCCGTGCGTGTCGGGCAGCAGGTCGGTGACCACGCGCAGCGCTGGCCGATCCCTCGGCGGCACCGCGGCGGGCACCCCGTCGCCGGGCTCGTACCCGGGCAGCGGTCGCAGTGTCAGCGGTTGTTCGGCGGGTACCACCCGCGCGGGCAACCCCATGGTGTTCCCCTGTCCTCCCCCTGGTGCGAAGACAGATGCGGGCCACGCCTGTCAGGGGACAGCCGTAGCCTGAACAGGTGGCAGTGGTCCTCAAGGGTCTGGTGGTCGACTTCGGCGGTGTGCTGACCGACCGGGGCGGTGCGAGCTCGGGCCGCCCGCCGCTGGTCGACGCGGTGCTCGCGGCCCGCGCCGCGGGGATCCGCACGGCGTTGTTGTCCAACGCGGACGGTCCCGGTGCGCCGGTGCCCTGGCTGGACGAGCTGTTCGACGTGGTCGTGTTCTCCGGCGAGGTCGGCATCGCCAAGCCGGACGTGGCGGTCTACCAGCTCACCGTGCGACGGCTCGGGTTGCCGCCGGAGCAGTGCGTGTTCGTGGACGACCTGCTGGGCAACGTGCGGGGCGCGGTCGCCGCGGGGCTGGTCGGCGTGCACCACACCGCGGTGGCCACGACCCTGGCGGAACTGCGGGTACTGCTCGGCCTGGTCACCCTCGGTGGCGAGGATTTCGCCTGATCAGGGGCCCGCGCGCGGCCTAGGTTCGAGGTCATGGGCAAGTGGTTCGCCGTTCTCGTCGCGCTGGCGCTCTGCGCGCCGAGCACGGCCACGGCCTCGGCCAGGCCGGCCTGTTCGTTCACGTTCCCGGCGCACGGGGTCAGCGCGGTCTGCGATCTGCCGAGCTACCAGGTGGTCGCGGCCTGCGTCAACGATCAGGGCCAGTGGTCGGCGTTGGGCACCCGTGCCACCAGCGGAAGGCGGTCCACCGCGAGCTGCGGCAGGGGCAAGGTCGTCGACTACACCGTGCAGGTGCCGACCAGGACCGCGGCGCTACCACCGGGCTGCGCCAGGGAGGAGCGGTTCGGCGTGCCCGACGGCGAGGGTGTGCGGGCCTACTGCGAGGGCAACTACCGCGTGGTGGCGCACTGCACCTCGCTGCTGTCCGACTACTGGGTCCGGGGCACCGTGACCGGCCCGGGGCGCGGCCCGTCCGAGGCGGTCTGCCACGCGTCCCTGCTCAGCGACTACTACGTCGAGATCGTCTGACCAGCTCGAAGCACAGCACGGCGGCGGCGCTGGCCACGTTGAGCGACTCGACCCCGCCCGCCATCGGGATGGACACCCAGCGGCTGACCTTGCCGCGCACCCCGTCGGTGACCCCGGTGGACTCGCTGCCGAGCACGAAGGCCGCGCGCTCGGGCAGGTCCGCGTCGAACAGGGTGTCGCGGGCGCCCGCGTCCATCGCGACCAGCGGGTACCCGGCCTCGCGCAGCAGACCGGCCGCCTCCTCGGCGGTGTAGCAGCGCAGCACCGGGGCGTGGAACGCGATGCCCGCCGAGGCCTTGACCACCAGCGGGTCGATGCCCGCCACGCCCTTGCGCGGCACGACGATGCCCGCCACCCCGGCGGCCGTGGCCGTGCGCAGGATCATGCCCACGTTGGCCGGGGTCGTGATGCCGTCCAGCAGCAGCACGCTGCGCGGCGGCTTCGGGCCGGACAGGGCCGCGGCCAGCGGGCGCATCCGCGGCGCGACCACGTCGGCCAGCACGCCCTGGTCCTGCTTGCCGTTGCCCGCCAGCACCTTGACCCGCTGTGCGGTCGCGCGCTGCACCTGCACCCCGCGGTCACGGGCCGCGTCGATGATCTCCCTGGCGGCCGGGCCGCGGGCGGAGTCGGCCAGCACGACCTTGTCCACCTCCAGCCGCAGGTCGCACAGCGCTTCGAGCACCGGCTTGCGGCCGTAGACGGTCACGAACCGGTCCTTCGGGGAGACTTCGACCTCACGCACGTGCAGCAGGATGGCACAGCCGCCCGCATGTGCCAGGATCGGCACCATGCCGGACCGCCTGTCGGCGCTGGACGCGTCGTTCCTCTACCTGGAAGACCAGACCACACCGATGCATGTCGGCGGGATCTCGATCTTCCGGCGACCCCGTGCCGGTTTCGACTACGACGGGCTGGTGGCGCTGATCGAGCAACGGCTCGCGTTGGTGCCGCGCTACCGGCAGAAGGTCGTGCCGGTGCCGGGCCGGCTGGCCCGTCCGGTCTGGACCGACGACCCCGAGTTCGACGTGACCTACCACGTGCGCCGCTCCGCGCTGCCCAAACCGGGCTCCGACCAGCAGCTGCACGACCTGGCCGCCCGGCTGATGTCCCGCCCGCTGGACCACACCCGCCCGCTGTGGGAGACCTACCTGGTCGAGGGGCTGGAGCGCAACCGGATCGCGGTGATCACCAAGACGCACCACGCCATGGTGGACGGCATCGGTGCGGTGGAACTGGGCCAGGTGATCCTGGACGTGTCGGCGACCCCGCGCCCGCAGCCGGAGAACCTGTGGATGCCCCAGCCCGAGCCGAGCGCGGCGCAGCTGGTGCTCGACGCCGTGACCGAGGTGGTGCAGCGGCCCGGCGAGCTGGTGGAGAACGTACGCTCGGCGGCCTTCGACGCGGCGGCCACCGTGCAGAAGGTGGTCGGCGCCGTGGGTGGGCTGATCTCGGCCGCCCGTGCCGCCGCCTTACCCGCCCCCGGCAGCCCGCTCAACGTGCGGATCTCCAACCAGCGCCGGTACTCGGTGGCCCGCACCCGGCTGGAGGACTACCGCGCGGTGCGCAAGGTGCACGGCGGCACGGTGAACGACGTGGTGCTGGCGACCGTGTCCGGGGCACTGCGCAACTGGCTGCTGTCCCGTGGCGAGGCCGTGACCTCCGCGACCACGATCCGCGCCCTGGTGCCGCTCTCGGTGCGCGACACCGACGGGGACGGCAGCGGCAGCAAGGTGCAGGCGTACCTGATCGACCTGCCGGTCGGCGAGCCGAACCCCGTGGTGCGGCTGCACCAGATCAGCCACACCATGCGCGGGCACAAGGAGTCCGGCCAGTCGGTGGCCGCGGACACGCTGGTCAGGGTGGGCGGCATCGCCCCGCCGACCCTGCACGCGCTGGGCGCCCGGGTGGCCAGCTCCTTCTCCCAGCGGATCTTCAACGTGGTGGTCACCAACGTGCCGGGGCCGCAGGTCCCGCTCTACGCGGTGGGTGCCAGGATGACCGAGATGTTCCCGATCGTGCCGCTGGCCAAGAACCAGGCGCTGTCGATCGGGGTCACCTCCTACGACGGGGGTGTCTACTTCGGACTGAACGCGGACAGGGACGCGATGTCCGATGTGGACGTCGTGGCCGGGCTGGTGCAGGAATCCTTGGAGGAACTGGTGGGAACGGTGGCGCCACAATGAGGGTTTACGTGCCCGCGACCATCGCCATGCTGCGGCAGCTGCTCGCCGAGGACGAGCTGAAGCCGGTCAACGGCACGGCTTTCGCGCTGACCCCGGCGCTGCGTGAGTCCTACGCGGCGGGGGACACCGAGGAGCTGGAGCACGCGGCCATGCTGGACGCGGCGCGCGCCTCGCTGCGGCTGCTGGCGCTGGAGCTGGCGGAGAACCCCGAGTCGCTGCCGCGCAGGGTAGTGGTCGCCGCCGACGTGTCCGAGGTGAAGCTGCGGCCCGACCTGGACTTCTCCGTGGTGCGGCTGACCAGCACGGTGCCGATGAAGCTGGTCGCGTCGGTGCACGTGGACACCGCCGACGCCGAGCCCGCGGTGCGGGCGGCCTCCGCTGTCGTGGACGCCGCCGACCTGGGTGACCCGGACGCCGAGTTCACGCTCGGCGGGGCGGAGGACCACGACCTGGCCTGGTACGCGCCCCAGGAACTGCCCTTCCTGCTGGAGCTGATGTAGCGGCGGCCCACGTGCCAACGACAGCGCGTGTCGGCGCTTCGCGTGCGGTGTGTCGGCGCTTGGCGACCAGTTTCCCAACGTGCGGGATTTCGTACCGGGAGCGCCGACACGCGGTACCGGAAGCGCCGACACGCGGTGGGCCGGGGTGGGACGGCGCGGCACTCAGCCTGGTTGGGGGGAGAGCTGGCTGTCCGGGGGCGGAGTGATCTGCACGGGCTTGTCCCAGTCCGTGTAGGTCGTGGTCACCTGCACGGCTTGCGGCCGGTCGGGCAGCGCGAGCGTGGAGGTGGCCCGCAGCGGCACGTTGCCCGCGGCGACCCAGAGCTCCTCGGCCAGTGCGGTCGCACCGAGTTGCAGCTCGGCGAGCAGGCCCTGCCTGGTGTCGGGATCGGTGGCGGCCTTGGCGGCCGCGGCCAGGTCGACCTCCAGCACGTAGTGCCGGGTGGGCACGAGCCCGTTCAGTGCCTGCACCTCGGAGCGCACGAGCTTGGTGGCGGCCAGCTCGACCGGCGGCTGACCGGCCCGTTGCAGTGCGGCGAACACGGGCTGGAACTGCTTGGCGAACTCGCTGGTGTCCGTCGCACCGACCCGAACCCACGGCTTGTCCGCGGGCAGCTTGGCCTCGGCGGGCGGCCGCACGAACAAGGTGCCGGGGGTGAACACCAGTTCGGTGGCGTCACTGATCTTGGCGCTGGCCCAGTAGCCCTGGGCGTCGCGGCGGAACTGGCCGCTGAGCGAGGACTTCGCCGACAGCGCGGGCAGCGAGGTGGCCGTGTCGACCTGGAACCTGGCGGAGGTGGTGCCGGCGAGCCTGGTGGCGATCGCCCTGGCCAGCTCGGCCGCGGGCAGCTCGGGCGGCGGTGCGACGGCCGGGTCGGCGCCCGCGGTCCCGCCCACCTGGCTGGAGCACGCCGTCACGACCAGCGCGGCGCAGACCGCGAGGCAGACCAGCCTGGTACGACGCACCTTGTCCCTTCCCGAGGCCAACGGCCGCGATGCTACGCGGGAGGCGGCGACAGTTGGCTGTCAGCGGGCACGGTCACGGTCACGGGCGTGCCCCAGTCGCGGTAGGTCACCGAGGACTTGATCGGCGGGATCCCGTCGTAGTACTGGTCCAGGCCGATCCGCACCGGTACGTCCCTCGCGCCGAACGACAGGGTCTCCACCAACCGGCTCATCTGCTGGGTGTCGCGCGTGAACGCGGCCTTGCCCTGGACCGGTGAGGCCGCGAGCGCGCGCAGGTCCACGTCCAGCAGGTACTTGCGGGCCGGGGTGGTGCCGACCGGTTCCACCGAGCTGCCGACGAGCTTGGTCCACTGGGTGAACACCGACTCGCGGGCCAACTCGGCGCTGGCACCCCAGTACACGGCGTTGACCACCGGGCCGAGCTCGCCCATCAGCTTGTCGGTGCTCTGGTAGGACTCCCGCACCCACGGCCGGTCCGGCGGCAGCGACCAGCTCTCGCCCGGTTTGACGTAGACGGCGTGGTCCTGCAACACCAACTCGGTGCGCAGCGAAGCGCCCTGGTAGGTCTGCTCCACCGTGCACGCCATCCGCAGGCCCTGGTTGTCCCGGTTCAGCCGACCGGTCGCGGTGAAGTGCTCACCGCTGGGATAGCTCCCCTCGTAGCTGAACGTGGCGCCGTGCGAGGAACCCAGCTTGCCCACCGCGCTGAGGACCCCGGCGAGGTCGTGCTGCGCGGGCGGCGCCACGGCCGGGTCGGTGCCCGCCTGACCGGGCAGCACCACGGTGCACCCGCTCACCGCCAGCACGGCGGCAACCGCGGCCACGACCCCTCGCACGCGCACGACCGAGCCCTACTTCCGCACCAGGTAGACGAGTTCGTTGCCGAACTCCAGCTCTTCCACGCGCCAGGGCTGGTCCGCGGCGTGCGCGGCGAAGTTCGTGGAGTAGGTGCGGTACATGCCCTTGGACCGCTGGCCCAGCGACTTGGTCGGGAAGCTGACCACGACCACCGGCGAGTTGATCGCCTCGATCAGGTCCCAGCCGTGCTCGCGCTGCTGGGTCTCGATGCAGGGCACGGTCTTGAGCAGGAAGGTCACGTCGGCGGGCGCGGGATCGGGCCCCAGCAACAGGTCCCGCACGCTCGTCTCGTGCGCGACGCCCAGCGCGGTCAGCGCCTCGTCCAGGAAGGCCATCAGCCGGGTGTCGATGTCCGAGGCCCGGTACAGCACGTCCTCGCCCAGCGGCATCCAGTGCGCCGCAAGGGGATTCATGCCGCAGGCGAAGTCGGCGACCACCTTCGGCGGCTCGTCCAGCCGGTCGAAGATCGCCAAGTAGAACTCGGTGAGGATGGGCAGCCGTTCCTTGGTGGAGGCGTGCGAGGACATGGTGCGCGACAGCGCGTCGCGCAGCGCCTCCTGGTCCGCTGCCTCGCGGATCAGCCCGAGCATCTTCTCGTACCGCGGGGTGCTGGGCAGGTACGCGCCGAAGATCTCGTGCAGCCCGCGCTTGGTGCGCTTGACCGCGTCGCCGACATCCCCGCGTGCGGCGGTCAGCGCCGATTCGGCCAGCCGCCGCACGGTCTCCTCGGCGACGCTGGCGTACCGGCTACTCTCGCGCACGGCGTCCAGCACCTTGGCCAGCTTGTCCTGGTCAGCCAACTCAGTACTCCTCGACGGTCCCGGCCCGTGAGGCCAGCAGCCTGCGCAGCGAGAGCAGCCTGCCCTCGGTGGCCAGGCCCTCGGTCACGGCGTTCTCCAACACGCAGTCCGGGTCCTCCGGGGCACCGCGGTGACCGCAGCCGGGCGGGCACTCCTCGGCCGTCTCGGCCAGCCCGGGGAAGGCCGCCACGATGTCGTTCGGCGTGATGTGCGCCAGCCCGAACGAGCGGATGCCCGGCGTGTCCACCACCCAGCCGCCCTCCGGCAGCGGCAGCGCCACCGCCGAGGTGGAGGTGTGCCTGCCCTTGCCCACGGCGCTGACCACCCCGGTGAGCCGGTTCGCGTCCGGCACCAGCTTGTTCACCAGCGTGGACTTGCCCACCCCGGAATGCCCCACCAGCGCGGACACCCGGTTGTCCAGCCGCTCGGCCAGCTCGGTGGGCTCCTCGTCGGAGCGGGTCACCAGCACCGGCAGGTCCAGCTCGGCGTAGGTCGCGATCAGCTCCTCCGGGCCGGCCAGGTCCGACTTGGTCAGGCACAGCACCGGGGCCAGCCCGCCCGCGTAGGCCGCGACCAGGCAGCGGTCGATGAAACCGGAGCGCGGCGGCGGGTCGGCCAGTGCCGTGACGATCACCAGCTGCTCGGCGTTGGCCACCACCACGCGCTCGAACGGGTCGGTGTCGTCGGCGGTCCGCCGCAGCACACTGGTCCGGTCCGCCCTGCGCACCAGCCGGGACAGCGTGTCCGGGGTGCCCGAGGTGTCACCGACCAGCTCGACCTGGTCCCCGATGACCACCGAGGTGCGCCCCATCTCCCTGGCCCGCATCGCGGTCACCAGCCGGTCCGGGTCCCCGTCCAGCGCGCAGGTCCACCGGCCGCGGTCCACGCCCACGACCATGGCCCGCTCGGCGTCGGCGTGCTCGGGTCGGCGCTTGCTGCGCGGCCGGGAACCCTTGCCGGGGCGGACCCTGACATCGGACTCGTCCAGCCGCCGCCAGTCGCCACGACTCATACCCGCTCCGCCAGCTGCAACATCGCGTCCCACATGCCGGGGAAGTCCGGGATGGTCTTGTTGGTCGTGGCGATGTCGTCCACCGACACCCCCGGCACGCGCAGGCCGATGATCGCGCCCGCGGTGGCCATCCGGTGGTCGGCGTAGGCGTGCCACAGCCCGCCGTGCAGCGGCACCGGCCGGATGACCAGCCCGTCCTCGGTCTCGGTGACGTCACCGCCCAGCCCGTTCAGCTCGGTGGCCAGCGCGGCGAGCCGGTCGGTCTCGTGCCCGCGCAGGTGCGCGATGCCGCGCAGGTGGGACGGTCCGGTGGCCAGGGCCGCCAGCGCGGCCACGGTCGGGGTCAGCTCGCCCACCTCGTGCAGGTCGATGTCGATCCCGGTCAACCGCACCGGGCCGTTGACGGTCAGCCCGTGGTCGCTGAGCGAGACCCCGCAGCCCATCTGCTCCAGGATGTCCCGGATCGCGTCCCCGGCCTGCGTGGTGGCCAGCGGCCACGCGGGCACCGTCACCTCGCCGGAGGTGGCCGCCGCCGCCGCGAGGAAGGGCGTGGCGTTGGACAGGTCGGGCTCGATCCGCCAGTCGTTGCCGCGCACCGGGCCCGGGGCGACCCGCCAGGTGTCCGGCTCGGAGTCGTCCACCTGCACGCCCACCGCGCGCAGCATCTGCACGGTCATCTCGATGTGCGGCAGCGAGGGCACCGGCTTGCCGTCGTGCCGCACGGTGACGCCCCGCTCGTAGCGCGCCCCGGACAGCAGCAGCGCGGAGACGAACTGGGAGGAGCCCGAGGCGTCCACCGTCACCTCGCCGCCGGGTACCGAACCGGTCCCGTGCAGCACGAAGGGCAGCGCCTCGCCCGTCACCTGGACGCCCAGCGCGCGCAGCGCGTCCAGCACCGTGCCCATCGGGCGGACCCTGGCCTGCTCGTCCCCGTCGAAGCGGATCTCGCCCTCGGCCAGGGCCGCGGCCGGCGGCACGAAGCGCATGACGGTGCCCGCCAGCCCGCAGTCCAGCTCGGCGGGGCCGTGCATCGGGCCGGGGGTGACCTCCCAGGACCCGGCCGGGCCGTCGGCGATGCGCACGCCCAGCGAGCGCAGGGCGGCGGCCATCAGCTGGGTGTCGCGGCTGCGCAGGGGCAGGCCGATCGAGCTGGGCCCGTCGGCGAGCGCCGCGAGCAGCAGGGCACGATTGGTGATCGACTTGGATCCGGGCACCGGGACGGTTGCGCGCACCGGCGTGCTGACTGACGAGGTGGGCCACGGCTGCGTCATGGGAGTGATGATTCCCTACCCGGCGCCACCGCCCTGCCGGGACTCCCGGTGACATGCGAGTATGAGTTCTGGAGGTGGGTGCAGGTGTGCGGTAGGTACGCCTCGACCAAGGACCCCGCGACCCTGGCGGTCGAGTTCGACGCCGTGGACGCCACCGACTCCGAGGCGCCGGGGGCGGACTACAACGTGGCCCCGACCAAGCCGGTGCTGGCCATCGTGGCCAGGCACCCGCGCGACGAGGATGGCAAGCCCGACCCGGACAGCGTGGTGCGCAGCGTGCGCGTGATGCGCTGGGGCCTGGTGCCCACCTGGTCCAAGGACCGCAACGTGGGCGTCAAGATGATCAACGCCAGGTCGGAGACGGCCGCCACCAAGCCCTCGTACCGCGACTCCATGGCGCGCAGGCGGTGCATCCTGCCCGCCGACGGCTGGTTCGAGTGGAAGCGCGAGGGCGGGGCCAAGGAGCCGTTCTACGTCACCGGCACCGACGGCGAGAGCCTGGCCATGGCCGGTCTGTGGTCGGCGTGGCGCGACCCCAACGGCGAACCGGACTCGCCCTGGCTGATCACCTGCGCGGTGCTGACCGCCGACGCGTTCGGGCCCCTTGCCGAGGTGCACGAGCGCATGCCGCTGCTGCTGCCGCGCGCCTCGTTCGAGCAGTGGCTGGCCCCCGACCAGGACAGCAAGGCCGTGGCCGACCTGCTCACCCCCGTGCCGGAACTGGTCGACGCGCTGGAACTGCGCCCGGTGTCCACCGCCGTGAACAGCATCCGCAACAACGGCCCCGAGCTGCTGGTCCGCGCCGAGCCGCCGGCACCCGAACCGACCGAGCTCTCCCTGTTCGAGCAGCCATGACGCACACCGAGTTCGACACCCCGCACGGCCCGGCCAGGGCCGAACTGCACTGCGCCGCCGAGGGCCGTGCCGCACTGCTGCTCGGGCACGGCGCGGGCGGCGGCATCGACGCGCCCGACCTGGTCGCCGCCTGCCGGGCCGCGACCGAGGCGGGCGTGCACGTGGCCCTGGTCGAGCAGCCCTACCGGGTCGCCGGGCGGCGTGCGCCCGCACCCGCCAAGCAGCTGGACGCCGCCTGGCTGGCCGTGGCCGAGCAACTGGGCGAGCACTGGTTCGACGGCCTGCCCCTGGTGTTCGGCGGGCGGTCCTCCGGCTCGCGAGTCGCCTGCCGCACCGCCGCCGACGGACAGGCCGTCGCCGTGCTGTGCCTGGCCTTCCCGGTGCACCCGCCCGGCAAGCCCGACAAGACCCGGCAACCCGAACTGGACGCCGTCGAGGTGCCGACCCTGGTCGTGCAGGGGGAGCGCGACCCCTTCGGCCAGCCCGAGGCGGGCCACCACCGCGAGATCGTGCGCCTGCCGGGGGACCACTCGCTCAAGGCCGACGTGGAGGGCCTGAGCCGTGCCGTCACGGAATGGCTCGGCCGGGTCCTGCGCCCACTGGACGTGTAAGCCGGGACTCGTGCTCCTACGGGCGGGACTCACGCTCCCCAGAACGGGACTCGCGTGCCTGTGGCCGGGACTCGCGTACCCAGCGGCGAGTCCCGCCCACACGCTGACGAGTCCCGCTCACCGGTCGACGAGTCCCGCCCACACGTCGGCGAGTCCCGCTCAGGCTGTGGCGATCGGCGCCAGCACGGCGCCGGTCAGCTCGGCGAGGTCCCCGGGCGCCAGCTCCACCTCCAGGCCACGGCGGCCCGCGCTGCAGAAGACCGTGTCGAAGCCCTGCGCCGAGGAGTCGATCACCAGCGGCAGGCGCTTCTTCTGACCCAGCGGGGAGATGCCGCCCGCCACGTAGCCGGTGGCCCGCTCGGCCGCCGCGACCTCGGCCATCTTCGCCTTCTTGCCGTGCAGGGCCGCCGCCAGCGCCTTGAGGTCCAGCTGCCCGGTGACCGGGACCACGCCCACCGCCAGCTTGCCGTCGACCTCGGCGACCAGGGTCTTGAACACCCGTTCCGGCGCGATGCCCAGCGCCTCGGCGGCCTCCAACCCGTACGAGTCGTGCCGCGGGTCGTGATCGTAGCTGTGCAGCGTGTGCGGCACCTTGCGCTTGCCCAGCAGCGCGGTCGCCGGCGTGCCCTGTCCCGCCATGGGCAGCAACCCTAGTGGTTGTGACCGCTGCCTCAGCCGGGAATGTGCCGGTGGGCAACCCTGTTGTACCGGACGTGGCTACCTCAGGTGCTGTGCTCAGCCGGTCCCGCGGCCGGCGCGTATCCTCGACCGCGAAGGATGCGTTCCCGGACATGGGAACGTCCGCAGCGTCCGCGCGGCTGATCGGCCGGCGGGGAGGGAGCGCGGTGCCGGGGAGTTCGCCGGAGGTCGACCCACAGGTCGAGACCGCAGACGAGCGTGCCGCACGCTTCGAGCGTGACGCCATGCCGTTGCTGGACCAGCTCTACTCGGCCGCACTGCGGATGACCCGCAACCCGGCCGACGCCGAGGACCTGGTCCAGGAGACCTACCTCAAGGCGTACGGGGCCTTCGAGTCCTTCGCCAACGGGACCAACCTGAAGGCCTGGCTGTACCGCATCCTGACCAACACCTACATCAACGGCTACCGGCGCAAGCAGCGCCAGCCGATCCAGACCTCCACCGACGAGATCACCGACTGGCAGATCGCCGCGGCGGAGAGCCACACCTCCTCCGGGCTGCGCTCGGCCGAGGTCGAGGCGATGGACCGGCTGCCCGACGACGACGTCAAGAGCGCACTACAGCAGCTGCCCGAGGAGTTCCGCATCGCGGTCTACCTCGCCGACGTCGAGGGCTTCGCGTACAAGGAGATCGCCGAGATCATGGGCACTCCGATCGGCACCGTGATGTCCCGGCTGCACCGTGGCCGGCGCCAGCTCAAGGACCTGCTGACCGACGTCGCAAGGGAGCGTGGTTTCCTGCGTTCCCGCGAACGAGAGGTGGCTGGGTCGTGAGTTGCGGTGGACCGCACGAGACGGACTGCTCCCAGGTGCTCGCCGAGGTCTGGGCGTTCCTGGACAACGAGTGCGACAAGGGCAAGCGCGAACTGCTGCGCCAGCACCTGGACGAGTGCAGCCCGTGCCTGGAGCAGTACGGCATCGAGGAGCACCTGAAGGTGCTGCTGGCCCGCAAGTGCGGCGGGGAGCACGCCACCCAGGAGTTCCGTGACCGCCTCCGCGCCTGCATCAGGCAGACCGTGTTGCAGCAGACCCAGATCCGCGCCGAGGGCAACTCCGTGGAGGTCACCACCACCCGGGTGGAGATCACCGAGCCCTGAGGACCTGCCATCCCACCACAACAGAAGGCCCCGGTGAGCAGCTCACCGGGGCCTTCGCGCGAGTCGGGACGACTCAGGCGTTGGGGCGCTTGCCGTGGTTCGCGCCGCCCTTCTTGCGGTCGCGGCGCTTGCGTGCACGCTTGGACATGACTGACTCCTCGCTCAAGTTCTGGTCAGCTCCGACCGCCACCAGGGCAGGCAGAAGCTGAGCACTTCCCAAGGAGATTGTTGCATGTGGGCGCTTGGGCCCACGGCCAGGGCGGATCCGTGGTTGGATTGCCGCTGCTCTGGGGGATCGGTTCAGATCCCGCACCTTCCAGGAGGAGTCAGCGATGGCCGAGGAAATCCGGGCTGAGATGGTCGCCAACGTGTGGAAGGTCGTCGCCAGGGAGGGCGACTCGGTGACCGACGGCTCCGAGATCGTGATCCTGGAGTCGATGAAGATGGAGATCCCGGTCGTCAGCGAGGACGGCGGGGTGATCACCAAGCTCGTCGTCAACGAGGGTGATGTCGTCCAGGAGGGTGACCTCATCGCCGTCGTGGAGTAGTCCGAGCGACTACCGTCGTCGGGGTGTCAACCCTCACCGACCTGCTCGCGGAGCACACCGGCCTGCCCGGTGACGCGGCCGATCACCTGCAGATGGTCGCCGCGGAGTGGCAGTTGCTGTCCGACCTCGCCTTCGCCGACTTCGTGCTGTGGGTACCGCTGGACCCGCAGGGCCAGCGGTTCCTCTGCGTGGCGCAGGCCCGGCCGACCACCGGGCCGACCGCGCACCCCGACGACATGGTCGGCAGCACCGTGGCCGCCGAGGACCACCCGCAGTTGCGCAGGGCCCTGTCGGAAGGGCGGATCTGCCGCGAGGAGGACCCGCTCTGGCACCTGGGCGTGCCCGTGCGCAGGGAGACCATCCCGGTGCGGCACGGCCGCTCGGTGCTCGCCGTGCTCTCCCGGGACACCAACCTGGCCGTGCCCCGGGTACCCAGCCCGCTGGAGATCGCCTACCTGGGCAGCGCCGGCGACCTCTGCCAGATGATCGCAGACGGCACCTTCCCGGCCATCGAGCCCTCTGCCGACGTGCACACCAGCCCCCGGGTCGGGGACGGCCTGATCCGCGTCGACAGCGCGGGCGCCGTGGTGTTCGCCAGCCCCAACGCGCTGTCCGCCTACCACCGCATGGGCCACGCCGCCGACCTGGTCGGCGTGCACCTCGCCCCGCTGACCCGCTCCCTGGTCGCCGACCCGTTCGACGCCACCGAGGTCGCCCAGCGGATCAGGACCGCGCTGGACGGCCAGCCCAGCATGCGCATCGAGGCCGAGTCCAGGCGCGGCGCCGCCGTGCTGTTCCGCGCGCTGCCGCTGCGCCCGCAGGGCAAGGCCGCGGGCGCGCTGGTGCTGGTCCGCGACGTCACCGAGGTCAAGCGCCGCGACCGGGCGCTGTTGTCCAAGGACGCCACGATCCGCGAGATCCACCACCGCGTGAAGAACAACCTGCAGACGGTGGCCGCGCTGCTGCGCCTACAGGCCCGGCGCACCAACAACAGCGAGGCACGCGAGGTGCTTCAGGAGTCGGTGCGGCGGGTGACCTCGATCGCGCTGGTGCACGAGACCCTGTCCATGTCGGTGGACGAGCGGGTCAACCTGGACGAGGTGGTGGACCAGGTGATCCCGATGCTGTCCGACGTGGCCACCGCGGACGGCCAGGGCTCGGTGCGCCGGGAGGGCAAGCTGGGCGTGGTGTCCGCGGAACTGGCCACCCCGCTGGTCATGGTGCTCACCGAACTGGTGCAGAACGCGCTGGAGCACGCCTACCCGGCCGGTCAGCAGGGCGAGGTGGTGGTGCGGGCCGAGCGCTCCGCCAAGTACCTGGACGTGGTCGTCTGCGATGACGGCAAGGGCCTGCCACCTGGCTTCTCGCTGGAGCGCACCGAGCGGCTGGGCCTGCAGATCGTGCGCACGCTGGTCGACTCCGAGCTGCGCGGCTCGCTGTCGCTGCGGCGCAGGGAGGTCAAGGGCACGGAGGCGGTATTGCGCATTCCGCTGCGGCGCAGTCGGTAGAAATCAGAAAAGATCCGGAACGTACTGAGGGCCTGGAATCTCGGGGAAGATTCCAGGCCCTCAGTACATCCGCGGGGAAAATGCTTCGTCAGGCGTTGCTGCGAGCGCGGGTGCGGGCGTTGCGCCTCTTCAGGGCACGACGCTCGTCTTCGCTCATCCCGCCCCACACGCCGGCGTCCTGCCCGCTCTCCAGTGCCCAAGAAAGGCAGCCGGACGCCACGGGGCAGCGGCGGCAGACGGTTTTCGCCTCGGCGATCTGCAGCAACGCGGGACCACTGTTCCCCACGGGGAAGAACAGCTCGGGGTCCTCGTCACGGCAGGCCGCGCGGTGGCGCCAGTCCATTTTTCCTAGCTCCTCGCTAGGCGCGCTACGAGCGCGCCGTTGTCGTCAGCGGTCGTCGGGGTGCTTGTGAATGCTTTCACGAACTGCCGCGATGTCAAGGGGTCGGCTCTAACTCGGTGAGGGAACTCACCTGAAAGCTCGACGCTGTTGACCAGCGGTTTCGGTCCGTGACGATGTGTCATCGTCGCAAAGATCGCTACTGTGTCGCGACCTCATCACGCTAAGGTCACGGCGGCCGGTCCGCAACTCGGGGGTCAGACCGCCACCCGCAGCGCCGCGGGCACCGAGCTGAACCCGACCTGGCTGTGTTCGCCCAGGTCATCGCCGTCCACCTGGAGCCGGACCGGCTGGGAGGAGCTCACCCGCAGGTAGTCAACGTCATCGCGGCGGACAAGATTCCCGCCGGAGGGTTCGAACTTGGGGAGCAGGATCTGCGAGAGCGTGCGTGCCACGGTCGTGGGGCCAAGACTACGGAGCGCGAACAAGCCCAGTCCGCCGTCGAAGGAGGTCTCCGGGTTGATGCTGATCGGCTTGCCACCCAGATAGGTCCACGGGTCGGTGTTGGACACGAACGCCAGGCGCACGTCGTGCACCAGTTCGCCGCCGGGCAACTCGACCCGCAACTGCGGTGCCTCGCGCATCTGCCGGAAGTAGCTGGTCAGCGCGATGGTGGCGTAGAGCAGCGGGCTGGCCTGCTTGTCGCGCCTGCGTTCCACCTCGGCGACCACGTCCGCGTCCCAGCCCAGGCCAGCGTTGAAGGTGAACCAGCGGCCCGGAGTACCGACCGGCTCCACGCGGCCGAGTCCGACCTCGCGCCTGCTGCCGGTCTCGATGGCCATCAGCAGCCGGTGCGTGGCCTCGACCGGATCGCGTGGCAGGCCGAGGGCGCGCGCGAAGACGTTCGCCGACCCGCCGGGCACCACGCCCAGCACCGGGGGCGGTCCGCCGTCGGTGCTGTCGAGCAGCCCGTTGACCACCTCGTTGACGGTGCCGTCCCCACCGTGCGCGACCACCAGGTCCACACCCTCTGCCGCGGCACCGGAGGCCGCCTTCCTGGCGTGCCCTCGGTGGTCGGTCTCGACGATGTCCAACTTCACCGAGCTGGCCAGCGCGTGCGCGAGCACATCGCGGCCGGCAGCCGTGGTGGCTGTCGCCTGCGGATTGACCACAAGGAGGGCGCGCACTACTGCAGAGTAGGACAGTCCGTGACCGCGTTCCGGACGGACTTCTCCCGAACGGGTGAGTCGACTACTCGAAAGTGAGGCAGGTCTCCTTCCGCTCGTCGTGCCGGTCGTGCCGTCGCGACGAGTGCACCCAGACGACCGTCTGCTCGTCGACAACAAGTAGATCTTCTCGCGTTTCGCGGCCGAACGGGACCGGCCGACCGGGTGTCCTACGATCGGCCAGTGCGCACTCAAGGTGACATGCGCTCTCAGCCGTGGTGAACAGCGAGAAGGGGACAGCCGTGCCCACCGAAACCGCCGCGCCCGGTCCGGTGCGCCTGGCCGGGGCCCTGGTCGCGCTGCAGGGGCTCACTGCCCTGGTCTACGCACTGTTCGCGCTGGTCAGGGGCATTTTCGGGCTGGCGTACGCGGGACTGGCCTACGGGGACGCCGTGGCTTTCCTGATCATCGCCGTGGCATTCGGAGCACCCGGCCTGCTGCTGCTGCGCGGGCGGCGCGGTGCGCGCAACGCGGCGGTCTTCGTGCAGCTGCTGGTGCTGGGCGGGGTCTGGTACAACTTCAGCCCCGCCGAATGGGTGACGCTGGACCTGCTGATCTCCGCGTGGTGCGTGGCCGTGCTGGTGCTGTTGTTCCTGGCGCCCTCGCGGCACTGGTACGCCCCGCCGCAGGAGGACGAGCCCCCGGCTGCGTAGTTCCACTCTGGTGCCGAGTTCGGGGCTGCGGCCATGCTGGCTCCGTGCGCGAGCCGCTGTCGAAGGCCCAGGTCGCCCTGTTGCTGACTCCGCTGGCAGGCTTTGGGTGGCTCACCATGGGCTTCAAGGCGTTCTTGGGTATCGCGCTGACACCTTTCCACGGCGGTGCGGTGCTGACCTGTGCGTGGGGTTCGGCCGCATTCGCCCTCGGCGGCGTGGTGCTCGCCGTGATCACCCGTCGGGCCGGGATCATCGGCTGCTTCGTGCTGCTGACCTTGCTGGGGTTGGGTGAGGTGGCGGTCGCGAGCCGCTGACCGCCACCTCCGCGGCTAGGAACCCAGTTCGGTCAGGGCCTCGTCGGCGAGCCGGTAGACGGTCCACTCGTCCATCGGCTCGGCGCCCAGCGACTTGTAGAAGTCGATCGCGGGCATGTTCCAGTTCAGCACCGACCACTCCAGGCGGCCCAGTCCGCGCGCGACGCACTCGCGGGCCAGCGTCACCAGCAGTGCCTTGCCCAGCCCGGAACCGCGGTGCTCGGGCCGCACGTACAGGTCCTCAAGGTAGATGCCGTGCACGCCGCGCCAGGTGGAGAAGTTCAGGAACCACAAGGCACAGCCGACGACCTGACCGTCCACTTCGGCCACATGCCCGTACAGCGCCCGTGAGGGGCCGAACAGCGCGGCGTGCAGTTTCTCGGCGGTCAGGTGGAACTGGTCCGGGGCGCGCTCGTAGACGGCGAGCTCGCGCGTGAGCTCCACCACCGCGTCCACATCGGACTCCTGGATGGTCCGGATCATCCGAGCAGCTCGCCCAGCGGTGGCACGTTCAGGCGCAGGATCTGCGGCTGCCCGCGCTCGTCGCCGAGCACCGAGATGCCCGCGGGGTCCAGGCCGATGCGCACGCCCTTGTCCGGCTCGAGGCCCAGCCAGCGCACGATCAGCACCCGGCTGAGGTGCCCGTGCCCGATCAGCACCACGTCGCCCTTGGGCAGCGCCTGCCTGGCCCGCGCCAGCACGGCGTCGGCCCGCGCACCGACCTGCTCGGCCTTCTCCCCGCCGGGGCAGGGGTGCGTCCACACCGTCCAGTCGGGCACGTCCTCGCGGATCTGGGCGGTGGTCAGGCCCTCGTAGTCGCCGTAGTCCCACTCACTGAGGTCCTCGGCGATCTCGTCCACGCGCAGTCCGGCCAGTTCGGCGGTGCGCTGGGCACGTTCGCGCGGGCTGGCCAGCACCAGGCTCGGCGGCACGGTGGTGCCGCGCAGTTCGGCCAGCACCGCCCCGGCCTTGCGCGCCTGCTGCTCGCCGTGGGCGGTGAGCGGGATGTCCGTGCGGCCCGTGTGCCTGCCTGACAGGGACCACTCGGTCTCGCCGTGCCGGATCACGTACACGGCCGGCTGCTTGTCTGCCATGGACGACGATCGTAGCCCCGAAGCGGACAGCGCCCGGAGGCTGTGAGCCATCGCACTGGCGTTCGAAGCGATCGAACAGAAGAGCGATATCTGCATGTCCACGTGGTAAACTACTGGGGTTGTGCTGCGGAGAGGAAGGTGCTGCCTTGCCGTCCGGAACCCCCAAGATCGGTGTCCTCGTCGACTTCGCCAACTGCACGCCAGGCGCGCAGACCAGGATCGTCGAGGACCAGCGCAGGATGTACCTCGGTGAGGGGCGTTTGCCCTGGTCGTACTACGGGCCGATGACGCGGGCGATCCGCAGGGCGGTGGCCGATCCCGATCCGGCCGCCGTGCTCGGCGCCGCTGTGGAGGCCGTGGCGGAGCCGAGCAGGAGGGCGCACTACGAGGCGCTGCACGACGGCTGCCTGAAGTGGCTGGCCAAGTCCCGGCACACGCTGATCCCCGTGGAGCGGGCCAAGTGGTTCGGTCCCGGCGTGGTGTTCGACGTGGTGCCCCAACTGGGGTTGCTGGGCCCCCGCGGTGAACGGCTCGCCGTGCTGCTGCACATGAAGGACCCCGAACTGCGCCCCGAGGCCGTCAACATCCCGCTGCACATGATGCGGGCCGTGCTGCCCGACTGGGAGCCCGCGATCCTCGACGTGCGCCGCGGTTCGCTGCGCAGGCTGCGCACCACGCGCACCCGCAGGCGGCTGGATGCCGACGTGGCCGGTGTTGTCGCCCACTGGACCGCCATCTGGCAGGCCATCGCCTGAGCCGAGCACCCCACTTGTCATGAAGGTGCCGTTCACGGCGTTCAACGCCGCGAACGGCACCTTCATGACATTCGATCCGGCTCCCTTGACCACTGTGAAACGGGCAGGAAGAAGGGGCCAGGCACGACGGTTCTGCCGTGCCTGGCCCGGCGAATGGTGGGGGTGCTTGTCCTTCCTCGCGCGCCGCGCGGACGGCGTCGGCGCCTGGGCTGGTTCAGGTGGCTGGGGCGGTTCTGATGGCCACTCCGCGATGGCTGGCTGCGCATTTGGCGGTCTCCGCATGAGCGGCTTGACCGCCATCAGTCAGCCCGGCGGCCGGTCTGCCGATCACGGTGGATCTCGAATGCGACCACGACCGCGATCATCGCCTACTGTCGATCACGCGGTGATCGCCTTCGTGATCATGACACGCCAGGCGGGATCACGCTGTGCGGCCGCAGGTTGCGGGCGATCGGCACCCGCGCAAGTAGCCAGATTTTCTACCGCACCCGCTCCGGAAACGACACCGCGAGAACCGCTGGACAGGGCCCGGTTGTGGTGGTGTGCCACATAAGTCGCGTGTCTTGGTGGTTCCCTATATCTGCAGGTCGGATTCGACGCGCTTGAGTTGGTGTCGAGCCAATGCGAGATTCGCCAGGTCCCTCTCCAGTACCAGATACAGGAACAGTGAGTTCCGGTACTTCGCGGCGTCCATCAACCGGATCAGGTGGTACTGGCGATGTAACGTGATCAGAATATCTTCGATATTGTCGTTGAGTGAGAGTGAGGACATCACTCGAAGCTTCGATCGAACGACTTCTGTGTTTCCGGCCGCCGCGATCTCCAGGTTCAGCCAATCGCCTCCACCGCTGGAGCCGAGTGACATTCCACTTTCATAGTCGACCAACGCGACACCCACGGCGCCAGCGATGGACATGGCTTCCTTCAATGCTTTGTCGATGTTCATCAAGACGTCACTTCCCTATATCGACTGGTGATCAAGACAGCGTGACTGGTTACCTCGTGTCTCGACTGTTCGTGTGCGTACAGCGCCTTGGGGGCGCGGTACTCCTTGTGTCCTCTTCTTCCTGTGTTAGGAGGTCAGGATCGAGCTGATCCGCTCGATCACGGGCCGGGACTCGTGGAGGAGGCGTCCGACGTTCAGTCCCTTGTCACCCAGTACGACCATCAGCGCCATCCGGCCGATGGCGTACACGGCCATGTAGCCTCTGCTGCTGAACACCACGGTCTGGCTGAGTGTGCCCAGCCCGATGACCTCGGCCGCCTGGCGTGCGATCCCGAGGTCGGCGGCGGCAAGCGCAGAGATCTTTGCGGGGTCGATGGTTTCTGCCGAGTCGGCGATGATGGGGATTCCGTCGACTGCGGCTATTATCGTGTCGGTTACTCCGGCGACATTATCTCGAAGCTTTCGCAATTCGGTGGACAGTGCGTCATAGTCCAGCATGTTTGCTTTCTGTTTCGGAAAGGCTGAACAGATCAGACAGGGCATGCCACCCAGACGGTCTCAGGTTGTTCTGGGAGTCCGAGATAGCCCGCCCTGGGCGGCGAGTGGGCAGCGATGTCACCTGGTCGATGCCGGGGTCGGCGGCCCGCTCTACTTCTGCCCGGGGGCGCAATGAGGTAGATCCCCAGTGTGAAGGACTGATCAAGGTTGCAGGTGGGGCGATTTCCAGCAGGTCCTCGCTGAGCATCTGGGAAATCTCGACAGTGGTCGAGTAGACGCTCCGGCCGGCCGCGAAGGCGATATCCCGCGCATTGCGCCTGCCGGTGGCGTGCGCGATGATCTCCCGCCGTCCCGCGGTCAGGGCGGGCGACTCGGTCCCGCACACGGGCACCACGCGTTCCTGGTAGGGCGACAAGGGGAACGGCAGCGAGGCAAGCGCATCCAGTCGGCGGGCCGTTTCCTGCAGCAGCAGGTCCGGGGCGACGCCGTCCGGCACGGGCAACAGCACGTCGATGGGGTCGTCGTCGACGACGAGGTATCGCTCGATGTCGCCGGCGGCGGTGGCGAACGCCCCGTCCTGCGCGGCCGCCATGGCAAGGACCTGGAGTTCGGTGGACTCGATGGTTCCGCGGGCGATGAGTGCCGCTTGGTGGGAGCGCGTCTCGGCGCCCCCGCTCAGGGCCGCGGTCCAGTCCTCCTCACTGATCCTGCCCGAGCACAGCAGCAGAGTCTCCGCTCCGGGCGAGCCGGAACTGTCCACGGCGATCACCGCACCGTCGCGCAGGTGAAACAGTCCGCCCGGATTGCCCACGATCTGCACTGTTCCGGTGACTCGATCTGCGCGGCACTGCGCCAAAGCGTGCGCGAGGACGTCGAATGCGGCTCGATAATCGCGTCTCAGAGGTCACTCCGTGTGAACTCGGGGTCTGCAAAACGGGGTATCCGGCGAACTGATCATCCAATCGGGTTTCCTCTATCATCGAACGAACTACCGTCATCGTTACTTCTCGGCTGTCGATACTGCATGCGAACGTCAAGCGCTACACGATCGAGTGAAACGTTCCGATTCCGCGTAACAAAACAAGTTGACCGACGGTTCGTCGACGACGGGCTTACCGTGAACGCGAACGGAACTTTGATCAGTGCGCCATGTCCGATTTCATGATCGCTACCTGGAAACCGGCAGGCGATTGGTGCGGGTCGGCGTATCCGGGGGCGCGGGTGGCGGTTTGTCCCACAGATGGGTCAAGTGTGAGGACGTGACGCAGAACGGCGCTGCCCAGCGGGATACGTCACCGCTGGTCAGCGCCGTTCTTGGGACCTGGAACTCAGGCCGCCTTGGTCTCCCAGAAGATCTTGTCGATCTCGGCGATCAGGTCCAGCAGCTCCTGGCCCTTGGCCGGGTCCATGGACGCCTTGGTGCCGCCGGCACCCGCGGCCTTGGTGGCCTTGTTGAACAGCTCGTGCAGCTGCGGGTACTTCTCGAAGTGCGGGGGCTTGAAGTAGTCGGTCCACAGCACCCACAGGTGGTGCTTGACCAGCTCGCTGCGCTGCTCCTTGATGGAGATGGCGCGCGCCCGGAACTCCGGGTCCTCATTGGCCTGGTACTTCTCCTGGATCGCCTTGACCGACTCCGCCTCGATGCGGGCCTGCGCGGGGTCGTAGACGCCGCAAGGCAGATCGCAGTGCGCGCTCGCCTCCAGACGCGGCCCGAGGATGCGCGACAGCAGACGCATTGTTCCTCCCTGACAGTGGATGCTCCGACGTGACTGACCCTACTCCGGGCACACTTGAGCGGCAGTCGGAGGTGATCGTTGTCCCGGTCGGGAACAGGTTGGTGGCCCTACCGCCGCGTGCGGGTGCGCGGCCCGTCGATGGCGCCTGCCCTGCGGGACGGGGACGTGCTGCTGGTGCGCCTGCGGGCGAAGCCGGTGCCGGGGGCGGTGGTGCTGGTCAGCTGGCCGTCCAGGCCGGGGCAGCTGTCGGTCAAGCGCGCGGTCCGCGAGGAGCCGGGCGGGTGGGTGGTGCATGGGGACAACCCGCTCGCCACCACCGACTCCCGGCAACTGGGTCCGGCGCGGGTGCACGGGGTGTTCGGCTGGCGGCTGTGGCCGCGCCCTGGGCGGCTCAGCGCTTGAGCAGCTTCTCCCGGTACGCCATGCAGTCGGCGTAGTTGGGCAGCAGGCCCTCGGCCAGCGCCTCCTTGAGCGTGGGTGCGGCGAGGTCCTTGTCGGAGACGATCTGCGGCAGCTCGGCGGGCCAGGGCAGGTTCAGGTCGGCGTCCAGCGGGGAGATGCCGTGCTCCGCGCCGGGGTTGTAGCCCTCGGAGCAGAGGTAGGTCATGGCGGTGTCCTCCTCCAGCGCGACGAAGGCATGCCCGAGCCCCTCGGACATGTACACCGCGCGGAACTCGGTGGAGTCCAGCCGCACGGCCTCCCAGTGGCCGAAGGTGGGCGAGCCGACCCGGATGTCCACGATCACGTCCAGCAGGGCGCCGCGCGGGCAGTAGACGTACTTGGCCTGGCTGGGCGGCACGTCGGCGAAGTGGACCCCGCGGATGGTGCCCTTGCGGGACACGCTGTGGTTGGTCTGCGCGACGCGCAGCGGGTGGCCGAGCGCTTCCAGGAAGACCTGTTCCTGGAAAGGGGCCACGAAGGTGCCTCGCCTGTCGGGGAACTGCGAGGGGATGAACTCCCAGGTACCGGAGATGGTCAATTCGCGCGCCTGCATGATTGCTGAGGCTAGCTCCTTGACCGATCGTGACGCCCATAGCCTGCGAAAACTGACCGGCCAGTGCAACAAGCCGAACGGACGTCTTGCTATACCGCCTCTGACCTGCGGAAAAAGAAGGCCGGGATGTGATCCCCGCCGCAGACACGGTGATGATCGGCTGTCACACTGTGCGAACCCCAAGGTCCACCGACGGGCCAGCGACACCCACCGCGAACCCCGTCGGCCTGATCGCCGAGGCGTGACCGAGGCGGCGTGACAGCGCCGCGTGAACGGTCCGCCCCCTGACCCGTGCCTGCTCCCATTCCATTCGGAGTGCCGCCGTGACCGCAGTGAACGAATCCGCCATCGACCTGACCGACGAAGAGATCTTCACCGCCCACGAGGGCGGCAAGTTGGGGATTGGTGTAACCGCTTCTCTTGCCGACCCGAGGGCGCTGTCCATCGCGTACACCCCCGGTGTGGCCAGGGTGAGCAGGGCGATCGCCGAGGACCCCGCGCTGGCCGCCAAGTACACGTGGACCCACCGGCTGGTGGCCGTGGTCAGCGACGGCACGGCCGTGCTCGGGCTCGGCGACATCGGTGCGAGCGCCTCGCTGCCGGTGATGGAGGGCAAGTCGGCCCTGTTCAAGAACTTCGCCGGGCTGGACTCCATCCCGCTGGTGCTCAACACCACCGACGTGGACGAGATCGTGCGGACCCTGGTCCACCTGCGGCCCTCCTTCGGCGCGGTGAACCTGGAGGACGTCTCCGCCCCGCGCTGCTTCGAGCTGGAGGCGAAGCTGATCGAGGCGCTGGACTGCCCGGTCATGCACGACGACCAGCACGGCACCGCGATCGTGGTGCTGGCCGCGCTGCGTGGCGCCACCGCCGTGCTCGACCGGAACCTGGCCGACCTGCGCGTGGTGGTCGCCGGTGCGGGTGCCTCGGGTGTGGCCTGCGCCAACATCCTGATCTCCGCCGGGGTGGGCGAGGTGACCGTGGTCGACTCGCGCGGCATCATCCACGCCGGCCGGGACGGGCTGAACCCGATCAAGGTCGAACTGGCCGGGCGCACCAACGCCAGCGGACTGCGCGGCGGCATCGCCGAGGCGCTGCGCGGGGCCGACGTGTTCCTCGGCCTGTCCGCCTCCCAGGTGCCGGAGGAGCTGATCGCGACCATGGCGCCCGGCGCCATCGTGTTCGCCCTGTCCAACCCCGATCCGGAGATCCACCCGGAGGCCGCTGCCCGGCACGCCGCGATCGTGGCCACCGGCCGCAGCGACTACCCGAACCAGATCAACAACGTGTTGGCCTTCCCCGGGGTGTTCCGCGGCGCGCTGGACGTCGGCGCCCGCCGGATCACCGAGAACATGAAGCTCGCGGCGGCTGACGCGATCTTCGGGGTGGCCACCGACGAGCTGGCCGCCGACAGGATCGTGCCCAGCGCCCTGGACCCGAGGGTGGCCGTCGAGGTGGCCGCCGCCGTCGCGCAGGCGGCTAGGGCAGACGGAGTAGTCTGAGCCGCACTGTAAGGGCGCACCTGACACCGACGCGTCCGGTCGCACGGGGCTGGCAGGCCCCCGCGACCGGACGCGACGCGTAAGGGGCAGGGACGCGGTGCGGATTTTTGGGCGGGGACGGCTGTGAGTTGGACGGTCAACGCGATACCGTCGCTCAGTCAGGTGCACCGCAGGGGGTGCGTCGGGTACGGCGGACTCCTGCGTGCACTGCTGATGCAGTCGCCGGCTTGGCCACCCGATGCCGCCCCGGTGGCCGACGCGGAAGGGCGGAGCCGTGGCTGAGCGCACAGGGCAGACGGGGAGTGCACCTGTCGCGCCCAGGGCAGCCGCCGCCCGCCCACTGACCAAGCGCACCCCCGCTGAGCTGGACGGACTCGCCCTCGCCGAGGCCCCGTCCCTGTTGTGCGACCCCAAGGGCGTGGTCATGCAGGCCAACGACGGGGCAGCGGAGCTGACCGGGGTACCCAGTCCGCAGCAGCTGATCGGCCGACCGCTGAGCACGCTGATCACCGGGGTCGGCAACGACCTGTGCCTGAACCGGCACGACGGCAGCAGGCTGCCGGTGCGCGTGGTGCGCACGGCCGTGCCCGGCACCGGGTTGCAGGCGGTGCTGCTGGTGGACGTCTCCGACCTGGCCACGGCCACCGAGCAGCTGCGCGAGGAGCGCCGTCGGCTGACCCAGGTGCAGGACGTGGCGGGCATCGCCTCCTGGGAGTACGACCCGGAGACCGGGACCACGGTGTGGTCGGACAACCACTACGACATCCTCGGCGTGGCCCGGGGCTCGGTGGTGCCGGGGGCGCAGGCCGTGCTGGACCTGGTGCACCCCGAGGACCACGACAAGGTCCGCGACTACTGGGCCAACCACCAGTTCTCCGGCGAGCCGATCGACATCGAGTACCGGGTGGTGCGCCCCGACGGCGAGGAGCGCTGGATCCGCGGCGAGGCCAAGGCGGAGTTCCGCGCCGACGGCAGGCCGCACCTGGTCACCGGCTACATCCGCGATGTCACCGACCGGCTGCGGACCAGCGGCGAGCTGGCCCTGGAGCAGGCCAGGCTGCTGGAGGCACAGCGCATCGCGCGCATCGGCAGCTGGAGCTTCGAGGCCGATTCGCAGGCGGTGCACCGCAGTGCCGTGCTGCGCGAGATGTACGAAGAGGTCGGCATCGAGCCGGACGATGACCTGCTCTGCGGGGTGCACCCGGAGGACCGCGAGCTGCTGGCCGACCTGCGGGACAAGCTGCTCAACGCGCAGAGCGACGAGCCGATCGAGGTGGAGGTCCGCGGCGAGCGGGAGGACCGGGTCTACATCTGCCGGGTCCGCGCCGTGCTCTCGCCCGCGGGCAAGGTCGTGCGGCTGATGGGCACCATCCAGGACGTGACCGGGCAGCGCGCACTGGAGCGTGACCTGCGCGAGGAGCGCCGCCGGCTGTCCGACGCGCAGCGCGTGGCGAACCTGGGCACCTGGGAGTGGGACACCTCCACCGACGAGTGCCTGTGGTCGGACATGATGCGCGGCCTGCTCGGCGTGACCGACCAGGAGCGGGCGACCTACCAGCGCTACCTGGCCCTGGTGCACCCGGACGACCGGAGCTGGGTGGACGAGCTGTGGCACCAGCTGGCCACGACCCGCGAGCCGGTGGAGTGCGAGCACCGGATCGTGCGCCCGGACGGGGCGGTCCGCGTGCTGCGCTGCCACGGCGGCACCATCGCCGGCCCGGAGGACAGCCCGACCCGGCTGGTCGGCACCGCGCAGGACATCACCGACCAGCGCGCCGCCGAGACCCGGATGCGCCTGTCCAGCCAGCGGTTCACCGATCTGGTGGCGGTGACCCCGGTGGGCATCGGGCTGTTCGACGAGTCCGAGCGGCTGGTGGACGCCAACGACGCGCTGTGCGACCTGCTCGGCATCGACCTGGAGCAGTTGCGCGGCATGACCGCGGGCGCGCTGACCCATCCCGACGAGCCCGCGGGCTGGCTGCCCGCCGCGGGCAAGCTGATCGGCGACCCGGTGGCGCGGGTGTCCTCGGTGAGCGCCGACCGAGACCGCAGCTACAAGATCCCACAGCGGGTGCTGGTCCGCCCGGACGGCGAGTTGGTCTACTGCGAGCTGCACATCGCGATCTCCGTGCAGGACGACGGCAGGCGCTTCTGGCTGGTGGTGTTCCAGGACATCACCGAGCGGCGGCGGGTTGCCGAGGCGCTGCGGCACCAGGCGCACCACGACGAGCTGACCGGCCTGCCCAACCGCACCGCGGTCAAGGAGATGCTGGCCAAGCTGTTGCAGGGCGAGGCCGCCGAGCGCATCGCCGTGCTGTTCTGCGACATCGACAACTTCAAGCGGGTCAACGACTCCCTTGGCCACGACGCGGGCGACGAGCTGCTGGTGGCGCTGGCGAGGCGGCTGGAGGGCGGCCTGCCCGAGGGCTCCACGGCGGCCCGGCTCTCCGGCGACGAGTACGTGATCATCTGTGAGGACATCGAGGCCGTCGGCGGGGTGGACGCGCTGGCCACCCGCGTGGCCAGCCTGCTGCGCGCCGCCGTGCCGGTGCACGGCCAGCTGGTCCGGGTGTCCGCCTCGATCGGCGCCGCCGTGCCCAACGGGTCCCGGGCGACCGGGGTCGACCTGCTGCGTTTCGCCGACGCCGCGATGTTCGAGGCGAAGCGGCGCGGTGCCGGCCGGGTCTCGCTGGCCAGTGCCGCGCTGATCGCCTCGGCGGACCGCCAGGTGCACCTGGAGGGCCAGCTCCGTGAGGCACTGGCCAAGGACGGGCTGACCCTGCACTTCCAGCCGGTGGTCGGCGTGGACGGCACGGTGCTCACGGCCGAGGCGCTGGTGCGCTGGCCGCACCCGGACCGCGGCCTGCTCGCCCCCGACGTGTTCCTGCCCGTGGCCGAACAGGGTGACCTGCTGCGCGAACTGGACCGCTGGGTGCTGCGCACGGCCCTGCGCGAGGCCTCGACCTGGCCGGCGCCCAACGGCCAGCCGGTCGCGGTGGCGGTGAACCTGTCCGGACTGGTCCCGGGTGACCCGGACTTCGTGGACGCCGTGTCCAACGCGGTGGCCGAGTCGGGCATCGACTGGGACCGCGTGGTGCTGGAGTTGGTCGAGACGGCCCTGGTGGACCTGCCCTCCCGTACCCGGCAGGCGATGGGCGTGCTGGTGGAGCGGGGCGTGCGGTTCGCCGTGGACGACTTCGGCACCGGCTACTCCTCGCTGGCCCGGCTCAAGGACCTGCCCGCGCAGATCATCAAGGTGGACCGGCGCTTCGTGTCCGGTGTGGGCAACGACCCGTCCGACTTCGCGGTGGCCCGCGCGGTGGTGGACATGGCGCGGGCGATGGGCCGCAGCTGTGTCGCCGAGGGCGTGGAGACCGCAACGCAGTTCCACGTGCTGCACGGTGTCGGCGTGGACGCCTACCAGGGCTGGCTGTTCTCCCGGCCGGTGCCGCCGCGCGAGTTCCGCGCCGTGCTGGCGTTGGGCCCGCTGCACGTGCCGCGCGCGGGCTGATCCGGTAGCGCAGGGCAGCCGCCCGGTGACTCAGCGCTGAACAGGTTTCATCACTGGTCAGATGGTGGAATGCCATGCCGTTGTCAGTGGTTGCGGCTACTGTCGACCACTACCGCGGCGGCCGGCGAGTGGCCGTCACGACCGGAAGGATCTCGTGTGATCGAGTTCCAGGCCGTGACCAAGCGGTTCGATGACGGCACCGTGGCCGTCGACGAACTGAACCTGTCCGTCGATCCGGGACGGATCACCGTGTTCGTCGGGCCCTCCGGCTGCGGCAAGACCACCTCGCTGCGCATGGTGAACCGGATGATCGATGCCTCATCGGGCACGATCCTGGTGGACGGCAAGGACATCCGGCAGTCCGACCCGCCGCTGCTGCGCAGGGGCATCGGCTACGTGATCCAGCAGGCCGGGCTGTTCCCGCACCGGACCGTGCTGGACAACGTGGCCACCGTGCCGCTGCTGTCCGGTTGGGACCGGCGCAAGGCGCGCAGCAGGGCCGCCGAGCTGCTGGAGATCGTCGGCCTGCCCTCGGAACTGGGCAAGCGGTACCCCGCCCAGCTCTCCGGCGGCCAGCAGCAGCGCGTGGGCGTGGCCAGGGCGCTTGCCGTGGACCCGCCGGTGCTGCTGATGGACGAGCCGTTCAGCGCGGTGGACCCGGTGGTGCGCGAGGGCCTCCAGGACGAGTTGCTGCGGTTGCAGGACGAACTGGACAAGACGATCGTCTTCGTCACGCACGACATCGACGAGGCGATCAAGCTCGGGGACAAGGTCGCGGTGTTCCGCACCGGCGGCAAGCTCGCCCAGTACGACAAGCCCTCGGAGCTGCTCGCGCGTCCCGCCGACGACTTCGTGGCCTCCTTCGTCGGCAGGGACCGCGGTTACCGCGCGCTGGGCTTCCTGTCCGCGGACGGGCTGCCGGTGGGCGAGCTCGCCTCGGTCGTGCTGGGCACGCCGGTGGACCAGGCCCGCGCCGCATTGCGCCAGGGCTGGGCGGTGGTCGTGGACGAGCGCAAGCACCCGGTCGGCTGGGTCTCCGCCGATCGTCTCTCCACTGTGGACGGTTTGGTCACCGAGGACGTGTTGCTGTCCGGTGGATCCCTGTACGACGTGGACAGCGGTTCGCTGCGCAGCGCGCTGGACTCGGCGCTCAGCTCGCCCTCCGCGCTGGGCGTGGCCGTGGACGGCACGGGTGCGCTGGTCGGCTCGGTGACCGCCGACGAGGTGCTGCGCGCACTGGCCAGCGCCCGCGACGCCGGTGAGGTGCCGCAGTGACCTGGGTCCTCGACCACCTGGGGCTGCTGGCGGAACTGACCGGCACGCACGTGTACCTGTCACTGGTCCCGCTGGTGCTGGGCCTGGTGCTGGCGGTCCCGCTGGGCTGGCTGGCCAGCCGGTCCCGGTTCGCGCGCGCCACGCTGCTGTCGGTGTCCAGCCTGCTCTACACGATCCCCTCGCTGGCGCTGATCGTGATCCTGCCCGGCATCCTGGGCACGCGGATCATCGACCCGCTCAACGTGATCATCCCGCTGACCATCTACACGGTGGCCCTGCTGGTGCGCTCCATCGCCGACGCGCTGTCCTCGGTGCCCGCCAACGTGGTCGCCGCCGCGACGGCCATCGGCTACCGGCCGCTGCGCCGGTTCCTCGGTGTGGAGTTCCCGTTGGCGGTCCCGGTGATCGTGGCCGGGCTGCGGGTCGCCGCGGTGTCCAACATCAGCCTGGTCAGCGTCGGCGCGCTGATCGGCATCAGCGGCTACGGGGCGCTGTTCACCGACGGCTTCCCGATCGGGTTCATGACCGAGGTGGTGGTCGGTGTGCTGGCCACCCTCGTGCTCGCGCTGGTGGTCGACGCCGCGCTGCTGCTCATCGGACGGCTGCTGACGCCGTGGACCAGGGCGGGGAGGTAGCCGTGGACTTCGTCTCGCTGCTGATCGGGTGGCTGTCCGACGCCGCGCACTGGGCCGGTTCGGACGGGGTTCCGGTGCGCGTGCTGGAACACCTGGAGTACACGGTGATCTCGCTGCTGATCGCCGTCGTGATCGGCTTCCCGCTCGGCGCCCTGGTCGGGCACACCGGGCGCGGCGGCCTGCTGCTCGTGGGCGCTGCCAACGGGTTGCGCGCGCTGCCGACCCTCGGTGTGCTGACCATCGTCGTGCTGCTGGCCGGGATCGGCGTGGTACCGGCGATCGCGGGGCTGGTGCTGCTGGCCGTGCCGCCGGTGATGGCCGGTACCTACGCGGGAATCCGTGCCGTGGAGCCGATCATCGTCGACGCGGCGCGCGGGGTGGGCATGCGCGAGTGGAAGGTCCTGGCGAGCGTGGAGGTGCCCAACGCCATGCCGCTGATCTTCGGCGGGGTGCGTAGCGCCGCGCTGCAGGTGGTGGCCACCGCGACGGTCGCCGCCTACGTGGGTCTGGGCGGCCTGGGCCGCTACGTGTTCGACGGCCTGGCGATCCGGGACTACGCGCAGGTCGCGTCCGGGGCGCTGGTGGTCGCCGTGCTGGCGGTCGTGGTGGACCTGGTGTTCATCGGCTTGCAACGACTGGTGGTCTCACCGGGGCTGGCCCCCGCGAAGAGTGGAAAGGCAAGTGCATGAACAAGACCGTCGCTGGACTCGTGGGCCTCCTGGTGGCGACCCTGGGCCTGTCGGCCTGCGGTGGCTCGGGCGGCAACCCGCTCGGCGGGCCCTCCGGTGGGCAGTCCCCCTCCGACACGATCACCGTCGGCTCGGCGAACTTCCCGGAGAGCAAGCTGATCGCCGAGATCTACGCGGCCGCGTTGCAGGCCAAGGGCGTGAAGGTCGGCAAACAGCTGAACATCGGCAGCCGGGAGACCTACCTGCCCGCGCTCAAGGACGGCTCCATCGACCTGATCCCGGAGTACACCGGCACCCTGTTGCAGTACGAGGACAAGGAAGCCACCGCGACCAGCTCCGACGAGGTCTACGCGGCGCTGAAGTCCAAGCTCCCGAGTGGACTGTCCGTTTTGGACAAGTCGGCCGCCGAGGACAAGGACGCGGTGGTGGTCACCAAGGAGACCGCCGACAAGTACAACGCCAAGTCGATCGCCGACCTCGCCCCGCACTGCAAGGAGCTCGTGCTCGGCGGCCCGCCGGAGTTCAAGACCCGGCCCGACGGCGTTCCCGGCCTGGAGAAGCGCTACAACTGCACGTTCTCGGACTACAAGTCCCTGGACGCGGGCAGCACGCTGACCCAGACCGCGCTCAAGCAGGGGACCGTGCAGGCCGCCGACATCTTCACCACCGATCCGTCGATCACCAACAACGGCTGGGTGGTGCTGGCGGACCCGAAGAACAACTTCGCCGCGCAGAACGTGGTGCCGCTGATCAACACCAAGAAGGCCAGCGACACCGTCAAGCAGGTGCTCAACGCGGTCTCGGCCAAGCTGGACACCGAGACCCTGACCAAGCTCAACGCCAAGGTCGCCGGGGACTCGCACCCCGACCCGTCCAAGGTCGCCGCCGACTGGCTGGCCGAGGTACACCTGTAACTCCCCACCACCTGCCATGAAAGTGCCGTTCCTGGCGTTCAACGCCAGGAACGGCACTTTCATGGCACTGGGCTGGTGCCGCCGATCCGGGTCGTCAGCTCCACGGCGGCGCGGCGCACCTCCACGGCGAGGGTCGGCCACTGCTCACCGCACTCCGACTCGCCGGGGCACAGGTGCCGGAACGTCACGCTGATCGCGGCGATGGGCCGCCCGCCGTGGTCGAAGACCGGGGCGGCCACCGAGGCGAAGTCGGCGGTGACGTAGCCGTCCTCCACGGCCCAGCCGCGCTGGCGCTCCGCGGAGAGCAGTCGCCGCAGCGCGGGCAGGTCGCGCGGCCCCCGCCCGGTGCGGTCCACGAAGCTGGCCGCCCCCGGGAACAGCGCGCGGACCTGCGCGAACAGCTGGTGCGCCAGCATCGCGCGGCCCGAGGCGGGCAGGTGCGCGGGCAGCCGCACCCCGATGTCGGTGACCAGGGTGTTCGGGTGCCGGGGCTGCTCGCGCAGCAGGTAGAGCGCCTCGGCCCCGTGCAGCACGCCCAGGTGCGCGGTGGCGTCGACCCGGTCCACCAGTCGGCGTAGCACGGGGCGGGCCAGCCGCTCCAACGGGTCGTGTCGCAGGTAAGCCGAGCCCAGCTCGAACGCGGCCACGCCCAGCCCGTAGCGGCGCTCCTCCGGCAGGTGGGTCACGAACCCGGCCCCGACCAGTTCGGCGAGCAGGTGGTAGGTCGTCGACCTGGGCAGATCCAGCTCGCGGGCCACGGTCGCCGCCGACACGGGGCCGGGCCGGGTCGACAGCAGGCGCAGCACGGCCAGGCCCTTGCGCAGGGCCGGTACGTCGCTGCTCGCGCCCACCACTCCACCGTTCGTCTGGTATCCCAGACGGTGTCACGCCGTCCGGGCTCGTGCAAACCGCGCGCTGGGGCTGTGATGGGGGACATGGCGAACCCGGTTGCAGTCCCGCTCGGCGCGCAGGCGCTGGAGCGTGAGCAGGTCGTCGCGGTGGCCCGCGAGGGCGCTGCGGTCGAACTCGGGCACGAGACGGTCGCGGCCGTCACCAAGGCCCGGGCGCACATCGAGGAACTGGCCAACGCCACCAAGCCCACCTACGGCGTGTCCACCGGTTTCGGCGCGCTCGCGGTGCGCCACATCCCGCCGGACCGGCGCGCGGCCCTGCAACGCTCGCTGATCCGCTCGCACGCGGCGGGCGCGGGCCCCGAGGTGGAGCGCGAGGTGATCCGCGCGCTGACCCTGTTGCGGCTGCGCACCCTGGCCACCGGGCACACCGGGGTCCGACCCTCCACTGTGGACGCCATGGCGCGGATGCTCAACGCGGGCATCACACCGGTCGTGCACGAGTACGGCTCACTGGGCTGTTCCGGCGACCTCGCCCCGTTGTCCTCCGTGGCGCTGGCCCTGATCGGCGAGGGCCAGGTCCGCGACGCCAGCGGCGAGCTGCGTCCGGCCGCCGAGGCCCTGGCCGAGGCCGGGATCGAGCCGGTGGCGCTGGCAGAGAAGGAGGGGCTCGCGCTGATCAACGGCACGGACGGCATGCTGGGCATGCTGGTGCTGGCGACCACCGACCTGAACCAGCTGCTCGACCTGGCCGACCTGACCGCCGCCATGAGCGTGGAGGCCCTGCTGGGCACCGACCGCGTGTTCGCGGCCGACCTGCACGCGCTGCGCCCGCACCCCGGCCAGGCCCGCTCGGCGGCCCGGATGGCAGAGCTGCTCGCCGGGTCGGAGATCGTGGCCAGCCACCGCGGTCCGGACTGCACCCGCGTGCAGGACGCCTACTCGCTGCGCTGCTCCCCGCAGGTGCACGGCGCCGCCAGGGACACCGTGGCCTACGCGGAGACCGTGGCCGACCGCGAGCTGGCCTCGGCCATCGACAACCCGGCGGTGCTCGCCGACGGCCGGGTCGAGTCCAACGGCAACTTCCACGGCGCCCCGGTGGCCTACGTGCTGGACTTCCTGGCGATCCCGGTCGCCGACGTGGCGAGCATGGCCGAGCGGCGCACCGACCGCATGCTGGACGTGGCCCGCTCGCACGGACTGCCGCCCTTCCTGGCCGACGATCCCGGAGTGGACTCCGGCCACATGATCGCGCACTACACCCAGGCCGCGGTGGTCTCCGAGCTCAAGCGGCTCGCGGCCCCCGCCTCGGTGGACTCCATCCCGACCAGCGCCATGCAGGAGGACCACGTCTCCATGGGCTGGTCGGCGGCCCGCAAGCTGCGCCGCGCCGTGGACGGCCTGGCCACCGTGCTCGCCGTGGAACTGCTCACCGCGGCCCGCGCGCTCGACCTGCGCGCCCCGCTGCGGCCCGCGCCCGCCACGGCCGCCGTCGTGCGGCTGCTGCGCGAGCACGTCGCGGGCCCCGGCCCGGACCGCCACCTGGCGCCGGAGATCGCCGCCGCCACCGAACTCGTCCGAAGTGGACTCGTGACCAAGGTTGCCGAGGAGGCCCTCTCATGACCCAGCCGGTTCGCGCCGCACGCGGGACCCAGCTGACCGCCCGCAGTTGGGCCACCGAGGCCCCGCTGCGCATGCTGCACAACAACCTCGACCCCGAGGTGGCCGAGCGGCCCGAGGACCTGGTGGTCTACGGGGGCACCGGCAAGGCCGCCCGGGACTGGCCCAGCTTCCACGCGATCACCCGCGAGCTGACCACCCTGGGCGAGGACGAGACCCTGCTCGTGCAGTCCGGCCGCCCCGTCGGCGTGCTGCGCACCCACGAGTGGGCGCCCCGCGTGCTGATCGCCAACTCCAACCTGGTCCCGGACTGGGCCACCTGGCCCGAGTTCCGCCGCCTGGAGGCCGCCGGGCTGACCATGTACGGCCAGATGACCGCCGGCTCGTGGATCTACATCGGTACCCAGGGCATCCTCCAGGGCACCTACGAGACCTTCGCCGCCGTGGCCGACAAGCGGTTCGGAGGCACCCTCGCGGGCACGCTCACCGTCACGGCCGGGCTCGGCGGCATGGGCGGCGCGCAACCGCTTGCGGTCACCATGAACGACGGGGTCGCGCTGGTCATCGAGTGCGACCCGCAGCGCGCGCACCGCCGGGTCGAGCACCGCTACCTGGACGAGGTCGCGCCCGACCTGGACGAGGCGATCCGCCGCGTGGAGGCCGCCAAGAAGGAGCGCCGCCCGCTGTCGGTGGGCGTGGTCGGCAACGCCGCGCAGGTGCTGCCCGAACTGCTGCGCCGCGGGGTCGAGGTGGACATCGTCACCGACCAGACCTCCGCGCACGACCCGCTGGCCTACCTGCCGCTGGGCGTGGACCTGGACGACTGGCACGACTACGCGGCCAAGAAGCCCGACGAGTTCACCGACCGCTCGCGGGAGTCGATGGCCGAGCACGTCAACGCCATGCTGGGCTTCCTGGACGGCGGGGCCGAGGTCTTCGACTACGGCAACTCGCTGCGCGGTGAGGCCAAGGCCGGCGGCTGCGAGCGGGCCTTCGACTTCCCCGGCTTCGTGCCCGCCTACATCCGGCCGCTGTTCTGCGAGGGCAAGGGCCCGTTCCGCTGGGCGGCGCTGTCCGGGGACCCGGCCGACATCGCGGCCACCGACAAGGCGATCCTGGAGCTGTTCCCGGACAACGAGCCGCTCAAGCGGTGGATCAGGATGGCCGGTGAACGTGTTGCCTTCCAAGGGCTTCCGGCCCGCATCTGCTGGCTGGGCTACGGGGAACGGCACCTGGCGGGCCTGCGCTTCAACGAGATGGTGGCCAGCGGGGAGCTGTCGGCCCCCGTGGTGATCGGCCGCGACCACCTGGACTGCGGCTCGGTGGCCTCCCCGTACCGGGAGACCGAGGCGATGGCCGACGGTTCCGACGCGATCGCCGACTGGCCGCTGCTCAACGCGCTGGTCAACACTGCCTCCGGGGCGACCTGGGTGTCCCTGCACCACGGTGGCGGGGTCGGCATCGGCCGGTCCATGCACGCCGGGCAGGTCACCGTGGCCGACGGCACGGCGTTGTCCGGGCAGAAGATCGAGCGCGTGCTCACCAACGACCCGGGTATGGGCGTGCTGCGGCACGTGGACGCCGGGTACGAGCGCGCCGACAAGGTGGCCGCCGAGCGCGGGGTGCGCATCCCGATGAAGGCGGAGTGACATGACCGCGACGGGTCTGCTCGCGGCGATCACCGACCTCGGCGCCGACAAGGTACGGGGTGGCTACTCACGGCACGGTTTCGACCGGGTCGAGCTGGAGCTGCGCGAGTGGTTCACGGCGGAGGCCGAGCGGCGCGGGTTGTCCGTGCGGGCCGACCGCAACGGCAACCTGTGGGCCTGGTGGGGAAACCCCGGTCCGGACGCCGTGATCACCGGTAGCCACCTGGACTCCGTGCCCGGCGGCGGCGCCTTCGACGGGCCGCTGGGCGTGGTTTCCGCACTGGCCGCGGTGGATGCCTTGCGGGCCAGCGGGTTCAAGCCGCGGCGGCCGTTCGCGATCGTCGTGTTCGTGGAGGAGGAGGGCGGCCGGTTCGGCGTGCCCTGCCTCGGTTCACGGTTGATGACCGGCGCGATCGACGCCGACACGGCGCGCAACCTGCTCGACCCGGAGGGCGTCTCGCTCGCTGAGGCCGCCCGCGGCGCGGGTGTGGACCCCGCCCGGCTGGGCGCCGACCCGGAGGCGTTGACGAGCATCGGCTGCTTCGTGGAGCTGCACGTGGAGCAGGGGCGCGGGCTGACCGTGCCGGTGGGACTCGCCTCCTCGATCCTGGCCCACGGCCGCTGGCGGTTCACCTTCACCGGTGAGGGCAACCACGCTGGTGCGACGCTGATCGAGGACCGGCGCGACCCGATGCTGCCTGCGGCGCGGATGGTGCTGGCCGCACGCAAGGCGGCGGTGAACGGCGCGCGGGCCACGGTCGGACGGGTCGTGCCGGTTCCGGGCGGTACCAACGTGATCGCCTCCTCGGTCGAGGTCTGGCTGGACGCCCGCGCCGAGGACGACGCCAGCACCAAGGCGGTCGTCGCGGAGATCATGGCCCAGGCCAGGCAGGCCGCCACTGAGGAGGGCTGCGGGGTCAGCGTCACGCAGGAGTCCTACGGTGACACCGTGGTGTTCGACCACGAGCTGCGCGATCGACTGTCCACTGTGCTCGGTGGCGTGCCCGCACTACCGACCGGGGCGGGGCATGACGCGGGCATCCTTGCCGGATCCGTTCCCACGGCGATGTTGTTCGTGCGCAACCCGACCGGTGTGAGCCACGCGCCGGAGGAACACGCCGAGCCGGAGGACTGCGAGGCCGGGGTCGCCGCGCTGGCCACGGTGCTGGAGGACCTGGCGTCGTGACCACGGCCTACTGGTGTGAGCGAGCCTGGCTACCCGCCGGTGTGGCGGCTGGTGTGGTGGTGCGCGTCGGGGCTGACGGGGTCATCGCTGGCGTGTCCACTTCGGACAGAGCGCCGCTCGGTGCGCAGCGGTTGCGCGGCATGGTCTTCCCGGGCTTCGCCAACGCGCACTCGCACGCGTTCCACCGTGCGCTGCGCGGGCGGACCCACTCCGGTGGTGGCACGTTCTGGACGTGGCGGCAGGCCATGTACCAGTTGGCGCAGCGGCTCACCCCGGAGCTGTACCTGCGACTGGCCACCGCCGTCTACGCCGAGATGGCGGTGGCCGGGGTGTCCTGTGTCGGCGAGTTCCACTACGTGCACCACAACCAGGACGGCACGCCGTACGCCGACCCGAACGAGATGGGGCTCGCGCTGCGGGAAGCCGCTGCCAGCGCGGGGATCCGGCTCACCCTGCTGGACACCTGCTACCTGGCCGGTGGCATCGACATCGAGCTGTCCGGCCCGCAGGTCCGGTTCAACGACGGGTCAGCGGATGCCTGGGCCAGCCGGGTTTCGGCGCTGCGTGACGACGAGATGATGCGTGTCGGTGCCGCGATCCACTCGGTACGAGCCGTTCCGCGTGATCAGCTCGGGGATGTCGTTGCGGGAGCGGGTGATGAGCGTCCACTGCACGTGCACCTGTCCGAGCAGCCAGCGGAGAACGAGGCGTGCCTGTCGGCGTACGGCCGCACGCCGACCGAGCTGCTGCACGAAGCGGGCGCGCTGTCGGCCCGCACAACTGCCGTGCACGCTACACACCTGACCGTGGACGATCGGCGGCTGCTCGGCGAAACCGTTACCACTGCTTGTTTCTGCCCCACGACCGAGGCGGATCTCGCCGACGGCATCGGCCCGGCGCGGGAGCTCGCCGACTCGGGCTGCCCGCTTTCCCTTGGCAGCGACCAGCATGTGGTGATCGACCCGCTGCTGGAGGCCCGCGCGCTGGAGCACGGCGAGCGGTTGCGTACCGGTCAGCGCGGGCGGTTCAGTCCCGCCGAGCTGATCACCGCCTCAACCGAGGCCGGGCACGCCTGCCTGGGCTGGCCCGAGGCCGGGCGGATCGCCGTCGGCGCACCCGCCGACCTGGTCGCCGTGCGCATGGACAGCCCGCGCACCGCGGGCTGCCTGCCGGAACAGGTCGTGCTGGCCGCCAATTCGTCCGATGTGGACACTGTCGTGATCGGCGGTCGGGTCGTCGCCTCCGGCGGGCGGCATGTCAGACTCGGGGAGATCGGCGCGCTCTACGACCAGGTGATGGGGGAGCTGTGGCAGTAGTCGTCACGGGAATCGCGGAGCTGACCACCAACGACGAGGAACTCGGCACGCTCTCCGGGGCCGCGTTGGTCATCGACCGGGGCCGGATCGCGTGGGTGGGCCCGGCCGCTCAGGCGCCCGCTGCCGACGACCGTGTGGACATCGAGGGGCGTGCGGCCCTGCCCGGCTGGGTGGACAGCCACACCCACCTGGTGTTCGCCGGGGACCGGACCGCCGAGTTCGGCGCACGCATGGCGGGCAGGCCCTACTCCGCGGGCGGCATCGCGGTCACCGTGGACGCGACCCGGGCCGCCACCGACGAGGAGCTCAGCGCCGTGCTGCAGCGGCACACGGTGGAGGCCGTGTCGCAGGGCACGACGTACCTGGAGACCAAGACCGGGTACGGCCTGACCGTCGAGGACGAGCTGCGCTCCGCCGTGCTGGCCGGGCAGTTCGCCGACGAGGTGACCTTCCTCGGCGCGCACCTGGTGCCGCCCGGGTCGGACGCCGACGAGTACGTGGAACTGGTCTGCGGCAAGATGATCGACACGGTGGCCCCGTTCGTGCAGTGGGCCGACGTGTTCTGCGAGACCGGTGCCTTCGACGAGGACCAGTCGCGCGCCGTGTTGCAGGCCGCCAAGGAACACGGGCTGGGCCTGCGCGTACACGGCAACCAGCTCGGCGCGGGGCCCGGTGTGCGGCTCGCGGTGGAGATGGGTGCGGCCAGCGTCGACCACTGCACCTACCTCACACCGTCCGATGTGGACGCCCTGGCCGGTTCGGACACCGTGGCCACCTTGCTGCCCGCGTGCGATTTGTCGACAAGGCAACCGCTCCCGGACGCCCGCGCGCTGATCGAGGCCGGAGCGAGCATCGCGCTGGCCTCCAACTGCAACCCCGGCAGCTCCTACACCTCCTCGATGGCGTTCTGCGTCGCCACGGCGGTGCTCCAGATGCGGCTGAGCGTGGAAGAGGCCGTCCGCGCCGCCACACTCGGTGGCGCACAAGCGTTGCGCAGGCCCGATGTCGGCGTGCTGCGCCCCGGAGCCCGGGCCGACATCCACGTGCTCGACGCCCCCTCGGTGACCCACCTCGCGTACCGCCCAGGTGTGCCGCTGACCTACGCCGTGTGGCGCAAGGGATTCCGCGTCCGCTAGGCCCTCACCCCCGCGAGTCCCGCTCTGTGCAGCGCGAGTCCCGCTCTCCGGCTCGCGAGTCCCGCTGTGGGGAGCATGAGTCCCGTTCTGAGCCTTGGCTGTGGACACGGCTCAGCGGGATTCGTGTGCTCCAGGGCGGGACTCGGGCTCTCCTGGGCGGGATTCGTGTGCTCCAGGCCGGGACTCGCGCTCCCTTGAGCGGGACTCGCGGGCCCCTGGCCGTGACTCGTGCTCCCGAGGCCGGGACTCGCGTGCTCCAGGCCGGGACTCGCCGGGTGTCGGCCTCAGTCGTCCTCGGAGGAGTCGTCGCGGGCGAGGTAGGTGGCGAGGCGCTCGATGGCGGTCTCGAACTCGGGGTTGGTGTCCACGAAGGCGCGCAGCTTCTCGGCGAGCCAGCCCAGGGTGACCTCCTCGTCCCCGCGCCGGTCCTCCAGCTCCTCGATGCCCCGGTCGGTGAAGTACATGGTGATTCCTCCGCAGACAGACGAACCGCCGGGCCCCGGTGCACCCGGTCCCGGCGGTCAGTGACCCAAGCCCGTCATGAAGGTGCCCTTCGCGACGTTCACCGTCGCGAAGGGCACCTTCATGACACAGCTATCGGCTACAGCCTAGTCGAACGCCTTGGTGATGATCTCGCGCTGCTCGACCTCGTGCACCTTGCTGGAACCCGAGGCGGGCGCGGCCATCGGGCGGCGCGACACCCGGCGCATGCCCGCCAGGCGCGGCAGGGCCTCCGGCCCGACCAGCCCGAAGAACGGCCACGCACCCTGGTTGGCCGGCTCCTCCTGCACCCAGCGGATGTCGGAGGCGTTCGGGTAGCGCTCCAGCGCGGCGGCCAGCTTCTTCTCGGGCAGCGGGTAGAGCTGCTCGATGCGCACGATGGCGGTGTCGTCCGCACCGCGCTTGGCCTTCTCGGCTGCCAGTTCGTAGTAGATCTTGCCGCTGCACAGCAGCAGCTTGGTGACGCCCTCGGCAGCGGGCTGCGTCGGGTCGTCGATGACCGACATGAACCGGCCGCTGACGAAGTCCTCCACGGGGCTCGCGGCGGCCTTCAGGCGCAGCATCGACTTGGGCGTGAACACCACCATCGGCCGCTTCACACCGTCCAGCGCGTGCCTGCGCAGCAGGTGGAAGTAGTTGGCCGGGGTGGAGGGCACCGCCACGGTCATCGAGCCCTCGGCGCACAGCTGGAGGAACCGCTCGATGCGGCCGGAGCTGTGGTCGGGGCCCTGACCCTCCAGGCCGTGCGGCAGCAGCAGCACGACGTTGCCGCGCTGGCCCCACTTGGCCTCACCGGAGGAGATGAACTCGTCGATGATCGACTGGGCGCCGTTGACGAAGTCGCCGAACTGCGCCTCCCACAGCACCAGGGCGTCCGGGTTGGCCACGGAGTAGCCGTACTCGAAGCCCACGGCGGCGAACTCGGACAGCGCCGAGTCGTACACCATGAACTTGCCCTGCTCCGCCGCCAGGTTCTGTAGCGGGGTGTGCTCCTGGCTGGTCTTGCGGTCGATGACCACCGAGTGCCGCTGGCCGAAGGTGCCGCGCTGCGAGTCCTGGCCGGACAGGCGGATCGTCTTGCCCTCCAGCGCCAGCGAGCCGAAGGCCAGCAGTTCGCCGAAGCCCCAGTCGATGCCGCCCTCGCGGGACATGGTGACCCGGCGCTCCAGCACCGGCTTGACCCTGGGGTGGGCGGTGAAGCCCTCGGGCAGTTGCACCTGGGCGTCACCGATGCGCTCCACGACCTCGCGGGCGATGGCGGTGGGCACCTTGGCCGGGACCTGCTGCTCGGACTCCACCGAGGGGCTGGGCACGATCGGGTGCTTCTCCAGCTCGCGCACCTCGTTGAACACGTGCTCCAGCTGGCTGGCGTAGTCGCGCAGTGCCTTCTCCGCCTCGTCCACGGAGATGTCCCCGCGGCCGATCAGCGACTCGGTGTAGGTCTTCCGCACGCTGCGCTTGCCGTCGATGATGTCGTACATCTCCGGCTGGGTCATCGAGGGGTCGTCGCCCTCGTTGTGGCCCCGGCGGCGGTAGCAGATCATGTCGATCACGACGTCCTTGTGGAACGTCTGCCGGTAGTCCACGGCCAGCTTGGCCACCCAGTAGCAGGCCTCGGGGTCGTCCCCGTTGACGTGGAAGACCGGCGCACCGATCATCTTCGCCACGTCGGTGCAGTACTTGCTGGAGCGGGAGTGCTCCGGGTTGGTGGTGAAGCCGACCTGGTTGTTGACCACCACGTGCACGGTGCCGCCGGTGCGGTAACCGCGCAGCAGCGCCAGGTTCAGCGTCTCGGCGACCACGCCCTGGCCCGCGAAGGCCGCGTCCCCGTGCAGGGCCACGGGCAGCACGGTGAAGCCCTCGCCGCCCTTGTCCAGCAGGTCCTGCTTGGCCCGGACGATGCCCTCCAGCACCGGGTCCACGGCCTCCAGGTGGGACGGGTTGCTGGCCAGCGACACCTTGGTCTCGCCGTCGCCGAACATCCGGAAGTACTTGCCCTCGGCGCCCAGGTGGTACTTGACGTCGCCGGAGCCGTGCGCCTGGCCGGGGTCGAGGTTGCCCTCGAACTCGCGGAAGATCTGCGAGATCGGCTTGCCCACGATGTTGGCCAGCACGTTCAGCCGGCCGCGGTGCGGCATGCCGATGACGACCTCGTCCAGCTCGTGCTCGGCGGCCTTGTCCAGCACCGCGTCCAGCAGCGGGATCAGCGTCTCGCCGCCCTCCAGCGAGAACCGCCGCTGACCCACGTACTTGGTCTGCAGGAAGGTCTCGAACGCCTCGGCGGCGTTGAGCTTGGACAGGATGTACTTCTGCACGGTCGCGGCGGGCTTGTCGTGCACGACCTCGACCCGCTCCTGCAGCCAGCGCCGCTCGGCGGGCTCCAGGATGTGCGTGTACTCCACGCCCACGGTGCGGCAGTAGGAGTTGCGCAGCACCCCGAGGATGTCGCGCAGCTTCATCTTCTCCTGGCCCGCGAAGCCGCCGACCGGGAACTCGCGGTCCAGGTCCCACAGGGTCAGGCCGTGCGAGAGCACGTCCAGGTCCTCGTGGCGGCGCTGGCGGTAGTTCAGCGGGTCGGTGTCGGCCATCAGGTGGCCGCGGGCGCGGAAGGCGTCGATCAGCTCGATGACCCGCGCGGTCTTGTCGACCGAGCCCTCGGGGATGTCCTCGACCCAGCGGATGGGCTCGTAGGGCAGCCGCAGCGAGGTGAAGATGTCGTCGTAGAACCCGTCCTCGCCCAGCAGCAGCTGGTGCACCTTGCGCAGGAACTCACCGGACTCGGCGCCCTGGATGATGCGGTGGTCGTAGGTGGAGGTCAGCGTCATGATCTTGCTGACGCCCATCTCGACCAGGGCCTTCTCGCTGGTGCCCTGGAAGTGCGCCGGGTACTCCATGGCGCCGACGCCCACGATCGTGCCCTGGCCCGCGGTCAGCCGGGGCACCGAGTGGTTGGTGCCGATGGTGCCGGGGTTGGTCAGCGAGATGGTGCTGCCCGCGAAGTCGTCCGCGGTCAGGCCGCCACCGCGGGCCTTGCGGATCAGGTCCTCGTAGGCGCCCCAGAACTGCGAGAACGTCATCGTCTCGCAGCCCTTGATGGAGGCAACCACCAGCGTGCGCTGGCCGTCCTTGCCCGGCAGGTCGATGGCCAGGCCCAGGTTGACGTGCTCCGGGGTGACGAGGACGGGCTTGCCGTCCACCAGCGAGTAGGAGCGGTTCATGTTCGGGTACGCCTGTAGCGCCCGGACCACCGCGTAGCCGATCACGTGGGTGAAGGAGACCTTGCCGCCACGGGTCCGCTTGAGGTGGTTGTTGATCACGATGCGGTTGTCGGCCAGCAGCTTGGCGGGCACGGCGCGCACGCTGGTCGCGGTCGGAACGGTGAGCGAGAGCTCCATGTTCTTCGCGATCGCGGCGGCGGCTCCGCGCAGCGGCTTGGTCTCCGCGCCCTGGGCCGGTGCGGGCGGCTTGGGGGCCGCGGTGGCCGCGGCCGCCGGGGTCGGCTTGCTGCTGGGCAGCTTCGGCGCCGTCGCGGCCGGGGTCCCGTTCGCCGGGGCTGCCGGCGGCGGGGTCGGCGGCGCGGCGGGTGCCGGCGCTGGCGCGGTCGTGGTGACTGTCCCGCCCGATGCTCCAGCCGTGCTCGCGCTGCCATTGCCGGTCGTGCGCTGCGTCGGCTTGAAATCGGCGAAGAAGTCGTGCCACGCCGGGTCTACGGATGACGGATCCGCGAGGAACTGGTCGTACATCTCCTCGACCAGCCACTCGTTCGGGCCGAACTGTGACGCAGGGCTGCTGCTGGACACGGCTGGCGCTCGCCTCTATCTATCTCGCTCTTGGTATTGACACACTCCGCAGCAAGGCTAGTCCTCCGCGCGGGAGGCTTCATACGCGGAGGAGGTCGCACAAGGAGGGGTCCGTCACAGGATCGATACCGATCTTCCTCGTGTAACGCTCGCCATGCACCGGTGATTGAGCTAGATTTAGGGATCTGTATCGATCGAGAACTGTCAAGTTCAGCTCATCGGCGCGGCGAGTCGCTGTGTTCCGAACCACGTTCCGGCCGCCAGGTCAAGGCCTTCGAGGGCACCGCCGACCCACGCGATGTACCCGTCCGGGCGGACCAGCACGGCCTCGGGACGGCCCGGCTCCACCGCCTCGGCGCTGAACACCTCCACCCGGCCGCCCAGCACCGACTCGAACTCGGCGCGGCGCGCGCCCCCGGTCAGGTCCAGCAGCAGGCCGGTGCCCCGATGCAGCAGCCGCATGGCGCCGAACCGCTCCCCGTCGGCGGTCAGCAGCCAGTCGGGCAGCCGCGAGCCCAGCAGCGGGTCGGGCTGCTCGGGGGCGCCGGGCATCTCGTAGCGCAGGTCCAGGCCGGTGATCATCTCCGACAGGAACTTGTTGACCTCGCGGAAGGCCATCATCTCGGCGAACAGCTCGCGCAGCGGGTCCACCGACGGGCTCGGGTTCATCAGCGCGAGCTGGGCCTGGGTGTTGTGGCAGACCCGCTTGGCCACCGGCCAGCGTTCGGAGTGGTAGGTGTCCAGCAGGGCGTCACCGGCCTGCCCTCGCACCGCGGCGGCCAGCTTCCAACCCAGGTTCACCGCGTCCTGCACGCCCGTGTTGAGGCCCTGCCCACCGGCCGGGAAGTGCACGTGCGCGGCGTCGCCCGCGAGGAACACCCGGCCCTCGCGGTACCGGTCGGCCTGGCGGGTGGCGTTGCCGAACCGGGACAGCCAGTAGGTCTCGCCGACCTCGATGTCCAGGCCCGTCACGCGCTTGGTGGTGTCCAGCAGCTCCTTGAGCGTCACCGGGTCGTCCCGGTGCGCGGTGGGCGGCACGAACTCGGCCGCCACGATCCGGTACCGGTCCCCGCCCAGCGGCACGGTGCCGAACACGCCGCCCGCGCAGCGGCTCAGGTGCGGGCCGGTGGGGGTCTGGTCCAGCTGCACGTCGCCGAGCACGGCGTTGAGCGTGGAGGAGTTGCCCGGGAAGCCGATGCCCGCCAGCTTGCGGACCTTGCTGCTGCCGCCGTCGCAGCCGACCAGGTAGTCCGCGCGCAGCTCGTACTCCCCGTCCGGCCCGCTGACGGTGACCGTCACGCCCTGCTCGTCCTGGACCAGGCCGGTCAGGTCGTGCCCGCGCCGCAGGTCCGCGCCCAGCTCGGCCGCGCGCTCCTCCAGCACCGCCTCGGTGCGCGACTGCGGCACCATCAGCGCGTAGGTGTGCCGCCCGTCGAGCTGGTCCAGTTCCAGCAGGCGCATCCCGGCGAAGTGGCCCTTCGGCCAGACCGGGGCGCCCTCGCTGAACCTGTCCAGCAGGCCACGCTGGTCGAGCACCTCCACGGTGCGCGAGTGCAGGCCGAGCGCCCGCGACTGGCCGGTCGGCTTGGCCAGCCGTTCCAGCACCACGGGGCGCACCCCGCCGAGGGCGAGTTCGCAGGCGAGCATCAGACCGACCGGACCTGCACCGACGACGATGACTGTCATGCACTCACCGTCGCCCACGGCGCCGCCCCCGTCAAAGGTGGCTGACCTGCGGATTCAGCAGGTCATGAAGGGTTCTTGACGGCGTAGGCGCGCAGGAACACCTCGACCGCCCCGGAGACCGTCTCCTCGACCCGCGCCGTGGTGAGCGGGACCGCGCCGAACAGGGAGAGGGTCTGCAACTCGCCGACGAGCAGCGAGGTGAGCTGGCTGGCCGCGCGGGCCGGGTCCGGCACGTCCAGGACGCCCTCCTCGTGCAGCCGGGCCAGGTGCCCGGTGAGCTTGGGCTGGGCCAGCCCGGGCCCCGCGTTCTGCCAGGCGCGCAGCAGCTGCGGGTACCGGGTCGCCTCGCCGACGATCAGCCGCCGCAGCGCGGCCAGTTCCTGGTGCGAGAGCAGTTCCACCCACTCGCGGCCGAGCCGGGTCAGCCCCGCGGCCAGCTCGTCGGACTCGGCAAGCACCTGGTCGAGGATCTCCAGGAAGCGCGCCGCCGCCGGTTCGAGCATCGTCTCGATGACGGTCAGGAACAGGTTCTCCTTGTCCCCGTAGTAGTTGTAGATCGTCTGCTTGGAGACGCCCGCCTCGGCCGCGATCACGTCCACGCTGGTCCCGACGTAGCCCTCGCGCACGAACACCTGGGCGGCCGCCTCGACCACGGCCCTGCGCTTGGCCGACAACGTCTGCACCGACATGCGATCAGTGTCCTCTCCGCGGCTGGGCAACTGCTGGGGCTTCCCAGTTTGGACTACCTAGTCTATTCTCGTTTGGACTAGACCGTCTAGTCCAAAGGAGGAGGCATGACCACGGCACCGGCACCGGCGCGCAAGCTGGATCCCGCCCTGCTCAAGCTCGCGGGCGTGGTCGTGCTGGGCGCGCTGATGTCCTCGCTGGACACCACCGTGGTCAACGTCGGCGTGGACACGCTGGGCACCGACCTGCACGCCCCGCTGCCGCTGGTGCAGTGGGTGAGCACCAGCTACCTGCTCGCGCTCTCGCTGGTGATCCCGCTGTCCGGCTGGGCCGTGGACCGGTTGGGGGCCAAGAAGGTCTGGCTGCTGTCGCTGAGCGTGTTCGTGATCGGCTCCGCGCTGTGCGGGCTGGCGAACTCCATCGGCGAGCTGATCGCGTTCCGCGCGTTGCAGGGACTCGGCGGCGGCCTGCTCATGCCGGTGTTGCAGACGATCCTGGCCCGTGCGGCCGGACCGGCGCTGGTCGGGCGGCTGATGAGCCTGGTGACCCTGCCGGTGATGCTCTCCCCGGTGTTCGGCCCGGTGCTGGCCGGTTTCCTGATCGACACCCTGGGCTGGCAGTGGATCTTCTACGTGAACCTGCCCATCGGCGTGGTCGCGCTGGCGCTGGCCTGGTTCAAGCTGCCCGCGGGCGAACCGGTGCCCGGCGAGCGGCTGGACTGGCTGGGCATGCTGCTGCTCTCGCCCGGGCTGGCGGCCTCGGTGTACGGCCTGATCCTGATCGGTGAGGGCGGCGACACCGCGGGCGGCGCCGGGTGGCTGGTGGCCGGGCTCGCACTGGTCGGCGCGTTCTGCTGGCACGCGCTGCGCGGCCGGGAGGCCAAGCCGCTGCTGGACCTGAGGTTGTTCGCCACCAAGGGGTTCAGCGTCTCCTGGCTGGGCGCCTTCCTGCTCGGCGCGGGCCTGTTCGGCTTCCTGTTCGTGCTGCCGCTGTACTACCAGGTCGGCCTGGGCAAGAACGCGCTGGAAGCGGGCCTTTTCCTGCTGCCGCAAGGTGTTGGCGTGGCCCTGGTGTCCCCGTTCACCGGTCGGCTCACCGACCGCTTCGGGGTGCGCGCCGTGGTCACGCTGGGGGTGCTGGCCATGGTCGTCGGCACGGCGCCCTTCGTGCTGCTGGACAGCCACCCCGACTCGGTCCAGCTCGTGGTCGCGCTGGTGCTGCGCGGGCTCGGCCTGGGCGCCAGCCTGATGCCGACCACGGCCGCCGCCTACCAGTTCGTGGCCAAGCAGACCGTGCCGCGCGCGGCCACCCTGATGGCCATCAGCCAGCGGATCGGTGGATCACTGGCCACCGCGGTGCTCGCCGTGGTGCTGCACCGCTGGCTGGACGCCACCGGCAACAACATGGCCTTCTCCTTCGGCCAGACCTTCCTGTGGGCGCTGGCCATCGGCCTGCTCGCACTCGTACCCGCACTGATGCTCCCGGCAAGAACCCGTCCCTAAAGGAGTCCCCGTCGTGGCCCACCTTCTGCACATCGACACCTCGGCTCGGCAGGAGGGCTCGATCAGCCGCCAGCTGACCCGCGCCTTCGCCGACGCCTGGCGGGCCGCCAACCCCGGCGGCACGGTCACCTACCGCGACCTGGCCGCCAACCCCATCCCGTACGCGGACATGCCCGACCTGGCGACCGCCTTCCTGCCCGCCGACCAGCTCAGCCCCGAGCTGGCGGACAGCTTCGCCGTCACCGAGGAGCTGATCAGCGAGCTGGAGGCCGCCGACACCTACGTGATCGGCGCCCCGATGTACAACTTCATGGTGCCCGCCGTGCTCAAGGCGTGGGTGGACCGCATCGTGCTGCCGGGCCGCACCTTCGACCCGAACAGCCGTGAGGGCAAGCTGGTCGGCAAGGACGTCACGTTCATCACCTCGCGCGGCGGTTCCTACGCCCCGGGCACCCCGCGCGCCGGGTTCGACTACCAGGAGCCGTGGCTGCGCGCCGCCCTTGGCCAGGTGGGCCTGGACGACATCCGGTTCATCCACTGCGAGATGACCCTGGCCAAGGTGATGCCCAAGCTGGCCCAGTTCATCCCGCTGGCCGACGAGTCCTACGACAAGGCCATCGCCACCATCAAGTCCCTCTTCTGACCGCGAGTCCCGCTCTGCGGAGCGCGAGTCCCGGCCAGGGGCGCGCGAATCCCGCCGAGCGGGCGCCCCACCCCGGGAACCCCCGCGCGTGTCGGCGCTTCCGGTGACGCGTGTCGGCGCTTGCGGTACGGCGTGTTGCCGCTTCCGGTACGGATTCCCACGAGCCGGGAAGCCGCCCGCGAAGTGCCAACACACCACGCCGGAAGCGCCGACACACCGCCCACGGAGCGCCGACACGCGGGGCTCCCCCGTGGGGCAGCACGAGACCACCTGGCCACCCCTCCGGGGCGCCGCGCCTCACCCCTCACCCCTCACCCCGGCGCGGCGCCCCACCCCGCGGCGCTCTGGGGGTGCCGCGGGGGTGGATCTGCTCCCCGACCACGGGATTCACCGCTCCATCAGTTCCCTTTCAGCACTGGTGAGCACAGTCGTGCCAAGGACCAGTACGAGGTGAGGGGCGCCAGATGGGCAACACCGGCCGGCAACCGACCGACGCGGCGGCGATCGGGCGCCTGAGCACGGCCTACGCGCAGTCGAAGATCCTGCACAGCGCCGTGGAGATCGGGCTGTTCGAACTGCTGGCGAAGGGACCGGCCAGCGCGGGGGAGATCCGCGAGCAGCTGGGGCTGCACCCGCGCCTGGTGCGCGACTTCCTCAACGCGCTGGTGGCGCTGGACCTGCTGGAGCGCGAGGGCGAGCAGTACCGCAACTCCGCCGCGGCACAGGAGGTGCTGGTGCCCGGTGGGCCGGTCTACCTCGGCGGGCGGATCAAGACCGCCAGCCAGCGGCACTACCAGATGTGGGGCAAGCTGGCCGAGGCGCTGCGGGACGGCGAGCCCAAGGCGGCGCAGGGCGGGCACGGCGCATTCGAGCGGCTCTACCAGGACCCGGTGGCCGCCAAGAACTTCCTCGTGCACATGGACGCCAACAACGCCGTGGTCGCCCCGCAGCTGGCGGAGGCCGTGGACTGGTCGTCCTACCAGGACTTCGTGGACGTGGGCGGTGCGCGCGGCAACGTGGCGGGCCGGTTGGTGCAGACGCACGCGCACCTGCGCGGCGGCGTGTTCGAGCTGCCCGCGATCGAGCCGTTCTTCGACGAGCTGATGGCCGAGTTCGGCGTGACCGACCGGGTTTCCTTCCACGGCGGGGACTTCTTCACCACCCCGTTGCCGGAGACCGATGTCGTGGTGTTCGGCCACGTGCTGCACGACTGGGACGCCACGCGCAACCTGGAACTGCTGGAGCGCGCGCACGCGGCGATCCGGCCGGGCGGTGCGGTGGTGGTCTACGACCAGATGCTCGACGAGGACGCGCCCGACCTGCGCAGCCTGATCGGCAGCCTGAACGTCGCGCTGATCACCGAGGGCGGCGGGGAGTACACCGTGGCCGAGGGCCGGACCTGGGTGGAGAAGGCCGGGTTCACCTTCCGGTACGCCAAGAAGCTGGTCAAGGGCAACGACACCGTGCTGGTGGCCACGCGATGACCTCACCCGAGGTGTTGCTGGTCGGCGCGGGGCCGGTCGGCCTGGTCGTCACGCACGAGCTGGCCCGCCGAGGCGTGCGGGTGCGCGTGGTGGACGCCGCAGCCGGGCCCGCGGTGACCAGCCGTGCGCTGGCCACGCACCCGCGTTCGCTGGAGACCTACGACCAGATGGGCGTGCTGGCGGACCTGCTGCCGCGTGGCCGGCAGGTCACCCGGTTCACCCTGCACAGCGGGCGGCACGAGGCCCGGCTGGGTGCCGACTACTCGCACCTGCCCACCCGGTTCCCGTTCACGCTGATGATCGACCAGGTGATCACCGAGGAGGTGCTGCGCACGGCGTCGGCCCGGCTCGGCGTGCGGGTGGAGTGGTCCACCCGGCTGGAGTCCTTCCAGGAGCGCGGGGACCACGTGCACGCCGTGCTGCGGCACGCCGACGGCAGCACCGAGGAACTGGACGTGCCCTGGCTGGTCGGCACCGACGGCGGGCACAGCACCGTCCGAAAAGGACTCGGGCTGCCGCTGATCGGCGACTCCTCGGAGACCTGGCTGATCGCCGACGCGCAGGTGGACACCGAGCTGCCGCAGACCAGCATCCACTGGGTGCGCACGCCCACCGGCACGGTGATGCTGGTTCCCTTCCCGGACAAGGGAAAGTGGCGGCTGCTGGACACCGCCGAGGCCAGCTACGACGGGGACGACACCGCGGTGGCCGCCCGGTTCCAGGCCAAGATCGCGGCCGGTACCGCCAGCGAGCTCGTGGTGCACCCGCCGACCTGGGTGTCGGTGTTCACCATCCAGCAGCGCATGATCCCGCAGATGCGCCGTGGCCGGTGCTTCGTGGCCGGGGACGCCGCGCACGTGCACAGCCCAGCCTCCGGGCAGGGCCTGAACACCGGCGTGCAGGACGGCTACAACCTGGCGTGGAAGCTGGCCGACGTCGTGCGGGGGCACGCGCCGGACTCCTTGCTGGACAGCTACTCCGCGGAGCGCGTGCCAGTGGGCAAGGCGCTGCTCGGGTCCACCAAGAAGGCAACCAGCCTGGTACAGCTGAAGAGCACGGCCGCGGCGATCGGGCTGCCCATCGGACTCGCCGTGCTGCGTACGCTGAACCCGTTGCGCAACAAGATCGAGCGCAAGATCATGGGCGGCATGTCCGCACTTGGACTGTCCTATCAGGACAGTCCGTTGACGCGGACCGGTCCCGGTGAGCGGCTGCTCAAGGTGGACGCCTCGGGTGCGCTCAGCCCGGGCTGGGCGGCCCTGGTGGAGGAGGTCCGCGACACCCGGTGGAGCCTGTTGCTGTTCTCGCCGGGCGAGGCGGCCACCGAGCGGGCGCGGCTGCTGGACAAGGAGCACGCAGCCTGGCTGTCCGTGCGCTCGGTGCACCGCGGAAATGGCGCCGACGATCTGGTGAACCCACTTTCTGATCCGGACGGCCGCGTTCACCTGGACCATTCGGCGGAACCGGATTCGTGGATTCTGGTCCGTCCGGACGGGTACGTATCGGCGAGTGGATCCGGCGACTTCACAATTCCTTACCTGGAGAAATGATGGACTACGGGCTGGCGGGCAAGGTCGTTCTGGTCACCGGGGCGAGCGGCGGAATCGGGGGGAGCACCGCTCGCGTTTTCGCGGCCGAGGGCGCGACCGTGGCCGTGGCCTACCGGGACAACCTGGCCGGGGCCGAGCTGCTCGTGAAGGAGCTGGGCCCCACCGCCTTCCCCGTCCGCTACCTACTGGAAGAGCCGGAATCCGCGGTCGAGCAGGTCTCACAACGTTGCGGCGGGGTGGACGTGCTGGTCACCAGTGCGGTGCGGCCCGGGGCGCGCCGGGCCCCCGGCAGTCCATTTGAAACACTCGCACCCGCGGAATACGCGTCATTCCTGCAGGACAACCTGACCGCCACCCTGCGCACCACCCAGCTCGTGCTGCCGTGGATGCGCCAGCGCGGCTGGGGGCGCGTCGTGCTGGTGTCCTCGCGCGTGGTCGACGGCGGCAAGCCGGGCCGGGAGGTCTACGGGGCGGCCAAGGCGGGCCTGCACGGCTTCGCCAGCAGCCTGAGCTGGGACGTCGGCCGGGACGGTGTGCTGGTCAACGTGGTGTGTCCGGGCATGGTGCCCACCGAGTCGGTGGCCGCGCAGGTGCCCGCTCCGGTGCTGGAGCAGGAGGCGCAGCGCACGCCGACCGGCCGGCTGGCCACCCCGGAGGAGGTCGCGGGCGCCATCGTGTGGCTCGGGTCGGCGGCCAACGGCAACATCACCGGACAGGTGCTGACCGTCGCGGGCGGGCGCTGACCGCCCTGCACGTTTGAGGTGCATTCCTGCCCGCGTGTCACTTGAATCCGAGAACGGTCCCGATTGGTTACGCTTTGTCCGTTTTTGGTTGTCGGTGATTGGCGTACATGCTGGTTGTGCACTTTCGTGCAATCGATCGTCAACCGCATAGCGGTTATGCGTCTCACGTCACTTCGCAAGACATTACCCCGTGACTAGTCGAGTTTCTTACATTCCCTTGAGATTGGGAGACTGTGGGTAGTTGTGCCTGTTCCCGAGGTGTCGGACGGTAGTCGTGTATCGGTTAAGCGGTTGCTCGATCACGGACCGTTGCCGGTTGAATGCGCCGCTCGGAGCGTTACGAAAACGCTGAGCGCTTGCTATTGTCGGCGCCTGGGGGAACGTCAGGGCGCATCGCGAAATCGTTCTGTGATCACGAGCGGTCGCCCCGCGTGTCCAAATGCGGATGAAGGGGGCTCTGCGGTGTTCGTCGGCTTGCTCGGCTCGTTCGAGGTCCGGCTGGGGGACAGGCCCGTCACGCCCTCGGCGCCGAAGTTGCGCACGGTGTTGGCGTTGCTGGCGCTCAGCGCCGATTCGGTGGTCCACCTGGACCAACTCGTCGAGGAGCTGTGGGAGCACAACCCGCCCGGCAGCCCGTCGACCACCTTGCAGACCTACGTCTACCAACTGCGCAAGTTGCTCGCGGGCGCCTACGGCCCGGTCGAGGACACGCTGCCGAACGGAGTCACCCTGCTGACCCGTTCGCAGGGCTACGAGTTCCGGCTGTCCAAGGATTCCGTGGTCGACGTGCAGACCTTCGAGACCCTGCTGGAGCGCGGGCGGCGCGCGCTGGACGGCGGTCGCACCGAGGAGGCCGCGCAGCTGCTGCGCGACGCGCTGGGGCAGTGGCGCGGTCCCGCCTTCGGTGGCATCACCACCGGGCCGGTGCTCTCCGCGCGGGCCACGCACCTGGAGGAGAGCCGCAAGAGCGCGCTGGAGCTGCGCTTCGAGGCCGACCTCGCGCTGGGCCGCCACCGCAGGGTGGTGGACGAACTGGCCGGGGTGGTCAAGGCGCAGCCCACGCACGAGGGCTTCTCCGCCAAGCTGATGACCGCCCTGTACCGCTGCGGGCGGCGGGTCGAGGCGCTGGAGGTCTTCCAGCGGCTGCGCTCGGAGTTCGTCGCACAGCTGGGGCTGGAGCCCTCGCTCACCCTCAACGCACTGCACCAGTCCGTGCTGACCGACGACCCCGCACTGGTGCTGCCCGCCTCGACGGTGCGCATCGCCGCGGTGCCCGCGCAGCCCGAGCCCGAGCCCGAACCGGCCCCGCAGCCGCGCCCCATCGCCCCGGTGACCCGGCTGCCACTGCCCGCGCCCGAGGGCACGATCGCGCAGATCCCGCCCGCCACGTTCCACTTCGTCGGCAGGCACAACGAGCTGGCACTGCTCACCGAGCTGATCGGCGCCGCGGCCACCGACGACCGGCACGGCCTGCGCATGGCCGAGGTCACCGGCCCGCCCGGGGTCGGCAAGTCCACGCTGGTGGTCACCGCGGCGCACCACGTGCGACGGTCCTTTCCGGACGGTCAGGTCTTCGTGGACCTGCGGCCGGTCAACGACGGGGCCGAGTCCCTGCACGAGGTGCTCGCCGGCGCCCTGCGCTCGGCCGGTGTCCCGCTGCGCCCCGGGCAGGTGACCGCCGCCGAGATCGCCTACTCGTTCCGGAGTTGGAGCGCGGAACGGCGGGTGCTGGTCGTGGCCGACGACGTGATGTCCATCGGCCAGCTCGACGGGATCCGGCCCAGCGGGCCCGGCAGCGCCATGCTGGTGGCCAGCCGCCGCAGACTGCACTGCCCCGGTGCCGTGTCGGCCATCGAGCTCGCCCCGTTGTCGATCTCCGAGGGCGTGCAGCTGTTGCAGGCCGTGCTCGGTGAGGCGCGGGTGCGTGAGGAGCGGGAGCACGCCGCCGAACTGGTCGAGCTGTGCCTGCGGCTGCCGCTGGTGATCAGCGCCATCGGCGGGCGGCTGGCCTACCGCAGGCGGTGGACCCTGGCCCGCATGCGGTACCGCGTCGCGGCCGATCCCGGTGTGCTGCTGCGGGTCCGGACCGGCGGGGCGACCCTGCGCGACACCCTGGTCGGCAACTACCGGACGCTGACCGCCCAGCAGCGGGCCGCGTTCCTGGCGGTCGCCGCGCAGGACGAGGACTTCGTGGACGAGCGGGTGCTCGCCGAACTGCTGGCGACCGACACGATGGACGCTGAAGAACTGCTGGAGGCGTTGGCCGACTCCTACCTGTTGGAGGAGGTCATGGACCTGGTCTACGGCAGCACCACCCGCTACCGCATCACCAAGCCGCTGCGGCTGATCGCCGCCGAGGTGCTGCGGCCCGCGCGGGGGTGCCAGTCCGAACCGGTCCTTCAGAGCGGTTTCAGCCCGTCCTCACAGGCACGTGCGAGCTTGGTCGACGACAGTGACGAGGCTGTCGTCGATCACGGCCCAGCCGGCCGCTCCCTCACCGGATAGCGATCTTCCCCAGGCTGGGCGCATCTGGAGGGTGCTGTTGTGGACACAGGCAGACGTGTGGTGGTCACCGGCATCGGTGTCGTGGCGCCGGGTGGCACCGGGCGCGAAGCCTTCTGGGACCTGATCTCCTCGGGCCGCACCGCGACCCGGCGCATCAGCTTCTTCGACCCGAGCCCGTTCCGGTCCCAGGTGGCCGCCGAGTGCGAGTTCGACCCGGTGCGCCAGGGCCTGACCCCGCGCCAGGCAAGGCGGATGGACCGGGCCGCCCAGTTCGCCGTGGTCTGCGCCCGCGAGGCGCTGACCGACAGCGGGCTGTCCACCACCGACCTGGACCCGCGCCGCACCGGTGTGTCCATCGGCAGCGCCGTCGGCTGCACCACCGGGCTGGAGGCGGAGTACTCGGTGGTCAGCGACAGCGGTCGCAAGTGGCAGGTGGACAACGACTACGCCGTGCCGCAGCTGTTCGACTACTTCGTGCCCAGCTCGATCTCCTCGGAGGTGGCCTGGGACGTGGGCGCGGAGGGGCCGGTGGCGCTGATCTCCACCGGCTGCACCTCTGGGCTGGACGCGGTGGGCCACGGCCGGGACGTGATCACCGACGGGCTGGCCGACGTGGTGATCGCGGGCGCCACGGACGCACCCATCTCGCCGATCACCGTGGCCTGCTTCGACGCGATCAAGGCGACCACCCCGCGCAACGACGAGGCCGAGACCGCCTCGCGGCCGTTCGACCGCAGCCGCAACGGTTTTGTGCTCGCCGAGGCCTCGGCCGTGTTCGTGCTCGAGGAGCTCGGGCACGCGCGTCGCCGGGGCGCCCGGATCTACGCGGAGATCTCCGGCTTCGCCACGCGCTGCAACGCCTTCCACATGACCGGGCTGCGTCCGGACGGCAAGGAGATGGCCGAGGCGATCCGGGTCGCGCTGGACCAGGGGCGGATCAACCCGACCGAGGTGGACTACGTCAACGCGCACGGCTCGGGCACCAAGCAGAACGACCGGCACGAGACGGCCGCGGTCAAGCTCAGCCTCGGTGAGCACGCGTACCGCACCCCGATGAGCTCGATCAAGTCGATGATCGGCCACTCGCTGGGCGCGATCGGCTCGGTGGAGATCGCGGCCTGCCTGCTGGCGATGCGGGAGGACCTGTTGCCGCCCACGGCGAACCTGCACGAGCCCGACCCCGAGTGCGACCTGGACTACATCCCCAGGGTCGCCCGCGAGAAGAAGGCGGACGTGGTGCTCACCGTGGGCAGCGGCTTCGGTGGGTTCCAGAGCGCCATGGTGCTGGACAGGAGAACAGCATGAACAAGCCGATCGTGACCGGCATCGGTGTGCTGGCCCCGACCGGGCTGGGCACCGAGCAGTACTGGGCCGCGACCCGCAACGGTGCCAAGGGAATCGGTCCGGTGAGCCGGTTCGAGACCGAGCAGTACCCGGTGGTGCTGGCGGGGGAGATCGACGGGTTCGAGGCCCGCGAACACCTGGCGAGCCGCCTGCTGCCGCAGACCGACCACATGACCCGGCTCGCGCTCGTGGCGGCCGACTGGGCGCTGGCCGATGCCGGGGCCAAGGCCGAGGAGCTGCCCGAGTTCTCCGCCGGCGTGGTCACCGCCAGCGCCTCCGGTGGCTTCGAGTTCGGCCACCGCGAACTGGAAGCCCTGTGGAGCAAGGGAAGCGAGCACGTCAGCGCCTACCAGTCCTTCGCCTGGTTCTACGCCGTCAACACCGGTCAGATCTCCATCCGGCACGGCCTGCGCGGCGCGGGCGGCGTGGTGGTCACCGAGCAGGCGGGTGGCCTGGACGCCTTTGCCATGGCGCGCAGGAGGTTGCGCGACGGCGCGGGCCTGATGCTGACCGGCGGGGTGGACAGCGCGCTGTGCCCGTGGGGCTGGGTGGCGCAGATCGCCTGCGGGCGGCTGAGCACCTCCGCCGACCCCGAGCGGGCCTACCTGCCCTTCGACAGCGCCGCCAACGGGTTCGTGCCCGGTGAGGGCGGTGCGATCCTGGTCGTCGAGGACCCCGAGTCCGCGGCGGCGCGCGGAGTTGCCCGTGACTACGGCACCTTCGCCGGCTACAGCGCCACGTTCGACCCGCCGCCCGACTCGGGACGGCCCTCGGCGCTGCGCCGTGCCATCGAGAACGCCCTCGACGACGCGGGCTGTCAACCGTCCGATGTGGACGTCGTGTTCGCCGACGGGGCCGGTGTGCCCGAACTGGACCTGGCCGAGGCCGAGGCGATCAGCGCGGTGTTCGGTGCCAACGGGGTCCCGGTCACCGCGCCGAAGACCGCCACCGGCCGGCTCTACTCCGGTGGGGCCGCACTGGACCTGGCCACCGCCCTGCTCGCCCTGCGCGACGGACTGATCCCGCCAACGCCCAACGTGTCCGAACTGGCGCCGGGCATCGACATCGACCTGGTCACCGGCCAACCGCGCCGCGCCGACCTGCGCACCGCTGTGGTGCTCGCCCGCGGCTACGGCGGCTACAACTCCGCCGTCGTGCTGCGCGCGCCCGACAAGCCCTGATCAGCACTAGACCCTTGAGGAGTACCGCAAAATGTCCGAGATGACCTGTACCGACCTGGTGGCCATCATCCGCGAGTGCGCAGGCGACTCCGACACCGCCGACCTGGACGGCGACATCCTCGACGTGAGCTTCGAGGAGCTGGGCTACGACTCGCTGGCCATGCTGGAGACCGCGGGCCAGACCCAGCGCCGCTACGGCATCACCCTCGACGACGACGTCGTGGTGGAGGCCAAGACCCCGCGCGAGTTCCTCGACCTGGTCAACGGCAAGCTCGTCGCCGCCGCCTGACCCCAAAACGTCGCGTGCCGCTTGAGACGCGAAGCGTCTCAAGCGGCACGCGACAGGGCTCAGAGGTCGTCGCGGGTGACCTTGCGGTACTTGACCAGCCAGGAGCCGCCGTCCTGCACGAGGGTGTCCTCGCACAGGGTGCTGAACGCGATGCTTGGGGTGCCGCCCTTCTTGGTGGCCACGATCAGGGCGTAGCTGCGCACGAACAGGGTGTCGTCCTCACCGCGGTCGATGGTGAGCATGCCCAGCCAGTGCCTGCGCACCTCCTGGGCCTCGGTCAGCTTGGCGTGCGCCTGGCGGACCGCCGCGGAGATCACGGCGCGGCCCATGGAGGGCTCCGGGTGCGCGTTGGCCTCGAACACGCCGTCCTCGGTGAAGGTGGCGGCCCACGCCTCGGCCTCGCCCGCGTCCAGCTGCTGCATCTGGCGGGCGTAGAAGTGCTGGATCTCCTGGTAAAGCTCGGTGGAGACGGTACTCATCAGTGTTCCTCTCGGCTCAGCTGCCGTCATGGGTGACGTAGCGCTCACGGACCTGCCAGCCGGACCCGTGCCGTACGAGCACGTCACGGCCGATGGTGCTGCGGTAGAACTCCGGCTGACCGCCCTTCGCGGTCTCCACGACGAAGGCGTAGAAGCGGGTCGCCAGCGAGTCGGGGCCAAGCCGGTCCACGGTGAGCATGCCCAGCCAGTGCCGGTGCAGCACCCCGTTCTCCCTCGCCTCGTTGACGATCCGGTGCGCGACCCTGGTGATGATCTCCCGGCCGCGCGCGGGTTCCGGGTTGGCGTTGTTGGCGATCACGGCGTCCTCGACGAAGGTCTCGACCCAGTCCCGCACCCGCCCGGAGTCGATGAGCTGCATCTGACGGGAGTAGAAGCAGCGCACCTGCTCGTAGACCTCCGCGCTGACCGGTGTGCTCGTTGTCGTGGACGTCACGATGCTCATCTCCTCACCACTCTGATCGCCCAACAGGCTGGGCACTGCGGCTGGTGGACAACTGAAGGAGCGGTGAAGCGAACCGGTCCCGGGCAATCACCGGGAGTTCAGCGGACCACCACGCCCGCTGGGCACAGTGAGCGGCAAGTCAGCGCCGAGCACCCAGGAGGCAGTCGTGGAGGTCATCCAGACCGACGTGTGCGTCGTCGGTGGCGGGCCTGCCGGGCTGACCCTCGCGCTGCTGCTGGCCCGTTCCGGGGTGGACGTGGTCCTCGCCGAGCGGATGCGCTCCTTCGACCGCGAGTACCGGGGCGAGATCCTCCAGCCCAGCGCGCAGCTCGCCCTCGCCGAGATCGGCGTGCTCGACGCGGTGCTGGCCCGTGGCGCCTACCCGATGCGCAGCTTCCAGCTCGCCACCCCGGACAAGGTGCTGCTGGACATCGACTACCGCAGGCTGCCCGCCCCGCACAACCACCTGTTGAGCGTCCCGCAGCGGCACGTCCTGGAGTCCCTGCACGAGGCGTGCGCCGCGACACCCGGTTTCCGCCAGCTGGACGGCAGTTCCGCCAACCAGGTGCTGAGCCAGGACGGCCGCGTGGTCGGCATTCGCTGCGGCACCGGTGAGTCCGAGCGCGAGGTACGTGCGCGCTGGGTGGTGGCCGCCGACGGCCGGTACTCCAAGACCCGCCAGCTGGCGGGTATCGACTACAGGCGGGTCGACACCTTCCAGCACGACATCGCCTGGCTCAAGCTGAAGGTCCCCGGCTTCCGGTCCGAGGTGGTCCAGATCCACCGCAACGGTGAGCACGTGTCGCTGATCCACGACTCGTACCCGGACCAGGTGCAGGTCGGCCTGCTCGTGCCGCACGGGCGCTACCGTGAGCTGTCCCAGCAGGGCATCGACCACGTGAAGTCCTTGCTGTGCAAGGCGGTTCCGCAGTTCGCGGGCGAGATCACCGACCAGGTGCACAAGCTCGGTGACCTCACCCTGCTGGACGTCTTCTCGGGCAGGGCGAGCGAGTGGGTCCGCGACGGCCTCGTGCTGATCGGCGACTGCGCGCACACGCACAGCCCGATCGGCGCGCAGGGCGTCAACCTGGCCATCGCCGACGCCGTGGAACTGCACCCGGCGCTGGTCGAGGCGCTGCGGGCCGACACCAGCAGCGCCAGCGCGCTCGCCGAGTTCGCGCAGCGCAGGCAGCGAGCCGTGGAGTCGGTCTTCTCCTTGCAGGCCAGGCAGAGCAGGGCGATGCTCTCCGACGGCAAGGTCATCAACGCGCTGCGGCCGGTGCTGGCCAAGGTGCTGCCGCACACCCCGATCTTCGGCAAGGTCCTGCGCACCATCGCCTACGGCGCCGTGCCGACCCGCCCCCGCACCGACCTGTTCGCCCCGGTCGCGTGATCCCTGAATCCGAAAAACCCTTGGAGGGCAGCAAGATGTCCGTGGCCGAGAAGCGGGTCGCCGTGGTGACCGGTGCGACGAGCGGGATCGGGCTCGCGATCACCCGCAGCATCGCCGAGCAGGGCAACCAGGTGTTCTTCTGCGCCCGCGACGGCGAGCGCGTGGCCTCCACCGTGAAGGAGCTGCGCGAGGCCGGGCTGGACGTGGACGGTGCCTCCTGCGACGTGCGCTCCCCGGAGGAGGTCAAGTCCTTCGTGGCCGCGGCGGTCAACCGCTTCGGCCCGATCGACATCCTGGTCAACAACGCCGGGCGCGGGGGCGGCGGGGAGACGGCCAAGATCCCCGACGAGCTGTGGTACGACGTGATCAACACCAACCTGCACAGCGTGTTCCTGATGACCCGCGAGGTGCTCGCCGAGGGCGGCATGCAGGACAAGGCCAGCGGGCGGATCATCAACATCGCCTCGACCGGCGGCAAGCAGGGCGTCGTGCTCGGTGCCCCGTACTCGGCGGCCAAGCACGGGGTGGTCGGCTTCACCAAGGCGCTGGGCCTGGAGCTGGCCAAGACCGGCATCACCGTGAACGCGGTCTGCCCCGGCTACGTGGAAACCCCGATGGCGCAGGGGGTTCGCCAGCGCTACGCGAAGTTCTGGGAGACCAGCGAGGACGCGGTGCTGGAGAAGTTCAACGCCAAGATCCCGCTGGGCCGCTACTCCACCCCACAGGAGGTGGCCGGACTGGTCGGCTACCTGCTCACCGACACCGCAGCCTCCATCACCGCACAGGCGCTCAACGTCTGTGGTGGCCTGGGCAACTACTGAGGAGACCACGACGATGACCGAGCTCACCGTGCACAACACCGAGCACCGGATCACCATCTCGGCTCCCGTCGAGGCGGTGTACGGCCTGCTCGCCGACGTCATCCGCTGGCCGCAACTGTTCGGACCCACCGTGCACACCGAGCAGGTGGAGCGGACCGAGACGACCGAGCGCATCCGCATCTGGGCCACCGCCAACGACGAGGTCAAGACCTGGACCTCGCGCCGCGAGCTGGACCCGGTGGCGCACCGCATCACCTTCCGCCAGGAGGTCTCCCAGCCCCCGGTGGCCGCCATGGGCGGCGCCTGGGTGCTCAGCTCCACTGAGGATGGTGGCACGCTCGTCGTGCTGGAGCACGACTTCTCCGCCGTGGACGACCTGCCCGAGAACGTGGACTGGGTCAGCAAGGCAGTGGACCGCAACAGCGAGCACGAACTGGCCAACCTCAAGCAGATCGCGGAGAACCTGTCCGCCACCGAGGACCTGCTGATCAGCTTCGACGACGTGGTCGAGATCGAGGGCGACCGCGCCGACGTGTACCGGTTCCTCTACCGCTCGCAGGACTGGCCGGACCGGCTGCCGCACGTGGCCAGGCTGGACCTGGTCGAGGACGTGCCGGGCATCCAGCTGATGGAGATGGACACCAAGACCGCCGACGGCTCCATGCACACCACCAAGTCCGTGCGGGTGTGCACGCCGGAGTCGGTGATCGTCTACAAGCAGCTCAAGGTTCCCGCCCTGATGACCGTCCACACGGGCCGGTGGACCCTGGAGGAGGCCGGCACCGGCGTCCGCGCCACCTCCACGCACACGGTCGTGATCAAGCCCGACGCCGTGACGAAGATCCTCGGCGAGCAGGCCACTGTGGACGATGCCAAGGCGTTCGTGCGCAAGGCGCTCGGCACGAACAGCACCACGACCCTGCGCTACGCCAAGGAGTTCGCGGAGGCAGCCCGTGCTGGTCGATGACCTGCTCCGGGTCGCGGCGGAGAAGGCCCCCGACCAGCCCGCCGTGATCGGGTCGAGCCGGACCCTGACCTTCGCCGAGCTGGACGCCGAGGCCACGGCCTTCGCCTCGGCCCTGGTCGAGCAGATCGGGTCGGAAGGCTCGATCGTGGCGCTGACCTCCTTGCTGGAGCCGGAGTTCGCGGTCGCCTACTACGGGGTGATCCGCAGCGGCAACGTGTCGCTGCCGGTCAACCCGCTGCTGCGCGAGGACGGCCTGAACCACATCCTCACCGCGTCCGCGGCCCGGCTGCACTTCAAGCTCGACGAGCCGCTGCCCCGCTCGGACAAGCCGCTGCCCGCGCGTGAGTCGAGTGTGGACGATGTGGCCTGCGTCCAGTTCACCAGCGGGACGACGGCGCTGCCCAAGGGGGTTCGGCTCACCCACGCGAACCTGACCACCAACGCGGCGCAGATCGCGCAGGCGCACGAGCTCGGCCCCGACTCGGTCACGGTCAACCACCTGCCGACCTACCACCTGATGCACCTGAACTCCGCGGTGCACGCCGGTGCGACGCAGGTGCTGTGCACCGACACCGACCTGGCCGCGTCGATCGAGCTCGCCAACGAGCGCCGGGCCACGCACTACTACAGCCTGCCGGTCAAACTTGGCCGCCTGGCAGCGGATCCGCGGCTGTCCGAGCTGAAGCTGGACACCGTGCGGGTGATCGCCTCCGGGGGATCCGCCCTGCCGCCGCGGTCCGCCACCACCCTGGGCGAGCACTTCGGCATCCCGGTGATCCAGGGCTACGGCCTGGCCGAGACCTCCCCGCTGACCCACTCCGACGGGCCGTCCCACCCCAAGATCGGGTCGGTCGGGCCGGTGGTCGAGGGCACCGAGTGCCGGATCGTCGGCATCGAGTCCCGCGAGGTGCTCGGCACCGGGGAGCAGGGCGAGGTGCAGCTGCGCGGCCCGCAGCTGATGAAGGGCTACCTGGACACCGACCTGTCCGAGGTCACCGAGGACGGCTGGCTGTCCACAGGGGACGTCGGCTACGTGGACGAGGACGGCTACCTGTTCCTGGTCGACCGGATCAAGGACGTGTTCAAGCACGACAACTGGCTGGTGTCGCCGACCGAGATCGAGCGCGTGCTCGAAGGTCATCCGGCGGTCGCGGAGTGCGTCGTGATGGACCAGCCCGACGAGCTCAGCGGTGCGGTGGCCGCCGCATTTGTCGTGGCCAAGCCGGGCTGGACCGGCAAGTCGCAGGAGTTCGTCGAGTACGTCAACGAGCGGGTGCCGTACTTCAAGCGGCTGGTGCACGCGGTTGTCCTGCCGGGCATACCGCGCTCGGCCAACGGGAAGATCCAACGCCGCGACCTGCGGGCGCGGATGCTGCAGTGGAGGAGCGCAGACGTGGTCACGTTCATCACCAAGTTCACGGTCAAGGGCGACCCGGCCGAGTTCGAGCGGGTGTTCAAGGAGCACTCGGAGTTCATGAAGGCCCAGCCGGGTTTTGTCGGCTTCCAGATGGTGCGCTCGCTGCGCACGCCCACCGTGTACGTCAACATCGGGCAGTGGGCCGACGCCGACGCGCACCGCGCCGTGGTCAGCAACCCCGAGTTCCAGGAGCACGCCAAGGCCATGCGCGAGCTGGTCGAGGTGGAGGCCGACCTGTACTCGCCGATCGCGGGCGCCTGAACCGTGCCTGTCGCGCTGGACAAGAAGGTCGCGCTCGTCACCGGCGGCAGCAAGGGCATCGGGCTGGCCGTCGCGCGCAAGCTCGCGGCCAGCGGCTGCCGGGTGCTGATCAACTACGCCGGTGACGAGGCCGCTGCCGCGCAAGCAGCGTCCGAAGTAGACGGTGAACTGCTGCGCGGGGACGTGTTCGCCCCCGGCGGCACCGCCGAGCTGCTGCGCTCCGTCGGGCGACTGGACGTGTTCGTGCACAACGCGGCGTCCTGGCACCCGATGCCGACCGGCCGGGTCGACCCCGCCGGGCTGCGGGCCGATGTCGAGGCGGCGCTCAACCCGTTGCTGGACGCGATCACCGTGCTGCCCGAGGTGATGCCCGAGGGCGGACGCGTGGTCGCCTTGTCCAGTAACGGTTCCAGTCGCGTGATCCCGGCCTACGTGGCGCTGGGCGTGGCCAAGGCCGCGCTGGAGAGCCTGGTCCGCTACGCGGCGGTCGAGCTGGCGCCCAAGGGCATCGCCGTCAACGCCGTGTCCACCGGCAAGGTCGACAAGGGGCCGGGCACGCCCAACGCCCAGCTGATCCCGATGCTGGCCGCGCGCACCCCCGCGGGCCGGTTGACCACCCCTGCCGACGTGGCCGACGCGGTCGCCCTGCTGTGCGCCGAGGAGGCCGGCTGGATCCACGGCCAGGTGCTCACCGCTGACGGCGGCCTCGGCCTGCTGTCCTGACTATGGAGGAACCGTGCCCCTGATCGACCTGTCCTCACCGGTGGACGCCAGCTTCTGGGAGCCAGAGCCGGTGTCGATCACCACCATGTCCGCCGCGGACGGGGCCAAGCACCTGTCCGCGGAGATGCTCGAGCACTTCGGCATGGACTTCGACCCGAACGTGCTGCCCGGCGCCGAGTTCCTGACCAACGACACGCTGTCGTTGACCACGCACACCGGTACCCACGTGGACGCGCCCGCGCACTACGGCTCGAAGGCCACCTACGGTGAGCCGCGCACGATCGACCAGTTGCCGCTGGACTGGTTCCACCGGCCCGCCGTGGTGCTCGACCTCACCGATGTCGGCATCGGCGTGGTCGGCGCCGACGTGCTGGCCGGCAAGCTCGCCGAGGTCGGCTACACCCCGCAGCCGCTGGACATCGTGCTGCTCAACACGGGAGCCGCCCGCCTGGTCGGCACCCCGAAGTACTTCACGGACTTCGCCGGGCTGGACCGGTCCGGGGTGGACCTGCTGCTGGACTACGGCGTGCGGGTCATCGGCACCGACGCGTTCAGCCTCGACGCGCCGTTCACGTACATCATCGACCAGTTCAAGAAGACCGGGGACCGCGGCGTGCTGTGGCCCGCGCACTTCGCCGGGCGGGAGCGCGAGTTCTGCCAGATCGAGCGGCTGGCGAACCTCGACGCCCTGCCCAGGGCGCACGGCTTCACGCTGTCCTGCTTCCCGATCAAGATCGCCACCGCCGGTGCGGGCTGGGCCCGCGCCGTGGCCATCGTCGACTAACCCCGCGCGAGTCCCGCCCACTGGAGCGCGGGTCCCGTTCTGTCAAGCGCGAGTCCCGCTCACCGGACACCGAGTCCCGCTCACCGGAGCGTGAGTCCCGTTCTCCTGTGGCTGAGTCCCGCCCACCGGTGGGCGAGTCCCGCTCTCTGTTGGGCGAGTCCCGTTCTGCGGTGGGCGGGTCCTGTTGTCCGGTGGGCGAGTCGCGTTCCGTTGTGGGCGAGTCTCGCCCACCGGAGGGTGAGTCCCGCTCTCCGGTGTGCGGGTCGCGTTCACCCGGTGGGCGGATGCTGTTCGCCGGTGGCTGAGTCCCGCCCATCGGAGCGCGAGTCCCGTTCTCCGGTGGGCGAGTCTCGCTCTGCGGTGGGCGGGTCCCGTTCTGTCGAGAGCGAGTCCCGCGTACCGGATGGCCGAGTCCCGCTCCGTGGTGGGCGAGTCCCGCCCATCGGAGCGCGAGTCTCGTTCTCTGGTGGGCGAGTCCCGTTCTGTGGTGTGCGGGTCGCGTTCACCCGATGGCCGAGTCCGCTCTGCGGTAGGTGAGTTCCGCTCACCCGATGCCGAGTCCCGCTCGCCGGGTGCGCTGACACGGCGCATCCGGAGTGTCGGGCACGCGGTACCGGAGCGTCGAACACGGCGTACCGGAGCGCCGGACACGCGGTACCGGAAGCGCCGACACGCGGGGGAACCTCGTGTGTTGGCGCTTCCCAGGGCGGGATTCGAGCGCCCCAGAGCGGGACTCGCGTGCGCCAGAGCGGGACTCGCGGGTTGGTTAGGCGGCGGCTTCGTCGGAGGTTCCGGAGCGCCACATGGCGGCGTACAGGCCGTTGGCGGCGAGCAGGTCGGTGTGCGAGCCCTGTTCGGCGACACGGCCGCCGTCCAGCACCACGATCCGGTCGGCTCGTGCGGCCGTGGCCAGGCGGTGTGCCACCACGAAGGTCGTGCGCTTGCCCGCCACCCGGTCGCTGGCGGCCAGCACGGCGCCCTCCGTGGCGGGGTCGAGCGCCGCGGTGGCCTCGTCCAGCAGCAGCAGACTCGGGTCGACCAGTTCGGCACGCGCCAGCGCGATGAGCTGGCGCTGACCTGCGGACAGCCCCTGGCCGCGCTCGCCCACCTGCTGGCGGAACCCGGCCGGTAAGCCAGCGACCTGGGGCAGCGCCCCGACGGCCCGCACCGCCTCGGTGACCTGCTCGGGGCCAGCCGAAGGCCGGCCGTAGGCCACGTTGGCCGCGACGTCACCGGTGAACAGGTGGGCCTCCTGCGGGACCACGCCGAGTCGCCCGCGGTAGCCGTCCAGGTCGTAGTCGCGCACGTCCACCCCGTCGACCAGCACCTGGCCGCCGGTGGCGTCGTAGAACCGGGCGATGAGCTTGACCAGTGTGGACTTGCCCGCACCGGTCCTGCCGACCAGTGCGACGGTCTCGCCGGGCAGCACGTGCAGGCTGACCCGGTCCAGTGCGGGCTGGTCGGCGCCCGCGTACTGGAACGACACCTCGCGCAGTTCCACCTCGCCGCGCAGCCGCTCGGGCACCGGCCTGGGCTGCTCGGGCGGCAGTACGGAACTGGGCGTGTCCAACAACTCGCCGATCCGCCGCAGTCCGACCATGGCCTGCTGGTAGCCGTCGAACACGCCGGAGAGCTGCTGCACGGGGGCGAAGAACAGCCCCAGGTAGAGCTGGAAGGCCAGCAGCACGCCGGGGGTCAGCGCACCCTCGGCCACGCGGTAGGCGCCGACGGCGAGCACGGCGGCCTGGGCGAGTCCGGACAACAGGGCCACGAAGGGGAAGTACGTGGCGATGTAGCGCTGGGCGCGGAGCCGGGAGTCGCGGTAGGCGAAGCTGCGCTCGGCGAACACGTCGGCGGAGTGCTGCTCACGGCTGAACGCCTGCGCCACGCGCAGACCGGACACGTTCTCCTGGAGGTCCGCGTTGACCGCGCTGACCCGTTCCCGTGCCTCGGCATAGGCCACAGTGGACAGTCGGCGGAACACGACGGTGGCCACGGCCAGCACCGGCAACACCGCCAGGGACACCAGTGCCAGCCCGGGATCGGTGACCACCAGCGCCACGGCGATGCCCGCCACGATGAGCACGCTGACCGCCGCGGTGACCAACCCGGTCTGCAGGAACGTGGACAGCGCGTCCACGTCGGTGGTCATCCGGGTCATGATCCGCCCGGCCAGCTCGCGCTCGTAGTAGTCCAGGCCGAGCCGTTGCAGGTGCGCGTAGCTGCGGACCCGCAGTACGTACAGCAGCCGCTCGCCGACGCGGGCGGTCAGCACGGTCTCCAGCGCCGTGTCCGCCCAGCCGATCAGCACCACCCCGGCGCCGATCGCGGCGGCGAGCCACAGCGTGCTGACCGAGCCCGCCGTCACGCCCTGGTCCACGCCGAACTTCACGAGTGCGGGCAGGGCCATGGAGCTGAGCGCGTCCACGACGACCACCAGGGTCACACCGAGCAGCGCCCAGCGAACGGGGCGCAGCAGCTCGGCGAGCCCGAACCGGCGACCGGGACGGGCGGGTTCGGCGGCGATCCGCGGCTGCTCCCCGGCGGGCGGCAGTTCGGCGACGCGGGCGGCGATCTCGGGGTCGGCGACCTTGGCGACCGGCTCGACCTCGGGCCAGAGCGCGGCCTCGGTGGGGGCGCAGCAGGGCGATTCGATCGCCTCGCCGGGGCCGGACAGCAGGTCGCGGAACAGGGCGCAGCGCTCGGTGAGCTCGGACTCCGTGCCCACGTCGACGACCTTGCCGCGGTCCAGTACGGCGATCCGGTCGGCCAGGGCAAGCGTGGAGCGGCGGTGGGCGATCAGCAGGGTGGTGCGCTGGGCCGTGACCGAGCGCAGGGTCTGGTGGATGGCCGACTCGGTGACCGGGTCCACGGCCGAGGTGGCGTCGTCCAGCACCAGCACGCGCGGGGCGGACAGCAGGGCTCTGGCCAGCGCGATGCGCTGCCGCTGACCGCCGGACAGGGTCAGCCCGCGCTCGCCGACCCTGGTGCCGTAACCCAGGGGCAGCGCGCTGATGAACTCGTGCGCCTCGGCCGCGCGGGCGGCCTGCTCGATCTCCGCGGCGGTGGCCTCGGGCCGCCCGTAGGCGATGTTGGCGGCCACGGTGTCGGAGAACAGGAACGCCTCCTCGAACACCACGCCGATGCCCTGCCGTAGGGACCGCAGCCGCAGGTCGCGCACGTCCACGCCGCCGACCCGCAGTGCGCCCTCGTGCACGTCGTAGAACCGGGGCAGCAGCAGGGAGACCGTGGACTTGCCCGAGCCCGCGGTGCCCACCAGGGCCAGGGTCTCGCCGGGGGAGACGGTGAGGCTGACCCCGTCCAGCACCGGCTCACTGCGCGTGTAGCCGAAGCTCACCCCGTCCAGCTCCACCTGCAACGGGCCCTCGGGCAGGTCCACGGCCGCCGGCCGGTCGCGCACGTCGGGCTGGGAGTCGATCAGCTCGTGCACCCGCTCCGCGCTGGCGCGGGTGGTCTGCGCGGTGATCATCAGTGCGGCCAGGAACCGCGCCGGGCCGACCAGTCCGGCCACGTAACTGGCGAAGGCCAGGAAGGTGCCGAGGGTGACCTGGCCGTTCATCGCCAGCCAGCCGCCAAGGCCCAGCACGGCGACCTGCCCGACCGCGGGCATCGCGCCCAGCGTGGCGGAGGGCAGCGAGGTGAGCTTGGCCGCCCGCATGCGTTCCCCGAACAGCTTGCGGGCCTGCTTCTCCAGCGCGGCGATCTCGCGGGCCTCCTGGCCGAAGCCCTTGACCACGCGTACCCCGGTGACCGTCTCCTCCACGTGCTGGGCCACGTCGGCGGCGCGCTGCTGGGCGGCCCAGGTGGCGGCGAACAGCCGCTTGCGGGTGGTCAGCGCGATGAACACCACGGAGGGCACCACGACCAGCGCCACCACGGTCAGCAGCGGGGAGAGCCAGAGCATGGCCCCGATCGCGACCACGGCGAAGGCGGCGTTGCCCAGGGCGTAGGGCACCATCGACAGCAGGCCCTGCACCTGGTTGAGGTCGCTGATCGACCGGGACACGACCTGGCCGGTGCGCAGCTCGTCCTGCTTGCCGCCGTCCAGCCGCTGCACCGCGGCGAACACCGAGCGGCGCAGGTCGTGCTGCACGTCCAGGGCGAGCCGGCCGCCCAGGTAGCGCCGGACGAAGGCGGTGCCGAAGGTCAGCAGCTCCATGCCGCCCAGCGCGAGGATCAGCCAGCCCAGCCGCGAGGTCGTGCCCGCCACGGCGTCGTCCACGGCCAGCCGCACCACCAGCGGGGCGGCGGCCTGCTGGCCAACGCCCAGCACCGCTGAGGCCAGTGCCAGCACCACCACCACGGGGTGCCGCCAGCACGCGGCGCTCAGTCTTCGGACCCACCCAGTTCGCTCGGACACAGAGGCAACGTAGCTCGCACCCCTGACAACGCGCTCAGGTGATGTCCCTGGTCCTGCTGACCAGCCAGCCCGCGACCACGAAAACGGCCGCCCAGCCCGCGAAGATCAGGCCGCTGGCCCACCAGTCGAAGGCCCCGCGCGCCCCGGCCAGGCCCTGGATGCCGTCGGTGATGACCTGGCGGCTGCTGTCGGGCAGCAGGCGGATCTGCTGCACGGTGTCGAGCTGGTCGTTGAGCAGCTGGCTGGCCAGTACCCCGGGCAGCCCGTCGGCCGAGCCGTTGATCAGCACCCCGGGCCAGTGCTGGGGCAGCCACAGGCCGATCAGGTTCTCCACCAGCAGGGTGTAGATCAGCAGGGACAGCAGGGCGGCGATGGAGTTGCCCAGCAGCGCGCCGACGCCCACGCCGAGCAGGGTCCACAGCAGGCAGGACAGCACGCCCGCGAACGCCATGAGCAGCCAGCCGGTGGCGTCGGGCAGCTGCTGGGGGTGCGAGCCGAGCAGGATGCCCAGGCTGGCGAAGCCGGACACGACCACGCCGTAGGCCGCGCCCCAGGCCGCGTAGGTGATCAGCTTGGCGCCCAGCAGGCTGCCGCGGTTGGGGGCGGTCAGGTAGCTGGTGGTGACCGTGCGGCGGGTGATCTCCGAGGACAGCGCCAGCGCGCCGAAGATCATCGGGAAGATCGCGCTGATGTTGATGGTGCGCGCGAAGAACAGCACCGACCAGGACTGCTCGCCCAGGTCCACGCCGAAGCGGCGCAGCACGGTGCTCTGCGACATGGCGTCGACCACGGTGGTGGTGAGCAGGCTGCCGACCCAGCTCCACACCACGGCGACCACGGCGGTGGGGATCAGCAGCGCCCACCAGAGGTTGGTGGTGAGCACCTTGCGGAACTCCGCGGTGACGAGCCTGCCCATCAGCCCTGCCCTCCCCAGCCGTTGCCCGGCTGCCACGGGGACGGTCCCGGTGGCTGCGGCGGGTAGCCGGTGGGTGACGGTACCGGCGCCCCGCTGTACTGGCCGCTGGTCAGCCGGAAGAAGAGCTGTTCGAGGTCGATGACCTCCTGCTGGATGTCGTACAGCGCGATGCCGGAGGACATCGCCAGGTCGGCGACCTCCTTGCGGTCCACCCCGGAGATGGCCAGCCGCCCGTCCTGGGTCCACTCGATCGACCCGATCCCGGACTCCTGGAGCTTAGCCACCAGCGCCTGCGGGTCGGCGGGCTGCACCAGCACCCGCGACTGCTGGGAGGCGCGCAGGGTCTCCAGCGGCCCGTAGTACGCGGTCTGCCCGCGGCTGATGATCACGACCTGGTCCACCATCTGCTCGACCTCGCCCAGCAGGTGGCTGGAGATCAGCACGGTGCGCCCGCTCCGCGCGAAGGACTGCAGGAAGGCCCGCAGCCACACGATTCCCTCGGGGTCCAGGCCGTTGGCGGGCTCGTCCAGCACGAGCACCTGGGGGTCGCCCAGCAGCGCGGTGGCCAGCGCCAGCCGCTGCTTCATGCCCAGCGAGAACGCGCCAGCCGAGCGGTTGGCGGCCTGGCCCAGCCCGACCAGGTGCAGCACCTCGTCGGCCCGCTGGTCGGGCACGCCCATCGCGGCGGCGTAGACCCGCAGGTGGTTGCGCGCGCTGCGGCCGGGGTGGAAGCCCTGCGCCTCCAGCACGGCGCCGACCACCCGGCCCGGGTTGCCCAGCTGGGCGAACGGCAGCCCGCAGATCGTGGAGCCGCCCGCGGTCGGGGTCACCAGCCCGAGCAGCATGCGCAGGGTCGTGGTCTTGCCCGCCCCGTTGGGCCCGAGGAAGCCGGTGACCGAACCCGGTTCGACGGTGAAGCTCAGGTTGTTCACCGCGGTGACGGGGCCGAACTGCTTGGTCAGCCCCTGCACCACGATCCGGCCGCTGCCGTCGTGCACGTGTCCTCCCCGGTCCCGCGAGCGCAGTGCGGTACCGCCAATCCTGCCTTACCGCCAGCGCGGTGGCCCGGCGGATCGGTCCGGGGTCGGCCAGGTCACTGCGCGGCGGGCGACTCCTTCCAGTACTGCTCCAGCATCGAGCGCAGTTCCTGGGACTCCTCGTCCTGGGCGACCAGCTCGTGCCTGCCCTGCGGTTCCGGCTCGGGCGCCGCCACCGGCTGTGCCGCCACTGCCTGGGCCGCGACCGGCTGCTGGGCCACCGACAGCGTGCCGCCGAACCCGGTCAGCGGGTCCACGCTGGCCATCGCCGGTGCGGGGGGCAGGTCGGCCAGCGGTGAGCCGGACGGCCACGCCGGGTCGTCCGGCACCGGGGCCTGGCTCAGCTCCGGGCGGCGCTGCGTGCTGATCATCGGTGGTTCCGGGGCCGCGGGCAGCGCGGGCAACCGCATGGTCATCTCGGCGGGCGAGGGCGGCGGCGCGATCGCGGGCAGTCGTGGGGCGCGTACCGCGCGCACGCCCCCCAGCGAGGTCTCCGCCGGGGTCTGCTCGGGGGGCCGCGCCGGGGTCTGCGCCTGCGCCTGCTCGGAGTGCCGCCCGCCGCGACCGCGGCCGAATCGCAGCAGCGCGGCCAGGCCCCGGCTCCGCTTGCGCGGTTCCTCGCCACCGCCGATCAGGTGCCGGTGCGCCATCAGCCAGACCTGGCAGGGCCAGCGCCGCTTGCGCAGCCTGCCGCCGGGGCAGGCCTTGCAGCGGCCGTCCTCCTCGGGCCGGTGCACCTCCAGCAGCAGCCGCCAGCCGTCGGCCAGCCGGTGCATCTCGGAGCGGGCCAGCGGCAGCAGCGCGCCCGTGTCCCCGGTGGCGGCCACCTCGTCGAGCAGGTCCAGCCTGCGCAGCACCGCGTGCCGCAACACGTCGTCGGGCGTGGTCATCCCGTGGGGCCTCCGGCGCTGCTCGCCGCTTGGTCCAGTGCCAGGTGCAGCCGGCGTGTCTGCTGCACCGACAGGACCGCAGACTCGCCCGGCGGCGAGACCAGCAGCACCCTGCCGTGCTCGACGAGGACCGTCATCGCGCGGTCACGTCCGAACGGGTCGTGGCAGTCCACCCACCAACGGGGTTCAGTCATCGGCATCTCCCGTGCCACAGGCTTTCGCGAGCGTCCCCGGTCGGGTGACGCCTCGGGCCTTACTGGGCTGTGCTCGGTGGAGCTCACTCGTGCGGGCGCCGTCCAACGGGGAGGCCGCCCCGCACACCGATCACACATCGGCCGTTCGGGCGAGCAGCCACAGTCGAGTAGGCCGTTTTTCACTCTTTTGCCCCCTCGTTCACCCGTTAGAGGCCCGATCGTCAAGATTTTTTCGAGTGATCTGCGTCGAACACGGGACGGATCGGCACTTGGATGCCTAAGATGGATGTGGCGACCCGCTCCCAGTGACCCCCAGGCTGGTTGAGCGGGTCGCCTTTCTGTGTCCCCCATCTCAGCCCTGCTGTGGCCCCCATCTCACTTGCACGGCCCTTCGCTTGCTCGCTAAATTGTGGGGAAATCCCATCGTTTTCCCTGGGGGGCTGTTGATGAGAGTCCTGTTCACGATGTCGCCCGGCTACGGGCACATGCTCCCGCTGGTCTCCACGGCCTGGGCGCTGCGCGCGGCCGGGCACGAGGTGCTGCTGGCGCTGGCCGGGCGCACCGAGGAGGAGGTCCCCGCGCTGGTGGCGGCGGGGTTGCAGGTCGTGCAGGTGGCCAGCCCGGAGCAGATCGGCGCCGCCTTCGAGTCCCTGCAACAGGATGAGCGGTACAAGGGCAAGGACCGGGCGCAGATGATGGCCGAGCGCCGGGCGCAGGCCAAGGCCGCCGATCCCACCGACACCTTCGCCAACCAGCTGTTCGGGCCGATCTCCGACGCCATGGTGGACAACACCGTGGAGCTGGCCCTGTCCTGGCGGCCGGACCTGGTGGTGCACAGCCCGTTGCAGGGCGTGGGCCCGCTGGTCGCCGCCAAGCTGGGCGTGCCGACGGTGGAGCACGCCTTCGGGCTGGCCAGCGTCAAGTCGGGCGCCCTAGCGCTGGCCGAGGCGCTGGCCCCGGCCTACCGCAGGCACGGGGTCGAGGGCTTCCCGCAGCGTTACGAGCTGCTCAACGTGGCGCCGCCCAGCATGCGCATCGGCGACCCGGGCTGGCAGGTGCGCCACGTGCCCTTCCACGGCGGCGCCGTGCTGCCGGACTGGTTGCTGCACAAGCCGGAGCGGCCGCGCATCGTCGTGACGCTGGGCACCGTGCTGCCCACCTGGGTCGGCCTCGGACCGCTGCAGTGGGTTGCCGACGTGGCCGCGCAGGTGGACGCCGAGTTCGTGCTCGCGCTCGGCACGGCCGACCCGGCCGCCCTTGGCGAGCTGCCCGCGAACGTGCGCCCGATCGGCTGGGTGCCGCTGAGCGCGCTGCTGGCCACCTCCGCCGCGGCCATCCACCACGGGGGCAGCGGCAGCACCATGGCCTCGCTGGCCGCCGGCGTGCCGCAGATCCTGGTGCCGCAGGGCGCGGACCAGTTCTTCAACTCGCGGGCGGTGGCCAAGCGCGGGGTGGGGCTGGAGATCGACACCGACATCGCGCCGGTGACGGCCGAGGACGTGCGGCGGGTGCTGACCGACGAGTCGATCCACTCCGCCGTCGCACAGGTGAAGGCGGAGATCGCGGGCATGCCCTCGCCCGCTGACGTGGTCGCGCGACTGGAAGGACTGGTGGGCTGAGCCATGCGGGTACTGATCACGAGTGTCGGCGGTGCCGGCCACACGTTCCCGATGATCTCCCTCGGCTGGGCGCTGCGGGCGGCCGGGCACGAGGTGCTGTACGTGGTGGGCGGCGACCTGGAGTCGGTCAAGCGCAGCGGGTTGCAGCACGTGGACGCCGCGCCGGGCGTGGACATGCGCGCGGTGCTCTCCGCCAACCCGCAGCCGGGCGAGTCCTACCGCAGCACGCTCAAGCCCGGTGCCTTCGAGGGCGACCTCAGCGAGCACCCGGTGGCGCACATGTTCGCCAGGCTCGCCGACCTCACCGTGGACGGCCTGGTGGGCGCCGCGCTGGACTGGCGCCCCGACCTGGTCGTGCACGAGGGCATGCAGGCCATCGGCGGGGTGGCCGCGGCACGGGCCGGGGTGCCCGCCGTGTCGCTGGGCATCGGCATCGTGCACGAGATCGTGCGGGTGGGCGACTTCCACAGGGCGCAGCTGCCCAGCTTCCAGCGGCACGGGGTGGACGAGGTACCGGTGCCCGCCGCGGGCATCGAGGTGGGGCCGCCGAGCATGGGCGCGCGCGAGGGCGGCTGGCTGATGCGCTACGTGCCGTTCAACGGTGGCGGTCAGGTGCCGGACTGGCTGCTGCGCGACGCGGGACGGCCCAGGATCGCGGTCACCCTGGGCACCGTGGTGCCGGAGCTGACCGGGCTCGGGCCGGTGGGCAACGTGCTGGCCGCCGCGCCGCAGGTGGACGCCGAGTTCGTGCTCGCGGTGGGCCGTACCGACCTGTCCGCGCTGGGTGAGTTGCCGTCCAACGTGCGGGTGGTGGACTGGGTGCCGCTCAACGCCCTGCTGGAGTCCAGCACCGCGGTGATCCACCACGGTGGTGCGGGCACGGCGATGACCGCGCTGGAGTCGGGCATCCCGCAGCTGGTGGTGCCGCAGGGCGCCGACCACCCGATGAACGCCGCCGCCATGGTCAAGCGCGGGGTCGGCCTGTCCGCCACCGACGAGGAGGTGGACGCCGAGCTGATCAACCGGGTGCTGGTCGAGGACTCACTGCGGGCGGCCGCCGCCGAGGTGCGTGCGGAGATCCGCTCGATGCCCACCCCGGCCGAGGTCGTGGGCAGGCTGGAAAAGCTCGCTGGACAGAACTCTTAGTTAGAGAGTTAAATGGGGTGAATGAGAGTCCTGGTCACCACCTCGCCCGGAACGGGCCACGTGTTCCCCACCCTCTCGTTCGCCCAGGCGGTGAAGGCGGCCGGCCATGACGTGCTCTACGCCATGGCCGGCAACACCGGGGCCGTGGTCGGGGCCGGGCTGCCCGTGGCCGACGCCGCGCCCGGCTTCGACTTCGGGCAGGTGTTCGTCGAGAACCTCGCGCTGGCCCAGGACGGCACCGTCGAGGGGGTGCTGCGCCTGTTTGCCAAGGTCTCCGAGCCGGTGCTGGACGCCGTGGTCGCCGTTGGCGAGCAGTGGCGTCCAGACCTCGTCGTGCACAGCCCGCTCCAGGCCGCGGGCCCGCTGCTCGCGGCGAAGCTCGGCGTGCCCGCGGTCTGCCACAACCTGAGCTTCGCCCAGCTGGACGACGGGTTCGCGCAGGCGTTCCCGGTGATGTCCCGCGAACTGGCCGTCCACTACGACAAGCACGGCGTGCACAGCCCGCCGGAGACCAGTCTCACGCTGAGCGTCACCCCGCCGGAGGTGCACCCATCCGGGCAGGACACCTGGCCCATGCGGTACGTGCCGTACAACGGCGGTGGGCTGGTGCCGGACTGGCTGCTCGCGCCGACCCGCCGCCGACGGGTGGCCGTCACGCTGGGCACCGTGCTGCCGATGATGGCCGGACTCGGTGCGCTGCAACCGTTCCTGGCCGCAGCGGGGGAGGTCGACGCCGAGTTCGTGCTGGCACTGGGCGACATCGACTACGCCACGCTCGGTGAACTGCCCGCCAACGTGCGCCCGGTTGGCTACCTGCCGCTGGGCCTGCTGCTCGCCCAGTGCGACGCGGCGATCCACCACGGCGGCGCGGGCACGACCATGACCACCGCCGATTCCGGTGTGCCGCAACTGGTCCTGCCACACGGTGCCGACCAGTTCCTCAACGCCGAGGTCGTGCGGCGGACGGGGACCGGGCTCCAGGTGGCGCCCGCCGACCTGTCCGCGGAACTGCTCAACCGGCTGCTGTCCGATGTGGACATGCGCAACGCGGCGCGGCTGATGCGGGACCGGCTGCACGCCATGCCCAGCCCCGCGCAGGTCGTGCGCGGACTCGCCGAGCTGACGTCCGCCAGAGGCTAAACGGGTGGTATTCCACGGTGCGGTGCACCTACCGTGGACAGTACGTCGACAGGGGGGAACCTGGTGCAAGCCGAACGACATCCGCGCCGATGGCTGATCATGGGCGTGCTGTGCCTGGCGCTGCTCGTGGTGGTGATCGACAACACCGTGCTCAACGTGGCCGTGCCCTCGCTGATCGCCAAGCTGGGCGCGGGTACCTCGGACATCCAGTGGATGATCAACGCCTACGTGCTGACCCTGGCCGGTCTGCTGGTGGCCGCGGGCAGCCTGGCCGACCGGTTCGGGCGCAAGCGCTCCGTGCTGTTCGGGCTGGCCGTGTTCGGCATCGGCTCGCTGTTCGCCGCGTTCTCGGTCTCCACCGGCATGCTGATCGGCGCGCGGGCGTTCATGGGCGTGGGCGGCGCGTTCCTGATGCCCGGCACGCTGGCCGTGGTGGTGCGGGTCTTCGACGACGAGGAGCGGCCCAGGGCGATCAGCATCTGGACGGCCGCGCTCTCGGTGGGCATCGCCGCCGGGCCGGTGCTGGGCGGCCTGCTGTTGCAGCACTTCTGGTGGGGATCGGTGTTCCTGATCAACCTGCCGGTGGCCGTACTCGCCTTCGTGGCGGTGGCGTTGCTGGTGCCCGAATCGCGCGACCCCGCTGGCGGCAGGGTGGACGTGCTCGGTGCCGCGCTCTCCACGGTCGCCGTGGTGTCCCTGGTCTTCGCGGTGATCTCCATCCCCGAGCACGGCTGGGGCTCGACGGTCGTGCTGGGCTCGGCGGCACTGGGGCTGGTCGTGCTCGGCGTGTTCGCCTGGTGGGAGCGCCGCGCCCCCAACCCGATGCTGGACGTGCGCCTGTTCACCAACCGGCGGTTCACCGGGGCCGTGTCCGGCATGGTGCTCGGTCAGTTCGGCATCGCCGGTTCGATCTTCCTGCTGACCATGTACCTCCAGTTCGTGCTGCGCTACGAGCCGATCGAGGCCGGGCTGCGGGTGGCGCCGACCTCGGTGGCCATGGTCGTGGTGAGCACCTGGTTCAACGCCCCGTTGCTGCGCCGGCTCGGCACCCCGCTGGCCCTGGTCGCGGGCATGACCGTGGGCGCCGTGGGCATCGCCGTGATCGCGTTGACCTCCGGCAGCGGCTACGCCCCGGTGTTCGTCGGCGTCCTGCTGCTGGGCGCGGGCTTCGGGCTCGCGGGCCCGGTCGCGGTGAACGCGCTGATGGGCGCGATCCCGGTGGAGCGGGCGGGCACGGTGTCCGGGGTCAGCGGCATGCTCGGGCAGATCGGTGACGGGCTCGGGGTGGCCGTGCTCGGCGCCGCACTGGCCGGGTGGTTCGGCGCCGCGCTGCCCAGCGGGCTGAGTCCCGACGCGGCGCGGTCCCTGCCCACGGCGCTGTCCGAGGTGGGCGGTCACCCGGAGCTGGTCAACCAGGTCCGCTCGGGGTTCGCCGAGTCACTGGCCACGGCCCAACTGCTGGGTGCGGGCGCGGTGCTCGCCGGTGGCCTGGTCGCCGGGCTGCTGCTCTGGCGTGCACAACGCGTGCGCGAACCAGTCGCCGTCTGACCACCCCCGGCGAGTCCCGCTCTCGGGCGCCCGAGTCCCGTCCTGGGGCGCCCGAGTCCCGCTCAGCTCCCGGTGACCTCGGGGCATTTCGGCGGCCGGGGTCGCCGCGACTCGCGTCGCGACGGGCCGTGGTCACGCCAGGGTTCGCACCGTCACGTCCCAGAGCCGCTCGGCGGCCTCCGGGTCGAGCGCGTAGGCGGCGACCCCCCTGCGGCTGCCGGGCTGGTTCGGGCCCGCCTCGTTGCAGTCCTCGAAGTACCGGCCCGTGACGCCCTCGACCAGCGGGGAGGCCGCGAGCAGCACCGAGGTGGCCGCGCCCTGCTCGGTGGTCTTCCAGCCGATGCCGCCCACCTCGTCCACCCGTGCCTGCATCTCCACCAGGTCCGACTCGTCCAGGTGGCGCTGCAACGGGGTGCGGATCCCGCCCGGCATCAGGGCGTTCACGGCGATGCCGTCGGCGGCCCAGCGCTTGGCCGCCGCCACGGCGAACAGCACGTTGGCCGTCTTGGACTGGCCGTAGGCGGTCCACCGGTCGTACGGGCGGTTCTCGTAGTGGATGTCCTCGAAGACCACCGGCGAGCGCAGGTGCGCCCCCGAGCTGACCGACACGACCCGCGCGCCACCGGCCGCGGCCAGCGCGCCGTGCAGCCCGGTGGTCAGCGCGAAGTGGCCCAGGTGGTTCGTGGCGAACTGGAGCTCCCAGCCCTGCGGGGTGCGCGTCTCGGGCGTGGCCATCACGCCCGCGTTGTTGACCAGCACGTGCAGCGGACCGTCCCAAGTGGACGTGAACTCGGCGACCGAGGCCAGGTCGGCCAGGTCCAGTCGTGCGACGAGCACGGAGCCGCCGATCTCCTCGGCGACGCGGGCGCCCGCCTGGGTGTCGCGCACGGCCAGGGTCACCTCGGCGCCCGCGTGGGCCAGCGCCCGCGCCGTCTCCACGCCGATGCCGGACGCGCCGCCGGTGACGACGATCCGCTTGCCGGTGAGGTCGACCCCACGCACGACCTCCGCGGCCGTGGACTTCTCGCCGAACGGGGTGCTGATCTGGGGGGATTGGCTCATGGGCACGACGCTAGGTGCTGGAGTCCACTCCAGGTCAAGCCGCCATGAAAGTGCCGTTCCTGGCGTCCAGTGCCAGGAACGGCACTTTCATGGCACTGCTCAGCCCAGGGCCTTCACCAACCCCGCGCCGTTGTACGAGCCCCAGCCGGTGACCTGGTCGTAGCCGGTGCCCGCGCTGAACGAGCCGTTGCTGCCGGAGGTCACGTCCTGGAACGCCGAGGCGTACTGGTCGCCTTTGCCCACCTGGTACAGGGCCTGGTTGGCGGCGCCGAGGCGCTTGCCGTACAGCGCGGCCAGACCGGCCCACATCGGTGCGGCACAACTGGTTCCGCCGTAGACCTGCCAGCTGCCCGCGGAGTAGATCGCGTAACCGGTCTGCGGGTCGGCGTCGGAGGACACGTCGGGCACGGTCCGCTTGCCGGAGCCGCCCTGCCAGCTGGGCGCGTCGAACACCGAGGAGGTGCCGCCGCCGGAACCGCTCCACGCGGTCTCGGAGCCGTACTCGGTGCCGTTGACGCTCAGCGTGGTGCCGCCCACGCCGGTGACGTTGGGGTCGGAGGCGGGGTAGTCCACGGCGTCGACCCCCGGCCCGGTCTGGCTGCGCGTGCAGTCGGCGGAGCCGTCGTCCCCGGAGGCGGCGAAGAAGCTGATGCCCTGGGCCACCGCCTGCTTGATCGCGTTGCTGGTGGCGGTGATGGTGCTGGCCTCGCGGTCCTTCTCGCACAGGCCCCAGGAGATCGACACGACCGACACCTTGTTGTCGGTGGCGATCTGGTTGGCCATGTCGGTCTCACCGGCGTCGGAGTTGGGCGCCTCGTAGACGTAGGTGGCCGCGGCGGGCGCCATGGCCTGCACGATCTCGATGTCCAGTTCCACCTCGCCCTGGCCGCCGCCGGGCTTGCTGTCGTAGTTCGCCCCGTCCACGGAGACCGTCTGCGGGGCGGGCGAGCTCAGCTGGAACTGCTTGTCGTAGGCGGAGATGTTCGACTTCTGGTAGCCGTCGAACTCCCACAGGGCCACCGACTGGCCGCTGCCGGTGCCCAGCGAGCCGGTGTTGTACGCCCCGCGCAGCTCGCTGGGGCCGAACCCGGACGGGGCGATCGCGGGCCGGGCCACCGAGCGCTTGTGCATCGCGTTGTGGTTGCTCAGGCCGACCACGCCCTGCACCAGCGAGCTGACCTGCGCGGGCAGCTTCGGTGCGGAGTCGTTGGCGTAGAAGGCCCGGTGCTCGGCGGTGTCCTGGTAGACGCCGAGCGTGGTGCCGAACCCGTGCTGGATCTGGGCTGTCGTGCCGCTGACGGTGATCAGCTGGCGGTTGCCGCTGACCTTCTCCACACGCAGGCCGCTGCCGCGCAGGTACGCCGACACACCGTCCACATCGGACTGGGTTGGGGCGTAGCGCTGGGCGAACTGCTCGGGCGTCAGGAACTGGTGGTACCGCGCGGAGTGTGGGTTGCTCACCTCGGCGATGAGGCTGTCCAGCTCGGAGTTGTTACGCAGCTTCAACGCGACCGAAACGGTGAGCCGTTGGTTGGAGTCCAGGTCACCGGCCCGCTGGCTGTGCGACAGCGCGGGGGACAGGTTGCCGTGCAGGGCTTCCGCCTGTGCGGGTGCGGCCAGTGCGAGGGCGGTGAGCAGGGGGAGTGGGCAGGAAACGAGCGCGAGCGCGCGAGATCGAGACGTCATCGAGCGACTCCTCTTGGTACAGCAGGGATGTGACCAAGCATCACTCAATGTAGGAGGTCGGTGCACGCTGCGAAACCGACGATCGTTCGTTCTTCGGCACAGAAAAAGGGACCGGCCGTGCCGGAAATCGCACGACCGGTCCCTTGTGGGGGAAAAGCCTGAATCAGCCGAGCACGTCCGCGAGCGGGGTGTGCGCCAGGCCGGTGGCCACGGCGACCGGCTCGTTGGTGAGCTTGCCCGCGTGCGCGTTCAGGCCCAGCGCGAGCGCCTTGTCGGCCTTCAGCGCGGACTCCCAGCCCTTGTCGGCCAGCGCGACCGCGTAGGGCAGGGTCACGTTGGTCAGCGCGTAGGTGGAGGTGTTCGGCACGGCGCCGGGCATGTTGGCCACGCAGTAGAACACCGAGTTGTGCACGGTGTAGGTCGGGTCGTCGTGCGTGGTGGCGCGTGAGTCCTCGAAGCAGCCGCCCTGGTCGATGGAAATGTCCACCAGCACCGAGCCGGGCTTCATCCGGGACACCAGCTCGTTGCTGACCAGCTTGGGCGCCTTCGCACCGGCCACCAGCACGGCGCCGATCACCAGGTCGGCCTCCAGCACCGACTGCTCCAGCGCGTACCGGTTGGAGGTGATGGTGCGCAGGCGGCCGTGGAACTGGGCGTCGATCTGCCGCAGCCGGTCCACGTTGGTGTCCAGGATCTCCACGTCGGCGCCCATGCCCACGGCGATGGTCGCCGCGTTCAGACCCGCCACACCGCCGCCGATGACCACGACGCGGGCCGGGCGCACACCGGGCACGCCGCCGGGCAGCACGCCCCGGCCGCCGGAGGGGCGCATCAGGGAGTAGGCGCCGACCTGCGGGGCCAGCCGGCCCGCGACCTCGGACATCGGGGCCAGCAGCGGCAGGGCGCCGTTCGCGGTCTGCACGGTCTCGTAGGCGATCGCGGTGGTGCCCGAGGCCAGCAGGGCCTCGGTCAGCGGCTTGTCCGCGGCCAGGTGCAGGTAGGTGAACAGGGTCTGGCCCGCGCGCAGCCTCGGGTACTCCTCGGCGATGGGCTCCTTGACCTTGAGCACCAGCTGGCCCTCGTCCCACACTTCGTCGGCGGTGGCGAGGATCTTGGCGCCCGCGGCGAGGTAGTCCTCGTCCGGGATGGAGGAACCCAGGCCGGCACCGGCCTGCACGAACACGTCGTGGCCACGGGTGACCAGCTCGTGGGCGCCCGCGGGAGTCAACGCGACGCGGTACTCGTGGTTCTTGATCTCGCGAGGGACGGCGATCCGCACGGTTATCTGTTTCCTCTCCGGGCACGGCGTGATGGTCCCCACGGTCGGCTACTCCAACCGGGGTGTCATCGTGCCCGCGGACTCAGTTCTCCGCAGGCTGGTTGTGCTCGCAGCACAATCGACCTGGAGGTCTAGACCAGTCCTCAGGCCCAGTGGATCGTCACGAGCTGGCAGAGCAGTGCAAGACGTACGTCCGGTTCGTCCATGTCCACCGCGGCGAGTTCGCCGAGCTTCTTCATCCGGTACCGGAAGGTGTTGGGGTGGATGCTCAGCGCCGCGCTGGCCGCACGGGGGTCGCCCGGGTGGCGCAGCCACTCGAACAGGGTCGCCAGGTACTCGCTGCCGTGCGCCTCGTCGTGCGCGCGCAGCACCGGCACCGGTCCGAGCTCGGTGATGCCTGAGGCGTGCGCGGCCTGCGCGGCCCGGTGCAGCGCCAGCGGGGCCCACACCTCCTCGTAGGTGGCGACCCGCTTGCCCGTGCTGCCCGTGCGCAGCAGTCCCAGGGTCTCCTCGGCCTGCGCCCGGGACACCGGCAGCTCGGCCAGCGGCACCGGGCTGCCCGCCGCCACCAGCGACTCGCCCGCCGCGAGCACCTCGCGCAGCGCGGTCCAGCCGCCCTGGCCCGCGCTGTCGGGCACCACCGCGTACAGCACCCCGTGCATCTCGGCCACGGCGGGTCGGCGCCCGACCCCGCGGGTCATCCGCTCCCACAGGGCCAGCCGCACGCCCTCCGCGTCGGCCTCGTCCACCCCCGAGGTGCCGATCGCGATCACCCGGTGCGGGGCGTCCTCCAGGCCCAGTTCGGCGGCTGCCGTGCGGGTACCGGCGTTGCCCGCCAGCACCGCGCGGACCAGTTCCGCCGAGCGCATCCGCTCCGCGTCCACCCGGGCCCGCCTGCGCAGCAGGTGCAGCGCCACCACCGGCCCGGTGTCGGCGAAGGCCGCCGAGCGCTCGTCGGTGACCGCCCCGTCCACCACCGCCCACATGGAGCCCAGCAGTTCCCCGCCCATCCGGATCGGCACGATCAGCCGGGGCAGCGTGCCGTCCCGCTGCGCCGGTACGAAGATCACCGACCGGCCCTTGCTGAGCTGGCGGAACACCCCGCGCGAGCGGAACCGGGCCAGCACGTCGTCGGGCACCCGGCGGCCCATGATGGTGGACACCCTGGCCGGGTCGGTGCGGTCCTGGCGGGCCGAGTAGGCCAGCACCCGGGAGTTGGCGTCCTCGATGGTGACCGGCGCGTCCACCACGGCGGCGATCGCGTCGGCCAGCCGGAACAGGTCGCCGAACTGGTCCGGCTCACCGTCGGCGGAGCCCGACTCGTCATCGGCCGCGGCGTCCAGCACCGCCCGCAGCAGCCACACCAGCTGCGCCCAGGCCGCCTCCTGGCGCACCTCGACCACGGCCACCCCGGACTCGCGCGCCGCCGCCAGCACCACCTCGTCGGCGGCCAGCGGGGGCTTGAGCAGGACCCCGGCCGCCGCCCTGGAGTGCCGGACCAGCTCCACCGCGTCGCGCCGACTGCCCGCGGCCACGCCCAGCACCAGGTCACCGGCGGCGGTCGGCGTGCGCCGCCCGCCCTCGGCGATCACCACGTCGGTCACGCCCTGCACCTCGGCCGCGGTGAGCACCGCTCGCAGCAGCGTTGGCCCCACGCGGTCCACAACGCCCTGCACCGTCACCATGGACGCCATGCTGCCACTTCGGTGCACGCGCAACCGCTCGTAGCGTGCCCCCGCGCGTCACCACCGAGGCCCTGGACTGCCTGGTGCGTTCCCCACGCTGGCCGCGCGGGCTACTCGTGGGCATCGCGGCCGCGGTGAAGCTGACCCCGCTGGTGTTCCTGCTGTACTTCCTGGTCAAGCGCGACCGCCGGGCGGCCCTCGTGGCAGGGGGGAGCTTCGCGGCCAGCGTGCTGCTCGGCTTCCTCGCGGCGCCCGGGGACTCGGTGCGTTACTGGACCAGCGCGGTGTTCCAGACCGACCGGGTCGGCAAGCTCGACTCGCTCGGCAACGCCTCCATCCGCGGGCTGCTCGCCCGCGGCCACCTGTACGACTCGCAGCAGACGGCCGTGTGGCTGTTCTGCGCGGCGATCGTCCTGGTGCTGGCCGTGGTGGGCATGCACCGGGCGCGGGGACACCCACGCGCTGGTGGTCAACGCCTTCGCCGGACTGCTGGTGTGCCCGCTGTCCTGGTCGCACCACTGGGTGTGGATCATTCCCGCGGTCATCGCCTTCGTGGTCACCGGGGTACGTGGACGCGACGGGTTCACCAGCTGGCTCGCGGTCATCGGCGTGGTCCTGTGCGGGCTCCCCACAGCCCTGGGCGGGGCCTCGGGCGAGTGCTACGTCGGCTTCGCGGTGCTGGTGCTGATCTGCCTCACCTGCGGCCAGGGGCTCGGCGACCGCGGCCGGTCCGCGTTCCCGGACCTGCCCAGCCGGGTGCGCACTGCGGAACCGGTGTCGGCGTAGGTCGAGGCTGTTCCCCCATTGGTTGTAGTGCATTCGGGGGATGACGCTGAGGTGGTCCTGCCTCGCTCTTCCTGCGAAAACGCAAGTCCTGCAGGTACTTTCGGGCTGGTTTCGGGGCGGAGTCGGTATCACGTAAAGCAAATTGCAGGTAATCCTTTGGTATGACGAACGCCCACCGACAGACTGATGTGCGCTCATTTGATTACTCCTAGTGTCGGCCGCACTTGGCTTCGGTCACGACCTGAGGGGAAGTCGATGTCAGCAAGCAGATGGAGTCGGTGGGCCTGCGCAAGCCTGAGCGTGATGGCCGCCGTGGGCACGATGGCGGGGCTGGCTCCCACGGCACTGGCGGCCGAGTCCGCGAAGGTGCCCGCGGGTCTGGCCGAGTTCTACGGCCAGCAGCCCAAGTGGGAGCCCTGCGCCAAGGACGGCCAGCTCGCGAAGTTGCAGTGCGCCACCCTGGTGGTGCCGATGAACTACCGCAAGCCCGGTGACGAGCGCATCTCGGTCACGATCAGCAAGCTGCCCGCCAAGGACACCGCCAAGCGTCGCGGGGTGCTGTTGATCAACCCCGGTGGTCCCGGCGGTTCCGGCCTGAGCATGCCGCTGGCCTTCGCCGACCGGCCCATCGCGCAGACCTACGACCTGATCGGCTTCGACCCGCGCGGGGTCGGCCGCTCGACCCCGCTGCTGTGCGAGTACACCCCGCCGCTGGGTGACCTGCCCTCGCGGCCGACCGACGAGCAGTTCGCGCTGTTCACCGCGCAGGCGCAGACCGAGGAGTCCGACTGCGAGCGGGCCGCGGGCGGGCTGCGGCCGTACGTCAACACCCCGAACACCGCGCGGGACATGGACGTCATCCGCGGCGTGCTCGGCGAGAAGAAGATCAACTACCTGGGCTTCTCCTACGGCACCTACCTGGGCGCGGTCTTCGGCAGCCTGTTCCCGGCCAGCCTGGACCGCAACGTGCTGGACTCCTCGGTCAGCCCGGACTGGATCTGGCGCGAGCAGTTCAAGGAGCAGGCGGTGGCCATGCGCGCCAACGTCGACGCCTTCTACAAGTGGCTGGGTGAGCGCAACTCCGTCTACGGGCTGGGCAAGTCCCAGGCCGAGGTGTTCGCCACCACCGAGGCGCTGGCCGCCAAGCTGGCGGACAAGCCGATCACCAACCCGCAGTTCGGCAAGGTGGACCGCACCGTCTACGACGCGCTGGTCGGCCTGAACTCGCGCTACCGCCCGCTGTGGGACACCCTCGGCAAGCTGGTCAAGACCTTCAAGGCCGCCGCCGACGGCACCGCCGCCGCTGACTCGGCCGCGGTCGTGGACGCGGGCAAGGCCGCCAAGCTGCTCAACGACCTGGGCATCGCGCAGACCACCAGCGGTGTGTTCCAGACCGTCACCTGCGAGGCCGACTGGCCCAAGGACCTGTCGATCTACTACAGCGACATGAAGCTGTACCGGGAGAAGTACCCGTACGGCTACGGGGTCGGCCGGGCCGCGGCCAACCCGTGCACCTTCCGCAACTTCGCGCTGACCGACAAGGTCACCGACCTCAAGCGCAACGGCTACCCGACCGGGCTGGTGATCCAGGCCGAGGGTGACTCGCAGACCCAGTACGACGGAGGCCCGGCGATGGCCACCAAGCTGGGCGACCAGCTGGTGTCCGTGGCCGACGAGGGCACGCACGGCCTCTACAGCCGCAACGCCTGCGCCTCGGACATCATCGACCGCTACCTGGTCGACGGCGTGCTGCCCGGCACCCGCACCACCTGTGCCGGTGACCCGCGCCCGAACGTGCCCGCCGACGGCAAGACCGCCCTCGCCCCGAGGGCCGCGAACGAGGCGCCCAGCACCTCGCTGACCGACGCCGTGCAGCAGTACATCTCCACGAAGAAGCTCACTGCTGGCGTGTTCTGACCGAAGTCCTGAAAGTGCCGTATGCGACATCAGATGTCGCATACGGCACTTTCATATCAGCGCCAGGTCACCTTGAAGACCCAGGCGTGCTGGCCGGAGTCGGCGGCCGCGGCGGGCACGTCGATCACCAGCGAGCCGCCTCGCTGGGTCCAGGTGAGCGGCCCGTTGTGGCCCAGCAAGGTGATCTGGTCGTTCGGTCGGATCGGCACCGGGGCGTCGACCACGAGCTGGCTGCCGGGCTTGACCAGCGAGCTGATGTAGAACGCCTCGTTGGGCTTGACGGTGAACCGCAGGTCGCCGAGCTGGGCCATGCGCGCCCAGTAGGTGGTCCCGTAGATCGACTCGCCGTTGACCTTGAGCCAGGCGCCGGTCTCCCGCAACCGGGTCTGCATGATCTCCGGGATGGTGCCGTCCGCGCGCGGACCGATGTCCAGCAGGAAGTTGCCGTTCTTGCTGACGATGTCCACCAGCGTGTGCACCACCTCCTCGGCGGTCATGTACATGCTGTCCGGGGTGGCCTTGTTGTAGCCGTAGGAGCGCGGGTCCAGGCCCCGGCTGGCCTCCCACTTGGCCACCACCGTGTTCGGGTACGTCGCGTACTCCGGGGTGGTGAAGTCGTGCACCCCGATGCCGGACCGGTCGTTGATGGTGACTTCCTTGGCGCGCGGGCGGTTCTTGGCGTGGTTGAAGTACTCAGCCATCACCCGGCGGCTGTCGTTGGCCCCGCCGATGTCGCACCAGATCACGTCGGGGTCGTAGCCGTGCACCAGTTCCAGCATCTGCGGGGCCTGGTAGTCCCTGACGAAGTCACGCCCCGACCTGTAACCGGCGTAGGGCAGCGCGGCCCCGGTGTACGGGTTGCGCGGGGCGTGCCCCATCCACGGCAGGTCGGGGTTGAACCACTCGGGCATGGAGAAGTACAAACCGTTGTGCAGCTGCGGGGTGTAGCGCCGGGACGCCTCGAACAGCTCCTTGACCAGGTCCCGCTTCGGCCCCATCTTGGCGGCCGTGCGGTCGGACACCTTCGAGTTCCACAGCGCGAAACCCTCGTGGTGCTTGGAGGTCAGCACGTAGTACTTGGCGCCCGCGTCCACGAACAGCTGCAACCACGAGCGAGGGTCGAACTTCTCCGCGGTGAACTGCGGGATGAAGTCGTCGTAGTTGAAGTTCTCCCCGTAGGTTTCCTTGTGGTACGGGAAAACCGCGTTGTTCGGGTCCTGCATCCACTGCCAGTACCACTCCGCGTACTGCTTGCCGGGCGGGGACCAGGCGGGCACGGAGTAGACGCCCCAGTGGATGAAGATGCCGAACTTGGCGTCGTTGAACCAGTACGGGGACTGGTGGGTGCTCAGCGAGCCGTCCACCGGCTGGTAGTCCGGCACGCCGAGCACCAGTGGCGTCGAGCGCTGGTCCACCGTGCCGTTCCTGGTGTAGGCCACGACGGTGCCGGTGGCCTGGGTTCCTTCCCGCACACCGTGTTCACGCCGGATGCCGATGCGTACCCGGGCCTCCTCCCCGGGCGCGAGCCAGCGCACGGTGGCCGGTTCGGTGGTCCGCGCGCCGCGCACGTCCACGCGCACGGCCAGCCCGTCGGCCGCGGTGATCCACTCGGTGCCCAGGTTCAGCACCGTGGCCTCCACCGACTGGGCCCCGCCCTCGCCGAGCAGGCCCGTCGTGGACCTGGCCGTGCGCACGACCACGGCCTTGCCGGTGACGGCCGGTTGCAGGCTCAGCGCGAACACGTGCAGGCTGGACTTGTTGGCCTGCGCGGGATTGGTCGTGGGCAACGTGATCGCCACCGCGTCGCGCCCCGCGTCCAGCCACAGCTGCGCGGAGTCGATCGACACCGGGTTCAGGTCCTTGCTGCCGTCCGCGGCGTACCGGTACGGCGCGGTCAGCGAGCCGCGCGCTCCGTACCAGTCGGACCCCGACAGGCTCGCCTGCGTGGTCGTGCCGTCCGCGTAGTGCACGGTGGCCGGCCCGCCCGCCGCCCCGTACGAGCAGGACACCAGCAGCATCGCCGAGGTGTAGCGGCCCTTGGGCAGCGTGATCCGCTGGCCCATGGCGACCACGTTGTTCTTCGCCCCGGGCGCAGAGGAGGGGAACTGGTAGGGCACCCCGTCGACCACGATCCGCCCGGCCGCGAACACCTCGGCCGGGTAGGTGTAGCCCGAGCCGTCGAAGTTGCCGTCGTGGAGCGCGATGGAGTCGATGCCATCGTTGTCGAAGTAGCCGTCGAGCGGTACGGGGACCGGGTCGGGCACCGTGGTGGCCGGTGCTGCGCTGGCGAACGCGGTGCCCGTGCCCGAAACCGTGGCCAGCACTGTCGCTCCCAGTGCCATGCCCAGGACGTTCCGGCGTGGATAGGTCGGCATTGAGCCTCCTGCGCGCGGCGATTCATCGGATGACTGAATCCTGTTGTGGCCTACCTCACGCTGTCAACCCGTCAGGTGACGTCGCCCAACTGGACCAGTTCCGTGATGCCCCGGGCTGCCAGGTAGGCGGAATCATCCGACCTGTCCGCCAGCACGGTGGCCACTCGCACGCCCTGCGCGGCCAGCCGCATCCAGGCCTCGAAGAACGCCCCGCCCGGCCCCGACTCGCGCCGCGAGTCCAGCCCGCCGCCCTCGAAGACCAGTGCCGTCTTGCGCACGGCGGGCTGTGGCGCCGTGCTCCGCAGTTCGCGCACGGCCCGGCTCACCGTCTCGGCCAGCGGCTTGCGGCTGCCGTCGGTGCGCAGCAGGCCCAGGCCGTACTCCAGCACCGGGTAGTCCACGAACCTGCGGTCCACGTCGTGCGAGCACCACCAGGTCACGCCCCAGACGTCGGCGCAGGTCGTGACATTGGCAAGCGTTTGCGCGGCGTACTCCGGGGCGTCCGCGACCGGGATGTGCGGGTCGGGGGCGCCCAGCTCCTGCACCCAGATCACCCGGCCGACCTCGCCGTAGGCCCTGGCCAGTTCCGTGCCGTACTCGGCGAGGTGGGTGACCTCAGTGGACAGCGGGCCGTAGCGGCGCGCGCAGTCCAGGCTGAACACCCACGGGTGCACGGTGGTCATGGCGCCCTTGCGCGCGCTGGCCTGCGGGGTGAACGGGTGGCCGTCCACGTACCAGGCGTCGTCGAAGGCGGAATGGCAGTGCGGGTGGTCCGGGTCGGCCTGGGCGCAGACCGCCAGCAGGTGGTCGATCCACGCGTCCACCTGCTCGGGGGTGCAGGGGTTGTGCGGCACGAGGTTGTTCATCTCGTTGCCCAGGGTCATGCCCAGGTAGTTCGGCTCCCCGCGCAGGGCCGTGGCCAGGGTGCGCAGCAGCAGCGCCTGGCCCGCCAGCACGTCGGGGTCGGTGAAGACGTTGCGCTGGTGCCAGGTCTGCGTCCACGAGGGGTAGAAGTCAAAACTGGACAGGTGGCCCTGGATGCCGTCCACGGAGACGTCCAGCCCGGCCGCCGCCGCCAGCCGGACCAGCTCCAGCAGTTGCTCGACCGCCCGCTCCCGCACCACGCCCCGGTTCGGCTGGAACACCGGCCAGATCGGGAAGACCCGCACGTGGTCCAGGCCCAGCCCGGCGAGGTCGTCCAGGTCCCTGCTGATCGATCCCGGGTCGAAGTCCAGCCAGGCGTGCCACCACTGCTGGGACGGGGTGTAGTTGGCGCCGAACCGCATTAGCTCTCCTTCACGCTCGTGCCGCCAACACTTCCGGTCACCTACAGTGGGCGTCAACAACTCCAAACAGGCCGAGTACCCGCGTTCGTCGCGTGGTGCACAGCCCGGTCGGGAGAGCTCTCGGTTCACGCCGGGGCGCCGAAGGAGCAAGCACTCCCCGCACACTCTCAGGCAACAAGACCGGCCGGGCGAGGCGACTCTGGAAAGAGTGTGCGCGGTCGTGCACGCCCACCCACGGTGCAAGCTGTCGCGGTCGTGGCGGTGAAGCTCTCAGGTCCCATGACAGAGGGGGAGCCAACCGACTGACCTGGTTCGGGACCCGACCCGACCACCGCACCGTGGAGTGACCGTATGGCCATCAGCGTGTTCGACCTGTTCTCCGTGGGGATCGGGCCGTCCAGCTCGCACACCGTGGGGCCGATGCGCGCCGCGAGCATGTTCGTGCGGCGGCTGCGCGAGGCCGGGTTGTTCGACCGGACCACCCGGGTACACGCGCAGCTGTTCGGCTCGCTGGGCGCCACCGGGCACGGGCACGGCAGCCCCAAGGCCGTCATGCTGGGCCTGGAGGGGGAACAGCCCGAGCTGTGCGACCCCAGCAACGCCGACGACCGGGTCGCCGAGATCCGCCGCGACCGCAGGCTCACCCTGGGCGGGCAGCGGCCGATCGAGTTCGTCGAGGACACCGACCTGGTCATGCACCGGCGCAAGCAGTTGCCCTTGCACCCCAACGGCATGAGCTTCGCCGCGCTGGACGCCGATGGCACCGAGCTGGACAGCGCCGTGTACTACTCCGTCGGCGGCGGCTTCATCGTGGACGAGACCGCCAGCGGCACCGACCGGATCAAGCCCGACAGCACCCCGCTCGCGCACCCGTTCACCACCGGGGACGAACTGCTCGCCAGGACACGGGAAACCGGCCTGTCCATCAGCGACATCATGCTGGCCAACGAGTTGGCCTGGCGCGAGGAGTCCGAGGTCCGGTCCGGGCTGCTGCACATCTGGCAGGTCATGCAGGACTGCGTGGAGCGCGGCTGCACCGTGGAGGGCGTGCTGCCCGGCGGGCTCAAGGTCCGGCGCAGGGCCGCCGACCTGAGGCGCGGGCTGTCCAGCGAGCATTTCACCACCGACCCGCTGCGCGTCATGGACTGGGTGACCCTGTTCGCCCTGGCCGTCAACGAGGAGAACGCGGCGGGCGGGCGGGTCGTCACCGCCCCCACCAACGGCGCCGCCGGGATCGTGCCCGCCGTGCTGCACTACTACGCCCGGTTCGTGCCCGGCGCCAACGAGGACGGAGTGGTCCGGTTCCTGCTCGCGGCGGGCGCCGTTGGTGTGCTGTTCAAGGAAAACGCTTCCATCTCCGGTGCCGAGGTGGGCTGCCAGGGCGAGGTCGGCTCGGCCTGTTCCATGGCCGCAGCCGGGCTCGCCGAGGTGCTGGGCGGCACGCCCGAGCAGGTGGAGAACGCCGCCGAGATCGCCATGGAGCACAACCTCGGCCTGACCTGCGACCCGATCGGCGGCCTGGTGCAGATCCCGTGCATCGAGCGCAACGCGCTGGCCTCCATCAAGGCCATCACCGCCGCACGCATGGCACTGCGCGGGGACGGCGCCCACTTCGTGTCCCTGGACAAGGTCATCAAGACGATGCGCGAGACCGGCCGGGACATGAAGGACAAGTACAAGGAGACCGCGCGCGGCGGCCTGGCCGTCAACGTGATCGAGTGCTGATCACTGCCTCCGACCTGCGGCGACCTTTTTCGTTGCCACTCGGCACTTCTCGCCACTGCCCGAAGTCTGACGGCCTGGCGATGACCTGATCTTGGTCCGTCCAGACCCCTGCGTCATCCCGACACGAAGCCGATCCTGCGGACGGTGGTGCCGGGTCAAGGCGTGCTTTCTCGCCCTGTCCCGGTGCCGCCGGCCGTGGTCATGATCGTTCCTCGCTCGCGAGAGTCAGCTTGTTGCTTGTGCTGGCAGGACGTGAACCTGGCGCTCGATGTCCTGCTGCGCCGACTCAACCAGGTGCTGCGGGGCTGGACCGCCTACTTCAAGCACGGATCGTCGAAGGCAACCTTGTTGCCTGATCGCATGCGATGAGGGCGAGGATGAAATCCTCCCTGGCGAAGCGGCGTCCGATCGCCAGACCGAGCTGGTGCCCGACGCCTCGCGCTCATCTCACTTCTTGCGACGCTGCCGACCCGTTGGTCGCGGCGGCGAACGCCGCCGCGACCAACACCCTCACTGGTCGACCGGTGCCGGCCAGGGCTTCTGCTTGTCGAGTTCTTCGTGCACGAGCTGGAGGAAGGCGCGGACCTCGTTCTCGCCGTACGGCGGTTCGATGTCCGCGGTCACCGGGTCGGACTGCCCGAGAGCCTGCGAGATGGCCTGCGAGTACGCCTGGGGGCCGTGCGAGAAGTACTTGCGGGCGAGCATGGCCTCGGCCATGCTCGTCGCCACGTCGCGCTCCAGGCTCGGCGCGCGGAACAGCCCGTAGATCACCGAGTTCAGCTCGGCACGGTGGGCGATGGTCATCCTGCTCCCCTTCGGATGGGCTATACGGGCCGGAACAACGGAGTTGCACCGTTGCCCGGGCCCTTGAAGTCGTAGATCGGCGCTCGGACACCGTTGCGGCCGAACGTATCGGCGAGGTTGGCCATCTGGTCGGGGCCGGGTCGGTAGTGGCCGCTGGCAGCGGTAGCGTAGTTTACCCGGCCGTTGGTGACCGAGAGCTCTCCCGCCGAGGCCACGGAGTGGCCTCCGGCCAGCGTCGAGTGGTGGTAGCGACCCACCTCGTGGTAGTTCGAGGCGTAGAGGTTGCCCTGGCGGTCCATGGTGAAGATCGCGCGCCCGTCGTTGCTGTTGCTGTTCGCGCCCCACGCCGAGCTCCCGGACGAGGTGTCGTACCGCTCGCCGTTGCTGGCCCTGCGCAGGACCCCTCGCTCGTCGAAGAACACCCGGCGTTGCTCCCGCTCCTCGCGCGACAGGCGCAGCACTCTGCTGCCGAAGGGGTTGTCCGGGTGGTTCGGATCGGTCTCGTGCCTGTACTCGTCGCGCAGGGGCTTGGTGTTGTCGTAGCGGTCGGTCCTGTGCGGAGGCGGGATTTCGTGCCAGCCGCGCTGCCGGGTGCCGTCGGTTGGCATGTTGCCGCCCGAGCCCGTCGGAGGGCGGCGGATGCGGTCGGGTGGCATGTTGCCGCCCGAACCTGTCGGAGGGCGGCGGATGCGGTCGGGTGGCATGTTGCCGCCCGAACCTGTCGGAGGGCGGCGGATGCGGTCCGGCGGCATGTCGCTGCCCGAGCCCGTCGGAGGCCGCCGAATACGGTCCCCGCCACCGTGCAGCGGCGGCGGCGCACCGGTTGTGCGGATGCCGCGGAGTCGACCTGCGTGCTCCTCGTCGGCGTCGGTGAACAACTGCGCGCTCTGCCGCAGCCGGTCGGAGTGCCCGCGTAACCGGTCCCCGGTCCGACCCAGCGAGTTCTGCACCCGGTTCACCATGTTCCCGTGCGCCCCCGCGGCCGAGGAACCCACCTGGCCGAGTGTGCCGCCGGACAGGTGCGAGCCACCGAGCCCCTTGCTGACCTGGGACACGTCCTCCGCCCGCCGGCCGGTCCGGTCGGCGTGGCCGTGGATCGACGGCCCGTGCGCCGAGAAACCCCCGCGTCGCATCTACTTGGTTCCCCTCCTGGTCGAGGTGTTCCCGCTCGGACCGGTGGGACGACCGAACCGCGTCCCCGGTTCCCGATCAGTCCGAACTGCCGTCCAACGGTGGACACCGGCTGTCCGAACAGCGGTCCCGCCGCACCCGCACAGCAGGTTCCGTCCTCGCCGAGGACACCTCATGTTCACCCACCCGCGGGAGCAGCCTCGCAAGAGATCCAGTAGAAACTATGCCGCAGCGGCACAGTCAAATCAGGCACAAGGAAGTGGAGTAGTTCGGGCGGGACTTGCTGCCCTTTCGCTCCTCGGGCACCGGTGACGGAGTGGATCCAGCCCAGTTGCCCCGCGACGGCATTGGCCGAGGCGACGGTCAGGGACTCGGGCACCAGCAGACCGGTGCCGTGCCCGCCGACCCCAGTGGGGGCGTGGTCGCCGACGAGACCGGATCCTGAAGAAGGGCAACAAGTCCGCCGGCGTCCACCGGCAGTACTCGGGCACCGCCGGCCGGATCGAGAACTGCCAACTCGGGGTGTCGAGGAAACGTTCCAGCTCGCGAAGAACGAGACCGGGCTGGACCACTACGTGGACCGTCGCGGTCAGGTGCTGCCGCGTAGCTCGTGGGTTCAGCGCCCGTCGCGGAGGACCTGGGTCTGATGCTGGTGGAGCTCAGCGTGGTCGAGCAGCAGTATCACGCCGTCATGGAAGTCCTGACCGGGATTCCGGTCACCGAGGTCGCCGGCCGCGCTGACCGCCGACCGGCCCTGTCAGGGGAAGTTGCGGGGCTCTGGTCGGGGGCCGTCGCCGATGTGCCGAACGGACCAGCCGAACGAGCATTGGGCCCAGGGCGACCGAGATTGGTCTCCCGGGACCGAGGAGCACTTCGTGCGATTGGGTATTCGACGGGCAGGCGCCGCGGTGCTGTCCACCGCGGTCCTGATCGGACTGGGCGGACTGGGCCGGGCGAACGCGTCCGTGACACCGGACAACGGGCGCGACGCCGTGCGGCAGGCCATGGCCGGACTCGTGGCGACCGACACGGCCGGTGTCCAGGTGCGCCCGCACGACAGCCGGGGCGACTGGACCGGCAGCGCCGGCGAACGGGAACTGGGCCGACGCGGTGCGCCGTCGACCGACGGGAAGTTCCGCGCGGGCAGCATCACCAAGACCTTCGTGGCCACCGTCATGCTCCAACTGGTCGGCGAGGGCAAGCTGGAACTCGACGCCCCGGTCGACCGCTACCTGCCGAGGTTCGGCCTGGACCGCCGGATCACCACCCGGATGCTGCTCCAGCACACCAGCGGCCTGTTCGACTACATCGGCGACACCGGCGCGGACGGCTCGACGTTCGAGCCCGGCATCCCGCTGGTCGGCAAGGAGGGCGTGGCGAACCGCTTCCACCGCTACCGGCCGGACGAACTGGTCCGCCTGTCCCTGGCCAAGCCGGCCCGCTTCGAGCCGGTTACCCAGTGGCGGTACTCGAACACCAACTACGTGCTGGCCAGGCTCCTCGTCGAGCAGGCGACCGGCACCTCCTACGCCACGCAGGTGGAGCGGCGCATCCTCCAGCCGCTCCGGATGCACGACACCAGCCTGCCCGGCACCCGGACGACCATCCCCGACGACAACGCCCACGCCTACCAGGCGTACCGGGACAACGGCCGGCTGAAGACCGTCGACGTCACCAGCCAGAGCGCGACCTGGGCGTGGGCCGTCGGTGAGATCGTCTCGACCACGAAGGACCTCGACCGCTTCATCACCGCGCTGACCGGCGGGAAGCTGCTCTCCCCGGAGCTCCACGCGGAAATGGGCCGGATGTGGGAGGCGGGCAGCCCCACCCGGCAGTACGGCCTCGGACTCGCCCGGTACCGGCTCGGGCCGGACTGCGTCGCGGTCGGCCACGTCGGCGAGATCCCCGGCTACAAGACCTACCTGCTCAGCACGCCGGACGGCAGCCGGCGCCTGGAGATCTCCGTGACCCAGGGCGCGCTCGACTACCAGGACGAGGCCGGCCAGGCGAAGGTCGCGGCGGCCGAGGGCAAGCTCGTCGTCGCCGCGCTCTGCGGCTGAGTAAGGAGACCGCGCGCGGCGGCCTGGCCGTCAACGTGATCGAGTGCTGAGCTCGCACTCGGGCAGCCGGACGCCGGGGTCGAGGATCAGTTGCTCGCGCCGGACGTAGCCCCCGGTGTAGGAGTTGGCGGCGCCCTGCGTCTCCTTGGCGACCTCGGCGTAGACGACCCCGCCCGCGGTGGTCTGGCAGTACACGACGACCTGCTCGCCCCGGCCGCAGGTGCCGTTGACCTGCCCGCCGACCGACGGGGTGTCGTGGATCGCCGTGCCCTCGGCGGTGCAGCGCCCCTCGACGAGGTCGGCGGTGCTGGCCTGTGCCGCGGGCGCCACGAGCAGCAGTGCGCCCATGAGGGCGGCCATCCTGGTCGCCATGGCCATGGTCGGTCCTCCTGTCCTGCGGCGCGGCGGATCCCGCCCGCGTCGCAGGACAGTCCACTGTGGAACGTCGCCGACACGCCAGGTCCTGTCGACCGTTCGAGGGCCCGGCTCACCCGAGCGGGCGGTTCAGGATGCCCCGCAAGGTGTCCACATAGGAGGTGAACGCCACGTGTCCGTGCTGGGTGAGTTTGAGCCAGGTCCTGGGGCGCTTGCCGACGTGCCCCTTGCGGACCTCCACGTAGTGCGCGGCTTCCAGCGTGCCGATGTGCTTGGACAGCACCGAATCACTGATCTCCAACTGGTCGCGCACGAACGCGAACTCGGCCTCGTCCACGGCGGCGAGCAGCGAGACGATCGCCAGTCGGGTCGGCGCGTGGATGAGCGGGTCCAGGTTCACGGTCGGCCGACCACCGAGGTGTGGATCCGCCTGCTGACCGCTGGCCCGGTGGCCGCGAACAGCACCGCGAAGATCGCCGTGGCGGTGGTCTCGGGGTAGGGCAGGTCGGCGAGCAGCGCGACCCCGTAGTCGGCGCCGCCCAGTGCCGCGCAGGCCGCCGCCCACAGCGCCAGCATGATCCACGGCCGCCCGCCGCGCAGGGTCACCTTCACCCGCCGGAACCGGTCCAGCAGGAGCAGCAGCGTGATCAGCCCGATCGGCATGATGGCGAATCCGACGAGCCCCCACGGCGCGGTGTGCACCTCGCGCGCCAGGCTGCTGGCGACGATGAGCAGGCCGAACCCCGTGAAGTACCACCAGGGCGGTGCCGCACCCCGTAGCGCGCGGACCTGGTGGTCGCGGATCGTGGCCAACTCGTCGTTCGACATGGCGGCCCCCAAGGCCTGTACTTTCCAACTCGGAAAGTACACATCGCTTCGGCAAGTCCGTCAACCCCTCAGGTGGCTGACCTCCTGGGTCACGTCCAGGTGCTCGGCGGGGTGGTGGCGTGCGGGAACCGGATCAGATCGTCCACAGTGGAGTGGGTAGTGCCGCGGCATGTCATGAAGGTGCCGTTCGGGACGTTGGGCGTCCCAAGGGGCACCTTCATGGCGGTGCCACGGGTGCCCGTGGATTACTGGCTACGGTGGAAGCTTGCGCGCGAATGCCTTGGCGGATAATGCTTTTCTGCAAGTTGCAGCTTCGCCTGCTTACCGCCGATCGGACTGGGCGAAACGGCGGACATTGCACCCGTGCCATGTCAATCGGTATGCCTGCAACACGGTGATGAGCCTTCAACGAGACCGCTGTTCACACCTAACATTGGTGTCAGCCCGGGGTCGCCTACCAGTCACGCGGTGGCAACGGTTGCTGGTGGCCCTCGGCCCGTGTCGCACCCGTCACGAGCCGGGGGCCGCTTCACATCGGCGGTCAGTCCGCGCCGCCGCCGGAACCGGTACCGGCGAGGCCGATCCCGTTGCCGGGCAACTGGACCGGTACATCCAGCGGCACCATCGTGTAGTTGCCCGCGAACGGCCCGCTCGTGCCGTTGAACGAGTTGCTGACCCCCGGCCTGATGTCCGAGGCGGCGGCGGGCACGGCGGCGGCGAGGCTGAGGGTGGCGGCGGCCAGCCCGGCCCTGACGAGCAGGTTCATGATCGACATTATGGTGCCGCCCGGCGCGGTGACCAGGTGAGGTCCTGCTCGGGAGGCGGGAGCCGCACCGGACCGGCGGGTGGGGGCAGGGCCTTTCACAGCTTTCTGTAAGCCTTTTCGCAACCGCAGCTCAGGTACGGGTGGTGTGATCTTCCTCGCGGGGCGCTCGGGATGCCGAGCGCCCCGACCAACACCAGGTCAGAACTTGAACAGCGAGCCGGACTTGTTGTCCCGCACGCAGGAGTTGGCGTAGGTGTCGCGGAACAGCACCGGCTTGCCGCGCCACAGGCCCACGGCCCGCACCTCGATCGGGGCGTAGATCATCGGGCAGAACCGGTGCGTCTCGCGCACCGGCATGGCGGCCGGGTCCCCGCTCGCCTCGGCCAGCTCCATGCAGGCGGTCTGCGCGTTGGGGTGGTTGCCGCCGACGGGGTCGCAGGTCAGCTCGACGGCCTTGGCGCCGGTGCCGGTGCTGGCAGTCAGCGTGAGGGTGGAGGGCAGTACGAGGGTGCCGGACTGGGCCGCCGCCGGAGCGGCGGTCAGCCCGAGCACAGCGCAACCGGCCACGAGTGTGCCGGTGATCAGACGGGTCAGAGCCATGTACTCCACCGTGGCCCAGCGAGCCCGTCGCGCCGCCTGTCCTCACTCCATCGCGTGTCCCCCGACCGAGGAACCGACCAGTCCGGCCACGAAACGCATGCCCGCCGCGTTCGGGTGCACCGGCGCGGCCAGGTCGGTGGGCAGCAGGCCCTCCACCCACTTGGTGCCGATCGGCTGGCACATGTCGTGCCCGAGGCTGCCCGGGTACGGGTCGACGAACGTGGCCCCGTTGGCGGCGGCCTGGGCCGCGAGCATGGCGTTGAGCTGCTGCTCCACCCCGTCCAGGTAGGGCACGTCACCGGCGGAGATCGGCACGACCGGCCAGCAGCCCCTCGTCGGTGGCAGCAGGCGCAGGTAGCCCACCAGCACCACCCTGGCCTTCGGCGAGCGTGTGTGGATGCCCTGGAGCACGGCGGCGACCTTCGGCGCGGTGGCCGCGATCCGGTCGGCGAGCTGGTCGCCGTAGCGGGCCTGGCAGGGCGAGCCGCCCGGGTTGGTCAGGCTGAGCACCCCGCAGGTGCCGACGATCCCGGCGAAGCCGATGTCGTTGCCGCTGATCGACACCGTCACCAGGTCGGTGTCCGCGCGCAGGGCGTCGAACTGCGGGGGATTGGTGCCCAGCAACACGGTCTGCGGGCCGGTCATCGAGTCGGTGGTGGCCCCGCCGCAGGTGACGTCGGTCAGCTCGGCGCCCAGCGAGCGGGCCAGGATCGAGGCGTAGTTGTGGTCGGACCGCAGGCAGCCCAGCGGGCTGCCCTTCGGCGCGGGGATCAGCGGTCCGGACGCGTAGGAGTCGCCCAGTGCCACGTACTTCGTCGGCGCGGCAGCGGCTGCCGCGGGTGCCGCCAGCAGGGCGCAGGCGAGCGTGGCGAGCACCACGGGGAGGGTTCGTCGCATGGCCCGGATGCTGCTTGTGACCCAGGTCACCGTCAAGGTGTGATCCGATTCGGGTAGAGAGGTTCACCAAGTTGGTGATCGCGATGAGTACTCGCGGTGGGTCCTTGTCACTGAGGGGAGAGGCGCCGATGACCCGGTCGGAGCAGGCGACGGTGCGCAAGGTGGCACTGGCGAGTTCGGCGGGCACCGCCATCGAGTTGTACGACTTCCTCGTCTACGGCCTGGCCTCCGCCGTGGCGCTGAACAAGCTGTTCTTCCCGGCGGGCGACCCGCTGGTGGGCACCCTGCTGGCCTTCGCCACCTTCGGCGTGGGCTTCCTGGTGCGACCCCTGGGCGCCGCGGTGATCGGGCACTTCGGCGACCGGGTGGGCCGCAAACCGATGCTGGTGCTCACGTTGACCGCGACCGGTGTCTGCACCACGGCGATCGGACTGTTGCCCAGCTACCAGCAGGTCGGCCTGCTCGCCCCGCTGCTGCTCGTGCTGCTGCGCCTGGTGCAGGGCTTCTTCCTCGGCGGCGAGCAGAGCGGGGCCGCGCTGATGGTGGTCGAGCACTCGCCCGAGCAGCACCGCGCCTGGTACGGCAGCTGGACCTTCCTCGGCTCGCCACTCGGGCTGTTCCTGGGCAACGCGCTGATGCTGCTGTCCACCGCCGTGTCCGGACCCGCGTTCCTGGACTGGGGCTGGCGTATCCCGTTCCTGTTCAGCATCGTGCTGATCGGGGTCGGGCTCTACCTGCGGCTGGGCGTCAGCGAGAGCCCCGAGTTCCAGCGGCTGCGCGAGCAGAGCCGCCCGCAGCGCCTGCCCATCGCCGAGGTCCTGCGCTCTTCCTGGCTGCGCGTGCTGCTCGGTGCCGGGGTCAACCTGGGCTTCAACACGTTCATCTTCGTGCTGGTCAACTTCATGCTGACCTATGGGACCGCGGCACTGCACCTGCCGCAGCAGGCGGTGCTCAACGCGGGACTGGTCGGCGGGGTCGCCCAGGTGGTGTCGATCCTGGTGTTCTCCCGGCTGGCCGACCGGTTCGGCCGCCTGCCGGTGATGCTCGGCGGCGGCATCTTCCTCGTGGTGTTCGGCTTCCCGCTGTTCTGGCTGGTCGACACGGGTTCGGTTGGCCTGCTCACCCTGGCCGTGGCGATCGGCTACTTCGGCTCCGGCGCGATCTTCGGCCCGATGGCCGCGTACTTCGCCGAGCTGTTCGACACCCGGGTCCGCTACACCGGGGCGGCGATCAGCTACCAGCTGGGCTCGGTGTTCGGCGGTGGCGTGTCCCCGCTGGTGGCCACCGCCCTGCTGGCCGTGGACCACGGCCGGTCCTGGCCGATCTCGGTCTACCTCGTGCTCGCGGCGCTGGTCAGCGTCGGCTGCCTGCTCGCACTCGGGGAGACCCGTCGGCCAGAACCGGCCAGGGACTAGGCCGCGCGGTCCAGCAGGGAGCACAGCGCCTGGTGCAGTGCGCCCGTGGCGTCGGCGACCTCGTAGTCGGCCCGCCAGGCGATGACCCCGTCCGGGCGGACCAGGCTGGCCCCGCCGTTGCGGATCCCGTAGCGCAGGGCCAGCCCGCCCTCCGGATCGACCAGGTCGGGGCCGAGCCCGTGCGCGGTCAGCGCGATGCCCAGCCGGTCGGCCACGTGCTTGGCGGCCTCGTGCCAGACCCCGCCCTCCTCGCCGGTGAGCAGCACCCAGCCGCGCCCGAACAAGTCCACAGTGGACAGTTCGGTCCCGTTGCGCAGCAGCCGCACGTGCGGTGCGCGGAAACCGGGGCGGCCACTGGGGTTGAGCGGGTCCTCCACCGGTGCCGGGTCCTCGTCGGCGGCCAGCACGGCCGGTGACCGGTGGCGCACGCCGAACATCACCTCGGCCCAGCCCACCGACTCCGGGATCGACTCGTCGCGCAGTTGCGGGGCCATCCGCGCCACGTAGTTGTGCAGGGACTCGGCGACCACCAGGTCGGCGACCCGCCTGCGTTCGGGCTCGTAGCTGTCCAGCAGGCCGGGGCCCGCCTCCCCGCGCAGCACGGCGGCCAGCTTCCAGGCCAGGTCGTAGCCGTCGCCGATCGCGGTGTTGCCGCCCATGCCCCCGGTGGGCGGGGTGACCTTGGCGGCGTCCCCGGCCAGGAACACCCGGCCGTCCCGGAACCGCTCCGCCACCAGCGCGGCCATCTCCCAGGACAGTACGGTGACCAGTTCCGGCTCCAGGTCCGGCGCGTCCAGTCCGGCCCGGATCAGCTCGGTGCAGCGCCGCGGGGTGAAGTCCACGATGGACTCACCGGCCGAGGGGTCGTACTCCACGGTGAAGACGAACCGGTTCGGCAGGTCGGTGCGGCCGAAGGCCCCGGTGAACTCCGGGTGTTGCAGGTAGTACAGCCCGGTCAGGTCGGCCAGTTCGGGCCCCTCGCTGTCGAAGATCATCCCCGCGTGGTGGCACAGCGATCCCTTGCCGTGCCTGGCGATGCCCAGCGCCTCGCGGATCGAGCTGCGCGGGCCGTCCGCGGCGACCAGGTAGTCCGCGCGCACCTGCTCGACCCGGCCGGTCGGGCGGTGCAGCAGCCGCGCGCTCACCCCGTCGGCGTCCTGCTCGAAGGAGACCAGTTCGGTCTCGTAGCGCACGTCGGCGCCGTGCTCCCGCGCCTTGGCGAGCATGATCGGTTCCACGCTGACCTGCGAGGCCATCGCCATCGGCATGGGCGAGAGCGGGGACATCAGCTCCGCCTCGTCGCCGTGGACGATCGTGTGCAGGACCTCGCCGCGCGCGCTCCGCGCGATCTTGATCTGCAACGGGCCCGCCGAGGCGCCCGCCGCGAGCACCTGCTCGTGCACGCCCGCCAGGCGCAGCAGTTCCATGGTCCTCGGGTTCTGCCCGGCCGCCCTCGGGTGCACCGAGGTCCCCGGGTGCTTGTCCACCGCGAGCACGTCGATCCCCCGCTGTGCCAGGAACATCGTCGCGGACAGCCCGGCGAGGCCGGTGCCGACCACCAGTACCTGGGTCATCGTTCCTCCCTGTTAGAATTTCCCCTTGTAAGCATCTTAGATAGAGAGATAAATGCTTGGCAAGGGTAACGGATCGACGGTCAGTGCGACTGTCTGGACTGGACAGTCCGCACGCGGTGTGCGACTGTCCGCTGACCTCGGGAGGGCCGTGGCGAAGGTGGAGGTCGAGGTACCCGTGTACGAGCAGGGAATCGGGTTGCTCTCCGCCTGGCCGGAGGACTACAGCCTGAAGGTCTCCGTGGCCCCGGGCGGTCAGGTGCGGATCCTCGGCGACGCCGCGGGGCTGACCGGCCTGGCCACCCAACTGCTCGCACTCGCCCAGGCCGACGTGCCCACGGGGGCGCACGAGGACCTGGACGACTTCCTGCTCGTGCTCGACGAGGGCTCCGCCCCGCTCCGCCTCGAACGCGGCTGAAACCCGTGCCATGAAAGTGCCGTTCCTGGCGCTCAACGCCAGGAACGGCACTTTCATGGCATCCGAACCTGGTCACTGGCGACAACCGGCCAGAGAACGGTTTCTACACCGAGGGCGTAGCGGTGGACGGACGCCGCTCGTTCGTGCCGACCCCGTGACACACGAAGCGGGCGGCACCAGGAGGCACCGCCCGCTCGTCAGTCAGGCTGTGATCAGCCGCGCTTCTCCTCGGCCAGCGGCTCCAGCAGCGAGCCCGCGTCGTTGAGCAGGCCGGTGGCCGACCGCAGCTGCTCGGCGATGCGCTCGCGGTACTCGCGCAGCCGCGCGGCCTCCTTGTTGCTGCGGTCGATGCGCTGGTCGGCGTCGGCCACGGCCTCGGTGACCCGCTTGTCCACCTCGGCCTTGCGCGCGGCCTCGTCGGCGGCGATCGCGGCCAGCGCGGCGGCGCGCTTGTCGGCGATCTCCTGCTCGAACTCGACCTCGATCTGCCTGCGCTTCTGCTCGGCCTCGGCGTCCAGCGCCTTCTGCCGCGCGGTGGCCTCGGTGGTCAACCGCGTGGCCTGGGTGCGCGCGCTGTCCATCAGCGTCTGGTGCTCGGCGATGATCTCCGACTGCTGCTTGTCCAGGTCCCCGAGCAGGGTCTGGTAGCGCTGGCGGAGCTGGCTCGCGGCCTCCTCGGCCTGGGACCACGCCGTCTCGGCGGCGGCCTCGGCCCGCGAGGTGGTCTCGTTCGCGCTCGCCTCGGCCAGCGCCAGGGTGCGCTTGGCCTGCTCCGGGGTCTGCTCGACGGGAGCGGGCTGCGGGGCGTTGGCCGCGGCGGTGCGGGCCTGCTCCAGCTGGGCCTTCAGCTCCTCGACCCGTGTGCGCGTCATGTCCAGCTGCTTGGCCAGTTCGTCGGCCTGTCGCAGCGCGGCGTCCCGGTCCGCGGCGAACAGCCGCACCTCGGAGACCAACCGCTGCACGTGCGAGTCGACCTCCATCCGGTCGTACCCGCGCATGGCGACCGTGAAGTTCGGAATCGCCTGGGTGAGGTCTCGGTTCTCGGCGGTCGCCATGTCGCCACGCTACCGCTATCCGGCCGGGACTGGCACGGGGCACCACGTCTCACTGGGTGAACGGCCTTCTCGGCATGCCGCCGATTGGTCTACCGTCCCAGCCATGGCCCTCCTGGTGTCCCGACGGCACGTGGACTTCGTGCGTGTCACCAGCATGGCGTGTCGCGTTTCCAGCTGATCCTGTCCAGCTGACGTTCCCGGTCACCGCTCCGCGCACCACCGCACGCGCGCTTCACGCACACCTCACCCCTCACGAGGAGTACCCGCATGTCCGCTGACGCCTCCGGCTGGTCGTTCGAGACCAGGCAGATCCACTCCGGCGCCGCACCCGACCCGGCCACCGGGGCCAGGGCCACCCCGATCTACCAGACCACCTCCTACGTGTTCCGGGACACCGCGCACGCCGCGGCCCTGTTCAGCCTCGCCGAGTCCGGCAACATCTACACCCGGATCAACAACCCCACCCAGGACGTGCTGGAGCAGCGGATCGCCGCGCTGGAGGGCGGGGTGGCTGCCGTGGCCTTCGCCTCCGGCCAGGCCGCCGAGACCGCCGCGATCCTGAACCTGGCCAGCGCGGGCGACCACTTCGTGTCCAGCGCCTCGCTCTACGGCGGCACCTACAACCTGTTCCACTACACGCTGCCCAAGCTGGGCATCGAGGTCAGCTTCGTCGATGACCCCGACGACCTGGAGCAGTGGCGGGCCGCGGTCCGGCCGAACACCAAGCTGTTCTTCGCCGAGACCCTGGGCAATCCGCGCGGCAACGTCCTGGACATCGCCGCGGTGTCCGCGCTGGCACACGAGGTCGGGGTGCCGCTGGTGGTGGACAACACGGTGCCCACCCCGTACCTGGTGCGGCCCGTGGAGCACGGCGCCGACATCGTGATCCACTCCGCCACGAAGTTCCTCGGCGGCCACGGCACGGCCATCGCGGGCGTGGTGGTCGACGGTGGCACCTTCGACTTCGGCGCCGACCCGGGTCGTTTCCCCGGCTTCAACGAGCCCGACCCGAGCTACCACGGCCTGCAGTACTGGCCCGCGCTCGGCCACGGCTCGTACGCGGCGAAGCTGCGCGTGCAACTGCTGCGCGACACCGGTGCGGCCATCGCCCCGCTGAACAGCTTCCTGGTGTTGCAGGGCATCGAGACCCTGTCGCTGCGCATCGAGCGGCACGTGTCCAACACGCAGGCCCTCGCCGAGTGGCTGGAGCAGCGCGACGAGGTGGAGCGCGTGCACTACGCCGGGCTGCCCTCCAACCGCTGGTACGAGGCGGGGCAGAAGTACCTGCCGCGCGGTGCGGGCGCGATCGTGTCCTTCGAGCTGCGTGGCGGCTCGGAGGCGGGCCGAGCCTTCGTGGACGGCACCGAGCTGTTCAGCCAGCTGGCCAACATCGGCGACGTGCGCAGCCTGATCGTGCACCCGGCCAGCACCACCCACTCGCAGCTGACCGAGCAGGAGCAGGCCGTCACCGGGGTCACCCCGGGGCTGGTCCGGCTCTCGGTGGGCCTGGAGGGGCTGGAGGACCTCAAGGCGGACCTCGAGGCGGGCTTCCGCGCCGCGAAGTCGGCGCTGTAGCTCGTGTCCACAGTGGACGGTCTCCCTCCGGCCACCGGCGCGTGGCGGGAGGGGGACCCGCCCGGTCGGCGGTCCTGGCTGCGGCACGGCAGGGCGCTGCCGCTGGAGCGCGGCGGGGCGCTGCCCGGGTTCCAGCTCGCCTACGAGACCTGGGGCACGCTCAACGCCGACCGCTCCAACGCCGTGCTGGTGTTGCACGCGCTGACCGGGGACAGCCACCTGGCCGGTCCCGCGCAGCCGGGGCATCCCACGCCGGGCTGGTGGAACTCCCTGGTGCAGCCCGGGGCGCTGGACCCGGACCGGTACTTCGTGGTGGTGCCCAACGTGCTCGGCGGCTGCCAGGGCAGCACCGGGCCCGCCGCACCCGCCCCGGACGGCCAGCCCTGGGGCAGCCGCTGGCCCGTGATCACCGTGCGGGACCAGGTCCGCGCCGAGGTCGCGCTGGCCGACGCGCTGGGTGTCGACCGGTGGGCGGCCGTGCTGGGCGGTTCCATGGGCGGCATGCGCGCCGTGGAGTGGGCGGTCGGTGAGCCCGAGCGGGTGGCCGCGCTGCTGTTGCTGGCCTGCCCCGCGGCCTCCTCCGCCGACCAGATCGCCTGGACCTACCCGCAGCTGCACGCCATCCGCGCCGACCCGGGCTGGCGCGGCGGGGACTACCACGCCGCCGCACCCGGTGAAGGCCCGCACCGGGGGCTGGGCATCGCCCGGCGCATCGCGCACGCCACGTACCGCAGCGAGGCCGAGCTGAGCAGCCGCTTCGGCCGGGAACCCCAGGGGGACGGCCGGTTCACCGTCGAGTCCTACCTGGACCACCACGCGGGCAAGCTGGTGCGCCGCTTCGACGCGGGCAGCTACGTGTCCCTGGCCGAGGCGATGAACTCGCACGACGTGGGCCGCGACCGGGGCGGGGTGGCCGCCGCACTGCGCCGCGTGACCGCGCGGACCGTGGTCGCCGGGGTGTCCAGCGACCGGCTGTACCCCCTGTGGCAGCAGCGTGAGCTCGCCGAGGGCATCCCGGGCGCCGGCGAGCTGCACGTGATCGACTCCCCGTACGGACACGACGCGTTCCTGATCGAGGTGGAGCAGATCTCCGCGCTGGTCAAGGAGTTGCTGGGCGGCTGAGCGCGTCCACCTCGATCTCGAACAGCAGGGCCGGGTCGAAGGCCATGCCGCCGAAGTTGCCCTGCAACTCCAGGCTGAGGATCCCGTGCATCCGGGTCCAGGCCGTGACGGCCGCGCGCAGCGCCCAGCCGTGCGTCGAACCGTGCTCGGCGACCCAGGTGCGCACCGCGCCGTCCTGCTCGATCCACGAGCCGAACTGGCGGTCCAGTTCGGTGTCGGACTCGGCGCGCAGCTGCTCGAACACGGCCACGAACGGCCCGAGCACCCGGCGTGCCGAGTCCACGGTGTGCGCGGGCGCCTGGTAGCCGGGCACCGGCGCGCCCTGGAGCAGCAGGTAGACCTGCGGCTGACCCAGCGCCCACCTGCGGAACGCGTGGGCCAGCGCGTGCAGCCGCTGCACTGCCGTGCCCTCCTGCGCGGCGGCCCGCTCCACCACCTCGGCCAGGTCCGCGTACCCGTCGGTGATCAGCTCGGTGAGCAGCTCGTCCCGATTGGCGAAGTACCGGTACAGCGCGGGCGTGGTGAACCCGAGCTGGCCCGCGATCGCCGACAGGGACAGGGCGCCCGCTCCGCCGAGGGCGAGCTGCTCCGTGGCCACTCGCTTGATCTCCGCACGGTTCTGCTCCTTGTAGCGCTGCCTTGGGCTGCTTGCCCGCTTGACTTCTCCGCTCACATGAGTCAGCCTAACTGACGTTAAAGCATTTAACTCAAGTGAAAGGGCATAACGCCATGCACGTCGTACTGGGAACCGGTCCCGCAGGGCTCGCGCTGGTGGACGAACTGCTCGCCCGCGGCCGCCAGGTACGGGTCGTGAACCGCTCCGGCAAGGCCGTGCTGCCCGCGGCCGCCGAGCTGGTCAGGGCCGATGTCACCGACCGCACCGCGCTGGCCGCCGCCGTCGAGGGCGCGGCGGTGGTCTACAACTGCACGCACGTGCCCTACGCGCAGCAGCCCGAGGTCCTGCCGCGCATCCAGGACGCGCTGATCGAGGTGATCGGCCGGTCCGGGGCACGACTGGTCACCATCGAGACCCTCAACCTGTACGGCCCGACCGGTGGCGTGCCGATGACCGAGCGCACGGCGTTCGCGGCCACCTCGCGCAAGGGACGGGTCCGCGCGCGGATCGCCGAGCGCTACCTGGCCAGCGACCTGCCGGTGGCGCTGGGTATGGCGGCCGACTTCTTCGGTCCCCGCACGATGATCGCCTCGCTGGGCGCCACGGTGTTCCCGCCCGCGCTGCGCGGGGAGCCCGTGGTGGCCTTCGGCGACATCGACCTGCCGCACAGCTACACGTACATCCCTGACCTGGCAAGGGGTTTGGCAACACTCGGCGAGCGCGAGGAGGCGCTGGGCAAGCTGTGGCACCTGCCCGTCGCGCCCGCGCTGACCACCCGCCAGGTGCACGAGCTGATCGGTGAGATCCTCGCGCGCCCGGTGCACGCGCACGTCGTGGCCGAGCCGATCCCGTGGGGGCCGTTCGACGAGGAGTTCATGGCCGAGTACGCCGAGCTGTTCTACTGGCACACCGAGCCGTTCGTGATGGACGACTCCTTGTACACCAGCACCTTCGGCCAGCACGCCACCCCGATCCGCGAGGCCCTTGCCGAGACCGTGCGCTGGTTCACCGCATGAGCGCGCTCTACACCGCCGAGGTCACCTCCTCCGGCGACGGCCGCTCCGGGCGGGTCCGCGCCAGCGACGGGCTGATCGACACCGCGCTCGCCGCGCCCCGGGAGATCGGCGGCCCTGGCGGGGCCACCAACCCCGAGCAGCTGTTCGCCGCCGGGTACGCGGCCTGCTTCCACAGCGCCCTGCGCATCGCCGCCCGCAAGCAGCGCGCCACCCTCGTCGGCGACACCGTCACCGCGCGGATCGGCCTCGGCCAGGACCCGGACGGCTACCTGCTCAGCGCCGAGTTGTCCGTGCACCTGCCCGGGGTGCCCGCGGAGCAGGCGCACTCGCTCGTACAGCAGGCACACCAGCTCTGCCCGTACTCGCGCGCCGTGCGCGGCAACGTGGCCGTGGCCTTGCGGGTGACCAGCTGACCGCCCCGTGCCGTGCCATGAAAGTGCCGTTCCTTGCGTTCAACGCAAGGAACGGCACTTTCATGACACCGGGCGGACTCCGTGTGGGTTGCCGCTGATCCGGGACAGGTCGCCGATGATCTCCAGCAGCGGCTCGCGCAGCGCCAGCAGCGCGGCCCGCAACTCGGCGGTGGGGTCCCAGGCGTCCCCGCCGACTGGTGAGCCGTCGTCCTCGAACCGGCGCAGTGCGGGGTGCCACTGGGACAGGAACGGCCGCAGTACGTCCTCCATCAACCGCTCGGCGACCTCGCCGAAGCGCAGCGCCGAGTCGGGCCCGCACTCGCGCAACTGCTCGCGGGTGAAGGAGAAGACCCTGTGCAGCGAGGAGATCGCCTCGCGCAGCCCGCCACCGCCCAGCGGGCGCACCGGCACCCGGTGCGCGAGTTCCACCTGCACGCGGAACGCGGCGGCGCGCTCGGTGGGGTCGGCGGAGGCCCCCTCGCGGGCCTGCCTGGCGCGCAACGCGGTGACCCGGACCTCCTCGTGCCGCGAGGGATCGGGGTCGTTGTGCCGGATCACATGTGCCACCACGGCCGGTACCTCCAGTGCGGCTCCACCTCGCAACCGCAGCGCCGACTGACCCGTCAGCCGGCGCAGCGCCCCGTCCAGCCTGCCCGAAGGCCAGTCGCCGAGCGAGCCCAGCACCCCCAACGGCATCGGGTCGGGGGCGTACGCCGCCACCGCGCGCAGCACGTCCAGCCCCGTCTCGCCCACCGCGTCGGCGTCGGCGAGCAGCCGCTTGGCGACGGTCTCCAGCACGGGCCACTCCCGGTCGTGCAGCCGCCGCACCACCGTGTTCACACCGCAGACGCGGGCGGAGTCGGCCAGTTCGAGCAGCGCCGCGGGGTGGCCGCCCACCTCCTCGACCAGGGCGCGCACCGCCTCGTGGTCCCCGGGCCCCAGCTCGCCGATGCGGTCCAGCACCAGGCGAACCGCCTGCGGCACCGGCAGTTCCGGCACCAGCACGCCGGTGCCCAGCGCGGCGTGCCCGGCGTCGGTCGTGGTCAGCACGCTGGCCGCGCCGGGGTGCGGGGACAGCAGCCCGCGGACCTGTTCCAGCGGCAGACCGGCAGGCACCCCGTCGACCACCCACAGGCACGGTGACCTGTGCCGGTCCAGCGCCACGGCGATCTCGTCGGCGGGATCACCTCGGCCGGTACCGCCCAGCGCGCGGGCGATCGCCCGCAACTGCTCGTCCCAGGAGGGCACCTGGCCCGCGGTCAGCCAGAACACCCCGCCCGGCACGGTCGCCCCGAACTGGCGCACGTACTCGCAGACCAGCGCCGTGGTGCCGATCCCGCCGAAGCCGTGCACGACGGCCACCGGCTCGCCCCCGCCCTCGGTGAGCGCGGCGGTCTGCGGGTGCAGCGCGGAGTGCAGCTGCCACAACTGGGTCGTGCGGCCGAGCAAGCGCGGCGGTGGCCTTCGCGGCGGGGCGGGCAGCCAGACCGGCGCCGGGCTCAGCGCCACCTCGTCCATCGCGGTGGGCACCTCGGCCAGCTTGCGGGTCAGCGCGTCCAGCAGGTGGCACAGGGCGCTGGCCGGGCTCCAGTAGCGGGCGTCGCGCAGCTCGATCGGCTCGATGTGCCCGGTGCCCTGCGCCGGGTTGACCACCAGCACCCGGCGCAGCGGGTCGCCCTCGTGCTGCCCGGCCAGGAACGCCCTGGTCAGCTCCTGCTGGCAGGCCCGGCGCGTGGGGTAGGCGGCGGAGTAGTAGGCCAGCAGCAGGCGGGACCGCCCCAGCTCGGTCATGATCGTGCGGGAGACCGAGTCGAACCGGTGCACGTCCGCATCGTCCTGGAACACGCGCAGGCCGAACCGGCGCAGCTCCGCGGCCAGCGCCTGGGCGGGTACCGCGTCGGACCTGCTGTAGCTCAGGAAGACGTCCCACATGTGACTCGCGCTCCTTGGTTACACAGATGGGGGACACCATGCAGCCTGACGGACGGGTGAATTCCAAGCCACCTGGTTGCCAAAAGTGGTGAGGTGCAGTGACTCTGTGCGGTCGATCCGGGGTCGCGGTGACTGCCGGTGGTCGGTCAGCTGTCGGCAAACCTCCTCCGGATGCCGGTGCCGGGTCACCGTCTGTGGATTTCGCCGGTGAATTCCAAACCGTACGCGTTCCGTGACCATGGGCTTACACCACAACAGTGGGCTACGCTGCCGCACTTGACACACAGGACTTCAGATTCAGCCCCCTGCGCTTTTCGGCAGCTGTCCGTGGATGGTGCGTGGTGTTCGACCCCTGGGTCATCGGACTGGGATTAGTGGCCGTTCTGGCTCTTTCCAGCGCCGTACTCGTCGTACATCACATGCGTCCCACATTCACCGTGTCCACCGCGGGCGGCAACGCCGACGGACCGTTCGCGGACGCCGACCTGATCGGTGAGGAACTGCGCACCTGGGCCGCTGCGCACTACCGCAGGACGGTGCCGGTGCTGCGGGTCTGGCAGCGGCGCGCGTGGCTGTACGGCTCGGCCCACTTCTACGCCGTCGGCTGGACCGTGCTGATCTCCCTGTCCCTGCCGTTCCTGATCCCCTACGTCTCCGACGGCAACGGCTCGCGGCTGCTCGTGCAGTCCCTGTCGGTGTTCGGCGCCGTGGTGTTCGGCCTGCACAGGACGTTCAAGGCGGAGGAGAACTACGGCAAGTACCGGCTGCACGAGTCCAGCGTCTACAGCCTGGTGCGCAAGCTGGTCGACGACCCCGACCAGCTCGGTGCCACCGACGGGGAGCGCAGGCGCCGCTACCTCGCCGAGATCGAGCGGATCAGGGAGCGCGCCCGCAACGACGAGATCAACAACCTGCCCAGTCCGACCACGCCACCACGGGTGGGGCCCACCGTCGCGACGCCGATTCCGAGCCACCGGGAACCCCTGAACGGGGAATCAGTCGGATATCGCTCGCGCATCGAAAACCCGGCTACTGGTGCCGAATGAGTCGAGGAGCATCTGGCGTGAGTCAGCGAAGTGAGGACTTCGGAGTGTGGTCGCCGACGCCGACCGAGTGCGAAGCGGCATGGGAGCTCTACATCGAGCTCGCGACGAGGATTACGACGGTGGAGCAGAAACCCGGCGCGGGAATCATTCGCGAGGAACTGCACAGCGTTTACGCGGTATTCGGCAGGACCAGGGAGATCCTCTGCCAGTACGGTCCCGGCCTGGCCCCGCGCGACCGGCCGGGTGGGCTGACCTTCGCCGGGCTGGCCGTGGGCATGGTCAACAGCACCCTGCGCCCGCTGCTGACCAAGTGGCACCCCGCGCTCGCCGAGTGGGAGTCGACCCGACCCGGGGGCGTCAGCGCCGTGGCCCACGAGCGCGCCTGGGAGCACGCCCAGCAGGTGCGCGCCGAGATCGCCGAGACCCGCCGCGAGCTGCTCGCACTGGCCACCGTCCTGCACGAGGCCATCGGCATCCAGCCCCTGCTCACCCCTTGACCCGGCGAGTCCCGCTCTCCGGCGGCCGAGTCCCGTCCTGCGGTGAGCGGCCATACGGAGCGTGACGAGGTCCGGGTACGGCTGAGCGGGACTCGCGCGCGGCTGAGCGGGACTCGCGGGGGTGGGGGTCAGTCCTCGGCGAGGGCGGCGCTGATCCACTCCGCCACGGGCAGGTCCCGCTTCGTGCACTCGTCGGCGAGCCGGATCGTCCAGCGCAGGGCCTGCATGACCACGGCCGCCACCTCCGGGGGCTCGGCCGAGCTGAGCGCGATCTCGATCTGCGCGCGCGCCGCGTCCTGATCCCCGTGCACCTGCGCGAGCAGGGTCCGCACCGCCGTGCGCACCGGCGGGTCGGCCTCGTCGATGGAGACCTCCTCCCCGGACGCGTCGTACACCTGCATCTTCACCGGGGTGGCCCCGCCGGAGCCGAGCGCGGAGACCATCTCGCTGCACTCGCGGAACAGCATGAGCACCAGCTCCCTGCCGTCCACCTCCCCGTCCGGCGCGGAGTCCACGTAGGTGGTCAGCAGGGTGATCGCGGCGCCGTCGTCCCCGGCCTGCGCGGCGGCGAGCGCCTCACCTGCCGTCTCGACCATGCGCTGCCGCCGTTGAGGATCATCTGCTTCCACGGGCCCCATCTTGCAGCACAACGGCCAGCAGCGGTGCACCTGTGTTGATCTGATCGGGCGTAGTTGAGCTCACTTGCCGAATTGGTGCTGAGAGAAACCCGACTGCCGCTGTCGCCACAGGCTTGCAAGTACAAGAATCTGCCCGTTGCGGGTCGAACGCGGGAAGGAACGGTGAGGCTGCCATGACCGCCACCCTCGAACGGGCAGGCACACGCGCCCTGGACCGGCGCGAGTGGCTGAGCATCGGCGGCATGGCCGCGTTCGTGCTGCTGCTGCACGTGGTGGGCTGGGGCACGCTGATCTTCCTGGTGTCCCCGATGAACTACCAGGTCGGCGACGGGCAGGTGTTCGGCATCGGGCTGGGGGTGACCGCGTACACCCTCGGCCTGCGGCACGCCTTCGACGCCGACCACATCGCCGCCATCGACAACACCACCCGCAAGCTCATGTCCGAGGGCCGCCGCCCGCTCTCAGTGGGCTTCTGGTTCTCCCTCGGGCACTCCAGCGTGGTGTTCGGCCTGTGCGTGCTGCTCGCGCTCGGCGTGCGCGCGCTGGCCGACCAGGTCGCCAACGACGACTCCCCGCTGCACAGCTGGACCGGGGTCGTCGGCACCGCCGTGTCCGGGCTCTTCCTGCTGCTGCTCGGCGTGATCAACCTCGTGGTGATGGTGAACATCCTCAAGGTGTTCCGCAGGATGCGCGGCGGCGAGCTGGACGAGGCCGAGCTGGAGCGGCACCTCGACGAGCGCGGCTTCATGAACCGGCTGCTGCGCGGGCTGACCAAGACCATCACCAGGCCCTGGCAGATGTACCCGACCGGCCTGCTGTTCGGGCTCGGCTTCGACACCGCCACCGAGGTGTCCCTGCTCGTGCTCGCCGGTGGCGCCGCCGCCTTCGCCCTGCCCTGGTACGCCATCCTGACCCTGCCCGTGCTGTTCGCGGCGGGCATGAGCCTGTTCGACTCGCTCGACGGCTGCTTCATGAACTTCGCCTACGGCTGGGCCTTCGCCAAGCCCGTGCGCAAGGTCTTCTACAACCTGACCGTCACCGGGCTGTCGGTGCTGGTGGCCCTGGTGATCGGGGGTATCGAGCTGATCGGCCTGCTGGTGGACAAGCTCGGCATCACTGACGGCCCGCTCGCGTGGATCGGGGGCCTGGACATGAACAACGTGGGCTTCGCCGTGGTGGGCCTGTTCGTGCTGACCTGGCTCGTCGCGCTCGCGGTCTGGCGGTTCGGCCGCATCGAACAGCGGTGGACCGGCAAGGAGTAGCGCAGGGGGCTGCCCCGCCCGCGACCCGCACGCCATGAAGGTGCCGTTCAGGACGCTCAACGTCCCAAAGGGCACCTTCATGACACCGGCGGCCCGACCGCTACCGCCGCGATCTGTCCACTGTGGATGTCGAGTACTGGCGGTATGTCCTGGCGCCGTGGGGCACGTCAAACCTGGACGGGAAAGGCGCTGTGCGAGGAACTGGGCTAGACCGCGCTGCGCACCTGCGTCCCGGTGCGGACCGAGGCCACCGTGTAGAGCGGGCGGCCCTGGGTCTGCGCGTAGGTGCGGCCGATGTAGCTGCCCAGCACGCCGAGCATGATGATCTGGATGCCGCCGAGGAAGAACATGCCGATGGTGATGAACGCCCAGCCGGGCACGGCGGCCTCGGAGAAGAACAGCCGCACCGTCGCCGCGTAGACGATGCCGAGGAAGCTCAGGAAGCTGATGAAGTAGCCCAGGCGGCTGATCAGCCGCAGCGGGGTGACGGAGAAACCGAGTATCCCATCAGCGGCGAATCGCATCATCTTGCGCAGCGGATAACCGGTGACCCCGGCGTTGCGCTTGTCCCGGTCGAAAAGCACGGCGGTCTGCCGGAATCCGACATAACTGACGAGCCCGCGCAGGAAACGGTCCCTTTCGCGGAACTTGCGCAGTTCGTCGACCACCTTGCGGTCGATGAGCCGGAAATCCCCGGTGTTCTCCGGGATGTCGATCGAGGCCAGTTTGCGCAACACCCAGTAGAAGGCCCGTGCGGTGCCTCGCTTGAACAGCGAGTCCTGCCGCGACCGGCGCTGGGCGTAGACCACGTCCCAGCCCTGCGCCCACTGGTCGAGCAGCTCCAGGCTGACCCTCGGCGGGTCCTGCATGTCGCTGTCCATGATGATCACCGCGTCGGCGTCCACCAGGTCCAGCCCCGCGGTCACGGCCATCTGGTGGCCGAAGTTGCGCGACAGCTCCACCACGGTCACCCGCTCGTCGGCCTCGGCCAGCCCGCGCAGCCGGTCCCCGGAGTCGTCGCCGCTGCCGTCGTTGACGTAGACGAAGCTGAACCGGTACCGGTCGGACCGCTCGGCGACCACCTCGCTGACCGTGCGGTGCAGCAGGTCGATGTTCCCGGCCTCGTTGAAGATCGGGAATATGTACGCGACGGTGCGCGGGCTCTCGGTGTTCACCCTGTACTCCCCCTGATGTCGGCCACGGCGCGGAGCGCGCCGCCCGCTCAGGCGGCGCGGACCGCGGCCAGGGCCATCCTGTGCAGCAGTTCTGCCATCTGTCCGCGGTCCAGGTGCGCGGAGTGCGGGGTCGAGTTGATCAACCCGAACACCGCGTGCGAGGCCGCGCGCGCCGCGGGCTCGCCCGCAGCGGGCACGACCTGGCTGATCGCGCTTACCCAGACCTCGACATATTGACGCTGCAACGCCCGAACCTGTTGCCGGTCGGAGTCCGCGAGGTTGCCCAGGTCACGTTCCTGCACGGTGATCAGGGCCGGGTTGTCCAGCGCGAAGTCCACCTGCCAGCCGATCAGCGCGTGCAGGGCGGCCAGCGGCCCCTCGGCGGTCCGCACCCGCTCCAGCGCCCCGCCGAGCAGCACCTCGCTGATCGAGGTGAGCATCTCGCCGAGCATGGCGTCCTTGCTGCGGAAGTGCCGGTACAGGGCCGGGCCGGAGATGCCAACGGCGGCGCCGATGTCGTTGATGCCGACCCCGTGGAAGCCGTGCCTTGCGAACAGCTCCGCCGCCGCGGCCAGGATCTGCGCCCGCCGTGAACCAGGCTGCCCGCCGGAGGCGGACCGCGTCGTGTTGGGCTCGGCGAACGGCACGCGGCAGATCGTAGACCACCAGGTTAATGAGCGCTAACAACAGCCACCGTTCGGGCGAGTGACCACTCTGGTCAGATGCCTATTCCACCAATGATCGGGCAACAGTTGGCGTGTGCCCTTCCGGTCCCGGCCTCCGCGCGGCACCATATTCGTGATACGCATCACCTCGATGGAGAGGCCCCCTGCTATGCGTTTGGTCAGAACCCTTTCGGCTCTTGCGCTCAGCGCGGTCGCCGTGGTCACTGGCGGTGCTCTCGCCAGTGCCGCGCCGCTGGCCGTCAACTACGCCGCACTCGGCGATTCCTATGCGGCCGGTGTGGGCACCGCCGGCTCGTACGACAACAGCTGCGACCGCAATGCGAAGAGTTACCCCTCCCTGTGGGCCTCGGCGCACTCGGTCTCGAACTTCACCTTCGTGGCCTGCTCGGGCGCCAAGACCTCGGATGTGATCAACAACCAGGTCGGCTCGCTCAGCTCGGCGAACACGGTCGTCACGGTCACCATCGGTGGCAACGACGCCGGGTTCACCAGCGTCATGGGCAGCTGCATCCTCGGTGGCGACTCCGGTTGCCGCACCGCGGTCGACAACGCCACCAACTTCGTCAACAACTCCCTGCCTGGGCTGCTGGACAACACCTACCGCGCGATCCGCAGCCACGCCCCCAACGCCACCGTGTACGTGCTGGGCTACCCGCGCTTCTACCAGCTCGGCGGCTCCTGCTCGGTGGGCCTGAGCGACACCTCCCGCGGCCTGATCAACGGCGGGGCGGACAGCCTGGACTCGGTGATCTCGGCGGCGGCCGGTCGCGCCGGGTTCCGGTTCGTCGACGTGCGCTCGAACTTCACCAGCCACGGCATCTGCTCGTCCAGCTGGTGGATCAACAGTGTGAGCTGGCCGGTGGTCAACTCCTACCACCCCAACGCCAGCGGCTACGCGAGCGGTTACCTGCCCGCGCTGAGCTCGGCCACCGGCTGAGCGGGCACGCACCCTGACTGGACGAAGTAGTTAGCGACCGTTAACCTGGAGGCTCAGGTTAACGGTCGCTAACTTCGACGGTGAGGGAAGCCCATGGACGCGCCGGTCCTCGGCAGCGCCGCCGATCCTTCGGATCCGGCCTTCCAGCGCTACACCAAGGAGCACGCCGAACTCGTCGCCCAGCTGCGGACCAAGCTCGACGTGGTCGCGCTGGGCGGTCCGGAGAAGGCCAGGACCCGGCACGTGGAGCGCGGCAAGCTGCTGCCCCGCGAGCGGGTCGACGCCCTGCTGGACCCGGGTTCGCCGCTGCTGGAACTGAGCCCACTGGCCGCCAACGGCATGTACGACGACGAGGCCCCCGCGGCCGGTGTGATCACCGGCGTTGGCCGTGTGTCGGGCCGCGAGTGCGTGATCGTGGCCAACGACGCCACGGTCAAGGGCGGCACCTACTACCCGATCACGGTCAAGAAGCACCTGCGCGCCCAGGAAGTGGCCCTGCAGAACAACCTGCCGTGCCTGTACCTGGTCGACTCCGGCGGCGCCTTCCTGCCCCGCCAGGACGAGGTGTTCCCCGACCGCGAGCACTTCGGGCGCATCTTCTACAACCAGGCCACCATGTCCGCGCGCGGCATCCCGCAGATCGCCGCCGTGCTGGGCTCCTGCACCGCGGGCGGGGCGTACGTGCCCGCGATGAGTGACGAGGCCGTCATCGTGCGCGGGCAGGGCACGATCTTCCTGGGTGGCCCGCCGCTGGTGAAGGCGGCCACCGGCGAGGAGGTCAGCGCCGAGGACCTGGGCGGCGGCGAACTGCACTCGCGCACCTCGGGCGTCACCGACCACCTGGCCGAGGACGACGCGCACGCGTTGCAGATCGTGCGGACCATCGTGAGCACCCTGGGTCCGCGCGCGCCCCGCCCGTGGGAGGTGCTGCCCACCGAGGAACCCGCCGTGGACCCCGGGCAGCTCTACGGGGTGGTGCCCGCCGACACCCGCACGCCCTACGACGTGCGCGAGGTGATCGCCCGCGTGGTGGACGGCAGCCGGTTCGCCGAGTTCAAGCGCGAGTACGGCACCACGCTGGTCACCGGGTTCGCGCGCATCCACGGCCACCCGGTGGGCATCGTGGCCAACAACGGAATCCTGTTCGGCGAGTCCGCGGTCAAGGGCGCGCACTTCATCGAACTGTGCGACCAGCGCAGCGTGCCGCTGGTGTTCCTGCAGAACATCACCGGGTTCATGGTCGGCCGCGAGTACGAGGCGGGCGGCATCGCCAAGCACGGGGCCAAGATGGTCACCGCGGTGGCCTGCGCGCGGGTGCCGAAGTTCACCGTGGTCATCGGCGGCTCCTTCGGCGCGGGCAACTACTCCATGTGCGGCCGTGCGTACTCGCCCCGGTTCCTGTGGATGTGGCCCAACGCGCGCATCTCGGTGATGGGCGGGGAGCAGGCCGCCTCGGTGCTGGCCACGGTCCGGCGCGACCAGTTCGCCGCGCGCGGCACCGAGTGGTCGGCGGCCGAGGAGGAGGCGTTCAAGCAGCCCATCCGCGAGCAGTACGAGGACCAGGGCAACCCGTACTACTCCACCGCCCGGCTGTGGGACGATGGGGTGATCGACCCGATGGACACCAGGACGGTACTCGGGCTCGCGCTCTCGGCCGCGGCCAACGAACCGCTGCCCCCAGTCCGCTACGGCGTCTTCAGGATGTGAGCATGTTCGACACCGTACTGATCGCCAACCGCGGCGAGATCGCCGTCCGAGTGGCGAACACGTTGGGCCGCATGGGAATCCGCTCGGTCGCCGTCTACAGCGACGCCGACGCGGGCGCCCGGCACGTGCGTGCGGCCGACACCGCCGTGCGCATCGGGCCCGCCGCCGCGCGGGAGAGCTACCTGTCCATCGAGCGGATCATCGAGGCCGCGCTGTCCAGAAAGGCGCAGGCCGTCCACCCCGGTTACGGCTTCCTCGCGGAGAACGAGGCCTTCGCGCGGGCCTGCGCCGAGGCCGGACTGGTGTTCGTCGGCCCACCGCCCTCGGCGATCAACGCCATGGGCGACAAGATCCGCGCCAAGCAGACCGTGATGGCCGCGGGCGTTCCCGTGGTGCCGGGCAGGACCGAGCCGGGTATGTCCGATGTGGACATCGTGGACGCGGCCGGCGAGATCGGCTACCCGGTGCTGCTCAAGCCCTCGGCGGGCGGTGGCGGCAAGGGCATGCGCCTGGTGACCGAGCCCGAGCAGCTGCGCCCGGCCATCGAGTCGGCACGGCGTGAGGCCGCCGGGTCCTTCGGTGACGACACGCTGCTGGTGGAGCGGTTCGTGCAGCGGCCGAGGCACATCGAGATCCAGGTGCTGGCCGACAACCACGGTGGGGCAGTGCACCTGGGCGAGCGCGAGTGCAGCCTGCAACGCCGTCACCAGAAGATCATCGAAGAGGCCCCGTCCCCGCTGCTGGACGAGGAGACCCGCCAGCGCATGGGACTGTCCGCTGTGGACGCCGCGCGGTCGGTCGGCTACTCCGGCGCGGGCACGGTGGAGTTCATCGTCTCCTACGACCGGCCCGACGAGTTCTTCTTCATGGAGATGAACACCCGGCTCCAGGTCGAGCACCCGGTGACCGAGCTGATCACCGGCCTGGACCTGGTCGAGCAGCAGCTGCTCGTCGCCGCCGGGCAGCCGCTCGCCTTCGGCCAGCAGGACGTGGTGCTCACCGGGCACGCCGTGGAGGCCCGCGTCTACGCCGAGGACCCGGCGAGCGGTTTCCTGCCCACCGGCGGCCAACTGCTGGTGCTGGACGAGCCGACGCGCCGCCTGCGGGTGGATTCCGGTGTGTCGCAGGGATCTTCGGTCAGCAGCGACTACGACCCCATGCTGGCCAAGTACATCGCGCACGGGGCCACCCGGGACGAGGCGCTGCGCAGGCTGCGCGCCGGGCTCGGCGAGGCCGTGGTTCTCGGCGTCACCACGAACATCCCGTTCCTGCGCGCGCTGCTCGCCGACGAGGACGTGGTCGCGGGCAGGCTGGACACCGGCCTGGTGGAGCGCAAGCTGGACGAGTTGGTCGGCGGGCAGACCCCGGACCACGTGCTGATCGCCGCCGCGGCCGAGCGCGCGCTCGCGCTGGAGCCGACCGGTGCGGTGGTCGACCCCTGGGACGTGCCCGGTGGTTGGCGGATCGGCGCCCGCGGGTGGACCACCTGGCAGGTGCGGGCGCCCGGCCGTGAGCCGGTGCAGGTCCGCCTGCGCGGTAGGGCCCGCGCGGCCGAGGTGGCGCTGGCAGACGCCGAGCCGGTGGCCGTCAGCGCGCACTGGGACGGGGACAACCTCGTTGTGCGCCAAGGAGGTTCGACCCGCAGTTACCGCTGCGCCCGGGACGGCTCGGTGACCTGGATCGGCGCCGATGGCGCTGCCTGGCCGCTCACCGAGACCGAGCGGCTCGCCGCCGCCAGGCACGACGCGGCCGGTGTGGTCGGCGGCGCGGTGAGCAGCCCGATGCCCGGCACGGTGCTGCTGGTGAAGGTCTCGCCCGGCGAGCAGGTCAGCGCGGGTCAGGCGCTGGTCGTCGTCGAGGCCATGAAGATGGAGCACACGGTCGTCGCACCGATCGACGGCCTGGTCGCGGAGCTGGCGGTGCACGCGGGCCAACAGGTCCGGCTCGGTCAGCAGTTGGCAGTCGTCGCACCCCAACAGGAGTGAGAGATCATGGTTGACTTCCGCATCAGCGAGGAGCACGAGGCGCTGCGCAAGACGGTGGAGCAGTTCGCCCGCGAGGAGGTCGCCCCGGTCATCGGCGACTTCTACGAGCGCGAGGAGTTCCCGTACGAGATCGTGGCGAAGATGGGGCAGATGGGCCTGTTCGGCCTGCCCTACCCCGAGGAGCACGGCGGCATGGGCGGGGACTACTTCGCGCTGTGCCTGGCCCTGGAGGAGCTGGCCAGGGTCGACTCCTCGGTCGCGGTCACGCTGGAGGCCGGGGTCTCGCTGGGCTCGATGCCGATCTACCGGTTCGGCACGCGGGAGCAGCAGGAACGCTGGCTGCCCCAGCTGTGCGCGGGCACGGCGCTGGCCGGGTTCGGCCTGACCGAGCCGGGTGGCGGCTCCGACGCGGGCGCCACCAGGACCACCGCCCGGCTGGACGGGGACGAGTGGGTGATCAACGGCTCCAAGTGCTTCATCACCAACTCCGGCACCGACATCACCCAGGCGGTCACGGTGACCGCGGTCACCGGGCAGACCCCCGAGGGCCGCAAGGAGATCTCCTCGATCATCGTGCCCTCGGGCACCCCGGGCTTCACGGTGTCCCGCAAGTACTCCAAGGTCGGCTGGAACGCCTCGGACACGCACGAACTGTCCTTTTCGGACTGCCGGGTGCCCGCGGCCAACCTGCTCGGTGAGCGTGGCAGGGGCTACGCCCAGTTCCTGCGCATCCTGGACGAGGGGCGCATCGCCATCGCCGCGCTGGGCGTGGGCCTGGCCCAGGGCTGCGTGGACGAGTGCCTGCGCTACGTGCAGGAGCGCGAGGCCTTCGGTCACAAGATCGGCACGTACCAGGCCATCCAGTTCAAGATCGCCGACATGGAGGCGCGGGTGCACACCGCGCGGCTGGCCTACTACCAGGCCGCGGCGCTGATGCTGCGCGGCGAGCCGTTCAAGAAGGAGTCGGCCATCGCCAAGCTGGTCTCCTCCAACGCGGCCATGGACAACTCGCGGGAGGCCACCCAGATCTTCGGCGGCTACGGGTTCATGAACGAGTACCCGGTCGGCAGGTTCTACCGGGACGCCAAGATCCTGGAGATCGGCGAGGGAACCAGCGAGGTCCAGCGCATGTTGATCGCCCGGCACCTCGGCCTGTGACGTGTTGACTACATTTGGCAACACCTGATGGGTTTCGAGCGCGGCGGGAGCGGCTATACAGTTGCGGAGCACCGAAGCTCCCGCCGCGTTCCTCCCCCCTCGACGCTGGCGGGTTACCCCGGAGCCCCCGCTCACCCCCGTGCGGGGGCTCCGGCTTATCTCAGGACTTCTCGCTCAGCACCCGCTCGGGCTCGGGCAGGTCGTGCCGCCCGGAGATGAACTCCTGGAACCGGATCTTGGCCAGGATCAGCGGCTGGCGGAACCGCGCCTCTCGGCGCAGCGCCCGGTCCAGCTTGCGCGAGCCCTGGCGGTAGCGCCAGCGCGCCCACGGGGAGTTGGGCCTGGCCAGGCGCAGCGCGCCGACCTCGGCCAGCGGGGGCAGCAGCAGGCCGAGCAGGCCGGTCCAGATCTTGCCCTTGAGCAGGGCGATGACCGCGAAGCCCAGGTCGACCAGCGCGATCAGCGTGCCGAGCCCCTCGCCGATGCCGCCCATGCCCAGCAGGCCGTAGCTCAGCGGGCGGGCGCCCAGCAACAGCAGCCCGACCAGGCCGACCGCCAGGAACACGGCGTCCACCGACAGCCGCCCCTGCGTGCTCCAGTACACGTCGCGCAGGTGCAGGATCAGCGCGAACTCGTCGAGCACCAGCGCGGCGCCCACGCCGAACAGCGCCGCCGCCCACAGCTTGGGCTCGTCGGCCTCGTCCGGGGCGGCCAGCTGCACGACCCCGCCGAGCATCATCGCCACCACGCCGAACACCACGTGGTGGATGTGCGTGCCGCCGGGTGTGATGTTGCCCGGCCACCAGCGCACCTTGGCCCGTACCAGGCGCACACTGATCCTGATGAGCAGGAACGTCACGACCAGTCCGAGGAAGAAGTAGAGCAGGCGTTGATGGCCGGGGCCACTCGCGGTGTCCCACGATCCCTGCACCAGGTAGCGGACCATCACCCAGCACCCTCCGGTGACGCGGAATGCAGGGACTGTACGCCCACCCGGTTGGACGCGCGGGCGGTTTGGCCCGATCGTCCGTGACAGAGGGCACACTGGCCCTGTCCTGCCACCTGGCTGGGGTGACATGACAAAATCGTGGCGGAAACCTTGGCGGGTGCGGAGGTCAGTTTTGCTGTACTGGTTCATGAAACGGGTGTTCGCCCCGATCATCAGGTCGGTGTACCGGCCGAAGGTCGAGGGCCTGGAGAACGTCCCTGCCACCGGGCAGGTGATCCTGGCCAGCAACCACCTCGCTTTCGTGGACAGCATCGTCATCCCGATGGTGATGCCCCGACGCGTCAACTTCCTGGCCAAGGCCGAGTACTTCCAGGGCCGCGGGATCAAGGGCGCGCTCATGCGCGGCTTCTTCGGCGGCCTGGGCCACATCCCGGTGGAGCGGGGCTCGGGCCGGGCCGCCCGCGCCGCGCTGGACACCGCTGAGCAGGTGCTCAACGGGGGTGGCGCGTTCGCGATCTACCCCGAGGGCACCCGCTCGCTGGATGGCAGGCTCTACCGGGGTCACGCCGGGGTCGCGCGCATCGCGCTGGCCACCGGGGCCCCCGTGGTGCCGGTCGCGCTGATCGGCACCGACCAGGTGCAGCGCAACGGCCGGGGCCTGCCGCGCATCCGGCCGATCACGGTGCGGTTCGGCACCCCGCTGGACTTCTCGCGCTACGAGGGCATGGGCGAGTCCACGATGATCCACCGCGCGGTCACCGACGAGATCATGTACGCGATCCTGGAGCTGTCCGGCCAGGAGTACGTGGACAGCTACCGCCCCCACCCCAAGGCCGCCTGACGCCAAACCCCGCGAGTCCCGCTCGCCGGCACGTGACTCACGTGCCGGCGAGCGGGACTCGCGTGCGTGTGGGCGGGACTCGCGGTCAGGGGACGAGGGCGCCCAGGTCGGCGAAGACCGCGGCGTTGAGGCGGAAGGCCAGGCAGGCCTCCTCGACCACGCGGGCCTGCTCGGCGGCGTCCCAGCCGGTGCTGTCGAGCAGCTCCCGGTAGCGCGTGCGGAAGCCCGGGCGGCTCGGGATGCCGTCGAACACGTAGAAGCTCGTGCCCCGGTGGTCGACCAGCCCGTGGTGGCGCTCGACCACGGCGCGCACCGCCTGCCCGCCGGAGATGTCGCCCAGGTAGCGCGTGTAGTGGTGCGCGACGAAGCCGCCGGCCCAGGTGAAGCACACCTCGCGCAGCCGGTCCAGGTAGCGCAGCGTGGCGGGGGTCGGTTCGACGCGGTCGCGCCAGCCGGGCCCGTACAGGTGCCCCAGGTCGGACTCCAGCGAGGGCAACCGGGTCAGCTCGGGCAGCACGAACGCCCCGGCGACCGGGTCGGCGGCCATCGCCTCGGCGGCCTGCTCCAGCACCTGGTAGATGAAGTAGTGCTGGGCCACCAGCGTCGCGAAGCCGTCCAGGCTGAGCCTGCCGTCGAAGATCGCCTTGATGAACCCGGCGTTCTCCGCGTTCTCGTGCTCCTGTGCCGTGCCCGTGCGCAGCACCGTGGAGAACTGCTCACCCATGACCGGACTCCCCTCCGCAGTCGGCGTGGCCGTCACCGAGTGTGCTGCCGGGTCCGGCCAGCCGTCAAGTATGTGACGACAGGTCGTCATAAAAACCGCTCCGACGCGTCGACTAAGGTAAGGCTAGCCTTACTGGCTGGGGAACGGAAGGGGACGTCCGTCGGCTCCCAGTCGGGCGCCGACCCCGCGCAGCACGAAGGCCACGGTGGCCTCGATGGCCTGGTCCAGCTCCGCCCCGGACAGCTCGGCCACGGTCCGCCCGCTGATGCACGCGGTGACCAGCCCGACCAGTGCCGCCACGTCCGAATCGGGCAGGTAGCCCGCCGCGACCCCGGCCGAGAGCACCTCGCGCAGGATCCCCTCCAGCGCGGCCACGTGCTCGACCATGTGCTGGTAGCTCTGCTCGGACATCAGCGAGCGCAGCGCGGTGCCCGGCGGCAGGTGGTTGCGCGCCACATGCCGCAGCTGGCCGCGCACGTACGCCGCGAGCCCGTCCACCGGGTTGTCCACCTCGGCCAGCGCGCCCTGCAACTCGGCGAGGTAGCGCTCGGTCTCGTGCCCGGCGTAGGCCAGCAGCAGGGACTCCTTGTCCGCGAAGTAGTTGTACATCGCGGTGCGGCCCACCCCCGCCGCGGCGGCGATGTCGGCCAGGGTGATGGCGTCGAACCCGCGCTGGTACATCAGCGCCGACAGCGCGGCGAAGATCGACTCGCGGGTGCGCTCCCGGTGCTCCTCGAGCGAACCTCCAGTGATCTTCGGCACGGGCCGAGTCTAATCGGCTCAGGCGGTCGGCACGGGACAGCGGCGGGTCGTGGGGCCCTCGCCGCGGAACTGGTAGATCCGGACCGAGGTCTGCGGAGTCTGGCCGCCGTAGGCGTTCTGTGCCACCAGCGCGGTGCAGGTGATCTGGTCCAGCGCCAGCTCGCTGAGCGGCACCTCGCTGAAGACCTGCACCGTGAAGGCGTAGTCGGGGGCGGGGTTGCCGGTCGTGAGCTTGGCCTCGGTGGGCAGCTCGCTGCTCAGGCCGTCCTTGCGCTCGGCATCGGTGGGACCGGCCAGCAGCGTCCGCAGCGTGCTGGTCGTGTCGAACGAGGTGCTGGTCAGCGGGCGCTGCACGTCGCGCAGCTTGCCCTCGCTGACGAAGAACAGGTGCGTACCCGCGATGACACCCCGTGGCGCGTCCTTGCCGGTGATCACGGGGGTGGGCCGCACCCCGCAGCCCGCGGCCAGCACCGCCGCCGCGAACAGCACCAGCCAGACGCGCGGTCTCACGGGCTGTCCTCCTCCAGGTTGCGCGGCAGCCGCAGGGTGAACACCGCCCCGCCCTGCGGACGGTTGTCGGCGGACAGGCTGCCCTCCGCCTGGCCCGCGGTGTGCAGCCGGGCGTTCTCCCAGGCTATCGCCAGGCCAAGGCCGCTGCCCTCGGAGCGGGCCCGCGCGCTGTCGGCCTTGTAGAACCGGTCGAACACGTGCGGCAGCACCTCGGGGTCCAGGCCCGGGCCGTGGTCGGTGACGCGCAGTTCCACCCAGTCGCTGTCGGCCCACAGCGTGACCTCGACCGGGGGCGAGCCGTGCCGCAGCGCGTTGCCCACCAGGTTCGCCATGATCACGTCGAGTCGGCGCGGGTCCACCCTGGCCGTGACCCCGAGGGGCAGCTCGGCCCACACCCGGCCCACCCAGCCCCTGGCCCGCAGGGTGGCGGCCACCGCCTCGGCCAGGTCGATCTCGTCCAGGGCCAGCCGCGCGGCCCCCGCGTCGAACCGGGACACCTCCATCAGGTCCTCGACCAGCCGGGTCAGCTTGCGCGTCTCCTGGCTGACCAGGGTGGCGGCCAGCTGCGCGTCCCCGCCCAGCAGCGGGGCCTCCTCGTCGAGCACGTCGGTCACCGCGGTCATCGCGGCCAGCGGGGTGCGCAGTTCGTGCGACACGTCGGCCACGAACCGCCGCGCGTCGGACTCCATCCTGCGCAGCTCGCCCACGTGGTACTCCAGCGCGGTCGCGGTCTCGTTGAACGTGCCCGCGAGCTCGGCCAGCTCGTCGTTGCCGCGCACGCGCAGCCGGGTGCGCAGGTCACCGGTGCCCAGCCGCCGCGCGGCCACGCCCAGTTCGCGCACCGGGCGCAGCACACCCCGGGCCGCGAGCAGGGCCATCACCACCGCGAGCACCGCAGCCAGCCCGCCGAGCACCCAGGAGGCGCCTGCCAGCTTCTGGATCGCCTCGGCCTGCGGGCCCAGCTCCTGCAGGGCGTAGACCTCCAGCCCCGAGCCGCTCCACTGGCCGTCGGTGTGCCAGGAGAGCACCGGGATGCCGATGATCATCACGGGGAGGCCGTCCAGGTCCAGTCGCTGCCAGGCGACCGTGCTGCCGTGCGCCACCGCGGCGCGCAGGTCGGGGGTGATCTTGGTGAGGTCGACCCCGTTCTTGGACTGCATGTCCTTGTAGACCAACTTGACGTTGCCGCCCAGCGAGCTGGCGATGCTGTCCAGGGCCTGCTGGTTGGGCGGCAGCCGCATACCCATCAGCTGGTTGCGCACCCTGCTGTCCAGCGGCAGCACGATCGAGCTGGTGGCGTCGTCCAGGATGATCTGCCTGGCCACCACGTAGCTGGCGCCGGAGGCGGCGGTGGCGCTGATCGCCGCGATCAGCACGCAGGTGATCACCAGGCGTGGCCGCAGCCCCCACGCCTTGCCGAGCAGCTGCCGGACCCGGTTCACACGGGACCGAACCGGTAGCCGAAGCCGCGCACCGTCTGCACGAAGACCGGCTCCGCCGGGTTGTCCTCGATCTTCGCCCGCAGCCGCTGCACGCAGGCGTCCACCAGTCGCGAGTCGCCAAGATAATCGTGCTCCCACACCGCCTCCAGCAGTTGTTGGCGGCTGAGCACGCGTCCGGGGGTGTTGGACAGCTCCAGCAGCAGGCGCAGCTCGGTCGGGGTCAGGCTGACGGGACGGCCGTCCTTGCTGACCACCAGCGCTGCCCGGTCGATGCCCAGACCCGCGTGGTGCTCGGATTCGGCACGCTCCGCACCGGTGCGCCGCAGCACCGCCCTGATCCTGGCGTCGAGCACCCTGGGCTGCACGGGTTTGACCACGTAGTCGTCCGCGCCCGCCTCCAGACCGCCGACCACGTCGAAGTCGTCGCTGCGCGCGGTCAGCATGATGATCGGGATGTCCCCACCGGCGCGGATCCTGCGGCAGACCTCGAACCCGTCGATGCCGGGCAGCATCAGGTCCAGCACCACGATGTCCGGCGGTTCGGCGCGCAGCCTGGTGAGACCTTCCTCACCCGAGGCGGCCGTGTGGATGGTGTGGCCCTGCCTGCGCAGGGCGAGCTGAAGCCCCTCCCGCACTGCCTGGTCGTCCTCAATCAACAGAACCCGTGACACATCCGCAGATTATTCGGTTATGGTCCCAGCGCTGCTGGCTGAACGCCGCTGGTGGGCAGTCTGTAGCAGAACCATGACACGATCCGGACGGACAGGTGATGTTCCGACTCCGCAGGTCGTCGGGTGAGGTGCTGGTGGGCCAGGAGCCCGTGCGCCGCCGCGACCACGCCTACCGGCACGCCACGGTGGTGGTGGCCACGTTGCTGCTGCCCCTCGCGCTGGTGGTCACGCGCGGTCGGCGGTTCCGCGAGCGCGCCTGCGAGTGGGCGTTCCGCATCCGTTACCCGGCGGAGTCGCTGGCCGGGCTCACCCCGGAGACCAGGGCTGCCTTCGTGGCCGCCCGCTGCGCCGCGCTGTGGCACGACGCCGAGCTGATCGGCGTGACCTCCGGCCACCGGCTGTTCGCCGAGCAGGAGGAACTGTTCCAGGAGGCCGTGACCAGCTACGGCTCGGAGCCGAGGGCCCGCGAGTGGGTGCTGCCCCCGCAGGAGTCCGCGCACGTGCAGGGCATCGCCGTGGACGTGCGGCCCACCGAGGGCGCCCGCTGGCTGGAGCGGCACGGTGACCGGTTCGGGCTGTACCGCACCTATGCCAACGAGTGGTGGCACTTCGAGTACCACCCGTCCTACCGCGCGACCGGCCGCCGCCCGCCGATGCGGCCGACCCCGGGCACGCTGCCGGCGAGGTACTGACGCCGTTCTGTCTCGTTCTGTGACACGGCTGTGACACGGCCAGCACAGGACCAGGACACCGATTGGCCATCGTTTCGGTCATGCAGTCAACCCAGCTCCGGCCCGTTCGCCCCGCAGCCCCGTTGACGATCGAGGATCTCTACCGGGTGCACCGCAGGCGGCTGATCGGCCTGGCCATGAAACTGGTCGACGACGTCGCCAGCGCCGAGGACGTCGTGCAGGACGCGTTCGCGGCACTGCACCGCAACTGGTCCGGCCTGCGTGACGCCTCGGCGGCCTCCTCCTACCTCAGTGCCGCCGTGGTCAACGGCAGCCGTTCCATGCTGCGCCGCCGCAAGCGCGCCCGTGACTACGTGCCCCCGCACGAGCTGCCCGCGCGCTCGGCGGAGTCCCTGGCCATGCTCACCACCGACCAGCAGGCCGTCATGGACGCGCTGGCCCAGCTGGCTCCCCGGCAGCGCGAGGTGCTGGTGCTGCGCTACTACGGGGGCATGACCGAGGCCGAGATCGCCGCGGCCACGCAGATCTCGCAGGGCGCGGTCAAGTCCACCGCCAGCCGCGCCCTGGACAAGTTGGAGCGGCTCATGGCCGAGCACCGCCCGGCACACCTGCGCCAGACGGCGTGAGCACCCGGTCGAGCGCCGCGCGCAACACGCCCGCGGGGTCCGCGCCGAGGTCCTCGGCCCGCCACGCGATGAACGAGTCCGGGCGGATCAGCACCGCGCCGCGGTCGGCCAGCCAGTCCACGGAGCTCGGCAGGGCGTGCACCCGGAGGCCCTGCGCCGCCGCGGGTCGCTGCCACGCCTGACCGTCAACCCCGGTCAGCAGGGCCAGGTCCGTACCTGCGATGTCCACAGTGGACAGATCCTGACCGCTGACCCACTCGTGCGGGACCCGTGAGCCGGGCGCCCCGTCCAGCACCGCGAGGGCGTCCTGGGTGGAGGGCAGTTCCGGCTCCGGGTCGATGACCGCCGAGGAGCTGTACCGGTCGGCCAGGCTCATCACGAACGGCGCGAGCAGGCCGATCTCCGCGCGCTCGCGGGCCGCCTGCTCCGAGCTGTCCCAGTGCAGGTGCGCGTTGTCCATGCGCAGCAGGGCCTGCGCCAGGTTCAGCTGCGCGGCGGGCAGACGTTCCTGCTCGTAGCTGTCCAGCAGCTCCTCGCTCGCGCGTCCACTGTGGACGAACGCGAGCTTCCACGCCAGGTTGTACGCGTCGGCCACCCCACTGTTCATGCCGGTGGCGCCCAGCGGGGGCACGGCGTGCGCCGAGTCGCCCGCGAGGAACACCCTGCCGACCCGGAAGGTCTCCGCGAGCCTGCCGTTGACCTGCCAGGACATCGTGCTCAGTACCTCGATCGGCAGGTCCGTGGCGCCGAGCGCGCTGCGCACGAGTTCCTCCGGCGTGCGCCCCGCGCTGGTGGCCACCCCGGTGTGGAACACCCAGCGGTCCACGGCGTCCATCGAGATCAGCATGCCGGGCGCGTCCGGGTTGCGCACCTCGCAGAGCAGGAAGTCGTTGCCCTGACTCAGTTCGGTGAGGTCCGCGCGGAACAGCACGCTGGTGTTCTCCGTGCCGATCGGGCCGGGGCCGGTGGTCCGCACGCCCAGTTGCTCGCGCACCCGGCTGCGCACCCCGTCCGCGCCGACCACGTGCTCGGCGCGGATCTGGTAGCCGCCCGCCGGCCCGTCCACCGTCACGGTGACCCCGGATTCGTCCTGTACCAAGGACTTCAGCTCGGTGCCGAACCGGAACTCCGCGCCCAGGCGCGTCGCGGCCTTGTGTAGCGCGGCGTCGATCCGGTCCTGGGCGCTCGGCGCGGGCCTGGTGGGCGTGAGCGCGGTCCACGGGCTGGTGCTGGTCGTGGCGGGCAGGGCCTTCGGTGCCGCCGCGCTCTCCGGGTCGGCCAGCGTGTGCACGGTGATCTTGCCGGTCCTCGGGTTGCTGCCCAGATCCTCGACGGCGCCCAGTTCGCGCAGCACCTCCATGGTGCGCATGGCCGTGCCCATCGCCCTGGGGTGCGCCGAGAGCCCGGCGCGCCGCTCGATCACCAGCGGCCGCAGCCCGTGGTGCGCCAGCAGCGCTGCCGTGGCCAGCCCCACCGTGCTGCCGCCGACGACAAGAACCCTGGTCTCCAACATCGTTCCCCCTCGCTGCGTACGTCGTACGTTCTGGGTACAACGTACGCGTCGGGTATGGTGTACGCAAGGAGGTGGCCATGAGCGTCCCCGGACTGGTCTGGATGTACGAGGGGCAGCCGTCCCGGCCTGGGCTCAGCCGTGACCAGATCGTGTGCGCCGCGGTCGCGCTGGCCGACGCCGAGGGCATCGCCGCCGTGTCCATGCGCCGGGTGGCCGACGCGATCGGCGCGGGCACGATGTCGCTGTACCGGCATGTGCCCGGCAAGGACGAGCTCCAGGAGCTGATGGTCGACCGGGTGCTCGGTGAGCAGGCCCGCACGGCGCACGAGGGGGACTGGCGTGCCCAGGTGTGCGGGTTCGCGCACGCGTACCGGGACCTGGTGCTGCGGCACCGTTGGCTGCCCGAGCTGATGGCGGGCAGGCCGCCGATGGGCCCCAACGCGCTGCGGCAGTTCGAGTCCGGTGTCGGCGTGTTCCGCGAGCTGGGCTGCGACATCACCACCGCGTCCAGCCTGATGAAGCTGATCCGCAGCTACCTGCTCGGTGTGTTGCAGGACGAGCTCGGTGATCAGGACACCTGGCGGCGCGCGGGCATGACGGAGCTGGAGTGGCGTGACCAGATCGGTCCGTACGTGCGCTCGGTGGTCGAGTCCGGGCAGTACCCGCACTTCACCGAGTACGTGTTCAACGCCGAGGACCACGAGCAGGCCGAGGAGTTCGAGTTCGGCCTGAACTGCCTGCTGGACGGGGTGGCCGCGCGGCTGCCGGATCAGGGCTTGCGGGCCACGACCCCGTAGGTGCAGCTGCGCTCCGGGTGGTCGTCGACCTCGTCGGGACCGTCCGGGCGCCACAGCGGCAGGAACACCACGCCCGGTTCCACCGGCTCCAGCCCGGACACCAGCTTGGCGACCTGCGCCTGGTTGCGCGGCGCCAACGGGTTGTCGGTCCTGGTGTAGAGCCGTTCCACCTCGCGCCCGCGCTCGCCGACCGGCTCGTGCGTGCCGTGCGAGATCACCACGTAGCTGCCGGTGGGCAGGGCGCCCATCAGGCGGCGCACCGAGGCGGCGGCCTCCTCGTCGTCCCGCACGAAGTGCAGCACCGCGAACATCAGCACGGCCACGGGCTGGTCCAGGTCCAGCAGTTCGCGCACCGGGGCGGAGTCCAGCACCACGTGCGGCTCGCGCAGGTCCGCCTGCAGCACACCGGCGCGCGGGTTGCCCTCCAGGATGACCTGGCTGTGCGCCACCGCCACCGGGTCCTTGTCCACGTAGACCACCGTGGACTCCGGGGCCGCGGCCTGCGCGATCTCGTGCACGTTGCCCACGGTCGGGATGCCCGAGCCCAGGTCGAGGAACTGCCTGATGCCCGTGCCCACCAGGTGGCGCACCGAACGGCGCAGGAAGGCCCGGTTCGTGCGCATGATCAGCGGCAGCTCCGGCATGGCCTTCATCGCCTGCTCGGCGAAGGCCCGGTCCACCGCCAGGTTGTGGTAACCGCCGAGGTAGTAGTCGTAGACCCGGGCCGCACTGGGTCTGTCCAGGTCAACCTCGCCGGGTGCCCACGAGGGTCTGTCCACCGCGCACCTCCCGAGCTCGGGCCGAACGCTCGACTCTAGTGCAATGCGGAGACACTGACCGTGTACGGCGCCTCGTGCACCGAGCCGGACAGGAATGCCTCCTTGCACGCCTGTCGGCGGATCTTCCCACTCGTGGTCTTGCTGACCAAGCCCGAGAGCCCGACTACAACCGTATGGCTGGCAAGCCGGTGGTCGGTGTACACCGCGTGCCGCACCGCCCGCACCACCTCGTCCACCAGGGCCTCGCCGGGCCGGCGGCCCTTGAGCTCCACGTACAGCACCAGCCGTTCGGCCGCGGGCTCGTTGTCCCCGGTGGTCACCGCGAAGGCCGCCACACCGCCCGCCCGCACCGCCGCGTGGCAGCCGCGCACGCTGTCCTCGATGTCCTGCGGGTAGTGGTTCTGGCCGTGCACGATGATCAGGTCCTTGTACCGGCCGGTGAGGTAGAGCTCCTCCTCGTGCAGGAAGCCCAGGTCCCCGGTGCGCAGGTACCGCCGGCCGCCGAACTCCCCGGCCACCACCGCCTCGAAGCACTCGGCGGTCTCCTCGGGCAGCCCGAAGTAGCCCAGGGCCTTGCTCGGCGAGTCCACCCAGATCTCGCCCACCTGCCCGGTGCCGCAGGGCTGCCGGGTCCTCGGGTCCACGATGCGCACGTCCGCGCCCTGCTTGGTGACCCGCCCGCAGGCCACGTAGGTCACCGCGCGCACGTCCGAGTCGTCCTCGAGCTGCACCACCTTGCCCTCGTCCAGCGCGGCCTTCTCCACCCGCAGCCGCCCGCGCCCGCCCATGGTCACGCTCACCGTGTGCTCGGCGAGCCCGTACGCGGGGTAGAACGCGTTGCTGTCCAGCCCGGAGACCGCGAAGGCCGCCAGGAAGGCGTCGACCGTGGCCGGGCGCACCTGCTCGGCGGCGGTCATCACCACACGCAGCGCGCTGAGGTCCCAGTTCGCGCGCATCTGCTCGGTGGTCTTGCGCACGGCCAGGTCGTAGGCGAAGTTCGGCGCCGCGGTGTGCGTGGCCCGTACCCGCGCCAGCACGTCGAACCAGGTGGTGGGCCGGTGCAGGAAGGTCAGCGGGGACAGCTGGTACACCCGCCCGTTGCCGGACATGGCGCTGAGCAGGAAGCAGATCAGCCCGAGGTCGTGGAAGTGCGGCAGCCAGGACACGGCACGGGTGTCCAGCCCCAGCCCCAGGTCCACGGCGTTGTGCGCGAGTTCGTGGTGCAGGTTGCGGTGGGACAGCACCACTCCGCGCGGTGAGCCGGTGGAGCCCGAGGTGTAGTGCAGCAGTGCCGGTTCGTCCAGGTCGGCGGGCTCGTACCAGGTGGTGCGGCGCGGCCGGGTGGGCCGGTCCGTGCGCAGCCAGTGCACCAGCGGCCACGGGTGTCCGTCCTGCATCGAGGCCCGGGCCCGGTCGAAGGTGGCGTTGGTCAGCGCGACCCTCGCCCCGGTGCTCTCCGCCAGCAGGGTGAACGCGTCCAGGTCGTGGTGCAGGGTGAACGGGTTCGGCGGGCAGACCGGGACGGGGATGACCCCCAGCACGAGGCAGCCCAGCAGCGCGACCACGAAGTCGGCCGTCTCCAGGTAGACCAGCAGCGCGCGGTCACCGGGGCCGAGCCCGCGCGCGTGCAGCTCGGCGGCGACCCGCTCGGCCTCGTCCCCGAGCTGGGCGAAGGTCAGCGTGGACTGGTCGCGGCCCTCGTGGTCGAGGAAGGTGAACACCGGCAGGTCGGGGTGTTCCGCGCGGAGCCGGCGGAAGGCCGCGGACACCGAGCATGGCGACTGGACGTCCATCGTCATCCCCGGGCCTGCCCCCTTCGCGCGCGCGTGGCACCACTGTAACCACGTCAGCGCAGGTCAACCGGGCTCCGTACCCGGATCGGGGGAATGCCCGGCGCGTCGCGCGCGCCAGGCTCGGCTGTCCAACACGTCGTACGGGATACGCCGACACGCGGTGCCGCAAGCGCCGACACACCGCACGGGAGCGTCCGACACGCGGTGCCGCAAGCGCCGACACGCGCGGGGCCTGCGCATGTCGGCGCCTGGGGTCAGCCCTTGATGCCGCTCTCGGTGACCCCGCGCACGAGGTGCCGTTGCAGCACCACGAACACCAGGACGAGCGGGGCGATGCTCACCGCGGCGGCAAGGAACAGCTCGTGCAGGTTGATGTTCTGCGCGGTCAGGAAGGTGGACAGCGCCACCTGCACGGTCCAGGTCGACTCGTCCTGGCCGATCACCAGCGGCCACAGGAACGCGTTCCAGCTGCCGATGAACTGGATCACGCCGACGGCCGCGAAGAAGCCCTTGGAGTTGGGCACCACGATCCGCCAGTACGCACCCCAGTGACCGAGCCCGTCGATGCGGGCGGCCTCCTCCAGCTCGCGCGGGAAGTCCAGGAAGTACTGGCGGAACAGGAAGGCCGTGATGCCCGCGAACAGCCCCGGCACGATCAGGCCGCGCAGGTCGCTGACCCAGCCCAGCGAGGAGACCAGCACGAAGCTGGGCACGAAGGTCACCGCCGCGGGGATCATCAGCGTGGCCACCACGGCGTAGAACACCTTGTTGGCGTGCCGGTACGGGATGCGCGCCAGGCCGTAACCGCACAGCGAGCCGAGCACGAGCTGGCCCGCGGTCTGCAACACGGCCACCAGCAGGGAGTTGAGCAGGCTGCTGGCCATCGGCACGGACTGGTCGCCGAACAGTTCGCCGAGGTTGTCCCAGTGCACGGTCCCCGGGAACAGGGTCCACTCGGGCGAGGTGATGTCCGACTCCGTGGCCAGCCCGTTGCGCACGACCAGGTAGAACGGCAGCAGGAACAGCAGCGCCGCCAGGCTCAGCGCCAGGTAGCGCAGCGCACTGGCCAGCCTGCTGGGGGAGTGTCCGACCGGCACCGTTCAGTCCCTCCGTCCGAGCCCGAGCAGCCTGCCCTGTGTCAGGGTCACCAGCGCGATCAGCAGCGCCAGGATCAGCGCGCCCGCGCTGCCGTGCCCGTAGTCCTGGTTCTGGCCCAGCGCCAGGTAGTACAGGTACACCAGCGGTGGGCGGGCGAAGTCGGGGTAGCCCTGGGCGGTGCCGAGCAGGTTGTAGAACTCGTCGAACGCCTGGTAGGCCGCGATCAGGCTGAGCAGCAGCACCGCCACCGAGGTGGGCCGCAACTGCGGCAGGGTGATGTACCGGAACACCTGCCAGCCCGGCTTGGCCCCGTCCACGTAGGCGGCCTCGTACAGGGTGGCCGGGATGCGTTGCAGGCCCGCGATGAACAGGATCATGTAGAAGCCGACCTGAAGCCACAGCCGCACGGTCACCAGCACCACCCAGTACCAGGGCGGGTTCGGGTCGGACAGCCAGGCGACCGTGTCCCCGCCGAACCAGCCCAGCACGGTGTTGGCCAGCCCGAACCGCACCCCGTTGAAGATCGACAGCTTCCACACCAGCGAGGCGACCACGTAGGAGCAGGCCGTGGGCAGGAAGAACACCGAGCGGAAGAAGGTCCTGGCGAAGCGCACCTGGTTCACGGCAACCGCCAGCGCCAGTGACAGCACGAAGGTCAGCGGCACCACGAACAGCGCGAACAGGCTGAAGGTGAGCAGGCTGCGCAGGAACCGGTCGTCGGCGAGCATGTCGGCGTAGTTGCCCAGCCCGACGAACTCGGTTGGCGTGACCGTGTTGTGCGCGTCGAACAGGCTGAGCACCGCGCTCCACCCGATCGGCAGGTAGGCGAAGATCACCAGGCCGATCACGAACGGTCCGACGAACACCCAGAACGGCAACGCCGTGCGCTGCTTGGCGCCGGTCATCCGTACAGGCGCTTGAGCTCGGTCTGCACCGCCTGCACCGCCGTGCGCAGCTCACCGGAGGCGTCGCCCCCGCTGCGGACCGTGCGGGAGAGCAGTTCGCTGAACGCGCTCTGCATCTTCGAGGTCCACTGCGGCGGGTTCGAGGACCGGCCCAGTTCCTGCACGAAGCGCACCGCGTCGGCGGCCACACCCGTGCGCAGCTTGTCCGCCTTGGCCACGATGGACTTGCGCGCCGGGATGTGGAACCCGTAGTTCAGGTCGAAGTCGGCCTGGTAGTCGGTGCGGTCCAGCCACAGCCACTTCACGAACGCCTTGGCCTCGTTGACCTTCTGGCTCTTGGCGCTGACCATCGAGCCGTACGCGCCGAAGGGCACTGACTGCTTGCCGCTCTCGGTCAGCCTGGGCCAGGGCAGCACGCCGAAGTCCGAGCCCAGCGCCTTCTGCACCGCGGGCACCGCCCACAGCCCGGACCACTGCATCGCGGTCAGGCCCTGGGTGAACGCCGCGGGGTCCGCCCAGTCGGTCGGCGCCCCCAGCAGCAGTGAGCCGCTGGTGAACAGGCCGCGCAGCTTGCCGATCGCGGTCACGGTCGCCGGGTCGTCGAAGCCCACCTTGTGGTCGGGCGTCAGGTAGTCCAGCCCCGCCGACCACAGCAGCGGGCCCGCCAGCACCCCGACCCCGCCGTCGTTGCCCAGGAACAGGCCCTTCACCTTGTCGCTGGTCAGCCGGTGCGCCGCGTCCACCAGTTCGTCCACCGTGGTCGGCGGCGTGACGCCCGCCTTGTCGAGCAGGCTCTTGCGGTAGAACAGCATCTGCATGTCCACGGCCTGCGGGATGCCGTACACCGCCCCGTCCACGGTGTGCGAGGCCAGCACCGACTCGGTGAAGTCGGCGCGGGCGTCACCGAGCAGGTCGTCCAGGGAGACCACCTGCTTGGCCCGCACCATGTCCACGTGCAGGGTGGACTCGAACACGTCCGGGCCCGAACTGCCCGCCAGCCCGCTGGCCAGCTTCGAGTCGTAGTCGCCCGGGTTCCACTGCACGTGCACCGCGGCCTTGTCGTAGGCCTTGGCGTAGCGCTCCACCGCCTGCTGCACGCCCGCCTCGCCGTAGGCGTGGTACCACTGCTCGATCGTGGCCCCGTTGCCACGCCCGTTGTTCGAGCCGCAGGCCGCCAGCAGGCCCGCCGCCGCGACCCCGCCCGCGAGCCCGAAGAACTGCCTGCGCTGGTACCTGGCTGGTTGGTACCTGGCTTGGGACATGCCCCCACCCCTCTCGATCACGATCAGCTCATCACGACAGCTTGGACCGCGCGGCGCAATCCAACAATGTGGGACGCCGTTCGGCGGTGTGACCACCGTGATCCGACAGTGATCTGCTGCATGTTTTCCCTCAATCACTCTGCGGTGGGCGTGTTGGCACGTATGGTGTGCCGAGTGACGCCGACGAGCCTCCCGCAGGATCCGGCCTCACCGTGGACTCCCGCCGTTCCTCCCCCCTGAACGGCGGGTCTCGATGGAGCCCCCGCCCACCCCCGTGCGGGGGCTCCACCCTTTTGCCCTGTCCACCCCGCACTGGGAGCTCATCGATGTCCGTCACGTTCCACGATGCCGCCGACGCCGTGGACCACGTAGTAGACCTGATGCTGGAGACGCTGGTCCCGCTCGACGAGCTCACCGAGGGCAACCGCGTCGACTTCCTCTCCGGCATGGCGCTGGCCGCCGAGGCCCTGCGCGCCGCGGGCCGGGGTGAGCACGAGCGCGCCGACGAACTGGGCCGCTCCGCCAGCGACAACCTGCGCCGCGCCGGCTCCATCGACCTGATGCTGCCCGAGGACGAGGGCTGAGTGGCGGGGTTGTGAGCCTGCCCCACCAATGAACGTCCCCCGCCACTCCCTGGGGGGGCGACCCCGACTCCAGCCTACCGCCCGACCCACCTCGTTGATCTTGCTGAAGATCCACGTGTGGACAACTCGGCGCCTGTGCACAGGTCGGGGCCCCAGCCCTTGTCGCAGCGGCCCTGGGCCAGGTCGGACGGTGTCAATCCCACCTTCGTGATCCGGTCACGCCGTGAAGGTGCCCTTGCGGACGCCCAACGTCCTGAACGGCACCTTCATGGCGCGTGCGGCAGCGCGAGTACTCCAGCTCAGCGCCGAGCGCGGCTCAGCAGGGTCTGCAACACCACGACGACGATGAGCACGGCACCGCTGACCACGGCCTGCATGCTGGAGTTGAACCGGCCCACCTGGTTGATCAGCTCCTGGATCACGGCGAGCAGCGCGACCCCGGCGAGCGTGCCGCTGACGGCCCCGGCCCCACCGGTGAGCATGGTGCCGCCGATGACCACGGCGGCGATCGCGTTGAGCTCCAGCCCCACGCCGACCACGGTCACGCCGGAACCGAGCTGCGCGGTGGACATGACCCCGGCGAGCCCGGCGAGCAGCCCGGACAGCACGTAGACGGACACCTTGGTGCGGGCCACCGGCAGGCCCATCAGCGAGGCGGCGTCCTCGTTGCCGCCCACGGCGAACAGCCGCATGCCGAACCCGGTGCGCTGCAACAGGACCCCACCGGCCAGGTAGCCGAGCACGGCCAGCACGACCAGCACCGCGCCCTGCCCGAGCCAGCGCAGCGCGGAGTCCTGCGGCACCAGGTAGGTGGTGCTGCCCTCCTTGGTGAGCAGCTGCAACAGCCCGCGCGCGAACAGCAGCCCGCACAGGGTCACGATGAACGGGGCCATCCGCCAGCGGGCGATCAGCGCGCCCTGCACCAGCCCGATCAGCGCGCTGACGGCCAGCGGCAGCAGCAGGGCCACGAGCAGGCCCCAGCGGGAGCCGTACGCGGCGAGCACCCCGGCCAGCGCGAAGGTCGAGCCCACCGACAGGTCGATGCCGCCGCTGACGATCACCAGCGTCATGCCGAGCGCGACCACCGCGAGGAAGGTGGCCTGCACGGCCAGGTTGCTCAGGTTGTACGGGGTGAGGAAGGTGCTGAAGGACAGCCCGCCCACCACGAGCAGCACCGCGAGCACGGCCAGCGCGCCGTGCCGCCGCACGATCCCGGCGATCATCGAGCCTCCTGACGGCGCAGCCGCAAGCCGGTGCCCTCGCGTTGCAACAGCACGGCACTGGCGATGATGACGGCCTCCAGCATCTGGGTCACCGAGGCGGGCACGTCGTGCTTGATCAGCGTGGCGGCGATCAGCTGCATCAGCAGCGCCCCGGCCACCGTGCCGATCACGCGCACCCGCCCGCCGGTCAACGGGGTGCCACCGACGACCACCGCGGTGATCGCGGACAGCTCGACCAGCAGGCCCACACTGGACGGGTCGCTGGCGGTCAACCGTGCGGTGGCCAGCACGCCCGCACCCGCGGCGAGCAGCCCGGACAGCAGGTACACCACCAGCAGCACGCGCCGCACGGGCAGGCCCGCGAACTCCGCCGCCTTGCGGTTGCCGCCGACCGCGACCAGTTGGCGGCCGAAGGTGGTCTTGCCAACCAGCAGCGCCACGAGGACCACGAGCACCGCGGCCACGAACACGGTCAGCGGCACGCCGAGCACGCTGCCCGAGCCCAGGTCGAGCAGTTGCTGGTTGCGGATCTGCTTGAGCTGCCCGTCGGCGATCACCAGCGCGAGGCCGCGCCCGCCGACCAGCAGTGCCAGGGTGGCCACGATCGGCTGCACCCCGGCGAAGGTCACCAGCGACCCGCTGAGCAGACCGGCCGCGGCCCCGGCGACCAGGCAGATGCCGATCGCGGGCAGCGCACCGTAGCCGAGGTAGAGCGGCAGCAGCGCGGCGGCGATGGCCATCACCGAGCCCACCGACAGGTCGATGCCCTCGGTGCCGATCACCAGCGCCATGCCCAGCGCCACCACCAGCACCGGCACCATCTGCACCAGTTGCGTACGAATGTTGTCCGCGGTCAGGAAGTTCGGCGTGATGACCAGGTTGACCAGCACCAGCAGCACCAGTGCGAGGTACACCCCGTGGTCGCGCAGGTTCAGTCGATCAAGCCTCATGGGCGATCACCGCCAGCACGGAGTCCACGCTGACCTGGTCGCCGGTCAGCTCCGCCACCGAGGCGCCCTCGCGCAGCACCACCACGCGGTCGGCGCCCTCCACGACCTCCTCCAGGTCGCTGGACACCAGCACGATGCCCAGGCCCTGGTCGGCCAGTTCGTCCACCAGTGCCTGCACCTCCGCCTTGGCGCCCACGTCGATGCCCCGGGTCGGCTCGTCCAGCAGCAGCACCTTGGGGCTCATCGCCAGCCACCTGGCCAGCATCACCTTCTGCTGGTTGCCGCCGGACAGCTCGCTGACCCGCTGCTCCTGGCTGGCGGCCTTGATCCGCAGGCGGCGCATGAAGGTGTCCACGAGCTCGCGCTGCCGCCGCTTGGACACGATGCCCGCGACGGACAGCCGGGGCAGCGCGGCCAGCACGATGTTCTCCCGCACCGACAGGTGCGGGATGATGCCCTCCGCCTTGCGGTCCTCCGGCACGAGCACCAGCCCGGCCCTGATCGCCGAGCTGACCGAACCGGTACGAACGGTCGTGCTGTCGACCTGGATCTCGCCGGAGTCCAGTGGTTGCAGGCCGACCAGGGCCTTGAGCGTCTCGGTGCGGCCCGAGCCGAGCAGCCCGGCCAGGCCCAGCACCTCACCGGGCGCCACGTCCAGGTCCACCCCGTCCAGCACGGTCCGCCTGCGCAGGCCAACGGCCCGCAGGGCGGTGCCGGAGCGCGAGTCGTGCTCCCCGGAGAAAACTGTACGAACGTTCGTCAACTCGCGGCCGAGCATGGTGGCGACCAGCTCCAGCCTGCCGATCTCCGCCATCTGTCCACTGTGGACGACCTGCCCGTCGCGCAGCACGGTGACCGAGTCGCAGATCCGGTACAGCTCCTCCATGCGGTGGCTGACGTAGACCACCGCCACGTCCCGCTCGTGCAGCTTGCGGATCACCTCGAACAGGGTCTCCACCTCGCGCGGCTCCAGCGAGGAACTCGGCTCGTCCATGATCACGACCTTGGCCTCGGCGCCCACCGACCGGGCCACCGCGACCATCTGCTGCACGCCGAGCCCGTAGCTGGTGAGCGGGCGCCTCGGGTCGATCGGGATGCCCAGCTCACCCAGCAGTTGCCCGGCCTGCCGGTACAGGGCCGCGAAGTCCAGCAGCCGCAAGCGGTTGCGCGGCTCGCGGCCCAGGAACAGGTTCTGCGCCACGGACAGTTGCGGCACCAGGTTGACCTCCTGGTACACCGTGCTGATGCCCGCCTGCTGGGCCTGCGCGGGCGAACCGAAGGACACGGCATCGCCGAACAGCCGCAGCTGCCCGCCGTCGGGCTGGTGCACCCCGGTCAGCACCTTGATCAGGGTGGACTTGCCCGCCCCGTTCTCACCGACCAGCGCGTGCACCTGACCCGCGCGCAGCGTGAAGTCCACGCCCCGCAACGCGTGCACCCCGGCGAAGTGCTTGTCGACGCCCACGGCCTCCAACACGATGTTCGACACGCCGACTCCTGGGTGTGCTCGAGACAGGACACCCGCCCGCCCCCTCGGCGCGCACTGCCGGAGGGGGCGGCCGGGCGGGCTCAGTAGGCCCCGGCGACCTCCGCCGCCGCGTTGCCCGGGTCGTACTCCTTGTCCTTGATCGTCACCGTGTTGGGGATGCCCTTGCCGGACAGGAAGTCCCGCAGGGTGGACATCGCCAGCGGCCCGAACCTCGGGTTGGACTCGACCACCCCGTTGATCGTGCCGTCCACGATGCCCTGCACGGCGTTGCGGGTGCCGTCCACCGAGACGACCTTGACGTCCTTGCCGGGCTTGCGGCCCGAGCCGCTGATCGCGGTGACCGCGCCCAGCGCCATCTCGTCGTTCTCCGCGTAGACCGCGGTGATCTCCGGGTGGGCCTGGAGCAGCTGCTCGGTGACCGACTGCCCCTTCTCCCTGGTGAACTCACCGGTCTGCTCGGCGACCACGGTCAGGCCCTTGCCCTGGGCCGCCAGGTAGTCCTTGAACCCGCTGGTGCGGTCGGTGGTCACGTTGTTGCCCGTGGCGCCGAGCAGGATGGCCACCTTGCCGGTGCCGCCGGTGGCCTTCACCAGCTGTGCGGCCGCCCGCTTGCCCTGCTCCACGAAGTCCGAGCCGATGAAGGTCAGGTAGTCCTTGCACGGGGTGGCCGAGCTGAGCTTGCGGTCGATGGTCACCACCGGCACGTGCTTGGCCCTGGCCGCGTCCAGCGCGGGTTGCAGACCCTCGGAGTTGAGCGGGGCCACGACCAGCAGGTTCGCGCCCTGGGCGAGCAGGCCCTGGATGTCGGAGACCTGCTGGCCCAGGTTGGAGTTGGCGTTGCGCTTGAGCAGCTGCACGCCCTGTTTCTGCGCCTCGTCGGTGATCGACTGGGTCTCGGTGATGCGGAACGGGTTGGCCTCCGCCTCGGACTGCGAGAAGCCCACCACCGCGTTCTTGAAGTCGACCTTGGTCGCCCCGTACTGCTCGATCGTGCAGGTCGGCCCGCTGGCGGCCGAGGCCGTCTGCTGGCCGCCCGACCCCGTGCCGGACGAGCCCCCGCCCTCGGGGTTCGCGCAGCCGGTCAGCGTGAGCGCTGCCAACGTTGTCAGCGTGGCACTGAGTCTCAGGGAAGACTTCATCGTGTTCCCGCCTCCTCGACCGAGTCGTAGCAAATTAACGGAGGATCTGGACGGCGTGTCAACCTTTGGCACTTCTTACCCCGATCAGGTGCCCGCGCGGTACAGCTCGGCGATCTCCGCCGAGGTCAGCGCCCGGTCGTAGACGTGCACCTGGTCCAGCGCACCCGGCCAGAAGTCCACCTGGTTGCCGCCGTAGAGCGCCCGCCCGATGACCGTGTGGCCCGGCGCCACGTGCCCGGGGCAGTAGCCCGAACTGCCCTCCAGCACCCCGTTGACGTACAGCCTGGTCTGTGCCGCGCGTGAGTCGTACTGGCCGACGAGGTGGTACCAGACCCCGGTCTGCGGCGGTTGCTTCGCCAGCGCGCGGGTGCCCGCGGTGCTGAAGGCGAACCTGTTGTCCGCGGCGGAGTACTGGAGGAAGAACTCACTGATGCCGTCCGGCCGGTCCTGGCTGACCGCCGTGGAGAACCGGCCCGTCCTGTCCAGTTTCACCCACGCCGCAACGGTGAAGTCCGTCGAAGTGTCCAGAATGGACGCACCGGTGTCGGCCCACTGGTTGCTGCCGTTGAGCTGCAACGCGCCCGCGGTGTGCCCCTCGGTCCAGGTCGGCGCGTTGACCAGGCTGGCGTCGTGCCCGCGCCCCGAGCTGTCCGCCGTGTTGCCGTCCAGCGCCCAGGCCCCGGTGCCGGTGAGCCCCGGCGTGCCGGGCGGGGGCGGTGGCATGGGATCGGTGGCGTGCGCCGAGGCGGCGATGACCTCGCGGTTCACGGCGGTGATCTGCGCACGGTCCGGCTTGAGCACCTTGCGGTCGTAGGTGAACAGGCCGTTGACCTCGTTCTCCACGTCGGTGGGCTCGGTGTAGATCGCGGCGGACAGGCCGCACTTGAGCTCGCACTCCTTGACCTGCTTGAGCAACTGCACGTACCGGCTTGTCAGCGTGGCCGCGTCCGGCTCCATCTCGTAGGAGTTGCCCTTGCCCGGCTGCCACTCGTGCCCGGTCACCCGCAGCCCGAGCCCGCCGAACTCGCCCTCAACGGCCGCCCTGGTGTCGCTGGGCGTCGGGCTGCCCGGCCCGACGTAGGTGTGGTCGTCGTAGATGTCCCCGTTGCCGCCGTCGAAGGAGTAGCAGCAGTTGACCCCGCTGTTGGCGTTGACCAGCCTGCTCGGGTCCCAGGCCTTGACCTGGTCGGCCACCCCCGCCGGGTCGAACTCGCCCCAGCCCTCGTTGAACGGCACCCACTGCACGATCGACGGGTGGCTCAGGTGCTGGTCGATCATCGCGTGCAGTTCGGTGCGGAACTGCTGCTGCGCCTGGGGAGTCGGCCGCGGCTCGGAGGGCTTGGCCGAGCCGAAGTCCACGTTCATCGCGGGCATGTCCTGCCACACCATGAGCCCCAGCTTGTCCGCCCAGTAGTACCAGCGCTGCGGCTCCACCTTGATGTGCTTGCGCACCGTGTTGTAGCCCAGGGACTTCTGCTGGGCCAGGTCGAAGCGCAGCGCCTGGTCGGTCGGCGCCGTGTAGATGCCGTCCGGCCAGAAGCCCTGGTCCAGCGTGCCAAGGCTGAAGGTGAACCTGCCGTTGAGCACGGTGCGCAGCTTGCCGTCGGCGCCCTTGGCCAGCGCGATCGAGCGCATGCCGAAGTAGCTGTGCACCACGTCGCGGGAGCGGCCCGGGTCGATCAGCCGCAGGTCCAGGTCGTACAGGAACGGGCTGTCCGGGCTCCACAACTTGGGGTTGCGCAAGGGGATCCGGAACTCCTGGTCCGCGCGGCCCTGTGCGGTGGCCACCGGTCGGCCACCGTCCTTGACCGAGGCGACCACCTCGGCGCCGTGACCGCCCGTGGAGTGCACGGTCAGCCGCAGCGAGTTGGTCGTCAGGTCGGGGATCGCGTCCACGGCCGTGATGTGCGCGGCGGCAACGGGTTCCATCCACACCGTCTGCCAGATGCCCGAGGAGGGCGTGTACAGGATGTTGTTGACCGGGTTGACCCGCTGCTTGCCGATGGGTTGCCCGCCCTGCTCGGTCGGGTCCACCACGCCGACCAGCAGTTCCTGCTCGCCGCCGGGGCGCAGCGCGTCGGTGACGTCGGCGCTGAACGAGTCGTAGCCGCCCTGGTGCGCGGCCACCTGCTTGCCGTTGACGTACACGGTGGCCTGGTAGTCCACCGCGCCGAAGTTGATCATCAATCGGCTTTCCGAGCCCACCCGCCAGGAGCGCGGCACGGTGAAGGTGCGGCGGTACCACATGGCTGATTCGTGCCGCTGTATGCCGGAGAGTGCGGATTCCACCGGATAGGGCACCAGGATCCGTTCCGGGAGCTGCTGTCCGGTCGGCGGTGCGCCGGCCCCGCCCGCGAACTGCCACACACCGTTGAGGTTGCGCCAGTCGTCACGGGCCAGTTGCGGGCGTGGGTACTCCGGCAGCGCGTTGTCCGGGCCGACCTGGTCGGTCCACGGGGTGCTCAGCGGTGGTGTGCCGCGGTGCCAGCCGCCGTCGGGTGCGGCCGCTGCCGGGGGGCCGACCAGCGACGCGCTGGTCAGCAGCGCTGCTAGCAGTGCGAGGGCTCTCATGGGCGCGCTCCTAGCCACAAGGGTGGTCTGGGTGCGCGAACCCCGGCGGGGACCAGATCACGGAGGATAGTAGGGCCAGCACCGTGGGTGATCAACCGCCATCCGGCCGCCGGGCGATTTCAGGCCACCGCGTCAACTCAAGTAGGCTGGATGGTGGATTTTTGTCGGTGTGCGCGCCCACAGTCGGTCGTGCCGCCGCTTTTTTCGCATCGGGAGGTGGAAGCCTGTGGAGAACCCGCCGCGTCGGCCGGGTCCCCCCTCAGGGGGTGCGGGTCGTCCGGTGCCTCCCCGGCGCCCCAATCCGCAGAACCCCGGCGCCCAGAACCCGGCCGTGCCCGGTCGGCAGCCTGGGCAGCCGCCGCGCCGCCCGCAGCCGCCCAGGTCGCAACCGCCCGGTGAGCCGGGCGCTGGTCAGCAGCGCAAGCCGGTCCCGCCGCCGCCCAAGCCGGTGGCCAAGCCCACCGAGGCCGCGCGCGCCGCCGCCCCGGACCAGCTCGCTGCCAAGCCCAAGTCGGGGCCGCGGCGCCCCGCGGCCAAGGGGGCCAACGGTTCGGTGGGCCGCAAGGCGGGCATGGTCGCCTTGGCCTTCGCCTCCACCGTGGTGCTGCTGCTCACCGGCTACGGCTACGCCACGCTGGACAGCCTGCTCAGCGGGCTGGCCACCGACGACGTGATCAAGAACGGTGGGGAGGAGAAGCCCGCCGACGGCGCCGTGGACATCCTGTTGGTGGGCCTGGACAGCCGCACCGACGCGCACGGCGACCCGCTGCCAAGGGACGTGCTCAACCAGCTCAACGCGGGCGGGGACGACGGCGAGCTGAACACGGACACGCTGATCCTCGTGCACGTGCCCAACGACACCTCCAAGCCCGCCTCGCTGCTGTCCATCCCGCGCGACTCCTATGTGGACATCCCGGGCGGCTACGGCAAGCACAAGATCAATTCCGCGTACGCCCGCGCGATGAACGACGAGATGGGCAACCTGCAGAAGCAGGGCGGCATGGACCAGAAGACCATGCAGCAGAAGGCGCAGTCGGCGGGCCGCAAGGAGCTCATCGACACGATCTCCAAGCTGACCGGTGCCACCATCGACCACTACGCCGAGATCAACCTGTACGGCTTCAGCGAGATCACCAAGGCCGTGGGCGGCGTGGAGGTGTGCCTCAAGGCCCCGGCCAAGGACTCCTTCTCCGGGGCCAACTTCCCCGCGGGCAAGCAGAGCATCCAGGGCGTGGACGCGCTGAAGTTCGTGCGCCAGCGGCACGGCCTGCCCAACGGGGACCTGGACCGGATCAAGCGCCAGCAGGTGTTCATGGCGGGGCTGGCCAAGACCGTGCTGTCCGCGGGCACCCTGACCAACCCGAGCAAGCTCAGCGACCTCATCGGCGCGATCAAGAACGCCGTGCTGCTGGACGCCAAGTGGGACCTGCTCGGCTTCGCCCAGCAGCTCAAGGGCATGACCGGTGGCGGGCTGCACTTCCAGACCATTCCCACCGGACGTCCCGACCTGGAGACCAACGAGGACGGTCAGGCCGTGGAGGTCATCCCCTCCGAGGTGCAGGCCTTCGTGCGCAAGCTCACCGGGGACACGCCCAGCTCCACCTCCAGCGCGGGCCAGCCCTCCGGAACCTCCGCCACCGGTGGCGCCAACGCGGACGTCACGGTCGAGGTGCGCAACGCCAACGGCACGCCCGGTCTTGCCGACCGCGTGCTGAATGCCTTGGCGGCCAAGGGTTTCAGCAAGGGCAACACTGACAACTCGCCCAAGCGCGCCAAGTCGGTCATCCGCTACCCCAGCGGTGGGGCCGACAACGCCAAGCGGGTCTCCGAGGCGCTCGGCGGCGGCTACACCCTGGAGCAGGACGACGCCAACGGCATCGCCTCCGGTCACGTCCGGATCTTCCTCAGCACCGCCTACGACGGTCCCGGGGCGCAGGGCTTCACCGGCCCGCAGCAGTACCAGCTCGCCCCGCCCGCGACCAGCTCCAGCGCTCCGGCCGGGGACGACGGCGCCATCACCGCCGACGGCATAACCTGCATCAACTGACCCACCCCGCGTGTCATGAAAGTGCCGTATGGGACATCTAGTGTCCGCAACGGCACTTTCATGGCATGAGGCGGCGCGGGCCGCCACTGTGGACAGTTCGCGGGTAGACCCGGCCCAACCCGATTCTTGAGTGTCACTCTTGATAACGTTTTGATCACCTTGCCACGTCGGTGCGTGTCAGGCGCGCGTGGGCACGGTCAGATTCGACGAACTCGACAGTTCGGATTCGAGGGGAACTCACTGTGAAATCACCCTTGCCGGTCACGGCGGTGCTGGTTGCCGCGCTGACCGCGGGCACCATGGCCGCCACCGGGGCGAGCGCGCTCGCGTCCCCCGCGGGGCTGCCGACCGCCGAGCCCCGCCCGGCCGCGGCGGACAAGCTGTTCACGCACGCGTGCGACGGACACCCCGGGTACGAGTGCGGCACACTGACCGTGCCGATGGACTACTCGCGCCCGTGGGGCCCGAAGCTGAAGATCGCTGTCACCAGGGCCAAGGCGACCGGCACGCCGGAACAGCGCCAGGGTGTGATCCTGTTCAACCCGGGCGGTCCCGGCGGCAGCGGCCTGTACTGGGCCACCTCGGTGCCCGCCAGCGTGCGCCAGGCCTACGACTTCATCGGTTTCGACCCGCGCGGTGTCGGCGAGAGCAGCCCGATCCACTGTGTGGACGCGACCAAGTTCTTCGCGCAGCCCTCGGCGGACCCGAACCCGGCCACCGAGGCCGACAAGGAGCCGTTCAAGCAGCGCGCCAAGGACTACGCCGCGGGCTGTGCCGCCAAGAACGGCGCGGAGCTGCCGTACCTGACCACGCCCAACACCGCGCGTGACGTGGACTCGATCCGCGAGGCGCTGGGCGAGAAGAAGATCAACTACTACGGCGTGTCCTACGGCACCTACCTGGGCGTGGTGTACGGGCAGCTGTTCCCGAACCGTGTGCGCCGGATGCTGATCGACAGCAGCACCAACGCCGACCCGGCCAACGTCTGGTACCAGTCCAACCTGGACCAGGACATCGCCTTCGAGGCGCGGGCCGACCAGTGGTTCGAGTGGATCGGCAAGTACGACTCGGTGTTCCACCTGGGCACCACCCGGGACGCCGTGAAGGCGAACTACACCAAGGCCCGCGCCCAGCTCAAGGCCAAGCCGCAGGGCATCGTGGGCCCGAACGAGCTGGACGCGATGGTGGTCAACTCCGGCTACTACGACGTCGGCTGGGTCAGCAACGCGCAGGCGCTGAGCGACTACGTGGTCAAGGGTGACGCCACCAAGCTGATCAACTACACCAAGCGCGGGGACGCCACCTCGGCGGACTCGGAGAACTCCAACGCGGTCTACACCGCCGTGGAGTGCAACGACGCGCGCTGGCCGCGTGACTGGAACACCTGGAACCGGGACAACTCGGCGTACGCGGTGAAGGCTCCGATCGAGACCTGGAGCAACGCCTGGATGAACCTGCCGTGCGCGTACTGGAAGGTGCCGCAGCAGACCCCGATCAAGATCGACGGCAGGGGCCTGCCGCCGATCATGATGTTGCAGGGCACGATGGACGCCGCCACCCCGTTCGAGGGCGCGCTGCGCACGCACGGCCTGATCCCCAGCTCGCGGATGATCATCGAGCAGGGCGGCGGCTCGCACGGGCTGTACAACGAGCCGTGGGTGCACAACACCTGCCTGGACGGCTACGCCACCAACTACCTGCTGACCGGTGCGGTGCCCTCGGCCGACGTGACCTGTGCCGGTCACGCCCAGCCGGTGCCCGCCGGTGCCAGGGAGCTGTCCACCAGCGACCTGCAGGCCAGCCGGTTCGGCGGTCGCGTCCGCGGCTGAGCCGCCCTCGTGCGGGGCGCTGCCGCGACGGCGTCCCGCACACACACCTGGTGACAGTCCCCCGCCACTCCCTGGGGGGCGACCCCGTCACCAGTCTACCGCCCCACCCCGACAGTTGATCTTGCTGAAGATCCACGTGTGGACAACTCGCGCCCTGTGGACAACTGCCGGACGCAGTGATGCCCCCGTCCTCGTTGGCGGGGGCATCGTTGTGCACTGAGGGGTTCAGCTGGCGCGCTGGTACGGATCGGGCAGTTCGGCACCGACGAGCAGGATGCAGCGCATGCACTTCATGCCCTCGGCTGTGTCCACGATCAGCTCCTTGGGGGCGCTGTGCGTGCACCGCGCGCTGAGTGTGCGGCGGTCCACCTCGGTGATCTGACCCAGCGGGAAGGCGTGCACCTGGTCGTCGTAGGCGCTGCGCCACCAGATGATGGGAAGGCTCACGTCCTGGTCCCTTCGGTGTTGCGGCGTCACAGGAAGGAGACGGCTATGGAGGTTGCGGCGGCAACGTTAGGTGCCTACCCGTGAGTTCGGTCGCCAACGAGTGCACAGGTGCTTGGCGCTTCGTGCACAGTTGGCTACTGTGAACGTGAGGGGGCGGTTGGAGTACCCGCTGCTACTCCGAACGTCACTGGGGAACGAGATCCATGCCCGAGCTCGCCTTCGACGCGCAGACCCCTGTCGCGGAGCGTCTTGAGGTTTTCCAGCAGGCCGCCTCCGAGGCGTTCGCCCCGCTCCGGCTGGCACCCGAGGACCTGGCCGGGTTCGACGGCCGGATCAACTACGCCCAGGCGGGCCGTGTGCTCGTCGCCGACATCACCACCACGGCGGGCGCGGTGCAGCGCACGCCCAAGTTGATCACCTCCACCGACACCCCGCTGTACAAGGTGTCCCTGCACCTGAGCGGGCACGGCATCCTGTACCAGGACGACCGGCAGTGCGTGCTCAAGCCGGGTGACCTGGTGGTCTACGACACCACCCGGCCCTACGGGCTGGTCTACGGCAGCGACTACCGCACGGTGGTGCTGGGCGTGCCCCAGGAGTTCCTGGCCACCAGCGCCGAGGCGGTGCGCGAGGCCTGTGCGCTGCCGGTGTCCTGCGAGGCGGGGCTGGCCCGGGTCGTCGCGGGCTTCCTCGGCGGCATGGTCGAGGACCTGGAAGGCAGTGCCGTGCAGGGCGGCAACCAGCTGGCCGACTCGCTGGTCGGCCTGCTGGGCAAGGTGTTCACCGGCAGCGCCGAGCGGCTGGCCGACCCGCGCACCACGATGCGCGAGCGGGTGCTGGCCTACTGCGAGGCCAACCTGACCGACCCGGACCTGTGCGTGGAGTCGGTGGCGCTGGCGCACGGCATCTCCGTGCGGTACCTGCACAAGCTGTTCGCCGAGACGGACACCACGATGGCCGCCTGGATCCGCGGCAGGAGGCTGGAGCACATCCGCCGCGACCTGATCGACCCGTCGCTGGCCGGGCGGACGGTGGCCGCGGTGGCCGCGCACTGGGGCGTGCTGGACCCGACCCACCTGAGCCGGGTGTTCCGCAGCGCCTTCGGCGTGAGCCCCTCGGGCTACCGCAGGGCGGTCACGGGTTGCTGACCGGACCGCGCTGGGTGGGCATCCACACGGCGGCCTGCACCCTGGCCAGGCCGCCGCGCACCGCCGCGGCGAAGCGCTGGGCCTGGTCGAAGGGCACGCCGGTGATGCGCAGTTCCCCGTCCTCGGAGCGGATCGACAGCGAGCCGCCGGACAGGGAGTTGCCCGAGGTCGCCACGGAGACCACCTCGGACAGCGGGATCTGCGTGTCGCTGGACAGGATGCGGAAGTCGGTCACCAGGAGCACGGGCTGACCAGCGCCTGCGATGACGGCGTGCACACGCTCGTCGGCACCGAGCAGGGCGGACAGCTCCACGGGTACCGCAAGTGTGTCGGCCATGCGCTCAGCATCCAGCCCGTTGACCGTTGCCGTCATTCACCCGGAGGGGTGTACCCGTTGGTAACTCTGCGCGATGTGTGTAGCTGAACTACACGATTCATGCAGTAGAATTAAATAGAATTTCTTATTTGACGGAGGCAAACTAGCAGCGTGGTCGCCTCCCTGTCTGCCTCAGACGTCCGTGCCGAGCAGTCCCGCCGAGGCTCGCAGGGCCTGTGGCTCGCGGTGGCCGCCTACGGGGTGTGGGGCCTGTTCCCGCTGTACTGGCCGCTGCTCAGCCCGGCGGGCGCGGTGGAGATCCTGGCCAACCGCATGGTGTGGTCGCTGGCGGTCATCCTGGTGCTGCTGCTGGTGCGCAACCGCTGGGGCTGGGTGCGCGAGCTGCTGCGCCAGCCCGTGCGGCTGGTGATGCTGGTGCTGGCCTCGGCCGCGATCTCGGTGAACTGGGGCGTCTACATCTGGGGCGTCAACAACGGCCACGTGGTGGAGACCTCGCTGGGCTACTTCATCAACCCGCTGGTGACCATCGCGTTCGGCGTGGTGCTGCTGCGCGAGCGTTTGCGCACCGTGCAGTGGGTGGCCGTGGGCATCGGGCTGGCCGCGGTGCTGGTGCTCAGCTTCGCCTACGGGCGCCCACCGTGGATCTCGCTGGTGCTGGCCTTCAGCTTCGGCACGTACGGGCTGCTCAAGAAGCGGGTCAACCTGCCCGCGATCGAGGGGCTGGCCGCGGAGACGGTCGTGCAGTTCGTCCCCGCGGCCGGGTACCTGGTCTGGCTCCAGGCCTCCGGTGCGGGGTCGCTTGGGCAGGGCTGGTCGCACACCGCGCTGCTGGTCGGCACCGGCGTGATCACGGTGATCCCGCTGCTGTGCTTCGGTGCCGCCGCGATCCGGCTGCCGCTGTCCACCATCGGCCTGGTGCAGTACCTGGCCCCGGTGTTCCAGTTCCTGGTCGGCGTGCTGGTCGTGCACGAGCAGATGAGCACTGCCAGCTGGGTCGGGTTCGGCATGGTGTGGCTGGCGCTGCTCGTGCTCGTCAGCGACGCGCTGCGGCCGATGCTACGCTTTGTACGACGCTGATCGTACGAAGGTGGGATCTCATGCAACTGGGACGAGTCGGCATCTGGAACCACGAACTGGCCCGCACCGACCCTAGTGAGCAGGCCCTGTTCGGCGAGGCCGTCGCGGAGTTGGACGAGCTCGGCTACGGCACGATCTGGATCGGCGGCAGCCCCGGCGTGGACCGCGCCGCCAAGGTGCTCGCCGACACCAGGCAGATCACCGTGGCCACCGGGATCCTCAACATCTGGTGGCACGAGCCCGCCGACGTGGCCGCGCAGACCGCGGCGCTGGCCGCCGAGCACCCGGGCCGGTTCGTGCTCGGGCTGGGCGCCAGCCACAAGAAGCTGGTCAACGACTACCGCAAGCCGCTGTCGTACATGCGGGAGTACCTGGATGGCCTGGACGCCGCCGGGCAGCCCGCCGCGGAGCGCGTGCTCGCGGCGCTGGGTCCGAAGATGCTGGAGCTGTCCCGGGACCGGGCCGCGGGCGCGCACCCGTACCTGGTGACACCGGAGCACACGGCCCGAGCGCGGGCGACCCTCGGCGACGCGGTGCTCGCGCCGGAGCTCAAGGTCGTGCTGGACACCGACCCGGAGACGGCGCGTGCCACCGCCCGGGAGCACCTGGCGATCTACTTCCAGCTCGCCAACTACCTGAACAGCCTGCGCACCTTGGGTTTCACCGACGAGGACTTCGCCGAGGGCGGCAGCGACCGGCTGGTCGACAGCACCGTCGCCTGGGGTGACGAGAACGTGGTGGCCGACCGGCTGCGCCAGCACTTCGACGCGGGCGCCGACCACGTGTGCCTCCAGGTCCTCGGTGCCAGCCTGCCCCGTGAGCAGTGGCGCAGGCTGGCGCCGTTGACCTCAGTCCAGTAGCCCGGAACGGCGCCACAGCCTGACCGTGGGGCCGCCGATCAGATCCTGCTCGGACAGGAAGCGCACGACCCGCTCGGCCCCGTGCCGCTTGGCCTCGCGGTGGTGCGGGTTGGCCCAGGCCTGGCGGCGGGCCTCGCGCGGGTCCAGCCCGGCCCGCTTGTACTGGCTCGGGTTCGTCAGCGCCGTGGCCAGCAGCATCGCGCCCTGTGCGCCCACGAACCGGGCGAACTCCTTGCTCGCCCGGTTCGTGCGCTCCAGCCTGCGGACCAGGTCCGCACGCGCGTAGCGCACGTGCCGGGCCTCCTCCGTGACGTGGATGCGCATCACCGCCTGCACCAGCGGTTGCAGCCGCTCGTCGCGCATGGTGTCGCGTTGCAGCACGTCGAACACCTCCTCGCCCATCAGCGTGGCCACCCACATCGACGGGCCGGTCAGCACCAGCGGCAGGACCTGGCCGATCCGGTGCCACACGAACGGCTGGCGGTACGGCCTGCCGTCCACCCGCTCGATGAGCCGCCCGAACATCGTGGAGTGGCGGCACTCGTCGGCCACCTCGGCGAAGGCGTAGTGCACGTGCCGCGAGGTGGGGTCGCGGTGGTAGGTCAGCCGCAGCAGCAGCTGCATCAGGATCGTCTCGAACCAGATGCCCACGCTGACGGTGTTGACCAGCTCCTGCTTGGACAGCTCGATGCGCTGCCGCTGGTCCATGGCCGCCCACATCGGCGTGCCGTAGAGCGTCACCAGGTGCTCCGGCACGTAGAACTTGTCCTCGGCCAGCGGCGCGTCCCAGTCGATGTCGATCTCGGGGTCGTAGCTGAGCTTGGCGCTGGAGGTGAGCAGGCGCTGGGCGGTGGCCTCGCGGTTGGGGGTAGACGGGCTCATTGCACGCTCCTGTCCGCACTGTGGCACTGAGGAACGTTACAATGACCATTCAAACAATGGAAGATGTCAGGGTTGCTCGCGCAGCAGGGAGCCGAACCGCTCGTCCAGCAGGTTCGCCAGCTCCGCGGTCATCGCCAGGGCCAGGGTCGCCGACACCGCCGACTGGGCCAGTGGCCGCAGCCGCCCGGTGAGCGCGGTCAACTCCGGGATCTCCTCCTTGGACGGCACCCACTTCTCCCCGTGCGGGTCCAGCACGTGGCGCGACACCATGTCCAGGAACAGCCCGGCCACCCCGTCCAGGCTCTCCCGCAGCCGCTCCGCGAGGTCCAGCACCGCGGGCACCGGCACGCCCGCCGCGATCAGCTCCCGGCCCGCCTGCAACAGGCGCGGGCTGAGCACCACGAAGTGCAGCCCACGCCGTTGCAGCACGCCCAGTCGCAGCGCCCGGCGCACGTTGTCCGGGGTCGCGTACTTGCCGAACTCGCGCACCAGTTCGGCCGCCGACACCGTGGTCGGCACCTCGTCCGACCAGGGCTCGGTCAGCGCCTGCTCCAGGCCAAGCACCTCGGCCAGGTCCCGGCCCGACTCCCAGGCCGCCAGGATCTCCTTGATCTGCGCGAAGGTGTAGCCGCGCGCCAGCATGTTCACGATGATCCGCAGCCGGGCCAGGTGCGCCTCGCTGTAGATCGCCACCCGCCCCTGGCGGACCGGCGGGGGAAGCAGGCCCCGGTCCTGGTACACGCGCACGTTGCCGACCGTGGTCCCAGCGGCGCGGGCGAGATCGTCAACCCGGTACTCCGACACGGGGGGAGTCTAGGCGGGTGACCGGGTCCCGCCTGGTGGGGCAAAGCGCCTCCGCCCACGCACGCCACCTCCTATCTTCTTCGGGTGCGAGGAATGCGGCGGGGCGGGAACGGCGGGGCGCGCAACGAGCTCACCGGCACCGCGCGCGACGTGGTCCAGATCGGCGCCGTGTACGGCGACGTGCACCTGAACCGCGCGGACTCGCCCGCCGAGGTGGACCACGCGGTGGAGCAGTTGCGGCAGGTCGTGTTCCAGCAGTGGGCCGAGGAGGCGGGGCTGCGCTCCCTGCGCCGCCCGGAACCGCTGCGGGTCAGGTGGTCGAGCACCGGGCGGCCGGTGGCGGCGGCACCAGGGGCGGTGATCGGCAGGGGAGCACTGCCCGGGCGGCCGATCCGGCTGCGGCTGCACGGGGACGTGCACCAGGTGGTGGCGGCCTTCCTCGCGCTGCCCGCCCAGCAGCTGGTGGTCATCGGTGAGCCGGGCGCGGGCAAGACCGTGCTGGCGCTGCTGCTCACCCTCGGCCTGCTCGGCAGGGCGGCACCCGAGGACCCGGTTCCCGTGCTGCTGAACGCCTCGACCTGGAACCCCCGCGCCGAGCACCTGCACACCTGGCTGGCGCGGCGGCTGATCGAGGACTACCCGGCACTGACCGACGCCCCCCAGCTGATCGCCCAGGGGCGGGTGATGGTGGTGCTCGACGGGCTCGACGAGATGCCCGCCGCGCTGCACCCGGCGGCGATCAACGCCCTCGACCGGGCCTCCAGCGACAACCGGCCGCTCGTCGTGACCTGCCGCAGCGCGGAGTACGAGGCCGCCGTCGCCGAGGGCGGCACGGTGCTGTCCCGCGCCGCCGTGGTGGAGATCGAGCCCGTCGAACTCGTCGACGCCGCTGCCTTCCTGACCGCGGCGAGCCCCTCCGCGCGGCGCTGTTGGCCGCCTGTCGTGGACAGGCTCGCCGCGGAACCCGGCCTGCCGCTGGCCCAGGCGCTCACCAGCCCGCTGATGCTCGCGCTGGCCCGCACCGCGTACGGCTCGGCCGCCGCGGACCCGGTCGAACTGCTCGACCCCGCAGCCTTCCCGGACCGCACCGCGGTCGAACGGCACCTGCTCGACGCCTTCGTCCCGGCCGCCTACCGCGAGGAACCCGCCGCCCCCGGCAGCCCGCGCGTCGGTTTGAGCCCGCACGACCCCGGGCAGGCCCGCGACTGGTTGCGCTTCCTGGCCGGGTACCTGGACCGCAGGGGCACCCAGGACCTGGCCTGGTGGGAACTGGCTCACGCGGTTCCCAGACCGGTGCTGGGGCTGGCCGCGATGCTGTGCGTGGCCTCGGTCTCGTGCCTGTTCGTCTGGGCCGTGGCTGAGCTGGGAGCCTGGCCCGGTGCCCTGGGCGCGGGTTTCTTCACGGCGGGGTCGGCCTCCAGCCTGCTCTGCGGTCTCGTCGGCGGCCTCGTGATGTCCTTCGGCCTGTTCCGGTGGCGCTTCCCGGCCCGGATGCGACTGCGTCTCAGGAGACGCTGGCGGGAGGTGTCGGTGGACCTGGTTCGCCGCTACCTCGATCGCAGGGCGGTGGTGTGGATGCTCGCCTGGCTGGGCACCGGGCTCGCGGTCGGCCTCGCTCTCGGCGGTACGCGGAGCATCCCGTTCGGCCTCGCCGCGGGTGCGGTCATCGGAGCCGGGATCTGGTTGTTCGGGGGCCTCGCGGGGGTGCTGAGCGTTCCCGTCGAGTTGACCGAGACCGTGGGCGCGGTGGACCTGCTGCGCGTGGCCCGGCGCTCGTCGATCTCCCAGGCGGCGCTGGTCGGCGTGGGTGGTTCGACGGTGCTCTGGGCCGGGCTGTGGATCGCCTTCGAGCCCGCCACGGGATTCCCGTTCGACCTCGTGCTGGGCCGGGTGCTGGTGCTCGGCTGGATGATCAGCGCCGTCGGCGGTTTCCTGTGCTGGGTCCTGCTGTTCACGGTCTGGGGCCCGTGGCTGATCGCGCGCTTGTGGCTGCCGCTCACCGGAGTCCTGCCGTGGCGGCTCGTCGGCTTCCTGGGCGATGCCCACCGCCGGGGTGTGCTCCGCCAGGCCGGTGCCGTGTACCAGTTCCGCCACGCCTTGGTTCAGCACCACCTGTCTGGCGGGGATCGGGGAAATCCCTGATGGCGCCGCACCACCACGGGTGGAGACTGGCGGGGTGAGCGGGAAACGGGGGGAGTACGGGGTCGACGCGCCCTACGCGCCGATCGGCATGCTCGTCGGTGCGCTGTTCGCGTTGAGCGGAGCGGTGTTCGGGCAGCAGGTGTGGCTGTACGCGGTGGCGGCCCTCGTGGCGCTGTTCGCCGTGCTGTACCTGCACACGACCCGCCGCGGCAAGTTCCTGGTCTGGGACGAGGTGCTGGACGGGCTGCCGATCGGTGGCGCCGAGCGGGTGCTGGACCTGGGCTGCGGGCGGGGTGCGGTGCTGCTCAACGTGGCCCGCAGGCTGACCACGGGGCGGGCGGTGGGGGTGGACCTGTGGCGCAGTGTGGACCAGTCCGGCAACGCGGTGCGGACCACGGCCCGCAACGCCGTGCTGGAGGGGGTCGAGGACCGGGTGGAACTGCACACGGGCGACCTGCGGGAACTGCCGTTCGAGGACGCGGGCTTCGACCTGGTGCTGTCCAGCCTGGCGATCCACAACATCAAGGACGCCGGGGGCCGGGCGAGGGCGGTCGAGGAGGCCGTGCGGGTGCTCAGGCCGGGTGGCAGGCTGGTGATCGCCGACATCAGCGCCACCGGGCTGTACCGGCGCAGGCTCACCGAGTTGGGCATGGCGGAGGTCCGCGACCGCGGGCTGGGCTGGCGGATGTGGTGGGGCGGGCCATGGATGCCGACCCGGCTGGTCACCGCGACCAAGCCGGTGTCAAGCGGTCCCGCGTGACGGACGGGAGCTAACACCGCGGGGGTCGTTGCGGGCAGACTGTCAGGCATGGAGAGGACCCTGGCCTGGGATGGCTCGGCAGTGGTGGCCGTGGACCAGTGCGCGCTGCCGCACGACCGCGTGCCCCTGCGGCTGACCACTCCCGACGAGGTGATCGACGCGATCAAGCGGCTGGCCATCCGGGGTGCCCCGGCGATCGGCGTGGCTGGGGCGCTGGGTGTCGCGTTGTCGGCGCACCTCAACGACGGGGACGAGGACGCGGTCCGCGCGGACGCACGGCGCATCGCCGACGCGCGGCCCACGGCGGTGAACCTGAGCTGGGCCGTGCGGCGGGTGCTGGAGCGGTTGCCGGAGGGCACCAAGGCGCTGCTCGACGAGGCGCTGGTCATGTTGGACGAGGACGTGCGCACCAACCGCGCGATGGCGGCGCTGGCGGCCGAGACTGTGCTACGGCTGACCGACCGCAGGCCGCTGCGCGTCCTCACGCACTGCAACACGGGCAGCCTGGCCACCGTGGCGATCGGTACCGCGCTGGGCGGTATCAAGGCACTGGCCGAATCCGGCCACGTGGCCGAGGTGATCGCCGACGAGACCCGGCCGCTGTTGCAGGGGGCGCGGCTGACCGCTTGGGAACTGGCCGAGGCCGGCATCCCGTACCGGCTCTGCGTGGACTCGGCGGGACCGGCCGCCATCGCCACCGGGCTGGTCGACGTGGTGATGGTCGGCGCCGACCGGATCACCGCGAACGGGGACGTGGCCAACAAGATCGGCACCTACTCGCTGGCGGTGGCCGCCGCGCGCAGCGGCATCCCGTTCGTCGTGGTGGCGCCCGAGTCCACTGTGGACGAGTCCATTCCGGACGGTTCGGGCATCGTGATCGAGCAGCGGGCCGCCGAGGAGGTCACCGCCTTCGGCGGCAGCCAGGTGGCGCTGCCGGGCACGCCGGTGTTCAACCCCGCCTTCGACGTCACGCCGAACGACCTGGTGACCGCGATCGTCACCGAGCGGCGGGTGATCGAGCAGCGGCCGGGCGCGGAGCTGGCCGAGGTCGCGCGCGGGCTGTACCGGCGCGGCTGGATGGACGGCACGGCGGGCAACCTCTCAGTGCGCCAAGGTGATCGCGCGCTGATCACCGCGAGCGGGCGCAGCAAGGGGGAGCTGACCGCGCGCGACGTCGTGCTCGTGGAAGCGACCACCGGCGCGCTGGTCGCCGGGCCGAAGCCCTCGGCGGAGACCTGCATCCACGCGGCGCTCTACAAGCTGTTCCCGGACTGCGGCGCCGTGGTGCACGCACACCCGCCGCACGCCACGGCGGTGGCCGCGCTGTCCGGACCGGGCAGCGTGCGGTTCACCGAGTTCGAGATCATCAAGGGGCTGGGCCTGCCCGATCCGAGTTCGGTGGAGGTACCGGTCTTCGTCAACTGGGTGGAGGTCCCGCGCATCGCCGAGGACATCGCCGCCCGGCTCACCGAGCAGGACCCGCCGGTGCTGCTGATCGCCCACCACGGCGTCACCGCGTGGGGGCCCACCCTTGAGGTGGCCCGGAACCGGTTGGAGAGCCTGGAGATGCTCTGCCGGTTGCACCTGCTCACCCACGGTCGATAGGAGAAACCGATGACACTGCTGCAAGTCATGGCCGACAGCGACCGCGAACAGGTGCTGCTGCGCACCACGGACGTGGCCACCATCGCCGCCGAACTCGCCCCGCACGGGGTCGTGCTGGAGCAGTGGGACACCGTGCCGCTGGCCCGCGACGCCGGTCAGGACGAGGTGCTGGCCGCGTATCGGTCCGATGTGGACAAGGTGTCCGCCGAAGGCGGGTACAAGCTGGTGGACGTGGCGCGCATCGTGCCCGACGACAACAACCCCGAGTGGCCCGCGATCGCCAAGGGCGCGCGGGAGAAGTTCCTCAACGAGCACACCCACGACGAGGACGAGGTGCGCTTCTTCGTGGAGGGCAGGGGCTGCTTCTACCTGCACTTCGGGGACAAGGTGTACGCCGTGGTGTGCGAGGCGGGCGACCTGATGTCGGTGCCCGCGGGCACCACGCACTGGTTCGACATGGGGCAGCGGCCCGAGTTCTGCGCGATCCGGTTCTTCCAGGAGGAGGACGGCTGGGTCGCGGGCTTCACCGGTGACGGCATCGCCACCCGCATGCCCACCCTGGACGAGCTGCTGGTGTCGGCTTGATCGTCACCGACATCGAGGGCACGACCAGTTCGATCTCGCACGTGCACGAGGTGCTGTTCCCGTACTCGCGGGCGCGCGTCGCCGACTGGATCGGCCGCGCCGAGTGCGCGGGGATCGTCGAGCAGGTGCGGGCGGAGGTGGGGCGGCCCGATGCCGGGCTGGACGAGGTGGCGGCCGTGCTGGTCGGCTGGCTGGACGCCGACGTGAAGATCGCACCGCTGAAGTCCTTGCAGGGCCTGATCTGGCAGCACGGCTACGACTCGGGTGAGCTGACCGCCCACGTGTACGAGGATGTGCCGCCCGCGCTGGAGCGTTGGCGTGCGGCGGGCGTGCCGGTGTACGTCTACTCCTCCGGATCCGAGCTGGCGCAGCGGTTGTGGTTCCGGCACACGCAGCACGGGGATCTGCTCGACTACTTCGCGGGCCACTTCGACACGGTGTCGGCCGGGCCCAAGAAGGCCGCCGAGTCCTACCGGGTGATCACGAAGGCACTGGGCGCCGAGCCCTCCGCGATCACGTTCCTGTCCGACGTGGCAGCGGAGCTGGACGCCGCCGCGGCGGCGGGCTGGCACACGGTGGGCGTGTCGCGGCCCGCCGACGGCTCGCCCGAGGTGGGTCGTCACCGCAGGATCACCACGTTCGACGTGCTCTGAGCGCCGAACACACCGTACGGGAACGTCCGACACGCCGTACGCGAAGCGCCGACACGCGGTGCCCGAAGCGCCGACACGCGGGGTCAACCCCGCGTGTCGGCGCTTCCGGGGCGGTGTGTCGGCGCTTGCGGTGCGGTGTGTTCGCGCTTCCGGTACGGCTACAGCCTCAGGTCCACGGCGTAGGTGCTCAGCCAGGAGTTCATGCCCAGCACGCGCTCGATGTCGAAGCGGGTCGCCATCGGGACCGGGTCCTCGGCGACGGGGCGGTTGAGCACCAGGCGGACCTGCTCCGCGTTGAGCATCGAGCCCAGCGGGGCGGTGTCGTCGATGACCAGCTTGGCCAGCTCCTCGCGCAGCGCGTGCTCGTAGGTCGGGTCCTGGGTGGACGGGTACGGGCTCTTCTTGCGCTGCACGATCGACTCCGGCAGCACGTCCCTGGTGGCCGCCCGCAGCAGGCTCTTCTCCCGGCCGTCGAAGTTCTTCATCGCCCACGGGGTGTTGAACACGTACTGCACCAGCCGGTGGTCGCAGAACGGCACGCGCACCTCCAGACCGCTGGCCATGCTCATCCTGTCCTTGCGGTCCAACAGGATCTGCACGAACCGGGTCAGGTGCAGGTAACACACCTCGCGCATGCGCTTCTCGTGGCCGTCCACCCCGTCCAGGTAGGGCACCTCGGCCAGGCCGTCCCGGTACGAGTCGGCGCGGTAGGCGGCCAGGTCCAGCTCGCGCAGCAGGTCCGGGGCGAGCAGGCTGGGCTGCTCGGAGAACAGGCCGGCCTGGGCCAGCCACGGGAAGGTGTCGGCGTAGACCAGCTTCGGGTCGTGGAACTGGAGGTAGCCGCCGAACACCTCGTCGGCGGACTCACCGGACAGGGCCACGGTCGAGTGCTGGCGGATCGCCTTGAACAGCAGGTACAGCGAGGTGAACGCGTCGCCCAGCGAGTTCGGGCCGTCGTTGGCGCGCAGCACCGCCGCGCGGTTGACCGGATCCATCAAGTCCACAGTGGACAGAACGATGTCCTTGTGGTCGGCGGCAACGTACTCGGCCAGCTCGTGCACGTACGGGGTGTCCGGGGTCTCGCGGACCACGTCGGGCTTGAAGTTCTCGGCGTAGCCGGTGAAGTCCACGGCGAAGGAGCGCACCGGCACGTCCAGGGCGCGGGCGGCCAGGGCGGTGATCGCCGAGGAGTCCAGGCCGCCGGAGAGCAGGGTGCACAGCGGCACGTCGGAGATCAGCTGCCGCTGCACGATGTCGTCCAGCAGCGAGCGCACGGTGCCGATCGTGGTCTCCAGCGAGTCGGTGTGCTCGACCGGCTCCAGCTTCCAGTACCGGCGCTTGCTGATCCCGTTGCGGCGCACGCGGACCAGCTGTCCCGGCCGCACTTCGTACACGCCCTTGTAGATGCCGTGCTCGGGGGTCTTGACGAAGGCCATCAGCTCGCGCAGCCCGTCGATGTCCACCACCGCCTCGACCTGCGGGTGGGCCAGGATCGCCTTGGGCTCGCTGCCGAACAGCACCCCGTGCGGGGTCGGGTGGATGAACAGGGGCTTGATGCCCATGCGGTCGCGCACCAGCAGCAGTTCCTCGGTGCGCTGGTCCCAGATCGCGAAGGCGTACATGCCGTTGAGGCGGTGCACGAAGTCCTCGCCCCACTGGAGGTACGCGTGCAGCACGACCTCGGTGTCGCTCTCGGTGCGGAACGAGTGGCCGTGGCCCTCCAGTTCCTCGCGCAGCTCGCGGTAGTTGTAGACCTCACCGCTGTAGGTCATGACGGCTAACTCGTCCACCGCCATGGGCTGCACACCGCCCTCGATGTCGATGATCGACAGTCGGCGGTGCGCCAGCACGGCGTGCCTGCTCAGCCAGATCCCGTGTGCGTCCGGGCCTCGGCAGGCCATCGTCTCGGCCATGGCGCGACCGGTCGCGCCCTCCGTGCTCAGGTCACGTTCGAAGTCCACCCATCCGGAGATCCCGCACATGACGCCTCCCCAGTTGTTGTTTTATACAACTATGTTACTAACAGAAGTCGTTCGGTAACACAACGGGAGGAAACGCCAAAAACCCCGCCCGTGCCGCACGGGCGGGGTTTTCCTGGCAGGGACGGGGGATTACTCGAAGGTCTCCCCGTTGGCGGCCTTGGTGCGCAGCAGTTCCGGCGGGCTGAACCGGTCGCCGTAGGTCTTGGCGAGCTCCTCGGCCCTGGCCACGAACCCGGCGACACCGCCCGGGTAGCCGTTGATGTACTGGAGCACACCGCCGGTCCAGGGCGGGAAGCCGATGCCGAAGATGGAGCCGATGTTGGCGTCGGCCACCGAGGTGATCACGCCCTCCTCGACGCACTTGACGGTCTCCAGCGCCTCCGCGAACAGCATGCGCTCCTGCATGTCCTTGAAGGGGATGGCATCCCCGTCGCGGATGATCGCATCGCCCTTGCCGAAGTGCTCGCGCAGCCCCGGCCACAGACCGGCCCGCTTGCCCTCGGCGTAGTCGTAGAAGCCCTTGCCCGCCGAGCGCCCGCCGCGGTCGAACTCGGTGACCATGCGGTCGATCACGGCCTCGGCCGGGTGCGCGTGCCACACCCCGCCCGCGGCCTCCACCGCCTTGCGCGTCTCGTCGCGGATCTTGCGCGGCAGGGTCAGCGTCAGCTCGTCCATCAGCGAGAGCACCGGGGCCGGGTAACCGGCCTGGGTGGAGGCCTGCTCGATGGACGGGGCGGGCAGGCCCTCGCCGAGCATGGCCACGCCCTCGTTGATGAACGTGCCGATCACGCGGCTGGTGAAGAAGCCGCGGCTGTCGTTGACCACGATCGGCGTCTTCTTCAGTTGCAGCACCACGTCGAAGGCCTTGGCCAGTGCCTCGTCGCTGGTGTTCGCGCCGCGGATGATCTCCACCAGCGGCATCTTGTCCACCGGGGAGAAGAAGTGCAGCCCGACGAAGTCCTCCGGGCGCTTGACGCCCTCGGCCAGGCCGGTGATCGGCAGGGTCGAGGTGTTCGAGCACAGCAGGGCGTCCGGGTTGACCACGTCCTGGATCTCCGCGAACACCTTGTGCTTGAGCTCGGTGTTCTCGAAGACGGCCTCGATCACCAGGTCCGCACCGGCCAGGTCGGCGGCATCGGCGGTCGGGGTGATCCTGGCGAGGATCTCCGCGCGCTTCTCGGCGGTCAGCTTGCCGCGGCTGACCTGCTTGTCCAGCAGGCCCACCGAGTAGTTCTTGCCGCGCTCGGCCGCCTCGGCCGACACGTCCTTGAGCACGACCTCCATGCCCGAGCGCGCGCAGGAGTAGGCGATGCCCGCGCCCATCATGCCCGCGCCGAGCACGGCCACCTTGCGCGCGGTGTAGGCGGGCACGCCCTGGGGCCTGCTGCCGCCCTTGTTGATCGTCTGCAGGTCGAAGAAGAACGCCTTGATCATGTTCTTCGCGGTCTGGCCGCTGGCCAGGCTGAACATGTAGCGGCTCTCGATACGCAGCGCGGAGTCGAAGTCCACCTGCGCGCCCTCGACCGCCGCGGACAGGATCGCCTTCGGCGCGGGCATGGGGGCGCCCTTGAGCTGCTTGCGCAGGTTCGCCGGGAACGCGGGCAGGTTCGCCGCGAACTTCGGGTTCGTCGGCGTACCACCGGGAATCTTGTAGCCCTTGACGTCCCAGGGCTGCACGGCCTCCGGGTTGTCCTTGATCCACTGCTTGGCGCGCGGGATCAGCTCGGACTCCTCGCTGATCACCTCGTCCACGATGCCGGTGGCCTGCGCGTCGGCCGGGCGCAGCTGCTGGCCCTGCAACAGCAGCTTGAGCAGCGCGTCGGCGATGCCCAGCATGCGCACCGTGCGCACGATGCCGCCCGCACCGGGCAGCAGGCCCAGCGTCACCTCGGGGAAGCCGAAGCGCGCCTTGGGGTTGTCCAGCGCGATCCGGTGGTGGCAGGACAGCGCGATCTCCAGGCCACCGCCCAGCGCCGAGCCGTTGAGCGCGGCCACCACGGGGCGCCCCAGGGTCTCCAGCCCGCGCAGCGCACCCTTGGTGCTGGCCAGCGTGGCCATGAACTCGTCCGCGTGCTCCGGGGTGATCCGGCGCAGGTCGTTGAGGTCACCACCGGCGAAGAAGGTCTTCTTCGCCGAGGCGAGCACCACGCCGGTGATCTCCTCGCGCTCACGGCGCAGCCGCTCGACCACCTCGGCCACGGCGGAGGTGAACTCGGCGTTCATCGTGTTGGCCGACTGCCCCGGCGCGTCCATCGTCAGCGTGACGATGCCGTCGGAGTCCTTGTCCCACTTGAAGAACTCGCTCATGCTGAAGTCCGCTCCCGCTCAGACGCGCTCGATGATGGTGGCGATGCCCATGCCGCCGCCGATGCACAGGGTGACCATGCCGTAGCGGCCCTCGCGCCGCTCCAGCTCGTCGATCAGGGTGCCCACCAGCATCGCGCCGGTGGCGCCCAGCGGGTGGCCCAGCGCGATCGCGCCGCCGTTGACGTTGACCTTCTCCCAGGGCAGGTCCAGGTCGCGCATGAAGCGCAGCACCACGGCCGCGAACGCCTCGTTCATCTCGACCAGGTCGAGGTCGTCCACGGTCAGCCCAGCCTTGGCCAGCGCCTTGCGGCAGGCCGGGGCGGGGCCGGTGAGCATGATCGTGGGGTCGGCGCCGCTGACCGCCGTGGCGACCACGCGGGCGCGCGGGGTGAGCCCGAGCTCCCTGCCGATGGCCTCGCTGCCCACCGCCACCAGCGCGGCCCCGTCCACGATGCCCGAGGAGTTGCCCGCGGTGTGCACGTGGTCGATGCGCTCCACCCAGTGGTACTTCTGCAACGCGACGGCGTCGAAGCCGCCCATCTCGCCCATGGCGGCGAAGGAGGGCTTGAGGCCGCCGAGGGCGTCCAGCGTGGTGCCCGCGCGGACGTGCTCGTCGTGGTCGAGCACCACGACCCCGTTGCGGTCCTTGATCGGCACGACCGAGCGGGCGAAGTAGCCGTTGCTCCACGCCTTGGCCGCGCGGGCCTGCGACTCCACCGCGTAGGCGTCCACGTCCTCGCGGGACCAGCCCTCGATCGTGGCGATCAGGTCCGCGCCGATGCCCTGCGGCACGAAGCTGGTGTCGTAGTTGGTCTCCGGGTCCATGGCCCAGGCCCCGCCGTCGGAGCCCATCGGCACGCGGGACATCGACTCCACGCCGCCGGCCAGGATCAGGTCCTCCCAGCCGGAGCGGACCTTCTGCGCCGCGGTGTTGAACGCCTCCAGGCCGGAGGCGCAGAAGCGGTTGAGCTGGACCCCGGCCACCGTGTTCGGCAGCCCGGCGGCCAGCGCCGCCGTCTTCGCGATGTCCGCGCCCTGGTCACCGACCGGGCTGACGCAGCCCAGGACGATGTCGTCGATGCGGGCCGGGTCGAGGTCGGGGTAGCGCGTCCGCAGCTCGTCGATCAGTCCGACGACCAGCGAGACGGGCTTGACCTCGTGCAGTGAACCGGTCTGCTTGCCCCGCCCTCGCGGGGTACGGACCGCATCGAACACAAAAGCTTCGCTGCTCATGGGTGTGCGCCTCCTGGGTGGGCCTCCCCACGAAGGTAGCGCCGCCGCAAATAACAATCAATCCGGCCTGCTTGTTTTACATACCGGCCGGGATGTGAGCTGCTTCACGCCGCGGGGCGGGCGGGTGTGCCATGAAAGTGCCGTTCCTTGCGTTCAACGCAAGGAACGGCACTTTCATGGCATCTCTGGAGGCGGGATCAGCTGGCCCAGGGGACCTGGGGCGATGCGTAGTAGTTGACGCCCTGGGCCTTCCAGCGGGGCGCCTGCGAGCCGAGGCGGACCTTGAACTGGTCCCAGTTGTGCGTGCTCGCCGGGGACCAGCCCAGCTCGGCGATGGCCGCCACGCGCGGGAACACCATGTAGTCGATGTCCGCGGTGCTGGTGATCGTCTCGGTCCACAGCGGGGCCTCGACCCCGTCCACCTGGCTGGCGTTCACCCCGGTGAGGTACCCGCCCGGGTTCCAGTTGTACGAGTCGCGGACCTCGATGTACCCGGCCCAGTTCTGGCCGAGCTTGGTCGAGGCGTCGTACTTCATGTCCAGGTAAGCCAGGTTCGCCGGGGACAGCACGTAGTGCGTGCCCTTGGCGGCGGCGGCCTGCACGTTGGCGTCGGTGGGCCCGGTGCCCCAGAACTGGCCGACCGTGCCGGGCTGCAGCGCGGCCTTGCTGATGTCGTGCCAGCCCAGCGCCTTCTTGCCGTGCGCGGCCACGATCTGCTGCACCCGCGCGATGAACGGCTTGTAGTCGGCGTCGGTGGTGGAGTGCGCCTCGTCCCCGCCGATGTGGATGTACGGGCCGGGGGTCAGCGCGGCCAGTTCACCGATCACCTCGTCGAGGAACTTGTAGGTGATGTCCTTGCCGGTGCACAGGGAGCTGAAGCCCACCTCGGTACCGGTGTAGAGCGGCGGGGCGACCCCGTTGCAGTTCAGCTCGGCGTAGGAGGCCAGCGCGGCGTTGGTGTGCCCGGGCATGTCCATCTCGGGGATCACCGTGATGAACCGGCTCTGCGCGTACGCCACGAGGTCGCGGTACTGGGCCTGGGTGTAGTAGCCGCCCTTGCCGCCGCCGACCTGGGTGCTGCCGCCGTAGGTGGCCAGCTTGGGCCAGCTGTTGATGGCGATGCGCCAGCCCTGGTCGTCGGTCAGGTGCAGGTGCAGGGTGTTCACCTTGTACCTGGCGAGCTGGTCGATGTAGCGCTTGACCGCGTCCACCCCGAAGAAGTGCCTGGCCACGTCGAGCATCGCACCGCGGTAGGCGAACCGGGGCGCGTCGGAGATCGTGCCGCCCTGCACCTGCCACGGCCCGCGCTGGCGCTTGCCGCTGTCGATGCTCGCGGGAAACAGTTGGCGCAGGGTCTGCACCCCGGAGAACAGCCCGGCCGGCTTGTTCGCGCGCAGGGTGACCCCGTTGCCGGTGACCTCCAGCCGGTAGCCCTCGTCGCCGAGCTCCGGACCGGCCCCGGACAGCAGCAGCGTGATGCCCGCGGCGTGGCTGGACCTGCTGTCCACGGGCAGCGGGTAGCCGGTGGCCGGGCGCAGCACCGAGGCGAGGTACTGGCCCACCTCGGCCGCCGCCCCGGCAGCCGAGATCCGGGCCGCCGGGCCGAGCGTGAAGGTCGCGCCGGACTGGCTGGCCGTCACCGGGGCGGGTACGAGGTGGCTGTAGGGGACCACCTGTCTGGGCGCCGCCTGCGCGGCATCGGCGGTCACGGCCAGCCCGCCGCAGACGGCCAGTGCCGTCAGCGCGGAGGCCAGCCTTCGTGGGTAGGGGCGAACGGTCACGTCGTCCTCCTGCAACGATGCCGGGAACGCGGCGGCTTGGCTCATTGCATACAGACCGGCACGCAGTGTCAAGGTCTGGACCACTCGGCTCAGGCCCGCAGGTGCCGCAGCACCGCGAGCACCCTGCGGTGCCCCGCGTCGGTCGGCGGGAGGTCGAGCTTGGCGAAGATGTTGGCGATGTGCTTGCTGACCGCCCGCTCGGTGATCACCAGCAGCTCGGCGATCGTGCCGTTGGCGTGCCCCTGTGCCATCAGGGACAGCACCTCACGCTCCCGCGGTGTCAGGCCCTCCAGCGGGTCGTCTCGCCTGCTCAGCAGCGTCGAGACCACCTCGGGGTCCAGCGCGGTGCCGCCGCCGGCCACCCGCTCCAGGGCGTCCAGGAAGTCTTGCACCCGGCCCACCCGGTCCTTGAGCAGGTAGCCCAGCCCCTGCGCGCCCCCGGCCAGCAGGTCGGCGGCGCAGCCCTGCTCCACGTGCTGGGACAGCACGAGCACGGGCAGCCCGGGTAGCCGCTCGCGGACGGCCAGCACCGCGCGCAGGCCCTCGTCGGTGCGGGTCGGCGGCAGCCGCACGTCCACGACGGCCACGTCCGGCCGGTGCTCCAGCAGCGCGGGCACCACCTCCGGGCCGCTGCCCACCAGGGCCGCGACCTCGTGGCCCACGCTGGTCAGCAGCAGCACCAGGCCCTCGGCCAGCAACGCGTTGTCCTCGGCGATCACGATCCGCACGGCAGCACCACCCTCAGTTCGGTCGGCCCACCCGGTGGGCTGGTCAGCCGGGTCCGCCCGGCCAGCGCGGCGACCCTGCGCCGGATCCCGGCCAGCCCGCCGCCCACTCGCTCGGCGGCACCGCCGCGGCCGTCGTCGCGCACGCTCACCCACACCGAGCGCCGGGACCGCCCGATGCGGACACACACCTCGGACGCTTCACCGTGCCGGGTGACGTTGGTCAGCGCCTCGGCCACCACGAAGTACAGAGCCGCCTCGACGGCCGGCGCCAGCCGGTCCAGGTCCCGGCCGGCCCGCACCGAGGTGGGCACCCCGCAGCGCGCCGCCAGCCCGCGCACCGCCCCGACCAGCCCGCGCTCGGTCAGCACCGGCGGGTGCACGCCGTGCACGAGGTGGCGCAGGTCGACCAGCGCCTGTTCCACCCCGTCGTGCGCCTCGCGCACCAGGTCCAGCGCCCCGGCCGGGTTCGCGCTGAACGCGCGCTCGGCCAGTCCCAGCCGCAGCGAGATCGCCACCAGCTGGGCCTGCGTCCCGTCGTGCAGGTCGCGCTCGATCCGGTGCACCTCGTCCCCGTGCGCCAGCACCGCCCGCTCGCCGCGCTCCCGCGCCGTGGGCCGCAACAGCACCTCGGCCAGCCGGGCCTGCCCGGTCGCCAGCCTCGGCAGCGCCACGACGAGCAGTGCGAGGACCAGCGCCGCTTGGACGAGCCCGAGCAGCAGCGCGCTGGGCACGCCGGTGGCGACCGGGCCGAAGCTCAGCAGGACGCCGCCGGGCAGCAGCCGCCACCACAGCGGTAGCCCCAGCGCGAGCAGCAGCACCGGCCACAGCCCGAGCGCGAGGTAGCCCAGCACGAGCCCGGACAGGCCGTGGCCGAGGTGCCAGAGCAGCACGCGCGGGGATTCCCCGGCTTCGATGGTGGTGCCCAGCCGCCGGCCCGCCCGGCTGCGTTCGACCGCGGCCACGCGGCGCCCGTATGGCCCCAGCGGCAGGGTGACCAGTGCGAGCAACGCCGTTCCCGCGCCGACGGCCAGGTACCCGGTGGCCCGCAGCGATTCCCGCACCATCGCCCCCCGAGATGGTGTAGCTGGCTACACCCCGTTCGGGGTGCGCGCACCCTGGGACGGCGCCCCGGGTCTTCCTACGTTGAGTGTGTGAGCACCGCAAAGATAGCGCGCAACCAGGTCGCCACCTTCCTGCTGCTGGCCTTCGCCGGGGCGTGGGCGGTGACGATTCCCCTGTGGGGGAGCGGATTCCAACGCACGAGCACGACCCAGGTGGACGGTCCGTGGGTGCAGGTGATCATCGCGGCGATGATGGCCACGCCCGCACTCGCGGCGCTCGCGGTCACCCGCTCGGTCCGGGCGGTCGGGCTGGTTTGGCCGCGCGGGCAGTGGCGGCACTGCCTGACCGGGTTCGGGGCCCCGACCGCGATCCTCCTGCTCTCCCTGGGCCTCAGCTCGGCGCTTGGGGTGTTCCCGGTGGACCTCGGCCACGTCCAGGTCGGCGGCATCCTGCTGTCCTACCTGGTGAGCCTGCCGCTGTTCCTGGGGGAGGAGTTGGGTTGGCAGGGCTTCCTGCTGCCCCGCCTGTTACCGCTGGGCACCTGGCCCGCGCTGCTGGCGGGCGGGGTGGTCTGGGGCCTGTGGCACGCCCCGGTCACCGTGCTGGGCGCCCAGTACCCCGGCCACCCGCCGCTGGTGGGCCTGGTCTGCGTGCTGGTGTCCACCGTGCTGATCGGCGTGCTGATCGGGTTCCTGCGCCTGGTCACCGGCTCGGTGTGGCCCACCGTGCTCGCGCACGCCGTGGTCAGCCAGCTCGCACCCGACCTGATCAAGGCGGTCTCCGCCGGTGGCCGCGCCGTGGACCCGCTGCTGGTGGGCCCGGCCAGCGTGGTGAGCTGGCTGCTGGCCGCGGGCCTGATCCTGGTGCTGCGCAAGCGGGTGGGCGAGTCCGGCCACCCCGCGCGACCAGCCCTGGAGCACTGACGTGCAACCCCGCGGCCCGCGGGCACCGTCCCTTCCGCAGGAGACGACACCAGGGAGGCGACATGCGAGCCGGTGGTACAGCGGTGACGGCGGTGGCGGTGGCGGTGCTCGCGGCGGGCTGCGCCGCGCACGGGAGCATCGACTCCGCGGCGGGCCCGCCCAGTTCGGCCACGCCGACCAGCAGCGGCACCTGCCAGCAGTCGCCGACCGTCACGGCCACCGACAACGGCCGCACCGTGTGCGTCACGGCGGGTGGCACGGTGCTGGTGTCGCTCAAGGCGGTCGGCGACAGCATGTGGAACGGCGTTGAGGTGGACAACGACGCGCTGGTCCGCGACCCGCACCCGAAGATCCGGGTGCCGCAGGGCGAGACCGACGCATCGTTCGTGGCCAAGCACGCGGGCACCGTGAAACTGAGCGCGGCTCGCCCACTGTGCCCCTCCTCCAGCAACGGCCCGATGCGCTGTGCCGCGCTGGAGCAGCTCACCGTGACGGTCGAGGTGCGCTGAGCGTTCAGCCGAGTCCGACGTGCAGCGCGGCGAGCCCACGCAGCACCAGGTTTTCCCGGTACGTCGGGTGCTCCTCGAGCAGCCGCATCCCCGGGAAGGCCCGTACCAGACCGGCCAGTGCCAGCTGGCCCTCCAGTCTGGCCAGCGGTGCGCCCAGGCAGAAGTGGATGCCCTGGCCGAACGCCAGCTGCCTGCCCGCGGGGCGCAGCAGGTCCAGCCGGTCCGGATCCTCGAACACCTCGGGATCGCGGTTGGCCGCGCCGATCAGCGCCATCACCAGGTCGTTGCGCTTGATCAGCTGGCCGCCGAGCCGCACCTCGGACTTGGCCACCCGCATGGTCAACTGCACGGGCGGGTCGTAGCGCAGCAGCTCCTCGACGGCCTCGGGCGCGCGGTCCGGGTTGGCCCGCAGCACCTCGAACTGGTCGGGGTTGCGCAGCAGGGCGAGCGTGCCGTTGGCGATCAGGTTGACCGTGGTCTCGTGCCCGGCCACCAGCAGCAGGGTCAGCGTGTCCAGCAGCTCCTGCTCGGTCAGCACCACCCCGTCCTGCTCGGCGGCGACCAGCCCGCTGAGCAGGTCCTCGGCGGGCTCGGCCCGGCGCAGTTCGATCAGACCTCGGAAGTAGTCGTCGAACTCGGCCTTGGCCTCGTTGCGCCAGGCCAGCTGCTGCGGGGTGAGCAGGAACTCGGGGTCCAGACCGCGGGCCAGGGCGTTGGACCAGTCGGTGAACCGGTCCTGGTCCGCGGCGGGCACCCCGAGCATCTCGCTGATCACCTTGACCGGCAGCGGGTGCGCGAACTCGCTGATCAGGTCGACCTCGGTACGGCCGCGCAGGCCCGCGAGCAGCTCGTCCACCAGCTCCTGCACCCGTGGCCGCAGGGAGCGCACCACCTTGGCCGTGAACGCCTTGCTGACCAGTCCGCGCAGCCGGGTGTGGTCGGGCGGGTCCATGGTCAGGAAGGACAGGTCGCCGACCGCGCCGTTCATGCCCACGTGCTGGCCGGAGTCGTCGTAGTGTCCGAAGTTGTTGTCCCGCAGCACTTCCATGCAGTCGGCGTGCCTGCTGAGCACCCAGACGGTGGACGGGCTGCGGTAGACCGGGCTGCTCTCGCGCAGCGGGCGGTAGTGGGCGTAGGGATCAGCCTGGAACGCCGGGTGGAACGGGTCGAACCCCAGCGGCGGGGCGTCCTCGACAGCGGTCATGACTCCACTGTGACCCGGACCACCTCACAGAGTCAACATCGTGTCGATTTTTTTCGTCACCATGTTGATGGGGGTAGGCTGTGCCGATGTCGACTCCGTTGCGCCGCAGGGGCCCGAGCAAGGGGGACCTCAAGCAGGAGGCGATCCTGGAGACCGCCGAGCGGCTGCTGGCGGTCAAGGCGCTGGCCGAGATCGGTATCGGCGAGCTGGCCGCGGGCGCGGGCATCTCCCGTTCCAGCTTCTACTTCTACTTCGAGTCCAAGCAGGCGCTGCTGTCCGCGCTGCTGGACAAGGCCGCCGATGCGCTGCTGGCCGATGTCGACACCTGGCTGGAGCCCAGCACCGGCGAGCCCGGGCACGAGATCGGCCAGAGCGTGGAGGTCGCCGTGCGCATGTGGCGCGAGCACGGGGCCGTGCTGCTCGCCGCGCAGAACCCCGACTCCCCGCCCGAGGCGAGGGAGTTCACGGCGGGGCTCACCGCGCGGCTGATCGAGGCCTCCGCCGCCGTGATCCGGCACAAGCGCGAGGAGGGCCAGGCCCCCGACGGCCCGCCCTCGGCCGAGGCGCTGGCCACCATGCTGATCGGCATGACCGAGCACTGCATCGCCCGGCACTTCACCTCGCCCAGTCTGGTCCGCGACGACCGCGAGCTGATCGACACCCTGACCGCCGTCTGGACCCGCTCCATCTTCGCCGCCGACCTGCCCCGCTGAGGCCCAAGACGCCGCGAAGGTGGCTTTCGCTGCGGGCTTCACCAGCCGGACGGATCGCCGCGAAGGTGCCCTTCGCGACGTTGGGCGTCGCGAAGGGCACCTTCAGGACATGAGCCGTTGCTCAGGCGTTCGCGGTGTCCGTCTCGGCGGCAGCGGCAGCCGCGGCGGCGCGGGCCTGCACGCGCTTGGCGTACATGCCGCTCCACAGGGACAGCGCGACCATGGTGCCGATGAACAGCACGCTGGACACGGTCACGGCGACCGAGGTGTCGAGCAGGTAGACCAGCGGGATGCGGACCAGCGCCTCGGCGAGCAGGCCACCGCCCCAGACGCCGGTCATGATCCGGAACGTGCGGCGGAAACCGGGCAGGGTGGCCCACTTGTGCTCGAACTCGGCGACCTCCTCGGGCTTGCCGACCTTGCCGCGCAGCGCCGCGTGGTAGATCAGCGGGCGCCCGAGGAACAGGCTGCCGAGGAAGGCCAGGCCCACGATGCCGGTGCCGAAGGACTCCTTGATCAGCAGGAACCGGGCGTCACCCGACAGGAAGGACATGGCGAACCCGAACAGGAAGACACCGAGCATGAACCCGGCGAACACGTCGAGCTTGCGGGCCTTGAGCGCGACGTAGAGCAGGCGCAGCAGGGCGGCGGCGGAACCGGCGAGCAGGGCCAGGTAGTCGCTGGCGCCCAGCCAGTGGGCCACGAAGTAGGCGCCCAGCGAGAGGCCGACGTCCCAGACCAGCGACAGCAGGATGGCGAGCGGACCAGGTGCCTTGTTCATCGGTTCTCCCCCTCGTCGGCGATCCACGTGCCGTGGAAGCCAGCCGGAACCCTACGCGGCAGGTGCACCGTGGCGACAGGTCCGGCGGCCAGGTCGGTGGCGTCGTGTACCAGCAGCCGGGAGGGCACCTCGGGGTCGTCGTGGGTGGTGATGGACAGCAGCCAGCCGTCGTCCTCGTTGCGGGCCTGCTCGGCGGGGACGAACACGGCCTCGCCCGCGTGCCAGCCCGCGCCCAGTGAGTGCGCCTGGGTGGCGCCGCTGGCGGTGTCGTACTTGACGAGGTCCGCGTGGCTGACGGCGTACAGGAACTGGTTCTGCTTGCCGGTGCGCAGGTCGTTGAGGGTGGGGAACTCCACCGAGCGGTCGTCGAGCTGCTGCTCGGACACCTGCCCGGTCGCCGGGTCCAGGGTCCACCGGTGGAGCTTGCTGGTGCCGGTGGACGCGGCGTGCTCGGCCGGGTCCTCCTTGCCCCCGATGCTGGGCCACAGCGTCATCCACGCCGCCCGGTCGTAGCGCACGGCGTCGACCACGACCCGGCCCTGGGCGTCCTCGCACGCGTTGCCCACGTGGAACACGTAGCAGGGCTCGACCTCGAACCACCGCACCGGCCCGCCCGTCTTGGGCATCACGCCGATGCGGGCGCCGTAGCCCTCGCTCCACCGGTACGGCAGGGTCTTGCCGACCAGTTCCCGGTCGAACACCGCGGGCAGGTCCAGCCAGACCACGTTGTGCTCGGTGATCGCGAAGTCGTGCATCATCGTCGGCCCGGGCACCTGAACCTCGTGGCTGGCGACCAGTGTGCCGTCCGCGGCGAGCCGGTGGTAGGTCAGGAACGGCGGGATCGCGCTGTAGCCGAAGAAGTGCAGTTCCCCGGTGTCGGGGTCCTCCTTCGGGTGGGCGGTCATCGCGGTGGTCAGCCGCCCGTCGAAGTCGTGGCTGCCGATCGTGTTCAGCTCGCGGTCGATCTCCACCGGGAAGCTGCTCTCGACCAGTGCGAACACCCGCCCCGCGTGCTCGCGCACCGAGGTGTTGGCCACGCCCCCGCTGAAGTCGATCGAGCCGTCCTCGCGGAAGCGCTCCACCTTGTTCGTGCGCACCCACCGGTTGCGGTACCACTCCGCACGGCCCTCGCGCAGCCGCACCCCGTGCAGCATGCCGCTGCCGCTGAACCAGTGCCGCACCGGCTCGCCGGGCTTGGGGTTGGGGCCGTTGCGGAAGTAGCGGCCGGTCAGCTCGGTGGGCAGCGTGCCCGTCACGGCCAGGTCGACCGTGCTGATCTCGTCCGGTACCGGCGCCAGGTGGCCGGGCAACTGGTGGTCCATGGTGTCGTCCCTCCCTCGGTGACATGACGAGGCTGACATGTCGGCGCGTACATGTCAACGGCAACATGTCAGCTTTGTCATGTACGCTCGGTACAGGAGGTCACCATGTCACTGCGCCACGCCCTGCTCGGACTGCTCGCCGACACCCCGCAGACCGGTTACGACCTGGCCAAACGTTTCGAGCAGTCGCTCTCGGCGCACGCGTGGCACGCCAGCCACAGCCACATCTACCCGGAGCTCAAGCGGATGACCGCGGACGGTCTGGTGGAGGTGGTCGAGGAGGGCGCGCGCGGCAGCCGCACCTACGGGATCACCGGGCCGGGGCGCGCCGAACTGCGCCGGTGGATGTTCAGCCCGATGGGCGAGACGCCCGCCCGCAACGAGTTCGTGCTGCGGCTGTTCATGCTGTCCTCCCTGGACATCGAGGACACCCGGGAACTGGTCAGCCGGATGGCGGAGGCCAGCGGCGGGGTCGCCGCCGAGCTGACCGAGTCCATCGAGCACATCGACCAGCAGGCCGAACCCGGTGTGCGGCCTGGGTTCGCGCGCTTCGCCGCCGAGTTCGGCCTGCGTTGGTACGAGTTGCAGCGGGACTGGGCGCGCTGGGTGCTCGCCGAACTGGAGAAGTACCCGGCGGGTAGCGCACCGTCAACGAATGGCTGAATCCGGTGATGTAGTCAGGTTTCCTGCCATCGGGCCGTGGCGCCGCTGGCACGATGGGGGCGTTCGCACATCAGGCGGAGGACAAGATGCCCGAGGCAAGCGACTACGCCCAGGGGACCCCGTGCTGGGTCGACCTGTCGACACCTGACATCGAGGCGTCCAAGGAGTTCTACGCCGCGCTGTTCGGCTGGCAGTACGAGGTGGGCCCGCCGGAGACGCACGGCTACACCCAGGCCCTCCTGCGCGGCAAGACCGTGGCCGGGCTGATGCAGCCCCCGCCCGGCCAGGACGAGATGCCGCCTTCCTGGACCACCTACCTGGCCGCCGAGGACGCGGAGGCCGCGCTCAAGTCGGTGGTGGACAACGGGGGTCAGCCCTTCACCGGGGTGATCGACGTGCGGGGCCAGGGCAAGATGTGGATCGCGGCCGATCCCACCGGCGCGGTCTTCGGCGCCTGGCAGTCCGGGGTGCACCGCGGCTCGCAGCTGGTGAACGAGCCAGGCACGGTCATCTGGAACGAACTGTCCACTGGGGACGGTCCGGCCGCGCGCGACTTCTACGCCAAGGTGTTCGGCCTGGAGATCGGTGCCCCGATGGGCGGCATGGACTACACCACGCTCGAGGTGGCCGGTCGCCCGGTGGGCGGCATCGGCCAGTTCCCGGACACGATCCCGGCCTGGGCGGTGTACTTCGCCGTGGCCGACACCGATGCCGTGGCCGATCTGGCCGACGAGCACGGGGCCACGGTGGTCAACTCGCCCAAGGACACCACGTACGGCCGGATGGCCACGATCCAGGACCCGATGGGCGCGCTGTTCTCGCTGATGTCGGTGGCCGAGCAGTGATCGCGGGCCGTGGGCGGTGATCGGTCCGGTCACCGCCCACGGCCTCGCTCAGCCTGCCGATGAGGTGCTGGTGGTCGTGGTGGTGCTGGAGCTGCCGCCCCCGCCGAGCAACCCGTTGAGCAGCCCTTTGACGGTGTCCAGCAAGGAGTTCACCAGCCCGGTCACCGAGTCCAGGATGCCGCCGCGTGGTGCGGGCACGGTCAGTTGTGCGCGCAGTTCGGCGTTCTGCCGCTCGGCGGTGCTCAGGTAGTTGGCGGTCTCCGGGCGCAGCGCGCCCCGGTCCAGTTCGGTGTGCACGGCGGCCAGCGCGGGCACCAGCTGGTCGGCGGCCTTGCGCACTCCCGCGAGGTCGTGCAGCTGCACGGCTGTGGCCAGGGCGTCCCGTGCCTGGCGCACGTCCTGGGCGGTACCCGAGGGAGTCGAGGAGTACTCGGATTGCGCCGAGGCCAGGCTCAGCCCGGCGACGGAGAGCACGGCGGCGACGGCGAGTGCGGCGATGATCCCGATGGCGGTCTTGTTCATGGGTGACCTCTGGAGTTGGGTCGGAACATGACCCGGTCCATGGTTGACCCGCGCAGCGGTTCCCGCAGATCACATCACTCGATCGGGGAACTCCGCGCCGAGCAGGTCCAGCAGCGGCGCGGCCTTCACCGCCGTTTCCTCGTACTCCGCCTCGGCGTCGGACAGCGCGACCACGGCCCCACCCACCCCGTAGTCGACCAGACCGGGGGTGATCACCGCGGTGCGGATCACGATGCTCAGGTCGGCGGCCCCGGTCAGCGAGAAGTAGCCGATCGCCCCGGAGTAGACCCCGCGCGCCGCGCCCTCCAGCTGGTCGATCAACCGCATCGTGCGGATCTTCGGCGCCCCGGTCATCGACCCGCCGGGGAACGCGGCCCGCACGCAGTCCACCGCGCTGGCGTCCGCTCGCAGCTGCGCGCGCACCGTGGCCACCAGCTGGTGCACGGTCGGGTAGCTCTCCACCTGGAACAGGCCGGGCACGTGTACCGAGCCGATCTCGGCGCAGCGGGCCAGATCGTTGCGCACCAGGTCGACGATCATCAGGCTCTCCGAGCGGTCCTTCTCGCTCGTGCGCAACTGTTCGCGCAGCAACTCGTCCTGCTCGGGCGTGTCGCCACGGGGCCGGGTTCCCTTGATGGGCTTGGACTCCACGGCGCCGTGCCGGTCCACGCGCAGGAACCGCTCCGGCGAGGTGCTCAGCACGGACAGCTCGTCCAGTTGCAGCAGAGCGCCAAACGGGGTGGAGTTGTTGCGGCGCAGGAACTGGTACGCCTGCCAGGGGTCCAGGTCCCCACGGGCGCGCAGGGCGTTGGTCAGGTTGACCTCGTAGGTCTCGCCAGCGGCGATGGCGTCCTGGCAGGCCGCGATCGACTCCAGGTAGCGGTTCCTGCCGTGCCGCAGGTGCACGCGGCTGGGTCCCTGCGGGCGTCCATGGTAGATCGGGTCCACATCGGACAGTCCGATCAACGCCGTCTCGGCCTCGTCCAGCCAGGTCTGGTCCAGCGCGAGCAGGTACGTCCTGTGCTCCAAGTGGTCGAACACCAGTGCGCGCTCAGCGAAGGCCAGCACCGCGTCCGGGTACGGCGAGGTGTGCGCGCGCTCCCCGCCGCACTCCGCCTTGAGCTCGTAGCCGAGGTAGCCGACCCAGCCCAGCGCGAACTCGAAGGGCAGTTCGGGCACGTCCACCTCGACCTGGCGCAGTTCGCCGTCCAGCCAGTCGAAGAAGCCGCCCGGCACGTCCTGCGCGCGCACCGCCGACCGGGCGTCACCCATGATCGAGAACCGGTCGCGGTCCCCGCTGTCCAGCCAGAAGGCGTACCTGCTGGGCCGGAACAGCCGGTCGAAGGCCACCTCCTCGTGCCAGTCGGTGGCCAGCTCGCGGACGTGCACCCGGCAGCGCCTACTACGACTGGGCTTGCCACCACTGGGATTCGCACCGCTGGTGCTGATCACCGGGCGCCGCGCCCCGTGCGGCCTCAGCTCCGTGAAGTTGCGCAGCAGTGCGTGCCCGTGCTCGGTGCGGATCGACTCCGGGTGGAACTGCACTCCCCACAGTGGACGGTCGCGGTGCCGCAGGCCCATCAGCACTCCGTCCGGGGTCCACGCGGTGGGCTCGATCTGCTCCGGCAGGTCCGTGACGGCCAGCGAGTGGTAGCGCACCGCCTCGAACGGGGAGGGCAGACCGGCGAACAGGCCCTCGCCCTCGTGCAGCACGGGGGAGGTGCGGCCGTGCCGTGGCTGCGGTGCACGGGCCACCTTGGCGCCGAAGGCGTGCGCGATGGCCTGGTGGCCCAGGCAGACCCCGAGCAGCGGCAGCTCGCAGCGATCGAGGAGCTCCAGGCAGCGGCCCAGGTCGGTGTCCTGCTCGGGCGTGCCGGGGCCGGGGGACAGGACCACGTTGTCGAACTCGGTCAACAGCGCGGGACTGAGCAGCGGGTCGTCGTTGCGCAGCACCACGGGGGCGCACCCGGTGACCTCGGCCAGGTAGTGGGCGAGGTTGTGGGTGAACGAGTCGTAGTTGTCCACGAGCAACGTGCGCACGGGGGACGGTAACCCGCTACCAGCCGGTACTCCACGTCGGTGCGCCCAATCTCACGGACCAGGCTTGACCTGGAGCGCGCACCAGGAGCAACACTGCGGTGTCATGACTCAGACGAAGGTGACCAGGTTCGGCCTGCAGATCCCCAGCTTCAGTTACCAGGTGCCGACCGAGCAGTTGTTCGAGCGGATCGTGCTCAGCGCGGTGGCCGCCGAGGAATCCGGATTCGACTCGCTCTGGGTGATGGACCACTTCTACCAGATCCAGGTCCCCGCGGGCGGGCGCAGGGAAGAACCGATGCTGGAGGCGTATTCCCTGCTGTCCGGGCTGGCCGCGCGCACCAGCCGGGTGCGTTTGGGGGCGATGGTCACCGGGGTGACCTACCGCAATCCCGCGCTGCTGGCGAAAACGCTGACCACCCTGGACGTGATCTCCTCGGGACGGGCCGTGCTGGGCATCGGCGCGGCGTGGAACAGCGAGGAGCACGAGGGCTACGGCTTCGACTTCCCGCCGGTCGGCGAGCGGTTCGACCGGCTGGAGGAGGCGCTGCGGATCATCCGCGCGATGCTGCGCGAGCCCGCGCCCAGCTTCCAGGGCGAGCACTACCGGATCAGCGGTGCGCTCAACGAGCCGCGCCCGGTGACCCCCGGCGGCCCGCCGGTGCTGGTCGGCGGCGGTGGCGAGCGCAGGACGTTGCGGCTGGTCGCGAAGTACGCCGACGCGTGCAACCTGTTCGGCGACATCCCCACCGTGCGGCACAAGCTGGCGGTGCTGGACCGGCACTGCGAGGCCGAGGGCAGGGACCCGGCCGAGATCACCAGGACCAGGCTGGGCACACTGATCATCGCGCCCACCGCCGGTGAGGCCGAGCACAGGCTGGTGCAGCTGGCCGCCAGGCACGGCATGGACCCGGAGGAACTGCGCACGGCCACCGTGGTCGGCGACCCGGACCAGGTCGTGGAGCAGGTGGCCGCCTACCTGGACGCGGGACTGGACGGGCTGGTGTTCAACCTGCCCCAGGCCAGCGGAACGGATACGATTCGCCTTGCGGGTGACACGCTCACCCACGCTTTCGGATGACATTTCCGCAATTGTGGCGACGGTCGGTCATGCAATTCCCTCGCGCGGGTGAGCAAATCTCCTGAATCGGGTTCGGGTATAAAAGCCTGAGCCCGGAAAGGGGGTTACGCGACAGTGCTCACTGGACCGGCCGCCGCCGTCGGAAGCTTCTACGCCACCGCACTGGACTCGTTCCGGCTCGCCTTCCGCGGGCCCTTCCCGGCTCGTGAGTTCGTGCGCCAGGCCTGGCTCGTGGCCGGCGTCTCGATCCTGCCCACCCTGCTGATGGCCGTGCCGTTCTGCGTGATCACCGTGTTCCAGCTCAACCAGTTGCTGATCGAGCTCGGCGGGGCCGACCTGGCCGGTGCCGGGGCGGGGCTGGGGGTGGTGCGCGAGATCGGACCGCTGGTCAGCGCCCTGGTGGTCGCCGGGGCCGGGGCCACCGCGATCTGCGCCGACCTGGGCGCCCGCAAGATCCGCGAGGAGATCGACGCGGTGCGCGTGCTCGGCCTGGACCCGGTGCACCGGCTCGTGGTGCCCCGGGTGGCCGCCTCCACCGCGGTCGCCCTGTGCCTCAACGGGTTGGTGACCCTGACCGGGCTGACCGCGGGCTTCGCCTTCTCGGTGTTCGCCCAGCACGCCAGCCCCGGCCTGTTCGCCGCCAACCTGACCCTGCTCACCGGACTGCCCGACTTCCTGGTCAGCGAGTTCAAGGCCGCGGTGTTCGGGCTGCTGGCCGGGCTGGTCGCCTGCCACCTCGGGCTGCGCGCGCACGGCGGCCCCAAGGGTGTCGGCGAGGCCGTGAACCAGACCGTGGTGATCGCGTTCATGCTGCTGTTCCTGGCCAACAGCCTGATCACGGCGGCGTTCCTGCCGTTGCGCGGATGAGGGGCCCTCGGTGCTGACCGAACTGGGCAGGCAGCTGGCCTTCCACGCGAGGGCCTTCGGCTGGACCCCACGCGCGGTCCGCCGCTACTGGCGCGAGGTGCTGCGGCTGCTCGCCGAGGTCGGGCTGGGCAGCGGCGGGCTGGCCGCGATCGGCGGCACCGTGGTGGTCGTCGCGTTCATGACCTCGGCGGTGGGCGTGGAGATCGGCTTGCAGGGCTACACCGCGCTGTCCCGGATCGGGGCCGACGCGCTGGCCGGGTTCCTGTCCTCCTACGCCAACACCCGCGAGGCCGCCCCGCTGATCGCGGGCATCGCGCTGACCGCCACCGTCGGCGCGGGCTTCACCGCGCAGCTCGGCGCCATGCGCGTGGCCGAGGAGGTCGACGCGCTGGAGGTCATGGCGGTGCCCTCGGTGCCGTACCTGGTGACCACGCGGATCGTGGCCGGGCTGCTCGCGGTCGTGCCGCTGTTCTGCGTCGCGCTGATCGCCAGCTACACCGCCACCAAGCTGGTGATCGTGCTCGTGCAGGGCCAGTCGGTCGGCACCTACGAGCACTACTTCGGCACCTTCCTGCACCCTGCGGACCTGGGCTGGGCCTTCGCCAAGGCCCTGCTGATGTCGCTCGTGGTCGTGTCGGTGCACTGCTACCACGGGTTCTTCGCCCGGGGCGGGCCCGCCGGTGTGGGCCTGGCAGTCGGCCGCGCGGTGCGCACCTCGCTGGTGGCCGTGCTGCTGGTCGACCTCGCGGTGGACCTGAGCGTCTTCAGTGGACCGTCCACAGTGCACATCTCGGGGTGAGGCGTGCGCCACCGCCTGCTCGGGATCGCCTTCGTCGTGGCACTGGCCGTCACGGCGACCTTGGTGGCGGCGCAGTTCAACCGGGCACTGGACAGGGTAGTGCCGATCACCGTGCTTGCCGACCGATCCGGTCTGCTGCTGGACGCAGGCGCCCCGGTTAAGGTACTCGGCGTGGACGTGGGCTCGGTCCGCTCGGTGCAGGCTACGCCAGCCGGAGCAACTATCCACATAGGACTGTTCGAGGACCTGGCCGCCCGGATCCCCGGCGATGCCCGCGCGAAGATCGTGCCGCCGACCGTGTTCGGTGCCAAGTACCTGGAGCTGGTCCGCCCGCGGCACCCCGCCCGGGGGCCGATCCGCGCGGACGCGGTGATCGCGGGCGCCGAGGTCACCGTGGAGATCAACACGACCTTCGAGCACACCCTGGACCTGCTGCGCGCGGTCGAGCCCGCCAAGCTCGACTCGGCGCTGACCGCGGTCGCGGGTGCCTTGCGCGGCAACGGGTCCAAGCTCGGTACGGTGCTCACCGACCTGGACGGCTACCTCGGTCGGCTCACACCCAGCCTGCCGCAGCTGCACCAGGACCTGGACGAATCGTTGCCAGTGCTGCGCACGTACACCGACATCACCCCCGACCTGCTGCGCATTGGCGGCAACCTCGGCGCCACCAGCGACACGCTCGTGGCCAAGCGGGCCCAGTTCGCCGCGTTCCTGGTGTCGCTGACCGAGTTCGGCGACCACACCGCCAAATTCCTTGGTTCTGTAGAACGTCCGTTCGTCAGTGCGTTGGATGTGCTGTCGCCGACCACGCGGCTGTTCGCCCGCTACTCCGCCATGTTCCCGTGCCTGTTCCAGGGACTGGACGTCAACCGCGCGCTACTGGAGAAGGCCGTCGACGACCGGGGCATCAACGTGGTGCTCGCGCCAAGTTTCGGTGCTGAGCCGTACCACTACCCCGACGACCTGCCCGTGGTGCGCGGTGGCACCGGCCCCGACTGCCACGGCCTGCCAGACAACCCCGTTGGCGGTCCGGAGATGTCGCGCCCCGCCGGTCCGCGCCCGCCGCTGGCCGAGATCCTGTTCGGCAAGGCGGTGCCGAGGTGAACACGGGCCTGAAGCTGGTCGCGTTCCTGTCCGTCACGGCACTGGCCACGGCGCTGGTCGGCGCCCTGCTCTCCGGCGCGGCCGTCACCGGGCCGGTCACCGGCTACCGGGCGGTCCTGTCCGACGCGGGCAACCTCGGGCCGGGCGACCGGGTGCGGGTCGCGGGCATCGACGTGGGCTCGGTGCAGGACCTGGCCGCGCGACCGGACAACTCGGTGCTCGTGGAGTTCACCGCGCTCAGTTCCTTCCCGCTGATGGTCGGCACCAGGGCGGCGGTCCGCTACAAGAACCTGGTCGGCGACAGGTACCTGGAGCTCGCACAGGGGGTCGGTCCCGACGAGCGGCTGCCTGCGGGCGGCACGATCCCGCTCGCGCAGACCACGCCCGCGGTGGACCTGGACACACTGTTCGACGGGTTCAAGCCGCTGCTCGCCGCGTTGTCCCCGGACCAGCTCAACGCCGTGTCCGGGGAACTGGTCGCTGTGCTGCAAGGACAGGGCGGCACCGTAGAGGCCCTGCTGGGCTCGATCGCCTCGGTCACGGCCACGCTGGCCGACCGCGACCAGGTGATCGGACGGGTGATCGACAACCTGAACTCGGTGCTGGGCGCGGTACATCAGCGGGACGGGGAGCTGTCCCAGCTGATCGTCGACCTGCAACGGCTGGTCGGCGGCCTGGACGCCCAGCGGGACCAGATCGGCGCCGCGTTGTCCCACGTGGACGAGGCCAGTGCGCGGACCGCCGAGCTGCTGGCGCAGACCCGTCCCGCGCTGCGCGCCGACATCGACCAGCTGGGCAGGCTGGCCACCGGGCTCAACGCCAACCGGGACACGCTCAACTCGGTGCTGGCCCAGCTGCCCGAGGCCTACCGCGACCTGGCCAGGACAGGCGCCTGGGGCAGCTTCTTCAACGTGTACCTGTGCGGGTTGCGGATCAAGCTGGGCGACTCGCTCTACACGCCGATGATCAGCAGCGGGGTGCCCCGCTGCCAGCCGACGAGGTGAGGCGCGGGTGGTGAAGGCCTTCGGCGAGCGCGATCCGGTGCGGCTCGGAGTTGTCGGCACGATCGTGCTGATTGTTGTGCTGGCTCTGGCCCTGAGCGGAGTCGCCTGGCGCGGCGGCAGGCAGTACACGGCCCAGTTCGGCGAGGTCGGCGGCCTGCGGGCCGGTGACCCGGTGGTGGTCTCGGGCAGCAGGGTCGGCCGCGTGGACGAGCTGGTCCTGCGAGGAGACCACGTGGACGTCACGTTCTCGGTCACCGACGCGAGGGTCCGGCTCGGCGAGCGGACCGGCGCCGCGATCAAGGCCGTCACCGCGCTGGGGCGCAAGGAGCTGGCGCTGCGCCCGTCCGGTCCCGGCGAGCTGTCGGCGCCGATCCCGACCGCACGAACGATCGTGCCGTACGACCTCACCGAGGCCTTGTCCGATCTCACCAGCACCACGTCGAAGATCGACACCGGGCAGCTCGCCACCGCGCTGGACACCCTGGCCACGACCTTCCAGCACACCCCGGCTCCGTTGCGTGCCGCCATGGCTGGCCTAAGCCGCCTGTCCAGCACGATCAGCTCGCGGGACGGCTCGCTGCGTGAGCTGCTCACGCACGCCAACGGGGTCAGTTCCGTGCTGGCCCAGCGCAACGGCGAACTGGTCAAGGTGTTCGGCCAGGGCGCTACCCTGCTCGCCGAGCTGAACCGGCGCTCCGCCACGATCCGCTCCCTGCTGGCCGACTCGGTGGCCGTGTCGAACCAGGTGGTCGGGCTGGTGCAGGACAACAAGGCACAACTGGAGCCCTCGCTGCGCCAGCTGGACGACTTGCTCAAGTTGTTGCAGGACAACAGGGACCACGTCGACCAGATCCTCAAGCAGGCCGGGCCGGTGATCCGCGAGCTGGGCGAGTCGGTGGGCTCCGGCCCGTTCACCGACACCTACGTGCACAACATCATCCCGACCAACCTCGTGCCGCTGCTGCCCGAACTGCTGTCCCGGGGGAGCAGATGACCTTGTACCGGTTCACCGTGCTGGGCGTCGTGCTGTCCCTGCTGACGTCCACCGCCTACCTGGTGCTGCGCCCCCAACCAGCCAACACCGCCGCGCTGCACTTCGAACGAGCGGTCAACCTGCACCCCGGCGACGACGTACGCGTGCTCGGCGTGCGGATCGGCCAGGTCACCTCCGTGCGGCCGGAGGGCAGGCAGGTGCGGGTGGACGTCAGCTACGACGCACGGCAGCGCATCCCCGCGCAGGCCAAGGCGGTGATCGTGGCGCCGAGCCTGATCAGCGGGCGGTTCGTGCAGTTCGCCCCGGCCTACACCGGAGGACCGGCGCTGGCCGACGGCGCGGAGGTGCCCACCGCACGAACGGTCGTGCCAATCGAGTGGGACCAGGTGGAGCGCGAGCTGACCGGGCTGGCCCAGGCGCTCGGCCCGACCGGGGCCAACCAGGACGGGGCCCTGTCGCACGCGGTGGACACGGCGGCGGCGAACCTGTCCGGGCAGGGCGGCACCCTGCGCAAGACGATCACCGACCTGTCCGCCGCGGCGGCCACCCTGTCGGCCGGTGGCAAGGACTTGTTCGGCACCGTGCGCAACCTGAACACCTTCGTCGGCGCCCTGAACGCCAGCAACCAGCAGGTGCGGTCCTTCGCCACGCAGGTGGCGGCCATCAGCAGGCTGCTGGACGAGAACAAGGCGCAGATCGCCGCCGCGATCAAGGCCGTGGACACCGCGATGGCCGCGATCACGCAGTTCCTGCACGACAACCACGACAGAATTAGCACGACCGTTCGTTCGCTGGGCCAGGTGACCCAGGTGCTGGCCGAGGACCGCGAGCAGTTGGCGGCGATCCTGCACTCCGCGCCGACCGCGCTGGCCGACACGTACAACACCTACGACCCTGAGCTGAAGGCGTTCGCCGCCCGGCTGGCGCTCAACCAGACCCAGGACCTGGCGGGGTTCACCTGCACGCTGGTGTTCTCCCTCGGCGGCACGCCCGAGCAGTGCCGGTCCGCCCTGGACCCGTTGCTGCGCCTGCTGAACACGCCCACCGTCCCGGTCGCGGCCAACCCGCTGGCCAAGCCCGCGCAGGACCTCACCGGGCTGTTGCTGGGCGGTGCGCGGTGAGGCGGCCCGCGTTGCTGTGCGCCCTGCTGCTGCTCGGCGGCTGCGGACTGGGCGGCCCGCCGGAGACGACCGTGCTCGTGGAGTTCGGCGACGTGGCCAACCTGGTGGTCAACTCCGAGGTGAAGGTGGACGACGTCACGGTGGGCTCGGTGCGGCGCATCGAACTGGACGGCTGGCACGCCAGGCTCACCCTTGGCCTGAACACCGTGGCCGGTCTGCCGCGCAACGCCACCGCGAAGATCGGCCAGAAGAGCCTGCTCGGCGCCGAGTACGTGGAACTGGCCGCGCCCAGGGACGAGCCGCTGACCGGCACCCTGCGCGACGGGGACCTGATCCCGCTGGCCCGCACCACGCGCTACCCCGAGACCGAGGAACTGCTCGCCGGGCTCTCGCTGTGGCTCAACGGGGGCGGGCTCGGCAACATCAGGACGATCACCGCAGAGGTGGACAAGGCGTTGTCCGGGCGGGAGAAGAACGCCAGGGACCTGCTCGACCAGGTGCGCCGCTTCGCCGATGGCCTGGACCAGCAGAAGGCGGCGATCGTGAAGGCCATCGAGGCCCTGGACGCCCTGAGCGCGCCGCTGGCCCAGCAGCGCGAGCAACTCGGCGCGGCCCTGGACCACCTCACGCCCGGCGTTCGGGTGCTCGCGGAGCAGCGCGACCACCTCACCGACGCGCTCAACTCGCTCGCGAATCTGTCCACAGTGGCCACTCGGGTCGTCGGCGAGTCCAAACAGGACCTGGTCGACAATCTCACCGCGCTGCAACCGATCCTGACCAAGCTCGCCGACTCCGGGGACGCGCTGCCCCGCTCCCTCCAGGTGGCCGCCACCGTGCTCTACCCGTTGGACAAGCACAAGCAGGTGTTCCGCGGGGACTTCGCGAACCTGTTCGTGACCCTGGACCTGTCCCTGCCCACGCTGGGGCACAGCCTGCTCGGCGGGGCGTTGCAGGCGGTCAACCCGCTGCTGGCACCGATCGGAGGTCGGTGAGGTGTTCACCCGCTTGGTCAAGGCACAGCTCGCGGTGTTCTCCGTGCTGGCCGTCACCGCCGGTGTCGTGGTCGGCCAGGACTACCTGCGGTGGGGCGAGGACCAGTTCACCGTCACGGCCGACTTCGCCGACGCCACCGGCCTGCACGCCGACGCGCCGGTGACCTACCTGGGCGTGCAGGTCGGCCGGGTGCGCTCGCTGGAGCTGCGCGAGGACGGGGTGCGCGCGGTGTTGTCGATCGACGCGGGCGCCAAGATCCCCAGTGGTGCGCACGCGGCGATCCGAGGTCTGTCGGCGGTCGGCGAGAACTACCTGGACCTGAGCCCGGACGGTCCTGGGGAGGAGGACCTGGTCGAGGGCAGCCGGATCCCGATGGACAACACCAGTGCGCTGGCCTCCTCCGCCGAGCTGCTGTCCAGTTTGGACCGGCTCTCCGCCTCGGTGCCCGCCGACCGGCTGCGCACCGTGCTCACCGAGGTCAACGCCGCGTTCCAGGACTCCGGCGAGGACCTCGGCAGGCTGCTGGACTCCTCAACCCTGTTGCTGCACCAGGCAGCCGCGGACATCGGACCCACGCGCGGGCTGATCAACGGGCTCGGTCCGTTCCTGGTCAGCCAGCGCGGACTGGACGGCAGGCTGCGCTCCTTCACCAGGGACCTCGCCTCGTTCACCGACCAGCTCAGGCTCAGCGACGCCGACCTGCGCACGCTGATCGACAGCGGCCCGCCCCTGGCGGCGGAGTTCGGCCGGATCGAGGACCAGCTCGGCCCGACCCTGCCCGTGCTGCTGGCCAACCTGATCTCCTCCGGCCAGGTGGTGCGCACCTACCTGCCCGGTGTGGAACAGGTTCTCGTGCTGTACCCGGCGCTGTCGGCCGCCGTGCAGAGCGTGCTGCTACCGCACCGCGACATCGGCGCGATCGGCAACGTGTTGCGGCTCAACGTCAACGACCCGCCGCCCTGCACCACTGGGTACCTGCCCAACCCGCAGCGGCGCGATCCCGCCGACACGAGCAGGGCGGCCGCACCCACCGACCTGTACTGCAAGGCCGCACCTGGGGACCAGCGCGTGGTGCGCGGCGCGCGCAACACGCCCTGCCTCAACGCGCCCGGTCGGCGCGCGGCCAGCCCGGCCGACTGCCTCGCCGGATATGACAGCACGAACGGTCGTTTTCTTTCCCCCGACGGGTCAGCGCACCGGTTCGGGGAGCACCAGGGAGAGGAGTTGGGATGGCAGAGCCTGATGGTGAAGTAGCCCTGCAAGAACCCGAGACACCAGAACCCGAACCGCAGGACCCCGCACCGCGGGGCCGACCGAACTGGCGGGCGCGGGCCGCTTTGGCGGCGCTGTGCCTCGTGGTGGCCGGGCTGACCAGCCTGGGCACCGTGCTGTGGCTCCAGGTCGGTGACGCCAACGCGGCGGAGCAGACCCGGCTGGCCGCTGTGCAGGCGGCGCGCCAGGTCGCGGTGAACCTGACCACGGTCAGCAAGGACAGCGCCCAGCAGGACGTGCAGCGGCTGATGGACTCGGCCACCGGCTCGTTCCGCGACCAGTTCGGCGAGCAGGCCGAGGTGTTCCGCAAGGTGTTGCAGCAGGCCGACGTCACCTCGCAGGGCACCGTGCGGGAGGCCGGGGTGAGCAGTGCGGACGCCGACTCGGCGGTGGTGCTGGCCGCGGTCTCGGCCACCGTGAAGAACACCGACGCGCCGACCGGCGAGCAGCGCCAGTACCGGATGCGCATGCACCTGACCAAGGACGGGGACCGCTGGCTCGTCTCGGACCTGGAGTTCGTGCCGTGACCAAGAAGAGGTGGGCCGCCGCGGGCAGTGCCCTGCTGGTGGCTGGGCTGTGCGCGGTGGTCGTGCTGCTCTACCAGCGCCAGGCCCAGGCCAGCGCACTGGACACGGCCCGCGACTCGGCGGCCGAGGCGGCCAAGACGCGGCTGCCGCAACTGCTGTCCTACGACTACCACACGGTCGACCACGATCTGGAGACCGCGCGGGCCGCCACGACTGGCAGCTTCAGCGCGGAGTTCGCGGCCCTGGCGAGCAAGGTCGTCGCCCCGGCAGCCAAGGACCAGCAGATCGTCACGAAGACCACCGTGTCGGACAGCTCGGTGATCAGTGCTCAGCCGGACCGCGTCGTGCTGCTGGTGTTCCTGGACCAGGTCACGCAGAGCAAGTCCGAGCAGGCGTCTCGTGTGGACGGTGCGCGGGTGCGCGTCACCCTACAGCGGGCTGACGATCAGTGGTTGGTCGCCGAGCTGACCCCGGTGTGATCCGCCGACCACGGGCCAGCACCAGGAAGACCAGCACTGCCGCGGTGGCCAGCGAGGCCATCACCAGCGCCATCGGCAGGGCGCTCGCCGCACCGCCGGAGCCCACCAGCGGGGCGGCGAACCCGCCTGCCAGGAACTGGAGCACACCCAGCAGGGCCGAGGCGTTGCCCGCGGTCTCGGGGTGGTCGGCCAGGGCGAGGGCCGTGGCGTTCGGGAACACCACGCCGATCCCGCCGGACACCACGACCAGCGCGGGCAGCATGACCGGCAGCCCGATACCCGTCACGGCGGCCACCAGCACGCCGAGGCCGCCCAGCAACACCGTCACCAGCCCAGCGACGAGCAGCCGTCGTGCGGACTGGAAACGCACCAGCCAGGCGTTGACCTGGCCGAAGACGATGATCGCCACCGCGTTGCCGCCGAACACCAGGCTGAACAGCTGCGGGGACCTGCCGTACACGTCCTGCAACACGAACGAGGAACCCGAGATGTAGGCGAACAACGCGGCGAAGGCCAGCGCGAGCGACAGGGCGTAACCGAGGAAGACCCTGTCCCGCAACAGGTCCCACATCGTGCGCAGGGTGGCGGTCAGGCTGCCGGGGCGCCTGCGTTGCGGGGCAAGGGTTTCCGGCAGGCCCAGCGCGCTGGCGACCAGCAGCACCAGGCCGATCGCGCCCAGCGTGACGAACACGCCCCGCCAGGACACCCAGGATAGCAGCTGGCCGCCGATCACCGGGGCCAGCACCGGAGCGGCCCCGTTGACCAGCATGAGCAGGGAGAAGAACCGGGCCAGCTCGGGCCCCTCGTACAGGTCACGGACGGCGGCGCGGGAGATCACGATGCCGGCCGCCCCGCCGAGCCCCTGCACCAGCCGCAGGGCGGACAGCGCCTCGGCCGAGGGGGCGACCGCGCAGAGCAGCGAGGTCAGGGTGAACACGGCCAGGCCGGTCAGCAGCGGGCGCCGCCGCCCCAGCGTGTCCGACAGGGGACCGGCGACGAGCTGGCCGAGCGCGAGGCCGAGGGTGCACGCGGTGAGCGTGAGTTGCACCTGGGACTGACCCGCGTGCAGTTCCCCCGCCATCGCGGGGAAAGCGGGCAGGTACATGTCGATCGACAGCGGTCCGAACCCGGACAGCGCACCGAGGATCAGCACGAACCTGGCCGTGCGCGCCCGTGACATGCCCACCCCTACTCGTCCTCGCGGCGGACTCCCCGCAGCTCCTGCTCGGCCCGCGCCATACGGCGCTCGACCCGCGGCAGGCGGTTCACCACGCGCATGCCGGTGCGCATCACCGTACCTGCCAGCCAGCCGTGCACCCCGGGTTTGTGCGCTGTCGCACGGTTGTCCAGGTACTTGCGCGACCTCGAACGCGTACTCGTGCTCCTCGTAGCCGCCGACCGCCGTCGCCAGTGGTTCACCACTAGTTTGGGCACGAACGAGTCTGTGGCACGGCAGGTGAGCGTCCCGCAGTGCTGTGTTCGCGCCCACACCGCGTCCCGGTGGTCATGATGTGAACGGCGTCACCGAGCAGGGTGATCGGCTCTGGCCGCCCGCGCCGATCGGTGTCTTGGTTCCCCCTGCGCGCGCAGCCACTGCTCGTCCCAGGTCAGGCTGCCGCTCGCCAGGTCGGCGAGCACGGCGGTGACCCAGTCCAGTTCGAACACCAGCGCAGCGCGTTGGTACTCCGATTCGAGTGCAGGAAACATTGGCAGCCAAGCGACTTCTTCTGACTTTTCGTCCATTCGGGACAGCTTTGTGCGCAGCGCGGCGGCCCGTCTGTCCAGCTGCTCGCGCACGTCCTGAGGGGTGAGCAGCGGGATGAACGCGATCGCCGCGGGGAACTCCGGGAAGTCCCTGCCCGGTGTGGCCAGCACGTCCAACATCCACTCCCGCCACACCACGCGCCCTTGCTCGGTCAGTGCGTAGAGCGTGCGCTCGGGGCGGCCCGGGTCCTGGGCCGTTCGCGCCGCGTGGACCAGTCCGGCCTTCTCCAGCCGCTCGATCGTGCGGTAGAGGCTGGCCCGCTGTCCGACGTTGACCACCTCGTCCTTGCCGCGCTCTTTGATCAGCTGCTGCATCCGGTACGGGTGCAGTGCGCCCTCGCCGTACCTCTCGGCCTCCCCGAGCAGGCTGAGCACGGCGAGCGCGAGCGTGGAGCGGTTCCTGCGGTGGTCCATGGTCACCAGGGTTCTAGTCGCCGGGCAACTAAGCAATGGTTGTCATCCGGGTGCCGACCCGTTGCCGGGTTCTGGCGAGCGATGCTCACACATTTGGGAGGAAACTTACATTTGCTGGCGCGGCGACGCTGAGTGCCCGACTGTGTGCGGCGTGTCGTCACGTCGTGGAATTCTGTGGACAGCCGGAGTGGGTGCTTTTGCGCTGGTCGCGGCGGGTGTACTGGTCGTGTCGACGCCCGCGCGGCAGGAGCAGGGGCCATCGGTCTCGGACCGGATCGACCTGGCCGAGTCGATCGGGCGGTTCGTGCAGGATCAACCACAGGACTCCGGCTACCAGGCACCCACCCAGCACGAGCGCGGTGTGGTCGCCGACGGGGTGCGTGCCGTGCTCGGCGGCCATCCGGCCGAGGCGCCCGACCTGCTCTCACCGGTGGGCTACTCACTGCGGCAGGTGGTCGACACCGGAACCGGCCGCCCGCTGTACGAACTGTCCGACACCAGTGGCAGTCGGCGCGGGTGGGGCCGGGTGCTGGTCGACACGGACCCGGCCGCACGCACCGGCATCGAAGTGCCGCACCCGAAGGCCGACCTGGACAGCGAACTGCTCGGTGTCGGCCTGTTCCGCAAGGTGCCCGGTTCGGTGCTGGTGGTGGCGGGCGCACACCGCAGGGCCGCGCCGAACAGGCGCGCCGACATGGCGCACGCCACCGACAGCGTCTTCGAGGCGGTCCACGAAGTGCTTGCCGCACAAGGAGTTCCCGTCGTGCAGCTGCACGGCTACGCCAACGACTCCGCGCCGGACAACGACATGGTGGTGTCCTCCGGCCCCACCCTGCACGGTCCGCTGGCCGACCGCGTGGCCAACGCGCTGGAGGCCGCGGGCTACGCCGTCTGCCGACCGTGGGTGACCCGGTGCCCGGGGCTCGAGGCCACCACGAACGCGCAGGCCCAGTGGTCGGCCGCGCACGGGGACGAGTTCGTGCACGTGGAAGTCGCCAGGGAGAACAGGGATTCACCGCAGGATCGGGACCGCGTCGTGGCCGCATTGGCCCAAGAGCTGAATGGCAGGTGAGTGGAGTGCGTGCACCCTGGATCGCCGGTCTGCTGGTGTTCGGACTGCTGTCCGTGGCGACTGGCCTGCTCATGGGGCAGTCCAGAGACAGTTCGCCGGTGTCCCGCGTGGTGCTGGACGCGCGTACGGAGAGCACCGCGGTCGCCGCGCAGGCCGTGGCCCGCTCGCTCAACGGCGGGCTCGGGAGTCTGGCAGAGATCGCTACCATCGCTGGCGAATCCCTGCAACAGCGGGGAAAGCTCTCACTCAAGGCATTCGAGCACCGGGCCTGGCGTTCGCTGTACGTGGTGGAGCGGTCCACTCGCGTGGTGCTCGCCGAGGTCGGAGATCCCGCGGAACCCGCCGTGCTGGGGGATCCCATGCCCGCCGAGCCCGGCATCCGCCGCGCGCAGTCCGCCAGCACGCACGACATCCTGCAGTACGTGCCACTCGACAAGGAGCGCCTGCTCGTCGGGCACCTGGATTCCGCCCGGCTCGCCGAGCAGCTAGCCGTGGCGAGCGGCGAGGGTGCCTGGCTGGTCGACAGCGCAGGCGGGGTGATCGCCACGACGAACACCGGGAGCACGCCGCCACAGCCGGTCGACGGCTTCTCGGGCGGCCGGGTCCAGGAGATCGGCGGCCGATTACGGGTAGCCTCCTGGGCTTCGCTGCCCGGCAAGGCACCCGCTTCCAGTCTGAATTGGACAGTGGTGTCCACCAAGGCCGTCACCGCGACCCCGGCGCTGCCGGGCGACCCCCGCTCGCTGTCCCTCCTGCTCGCCGTCGTGCTCGGCGTGCTGACCCTGCTCCTGTTCGCCTGGCTGCACTGGGCTCGGTCGCGGGGTGAGGCCGGTTACCTGACCGCGGTCCTCAACCACGTGCGTGACGGCGCTGAAGTCTTCGGAAAACCATTCCCGCACAACAGGATCGCGTGGACCACTGGCGTTGCTGCCTTTCTCGCCTACGCCGCGGTGGTCGCAGTGATCGCGACTTCACTGCCCAGGGAGGAGATCCCGGGCAGTGTGGCCAGCGAGCAGCAGAGCAGGACGACGCTCGCGGCCCGTCAGGTGCAACGCGCGCTGGACAGCGGTCTGTCGGATCTCAGCGCCGTGTCCTCGGGCATCAAGGCGCTGCACGATCCCGGAACGGCCGAGCGGCTGCTCAAGCAGCTCGTGACCACGCGGCCCCGGTACGCGGGCGTGGTCTACCTGTCGCCGCTGGGCGAGGTTCGCGCCAAGGCTGGTGATCAGGTCGACTACGCGGCGATTCCCGTCACTGACAAGCCTTCCGTGCAGGTCGCGCCGGCACAGGGCGTGCGGCCGAAGGTGCTCGTGGTGCTGCCGAGCCCCGAGGGGCGGCTGATCGCCGAGCTGAAACCGGAGGTGCTGATCCGCCCGCTCAGCTCGGCCGGGCCGGGCAACACCTGGCTGGTCGACGGCGAGCGCAGGGTGATCGGCGCGACCGGCGGTTTCACGGCGTTCGAGGCCCTGTCGCGGGCGGACCTGGAGCAGGCGGCGAAGCTGGCCCACCAGGCGGGAGCTGGTTCCGTGGGAGGAGTGGTCGACTCGGAGCGGCATGTGCTGAGCTGGGCACCCCTGCAGGCCAAGGAGTTGGGCCTGTCCGTGCTCACCGACCGCGCGGAGAGCTCGCTCGCGTTGCCCAGCAACGCCCAGCGTGGCGAGTTGCTGTTGCTGGCGGCCCTGGTCGCCGCGCTGACCGTGGTGATCTTCGGCTGGCTGCTCGCGGTGGTGGTGAGCCCGCTGTCCGAACTGGTGCGCTGCGCCCGCAGGCTGGCCCGCGGCGAGACCGGCGAGGTGATCCTGGTGCGCAGACAGGACGATGTGGGGGAACTCGCCCGCGACCTGGAACGCGCCCGCCGCGTCCTGATCACCCGGAGCAGCTGATGTTGTTCCTGTACGAGGTGTTCACCGCCACGCTGGTCGTGCTGCTGGCGGCCGGGATCGTCGAGCAGCGCGGGCACGAGCGCAACCTGCGCGCGATTCCCACCCGCGTCGTAGTGAACGGCATCCGTGGCAAGAGTTCCATCACGCGGCTGTGCGCCGGGGCACTGCGTGGCGGTGAACTCCGCGTCGTGGCGAAGACAACGGGCACGGCGGCACGCTTCATCCACCCGGACGCGGACGAGGAACCGGTCTACCGCAAGTTCGACATCGCCAACGTGGTCGAGCAGATCGGCATCGTACGCCGGGCCGCGAAGCTGGAGCCGGACGTGCTGGTCATGGAGTGCATGGCGGTGATGCCCGCGTTGCAGGAGATCAACCAGAGCAAGCTCGTGCAGGCGGGCATCGTGGTGATCAGCAACGTGCGCGAGGACCACCTGCAGGAGATGGGCCCCACCCTGCCCGACGTCGCGCGCTCCCTGTCCCGCTCCATGCCCGTCGGTGGCATCTGCGTCACCGCGGAACAGGACCTGCTGCCCGTGCTCCAGGAGGAGGCGGACCGCCGCTCGTGCGTCCTGCTCTCCGCGGACCCGGACTCGATCACTGACGAGGACATGGCGGGCTTCACCCACCACACCTTCCGCGAGAACGTCGCCATCGCGCTGACCGTTGCCGAACACCTTGCTGTGCCTAGGGAACTGGCCATCAAGGGCATGTGGGCCGCGCCACCGGACCCGGGTGTGCTCACCGTCGAGCCGTACCAGTTCGGGACGAAGACCCTGCGTGTCGCCAACGTGTTCGCCGCCAACGACCCGCGCTCCACCGTGATGAACGTGCGCGAACTGCTCGCGCGGGGCGAGATCCGCCCGCCGGTCTTCACGCTGATCAACTGTCGTCCCGACCGCGTGGAGCGCAACGGCCAGATGGGCGAGATCGTGCCGGAACTGTGCTCCGACAAGCTCTTCGTCATCGGCCACCCCGCCCGCTCGGCACTGGCCAAGGTGCCAGCCGACTGGCCAGGCGAGGCGCACGACCTCGGCGGAGCCGGCCGCCGCGTCGAGGAGATCGTACAGTCCATTGTGGACCAGGTCGAGGACGAGGCCTGCCTGATCGCCATCGGCAACATCCACGGGCAGGGCGAGGTCCTGCTGGAACACCTGCGCCGAAGGGGAAAGCCATGCTGACCACCGCGGTGACCGCCGAGGTCGCGGTGCTGGGCATCGCACTGGGACTGGTCTTCTCGCTCGGCTGCTACCTGGTGTCCAACCTCTCGCCCGGTGGCATGATCACGCCCGGCTGGCTCGGCCTGGTGCTGGTGTCCGACCCGCGCCGCATGGCCTTGATCGTGCTGGTCACCGTCGCGACCTTCGTCGGGACCAAGCTCGTGCAGAAGCTCGTCATCCTGTACGGCAAGCGCCTGTTCGCCGCGGTCCTGCTGCTCGGCGTCTTCCTCCAGCTGACGGTGTTCCTGGTGCTGTTGCACGACTGGCCGTTCCTGTTCTCGCACGGCACGCTCGGGTTCATCGTGCCGGGCCTGATCGCGTACCAGTTGGTGCGCCAACCCGTCGGCGCGACCCTGTTGGCCACCGGGGTGGTGACGCTGCTGTCCTACGTCGTGCTGCTGTCCGGGGTCCTGCTGCGCGTGCTGCCGCACACCTGACCCCCGCGAGTCCCGCTCAGGGGAGCGTGAGTCCCGCTCGCCGACCGCACTCTTGATCACCATCCGTGTCCGTTATCTTTTCGTTACCTCCTGATCGGAACTGGATCGGGCTACCTCGCGACCACCTTGGCAACTGACGGTCACGAAGAGGGGTGGCGCATGAGGGTTTCGCCGCAGGGCGGCATGGGCGTCGTGGTGGAGGGCTTCGAGGCCGCGACCGCCACCGCCGAGGAGATCGCCGCGGTCACGGCGGCCGTCTACGCCGAGAAGATCGTCGTGCTGAAGGGGCAGGAACTGACCCCGAAGCAGTTCCTGGCGCTGGGCGAGCGTTTCGGCGAGCCGGTGACCTACTACCAGCCGATGTACCGCCACCCCGAGGTGCCGGAGGTCTTCGTGTCCTCCAACGTGCCCAGTGACGGCGCGCAGGTGGGGGTGCCGAAGACCGGCAAGTTCTGGCACGCCGATTACCAGTTCATGCCACAGCCCTTCGCGATCACGCTGATCCACCCGCAGGTGCTGCCCCAACACAACCGGGGCACGTACTTCATCGACATGTCCAAGGCGTACCAACGCATTGGCGCCGAGCTCAGAGCGGCGGTCGCGGGCACGCGTTGCCAGCACAGCGCAAGGCGCTACTTCAAGATCAGACCCACCGACGTGTACCGGCCGCTGTGGGAGGTCCTGCGGGACGTCGAGCGGGAGACTCCGCCGGTGACCTGGCCCACGACCCTCACCCACCCGGTCACCGGCGAGACGGTGCTCTACGTGAGTGAGGGCTTCACCTGTGCCATCGAGGACAGCGAGGGCAGCCCGCTGGACCCCGAGCTGATCCAGCAGCTGCTGGCCGCCTCGGGGCAGTTGGACGACACGTTCGAGCACGAGAACATCCACCTGCAAACCTATGAGCAGGGCGACCTGCTGATCTGGGACAACCGCAGCCTGATCCACCGCGCGCTGCACACCACCACCCCGGAACCGGCCGTGTCGCACCGGGTGACCGTGCTCGACAGGTTCGGGCTGCACGCGTGAACGGCCTGCTGGAACGGGTTCTGCTGCCCTACAAGCAGGACTGCTCCTACCTGAGATCGGCGGAGATCACCGTCGAGAGTGGACTCGCCACCGGGCGTGGCCGGTTCGAGATCCCGCAGTCCTGCTACATCGAGGACACCGGGCACTTCAACTCGGTGGAGTTCAACATCTGCTACAACCAGTTGGTCTACTACGTGATGGCCAGCGCGGTCCGGGACCGCCTGATGCCCGCGTTCACCTCCTGGACCCTGCAGGACTACTGGGACCGCCAGCTGCCCAACATCCTGATCACCTCGTTGAGCAGCAAGTTCAAGCGCCCCATCGACCCACGCTCCTTCTCCGGCGAGGTCGGGTTCACCCGGATCACCCAGCGCTCACTGCTGATCGCCGAGACGGCCTGCCGCTTCTGGGACGACAACGGGGGCCAGGCCAGCGGGGAGATCACCCTGGCCATCCTCAACCCGCCGCAGGGCGGCTGATCCCGGTGCGCACCCTCGCCGAGGTGCTGGACACGCACGCCCGTACCCGTCCCGACGCGATCGCGCTTGTCTTCCGCGACAGGCAGATCAGCTACGCCGAGCTGCGTGCGATGAGCAACCGGGTCGCGAACACCCTGCTGGCACGGGGAATCAGTCGTGGATCGCGGATCGCCCACCTGGGCAAGGATTCCGAGCACTTCTACGCTCTGCTGTTCGGCGCGGCTCGGATTGGCGCCGTACTGGTCCCGATCAACTGGCGGCTGGCCGCAGCCGAGGTCGAGCACATCCTGCACGACTCCGGTGCGAGGCTGCTGTTCGCCGACCATCTCGACGGCGTCAAGCTCGCCGAGTTCGAGCAGTGGTGCGCGGCGGCTCCTGAGGACGAGGTGTCGATCGCAGTCGGCACGGATGCCCCTGTCGTGCAGATGTACACCAGTGGCACGACCGGACTGCCCAAGGGAGTTGTGCTCGCGCAGCGCAGCTTCTTCGCGGTGCGGGACTTGTTGGCAAGGGCGGAGTTGGACTGGATCGACTGGCGTGCGGGGGACCGCAGCCTGGTCGCCCTGCCGGGATTCCACATCGGCGGCCTCTGGTGGGCTGTACAGGGCTTCACCGCGGGCATCACCAACGTGATCATGCCTGCCTTCACCAGCACCGAGGCCGTGGAGCTGATCAGGGAACTGGGCGTCACCACGACCTGCATGGTGCCCTCGATGCTCCGCTTGGTGGCCAACGAACCCGGTTCGTCCACTGAGGACTTCGCCTCGCTGAGGAAGGTCGTCTACGGCGGGTCGCCGATCTCGGAGACCCTGCTCGGGCAGTGCATGGCTGCCTTCGACTGCGAGTTCGCCCAGATCTACGGGCTGACCGAGACCGGGAACACGGCGGTCTGCCTGCCGCCGGAGGACCACCGGCTCGGCGGGCCTCGGCTGCGGGCGGCGGGCAGGCCGTATCCGGGGGTGTCCGTCCGGGTGGCCGACCGGACGGGCAACTCCCTGCCGGTAGGCGAGGTCGGCGAGGTGCACCTGTGCAGCCCGGCGAACATGCTCGGCTACTGGAACAACCCTGAGTCCACTGAGGACACGCTTGTGGCGGGCTGGGTGCGCACGGGCGATGCCGGATACCTGGATGGGGACGGCTACCTGTACATCCACGACCGAATCAAGGACATGATCATCGTTGCCGGGGAGAACGTGTACCCGGCCGAGGTGGAGAACGTCGTGTGCCGACACAGCGCGGTGGCCGAGGCGGCGGTGATCGGCGTGCCCGACGACCGCTGGGGCGAGGCGGTGCACGCCTTCGTAGTGCTGAAGCCCGAACACGCCGTGACCGCCAGGGAACTCGCGCAGTTCGTGAACGGTTCGCTGGCCGCGTTCAAGGCCCCGCTGCGCTACGAGTTCGTGGACGACCTGCCGCGCAACCCCAGCGGCAAGATCCTGCGCAGGCAGCTGCGCGACCGCTTCTGGCGGGGCAGATCCCGCCTCGTCAACTAGGAGGCACGCGATGGCCGTGACCGAAGCGAGCGCGCGCGCCGATGTCGCCGAACTGCTCTACCTAGAGCCCGGCGAGCTGGACGACGGGCTGAATCTGTTCGACGCCGGGCTGGACTCGGTGCGCATGTTGACGTTGGTGGAGCGGTGGCGGGAGCACGGCGTGGAGGTCAGCTTCGTGGACCTTGCCGAGCACCCCACGTTCGGGCAGTGGTGGGCACTGCTGTCGGATGCCTAGGGCCTTCACCGCGGCACAGCAAGGGATTTGGACGGCCCAGCAGCTCGACCCCGAAAGCCCGGCGTTCAACACTGGCGAGTACGCGGACATCGCTGGGCCGGTCGACACCGAGGTCTTCATCCGGGCGCTGCGCACCGTCGTGGGTGAGGTCGAGGCCCTGCACGGCGAAATCGGCGCTGTGCCGGTCTTCGACATGTCGTTGCAGGAGGCGGAGTCCTGGATGGACGCCGACATGCTTCGGCTGCACGAAAGGGACTTCGGCCACGCCCTGTTCCGGATCGGCGCCGACCGGGTGTTGTGGTACCACCGTGTACACCACTTGGTGCTGGACGGCTACGGGGTGTCGCTGGTGGCCCGCCGGGTCGCAGAGGTCTACACCGCGCTCGTACGAGGTGAGGACGTTGCCCCGGCGCGGTTCGGCACGCTGCGAGCGGTGCTGGACGAGGAGTCCGCGTACGAACGGTCGGAGCAGTTGGCTGTCGACCGTGCGTTCTGGGTGGAGCGGTCGACCCCTGCGGTGAGCCTGTCCGAGGGGACCGGCCTGCCCGCACGGTACTTCCACCGGCACTGGGCGCATTTGTCCGATGTGGACACGCTCCGCTCGGTGGCGAAGGAACTCGGCGTGACTTGGCCGGAGCTGGTCTTCGCCGTGGTAGCCGCGTACCTGGCTGGGCGTACGGGTGCGGGCGAGGTCGTGCTGGGCATGCCGGTGATGGGCCGGATCGGGTCCGCCTCGCTGCGGGTGCCGTGCACGGTGCTCAACGCGGTGCCGCTGCGCGTGCGGGTCGATCCGGGTGACGGCCTCGCGGTGCTCGCCGGGCGGGTGGCCGCCGAGCTGCGGGCGGTCCGGCCGCACCTGCGGTACCGGTACGAGCTGCTGCGCAGGGACGTGGGCCTGCTCGGCGGGCGGCGCAGGCTGTTCGGGCCGGTGGTCAACGTGATGCCGTTCGACTACGGGCTGCGCTTCGACGGTCGGCGGGCCACCGTGCGCAACCTGTCGGCGGGCCCAGTGGAGGACCTGTCCATCAATGTGTACGACCGTGCGGACGGTTCGGGCCTGCTGCTGGCGTTCGACGCCAACCCGAGCCGGTACACCGAGGAGGAGCTGCGCGGGCATGCCAGCGGTGTGCTGGACCTGTTGTCGCGGGCGCTCGACGGGCCCGAGGCTCCGTTGCTGGCCGCTCCCGAGGTACTCGATGGCGACCCGCTGCCCCAGGTCACTCCGGTGCTGGACCTCATCGCGGCGCACCGGCACGGGGTCGCGATCGAGTCGGCGACCGGTGACATCGGGTACCCGGAGCTCGTGTCCCGGGCCGGGCAGGTCGCCGCGGGGCTGATCGCCTCCGGTGTCGGTCGGGGCTCGATCGTGGGCGTGCGCATGGAGCGAGGCGTGGACGCGATCGTGGCGATCCTCGGCGTGCTGTCGGCCGGTGCCGCGTACCTGCCGATCGATCCGCACGGTCCGCAGGAGCGGACAGCCCTGGTCCTGGCTGACGCCTCGCCCGCTGTCGTGATCACCGAGCTGGCTCCGGGCGCGGAGGAGGCGTTCGTCCGCGCGGAGCCGGAGGACCCGGCGTACGTCATCCACACCTCGGGATCAACGGGGATCCCCAACGGGGTCGTGGTCAGCCACCGGGCATTGGACAGCTTCGTCGCCGCGGCGACCGAGCGGTACGGGATCACCAGTTCCGACAAGGTGGTGCAGTTCGCGGCGCTGCACTTCGACGCCAGCGTGGAGGAGATCTTCCTGACCCTGTGCGCAGGCGGCACGCTCGTGCTGCGCGAGGGCACCGACATCCCCGAACTGCTGGGGCTGTGCGCCGAGCGCGCGGTTACGGTGCTGGACCTGCCCACCGCGTACTGGCATGAGCTGGCGTACGCCCTGTCGATGGGCACGGTGAAGCTGCCGGAAACTGTACGAACGGTCGTGCTGGGCGGCGAGGCGGTGCTCGCGGAACGGGTGGAGCGCTGGCACGCGGCGGTCGGCCCCTCGGTGCGGCTGATCAACACCTACGGGCCGACCGAGGCCACGGTGGTGGCGACCACGGCCGACCTCACTGGGCCGGAGACACCCATCGGCCGCCCTCTTGCCGGGGTGCGGGCCAGCGTGGTCAACGGCGAACTCGTGCTGTCCGGTCCCACTGTGGCCAGCGGCTACCTCGGACGGCCCGAGCTGACCGCCGCCAGGTTCGGCCGCGATGGCTACCGGACCGGTGACCTGGTGCGGCTCGACGCCGACGGCCAACTGCACCACGTGGGGCGGGCCGACGACCAGTTCAAGATCAGCGGGCACCGGGTGGACCCGGGCGAGGTGGAGAGCGCGCTGTGCGGGCACCCCGCCGTGCGACAGGCGGCCGTCGTGGGGCAGGAGCTGCCTTGCGGCGCACGCCGGTTGGTGGCACACGTGGTCGCCGACCACCCGCGGCCGACCGTCGGCGAACTGCGTGCCCACCTGGCGGCACACCTCCCAGCGGCGGTCGTGCCGGGCATCGTGGTGTTCACGGCGAGCCTGCCCACCACCAGCACCGGCAAGATCGACCGCGCCGCCCTGCGCCTGGAGCAGACCGGCACGGCCGTCGACGGCGCACTGACCGAGCGGGAACGCGAACTACTCGCCGTGTGGCGGGAGGTGCTCGGGCGTGAGGATCTGTCCACAACGGACGATTTCTTCGAGTCGGGCGGCCAGTCCCTGCAGACGATCCAGGTGGCCAACCGCGCCGGGGTCGAGGTGGGGCTGGTGTTCCAGTACCCGACCGTCGCCGAGCTGGCAGCACACCTGGCTGGCGGGGGCCGAGGGTTCGTGCCCGGCTCGGTGACGCTCGAACCCGATGTGCTGCCCGGAACAGAGCGGGCGGACCGTGTGCTGCTCACCGGGGCGACCGGGTTCGTGGGCAGGCACCTGTTGGCGGACCTCGTGGCGCGTACCGAGTCGGAGATCATCTGTCTGGTCCGGGACCCCGCAACAATCTGCACGAACGATCGTGTACGAGCGGTGCGGGCGGATCTCGCGGCACCGAGGCTCGGGCTGAACGACTCGCTCTGGCGCGAGTTCACCGGGCGCCGCAGCGTGATCTACCACAACGGGGCCGCGGTGAATGCCCTGCGCGGTTACGACAGTCTGCGCGCTGTCAACGTGGAGTCCACGCGAAGCCTGCTGCGTATGGCTGCGGAACTGCACTACGTGTCAACGCTTGCCGTGACGCCACCGCACTGTCCCGAGGCCTTCGTGGCGGCCCACGACGGGCTGCGCAGCGGCTACCAACAGAGCAAGTGGGCCAGTGAGCGACTTGCCCAGTTGGCCGCCGAACGGGGTTTTCCCGTGACCGTGTACCGGCTCGGGCGTGTCGTCGGGGAGACCCTCAACACGGCGGATCCGCTGTGGCGGCTGCTGATCGCTGGCATCCAGCTGGGCAGGCTGCCCAGGTTGCCGCTGACCGAGCTGTGGATCCCGGTGGAACAGGTAGCACGAACGATCGTGCACCTTTCCGTGAGCGGCCGGACCGGCGTGGTCAACCTGGACGGCGTGCGCGTGGACCTGGCCGCGCTGCCCGGCTGGATCCGGGACTACGGCTACCCCGTCACGGAAGTGCCGCTTGACCAGTGGCTGCGGGAGTTCACCGGCGACGAGACCGAGCGGGCTCTGTTCAGCGCCTGGGCCGAGCTGCCCGCGGCTGGTGGCGGAGCCGCGCAAGGTGACCGAACGATCGTGCACCGGAACCTGGACCACTGCGTGCGACTGGGACTGCTGTCACCTCCGGGAACCAAACCAGTGTTGCCCGCGACCAGTCACGAGTAACACCAACTGAAGGAGCCTCGATGTCCGCGAAGCGGTCCGCGATTGCGGTCCTCATGGTGGCCGCCACGGCGCTGGCCGCGGTGTCCTGCGGAACACCTGCCCAGCAGCCCGCGCAGACCACCGGCCCCGCGCTGGCCGCTGCCGCAGCCGGTCAGTACCCGGTGACCATCTCCAACTGCGGCAAGGACTACACCTACAGCAAGGCGCCCAGCCGGGTGGTGATGATGAACGGCGGCTCGGTGGCCGAGGTGTCCTCGCTGGTGGCGCTGGGCCTCGGCGACAAGATCGTCGCCAATGCCCAGTCCTACGGTGCCTCCGACGAACCGGGCAGGGCCGAGCAGATCGCCAAGCTGCCCACCGGCGGCATCAAGCTCAACGACCTACAGGACATCCCGCGCGAGTCCATGCTCGGTCTGCGTCCCGACCTGGTGATCTCCACCTATGGCGGCGGTTTCGACCCGGCGGGCGGCTTCGCCAGCCGCGAGGAGCTGTCGGCGATCGGCGCGAACAGCTACGCCCCCGCGCGCAACTGCGGCGGTGCTGGTGCGGTGGACGGCACGCCGACCGTGGAGGACAGCTACGCGATGCTGCGCGACCTCGGCAAGATCTTCGGCGTGAGCGCGAAGGCCGACCAGCTGATCGCCGACTCGCAGAAGCAGATCGCCGAGGTGGCGGCCAAGGTCAAGGGCAAGCCCACGCCGAGGGTGATGCTGATCATCCCGGGCATGGCGATGGGTTCCGGTGACTTCAGCTCCATCGGCGCCAACGGGATCTGGAACGACCTGATCGCCAAGGCCGGTGGCGTGAACGCCTTCGGGGACAGCACCAAGCAGCTGTTCGCCAACCTGAGCAAGGAGCAGGTCGCCGCGGCCAAGGTGGACGCGGTGGTCATCGTCAACTACCACAACGCCAACCCGCAGGGCGACGCGGAGAAGCTGTTCGCCCAGTTCCCGCAGTGGCAGGCTGCCAAGGACAAGCGAACGATCGTGCTCTCCGACTCGATCTACCTGGGCCCGAACAACGCCACCGCCGTGCAGCAGATCGCCAAGACCATCCACCCCGACGCGTTCTGAGTCGACATGAGCAGGATCGCCCGCGCGACGCCACTGCTGGTCCTCGGTCTGGCGGTGGCGCTCGTGCTCGTCGTGCTGCTGGCCGTGGGCATCGGGTCGGTGCAGGTGCCGCTCGCCGACACCTGGCACATCGTGCTCGCCCACCTCACTGGCAGCGGTCAGGTCGATGACCTGGTCGCGGACCAGATCGTGTGGCGCATCCGGTTGCCCCGCGTGCTGCTGGCCGCTCTGTGCGGCGCCGGACTGGCCGTGGCCGGTGTGGTGTTGCAGGCGCTGGTGGCCAATCCGCTCGCTGATCCTTACGTGCTCGGCGTTTCCTCGGGATCTTCCCTGGGGGCCGCGCTGGTCTTCACGCTCGGCGCTGGTGCGCTGGGCGGGCTTGGCGTGTCCTCGGCGGCGTTCCTCGGCGCGATGATCGCCGTGGCACTGGTCTTCGCGCTGGGGCAACGCCGTGGGCGGCTCGCGCCGACCAGGCTGGTGCTCGCCGGAGTCGCCGTGGGCTACCTGTTCTCGGCAGCCACCAGCTATGTGCAGCTCAGTGCCGCCCCCAACGAGTTGCGGCTGCTGATGTTCTGGCTGTTGGGCAGCGTCGCGGGCGCGCAGTGGAGCCAACTGTCCATTGTGGCCGTCGTCGTGGTGGCCAGCGTGTTGCTGCTCGTGTTGTACGGGCGGCGGCTCAACGCCCTGCTGACCGGCGACGAATCCGCTGCCGCACTGGGTGTTGACGTGCGCAAGCTGCGCATCGGCCTGCTGCTGCTCGCCTCGCTGCTGACCGGCACGTTGATCGCCGTGTCGGGCGGAATCGGCTTCGTGGGCCTGATGATCCCGCACCTCGTGCGACTCGTGGTCGGCTCGGACCACCGGCGGGTACTGCCGGTGGCCGCGCTGTTCGGCGCCGTCTACCTGGTGCTGGTCGACCTGATCTCGCGCACCGTGGACAGCCCGAACGAGCTCCCGCTGGGCATCTTCACGGCCGCGTTCGGTGCGCCGTTCTTCCTGTGGCTGTTGCGCCGCAACAAATCGGTGGGGTGAGCGGTGGAACTGAACCTGGAGCGGGTCTGCGTGCGGATCGAGGGCAGGCCGATCCTCAGCGATGTCGTGCTGTCCGTGCCCGAGGGCTCGTTCGTCGGGCTGGTCGGCCCCAACGGCAGCGGCAAGTCGACCCTGCTGCGCACCGTGTACCGCTCGCTGAAACCCAGTTCGGGCGTGGTCCGCGTCGGTCCGGACGATGTGTGGCAGATGTCCGCACGTGTTGCCGCGCAACGAACCGCCGCCGTGCTCCAGGACGCCTCGGCCACGGTCGGGCTCACCGTCGCCGAGGTTGTCGCGTTAGGACGGACGCCGCACCTCGGGCTGTTCGACCGCGAGAGCGCCGTCGACGGGGACGTCGTCACCGAGTCCATGGACCGCACGGGGGTTCTCGCGTTCGCCGACCGTGCGTTCTCAACCCTGTCCGGCGGCGAACGCCAACGCGTGCTGCTCGCCCGGGCTTTGGCTCAACAGCCCCGTTTGCTCGTGCTCGACGAACCCACCAACCACCTCGACGTCCGCGCCCGGTTCGAGCTGCTCGACCTGATCGGCGAACTCGGCACCACCACGTTCGCCGTGCTGCACGATCTCGACTTGGCGGTGCGCAGCTGTGACCAGCTCGTGGTGCTCGACGCCGGCGCCATCGCCGCCGCCGGTCCCGTGCTGGCGGCGCTGACCCCCGTGGTGCTGCGCGAGGTGTTCGGCGTCGCCGCCTCGGTCGAGCGGCACGCGGACGGGGTCGTGCGCATCACCTACGAGGCCAAGCCGCTGGCCGACTAGGTTGGTCATGAAGGTGCCCTTTGGGACGTTGAACGTCGTGAAGGGCACCTTCATGACGTTCACCCCGGCCCGGACAGCGGCGGCTGGGTGGGCCGGGCGCGGCCCAGAGCGGGACTCGCGGTGCGGAGGCCGGGACTCGCGCTCGCCAGAGCGGGACTCGCACTCCCCAGGTCGGGACTCGCGGCCCGCTGGCCGGGATTCGTGTGCTCTTGAGGCGGGACTCGCGCTCCTCAGACCGTGACTCGCGGGGGTTGGCGTCGAGCTGGTCAGCGGAGCATGGGTGGGTGCAGCAGGGTGGCCTCGCCGCGGCGGTAGAGCTGGGCGGGTCGGCCGCCGTCGCGCGTGGTGGTGTGGCCGGTGGAGGCGAGCAGCCCGGCCACACCCGTCACCTTGCGGTGGAAGTTGCGCGGGTCGATCGGCGTGTCCCAGACCAGTTCGTACACGCGGCGCAGCTCGGCCACGGTGAACTCGGTGGGGCAGAACGCGGTCGCCAGCGGGGTGTACTCCAGCTTCGACCGGGCGCGCTCCACGCCGTCACCGAGGATCCGGTGGTGGTCGAACGCCAGCGTGGCGGGCTTGCCCAGCAGGTCGGTGACCGGTTCCCACTTGGCGTCCACGGTGTCGGTGCCCGCACGCGGTGAGGGCAGGTCGGGCGCCAGCGCGAGGTAGGCGACCGTGACCACGCGCATGCGCGGGTCGCGCGCGGGATCCCCGTAGCTGGCCAGCTGTTCCAGGTGCACGCTGCCCACCGGCAGGCCGGTCTCCTCGGCAAGCTCGCGGCGTGCCGCGGTGTCCAGGTCCTCGTCCGGGCGCACGAAGCCACCGGCCAGCGCCCAGCGGCCCAGGTACGGCCGCTCACCGCGCCGCACCACCAGCGCGCAGAGCCGGTCGGCCCGGATGGTCAGCACGACCAGGTCCACGGTCACCGCGAAGGGTGGGTACTTCTCCGGCTGGTAGTGACGCACGGCACCATGCTAGCCGCTAATCGTCATCTTGACGAAAACTGCCGCGCCTGCCTATCGTCACTCTGACGATAAAGGGAGGGGTCATGGCGGACATCAAGACCCGGTTCGGTTGGCGGCACCTGCGTGGTACCCCGGCGGCCTGTGTGCGGCACGTGGCGCAGGGCAAGCTGGTGCGGCAGGGCACGGGGCTGTCCTTCTGGTTCCGGCCGCTGAGCGCCGTGCTCTCGGAGATCCCGGTGGACGACCGCGAGCTGCCGCTGCTGTTCCACGCCAGGACCGCGGACTTCCAGGACCTGTCGGTGCAGCTCACGCTCACCTACCGGTTCACCGACCCGGAACTGGCCGCCACCCGCGTCGACTTCTCACTCGACCCGGACAGCGGCATGTGGCGCGGCGACCCGCTCAGCCAGGTCGGCGGGCTGCTCACGGAGTCGGTGCAGCAGCACGCCCTGGGGCTGATCGCCCGCATGCCGCTGACCGAGGCGCTGATCGACGGGGTGTCCGCGGTGCGGGACCGCGTGCGTGCGGGACTTGCCGAGGACGGCAGGCTTGCCGAGACCGGGCTCGCCGTGGTGGACGTCCGCGTGGTGGCCCTGCGGCCCGAGGCGGAGATCGAGAAGGCGTTGCAGGCCACCGCGCGGGAGAAGGTGCAGCAGGAGGCAGATCGGGCCACCTACGAGCGGCGAGCCCTTGCGGTGGAACGGGAACGGGCCATCAGCGAGAACGAGTTGCAGAACCAGATCGAGCTGGCCCGCCGCGAGGAGCAGCTCGTGGTGCAGCGCGGGGCCAACGCGCGCCGTGAGGCCGAGGAGGCCGCCGCGGCGAACCGCATCGAGACCCAGGCGCGGGCCGAGCGCGAGGAGCGGCTCAACCAGGTGCGGGCGCGGGACGTGCTGGCCATGGGTGAGGCGCAGGCCGCGGCCGAGGCGGCACGCCTTGGCGCGTACCGGGATCTGCCGACCGAGGTGCTGACCACCTTGGCGGTCAAGGAACTCGCCGCCAACCTGCCGAAGATCGACAGCTTGGTGGTGACCCCCGAGCTGCTCAGCCCGCTGCTGGCCCGGCTCGGGATCGGGCAGTGACCCTCACGCCGAGGGTCGTGCTGGTACACCGGCGCACCGAGCTGACCGAACTGCTGGCCAGGCACGGCACCCGGGGGCAGACCGAGTTCTTCCTGTCCAGCCGGGGCCGCGGCATCGGCGAGATCACCGAGCGGGACGCCGCGGTACGGGCCGCGATCACCGAGGTCTCGGCGGCGATCCCGCTGGACTGGCGGCGCGGGGTGGTGGAGCGCGCCGACCTGCCCCGGTTCCTGTTCGCCCCGGAGGACCTGGTGGTGGTCGTGGGGCAGGACGGCCTGGTGGCCAACACCGCCAAGTACCTGGACGGCCAGCCGGTGATCGGGGTCAACCCGGAACCGGACCACAACCCTGGGGTCCTGGTGCCGCACCCGCCGGGTGCGGTCGCCGACCTGCTGCGCGGTCAGAGGGGAATCGCGCAGCGGGTCATGGTGGAGGCGGTGTCCGACGACGGCCAGCGACTTGTCGCGCTGAACGAGGTCTACGTCGGGCACCGCAGCCACCAGACGGCCAGGTACCGGCTCAGCGTGGGCGGTGCGAGCCCGGAACGGCAGGCGTCCTCGGGCATCCTCGTCGGCACCGGGACCGGCGCGACGGGCTGGTGCCGGTCGGTCTGGCTGGAGCGGGGCGGGCAGGGGGAGCTCCCCGCCCCGCTCGACCCGGTGCTGGCCTGGTTCGTGCGCGAGGCGTGGCCCTCGCCGAGCACGGGGGTGAGGTGCACCCAGGGGCGGATCGAGGGGGAACCGCTGGTGGTGGAGGTGGAGTCGGACCAGTTGGTGGCCTTCGGGGACGGGGTGGAGGCCGACGCGATCGCGCTCGGCTGGGGGCAGCGGCTGACCGTGGGGCTGGCCGAGCGCAGGCTGCACCTCGTCACCGGGTGACCGGATCCGTCCGATTGCTGGCGTGGTGGTGTCTGGTCGGGCACGGGGGTGTCGACCAGACTCCACCACGTGAACAGAGCGCTGATCGTCATCGACGTGCAGGAGTCCTTCCGCCAGCGGCCGAACTGGGCCGAGGTGTCCAACCCCGGCATCGTCGGCAAGGTCAACCAGCTGGTCGACCTCGCCCGCGCGGAGGACGACCTGGTGGTGTGGGTGCTGCACAGCGAGCCGGGCACCAAGGACGTGTTCGACCCGGCCAGCGGGTACGTCCGGCTGATCGAGGGGCTCCAGCCGCGCGCGGACGAGCCGCTGCTGACCAAGACCTCGCACAACGCCTTCACCACGACCAACCTCCAGCAGACACTGACCGCGCGCGGCATCCGCGACCTGCGGATCAGCGGGATCCGCACCGAGCAGTGCTGCGAGACCACCACGCGGGTGGCCAGCGACCTCGGGTTCGAGGTCACCTTCGTCACCGACGCCACCGCGACCACGCCGATCGCGCACTGGCGGACCGGCGCCGTGCTCGGCACCAAGGACATCGTTGCCAGGACCGAGTACGCGCTGGCCGGGCGCTTCGCCTCGATCGCCACGGTGGCCGAGCTGACCGGGGTGCGCTGACCAGATCGTGAGCAGAGTCGTCTTCCTGCTGGTGCCCGGGCTGCACCTGCTCGACCTCGCGGGTCCGGCGCAGGTGTTCGCCAGCGCTGCCGACCTCGGGCTGCCCTACGAGCTGGTCTACGTGTCCGAGCAGGCCCTCGTGCCCTCCGCACAGGGGCCTGCCCTGCACGCGGGCACGAGGTTGCCCGAACTGTCCACTGAGGACTTGCTGCTGGTGCCAGGCTGGCGTGCGCCGCGGTTGGCCACCACCGGCCCGCTCAGCGCGGCGACACTGGACTGGCTGCGCGCGCACCGGGGCACGATCGCCAGCGTGTGCGCGGGCGCGGATGCCTTGGGGCGAGCGGGTCTGCTCGACGGTCGGCGGTGCACCACGCACCACGAGTTGCAGGACGAGCTGGCTCGCCGCTACCCGGCCGCCACCGTGGTCCGCGACGTGCTGTACGTGGTGGACGGCCGGGTGGTCACCTCGGCGGGCATCGCCAGCGGCATCGACCTGGCGCTGCACCTGGTGGCCACCTGGCACGGCCCCGCGGTGGCGGCGAAGATCGCCCGCACCATGGTGGTCTACGCCCGGCGCAACGGGGACGAGCACCAGGCCAGCGCGTTGTTGAGACACCGGTCTCACATCAACGACACCGTGCACCACATCCAGGACGTGATCGAGTCGCGGGTCACCGACCGGCTGTCGCTGGCCGAACTGGCTCGGATCACCGGGTGCAGCGAGCGCACGGTGACCCGTTTGTTCGGCCGCGCAACGGGAATGACCCCGCTGCGCTACCAGCAGGCGCTGCGGGTGGAGCGGGCCGAACACCTGATCGGCCAAGGCGCCACGGTGGAGTCGGCGGCCCGTGCCGTGGGCTTCGAGGACGGCCGCATGCTGCGAAGACTTCGCGCGCGGACCTAGTACCGCACAGCGCGTGTCGGCGCTTCCGGGCTGGCGTGTCGGACGTTCCGGGACGGTGTGTCGCACGCGTGAAGCGCAAACATGCCGTACCGGAAGCGCCGACACGCGGTGCGCGAAGCGCCGACACGCGGGGGCTGGTGGTGCCGGGCCGTCACAGGGTCGGTGTGGCGCCGGCGAACTCGGTGGACAGGGCGAGCTCGCGCCACTGGGCGACCTCGGCGGCCACCTCCGCCAGCTTGGCCTCGATGCCGGTGACGGCCACGGTCCCCAGCGGCAGGCGGGCCGGGGGCTGCTCGACACCGGCGATGCGCAGGATCGCGGCGGCGGCCTTCACCGGGTCGCCCTCCTGCGTGTGGTTGGTGTCGTCCGCCCAGTCACGGGACGCGCCGGAGCTGGCGGCGTAGTCCCCGATCACCGACTCGGCGCGGTGCAGTGAGCTGCCGTCGAGGAAGTCGGTGCGGAACGGGCCGGGCTCCACCAGCGTGACGTGCACACCCAGCGGGGCGAGCTCCAGGCGCATGGCCTCGCTGAGCCCCTCCACGGCGAACTTGGTCGAGCAGTACACGCCCCAGCCCGCCCAGCTGACGAAGCCGCCGATCGAGCTGAGGTTGAGCACCCGCCCCGAGCCCTGCGCGCGCATCACCGGCAGCACGGCCCGGGACACGGCCATCAGCCCGAACACGTTGGTGTCGAAGACCGCGCGCGCCTCGGCCTCGCTGACCTCCTCCACCGCGCCGACCAGTCCGCGACCGGCGTTGTTGACCAGCACGTCGATCCGGCCGAACCGGCGCACCGCCTCCTCGGTGGCCTGCCAGGCCCGCGCCTGGTCGGTGACGTCCAGCGCGATCGCGAGCAGGCGCTCGCCGTACCCGGGCAGCGCCTGCTCGACGGCTCGCGGGTCGCGGGCGGTCGCCACCACCGAGTCGCCGCGGTCCAGCGCCTGCCTGGCGATCTCCAGCCCGAAGCCGCGGGACGCGCCGGTGATGAACCACGTGGTCATGACTTGCTCCTCGCATCCGGTTGTGTGCCACCGAGATTGCTCGGTGGCACACCGGAGGACCAGGCCCGCCCGTACCGTAGGACCGGCAGTACCAGGCTCAGCGGGCCGCGCCGAACACGATCTCCTCGCTGTGCCGGTCCGCGCCGAGCCAGAACCGCACGGACATCGTGCGCGCGGGCAGGTCGAACACCGTGCGCCACAGCGTGCACCACGGACTGTCCGGAGTGGACGGAACGGCGACCAGGTCCAGCGACTCGCGCACCGGGTCGCCGAGGTGCTCGGTGAGCGTGCGGAGTCGTTGGTAGGTCAGGAAGGACTCGGGTGTGTCGGCGGGCAGCGCGGACACGTCGGGGTGCTGGTGCAGTGGGTGGTTGGTCACGCACAGGGGGCCGTCGGCGACCTCCACCACGTGCTCGGAGTCGTGCGCCCCGCGCTCCCAGACGAAGGCGGCACCGCTCGCGTCGGCGACCAGGTAGTGGCAGCGCAGACCGTCGTCGTACTGCTTGGCGCCCAGCAGTGCGCGCTTGGCCTGCGCCACGTCCTCGCAGGTGTCGAGCAGGAACCGCACCAGCTGGATCAGCGACAGCCCGGCCTTGGGGCCGCCGCCGGGCGCGGGCCGCGCGTTCTCGATGTCCCCGATCAGCAGGGCCACGGCGAGCCCGCTCTCGTTGATGCCCTCGGTCGCGCCGTCCAGGTTGGCCATGGTGAGCACGGTGGAGGCCAGGCCGTCCTCGGGCACGGTCGTGATCACGTACGGGCGCGAGGCCCACGGCGGCTGCTCGCTCGGCCGCGGCGCCTCGCCCTGGATGACCTGCTCCATCTGGTCCTCGGCCAGGGTGAAGAAGTCGTAGTTGCGGCCCAGCGTGCTCTTGCCGTCGAACACCGCCGAGCAGCCCGACCACGAGGGCAGCGTGCCCAGCCCGTCCAGGGCGAGGTCGTCCCGGCTCGGGTCGAACCCGGCCTGCTCGGCGATGCCGGCGGTGCGGGCCAGGTGCTGCGGCCAGTTCCGCTCGAACCAGGTGCGCCGGGCCGCGCCAACCGCGGGGTCGATCGGCACCGGACGCACCGGGGGCGCCTGCCTGGCCAGGGCACGGCCGATCTCGTACTGGCTGCCGCGCAGCACCACGTGCCGCACGGCCATGAAGTCCTCGGGCGAACCCGCTGCGAAGGTCATGCCACCGACTGTGCCAGCCCCCGCTGACGGATCACTCGCCGAGCGCTGACGTGATCACGCACCCAGCGCGGACAAGGCCAGCACCCGCTCCTGCGACATGGTCAGCCCCTCCGCGCGCGCCGCCGTGAAGGCCTCGACGCCGAGCAGGGCCACGGCCCGCGCGGCGATCCTGTCGGCCACGGGGTCCCCGGCGATTCCGGTGCCGCGCAGACCAGTCGCGGCGCCAAGCAGTTGCGCGGCGAGCAGCCCGTCACCGCGGGCCAGCGCCAACCGGGCCAGCGCCTCGGCCACGCCCGCGAGCAGCCGCTGGTCGCGGTGCACGGTCTGGTCGGCCAGCGCCTGCCGGAGCCAGTGCGGCACCTGTTCGGGCTCGGCCACCTTGGTCATGCCCACCAGCAGGTGCGCGCGAGCCAGGTCGAAGGCGAAGCCGCCGGTCGGGCAGTGCTCCAGCGCCACGCCGAGCCAGCGCCGGGCCTGCGCCGGGTCGTCCTCGGCGGTGGCCAGCTCGGCCAGCCCCGAGTAGGCGTTGATCAGCATCTCCGGCGAACCCATGCGGTGCGCCAGTTCCACCGAGCGCGCGCAGTCGGCGCGGGCCTGGTCCAGGTGGCCCGCCCGCAGGTGGCACTGCGCCCGCTTGGCCAGCATCTCCGCGGTCTCCTCGACGGCGCCGAGTTCCCCGCACAGCGCGATGGCCTCGTCCATCAGTTCCACCGCACGGTCGTGCTCCCCGCGCCAACTGGCCAGCGGGCCCAGTTCGGCCAGCGCCTGGGTCATGCCCCAGCGTTCGCCGATCGCCCGGAACCTCGCCAGCGAGGTGGTCAGGCTGGCGGTCCCGGCGTCCACCGAGCCGTGGGCGAGCTGCCCGAAGCCCTCGCCCATCGCGCGCACCGCCTGGCTCCACGGATCGGTGCCGATCACCGCCGCCACCTGGCCGTTGACCAGGCTGGGCCGCTCGTCCGGCGGCCCGGACACCATTGCCCAGATCACGGTCAGGATCGGCCTGCGGTGCGGGCTGTGCCAGGAGGCGGTGAGCGCGTCGACCCGGTCCACGTGCTCGCGCAGCGCCAGGTCCTCCGGGGCGGCGCCGACCGCGCCGAGCACGCACAGCACGTACTCCTCGACCATGCCCTCGGGTGGGCCGGTCAACCGGGCCAGCAGGTCCCGACCCAGCTGGGCGCCCTCGGCGCGCCGGCCGCGCAGGTGCCAGTAGGCCGCCAGCGCGCCCGCCAACCGCAGTGCCAGCACGGGATCGGCGTCCATCGCCCAGCGCAGGGCGCAGATCAGGTTGTCGTGGTCGGCATCCAGCCGCTCCAGCCACCGCACCTGCTCGGCGCGCAGCAGGTGCGGCTCGGCCGTCTCGGCCAGGTCCAGGAAGCACTCGGCGTGCGCCCGCCGCACCCGCTCGGTGTCCGCGCCCAGTTGCTCGGCGCAGAACGCGCGGATGGTCTCCAGCATCCGGTAGTGCTCCCCGGACACCTCCACCAGCGACTTGTCCGCCAGGCTGGTGATCAGCTCCAGCACCGCCCCGCCGCACACCCGCTCGGCCGCGGCCAGGGTGGCGCCCCCGGCGAACACGCTCAGCGCCGCGGCGAGCCCGCGCTCCTCGGCGTCGAGCAGGTCCCAGCTCCACTCCACCACGGCCCGCAGCGTGCGGTGCCGCGCCGCAGCCGTACGGCTTCCCTTGGACAGCAAGGAGAATCGGTCGTCCAGTCGTTCCGCCAGTGTCCGCAGCGGCAGCGCGCGGACCCGCGCCGCGGCCAGCTCGATCGCCAGCGGCAGGCCGTCCAGTGCGGCGCACACCCGGATCACCTGCTGCACCGACTCCTCGTCGAGGGCGAAGTCCGGCCGACCGGCCCGCGCCCGGTCGATGAACAGGCGTACGGCGGGAAAGTCCTTGGCCCGCAACAGGTCTGTGCCCGGCTCCGGGGCGTCGAGCCGGGGCACCGCGTACAGGGCCTCGCCGGTGATGCCCAGCGGTTCGCGGCTGGTGGCCAGCACGCGCAGTCGGGGACAGGCCGCCAGCAGCCGTGCCGCGAGCGCCGCGACGGCGGCCACCAGGTGCTCGCAGTTGTCCAGCACCAGCAGCACCGAGTTCTGCGCCAGCACGGCGATCATCCGCCGTACCGGGTTGCGGTCCTCGCGCACGCCCAGCGCGGTGAGCAGGGCCTGCGGGATGTCGGCGCCCTCGTACAGCGCCGCCAGCTCCACGAAGCAGACCTGCTCCTGCCCGCAGGCGGCCTCCACCGCCAACCGCGTCTTGCCGGTACCGCCCGGCCCGGTCAAGGTCACCAGCCGGTGTTCGGCCAGCAGCGCGCCGACCCGCGCCAGGTCCTGTTCGCGGCCGACGAAACTGGTCAGCTGCGCGGGCAGCGGGGCGTAGTCCACCGGCTCGCCACCGAGCACGTCCAGGTGCGCGCGGGCCAGTTCCTCGGACGGGTCCGCGCCCAGTTCCTCGGCCAGCGTGCGGCGCGCGTCCTCGAAGGCCACCAACGCCTCGGCCTGCCGACCGGTGGCCGCCAACGTCCGTACCTGCAAGATGCGCAAGCGTTCGCGCAGCGGGTTGGCCTCGATCAACTCGCGCAGCGAGGGCACCAGGTCGCGGTGCTCGCCGGTGGCCAACCGGGCCTGCGCCTGGTCCTCCAGCGCGACCAGGCGCAGCTCCGCCAGACGGGCCGCGAGCGGTGCGGCACCGGGCACGTCGGTGAGGGCCTCGCCGCGCCACAAGGCCAGCGCCTCGGTGAGCGCGCGCAGGGCGCCATGCGGATCACCGGCCCGCAGTGCGCGACCGCCCGCCTCGGCCAGCGTGGTGAACCGGTGCACGTCCACGTCCTCCGGGGCCACGGCGAGCCGGTACCCGGCGGGGGAGAACTCCACGGCCGTCGCGCCGAGGTGCTTGCGCAGCCGGGACACCTGCGACTGCAAGGCGTTGGCGGCACCGTCGGGCGGGGCGTCCGCGTACAGGCCGTCGATCAGCCGGTCGGCGGGCACGACCCGGCCCGCGTCGGCCAGCAGCAGGGCCAGCAGCGCGCGCACCTTGGGGCCGCCGAGGTCGATCGGGGTCCCGTCCTGGAGCCGGGCGTGCACCGGGCCGAGGATCCCGAACCGCATGCCGCCATGATCCCACGTCAGGCCGCCGGACGTGCCTCGAGCAGCAACTCCGCCAGCGCCGCGTCGAACTCGGCGGGCCGCTCCAGGTTCGGCAGGTGGCCCGCTCCCTCGATGACCGCCAGCCGCGAGCCCGGGATGCGCTCGTGCAGCAGCTGTGCGTCGGCCAGCGGGGTGAACTCGTCCTCGCTGCCCACCACGACCAGGGTCGGCACGGTGATCTCCGCCAGCATGTCCACGTAGTCGGGCCGCTCCGCGCGACCCCGCAGGGCCGCGGCGGCACCCTGCACCGGGGCGTTGCGCATCATGTGCAGCACGTGCTCCCGCACTGCTCGCGGTGCCTGGGCCGCGACCATTTTCGGCAGCAGTTCCCGCGCGTACTGCTCCATCCCTTCTCGGAGCAATCTGTCCGCCAGATCGGTGCGATTTTTCCGGCCCTGCCCCGTCTCGGCCGGTGCCGAGGTGTCGGCCAGCACCAGCCCGGCCAGCCGCTCGCGGAACAGCCGATGGAACTCCAGCGCGATCTGCCCGCCCATGGACAGCCCGGCCAGCACCACGCGGTTCACCCCGAGCCGGTCCAGCAGGTCGACCAGGTCGCCCGCGAACACCTCCAGCGGGGTCTTCGCTGCTGGGGTGGGGTTCTCCCCGTAGCCACGCAGGTCGGGGGCGAGCACCCGCCAGCCCTGTGCGCCGAACCGCTCGACCTGGGGCCGCCACATCGACCGGTCGAACGGGTGGCCGTGCACCAGCAGCAGGGTCGGTTGAGATTCCGTCATTGTTCCTCCCTTGACGGACTCACGGTATTCCGCGCACAATCTCGGTGCAATAAAAAGAATGCACTCGGTGCAATTTTTCGCAGGGGAGAGCGTCGTGCAGGACTATCGCGTGATCGCCGACCGGGTGGCCGCCGACATCGCCGCGGGCAGGATGGTCGCCGGCGAGCGGCTGCCGCCGCAGCGCCGGTTCGCCCGCGTGCACGGCATCGCCTCGTCCACCGCGGCCCGGGTCTACGGCGAGCTGGTCCGGCGCGGGCTGGCCGTCGGCGAGGTCGGCCGCGGCACGTTCGTGCGGGCTGCCGAGCCCCCGCCGCCCACGGCGCTGGCCGAGCCCGCCAGCGGGTTGATCGACCTGACGCTGAACTTCCCGCTGCTGCCCGAGCAACCCGCCCTGCTCGCCGCGAGCACCGCAGGGCTGTCCTACGCCGAGTCGATGACCCCAGTGCCCGTCACCGGCACACCCGCCGCCCGCGCCGCCACGTCCCGGCTGCTGGCCCGCGCCGGGTGGAGCCCCGATCGATCGGCGATCCTGTTCGCGGGCAACGGGCGGCAGGCCATCGCCGGGGCCGTGTCCACGCTGGTGCCGGTCGGCGAGCGGCTCGGCGTCGAGGCGCACACCTACCCGCTGGTCAAGACGATCGCCGCGCGGCTGGGCGTGCGGCTCGTGCCGCTGGCGATGGACGAGCACGGCCTGGTCCCCGAGGCGGTCCGCGACGCGCCGCCGCTGCGGGCGATCTACCTGCAACCGGCGCTGCACAACCCGCTCGGCGTGACGATGCCCGAGTGGCGTCGCGCGGAGTTGGCGGTGGTACTGCGCGAACTGGGACTGTACGCGATCGAGGACGGGATCAACTCGTTCCTCTGCCCCGACCTGCCGCCGCTGGCCGCCAACGCGCCGGACCGGGTTCTGTTGCTGGACAGCATGTCCAAGCGGATCGGGCCCGGGTTGACGCTCGGCTTCTGCGTGGTGCCACCGGATCTGGCCGAGCCGGTGGCCACGACCCTGCGCGCGGGCGGGTGGGCCGCGTCCCGGTTCCCGATCGAGGCCGTCACGCGCTGGATCGATGACGGCACGGCCGAGACCATCGCGCAGGCCAAGCGGCTGGATGCCCTGGCACGTCAGGAGATCGTCGCGCAGCGGCTCACCGTGCGCGCCGACCCGCGGGCCTACCACTGCTGGTGGGAGCTGCCCGATCAGTGGCGCGCGGAGACCTTCGTGGCCGCCGCGGCCCGGCGCGGGATCGCCGTCACACCCGCCGCGGCCTTCACCGTGGGCTCCGGCCACGCCCCCAACGCCGTGCGGCTGGCGATCTCGGGTCCAGGCAAGGAAGTGCTGGCCCGTGCCATGGACGTGCTCGCCGCGCTGGCCGCCGGTGCCCCGGAGGACGCGGGGTTCGAGTGAGGTGACCGGAACGCGCGGCGGTAGGCGTGCGGGCTGGTGCCGACCAGTCGCCGGAAGCGGTCGCGGAAGTTCGTGGCCGAGCCGAAACCGACCTGGTTCGCGATCAGGTCCACGGAGTGCGCCGTGGTCTCCAGGAGGTGCTGCGCGCGACGCAACCGCGCGCGGCACAGCCACTGCAACGGGGTGGTGCCGGTCTGTTCGCGGAACCGCCGATTGAGTGTGCGGCTGCTCAGCGCGGCGTGCCGGGCGATGTCCTCCAGGGTCAGCTCCTGCTGGAGGTTCTCCTGCAACCAGGCCAGGAGCGGTTGCAGGGACGCACCGTCGGGCGCGGGCTCCTCGTGCACGATGAACTGCGCCTGACCGCCGTCGCGCTCCAGGGGCATGACGGCCAGCCGGGCGCTGTCGGCGGCCACCGCCGAGCCGTGGTCCTGGCGCACCAGGTGCAGGCACAGGTCCATGCCCGCGGCGGCACCGGCCGAGGTGAGGATCTGCCCGTTGTCCACGAACAGTACGTTCGGGTCCACCTCGACCAGCGGGTACCGGCGCGCGAGTTCGGCGGCGCCGAGCCAGTGCGTGGTGGCGCGCAGGCCGTCGAGCAGGCCGGTGGCGGCGAGCACGAACGCGCCGGAGCAGATCGAGGCGATGCGCGCGCCCCGGTCGGCGGCGGCCCGGATCGCCTCGATGACCTCCTCGGGCACGGGCCGTGCCACGTCCTCGACCCCGGGCAGCACCACGGTGTCCGCGCCGATCAGCCCCGCCAGGCCCCAGTCGGCGAGCACGGAGAAGCCGCCCGCGCGGATCTGCCTGGTCGGTGCGCAGACCCGCACCTCGTAGGCGGGCCGCCCGTCGGCCAGCCGGGTCCGTCCGAACGCGTCGTTGGGCACCGCGAGGTCGAAGGCCACCACCCCGTCCAGCGCCAGTACGGCCACCACGTGCATGACCCGACGGTAGCCCGCGTGGCGAGAACTCGGCGACAACTGTCGTTCCTGCCACTTTCCGCACGATCGTGCGAACAGTCATGCTGGCGACCGTGACCAAGCTCTTCCTCATCGTCCACGTGCTGGCCTCCGTCGTGTTCATCGGACCGGTGACCGTCGCGGCCAGCCTGTTCCCGCGCTACGCCCGGCTCGCCGCCGCCGAACCCGACGGCGGCCACACGGCGGTACTGCGCCTGCTGCACAGGATCAGCCGGGTCTACGCGGTGCTGGGCGTGGCCGTGCCGGTCTTCGGCTTCGCCACGGCCGGGGCCATGCACGTGACCGGCGACGCGTGGGTGATCGTGTCGATCGTGCTCACGGGGGCCGCCGCCCTGCTGCTCGGGCTGGTGGTGATCCCGGCGCAGGCCAGGGTGCTCGGCGGTGAGCCGCCGGTCTACTCCCGGCTGGCCATGAGCTCCGGGGTCTTCGCCCTGCTGTGGGCGGTCGTGGTGGTCCTGATGATCGTGCGGCCCGGTTCGTCAACCGGCGTCTGACACGTTGTCCCGCAGGCGGTCCAGCAACCGGGCCAGGGTGGCGACCTCCTGCTCGTCCAGCCCGGAGCGCAGCTGCCTGTCGTGCGCCAGCGCGGCCCCGCGCAGCTGGTGGAACAACTGGTCCCCGCGTGCGGTGAGCCGGACCAGGTGCACCCGCCGGTTGTCCGGGTCCCGCTCGCGGGTGATCAGCCCGTCGGCCTCCATCGCGTTGAGGTGGTGGGTCAGCGTGGCGCCCTGGATGCCCACCGCCTCGGCCAGTTCGCGCTGGTTGCCCACGTGGCGGGTCTTCAGCGCGAGCAGCACCTGCCACAGCGCGGCCGAGCCACCGGCCCGGCCGAGCCGCTCGTCGAAGGCGCGGCTGACGGCCTTCGCGGTGCGCGTGAGCACGATGCCGATCGGGGTGGCGCTGGGTCGGGGCACCGGCCGAGGGTAGCGCAGCCATCTAACTATTTGACGTCTAACGATTAGATGTCTAACGTTTGTGGTGTCGAAGGGGAGGACGCCATGACCGTCGAACAGGACATCCGCGAGCTGTCGCGGCGCTGGACCGAGGCCGAGCAGCGCGGGGACGTGGCCGCGCTGGAGGCGCTGACCACCGAGGACTTCACCATGGTGGGGCCGCTGGGCTTCGTGCTGGACAGGCAGCAGTGGCTGCACCGGTACGGGTCCGGCTCGCTGGTGACCGAGTCGCTGAGCTGGCAGGGGGAGCGGGTCCGCGAGTACGGGGACACCGCGGTCGCGATCGGCCTGGTCGACCAACGGGCCAGCCACCAGGGCAACCCGGCGGGCGGGCGGTTCCGCGCCACGCAGATCTCCGTGCGCCGCAACGGGAACTGGGTGCTGGCCGGGTTGCAGTTCAGCCCGGTGCGGTCATGAGCCGCAAGCTGGCGCCGCCCTGGCGCAAGGCGCTGATGGTCCTGCACCTGGTGAGCTCACTGGGCCTGCTGGGGGTCGACCTGTGCGTGCTGGCGCTCGGTGTCGCCGGATCACCGGGCGGGTCGCTGCTGGGGCACTACCTGTTGGTGCCGCTGGCTTTCACCAGCCTGATCACCGGCGTGGCCCAGGGGGTGCTCACCCCGTGGGGGCTCTTCCGGCACTGGTGGGTGACGCTCAAGCTGGTGCTGATGGTCATCGGCACCGGCCTGTCCCTGTTCGTGCTCACCCCCGCGCTGGACAGCGGCGGCCCCGAGGTCGTCCGGGACGCCTCGGGGCCGTGCGTGGTGCTGCTGGTGCTCACGGTGTTGTCGGTCTACAAGCCGTTCGGCCGGATCAGGCGTGTCACGAAAGTGCCGTATGGGACATCTAGTGTCGCGAACGGCACTTTCAAGACACAGCCGTGAGTCTTCAGAAGCCGTAGATCTGCCACTTGAAAGTGGTGCTGCCGGACGTGCCGCTGGCCTCCTTGGCCGTGACGGTCACGGTGCTGGTGCCGCCCGCGGTGGGTGTGCCGGTGATCTTCCCGCTGGTGCTGATCGTCAGCCCGGCGGGCAGGCCGGTGGCGCTGAAGGTCAGCGCCCCGCCGTCACTGGCGGTGGCGCTGATCTGCAGGCCGGAGATGGCCCAGCCCTTGAAGCCCCACTGGTCGCCGGGGTTGGTGACGGTCACCGTGCTGGGGATGGAGCCGTCCAGCGCCTTGAGCGTCTTGGTGGCGTCGGCCAGGCCGGTGCCGCAGCCGCCCGAGCAGGTGCCGGGCAGGGCGCGCACGTTGTCCTTCATGACCTGCTCGACCTGGGCCGGGGTCAGCTCGCTCTTCTTGCCGAGCATCAGCGCGGCGAGCCCGGCGATGTGCGGCGCGGCCATGCTGGTGCCCATGTAGGGCTTGTACGTCTCGGAGCCCGGCGTGGTCGCGCCGTCGTTGAGCGTGGACAGGATGCCGTTCTCCGGGGTGGTCACCGTGCCGGGCGTGTCGGTGGAGCGGCGCGTCTCGCCACCGGGAGCCGCCAGGTCCACGACCTTGCCGAAGTTGGAGTAGAACGCCTTGTCCCCGACCCGGTTGCTGGCCGCCACCGAGATCACGTTGGCGCAGCTGGAGGGCTGGTAGTTCGCGGCGTCGGCGTTGTTGTTGCCCGCCGCCACGACCACGGTGGTTCCGTTGCGCACCGCGGTGTTGATGGCGTTCTGGTAGGTGCTGCTGCACGAGCCAGAGCCGCCGAGGCTCATGTTGATGACCTTGGCCGGGGTCTTGTTCGCGGGCACCCCGGACACCGAGCCGCCGGAGGCCCACACGATCGCGTCGGCGATGTCGGCCAGCGTGCCCCCGCACTTGCCCAGCACCCGCACCGGCTGGATCTTCGCGTCGTAGGCGATGCCCGCGACGCCCTTGCCGTTGTTGGTGGACGCGGCGATGGTGCCCGCCACGTGCGTGCCGTGCCAGGAGGAGTTGTGCTTGGTCTCGTTCTGCCCGCACTCGTTGTCCCGGGTGGTGTAGTCACCGGGGTCGCTGGGGTCCGCGTCACGGCCGCTGCCGTCGTTGGCGTTGGTCGAGTCGGAGATGAAGTCGTAGCCCGCCACGATGTGGCTGTCCACGTCGGAGTGCTTGACGTAGCCGGTGTCGATCACGGCCACGGTCACCCCGGAGCCGGTGGACTGCGGCCAGGCCCCCGGCAGGTTCATGCCCGCCTTGTCCTCGAACAGGTCCCACTGCTTGGCGTACTCGGGGTCGTTCGGGTCCGCCGCCACCGAGGTGGCGTACATGCGCTGGTCCACGTCCACGTAGGCCACGTTCGGATCGGCCTTGAGCTCGGCGATCATGCGTGCCGTGGTGGCCGCCGAGGTCTGCGCGCCCAGGTCGAGCAGGGCACCGCCGGTGGCCAGCCTGCGCGTCAGGCTGGGCTTGAGGCCGAGGTTCGCGCCGAGCCGGGTTGCTGTGTCCACAGTGGATCTGTCGGAGGGGGCCTGCTTGTAGCCCACGATCAGCCGCTGGTGCTCGCCAGCGGTGGGCGCGGCCTCGGCGCCACCGGCGAGCGCGAGTCCGCTCGCGGCCAGTGCCGTGGCCGCGAGCGTGGCGATGCCGACACGTCTGAGTGAGTTCATGATTGACTCCGCGATCGTCCGCAGGGGTCCGCCGAAATGAACTCGGTGCACAGGGTGAATTCGTTCCGGCGGTGACGTGGTCAAACCCTGACCCGCTGACGTGGCAAAGTCAAGAGACCTTTGTACTGTCCGTGTTGTGTTTTCCAGCCGCGGGTAAACAGTTTTCGCCCTCTGTTTCGATCAATTTTCCGGAGTCGATCTCACGCTGATGTCGTTTTTCCGCCAGTACGCGCCGCCACCAGGGGCGATGCTGGTGAGGTGCATGAGGACTTCGAGCGCTGCGTGCGGGCGGTGCGAGCCAAGGACTCCCGCTTCGACGGGTGGTTCTACACGGCCGTGCTGACCACCCGCATCTACTGCCGACCCAGTTGTCCCGCGGTGCCGCCCAAGCCCGAGAACATGAGCTTCTACCCGAGTGCCGCCGCCGCGCAGCAGGCCGGGTTCCGCGCCTGCAAGCGCTGCCGCCCCGACGCCAGTCCCGGTTCGCCGCAGTGGAACGAGCGCGCCGACGTGGTGGCCAGGGCGATGCGGCTGATCGCCGACGGGGTGGTGGACCGCGAGGGCGTGCCGGGGCTGGCCGCCCAGCTCGGTTACAGCGTGCGCCAGTTGCAGCGCCAGCTGCTCGCCGAGCTCGGGGCCGGACCGCTGGCACTGGCCAGGGCGCAGCGCGCGCAGACCTCCCGCCTGCTGATCGAGACGACCACGCTGCCAATGGCCGAGGTCGCCTTCGCCTCCGGGTTCGCCAGCGTGCGTGCTTTCAACGACACGGTGCGCGAGGTCTTCGCCGTGACACCAACGGAACTGCGCGCCCGGGGCAAGCCGACCAACACGCAGGGCTCGCTCACGCTGCGGCTGCCGTTCCGCGCTCCGCTGTGCCCGGACAACCTGTTCGGGCACCTCGTGGCCACCGGCGTGCCCGGGGTCGAGGAGTGGCGGGGCGGGGCGTACCGCAGGACCCTGCGGTTGCCGCACGGCCACGGCATCGCCTCGCTGCGGCCCATGCCCGACCACGTGGAGTGCAGGCTGAGCCTGACGGACCTGCGCGACCTGTCCACGGCCATCGCCCGCTGCCGCTGGCTGCTCGACCTGGACGCCGACCCGGTGGCCGTTGACGAGCTGCTGCGTGCCGACCCGGCGCTGACCTCCTTGGTGGACAAGGATCCTGGGCGGCGTGTGCCACGCACGACGGACCCGGACGAGTTCGCGGTGCGCGCCGTGCTCGGGCAGCAGGTCTCGACCAAGGCGGCCCGCACCCACGCCGCCAGACTCGTGCGGGCACACGGTGAGCCGGTGCAGGACCACGGCGGCGGGCTCACCCACCTGTTCCCCACCCCGGCCGCGCTGGCCCAGCTCGACCCGGAAACCCTTGCCATGCCACGGTCCCGGCGCAGCACGCTGATCACGCTGGTGCACGCCCTGGCCAGCGGCGAGATCGAACTCGGCGCGGGCAGCGACTGGCAGCGGGCTCGCGCGCAACTGGCCGAGCTGCCCGGGTTCGGCCCGTGGACGGTGGAGACGATCGCCATGCGGGCGCTCGGTGACCCCGACGCGTTCATCCCCACCGACCTGGGAATCCGTTACGCGGCAACCGAACTCGGGCTGCCGACCGGCCCGGCCGCCCTCACCGCGCACGCCGCGGCCTGGCGCCCGTGGCGGGCCTACGCCGTGCAGTACCTGTGGGCGACCGGCGATCACCCCATCAACCACCTGCCAGGAGAGGACTCACCGTGCAGCACACCGTGATCGACAGCCCGTACGGCCCGCTGACCCTCGTCGGCGACCAGGACGGTGGCCTCAGCTGCCTGTACATGGACAACCAGCGGCACCGCCCCGACCAGAGCAGGTTCGGCGAGCTCGTGGACACCCGGCCGTTCAGCGCCGTGGTCGAACAGTTGGACGAGTACTTCGCCGGGCAGCGCACCGAGTTCGACCTGCCGCTGGCGATGCGCGGCACCCCGTTCCAGCTCAGCGTGTGGCACGCGCTCACCGAGATCCCCTACGGGGAGACCGCCACCTACGGGGAACTCGCCCAGCTGCTGGGCAAGCCCGGCGCCTCGCGCGCGGTGGGCCTGGCCAACGGCAAGAACCCGATCGGCATCATCGTGCCCTGCCACCGGGTGATCGGCTCCACCGGTGACCTCACCGGCTACGGCGGCGGGCTGGAGCGCAAGCGCGCACTGCTGGAGTTCGAGTCCGGCAGGCTCACGGGCGTGCAGACGGCTCTGCTGTGACGGCTCGGTCGGCGGCTCGCCCCGTCGCCAGCAGCGAACCGCACAGCACCAGCGCGAAGGCGGCGGCCGTGCTGCCGGTGACGGGTTCGGCCAGGACCAGCGCACCGGCGGCCACCGCCACGACGGGGTTGAAGTAGGTGAAGACCATCGCCCGCGAGGGGCCCGCCTCGCGGATGAGCGCGAAGAACAGGACGAACGCCGTCGCGGTGCAGATCAACGCCAGGCCGAGGACCGCGGCGAGGGCTTGGCCGCCGGGCGGGGACGCGGGCCAGGTCAGGAACGCCACGGGGCTGTAGACCACTGCGGACAGGGCCAGGCTGAGCGCGGTCAACGGGATGCCGGGGAACTCGGTCAGCCTGCGCGCGACGATGATCGGCGCGATGGCGTAGCCGAGGGCGCACAGCAGCACCTCGGCGATGGCCCACGCGTCGCCGCCGGACAGGTGCGGCCCGGCGAGTAGCGCCACTCCGCCGAAGCCGATCAGCAGGCCGGTCCACCGCCTGCGGCCGATGCGCTCGCGGTCCCCGGTCAGCGGGGCCAGCAGCGCCCCGATGATCGGCACGGCGGCGATCAGCAGCCCGGTGGTGGAGCTGGGCAGGCGCTTCTCGGCGTCGGCCAGCAGCAGCCAGGGCCCGAGCACCTCGGTGGCGGCGAAGGCCAGCAGCGGTCGCCAGTGCCCGCGCAGCAAGGAGATCGGGGCCGAGCGCAGGCACAGCGGCAGCAGCACGGCCGCGCCGATCGCGGTGCGTGCGAACACCAGCACCGGTGCGGGGACCTCGGCCACCGCCACCTTGATCATCAGGTAGGGCAGGCCCCAGATCACGGCCATCAGGCCGAACAACACCCAGCCACGTCTCGTCATCCGCCCAGCGTCACCGGGAACGGATCACCCAGTCTTGAACGCTGTTGCGGTACTGGCCCGGCGTGACCCCGGTCACGCGCCGGAACCAGCGGGTGAGGTGGGCCTGGTCGGCGAAGCCCACCAGCGCGGCGACCTGCGCCGGGCGGTGGCCCTCGTCCAGCAGCCGACGCGCGCGGGCGACCCGGTGCTGGGCCAGCCACGCGTACGGCGGGATACCCACGGCCTCGCGGAAGGCCCGAACCACCTGGTAGCGCGACAAACCCAGGCCCTGGGCCAGCTCGTGCAGGGTCGGCGGGTCGACCAGTCGGTCACCGAGCAGGGCCTTGACCCTCGGCGCTACACCCGCGGCCACCGGTTCGTCCTTTGTGGACATCGCGTGCCGCCGGGCGAGTTCGCCGAACAGCCAGACGAGCCGTGACTGCGACTCCAGGTCGTCCTTGCCCGCGCTGAGCGCGTGGTGCAGTCGGCGCAGCCCCGCGGCCAGTTCCGGGTCGTGCAGCACGGGTTCGCGGAAGTGCGGCCGTTCGGGCAGCACCGGGTAGAACGCGCGGTAGGCGAAGCCCTCCGGCACGGCAGGACCGCTCGTGTGCGTCTCCTCGGGCTCCAGCACGACCAGGCTGCCCGGCCCCGCGTAGCAGTTGCCGCCCCGGTAGCGCATCACCTCCAACCCACCCGACATCACGCCGACCGCGTACTCCTCGTGCGCGTGCGGGGCGAAGCTGTGCCGCACGAACCTCGCCGTGAGCAGGCTCATCGCCCGCCCCGGCTCGCTGTGCACATGCGCCCACTCGGCCCGTTCGGATGCCATGAAAGTGCCGTTCGCGGCACTAGATGCCGCATACGGCACTTTCATGGCATGTTCGGGGTGAGCTGCTGCAACCCGATCACGCGTAGCAGCGCCAACTTCTCCGCCGACTCGCTGCCCGGCGGCGCCGTGTGCAGCACCAGCCGCTGGTCCTGCGCCGGGGTGAGCAGCACCTCGCAGTCCAGCCACAACTCGCCGACCACGGGGTGCACCATGCGTTTGCGGTCCTGGTGCCGTACGGCCACGTCGTGCTCCTCCCACAGCCGCGCGAACAGCGGACTCGCCGCCAGCAAGTCCCCGACCAGTGCGCGCACGGCGGGGTCGTGGCAGCGTCGCGCGGCCACGGCGCGCAGATCGGCCGCGTGCGCGCGTGCGGCCCGCTCGCGGTCCTCCGGCGCCATGCGCTGCACCTGCGCGGGCCCGGTGAAGAACATGCGGTACAGGTTGCGCTGCTCCACGGGCAGTGCGCTGAAGTCCACGAACAGCGCCTGGCACAACGGAGTCCAGGCCAGTACGTCACCGAGTTCGCTGAGCACCATCGCCGCGCTGTCGGTGAGCCGGTCCAGCAGGTACAGCACCCCGGGCCGCACGTGCCGGGACACCGCGGTCCGCTCCGGCGCGGGCTCACCGGCCAGCCGGAACAGGTGGTCCCGCTCGTCCTCGGTCAGCCGCAGCGCCCTGGCCAGCGAGGTCAGCACCTGCCGGGACGGCCGGGGGCCGCGAGCCTGCTCCAGGCGGGCGTAGTAGTCCGCCGACATGCCCGCGAGCAGGGCCACCTCCTCACGGCGCAGCCCCGGCGTGCGGCGGCGGGCCGAGTCGGGCAGCCCCACCGTGCCGGGGCCCAGCCGCTCGCGGCGGGTGCGCAGGAACGCGCTGAGCTCGGCTCGGTCCATGCCCCGATCCAACCAGTCCCGGCCCGCGTCAGCCAGGGAGTGCCAGTCCTTGGACCAGCCGGTCCTTCTCCGCCGCAGCCGCCCCGGCCAGGCTCGGTGCATGAGGATCTTCCTGACTGGAGCCAGCGGACGGGTCGGCAGCCGGACCCTGCCCCGGCTCAACGCGTACGGGCACCAGGTGCACGCCCTGGTCCGCGACCCTGCCCAGGCCGACGGGGTGCGTGCCGCGGGCGGCCACCCGGTGGTCGGCGACCTGCTCGACCCCGACAGCTACCGGGCCGCGCTCGAAGGCAGCGACGCCGTCGTGCACCTGGCCGCTGTCGTGCGCGAGCCCGAGGCCGAGCGGGTCCACCGCGCCAACCACGAGGCCACACTGCTGCTGGGCAGGGCCGCGCTGGACGCCGGGATCGGCCGGTTCGTCTTCGCCAGCACCACTCTCGTCTACCCGGGCGGGCTCGGGCGGCCCGCCACGGAGGACACCCCGCCGGACCCGCAGCCGGAGTGGGGCGCCTACCCCGTGAGCAAGGCGGCCGCCGAACGCGCGCTGCTGGAGCTGCACCCCGGTGTTCGCGTGCTGCGACTCGCATTCGTCTACGGCGAAGGGGATCCGCACCTGGCCGAGTCCCTCACCTGGGCCAGCCACTGGCCGTCCCACAAGCGGTTGCACACCGTGCACCACGCCGACGTGGCCCAGGCCGTGCTGCGCGCGCTGCACGCCCCCGGCATCGACGGGCGCACCTACAACGTGGCCGACGAGTCGCCCGTCACCGCCTGGGAGTTGCACGCGCTCAACGGTGTGCCGTTCCCCGAAGGCTCGCCGGACCCCGCCGACCCGTGGCACGGCATCAGCGACACCACGAGGATCCGCGCGGAGCTGGGCTTCCGCCCGCTGTACCCCTCGGTGTGGTCGGCGCGGGAAGCGGGCGCCCTGTAGGAGCTCAGGTCGGGCGCTCACAGCATGTGCGAGGATCGCGGTGATCGCAGGGGAGAGGGGACCCGATGCTGCGCTGCGTCGTGCTGGACGACTACCAGGACGTCGCCCTGGCCATGGCCGACTGGTCGAGGCTGGCCGAGCGGGTGGAGGTGACGGTCCTCCGCGAGCACCTGGACAGCGAGGACGCGCTGGTCGAGGCCCTGAGCGGGGTCGAGGTCCTGGTGGTCATGCGCGAGCGCACCCCGCTGACCGGTTCGCTGCTGGCCCGGCTGCCCGGGCTGCGGCTCGTCGTCACCTCCGGCATGCGCAACGCCTCGATCGACCTCGCCGCCGCCGAGCGGCAGGGCGTCGTGGTGTGCGGCAGCGCCAGCCGTTCCGAACCCGCTGTGGAGCTGACCTGGGCGCTGATCCTCGGGCTGGCCCGCAAGCTGGTGCCGGAGAGCACGGCGCTGCGTGCGGGCGGCCCGTGGCAGAGCAGTGTGGGCGTGGACCTCGCGGGCAGCACGCTCGGCCTGCTCGGACTTGGCAAGATCGGCACCCGGGTGGCCGCGGTCGGCGCGGCCTTCGGCATGGACGTGCTGGCCTGGAGCCAGAACCTCACCGAGGACCGGGCCGCCGCCGCGGGCGCCCGGCTGGCCGCCAGCAAGGAGGAACTGCTCGCCGCCAGCGACTTCGTGTCGATCCACCTCGTGCTCGGCGAGCGCACGCGCGGGCTGGTCGACGCTGAGTCGTTCGTCCACATGCGACAGAGCGCGTACCTGGTCAACACCTCGCGCGCGGCCATCGTGGACCAGGCCGCACTCGTGGACGCCCTGCGCGCCGGGCGGATCGCCGGGGCCGGGCTGGACGTGTTCGAGGTCGAGCCGCTGCCCGCGGACCACCCGCTGCGCAGCCTGCCCACTGTGCTGGCCACCCCGCACCTCGGCTATGTGACAAAGAACAACTACAGCGCGTACTTCCGCGAGGCCGTCGAGGACATCGAAGCCTTCCTCGCTGGTGCGCCGGTCCGAGTGCTGGGAGCCGCCAAGTGATCTGTACCGTGCAGGCCCTGCTGTTCGACATGGACGGCACGCTGGTGGACTCCACCGCGGTGGTCGAGCGCGCGTGGCGGCGCTTCACCCGGCGGCACGACCTGGACTTCGCCGAGATCATGGCTTCGGCACACGGAAGGCGCTCCAGCGAGACGATCCGCCAGCACCTCCCAGAGGGGGCCGACATCGCGGGGGAGACCGCGCGCATCGACGAGGAGGAACTGGCCGACCTGGACGGGATCCTCGCGGTGCACGGGGCCGCCGACCTCCTTGCCCGGCTGCCCGCCGACCGGTGGGCGCTGGTGACCTCGGCGAGCCTCGAACTGGCCACGCGCCGGATGGCCGCCGCCGGTCTGGACCTGCCGCCGACCGTAGTCACCGCCGAGGACGTGAGCGTCGGCAAGCCCGATCCGCAGGGCTACCTGCTCGGCGCGCGGCGGCTGGGTGTCGCGCCCAGCCAGACCCTGGTGTTCGAGGACGCCGACGCCGGGCTGCTCGCCGGGCTCGCCGCGGGCGCCTCGGTGGTGGCGGTCGGCGGCAACGCGGGCGCCGCGGCGGAGGGACTGGTGCGGGTCAAGGACTTCCGCGAGGTGCAGGTCACCGTGCGGCAGGACGGGCTGGAGATCAGCGTGCCAGGCTGGCCAACTCGCCACGGGAGCTGATGCCCAGCTTCGGGTACGCCTTGTAGAGGTGGTAGGCGACCGTGCGTGGGCTGAGGAACAGCTGGGCCGCTATGTCCCGATTGGACAGTCCCTGTGCGGCCAACTGGCTGATCTGCAACTCCTGCGGGGTCAGCTCGGCGAACACGTCCGAGCGGGCGGCCTGCGTCACCGTCGCACCGGACGCGCCCAACTCGGTGCGGGCCCGGGCCGCCCACGGGGTGCAGCCCAGCTCCTCGAACACCTGCAATGCCGCGTTCAGGTGCGCGCGGGCGTCGTTCTTGCGCCGTGACCGACGCAGCCACTCGCCGTAGACCAACTCGGTGCGGGCGCGCTCGAACGGCCTGCTACGTGGCTCGTGCCGTTCCAGGGCGTGCAGGAAGTGTTGCTCCGCCTCGGAATCCGACGTGGTCAGCGCGTGGCAACGGGCCAGCAGCGCGTCGATCCACGGCTGGCGCAGGGTTCTCGCCCACCTGGCGAACAGCGCCAGCGGTTCGGCGGCGTCCTGCGCACGGCCGAGCCGGACCGCCGCCTCGACCAGGTCCGGCACGCAGCGCACGACGGCGACCTGGTGCCGAATAGGTCCATTGAGGACGGTCAGTGCCCGGTCGAAGGCGTCCTGGACCCGGCCGTGACCGAGGTCCAGCAGCACGAGCGCGGCCTGCGCCCAGGTGCTGCCCGCCCGCGAACCGGCCGTGGCCGAGGCGTCCAACCCGGCCTGCTCGGCAAGGCGGCGGCACTGCGGCTCGTCGCCCTGCACGGCGGCGAGCAGGGCCAGTGCCCCGGCCGAGTAGCTGATCCACAGCGGCTGGTCGGTGTCGCGGGCGATGCGCATGCCCTCGGTGCCGTTGACCAGCGCCTCGCGGTGCTCACCGAGCAGCACCTGGGCCAGGGTGAGCAATCCCAGCCCGGCGGGCAGCGCGAAGACCTCGCCGCGGGTGCGGGCCCCTGCCACCAGCGCGGCGGCGATCTCCGCGCACGCCTCGTCCCGGGCCGCCGTGAACGCCCGGCTGGCCACCTCCACCATGCCGCGCGGCTCACCTGCCGCCTCCGCCAGAAGTCCTTCCACAGCCGGAAATTCGCTCGTGTCCCGGTCCAGCACCTCCGCCGTGCCCCAGCGGGCCAGCCAGGCCACCGCGGTCAACGGCCCGTCCGGGGCGTCGAGCCGGTCCACCGCCTCGGCGATCAGCCGCCGGTCGGTGACCCCGGCCCACACCGCGTGCAGGGCCCGCATCCGCAGCCAGAACGCCCGCTCCGGGTCCTCGGCCGTGGCCGCACTCTCGCCGAACAGCTCGTACGCCCGCGCCAACTCGCCCTGCACGAAGTCCGCACTGGCCCGCACTTCCGCCAGCCGCGAGCGGACGCCCGGGTCGGTCACCTCGCGCGTGGCCCGCTCCGCTCGCGCCCGCGCCCAAGCCAGCTGTCCACTGTGGACGCCAGCCTCACAGGCCAGCGTGATCCGCCGGATGGCGCTGTCCGTGTCGGTGCTCAGTTGCGCGGCGCGTTCGTAGCCCGCTGCCGCCGCCGCGTGGCCCTGCCTCAGCAGTGCGCGGCTCGCCGCCGCCTCCAGGTCCTGCGCCACCGACTCGTCCGGGCCGGTCGCCGCGGCGGCCAGGTGCCAGGCCCGGCGGTCCACATCGCGGTGCGTCGCCGCGAGCGCCCCGTGCACCGCGATGCGCTGGCTCAGCTGCTCGCCCTGGTACACGGCCGCGCGGATCAGCGGGTGGCGGAACACCAGCGTGCCACCCTCCAACCGCATAAGCCCGAGCTCCTCCGCCGGGTGCAGGTCGGCCGCGCCCACGCCCAGTTCCGCAGCGGCCCGTAACAGGGTGGGCAGGTCCCCGGTGTCCTCGGCGGCGGCGATCAGCAGCAGGGTGCGAGTCGCCGCGGGCAGGCCGCGGACCTGGTGGTGGAACGCGTCGAGCACCCGGCTGGTCAGCGGCAGCGGACCCAGGTGGGTGCCCTGCGCGGACACCAGCGCGGGCAGTTCGCGCAGCGCCAGCGGGTTGCCGCCGGTCTCGGCCACGAGCTGCTCGCGCAGGCCCGCCGGCAGCACCGCCCCGGTGTCGGCCAGCAACTCCGCCGCGCTCCGCTCGTCCAACCCGGTCAGGCACAGCTCCGGGATGCCCGCGCTGACCAGCGCCCCGGCGTGCTCGCGGACCGCGAACAGGATCGCCACGCCCTCCCGGTCCAGCCTGCGGGCCGCGAACAACAGGGCCTCGGCCGAGGCGCGGTCCAGCCACTGCGTGTCGTCCACCAGGCACAGCAACGGTTCGCGCACAGCCAACTCGGCCAGCAGGGACAGCACGCCCGCGCCGATCATGAACCGGTCGCCGCCACCCGTGCCCAGCCCGAACGCCCCGGACAGGGCACGCCGCTGCGGGGCGGGCAGCGCCGCCACCCGGTCCAGCACCGGTCTCAGCAACAAGTGCAGTCCCGCGAAGGGCAGTTCGGCCTCGGACTCGACGCCGGTTCCCCGCAGCACCCGCATGTCCCGTGCCTGCTCCGCGGCGTACTCCAGCAGTGCTGACTTGCCGATACCCGGCTCACCGCGCAGCACCAGCGCCGCGCTGGTCCCCGCCCGCGCCCCGTCCAGCAGGGCCCGGACCGCCCGCTGCTCCTCGTGCCGCCCGCGCAACATGCCGGGACGATACCTAGGCGAGTACTGATACCGATGCTGATTCGGTCAGCCGCCGAGGCCCATAGCGTTCTCCCCAACAGCACGAACCGAGGAGAACGAGATGTCGCTTCAGGACAAGAACGTGATCATCTACGGCGCCGGCGGCTCGATCGGCTCGGCGGTGGCGAGGACCTTCGCCGCCCAGGGCGCGCGGCTGTTCCTGGCCGGACGCAGCCGGGAGGGCCTGGACCTGGTCGCCAAGGAGATCGACGCCGAGGTCGCCGTGCTGGACGCGCTGGACGAGCAGGCCGTGGACGAGCACGCCAGGTCCGTTGCCGACTCGGCAGGTGCCATCGACGTGTCCTTCAACCTGGTCTCCGGCGGGGACCTGCAGGGCATCCCGCTGACCGACATGACCACCGCCGACTTCACCCGACCCGTGCTGACCCGGCTGACCAGCAACTTCATCACGGCACGGGCCGCCGCTCGGCACATGGTCAAGCAGGGCTCCGGGGTCATCCTGGCGCTCACCAGCGGCTCCGCGCACGGCAGCCCGATGATGGGCGGCACCGGCCCCGCCGACGCCGCCACCGACACCTTCGTGCGCAACCTCGCTGCCGAGATCGGGCCGTCCGGGGTGCGGGTGCTCGGCATCTGGACCGCGGGGCTGCCGGAGACCCTGTCCCCGGCGAAGATCGCCGCGCACAGCGGGGCCCCGCAGATGGACGAGGCGGCCTTCCAGGGCCTGCTGGGCCACCTCGACCAGATGCGCATGACCCGGCGCTCGCCCACCCTGGCCCAGGTCGCCGCCACCGCGGCCTTCCTCGCGTCCGACCACGCGGGCGCGATCACCGGCACCTTCGTCAACGTCACCAGCGGGAGCTTCCCGAGCTGACTCAGTCGATCGGCGACATGTCCGCGTACCGGTCGCCGACCGCCGGTGCCAGCGCCGTGAGCCGGTGCAGCTGCTGCTCCGTCAGCTGCACCGACTCCGCCGCGATGTTCTCCTGTACCCGGGAAACCCGCTTCGTACCGGGGATCGGCGCGATGTCCTTGCCCTGCGCCAGCAACCAGGCCAGTGCCACCTGTGCCGGGCTCGCACCGACTTCCCCTGCCACCGCGACGACCTCGCCGACGATGTTCAGGTTCTGCTCGAAGTTGCCCGCCGCGAACCGCGGGTGCGTGCGCCGGATGTCGTTGTCCGCGAACTGGTCCGTGGACTGGATGGTGCCGGTCAGGAATCCCCGGCCCAGCGGGGAGTACGCCACGAAGCCGATTCCCAGTTCGCGCATCGTCGGCAGGACCTGCGCCTCGGGGTCGCGGGTCCACAGCGAGTACTCGGTCTGCACCGCCGTGATCGGGTGCACCGCGTGCGCCCGGCGAATGGTGGCCGCCCCGGCCTCCGACAGCCCGATGTGCCTGATCTTGCCCTCTCGCACCAGTTCCGCCAGCGCGCCAACCGTGTCCTCGATCGGCGTGTTCGGGTCCACGCGGTGCTGGTAGTACAGGTCGATGTGGTCGGTGGCCAGCCGTTTCAGCGAGCCCTCCACTGCCGTGCGGATGTTCTCCGGCGAGCTGTCCAGCCGGTACTGCCCGCCCGCCGGGTGCGAGAGCATGCCGAACTTCGTCGCCAGCACGACCTCGTCCCGGCGACCGGCCAGCGCCCTGCCGACCAGTTCCTCGTTGCGGTACGGCCCGTAGATCTCGGCCGTGTCCAGGAAGGTCACGCCCAGGTCCAGTGCCGTGTGGATGGTGCGGATCGCCTCGCTGTCATCGCTGTTCGCGCCCGTGTAGAAGGCCGACATCGACATGGCGCCCAGACCGATCCGCGAGACGTCCAGGCCACCGAGTGAGATGTGCTCCATGCGGCCGACGCTAGTGCTGATCACACGGCGCAGCATGGGTGTGACACGGCCACCCTCAGCAGCGCGAACGCGCCTACCATTGGGTGCATGCCGGACCCGAACGCGCTGGGCGCCTTCCTGAAGGCGAGGCGCGCACACGTCAAGCCCGAGGAACTCGGCCTGCCGCGCGTCGGCGCCCGACGCGTGCCCGGCCTGCGCCGTGAGGAAGTCGCCTCCCTCGCCGGGTTGAGCGTGGACTACTACACGCGCCTCGAACAGGGTCGCGAGCTGCACCCCTCCGCCAGCGTTCTCAACGCACTGGCCCGGATCCTGCGCCTGGGCCAGGACGCGCAGCGCTACCTGTTCGCCATCGCCACACCCGGCCCGCGCGGGGCCACGAGCCCGCGGCAGATCAGCGCGAACCTGCTGGAGCTGGTCGAGGAGTGGACCAACCACCCCGCCGTGCTGTTCGACGACTGCCACCAGGTGCTCGCCGCCAACCAACTCGGCCGAGCCCTGTACGGCGGCCACCCGCACAGCGACAACCTGATGCGGCTGCTGTTCCTCGACCCTGACGGACGCACCTTCTTCCGCGACTGGAAGCAGATCGCCGCCTCCTCGGTCGCCGGGCTCCGCGCACTCACCGGCCAGGACCCGCACAACGCCGAACTCATGGCGCTCATCGGTGAGCTCACCGTGCACAGCCAGGAGTTCCGCCGCCTCTGGGACAAGGCCGAGGTCCGCCACAAGACCACCGGCCTGCTGCGCGTGCAGCACCCGATCGTCGGCGAACTCGACCTGCACTACGAATCCTTGCGTCCCAACGGTGCCCCTGACCTGCTGCTCAAGGTCTTCCGCGCCGAACGCGGATCCGTCATGAGCGAGAAGCTTGCCGTGCTGGGCAGCCTCACCGCGGCGGAGCCGGTTCAGCCAACTGGGTCCGACTCCGCGTCCACTGGCGCACACTGACCTGGTTGTTGTGGGCCGATCTCCCGAATTTCAGGTGTTCGTTCCTGTCGAGTGAAATCCTCGTGTGGTTGTTGTGCGAAGTTTGCCAACCCCTGGCTTGTCCGATCAACGGATTCGGGCTCGCCCATTCGTGTGACGGGGTTGTGCGGGGCAGGGGCAATTGGGGGTTTGGCCGGTGAAGTCCCTGCTGATCGCAATGCGCGTGAGCCGGGAGCGAGGTGCTCGCCGTCCAGGTCGGCGCCGTCCTGAAACCGAGGATGACCAGGTCGTTCGGGGTGTGAGCGGGTGTGGACCGCCAAGTCCTCTGGTCGCTGTGTGATAGGTGTTGGCGCCTCTGGGCTGAGGAGTTGATCTTGAAGGCCGACATTTGAATACTTGCGGCTGTTGGGTCAGTTCGTACAGTCTCCCGGTATGAAGGAGAGGACGCCCACACCCGCAGGGTTGTGGTTTCCCATCGAGGCGCCCGATCTACCTCGAATGCCCGAGGAACGCCTGGTTGAAGGCGCGTTCCTACCACGACCTCTCCCTTCCGACCTGGCACTGGCATCTCGGACGCACCGCGAATTGGCCAGTGCCGAGCAGGCGCTGGGAAGGCTGGACGAGGCGGCTCACCGGTTGCCCGACCCCAGGATTCTGATTCGGGCCACGCAGATCCGTGAGGTGCAGAGCTCGGCACACCTGGATTCCGAACAGGCCGGACTGCTGGAAGTGCTGCTCGTGGACCTGCCCGGCGTCCACCCGAAATCCTCCATGGAGCCGGTGCTCGACGCGTACCTGAAAGCCAGCAAGTTGGGCTTCGAGGCTGTTAGCTCGGGTGCCGCGGTGGACATCGAGTTGCTCGTGGGTATCAGCAGAGCGTTCGCCGGTGAGCAGGCCGTCATGGCCGTCGATGACGTGATGCGCCACGAGCCCGGCTGGTTGGGCACCTCGGTGGCCGACGCCGTCCTGCTGACCAGTCCCGTGCAGCCGGACATGACCGCGGCGTTAGCGCAGTGGGAGACCTGGGCCGTCGGTGAGTGCACGTTGCCCCTGGTCGGCAAGCTCGCGCTCGGGCACTACCAACTGGAGGTGCTGCAACCGTTTCGCTTCGGCAACGGCAACATCGCCAGGCTCTACGTCGGACTCGAACTGTGCCGGGCCGGTGTGCTGCGTGGTCACTTCCTGCCCATCTCGGTGTGGCTGGACCGGCACCAGGACCGGTACCGCACGCACATCCGGCGCGTGGTGGACACTGGGGACTTCGAGCCCTGGCTCGTCTTCTTCGCCGAGGGCGTGCGCGAGGCGAGCCTTGGCCAGGTCCGGCTGGTGCGGTCGCTGGAAGCCACCCGGGACGACCTGTTGCGCAGGCTTGCCCGGCCCGGCAGCAGCCGCAACACCGGTGCGATCCGTGCTGTGCTCGCCGGACTGCTGGCGAATCCGGTCACCAACAACAACCAGATATCCAAGCGCCACCGCATGTCGGTCAAGGCGGCCACGGAGATCACCAAGCGATTGCTGCAGGAGGGATTCGTGGAAAACCTGGACGCCAAGACCTACGGCAAGGTCTACGTGGCGCGCGACTACCTGCGCTTGCTCACCCTGAACGACCCGCCACCACCGCAACAGGACAGTGAGGCATTCGAAGACCTCACGGAGTTCGGTGGTGAGAGCCCACTCGGCCCGCTATCCGGAGGATGACCGTCATGTTCCGCCTGTCCGGCTCGCCCCGCCTCGGTCGCCGTGGACGCCACCGCTTGACACGCACGGCCCGTCCCACGCTGTTGTACCTGGTGGTCCTCGCCGTGTTGATCAATCTGGTGGTGTTGGTCACCCACCACTTCCGTGCGCGGTAGCGCCACCGGCTACTGCGCTGTCCCGTCCGCGGAGCTCGGCAGCGGCAGGCCGTCCTGAGTGCTGAGCAGTGCGCGGACCCGGTCTGCCGCCCGGTCGTCCACGTCGACGAGCAGCGCCAGCGCCGTGCTGAAACATCGCCTGGCCCGGCTGAACTGCTTCTGGCGCCAGTAGATCCTGCCGAGCGCCACCGCCGCGTGAGCGTGTTCCACGAGTGCGGGCTCGGGCATGGCGCGGAAGGCCCTGTCGGCCCGCCGCAGGTACTCGACCGCGGAGTCGGACCTGCCCGCAGTGATCATCGTCAGGCCAACGGCGTGCAGAGCGCGTGCGTGTCCGCGCAGGTCGTCGCGCAGCTGGCACTCGGCGATCAGTTCGAAGTAGACGTCCAGTGCGCGGTGCAGGCGTCCCCAATCGCGGTACACCACGCCAAGCGCGTTCATGGCTGCCACCAACCGGTCGTGTTCCCCCAGCCTGCGCCAAATCGCCGTGGAACGGATCCGCTGTTCCTCTGCGCGTGCGAAGTCGCCTGCCTGGGCTGCGCACGCGCTGCTGAGGTCAAGCAGTAATCCCAACGCATGCGGATTGCGTGAGTGGATCGCGGCGTTCTCGCCCGCGCGTGCGAGCCTGTCGCGCCATTCCGCGTCGTTCAGCAGAGCGGGGGTCACCGGTACCAGCGACCACAGCCAGGACGCGAGGCGGATGGCGTCCTCGCCGTCACCGTCTTGGACGGCGACCGCCAGTGCGGCCAGCAGAACCGCACGGTGGGTCACTAACCACGTGATGGCGTCCGCCCTGGTGTCGATTGACTGATGTCCCGTCCGTCGCTGTGTCGATCTGGGCCGGCGCTGTCCCTGCTCCTGCAGGAGAGCAGTCGCGTGCTCAACACCAGCCGACAAGTGGGTGACCAACTGACGACGACTCTGGGTGTCCACTCGTTCTGGGGGGGCAAGACCGGATTGTGATGCCAATTCCGGTGCCGGGCGCACCCAGTCGTGCTCTGTCCTGATGAGCAAACCAGCCGCGAGCAGACCGTCGATCGCGGTCCTCGCGTCGGCAACGGGGAGATCGGCCATCACTGCCAGCAGTTCGACCGACAGGGCCTCCGCGTCCGCCGCGGCGAAGCAGTCGACGACCCTGGCTCCGGCTGGGCCAAGCGCAGGAAGGTCGCGGTCCCGTCCAGCGTGTTCGTCGCTCACCAGCTACAGCTCCTCGGCCTGGCCTGCCTCGTGACACTGCGGCGTACTGACGTCGGCCCAGGATGCCTCCCGAGTTCTGCCCTCGTGTGGCTCGCAGTCCCATCATGCGCGACCGATCCGGATCCCGGAACATCGGAGCTCGCGCAACCGCCCGAACAGCCCCGTCGAATCGGAACTACCGGCTCCAGCCAATCGAGTGACGGCCTCGCTCGAACGGGTGGTGGGCAATTCCCTCGTCGCACTAGTTGATCATGGCAGTTGTTCGGGGGACAGACTAGCCCTGCCGGTCTACCGTCCTCGCTTCGCCACGAGCAAGTGGTCAGACTTCTGACGGAAAGTGGGGGCGTTGTTACGCATTGTGTTTTGCGCTGATGTTGAGATGCTTGCCGCTGCCCGTGACCGCCTGTCCGAAGTGGAGGGACCGCTCGGCGACCTTGGGGCAGCTTGGCTGTCATCCAGGCTCAAAGTTGTTCTGCCGCAACAACTTCGATGCCCCGTCCAGCCTGCCGCGAACAAGTCCTGTGTGGACCTCGACGTGGCCGCCGAGCCCGAGGCGACCGCGCGGGAATACGTGCCCCGCCAATCTGTCAGGTGGAGCGCTCGCCTTCCAGTCAGGCGGAAAATCCCGCCCAATGTGCCGATGTCCGCCTTCAGCGAATGAATTGCCGAGCTCACCCCGACTTTGTCGCCCCTTGGCCTGGCGCGAGGCTCCGTCGCGCGAGTGCACCTGCTAGACGGATGTTTGAACTCGCCTGACCAGCTACAACAGTTGATTTTGGTATCAGCTGAGGTTTCTGGGGTCCAGGGGCTTGCCCCTGGCTTGGGGTCTGGGGCGAGAGCCCCAGGGCAATGACGAAAGAAGCCGTGCCTGCGCTCTCCGCAGGCACGGCTTCCCACTTCTGAAGTGCCCCCGGCAGGACCGTACTGCATCTACACGATGCACATGAGCGGCGGGACGCCGCACGCGGGGGTCTGGGGGTCGTCCCCCAGAACAAACAAGCACTTGATCCTGCGAGTGCGGTCCGCGAGCAGGATCATCCCAATCGAGTGCCCCCGGCAGGATTCGAACCTGCGCACCCGCCTCCGGAGGGCGGTGCTCTATCCCCTGAGCTACGGGGGCCCGTTGCTCAACGGGGAGAAGCTTAGCGCACTCGCCGGGGGTCTTCGCACCGCCTACCGTGAAGCGCCATGGACGCGGTGCGGGAGCGGTCGGTGTGGGCGGGCGGCGTGCGGCTGGCGGTGCGGGAGGAGGGGGATCCGGCGAGGCCGACTTTCCTGCTGGTGCACGGGTTTCCGGACGACATGTCGGTGTGGGACGGGGTGGCGGCGCGGCTGCGGGGTAGCGGTCACGTGGTGCGTTACGACGTGCGCGGGGCGGGGGCCTCGCAGGCACCGGACGGGCGTGACGGGTATCACTTGGACCGGTTGGTGGCGGATCTCGGGGCGGTGTTGGAGGCGACGAGCCCGACGGCGCCGGTGCACCTGGTGGGCCACGACTGGGGGTCGACGCAGGCGTGGCACGCGGTGACGGACCCGGCCTTCGCGGACCGCATCGCCTCGTTCACGACGATCTCGGGGCCGGATCTGGGGCATGCGGGGCACTGGCTGCGCAGGCCGAGCGTGGCGGCGGTCAACCAGGTGCTGCACTCCTGGTACATCGGGTTCTTCAAGTTGCCGAGGGTCCCGGAGCTGGTGTTCCGCAGCGCGTGGCTGCGCGGGCGGCTGGGGGCGGGTGAGCGGGATCTGCGCAACGGCCTGGAGTTGTACCGGGCGAACGTGGGGCGGCGCTGGCCTGCGCGCCCGACGGCGGTGCCGGTGTTGCAGATCGTGCCGACGCGGGATCCGTACGTGACGCCGCAGCTGGTGGCCAGCGCCGAGCGGTGGTGCGAGCGGCTGACGCGCAGGACGGTGCCGGTGGGGCACTGGGTGGTGCGCACGCATCCGGAGCTGGTGGCCTCCTGGATCACGGAATTCACCCAGCGCGTGAATCACGCCGCCTAGCCCGGAACCGGTCCAGTCTCCTAAGGTGACCCTTGCCTAGGTTGTACTCATGCGCATATCACTATATGTTGCTCGAGGGTGCGGCGAGTGAAGGGGACACCACGATGGGGCACGGACACGGGCACGGCCTGCCTGCCGACCAGGCGGCCAGTGCCTCGGGGCGCTACATCGGCAAGCTGTGGATCTCGCTGGGACTGGGCGCGACCTTCCTGGTCGTCGAACTGGTGGTGGGCCTGACCACGGCCTCGCTGGCGCTGATCTCCGACGCGGCGCACATGTTCACCGACGTGCTCGGCGTGGGCATGGCGCTGGCCGCCGTCCTGCTGGCGCGGCGGGCCACCAGGGACAAGGCGCAGACCTTCGGCATGTACCGCGCCGAGGTGCTGGCCGCGCTGGCCAACGCGGTGCTGCTGTTCGCGGTCGCGGCCTACGTGATCTACGAGGCGGTGGCCCGCTTCGCCAACCCGCCGGAGGTGCCCGGCCTGCCGGTGGTGCTGACCGCGGTGGTCGGACTGGTGACCAACTCGGTGGCCTTCCTGATGCTGCGCACCGGCGCGAAGGAGAGCCTGAACATCCGGGGCGCCTACCTGGAGGTGCTCTCCGACCTGATCGGCTCCTGCGGAGTCCTGCTCAGCGGTCTGATCACGCTGCTCACCGGCTGGCGCTACGCCGACCCGATCATCGCGGTGGCGATCGGCCTGTTCGTGCTGCCCCGCACCTGGGGCCTGGCCAGGCGTGCGCTGCGCATCCTCTTCCAGCACGCACCGGAGCGGGTGGACGTCGAGCAGTTGCGGGTGGACCTGACCGCGGTGGACGGGGTTTCGGAGGTCCACGACGTGCATGTGTGGACCCTCACATCGGGCATGGAAGTGGCCTCGGCGCACCTGGCCGTGAAGGACGGGGCCGAACCGGGGAACGTGCTGCTCCAGGCGCAGAAATTGTTGGCGGACACCTACCACCTGGAGCATGCAACACTGCAGGTGGAGCCCGGTGGGGCGACCCCCAGGTGCCGTGAGCTGAGTTGGTGAACACACCCGTTCGGGTGTCTTCTGGCAAAACCGCGTGGGTATCCACGGGTTGCTGCGTCCCACCTCTGTCACGGGATGAAGCGTGAGAGAGCTAGGGGATGATGAGGATGGGCAACGAGCGCAAGGTGATCACCGCCAAGGTCGAGTTCGGCTTCCTGGCGGCGCACGACTTCCTGGTCCCGCTGGAGGTCGAGATGAGTTACGACACCACCGACCCGTACGCCGTGGTCGCCTCGTTCCGGCCGGGCCGCGACGACTGCGTGGAGTGGGCCTTCTCCCGCGACCTGCTGGCGGACGGCCTGATCGGCGACGCCGGTGATGGCGACATCCGGATCAGGCCGTCGGTCAGCGACGTGGAGATGGTCGTGATCGAGCTGCGCTCACCCTCGGGCCAGGCCCTGTTCGAGGCTCCCGCCGAGGCGCTGGCGGACTTCCTGGACGAGACCTACGAGGTCGTCATGCCGGGCAACGAGAACCTGTGGGTGGACATCGACGCCGAGCTCAGCCGGCTGACCTCGATGTCGTGAGGAACCACTCGCTGATCTCCTTGGGGCCGAAGGGCCAGATCCGTTCGGCGCGGGCCCAACCGAGGAAGGCCGCGATGCCGACGACCAGCCAGCCCAGCGACATCAGGATCGCCAGCTGACCCGCGCTGTAGTACAGGAAGGCCCAGCCGAGCAGGGCGATCACCGCGGGCACCGGGTACAGCCACATCTTGTAGGGACGGGTCAGACCCGGCTGCCGCCTGCGCAGCACCACCAGGGCCGCGATCTGCGCCACCGACTGCACGATCACGATCACCGCCGTGAGCATGTTGATCACCGTGCTGAGGTCGAACAGCGAGCCGATCGCGGTGACCACCCCGAGCGCCAGCAGTGCCACGTGCGGGAAGTGCAGCCGCGCGTGCAGCCTGCCGAACACCGGCAGGAACAGCTTGTCCCGCGCGGCCTCGTAGGGCACGCGCGAACCGCCCAGCAGCCCGGCGAACACCGAGGCGAAGGCCGTCACGATGATCAGCACGGTGACGACGGTCGCCGCGGTACCGCCCCAGGTGTTCTCCACCACCAGTGACGCGACCGAACTCGACTTGGCCACCTCCTGCCACGGCACCACGCCCAGCACGCCCAGTTGCAGCAGCAGGTACAGCGCCATGATGCCGATGATCGACAGCACGATGGAGCGGGGCAGCGTGCGCCCCGGCTCGCGCACCTCGGCGCCCAGGTAGGCGCTGGTGCTGTAGCCCAGGTAGTCGTACACCGCGATGATCAGGCCGGCGCCCAGCCCGGTGAAGAACGGCCCACCCAGCGCGAAGCTGTCCGCCGGGTAGTCGAAGGCCAGCGAGGGCTGGAAGTGCGAGTAGGCCGCCGCGATCACCGCGAGCGTGGCGACCAGCATCACCACGAAGAACGTGGTGGTCAGCTTGGTGACCCCGCTGATCTTGCGGTACAGCAACAGCACGACCAGCCCGGTGACCGCGATGCCGATGACGTGGCCCAGGGTGTTGGCGTGCCCGTCGGCGTCCACCACGGCGGGCCACAGGTAGCCCAGGTACTGCACCAGGCCGATCACGCCGGTGGACATGATCAGCGGGATGAACAGCATGGCCGTCCACACGAACAGGAACGGCATGAGCCTGCCCGTGCGGTACTGGAACGCCTCGCGCAGGTACACGTAGGTGCCGCCGGCCCCGGGCATGGCCGCGCCGAGTTCGGCCCAGACCAGGCCGTCGGCCAGCACGATGATCGCGCCGATGATCCAGCCGAACACCGCCTGCGGGCCGCCCATCGTGGCCACCATCGTCGGGATGGTCAGGAAGGGCCCCACCCCGCACATCTGGGTCATGTTGATGGCGGTCGCCTGCAACGGACCGATGCTGCGTTCCAGACCGGCGACCTGTGGTGGTGCCGCGTTCCCGGCCATGCCAACCCCTCCCTGCCGTAATTAGGAAAGGTTCTTAACATAAAGGCGGCGTGAGGGGAACACGCCGAGGAGCAACGCCCGCGAACTCGTGACCTGATCTTGCGGCATCCTGGGCCGGTGGGTCGGGGGCTGTTGCCGGAACCGTGGTTGGTGTTGCCCGAGGAGCTGCGCGGCGACCTGGAGTCCGAGCTGGCCGCCGAACTGGCGGCCGGACACCCGCTGCACGGGCACCGCGTGGGCGCGGTCGCCCGCTGCCCCGACTGCACCACCGCGGTGTTCACCGTGGCGCGGGGCCGCCAGGTCCGCTGGGGCCTGGTGGTGCTGAGCTGGTCCGGGCGGCCGGAGGGCTTCCCGCTGCCCGTCACCGAGCTGTTCGCCTCCTTCGGCCAGTTGCGGCGCGGCCTCGCCGATCACCGGCATTGACCGCCTTCCGGGGCACCGCCTCCTACGATGGTGGATTCGAAGGGCTGCGCGCCCACTGTGACGGAGGCAGGCGGCTTGAAGGCTCCACAGGTTGGCACGCCCGCGAGCATGCGGGAGCTGAACCAGCGGATCGTGCTGGACCGGTTGCGCAGCGGTGGGGCCGCCACCCGGCCGGGGCTGGCCAAGGACACCGGCCTGTCCAAGCCCACCGTCGGCCAGGCGCTGCTGGACCTGGAACAGGACGGGCTGGTCCGGCCGATCGGGCGCACCTCGGCGGGCCCCGGCCGCTCCGCGGTGCTCTACGAGGCGGATCCCGCCGCCGGGCACGTGCTGGGCGTGGACATCGGTCGCGCGCGCATCCGGCTGGCCGTGGCCGACCTGGCGGGCACCGTGGTGGCCAGGGTGGACGAGCCCAACCGCTGCCGCTCGGCCAGCGCGCTGGTGCGCACCGTGCACGAGTTGGCCAGCCGCACCGCTGAGCAGGCAGGACTCGGGTTGTCAGACCTGGTGGCTACGGTCGTGGGCAGTCCGGGTGTACCGGACCGCAGCAGCCGGATCCTGCACTACGCGCCGAACCTGCCGGGCTGGGGGCGCCGGGGGCTGCTGGACGAGCTGGAGGAGGTGCTGGGGCCGAGCCTGTTGGTGGAGAACGACGCGAACCTGAGCGCGGTGGGCGAGCGCGACCGGGGTGCGGCACGCGGGGTGGACGTGTTCGTGTGCGTCAACGTCGGTACCGGTATCGGCATGGGCATCGTGCTGGACGGCAAGCTGTTCCGGGGCGCGCACGGGGCGGCGGGCGAGGTCGGCTACCTGCCCTATGGCTGGACCGGTGAGGACGAGGGCGGCTGGACCCCGTCCGCGCCCGGCCTGCTGGAGGAGGCCGCGGCGGCCAACTCCGTGGTGGCGCTGGCCCGTGAGCGCGGGCTGTCCGGGGCGCGCTCGGCCCGTGAGGTGTTCGCGCTGGCCCGTGCGGGTGATGCCGGGGCGCTCGCGGTGGTGGAGCAGGAGGCGCGGCGGCTGGCCTTCCTGGTGGCCTCGGTGTCCGCGGTGATCGACCCCGAGCTGGTGGTGCTCGGCGGCGGCATCGGTGCGAACACCGAGCTGCTGACCGGTCCGATGGAGCAGGCCCTGCGCCGGATCGGGCCGCTGTTCCCGCGCATCGTGCCTGGTGAGCTGGGGGAGGACGCCGTGTTGACCGGGGCGATCGCCACGGCGCTGAGGGCTGCTCAGGAGATCGTGTTCGACCGGCGTGGCGGCCAGGCGGTGACGCAGCGCAGCGAACTTCTGGTAACCGACTGACTGTTCACTCGTTTGGCGGAAGGCAAGTCCCGGTCTGGTGGCATAGCGTAACGACACCTCCTTCGGAGGAAGGGTCGCAAGGGGAGTTGAGGGAACAGGACGGGGGTCTGGTTCCCTCCGCCATGTGGGGCAGGTGCCGCGCCGTCACCGCCTGCCCCACATGTGCGTTCCACCCCAGAACCCGCGAGTCCCGCTCTCCTGCAGCCGAGTCCCGCCCAGCCGTTGGCGAGTCCCGCCGTGCCGGGTGAGCGACAACGGGACTCGTCGCCCCCAGAGCGGGACTCGCGTGCCGGAGCGCGGGGTTCGCGTGCAGGTGAGCGGGACTCGCGCGGGAGGGGGCGGAGCCAGCTCAGTTGCCGGGCAGGGCCTCGACGCCGCGAGCGGTCATCAGCTCCTTGAGCGTCTTCACCTCGGCCGCCTGCGAGGCGAGGATGTTCTGCGCGAGCACCCGCACCGCGGGCACCCCGGAGTGGTCGGCCGCGAACTGGGCCATCGGCGCGCCGCCCTCGTGGTGGCGCAGCATCAGTTGCAGGAAGTACGAGTCCAGCGCGGCACCGGACAGGGACTGGAGCTTGCTGATCTCCTCGGCGCTGGCGTAGCCGGGCATGTGGTCCACCCCGCCGCTGGGCATGGCCGAGGCCATCGTCATGCCCGCCATGCCGTGCGAGTCCGGCCCCGCCATCCACGCCATGTACTTGCCGGTGGGCGGCTGCTCGGGCTGGCCCCACAACATCAGCCAGCCCTTCATCCGCCCGACCTGCTCCAGCTGGGTGGACTGGATGTCGAAGGCCAGCTGCCGGATCGCCGGATCGGCCGTGTGCTCGCGGGCCCAGTTCGCCAGGGTCACCGCCTGCAGGTGGTGCACCGACATGTCCTGGGCGAAGCCGACCTCCACCGAACCGGTTCCCGGGTTGTTGGTGGTGTCCGCGCCCGGCAGCCGGACCAGCAGTCCCACGGCGGCACCGAGCAGCAGGATCGCCACCGCGGCGGCGGTCATCACCAGCACGCGCGTGCCGGGGCCTACGGGCGGGGCCAGTTCCTCGGTCTCGTCCTCGGTGATCTGCACCTGTCAGCCGTTCGGTTTCGTGGTCGAGGTCACGACCGGGGGAGTGGTCATGGCACCGCTGGGCTGCCGCTGGTCGCCGTTGTTCGTGGCGCCCTGGCCCGACATGGGCACCGCGTCCGGGCCCGGCTTGCTCGGGTCGAAGGCCGGCGGGTTGGCCGGGTCGAACTGGCCGGAGCCAAGCGCGTCGCAGCTGGCCCCCACCTCGGGGTAGGTGTACTGGTTGCGCAGCAAGGACTTCACGAACTCGTCGATGCGCGGATCGTTGACGTCGTCGACCTTGAGCTGGTGACCCCAGGACTGTACCGACACCGGGTGGTCCAGGCCGGGGTAGGGCGAGAGCATCAGGAACTGCTTGCCGTTGACCTTCTGCTTGAGCACGTCGAGCTGGGACCCGCTGACCTCGTCGGGGTTGTAGGCGATCCACACCGAGCCGTGCTCCAGCGCGTGCACCATGTTCTCGCTGCGCACCGCCTTCGGGTACACGATGCCCATGCAGTCGGCCCAGAACCCGTCGTGCGGTCCGCCGAAGGGCGGGGCCTGGTCGTAGGCCACCCGCTGGGTCGGCTGCACGTGCAGTCCGGAGGGGTAGTCCTTCTTCACCACACCGGTGATCTTGTCGGACGGGTCCTTGTTCGTGTCGGAGGGCGTCCACTGGGCCAACGCCGCCTCCTGCTCGTGCTTGGCGTTGAGCTGCACGTAGGTGTAGCCGAACACGCCCGCGGCCAGGACCACCAGCACCACCACGGCGATGATCGTGCCCCAGGGCTTGCCCTTGCCCGCGACCAGCGCGGCCTGCGCGGATCTGGCGGACTTGCCGCCCTTGGTCGTCTTCCTGCCGCCAGCCATCTCGCCCCTGATTCGTGTCGTGGAACACACCCGGAACCCCAGTCGGCCGCCAGCGTAGCCACCCAGTTTCAGAGTTGGCTCAGACCAGCCGCGTTCCACCCTGTGGTACACCCCTTACCCGTTCGCTAGCTGCGGATACGCTTGCCTAAAATGCTGCGGGTGACTCCCGCTGTGCTCGCCGAACTCGTCCGTTCCACCGCCGTCGAAGTCCTGTCCTCCCGAGGGCTGGACACCGGTGTGCTGCCCGCGGCGGTGACAGTCGAGCGCCCGCGCAACCCCGAGCACGGCGACTACGCCACGAACCTGGCCCTGCAGATCGGCAAACGGCTCTCGGTCTCCCCACGCGAACTGGCCGGGTGGCTGGCCGAGGCGCTGGCCGCGGACCCCTCGGTGGCCGGGGTGGACGTGGCCGGTCCGGGCTTCCTCAACCTGCGGCTGGCCGCCGACGCGCAGGGCGCGATCGTGGGCACGGTGCTGGCCGCGGGCCGGGAGTACGGCCGCGCCGACAAGTACGCGGGCACCACGATCAACCTGGAGTTCGTCTCGGCCAACCCGACCGGGCCGATCCACCTGGGCGGCACCCGCTGGGCCGCGGTGGGCGACGCGCTGGGCCGGGTGCTGGCCGCACAGGGCGCCACCGTCGTTCGTGAGTACTACTTCAACGACGCCGGGGCGCAGATCGACCGGTTCGTGCGCTCGCTGATCGCCGCGGCCAAGGGCGAGCCCGCCCCCGAGGACGGCTACGCGGGCGGCTACATCACCGACATCGCCGCCGAGGTGCTGCGCCGCGAGCCCAGCGCGCTGTCCCTGCCCGAGCAGGAGCGGCACGAGACCTTCCGCTCGATCGGCGTCAACCTGATGTTCGACGAGATCAAGCAGAGCCTGAAGGACTTCGGCACCGAGTTCGACGTCTACTTCCACGAGGACTCGCTGCACCGCTCCGGCGCGGTGACCAAGGCCGTGGAGACGCTGAAGGAGACCGGACGGCTCTACGAGTCCGAGGGCGCCTGGTGGCTGCGGTCCACCGAGTTCGGCGACGACAAGGACCGGGTGGTCATCAAGAGCGACGGCAGCACGGCCTACATCGCTGGGGACATCGCCTACTACCAGGACAAGCGGGCCCGCGGCGCGGACCTGTGCATCTACATGCTCGGCGCGGACCACCACGGCTACATCGCGCGGCTCAAGGCGGCCGCGGCGGCCTTCGGCTACGAGCCGGACAGCGTGGAAGTCCTCATCGGACAGTTGGTGAACCTGGTGTCCGACGGCAAGCCGGTGCGGATGAGCAAGCGCGCGGGCACCGTGATCACCCTGGAGGACCTGGTCGACGCGGTGGGCGTGGACGCGGCCCGCTACTCGCTGATCCGGTACTCGGTGGACTCCTCGGTGGACATCGACCTGGACCTGCTTCGCAAGCACACCAACGAGAACCCGGTCTTCTACGTGCAGTACGCGCACGCCCGCGTCAGCGGGGTGCTGAAGAACGCGCAGGCGCTGGGCATCGAGCTGGGCGAGGCGGCCGACGCCGACTTCGCGCTGCTGACCACCGAGCGCGAGGGCGCGCTGATCCGCACCCTGGGCGACTACCCGGCCGTGCTGGCCACCGCCGCTGAGCTGCGCGAGCCGCACCGCGTCGCGCGCTACCTGGAGGAGCTGGCGGGCTCCTTCCACAAGTACTACGACGACAAGGAAGGCAAGGTCCTGCCCAAGGGCGACGCCGAGGTCTCGCAGCGGGCCGTCCCGCAGCTGCACCTCTACCGCGCCGTGCGGCAGGTCCTGGTCAACGGTCTTGAGCTGCTGGGCGTGAGCGCCCCGGAACGGATGTAGGCACATGCGCGCACACCCCGCAGGACCCCGGCACGCCGACGTGCTGGTGCCCGCGAACACCGCGGGCGCCCGGCCGTCCACTTCGGACGACCTCGCCCAGCTGCACCCCGGGGTGTGGCCGCGCAACGCGGCCCGCCGCGCCGACGGGGTGGTGGAACTGGGCGGGGTGGACGTCCGCGAGCTGGCCGAGCAGTACGGCACCCCGCTGTTCGTGGTGGACGAGGACGACTTCCGCTCCCGCTGCGCCGAGCACGCCGCCGCCTTCGGTGAGGCGGGCGCCGTGCACTACGCGTCCAAGGCCTTCCTGTCGCTGGACGTCGCGCGCTGGGTGGCCGAGGAGGGGCTGGGCATCGACGTGTGCAGCGGTGGCGAGCTGGCCATCGCCCTGCGCGCGGGCTTCCCCGTGGAGCGGATCGCCTTGCACGGCAACAACAAGTCGGTGGCCGAGCTGACCGCGGCCGTGCGGGCCCGGGTCGGCGCGGTCGTGGTGGACTCCTACCTGGAGATCGCCCGGCTGGACCAGGTCGCGCGGGAGCACGGGGTGCGCCAGCCGGTGCTGATCCGGGTCACCGTGGGCGTGGAGGCGCACACCCACGAGTTCATCGCCACCGCGCACGAGGACCAGAAGTTCGGCTTCTCCCTGGCCGGTGGGGACGCGGCCGAGGCGGCCCGCCGGGTGCTCAAGTCCGAGGGGCTGCGCCTGGTCGGCCTGCACAGCCACATCGGCTCGCAGATCTACGACGCGGACGGGTTCGAGATCGCCGCGCACCGCGTGGTCGGCCTGCTCGCCGAGCTGCACGCCGAGCACGGGGCCGACTCGCTGGCCGATCTGTCCACTGTGGACCTCGGTGGCGGACTGGGCATCGCCTACACCCCCGACGACGACCCGCCGCCACCGGCGCGCCTTGCCGAGCAGCTGCGCGAGATCGTGCGCAGGGAGTGCGCGGCGGCCAACCTGCCGGTGCCGCGCATCGCGGTGGAGCCGGGGCGGGCCATCGCGGGGCCGGGCACCGTCACGCTCTACGAGGTGGGTACCACCAAGGAGGTCGTGCTCGGCGGTGGCGCCCAGCGGCGCTACGTCAGCGTGGACGGCGGCATGAGCGACAACATCCGTACCGCGCTGTACGACGCGGTCTACGACTGCCGCCTCGTCTCGCGCACGGTGGAGCCGGAGACCGGTGCCGCGCTGAGCCGGGTGGTCGGCAAGCACTGCGAGTCCGGTGACGTCGTGGTGCGCGACTGCTGGCTGCCCGCCGACCTCGCACCGGGCGACCTGCTCGCGGTGGCCGCGACCGGGGCCTACTGCTACGCCATGGCCAACGGCTACAACCGGCTGCCGCGGCCCGCGGTGGTCGCGGTCAAGGACGGCCGGGCGCGGCTGATGCTGCGCCGGGAGACCGAGGACGACCTGTTCCGGCTGGAGGCTTCACTGTGACGACGGGAAAACCGATCAAGGTCGCGATGCTGGGCTGCGGGACCGTCGGTACCGAGGTCGCCCGGCTGTTGCGCGAGCAGCGGCACGACCTCGCCGCGCGCATCGGCGCCCCGGTCGAGCTGACCGGCATCGCGGTGCGCAGGCCCAACAAGCATCGCGACGCCCCGCAGGAGCTGCTGACCACCGACTCCGCGGCCCTGGTCGAGTCCGATGTGGACGTCGTGGTCGAGGTGATCGGCGGCATCGAGCCCGCGCGCGGCCTGCTGCTGTCCGCGCTGCGGGCGGGCAAGTCCGTGGTCACCGCGAACAAGGCGCTGTTGGCCGAGCACGGCCCCGAGCTGTACGCGGCGGCCGACGCCTCCGGCGCCGACATCTACTTCGAGGCCGCCGTGGCCGGGGCGATCCCGCTGCTGCGCCCGCTGCGCGAGTCGCTGGCCGGTGACCGGATCACCCGCGTGATGGGCATCGTCAACGGCACCACCAACTACATCCTGTCGGCGATGTCGGCCACCGGCTCCGGCTACGGGGAGACCCTGGAGGAGGCCAGCCGCCTCGGGTACGCCGAGGCCGACCCGACCGCCGACGTGGACGGGTTCGACGCGGCCTCCAAGGCGGCGATCCTCGCCTCGCTGGCCTTCCACACCCGGGTCACCGCCTCCGACGTGCACCGCGAGGGCATCGCCTCGGTCACCGCCGCCGACATCGCCGCGGCCACCGTGCTGAACCGGACGGTGAAGCTGCTGGCCATCTGCGAGCGGGTCACCGGGCAGGACGGGGCCGAGGCCGTGTCCGTGCGCGTGCACCCGGCGATGATCCCGGACGGCCACCCGCTTGCCTCGGTGGGCGGGGCGTTCAACGCGGTGTTCGTGGAGGCCGACGCGGCCGGTCAGCTGATGTTCTACGGCCAGGGCGCCGGGGGAGCGCCGACCGCCAGCGCCGTGCTCGGCGACCTGGTCGCGGTGGCGCGCAACAAGGTCGCGGGCGGGCGTGGACCGCGCGAGTCGGCCTACGCCGAACTGCCCGTGCGGCCGATGGGGCAGGCCAGCACCCGGTACCACATCAGCCTGGACGTGGCCGACCGCGCCGGGGTGCTCTCGCAGGTGGCGGCCGTGTTCGCCGAGCACGACGTGAGCATTGCCGCGGTGCGTCAGGAGGGCCGTCCCACCGACGCCAGCCTGGTCGTGATCACGCACGCGGCCACCGACGCCGCGCTGCGGTCCACTGTGGACAAGATCGCCGGGCTGCCCGTGGTCCGCGAGGTCGTCAGCGTGATGCGTGTGGAGGGCGAGGAGTCATGATCACTGCGGTGAGGCCCGGCTGGCCCGGGATCATCAACGCCTACCGGGACCGCATCCCGCTGCCCGAGGGCGTCGAGGTGGTCACCCTGCACGAGGGCGGCACCCCGCTGGTCGAGGCCCGGCACCTGTCCGAGCTGACCGGCTGCCGGGTGCTGCTTAAGGTGGAGGGCGCCAACCCGACCGGTTCCTTCAAGGACCGCGGCATGACCACCGCGATGACCCTGGCGCTTGCCAACGGGTCCAGGGCGGTGATCTGCGCCTCCACCGGCAACACCTCGGCCTCGGCCGCCGCCTACGCCGCGCGCGCCGGGCTGACCTGTGCCGTGCTGGTGCCCACCGGCAAGATCGCGCTGGGCAAGATGGCCCAGGCGGTGGCACACGGTTGCCGGATCCTCCAGGTGGACGGCAACTTCGACGACTGCCTCGAACTGGCTCGCAAGACCTCGGCCGAGTACCCGATCACGCTGGTGAACTCGGTGAACCCGATCCGCATCGAGGGCCAGAAGACCGCCGCCTTCGAGGTGTGCGACGTGCTCGGCAGGGCACCGGACGTGCACGTGCTGCCGGTGGGCAACGCGGGCAACATCACCGCGTACTGGAAGGGCTACCAGGAGTACGCGGCCGACGGGGTGATCCCCGCGCTGCCCAGGATGTTCGGCATCCAGGCGGCGGGCGCCGCCCCACTGGTGCGCGGCGAGCCGGTGCCCGCCCCGGAGACGATCGCCACCGCCATCCGGATCGGCAGCCCGGCCTCCTGGGGTGGGGCGGTGGCGGCCCGCGAGCAGTCCGAGGGCCTGTTCGAGGCCGTCAGCGACGAGCAGATCCTCGCCGCCTACAAGCTGCTGGCTTCCCGCGAGGGCGTGTTCGTCGAGCCCGCCTCGGCTGCCAGCGTCGCGGGCCTGCTGCTGACCTCGGCCGACGGCAGGCTGTCCAGGGGCTCGCTGGTGGTCTGCACGGTGACCGGGCACGGCCTGAAGGACCCGGACACCGCGCTGCGCGGTCTGCCCGAAGTGTCCGTGCTGCCGGTGGACCCGGGCGCGGTGGCCAGCGCGCTGGAGTTGGGGTGAGGGCCTTCCGGGTCGTGGTGCCCGCTTCCACGGCCAACCTGGGCTCCGGGTTCGACGCGCTGGGCATGGCACTGGGCCTGTACGACGAGGTCGAGGTGCACACCGCCCCGAGCGGGCTGGCCGTGGAGGTCAGCGGTGAGGGCGCCGGGCAGGTGCCCTGTGACGAGCAGCACCTGTTGGTGCGCGCGCTGCGGGCGGCACTGCGGGCACTGGACCACACCGTGCCAGGTCTGCTCCTGCGCTGCACCAACGCGATCCCGCACTCGCGCGGGCTCGGCTCCTCGGCCGCCGCCGTGGTGGCCGGGGTTGCCGCGGGCTACGCCCTGGCCGGGCGCGAACTGGACGAGCAGGCGCTGCAACTGGCCGCCGAGTTCGAGGGACACGCTGACAACGCGGCGGCCAGCCTGCTCGGCGGGCTGGTCCTGGCGTGGAGTGAGGGTGAGCAGGCCGACCGGTACCGGGCACTGCGGTTGGACCCGCACGCGGGGCTGCACGCCACGGTGTTCGTGCCCAGCCAGGAGTCCTCCACCAAGACCACCAGGGGGCTGCTGCCCGCGCAGGTGCCGCACGCCGACGCGGCCTTCGCCGCGGGCCGCACCGCGCTGGCCGTGCAGGCCCTCACCACCCGCCCTGACCTGCTGCTGGCCGCCACCGAGGACCGGCTGCACCAGGACTACCGGGAGCCCGCGTGGCCCTGCACCATCCGAGTGGTCCGGCAGCTCCGTTCGGCTGGTGTCGCCGCCGTGGTGTCCGGCGCGGGACCGACCGTGCTGGCCCTGACCCGGGACGACCAGCCGCTCCCGACGGGGCTGGACGCGGAGGGCTTCCTGGTGAAATCCCTCAAAATCGACCTGGACGGCGTACGGGTTGCGCCGATCGGCTGATCTCGCCGGACACCTGCGGGGACGGCCCGTGCGCCACGCCGGTCCAGGTTGTTGCGAGGTACGCGTGCTGCGTCTACCCTCAGGGCAGATCAGTCACCGGGCGCACGGGCGCCGGTGTCGTGCTCGGGCGCTCGTCCCGGGTCGCATCTCCTGTCGAGAGCCGTACCTCGCACTGTTCGTGCGGAGTCGAGTTCGAGCAGGACCCGGCCGCTGTGGTGACCGACAAGTCCCGTGTCCGCGGACTCGCCGCTGGTGTTTCGGCGCCTCCGCTCTCACCGGACGACCAGTGCCGTTCCGCGTCCCGTCGGACGGCACCCGCTGGTTCGCGTAGGAGGCGCGGGCCGGTCAGGAAGGACATGTGTGAGCAACACCGAGCTCTTGGGCAGTGACGCGGTGCCCGCCGCGCAGGGTTCCCAGCAGGACTCCGCTCCTGCGCCTCGTACCGAATCCAAGGAGACCCCGCTGACCACCCAGTCGAACGGCACCGCGCCGCGTCGCCGTGCCGGTCTGTCCGGCATGGTGCTCGCCGAGCTGCGCGAACTCGCTGGCGAGCTGAAGATCGGCGGCACCGCGGGCATGCGCAAGGGAGACCTGATCGCCGCCATCAAGGAGCGTCAGGGCTCCTCCTCCGGCCGCGGGGAGACCGCCGAGCTGCCGCTGGCCGGTGTGCAGACCGCGAGCAAGCCCGCGCGCCGCACCGCCGCCGAGAAGACCGCCCCCAAGCCCGCCGTGCAGGCCGAGGCCGCGCCCGCCCCCGTCGTGGAGAAGGCCGCCGAGCCCGCGCCCGCCGCTGAGGCCAGCGCGCCCGCCGCCGAGCGCCCGGCCACCGAGGAGGAGGGTGGCCGCCGGGGCAACCGCCGCCGTCGCGCCGCCAGCCGTCCCGCGGGCAGCCCGGAGGGCGCTGAGCAGGGCGAGCAGCGCCAGCAGGGTGACCGCCAGCAGGGTGAGCAGCGGCAGAACGAGCGCCAGCAGGGCGAGCAGCGCCAGCAGGGCGGCGAGTCCCGCCAGGAGCGTGGCGAGCGCGGGGACCGCGGTGAGCGGGGCAACCGCGGTGACCGCGGTGACCGCCAGCGCGACCGCGGCGACCGCCAGCAGGGCGGCAACCGCAACGACCGCCAGAACGACCAGCACGACGAGGACGAGGACGGCACCGGCCGTCGCGGTCGCCGGTTCCGCGACCGCCGCCGCAACCGGGGCTCCGAGCGTCCCGAGCGCGGGCAGGGCGGTGGCGACACCGAGGTCCGCGAGGACGACGTGCTGCTGCCCGTGGCCGGCATCCTGGACGTGCTGGAGAACTACGCCTTCGTGCGCACCTCCGGCTACCTGGCCGGGCCGAACGACGTCTACGTGTCGCTCTCCCTGGTGCGCAAGTTCGGCCTGCGCCGCGGCGACAACATCACCGGTGTGGTGCGCCAGCCGCGCGAGGGCGAGCAGCAGCGGCAGAAGTTCAACCCGCTGGTGCGGGTGGACTCGATCAACGGCATGGAGCCGGACAAGGTCAAGGGCCGCCCCGAGTTCACCAAGCTCACCCCGCTCTACCCGAACGAGCGGCTGCGCCTGGAGACCGAGTCGCACATCCTGACCACCCGCGTGATCGACCTGGTCATGCCGGTGGGCAAGGGGCAGCGCGCGCTGATCGTGTCCCCGCCCAAGGCCGGTAAGACCTCGGTGTTGCAGGCGATCGCCAACGCGATCACCACCAACAACCCCGAGTGCCACCTGATGGTCGTGCTCGTGGACGAGCGGCCCGAAGAGGTCACCGACATGCAGCGGTCGGTGCACGGCGAGGTCATCGCCTCCACCTTCGACCGCCCGCCGGGCGACCACACCTCCGTGGCCGAGCTGTCCATCGAACGGGCCAAGCGCCTGGTCGAGATGGGTCACGACGTGGTCGTGCTGCTGGACTCGATCACCCGACTGGGCCGCGCCTACAACCTGGCCGCCCCGGCCTCGGGCCGCATCCTGTCCGGTGGTGTGGACTCCACCGCGCTGTACCCGCCCAAGCGCTTCCTCGGCGCCGCGCGCAACATCGAGGGTGGCGGCTCGCTCACCATCTTCGCGACCGCGCTGGTGGAGACCGGTTCCACCATGGACACCGTGATCTTCGAGGAGTTCAAGGGCACCGGTAACGCCGAGCTCAAGCTGGACCGCAGGATCGCCGACAAGCGGGTCTTCCCCGCCGTGGACGTCGACCCCTCCGGTACCCGCAAGGAAGAGCTGCTGCTGCCGCCGGACGAGCTCGCGGTCATGCACAAGCTGCGCCGCGTGCTGCACGCCCTGGACAGCCAGCAGGCGATCGACCTGCTGCTGGACCGGCTGCGCAAGTCCCGCACCAACATCGAGTTCCTGATGCAGGTGGCGAAGACCACGCCGGGCAGCAACGGCAACGAGGACTGAGTAGCCCGAGTGTCATGAAGGTGCCGTTCGAGACATCAGATGTCTCGAACGGCACCTTCATGACAGGACCACACAGCGGTGCCCCGGCCTCCACCAGGCCGGGGCACCGCTGTTTCCTCCCCCGGATCAGGTGCTGGGGCGCGCCGCCGGGGTCCAGCCCCGGTAGTTGCTGAAGTAGTTCAGGCCGCCCTGCGACTTGGTGACGTGGCCGATGGCCCCGTTGACCGAGGTGGCGTAGAAGCCGCCCGCCCCGTCGGAGATGCCCACGTGGCCGTAGGCGCTGATGTTCCAGTACACGAAGGCACCCAGCGGCGGGCTGTAGTTGCCCGGGTGCTGGGGAGCGCCGTTCCAGTGCGCGTTGGCCGAGGCCCAGACCCCGGTGGTGCCGTAGGAGTTCTCGGCGGCCTTCTCGCAGTAGTGCTCCCACCCGGTGCTGCCGAGGTGGCTCTGGTACCAGGCGACGGCTCCGGCTGGGGTCCCGTCAGCGGCGCTGGCGGGGGACAGGACGGATGCTTCCGCCGCGGGGGCCGCCGAGGCGCTGAGCGGGACGACGGCGAGTGCGGTGACGGACAGGGTGGCCACCGCGGCGAGCTTGGCGGCCCTCGTCAGGAAGGTGTTCACGGGCGGTCTCCTCAATGGGTGAATTACTGACCAACCGGTGAGCACGCTAAGTGCGCGTTCGGCTACCGCGCACCGGGTCTTTCCTGGATCGGAAGCCGATGGTGTGAGTCACGCCGCACGATCAGACCAAAGTTGGTAGCCGGTCCCGGCTTTCCTCGGGGCGTGGGCCCCGGGCCCAGACGCACAGCGCCACGGCGAGGGCCGTCGCGGGCAGGCCCACCGCCACGGCCAGTGCGGTGGGCACGGCCAGCCAGGACAGGCCGATGCCCAGGGCCAGCACCGCGAGGGGGTAGAGCCAGCTCAGCACCCGGCGGACCGGCTTGCGCCAGGAGCGCACCCCGCCCGACAACACCAGGGTGACGGCGGCCGCCGCGCCGAACACCTCGGTGGACATCGGGAGCTGGCCGCCGGCGATGCCGAGCGCGAGGGAGGCGGTGCCGGTCAGCCCGGCCACGGAGGCCACGAACAGCACGGGAACGGCGAACCACAGGGGCAGCGGCAGCGCGCGCCCCGGCTCGCACAGTCCTGTTCCAGGCAGCACCCGACCAGTGTCGCGCGTCACCACCACGGTCGGTAGCCGGGGTCGGCGGGCGGCAGTGACCTGCGGTGGGCGGGGGCGGTAGCGCGACGAGCGGTCGCCGGGAACAACCGGGTGACCTGGGGCGTTGCAGCCAGAGCCAGTCGATCTGGCAGAATTACCGGTCGAGTCCGGCTCCGGTTCACCCCGCGCACGACAGCACGGCGGGGACCCGGCGGCCACCACTGAGAGGACAAGACGTTGAAGAGCGGTATCCACCCCACGTACGTGGAGACCTCGGTGACCTGCGGCTGCGGGAACACCTTCACCACGCACAGCACCAAGACCTCCGGCGCCATCCACGTCGAGGTCTGCTCCAACTGCCACCCGTTCTACACGGGCAAGCAGAAGATCCTGGACACCGGCGGCCGCGTGGCCCGCTTCGAGGCGCGCTACGGCAAGCGCCAGAAGTGAGCCGGGCCCGCTAGGGCGCAGCAAGCACGAAGGCTCCCCCACAGCCGCCGCTGTGGGGGAGCCTTCGTGTGTGTGCCCCGGTCCGGCGCCTGGGGGTCGCGGCGGACCGGGGCCCTCGGTCGCGGGGAGTGCCGCGAGCGAGGAGAGAAGCCGTGCCGACGTCGACTGGGGGCTATCAGCGCCGACACGGTGTTCACCCAGCGGGGGCTCTCCCGATCCCCGTGGGGGTTCTTGCTGGGACCAAGACTGCCCGGCCGACCGGGGGTCGCTCATCGTCAATTTTGGGTAATCGAATCCAGCCCTTCGGGCGCTAACGCCCGCGCGGACCCCTCCGATAGTTGAATCGTCCATCAGGCGAGCCGTTCTCCCGCGGTCGCCGTGGACTGGCAACGGGACGCTTCGGCAGGGGGCTGACCATGGCATGTCCTGAGGTGCACGCGCAGATCGCGCGACGGAGCCGGGCGCTGTCCGGTTCCAGGATCATCGTGTTGGTCGCCGTGCTGGTGACCGTCGTACTGAACTTGAACCCGATTCGGCAGATCGTGCCCGTCTTCCAGGTCCAGTCGCTGCTCACGCTGGGCGCCGCCGCGATCACCGCGGGCGCCGTCCTGCTGGCCTACCTGGTCGCCAGGATGGACGCCAGCCGTGCGATCAACGGGATCGCCGCGGCCATCGGCATCTACGGCCTGCTGGTCATGCCCGCGACGGTGGTCGCCTTCGGCACCGGCCCGGCCGCCCAGTTCACCCAGCTGGTCAGACTGCTCGGCTGCGCGGTGTTCCTGGTGCTGATGGGCTTCGCCGCAGGGCCGGGCCAGCCGCGCTGGACCGCCGGCTGGCGGGCCGCCCTGCTGGGCTCGCTCGTGACGCTGAGCCTGGCGGCGGTGATCACCTCCATCCCGGCACTGGACGTGCTGACCAGTTCGCTGGTCCCGTCCGTCGTTGTGCTGGTCGGCTGGTTCCTGCTGGCCGTGCACTACCTCGCGCTCGGCCTCTCCCGGCGCGCGCCGGAGCTGTACCGGATCGGTATCGGCGTGGCCGTGATCGCCGCCTCCCAGGTCATCCGGATCTCTGGCGGGGACCTGGTCCTGGCCGGGTCCACCAGGGTGCTGGGCTCGCTGCTGATGTTCATGGCCCTGTCGGTGAAGCTGCGCCAGGTCATGCAGGCGGCCGTCGAGCGCGCCGCGGAACGTGACCACGAGATGCAGAACGTGCTGGCCGGTCTGGACGGCATGACCCACGTGCTGCCGCACACCGGCCAGCAGGAGCGCGAGCTGCTCACCGAGGCCCTGCGCGAGGAGATCACCCGGCTGCGCGGCCTGCTGGACCGCAAGGTGGACCTGCCCTCCTGCGCCGTCGAACCGGTGCTGAGCCGGCTGGTGGCCATGCGCCGCTCCTCGGGCCTGGACGTGTCCCTGGACGTGCAGCCCGACCTGCGTGCCGCCATGCCCGCCTCCGCGCTGGCCCAGGTGGTGACCAACCTGCTGGCCAACTGCGAGCGGCACGCGCCGGGCGCCAGCGTGCGGGTCAACGCCCGTGCCGCCGACGGCAGGGTGCGCATCGACGTGCAGGACGACGGCCCCGGCCTGCCGCCCGAACTGCGGCGACGTGCGTTGACCAGAGGGGTGCACGACTCCTCGCGCGGCGGCAGTGGTCTCGGCCTGTACGTGAGTTCGCAGCTGGTCGCCGACGCCGGTGGCTCGCTGGAGCTGCTGCCCACCGAGGCGGGCTGCCACGCCAGCGTGCAGGTGCCCGCGTGACCGGGCCGATCCTGATCGTCGACGACCACGCCGTGGTGGCCACCTCGCTGGCCCTCGCCCTGCGCAGCCAGGGCTTCGACGCGATCCGCTGCCCGGTGGGCTCGGCGGCGGAGGTCCTGAGCTCGGCCCGCCGCGAGCAGACCGGCCTGGCGCTGGTCGACCTGGACCTGGGCAACGGCCTGTGCGGGGCCGAGCTGGTGGGCCCGCTGCGCACGCTGGGCTGGCGGGTGCTGATCGTGACCGGTACCGAGGACCGCGCCGCGATCGCCGCCGCCGTGGTCAACGGGGCGGTGGGCTGGGTGTGCAAGTCGGCGCCCTTCCCGGTGCTGGTCGACGCGGTGCAGGCCGCCGCGGCGGGTCGCACCGTGCTGTCCGCGGCCGAACGGGCGGAGCTGCTGCGGGTGCACCAGGGCGCCAGCGCCGTCACCGAGCTGCTGGGCCGGCTCAGCGGGCGGGAGCGCCAGGTGCTGGACCAGTTGGTCGCCGGGCACCGTGCCGCGCGCATCGCCCAGGAGTTCGTGGTGTCGGTGGCCACGGTGCGCGCCCAGATCCGGTCGATCCTGTCGAAGCTGGAGGTCCGGTCCCAGCTGGAGGCCGTGGCGCTGGCCCGATCGGGTCGAGTTGGAGCTCATTAGGCAAACTGTTCGGGTGACCACACCCGTGCCAGAGGCCCTTGAGGCGTTGCTCGCCGAACACGTCGAGCTGGAGCAGCGGCTTGCCGACCCGGCCGTGCACGCCGACCAGGCCGCCGCACGCAAGCTCGGCAGGCGCTACGCCGAGCTGACCCCGGTCGCCAAGGCCATCCGCGAGCTGGAGCAGACCCGCAACGACATCACCGCGGCCCAGGAGCTGGCGGCCGAGGACGCGGCCTTCGCCGCCGAGGCCGAGTCCCTGGCGGCCCGGCTGCCCGAGCTGGAGGAGCGGCTCACCGAGCTGTTGCTGCCGCGCGACCCCAACGACGGCTCCGACGTGGTGATGGAGGTCAAGTCGGGGGAGGGTGGCGAGGAGTCCGCGCTGTTCGCGGGCGACCTGGTGCGCATGTACCTGCGCTACGCGGAACGGCACGGCTGGAAGGCGGAGGTGCTCGACGCCACCGACTCCGACCTGGGCGGCTACAAGGACGCCACGATCGCGATCAAGACCAAGGGCGGGGCCGAGGTGGACGGGGTGTGGGCCCGGCTGAAGTTCGAGGCCGGGGTACACCGTGTGCAGCGGGTGCCGGTGACCGAGACCCAGGGCCGCATCCACACCTCGGCCGCCGGGGTGCTGGTCTATCCCGAGGTCGAGGACGTCGAGATCGAGATCGACGAGAACGACCTGCGGGTGGACGTGTTCCGCTCCTCGGGCAAGGGCGGGCAGAGCGTCAACACCACCGACTCCGCGGTGCGCATCACGCACCTGCCCACCGGCATCGTGGTGTCCTGCCAGAACGAGCGCTCGCAGTTGCAGAACCGGGCCCGCGCCATGGAGGTGCTCAAGTCCCGGTTGCAGGCGCTGGCCGAGGAGAAGGCCCAGTCCGAGGCCTCGGCAACGCGGCGCAGCCAGGTGCGCACGGTGGACCGCTCCGAGCGGATCCGCACCTACAACTTCCCGGAGAACCGGATCTCCGACCACCGGGTGAACTACAAGGCGCACAACCTGGACCAGGTGTTGCAGGGCGACCTGGACGCGCTGCTGGACGCGCTGGCCACCGCGGACCGGGCCGAGCGGCTCGCGGCGGCGGGCAATGGCTGACGTCCGGCACCGCCGCCCGCTCCGCCTGGCGATCATGGACGCGGAGCGCATCCTGGCCGGAGCGGGCATCGACAGCGCCCGCATCGACGCCGAGCTGATCGCCGCGCACGTGATCGGCGTGGACCGGATGAAGCTCCCGCTGGTGCCGCTGGTCGACCCGCAGGTGGTCGACGGCATCGGCAAACTGGTGCACCAGCGGGCCAAGCGGGTGCCGTTGCAGCACCTGATCGGCTGGGCCCCGATGGGCGCGCTGAGTCTGCACGTGGGCCCCGGCGTGTTCATCCCGCGCCCGGAGACGGAACTGTTGCTGGAGTGGGGTTTGCGCCAGCTCCAGGGCGTCGAGCGGCCGGTGGTCGTTGACCTGTGCACCGGCTCGGGGGCGCTGGCCCTCGCCGTGGCCAACGCACGTCCGGACGCCGTGGTGCACGCCGTGGAGAAGGACCCGCAGGCGCTGGCCTGGGCCCGGCGCAACGCCGACACCCGTGCCGGTGCGGGGGACCGGCCGATCCGGTTGCACGCCGGTGACGTCACCGACCCGGGCCTACTGTCCGAACTGGACGGTTCGGTGCAGCTCGTGCTGTGCAATCCGCCTTACGTGCCAACGGGAACGCCGGTACCGCCCGAGGTCGCCGAACACGACCCCGCGCAGGCCGTGTTCGGCGGGGCCGACGGGCTCGACGTGATCCGGCACGTGGTCACGTGTGCGGCCCGCCTGCTGCGACAGGGCGGCGCCGTGGCCATCGAGCACGACGACACCCATGCGCGGGCCGTGCCGGAGTTGCTGGCCGCCCGCAGGGTGCTCGGTGAGGTCGCCGACCACGAGGACCTGGCAGGCCGCCCGCGCTTCGCCACCGCCCGGTTGGTGCTCGGCTGAGCGGGACTCGCCCCCGTGTGGGCGGGACTCGTCGTCGTCCGGGCGGGACTCGCCGCCCCCAGAGCGGGACTCGCCGGTGGTTTGCGCGCGACACGCCGGTGGTTGGCGCGAGTCCCGCTCTGCTGCGCGTGAGTCCCGGCCTCTGGCTTGCGAGTCCCGGTCAGGAGCTGGTGCCGGACAGCATGGCGTCGAAGATCGGCTTGGTCCTGGTCCACTCGCTGGCCGGTGCGGAGGCGTACACGTCGTACTGGACCCCGCTGCCCTGCCAGTACAGGATCTCCACGTGCCGGGGCTGACCGTCCAATGTGTACGTGAACTCCCAGCGCACCGCTGACTTGCCCGCGAAGTCCTGGCGTGCCAACAGGATCCGCTTGTACGCGGGCTGGTTGGTCCAGGACTGCCGCTCGTAGCCGGTGAGCCAGGCGTACAGGTCCCCGTCGGCGGCAACGCCCTGGTAGCGCACGAACCGCCCACCGGCCCCGCCACCGGCCGGGTCGTCGGCCTGGAACCCGTTGCGGATCGTGCTGATCCGCCAGCCCTCGGGGATCACCGTGCGCAGCCCGCTGGGGCCGTCCACGCGCTGGTAGCCCGCGGGCGGACCAGCACCGGTGGGGGTGGCCACCGGCTCCGCGGTGCCCGCGACCAGGGTCGAACCGTGCGCCAGGAGCAGCGTGCCGCCGACCAACGCGGCCGCCACGAGGTACCCGCCCGCCATGATCAGCGCCAGCGGCAGCGGTCCTCGGTCGTTCGGCACTGTCCACCTCGTGCAGACGCGGCAGAATGGCTGTCGGGACCACTGTAGCCAGGGGAGCGCCACGATGAACCTCGCTGGGCCGAACGGGTGGCGAGCCACACGTGAGTGGAAGGACATCTCCACCAAGTGGCGACTGGTGCCCGACGGGCTGCGCTCCAGCCGCCCCGAGGACCCGTTCGCCCGCGGCTGGGTGGCGCTGGAGGCCGGTGAGCTGGGGCAGGCCGAGGACCTGTTCCGGGAGGCGGTCCGCCAGCGCGGGGACGGCAACGACTACGTGGCGCTGGGCGACGTGTTCGTGGCGCGGCGGGACTGGTCGGGGGCCGCCGACCAGTTCGAGCGGGCGTTGCTGGTGGCCCCGCTGTCGGTGCTGGCGATCCTGGGCCTGGCGATGGTGCGGGCGGCCACCGGGGCCGCCGACACCGCCATCGCCGAGCTGGAGGTGCTGGCCCGCACCCGGCCGGGCGACCCCGTGGTCGGCTACTACCTGGCGCTGGCGCTGATCGCGCGCACCGTGGAGGTCCGCACCGAGGGCAGGGGCGGTCAGCTGGTGATCTCGACCCAGTACCAGCTGGACACCTGCGACTGGCTCGCCGGGCGGGTGCTGGCCAGCGGCACCGAGGACGCCCAGCTGATCGCCGCGGCCAAGGCACTGCAGGCCGAGGTCCGGCAGGGCCGCGAGCTGGTGTGGAGCGAGCAGCGCCCGACGCTGGTGCTCGCGGGACTCGTGCTGCTGCTGGGCGTCGTGCCGGTGCTGCTCGGCGGACTGCTGGCCAGCGTGCCGCTGCTGGTGGCCGGGTTGGTGCTGGGCACCGGGCTGGTCTTCTGGCTGTTCTACCGGTACCGCCAGCCCGCCTGGCAGGTCGCGCTCGGCGCGATCGCGGGCAGGGCATAGCATCCCCTGGCGTGAGCACGATCTACGACTGCAGTCGACAGGACAGCCGCGAAGCCGGACTGGCCGCCGCGGCGGGGGCCATCCGCTCGGGACGCCTGGTCGTGCTGCCCACGGACACCCTGTACGGCATCGGCTGCGACGCGTTCGACGCGGCGGCGGTGCGTTCCCTGCTCTCCGCCAAGGGCCGCGGCCCGGACATGCCGATCCCGGTGCTGGTGGGCTCCTGGACCACCATCGACGGGCTGGTCTTCTCCGTGCCCACGCAGGCCCGCCAGCTGATCGAGGCCTTCTGGCCGGGCGCGCTGTCGATCATCCTTCAGCACGCGCCCTCGCTGAACTGGGACCTGGGCGACACCCGGGGCACCGTGGCCCTGCGCATGCCGCTGCACCCGGTGGCCATCGAGCTGCTGCGCGAGGTCGGCCCGATGGCGGTGTCCTCGGCCAACCGCTCCGGCTATGCCCCGGCGACCACCGTGGCCGACGCCGAGTCCCAGCTGGGCGACTCGGTCTCGGTGTACCTGGACGGCGGCACCGTGGACCACGGGGTGGCCTCCACGATCGTCGACCTGACCGGTCCCGAGCCGCGCGTGCTGCGTGAGGGCGCGGTGACCTTGGCTCAGCTGAGCGAAGTCCTCGGGACCCAGGTCGAGCTGGCCTGAGCCGTCGGCCGGAGAGCGGGACTCGGCTGCGGCAGAGCGGGACTCGCCGGGGTTTGGCGGGGCCGAGCGATGATCAACTAGCCCGTTGGCGGGCGGGTGGGCGGACAGCGGTAGCGTTGCGGGCACAGCCGCCGAACAGGTGGCGGCACTTGACTCGGAGCGACAGGACCACCCCGTGGGTATCTCACCTGTACTCCCCTCGGCCGGTCTGACCCCCGTCCGGGAGTACCTGCTCGTCGGGCTCACCGCGGCCGCGGTGACCTTTCTGCTGACCAGCCTGGTCCGCCTGGTGGCCATCAGGATCGGCGCGGTGGCCAAGCCGCGCGCCCGCGACGTGCACGTGGTGCCGATCCCGCGGCTGGGCGGCGTTGCGATGTACGCGGGCGTCGTGGCCGCGATGCTGCTTGCGCACCAACTCCCGGTGCTGAGCAACTCCTTCACCTTCTCCCGGGACCCGCTCGCGGTGCTGGTGGCCGGGGGTGTGATCAGCCTGGTCGGTGCCCTGGACGACCGCTTCGAACTGGACTCGGTCACCAAGCTGGCCGGTCAGGTGACCGCGGCGGGCCTCCTGGTGCTGCTCGGCGTGCAGTGGCTGGCCTTCTGGGTGCCCTGGGACACGCAGAACGGCAGCCTGGGCTCAGTGCTCGTGCTGGGGCCCAACCAGGGCGCGCTGCTGACCCTGCTGCTGACCATCACGATGATCAACGCGATGAACTTCGTGGACGGGCTGGACGGGCTGGCCGCCGGGATCGGCTTCATCGCCGCCGCCGCCACCTGCGCCTTCTCCCTGGGCCTGCTCGCCCAGTCCGGCGGGGACGTGCACCTGTACCCGCCCGCCCTGATCTCGGCCGCGCTGGCCGGTGCCTGCCTGGGTTTCCTGCCGCACAACTTCAACCCGGCCAAGATCTTCATGGGCGACTCCGGCTCCATGCTGATCGGCCTCATGCTGGCCGCTGCCAGCACTTCCGCCTCCGGTCACCTCAACTACTCGGTGGTCGGCCCGACCGACCTGATCGCGCTGCTGACCCCGATGCTGGTGGTCGCCGCCGTGCTGTTCGTGCCGCTGCTCGACCTGATCATGGCGATCATCCGCCGCACCAGGAAGGGCCTGAGCATCGGCAGCGCCGACAAGATGCACCTGCACCACCGGTTCCTGGAGATCGGCCACTCGCAGCGCCGGGCGGTGCTGTTGATCTACCTGTGGGCCGGGCTGCTCGCCTTCGGCTCGGTCGGGCTCGCGCTGGTTCCCAACACCGCCATCGTTGTCATCTGCATCGGGGCAGGTCTGTTGCTCGCGCTGCTGATTTCGGCAATCCCGCGGTTGCGTACCATGCGGGTGCGATGACTACCGACAAGAAGTCCCTCCCGCCCCTCGACTCGATCGAGGGAACTGTGCTGCGCTACGCCCACGGGATGCGGCGCTACGCCCTGCTGCCCACCTCGGTCGTGGCGGTGCTCGCCATCGCCGTCTGCTCGGTGATCGCCGGGCTGGCCGGTGCCATCGCCGCCGTGCTCGGCTCGGTGGTCATCATCGGTGGCGGCATGCTGGTCCTGTTCGTGATGCGCAAGACGGCCGCCCAGCCGCCGATGACCGTGCTGGCCGCCGCGATGGGCACCTACATCGCCAAGTTCGTCCTCCTGCTCGTGTTCGGGTTCGTCTTCAAGAAGACCCCCCTGTTCGACGCGAAGCTGTTCGCCTACTCCGTGCTGGCGACCCTGGTGGTCTGGACTGTCGGCGAGGTCATCGGCTTCCGCAAGACCAAGGTCCTGACTGTCATCACGGGCGCTACGGGACCTAAGTCCTGACTTTCCCAACTGGCCAGTAGGCGTAGTACGGGTGTCCTGAGACGCCTGCTACAGTTCGCCTCGACGGGTCAGGAACCTGACCGTCCCGGGAGGCCCTGGGGACGGATGGGAAGGCTGCACCGTCATCCCCCACCTCAGTCCAGGTCTACCGCGACCGGTCTGGGGCTGGACGACAGGCATGGACACCCCTGTGGAGTGCCCACGGTGCCTGACGTCCTGAAGCCGGGGGGCCGCCTCCTTGTACCTGACGTGTGTCGGGTACGTTAAGTCCTGATCGTGACGATTCCCCCAGTGGTGTGACACGCCAGCGTGGGAGAACCGGAAGGAGCCCAGGTGGGCGCGCTTGTGGTGGCCGAGGGTGGCGCGCAGTTCGTGGCGCCCGGCCCGCAGAGCTTTCTCTACCCGGAGATCTTGCCCGGGGTGACGAAGCCGGTGCTGCAGATCGCCTTGGCGGTGATCCTGGTCGGCGCGTTCTACGTGATCGCCTCGGGGCGCCTGAAGCTGGTTCCCGGCAAGGGCCAGTTCATCTCCGAATACCTGTACGACTTCGTGCGCAACGGGATCGGCCGCGAGCAGATCGCGGCCAAGGACCTGCGCCCGTATTTGCCGCTGCTGCTGACGATGTTCACCTTCATCCTGGTGAACAACCTGTTCGGGTTCATCCCGTTCTTCCAGCTGCCGACGATGGCCCACATCGGGTTCCCGCTGGGCCTGGCGCTGCTGTCCTGGGTGCTCTTCATGTTCGTGGGCATCAAGCGGCACGGATTTGTGCACTACTTCGGCAAGACCCTGTTCCCGCCGGACGTGCCCAAGGGCGTGCTGGTCCTCTTCACGCCGATCGAGTTCGTCTCGACCTTCATCTTCCGTCCGATCACGCTGACGGTCCGGCTCTTCGCGACCATGTTCGCGGGCCACATCATGCTGCTGGTCTTCATCGAGGGCGGCACGTACTTCCTCGAGCAGTCGGTCATCGGCATCAAGTTCATCTCGCCTGTCGCATACGTGATGGCGATCGGGCTCAGCTTCCTCGAGCTGCTGATCCAGTGCCTGCAGGCGTACGTCTTCACCATGCTGACCGCCAACTACATCGGCAGCGCACTGGCCGACGGCCACTAAAGACCCCCGATCCGCATCGTCTGCGGACCGAGTGTGAAAGGGAAACACCCAGTGAACATCACCCTCACGGCCCCCGGCCTTGCTGCCATCGGTTACGGCCTCGCCGCCATCGGCCCCGGCGTCGGTGTTGGTCTGATCTTCGCCGCCGTCATCAACGGCACCGCCCGCCAGCCGGAGGCCCAGGGCAAGCTGATCGGTATCGCGTGGCAGACCTTCGTTCTGGTCGAGGCGCTGGCACTGCTCGGCTTCGTGCTCTTCTTCCTCGCTTCCTGACGGTCGACCTTCGAGTAGGGAGACGCCGTGACGAACTTCTTGGTTGCTGAGGGAGCGCCGAACCCGGTCATCCCCAGCATTCCCGAGCTCATCATCGGTCTGATCGCCTTCGCCATTCTGCTCTTCCTGATGAGCAAGCTGGTGGTCCCGCGCTTCGAGAAGCTCTACGCCGAGCGCGTGGACAAGATCGAAGGCGGCATCAAGAAGGCCGAGCAGGCGCAGGCCGAGGCCGAGCAGGCGCTGGCGCAGTACAAGGCGCAGCTGGCCGACGCACGTGCCGAGGCGGCCAAGATCCGCGACAACGCGCGGATCGAGGCCGAGCAGATCAAGGAGGAGCTCCGGGCCCAGGCCCAGGAGGAGTCCTCGCGGATCGTCGCCCAGGGGCAGGCCCAGCTGCAGGCCCAGCGCGCGCAGATCGTCGCCGAGCTGCGCTCCGAGCTCGGCCGCCTCGCTGTCGACCTGGCAGGCAAGGTGGTCGGCGAGTCCCTTGAGGACGATGCGCGCAGGCGCGGCACCGTGGACCGCTTCCTCGACGAGCTGGACGCCGCCGCGGCGCCCGCGAGCAAGTAGGCAGAGGACACGATGACGTTGCACGCACTGCACGCCGCGAGCCGGGACGCCCTGGCCGCAGCCGAGCTGCGGCTGCTCGACGTGGTCGACGGTGTCGACCCCGACGGGCTCACCGCCCTCGGTGACGAGCTGTTCTCGGTCGTCGGCCTGCTGGCCGGGGAGCACGGGCTGCGCAGGGTCGTCGCCGACGCCTCCTCCGACCCGGCGGGCCGTGAGGCCCTGGTCCGCGGTCTGCTGGCGGGCAAGGTCGGCGAGCCCACGCTGCAGGTGCTCGCCGCCGCGGTCACGGCGCGGTGGTCCAGCGCCCGTGAGCTGCTGGACGGCCTGGAGTCGCTGGCCCGCACCGCACTGCTGGTGCGGGCGGAGCGGGAGAACAGGCTGGACGCGGTCGAGGACGAGCTGTTCCGGTTCGGCCGGATCCTCGCCGGTCAGCCCGAGCTGGAGCGCCTGCTCTCGGCTCGGGACGGTGCCAGCGAGGCCAAGCTCGGCCTGGTCGACACCCTGGTGTCGGGCAAGGTCGAGCCGGTCACCAAGCAGCTCGTGGAGCAGCTCGTCGTGCTGCCCCGGGGGCGTCGCCTGGTGGCCGGTCTCGAGGAGCTGGCCGCCGCGGCGGCCAAGCGCCGGGAGCGCTCGGTCGCCTACGTCCGCACGGCCAGCCCGCTGACCGAGCAGCAGTACGAGCGCCTGGCGGCGACCCTGACGCGGGTCTACTCGCGTCCGATCGTGCTCCACGTCGAGATCGACCCCGATCTCGGCGGTGGCCTGGTGATCCGGGTCGGAGACGAGGTCATCGACGGCAGCGCGGCAGGGCGCCTGGAAGCGCTTCGCCGCCAACTGGCCGCCTAAACGGCCCCCACGACTTGCAACACTGGCCAAGCAGAGAAGTGAGAGCAGGAACGACATGGCGGAGCTGACGATCTCGTCGGACGAGATCCGCAGTGCGATCGAGAACTACGTCACCAGCTACTCCCCGGAGGTCAACCGGGAAGAGGTCGGCGTCGTCACCTCCACCGGTGACGGCATCGCCAATGTCGAGGGCCTGCCCTCGGCGGTGACCAACGAGCTGCTGGAGTTCCCCGGCGGCATCCTGGGCGTCGCGCTGAACCTGGACGTGCGGGAGATCGGTGCGGTCATCCTCGGCGGCTACGAGTCGATCGAGGAGGGCCAGGAGGTCAAGCGGACCGGCAAGGTGCTCTCCGTGCCGGTCGGCGACGGCTTCCTCGGCCGCGTGGTCAACCCGCTGGGCCAGCCGATCGACGGTCTCGGCGACATCGTCGCCGACGACAACCGCGTGCTGGAACTGCAGGCCGCCACCGTGATGCAGCGGCAGCCGGTCAAGGAGCCGCTGCAGACCGGCATCAAGGCGATCGACTCGCAGACCCCGATCGGCCGCGGCCAGCGCCAGCTGATCATCGGTGACCGCAAGACCGGCAAGACCACGGTCTGCGTCGACACGATCATCAACCAGAAGAAGGCCTGGGAGACCGGCGACCCCAAGCAGCAGGTGCGCTGCGTGTACGTCGCGGTCGGCCAGAAGGGCTCCACCATCGCCTCGGTCAAGCGGGCGCTGGAGGACGCCGGTGCGCTGGAGTACACCACCATCGTCGCCGCCCCGGCCTCCGACCCCGCCGGCTTCAAGTGGCTGGCCCCCTACACCGGCTCGGCCATCGGCCAGCACTGGATGTACGAGGGCAAGCACGTCCTGATCGTGTTCGACGACCTCACCAAGCAGGCCGAGGCCTACCGCGCGATCTCGCTGCTGCTGCGCCGCCCGCCGGGCCGCGAGGCCTACCCCGGCGACGTCTTCTACTTGCACTCCCGTCTGCTGGAGCGCTGCGCGAAGCTGTCCGACGAGCTCGGTGCGGGTTCGATGACCGGTCTGCCGATCATCGAGACCAAGGCCAACGACATCTCGGCCTACATCCCCACCAACGTCATCTCGATCACCGACGGCCAGTGCTTCCTGGAGTCCGACCTGTTCAACCAGGGTGTCCGCCCCGCGGTGAACGTCGGTGTGTCGGTGTCCCGAGTCGGTGGCTCCGCGCAGATCAAGGCCATGCGCAAGGTCGCCGGTTCGCTGCGACTGGACCTGTCCCAGTACCGCGAGCTGGAGGCGTTCGCCGCCTTCGCCTCCGACCTGGACGCGACCTCCAAGTCGCAGCTGGACCGCGGCGCCCGGCTGGTCGAGCTGCTCAAGCAGCCCGCCTACAGCCCGTTCGCGGTCGAGGAGCAGGTCGTCTCGATCTTCGTGGGCACCCGTGGCCACCTGGACACCGTGCCGGTCGCCGACGTGCGCCGCTTCGAGTCCGAGTTCCTGGACCACGTGCGCCGCAACGAGGCGGGCATCCTCAGCGAGATCAGGGACACCAAGGACCTGAGCTCGGAGAACGAGGAGCGCCTCGTCAACGCCATCAACGCCTTCAAGCAGCAGTTCACCGCCTCCGACGGCAGCTCCGTGGTCAACGAGCCGGCCGCCGAGGCGATGGACGCCGACAAGGTCGGGCACGAGTCGGTGAAGGTCAACCGGCCCGCTCCCACCCAGAAGTGACGTGAGCAGCCATGGCTGAGCTTCGAGTCCTGCGTCAGAAGATCAGGACGGTCAAGTCGACGCAGAAGATCACCAGGGCGTACGAGCTGATCGCCACCTCGCGCATCCCCAAGGCGCAGGCACGGATGGCGGCGGCCAAGCCGTACGCCGACGAGATCACCAACGTGCTCTCTGCACTGGCGGGAGCGTCCACACTGGACCACCCGCTGGTGGTGCCGCGCGAGCAGCCCAAGCGGGCCGGTGTCCTGGTCGTCACCAGCGACAAGGGCATGTGCGGCGGCTACAACTCCAACGTCATCAAGGCGGCGGAGGAGCTGCAGTCGCTGCTGCGCGAGCAGGGCAAGACGCCGGTGTTGTACGTGATCGGGCGCAAGGGCCTGAACTACTACAACTTCCGCCGTCGTGAGGTCGCGGGCTCCTGGACCGGTTTCTCCGAGATCCCGCACTACACCGACGCGGCGAGCACCGGCGAGAGCCTGGTCGAGGCGTTCATGCGGGGCGCGGACGACGAGGGCACCAACCCGGGCGCCGACGGCATCCTCGGCGTGGACGAGCTGCACATCGTCTACACCGAGTACAAGTCGATGCTGACCCAGGCCCCGGTGGCCGTCCAGGTCGCGCCGATGCAGGTGGAGTACACGGAGGAGCCGGACAGGCTCACCCCGTCCTACTCCTTCGAGCCGGACGCGGAGACGCTGTTCCGCGAGCTGCTGCCGAAGTACGTCAACACCAGGCTGTTCTCGGCGCTGCTGCAGTCGGCGGCCTCGGAGCTGGCCTCCCGGCAGCGGGCCATGAAGGCGGCTACGGACAACGCGAACGACCTGATCCGCAGCTACAGCCTTCAGGCCAACCAGGCCCGCCAGGCCCAGATCACCCAGGAGATCAGCGAGATCGTCGGTGGCGCCAACGCGCTCGCTGCCGCAGGAAGTGATGAGTGACATGACTACCGCTACCGCTAGCGGCACCGGCCGCATCGCTCGCGTCCTCGGCGCCGTCGTCGACGTCGAGTTCCCCCGCGACGCCGTTCCCGAGCTGTTCAACGCGCTGACCGTCAAGGTCGACGCGGCGGGCATCGACCGGACGCTGACCCTGGAGGTCGCCCAGCACCTGGGTGACAACCTGGTCCGCACCATCTCCATGCAGCCCACCGACGGCCTGGTCCGCGGCCACGCCGTGGTCGACTCCGGCAAGCCGATCTCGGTGCCGGTCGGCGACATCGTCAAGGGCCACGTGTTCAACGCCCTCGGCGACTGCCTGGACGAGCCGGGTCACGCCGCCGACGCCGAGCACTGGGGCATCCACCGCAAGGCGCCCGCCTTCGACAAGCTCGAGGGCCGCACCGAGATGCTGGAGACCGGCCTCAAGGTGATCGACCTGCTCACCCCGTACGTGCAGGGTGGCAAGATCGGTCTGTTCGGTGGTGCCGGTGTGGGCAAGACGGTGCTCATCAAGGAGATGATCATCCGTGTCGCCCGGAACTTCGGTGGTACCTCCGTGTTCGCCGGTGTCGGTGAGCGCACCCGTGAGGGCAACGACCTGATCCTGGAGATGACCGAGGACGGGGTCATCAACGACACCGCCCTGGTCTTCGGTCAGATGGACGAGCCGCCGGGCACCCGTCTGCGGGTGGCCCTGTCGGCGCTGACCATGGCCGAGTACTTCCGCGACGTCCAGAACCAGGACGTGCTGCTGTTCATCGACAACATCTTCCGGTTCACCCAGGCCGGTTCCGAGGTGTCGACCCTGCTGGGCCGCATGCCCTCGGCCGTGGGTTACCAGCCGACGCTGGCCGACGAGATGGGTGAGCTCCAGGAGCGGATCACCTCGACCCGTGGTCGTTCGATCACCTCGATGCAGGCGATCTACGTGCCCGCCGACGACTACACCGACCCGGCGCCGGCCACGACCTTCGCTCACCTGGACGCCACCACGGAGCTCTCCCGTGGTGTGTTCGCCAAGGGCATCTTCCCGGCCGTGGACCCGCTGGTCTCCACCTCGACGATCCTCAACCCGGCGATCGTCGGCGACGAGCACTACCGCGTCGCCCGCGAGGTCGTGCGCATCCTGCAGAAGTACAAGGACCTGCAGGACATCATCGCCATCCTGGGTATCGACGAACTGTCCGAAGAGGACAAGGTCACGGTGCAGCGGGCGCGGCGCATCGAGCGCTTCCTGTCGCAGAACATGTACTCGGCCGAGCAGTTCACCGGCCAGCCGGGTTCCACGGTTCCGCTGAAGGAGACCGTCGAGGCCTTCGACCGCATCGCCAAGGGCGAGTTCGACCACATGCCCGAGCAGGCCTTCTTCATGTGCGGTGGCCTGGAGGACCTGGAGAAGAAGTACAAGGAACTCACCGGCAAGTGAGTCCCGAGCTGTGAGCAGAGGCCGGTGTCGCCCACACGGGCGCACCGGCCTCCGCTGTCAGTGGCGCCCGGGGTTGGCCCCCGAGGTCGCCAACTCACCCATTAGACTGTTCACGACGCCAGACGAAGGAGAAGCGCGTGGCTGAGATGTCCGTCCAGCTGGTCGCCGTGGAACGGCGCCTGTGGTCCGGCACCGCCTCGCTGGTGGTCGCCCAGACGACCGAGGGCGAGATCGGCATCATGGCCGGTCACGAGCCTGTGCTCGGTCAGCTCGTCGAAGGCGGCGTAGTAAAGATCGTTACCACCGACGGCGAGACGGTGATCGCCGCGGTGCACGGGGGCTTCCTCTCGGTCACCGGCGACGGGGTGAGCGTGCTCGCCGAGTCCGCCGAACTGGCCGACGAGATCGACGTGGCCGCGGCCCGTGCCGAACTCGACAAGGGCGACGAGGACGAGCGGGCAAGAGCAGCCGCCCGACTCCGCGCCGCAGGCCAGACGGTCTGATCTTCAGCTGAGGGGCAGCGCGGCCGTGGACGTGACTTGGATCGTGGGGGTGGTCCTGGTCGCCACGGCCGCCGTCGTAGCGATGCTGGCCTGGCGCAGGCTCAGGCTGCTGCGCGCCGGTGGCGTGCACGTGGCCCTGCGCGGGCGGCGCGACGACAGCGGCCGGGGCTGGCAGCTGGGCGTCGGCCGCTACCGGGGCGACGAGTTCGTCTGGTACCGGGTGCTGAGCCTGCGCTCCGGCCCCGACCAGGTCATCCGGCGCGAGGGCCTGGAGATCGACGAGCGCCGCGAGCCCACCGGCCCGGAGAGCTACTCCATGCCGCTGGGCTCGATGGTCATCAGCTGCCACGGCCCCGAGGGCATCGTGGAGATCGCCATGGGCGTGGACGCCATGACCGGCTTCCTGTCCTGGCTGGAGTCCTCCCCTCCGGGCAGTTCCATTCCCTGGGCTTCCTGAACCTTCTGCGGTTTGCTCATTTTCGGGACTGATCGTCCCGGATACGCAACGATGATCCCCAGTTGTGCGTCAGGTCTTCGGATGAGCGCACTTCGCCGAGACTGTGGGGGTTGTCGGTGCCCAATCGAGTCCTGCTCCGCTGTGCCGTGTTCGTGCTGGCGGGGGGTGTGCTCGTCGCGTGCAGTGAGGCCAAACCAGACCAGTCGGTTCCGGAACTGGCCCAGCGCGGCAAGGCCGTGACCACCGCCAAGCCCGTCCGCCAGGACCTGGCCAACAAGGTGAGCCTGACCGGCAAGGTCGCGCTCGACCCGGTCTTCGGGCTGGTCGCCCCGGTGGACGGGCAGATCCGCTACCTGGACGTGAAGCAGCCGGAGTCCACGCCGACCACGGCCACGCGGGTGGCCAACATCTGGGCCTCGGGCGTGCCGCACCCGGTGGAGGTGCCCGCTGGCGCCACGTTCGCGGGCAGGTTGGTCGAGGACAAGTCCACCGTCACCGCGGGCATGCCGATCGCCTCCGCCAAGCGGGCCGGCTACGGGGTCGTCGCCGAACTGGACGGGGCGCAGGCGTACCGGATCTCCAGCGCCACGGCCTCGGTGCAGGCCCAGATCAAGGACGGCCCCGGGCCGTTCCCGTGCACGGCGCTGGGCACGATCGCCGCCCTGCCCGGCGGCACGATGCCCGAGCCGCCCGCCCCGCCGCAGGCCCCGGCCCCGCCGACCACCCCAGGCCGCGCGCCGATCACGCTGCCGCCGCCAGCCGGGTCCAAGGCGCCCACGGCCAAGCCCTCCGAGCCCACGGGCCTGCGCCTGGTGTGCACGGCCCCCGAGGACGTGAAGCTGATCAACGGGGCGGCCGTCACCCTGGAGGTCGTCACCGAGAGGGCGCAGAACGCGCTGGTGGTGCCGGTGGAGGCCGTCGCGGGCACGCAGGGCAAGGGCAAGGTGGACGTGGTCGCCGCCGACGGCCACCGGGAGACCCGCGAGGTCGTGCTCGGGCTGACCGACGGCAAGGTGGTGGAGGTCAAGTCGGGGCTGACCGGGGAGGAGACCCTGGGCGTGCCAGGGCCGAACCTGCCCGCCGCCCCGCAGAACGGCCAGCCGGGCGGTCCCACCGCGGTGGGTGGCCGGTGACCGCGCTGCTCCAGCTCAGCGGCATCACCAAGACCCTGACCGGTCAGGACGAGCCGCGCACGATCCTCGCGGGCGTGGACCTGACCGTCCACAGCGGACAGAGTGTGGCGATACTCGGCCGGTCCGGCTCGGGCAAGTCCACCCTGCTCAGCCTGATCGGGCTGTTCGACCGCCCGGACGGGGGCACCTACCTGCTCGGCGACCGGGACATCACCCGGCTGCCCGAGCGCAAGGCCGCCGCCCTGCGCAGCGCCGAGTTCGGCTTCGTGTTCCAGCGGTTCTTCCTGCTCAAGCACCTGACCGCAATGCAGAACGTGGCCATGGCCCTGGTCAACGGGCAGGGCTGGGCCTCGCGCAGGCAGCGCAGGGCCCGCGTGCTCGCGGCCCTGGACCGGGTCGGCATCGCGCACCTGGCCAAGCACAAGCCCGCGCGGCTGTCCGGCGGTGAGCAGCAGCGGGTGGCCATCGCCCGCGCGCTGGTCCGCGAGCCGCGCATCCTGCTCGCCGACGAACCCACCGGCGCACTGGACGCGGAGACCGGCAACCTGGTCGTCGAGGTGCTGCGCTCGGCCACCGACCAGGGGTGCGGGCTGATCCTGGTCACCCACGACCAGGACCACGCCGCCAAGATGGGCCGCGTGCTGCGGCTGCGGGACGGGGTGCTCGCGTGATCGGCATGTCCGGGCAGCTGCGCTCCGCCCTGATCATCGGCGTGCAGGGCATCCGCGCCCGCAAGCTGCGCACCTTCCTGTCCATGGTGAGCCTGTTCCTTGGCGTGCTCGCGATCGTGGTCGTGCAGGCCGGGTCGCAGGTCGCCGAGCGGGCGATGCTCGCCGACGTGGAGCTGAACTCGGGCAAGGACGGCACAGCGCAGCTCTTCGTGCCCAGCAACCCGAAGGTTCCTCAGGTACTGGCCGAGACCCTGACCGGGCGGTCCGACGCGGTGGCCATGCGCAGCACCTCCGCGACCATCGGTGAACCGGGGGTGCGGGCGCTCAACCCCGGGGCCAGCCCGTTCGAGGGGCCGGGCGCCGGGGGCTACGGCTATCCGATGACCTGCGACTCCCAGGGCAACTGCACCAGCGGCGAGGACCAGTCCGTGCCCAAGGGCGTGGCGATCGAGGTGCGGCTGACCTCGTTGACCGGGGACGTGCGGCAGTTCCGGCCGTACCGGCAGGAGTCCGGCCGGTGGCTGGACTTCGACTCGGCGCCCTCGCTGGCGCCCCGCATCGTGCTGAACAAGCAGGCGGCGGTCGGTTTCCAGCGCTACCGGGTGCCCGCCCAGATGCGGATCGCCGGCGCGACCGCCGACCCGACCCCGCAGATCATCGGGGTGGTGGACGACGGGGGCTACGGGGCCGCCGCCTACGTGCGCCAGGACGAGCTGAGCAACTGGGTGCCCAGCACGACCGCCACGGCCGGCACACCCGATCCGCGCTTCGGCGGCGGCACGAGCGTGTTGCTGTCGGGGGCCGGTACCGATGTGGAGCGAGTGCTCAAGTCCAGACTGGCGGCCAACGGGGTCGACCCGAGCCAGTTGCGCACCGAGCTCGTGCAGTCCAGGGCGCGCGCGGCCAGCACCCTGAACCTGATGCGCTGGATCTTCCTGGGCATGGCCGCACTGGTGCTGCTCATCGGCGTGGCGGCCATCCTCAACGTCGGGCTGGCCACCGTTGGCGAGCGGGTCGAGGAGTTCGCGCTGCGCAGAGCCGTGGGCACCTCCCGGCTGCTGCTCGCGGGCATCGTGCTCGCCGAGACCCTGCTGACCGGCCTGTTCACCGCGGGCGCCGCCATCGGGGTCGGCGCGCTCGCGTTCAAGATCGCCGTGCCCTTGCTGGGCAGTGGGCGCATGGCCTTCCTGCGCGACCTGTCCTTCCCCTGGCAGGCAGCCGTCGCCGGGATCATCGCCGGCCTGGTCGCGGGTGTGCTCGGCGGCAGCATCCCCGCCCTGCGGGCCGCCCGCATCCCGATCGCCACGGTGATGCGGGCGTGACGGCGCGGGGAACCGCACCCGTGAGTGCGGTTCCCCTTGGCCGTCAGCCGTTGGCGCCCGGGCGCCAGAGCACGTCGCCGTCCGGGTTGGCCACCCGCGCCAGGATGAACAGCAGGTCGGACAGCCGGTTGAGGTACTTCGCGGCCAGCAGGTTGGTCTGCTCGGCCTCCACCTCGATCAGCGCCCACGCGCTGCGCTCGGCGCGCCGGGACACGGTGCGGGCCTGGTGCAGCAGCGCGGCGCCGGGCGTGCCGCCGTTGAGGATGAACGAGCTGAGCTTGGCCAGCCGGCCGTTGAACTCGTCGCACCAGCCCTCGAGCCGGTCGATGTAGGGCTGGGTGATCCGCAGCGGCGGGTACTTCGGATCGGGCACGACCGGGGCGCACAGGTCCGCGCCCACGTCGAACAGGTCGTTCTGCACCTGCCGCAGCACCTCGGTCAGCTCCTCGGTGAGGCCGCCGAGTGCCAGTGCCACGCCGATGCTCGCGTTGGTCTCGTCCACGTCGGCGTAGGCGGCCAACCGGGGCGAGGTCTTGGGCACCCGGTTGCCGTCACCGAGCGCGGTGGTGCCGTCGTCGCCGACACGGGTGTAGATGCGGGTCAGATGCACGGACATGCTGCCGACCCTAGCCCGTACCGACTTTCGCGTGGTGATCGAAAGCTTGTTCACATTGGCGTTCCCATGCCGACGCCCAAGGCGACGAGCACGCGGGGCCGCTCGGCCGGTAGGACCGTGGCCTCACTTCTTCACCGGGTTCGAGCCGGCCTGCTTGACGATCCCGTCCCCCTCGGCGACGGAGTCCCACAGGCCGCGGTCGACCCTGATCTTCTTTGTCTCGCTGGTGGACAACCGCACCGTGAGGTAGCGGTACATGTTTGAGCCGTCGGTCATACCGCGCGACTTGTCGAGGACTACGCCTTCCCACGCCTCGTCCGGGGCGGGCTGTCGTGATGTGAACATGTCGCCAGTCTGCGAGACCACCACGACCGCACAACTCGACCAGGCGGGTAGACCTCCATCCACCACCTGGTTGATGCCCGTGTCCAACGGCCGTGCCACTCCTTGTGGGGCCTGAGTCGGGCAGCGGTCAGCGGAAGTCGCGGAGCAGGGTCCGAGTCGGTGGCTGGCCGTAGGTGTGGCGGTAGTAGTGGGCGAAGCGGCCGGGGTGGAAGAAGCCCCAGCGGGCGGCGATCTCGGTGACCGTGGCCCCGGTGGTGGGATCGGTGACCAGCAGTTCTTGGTGGGCGTGGTGCAGGCGGACCTGGCGGAGGTAGCCCATCGGGGTGGTGCCGCGGTGGCGGCGGAAGGCGTATTGCAGCGTGCGGATGGTGACGTGCACGGCGGCGGCGATGTCGGAGACGCTGATGTCGCGGTGGGCGTGGTTGTCGATGAACGCCATGGCGCGCCGCAGAGTGGCGGGGTGGGCGTCGTGGCGGTCCTCGATGGTGGGGTCAAGCAGCGCGGTGTTGGGGAAGGTGGCCAGCACCGTGGCCGCCAGCAGTTGGGGTGCGGTGGAGGTGATCAACGGCGCGTCCCGGAATGCCGGGGCGGGGATGACGTGGTCGCGCAGGAAGGTGATGGTGCGCAGCAGGTGCTGGCCGGCGCCCGGGGAGACCGGCCGGTAGCCGGTCAACCGCACCGGGGTGTCCGTGCGGCCGGGTGCGGTCGTGGCCACCTGGGACAGCAACGCGGGATCCAGCAGGGTGAGGCTGAACCGGGCACGGCGTTCGCAGCCGGAGTAGGGCCGGTCGGGCTGAGCGGCCAGGAACACCTCGCCCACGCCGTGGCTGTCCTGCACGCCCCCGGTCTCCACGTGCGGGAAGGAACCGGACTCCACCCCGAACAGGGCGATGCGGCCCAGCGGTTCGACGGCGTAGTCCGCCTCGAAACTGTAGTCGAGCCGATCCAGGCTGATCGGCCCCAACGGATTCCGCTTGGTCCGAAAGTAGTTCTGATCTTGGGAGCGGGTCGTGAACCGTATCGACGCGTAGGTCTCGGCGATGAATTCCTGGATCTCGTCCAGGTTGTGGCTTTCGAAGTCTGGTCCCATGGTGTCCCCGCCGCCAGTGTGGCTGTCAGCTTGCCCAGGTCAGCAGGGAGATCGTGGCTTCGGGGGCACACTACGCGGTTGGGGGCAGGTCCGGGACAGGTTGCTCCGCCCGGACGATGTGGGACCCCGGCGTGCGCAGCAGCCCGAGCTGGCGAGTGGGCCCCTCGTCGAGGTCCGCGCGCGACCCCGCATCGACATGGGCGCGCGGTCCTCAGGTTCGTCGGCGCGCCCCTGGTGGCGAGGCCCCGCCGCGGCAGCGCAACCGAACTCCAGTGCGAGACGTCAACTCCTGCATCCGTACGATGCGAAGGGCCGCCGTCATCACAGCGTCACGAGGAGAAGAACTGTTGAGCGAGCACTTCCGGGTCGAGGGCGGTGCACGGCTCGCCGGTGAGGTAGAGGTCGCCGGGGCCAAGAACAGCGTGCTGAAGCTGATGGCCGCAGCCCTGCTCGCCGAGGGAACCACCACGCTCACGAACTGCCCGGAGATCCTCGACGTGCCGCTGATGGCCGAGGTGCTGCGGAGTCTGGGCTGCCAGGCACACGTCGACGGCACCACCGTGGTCATCACCACCCCCGCCGAGCTCAGCCACGAGGCCGTCTCGCCAGCGGTGGGCAAGCTGCGCGCCTCGGTGTGCGTGCTGGGGCCGCTGGTGGGCCGCTGCAAGCGGGCGGTCGTCGCGCTGCCCGGCGGTGACGCGATCGGCTCCCGGCCGCTGGACATGCACCAGAGCGGGCTGCGCCAGCTGGGCGCGACCAGTTCCATCGAGCACGGCTGCGTGGTCGCCGAGGCCGAGGACCTGCACGGGGCGCAGATCTGGCTGGACTTCCCGAGCATGGGCGCCACCGAGAACATCCTGATGGCCGCGGTGCTGGCCAACGGCACGACGGTGATCGACAACGCGGCACGCGAGCCGGAGATCGTGGACCTGTGCCGGATGCTGGCGCAGATGGGCGCCAAGATCGAGGGCGCGGGCACCTCCACGCTGACCGTGCACGGGGTGCCCAGCCTGCAACCCACCGAGCACCGGGTCATCGGTGACCGGATCGTGGGCGCGACCTGGGGCTTCGCCGCCGCCGTGACCGGGGGCGACATCACCGTGCGCGGGGTGGACCCGCACCACCTGGACCTGGTCCTGGAGAAGCTGCGCATGGCCGGTGCCGAGGTCACGGTGCTGGAGGACGGCTTCCGCGTGGCGATGGCGGGCCGTCCCGGCGCGGTGGACTTCGTGACCCTGCCCTACCCCGGCTTCGCCACCGACCTACAGCCCTTCGCCATCGCGATGGCCACCGTGGCCGAGGGCACCTCCATGATCACCGAGAACCTGTTCGAGTCCCGGTTCCGGTTCGTGGAGGAGATGGTCCGGCTCGGGGCCGACGCCCGCACCGACGGCCACCACGCCGTCATCCGGGGCGTGGCCAAGCTGTCCAGTGCCCCGGTGTGGGCCTCCGACATCCGCGCCGGGGTCGGCCTGGTGCTGGCCGGTCTGTGCGCCGAGGGCGTCACCGAGGTGTGGGACGTGTTCCACATCGACCGCGGCTACCCCCAGTTCGTGGAGAACATGCAGCGGCTGGGCGCCAACGTGCAGCGCGTGGCCGCACCACCTGAGCGCTGACCTGCACCGATTCATGTCGCGTGCCGCCCTGCGAGCGGCACGCGACATGAATCGGTCACGCACTGCGTGTGAGCAATTGCACGGCCTAGAATCAGGTTACTGCCCAGTACGCTGTCGGCACACGACGCAGTGACCGGAGGTGGGCCGTGCCTTACCCGAGCGACCGCGAACGGGATCGTCCCTGGGTGATGCGGACCTACGCGGGTCATTCCTCGGCCGCGGCGTCCAACGCGCTGTACCGCCGCAACCTCGCCAAGGGGCAGACCGGCCTGTCGGTGGCCTTCGACCTGCCGACGCAGACCGGCTACGACTCCGACCACGAGCTGGCCCGCGGTGAGGTCGGCAAGGTGGGCGTGCCGATCGCGCACATCGGGGACATGCGCCAGCTGTTCGACCAGATCCCGCTGGCCACGGCGAACACCTCGATGACCATCAACGCGACGGCCATGTGGCTGCTGTCGCTCTACGTGAGCGTGGCCCGTGAGCAGGGCGCCGACCCCGGCACGCTGGCGGGCACCACGCAGAACGACATCATCAAGGAGTACCTGTCGCGGGGCACCTACGTGTTCCCGCCGGGGCCGAGCCTGCGGCTTATCACCGACATGGTGGCCTGGACCGTGGCCAACGTGCCCAAGTGGAACCCGATCAACGTCTGCTCGTACCACCTCCAGGAGGCGGGCGCCTCGCCGGTGCAGGAGATCGCCTACGCCATGTGCACGGCGATCGCGGTGCTGGACTCGGTGCGCGACTCCGGCCAGGTGCCGCAGGAGCGCATGGGCGAGGTCGTCGCGCGCATCTCGTTCTTCGTGAACGCGGGCGTGCGCTTCGTCGAGGAGATGTGCAAGATGCGGGCCTTCGCGCAGCTCTGGGACGAGGTCACCCGTGACCGCTACGGGGTCGCCGACCCCAAGCAGCGGCGTTTCCGCTACGGGGTGCAGGTCAACTCCCTGGGGCTGACCGAGGCGCAGCCGGAGAACAACGTGCAGCGCATCGTGCTGGAGATGCTCGCGGTGTCGCTGTCGCGCAACGCCCGTGCCCGCGCGATCCAGTTGCCCGCGTGGAACGAGGCGCTGGGCCTGCCGCGCCCGTGGGACCAGCAGTGGGCGCTGCGCATGCAGCAGGTGCTCGCCTACGAGACGGACCTGCTGGAGTACGAGGACATCTTCGACGGCTCAACGGTGATCGAGGCCAAGGTCGAGGAGATCCTGGCCGGTGCGCGCGAGGAGATCGACCGCGTGCAGGGCATGGGCGGGGCGGTGGCCGCGGTCGAGAGCGGCTACATGAAGTCCGCGCTGGTCAGCTCGCTGGCCGAGCGCAGGCGTCGGCTGGAGGCCGGTGAGGACGTCATCGTGGGCGTCAACAAGTTCGACACCACCGAGCCCTCCCCGTTGCAGGCCGAGGGTGCCTCCTCGATCGAGACGATCGACCCCGCGGTGGAGAAGCAGGCCGTGGACGCCGTGCAGAACTGGCGTGCCGGCAGGGATTCCGCCGCGGTGGACGCCGCGCTGATCAGGCTGCGCGACGACGCCAAGTCCGGCGAGAACCTGATGGAGGCCAGCATCGCCTGCGCCCAGGTGGGCGTCACCACCGGCGAGTGGTCGGCGGCCCTGCGCGAGGCGTTCGGCGAATACCGTGCTCCCACAGGGGTTTCCGCCGCGTCGGCCGCGGGCGAGGCCGGTGAGGCGATTGCCGCCGTGCGCGAGCGCGTGCAGCAGACCGGCCGTGACCTCGGTGAGCGGCTGCGCATGCTGGTGGGCAAGCCCGGGCTGGACGGGCACTCCAACGGGGCCGAGCAGGTGGCCGTGCGGGCCCGCGACGTCGGCTTCGAGGTGATCTACCAGGGCATCCGGCTGACCCCCGCGCAGATCGTGGCCGCCGCCGTGCAGGAGGACGTGCACGTGGTGGGCCTGTCCATCCTGTCGGGCTCGCACCTGGAGGTCGTGCCCGCCGTGGTCGAGGGCCTGCGCGCGGCCGGTGCGGGGGACATCCCGGTGATCGTCGGCGGCATCATCCCGCCGGAGGACGCCGCGGTGCTGGTCGAGCGCGGCATCGCCAGGGTGTTCACGCCCAAGGACTACGAGCTGACCCAGATCATGGACGAGATCGTGAACGTCGTGCGCGAGGCCCACGAGCTGTAGCCGCCGGTGCCAGGAAAGTGCCGTTCGCGGCATCCAGTGCCGCGAACGGCACTTTCCTGGCACTCAGGTGGGCGGGTTCTCGGGGTAGTGGCAGGCGGTTTGGTGGCCGGGGGCCAGTTCGAGGAGTGGGGGCTCGACGGTCCGGCACTTGTCCTGGGCCTTCCAGCACCGGGTGTGGAACCGGCAGGCGGGCGGCGGGTTGAGCGGGCTGGGCACGTCCCCGGTGAGCCGGATGCGCTCGCGACCCTCCCGGCGCCGCGGGTCGGGGATCGGCACGGCGGACAGCAGCGCCACGGTGTAGGGGTGCATGGGCCGCTCGTACAGGGCGGTGCGCTCGGCCAGTTCCACGATCTTGCCCAGGTACATCACGGCGACCCGGTCGGACATGTGCCGCACCACGGACAGGTCGTGCGCGATCATCACGTAGGTCAGGCCCAGCTCGTTCTGGAGGTCCTCCAGCAGGTTGACGACCTGGGCCTGGATGGACACGTCCAGCGCGGACACCGGCTCGTCGGCCACGATCAGCTTCGGTTTGAGGGCCAGGGTGCGCGCGATGCCGATGCGCTGGCGCTGCCCGCCGGAGAACTCGTGCGGGTACCGGTTGTAGTGCTCGGGGTTGAGCCCGACCAGTTCCAGCAGGTCCTGCACGGCCCGCTTGGTGCCCTGCGGGGTCTGCACCTTCTGCAACCGGTACGGGGCGCCCACGATGGTGCCCACGGTGTGCCGGGGGTTCAGCGAGCTGTACGGGTCCTGGAAGATCATCTGGATGTCCCTGCGCAGCGGGCGCAGCGCGGCCGTGGACAGGTGCGTGATGTCGCGGCCCTCGAACTCGATGCGCCCCGCGCTGGGCGCCAGCAGCCGGGTCAGCAGCCGACCGGTGGTGGTCTTGCCGCAGCCGGATTCGCCGACCAGCGCGAGGGTTTCCCCGCTGTTGACCGTGAAGTCCAGGCCGTCCACCGCCTTGACCGCACCGGTCCTGCGCTGGAGCAGGCCGCGGCGGACGGGGAAGTGCTTCTCCAGCCCCGAAACCGTCAGTAGCTCGTCCACAGTGCTCACTCCAGCTCGTTCACAGGTTGGGCTCGATCTCGGTGTGCCACACCCGGTGGCGCTGCTCCTGGCTGAGGTGGCAGGCCACCTGGTGGCCGCCGCCCACCTCGCGCAGCTGCGGCACCTCGTAGCCGCACGCGCCACCGACCAGCTCGGCGTAGGCGCACCGGGGGTGGAACGCGCAGCCGCTGGGCACGTTGATCAGGCTCGGCGGGGTGCCCTTGATCGGCATCAGCCGCTCGGAGCGTTCCCGGTCCAGCCGGGGCATCGAGCCGAGCAGGCCCCAGGTGTAGGGGTGCTGCGGGTTGTCGAAGATCTCCGTGCTCGGCCCGTTCTCCACGCAGCGGCCCCCGTACATCACCAGGATGTCGTCGGCCAGCTCGGCGACCACGCCCAGGTCGTGGGTGATGATCACGACCGCCGAGCCGAACTCGCGTTGCAGGTCCCGGATCAGGTCCAGGATCTGCGCCTGCACGGTGACGTCCAGCGCGGTGGTCGGCTCGTCGGCGATGAGCAGCTCCGGGTCGCAGGACAGCGCCATGGCGATCATCGCGCGCTGCCGCATACCGCCGGAGAACTGGTGCGGGTAGTCGTCCACCCGCGAGTTGGGTTGCGGGATGCCGACCCGGTCGAGCATCTCGATGGCGTGCTTGCGGGCCACCGCCTTGGACACCCTGTGGTGGATCCGGTACGCCTCGACGATCTGCTGGCCCACGGTGTAGTACGGGTGCATGGCCGACAGCGGGTCCTGGAAGATCATCGCCATCTTCTTGCCGCGCAGCCCGCGCACGTGCTCCTCGTCGGCGCCGACCAGTTCCTCGCCGTCCAGCCAGATCTCCCCGCTGATCCGCGCCCGCTTGTGCAGTCCGAGCACGGCGAGGCTGGACACCGACTTGCCCGAGCCGGACTCGCCCACGATGCCGAGCGTCTTGCCGCGCTCCAGCCGGTAGGACAGGCCGTCCACGGACCTGACCAGCCCGTCGTCGGTGGGGAAGTGCACCCGCAGGTCACGGACGTCAAGGAAGGTCATGCCACACGCACCCTCGGGTCGATGACGGCGTAGAGCAGGTCCACAACCAGGTTGGCGAACACGATGAAGGCCGCGGCGACCAGCGTCACGCCGAGCACCTTGGGCAGGTCGTTGTTGACGATCGCGTCCACCGCGTACTTGCCCAGCCCCGGCAGCGAGAAGGTGCTCTCGGTGAGCACCGCCCCGCCGAGCAGCAGACCCAGGTCCAGGCCGAAGATCGTGACGATCGGGGTGAGCGCGGCGCGCAGCCCGTGCTTGACCACCACGGTCCGCTCCGGCAGGCCCTTGGCCCGCGCGGTGCGGATGTAGTCCTCGTTCATCGTCTCCAACATGCCCGCCCTGGTCAGCCGGGCGTAGCCCGCCGCGTACAGGAAGGCCAGCGTGATCCAGGGCAGGATCAGCGAGTACGCCCACTGCAACGGGTTCTCCGTGAACGGCACGTAGCTGCCGCCGGGCGGGGTGATGCCCAGCCCGTAGCTGAAGATCGACAGCGACAGCAGGCCGGTGAAGAAGATGGGCAGCGAGACCCCGGCCAGCGCCACGCTCATCGCGGCGCGGTCGAAAACGCTTCCCTTGCGCAGCGCGGAGAGCACGCCGGTGGCCACACCGAACAGCAGCCAGATCACGGCCCCACCCGCGGCCAGCGACAGGGTCACCGGCAGCCGGTCGAGCAGGTCGGGCAGCACCGGGTTCTGCGTGATGAAGGAGTAGCCGAAGCAGGGCGCCGGGCAGTGCACGGTGGTCGGGCCGGTGCTGTAGTCGGCACCGACGAACAGGCCCCCGACGAACCGCCCGTACTGCACCCACAGCGGGTCGGTGAAGCCCAGCTTCACCGCCATCTGGTGGATCTGCTCGGCCCCCGCGGTCTTGCCAACGTAGCGGGAGGCGAGGTCGTCCGCGGTCGCCCCACCCAGCCGGGGCACCAGGAAGAAGATCGTGAACGTGACGATGCTGACCACGAACAGCAGCAGCACCGCGCCGATCAGGCGTCGAACGATGTATGTGGCCACCGAGTTCGGCTGCGGTCACCGGCGGCGCGGGTCAGCGCGCCGCCGGTGACCAGTGCCTTCACCTACTTCCGAGTCGTCCCGAGCGCCAGGTAGTCGTACATCTGGAATCCGTCGGTGACGAACACGTTCGTCAGGTTCTTCGGCCGGTACAGCAGGCCCTTGGCCCAGACGCCGGGCAGCACGTAGGCGTCGTCCATGACCTTCTTGTCCACGTCCACCCAGGTCTTCTCCCGGGCAGCGGTGTCCGTTGTGGACAGTGCCTTGTCCACGAGCGCGTCGACCGCGGGGTCCTTCACGCTGAGGTTGGTGTTGCCGCCGGAGGCGCGGATGACCCGGCTGTCCACGATCTGGCTGAGGAAGCCGAAGCCGTCCGGCCAGTCCGCACCCCAGCCGTTGAGCATCAGGCCAAGGCCGTTGCTCTTGGCGTAGTCCGGCTTGCCCGCGTACAGCTTGAAGTAGTCACCGGTCGGGAAGGGCTTGATGTTCAGCGTGATGCCCGCCTTGGCCAGCGACTGCTGCAACGCCTCGGCGGAGGCCTTCTCCTTGGGCCGCTCGGAGCGGTAGGCGATGTTGGTGGTGAAGCCGTTGGGCTGCCCGCACTGCTGGAGTTCCTCCTTCGCCTTGGCCACGTCCCCCTTGTTGTCCGGGCCAGCCGGGTACTGGTTGAACTTCTCCGCGCCGGGGATCACCGGGGGCAGCAGGTTGGTCGCGATCTCGCCACCGGTCGGCCCGCCGTAGGCGTTCTGGTAGCCCACCTTGTCGGTGGCGTACTCCACCGCGCGGCGGCAGTGCACGTTGTCCAGCGGGGCCACGTCACCGTTGATCGAGGTGTACCAGATGCGGGCCACCGTCGCGGAGTCCGCGTTGGCCTTGAGCGCCTGGTCGCCGAGCACGCGGCCCTGGGCGGCGGGCTGCACGCCGCTGCCCGCGATGTCCACGTCCAGGTCCCCGGAGATCAGCCGGTTGTCGATGTCGTCGGCGTTGACGTTGAGCGAGACCTCGTACTTGTCCGGCAGCGCCTTGCGGTTCGGGTCGGTCTTGGGGTCCCACTGGTCGTTGCGCACCAGGGTGAAGTTCTTGCCCAGGTTGTTGGACTCGAACTTGTACGGGCCCGTGGCGACCACGTGCTCCTTGTACTTGGTGCCGGTGTCCTTGGCCTGCGGCACCGGGATCGTCGCCGGGAGCTGGGCGAAGTAGTCGAAACCGCTGAAGGGCTTGAGCAGGTGGAACACGATGGTCTGGTCGTCAGGGGTGTCGATGGCCTTGAGACCGAGCTTGTTCGGATCGGAGTCCTTGTAGGGGCTGGTGTAGCCCTGGAGGTCCAGGAAGTCGTTGAAGTAGGTGGGGCCGTTGGGGTAGGTGTCCTTGTCCAGCGAGCGCTCCACCGCGTACTTGACGTCCTTGGCGGTCACGGCCGAGCCGTCCTCGTACTTGACGCCCTTGCGCAGCTTGTAGGTCCAGGTCTTGGCGTTGTCGCTGGGCACGCCGAGCGACTCGGCAAGGTCCGGCACCAGCTTGGCCCCGTCGGCCCCCGGCGCGGAGGCGAACATCACCAGCGAGCGCCCGTAGAGCCGCACGAAGTTCCAGGAGTAGGCGTAGTAGGTGTCCGCGGGGTCCAGGGAGTCCCAGTCACCGGAGTTGGCGATGCGGATGGTGCCGCCCTTGGCATCGGAGGGGTTGAACACCTTGCCGACACCGGCGTTGAACGCTGCTGCCGTCGTGCTGCTCGACCCGCCGGTGCCACCACCACAGGCGCTCAGGCCCATGGTGAGTGCGGCGGTGACGGCGACCGCCGCCACTAAGGGCTTTCTTCTCATGTGCGGGTTCACCCCTCGTAGTCGGGAAGGTGGGAACTTGCTCGCGCGTCAACGGGCGCGCGGATCCAGCGCGTCGCGCAGGCCGTCACCGAAGAGGTTGAACGCCAGCACGGTGACGAAGATGGCCAGACCGGGCACGAGCATGAACTCGGGGTCGATCTGGTAGTAGTGCGCCGCGTCGGACAACATGCCGCCCCAGGTGGGGGTCGGCGGTCGTACGCCGACACCGAGGAAGGACAGCGCCGCCTCGAACAGGATGTTGGTCGGGATCAGCAGGGTGGAGTAGACCAGGATCGGCGCGGCCAGGTTGGGCAGCAGCTCGCGGAACAGGATGTAGGGCTGGCGGGCGCCCAGGCTCTTGGCCGCGTCCACGAACTCGCGCTCCCGCAAGGAGAGCGTTTGCCCGCGGATGATCCGGCCGATGTAGGGCCAGTTGAAGAAGCCGATGATGAAGATCAGCAGGGCGATGCGCAGCACGTCCCCGGACAGGCCGAAGGCGTTGTCCGGCACCACCCCGGCCAGCGCCAGCGCGAACACCAGCAGCGGGAAGGCCAGGAACACGTCCATCAGCCTGCTGATCAGGGTGTCCACCCAGCCGCCGAAGTAGCCCGCGACCACGCCCATCAGCGTGCCGATGACCACCGAGAGCATGGTGGCCAGGAAGGCGATCAGCAGCGAGATCCAGGACCCGGCGAAGATGCGGGCCAGCAGGTCCCGGCCGCTGGTGGGTTCGATGCCCAGCGGGTGCGCCAGGCTGATGCCACCGAAGGCGCCCTTGGGGATCTGCAGGTCGGGGTCGATCAGGTCCTGGTTGAACGCGGTGGTCGGGATGAGCCCGAACAGCTTGTCCAGCACGCCCGCGGCCAGCGCGGCCAGCACCAGCACGGCCACCACGACCCCGCCTGCCATGGCCACCCGGTCCCGCTTGAGCCGCAGCCAGGCGATCTGCCGCAGGGACCTGCCCTGGATCGACCCGCCGGCACCGGTGAGCACGGCCCCTGGCTGTGCCTCGGGTGCCGAGCTCGGTACGTCCATGGGCGCCGTCATCGCCTCACCCCCGGTTGGGCAGTTGGTGTCTGAAGGTTGCTCGCAGGCGTGACGCACCTCACGAGGTGAGCAGACTCTGAGCCCTGTTCGCGAATGGCGCCAGATTCAGGACACGTCCGTGGCTTGATTGTGATTCACGTGCCGGGACGGTGGCCGCCTTCTTACGCTAGGTGCCCTAAGCGCGGTTACCTCGACCGGGTGCAAATCAACTGCTGGGCGGCTCAAATCGGTGAAATCTGTGAACGACCTGCGCTCTGATCAGGCGTTTTGCCTGAGTTGTCGCTGGCGTGTCCCTGTTATTTGAATCCCGTCGCACGGCTTTGTCAACTGTGTGTCAATGCTCGGTTTCGCCCTGTCACGATTTTGGTTATTCGGTCAAGAAAACAATCTGCTGCCCGATGGTCACGGTCCGTGTGTGGAGCCGGGCGCGCGGGGTTCCACACACTGTGATTGAGTGCTCACGTCAAGCCAGGTGAGCTCGGTGAGGCTGCGATGAAGCGTGGTGTGGCCGTACTCGGCGCCGCGGTGCTGGTGACCGCGCTGATCCCGGCGCTGCCCCCCGTGCTCGCCGCCGCCGAGGAGGGCTGGCTGGTGCCCTCGGCGGAACCCCCACTGATCGGCAACGGCTACCTGACCGCGCGCGTGCCCGCCGCCGGCACCGGCCTGACCGCGCTGGCCCTGCCGAAGGTGGGCATCCCGCTCCCGGTGTCCACTGTGGAGCTCAGCGACGGGCCGGGTGCCCCGCCCCGCACCGACTACCGCCAGTCCCTGGACCTGCGCACCGGCACCGTGCTCACCACCGGGCGCTGGACCTCGGCGGGCGGGCACAGTGCCGAGGTCCGTTACCGGGTCCTCGCCGACCGGGCGCGGCCGCACGTGGCCGTCACCCGGCTGGAGATCACCCCGAACTGGACCGGCACCCTTCAGGTGAGCGACCTGCTCGACGGCAGGACTCCCGGCGGGGACTCGGTTGTCGTGCGGTCCAGTGCGACCACCGTGGCGCTGGCGTCCAGTGTGGACTCACCGGGCCGGTTCCCCGTGCGGGCGGGCGAGCCGGTCGCGGTGACGAGGTACCTGGGCGTTGCCAGCTCAGTCGACTCCGTCGACCCGCTGGCCACCGCTCGCGCGCAGGTCGCGACCGCCGCGCAGTTCGGCTGGCAGTCGGTGGCCCGCGAGAACGAGTTGGCCTGGGGCCAACTGTGGCGCGCCGACATCGAGGTGCACGGGGACGATGCCGTGCAGCGCCAGGTCCGTGCCGCGGTTTTCGCCGTGCTGGCAGGGGTTCGCGCGGGATCCTCCTGGCCCGGTGATCCCGCGGCGCTGCCGTGGACCGAGGCCGCGGTGCTGCCGCTGCACCCCGACATCGCCACCTCGATGCTCCAGTACCCGGTGCCCGCGCCCGGACCCGAGGCCGCACTGTCCACCTGGCAGTACTGGCTGGCCAGCGGGGACCTGACCTGGTTGCGCGCCAAGGGTTTTCCCGTGCTGCGCGCGACGGCCGACGCCCTGCTCGCCCGCCCCGGCGTGCTCGACGTGCCCGCCCGCGACTCGCTGCGCTTCGCCGCTGCGGCGGCCACGCTCGTCGGCGCGCAGCCCGACCCGCGCTGGACGGCCGCCGCGGACCGCTTGGCGGCGGCTCGGCAGTCGCCTTCGCTGCCGCGCGCGTTCCCGTGGCGCAACGACCAGCCCGATTCGGTCACCCGCAACGACTTGCACCAGGACCAGTCCCGCGCGGAGTGGGCCGACGGCGTGCGCTCGATCGTGGCCGGTGAGCTCGGCGACCCGGGTTGTGCCGCCTTCACCTACACGCAGCGCAGCGCCCCGCGGCCGGGTGACGGCCTGGTGCGGTCGGCGGCGTTCGTGCAGGAGTTCGTCTACGGCTACCCGGGGCTGCGGCTGCGTTCGGACGCGGTCGTGCTCGACCCGTTGCTGCCGCCGCAGTTCACCGGCATCACCGTGAACCGGTTGGAGTGGCAGGGCAGGGCGTTCAGCGTGCGGATCGGCGCCGAGCAGACCACCGTCCGCCTGCTGTCCGGGCTGCCGCTGCCGATCGAAGTGGGCGGCACCAAGCAAACCCTTGCCCCGTACGGGGAACTCACCGTGCCGACCCGTCGGCCGGACCGCTCGCCGACCGGGGACCTCGCCCGCTGCGCCCCGGTCGTGGCCGATCTCGCCGACCCCGACGCGCCCGCCTCCTCCGCCGTCGACGGGGACCCGAGCACCGGCTGGCGGACGCCGCGCCCCCAGTCGGCGCTCACCGTGGACCTGCGCGGGGACCACGCGTTGCGCTTCCTGGCCGCCACCTGGGGCGCCCACCGCCCGAGCGCGTGGACCGTCTCGGTGTCCCAGGACGGCACCACCTGGCGCACCGTGGCGCGGCCCGCCCCCGGCTCCGGCACGGTCGACCTCGGCGGCCAGCGGGCCCACTTCCTGCGCGTGTCCGTCTCCGGGACCGGGACCGAGCTGGCCGACCTGCAAATGGGCTGAGATGTGGCAGCCTGCTGGTATGGCTGACTACGAGCACATCCTGGTCGACACCGACGGCGACACCGCGCGGATCACCATGAACCGGCCCGCCCGGCGCAACTCGCTGTCGGCCGAGCACCTCACCGAGCTGCTGCACGCCGTGCGCGCGGTCTCGGACACCCATGCCACCGGCATCGTGCTCGCGGGCAACGGGCCGGTGTTCTCCGCCGGGCACGACTTCGGCGACGTCTCCGCCCGCGACCTGCTGGGCGTGCGCGAGCTGCTGACCCTGTGCACCGAGCTGATGCACGCCATCCAGCTCGCGCCCCAGGTGGTGATCGCCCGCGTACACGGCCTGGCCACCGCCGCCGGGTGCCAGCTCGTCGCCTCCTGCGACCTGGCCGTGGCCGCCGAGTCCGCCGGTTTCGCCCTGCCCGGTGGCAAGGGCGGCTGGTTCTGCCACACGCCCGCCGTGCCGGTGGCCCGCTCCGTGGGCCGCAAGCGGCTGATGGAGCTCGCGCTGACCGGTGACCCGATCGACGCCCGCACGGCCGAGCAGTGGGGCCTGGTCAACCAGGTCGTTCCCGATGAGGAGCTGGACAAGGCCGTCGACCACCTGCTGACCCGCGCCACCCGTGGCAGCCGGGCCAGCAAGGCCCTGGGCAAGCGCACCCTGTACGCCCAGCTGGACCGCCCCGAGGCCGACGCCTACGCCGTGGCCCTGGAGGTCATGGCCGCCGCCTCGCAGATCCCCGACGCCAAGGAGGGCATGGCCGCCTTCCTCGCCAAGCGCCCACCCCTCTGGACCGACTGACCCCCAACCCCGCGAGTCCCGCTCTGGAGCGCGCGAGTCCCGCTGAGCCGCGCTGGCGGGCGCTCGAACGGCCCGTCATGAAGGGGCCGTTGGGGGCGTTCAATGCCGTGAAGGGCACCTTCGGGACATGACGTAGGTGATCGGTCTAGGCATGTCCCCGCGCCGTACTGCCCTGAAGGTGCCGTTGGGGACATCCAGCGCCGTGAAGGGCACCTTCATGACAGTGCCGAGGCGTGCTGTGAAGGTGCCGTTTGCTGCGTTGGGTGCAGTGAAAGCCACTTTCGCGGCGGTCGGGGTGGGCTCGCGACGTCGTGAGGGGTGCCTTGGGGGCGTGGCGTGGGTGGCCGGGTGTGGGCCTGTGCCCGTGCTGCGCTGTCGTGAAGGTGCCGTTGGGGACGTTGCGTGTCGTGAGGGGCACCTTCGGGGCATGGCGTGGGTGAGCGGGTCTAGGCATGCCCCCGCTCCGTACTGCCCTGAAGGTGCCGTTGGGGACGTTCAATGCCGTGAAGGGCACCTTCATGACAGTGCCGAGGCGTGCTGTGAAGGTGCCGTTTGCTGCGTTGGGTGCAGTGAAAGCCACTTTCGCGGCGGTCGGGGTGGGCTCACGACGTCACGAAGGGCACCTTCAGGGCACGGTTCGCTCGGCCGGTCGGGCATGCACGCCGCCGCCCCCAATAGAGTCGCCTCGCTCGGGTTGATCGGGAGGTGGCGGTGGACGAGGCACGGCGGGCACGGGCCGAGGCGTGGTTCCGGCAGCGGGGGCTGCCCAGCGTGGTGCGGGGCAGTTCGGGATTGGGTGACCTGACGGTCCGCGTGGCGCCCGCGGTGGCGTTCCTGACCGTGCTGGAGGTCCTGGTGACCGTGTTCGCGGCGATGACCCCCGACACGGAGGCGGCCATGGGCGCGAGGTTGGAGGACCCGAACTTCGCGCTGGCCTACGTGGTGGTCGCGGCCCTGACGGTGATCCTGCCGCTGCTGGCGGCCTGGTTGGTGCTGCGCTGGAACCGAAGGCGGCGCATGAGGCAGTTGACGATCACGGTGGTGCTGGTCGTTTCCCTCGTGGAGATCGTGCTGTTGCCGGTGATCGGCCACCTGGCGAAGGTCACCGACTCGGTCTCCGAGGGCGTGGTGGAGAACCTGCTGCTGGTCATCGCGCTGTACGTGCTGGTCAAGATCGGCGCGGGCTCGGTGCTGGGCTGGGCACTGCGGGCCGCGCTGAGCCAGGTCAAGGCGGTGGGCACGCTGACCAGCAAGGCGCTGCCCCTGCTGCTGCTGTTCGCCACCTTCCTGTTCCTGACCACCGAGCTGTGGCAGGTCACCGCCACCCTCACCCGCGCGAGGCTGTGGGGCGTGGTCGCCTTCTTCGCCGTGGTCGGCGTCGTGTTCCTGGTCTCGGTGCTGGTCGAGGAGCTGCGCAACCTGGTGCAGCGGGTCGACCGGAACGTGCCGCCGGAGCGGCTGCTGGCCACCCCGTTCCAGATGCAGGCCCGCCACCCCGACCACGATGAGGACCCGCCGCTGCGCAGGGGAGAGCAGCTGAACCTGGTGTTCGTGCTGGTGCTCGCGCAGCTGTTGCAGGTGGTCGTGTTCGGCGTCCTGGTGTTCCTGTTCTTCCTCGCCTTCGGCGTGCTGGCCATCGACGACGACGTGATCAAGTCCTGGACCACGCACGACCCGACCCCGGGCACCCTGTTCAAGCTGCACCTGCCGCTGTCCAACGAGCTCATCCAGGTGTCGGTCTTCCTCGCGGTGTTCTCCGGCCTGTACTTCGCGGCCTCGGCCGCCACCGACCCGCTGTACCGCCAGGCGTTCCTGCAACCGCTGCTGGACGACGTGTCGGTCAGCCTCACCGCCCGCCACCTGTACCTGAGGGACATCTCGTGAACGCCTTCTACGAGCAGTTGGACGACAACCGGTTCGCCGCGAGCGAGCACAGCCGTGGCCCCTGGGACGCCAACGCCCAGCACGGCGGACCGCCTTCGGCCCTGCTGGGCCGCGCCGTGGAATCCCGGCCCGGCGCGCGACCCGGGTTCCGCCTGGCCCGGATGACCTTCGAGATCAGCCGCCCGGTGCCGATCGCCGAGCTGGTGGTCAGCACCCGGGTGCTCAAGTCCGGGCGCAGCGCCGAACTCGTCGAGGCCGAGCTCGCCCAGCCCGGCGGCGACCCGCTGCTGAGGGCGCGCGCCCTGCTGGTCCGGGTCGCCGAACAGCCGCTGCCCGCGATCGCCGACCCCACCGTGCTGCCCGGCCCGGACCAGGCAGAACCCAAGCCGTTCTTCCCAGTCGCCTACGAGGTGGGCTACCACAACGCGATGGAGTGGCGGTTCGTCTCCGGAGCCTTCCAGGAGCCGGGCCCGGCGACCTGCTGGCTGCGCATGAGGATGCCGCTGGTCGCCGGGGAGCAGCCCAGCCCGCTGGTGCGCGTGCTGATCGCCGCGGACTCGGGCAACGGGGTGAGCACCGTGCTCGACTGGCGCACGCACACGTTCATCAACCCGGACCTGACCGTGCACCTGCACCGCTACCCGGTGGGGGAGTGGGTGTGCCTGGACGCGAGGACCACTGTGGACGCGGGCGGCATCGGGCTGGCCGACACCGCCCTGCACGACGAGAAGGGCGTCATCGGGCGCGGGGCGCAGAGCCTGCTGGTGACCGCTCGCTAGCGGAACTCGCCCGCGTGATCCTGCGCCCACTGCGCGAAGGTCCGCGCGGGCTTGCCGAGCACCTGCTCGACGGTCGGCAGTGGCGCCAGCTCCACCTCGACTGGCTCTGGCTCGCCGCCGGAGTAGGACTCGAAGCCCAGCATGAACCTCGCCATGGCCGCCGCCCAGCCGCCTTGCCGCTCGTAGTGGGCCAGTGCCTGCTCCCGCGTGACGTCCAGGAAGCGGACGTCCCGGCCACGAGCCCTCGCGATCTGTGCCGCCTGCTCGCGGGAGGTCAGCACCCGAGGGCCGGTCAACGTGTACGCGCGACCCACGTGTTCGTTGTCCAGCAACGCCTTGACGGCGACCTCGGCGATGTCGGCCTCGTGCATCGGGCAGCCCGGCGAGTCCGGGAACGGGTCCCAGATCGCATCGCTGTCGCGAATGGACGGTCCCCACATGAACAGCTTGTTCAGCGCGAACTCGCCCGCGCGCACGTGTGTCCACTCCAGACCCGAGTCCTCGACGGCCTGCTCCACCGGCAGGTGGAACCCGCTGTCCAAACCCGCCGTCACCGCGCCGGAGGACAGCGTGACGATGCGCCGGACACCTGCCTCCGCCGCCCGTGCGACAACCTCCCGTGCCGTCTCCGGTACCGGGAACAGGTAGATCCGATCGACCCCCCGCAGCGGAAGGCCCTCCGGATCGGTCAGGTCGCCGCGCACCAGGTCGACGCCCGCGGGCAGCGCTGCCGCCGACGGATCGCGGGTCAGCGCCCGCACCCGCGCGCCGGAGCGGACCAGCTCCCGCACCACGACCCTGCCCACGTTGCCGGTCGCGCCGGTCACCAGCACCGTCGTCACAGCCCCTCCTCGATGCCGTCCAGAAGCCGGTCGAGGCCGAACTCGAACACCGCGAGCCGGTGCTCGGTCGTGCTCGCCGCGAAGCCGCCGTCCAGCCACAGCTGGTTGATCGCGGGGTAGCGAGTCGGGTCGAAGTGGTTGTCCCAGAACGACTGTCGCCGCGCCCACCAGCTGTCCGCCGACTGGCCCGTGGTGCGCTCCAGCTCCTGCGCCTCGACCTCCGCGCGCACCGCGCCGTCCACGAAGATCGCGATCGAGCCCAGTGCGACGCCCACCTGGTGCGGCGCGAGGCCGATGCCCGCCAACACCGCGCACAGGAACTCCTGGCCCGCGAGGTGGCCGGGTCCCAGCGGCGGACGCGCCAACGACACCTCGCGCAGCCACGGGTGCTGCCGGTACACCTCCCGCGTGCGCTCGGCGTACCGGCGCACCTGTTCGCGCCAACCCGAGGAGTCCGCCTCCAGCCCGCGTTCGGCCAGGGCGGCGTCCACCATCAGGTCGATCAGCTCCGCCTTGGCCGGTACGTGCGTGTACAGCGACATCGTGCCGACCGCCAGTTCCTCGGCCACGCGTGCCATCGACATCGAGGCAAGGCCCTCGCGGTCGGCCACTCCGATCGCCGCGCGCACTATGCGCTCCACGCTCAACTTCGGCGGACGCCCACGTCGTGCCTGGGACCTCGACCGCCAGAGCAGCTCGATCGTGCGGTCAGGATCGCCCGCGCCACTGCGCTCCACACGCCCCCCAATTTCCGTACAAGATACGGTAATTGCTGGCGGTGGGTCAGCGCAACAGGGCCGCCAGGGCGGCGGCGATCACCGGCTGCTCCTCGGTACCGGCTCGCACCACCAGCTCCACGGTGCGCTGCAAACCCTCGGCGGGGACCAGCGCCACCCCGGGCGGTACGGCGTGCGTGGCCAGCGCGGGCAGCATGGACACACCGAGTCCGGCGGCCACCACGTCGAGGGTGACCGAGATGCTGCTGGTGATGTGGGCCAGCTCAGGGGTGAACCCGGCGGTGCGGCAGGCGTTGAGCACGGCGTCGTGGCAGGCGCCACGGGGGAAGGTGACCCAGGGGTGCTCGCGCAGACCGGACAGCCCCTCCTGCTCGACCAACCCGCGCAGCCGCTCCGGCACGACGATCAGGAACGGGTCCTCGCGCAGCCGCCTGCTGACCAGGCCGGTGGGCAGGGTGGTGCCCAGGTGCCCGTACCGGTAGGCGATCACCAGGTCCAGCCTGCGCTGCTTGAGCATGGGCAGGGTCTGCTCCGGCTCGCCCTCGGTGAACCGCACGCGCAGCTGCGGGTGCGCGCCGGTGAGCGAGGCGGCCATGGGCAGCGCCAGCTCGGCGAACGCGCTGGTGAAGCAGCCCACGGCGAGCTCACCGGCCAGCCGGTCGTCCAGCTCGCGCACCTCGGCGGCGGCCCGCTCCAGCGTGGCGAGCACCTCCTCGCAGCGCCGGGCCAGCGTCTGCCCGGCCGAGGTCAGCCGCACCGTGCGGCCCTCCCGCAACAGCAGCGGACGCCCGACCTCGGCCTCCAGCGCACGCAGCTGCTGGGACACCGCCGAGGCCGTGACCTGGTGCACCTCGGCCACGGCCGTCACCGTCTGGTACTCGGCGAGGTCGCGCAGCAGCACCAGCCTGCGCACGTCGATCACGGCGCCAGCCTAGTTACGGCTGCCGCAGTTCGTGCAGCAGCAACAGCGTGTACGCGGCGATGCTCTGCGCGTCGGTGATCTCCCCGCGCGAGATCATCGCCTCGAACTCGGCCCGGTGGAACCAGGCCGTGCGCATGTCCTGCTCCTCAAGCTCGCGCTCGGGCGTGCCCTCGGTCAGGCCGGTCGCCAGGAAGACCGAGCCGCGCTGGCTGGACATGCCGGGCGCCACGTCCAGCTCGCCCAGCGACACCATGCGCTCCGCGCGCAGCCCGGTCTCCTCGCGCAGTTCGCGCGCGGCCAGTTCGGCGGCCTCGGTCTCGGCCCGCTCCGGCGCGGTGCCCTGCGGGAACTCCCAGCGCCGCCGCCCCAGCGGGTAGCGGAACTGCTCCACCAGGTGCAGGCGCTCCCCGTCCAGCGGGATGACCAGCGCGTAGTGCGGCTTGTCCACCACCCCGTAGATGCCGGTCGAGCCGTCGTTGCGGCGGATGTCGTCCTCCCGGACGGTCATCCACGAGTTGGCGTACACCTGACGCGAGTCGAGTGATTCCACGCTGCCGATCCTGTCACTCGTTGAGCCGGGACCGCCGCATGCCATATCCGAAGTAGACGATCAGGCCCACCAAGGTCCAAGCGCCGAAGGCGAGCCAGGTCTGCGGGGCGAGCCCGAACACCAGCAGCACGCACAGCGCGAGCCCGATCAGCGGGGTCACCGGCATCAGCGGGGTGCGGAACCCGCGCGGCAGCTCGGGCTGGGTGCGGCGCAGCACCAGCACGCCCACGTTGACCAGTCCGAACGCCACGAGCGTGCCGATGCTGGTGGCCTCCGCGAGCTGGCCCAGCGGCACCAGCGCCGCCAGCACCGCGACCACGCAGCCGATGATGATCGTGTTGGCCGCGGGCACCCTGCGCCGTGCGGTCACCCGCGAGAACACGCCGGGCACCAGGCCGTCACGGGACATCGACACCAGGATCCGGGTCTGCCCGTACAGCACGGCCAGCACCACCGAGGCGATCGCGACCACGGCGCCGACCGCCAGCACCGTCGAGGGCCAGCCCGCGCCGGTGACCAGCTTGAGCACCGTGGCCAGGGAGGCCTCCGAGCCGCTGAGCGTGTCCACCCCGGCCGCGCCGATCGCCGTCAGCGCCACCAGCACGTAGGCCAGGGTCACCACGCCGAGCGAGATCATGATCGCCCTGGGCAGGTCGCGCTGCGGGTTGCGCGCCTCCTCGCCCGCCGTGGAGGCCGCGTCGAAGCCCACGAAGGAGAAGAACACCGAGGAGGCCCCGGTGGCGATGCCCGCCACCCCCATCGGCGCGAACGGGGTCAGGTTGTTCGAGTTGAACGCGAACACCGCGACCACCACGAAGAACACCAGCACCGCGATCTTGAACAGCGTGGTGATCACGGTGATCGCCGCGCTCTCCCGGATGCCGCCGAGCAGCACCACCATCGCCAGCAGCACCACCACGGCCGCGGGCAGGTTCACCACCCCGCCGTCACCGGGCGGTGCGGACAGCGCCTCCGGGATGCGCACGCCGATCGCCGTCTCCAGGAACGAGTTCAGGTAGCCGCCCCAGCCGACCGCCACCGCCGCGATCGACACCCCGTACTCCAGCAGCAGGCACCAGCCGCACACCCAGCCGACCAGCTCGCCCAGCGTGGCGTAGGTGTAGGAGTAGGCCGAACCCGACACCGGCACGGCCCCGGCCAGCTCCGCGTAGGACAGGGCCGAGAACAGGGCCGCCAGCGCCGCCAGCACGAAGGACACGATCACGGCCGGTCCCGCCTTGGGCGCCGCCTCGCCGAGCACCACGAAGATCCCGGTGCCCAGCGTCGCCCCGACCGACAAGGTGACCAGGGGCAACAGGCCCATGCTGCGTCTGAGTGAGCTGTGTTCGACCTCTGCGGCCATGGTGGACACGGGCTTGCGGCGCAGCAGGGCCGAGGACCTGCTCGCAGGGTCGAACTTCGGTCCAGACGTCACTGACATGACGGGCGACGGTACCGTGACGCGGTGCGTCTTGTGATCGCTCGGTGCCAGGTCGACTATGTGGGCCGCCTCACCGCCCACCTGCCGATGGCCCAGAGGCTGTTGATGGTGAAGGCCGACGGCTCGGTCCTCGTGCACTCCGACGGAGGCTCGTACAAGCCGCTGAACTGGATGTCCCCGCCGTGCTGGCTCATCGAGGAGCCGGGCATGTGGGTGGTGCAGAACAAGGCCGGGGAGAAGCTGATCATCACCCTGGACGAGTTGCTGCACGAGTTCAAGCACGAGCTCGGCGTGGACCCCGGGCTGGTCAAGGACGGGGTCGAGGCGCACCTGCAGGAGCTGCTCGCCGAGCACGTCACCACGCTCGGCGAGGGCTGGAAGCTGGTGCGCCGCGAGTTCCCCACCGCCATTGGGCCGGTCGACCTCATGTGCCGTGACTCCGAGGGCGTCTCGGTGGCCGTGGAGATCAAGCGCCGCGGCGAGATCGACGGGGTCGAGCAGCTCACCCGGTACCTGGAACTGCTCAACCGCGATCCGCTGCTGGCCCCGGTCAAGGGCGTGTTCGCCGCCCAGCAGATCAAGCCGCAGGCCAAGGTGCTCGCCGAGGACCGGGGCATCCGCTGCGTCACCCTGGACTACGACGCCCTGCGCGGCACCGAGTCCGACGAGTTCCGGTTGTTCTGAGGTGCCATGAAAGTGGCTTTCACTGCGGTCAACGCAGTGAAAGCCACTTTCGTGGCGGGTGGCAGCGGGCTCACCCCCGGCCGCACAGCCCCAGCAGGTACGCCCGGAACGCGGTGTGGATCACCGCTTGGCCGCGGTCGCTCTGGTGCAGCCGGTCGGCGGCGTAGAGGCCGAGCGGGTCCGCCTTGTCGAAGTACGGGTCCAGCCCGAGGTACAGGGTGTTGTTGTCACGGGCGAGTGAGCGGATTGCTTGCTGGTGGGGGACTTGGTCGCCGTGGTCGGCGATGAAGGTCTCGTTGGCGACCCATGGGGCGTGCACCAGGAGCACTGAGGCACCGGGTGCGACGGCGCGGATGCGATCCAGCACTTTCTGGTACTGGGCCGAGAAAGTCGCGGGCGGCACGCCCTTGACCCAGTCGTTGATGCCCCAGTCCATGATGACCAGGTCCGGGTGGTTGCCCACCGCCTCGACGCGGTCGGCGTACCAGCCGCCGGGGCCGAAGTCGGCGGCGGTGGTGCCGCCGATGGCGCCGGTGGTCCAGATGCGGTCGAGCACCCCGTCGGCGCGCAGCGACCGTTCGAGCAGCGCGTGCCAGCGCCGCTCTGGCGGTTGCACGTCCTTGGCCTCCATGATGGAGTCGCCGAGCACGTCGATCACGACTCCGCCGCGGGCGAGGGCGGCACACCACGCGGCGGCGGGATTGCCGGTGGGCGCGGGGCTCCCGGTGGGCGCGGACAGCACGCCGACCACGAGGATCACCGCGAGCCGGATCGCGAAGTAGATCACGGGCAACCGCCTCCCACTGCTAGCTGGTACACCAGTTTAGGTTGCCTGCTTTGGGTTTTCTGTCCGGATGGGGACAGGTTCCCCCGAGGTGGTGGCGGGACGCTGTCCACTCGCGGATTCATGGAGGCGTGCTGATGCCTCGAATGATCGCAGTCTCGGCGGCCACCGTGCTGGCCGGAGTTGTGCCGGGCACCGTGCTGCCCAACCCGGTTCCCGCCGCTGTGGAGCGCAAGTGCACCTCGTACAACAAGTACGAGGGCGAGCACTACCAGCCCAAGCAGTTGGCGCAACTGGCCAAGCAGGCCGGATTCACCGAGGAGGACCTGGTGATCGCGGTGGCCGTGGCGCTGGCGGAGAGCAGCGGCTGGACCAAGGCCGTGCTGGTCAACGAGAACTGCACCACCGACCGGGGGCTGTGGCAGATCAACGACTACTGGCACCCCGAGGTCACCGAGAAGCAGGCGTTCGACCCGCCGACCAATGTGCGGGTCGCGTACCAGATCTTCATGGAATCGCAGAACTGGAAGCCTTGGTCCACCTTCGAGAGCGGGGCCTACAAGGAGAACATGGACACCGCGCGCGAGGCGGTCAAGGAGCTCAACGCCTCCTGAACCGCTCGGACAGCACCGGGTCGTCCTCCCACCATGGCCGGTCCGAGGACTGCTCGGCTTCCCGCTCGTCCAGTTCCCGGTCGATGCGCACGGCCTGCTCGGCGTCCTGGCGGCTCATCCGGTTGAGCAGGGCGCCGAGGAAGGGCAGCCCGGCCAGGTCGCCGACGATCCACAGCACCCCGGCGCCGATGGTCTGGTCCAGGCGCAGGTCCGGACCCCAGGCCCGGCCCAGGGACTGGTAGTAGTCCGCGGCGACGATGTGCCCGGAGAACCACAGGGTCAGCCCAAGCGCGGCGTCAAAGACCACCTCGGCGAAGGTGATCCACACCGACACCAGGTGCGGGTAGCCGCGCGGCACCGGGTCCAGTTGCAGCCTGCTCCAGAAGTAGGCGAAGCCGATGAGTAGCAGGGCCAGCCTGGTGAGTTCGTCGAGCACGGGGGAGCGCAGCACCGCCGGGTACCAGTCGGTGAAGTACAGGGCCCAGGGCGTGGCGATCAGCAGGGCCGAGGCGGTGGCGGGGAAGGCCAGCACCCGGCAGAACCGGCTGTGCAGGGCCGAGCGCAGCCGGGCGACCAGGCCGGGCGGTGCGGTCTCGCGCAGCAGGGTCAGCGGCGCACCGAGCGCCAGCCCCAGCGGGGCCACCATCAGCAGCAGGATCACCTGCGCGGCGCGCATCGAGAACAGCACGTCGGAGTAGGCGCCGATGCTGGACAGCGTGGCCAGGGCGTAGGCGCCCAGCCCGCCGCCGAACCAGGTCACCGACCGGGCCCGGGGCCAGTGCCCGCCACCGCACCGCACTCGGCGCACCGCCGTGGCGTACCAGCCGCCGAGCAGGGCGATCAGCACCAGTGACACGGGGTCCGGCGTCCACACCGCCAGGGCGGTGATCACCGTGAGAGGCTCGGGCACGCCTCCAGTCTGCACCCGGCCGAACCAGGAGTTCAGCGTGGTCGAAAACGTTTGCGTGTTCTGTGCCATCGTGTCCGGAAACGCCCCCGCGAGCGTGGTCCACAGCGAGGAGGACCTGATCGTGTTCTGCGACCTGAACCCGATCACCCGGGGTCACCTGCTCGTCGTGCCGAAGGCGCACTCGGTGGGCCTCGCGGACCTGCCCGAGGCCACCGGCCAGCGGTTGTTCGGCACCGGCCAGCGCATGGCGGCGGCGCTGCGCCGCAGCGGGCTGCCGTGCGACGGGGTGAACCTGCTGCTGGCCGACGGGGAGGCGGCAGGGCAAACAGTGTTTCACGTTCACCTGCACGTGATCCCTCGACATGCGGGAGATCCGCTTCGCTTCCACACTGGCCAGCGCGGCGCGTCCCGGTCCGACCTGGACGCCGTCGCCGGGCTGGTCAGCGCCGTGCTGTGACCGGTCTGTGCTTGACCCGGCCGGGTGAATTAGTGTGCGTGCCCAACAAATGCAACAGCTCGGTTTCAAGCAGTTCACGGCCGGGGTCCTGTGCGGTACCGTTCGCGCGCCCCTCGGATCGTGATGGGTGCTGTTTGGTTATGTTGGATGTGGAGGTGGGCTGGTGACCGTCATTGCGGACGGGAGCCTCCGGCTAGACGCCGGACCTGTGGACTACGCCCTGCTCGGGTTCTATTTCCTGCTGGTACTGGGCATCGGCGCGCTGGCACGGCGCTCGGTGTCCTCCAGCCTCGACTTCTTCCTGTCCGGCCGATCGCTGCCCGCCTGGGTGACCGGCCTGGCCTTCATCTCCGCCAACCTCGGCGCGGTCGAGATCTTCGGCATGACCGCCAACGGGGCCCAGTACGGCATCCCGACGGTGCACTACTACTGGATCGGCGCGATCCCGGCCATGGTGTTCCTCGGCCTGGTGATGATGCCGTTCTACTACGGCTCCAAGGTGCGCAGCGTGCCCGAGTTCCTGCTGCGCCGGTTCGGGCCCTTCGCCCACCTGGTCAACAGCCTCAGCTTCGCGCTGGCCCAGGTGCTGATCGCGGGCGTGAACCTGTTCGCGCTGGCCACCGTGATCAACCTGCTGCTGGGCTGGCCGCTGTGGGTGTCGATCGTCATCTCGGCGGCGATCGTGCTGGCCTACACCACCCTGGGCGGCCTGTCGGCGGCCATCTACAACGAGGTCATGCAGTTCTTCGTGATCGTGGCGATGCTGCTGCCGCTGACCATCGTCGGCCTGTACAAGGTCGGCGGCTGGAACGGCCTGGTCGAGAAGATCACCGCCGCGAACGCCGACGCCTCCGCGCAGCTGAGCTCCTGGCCGGGCAGCAACCTGACCGGCATCGCCAACCCGGTGCTCTCGGTCATCGGCCTGGTGTTCGGCCTTGGCTTCGTGCTGTCCTTCGGCTACTGGACGACCAACTTCGCCGAGGTGCAGCGCGCGCTGTCGGCCAAGAGCATGTCGGCCGCCCGGCGCACCCCGCTGATCGGCGCGTACCCGAAGACCCTGATCGTGCTGATCATCGTCATCCCGGGCATGCTCGCCGCGGTGCTGTCCCCGGACCTGGCCGCGTACAAGGCGGCCGGGGCACCCAAGGGCGCCGAGATCACCTACAACAACACGATCGAGGTGCTGATCCGCGACCTGCTGCCCAACGGCATGCTGGGCATCGCGATCACCGGTCTGGTGGCGGCGTTCATGGCGGGCATGGCGGCCAGCGTCAGCTCGTTCAACACGGTGTTCACCTACGACCTCTGGCAGACCTACGTGGTCAAGAACAAGCCGGACGAGTACTACCTGCGCACCGGTCGCTGGATCACCGTGATCGGCTGCCTGATCGCCATCGGCACGGCGTTCATCGCGGGCACCTTCAACAACATCATGGACTACCTCCAGACGTTGTTCGGCTTCTTCAACGCCCCGCTGTTCGCCACGTTCATCCTGGGCATGTTCTGGAAGCGGATGTCCCCGCTGGCCGGTGGCATCGGCCTGATCGTGGGCACCGGCTCCGCGGTCACCGTGGACATCCTCAGCCGCAACGGGGTGCTGGACCTGTCCGGCCAGGGCGCCAGCTTCGTGGCCGCCAGCGTCGCGTTCCTGATGGACATCGTGGTCAGCGTGCTGGTCACGCTGGTGACCAAGCCCAAGCCCGACTCCGAACTGGTCGGCCTGGTCTGGTCGCTGACCCCGCGCGACACGCTCAAGCACTCCGAGACCGGTGAGAACGCGGGCTGGTACCGCAAGCCGGTCGTGCTGGGTGTCGGCGTGCTCGTGCTGGCCGCCGTGCTCAACGTCATCTTCTGGTGAGGGAGGAAACCGTGTCCGAGCAAGGAAACAAGAGTGCGGGTCTGTTCGACCTGCGCTACATCCTGGCGTTGCTGTTCGGGGTGTACGGCCTGGTCCTCACCGTGATGGGCCTGTGGTTCACCAAGCCGGAGGGCCTGGAGAAGGCCGGTGGCGTCAACATCAACCTGTGGGGCGGGATCGTGATGCTCCTCGCGGGCATCGCCTTCACCGCCTGGGCGAGGCTGCGCCCGATCGTGCTGCCGGATGCCGGCGACGCCACTGGCGCCGGCGAGGGCTGACAGCACTAGCTCATCGCTACCGCGACGGCCGGTTGCCGGGGCACTGCGCCTCAGCGCCGGCCGTTGCGGTGCGGGTACACCGGGTTGAAGGCCTCCACGGTCCACGCGTCGATCCAGCGGACCGCGCGGCCGAGTCCGGCCCGTCCGCGCCGAGCCTGCGCACGCAGAGCAGAGGTGCGGGTCTTCGTCACTGGGTGTCCTCCTGACAGTCGTTCGAACCCTTGCACCCAGTACATCGTTCCGATCTTCTGTATCGTTCCCGAAGCTGTCCGTGAGCCCTGTCACCCTCCGTGTTATCACGGTGTGAGCCCGGGTTTCGGGTTCGGCGCACGCGGATCGGCGCTGGTCGCTACCGTGCACCCGTGCTCCGTCTCGTCAGCTGCGCGGTCCTGGCCGCCGTGGCGCTCACCGCCTGCACCCCCGGTGCCGACCAGGCCAGATCGGTCTCGCCGAGGACCGCCGTCCAGGCGACCGCCACCGGCGTGGCGATCAACAAGGGGCCGACCGACCCGGCCTTCGCCGCGGACAGGCTGCGCGCGGTGGACCCGTGCGGGCTGCTGGACAAGAAGACCCAGGCCCTGGTGGGCACCCCGGGTGAGGCGGCGGGCAACCCGTTCACCGGCTGCCAGGTCTCGATGAAGGACGGCTCCGGTCAGGCCATGCAGCTCAGCCTGGACCTGGGCAGCCCGATCAGCGAGGTCAAGAAGGACGCCACGACCGAGCTGGCTGGCACACGCGTGCTGGAGACCAGGCAGGGTTCCGGCTGCATGGACAAGGCGATCACCCAGGACACGCCCGGCCTCGGGCTGGTGCTGCGGGTGGACGCCAAGGGCGGCACCGACCCGTGCGAGGTGGCCCGCAAGCTGGTCACCGCTGTGCTCGGCAGGCTGCGCACCGCCCCGCCCGCGATGAACAACCCCAAGGGCACGCTCGCGGTGGTCGACCCGTGTGCACTTGTCGACAAAGCCACGGTCGACAGCCTGGTCGGCACCTCGGCCACCGCCCAGCCGCAGCAGCTGCACGAGTGCCTGTGGCGGCAGCCCGGCGTGCTGCTGTACGTGACCTTCCGGATGTCGGGTGACCCGTCGATGCCGGTGCTGGAACACAAGACCACCCCGGTGGACCTCGGCGGGCTGACCGCCTACCAGCTGCCCAACATCTCCACCCTGGCCGGTTGCTCGGTGTCCTGGTGGCCGCGCGCCACCGCCGCCGCCAGCGAGACGGTGGTGATCCGCTACGACGCCGAGGGCGACAGCTGCGCGAAGGCCGTCGCGGCGGCGAAAGTTGTCGCGGGCAAACTTCCCAGGTCCTGAGCGGTCGGCTCAGATCACCTCGTCACACGACGGAATTCTGTCGTACTCTTCAGTAACAACGAGGTGAGCGGTACCAGCTGGGAGGGTCGATGACTCAGACAGCCCCGGAGAGCAGCGCGGTGGGCGCGGCCGGATCGGACGAGCATCCCAAGCGGTTCGCCTCGTTGGATCCCCGCACCGGCGAGGTGGTCGCCCACCACCCGGTGCACAGCGCCCAGGAGGTCACCGAGGCGGTGGCCACCGCGCGCCGGGCCGCGACCTGGTGGGCCGAACTGGGCTTCGACGGCCGCAAGCAGCGGCTGGACGCCTGGCGCAGGCTGATCGTGAAACGCCTGGACGAGATCGCGAACCTGGTCAGCGCGGAGACCGGCAAGCCCAACGCCGACGCCAAGCTGGAACTGGCCCTGGTCATCGACCACCTGCACTGGGCGGCGCGCAACGCCGAGCGGGTGCTGCGCAGGCGCCGGGTGGCCTCCGGGCTGCTCATGCTCAACCAGGCCGCGACCGTGGAGTACCGCCCGCTGGGCGTGGTCGGCGTGATCGGCCCGTGGAACTACCCGATCTTCACCCCGATGGGCTCCATCGCCTACGCGCTGGCCGCGGGCAACACCGTGGTCTTCAAGCCCTCCGAGCTGACCCCCGGCGTCGGCGTGTGGCTGGCCGACACCCTGGCCGAGGTCGTACCCGAGCACCCGGTGCTCAGCGTGGTCACCGGCTTCGGCGAGACCGGTGCCGCGCTGTGCCGCTCGGGGGTGGACAAGCTCGCGTTCACCGGCTCCACCGCCACCGGCAAGCGCGTGATGGCCTCCTGCGCCGAGTCGCTGACCCCGGTGCTGCTGGAGTGCGGCGGCAAGGACGTGCTGATCGTGGACTACGACGCCGACGTGGCCGCCGCGGCCGACGCCGCGCTGTGGGGCGCCATGTCCAACGCGGGCCAGACCTGCATCGGCGTGGAGCGGGTCTACGTGGTCGAGGACGTGGCCGAGGAGTTCGTGGAGCAGATCACCAAGCGGGCGGCCAAGTTGCGGCCCGGCGGCCAGCCGTCCGCGGACTTCGGGCCGATCACCATGCCCTCCCAGGTTGAGGTGATCCGCTCGCACGTGCAGGACGCGCTGGACAAGGGCGGGCGCGCGGTGGTCGGCGGCACAGAGTCGGTGCGGCCGCCCTTCGTGGAGCCGGTCGTGCTGGTCGACGTGCCCGAGGACTCGCTGGCGATCACCGAGGAGACCTTCGGGCCGACCGTCACCGTGAACCGGGTGCGCGACGTGGACGAGGCCGTGCGGCTGGCCAACGCGGGCAAGTACGGGCTGGGCGGCACCGTGTTCTCCAAGTCGCGCGGGGAGCAGGTGGCCCGCAGGCTGCGCACCGGCATGGTGGCGGTCAACTCCGTGATCGCGTTCGCGGCCGTGCCCGCGCTGCCCTTCGGCGGGGTCGGCGACTCCGGGTTCGGGCGCATCCACGGTGAGGACGGGCTGCGCGAGTTCACCCGCGTGCAGTCGGTCACCCGCAAGCGCTTCAAGCCGGTGCTCAACCCGATGTCGTTCTCGCGGGGCGGCGGTGTCGTCGGCAGGCTCATGGCCATCGTCAAGGCCCGCTACGGCCGCTGACCCACCGCGAGTCCCGCTCTGGGGCGCGTGAGTCACGGCCCGGTGGGCGGGACTCGCGTGCGGGAGAGCGGGACTCGCCGGTTCAGGAGGTGAGCTGGGCGCGGAGCTCGGTCAGCACCTGGTTGGCGGCCAGCACACCCAGGCCCAGGTACCAGGTCTCGTCGGCCACGGTCTTGGCGTGACCGGCCTTGACCGCGCCCAGGGTCTGCCACAGCGGGTTGGTCTGGAACGAGTTCTGCTGGGTCTTGCTCGGGTCCCCGTAGCTGCCGACGAAGATCCAGTCGGCGTCGGCCCGGTCGATCTGCTCCGCGCCCACCTGCACGGCCAGGTCGTCCACCTGGCCCGAGGCGTTGGTGGGCAGCCCGGTGTCGGCCAGGATCGTGCCGATGAACGACTTGCGCGCGTAGACCCGGGTCATGTTCGGCATGAACCGCAGCGGGGAGATCGTCGGCTTGCGGCCCAGCTTGGCCTGCACCGCCTCGCCCACCGCCTTGGCCTCCGACTGGTAGTCGGCCAGCAGCTTGTCGGCCTGGTCGGTGCGGTCCAGCGCGGCGGAGTTGAGCAGGAAGTTGGCCTTCCAGGTGTAGCCGGGTCGCTCCGAGAACACCGTCGGCGCGATCTTGGACAGCTTCTCGTAGGACTTCTCCGCGCGCAGCTTGGAGCCCAGGATCAGGTCGGGCTTCAGCTTGGCGATCGTCTCCAGGTTCAGGCTGTTGATCGTGCCGACGCTGGTCGGGGTGCCGCCCTTGGCGCCGATGTAGCCGGGCATGGTCGGCGAGCCCTCGGTGTAGGCCACGCCCACCGGCTGCACGCCCAGCGCCACCACGTTGTCCAGTTCGCCCACGTCCAGCACGACCACCCGCTCCGGCTTGGCCTTGAGCGTGGTCTCGCCCATCGCGTGCTTGATCGTGCGCGGGAACTGGCCGGGCAGCGCGTCGGTGCCGTACTTCGCGGTGCGCTCGCCGGCGGACTGGAACGCGGAGCCGCCCTGGGCCACCTCGGACTTGGCATCGGTCGCCGCCTGGCCGCACGCGGTCGCACCGACCAGCAACGCGGCCGCGGTCATGGCGAGGATGATCCTCTTCACTCGGCACCCCTTCACTCTTTTAGGTGAGCCTACCTTTACTTATTGATCACTGGCGTCGGGCCGGGCACCGGGGTAGGAAGGGGCCGTGAGCGGAGGTCTCCAGTGAAGAAGATCATCAACGATCCGTCCGCAGTGGTCGCCGAGGCGTTGCGCGGCATGGCGCTGGCCCACCCGGAGCTGATCAGGGTGCGGCCCGACCCGGCCGTCGTGGTCCGCGCCGACGCCCCGGTCGCGGGCAAGGTGGCGCTGGTCTCCGGCGGCGGTTCCGGCCACGAGCCGCTGCACGGCGGCTTCGTCGGCAGGGGCATGCTCGACGCGGCCTGCCCCGGCGCGGTGTTCACCTCGCCCACCCCCGACCAGATCAGCGCCGCCGTCGAGCAGGTGCACGGTGGCGCCGGGGTGCTGCTGATCGTCAAGAACTACACCGGCGACGTGCTGAACTTCGAGACCGGCGCGGAACTGGCCGCCGCCGAGGGCGTGGACGTGCGCACCGTGGTCATCGACGACGACGTGGCCGTCAAGGACTCGCTCTACACGGCGGGCCGGCGCGGGGTCGCGGGCACGATGCTGCTGGAGAAGATCGTCGGCGCGGCGGCTGAGCGCGGCACGGACCTGGACGGCTGCGAGGAGTTGGCCCGCCGGGTCGTGGCCAACCTCCGTTCGCTCGGACTGGCGCTGACCGCCTGCACCGTGCCGCACGCCGGTGAACCGAGCTTCACCCTTGCCGAGGACGAGTTCGAACTGGGCGTTGGCATCCACGGCGAGCCGGGCCGCCAGCGACTGCCCATGGAGCCCGCGGACCAGCTCGTCGCGCGGCTGCTCGGCCCCGTGCTGGAGGACCTGCCCTTCGCCGAGGGCGACCGGGTGTTGCTGCTCACCAACGGTATGGGCGGCACCCCGTTGGTGGAGCTCTACCTCGCGCACGGCATCGCCGAGAAGTTGTTGGCGGACAAGGGGATCGTCGTGGAGCGCCGACTCGTCGGCTCGTACGTGACAAGCCTGGAGATGCAGGGTATGAGCCTGACCCTGCTCAAACTGGACGAGGAACTGACCGAGCTGTGGGACGAGCCGGTCAACACCGCGGCACTGCGTTGGGGGATCTGAGCATGACCTGCACCACCGAGACCCTCGTGGCCGCCGTGCGCGGACTGGCCGGGGTCGTCGCCGAGCACCGCACCGAGTTGATCGACCTCGACCGCGCCATCGGCGACGCCGACCACGGCGAGAACCTCAACCGGGGCTTCACCGCTGTGCTGTCCGCTTTGGACAGCTCCACTCCGGACAGTCCCAGCGCGATGCTCAAACTCGTTGCCACCACGCTGATCTCCAAGGTCGGCGGCGCGTCCGGACCGCTGCTCGGTACGGCATTCCTGCGCGCCGCGACGGCCACCGCAGGTCAGTCCGAACTGGACGGTGCCGCCGTGGCCGCGGCGCTCAAGGCGGCGCTGGACGGGGTCGTGGCCAGGGGTAAGGCCGAGGTCGGCGACAAGACGATGGTCGACGTGCTGGCGCCGGCCGTGCAGGCCGCCACCGAGGCCGCGGGCGAGTCGGTGGCCGCCGTGCTGGCCGCCGCCGCGAGCGCCGCCGAGCAGGGCGCCGAGTCCACGATCCCGTTGGTGGCGCGCAAGGGGCGGGCCTCCTACCTCGGCGAGCGCAGCGCGGGCCACCTGGACCCCGGCGCGCGGTCCACCGCCCTGCTGCTGCGGTCGCTGGCGAACTCGGCAGGTGCGCGGTGACCGTCGGACTGGTGATCGTCTCGCACAGCGCGAAGCTGGCCGAGGGCGTGGCCGAACTGGCCCAGCAGATGGCGCCGGAGGTGCTGATCGCACCCGCGGGCGGCACGGCGGACGGCGAACTGGGCACCGACTACGACCGGGTCTGCGCCGCGCTGGACCGGGTGGACCGGGGCGGCGGGGTGGTGCTGCTCTACGACCTGGGCAGTGCCCAGATGATCGCGGAACTGGCCGTGGAGGGGCACTCCGGGGCGGGCGAGGCGTTCGTGGTGGAGGCCCCGCTGGTGGAGGGCGCCGTGGCCGCCGCGGTGGCGGCCCAGTCCGGGGCGGACATCGACGGGGTGAGCCGGGCCGCGAGTTCGGCGGCCGAGGCGCCGGTGGACTTCGTCGTGGACGACAAGCCCACCGCGTACCGGGCGGAGATGGTGCTGCACAACGAGGTTGGCCTGCACGCGCGGCCCGCGGCGCTGCTGGCCAGGGCTATGGGCGGACTGCGGGCCGAGGTCGCTGTGCGGCACGGCGAGCAGCAGGCCGACGCGCGCAGCGTGCTGGCGCTGATGGGGTTGGCCGCGCGCGACGGGGACACCATCGAGGTCGTGGCGAGCGGTCCCGACGCGCGCGAGGCGATCGCACGCGTGCAGGCACTGGTGGAGCGCGGCTTCGAGGAGTGAGCCGGTCGGGGTGAACCGGTCCCACCGGGCACGCGTAGAGCGTGTCGGAGGGACCGGCCCCTGACCTGGAAGGGCTTGCTCATGATGGTCACCCGCATACTCCTGGCCGGAGTGGTGCTCGCTGCCTTCGTGCTGATCGCCGCGGCCCCCTACGCCCGCTCGGACGACCTGGGCCGTCGCGGGGACCAGAACGCGCTGCGGATCGACCCCGCCTCGGTGCGTGGCGGTCAGACCGTGCGCATCGAGGCCCGCTGCGGCTCCGACCAGGTCGACCTCGTTGCCTCCGGCGCGCTGACCGAGGTGCGCCAGTTCGTGCGCACCAACCGGCGTGAGGGGCTGCTGGAGAGCGCCGCGACGGTCCGCACCGACGTGCGCTCGGGCGTGTTCGACGCGGCGTTCCACTGCGGCAGGCAACTGGTCAGCACCCAGATCGCCGTGACCAACCAGGCGCAGCCACCCGCGAGCGGGGCACCGACCAGCACGATGATCATCCCCGTCGGCGCGCCGGAGACCGGGGGCGCGCCACCGCCGCTGGACAGCGGTCCCGACCTGCTCGGGCTGGCCGAGTTGAGCGGGGTGGTGATGATCGCGGGCGCGGGCGCCGCCGTGACGGTGGCCTCCCGGCGACGGATCGCCGCGCGATGATGCACCCCGTGGCGCACCTGCGCCGACCTCGGCGGCCGGTGAACCCTGGCGAGAGCAAGCGGGGCAACGCCCTGGGCATCGCCGCACTGATCACCGCCTTCGCACTGGCCGGTGTGGTGATCGGCATCCTGCGCAGCGGCGGGGTGGGCATGACCAGTGCGCTGGGCCTGAGCGACAACGGCATCGCCTTCCAGTTGCCGCCGCCCGCGCCCGGCACGACCACGCCCACCGCGCCCGCCGACCCGACTGTGCCGGTGCGCGTGGACATCGACGGGGTCGACGCGCACTCCTCACTGATCCCGTTGGGGCTCAACGGTGATCGCACGGTCCAGGTGCCGCCGATCGAGCAGCCGTTGCAGGCGGGCTGGTACCGCTTCGGTGTGCGGCCAGGGGATCTGGGCCGGGCCGTGGTGCTCGGGCACGTGGACGGCAACGGGCAGCCCGGGATCTTCGCCCGGCTCGCCGCGCTGCGGCCTGGGGACACCGCGCGCATCACCCGGCAGGACGGCAGCGTGCTGCGCTTCACGGTGCAGCAGGTCCAGCAGATCCCCAAGACCAGCTTCCCCACCCAGCAGGTCTACGGGCCCTCCGCCCAGCGCGAGCTCAAGCTGATCACCTGTGGCGGCCGGTTCGACCCGGCGACCCGCAGGTTCGCCGACAACGTGATCGTCTCCGCCGTGCTGACCTCCTGATCGCGCCGTCCAACTTGCACGATTCGGTGGCGAAGCTCACCCAGCGCATTCGTGCCCACGTGGCAGTATCTGCGCCAAGCTCGATGTTACCGACGCGTAGCGTGGTGGTGTCGGAGCCCGTGAGCCCTTGTCGACGAGCGCCGGAGGTTTCCCGTGACGCGCGAGTTCCACACCATCGGAGTTGTCGGACTGGGCACCATGGGTGCGGGCATCGCGGAGGTGTGCGCCCGCACCGGGCTCCGCGTGGTGGCCGTGGAGGTCGACCAGGACGGCGTCGCCCGGGGCCGTGGGCACATCGAGCACTCCACGGAACGCGCGCTGCGCGGCGGAAAGATCGACGACGCCGCCCGCGCCGAGCTGCTCGGCAGGATCAGCTACGGCACCAGCCTGTCCGACCTGGCCGACTGCGACCTGGTCGTCGAGGCGGTGCCGGAGCAGCTCGAACTCAAGGCGGAGATCTTCGCCGAACTGGACAAGGTGTGCCGTCCCGAGGTGGTGCTCGCCTCCAACACCTCGTCACTGTCGGTGACTGAGATCGGGGTGCACACTGGGCGTCCCGGCAAGGTCGTCGGACTGCACTTCTTCAACCCCGCGCCGGTGCAGAAGCTGGTCGAGGTGGTCCGCACGGTGGTCACCGAGCCGCCGGTGGTCGAGGACGTCGTCGGCTTCATCTCCCGGCTGGGCAAGACCCCGGTGGTGATCGGCGACCGGGCCGGTTTCATCGCCAACGCCCTGCTGTTCGGCTACCTCAACCACGCGGCCCGCATGTACGAGAGCCGCTACGCCAGCCGCGAGGACCTCGACGCCGCCATGCGCTACGGCTGCGGCTACCCGATGGGACCGCTGCAACTGCTCGACCTGATCGGGCTGGACACGGCCTACGAGATCCTCGACACGATGTACCACCAGTCCCGCAACCGGTTGCACGCCCCGGCGCCGATCCTCAAGCAGATGATCACCGCGGGGCTGTTGGGCCGCAAGAGCGGTCGCGGCTTCTACACCTACGACGGCCCAGACTCCCCGGTCGTGGTGGACGACCTGCACACGCCCGCCGCGGGAGGTGCCGCCGGGGTGGCCCCGCGCGAGGTGCACCGGGTCGGCGTGATCGGCACCGGCACCATGGCCACCGGGATCGTGGAGGTGTTCGCCAAGGCGGGTAACGACGTGGTGCTGCGCGCCCGGTCGCTGGACAAGGCCGAGGCCGCGCTGGGCAAGGTGCGCCGCTCGCTGGACAAGGCCGTGGCCAAGGGCAGGCTCGCCGAGGCCGACCGGGACGCCGCGCTGGCCAGGATCCAGCCCGCCGTCGAGTTCGAGGCGCTGGCCGACTGCGACCTGGTGGTCGAGGCCGTCGCCGAGGAGTTGTCGATCAAGCGCGAGGTGTTCGCCGCGCTGGACGAGGTGTGCAAGCCCGGCGCCGTGCTGGCCACCACCACCTCCTCGCTGCCGGTGATCGAGTGCGCCGCCGCCACCTCCCGTCCCGGTGACGTGCTCGGCCTGCACTTCTTCAACCCGGCCCAGGTCATGAAGCTGGTCGAGATCGTCGACACCATCGCCACCTCGCCCGAGGTCGTGGCGACCGCCCACGCGGTGTGCAAGCGATTGCGCAAGCAGCCCGTGCACTGCGGGGACCGCGCCGGGTTCATCGTCAACGCGCTGCTGTTCCCGTACCTCAACGACGCGGTCAAGATGCTCGAGGCCCACTACGCCGAGGCCGAGGACATCGACACCGCGATGAAGGTCGGCTGCGGGCTGCCGATGGGGCCGTTCGAGCTGCTCGACGTGGTCGGGCTCGACGTGTCCCTGGCCATCCAGCGCACCCTGTACCTGGAGTTCCGCGAGGCCGGGTTCGCGCCCGCGCCCCTGCTGGAGCACCTGGTCACCGCCGGTCGACTCGGCCGCAAGACCGGCAAGGGCTTCCGTGACTACACGGGTTGATCCGCGCTGAAGTGGCGCCACAGCGCTAGTGCGCTAAACTAGCGCTGTGGCGACCATCCAGGTTCGGGACATCCCGGAAGACGCGTACGAGACGCTCCGCAAGCGCGCCCGCGCCGCCGGGCAGTCCATCCAGGCGTACATGCGCGACCAGATCATCGCGCTGGCCTCGCAGCGCACCAAGGAGGAGGTGGTGGCGGCGATCGACATGACCCTGCTGAACGAGGGCACGGCGATCACCATGGACAGCATCGTCACCGACCTGGCGGCTGACCGCAGGTGAACGACCTGGTCGTCGACGCGTCCGTGTACATCTACGCCTCGACCTCGACCGAGCCGCGTGCTCGGCAGTTGCTCGACCGGATCCGGACCGCCACCTGTCACGCCCCGCACCTGTTCGACGCCGAGGTGGGCAACGTACTCAGGCGCAAGGAACTGGCCGGGCAGATCACCGCGAACGTGGCCCTGGTCTCGCTGCGCGCGGTCAAGCACCTGATCTCCGAGCGGTACCCGGCGGTGGGTCCGCTGGCGGAGGCGGCCTGGCGACTGCGCGGGGCGGTCACGTTCTACGACGCGCTCTACGTGGTACTCGCGGCCTCACTCGGCTCCCCGCTGGTCACCGGCGACGCCCGGTTGAGCCGGGCACCCGGACTGCCCTGCCAGGTCGAACTGGTCTAGCCGCAGCAACCGCCACCGCAGCAACCGCCGCCACCACCACCGGCCGGTGCCGCGGCGCCGGTGCTCACGCCGACCGTGGTCAGCAGCTTCACGGTGTCCTGGTGGCCCTCCGGGCAGTGCGCGGGGTCACCGGCACCGCTCATCGGGCGGTTCACCTCGAAGGTGTCCCCGCACTCGCGGCAGCGGAACTCGTAGATCGGCATGGCCCCATTGTCCGCCATGCACGACCCCCTTGGCGACGCCCCGGGTAGGGTCCGCCATTACCGTGGTCGCCTGTGCCACGCCGCAACAAACCCCGACGTCACGGTCTGCCCTCAGGCAGTGAGGAGCCGCGCTCCCTCGGCCGCGGTCTGGGCTGGGCCCGCGTCGAGTCGGGGCCGGACGGGGACTGGAACGTCCGGGCCGTGCCGGGGGCACAGGACGCCAAGACCTACCGCTGCCCCGGCTGCGACCACGAGATCCGCCCCGGCACGGCACATGTGGTGGCCTGGCCCGCCGACGACCTCGGCGGGATCGAGGACCGCAGGCACTGGCACAACCACTGCTGGTCCAGTCGCGGCCGTCGCGGACCCACCTCGCGCCGCTGGTGACTCGGCTCGCCCTCGATCAGCCCGATCAGGTTGTCGTTGAACACCTCCATCCTTTACCGCGCGGACAAGCGGATTTCCCTTGCCAGGTGGCAGGATCGCCAGCGATGAGCACCGAGATCCGAGCCAAGACCGTGCTGCCCGCCGACCGGCAGCCGATCAGCATGACCACCGCCGACGGCCTGCGGCTGGTCGGGGAGCTGGCGCTGCCCGAGTCGGGTCGGCCACCCAGGGCCACCCTCATCTGCCTGCACCCGCTGCCCACGCACGGCGGCTCCATGGAGTCGCACCTGTACCGCAAGGCCGCGTGGCGTCTACCGGCGTTGGCCGACATCGCCGTGCTGCGCTTCAACACGCGTGGCACCGCGAGTGAGGCCGGGCAGAGCGAGGGCACCTTCGACCAGTGCCGGGGCGAGCGCTTCGACCTGGCCGCCGCCCTGGAGTACGCCGAGTTCCACGACCTGCCCGAGGTGTGGCTGCTCGGCTGGTCCTTCGGCACCGACGTGGCCCTGGTGCACGGCTGCGACCCGCTGGTGCGCGGTGCCGTGCTGATCTCACCTCCCCTCCGCTGGAGCACCGAGCGGCACCTGGCCGCCTGGGCCGAGTCCGGCAAGCCGGTGGTGTGCCTGGTGCCCGAACTGGACGACTACCTGCGTCCCGAGCAGGCGCGCGAGCGGTTCGCCCCGGTGCCGCAGGCGCGCGTGCTGGACTTCCCCGGGGCCAAGCACCTGTTCGTCGGTTACACCGAGCAGGTGCTGGACGCGATCGTGGCCGCGGTCGCACCTGAGGTGGCAACCCCGCTGCCGGACCGCTATGAGGGGACCGTGGTGCTCGCGGCCCGGTAGACCAGGGACTCGCCGCCGTAGGCGCGCGTGGTGCCGGACAGCACGAAGCCGATCTTCTCGGCCACCCGTACCGACTGGTGGTTGTCCTGCCTGGTCACGATGACCACGGGTAACTCGGGCCGCACCCGGCGGGCCCAGGCCGCACCGGCCCTGGCCAGCTCGGTGGCGTAACCCCGGCCCCACACGGCGGGCCGGAACCGGTAGTAGAGGTTCAGCGCCAGCGCGCCGTCCAGCTCGTGCGGGCGCAGGCCACCGAAGCCGACCACCTCGCCGCTGACCAGCTCGCGGGCGGTCCAGTAGCCGATGCCGTGCGTTGCCCAGTCGTCCAGCCAGGAACCCAGCAGCTGGGCGGACTCATCCGGGGTCCTGGCGCCCGAGGGGTTGTGCAGGTTGGTCTCCGGATCGCCGTGCAGCTCGGCGACCGCGGCCAGGTCCTCGGGCACCGGTCGGCTCAACCGGAGCCGTTCGGTGCGTGTCTCGGTCATGCCCCCAAGCTAGGACCTACCCCTGACAAGTGGCTCTGACCTGCGCAGAACCGGCTCCGGGCCGTAGCCGATGTCCTGGGTGGTGTACTCGCGGAAGCCGAGCTTCTCGGCCAGCCGACGCGAGGGCGTGTTGATTGGCGACATGGACACGACCACCGGGTACTGCGGCAGCTCGCGCTCGGCCCAGTCCACCACGGCGGAGGCCATCTCGCTGGCGTAGCCCTTGCCCCAGTGGCGCTCGAGGAACCGGTAGGCGAGGTTGAGCACGGCCTCGCCGTCCACCTCGAACAGCCGGACCCCGCCGAGCCCGATCGCCGCACCGGTCTCGGCGAGCTCGACCACGCAGTAGCCGAAGCCGTGCTCCGCCCAGTGCACGACCATGCGGTCCAGCAGCGACCGCACGTGCTCGTGGCCGGGCGGGCCGGTCAGCTCGTAGCGGTAGCCCGCGGGCTCGCACTCGATCTCCAGCAGGGTGGGCAGGTCCTCGGCCACCATCCGGCGCAGCTGGAGCCGTTCGGTGCGCAGTTCGGTCATGCCCGCACGCTAGGAGCCGGTTTCGCCCGCTCGCAACAGACTTTGCGGCAGGGTCGACAGCACCTCGTCCACGGTCTGCTCCGCGGTCAGGCCGCTGGAGTCCAGCCACAGGCCCAGCCTCGGCGTCTCCCTGTGCACCACCGCGTTGAGCGCCGCGATGCTCCACACCTCGTCGTAGGCGCACTTGTCCCGCGCCGACTCACGGCTGGCCATCGACTCCTCGTCGGGCACCAGCACCACCAGGTGCAGCGGGCTGGCCCGCAGCGAGCGCACGAACTCGGTGAGGTGCCTGCCGACGATCACGTCCTCCACGACGGTGGCGAAGCCCGCCTCATGGAAGGAGTCGGCCAGCGCCGCGAGCTGCCGGTACCGCAGTTGCAGCTGGAGGACCGCTTCCGGGGTCGTGTCCCGCGGGGTCATGTCGACCCGTCCGGTGCGGACCATCGTGCGCACCGCGTCGCCCTCGACGAACGCGCCCCGGGGGAACCTGTCGGCCAGCAGCCGACCGACCGTCGTCTTGCCCGCGGCCGAGGCCCCGGTGAGCACGATGAGTGGCGTGCCGCCCTCGCTGGGATGGATCACGGATGACAGTCTCGTGCAATTGCGCCGCCGGTCAAGGCGGTGACTTGTCGGGGTGAGGGGGCAGGATGGGGGACGTGCACCTCACTGAACAAGGTTCGGGAATCCCGCTCGTGCTGCTGCACGCGTACCCGGTGGACTCGCGCATGTGGGACGGCGTGCGCGGGCCGCTGGCGGAACGGGTCAGGCTGATCACCCCGGACCAGCGCGGGCTGGGCCGCAGCCCGCTCGGCCAGGCCACGCCGGACCTGGACGTGGTGGCCGAGGACCTGCTGCGCGACCTGGATCGCCTTGGTGTGCAACGGTTCGTCCTGGGTGGCTGTTCGATGGGCGGCTACGTGGCGATGGCCGTGCTGCGCCGTGCGGCGGAGAGGGTGACAGGTCTGGTGCTGGCTGACACCAAGGCGGTGGCGGACACCGAGCAGGCGCGTGCCGGGCGGCTCGCCGTCGCGGAGCGGGCCGAGTCGGAGGGCACGGCGGGCTGGCTGGCGGACTCGTTCCTGCCCAACGGGGTCGGCACCACCACGGCCGAGCAGCGCCCGGAGGTGGTGTCGGCGCTGCGCGAGTTGATCGAGTCGCAACCGCCGAGCGGAGTGGCCTGGGCGCAGCGCGCGATGGCCGCCCGGCCCGACTCCACGGAACTGCTCGCCGCCGTGGACGTGCCGGTGCTGGCCGTGGTCGGCGCCGAGGACGCGCTGATGAGCCCCGAGGTTGTGGGCGGGCTGGTGCCCGGAGCCACGTTCGCGGTGCTGCCCGGCTGCGGGCACCTGCCGCCGCTGGAGGACCCGGCGGCGTTCGCCCGGACCGTGCTGGACTGGCTGCCCGGCTAGCGCTGCGCCCGGACGGGACTCGCCGGTGAGTCCCTGACCGGCGTGCGAGGGGCGCGCAGGCAGGCGTGAGGCCTGACCGGTGCGCGGGTAGCTCACAGGTGGGCGTGTGTCGCGGGTTGCTGGGCGGGACGCGGCTGCCGGTGGGGCGGGGTTCGCCGACCGGTGGGCGGGACTCGTGCTCCTCTGAGCGGGGTTTGCCGACTGGCACGCGGGACTCGGGTGCCTGTGGGTGGGACCCGTGCTCCCCTGGGTGGGACTCGCGTGCCGGTGCGCGGGACTCGTGCTCCTGCGGGCGGGACTCGGTTGCTGGCGGGGCGGGGTTTGCCAACTGGTCAGCGGGACTCGTGCCTAGTGGGCGGGACTCGCGCGCAGGAGACCGGGAGTCGCGTGCCCGCAGGCGGGACTCGTTGACTGGTGACCGGGACCCGCGTGCTTGCGTCGGGGTTCGCGGACCGGTAGGCGGGACTCGTGCTCCTCTGAGCGGGGTTTGCCGACCGGCACGCGGGACTCGGGTGCCTGTGGGCGGGACTCGCCCACCGGAGGACGGGACTCGCCGACGGGAGCCGGGACGCGGCTGCCGGTGGGCGGTGTTCGCTGACTGGTGCGCGGCACTCGCGCCCCGGTGGGCGGGACTCGCCGACTGGTGGGCGGGTAGCTCACAGGTGGGCGTGTGTCGCGCGTCGGCGGGCGGGACGCAGTTGCCGGTGAGCGGGGTTCGCCGACCGGTGCACGGGACTCGTGTCCCGGTGGGCGGGACTCGTGCGTCGGCGGCCGGGACTCGCGTGCTTGCGGTCGGGGTTCGCCGACTGGTGGGCGGGACTCGCCGACCGGTGACCGGGACTCGCGGGTGGGGTCAGCGCTTGGTGGGCCTGCTCGGTGCGGAGGCCAGCGGGTGCTTGCTCTCGGGCGGGGTGGGCCGCTGGATCTTCTTGGTGGCCTCGGGGTCCTTGGCGGCGGCCTGCTCGGGCTTCTTGCCGGGGGTCGCGGGTTGGCGCACCGGCTGCTTGGGCGCGGGCTTGGCCTGCGGCTGGCCCTGGCCCTGAGCTGCTGCCCGCGCCTGGTCCTGCGGCTGTGCGGGGGCCGCCGCCTGGCCTTGGGCCGGAGCTTGAGCCTGCGCCTGGGCCGCCGCCTGGCCCTGACCCTGCGCCGGAGCCTGGGCCGCCGCCTGGCCCTGGCCCTGGGCCTGCGCTTGCGGCTGGGCCGGGGCCAGGGGCGCGGTGGCCGGGGGGACCTTGACCTCCAGGGTCGGCGCGTCGATGTCGGCGGGCCGCTCCTCGGGCAGCTGGTTGAGCAGCGGCGCGGCCTCGACGATCGCGCTGCGGGCGTTGCGCAGCTGCTCGGCGATCTGGTTGCGCAGCAGCCGCAGCTGCTCGACCCGGGCCGTGGCCTCACCCACCCGGCGGGCCGACTCGGTGGTGGCCTCGGTGACGCGGCGGTGCGCCTCGTCGGTGGCCTCCTGCAGGCGGGCAGTGGCTTCCGCGATCGAGTCGTGCCTGCGCCGGTTGGCCTCCTCGGTGGCCTCCCGCACGCGTCGTTCGGCCTCGGCCTTGCTGCTGGCCTCCTGCTCGGCGAGGTTGCGCATGGACTCCGAGCGCCGCGAGGCCATGGCGATCTCGAAGTCCTCCTCCACCTGGGTGCGGCGGGCCAGCGAGTCCGCGTCGGCGGTGGTGCGCGCCTGCTCGGCCTCGCTGTCCAGCTGCTGACGGCGCTGGTCGGCCTCGGTGGTGATGCGCGTGGCCTCGCCCCGCGCCGTGTCGAGCACGCCGCGGTGCTCGGCCTCCATCTCGGCACGGCGCTGGTCGAGTTCGCGCAGCATCTTCTCGTAGCGCTGGCGCAGCGCGGCGCCCTCCTCCTCGGCCTTGGCCCGGATGTGCCCGGCCTCGGCCTCGGCGCGCGCCTTCGTCTCGTTGGCCTCCTCCTGGGCGAGCCGCAGCATGCGCTGCAGCCGCTCGCTCAGGCCCTCCAGCGTGGTCGGCGGCAGCGAGAGCCGGTCGACCTGCCCGCGCAGGTCGTCGATCTCGGTGCGCGCCTTCTCCAGCTGCCTGGCCAGGTCGTTGGCCTGGGACACCGCCGCGTCCCGGTCGGCGGCCAGCAGCTTCAGGTCGGAGTCCAGCCGTTCCAGGTGGTCTTCGACCTGAGCCCGGTCGTAGCCGCGCTTGACGACGTCGAAGCCGGTTCCCAACGGGACGAGGTCGCGGTCACTGCCAAGGGCCATGTCACCACGCTACCGGTACGGGTGACACCCGTCTGCTCATGCCCGCGCTCACACGCCCCGGAAGTGGTTGATCGCGGTGAGGTGCGCGGCGCGCAGTTCCGGGTCGGTGACGCCGAGACCGGGCTCGGGCGCCAGGCACAGCACGCCGACCTTTCCCTGGTGCGCGTTGCGGTGCACGTCGTGCGCGGCCTGCCCGGTCTCCTCCAGGGAGTACACCTTGGACAGTGTGGGGTGGATCTTGCCCTTGGCGATCAGGCGGTTGGCCTCCCACGCCTCGCGGTAGTTCGCGAAGTGCGAGCCGATGATGCGCTTGAGGTTCATCCACAGGTAGCGGTTGTCGTAGCTGTGCATGTAGCCGCTGGTAGAGGCGCAGGTCACGATGGTGCCGCCCTTGCGGGCCACGTAGACGCTGGCGCCGAAGGTCTCCCGGCCGGGGTGCTCGAACACGATGTCCGGGTCCTCGCCGCCGGTCAGCTCGCGGATGCGCGCGCCGAACCGCTTCCATTCGCGCGGGTCCTGCTCGTTGTCGTCCTTCCAGAACTTGTAGCCCTCGGAGGACCGGTTGATGATCAGCTCGGCGCCCATCTTGCGGCAGATGTCCGCCTTCTCGTCGCTGGACACGACGCACACCGGGATCGCCCCGCCGTTGAGCGCGAACTGCGTGGCGTAGGAGCCAAGGCCGCCGGAGGCGCCCCAGATCAGCACCACGTCGCCCTGCTTCATGTTGGCGCCGTTGGTGGACACCAGCTGCCGGTACGCGGTGGAGTTGACCAGGCCGGGGGAGGCGGCCTCCTCCCAGCTCAGGTGCTTGGGCTTGGGCATCAGCTGGTTGGACTTGACCAGCGCGACCTCCGCGAGGCCGCCGAAGTTCGTCTCGAAGCCCCAGATGCGCTGCTCGGGGTCGAGCATCGTGTCGTTGTGCCCGTCGGAGCTCTCCAGCTCCACGCTCAGGCAGTGCGCGACGACCTCGTCGCCGGGCTTCCACGCCTGCACGCCGGGACCGGTGCGCAGCACGACGCCCGCGAGGTCGGAGCCGACCACGTGGTAGGGCAGGTCGTGCCGGGAGGCCAGCGGGGAGGTGCGCCCGTAGCGCTTGAGGAAGCCGAAGGTGGACATCGGCTCGAAGATCGAGGTCCAGACGGTGTTGTAGTTGATGGCGCTGGCCATCACGGCGACCAGGGCCTCACCGGGGCCCAGCTCGGGGGTGGGCACCTCGTCCAGGTGCAGCGACTTGCGGGGATCCTTGTCCCTGGTCGCCACGCCCTCGAAGAGGCCGGCCTCGTCCTCGTGCACCGTGACGCCTCGGTAGGACTCCGGGACGGGCAGTGAGCCGACTGCTTCTCGCTCGCCGGCCAGGATCGCGTCGAGGATCTTCTGCACGGTGTGTCCTCCTATGCCCCTGTGGTCAATGCGCAGGTGGGGGCAGGTTACCGACGAGTAACGATACAGGTCCAGCGATGTGAGCCAGGGCACCCGAGTTTATCGGTGCGGGGGAGCTGCGGCCCGATGTCTAGTGGTTTCCGCTGTTTGACCGGGCGGCCAACCAAGGCGCACCATGGAGGCGTCCCACAAGGGTGTGGTTCGGGAGGTGGTCAGGATGGCCAAGGCTTGGACGCGGTGGCAGGACTGGGCTGAAGTGGTGCTGGGTGTGGTCATCGCGCTGTCGACGCTGGTGGTGTCGACATCTACGGCGGCGGCGTGGACGATGGCTGTGCTGGGCGTGCTGGTCGCCCTGGACGGGTTGTGGTCGCTGGCGGCTCCGGGCATGGTGGCCGGTGAGTGGATCCAGCTGGTGCTCGGTGTGCTGCTGTTCATCGCCCCGTGGGTGATGGGCTACACCGCCATGAACGGCGCCGCGTGGACGTCCTGGGTAGGTGGCGTGCTGACCGTCGTGCTCGGCGCGATCGCCCTGCCCGTGGCGAACCTGGCGCACAAGGGCATGGCCGGATCCCACTGACGAAGTCCTCTGGCCCACGGCCGCGGCCGTGGGCCATCGACCACGCAGCTGGAGGGATCACGGGTGGAAGACGCCTCGGCACGCGAGCGCATTCTCACGGCGGCCGAGGAGCTGTTCGCCGAACACGGGTTCGACGCCACGCCCACTTCGAAGATCGCGGAGAGAGCCCGCGTGCCGAAGGGGCTGGTGCACTACTACTTCCGCCGCAAGCCGGACCTGCTGGTGGCCCTGGTTGACCGGCTGCCCGACGAGCACATCGACCCGAACGAGGTCGTCGTGGCCGGGGACGTGGCCAAGAGCCTGCGGCAGCTGCTCACCGAGCTGGACCGGCGGCAGGACTCCTCACTGCTGCTGAGCAGCCTGCTCTACCGCGAGGCCGACACGCACAACGCCGTGCGCGACGCGCTGCAGGCGCGGTTCCGCCAGCTCGTCGACCTGATCCGGGCGGTGATCGTGGCGGCTCGCGCCCAGGTGTCGCGCCGTGCCGACGTGGACAGCGCGGCCGAGCTGCTCGCGCTCGCCGTCAGCTACCAGCACTCGATGGCGCGGCACACCACCGAGTCGGAGCAGTCCGGTGCCGCCATGGAACGTGAGCTGGCCTTCATCGCGGACGCCCTGGCGCTGGGTGCCGGGGCCGACTGAGCGGGACTCGGCCGCACCTGAGCGGGACTCGCGTGCTGGTGGGCGGGACTCGCGGGCTATTTGACGGCGCCGCTGGTCAGGCCCTGGACGAGGTAGCGCTGCAACAGCAGGAAGCCCGCGACCACGGGCACGCTCACGACGAGCCCGGCCGCCATGACCTGGTTCCAGTAGACCCCGGACTGGGTGGAGTAGGCGGGCAGCCCGATCGCGAGGGTGCGGGTCGAGTCGCTGGTCAGCACGGAGGCGAACAGCACCTCGCCCCAGGCCGTCATGAACGCGTAGACGGCGACGGCGACGATGCCGGGCAGCGCGGCGGGCACGACCACGCGGAGCAGGGCGCCGAGCGGGCCGGTGCCGTCGACCAGCGCGGCCTCGTCCAGTTCGCGGGGGATCGACTCGAAGTAGCCGACGAGCATCCACACCGAGAACGGCAGCGAGAACGTCAGGTAGGTGATGACCAACCCGGGCAGGGTGCCGACCAGCACGATGCCGGTGGTCTGCGCGATGTTCACGTAGATCAGGAACAGCGGCAGCAGGAACAGGATGCCGGGGAACATCTGCGTGGACAGGATCGCCAGCGAGAACAGCCGCCTGCCCCGGAACCGGTACCGGCTGATGGCGTAGGCGGCGGACACGGCCACGAGCAGGGACAGCAGGGTGGCGCCCAGCGCCACGACGAGGCTGTTCACGAAGTACCGGCCGAGCGGGATCGTGCTCCAGATGTCCACGAACGGGCTCAGCGTCCACTCGGTGGGCAGCCAGCGGAACTGCGCCTGCACGTCCCGCAGCGGCTTGAGGGCCGAGGTGATCATGACCCACAGGGGCACCAGCACGATCAGCGCGAACACCGCCAGACCGGCCCGGCGGACCCAGCGGAACCAGTGCGGTTCACCGAACACGGCGGCTCCTCAGGTACAGACCGGTGGCCAGGGACAGGAAGACCAGCAGCAGCACCGACATCGCCGAGCCCAGTCCGAAGTTCCAGGTGAGGAACGAGTTCTGGTAGATGTGCACGGACAGCAGGTCCGCCTCGGCGGGCGCCCCAGCGCCGAACAGTACGTACGGGGTGTTGAAGTCGTTGAAGGTCCACAGGAACAGCACGACGAGCAGCACCTGGTTGACCGGGCGCAGCAGTGGCAGCATCACGCGGCGCACCTGCTGGCGCATCGTGGCGCCGTCCAGGGCCGCGGCCTCGTACAGGTCGTGCGGGATTGCCTGCATGCCAGAGGTCAGCACCAGGAAGGCGAACGGCCAGGTGCGCCACAGCGCGACGACCAGCACCGCGAGGAAGCTGTTGCCGCCGAGCAACCAGAACGGCCTGTCCCCGGCGCCCACCAGGTGCAGGTCGGCGAGCACCCCGTTGACCAGGCCGGTGTCCCGCTGGAACAGGAAGCTCCAGGTGATCACGGCGGCGTACGCGGGCAGGGCGTAGGGCACGAGGAACAGGGTGCGCAGCAGGCCGCGGCCTCGGCGCTGGCCCTGGACCAGGAAGGCGGCGGTGAACCCGAGCAGCCAGGACCCGGCGACCACCAGCACCGTGAACGCCAGGGTGACGGCGAAGGAGTGCAGCAGCGCGCCGCCGACCGCGCCGTTGAAGTCCAGCGCCACGGTGTAGTTCGACAGCCCGGCGAAGGGGGCCGCCGACCAGTTGCGCAGGAAGAACTGGGTCAGCTTGAGTAGGCTCATGCCCACGCCGACCAGCATCGGCAGCACGTGCACGAGCAGTTCCAGCAGCAGTGCGGGCAGCAGGAACAGGTAGGGCAGCGCCTTGCCGCTGACCCTGCCGCGTTCAGCCACCGGTTGCCATCTTCTGCTGCGCTGCCGAGAGCGCGGCCCTGATCTCCGCGTCACCCACCGGCTTGCCCCCGGCGATCTGCGCGAACAGGTCCTTGATCGCCCCGCCCACGGTGGTCTCGAACTGGCTCTCCTGCGCGATCTGCGGCAGCGGGGCCGCGCTGCCGGCCAGCACCTGTTGGAAGCTCTTGATCGCCGGGCTCTGGAAGGCCGGGTCCTGGTAGGCGTCCTGCACCACGGGCAGCGTGCCGAAGGACTTGTTCAGCTTGCGCTGCTCCTCGGCGGAGGTGAGGAACTTGACGAACCTCATCGCCCCGTCCTTGTTGCCGCTGTTGGCGAACACGGCCAGGTTGATGCCCGCGACCAGGCTGTTGATGTGCTTGCCGTCCGCCGGGGTCGGCTGGGGGAACGGCATCGGCGCGACCCCGTAGTCCTCGGGGCTCATGCCGTTGGCCTTGAGCACGGTCTCGGCATTGCCCTGCCACAGCACCATGCCCGCCTTGCCCGTGGCCAGGTCGTGCAGGGCCTGCGTGCCGTTGCCGTACTCGGCGTTGCTGGGGTTGACCACCTTGTCGGTGCCCATGAACTCCAGGTACTGGCGGACCGCCGCCACCTGCTGCGGGGTGTCGAACTGCGGCTTGCCCGAGGCGTCGAACAGGTCCGAGCCGTACTGCTGGCCGAGGATGAACGCGTGGTGGGCGTTCTCGGTGATGCTCGAGCCCTCCACCGCCAGGCCCCACTGGTCCCCGTGGGTCAGCCGTTTGGCGTCGGCGGTGAGCTCCTCCCAGGTGGTCGGTGGCTGTCCGATTCCGGCTTCCCTGAACAGTTTCTTGTTGTAGAACAGCCCGTACGCCAGGCCGTACAGCGGTACCGAGGTGCGGGTCTGCCCGGCCGCACCGGTGGCCGCGAGACTGCCCGCCAGGAATCGCTGTGCCCCGCCGAGCCCGTTCAGCGCGGAGTCGTCGAACGGGGCGAACGCGCCGGTGGCCTGCAACGAGGCCGCCCAGGTGTTGCCGATGTTGATCACATCGGGACCCTGGCCCGAGGTGGCCGCGGCCAGGATCCGGTTCAGCAGGTCGGGCCAGGGCACGACCTCCAGCTTCACGGTGATCCCGGTCTGCTTGGTGAACTCCTCCAGTTCGGGTTGCAGCACCTGCCTGTCGTTGTCCAGGCTGGAACCCTGATTGCTGGCCCAGTAGGTCAGCGTGGTCGGTGAACTGCCGTTGCCCGACTGCCCCGTGCATCCCGCGCTCAACAGCAACGCGGCGGCCAGGGCCACACCCAATTTGTTCATCAGCGCGTACCAATCCGTTCCGGGATCTGGTGCCCGCGCAAGATATAGGCAGCTCGGTGCGGTTGCCTAGAGGCTTACCCTGATTCGAGCAAAACCGGTTTTGTTCGTTGCCCGCGAATTGGGGGACCGTGGTGAGGCGGCCGACGATCCACGACATCGCGCGCCGCGCCGGGGTGGCCAAGAGCACCGTCTCGTTCGCGCTCAACGGCCAGCCGGGCGTGTCCGAGTCGACCAGGCGGCGCATCCTCGGCGTGGCCGACGAGCTGGGCTGGCGGCCCAGCAGCGTGGCCCGCTCGCTGTCCTCGGCGCAGGCGGGCGCGGTCGGGCTGGTGCTGGCCTGCGAGACCGCCGACCCCGCGCTGATGCGGCTGGTCGCGGGCTTCGAGTCGGTGTTCGGGCCGCGCGAGGTCGGGCTGCTGCTGCAGTTCGCGCCCCGCACCGAACTGGCCGTCTACCACAGCTGGTGGCACCAGCGGCGGGTGGACGGGGTGCTCGTGGTCGATGTGCGGGTGAGCGACCCACGAATCGCGCTGCTGGGGGAACTCGGGCTGCCCGCGGTGACCCTGGGCCGCTCGGCGCTGCCCTCGGTCAGCCTGGACGCCGAGACGGCCATGCGCACGGCGGTGGGACACCTCGCCAGGTTGGGGCACCGCAGGATCGCCCGCATCGGGAGATCACCCGAACTGGTGCACACCGCCGAGCACACCGCGGCCTTCCTGGACGCCGCGCGCGCCATGGCCATGGAGTCGGCGGTGTGCGTCACCGCCGAGCCCGACGCCGCCGAGGCGGTCCGCCGGCTGCTGGCCGCCCGCCCGCGGCCCACCGCCCTGGTGTGCGACACCGACGTGATGGCGCTGGGCGCGCTCGGTGTGGCGGCACAGCTGGGCATCCGCGTGCCCGGCGAGCTGTCCGTGCTCGCCGGTGAGGACTCCCCGCTGTGCCTGCTGCCGCACCCCGCGCTGACCGCCGTGCGGGTCGACCTGCACAGCTACGGGGCGGCCGCCGCCGAGACCCTGCGCTGCCTGCTGGCCGGTGACCGGCCGCCGGACCGCACCTTCGGCCCGCCCTGCCTGGTGGAACGCGGCAGCACCGGCCCACCGGTGTCATGAAAGTGCCGTATGCGACATCAGATGTCGCATACGGCACTTTCATGACGTGCTGAAGGAGAGCGCCAACTCGGTGGGGTGCACGGTCCAGGTCTGGCTGGCGTACATCGCCAGCAGACCACTCGCCCGGATGATCTCCTCGGTGGCCTCCCCGTCCAGCCACAGCTCCTCCGGCTCGGGCCCGGGCGGGATCTGCTCGCTCCAGATCGGGGCGCCGACCGGGACCGGCGCGGCGCAGACCAGAGACTTGCCCGCCGCGACCTTGATCACCACCGAGGGGCGGCCCCACATCTGCACCCCGCCGGGCACCAGCGCGACCGACTCGCCGCGACGGGTGGCCGCCAGCGCCACGCCGCCCAGCCAGCGGAACGCCGCCAGCACCGCCTCGGGCGTCGCCGCCTGTTTGGCCTCCTCCGGCTTGGCCGGTGCGACTTCGAGCATCTTCGCCTCGATGCCGCCGCTCTCGCCGCGGAACCGGCCGGGCAGGAAGACCGTGTTGCTGCCCCACTCGTACATGACCGTCTCGCGCACCCAGCCGCCGTTCAGGTCGGCGCGGCCCACCTCGCCCGCGCCGAACAGGGCCAGTGCCGCCTCGGGATCGACCAGACGCAGGTAGCCCACGTCCTGGTTGCTCAGCCAGATCGGCAGGTAGCCGCCGATCGGCAGGCCGGTCACCAGCGAGTGCATGCGTGAGCCCGCACCGGGCAGCTGCGGCACACCTGGTTGCGGCGCAACGGGTTGCGGCGGCACGGACGGTGCCGCGTCGGGTTGCGGAACCGGGTTGGGCTGCGGGACCGCTTGTGCCGCAGCGGGTTGCGTGCCGAGTGGCGCGGGAGCGGGCGAATCGGGCAGCGGTCCGGCGGCGGGCGGCACAGCAGCTTGCGCCCCAGCGGCGGGCGGCTGGGCGGTGGGCGCGCCGGGTTGTGCGGCAGCGGGTTGCGTACCGAACGGCGGTGCACCGAGCGGCGGCCCAGGCGGCACGCCGGGGGCTGCCGCAGCGGTGGGTGCACCGGGTTGCGGCAGCGACGCGGCGGCAGGTGCCCCGGCGGCGGGCGGCTGGGCAGCGGGCGAACCGAGCTGCGGAACTGGCCCACCAGCAGGCGCTCCAGCGGCGGGCGCGTGTGGCGGCACACCGGGGGCTGCCCCACCAGCGGGCGGCACAGCAGCTTGCGGCCCAGCAGTGGGCGGCTGGGCAGCGGGCGAACCGGGTTGCGGAACCGGCACAGCAGCTTGCGCCCCACCAGCGGGCGCGTGTGGCGGCGCCGAACCCGGTACCGAACCCGGCGCCGGGCCGACGGGGCCCGGTCCGGGGAATGGCGGCAGGGCGGCGAAGCGCGGGTCCACCTGGGCGGTGCGCACCACGTGGTGTACCCAGGCGCGCGCCCGGCTCAGCGGGTGCTGTGGGAAGCGCGGGTCCCAGTGCATGTCGTCGCCCGCGTGGTACGGCAGCTTGCTGATCACGTTCGGGGCGTACGGGTGGGCGCGGAACCAGTTCTGGGGACCGAGTTCGGCCATCAGCACGGCCTCGCGCACTCCGGTGGTGCCGGTCTCCTCGCACTGGATGCGCAACACGGCGCTGCACGTCGCCTTCGGCACGGTGAACGCGGCGATGAACACCTGGCCGTGCTGCTGCCCGGGTCGCGGGATCTTGACGATTTGCAGCAGCGCGGGAACGCCCTGCAACTGCACCACGTGCGCCTCGATCAGGCAGCCGGACTCGGCGGTGAAGCCGGTCAGGTCCTGGCGCAGCCCGGGCAGGTCCGACAGCGATCTGGGCAGGTCCGGCACGAGGTCGAAGTAGTTCAGGCTGACCTGGTCGCCGGTGCCCGGGTGCAGCCAGTGCGTCTGGTCGTGCTGGCGGAATCCGGTGGTGTCGAAGGACAGTGGCACCGGGCCGAGGCTACCGGCGCGGCTCAGTGAGCGGGTGCCGGTTGCACCAGTTCGATCAGCACGCCACCGGCGTCCTTGGGGTGCACGAAGTTGACCAGGCTGCCCGCGGTGCCCCGGCGCGGCTGCTCGTAGAGCACGCGCAGGCCGAGGGCCCTGAGTGCCTCGCCCGCCGCCGTCACGTCGGTCACCCGGAAGGCGAGCTGCTGCATGCCGGGACCGTTGCGGTCCAGGAACTTGGCCACCGTGGAGTCCGGTCGCGAGGGCGCCAGCAGCTGGATCTGCGCCCCGCCGATGTCCCCGGGCGCGCGCATCATCGCCTCCCGGACGCCCTGCTCGTCGTTGACCTCCTCGTGGGTCAACTCCAGGCCGAACGCCTCGCGGTGGAACTCGATGGCCGCGTCCATGTCGGGCACCGCGAGGCCCACGTGGTCGATTGCCGTGACGAAGCCCCTGAGCTGCTCACGCACGTTCATGAACGCCGAGGGTAAGGGGCTGGAGGTAGCCTTGGCCTAGCAGACCAGCCTGTGAGTAGGGGCACACCGTACGCAACCCCTACTGGCCGGTATGGTCCGAAAGGCCACCTGCCCGCACCGTCGCTGGAGGATGTCGTGTCCGGTTCCGTGATCGTCGCTGGGGCTCGCACCCCGATGGGACGACTGCTCGGCTCGCTCAAGGACTTCTCCGGGGCCCAGCTCGGCGGGGTAGCCATCAAGGGCGCCCTGGAGCGCGCTGGGGTGAGCCCGGAGCAGGTCCAGTACGTGATCATGGGTCAGGTGCTCACCGCGGGCGCCGGCCAGATCCCCGCCCGCCAGGCCGCCGCGGCCGCGGGCATCCCGATGGACGTGCCCGCGCTGACCATCAACAAGGTCTGCCTCTCCGGTGTCGACGCGATCGCACTGGCCGACCAGCTGATCCGCGCCGGTGAGTTCGACATCGTGGTCGCGGGCGGCCAGGAGTCCATGACCCAGGCCCCGCACCTGCTGCCCAAGTCCCGTTCCGGCTTCAAGTACGGCGACGTGCAGTTGCAGGACCACATGGCCTACGACGGCCTGTTCTGCGCCTTCGACCAGGTCGCGATGGGCGTGTCCACGGAGAAGTACAACTCCCGCTACGGCCTGACCCGCGAGGAGCAGGACGCCTTCTCCGCGCGCTCGCACCAGCGCGCCGCCGCGGCCATCGAGTCCGGACTGTTCGCGGACGAGATCGTTCCGGTGGCCATCCCGCAGCGCAAGGGCGACCCGGTGCTGTTCAGCACCGACGAGGGCGTGCGCGGGGACACCACCGCGGAGAGCCTGGCCAAGCTGCGCCCGGCCTTCTCCGCCGACGGCACCATCACCGCGGGCTCGGCCTCGCAGATCTCCGACGGCGCCGCCGCGGTGGTCGTGATGAGCAAGGCCAAGGCCGAGGAGCTGGGCCTGAGCTGGCTGGCCGAGATCGGCGCGCACGGCGTGGTGGCCGGTCCGGACGCCAGCCTGCACGAGCAGCCCTCCAACGCGATCATCAAGGCCTGCGCCAAGGAGGGCATCGAGCCCGCCGAGCTCGACCTGGTCGAGATCAACGAGGCGTTCGCCGCGGTGGGCGTGGTGTCCGCGCGCAAGCTGGGCATCAGCGAGGACAAGGTCAACGTCAACGGCGGGGCCATCGCGCTGGGGCACCCGATCGGCATGTCCGGCGCGCGCATCGCGCTGCACCTGGCGCTGGAGCTCAAGCGCCGCGGCGGTGGCGTCGGTGCCGCCGCGCTGTGCGGTGGCGGCGGCCAGGGTGACGCCCTGATCGTGCGGGTCCCCAAGAGCTAGTGCCCGCCCGCTCCGCCGACGTCGCCGACCTGGTCGCCCGTGCGCGTGCGGGGCAACCCAGGGCGGTCGCCCGGCTGATCTCACTGGTGGAGGACGCCAGCCCGCAGCTGCGTGAAGTCGCTGCGGCGCTGGCGCCCTTCACCGGCAACGCCCAGGTGATCGGCCTCACTGGCTCGCCGGGGGTGGGCAAGTCGACCACCACCTCCGCGCTCATCTCGGCCCTGCGCGGGCAGGGCAGGCGGGTCGGGGTGCTGGCCGTGGACCCGACCTCGCCGTTCTCCGGCGGCGCGCTGCTCGGTGACCGGGTGCGGATGCAGGAGCACGCCACCGACCCCGGGGTGTTCATCCGCTCCATGGCCACCCGCGGGCACCTCGGCGGCCTGTCCTGGTCCACCCCGCAGGCCCTGCGGGTGCTGGACGCCGCGGGCTGCGAGGTCGTGCTCATCGAGACCGTCGGGGTTGGACAGTCCGAAGTGGAGGTCGTGTCCCTGGCCGACACCACCGTGGTGCTGCTCGCCCCCGGCATGGGGGACGGCATCCAGGCGGCCAAGGCGGGCATCCTGGAGATCGCCGACGCCTTCGTGGTGAACAAGGCCGACCGGGACGGGGCCGAGCAGACCATTCGCGACCTCAAGCACATGATCTCGCTGGGTCGCCGGGAGATCCGCGGTGCGCGCTGGCGCCCGCCGATCGTGCGCGCCGTGGCCGCCCGCGGTGAGGGCATCGAGGAGATCGTCACCGCCGTGGACGAGCACCGGCAGTGGATGCTCGCGCACGGCGAGCTGGAGCGGCGCCGCGCCCGGCGGGCCGCCGCCGAGATCGAGGCGATCGCGCTCCAGCAGGTCCGCGCCCGCATCGGCGACCTGCGTGGCGGCGCCGCGCTGGACACGCTCGCCAAGCGGGTGCTCGTCGGCGAGTTGGATCCCTACCAAGCAGCCGACCAGCTCGTTGCGGGTTTGCACGAAAGCCCCTGAACGATTAGTGGAATTGCGCGGAAACTCGTGCACACCACCTGGAACTGCCTTGACACCCCCAATCGGTCCATGCGGTCATCTTGGTAGTACCGGACTTTGGGGGTCCACGATGAGCGACGGCGGGGAACTGAATCGGCGAGAACTGGCACTGCTGCGCGCGGTGGCCGACGGACGGGCCGAGCTGCTGTGCGGCTGTGAGCCCGACCTGGCCGTGGACGGCGCGTGGTGCGGCCACGGCGCCGCCCGAACACTCGTGGTCGGCGGCCTGATCCGCCCGGTGTTCGCCGGGGCGGTCGGGCAGCTGGTCGCCGCCGAGCTGACCGACCTGGGCCACGCCGTGCTCGCCGCCACCGCGACCAGGGTAGCGGCCTGACCGTCGCGTGAAGGTGGCTTTCACTGCGCTCAACGCAGTGAAAGCCACCTTCACGCCACCGTCGTCACCGGCGCAGCACGAGCCCGCGCAGGTAGGCGGCCTGGCCGGCGTGTTGCAGGTCGTCGGAGAGCACGCTCACCAGCCGCACCGCCAGGGTCACCGGCGGGTCCCAGTTCTCGTCCACCACGCGGTCCAGGTCCGCATCGCGCAGCCCGGACACGTACTGCCTGCTGCGCTCGTGCACGGCGTCGTGGTAGTCGGTCAGCAGTTGGACCTCGCCGACCCGGACCTGCGCCACCTCCGCGCTGGACTGGCCGTAGCCGATCTCCCCGTCCGCGAAGGGCAGGTCGAAGCGCTTGTGCCAGCCCTGCTCGGTCCACACCTGCTCGGTGCCCGCCACGCCCGCGACGTGGTCGTCCTGCACGCGGGTCAGGTGCCACACCAGCCAGGCGATGGAGTTCGCCTCCGCGTCGGCCCGCCAGTGCAGCTGCTCGGTCGTGAGGCCGTCCACCGCCTCGTGCACCACCTCGCGGATCCGGTCGAAGCCATCGGCCAGCACCTCACCGACACCCATGCGCATCTCCTCCTGATTCGTGGATACCCCAGGTCTACACCCCGAACCCTGGGTAGCGTGGCCCCGTGCACGCTCACACGACTGGCTTTGTCACCGCGCGTTCCGGGTACCGGTTGCACTTCGACAGCTTCGGCTCGCCGGAGGACCCCGCACTGCTGATGATCATGGGTGGCAACGCCCCGTGCTTCGCCTACTCCGAGCAGCTGTGCACGGCCCTGGCCCAGCGCGGCAACCACGTGGTGCGCTACGACCACCGGGGCGCGGGCCACTCCTCGCCGGTGGACTGGCCGGCGCAGGCGTACGGCCTGGACGAGCTCGCCGAGGACGCCGCCGACGTGCTCACCGAGCTGGGGCTGGGCCCGGCCCGGGTCCTCGGCGTGTCCACCGGTGGCGCGGTGGCCCAGCTGCTGGCCCTGGACCACGCCGAGCTGGTCAGCGGCCTGGTGCTGATCGCCACCTCACCGGACTACAACGTCGACCCCAGCAAGCCGCCGGTGACCGGCCTGCCGCTGCCGGGCCGCGAGTGGGTCGAGCTGGTGCCGAACCTGCCCGCCGACCCGGTGGCCGCCTACCTGCACGCCTGGCGGATCACCGTGGGCCCGGCCGTGCCGTTCGACCTGGACTACTGGACCGGGCTGGTCCAGCGCACCCTCGCCCTGCCGGAGAACCCGGCGCCCGGGGTGCACCAGGGCCCGGCCGTCGACGCCGCCCCGCCGCGCACCGAGCGACTCGCCAGCCTCACCGTGCCCACGCTGGTCGTCCACGGCGGGCACGACGTCGTGCTGCCCCCGGAGCACGGCCGCGCGCTGGCGGCGGCCATCCCCGGCGCGAAGCTCGTCGAGGTGCCCGAGCTGGGCCACATGTTCGCGCCGTCCTTCCACGACCAGCTGGTGGCCCTGGTGTCATGAAAGTGCCGTTGCTTGCGTTCAACGCAAGCAACGGCACTTTCATGACACGCCTTAGCCCAGGTCGGGGTGGTCGCGCAGTTCGAGGTGGTCGCCGGGGCGGTGCAGTTCGAGCACGAGGACCTCGTTGCTTCCCTTGCGCCACAACGGTGCTGGCGCGTACAGGGTGCGCTGCGGCCCGACCTCCCAGTACCGGCCGAGCAGGAACCCGTTGAGCCACACCAGGCCCTTCTGCCAACCGGGCAGCGCGAGGAAGCCGTCGGCGGGGGAGTCGACGTGGACCGAGGCGCGGTGGAAGGCGGGGCCGGTGGGTGCGGCGCCGGTCGAGAAGCGCAGGTGGTCCAGGTCGTCCAGGGGCAGCGGGCGGATCTCCCAGCCGTACAGGGCCTGCCCGCCGAGCATGACCGGGCCGCTGATGCCCTTGCGGTCGGCGAGCTGCTGGCCGAAGTTGACCCGCCCGCCGGTGTCCACGAGCAGGTCCAGCACGGCGGAGCTGCCCCCGATCGTGACGGCCACGCCCTGCTTGGGCGTGTTGCGGTCCAGCACGCCCACCGGCTTGCCGTCCAGGAAGACCAGCGCGCGGTCGGCGAGCCCGGTGACGCGCAGGGTGGCGGTGGAGCGCGGGCCCTGCACCCGCGCGCGGTAGTGGACCAGGCCGAAGGACTGGCCGAGGTCCTCCATGGGCACGGGCGCGGCACGGCGCGCGGGCCTGCTGAGACGGTCGAGCGAGTCGAGCAGGCCAGCGGATCCGTTGGTGTGGAAGGACTGTGGCGAAAGTCGTTGCGGGGCAACGGGAAGCGGGCCGGTAGGCAGGGGAGCGTACTTGCCGATGACCGAGCGCAGTGCGGTGAACTTGGCGGTGAGCTCGCCGGACTCGCTGACCGGGGAGTCGTAGTCGTAGCTGGTGACCGTGGGTTGGTAGCTGGCGTGCCCCTCGTCGTAGTTGGCCCCGGCGTACCACTCGAAGTTCGTGCCGCCCGCGGCCATGTAGAGGTTCACCGAGGCGCCCGCGGCCAGCATCTTGTCCACCATGGCCGTGGTGTTCGCCGGGTCGGTGGTGTGGTGGTGCTCGCCCCAGTGGTCGAACCAGCCGTCCCAGTACTCGGTGCACCACAACGGTCCCTGCGGCTGGAACCGGCGCAGGTCGGCCAGCGGGCCGGTCGGGTCCCCGTCGAAGTTCGCCGTGGACAGCACACCGGGCAGCGTGCCGCCGCGCAGCATGTAGTCGGCGGTTCCGTTGGAGCAGAACAACAAGCTGTCGATGCCGTGCCCGCGCAGCAGGTCGGCGAGGTGGCGCAGGTGGTCCTGGTCGTTGCCGAAGCTGCCGTACTCGTTCTCCACCTGCACGGCGATCACCGGCCCGCCCCTGGTGGCCTGTAGCGGCACCAGTTGCGGCAGCAGGCGGCCGAACCAGGCGTCGACCTCCTTGGTGTAGGCCGGGTCCGAGCAGCGCAGGTGCAGGTCGCGGTCGGCGAGCAGGCGGGCCGGGAAGCCGCCGAAGTCCCACTCCGCGCAGATGTAGGGGCCGGGCCGCACGACCACCTTCAGGCCCAGCTCGCCCGCGGTGGTGATGAACCGGCGCAGGTCGCGCCAACCGGTGAACTCGTGGCCCTCGTGGAAGTTCCACGCCACGTAGGTCTCGACGGTGTTCAGGCCGAGCGCGCGCAGCCGGGACAGCCGGTCACGCCACTGGTCGGGGTGGATCCGGAAGTAGTGGATCGCGCCGGAGATGATCTGGAACGGCTTGCCGTCCAGCAGGAACTGGTCCCCGTGCACGGTGAGCCCACGGGTGCTCCCGGCCTGGGCGAGCACGGTCCTGGGCAGCATCGCGGCGGCTCCGCCCGCGGCGATGCTGCCCAGGAACCCTCGTCGGCTGATGGCGTTCACCCACGACCTCCTTGGCGAATCTGCTCGGTAAGCCCTTTCTTCGAGCAGTTTTGCGCAAGAAGCGTGACCGCGCCAGGGGTCGATCGTCGGGTCGGGGCCTTCTCCCGACTCAGCCCGAGCAGCTGCTCTTGTAGAAGTACTGCGAGTTCTTGTCCATGTCGGCCTTGGTGATCGCGACCAGGTTGGTCGGGATCTCCCTGGTCGGGGTCTTGCCGTTGAGCGCGTCGTCGGCCTGGTCCACGCCCAGCTTGCCGATCGTGGCCGGGTCCTGGGCGATCAGCGCCTGGAAGCTGCCGTCCTTGAGGCCGTCGACCTCCTTGGGGCTGGCGTCGAAGCCCACCAGGTTGACCTGCCCGGTCCTGCCCGCGGTGCGCAGACCGGTCGCGGCGCCCTCACCGGTGTTGAGGTTGGTGGCGAACACCCCGATCAGGTCCGGGTTGCTGGACAGGGTGGCGGTCACCTTGGACGCGGCCTGGGCGGCGTCGTCCTCGGTGTACTGCTGCCCGATGTACTTGATGTTCGGGTACTTCTTGATCTGCTCGGCGAAGCCCTTCTCCCGGGCGTCGGTGGTGGAGGTGCCCGCCTTGGTGTTGAGCACCAGCACCGAACCGGACTTGGCACCGACCAGCTTCGCGAGCGTGTCGGCGGCCAGCTGCCCGCCCTGTTCGTTGTTGGAGGAGATCGAGGACAGGGCCACCGAGGTGTCCTGGAGCTTGGTGTCCACCTCGACCACCTTGATGCCCGCGTCCTTGAGCTGCTTCATCGGGCCGGCCATGGCCTTGTCGTCGGTGGGCGCGATCAGCACCGCACCCGGCTTGTTCGCCAGCACACCGGTGACGATCGGGGTCTGCTGGCTGGCGTCGAACTTGGCCGGGGCCTGGGTCTTGAGCTCGTAGCCCTTGGCCTTCGCCTCGGCCTCGGCCCCGCACTGCATGGAGATGTAGAACGGCTCGGCCGCGACGCCGGGGATGAGCACCATGCTCTTCTTGTTGACGTCCCCGCCGCCGGACTGCCCGATCTGCCCGCCGCCGCAGGCGGTGACGAGCAGGGACGCGGCGGCCAGCACGCCCCCGACCACGATTCTCCTGGTGACTGCCATGGTGTTGACCTTTCGCACAGCGTTGTGTCGACGTCTAACGGGAGTTGCGCGCTCTGCGCCGGGCCTGGTCGAACCAGACGGCGGCGACGAGCACGATGGCCACCGCGATGGGCTGCCAGTACACGTTCACCCCGATGATCACGAAGCCCTTCTGCAGGACCGCGGGGATGAACACGCCGACCACCGTGCCGATGATCGACCCGACGCCGCCGAACAGGCTGGTGCCGCCCAGCACCACACCGGCGATCGCGTTGAGGTTGTCCGTGCTGTGGCTGGTCAGCGTGGTGGTGCGGAAGTAGGCCAGTGACATGAACCCGGCCAGCCCCGCGAGCACCCCGGTCAGCAGGTACACCAGCACCAGGTGCCGGGTCACCGCGATGCCGGTGCGCCGAGCGGCCACCTCGTTGGAGCCCACTGCGTAGGTGTAGCGGCCGAACTTGGTCGTGCCCAGCAGCCACGCACCGACTGCGGTCACGACCGCCGCCAGGATCACCAGGTTGGGCACCACGCCGAAGGAGGTGCCCGAGCCCAGGGTGGTGGCCAGCGCGTCGGGCACGGTGCGCACGTCCGAGCCGCCGGTGAGCAGTTCACCCGCGCCCAGGGCCGCCCCGAAGGACCCCAGCGTGACGATCAGCGGCGGGATCTTCGCCTTGGCCACGAGGATCCCGTTGAGCAGGCCCCACGCGGCGCCGCTGACCAGAGCCACCAGCAGGCCGACGGTGATCACGCCCCAGCCCGCCCCGGTGGAGTCCCCGCCCGGGCTCATGGCGTTCATGACCAGTGCCGAGGTGATGCCCGAGAACACCAGTACCGAGCCCACCGACAGGTCGATGCCGGAGGTGATGATCACGAACGTCATGCCGACCGCGAGCACCAGCAGCACCGAGGTCTCGATCAGCGTGGTCTGCAGGTTGAACAGGGTCAGCACCGCGCCGGGGTTGATCGCGGCGAACACGGCGATCAGCGCCAGCAGCACCAGCGAGATCCACAGCGTGTTGGCGCTGGCCAGCCGCAGCCGCAACGGCCTGCGCCGCGGGGTGTCGTCCTCAGTGGGCTTCTCGGCCACCGTCGAGGTCATGCCGCGTCCTCCTGCACCAGCGCACCGGTCATCGCGCCGACCAGTTCCTCCAACGAGGTCTCCGCGGCCTTGAAGCGCGCCACCCGCCTGCCCAGCCGCAGCACCTCCACCCGGTCGGAGACCGACAGCACCTCGGGCATGTTGTGGCTGATCAGCACCACCGCGATGCCCTGGTCGCGCACCTTGCGGATCACGTCGAGCACCCGCTCGCGCTGCACCACGCCCAGCGCCGCGGTCGGCTCGTCCATGAACACGACCTTGCTGGCCCACACCACCGACCTGGCCACCGCCACGCTCTGCCGCTGGCCACCGGACAGCGCGCCGATCGGCACGTCCAGGCTCTGCAGGTTCACCCCGAGGCGGCTGAACTCCGCGCGCGCCCTGCGCCGCATCTCCGCCTTGTCCAGCATGCCCAGCGCGCCGAGCAGGCCCCTGCGCTTGAGCTCCCGCCCCAGGAACAGGTTCGCCGCGGGGTCCAGGTCCGGCGCCACGGCCAGGTCCTGGTAGACGGTCTCGATGCCCAGTGCCCTGGCGGTGGTCGGCGAGTCCAGCCGCACCTGTTCGCCGCCGAGCAGGATCTCGCCGCTGTCGGGCTGCTCGGCCCCCGACAGGCACTTGATGAACGTGGACTTGCCCGCGCCGTTGTCCCCGATCAGCGAGACGACCTCGCCCGCGCTGACCTCGAACGACGCTCCGCGCAGCGCCTCCACGCTGCCGTAGTGCTTGACCAGTGACCGTGCTTGCAGCAGTGGGCTGCTCATCCGTTTCCTCCCGGGGCCGGCGGGCGGCACCTGACCGCCACGGCTCCTCCGTCCACTGTGGCCGCTCCGGCGCTGTGGGGCAGCACGAAGGTGTCTCCCCTGCGCAGCGGCGCGTCGCCGCCGTGCTCGGTGCGCAACCGCCCGGTGCCCTCCAGCACCACGAGCACCGAGAACGACGGGTCCAACTCCACCGGCGAGTCGGCGTGCAGCCGATCCGCGCGGAAGAACTCGTTGTCGCCCAGCAGTTGCACCACCGGGTCGTGCCGGTCGGCGGTGTGCCGCACCAGCGAGGTCAGCCGCTGCGCCGACCAGCCCGAGCGGTCCACGCAACCCAGGGCGGTGGCCTGGCCCATGCCGAGATGCCAGGCCTGCGGGTCGTCCAGGAAGCCCTGCCACTCCAGGGTCACCGAGAAGTCGGTGGGCTGCTGCAACTCCACGATGAACACGCCCGCGCCGATCGCGTGCGGCAGCCCGGCGGGGATGAACACGGTGTCGCCCGCGCGTACCGGGATGGCGTTGAGCGAGTCCAGCATCGCCGCCCGGTCCTGGCCGGTGACCCAGGCGTCGAGCACCGAGGGGTCCACGTCCTCGCGGAATCCGATGTGGACGGTCGGGTTCGGACCCGAGGTGCCGACCACGATCCACGCCTCGGTCTTGCCATGGCGGCAGTCCAGGTGGTCCCTGGCGAAGGCGTCGGAGGGGTGGCAGTGCACCGGCAGCCGCTGGCCCGCGTCGAGCAGCTTGACCAGCAGCGCGGTGTCGGAACCGAACTCCGCCACGTGCTCGGCGCCCAGCCAGGCGGCCGGGTCGGCGGCCACGGCGTCGCGCAGCAGCCCGCCGTCGGGCAGCGGGGACAGGCCCGCCGCCTGCTGGCCGAACCGGGTCGTGGTCGAACCGACCCAGTCCTCCGGCCCGAACTCGGCGGTGGCGGGCAGCCCGCGCAGCTCCGCGATGGCCGCGCCACCACGGTAGAACTGCCTCGGCTGGTTTGCGGGCAGCCGGACGGGCGTCAACTGTTGGCTCAAGGTCGCACTTCTCCTGATCCACGAGGTACCAAACGCACCGGGAGCACCACCCGGCGAGGCGGCGAGCCGTCCCCGTCCAGGCGGGAGAACAGCAGCTCGGCGGCGGCCTTGCCGATGGCACTGGCGTCGTGCGCGATGACGGTGATCGGTGGGTTGAGCAGGTCGGCCAGCTCGAAGTCGTCGAAGCCGACCAGCGCGGGCCGGTCGGTCCTGCCCGCGAGCACCCGCAGCAGGTGCACGGTGATCCGGTTGTTGCCGCTGACCACGGCGGTGGCCGGTTGGCGGTTGCCCAGCACCCGGCGCAGGGCGTCGGCCACGCTGCGCTCGTCGTGCGGGCCCATGGAGACCAGTTCCTCGTCGTAGCGGATGCCCGCGCGCACGCAGCCCTCGCGGAACCCGCGCAACCGCTCGGTGGCGGTGAAGATGTCCGGGGCGTCACCGAGGAAGGCGATCCGGCTGTGCCCGTGCGAGGCCAGGTGGCGCACCGCGAGCACGGTGCCGCCGATGTTGTCCACCAGCACGGTGTCGGCCACGACGTCGCCCGCGGGCCGGTCCAGGAAGACCACCGGCATGCCCGCGCGCATCTCCGGCACCAGGTAGCCGTGCTGCATGCCCGCCGGCACCACCAGCATGCCGTCCACCCGGCGGGCGCAGAACTCCAGCGCCAGCTCGCGTTCCCGGTTCGGGTCCTCGTCGGAGGAACCGGTCAGCACCTGTCTGCCGTGCTGACGTGAGACTTCCTCGACTGCGCGGGTGATGCCCGAGTAGAACGGGTTGCCCACGTCCTCCAGCACCATGCCGATCGTGCCGGTGGACGAGCCGCGGCGCAGGTTGCGCGCGCCCAGGTTGCGGCGGAACCCGAGCTGGTCGATCGCGGCCAGCACGCGCTCGGCGGTGGCCGGGTGCACCCCGGGCTCGTCGTTGACCACGCGGGACACCGTCTTGATGCTCACCCCGGCCAGGCGCGCGACGTCGCTCATCGTGGCGCGGCGAACCCTTCGCGGTCCGAGCGGCTGTGGCCCGGCAGTGGACAACGTTGTCATGACTGCCAGATTCCACCCCCGGTCCCCGCGCTTGTCAACGGTTCAGAACCGGTCAAGGACAGAATTGCGACAGATGGCGCCCGTCACACGGTCAGGTGGCGCAGAAGCACCTCCCGTGCCCGATCTCGCTGGGGATAGGCCGCTTTTGGTGCGGATGGGCGATGATCGTTGTCTGGAACCGGACAGGGTCGGCGGTCAGCACTTGACGCGTACCTCACGCGCACCGCAGCGTGGCGGGGCAAGTCGGGCAGTGCCGCCCGGGCGGTGGACAAGGTTGTCACGCCTGCTGTCCGACGCGAACCAGCCTGGGGAGGCGACCGGACGATGAAGAACCCACCCAGACGGCGCTGGCGCGCTGTAGCGGTGATGGGCACTGCCGTGGCACTGGTGGTCTCGCCCCTGGTGGTGAGCACGGCGACCGCGGCACCAGCCGCACCCAAGGCGCAGGACCTGGCGCAGTGGGTGGACCCCTACATCGGCACCCAGCCCGGCGACGCCGACATGGGCACCGGCGGTGGTGCGGCCAACACCTTCCCCGGCGCCGACGTGCCCTTCGGCATGGTGCAGTGGAGCCCGGACACGGTGACCCTGCAACACGGCGGGTACTACTACCAGGACAACCGGATCAAGGGCTTCAGCCTGACCCACCTGTCCGGCGCGGGCTGCGACACCTACCAGGACGTCCCGTTCATGCCCGTGGTCGGGGAGATCACCGACTCACCGGCCACCAACCCCAAGAAGTACGTCTCCACCTTCTCGCACAGCAACGAGAAGGTCACCGCGGGCGCGTACAGCGTGAACCTGGACAACGGGGCCAAGGTGGAGCTGTCCACCACGCAGCGCACCGGGTCCGGCCGGTTCACCTACCCGGCCGGTGACCCGGCGACCCTGCTGGTGAACACCTCCGGCTCCATCTCCGGCACCGACGACGCCCAGGTGTCCATCGGCAAGAACACGATCTACGGCTACGCCGCCAGCGGCCACTTCTGCGGGGCCGACGACCACTACCGGGTCTACTTCTACGCGCAGTTCGACCAGGACTTCGCCAGCACCGGCACCTGGAAGAACGGGGCGGTGACCCCGGGCAAGAACAGCGAGCGCGGCGGTGCGCCCGCGAAGACCCCCAGTGCCGCCAAGCAGGCCAAGTCGGCTTCCGCCTCGCGTTCGGTCGCCCCGCAGGACACCACGGTGTCCGGTCCCGGCAGCGGCGCCTACGTCACCTTCGACACGCTCAAGTCGGCCACGGTCAACGTGAAGGTCGGCGTGTCCTTCGTGTCGGTGGACGGTGCGAAGGCCAACCTGAAGTCGGAGAACAGCAACAAGAGCTTCGACCAGGTGGCCACCGCAGCGCGCAAGGCGTGGAACGACCGGCTGAACCAGATCCAGGTCACCGGCGGCACGGACGCCCAGAAGAAGATCTTCTACACCGCGCTGTACCACTCCCTGTTGCAGCCCAACGTCTACTCCGATGTGGACGGTCGCTACACCGGGTTCGACGGCCAGGTGCACACCGCCGCCAAGGGGCACGCGATCTACACCAACTTCTCCGGCTGGGACATCTACCGCTCGGAGGCCCAGCTGCTTGCCCTGCTGGCGCCCAAGGAGACCTCGGACATCGCCACCTCGATGGTGGAGTTCGCCGCGCAGGGCGGGTCCTGGGACCGCTGGACGGTGGCCGGCGACTACACCGGGGTCATGAACGGGGACCCGTACCACATCATCGTGTCCACCGCGTATGCCTTCGGTGCCAAGGACTTCGACGCGAACAAGGCCCTGCTGCTGATGGAGCGCGGGGCGACGCAGCCCACCAAGGGCTACGAGGAGCGGCCCGGTCTGGACAGCTACCTGAAGCTGGGCTACGTGCCCGGCATCGCCTCGGACACGCTGGAGTACACCAGCGCCGACTTCGCCGTGGCGCAGCTGGCCAGGCGGCTGGGGGACTCGGCCACCCACGACGCGTTCATCAAGCGCGCGCAGAACTGGCAGAACCTGTTCAACCCGGCCTCGGGCTACCTCCAGCCGCGCAACGCAGACGGCTCGTTCAACAGCCCGTTCAACCCGTCCTCCTCGGAGGGCTACACCGAGGGCAACGGTGCGCAGTACGTGTGGATGGTGCCGTACAACTTCAGCGGGCTGATCACGGCTCTGGGCGGCAACGAGGCGACCAACAAGCGCCTGGACACGTTCTTCACCAAGCTCAACGCGGGCACCAAGGAGCCCTACGCCTTCCTGGGCAACGAGCCGAACCTGCAGACCCCGTGGATCTACGACTACACCGGCGCCCCGTACAAGACACAGTCCATCGTCAACCGGGTGCTGCGCGAGATCTGGAAGCCCGGCCCCGACGGGCTGGTCGGTAACGACGACCTCGGTGAGATGTCCTCCTGGTACGTGTGGGCCTCGCTGGGCATGTACCCGGAGATCCCCGGCCGCGCCGAGATGACCCTGAACACCCCGCAGTTCACCAGCGCCGTGGTGACCCGCCCGGGCGGTCAGAAGATCACCATCAACGCGCCCGGCGTGTCCACCAAGGGCAGCTACATCGGCTCGCTGAAGGTCAACGGCCAGAACTGGACCAAGCCCTGGCTGCCGGAGAGCTTCGTCAACACCGGCGGCACCCTGGACTTCTCCGTGCAGGACACGCCGAACACCAGCTGGGGCGCCGCCCCGGCCGACGCGCCACCCTCGTTCACCGAGGGCGCGGTCAACCAGCGCAGCTTCGTGGACCCGAACCGGCTCGTGGTCGGCGCGGGCGGTTCCACCACGGCCACCTTCGGCGTGCAGGACCTGTCCGGCAAGGGCACCAAGGTGCACTGGACCGCCACCCCGCCCAGCGGCATCACGGTCAGCCCCGCCTCCGGTGACGTCACGGCGGCGCCCGCGGGCAAGGCGGGCACCCAGGTGACGGTGTCGATCGCGGCCGGTACCCCGGAGGGCACGTACAAGGTGCCGGTCAACTACACGGCCGCCGACGGCACCGCCGTGCAGGGCGCCACGCTGTCCATCCTGGTCGCCGCGCCGGGCAGCCTGCGCGCCGCGCTGAACAACGTGGGCACCTCGCCGGACGGCAACCAGCAGGTCGGCAACTTCGACGGGGGCGGCTGGAGCTACTCGGCCACCGCGCTCGCCGCGGCCGGGATCACCCCCGGTGGCACCGTGACGAGCTCGGACGGGCTGAAGTTCACCTGGCCCAGCGTGCCCGTTGGCGAGTTCGACAACGTCAACTCCGCCGGGCAGACCATCAACGTGGACGCCCCGGCCGGTGCGACCAAGCTGTCCCTGCTGGGCAGCGCGGGCAACGGCAACACCACCGGCACGCTGACGGTCACCTACACCGACGGCAGCACGGCCACCGCCTCGGTGGGCTTCTCCGACTGGGCGCTGGGCGGCAACGGCAACACGCAGCCCTCGTACGGCAACCGGGTCGTGGCCTCGACCCCGTACCGCAACACCAGCGGCGGCACCTCGCAGCAGCTCACGGTGTACCTGTTCGCCACGGCGCCCGTCGCGCTGGACCCGAACAAGAAGATCAAGTCCATTACGGTGCCCAGCGAGGTCAAGGGCGGCACGTTCCACGTGTTCGCCATCGCTGCGGCCTGACAGACCGCTCACCGGACACCGTGGCGGCGGCCCGGTGAGCCAGCAGCGGGCGGCGAGGGACCCCTTCCCCCTCGTCGCCCGTTGTGCTGTTCCCGCGCGTGTCGGCGCTTCCGGTACCGCGTGTCGGACGTCCCCGTGCGGTGTGTTGGACGGACACGACGCACCGGAAGCGCCGACACGCGGTGCGTGAAGCGCCGACACGCGGGGTGGGCCGAACGGGCTAGTGGTCGGCCTGACTTCTCTCCTGGTTTGCGCGTGGTCGCGGGATTTCCGTGGGCGACTGGCCTAGCGTTCCCGGCCATGAGCGGGAGCACGATCGTCGCCGACGGACTGCGCAAGCGGTACGGCGACCTGTGGGCGGTCGACGGGGTGTCCTTCACCGTCGGCGAGGGCGAGTTCTTCGGCATACTCGGGCCCAACGGCGCGGGCAAGACCACCACGCTGGAGATCGTCGAGGGCCTGCGCAGGCCGGACGAGGGAACCGTGCTGCTGCTGGGCGAGAGCCCGTGGCCGCGCAACCCGAAGCTGCTGCCCCGCATCGGCGTGCAGTTGCAGGCGTCCTCCTTCTTCGAGCGGCTCACCGCGCGCGAACAGCTGGAGACCTTCGCCTCCCTGTACGGGGTGAGCCGGGGCACCGCGGCCGACATGCTGGAGCTGGTCGGGCTCGCGGACAAGGCGAACACCCGCGAGAACAAGCTCTCCGGCGGCCAGCGGCAGCGGCTGTCCATCGCGTGCGCGCTGATCCACGACCCGGACATCGTGTTCCTGGACGAGCCGACCGCGGCGCTGGACCCGCAGGCCCGCCGCAACCTGTGGGACGTGCTGCGCGCGATCCGCGAGCGCGGCAAGACGATCGTCTACACGACACACCACCTGGACGAGGCGGAGGTCCTCTGCGACCGGGTGGCGATCATGGACCGGGGCAGGATCCTCGCGATGGACCCGCCCGCGACCCTGGTGCGCGGGCTGGACGCGCCGACGCACGTCATGGTGGAGCGGGGCCTGCTCACGGTCGCGCAGGCCACCGAGCTGCCCGGGGTGGACGAGGCCCGGGACGACGGGGTCTCGCTGACCCTGTCCACTCGCAGGCCCGCAGTCGTACTGTCCACTTTGGCCGAACGGGGCGCGTTGGACGGCTTGCAGGTGCGCGGGGCGACCCTGGAGGACGTCTTCCTGGAGCTGACCGGAAGGGAGTACCGGGCATGACCGCGTTCCGCAGCCTGTCCACGGCCATGTTCAAGGGCTTCTTCCGGGAGCGCACGGCCCTGTTCTTCGCCTTCCTGATGCCGCTGATGTTCCTGGTCATCTTCGGGTTGATCTTCGGCAACAGCTCCGGCAACAAGACCAAGATCGGCGTGGTCGGGGACGGCCCGGTCGTGACCGCGCTCAGCCAGTCCGGCGCGCTGGACGTGCAGCGCTACGACTCCTTCGACGCCGCGCTGCAGAAGGTCCGGGGCGGGGACCTGCCCGCCGCGCTCGCCGTGCGGGGCAACGAGATCGAGCTGCGCTACGCGGCCAGCGACACGGTCGCGGCGGGCACCGTGCAGGGCGTGGTCGGCGCCGTGGTGGACAAGGCCAACCTGGCCGCGACCGGCCGCCCGCCGCTGATCAGGCTGGACAGCGGGCAGGTCGAGGACTCCTCGCTGTCGGCGATCCAGTACCTCACGCCCGGCATCCTGTCCTGGGGCCTGGCCACCTCGGCGATCTTCGGTGCTGCGCTGACCCTGGTGAACTGGCGCAAGAAGCAGGTGCTGCGCCGGATCCGGCTGGCCCCGGTGGGGACCGGCACGGTGATCAGTTCGCGGTTGCTGGTCACGGTCGGGGTGTCGGTGTTGCAGGCGGTGCTGTTCGTGGCGGTGGCGATGACCCCGGTGTTCGGGCTGAAGCTGGCCGGGCAGTGGTGGCTCGCCCTGCCGCTGCTGGTCCTCGGCTCGCTGTCCTTCTTCTCCATCGGCGTGCTGGTCGGCTCCTTCGCCAAGACCGAGGAGGCGGCCACCGGCATCACCAACGTGATCGTGCTGCCGATGGCCTTCCTGTCCGGCACCTTCTTCCCGCTGCAGAACGCGCCGGGCTGGTTGCAGGCGGTCTCCCAGGTGCTGCCGCTGCGGCACCTCAACGACGGCATGGTGGACGTCCTGGTGCGCGGCAAGGGAATCGAGGCGCTCGCGCTGCCCTCGGCGGTGCTGATCGGCTTCACGCTCGTGGTCGGCTTCGCCGCCTCGCGGGTGTTCAGCTGGGAGGACAGCTGATGGCGGTGACCACCCACGCGGCGGGCAGCGCCGACATCGGGCAGGTGGCCGCCGTGCTCGGGGCCGCCTTCCAGGAGGACCCGGTGCACCGCTGGCTGCTGCCCGAGCCCGAGCGGCGGCGCAGGGGCCTCACCCCGATGTTCGCGACCATGCTGCGGAACCTGCACCCCGTGCCGGGCGGCACCGACCTGGCGCACCTGGACGGGCGGCCGTCCGCCGCGGCGGTGTGGGACCCGCCCGGCTGGTCCGGCAAGGGCCAGTTCGCCACGTTGCGTCTGGTGCCCGGCCTCCTGCTGGCGATCGGCACGAGGTTCAAGCGGCTCGCCGACCTCGGTGAGCTGCTCGGCGCCGAGCACCCGAGCGAACCGCACTGGTACCTGACCTACCTGGGCACGGTGCCCGGTGCGCAGGGCAGGGGAGCGGGCAGCGCCTTGCTGCGCAAGGGGCTGGCGCGCTGCGACGCCACCGGCACCCCGGCCTACCTGGAGAGCAGCGACCCGGCCAACACTGGCTACTACGAGCGGTTCGGCTTCGTGACGATCGGGCACGTGCGGCTCGGCGAGGACCTGGCCGTGCCGAGGATGTGGCGCGAGCCGCGCTGAGCGCCCACCAGGGCGGTACCGTTGCCGGTCATGAGCCGGACTCCCAGCGGTGCCGCGGTGCTGCGGCCCGAGGTCACCGAGGCGATCGCCGAGGCGGTGCTGGACGAGCTGTGCGAGCAGGGCTTCGGGCGGTTGTCCATGGAGCGGGTGGCCCGCCGCGCCGGGGTCGGCAAGAGCGCGCTCTACCGGCGCTGGCCCGCCAAGTCGGCGATGGTCGTGGACGTGCTGTCCCGGCTGAGCGTGCCGGTGGGCGTGCCGCCGGACACCGGCTCGCTGCGCGGGGACCTGCGGGCGATGCTCGACGCCGTGGTGGAGTGGATGACCGAGCCCAGGCTCCGGCGCATCCTGCCCGACCTGGTGGCCGAGTCCGCGCGCAACCCGGAGCTGGCCGCCGCCTCGGACGAGCACATCGGCAAGCCCCGGCGGCAGTGGGCGGTGCCCGCGCTGGAGCGGGCCGTGCTGCGCGGGGAACTGCCCGCGCGGGCCGATCGCGAGGTGCTGCTCGACCTGCTCGCCGCACCGGTCTTCTGGCGGCTGACCACGCAGGGTGGCCTCGTCACCCCGAACTACCTGGATCAGCTCGCGGACCTGCTCGTGCGCGGGGTGGCTGCGGGGTGACTGGGCTCACGGCCCACACTGGTGCCATGTTCGAGACACCAGCAGGCCGGTTCCGCGCCATCGCGATCGTCGAGGCGATCTCCTGGGCTGGACTGCTCATCGGCATGTTCTTCAAGTACGTCGTGGTGGGCAGCGAGGCGGGGGTGCACCTGTTCGGCCCGATCCACGGCGTGGTGTTCGTCGCCTACGTGGTGCTCGCCCTGCTGGCGCGCAAGCCGCTGGGCTGGAGCGGGGCCACCACCACCTGGGCGCTGGTGGCCAGCATCCCGCCGTTCGGCTCCGTCGTGTTCGAGCGCTGGGCCACCCGCACGGGCCGCCTGGAGCAGCGCGCCGTCGCGATCACCTGAGCACGGTCGCCATGAAAGTGCCGTTCCTGGCGTTCAACGCCAGGAACGGCACTTTCATGGCACTCATGCCGGGTAAGCCAGCAGGGTCGAGTTGATCCGCTCCCACCGGGCGCGCAGGTCGGTCAGCACCTCGGGCCGCCTGCTCGCCAGGTTGGCCTGCTCGTGCGGGTCCGCGGTGAGGTCGAACAGGGCGTCCACCGGACCGGGCTTGCGCAGGTACTTCCACGTGCCGCGGCGCAGCGCCCGGTACTGCCTGGTGCGCCAGAACAGGTCCGCCTCGCCGAGGCGCTCGCCGCGCAGCAGGTAGCCCGCGAGGCTGCGCCCGTCCAGCGGGTGAGCCGGATCCGGTTGCGCCCCAGCCAGTTCCAGCAGGGTGGCCGTCCAGTCCTGGGTCACCACCGGCACCGAGCTGACCTGGCCGCCGCCGATCCGCGCGGGCCAGCGCAGCACCGTGGGCACGCGGATGCCGCCCTCGTACAGGTCGCCCTTGCCCCCGCTGAACGGCCAGGTGTAGGAGAACCGCTCCCCGCCGTTGTCGCTGGCGAACAGCACCAGCGTGTCGCGCTCCTGCCCGGTCTCGCGCAGGGCCCGCAGCACGCTGCCGATCGCCCCGTCCAGGCTCTCCACCATCTTCCGGTACGTCGCGAGCGAACCGCCGTCGTGGTGTTGCAGCACCTGCTTCTCGCCCGCGCGCAGCCGCGCGGTCAGCTCGCGGCTGGTCGCGGTGTCGCCCGGTGCCTCCCAGGGCCAGTGCGGGGTGGTGAAGTTCAGGTTGAGCAGCCAGGGCTGGGTGTGCGGCCGCCGCAGGAAGTGCCGGGCCCGGTCGGCCAGCGTGTCGGTGTAGTACTCCAGCGACTCCACGGGGACCTCGTCCTCGTACAGGTCGTGCACGCCGAAGTAGCTCAGCTTGGAGTAGTAGTCCATGCCGCCGGAGAAGTTGCCGAAGAACTCCTGCCAGCCGGACTTGATCGGGCTGAACCAGGGCAGGTAGCCGCAGTGCCACTTGCCGTACAGGGCGGTGGTGTAGCCCGAGGCGGCCAGCAGCGAGGCCAGGGTCGGGTGCCCCGGCGGGATGCCGTACTGCTCGTCGGGCAGGTCGATGGGTTCCTCGAGCCCGCCTCGCAACCGACCCGGGTAGCGCCCGGTGTAGAGCCCGAACCGGGTCGGTGAACAGACCGAGGCGGCCGAGTAGCCGTCGGTGAAACGAACTCCCTGTCGTGCCAGGGCATCCAGGTTGGGCGTGCGGATCTCCGGTGCGCCGTAGCAGCCGAGGTCGCCCCAGCCCAGGTCGTCGCCGAGGATCACCAGCAGGTTCGGGCGCCGGACCCGGCCCGCCTCCGGTTGGGCGGCGAATTCCCTTTCACCGGAAGAGGAAGCCTCGGCTCGTCCGGCGAGTGCGGTACCGGCCACGGCGGCGCCCAGCAGTGCGCCCGCGCCACGCCGGGTCAGCTTCGGGGAGGACATGGCTGCAACCTGCCAGCCGACCGAACCGTCCCACCAGGGTCGTCCGACTGGTGGGACCGTGATCTGCGTCCTGTTGCGCGCTCAGCCCGCCAGCACCGCGAGCCGCAGGCCGTCCAGCCGTTCCCGGTCGGAGATCACCTCGACCTCGGCGATCCGGTTCCCGGTGATGCTGAACACCAGCGCGAGCGCGAGCCGTCCCCGGGGCGCCACGACCAGGCCAACGGAACCGTTCACCAGCGCGAGCCGGGAGTTGCGCGCCCGCTCCGCGAAGGCGCTCGCGCCGCGGGCCACGGCCTCGGCACCGCGCGTCTGGCCACCGGCGCCACCGCGGACCACCACGTCCGGGTCCAGCACCACGAGCAGCGCTTCCAGGTCCCCACCCCGGGCCGCCGTCAGGAACGCCTCCACCACCTCGCGCTGCCGGGACAGGTCGGCCTCGGGCACCGTGTCGGTGCCCCGCACCCGGCGTCGCGCGCGGCTAGCCAGCTGCCGGGTCGCCGCGGGGGAGCGGCCCACCACCTCCGCGATCTCCGTGAAGGGCATGGCGAACAGGTCGTGCAGCACGAAGGCGAGCCGTTCCGCCGGGTCCAGCGTGTCCAGCACCACCAGCAGGGCGAGTCCGACCGAGTCGGCCAGCACCGCCTCCTGCTCGGGGTCGACCGGGTCCGCCGCGCCCGGGGCGTGCTCGATCGGCTCCTCGCGCCGGGACCTGCGCGTGCGCAGCATGTCCAGGCAGACCCGCCCCACCACCGTGGTCAGCCACCCGGCCAGGTTGGCCACCTCACTGGTGTCCGAGCGGTTCAGCCGCAGCCACGCCTCCTGCACCGCGTCCTCGGCCTCGCTCAGCGAGCCGAGCATCCGGTACGCCACCGCCCGCAGGTGCGCGCCGTGCTCCTGGAACTGCCGGGCCAGGACCTCGTTCTGCTCCACCGTCACATCCTCACTGACGGATCGCGGCCCGCGGATGTGACGGCTACACCAGTTCGGCCACCGCGCGGGTGAGCTCGTCCACCGGGTCGTTCTCGTGGTACACCCGCTCGGAGGGTTCGATGTTGTCCAGGAACCGCTGGTAGGTGATGGCGTCCAGGACCGGCCCCAGCACGCGCATCGGCGCCAGCGCCCGCTCCGGCCTGCTGCCCGGCCAGCGCTCGCGCCAGGCCCGCACCCAGGTGTCGGCGACCTCCTCCACCTGGTCCTCCGGCAGCCAGCCGGTCAGCCGGGTGATGTCGGCGGCCGGGTTGCCCTGGTAGTGGTCCGACCAGTCGATCACCGCGTGCCGGGTGCCGTCGGAGACCCAGTTGCCCGGGTGCAGGTCCCCGTGCACCAGCGTGTCCGGCAGGCCCGCCCCGGCCAGTTCCGCCAGCAGCTCCGGCAGCCGGGCCGCCAGCTCCGGCAGGCCCTCCACCGCGAACCCGTCGAACCGGCGGAACTCCCGGCGCACGTCCAGCGGCGCACCGGGCACCGATCCCGCCAGCGCCGCCTGCACGGCCACCCAGTCCCGCACGACCGCGCTGGCGCCCCGTGCGCCGAGTTCCCGCCACGACACGCCGTTCGCACCCAGCGTCACCGTGCGGTACGGGGCCGTCGCCAGCGGCTCGGGCACCAGTTCCGGCGCGTGCCGCCGCACCAGGCAGATCGCCGCGGCCTCGTCGGCGGCCCAGGCCGGGCTCGCCTTCAGCCAGGCCGTGCCCCGAACCGTGTCCAGCCGGTACACGCAGGACAGGTTCCAGGTCTTCACCTGCACCGGGTCACCGCGCAGCAGGCCGTCCAGCTCGCGGCCCGCCCAGTCCAGCAGGGCCCCCGGCCCGCCCGGCCGCGCCCACGGCGCCCGCAGCGGGTGGTCGGCGACCGGCTCGCCCGGCTCCACCTGGTAGCGCACCAGCCCGTCCCGGCCGCCCTCCCCGCCGCTGACCGAGACCAGCCGCAGCACGGGCCGGTCCGGGCCCAGCCGCTGGGCCACCGGCTCCACGTGCGCCCACCACGGGCTGGCCACGGCGAACGGCTCGTGCCCCGGCACGCTGACGGTTCTGCTCACCCCGCCAGCGTGTCAGTGCGGGCCAAGCGAATTAGTCGCCGAAGTCGCCCGCTGCCTTGCGCACCTTGGACAACAGGTCGGTCAGCTGCTCGGTCTGCCGCTCGGTGAGCCCGCGCAGGCCCAGGTTCACCGCGGTGATCGAGGCGGTCGCCTCCTCGCGGCGCTGCCTGCCCGCCTCGGTGATCTCCACCAGCGTGGTGCGCCGGTCCGAGGGGTGCGGGACACGCTTGACCAGACCGTCGGCCTCCAGTCGGTCCACGATGTTGGTGACGCTGGTGGGGTGCAGTTGCAGCCGTTCGCCCATGACGCGCATCGGCAGGCTGCCCCGCCGGGAGAAGGTCAGCAGCACCAGCGCCTCGTAGCGGGCGAAGGTCAACCCGTGCGGGCGCAGTGCACCGTCCACGGTGGACTGCAGGATCTGCTGCACCCGCATCACGCTGGTCACCGCGGCCATCGCCCCGGAAGGGCCGACGCGTTCCTCCCACAGCGCCGCCGCGCGGGCAATGGGGTCGAACGGCAGCGGTTGGGTGCCCATGACCGGCGACGCTAGCAGTTCCACCACCTAGGCTGGTCGAACGAGGCCGGAAACCATCGGGAGGCGTGGTGCTCGTCGCATTCAGCGTGTCCCCGCTCGGCGGGGAGTCCGACAGTGTGGCCGAGGCGGTGGCCGACGCGGTGCGCGTGGTCCGCGAATCGGGGCTGCCCAACGAGACCACGAGCATGTTCACCACCGTCGAGGGCGAGGACTGGGACGAGGTGATGGACGTGGTCAAGCGCGCGGTGCAGGCCGTGCAGGCACACGCGCCGAGGGTGTCACTGGTGCTGAAGGCCGACATCCGTCCGGGGCACACCGATCAGCTGCACGCCAAGGTGGAGCGGGTGGAGCGCTACCTGGACTGACCCCGCGCACCGCTCGATCGCGACGAACGAGGAACTGGTGGCGCCCGCCACCAGCCGGTGCACAACCGGCCCGTGGATCGCTGCGGGCCGCACCGTCGGCGGCCTGCTCGCCGAGCGGCCATGAGCCCCGCTGACCCACCTGGTGGACTCCCCGGCCGCGCCTTCGAGCGGCGTGTCAGGATGGAGGCGTGACAAGGCCCAACCCCCGCCAGAGCGCAGCACTGTCCGCAGCGCTGGCCGGTGCCGTCGACCTGTCGGCCCTCAAGGCCAAGGCCGACGCGGCGGCCCGCCAACCAGCAGCCCGTCCCGCAGCAGGTCAGCAGGGGCAGCCCGCCGAGCAGCAGGCCGCGGGCGGCCCGTGGATCATCGAGGTCACCGAGGCCACCTTCCAGACCGAGGTCGTCGAGCGGTCCCTACAGGTGCCGGTGATCGTCGACCTGTGGGCCACCTGGTGCGGCCCGTGCAAGCAGCTGTCCCCGGTGCTGGAGCGGCTGGCCGAGGCCGGTGGCGGCACCTGGATCCTGGCCAAGGTGGACGTGGACGCCAACCCGCGCATCGCGCAGGTGTTCGGCGTGCAGTCGGTGCCCACGGTCGTGGCCATCGCGGGCGGTCAGCCGGTGGACGCCTTCGCCGGTGCGCTGCCCGAGCCGGAGATCCGCAAGTGGATCGACTCGCTCATCGACGCCCTGCGCGACAAGCTGCCCGGCATCGCCGCCGCCGAGCGCGCCGCCGTGGACAGCGGTGAGCTGCCCGCCGAGGAGCCCGAGGACCCGCGCTTCGTCGCCGCCGAGGAGGCGTTCGAGCGCGGGGACTTCCCCGCCGCCGAGGCCGCCTACCAGCAGATCCTCGACGCCGAGCCGGGCAACGAGGAGGCCAAGGCCGCGCTGGCCCAGGTCCGCTTCACCGCCCGCGCCGAGGCCGCCGACCCCTCCGCCATCGCCGCGGCCGACGCCAACCCGGACGACGTCGCCGCCCAACTGACCGCCGCGGACGCCGAGATCGCCCAGCAGTTGGTGACCGAGGCGTTCCACCGGCTGGTCGAGACCGTGCGCCGCAGCGCCGGCGAGGACCGCAACAAGGCCCGCGAGCACCTGGTGGGCCTGTTCGAGCTGTTCCCCGTGGACGACCAGCGCGTGGCCGCCGCCCGCCGCAACCTGGCCAGCGCCCTGTTCTGACCCACGCGGTTTGGTGTCGTTGGCGAGGTTGTGCGCCCGCCCCGGCCGCCGCGAAGGTGGCTTTCGCTGCGCTGGACGCAGCGAATGGTCCTTTCGTAGCGTGTCTTGGCCGTGCCATGAAGGTGCCGTTTGGGACATTCAGCGTCCTGAACGGCACCTTTGTGACGTGTTGGGGTGGGGTGGCGGCTCGGTACCAGGTGTCGTGAAGGTGCCGTTTGGGACGTTCAGTGTCTTGAACGGCACCTTTGTGGCGTTGTGGGGCCGTTCGTGGGGCTGCGCCGCCGTGCCATGAAGGTGCCGTTTGGGACATTCAGCGTCTCAAAGGGCACCTTCATGGCGTTTGTTGGTCGGCGGCGTGCCCGCGCCAGCGGTCAGGAGAACTGCTGGGTGCAGGTGTTGGCGCCCTGGAGGAAGCCGATGCGGAAGGCCTCGACGCGGGTGAAGCCGGCGGCGGCGGGGGTGCCGTTGACGTCGGCGGCGATGAGGCTGGTGGCGGTGAGCAGCTCGGCGATGGCCTTGTCCAGGTCACCGGCGGTGAGCCGGACCCCGGCGGTCGGGGTCTTCATCGCGGCGCCCCAGTAACCGACCAGGCAGGAGGTGCGCAGCGCGGCCTCGGTGCCCTCCAGCGGCAGGTTGTTGGCCTTCTGCACGGCCAGGGCGTAGCGGGAGGCGACCTCGCCGAAGGCGGCGAAGTCCCCGATGCCCTTGCCCTGCCCCTTCTTGGCGGGGGTGCCGATCTCCTTGAGCTTGGCCAGGTCCAGTGAGATCACGTTGCTGGACGGGCAGTAGGCCACCGGCGAGGTGGGCTTGGCGTCCGAGCAGGTGGCCCCGCTGGAGCTGAAGCTCGGCGCGTTCGGCGCCTGCTTGCTGAACACCTGCTTGAGCGCGTCCTGCACGTGTCCGAGGCTCTTGTCGTCGATGGTGGCGTTGCCGCCCTTGGCGGAGTCCTTGGCGTCGACGAACCCGGTCTCGGTGACCCGGCTCTTGATCTCGCTGGGGCTGATCTGCGAGCAGCGCTTGGGGCCGTCGGCGAAACCGGCCTGGAAGGCGAAGACCCGGTCGAAGGCGCTGCCGTGCGCGGACTCGTCGGTGAACGAACCACCCGGGGTGTCGCGCACGAAGAAGGTCGTGGCCAGCACCTTGTTCAGCCCGTCCCCGGTGGACATCTCGAAGTGCTTGGCCTTGCCCTCGGCCACGAACCGCATGAAACCGCCCGCGTAGCAGTCGGCCTGCTGCTCCAGCACGATGCTGGGCGTGCCCTGGTTGACCCCGCTGAGCGGCCCCAGCTGGTACTGGATGGCGTGGCCCATCTCGTGTGCCAGCACCATGGTCACGGCCAGCGGCCCGAACTTCTGGGTGAGCAGGGGCAGCAGCTGGCCGCGGTCCCAGGACACGCTGTTGTCCAGGTTGCAGTAGAAGGCGTTGGCCACGCCCTTGGTGTCGACCTTGCCCGCGCAGACCCTCTGGTTGGGGCCGTCGGAGTCGTAGGAGGTCAGCTTGCTCACCGGGCGGAACTGCTTGTTGAAGACCGCGGGCAGCTGCTGGGTCCAGTAGTCGTTGACGTCGGCGAGGGTGTTCAGCGCGAGCTTGTCCATCTCCCCGCCGTCCGAACCGGTGACCGGCAGGGTCGCGTCGGCGATGCCCGAGCGCGGTCCGCTGGCCCCGTTGGTGACCGGCAGCCCAGCCACCGAGCCCGCGTCGAGCTGGCCGAGCGGGGAGGCCACCCCGGCCACCTTGGTGGAACAGCCCGTGACCAGTCCGACCGACGCCGCCATGGCAACCAGCATCGCCACCCGGCGACGACTTCCCGTGTTCATCCGCTCCCGCCCCATCAGACCAGGCCGCCGTCTGCGACGCCGGGTGCACCCTACTGGCCCAGTACGGCCGCTGTGGTGGGAACGCGCTGACGGGGCACGCCGTGATCGGAACGTGAAAATATTTCACTCTCGGGAGTGATTTCCGGTCCTGGTCGGTGCCGTTTCTTGTGCTCGCGGTGCCAAGCGGGTGAGTCTCGCCGTGAAGTTACCGGTGGGTTACTTAGCGGGAAGGGAGTCGCGCATGACCGAAGGCGAGGAGCCCGAGCAGGAGCGTGGCAGGACCAGGTGGACGCGGTTCGCGGCCACGCTCGCCGTGGGCGGGGTGGGCGCGGGCGTGCTGCTGGTCGGCCTGTCCCAGGGCGCGCTGGCCGCCTCGTTCACGGTGTCGGGCAGCAGCTTCAAGGTCTCCGCCGATCACCTCCAGGGCGACGGCTTCGTGCAGTTCGGCTCGCTGGCGGCGAGCACGGACGCGCCACACCCGGTGGCGCGCAACGGTTTCCGCAAGGCCACCCTGGACAACTTCTGCCAGTCGGTGTTCCTGCCCAAGCTGCCCATCCTCGGTGACCTCACGATGCGCATCACCGCCGCCGGACCGGGCGGCATGCAGGCCAGCGACCTGGTCGTGGACGTGGCCCAGGTGGACGGCGACTTCACGCTGACCAACCCGCAGATCGGCGTGGACGCCAGCCAGGTCAGCGGCGGCCCGGCCGGGGTGGTCGGCAGGCCGGGTGACTTCGGCATGCAGGCCGACAAGGTCAGCATCGACAAGGTGCGCCAGACCGCCTGGGGCACCAGCGCGCAGACCATCGCCTTCAAGGGCATGAGCCTGCGCATCGTGCCCGGCCAGCAGGAGTGCGGCGGCTGAGGTGAGAGCTCGCGGGCCCCGCCGACCCCGTGGCGGCGGTGGCGGGGCCCGCGTCCTGTTCGGGGCGAGAAGGAGGCGGTGCTCGTGGCAGGTGTGTGGCAGCGGTTCGGCGGCTGGCGGCGCGGTCGCCCGTTCTGGGCGGGGATCTTCCTGGCCCTGGGCGGGTTGGTGATCGTCTTCCCGCCGTTCGCCTCGCTGAAGCTGGGCGACCTGGCCATCTCGATCAGCACCCTGGGCGGGGTGTCCGGGCTGCTGATCGGGGTGCTGCTGGAGGTGTGCGCGCTCAGTCTGCTGCTGCGGCCCCAGTTCCGCGCCGCGGCGGCGATCACCGCGATGATCCTGTCGCTGATCGCGCTGGTGACCTCGAACCTGGGCGGCTTCCTGCTGGGCACCCTGCTCGGTGTGGTCGGCTCCGCGCTGGCCATGTCCTGGACCACCAGGCCCCGCAGGCGCCCTCGCACCGCGCAGGCGCTGCCCCCGGCCGCCGTGGTGCTCGCGGGCGCGCTGCTCGCCGGGCTGTTGCTGGGCAACGGCGGCCCCTCGCCGGTGACCGCCAGCGCGGCGGCACCGGTCAGTTCGACCACGACCAGCACGACAGCCGTCAGTACAACCCCTTCCAGCACAACTCCCGCCAGCACAACGACTTCCGCGAAGCCGACGACCAGGACCACGGTTGCGCCGCCGCCCGCACCGCCCGCGGGCAGCAGGGCGTGGACGCTGAACGCGAGCCGGTTGAGGATGAGCGGGCTGAACTTCGGGGGAGTGGTGGACGCGGTGCTCAGCGGCCAGGTGGTCAAGGTGCTCCAGTTCACCGCCAGCGACCTGGAGATCACCAACCTGGTGCAGACCGCGGACTTCGGCAACGGGCACAAGATCGTCACCTCGGCGGCCCCGGGCAGCACCTCCACGGTCAGCCCAGGCAGCCGGGTCACCCTGCTCACCCAGCGGCTCAAGGGAAACCTGAACCTGCTGGGCATCAAGATCCCGGTGGACTACTCGGCGGCCAGCCCGCCCCCGCTGACCATCCCGCTGGTGACCTTCACCGAGGTCACGGTGACCAACACCGACCTGCGCGGCGGCGTGCTGCGCATCCCCGGGGCCAAGATCGTCGCCAGCTGACCGGGCCCGGAAGCGCCATGAAAGTGCCGTTCACTGCGCTCAACGCAGTGAACGGCACTTTCATGGCGTCATTCCACGCGGGTCAGGGCGGCGCCCACCCGCACCGCGAGCGCACCGGCCAGCGCGCAGCCCGCGGCCAGCAGCACGGCGGTCGAGGTGCCGACCGAGCTGGACAGGGCGCCGAACGCGAACGGGGCCAGGGCGGCGCCGCCGAACAGTCCGATCTGCACGGTGGCGCCCGCGCGGGCGGCCTGACCGGGCAGCAGCCGCAGCACCGCGGACAGCAGCAGACCGGTCCAGCCCCAGCCGCCCGCCACGACGAGCACCGCGCCCAGCACGAACGTCACCGGCGTACCGAGCGCGATCAGCACCAGGCCGAGGGCCCCGCTGAGCATCATCGCGGCCACGACGAGCGGATTGTGTTGCGGCGCACGGTCCGCGCGCACCCCGGCGACCAGGCGCACCGCCACGGCGAGCAGGCTGGCCAGGGACAACATCGTGCCCGCGACCGTCGTGGACAAGCCGGAACCGGTGCCCAGCTGCACGAAGAACGAGGCCGTGGCGTTGGAACCGATCGTGGCCAGTGCGGCGCCGACCGTCCACAGGACCAGCGTGCGGCTCAGGGGTGCGGCTTCGCCGCTGGCGGCCACCGGGTGCCCCTGTGTGCGGGCCAGCGGTGTGAAAGCCAGTGCCAGCAAGGGGAATCCGGCGGCGAGCAGCAGGGTGAGGCGCCAGCCCAACGGCTCGGCCACCTGCCCGGCGAGCAGTCCCGGCAGCATCGGGGCCGCGCCCAGCGCCGCGCCGGTGAGCCCGGTGGCCAGCGAGAGCCGTTGTGCGGGAACACGTCCCGCGATGTAGCGGGCGGCGGCGGGCTGGGTGAGCGCGTTGCCCGCACCGGCCAGCAGCAGCGCGAGGGCCAGTCCCGCGGTGCCGGTCGTGGCCAGTGGCAGGCAGAGCGCGGCGGTGCCGCACACCAGGGCGAGCAGCACCGGCACGGGCAGGCGGACGGCCACCCTGCGGGCCACCGGCGAGCCGAGCGCGGTCATGGCGAAGAACCCGCTCAGTGCGAGGCCGAACCCGGTTCCGCTCAGGTGCAGGGCCCGCTCGATCGGCGTGGCCAGCGCGGAGATCGCGAACGCGGGGGTCATCGCGGCGATGAACGTGGCCACCACGGCGCCCATGCCGGGCCACGGGCTGGTGGTCAGGGTGCGGGCGGTGGTCATCGCGGGAGTCATGCCCCGAGCATGATCGCGTCACGGGCCCGGCCACCAAGACCAAAGTCCATGCCTGACAGGCATGACAGGGCTACCGTGGTCGGCGTGCTGGACATCTCCTCGCGATTGCTGCGCTACTTCCTCGCGGTGGCCGAGGAACTGCACTTCACGCACGCGGCCGAACGGCTGTTCATCGCGCAGCCCGCGTTGTCCAAGGCGATCCGCAGACTGGAGCGGGAACTGGGCTTCCCGCTGTTCATCCGCAACCGGCAGGGCGTGGCGCTGACCGTGGCGGGCCAGGCCATGGTGCCCGCGGCCCGCGCCGCGCTGGCCGAACTCGCCGAGGGGGTGCGTGCGGCGCGGGCCGCGCAGCGCGCCGGTTCCCGGGTGCTGCGGGTGGGCTACCACTCCAGCATCGGGTCCCCGCTGCTCAAACCGATCATCGACGGGTTCACCCGGCGCTGCCCCGGCTGGCGGGTGGAACTGCGGCTGTGCGACTGGACGGATCCGGCGGGCGCGGTGCTCGACGCCCGCTGCGACATCGCACTGCTGCGACTTCCTTTGCCCGGACAGGACGAGCTGGAGACCCGGACCCTGCGCTGGGACCCGCGCTGGGTCGCGCTGGCCGCCGACCACCGGCTGGTCGCGCGCGAGTCGGTGCGGCTCAGTGATCTCGCCGGGGAGACCTTCGTGGCGCTGCCCGCGTCCTCCGGGCCGTTCCGCGACTTCTGGCTGGCGCTGGACCAGGTGCCGCGCGCCCCGCGCATCGGCATCGAGGTGGCCAACGCCGAGGACTACTTCGAGGCCATCGCCGCAGGTCACGGCATAGCCATGCTCGCCGAGACGACCACGCGCGTGCACCGGCGGCCCGGGATCGCCTACCGGTTGGTCACCGACGCCAGCCCGAGCGAGCTGGTCGTGGCCTGGCGGCGGGGCAGCACCGACCGGGCGCTGACCGAGTTCGCCTCCGCTTGCCTGGAGGTGGTCGACGCGTAGCGTGACCGGCATGTACCGGGAGCGAGCCGGGCGGGCCGGGTCCGTGCTGTGGACCCGCGAGGTGCGTGCGGGCGAGGCCCTGCGGCACCGGATCCTGCCCGACGGCTGCCTGGACCTGATCTGGGTCGACGGCCGGGTCCTCGTCGCCGGGCCGGACACCGCGGCGCACGAGGTGAGCAGCGCGCCGGGCACGAGCTACGTCGGCATCCGGTTCGCCCCCGGCACCGGCCCGGGGGTGCTCGGCGTACCCGCCAACGAGCTGACCGACCAGCGGCTGGACCTGTCCGAGCTGTGGCCGGACCGGGCCGCACGGCGCCTCGCGGAGCGGGTCGGCGACTCGGCCGATCGCGGGGCGGCGCTCGAACAGGCCGTGGCCGACCGGCTCGCGCCGCCGGACCGCGTGCTGGCCGGGGTGGTCGCCGGGCTGCGCGCGGGACGGCCGGTGGCCGAGGTCGCCGGGGCCGTGGGCCTGAGCGAGCGGCAGCTGCACCGGCGCAGCCTGGCCGGGTTCGGTTACGGCCCGAAGACCCTGGCCAGGGTGCTGCGCCTGGAGCGGGCGCTGGCGCTGGCCACGGCGGGCCTGCCGTACGCGGAGGTCGCGGCCAGCACCGGCTACGCGGACCAGGCGCACCTGGCCCGGGACGTGAAGGCGCTGGCGGGCGTGCCGCTGACCATCCTGCTGGGGTAGCACCCGTTGTGTGCACACCGGCCAGGTGTGCACCACGCGGGCATGACGCCCTGGATCCCGGACGCGTCGCCACCTTTCCTGTTCCAGCTCGGCAATCTGGACCGCATCGTCCCGTTTGGACAGAGTGCCGAGCTGCGTGCCGCCCTGGGCGCGGGCGAACCGCACGGCTACCCGTTGGCAGACCACGAGTTCCTGGCCCGCGGCCGGTGACCGTCAGTCGAGCACGGCGAGGTCGAGCCGCCGCAGGCGTGCCGGGTCGGCGATCACCTCGTAGGCGGCGATCCTGTCCCGCTCGACGGTGAAGGTGAGCGCGAACACCAACCGGCCACGCGGGGCCACGACCACTCCCACCGCGCCGTTGATCAGCGCCACCTCGGCGAACCGGGACCGGCGCGCCAGCAACACCGTGCCCTCCGCCACGGCCCGTGCCCCGCGGACCTCGGCCACGCCACCGGGCGGCACCGCGGCGAGATCGGCGCGGCGCACCACGTCGGGGGCCAGCACCGCCAACACCGCGTCGAGGTCACCGGACCGGGCCGCGGCCAGGAACGCCGTGACGACCCGCCGGTTGCGAGCGAGCTCGGCAGCCGGGACCGCAGGTGTGCCCCGGACCTTCTGCCGCGCGCGGCTCGCCAGCTTCTTCGTGGTGACGGGCGTGCGCTCCACGATGGGCGCGATCTGGTCGAACGGCACCGCGAACACGTCGTGCAGCACGAAGGCGACCCGTTCGGCCGGGGTCAGCGTGTCCAGCACCACCAGCAGCGCGCGGCTCACCGAGTCGGCCAGCACCGCCTCGTCCTCGGGGGCGCTCCACCGAGCCGGGTCCGAGACCTGCGCGAACACCTCCTGCTCGGTCAGGTCCTCCCGCCGCGCCCGGCGAGCCCGCAGCACGTCCAGGCAGATCCGGGTCACCACCGTGCGCAGCCAGCCCGCCAGGTTGTCCACCTCGGTGGCGTCGACCCGGCTCAGGCGCAGCCACGCCTCCTGCACGGCGTCCTCGGCCTCACTCGGCGAGCCGAGTATCCGGTGCGCGACCGCCCGCAGGTGATCGCGCTGCGCCTCGAAACCCTCCGCCAGGCCGTCCACCGGTCACCTCTCCACGCCGCGGTCCGTCACCTCCCATGACGAACGCAACCTAGCCGAAGTGACAGGAGCACCCGTGCCCTCCTTGCTGCACCTCGATTCCAGCGCCAACCGTTCCGGCGAGTCGGTCAGCAGGCAGCTGACCGCGCTGTTCGCCGACACCTGGCGCGCCCGGCACGGCTCGGCCGGGTACCGCTACCGGGACCTGGCCGCCGACCCGGTGCCGCCGCTGGGCACCGCCTACTGCGTGCTCGGCCGCCGGCTGGAGCGGCACGGCCTCGTGCCCGCGGACCAGGTGGCCACGCTGGTCGAAACCCCTGAGGAGGACCGGGAGTGGGCGCTGACCCGTCCGCTCGTCGCGGAACTGCTGGCCGCCGACACCCTGCTGATCGGCGCCCCGATGTACAACCTCTCGGTGCCCGCCACGCTGAAGGCCTGGCTCGACCGCGTGACCTTTCCCTTGGCGGACAGCCTGTTCCGCGGCACGCGGGTGGTGGTGGTCACCGCACGCGGCGGCACGGGCAGCCCCGACTTCCACACGCCCTACCTGCGGGCCTACTTCGGCAAACAGGGCGTGGCCGAGCAGGACCTGTTCCTGCTCGGCGCCGAACTCACCATTGCCGAACTGCTCCCGCACCTGGCCGACCTCCGCCCGCGGGCGGCGAACTCACTGGCCGCCGCACGAGCCGAGGTCGCCGCGCTGCTGCCCTAGGCGGCCGCGAACAGGTCGACCTCGTTACCGTCCGGGTCGTGCAGGGTCGCGTAGCGCTGACCCCAGAACGCGTCCCACGGCTGCTTGCCGCCCTCGTACCCCGCGCCGACCAGGTTGGCGAAGGCCTCGTCCACGCCCTGCGGGCTGCCGCAGTCGAAGGCCAGCGCCGCACGTGAGGAGCCCACCGGCGCCTGCCAGGACGGGTTGAAGCTGTGCACCGTCTGCACGGAGTCCCACATCAGCCGCAGGCCGCCGGGCAGCGTCACCTCCACGTGCGGTTCGCTGTCCGCCCCGGCCGGGATGTCCAGGCCGAGCGCGCGGTAGAAGGCCAGGGACTTGGCCATGTCGGCGACGACCAGTCCGATCGCCGAGAAACGCGGTGCTGTCATGGCCACCACCGTAGGCAGTGCCTGGCGTGGGGTCTTGGAGGAATCAGACGTGGCTCAGCGCTGCCCGGCCTGCTCGTAGAGGGAGCGGGCCACCCCGTCCAGCTTGGGGCCGACCAGTTCGGTGGTCACCACCTCGTTGGTGGTGGGGTCCAAGTCCAGGGCACCCTTGCTGGTGACCGAGTAGATCGTGCCGTGGCCGGTGGCCTGGTCGAAGTCGGCGAGCCAGGGGCCGCCGCTGGAGCCGCCCGCCATGTCGCAGGGGGTGTGCCAGCGGTCCGGGTTGCTGTCCTGGGTGACCTCGATGTCGCACCAGCGCAGGGACTCCCCGTGCGCCCCCTTGGAGCCGGGGTAGCCCAACAGGGCGCTGCGGCCCGCGGTGGTCCGGTCGAAGGCGATGTCCTGGGCCCCGGCCGCGTCGGCGAGGTGCCTGCCCCCCGACTGGTCGAACACCACCATCGCCACATCCGGCGAGCTCTGCTCGGTGTAGGACCTGGCGATCAGGGTGGCCCTGGCGGCGAACACACCCTCGGGCCGCGCGCCGTTGTCGTAGCCGGGGACGAAGACCATCTTCTCCGACTTGATCTGCACGCCCTCGCGGGTGAATCCCGGCCACACGCAGTGCCCGGCGGTGACGACCACGTCCTTGTTGCCGCTGTGCACGGCCGTTGCGGTGCACCAGGCGTCCTGGCCCGGGTTCTCCACGAAGAACAACCGGCCCGTGCCCTGTGGGGGCGTGCCGCGCCACGGCTGGGCGATCACCTCCGCCCGCTCCGAGGACTCCACCCCGACCTGGCGCATCCGCTCCGGGGTCCAGTACTCCAGTGCCGCCGCGCGGTCGGCCGTGGAGTAGTCGGTGACCACGGTGTCCACGGCGGGGGTGCCTGCCTGGGCGGCCGGTGCCAGTACCAGTGCCGTCGCGGCGGCGAGCGCCACCACGGCGAGCGAACGGATTCCGCCCCGACGCGAACTTCCGAGAACCTGTCGCATACCAGGGAGACGTTCCAGCAGCTCCGAGGTTGTGCCGGCCCCTCAGACGCAGACCTTGGCCCCGCGGGAGAAGCCGTCCCGGAACGCGGCGACCCGCTCGAACCCGGTCGGCACGGCCCTGCCCGCGCTGTTGCGCGCCGCGTAGTCGTAACCGAGCAGCACCTGCACCGACTTGTCCAGGTCGCCGGGGGACAGCGCCACGTCGGCCGTGCCCTGCCTGGCCAGCACCGAGCCGGTGTACGCCCCGGCCAGGCACACCGCCTGCTTGCCCGCGTCCGGCCCGTCCACCGGCTTGCCCAGCGCCGCCACCGCCGCCAGCCCGTACCTGCTGGCGATCAGCGTGCCCGCGGCGAAGTCGCCGATGTCGGCCACCAGCTTGGGGATCGTGCCGTTCGCGTTGAGCGCCACGGCCTTCTGGTCCACGCAGTAGGCCACCGGCCCCTGCGTCCCGCCGGAACAGCTCGGGTCCACGTCGGTCGACTTGAGCGCGGGCGCCTGCCAGGCCGTGCCCACCAGTTGGCCGAAGAAGTTGTTCAGGTCCGGGGTGAGCAGGCTGACCAGTTGCACCAGCTTGAGGTTGCCGCCGGTGGCCAGGTCCTGCTGGCTGGTGAACCCGCGCTGGGTGAAGGTCCGGTTCTGCACGGTCATGCCCGCGCACAGCTTCGCGCCCTGCCCGTAGCCGTCCTGGAAGGCCGACACCCGGTCGAACGCGTCCCCGTGCGCGCCCGCCGCCGACTGGGTCGTGCCCACCGGGTCGCGGAAACTCACCAGCGCGCCCAGCGCCAGGTCCAGTTGTCTCGGGTTGATCCTCAGGTGCTGGGCCTTGCCCTCGGCCACCGAGCGCACGAACGCCCCCGCGTAGCAGTCGGCCATCGTCTCGATCAGGATCGTCGGGTACCGCTCCGGATCGGCCCGCTCCGCCTGCGGGGTCAGCCCCGAGCGGCTCTGCACCGCGTGGCCCAGCTCGTGCGCCAGCACCAGCACCACCGAGGCGTCCCCGAACCGGTCCCTCAGCACCGGCAGCAGCGCCGCCCTGTCCCAGGCCACCGAGTCGCTCTGCGGGCAGTAGAACGCGTTGCCCTCCACGTCCGCCGCCTGCTGGGTGCAGGGCGGGGCCTTGGCCTTCTGGTCGCTGGTGTCCACCGAGAACACGCCGCCCGACAGGTCCTTCCAGGGCTTGCCGAACACCGCGGGGAAGGTCTGCCGCCAGAACTCCTGCACGTCGGTCACTGCCGTGGCCGCCAACTGGTCGGTGTCCTTGCCGTCCGTGCCCTGCACGAAGATCGGGTCCACCGAGCCCACCAGCGCTCCCGAGGCGCTCATCGGCTCACCCGGGATCGCCGTGGCGCAGGCCGTCACCAGCAGCAGCCCGGCCAGCACCGCGCTGAGACGGCCCCACGATCGCATGCCCCACAGTGTGCCCGATCCGCCGGCGGTGAGGCCCGGGCTGAACGGCCCTGTCACGATCGGCGCAACGGGCTCAGCCGCCGATCGGCGCGGTGGTGGGCGTTGGCTCCCGCCCCGCCCCGATCAGCGCACCGCCAGGCCCAGCTCCGCCGCCAGCTCCGCCGCGATCGACACCGCCTGCTCCAGCGAGATCACCGCGCCCCGCATCGCGCCCAGCCCCTGCGCCCCGGTCAGCGTGGACCCGCGCAGGTCACAGCCCTTCGCGCCGGTCGCCCGGAACTCCGCGCCGGTCAGGTCGCAGTCCTCGAACACCGCCTTGGCCAGGTCCCCGCTCAGCCTCGCCTCCCGCAGCGAGCAGCCCACGAAGGCCGCGCCGCCCCGTGACTGCTCCAGGTGGATCGAGGCGAAATCCAGCTGGCAGTCCCGCACCGACAGCGCCGAGCTGCGGTCCGCCGACAGGGTCAGGCCGATGGCCCGGCAGTTGCGCAGCTCCACCGTGCGCACCTGCACGCCCTGTAGCACCGCGTTCGACAGGTCCACGTCCTCCAGCACCGAGTCGACCAGCTCCAGCGGGCCGAACCGCGCCCCGCTCAGATCCGTGCGCGCCACCAGCGAGGACACGATCCTGCCCCGCCCGTGCCCACCCCGCTGGCCGCCGCCGACCACCCGCTGCTCGTCCAGGTCCAGCTCGCCGCTCAGCTCGCCGCCCGCCTCGGTCAGCAGCTCCAGGTCCAGGTCCGGCCGTTGCACGCTCGCCACCCCGCAAGCCTCGCACAGGCGCCGTGAAGGTGGCTTTCGCTGCGCTCAGCGCAGCGAAAGCCACCTTCACGCGAATCTCGTCAGCTCTCCAGGTAGCGCAGCACGGCGAGCACCCGGCGGTGTTCGGTGCCCGCCTTGGGCAGTCCGAGCTTGGTGAAGATGTTGGCCACGTACTTCTCCACGGCGCCCTCGGTGATGACCAGGCCCTCGGCGATACCGGCGTTGGACCTGCCCTGCGCCATCAGCTCCAGGGCCTGGCGCTCGCGCGGGGTGAGCGAGCTGAGCGGGTCCTGTTTGCGGCTGCGGGCGAGGATCTGGGCGACGACCTCGGGGTCGAACACGGTGCCGCCCGTGCCGACCCGCTCCAGGGCGGACAGGAACTCGTCGATGTCGGCGACCCGGTCCTTGAGCAGGTAGCCGATCCCGTTCAGCTCGCCGGTGATCAGGTCGGAGGCGTAGCGCTCCTCCACGTACTGGGACAGCACGAGCACGGCGGTCCTCGGCCACCGCTGGCGGATCACCAGCGCGGCGCGCAGGCCCTCGTCACTGTGCGTGGGCGGCATGCGCACGTCGACCACGGCCACGTCGGGCGCGTGCTCGCCGACCGCGCGCAGCAGCTTCTCGGCGTCGTCCACGGCCTCGACCACCTCGTGGTCGTTCTCGGTCAGCAGCAGGCTCAGCCCGTGCCGCAGCAGCACGGCGTCCTCGGCGATCACGATTCGCACGGCAGCTCCATGATGATGGTGGTCGGCCCGCCCTCGGGGCTGTAGACGGCCAGCGTGCCGTCCACCCCGGCGGCCCGGTCGGCCAGCCCGGCCAACCCGGACCCCGGGGTGGCGGTGGCGCCGCCGACCCCGTCGTCGCGGACCTCCACGCGCAGCACCCCGCCGGTGCGCCGGACCAGTACGCAGGCCCGGCTGGCGTGCGCGTGCTTGGCGGTGTTGGCCAGCGACTCGGAGATCATGAAGTAGGCGATGGACTCCACGGTGCGGCCCGCCCGCGCGGGCACGTCGTACTCCACGGCGACCGGGATCTGCGAGCGGGCGGCCAGCGCGGACAGCGCGGCGTCCAGCCCGCGGTCGGTCAGCACCGGGGGCACCAGGCCACGGGTCAGTTCGCGCAGTTCGACGATGGCCTCCTTGGCGTTGCGGTGCGCCTCGTCCAGCAGCGCCCTGGTGCCCTCGGGGTCGGTGTCGAACTTGCGCCGCGCCCTGCCCAGCATCATCGCCAGCGCGACCAGCTGCTGCTGCGCCCCGTCGTGCAGGTTGCGCTCGATGCGGCGGCGCTCGGCCTCGGCCGCGTCCATGGCGTCCAGCCTGCGCTGCTCGACCTCACCGACCCGCGCCTCCAGCTGGCCCGCCGACATCCGGCTCACGAAGCGCCTGGCCAGCCAGACGTGCACCCGGGTCAGCAGGCGCGTGGCGTACGGGGCCAGCGGCACAACCACGATCATCAGCACCCAGGACAGCAGGCCTTCGGCAGGGGCGCGCTGGGTGTTCACCGAGTAGGCGATGAAGTAGCCGACCCCCGCGATCACCATGCTCAGCGGCACCACCCACGCGGCCAGCGCGGCGGTGGCGGTCAGCAGGGCCAGCGGCCAGCGGATGACCGTGTACAGCACGAGCCGCCACAGCAGGGCATCGGTGATCATCGTCCGGAACCGGCGCCACAGGCCCATGTCCTCGGTGGGCAGCCGCAGCGCCACCGGCAGGTCCACCCCCAGCACGTTGCGGTACCAGGTGGACTCCAACCGGGTGCAGCCGTCCACCACGTAGCCGGTGGCCACGAACGCGGGCACGATCAGCAGCACCAACGCCGCGAGCAGCGCCGTGGCGATACCGCTGTACACGGTGGACACCGAGAAGATCGCGTAGATGAAGTAGAACAGCAGCGGCACGGAGGCGACTGAGAGCAGCAGGCCGGTCAGCAGGACCGCGACTGTCGCGGTGGACCACAGCGAGGCACCCAGCAGGTGCAGCATCGCTCGCCAGGTGCTCGCCGCGACCAACGGGCGGAGCACCACTCGGTTGAACCACCCGTCGCCCACGTTTTCGCACCTTACGGAGGTGCCGGGCGGCCCGCCCACCCGGTTAACCCCCGAACCGGTCCAACTTTGGTTGAACCAATCCAGCTCGGCAGCGGTAGGTAGCGGACGAACACGACCCTTCAGTGCTGAGGAGCGGTGCATGTCCTTGTTGACCAGAGTGAGCGCCAGCCGCAAGCGCGCCGCGGTGCTCGGCAGCGCCGCCGTGCTCGGGGTGGCCGCGGTGGTCGGCGGCGGGTTCGCCGTGGTGTCCGGCACCAGCCAGGCCGCGACCGAGAACTGCCAGGGCCTGGACACGGCCCTGCAGAACAACCTCAACTTCATCGCCGACCAGCAGGCGCACCCCGACGCCCAGTCCAAGGCCCGCATCGCCAACCGGCAGGCCGTGATCGACCAGATCGACCAGCGGCGCAAGGCCGCGGGCTGTACCAGGGACGTGACGGCGGGGCCGAATTCGGAGACCGGTCAGGCGACCGAGAACTGCCAGGGCCTGCGGACCGCGCTGGACAACAACGAGAAGTTCATCGCCGACCAACTGGCCCACCCCGATTCGCAGTCGGCGGCCCGTATCGCCAACCGGCGTCAGGTGGTGTCGCTGATCCAGCAGCGGCTGGACGCGGCGGGCTGCGGGTTGAGCGAGGACCCGGCGGGTGACGGCGGTGGCGCACCGGCTCCGGCCGACCCGCCCGCGAAGCCCACCGCCGCGCCGCCCGCGACGAACGCGCCCGCGGGCAACGGCGTGGTGTGCAAGGGATCCACGGTGACCCTGTCCGGTGAGGGCGGCGCACCGGCCGCCGCCAGCAACCAGTTCCCGCAGGGCACCAAGCTGAAGGTCACCAACCTGGACAACAACAAGTCCACGACCGTCACCGTCACCTCGGTGTCCGGCAGTTGCGTGCTGTTGAACACCGCGGCCTTCGAACAGGTCCGCGAGCAGGGCAAGTTCCTGATCCGCCGCGCCGTGATCGAAAAGGTCGGCTGACCCGGCCCCATGTCATGAAAGTGCCGTATGAGACATCAGATGTCTCATACGGCACTTTCATGACGTGCGCGGGATCAACCGTGCAGGGCGCTGCCGGACTGCCAGGTGGCCCAGTCGATGGCCCAGTCCCCGTGGCCGTTGTTGATGGCCAGCTGCGGGCCGCCGGAGTTGGTGACCTCGATCGGGTCGCCGATGTTGAAGTTGTCGAAGAACCACTTGGCGTTGTCCGTGTTGAGGTTCAGGCAGCCGTTGGACACGTTCTGGCTGCCCTGCACGCTCACGGTGGCCAGGTTCTCGTGCAGGAACTCGCCGTCACCGGAGATCTGCACGTCCCAGTTCTCCGGGGCCTTGTAGTAGCCCGGCTGGCCCTCGCAGATGCCGTAGGTGCAGGAGTCCATGATGATGTGCGCGGTCTTGCCCAGCACCACGTGCGTGCCGTTGAAGGTGGGGGTCGGGCCGCGCGGCGGGGTGTTCGCCGTCTTGCCCATGCTGGTCGGCGCGGTGCGCACCAGCTCGCCGTTGTGGAAGGCCTGCAACTGGTGGGTGTTGCCGTCGGCCTTGCCCACCCAGGCGTCGTGGATCTTGTAGGTGGCCGAGACGTCCGGGCCGCCGTACGTGCCGTCACCGAGGGCCTGCCCGTAGACCCCGGTCTCCAGCTTCACGGTGCTGCCCGCCTGCCAGTACTGCTTGGGCCGGAAGTGCGCCTCGCGCTTGCTCACCCAGTACCAGCTGCCGCCCTGCGCCGGGGTGGAGGTCACCTTGAGCGCCTTCTCGGCGGCGGCCTTGTCGTTCACGTCGTGGTCGAACTTCACGCCGATGATCAGCCCGACCCCGAAGTCGTTGGCCACGTCCGGGGCCTGAAACAGGCTGGGGGCGGCCACGGCGGTCGCGGTGAGGGTGTGCACCTCACCCTTCTGCTCGACCGACTTGCCCTCCTTGTTCACCGCGGTGGCCACGACCTGGTAGACAGCGCTGAAGCGCAGCGTGTCGTTGCTGGTCCAGGTGGTCTTGTCGGCGGAGAAGTCGCCGACCACCTTGTTGCCCGACTGCGGGTTGGTCACCGTGACCGCGCTGAGCGTGCCGTCGGTGGCCTTGATGACGATCGGGGTCTTCGGGTTGACCTGGTCCCCGCCCGCGGCGGTGATGCTGACCTTGGCGGCAGGCACCGTTGTCGGGCTGGCACTGCCGACACCGGCAACCGTGTTGCCACCCCCGCTGCACGCCACCAGGCACAGGGCCATGGCAGCCAGACCGACGATTCGCACCCTCCGCATGACTGTTCAGACGTCCTTCCCACGCACGTCGTTGCGTCACACTTCGGCAACGAGGCGAATTTCCCCGGCAGACTGGTCGAGCGACCGCTGCCATTCTCCCACGGCGCGCCCGCTCGACCTAGCCGCTGGTCACGCCTCGGGCACCAGCCAGATCACGCCCGCCGGCGGCAGTTGCACCACCGCCGAGGCGGGGCGGCCGTGCCAGGGCTGCTCGATGGCCACGATCTCGCCGCGGTTGGCCCAGCCGGAGCCGCCGTAGCCCTCGGCGTCGGTGCTGAGGACCTCCCGCCAGCGGCCCGCGCTGGGCAGGCCGATCCGGTAGTCCTGGTGCGGCGTACCGGCGAAGTTGGCCACGCAGGCCAGCACGGAGCCGTCCTGGCCGTGCCGCAGGAAGGACAGCACGTTGCCCGCGGAGTCGTTGGCGTCGATCCAGGAGAAGCCGTCCGGGGAGGTGTCCTGGCTGAACAGGGCGGGGCAGTCCCGGTAGATCCGGTTGAGGTCGCCGACCAGTGTCTGCACCCCGGAGTGCAGGGGGTCGTCCAGCAGGTGCCAGTCCAGGGACCGGGCCTCGGACCACTCGGCGACCTGGCCGAACTCCCCGCCCATGAACAGCAGCTGCTTGCCGGGGTGGGCCCACATGAACGCCAGCAGGGAGCGCAGCCCGGCGGCCTTGTTCCAGTCGTCCCCGGGCATCCTGGTCCACAGCGAGCCCTTGCCGTGCACCACCTCGTCGTGCGACAGCGGCAGCACGAAGTTCTCGGTCCAGGCGTACATCAGCGAGAAGGTCATCTCGTTGTGGTGGTACGACCTGTGCACCGGGTCGTGCCCGAGGTAGCGCAGGGTGTCGTGCATCCAGCCCATGTTCCACTTGAAACCGAAGCCCAGCCCGCCCAGGTGGGTGGGCCGGGTCACACCGGGCCAGGCGGTGGACTCCTCGGCGATCATCATGATGCCGGGGTGCCGCCGGTACACGGTGGCGTTGAGCTCCTGGAGGAACTGCACCGCGTCCAGGTTCTCCCGGCCGCCGTGCACGTTGGGCAGCCACTCGCCGTCCTTGCGGGAGTAGTCCAGGTACAGCATCGAGGCCACCGCGTCCACGCGCAGGCCGTCGACATGGAACTCCTCGATCCAGTACAGGGCGTTGGCGACCAGGAAGTTGCGGACCTCGTTGCGGCCGAAGTCGAACACGTAGGTGCCCCAGTCGGGCTGTTCGCCGCGGCGCGGGTCGGCGTGCTCGTAGAGCGGGCTGCCGTCGAACCGGGCCAGCGCCCACTCGTCGCGCGGGAAGTGCGCGGGCACCCAGTCCACGATCACGCCGATACCGCGCTGGTGCAGGTGGTCGACGAAGTAGCGGAACTCGTCGGGGGAGCCGAAGCGCGGGGTCGGCGCGTAGTAGGAGGTGACCTGGTAGCCCCAGGAACCGGCGAACGGGTGCCCGGCAACCGGGAGCAGTTCCACGTGGGTGAACCCGGTCCGCTCCACGTAGTCGCCGAGCTGCTCGGCCAGTTCGCGGTAGCCAAGGCCCTGCCGCCAGGAACCGATGTGCACCTCGTAGGCACTGACCGGTCGCCGCGACCAGTCCACGGCGTCCCGAGTGGACATCCACTCCTCGTCCGACCAGGTGTAGTCGGGGGTGTGCACCACCGAGGCGGTGGCGGGCGGGACCTCCGCGGCGAAGGCCATCGGGTCGGCCTTCTCGTGCCACCGCCCGTCCTGGCCCAGCAGCCGGAACTTGTACTTGCTGCCCGCGGGCACCTGGGGCAGGAACAGCTCCCACACCCCCGAGGAACCCAGTGAGCGCATCGGGTTCGCGCGGCCGTCCCAGCCGTCGAAGTCACCGCAGACGCGTACCCCGCGCGCGGTCGGCGCCCACACCGCGAACGAGGTGCCCGCCACCGGCCCGCCGGGGGTGTCGTAGCTGCGCACGTGCGCGCCGAGCACCTCCCACAGCCGCTCGTGCCGCCCCTCGCCGATCAGGTGCAGGTCCAGTTCGCCGACCGTGGGCAGCCAGCGGTACGGGTCGTCGGCGAGCACCACGTTGCCCTCGCCGTAGTCCACCTCGACCCGGTAGTCACCCGGCTGCTCGGGCACCAGCCCCGCGAACAGCCCGCCGATCACGGCCTTGAGCTCGTAGCGCTGGTCACCCATCAGCACCGACACGCCCTGCGCACCCGGCCGCAGCACGCGCACCACCGTGCCCTCCGGGTGCGGGTGCGCGCCCAGCACGGAGTGCGGGTCGTGGTGCGAGCCCGACAGCAGCCGCGCGACTTCGGCCTCCGCGGGTGCCCAGTTCGTCACGGCTGGTCCTCTCCTCCGGTCATCCTGGCGATGGACGCGAGCGGCACGGCCAGCCACTCGGGTCGGTTCCCGTGCTCGTACGCCACCTCGTACACGGCCTTGTCCAACTCCAGCGCCCGCAACAGGGGAGCCTGTTCGCGGGGATCGGGCGCCACGCCCGCGTACCCGTCGCAGAACGCCTCCCGGTTGCGGTCGCTCCACTCCAGCGCGCGCACCGTGAGCTGGTGGTCGTCCTCCTGACCGACCAGCATCTGGTGCGCAGCGTAGTCGAACGAGCGCAGCATGCCCGCCACGTCGCGCAGCGGCGAGCGCAGGGCGTTGCGCTCGGCCAGCGGGGCCGCGGGCTCGCCCTCGAAGTCGATCAGCACCCAGCCGGTTGGCGAGCGCAGCACCTGGCCCAGGTGCAGGTCCCCGTGGATGTACTGCACCTGCACGCGGGTGCCCTCGGCGCGGGCCTGCTCGAAGGCCGCGCGCAGGGCCTGCTCGTGCTTGTCCAGTTCGGGCACCTCGGCCAGCACCCCGTCCAGCCTGCGGTGCATGGCGTCCACCGCCTCGTGCAGCCGCCGCTCGTCCTCGCGGTCCTCGCCCAGTGCACGCCGCAGGTCCGCGTGCACCTCGCCGACCGCCTGCCCGAGCCGGTACGCCTCGCCGGCGAAGTCCCCGCCGACCTCCTCGGCGTGCAGGTCGCCCTCGGCCATCAGGTCCCGCACGCTCGCGGTGGCCATGGCCCAGCCCTCGGCCGCCGCGGGCAGGAACTCCTGCATGATGCCCAGCACCACGAAGCCGTCGGTGACCACGCCCAGCGGGCGCGCGATGTGCTTGGAGCCCACCGAGTACAGGGCCCGGTGCAGTTGCAGGTCGGGGTTGGGCCCGGCGACCACCCTGCGGAACAGCTTGAGGATGTACCGGTTGCCGAACACCAGCGAGGTGTTGGACTGCTCCACGCCCACCGGCCGCCCGCGCAGTTCGGGGTCGAGCCCCGCGTCGCCCTCCGGCGCGAAGTGGATGCCGCCCACCCAGCTGTCCTCGGCGATCAGCCCCAGCAGGTGGGAGGTCAGCTCGGAGTCGAAGGCCGCCTCGTAGCAGACCTGCCCGTTCAGCACGCCGATCCGTGCGTGCTCCAGGTGCTCGGGCAGTTCGGTGCGCAGGCCGATCAGCAGCTGGTAGTCCTCGCCGTCGGCCACGGACACCACGACGTGTACTAATCCAGGCTCGCCCTCGACCAGGGTCACCACCTGCTTGGTGGTGACCGCGCCGACGGCCCGGTTCTTGGCGCCGAACCAGCGCTGGCCGGGCAGCCACTCGCGCAGCCGCTCGTGCAACTGGCTCAGGTCGGTCACGGTGCCTCGCCGCCTTCCGTCGTCGCCAGCAACTGGAACCAGTAGAACCCGTGCCCCGGCAGGGTGAGCAGGTAGGACAGCTCACCGATGGGCGGGAAGTGCACCCCGCCGGTCAGCTCCACCGGGGTGTACCCGTGGAACTCCGACAGGTCCAGCTCCACCGGCTGCGGGAACCGGGACAGGTTGTTCACGCAGAGCAGCACGTCGTCCTGCCAGCGCCGCTGGAAGGCCAGCACGCTCGGGTTGGACGAGCCCAGTTCGGTGAAGTCGCCGAAGCCGAACGCCCTGTGCTCGGTGCGGACCTCCAGCATGCGGCGCGTCCAGTTCAGCAGCGAGGAGGAGTTGTTGATCTGCGCCTCCACGTTGACGCCCTGGTAGCCGTAGGTGGCGTCGGCGATCACCGGCAGGTAGATCCGGTTCGGGTCGCAGCGCGAGAAGCCCGCGTTGCGGTCGGGGGTCCACTGCATCGGGGTGCGGACCGCGTCCCGGTCACCGAGCCAGATGTTGTCGCCCATGCCGATCTCGTCGCCGTAGTACAGCACCGGCGAGCCCGGCAGGCTCAACAGCAGGGCGGTGAACAGCTCCTGCTGGTTGCGGTCGTTGTCCAGCAGCGGGGCCAGTCGTCGCCTGATGCCGATGTTGGCCTTCATGCGCGGGTCCTTGGCGTACTCCGCGTACATGTAGTCCCGCTCCTCGTCGGTGACCATCTCCAACGTGAGCTCGTCGTGGTTGCGCAGGAAGATCCCCCACTGGCAGCCCTCGGGGATCTTCGGGGTCTGCGCCAGGATCTCCGAGATCGGGAACCGCGACTCCCGCCGCACCGCCATGAAGATGCGTGGCATCAACGGGAAGTGGAAGGCCATGTGGCACTCGTCCCCACCAACACCGGCGTCCCCGAAGTACTCCACCACGTCGGCGGGCCACTGGTTGGCCTCGGCCAGCAGCACCCGGCCCGGGTACTCCACGTCCACGACCTTGCGGCAGCGCTTGAGGAACTCGTGCGTGCGCGGCAGGTTCTCGCAGTTGGTGCCCTCCTCCTCGAACAGGTAGGGCACCGCGTCCAGCCGGAACCCGTCGATGCCCAGGTCCAGCCAGAACCGCAGCACGTCGACCATGGCTTCCTGGACTTCGGGGTTCTCGTAGTTCAGGTCGGGCTGGTGGGAGAAGAACCGGTGCCAGTAGAACTGCCCGCGCACCGGGTCGTAGGTCCAGTTCGAACTCTCGGTGTCCACGAAGATGATGCGCGCGTCCGGGTAGCCCGCGTCGCTGTCGCTCCACACGTAGTAGTCCCCGTAGGGGCCGGTGGGATCGCTGCGCGACTGCTGGAACCAGGAGTGCGCGTCCGAGGTGTGGTTGAGCACCAGGTCGGTGATCACCCGGATGCCCCTGCGGTGCGCCTGGTCGAGCAGGTACACGAAGTCGTCCACGGTGCCGAACTCGGGCAGCACGTTGCGGAAGTCGCTGATGTCGTAGCCGCCGTCGCGCAGCGGCGAGGCGTAGAACGGGGGCAGCCAGAGGCAGTCCACCCCGAGCCACTCCAGGTAGTCCAGTTTGGACGCCAGCCCGCGCAGATCACCGGTGCCGTCCCCGTTGGAGTCGGCGAAGGCCCGCACCAACACCTCGTAGAAGACGGCACTCTTGTACCACTCGGGCTCCCGCGGTGCCAGCACCGCGTGGGCGAACTCGTCGGCCTGGGGTTCGACGAGGTGGCCGTCCTCGGTGAAGCCTTCGCCGCCTTGCGGGTCGTCCGGCATCCACGCCACCACCCTTCGTGATCGGTCGGCAAGTAGGCCCTGGGTACCCAGGGCTGCCGTTGGTTATCCGGATTGCTGCTTACTTGCGAAGGATGCTGATGACGTGCGCGACGGCACGCCACGGTTCCAGGCGCACGAAGTTGGCCTGGCCCCAGTCCCAGGTGTCGCCGGTGACCTCGTCGTGCGCCACGCAGCGCTCGTGCCAGTCCATGCCCAACTCGGGCATCTTCAACCACAGCGTGCCCTGTTGGGCGTTGTGCGGATCGAGGTTGACCACGCATACCACGGTGTCGCCGGAGGCGGGGTCGGTCTTGGAGTACGCGATCAACGCGTCGTTGTCCACGTGGTGGAAGTACAGCGTCCGCAGCTGTTGCAGCGCAGGGTGCGCGCGACGCACGTGGTTCAGCTTGCGCAGCCACGGTTCCAGCGAACGGCCGTCCGCCATCGCGGTGGACCAGTCGCGGGGACGCAGCTGGTACTTCTCCGAGTCCAGGTACTCCTCGCTGCCCTCGCGCACGGCCTCGTGCTCGAACAGCTCGAAACCCGAGTACACGCCCCAGGTCGGCGCCAGGGTCGCGGCCAGGGCCGCGCGCACCGAGAACATCGCGGGCCCGCCGTGTTGCAGGGATTCGTGCAGGATGTCCGGGGTGTTCACGAACAGGTTCGGCCGCGCCTCGTCCACGTGCGCCAGGTGGTCGACCATGAAGTCGATCAGTTCCTGCTTGCCGGTGCGCCAGGTGAAGTAGGTGTAGGACTGGGTGAAGCCCAGCTTGGCCAGGCCGTACATGCGCGCGGGCCGGGTGAAGGCCTCGGCAAGGAACAGCACGTCCGGGTGGGTCCGCTTGACCTCCCAGATCAGCCAGTGCCAGAAGTCCGGCGGCTTGGTGTGCGGGTTGTCCACCCGGAAGATCCGCACCCCGCGCTCCACCCAGAACAGCACCACCCGCAGCACCTCCGCGTACAGCGACTGCGGGGCGTTGTCGAAGTTCAGCGGGTAGATGTCCTGGTACTTCTTGGGCGGGTTCTCCGCGTACGCGATCGTGCCGTCGGGCAGGGTGGTGAACCACTCCGGGTGCTCGGCCACCCACGGGTGGTCCGGCGCGCACTGTAGTGCCAGGTCCAACGCGATCTCGATGTTGAGCTGCTGCGCCCGGTCCACGAAGGCCTTGAAGTCCTCCATGGACCCCAGCTCCGGGGCGATCGCGTCGTGCCCGCCCTCGGCGGCGCCGATCGCCCACGGGGACCCGGTGTCCTCCGGCCCGGCGACCAGGGTGTTGTTGGGGCCCTTGCGGTTCACCCGCCCAATGGGGTGGATCGGCGGCAGGTAGGCCACGTCGAAGCCCATCGCCGCGACCCGGTCCAGCTCGCGCGCGGCCGTCACGAAGGTGCCGTGCACCGCCTTGCCCGACTCGTCCCAGCCACCGGTGGACCGCGGGAAGAACTCGTACCAGGAACCGTAGGCCGCGCGCGGGCGGTCCACCCACACCTTGTGCGCCTTGCCCTTGGTCACCAGCTCCCGCACCGGGAACTCGTGCATGATCCGCCGCACGTCCTCGCTCAGCGCGGCGGCCACCCGCTCCGGCAGGGGCCGCCCGGTGTCGCGCAGCGCCGCCGCGGCCTCCACCAGCTGCCCACGCGCGGAGCGCCGGTCCGGCCGCTTGCCGACCCGCTCCACCAGACGCGCGCCCAGCTCCAGGTCGTTGGCCAGCTCCGCGGCGCCCTGACCGGCGCCCAGCTTGGCCTCGACCGCGTGCAGCCAGGTGGCCCACGGGTCGCTCCAGGCGTCCACCCGGAAGGTCCACATGCCCTCGGCGTCGGGCACCAGGGTGGCCGCGAACCCGTCCAGGCCGCCGTCCTGCGGCACCATGCGGGTCTGCCGCGCGGTCCGGTCGTACGGGCCCTTCCAGGACACGGTCGCGGCGACGGCGTCGTGGCCCTCGCGCCACACGGTCGCGTGCACCGGGACGTGTTCACCGACGACTGCTTTGCTCGGGTAACGCCCGCAACTCACAGTAGGCGTTACATCGTCGATGCCCAACCGTCCACTCATGCCGCCCCACGCCCCTAGGTCGCCGCCACCCGCTCAATAGTGTGCCTTGCTCGATCCAGCTCTAAACCACCGGGTTGCGGTTGTTTCGTGACTCTCCGTTGACTACCGTGACCTTGCAAACTTTTGCGGAATTCCCTGACAACATTGCAGGGGGTGCGGGGGCGGCGGCTAGTGTCACCGGCCGTGAGAGCTCTACGCCGCTTCACCGTCCGAGCCAGCCTGCCCGAGCCGCTGTCCGCCCTCGGCCAGCTCGCCACGAACCTGCGTTGGACCTGGCACCCACCCACGCAGGAGCTGTTCGCGGCGGTCGACGCCCAGGCGTGGGAGCAGGCCGGCAACGACCCGCTGCGCCTGCTGCGCGACGTGCCCGCCGCCCACCTGGAGCGCCTCGCCGCCGACGAGTCCTTCCTCACCAGGACCAGAGCCGTCGCCGAGGACCTGAACCGCTACCTGACCGAGCCGCGCTGGTACCAGCGCCGCCAGCAGGACGCCGACCAGACCAGACTGCCCGCCTCCATCGGCTACTTCTCCATGGAGTTCGGCGTCACCGAGGCCCTGCCGAACTACTCCGGCGGCCTGGGCGTGCTGGCCGGTGACCACCTCAAGGCCGCCTCCGACCTGGGCGTGCCGCTGATCGGTGTCGGCCTGCTCTACCGCTCCGGCTACTTCCGCCAGTCGCTGTCCCTGGACGGCTGGCAGGTGGAGCACTACCCGGTGCTGGACCCGCGTGGGCTGCCGCTGGAGCTGCTGACCGAGCCCAGTGGTGCGCCGATCCTGGTGCACGTGGCGCTGCCCGGCGGGCGGGTGCTGCGCGCGCGGATCTGGAAGGCGCAGGTCGGCCGGGTGCCCCTGCTGCTGCTGGACTCCAACGTGGAGGACAACGACCCGGACCTGCGCGGGGTCACCGACCGGCTCTACGGCGGGGACCAGGACCACCGCATCCAGCAGGAGATCCTGGCCGGGATCGGCGGGGTGCGCGCGGTTCGGGTGTACTGCGAGCTGACCGGCACCGCCCAGCCCGGGGTGTTCCACACCAACGAGGGCCACGCGGGTTTCCTCGGCCTGGAGCGGATCCGCGAGCTGATCACCGGCGACGGCCTGGACTTCGACGAGGCGCTGGCGGCGGTCCGCGCGGGCACCGTGTTCACCACGCACACCCCCGTGCCCGCCGGTATCGACCGGTTCCCGGTGGACCTGGTGCAGCACTACTTCGGCGGGGAGCAGCTGCTGCCCGGCGTGCCGATCCAGCGCGTGCTGGCCCTGGGGGCCGAGGAGAACCCGGGCCTGTTCAACATGGCGCACATGGGATTGCGCCTCGCCCAGCGCGCCAACGGGGTGTCCCGGCTGCACGGCGAGGTCAGTCGTGGCATGTTCGGCGGGCTGTGGCAGGGCTTCGACGCACGCGAGGTGCCGATCGGCTCGGTCACCAACGGGGTGCACGGCCCGACCTGGGCCGCTGGCGAGATGAGCAAGCTGCTCGGCGGCAGCGAGGCCGACACGGGCACCGGGCCGCTGACCTTCGAGCCGGTGACCGACTCCCTGCTGTGGGAGCTGCGCTGCGGGCTGCGCGGCAAGCTGGTGGACGAGGTGCGCCGCCGCGTGCGGGTGGCCTGGTTGCAGCGCGGTGCCTCGGCGCTGGAGCTGGGCTGGACCGACTCGGTGTTCGACCCGGACGTGCTCACCGTGGGCTTCGCCCGCAGGGTGCCCACCTACAAGCGGCTCACGCTGATGCTGCGCGACCCGGAGCGGCTGCGCGCGCTGCTGCTGCACCCGGAGCGCCCGGTGCAGCTGGTGGTCGCGGGCAAGTCGCACCCGGCCGACGACGGCGGCAAGGCGCTGATCCAGCAGATCGTGCGCTTCGCCGACGACGCGGGCGTGCGCCACCGCATCGTGTTCCTGCCGGACTACGACATGTCCATGGCCCGGTACCTGTACTGGGGCTGCGACGTGTGGCTGAACAACCCGATGCGCCCGCTGGAGGCCTGCGGCACCTCGGGCATGAAGGCCGCGCTCAACGGCGGCCTGAACCTGTCCATCCGGGACGGTTGGTGGGACGAGTTCTACGACGGCAGCAACGGCTGGGCCATCCCGACCGCGGACGGGGTCGCCGACCCCAACCGCCGGGACGACCTGGAGGCCGCCGCCCTGTACGAGTTGCTCAACCAGCAGGTGGCCCCGCTGTTCTACGACCGGGGCGCGGACGGGGTGCCGACCCGCTGGATGGCCATGGTGCGGCACACCCTGGCCTCGATGGGCCCGAACCTCCAGGCATCCCGCATGGTCCGCGAGTACGTGGAGAACTACTACGCGCCCGCGGGCCGCTCGGCCGGTTCGGTGCGGGAGAACTCCTTCCAGGGCGCCAAGGAGCTGGCGGTGTACCGCGCGCGGATCCGCGCCGCCTGGAACCGGGTGCACGTGGTGGACACCGACATGTCGGTCAACGGGGCACAGGCCCCGGTGGTCGGCCACCCGGTGACCGTGCGGGCGCGGGTGGACCTGAACGGGTTGACCCCGGCCGATGTCGATGTGCAGGCAGTGATCGGTCGTGTCGCTGATTCCGGTGAACTGTCCGAGGTGGTCACCGAATCCATGCGGGTGGACGGTGACGGTTCGTATGTGGCGGAAGTGCCGCTGCCGCACGTCGGCTCGGTCGGCTACACGGTTCGCGTGCTGCCCAAGCACGAGCTCCTGGCCACCGCCGCCGAGCTCGGACGCGTGATCCTGGCTGGCTGATCAGGCGCGAGGGGCCCTCATTCCCGAGGGCTCCTCGCGTTCTAACAGGTGAATCGTAGATCTCGTCGCGCGGTGCCGTTCCGTACGTGCTTACCATCCGTCCGGGCCCAGCACAGAAGCGTTCTCGTACAACCCGGCTTCTCACTTCTCCTCACGAGTGTCCTGGTTGTAGCACTGACGAGAGGACACGATTCATGCTCAAGAAACTGCTGGTCTGCGTGCCGATAGTCGCGGTGCTCGCGGCGACCGGGCTGTCCGCCTCGGCCTCGGCGACCCCCGCGCCCGCAGCCGTGGCAGCGACCGCCAAGGCGGACTGCACCAAGGACACGCCCGAGGTCAAGGCCCTGCTCACCTCGCTGGACGGGCTCAAGGCCGCGCTGCTGCCCGAACCGAACGCGGACAAGGTCCGCGACGCGACGGGTGACGTCATCATGAAGGTCATGGCCCTGCAGAAGGCGGGCTGCCTGCCCCCGCTGCCCGGCACGGCGGTCAAGGCCGACCCGAGCGCCTGCCTCAACGCCGTGGTGAACGCCATGTCCAGCCTGTTCGGCGTGCTGGCCGCCGCGATCAAGACCCCGCCGGACCCGGCCGCCATCACCACCGCCATGGCCGCGCTGGGCAAGGCCATCACCGCGATCAACACCGCCAAGTGCCTGCCGTTCGACCTGCCGGTCCCCGGTGGCGGCACCCCGCCGATCCCGGCCCCGCCCGGCGGCCTGCCGCCGATCCCCGGCACCTGATCCCGCCCACTCGACTCGCTGACGCCGCGCGGCCACAGACCGCGCGGCGTCAGCGTGTGTTCGGGGTTTGTTGGGGCGTGTCGGGGCGCTTTGTTGGCTCGTCTCGGGTTAGCGCGCGTTCGTGTTTGCTGGTGCTTGGTTGGCTTCCGGTGTGTGTCCGGGCGTTTCGCTGTCTCGTCTCGGGTCTGCGCGTGTCCGTGTTCGCCGGTGCCTGGCTGCCCGCCGGTGCGTGTCCAGCAGCCTTGCTGTCCCGCCTCAAGTCAGCACACGTCCAGGCGCTCCCGGGTGCCCACGACCCTCGGCCACCACGGCGCCAACCGCTCCGCCTCCGCGAGCACGCTGCGCGCCTTGGCGTTGTCCCCGGCCACCATGTGCGCCCGCGCCAGCGTGGCCAGGTCATCGGCCCGGCCCACCACGTCCTCGCCCAGGTAGGCCGCCTTCGTGGCCAGGGTGATCGCCGACTCGGTGTCCTGCTCCAGCAACGCGAGCAAGGCCTTGGTGCCGTTCAACTTGTGGGCCGGGTACCCCAGCTGCTCCGCGTCGGCCATCGACTGCCGCGTGGTGTGCAGGCCCAGTTCGCGGTCCAGCTGCCCGGCCTCCACCGCTGCCGCCGCCAGCCCCGCCAGCCCCGCCATCATCAACGTGAAGTCGCGCTGCTCCACGCCTTCCGCGCGCATCATGCCCAGCACCAGTTGCATGGCCGGGCCGTACTCCCCGCGCGCCTCCATGATGATCACCCGGGCGAAGACCGCCGACTGCAGAGCCGGGTACCGCTCGCCCAACTCCCGCGCGACCTGTTCGGCCGCCGCCATGTCACCGGCCCGCACCGCCGCGCTGGCCTCGGACACCAGCGGGGCCGCGTCCAGCTCCGCCGCCTCCCTGCCCGCCAGCCGGAGGTAGTTGGCCAGGATCCAGCCCGTCGAGGTCATCGACACGGTCCGCCTGGGCCACAGGGACATGCCCACCGCCGCCGTGGCGCCGAGCGCCGCGCCGTGCCAGAACGGGCCGTCGCCCAGCACCGCCAGCAGCACGCAGGCGGCCAGCCCACACAGCGCCGACACCAGCGAGGTCGCCCACAGCCGGGGCCGCACCGGGGCGCGGCCCGGGCCGACCGTCACCGACAGCATCACCGGCAGGCGGCGCAGCGTGACCGTGCGCGCGCCCAGCTTCCAGTCGCGGACTCGGCCGCCGACCCCGACCACCACGCGCGACACCCGCGCGCCCAGGAGCAGGCCGCCCGCCAGCACACCCAGTTGCAGCACCGCGAAGCCGATCAACGCGCCCGCCACGGCCCCACCGGCCCCGACCAGCGCGCCGACCGGATCGCGCTCGACCAGCACCACGGCGAGCAGCACGGCAAGGGGCAGCAGCACGGAGGGACGCACGATCTGCAGACGCTAGCGGCGCCGCCCCGGTTCCAACCGGGCGAGTGCCCACATCGCGCCGCCCACCCCCGGCGAGTCCCGTTCTGGGGTGGGCGAGTCCCGGCGACAGGTTGGCGAGTCCCGTTCTGGGGTGGGTGAGTCCCGGTCACCGGCTTGCGAGTCCCGGTGACTGGCGGGCGAGTCCCGGTCTGGGGCGCGCGGGTCCCGGCGACTGGCGCGTGAGTCCCGGCGACTGACGGGCGAGTCCCGGTCTGGGGCGCGCGAGTCCCGGTCTGGGGTGGACGAGTCCCGGCCTGGGGTGGACGAGTCCCGGCCTGGGGTGGACGAGTCCCGGCGACAGGTTGGCGAGTCCCGGCCTGGGGTGGGCGAGTCCCGGCGACAGGTTGGCGAGTCCCGTTCTGGGGTGGGTGAGTCCCGGTCACCGGCGTGTGAGCCCCGGTGACTGGCGCGTGAGTCCCGGTCTGGGGCGCGCGGGTCCCGGCGACTGGCGCGTGAGTCCCGGCCTGCGGCGGGCGAGTCCCGGTCTCGAGCGGCCTAGTCCCGGCCACTGGTCTGCGAGTTCCGGTCGCCCGGGGCTCGACCTCGCCCGCCGCGTCGTGTCATGAAGGTGCCGTTCAGGGCGTTGGGCGTCGTGAAGGGCACCTTCATGACGTTGCCGGGCCGTGTTGCGAAAGTGCCGTTCGCTGCGTTGAGCGCAGTGAACGCCACCTTCGCGGCGGTCGGGGCGGGCTCGCAACCTCGCGAAGGGCACCTTGGTGACGCGATGGGGCGGCGCTCCGGACGCACCGTTAGGGCACCGCGGGGCGGCCGCCGGGGTGGACGGGCAGGCCGGCGGCGGCCCAGGCGCGGAAGCCGCCGATCAGGTCGGTGGCCAGCGGCAGGCCCACGCGCTGGAGGTCGCGCGCGGCGAGGCTGGAGGCGTAGCCCTCGTTGCAGACCACCACGACCCGGCTCCGTGCGGTGAACCCGGGCAGCCGGTGCTCGCCGTTCGGATCCAGGCGCCACTCCAGGTGGATCCGCTCCACGGGCACGGAGCCGGGGATCTCGCCCTCGGCGGCGCGGTTGGCGTGCGGCCTGATGTCGATCACGAGTCCGCCGGAGCGGCGCAGTTCGTCGGCCTCGTGCGGAGTGACGCGGTTCAGTGAAGTCCTTGCCTCGGCGAGAAATTCCTCGACGCCGCTCATCGCACGTCCTCCAGGCTGCGGTACTCGCGGGTGGGCAGCAGCGGCGGCGAGTAGGCGTGCACGGTGGCCGCAGGTGCCTGGTCCAGGTTGCGCACCTGGTGCGCGCGCCCGCCACCGAAGGCCACGCTGTGACCCACCGGCAGGCGGTTGGAGCGGATCGGGCCGCCGGGGTAGCGGTAGTCCTCGCTGACAATCCCGCGCAGCACGGTGAACGAGCCCGCGGCCCCGCCGTGGTCGTGCGGCGGCGTGCCCTGGCCGGGCAGCCAGGACAGCAGCCACAGCTCCACCCCGCCGGTCAGCGCGAGCCGCGCCCACCAGCGTTGGGGCTCGGTGTAGTCGAGCACGCCCAGCAGGGAGGTGGTCAGCTCACTGGCCACGGTCCTGGTGAGGTCACGCAGCTGTCGTGGAGTCCACAGTGGACGTTCGGGGAAGATCAGGTCGCGCAGCAGGGGTTGGTCGAGTTCGGGGTGGACGTCGAGTTGGATGGCCGTGGTCAAGGTGTCGCCTCCTGGTGTCCTGTGCCGGAAGTCAGCCGTTTCGGGCGCGACACAGGGCCAGGGACCGGCCACCAGTGGTGCCGGGGGTGCTCAGCCGCCGCGTCGCGACCGGGTACAGGCGCACGAGGACACCAGGGCCAGGTCGATCACCCGGTCCCGCCAGGTGAGCAGCGGTCGGAGCACATCTTGATCGTGCCACAGCGCGGGCCCGCGCAGCAGGATCCGCTCGGGCCTCTCACAGGGTGAGTTCGCCTCGGTGACCGAGGTTTTCGCGGTTCAGCCCCTTGCCTGCCAGCTGCGGTGCCGCGCCCCGAGCTCGCGCGCCGCCTTGGCCACCACCCGGTCCCGGTGGTGCGAGCTGACCGCCTCCAGCACCTCCCCGGTCCTCGGGTGGTCGCTGCGCCACAGGCTCTCCAGGAAGGACAGCTGCTCGGCCCGCGACCGCTTCTGGGTGACGCTGGACAGCACCCCGGCCGGGCCCACCGAGTCCAGCAGGGCCGCCAGCACGTCCACGTACGCGCGGGCCAACCGGTCCCTGGGCACGTCGGAGGTGTCCAGCGCGTTGTGCTTGATCAGCCACAGCACCGCCGGCCCGTCGTGCGGCCCGCCCAGCAGCAGCCGCACCGGCGCGACCACCGCGGGCGCGCCCAGCACGCCACCGGCCACGTCCAGGCCCACGATCACCATGCCGGAGGGCCGGGCGGGCTGGCCCAGCCTGCCGACCAGCTCCCTGGCCACCAGCCGCGGCTCGCGGTCGGCGGCCCAGCGGCGCACGTCCTCGCCCCACTCCTCGGGAGTGGCCGACACCAGGCCGTCGATCAACTCGTCGGCGGTGGCCTGCTCCGGGGCGGGCAGCCGCACCACGAACACGCCGGTGGCCTCGGCCAGCTGCACCGCGATCGGCACCCCGCAGTCGCTCAGCCGCAGCAGCGAGCCGTTGGCCACCACCAGCCCGCAGTCGGCCAGCCCACCCGCCAGCTCGGCGTGCTCCCCGCCGCCGTCCGGGAACAGGTCCAGGTCCACCTGCTGGCCGTGCAGGTACGCGGTGACCAGCGTGATCAGCAGCTCGCCCAGCCCGGCGGCGGCCGGCCCGGTCAGCCCCACGTAGGCGTCCAGCGCCCTGCCCACGGCCACCACGGGGTCACGCGTGGTCCTGGTCCACGCCGCCACCGGCACCAGCCTGCCCTTGAACCGGCGCACGGCCCCCGCGGCCAGCGCCCACTCCACCAGCCAGCGCAGCCCCTCCGGGTCGGTGCCCAGCGGCTCGGCGTCACCGGCGGGCAGCCAGCCCCGCGTGGTCAGCTCCCGGCCCCCAGCCCCGCAGAACTCGCGCAGCGCGGTGAACCGCCGCAGGGCGAGCGAGCGGCCCGCCGACTCGTGCTGGGCCCGCTCCCCGGGCATCCGGATCGGCCCGATCGTGCGCGCGGTGGCCTCGGCCACGATGCGCCGCACCACCTCGATCGGCAGCAGCCGCACGCGGTCCAGCAGCTCGTCGGGGCCCGCGGTCGAGCCGGGGCCACGCACGTGCGCCAGCAGGGCACGCACCCTCGGGTCGTCACGGGAGGTGGCCAGGGCCTCCTCGGCGATCACGCTCACCCGGTCGGTCAGCTCGGTGACCGTGGCGCTGTCCTCGGCCAGCAGCCGGTGCGCCCCGAGGAAGGCCATCATCGCCCCGGCCACCGCGATGGCGTCGCTGCACAGCAGCAGCGGCAGGGACAGCGCCACCGGCAGCCGCACGCGCAGGTACTCGTCCAGGTCCTCGACCGTCCACAGGAACAGGTTGGTGTCCCTGCGCCGCTTCCACTCCAGCAGCTCGACGGCGTCACCGGCGTGCTTCACCGGCAGGCCCTGTTCGGCGGCCCACGCGGTGAACCGTTCGACGAGCTGGTCGCGCAGGTCGAGGTAGGACCGCTCGTCGTCCGGACCCAGCTGCTGCTGCATGGCGTCAGGGTGTCACAGACCTCCGACAAAGTTCGCCGCGCGTGCTCGCCTGGTCGCTCGCTGTAGCATCTCAGCCTTCTTCGCGGAATTCCCCCATCGCGTGAAGGTTGTGGGGTTGTCAGGCGTCGGAGTACCGGCCCCCGGGACGATGAAGGGACATGGAGCAACGGCCGAGGGTGCGCCCGGACCCGGGTTTCGCGCTGCTCGATCTGTACGAGCAGGCGCTGCCCCAGGTCTACGGCTACCTGCTCGCCCGCTGCCGGGAGCAGGCGCTGGCCGAGGACCTGACCGCTGAGGTCTTCCTCGCGGCGGTGGACGCCTGCCGCCGCGAGCGGCCACCGGAGCTGACCACCGGCTGGCTGGTGACGGTGGCCCGCAACAAGCTGGTGGACCACTGGCGGCGGCTGGAGCGGGAGGCGCGCGGGCTGCGGGTGATCAGCGCGGAGCCCGCCGAGCCGGAGGACCCGTGGGACCGGCGGCTGGACGCGATGCTGGCCCGCGAGGTGCTCGACGAGCTCGGGGCGCACCACCGCGCCGCACTGACCCTGCGCTACCTCGACGGCCTGCCCGTGCCCGAGGTCGCCCACAACCTCGGCCGCACCGTGCACGCCACCGAGGCCCTGCTCGTCCGCGCGCGGACGGCTTTCCGCGCCGCGTACCAGAACCGAGAGGAGGGCACCCGATGACCGATCCGCTCGACGCGCTGCGCGAACCGCTCGTGCCGGTCGACCCGGACCCGCGCTTCGCCGCGCGCCTGCGTGCCCTGCTCGAACAGGCCCTACTAGGAGGAGCCATGTCCACAACGACCGATTCCGTGCAGGGCGAGGTCGGTTACGCCTCGGTCTGGACCCCCGAGGTCGAACGCGCCGAGGCGTTCTACGGCGCCGTGCTCGGCTGGCGCGTGCAGTCCGGACACCACCAGGTGCTCGGCCTGCGCCAGCACCTCGGCCTCGCCGACGGCCAGAGCTACCACGGCACGTTCCTGAGCCACGGCGTCACCGATCTCGCCGACACCGTGCGCCGGATCCGTGAGGCTGGCGGCACCGCCGAGGAGCCCACCCGCCAGTCGTACGGGCTCAGCGCGCTGTGCGCCGACAGCGAGGGCCTGCCCTTCGCGCTGCACGAGATCGGCCCCAGGCCAGCCGCCGACTCCCAGCCGGGGGAGATCGCGTACCTGACCTACGAGGTGGTCGACTCGGTGCGGGCGCGGGCCTTCTACTCGGCGGTGTTCGGCTGGACGTTCAGCCCGGGGCGGCACGAGGACGGCTGGGGCGTGGACCAGGTGCGGCCGATGACCGGCATGCACGGCGGCCACGACCAGCCCCGCGTGGTGCCGATGTACCACGTGGCCGACATCGCCGAGGCCGTCGCGGCGGTGGACCGGGCGGGCGGGACCGCGGGCGAGGTGTCCCGGCAGCCGTACGGGCTCAGCGCGCTGTGCGCCGACGACCAGGGCACCCCGTTCTACCTCGGCCAGTTCTGAGGCCAGCGCGGGACTCGCGTTCGGCAGCGCGGGACTCGCGCACCTGTGGGCGGGACTCGCGCTCCGGAGAGCGGGACACGCCGACGACCCGGCGTGTCCCGTTCAGCGAACCGGCGTGTCCCGTCCAGCCGCGCGCGAGTCCCGCCCCAGCCGTGCGCGGAGCGGGGCACGCCGTGCCACCTGGGCAGGTGCCCGGCTAACCGTGGCGGGGGACCCGGAGCAGTAGCGTCGTCCTGCCGGGGACCTGGATGTGCGCGCCGGACGGCAACGGGGATGTGTCGCCGGGCGCGCCATCCGGGGTCCCGGTGTCCAGCACCGGCTCGAACACCGGCCCGTACTCGGCCGAGGGCAGGGTGAAGCCCACCGGGTCGGCGCCCGCGTGCAGCACCAGCAGCCAGGAGTGGTCGGAGACCAGCTCACCGGCCTTGGTGCGGGACAGGCAGTTCGAGCCGTCGATCCACACGCCCAGGGTGCGCCGCGCGTCGTCGAACCAGTCGGTCTCGGCCAGTTCCGTGCCGTCCGGCCGCAGCCACACCAGGTCCGGGTCCCCGCTCTGGGTGATCCGGCCGTCGAAGAACTGCGGCTGGCGCAGCGCGGGCGAGGCGGCGCGGATGCCCACGACCCGCTGGGTGAACGCCCGCAGGTCCCTGGCCGCCTCGGTCAGCGTCCAGTCGACCCAGGACACGGCGTTGTCCTGGCAGTAGGCGTTGTTGTTGCCGCCCTGGGTGCGCCAGGACTCGTCCCCGGCGGTCAGCATGGGCGTACCGGTGGACAGCAGCAGGGTCGCCAGCAGGTTGCGGGCCTGCCGCGCGCGTAAGGCCAGCACGCCCGCGTCCTGGGTCTCGCCCTCGGCCCCGCAGTTCCAGGACCGGTTGTCGTTGGTGCCGTCCCGGTTGTCCTCGCCGTTGTCCTCGTTGTGCTTGTCGTTGTACGACACCAGGTCGCGCAGGGTGAACCCGTCGTGCGCGGTGACGAAGTTGATCGAGGCCCAGGGCCGCCTGCCGTCGTCGGAGTACAGGTCGGAGGAGCCCGACAGCCGGTACGCCAGGTCGCGCACGCCCACCGCCCCGCGCCAGAAGTCCCGGACGGTGTCCCGGTACCGGCCGTTCCACTCCGCCCACTGCACGCCGAACGCGCCGACCCGGTAGCCCTCCCCGGTGGCGTCCCAGGGCTCGGCGATCAGCTTGGCCCGCGACAGCACCGGGTCGCAGGCGATGGCCGTCAGCAGGGCGGCGTTCGGGTCGAACGGGCCCGCGCCCGGCCTGCCCAGCACGCTGGCCAGGTCGAAGCGGAAGCCGTCCACGCCCAGCTCCTGCGACCAGTACCGCAGCGAGTCGGTGACCATCCGCACCACCGTGGGCGAGCCCGCGTCCAGGGTGTTGCCGCAGCCGGTGATGTCCAGGCCGTGCCCGTCCCCGTCCTGCGCGTAGTAGGCGGGCGCGTCCAGCCCGCGGAAGCTCAGCGTGGGCCCCTCGATCCCGGCCTCGCAGGTGTGGTTGAACACCACGTCCACGATCACCTCGATGCCCACCGCGTGCAGCGAGGACACCATGGTCCGGAACTCCTCCACCTCGCGGCCCGGTTCGCTGGCGTAGGCCGCGTGCGGGGCGAAGTAGCCCAGTGGGGAGTAGCCCCAGTAGTTGTGCCTGCCCGCGCGGACCAGCGAGGGCTCGTCCACGAAGGTGTGCACGGGGATCAGCTCCACGGCGGTCACGCCCAGCCGCGCCAGGTGCTCCAGCACGGCGGGGTGGGCCAGCCCCAGGTACGTGCCGCGCTGCCGTTCGGGCACGTCGGGGTGGTTGCGGGTGAAGCCCCGCACGTGCAGCTCGTAGATCACCGACTCCTCGAACGGCACCTCGGGCCGCACCCCGGTGTCGGGACCGCCCGGTGAGGTGACCACCGACAGCGGCACGCTGCCCAGCGAGTCGGTGACCGAGGGCGGGCCGGTCATCGGGTCGCCCTGGTAGCCCAGCGCCGCGTCCAGGTCGGTCAGCCCGCCCGTGATGCGGGTCGCGTACGGGTCCACCAGCAGCTTCGCCGGGTTGTGGCGAAGGCCACGCCCCGGGTCGTACGGGCCGTGCACCCGGTAGCCGTAGCGCTGGCCGGGCAGCACGCCGTGCACCACCCCGTGCCACACGCCGAACGTGCGCTCTGTCAACTCCACGCGCCGCTCGTCGCCCTCCTGCCCGATCAGGCAGACCTGCACCGCCTCCGCGCCGGAGGAGGCCACCGCGAACCGCACACCTCCTGCCTCCGGGTGCGCTCCCAGCGGGAACGGCCTGCCTGCTAGGACCATGGGATCGGGGACGGGGTTCGTGGACACCCCCGTGATCTTCCAGGAGCCGTGGCCCCGGTGCCAGGCTCACCCAGGCGTGTTGTGAACAATGGGGCGCGTGACCGAGCAGATCAGTGAAGACAGCGATCTTGTCGTGCGGATGGCTGGTGTCACCGTCCGTCGTGGGCGCACCTCGCTGGTGCGGGGCATCGACTGGAGCGTGGAGCTGGACGAACGTTGGGTGGTGCTCGGTCCCAACGGCGCCGGCAAGACCACCCTGCTGCGGCTGGCCGGGGCCGAGCTGCACCCCACCACCGGCACGGTGCACGTGCTGGGGGAGAAGCTGGGGCGCACCGACGTGTTCGAGCTCAGGCCCAGGATCGGCCTGTGCTCCGCGGCGCTGGCCGCCCGCGTGCCGCCGGAGGAGAAGGTCAGCGACGTCGTGGTCAGCGCGGGCTACGGGGTGATCGGCCGCTGGCGCGAGCAGTACGACTCGATGGACATCGGCCGGGCCGAGGAGCTGCTCGCCGCGCTGGGCATCAAGCACCTGGCCGACCGGCTGTTCGGCACGCTCAGTGAGGGCGAGCGCAAGCGAACGCTGATCGCCAGGGCGCTGATGACCGATCCCGAGATGCTGCTGCTGGACGAGCCCGCGGCCGGGCTGGACCTGGGCGGACGCGAGGACCTGGTGGCCCGGCTCTCGGAGTTCGCGCTGGACCCGGACGCCCCGGCGATGGTGCTTGTCACCCACCACGTGGAGGAGATCCCGCCGGGCTTCACCCACGCCCTGCTGCTGCGCGAGGGCGGGGTCGTGGCCCAGGGCCTGATCAGCGACGTGATCACGGCGGAGAACCTGTCCGCCACCTTCGGCCAGGACCTGGAGCTGGACCGGTTCGGTGACCGGTTCTTCGCCAGGCGCCGCACTGGCGCGGTTGCTACTGAGGGGTAACGTTCGTCCTCCTGACCAGTGAAGGGACAGGGCCTTGGGAGAGTTCGTCCGGCTCGAAGTTGAGGGCGGAGTGGGCACCATCCGCTTGGAGCGCCCGCCGATGAACGCGCTGAACATGCAGCTCCAGGAGGAGATCCGGGCCGCGTCGGCGGAGGCGTCCAGCCGGGAGGACGTGCGGGCGGTGATCGTCTACGGCGGCCAGAAGGTGTTCGCGGCAGGCGCGGACATCAAGGAGATGGCCGAGCTGTCCTACACCGAGATCTCGGCGCGGGCCCAGCAGCTGTCCAGCGCGGTGGGCGCCGTGGCCGAGATCCCCAAGCCCACCGTGGCCGCGATCACCGGCTACGCGCTGGGTGGCGGTTTCGAGCTCGCCCTGTGCTGCGACCGGCGGATCGCCGGGGACAACGCCAAGGTGGGGCAGCCGGAGATCCTGCTCGGCATCATCCCCGGCATGGGCGGCACCCAGCGGCTGGCCCGGCTGGTCGGCCCGAGCCGGGCCAAGGACCTGATCTACACCGGCCGGTTCGTGGGCGCCGAGGAGGCGCTGCGCATCGGCATGGTCGACGAGGTGGTCGCCCCCGACGAGGTGTACGCGGCGGCGCGGCGCTGGGCCGAGCAGTTCGTCGGCGCGGCGGGCCGGGCGCTGGCCGCGGCCAAGGCCGCCATCGACGGCGGGCTGGACGGGGACCTGGCCAGCGGCCTCAAGCTGGAGAGCCACCTGTTCTCCGCGCTGTTCGCCACCGAGGACCAGAAGACCGGCATGCGGTCGTTCATCGAGAACGGACCGGGAAAGGCGAACTTCAGTGGCAGGTGACACCCAGGACCCGGCGCCCAACCCGCACGCCACCGCCGAGCAGGTGCAGGCCGCCTGGGACGACCCCAAGCTGGCCAACGTGCTCTACCACGACTGGGAGGCGGGCACCTACGACGAGAAGTGGTCGATCTCCTACGACCAGCGCTGCATCGACTACGCCACCGACCGGTTCCGGCTGGTGGCCGGTGACCGGGACTGGCCCTACGAGCACGCCCTGGAGCTGGGCAGCGGCACGGGCTTCTTCCTGCTGAACCTGATGCAGGGCGGCGTGATCAAGAAGGGCTCGGTCACCGACCTGTCGCCCGGCATGGTGCAGGTGGCCCTGCGCAACGCCGAGAACCTCGGCCTGGACGTGGACGGCCGGGTCGCCGACGCCGAGCGCATCCCGTACGAGGACAACACCTTCGACCTGGTCGTCGGGCACGCGGTGCTGCACCACATCCCCGACGTGGAGGCGGCCATGCGCGAGGTGCTGCGGGTGCTCAAGCCCGGCGGGCGTTTCGTGTTCGCCGGTGAGCCCACCAAGGTCGGCGACTTCTACGCGCGCAAGCTCGGGCAGGTCACGTGGTGGCTGACCACCAACCTGACCAAGGTGCCGCTGCTGAACTCCTGGCGGCGCCCGCAGGAGGAGCTGGACGAGTCCTCGCGTGCCGCGGCCCTGGAGGCCGTGGTGGACCTGCACACCTTCGACCCCGCGGCGCTGGAGGCCACGGCCCGTGCCGCGGGGGCGCAGCAGGTGCGGGCGGTGACCGAGGAGCTGTCGGCGGCCCTGTTCGGCTGGCCGGTGCGCACCTTCGAGGCCGCCGTGCCGAGGGAGAAGCTCGGTTTCGGCTGGGCCATGTTCGCGTACCGGACCTGGCAGCGGCTGTCCTGGGTGGACGAGAAGCTGCTGACCGGGGTCATCCCGCGTGAGCTGTTCTACAACGTGCTGGTGACCGGTACCAAGTAGTGGGCTACGAGTTCTCCGCCGCCGACGTCGCGTTCCTGACCTCGGCGGCGGGGCGCGAGGCGCTGGCCGTCGCGGCAGGGTTCGAGCTGAGCCCGGCCTCGCGGCTGGCCGATGTCGCCGCCGCGCGCAAGCTGGTTCCCGAGCATGCCTCGGCTGTGCTGGAAACCGCTGTGCTGCGCCGGAAGTCGCTCGCCAAACTGTCCACTGCGGACGATTGGCTGTTCACCGACGCCGCTTTGCAACAGGCTACGCCCACGCCCGTGGCGCTGCATCGGGCCGAGCGGCTGCGTGACCGCGACGTGCACGACGTGACCTGTTCCATCGGTGCGGACCTGACCGTGCTCGGCCGGGTGGCCCGCCGCTGCATCGGCTCGGACCTGGACCCGATCCGGTTGGCCATGGCGCGGCACAACTGCGCCCGCGCCGGGGTCGACCCGCTGCTGGTCCGCGCCGACGCGCTGCGCCCCGTGTCCACGGCCGGGGTCGTGGTCGCCGACCCGGCCCGCCGGGACGCCTCGGGCAGGCGCAAGTGGCGGGCCGCCGACCTGGTGCCCTCGCTGGACGAGCTGGTCGCGGCGCACCGCGGTCGCGAGCTGGCGGTGAAGTGCGCGCCAGGACTGGACTTCGAGGCCGTGGACTGGGCGCGGGAGATCGAGCTGGTCTCCCTGGACGGCCAGGTGCGGGAAGCCTGCCTGTGGACCGGCTCGCTGGCCACCGCCCGCAGGCGGGCCACCGTGTTGCGGACCGGATCTCCACAGTGGACGATTACCGAGGAGGAACCCGACGACTGTCCGGTTCGGACGGTCGGTGAGTGGGTGGTGGACCCGGACGGTGCCGTCGTGCGGGCCGGTCTGGTGCGGCACTACGCGGCCAGGCACGGCCTGGGGCAGCTGGACCCGCACATCGCCTACCTCACCGGCGACCGGCCGCCGCCGGGCATCAGGGCATTCCGGGTCGTGGAGCACGGGCACTACACGGAGAAGGCGCTGCGGGCGGTGCTGCGCAGGCACGAGGTCGGGAGGCTGGAGATCCTGGTGCGCGGGCTGGACGTGGACCCGAACACGCTGCGGCCCAGGCTGAAACTGTCCGGTCCCACCGAGGCCACCGTGGTGCTGACCAGGATCGGCCGCACGCCGACCGCGATCCTGTGCCACGCAACCAGGACGGGTGTGGAACGTCCTGAGAACGGGTACTCCTGAGGCAGAGTACGTCTGGAGGCGATGACCAATGACCAGGTCGATCGGTGCTTCGCTGGCGGTGGGTGTGCTGGCGGTGGGTGTGCTGACCACGGCGTGCGGTGCGCGCACGACGAACACCAGCGCGGATTCCGCCGCCACCAGCGGTTCCACGAGTTCGCCGACCACCAGTGGGAGTTCGCCCGCGAGCAGCGCCTCCGGTGGCGGTGACACCAAGTCCAGTGGTCCAGCCAAGTGCACGACCGCCGACCTGAAGGTCACGCTCGGGCAGGGCGATGCCGGGGCCGGGCACGCCTTCACCCCGATCGTGTTCACCAACACCAGCGGCAAGGACTGCACCATCACGGGATATCCCGGCGTGTCCTTCGTGACCGGTGACAACGGCTCGCAGGTCGGCGACCCGGCCACCCGCGTGCAGTCCGGTGGCGCCACCGTGACCCTGGCCCCCGGCAAGCAGACCTCCGCCGACCTGAGCCGCACCAACGTGGGCCTGTACGACCCCGCGCAGTGCGCTCCGACCGAGGTGCGCGGGTTGCGCGTCTACCCGCCGGACAACACCGCTGCCGTTTTTGTCCCGCTGGACGGCCAGGCCTGTTCCAAGACGGTCCCGAACCAGACCCCGTTGACCATCAAGGCAGTGGGCCAGTAGTCGTCTAGGGTCTGGCGATGACCACACGCGCCAGATCCGTGAAGATCACCGCCATCGCCGTCCTCGCCGGCCTGCTCGCCGGCGGGGCCGTGGCGGTCGGGTCCCAGCAGACCCCTGACACCCCGGGCTTCGGGCGCCAGCCCGCGAACCTCGGTCAGGTCAAGAACGACGTCAAGGCCTACTACGGGGACAGCGTGGACGCCTCCGGCCACCACCACGCCGCCGACTCCAGCGAGTGGGCCCGGCAGGCCGCCCGCGCCGTCGCCGAGGGGCAGTCCTACCTGGCCAGGCGGCTGTCCCAGCGGGTGCACAACCCCGCCATCGTGCTCGACGTGGACGACACCTCCGAGCTGACCTACGGGTGAGAGGCCGACCACGACTTCAGCTACAACGCCGCTGCCGCCGAGCAGGCCATCGACAACGGCGAGTTCCCCGCGATCCAGCCCACCCTGAAGCTGGCCAACTGGGCCGCCCAGCACGGGGTGAAGGTCTACTTCCTCACCGGCCGCCCGGAGCACCAGCGCGCCGCCACGCTGAAGGACCTCGCCAACGAGGGCTACCCCGCCCCTGCCGGTGCCTTCCTCAAGCCCGAGGCCGGTGGGGCCGTGCCCGGGTACCTGACCTGCGCGCCGACCTGCACCACCACGCAGTACAAGTCGCTGACCCGGCAGCACATCGAGTCGCTCGGCGACACCGTGGTGCTCAACCTCGGGGACCAGTTCAGCGATCTTGACGGCGGCCACGCCGAGCGCCCGGTCAAGCTGCCCAACCCCATGTACTACCTGCCCTGAAATCTGCCCTTGACAGGTCTTGACCTGCGCAAACGCCTCCCGCCCCGACGAGTTGTCCACAGGCACCCCAGTTGTCCACAGGTGTGCCGTTCCGGGCAGTTCGCGGGGCGGGAGGCGGTAGACTTGAGTTGGGGACGCCCCCCGGAGAGGGTGGGGGGCTGACTGGGGTCAGAAGGCCAGCAACCGCTCCAGGATGAAGGTGCGCAGGGCGTCGAGCTCGGTGTCCACGGCCACGTCCACGGTGGGCGCCTCGGGATCGCGGGAGAGGCGTCGGTCGACCACGGTGGCGCCGCGCGAGGGGCCGAGCGAGCACTCCACGTCCAGCGGGTAGCCCTGGGTGTGCAGGATGCCGGGCCGGATGGCCTCGGCCAGGGCCACGGCGTCGTGCAGCACGAGCCCGTCCCAGCCAAGCGAACGCTGGTAGGACGCGCGATAGCTGGGGGTCAGCACGTTCAGCGCGCGGGCGACGGCCCCGCCGGTGTCGAGCCGGTCCAGCCAGGCCGCGTCCACGGCGCAGCGCCGGGTCAGGTCCACCGGCACGAGCGTGGCGGGCACGTCCTCCTCGACGAGCACGCGGCGGGCGGCCTCGGGGTCGCTCCAGATGTTGAACTCGGCGGCCGAGGTGGTGTTGCCCCCGTCCAGCCCGCCGCCCATGATCACCAGCCGGGCGATGCGGGGCTTGAGCTCGGGGTGGGTGGCCAGCAGCAGGGCGATGTTGGTCAGCGGGCCGATCGGGGCGATGACCACCGGCTCGGCGGCTGCCCGCAGCAGGTCGGCCATCAGTTCGACGGCGCCGAGTTCGTGCACGTCACGGCTGGGTTCGGGCAGGGTGTGCGCCAGCCCGGACAGGCCGTCCTCGCCGTGCACCCGGAACGCGCTGTACGGCTGGGGGTGCACCAGCGGCCGGTCGGCGCCCGCGGCCACCGGCACCTCGCCGCGCCCGCACAACTCCAGCAGGCGCAGCGCGTTGGCGGTGGTGTGGGCCAGCGGGACGTTGCCGAACACCGTGGTCACCGCGAGCAGGTCGACCTCGGGGCTGGCCGCGGCGAGGGCGATCGCGAAGGCGTCGTCGATACCCGGATCGGTGTCGATGATCAGAGGGGCCATACGGTGACCCTATGACGAGCATGTGGGGCGCTTCGCTGGCTTCCCGTCGGAGGGCGCGGCGCCGGGACCCGCAACAGGTCAGGTTCCTGACACTGGCCTCGCTGCGCTGGGTGCTCCGGCACCGCGCCTACACGCCCTGGTACCTGGTCCGGTACTGGCGGCTGCTGCGCTTCCGGCTGGCCAACCCGCACGTGGTGCTGCGCGGCATGGTCTTCCTGGGGCGCAACGTGGAACTGCACTGCCGTCCCGGCTACGGGCGGCTGGAGGTCGGCCGCTGGGTGCACATCGGGGACGGCAACTCCATCCGCTGCCACGAGGGCTCGCTGCGCATCGGCGACAAGGCGGTGTTCGGCAAGGACAACACCGTCAACTGCTACCTGGACATCGAGCTGGGCGCAGCCACGCTGGTCGCCGACTGGGTCTACATCTGCGACTTCGACCACGTGGTGTCCGACATCACCTTGCCGATCAAGGACCAGGGCATCGTCAAGTCCCCGGTCCGCATCGGGCCGGACTGTTGGCTGGGCGCCAAGACCACGGTGCTGCGCGGTACGCGCATGGGCCGCGGCTGCGTGCTCGGTGCGCACGCGGTGGCCCGCGGCGAGATCCCGGACTACTCGATCGCGGTCGGCACCCCGGCCCGCGTCGTGCGCGACCGCCGCGCCGACTACGAGGCCGACGCCGAGCGGCGCGCCGCGGTCGCCGACATGGCCCGCAAGGCCGAGGAGGCGCTGAAGCAGTCCCTGACCGAGGGCTGAACGGCGCTACGGCGCACCCGGAGCGGAAATACGCCGTACGGGAAGCGCCGACACACCGCTCACGAAGCGCCGACACGCGGGGTTCCTGCGCGTGTCGGCGCTTCCGGTAGCGCGTGTCGGCGCCAGCGGTACGGCGTAATTCGGTTGCGGCAGCGGCGTGTCGCCGCTACTGGAAGGCGTTGCCGGTGGCGATCTTGGGGCGGCCCAGCGGAGTGTGCTCGCGCACCTCGGCGGCGGCGTAGACGGCCGCGGTGCCCTCGGCGATGCGGCCCCAGTCGAAGTCGGTGCCCAGCCTGGCCTTCGCGGCGCGGGCCCGGCGCTGCGCGGCGGCCGGGTCCGCCAGCACCCCGCGCACGGCGGCGGTCAGCCCGTCCACGTCCCCGGGCGCGAACGAGGACCCCGTCCTGCCGTCCACGACGACCTCGCCCAGACCGCCCGCGGTGGAGGCCACCAGCGGGGTGCCCGCGGCGGCGGCCTCCAGCGCGACGATGCCGAACGGCTCGTACCTGCTGGGCAGCACCACGGCGTCGGCGGCGGCCAGCGTGGCGGCCAGCTCGCGGTCGGACAGGTGGCCCGCGAACTCCACGGCGCGCAGCACGCGATGCTTGCGGGCCTGGTCGGCCAGCCACTCGGCGTGACTGCCGGTACCGGCCACGACCAGCCGCGCGCCGGGGTGGCTGCGCCGGATCCTGGGCAGTGCGCCGATCAGGTCCTGGACGCCCTTCTCCCACTCCAGGCGCCCGAAGAACAGCAACAGCGGCGCGTCGGGGCTGCCGTGCCGCTCACGGGCCTGCGCGACCTCGGCGGGGCGCACCCGCCAGCGCCGCGGCTCGATCCCGTTGTGCAGCACGGTGACGGTGTCCGGGTCCACGTCGAACAGGTGGGCCACCTCGGCGCGCATCGCCGCGGAGCAGGTGATCAGGTGGTCGGCGCGGTTGGCCAGCCACCACTCCACCGAGTGCACCTGCTGGTTGAGCGGCTGGGACAGCCAGCCGCTGTGCCTGCCCGCCTCGGTGGCGTGCACGGTGGCCACCAGCGGCACGCCCGCCGCCTCGGCCAGCGCTACGGCGGGATGGGTGACCAGCCAGTCGTGGGCGTGCACGACCTCGGGCCGCCAGTCCGCCACCAGTTCGCGCCCGGCGCGGATCATGGCGTGGCCCATGGCCAGGGTCCAGGCCACCAGGTCGCGCTCGAACACCAGGTGCGGCGGGTCCTCGGCGACGCGGATCACCCGCACTCCCTCCGACAGGACGTCGGTGGTGGGGTGCGTGCTCGCGTCGCTGCCGGTGGGCTGGCGGCACAGCACGGCGACCTCGTGGCCCTGCTCCGCGAGCTTGCGGGCGAGCGCGTGCACGTGTCGGCCAAGCCCGCCGACCACGACCGGTGGGTACTCCCACGAGAGCATCAGGATGCGCATGACCGGACGATCCTCGCACGCCCGGCCGTGCGCCTACTCACCGGTAGCCTCCTCGGCCGGGCGGCCGGACCAGTGCAGGGGAGCGCCCACGCCGGTGGCCCAGGTCGTGCCGGATCGTCCGCGGCGAGGACGCGAGCGGCCAGCTCACCCGGTCAGCGGCACCCGTCGAGCGTCCAGACCTCCGAACAGGCCGTCCTCCGACCGCAGGTCGCGGGCGATGTCGGCGGCCTTGGCCCGATCACCCGAATTGATCAGGTCGACCAGGTGGGAGAAGCGCGCGGTGTGCGTCGACGCCCGGTGCCTGGCGTAGTCGGCGGCCGAGTCCTTGGTGACCATGAACGCCCAGTCGCTGGACAGTGCCAGCAGCGCCTCGCGCACCAACTGGTCGGCCACCGGGTCGCGCACCTCGCTGGGCCGCAGCGTGCCCAGCAGGGTGCGCTGCAACTCGGTGTTGGACCGCACCAGGTCGGCGACCTGCTCCCCGTCCCAGACCCGCCAGTCCTTGCCGGAACCCCAGGAGGAGGCGGGCAGGTCGACCGGCTCGCCCACGTGACCGGCCTCCAGCGCGCCACGCAGCGTGGTGACCCGCACCCCGGCCTCGGGCAAGGCGGTCAGCACGGCGTCCAGCCACGCGGGGCCCTCGTGCCACCAGTGCCCGAACAACTCGGTGTCGTAGGCCGCGACGACCAGACCCGGCTTGCCGTCCCGCTCGCGCAGCGACCTCAGCCTCCGCACCACCGTGTCCACGAAGTCGGCGGCGTGCCGTCGCACCGCCTCGGCAGCCAACTCCGGTTCGTACGGCCGTTTCTGCTCCGGCGGCACGCTGCGTCCGGTCACCGCGGAGGGCTTGAGCCCGGACGGGTGGTCGAACGTGTGGAAGTCGCGGTACACGGCGTCACCGGGGTACCCGGCCTTCGGCGACCAGACCCGGTACGTCACTTCGAGATCGCGGCCGAAGCACAGCACCTCGCTGTCGCCGACCGGGCGGGCCGCCGCCGTGTCCCCGTGCAGCGCGGGACCATCCACGAGGAAGCGCCGCACGCCCGCGGCCGCGTAATCCCGTTCCATGCCAGGGGAATAGCCGCACTCCGGGGCCCAGATGCCCGCGGGCCGCCGACCGATCCGCGAGGCCGTGTCCGCCAGGCCGGTGTCCAGGGCGAAGGCGCGGACCCGCTGGTCCAGCAGCGGCTGGAACGGGTGCGTCGCCGGGCCGCCGAGCAGTTCGATCACGCCCGAGTCCACCAGCGGGCGCAGTACCGGGGAGAAGCCGTGCCGCCAACGGGTTTCGAACTCGTGCAGTGCCCACGCCGACTGGCGGTGCTCGGCGGCGGCCAACTCGCGCAGCCGTGGATCCGAGCGCTGCCAACGGGTTGCCGCGTAGTGGGCGCGCAGCTGCCAGTTGCCGATCCAGTCGTGCACCCCGCGCAGGCAGTACGGGTCGTCCAGTTGCGCCGCGAGCACCGGGGTGACGCCCAGGGTCAGCACGTCCTCACGACCCTGTTCGGCGTAGCGGCGCAGCAGGTCGACCACCGGCAGGTAGGAGTGCGCCCATGCCTGGTACAGCCATTCCTCGCCGACCGGCCAGGAACCGTGGTGCGCCAGCCAGGGCAGGTGGCTGTGCACCACCAGGCAGAACGTGCCCTCCCGGGTCACGGCTTCACCGCCACGGCCACCAGGTCCAGGCTCGCGTCCACGTCCTGCTCGCTGATCTCGAAGTCCTCGCTGGTCACCGAGCTCACCGCCGCCAGCAGTTCGGCGCTCCACGGCGCGCCGGACACCGCCACCTCCACCTGGGCGTCGATGATCGAACCGCCCAGCCGCGCATCCAGTTCGCGCAGCGCCGGGCCGTGTCCGAGTCCGGCGAGCAGCTGCACGGTGAATCCCGCGTCCCGCAGCAGACCGTCCAATTCGGACCCGGACAACTCCCTGGTGTGGAACGGGTTCAGCGGGGTGTCCCGGCCGGGAGAGAAGGTGATCCGGTTCGGCGTGGTCACGATCAGCCTGCCGCCGGGGCGCAGCACGCGCAGGCACTCCAGCAGGAAGCCCTCCTGGTCCCATAGGTGCTCGATCACCTGGAGGTTGGCCACCACGTCCACCGAGGAGTCGGCCAGCGGCAGGCACGCCAGGTTGCCGCGCAGCACGTCCAGCCGCGGGTAGGCGCGGCCCACGTGCGCCGCCGTCAGCTCGTCGTAGTCCAGCGCGATGACCCGCGCCGCCACCCCCGCCAGCAGGTCCGCGCCGTACCCCTCGCCACAGCCCGCCTCCAGCACCACCGCGCCCGCGCAGTGCTCGGCCAGCGCTAGATATGCCGCCTCGTGTCGCCTGAACCAGTAGTTCTCGACCTCGATACCGGGCACCGTGCGCTCCCCGGTGAGCGGCAGTCCTGCCGTCTGACCTGCGTCAACCTGCAAGATGGTCCACTCCCTGCTGCTGCCGACACCACGACGCCCGCCACGCTACCGGTGCGTATTACGAGTCGAAACGGTATCGGAAGGGGGTGGGAGTCCCCAGCCCAGCGTCCCCGCGCGGTTGCCACCCGTCATGAAGGTGCCCTTCGCGGCATTGGGTGTCGCGAAGGGCACTTTCGGGGCATGGCCGGGGTGGGGTGGGGCGTCGGTGGGTGCTCGCCCGCCGCGAAGGTGCCTTTCGCGGCGTTGGGTGTCGCGAAGGGCACCTTCAGGGCATCGCGGCGGGGCAGGGTGGCGCCGTGGGCCTCGCTGGCAACGCCACGAAGGTGCCCTTTGGGACGTTGAACGTCCTCAACGGCACCTTCATGACATGGCTGGGGTGGGGCGTCGGCGGGTGCTCGTCCGCCGTGAAGGTGGCCTTGGGGGCGTTCAACGCAGCGAACGGCACCTTCATGGCACCTGGTGCTGAGCCGCCACCCCACCTCAGCACGCCCCAAAGGTGCCCTTCACGACGGTGAACGTCCTAGAAGGCACCTTCGGGGCACTGCCGAGACCCGCTGCGAAAGGACCATTCGCTGCGTTGGGTGCAGTGAAAGGCACCTTCATGGCACCCCGGGCACGGCCTCACCGGGGCCGGTACGGGTCGTACGGATCGGATTCGCCGGAGATCGCGGCGTCGACCAGTCCTTCGACGAAGCCGGCGAGATCGTCGGCCACGGCGCGGAATCCCCGAGCCGGTGCCGTGTCGGCGAGGTAGACGCCGTTGTCGATCCGCGCCGAGGGCAGCACCAGGACCGGCGCCCCGCTGGGCAGCGGCACCACGTAGAGCACGCCACCCCCGTTGCACGCCACGGCCATCACCTCGAAGGTCTCCCCGCGCGAGCGCACGTAGCGCGGGTCGCCGACCCGGTGCACGTCGGCGATCCAGCTGGCCGGCCCGAGGAAGTAGCCGTTCCACAGGTCGGTCAGCACCACCTCGTGCACGGCGGCGAAGAAGTCGGCCACGTCGGCGGGCAGGTCCGCGCCGAACTGCGCCCGCAGTTCGCGGATACCCTCCCGGGCGCCCTCCAGCACCACGGAGTTCTCGCCGCCGCGATTCCGGGTGATTCCGCGCGGTATGGCCGAGCGCAGCAGGTCGATGCTCTCGTCCACGGTCACACCAATTTCGTGGCCGCCGCTACCAGCTGGTACCCGCCCATCCTCGACACGAAGCGGTTCATCGCTGTTCTCCTCGGTCCGGGAAATCCTGGTGTTGTGACGATAACAACACGGGAAGTCGGGAAGAACAGTCGGAACTTAAGGCTGAACGGGACCTCATAACACTTAAGGGCGCTATTCCCATTCCCAGTGGATGCGGAAGACCCCGGCGGGCACGTCGGTGAGCACGGCGCGGGCCACCCCGTCCGGGCTGATCGCCACCGGCCGCGAGCTCAGCCGCACGCCCTCGATCGTCTCCGACACGGCCGCGCAGCGCGCGGGCAGCGCCTCCGGGTGGAACTCGACCTCCACCAGGTAGCTGCGCAGCAGCGAGGGGAAGCGCCGCTCGACCATCCGGGCGGGGGCGCCACCGGGCTGGTAGTGCAGCTCGTACTCGAAGATCGTGCGCTCGCCCTTGTCCAGCACGCTGTCCAGCCACAGCTCGACGACCATCACGCGGGTCGCCTCGTCCTGGCGCACCCGGCCCAGCCGCGCCCCGCTCACCGGGATCAGCTCGGGCAGCGCCGCGGTGCCGCTGTCGTCCCGGTAGACCAGCAGCGTGCGCTCCACGTTGTCGGTGATCGCCTCCACCGCGGTGATCACCCGGCAGTGCTGCTCGGCACCGGTGGCGTCCAGCCGGAACCGCTCGTGGAAGGCGAGCGTCCTTCGCCGGGTCGAGGGCTGCCCGACCTGCGCGATCACGTGGTCCACGTCCTCGCCGACATCGCCCCACAGCGCGTTGAACGGCACGTCCCGCTCCGGCTTGCCCCGGCCCTTGCGCACCCGCTCCACCAGCTGGGCGCGCAGCGAGTCCGGCGGCACCTCCAGGATCTGCTCCAGCGCCGTGAGCGCGGCGAGCGACTCGGGCCGCTCGGGCCTGCTGCGGCCGCGCGACCAGTAGCTCAGCGTGGCCGTGCTCAGCGTGAACCCGCGCTCGCCCAGCCGGTGCGCGAGGCGGTCCAGGGTGAGTCCCCTGGCGAGGATCGCCGCGTGCAGCGCGGCGGCGAAGTCGGCGTCCTGGGCTGTCATCAGCCGGGATTATCGCCCGAACGGCGCCGCCGCGCTGCTCCGCGTCACGGGTGCTTGGTGACCTTCAGCACCACCGCGTCGTTCACCGCGACCGAGCTGCCCGCGGCCGGTTCCATGCCCACCACGGTCCAGTTCGCCGGGGCCAGCACCACCTTGGCGCTGGGGTCCACCGACCCGAAGCTCACGTTCTTCAGCCCGAGCTTGTGCAGCTTGTCCATGCTGACCTCGGCGTTCTGCCGGTTCACATCCGGCAGCGTCACCTTGGCCGGTGCCTGCCCGGGGGTGGTCACGGCCCCGCTCTTGGTCACCTTCAGCACCACGGCGTCCTCCGTCGAGATGGAGCTGCCCACCGCGGGCTCCACCCCGGCCACGGTCCAGTTGACCGGGGCGATCACGACCTTGGCGTTGGGGTCCACCGACTCCAGCTTGACGTTCTTCAGCCCGAGGTTGCGCAGGGTGGTCTGGGCGATGTCGGCGTTCTTGCCCTTGACGTCCGGCACCGCGACCTTCGCGGCCGGTTGTGCCGATGTGCCTCCGGGCTGCCCCCCGGGCTGCTGCGTGTCCAGTGGCTTGCAGGCCGCCCCCAGGGCCAGCGGAAGTGCGATGACCAGGGCTGCGGCGATGAATCGGCTGCGGCTCATAAACCCAGTGTGACAGCTTCATCACGCTACGGGGTAGGAATTGCGGGGCACTACCTAGTGATACCCGGATTGTTTAGTACTCCCGGTCACCGCAGAGTCGCCCACAGCGAACCTCCGCCGAGGGTCGCACCATCGCCGAATGGGGGCGCGATGAGCTCCGCCTTTGTGCTGTCGCTACCGGTCAGCGACCGCGACAGGGTCTTCCTGGACCAGCGGCTCGCCGAGCGGGAGGAGCTCGCGGTCGCACTGGCCTACGGGCCGTTCCACCGCGCACTGGACCTGTCCGTGCGCGCCTCCGGACTGACCCTGGAGCGGCTGCACGCCAAGCTCTCCGACCAGGGCGTCGCGGTCAGCATCGCCACGCTGAGCTACTGGCGGCGCGGGCTGAGCAGGCCGCAGCGCTGGGTGTCCATGCGCGCCGTGCAGGCCCTGGAACGGGTGCTCGACCTGGAGCCGAACGCGCTGATCGGGCTGCTGCGCAGCGGTGCGGCGCCCGCACAGCAGGTGAGCGCGCTGGCCGGGGCCGGTGACCGCGCCGCACGGCGGCTGATCGGCCCGCTGGAGGGCCAGTTGCAGCCGATCAGCGTGCGCCAGCGGTGCACCGTGGACGCCTCGGGTGTGGTGCGCTCGGTGACCTCGACCACGGTGTGCCAGGCACAGCAGGCCGGGGTGGACCGCACGGCCGTGGTGCTGGCGCGGGGCGACGGGCTGCGCGCGGTGCGCTGGTCGAGCCCGACCCAGCGGATCGGCCGGGTGCTGCGCGACGACGCGACCGGTGCGCTGGCCGTGGAACTGCTGCTGGACCGGCCGCTGAGCCGGGGCCAGACCTGCATGGTCGACTACGAGGTCGGCTTCGACAGCACCGGTCCGACCGAGCCGAGCTGGGGCATCTCGCTGCGGGCGCACTGCCGCGAGTACTGCCTGTCCGTGCGGTTCACCGGTGAGACCCCGCCCGCGGTGGTGCGCAGGACCTGGCTGTCCGCCCCCGGCGGCTCCCCGGTGGACGTCACCGACCTGCCGGTGGACCGGGCCTCGGGCATCGCCCACTTCATCGACTTCGACCTGGCCCCCGGCGGCTACGGCATCCGCTGGGAGGTGGGCTGAGCCGCTCACCAGGTGGCGGTCAGCTGCTCGAACACCCGGCGGCCCAGCACCTCGCGCTGCGCCCCGCTCAGCCCCTGCACCAGCACCTCGCGCAGCAGCCCGGTGGCCAGCTCCACCCCGGCCGCCGTCTCGCGCGCGACCCGGGCGGCCAGCGCGGGGGTCAGCAGTCGCACGACCGTCTCGTCCCGCAGCCCGCTGACCGCGCTGAGCGGTTCCAGGGCCATCGGCCGGTCGGCCAGCGCCAGCAGCTCCAGCAGGCTGATCGTCCGCTTGGGCAGCTCGGCCAACTGCTGGCGCACGACCGCGCTCAGGCCCCACGGCAGCTCACCGCCCGCGGCGCCGAGCTGCACCAGGTGCAGCGGCACACCACCGGCCATGGCCAGCGCCCGCTCGCGCGCGAACGGCTGGCACTGCTCCAGCAACTGCTCGGCCTCGTGCTCGGCGAGCGGCCGGAGCTGCCTGCGCGCGAGCAGCCCCGCCCGGTGCAGCTCGGCCACGGTCGCCGCCAGCGCAGCGCCGTCGGGCGCCTCGGTGTCCCGGTAGGCCAGCACCACGCGCACGTGCCCCGGCGCCAGGTCGCGCAGCACGGAGTCGATCAGCACCACCCCGTCGGCCCCGGCCCACTGGAGGTCGTCCAGCAGCAGCACCACCCCGCGCGGCCCGGAGATGTTGAGCAGGAACCGGCGGGTCGCGGCGAACATCAGCCGCCTGCGCTGCTCACCCACCTCGCCCCAGCCCGCGGGCGCCAGCCCGACGATCTCCGGCAGCAGTTGGTCCAGCCGCTCGCAGCCGTTGAGCTGGCCCCGCAGCACCTGGGCCGGCGTGCGCCGGACGTAGTCGGCCAGCGCGCCGACCAGTGGCGCGTACGGGTCGCCGCCGAACTTCTGGCAGCCGCCCGCGAGCACCACGACCTCCTCCTCGGCGGCGATCGCCGCGGCCTCGGCCAGCAGCCGGGACTTGCCCAGCCCCACCTCGCCGACCAGTGCCAGCCCCGCTGACTCCGCGCCGAGCACGTGCCTGCGCAGCAGGGCCACTTCCTCCTCGCGGCCGACGAGCAGGTCGCGGCGGGCCACGGCGGTGGTCGGGCCCTCACCGGGGCCGGTGCGGCAGGACCGCCGCGCCGCCGCCGACAGCTCCTCGTAACCGGCGGCGTTGAGCACCAGCCCGGCGGCGAGCCGCTCCATGGTGAGCATTCTCGGGCGACCGGTGCCCCGTTCTAGGTTGCCGATGCCCCGCGCACTCAGGCCGCTGCGCTCGGCGAGTTCCTCCTGGGTCAGCCCGGCTGCCGCGCGCAACCGCGCCAGCACCGACCCGAAGTCCTGATCGTCGCTGTTCCCGACTCGTCCCACAGGGGCTATTGTTTAGTGAAGTCCCCGTTCCTGTCTAATTGCTGATACGTCAAGCTACGATAGTAGGGGTCTTTTTCAGAGTTAAGTTCACTTCCGGTCGTTTTTCCAGCGATCGTGCCTGGAAAACAGTGTTGAAAACCTGTGGACTCCTTTGCACGTTCCCTGCGAGAGGAGACCTCATGTTCGGTCGACGCAAGTTCGCCGCACTGGTTGTCACCGGCGCCGCTGCCGCAGCCCTGCTCGGTGGCTCGGTGGGCACCGCGGCCGCGGCGCCTGCCGACGACACCATCGTGGACGTCACCAGCGCGAACTACCAGCAGATCGTCGAGCTGTCCAAGTCCAAGCCGGTGGTGCTGGACTTCACCGCCTCCTGGTGCCACTGGTGCCAGGTGGAGAAGCCCTACCTGCAGAAGTTCCACGACGCCGACAAGGGCAAGTGGGTCTGGGCCAAGGTCGATGTGGACCAGAACAAGGAGCTGTCCAACAAGTACAACGTGGACGGCATCCCGGACCTGATCGAGCTCAAGGGCGGCCAGGAGGTCGGCAGCCGGTTCCAGGGCTTCGACAAGGACCAGGCGGACAACCTCCGCGACTGGCTCAACGGCCTGTAGTCCACACGTCGAACCGGGGTGCGGTCCCGCACGGGACCGCACCCCGCCCCTCCGCCCAGAAAGTCGTTCCCACCATGACAAGCAGAAAACTCCTCGCCGCGGTGTGCGGCGCGCTCGCGGTGGCCCTGCTGGCGCCCTCGGCGCAGGCCACCACCGCCGAGGACACCGACGTGTACCTGGTCCGGCTCAGGGACCACACCGCCACCGAGCAGGCCGTCAGCACGGCCGCGAAGGCGCTGGTCGACAAGTACGGCGGCACCCTGCGCAAGCTGTACTACTCGGCGATCCAGGGCTTCTCCGTCTCGCTCACCCCCGCGCAGAAGTCCGCCGTGCTGCGTGACCCGGGCATCTCCTCGATAGCGCTCAACCGGACGTTCAAGGCCGCCGGCACGCAGCGCAACCCACCCTCGTGGGGCCTGGACCGCATCGACCAGCACGCGCAGCCGCTGGACCACAGCTACACGTACCCGAACAAGGCCGAGAACGTGCACGTGTACGTGTTCGACACCGGCATCCGCACCTCGCACAGCGAGTTCGGTGGCCGGGCGCACGCCGCGTTCGACGCCGTGGACGCGACCGACCACAGCGGCACCGACTGCAACGGGCACGGCACCGAGGTCGCCGGGGCCATCGGCGGCAGCGGGGTCGGCGTGGCCAAGGGCGTGCAGCTGGAGTCCGTGCGCGTGCTCGGCTGCGACGGCACCGGCAGCGCCGAGAACGTCATGACCGCCGTGGACTGGTTGGCGCGCAACGCCAAGAAGCCCGCCTTCGCCAACCTCAGCTTCTCCGGCGCCTCGCAGTCCATCATGGACCTGCAGCTGTACAACCTGAACGAGATGGGCATCGGCTACAGCGCCGCCGCGGGCAACGGCGACGACACCGGTGCCGCCCAGGACGCCTGCGATGTCAGCCCCGGTAGGCAGACCCACGCCGTCACCGTGGGCGCCACCGACAAGGCGGACAAGCGCCTCGCCTCGTCCAACGTGGGCAGCTGCGTGCACCTGTTCGCGCCCGGCAAGGACATCGTCACCGCCTCCGCCGGGTGCGACTACGGCAGGACCACGGTCAGCGGCACCTCCATCGCCGCCGCCGAGGCCGCTGGCGCCGCCGCCCTGTACCTGTCGGCCCACCCGCAGGCCACGGCCTTCGACGTGGAGAAGGCGTTGTCCGACGCGGCAACCCCCGACCTGGTCGGCGACCCCGGCACCGACAGCCCGAACAAGCTGTTGTACGTGGGCTAGAACGCCGTGAAGGTGGCTTTCACCGCGCTGGACGCGGTGAAAGCCACCTTCACGCTGTGCGGGGTCAGGCGCGGTCGGTGGGCAGGCCCGCGGCGACCCAGTCCTCGAGGCCCTCGCGGTACTTGCGCACGTTGGTGTAGCCGAGCTCGATCAGCCGGTTGCCGACGAACTCGCTGTTGCGGCACGGCACGTTGGTGCAGTACACGACGATCGCGGCGGACTTGTCGGGCACCACGGTCGGCGCGTGCTCGTCGGTGAACTCGGCGGCCTGCTCGTACGGGAAGCCGGGGATGTTCAGCGCGCCGGGCAGGTGCTCCTTCTCGTAGTAGGACACGGGCATGGTGTCCACGACGGTCAGCGAGCCGTCGGCGACACCGGCTTCCAGCTCACTCCGGGAGATCAGTGGCAACACGGGGTTCCTCCAGTTTCTGCGTGCGGACTGCGGTCAGTGCCAGGTAGCCGAGGAAGGACACGAGCAGGGAGTTCAGCGGCGGGATGCCGAAGGGCAGCAGCCACCCGGCCGCCGAGCCCAGCGCCCAGCAGACCAGCGCGGCGGGCACCCACTCGGGTTCGGACTGCTCGGCGGAACGCCTGGGGCGCACCAGGAAGTACTCGGCGATCATGATCCCGGCCACCGGCGGGGTGAGTACCGCCATCGCGGTGAGGAAGGAGGTGAACTTGTCCAGGATGCCCACCGCGGACAGCACCGAACCGAGCACGCCCAGCGGAACGGTGATCCACGCCCGGCTGACCCGCCGCGAGAACAGCACGTCGATGGTGTTCACCAGGCCGAGCGAGGAGGAGTACAGGTTCCAGTCGTTGATCTTGACGATCGCGCTGACCAGCACCAGCGTGCCCAGGAACCCGCTGGAGGAGCTGATCATGCTGACCACGTCGGCGGTCCCCGCAGCGTGCGCCATGAGCACGCCGACCAGCCCGATGCCGTACTCGCCGAGCGTCACCGCGAGCACGGTCTGCTTCACCACGTCGGCGGGCGAGCGGTTGAACCGGGTCATGTCGGGGGTCATCACCGCACCGACGAAGAACGCGCCCGCGACCAGGGTCGTGCCCTCCACCAGGGACATGTGCGGTCCGGCTGGCTGCGCGAACAGCAGTTCCGACCAGCTGTGCGTGGACAGCCCGCCGGCGATGCTGATCGCGGCCAGCACCATGAAGGCGGGCACCATCACGTAGGCGATCCACGCCATGGCGCGGAACCCGTAGACCACCACGGCGGTGACGACCGCGCCGCCGACCAGGGACCACACCCACAGCGGCGGCCCGCCGAGCAGGTTGTGCAGGCCCTCGGCGAAGGCGCCGTTCTGCACCCCGAACCAGCCGACCAGGCTGATCGTGATCAGCAGGCCGACCAGTGCCGAGCCGCGTCTGCCGAACCCGCAGCGGGCGGCCACCCTGGACACCGACAGGCCCTCGCGCACCCCGATCACGCCGAGCAGGATGGTGACGACCTCCAGGATCACCGAGCCGATCGTGATGGCGATCAGCGCGTCGGTGAAGGTCATCGAGAAGCCGAGCGCGGAGCCCAGCAGGAACTGGTGGAAGGAGGAGACCTGACCGAAGCGTTGCAGGGCAACGGAGAACCAGGTTCTTCGCGCGGACGTGGGTACCGGCGTCAAAGCGTAGTCGTCGAGCTCAGCCATTGCGCAGACGGTAGGTGCGGGTCGCCGCGCGGACCCCACCCTTAGGTATCAACAGTTTTCAAGTGAGCTACCCACTGAAAACCAATAGTACCCACGACCGTCCCGAGCCAAAGGCCGTTCTTGGTTCCGTGGGGCGTGTTGACCACGAGCCCATTGGTACCCAGTTGCCCCCTGCCGACAGCCGTAGACCACGTGTGCCTCGGCGTCAGTCCCTTCAACAGCTACTTCACCGCGGAACGACTGCTCGAGCTCGTCACCTGGGCGAACCGATGTTTCCGCGAGTTCCACGTGTTCCTGCCCGACGAGCCCGCCGCGCACACCCTGGAAGCGTTGGGCTACCCGATCGAACGCGCCCGCCACAAGGCCCGGCGCCAGGCCAACTACATGCGCAACAAGATCTGCCGCGCATTGTCCGACGCGGGCGTGGACGATCCGCTCTCCCGCGTGCTGGATTCCGAGGCGCTGCGCGGCAACGAGGCTTACCAGTCCCTGCACGGCACCGCCGAGTTCCTGTTCCACGATGACGACCAGTTCCGCGCGGCCTGCCTGGAGGCCACGAACTGGGTGCTCGACCGCAAGCTGCCCGACGGGGCAAGGCCGACTCCCGATCAGCTGTTGTGCGCGGTCCGGTACTTCCTCGCCGAGTTGCCGCTGTTCGCGGGCACCACGCTGATCGTGGACCGGCCCAGCTCCGCGTTCGTCTACCACCAGCGGGTGTGGTTCCTGGAGCGCTTCTACCGCGGTGAACTGACCATGCGCCCGGAACCGGGCCAGGGCTTCCTGGTGGTCGAGGAGGCCGAGGAGGCCGAATCGCTGGCCGTGCGCTGACCAGTGCCGGCGCGGTGGACCGGGCGGCCTGCGGCCCGGTCCACCGCACCACTCAGTACGGGGAGATCGTGACGCCCAGCGCGCCCGGGCCCACGTGCGCTCCTATTATCGCGCTGACCTCGGTGAGGACCAGCTCACGCGCCTGCGGGACGCGGGAGCGCAGCCGCTGCACGAGGTCGGTGGCCCGCTCGGGGGCGCCGAAGTGCTCCACGGCCAGGTCCACGGGGCCGCTGCCCGCGCGGCGCACCGCGGTGTCCACCATCTTGCGCAGGGCCCGGTCGGTGCCGAAGGCCTTGTCCAGTGGGGAGACCTGGCCCTGGTCCATGGTCAGCAGCGGCTTGAGCGACAGGGCGGTGCCGACCAGCGCCGCGGCGGCGCCGATCCGCCCGCCCCGCCGCAGGTACTCCAGGGTGTCGACGTAGATCAGCTCGGTGGAGCTGGCGAACCGGTGCTCGGCGGCGGCGATCACCCGGCCCGCGTCGGCGCCCCGGTCGGCGGCCTCGGCGGCGGCCAGCACCGCGTAGCCCAGGCTCATGCCGGTGGTGGCGGTGTCCACCACGTGTACGGGGACCCGCACCTGCGCGGCGGCCTGTCTGGCGATCTCGCAGGTCTGCGACTGGCGGGCGGAGATGTGCAGGGACACCACGGCGTCCACCCCGCGGGCGGCGGCGTCCTGGTAGGTCCAGAAGAAGGCACCCGGATCGGGTGGCGCGGTGGTCACCGACCGACCGCTGCGCATGGCGTCGACGATGTGCTCGGTGGACACCCGGGCTTCCTCGTCGAGCTGGTCTCCCACCTGCAGCTGTAACTGGACGACGGCCACTGACGATGTAGTGGCCAGTTGCGGCGGCAGGCAGGCAGTGGAGTCGGTCACGACGGCTACACGCCTGCTCATGGCAGCCCAGGTTAACGGTTTGTCACACCCACACGCACGGCAACGTGTTCTTGCGGACACCTTGCCGGTGCTGTCGTGCGCCCGCATCAGTGCGAAGATGCCGTGAGGACTGTCACGCCACCTGGCGGCACACGCGCGTTTGCGTCAGTGCTACTCGCCGGTAACATTCGGGTGGCCGACAGGCCAGCGAGCCGCACTCAGCCGATTGCACCACCAGTCGGCGCCACTTCTCAGGAGGTCGAAGAAGACCGATGAACATCGTCGTCCTGGTCAAGCAGGTGCCCGACACCTACTCCGAGCGCAAGCTCGCCGATGCCGACCACACCCTGGACCGCGACTCGGCCGACGCCGTGCTCGACGAGATCAACGAGCGCGCCGTCGAGGAGGCGCTGCAGTTGCAGGCGACCCACGGTGGTGAGGTCACCGTCGTGTGCGTGGGCCCCGACCGGGCCACCGACGCCATCCGCAAGGCGCTGTCCATGGGCGCCGACAAGGCGGTGCACGTCAGCGACGCCGCGCTGCACGGTTCCGACGCGATCGCCACCGCCAAGGTGCTGGCCAAGGCCGTGGGCACCGTCGAGGGCGTGGACCTGGTGCTCGCGGGCAACGAGGCGACCGACGGCCGCGTCGGCGCCCTGCCCGCCATGGTCGCCGAGCTGCTGGGCCTGCCCGCGCTGACCCACGCGCGCAAGGTGGAGGTCGACGGCAGCACGGTCAAGGTGGAGCGGGAGACCGACGAGGGCGTGTTCTTCCTCGAGGCGAGCCTGCCCGCCGTGATCAGCGTGAACGAGAAGATCAACGAGCCGCGCTACCCGTCCTTCAAGGGCATCATGGCGGCCAAGAAGAAGCCGGTCAGCACCCTGGCCATCGGCGACCTCGGCGTGGACGCCGGTGAGGTCGGCCTCGGCGGGTCCTGGACCCAGGTCACCGAGGCGGCGCCGAAGCCCCCGCGCGCGGCGGGCCAGCGCGTCGAGGACGAGGGCGACGGCGGCGTGAAGGTCGCCGAGTACCTGGTCGGCCAGAAGCTGATCTGACGGATTCTTCGAGGAGGAGACACAAGTCATGGCAGAGGTCCTGGTCCTCGTCGATCACGTCGACGGCGAGGTCAAGAAGGTCACCTACGAGCTGCTGACCGCCGCGCGCGCCATCGGTGAGCCCTCGGCCGTCGTGGTCGGCGCCCCCGGCACCGCGGCCAAGGTCAACCAGGCGCTGGCCGGGTACGGCGCGGCCAAGGTCTACGTGGCCGAGTCCGAGAACGCGGCCAACCAGCTGGTCACCCCCGAGGTGGACGTGCTCGCCGCGCTGGTGGGCCAGGCGTCCCCGGCGGCCGTGCTGGTCGCCGCGACCCCCAAGGGCAAGGAGGTGGCCGGTCGGCTGGCCATCCGCACCGGCTCCGGCCTGCTGGTGGACGCGGTGGACGTGGCGGCCGACGCCTCGGTCACCCAGTCCATCTTCGGTGGCGCCTTCACCGTCAAGGCCAAGGCGGGCACCGGCGTACCGGTGATCAGCGTGCGCCCCGGCGGCGTGGAGGCCGTGGCTGCCGAGGGCGCGGCGACCGAGCAGGCCCTCGAGGTGCCCGCCACGGACGCGGCCAAGGTCGTCACGATCACCAGCCGTGAGCCACTCAAGGGCGGGGACCGCCCCGAGCTGACCGAGGCCAGCATCGTGGTCTCCGGTGGCCGCGGCGTGGGCAGCGCGGAGAGCTTCGAGGTGGTGGAGAAGCTCGCGGACACCCTGGGTGCCGCCGTGGGTGCCTCCCGCGCCGCCGTGGACTCCGGCTACTACCCGCACCAGTTCCAGGTCGGCCAGACCGGCAAGACGGTGTCCCCGCAGCTGTACATCGCGCTGGGCATCTCCGGGGCGATCCAGCACCGGGCCGGTATGCAGACCTCGAAGACGATCATCGCGGTGAACAAGGACACCGAGGCGCCGATCTTCGAGATCGCCGACTTCGGCGTCGTGGGCGACCTGTTCAAGGTGGCCCCGCAGCTCACCGACGAGGTCGCCAAGCGCAAGGGCTGACCACACGATCGGCTGATCAGGGGCGGGTGCCGCGGAGATCCAATTTCCGCGCCACCCGCCCCTGATTCATTGTCAGGACACGTCGGATTCATTTCCGGCGATGATTCACCTGGGCGTCAAGAACGTGTAATCGACAATGCACTGCACTGGTCGTCCGACCGGCGGTACACCATCTTCATGACGAGGTCGCAACTGCTGGTCAGCACCCCGGAGACGAACGCCGGGGCCCCGCGCTACTCGCTGCTGGTCGCCAGGGACAACGCCGAGGTTCGGGCGGCCCAACAACTGCGCTACCAGGTCTTCGCCGAGGAGATGGGGGCCACCCTGCACTCCCCGGTGCCCGGCCTGGACGTGGACGAGTTCGACGAGCTGTGCGACCACCTGGTGGTCCGCGAGGACAACTCCGGGCAGATCGTGGGCACCTACCGCATGCTGCCCCCGGAGAACGCCTCGCGCGGCCTGTACTCGCAGACCGAGTTCGACCTGAGCGCGCTGGAGCCGCTGCGCGGTTCGCTGGTGGAGACCGGCCGCTCCTGCGTGCACCCCGACCACCGCTCCGGCGGCGTGGTCTCCCTGGTGTGGGCGGGCATCGCGCGCTACATGCTGCTGTCCGGGCACAAGTGGCTCGCGGGCTGCGCCTCGGTGCCGCTGGCCGACGGCGGGCAGTACGCCGCCGGGGTGTGGAGCCTGGTCAGCGCCAAGCACATGGCCCCGCCGGAGTACCGGGTCAGCCCGCTCAACCCCTGGGACGTGGACTCGGTGGCCCCGCAGCGCGCGGTGATCCCTCCGCTGCTGCGCGGATACCTCCGATTGGGTGCTTGGGTGTGCGGCCGTCCGGCCCATGATCCAGACTTCGGCGTCGCGGACCTGTTCGTGCTGCTCTCGCTCGACCGGGTCGACCAGCGATACCTCAAGTTCTTCCTCGGGGAGACGGCGTGAGCGGTAGTACCCATGCGTGGATGCCCAAGTCGCCCTGTGGGCCCAGCTGCGTGAGCGGTCCCGTGCCGCGCGTGTCCTGGCTGCGCGGCGCGTGGCGGGCGTGCACCGCGCTGACCGTGCTGCTGTGCGGGATCTCGTTGGTGCTGCTGGCCCCGGTGCTGCGCGGGCGGCTGCGCGGTGCCATCCGGTTCTGGTTCGCCACCTTCCTGCGGGCGATCGGCCTGCGCGTGCGGGTGCACGGGGACCGGCGGATCCAGTCCACCGAGGGCCGTGGGGTGCTGGTGGTGACCAACCACGTGTCCTGGCTGGACGCGCTGGTGGTCGACGCGGTGCAGCCGATGCCCATGGTGGCCAAGCGGGACATCGCCGACTGGCCGGTGCTTGGCCCGCTGGTCTCGGCGGCGGGCTCGGTGTTCCTCGACCGCGAGCGGCTGACCCGCTTGCCGGAGACGATCGCCGCGCTGACCGCGGCCCTGCGCGACGGGGTGGCCATCGGCGCCAACCCGGAGGGCACCACCTGGTGCGGCATGGCCTCCGGGCACTTCAAGCCCGCGCTGTTCCAGGCGGCGCTGGACGCCGGTGTGCCGGTCCGCCCGGTGGCCCTGCGCTACCGGCTGGCCGACGGCTCGCACACCCCGGCCGCGGCCTTCGTCGGTGACGAGGACCTGGTCACCTCGATCCGCCGCGTGCTGCGGATCCGGCACCTGGTGGTGGAGGTGCACGTGCTGCCCGAGATCGCCCCGGGCCGCGCCGAGGGCCGGCGGGCGCTGGCCGCGCTGGCCGAGTCCGCGGTGGCCTCCGCCCTGGAAGTGCCCATCCAGCGGGAACTGACTGGACATCTAGTGCACTAGAGGTAGCAGGCTGGGCCGGTGACACTGACCGGGCAGACGACGAAGTCCAGCACCCTGTGGGCGCCTGACCGCAGAGCGGCCACCACCGGCCTGCTGCTGCTGGTGACCTTGGCCGCGTTCGAGAACATGGGCGTCAGCACGGCACTGCCCACGCTGGTCGCCGACCTGAACGGCCACGAGCTCTACTCGTGGCCGTTCACGGCCTTCCTGGCGGCGCAGGTGGTCGGCACGGTGATCGGCGGTCGCGCCTGCGACCTGCGCGGCCCCAAGTCCGCCCTGCTGGTCGGCCCGCTGCTGTTCCTGGTCGGGCTGCTCGTCGCCGGTTCGGCGCACGACATGGGCCTGCTGCTGGCGGGCCGGGTGTTGCAGGGCCTCGGCGGCGGGGTGCAGGTCGTCGCCCTGTACGTGCTGATCGCCCTGGTGTTCCCCGAGCCCGACCGCCCGGTGGCCTTCGCCGCGCTGTCCGCGGCCTGGGTCGTGCCCTCGCTGATCGGCCCCACCATCGCCGGTCTGCTCACCCAGTACCTCAGCTGGCGCTGGGTCTTCCTCGGGCTCGCGCCGCTGGTGCTGCTCGGCTGGCTGCTGCTGTTCCCGGTGCTGCGCAGGCTGCCCGCGCAGCACAGCACCTCGCTGGCGCTCGGTGCGGCGCCGCGCGCTGCGCCTGTGCCTGATGGTTCGCTCGCAGGCTCGCTCACGAAGTCCGCGCACGAGTCGGCGCAGGCGGCCGTGCGGCGCGGGCTGCCGCTGGCCGCGCTGGCCGCCGCCGTGGGCCTGGCGGCGTTGACCTGGGCGGGGGAGCACCCCTCGGGCCTCGCGCTGGGCCTGGGCGTGCTCGGGTTGCTGGTCCTGGCCCCGTCGCTGCGCCTGCTCCTGCCGAAGGGCACCCTGCTGGCCCGCCCCGGCCTGCCCACCGTGATCCTGTCCCGCAGCCTGCTCGCCGGCACGTTCTTCGGCGTCCAGGCGTATCTGCCGCTGACCCTGTCGCAGGTGCACGGCCTCGACCCCGCGCTGGCCGGTCTGCCGCTGACGATCGGCTCGCTGGGCTGGTCCGGGGCCGCCATGTGGCAGGGCCGGCACCGCGAGTTGTCCCGGACCACGTTGGTGCGCCACGGCTTCGTGCTGCTCGCCGCGGGCCTGGCCCTCGTGACCCTGGTCGCACCGAGCTGGGGTTCGCCCTGGCTGGCGCTGCCCGCCTGGGTGTTCGCGGGCATCGGCATGGGCCTGGGCATCTCCAGCGTGGCGGTGCTCGTGCTGGAGCTGTCCGAACCCGGTGACCGGGGCTTCAACTCCGCCGCGCTCCAGCTGTCGGACATGATCGGCCAGTCGGTGTTCATCGGCCTGGGCGGAGTGCTGGTCGCCGCGCTGGGCTCGGCCACCAGCCCGACCGCCGCGGTGATCCCGCTGGACCTGGGCATGGCCGCGCTCGCCCTGCTCGGGGCCCTGCTGGTGCGCAGGTCGGCGCGCAATTCGTGAACTGCTCCCGGTACGGGCTACCCTTGACGGGCGATGGCATATCTCGACCACGCGGCGACCACCCCCATGCTCCCTGTAGCGGTAGCCGCGATGACCGAGGCTTTGTCCACCCTGGGCAACGCCTCGTCCCTGCACACCTCGGGCCGCCGGGCCCGGCGTGCGGTGGAGGAGGCCCGCGAGGACCTGGCCGACGCGCTGGGCGCCCGGCCCTCCGAGGTGATCTTCACCGCGGGCGGTACGGAGAGCGACAACCTCGCGGTCAAGGGCATCTACTGGGCGCGTGAGCGGCCCCGCGTGCTGTCCAGCACCGTGGAGCACCACGCCGTGCTGGACGCCGTGGAGTGGCTGGGCGGCACCGGGGCGCAGGTCGGCTGGCTGGATGCCGACGAGTCCGGGCGGATCACCCCGCAGCGCCTTGCCGAGGCGATCGGGTCCGCGCCCGAGGAGGTGGCGCTGGCCACGGTCATGTGGGCCAACAACGAGGTCGGCACGGTCAACGAGGTGCGCGAGCTGGCCGAGGTCGCCGCCGCGCACGGCGTGCCGCTGCACACCGACGCCGTGCAGGCCGTGGGCTCCGTGCCGGTCAGCTTCGCCGAGTCCGGGGCCGCCGCGCTCACGCTCAGCGCGCACAAGCTCGGTGGCCCGTACGGGGTCGGCGCGCTGCTGCTGCGCCGTGACGTCAAGTGCACCCCGCTGCTGCACGGCGGCGGCCAGGAGCGCGACGTCCGCTCCGGCACGCTCAACGTGCCCGCGGTGATCGGCATGGCCGCCGCGGTGCGGGCCAGCGTGAGCGAGGACAAGGCGCACATCGCCGCGCTGCGCGAGGACCTGGTCGCGGCGGTGCGGCACGCCGTGCCCGACGCGGTCTACAACGGCGACCCGGTGCACCGCCTGCCCGGCAACGCGCACTTCACCTTCCCCGGCTGCGAGGGCGACAGCCTGCTGATGTTGTTGGACGCCAAGGGGATCGAGTGCTCCACCGGCTCGGCGTGCACCGCCGGGGTCGCGCAGCCCAGCCACGTGCTGCTGGCGATGGGCGTGGACGCGGCGACCGCACGCGGCTCGCTGCGGTTCTCGCTGGGGCACAACTCCACGGCCCAGGACGTGGCGGAGCTGGCGGCGGCCATCGGTCCCGCCGTGGAACGCGCGCGCAACGCCGGACTGGCGGGGATGCGCAGGCGCACGAGCAGTTCAGTGAGGGTGTGAGATGCGGGTACTGGCGGCGATGAGCGGCGGTGTCGACTCCGCCGTTGCCGCGGCACGGGCCGTGGCGGCAGGGCACGAGGTGGTCGGTGTGCACCTGGCCCTGTCGGCCAAACCGGGCACCCTGCGCACGGGGGCCCGCGGCTGCTGCACCGTCGAGGACGCGCACGACGCCCGCCGTGCCGCCGACGTGCTCGGAATTCCCTTCTACGTATGGGACTTCGCCGAGCGGTTCACCGAAGAGGTGATCGAGGACTTCGTCGCCGAGTACGCGGCGGGGCGCACGCCCAACCCCTGCCTGCGCTGCAACGAGAAGATCAAGTTCGAGGCCCTGCTGGACAAGGCGGTGGCGCTGGGCTTCGACGCGGTCTGCACCGGCCACTACGCGCAACTGTCCGTTGTGGACGGTCGACCCGAGCTGCGGCGGTCGGTGGACGAGGGCAAGGACCAGTCCTACGTGCTGGCCTCGCTCACCTCCGACCAGTTGCGGCACGCCATGTTCCCGCTCGGCGACACCGTCAAGGAGCAGGTGCGGGCCGAGGCCGAGCAGCGCGGCCTGTCCGTGGCCGACAAGCCCGACAGCCACGACATCTGCTTCATCCCCGACGGGGACACGCGAGGTTTCCTCAGCGACCGGCTCGGCGAGCGCGACGGCCTGCTCGTGGACGACGAGACCGGCGCGGTGCTGGGGCGGCACACCGGGGTGCACGGGTTCACCGTGGGCCAGCGCAAGGGGCTGGGCATCGACGCGCCCGCCGGGGACGGCCGTCCCCGCTACGTGCTCGCGCTGGAGCCGGTGTCCGGCACCGTGCGGGTCGGCGCGGCGGAGAAGCTGGCGGTCACCGGCATCACCGCGACGCACCCCGTGGTACCGGTCATGTGGCACGGTCCGGTCGAGTGCGTGGCCCAGGTCCGGGCGCACGGGGGCACGGCGCCCGCGGTGGCCGAGTTGATCGGTGACGAGGTGCTGGTGAGCCTGCGCGAACCCCTGCGCGGCGTGGCCCCCGGCCAGGCCGTGGTCCTGTACCGCCCCGACCAGGCCGGTGACCTGGTCCTCGGCAGCGCCACGATCGCCACCACCCGCTGAGTCCTCACGGGGCAACCGGCGCGTGTCGGCGCTTCCGGTGCCGCGCGTCGTACGTTCCTGTGCGGTGTGTTCGACGTTCCGGTGCGGAATCCCAGGTTGTGAGAAGTCCTACTGGAAGTGCCAACACACCGTCCCGGGAGCGCCGACACGCACCACGGGAAGCGCCGACACGCGCCGAACCCCCGCGGGTCAAGTCGTGAGGGGGAGGCGGGCCAGTACTCGGGTGCCGTGCGGGGTGAGTGGGGCCACGTGGAACTGGCCGCCGAGTTCGGCCGCGCGCTCGCCCATCGAGCTCAGGCCCACGCCGGTGCGCGGCCCGCCCACCAGGCCGGTGCCGTCGTCGGTGACCTCCAGGTGCAGGTCCCGGTCCACCCAGAGCCGCAGCCGGCAGCGGTCCGCGTGGGCGTGCCGGGTGACGTTGGTCAGCGCCTCGCAGGCGATCCGGTAGGCGGCGACCTCCACCGCGGCGGGCAGGGTCGGCAACTGCTCGGGGGCGTCGATCTCGATCGCCACGGTGAGCCGTTCCACCAGTGTGCCGACGTGCTCGTGCAGGGCGCTGACCAGCCCGAGCCGTTCCAGCGCGGTGGGCCGCAGGTCGGCGGCCACGCGGCGGATCTCCCCGATGGCGCCCTGCAACTCGGCGGCCAGCGTGCCCATCAGCGCCTTGGCCGAATCGGCGTCGGAGTCCACGGCGCTCTCCGCCAGCGACAGGCCGAGCGCGACCGCGGCGAGCGTGGGGCCCACCCCGTCGTGCAGGTCGTGCAGCAGCCTGCGGCGTTCCTCCTCACGCGCGCGGACGAGCCGGTCACGGCTGCGCTGGAGGTCCTCGGTGACCCGCGCCGAGTACACGGCGGCGCCGGCGTGCCGGGCGATCTCGGTGAGCGCCCTGCGGTCCCTGCGGCGCAGCGGCTCGCGGGGTGTGCGGCTGGCGGCGACCAGGGTGCCGACCAGTGAGCCCTGGTACACCAGCGGGAACCGGGCCAGCTCCCCGGCGGGCGTGCCGTAGCCGGCGGCGGGCTCGTGCTCCCCGCTGTGCTCGATGGCCACGTAGGGCAGGCGCAGCGCGGTGCCCACGGTCTCCACGACGGCGCCGAGCAGGGAGGCGGGCAGGTGGCTGGACTCCAGCGTGGCGGCGAGCGTGGACACCACGCGGTACGGGTCGTCGCGGTCCCCGAACAGCCACTGGTTGATCGCGCTCTGCAGGCGGGTGCGCAGCGGGTTGCCGAGCACGACGACCACCGTGGCGGCGGCGATCTGCCTCCACGGCTCGTCCAATGGCTGGGCGAAGGCGTTGAGCAGGCCCACCACGCCCAGGTAGATGCCGATCACGCCCACGCTCAGCGCGGTGTAGAGCAGTGAGCGGCCCAGCACGATGTCGATGTCCAGCGCGTTGTAGCGCAGGATCGCCGCGGCCAGCGCGATCGGGATCGGGATGAACACCAGGTGCACCAGCGGCCAGCCCAGCGGGGTGCTGCCGGTCAGCTGGTGCGGCAGGATCCACAGCAGCAGGTACAGGCCCTGCCCGCCGCCCAGGGTCAGCGCCAGCCAGCGCAGCCGGTGGCGGGTCAGCTGGTCGGGGGCGACCCGGTAGGTGCGCACGAGCATGATCAGGATCAGCGGGGTGTAGACGTACTGCACCAGCCACAGCGGCTGGCCGAGCACCTCCAGCCGCTCCAGCGGGGTCCTGGCCAGCGGCAGCCGGGTGCCGACCGACACCAGGTACAGCAGGGTGGGCCCGGCGTAGACCAGCGCGGTCCAGCGCCGCAGCCGCCGGATCGTGTTCGGCTCGGGGAACACCAGCGTCAGGTGCAGCATGCCGCCGAGGATCGGACCGGCGGCCAGCTCCGCCAGCCACCAGCGCCAGAACTGGTCCCCGCCGACCAGGTCGATCGCCTGTAGGTCGACCACCCCGTTGGTGATCCCACTGGCCGCGGCGAACATGCTGGTGATCAGTGCGGCCACGGCCGCGGGGTTGCCCGGGCGCTGGCGGTAGACGAACACCGAGGTGCCGACCAGCATGGCCATCAGCAGCACCAGGCTCCAGTGCTTGAGCAGCGCCCCGCCCAGGTCGAACGGGTGCAGCAGCACGCTGGTGTGCACGGTGTGCCCGCCGCGCAGCACCTCGTAGTCCACCCGCTGACCCATCGCGACCGGTTCGCCACCGATGCCGTGCGCCAGCCACTGGGCCAGCTCGTGACCGTCCACCGAGACCAGCACGTCCCCGGCGAGCAGCTCCCGGCCGGGCAGGTCCTCGCGGACCACCAGTGCGCCGTTGGACAGCAGCACGTCCGCGTTGTTGATCACCGTGCCGTCCGAGGGGCCGGTGGCCCGCACCCACACGCCCGCCGCCGACAGCACCGCCAGCAGGAGGGCGAGCAGTACCACCAAACGTGTGCTCGCGCCGCCCTCAGCTCTGTCGGACACGATCACAAGGACGTGCCGCCGCCCTCGAGATACAGCGCTGAGCGTGACTCAGCGGTTGGCCGCCCACTTCTGCCACTCGTCCAGCCAGCGCTGGGTCTGCTCGACCGCACCCTGCGGCCAGGTCAGCTCCCAGGCCAGCTGCGCCGCCTGGCTGGGCACCTGCCCGCCCTCGGTGGCGTACCGGATCGTCTCGTCCACGGCGGCCTGCCGCAGCGCCTCGTCCTGGCCGAACCACTCGGCCCGCTCGGCGAGCTTGGTCAGCTGGTTGACCATGGAGGTCACCGTGCGGTTGGCCGCCTCCTTGGTGACCCCCGTGCCACGCTCCAGCGCCCGCACCGCCCGCTGCCACATCGGGCCGTACAGCCGCCCGTCGCCGACCCGCCGCCTCGGCAGCCGCCCGGCCAGCACCGCCTGCTGGGTGCGCGCCTGGAAGTCGATCAGCTCGGTGACCAGGATCCGGTACACCTCGACGCCCTGTGCGGGCGGCAGTTCCGGCACCGGCCGCCTGCTGTGCGCCTCCACCAGCCGGGCGATCCACTCGGCACGGCGGTCCAGGTACGGCCGCAGGTCCTGTACGGCTGTCAGCCGCAGTTCGCCGGGCTCCACCCCGCGGGCGATCACCGTGACCACCACCCCGGCCACCGCGAACCGGGCCGTCCACACCGGACCCTCGCGGTAGATCGGGCCGGAGAGCACCTCGCCGTCCACCGCGGTGTTGGTGCACGAGAGCACGGCGGGCTCGCCCGCGTCGGGGTCCTCGACCCCGGCGTGGTCCACGATCCGGTTGTGCTCCTCGTCCAGCATCCTGCGCAGCGGGCCGCTGGCGTCGCCCTGGCCGCCGGTGGGCAGCGCGGTGTTGATCGACACGTGCGGGCCGTCCTGGGCCAGCGGGTCGCCGTAGGCCAGCGTCACCTCATCCGAGGTGTCCTCACTGTGGCCGAGCGAGCTGAGCACACCCAGCCCCAGGTCGGGGGCGTCCAGGCCGTACACCGGGAAGGCGGGGCGGGGTGTGATGTCCTCGGCGTCCTCCAGTGCGGTGCGCCTCAGCCGGGCGATCCACTCCTCGTCGGACTCCATGGGCACATCCAACACGCCGTGCCCGGGGCCCGCTGGCGTAATGCCCGTTTTGTCGGAAAACTCAACCGAGTGGACCCACCCGGGCGCGTGCGCACGCGCGAGAGGAGTACTCGCAGCCCTGCGACCGTCACGATGTGTAGGACTTTTTCCGCCGGGTGCTCCACAAACCCGGTGCGGCCGACTACGGTCCCTGGTCTGGACCGGGAGGGGCCGGTTCTGTGACCTGAGCCACTTGCCAGCCGAATGCGGGGGAACAACGATGTCCTCGGAAATCTCACGTCGACACCTGCTGTCCAGGGCGGCGGCCCTCGCGGTGCTGGCCGGACCGGCCGCGGGCCTGCTCAGCGCCTGTGCGGGCGGCGGTGGCGGCCCGGCCACCGGCCCGGTCACCGGGGCCAAGAGCGCCACCAACCCGCTGGGGGTGGCCGCCGACGCCCCGCTGGACGTGGTGATCTTCAACGGCGGCCTCGGCGAGGACTACGCCAAGTACGACGAGTCGCTCTACAGCAAGGCCTTTCCCAACGCCAAGGTCAGCCACACGGCCACGCAGAAGATCTCCGACCTGTTGCAGCCCCGGTTCGCCAACGGCAACCCGCCGGACATGGTCAACGACTCCGGCGATGGCCAGATCAGCCCCGGCACGCTGGTCAACAACAACGCGCTGACCGACCTGGCCCCGCTGCTGGACGCCCCGAGCATCGACGACCCGAACACCAAGGTGCGCGACACCCTGCTGCCCGGCTCGCTGGACATCGGCACCTACAACGGCAAGGTGTTCATCCTCAACTACAACTACACCGTGTACGGGCTCTGGTACAACGCGAAGCTGTTCCGGGACAAGGGCTGGCAGCCGCCCAAGACCTGGGCCGAGTTCAAGGAACTCGCGCCGAAGATCAAGGCGGCGGGCATCGCCCCGTTCGTGCACGCGGGCAAGTACCCGTACTACATCGGGGTGCCGATCACCGACTGGGTGGCCAAGCTCGGCGGGCAGAAGCTGTCGGTGGACATCGACAACCTGGTGCCCGGCGCCTGGCGCAACGACGCGGTGACCGCCGCCCTGGAGGCCACCCTGGAGCTGGTGCACAACGGCTGGGTGCTGGCCGGGTCCGAGGGCATGTCGCACACCGAGTCCCAGCAGGCGTTCCTGGACGGCAAGGCGGCCTTCATCCCGGTGGGCAGCTGGTTCGAGAACGAGATGCGCAAGACCATCCCGCCGGGCACCGAGCTGACCGTCATCCCGATGCCCTCGCTGACCGACCACGACGCGCTGCCCTACGGTGCCGTGCGCGCCGAGGCCAGCGAGCCCTTCGTCGTGCCCTCGAAGGCGCACAACGTCAACGGGGGCCTGGAGTTCCTGCGCATCATGCTGAGCAAGGACGCCGCGAAGAAGTACGCCGAGCTGACCAGCTCGCTGTCCATCGTCAAGGGCTCGGCGGACAGCGTGACCACCTCCACCGCGCTCACCTCGGCCAACAGGATCGCCACCGCGGCCGGGGACAACATCATCCACTTCCGCTCGTTCATCGACTGGTACAAGCCGCTGCGCAGCGAGTGGGAGGCGGCCAACGGCGAGCTCATGGCCGGTCGCTTCACCGCGAAGCAGTGGATCGACAAGGTGCAGGCCGCCTCGGACAAGATCGCGGCCGACAAGTCGGTCGCCAAGTACCACCGCGACAAGTAGGCAGGCGCATGAACCACCGCCGACTGCCGTTCGTGGCCGGCTTCCTGCTGGTCCCGATCGTGCTCTACGCCATGTACGTGGTGTCCCCGTTCGTGCAGACGGTGTTCTACTCGTTCACCGACTGGGGCGGCTTCTCCAGCGAGCAGAACTTCCTCGGGCTGGGCAACTACGCCGCGCTGCTCGGTGACGAGGTGTTCCAGAAGGCCGTGCTGCACAACGCCTTCCTGCTCGTGCTGATGCCGTTGACCACGATCCTGATCGCGCTGTTCCTGGCGTTCCTGCTCAACGTTGGCGGGCGCTCGGACAGCGCGGGCGTGCGCGGGGTGCGCGGTTCGGGCACGTACAAGGTGGTGCTGTTCTTCCCGCAGGTGCTGTCCGTGGCGATCGTCGTGGTGCTGTTCCAGTCGGTGTTCCGCACGGACGGGCTCGGCCTGCTCAACGCCACGCTGATCAAGCTCGGGCTGGTCGACGCGGCGCGCCCCGTGCAGTGGTTCAGCAACCCGGACCTGGTCCTGTGGTGCCTGCTGTTCGTCATGGTGTGGAGCGGGGTCGGCTTCTACATGGTGCTGTTCTCCGCGGCCATGCGCTCGATCCCGCGGGAGGTCTACGAGGCCGCGCTGCTGGACGGGGCCGGTCGCGCGCCGACCTTCTTCCGGATCACCCTGCCGCTGCTGCGCGACACCGTGTCGGTGGCCTGGGTGTACCTGGGCTTCATCGCGCTGGACGGTTTCGCGCTGGTCACCGGCCTCACCCCGGAGTCCGGCGGCGGTGGTCCGAACCACGCCAGCGAGCTGATCTCCAACGTGCTGTACCGGACCGCGTTCAGCCAGGGCAAGTTCGGCTACGCCTGCGCCATGGGCGTCGCGCTCGCGGTGTTCTCCCTGCTGCTGGCGGTCGTGCAGCTGCGGGTCACCCGGCGCGAGCGCATCGAGTACTGAGGGGAGCTGCCATGACCGAGACCGCCCGGCCCGCACGGGGCTCCTTCGGCGTTGTCAACCTGTTCTCGCAGGGCTTCCTGCTGCTGTGGGCGGCGATGGTGGTGCTGCCCTTGCTGTGGGCCCTGGTCTCCTCGCTCAAGAGCGACGCGGAGATCCTGTCCAGCCCCTGGGCGCTGCCCACCGAGCTGCACTGGGAGAACTTCGGCCGGGCCTGGACCGGCGGCCACATCGGCGAGTTCTTCGTCAACACGATCATCGTGCTGATCGGCGGGGTCAGCCTGACCATGCTGCTCGGTGCGATGGCCGCCTACGTGCTGGCCCGCTACCCCTTCCCCGGCAACAGGGTCGTCTACTACGCCTTCGTCGCCGGGCTCACCCTGCCGATCTTCCTGGCCCTGGTGCCGCTGTACCGGATCGTCGGCAACCTGGGCAACGTCCCGGTTGTCGGGCCGTACCTGGGGCTGAACTCCTACCTCGGACTGATCCTGGTGTACGTGGCGTACTCGCTGCCGTTCACCGTGTTCTTCCTGCACTCCTTCTTCCGCACCCTGCCCACCGAGGTTGCCGAGGCGGGTCTACTCGACGGGGCCTCGCACTCGGGGCTATTCCTGCGGGTGATGCTGCCGATGGCCAAGCCGGGGCTGCTGAGCATCGGCATCTTCAACGTCATCGGCCAGTGGAACCAGTACCTGCTGCCGCTGGTGCTCATGCAGCGCCAGTCCGGCACCGACACCGACCACTCCGTGCTGGCGCAGGGCCTGCTCAACCTGGCCGTCAGCCAGGGCTACAAGTCGGACTGGTCGGGGCTGTTCGCCGGCATGACCATCGCCATGCTGCCGATGCTGGCCGTCTACGTGCTCTTCCAGCGCCAGGTCCAGGCGGGACTGACCGCGGGCACGCTCAAGTAGTGGCGTGAAGGTGGCTTTCACTGCGCCCAGCGCAGTGAAAGCCACCTTCACGGCGTCAGAGCGTGCGCCAGGAGGCGTCCAGCAGCAGGTGGATCGTGCCGGGGACGCCGTGGCTGGGTAGGGGCCCGGTGGACGGTTCGGGGGTGATCCGATCCTCGCTGAGCACGCCGACCACCTCCACCTCCCGGTCCGCCAGCTCGCCCCACTCGGCCAGCCCGGCGATGTAGACCGGGGGCTCCTGCTCACCGCGCACCAGGACGGCGCCCGCGTGTGCGTTGCGGGCAGTTCCGCGCAGGCTCACCACTCGTTCCGTGCTCATCGATTCGCTCGCGGGCTCGCTCATCAGTCCTTCTTCGCGAATGCCACCGTGAAGACCTGCTCGTCGAAATCCTGCAAAGGGCGCGAGTAGTGCCTCAGCGTGCTCTGGTAGACCACCATGCGCGGCTCCTCGTGATTGGCGTGCCACCAGGTGTTGGTGTCCTGATCGAACCAACCGTAGTCGAAGTTCACATATCCCGGGCGCGCGCGGTACCGGTAGGTGCTCATGTCCACCTGGTCGGTCTCGCGGTCCGGCCGGTAGGTGGTGTGGGCCCGCTCCTCGGACCAGTCGGGGTTCTGCCAGGAGTAGAAGCGCTTGGAGAAGATCGAGGCCTTGAGCTTGGCCGAGTCGATCCAGCTCGGCAGGGCCTTGACGACGTTCTTCAGCCGCTTGAGGATCGGGTCCTTGGCCACGGCCGCCTCGTACTGGGCCGGGCTCGGGTGGGTGTCGACGATCTTGTTCAGCGCGGCCTGCACCGCCTCTGCGGTCCGCAGGCTGCCGAAGGACAGGTTCAGCGGCGGGTTGCTCAGGTCCTCGCGGTTGAGGTTGACCACGGTCACCCCGATGCAGCCGCGCGCCAGGTTCTCCCGCTCGTCCTCGGTCATCTCGCGTCCGTGGTACCTCTCCCACGCTTCCACGTAGTCCTCGACCCGCCAGGTCCGGTAGGACCTGTCCTCTGCCAGCGGCGGGGCCAGCGGAGCCCGGGGCGAGGGGGCGGCAACGGCGGCGGCTTGAGCGGTCGTGGCGATGAGGGTCGGAAGCCCGAACCCGACCGCGGCCACCACAGCCGCGCGCAGAAACCACTTGTGCACAATTTCCTCTTTCGGTCGAAGCGGCGGTTTTGTGAACCGGGAAAAACGTTAGGAATGACCAGAAGGCTCAGCAAGAGGATTTAACGGCGGTGTGACCGCCCTCTCTCTCGCGTCCGGCTGAACGGAGTAACCGGTTGGGATGCGCGTGGTATTCAGTGCTCATTTCTGACAATTGCGGTCCGGTTCGCAGTTTTTCGTTGAAATTTCAATCTGATCGAAGTGTGGCCTGGGTCACGACCGGGAAGGGTCGCGAGGGGTCGCGAGGTTCCATCGGAGGTCAACACCGAAGAGGGGGAGTTGTCGTGATCAGTACACGTCTCGGCGCCGCCGTGCTGGCCGCGGTCGCCGTGCTGGCCGCCGTGCCCGCCACCGCCACCGCCGCACCGCAGCGCGAGCACTGGGTGGACACCTGGGCCGCCGCACCGCAGTCCGGGCACGGCGGGATCCCGTTCATCCCGGACGCCAAGCCGTTCGCGGACCAGACCCTGCGTGAGGTCGTGCACCCGGGGACCGACGGCACCCGTGCCCGCGTGCGGCTGGCCAACACCTTCGGCGAGCACCCGCTGGTGATCGGCGCGGCCCGCCTGGCCAAGCGCACCAGCGGCTCGGCCGTGGACACCGGCTCGGCGCGGGCGCTGACCTTCGGCGGGCGGCAGACCATCACGGTGCCGGTCGGCGCCGAGGTGCTCTCCGACCCGGTCGACCTGCGCGTGAGCGCCGGCGCCGACCTGGCCGTCGACCTGTACCTGCCGCAGGACACCGGCGTGCCCACCCAGCACTTCGACGCGCGCCAGACCTCGTACGTGGCCGCCGGCAACCAGGTCGGGGCGGCGAACCTGACCGCCGCGAGCACCACCACCAGCTGGTTCTTCCTCAGCGACGTGGAGGTGAGCACCCAGCGGCCCACCGAGGCGGTGGTGGCCTTCGGCGACTCGATCACCGACGGCACCGGGTCCACTGTGGACGCCAACCGCCGCTGGCCGAACTACCTGGCCGACCGGCTGGCGGGCAGGGGCCTGTCGGTGCTCGACGAGGGCATCGCGGGCAACCGGCTGCTGCACGACATCGTCGGGCCCAACGGCCTGGCCCGGTTCGACCGGGACGTGCTGGCCAAGCCGGGCGCGCGGTACGCGGTGGTCCTGATCGGCATCAACGACATCGGGCTGCCCGGCACGGCGGACCGCCCGCAGGAGGGGATCACCGTCGACCAGTTGGTGCAGGGCTACCAGCAGTTGGTCGCGCGGGGCCACGAACACGGGCTGCGTGTCTACGGGGCCACGCTGACGGCGATCGCGGGCTCGGGCTACGACAAGCCCGCCAACGAGGCCAAGCGGCAGCAGGTCAACGCCTGGCTGCGGTCAACCGCTGGGCACCGTGACGGTTTCGACGGGGTGGTGGACTTCGACGCGGCCACCCGCGACGCCGCCCAGCCGAGCCGGATCAACCCGGCCTTCGACAGCGGAGACCACCTGCACCCCAACGACGCGGGCTATCGCGCGATGGCGCAGGCGATCGACACCCGCTGGTTCCGCTGAGCTACCTGAGCCCGGTCGGGGGCACGAAGGTGCGCTGAGTCAGCAGGGACGCGGCCAGCACCGCCAACCACTGGTTGCGGTGCTGGCCGCTGCACGTGGTGGTGTAGTGCTGGTCGGCGCGGGCCTGGTAGTCGGCTCCACCGGGAACCGGTGTCAAGTCGCCGAACGGCACCGCGTTCACCCCTCACACGGTCGAGTGGCGGAGCGCGAGATCGACGGCCGGTCGACCGTATATTCCGTGGTAGATCGAAAAATCCTCGTGGAAGGCAACCATGGTCGACGCACGTGTGCTGGCGGTGCCCGTGGTGCCAAGGCAGTTGTCCGCCCAGCGCGGGCGGGACCCCTACCCGTACTTCGGCTGGCTGCGCGCGAACGCGCCCGCCCTGCCCGAGTTGCGCGCGGGCGGTTACACGGTCTGGTACGTCTCGCGCTACGAGGACGTGCTGTCCCTGCTCGCCGACCAGCGGCTGAGCAAGAACCCCGACCTGGTCCCCGGCTACGTGTCGGGCCCGCTCGGCGCGAACCGGCACCTCGTGCACGCCGACCCGCCGGAGCACGCCAGGCTGCGCAAGCTGGTGGGCGCGGCCTTCCTGCCCCGGCGCATCGCCGCGCTGGAGCCGCTCATCGCCGGTACCGCGCGGCAACTGCTCGATCGCGCCGACCCGGCTCAGGGCATGGACCTGATCGAGGACTTCGCCCTGCCGCTGACGTTCACGCTGATCTGCACGATCCTCGGCGTGCCCGAGCAGCTGATCACCCCGGCCACCCGCCAACTGCTCGCCGACACCATGGTGCCCAGCCACGCCAGCGACACGCGTGAGCAGTTGCAGGTCTTCCTTCGGCAGTTGGTGGCGTGCAAGCGGTTGGGCGCTGCCACGGAGCTGGACCTGCTCGGTGCGCTGGCGCACGCCCGCGGTGACCGGCTCACCGAGGAGGAACTGGTCAGCACCGCCTACCTGCTGCTGCTCGTCGGGCACGACACGACCGTCAACCTGATCGGCAACGGCATGCTCGCGCTGCTGCGCAACCCCGAGCAGCTGCGGCGGCTGCGCGAGGAGCCCGAGCTGATGCGCACCGGGGTCGAGGAACTGCTGCGCTACGACTCGCCGGTCCGCAACGCCACGTTCCGCGTGGCCGCCGAGCCGATCTCCTTGCACGGCAACACGATCCAGTCCGGCGACATCGTGAGCCTGCTGATCGGCTCCGCCAACCGCGACGAGGCCCGCTTCCCCGAGCCTGACGTGCTCGACCTGGCCCGCGACCCCAACGAGCACCTCGCCTTCGGCCGCGGACCGCACTTCTGCGTCGGCGCCGCCCTGGCTCGGCTCGAAGGCGGCATCGCGTTCCGGCTGCTGCTCGACCGGCTCGGCGACCCGCGCCTTGCCGTGCCCGAGGACGCCCTGCGCTGGCGCCCCTGCCGCGTGATGCGCGGACTGGTGAGCCTGCCCGTAACGGCCTGAAAGCGGCTCACACCCGGTCGGCGAGTCCCGCTTTGGTGCGCGTGAGTCCCGTTCACTCGGGCGTGAGTCCCGCTTTGGCGGCGGCGAGTCCCGCTCTGGTGTGGACGAGTCCCGTTCTGGCGCGCGTGAATCCCGCTTACCCGGGCGTGAGTCCCGTCAGCGGCATGGGCGGTGCCGCAGGGCGGGAGGCAGACCCGGAGTGGCGTGAAGGTGGCTTTCACTGCGTACAGCGCAGTGAAAGCCACCTTCACGCCACCCGGCCCGCTCAGGCGGGCGTCCAGTCCGTGTTCGCCCCGCACAGCACGACACACGGCAGTTCGGCCGCCACCCGGCCCGCCAGCCAAGCCGCGAACGGCACGGCAGCCGCAGGCTCGACGGCGAGCCGGAACTCCTCCCACAACCGGTCCCGGGCCGCGAGCAGCTCCGCGTCGCTGACCAGAACAGACCTGGTCCCCGGCGCGTTGAGCACCGCGAACGGCACGGCGCCCACCCGCGTCGCGCCCAGCGCCGAGGAGGCCACCGACTCCACCGCCACGTCCACCGGCTCACCGGCCGCCAGCGCCTGGTGCAGCGCACTGCACCCCTCCGGCTCCACGGCGACCGTCTGCCGGGGACCGATCGCCAGCGCGGTGCCCGCGGCCAGCCCGCCGCCGCCGACCGCGACCAGCACGGCGTCCACCTCGGGCGCGTCGGCGACGATCTCGGCACCCATCGTGCCCTGGCCCGCCACCACCGCGGGGTCGTCGTAGGCGGGCAGGTACCTGGCGCCGCTCGCCGCCGCCTCGTCCACGGCAGCGGCCGCGGCCTCCGCGTAGTGCCGACCGTGTCGCACCAGCTTGGCGCCCGCGGCCTCGATCCGCCGCGCCTTGCCCGCCGGGGTGCCCTCCGGCACGTAGACCGTGGCCTGCACGCCGAGCAGCCCGGCCGCCGTGGCCACCGCCAGCCCGTGGTTGCCACCGGAGGCCGTCACCACCTGGTCCGGCCGCTCCCCGTGGCGCAGGGCGTTGACCGCGCCGCGCAGCTTGAAGGACCCGCTCAGTTGCAGGTGCTCCAGCTTCAGCACCAGCGGCCTGCCGTCCACTTCGGTGCGCAGCAACGGCGTGCGCCTGGTGTAGGGGCGGATCCGGTCGGTCGCCTCGGCGACATCGGCTGCGGTCGGCTTGTTCATGGCACCACTGTGAGCCGGAGCAGCCATAATCGCCAGTGAAGTCTAATGGCCCGACCTTAGGAGCACTTAATGCTCGACCTGGCCAGGCTGCGCGTGCTGGTCGAAGTCGCGCATGCCGGTTCCATCGCCGCGGCGGCACAACGCATGTCGTTCACGCCCTCCGCGCTGTCCCAGCAGTTGGCCAAGCTCGAACGCGAGGTCGGCTGCCGACTCGTCGAGCGCGGCCCGACCGGGGTCCGCCTCACGGCCAACGGCCGGGTCCTGCTCGGTTACGGCGAACGCGTGCTCGGCGACCTGCGTGAGGCCGAACTGGCCGTGCGCGGCGCCGAACCGCAGCGCGTGGCCATCGGCACGTTCTCCTCCGCGGGCAAGGTGCTCGTGCCGGAAGCGCTGTCCGCCCTGCGCCGCAGGCACCCCACGGCGCAACTGTCCCTCGTGGACGTCGAGCCGCCCGAGGGCTACGGGCTGGTCACCTCGCGCGACCTGGACCTGCTCATCACCCACCGCTACCCGGGCGGCACCCTGCCCAGCGCCACAGGCCTGCACCGCAAGCGTTTGCTCACCGACCCGCTGCGGCTCGTGCTGCCCGCGGGCCACCCCAGGGCCACCGGCCACATCGGACTCGCCGACCTGGCCGACCAGGACTGGATTTCCGGCGGTCTGGGCATCCCCAACCGGATCTGCCTGGACCACCTGGCCGGCGCCGCGGGAGTGCGCCCGCACGTCGCCTACGAGACCCGTGACTACGAGGTGACGCTCGCGCTCATCGCCGCCGGGCTGGGCATCTCGTTGGTGCCGATCACCGTGCTCAGCCAGATCGACACCAGCAGGCTGGCGGTCCGCGAGCTGCGTGGGATCCGCCCGGCCCGCGAGATCTACGTCGTGCACCGCAAGCGCCCGCCCGCACTCGTCGCCGAACTCGTGGCGCTGCTCGGCGAGGTGCTGGAGCCCTCACCTGCGCGGGACTCGCCCGCGGCTGCCCGGGATTCGCCTGCCTGAGGCCGGGACTCGCGCTCCCCAGAGCCGGACTCGCGTGCCCCAGGGCGGGATTCGGCTGCGGCTGCGCGGGACTCGCGTGCCTGAGGCCGGGACTCGCGTGCCCCAGGGCGGGACTCGCCGTACCGAAAGCGCGGACTCACCGGGTGGGCCCCGCGTGCCCCAGGGCGGGACTCGCCGTACCGAAAGCGCGGACTCACCGGGTGGGCCCCGCGTGCCCCAGGGCGGGACTCGCCGTACCGAAAGCGCGGACTCACCGGGTGGGCCCCGCGTGTCGGCGCTTCGCGGACGGTGTGTTCGCACTCAGCGGGCGGTTTCCCAGCCCGTGAGACCGCGTACCGCAAGCGCCGACACGCGGTACCGGAACGTCCGACACGCGCTGCTGGGTCGCTGCGGGGTGGGCCGCTCGCCGAGGATCAGGCGGATTCGCCGCGGTCGGCCAGGCTGACGACCCGGTTGCGGCCGGTGCGCTTGGCCACGTACAGGGCGTTGTCGGCGGCCATCAGCAGGCGGTCGATCACCAGCCCGTCGTGCGGGTAGACCGCCACGCCGATGGAGGCCGACAGGTCGGTCACGGTCGCTGCCTGGTCGCGGATCACCAGGTCGCCGATGGCGTTGCGCAGGCGCTCGGCCACGCTGATCACGTCGGCGTGCGGCGTCTCGGGCAGCAGCACCACGAATTCCTCACCGCCGAAGCGGCCCACCGAGTCGTAGTCGCGGACGTGCTGCTCCAGCGCCACCGCCACGTGCTTGAGCACCGTGTCGCCGACCAGGTGGCCGTGCGTGTCGTTGACCCGTTTGAAGTGGTCGATGTCGATCATCAGCACGCCGAAGCCGCCGAGCTGCCTGGTGGCGCGGTCCAGCTCCCTGGTGGCCACGTCGTGCCAGGCCACGGCGTTGAGTACCCCGGTCTTCTGGTCGCGGGTGGCCATCTCCTGGAACTGGCGCATCAGCATGCTGCGGTGCAGCATCACGATCGGCAGCAGGATCAGCGGCACCAGGTACGGCCGGGAGGCCAGCACCGCGGCGGTCATCGCGCCAAGGCACAGCGTGGCCAGTTCGAGCACGTTGTTGTCCCAGCCGCCGGTGAGCGTGCTCAGCGGGCTGTCCGGGTGCCGCAGCCGCAGGCCGACGAACACCAGCACGCTGTTGATCAGCGTGTAGGCGAGCATCGCGAGCGCCACGGCCACCAGCCCGCGCGGGCCCATGTCCAGTTCGGTGCCGCCCGCGACGGCGCGCAGGACCGGGCCGACGGCCAGGCAGGCGAGCACCACCGTGCTGGCGCTGAACACGATCCGGTTGGTCGGACGGCTGGACGGCGCGCGCCAGACCCGGCCGATCAGGTGCAGGTAGACGCCCACGGTCAACAGGGCGGCCAGCAGCGAGGGCAGCACCAGCGCGCCCGCGAAGGTCCACACCGAGGCCATGTCGGCGTTGACCGTGCCGACCAGGTAGCGGCGCAGCCGTTCGGTGCGCCGGGACAGCTCGGCCTGGGCCACGCCGAGCCCGAGCAGCACCGCGAAGTGCAGCCAGTCCAGCCCCGTGGGCGCCGGACTGGGCAGGGCGAACACCAGCACCAAGGCAAGCGCTTCCACGCTGAGGTAGAACACGAGCACGCTTCGTGGTGCGTGGCGCAGCGCCCACGTGGCAGGGCGGAGCGGGAACGGTCGGTTCATGACCCTCCCTCCACCCGGCCGCGTGGACGCAGTATCAGCCGAGTCGGGAACCGAGGACTAGCCCCGAAAGAGCTAGGCGTCGGCGGGAGTTCGTCGGAAGTTCACTCGCTGGGGTCGGTCCGGCGCCGATGGTAGCCGGGACGCGCTCAGCCGGAGACCAGAACGGCGATCAGCGCCAGCACGGCCGGCAGCGCCTGCACGTACAGGATGCGCCTGCTCGCGGTGGCCGCGCCGTACACTCCCGCGACGACCACGCAGACCAGGAAGAACACCTGGGCGGGCCAGCTACCGATCAGGCCCCAGATCAGCCCGGCGGCCAGGAAGCCGTTGTAGAGGCCCTGGTTGGCGGCCAGCGCCTTGGTCTGCTCGGCGAACTCCGGCTCCAGGCCGAACGCGGCACGCCCGCGCGGGGTCGTCCACAGGAACATCTCCAGCACGAGGATGTAGACGTGGATCAGGGCGACCAGCCCGACCAGCACCTGGGCGACGACGTGCATGAGGTTCCTCCTCGTGGCGAACTGCTCCGCGCAGTCTGCACCGCCGCGACCGTCCCAGCAGGACCTGGGGCGTACCAGGTGATCGCCGGGGTCGTCCTGTCTGCCCGATTGCCTCGACACCCCGCGCCGCGCATCACGTTGCCGTCACGGCGAGCAGTGCCACGATGGACGGGGGAGAGGAGGCGCCGTGGCCGAATGGGACGGGCAGGGCCTGCCACCGGTCGCCGCCGAGCGCATCCGCAGGGCGGCCGCCTCGGGGCTGCGCACCTCGCTGCTGTCCACCCCGGCGGCCGCGGGCCTGCGCGGAGTGGACCTCACGCCGGTCGGCGAGGTGATGGGCTGCGTGGTGCAGGGCCAGCAGGTGCGCTACTACGACGCCGCTGGCTACGAGCGCGGCATCCGCCGCGGCTACCGGGTGGCCCTGGACCGGATGCGGGTGGAGGCGCGCGGCATCGGGGCGCACGGGGTGGTCGGCGTGCGGATCCAGACCAAGCCGGTGGGCGGGTTCGCGACCGAGTTCGTGGTGCTGGGCACGGCGGTGCACGCCCCGTGGCCGCCGACCGGGCACCTGTTCACGACCGAGTTGTCCGGTACCGACGTGGCCAAGCTGCTGCACGGCGGCTGGCGCCCGGTGGACGTGGCGGTCGCCGTGGCGGTGGACGCCGTGCAGGTGGACTACACGACCCGCTCGCGGATGACCCCGTTCGCGGGCAACAACGAGATCCCCGTGTTCACCAGGCTGATCACCCGCGTGCGGTCCAGGGCGCGGGCCGAACTGGACGCCGCCGTCCACAGCGGACACGCCGAGGGCGCGATCGTCGGCGCCCTCAGCGTGGACAGCTGGGCCTACCAGGAGGCGGTGGTCTTCGCGATGGCCACCGCGTTCGGCACCACCATCGTCCACGACCCGGGGGCGCGCAGGGCACCGACCGGTGCGCTGACCGTCATGCCGCTGACAGAGAACAGGAACCGCCGATGAGCACCCCACAAGGCATCCCGCAGGACGCGCTGAACCGGTTGTCGCACATGCGCCCCGGCCAGCAGGGCAGCCTGTTCACCTCGGACCTGAGCGTCAACGAGTTCCTGCTCGTGCGCGAGGCGGGGTTCCGGCCGCTGGGCCTGGTGCTCGGGTCGAGCATCTACCACGTGGGCTTCCAACTGGGCCGGTGGAACCGCAACCAGGAGCTGGAGGTGCTCTCCCAGGCGATGTACCACGCCAGGGAGCTGGCCATGACCCGCATGGAGGCCGAGGCCGAGGTGCTCGGCGCCGACGGCATCGTGGGCGTCCGCCTGGAGATCGACTTCAAGCAGTTCGGCAACGACCTGGCCGAGTTCATCGCGGTGGGCACGGCGGTCAAGGCGGACGAACCCGGCCAGTGGCGCAACAACACGGGCAAACCGTTCACCTCGGACCTGAGCGGGCAGGACTTCTGGACGCTGATCCAGTCCGGTTACGCCCCGCTGGGCATGGTGATGGGCACCTGCGTGTACCACGTGGCGCACCAGCGGTTCTGGCAGGCGATCGGCAACATCGGGCAGAACGTGGAGATCCCGCAGTTCACCGAGGCCCTCTACGACGCGCGGGAGCTGGCCATGAGCCGCATGCAGGCCGAGGCCGAGCAGCTGGCCGCCGAGGGCATCGTGGGCGTGCAACTGCTGTCCCTGCCGCACAACTGGGGCGGGCACACCACGGAGTTCTTCGCGATCGGCACGGCGATCCGGCCGCTGCGCGAGGACCACACCATCGCCAAGCCGCAGCTCGTGCTGCCGCTGACGGACTGAGGGGGACGCACATGTGGGACACCCACCTGGTGGTGGCCGCGCTGCGGGCCGACCGGGCCGATGTCGAGTCCTACGCGCGGGTGCTCTCCCACGTGCTCGGTGACGCCCTGCCGCCGGGAATGGTCGAGGTGGAACGCAGGCGCGGCCTGTTCGGCCGGGGCGGTGAGCCGCTGGCGGTGCGCGTGCACGGCCAGGACCGGCTGCTGGAGCTGCGCGCGGGCAAGCGCGGCGGGGTGGAGGCCGAGGCGCACCAGGTGGTCCGCGGGGTGGTGATCAGCCGCAGGGCCGTGACCGTGGAGCAGTGGCTGGAGCTGCTCGCGGCCGAGTTGACCGGGCTCGCCGAGCGCGACGCCGCTGCCAGCGCCGCGCTCGGCCGCCTGCTCAACCAGTGAAGGACTTGAACAGGTTGGTGAACTCGTACAGGCCCTGCTGGATGCCCGAGCAGGTCGGTGAGACGCCACCGCTGCACCCGCCGTTGTCCCGGCCAACCGACCAGAACGCGAGCCGTCCGATGTGGTTGCTCTGCGCGTAGCTGAGCACCTGCTGGGCCACGGCCTGCGTGGTGACCATGCCGCTGTCGTTCACGCCGATCATCGGGGTGAGCCCCAGCATGGACTTCAGGTCGGCATCGGACTTGCCGGGCCAGATCGTCTTGAGCTGGCCCAGGGTGGCGTTGGCGGCGCTGATGATCGCGTCACCCCAGCCCCCGGTGTAGCCGAAGTCCATCACCATCGGGTTGACCAGCACGTTCAGCCCGCGCGATGCCGCGTCCTGCAACACCGACACGGAGAACGGGTCGACCCCGTAGTCCTGGCCCTGCACCCGCAGCGTGTAGCTGATCGTGGTGCCGCGGGCCTTCTGCACGTTGAGCAGCGCCTGGTTGACCGTGGCCGTCGGGATGGAGGCCTCGATGTCCACGTCCAGGCTGTTGCTGCCCACGGCGTCCAGGGACTTCAGGTACGCGTTGGTGAGCGCGTCCACCGAGCCGCACACGTTCTCCAGGTACGGCCCGGCCGCCCCGCCGGTGGACACCGTGACGCTGCCGCCCAGCGCGCGCAGGTCGTTGACCTCGCCGAGGACCCGGCTGTCGGTGAGCGGGATCGTGCCGCCCCAGGACGGGTTGCAGCCGGTGCTGTCGCCCAGCGCGAAGGCCAGGTTGAAGTTCTTCTGGCCGGTGGCCCTGGCCACCTCGGCCAGGGTCGGGCTCGCGTAGGTGATGTCGATGTACGGGGAGAACCGCGCGCCCGTCCCGGTCGGCGGGGACGTTGTTGTCGTTGTCGTGGTCGTGCTGGGCGGGGTTGTCGTGGTGCTGGTCGGCGGGGCGCCGCCGCCACAGGGCTGGCCGTTGAGCTTGCAGTTGGCGGGCTGGCCGGAACCGTTGACCAGGAAGCCGAACGAGGCGCTCGCCCCGGCCGCGACCCCGCCGTTGTACTCGCGGTTGGTGAACACGTGGTGGTTGCCGCTGGGGGAGTCCTGCGCGTCCCAGTAGGACCCCAGGCTGGTGCCGCTGGGCAGGTCGAACTCCACCTTCCAGCTGCTCAGCGCCGAGGAGCCCGCGCTGACGGTGTACCTGGCCTGGTAGCCGCTGCCCCAGGTGGAGTCGGTGCTGAAGGCGGCCGTCGGCGAGGTGTCCGCACCGGCCATCCCGGACAGGGTGAACAGCGCGGCCACCGGCACTGCGGCGAGACCGGCCACCAGCAAACGCTTGGCGGACATGGTGAAGCTCCTTTACTCGACCACGAGTGTCTGACGCTGTATGCCCCAGCTGTCGGCCTGTGTGCCGGGCAGCCACACGTCGACGATGTCGTCCTTGATCCAGCTGCCGATGTCGGCGGCGTAGCAGTGCCCGTAGCCGGGCACGAAGAACCTGGTGCCCCAGGGGATGTTGCGCACGTCCACCGCGCAGAAGCCCGGACCGGCGTGGTAGCCCAGCGCGGTCTGGCCGCTGTCGTTGTACGAGGTGACCCGGTAGGTCAGGGTGCTGCCCTTGGCCAGCGCGTACGGCGCGAGCTGCCCGGAACCGCCCACCCGGTACGCGGTGGAGACCTGGCCGATCGAGGGCTCCGAGCCGCTGGCCTCGCTCATCGCGTACAGCTGGTAGTTGGCGTCCGCACAGGGATTGGCGTCGGTGACGGTCAGCGTGGGCTGGCCCCAGTCGCTGATCCACTGCAGGGCCTGCCCGTTGCGGAAGGCCCGATAGGCCACCGCCCCGGGCACCCGGTCGAAGGTGAACACCACCGAGGAGCCGCTGACCCCGCCGGACACCCCACCGGGCGCGGGCAGCCGGGTGTCGACCGAGACCGGGGGCGTGAGGCTGCCCGGTGCCGTGCCCCCGGTGACCGGTCTGTCCGGGATGGGGCCGGGGTAGAAGTGCTGGCAGGCGGGGAAGGTTGCCGCGTGCGCTGGCTGGGCGGTCACGGTCAGTCCGGTGACGGCCAGCGCGCAGGCGAGCAGCACGGGTGCAGAACGCATGGGGTCGACCTCTCTGCGGCAGGGGGCACAGAGTTGCGGGGCAGTCTGTGGTGTGGGGGCGAGGGCGCGTCACGCCCCCACACCACGCTGCCGCCCGCATCGAGCGACGCTCCGCTCTACGCGGGGAAGTTCCCGTTGGGTTCACGCGTGCCCCCAAACGGTAAGTGGCCTAGACCACACAGTCAATGGGTCTAGACCTTTTTGGGCGCTGTGCACACCGGCAGGACACACTGTCCGACGTGCAGAACACACCCTGGACGGCCACCGCCGCGACCGGCATCGGCTCGCTACCCGGCACCGACCCCGGCGAGGCGGCCCGCGTGGTCGTCGGCGAGCTCCCCGAGCTGCCGCACCTGCCCGAACTGCCCGCGCGCGGGGTCGGCGCCGACCTGATCGGGCGCACCGCGGGCCTGCTGGTGGAACTGGCCGTGGAGGTGGTGCCCTCGGGCTACCGGGTGAGCACGCGGCCCGGCCGTGACCACCGGCGGGCGGTGGACCTGCTCAAGTTCGACCTGGACGCCTTCGAGGAGGCTGTGGAGCGCGCCGGGGTGCGGCCCGAGGTGGTCAAGGTGCAGGCCGCGGGGCCGTGGACCCTGGCCTCCCAGGTCGAGCTCGCCAGGGGCCACCGCGTGCTGACCGACCGTGGAGCCCTGCGCGAGTTCGCGGCCTCGCTGTCGGAGGGCCTTGCCGGGCACGCCGCCGAGGTCGCCAAGCGCACCGGCGCCCGCGTGGTCGTGCAACTGGACGAGCCCGCGCTGCCCTCGGTGCTCAACGGGTTGCTGCCCACCCCGTCCAAGCTGGGCATGGTGCCCGCCGTGCCCGAGCCGGAGGCCCGCGACCTGCTCGGCTCGGTGATCGAGGCCGCGCGGACCGCCACCGGCCAGCCGGTGCTGGTGCACTGCTGCGCGAACCGCCCGCCGTTCTCGCTGATCCGCGGGGCCGGTGCGGAGGGCATCGCCTTCGACCTGACCGCGCTGCGCGGGGCGCCCACCTCGGTGTGGGACGAGATCGGCGAGACCTGGGACTCCGGCGCCACCCTGCTGCTGGGCCTGGTCCCCGGTATCGCCCCGGAGACCCCGCTGGAGCTGCGGGCCGCGGCCCAGCCCGCGCTGGACCTGGTGGACCGGCTCGGGTTCGACCGCGCCCTGCTGGCCGCGCGCGCCGTGCCCACCCCGTCCTGCGGGCTGGCCGGGGCGAGCCACGCGTGGGTGCGCCGGTCCCTGGCCCTGGTGCGCGACCTGGGCAAGGCGTTCGTGGAGCCGCCGGAGGGCTGGTGAGCCGAGTCACAGGCTGCTAGGTTAAGGAAACAAACTTAACTAATTGGGCTCCAACCGCCGCCGGCCCCTGCACCGGAGGAACCCATGCGCCTCACACCCGTGCTCGTCGCCGTGCTGGCGACGACGGCGATCGGCGTGCCCGCCACGGCCGCCACGGCCACGCAGATCCGCGTGGACCAGGTCGGGTACGCCACCGACGAAGCCAAGACCGCCTACCTGATGGGCACCAGCTCCTCGGCCGGTGCCGCGTTCACCGTGGTCGACCAGTCCGGGAAGACGGCGCTGACCGGCAAGCTCGGCGCCAGCACCGGCAAGTGGAGCACCGCCTACTCGGCCGTCTACCCGATCGACCTCAGCGCGCTGCGCACCGCGGGCACGTACCAGGTCAAGGTCGGCGGCACGAGTTCGCCCGCGTTCCGCGTGGACAGCGCCACCGCCCTGTTCGGGCCGGTCGCCGACGCCGTGGTGCGGTTCTTCCAGGCGCAGCGCGACGGATCGGAGGTGATCCCCGGCGCGCTCGGCCGCAAGCCCAGCCACCTCGCCGACAAGAAGGCCGACGTCTACGACACGCCGACCTTCAACTCCGACGACGCGATCACCAGCAAGCTCAAGAAGTCCGGCGGCCCGGTCGACGTCTCCGGCGGCTGGTTCGACGCTGGCGACTACCTCAAGTTCACCGAGACCACCTCCTACGCGGTGACCAACCTGCTGCTGTCCCAGCGCAGCAACCCCAGCGCCGCGCTGGCCGCCGAGTCCCGCTACGGCCTGGACTGGCTCGAGAAGATGTGGGACGGGGACAAGGGCGTGCTCTACGCCCAGGTCGGCGTCGGCAACGGCGGCAGCAAGGGCGATTTCGTCGGGGACCACGACGTGTGGCGGCTGCCCGAGGCCGACGACGCGCTCAACGTCAAGCCGGGGGACAGCCAGTACTACGTGAAGTACCGCCCGGTGTTCCGCGCCAACAACCCCGGCCAGTCGATCAGCCCCAACCTGGCGGGCCGGGTGGCCGCGGCCTTCGCCGTCGCGGCGCAGAACCTGGCCGCCAGCGACCGTGCCACCGCCACGAGGTACCTGGCCACGGCCGCCGCGGTGTACGGCAAGGCCAACACCTCGGGCGGCTCGCTCGTCTCCGCGTACCCGCACAGCTACTACCCCGAGTCCTCCCACCTGGACGACCTGGAGCTGGGCGCCGCGGAGTTGGCGCTGGCCGGTCGCGCGCTCGGTGACAGCCGGGCCGCCGGGTGGACCCAGGACGCGGGCAAGTGGGCCAAGTCCTACCTCGGCGGCGGCGACAAGGGCACGCTCAACGTGTACGACACCAGCGCGCTGGCCCACGCGGACCTGGTCAGGCTCATCCGCGGTTCCGCTCAGGTGAAGATCGACGTCACCGAGGCGCAGCTGCTCGCCGACCTCAAGCGCCAGCTCCAGGACGGGGTCGCCGAGTCCGCGCGCAGCCCGTTCCGCACCGGGGCCTCGGTCACCGACTTCGACGTCGCCAGCCACAGCTTCGGTTACGTGGCAACGGCCCTGCTCTACCGTTCGCTGACCGGTTCGCACGACTACGACGCCTTCGCCACCCAGCAGCGCGACTTCACCCTGGGCTCCAACGCCTGGGGCACCTCGCTGGTCGTCGGCGTGGGCAGCACCTTCCCGCACTGCATGCAGCACCAGGTCGCCAACCTGGCGGGCAGCCTGGACGGCGGCGGCAAGGTGGTCGTCGGCGCCGTGGTCAACGGCCCCAACGGAGCCGGTTCGTTCAAGAAGATCGACGACCTGCCCGAGGGCGGCAAGTCCTGCGGGGTGTCCTCGTTCAAGCAGTACGACTCCAGCAGCTCGCGGTACATGGACGACGTCCGCACCTGGCAGAGCTCGGAGCCCGCGCTGGACTTCACCTCCACGGCTGCGCTGGCGATGAGCCTGACCGCTGGAAAGGCCTGATCACCGCCAACCTGGCAATCCGTACAGGGAAATCTTAGGAATCTCGCACCTCGACCTTCAGCTTCCCCGCAGGTGCGTGACCGAACCTGGTCGTCATGGCCTTGAGAGCTGGCGGAACCTGGACTCGGTCGCGCGTTGTCGGTGTGCTGTGCGCGATGTCGGTCGGCGCCGTGGTGGCAGGGCTCACCATCGGCGCCGGCTACACCGCGCAGGTGCACGGCCAACCGGTCGCCGTGTCCGCCACGCCCAGCGCGGTCAGCCGGGCCACCCGCACCACGACCACCACCGCCACGCCACCGCCCGCCACGTCCAGCAGCGGCCCGGCCAAGTCCCCGGACGACGCGCTCGCCGAGGCGCTGGCCCCCGTGCTGGCCAACCTCACCGGCCAGCTCTCGGTGGGCGTGCTGGACGTGAGCACCGGCACCTCCGCCAGCTACAACGGCAAGCAGAGCTTCACCACGGCCAGCATCGTCAAGGCCGACATCCTCGCGGTGCTGCTGTTGCAGACCCAGCAGCAGGGCATCTCGCTGACCTCGGGCCAGCAGCAGGCCGCCCAGCAGATGATCGAGAACAGCGACAACGACTCGGCCACCGCGCTGTGGGACGAGGCGGGCAGCGAGGCGGGCATGCGGGCCGCCAACACCAAGTTCGGGCTCACCGCCACCGATCCCGGCGCCGACGACTACTGGGGGCTGACCACCACCACGGTCGGCGACCAGTTGCAGTTGCTGACCGCGCTGACGACCAGCCGCTCACCGTTGTCGCAGGCGGCCCGTTCCTACGCGATCGGCCTGATGAGCAACATCGAGCCGGACCAGGTGTGGGGCGTGTCCGCGGCGGCTGACCGCGGGACGACGCCGGTGCTGAAGAACGGCTGGCTGCCCGTGGACGCCGACAACGACCTGTGGGCCGTGAACAGCATCGGCCAGGTCGTCAGCGGGGGGCACACGTTCCTGATCGCCGTGCTGTCCGGCTCGCAACCCGACGAGGACACGGGCATAGCCCAGGTCTCCGCCGCCGCCAAAGCCGCCGTCAAGCCCTTCCTGTGACGCCGACGGCGAGTCCCGCTCACCGGCCCGCGAGTCCCGCGTGGTGACGCCTGAACCCCGCGTGTCGGCGCGTCCGGTACCGCGTGTCGGCGCCAGCGGTACGCCGTGTTCGCGCCCGCCGTGCGGCCTCCCACGAACTGGGAAACCGCCCGCGGAGCGCCGACACACCGCCCGCGAAGCGCGAACACACCGTGCAGGAAGCGCCGACACGCCGCCCGCGAAGCGCCGACACGCGACGCCTGCCCCACGCCGCACGCTGCGCTCAGCCCAGCACCGCCAGGCTCACCCACCCCGTGCCGACCACCAGCACCGTGGACGCCGCGCCGAGCAGCAGCGCCCGCAGCCCGGTCTTGGCCATCGCCCGCAGGCGGACCGCGCAACCGAGCCCGAACAACGCGCCCGCCAGCAGCCAGGTGCTGCCGTCCTTGGCCAGGTCCAGCGCCCACGCGGGCAGCACGTTCAGGCTGCGCAGCACCACCATGGCCAGGAACCCGAGGACGAACACCGGCACGAGCGGCGGCCGCTCACCGGTGGAGTTGGCGGCCCGCCGCCAGACGCCCATGCCCGCGACGACCGGAGCCAGGAGCACGACCCGGCTGAGCTTGATCGCCACGGCCGTGCCCACGGCGGCGGCCCCTGCCGGTGAGGCGGCGACCACGACCTGCGCGACCTCCTGCACGGTCAGCCCCGACCACCGGCCCAGCGCCAGCCCGTCGGCGAGCAGCGGCAGGGTCAGCATCGTGAGGCTGCCGAACACCGTGACCAGCGCGACCGCCGTGGCGACCTCGTCCTCCTCGGACTCGACCACGCCCTCGGCGGCGGCGATCGCGGACGCGCCGCAGATCGAGAACCCGGTGGCGACCAGCATGGACAGCCCGCGCGACACACCGAACAGGCGGCCCAGTGCGAGCGTGCCGAAGAAGGTCACCGCGACCGTGACGACGACCGCCAGCACGGTGCCCGCCCCCAGCGCGAGCACCTGTGGCACGGCCAGTTGCAGGCCGACGAGCACCACCCCGGCCCGCAGCAGGCGCTTGGTCCACAACGACAGCACAGGCCGTACCGAGGAGGGCAGGACCGGCAGGTTGCCGACCACCACGCCCACGAGCACCGCCACCATCAGGATTCCCACGCCGAGAGCCTGCGCCCGCGGCCCGCGTGGCGGTAGCGGTCAACCGGGCACCGGGTCATACCCTGGGGCTATGACTCCCGACCTGGACTCGTTGCGGCTGCTCGTGCTCGTGGCCGAACTGGGCAGCCTGGGCCGGGCCGCGGAGGAACTGGGCATCGCGCAGCCCTCGGCGAGCAAGCGGCTGGCGACCCTGGAGCGCAGGCTCGGCCTGGCGCTGGTGGACCGCACCCGGCGCGGGTCCACCCTCACCGAGCCGGGGCAGGTCGTCACCGACTGGGCCCGCCGGGTGCTGCACGAGGTGGACGGCCTGCTCACCGGGGCGCAGGCCCTGCGCGAGCGCCAGGACGCACAGCTGCGGGTGGCGGCCAGCCTCACCGTGGCCGAGCACCTGGCGCCGGGCTGGCTGGGGGAGTTGCGCCGGTCGCGGCCGGAGCTGCACGTGGGGCTGCGGGTGGCCAACTCGGACGCGGTGCTCGACCTGCTGCGCCGCGGGGAGGTGGACCTGGGCTTCGTGGAGTCGCCGACCGTGCCGCGCGAGCTGGCCAGCCGGGTGGTGGCGGTGGACCGGCTGGTGGTCGTGGTGCTGCCCGAGCACCCGTGGGCACGGCGCCGACGCCCGGTGGACGCCGGGGAACTGGCCGCCACCCCGCTGGTGGTGCGCGAACCCGGCTCGGGCACCCGCGAGACCCTGGATCGCGCGCTGCGCAGGGTCACCGCGCGCGCCGAACCGTTGCTGGAACTGGGCTCCACCACCGCCGTGCGCGGTGCGGTGATCGCCGGGGCCGGACCGGCCGTGCTCAGCGAACTGGCCGTGGCCACCGACCTCGCCGAGGGCCGCCTGGTGCCGGTCGAGGTACCCGGCATCGACCTGCGCAGGCGCCTTCGTGCGGCCTGGCCCGGCGGTCGGCGGCTGGTCGGACCGGCCGCCGAGCTGCTCGCGGTGGCTACCAGACCGCGCCGATAGTCGTGGACAAGTGGCAAACGGCGGTATTCACTGCCCCGAACGCACCCACCCCCTCGCCAATCCCGCGCAGTGGCGGACAATGGAGGGATGAAGTGGTTCCCGTGGCGACGTCGCCGCGTCGAGCACGACAGGGCTGAGGCCGTCGAGCCGGATTCCGAGCAGGTCGCGGAGTGGCTCGAACCGGCATCGGCGGACCCCGTCGCGCTCGTGGAACGGTTCTGGCAGCGCTGGCAGGACCAGCTGCCGCAGATCAACTCGGCCCTGGGCGACAGCGAGCCCAAACGCATCGAGCACCTGCTCTGCGAGGAGGTCGCCGCGATCCACCCGGAGCTGCACTTCTCCGTGGAACGCGGGCAGCGCGCCGTGTACGCGCTGGTGGTCACCGGGCAGGAGCGCTCGGACCTGCGGCCCTACACCGACGCCTGGCGGGCCGCCGCCCCGCCCGAGGACCTGATCTGGGAGTACCACGACTCGGTACCGCCCGTGCCGGACCCGACCGAGGTCACCGTCAACATCGGGGAGCACCGCCTGCGCCTGGCCGACGTGCGCGTGGTCGCCCAGGTCGACGCCGACGCGGGCGTGGTGGACGTGGCCGTGCACCACCCCGGCCTGTCCCAGCTCACCGACGAGGCCCGCACCGCGATGACCTTCCTCCCCCTGGACGCCACCCTCGGCGAACGGCTCGCGGCCGAACGGCTGCGCCGGGTGGAGACCGCCGTCAGCGCGCCGGACGCCGCCATCACCCTGCTGGAGTTGCGCACCCTGGTCCGCGGCCTGGCGGGGCAGGACGCCGACGGCAACCCAATCGAGCACACCGACTCGGCCTGACTTGTCGGTGGTGGGCGTTAATCTGCCCCCGTGACCAGCAACGAAGACGTGCCCAACGAGGTCCGGGAGCGCCATGGGACGCTCGCGGAGGAGATCAGGGGCCACCAGTTCCGCTACTACGTGCTGGACTCGCCGACCATCACCGACGGCGAGTTCGACGTGCTGCTGCGCGAGTTGCAGGAGATGGAGGAGCGCTACCCCGAACTGGTCACGCCCGAGTCGCCCACGCAGCAGGTCGGCGGCACCTTCTCCACCGAGTTCACCGCGCACGACCACCTGGAGCGCCTGCTCAGCCTGGACAACGCCTTCGACCCGGACGAGTTCCGCGCGTGGGCGGAGCGGGTGGACAAGGAGATCGGCGACCAGGGCCACTTCCTGTGCGAGCTGAAGATCGACGGCCTCGCGCTGAACCTGCTCTACACCGACGGCAAGCTCACCAGGGCGCTGACCAGGGGCGACGGCCGCACCGGTGAGGACGTCACACTGAACGTGCGCACCCTGCGGGACATCCCGGAGCGGCTGACGGGCACCGAGGAGTTCCCGGTGCCCGCGCTGGTCGAGGTGCGCGGCGAGGTGTTCTTCCGGGTGGAGGACTTCGCCGAGCTCAACGCCGGGCTGGTCGAGGCGGGCAAGCCGCCCTTCGCCAACCCGCGCAACTCGGCCGCGGGCTCGCTGCGGCAGAAGGACCCCAAGGTGACGGCGAGCCGCCCGCTGCGGTTCATCAGCCACGGCCTGGGCAAGCGGGAGGGCTTCGAGCCGCAGCGGCAGTCCGAGGCGTACCGGGCGCTGGCCGCGTGGGGGCTGCCGGTGTCCGCGCACACCAAGCTGTTGTCCACTGTGGATGAGGTGCTCGCGCACATCGAGTACTGGGGCGAGCACCGGCACGACGCCGAGCACGAGATCGACGGCATCGTGGTCAAGGTGGACGAGGTGCCGTTGCAGCGCCGCCTCGGGTCCACCTCGCGGGCCCCGCGCTGGGCCATCGCGTACAAGTACCCGCCCGAAGAGGCCACGACCACCTTGCTGGACATCCAGGTGGGTGTCGGCCGCACCGGTCGGGTGACCCCCTTCGCGGTGACGGAGCCGGTCAAGGTGGCCGGGTCCACCGTGGCCAGGGCCACCCTGCACAACGCCTTCGAGGTCAAGCGCAAGGGCGTGCTGATCGGGGACCGCATCGTGCTGCGCAAGGCCGGTGACGTCATCCCCGAGGTGCTCGGTCCGGTGGTGGAGGCGCGCACCGGGCAGGAGCGCGAGTTCGTCATGCCGGTGGACTGCCCCGAGTGCGGCACCGAGCTGCGCTACGAGAAGGAGGGCGACGCCGACATCCGCTGCCCGAACACGCAGAGCTGTCCCGCGCAGCTGCGGGAGCGGCTGTTCCACCTGGCCAGCCGCAACGGGCTGGACATCGAGGTGCTCGGTTACGAGGCGGCCACCGCCCTGCTGGAGTCGCACGCCCTGGTGGACGAGGGCGACGTGTTCGACCTGGACGAGGACAAGCTGCTGGGTACCGAGCTGTTCCGCGCCCAGGACAAGAAGTCCGAGCGGGGCTACAAGCTCTCGGCCAACGGGGCCAAGCTGCTGGCGAACCTGGACACCGCCAAGCAGCGCCCGCTGTGGCGCGTGATCGTGGCCCTGTCCATCCGGCACGTCGGGCCGACCGCGGCCCAGGCCCTGGCCCGCGAGTTCGAGTCCTTGGACCGGGTCTTCGAGGCCAGCGAGGAGGAACTCGCCGCGGCCGAGGGGGTCGGCCCCACCATCGCGGCGGCCGTGCGCGAGTGGTTCGAGTGGGAGTGGCGCCGCGAGATCGTGGAGAAGTGGCGGGCCGCCGGGGTGCGGATGGCGGAGGAGCGCGACGATTCCACCCCGCGCACCCTGGAGGGCCTGTCCATCGTGGTGACCGGCACCCTGCCCAGCCTGTCCCGGGACGAGGCCAAGGAAGCGATCATGGTCCGCGGCGGCAAGGCGGTCGGCTCGGTGTCCAAGAAGACCTCGTTCGTGGTGGTCGGTGATGCGCCGGGGTCCAAGTACGACAAGGCCGTGCAGCTCAAGGTGCCCGTGCTCGACGAGGACGGCTTCCGTGTGCTGCTCGAACAGGGACCGGAGGCCGCGGCTGAGGTCGCCACCGTGGGGGAGGAGGCCGCCGCTGACGCGTAGCGGTTCCATCCGCCCTGGCCGGTGCCCTCCTCCTGCTGGTCTCGGCCTGCTGTGCGGTCGGGTTGGCGCCGGTGCAGGTGTTCACCAGCGTGCTCGCCGCGGCTGTGCCCAGCTTTCTGGCTGTGCTGGCGGCTGGGTGATCACCCGCTGCGCGGGTGCTCGCCCTGGCCGCCTGGCAGGCCCTGGGCGCGGTGCAGCTGCTAACCACACGGGTGCGCGCCTGGCGCGGTCCGCCAACGCCGTGGATCTGGTGCGCCACGCTGTTGGCGGTCACCGCGGCCCTGCTCGCCTCGGTCCTGGTCGTGCGCCTGCTCGTCTGCTTACCGGACGGCCTGCTGCGCTGGCTGTGGCTCGTGCTGTTGCTGCCCGTGTTTCCTGTTGCCCGTCAACGGGGAGTGCTCCGTGTACGGCACCACGGCCGCCTGCCCGCCGATCGCGGGGGCGCTGCTGATCGCCCGCGCCGTGCGCCTGCCGCAGACCCCGGACTGGGGCATGCCCCTCGGTGTGTCCGCCGTGCAGTCACTGGGCCTAGCAGGGCAGTGCCCTGTTGTGGATCGTGTGTGGTGCCCTACGCGGTGCTCTGCCGTGCCGTCGCCGCAGTGGGCTCTCAGCGACCGGTGTAGGTGTCGAACACGTCACCGGCGAAGCTGGGCCACTGCTGCACGAACTCCGACATCTGCTGCATCTGCCGGGCCAGCGGTGACTTGGTGCCGGTGTTCTGCGGGGGCAGTTCCCTGGGCTGGACGGAGCGCGCGGAGGTGCTCGGCGGCGGGGTGACCTGCTGGGTGACCGTGACCTCCTTGGTGATCACCACGACCGGCGGGGTCGCGGCCTGCGGAGGCACGGTGGTGGTCGGCGGGGCCGTGGTCGTCGTCGACGGCTTGGGCGGTGCCGGGAGCGGGCCCGCGTTGCGGACCTGGGTCGCCTGGTCTGAGGCGTGCTGCACGGCCATCACCGCGACCACCGCGGCGAAGGTGATTCCGGTGATGCCCGCCGAGACGGCCAACGCGGCCTCGGGGTGCACCGACTTGCGGTGGCAGCGCATCCGGGTCTCCTCGTGGTCACCGCCGGGCGTCCCCAGCTGACTACGGAACGTACTGGACGTTCCGGGCGGTGGCCAAGCTCTGCGAACCGTTCCGTCGCAGATCACAGGGCGTTTAACTCGATCGAATGAATCGTTGTTACACGACTGAGCAATCGTGTTGCGCCGCGTGGCCGTGTTGCTCGACCCCCAGTGATCGGGCACGTTCAGTGATGAGGGTTGGAGGCCCACGATGCTGCAGGCTTGTCTGAACGGCGCCCGTGCCGCCGGATCACATCCCGCGCTGCCGATCACCCCGCAGCAACTCGCCGCCGACGCCGCCGCCGTGGCCGAACTCGGCGTGCTCGCGCTGCACATCCACCCGCGCGACGCCGCCGGGCTCCAGGTGCTCGCCGGCCCCGAGGTGGCCACCGCCGTGTCCGTCGTGCGCGCCGCCGTGCCCGGTGCCGAGATCGGCGTGACCACCGCGGCGTGGATCGTGCCCGACCCCATGCGCCGCGCCGAACTCGTCGCGGGCTGGAGTTGCCTCGCCGCCGGGCGGCCCGACATCGCCTCCGTCAACGTGCACGAGGCGGGCTGGTACGAGGTGTGCGAGTCCCTGCACACCGCCGGGATCGCCGTCGAACTCGGTGTGTTCCATTGCGCCGCGGCACAGGAACTCCGCCAGCGTGGACTGCCGCCAGCCGCCGTGCGTGTCCTCGCCGAGGTCCAGCCCGACGCCGCGGCACTCGACGAGGCCCACGCACTGCTCCAGGCCCTCGACTGGGTCGACTTGCCCGTACTGCTGCACGGTGAGGATGCCACCGCGTGGCCCGTGCTCGCCGCCGCCCGTCGGCTCGGCCTCGCCACGCGGATCGGCCTCGAGGACACGCTGCTGCTGCCCGACGGCCGCCCCGCCCCCGGCAACGCCACGCTCGTCGCCACCGCCCAGCGCATGTCCTGAAGGTGCCGTTCACGGCGCGGTGAGCGTGCCACGGCCGCCGCGAAGGTGGCTTTCACTGCGCTGAGCGCAGCGAATGGTCCTTTCGCAGCGCGTCTCGGTGGGGTCGTCATGAAGGTGCCGTTCGCGACGTTGAACGCCCTGAACGGCACCTTCGTGACACGTCACCCGTCTGTCCACACCCGCCGAGTTGTCCACATCCCGATCTTCAGCAAGATCAACTGTCGGGGTGGGGCGGTAGACTGGTACCGGGGTCGCCCCCCTGGGAGTGGCGGGGGATGTTCATGGGTAGGGGCGAGCGCCCCGGGCTCAGTCGGGCAGCACCACGGCCACGATTCCCGCCAGGTGGGCGAGCCGGGCCAGTTCGGCGGCGCGGAACATCGGGCCGCCCGGTCTGCCGACCAGCAGCACCCGCTCGGGCTTGCCCAGAGGGGTGGCGGCCAGTTCGGTGCCCAGCTCGCGCCAGGTCTCGGGTACCCAGCCCTCCTCGCCGTCGAGGATCGTCGCGCGCTGCAGCGGCAGCCACGGCGGGCTGTCCAAGCGGGTCTCCGGCGCGGCGGTGGAGGCGGCCAGCCGGTGCACCCCGTTGGCGTCCTGGGTCACCACGAGGGCCCAGCCGGCGCGGACGATGCGCGGCACGCCCTCGGTGAAGATCTGCAACCCGGCACGTGGCTGGGCGGCGACCTCCTCGACCAGCTCCAGCTCGCGGTGCGTGTTGAGCACCCCGGCATAGGGGCGCACGGCGTCCACCTCGACCCCGTCGATGGACTCGGCGGCGGTGATGAGCACGTCGGGCAGGCGGCCGGAGGGCAGTTCCACGACGAGGTCGTCGATGGCGACCCCCGGGGACCGCTCCACCACGTCCACGCTGAGGATGTCGGCCCCGATCTCGCCGAGCGCCGTTGCCACTGCGCCCAGGGTGCCGGGACGGTCCGGGAGCTGGACCCGGATCAGGAAGGACAAGGTGCGCGCCTCCTGCTTCGTGCGCGGAACCTCGCCGCCCGCGCGGTCGTGCCGGGCGCCGATTCTCGCAGACCCGGGTGACCATTCCGATCCTCCGTCCGCGTTGCGGGACGGTAAAATCACGGCCCCGCGCGCACGGCCCCGCCGATACCCGTTCGGACCTCGGCGTACGCGGGTCCTAGACTCGGTCGGTCCCCGCACATCCCATCCCATGCATGGAGAGACCCTCGCCGATGCCCAGCATCTCCCGAGACGAGGTCGCGCACCTCGCCCGGCTGGCCAGGTTGGCCGTGACCGAGGATGAACTGGACCTGTTCGCCGGCCAGCTCGACGTGATCCTGCAGTCGGTGGCCCGCGTCGGTGAGGTCGCCTCGCAGGACGTGCCGCCGACCTCGCACGCCGTGCCGTTGACCAACGTGTTCCGTGAAGACGTGGTCCGCCCCGGACTGACCCAGCAGCAGGCGCTGTCCGGCGCCCCGGCCGCCGAGGACGGGCGCTTCCGCGTGCCGCGCATCCTGGGGGAGGAACAGTGAGTGACCTGATCAGGCAGACGGCCGCCGAGCTGGCCGCGAAGATCGCCGCGCGGGAGGTGTCCTCGGTCGAGGTGACCCAGGCGCACCTGGACCGCATCACCGCGGTGGACCCGGCCGTGCACGCCTTCCTGCACGTGGACGCCGAGGGCGCGCTGGCCGCCGCCCGCAAGGTGGACGAGGACATCGCGCAGGGCCACGTGGCCTCCCCGCTGGCCGGGGTGCCGCTGGCGCTCAAGGACGTGCTCACCACGCAGGACATGCCCACCACCTGCGGCTCGAAGATGCTCGAGGGCTGGGTGCCGCCCTACGACGCGACCGTCACCCGGCGGCTGCGCGAGGCGGGCGTGATCATCCTGGGCAAGACCAACATGGACGAGTTCGCGATGGGCTCCTCCACCGAGAACTCCGCCTACGGCCCCACCCGCAACCCGTGGGACCTCGACCGGATCCCGGGCGGTTCCGGCGGCGGCTCCTCCGCGGCACTGGCCGCCTTCGAGGCCCCGCTGGCCATCGGCACCGACACCGGCGGCTCGATCCGCCAGCCCGGCGCGGTCACCGGCACGGTGGGCGTCAAGCCCACCTACGGCGGTGTCTCCCGGTACGGCCTGGTGGCGTTCTCCTCCTCGCTGGACCAGGCCGGTCCCTGCGCCCGCACGGTGCTGGACGCGGCCCTGCTGCACGAGGTGATCGCCGGGCACGACCCCCTGGACTCCACCTCCATCGACCAGCCGGTGCCCGCCGTGGTCGCCGCCGCGCGCGCCGGTGCCGCCGGTGACCTCAGCGGTGTGAAGGTCGGCGTGGTGCGCGAGTTCCGCGGCGAGGGCTACCAGCCGGGCGTGGTCGCCGCCTTCGACACCGCGGTGGACCAGCTGCGCAAGCTGGGCGCCGAGGTCGTCGAGGTGTCCTGCCCCAGCTTCACCCTGGCGCTGCCCGCGTACTACCTGATCGCGCCGAGCGAGTGCTCCTCGAACCTGGCCCGGTTCGACGCCATGCGCTACGGCCTGCGGGTCGGCGAGGGCGATGCCGCGCTGTCGGCGGAGCAGGTCATGTCGCTGACCCGCGAGGCGGGCTTCGGCCCCGAGGTCAAGCGGCGCGTCATCCTCGGCACCTACGCCCTGTCGGCGGGCTACTACGACGCCTACTACGGCTCGGCGCAGAAGGTGCGCACGCTGATCTCCCGCGACTTCGCCGCCGCCTACGAGCAGGTGGACGTGCTGGTCGCGCCGACGACCCCGACCACGGCCTTCCCCATCGGCGAGCGGGTCGGCGACCCGATGCAGATGTACCTGGCCGACCTGTGCACCATCCCGTCGAACCTGGCGGGCAACGCGGCCATGAGCGTCCCCTGTGGACTGTCCGAGGAGGACGGTCTTCCGGTCGGCTTCCAGATCATGGCCCCGGCACTGGCCGACGACCGGATGTACCGGGTCGCCGCGGCCTACGAGGTGGCCCGCGACGCGGCCGCCGGTGGCGCACTGATCCACCGCGTGCCCGAACTGGAGGCCAGCGCCCGATGAACAACTCCGCGAAGAACATCCGCACCGCCATCACGCTGATCGGCTCGCTGATCGGGGTGATCGCGGCCGGTGCGCAGGCGCGCAAGGCGTTGGAGAAGAAGGACAAGCTGTCCCTGGTGAACGCGGCGGCCAGCGTGCTGGTGGCGCTGACCGGCGGCGCGCTCGCCATCCGTGGCGCGCGGAAGGACGAGGAGCAGTGACCGCAGTGGCCGAGCTGATGGACTACGACGAGGTCCTGGAGCGGTTCGACCCGGTGCTCGGGCTCGAGGTGCACGTCGAGCTGAACACCAACACGAAGATGTTCTGCGGCTGCGCGAACGTCTTCGGCGGCGAGCCGAACACCAACGTCTGCCCGACCTGCCTGGGCATGCCCGGCGCGCTGCCGGTGGTCAACGGCACCGCGGTCGAGTCGGCGATCCGCATCGGGCTGGCGCTGAACTGCGAGATCGCGCAGTGGTGCCGGTTCGCGCGGAAGAACTACTTCTACCCGGACATGCCCAAGAACTTCCAGACCTCCCAGTACGACGAGCCGATCGCCTTCAACGGCCACCTCGACGTGCTGCTGGACGACGGCGAGGTCTTCCGGGTCGACATCGAGCGCGCGCACATGGAGGAGGACACCGGCAAGTCGCTGCACGTGGGCGGCGCCACCGGCCGCATCCACGGTGCCGAGCACTCGCTGCTGGACTACAACCGCGCTGGCGTGCCGCTGATCGAGATCGTGACCAAGCCGCTGGTCGGCACCGGGGCGCGGGCACCGGAGGTGGCCAGGGCGTACGTCTCCGCGCTGCGCGACCTGCTGCGCGCACTGGGCGTGTCCGACGTGCGCATGGACCAGGGCTCGCTGCGCTGCGACGCCAACGTCTCGCTGATGCCCAAGGGCACCGAGGTGTTCGGTACCCGCACGGAGACCAAGAACGTCAACTCCCTGCGCAGCGTCGAGCGCGCCGTGCGCTACGAGATGACCCGGCACGCCGCGGTGCTCGCGGGCGGCGGCACCATCCGCCAGGAGACCCGGCACTTCGACGAGTCCACCGGCAGCACCTCCTCGGGGCGCGCCAAGGAGACCGCCGAGGACTACCGGTACTTCCCGGAGCCCGACCTGGTGCCGATCGCGCCCGCGCGCGAGTGGGTCGAGCAGTTGGCGGCCACCCTGCCGGAGCTGCCCTGGCAGCGCCGCCAGCGCATCCAGGCCGAGTGGAACCTCACCGACCTGGAGCTGCGGGACCTGGTCAACGCCGACGCGCTGGACATCGTCGCGGCCACAGTCGACGCGGGCGCACCGCCCGCCGAGGCGCGGTCCTGGTGGGTGTCGTACCTGTCGCAGAAGGCCAACGCCACGGGCACCGAGCTCACCGCCCTGCCGATCACCCCGGCCCAGGTGGCCAAGGTGATCGCGCTGGTGGCCGAGGGCAGCCTGACCAACAAGCTGGCCCGCGAGGTCGTGGACGGCGTGCTGGCCGGTGAGGGCGAGCCCGAGCAGGTCGTGGAGCAGCGCGGGCTCAAGGTCGTCTCGGACGACTCGGCCCTGCTGGCGGCGATCGACGAGGCGCTGGCCGCGCAGCCGGACGTGGCGGAGAAGATCCGCGGCGGCAAGGTGGCGGCGGCGGGCGCGATCGTGGGTGCGGTCATGAAGGCCACCAAGGGCCAGGCCGACGCCAAGCGCGTCCGCGAGCTGATCATCTCCCGCTGCGAGAGCTGACCGCGCGCCACCAACCGACCGCGAGTCCCGCTCTGGGGACGACGAGTCCCGCTCAGCAGCAACCGAGTCCCGCCCAGCGGTGGTCCGCAGGGCGGGACTCGTGCGTTGGAGAGCGGGACTCGCGTGCGGGAGAGCGGGACTCGCCGGGTGGTGGGGGTGGGGGCGGTCAGTCGGTGGGGCTGCCCTGGGGGCGGATGATCAGCACGACCCGGTCGTCGCTGGAGACGGGCTTGCCGCCGTCCTTGTTCACGGTGCCGATCAGCGCGTGCTGCTCGTCCACGATGTCCACCGCGGCGATCTGCCCGTAGCCGTGGCTGTCGTCCAGGGCCTGCACGGGCTTGCCGCTGAACGAGCCGTTCTTGTTCAGCGCGAGGTTCTGCACCCCGGGGCGGTGCGTGGTGGCCACCATGATCATGGAGCTGAACGCGGCGCAGCCCGCCACACCGGGCTTGTCCGGCCAGGTCCACGCGGGCGCGCCCACCGGCTTGCCGGGACTGACCTTGTACAGCTGGTCGCCGGTGCCGGTCTGGTCGGTGACCCAGGTGGTGCCGCCGTCCAGGGTGGTGCACACCCCGCCGGGCGCGCTCAGCCCGGAGGCGATCACCGCCGAGTCCGGGTTCGGGTTGCCCGCGGCGGGCTTGCCCGCACCGTCGATGCGCAGCAGCTTGCCCGCGAGCGAGTTCGGGTCGGCGGCGGCACCCGGGTCACCGGCGTCCCCGGTGGCCACGAGCAGCGCCCCCTTGTGGTCCACGGCCAGCGAGCCGCGGTTGTCGCGGGCGCCCTTGGGGATGCCGGTGAGCACGGGCTTGGGGCTGTCGCCGGGCGCGAACCGCACCACGCGGTTGTCGCTGGCGGTGGTGATGTACGCGTAGACGAGCTGGTCCTCGCGGTAGGTCGGGGACAGCACCAGGCCGGTCAGCCCGCCGTCCCCGCTGGCGTCCACGTCCAGCTTGGCGATCTGCTTGGGATCCACGTCGCGCTGGAGGGTCAGCACCCGGCCCGTGCTGCGCTCGGCGCCCAGCCCGGTCGCGCCGCCGGGCAGCGCGGCCACGGCGGAGACCGGGGACAGGCAGGTGCCGATCACGGCGGTGTCGAAGTCCTTGCAGCCCTGGGGCGGCGGAATGGAGGTGGGCGGGCCGGAGCGGCCGTTGGGGCCGCCGCCACTGCCGCCCGCGTCGGTGCCGCCGGGCAGGTTGGGCTGGGGGCCTGCCTGCTCGGTGAGCCTGGATTGCGGTTGCCAGGTGGGCGCGGGCCCGGACTGCTCGGGGAAACTCGCGCAGGCGGTCAGCACCAGGCCGAGCGCCACCGAGGGCAGGACCACTCGGCTCGCACGTCGCATGATGACCCAGCCTAGGTGCGCTGCCGTGAATCCGGGGTGAGCGGGTGCCAACGGCGCACGGTGGCGACCCGGTCCAGCAGCAGGCTCAGCTCCTCCCGCACCACCTCGGGGGCCTCCAGCGGCAGGAAGTGTGTGGTGGGCAGCACACGCATCCGGGCCTGCGGCAGCGCGGCCAGTGCACTGGCCGAGGTGGCCGCGTCGGCGAGCACGTCGTAGCGGCCGGACAGCAGCGTGACCGGGCAGCGCAGGCCGGACAGGTCCTGCGCGGGCTCGGCGGCCAGGGCGGCGGCCAGCGTGAAGTACCAGCGCCAGTCGTGCGCCCGGAACCGGCGCATCATCGCGACGACCGCCTCCGAGGTGCTGCCCGGCAGCATGAACCCGCTGTGCCGGAGCAGGGTCATGGTCAGCCCGTTGACCGGGAACCGGTGCGTGACCAGGTCCAGCAGCGGCCCGGCCAGCCGCAGGGCCTGGGTGCCGCCCCGGGCCAGTTCGCGGCGCAGCCCGGTGGGCAGGCCGAACGGGCCGCCGACCCCGGCGTAGAAGTCGCCGGGGGTGCCCGCGGCCAGCATCAGGCCGGTGACCCGGTCCGGGTGGCGCAGCGCCAGTTCGGCGCCGACCATCACGCCCACCGACCAGCCCAGCACCACGCAGCGCTCCACCCCGGTGGCGTCCAGCACGGCCAGGGCGTCGGCCACGTGGTCGTCCAGGGCGACGCGGGCGGGATCGGCGGGCCGCGCGGAGCCCATGGTGCCGCGGTGGTACCAGCTGTGCACGCGCACACCACAGTCCGGCAGCAGCAGACCGGGCCAGCTCTCCGGGACCGTGCCCAGGCCAGGGCACAGCAGCACCGGGGGACCGGCCGACTCGGTGGACCAGGTCCGGATCCTGGTGCCGTCGGTCGACAGGACTTCGTCTTCCCGCATCGGCAGTAGTGTGCCACTGTGCCCGAGGCAACCCCTATCACCGTGCTGGTACCGGACGACCACGCCCTGTCCGCCCTCGCCGCAGTGCCCGGGGTGCGCCCGCTGCGCTACGAGGTGGGGCAGGACCTGCCCGCCGACGCCGCCGAGGCCGAGGTGCTGATCCCGCCGTTCCTGGCCGGGCGCAAGGCCGTGCCCCTGGTGGCGCGGCTGCCCAAGCTGCGGCTGGTGCAGCTGCTCAGCGCTGGTGCCGAGGTGTGGCTCGGCCAGTTGCCCGAGGGTGTGGCCCTGTCGACCTGCCGTGGCGCGCACGGTGGCAGCACCGCGGAGTGGGTGCTCGCCGTTCTGTTGTCCTTCTACCGCCACCTCCCCTCGTTCGATCGGGCCCAGCGGGCGGGCCGCTGGGACTTCCAGGTCACCGACACCTTGCAGGACAAGCGGGTGCTCGTCGTCGGGGCCGGTGACCTCGGGCGCGAGCTCAAGCGCCGTCTGGACCCGTTCGACGTGACGGTCACCCTGGTGGGCAGGACCGCGCGCGACGGGGTGCACGGCGAGCACGAACTGCCCGGACTGCTGGCCGCCCAGGACGCGGTTGTCATCGTTGTACCGCAGACCACCGACACTCTTGGCATGGTCGACAGCAAGTTCCTCGCGGCCATGGACGACGGGGCGATCCTGGTCAACGCCGCGCGGGGCCCGGTCGTGGACACCGAGGCGCTGCTGGCGGAGCTGCGCACCGGGCGGCTGCGCGCGGCGCTGGACGTGACCGACCCGGAGCCGCTACCGGAGGGACATCCCTTGTGGGAGCTGGACAACGTGCTGATCACCCCGCACGTGGCTGGCAGCACGACGGGCCGGGAGAAGCGCGCCTACCGGATCGCCGCGGCCGAGGTGGCGCGCTTCGTCCAGGGCCTGGAACCGCGCAACCTGGTCCGAGGCGAGTACTAGCGGTGCTCTGTTCGGCGGTCCCGTACGGGCCCGCCTTGCCCTAGTTTGCGCCCGGTGAGCACCTTCGACGCCACTGAGTTCACCGCAGGGGGCACGCACCACTTCGAGGAGGACGAGGAGTACGGCGAGCCGGGGCCACCTGCCAGGGAGCCGCTGCGCTGGCACGCCGGGGCCGACCTCGGCCTGCTCGCGCTGCGCCTGATGCTCGCGGGCATCGTCGGCGTGCACGGGGCGCAGCGCCTGTTCGGCGTGCTCGGCGGCAAGGGCATCGAGGACTTCGCGAAGTCCTTGCAGACGGCCGGGTTCAAGCAGTCCGGCACCCTGGCATACGCCCTGGCGGGCACCGAACTCGGCGGCGCCGCGCTGCTGGTGCTGGGCCTGCTCACCCCGCTCGCGGCGGCCGCCGTGCTCGCGGTGGTCGGCAACACCGTCGTGCTGGACTGGAACGGCGGCCTGTCCACCTACGAGTTGGCCGCCATGCTGGGCGCCAGCGCCTTCGCCCTGCTGTTCGCCGGACCGGGCCGCATGGCGCTGGACCGGCCGCTGCCCTGGTTCCGCCGACCCCTCGGTTTCGGCACGGTCTTCCTCCTGCTGGCCGTCAGCGCCGTGGCAGCGCTGCACTTCCTGCTGCGCTGAGCCTGCCGTCCAGCATCGTCACGGTGCGGTCCACCAGGTCCAGGTGAGCCAGGTCGTGGGTGACCACGAGGGTCGCGACCTGGTGCGTGTCGGTGACGCGGCGCAGCAGTTCCACCACGGCCCGGCCGCGTTCGTGGTCCAGGGCCGAGGTCGGCTCGTCCACGAGCAGCACCGAGGGCTCGCCCATGAGCGCCCGCGCCACGCCAACCCGTTGCCGCTGACCGCCGGAGAGCTGGTGCGGTCGGCGGTTCACCTGCTCGGTGAGGCCGACCTCGGCGAGCAGGCGCTGTGCCCGCGCGCGGTCCTGGCGGCCTCCGATGTGGCCGACCAGCAGCAGTTGGTCCAGCGCGGTCAACGCGGGCAGCAGGTTCGCCTGCTGGAAGACGAATCCCACGGTGCCGGTGACCCGCACCGAACCGGCTTCCGGGGCGATCAGCTTGCCCGCCACGGCGAGCAGGCTCGACTTGCCCGAGCCGGACGGCCCGGTGACGGCGACGAACTCGCCCGGGGCCACGTGCAGGCTCACCCGGTCCAGTGCGGTCACCCGGCGGTCGCCGTCGGGGTAGGTCAACAGGACTTCGTCCAGGTGCAGGCTCATCGCCGGCCCTGTGCTTGATGATTCGTTCGCAAGCTCACTCATCGTGCGGCTCCCAGTGCGGTCAACGGGTCGACGGTGGTCACGCGGCGTACCGCGAAGGTGGCGCCGACGAGCCCGACCAGGACCATCAACGCCATCGGAACGAGCACAGTGGACGGTGCGAGCACGAACGGCACGGCGGTGCTGGCGGCCAGTCCCAGGCCGGTGGCCAGCGCGGTGCCCAGGCCCGCGCCGATCACCAGCACCAGGGCGGCTTGCCCCAGTGCGTCGCGCAGCAGGTAGGAACGGCTGGCGCCGATCGCCCGCACCACGGCGAGGTCGTGGCCGCGCTGCATGGTCCACACGGTGAAGAACGCGCCGACCACCAGCGCCGAGATGCCCAGCAGCAGCCCGGTCATCAGGTTCAGCGAGCCCTGTTCCGAGGAGTAGCTGCCGACGGCCGAGTACGCCTCGGTCCTGCTCAACGTGGTCAGACCTGCCGAGGACAGGTCGGCGCCGGGCTCGGCGTCCACGAGGATCGCCGTGGCGCCGGAGGTGTGCGCGACGCGGCGCCACGTGTCCAGTGAGACGTACACCGCGGGCAGGTGGTTCAACGAGTGCTCCGAGGTGCTGCCGGTGACGACCAGGTCCTGGTCGTTGACCCGCACATGGCTGCCGGTGGCCAGCCCGAGCGAGGGTGGCACGAGCACGCCACCGGCGGTGGGGGAGCTGCCGGGGACTCCGCCGAGTACGGCGACGGCCCCCGTCAACTTGGCGGTAGAGACGCCGATGGGCGTGGCGGAGTGGACGCCCGCCTTGGCAGCGAGCGCGCGCTGGTCCTGCTCGCTGACCGAGCTGGTCGCGAAGGAGACCTTAGGCTCGGCGGAGAAGGCCAGCGCCGTGCCGGGCAGTGCGTCCACAGCGGACACACTGGCCGCGCCGAGACCGGCGGTGAGCCCGGTCAGCAGCACGACCATCAGTGTCATCAGGGCGATGACACCGCAGAACAGGCTGAAGCGGCCGCGGGCGAACCGCAGCTCGCGCAGTGCGAGGAACATGCCACCAGCCTGCTGCGGCACGGCCCGCGGCACATCAATCGAAGGTTGGAGGCGCGCCCGCGCGAAGCGGGTTAGCGTTGCGGTGCCATGAGAACCAGTTCCTTCGCCCTCGTCCTGCTGCGCAGGTCGCTGCACGTGCTGTTCTTCGTGCTGCTCGCGGTCGGTGTGCGCTCGGTGCCGACCGCGGTCTGCGCCGCCGTGTTGCTGGCCTGGTACCTGGTCGGGGTGTTGCTGGCGCGGCGGACGCGGCAGCGGGCCGTGGCCGTGTGGTGGCTGCTCGTGCTCACCGCGGGCTGGGTCGGACTTGTGCTGCTGTCGGCCGACTTCGTGTGGGTGGCCTTCGCATTGATGCTGCTGCACCTGCAAATGCTGCCGATGCGACTGGCCGTCACGGCGATGGTCGGGCTGACGGCCGTTGCCGCGTTCGTGGGCGGTCAGCGGGGGTTCGCGGGCGTGCTCGGGCCGGTGATCGGCGCGGGCATCGCCACCGTGATGACGATCGTCTACAAGGGACTGCGCGACGAGAGCGAGGCCAACGCCGCGCTCACCGCCGAACTCGCCGTGGCCGCCGAGCGCGAGCGCATGGCACGCGAGATCCACGACACGGTGGCGCAGGGGCTGTCCAGCATCGTGCTGCTCCTGCAGTCGGCCAACGCGGGCGAGCACCTCGACACCGCGCTGGGCACGGCGCGGGACAGCCTGGAGCAGGCACGCCGGGTCGTGCGGGCCATGACTCCGGCCGAACTGGACGGTCGCCCGCTGGCCGACGCGCTGCGCAGGCTCGCCACCGCGCAGCGGGCGGAGTTCCTCGTGGACGGGGATCCCGTGCCGCTGGCGACCCAGGTGGAGGTGACCCTGTTGCGGGTGGCCCAGGGCGGGCTGGCCAACGTGCGGGCACACGCCGCCGCCGACCGGGTGCGGGTCACGCTGACGTACCAGCCCGGGGCGGTGAGCCTGGACGTGGTCGACGACGGACGGGGCTTCGACCCGGCCCGGCCACCGGGCAGCGCCCCGACCTCCGGCACCGGCGTGGGCCTGTCGGCGATGCGTGCCCGGCTCGCGGAGGTCGGTGGGCAGCTGGTGGTGGAGTCGGCGCCGGGTGGCGGCACGGCCCTCGGCGCGAGGATCCCGACGTGATCAGGGTGCTGCTGGTGGACGACCACCCCGTGGTGCGGGCGGGGCTGCGCGCGCTGCTCGCCGAGGCGCCCGACGTCGAGCTGGTCGGTGAGGCGGGCGACGGGCAGCGCGCCGTGGAGTTGGCGGCCCAGGCCGATGTCGTGCTGATGGACCTGCAACTGGGGCAGGGCATCGACGGGGCGGAGGCGACGCGGCGGATCTGCGCTGGCGACAGCGGGGCGCGGGTGCTCGTGCTGACCACGTACGACAGCGACGCCGACATCCTGCGCGCGATCGAGGCCGGTGCGACAGGGTACCTGCTCAAGGACACCCAGCCCGCCGAGCTGCTGCGTGCGATTCGCGGCGCGGCGAGCGGGCAGACCGTGCTGGCGCCGCTGGTGGCCTCCCGGTTGGGCGCCCGCAAACGCATGCCCGGCACGGCTTTGACCGCCCGTGAGACCGAGATCCTGCAACTGGCCGCCGAGGGCGCGAGCAACCGCGCCATCGCACGGCAGTTGTTCATCACCGAGGCGACCGTGAAGTCCCACCTGGTGCAGGTGTTCGGCAAGCTCGGCGTGGACAACCGCACGGCGGCGACCGCGGAGGGCCGCCGCCGGGGCGTCATTCGCTGAGCGCCACCACGGCCTCGACCTCCACCAGGAACTCGGGCCGGAACAGGGAAGCGACCTGCACCAGGGAACTGGCCGGGTTGGGCAGCTCGCCCAGCGAGGGCCTGATCAGTTCGTCGCGCACCGCGCGCAGTGCTGGCAGGTCGCTGACATCGGTCACGAACCAGGTGAGCTTGACGACCTCGGGCCAGTCGGCGCCCAGTTCACGCAGCACGTTGTGCAGGTTGGTCAGTGCCTGCCTGGTCTGCGCCCCGAGGTCGCCCGCGCCGACCAGCGCCCCGTTGGCGTCCACGGCGATCTGCCCGGACACGAAGGCAAGTCGGCCGGAGGCGGTAATCGCGTGTGCGTAGCCGTTACCAGGAGCTACGTTCGGTACCGAGGTGAACCGGTCGTGGATGGGCATGATCGGACCCTACCGAGGAGGTCGCCCGGTGTTGAGCCGTTTTCTGCGTGACGGTGCCGAACTGGTGCCGTTGGAGCCGTGGCAGGCCGAGGAGTTCGCCGACCACATCGAGGGCATCCGCGAGCACCTCGCGCCGTGGGTCGGGCTGGCCTGGGTCGTCATCGACGTGGACAGCGCCCGCGAGTACCTCCAGCGCTACGCCGACTCGCAGGCCGTCGACGGGGCGCGGATCTACGGCATCCGGCAGGACGGGCAACTGGTGGGCGGGGCGGTGTTCCGGGTGTTCGACGTGCGCTCGGGCAACTGCGAACTGGGTGTGTGGCTGGCGCCTTCCGCGCAGGGCCGCGGCCTGGTCACGCTGGCCGCCCAGCACATGATCGACTGGGCCTTCGACGTGCGGGGCATGGCGCGGGTGGAGTGGCGCACCGCGGTGGGCAACGACGCGAGCGCCGCCGTGGCCAAGCGGCTGGGCATGACCCTGGAGGGCGTGCTGCGCAAGGAGTACCCGATCAACGAGGAGCGCCAGGACGGGGAGTTGTGGACCCTGGTCAGCGGGGACCGGCGCCCCTGGCTGTCGGCGGCCTGACCGGGATTCGCGGGCGGCTGGGCGGGACTCGCGCGTGGCCGGGCGGGACTCGCCCGCTGGTGACCGGGATTCGCGAGCGGCCGGGCGGGACTCGCGTGCACCAGAGCGGGACTCGCGGGGTGGGGCGGCGCGTGTCGGCGCTTGCGGTACCGCGTGTCGGCGGTTCCGGTACGGCGTGTTGACAGTTCCGGTACGAAATCCCAAGCGCTGGGAGCACGTACGCGAAGCGCCGACACACCGTACGTGAGGCGCCGACACGCGGTGCTCGAAGCGCCGACACGCGCGGCTGGCTGGCGTGTCGGCGCCTCGGGGGGGTGAGTCCCCGGCTACAGGCCTGGGTCGCGGACGGCACCCGTGGCGGCCGAGGTCGTCAGCTTGGCGTAGGCCCGCAGGGCCAGGCTCACCTTGCGCTGGCGGTCACGGGGCTGCCAGGGCCGTTCTCTGGAGTCCATCTTGGCCCGGCGCTCGGCCAGCACCTCGGGCTCCACCAGCAGTTCCAGCTTGCGCTCGTGCACGTCGATCAGCACCTGGTCCCCGTCCTCGACCAGGCCGATCGCCCCGCCGTGGGCCGCCTCGGGGGAGATGTGGCCCACCGAGATGCCCGAGGAGCCGCCGGAGAAGCGTCCGTCGGTGATCAGTGCGCACTTCTTGCCAAGGCCCGCGCCCTTGAGGAACGCCGTGGGGTGCAGCATCTCCTGCATGCCGGGGCCACCCGCCGGGCCCTCGTAGCGCACCACGAGCACCTCCCCGGGCTGGATCTGCTTGTTCAGGATGGCCGAGACGGCCTCCTCCTGGCTCTCCACCACGCGCGCCGGGCCCTGGAAGCGCCACAGCGACTCCTCGATGCCCGCGGTCTTGATCACGGCACCGGCCTCGGACAGGTTGCCGCGCAGCACGGCCAGGCCGCCGTCCTTGGTGTAGGCGTGCGCCACGTCGCGCACACACCCCCCGGCGGCGTCGGTGTCCACACTGGACCACCGGTTGCTGGTGGAGAACGCCTCCGTGGTGCGCACCCCGCCCGGCGCGGCGTGGAACAGCTCCACGGCCTGTTCCGAGGGGTTCTCGGCGCGGATGTCCCAGGTGGACAGCCACTGCTCCAGGCTGGGGCTGTGCACGGTGGCCACGCCGGTGTTGAGCAGCCCGCCGCGCCACAGCTCGCCCAGGATGGCGGGGATGCCGCCGGCCCGGTGCACGTCCTCCATGTGGTAGTCGGAGTTCGGCGCCACCTTGGACAGGCAGGGCACCCGGCGGCTGATCGCCTCGATGTCGGCGAGGGTGAAGTCCACCTCACCCTCCTGGGCGGCGGCCAGGATGTGCAGCACGGTGTTGGTGGACCCGCCCATGGCCATGTCCAGCGCCATGGCGTTCTCGAAGGCCTCGCGGTTGGCGATCGAGCGCGGCAGGGCCGACTCGTCGTCCTCGCCGTACCAGCGGCGGCACAGCTCCACCACGGTCGTGCCCGCGCGCTCGAACAGTTCGCGCCGCGCCGAGTGCGTGGCCAGCGTGGACCCGTTGCCGGGCAGGGCCAGGCCGAGGGCCTCGGTGAGGCAGTTCATCGAGTTGGCGGTGAACATGCCCGAGCAGGAGCCGCAGGTCGGGCAGGCCGAGCGCTCCACGATCGACAGGCCGTCCTCGTCCACGGCGGCGTTGGCCGACGCGGAGATCGCGGTGATCAGGTCGGTGGGCGCGTGCGCGACCCCGTCCACCACCACCGCCTTGCCCGCCTCCATGGGCCCGCCGGAGACGAACACCACCGGGATGTTGATCCGCATCGCGGCGTTGAGCATGCCGGGCGTGATCTTGTCGCAGTTGGAGATGCACACCAGCGCGTCGGCCTGGTGCGCGTTGACCATGTACTCCACCGAGTCGGCGATGATCTCGCGGGAGGGCAGCGAGTAGAGCATTCCGCTGTGGCCCATGGCGATGCCGTCGTCCACCGCGATGGTGTGGAACTCCCTGGGCACCCCGCCCGCGGCGCGGATCGCCCCGGCCACGATGTCGCCGAGGTCGCGCAGGTGCACGTGACCGGGCACGAACTGGGTGTAGGAGTTGGCGATGGCCACGATCGGCTTGCCGAAGTCGCTGTCGGTCATGCCGGTCGCCCGCCACAGCGCGCGGGCACCCGCTGCGTTGCGGCCGTGGGTCGTGGTGCGGGAGCGCAGCTGAGGCACTGCCCCTCCAAAGTCCTTCAGGAACGCGAAACTGGCAGGACGCGACGGTGGGCGCGCCCGTGGTCGAACTCGGCGGTGCCCACCAGGTTACTCCGCCGCGGGCCGTTCGGCGGTCGGGTCGTCCAGGCGGCCCCCGCTGAGGGCGGCCAGCATCGGCAGGTGGCGCAGCCGCACCCCGGGCAGCGGCACCTCGCCGCCGTCGGCGCGCACGGCCGTGACCCAGCCTCGCTTGGGCAGCTTCAGCGAGGCGATCTCGGTCCAGGCCAGGGTGGTGGCCCCGAGGAGCCGGCGCGGCACCAGCCGGTTGGCGTCCACCACGGTGCGCGAGCGGATCACCCAGGCGGCCAGCGCGACCGGGATCACGTACAGCACGGCCAGGCCGGGCACGGTGGTCGCCAGTGGCGTGGCGCACAGCGCCAGGAAACCCACCGCGATCAGGCCGCTCGTGGGCACCCGGAAGATCACTCGTTGGATTGAAGGGGCTGCGGGTTCGCTCACGCCTTGATGGTCGCACTGCACTTTTCGCGTCCACCATTCGGGACAACTTTCCCGCAGAGTTGACGCCGTTCGGATCGCCGCAGTACCGTCCACTCCATGCTGCGCAACACCGGCCTCGTACTTCCGAGGCGCACCGACGCCTAGGACTGATCCGAGTCCGCGTCGGTGCGCGACCCTCGTACGACCACAGCTCGTGGTTGGCGGGGGTTTTTTCATGTCTTGACTCCACAAAACCGACCCCCCGAGGCAGCCCCGATGACCAGCGCAACCTCGCGACAGGCCCCGGTCCCAGGAGCACACACCCCGCGCCCTGGCCCACCCCCGAAACCCGCGCCGCCCAGTGGCACGCCCGTGCGCGTCTCCGGCGCCGCCTCCCTCGTCCGCTCCCTCGAGGCGGTCGGCTGCGAGGTCGTGTTCGGCATTCCCGGCGGCACGATCATGCCCGCCTACGACTCGCTGCTGGACTCCACCAAGCTGCGCCACGTGCTGGTCCGTCACGAGCAGGGGGCCGGTCACGCGGCCACCGGCTACGCGCAGGCCACCGGCCGGGTCGGCGTGTGCATGGCCACCTCGGGCCCCGGCGCCACCAACCTGGTCACCCCGCTGGCCGACGCGTACATGGACTCGGTTCCCGTGGTGGCCATCACCGGCCAGCAGACCAGGGCGCTGATCGGCACCGACGCGTTCCAGGAAGCCGACATCTGTGGCATCACCATGCCGATCACCAAGCACAACGTGCTCGTCACCGATCCCGCGGAGATCCCGCGCGCGATCGCCGAGGCGTTCCACATCGCGAGCACCGGCCGACCCGGCCCCGTGCTGGTGGACATCCCCAAGGACGTGCTCCAGGAGACCACCTCCTTCTCCTGGCCGCCCGAGCTGCGGCTGCCCGGCTACCGGCCGACCACCCGCCCGCACGGCAAGCAGGTGCGCGAGGCGGCCAAGCTGATCACCAGCGCGCACCGGCCCGTGCTGTACGTGGGCGGCGGCGTGCTCAAGGCGGGCGCCACCGAGCAGCTGCGCGAGCTGGCCGAGCTGACCGGCATCCCGGTGGTCACCACGCTGATGGCCCGCGGCGCGTTCCCCGACTCGCACCCGCAGCACCTGGGCATGCCCGGCATGCACGGCACGGTGTCCGCGGTCGCCGCCATGCAGAAGTCGGACCTGCTGATCGCGCTGGGCACCCGGTTCGACGACCGGGTCACCGGCCAGCTGTCCTCCTTCGCGCCCGAGGCCCAGGTCGTGCACGCCGACATCGACCCGGCCGAGATCTCCAAGAACCGCCGCGCCGACGTGCCGATCGTGGGTGACTGCAAGGAGATCCTGGTCGAGCTGATCGCCGCGGTGCGGGCCGAGCGGGAGCACGGCGGCACCGCCGACCTGGCCCCCTGGACCGCGCAGACCTCCGGCTGGCGGGAGAGTTTCCCGCTGGGCTACGACTGGCCCGCCGACGGGGCGCTGTCCCCGCAGTACGTCATCGAGCGGATCGGCTCCATCGCGGGCCCCGAGGCGATCTACACCGCGGGGGTCGGCCAGCACCAGATGTGGGCGGCCCAGTTCGTCAAGTACGAACGGCCCGGCACCTGGATCAACTCCGGCGGCCTTGGCACGATGGGCTTCGCGGTGCCCGCCGCGATGGGCGCCAAGTTCGGCCAGCCGGACAAGGTGGTCTGGGCCATCGACGGGGACGGCTGCTTCCAGATGACCAACCAGGAGCTGGCCACCTGCGCGATCGAGGGTGCGCCGATCAAGGTCGCCGTGATCAACAACGGCAACCTGGGCATGGTCCGCCAGTGGCAGAACCTGTTCTACAGCGAGCGCTACTCGCAGACCGACCTCGGCACGCACAAGCACCGCATCCCGGACTTCAAGCTGCTGGCCGAGGCGCTGGGCTGCGTGGGGCTGCGCTGCGAGACCCGCGAGGAGGTCGACGCCACCATCGCCAGGGCCATGGAGATCAACGACCGGCCGGTCGTGGTGGACTTCGTGGTCGGCAAGGACGCCCAGGTGTGGCCGATGGTCGCGGCGGGCACCGGCAACGACCAGATCATGGCCGCGCGTGGCATCCGCCCGCTGTTCGACGAGGACGCGTAAACCCATGAGCAAGCACACGCTGAGCGTTTTGGTGGAGAACAAGCCCGGTGTCCTGGCCAGGGTCGCCGGCCTGTTCTCCCGGCGCGGCTTCAACATCGAGTCCCTCGCCGTCGGCCCGACCGAGCACCCGGACATCTCCCGCATGACGATCGTGGTCAGCGTGGACGAGCTGCCGCTGGAGCAGGTCACCAAGCAGCTCAACAAACTGATCAACGTCATCAAGATCGTTGAGCTGGAGCCGACCGTGGCCGTGCAGCGCGAGCTGCTCCTGGTCAAGGTCCGTGCGGACGCCACGGTGCGCAGCCAGGTGCTCGAGACGGTGCAGCTGTTCCGGGCGAAGGTGGTCGACGTCTCCCCGGAGGCGCTGACCATCGAGGCGACCGGCACCGCCGACAAGCTCGACGCGCTGCTGCGGATGCTGGAGCCCTACGGCCTGCGTGAGATGGTGCAGTCCGGCATGGTCGCCATCGGACGTGGCGCCCGGTCCATCACCGCCACCGCGGCCCGCTAGTTCCCCCTCAGGAAGGAAGAACAGGAAAGACATGAGTGTCGAGACCTTCTACGACGACGACGCGGACCTCAGCATCATCCAGGGCCGCAAGGTGGCCGTCATCGGCTACGGCAGCCAGGGCCACGCGCACGCGCTGAGCCTGCGCGACTCCGGCGTCGACGTGCGTATCGGCCTGCCCGAGGGCTCCAAGTCGCGCCCCAAGGCCGAGGAGGAGGGCCTGCGCGTGCTCACCCCGGCGCAGGCCGCCGCCGAGGCCGACCTGATCATGATCCTGGCTCCGGACACCAAGCAGGCCAAGATCTACGCCGAGGACATCGCCCCGAACCTCAACGACGGGGACGCGATCTTCTTCGGGCACGGCTTCAACATCCGCTACGACCTGATCACCCCGCCGTCCACTGTGGACGTCGCGATGGTCGCGCCGAAGGGGCCGGGCCACCTGGTGCGCCGCCAGTTCGTGGACGGCAAGGGCGTGCCCTGCCTGATCGCGGTGCACCAGGACGCCACCGGCGGCGCCCAGGCGCTGGCCCTCGCCTACGCCAAGGGCATCGGCGGCAGCCGCGCCGGGGTCATCAAGACCACCTTCAAGGAGGAGACCGAGACCGACCTGTTCGGTGAGCAGGCGGTGCTCTGCGGTGGCGCCAGCGCGCTGGTGCAGACCGGTTTCGAGGTGCTCACCGAGGCGGGCTACGCCCCGGAGATCGCCTACTTCGAGGTGCTGCACGAGCTCAAGCTGATCGTGGACCTGATGTACGAGGGCGGCATCGCCAAGATGCGCTACTCCATCTCCGACACCGCCGAGTACGGGGACCTCACCCGCGGCCCGCGCGTCATCACCGCCTCGGTCAAGGAGGAGATGCGCAAGATCCTGGGCGAGATCCAGGACGGCACCTTCGCCCGCGAGTGGGTCGGTGAGGACCAGGCCGGTCGCACCACCTTCACCAAGTTGCAGAACGAGGGCGCCCAGCACCCGATCGAGGAGGTCGGCAAGAAGCTGCGCGGCCTGATGTCCTGGGTGGATCGGCCCATCACCGAAACCGCCTGAGTGACGGGATTAGGCCGTTGCGGGCGGCGAGCACCCGAGGGTGTTCGCCGCCCGTAGTCATCTACTGTCGGGGTTCATGACGGAGGAAACGGCGCCGATCTACGACGACAAGTCGCAGGTCAGGGGTGCACTGGACCTGACAGGTGCGCAGTGGCGGGTCAGCCGGTTCGCGGTGCCGGAGGACGCCAACGTGGAGATCGCCGAGATCGAGCACACCGACGGCGTGACCTACACCGTGATGCGCAACGCCGCGCACCCGGACGGGCCGGTGCTGGTGTTCACCCCGGGGGAGTGGACCGCCTTCATCGGGGGTGCCCGGCTCGGTGAGTTCGAGTGGGGACGGTGAGTTACGTCCGCTTTGCGACCGAGTTAACACCGGTGCCCCGCGATGGCCGTGGACCTCGTAAAATGCGTCGTGGTCCCAGCACAGCGCCGTGCGGATGGGCCCCAGCCTGCTGCTACAGCGCTGCCTTGTCGGGCGATGCCAACCACCTTGGAGCTGTGCCGTGACCAATGCCAGTCGTCCAGTCGTCCTGATCGCCGAGAAGCTCGCCCCCTCGGTCATCGAGGTGTTCGGTGACGAGGTCGAGATCCGCCACGTGGACGGGACAGACCGCCCGGCCCTGCTCTCCGCCGTGGCCGAGGCCGACGCGCTGCTGGTGCGCTCGGCGACCAAGGTCGACGCCGAGGTGCTCGGCGCGAGCAACCGGCTCAAGGTCGTCGCCAGGGCCGGTGTTGGCCTGGACAACGTGGAGGTGCCCGCGGCCACCCAGCGCGGGGTCATGGTCGTGAACGCGCCCACCTCCAACATCACCTCGGCCGCCGAGCACGCCGTTGGCCTGCTGCTCGCGGTGGCCCGGCGCATCCCCGAGGCCAGCGCCAGCCTGCGCGCGGGCGAGTGGAAGCGCAGCGCCTACTCGGGCGTGGAGCTCAACGGCAAGACCGTCGGCGTGGTGGGCCTCGGCAAGATCGGCCAGCTGTTCGCGGCCCGGCTCGCCGCCTTCGGCACCAACCTGATCGCCTACGACCCCTACGTGGCACCGGCCCGCGCCGCCCAGCTGGGCATCGAGCTGGTCACCCTGGACGAGCTGCTGGAGCGCGCGGACGCGATCTCCATCCACCTGCCCAAGACCCCGGAGACCAAGGGGCTCATCGGCAAGGAGCAGCTGGCCCGCACCAAGAAGGGCGTCATCATCGTCAACGCCGCGCGCGGTGGCCTGATCGACGAGGCCGCGCTCGCGGAGTCCATTCGGGACGGTCACGTCGGCGGTGCCGGTGTGGACGTGTTCGAGACCGAGCCGACCACCGCCAGCCCGCTGTTCGAGCTGCCCAACGTGGTCGTCACCCCGCACCTGGGCGCCTCCACCGCCGAGGCCCAGGACCGGGCGGGCACCGACGTGGCCCGTTCGGTGCGGCTGGCCCTGCGCGGGGACTTCGTGCCCGACGCGGTGAACGTGCAGAGCGGCGGCGTGGTCGGCGAGGAGGTGCGGCCCTACCTCGGGCTGACCCAGAAGCTGGGCGTGCTGCTCTCGGCGCTGGCGGGCAAGGCGCCCTCCTCGGTGACCGTGCTGGTGCGCGGCGAACTGTCCAACGAGGACGTCACGGTGCTGCCCCTGGCGGCACTGCGCGGTGTCTTCTCGGGCATCGTCGAGGAGCAGGTCACCTTCGTGAACGCCCCCGCGCTGGCGGCGACCCTCGGCGTGGCCGTGGACCTGGTCAAGGAGCCGGAGAGCGCCAACCACCGCAGCCTGGTCACGGTGCGGGCGGGCATGGCCGACGGCACCTCGCTCAGCGTCTCCGGCACGATCAGCGGGTTGCAGGCCGTCGAGAAGCTGGTCGAGGTCAACGGCAGGCACTTCGACCTGCGCGCCGAGGGCAACGTGCTGCTGCTGGAGTACCCGGACCGCCCCGGCGTGATGGGCACCGTGGGCACCCTGCTCGGCGAGGCGGGCGTGAACGTGGAGGCCGCGCAGATCAGCCAGACCAAGGACGGGGCCGACGCCGTCATGCTGCTGCGGGTGGACCGTCCGGTGGACGCGGGCGTGGTCGGCCCGATCGGTGCCGCCGTGGGCGCGCACACCGTGCGCGCGGTCACGTTCGGCTGATCCTGGCCTGCGGGGCCGTGTTCCGGCCGGTCACGGCCCCGCACTCACCTGATCGAGTGGGTCTTACGCCAACCGGGTGTCCCGCACTTCGGGAGAGATCACCCCAGAAGCGTGTCCGAACTCCGATCAGTGGGCGAAGTACGGGTAGCCTTCGCGAATGATGGACAAGGTCCCGGCGTGGGACCTCAGCCTGGGAGGTGTGTGAATGCGGCTCGCGGTGATCCCGGGTGACGGGATCGGGCCCGAGGTGGTCGCCGAGGCACTCAAGGTGCTCGGCGAGGTGGTTCCCACTGCGGAGATCACCCGGTACGACCTCGGGGCGGCGCGGTGGCACGCCACCGGCGAGCTGCTGCCGGAGTCGGTGCTCGGTGAACTGCGCCAGCACGACGCGATCCTGCTCGGCGCGGTCGGCGATCCCTCGGTGCCCAGCGGCATCCTGGAGCGCGGGCTGCTGCTGCGCCTGCGCTTCGAACTCGACCACCACGTGAACCTGAGGCCTGCTCGCCTCTACCCCGGCGTCCGCAGCCCCATCGCGGACCCGCCGGACATCGACATGGTCGTCGTGCGCGAGGGCACCGAGGGCCTGTACGCGGGCAACGGTGGCCTGCTGCGCAAGGACACCCCCAACGAGATCGCCACCGAGGTCAGCATCAACACCTCGTTCGGCGTGGACCGGGTGGTGCGCGACGCGTTCGCCAGGGCGGCCAAGCGGCCCCGCCAGCACCTGACCCTGGTGCACAAGACCAACGTGCTGACCCACGCCGGTTCGCTGTGGTCCCGGGTCGTGGAGGAGGTGTCGCTGCAGTACCCGGACGTGACGGTCTCCTACCAGCACGTGGACTCGGCCACCATCCACATGGTGACCGACCCCGGGCGGTTCGACGTGATCGTCACCGACAACCTGTTCGGCGACATCCTCACCGACCTGGCCGCCGCGGTGACCGGCGGCATCGGGCTGGCCGCCAGCGGCAACCTCGACGTGACCCGGCGCAACCCGAGCATGTTCGAGCCGGTGCACGGCAGCGCCCCGGACATCGCCGGGCAGGGCATCGCCGACCCGACCGCCGCCGTGCTCTCGGTGGCCCTGATGCTCGACCACCTCGGTGAGTCCGAGGCGGCCCGGCGCATCGAGGCCTCGGTGGCCTTCGACCTGGCCACCCGCGACCACGCCTCGCCCGGCGCCACCTACGCGGTGGGCGACCGGCTGGCCGCACTGGTGTCCTCCAACGCCCGCGCGGGCGCCTGAGCTCGTCAATGCCATGAAAGTGCCGTTCGAGACATCCAGTGTCTCGAACGGCACTTTCATGACGACCCTCAGCGGGCCCGGTCGGCCAGCGCCCGGACCTCCGCGACGATCGCGGGCCACAGTGCGCGCGGCAGGTCCCAACCCCGCTCCCGCTTGATCCGGAGCGTGTTCTCCAGGAACTCCTCGTCCGCGGGGAACCCGGGCGAGCGCATCGCCGCCACGGCCGCGCGCATGGACGCCGCCAGGTCCGGCACCATGATCCCCTCGGGCCAGGACCGGTTGCCGATCTCCAGCGAGGAGAAGCTCATCACCGAGGTCGGGGTGCGGACCCGAGCGGGGTGTCGCACCGCGAGGAACTGCGCCACCACCCCGCCCTTCGAGATGCCCAGGACGTGCGCGTCCGCCCAGTCCAGCGCGTCGAGCACCGCCGCCGCGGCCGTGGCCCTGGCCGACGCGGAGGGCCTGGCGGCGGTGAGCATCCGCAGGGTGGCCGCGGAGGTGGGGCTGGCCCCGATGTCGCTGTACAACTACGTGCGGCGCAAGGAGGACCTGCACGAGTTGATGATCGACGCGGTGATGGGCGCCGCGGACTACCAGCGCGAGCCGGGCGGGGACTGGCGCCAGGACCTCTACGAACTGGCGAAGGTCATGCGCGAGTGGCTCTTCCGGCACCCGTGGTGGGCGGACCTTGCCGTCGGGCGGGTGTTCATCACGCCCACCGTGCTGCGGCACGCCGAACACGTGCTGCGCCTGCTGCAACCGGCGGGGTTGCCCGCGCACACCCAGTTCGAGGCCATGGTGCTGTTCGGCCGGGTGATCGTCATGCACGTGCGGGGCGAGCTCAACCCCGCGTGGACGCAGCCCGAGGAGCGCGCGCTCACCGCGATCAAGGAGGCCATGGGCAGCGGGGACTACCCGCTGTTCACCCGTTCACTGTCCTCAATGGACCTCACCGAGGACGCGGAAGACCGGTTCCGTCGGGCGCTGTACCGCCTGTTCGACGGCCTGGTTCCAGTCGCTTGAACTGCCGCACGCGCTCGGTCAGCGCCACCTCCGTGGGCAGTCGCTCCACAGAGGACGCACCGAAGAAGCCGACCACCCCGGTGGTCCGCGACAGCACGTACTCCGCGTGCTCCGGCTCGGCGATCGGGCCGCCGTGGCAGAGCACGAGCACGTCCGGGTTCACCCGTACGGCGGCGTCGCGCATCGCCTGCACCCGGTCCACCGCCTCGTCCAGGCCCAGCGCGGTGCGCGCGCCGATCGTGCCGCTGGTGGTCAGGCCCATGTGCGGCACCAGCACGTCCGCGCCCGCCTCGGCCATGCGCGCCGCCTGCTCCGGGTCGAACACGTACGGGGCGGTGAGCAGGTCCCGTTCCCTGGCGAGGCGGATCAGCTCCACCTCCAGCGCGTAGCCCATCCCGGTCTCCTCCAGGTTGGCCCGGAACGTGCCGTCGATCAGGCCCACCGTGGGGAAGTTCTGCACCCCGCAGTAGCCCATGGCCGCCAACTGGTCCAGGAACACCGGCATCAGCCGGAACGGGTCGGTGCCGCACACCCCGGCCAGCACGGGCGTGTCCCGCACCACCGGCAGCACCTCGGCCGCCATCTCCACCACGATTCCGTTGGCGTCCCCGTAGGGCATCAGCCCGGCCAGCGACCCGCGCCCGGCCATCCGGAACCGGCCCGAGTTGTAGACGATGATCAGATCCACCCCGCCCAGCTCCGCGCACTTCGCGGACAGGCCGGTGCCCGCACCCGCGCCGATCACGGAGCCCCCTCCGTCCACAGTGGAGACAAGTCGGGCGAGTGCGGTGCTGCGGTTCACGGCGACTCCCTGATCAACTCGTGCAGCCGCTCGGCCGCGGCCACGGCGAACTCGGCGTCGTTGACGTGCTGGTCCAGTTCGTGCAGCTCCACCGTGCTGGTGGCCAGCCCGGACCGCAACTGCTCGGCGAACTCGGCGTTGGCCGCCGGGTCGTGGAAGGGCCCGCCCGGCGCGTCGAGCGCGGAGAACCCCCGCTTCGGCAGGAAGAACGCGGTGGGCCCGGTGCTCGCCGAGAGCTTCGCGGCGATCCGCCTGCCCAGCTCGGCCAGCTCCGGCCCGGTGGTGCGGACCAGTGTCACGCTCGGGTTGTGCACGTGCGTGGTGCGGCCGGTGAAGCGCGCGGGCACGCTGTCCAGCGGCCCGAAGTTGACCATGTCCAGCGCGCCCGCGCTGACCACCTGCGGCACCCCGTTGCGGGCGGCCGCGGTGAGCCGCCGCGGCCCCGCGGTGAGCACCCCGCCCACCAGGTCGTCGGCCAGCTCGGTGGTGGTCAGGTCCAGGACCCCGGCCAGGAAGCCGCCGTCGGCCAGCGACTCCAGCGAGCGCCCGCCCGCGCCGGTGGCGTGGAACACCAGCACCTCGTAGCCCAGCTCCTCCAGCCGCCCACGCGCCGCGTCCACCGCCGGGGTGGTCACGCCGAACATGCTCGCCGCGACCAGCGGCCGGTCGTGCCTGCTCGGGTAGCGCTCGGACTCGTGGTAGGCCAGCGCCATGCCCGCTATCGCGGCGGCGGCGTTGCCCAGCACCCGTTCGGACACCTGGTTGATGCCCGCGATGTCCACCACCGAGTACATCATCGTGATGTCGCTGCCGCCCACGTACGGTGAGCAGTCGCCCGCGGCCATCGTGGACACCAGCAGCTTGGGCACGCCGACCGGCAGCGCCCGCATCGCGTGCGCGGCCAGCGCCGACCCGCTGGACCCGCCCACCGCGAGCACCCCGTGCAACTGCCCCTGCCGGTGCAGGTCGACCACCAGCTCCGCGGCGCCCTCGGCCATCGCGGCGATCGCCGCCCCGCGGTCCTTGTCGATGCGCAGACGGCCCAGCTGCTCGCTCACCCGTTCGCGCGGCACGTCGGCCAGCGCCCCCGGTTCGCCGAGCACCCCGGTGTCCACCAGCACCGTCTCGCAGCCCGCCACCCGCACGCGGTCGACCAGCCAGGCGTACTCCGGTCCCTTGGTGTCCAGAGTGCCCAGCAGCACCACCGTGGTCACGAGTCGTTCTCCTCCCGTTCGCAGGCAGCCCTCGTAAGCGTTCTCCGAGTGCGGTCAGAGGACCAGACCAATTCCGCCGAGGTGGACCAGATGGGCGCCGAACGGCGCAGTCATCCCAACGGGTGGGAGTTTTGGCCCGAGGCTTGGTACGGGCGGCGTGTGTGTGCGAGCATGAAAACGTGGCCCTCCACGGCATGATCATTATTCCCCCGCGCACCGGGTAGTGCTGTAGTCCAGCACCCGGTGCGCAGACCTCTTGCCTTCGCAGGGGGTCTTTTTGCTTTTCAGGGCCCGACCCCACCACCGCGAGGAGCGCGACAAGTGACCCGCACCAGTCCCGCCGCAACGCCGCTCGGCGACGGCTTCCACGTCTACGACACGACGCTGCGCGACGGGGCACAGCGCGAGGGCATCACCTACTCGGCCACCGACAAGCTGGCCGTGGCCAGACTGCTCGACGGCCTCGGGGTGGGCTTCATCGAGGGCGGCTGGCCGGGCGCGCTGCCCAAGGACACCGAGTTCTTCGCCAGGGCCGCGGCGGGGGAGCTGGAGCTGCGGCACGCCGTGCTGGTGGCCTTCGGCGCGACCCGCAAGGCGGGCGTGGCCGTGCAGGAGGACCAGCAGGTGCGCGCACTGCTGGACTCCCAGGCCCCGGTGGTCACGCTGGTGGCCAAGTCCGACCGCAGGCACATCGAGCGCGCGCTGCGCACCGACCTCGCCGAGAACTGCGCGATGGTCCGCGACACCGTGCGGTACCTGGTGTCCGAGGGCCGCCGGGTCTTCCTCGACGCCGAGCACTTCTTCGACGGCTACGCCCACGACCCGGACTGCGCGCTGCGCGTGCTGGAGTCCGCTGTGGACGGCGGCGCGGACGTGGTCGTGCTCTGCGACACCAATGGCGGGCAGCTGCCGTTGAAACTGGCGGAAACCGTCACGGAGGTCATGGCGCGTACCGGCTTCCGCGTCGGCATCCACTGTCAGGACGACACTTCCTGCGCGGTGGCCAACACGATCGCCGCGGTGCAGGCGGGCGCCAGCCACGTCCAGTGCACCGCGAACGGGTACGGGGAACGGGCGGGCAACGCCGACCTGTTCGCCGTCATCGGGAACCTCGTGACCAAGCTCGGCATGCCGGTGCTACCCACCGACTCCACCGCCGAGCTGACCCGCGTCTCCCATGCCCTCGCGGAGATCGCGAACCTCGCCCCCGACACCCACCAGGCCTACGTCGGGGCCTCGGCCTTCGCCCACAAGGCGGGGCTGCACGCGAGCGCGATCAAGGTGGATCCGGAGCTGTACAACCACATCGATCCGGTCACCGTCGGCAACGGCATGCGGGTCCTGGTCACCGAGATGGCCGGTCGGGCGAGCCTGGAGCTCAAGGGACGTGAGCTCGGGCTCGACCTGACCGGTCAGGAGGCGGCGGTCGGCTCCGCCGTGCGCAGGGTCAAGGAGCTGGAGGCCAAGGGCTGGTCCTTCGAGGCGGCCGACGCCTCGCTGGAGCTGCTGCTGCGCGCCGAGCTGTCCGAAGTGGACGAACCGCCGTTCACCCTGGAGTCCTACCGGGTGCTGCTGGACCACCGCCCGGACGGGGAGGTCGTGTCCGAGGCCACGGTCAAGGTGCACGTCGGTGGGGAGCGGGTGATCGCCACCGCCGAGGGCAACGGCCCGGTGCACGCCCTGGACGCCGCGCTGCGCAAGGCACTGCTGCCGCACCTGTCCTGGATGGACACCGTGGAGCTGGCCGATTACAAGGTGCGCATACTGACAGACCACGCCGGGACCGACGCGGTGACCAGGGTCCTGGTCGAGTCCACCGACGGGGAACGCGAGTGGGTCACCGTGGGTGTGCACGGCAACATCGTCGAGGCCAGCTGGCTCGCGCTGTGTGACGCTCTCGCGCACAAGGCGCTGCGGGTCCGCCAGGTGGCCGCGGGCGGCTAAGTTGGTCAGGTGCGCTTCGCTCGTATCTCTCACTCGGAAGGGGCGTCCTTCGTCGCCATCGGTGGCGAGCCGGACAGCCTGATCGCTGCCGAACTCGCCACCTCGGTGTTCGAGGACCCCAAGTTCACCGGCCGCACCTGGCCGCTGGCCTCCGTCCAGCTGCTGGCCCCGATCCGCCCGTCCAAGGTGGTGTGCGTTGGCAAGAACTACGCCGACCACGCCAGGGAGATGGGCGGTGAGGCGCCCGCCGACCCGGTCATCTTCATGAAACCGTCCACCTCGGTGATCGGCCCGGACGCCACCATCGTGCTGCCCCGCGAGTCCTCGCGGGTGGACTTCGAGGGCGAGCTGGCCGTGGTCATCGGTGGGCTGCCCTGCAAGGACGTCAAGGCGGAGGACGCCGCCTCGGTGATCCTGGGCTACACCATCGCCAACGACGTCACCGCCCGCGACCAGCAGAAGCAGGACGGGCAGTGGACCAGGGCCAAGGGGCACGACACGTTCTGCCCGCTCGGCCCGTGGATCGAGACCAGCCTCGACCCCTCCGACCTGGAGATCCGCACCGAGCTGGACGGTGAGCTCAAGCAGGACTCGCGGACCTCCGAGCTGCTGCACGGGGTGGGCGAGCTGATCGAGTGGATCACCCGCTCGATGACCCTGCTGCCCGGGGACGTCATCCTCACCGGCACGCCCGCCGGGGTCGGTCCGCTGGCCGAGGGCCAGTCCGTCTCGGTCAGCGTGGAGGGCATCGGCACCCTGACCAACAAGGTCGCGCTGGCCTAACCGGACTGGGCGGCCCGGCGGGTGCCACCGTCGGCCGGTCGGCCCAACTTCGCGGGTACCGGCCCTCCGGCGGCTTCCGGAGGTGAACCGCGGCGTGCTATCCCGCGTTGACGCGGATTGCGAAACCGTCCAGGTCAGCAATCTGCGTCAACGCCGCCGCGGAGGTGATCGATGGAGATCGGCGATCCGGCAAGGGTCCTTCTGGTCGACGCGTCGCAGCTGATCACCGAGGGACTGCGGATCAGCTTGCAGCGCACGCGGCGCTTCCGGGTGGTCGGTGTGGCGCACACCTCCGCCGAGGCGCTGCGCTGCCTGCGCGGGCTGCTCGTCGACCTCGTGATCACCGATCTGTGCGTGCCGGGAGGCGGGCCGCTGCGCACCGTGCGCGACGTGCGCGAACACCGGCCCACGGCGCGCACGGCGGTGGTCAGCGAGATGGACAGCCCCGAATGGGCCAAGGCGGCACTGGAGGAGGGTGCCTCCGCATACCTGCTCAAGACCACCCCGCTGCGCGAGCTGCTGCCCGCGTTCGCCGAGGTGCTCACCGGCACCGACACCCTGCTCGACCCGAGGCTGGGCGGGTTGGTGAGCCCGCCAGCGGAGCTGCCGCCGCACACGGGGCTTCCCCAGCTGTCCGCCCGCGAGTTCGACGTGCTGGCCGAGATGCTCAAGGGGCTGGACAACACCAGCATCGGCCGCCACCTGTTCATCAGCACCGACACCGTGAAGACCCACGTGAAGGCGATCCTGCGCAAACTCGGCGCACGGGACCGGGCCCAGGTCGTCGCCATGGTCCTCAGCGGCCGCGTCCCGCACTGACTCCCGCTCTGGGGCCCGCGAGTCCCGCCCACCGGCGCGCGAGTCCCGTTCTGCCGCGGGCGAGTCCCGCGCAGGGCACCGCGTGTCGGCGTTTCCCGTGCGGTGTGTCGGCGCAACACACCGTCCCGGAACGTCCGACACGCGGTACCGGAAGCGCCGACACGCGCTGGGGCCGCACCCGGTGAGTCCTCAGCGGCGGGCGAACCCGGGGGCGTGCTCGGGGCGGACGCCGATCGCCATCAGGTAGGCGGGCAGGATGCCCAGCGCCGGGAACTTCGCCAGCACCCGCAGCGGCAACGGCGCCCGCTGGCCACCAGCGATGTCCATCCGCCCCTGCAGGGCGGGCCTGATGGCCTTGTCGTGCAGCAGGCGCTGCATGCCCTGGGTGATCACGGTGGCCGGCTTGCGACGGCGCTGCACCTTGGCCAGGTCGGCGGTCGTCACCGTGCCCCGGCGCAGCGGTCCGGCCAGCAGTCGTGCCGTGGCAACGGCGTCCTGCACCGCCAGGTTGATGCCGACCCCGCCGACCGGTGACATGGCGTGCGCCGCGTCGCCGATGCACAGCAGGCCCTCGTCGAACCACTTGTCCAGCCGGTCCAGCTTGACGTCCAGCAGCTTGACCTCGTCCAGCGACTCGACGGCGTCCAGCCGGTCGGCCAGCCACGGCGCGATTCCCGCGATGCTGTCCCGCAGCGACCGCACGCCCTCCTCGCGCCAGCGCGCGTCGCTGCCCTTCTCGATCAGGAACGCGATCTGGAAGTAGTCGCCGCGGTCGATGTAGATCAGCATCCGGTTGGCGCCGATGACCCCGCCGAGGCCCCGCCGGTCGGCCTCGGTGCGTGGCAGCCGGAACCACCAGCAGTCCATCGGCACCTGCCACGAGTGGATGCCCAGGCCCTTGGCCGCGCGCAGCAGCGAGCCGCGCCCGTCGCAGGCCACCGTGAGGTCGGCGGCGATCTCGCCGGTCTGGCCGTCCCTGGTGCGGTAGGCGACCCCGGTGACCCGGCCCCCGTCGGTGATCAGGCCGGTGGCCTCGGTGTTCATCCGCAGGTGGAAGCCCGGCTCGGCGTTGGCCGCCTCGGCGAGCATGTCCAGGAAGTCCCACTGCGGCACCATCGCGATGTGCTTGTGCTTGCCTGGCAACCTCGTCAGGTCCACCGGCAGGGTCGTGTCGGTGCCCACCGGCAGTCCCAGTTCCGTCACCTTCTGGTGCGGCACCTTCGCGAACGCCTCACCCAGCCCCAGTTCGTCCAGCAGGTTCAGCGTCGAGGCGTGCACCGTGTCGCCGCGGAAGTCGCGCAGGAAGTCGCCGTGCTTCTCCAGCACCGTCACGTCAACGCCCGCCCGCGCCAGCAGCAGCCCCAGCACCATGCCCGCCGGGCCGCCACCCACCACACAACACGTCGTCCTGTCCATCTCGACCCCTCTTTTCAACACTCGTTGAATAAGCTCAGGATGCTCCTGAGGCAGGCCGAGGTCAAGCCGGTTCACCCGGTCCGCGTCGAGGGCGCCGACGCCGCCCGCGGAGCGGACCTGCTCTCCGTCACGCTCGGCAGATCCCGCTGCGCACGGTGCTCTCCGCGGCGCGGTCGATCATTGCTTTTCTGTCACCCGTGAGGAGGAATTCACCCCGAAGGTGGGTTCGGCTGCGAAGGCGCTTGGTGCCGACGCCCGGGCGGTGCTGGCGGCCTCCATCCAGGCGCTGACGGCCCTGCCGGAGGGGACCGCCGCGGGTGTCGAGGGGGCCCTCGTCGACGGCGTGGGGCTCAAGCGGTGCAAGGCATTCGCCCCGGTCAGGGTGGCTGTGGCCGGTCGCACTGTGTCACCGCTGCTCTACGAGTCGATGGTCCTGCTGGGGCGCGAACGTTCGCTGGACCGGCCCAACCGCGTACTGGAATCGAACATCGGCGGAGAGTGACCGCAACTCGGCCGCAGGATCACCTTGTTAGCCGAATCGCCGACCTGCTTCGCACACCTAGCCTCACCTGGTGACATCCGTTCTCCCCGCTGTTCCCGCACAGAAGACCGCCGAAATCCGAGCAGTTTGCCTGGACATCGACGACACGCTGATTGACTACGGCGGTTCGGTGAGATCGGTGTTGAGCGCGATGATCGGCCGCGATGACGCTTGGCCGGCCTGGCAGCGCACGACCGACGAGCACGTGGCGCGGGTCATCTCGGGCGAGTGCGACTACGACACCATGCGCCGCGAGCGCACCAGGGCCTTCTTCGCCGACCTCGGGGAGTGCCTGGACGACGCGGAGGTCGACCGCAGGGAGCAGTACCGGCTGGACGCGATGGAGCAGTCCTGGCGGGTGTTCGAGGACACACTCCCCTGCCTGGACTGGCTGCGCGCCACCGGCATCAAGGTGGCCGCCGTGACCAACGCCTCGGGGCCCCATCAGCGCGCGAAGATCGCCGCGGTGGGGCTTTCCGAGTTCTTCGACGAGGTCGTCATCGCAGGTGAGCTCGGGGTTGCCAAACCCGATCCCGCCATCTTCCGCACCGCCTGTCTCGACCTGGGCGTGGACCTGGCCGAGACCGTGCACGTGGGTGACCGGCTCGATCTGGATGCCATCGGCGCCCGCGACGCGGGAATGCACGGGGTGTGGCTGAACCGGACGGGCGAGTCGGGTCCTGCGCCTTCGGGCGTATCGACCATCAGCAGTCTGGCGGAGCTGCCCGAGCTGATCGTGTGCGAGCTGTCCGGCGGCGTCTGCTGAGCCTCTGACCAGCGCAGTCGGCCCACGTGGGGGGTCGATTTCGTGTTCTGGCCACTCATGGTCTAGTATTCATTCCGGCAGCACGGAGAGGCCACGGGCAAGAGAGCTGGACAGCCCAAAGCTGATCAGAATGCCATTGGGGTATGGTGTAATTGGCAGCACGACTGATTCTGGTTCAGTTAGTCTAGGTTCGAGTCCTGGTACCCCAGCACTGGACAACCCCCGGTGCAAGGTCCTCCCGAGGATCTGCTAAGGTAAGTCCAGTAAGAGAAAGTCCTGGCCCCGTCGTCTAGCGGCCTAGGACGCCGCCCTCTCAAGGCGGTAGCGCGGGTTCGAATCCCGTCGGGGCTACAGAGTGTGAGAGCTCTGGGTGGCATTGCTACCCAGAGCTCTTTCGCTTTTTGGGTCTGTCAGGCCCTTGTCCGGGGCGTGGGGTCATGAAGGTGCCCTTTGGGACGGTCAGTGTCATGAACGGCACTTTCATGACCGTGGTCGACGGCAGAGCGGGACTGGTGCTCCCCTGATCGCTGTTACTTGCCCGCGCCAGGGTGGGGTTCGTTGTCCCCGGAGCCGGGCTTGCGCGCCACTACTGGCGCGTCGCGCATCGTTGACCTGGTATCCGGTCCGAGCCGAGGCTGCGGTGTCTTGAAAGTGCCGTTCAGGGCATCCAGTGTCCTGAACGGCACTTGGGTTCAGGGGGTGGTTGCAACACTGCTTGTGATCGAGTGGAGTTGTGATGACTGGACGGGCCCAGCTACCCCGCGCTGTGCGGGTGAGGTTTTGGGAGGTGGTCCGGGCTGGTCATGCGGTCCGGCCCGCGTCGGGGATGGTCGGGGTCAGTCATGAGACCGGGCGGCGGTGGTTCCGGCAGGCTGGCGGGGTGATCGGTAACGCGCCCCGCCCACTGTCGAACCGGTTCCTGTCGTTGGTCGAGCGGGAGGCGATCTCCCGCGGGATCGCCGCGGGTGACTCGTTCGCCCGGATCGCGGCGGGTCTGGGGCGTCCGGCCTGCACGGTCAGTCGTGAGGTCGGCCGTAACGGTGGGCGGCGGGGGTATCGGGCGGTGGCCGCGGAGCGGGCCGCGAGGGCGCGGGCCCGGCGGCCCAAGGTCGCGCGGCTGGCCTCCGACCCGGTCCTGCGGGGCTGGGTCCAGGCCGGGCTGGAGCGGGGTTGGTCACCGGAGCAGGTCGCTGCCACGCTGGAGACGACCTTTCCCGACCGGCCGGAGATGCGGGTGTCGCACGAGACGATCTACCAGTCGATCTACGTCCAGGGCCGGGGCGCGTTGCGCCGTGAGCTGGCGGCGTGTCTGCGGACCGGGCGGGCGCTACGCCGCCCCCGCCGGGCCAGCGGTGCGCCCGTCTCGGGGGCGGGCCGGATCCCGGGCATGGTCAGTATCTCCGAACGTCCCGCCGAGGCCGCCGACCGGGCGGTGCCCGGGCATTGGGAGGGTGACCTGATCCTGGGGCGGGGTAACAGGTCCGCGATCGGGACTCTGGTCGAGCGTTCCACCCGGTACTGCCTGCTGCTGCACCTGCCCGACGGGCATGACGCGGCGCGGGTGCGGGACCGGATGATCGAGACCATCCGGTCCCTGCCCACGCACCTGTGGCGGTCGTTGACCTGGGACCAGGGCAAGGAGATGGCCCGGCATGCCGAGATCAGTCTGGCCACCGACCTGGCGATCTACTTCTGTGACCCGCACTCACCCTGGCAACGTGGCTCGAATGAGAACACCAACGGGCTGCTGCGCCAGTACTTCCCCAAGGGCACCGACCTGTCCGCGCACTCCGCGGAGGACCTCGCACGCGTCGCGGTCCTGCTCAACGGCAGGCCCCGCAAGACCCTGGGCTGGATCACCCCCGCCGAAGCACTCCAGCGGGTACTGTCCGGCAAACCCCCCATTGCAACCACCACATGAACCCACCGCACTTTCAGGACATGGCCCGCGTCGGCGAGCGTGGCTGGGTGGTCGTCGGCGAGACACGGTCAAGGTTCCGCGCCGAGCTACTGGCCGGGACTCGCGCGTGGTAGGGCGGGGTTCGCCGTCACTGGGCCGGGACTCGCCGTCCCTGAAGCGGGACTTGCGCGCTACTAGCCGGGACTCGCCCGCCTCAAGCCGGGACTCGTCGTCCCCAGAGCGGGACTCGCGTGCGGCTGGGCGGGACTCGTGTGCCTCAGGCCGGGACTCGCCCGCCTCAGGCCGGGGCTCGTCGTCGCCGGGCTGGGGCGAGTGCGGCCCCAGCCCGGGGTTTGGCGGTGGGGTCAGAGGCGGTTCTGGAGGGCCTCGGCGGCGGCGAGCAGGTCGGCGGCCCAGCGGCCACCGGGTCGGCGGCCCATGCGGTCCACGGGGCCGGAAACGGAGACGGCGGCGATGACCACACCGCTGGAGTCGCGCACGGGTGCGGACACGCTGGCGACACCGGGCTCGCGCTCGCCGACGCTCTGCGCCCAGCCGCGCCGGCGCACCTCCAACAGGGTGCGCTCGCCGAACAGCGCCTCGGTCAGCAGTGAGCGCTGGGTCGCGGGGTCCGCCCACGCGGCGAGCACCTTGGCCCCGGACCCGGCGGTCATCGGCAACCGCGCGCCGACCGGCACGGTGTCCCGCAGGCCGCTCGGCGGTTCCGCCGCGGCCACGCAGATCCGCTGCATCCCGTCGCGCCGGTAGAGCTGCACGCTCTCCCCGGTGATGTCGCGCAGCCTCGGCAGCACGGCGGAGGCCGCGTCGAGCAACGGATCGGTGGCGCCACCGGCGAGTTCGGCCAGCGCCGCGCCGGGACGCCACCGGCCGTCGGATCCGCGGCGCAGCAAGCGGTGCACCTCAAGGCCGACGGCGAGCCGGTGCGCGGTGGCGCGCGGCAGACCGGTTCGCGTGCAGAGCTCGGCGAGCCCGCACGGATCCTTCGCCACCGCGCTGAGCACGGCCACGGCCTTGTCCAGAACTCCGATCCCGCTATGCTGTCCCACGTCGCGATACTAGCTTCCCGACATGTGGGAAGTCCAGATCCGCGAAATCCTGGGCAGCACTCGGAGGAGCAATGGGCCGCACGCTGGCGGAGAAAGTGTGGGACGCGCACCTGGTGCGCAAGGGCGACGGGGCAGAGCCCGATCTCATCTACATCGACCTGCACCTGGTGCACGAGGTCACCAGCCCACAGGCGTTCGACGGGCTCCGGCTCGCGGGACGGCCGGTGCGCAGGCCGGACCTGACCATCGCCACCGAGGACCACAACGTGCCCACGGTCGGCATCGACCTGCCGATCGCCGACCCGGTGTCGCGCACCCAGGTGGAGACGCTTCGCCGCAACTGCGCGGAGTTCGGCGTGCGGCTGCACCCGATGGGCGATGTGGAGCAGGGCATCGTGCACGTGGTCGGTCCGCAGCTGGGCCTGACCCAGCCCGGCATGACGGTGGTGTGCGGGGACAGCCACACCTCCACGCACGGCGCGTTCGGCTCGATCGCCTTCGGCATCGGCACCTCCGAGGTGGAGCACGTGCTGGCCACGCAGACCCTGCCGCTGCGCCCCTTCAAGACGATGGCGATCAACGTCGAGGGGGAGCTGCGGCCCGGGGTCACCGCCAAGGACGTGATCCTCGCGGTGATCGCGAAGATCGGCACCGGCGGCGGCCAGGGCTACATCCTGGAGTACCGGGGCAGCGCGATCCGCGCGCTGTCCATGGAGGCCCGGATGACCGTGTGCAACATGTCGATCGAGGCGGGCGCACGGGCCGGCATGATCGCGCCGGACGAGACGACCTTCGAGTACCTCAAGGGCCGCCCGCACGCCCCGCGTGGCGCGGACTGGGACACCGCGGTGGAGTACTGGCGCTCGCTGGGTACCGATGCCGACGCGGAGTTCGACACCGAGGTGCACATCGACGCGGACAGCCTCACCCCGTTCGTCACCTGGGGCACCAACCCGGGGCAGGGCCTGCCGCTGGGCGAGCGGGTGCCCGACCCGGAGCAGTTCGGTGACGACAACGCGAAGGTGGCCGCGGAGAAGGCCCTGGCCTACATGGGCCTGACCCCGGGTACCCCGCTGCGCGAGATCCACGTGGACACGGTCTTCCTGGGCTCCTGCACCAACGGGCGCATCGAGGACCTGCGGGCCGCCGCGGAGGTGTTGCGCGGCAGGCAGGTGGCCCAGCAGGTGCGCATGCTCGTCGTGCCGGGCTCGATGCGCGTGCGCGCACAGGCCGAAGCCGAAGGGCTGCACGAGGTGTTCACGCAGGCCGGGGCCGAGTGGCGGTCGGCGGGCTGCTCGATGTGCCTGGGCATGAACCCCGACCAGCTCGCGCCCGGTGAGCGCAGCGCGTCGACCTCCAACCGCAACTTCGAGGGCAGGCAGGGCAAAGGCGGGCGGACCCATCTGGTCTCCCCGCTGGTGGCCGCGGCGACGGCCGTGCGCGGAACCCTGTCCTCGCCCGAGGACCTGGACTGAAAGGCGCCTGAGCAGACATGGAACCCTTCACCAGCCACACCGGGGTCGGCGTGCCGCTGCGCCGGTCCAACGTGGACACCGACCAGATCATCCCGGCCGTCTACCTCAAGCGGGTCACCCGCACCGGGTTCGAGGACGGGCTGTTCGCCGCCTGGCGCGCCGACGAGCACTTCGTGCTCAACGCCGAGCCCTACCGCGCGGGCAGCGTTCTGGTCGCGGGCCCGGACTTCGGCACCGGCTCCTCGCGGGAGCACGCCGTGTGGGCGCTGATGGACTACGGCTTCCGGGTGGTCATCTCCGCCCGGTTCGCCGACATCTTCCGGGGTAACGCGGGCAAGCAGGGCCTGGTGGCCGCTCAGTGTGAGCAGGCCGACATCGAGTTGTTGTGGAAGCTGCTGGAGAACGAGCCGGGCACCGAGGTCACGGTCGATCTGGCGGCGAAGGTGGTCCGCGCCAAGGACTTCTCCGCGCCCTTCTTCATCGACGACTACACCCGTTGGCGGCTGCTGGAAGGACTGGACGACATCGGCCTGACCTTGCGAAACGTCGCCGAGATCGACGGTTTCGAAGCCGCACGGCCAAGTTGGCTGCCGACAACGAACCCCGTCGTGACCGGCTGATCGAGGGCCGCCGGATTCCTGCTGCGGCAGGCATTCCGGCGGCCTCTCAGACTCTCCCTCGCCGCTGCCGAATCGGGGTTTGTGTCCCCCAGAGGAGCGGATCCGGCGCATCGCCAAGAGAAAAATGGGCGTGGCGCGTGGAAATTCTTGGCGTTAGGGCTTACCGTGTGCCAGAAGTGGCCCAACATCAGGGCCGAAAGTGTCCTGGGAGGGACTGAAGGTGAACAAGGCCCAACTGATTGAGGCTCTTGCGGAGCGTCTCGGCGACAAGAAGGCCGCCAGCACCGCGGTCGACGGTCTGGTCGACATCGTCGTCCGCACCGTCCACAAGGGCGAGAAGGTCAACGTCACGGGCTTCGGCGTCTTCGAGAAGCGGGCGCGTGCCGCCCGCACCGCGCGCAACCCGCGCACTGGCGAGACCGTGAAGGTGAAGAAGACCAACGTTCCCGCCTTCCGCGCTGGTACGACGTTCAAGGACGTCATCAGCGGTGCCAAGAAGCTGCCGAAGGTGTCCGCCGCCAAGCCGGCCGCGCGCACCACGACCGCTGCCGCCAAGCCCGCCGCTGCCGCGAAGCCGGCCGCGACCCGCACCAGGGCCGCCGCCGCCACCGCTGCCAAGCCGGCCACCACGCGTCGGACCACGGCTGCCGCCAAGCCCGCCGCGAAGCCGGCCGCCGCCAAGGCGACCGCCACCAAGGCCGCCCCGAAGCGCGCCGCTGCCGCGAAGCCGGCCGCCGCCGCCAAGGCGACCACCACCGCGAAGGCCGCGCCGAAGAAGGCGACCGCCACCGCGAAGAAGGCCGCGCCGAAGAAGGCCGCTGCCGCCAAGAAGTGAATGCCGTGACCGGAGCAGCCACCCACTGAGCCGGTCGCGCTACGTCCCGACACACGACCCGCGCGTGCCGGGCGAGTACCAGGGCGAGGGACCTGCCGATACGCCAATCGGCAGGTCCCTCGCCCTATTCGCGCTCTCGTTGCCCGGCAACGGCAATTCGCGACGAACTGTCAGTATTTCCCGCTGGGGCGTGGGGCGGGCAGCGGACTGGGGTAGTAGTCCGCGGCGACCAGTCGCGGTGCCGCACCGGATCGGCCGTTGTCCGCGGGGGTCAGCGACAGCACCCAGAGGCTGCCTTTCTTGGCCTGCACGGCAGGCAATTCCACCCCGCCCAGATCGGCCAACCGGGTCACCAGGTCGGGAATGACCCCGCCTTGGCTGGAAACGACCGGGGTGCCACCGGCAGCGGCGATCTCCAACAGACGGGCCACCCCCGCGGAAGGGCTGTCCCAGTAGTGCCGCTCGGACAGCAGCGGTTCCGCAATCGGCTGAGTGTCCAGGTCCTCGGCCACCCCGCGCACCGTGTCCGCACAGCGCACCAGCGGGGCGGAATGCACCCGGTCGGCGCCGAACAACGGCAGCAGGCGGCGTAGTCCCGCCGCCTGGCGCAGCCCTGCCGGGCTCAACGGGCGCAGGTCGTCCTCCCCGGGCCACTCGTCCCGCTTGCCCGCCTTGGCGTGCCGCACGAGCAGCACGGTGGTCAGGTCCACGGGCACCGCGGTCAGCTCGGCCAGCACCGCGCGGTCGTGCCGGTGGGTGACCGTCTTGGCCGCCTTGGCAGGGCTGAGCCAGCGCAGCCGGTCCACTTCCTCGTTGGCAAGGAAGGAGCCCCCGGCCACCCGCGCGGAGAAGTAGTCCACCACCTTGGCCCTGCCCTCGACGCTGTAGTGCGCCGAGGGCAGCCTGCGACCCAGCACGGGCCGGTAACCGGTCTCCTCGACCGTTTCCCGGTACGCCGTCTCCGGGACCGTCTCCCCGTTGTCCGACTTGCCCTTGGGCAGCGACCAGTCGTCGTAGCGCGGCCGGTGCACCACGGCCACCTCGAGCTCACCGGCCGGGGTCCGGCGCCACAGGGCGACACCGGCAGCGTGGATCGTCACACCTGTTCCTTCGCACTGTGCTGGCGCATCAGCTCGGCCTGGTGGTCGCGCACCTGCGAACCGTCCGAGGGCGAGGGGTCCCAGGTGCCGCTGGTGCCCAGCACCCAGCAGCGGGTCGCCGGGTCCAGCGCGGAGTCCAACACCGAGGACAGCTGCGCGATCAGCTTGGGATCGGTCACCCGCAGCATCACCTCGACGCGGCGGTCCAGGTTGCGGTGCATCATGTCCGCGCTGCCGATCCACAGCTCCTGGCTGCCGTGGAACTGCGCGATCCTGGAGTGCTCCAGGAAGCGGCCCAGGATCGAGCGCACCTGGATGTTCTCGCTCAGACCGGGCACGCCGGGCTTGAGCGCGCAGATGCCGCGCACCACGACCTGGACCCGCACGCCCGCCTGGGAAGCCCGGTACAGCGCGTCGATGACCTGCTCGTCCACCAAGGAGTTCATCTTCAGCCGCACCCCGGACGCACGTCCCGCGCGGGCGTGCTCGATCTCCCGCTCGATGCGCTGCACGATGCCGCGCCGCACCCCGTAGGGCGCGACCAGCAGGCTGCGGTAGGTGTCCTGGCGCGCGTAGCCGGTCAGCACGTTGAACAGGTCGGTCAGGTCGGCGCCGATGGTCGGCTCCGCGGTGAGGATGCCCACGTCCTCGTACAGCCGAGCCGTCTTCGGGTTGTAGTTGCCGGTGCCGATGTGGCAGTAGCGCCGGATGGTGGAGCCCTCCTGGCGGATCACCAGCGAGGTCTTGCAGTGTGTCTTGAGGCCCACCAGCCCGTACACCACGTGCACGCCCGCCCGCTCCAGCGCGCGGGCCCACTTGATGTTGGCCTCCTCGTCGAAGCGCGCCTTGAGCTCCACCAGCGCCACGACCTGCTTGCCCGCCTCGGCCGCGTCCATCAGCGCGTCCACGATCGGCGAGTCACCGGAGGTCCGGTACAGGGTCTGCTTGATGGCCAGCACGTTCTCGTCCGCGGCGGCCTGCTCGATGAAGCGCTGCACGCTGGTGGAGAAGGAGTCGTACGGGTGGTGCACCAGGACGTCGCCCTCGCGCAGGGTGGCGAACACGCTCTTGGGCGTCTCGCGGTCGGCGAAGGCGGGGTGCGTGGCCGGCACGAACGGCGGGTCCTTGAGCTCCTTGCGGTCCACGCCGTAGACCTGCCACAGGCAGGACAGGTCCAGTAAACCGGGCACCTCGACGACCTCGTCGGGCTCCACGTCCATCTCGCGCAGCAGCAGTTCGAGCACGTGCTCGCTCATGTCGTCGCCGACCTCCAGGCGCACCGGCGGGCCGAAGCGCCTACGCGCCAGTTCCCGCTCCAGGGCCTTGAGCAGGTCCTCGTCCTGGTCCTCCTCGACCTCCAGGTCGGCGTTGCGGGTGATGCGGAAGACGTGGCACTCGCTGACGTCCATGCCCGCGAACAGCTCGCCCAGGTGCGCGGCGATCAGTTCCTCCAGCGGCAGGAAGGTCGCGGTGCCGCTGCGCCGGTCGGCCTCGACCCGCACCAGGCGCGGCACGTTGTCGGGCACCTTGACCCTCGCGAACTGCTCGCGCCCGGTCTCCGGGTCGCGCACCGTCACCGCGAGGTTGAGCGAAAGCCCGGAGATGTACGGGAACGGGTGCGCCGGGTCCACCGCGAGCGGGGTCAGCACCGGGAAGACCTGCTCGCTGAAGTAGTTGGACAACCGCAACTGGTCGTGGCTGCCCAGGTCCTGCCAGGACACGATGCGGATGCCGTGCTGCTCCAGGCCGGGCCTGATCTCGTTGAGGAACGCCTTGGCGTGCTGGCCGACCAGTTCCTGGCTGCGCGCGGCCAGCCGGCTCAGCTGCTCGGTCGGGGTCAGCCCGTCGGCGCTGCGCACGGACAGGCCGGTCTCCTCGCGGCGCTTGAGGCCCGCGACGCGCACCATGTAGAACTCGTCCAGGTTGGACGCGAAGATCGCCAGGAACTTGGCCCGCTCCAGCAGCGGCTGGGAGGAGTCCTCGGCCAGCGCCAGCACCCGGGCGTTGAAGTCCAGCCAGGACAGTTCCCGGTTGAAGTAGCGGTCGTCGGGCAGATCGGTCTCGGCGATCGGTGCCGTCACCGCGGGCGGTGCCGAGGGGGATCGGTGCTGCTCGGGCTCGGCCGCTCTGCCCGCGGCCGCTACCGGTTCCGCCTTCGTCAACCCGGTGCTGCGCCGGGGCGTCCGGGTGGCCGCGGGTTTGGCCGCCGCTGCCTTGGGCTGTGCTGCCTGAGGTTGGGCCGCCTTGGGTTGGGTGCTCTTGGCCCGGGTCGTCCTGGCGGGGGCCGCCTTCGGTTCGGCAGCCTTCGGCGCCGGTTCGGCCTTGGCCTTGCGCGCGGTGGTCGTACGAGGCGTGGCGGCGGCTCGCCGGGTGGTCGCCCGAGGCTGCCTGCTCTTGGCGGGCGCGGGCTTGGTCGGCTCTGTCGAGGGCTTTGCCTGCTCGTCGTCGTTGTCCGTACGCACGCGGCCATTGTTGCTCAGACTCGCCGAAAACGCGCTGCCCAGGACGTACGACACGGTGAACGTGCGGTTTATGCGGGGAGATCAACCCGCGTTACGAGACCTGCGGCACGGTGCAGGGCGACCCGTTGTCCCGCACGGGGTGCCCGCCAGCCCCCGGCCCGCACTGCCTCGGCCGACGCGTCGAGGAGCACCCCGTCGTCACGCAGCAGCGTCAGCGAACCGTCGGGGTGCGCGGTGTGCACCGTGGCCTGTTCCACACGGTGACCATAAGCCATTACGCCGAAAGCACGAATTGCGCCGCGGTGCGCGGACCGAAACCGATTCGCGCCGCGACCGCCAAGTCCTCGGCGGTGTCCACGTCACAGCGCAGCGAGGGCCAGTCACCGGTCAGTGGCACCGCGCCGGACTCGGTGTGCGCGGTGGCCGAGCCGACACCGAAGCGCGGGTCCAGCGGCTCGCCGGGGGCGGCCAGCAACAGGGTGGTGCCGGTGCCCTGGCGGTCGGCGCAGAACGCCCGCCTGTCCCCGGCCTCGGCCAGCGCGGCGGACAACTCGGCAGGGCGCAGCGCGGGCAGATCGGCCTGTAGCGCGCCCACCGAGGGGCCCAGTGCGGCGGCGCCGTGGCGCAGCGCGGAGTTGAGCCCCGGCTCGGGCCCGTCGGCCAGCACCTCGACGCCGATCCGGTGCAGTGCGGAGGTCAGCTCCGGGTCGGAGGTGACGACCAGCACCCTGCCCACGCCCTGCGCCGAGGCGGCGGCCGTCACCGTGTCCAGGGCCACGGCCAGCACCAGCGCGGCGTGTGCCGCCGGGTCGCCGACCCCGCGGTCAGCGGCCCCGACCAGGCGCGACTTGGCCCGGTCCAGGGTCTTCACCGGGATGACGAGGTCCACAGTTCTACGCACGTCGTACATCCTGCACGACCCACCCGCGCTGGACCCGGCACAGCCCGCCATGCAGACTCGGGGCCGTTGTGGACGGGCAGCGCGAGGAGCACGGATGGCCAGGGAACGTGGCGGGTTCTGGATCGGGTTGTGCGCGGTGGTGTTCTACCCACTGACCGGACTGCTGGCGCGCAGGCCGACCAGCGGCCCCCGACTGCCCGGTGAGGGCGGTGTGCTGCTGGTGATGAACCACGTCTCGCACCTGGACCCGATCTTCGACGCGGTGATGGTGCACCGCAACTACCGGGTGCCCCGCTTCCTGGCCAAGGCCAGCCTGTGGAAGATCCCGGTGGTGGGCAAGGTGCTGGTCGGTGCGGGCCAGGTGCCGGTGTACCGGGGCACGGCCGACGCCAAGGAGAGCCTGCGCGCGGCCAACGAGGGGCTGGCCCAGGGCAAGCTGCTGCTGATCTACCCCGAGGGCACGATCACCAAGGACCCGGACGGCTGGCCGATGAACTCCCGCACCGGCGTGGCCCGGCTGGCGCTGGCCAACGACGTGCCGGTGATCCCGGCCGCGCGCTGGGGCACGCGCGCGATCTACGACGGCTACAACAAGAAGTTTCGGCCCTTCCCGCGCAAGACCGTCACCACGGTGTTCGGCGAACCGGTCGACCTGTCGGCCTACCGGGAGCAACCGCTGACCAACCAGGTGCTGCGCGAGGTCACCGACCTGCTGATGAACCGGGTCAAGGAACTGTTGGAGCAGGCCCGAGGGGAGCAGGGGCCGGCGGGCTTCTACTCCCCGGCCAGGGCGAGCCAGCAGGGCGAGGACTGAGGCGTGGCGGTGCAGCGGATCGCGGTGCTGGGCGCGGGCTCCTGGGGCACGGCCTACGCCAAGGTCCTGGTCGACGCGGGCCGGGACGTGGTGGTGTGGGCCAGACGGCCGGAGATCGCCGAGACGATCACCGAGCAGCGGCTCAACCCGGACTACCTGCCGGGGATCCGGTTGCCGGAGGGGCTGCGCGCCACCGCCGACGCCGAACTGGCCCTGGACGGGGCGCAGGCCGTGGTGCTCGCGGTGCCCAGCCAGACCCTGCGCGCGAACCTGGCCGTGTGGCGCGGGGTGCTGCCCGAGGGCGTCACGCTGGTGAGCCTGGCCAAGGGCGTGGAACTGGGCACGCTCAAGCGGATGAGCGAGGTCGTCGCCGAGGTGGCGCAGGTGCCCGCGGACCAGGTCGCCGTGGTGTCCGGGCCGAACCTGGCCAAGGAGATCGCGGCCCGCCAGCCCACCGCGACGGTGATCGCCTGCACCGACCACGAGCGGGCGGTGGCCCTCCAGACGGCCAGCGCCAACGAGTACTTCCGGCCGTACACCAACACCGACGTGGTGGGCTGCGAGCTCGGCGGCGCCTGCAAGAACGTGGTCGCGCTCGCCTGTGGCATGGCCGCGGGGCTGGGTTTCGGCGACAACACCATGGCGAGCCTGATCACCCGCGGCCTGGCCGAGACGGCCCGGCTGGGCGCCGCGCTGGGGGCCGACCCGCTGACCTTCGCCGGGCTGGCCGGGCTGGGCGACCTGGTGGCCACCTGTGCGTCCCCGTTGTCCCGCAACCGGTCCTTCGGCGAGCGGCTGGGCCGCGGCGAGACGCTGGCCCAGGCACAGGAGGCCACGCACGGCCAGGTTGCCGAGGGCGTGAAGTCCTGCTCCTCGATCCGTGAGCTGGCGCAGCGCTACGGGGTGGACATGCCGATCACCGATGGCGTGCACCGGGTCTGCCACGACGGGCTCGACCCGCGCAAGATGGCGGCCGAACTGCTGGGCAGGGCGCAGAAGGCGGAGCGCTCGTGAAGAGGGCGGACGGCCACTGGGGGGACGGCACTGCCTGCGTGCACGCGGGGTCCGCGCGACCCGTTGCCGGACAGCCCTTCCTGGCCGGTCCCGTGTTCGCCGCGCCGTACCACCTTGGCGCGGAGGACTTCTACGGCAGGCAGGGCAACCCGACCTGGCGCGCGCTGGAGCAGGCCATCGGCGCGCTGGACCGGGGCCACTGCACGGTGTTCCCCTCCGGCATGGCGGCGATCGGTGCCCTGTGCCGGGTGCTGCTCGGTGCCGGGGACGTGCTCGTGCTGCCCTCGGACGGCTACTTCCTCGCGCGCAGGTTCGTGCGCGAGCAGCTTGCCCCGCTGGGCCTTGAGGTCCGCGAGGTGCCCACGACTGGTCCGTGGACGGCGGAGGTCGTGCGCGGGGCCAGGCTGGTGCTGCTGGAGACCCCGTCCAACCCCGGGCTGGACGTGTGCGACCTGCCCGCGGTGGCGGAGTTGGCGCACGCGGCGGGTGCGCTGGTGGCCGTGGACAACACGACGGCCACCCCGCTGGGGCAGCGGCCGTTGGAGCTGGGCGCCGACATCTCGGTGGCCAGCGACACCAAGGCACTGGCCGGGCACAGCGATGTCGTGTACGGGCACGTGTCCACGGCGGACGAGGACCTGGCGCGGCGGCTGCGCGAGGAGCGCACGCTCAGCGGGGCCATCCCGGGTCCGTTCGAGACGTGGATGGTGCACCGTGGTCTGGGCACGCTGGACCTGAGGCTTGCTCGCCAGGCGGAGAACGCGGCGGCGCTGGTGTCCGCGCTGCGCGGGCACCCCGCGGTGACCAACCTGCGCTGGCCCGGGTCGCAGGAGGACCCCGCGCACGAGGTGGCGGCCAGGCAGATGCGCCGGTTCGGCGGGGTGCTGAGCTTCGAACTGCCCTCGGTGGCCGCGGTGGAACGCTTCCTCGCGGCGAGCGGGCTGGTGCTGCCGGCGACCAGCTTCGGCGGCCTGCACAGCACCCTGGACCGGCGCGCGCAGTTCGGCGACCCGGTACCGGAGGGGCTGGTCCGGTTCTCCGCGGGCTGCGAGGATTCCCACGATCTGGTCACCGACGTGCTCTCCGCTCTGGCCACCTTGACCGGTTGAGCCGGGGCCGCTTCAATTGGTGACGTGTTGTTGCGCGCCATGACCGGTAGGCGGGGTCACATCGACCTCCGCCGGGTCGCCAGCGCGCTGTGTCCTTCGAGCTGATCCTCTCCGACCGCCCGTCGCGGCGGCGATTTGTTCGCGCTCGAAAATCCACTGAGGACACACATGTTCGCCGTTCCCGAGAACACCGTCATCTCCGCTGTGCGCACCGCCCCGCAGCAGCCAACCAAGATCGTCCGTGAGGTCGCGGCGGACCGCTCCCGCTGGGCGCACCTGTTGCGCTACGACCCGGTGGAGCGCTGGGCCGCGCTGGTGGAGCGGACCGCCACCTACGAGGTGTGGCTGATGGGCTGGCTGCCGGGGCAGCACACCGACCTGCACGACCACGGCGGCGCCGAGGGGGCGTTCACTGTGGTGTCCGGCGCGCTCAGCGAGCGGGTCGCCCGGCGAGGGCAGCCCGGTGAGGTGCTGCACGTGGTGCGGACCGGCCAGTCGCGGGTGTTCGGCCCCGACTACGTGCACCAGGTCGCCAACGAGGGCACCGATCCGGCGGTGAGCATCCACGTGTTCGGCCCCACCCGCGCCCCGATGGTCCCGTACCGCCTCGACCCCGTGGACGGCCCAGTCCAGTCCTGACCGCGAGTCCCGCTCTGGAGCACGCGAGTCCCGGCCACAGGAGCGCGAGTCCCGGCACACGGGGCCGGCGAATCGGCGCGTGTCGGCGCTTCGCGTGCGGTGTGTCGGCGCTCGGCGTTCGGTGTGTCTGCACTTGGCGTGCATGTTCCCAGCGCGCGGGACCGCGCACCGGAACGTCCAACACTCCGTACCGGTAGCGCCGACACGCGGCACCGGAACGTCCGACACGCGCTGGGGCTTGGGCCTAGCGGTTCGTGACGTGGGCTGGGATGGGCAGGTCGCTGGCGGGGACCGGGGCGCCCCAGGTCGTGACGATGGGCAGGACCCCGGCCCAGGCGAGGTTGGCGGTCACGTCCTCCTCGTCGTCGCCGGGGGCGCCGGAGCGCATCTTCACCGAGGACTCGGTCAGGTCCAGTGCGAGCACGGCGGTGGCGGCGAGTTCGCGCTTGCTGGGCTGGCGGGCGTGGTCCCAGGACCCCGGCGACAGGTGCTCGGTCAGCACGCGCAGGCCGTGCAACTTCTCCGCGGGCTCCTCGACCCTGCGGACCTGACCGTGCACCACGGCGCTGCGGTAGTTCATCGAGTGGTTGAACACCGACCGGGCGTAGACCACGCCGTCGACCAGGGTCACCGTGACGCAGACCTGGTCGGCGCCACGCAGGCTGCGCGCGCCGCTGGAACCGTGCAGGTAGAGCGTGTCCCCGTCGCGGCCGTACCCTGTGGGCAGCACCACGGGCGCGCCGTCCAGCACCACGCCGAGGTGGCAGATCAGTCCGCCGTCCAGCACCGCGTCCAGCTCGGACCGGTCGTAGACGGCCCGCTGCTTCTCGCGGTTGAGGGTGCTGCGCGGGGTCGGGGAGAGTGGTGGGCGAGTCACCAGTCCAGCCTGGCGCGGCAAGTGGCATCATAAAAGAGCCACTTTTCAACGAATTCGGAAGGCCAATTCAGTGCCGGACGACAGCTCGGACGCCTTGCTGATCACGCTGGACCGCACCGCGGCCACCCCGCTGGCGGTGCAGCTGGCCGACGCGCTGCGGGCCGCGGCCTCGGCGGGCCAGCTGCGCAGCGGGGACCGGCTGCCCTCCACCCGGACCCTGGCGACCCACCTGCGGGTCAGCCGCACGGTCACGGCGGCGGCCTACGACCAGTTGCACGCCGAGGGCTGGATCGTCGGTAGGCACGGCTCGGGCACGTACGTGACGACCACCCCGCCGGGGGCCATGCCGGTGGACACCGCCCGGCCAAGGCCCGCGCCGCCCGAGCGCGAGGTGATCGATCTGCAACTGGGCATCCCGTGGGTCGGCGGCCTGGACCGTGCCGCGTGGCGCCGGGCCTGGCGCTGCGCCGCCGACTCGGACCCGCTGATCCGCCACCACCTCGCGGGACTGCCCGAGTACCGCGAGGTGGTGGCGGAACACCTGTTGCGCCACCGGGGTCTGACCATCCGCGGCGGGCTGGCCACCGAGGCGGTGCTGGCCACGGCGGGCACCAGCGCGGCCGTGGCGGAGCTGGCCGCCGCCGTGCTGCGCCCCGGTGACGCCGTGGCCGTGGAGGAACCGGGCTACCAGCGGGCGGTCGGCGCCTTCGAGGCGGCCGGGATCCGTGTGCTGCCAGCGCCTCTGGACCGGCACGGCCTGCTCGTGGACGAGGTGCCAACGGGGGTGCGCGCGGTCTACTGCTCGCCCGCGCACCAGTACCCGCTGGGCAGCCGCCTGCCCGCCGCGCGCCGGGTCGCACTGGTGGAGCGGGCCCGCGCCGAGGGCTGGTGGGTCATCGAGGACGACTACGACGGGGAGCTGCGCTACGACGTGGCCCCGCTGCCGTTGCTGGCGGCGCTGGCCCCGGACGTGGTGGTGCACCTGGGCACGACGAGCAAGATCCTCACGCCGACCCTGGGCGCGGGCTGGATGGTGGCGCCCCCGCCGGTGGCCAGCGCCATCACCGCCTACCGGGAGCGCACCGGCACGAAGCCCGCGGCGGCGGGGCAGCGCGTGGTGGTGGAACTGGCCCGCAACGGGGACCTGGGGCGGCACCTGCGCCGACTGCGCCGCGAGCTGTCCGAGCGGCGGGTGCTCGTGGTGGATGCCTTGCGGGCGGCGGGAATCCCGGTGCTCGGCGATGACGCTGGCGCGCACGTGGTGGTGCTGCTGCCCTCCGCGCAGCGCGAGCGCGAGGTGCTGGACGCGGCCGAGCGGCACGGTTTCCGGCTGGACTCGCTCAGCCGCCACCACGCCGGGCACTCCCGCTGGTACGGCGTGGCGATCGGCTACACGGCCTGTTCCCGCGACCAGCTCACCGGGGTGCTGCCCGTGCTGGTGGACCTGCTGGTGAGCTGAGGCGGCTACTCCGCGTGGGCGAGCACGGCTCACGCTCGCAGGGCCGCGGGCACCTTGCGTGGCGAGTCCTTCGCCAGCGAGCGGCGCACCAGGACCGTGACCAGCACGAGCACCTCGGCCGCGGGCAGCGGGTAGCCCAGCGCGGTGCCCGCGGTCAGGTCCAGCACCGGGGCCGCCACCGCGAGCACGAACACCCAGCGCGGGGCGGTCGGCAGCTTGCCCGTGCCCGCCCACGGGGTCTTCGCCCAGGGTTTGGCCACCGAGACCCAGGCCTGGAACGCGATCGCGGCGGCCATCAGCCCGGCACCCACCGCCAGCCACACCGAGGGCGCACCGGTGCGCGCGGCCTCCCGCAGGGCGCCTGCCAGCGCGAAGATGCCCAGGTAGAGCTGCACCACGGTGATCACGAACTTGACCAGCACCCACCAGTGCCGGAAGAAGCCCCAGGCGGTGGCGGCGGCCAGCACGAACCCGGTGAAGGCCGAGACGTTGGCCAGTTCGGCCAGCAGCGCCATGTCCAGGTGCTTGGCCATGGTCAGCGCGCTGCCGCGCACCGCGACATCGGCCGTGCCCAGGGCGAGGCTGGTCAGGACGAGCAGCGCCAGCGCCTGGGACAGCCAGCCCACCGAACAGACCACGTGCAGCCACAGCGTCAGCTGGCGCCATCGTTTTCCCGACATGGCAACGAGAATCGCCCAGAACTCCGCCCGGCACATCGGTGATGGCCCCTAGGTGGGAGCACTGTGTCACCCGGGCGGTACCGCCGGACGGGTAGGGTCGGGTCCCATGACAGAGCGCAGGATCCGCGTCGCCGTCGTGTTCGGGGGCCGCAGCAGCGAGCACGGCGTGTCGTGCGTCTCAGCGGGCAGTGTGCTCGCCCACCTGGACCCGGAGCGGTTCGAGGCCGTCCCGGTGGGCATCACCCGCGAGGGCACGTGGGTGCTGGGCAGCGGCACGGCCGAGCAGTTGGCGGTGACCGGGCGCGCCATGCCGGAGGTCACCGGCGGGGCCGAGCTGACCCTGGTCGGCAGCGGGCTGGTGCCGCTGGACCGCGCGGCCCAGGGCGAGCTGATCGGCAAGGTCGACGTGGTGTTCCCGGTGCTGCACGGGGCGTACGGCGAGGACGGCACCATCCAGGGCCTGCTGGAACTGGCCGACGTGCCCTACGCGGGGCCCGGGGTGCTGGCCAGCGCGGTGGCCATGGACAAGGAGTACACCAAGAAGCTGCTGGCGGCCGAGGGCCTGCCGGTCGGCGACTACGCGGTGCTGCGCAGGGACCGGGCCACGCTCTCGCAGCAGGAGAAGGACCGCCTCGGGCTGCCGGTGTTCGTCAAGCCCGCGCGCGCCGGGTCCTCCACCGGGATCAGCAAGGTCAGCGACTGGGCCGACCTGGACGCGGCCATCGCCTTCGCTCGCGAGATCGACCCGAAGGTGCTCGTGGAGGCCGCGATCGTGGGCCGCGAGGTCGAGTGCGGGGTGCTGGAGTTCCCCGACGGCCGGGTCGAGGCCTCGCTGCCCGCCGAGATCCGCATGGTGAGCAAGACCGTGGACTGGTACGACTTCGACTCGAAGTACCTGGACACCGACGATGCCTGCGAGTTCGACATCCCGGCCAAGCTGGACGACGAGGTCACCGAGCGGCTGCGCGAGATGGCGGTGCGGGCCTTCACCGCCCTGGACTGCCAGGGCCTGGCCCGGGTGGACTTCTTCGTCACCGAGCAGAACGAGCTGATCATCAACGAGCTCAACACCATGCCGGGCTTCACGCACGTGTCGATGTACCCGAAGATGTGGGGCGTCACCGGCATCGACTACCCGAGCCTGATCAGCACGCTGATCGACACGGCCATCGCGCGCGGCACCGGCCTGCGCTGAGCCCGTTCGGGTCGGCCTCAGCCCGGGTTCGGCGAGACGGGGCGTTCCGGCAGCGCGCCGCGCAGTGCGTCGGAGACGGCCTGTAACGGTCCGCTCCCGGTGCCCTCCGGGGTGGTCAGCGCCACGTACACCGGCCGGTCCACCGCGTACCAGGTGACCGATCCGCTGTCCCCGGTCACCTGGAGCCAGCGCACGCCGGAGGTCTGCACGAGTTGCGAGGTCTGCACGAGTTCTGGCGGCTTGCCCAGCCCACAGCGCAGCACCACCGGTTCGTGCTGGGCGTCGCCCCAAGCCACCGTGGCGGGCGGGGCGGGGTCTTTCAGCGCGCGGCGCGGCACGGTCGCCCCGCCGTTGAGCACCTGCTGGGGCAGGGCCTTGACCAGGGTGGCGCAGTCGGCCGAGCCGGACTCGGGTGCGTCGACGGGCACCAGCGGCAGCGGACCGGTACGGTCCGCTGCCGCGGTGGGGGTCGCGGTCTGGGGAGGGGGCGGGGCTCCCTGGACCAGGCCGAGCACGGCCACGCCCACGGCCAGCAGCGCGGGCAGCCCGATCACGGCGGCCAGCGCGGGTTTGGACAGGGTGGTTGGCACGGGCTCAGTTCATCACAGGTGCACGACCGGACAGGTCAGCGTCCTGGTGATGCCCTCCACGTTCTGGATCTTGGCGACCACCAGCTGGCCGAGCTGGTCCACGGTGTCCGCGTCGGCGCGCACGATCACGTCGTAGGGGCCGGTGACGTCCTCGGCGGTGGACACGCCGGGTATGCCGGAGATCTCAGCTGCGACCGCAGCCGCCTTTCCGACCTCGGTTTGGATGAGTATGTAAGCGTGGACCACGGCGTGCCCCTTCGTCTCGATCTGCCCGCACGGGGTAGGAACGTGGCCAGCAACCTACCCCGGTTGGGGTTCCGAATGCTCATGATCGGAGGCAACCTTGCGCCCGGAGCCGCCGCGAGACGCGGACACGGTCGCCGAAGTGGGTGAGTTCGGTCTCATCAGGCGCGTCACCAGCGGACGCCCGCAGCCCGCGACCACCCTGCTCGGCCCCGGGGACGACGCGGCGCTGGTCGCCGCCCCCGACGGGCGTGTGGTCGCCAGCACCGACGTGCTGGTGGAGGGCGTGCACTTCCGGTTGGACTGGTCCACTCCCGAGCAGGTCGGGCGCAAGGCCGCCGCGGCCAACCTGGCCGACGTGGCCGCCATGGGCGCGGTGCCCACGGCCCTGCTGGTCGGCTTCGCCCTGCCCAGGGACACCCCCACCGAACTGGTGGACGGGCTCAGCGGCGGGCTGTGGAAGGAGGCGTCCAGGGCGGGCGCGGGCGTGGTCGGCGGGGACATGGTGAGCTGCCCGACACTGGTGATCTCCGTGACAGCCCTTGGCGACCTGCGCGGACTGGCCCCGGTGACCCGTTCCGGCGCGGCGCCCGGTGACGTGCTCGCGGTCTGCGGGCGGCTGGGCTGGGCCGCGGCGGGCCTGGCCGTGCTCGGCAGGGGCTTCCGCTCGCCGGTGGCCATCGTCGGCGCGCAGCAGGCCCCGGAGCCCCCGTACGCGGCGGGCCCGCAGGCCGCGGAGGCCGGTGCCTCGGCGATGCTGGACGTCTCCGACGGGTTGCTGGCCGACGTGGGCCACATCGCGGAGGCCTCGGGCGTGGCCATCGACGTGCGCACCGACCTGCTGCCGGTGCACCAGCGGCTGATCGACGTGGGCTCCGCGCTGGGCGCCAACCCGAGGCACTGGGTGCTGACCGGCGGCGAGGACCACGCGTTGGCGGCCACCTTCCCGGAACCTGCCGACGTGCCCGAGAACTGGGTGACGATCGGTACCGTGCGGCGGGGCAGCGGGGTCACCGTGGACGGTCGGCCCTACGAGGCGGACGGCGGCTGGGAGCACTGGAGATGACCTTCACCGAGGTGGGCATCGACCACCCGGACGCCGTGGTGCTGACCGAACAGGTGCAGCAGGAGTACGTGCGCCGGTACGGCTCGGCCGACAGCACCCCGATGGACGCGGCCCAGTTCCGCGCGCCGCACGGGGTCTTCCTCGTCGGCTACCTGGACCTGCTGCCGGTGGTCTGCGGCGGCTGGAGGGTGCACGGCGAGCACGAGGCCGAGGTGAAGCGGATGTACGTGGCGCCATCGGCGCGCGGACGCGGCCTGGCCAGGGCGCTGCTCGCCGAGCTGGAGCGCACCGCGCGCGCCGCGGGCAGGCGCAGGCTGGTGCTGGAGACCGGCATCGCCCAGCCCGAGGCGATCGGGCTCTACACCTCCTCCGGCTACACCGCCGTGCCCGGTTTCGGCGTGTACAAGGACTACCCGGAGAGCCGGTACTTCGGCAAAACCCTGTAGGAGGCAAGACGTGCCGATCTACGCACTCGGCGACCGCGAGCCGACCATTCACCCGGACGCGTACGTGCACCCGGACGCGACCCTGATCGGTGCGGTCACGATCGGGGCGCACACCTCCGTGTGGCCGCAGGCGGTGCTGCGCGGGGACTACGGGTCGATCACCGTGGGGGAGCGCACCAGCGTGCAGGACGGCACGGTGCTGCACTGCACCCAGTTCCACCCGACCGTGATCGGCTCGGACTGCGTGCTCGGGCACAACACGCACGTGGAGGGCGCGACGGTGGGGGACCGCTGCCTGATCGCCTCCGGCTCGGTGGTGCTCAACGGGGCGGTGATCGAGTCGGGTGCGGTGGTCGGTGCGGGGGCGGTGGTGTCCTTCAACGGGCACGTGCCCGCGCGGCGCATGGCGCTGGGGGTGCCCGCCAGGGTCCGCGAGGGCCACGAGGTGCCCGAGGACATGGTGTCCGGCATCGTGCGGCTGTACGTGGAGAACGCCAAGGTGTACCGCCAGCAGTTGCGTCGTCTGGACTGAGTACCCTTTCGGTTGACACCGAAGGGGGTTTTGTGGCTGCCGCGGACGACAACGCGTTACCAGATGCGTTGGTACTGCCCGATCGGTTCGACGCGCCCCCACCGATCACACACTCCCGGCTGCCCCGGTGGGCACAGATCGTGGGCGCGGTCGCGCTGGTCCTGGTGTCCGCCTGGCTGCCGCTGTGGCTGGTGCTGATCCTGTCCGCGGTGGCCATCGCCGTGGTCGGCTTCGCGCTGCTGCGCGAGGACAGCGCCCAGCCCCCGCGCCGGGCCGAGCTGGTCCGGCTGGTGGCCACCCGCGAGCCCAGCCGCCCGGTGTACGCCCAGCTGCGCTGGTACAGCCCCGGCGGCCCGGCGCTGCCGGAGATCTCCGTGGCCACCGAGCGGGGCGGCGAGGTGGAGCAGTTGTTCGGCGTGCCCGAGGGCGTGCCGCTGGGCGGTCTCCGGGTGGACGGCGAGCCCGCGCGGGCCACCCTGCTCGGCGACGGCGAGGCCGCGGTGCTGGTGCTCGCGGACAGCGACCAGGTCGTGCCGCTGTCCCTGCCGTACCAACCGAAGGGCCGCAAGTACCTGCGCCCCAGGCAGTTCGGGCACGTGCACGGCGCGCCGGGGGCGAACACCCGCGTGCTGGCGACGCTGCTCAACCGCCGCCGCACGGCCAAGGCCGCCGCCTGGCTGGCGGACGGTCCTGAGTGGACTGACGTGCGGCTGCTGCCGGTGCGCGGGCGGTGGACCAGGGCGGTGGTCGCCGACGAGAACGGGGCGCTGCTGGCCCACGTGAGCCTGCCCTGGCAGGGCCGCAGGCTGGTGACCCGGCCGCTGGCGGGCCTGCTCGCGGTGCGTCCGCAGTGGCAGGTGGACCCCGAGGGGCCGACCCAGGTCGAGGTGTTGATCTACGGCGCGGACTGGCCGGTGGTGCTGGTCACCACGCTCGACGGACACCTACGCTGAGTGATCCACTGACTCACCCGATCGGACTCTGGCCGCGACTCGGCCAGTAGTCCTACGTTTGTTCGGGGAAAGACTTCGCAAAGACTTCGGCAACGTCAGTCTGTCGCGAGGTGCCCGGCCGCAGCTGCCCTGTCGGTCCAGGATGACAGTTCCAGGGCGCGCGATGCCAATTCATTTTACCTCTATTTTACATGCCGATTTCTGGCTACTCGTCAGTAGCCATACTTGGCGGTCGTGACTACTCACGGTAGTTGTGAGGCATGGTCGATTTGCCCGATTGGATGCTGGTTATCCTGGTCATCCGCTCATACCATGTACCGTGAAAGCGTTGGCAAAATTTCCTTGACCTTCTGGGGTGGTCGAGTGTGTGAAAGCGCGTACCGAGGTGCGCGCGTCTGAGTTGTGCGCAATTCACTGTGGGGCAATGGGTCGTTTTCGCTCATTCAAAGGGGTTTACTCATGCAGTACGGCAGCGCTCTCCGCAACGACATCCGGAGCGAGTCCATCACGCCGCTGATCGGTGTGTTCGACATGTTCTCGGCCTCGCTGGCCGCCCAGCACTACGGCGGGATGTTCATCTCCGGGTTCGGCTTCGCGGCCTCCTACTACGGCCTGCCCGACATCGGGTTCATCGCCTGGCCGGACATGGTCAACTTCGTGCAGCGCCTGCGGCTGGCCTTCCCCGAGCAGCACCTGCTCGTGGACATCGACGACGGCTACGTGGACCCCGAGGTGGCCTGCCACGTGGTGGAGCACCTGGAGCGGATCGGCGCCTCCGGCGTGATCCTGGAGGACCAGAAGCGGCCGCGCCGCTGCGGGCACGTGGACGGCAAGCAGATCCTGCCGCTCGAGGAGTACCTGGAGAAGCTGAACCTGGTGCTGGAGACCCGCAAGGACCTGCTGGTCGTGGCCCGCACCGACGCCACGGAGGAGTCGGAGATCCTGCGCCGCGCCGAGGCGCTGGCCGCCACCGACGCCGACGTGCTGCTGGTCGACGGCGTGCGCAGCGTGGACTGGATCCGCAAGGTGCGCGGGGTGATCGGGGACAAGCCCCTGCTGTTCAACCAGATCGCGGGCGGCAAGTCGCCCCGCCTGTCGCTGACCGAGCTGGAGGACCTCGGCGTCAACGTGGCGATCTACAGCACCCCCTGCCTGTTCGCGGCGCAGACCGCCATCGACAACGCGCTGCTGGAGCTGCGCGCCAACGACGGCAGGCTGCCCGAGGTCAAGGAGGGCGACGTGGGCGTGGCGGCCTCGATCGCGCTGATGGAGCGCAACATCAGCCGCCACCACAAGAACAAGAGCCTGGACGCGGTGCGGGTCTGATCTGATACCGGTCGGGGGCCCGACGGGCCCCCGACCGTGCCCGCTGTGAGAGAAGGGGTCTGATGTCCCGCGTTCCGCTGTTGTCCAAGCTGCGGATCGATCCGTACATCCTCGCGCTGCTGGCCACGGTCGGCATCGCCTCGCTGCTGCCCGCGCGGGGTGTGGTCGCCACCGGCTTCGACTACGCGACCACGTTCGCGATCGGCCTGCTGTTCTTCCTGTACGGGGCGAGGTTGTCCACCAGGGAGGCCATCGACGGACTCAAGCACTGGCGGCTGCACGGGGTGGTGTTCGCCAGCACCTTCGTGCTGTTCCCGGTGCTGGGCCTGGCGGCCAAGCTGCTCGTGCCCGGTGTGCTCACCCCGGAGCTGTGGGCCGGGCTGATGTTCCTGTGCTGCCTGCCTTCCACGGTGCAGTCCTCGATCGCGTTCACCTCGATCGCCCGCGGCAACGTGGCCGCGGCCATCTGCAGCGCCTCGTTCTCCAACCTCATCGGCATCGTGCTCACCCCGTTGCTGGTGGCCCTGTTCGTCATCACCGGCAACGGCGGCGGTGGTGTGTCGCTGGAATCGGTGCGCGACATCATGCTCCAGCTGCTGGCGCCCTTCGTCGCGGGCCAGCTGCTGCGGCGCTGGGTGGGCGGGTTCATCACCAAGCACAAGAAGGTCCTCGGCTACGTGGACCGCGGCTCCATCCTGCTCGTGGTGTACGTGGCGTTCAGCGAAGGCGTGGTGGCTGGCATCTGGGGACGGCTCACCCCGCTCTCGCTGGTGCTGCTGCTGGTGGTCAACATGGTGCTGCTGGCGATCGTCATGACGGTCACGACGGTGGCCGCCCGCAGGTTGCCGTTCTCCCGCGAGGACGAGATCGCCATCGTGTTCTGCGGCTCCAAGAAGTCACTGGCCAGTGGGGTTCCCATGGCGACCGTGCTGTTCCCGGCGGCCACCGTGGGCATCGCCGTGCTGCCACTGATGCTGTTCCACCAGATCCAGCTCATGGTGTGCGCCTGGCTCGCCCGGCGCTACGCCGCCAAGCAGGTCCAGCCCGAGGCTGAACTCGTGTCCTGACAGGTGGCGTGGCGGCGCCGTTGGCCGCAGGCGCCGCCACGCCACCAGCTAGGGTTTGCCGCATGGTTTCTCGTCCGCTGAAGGAAATCGTCGAGTCCGGCTGGGCCGAGGCGCTGGAGCCGGTGGCCGACCGGATCGCGGCCATGGGGGAGTTCCTGCGCGCCGAGGTCGCCGCCAAACGCACCTACCTGCCCGCGGGCGACAACGTGTTGCGTGCGTTCAAACAGCCCTTCGCGGACGTGCGCGTGCTCATCGTCGGTCAGGACCCGTACCCCACGCCGGGGCACGCCGTCGGGCTGAGCTTCTCCGTGGCACCCGAGGTGCGGCCGATCCCGCGCAGCCTGGCCAACATCTACACCGAACTGGAGTCCGACCTCGGCCTGCCGCGTCCGTCCAACGGGGACCTCTCGCCCTGGGCCGAGCAGGGTGTGCTGCTGCTCAACAGGTCGCTGACCGTGCAGCCCGGACGGCCCAACTCGCACAAGGGCAAGGGCTGGGAGCAGGTCACCGAGCAGGCCATCAAGGCGCTGGCCGCGCGGCGTACCCCGCTGGTCGCGATCCTGTGGGGCAGCAACGCCCGCAGCCTTGCCCCGCTGCTCAGCGGCGTGCCCTGCATCGAGTCCGCGCACCCCAGCCCCATGTCGGCCGACCGGGGCTTCTTCGGCTCCAAGCCGTTCAGCCGCGCCAACGACCTGCTCCGCCGCCAGGGCTCCGAGCCGATCAACTGGCAGCTGCCGTAGCCCGAACGTCATGAAGGTGCCGTTTGGGACGTTCAACGTCCTGAACGGCACCTTCATGACGTCGTCAGCACTTGTCAGACCCCGGCGGTAGCGTGGCCGCGTGATCGTGTCGCGGGATGTGCGGTTGGGTGACGGTCGGGTGGTTCGGGCCCACGACAGCGGGCTCGATCGACCCGAGGCGGTCGTGGTGTGGCACCACGGCTCGCCGCAGACCGGTGCGCTGCTGGAGCCGTTACTGCTCGCGGCGGCGGAGCGGGGGATTCGGCTGCTGTCCTACGGGCGCCCCGGGTACGGGGGTTCCAGTCGGTTGGTCGGGCGGGACGTCGTCTCGGCAGCACGGGATGTCGAGCAGGTCGCCGACGCGTTCGGGGTAGACCGGTTCGCGGTGATGGGGGCGTCCGGGGGTGGGCCGCATGCGCTCGCCTGCGCCGCGGTGCTGCCCGAGCGGGTCAGCGGGGTGGTGTGCCTGGCCGGGATGGCGCCGTTCACCGAGGAGTTCGACTGGTACGCGGGCATGGCGGCGCCGGGTGGGTTGCGGGCGGCGGAGCAGGGGCTCGCGGCCAGGGAGCGGTTCACCGAGGAGTTCGACCCGAGCAGTTTCACCCCGGCCGACTGGGCGGCGCTGTCCGGGCAGTGGACGAGTCTGGGGGCGGACGCCCAGCGGGCCGAGCAGGCCGGGGGCGAAGGACTGGTCGACGACGACCTCGCCTTCGTCAGGCCGTGGGGATTCGACCTCGCCGAGGTCACGGCACCGGTGCTGTTGGTGCAGGGCGGGCAGGACCGGGTGGCGCCGCCCTCGCATGCGGACTGGCTGCGCGGTCGGCTGCCGCGGGCGGAACTCTGGCCCCGGCCCGAAGACGGGCACATCTCCGTGCTGCACGCCTGCGCGGAGGCGATGGACTGGCTTCGGGCAGGCCCCATGTCATGACACCGCGGGTACGGCTTGGAAGCGGTCGCCCGCGGCGAGGATCGTGCTGGCGAGCTCGGCGGCGGGACCCCGCAGGGCGCGGCGTCCACTGGAGAGCACGAACTCCACGTGGCCGAGGTCGGGTAGCCGGTGGCGTTCGGGCACCTGGACCAGGCCGCCGGGGATCAGGCTCTGCGCGTGGGCGACCACGCCGAGACCGGCCAGCGCGGCGGCTCGCAACCCGTTGAGGCTGCCGCTGGTGCAGGTGACCCGCCAGGACCGGTTCGTGCGCTCCAGGGTCTCGATCGCCTGTGCCCTGGTGATGCTGGGCGCGGGGTAGACGATCAGCGGCACCGGTTGCGCGGGGTCGACCACCAGCGAGTCCCCGCTGATCCACACGAGTTTGTCGCGCCACACCAGGGTTCCGTGCGCCTCACCGGTGCGCCGCTTGCCGAAGACCAGGTCGAGTTCGCCCGCGTGCAGCGCCTCGTGCAGTACCCCGCTCAGGCCCACGGTCAGCTCCAGGTCCACCAGTGGGTGGCTGCGCCGGAATTCCCGCAGAATACGCGGCAACTGGGTCAGCACGAGGTCCTCGGAGGCGCCGAACCTGAGCCGTCCGCGCACCTGGGACCCGGCGAAATAGCGCATGGCCCGCTCATTGGTGGCCAGAATTCCCCTGGCGAACTCCAGCATCGCCTCACCGTCGGCGGTGAGCGTGACGGTGTGCGTGTCGCGCAGGAACAGCTGCCGTTCGGTGACGGCCTCCAGTTTCCTGATGTGCTGGCTCACCGTGGACTGGCGCAGGCCGAGTCGGTCGGCGGCCTGAGTGAAGCTCAGGGTCTGCGCCACGGCCACGAAGGACCTCAGGTGAGCGGGGTCGAACATCCGGCCAGGCTATCGCATTCCGTGATGGCAGTCATTCTGGTGAGCGTGTTTCGGAATTGACCGGCTTGTCCGAGCATGGGGACATGACCGCACTGCGCCGACTCGACCCGTACATCATGGCGATCCTGTGCACGGTCGGCATCGCGTCCCTGCTGCCCGCCCGCGGCGGCTGGGCCACCGCCTTCGAGCACCTCACCACGATCGTCATCGCCCTGCTGTTCTTCCTCTACGGCGCGCGGCTGTCCGCCCGCGAGGCGCTGGACGGCCTCAGGCACTGGCGCCTGCACGGGCTGGTGTTCGCGAGCACCTTCGTGCTGTTCCCGCTGCTGGGGCTGGCCGCCCGGCTGCTGGTGCCCACGGTGCTCAGCCCGCAGCTCTACCTCGGCGTGCTGTTCCTGTGCTGCCTGCCGTCCACGGTGCAGTCCTCGATCGCCTTCACCTCGATCGCGCGCGGCAACGTGCCCGCGGCGATCTGCGCGGCCTCGTTCTCCAACCTGGCGGGCATCGTGCTCACCCCGCTGCTGGTCGGCCTGCTGATCACGACCAGGGGCGGCGGCTTCTCCGCGCAGTCCTTCCTGGACATCGTGCTGCAACTGCTGCTGCCGTTCCTGCTCGGGCAGGTCGCGCGGCGGTGGATCGCGGGCTGGCTGGACCGGCACCGCCCCGTGCTGGGGCTGGTCGACCGCGGTTCGGTGCTGCTGGTGGTCTACACCGCGTTCAGCCAGGGTGTGGTCGCGGGCATCTGGGGTCAGCTCTCGGTGGGCTACCTGGTGGCCCTGGTCCTGGTCGACCTGGTGCTGCTCGCTCTGGTGCTGGCCGTGACGGGCCTGCTGCCGCGCCTGCTCGGCTTCGACGGGGCGGACCGGATCACGATCATGTTCTGCGGCTCGAAGAAGAGCCTGGCCAGCGGCCTGCCCATGGCCAGCGTGCTGTTCGCCGGGCAGGGTGTGGGCCTGGTCGTGCTGCCGCTGATGCTGTTCCACCAGGTGCAGTTGATGGTCTGCGCCTGGCTGGCTCAGCGCTACGCCCGCAGGGCCGAACTGGTCACCGCCTAGGGACACGCCCCCGCACAGAGGAAGGGCCGGAGGCGATGCCTCCGGCCCTTCCGGTAAGTCTGCTGCGCCGAAGCTCAGCCGCGCACGACCTTGCCGGCCTTCAGGCAGGAGGTGCACACGTTGATGCGTGCACGCTGACCCGGGGCGACCTTGGCGCGAACGGACTGGATGTTCGGGTTCCACCTGCGCTTGGTGCGCCGGTGGGAGTGGGACACTGCCATGCCGAAGCCCGGCCCCTTGTCGCAGACGTCGCAAACGGCAGCCACGTCGCACACTCCTTCGATGATTGGTCGAGACTCGTTCCGCTCCATCCAGGCACGAACAAGCCACGGACCAGAGCAACCTCCACAGGGTAACCGGTGATCTGCCGGGCATCCAAACCGGCCCCGCTACCCTCGCGCGGACACCGCCCCGACCGCCGAGGAGGCCATCGCCGTGTTGCAGGTCCTGGACGCCGCCGCCCTGCGCCGCTGGGCCAGCGCGGGGGTGCGCGCCCTGGACGCCAACCGCGAGGCGATCGACTCGATCAACGTCTACCCGGTCGCCGACGGGGACACCGGCACGAACCTGCTGGTCACGATGCGCAGCGCCGAGCAGGCCCTGCTGGCGGCCGAGGCGGAGCAGGGCGCTGGCCCCGCGGCCTCGGCGCTGGCCAGGGGGGCGCTGGCCGGGGCGCGCGGCAACTCCGGGGTGATCCTGTCCCAGGTGCTGCGCGGGCTCGCCGAGACCTGGGACGGGGCGCTGGCGGTGAGCGGCTCCGCGCTGCGGGCGGCGCTGCGCAGAGCCGACGAGCTGGCCACCGCCGCCGTGTCCGAGCCGGTGGCGGGCACCGTGCTGTCGGTGCTGCACGCCGCCGCGCTGGCGGCCCAGGACTGCGGGTCCGATGCGCTGGACGAGGTGGCCGGGGCCGCGGTGCGGGCGGCTGCGCAAGCGCTTGCGGACACCCCGCGCCAGCTCGCGGTGCTGGCCGAGCGCGGGGTGGTGGACGCGGGTGGGCGCGGGCTCGTGGTGTTGCTGGACGAGCTGGTCGGCGTGGTCACGGGCCGTGTCGCGGATCACGTGGTGCCGGAGCGCGCGGCGGCTGTGCCCGCGGTCAGGGAGACCGGCTCGGACCAGTACGAGTACGAGGTCATGTACCTGCTCGACGGGCTGGCGGACGAGGACGAGCTGCGCGCGCGGCTGACCGGGCTGGGCGACAGCGTGGTGGTGGCCGGGGACGGCGCGGGCCTGTTCAGCGTGCACGTGCACTGCAACGACGTGGGTGCGGCGATCGAGCTGGGCGTCGAGCGGGGCCGTCCGCACCGGATCAGGGTGACCCGGTTCGCCGACCAGCGGGCGGCGCGCTCGGGGCGGGCCGTGGTGGCCGTCGTGGCGGGGGAGCAGGCCGCCGAGCTGTTCCGCGCGGAGGGCGCCGTGGTGCTGGCGGGCGAGCCCACCGCGGCCGAGCTGCTCGCGGTGCTGGAGCGCACCGGGGCGGCCCAGGTGGCGGTGCTGCCCAACAGTGCGGAGCTGGCCCAGGTGGCCGCGCGGGCGGCCGAGCAGGCGGAGCGCGCGGGGCAGGACGTGGTCGTGGTGCCGACGGCCTCGCCGGTGCAGGGGCTGGCGGCGCTGGCCGTGCACGACCCGTCCCGCCGGCCGGGGGACGACGTGGTGGCGATGGCCGAGGCGGCGGCGGCCACCCGGCGCGGTGAGGTGCTGGTGGCCCAGCGCGAGGCGATGACCTGGGTGGGGCGCTGCCAGCCGGGGGACGTGCTCGGGCTGGTGGACGGCGAGGTGGTGCTCATCGAGCCGGGGCCGGCCGAGGGGCCCGGGCTGCTCGCGGCGGCCTGCCAGCTGGTGGACCGCATGGTCGGGGTCGGCGGCGAGCTGGTGACGGTCCTGCTGGGCCACGGGGCGGGCGCGGAGCTGGGCGAGGGGCTCGCCGCCCACCTGCGGCACAGCCACCCCGAGGTGGAGATAACTGTTTACGGGGGCGGCCAGCCCGATTCCGCGTTGTTGATCGGTGTTGAATAAGGCCGCAAGAATTAACGAGTGCGCATGTCTTGACTCTTTGGTATCCAAGGCTTTAACTAGCGCTACCTGGGTAAAGACCTTCGTTAAGTGTTAAGTACCACCAAATCCTTCACCCCTGTGCTGTGGCACGCGCGGTACTGGCGCGCGCCCTTCGGAAGGAGCAATCCCCGTGAGACGCAGAACTGTGCGGACCGGCCTCGTGCTGGCCCTCGCGGCGGCGGTGGCCGTGGCCACGCCGTGGGCGGTGGCCGAGACGAGTTCGTCCGCAGCCCCCCAGCCGCAGAACCAGCAGCAGGACCCGGCCGCCACCGCGCTGGCCGCCGCCAACAAGGCCGTGGCCGCCGGCGCGGACAACCTCCGCAAGGGGCCAGACGACAGCTACGCCGTGCAGGCCAGCGTGCCCGGCGGCAACGGCGTGTACTACACCAGCTACCAGCGCACCTACAAGGGAATCCCCGTGGTGGGCGGGGACGCCGTGGTCGTCACCGACGGCACCGGCCGGGTGCGCGACACCAGTTCGGCCACCACCGCCGCGATCGAGGCGCCCACCCAGGCCAGGGTGCCCGCCGCCGACGCGCTGCGCACGGCGCGGGCCAAGGTGTCCAGTGTGGACGGTACGACCGAACCGCGACTGGTCGTGCTGGTGCGGGACAACGCCTCCAGGCTGGCCTGGGAGACCACCGTCACCGGGCACGAGGGCAAGGTGCCCAGCGTGCTCACGGTGTGGGTGGACGCGCTGACCGGTGCCGTGGCCGACACCGCGCAGGCGGTCAAGGCCGACACCGTCAAGGGCGCCTTCAACGGCGACCAGACCATCGACACCAGCGCCTCGGGCAGCTCCCGCTCGCTGACCGACCCGAACCGCCCCGGCCTGCGCTGCGGCAAGTACATCAGCGACAACCAGGCGCCCGCCGCGCTGACCAACCCCAGCACCACCTGGGGCAACGGCTCCTACACCGACACCACCACGAACTGCGCCGAGGCGTACTTCGCGGTGGAGAAGGAGTGGGACATGCTGAAGAACTGGCTCGGCCGCAACGGGATCGACGGCAACGGCAAGGCCTTCCCGGTGGCCGTGGGCCTCAACGACGTCAACGCCTACTGGAACGGCAGCTTCGGCGAGTTCGGGCACAACCAGGCGGGCAACCGCAACCTGGTGAACATCGACGTGGTCGGCCACGAGATGGGCCACGCGATCTTCCAGTACACCGGCTCGGGCAACCCCGGCAGCTCCGAGGCCAACGGCATGAACGAGTCAACCGGGGACATCTTCGGCGCGCTGACCGAGTTCTACGCTGCGGAGTCCGCGCCCTACGACACCCCGGACTACGAGGTCGGCGAGCTGGTCGACCTCGTGGGCAAGGGGCCGATCCGCTACATGTACGAGCCCTCGAAGATCAGCGGCAACCCGAACTGCTACTCCAGCAGCCTGCCCAGCGAGGAGCACGCCGCCGCGGGGCCGCAGAACCACTGGTTCTACCTGCTCGCCGAGGGCTCGAACCCGACCAGCGGCCAGCCCAAGAGCCCGACCTGCAACAACTCCACGGTCACCGGCATCGGCATCGAGAAGGCGGGCAAGGTTTTCATGGGCGGCCTGGCCCGCAAGACCTCCTCCTGGAACCACAAGGCCGCCCGGGTGGCCACCCTGCAGTCGGCCAAGGACGCGTTCCCCAACTCCTGCACCGAGTTCAACGCCGTCAAGTCCGCATGGGACGCGATCAGCGTGCCCGCGCAGTCCGGCGAGCCGACCTGCACCACCAACACCACCAACGACTTCTCGCTGGCGCTGGACCCCTCCTCGGGCAGCGTCGACCCCGGTAAGTCGGTCGCGGTGAAGGTCAGCGCGAAGACCACCGCGGGCAGCGCGCAGACCGTGCAGCTGTCCGCCTCGGGCCAGCCCACCGGCGTCACGGTGAGCTTCGACCCGGCCTCGATCTCCTCCGACGGCACGGCCACGGCCACCGTCTCCGCCTCGTCCAGCGCCGCCGCGGGCAAGTCCACCATCACGATCACCGGCGACGGGGCGGACGCCGACCACACCGCGCAGTACGTGCTGACCGTCAACGGTTCCACCCCGCCGAACCCCGGCGTGCCGGACATCGACGTCAACAACGTCAAGGCACACCTGAGCCAGTTGCAGACCGCCGCCACGAACAACGGCGGCAACCGGCGGGCCGGTTCGGCCGGGCACACCGCCTCCGTGTCCTACATCGAGCAGCAGCTCAAGGACGCCGGCTACACCGTGGCGCACCAGCGCTGCACCTCCGGCTGCGCCTACACCTCGGACAACCTGATCGCCGACTACCCCGGTGGGGACGAGAACCAGGTGATCATGCTGGGGGCACACCTGGACAGCGTCAGCGCCGGTCCGGGCATCAACGACAACGGCTCGGGTTCCGCGGCGATCCTGGAGGTCGCCCTGCAACTGGCCAAGTCCAAGCCGCAACTGGCCAAGCACGTGCGCTTCGGCTGGTGGACCGACGAGGAGCAGGGCCTCAACGGCTCCAAGTTCTACGTCAACTCCCTGTCCAGCACGGAGAAGTCGAAGATCAAGGGCTACCTGAACTTCGACATGGTGGCCTCCACCAACGCGGGCTACTTCGTCAACAACATCACCACCGAGATCGCCAAGCCGCTCAAGGAGTTCTTCGGCTCGCTGAACCTGGCGCCCGAGGAGAACACCGAGGGCGCGGGCCGCTCCGACGACTACTCCTTCAAGAACGCGGGCATCGCCACCAGCGGCACGGCGGCGGGCGCCAGCGCCAGGAAGACCTCGGCGCAGGCGCAGAAGTGGGGCGGCACGGCCAACCAGGCCTACGACTCCTGCTACCACTCGGCCTGCGACAAGTTCCCCAGCAACATCAACGACACGGTGCTGGACCGCAACGCCGACGCCATCGCCTACGCCGTGTGGCGGCTGGCCGTGGGCGACAACCCCCAGCCGGGTAACCCGAGCGTGACCAACCCGGGCAACCAGTCCACCGCGCTCAACCAGTCGGTCTCGCTCCAGGTCAAGGCCACCGACCCGGGCGGCAAGGCGCTGACCTACAGCGCTTCCGGCCTGCCCACCGGTCTGTCCATCGGCTCCGGCACCGGGCTGATCTCGGGCACCGCCAGCGCCGCGGGCAGCTACAACGTCACCGTCACGGCGACCAACCCGGACGGCAAGTCCGGCACGGCCAGGTTCACCTGGACCGTGACCGACGGCGGTGGCGGCGGCACGGTGACGGTCACCAGGCCGCAGGACCAGTTCAGCTTCACCGGCTGGTCGATCTACCCGGTGCAGGTGCGGGCCACCGACAGCAAGGGCCTGCCGCTGACCTTCACCGCCACCGGCCTGCCGACCGGGCTGTCGATCAGCGCGGCCGGGCTCATCTCGGGCACGCCGACCGAGGGCGGCACCTACTCGGTGACGGTCACCGCGACCGACTCCGGCGGCGGCACGGGCAGCGCCACCTTCGGCTGGACCGTCTACCAGTTCTGACCACCTGAGACGGGGCGGCACCCACCCTGACCGGGATGGGTGCCGCCCCTGGGGGATCACCCGGATGTGCCAGGCCACGCCACCCTCTAGCGTTGACCCGGTCAACCAAGGGGGAGGAACGACGGTCATGGCTGATCGCCGAGTGGTGCTCGTGACGACGGTGGCGCTGGCCGGGCTGGCGCTGGCCGGGTGCGGGAACATGCTCAAGACGCAGACCTCGGCGGACGACGGCACGGTCAAGGACTCGATCACCACCGTGCTCGTCGACGAGGACGCCGGGGACGTGGACATCCGCGTCGGCCAGGTCAGTTCGGCCACCGTGCACCGCGAGGTCCACTACGGCACGCAGAAGCCGGAGGCGGCCACCTTCAGCTCCGACAACGGCACGCTGAGCCTGCACGGCTGTGGCCAGCGGCCGGTCAACGACCCCTGCTCGGTCAACTACACCGTGGTGCTGCCCACCCCGGCCAAGGTCAGCGGGCGCTCCGGCTCCGGCAAGGCCGTGTTCGACCACATGGGCGCGGTGGACTTCCAGAGCGGTTCGGGCAGCGTCACGCTCACCTCGATCGCCGGGGACGTGCGCGTCAAGACCGGCTCCGGCGCGGTGGAGCTGTCCGAGGTGCGCGGCTCGGTGGTGGCCGAGTCGGGCAGCGGCCGCATCATCGGCGACAAGCTGGCCGGGGAGTCCACCGCGGCCAAGACCGGGTCCGGCGAGGTGCGGTTGACCACCAGCACCGCCCAGGACGTGCGGGCCGACACCGGCAGCGGGGACGTGGAGCTGACCGTGCCCGGCAGCACCGGCTACCGGCTCGACCTGGGCCGCAAGGCCAAGCGGCGGGAGGTGACGGTCCGCGAGGACCCGGCCGCCCAGCACGAGTTGCACGTGTCCACCGGCTCCGGGGACGTGACGGTGCGGGCGGCCTGATCCGCCACTTGTCGGTGGCGCGCGGTTGAATAGGACGCGATGACCACGACGACACTGGAGACGGCGCTCGAACCGCTGCTGGGCCGCAAGAGCGCGAGCGCGCTGGAGTCCGCCTTCGGCCTGCGCACGGCCGGGGACCTGCTGCGCCACTACCCGCGCCGGTACGCCCAGCGCGGTGAGCTGACCAACATCGCCAGCCTGGAGCTGGACGAGCACGCCACGGTGCTCGCCGAGATCCAGAAGGTCAGCCAGCGGGGCATGCGCAACCGGCCCGGTCGCAAGATGACCGAGATCGTGGTGACCGACGGCTCGCGCCCGCTGAGCCTGGTGTTCTTCACGGTGGTCCGCGACCTGAACAAGCTGGTGGTGGGCAAGCGCGGGCTGTTCGCGGGCAAGGTCGGCCGGTTCAACAAGACCCTCCAGCTGGCCCACCCCGAGTTCATCCTGATCGACGAGGAGAACGAGGCGGAGCTGACCGCCAGCTTCGCCAGGGCACTGATCCCGGTCTACCCGGCCGCCAGCGGCCTGCCCACCTGGTCCATCGCGCGCTGCGTCGAGCAGGTGCTGGCGGTGCTGGACGAGGTCGAGGACCCGCTGCCGCAGGGCCTGGTGGACCGCTACCGGCTGGCCGACCTGCGCTCCGCGCTGACCCTGGTGCACCAGCCCACCAACCAGGCCGCCGTCGAGGAGGCGCAGCGCAGGCTGAAGTGGGACGAGGCCCTGTCGGTGCAGCTGGTGCTCGCCCAGCGCCGGCACTCGGCCACCGCCCGGCCCGCCCCGGCCTGCCCGCGCCGCGAGGGCGGCATCCTGGACGCCTTCGACCAGCGGCTGCCCTTCCAGCTCACGGCCGGTCAGCGCGAGGTCGGCGAGGTCGTGGCCGAGGAGTTGGCGGGCACCCGGCCGATGAACCGCCTGCTCCAGGGCGAGGTCGGCTCCGGCAAGACCATCGTGGCCCTGCGCGGCATGCTCCAGGCCGTGGACGCGGGCAAGCAGGCCGCCCTGCTGGCGCCCACCGAGGTGCTGGCCGCCCAGCACGCCCGCTCCCTGCGCGAGATGCTCGGCGAGCTGGGCACCGCCGGTGAGCTGGGCGCCGCCGAGCAGGCCACCCGCGTGGTGCTGCTGACCGGCTCCATGTCCACCGCACAGCGGCGTCAGGCGCTGCTGGACGTGGTCTCGGGCGAGGCGGGCATCGTGGTCGGCACGCACGCGATCATCCAGGACTCGGTGAGCTTCGCCGAGCTGGGCTTCGTCGTCGTGGACGAGCAGCACCGGTTCGGCGTGGAGCAGCGCGACGCCCTGCGCGGCCGCGCGAGTGAGGGCACCAGCCCGCACGTGCTGGTGATGACCGCGACCCCGATCCCGCGCACGGTGGCCATGACCGTCTACGGGGACCTGGAGGTCTCCGCGCTGCGCGAGCTGCCGCAGGGCCGGTCCCCGATCAAGAGCTCCGTGGTGCCGGTGGCCGAGAAGCCCGCGTGGCTGGACCGGGCCTGGCAGCGCATCCGCGAGGAGGTGGCCGCCGGGCACCAGGCGTACGTGGTGTGCCCGCGCATCGGCGAGGAGGAGAAGGAGGACGGGGAGCCCCCGGAGGAGGACGGCAAGGGCGAGTCGGGGCAGCGGCCCCCGCTGGCCGTGGCCGAGGTGCTGCCCCAGTTGCAGGCGGGCCCGTTGCAGGGGCTGCGCATCGCCGCACTGCACGGCAAGCTGGCCGCCGAGGAGAAGGACGCCGTGATGCGGGCCTTCGCCGCGGGCCAGCTGGACGTGCTGGTGGCCACCACCGTGGTCGAGGTGGGTGTGAACGTGCCCAACGCCACCGTCATGGTGATCATGGACGCGGACCGGTTCGGGGTCAGCCAGCTGCACCAGCTGCGCGGACGGGTCGGCCGGGGCAGCGCGCCGGGGCTGTGCCTGCTGGTGTCCGAGGTGCCAGCGGGCACCGCGACCCGCGCCAGGCTGGAGGCCGTCGCGTCCACTGTGGACGGTTTCGAGCTCGCCCAGATGGACCTGGAACTGCGCAGGGAGGGCGATATCCTCGGAGCGGCCCAGTCCGGCAGCAGGTCGGGGCTGCGGATGCTCTCGCTGCTGCGCGACGTGGACCTGATCGCCGAGGCCCGGGAGGAGGCGCAGCAGGTGGTCGGTACGGACCCCGAGCTGACCGGGCACCACGGCCTGGCCAGCATGGCCGCCGCTGTGATCGACCGGGGCAAGGCGGAGTACCTGGAGAAGAGCTGAGGATGCCGGAGCCCGGACCCGAGAAGCCGTTCAGCCTGATCCGGACCGACCTGTGGATGGGCGGGCACGAGCGCTACGACGAGTCCGGTGAGCTGGTGCCGGTCCGCGTCGAGCGCGAGTTCGACCTGGTGGTCAGCCTGTGGGCGGGCGAGGGCTTCGGCCCTGCGCCCGGGGTGGAGCACTGGGTGTTGCGCATCCCGGACGGTGAGCTGACCGCCGAGGAGGTCACGCGGGTCGGCGAGCTGTCAGCGGCCACCGCCGAGGCGCTGCGCGCGGGGCGGCGCACCTTCGTGCGCTGCCACTTCGGCTACAACCGGTCCGGCCTCGTGGCGGCACAGGCCCTGGTGCTGCTCGGCCACGGCGTCGACGAGGCGATCGACCTGGTCCGCCTCGGCCGGTCCAGGCACGCGCTGAACAACCAGCACTTCCTCGGCTACCTGCGTCACGACCTGGCTCGCCACACCAACAGGTAGCGCCAGAACAGCAGGTGGCGCAGGGTGCTACCGGGCAGCAGCTCGGCGGACCGCGCGCGGACCTCGTCGTAGGTCATCTCCGGCTGGCGCACCGGGGCCCGCTCGCCGCGCTCGGGCCGCCAGGACAGGGCGAGCCGCACCACCGCGTTGACCGGCACGGCGGCGTGGCTGATCGCCCAGTCCCGCGGGCTGCCCGGCCGGTAGCAGCCGAGGACCGCCAGCACCCCGCCAGGGGCCAGGGCGTCACGCAGCCTCGTCACGGTGTCGAACGGCACGTGGTGCAGGCTCGCCAGGCAGGTGATCGCGTCGTAGTGCGCCCGCGGCAGATCCATCCTGGTGATGTCGCCCTGCCGGAACCGCACGCCCGGTGTGTCCGGGATGGACTCGAACGCGGGGTCCACGGCCTCCACGATGTAGCCGTGGGCGGCCAGCCTGCGCGCGAACCGGCCGGTGCCACAGCCCACGTCCAGTGCCGTGCCGCTTCGGGCCGGAAGCCGCCGCAGCACGGTGCGGTGGTAGTGGTCATTGTGGTTGAACGCCATGGCCCGACCATGCCAGGTCCGGCAGACTGGCCCGCGTGTACGACTTCGACGTGCTGGTGCTGGGGTCCGGCCCCGGTGGGCAGAAGGCCGCGATAGCCACGGCCAAACTGGGTAAGCGGGCCGCGGTCGTGGAGCGGCGGGACATGATCGGCGGGGTTTGCATCAACACGGGCACGATCCCGTCCAAGACCCTGCGCGAGGCGGTGCTCTACCTGACCGGCCTCAACCAGCGGGAGATGTACGGCGCGAGCTACCAGGTCAAGGAGGACATCACCGTCGCCGACCTGCTCACCCGCACCCAGCACGTCATCGGCCGCGAGGTCGAGGTGATCCGCAGCCAGCTGGCCCGCAACCACGTCACGGTGCTGCCGGGCCTGGGCCGGTTCGTGGACGAGCACACCATCGAGGTGTTCGACGGCACCGGCAGGGAGACCACCGTCAGCGCGGACCGGATCGTGATCGCCACCGGCACCGTGCCCGCGCGACCGTCCACCGTGGAGTTCGACGGCAGGACGATCATCGACTCGGACGGCATCCTCCAGTTGGAGCGCGTGCCGCAGTCGATGATCGTGGTCGGTGCCGGGGTGATCGGCATCGAGTACGCCTCCATGTTCGCCGCGCTGGGCACCAAGGTCACCGTGGTGGAGTCGCGGGAGCGCATGCTGGAGTTCTGCGACGCCGAGGTCGTGGAGGCGCTCAAGTACCACTTGCGCGACCTCGCGGTGACCTTCCGGTTCCGGGAGACCGTGTCCTCGGTGGTGGCGCACCCGCGCGGGGCCATCGCGGTGCTGGAGAGCGGCAAGAAGATCCCGGCCGAGGTGGTCATGTACTCGGCGGGCCGCCAGGGCATGACCGACGGGCTCGGGCTGGAGCGCGCGGGGCTGTCCGCCGACAGGCGTGGGCGCATCGCCGTGGACGAGTACTTCCGCACCGAGGTACCGCACATCTACGCCGTGGGCGACGTGATCGGCTTCCCCGCGCTGGCCGCGACCTCCATGGAACAGGGCAGGCTGGCCGCCTACCACGCCTGCGGGGAGCCCGTGCAGGCCCTGTCCAGCCAGCAGCCGATCGGGATCTACACCATCCCGGAGATCAGCTTCATCGGCCGCACCGAGGACGAGCTCACCGAGCAGCGCATCCCGTTCGAGGTCGGCGTCTCGCGCTACCGGGAGCTGGCCCGCGGCCAGATCATCGGCGACTCCTACGGGGTGCTGAAGCTGCTCGTCTCGCCGGAGGACCACTCGCTGCTGGGGGTGCACGTGTTCGGCACCGGTGCGACCGAGCTGGTGCACATCGGGCAGGCCGTCATGGGCTGCGGCGGCACCGTGGACTACCTGGTGGACGCCGTGTTCAACTACCCGACCCTGGCCGAGTCCTACAAGGTGGCCGCCCTGGACGCCATGAACAAGATCCGGCTCATCGAGCGCCTGTCCGACTGAGGCCGGGACTCGCCCACCCCAGAGCGGGACTCGCCGCTTCCACCGCGAGTCCCGTTCTCAGGACCGCGAGTCCCGGCCAGGGGACCGTGTGTCCCGGGCCGCCAAACGTGATGTGAACTTGTTACTGATCGGTACCTTGCGTCCGAACGGGTCTCACCAGGTCAAATGCGTCACATTGATCGATCAGCATGATGTCCATCACCCGGGATGGTTCTCCCGCCAGCTTGGACAACCCCGGTACCGTGCGGGCACGACCCGCTCTGCTGCAAACGGGAGGAATCGGATGTTCCGAAAGGTCCTCGTCGCCAACCGGGGCGAGATCGCCATCCGCGCTTTCCGCGCTGCCTACGAACTGGGCGCCGGAACAGTCGCGGTCTTCCCGTACGAGGACCGGAACTCGCTGCACCGGCTCAAAGCCGACGAGGCGTACGAGATCGGCGAGGCTGGCCACCCGGTGCGGGCCTACCTGTCCGTGGAGGAGATCGTCGAGGCGGCGCGCAAGGCGGGCGCCGACGCGATCTACCCAGGCTACGGCTTCCTCTCGGAGAACCCGGAGCTGGCCAGCGCCTGCCAGCGCGCGGGCATCACCTTCGTCGGGCCGCCCGCCGAGGTGCTGGAGCTGACCGGCAACAAGGCGCGGGCCATCGCCGCGGCCAAGGCGGCCGGGCTGCCCGTGCTCCAGTCCAGCGAGCCCTCCACCGACGTGGACGCGCTGCTCGCCGCCGCGGGGCAGATCGGGTTCCCGATCTTCGTCAAGGCCGTGGCCGGTGGTGGCGGGCGCGGCATGCGCCGGGTGCTGGACGAGAGCACGCTGCGCGAGTCCATCGAGGCCGCGATGCGCGAGGCCGAGTCGGCCTTCGGCGACGCCACGGTCTTCCTGGAGCAGGCCGTGGTGCAGCCCAGGCACATCGAGGTGCAGATCCTCGCCGACGCCGAGGGCAACGTGATCCACCTGTACGAGCGGGACTGCTCGGTGCAGCGGCGGCACCAGAAGGTCATCGAGCTGGCCCCGGCACCCAACCTGGACCCGCTGGTCCGGGACAAGATCTGCGCCGACGCGGTGGCCTTCGCCAAGCAGATCGGCTACCGCAACGCGGGCACCGTGGAGTTCCTGGTGGACCGCGAGGGCAGGCACGTGTTCATCGAGATGAACCCGCGCATCCAGGTGGAGCACACGGTCACCGAGGAGGTCACCGACGTCGACCTGGTGCAGTCCCAGCTGCGCATCGCCAGCGGGCAGACCCTGTCCGACCTGGGGCTGAGCCAGGACGCGGTGTACCTGCGCGGTGCGGCGTTGCAGTGCCGGATCACCACCGAGGACCCGGTCAACGGCTTCCGCCCGGACACCGGCGTGATCAGCGCGTACCGCTCGCCGGGCGGTTCGGGCATCCGCCTGGACGGCGGCGCGATCGGTGCGGGCAGCGCGGTGGGCGCCCACTTCGACTCGATGCTGGTCAAGCTGACCTGCCGCGGCCGCAACTTCGAGACGGCCGTGGCCAGGGCCCGCCGTGCCGTGGCGGAGTTCCGCATCCGTGGCGTGTCCACGAACATCCCGTTCCTGCAGGCCGTGCTGGACGACGCGGACTTCCGCGGCGGCCGGGTCACCACGGCGTTCATCGAGGAGCGCCCGCACCTGCTGACCGCGCGGCAGTCCGCCGACCGCGGCACCAGGCTGCTGACCTACCTCGCCGACGTCACGGTGAACAAGCCCAACGGCCCGCGCCCGACCTCGGTGGACCCGAGGGAGAAGCTGCCCGCCGTCGACCTGTCCGCCGAGGCCCCCGCTGGCTCCAAGCAGAAGCTGACCGAGCTGGGCCCGGAGGGCTTCGCGAGCTGGATGCGCGACAGCGCGGGCGTGCTCGTCACCGACACGACCTTCCGCGACGCGCACCAGTCGCTGCTGGCCACCCGCGTGCGGACCAAGGACCTGGTGCAGGTCGCCCCGCACGTGGCGCGGCTGACCCCGCAGCTGCTGTCCCTGGAGTGCTGGGGCGGCGCGACCTACGACGTGGCCCTGCGCTTCCTGGCCGAGGACCCGTGGGAGCGGCTCGCGGCGCTGCGCGAGGCGGCGCCCAACCTGTGCCTGCAGATGCTGCTGCGCGGGCGCAACACCGTGGGCTACACCCCGTACCCGGAGTCGGTGACCAGGGCCTTCGTTGAGGAGGCCACGGAGACCGGCATCGACATCTTCCGCATCTTCGACGCCCTCAACGACATCGAGCAGATGCGCCCGGCGATCGAGGCCGTGCGGGAGACCGGCAAGGCCGTGGCCGAGGTGTCGCTCTGCTACACCGCCGACCTGTCCGACCCGGCCGAGCAGCTCTACACCCTGGACTACTACCTCAAGCTGGCCGAGCAGATCGTCGGCGCGGGCGCCCACGTGCTGGCCATCAAGGACATGGCCGGGCTGCTGCGCCCGCCCGCCGCCAGCAGGCTGGTCACCGCGCTGCGCAAGGAGTTCGACCTGCCGGTGCACCTGCACACCCACGACACCGCGGGCGGGCAGTTGGCCACCTACCTGGCCGCCATCCAGGCGGGCGTGGACGCCATCGACGGGGCCACCGCCTCGATCGCGGGCACCACCTCGCAGCCCTCGCTGTCGGCGATCGTGGCCGCCACCGACCACTCCGCCCGCACCACCGGGCTGGACCTGCAGGCGGTGTGCGACCTGGAGCCGTACTGGGAGGCCGTGCGCAAGGTGTACGCCCCCTTCGAGTCGGGGCTGCCCGCGCCGACCGGCCGCGTGTACCACCACGAGATCCCCGGCGGGCAGCTGTCCAACCTGCGCCAGCAGGCCATCGCACTGGGCCTTGGCGACCGGTTCGAGGCCATCGAGGCGATGTACGCCGCCGCGGACCGCATGCTGGGCCGCCTGGTCAAGGTCACGCCCTCCTCCAAGGTCGTCGGCGACCTGGCCCTGCACCTGGTCGGCGCCGGGGTGGCGCCCGCCGACTTCGAGGCCGACCCGGGCCGGTTCGACATCCCGGACTCGGTGGTCGGCTTCCTGCACGGCGAGCTGGGCGACCCGCCCGGTGGCTGGCCCGAGCCCTTCCGCAGCAAGGCGCTGCGCGGGCGGTCCGCGCCGAAGAAGGTCACCGAGCTGTCCGAGGAGGACAACCGCGGGCTGGAGACCGACCGGCGCGGCACGCTGAACCGGCTGATGTTCCCGGCGCCCACCAAGGAGTTCCGCACCCACCGGGACGCCTACGGGGACACCAGCGTGCTGCGTAGCAAGGACTTCTTCTACGGGCTGCGGCCCGGCGAGGAGTACCAGGTCGACCTGGAGCGCGGCGTGCGGCTGCTGATCACGCTGGAGGCCATCGGCGAGGCCGACGAGCGCGGCATGCGCACCGTCATGGCGGTGCTGAACGGGCAGCTGCGGCCGATCCAGGTGCGCGACCGCTCGGTGGCGGCCGACGTGCCGGTGGCCGAGAAGGCCGACCGCGGCAACAGCAACCACGTGGCGGCCCCGTTCGCGGGCGTCGTGACCATGGCGGTGGCCGAGGGCGACACCGTGGAGGCCGGGCAGACCGTGGCGACCATCGAGGCGATGAAGATGGAAGCGGGCATCACCGCGCCGAAGGCGGGCACGGTGCAGCGGCTGGCCATCGGCTCGCAGCAGCAGGTGGAGGGCGGCGACCTGCTCGTCGTGCTGGCGTAGCCAACGGGGCGGACTCGCGACGCAATCGCCCGCGAGTCCCGCCCTCCGGCACGCGAGTCCCGCCCACTCGGGGCAGATCCTGTTCACACGGGGGACATGCGTCACTCGGTAGGGTGATGTCATGTTCCCCGTGTTGCCGTCTGGCGGCGGGTGTCCCGTCGCTGACAGGGTTGTGTAGTGCTGGAGTTGCAGGCTGTCGCCCAGCGTCAGGGCGCCGTGGTCGGGAAGTCCCCGTGGCTGCCCACCGCCTGTCATGCCCTTGCCGACCTGGCTGGCGTGGTGCTCGGCCTCGACGTGCGCAGAGTGCCTGTGCGGGCGGGGATCTCGCCCGCGGTGAGCGGCATCGCCAACCGCGAGGTGCTGGTCGCGAACCGGAAGTCGCAGACCGCCGCGCTGGCGCAGGCGCGGGGTCCCGTGCTCACCATCGGCGGGGACTGCGGGGTGGAGACCGTGCCGCTCGCCTTGGCACGCAAGCGGTTCGGCCCCGGGCTCGGCGCGCTGTGGTTCGACGCGCACGGCGACCTGAACACCCCGGCGACCTCCCCGTCCGGGGCCTACCACGGCATGGCGCTGCGGCACGCCTTCGGTGAGGGCGACCGCGATTTCGTGGCCGAGGTGCCGGTCTCCGCGCGACGTGTCGTGCTGGTGGGCGCGCGCAACCTGGACCCCGGCGAGCAGGCGCTGATCGACCGCGGGCTGGTCCGGCACGTGCCCGTGGAACAGGGCTGGCAGACCTCCTGGGTCACCGACGCCGTGGTCGCCTCCCGCTCGCCGCAGTTCTACCTGCACATCGACCTGGACGTGCTGGACCCCAGCGAGTTCGGCGAGGTGACCTGCCCCGAGCCGGGCGGGTTGACCATCGCGGAACTGGTGGCCGCGATCCGCGCGGTGGCCGCGCTGCGCCCGATCGTCGGGGCGGGCATCACCGAGTGCGCCACCGACAACCCCGAGCGGCTGCGCGTGCTCGTGCCGGTGCTGCGCGCGGTGGGCGCCGCACTGCACGCGCACTCCACGGTGCTGCCCGCGCAGGCCGACCTGAGCAACCGGCCGGTGCGCCACCCGCTCTGATGTGAAAACGCCTCGCATGTGGCGGTGCTTGACCTAGCATTCGGGCGGTGAGCAGCAGACCGGCCCCGGGGCCGCCCAATTTCGACCGCTTGGCCGCGTTCCCGGAACTGGCAGCGCTCAGGGACGCCGTGTCCGCGCGGGACTGGACCTCCGTAGAACTGTTCTTCGCCGGGCTGCCCGACGCCGCCGCGGTCAGCTACGTGGTGGGCTACGCCAGCGACCTGCCCGGCTCCGAACAGTGCTACGACCGCGCCCCGGACTCCTCGTTGAGCAGCCTGCTGCGCGCGGCGCGCTACGTCGCCCTGGCCTGGGAGGTGCGTTCCGGTGCGCGGGCCGAGTACGTCAGCGAGGACCAGTTCCGCGGCATGCACGACTGGCTGCGCAGGGCCGAGCCGATCCTGATCGACCTGACCGCCCGCGAGCCGGACAACGCGCCCGCGTGGAGCGTGCGGCTGACCACCGCCCTCGGCCTGCAACTGGGACAGCACGAGGCGAGGCGCCGCTACGACCGGCTCGCCAGGCACGCGCCGCACCACTTCCAGGCGCAGTCCAGGCTGTTGCAGCAGTTCTGCCCGAAGTGGGGCGGCACCTGGGACAGGGCCTTCGGCTTCGCGCGGGAGTGCGCCGCGAACGCGCCCGCGGGTTCGACCTCGCCCACGCTGATCCCCGAGGTCCACCTGGAGCAGTACATCGACCTCGACACGGCCCGGGAGCGCGCCGACTACCTGCGGCGGCCCGAGGTGCGTGCGGAGGTGCTGGACGCGGCCCGGCGATCCGTCCTGCACCCGGACTTCGGCAGGGGCTACGGCTGGGTCGGCGCCGCCAGCACCTTCGCGCTGGTGCTGGGCATCACGGGGAGCGAGGAGGCCGCGGCGCGCTGCTTCGACATGCTCGGCGACCTCGCGAACGAGCACCCGTGGCACTACTTCGAGGACGCGGCGGCCAAGTACCGCAAGGTGCGTGCGTCGGTGCAGGGGAGACCGCAGTCATGATCAAGCAGACCGAGGTCGACGGGGTGCCCACCCTGGTCGCGCCGATGTCCGGGCCGCTGAGAGCCGGGCTGGTGTTCCGGGTCGGTGTCGCCGACGAGCCGCTGTCCCGCGCGGGCATCACACACCTGCTGGAGCACCTCGCCCTGTTCCGGCACGGACTGGCCGACCACGAGGCCAACGCCGCGACCGGCCTGATCACCACGCAGTTCTTCACCCAGGGCGCCGAGTCCGAGGTGATCACCTACCTGCGCAGCGTCTGCCAGTCCCTCGGCGACCTGCCGCTGGACCGGCTGGAGACCGAGAAGTCGATCCTGCGCACCGAGCGGGCCGGTCGCGGTGACCGCCTGGTGGACGCGATGGGCCTGTGGCGCTACGGCTCGCGCGGGCACGGCATCGCGGGCTACCCCGAGTTGGGCCTGCCCCGGCTCACCGCCGAGGACCTGGGCTCCTGGGCCGCCACCTGGTTCACCAGGGACAACGCGGTGCTGTGGATCGCGAGCGAGGGCGTGCCCGCCGGGTTGTCCCTGCCGCTGCCACAGGGGGAGCGGCGGCCGCTGCCGCCGATCACCTCCGCGCTGCCCGCCACGCCCGCGTACTTCGCCAGCGAGGACGGCCAGGTCATGTTCGACGCCGTGGTGCGGCGCAGCACCGCCGCCTCGCTGTACGGGGCGGTGCTGGAGCGCGAACTGTTCCGCGCACTGCGCCAGGAGGACGGCAACTCCTACCGGGCCGGTGCCTCGTACCACCCGCGCGGTGACCAGTTCGCGACGCTGGTGGCGGTGGCCGACTCCTTGCCGGAGAAGCAGGACGCCGTGCTCGGCGGCTTCGTGGACGTGCTGGCCAAGCTGAAGGTGGGCCGGATCGAACAGTCCGATGTGGACAGTGCGCGGGACAAGGCGCTCACCGCGCTGACCGACCCCGACGTGGACGCCATGCGCCTGCCCGGCATGGCGGTGAACCTGCTCACCGGCTACCCGAGCCAGAGCACCGAGCAACTCCGCGCCGAGCTGCGTGCCGTGTCGGCTCAGGACGTGCACGCCGTCGCGGTGGAGGCGATGTCCACCGGCCTGCTGCTCGTTCCCGCCGGGCACGCCGCCGACTGGGCGGGCTTCGTCCCCGCCCCGACCAGGTCCGACACGGCCGTCGGCGGCACCGTGCACCCCGGCCTGCGCGAGGACGGCACCGGCATCGCCGTCACCGCGGAGGGCATCACGATGACCACGCCCTCCGGCCCGCTCACCGTGCTGTTCGCGGCGTGCTCCGTGATGCTGACCTGGCCGGACGGCGCGCGCAGGCTGATCGGCCACGACGCCATCACCGTGCACGTGGAACCGACCCTGCACACCGTGCCGCCACAGGAGCTCGCGCTGATCGACGCCGGGGTGGACCCCGAGGTCGTGGTGCCGATGCCCGCGCGCGACCCGGAGGACATCCCGGCGTTCGTGCCGCGCGCCCCGCGGCCCGCCTCGTCCGGGACCTCGCGCTGGTCGGCGATGACCGTGATCTACGCGCTGATCGCCACCGCCTCGCTGGTGTTCGGCCTGGTGCTGCTGGTCAAACTCATCGGCCAGGCCGCGTCCAGCGTCTCGGAGTGGCGCGCGGTGGTCGTGCTCTGGATCGCGGGCGCCTACTGCGCCGTGCAGTTCGTCAAGCGCTACCGCAGGTCCGGGTGATCAGACAGATCGGTCTGTACACTTTCGGTCATGGGTAGGCCATCGGCGGCCCGCGAGCGGATCCTGGAGACCGCCGCGCAGCTGTTCTACGAGCACGGCTTCCGCGCGGTCGGCGTGGACCGGATCATCGCCGAGTCCGGCGTGGCCAAGGCGACCCTGTACGCGCACTTCCCGTCCAAGGACGACCTGGTGCTCAGCTACGTGCAGCGCGCCGACGTGCGGTGGACCGCCCACCTGCGCCGCGCCGCCGAGGCCGCCGGGCCCGACCCGCGCGCGCAGATGATCGGTGCCTTCGACGCGCTGCGCGAGATCGCCGAGGCCGCCACCTTCCGGGGCTGCGCCTTCATCAACACCGCCAGCGAGGCCATCCCCGGCACCCCCGTGCACGAGGCCACCGTCAGGCACAAGCAGGCCGTCCGCGCCTGGCTGCGCGAGCTGGCCGCTGCCGCGGGTGCCGCCGACCCCGACCTGCTCGCGCTGCAACTCACCCTGCTCATCGACGGCGGGCTCGCCGCCGGGGCCGTGGAACCCTCGCCCGAGGTCGGCCTCGCCGCCCAGCAGGCCGCCCGCGTGGTGATCGCCGCCAGCTGCGGCTGAGCCCGCCCCGCCTCCATGTCACGAAGGTGCCGTTCAAGACACCGGGTGTCTTGAACGGCACCTTCATGACATAGGCGCCCACCACTTGTAACCAGACAGACCTGTCTGTTAGCGTGAGCTCGAAATCAGACAGACCTGTCTGTTCAGTTCTGAGGGGATGATCATGGCGCGCACACTGGTGGTGCTGGCCCACCCGCAGCTGGGCGAGTCGCGGATCAACGCGGCGCTGGCGGCGGAGATCCGCGGGGTTGAGGGCGTCACGGTGCACGACCTGTACGCGGCCTACCCGGACCACGTGATCGACGTGCGGCGCGAGCAGCGGCTGCTCACCGAGCACGACCGGGTCGTCCTGCAGTTCCCGTTCTTCTGGTACTCGGTGCCCGGCCTGCTCAAGCAGTGGATCGACGAGGTGTTCCTGCGCGGCTGGGCCTACGGCACCGGCGGCACGGCCCTGCACGGCAAGACCCTGCAGGTGGTCACCTCCACCGGCGGCAGCGACGAGGACTACACGCCTGAGGGTCGGCACGGGGTCACGATGGACACGCTGTGGCAGCCCTTGCGTGCCACGGCGAAGCTCACCGGTCTGCACTTCGCCGAGCCGCTGGTGCTGCACGCGGTGCGCACGGTGGACGACGAGCAGCTCGCGCTGCACGCGAAGACCTACCGCGCACTGCTCGAACGGCCGTACGCCACGATGGTGGCGTGACCAGGATCGTGGCCGGAACGGCCGGCGGACGCCGCATCGACGTGCCGCCCAAGGGCACCCGGCCCACCTCGGACCGGGTGCGGGAGGCGTTGTTCAGCGCGCTGGAGTCGGCGATGGAGCTGGACGGGGCGCGGGTGCTGGACCTGTACGCGGGCTCCGGCGCGCTGGGCTTCGAGGCGCTGTCCAGGGGGGCCGCGCTGGCGACCTTCGTCGAGTCCGAGCACCGGGCGGTGGAGGTGTTGCGCCGCAACGCCAAGGCGCTCGGCCTGTCCGGGGTGGACGTCCGGCACGGCACCGCGCGCTCGGTGCTGGCCGGCGCGCCCGCCGAGCCGTATGACCTGGTGCTGGCGGACCCGCCCTACGCGGTCACCAACGAGGAGCTGGCCCTGGTTCTCGCCGGGGTCGTGACCTGGACCGCGCCGGGCGGTCTGGTGCTGGTGGAGCGGGCCGCCCGCAGCGGGGAGCCGAGCTGGCCGGAGGGACTGGAACCCTTCCGCAGCAAGAAGTACGGGGACACCGCGGTGCACTGGGCCGAACGCCCTGAGTGATCGCCACCACGCGAACAGGTGCGGTGGCCCCATGTTTGTTACGGTCCGGCCATGAGGCGTGCGGTCTACCCCGGCTCCTACGACCCGGTCACCAACGGCCACCTGGACATCATCGGCCGGACCGCCCTGGTGGCCGACGAGCTGGTCGTCGCCGTGATGATCAACAAGAACAAGAAGACCCTGTTCTCCGTCGAGGAGCGGGTCGAGATGCTCCGGGACGTCACCAAGCACCTGCCCAACGTGCGGGTGGACACCTGGCACGGCCTGCTCGTGGACTACTGCAAGGCCAACGACATCAAGGTGATCGTCAAGGGCCTGCGCGCGGTCAGCGACTTCGACTACGAGCTGCAGATGGCGCAGATGAACCACCAGCTCACCTCGGTGGAGACCCTGTTCATGCCCACCAACCCGCTCTACAGCTTCCTGTCCAGCTCACTGGTCAAAGAGGTCGCCACCTACCACGGAGATGTGGCGCACCTGCTGCCGGAGACGATTCACGCGCGGTTGACCGAGCGGCTGGCCGAACGGGCCTGAAATTCGCGCCCAGCCATGGCAGGTTAATGCAGAGGTCTTTTGGTGATCACCTTGAGGCGTTAGCGTCAGGGCCTATGAGCTACCTCACGTCACGAGCCGTGAAGGCCCTGCTTGCTCTGCTGCTCGCGTTCGCGGGCACCGCCGGTCTGGCCGTCACGGCCAGCGCCGCGCCGGTCGGGGTGCTGCAGGCCAGCTGCGGCGACACCTCGGAGTTCCAGCAGGTCGCGCTGTCCAGCCTGCCCGCACAGGCCACCGACACCGTGGACCTGATCAAGCAGGGTGGCCCCTTCCCGTACCCGAAGAACGACGGTGTCGTTTTCGGCAACCGGGAGGGCATTCTGCCCGCCTGCGCCTCGGGTTATTACCACGAGTACACGGTGATCACGCCGGGTTCGTCCAACCGTGGGACGCGGCGAATCATCACCGGTAGCGCCGGTGAGTACTTCTACACGGCTGACCACTACGAGAGCTTTGTCCTGGTCGACATCAACAGCTGAATTCGGGGGCTTGTGAAGAATGGTCACCACGTCTAACAGGATCACCAAATTCCTGCTCGTCGCCGCCTTCACCGTGCTCGGCGCGATCGGGCTGGCCGGACCCTCGGTCGCCGCACCGCAGGCAGTCGGGCACGCCACCGTCGCGCAGGCCGGCTGCGGGGACACCTCCGGCTACCGCAAGGTCGCGCTGTCCAGCCTGCCCAAGCAGGCAACCGACACCGTGAAGCTGATCAAGCAGGGCGGCCCGTTCCCGTACCCGGGCAAGGACGGCTCGGTGTTCACCAACGTGGAGAAGGTGCTGCCGGTGTGCAGCTCCAGCAGCTACTACCACGAGTACACCGTGATCACGCCCGGTGCGCCGACCAGGGGCACCCGCCGGATCGTCACCGGCAGCGCCGGTGAGTACTTCTACACCGGTGACCACTACAAGACGTTCCAGCTGGTCAACATCAACGCCTGACCGATCGCGGCCCGGACACCCGGACACGCCAGGCTCGTCCTGCGCGGCTCACGGCCCCGGAACCGGCAGACTGGACACTGCCAGCCGTGTAGCCGAAGGGGAGTGTGACGCGTGTACCGGGTGTTCGAGGCCCTCGACGAACTCGTCACGATCGTCGAAGAAGCGCGTGGGGTGCCGATGACCTCGGGCTGCGTGGTCCCCCGTGGCGATCTCCTCGAACTGCTCGACGACATCCGGGACGCGATCCCCAGGGAACTCGACGACGCGCAGGACGTGCTCGACCACCGGGACAGCATCGTCAACAAGGCGCAGCACGAGACCGAGCAGGCCATCGGCGGCGCCCGCAGCGAGGCCGAGCAGACCCTCGCCGAGGCACGGGCCGAGGCCGAGCAGATGGTGGCCGAGGCCCGAGCCCACGCCGAGCGCATGGTCGCCGACGCGCGGGCCGAGGCCGAGCGCACGGTCAACGCGGGCAGGCACGAGTACGAGGACCTGGTCGGCAGGGCGCAGGGCGAGTCCGAGCGCATGATCCAGGCCGGTCGCGCCGGCTACGAGCGGGCCGTGGAGGACGGCCGCGCCGAGCAGGCACGGCTGGTCAACCAGACCGAGGTGGTGCAGGCCGCGCACGCCGAGTCCGCGCGCATCCTGGACGCCGCCAGTGGCGAGGCCAACCGCCTGCGCGGGGAGTGCGACGCCTACGTGGACGCCAAGCTCGCCGACTTCGAGGACCTGCTCGCGCACACCCTGCGCACCGTGGGCAAGGGCCGCGCGAGCCTGCGCGCCGCCGTGCCCGCCCCGTCCTCAGCCCCGTTCGACTACCGGGACTGAGAGCGCTTCCCGTTGGCCCTGTTGGCCCTGTTGGCCCCGCTGCTCAGGTGCGGCCGCTGGACTGATGCGGCCGCACCTGAGCGGGCTTGGGTGTTGGTTTGGGGGTGGGTGTGCCCGCTTCGCTCTCTGCGATCCTCCGGATCGCGGCGTCTTCGCTCTGACCCGGTCTCTTCCCTTGGCTCAGGATGATCACTGGAAAGATGTGATCATCCTGAGCCCGCGGTCCAGAGACCGGCGCGAAGACGCGGCCCGCTGCGCTCTTGGCGCTCCTCCGGAGCGCGGCGTCTTCGCTTAAGGTCCGGTCTCTTCCCTTGTCCCGAGATGATCACTGGAAAGATGTGATCATCTCGGGCCTGCGGTCCAGAGACCGGCGCGAAGACGCGGCCCGCTGCGCTCTTGGCGCTCCTCCGGAGCGCGGCGTCTTCGCTTAAGGTCCGGTCTCTTCCCTTGTCCCGAGATGATCACTGGAAAGATGTGATCATCTCGGGCCTGCGGTCCAGAGACCGGCGCGAAGACGCGGGCCCCATGGCTGGCGGTTCTGGCGGGGCGCGGGTTGTGGTGAACGGGACTCGCCGGCCTCAGAGCGGGACTCGCCGACCAGTCCGCGAGTCCCGCCCGCCCGTCCGCGAGTCCCAGCCACGGGTGTGCGAGTCCCGCCCATGGGGGTGCGAGTCCCGTTCAGTGGGGCTCTGACCTGGCGATTTCCGTTCGGAGGGCTGGGTTGAGTACCCTTGTCGGGCTGGACACGGTAAGTCACCCCACCAGCGACACAACCACCATGCCCAAGAACCAGACGAACGCGCGTACCGCGAAGCCATCGACGACCGGACCCTGGGTGATCGACACCAGGGACATCGGGCGTCGGCCGGGCTTGAGCCGCGGCTACCAGCGCACCGCGCCCGCTCCGGTCGGCTTCGGCCTGCCGGAGGTGGTCGGCGTGCTGCCCGGTGTGGACGTCGAGCTGGACCTGTTGGTCGAGTCGGTAGTGGAGGGCGTCCTCGTCTCCGGGACCGCGACAGCGGACACCGTCGGCGAGTGCTCGCGGTGCCTCGAGCCGCTGTCCGGCACGGTCGAGGTGGACCTGACCGAGCTGTTCGCCTACCCGGACAGCGCGACCGAGGCCACCACGGACGAAGACGAGGTTTCCAGGCTCGTCGACGACCTGATCGACCTGGAACCGGCGGTGCGCGATGCCGTGGTGCTCGCGCTGCCGCAGGTCCCGCTGTGCACCCCGGACTGCAGGGGCCTGTGCCCCGGCTGCGGGGCCAGGTGGGTCGAGCTGGAGCCCGACCACACGCATGAGACGATTGATCCTCGCTGGGCCGCGTTGAAAGAGCGGTTCGGCGGGACCGAGGAGGAGAGCTAGTCGTGGCCGTCCCCAAGCGGAAGATGTCCCGCTCCAACACCCGTACGCGCCGGGCGCAGTGGAAGGCCGTTGCACCGAGCCTCGTCGCCTGCTCCAACCGCGCCTGCCGCAAGCCGCGCCTGTCGCACGTCGCGTGCCCGAGCTGCGGCCAGTACGACGGCCGCCAGGTCGTCCAGCCGGCTTGATCCCCACCTCCCGGCGAACGCACTTTGCAGGAGGAGGCGGGGTCTGTGGGAGGTAAGGGTTCCCGTGGTCCGGTTCCGGATCGCGGTCTGCTTCTCGAGGCGCTCGGTATCCAGCTGGATGCCGAGTCTCTCGTGTTGGCACTCACCCACCGGTCCTACGCGTACGAGAACGGCGGTCTGCCGCCGAACGAGCGTCTGGAGTTCCTCGGGGACGCCGTTCTCTCACTCGTGGTGACCGACCACCTGTACAGCACGCACCCCGATCTCCCCGAGGGGCAGCTGGCCAAGCTGCGCGCGAGCGTCGTCAACATGCACGCACTGGCCGGAGTCGCCCGCACCCTGGGCGAGGGCGGGCTGGGTGCGCACCTGCTGCTGGGCAGGGGCGAGGAGCTGACCGGCGGCAGGGACAAGGCGAGCATCCTCGCCGACGGTCTCGAGGCCATGATCGGCGCCGTCTACCTGGCGCACGGGATCGACATCGCCCGCGAGGTCGTGCACCGGCTGTTCGACCCGTTGCTGATCGAGGCCCCGCTGCGGGGTGCCGGTCTGGACTGGAAGACCAGCCTGCAGGAGCTCACCGCGTCCGAGCAGCTCGGCGTGCCCGAGTACCGCGTGGACGACGAGGGGCCGGACCACCGCAAGGAGTTCACGGCCACCGTGTTCGTCGGCGGGCGCCCGTACGGCTCCGGTGACGGTCGCACCAAGAAGGAAGCCGAGCAGAAGGCCGCCGAGGCCGCCTACCGGACCCTGTCCGAGCAGGTGCGCCCCCAGGAGTCCGCCTCCGGCGACCAGAGCTGACACACCACGCAACCGTGAGAGCGTCGTCCCACCGGGGCGGCGCTCTCACGCTGTCAGGAGGTACCGGTGCCGGAGCTGCCCGAGGTCGAGGTCGTGCGGCGCGGGTTGGATGCCCACGTCACGGGGCGGCGCATCGCGGCCGTGCAGGTGCTGCACCCCAGGGCGATCCGCCGCCACCTGCCGGGGCCCGAGGACTTCAGCGGGCGGCTGGCCGGGCGCGAGGTGCTGGCGGCGCGCAGGCGCGGCAAGTACCTGTGGCTGGACCTGGACGGCAGCGAGGCCGTGCTGGCCCACCTGGGCATGAGCGGGCAGATGCTGGTGCAGCCCGAGGGCGCACCCGACGAGAAGCACCTGCGGGTGCGGGTCCGCTTCGACGATGACGGGCCCGAGCTGCGCTTCGTGGACCAGCGCACCTTCGGCGGGCTGGCCACGGCCGACCAGGTGCTGGTGGACGGCGAACTGCTGCCGACCCCGGTGGCGCATATCGCGCGCGACCCGATGGACCCGGCCTTCGACCTGGGCGCGGCGGTGGACGCCATGCGGCGCAGGCGCACCTGGGTCAAGCGCGCGCTGCTGGACCAGACCCTGGTGTCCGGGGTGGGCAACATCTACGCCGACGAGTCGCTGTGGCGGACGAAGCTGCACTGGGCGCGGCCCACCGAGAAGCTGACCAGGGCTCAGGCCGGGGAACTGCTGACCGCGGCCACCGAGGTCATGGGGGAGGCCCTGCTCGCGGGCGGCACCTCCTTCGACGCGCTCTACGTCAACGTCAACGGCCAGTCCGGCTACTTCGACCGGGCGCTGGCCGTGTACGGGCAGGAGGGCAGGGCGTGCCGCCGCTGCGGCGGGGTGATCCGCAGGGACCCGTTCATGAACCGGTCCGCGTTCTCCTGTCCGGTTTGTCAGCCCAGGCCCAGGTCCATGCGGGACTAGGCCGGTCCGACGGCGTATAAGTGGTGGTGCCGCACTCATCGTGAGGACCGCGCATGACCACCGACTTCCTGGCCCGGATGCGGACCGCCCTCGGCGACCTGCCCAGTGAGCAGTGCGCGAGCCTGCTCGCGGAGGCCAACGCCGAGGTGGCGCAGGTGGCCGCCGAGGTGGGGCTGGCCAGGCTGGTGGACCGCCTTGGCACGCCGGAGTCCTACGCGCGGAAGCTGCGGGCGAGCCTGGGCTACACCGAGCCGCCGCCGAAACTGGCGGCGGAGACCGAGGTCATCGGGCAGCGGCGAGGTCCAGCCGGGCCCCGGGCCCCGAGCACCGGTGCGGCCCGCCTGCTGCTGGTGGGGCTGACGGCAGCCACCCTGGGCGGGGTGCTGCTCGGACTTGTGTTCCGCACCAACGCCATCGGCCTCACGGTGCCGCTGCTGGCGCTCACCGTGCTGGGCGTGGCGGCGTGCGTGCCCGCCGTTGTGCGGGGCAGCGAGGAGGTGCGGGCCGCCGCGCGGTTGCCCGAGCTGAGCGGGCTGCTGCCCTACCTGGAGCCGGACGAGTCGAACTGGTTCGGCCTGGTCCTCGGCTACGTCTACAGCCTGCAACCGGCGTGGTGGCTGGTGCGCGCGGTCGTGCCCATGGCGGTGCTGGCGGAGTTCACCGGGCACGGTGGACTGCTCGCCCTGCTGGCGGGCATCCCCGCCTCGGTGGTGTCGATCGCGCTGGGCCGCGGCGCGAAGTCCGACCGCAGGCTGCTGCCGCCGGTGGTGGCGTTCAACGCCTTCGCGGCGGGGCTGGTGCTCAGCCTGATCCGGGTGGCGGGCTAGCGGTGTGTCACGCAGCCTTGGCCGGGCAATGGATCCATGCCTGGATGAACACGTCGGGTCGGCGTACTGAAATGAGCCACTAGCCACTATCCTCCGACCGCGCCCAACCAGTCGCGGACCATCTGTCCGGTCGCCGCGCACCATGATCCGGAGGGTCCGTTGCCGAAGGTGCCTGACGCTCGCAGACCCAGCCGTGCGGCGGTCAACGCGCTGCGGACGCTTCTGGAGCGACACAATCACATCGTTCAGGAGGTGGACGGCCAGAACGACTTCGGCGAGGACCAACACGTCACGTTCACCGAGGACGGTGAGGTCACCGGCGACCTGGTCAAGATCCAGGTCAAGGGCGGCCGTTCGTGGCGCAGGGCCGACGGGTACGCCGTGCCGATCGGTGACCACGGTGGCACCTGGGCCGATGGCAACATCCCGGTGCTCTGCGTTGTGCACGACCCGGACACCGACGGTCTCTACTGGGCCAATGCCACCAAGCAACTGCTATCGGCGCGGCGCAACGGCGAGGTGCTCAAGACGATCACCATCAGCCCGGACCAGGAGTTGGACGACGAATCCATCGCGGACTTCGTCGCCGAGGTCAGAGACTACCTGAGCCGCTATCGGGGCAACCGGATTATCCAGGCCCAGTTGGGCGAGATGGCGGGCGTCGAGTTCGGTCCATCGGACATCGTGCAGCACCATGTGAACGTGTACGGCGAGGATCTGATCTTCTGGCAGCGCCGAGGTGAGGGATTCGCAACCCTGCTCCACGGCGACCTCGGCTGGTATCCGGAGCACATCGGCCCTGAGCATTTCCATCCCAACGGTCGACCAGGTCTCCTGCCCGGCATGTCCGTAGTGGTGGACAAGATACTGAGCACGGCCGAGGCGCAGTGGCTGGCGGCCTGCTTCGACGCGGCTCAGTGGGCTCGCAAACCCGCCGTCGACGATCCGCCGCTTCACACCAACATCGACGCACGTGACAACTACGTGGCCAGACGAGTTGAACACCATCTTCGGATCGAACCCGACGCGTTGACCCGGTCGATCCAGGAGCTCCGCACCGAAACCGCGACCGACCACGATCTGGCTACCATCGCCACGGAGTTGGAGTCGGATGCCGAGGCATATGCCGAAGCGCTCTCGAAACCGTGGCGCGAGATGTCGGACAAGGCGCGCCGGCTCGTCACGTTCTACCTGGTCAAAGAAGTGCGCGTGGGTTCACCTGCGCTGCCGATCGACGAGCAGTTCCGGATCGTCTGGCGATGCTCCCGGCCGACCGAGGAATACGGTTTCGACGCGCGGGTCGGACAACCGAGTACTCGCATGTCGTCGAACCGGGAGTTGGTATCGGCTTTCGAGCTCAGGCCGGGCGACAGGATCTACTGGCTTAGCCGGCATGGGAACGAACGCGGCCGGAACGTGTCGGCTGTCTGGGATTCCGAGGACACACCTGGAACCGTCTGCGTGCTTTTCGATCAGCTGATGCTGGGAGACACCTTCTGGCCGGAGGAGTTGTTCGTCCGGAAGGTGTCCACCAAGCCGCGGTGATGGCGCAGCCAGCAGCCCCCGATGATCAGGCAGATCCGTTCGCGGATCGCCTCACCGATTGTCTTCGGTCGTCCCCTGTTCCATTGTGGTTCCAGCGTGTCGAACCCCCGCTCGTTGTACGCGTGGATCACATCGCGCACGTAGTCGGAGCTGACCTCGAGCAACGAGGTGACGTCCTGGACCGCCTGGCCCTGGCCGGACACCAGCACCACGACCACCTCCCACAGTCGGCCTGCGAGACCGGCCTCGCCTACCCCTGTTGAAGATCAATTACCGGGTCGACGTTCCGAGATGAGCCACTAGTGTCGTGCGCCGGAAATCCGCCACATAAGTCTAGTCTGGGTTGATGGCGCGGATTGGACGTCCTCCTGCTGAGGTGACGTTGACCGAGCAGGAGCGGGTAACGCTGGAACGGTGGGCGCGGCGGGCGAAGTCGTCGCAGGTGCTGGCACAGCGGTGCAGGATTGTGCTGGCGTGCGCGGACGGCCTGCCAGGCAAGCAGATCGCCGAGGATCTTCGGGTTCACCCGTCGACGGTGACCAAGTGGCGCAGGCGATTTCTCCAGCATCGGCTGGAGGGCCTGGTCGATGAGGAACGGCCGGGCCGTCCGCCGTCGATCACGGTGGACCAGGTCGAAGAGGTGATCGTGGCGACTCTGGAGGAGACCCCGCGCAACGCCACACACTGGTCTCGGGCGTCGATGGCGGAGAAGTCCGGGCTGAGCAAGTCGACCATCGGCCGGATCTGGCGCGATTTCGGGCTCAAACCCCACCGTGCCGAGACCTTCAAGCTCTCGACCGATCCATTGTTCGTGGAGAAGGTCGTCGATGTCGTTGGCCTGTACCACAATCCGCCCGAGCGGGCGGTGGTGCTGTGCGTGGACGAGAAGAGTCAGATCCAGGCACTGGACCGCTCCCAGCCGGTGCTGCCGATGATGCCGGGTATGCCTGAGCGGCGCACACATGACTACGCCCGCAATGGCATCACCAGCCTGTTCGCCGCGTTCGACGTCGCCGATGGCACGGTGATCGCCGAGTTGCATCGTCAGCACCGGGCCGCCGAGTTCAAGAAGTTCCTCATCACGATCGACAAGACGGTCCCGGCGGAGCTGGCCGTCCACCTGGTCTGTGACAACTACGGCACTCACAAGACCCCGGCGATCAAGGCCTGGCTGGCCAAGCACCCCAGGTTCCGCATGCACTTCACCCCGACCGGATCATCGTGGATCAACCAGGTCGAACGCTGGTTCGGCTTTCTCAGCGACCAGAAGATCACCCGAGGTACCCACCGCAGCGTCCAAGCGCTGGAGAAGGACATCCGCGTCTGGATCGCTGACTGGAACACCCATCCACGGCCGTTCATCTGGACCAAGACCGCCGAAGAGATCCTCGAGTCACTCGCCCGATTTTGTAGGCGGATTTCCGGCGCAGGACACTAGCGGGGCTCGGCCATGCGCCTGAGCAGCGGGCCCGCGCGCAACACCAGGTCCTGCTCCTCCTCGCTGAGCTCGGCCAGTCGCTCGCTGAGCAGTTCCGCCTCGCCGTGCACCACGGAGATGACCGTCTCCCGGCCCTGCTCGGTCAGGGTCACCCGGATCGCCCTGCCGTCGGCGGGGTCCGGTTCGCGGCGCACCAGGCCCAGCGCCTCCAGGCTGCTGACGATGGTCGTGGCGGTGGGCTGCGAGCAGGGCACCTGGGCGGCCAGTTCGCCCACCCGGGTGGGGCCGCCGCCCGCCAGCAGGGACAGCACGATCAGCTGGGTCGGATACAGCCCCGCGGCGGGCGCGGCGTGCCGCAGGCAGCGCACCATGCGGTGCAGGGACAGCACCAGTTGCAACGCTTCCTGGCTGTTGGCCTGGGTAGTCACTCATCGCCTCCGAAAAACCGCGGGCCGGCCGTCAGGATACTGACGGCCGGCCCTGTCTGTCCGGATTGCACCCGAGCGTGGGTCAGCCGACCTTGATCTCCGGCCGGTACGCCTGCAGCCAGTACGAGTAGTCCAGGGTCTTCTCCAGGCCGTTGCGGCTCTGGGTGTCCACGCTGGCCGGGTCGGCGGCGACCAGGTCGGTCAGCCAGGCCCGGTTCACCAGGTCGAAGACCGGGTTGTCGTTGTCCGCCAGGACTTCCTTGACCTGCTGCTGCAAGGCCGCGGCGTAGTTCGGGTCCTGGGTGGACGGGTACGGGCTCTTGACCCGCTCCACGACCGAGCGCGGCAGCACGTCCTGGGTGGCCGCGCGCAGCAGGCTCTTCTCCCTGCCGTCGAAGGTCTTCATGCCCCACGGCGTGTTGTAGACGTACTCGACCAGCCGGTGGTCGCAGAACGGCACGCGGACCTCCAGGCCCACCGCCATGCTCATCCGGTCCTTGCGGTCCAGCAGGATGCGCACGAACCGGGTCAGGTGCAGGTAGCTGATCACGCGCATGCGGTGCTCGTGCTCGGTCTCACCGGGCACCTTCTCCACCTCGGCCACCGCGCTGGCGTAGCCGTCCTGGAGGTAGCCGCCCAGGTCCAGGGACCCGGCCAGCTCGGGGTTGAGCACGTTGACCGCGCCGCCACCCATCTGCCTGCTGGCCGCCAGCCACGGGAAGATGTCGGCCTTCTGCACCTCGGGGTCGTGGAACCACTTGTAGCCACCGAAGACCTCGTCCGCCGACTCACCGGACAGCGCGACCGTGGAGTGCTCGCGGATCGCCTTGAACAGCAGGTAGAGCGAGCCGTCCATGTCGCCGAGGCCGAACGGGATGTCGCGGGCGGTCACCACGGCGCGGCGCACGTCCGGGTCGGACAACGCGGTGGGGTCCAGCACGATGTCCTGGTGCACCGAGCCCACGTGCTTCTGCACGTCGTGCACGAAGGGCGTGTCCGGGGTGGCGCGGAACTCGTCGGGCTTGAAGTTCTCGGTCTGGCCGGTGAAGTCCACCGCGAAGCTGCGGACCTTCTCGCCGACCCTGCCCAGCTGCTGGGCGGACAGCGCGGTGATGGCGCTGGAGTCCAGGCCGCCGGACAGCAGCACGCAGCGCGGCACGTCGGCCACCAGCTGGCGGGCCACGATGTCGTCGAGCAGTTCGCGGACGTGCGCGACGCTGGTCTCGGTGTCGTCGGTGTGCTTGCGGCTGTCCAGCTTCCAGTACACGGCGGTGCGCAGGCCGTTGCGGTCCACGGTCACCACGGTGCCGGGCTGCACCTCGCGCATGCCCTGCCACACGGCCACGCCCGGGGTCTTGCTGAAGGTGAACAGCTCGCGCAGGCCGTCCGCGTCGATGACGCGCTTGGCCAGCGGGTTGGCCAGGATCGCCTTGGGCTCGGAGCCGAAGAGCACGCCGTCGGCGGTCTCGTAGTAGTAGAAGGGCTTGATGCCCATGCGGTCGCGGACCATCACCAGCTGCTGGCTGCGCGAGTCCCAGATCGCGAAGGCCACCATGCCGTTGAGCCGCTCGGCGACCCCGGCACCCCACTCCAGGTAGCCGTGCAGCACGACCTCGGTGTCGCTGTCGGTGCGGAACTTGTGGCCGCGGGCGGCCAGTTCCCTGCGCAGTTCGGTGAAGTTGTACGCCTCACCGCTGTAGGTCATGGCCACGGGACCCTCTGGGGTCTCCACGACCATGGGCTGGCGCCCACCCTCGAGATCGATGATGGACAGTCGGCGGTGGCCCAACGCGGCGTGCCGGTCGATCCAGACGCCCTCGGCGTCCGGGCCCCGGCAGGTCATCGTCTCGGTCATCGCATCGACGGTTGCTCGCTCGGCGGCCAGGTCACGCTCGAAGGACACCCACCCCGCGATACCGCACATGTCGACGCGCTCCTCCCAGTGTTGCCAACGCATGTCGGCGGTGTAACTACATTCATCAACTATGAAACTACTTACGCCGGGTCGTGGCTAGACGCAGTGGCGTAAACACGGAAAGTGCTGATCTTGGGCTGGGTTTAACACCTGGTCGGAACGGTTTTTCACCCGACTGTGGTCTGCGACACAGGGAGCTGGCTCACTCTGGGCGTCAAGATCCCGTCAACGCGCTCCCGGCCGCCGTCAAGAGGCCGTCAGGCGCGGCGGCACCCCCAGTTCGCGGATGCACGCTTGCGCCGGTCGTGGCCGCCGACGGGGCGGTCCGGGTTGAGGGGAGCGGTGATGGCCGATCTGGCCTACGCCGTGCTGCTGATCGGCGTCTTCGGTCTGCTGGCACTGATGTTGAGGGGATTGGAGCGGCTGTGAACGGCGCCGGATTGCTGGCGAACGTCATCGGTGGCGTGCTCGCCCTGTTGTTGCTGGTCTACCTGTTCATCGCCCTGATCAAGCCGGAGAAGTTCTGATGAACGACACTTGGGCTGGCTTGCTCCAGCTCGCCCTCCTGCTCGCCGCGCTGGCCGTGGTGTACCGGCCCCTCGGTGACTACATGGCCAGGGCCTTCACCAGCAAGGGGCACTGGAAGCTGGAACGCGCGCTGTACAAGGTGGTCCGGGTCAACCCGGACTCCGAGCAGCGCTGGTCCACCTACGCCTACGGGGTGCTGGGCTTCTCCTTCGTGTCAGTGCTGTTCCTGTACCTGTTGCAGCGCCTGCAAACCGTGCTGCCACTGGGACTGGGCCGCCCGGAGATCTCGCCCTCGGTGGCGTTCAACACCGCCGTCAGCTTCGTGACGAACACCAACTGGCAGTCCTACGTGCCCGAGCAGGCCTTCGGCCACCTGGTGCAGATGGCCGGGCTGACCGTGCAGAACTTCGTCTCGGGGGCCGTGGGCATCGCCGTGGCCGTCGCGCTGATCCGCGGCTTCACCCGGGCCAACACCGACCGGCTCGGCAACGTGTGGGTGGACATCACCCGTGCCGTGGTCCGCGTGCTGCTGCCGATCGCCGTGCTCTTCGCCGTGGTGCTGATGGGCCTGGGCGTGGTGCAGAGCCTGTCCGGTGGCGTGGACGTCACCGGGATCGACGGCGCCCAGCACACCGTCGCGCTGGCCCCGGTGGCCAGCCAGGAGGTCATCAAGGAACTGGGCACCAACGGCGGCGGGGTGCTCAACGCCAACTCGGCGCACCCCTTCGAGAACCCCAACGGCTGGACCAACCTGATCGAGATCTTCCTGATCCTGGTCATCCCGGTCAGCCTCACGAGGACCTTCGGCACCATGATCGGTGACCGCAAGCAGGGCTACACCCTGCTGTCGGTGATGACCTTCCTGTGGGGCGGCATGCTGGCCGTCATCTGGTGGGCCGAGGCACACCCGAACGGGCCCGCCGCGCTGCTGGCCGGATCGGCCATGGAGGGCAAGGAGACCCGGTTCGGCATCCCGTCCTCGGCGCTGTTCGCGGACAGCACCACCGGCACCTCCACCGGCGCGGTCAACGCCGCGCACGACAGCCTCACCGGGCTGGGCGGCGGCGGGGCCCTGCTGAACATGCTGTTCAGCGAGATCTCCCCGGGCGGTGTCGGCACCGGCATCTACAGCATCCTGGTGTTCGCGATCATCGCGGTGTTCCTGGCCGGGCTGATGGTCGGCCGCACCCCGGAGTACCTGGGCAAGAAGCTGGGGCGCAAGGAGATCACCATGGCCTCCATCGCGATCCTGGCCATGCCCACGCTGGTGCTGGTCTTCGCGGGCATCGCCGTGGTGCTGCCCGCCACCGGGGACGCCCTGACCAACTCCGGGGCGCACGGCCTGTCCGAGGTGCTCTACGCCTACGCCTCGGCCTCCAACAACAACGGCAGCGCCTTCGGCGGCCTGACCGTCACCAACGACTGGTTCCAGTCCACCCTCGGTGTGTGCATGGCCTTCGGCCGGTTCATCCCGATCCTGGCGGTGCTGTGCCTGGCCGGTGGCCTGGCCGCGCAGCGGAAGGTGCCGCCCTCGGCGGGCACCCTGCCCACCAGCGGGCCGCTGTTCGCCTCCATGGTGGCCGGTTCCGTCCTGCTCGTCGCCGCGCTGACCTTCGTGCCCGCGCTCGCCCTCGGTCCCATCGCGGAGGCCTTGTCATGACCACCAACACCGACACCAGGAACCGTTCCGTGGAGGAGGTGCAGCAGCACCACGCGGAGAACGCCGGCCGCAAGCTCCAGGCGGGCGCGTTCAACCCGAGGCAGCTCCTCAGCTCGCTGCCCGAGGCGCTGCGCAAGCTCAACCCGCGCCACCAGATGCGCAACCCGGTCATGTTCGTGGTCTGGGTCGGGTCGGCGCTGTCCACCGTGTTCGCCGTCAGCCAGCCCACCGTGTTCACGATCGTGGCAACGGTCTGGCTGTGGTTCACCGTGCTGTTCGCGAACCTGGCCGAGGCCGTCGCCGAGGGGCGCGGCAAGGCCCAGGCGGAGTCCTTGCGCCGCACCAAGAAGGAGTCGATCGCGCGCAGGCTGCGCGAGGACGGCACCGAGGAGCGCGTGCCGGGCACCGAGCTGACCATCGGCGACCTGGTGGTCGTCGAGGCCGGCGAGGTCATCCCCGGCGACGGCGACGTGGTCGAGGGCATCGCCACCGTGGACGAGTCGGCCATCACCGGCGAGTCCGCGCCGGTGATCCGCGAGTCCGGCGGCGACCGGTGCGCGGTCACCGGCGGCACCACCGTGCTCTCCGACCGGATCGTCGTGCAGATCACGACCAAGCCCGGTGAGTCCTTCGTGGACAGGATGATCGCCCTGGTGGAGGGCGCGTCCCGGCAGAAGACGCCCAACGAGATCGCGCTGACCATCCTGCTCGCGGTGCTGACGATCATCTTCCTGCTCGCGGTGGTCGCGTTGCAGCCGATGGCGATCTACTCCGGCAACGGGCAGTCGGTGATCGTGCTGACCGCGCTGCTGGTCTGCCTCATCCCGACCACGATCGGCGCCCTGCTCTCGGCGATCGGCATCGCGGGCATGGACCGCTTGGTGCAGCGCAACGTGCTGGCCATGTCCGGGCGTGCCGTGGAGGCCGCCGGTGACGTGGACACCCTGCTGCTGGACAAGACCGGAACGATCACCTTCGGCAACCGGCGTGCCACCGAGCTGATCCCGGTCGGGACGTCCACTGTGGACGACCTGGCCCGTGCGGCGCGGCTGTCCAGCCTGGCCGACGGCACGCCCGAGGGCCGCAGCATCGTGGAGCTGTGCGTCACCGCGCACGGCCTGGCCGCCGAGGCCAGCGACGCGGAGAAGGCGGGCGAGTTCGTGCCGTTCGCGGCGCAGACCCGCATGTCCGGCATCGACATCGACGGCCGCATGGTGCGCAAGGGCGCGACCAGTTCGGTGCGCGCCTGGGTGATCGAGCACGGCGGGCAGGTGCCCGACGAGGTGCACGAGGTGGTCGACGGCATCAGCCAGGACGGCGGCACCCCGCTGGTCTGCGCCGAGTACGCGAACGGCATCGCCTTGGTGCGCGGCGTGATCCGGCTGTCCGACGTGGTCAAGCCCGGCATGAAGGAGCGGTTCGACGAACTGCGCTCCATGGGCATCAAGACCGTCATGATCACCGGCGACAACCCGCTGACCGCGCGGGCCATCGCCGCCGAGGCCGGGGTGGACGACTTCCTGGCCGAGGCCAAGCCCGAGGACAAGATGGCCCTGATCCGCAAGGAGCAGGAGGGCGGCAAGCTGGTCGCGATGACCGGTGACGGCACCAACGACGCGCCCGCGCTGGCCCAGGCCGACGTCGGCGTGGCGATGAACACCGGCACCTCGGCGGCCAAGGAAGCCGGGAACATGGTGGACCTGGACTCCGATCCGACCAAGCTGATCGAGATCGTGGAGATCGGCAAGCAGTTGCTGATCACCCGCGGCGCGCTGACCACCTTCAGCATCGCCAACGACCTGGCGAAGTACTTCGCGATCCTGCCCGCCATGTTCGCCGCGATCTACCCGGGCCTCGGGCGGCTCAACATCATGCACCTGGCCACGCCCGCCTCGGCGATCATCTCCGCGGTGATCTTCAACGCGCTGATCATCGTGCTGCTGATCCCGCTGGCGCTGCGCGGGGTGCGCTACCGGCCGGCCAGCGCCTCCTCGCTGCTGCGCCGCAACCTGCTGATCTACGGGGTCGGTGGCGTGATCACGCCGTTCCTCGGCATCTGGCTGATCGACCTCCTGGTCCGTCTCATCCCCGGGATTGGGTGACTGTCATGCGCTGGTTCTCCGCTGTGCTCAAGCAGACCGCGGCCGGACTTCGGCTGCTGCTGGTGATGACCGTGCTGCTGGGCCTGGTCTACCCGCTGGCCATCTGGGGCATCGGGCAGATCCCGGGGCTGCGGGCCAACGCCAACGGGTCGATCGTGACCGTGGACGGGCAGGCCGTGGGCTCCTCGCTGATCGGCGTGGACCCGGTCGACCCCAACGCCAAGGACGACCCCGCCAACGACCGGTACTTCCACAACCGGCCCTCGGCGGGCGCCCAGGACGTGCTGGGCCCCGGCGACCCGTCCAGCTCCGGCCCGTCCAACCTGGCCGCCGACAACCCGAAGCTGGTCGAGGCCGTGAAGAAGCGGCAGGAGGCCATCGCCCAGCGTGAGGGCGTGCCGGTGGCCCAGGTGCCCGCCGACGCCGTGACGGCCTCGGGCTCGGGACTGGACCCGGACATCAGCCCGGCCTACGCCCAGTTGCAGCTCAAGCGGGTGGCCAAGGTCAACCACCTGACCGAGTCCCAGGTGGCGCAGATCGTCGCCGAGAACACGAAGGGCCGGGGCGCTGGCTTCGTCGGGCAGCCGACGGTCAACGTGCTCGCGCTCAACCTCGCGGTGAAGGCCGCCAGGCACTAGTGAGTGGCCGAGGTCCGGCACGCCTGGGGGTGTGCCGGACCTCGCGGGCGATGGGGTGATTTGTGGAGCAGACTGTGCCCATGCTCGATCCTGCAAGCAGATCTTCGGCCCGGGTGCGACCGGACAGGCGCCGACGCGGCGAGTTGAGGATCTACCTCGGCGCCGCGCCGGGTGTGGGCAAGACCTTCGCCATGCTCGGCGAGGCGCGCAGGCGGGCCGAACGCGGCACCGACGTGGTCGTCGGCCTGGTGGAGACGCACGACCGGGCGAAGACCGCCGAGCTGCTCGACGGCCTGGAAGTGCTGCCGCGCAAGCACATCAGCCACCGGGGCCTGGACTTCCAGGAGATGGACCTGGACGCGGTGCTGGCCCGTGCGCCCGAGGTGGTGCTGGTTGACGAGCTGGCGCACACCAACGTGCCGGGCTCGCGCAACGACAAGCGCTGGCAGGACATCGAGGAACTGCTGGACGCGGGCATCGAGGTGCTGTCCACGGTCAACGTGCAGCACCTGGAGAGCCTCAACGACGTGGTGGAGCGGATCACCGGGGTCACCCAGCGGGAGACCGTGCCCGACCAGGTGGTGCGCAACGCCGAGCAGATCGAGCTGGTGGACATCACCCCGGAGGCGCTGCGCAGGCGGCTGGCGCACGGCAACGTGTACCCGGCCCGCAAGATCGACGCGGCCCTGGGCAACTACTTCCGGGTCGGCAACCTGACCGCCCTGCGCGAGCTGGCCCTGCTGTGGGTGGCCGACCAGGTGGACGTGGCGTTGCAGCGCTACCGCAGCGAGCAGCAGATCACCGAGACCTGGGAGACCCGCGAGCGCGTGGTCGTGTCGGTCACCGGTGGCCCGGAGAGCGAGACGCTCGTCCGCCGCGCCCGGCGCATCGCCACCAGGGCGGGCGCGGAACTGCTCGTGCTGCACGTGCTGCGCGGGGACGGGCTGGCCGGGGTGCCCGCGGACACCGTGGCCCGCTACCGGCGGCTGGCCGAGGACGTCGGCGCGACCTTCCACACCGTGGTCGGCGACGACGTGCCGACCGCGCTGCTGGACTTCGCCCGCGGGGTGAACGCCACCCAGCTCGTGCTGGGCACCTCGCGGCGTTCGCGGGTGGCGCGGCTGTTCGAGGAGGGCATCGGCGCCACCGTCGTGCAGGAGTCGGGCCCGATCGACGTGCACATGGTCACCCACGGCGAGGCGCGGCGCGCCCTGCGCTGGCGCCTGTCCCGCAGCCCGCTCACCCCGTCCCGGCAGGTGCTCGGCTGGCTGCTCGCGCTGCTGGTGCCCTCGCTGGCGACCCTGCTGGGCGTGCTGCTGCGCGGGACCGTCACGGTGTCCACCGACCTCGTCGACTACTTCCTGGCCACGGTGGTCGTGGCGCTGATCGGTGGGGTCGGCCCGGCCGTGGCCGCCGCCGTGCTCTCCGCGGGGCTGCTCAACTTCTTCTTCACCCCGCCGCTGTACTCGTTGACCGTGGCCGAGGGCGAGAACATCGTCACCCTGGTGGCGATGGTCGTGGTGGCCGTCATGGTCGCGCTGGTGGTGGACCGGGCGGCCCGTCGCGCCGAGCAGGCCGCCAGGGCGCGCACCGAGGCCGCCCTGCTCGCCTCCTACGCGCGCACCGTGCTCACCAGCCCGTACCCGCTGGTGCGCCTGCTGGAGAAGGTGCGCGAGAACTTCGGCCTGACCTCGGTGGCACTGCTGGAGAAGCGGCACGGCACCTGGGACCGGGTGGCCTGCGTGGGGCCGCGGCCCTGTGACGAGCCCGACGAGGCCGACATCGACGTGCCGGTGACCCCGGAGGTGCACCTCGCGCTGCGCGGCAGGGCGCTGGCCGCCGCCGACCAGCGCGCGCTGGAGGCCGCCGCGGGGCAGGCGCTGCTCGCACTGCGCCAGCAGCGCATGGCCGCGCAGACCGCCGACGCGCAACGCCGTGCCGAGACCACCGAGCTGCGCACGGCCCTGCTCTCCGCGGTCGGCCACGACCTGCGTACCCCGCTGACCTCGATCAAGGCGGCGGCGAGCAGCCTGCGCGATCCGGAGTTGCGGCTGTCCACCGAGGACACCGGTGAGCTGCTGGCCACCGTGGAGGAGTCGGCGGACCGCCTGGCCGGGCTGGTGGACAACCTGCTGGACTCCTCGCGACTGGCCACCGGCGCGGTGCAACCGCTGCTGCGGCCGGTGGGCTACTACGAGGTGGTGGCCAAGGCCCTGTCCGGGATCGACGACCGGCGCAGCGTGCAGGTGGACGTGGATGAGAGGCTTCCTCAGGTGCTCGCCGACGTCGGGCTCCTGGAACGGGTGGTGGCCAACGTGATCGACAACGCCTTGCGGCACGGCCGGGCCGGGACGAGGGTGAACGGGGACGAGCCGCCCGTCGCGGTGCGCGCCAGTGCGCACGCCGCGCAGGTGGAGCTGCGGGTGGTCGACCACGGCCGAGGGTTGCCCAAGGGGGCGGGGGAGGCGCTGTTCGCCCCGTTCCAGCGGCTGGGTGACCGGGACGCGACCAGCGGGGTCGGGCTCGGCCTCAGCGTGGCGAAGGGCTTCACCGAGGCGATGGGCGGCAGCATCAGCGCCGAGGACACTCCCGGCGGCGGGCTCACCCTGGTGATCTCGCTGCCAGTCAGCACGGGGGCAGTGCCGGAGGAGGCGCAGGGATCATGACCAAGGTGCTCGTGGTCGACGACGAACCGCAGATCGTGCGGGCGTTGCGGATCAACCTCTCCGCCCGCGGCTACCAGGTGCTCACCGCGCATGACGGCGCCAGCGCGCTCAAGGCCGCCGCCGAGGCCAAACCGGACGTGGTGGTGCTCGACCTCGGGCTGCCCGACCTGGACGGCACCGACGTGATCGCCGGGCTGCGCGGCTGGAGCTCCGTGCCGATCCTCGTGCTGTCCGCCCGCACCGACTCCTCCGACAAGGTGGAGGCCCTCGACGCGGGCGCCGACGACTACGTGACCAAGCCGTTCGGCATGGACGAGCTGCTGGCCAGGCTGCGCGCCGCCGTGCGCCGCTCCGCCAGCTCCGCCGCCGACGGGGAGGAGGCCGTGGTCGAGACCGCCTCGTTCACCGTGGACCTGGTCGCGAAGAAGGTGCGCCGGGCCGGTGCGGAGGTGCACCTGACGCCCACCGAGTGGGGCGTGCTGGAGGTGCTGGTCCGCAACCGGGGGCGTCTGGTCGCCCAGAAGCAGCTGCTCCAGGACGTGTGGGGCCCGCAGTACGCCACCGAGTCGCACTACCTGCGCGTCTACCTCGCCCAGTTGCGCCGCAAGCTGGAGCCCGAACCCTCACGCCCGCGCCACCTGCTGACCGAACCCGGCATGGGCTACCGGTTCGAGTGCTGAGCCGCCCGGTCCGAACGCCGTGACCCAAGCGTCATGAAGGTGCCCTTTGGGGCGTTTAGTGTCGTGAGAGGCACCTTTGGGACGCGGGCGACTGATGGGGCGGGGCGCTGGATCCGTGACTGGGCCGCCGTGACCCAAGCGTCATGAAGGTGCCCTTAGCTGCAACCGGGTTGTGACACACTAGTGACCTGAGGGCACGGGGTTGCTCCACACGGACTAATTGATCATCAATGGACTGTTGGCGCTGGTCAGCACCATGGATCCGCGCAGGCCCAGGGGCGGCGGCTACCCGTGCCGCTCCTGGGCCGCGTCCCACTGCGCTTCGTGCTCGGCCAGCGCGGCGGCCTCCGTAGCAGTCCTGATCACCTTGACGAGCGCCCCGTCCTCGAACACGTCCGTCTCGAAGATCAACGGCTGTTCGCCGAACTTGCTCCACTGGTTGTGCCCGAACCACACTGTGCTGATCACGGTGTCCGGCACATCGCCGTCCCCAGGGATCGTGATCTTCGCCAAGATCACATAGTCAGGGTTCCCAAACAGTTCCAGCCACTGAGGGCCAGTGATGCGCTGCCCGGAGCGGTCAAAGTACTGGCGAAACGCGTAGCTACGGGACTCGGCCATGCCAGTCACGGTAGCGGCAGCGGACACGCCAAACCGTGCCAGTTGGGGGCTCAGATGATCCTCAGACGCTCTAGGTCGTCCGTGCCGCGGCGGCGAACCACCAACTCGCCGTCACCGCACACGGTGCCGTAAACGAGGTCGCCCAGCGCGACCAGCCGCCGTAGCGCCTCGGTCGTCGTCACGGTCTCGTGCTCGACCACCCGGTCAAGGGCGGCCTTCGTGGACGCCGGGATGTTGACGGTGAGCCGCTGGACGTCGGCGCTCACACACGCCCGCCCGTCGGGCACGGGGCGTCACCGTCGCGGTTCGGGCAACAGATCATGTTGACGGACGCAAACCGCCCGGTGGACAGCCAGAAACCCCACACGACGTCTGTCCCGGCAGGCAGCATTTTGGATGCGTAGTCGAGACGGACATCCAACGGTGCGACCACTGGTTCCCGCGGGAGCAACGGCGCAACGTTCTGGGCGTATTGCTGGGCCAGCCATTCCGTAGCCTTGCTGACCTCGCGAAATGTGCCCTTGACTTGCCGAGAGCGATACAGCCAATGGTGCGTGACGTTCGGCACGATTTCGTTTGACTGGAAACTGGGGTCGCCATAGCTGCGTTCAGGCTGACCGCCGGGTTTGATGGTGTTTCCGTCGACAGCCGAATAAAATCCGTGCCAGTGCAGCTCTGCCATGCGCTACCCCACGTGTGAGACGACCCCGCACCCACGGTTGCAGGTGCGGGGCCACCCTAGCTAACGCTCAGGCGTCAGAGCGCGAGGCCACGCTCACGCACGTAGCCGGTCACGAACGCGTCCAACTCAGCCGCGGTGAACCGCAGCTCGCCCGCCTCTGGGCGCTTGCTGTCGGTCAGTGCCAGCGCGCCGTCCACGCCCGGGACCGGCGCGAACATCACGCACGACTCCTGACCGTCGCCCGACTGGTCGCCGGTGTTGCCGCCGCAGTACCGGCTCGCGGTTGCCGTGAGGTCGATCTTGTAGAGGTCGCTCATGGTCGTAGCTCTCTCTGTGTGTGGGGTGCCCTCCCCGGTCTGATCGTGGCGCGGCGCGGCGTCGGGTGGCAGCCGCCGAACGAGTGCAAGATGGACATGGAGCGGCCCCCGGCAACAGCTCTGCCGGGGGCCGCGTCGTCGATCGGTCAGGCTGGCCCGAAATCTCCAGCCTTAGCACCCTGAATGAAGGTGTCGAACGCGCGGTCACTGAAGATCAGCACTCCGCCGCTCTTGTTCTTGGAATCACGGATTGCCTTCGCGTGCGTTAAACGCGCCGTCTCGACACATTCGGCACCTTGGCCGTTGCTTTGTGTCGATTTGACCCACACGGCATTTGATAGTTCCTCAATGAGGTCCGGAGTCATCCCCGTACCCCTTTCGCTCGCTGTCACAGGTCTCTACAAGCTTAGCGAGCCGCTCGCTCGTTGCCTGACTGTCATCCGAGAGCCCGACGAGCCGGTCCATGATGTGGCGGTACTCGTCACGGTCCTCCACGCCTTCGAGATAGGTAGCTCCGGAGTTGTTCTCCAGGTACACGAAGTCCAGTTCATGATCAGTGAACTCCAAGACCTTGAACGAAGAGCCCATGGCCGGGTGCTCGCCAACCGCGAACGGCAGGACGTGAAGATCAACGTAGCTGCGCTCGTTGGCCTCGATCAGCGCCCGCAACTGTTCGCTGTAGGTCTCCAAACCTCCGACTCGGCGCAGCAACACACCCTCATTGAGGACAAACCGCAGCCGAGGCGGGTTCTTGTCCAACAGGCGGTGTTGTCGAGCGAGTCGAAAGTTGACCGATTTAGCCAAGGCAGCATCAGTGATCCCTGGCCTGGCCGCGCGGACTACCGCCTCGATGTAGCCCTCTGACTGGAGCAGTCCAGGTACAAGCTCGGTGTCGTAGCCGTCGATTCTGACCGTATCGGCTTCAAGCTCTGCGTAGCGAGTGAACGAGTCAGGCATGGTGTCTGCATATGCGGCCCACGGACTTGGCTCAGTAGACTCTGCCGCACGCTTGAGAAGGTCAGCAGTCAACTCCTCCGAGGCGCCGTAAAGCTGGGCCAGCAATCGGACGTTCGTCGGCCGGATCGCCTGACGGCCATTCTCCATCTTGCTGATGGTCGGCTTCTGGACTCCTGCCCACTCGGCAGCGTCTTCAACAGTCTTGCCAGCGGCCTCCCGCAGCCGCCTCAGCTCACGCCCGAGTTGCCGCCGCAGGACAGTGCGGCCGGGAGAGTGGGCCATCTGAGTGAGTCCTTCCGTCACGGTGCCTGTCACGGACAGTGTGCCCTGCCGTCTTGAGGAGTAGCGACCAGATTCCCCCGGTTGAGGCATCGCCTTCAGGAAACTTCCTGGGGTAGTTTCCTCGTGCCCGGTCGCTCAGGTCTGTGTCCTCAGGACACATGCTAGACCGGGGGCCTGTCCCGCGTTGCTCGCTGTCACAGGCCCACGCGGCGCGGGACAGGTCATCAGCAACATCAGCAACCGGGGAGGTGCACCGTGGCCAGTGATCCGCTCGTGCCCCTATACATCTGCGCGTTGTGGCTAGTGGCCGTGCTGTGGACGGTGGACCTGGTCGGCTACGTCGTCGCCCAGTGGCGAGCACGGCGCACACGACTCCGTCAGACCATCAGCACGGTGGACGCTGCCCTTGTCGAGGAGCGTGACGGCGATGCGTAACCCGCCCCCGCTGGTCGCGGCCCTGTGCATCGCAACCGCCGCACTGTTCCTGGTGGTCCTGGTCGGTGCAGCCGTGACCAACGTGCACCTGATCTACGGCGAACAGGGCACCTGCCGAGCACACATCCGCGGAGGCCGCCCCGCTGTGTGCGCCGCAGCCCTCGCGCTGCTCCTCGTGCTCCTGAGCGGCACAGTCCCCGGCGACGTCCCCCCGCTGTGCGAGCAGCCCCACCCCCGCGAGGCTGATCCGCGGCGTCGCGCGTGCTGCACCCTCAACCACCGGGGACAACTGGCCCGGATGCGCCGCCGCGCGTCCCGTCAGCGGCCCCCTGCCCTGGCTGTCCAGGTCGCCACCGCCGCGGTGACCAACCCCGATATGGGCAGCCACCGGTCAGGTACGGCGGTACCTGGCCTGACCCTGCGACCGGGGCGGGGCGCGGTGTGCCCCGGTCGCAGGGTCCCTCAGATGTCGGCCGCAGTTACGACCCCCATGCCCTGCGGTCGGCACCGGGCTGTCCCGGGGGACGCGATACCGCCCTCCCCCAGCGTTCCCCGGGGCAGCTCCTCCAGGTCTGCCGGAGGCTTTCCGTCCTTTACCTCCGGTCCGGCTGCCCGTGTCATGTCCGCCACTAGTGACGCAGTGTCGGGCGCCCGGGGCACGGGCAGCCCCCTAACGTCGATCGGGCTGTCCCCCGGTCGACCTGTCCACGGCGCACCTGTTGGTCAGGGTGCGGATTGCACCGTGGACGCCGCCGTCCCGCTCGCGTCAGGTCGAGGGTCCGGTGATCGACACGCCGGTAGCTCCCGGCGACGGGGCGGCGGCCCGTTTCGATCGGCAGCGGGAGTTCCTGTGCGCCGATCCGCTGCCCGCGTGTGCGCCGCTTCGGCTCCTGGCGTGCGCGTAGGTGGCTCCGTGCCCCGTCGGGCTCCCGTGACGCTGGTAGCGGGGTGTCCGGGTGTCCGACGGGGTGCTCAGCTCACGGCGGCGGCGCGCATGGTGCACCCGGCCCGCGCCGTCGCCGTGTCCCAGTATCGGAGGGCGGTATGACCGAACCCCTGCACGTCCCTGCCAGCCCGATCGGGTGGTATTGGTTCGCCCCGGATCGTCCACACGGGATCTATGACCCGGTGTACCGACTCCTGCACGTGACGACGATCTTCTATGTGCGGGATCCTGAGCCGGTCCTCGGGTATTTCACCGGGTGCAAGCGCGTGCTGGGTCCGGACATCGATCAGTCCCTGTCTCGGAAGATCAAGCCGTGCCCGGTGTGCCTTGATTTCGTGTTCTCGGGTGAGGGCGTGTTGCTGTGAGGGGCCGCTGGACGTGGTTCCGGGCTCAGCCGCTGCTGCCCCGACACACAGACTGGCTCCCAGTGCACGCGGCACCGTGGGAGCAGGTGAGCAGTGACCTGTACCTGATCTATGACGCGGTGTGCGGCGAGGAGTACCTGCGCGCCGAAGATCAGCACGTGGTCGGGCCACACGAGTTCTGCGCGCCCTGCCTGACGATCCTGGAGAGACGGGGGCACGGCATCCCTGTTGTCTGCACCTCCAGCATCTCGCTTTCCGTTGCAACCTCGACATTTCGGAGTGATCCTCATGGCCGTACCGCAGTCCGAATCCCCGCAGCCCGCGCCTGACGAGGGCTATCACTGGTGGGTCCCGACGCTTCCTGTTGCGCACGCTGTCGCGGGTGTCGCGCACGCGTACAGGATGGACACCCCGCCGAAACAGGGCGACTTCGCCACACCCCATTGCAGGATAAGCACATTCATCAGTATGGACGCCACCGAGGAAAACTCACGTTGTCCCACGTGCCTGCAACGGCTCGACATGCCGCTGCCGTGACCCGTTTGCGACACCTTCACAGGGTTGAGTGGAAGCTCGGCTACCCGGTAGAGGACGAGCACGACTGCGACCCTGTAGACCCTGTGGCGTGGTGGTGGTTCCGGCCGAAGTTCGTCCGTGGCGAAGACCTCGTGTATCACCTGGCGCGTGGCAGCGTGGATCGTCCGCCCGCGGCCACCGCCGAGCACACGTGCGCGTGCAAGCTGAGACGCACCCGCCCGCACCCGTGCGCCCTCACTGCGCTTCGTGAGGTCTTACCGGCGTGCGCGCTGTGCCTCGTGGCCGCGCGCTTGTTCAAGTCGCTGGGAATCCGGGTGATCAAGGCCCAGGACCTGATCTAGCCCGATTGAGGGGGCGTCCGTGCAGCAGACCGAGGTGACGTGGCGGACGGGCATGTACGCGCGGCACATCCTCCACGCGGTACCCGACACGGATGCCCCTCGCTCGGTCGGTGGGGGCGCCCTGTGGCGCTCAGGGTGCGGTATGGCTGCGGCTGGCCCGGCGCACGATCCGGAGACCTGGCCCGGTGTTGTGTCGCCCGTGACGGTGCTGGCCCACCGCGTGTGCCTCGAATGCCAGATGAAAATAAGTTAGAAATGAGCGGGGAAATGAGAGATATCACATTCAAGGCAATCAGTCACGATCAGGCCGAATTGCGCATCGGGAGCGGCGAATACCCGACCGTGCTGCTCTATACGCCCGACCAGTTTCGCAAGCTGATTGCCGTCTCAGGATTAGCGCTCGCAGCCATGAGGGAACTGGAGGCCCAGAAAGCCGAACGGGGCGAACTTGTCGATTGAGGAAGTCAAAGGGGTGGCACTCGGCCACCTAGCCGAATTGACAATTGGCCTCAGTCAATTCGAGGATCGCGCATTCGAGTTGGAGAAGATTCTTCGCGGGTGCGACCAGGTGCTCGGCTACGGTCTGACAGCGCAAATGAGCGGCACCATTTTCGAGCATTTCGTCACCCTCTACACGAAGTGGCTTCCGTCCATAAATTACGCTGTTGACGAGTACCGCGACAAGATCGCGAGGATGTAAGCAATGGCCAACCCTGAGCGTGCGCCACTACCGGACAGAGTGACGCTGGAGCCCACACCCAACCACCTCAGGCGATTCCCGCCAGGGACGATATTGGGCACCATTTACCAAATGCTATGCCAGCCCGAGCATCCACCGGCCGCGCTGACGCTATACCGCGATTTGGCGACAATGGCCGACCTTGACGTTCGTGACGTCGAATTTCAGAAAATAATCGATAATCTGGAGTATTACGAGCTGTCCAGCATGGAGCGCATCCAAGAGGCGGCGGTGGCACTGGAGATGACCGGGTGCCTGCGCGTCGACATGGTCCACGGTGGCGGCGAGCACTGGACGGTCCTGGAGTACGGCCTACCTCGCGAACCTCCCGCGGACTGGCCATGAACGTCCGAACTGCCTACAGCACAACAAGTCCCACACTCACCACACGAATCCCCAACGGAGCGGGCATGGCCCTGTCAGATGACGCTGAGGTGATCCTCGCTGTCGTTCACAGGATGGGTTACGACATGGCTGGCATGGACAACCTGACCACCAAGACGCGAATGCGCCGCCCCGTGATCGGCGAGATTATCAGAACACTGATTGGCGTAGGACTGGTGGAGGTGGTCAACCGAAACCAGAACTATTTCTTCAACATCACTACCGCTGGCCTGCGACAGGTTCGTGAGCGGCTGGATAGGCCGGTGGATAACCGGCGGATCGAAAAGCGCCTCACCGAATTGGGTTTCCCTCCGGTGACGAATAGGAGGACAACGTGACGATCATCCGTACCGCACCGGCCGTGCAGGGGCAGGGGCGCGGCCTGTTCGCACTGCAACGCGACGACCCCAATAACCAGGCGGACCGATTCCAACAGGTCTATCGCTGTCCCGGGCTGCGCGAGGGTGGGGGCCACGAGTTTAGGCGGACCTTCGCCGTCGAGATCACTGATCCGGGCAACTCGCTGGACGGCGTGCCCGAGGAATGGGACTGCCCACAGCACGGTGTCCCAGCCCGCCGCGCCGACCTGAAAAAACTGCCCACACGGCGCCGCCTGGGGCCTCGTGACCGAGCGCCGCGCCCGACTCGGTCGAATTATGACGATGTGCTCGCACGGCGCACGGTGGCCGAGCTGGAGGAGCAGTTGACGCAAATTCTGGCGGACCTGCGGTCACGCAACCGGATTGCTGTACCGAAATACGGCACCACCCACGGCGACGCGTGGATTTACGGACGGGATGGACACCCATGAGCACCGCCACTGACCGGTATCTGACTGCGATGCTGCCCGCGATCCGCGCTCGGCTGCACGAGGCCAGTGCGGGGGTGTCCGGGGCCGACATGATGCGGCGCACTGACTGCTGGATCGACGCTGAGCGGGTCGGCACCCTCATCGGACATGGAGCCCTGACTGTGCGGCACCTGCTGCTGATCTGCCGCGCACTGGACGTGCCCGCGGCCGAGGTGCTCGCTGCCGCCGCGGCCGAGGTCCGCGAGAGCGAGACGCAGATGGCACAAGAGCAAACGTTGCCCTGGCACTCCGTGCAACTCGTGCTCGTCGCGATGGTTCGTGACCCCCATCGGATGTACTCCAGGCCGGATCTAGCCGAACTACTCGACATGCCGGACCGCACGATTCTGCGCGCCGTTGACCACGCGGGGACACTCGGCCTGACCCGGTCACGGATGGAGAAGCACGCGGAACGGGCGCCTGGCGACACCATGCGCGCTGCCCGCCGTTTGGTCACGCTGACAGACCAGGGGCGCGACCTCGGGGCAAAGCTGAGCGCGAACCCGCCTACCCGCCTCCGAGAGGCGTTGGAACAGCTCGGCCTGGACGCCCGCGTGCCCATCGTCACCGATGCGGAGTCCTCGGCTCCCAGCGTCCCCGTCAACGCCACTGAGTAGGACACTGACCGTTGGCCCACCAGACATCCCACACGCGGCGCTTGACCGCGAGCCGCCGGGTCTACACCGCCGAGCCGGTCCATGCCGCCTCAGAGGCGGTGGCCCGTAACCGGTACACGCTCACTGTCCCTGAGCGTCAGGTCCTGACAGATGTCATTGAAGGGGCGCGCAACGCGACGACCACACCGATACCGCTACCGGACGCAATGCGCCAATGTCTGTTCCCCGATGCCACTACGCCCGGGCAGCAGCAGCTGGAGGCCGCTGTCCTGCGTGGCCTCACCTCGGGTCGGCCGCTGCGCCTCCCACCCGACAATCGGCCAGTGGTCCGCGTGACACCACTGCCTGAACGGCTCTCGCTGGGGCTACACCCGCACCTGCTGACACGCCTGTTGACCGAGCTGATGCCGCGGTTGGTCGATGGCACGGTGCACGGGTTGCCCGGGTTGCGTCTGCGTCTAGTGCGCCGGACCCTGGTCGCGCGCCTCTACGGAGCCGGTGACCCAGTGCCCGAGGTGACGTTCCAAGCCGTCGGCCGTGCGGGCTGGGTGGCGTGCCTGGCCTACGCGCACACCGTGCACGACCGCGACACGTTCCTCCGCGGACACCCGCACGTCGCCGAGGAGGAGGCGCGGACCGGGGCCGCGTCGCCCGCCGCCCAGGGTGACCGAGCATTGAGCATTCTGGCCCGCCGGGTCGGGGCACTGACTGCCGCGCAACACCTGCCGACGATCACGGCGAGGTACAACACAGTGGTCGTGACCCTGCATCCCACGGCGCGCGCGCTGGATCCACGCGTGCTGACACATCCAGTGTTCGGCTTGCCGGGGTACGCTCCCGCCGCGGTGACCGAGACCAGTGTCCTACTCCTGCCATCGGACTCGCCGGGTGCTGTGCCGATACTGCTCCGACGCGCCCCCGGGTAGTCGACCTCGTGACGTGGCTCCTGTGCTGACCGCGAGCGCGGGGGCTCGGTGCCGTGGGGAGCCGGATCACGTCGGCGGAGGCGAGTTGACGGCAGCGGATCGGCAGGCACCGTGCGGCCGTCCTGGTCCCCAGACAGACGGAAACGCTCCTCTCTGATCAGTGAAGAGGAGCGTTTCCGTCTGTCTGGGGACCGGTTGGGGCGGTCAGTCGACGTGTGCCGTGTCCCAGTCGACCAGCGCGCGAGCAGCCTCGTCAGGGTCGATCCATCCCGGCGGGCTGGTGCGGTAGCTCGGGTAAGCCTGAAGCTGCTCGGGGGTCAACTGCTCGTGCAACGCGACCGTGGCGCCGTGCGGAAACGCGACGTACCTGGAACCGACCCTGCGGACGGTGCCGAGCGGGGCACGATCGCCGCGGCGCTGCACGTCGTAATGTCCGATCAGATGGTAGCCGCCGTCCACTTCGGGCTTCACCATCTTGTCGTGCCATGCCTGCACGAGTGCAGCCGCAGCGTATTCGGGTATCACCCAGCCCGGGCGCCCAGTGCTGTACCCCTCCGTTGCGGCGAGCTGCTCGGCGGTCAACACCGTGTGCAGGGCCGCGGTCTGTCCCACCAGGTGCCCGGTGTATGCCTCCGGGCGCGACCCCTTGACCTTGTGTACGGTCCCGATGCGGCCGACGTCCTTAACCTCGACCTTCCACTCCTCGGTAACTCTCCACCCGTCATTAATCCTGCCCACACTCGGGGCGGTGGGCTCTGTGCGCCGTGCCACGGGGACTCCTTCATTGGTGGTCGCTGTGCCCAGGGTATCGAGGTTCCCGCGTCCCTCATTACCTGCCTTGTCCGACAGGACACAGGGAACGCCCCGTTTGGCGGCTCGAAAGCAAGAATCGCGTTGTGGCGGCTGCGTTCGATTCGCCCCACGGCCCCGATCCCGGACATGCAAAAGCGCTCCCTTCCCACTGCGACAACGCAGTGAGAAGAGAGCGCATCGTGTCCCATCGCCAGTGCGACCGGCGCAGGAGCGTTTGTCAGCCGACGACGGGCGCGGCGCCGGTGGCTTGCACGGTGCCGGTGACGGTGATCTTGGCGGCGACCTGAGCGGCAAGGTCCGCAGTGTCCACGCCTCCAGCACTGATCTTGTCGACCTTCGCAGCGAGATCAGCGACAGCAGTGGCCAGGTCGGTAACCTGCTTCGCGAGCGCCTGGCGCTCCTGCTCCTCCCGCGCGAACTGGTCGCCATCGAAGTTCTGACCGGCAACGCCCTGAGACATGCTCAGGATCCGCTCGAAAATACGATCTTGCTTCCACTGCTCCAGGGCCACGAGGAGATCGCCTCCAGTGTCGGCTGCGGGGGTGAGGGTGAGGTCCGACAACGTGAAGGAGCCGACCGTCACGTCACGGTCCAGTGAGCCCGCGACACCGGGGACGTTTCCCTGATCGGTGTGCTGGTGTAGCGCGAGCCGCGGATGTGTGTAGCCGCCAGTGTCGCCGGGACTCCCGTTGTAGAGCGCCAACCACAAGTAGGTGTCACCATCAGCCCAGGCGTCCGGATGCAACAGTCCTTGCCAAAACGAGAGATTCGCGTACACCGCGATCCGTCGAACCCCTGTCGCTGCGCGCACACCAGCGATCCAGTCTCGAACGAACGCGTCGGCGGTGTCGGCGGTCCAGGTGATGCCGTCAGCTGAGGACTGTTCAACATCAAGCATGGGAAGGAAACTGCCGGGGCTCAGGACACCGAGGGCGGTCGCCCGGGTGACGAACGCGGACACGTTCGCAGCCACCGAGACGTTGGGGTCACCGAAATGGTAGCCACCCGGGGTGATCCCCGCCGCACGCGCAGCGGACACTTGTGCCGCGGCATCGGGCGAGGCGAAGTAGTCGCCTTGTGTCAGCAGGATGGACGCGAATGTGATCCCGTTGCCGCGGACCGCGGCCCAGTCGTTGACTGCGTTGTGGTTGGAGACATCGACGCCGTAGTCCATGCTCACTCCTCACGGACTCGCGGGACGCATGTGGACGGTCACGCGGGGGCTGGTCCGGCGCCAGCGACGCTTGACCAGTTCGCATTGACGTAGAGCTGGATATCTGAGTCGGTGCTGGTGTTGGTGATCGTGGAGACCGAGGCGACGATCCAACAGAACTGCGTGGTCCACGCCTCAGTGTTCGCCAACACGTTCGTCGCGAGCGCCCGGCGCAGGCGGTAGTAATCGAGGGTGATGTCTGAGGTTTCCTGCCCCACAGCGAGCGCCGCGGTGACCAGGGCTACCCGAACCTTCCTCGTGAACGTGGGATTGACCGCTAGATCGGCGGAGTCGGAAAGTGTTGCAGCCAAACGGATCTCTCCTCAGGCGATTTCATGCAGTGCGATCCAGCCGACCGGCGTGGAGGCGATGAGCACTGCTCTGCCAACGGCTGGAGTGGTGTAGCTGGCCAGGCGCGGAACCGTCATCGATCCGCCTTGGACAGTGACGGTGACTCGGGCCGGTGACGTGCTTGAGCCGGTGACGGTCCCGACCTGCCAGAGACTCGCGAGGATCTGCTGACGCATCGTCTCGATCTGCGCCGCTACCGGTGCGGGATCCATCATGACTCCGCAGGAAGTTGCTTCGACCTGGTCGTGATCTGCTGCGCTGTTCCGGGATCGAGCGCGGTCACAACCTGGTCGATGATGTGCGCTTGTGGTGCCCCGGACGTGGACACCTTGATCACGTCGCCAGGTTCGAGCGCCGGATTGGCGAGTGCGGACAAGGTCACGGACGCCTGCAAGCCTCGTGCCCGTTCAAGCAGTGCCGTCGCCGCCGTCGTCGCCTGTGCCGTCGTGGTCAACAACGAGTTGGTGTAGCGGCGTGGCTTGATCCCGAACGGGCCGCCGTAATAGGTCGGTGAGCTGGGGTCCAGGTCGGACACGATGACGTACACCGGACTCGTGCCGTCCGTCCGCATTCCGCTTGCGATCACCTGGTTGTAGACGTCGCTACGCGTCTTGCGCTCGTTCTTGCCGACCAGGACACCACGAGCGCCCGTGCTGACTTGCCACACCCCGGGGCCAGCGAGTGTCGGCTGTGGACGGACAACAAGCCGCCCGCGTTGATCAAAGTAGACCTCAGCGCCGATCGAGTCGGCGAACTTCTCACACCCGTCTGCCCACCGGTCCTGCTGGATGTCCAGCACCGGGGCGACCGTGGCGTCGCCGGTCTGGTCCAGGACTGTCACAGACGGGTACAGGTGTTGCACGAGACTCGTGATCGCTTGCACCACAGTGGTTGTGCCACCGCCGACCTGAGCCGGTGAGGTGAGCTTGTCCTCGGCCACTTTCGAGGAGCGATCCGCCAAGGTGACCTGGATCCCGCTGCCACCAAAAGGAATCGTCCTGCTCACATCAGTGACAACACCGGTAATGAGCGGGATCCACTCCGTGCCCACGCTCGGGATCGTGATCCCGTACTCAATCAACAGCTCAGAGCCGAGCGGTGACAGGACATCCGTGGGGCTCGCGGGCCAGTACGTGGGATCAGCGAACGTGACCGATGCCGTCCTACGAACCTGGCTCGTCGCGTCCGCGGTGACCGTGCCGCCGGTCAACGGGAGCCCGGTGACCACACCGAGAACCGCAGTGTAGGCCGTAGCGCGCACTGAGATGGTGTGCGAGCCTGCGAGAACCTGTTGCGCTGTCGCGGAAATAGGCCACACGTGGACCTCCTCACGCGATCAAGCTGTTGGCACCTGCCGGGGAATCCACCACTTGGAACGGGCACACCAGTGACCGGGACTGGCTCCACGCGGGACGACCTCCGGGCTCCTCCGTGACGTCCCCCAGCGCGAGCCACATTCCCTGCCCCAGACCGAAATCGGCAGGAGCACGCAACAGCACCGCCGAGCCGTCCCCGAACAGGCCGAGGAGGGTATCCCGCTCACTGAACGACGCGGCATCGAACGTCAGGGAACCACTCGGCGCGAGGCGCGTGGATGCGGAGACCACGACCGGGTTGTTGCGGCCAAGGACAGCGAAAACGCCCTGACTGATCTTCCGTGTGAGCGTGGGCGTCGCGTACGGCCTGCACGCCACTGGTGTTGACGGCGACGCCGGGTGAGTGAGCCACGCACCCCCATTACTGGCCAGCGTGATCGTGGGTGTTGACGCGTAGCCTCCGGTGAGCTGCGGCGCGTACACCGTGTAGTAACACGCGACGTCCAGCGGACATTCGCCGTCCACTGCGGTTTGTACGGGGGCAAGGATGCTGGTGGACAGTCCGGCCGTGCCGGTCCATTGTCCGCCCGTGCTGTCCCCGTCCCCGTAGGTGCCATCTGTCAGAGCCTGCACGAGCATCCACCGGTCAAGATCGACCTTGCCGGATGCGGGGAGCCCGGTCGCGGCAACCTTGAGTGTCGCGCACGTGGCCGCCCCGGTCGGTGGCGTGATCTGCACGACCTGGCGTCCGAACTGGCCGACGCTGGCGTTGATCGCGTTGGCGGACAGGTTGACCGCGGTGGGGGTGAGCGCGGCTCCAGTGGAATCGTTCCACGCCAACGTAATCGTGCACCCGGACGGCCGCGCCGAGAACTGCATGTCAACGGCAACGGTCACCTGTTGGCCGCCGGGTAGGGACTGGGGGACAGTGACCTCACACGTGCCGCTGCTGGCAATCGTCGCCCGAACTGCCTGCCCACCAACCGAATCCGTGCGGGTGATCAGTGACAGCGTCGGGGAGCCCGTGCCCGGCACGTAGCCCGCGGTGGAGACGCTGTTCGGATTCGTCGCGTAGTTCACGAGCGTGGCGGTTGATGGGGTGATCGGGTAGGCGCCACGTACAGCAGTGCGGACCCCGTCCGGCCCGGTGCGGACCACCTGCAACGCGCTCGTATACGGCCACCAGCAGACGAGCCGGACGGTTCCTGTCACAGGGTCTGGTGTGGCTTGGATGCCGCCGAGTTGCGCGACGATCGCGGGCGTTGCACCGGACCACCCGAGGTAGGACCACGGGTAGGTGCCTTGCTGTACTCCGGCGATGTAGCTAGTGGTTGCACCGGGGATCGGCGGGGGCAGCACCTGGCCCGGCACGGACGCAGGGAGCATCGGCCCGCACCACGGGCCATCAGAGTAGGGAGCCTGGCTCCACATTGCTCACCAGCCGGTAGCTTCGTAGTAGAGGCTGCACAGCCCGGGTGCGGTGTTGTTGAGCTGAACGGGCCGGGCCGTAAACCCTGTCGTGGCAAGGGTTTGACATGTGACGACACCGACGAACAAGTTCGTGTCGATGCTGCCAGCCACGGCGCCGATGATCCCGTTGGGAAAGGGCACCGAGAACGTGACGCCCACGTTGCCGCTGGATGGGGTCGCGGAGATCACGCACCCCACCCGCTTGAGGATCGTTGCCGTAGAGGGCACAGTGCCGTTGGCTTGTGTCTTGCCGACCTCAGCGGGCAGGCACATTCCCGCACTGGAGACCCATCCCGCCCCGAACGTCGCCTTCTTGAGCAACCCCGTGTCAGATTCTAGGACTTCCATCCCCACGTGCTGATCGGTCATGGCCGACACCTGGGCGGCACTGTAGTAACCGAGGGTGTCTCGGGCAGCGGTCGGGGCGCAGATCCACTGTGTACCTGACGCCCATGCCTGCGCCGTCGTATTTTCCTTGCCACGTATCACGGTCACGCTGGTGGAAGCCGAGGTGTGACCGGTGATCCACACAACCTCCCGGGTGCCAGCGGACGTGTTGAGGAGCACGATCGGCAGCACAATGGACGTGCTGTAACCGGTCCCCAGGGACGCGAAGGCGCTGCTCTGGATTGTGGTGTCTCCGAGGGCCGCGGCAACCGACAGCGTCCCGAACAGGAAATCGCCGGGCGCACGGTACAACACCATGCCTAGACTCCTAACCTCGTGACCGCTGCGCGATGGCCGTTGCCGTCGCCTGCTGCGCCTGCTGGATTTCCCCGCGCACCACGCCGAGCAACTCGCCCGAGTCGAGGTAGAGCGTGCCTGTGAACTCGCCGCCACCTGCGGCACCGGACGTGATCGCCGAGAACTGTTGCTGTGTAAAGACAGGCTCGGGGCGTCCCGTGCCGTTGAACACGGTGGAGTACCCGGGCGGGAGCCAGCCGCCGGAGTCGTAGCCGAGCGGGGGAAGGCTCGCGTTTGCTTGCTGTACGCGGGAAATGTCGCCGTAGCGGGCTTGGATGTAGTGGATACCCGCAACGACGTTGGCGACGGGGTTGAGGATGTCGTCCGGGAGAGACTTATCCCGGTACGCCTCGAATGTGGCCGGGATCGTCTGCATGAGGCCCTGTGACGGGTGCCCGGCGATGGCGTTGGAGTCCCACAGGTTGATCGCCCGCGGGTTGCCGCCACTCTCCCTCATGATCAGGGTGTGTAGTCCTGCCGACCACGAGGCGGGTACTCCGGCGATGAGGATTGCCTGCGCGATCCACTGGTCCAGGTCGGCGCTCCCGCTGCTGGCGCTGCCGCCGCTCAGCAGACCACCGAGGTTGGCGATTTGCGAAGACACGTAATCGCCGATCGCCTTGAACAGCAACGTGGGTAGCGTCGCGATCATGTCGACAAACCCGGAGTCACCGAACTTCGACTTGAACGCGTCCTTGCCGGTGAGGTACTGCGCAGCGTCACCGATCCCGGCGATACCGAGGAGACTGTCCACTATGCCGCCGGAGGCAAACCGTTGCACACCAACGGAACTGGCCCCACCGGGCCGCGAGTAAGCGGCATTCAGTGCGTGGATCGTGTCCGCGCCCAGAGCGCGCACGGCCCCCGGCACGATCACGGCTTCACCGGGTGAGAGCAACGCGGGCACGACATCGTGGCCCGGGGCGAATCCCGCGAGGACTCCACCGCCCGCAAAATGCGGGATACTGCTGGTGTCGACCTTCAACAATTGCGGCGCGTTGACCAGGACGGCAATGCGATTCCAGAAGGGGACCAGCCCCTCATTGTAGGCAAAATCAATCGCCGCCTTGATTGGCGTCCCAATAGCCTTTTCGAGGGTACCCCAGACATCTTTAATGAATTTTACCGCAGAATCAAACGCTTTGCCGACGCCGTCAATTCCCGTAGACAGGGAATCGTACACGGGCTTGATCACGTAGTCATAGGCGGCCTGGGAGTACTCGCCGTAAGCGCGCATCATCGGCCCGACAACGTTTTTCACGAGGAACGTGATCCCGTCCGCGAGCAGCTTGATCGCGGGAATCACGATGTCCACCAGCAGTGGCACTACGCTGTACTTCAAAGTTGCATCGAAGATCGTCACGAGGGACTCAAGCAACGGCTTTATGATCGGAACCAGGTCGACAATCACCGGAATCAGAGCTTCGGCCAATTCCCGCGCGACGTCCATGAGGGGCGGGAGAATCTGAGCGAAACTCTCACCCACCATCTTGATCAACGGAACAAAAAGCGGAATCAGACTCAGGAACGGTGGCAGGATTTCCTTAATCAGCGAGCCGAGCAGCTGCAACCAGGGCTTGAGTCCCTCATTGACGAAAATGCGGAAAACGTCGAGCAGTGGTCCCTCGATCAGTGGCGCTACAGCCTGAATCGCCTGCGTGAGGACATCTCCCAGAACGCCCGCGAGATCGCCAAGGGGACCCGCGCAGGCGTCCAGCGCCCTCGCCAGCGCCGTCCCTACCACGCCAACGAGCTGCACCAAGGGGGGCAGCAGCTTCTCGACCACAGGGGCGAGAACCCTCAGCAAAGACAGACCAAGCTCGGCTAGCGGCGGCAGGATTCCGAGCACCGCGTTACCGATCGACTCGAACAGCGGCCAGACGACGGCAACGGACCGGGTGACGTAGTCAACGAACTGGCCGAGCGCGGGCGACTGCGTCCACGCCAGAAACCTTTGCGAAACCTGCAAAATAGCTTGAGCGAAAGCGTTTGCCAGCGGGAGAAGCGCGACGAAGACGTTCGCGGCTCCCATCGCGAAGTTCCCAAAAACCTCGGCCATGATCTTGAGCGCGGGAACGATCGCCGAGCCAATCGTCTTGACGAAACCAGTCCAAAATGGACTGGCGAGCGCCTCGCCGAGCTGGCGCACGAGGTCACCGACCACAGCGGCGATCTGCGACACCACGTCCCGGATCACCGGTACCACAGGCAAAAACGCTTGGATCCCAGCCTGGATGCCCGGTAGGAGCGCGGTCTGCGCGGCCTGGCCGATGGAGTCAAACAACGGCTTGACTTCGCGCAGGAAGAGGACGAACGACTGCCCTGCCGGTGTCAGCTTCGCCATCGCCTGCGACACCTTGTCGACGGCGGCGGCGTCGGCGTTCTGCGCGTTGGCAACCGCTTCCTGTGCCGAGAGAATCGAGTCGGCGGCCTGACGTGCCGCCGCCGCCTGCGCCCGGTAGGCATCCGTGACGGCCCGCGCGGCGTTCGCGACGCCCTGTTGAGCGTTGCTCACCTGCTCGTTAGACCGCAGTACCGCATCCTGAGCGGACACCACCCCGGGTGAGCCTTCGACGCCCTGCTGTTGGGCCGTCACGAGATCCTCGCCTGCACGGGACTTCTGAATCGCGCTGCGTTGCGCGGCGAGCTGCGCCTGATCGAGGGCGAGCTGTGCCTGATCGAGCTGCCCCGGCGCCGCCGACGGGTTCGCACGGACCGCGGCAAGGGTCTGCTGCGCCTGTGCTAGCTGCAACGTCGCCGACCGCTGGTCTAGGTCCGCCTGAATAGAAGCGAGCTGAAGGTCCTGGAGATTGCGCGCCGCGGCCTGGCGGGCGGTGGTGAGATCCTGCTGTGCACGCAGTGCCTGGCGCTGGGCGTCGGCAAGGGACTGCTCGGCGCTGCGCTGCTGCTGCAACGCGGTGTCGACGCGTTCGGCGGCGCTAATGGCCTGGTCCGCTGCGGATGCCCGAGCCTGGGCAAGGGACCGCTCGGCACTGGCAACCTGCTGGGCGTTCTTGGACGCGTTGGAGCTTGATGCTGTGTCGGCCTGGTCGAACGCGGTCAGGGCATCCGAGATGCCGTCTAGGCCGAGCTTGAGCACGGCGACACCGGCCACAGCGGACACGGCGGCGGTGCCGACTCCCGCGATAGCGGGCACCAGGGCGGCGCTGATCGGGAGTGCGGTCGGCGCGAGGGCGAGCAGGCCACCTCGCAGTAGGCTGATTCCCTCTGTGGCCTGCGCGGCGGTGCCCTGGTCGCTGACGTCGATCTCGGCTGAGCGCCCGTTGAGCTTGTCGACTTCCTCCTTGACGAGCGCGAGTTGCGCCATCGCCGCGGCGGTGTCGGCGCGCACTTGGACGCTGGGGTGCTGTGCGTTGATGTCAGCGAGCGCGACCCGCAACTGTTCCAGTTCTGCGAGCGCGGTTCCTTCATCGACGTCCACACCGACGCGCTTGCTCGACAGAGCGTCCAGGCGCTGCCGAATCCCAGCGATGGCGACTTCTGCTTGGCTGGAGTTCGCGTGAATCTCGATGTCTGGCAACGCGTTGATCGCGGCTGTGATCCGTGTCCGCACGGCCTCAGCCCACGCCCCGGCCGACCGTTCGCCAGCTGGCGCCGAAATCGGTTCCAGAGCCTTGACGATGTCGTCGTGGAGACCGTCCAGTGTGGACATCGCGGCTGCGGTGTCGATCTGCACCGAAACGCGGTTGTCGGCCTGCGCAACGGCCTTGAGTTCGGCCTGAAGTGCACTGATCTTCGCGAGGGCCGACGCCTCCTCAATGTCGATCCCAACCCGCTGCTGGGAAAGGTCTTCCAGTGCCGCGCGCACCTCGGCGACCTTCCGGTCAGCGTCGGAGGATTCCGCAGTGATGTCGACCTTGGGCAGGGATCGCAACGCGGCGGACACCCTGGCCTTGAACGCATCGGCAAACGCGCCCCCCGCCTGCGCGCCCTCCCGCTGCGTCTTCTGCTTGGCAGCCGGGTCAAGTTCCGGCTTGATGGGCACCAGCACCTCGGCGCGGATCCCCTTGAGCTCAGAATCGATCTTGTTCTGAAATCCCTTGAGACTCGGGATAACGCTGATATACGCGGTACCGGCCTCGTACGCCACGGCACCTCCCCGCAGGGGCTATCCGGGGTGGTCGTGGCCGCGGAGCATCGTGACCCGCGCGAGGTGCCTGCTACGGGCCGAGCGTGCCGCCAGACGATCGCGTGCGGTCACAGGACGCGGCATCGTAGGAGTGTTGGTGCCGGTGGAGTGCGCCGAGATCAGGACATCAATCACCGTGTCCAAACGGGACACAACCGGGTCATACCCCGCCATCGTCATGTGTGCCCGGACTGGCTCCAGCCCAGTAGTCAGGCGCGCGTACTCCTCGTCATCGGCAAGGGCCGCCTTGTACTCGCTGTGTGCGGGCAACCGCGCGAGGAACCGCAGCAACTGCGCCCACGGACGACACCCGCGGAAGTACTCCCGGAGATCGACGCCGAGGAACCGTTGCAGGTCATACTCGATCGCCCCACCGAACTGGTTGATCAGCTCGGCGAGGCGGAGGCTTCCCCCGGATCCTCGCTCAGCCCGAGCCCTGCCGTGACGTCCCTCAGGAACGCTTGCACGGCACCGATCGGCGCGGCGGCGAACAACTCACGCAGCCGTGCGGCGTTGTCCTCTCCGCACAGGTGTGTGAGTTGTGCATCCACGTCACCGGACGCACGCGCCGCGTTCAACGCGAGGATCGCGCCATAGGACGGCTGATGGATCGTGAGGACCGTACCGTCACTGAGCGGCAACTCGACCGGCGCCACCGCGGCCTCAGCCACGTAGGCGTCCCACGCCTTGAGCTGCTTGGACATTCTGCTCCCTGGGTGATCTCGGGTGGTCGTGGGGTGTGGGGCGGCGGTGACCACCCAGTGCCGCCGCCCCACGTCTAGGGGGTGATCCGCGCCGATCAGGAGAAACCCATCTCGGTAGCGCGCGAGATCCACCCGGGGCCGCCGAAGAACGAGCGCATCGCATACCCGGCGGTGTTGTCGGTGAACGCAGTCATGGTGATTTCACTCGCGGCGACGTTATCCGGGGACCAGACCTCGTCGCCGATGTCGGTCACCGTCACTCGTGGACAGAGTCGCGCAATGTAGATCGCGTCAGAACCGCTGCCGTCCTGGAAGATTCCGAGTGCGCGCCAGTAGATCAGTGCGGGTCGCTGCGGCGAGGTGACTTGAAGTTCCTTGGTGCTGGAGTCCAGGGTCATGCTCGCCGGATCCACACCCAACTTGAGAGCCAACGAAGTCTTGTTCGTCTCCTGGCTGAGGAACTTCAGGGTCCTGTCCACACGGACGATGTCCCGCCGGGTCGGCTCCACCGCGCCCCACGAGTCCACATCAGACGTCGTGACCTTGGATCCCCAGCTAGCGCCAGTCTTCTGGTCACACCAGCCCACATCGACCCAGTTGCTCGTCAGGGCGTTCAGGGCTCCGCTGGCGCTGGTGAGCGCGGTCGGCAACGGCTCGGTAGCAGGCGCAAAGAAGACACTGCCTTCCAGTGCCTTGCGGATCAGGTCGGTGTGGCGGTTGGCGAGTGCCTCATAGTTTGCGACGGTCGGCACAGCTCCTCCTCAAGGGGGCCAACGGAAAGTGGCCCCGAGGCGGGACCAGATGAGCGGTGGTCAAACGCGCGGGCGGCGGAACGCCAGCACAAAAGTTGCGGCGATGCGGCGTAGATTCGGGTTATCCCACGGCAAAAGTTGGGGCGGCGTCGCGGTGGTTGCGTTGTCGCACAGGGCACCCGCGACGACAGTGCACCGCGCGGCGAGGATCGTCTGACGGCACTGCTCAGCCATCGCCCACGCCGCCGCGGTGTCACCGTCCTGAGCCACGGGGTAGAAGACGCAGACCTCGATCCGCGGATAGTCGGTCACGCGGTCGTCGCTGCCGCCCACGCGCTGCACGCGGATGAGTGGGGTGGAGATGTCCGCAGGGGTCGCGGTGACGGTGGGTGCGATACCGGCGAGCATCGCCATCACCACGGCTTCAGCGTCGGGGTACGGAGGGAGCTGCTGCACGACTCACCCCGCCTCCTCGATACCCATCAGCATGTCGGCCGTGAGAGACAGGGTGTGGTGTCCGCGTTGAACCTCCAGTGCCGCGGCGTATACGACGTCAGCGACGATGTCCACCTGGACCCTGTCACGGTTGCGCCCGCCGAGCCCGGCCTGTACGACACGGATCGAGTCCCGGTAGGCGCCCGGGTGCCGGTCGTCCGGTGGCGTACCCACCGGGGCGATAGCACGGGCGTATTCGACTCCAGCCTCTGCGGCTTCGGTGCACAGTGCGCGTGCCTCGTCGCCGACGAGCCAGCCTCGCAGCCCCGTAAAGTTGGGCAGGTACGGGATTGCGGCCATCAGCCCGTCACCCGTGTCACGGCGATCTCCAGCCCTGGGTGCCAGCCGGTCAGCGGCGTCCACCAGTCGCCCGGCTCCCCAGCGATCTCCCACACAGTGCCATCGACGCGCACAATCCGATCCGTGGGCCGGATGTCTGCGCCTGCTGGGGCGTACAGGGTCAGACCGGTGATGACGGTGTCGCGCCGGTCGACGTCCTCGGTGGCGGTGCGGGGCGCGAACCCACAGCCCTCAACGGTGTGCGTGGTGAACGGGAGGGGATCACCGCGGGGGCTCATGGCCGAGGGGCTGGACGGTCGCCGCACAGTGACCGTTTCGCCGTGGGGCAGCCTCACCGCAACTCCACACTGACCGCCTGCCGCCGGTACGGGGCGAGCATGGCCTGTTCGCTTGTGGACAGGGCCAGGATCCCGTCTTGCGCCACACTGGACAGCCGGTAGCCGAAGGGGCCGACGGTCTGCGACGCGATACCGCCGGGGCCGGGGAGGTCGAGGGATCGCAGAACCATGGAACACGTGACGGCCTTGACGATGTCCGGGATCGTGTCCCACCCGTGGGTGTAGGTGACCTGGAGGAGCGGTGTGGCGAACTGGAACAGGTCCAGGGTGTCCTCCGGCAAATTGATCACGGTACCCATCTGCCCGAGCCACAGCTCTTGTCCGCCGTCCCACAGCCACGCGGCCAGCGGGATCGGAAGCAAGTTGTTGGCCTGCAACGGATCCACAACGGCGACACTGTCCACTGAGATGACTGGATGCTGAGGCAGGACGGCCTTGTCGCCGATGGGCCGGATCCGCTCAGTCGTCTGCGCTCGGGTGAACGCCTGCCGGGTGTGCTGGCGGATGACTGCGGACGCGTCGCCGAGCAGCACCTGCACGCGCTCCTGATCCCCCGGGGACAGCGCCACCGGGTACCGGGCTTGGACGTCAGTCAGCGACGCGAGCGGATCCACCGAGCACCTCCGCTGTCCGAACCCAATGGGCCAGTTGTGTGCACGGGTCCAGCTCGGTGGCGCGCGCGAGGGCACGGCGCGATGCCGCGGACCACCCGCGTGGAGTCAGCAGCCGCGCCAGGTGCGTCTCCCACGCGTCGATGTCGTCCCGGTCAGCGAAGGTGCCGCTGTCCCCGAGGGACTCCCGGAGACCGGCAGTGGGGTGCGCGATCGTAGGGATACCGGAGCACGCGGCCTCGATCCCCACACGGCCCCAGCTCTCGTAGACGCTGGGCATCAGCAACACCTTGGTCCGGGCGTACACGCGGTCACGCATCTCGTTGCCCGGCACGTGATCGAGGAACTCGACGTTCGGCAGGTCGAGACGATGCTGTGTGCCGTAGGCGCCTGCTACACCAAGGAACTGCCTGTCTGGAAACCGCTTCGCGAGGGCATAGAAGATATCCGCGCCCTTGTCGAGACACAGGTTGATCAGGGTCACGCGGCTGCCGGGCTTCGTCGCGTACTCCTCGGCGCGCACCGGAGGGTGAACGGTGAGCATCGGCGGCATCGGCGTGGCTCCGTGCTCGTAGAGCCACCAGGCGGTGAAGTCTTCCGCCATCCACTCGGAGTTCACCACGACGAGCGCGGGCTGACGTGCCAACGCCCACTTGGTGTCGTCAAATGTGTTGTGGGCCAGGTGGACAACGGGGACGCCGTACTGTGCGCCGAGGATGCTCGCGCGCTCCGTGTTCTCCAGGTGCGTCACGACAAGGTGAGGACGGCGCGCCGGATCAGCGAACCAGGCGAACGGGTCTCCGTTGTCCTGGTGTGGAAACACTCGAACCCCTTGGTGTGTATAGGGGTCTGTGATCTGGTGGTGGTCGCGAGACAGGAGGACGTCGACCTCGTGCCCGGAGTCGACCAGTGCGCGCAGCAGCGCGTGAGTCATCATCTCCGCACCCGCGTTGTGGTGCGGCGTGTAGAGGTGAAGCATCGCCAGGACGCGCACAACTGACCTCCTGTCGATAGGGGTGCGGGGGCCGGGGAGCGGACACGGCCCCCGCAGGTCATCAGCTAGCGGATCCGGCGGACTGGAGCACGTAGAACGGGTACCGGGCCGTGCTGGTCGGCTGGAGCGTGGTGACCGGGTTCGCCGTAGCGAACGCGATCCTCATCGTCACGCGCATGGCCTGCGCGTCCTGCTGCATCAGGTTCAGGACGACCTTGCCGGAATCATCGGAAATGACTCCCTCAGTGAACATTTTGAAACTGATGTCGGCGCGCATTCCGACGAGGGCGTCATCCCAGTCACCGGCGATCAACTGGGCCTTTGTCGCGTCCCATGCCCCGTTATCGACCTCGCCCAGCGCGTAGCCGTACAGGGTTCCGCCCGGCGTGCCCTGCAAGTTGGGGACGTAGATCGGGGTGTTCTGCGAGTTGCGCAGCGAGGTCAGGCGCCAGTTGAACCCGGGACGGCTCGCGAACCCGTCGATAGAGAAACCTTGCCGGGCAAGCTTTTCACCGAGGAAAGCCACGTCCTGGGCGATGTCGACACCGTTGCCCATCACCTGCACGTTGCCCGCAGCGACAGCCGCAGAGTAGATGTCGGTGGACCACGTCGAAGGCCGGTTGACACCGAACAGCCCGGCGCCGTCGATGAGTGCGCCAATGGCCTCGGTCATGCGGGGCCGGACCTCGTCCCAGATCGGGACCTGCGCGTCATCCAGGTACGCCTCAGGAATCGGGACGATGCACGCGATTTCCTCAGCTACGAGGGTGACACCCTTCCACTTCTGCTGGCTGGTCTGCTTGAGCCCGGTGTCACCGGACACGAAGTACGCGACCGGCAGGACATCGAGCACCGGCAAGCGGTTCGTCTTGGTGCTCATCGGAACGGACTTCGCGCGCTGCAACAGCACACTCTGAGTCGGCAGTTCCTGGATGATCTGCGCCGACACCGGCTCAGGTACGAGCGGATCCGATCCCGAACCGCCGCCGTACGTGCCAGTGCGGAAAACACCCTGATTGTAGGTAGCCACGTTGTGCTCCTTCGTGTTGCTCAGGCAGCAGGGGCCGGAGTGGCTACGTCACGGCTGCTGCGTATCAGGCGCGTCCGGCCATGCGCCGGATCCACGCGTTCGGGTCGTCGGCCGCCTGCACCTGGGCGCCGCGCGCCCCCTGGCGGAGGTCAGCGGGAGGCTTGGGCTCGGACGCCTTGAGGTGCTTTGCGAGCCGCTTTGCCTGCTCTAGAGCGGAATCCGGCTCAACCTCGGTCAGGTACTCGGCCATCTCAGGCGGCAGACCGGCGGCAACCACCGCGTTCGTGCGGGTCTCTCGCGTCTTGTACGTGGCGAGTTCAACCTGCACGGCGGCCAGCCGATCGTTGAGCTTCTGCTCGGCGGTCTTCTGCTGTTCCTTGATCGAGGCGAGCTCCTGCGCCGCGGCTGCGTTCGCCTTAGCTGTCGCCTCGTGGCGGCGAGATAGCGTCTTCCACTTCTCCGCCTCCGCCTTGTAGTCCGGGGCCGTGTCGGTTCCGGTGGGCTCGGGCTGCTTGCCCTGTCCGTCCTCGGTGGGGTCGGCGGGCACCTGCGGCGCGGTGCTGTCCTCGTTCTGTTCGGCCATGGTGTTTGCTCCCGTGTCGGGATGGCGTCCCATGTCGGGGCGCAGTGGGTGGGTAGTGAGTTCCGGACACCGTGTCGGCGGCCGGTAGCAGATCAGGGAATGTCGCTGGGGCCGGTGAAGTGCTGGCCCCTCACGGCGATCACAGGTCCAATCTCGCCGTGCTCGTGTGAGATCAGCACATCCTTGTACAGCAACGGTTCCCCGTCGCTGCGCAACTCGTCGCCGATCTCCCGTGCGCCCCAATTGACGGTCCCGAACCGTTCGCGAATCGCCGCGTGCGCTCCGGCGAGGGACTCGGCGTCGATGATCTGACCAGGGTCCTCTGTCCCGTGGATCGGCTCAACCTCGCAGTCACAGCCCGGGTGGATGTCCATCAGTTGGCCTTTGTGGTACCGCTGGGTTGAGGCGACGATGCACAGTCCGCAACTCGCCGTGCCGACGAGCACCCGCCGATACGCGGTGACACCGTCCATTTCAGACACTGTGGCCCGTGACGCGTGGGTCTTCGCAAGTTGCACGTCGGTCGCAGCGATCACCTGGAGACGCCGTCCCCCTGCCTGTGCGGCGGCATCAAGTGACCTCCCCTGCGACAGGGCAGTTCGGACCTGGACGAACGGTCGCGTGTAGACGGTGACGGGATCGGCGTTCCGTACCGCCGAGCCCGTGAAGGCGTCCGGTGGGTTGCTGGGGATCCGGAGCGGGGCACCGGTCCGTGCGGCGTCCAGCCGTGTCAGGTGTGCCTGCGCGAGTGTCGCGGTTGCACGCTGCGCCCCGGTGACCATCGGGAGTACCGTCCGGACGAACGCGGCGGCGTCGGCGTCTCGGTAGGCGGTGAGCGAGGCCCACAGGTGCGCGAGCCACGCCAGCAGTCGGGCACGTATCGCCGCCTGTGACGCGATGTACTGGGCGGCAATGGCTTCCGTGTAGTCCGGTGTGGACACTGCTCACTGTCCCGAGGGGAGCGCCGGGGGTGACGTCTTCGGTTTCCCACCTGGACGCCCCGCGCCCGGGATCGATGCCGGAGTGGCGCCGGAATCGACCGGGCCGCCCTTCGGGGCGAACGCCACACCGCGGCTTCCCAGCTCGCCACCCTCCGCGACCGACAGTGACGCGAGAGAGGAGGACAGGAGGGCGTCGTGGGCGCGCTCGGTTTCCATCCGGTCAATCTCGGTGGGCGTCTTGCCGAGCATCTCCATCCGGGTGCGCCAGGGGACACCGGCCGTCATCAGTTGCACGCTCGCTGAGGCCAGCTCGGTCAACGTCCGGAACTGAGGATCACGCCAGATCACTTCGGCGTCGTCGGGAACCTCGCGCCCCTGGACCTTCCCCGCGAGCCGGTAGACCGCTTCCCAGGACTCGCCGAACTCCTGTTCACGCTCCTGCACCTTGCTGACGAGCCCGGTTTCTGCCGCTGCCAACGCATCCCCGGACACATTGACCATTGCCCCGATGAGGTAGTGCGGTGGGGTCCTCGTGATCGCGGCAAGGTGAGTCACGTCAGACTCAATCGCCTTGATCAACGGTGTGAGGTCGGTCGCGTTGAACTCACCGAACGCCGCGTTTTCGCTGGGCACGGCCCACAACAGATCGGCCCCCGGATCGAATACCGACTGAACGTTGCCGTTCTCGTCCTCCAGATCAACGCCCTTGGCCCAGCGTTGCCGGTACGCCTGCATCGCGGAGATCACGAGACGATCAAGAACCACGGTGTTGATCCGGTCCTGGATGTCCGTGACGTCTTCGAACTCGCCGAGCGCACGGCCGTAGAGGTCAGGCCGACACAGGAACGGCACGACAGGGACTTCCCCGAAAGGGTTGTCCGCGGTGCCGTCTGGCGCGTAATCGGGCGTGTCCGTCATCCACTTTTGCGGCTGCCACGGGCGCTGATCGTGCGTCATCGCCTGCGTAGACCGGTAGTAGTGGATCGAGTCCGGCAGGGAGACGACCGCGAGGTCCCGTTGTTCCACGTCATCGCGCCAGACCTTGAGTGCTGCTCGCACCTTGTAGCGGTCGGTCGGGTCCGATTCGTGGATCACGTACCGGGGATCCTCACCTGTCACCAGCGGCATGGGCTCCTGGTCGGCGGCGGTGCGCGGTTGCGGCCACACGATGACGTAAGCCCGGGACATCACTACCGCGGCGCGGTGCACGAGCCCCGAGTTGGCGTCCATCCTGTTGTGTTGCCACCAGCGCCACGCGTCCTGGTCGGTCTGGTCCGCGACCGCGGCGGCATTCGACGCTCCGATCAACCGACTACCCGAGGAACTGCCGGAACGGAACCCCAGAACCTTGATGCGTTCGAGGATCGTTTCCGCGACGAGCCCCGCGTAGTTGCTGCGCGCCTGGCGCTGGAGTCGCTTGTATGCCTCCCGCATTTTGCGGTTGCCGTACGGCAGAGGGTGATCGCCCACCCAGTACGAGTGCAGCGTGTCCAGGCGGGGGCGGTCCTCGGCGAGCGCGCGCCCCAGGCGCAGGAGCCACCAGTCCGGGGAGCCGGGGGTTGTGGCGTCGGCGAGCACGGTACCCCCAGACTTCAGAAACGGTAGAGCCTCTTCGAGCGTGTTCGGGTGTCGGTTGCTCCGGTCGCCACCGCGTCAGCACGCGCTTCGTAGGCGAGCACCGCGGCCATCACGGCATCGATTTTCCTTGCGCTGCTGGGGTTTTCCTTCGCGATGGTGACGCCCGTGCGTCCGACGCGGCGTCGAGCGTTCAGCGCGTGCCGAGTCAACACGTGCCCGCCATCGTGAGAAAGTCGTTGCTCCACAACAGCATCGTGAAAACGTGCGAGAGACTCCACCATGAGGCGCGGGCGGTTCGTCCACCACTCCAGGGGCCTGCCCGGTGTGGCGCGTACCGTGACACGGTCAGCGAACTCACGGGACCATCGGTCTAGGTAGTCCTGCCAGTGTGCGGGGTCGGCGTACATCCCAAGCACCGAGTAGCACTCGAACGCGGCGAACACCGCTGCGTCAACGGCTTCACGGTCGACTTGCCAGCCCTCCGCGGCGGGTCCTTCCGGCCGTTCCCAGCACCCCAACAGGGTCAGGTGTCCATCGGAGACGCGGCACGCAACCAGGGCGGTGGAGTCATCGCGGACACTGCCGTCGAATCCTAGGGTGACCTGATCACCCGGTAGCAGTGGCTTGTGTGAGGTGCAGGCGTTCCACTCGTGAGGGGCAAGCCACGCGTCTTCACTGGCGGTCAGTTGGTTGAGGTAGTAGCGGCGGCTCATGCTCGGCGGTGTCGCCGGGTCGTAGATTTCCTCAATCAGCCGGTCGACGTCGAGCCAGTGGGAGTCACCTCGGGCCGCGATCAGCCCAGCACGCAACGAATCCCGATCCGCCAAGATCGTGTCGGCAGGTGCTTCCAAGGAGTCATACAGAAACCCGGTCGCGCGTGACTGTCCACTCTGGATTGCCTGCCACGCGTCCCAGTCCTGTTCGGCAACACTGCCCTCTCCAGGGTCATGGGCGTTGGTGATCGCCAAGCTACGGGCTGAACCGTCACGTGACTTGGCCAGGTTGCGGGCGATGGCCCGCGCCATCTCGATACCTTCGTTGTTGTGCAACCAGTGATGCGACTCGTTGATAATGATGTAGCTCGGACGACCGCCTTCGAGTGCGCGGGGCGAGGAGGTCACGGCCTCGATGCGGCCCCCGCCTCGTGAGTAGATGATCGTTTTCCCGAGGTCGATGCCGTATTCGTCTACCGCCTCGTCCGACAGCATCCCCGGCATGAGCGTCATCGTGTTGCGGGTCTGGTCCATCGACACGGCGGCCACCTGCACCCACGGCGCGGGATGCGGTACAGCTACAGGGTTCCCGGCTGAGTCCCACCCGCCGAACCTGCACGGCCCCACAAACTCCGTGCACGCCAAGGCCGCGGCCAATGGGTCTTTCCCCCAGCCCTTCATCCTCCTCAGCACAGCCCGCCGGTACACGAACCGACCGAACTCATCGATCGCATACCACCAGCAGACGAACCGCAGTTGTTCGGCCGTCATCCGCCACGGGTCGCCGGAGTTGGGACCGTCAGGTTGGCGGAGGTAGGTCAGTTGCCATTGCAGGATCGGCTCGGCGAGGGTGCGATCCCATGGCGGGTAGCCGTCTGGGCCGATGCGGACTGGTTGCGCTGTCGGTGGATCGAGCAGGGCAGGCACACAGCCTCACCCCCTCGCCCAGGTCTACCGGTGCCGGTCGTGTTCGGTGTGGACGGTGCGCACCTCGGGGCTTGCCACATCCCACTGGCCGGTGATCGCCTGCGTGGTCGTCACTGTGGTGGGCTGCTCGACCCCCCGCAGGGAGATGCAGCCGTGAGCGGCGCTGATGAGCACCGCGGCCCCGATGGGGTTGAGGACATCCTGAATCGTGCTGGCGACCTGGAAGCCGAGGCGCTCCTGCACCTGCAAGCGGGCGGCGAAGTCAGCGAACACGCGCGCCAGCTTGGACAGTCCGACGATCCGGGCGCCATGGGTGCGCCGCGGCTGGTAGGCGACGGTAGCGGTACCGGTGATCGGCAGCAGGTGGTGGGCGCAGGTTGAGCGGAATCGGATCCCGGACAGGATCACCACGCCCGGATCAGAGGGGGCAGGGAACGTCACCGCCAGGTGCCGCGCGGGGTCGACCCCGTACCCGGTGAGCGCATCGGCCCACGCTCGCGCGACTCGTTCCGGGGTCCGGGCGCTGTGCTCGCCCTCGTCCACCTCCAGGGCGGTCAGGAGATCAGCGACAGCAGCGGCGGCCTTGTCAACGTCCATCAGTGCCCCCTCGCATCGCCCCATGCGAGGACGTGTAGTCGGTGTGTGGCGTTGATCCCGTGCCGTGCGGCGGCGTCGGCGATCACCGGCCACCGGGATGCCAGGGTGGTCTGATCGCGTCCCTCAGGCATGACCCACACGCGGGCAGGCGGGCACCCCAAAGACTCGGCGAGCGTGACCGCCTGGCGGACATCGTCAGCCCCGTGACACACCACCTTCAGGTGCACGGTGTCGGTGATGATCTCGCGCCAGGCGGGCGGCATCGCCGGATCCTGATGGCCGCGGTGCCCACCGGCGTTCGGGAGCTTCGGGGACACCACAATGCACGACGCCGCGGCGAGGGTCACAGAGTTGGGGACGAGCGTCCCGTTGGTCTCGATGTGCACGGGCCGCGCCGCGGCCAGCTCACGCAGCAGCTCCGCCCACGGAGGCCGGTCCTGCTGCAACAGCGGCTCGCCCCCGGTAACCACGACGATGCCCCCAGGCGTCACCGCAAGGGCCTGCTCCGCGAGGTCCCGCGGCGTGACGTGTCGGGTAGTTGCGCGCAGGTCATACCGGGTCGCGTCCCACGTGTACGGGGTATCGCACCAGCCACACGACAGGTTGCACCCGGACAGCCGGATGAACGTGGCCAGCGTGCCCGCCGCGGGTCCCTCACCCTGGACAGTCGGCCCGAACACCTCAGCAACCGGCAGCGTGGCGCCGTCGCTCACGGTGCTGTCCACGCAGCCCGGTTCACAGCGGTTTCCCGAACCACCACAGAACTCACGAACGAGCCCGGTGCACGGACGATGTCGGCGAGCTGCTCTGCGGCCACCTCAGCGAGCATCGCGGCCACGTTTTCCACCGTTGGCCACCCGGTGACCTCGTAGAGCTTCGTCCCGTGCTGGCGCAGGACCCCCACCAGCGGATCATCAGGCCCGAGCATGACACCGTGGTCCAGGTGATCATCAATCCACCGTCGCAGGGCCGACTTGAACGGACCGAACTCCACGACCATGCCCGCAGCCAGGCGAGGCGCGGTGACGGTGACCTCGGCCCACCACGAATGCCCATGAAGCGACTCACACTTGCCTGGCAGGTGCGGGAGCCGGTGAGCGGTCTCGAAACTGTGGGCGACGCTGATGCAGTGGCTCACCGGCGGGCCGCCGCGGTGGACTCGACCAGGGGCGGCGGAGTCAGGTACTCGGTGGGGTCGGGGACCCCTGCCAGCGTGAACGCCTCGGCTCGTTCCACGCAGGTGCCGCACGTGCCACAGTGGACGGTGCCGCCCTTGTAGCACGACCACGACGCGTGCAACGGGGCGTCGATGTCCCGCGCGTACTGGGCGATCCGGTCCTTGGTCCACGTCAAGAACGGCGCCTCGACATCCGGGATCGGGAGCCCAGCGAGTGCCACGCGGACACAGTCGCGGAGCGCGTCCAGGAATTCGGGGCGACAGTCCGGGTAGATGGTGTGATCTCCGGCGTGGATCCCGAGGGCCACCACCTCAGCGCCGCGGGCTGCTGCGGCCCCTACGGCGATGTTCGCGAGGATCGCGTTGCGGTTGGGGACCACGGTGGCCCGCATCGTCTCGTCCTCGTAGTGCCCATCGGGGACGGTGACGCTGGGGTCGGTGAGCGCGGACCCGGCGAGCAGTGGGCCCAGGTGCCGGAGGTCGATCACGTGGTGTTCGTCGGCGCCGAGGAGCCCGGCGACCTGGCGGGCGGCGTCGAGTTCCCGGCGGTGGCGCTGGCCGTAGTCGACGGACAGCAGCACGAGGCGGTGTGTGCGCGCGTAGTGGGCGGCAAGCGTGGTGGAGTCCATGCCGCCGGAGAACGCGAGCACCGCGGTAGGGGTGGTCATGAGGTGGTCTCCTTGGCGCACAAAAACTAGTCGTTGGTGATGCTTCGAGCTAGCGCAATAACCCGTCGGGGGTCACCTTCAGCGAGATACAGAACAGTTCCTGTCGCAGTCCATCCGGACGGGGCAGGCACCTTGTGGACGCTGGCCAACCATTCGCCCATGCGAGTAAGGGCGAGTGCGGGAATTCTTAACATCTGTTGCTGTTCAACGGCATACTGTGCCGGTGCTCGTTGCGAGGACACCGCGAATCCCGGGCGGCCGACAGAGTCCGGGTTCAAGCCATGTGCTGTTATCAATTGTGCGTGGCGATGCGCCTCGGCGGGAACACCCGCATGAACCGTAACTAGATTGCTCCGTACCCGATCCCAAAAAACCAATCTCCCGTACCTGGATCCCGCGGCGCATGTAGACGAGTCGACCGAGTAAAAAGGCAATCGCCGAAGCATTTCAACCCGAGTGAGGCCAAAGCCGTGAAACCGCGTGCCGCATTCCCTGCCAATCTGGAAACATCGGATCAACCATCGCATTACCTCAGGTACGCGAAAGCGATACGGCACCATGCCGCCTAGTGCAACGTACGGGTACTGCACACACAGTTGCTCAAGCCTCTCCCACGGGCCTCCCGTGTGGAACACGGGTAGAACACGAAGCCCCATCCCCTCAAGCCTGCTGGTGTTTCGTTCTGTCGCTGCCGGATCGCCGATCACGTCCAATGTGGACGCTGTTGTGATCAACCCTTGCCAGTTGCGCAGCCAGCCCGCGTAGTCGGCAAGGTCGATCCGCGCTCCCACCGTGTGCGCGGAGTACGCCCCAGAATCGGCGAATACCTCACACCGCCCCCGATACGCGGTGATGATCTTTGTTATATCGGTGTTGCGGTGAGAGTAGTAGGAAAGCAGCAGTCGCAGCGTCACGACTCGGCGCGCATCCGCTGGATCAGGTGCTGGAATCGCGCGCTGTCGTCATTCGGATCCGAGCAACCCTCGGTGAGCGCATAGAAGTCGTCCCGCACAGGGGGCGGGACCTTGAACCGCAGGACCGGCCACAGGTCACCCTCAGCCGGTTCACCGTACTGTGCGGCGAGTTCATCCAACCCAGGCGGCAGGGCGACGAGGGCTTCAATGTCCGCGGCGGTGTAACCGGTCCCAGTGGGATCGTCCAGTCCGCGCAGCAGATCAGCCAACGCGGCAGTGTCGTAGGACGCCACATCGTTGGATCGGTTGTCCACCAACAGAATCCGCAGCGCCTGCGCGTCGTCCACATCCACCCACGTCACCGGCACGTGCGTCATGCCCTGTGCCCGCGCGGCGAGGAGCCGGTGATTCCCCGCCAGCACGTGACGCGTGGAGCGTTGCGCTACTAGTGCGCCATAGAAGCCGTTGTGGTGCAACGAATCGCTGATGAGTTCAACGTTGCCACTACGAGGATTGTTCGGATGCGTGACGAGATCCTCGACGGGCACGAGTTCGTAGCCCTGATTCAGGAGCACGCGGCACCTCCTGACCCGTTGAAGTCGTATGCGCCGCGGCACACAGTGGCTGGTCTGTGGTGATAGCTCGGGCTGCGTCAACAAGGTGGCTCGCAACCGCGTCAGCGAGGTACAAGACAGTGCCCGCCTCAGTCCACCCGTTCGGAGCGGGCACACGGTGACGGGCCTGCAAACACTCGCCAAGCCTGCTGTACGCGAGGGCCGGTACACCGCGCATCTGTGCAATTTCGGCGGCAAATTCGGCCGGTGTACGCCGCGAGAGCACAGCAAAACCCGGACGGCCAACGACTACAGGGTTCGCCCCGTGCGCACTGATCAGCTTTGAGTGCCGACGTGCTTCGGAAGGCACACCAGTCCGAACCTGAACAATGCGCGCACGGGAATTGTCCCACAAATTGAGGGATCCGTACCTCGCCCCCGCTGCCCACGAAGACGAGTCAACGGAGTAGAACGGCAACGCGCGCAGTGATTCGACGCGCGTCAACCCGAAACCGTGGAACACGGTCCCGTGATCCTGCGCCGTGCGGAAGCATCGGATCAACCATCGCATTACTTCGGGGGCACGGCGGCTATACGGCACCATGCCTCCGAGTGCCACATACGGGTACCGGGCACACAGGTGCTCCAACCGCCCCCAGGGAGAACCCGTGTGGAACACCGGAAGAACACGAAGCCCCATACCTTCCAGTCGGATCGTGTTCCGTTCCGTTGCCGCCGAATCGCCGATCACGTCCAAAGTGGACGCTGTTGTGATCAGTCCTTGCCAGTGTCGCAGCCATGCCGCGTAGTCGGCCAGATCGATTCGCGCGCCCGTGGTGTACGCGCTGAACGCGCCAGAGTCGGCGAACACCTCGCAGCGCCCAGGATAGGCGTCGGTGATCTTGGTGAGGTCGGTGTCACGGTGGTAGTGGTACGACACCAGGAATCGGAACGTCACGCGTGCTCGCCCGCGGCCATCCGCCGGTATGCGTCCATCGCGGTCACCGTCGCCGACTCCGAAGTTTCCGAGGGAGGCTCGGTGTAGCGGATCCGGAGATCCCGGCGCGCATCCGCGGTCGTCCCGAGGATCCGTTCACGCTGCCGCAGTTCGGTCGCGACCCTCACATCTCCAGCGTGGAACGCCGCGGCAACCCGTGCCGTGTCGAGCGCGAACTGCCAATCGCTGGGCGTCCACAGCACACAGTGCGGCATACGCGACACCTCGTCCCACCAGCGCAGCGTTTCCTCCGGCCACTCCGGGGGAATTGACCGGGACGCGACCAGCCCGAGGGCGTTCAGCCCGGCAACGACCTGTTGATCAACGGCGCGCAACGCCGCCCGGGTACGCCAGTCTCCTTCCTGCAACACCTTCACACGGAGCGCAACACGTTCGTCCATCTGTTCACACAGCACCAACAGGGCTTCAGCGTCGACCGGCACGGATCCCGCGGTGCGCCAGGTGCGTTCCCACAGCGCGGTTCCCATCCGTCCGAGCGGGCGGGACGGCGCCGGGGGCGGTGGCCCATCGGAGCAGCGCGGTTGCGCGGGCAGTTCGGGGACCTCGCCGCTGTAGGGCTCGTCAACGACCTCGACCCATTGGTATGTCGGCTTAACGCGGTTGCGTCGCTGCCCCTCGGGCTTGGGCTTGCGGCCGGTGACAGGCACGACTCACCCCCGGTACGACGCGAGCGAACCGACAGAGAACGCCTCGTCAACAGGCGGCGAGCAACTCCGGCACCAGCCCGGACAGATCAGCGAGACTGCTCGGAGACCGACGGAATCGGTTTCCGGTCACTGCGATGTACCGAGCGTGCCCGTACACCTCGATGTGCCGCCCACCGCGGCGGATACGGCGCCCTGACAGCACCCTGCCCCGTCCCCAGATGTGCAGCCCCGTCCCACTGGCGGACACCTCAACGTAGGTCCGGGGACAGTGGGCGAGGATCTCGGCCGCCCACGGGGCCAGCACGCCGCCGGACAGGCAGTGATCCAGGTCCACACACACGATGCCGTCCCCCGCGGTGAGCACGAACCCGCGGCGGTCGAGCTGGGCCACATCGGCGAACTTGCCCCAGGTGGCCGGGTCTGTCGCTGAGGCAAGCCGCCCCGACGAGGTGAGCGGGACCCTGCCGGGCGTGTGCGTGATCCAGCGGCGCAGCTCGGTCAGCTCGGCGGGCAGCTCGCGCTGGTGCTCGGCCGCCGCGGCGGCGCGCTGCGCCCGGTGAACGCGGCTGCGGCACGTGCTCCCACAGAACCGGGTGCCCTTGCGCGACATGATCGGCAACGGCCGGTCGCACTGCTCACACACCAAAACCGCCATGACCCCAGTTTACGCCCGATGCAACGCGAATAGGGCGCTGACCTGCGGAAATGCTTTGTCACGATCCGGCGAAGCGCTCAGATCGCCCTCGGCAAAACAGGGGTCCCAACACCCCGGATATCCACCGCTCGGCGCGCAGCGCGGACCTCAGCGTTCGCCAGCGGGGTTCAAATCCGTTTCCTACGCAGCCTCGTCGGCAGCATCTCCCGGTAGGCGGAGACCCCGCCAAGGGGGGTTGAGGGTGGGCGCATTATATGCCATCCAACCGAAGAAGGCAACTCCCTGGGTGGGATTTTTGTCGGGCAGTTGGGTGATTGGGCCGGGTCGACTGGTGTCGTCAACGGAAGGTGAGTATCCGTTGGTTTCATGTCACCAGCGACCGGATTCGGTTGGTGTGTAACACATCTTGGTGTCAGAACGATGGACAGAGTGAAGCTGATTCCACCGATTCAAGGGATCCGGGATATGGGCGCGGAGGTCAAGTTGTTCATCGTGCCGTGTGGCGGCGCGAAGCTGGACCACGCTGCCCCGGCGCGTGACCTCTACACCGGGTCTGCGTTTCGTCAGGTGCTGGCGGCGGTGCGGCTGGAAGCGGAGGCCACTGCACTGGAGTGTGCTGTCACGACGCGTGTCATGATCTTGTCGGCACGTTACGGGCTGGTGGACCTCGACCAGGTGCTGTCCCCGTACGACGTCACGATGACCTCGCCGGACTCGATCACGGCCGCCGAGCTGGCGGCGCAGGTCGCTGCGCTCGTGTCAGAGGGTGGCGAGTGGGAGTTGTTCGGCTTCCTGCCGCGCGCCTACCTGGCCCGGTTATCGGCGGCGGTGGACCTGGTCAACGATTGGGACGTGGTCACGGGGTGGCTGCTGGTCCATGACGTGTACGAGGCGGCTCCTGGTATCGGCTACCAGAAGCAGGTTGCGGCGTCGTTAGGGAAGCTGGCCGTCGTCATGCCTGCGCCTCGCCGCCAGGTGACTGTGTCCCGCTGTTCAACTGTGGTGCGGATCCGGCCTGTTGTCCGGGTTCGTTCGCAGCGGCCGTGCTCGCAGCAGCGGGGGCGTTCTACTCGCGGGCGCGTACGGTTCCGGGGTGCGGCTCGGCGGCGCGGCGTTCCCTGACTCGCCAGCGCGCGGCGTTGCCTTCCCCGCTCGACTTGTATCGGTGGCAGTGCGGCCACGCGGCGTCGTGCACGGCGGCGAGGTTCTCGTCACGGTGGTCATCGCCGTGGTGTACGTGGTCGACCGTGTCGGCCCCAGGCTGCCCGCACAAGTAGCAGATGCCGCAGTCTCGGGCGAGGATCCGCGGACGGACCGCTGAGCGCCAGTCAGCGGGGAGTCGTGCCCCGCGTGTGCTGCCTGTCCAGTGACCGGACATCGCGGCACCTCCCCCCGTAGTCAGGCCCAGACGATCCGTGTGGCGCCGTTGTGGCCGTGGATGGCGTCCACGTCGGCGAGGCTGGACCAGTGCGCCACGGACGCGTGTGGGCCGCGCCAGCGGAGCGTCACGGTCCCATCGGGCCACTGGACGCCGTCGGCAATTCGCCCGGTGCCGCTGATGCCCGAGACGTCCTGGCGTCGGTCGAGCCAGAAGAGGCGGGGCTCGTCGCGGTCGGTGGTCATGTCTTCCCCTTGTGCTTGGCTCCTGCTGCTGCCTGCTCGCCCGGCGCGTGTCCGGCGGGTGCCCCGGTGGCCATGATGTGCAGGTGCTGGCACAGCCCGTGGACCTGGCCGGGACCCACGTAGCGGCCGAGAGCCACCAGGCACCGGTTGTAGTCGCCAGGGGTGTCCCAATCGATCTCGTCGGCGCCTTCCCCGTGCGCCCAGTAGTGCATCAGGCGCGCGGTGTTCGCCGCGTCTTGTGGGGTGGCCTCACGTCCGGCGACCATTGGGCATCGCCTCCCCGGCGCCGACGGTGGCCCGGCACGCGTGGCTGTACTCGGTTTCCACCCGGCCGCGGACGGTGGGCAGCGCGGTAGACGCGTCCATGCCTGTCATCGCGGCGATGAGTCGGACCTCGATTGGCAGCCCGCAGCAGGGGCACGGGACGTGTACTGGGCGGAGCGGGACGTTGAGCACAGTCGTTCCCACGGTCACACCTTGGCGACCGACACGGTTGGAGTCCCGGCAGAGATGAGCTTGACCACGGTTCCGCCCGCGGTCGGCGGGTGGAGCTCCTTGGCGCCGATGGCGGCGGGGAGGAGGTAGCAGTTCGCGCCGCCCACGGTGGGGCTGGAGCCGTCCACGGTGACGTACACGGGCGCGGTACCGTCGCTGAGCACTTCGACCGTGTCCACGTCGTCTGCGAAGTCCACTTCGGTCACGGTGTTTGCGGTGAGCGTCAGGTTGTGGGCGCCGATCTGTCCGGCGGGGACGGTGGGCATGAGGGCTCCTCGTTCCGTTCGGGCCGGACGTGGCGGTCTAGACCTGGGTGGCAGTGACGCGCATCGTGGCCGTGACGGCGCTGGTGTCGCGGGTGGACTGCACGGTCGCGGTGACACTGGCGATAAGGCACTTGTCCGGCATCAGATACGCGATGTCGTTGCTGGAAACGCCGGAGGTGCCAGGGGCGGACGCAGCGAGCCCGAACGGTGCGGTGGTTGTCCCATCAGTGAACGTGAGAGTTACTAGTGCCGTCACCGTCTCGGCGTTGAAAGCCCCATTGAAGGTCACGGCGATTTGGTGGGCGATGCTGTAGCCGTGTCCGCTCGCGGTGATGGTGCGCGGGGATCCGGGAGTGCCCGCCGCGGCTGCGGGTGTAAGGATCCCACTGGTTTGGTTGCGGATGACCGGCGTGGGCGGGGCGTAGAGGACGCGTCTCACCGGCTCCCCCTCACCCTATGTACCACTGCCATGAGGGCGCTGAACTGTACGTGATCGTGATGGATGCGTTCGGTCCCAAGGGAATCGCGCCGCTGGTGAGGCCCGTGGCGGTGCTGTTGACTGCGATCGAGGTCACGGCACCGCCGGTCACGAACACTGTTGCGTCAGCGCCGAAGGTGTTCGACGTCGCGACACCGGACGCCGGGACGCTGGGCGGGGTGACGATGCCGCGCGGGTTGTAGTTCGAATTCCAGCGCACGTAGTAGCCGCCGCTCGGTGCGGTGTCGAACAGGAACGTGCCCGAGAGGTTGCCGAGGACGTCATTGCCCTCGATCTGGCACGCGGACAACGTCCCGGTGCTGGTGGTGGACAGCGCGTACTGCTGGCGCCGCGCGGATCCGTACGAGCTGTTGTTGTTCAGGTTGTCGTGAACACGGTTCCCCCGCACCAGTAGATGGCTGGTGCCCGCGGTGATCTGGATGCCGCATCGACGGGACGCCGCGGCGGGCAGGGTGTAGCTCGCGCCAGCGCTCGGTGTGGCACCAGACCAGGCGGAGCCGCTGCGTGCCGCGGCGAGAGTGAGCGTGGTGGCGGTGTTGCTGACCACAGTGGCGGTGACCGCGCCGACAGTGACTGTCTTTCCCTTGTGAGCGTCCAGAAGCCACGTTTTAGCGGAGTCAGTGAGCGTGATCGCGGTGACAGCGGAGGCAGTACCCGAGTCCGCAGCGGCGCTCTGAAGCCCGTTGTTACGCAAGCGATTCTGGTTCACGTGCGCGTCCGTGAGCGGCGCGTCCACGCGAATACCGTCCAGGGCGTTGAGTTGGACATCGTTCTCGGACACCACGTGCTCCAGCAGCGCGACGGTACTGGCCTGCGTGACGTTGATGTAGTGCACGCCGTACTGTCCGTTGCTGCTGATCCGGTTGCCGCGCAACGTGTAGCGCCCGGTTGCACTGTCCCCGATGGACACGCCGTCGAGCGTGTTGGAGTCGATCACGCATGAGGCGACGATGCCGCTGTGTCCGGCGATCCCGGCGACGCCTTCGCCGGAGACGTAGAACCCGTGTCGGCGGTTGGCGATCATCTGGCAGCCGGTGACGATCAGTCCCTCTGTGCCCCAGTCGCTGATGCCGTACTGGTTGCCCGAGACGTAGCAGTGGGCGACCCTGATGCCGCGGGACAGGGTCGGCGTGCCGGAGAACTGGTGCTCGAAAAAGATGCCGTGAGTGCCGCAGTCGCGGGCGACACAGTTGGTAATGGACAGTTGCATGTCCTGGAACGCCCCGGTGCCGATGCCGAACCCGGCGCCACCGATCTGGGTTCCGGAGTTCTGTCGCCCGGCACGGTCGACCACGCACCCGTCGATCACCGATTCGAGCAGCTGATCACACCCAATACCAGAGGCCAGGGTGTCATGGACGTACAGGTTCAGGAACCGTGCCCGCCTCATATAGAGGATGTTGATCCCCTTGGAACCGACGTCGTAGCTCGTCGTAGTGACGTTGGCGCCGTCGACCTCGAAATTCGCGAACGTGATATCGGACAAGGGCGCCGAGGTGGAGCCGTCGGTGTAGTTGTAGATGATCGAGAACCCGGAGGCGAGCGGACCGCCGTTGTTGCCCTTGAGGATCGTGGCTCCGGCGCCGTCACCGAGCAGGGAGACACCTGTCTTCCACTTGATCCCAGCACGCAGGAGGTAGGTTCCGGCAGGTGCGTACAGCACGGTGCCCGGGGTGGCGGCGTTGACGGCTGCCTGGATCGCGGGCTGGTCGTCGGTGACCCCGTCGGCGACGGCTCCACGGGTGAGCAGGTTGACCACACGGCTACTGGACCGGAGTTGATATCGGGCGTCTGCGTTGGTGGCAGTAAGTCCAGCGTAGATGACGCGCCGCACACCGCCTCCTCGCAAGGCTCACGACGGGGGCACGCACGCATCCGGCAGGAACGGCGAGGGGATCACGGAATCACTGCGGGCTTGCCGCGGGAGTGTCCACACACGACTGCCACAATGATCGTGAGCGTTGCACGTGTTACCTGACCTGTCAAGTTGCCGACCGGGAGCGCGCGCGCCAGCCACGGTCACGGAGCCTGATCAGGTCGTCCCGGTCGTACATGGGTTTGCCGGTGTCGCTGATGCCGTAGGACCAGATCAGGCGTCGCCGCGCCCAGGAACGGACCGTGGATGCCTTGATCCGCAACACGCGCTCGGCTTCGCTCGGGGTGAACAAGTGCCGGACTTCGCTGGTCACGCGGCGCGGCGCACGTGGGTGGGTGTTGCCCGGGTGGTGAGCAGCAGCGCGAGCCGCTCCCATTCCGGTCGCCGCCACGTTCGGCCGCAGCGCGGGTTGTGGCAGATGATCGAGTCTCCGACTGAGGGCACGTAGAGTGGCATCCTGCATTCGCCGGTGGGCAGCAGGGTGGGGCATCGACCGATGGGGCGTCCGGGCTGGTCTCCTGCGAGGCGTCGGCACTGTGCGTGCAGTTCGCGAATGTCATCCACGATCGCCGCCACCCATGGCTGATGCGAGCACCACTCGACTCCGCCGAGCAGGTAGCCCACCTCTGACACGATCGTCGGTTCGCTCAGAGGCTCCCGAACATCCTGCTCAACGCGGATGCGGCGGCTGAGGTGGTGCAGGGTCCGCAGGATGCTGCGGGGCGGGTTGTCCTCGTCATCGGGGCCGCACACGTCCGAGGTGCTGCGGTAGTCCATGGCGACGATGACGTTGTCACGTCCCGGGGACCGGCTGCCGAATCCCGGTGCCCGGCGTTCGCCGCGGCCCCGGAGCGGGCCGAGCATGATCCGCAGCACGGTCACATAGTGCTCGATCTCGCGGAGGTGGCGTTGGGCAGTGCGGACGCACGGCTCACAGGCCCACCGCCCATGCCCGGCCTCGCGGGGTTGTCCGTCGCCAGCGTTGCACCGGGCTACGGTGCAGGGGGTGGTCACTGGGCCGCTCCGATCTACAGGTGGTGGTCGTGGTCGCGGTGCCGCATCCAGGACGCGAACCGGCGCCGTGGATCGGGATCGGTGAAGGCCCAGAACCCGCAGCCACAGTGGACAGTGTCCTCCTCGTGCCAGCAGTCGTCTGTGGACACCACGTCACTGATGCTCATCTGGTCATCTCGCTGGGCGCGCTGGTTGAATACCGCGCCGAGGACGCCGCCAGCGAGCATTCCGCCGAGCCCTGTAGCGGCCCAGCGCCAATCCGCTGTCCATGTCCACGCGATGACTCCTGCGAGGCAGACCATGACGCTGCACGCTGCGAGAGGTGTGGACTGTCGAGGGATGCTCACCTGGCGCCTTCCGCGGTCACGGCTCACGGGTGCACAGACAGGATATGTCGTGCGAGTGCGAGCAGCGGTGACACGGTGGCCTGCTGCGTGGCCAGGGCGGGATCGGCGAGGGCTGCGGCGGTGAGGCGGAGCGCCTGCGCGAGGTGCACTGTCACGGCCTCGGGCTCCATCGCCGCAATCCACGCCGCATTGGCAGCACAGTTCATCGTGTCCAGTTCCGCGATCACCCCGTAGGTGGTGCCGTCGTCGTCGTGGGTCTCGTGCTGCACCCACCACACCCCGGTGTGTCCGTGCTCGGTGAGGTCGGTGGCCGACCAGGTCCCGTAGGTGGCGCGTGCCCCGAGGGAGGTCAGGACATCAGCGGCACGGGTGAGGATGTCGGCAGCGTCGGTTGTCACGGCTGTCCGTCGACCTGTGCCAGCGCATCGGCAACGGTCAGGCCGAGCGCGGCGAGCAGCTCCAGGCACTCGTCAGGGGTGGCGGATACGGCGGCGATCCGTCGGGCCGCGCGACGGCGTTCCCTGGTGTTGTCATCGCTGTGAGGGATGCGGGTGAGTTGGCGTCCGCAGATCGGTGCGTCACTGGCCACAGGCTGCTCCTCAGTTCGCCGTGGCCGCTGTCATGGGTGGTTTCCTTGCTGGGCCACGTCTGTGGGCTGGTGGGCCGGGCACTATCCGCATCAGGTGCCCACGGTGATGCGGGGGGCTTTCGTCTGCCAAGACGGGGCGTGCCAGATGTGCCCGGCCTCGCTCCGGTGGCGGGGGTCGAACCTGCAAGTGCGGCACGTGGCACGTGTCGCCGCTCTACCGCTTGAGCTACACCGGAATCGTGCTGTTCCGACTGAGACGGGGTGTCCGTGTCGCGAGATGCCCACACTATTCGTCGCACTGGCTGGGCGCCAACAGCGGGGCGGTCTACTCGCGACACTCACTCAGGTAACACGATGCTGCCTCCTCTCGGGCATGGCGACCGCCCCGCGCGGGGTCGGCTACTCGTCGCGCGCGCTACCCTGCTCGACCCCTGGCCGCCGCGCCTGAGGTGTCAGCAGGGCACCGAGCCGCAGTGCACCGACAACCGCGGCACCGATACCGACTACCACCGTCATCGCCAGGATCGCGCGGTTCACCCTGCTGCCCGCCGTTCACAGCGGTCCCACAGGGCATCGATCAGGTAGGGCAGTTCAGCCGTGGACGTGATCACCACACGGAGTTCGCGCCCGTCGGGGTAGACCACGATGACGGTACGCGGCTCGGAGAGCGTGTCACCTCGCCACGGGTCGGGATCCTCGTCAGGCATCGGGGGGCCTCCGGGTCGCCAGGTCCGCCAGCGTCTCGCACCTGCGCCGGGTGATGGTGCGGGATCTCCCTTGCGGGCACAGGTGGACACTCAGCCGTAGCACTGCGTCCAGTGCGCGCACGAGCCCGGCTATGACGGTGTCCTCTGCCCAGGGCTGGGCGGCGACTCTGATCACCTCGTCCAGGACGTGCGCGGAGGTGCGGCACGCCCTGAGGTCGACACGGTGCGGGGTGCCGCCCCATGTTGGACAGTCGAGTGTCACGTCCGCCGGGTCCAGGGGCCAGGGTCCCCAGCGGCGGTCGGTCGCGGTAACACGGTCACCCCCGTCACCGTCGAGTGCCTCGGCGATGGCTTCTCTGATTTCGCGGACCTGGAGGGTTCCGGTGCCGCCGAGGTCGTAGTCATCACGGTCGCACAGGGCCAGGACGGCGCGCACGGCGTCAACGGTGACGTATGCGTCGTGGTCCCGACGCCAGGGGCACGCGGTGATCGTGTCCTCGTGCTCCTGGAGGCAGCGGGCGACGGCGTGCCGCCCGGAGGATAGGAGGGTCATGCTGCCCTCCTGCGCCTGCCTCGCTGCTGGGCGAGTTGCTGTTCGATCTGCCACGCCCACACGTCGTCTCGGGACAGGCGTCGCCCCTTGACCGCGTAGCCCGGAATGCGCCCGTAGGAACGCGCGATGAGCCTTCGGCTCCTGTCCCGGGTGTCGGTTCGCGACATTCCGCAACTGGGGCAATCGAAAGTCTTGGTGTAAATGAGTGTTGTTCCGCTCCCCTCGATATCCCACCAGAGATCTTTACTGCGGAACGTGTGGCCGTAAGCCCGGCATTCGAAATAATCTGTTTGCGAGAGATACTCATCGATGTCCGTCGGGTCGTCAGCCGGGATGTTCATTCGTCATCGTCCCCTACTGCCACGCCGCGAGAGGTGACGGCGCCGATGTCCGGGACCTTGCCGTCGCACACCTCGTCAAGCCAGCGCTCGCACAGGGCTCGGGGCACTCGTCCTCGCTGGCCCAGATCGGCGGGCCACCCCCGCGTCTTCCCCCATGTCTTGATCTGCGCGCGGAGGTTTTTGTATTTCCTCTTCTCCTCGGGCGTGGCGTCGGGTGGCGTCTCCCACCAGTCGCCACGGACGACGGTGGGTGGACCCGGGCGGCGGGGTATGGACGGACGTGCTTTACCTTCCTGCCGGGCGAACTTGATCCACGCCCCAAATTCGTTTTCTAGCTGCTCCGCGTGGGCGTCGTTCACGTCGATCACATAGGATCGGTTTCCGAGACCGAAGCTAATGGTCCTGGTTGCATCGCTTTCGCGGTCGATGTCGTCCACGAGGCGAACCTGAGTTGCCATTGTCGCGCTCTTTCTGATGCATAGTGTGCATCTGGGAAGTGATCTTGACGGGGTAGCGCCCTCGGCGGACTCCTTGCGTTCGACGCTGAACGCAAGTATCGCGTTGTTCTATTCGAGGCACTGGCCTGTCTGCGAATCATGAGATGGGACAGAACCACCGACTGTGTGTTCCGTCAATCACGGACACCGCTCCATCAGCCGTTCGAGTTAACTCTGGTGAACGACATCGAAAACGCTTACTGTCACTCGGCGGGGTGGTTTAGACGAAACTTCCCCTGTTTGCGGTAACGAATGCCGCCCCCCGGGCGATCGGGCAGGAAGTGAGCCATGGTCACATTGAGTAATGTCCTTAATGGGGGCCTGACCTGGGCAGATTCGCTTTGCCGCCCGTCTGTCATGCACGGACAGTGATCAATCTTATCTATTTGTCGCGACAACTTATCCCACCCATGTGGGGTGAGGCCCCGAGACAGGTCGCTGGTGAAGATCCGCGAATCGTCCACTTGCAACCGTCCACTCCGGACGGCCGGACGCCCGCCTCGTTCATGCACATCACTGGCAAGTGCTCGCGTCCGGCAGCGGGTTGGCGTCACGAGCGCTATCGGCCGCCTTGTACTGCTCGTAGTAGGTGGCCAGTGCGGCCCGCCTGGACTCAGGCGTCGCCCCTGGGTCGAGTAGTGCGCTGAAGAGGGCGAGCTGCGCCTGGCGTTCCTTCGATGCCGCGTCGGACCGCTCGCGCAGCGCCTTCGACAGTGCGCCGTTGACGCCCGCCTGGCACTCGATCTGCTGATGCTCCCTGACGGTCACAATGACTCCGCTCACAGTGGACAGTGCCGCGAGGACGATCAGCGCGACACCGATCCGCCGCAGCGGGCGGACTGGGGTGGATTCGGTCATGAGGGCGTCTCCTCCTTGGACCTGTCGTCGCGATGGCGTGCCTCGGCGCGTTCCACCGCCACAGTGACGACACCTCCGACGATGATCATGAATAGGTTGTTAATCGAGGGATCCGGCTTGTAGGTCGAGACCAGCCACGGTGCAACGAAATTCGCCGCCCACGCCACGGACACCAGGACCGTGAGCGCGATCCACACCCCGGACGCAGTTACCCGCATTGCCATCACGTCCGCCCCTCCTTCGCGTCGCGCAACAGGTCCAGGACCGCCCCTGCCCACTCCGTGCGTTGCTCGTGCGCGGCAAGCAGGGCCAGCCCGATCCCGCGCAGCAGCTCCTGTGTCCGGTCATCCCCGTGCAGTGCGGTGTACCGGCCGTGCAGACAATCCAGTGCCGCATCCCGGAGAGCGGTGGAGTCCCAACGAAACGTCTCGTCGTCTCCGTCGTAGGTCGTCGTCACTGGCTCCTCCTGCCTGACCCCGCCGCGGTGTCCGTGCAGGTGGCCCGCAAGAGGCGGATGCGGCAGCCGGGCGTCTCGCCGGGCGCCGCGTAGCGCTTCCGTCCAGTGTGGTCGGTCACTTGGGCGTCGTCTTGGTAAACCCCCGCCGAGGTGAGCGCGTCGCACACCGCCCTCAGAAGCTTGTCGCCATCCGGGCGTTTGGTGTGCGGCGGTGTCGCGCGCTTGGGCAGGCGGACAGGCCGGGGCAGCACAAAATCACAGATCAGGTGGACCGGTTCGTCCCTGGCGAAACGCACGCGCGGTTGCCCGTTGCACAAGCACGCCTCGCGGATGTCCTGACGCCACGGCCGCAGCGCACGGGAGGACTCCACGAGCTTCCCTCCGCCGACGTGTCGTTTGCTGCCTTGGGGCGCGGGGTGACCGGGCACGAAGACGTCCAGGACGGTGCGGGCTGATTTCTCCTCTGAGGTCGCCGTGGCGGTATCCGGCGGGTGATCGGTCATGCTCGGTCCGTTCGTGCGTGTACGGGCGTGCTGGGCGCTAGTACGGGGGTGTCTGGGTGTCGGTGAGTCCGATGACGCGTCCACCGAGGCTGGTGACGATGTGCCAGAGGACCGGGTCCTCGTCGGCATGTGTGGCGGCGTGCAGGCGGGACAGGTATTCGGTGACCGCGCGCACGTGCCGGGGTTCGACGTCATCAGCGGCGGGCAGTACGCCGCAGCGGTGCGAGGCGAACACTGGGGGGCGGCCACGGACGTCTCCGCGGATGCGGTCGCGGTCGCGGTGGACGAGCCGCCCGGCGAGCAGCGCGAAGGAGCCTCGCCCGGTGAGGCGGGCGCGCAGTTCGGCCTGGACGGTCAGCGGCACCGGGTCGGCTCGATAGGGGAGGCCCTCATCGATTCCGGTTAGTCGCAGACAGTGACAGCTTGGACAAGGGCCGCAGCGGGGTCGGGTGGTGACGAAGTGGGTCACGTGGCCACCTCCCCGAGGTTGATCATGGTGACCGGTGTGACCGGTGTGACCGGTTGCCTTGTTCGCCCCGATTGCGCGTGTGCGCGTGCGCGCAAGGGCTGATAATCCTGAGTACCGGTCACACCGGTCACCATGATCCACTCGGTGACCGGTTCTCCCAAGATCACCCCGTGTCCCAGTTGGACGATGACGGCGTGATCTTGAGATGACCGGTCACACCGGTCACGGTGGTGGTGACCGGTTTTCCGCGAACCGGTCACCACTTCCGAGACGTCGCCGTTCACGAATTGCTCCGGGGCTCGTAGCGGGATGACCCGTCTGCGTCGTCCTCGGCAATCAGCGCGATCCCCGTGTAGCTCTTCGCCCTTCCTGTGCGGGCGTCCCCGACCCCGTATCGACTACGGAGCGTGCGCCCGAACGCTGTGGACGACACCGGTGAGACACCCTCGGTGTGGCACCAGCGTTCGTAGGCGGCGCGCATCTTGCTCATGAGGATCCGCACGTGTTCGCCGCCGCCGAGGTGGCAGCACTCCTCCAGGAACCGGGCGAGGCTGTCTTGTTCGTGCTCGTACTCGGCGGTGGCCGCCGATACCGTTGTGGGCTCGCCCAGTCCTCCACTGAAGTAGGCGACGGCGCCGGAGACGATCCAGGCGAGGACGGCGGGGCCGTGTTCGGCGGCGAGGATCCCTTGCAGGTCGTCCACCCGCTGATCCTCGGGCACGGTGTGTTCGAAGGGAATCAGCCGCAACCGTCGCCAGAACGAGTAGCCGCCACTGTGGACGGCCGGTTGGTGGTTGCCCATGAGAATCAGCGTGTGTGACGGCGTGAACGAGAAGTGATCTTGTCGCATGAACCGGGCGGTAACTGTGTCCCCGCCGGTCAACATCTTGACCTTGACCTCGTCAAACTTGTCGCGTTCGTTCACTTCGCTACAGACGACGAGGCGGGCTCCGGCCAGGCGGGCAATCTCGGTCTCGTGGCTGCCGTAGGTCTGCGCCATGAGGAACCCTGACGGCGCGGTTGTCGCGTAGTCCCCGAGGACCCGTTGAATCGATTCCAGGAACACGCCCTTGCCGTTCGCGCCGCTGCCATGCAGGAAGGGCAGCACGTGTTCGCGCACTATCCCGCTGGCGGAGTAGCCGACGAGGCGTTGCAGGTAGGCGGGCAGCTCGGGGTGACCGGCAAAAGTGTCGGCGAGGAACCGCTGCCACCGGGTGGGATCCGCATCAGGGTCGGGTGCCGCCGCGGTCATCCGCGTGTGTAGGCGGGCCGGGTCTGCGGGTGTGAGCACCCCGGTGCGCAGGTCCACTGTCCCGTGTGGCGTGTTGAGTTCGTACGGGTGGGCGTCGAGTTGGGACAGTGCGACGGTGACGCGCGGGTCGGTTTCGGCCTGGGTGAGTGCCGCGGTGGTCCCGATCGCGCTGAGCGCGCGTTGCTTGTGTCGGTTGTCCGCACTGGACTCTGACGGCAACGCCCGCGCGATGGCCTTCAGGTGCTCGCGGACGATCCCGCCGCCGGGTGGGCACCAGGCCCAGCGCTGCCCGGTCCAGTGCAGCCAGCGGCCCCGCTCGGGGCAATACCGGATGCGGTCGCCGTAGGCGTCGACCAGGGCTAGGGCGTTGCCGTCGTCGGAGTGCACGAACGTTTCAGCGGTGACGGGGCGGTCGTGTGTGGTGGCTGGTTCCGCGATGACAGCGACCGACCCGGACGCGGTGGGCAGGACGGTGAGCACGGGCCGTGTCGGCTCTGGGATGGGGGTCCCGTACCCGCGGCGGCGGAGCGTGGATGCGGCGGCGGAGAAGTCCCCGCCGTGGTTGAGGAGGGCGTACACGCGCCACCGGGACATGGCTTCCTCGGCGGGCAGCTCGGTGGAGGTGGACCACACGTACAGGTAGTCACCGGCCCCGCCCCCGGTGACCGCACTGATGCCGTGCGCCTTGCCTGGGCGCGTCCAGTAGGTGCGGTCACCGGAAACCCGGGCGACGGTCCACCCGTGGGGTTCGAGGACCTCGGGCCACCCGGTGCGGGCGGTGTAGTCGTCCCCGGGTGTCAGCTCGCCGGGGCGCCGGTCCCGGTCGAGGACCGGGGGGTCGGGGATCGGGGTGGGCGGGGGCATCTCATCGAGGGCGCGGGCGGCGACGTGGAGCGTGTCCCGCTCGGCGGCGGTCAACGTGATGATGCTGCTGGGTGCACCGCTGACGGTGAGCCACGGGTCCCCGGTGGGGTGCACGGGACCGTGGGAGGGGGCCACGATAACGAAGCCACCTTCGCCTCGGGTCTCGATCAGGACGTCCACGCGGGGGCGTCCGGTGGTCGGGTCGCTGGAGGCGGGGCGCCGCGCGAGTTTCAGGTTGCCGTCGACCTCGCCCCCGGCGACCCGGTATAGGAGGTGGATTCCCCCGCTGGGGGTGGCCTCGCAGTATCCGGCGGCGATGCGCGTGACGAGGTCGCTGGCGCCGAGGTCGGCGAGCCCGGCGAGGAGCCGCCCCCAGTAGCCGCCTGCGACAGCGCGCCCCTCCAGTTCGAGCATCTCCAGGCCACCGGACACCGCGCCGCACACGACACCGATACCGGGGTGGCCGTCGCAGTACCAAGCGTCAACAGTGTCCCGGTCTGCTGGTATGTCCTGGTATTGCCGCCACAATCCGATGGGCGACTTGCTGCCGTCGAGGGCGACGCGGAGCACGGAGCAGCCCGCGTCATGCCATGCCAGCGCCGCGGCTTGCATCTCGCTCGCGTCCACGAGGGCTCCCAATCGTGCACAGGGTCAGGGGTGCATCGCGGCGTGCGCCCGGTGCCGTGCTGCTGGCACCGGGCGTGTCCGTCTACTGGGCCGGTGGGAGCTGCCCGCCCGCGAGTTGCGCGAGCAGTGCTTGCACGGCCGGGTCCTGGAGGGCCGCCGCAGGGGCACCGGTGGCCGCCGGGGGTGCCGCCGGGGCTGCTGGCGGAGGTGTCGCAGCGGGCGCAGGTGCGGCCCAGGCGGGCGGGGCGGCTGGTGCCCCGGGCACCTGGGGGGTGGGTGCCGCGGCGGCCTGGGCGGCGCGCTGTGCCCGTTCCTGCTCGAAACGGTTCGGGTTAGCGGCGGCCCACTGCTGTGCCTGCGCGAGCTGTGCACCGTCGAGGCCCTTCACGGTGATGTACGCGGCGCCCTTCGCCGAGGTGGCCGTGGCGAGCTTGACCGGTACCGCCTGGCCGACGTAGGGGGCGAGGTTGTCCACGATCGCCCCGGCCATCCACAGCACATCGAGGTACACCTCATTGGTGCCGACCAGTGCCACGTCAACCTGTACGCCGTCGCCGCCGTCGGGCTTGTAGCCGCGCTCGTTCGGGTCGCTGTTGTGGGCAGTCTTGATACCGGTCCGGTGCTCGCGGACGAGCACGATCATCGGCTTGTTGAGATTCTCCTTTGCTGACAGTCGATCCCCTTGTGCAGGTTCGCGCTCGGTGAACTGTCCCAACTGCATGAGTGCTCCTCTTGTGTGTCAGGGGGCGAGGTGTCCGGGGCAGGCGGTCCCGGTGTCAGGTCCGGGCCGCAGCCACGGGCAGTAGGTGCAGGAGTGGCCTGGGATCCGCGGAATGTGCTGGTATGCGGTCGGGTTGTGCTCGCATCCGAGGGCATCGGCGAGGGCCAGGATCTGATCGTGCCGGTCGAGTGCTGCCTGTGCAGTGCCGGGGTTGTAGGGCTCGGACCATACTCGGAGTCCGGACAGCAGCCCGGAGCGCGGGTAGAACGCCAACGCCACGTCACGGACGGGGACACCGAGACGTGTCCAGCCGAGTCCGTAGAGGTGTGCCTGTGCCCGGTACGCGGGCGGTGGCCCGTTCTGGCTGTACGCCTTCATCGTCGTTGGCCCGAGGATCTTGTGGTCGATCACGGTTGCCTCGTCGGCGTCGTACAGGTCGCAGGAGCCGGTCAGCCCTGGCCTGATTTCCAGGCGGGTTTCCACGAGGTACCGGATCCGGCCGAGCCGGTCGTTGGCGCCGAGGAACGCCGCGGCGAGCCAGGCGTGTACGGCTGTACCAACGATCGCGGCCCACGGGTCACTGTCCGAATTGGTGCGCTCAGCGTCAAGGAGGCGATAGGCCAGGCGCCGGGGGCACGGCTCACCCACCTCTGAGGGGCCGAGGGCGCGCTGCTGTGAGCGGGGGGCGTACCGGTCAGCGTCGCGGATCACTTGCCGGAGACTGGGGGCGAGACGGTGTTCACCGCGGGCGGGCGCGGGGGTGTACGAGGTGAGGATCATGGAGCGGTGGGTCCTGCGTTGCGTTGTCCGGTGAGGTGCTCCACGGTGCCCGTGAACAGGCGTGTTGCGGGCTGGAGTTCGTGCGCGTAGGTGAGGATCTGTACGGCATCGTCGGATCCGTCACGGACCATGAGAGCGATGTACCCAGTGAGGCGGGACCATGCGTCAGCCGCAGAGTGCGTGCGGGCCATCACTATCCCTTGACCGCCTTACGCAGCACTGATGTGAACACCTCGGACGCGTGAGCACTGATGCTGTCCAGGACAGTGGCTTTGCCCTCCGCGATGGCAGCGAGCATCTCGCCGCCGAGTTCGCGCTGCACGTGCCGCTGTAGCAGGGTGTCCAGGTTGGTTTCCGCGCGGCGCCCGGCACCGTTGGATGTCGTGGTGAGCCAGGACCGAACCTCGCTGTGGATCAGGTCTCGGACCGTGGTCTCGGGGCCACACGGTTCACCCCACGTGTTCGTGCGGCGTACGGGGGTGTCCACGGCGGTGGCGACGATGTCAGCGGCAACCGAGTCGATGTGCGCGGACAACCTCTCAGCGAGCAACTCCTTGCCCCACCGGGCGAAGTCGGCGGCGAACCGGTGTTCGAGCCTGTCAAGTAGTGCTGAGGCAAGGGTGATCGGTTCGTCCCGGTAGCCGTCCCCGGTGTCGACCTGACGGTAGCCGATGGGGTCGGCGAGGGTAACCGTGATCATCGCCAACGGTGGCGCGGTCAGTGTCTGGGGCGCGTGGTTGTCGCGCGGGGCGGTGTGGGTCATGATGCCGGGCTGTCCTTGTCGATCAACGAGAAGCGGCGTTCGGCGGCGGGCGTAGTGAAGGCGTCTACCAGGTCGGGGTGTTGCTCGCGGAGTTTGGTGGTGTTGAGCCGTCGCTTGTGGACGATCGTGTACCGCACAGCGGGTTTGCCGTCGATGGTGCCGATCTCGGCGTCACCGAGTGCCGCGGTGACCTTTTCCTTGGCGCGGTTGGCCAGTTCGGACCACTGTTCGGCGTTGGCGTGCGCGTGCCGATAGGCGGCGATCCAGTCCGCTACCGAGTCCACTGGTGTCGTGAGCTTGTCCGCGGTCACGAGATGTTCCCCAGCGCACGCCGCAGGGTCCGCAACTGCTTTTCGGCCGCCACGGCGCGCGCCTTCCACCGGTCACGGTCGTCGGCGATCTCCTCAGCCTCGGCGAGCTTGCGCACCATCCGGGACAGCGTGTCGTCGGCCCCGCCCACGCTCTGCCGCTGCTTCAGGTCGCGGTGCCGGTTGAGGTGGGGGCGGATGCTGTGGACGTTGGGACTGGTGTAGTCACAATGCAGGCAGCCGTACACGGTGCGCCCATCAGCGAGGAGCAACGTCCGGTTTTGCTTCCAGTAAACGGGTTCTCCATCGCGGGAGTTGAACGCGGAGCGCGTCGGCTCGTCCGCGATGACCTCTACGCCGTCAACGTGTGTCGCGGTCAACGGTTACCCCCCAACCTCGGTCGGCTCGTCAGGTGCCATGTCTGCTGTGAGTGTTTGCCGCACCGGTACACTCGAACCTCGTTCCGCCGCAATGGAATCCTCAGCAGCGCTGCCATCGCTGCCGCCTTCGTCGCGTAGCGCTTCTTGCTGCACTGCCGTTTCGGAGACATCGTCACCGCCCCTTGCAGAGCATCGGTTCCCGCGCGCCCGCAGCGCTGCAACGGTCTGTTGCCCCAATACCCCGGGCAGCAGTGACACGGCATCCCCTCCGGCGAGCAGCGCGGTCAGCGTGTCGACGGGCACGAGCAAGGCGCGCGTTCGTTCGGCGGACACTCGCCACGCCCTGCGGTGGTCGTTGTGTGCGTCGCAGCATTCCGGGCAGGGCGGCGTGTTGTCGCGACGATGCCGGACACGGCCCGCGAGGGTACCGTGCCCGGCGCCGCGTGCCGCCTGATCGCGGCCAGGTGCTGTCATGGTCAGATGTTCAACGCGATCGGCGCGTGACCGGAATACACGGTGATGCCATCGAGAGCCTCGCGGACCTGGTCCACGATCTCACCGAACACGGCGTGTGCCATCTGTTCGGGCCTCACGATGGTGTAGCCGATGCGCAGGGTGCCGTGTTCGATCCGGTACCGCAGCCGGGCGGTGACCATGCGCGCATCGATACCCGCGTACGGGGTGACGGCCAACCTGAATTCCGAGGGAACCTCAATGGTGCCCTTGCGGCCCGCGGACGCGGTCGTTTCCGTGGTGTAGGCCAGTTGTACGTCGCCGTTGTCGAGGCGGACACCAGAGGCGAACTCGCTGCTCCGAGTCGCCCGGAACGTGCTGACGATCTCCAGGAGGTCAGCCCCCGTGGGGGACACGATCGTGTGCGAGAGTTCCTCGATCAGCTCGGCGAATTCGTGCTGCGTGTACAGGCACCCGGTGTTGTTCATCCAGCGACGCCAGTCGTCGTCAGCGCGCAGCGACAGGGTGACGGTGTGGTCGCGCCAGCCTGCCATGTCCTTGCCAGAGTGGTCGTTGAGGACGGCGGTCAGCCGCTGCCTGTCCTCGTCGGCCCATACGGTCGTCGTGTCCACGTCGGCGAGGCGGTTGACGTAGGACACGAAGTCGCCGGGGGTGGTGAGCGTGACCGAGCCGCGGGGCCGCGTCGGCTGCGGCAGGTACTTTTCCAGGTTCCGGACGGTGATGTTCTCCTCGTACTGGGTGCGCGTGACGGCCAGCGAGGTTGCCGGGGTGAGGGGGTAGGGGGTGACCTCAGCGGCCCGTCGCCCGAGGTTCGCGATCGCCTCAGCGTCGGTGTGTGTGGTGGTGGTCATGAGTTGTTGTCTCCGTTGATTCCGAACAGTGATTCCTGATATGGGTTGTGGCGCACCAGCGAGTTGCTGCTGTTGTCCACGTAGAAGATCGACGTTCGCCGTTCCCCCTCGGGGGTCTTGCCGCCGATCTTGTCTGTGACCGTGACGATGGCGTCGTTGCCGCTGGCGGGCTCGACTCGCACGGTGTAGGTGAGGGTCCCTGGCTTGCCGGTGCGGATCACGGCCGCGACGAGGTCCGCGAGGCCCTGCGAGAGTTCCCGATGGGATTCGCCGCGGTTGACATCGAGCAGGAAAGCTCCGAAGTCACGCGGCTCGGTGACCGCCTCAGTGTTCTTGTCCTGAACGCAGTTCTCTGTCACGTAAGCGGTTCCTTCGTGTCGCTGGTCGATGATGCTGGTCGGTGACCGCGGTCTACTGGCCGAGGGAGCGCCGCCACTCCGCTAGCTCGCGGTCGTAGCGTGCGTGTGCGCCGCGGTGGCCCAGCTCCTCGGCGAGGATCTGGTCTGCGGTTCGCGCTGCCCGCCGCATCGCACGCAGCGCGAACCAGAACAGGCCGACATTTCCCAGACCCAGGAACACGATCACGAGCGTTGCGAGCACGGAAGGTCACCGTCCACTGTGGCGACGTACAGGGACACCATGGACCCGAGTAGGGGCAGGATTCCCTCAGGGCCGGTCACTGCTAGGTGGGCGGCGATGACGTCCAGGGCGGCGGAGTGATCGCCGTTCAGTTCGGCCACCAGCGCCCGCAGCGCGGCGACATCGTCCGGGGACGAGGTTTCCTCGGCGTCGACCGTGACCGGTTGCAGGGACCAGAATTCGCCAGGCGCGGGGCTGCGTGCGGGGATGCGTGCACGCAGCGCATCAGCGGTCACCAGGGACCCGATCGACAGGAGCAGTTCGAGGCGGCGTCCGGCGCTGTTGTCTGGCTCCGAGTGCAGGTAGTCCAGTAGTGATCGGACAGCATCCCTGTACCGTCCGGCTCGCCGGTCGTCGCCGAGTCTGGCGAACACCTCGGCGCACTCGATCTCGTCGGCGGCAGGGTCGGGGCGTGACGCCATTACGCGCTCGCCGCGGCGGGTACTGCGGTCACCGGGGGGCATTCCCAGGCGACGTGATCGACATGCCCGGTGATCTCCGGCATCGGTACTGCCACAAGGGATTCCGGGTCGCACACGCACACTCGGGACCGCTCGGTGATCGCGTGCACGCTGACAGGTCCCCAGGACAGGCCGAGCACGCACGTGTCCGGGTAGACCGTGAGCACCACGTGTGCGCCGTGCTCGCGTCCTGCGCGGGCGATCGTCGCGAATTCCTCGCCGCGGCTGGCCCACCACAAAAACAGGTTGGACGCGTATCCGGGGGACGCGGCGGCCTCGGGGCATGTCTCGATCATCGTTGCCAGGGTGCGGAATGCCGCGGCCTGGGCGGTGGACTGAGGCGGTTGGGGGTCAGTTAGGGGCACGGGTACTCCTCACACGGGGATGACGTGGGGATCGGAGTGGTATTCAGGCACCGGGCTGCGGGGCGACGGCGCTACTGGCTCGGGCGCGCATCCAGCGGCGGCCGTGCGCGGTTAGTCGCGCAGTTCGGGGCCGGGTGTAGGGACGCGGCGGCGGTTCAACGGTGACCATGCCCGCGCGCCAAGCGTTTTCGATCGCGGTTCGCTCGGCTCCGGAGAGTCGGCCCGCGCCTGCACGTGTGAAACCCTCATTTTCACCGAGACACCCGAACCAGAACTGGATGCCCTGTCCTGCAACGAGTTTCAGTGCCTCGGCGACGAGGTCGGCCATGGCCGGGGACCACCCTGGATCATCTGTCGGGGTGCTCACGGTCCGTGCCTTGAGATGTGGCATCCTGGCAGGGCACGGGAAACGGGGATGGCGGACACGGGGCGATGCCAACTGGTCGGGGCCAGGGCATCGCCCCGTGGCGCGGCCGGGCGAGGAGAGGGGTTACTCGCCGACAGGCCGCGCGTGTGCGGGCCGATCATGAGGCCACCACCTGCCGGGGCAGCTCGGGTAGCCGCGGCAGGTCCAGGCTCAGCGCCCGCAGGTAGGTGTCCGCGGTCAGCAGCGCGGGGTGTTCCACGATGAGGTCAGCGAGCGCGTGGAGCGCCGCCGCGTGGGCGGTGGGGTCGCGGTGGGCCTCCAGGATCGCCACGGGGCACTTGACGAGGTCGGCGAGCTTGAGCAGTAGCCGGGGTGGCGCGGAGCGCTTGCCTGACTCGATCTCGCACAGGTACGCGGGCGTGATGTCGAGCATTTCCGCGGTGTATGCCTGCGTCCACCCGGACCGCTCACGCACCCAGCGCACGGCCTCAGGGTCGTGGTGGAGGGGCGCTCGCCTGGCGCGGCTCGTGGTGGCCATGGAACGGAACCTAGGCAGAAATTCGGGGCGGCGCTAGGCGAGTTGTGCTCAATACGCGCCCAGAACGCTGGATCGGGTGACCCATGACACACCCGTTAACAGAAATTCACACTAGGCTGCGTCCATGGTGGACACGATGCCCTGGCGGCAGCTGCTGGCAGCAGCTCGCGACGCGCAGGGACTGAGTTGGCACGCGGCGGCGGACCTCGCCGGGATCAACTCAGGAACCTGGCAAGCCAACGAAACCGGTTACTGGACGGTCGAGGGGCGACGTGTCGAGGCGAAGGGGGGCCGACCGGCGACGATCGCGAGGATGGCGCTGGTCGTGGGCGTCTCCCCGGATCAATTGCGTGAGGCCGGGCGCCCGGACGCGGCGACAGCGTTAGAACAGATGCTCACCGGCCGGACGACCGGAGCAGACGTGACCACGTTTCACGAGCGCTGGCTGCGGGAGGTGTACCGGGCGACAGGGAGCCGCGGCGCGTACCTGGATTACGTACTGTCCGTAGTGGACGATACCGCGCCCTGACTCACTCGAATGGGTGGTGACACGCCGTCTGGGCTACCTGGTTATGCACGATCCCGGATGCATGGTGAAGATGGGCAGGTTGCCTGTTCAACATCCCGCGACCCGGCGGGCGGCGCACACGAAGGGACCTCGCATGTCGACAGACACCACGGCGCTCGGCCTCCTGGTCGCCGCTACCGGTGCCCTCGTCACGGCCTGCACCGTCGGCACCATCACCCGCCGCATTGATCGCCTGGAGGTGCTCGTTCGCGAAGGCCTCGACGACCTGTCTGTTCAGGTGCAGACCCTGGCCGACCGAGACGGCCACAGCCCAGTGTGAGCCGTGCTCAGGACATAAGGGGACCCCGGGGAGGTATCCAGTCCCCGGGGTCCATGTGTGCCACCAGTTACACACGCCAGCACAGGCGCACACGAGTCAACGTAACGATGCGTCACGCTCTGCCATTGAGCCACCGAGCCATGTGGAGGCTCGGGCCGGACTCGAACCGGCAACCTCGACGGTATCGCCCGCGTGCAGTTGATCTAGCGATCGATGGCGATGCTGAAGTTGGAGCAAGAATCTGAGTGTGAGTCGCGACCGCCAGAAGGGTTTGACCCTCCACTGTGGCCACGATGTCAGCGTGATCGTGATGCTGAGCTTGTGCTCATTCCCCACGCTCCGGTGGGGAAGTCTCAGGTTAGCAGGAAGTCAAAAACTGCCTTGCCGATCTGCACGTCCTGTACCTCGCTGGTGTTGGCCGCCTCGCGTGCCACCTGCACAGCCTCACGGAGTTGGGTGACTCGGGCGACCAGTTCCGCGACCCGTGCCGCGGGCAGCGCGCCAGACAGCTTGGTCGTGGTCCAGGTCCCGACGATCACGTCTTCAGTCCACACCTGCACCTGCGCCGGGTGCTGCGGCGTCGCCTCGGCCAGCACGTGGTTGCGCGGGATTTTCCGGGTGCGCGTCGTCTTCGCCGGTACGGTCGCGTAGCAGTCCCGCGCGGAGTCATAGACCCACTCCTCGGCGGGATCGAGCACGGGGAGCCGCCCGACGAACGCGCGCAGGTCGTCAAGCTGCTTTTCCAGGAACAGCAACGTGGTTACCGGGACCCGCTCCAGCAGCGTCTCACCGTCTATGAGCACGTCCGCGGACGCAGAGCGGTTCGCCTCGTCCTTCGTGGCGACGACATCGAACAGGCGCGTCATCGCCGCCGCGGCCTGCGCCAGCACCTCATGGGCGCGGACCTGAACCTGAGTGGACTCCGGCGGCAGGGCGTCGCCGTCGTCGTCGCGGGGCTGGTAGGTGCGGGCGATCCCGGACAGCGGCGCCGGGCGCTGCACCAGGTGATGCAGGTCCGTCACGCGCCGCGCCGTATCCCCCTTGATGCCCTTCTCAATCGCGATGATCTGGTTGAGGCGCGTCACCGGTCAGCACCGCCGTGGGGCGCGGCGTCCACCACGTGCGGCGTCCGCGGCTGCCTGCGCGCGGGCCGCAACAGCGGTGCGATCCTGTCGCGCTGCCACTGTTCGAGCGGCGGATGGGTAGCGACGAGTTGGCGCGCGTAGTCGCGCAGGAATTCCGGGGTGGGTGGTGTGGCCATGGATGGAACCTAGGCACGATTTCTGAGCCAGCAACCTGGTTCGTGCCCAGCCTCCACCCATGGCCCCTGATCGGGTGGACCGGATTCGCGAAAATTCGCGTCGGTCACGCGGTGAGCGGCTCCGGGAGGGTGGTCTTCGACCCCCGTCGTTGCGGCGTCGCCTTCCGCTTGGCCTGCCGCTTGGCCTTCGGCACGATGCGCACGCTCTCCGGATCGAACCCGTGCCCGCGTTGACTGGTCGGCAGGATCGTCACCTCGAACAAGGTGTCCAGGATCGCCCGCTGGACGCTCGTCGGCTGCGCAGCCCACTCCGCGGCTACGTCCTCGACACCGATCAATGGGGTGAGTGGAGACGGGGCAGTGTGCAGGCTCAACAGGTCGTTGATCTCGGCGAGCCGCTTGTTGGCCGCCTCGGTTCCCGCGATCAACTGCGCACGATCGATCAGGCCCCTCGCCCGGTCGGCCGCCATCTCGTCCAGGTTGGCCCGGATTCGTGTGGCCTCCGCCCGCAGCGCGGGAAGATCCACGGTGGACCTTTCGATCTGCGGAATCAGGTCGATCGCGTCCGGGCGGGACAGTTCGGCGATCACCGCTTCGCACACCAGTGCATCCACGAACGCGGCCTTGCGCTTGAGGTGCGCGTGCTCCTTGCACCGGTAGTCACGGGACCGGGTGCCGTCCTCGGCCTGGACGCTGCCCCCCTTGACGTTGCACGTCGTCTCGCCGTCATCGCATACCCCGCACAGGTAGATCCCGGAACCCAACCAGGTCGCGGGGGCACCCGGGTTGTGGGTCCGTGACGGGTCGGTGAGCAGACCGACCACGGCCCGGAACGTGTCCTCAGGGACGATCGCCTCCCACGGCGCCCGACCGATCTCCTCGCCCTGGTGCACCATGATCCCGGCGTTGCGGGGCCGGAGCAGGATCGCGCGCAGTGCGATGGACGTCCATTTCGCTCCGGTCACGGTCGGCACGTTCGCGGCACGGAGTTCGGCCGCCAGGCTGCGCAACGACGTCATTTTCTTGGTGCGCTGATCGATCTGGAGTACCCGAATCGAGCAGTCACGGATGATCTCGGCCTCGGCCGGGCGGATGGTGATCCCGTCCGGCTCAAAACCGAATCGGCGGACACCGCCGTTAGGCCTCCCTGCCTGCGCTTGGCGCCGTTTCCCCTCGCGCACTCGGCGGCTGGTGTTCCGGCTGTCCTTGTTCGCCATGGTAACCATGATGCGCGCCATGGAAATCTCACCGTCAGTGCCGCCGTCGGTGAAACTCAGCGATCCGGACATTGATCGCGCATTGATCTTGCGCGACTCGGCAATATCGATGAAATCTTCCAGGTCGCGCGGGTCACGCATCGTACGGTCAAGGTCTTCGGCGAGCAGGGCATTCCAGCGCCCCGCCGACATCCCGTCCAGGATCTTCCGGAATCCGGGACGAACTACCCGCATCGCCGTCGACCCGTCGGGCAACGTGATCCGCTTGCGTTTGAATGCGGACACGCCCCGGCTCTTCCCGTTCTTGTCCCGGGCCAAATCGTTCTCTTGGACCACGTCGACCACGGTCCAGCCGAGACGTGCGGCGAGTTTCCGCAGTTGCTGCTCACGGTCCTCGAACGATTCGACAGTGCCATCGGCTGTCAACTGGTCTTCGCGGAGGTCGGATAGGCGCAGGTAGATAACGGCACGCGTGCCGCGCTGCTCCTCCGGCGTGACCAACGGGTGCGCGGGGAACAGTTCGGTGACAGTCACCGCGCACCCCCGGCGGCCTGGTCGACGCACCCCGGGGCGCAGGCAAATATCTGCGAACCCGTGGCCGACTGGCCAACTGGGCTACTGGGGGTGCGGGCCGGGTCGTGGAGGTAGTCCCGTCCGCAGGCGACACAGGCCAATCCGTCGGCCTGGGCCTGGGTGAGCGGCTGTCTCACGGCGGTGTCCCCGTTCTTGTTCGGGTGGGCATCACCGCGCAGACTGCTGCGAGGGTGGCCGGGCCGCACCCCGGTGGCCTCGGGGACCACGATCGGGGTACGGGGGCGGGGTGCGGGGCTCTCCGCAGGTGAGGGGCTGTTTTTGTCCATGCCTCCACCGTGCGGTCGCTATGGTGTTCTAACTAGGTTTTCGCCTTCGCGACGTTGAACGTCCTGAACGGCACCTTCATGGCACGCCGCTGCCCCGTCCGAGCGGCCGTCTGGGCTCGGCGTCAGCCGCCAGATGGGTGATCGACAGGCCGTCAACTGTTAGTTGAGTGCGCTACTAGCTTTACGAATCGTGAGGACTTTGATCGCTCGGTGACCATCCATCACTCGAATGGACGCAAACTTCCTCGTTAGAGTGCGTAACAACTGCGGTGTGTACACCTATGTTCTACGTGATCGTGCGAGAGACGCGGCTACCCCCAGGATCCGGCCGCGACTCGACTCTCGCTGGGAGGAGTTGGCCATGAGTTCACCCCAGATCAGTCCAGCAGAGGGCCACGAAGTGTCCTGCCTCGGATTCGGCAAGAAGCGCCGGTCGATGCGCGTCTGGTCGGCCGGGGACAAGGTGGTGCTCCAGGCACCGCCCGGCGAGGTCGCCTTCCTCTCCGAGGAGGAGGTCGACCTGGTCATCTCCGCCCTGCTGGAGGCCCGCAAGCAGGCCAGGCAGACCGGCTCCCAGTGGATCGCCTCCAGCGGCGGGGCCGCCTGAGACCACGCCGTCGCCCGCGCGGCGGCGCGAGGGACGGGTCGGCCGTCCGCCAGCGGCCGACCCGCCCCTCGGCTTGGCGCGTTCGGGTCGCGTCAGGGTTTGCCGCTGCTGGGAGCCTGATCCCGGCATCGCTCCTACTCTCAGGTAGGTGCGCAAGGTCCACCACCGGCACCTGCGGAGGCTCGGCGACGAGCTGGCCGCGATGTGCGGACTCGTCGGCGAAGCCATGCAGCGCGCCAGTCAGGCGCTGCTCGACGCCGACCTCGTGATCGCCGAGAAGGTCATCGCCGACGACGCGAAGATCGTCAGAGCGCGTGCCGAGTGCGAGGAGCACGCCCACGAACTGCTCAGCGCGCACACCGACCTGCGCGCGGTGTTCACGGTGCTGCACGCCGCCGACCGCCTGGAGCAGATGGGCGACCTCGCGCTGCACATCGCCCGCACCACCCGCCGCAGGCACCCCGCCCCGGTGTTGCCCGAGCTGCTGCGCGACACCTTCGCGGACCTGGGGCAGCTCGCGGTGACCCTGGCCAACACCACCGAGCAGGTCCTGCGCACCAGGGACCCGGAGCTGACCGACTTCCTGGACTCCTGCGACGACATCATGGACGACCTGTACCGGGCCGTGTCCACCGCCGTGACCGCCGCGGACTGGCCGCACGGGGTGGCCGCCGCCGTGGACGTGGCCCTGCTCGGGCAGTGCTACGAGCGGTTCGCCGACCACGCCGTGTCGCTGGCCCGGCGGACCAGCGTGCTCTCCGGCGGCAAGCTCGCCGCCAGCGCCTGAGTCAGCTCTTCGGCGGGGTCGCCGTGGTCGTCGTCGGCGGCGGAGTGGTCGTCGTCGTGGTCGGCGGCGTGGTGGTGGTCGTCGTCGGGTTCGGTGAGTTGTCCGTGGGCGGGTTCGGGATCGGGTTGCCGCCGTCGCTGGGCGGGTCGCTGGGCTGGTGCGGCTTGGACGAGGTGGTCGTGGTGGAGCTCGGCTTGCTGGTGGAGGTCTTCGAACTGGACGTGCTCGTCGCGCTCGCACTCGTGGTGCCGTTGGCCGAGGTCTCGCCGTCCGGGGTCTGCGTGCTGCCGTCGGGCAGGTAGTGCTGCGAGGCCGGGTCCACGTTGGACCTGGGCTGCGCGTCACCGGTGCCGCCCTGGGTGGCCGCCATCGTGGCGACCGAGGCGAACACGGTGGCGACCAGCACGCCGACCGCGGCCATGACCACCTTCGCCGACTGGCGAGGTGTGGCGCCGCCGGTCGGTGGCGGGCTGAGCACCTCCCGCGCGGCTGTCGGCTGATCTGGTGAACTCACGTGACCTCCTCGTGACCGCCCCGGCGCTGAAGGATACGGGGCGTGCCCGGCGGTTCGTAAAGGGCTGCTGTCGGGGGTCATGCCATCCGGTGATGGTGCCTTCAGCCACACCAGCCGTGCATGGCCTTGCAGAAGGCCGTGCCGCTGTCCGACCACTGCGTGAAGAAGTCCTTGCTGGTGGTGGTCGGAGCCGGTGCGGGTGGCGGCGCCGGTGCCGGTACGGGCCGGTTCGGGCCGGTCGGGCGGCCGGGCTGCCCCGGACGGTCCGCGGCCGGGGGCGGTGCCGCGACCGTGCCGCCGCCGGGCGTGGGCTGCCCGGCACTGGTGGGCGTCGGGGCCTGGCTGTCCACCGGGCTGGTGGTCACCACCGTGGGCCAGGGGCTGTCCGGGATCGCGATCGCGGTAGGCACGCCGGGAGCGGGCAGGGGCGCCTGCTGGGGCTGCTGGGGCATCAGCGCGCTGACGATCACCGTGAACACGCTGACCCCCAGCACGCAGGACACGCCGAACACCGCGAGCGGCGACATCCGGAAGGGCGCGCGCGATCTGCGGGCGGGCCTGACCGTGCGGTACACGAAGTCCCGATGCCTCCCGTAACCCATGGCAGACTCCCGCGCTGTCGGGCCGGTGCTTACCGGCCGAAGTCCTGCGTCCAGTAGAAGCCGTCGCTGTCCATGCCGATGCCGATGCTCGCGTAGCCGCAGTCCAGGATGTTGCGCCGGTGGCCCTCGGAGTGCATCCAGCCGTCCATCACCGCGTCCGCGGTCCGGTAGCCCTGCGCGATGTTCTCCCCACCGGGGCTGGGGTACCCGGCCTGCCGCTCGCGGTCGGCGAAGGTCCTGCCGTCCTGCGAGGTGTGCGAGAAGTAGTCGTGATCGGACATGTCGCTGCTGTGGTTCTGCGCCGCCGTGTCCAGACGGCTGTCCTCGCGCAGCGCCTTGCAGCCCGCGTTCGCCCTGGCCTGGTTGACCAGTTCGAGCACCCTGGCCGAGCCGGACGCCGTGGCCTTCGTGCTCGGCGCCCGCACCGTCGTGCTGACCGGTTGGGTCGTCGTCGTGGTGGGCGGCGCCGCAGTGGTGGTGGTGCTGGTCGCGGCGGGGGTCGTCGTCGCTGTCGGTGTACTCGCGCTCGGGCTTGGCCCCCCGTTCGTGGGACGCTCGGTCGGGCGGTCGGTAGTCGCCGTGCTGGGCGCCCCCATGGCCACGCCGACCTGCTGCCCGGTGCTCGGCGCCGGTGCCGCGGCACCGCCGAGCAGGACGGAGGCCAGCGCCGTTGGGCCAACTGCCAGGGACGCGACCGCGGTGCCCACCGCGCCCAGGGTCAGTCCGACCAGCATTCCGCTGACGGTCGAGGATGGTGTGCGTCGGGGACTCACGGCGCCGGACCGTACCACTAACGGGTGAGTCTGTGGTGGGGTCGTACGACCCGAATACGGGCTCGTGCGGGACTATTGGCACGTGCATGACAACAGTGCTGTCCGGCTGACCGCGTGGGTCCACGGCCAGGTGCAGGGAGTGGGCTTCCGCTGGTGGACGCGGGCACGCGCACTGGAACTCGGCCTGACCGGCAGCGCGGGCAACCTGCCCGACGGCCGCGTCGAGGTGGTCGCCGAGGGCACCGAGCAGGACTGTCGACGGCTGCTGGCCGCGCTGCGCTCGGGACAGACCCCCGGCAGGGTGGACGCGGTGGTCGAGTTGTGGGGCGAGGCGAAGGGGTCCGCCACGGGTTTCGTGGAGCGTTGAACCGCGCCGAGCCCGGCCCCGTAGTAGCGGGACGTGGGTCAAAGCGCGAAGCGTAGCGACGAACTGGCACGACAGCTCTACGGCCGCTATCGGCGGCCGTTGCTGGGGTACGTGCTCAGGGCGGTGCGCGGCGACTACCAGTACGCCGAGGACATCGTCCAGGAGACGCTGCTGCGCGCGTGGCGGCACTCCGACTCACTGGAACCCGAACAGGCTGGCCCGTGGCTGTACACGGTCGCGCGCAACCTCATCATCTCCGGCCACCGCCGCAAGGAGGCCAGAGCCCCGGAGGTTCCGTTGGAGACCGATGAGCTCCCGTCGGGCTCCGACGAACTGGATCACGTATTGCAGGCGTGGCAGGTAGCCGAGGCGATGCGTTCGCTCAGTCACGACCATCGCCAGGTCATCGTGGAGCTGTACTACTGCCGTCGGACGGTGTCCGAGGCCGCCACCGTGCTCGGGGTCCCCGCGGGCACGGTCAAGTCGCGCTGCTTCTACGCGCTGCGGGCACTGCGGGGCGCATTGGAGGAGCGGGGGGTGACCGAGCTGTGAGCTGCCAACATTCAGTGTCCCTTGGCGTCTACGTGCTGGGCGCCCTGGAACCCGGTGAGCGGTCCGCGATGGAGCGCCACCTCACCGGGTGCCCGTTCTGCCAACAGGAACTGGTCCGCTTCGCCCCGCTGCCGGGGCTGCTCGGCCGGATCTCCCTGGACGACCTGGCGACCTTGGAACACGACCCGACCGCGTCGGGACCGCCGGGCCGCGGGGCGAGAGCAGCCCGCGAGACCACGCTGTCCGTGCCCCGCCACATGGTGCCCGAGCAGCAGCGCAGCAGCCCGGTGCGACCGCAGGTCCCCCCGGCATCCTCGCCCCCCGCCTCCCCGCAGACCCCGCGCAGGCACCGCAGGACCAGCCGCAGGCAGTTCGCCTTCACCGCGGCGGGCATCATCGCGGCGGTGGCGGTGAGCGCGGTGCTGGTGGAGCGGTCGCTGGCCGGGCCGTCCGGGCCGCAGCAGCCCTCCGCGACCTGGCAGGCCACCGACTCGACGACCAAGGTCGTGGCCAGTGCCGACCTGACCAACCAGTTGTGGGGCACCGAGGTCCGGCTGTCCATGCGCAACCTGCCCAAGGACCAGGTATGCCAGTTGGTGGTGCACAACAGGAACGGGCAGACCCAGAGCGCGGGGTGGTGGCGCAACGGGCAGGAGACCGAGGGCGACGTGCCCGCGAGCACCTCGTTCGCGCTCAAGGACATCGACCGGATGGACGTGGTCACCGCGGACAACAAGCTGCTGGTCGACCTGAGCCCGAAGGCCTGACAACGCCGAGCGGGACCCGCCGAGAACCGGCGAGTCCCGCTCTGTGGCGCGTGAACTACACGAACGAGGGCACCAGTTGGACGTCGTCGGCGTTGACGAACGCCACGCGGTGCCCGAACTGGATCTCGTAGTAGCGGGTCCTGCCGCGCACCGGGGTGTTCTTGGTGCCGCTGGGATCCCACACGGTCGGCAGGTACTCGGCGGCGGCCTGCCCGCCGTACACGTAGCGCTGACCGGCCGGGAGGCTGTACTGCAACGGCACGATCGCCTGCGGGGTCTGCCCCGGCGGGTAGGCCGCGGCCTCCGGGTAGGCCCGCCCGTACACCGGCACGCTGGCCCTGCCGTCCTTGGGCGTCACCACGAATCCCGTTGCCCACAAGGCGTCCCCGCTGTGGAACCAGCCCTTCTGGCCCAGGTACCAGATCGCCGTCCAGTCCCCGCGCCGCTCGGCCACGGCGTACTGCTGGCCGGTCTCGGCACGGCTGCCCACGTCGTTGACGTCCAGGGTCTGCGGCTCACCGCCGGGGTGCAGGCCGATGTCGGTCAGCAGCGGGGAGTCGTCACTGGGCTGGCTGTGCAGGATCACCGAGGTGGAACTGCGCGGGTCGCAGGGCACGCCCTTGGCGGTGCAGCCGGTGAACACCAGCTTGTTCTCCGCGAAGTCCGGCTTGATCGTCACCATGCCGGTGAACGGCAGCCCCGTCGGGAACAACGGTGCGCCGATCAGCGCGAAGTAGTGCGCCCAGTCCCAGTGCGGGCCGGGGTCGGTGTGCATACCGGCCACTGTGGACGGTGTGGTGCCGGGAACGTTGTCGTGGCCGAGGATGTGCTGGCGGTCCAGGGGGATCTGGTAGCGCTGGGCCAGGTAGCGCACCAGCTTCGCCGAGGACCGGTACATCGCCTCGGTGTACCAGCCGCCCTGCGCGAGGAAACCCTCGTGCTCGATCCCGACCGACTTCGCGTTGAAGTACCAGTTGCCCGCGTGCCAGGCCACGTCCTTGCCCAGCACGTGCTGCGCCACGTGCCCGTCGTTGGAGCGGATCGTGTAGTTCCAGCTCACGTACTTCGGGTCGTTGATCAGCTTGAGTGTGGTGTCCCAGCTCGCCTCGGTGTCGTGGATGACGATGTAGTCCACCTTGCCGGCGGCCGGACGGTCCGCCGTGTCGTGGTTGCCGTAGTCCTCGGCGGTGGGCCCGAACTGGGTGTAGGGCGCGGGCACCGACTCGCAGGACAGCCCGTGCGGGCACTCCACCCCGTTGCTGGTCGGCCTGGCCAGCCCCAGCCGGTCCAGCTGCGCCGTGTCCGGCTTGAGCCCGGGCTCGGCGGCCAGCGCCACATGCTGCCCGTCGTCGGTCACCCGGTCCGCACCCTGCTGGATGGTGCTGAACACCTCGGTGGCGAAGTCGCCCGCGGCCCCGGAGTCGGTGGCCCCGCTGTACCGCGCCACCGCCCCGTACCACCCGGCACTGCCCTGGCCGGTCAGCCCCAGTTGGCGCTGGTGGTCCGCCAGCAGGGCCGCGCCGCCGCGGATGTTCTGCGCGGGGTCGCTGCGCAGCCTGGCCGGGTCGATGCCCAGCAGGGCCGCCGCCCGCGTCAGGGTCTGCAACTGCGCCGCCGGGACCTGCGGCGGGGGCGCCGCCGGGTGCAGTGCGCGCCGGGACTCGTCGCCGCGGGGGTCGCCGGGGCCCTCGTCGAACTCGGTGCCGCCGCGCGAGGCGGTGGCGAAGTCGGTCAGGTGCATCGGCCCGTAACCGGCAGCTACGCTGGGTGCGCCGGAGTTGCCGTTCCACTCGGATTCCAGGTACGACACGCCGAGCAGCACGTCGACCGGGACGCCGAACTCGGCCGCCGCCGCGGTGAACGCGCGCTGGCGGTCCTGCACGTAGGAGGGGGACGTAGCTGCTGGTGCCGTACCGGCCGCCGACAGGGCCAGCACCAGGCTGGTCGCACCGGCCGCGACGGCGTGCAATCTTGGCATGGGCACAACGATCAGGCCCGTTCCGCGACTCGTCAACAGGTACCGGCCAATCGGGCTAACGTGTTGGTTTCCCACGAGAGCGGCAAGATCGCCTGGTCGGGGCGGTCGGCCTCCGACGACCTGACCGGACCTCCGGGTATCCTCCCCCGGATAAGCCCCGCACCTCCCTATCGACAAGGCAGCGCACCGTGCACCTGAAGAGCCTGACGCTGAAGGGCTTCAAGTCCTTCGCCTCGGCCACCACGCTGCGCTTCGAGCCGGGCATCACCTGCGTGGTGGGGCCGAACGGCTCGGGCAAGTCCAACGTGCTGGACGCGCTGCGCTGGGTGATGGGCACGCAGGGCGCCAAGGACCTGCGCGGCGGCAAGATGGAGGACGTCATCTTCGCCGGTACGGCGGGCCGCGCCCCGCTGGGCCGCGCCGAGGTGACGCTGACCATCGACAACTCCGACGGCGCGCTGCCCATCGACTACACCGAGGTCTCGATCACCCGTCGGATGTTCCGCGAGGGCGCCAACGAGTACGAGATCAACGGCAACTCCTGCCGCCTGCTGGACATCCAGGAACTGCTGTCGGACTCCGGCATCGGCCGCGAGATGCACGTGATCGTCGGGCAGGGCCAGCTCTCGGCCATCCTGGAGTCCAAGCCCGAGGAGCGCAGGGCCTTCATCGAGGAGGCCGCTGGCGTCCTCAAGCACCGCAAGCGCAAGGAGAAGGCGCTCCGCAAGCTGGACGCCATGCAGGCCAACCTGACCCGGTTGACCGACCTGACCGCCGAACTGCGCCGCCAGCTCAAGCCGCTGGGCAAGCAGGCGGAGATCGCGCGCAAGGCCCAGGCCGTGCAGGCCGACCTGCGCGACGCCAAGCTGCGCCTGTTCGCCGACGACCTGGTGTCCCAGCGCGGCGAGCTGGAGCGTGACGAGGCCGACGAGGCCAAGGCCCGCGCCCGCCGCGCCGAGGTCGAGCAGGCCCTGCAGATCGGCACCGCCAAGCAGACCGAGCTGGAGCAGCTGGTCGCCGAGGACGCTCCGGTGCTGGCCCGCGCCCAGGAGACCTGGTACCGGCTGTCGGCGCTGGAGGAGCGGCTGCGCGGCACGGTGCGGCTGGCCGCCGAGCGGGCCCGGCACCTGTCCGCGCCGCCCGAGGCGCACCGGGGCGGCCGGGACCCCGAGGAGCTGGAGGCCGAGGCCGAGGCGACCGCCGAGCGCGAGGCCGAGCTGACCGAGGCGGTCACCGAGGCCCGGATCGCGCTGGCGGAGACCACCGAGCAGCGCTCCGAGCTGGAGCGGGCGGTCACCGCCGCGGAGAAGGCGCACCTGGCCGCCGTGCGGATGATCGCCGACCGGCGCGAGGGCCTGGCCAGGCTGACCGGCCAGGTGGAGGCGCTGCGCAGCAAGAACAACGCCACCGCCGAGGAGATCGAGCGGCTGTCCACCTCGCTGGCCGAGGCCGAGGAGCGGGCCGAACTCGCCCGCATCGAGCTGGCCGAGCAGCAGGAGGTCACCGGCACCGAGGACGAGGGCGACGTCGGCCTGGACGAGCGGCACCGGCTGGCCGTGGAGTCCGAGCGGGCCGCCAAGGTCCGGGTCGAGGAACTGGTCAAGGCGGAGCGGGCCGCGGACAAGGAGATCTCCTCCTGGAAGGCCAGGGTGGACGCGCTGTCCCTCGGCCTGACCCGCAAGGACGGGGCGGGCGCCCTGCTCGCCGCCGCCGACCGGCTGCCGGGGCTGCTCGGCTCGGTCGCCGCACTGCTCACCGTCGAACCGGGCGCCGAGGTGGCGCTGGCCGCCGCGCTGGGCCCGGTGGCCGACGCCATCGCCGTCTCAGGTGGCACGGGCGCCGTGGCCGCGCTGAACCTGTTGCGCAGCACCGATTCCGGAAGAGCCGGTGTGCTCGTCGGCGGTGCGGGCGGCACGCTGGACCGCTCGGGCTGGCCCGCGCTGCCGCCGGGTGCGCGCTGGGCCGTGGACCTGGTGCGGGCCCCTGAGCCGCTGCGCCCCGCCGTGGAACGCGCCCTGGACCGGGTCGCCGTGGTGGCGGACCTCACGGCCGCGCAGGCCCTGGTCGCCGCCGACGATCGGCTGCGCGCGGCCACCCGCGAGGGCGATGTGCTGGGCGCCGACTGGGCGATCGGCGGCTCGGGGCGTGCGCAGAGCACCATCGAGGTGCAGGCCGCCGTGGACGAGGCCCAGGACAAGCTCGGTGCCGCCGAGCGCGCGCTGGAGCACGCCAGCGCGACCCTGGCCGGTGCCCGTGCCGAGCAGGAGGCTCGCCGCGCCGAGGTGGGCGAGCTCAAGGAGCAGCTCAACGAGGCCAAGGTGCGCCGCGCGCGCTCCGGTGAGCGGCTGAACCGGCTCAACCAGGCCGTGCGCTCCGCCGAGGCCGAGGTGCAGCGCATCGGCGCGCAGCGCGGCAAGCTGGAGCAGGCCAGGGAGGAGGCCGTCGGCAAGCTGGCCGAACTGGAGGAGCGGCTGCTCGCCGTCCAGGAGACCAGCGTCGACGAGGAGCCCGACACCAGCGAGCGGGACGAGATCAACGCCCAGCTCGGCACCGCGCGGCAGGCCGAGATGGACGCGCGCCTGTCCCTGCGCACCGCCGAGGAGCGGGCGCGTGCCCTACAGGGCAAGGCCGAGCAGCTGCGCAGGGCCGCGCGGGCCGAGCGGGACGCCCGCGAACGCGCCGAGCGGGCACTGGCCGCGCGGACCCGCGCCGCGGCCGTGGCCAACGCCGTGGTCGCCGGGGGTGAGACCGCGCTGGTGCGCATCGAGGTCTCGCTGCGCCGTGCCGCCAGCGAGCGGGACGCCGCGCAGGCCCGGCGTGCCGAGCGTGAGACCGTGCTGGCCCAGGTGCGCGGCCAGGTCCGCGAGCTGGCCGGTGAGCTGGAGAAGCTCACCGACGCCGTGCACCGCGACGAGGTGCTGCGCGCCGAGCAGCGGCTGCGGCTGGAGCAGTTGGAGACCAGGATCGGCGAGGAGTTCGGCATCGGTCTGGAGGACCTGGTCGCCGAGTACGGCCCCGAGGTCCCCGTGCCGCCGACCCCCGCCGAGCTCGCCGAGTACGAGGCCGCCAAGGAGAACGGCGAGGCCGTCACCGAGCCGCAGCCGATGCCCTACGTGCGCGACGTGCAGGCCCGGCGGCTCAAGCGGGCCGAGCGCGACCTCACCCAGCTCGGCAAGGTCAACCCCCTCGCGCTGGAGGAGTTCGCCGCGCTGGAGGAGCGCTACAAGTTCCTGTCCACCCAGCTGGAGGACATCAAGACCACCCGCCGCGACCTGCTCACCGTGGTCAAGGAGGTGGACGACAAGATCCTCGAGGTGTTCACCGAGGCCTACCACGACGTGGCCCGGGAGTTCGAGGTCGTGTTCGCCACCCTGTTCCCCGGCGGCGAGGGCAAGCTCGCGCTGACCGACCCCGAGGACATGCTGACCACCGGCATCGAGCTGGAGGCCCGCCCACCCGGCAAGAAGGTCAAGCGGCTGTCCCTGCTCTCCGGTGGCGAGAAGTCCCTGGCCGCCGTCGCCATGCTGGTGGCGATCTTCCGCGCCCGCCCCTCACCGTTCTACGTCATGGACGAGGTCGAGGCCGCGCTGGACGACACCAACCTGCGGCGGCTGATCAGCCTGTTCGAGCAGCTGCGCGAGCGGTCCCAGCTGCTGATCATCACCCACCAGAAGCCGACGATGGAGATCGCCGACGCGCTGTACGGGGTGAGCATGCGCGGGGACGGCATCAGCAACGTCATCTCCCAACGCCTGCGCGGTGCCAAGCCCCCCAAGCCCGCGCCGCCCGCTGCCGTGGCCCCGGCTGGCGGGTCGCCTGCTGGTGAGTCGCCCGCTGCCGACCCGGTTGCCGCGTCGCCCGCTGCTGAGGCCCCGGCTGACGCGCCAGTGGCGGACGCGCCGCCCGCCGCCGACGAGCCGGTGGCGAACACGGAGGCCGAGGACCCGACCGCTGGGCCGATCGAGTCCTGACCAACCGGCGAGTCCCGCTCTCCCGCGCGCGAGTCCCGCCCACCGGCATGTGAGTCCCGTCCAGCTGCGGCCGAGTCTCGCTCAGCCGCAGCTGAGTCCCGTTCTCCCGCAGCCGAGTCCCGCCCACCGGCACGCGAATCCCGCTCTCCCGCGCGTGACCTCCGCTCACCGCCCGTGCTCCCTCACCCGCGCAGGGCTCAGCTCACCGGGTGGGCGGGACTCAGCGTCCGCAGAACGGGATTCGCGCTCCCCAGAGCGGGACTCGGCGTCGGCTGTCAGTCCCTGCGCAGGCGCTCCCAGGTGCGGTGTGCGGACTCGCCGTGCGCTCCCAGGTCCAACCAGGCAGTGTGTGCCGGATCGTCCAGTTCGGCCAGGAACTCGAAGCGCTCCGCCGAGCGGCTGGCGCCCAACTCGTCCAGCACCTTCGCCGGGTCCTCGGTCAGCGACACCAGGTACGCCACGTCGGCCACCCGGTGTGGCTCGTGGTCCACCAGGTAGCCGCGGGCGGTGGCGAACAGTGCCCTGGCCAGGTCGGGCAGGAACAGTTGCGCGGCGCGCGGGCCGTACTCCGCCCGCACGGCAACGGGATCGGCCAGCACGGTCGTGCCGCCCGGCACGGTGGCCACCGGCACCGGCGGCGCCTTGCGCGCCGGGGGCTTGGGCTTGACCCGCTCCAGCGCGCGCACGGTCACCGGGATGCCGTCCCCGCGCGAGTAGCGGCCCGGCCGCACCTCGTCGGGCTCGTAGCCCAGCGCGCCGAGCACGGCGGGCAGGTCGGCGCTCGCGGAACGCAGGTCCGCGAGCACCTCGATCTCACGGTCCGGCCGCGGCCTCGCCCTGCCCGCCACGGCACCGTGCAGGTACACCATGAGCCCGCCGACGAGCACGTGCGGCACCGTCAGTGCCTCGGTGAGGTCGAGCAGTCGTGGCCACAGCACCTGGTCCCGGCCATCGGGCAGTTCGGGCAGCCGCACTGAGCCGATCACGCGCGTCATGGCGCACAGGTTAGACCGTCCGGAGGTGGCGGTCGGACACAACGGCCGACCGCCCACTGCTCTTGTTCAGCCCTCGCGGGTAGCCACGATCACTCGCCTCCTCGGTGTGCGGCCGGGGTCGGCCAACTACTGTTGTCGCTGACACGTCGTGAACCAGTGACTACGTCCAGTGGAACAGTGGGAGATGATGTCGGCCTCATTATGGAGGAAAGCCGGCGCCGCTCGTTGGGATGTGTGGGCGCAGCCACGGGGCTGGTTGGTCTACGCGGCGTTCTGTGAGTTCACCGCTGTCGCACTCGTGTTTTTCGACCTGGTTCACCAACCACCGGCTGCCAAGGACTTCGGCTGGTTCGCAGTGCTCGCAGTGCTCGGCCTCGTGCAGGCGGAGTTGTCCCGCCGCATCGAGCGGATGCGCCGCTGGATGGCCGGGGAGATGCACGTCAACCTGACCTCCGTCTGGTGCCTGGCAGGGACGGTGCTGCTCACCCCGGCCATGGTATCTCTGCTGGTGGTGGTGCTCTACGTGCACCTGTGGCTGCGCGTGTGGCGGCACGTGCGCAGCCGCCCGCTGCACCGGGTCGCGGTCAGCACGGCATGGGCGCTGCTGTCCTGCTTCGCCGCAGCCCTCGTGCTCCGGCTCACCGGGCTCGGCGGTCTCGACGAGGGTTCGCCCTCGGCGGCGCGCGCCGTCGGCATCGTGTTTTCCTCGGCCGCCGCATTCGAATTGGTCAGTGCGGTGCTGGTGTGTGCGGGAATATTCCTGTATACCGCCAAACGGTCGCCGCGCGAATTGTTGGGCACGGCCAGTGACAATGCACTGGAAATTGTCACGCTCTGTCTCGGTGGATTGACCGCGCTCGCGCTGGTGTACCAGCCGCCACTGGTGCTGCTGGTCCTGCCGCCGTTGCTGATGCTGCACCGCAGCGTGCTGGTCAAGCAGTTGGAGGTGGCCGCGACCACCGATGACAAGACCGGGCTGGCCAACGCCGTCGCCTGGCACGACGCCGCGCAGCGGGTCGGCGAGCAGGCGGGCCGTCAGGGGCGGCCCTTCGCGGTGCTGATGGTGGACCTGGACCACTTCAAGCGGGTCAACGACACCTACGGTCACGTCGCGGGCGACGCGGTGCTGCGCGCGGTGGCCGAGGCGCTGCAGGCCGAGGTCCGCGCCGAGGACGTGGTGGGCCGGTTCGGCGGCGAGGAGTTCGCGGTGCTGCTACCCGAGGTGGCCGAGCCCGCCGCGCTGGAGATCGCCGAGCGGTTGCGCAAGACCGTGTCGGCGCTCGCGGTGCCGGTGCCGGGGGAGCAGGAGCGGCAGGTGCGCGGGCTGTCGGTGTCGATCGGGGTGGCGGTGTACCCGAGGTCGGCGGAGAGCCTGGAGCGGCTGCTGCTGGCCGCGGACGCCGCGCTGTACCGGGCGAAGAACGCGGGCCGGGACCGTGTGGTGAGCATCTGAATGCGCACTCAATCCCCTCGGTTAGTGTGTGCCGGTCGGCGGCGGAGGGGGTTGTCACAAAATGATTTCCGGGGAGCGGGCAACCGCAGGGAAGTCTATTTTGTCAACCCTACGAACGGATGGTTGGGCCATCTGGGGCACGTCCAGGACGGTGGTCGCCACGTTCTTCGGAGTCACCTCGCTGACGGTGGCGCTATCGGTTCCTGTTCTTGCCCATGCCGTCGCCACGGGTAGCGAACTGGTCGCATTCGGTGTGTTGTTGACACTGGCCCTCGTGCAGGCGGAGTTGTCCCGCAGAGTGGAACGGGTCCGCCGCTGGATCGGCGATGTGCCGCACGTCAACGTCACTTCGGTGTGGACGTTCGCGGGCGCCCTGTTGTTGCCCGCCTGGTTGGCGGCGGCGCTGGCCGTCACCGTTTACACGCATTTGTGGCTGCGAATCTGGTCGGGCATGGTGCACCGGCCGCTGCACCGCGTCGTGTTCAGCGCCTCGATGATCGTGCTGTCCTGCTACGCGGCCTCGGCCGTGCTGAGCGCCACGGGCGCGGGGCGGTTGAGCCACGACTGGGCCGAGCGGTCGGGCAACGGTGCTGCCCTCGCCGGTGCCGCGCTGGCCTTCGCGCTGGTCAACGCAGGTCTGGCGCTGCTGGGCAGTTGGGCGGTGACCGGCCGGTCCACGGCCTCGGTCCTGTTCGCGGTCGACGGGGACTACGGCCTGGAACTGGCCACGCTGTGCCTGGGCGGGCTGGTGGCCGCGGCCTACGTGTTCCAGCCGTGCCTGGTCGCCTTCGTGTTCATGCCGCTGTTCGCGATGCACCGGGCCGTGTTGGCCAGGGGCCTGGAACTGGCCGCCGCGACCGACCAGAAGACCGGTCTGCTCAACGCGGCGGCCTGGCACAACATGGCAGCCGCCGAATTGGGACGTGCCCGCCGTGACAACTCCGCCTTCGGCCTGCTGATGGTGGACCTGGACCATTTCAAGCGGGTCAACGACACCTACGGGCACCTCGCGGGCGACGCCGTGCTGATCGCGGTGGCCACGGCGATCCGCGCCGAGGTGCGCGATTACGACTCGGTGGGCCGATTCGGCGGTGAGGAGTTCTCCGTGCTGCTTCCCGGAATCAGCGAAACCGACGTGGTGGCCACCGCGGAACGGATTCGGCACCGGGTCACCACCCTGTCCGTCGAAGCACCGACCGAGCTCGGCCGCGCCACCATCGAATCGCTCTCCGCATCGATCGGGGTCGCGGTGTACCCACACGGCGGCGGGGATCTGGAAAAGCTGTTGCTGACCGCCGACACCGCGCTGTACAAGGCGAAGAACACCGGGCGGAACAAGGTCGTGAGCCTCGCGGCCTGACAGGGGGACCGTGCGCGCCTACTTCCTCGCAGCGACCCTGGCCAGACTCGGCGACGAGATGGTGGCCACGGCGGTCGTGCTGTTCGTGCTGACCAGGACGGGGGACCCGACCCTGGCCGGGATCACGCTGGCCGCCTACGCGTTCCCCTCGGTGGCCAGCGGGCCGCTGCTGGGCGCCTGGCTGGACCGGTCCCGGCACCGCAGGGCCGCGCTGGCCAGCAACCAGGTGGCGCTGGGCGCGACCATGCTCGGCCTGCTCGCCGTGGTCGGCACCGCACCCGGCTGGCTCGCCCCGCTGGTGGCCGCCGTCGCGGGCGTGACCGTGCCGCTGACCAGCGGTGGCTTCACCGGGCTGATGACCCTGCTGGTCGCCCCGGACCGGTTGGCGCGGGCCAACTCCACCGAGTCGATCAGCTTCAGCGTGGCCGCGCTCGGCGGCCCGGCGCTGGCCAGCGCCCTCGCGCTGGTCCTCTCCCCGGCCGCCGCCGTGCTGGGCATCGCCGTGTCCGCGGCGCTGAGCCTGCTCGCGCTGGCCGCCGTGCCGTCGGTGCCCGCCCGCGGGGCCGTCGGCCGGCTGGACGTGCGGGCCGGGCTGCGGCACATGGTCGCCACCCCGCGGCTGCGCGCCGTCACCCTGACCAGCACCCTGTCCTTCGGCGCGGTGGGCATGCTGCTCGTGGCCCTGCCGGTCCGCACCGCCGAACTCGGCGCGGGCGGCACGGCCTCCGGCTTCGTGCTCGCCGCCTTCGAGATCGGCTGCATGGCCACCAACCTGGCGCTGATCCGCCTCCAGTCGCACTGGCAGACCGTGCTCGTGTGCACGGGCCTGTACGGGCTCGCCCTCACCGGATGGGCCCTGGCCGGTTCGCTGCCCGTGCTGCTGGTGCTCGCCCTGGTCGCCGGCTTCACCCTGGGCCCCGAACTGCCCGCCCTGCTCGGCGCCCGCCAGCGGTACACCCCCGAGCACCTGCTCAGCCAGGTCGGCACCACCGGCGCCAGCCTCAAGATCGGCTTCTCCGCGCTCGGCGCCGCGGCGGGCGGCCTGCTGCTGCCGGTGTGCGGGCCCTCAGCCGTGATCGGCCTGGTCGCCGCTGTGCAGGGCGCCGCCGTGCTGCTCGGCTGGCTGGCGAGCCGGGGCCGGGTGCCCGTGTCGTGAAAGTGCCGTATGCGACATCAGATGTCGCATACGGCACTTTCACGACACCTCGGCGAGCACCGGCTCGGCCGGGGTCCGGTGGCGCAGTGAGAGCAGGCCGCCGACCACCAGGGTGATCAGCACGCCGAGCAGGGTGAACCAGGGGAACGCCAGACCGACCTGCTTGCCGCCCACGGTGAACTTCAGCGACACGACCACCGCCATGACGGCGACCGTCACCAGGAAGGCGATCACCGCGTCGGCCTGGCTCGCCCTGCGCACGAGCAGGCCCAGCGCGAAGGCGCCGAGCAGCGCGCCGTAGGTGTAGCCCGTGATGCCGAGCCCGAGTTCGATCACGGGCCCGGTGGTGCTGGAGAACATCGAGGCGAACACCACGAACACGGCGGCCCACACCAGGGTCCAGAGCCGGCCCGACCGCAGCGCGGCGCCCTCGTCCAGCGGCTTGAGCCGGAACATCCGGTACAGGTCGGTGACGGTGGAGGTGGACAGCGCGTTGAGCGCGGAGGCCAGCGCGCCCATGGTGGAGGCGAGGATGCCCGCGATGAGCAGACCGGCCACGCCAACGGGCAGGTCCTCCACGACGAACTTGGCGAAGAACCCGTCGGTGTTGGTCAGGCCCAGGGACTTCGGGGCGGCGCCGTGGTAGAGCACCCACAGCCCGGAGCCGACGAGCAGGAACAGTCCAAATTGGACGAACACGAGGATTCCGCTGCCGATCAACGCCTTCTGCCCGTCCCGCAAGGACTTCGTGGCCAGCACCCGCTGCACGATCACCTGGTCCGAGCCGTGTGAGGCCATGGCGAACACCGCGCCGCCGACGATCGCGGTGACGAAGGCGTACTGGCTGGTGACGATGTTGGAGGCGAAGTCGAAGAACTGGTACCGGCCACCGGCGGCCGCGGTGGACATCCAGCCCTCGGGCAGCATGCTGTTGAGCACGAACACGGCCACGATCGCGCCGCCGAGGTAGAGCGCGAGCTGCACCACGTCCACCCACACCACCGAGCGCACCCCGCCGACGTAGGTGTAGATCACGGTGAGCACGGTCAGCCCGAGCACGATGTGCCAGTACTCGGTGTGCAGGCCGTAGGAGGACAGGATCGCCTGGATCGGGATCGCGCCCGCGAACAGCCGCACGCCCTCGGCGAGCAACCGGGTGACCACGAAGGCCAGCGAGGCCACGCCCTGCGAGGCGGTGCCGAACCTGTTGCCCAGGAAGGTGTAGGCGGTGACGAAGTTGCCCTTGAAGTACCGGGGCAGCAGTACCAGCGACACCACGATGCGGCCGATGATGTAGCCCAGCGCAAGCTGGAGGTACGTGAAGCCGCTGCCCCACACCAGACCCGGCGTGCTGATCACGGTCAGCGTGGAGGTCTCGGTGGCCACCACGGACAGGCACACCGCCCACCAGGGCAGGCTGCGGCCGCCGACGAAGAAGTCGGCGCCGGTGCGCTGCTTGCCGCGCAGCAGCAGGCCGATGACGGGCATCGCGAGCAGGTACAACACGATGATGGCGATGTCAGCCGGGTGCACGGCTACCTCCCTTGACCGAGAACACGCAGGCGGGTGACCGGCCGGGTGCGCGGCGGCGGGAGCCGCAGCGACAACAGGCCGGGGGTGATGCTGCCAAGCAGCCGGGGGCCACTGGCCCCGGTGGCGCTCGGCGCGTTGGCAGGGATCCCGCACCAGGTCAGGAAACCCAGTAGTGCGCTGAGGTAGGCCTCCTTGCCGTCCGAGGGCAGCCCGAGCTTGTCGCTGGTGGTCAGTTCGGCGGGCGCCAGGTGACGGCTCAGCGCGGCCATCAGCACCGGGTTGCGCACCCCGCCGCCGGAGGCGACCACGCGGTGCGCCCCGTGCGCGCGGCAGGCCTGCGCCACGGTGATCGCGGTCAGCTCCACCAGCGTGGCGAGCAGGTCCGGCACGGACACCGACTCGGTACCGGCCAGGTAGTCGCCGTGGAAGTGCTCCTTGCCGGTGGACTTGGGCGGTGGCGCCGCGTAGTACGGATCGGCCAGCAGCCGGTCCAGCAGGGCGATGTCGATCGTGCCGGTGACGGCCAGCTCGCCGTTGTCGTCGCGGTGCAGCCCGACCCGGCGGGCGGCCAGGTCCAGCAGGGCGTTGGCCGGGCCGGTGTCGTAGGCCAGCGGCGGGCAACCGGGCGCCACCACCGTGATGTTGGCGATGCCGCCGAGGTTGAGCGCGATCCACGGGTGCCCGTCGCGGTGGGCCTGCTCGCTGAGCCACATCGCGTCCAGGGCGCCGACCAGCGGTGCCCCGTGCCCGCCAGCGGCCACGTCGCGGGCGCGTAGGTCGGCGACCACGGGTCGGCCGGTGGCCTCGGCGATCCAGGCGGGCTGGCCCAGTTGCAGTGTGCCAAGGCAGCGGCCCGCCTCCACCCAGTGGTAGATCGTCTGACCGAGCGAGCAGATCAGGTCGGCGCGGCCACCGGCCAGCTGGGCGATGCCGTGCACGGCCGCCTCGGCGAACGCCTGGCCGACCCCGGTGTCCAGCTCGCACAGCTCGGCGGCCGTGCACTGCCGCGGTGGCAGCGCCGCCAGCAGCCGGTCGCGCAGCCCCTGTGGCAGCGGCAGCTCGGTGGAGCCCAGCGGGACCAGTTCCACCGCGTCGTCCCCGCTCACCCGCAGGTCGGCGGCGGCCACGTCGATGCCGTCCATCGAGGTGCCGGAGATCAGACCCAGTACGCGTGTCACGGCATGTGGTCTATGCCACTGGCAGGGCTGCCGCAAGATGTGATGTGGAACTTTTACCGAATCGCCGACTTTCGCGTTTGTTGTCGACGGTGCTCGGCGTGAGCCCCGGGTGGCCAGATGCGAGGATGACCGGGTGCTTGAGTCCACTGCCTTGATCTGGATCGGCGTCGCCGTCCTCCTCGTGTTGGCCGTCGCGCTGGTGGTCGGGCTGGTGCTCGCCCGCAAGCGGCGGATCAGCCTGACCGAGCGCGAGGAGCAGCAGCGGCCCAAGGACGGCGGCTACCAGGCCGCCAAGGGCTTCGACCTGGCCGCGGGGGGCGGCACGGCCGTGGCGCCACCGCCGGTCGAGCACCCGGTGGCCGAGCGCACCGAGGTCGACGGCCAGCCCGGGGTCGGTGACGACGCCTCGGTGCCGCGCGACTCCGAGCGGCGCACGATCGTGGACGTCGACCTGCCCGAGCGGGTCGAGCCGCCGACCACCCCGGTGCCCGCGCAGCCGGTGGAGCCGCCGACGACCCCCGTGCCCGCCCAGCCGGTGCCGGTGGAGCCGCCGACGACCCCCGTGCCCGCCCAGCCGGTGCCGGTGGAGCCGCCGACCACCCCGGTCCCGGCCCAGCCAGTCGAGCCGGAGATCGAGCCCACCGAGGGGCGCCTGGAGCGGCTGCGCGGCAAGCTGTCCCGCTCGCAGTCCACCCTGGGCAAGGGCCTGCTCGGGCTGCTCGGCGCGGGCAACCTGGACGAGGACTCCTGGACCGACATCGAGGACACGCTGCTGATGGCCGACATCGGCGCGGCCACCACCACCGAGATCGTGGACAAGCTGCGCGAGCGGCTGGTCTCCCGCGGTGTGCGCAGCGCCGCCGAGGTCCGCGCCCTGCTGCGCGAGGTGCTGATCGAGTCCCTGCACCCGGAGATGACCCGGTCGGTGCGGGCCCTGCCCAACAACGGCAACCCGGCCGTGCTGCTGGTGGTCGGCGTGAACGGCACCGGCAAGACCACCACCACCGGCAAGCTGGCCCGCGTGCTGGTGGCCGACGGGCGCACCGTGCTGCTGGGTGCCGCCGACACGTTCCGTGCCGCTGCGGCCGACCAGCTGGCCACCTGGGCCGAGCGGGTCGGCGCCGAGGTCGTGCGCGGCAAGGAGGGCGCCGATCCGGCCGCGGTCGCGTTCGACGCCGTCAAGCGGGGAGTCGAGGCCAAGGTGGACGCCGTGCTGGTGGACACCGCGGGGCGGCTGCACACCAAGACCGGCCTGATGGACGAGCTGGGCAAGGTCAAGCGGGTGGTGGAGAAGCAGGCCGAGGTGGACGAGGTGCTGCTGGTGCTCGACGCCACCACCGGCCAGAACGGGCTGACCCAGGCCAGGGTGTTCGGCGAGGTGGTGGACGTGACCGGCATCGTGCTCACCAAGCTGGACGGCACGGCCAAGGGCGGCATCGTCTTCCAGGTGCAGCGCGAACTGGGCGTGCCGGTCAAGCTGGTTGGCCTTGGCGAGGGCGCCGACGACCTGGCGCCCTTCGAGCCCGGCGCCTTCGTGGACGCGCTGCTGGGCTGAGCCGGTTTCCCGATGGTGAACAGCGGGCACTGGTGGTGTGACAGGTCTTGACACGTATCAGCCAGGGCCGTTGACTTTCGCAGAACTCGGTATCCGGATTCCACGATGTGGAATTTCGGGGGTTGTGCGAGAGGCGGGCGGATGAGACTGCGCTACCTGGCCGGGGCCATTCCCGCGGTGGGAATGCTCGGCGGGATCTTCTTCGCCAACCGGTCCGAGCCGGTGGTGCTCGGCCTGCCGTTCATCCTGTTCTGGCTGGTCACCTGGGTGGTGCTCACCTCGGTGGTGATGGCGGTGACCTACTGGTCCGATCCGGCCAACCGTGAGGAGAACCAGTGACCGCGCTGCTGGTCGTCCTCGGCTTCGTGCTGATCGCACTGGTGCTCGGTATCCGCGCCAGGCGGGGCCGGGACATGGACCTGGAGCAGTGGACCGTCGGCGGGCGCGGATTCGGCAGCGCATTCGTGTTCCTGCTCATGGCGGGCGAGATCTACACGACGTTCACCTTCCTGGGCGGATCCGGCTGGGCCTACGGCAAGGGCGGCCCCGCCTTCTACATCCTCTGCTACGGCTCGATCGCCTTCACCGCCTCGTACTGGCTGCTGCCCGCGATCTGGCGCTTCGCCAAGCGCCGCGGGCTGCACTCCCAGTCCGACTTCTTCGCCGCCAAGTTCGACAGCCCGCTGCTGGGCGCACTGGTCGCGCTAGTCGGGGTCGCGGCGCTGGTGCCGTACCTGGTGCTCCAGCTCAAGGGCCTGGGCATCATCGTGTCCGAGGTGTCCGGGCAGGCCATCCCGTACGCGTGGGCGATCATCCTCGGCACGCTCGTGCTCGCCGTGTACGTGACGGTCTCCGGGGTGCACGGTTCGGCCTGGACCTCGGTGCTCAAGGACGGGCTGATCCTGGTTGTCGTGCTGGCACTGGGCATCTACCTGCCCTGGCACTACTTCGGCGGCATCGCACCGATGTTCCGCGCGGTCGAGGCCGCCAAGCCCGGTTTCCTCACGCTGCCCGACAGCGGCATGAGCCCGACCTGGTTCGTCTCCACCGTGCTGCTGTCGGCGATGGGCTTCTACATGTGGCCGCACTCCTTCACGGCCGCCTACACCGCCCGCGACGAGCGGGTCTTCCGCCGCAACGCGATCGTGCTGCCGCTGTACCAGTTGATCCTGCTCTTCGTGTTCTTCGTCGGCTTCACCGCCGTGCTCGTCGTGCCCGGGCTCAAGGGCAGCGACGGGGACCTGTCCCTGCTGCGCATCACCACCAAGACCTTCGACCCGTGGTTCGTCGGCGTGGTCGGCGGTGCCGGGGTGCTCACCGCGCTGGTGCCCGGTTCGCTGATCCTGATGAGCTCCGCCACGATGCTCGCCAAGAACCTGTACCGGGTGGTGCGCCCGGCCACCAGCGAGGCCCGGACCGGGCTGCTGGCCAAGGCGCTCGTGCCGGTCGTCGCCCTGATCGCCCTGTACTTCACGTTCAACGGCGGCGACACGATCGTGTCCCTGCTGCTGATGGGCTACTCGCTGGTGACCCAGTTGTTCCCCGCGCTGCTGCTCAGCCTCGCCAAGCGCAGGCTCGTCACCACCTCCGGCGCCGCCTGCGGCATCCTCGCCGGGGTCGCCGTCGTCGCCGTGCTGACCCTCACCGGGGTCACCGTGGGCGGCTTGGCCCCCGGCCTGCCCCAGCCCGTCAAGGACCTCAACGTGGGCGTGGTCGCGCTGCTGGTGAACCTGCTCGTGCTGGGTGCGGTGACCCTGGCCACCCGCCGCAAGGAAGCCGTCCGCGGCCTGCCCCCCGAGCCGGTCGCCGCCCGCTGACCCCGTGAGTCCCGTCCTGGTGCCCGCGAGTCCCGTTCTGGGGACCCCGAGTCCCGCCCAGCCGCAGCCGAGTCCCGCCCTGAGGACCCTGAGTCCCGCTCTGGTGCCCGCGAGTCCCGCCCAGCCGCCGCACCTCGTTCCCGCCAGAGCGGGACTCGCGCGCCTGTGAGCGGGGCTCGCGGGGTTGTGCACTCGCTCGGGCGATCCGGTCGGCGACGCTGGGTGAGCGGCCCGGTTCGACTGGCGGGCGGGAAACTCGCTCGTAACACTCGGGGCGGCACAGTTCACGCGGGCGAAACCTCGCACGCGGGCCGGTGAAACAGCGGGTGGCCACTCTTCCCTGCAACGCCGTACCCGCACGGGAGGACGATGTGAACACAGGAGACACGGCCTGGGTGCTGGTCAGCGCCGCCCTGGTCATGTTGATGACACCGGGACTCGCCTTCTTCTACGGCGGCATGGTCCGCGCCAAGAGCGTGCTCAACATGCTCATGATGAACTTCATCGCGCTGGGCGTCGTCACGGTGCTGTGGCTGCTGTACGGCTACAGCATCGCGTTCGGCAACGACGCCTTCGCCGGGTTGTTCGGCAACTTCGACAGCGCGGGCTTCGCCGGGACCATCGCCCAGTTGACCGGCCCCAAGGACCACCAGATCCCGGTCCTGGCCTTCGCCATGTTCCAGCTGATGTTCGCCGTCATCACCCCGGCGCTGATCTCCGGCGCGATCGCGGACCGCACCAAGTTCTGGGGCTGGGTCACGTTCCTGGTCGTCTGGGTGAGCATCGTGTACTTCCCGGTCGCGCACTGGGTGTTCGCCTTCGACGCCGCGGACGGCTCGACCCTGGGCGGGTGGTTGGCCAACAAGGTCAAGGCACTGGACTTCGCGGGTGGCACGGCGGTGCACATCAACGCCGGCGCCGCGGGGCTCGCGCTGGCCCTGGTGCTGGGCCGCCGCAAGGGCTGGCCCAAGGAGCCGATGCGCCCGCACAACGTGCCCTTCGTGCTGCTGGGCGCGAGCCTGCTGTGGTTCGGCTGGTACGGGTTCAACGCGGGCTCGGCGCTGGCCGCCAACGACACGGCAGCGGTCGCCTTCACCACGACCACCGTGGCCACCGCGGCGGCCGTGCTGGGCTGGCTGGTCACCGAGCAGGTCCGTGACGGCAAGCCGACCACGCTGGGCGCGGCCTCCGGTGCCGTGGCCGGTCTGGTCGCGATCACCCCGGCCTGCGCCTTCGTCAGCCCGCTGGGCGGCGCGGCCATCGGCCTGATCGCCGGTGTGCTGTGCGCGCTGGCGGTGGGCCTGAAGTTCCGGTTCGGCTTCGACGACTCGCTCGACGTGGTGGGCGTGCACCTGGTCGGCGGCATCGTGGGCACCCTGCTGATCGGCTTGTTCGGCACCACCTCGGTCAACTCCGCGGGCGCCGACGGCCTGTTCTACGGCGGCGGTCTCACCCAGTTGGGCAGGCAGGCCATCGGCGCGTTCTCCGTGCTGGCCTACTCCTTCGTGGTGAGCTTCGTGCTGGGCTGGATCATCAAGAAGACGATCGGCTTCCGGGTGGACACCGAGGCCGAGGTCACCGGTATCGACGAGAGCGAGCACGCCGAGACCGCCTACGAGTTCGGCGGCTTCGGCGGAGGTGCCCGCGGCACGGGCAAACTGACCGGCGTCAACGCGGGCGCGCAGACGGTGCTGGAGGGAAGCAAGCCATGAAGCTGGTGACAGCGATCATCAAGCCGTTCGTGCTGGACGACGTGAAGGCCGCACTGGAACGGCTGGGCGTGCTCGGCATGACCGTCAGCGAGGTGCAGGGCTTCGGCAGGCAGAAGGGCCACACCGAGGTCTACCGGGGCGCCGAGTACGCGGTGGACTTCGTGCCCAAGCTGCGGGTCGAGGTGGTGACCGACGACGAGACCGCGGACAAGGTGCTCGACGCGGTGCTCGAGGCGGCCCGCACCGGCAAGATCGGCGACGGCAAGGTCTGGGTCACCCCGGTGGACACCGTGGTGCGGGTCCGCACCGGGGAACGCGGCAACGACGCGCTGTAGAGGAGTCGCGATGACGGATCTGGGGGCCGTCACTGCGGACGACCTGGTGCGGGCCAGGGACTTGTTGCTCAAGCCCGCACCGGGTCACCGCAGGCTGCCGGCGGAAGCACTGCGTGAGGCCCTGGTGGACCTGCACGAGTTCTGGCTCGCCGCGCACGCGGGCAACTCGGGGGTCGGCGGGCCGGGCAGCGGGGTCGCACTGCTGGCGGTCGGCGCGCTGGGCCGCCGCGAACTCGTGCCCGCCTCGGACCTGGACCTGGTCCTGGTGCACAACGGGCGCAAGGACATCGACGCCGTCGCCGAACGGCTCTGGTACCCGCTGTGGAACTCCGGAATCGGGCTGGACCACTCGGTGCGCACGGTGGGTGAGGCCCTGCGGGTGGCGGGCAGCGACCTGCGGGTGGCACTGGGACTGCTGGAGGCCAGGCAGCTCGCCGGTGACCCGGAGGTCGCCGAGCGGCTGATCAGCTCGGCGCGACAGGCGTGGCGCTCAGGCATCCGGGACCGCCTTGAGGAGCTCACCGACTCGGCCAAGCGCCGGTGGATGATGTCGGGCGAGGTGGCCCACCGGGTGGAGCCCGACCTCAAGCACGGCCGTGGCGGCCTGCGCGACCTGCAACTGCTCGACGCGCTGGCGGTCGCGCAGGTGATCGACCGTCCGGGCGGGGACGTGGCCGAGGCGCACGCCCTGCTGCTGGACGTGCGCACCGAACTGCGCAGGGCCAGTGGTCGCGGCCGGGACGTGTTGCAGGCCCAGGAGGGCGACGAGGTGGCCACCGCGCTGGCGATGGGCGACCGGTTCGGCCTGGCCAGGGCGCTGTCCTCGGCGGGCCGCACCGTGGTGTACGCCGTGGACGTGGCGCTGCGCTCGGCGCGGGCCGCGGCACCGCGGCGCGGGCTGACCTCCTTCGGCCGTGCCGCGCTGCGCAGGGGACCGGCCCGCCGCCCGCTGGACGACGGGGTTGTGTTGCACGGCAACGAGGTCGCCCTCGCGCGGGAGGCGATCCCCAGCCGGGACCCGGGTCTGCTGCTGCGTGTCGCGGGCGCCGCGGCCCGCACGAACAGCCCCATCGCCGCGGGCACGCTGACCCGGCTCGCCGACGCCGCACCGGAACTGCGCAAGCCGTGGCCGAGACAGGCCCGCGAGGAACTGCTCGGCATGCTCGGCACCGGGCCTGGTCTGGTCGACGTCGTGGAGGCGTTGGACCGCACCGGGTTGTGGGGCAGGCTCTTCCCGGAGTGGGGCGCCGTGCGCGACCTGCCCCCGCGCGACCTCGCGCACACCTGGACGGTGGACCGGCACCTGGTGCAGGCCACCGCGCAGGCGGCGCGGTTGACCACCACCGTGTCGCGGCCGGACCTGTTGCTGCTGGCGGCTTTGCTGCACGACATCGGCAAGGGCCGGGACGCCGACCACTCCGAGGTCGGGGCCGCGCTGGCCACCCAGATCGGCGAGCGCATCGGCCTGTGGCCCAACGACGTTGAGCTGCTCACCGCGGCCGTGCGGCACCACTTGTTGTTGCCGCACACCGCGACCCGCCGCGACGTGGAGGACCCGGCCACCGTGAACCGGGTCGTGGAGACCCTCGGCGGCGACCCGGTGCTGCTGGAACTGCTGCACGCCCTGGCGGAGGCCGACTCGCTGGCCACCGGCCCGGGAGTGTGGACGGACTGGAAGGCCGGGCTGATCGCCGACCTGGTCCGCCGCTGCCGCAAGGCGATGGCGGGGGAGCCGTCCCCGCGTCCCGAGCCGCTGGACGTGGAGCAGCAGTCCCGTGCGCACGCCGTGGCGAACTCGGGCCGTCCCGACGTGCTGATCACCGAGGAGGGGCAGACCGCCACCGTCACGGTGATCGCCCCCGACCGGCCCGGCCTGCTCTCCCGCGCGGCGGGCGTGCTCGCACTGAACTCGCTGGAGGTGCACTCCGCCGCGCTGCGCAGCCACTCCGGGGTGGCGGTCGACGTGTTCAGCGTGTCGCCGCGGTTCGGTTCCCTGCCCGACGCCGGGCTGATCCGCGAGCAGCTGACCCGCGCCATCGACGGCGGGCTCGCCCTGGGCGAGAAGCTGACCGCCAAGGAGCGGGACTACGGCGGGCCGCCCACCGACGCGCCGCCGCCGCGCGTGCTGTGGTTCGACGACGAGGCCTCCGGCGCGGTCGTGCTGGAGTTGCGTGCCGCCGACCGGATCGGGCTGCTGCACCGGGTCGCCGCCGCGCTGGAGGGCAGCGGGCTGGACGTGCGCTGGGCCAAGGTGGCCACGCTGGGCAGCACGGTGGTCGACTCGTTCTGCCTGTCCGCCACCGAGGGGGACCCCTTCGACCTGGGCCGCAGGCGGTTGATCGAACGCGCCGTGCTGGCCGCCGCCCGCGGAACCTGAGAAGTTCCGGTTAAAGGAACGTTTACCGGCGGGTCGTTCGTTGAGCCCGCATGACCACTGCGATCCGGCTCGACCACCGCGATCTGCTCGTGGTGTGCGGCCTGCCCGGCGCCGGTAAGTCCACCCTGCTGCGCCGCGTCGAGGTCGATCCCGTGCCGGTGCTGGACTCCGACCAGGTCCGGCACCGGCTCCGCTCCCTGCTGCCCGCGCGCACCCCGTACCGCTGGTACCGGCCGCTGGTGCACGCCTGGCACCGCGCCAGGATCGTGCGCCACGCGGCCCTGACCCGTGGCCCCGTTGTGGTGCACGAGCCCTCCACCCGTGCCACGACCCGAGCGCTGCTGGCCCTCGTCGGCTTCCTGACCAGGCGGCCGGTGCGCATGCTCTGGCTGGACGTCAGCCCCGAGCAGGCACTGGCCGGTCAGCACCAGCGCGGCCGCACGGTCCGCCCGCGCTCCTTCGCCCGCCACGTGCGCAGGGCCCAACGGGTGCGCGCCGCCCTGCTCGCCGGCCGGGTGCCCAGGGGCTGGCGCAGCGCCCGCCTGCTGTCCCGGCAGGGCGCCGACCGGCTGCACTTGGCACCACCCGCAGACGTGGCCGTGCCAGCACAGCTACCCTCGTGGGTAACCCACTGACTAGTTGCGAGGTCTGGCGGCACCGTGTTCGACACCCTTTCCGATCGGCTCTCGTCGGTACTGGCCAACCTGCGCGGCAAGGGGCGGCTGTCCGACACCGACATCGACTCGACCTGCCGCGAGATCCGCATCGCCCTGCTGGAGGCCGATGTCGCGCTGCCGGTGGTGAAGACCTTCATCGCGGGCATCAAGCAACGTGCCAAGGGCGCCGAGGTCTCCGGGGCGCTCAACCCGGCCCAGCAGGTCGTCAAGATCGTCAACGAGGAGCTCATCGGCATCCTCGGCGGCGAGACGCGACGGCTCAACCTGGCCAAGACCCCGCCCACGGTGATCATGCTCGCCGGTCTGCAGGGTGCCGGTAAGACCACCCTCGCCGGCAAGCTGTCCGGCTGGCTCAAGAAGCAGGGCCACACGCCCATGCTGGTGGCCTGCGACCTGCAGCGCCCCAACGCGGTGACCCAGCTCCAGGTGGTCGGCGAACGGGTGGCCGTGCCGGTGTTCGCGCCCGAGCCCGGCAACGGGGTCGGCGACCCGGTGGCCGTGGCCAAGGCCGCGATCGAGGAGGCCAGGCGGGCCCAGCACGACGTGGTCGTGGTGGACACCGCGGGCCGCCTGGGCATCGACGAGGAGCTGATGCGGCAGGCCGCGGACATCCGCGACGCCGTGCGGCCCGACGAGGTCCTGTTCGTGGTCGACGCCATGATCGGTCAGGACGCGGTGACCACCGCCGAGGCCTTCCGCGACGGCGTTGGCTTCACCGGCGTGGTGCTGACCAAGCTCGACGGCGACGCCCGCGGTGGTGCCGCGCTGAGCGTGCGCGAGGTCACCGGCCAGCCCATCCTGTTCGCCTCCAACGGGGAGAAGCTGGAGGACTTCGACGTCTTCCACCCCGACCGGATGGCCAGCCGCATCCTGGGCATGGGTGACCTGCTCACCCTGATCGAGCAGGCCGAGCAGCACTTCGACCAGGAGAAGGCCCAGCAGACCGCGGCCAAGCTGGGCACCGGGGAGCTGACGCTCGAGGACTTCCTGGAGCAGATGCTCGCGGTGCGCAAGATGGGTCCGCTCGCGAACCTGATCGGCATGCTGCCCGGCGCGGGCCAGATGAAGGACCAGCTGGCCAACTTCGACGAGAAGCGCCTGGACCGGTTGCAGGCGATCATCCGCGGCATGACCCCTGCGGAGCGGGCCGACCCGAAGATCATCAACGGCTCGCGGCGGCTGCGCATCGCCAACGGCTCGGGTGTGGCCGTCAGCGAGGTCAACGACCTGGTCACCAAGTTCTTCGACGCCCGCAAGATGATGAAGCAGATGGCCGGTCGCTTCGGCCTGCCCGGCATGGGCGGTGGCGGCAGCCGCAAGGGCAAGAAGGGCAAGAAGGGCAAGGGCGGACGCGGCCCGACCCCGCCGAAGCTGCGCGGGGGCTTCCCCGGGCTGCCCGGTGGACTGGGTGGCATGCCCGGTGGCATGCCCGGTGGCATGCCCGACATCTCGCACCTGCCCGGCGGCCTCGGTGAGCTGCCGCCCGGACTGGCCGGCCTGGACCAGCTGCCGCCCGGGTTCGACCCGTCGAAGCTGAACTTCGGCAAGAACGACAAGAAGAAGAAGTGACCGGCCTGCACCTGCGCGGTGTCGTCCTGCCCGAGGGCGTGCAGCGCGACCTGTGGGTGGTCAACGGGCGCATCCGCGAGGTACCGGTGCCCGGGGCGCAGACCGTCGTGGACGGCGGCTACCTGGTGCCGGGCCTGGTCGACGCGCACTGCCACGTGGGCATCGGCCCGGAGGGCCCCGTCGAGCTGGACGTGGCCGTGGAACAGGCGATCACCGACCGGGACGCGGGCACGCTGCTGATCCGCGACTGCGGCTCGCCGATCGACACCCGGCCGTTGCAGGAACGCCTGGACCTGCCCAGGATCGTGCGCGCGGGCCGCCACCTGGTGCGGCCCAAGCGGTACATCCGCGGGCTCGGCATCGACGTGGCGGACCCGGCCCAGCTGCCCGCGATGGTCGCCGAGCAGGCCGCGTACGGGGACGGCTGGGTCAAGCTGGTCGGGGACTGGATCGACCGGGAGACCGGGGACCTGTCCCCGCTGTGGCCGGACGAGGTGCTGGTCGAGGCGATCCGGGTGGCGCACGAGGCGGGGGCCAAGGTCACCGCGCACGTGTTCAGCGAGGAGGCGCTGCCCGGCCTGCTGGCCGCGGGCATCGACTGCATCGAGCACGGCACCGGGCTGACCGAGGACACCATCGCCGAGATGGCCCGCCGGGGCACCGCGCTGGTGCCCACGCTGATCAACATCGAGAACTTCCCGTCCATCGCGGACTCGGCGAGCAAGTTCCCGCGCTACGCCACGCACATGCGCGAGCTGCACGCCCGCGTGCGGCAGACCGTGGGCATGGCCATCGAGGCGGGCATCCCGGTCTACGCGGGCACCGACGCGGGCGGCGGCATCCGGCACGGCAGGCTGATCGACGAGATCGTCGCCCTGCACGAGGCGGGCATGACCCGTGAGCAGGCGCTGGGCGCGGGCAGCTGGGCCGCCCGCGAGTGGCTGGGCTGGTCCGGACTCGGCGAAGGATCACCCGCTGACCTGCTGGTCTTCCAGGCCGACCCACGGAAGGATCTTGACGTGCTGCGTGGCCCGTCGATGATCATGTTGAGGGGCCGGGTGGTCGGCTGAGGACGTGGAGGGAGCGACCGGTGGACGGTGAACAGCTGGTCGCACCCGCGCGTCCCGACCTGCGGTGGGGACTGCCGGTCTTCCTGATCGGCTTCGGCAGCTACTACCTCGTCTCACTGCTGATCGCCGCACTGGTGCCCGCCGGGGACACGCACTCCGGCCCGCTGCTGCTGCTCCCGCTGTCGGCCAACCTGTTGCTCGGCGCCGCGCCGGTGATCGGCTCGCTGCTGCGCGGCACCGGGCCGCGCGCCGACTTCGGCCTGCTGCCCACCGTCAGGGGCATGGGCGTCGGCGTGGTCTGCGGCGCCGTGTCGGTGGTGGTAGGCGTGGTGCTCTCCCTCGCGGTGACCCACGTGCTGCACCCCGTGTCGCCGCAGATCCCCACGGGAGGCTTCTCCGTGTGGACCCTGTCCTACGGGGTCTTCCTCGTCGTGGGCGCCCCGATCACCGAGGAGTTGTTGGTGCGCGGGGCACTGTGGGGTGCGCTGGCGGGCTACGGTGTACCGCGCGGGATCGTGCTCGTGTTCACCGCGCTGGTGTTCGCCTTCCTGCACCTGGACCCGCCCCGCCTGCTCTCGCTGTTCGCCCAGGGGCTGGCCATCGGGGCGGCCAGGCTGCTCACCGGTGGCATCGGCGCCAGCATCGTCGCGCACGCCGCCAACAACTTGCTGCCAGCGCTCGCTTTGCTGCTCGTCGCCTGAGCCAGCCCACTACAGTCGTGAGGTCTACCGACACGCGGAGGCGCCTGTGAACCCGCCCGACCCACCTGGCACACCCAGCCAGGAGGAGGTCGTCGACCTGTCGAGCCAGGCGCCCGCCGTGCGGACCCACCGCTGGGGGTTCGGCGCCTTCGTGCTCGCCCAGGTCGTACTGGTGCTCACCGCGGTGTTCATCTCCGCTGCCGCGGGCCCCATCGCCGCCACCGAACCCATCCCGCAACTGGTCGTCGTCCTGGCCACCGTGCTGCCCGTGCTGCTGGCCACCGGCGTCGCCGTGCTCGCCACCGTGCTGCGCGGCAACGGGCCGGTGCTCGACCTGGGCCTGCGCTGGAGCTGGCAGGACGTGCGGGTCGGTTTCAAGCTGGGGTTCGCCGGGCTCGCCGTGACCTGCGTGGCCGTGGTCATCTGGGCCAAGCTGGTCGGCCAGGACAACGCCTCCTCGGCGCTGAGCTCGGTGGTCGGCGCCCAGCGGCTGCCCGTGTCGGTGGCCGTGGTGATGTTCCTCTACACCTGGCTGCTCGGCCCGGTCTGTGAGGAACTGCTCTACCGCGGCCTGCTGTGGGGCGCCATCGAGCGGCTGCGCTGGAGCCGCTGGGCCGCGCTCGTGCTCAGCACCGCGATCTTCGCCGTGGGCCACCTGGAGCCCCAGCGCACCCTGTTGCTGCTGGTCATCGCCATACCGATCGGCTGGGCCCGGCTGGTCACCGGCAGGCTGCCCGCCAGCATCATCGCCCACCAGATCAACAACTTCGTGCCCGGCGTGGGAATCCTCCTCATGTCGCTGGGCATCTGGACCTGAACGGACGAGTCCCGTTCACAGGGGCGTGAGTCCCGCTCTGGGGAGCGCGAGTCCCGGGTTGGCTGCGCGTGTCGGACGTTCCGGGGCCGCGTGTCGGCGCTTCGTGCGCCGCGTGTTGGACGTTCGGGTTCGGTGTGTCGGCGCTTGCGGTGTGGTGTGTTGGCGGGGTGCTCGCGTCGCCCGCTGGACTGATGCGGCGACGCGAGCGGGTTTGGGCGTCGGCTGGGGACGGCTGTGCCCGCTTCGCTCTTGGCGCTCCTCCGGATCGCGGCGTCTTCGCTCTGGTCCGGTCTCTTCCCTTGTCCCATGATGATCACTGGACAGATGTGATCATCGTGGGCCCGCGGTCCAGAGACCGGCGCGAAGACGCGGGGGCGGGGTGGGTGATTGGCCGTGGGTGGGGCGCGTCTGGCACAATTGTCGGCTGTCCGCCATTGCCGGTCCCTCTCGCTGTGCCGTGGCGTCCTGAAACCAGAGCTTCGGCCCGGTGTGTCCCCACTCGGGTTCGGCCAGCTCACCCGGAGCACGAGAGCCTGAGGAGTACCACGACCCGTGGCCGTCAAGATCAAGCTGCAGCGTCTCGGCAAGATCCGCCAGCCGCAGTACCGGATCATCGTCGCCGACTCGCGCGTCCGTCGCAGTGGCAAGGCGATCGAGACGATCGGCAAGTACCACCCGCTCGAGGAGCCCAGCTTCATCGAGGTCGACACCGAGCGCGCCCAGTACTGGCTGGGTGTCGGCGCGCAGCCGACCGAGCCGGTGCAGCGCCTGCTGGAGATCACCGGTGACTGGCAGAAGTTCAAGGGCCTGCCGGGCGCCGAGGGCACGCTGAAGCACCGCGAGCCCAAGCCCGACAAGCAGGCTCTGTTCAACGCGGCGCTGGCCGCGGCGGGCGAGGAGCCCACCGTGGACGCCACCACCCCGAAGAAGAAGTCCGCCAAGAAGGCCGACGCCAAGGACGAGGCTCCGGCCAAGGACGAGGCCAAGGCCGAGGAGAAGGCTGAGGGCGAGTCGGCGTGAGCCTGCTTGCGGACGCACTTGAGCACCTCGTCCGCGGCATCGTCGACCACCCGGACGACGTCCGTGTCACCCTCGTCACCACTCGCCGGGGACGCACCCTCGAGGTGCACGTCCACCCCGACGACCTGGGCAAGGTGATCGGACGTGGTGGCCGCACCGCGACCGCGCTGCGCACCGTGATGGCCGGTATCGGCGGTCGCGGCGTGCGGGTCGACGTGGTGGACACCGACCGTTGACACCCGGTCCTGACGTCCGCGTGGTCGGACGTGTGGTCAAGCCGCACGGCATCCGCGGCGAACTCGTCGTGGACGTGCGGACCGACTCCCCCGAGGAGCGGTTCGCACCGGGCGCCGTCCTGCTGACCAGGTCGCGCGAGGGCGTGACCGGCACCGTCACCATCGCAGCCGCCCGGCCGCACGCCGGGCGGCTGCTGGTGGTCTTCGACGGGGTGGTCGGCAGGGACGCCGCGGAGGCCCAGCGTGGCCTGCTGCTGCTGGTCGACGCCGCCGAGTTGGCGCCGACGGAGGACCCGGACGAGTTCTACGACCACGAGCTCGAAGGGCTCGCGGTGCTCACCGCCGACGGGGACCGGGTCGGCGAGGTCATCGAGGTCCTGCACGGGCCCGGTGGCGAGCTGCTGGCGGTGCGCCGCGAGGGCGGCGGCGAGCTGCTGGTGCCCTTCGTGCGCGAGATCGTGCCGACGGTGGACGTGGCGGGCGGCCGGGTCGTGATCGACCCGCCGGAGGGTCTGCTGGACGAGGCCCATGCGGATTGACGTCCTAACCATCTTCCCGGAGTACCTGGAGCCGCTGCGCGCCGCGCTGCTGGGCAAGGCCGTGGACAAGGGCCTGATCAGCGTGGACGTGCACGACCTGCGTGAGTTCGCGCACGACGTGCACCGCGCCGTGGACGACAGCCCGTACGGCGGTGGCCCCGGCATGGTGATGAAGCCGCAGGTCTGGGGCGAGGCCCTGGACGCCGTGTGCGCGCCCGACGCCGAGGGCAGGCTGCCCAGGCTGGTGGTGCCCACCCCGGCGGGGCGGCCGTTCACGCAGGCCGTGGCCAGGGAGCTGGCCGCCGAGCCGTGGCTGGCCTTCGCCTGCGGGCGGTACGAGGGCATCGACCAGCGCGTGGTGGACGACGCCGCGACCCGCATGGTGGTCGACGAGGTGTCCATCGGGGACTACGTGCTGGTTGGCGGCGAGGTCGCCGTGCTGGTCGTGGTCGAGGCCGTGGCCCGGCTGCTGCCCGGCGTGCTGGGCAACCCGGCCTCCGCCGAGCAGGACTCGTTCTCCGACGGCCTGCTGGAAGGCCCCAGCTACACCCGGCCGGAGCTGTGGCGCGGACTGGCCGTGCCGGACGTGCTGCGCTCGGGCAACCACGCCGCGATCGCGCGCTGGCGCCGTGACCAGGCGCTGGAGCGCACCTTGGCGCGGCGTCCCGACCTGCTCGCGGCGCTGCCCGCCGAACAGTTCGACAAGCGGGACCGCGCGGTGCTCGAGGCACTGCGCGCGGACCAGTCCTGAGCACACCCGATTTGGGTCGGCAACGGCCCGTCTGGCACACTGGACAGGTTGCTGCAGTCGGCCACAGTGGTCGACGCGCGCCGGACCGTCACCCGTGGAGGTCTGGCAAACCCCAGGACGGCTTCGCCCTCGCACCCCACTGCGCGGTGGAGAGGGTAGCCGCGGGGAAGTACCGAAGACACTCGAAGGACGAGGACGGACCACCGATGAACACCCTGGACGCTCTGGACGCCCAGTCGCTGCGTTCCGACATCCCGGACTTCCGTCCGGGCGACACCCTGAAGGTCCACGTCCGCGTCATCGAGGGCTCCCGCGAGCGGGTCCAGGTGTTCCAGGGCGTCGTGATCCGTCGCCACGGCGGCGGCGTGCGCGAGACCTTCACCGTGCGCAAGGTCTCCTTCGGCGTCGGCGTGGAGCGCACCTTCCCGGTGCACACGCCGAACATCGCCAAGATCGAGCGCGTGACCCGCGGTGACGTGCGCCGCGCCAAGCTGTACTACCTGCGCGACCTGCGCGGCAAGGCCGCCAAGATCAAGGAGAAGCGCGACGCCGTCACCCCGGCCTGACGCACTTTCCCCAGATCGCGGTCCTGCCCCGTGACCTCCCAGGAGTCCGGGGACAACCAGGACGAGCAGACACGTCGGCCCTTCGAGGTGCCCAAGGGCGCCAAGAAGGGCCGACATGCGCATCGGAAGAAGCCCAAGGGCTCCTTCTTCCGCGAGCTCGTCGTGCTGGTCGTCACGGCCCTCGTCCTCACCGTTCTGATCCAGTCCTTCCTGGCCAGGGTGTACGTCATCCCCTCGGGATCGATGGAGCAGACCCTGCACGGCTGTGACGGCTGCCAGAACGACCGGATCCTGGTCGACAAGCTGACCTACCGCTTCACCAACCCGGCGCCCGGCGACGTCGTGGTCTTCCGCGGCCCGCCCGCCTGGACGCACAACGACTTCAGCTCGCAGCGCTCGGACAACCCGGTGGTCAACGCCGTGCAGAGCGTGGCCTCCATGTTCGGCCTCGCCCCGCCGGACGAGCGCGACTTCGTCAAGCGGGTCATCGCCGTCGGTGGGCAGACCGTGCAGTGCTGCGACAACAACCGGGTCGTGGTGGACGGCAAGCCGCTCACCGAGCCGTACATCTACTGGTTCCCCGGTCGCGGCGAGCAGCAGCGCTCCTTCGCCCCGGTGAAGGTGCCCGAGGGGCGCCTGTGGGTGATGGGCGACAGCCGCAACAACTCCGAGGACTCGCGCTTCCAGGGCGGTGGCGGGGTCAACGGCACCATCGGCGTGGACGACGTGATCGGCAAGGCCCGGGTGATCGTGCTGCCGCCCAGCCGCTGGGGCGTCGTGCACGCCCAGGACCCGCAGGTGGTCGCCATGGGCGCCCCGGCCTGGCAGCAGGGCCTGCCGCTGACCGGCGGCGTGGCGCTGGCGGTGCCCGTGGTCTGGGCGGTCCGGCGGACCCGTTCCGCCCTGTTGGACCAGCGTCAACAGCGGCCCTGACTACCCGTGCAGGGGACTGTACGGATTGCTGTGCGTCACCCCTGAGCTTGCTAGCGTAATCTGGCGCCGTGACTGACGTCGTGCCTTCGCAGACACCCTCGAACAGCCCCGATCCTGAGGAGCCAACGCCCAGTTCCGGTGCTGAGCAGGGTGGTTCGGGCACCCGACCCCTGGACGAGGCCAAGACCGCGCACACGAGCAGGCGGCGCAAGCCGGAGAAGAAACGGTCGTTCTGGAAGGAACTTCCGATTCTCATCGTGACCGCGCTGGTGCTGACCTTCCTCATCCAGACATTCCTCGCGCGCGTGTACGTGATTCCCTCGGAGTCGATGGAGCAGACGCTCATCGGCTGCGACGGGTGCACCGACGACCGCGTGCTGGTGGACAAGCTCAGCTACAACTTCACCAAGCCCGCGCCCGGCGACGTCATCGTCTTCAAGGCCCCCGACAACTGGGACCGCAGCGAGTTCCAGGTGGCGCGCTCGGACAACCCGGTCCTGCACACCATCCAGGACGGCCTCTCGGTGATCGGGCTCGCCGCCCCGGACGAGTACGACCTGATCAAGCGCGTGGTCGCCGTCGGCGGGCAGACCGTGCAGTGCTGCGACAACAACCGGGTCGTGGTGGACGGCAAGCCGCTCAACGAGCCGTACATCTTCTGGCGGCCGGACATGCCCCCGACGCAGATGCCCTTCGGACCGGTCAAGGTGCCCGACGGCAAGCTCTGGGTGATGGGGGACAACCGCAACAACTCCGACGACTCCCGCCTGCAGGGCAAGGGCGATCTGCTCGCGGGCGCGGTGCCGGTGAACAACGTGATCGGCAAGGCGCGGTTCATCGTGCTGCCGCCCACCCGCTGGGGCCTGGTCCGCACCGAGGACCCGCAGGCCCAGGCCGCCGCGCTGGGCGCACCCGCCTGGCAGGCCGGGCTGCCGCTTGGCGGCGGGATCGTCGCGGCCTTCCCCGTGCTGTGGATCGGCCGACGGGTGCGCAGGGGGATCCGCAACGCGTTCACGACCGGGGAGAAGCCCTGAGCAGGTCAGGGACCGCGGTGGCATTGCGCCCGCCGAGGGCGGTGATCCGGGGCAGTAGCGGCAACTGGGCGCTGCAGTCCGCGCTGGACCGGCGCGGGCTCGGCCCGGTCGCCGGGGTCGACGAGGCCGGGCGCGGGGCCTGCGCCGGGCCCCTGGTGGTGGCCTCCTGCGTGCTGCGGCCCGGCGACGCCCGCCGGTTCGACGGGCTGACCGACTCCAAGCTGCTCACCGAGGCGGCCAGGGAGCGCATGTACGAGCTGTTACTCGCCCGCGCGCAGGACCACGCCGTGGTCGTCGTGCCCGCCGCCGAGGTCGACGAGATCGGCGTGCACGTGGCCAACATCGAGGGCATGCGCCGCGCGGTCGCCCTGCTCGCGAGCAATCCCGGCTACGTGCTGGTCGACGGCTTCCCGGTACCCGGGCTGACCGCGCCGAGCGTGCCCGTGATCAAGGGCGACCAGGCCGTGGCCTGCGTGGCCGCGGCCTCCGTGCTGGCCAAGGTCACCAGGGACCGGATCATGAAACAACTGCACGCCGACCTGCCTTGTTACGGCTTCGACGTGCACAAGGGCTACTCCACGGCCGACCACACGGCGGCGCTGCGCGAGCACGGTCCGAGCGCCGACCACCGCTGGTCCTACAGCAACGTGGTGGCCGCGGCGAGGCTGCACGGCATGGTGCCGCCGAGGCCGGTTGGCCGCAGGGGGGTGGCTCGTGCCAGTGCCCCCGCGGCGGTAGTCCAGAATGGGGCATCCCCCGAGGTGGGGGCAGTGGGCACACGACGGGGAGGGACGCGGATCCGATGAGCGCGGAAGATCTCGAGAAGTACGAGACCGAGATGGAGCTGCAGCTCTACAAGGAGTACCGCGACATCGTCGGCCAGTTCTCCTTCGTGGTCGAGACCGAGCGCCGGTTCTACCTGGCCAACGCGGTCGACGTGCAGGTGCGCAACGCCGAGGGCGAGGTCTACTTCGAGGTGCGCATGTCCGACGCCTGGGTGTGGGACATGTACCGCCCCGCGCGGTTCGTCAAGAACGTCAGGGTGATCACGTTCAAGGACGTCAACGTGGAGGAGCTGGACAAGCCCGACCTGCGGCTGCCCGAGGACGGTCCGTTCGGCGCGGGCGGTGGCCCGGCGACCTGAGCGGAGGCTCGTGCACGAGTGCAGGCCCGGCGGAGCTCCGCCGGGCCTGAGTCGTTCCCGGGCCACGAACGGCGGCCGGACAAGCTAGCACCGCCCACCGACAACCGGGCCTCGCACGAGCCCGCCAAGCCCGACTTGTCCACAGCCCCACCACTTGTCCACAGTTCCCGATCCCGGGCTTCCCGCCCAGCCCCGCCCGTCGCACGGTGGATGCACAGCGACGTGCGCCACCGAGGGAGGGGAGTCCGCAGTGAGCCAGTGCGCAACGGCAGAACTGGGCAGGCTGGGCGAGGACCTGGCCGCGATGTTCCTGGAGGGCCAGGGCCTGGTCCTGCTCTCCCGCAACTGGCGCTGTCGTGACGGTGAGCTGGACATCGTTGCCACCGACGGCACCCGCCTGGTGGTGTGCGAGGTCAAGACCCGCTCCAGCGATTCGCACGGCTCGCCACCGGAGGCGGTGACCCCGGCCAAACAGGCCAGGATCCGGCGACTGACCAACCTGTGGCTGTGCGAGCACAAGGTCGGCTGGTGCGAGACCCGGTACGACGTCATCTCCGTCCGCTGGCCGGGGCATGGCCCGGCCAGGCTCGAGCACCTGCGGGGTGCGTTCTGATGCTGGCCAGGTCCTGGGCGGTCGCCCTGTCCGGTGTGGACGGCATGGCGGTGGAGGTGGAGGCCGACGTCGGCACCGGCAAGCCCAAGGTGCAGCTGGTCGGCCTGCCCGACGCGGCCCTGCTGGAGGCCAAGGACCGGGTGCGTGCCGCCGTGCGCAACAGCGGGGTCACCTGGCCCGACCAGCAGGTCACCCTGGCCATGTCGCCCGCCGACCTGCCCAAGGGCGGTTCCGGTTACGACCTGAGCCTGGCCTGCGCCGTGCTCGCCGGGGCAGGTGAGGTGCCGCAGGCCGAGCTCGGCGGCACCGTGTTGATCGGTGAACTCGCGCTGGACGGCCGGCTGCGGCCGGTGCGCGGCGTGCTGCCCGGCCTGCTCGCCGCACGCAGGGCCGGGCTCACCAGGGCAGTGGTCCCGATCGAGGCCCTGCCCGAAGCGGCGCTCGTGGACGGCATGCGGTCCCGAGGCGCCGGCAGGCTGGCCGACGTGCTGGCCTGGTTGAGGGGAGACGAGACGGCACTGGTGGACCCCGAACCAGCCAGTGCCGTCCCGTCCCCTGACGTGCCCGACCTCGCCGACGTGATCGGACAGCCGGAGGCCCGGTGGGCGCTGGAGGTCGCCGCCGCCGGTGGCCACCACCTCCTGCTGGTCGGCCCGCCGGGCACCGGCAAGACGATGCTCGCCGAGCGGCTGGTCGGCCTGCTGCCCGCACTGTCCACTCGGGAGGCGCTGGAGGTCACCGCCATCCACTCCATCGCGGGCCTGCTCGCCCCGGAGGCCCCACTGGTCACCGTGCCGCCGTTCGTCGCCCCACACCACTCCGCTTCCGTGGCGGCGCTGGTCGGCGGCGGGTCCGGCACTGCCCGGCCAGGCGCCATCAGCAAGGCACACCGCGGCGTGCTGTTCCTCGACGAGGCTTGTGAGTATCGCGCCCACCACCTCGAAGCCCTGCGGACCGCCATCGAGGAGGGGGAGATCCGGCTCGCCCGTCGGGACGGCGTGGCCCGCTACCCGGCCCGGTTCCAACTCGTCCTGGCCACCAACCCGTGTCCCTGCGCACCACCCAGGGACGTGGACTGCACCTGCTCACCCGTGGAACGGCGGCGCTACTTCGGCAGGCTGTCCGGTCCACTGCTGGACCGCATCGACCTGCGCGCCAGGATGCGCCCGATCACCGCCATGTCCGCCGCCGACGCGACCCCGCCGGAGAGCACGGACGTGGTCAGCCAGCGCGTGGCCGCGGCCCGTGGCCGTGCCGCCGAGCGCTGGTCCGAGCGGGGCTGGCGTACCAACGCCGAAGCGCCAGGTCCGGTGCTGCGCAGGGACTTCCGGCTACCGCGCAAGGTGACAGCGGTGCTCGACCGCGGCCTGTCCACCGGCATCCTCAGCGCCCGCGGCGCGGACCGTTGCCTGCGGGTCGCCTGGACCCTCGCCGATCTCGACGGCGACGACCGGCCGACTGCCGAGCACGTCGCCGCCGCCCTCGAATTCCGCGACCGGAGGGCCGCATGAAGACCGACCCGGTTCGCCTGGCACGCGCCTACCTGCTGCGAGTTGCCGAACCACCCGCACCGTCCCTGGTCGCCCTGATCAACGAGGAGGGGCCGGTCCGGGCCGCGGAGCTGGTCCGGCGCGGCGCCGTTGCCGAGGAGACCGCTGCCCGGTGCCACCTCGACCTCGCGGAGCAGGACCTGGCCCGCGCGGATGCCCGGGGAGCACGGCTGCTGACCCCGGAGGACCCCGACTGGCCCGGCTGGCAACTGCTGTCGCTGCGGGCCGCCCGCACTCGCGGAGTACCCGGCATGGTGGAGCCGATTGCCTTGTGGTTCAAGGGATCCATGCCGCTGAACGAACTCGTCGACCGAGCGGTGGCCGTGGTCGGGGCGCGAGCGGCCACCGGCTACGGGGACCACGTCGCCAACGAGTTCGGCTTCGGTCTGGCGGAGCGGCAGGTGGCTGTCGTGTCCGGTGCCGCGTACGGGGTGGACGGTGCCGCGCACCGCGGGGCGCTCGCAGCTGGGTGGACCACCTTGGCCGTGCTCGGGTGCGGTGTGGACGTGGGTTACCCGGTGCGCCACACGGACCTGCTGCAACGGATCGCCGAACACGGCGCGGTGGTCAGCGAGTACCCGCCGGGAACGCCCCCGGCCCGGCACCGGTTCCTGGTCCGCAACCGGCTGATCGCGGCCCTCGGCGCGGGCACCGTGGTGGTGGAGGCCGGTCGGCGCAGCGGCGCGCGCAACACGGCGTCCACTGCGCACTCCCTCGGCAAGCCGGTGATGGCCGTGCCCGGGCCGATCACCTCGGCGATGTCCGTCGGGTGCCACGACCTGCTCCGCAGCGGGGTGGCCGCGCCGGTCTGCTCGGTGGACGAGGTCGTGGAGGCGATCGGCCGCATCGGTACGGACCTGGCCCCACGTGAGCCGGGACCGCAGCGACCCACCGACGGCCTGGACCCTGTCGTGCTGAGGGTGCACGAGGCGCTGAGCACGGGGCTTGGGCTGAGCCCCGACCAAGTCTCCGTCGAGTCGGGAGTGCCCCTGGACCGGGTCCGCGCCGCGTTGCCCCAGCTCGAACTGGCCGGGCTCGCGGTCCGCAAGGACACGGGGTGGTGCGCGGCACTGGGACGAATGGGCACAAGCTCCAGCTCGCGGTGTGGCGGAGCTTGACCATGAACCGGGAGGGGCGCACCGTGTGTCCCTATGCCGCCGCCCGGAAGACCGCGCGGGCGGGTACTGCTCCGGCTCAGGGAGCGGCTGCCCGCCCCGGTCACCGCCGCGCTCGCCGAGTACGAGCGTCACCTCAGCCTTGAGCGTGACCTGTCGGCGCACACCGTCCGCGCCTACCTGTCGGACGTGTTGTCCCTGCTCGCACACATGGCCGAGCCCGTGGCCGAGGACGATGACCAGCCGCTCCAGGTGGAGCTGACGGCACTGGACCTCACGGCGCTGCGCTCGTGGCTCGCCCAGCTGCGGACCGCCGGTGCGAGCCGGACCACGCTGGCGCGCAGGGCTGCGGCCGCCAGGACTTTCACCGCGTGGGCCACCCGGCGCGGCTACCTGCCCGCCGACCCGGGGCCCATGCTGATGGCGCCCCGCCCACACCGCGTGCTGCCCGGGGTGCTCCGCCAGGACCAGGCCGACACGCTGATGCGCGCCGCGGAGTCGGGGGCCGCCGAGGGCGATCCGATCGCTCTGCGTGATCAGGCGCTGGTGGAGTTGTTGTACGCGACAGGGATTCGCGTGTCGGAGTTGTGTGCGCTCGACCTACCGGACATCGACTACTCCGCCCGAGTGATTCGTGTGCTCGGAAAAGGGGGCAGGCAGCGCACTGTTCCCTTCGGCGTACCGGCCGAGAAGGCCCTGTCCCGCTGGCTCGACGAAGGCCGGTCTGCGCTGGTCAGGCCCGGTTCCCCGGAAGCGGTGCTGCTCGGCGCACGCGGCGGCCGACTTGATCAGCGCACCGCTCGGCGGGTGGTGCACGAGGCTGTTGGTGCGGTGCCTGGAGCAGTAGACATGGGACCGCACGGACTAAGGCATTCCGCCGCCACCCACCTACTCGAAGGAGGAGCGGATCTGCGGACCGTCCAAGAGCTGCTCGGTCACGCTACGCTCGCCACCACGCAGCTCTACACACACGTCACCGTCGAACGGCTTAAGGCGATCCATGACCGAACCCACCCCCGTTCCTGATGCTGCCGGGGGAGGTTCCCGTACGGCGACCGTGCCCGCTGTGCCCTCTCCGGAGACGCGTGCCGCGCGTGTCGACGGCGACCGGGCCGCCACCCAGGACGCGGGCAACGGTGCAGGCCCCACCGCGGCACCGGTCAACGGTGCGTACGGCGTGGGCCAGCCCAACGGGGTCCTCCCAGGTGATCAGCGCACGGCCGACGACGTCGAAGCCGGCATCGTCGCGCTGTGGCGTGGCTACGGGCAGAGCCGTGACCACGCGGTGCGCGACCGGCTCGTGCTGCACTACGCCCCGCTGGTCAAGTACGTGGCCGGTCGGGTGGGTACCGGCCTGCCCGCGCACGTCGACGTCGCGGACCTGATTCAGTCCGGCATCTTCGGGCTGGTTGACGCCATCGAGAAGTTCGAGCCCGAGCGCGGTCTGAAGTTCGAGACCTACGCGATGCAGCGCATCCGTGGCGCCATCCTGGACGACCTGCGTTCCCAGGACTGGGTGCCGAGGTCGGTGCGGAGCAGAGCGCGCGACGTGGAGCGGGCCCTCGAACGGCTGGGCGCACGCCTGCAGCGCACCCCGACCGACACCGAACTGGCCTCCGAGCTGTCCATCGGGCTCGGCGAACTGCGCGACCTGTACGCGCAGCTCCAGCTGACCAGTGTGGTCGCGCTGGACGAGCTGATCGCCGCTGGCCGGGGCACCGCCTCGCTGGCCGAGACGCTGCCCGACGACTACGCCGAGGACCCGGTCGCCAGCCTGGTCGACCAGGACAGCCGCCGCCAGCTCGCCGACGCGATCGCCCAGCTCGCGGAGCGGGACCGCATCGTGGTGACCCTGTACTACTTCGAGAACCTCACCCTGGCCGAGATCGGCAAGGTCCTCGGGGTCACCGAGTCCCGCGTCTGCCAGCTGCACACCCGGGCCGTGCTGCGGCTGCGCACGAAGCTGGCCGAGCAGTCCGAACTCTGAGCTGACCGGCACCCAGTGCCGCGGCGGCGCCCTGCCGCTCTCCGTCGCCGAGGCTCAGCGGTCCTGCCAGGGCAGCAGTCGCACGCCACCGGTCGCCACCAGGCGCAGTGGGTCGAGGTACTCCTCGCCGCGCCGCACACCCCAGTGCAGGCAAGCCGTGGCACAGCCCCCGTGCCCAGGCCGTAATCGGCCCACCAGTTGGCCCCTGCCGACCCGTTCACCCGCGTTGACCAGCGGACTCACCGGTTCGTACGTGGTGCGCAGCCCACCGAGGTGCACGATCGACACCACCGGCCGGTCGGCGACCAGCCCCGCGTAGAGCACCACCCCGTCCCCGGCTGCCAGTACGGCCTCGTCCTCGGTGCCGCCCAGGTCCACACCGCGGTGGCCGGGGCCGAACGGGCCTCGGGGCGGTTCGAACCGGCGCAGCACCGGGTGCGGGGCCGCCAACGGCCAGCCGAACCGGGCCGGGGCCGCCGCACTGGCGAGGGGTGTTGCCAGGTGCGGGGCCAGTGCCAGGAGGACGGCCAGCAGGGCGAGGAGACGAGTCACGACCCCAGCCTCGCCGGATGGAGTCGGCGGGGCCATGGGCAGTGATCGACATGTGGACAACTGGCCGCCTGTGGACAACTGGGGGCCGGTGGGGTCCCGATTCGGGAATTGCCGGGGGTCGGGCGTACACTTGACCCGCGGCCCGTGTGTTCGCGGGGCGACTTCGCGTGCCACAGCAGACCCCTCCTCGGAGGGACGCCGCCTGGCGGTCTCACCAGGCCCGACCCGTTCACTCGGTCGGTGCCGGCGAGTTCGGGCGGTGGCTGGGCACCAGGGCATCGGGTCACCCGACTCGTGCGTCAACCGAAACCGCGCGCCACCCCGGCGCGCACGACACCAAGAGGTGCAACCGGCCATGGCCGTCGTCACCATGAAGCAGCTGCTCGACAGCGGCGTGCACTTCGGGCACCAGACCCGGCGCTGGAACCCGAAGATGAAGCGCTTCATCTTCACCGAGCGCAACGGCATCTACATCATCGACCTGCAGCAGACCCTGACCTACATCGACAGGGCCTACGAGTTCGTGCGGGAGACCGTCGCGCACGGCGGTTCCATCCTGTTCGTGGGCACCAAGAAGCAGGCTCAGGAGGCGATCGCCCAGGAGGCGCTTCGCGTCGGGATGCCCTTCGTCAACCAGCGCTGGCTGGGCGGCATGCTCACCAACTTCACCACCGTGCACAAGCGCCTCCAGCGCCTCAAGGAGCTGGAGTCGATGGAGCAGACCGGTGGCTTCCAGGGTCTCACCAAGAAGGAGATCCTGATGCTCACCCGTGAGAAGGACAAGCTCGAGAAGACCCTCGGCGGTATTCGCGACATGTCCAAGGTGCCCAGCGCCGTGTGGATCGTGGACACCAAGAAGGAGCACATCGCCGTCGGCGAGGCTCGCAAGCTGAACATCCCGGTCGTGGCCATCCTGGACACCAACTGCGACCCGGACGAGGTCGACTACCCGATCCCGGGCAACGACGACGCCATCCGCTCCGCCGCGCTGCTGACCAAGGTCGTGGCCGAGGCCGCCGCCGCCGGTCTGATCGCCCGCTCCGGCGCCCGCGGCAAGGACGGCGCCGCCGAGGACAAGGCCGTCGCCGCCGAGGAGCCGCTGGCCGAGTGGGAGCAGGAGTTGCTGGTCGGCGCCGCCGCCGCGCCTGCCGCCACCGAGGGTGGCTCGGCCGAGCCGACCCAGGCGTGATCCGCCCGCGTTCCGCGTCCGGCGCCGACTGACGGTGCCGGACGCGGAACGCGGCCGAGTACTACCCCGCGAGTACTGACGTAGACCTGCTCACTGGGTCGAGCATCGATCCGAAGGAAACGGAAAAGGCACGATGGCGAACTACACCACCGCCGACGTCAAGAGGCTCCGCGAGCTCACCGGCTCCGGCATGATGGACTGCAAGAAGGCCCTGGACGAGTCCGACGGCGACTTCGACAAGGCCGTCGAGATCCTGCGCATCAAGGGCGCCAAGGACGTCGGCAAGCGTGCCGACCGCGCCACTGCCAACGGCCTGGTCGCCGCGGATGGTGGCGTCATGATCGAGCTCCAGTGCGAGACCGACTTCGTGGCCAAGAACGAGGAGTTCCAGGAGCTGGCCAACAAGATCGTTGTCGCCGCCAAGGAGTCCGGTGCCACCGACATCGAGGCGCTGGCCGCGGCCAAGCTGACCGACGGCACCGTGGCCGACGCCGTGCAGGCCCTCTCCGCCAAGATCGGTGAGAAGCTGGAGCTGGCCAAGATCGCCGCCTTCGACGGTCAGACCAACGTCTACCTGCACCGCCGCTCCGCCGACCTGCCGCCGGCCGTGGGCGTGCTGGTCGAGTACACCGGCGACGACGCCGACGCCGCCCGCGCCGTGGGCATGCAGGTCGCCGCGCTCAAGGCGAGCTACCTGACCCGCGAGGACGTGCCCGCCGACCTGGTGGCCAACGAGCGCCGCATCGCCGAGGAGACCGCGCGCACCGAGGGCAAGCCCGAGGCCGCCCTCCCCAAGATCGTCGAGGGCCGGGTCAACGGCTTCTTCAAGGACGTCGTGCTGCTGGAGCAGGCCTCCGTGCAGGACTCCAAGAAGACCGTCAAGGCCCTGCTCGAAGCGGCCGGTGTCACCGTCACCCGTTTCGTCCGGTTCGAGGTCGGCTGAGGCTGATCCTGGTGTGGGCGGGGTCGCCGGTGCGGACAACCCGCACGGCGGGCGACCCCGCTTTCGCACGTTCGGATCGGTTCGTGACGAGGAGGTTCACACATGTCGGTGGTTGAGGACAAAGCCGTCCGCGTCGGGTACCGCAGGGTGCTGCTCAAGCTCGGCGGTGAGATGTTCGGCGGCGGCAGGGTCGGGCTGGACCCCGACGTGGTGCACGCGGTCGCCAGGCAGATCGCCGACGTGGTCCGCTCGGGCGCCCAGATCGCGGTGGTCATCGGCGGCGGCAACTACTTCCGCGGCGCCGAGCTCAGCCAGCGCGGCATGGATCGCGACCGCGCCGACTACATGGCCATGCTTGGCACCGTCATGAACTGCCTCGCGCTCCAGGACTTCCTGGAGAAGCAGGGCATCAACACCCGCGTGCAGTCCGCGATCACGATGGGCCAGGTCGCCGAGCCGTACATCCCGCGCCGCGCCGAGCGCCACCTGGAGAAGGGCCGCGTGGTGATCTTCGCGGCCGGGGTGGGCATGCCCTACTTCTCCACCGACACCGCGGCCGCGCAGCGCGCGCTGGAGATCGGCTGCGACGTGGTGCTGATGGCCAAGGCCGTGGACGGGGTCTACGACGCGGACCCGCGCCGTGAGCCCAACGCCACGATGTTCGACAACATCAGCCACCGCGAGGTGCTGGAGCGCGGGCTCGAGGTCGCCGACTCGACGGCGTTCAGCCTCTGCATGGACAACAACATGCCGATCATCGTGTTCAACCTGCTGACCGAGGGCAACATCGCCCGTGCGGTGCGCGGTGAGAAGATCGGCACCGTGGTGAGCACCCCTGACGACAGGCCGTCGGCCTGACACTGGGATGGTGGACATCCTCAGGGAGCACTGCCCGGCAGGACGCAGCAGATCTGCTCGCGCCGTGCTTGTGCGGGACATCCGCACCCGAGCGAAGCATCGATAAGGAGCAGCCGTGATCGACGAGACCCTCCTCGACGCCGAGGAAAAGATGGAATCCGCGGTGTCGGTGGCCAAGGACCACCTCGCCTCGGTGCGTACTGGCCGGGCGAACGCCACCATGTTCCAGGGCATCAATGTCGACTACTACGGCTCCCCGACGCCGATCAACCAGCTGGCGGGCATCACCATTCCGGAGGCCCGGATGGTGATCATCAAGCCGTACGACACCAGCCAGCTCAAGGAGATCGAGAAGGCCATCCGCGAGTCGGACCTGGGCCTGAACCCGAGCAACGACGGCACGATCATCCGAGTGGTGATCCCCGCGCTGTCCGAGGAGCGCCGCCGCGACATGGTCAAGGTGGCCAAGGGCAAGGGCGAGGACGCCAAGGTCTCGGTGCGCAACATCCGCCGCAAGGCCAAGGACGAGCTCGACCGCATCGCCAAGGACGGCGAGGCTGGCGAGGACGACGTGGCCCGCGCGGAGAAGGAGCTGCAGGCGCTGACAGACAAGTACGTCGGCCAGGTCGAGGCTCTGGTCAAGCACAAGGAAGCCGAGTTGCTCGAGGTCTGAGCCCCGTCCTGCGAGGGAAGTTCGACAGTCGTGACCACCACCGGCGGGCGGCAGGACGCGCCCGGTTCCTCTTCGGACGGACCGGGTGCGGACACCGCACCCCCGCCCAGCTCCCGGGCGGGGCGCAACCTCTGGGCCGCCATCGCGGTCGGTGTCGCTCTCGGCGCGGTGATCCTGACCTGCCTGCTCACCGTGCCGAAGCTGTTCGTCGCCATCGTGGCCATCGCCGTCGCGGTGTCCACGGTGGAGCTGACCGGGGCGCTGCGCAGGGGTGCGGGCATCCAGGTCGCGCTGGTCCCGGTGCTCGTTGGCGGCCAGGCCATGGTGTGGCTGTCCTGGCCTTTCGAACGGGTCGGCCTGATGGCGGCCTTCGTGGTGACCATCCTGGCCTGCCTGGTCTGGCGGTTCGGCGGTGGCGTCTCCGGCTACGTGCGCGACGTCACCAGTTCGATCTTCGTGGCGGCCTACGTGCCGCTGTTCGCCTCGTTCGCCTCCATGCTGGTCGTGCCGGAGGACGGCATGTACCGGGTGCTGTGCTTCCTGATCGGCGTGGTCTGCTCGGACACCGGCGGCTATGCGGCCGGTGTGCTCTTCGGCAAGCACCCGATGGCCCCGGTCATCAGCCCGAAGAAGTCCTGGGAGGGCTTCGCCGGTTCGATGCTCACCGGCATGGTCGGCGGCGCGCTCTCGGTGACCCTGCTGCTGCACGGCCAGTGGTGGCAGGGCGTGCTGTTCGGCGGCGCGCTGGTGATCACCTCCACGGTCGGTGACCTGGTCGAGTCGTTGATCAAGCGGGACCTGGGCATCAAGGACATGGGCAACCTGCTGCCCGGGCATGGCGGCCTGATGGACCGCATGGACTCGCTGCTGCCCTCCGCCGTGGTCGCCTGGCTGTTGCTGCGCCTGTTCGTGCCCGTCGCCGGCTGATCAGTCGTCGTACGGGTCGTCGTTGGCGGCGCCGTAGTCGTCCTCGTCGTCCTGCGCGGGAGCGATCACCGAGAAGCTCGCGCCCATCGGGTCCTCCAGCACCGCGACCCGCCCGTACGCCGAGTCGAACGGGTCCACAGTCACCGCCCCGCCCCACTGCACGGCGCGCTCCGCGGTCTGGTCGGTGCTCAACTCGTCGAGCACGCGGAAGAACACCATCCAGTGCGGCGGGGTCGATGCTGGGAAGTCCGAGTCCATCCGGTACCGCCCGAGCACTGCCGTGCCGTGTTGCCACCAGATCGTGTAGTCCAACTCCACCCCGTCGCCGACCTGGCCCTGCTCGTAGTGGAACAGGCCGTGGAAGAACTTGTCGGCGACCTGCCCGTCGCGCGTGTTGAGATCGGCCCATTCGAATGAGCCCGGAATTCCCGTGGTGAACCGCCGACCCGGTGACGGGATGCTCAACGCGATCCTCGCCCCGCTCGGGTCGGCGGCCACCACCTGCTGCCCGCCGATCGGCCCGCGCAGCACTTTCCCGCCGTGCTGACCGACTCGTTCCACCGCGATCCACGGGTTGCGAATTGCAAGGTGCAGCATCCAGGCCGCTTCGCGTCCGGGACCGATTCCGGCCACCGGGTTCGCGCCCGCCAGCGCGACCCCGTACCCGTTGCGGTCCACCTCGTAGTGCCAGCCGAACAGGTTCGCGTAGAACTCACGGCTCGCATTCGGATCGGGACTGGTCAGGTCGACCCAGCACGGACTTCCTGGCAGGAGACCTGGGGTAAAAGTCATGGGCGTCTCCTCACCGTGACCTGCGCCCTACTCACTGTTACCAATGGTCCGCTCACCATCACCCCCAATACAAGCGGCCACGTGGTTGTCTTGACGAATGGGAATGGGGTGGGTGCCCGCGTTGGCCGCTCGGGTGAGGACGAGACTGACCGGTGTGCACGTGCTTCCCAGTCCGAACATCTGGCAGTGGCCCGAGCTCTACGAGGTGGAGAACCGGGCGCAGGACAGCACTGGCGAGTTGTGGCGCGTGTTGCGCGCGAAGTGCGATTGGTCCGGGCTCGACGTACTCGACGTCGGCTGTGGTGATGGATTTCACCTGCCGGTGTTCGCATCCGATGCCGCGAGCGTGACCGGGGTCGAACCGCACCCACCGCTGGTGGCCCGGGCCAAGGTCCGGGTCCGCGGCACTTCGAACGTGCGCGTCCTGGAAGGCCCGGCGCAGCGGTTGCCACTACCCGATGCCAGTGTGGACCTGGTTCATGCGAGGACTGCTTACTTCTTCGGACCCGGGTGCGAGCCGGGACTCGTCGAGGCGGATCGCGTGCTGCGGCCCGGTGGCACGCTGGCGATCATCGACCTGGACGGGGCGAGGCCGCCGTACGGGCCTTGGCTGTGCGCTGACGTCCCCGGCTACGAACCTGCCGCCGTGGAACGGTTCTTCGCCGATCAGGGCTTCAGCCGCACCTCGGTCGACACCGTGTGGCGCTTCCAGCAGCGGGCCGATCTGGAATCGGTGCTGCGCATCGAGTTCTCCCAAGCCGTCGCTGATCGCGCCATCGCGCAGACCTCCGGCACGGAGTTCCCAGTCGCCTACCGGCTGCACCTGCGGCGCAAGCCAACCGGCCTGATCCTGCCGTGAGTGCTGCCCTCCGCGTGGAAGGGCAGCACTCACTTCGGGTCACTCCTCCTCGTCGTCGACATCGGAGGTGTCCTCGGCGAGCAGGCCGTAGATCTTGCGCTTGGCCTCGTTGACCGCCTCGACCGCGCGGGCCTTCTGGTCTTCGGTGCCCGCCTGCGTGATCTGGTCCACCGCCATGAACAGCTGGGTGAGCGCGGAGTGCAGCTGGAGGGCGTCCTGGTCGGGCTCGCCCGCCATGTCCTCCCAGGGCTTGGCGGCGGCCTGCTTGGTCGCCTCCTCGGTGCCCAGTTCGGTGAGCGTGAACAGGCGCTTGCCGCCGTCCTCGCTCGCGGTGATCAGGCCCTCGTCGGCGAGCAACTGCAGGGTCGGGTAGACCGAGCCGGGGCTGGGCTTCCACAACCCGCCGGTGCGCTCCGCGAGTTCCTGGATCATCTCGTAGCCGTGCATCGGGCGCTCGGCCAGCAGGGCCAGCACCGCCGCGCGGACGTTGCCGCGCCGCTGCCGCCGCATGCCGCCGCGACGACCGCCGCGCATGCCCCGGCCGAACCCGGCCATCGCGCCGAGCGCACCCGGCCATGGGCCGCCTGCGGCGAAGGGCATGCCGGGCATTTGCGGCCTCGGGAACTCCGGCGGTTGGGGAACGTGGTGCGGGAACTGGCCTTCGAAGCCGCCTGTGCGGTCGAACCTGGCGTGCCCGTGCCCGTGCCTGTGATGAGTGTGGTGACGCATGTGTCTGTCCTCCGTGGTTGTTCGTTCGGTACGAGCTAACGATATATCGCTGATGTATCGCGATACAACGGCCGATGTAGTGACGTGAGTCACAGTGCATTTGGTGTGGGACACTGGTCGGCGCTATGAAATCTCTCCCCCTGGTGTTCGAAGCCCCCCGTCGCGGCATGCCGCCCCGGCACCTCGCCGACCTGTCCGCGCAGGAGCGCGCGCAGGCCGTCGTCGAACTGGGGGAGAAGTCGTTCCGTGCGAAGCAGCTGTCCAACCACTACTTCGCCCGGCTGACCGCCGACCCGAGCGCGATGACCGACATCCCGGCCGCCACGCGGGACCGGCTCGTCGGTGAACTGCTGCCGGACCTGCTCACGCCGGTGCGTCAGCTGGAGTGCGACGAGGGCACAACCCGCAAGACCCTGTGGCGCGCGCACGACGGCACGCTGCTGGAGAGTGTGCTGATGCGCTACCCGGACCGGGCGACGCTGTGCATCTCCAGTCAGGCTGGGTGCGGCATGGCCTGCCCGTTCTGCGCCACCGGCCAGGGCGGGTTGCAGCGCAACCTGTCCACGGCGGAGATCGTCGACCAGGTCCGCTCCGCGGCCGCCGCCATGCGTGACGGCGAGTTGCCCGGTGGGCCGGGACGGTTGTCCAACATCGTGTTCATGGGCATGGGGGAACCGCTCGCCAACTACAAGCGGGTGCTCGCCGCGGTGCACCGCATCTGCGATCCGTCACCGGACGGCCTGGGCATCTCCCAGCGATCCGTCACCGTGTCCACGGTCGGCCTGGTGCCCGCGATCCGCAAGCTGACCGAGGAGAACCTCCAGGTCCGGCTCGCGGTGTCGCTGCACACCCCGGACGACGAACTGCGCGACACCCTGGTGCCGGTCAACACCCGGTGGAAGGTCTCCGAGGTGCTCGACGCCGCGCGTGGTTACGCCGACAAGACCGGTCGGCGCGTGTCGATCGAGTACGCACTGATCCGCGACGTGAACGACCAGCCTTGGCGAGCCGACCTGCTTGGCAAGCTACTGCGCAAGCACCTGGGCCAGTTCGCGCACGTCAACGTGATCCCGCTGAACCCGACCCCGGGCAGCAAGTGGGACGCCAGTCCCAAGCCGGTGGAGCGCGAGTTCGTGCGCCGGGTCAACGAGCAGGGCGTGGCGTGCACCGTGCGCGACACCCGTGGCCAGGAGATCGCCGCTGCCTGCGGGCAGCTCGCAGCTGAGGGCTGAGTCGATGGAGATCTGGGTCAACCCCGCGTGTTCCAAGTGCGGGTCCGCACTGTCCATGTTGGACGAGGCTGGCGTCAGCTACACGGTGCGGCGCTACCTGGAGGATCCGCCCACGGTGCGGGAGCTCGACGAGGTGCTGGACCGGTTGGAACTCCAGCCGTGGGACATCACCCGCCTCGGCGAGCCGGTCGCCGCGGAACTCGGGCTGGAGTCCTGGTCGCGCACTGCCGCCGACCGTGCTCGGTGGGTCGTGGTGCTGGCGGCCAATCCGGTGCTGATCCAGCGCCCGATCATCACCGCTGATGACGGCCGGACGGTCGTGGGACGGTCCGCGGAGTCGGTGCGCACCGTACTGCCCTAGCAGGATCGCACATCGTATACGTGCAGATCGTATGCGATGCACTGAACGGCTCCCGACGAACGAGGGGTGGCCGGTGCTTGAAGTCTGCGTTATACAGAGCCGTCGTGTTCATTCATGCACGAAGGGCGCATCAAATGAGCAGACTTGCGCAGTCCCTGCTCGGAGTTCTCACGCTCGGCTTAGTCGGGCTGAACCCGGTACCAGCGCATGCGGCCGCCCCCGGCCACCTCACCGACCTCGGCTCCGTCAGCACTGACGGCGCCACGACCACGCTCAGCTCGGGCTCGGCGCAGGTCAGGATCAGCTTCCCGAACTCCTCGGCGGTGCGGGTCTGGCTCGCCCCCGAGGGCAAGTTCGAGGACCCCGCCGGCAACAAGATCATCGTCAACCCCGGTGCGCCGGTCACCCCGAAGCGGGTGGACAAGGGCGCCTACTGGGCCTTCTCCACCGCGAAGGCGACGCTGCGCGCGTACAAGCACCCGCTCACCTTCGCCCTCTACGACGGGGCCGACAACAAGCGCATCTGGGCGGAGAACCAGCCGCTGTCCTGGACGTCCGATGCCACCACGCAGACCCTGGCACGGGGTGCCACCGAGCAGTTCTTCGGTGCCGGTGAGCAGAACGGCCGGCTCAACCTGCGCGACCAGACCGTGCGGGTCTTCAACGACGACAACTGGAACGACGGCGGCGCACCCAACTCGCAGCCGTTCTACGCCTCCACCGCGGGCTACGGCGTGCTGCGCAACACCTTCGCGCCGGGCAACTACTCGTTCACCGACCCGGTGCGCACCACCGAGTCGGAGCGCCGGTTCGACGCGGTCTACGTGGTGGGCGACGGGCTGAAGGACGTCGTGTCGCGCTACACCGACCTGGTCGGCAAGCCGTTCATGCCGCCGATCTACGGTCTGGAGACCGGCGACTCGGACTGCTACCTGCACAACGCCAACAGGGGTGAGCGGCACACCACCGACGCGCTGAAGGTCGCTGACGGCTACGTGGCCAACAACATGCCCAACGGCTGGATGTTGGTCAACGACGGATATGGCTGCGGCTACGAGAACCTCCAGCAGGTCGGTGACGGTCTGCGCAAGGACGGCATGCAGCTGGGGCTGTGGACCGAGAACGGTCTGCCGAACCAGGACGCCGAGGTCAAGGCCGGGGTCCGGGTCCGCAAGCTGGACGTCGCCTGGGTCGGTGATGGCTACCAGCACGCGCTGGACGCCTGCGACACCGCGCACCAGGGCATCGAGAAGAACAGTGACGCACGCGGTTTCGTCTGGCAGCCGGTGAGCTGGGCCGGTGCACAGCGCTGTGCGGTGTTGTGGAGCGGAGACCAGTCCGGTTCCTACGACTACATCAAGTGGCAGATCCCGACCTACGCCGCGTCCACGCTGTCCGGTATCGCCTACAACACCGGCGACATCGACGGGATCTTCGGCGGTAGCGCGCAGACCTACGTGCGCGACCTGCAGTGGAAGACCTTCCTGCCCGCCGCGATGACCATGGACGGCTGGGCGTCCAGCGACAAGCAGCCGTGGCGCTACGGGGACCCGTACACCTCGATCAACCGCAAGTACCTGGACCTCAAGGAGCGGTTGCTGCCCTACACCTACAGCTACTCGGCGCAGGCCCACCAGACCGGTGTCGGCCAGGTGCGCCCGCTGGTGCTGGAGTACCCGAACGACCCGAACACGTGGGGCGACAAGGCGAAGTACGAATTCCTCTCGGGTACTGACTTCCTCGTCGCGCCGGTCTACTCCGACACCACCGTGCGCAACGGCATCTACCTGCCCGAGGGCACCTGGACCGACTACTGGACCGGCCGCACCTACACCGGTCCGACCACAGTGGACGGCTACCGGGCTCCGCTGGACACCCTGCCGCTGTTCGTACGTGGCGGTGCTGTGGTGCCGATGTGGGCTGAGGGCACCAAGTCCTGGCAGACCAGGGACAAGAGCGTGCTGGACCTGGACGTGTACCCGCAGCGCCACGGCAGCTTCACGCTCACCGAGGACGACGGGGTGACGCGCGCGTTCCAGAACGGCGCGCAGGCAACCCAGACGTTCACCGTGGACGCACCGAAGTCCGGCCCCGGTTCGGTGTCCGTGCACATCGGACAGAGCAAGGGCGACTACGCCGGCAAGCCCACCGAACGCCGGTACGAGCTGACCGTGCACACCGGGTCCAACCCCGCCGTGGTGCGCGCTGGCGACTCGCTACTCACCAGGTACACGAGCAAGGCCGCGTACGAGGCCGCGGCGACCGGTTGGTGGTACGACGCCGCCGATCGAGGTGGCGTGGTGCACGTGAAGACCGCGTCGCTGGCCGCGAACAAGCAGCTCGACCTCGTGCTGGACGGCACCAGTGCGGTGGGCGGCTGGCTGCCGCAGGACCAGAACGTGTCCGTGGCGGTGGACGCCCCGCAGATGCTCACGCCGGGCAACGCGGCCGTTGCCACGGTGAGCTTCACCAACAACACCGGCATTCCCGTGCGCGATCTCGCGGTGCAGTTGAACGCCCCGCAGGGGTTCCAGGTCGCGCGCACCTCGGCGGCGACGCCCTGGCTGCTCATGCCCGGACAGACCACCAAGGTGAGCTTCTCGCTCAGCTCGAACGGGGCCACACCGGGCAATGCCGAACTGGACGCCGCGGTGACCTACTCGGCGCGTGCCAGGGGGCTCACCGCGTCGGCTGCGGCACAGGTGACGCTGCCGTACGCCAACCTCGCGGCCGCGTTCGGCAACGTCGGGACGACAGATGCCGCCCACATGGACGCCGGTGACCTGGACGGAGGCGGCAGCAGTTTCAGCGCGGAAGCGCTGGCCAAGGCGGGTCTCGTACCGGGCAAGCAGTTCGTGGCACTGGGTGCCACGTTGACCTGGCCCGCTTCGGCCGCAGGGCGACCGGACAACGCGGTCGCCAGCAGGCAAACGATTGCGCTCAGCGGCGGCGGCTCAGCTCTCGTGCTGGTCGGCACCGGTGCGCCAGCGGGCAAGGGAACGGTCCTCGTGCACTACGCGGACGGCAGTACGAGTCAGGCCGACCTGGGCTTCCCGAACTGGTGTTGCGCCGATCCCACCAAGTACGGCGCGACCACGGTGGCCACCACGTTGGGCAAGAACACGCACTCCGGCGCGGCCTATCCGACCGTGGAGTACCGGGTGTTCGCCAACCAGGTGCCGCTCACCGCGGGCAAGCAGGTCACCGCGGTCACGCTGCCCGACACAGCCGGCATGCACGTGTTCGCAGCCGCGCTGAAGTAAGACCCGGTCCGGGTGCCGTGCACACCGTGGGGCGCGGCACCCGGACCGTTCCAACAGCTCAGACGACCTCGTTGAGCTTGCCGGTGGCCACGTCGAACACGAAGCCGCGGATCTGGTCCTTGTGCACCACGAACGGGTTCGCCTTGATCCGCTCGATCGACTGGCGCACATCGGCGTCCAGGTCGCTGAACGCCTCGGCGGACCAGGTCGGCTTGATACCGACCTCCTCCTGGATCCCCGCCTTGAACTGGTCATCGGTGAAGGTGAGCATGCCGCAGTCGGTGTGGTGGATGAGGATGATCTCCTTGGTACCCAGCAGCCGCTGGCTGATCGCCAGTGAGCGGATCTCGTCCTCGGTGACCACGCCGCCCGCGTTGCGGATGACGTGCGCCTCGCCCTCGTTCAGACCGAGGATGCCGTAGACGTTGAGCCGCGCGTCCATGCACGCCACGACGGCCACGTGCTTGGCGGGCGGCAGGGGCAGCGGGCCGGAGAAGTTCTCGGCGTAGGCGGCGTTGTTGGCCAGCAGTTCATCGGTGACGGACATGCCTGTTTCCTTCTCGAGGAGGGGAGACCCACCCGGGAGACCGCGCGAACCGGGTGGGTTCGGACGCGGGAAGGCCACGCGCACGCCAAAGGCGCGTGTGCGTGGCCTAGTGACAGGCTTCGTCGAACAGGCGGACGCGCCGGGTCGGCCAGAAGGCCTCAAGCGACGTCACGCCCATGGACCACAGTGAACTGACCCATGCGCACATGCGCAAGAGCAGTCCAACGGATGGGCGAGTCAGCGCCGCCAGGAGGTGCGGCTGCGGATCCGGTCCCAGATCAGCGCGATCACGATGACCGCGGCGGTCGCGACGAGGTAGATGTCCTCGATGTGGCCGCGGTGGTTGCCGATCAGCATGCCGAGCAGCGCCAACGCGGTCAGCAGCCCGGCGATCCGGGTGGCCTTGGGGAACTGGCCGTGCCAGCCCCACTCGGCGGACGGCTCGTCGTGCGGGTCGACGCCGTGTGCCGGACGCTTCTCCAACTCCGAGGACGACGCCACGACTTCTCCTGGTCCGTGCGGGGGCAACTGCTCGGGTCATCGTCGCACACCGGTCCCGGCTCCGGGTGCCCAGGGCGGGCGTGACGTGCACCGCTCCAGGTGTTTCGGCTATCGCCGCGAGCAGTCGCTCGTCTACCCTGACCCACCGCCCCCGCCCGTCGCAGGTGGCCGAGCCGTGCCCGCGCCGCACCGCCCCGGAGGAACCCCGATTGTCCGAACCTCTGCCCAGGGGGTTCACCCCCGCTGAGGCGAACACCCCTGACCTGTACGCACCCGTCGAGGTCGGGCTGCACGGGGTCACCAAGAGCTTCTCCGACCAGGTCGCGGTGGCCGGGGTCGACCTGAACGTGCACGAGGGGGAGTTCTTCTCGGTGCTCGGGCCTTCCGGCTGCGGCAAGACCACGCTGCTGAGGATGATCGCCGGGTTCGCCGACCCGGACAGCGGTCGCATCGAGCTGGACGGCGTGGACATGGTGGGTGTGCCGCCGCACCGGCGGGACGTCAACACGGTGTTCCAGTCCTACGCCCTGTTCCCGCACATGACGGTCTGGGACAACGTCGCCTACGGGCTGCGCCGCAAGCGTGTGCGCGGGGCCGAGCTGCGCAAGCGGGTCGGCGAGCACCTGGAGCTGGTGCAGCTCTCGCAGTTCGCCAAGCGCCGACCCACCCAGCTCTCCGGCGGCCAGCAGCAGCGCGTGGCGATCGCCCGCGCGCTGGCGGCCCAGCCCCGGCTGTTGCTGCTGGACGAACCGCTGGGCGCGCTGGACGCGAAGCTGCGCAAGCAGATGCAGATCGAGCTGATGCGCATCCAGCGCGAGGTCGGCACGACCTTCCTCTACGTCACGCACGACCAGGAGGAGGCCCTGGTCCTGTCACACCGGATCGCGGTGATGAACGCGGGACGCGTGGAGCAGTTCGGCTACCCCGAGGAGGTCTACGAGCGCCCGGCGACCCGGTTCGTGGCGGGTTTCATCGGTACCTCCAACATCCTGGACGCCACCGTGTCCGGTGTGGACGGCAGCTGGGTCGACCTGGACGGCGCCGGTGCCCAGCGGCTGCGTGCGGCGCTGCCCGAGGGGCGTGCCGTGCGGCACGGCGAGGCGGTCTCGGTGACCGTGCGCCCCGAGAAGATCCACCTCTACGACGAGGCGACGCAGCCGCCCACCGGGTGGTGCTCGGTGCACGGCACGGTCGCCGACGTGGTCTACACGGGCGTCTCCACCCAGTACGTGGTGGACGTGCCCGGAGGGGACACGCTCGTCGCCTTCGTGCAGAACGCGGTCCGCGTGGACGACGCGGGCGCACCCGGTCAGGCCGTGCGGATGGCCTGGGACCCGGCTTTCACGGTTGTCTTCGAGAAGGAGGTGCTCTGAGGTGGCACGGCGTGAGGTGCGGATCGCCCGGTTGTGGGACGTCGACAGCCCGAGGGTGACCCGGCGCAGCATGATGCGCTCGATGGTCTTCTTCGCCGCGGCCGCGGGCAGCCTCTCGGCCTGCGGCATCGGGCCCGCCTCCTCGGGGCAGGGCGGCGGCGCGGCGGCGAAGGCCGTCAACAAGGTCGACGAGAAGAAGCTGAACTTCTACAACTGGACCGACTACATCGCCCCGGACACCATCCCGGGTTTCGAGCAGTCCACCGGGATCAAGGTCACCTACGACAACTTCTCCTCGAACGACGAGATGGCGGCCAAGGTCTCCTCCGGCGCCGCCGGCTACGACCTGGTGGTGCCCAGCGACAACTTCCTGCGCAAGTTCACCAAGGCCGGTCTGGTGCAGCCGCTGGACCACGAGCTGATCCCGAACCTGCGCAACCTGGACCCGCGCTTCGCCAACGGGGACTACGACCCGGGCAACAAGTACTCGGTGCCGTGGGCCTGGGGCACCACCGGGCTGGCCTACTCGCGCAAGCAGCTGGGGGACTCGGTCACCGGCTTCTCCGCGTTCGACCTGGCCGCTGCGCGCGGTCGCAGCACGATCCTGGACGAGGCCCGCGACGCGCTGGGCCTGGGCCTGATCGCGCTGGGGAACGATCCGAACACCACCGACGCCAAGCAGATCAGCGACGCCGCCGCGTACCTGGTCGCGCTGAAGAAGAAGATCGGTCAGATCACCTCGGACGTGATCGAGCCGCTGACCTCGGGGCAGGTGCCGCTGGCCCAGGCGTACTCCGGGGACGCGTTCCAGGCGCGGCAGTCCAGCGAGGACATTGCATATTGTATACCTTCTGAGGGTGGCATGACCTATGTGGACCTGCTCGTCGTGCCCAAGGACGCGCCGCACGCCGCCAACGCGCACAGGTTCATCGACTACATCCTGCAACCCGAGGTCGGCGCCAAGCTGTCCAACGCGGTCCGCTACGGCAGTCCCAACGCCGCGGCCAAGCCCATGATCGACAAGGCGCTGCTGGACGACCCGCTGGTGTACCCGCCCGCCCCGGTGCTGGCCAAGCTGCCGTTCACCAAGGACCTGGGCCCGGAGGTCGAGGCCCGCTACGCCGACGCCTGGACCAAGGTGAAGACCGGGTGAGCGGTCCTCGTCGACGGGTGCCGAGGTGGCTGGTCGCCACCGGGCTGCTCACTCCGACGGCAGCCTGGCTGGGACTGTTCTTCCTGGCGCCGGTGGCCCTGGTGGTGGAGTACAGCTTCGCCACCCGCGACACCGGGCTGGACAAGGTGGTGCTGCCGTGGACCGCGCAGGCCTACCTCACCGCGCTCAACCCGGACTTCCTGCCGATCTTCGTGCGGACAATATCGTATGCGATATGCACTACGCTGGCGTGTCTGGTGCTCGGCCTGCCGCTGGCCTGGTTCATCGCACGGCACGGCGGGCGCTACCGCAACGCCCTGCTCGCCGCGGTCATGGTGCCGTTCTGGTCCAGCTACCTCGCGCGGATCTACGCCTGGAAGACCCTGCTGGACGACGACGGCCTGGTGAACAAGCTGCTCGGGGGGATCGGGCTCGGCCGTGAGGGCGGGTTCCTGCTGACCGACGGCGCAGTGGTGCTCGGCCTGACCTACGGCTTCCTGCCGTTCATGATCCTGCCGCTCTACGTGGCCTGCGAGCGCTTCGACCACCGCCTGGTGGAGGCGTCCTACGACCTGGGGCACGGCCCGGTGTCCACGCTGCGCCGCGTGGTGCTGCCCGGCATCGCGCCCGGGGTGCTGGCGGGCTCACTGCTGGTGCTGGTGCCCTCGGCCGGTGACTTCGTGACGCCCAAGCTGCTCGGCGGGGTGGACCAGTCCACCTTCGGCAGCGTCATCGACGACCAGTTCCGCGGTGGCAACAACTGGCCGCTGGGCTCGGCCATGGCCGTGGTGCTGCTGGTGCTGGTGATCGTCGTGGTGGTGCTGCGCGGGCGCCGTGGGGAGGACGTGCTGTGAAGCGTCGGCCGTGGGGACTCGGCGTGGTGACCGCGCTGGTCTTCGCCTTCCTGTACGCCCCGATCGCCTGGCTGGCGGTCGCCTCGTTCAACGACTCGCGCTCGCTGAGCCGGATCACCGGGTTCTCCACCCGGTGGTACGCCGAACTGGCCGCCGACGACCAGGTCGGTGGGGCGCTGGAGCTCACGCTGCGACTCGCCGCGGCCAGCGCCGTGGTCAGCGCGCTGATCGGCACCTTGGCGGCGTTCGGCCTGCGCCGTGCGTTCCCCGGGCGTTCGGCGTGGACAGTGCTGCTGAGCCTGCCGCTGGTGGTGCCCGAGGTCGTGATGGGCGTGAGCATGCTGGCGTTCTGCGTGAAACTCGTGGGCATCCCGCTCGGCTTCGGCGCGCTGCTCGCGGCACACGTGGCCTTCTCGCTGAGCTTCGTCGTGGTCGTGGTGCGCGCCCGGCTCGCCGGGATGGACAGCAGGCTGGAGGAGGCCGCCGCCGATCTCGGTGCCGGTGCGTTCACCGCCTTCCGCACGGTGACCCTGCCGCTGGTCTCACCCGCGGTGGTCGCCGGGCTGGCCTTCGCGTTCCTGCTGTCCTTCGACGACGTGGTCATCTCCAGCTACCTGACCGGCGTCGGTTCGACCACCTTGCCGGTGTTCGTCTACGGCCAGGCCAGCAAGCGCGGGGTGTCGCCGGAGATCGTGGCGCTGTCCACCTGTCTGGTGGCTGCCAGCGCGCTGCTCCTGGTGGTCGGTGTGGTCGCGGCCAGTTGGCGGGCGCGCAGGTCAGGACGCTCCGTCGACCTGGTGTGAACCGTGTGAGTTCCCGACTTTCGTCGTATTCCTATCTTTGAATGCGTTACGTAACCTCCGCCCCAATCGAGTGACACTCGTTGGTGGTGGAGGACACACGTGCATCGAAGACTTCTCGTCGGGCTGACCTGCCTGGCCATGGCCGGGACCGCCCTGGTTCCCCTGGGCGTGACGGCGTCGGCGACCCCGGCTCCCGGTGCGGGCCCGTCCAGCGTGGCGGTGGACGACATGCCCAGCGCGCCGGAGAGCAAGCGGCGTGCGCTGCGCCAGGAGGCGCTGTCCGACGTGCTCAGTGGCAAGGCCACCACGGAGAAGCGTGACGGCAGCACCGTGGTCAAGGTCGGGCAGAAGCCCGCGGCCAAGGGCTCCGCGCAGAAGGCCAGCCACGTCGACCAGTACGTCGAGCTCAACCGCGAGCGGACGGACAAGATCTTCGTGGTGCTCGCCGAGTTCGGCGACCAGCGCGACCCGAACTACCCGGACAAGGACACCGACCCGAAGACGGCCGGCCCGGTCCGCTTCGACGGCCCGCTGCACAACCAGATCCCCAAGCCGGACCCCGGCAAGGACAACTCCACGATCTGGCAGGCCAACTACGACCAGCAGCACTTCCAGGACCTGTACTTCTCCACCAAGCCCGGTGCGAACTCGCTGGCGAACTACTACAGCAAGCAGTCATCGGGCCGGTACACCGTGGACGGCACGGTGACCACCTGGGTCAAGGTCAAGTACAACGAGGCGCGCTACGGCCGGTCCAACGGCTACCCGTGTGCGGGCAACGTCTGCAACAACTCGTACGACCTGGTGCGCGACGCGGTCAACCAGTGGTACGCCGACCAGAAGGCGGCTGGCCGGTCCACTGAGGACATCAAGGCCGAGCTGGCCAGCTTCGACCAGTGGGACCGCAACGACTACAACGGCAACGGCAACTTCAACGAGCCCGACGGCTACATCGACCACTTCCAGATCGTGCACGCGGGCGGCGACCAGGCCGACGGTGACCCGATCTACGGAGAGGACGCCGTCTGGAGCCACCGCGGCTTCGCGTACAGCAACACCACCAGCGGCCCCGGCGACAACAAGCAGGGCGGCACGCAGATCGGTGACACCGGCATCTGGGTCGGCGACTACACCATGCAGCCGGAGAACGGCGGCGTCGGCGTGTTCTGCCACGAGTACGGCCACGACCTGGGCCTGCCCGACGAGTACGACACCTCCGGCGGCGGCGCCAACGGCGTGAACTGGTGGTCGCTGATGGCCCAGCAGCGGGTGTCCGCGCCGGGCGAGCCGATCGGCGCGCGGCCCAACGACATGGATGCCTGGGACAAGCTTCAGCTGGGCTGGCTGGACTACGAGACCGTGGTCGCGGGCCAGGACAAGACGCTGGAGCTCGGCCCGCACGAGTACAACAGCGCCAAGGCGCAGGGCGTGGTCGTGGTGCTGCCCGACAAGGTCAAGACCTACCAGTACGGGGCGCCGTTCGCCGGGGCCAACCAGTGGTGGTCCACCAAGGGCGACAACCTCGACACCACGATGACCCGTGAGCTGGACCTGACCGGCAAGACCAGTGCCAAGGTGAGCCTGAAGGCCCGCTACGACATCGAAGAGGACTTCGACTACCTCTACGCGCAGGTCTCCACCGACGGCGGCGCCAACTGGGCCACCCTGGACGGCACCGTCGGCGGCAAGCCGCTGGGCAAGGACTCCTCCGGCGCACCCGCGCTGACCGGGGCCAGCGCCACCTGGGTGGACATGGCCCTGCCGCTGGACGCCTACGCGGGCAAGAAGGTGCAGTTCCGGTTCCGCTACCGCACCGACGGCGGCCTGGCGCTCAACGGCTTCTTCGCCGACGACATCACGATGACCGCCGACGGCGCCCCCCTGTTGACCGACGGCGCGGAGAACGGCGCCAACGGCTGGGCGCTGAAGGGCTTCAAGACCACCACCGGCACGGAGACCCAGTCCTTCGACAACTTCTACCTGGCCAGCAACCGCACGTACCAGTCCTACGACCAGTACATGCAGACCGGTCCGTACAACTTCGGGTTCCCGGATCGGCCGCGCTGGGTGGAACACTTCCCGTACGAGACGGGCCTGCTGGTGTCCTACTGGGACACCTCGCAGCCGGACAACAACACCAGCGCGCACCCCGGTGAGGGCCTGATCCTGCCGATCGACGCGCACCCGGAGCCGATCTACAACCTGGAGGGCAAGCCGTGGCCGACCCGCATCTCCGGCTACGACGCGCCCTTCTCGCTGCAGAAGGCTGACTCGTTCACCCTGCACGTCAACGGCAAGGCCAGCTACGTGCGCGGCCAGAACGCCAACCCGCTGTTCGACGACACCAAGACCTACTGGTACGCCGAGCAGCCCACCGCCGGGGTGAAGCTGCCCGCCACGGGCACCGGCATCAAGGTGGTGTCCCAGGACGGGACCTCGATGAAGATCAGGGTTGCGCCGGTCAAGAAGAACTGACCCTTCCCTGAACTGAGTGACGCCCGGAAGAATCATTCTTCCGGGCGTCACTCATGTGAGGGTCAGGCGTGGGACTTGCGTCCCGTCACCAGCCGGTAGATACCCAGGACGATCACCGCACCGAGGATGGCCAGCAGCCAGGTGCGGATCTCGAAGAAGCCGCCGATGTCCACGCCGAACAGCGCCTTGCCGATGATGCCACCGACGAAGCCACCGACGACGCCGAGCAGCATCGTGATGATGAGGCCGCCACCGTCCTTGCCAGGCATGATGGCCTTGGCGATGGCGCCGACGATCAATCCGAGAACGATCCACGCGATGATGCCCACCGGTGTCGCTCCTTCCGAGTCGTGATGTTGCTCTACGACAGAGTTTCCCGCAGCTCTGGTCGTCACGCTCGCTTTACCAAGTCGTTATCAACCCCCGTGGTCCCGGCCACACCCCGGCATCGGGGACAATGGGAGGCGATGGACCACTCCCACTCGCCTTCGGGCACGTCAGCCAGGCTCCTGGTGCTCGGCTCGACCGGCTCGATCGGCACCCAGGCGCTCGACGTCGTCACCGCCAACCCGGACCGCTTCCAGGTCGCGGGCATCGCGGCGGGCGGCGCGGATCCCGCCCAGCTCGCCGCGCAGGCCCTGGAGCACCAGGTCGAGGTGGTCGCCGTCACCAGGGCGACCGCCGTGGAGGACCTGCAACTGGCGCTGTACGCCGAGGCGCAGCGCCGCGGCTACCACCGGGGCGAGTTCGCGCTGCCCAAGATCCTCGCCGGGCCGCGGTCCGTGCTGGAGCTGATCGAGTCGACCCCGGCCGACGTGGTGCTCAACGCCCTGCCCGGCTCGCAGGGCCTCGCGCCGACGCTGCGCGCGCTGGCCACCGGCTCGCGCCTGGCCCTGGCCAACAAGGAGTCCCTGGTCGCGGGCGGGGCGCTGGTGCTCAAGGCGGCCAAGCCCGGCCAGCTGGTGCCGGTGGACTCCGAGCACTCGGCGATGGCCCAGTGCCTGCGCGGCGGACGGGCCGAGGAGGTCGACCGGCTGGTGCTGACCGCTTCGGGCGGTCCGTTCCGCGGCAGGCGCATCGAGGAACTGTCCGAGGTTACGGTCGCGCAGGCCATGGCACACCCGACCTGGGCGATGGGCAACGTCATCACGATCAACTCGGCCACCCTGGTGAACAAGGGCCTGGAGCTGATCGAGGCGCACCTGCTGTTCGGTGTGCCGTACGACCGGATCGACGTGGTGGTTCACCCCCAGTCCGTCATTCACTCGATGGTGACGTTCACCGACGGCTCCACCCTGGCCCAGGCCAGCCCGCCGGACATGCGGCTGCCCATCGCGCTGGCGCTGGGCTGGCCGGACCGGATCCCCGCCGCCACGGCACCGTGCACCTGGGCCAGTCCCGTGACCTGGACCTTCGAGCCGCAGGACAGCGTGAACTTCCCCGCTGTGGAGCTGGCCAGGCACGCCGGTTCGGTGGGCGGTTGCCTGCCCGCCATCTACAACGCGGCCAACGAGGAGGCCGTGGACGCCTTCCTGAAGGGCAACACGGCCTTCACCCGGATAGTGGACACTGTGCAGCAGGTGCTCACCGAGGCCGATGACTGGCGTGGGGAGCCCTCCGATGTGGCTGAGGTGCTGGCCGCTGAGGACTGGGCCCGCGTGCGCGCGCGGGAACTGGTCTCCGCCGCGGTCGGTTCGGGAAGGGACTAGCACGTGGTCTTCGTCTTGGGCTTCCTCCTGTTCGCGCTGGGGATCGCCATCTCCATCGCCCTGCACGAGTTCGGCCACCTGCTGACCGCCAAGGCGTTCGGCATGAAGGTCACCCGCTACTTCATCGGGTTCGGGCCGAAGATCTGGTCCTTCCGCAAGGGGGAGACCGAGTACGGCCTCAAGGCCATCCCGGCGGGCGGTTTCTGCGAGATCACCGGCATGACCGCCATGGAGGAGGTGGACCCGGCCGACGCCCCGCGCGCCTTCTACAAGCAGAAGACCTGGAAGCGCGTGGTCGTGCTGTCCGCGGGTTCGATCACCCACTTCATGGTCGGCTTCCTGGTGCTCTACCTGTCCGCGATCACCCTCGGGCTGCCCAACAGCACCGGTTCGCCGATCGTGCAGGCGGTCAACGACTGCGCCCAGTCGCAGAACGCCAAGACCCTCCAGTACGACCCGTGCGCCCCCGGCGCCCCGGCCCCGGCCAAGGCCGCGGGCGTGCAGGCCGGTGACGTGATCCTGTCCGTGGACGGCACCGCGGTGGCCAACTACGCCGCCGCGACGAAGCTGATCCAGGACAGGCAGGGCCCGGTGCCGCTCGTGGTCGAGCGCGACGGCCGCCAGGTCTCGCTGACCGTGGACGTGGTCAAGCAGGCCAGGGTCGTGGACCCGAAGGCCAAGGTGGGCGCGGACAACAAGACCCAGCAGGTCGGCGTGCTCGGCCTGTCCTTCGCCAACATGATCCACTACGGGCCGGTGGCGGCCGTGGGTGCCGCGAGCGGGTTCACCGGCCAGATGTTCGTCTCGGTCTGGGAGGGCCTCAAGCGCTTCCCGGAGAAGGTGCCCGCGCTGATCAAGGCCATCGGCGGTGCCCCCCGTGACGCGGACGCCCCGGTCAGCGTGGTCGGCGCCAGCATCATCGGCGGCCAGGCGGCCGAGCTGGGCCTGTGGTGGTTCTTCCTGCTGCTGCTGGCCAACCTGAACTTCTTCGTCGGGGTGTTCAACCTGCTGCCGCTGCTGCCGCTGGACGGCGGGCACATCGCGGTGAACCTGTACGAGCGGGCCCGGGACGCGGTCCGCAAGTGGCGTGGCAAGCCCGCCGGTGCGCCGGTGGACTACATGAAGCTGCTGCCGCTGACCTACGTGTTGGTGTTCGTCGGTGGCGCGATCACGTTGCTGACCATCACTGCCGACATCGTCAACCCGATCCAACTGAGCGGTCAGTAGCCGCTCGGGTGAGCACGTGCGAGGAGATGCAGTTCTGATGACCGACGGCGTCATGTTGGGGATGCCCGCGTTGCCGCCCCCCGTCCTGGGTGAGCGGCGCAAGACCCGTCAGTTGCAGGTCGGCGCCGTGGGCGTCGGCAGCGACTTCCCGATCTCGGTGCAGTCGATGACCACCACGCTGACCTCGGACGTGAACGCGACCCTGCAGCAGATCGCCGAGCTGACCGCCTCGGGCTGCGACATCGTGCGGGTGGCCTGCCCCTCGCAGGACGACGCGGACGCGTTGCCCGCGATCGCGCGCAAGTCGCAGATCCCGGTGATCGCCGACATCCACTTCCAGCCGAAGTACGTGTTCGCCGCGATCGAGGCCGGGTGCGCCGCGGTGCGGGTGAACCCGGGCAACATCAAGAAGTTCGACGACAAGGTCAAGGAGATCGCGCGCGCGGCCAAGGACCACGGCACGCCGATCCGGATCGGGGTCAACGCCGGTTCGCTGGACCCGAGGCTGCTGGCCAAGTACGGCAAGGCGACGCCGGAGGCGCTGGTGGAGTCGGCGCTGTGGGAGGCCTCGCTGTTCGCCGAGCACGACTTCCACGACATCAAGATCTCCGTCAAGCACAACGACCCGGTGGTCATGGTCCGCGCCTACGAGCTGCTGGCCGAGTCCTGTGACTACCCGCTGCACCTGGGGGTGACCGAGGCCGGTCCGGCGTTCCAGGGCACGATCAAGTCCGCGGTGGCCTTCGGCGCGCTGCTGCGGCAGGGCATCGGGGACACGATCCGGGTCTCCCTGTCGGCCCCGCCGGTGGAGGAGATCAAGGTCGGCACGCAGATCCTGCAGTCGCTGAACCTGCGCCCGCGCAAGCTGGAGATCGTGTCCTGCCCGTCCTGCGGCCGGGCCCAGGTGGACGTCTACCGGCTGGCCGAGGAGGTCACCGCAGGCCTGGAGGGCATGGAGGTGCCGCTGCGGGTCGCGGTCATGGGCTGCGTGGTCAACGGGCCTGGTGAGGCGCGTGAGGCGGATCTGGGCGTGGCCTCGGGCAACGGCAAGGGGCAGATCTTCGTCAAGGGCAAGGTCATCAAGACGGTGCCCGAGCACCAGATCGTGGAGACCCTGATCGAAGAGGCCATGCGTATCGCCGAGGACATGGAACCCGTCGAGGGCGCCCCGGTGGTCACCGTCTCCTAGGTCGGTATGACGGAGATCAAATACGCCGAGTGGGTAGTCATCTGCGCAGGTTGGTGCTCTGATCTGGCACGCTTGACCCCGTGTTGAGGCTCGCCGGCGCCAGGGTGCTGGACGAACGGGACCTGGCCGCGGTTCAGTCCGTGCTGCAGGGTGACCCCGTCGCGTCCTGCATGGTCGCCGCCAGGGTGGAGATCGCGGGCACTGACCCGTGGCGCCTTGGCGGCGAACTGTGGGGAACGGAAGGCCGCCCGGTCCGCAGCGGCAGGCTGGGCGGGCTGTGCTTCGCGGGACCGAACCTGATCCCGCTCAGCGGTGGGCGCTCCGCGTTGCGCAGCTTCGCCGACCGCGCGCTGCGCAGGCACCGCATGTGCTCCTCCCTGGTCGGTCCCGCCGACCTGGTGATGGGCCTGTGGCAGGAGTTGGAGCCCGTGTGGGGTCCCGCCCGCGAGGTGCGCTCCCACCAGCCGCTGCTGGCCATGGGCGGCTCCCCGGGCATCTCCCCGGACCCGCTGGTGCGCCCGGTACGCCCGGAGGAACTGGACCGCTACCTGCCCGCCGCGATCGCCATGTTCACCGAGGAGGTCGGCATCGACCCCCGGCTGGACGACGGCGGGGCCGGGTACCGCGCGCGGGTCGCCGAGTTGATCGCGGGCGGCCGCGCCTTCGCCCGGTTCGAGGGCGGGGACGTGGTGTTCAAGGCCGAGATCGGCGCGCTGTCGGCCCAGGTTGGCCAGATCCAGGGCGTGTGGGTGCACCCGGAGCGCCGCGGCCACGGCTTGGGCGCCACCGGGACGGCTGCCGTGGCCGACCGGCTCGTCCGCGGGCTGGGCCGCACCGCCAGCCTCTACGTCAACGGGTACAACGCACCGGCGCGCGCCGCCTACCGCAGGATCGGGTTCGCCGAGGTGGGCCGGTACGCCACCGTGCTGTTCTGAGCTGTTCCCAAGACGCGCCGATCCCGATGATCACACCACTTTGGCCCTGCGGGCGGGCATACTGCGGGCCGTGCGCCGTGCCGTCTCCACACCCTGCAAGCGATCCGTCCCGCTGGGGTTCGCGCTCCTGCTCGCCCTGCCGCTGACCGGCTGCGGCCTGTTCACGGCCACACCGGGGCCCGAGGACATCGCCAAGGTGTTCCTGACCGGGTTCGGCGGTGGCGACACCGCGGGGGCAGCCGGGGTCACCGATGACCCGAACGGGGCCAAGGCCCTGCTGGACAGCGTGCGCACCGCGCTCAAGCCGGCCGGGGCCTCGCTCAAGCCCGAGCCGGGCGGTGCCACCAACGGGGACAACGCCACCGTGCAGTTCAGCGCGAACTGGGACCTCGGGTCCGGCCGCAACTGGTCCTACCAGGGCACGCTCCAGTTGAAGAACACCGAGCAGGGCTGGCGGGTGCACTGGCAGCCCTCCGACGTGCACCCGAAGCTGGCCGCCCAGCAGACCATCGCGCTCAAGGTCCAGCAGCCCGACCCCGCGCCGGTGCTGGACCGGGACGGGACCCCACTACTGGCGCCGACCACGGTGATCAGCGTGGTGCTGGACCGCAAGCAGGCCGGTGACCTGAACTCCGTGGCGGGCACGCTGGCCGGGGCGCTCAACCGGTTCGACAACACCCTCACCCAGCAGGCCGTCGTGGACGGGGCGAGCAAGCTGCCCGACGGCCAGGGCTACCAGGTCATCAACCTGCGCGACTCGGACTACCAGCAGGTCAAGACGCAGATCCACGACCTGCCCGGGGTCAGCTTCACCAGTCAGGTCCAGCTGCTGGCCCAGGACCGCTCGCTCGGGCCGCAGATCCTGTCGACGATCAAGGCCGCGGTCAACTCCCAGGTCGCCGGGCAGGCGGGCTACCGGGTCGTCACCCAGGACGCGGGCGGCAACGAGATCGCCGAGCTGGTCGCCAAGAGCGCGCAGCCCGCCAAGTCGATCACCGCCACCCTGTCCACCGGCACGCAGGCCGCCGCACAGGCCGCGATCGCCGGGGTGCCGCAGGCCGCCGCCCTCGTGGCCATGCAGCCCTCGACCGGTGAACTGCTCGCCGTGGCGCAGAACGCCCCCGCCGACGCGCAGGGCCTGATCGCGCTGACCGGCCAGTTCCCGCCCGGCTCCACGTTCAAGATCATCACGGGTGCCGCCGCGCTGGCCTCGGGCAAGGTGGGCATCGACACCCCGCAGCCCTGCCCCGCCACGGTGACCTTCGACGGCCGCGAGATCCCCAACGAGAACAAGTTCGACCTGGGCACCGTGCCGCTGCGCACCGCGTTCGCGCAGTCCTGCAACACCACGTTCGCGCAGCTCGCGGTGAACATGCCCAACGAGGCGCTGACCACCACGGCCAAGCAGCTCGGCCTCGGCGCCGACTTCACCGTGCCTGGTGTGACCACCGTCACCGGCTCGGTCCCGGTGGCCACCAGCACCGTGCAGCGCGCCGAGGACGGCTTCGGCCAGGGCAAGGACCAGGCCAGCCCGTTCGGCATGGCCCTGGTGGTGTCCAGCGTGGTGAAGGGCTCCATCCCCACGCCCAGCCTGCTGCGCGGTACCGAGACCAAGGTCAACACCCCGGCGCAGCAGCCGGTGCCCGGACCGGTGCTGGACTCGGTGCGGCAGATGATGCGCGCGGTGGTCACCGACGGCACCGCCCGCGCCATCAAGGACATCCCCGACGTGGCGGGCAAGACGGGCACGGCCCAGTTCGGCGACGGCACCCAGTCGCACGGCTGGTTCGTCGGCTACCGGGGTGACCTGGCCTTCGCGGTGCTGCTGGTCGGCGCGGGAAGCTCGGGACCGGCCGTCACGGTCGCCGGCAACTTCCTGCGCGCACTGCACTGACGCGCCTGCCAGTCGGTGGTCGGCGGCGGGACGTGCGGCCGGCGTCGTAGGGTGGGCTCATGCCCGTGCGTGCCGCTCTCCAGCCCGGTGTGACCTCACCGCGGCGTCCGGTCCCCCAGTACATCCCGCGTCCGGAGTACGTGGACAAGCCGGCGCCCGCGCGCAACACCGACCCGTGGGTGCAGCCGCCGGAGATCATCGAGGCGATGCGGGTCGCCGGGCGGATCGCCGCGCAGGCCCTGCAGGAGGGCGGCAAGGCGGTGGCACCCGGTGTCACCACCGACCAGGTGGACGCGGTGGTGCACGAGTTCCTGTGCGACCACGACGCCTACCCGTCGACCCTGGGCTACCGGAACTTCCCGAAGTCCTGCTGCACCTCGCTCAACGAGGTGATCTGCCACGGCATCCCGGACTCGACCGTGATCGAGGACGGGGACATCGTCAACATCGACGTCACGGCCTTCATCGGCGGTGTGCACGGGGACACCAACGCGACCTTCTTCGCCGGTGAGGTCAGCGAGGAGGCTCGACTGCTGGTCGAGCGCACCCACGAGGCCACGATGCGCGCCATCAAGGCGGTCCGGCCGGGGCGGCAGCTCAACGTGGTCGGCCGGGTGATCCAGTCCTACGCCAACCGCTTCGGCTACGGGGTGGTCCGCGACTTCACCGGGCACGGCATCGGCAGGTCCTTCCACAGCGGGCTGGTCGTGCTGCACTACGACGAGCCCAGCGTGACCACCGAGCTCGAGGTGGGCATGACCTTCACGATCGAGCCGATGATCAACCTCGGCACGATCGACTACGACATCTGGGACGACGGCTGGACGGTCACCACCAAGGACCGCAAGTGGACCGCCCAGTTCGAGCACACCATCCTGGTCACCCCGGACGGCGCGGAGATCCTCACCCTGCCGTGACCTCGGTCAGCACCTCGACCAGGGCCTCGGCGACCAGTTCGGGATCGGTGGCCGCCGCGAGGTGGTGCGCGTCCAGTCGGCGCACCGGCCGACCGGAGGCCGCCATCTCGTCCCTGTACTTCGTATACGATGTGCTGAGCTGGAGGTAGCCGCTCGGGCCGGACCAGTCCACGCTGGGGCGCTGCTCCTTGAGGAAGGCCAGCGCCACCTCGGGCGATTCCTCGGCGATCTCTGCGCGCAGCTCGGCGTCCGCGATCAACTCGGCCAGCGGGTCCACGTCGAACCACTGCTGCCAGCGGGGCAGTCGGCCCTCCCTGGACCGGCCCCGCAGGTGTGCGAACAGTTCGGGCGCCAGGTCGCGGAAGCTCCGACCAGGTGTGGGCAGGCCCGCGTCCAGGTAGACCAGGCCGACCACCGCCTCGTCCAGCTCCTCGGCGAACGCGGGCAGCAGCGGACCCGCTCCGCTGTGCCCAACCAGCACGGCCGGACCGGCGGCCCCCGCCTCGTCCATCGCGTCGGCGAACGAGCCGATCAGGCGCTGGTGCACGGGTGGATCGCTGACCGTCACGCGGAGGTCCACCAGCAGCGAGGCCAATCCCCGGTGGGCGAGCGCGTCCGCGAGGGGCCGCAGGCTCGCCGGGCCGAGGAACGGGCTGTGCACCAGGACGGCGTTGGCCAACTGCGTGGGCATGACGGGGATGATGGCACCTCGCCGGTGTCGTGAGGGGAGTTTCACCGTGGGCGGAGCGCTGTTGGTGGCCGGTACCACCTCGGACGCGGGCAAGAGCGTGCTCGTCGCGGGCATCTGCCGGTGGCTCGCCCGCCAGGGCGTGCGGGTGGCCCCGTTCAAGGCGCAGAACATGTCCAACAACTCGGCGGTCACCGTCGAGGGCGGGGAGATCGGCCGCGCGCAGGCGCTCCAGGCCGCCGCTGCCGGCCTGGAGCCCAGCGTCCGGTTCAACCCCGTGCTGCTCAAGCCGGGCGGCGACCGCAGCTCCCAGGTCGTCCTGCTGGGCAAGGTGGTCGGCGAGGTGAGCGCCCTGTCCTACCGGGAGCGCAAGGCCGAGCTGTTCCGGACCGTCGTGTCCACGCTCGCCGACCTGCGCGCCGAGTTCGACGCTGTGGTGTGCGAGGGCGCGGGCTCGCCCACTGAGATCAACCTGCGCGCCACCGACATCGCCAACCTCGGCCTCGCACGCGCCGCGAACCTGCCCGTGCTCGTGGTCGGCGACATCGACCGGGGCGGGGTGTTCGCGCACCTGTTCGGCACGCTGGCCCTGCTCGACCCGGCGGACCAGGCGCTCATATCCGGATTCGTGATCAACAAGTTCCGCGGTGACCCGGCCCTGCTCGAGCCGGGCCTGCGCCAGCTGCACGCCGTCACGGGACGACCCGTGCACGGCGTGCTGCCCTGGCGCGAGGACCTGTGGCTGGACGCCGAGGACTCGCTGTCCTACGCCGCCGACGGGGTCATCGGCCGCCCCGCCGCCCCGATCGGCGAGCACTGGCTGCGCGTGGCAGTTGTGCGCCTGCCGCGCATCTCCAACGCGACCGACGTCGAGGCGCTGGCCAGCGAACCCGGTGTGGCCGTGCGCTTCGTCACCGAGCCCTCACGGCTCACCGACGCCGATCTCGTGGTGCTGCCGGGGTCGAAGGCGACCGTCGCCGACCTGCACTGGCTGCGCACGACCGGCCTGGCAGACGCGATCGCCGCCCACACCCGGCGGGGACTGCCCCTGCTGGGCATCTGCGGCGGCTACCAGATGCTCGGCAGGGGCATCACCGACGAGGTGGAGTCGGCAGCGGGCGAGGTGAGGGGCCTCGGCCTGCTGGACCTCAGCATACGATTCGCCCCCGACAAGACCCTGCACCGTCCAACCGGGACCGCCTGGGGCCAGCCGGTGAGTGGCTACGAGATCCACCACGGCAGGGTCGAGCAGCGCGCCGAGGACCTGGCGTCGCTGATCGAGCTGCCCGACGGCTCCTCCGAGGGAGCGGTCAGCGGCTCAGTGCTCGGCACGCACTGGCACGGCCTGCTGGAGAACAACGCCTTCCGCCGGGAGTTCCTGCGCTGGGCGGCCGCTCGCGCCGGACGTGACGGCTTCACCGCTGCCGCCGACCACTCCTTCGCCGCGGCCAGGGCGGCGCAACTCGACCTGCTCGGTGACCTCGTCGCCGAACACCTGGACACCGGTGCCCTGCTCAGGCTGCTCGAACAGGGAGCTCCCGCTGGCCTGCCAGTGCTGCCACCCGGCGCGCCGCCCATGCCGTGAACGACGAGGGGCCGTCGACGGCTGCCCGTCGACGGCCCCTCGGCCGAACGTACTGCTCAGTGACCGCTGGAGGTCGGGGTCGCCGCGGTGGTCGTGGTGGTGCTCGTCGCGCCCGCGGCCTGAGTGCCCCGGTCGACATCGAGGATCGCCTTGGCCACGTTGCTCCCGTTGGCGCCCAGCCCCTCCTGGTAGCGGGAGATGATCTCCTGCTCGCGGCTCGGGTCGGTCTTCGCACCGCCGGAGGCCGTGCGCACCCGCTGCACCGTCGCGGACGCCTCACCGCGCTGCTTGAGCAGCTCGATGATCTTCTGGTCCAGCTCGTCGATGTGCTTGCGCTGCTCGGCGATCGAGGCGTTCGGGTCCGGGGTCGGCACCGCGGCGGGTGCGTTGACCGGCTTGTCCGAGGGCTTCTCCATGCTGGGGGAGCAGGCCGCCGCGGCGAGCAGGGCCACCCCACCGAAGCCGGTCAGTGCGGCCCGGCGCGACAGGCTGCTGGTACTGCGGACGTCCATCTGCACCTCACTGCTACGCGACCCGCACGGGGTCTGCCACGATCTTGTCCTCGCGTGCGATCGTACGGGCCGCGTTTCACCCTCTCTCGGCCGAGTACCGTTCCAGCAGTTCCTCCAGGAACGTGCCCGCCTCGTGCGCGGCCCGCTCCGGGTCACCGTCGCGGATCGCGTCCAGCAGACCGTCGTGCGAGATCTGCGAGGTGTCGCTGGGTGTGGTGTTGACCGTGGCCGCGACACTCGCCTTGACCACCTCGGTGAGCCCCTTGTAGAGCTCGGCGAGCAGCGCGTTGTGCGAGGTCTGCACGACCGCCAGGTGGAACGCCGCGTCCCGGTCGATCATGTGTTCCCAGTTCTGCTTGGCCGCGGCGGCGTTCCGCTCGGTCAGCAACGCCTCCAGTTCGCGTACTTGATCACCTGTTCGATGTAGTGCGGCAAGTCTGGCTCCCTCGACCTCCAACGTCCTGCGGACCTCCAGCACCTCGCGCAGCTCGTCGCCGACGAGCCGGCGTACCGCCCCGGACAGCTCACTGGTCGCGCGCACGAACGTGCCGTCTCCCTGGCGGACTTCGAGCAGGCCCGCGTGTGCGAGCGCCCGAACTGCCTCCCGGACGGTGTTGCGCCCGACGCCCAGCGCCGTGACGAGCTCGGGCTCGGCCGGTATCCGCTGGCCGACCGGCCATTCTCCGGACGAGATCGCCTGTCGCATCTGCTCGATCACCTGGTCGACGAGGCCAGTGCGGCGAGTAGTGGCCAACGGCACAGCGTCATCCTCTCATCCGAACATCCCACGTTTGACATAGTGTGACAGGTGACGATCCAGCCGCTTCCGCCAGACCGCACGCCGTCGACCGTTCAGAGTGCCATCCAGGGCAAGTCTTCCGAAGAACTGCTTGCGGAATCAATGAGTTCGACTGTGGTGCGCGATGTAGCTGAATCGGGTGCGCTTCAGAACGAAGGGGCAATCGAAACGCGTTTCCGGAGTCGTCATGTGGCACTCGTCGGCAGTGGGCTGCTGGCGGTGGCCGTGGCGCTCGCCGCGACAAATCTTCGTATTTCGGTCACCAGCACTTCCTCGGTGCTCGCCGACATCAGCCATGGACTGGCCGCCTCCCCGGCGTGGACCAGCGCCATCACCGCAGCTCCTTCGGTGTGCTTCGGGCTCGCGGCCGTGCTCGCGCCCTGGTTGGCGCGCAGATTGGGCAGCGGCTCCGCGATCGCCGTCTCCCTCGCGGTGCTGTTGGTCGGCTTGCTGGTGCGGGTCGCGGGTGGGCCGACCGTGCTTCTGGTCGGTACTTTTGCCGCGAGTTCAGGCATCGCGGTGTGCAATGTTCTCATTCCGGTAGTCGTTAAGGAGTCGTTTCCGAAACGCCTCGGACTTGTCACCGGGATTTACAGCGCAGCCCTGGCCGCGGGCAGCGCCTCCGCTGCCGCGCTGACCCCGCCGCTGAGCACCGCACTGGGCGGCTGGCGGCTCGGGTTGGCCGTCTGGGCCGCGCCGGTGCTGCTCGCGCTGGTCGTGTGGCTGATCGGTGCACGCCGCACCGTCGTGGTCGCTGGCTCCAGCTCCACGTCGGCGCAGGAGCGCCGAAGGTCGATGTTCCGCTCCCCGTTGGCCTGGGTGGCCACCCTGTTGTTCGCCGCGCAGTCCACCTACGCCTACGTGATCATGGGCTGGCTGCCGCAGATCCTGCGCGACTCCGGCATCGACAGGGACACCGCGGGCATGCTGCTCGGCGTCACGATGGTCGTCGCCGTCCCGCTCAACCTGTTCGTGCCCGCTCTGGCCGCCCGTCTCAAGTCGCAGTCGGCCCTGGTCGTGCTGATGACCGTGGTGCCGGCGATCGGGGTGGTCGGCCTGCTCAGCGCGCCGACCGCGGCCCCGTTGCTGTGGACCCTGCTGCTTGGGCTGGGCACCGGCATCTTCCCGGTTGTGCTGACGATGATGGCGCTGCGCACCCGTACCTCGACCGAGACCGCGCAGCTCTCGGCCATGGCACAGGGTGTCGGCTACCTCATCTCCTCGGTCGGGCCGTTCGCGACCGGCCTGGTGCACGGCGCGCTCGGCAGCTGGACCGTCCCGCTGCTGCTCGTGCTCGCCGTGCTGCTCGTGCAGGCCGTGCTGGGTGCGGTCTTCGGCCGCCCCCGGTTCGTCTGAGCAGATCAGTCCAGCGGCAGCTTGAGCAGTGCGTTTTCCAGCAGTTCGGGCATGGCCGGGTGGATCCAGTACTGGCCCCTGGCCATGGATCGCACGTCCAGGCCGAAGCTCATCGACTGGATCGCCAGCTGTACCAGCGTGGGCGCCTGCGGGCCGATGATGTGCGCGCCGAGCAACTGACCGGTCGCCGGATCGGCGATCAGCTTGGCGAACCCGGTGGTGTCCTCCATCGCCCAGCCGTACGCGATGTCGGCGTAGTCCTGGCTCGCCGTCACGTACCGGATGCCCCGCTCGCGGGCCTGCTGCTCGGTCAGCCCGACCGAGCCGATCTGCGGTGAGGAGAACACCCCGTGCGGCACGAACCTGTGGTCGGACTCGATCGGCGACTCCGGGTTGAGCAGGTTGTGCTGCACGACTCGCGCCTCGTGGTTGGCCACGTGCTTGAGCTGGTGCTCCGAGCTGACGTCGCCGAGTGCCCAGATACCTTCGACCGCGGTCCGCTGCTGGGAGTCGACCACCACCCGGCCGTCGGCGTGCGTGGTCACCCCGGTAGCGGCCACGTCGAGCAGGTCCGAGTTCGGCGTGCGCCCCACCGCGACCAGCAACTCCTCGGCCTCGATGACCTCAGGGCCCTGCTCGGTCTCCAGGTGCAGCCGCACCACGCCGTCCACGCGCTCGGCGCGCACGGTCTTCGAGTTCAGCTTCACGTTCCAGCGAGCCTGGGCCAGCTCCGTGAACCGCGCGGAGACGTCCTCGTCCTCTGCCCGCAGCAGTGCGCCGGAGCGGGCGACGAGGGTCACCTCCACGCCGAAGGAGGAGAAGACGTGCGCGAACTCGGTGGCGACGAAACCGCTGCCGAGGATGATCATCCGGGCGGGCAGCTTCTCCAGGCGCATGACGTCGTTGTTGGTGTGGAAGCCGACCTCGTCCAGGCCCGGCACGTCCGGGATGACCGGCCGGGAGCCTGCGGCGATCACGAAGCGGTCGGCGGTGATGACCTCTCCGGTGCCGGTGTCGAGCGTCTTCGGGCCGACGAACCTCGCCTGTCCTTCGTATACGACCACGTTCTTGTTGCCCTCGACCCGCCACTGCCTGCCGCCCGCGGCGATCGGGTCGATCCGGCCGAACACCCGGTCGCGGATCTCGGGCCAGCGCACGCCGAGCAGTTCGGCGTCCACGCCCAGCTTCGCACCCGCCGCTGGCGTGCCCGCCACGTCCGCGGTGTGCACGAACATCTTCGTGGGGATGCACCCCACGTTCAGGCAGGTGCCGCCGAACACACCCTTCTCGACGAGCGCCACGTCCCAGTCTGAGAAGCGCTCGTCCACGATCGAGTTGCCGGAGCCGGTGCCGATGACCACCAAGTCGAAGTGCCGCACGTACCCATCAAACAGCAGGAGCGGCCGGGGGATTCCCCCAGCCGCTCCCGCCGCGCTCCCAACCGGCTCAGTGCGAGTAGACCGGGGTGATGATCGCCCTGGCCAGGGTGTGGAAGGCCAGGTTGAAGCTGACCACCGCCGGGCTCACCGAGCCGTCCACGTCCAGCTTCTCCACGTCGACCGCGTGCACCACGAAGTAGTAGCGGTGCACCTGGTCGCCCTGCGGCGGGGCGGCGCCCCCGTAGTTGGCGGTGCCGAAGTCGCTGCGCACGTGGAAGGCGCCACCGGGCAGCGAGTCGTCATCCGCTCCGGCGCCGGCGGCCAGTTCGGTGACCGACGCGGGGATGTTCACCGCCACCCAGTGCCAGAACCCCGAGGGGGTCGGGGCGTCCGGGTCGTAGCAGGTCACCGCGAAGCTCTTGGTGCCCTCTGGAAAACCGCTCCAGCTCAGCTGCGGGGAGGTGTTGTCCCCGCTGACGCCCATGCCGTTGAACACCTGGGCGTTGGGCAACTGCTCGCCGTCGGCCACGTCGGTCGAGGTGACCGTGAACGAGCCGACCGAGGGCAGCAGCGAGTAGGGATCCGGGGCAACCGGACGATCAAGGCTCATTGCCGTTCCTCCACGGAAACCTTGCCTGTTGGATCACCGGCAACCCTAGTCCTGGCGTCGGCCAGCCGTAGTCCCGCGATGGCGCCGGACAGTCCGCGGTGCCCCTTGCTGAACCAGGCCGCCAGACCGCTGACCACCAGGAGCCCGGCCGCCAGCAGCTCACCCCACTCGTTGACCAGGCCCCAGCCGAGCAGTCCGAAGTAGCCGCCCGACCCGGCCAGGAAGCGGATCAGCATCCGCCACACGGGCGGCTTGCCCCCACCGCGTCCCGCCGGCCGCAGCAGCACGATGCGCTGCCCGATCGTGCCACCGTCCCCGAGCAGCGGGATCACCAGCAGCAACAGCACCGCGGGCGCCCACGCGCTGGCCAGGGCGAGCATCAACGGGTGCTGGTCGATGTTGTAGCGGCCCTCGGCGAGCACGGCGACCACCACCACGATCGTCGCACCGAGCAGTGACACCGCCGCCACGTCCAGCGCCATGCCCAGCCAGCGGCGTCGTACCGTGACCTTGCGCGGCTGGTCCGGCGGTGCCGACACACGCTGACCAGGTACGAGGTGCAGCACAGGCGCCAGCGCGACGCCGATCACCGCGCCGAGCGTGTTGGACAACAGGTCGTCCACGTCGAACAGGCGGTACGAGCAGGGGAACAGGAACCAGTTGCCGGTCAGCTGGGTGCACTCGATGAGCAGCGAGGTCAGGAAGCCGATGATGACGGTGGGCAGCACCCCGCGGTGGAAGACGTGTCTTGCGAACATGCCCAGCGGTACGAACAGGGCTATGTTGAACAGGAAGCCCTGGATCTCCGGGTTGCGCAGCAGCGCCGCCACGCTGTCGTGCGGGTACTTCTGGGCCTCGGCCACGAACCGCAGCGGGTGCAGTTGTGGCGTTGTGGCGAACTTGGCGCACCACTGTGCGTCCAGGTCCGCGGGCAGCGGCAGGAGCGTGTAGGTCCACAGGGCGACCGCGTAGACGAGGACACCGAGTCCGAGCACCGCGTGCCCGAGCCCGATCTCGCCGCGGCGCCGGTAGCTCCAGATGATGTAGGGGACGAGCAGCAGGGTCGCCAGCAGGAAGCCGATGGCGACCGCGATGATCCCGGGGATGACACGGATCTCCACGGAGAAGAACGTACGGGGTCGGTCACGTATCGTCCCAGCAACGCAACCTCAAAGGCGCTCACACATCCTCTTGTCGAGTGGTACTCATGTGCCACCCAGAACGTCAGCGGAAGGTCGGGTCAGGTGCGCGCTCCTGTAGTTCGGTCGGTACTCACCGCTATCGCCGCAGCCATGTCGCTGCTGGTAGTCGCCTGTACCGGCGAGGCCGACACACTGGCGGCCGGGACGAGCGTGGTGCCCCAGCCGGAGGGCACGACCCCGGCCGCCCCCACCACGACCTCGGCAGGCACTGTGACCGGTGCCACGCAGCCTTACCCGTTCGGTCAGGCACAGGCGAAGGTGCCGCCCATCGCCGGCGGCAAGGCGCCGGTGATCCGGCACATCGCCACCGACAAGCCCTACGTGTTCATCACCATGGACGACGGCGCGGTGCGCGATCCGCAGGCCTTACAGCTGATCCGCGACTCCGGGGCGCGGCCGACGCTGTTCCTCAACGACCGGTACGTCAAGGGGCACGAGGACTACTTCAAGCAGCTCCAGGACACCGACCAGTTGGTGATCGGCAACCACACGGTGAACCACCCCGACCTGAAGAAGCTGTCCTACGCCGCGCAGAAGAAGGAGATCTGCGACAACTCGGACGCCTTCCAGAAGGCGTTCGGGCAGCGCCCCACCCTGTTCCGTCCCCCGTTCGGCAACTACAACGACGACACCCTGCGCGCGGTCGCCGACTGCGGGCTCAAGGCGGTCGTGTTGTGGACCGCCGCGGTCAACGACGGGGTCGTCCAGTTCCAGGCCAACGGCAAGCTCAAGCCGGGGGACATCGTGCTGATGCACTTCCGGAAGACCTTCGTGCAGGACTACACGGCCTTCCTCAACCGCGCCAAGCAGGACGGCCTCACGCCTGTGCCGCTGTCGGACTTCCTCGCCTAGCGTGGGGCCAGTACCGCGAACGCACGCTCCAGCAGTACCTGCGGCTTCTCCTTCGCGCCTTGCTCCAGCCACTGCCTGCACGCCACGTCGAACACCGCCAACGCCGAGCTGACCAGCACGTCCGCCTCCAGCGGCGTGCTGGTCCGCGTGCGCAGTGCCTCGGTGAGCAGCTTGCGCCAGTGGTCCTGCTTGTCCTGGTGCCGTGCACGCAGCGTGGGAGTGCTGAAGATCAGGTTCAGCAGCTCGGTGGCTGTCTCTGAGCGCATCTCGAAGCCTTTGCACAACACCGCGAACGACTTGCGCAGTGCGGTCCAGGGCGGCTCTCCGGTTGGGCGTGCGCTCACCATGTCCGCGAGCTGCTGGCCCATGTCGTAGAGGTACCCGAAGACCGTGTCCTCCTTGGTCGGGAAGTACCTGAAGAAGCTTCGCCTGGACATGCCGACGGCCTCGGCGATCTCCTCGACGGTGGTCTGCTCGAAGCCCTGGCGCACGAACAGCGCGAAGGCCGCCTCGGCGATCTCCTCACGCACCACCTTGCGGGTGCGCTCCCGCAACTCCGTCCGGTCGACCGTGCCCATGACACTCAGTGTAATCGACGACATCAAATGACTGTTGTGGCACTCAGTGCCATAATGGTGCGGAAGTCGCCGACTCCCTCAGGAGACACGTCATGGCCAAGCACTGGACAGAAGCCGACATCCCCGATCTCGCCGGCAAGACCGCGCTGGTGACCGGGGCCAACACCGGCCTCGGGTTCCACGAGGCGTTGCAACTGGCCAAACACGGCGCACACGTGCTGGTCGCCGCGCGCAACCAGGAGAAGGGCCAGGCCGCCGTCGAGCGGATGCGGACCCAGGTCCCAGCCGATCGGGTCGAACTGGTCGGCCTGGATCTTGCCGACCTCGATTCGGTGCACGCGCTCGCCACGGAGCTCACCGGTCGGCTGGCCGGCCTGGATCTTCTGATCAACAACGCCGGTGTGATGGCCGTGCCGCAACGGCGTACCACCAAGCAGGGCTTCGAGCTCCAGTTCGGCACGAACCACCTTGGGCACTTCGCGCTGACCGGCTTGCTGCTGCCACTGCTGTTGGCGAGGCCCGGCAGCCGTGTGGTGACGCTGAGCAGCGCCATGCACCGGATGGGGCGGCTCGACATCGATGACCTGCAGAGTGAACGGAAGTACGGCGCCAACTCCACGTACGCGGCGTCCAAGCTCGCCAACGCCGTGTTCACCGTGGAGTTGAACCGCCGCTTCGAGGCCGCTGGATCCGGTGTGCTCAGTGTCGGCGCGCACCCGGGGTACAGCAGCACTGATCTCCAGTACAGCGGACCTCGTCTCGGTGGTGGTGGCCTCTCTGCCTGGTTGCTGGGGGTAGCCACGCCGATCCTGGGACAGCCTGCGGCCCAGGGAGCGCTGCCCGCTCTGCGCGCCGCGGTGGACCCGCAGGTGACGGGCGCGGACTACTACGGCCCGCACGCGCTGAGGGAGTGGCGTGGCTACCCGGTCAAGGTCTCCTACATCAAGCCTGCCTACAGTGCTCGGCTCGGCACGGAACTGTGGGACGCGTCAGTGCGACTCACCTCGGTGGACTACGCCGCGCTGTCCACGGTCTCGTGACTGGGTTGGCGCAGTTCGGGTAGTGCGCGCGAGGATCTGGTCCAGCGCCGCGGTGAGTTCCTCGACGGCACGTGTGCTTCCTCGTTGAGCGCGCCAGCCGACGAATCCGTCCGGACGGACGAGAAGCGCGCCTTCATCGCCGATCCTCGCAGCGGTCGCCAGCTGAGGTACGTCGAATGCGCGCAGTCCTACCTCTTCCGCGGCCGACTCCCAGGAACCGCCGCGTCCACCGGTCAACACCGCGAACTCGCCGTCAACCAGGTCCAGCGTGGAGGTCTTGTCGTCGATCCACACGTGCGGCAGACGGCTGCCCGGAGAGCCGTCCAGGCACACTTCCTCCAAGGAGGTCGGCCACGGAGCGGGGGCGACGACCGCTGCCGATCCGTACCGGTAGCCGATCATTGGGACGAGCACGTTCGCCATGCCCACCCGAGCCCGATCTGCCGCACGGGCCGGGCTCATGTCCCAGTGCAGTTCGCGGTTCTCGCCGCGGATGAGGCTCTGCTCCATCGTGAACAGCGCTACTGGCCTGCGCTCCTGCTCATAGGTGTCGAGCAGGTCCTCGCCTGCCTCGCCGGAGATGACCTTGGCCAGCTTCCATGCCAGGTTGTGCGCGTCGGCCAGCCCGGTGTTCAGGCCGAAACCGCCGGTCGGTGGCACCACGTGTGCTGCGTCACCGACGAGGAAGGTGTTGCCCACGCGGAACCGGTTCGCCGTGCGCGCGGTCGAGGACCAGGTCCGGCAGCTGATCACGTCCACGTCGAGATCGGGGATCCCCGTCGCGGTCCGGATCAGATCGGTGTAGCGCTGTGCGGGTGCGTCCGGATCGCCCATCGGGATGTGGAAGATCCACCTGCCCGTGTCATCCACCGGGATCAGGATGCCGGAGGACTCCGGGTTGGTGAGCACGCACATCGAGAACTGTGCGGTGGGCAGGTTGCTGCGGAACAGCACGTTGAGCATGTGCCCGTGGTTGAGCACTCCTGGTCCGGTGGAGTCGACGCCCAGCAACGCACGCACCTTGCTGTTGGCGCCGTCTGCTGCGATCACGTAGTCGGCGGCGATCGTGCTCGTGGCACCCGATGCCACGTCGCGAACCGTTGCCTCCGTCCCAGTCAGACCGATCAATTCGGCGCCGAACCGCGGCTCGCACCCGAGCCGCAGCGCACGATCGTATACAATCGGATCCAGTTGATCTTGCGGTCGCGAGACGCCCTGTGCTGGGCTGAGTCGCCTCATCGGCTCGTCGAGCGTCGTGAGTTGTAGTTTTGTCTCCAACTCGTTGAGGTTCGGTCCGGTCGCCAGGCCCCTGACCTTCGTGGCTGTCTCGAAGTCGACGCCCACTTCCCGGAAGAGCTCGATCGACCTGCTGTTGATGCCGAACGCCCTCGGATGCGTGGACAGCCCGTTCCGGCGCTCGACGAGCACCACTTCCACCCCGCGTCGAGCCAGGAACAGTGCCGTGCTGAGACCGACCGTGCCTGCTCCGACGATGAGTACTCGCATGTCGTCCCCCCGATATGGGTACATCGTTCCCTTGATGGGAACAATGTACCCACTAGGTACTGTGTGCGCCATGTCCGAGGAGTTCACGCTGGTCTGGAGGCGACTTGCCGATCAGCGCAGGCGTCAGCGGCCCGCGCTCAGCATCGATCAGATCGTTCGAACGGCGATTCAGATCGCGGACGCTGAGGGCGTGCAGGCCCTGACCATGCGGCGGGTCGCGACCGACCTCGGATCCGGAACAACCTCGCTGTACCGGTACGTCACCGGCAAGGACGAGTTGCTCGAGCTGATGGTCGATGCCGTGCACGGCGAGTTGGAGGTGCCCGAGCAGCCGTCCGAGGACTGGCGTGTGGACCTCGCGCTGATCGCGCACCGGCAGCGGGCGATGGCCCTGAGGCATCCGTGGTTCGCAACCGAAGTGGGCAGCAGACCGCCGATCGGGCCGCAAGCCCTGCGGTGGATCGAGTTCGCGCTCACCGCTGCCGGCGGGGTCAGCCGGGACATCACTGTGGCTTCGGCTCTGCTGGGTGCTGTGAACAACTACGTGCTCGGCGCGGCCGTCAACGAGTTGTCCGAGCAGGAGGCGCAGCGCCGGACCGGGCTCACCGAGGACCAGTGGCGTGCTGTGGTCGCTCCCTACATCCGCGAGGTGGTCATCGAGAGCGGCGACTTCCCCGAAGCCACGCGTCGGATCATCGACGCGGTCGACCTCAACCACGATGAGCAGTTCGAGATCGGTCTCCAGTGCCTGCTCGACGGGATCGCTGCTCGCGTCACCGGAGCATGACGGAGTGCCCGGCCTCGTGGACCGGGCACTCCACCACGGTTGGTCAGGCGGCGACCGAGGCGTTGGCCACCGCGGGCTCCAGCGCCAGGTCGAGGGCCTCACGGACGTCACTCACCAGGTGAACGGTGAGCTGCTCGCGCACTGACTCGGGCACGTCGTCGAGATCGGGCTCGTTCCGCTTGGGCAGCAGGACCGTCGTGATGCCCGCGCGGTGCGCGGCGAGCAGCTTCTGCTTGACCCCACCGATCGGCAGCACGCGTCCGGTCAGCGACACCTCACCGGTCATCGCGACATCCGACCGCACCGGGCGGCCCGACAGCAGGGAGGCCAACGCGGTCGTCATCGTGACGCCAGCGCTGGGCCCGTCCTTGGGCACGGCGCCCGCAGGCACGTGGACGTGGACACCACGCTCCTTGAGGTCGCCGACCGGCAGTTCGAGCTCCGCACCGTGCGAGCGCAGGTAGGACAGCGCGATGTGCGCGGATTCCTTCATCACGTCACCGAGCTGACCTGTCAACGCCACCCCGTTCGCACCCGTCTCGGGGTCGGCCAGCGAAGCCTCCACGAACAGCACGTCGCCACCCGCACCGGTGACCGCCAACCCGGTGGCCACTCCTGGCACGCTCGTCCGCTCCGCCGACTCAGGCGTGTGCCTGGGCCTGCCAAGGTAGCTGGTCAGATCAGCTTCGGAGATCGACACAGGCAGCGCCGTGTCATCCAGTGCCACCTTCGCGGTGACCTTGCGCAGCACCCGGGCGATCGAACGCTCCAGATCGCGCACCCCGGCCTCACGGGTGTACTCGCCGGCGATCCTGCGCAGTGCTTCCTCGTTGACCAAGACCTCGTCACTGGACAGTCCTGCCCGCTCCAGTTGGCGCGGCAACAGGTGATCACGAGCGATGGTGACCTTCTCGTCCTCGGTGTAGCCGTCCAGCCGCACCAGTTCCATGCGGTCCAGCAGCGGTCCGGGGATCGACTCCAGCACGTTGGCCGTCGCCAGGAACAACACGTCCGACAGGTCGAGCTCGACCTCCAGGTAGTGGTCGCGGAACGTGTGGTTCTGCGCCGGGTCGAGCACCTCCAGCAGGGCGGCGGTCGGGTCTCCCCGGTAGTCCGAGCCGACCTTGTCCACCTCGTCGAGCAGGACCACCGGGTTCATCGAGCCGGCTTCCTTGATCGCCCGCACGATCCGGCCCGGCAGCGCGCCCACGTAGGTGCGCCGGTGGCCGCGGATCTCGGCCTCGTCCCGCACGCCGCCGAGAGCGACCCGGACGAAGTCCCTGCCCATCGCCCTGGCGACCGACTCGCCCAGCGATGTCTTGCCCACACCAGGCGGGCCGACCAGCGCGAGCACCGCACCGCTGCGACGCCCGCCGACCACGCCCAGGCCCTTGTCGGCCCGGCGACGGCGCACCGCCAAGTACTCGATGATCCGGTCCTTGACGTCGGCCAGCCCCGCGTGGTCGGCGTCGAGCACCGCACGTGCCCCAGCGATGTCGTAGGAGTCCTCGGTGCGGACGTTCCACGGGATCTCCAGCACCGTGTCGAGCCACGTCCTGATCCAGCTCACCTCGGGTGACTGCTCGGACGTGCGCTCCAGCTTGTCCACCTCGGTCAGCGCGGCAGTCCTGACGTGCTCCGGCAGGTCCGCTGCCTCGACCCGAGCCCGGTAGTCCTGCTCCTCGGAGGCCGGCTTGCCGTCCAACTCCGCGAGCTCCTTGCGGATCGCCGACAACTGCTGGCGCAGCAGGAACTCCCGCTGCTGCTTCTCCATGCCTTCCTGGACGTCCTTGCGGATCGTCTCGGCCACGTCCAACTCGGCCAGGTGCTCGCGGCCCCAGGTCAGCAGCTTCTCCAGCCGGGCGGCTACGTCGACCGTCTCCAGCAGCCAGAGCTTCTGCTCGTCGCTGAGGTACGAGGCGTAACCGGCCAGGTCGGCCAGCGCCGACGGCTCGGTCACTCCCTGCACCGAATCGACGACCTGCCACGCTCCGCGCTGTTGCAGGATCGTCGTCACCAGGGAGCGGTACTCCTTGGCCAGCTCGCGGGTCCGCTCGTCGAGCGCGGGCTCGTCCTGGACCTCTGCCTGCACCCACAGCGCCGCACCAGGTCCGGTGGTACCGGTACCGATGCGCACCCGGGCGGTTCCACGCACGACCGCGGCGCGTTCACCACCGGGAAGCCTGCCGATCTGGGTGATCACCCCGAGGGTGCCCACCGCGCCGTACTTGCCCTCCAGCCGGGGAACCAGGAGCACCCGTGGCTGGTTCGCTCCGGTCTCCGATGCCTGAGCGGCCTCGACCGCCGCGCGGACCTCGGCGTCCGCGAGCTTGACCGGCACGACCATGCCGGGCAGCACGACGACGTCGTCCAGCGGGAGCACCGGAAGCGCCAGTGTTTCGCTCACGTCTTCCACCCTTCACAAAGGTTGAGTCACTACGGCTCAACCATCTGGAGCGGGCTTGTGTTCCCGTGCCCTGTTCGCCCACAGCGAGCACGCCTTCGTGACCTTCTCGGTGTGGACACCACGGCTGCCGACCAGGAGGATTAACACGATCGGGTGAATTCTTTGGTGAGGGCTGAGGGGGCGATCGCATGCACCGCCCCAGGTGGGTACCTGCTGATGTCGACCTGGACCGGCCCAACGCGGCGCGGATCTTCGACTACTTCCTGGGTGGGGCGCACAACTTCGCGGTGGACCGACGGGCGGCCAAGGATGCGCTGAGTGGGATGCCGGAGGTCGCTGCCGCGATGCGGGCCAGCCGGTCGTTCCTACGCCGTGTGGTGACGCACCTCGCGGACGCGGGCGTCGACCAATTCCTCGACCTGGGCTCCGGCATTCCGACCGTCGGCAACGTCCACGAGATCGTGCACCGGATCAACCCCGGCGCACGGGTCGTGTACGTGGACAACGACCCGGTCGCGGTGGCGCACAGTCGCACGATCCTGGGAGACAACCCGCTGGCTTGTGCCATCCGTGCTGACGTGCGGCAAGTCGACACGATCCTGGGCAGTCCAGAGGTTGAGCGCATGCTCGACCTGGAACGTCCGATTGGGTTGATCATGGTCGGGGTGCTGCACTTCCTGCCCGACGAAGACGACCCGGTTGCGCTTGTCGACCGCTACCGCCGTGCGTTGGCGCAGGGCAGTTACCTGGCGCTGTCCCACGCTACTGCCGACTTCGTCGCTGACCACGACGCAGCGCAGCTGCGCGCGCTTGGCGAGCTCTACCGTCAAACGCTCACGCCGGTCCACCCGCGGACGGTCGAGGAGATCGCCAAGCTCTTCGCGGGGTTTGACCTGGTCGAGCCTGGAATCGTGCCGGTGAGGCAGTGGCATTCCGAGTGGGTGGAGCGCAACGAGGGGACGATCCACCTCGCCTACGGCGGCGTCGCTCGACGACCGTGACCGCTCCTCACGGGGGTGGGGCTTCGCCTTGGCGATCTTGAACAAGTCTTGACGTGAGCGCCTGTGGATGACTCAATGGTGCGCCAATGGACTGGTTCTGATCCATTTGGAGGCGCCGATGTCCGGCATGTCCGACGACGAGAAGCGGCTGCACGAGCTCGGGTACACCCAGGAGCTGCAGCGCTCGATGTCGGCGTTCTCGAACTTCGCCCTGTCGTTCACGATCATCTCGGTGCTCTCCGGCTGCCTCACGCTGTACGGCAACGGCATGAACACCGGCGGCCCGATGCTGATCACGCTTGGCTGGCCGCTCGTTGGGGCGATGACGTTGTTCGTCGGACTCGCGATGGCCGAGGTCTGCTCCAGCTACCCGACCGCTGGCGGCCTGTACTACTGGGCCGCCAAGCTTGCGCCGAGCCGCCCAGCTGCCTGGTCGTGGTTCACGGGTTGGTTCAACTTCCTCGGCCAGGTGGCTGTCACCGCGTCGGTCGACTTCGGTGCGGCCTCGTTCATCAACGCCCTGCTCGACCTGCAGTTCGGCTTTGCCGCATCGCCTCCGCACACCATCTTGATCTTCGGATGCGTGCTGCTCCTGCACGGCCTGCTCAACACGATCGGCGTCAAGTTGGTCGCCCTGCTGAACTCGGTCAGCGTCTGGTGGCACATCCTCGGCGTGCTCGTCATCGTCGGTGCCCTGGCGCTGCTCCCCGAGCACCACCAGTCGGCAGGGTTCGTTTTCGGGCACTTCGTGAACAACACCGGCTGGTCCTCGTCCCTCTACGTGGGACTGCTCGGGCTCCTGATGGCCCAGTACACGTTCACCGGCTATGACGCCTCCGCGCACATGACCGAGGAGACGCACGACGCCGCCAGGTCCGGCCCGAAGGGGATCGTGATGGCCATCCTGGTCTCGCTGGTGGCCGGTTGGGTGCTGCTGATCGGAATCACCTTCGCGATCCAGGACTACTCCGGTGAGGTGGGGACGGCCACCGGAGTGCCGCCTGCGCAGATCTTCATCGATGCCATCGGTCTGACCGGCGGGAAGCTGCTCCTGCTCGTGGCCATTGGTGCGCAGCTGTTCTGTGGCATGTCCTCGGTGACCGCGAACTCCCGCATGATCTACGCGTTCTCGCGTGACGGCGCGCTGCCGGGGGCACGGATCTGGCATCGGATCAATCCCAGGACCAAGACGCCGACCAACGCCGTCTGGCTGGCGGCCGGTGGTGCGTTCGTGCTTGGGCTGCCGTACCTGTGGAACAACACGGCCTACGGCGCGGTCACCTCGATCGCGGTCATCGGATTGTACATCGCATACGTTGTGCCGACCTTCCTGCGGCTTCGGCAGGGCAAGCGATTCGAACGCGGTCCATGGCACCTCGGGCGCTTCAGCGTCCTGGTCGGCAGCGTCGCTGTGGCGTGGGTGGTGTTCATCTCGATCCTGTTCATGCTCCCGACCGTGAGTCCGATCACTGTGCAGAGCTTCAACTACACGCCGATCGCCGTGCTGGTGGTGCTCGGGTTCGCGGGAATCTGGTGGTTGGTGTCCGCGCGCAAGTGGTTCACCGGGCCGAAGGTGCAGGGCAGTCCGGAGGAGTTGGCCGCAATCGAGCGCGAACTCGACTCCCTGGCCTGACTACGATGAGCCGACCAGACGGCGGTGGACGCGAGGAACCCGGTGCGAGTCCGGGGCGGTCGCGCCACTGTGATCGACCCACGCGGGTCGGCAGCCAGAGACTCGACCACCGGCCGTGACGTCTCTACCCGGGGCGCGGGACCCCGAGGAGGGTACGGCTGATGACTTCGCGCGTCCTGCTGCTGTCCACCGCCGACACTGATCTGCTTGCCGCCAAGGCGTCCGGAGCCAACTACCAGGTGGCCAATCCAGCTCGGCTGGAACTGGACGAGTTGCCGCCGCTGCTCGAAGGCGCTGATCTCGTGGTCGTGCGGCTGCTCGGTGGTCTCCGAGCCTGGGAGGAGGGGGTGGGCGTCCTGCTCGCCTCGAACCTGCCCGTGGTCTGCCTCGGCGGCGAGGCGACACCCGATGCTGAGCTGATGGCCCTGTCCACTGTGCCGGCCGGAGTCGCGACGCAAGCGCTTGCGTACCTCGTGGAGGGCGGCCCTTCCAACCTTCGTGAGCTGGCGGGGTTCCTGTCTGACACCGTTCTGCTGACCGGTGAAGGGTTCGAAGCACCGACCGCGATGCCGGTGTACGGCGTGCACGGCGAACGGAAGACCGAAGCCGGTCGGCCGACCGTCGCTGTCGTGTTCTACCGAGCGCACGCGCTCGCGGGGAACACCGCGTTCATTGACACCTTGGCCGATGCCATCGAGGCAGCGGGTGCGAACGCCCTGCCGGTGTTCTGCGGTTCGCTTCGTGGGCTGAGTGACACCGAGTCCGCTGGCCTGCTGGCAGTGCTGGGACGGTGCGATGCGATCGTGGCAACGGTTCTCGCCGCAGGCGGGGCGGTAGCGGCGGACGCGGCCGCAGGCGGGGACGAGGATGCCTGGGATGCGGGCGCGCTGGCCTCGCTGGACGTTCCCGTGCTTCAGGGGCTGTGCTTGACCTCCTCGCGTGCGGCGTGGGCGTCGTCGGATGCGGCACTGTCGCCGATGGACGCTGCGATGCAGGTGGCGATCCCGGAGTTCGACGGCAGGCTGATCGGAGTTCCCTTCTCGTTCAAAGAGAATGGTCCCGACGGCATTCCGGTCTATGTCGCCGACCCGGAGCGTGCTGCCCGCGTGGCAGGTTCCGCGGCGGCCATGGCCAGGCTGCGGCACGTGCCCAATGCGGACAAGCGCGTGTCGATCGTGCTGTCCTCCTACCCGACCAAGCACTCGCGCGTTGGTAACGCGGTCGGCCTCGACACCCCGGCGTCTGCGGTGATCCTGTTGCGGCAGATGGCCGAACACGGCTACGACCTGGGCGGACTCGATGTGTCCGAACTGGACGGCGACACGCTGATCCACCAGTTGATCGCAGCTGGTGGACATGATGTCGACTGGCTGACCGAGGAACAGATGGCCACGGCGGCGATCCGCGTCCCGGCCAGCACCTATGCGGCGTGGTTCGGTGCACTTCCGGAGTCGATCCGCGAGTCTGTTGCCGAGCACTGGGGCGAGGCACCCGGGCAGCTGTACGTGACCGACGACGAGATCTACGCAGCTTCGCTGCGATTCGGCAACGTGATCCTGATGATCCAGCCGCCCCGTGGCTTCGGCGAGAACCCGGTCGCGATCTACCACGATCCTGATCTGCCGCCTTCGCACCAGTACCTCGCGGCTTACCGCTGGCTCGAGCACGAGTTCGGTGCGCACGCTGTGGTCCACCTCGGCAAGCACGGGACGCTTGAGTGGCTCCCAGGCAAGGGGCTTGGGCTTTCCGCGGAGTGCGCTCCGGATGCCGTGCTCGGCAACCTTCCTCTGGTCTACCCGTTCATCGTGAACGACCCCGGTGAGGGCACGCAGGCCAAGCGCAGGGCACACGCCACAGTGGTGGACCACATGATCCCACCCATGGCTCGCGCCGACACCTACGGCGACATGGCCAAGCTTGAACAGTTGCTCGACGAGTACGCCACCGTGCAGGCGCTGGACCCGTCCAAACTGAGCACGGTCCGGGGGCAGATCTGGGAACTGGTCACCAGCGCGAAGCTCCACCACGACCTGCACACTGAGGACCAGCCCGACGAAGACGCGTTCGACGACTTCGTCATGCACATCGACGGCTATCTGTGCGAGATCAAGGACGTACAGATCCGGGATGGGCTGCACCTGCTCGGCCGAGCGCCGCAGGGCGAGGAACTCGTCAACGACGTGCTCGCCATCCTGCGTGCCCGCCAGGTCTTCGGCGGAACGGTCGGTGCAGTTGCCGGACTGCGTGCGGCGTTGGCCGGCCACTTCGGCCTTGACGAGGACGTGTTGCTCGCTGACCCAGGCCTGCGGGTCGATGACTCTGGTCGACTGACAGAGCTCGTCGAAGGCCCTTCCAGCACTGGCGCCGATGTCATCGATCTGCTCGAACAGCTCGCGCGCACGCTGGTTAGTGCTGTACACGCACGAGACTGGGATCGGTCGCAGGTACAGGCGGTCGTCGCCGAGGTTCTCGGCGCGGAGGTCACGGGCGTCGTCGATGTCCTCGCCTTCGCCTGTGACGAACTCGTGCCCAGGCTGGCGAGGACCACCGACGAGGTTCGCAATGTCCTGCGTGCCCTGGACGGTCGGTTCATCGAACCGGGTCCTTCGGGCGCCCCAACTCGCGGCCTGGTGTCGGTTCTGCCGACGGGCAGGAACTTCTACTCCGTCGACCCGAAGGCGATCCCGTCGCGCAACGCCTTCGACGTTGGTGCGGCATTGGCGGATTCGCTGCTGGCAAAGCACTTTGCTGACACTGGGGAGTGGCCTCGCAGCGTGGGGCTCACCGTGTGGGGCACCTCCGCGATGCGGACTCAGGGGGATGACATCGCCGAGTTGCTGTGGCTGCTCGGCTGCCGGCCGATCTGGGATGCCGCCTCCCGTAGGGTGACCGGCTTCGAGGTCGTACCGGTCGGAGAACTCGGTCGGCCGCGTATCGACGTGGTCGTGCGCATCTCGGGCTTCTTCCGCGATGCCTTCCCGCACGTGGTGGCCGTCCTGGACGACGCAATCGAGGCCGTCGCGCATCTCGACGAGTCGGATGAGGACAACTACGTCGCAGCTCACTATCGCCGGGATCTCGCTGAGCACGGCGACTCTCGTCGTGCCACCACCCGGATCTTCGGGTCGCGTCCGGGCGCGTACGGGGCAGGTCTACTGCCCCTGATCGACTCGCGGAATTGGCGCGACGACGCCGACCTTGCCGAGGTCTACGCCACTTGGGGCGGTTACGCCTACGGTCGGGACCTGAACGGGGTCGAAGCCCGCGCTGACATGGAATCGGCGTACCGCAGGATCCAGGTCGCGGCGAAGAACGTCGACACTCGCGAACACGACATCGCGGATTCGGACGACTACTTCCAGTACCACGGTGGCATGGTTGCCATGGTCCGGGCGCTGACGGGGGACAACCCAGCCGCCTACGTCGGTGACTCGGCCGTGCCGCACGCGGTGCGGACCAGGACGCTCAGCGAGGAGACCCGCCGCGTCTTCAGGGCCAGGGTGGTCAATCCGAAGTGGATTTCCGCGATGCGCAGGCACGGCTACAAGGGTGCCTTCGAACTGGCAGCCACTGTGGACTACCTGTTCGGCTTCGATGCCACGGCAGGCGTGGTCGACGACTGGATGTACGCCCAGCTGGCCGAGTCCTACGTGTTCGACAAGGAAGTCCAGGACTTCATGCGCAAGTCGAACCCATGGGCATTGCGCGGAGTGACCGAACGCCTGCTCGAGGCCGCCGATCGGGGCCTTTGGGGTGAACCTGACGCGAACACCCTTGACCAACTGCGAGCTGTCTACCTCGAACTGGAAGGCCAGTTGGAGGATTGACCCCAGTACGGTGAACTAGCGGGCGTTCCGGCGCTGATCGTCCTTTAATGACAGGTAGTGGGTTCGGGTTCATCCGCAGGGTGAACCCGAACCGGCTCGGCGCCGTACTTGTGGTCGTCGTGGAAGGGATCCACCTGCGTGGTGCCCGCCAGAACAGGCGGTCGTCAAGGGGGGAGACAGGCCATGCGGATCGAGATGGTGGTGCTGACCACCGTTGCGGTCGCTGCCCTGTCGCTTGCCTGGTGGCTCACCTCGCCGAGGTTCATCGGCTGGCTCGTCGCTCGTCGTCTCCGCAAGTTGCGCACAGCCGCTCGATCGCTCTACCCGATGCTGACCGTGGTCGTCGACCCGTCCGAGGGCATTGTGGTGGTCAACAGGGCGGAGCCCTCGCCGCTGCCGACTCAGCGGTGCGCCGAGAGCCCGCCGGGTGAGGCGGTCGCACCGCCGGTGGCGCCCCTTCCTCGGGACTAGTGTGCTGAGTCGTTAGTCGTTAGTTCGCCGGTAGGCGCAGGGCGCGGTATGCCGAGCCTGAAGCTGGAACCGGTGGTCCTGGCCGCTGAGGAACGCCGGGTGCTGGCGGCCTGGAGTCGCCGCCGCACACGGTGCAGGCGTAGGTGATGCGGGCGCGGATCGTGTTGCGCTGCGTCGAGGGGGCACGATGGGACAGGCCGCCGCAGATCTGGGCGTGTCGCGGGAGATGGTCTGTAAGTGGCTGCCCCGGTTCCTGACCGGCCGGCTGGAGGGCCTGTCGGACGAGCCTCGCCCGGGGCGGCCGCGGCTGATCACCAAAACCTTGGAGGAGACTTCAGGGGCAGGACACGCACTGGCCGCCCCGGGTGATGGCGCAGTCGGCGGGCCTGTCGCAGTCGGCGGTATCGCGGATCTGGCGGGCGTTCGGGCTCACGCCGCACGCGGTCAAGACCTGGAAGCTGTTAACCGATCCCCAGTTCGTGGGCAAGGGGTCCATCCAGATGCGGGCGATCGATGCCGACCGCGCCGATCCTGCCGCTGATGCCGACCACGCTGGCGCGGATGACCCACGACTACGCCCGGCACGGCACCACCAGCCTGTTCGCCGCCGTCGACATCTCCAGCGGGTCGGTGATCGACGCCGCGGTCCCGAGAGATCTGGACCTGCGCCTGCTGCTGGACAACCACGCCACGCACAAGACGCCCACGGTCACGCGGTGGCGCATCCGCCATCCACGGTTCCACCCGCACTCCACCCCGACCAGCAGTTCCTGGCTCAACCTGGTCGAGCGCTGGTTCGCCGAGTTGACTGCCCGCACGCTGCGCCGCTCTGCCCACTGCGTCGCCACCGTGCTCGAAGCCGGCGTCCGACGCTGGATCAACGAATGGAATACGGACCCCAGGCCGTTCGTGTGGACCACGACCACAGACCAGATCCTCGACACCCTCACCGCATACTGCGGCCGAATTAATGACTCACGACACTAGCTGAGGGAGTTTCACTTCTAGGACCGTGTCGTGACGGTCTACTTCCCCGGATAATCAATTCGAGTGACACGTACTTAACTCTTTCGGGGTAGTCGCCTTGTGTGGTTGATCTTCGGGTGTGTGCGAGGTGATCGACTGGAGCCGGCTCAAACCTCGCTGGCCAGGCAGTTTCCTTGATCATGGCGGAATTTGTGACACCTTGTTGAAGTTTGCCTGCTCTTTTGTGACTATGGACCGGAGGAGTGATGAGTCATGAAAAAACTGAAAGATCTTGTGAGTGCAGTCGACGTGCTCGCGATGCAAGCAGCAGCGTCCCGGTCTGATGCGGACCTGGAGGAAATGATTCAGGTCTGCGCTCGGCAGTCGACCAGGCTGCAAGCGCTCGTTGCCGAACATGTTGCGGTCATGGCGGACAGACAGGCGGGCGATGCCTCTGGGAGTCGTGAACCGGCCGAGTTCCTCAAGAAGAAGTGCCACTACTCGGGACGGGAGGCGGCGGCGCTGTCCCGCGACGCGCAGGTGCTGAAGCAGTCCCTCCCAGTGACCAGGGAAGCGCTGAAGCGGGGTGAGGTCACCTGGTCTCATGCCAGGGCTGTAGTGCGTGCTGTTGATCAACTCGGCGTCGAGGAAGTTGCTGATCGCGAAGCACACTGGATCGGTGAGGTTGCCGCGCAACGCGGGCCGGAGCGACTTCAGCGCCTGATCCGGGCGAGGGTCTACGAGTCCGTGCCGGGGGCGACTGTTGATTGTGCTGACCGGCGCCGACGTACTCGTGAGTTGAAGTTGATTTTGCGAGACAACGCGGGCTACGACGTGAGGGGCTACCTGTCGCTGGAGGAGGGCGTGCTGATCAAACAGATCGCCGCAGTCTCTGGCGCCACGGAGTTGGACGCTGTCATGTCGGTGCTCGGCCATTGGCTGCACGGTGACCAAGGCCCGATTCGAGCTCCCGGCGGACCGAGATTGAGGCTTGCCGCAGATGAAGTGGCGGCAGTGCCGCAAGAAGGGGGAGGCCGAAGAGGGCAGGCTGCCGGCGCCGAGTGCAGCCGTCGGCCCCAGCCAGCTGCCTGTGTGTGATGGCTCTTGCTGCGGGAGGAGGTAAGGTCGTCGATGGACGTTACCTGCTCACTCAGCACGTGAGGAGACGGTGAACGATCTATCCGTCCAACTTCGAGCCGAGCCGCATTGCGCTGTTCAGACAATCAAGAGCAGAGCCTTGGCGACTCGCGTCGACCGTGTCGACAGAGCCGTTCCAACGCAGGCCGAACTGGTGGTGCAAGTTGCTGTTCGCGTACCAGATCGCGTTGGCGTTGCGCGTGGCGAACTGGAGATAATCTGAGGAGGGGGCGATCTGGTTCAGGCTGACCAGACTGCGGACGAAGATTCCCTTGAACTGAGTCTGATCGACATTGCACATCGGTTCGCACGGCTCGTGCAAGATGCCGCTCTTGTCGGTGAGGGACGACATGGCAGACTTGGCGATTCTGGTTGCGGAATCGATGTAGTCGTGTTGTCCGGTAAGCTTGTACAGGTCTGTGAGGCCGTCGACGATCACGCCCTGGTTGTAGCTCCAGATCGTGCCGGCGTTGTTGCGGCAGTTCGAGCTCAAGCCGTCGTTCACGAGGTTGCGGTCGTTGATCATCCCGCTGGAGTGGAACCAGTTCCAGTCGAGTTCCGCCCAGGTGCGGTAGTTGGCCGAAGCTGCGCCCTGCGTGCGCAAGGCCAGTTTGGCCGCGAGCGAGATGAACAGCTCGTTCGGGATCGCGTTCTTGTAATCGCGGGACTTCGACCACCAGATTCCGCCACCGCAGGTGCGGTCCCATCCACTGGCGATGTCGGTGAACAGCGATTCAGCGAGCACTAGATAGCGGTGTTCGTGGGTGATGTCATACGCCTGAACCCAGGTGAGTGCCCACCATCCCTCATCGTCGTAGAAGTCGTTCTGGAAGGAGGTGTCGATCTTTGCGTCGTAGGTTGTGGCTGCGTGCTCCATGCCCCGTGTGTCCCCAAGCAGTTTCGAGGACACCAACTGGGCTTGTAGTTCGTTCGCGGCGTTCCACCAGTTTGTCGTCTCGTAGACGCCTGTTTTGGGGACGTACCACGCATCGAGTGCGGCAGCTCCAGCCACGATCCAGCTGCGGAGCGGCCCGCGGTCAGGTGCTGCGCCAGCGGTTGCTGTCGTCGATGCGACGACAGCAACCACACAGCAGAAGATCAGTGCCAGGCGCGAGACCACGTGGTCGATACTCCCAGATCAAGATCGGAAGCTGGCAGCCACCTTGAGGAAGCTGTCGTTGCCCTCGGTTTCACCGATCGAGATTCGGGCGCCTTCGCCAGGGAACGGTCGAACCATCACCCCAGCCTGCTGCGCAGCGGCGGCGAACTCGTCCGTACGGTCGCCGAGCCGCAGCCACACGAAGTTGCCCTCTGAGGCAGGCACATTCCAGCCCTGGTCGCGGAGCGCGTCCAGGACCCTGCCGCGCTCCTTGGTCAGCGCCTCGACTCGTTCGAGCAATTCGTGCTCGGCACGCAGGGAGGCAATGGCAGCGTCCTGGGCGATCTGGCTGACACCGAACGGAACAGCGGTCTTGCGTAGGGCGGCAGCCACGGGCGCAGGAGCCACGGCGAAGCCGACTCGCAGTCCGGCCAGTCCGTATGCCTTGGAGAAGGTACGCAAGATCGCTACGTTCGATCGGTGGCGATAGATGTCCAGCCCATCAGGCACTTCGGCGTCACGTACGAATTCTCGGTACGCCTCATCGATCAGTACGAGGACTCGGGAGGGCACCTGGTCCAGGAATCGTTCCAACTCGGCGCGCTGGATCTGGGTGCCGGTCGGGTTGTTCGGGTTGCACAGGATCACCAGCTTGGTCCGCTCGGTGATGGCCGCGGCCATGGCGTCCAGGTCGTGGTGCTCGTCGGCGGTCAGCGGAACCTGGACCGACCTGGCGCCAACGGCCTTGACGATGATCGGGTATGCCTCGAACGACCGCCAGGCGTAGACGACCTCGTCCCCGTCGTCGCAGGTGGCCTGAACCACCTGCTGGATGACACCGACACCGCCGGTACCAGTGGCGATGTGTTCGGCGGGCACACCGAAGCGCTCGGCGATGGCAGCGATGAGCTGAGTGCACGCCATGTCGGGGTACCGGTTGAATCCGCTCGCCGCGTTCGACAGGGCTGCCAGCACGCTGGGTAGCGGGGGGTTGGGGTTCTCGTTGGAGGACAGCTTGAACGCAGGTGCTCCGTCCGCGCCAACGGCGGGCTTGCCGGGTTTGTACGCGGGGAGGTCCGCCAACGCGGATCGGAGCCTCGGTCCAGCGTCAGTGCTCGCCTCAACGGGCTGGTTCCCGGCCGCGGTCATCGCATCCTCCTCAAGAAGTCCCGAACGCGGTCACTCTACGAGCCTGTCCGGTGAAGCTGGCCGAAAGCGGGACAAATGAACCTCCGACCAGGAGCGGGCCCGAACAACGTCCCGTGGTCATGCGGTGGCCAGCTCGTACAGCTTCGCGATGTCCTCGTCGAAGTACGTGCTGTAGGACACATCAGCGGTGTCGCCGCCGCCGTCGTGACCGCCGATCACCCCGATGACAGTGCCCAGCCCGCTTGTGGCGTCGCGGTTGGTGACCCAAGGGCTGCCGCTGGTGCCATCTGTGTAGCCGGGGCAGCTGAACCGCATCTGGTAGCTGCTGAACCTCACGGCACTCTCACGACAGCTGAGCTGCCTGTCCGACTCGTCCGGATAGCCGCTGACCTGCACGTCTGTGGGCAGTTGGTGGTTGGCGTCGAACAGGTTGGCCCCGGTGACGTCTTCCACCTGGCGACTGCCACCCACCTCCCGGACGGTCATGAAGCCGACATCGAGGTCTGGATCCGAGGAGCTGAGCCAGCCCTGCGCGACGACCATCCGCACGGGCTCCCACACTCCGAATGGCGCCTGCCCGTCGTGGTAACCGGGCACGAACGTGATCTTCGTGTTGTAGCGGCCGCCAGCCCCGTCGTGCAGGCAGTGCGCGGCCGTCACAACGAGGTTGCCCGCCGGGCTGTGCACCACGCTGCCGCTACAGAAGTGGCTGTTGTCCCCGTTGGCGTCCACGGAGAACAACGCGCCGACCACGGGGTTCAGGCCGTTCGGAACAGCAGCCGGCACGGAGGTGGGGGACACAGTGCGGGAGGCGTCCCACTGGTCGGCGGACTCGTTCGCCTCAGCCTCGGACACCTGGTGCACGCCCTGACTCGGATCGGTACCGCCAGCGGCGTCGGAGACCAGGAAGAAGCTGCCAGCAAGCACAGTCACAGCGGTCACAGCGGACATGGCAGTCCGTCGACTCGTGCTCACCACGACCCCACACCACCACATCGGACCTGGCCGCGCATCAGCGGGCCATCACCTCTCGACAGTGTCCAGCCAGTTGTCGATCTCGGTGAGGGCCCGGCTGCGAACCGGTTCCGCGGACAGGAACAGGTCGTGCATGCCGTCCTCGACGCCCACCACGGTGACCTGGCTGCCGATGCTGGGTGCCCACCGAACCATGTGCTCGACGTCCAGCACGGTGTCGGCCAGCATCGCGCCGGGCGACCACTGCTTCGACTTGAGCAGGCTCTTGGCAGCGTGCAGCACGAGCACCGGCACGCGCACGTCGAGACCACGGTGCAGTTTGGCGTGCTGGCGTCGAACTGTGCGCAGCCACCCAGCGCGCACGGGAAAGCCCTCTACCGGCTTCCAGTTCGTGTTGAAGTCCCACTCCCCGTGGTGCTCGTGGTGCAGGCTCACGCCGTAGACGTGGTCCATCTCGTGCTGGACCACCGCTGACGGCCGAAGGCCACCGAGCAGGTCGACCGCCTTCGTGCCGACCGTGCGGAGGAACCAGTTCTCGGCGAGGTCCAGCCACGGGCTGTTGAGCACAAGGGCGTCCAGCACACCATCGGCGCGACGCTCATGCGCCCACATGACGCCGATCAGACCGCCCGTGGAATGCCCCAGCAGGGTGAGCCGGTCATGCCCGTGCTCCTCGCGGATGATCCGGACCGCGGCGTCGATCTCCTCGAAGTGGTAGCTCAGGTCGGTGACGAAGTTCGGCACCTGGCCATCACGCAGCGAACGGCCGTAGCCGCGCAGGTCGACGGCGTAGAAGTCGTAGCCAAGGGCGGCGAAGTGTTCCGCGACGTGGCGCTGGAAGAAGTAGTCGGTGAATCCGTGCACGTAGAGCATTGCGCCCCGGGCGGCTTGCGCGCAGCGGTGCACCACGAGGGTCGCGACGTTCTCACCGCCAGGGCCCGCGCCAACGGGAAGGGCACCGAGTGGCAGGGGCAGCGAGTCGAAACCATCACCGAGCACGTCACGTTCCACGCCGCACAGTATCAACGCCGACCAGGTGGGAAGCGTGTGTGACGTGCCGGACGGGGCGACGCACGCGTGGTGCGCGCGTCGCCCGCAGCCGGTCAGGCTGCCCGCACCTCAAGCGGCAGCTTGTTCACGCCGACCATCGTCCAAGGACTGCGGTACTCGACCGGGACGTCGTCAGCGATCGAGATGTCCTTGTACCGGTCCAGCAGGATCTGCAGCGCGATCTTCGCCTCCAGCCTGGCCAGCGGCGCACCCAGACAGAAGTGCACGCCGTGCCCGAAGGTCAGATGGGGGTTCGGCTTGCGGTGCATGTCGAACCGGTTCGGTTCGGCGAAGACACGCTCATCCCGGTTGGCGGCCGTCAGCCACGGGATGACCACCTGGCCAGCCGGGATCACCGCGCCGCCGATCTCGACCTCGGACTTGGTGATGCGGGCCAGGCGGGGGAACGGGGTGCGCAGCCGCAGCACTTCCTCAATCGCCGCGGGTAGCGCAGCCCCGTCCCTACGCAGCTCCGCCACGACGTCGGGCTGCTCGTCGAAGCAGACCACGCTGTTGCCGAGCGTCGCGGTCGTGGTGATGTGCCCGGCCAGCAGGAGCAGCCCGACGAAGCCGACGATCTCCTCGTCCTCCAGTCGCTCGCCGTCCACCTCCGCCTGGACCAGCTTGCTGGTGAGGTCCTCGCCGGGCCTGGCTCGGCGAGACCGGATGTAGTCGAGGAAGTAGCTGTTCATCTCGCGCATCGTCGGCGCGATCGTGTCAAGTGCTTCCTCGCTGACCTGGATCACCGACTGCTCCGGATCAACCTGCCTGCTCAACAGGGTGTCCGCCCAGGTGCGGAACATCGCCTGATCGGAGGTGGGCACACCGAGCAGATCCGCGATCACGATCACCGGCAGCGGGTAGGCGAGTTCGTCGATCAGGTCGAACCGGCCGCCGTCCCGCACGCCGTCCAGCAGTTGCTCAGTCAGCTCGGTGATCCTCGGCGCCAGTCCGGCGACGACCTTCGGCGTGAACGCCTGGCTCACCAGCGTGCGCAGCTTCCGGTGCTGCGGGGCATCCATACCCACGAAGTTGCCACGCTGGAACAGCTTGAAGTCCTCCTGCTGCGGTTGCAGTGCGGACAGGTCCGAGGAGAACGTCGCGGGGTCCGAAAGCACCCTGCTGACCTCGGGGTGCCCGAGCACCTGCCAGCACTCCTGTTTCTCGTTGTAGGTGACCTGCCCCCGCGCGCGCTCCGCTTCCAACCAGGTGAGTAGGTCGTTGAGGTTGTCGTGCGCCATGGCCATGTCAGATCAGTCCCCCTTGGGTGGTGTGCCGTGCACACCGGCGACCATGACCAGGCGCAGTTGTTCGAACAGCGCGATGATCTTGGATGCCAGTGCGCGCAGCAGGTCAGGATCGGGTGTGCCCGCAACCTCGACGCAGTTGCGGATCACTGTCGCGAGGGCGTCGGCCCTGCTCTCCAGGTCCAGTTCGTGCTTGCCCGCCATCATGGGATCGACCAGGTAGAACCCGGTCTGGATGGCACCGAGGGCGTACTGCTGCGCGGGGATGTCCAGATCGGTGCGCACGAGTCCGTGCTCGCGCAGCAGCCCGTAGAGCTCACCGGTCAGGTCCAGCTTCATCTCCGTCAGCCGGGCGATCGAGGTCTCGTGGGCAAGTGCGCCCAGCACATCGGAGTCCCGGCTGAACATCGCGCGCAGCAGCGGTCGTCCCATCACACCGAGATAGACCCGGCGGGCCTGGCGGTGTGGCAGCAACTCGGCGGGATCCGCCTGTATCGCGGCGATCATCTGGTCGAACAGGCCGAGTGAGTCGCGGATCAGGACTGCGAGGAACAACGCCTCGCGAGTCTTGAAGTGCAGGTAGACCGTGCCCTTGCCGATTCCGGCGAGCTTGGCCACCTCGTCGATGGTGACCCGGCGGTAGCCCCAGCGCAGCACCAGTTCCGCTGCCGCGTCCAGGATCCGCTCACCGCGTTCCAGGTACCTCGACTCGCTCATGCCCGACGCTCTCCCAACTTCGACTCGTGACCAGATTTGATAATTGGTCATCGGTCATGAGTCAAGGTAGACCTGGGGTGCGAGTGCGTCAACGGACTTTTGGGTGTCACACGCGTGTGTGGCTCTGCTTGTGCGTGCGAGCCAGGTTCAGTTGCGTTGACGCCATGGTGATGGGAGCCGCAGTTCGGCTTGGACTGTTCGTGACGGCGTTGGTCGTGGCCACTGCGGGGATCGCCGCCGCTCAGCCGAGCGTCGTGGGCGGTGAGCGCGTGAGCCTCGCTGAACGGCCCTGGGTCGTCTACCTGACCGACTCGTCCGGTTTCCAGTACTGCGGCGGCGCGCTCGTTGCGTCGGACAAGGTCGTCACGGCTGGGCACTGCGCGGTCGACCGCCTGCCGGAGGACGTCCGGGTGGTCGTGGGCAGGGAGGACAAACTCAGCGCCTCAGGGCAGAGCGTGCCGGTCGACCAGATCTGGTTGCACCCGGGCTACCGGCGTGATCCCGCTGCCGGTGCCGATGTCGCGGTGCTCACGCTCACGCGCCCGGTTCGCGCCAGGCCGGTTCCGATCAGCGCCGACAGGGACAGGGGTGCGCCGGGCAAGGTTGCCACCGTGCTCGGATGGGGCCGGACCAGTGAGACCGGGCCGGTGTCCGAGTTCCTGATGGGCGCTCAGGTGCCGATCGCCTCGGACGACCAGTGCCGGCGTGCTTATGCCGAGTACGACTCGAGGGTGATGCTGTGCGCCGGCTACGAGGCGGGCGGGGTGGACACGTGCCAAGGCGACTCGGGTGGCCCGTTGGTGGTCGACGGCGAACTCGTCGGCATCACCTCGTTCGGCGAGGGCTGCGCTCGTGCGGGCAAGTACGGCGTTTACACCCGGGTGGCGAGCTATGCGCCGCTGATCCAGGCTCAGTTGGGGCCATGACCGGAACGGTCTACACCGATCGACCCTTGTGCGCTGAGTGACCATTCTGTTGCTCTGTGTTTGCCCTAGTTGGGTATACCCCGTTTGGGGTTTATGAGAGGAGATCGCCATGGCGGTATCCCTGCCCCGCCTGCGTTCGCTCATCGGAGCGCTCGCGGTCGCCGCGCTGGTCCCGATGGCTGGCGTCAGCGTCGCGGCAGCCGACCAGCCCAGCCCGTCCGGCGTCCTGCACCCGAACATCGTCGGCGGTACGAAGGCCAGTACCTCGACCTACCCGTTCGTGGTCTTCCTGACTGACAGCACCGGTTTCCAGTTCTGTGGTGGCACGCTGGTCAAGCCGAACAAGGTGGTCACGGCGGCGCACTGCACCGTCGGTGAGTCCGCGGCCAACATCCGGGTTGTCGCCGGTCGCGACGACAAGCAGAGCACCGCCGGCACTGTCTCGAAGGTCAGCAAGATCTGGATCCACCCGAGTTACCAGGACGCCACCAAGGGCAGCGACGTGTCGGTTCTGACCCTGTCGACCAGCCTGACCCAGTTCACGCCGTTGCCGCTGGCTGCCACCACTGACACCGCGCTGTACAAGGAGGGCACCGCCGCGACCATCCTCGGCTGGGGTGACACCACCGAGGGCGGGTCGGCCTCTCGGTACCTGCTCAAGGCGACAGTGCCGCTGACCAGCGACGCCACCTGCAAGAAGGCGTACGGCGAGTACAGTTCCACCGCGATGGTCTGTGCCGGATACCCGCAGGGTGGCACGGACACCTGCCAGGGCGACTCCGGCGGTCCGCTCGTCGCCGGCAACAAGCTGATCGGCATCACCTCGTGGGGCCAGGGCTGCGCCGAGGCCGGTTATCCAGGCGTCTACACCCGGGTCGCCACCTACAGCTCGCTGATCACCCAGCAGCTCGGCTAGTCATGTCCGGTGCTCGTCCGCCGGTCCTGGTTCCCGGCGGACGAGTACCTGTTCAGCTCAGCACCAGGCCGATCGAGATCGACAGGAAGGCCGCTGCCGAGACGGCGTCCAGGGTGTTGCTCACGGCGGGGCGCTTGAGCTTGCCCGACACGCGTGCGGCGGCGAGCACGATCATGCCCTCCCAGCACAGCGCCATCACCATGAAGCAGGCGGCGAGCAGACCGAGTTGCGCGACCTTGTCACCCGATCCGATGAACTGCGGCAGGAACGCCAGCGAGAACAGAAGCATCTTCGGGTTGGCGATGCTGGACAGGAAGCCCTGTCGGAACGGGTGCTTCACCACGGGCCGGTCGGTGGGCTCACCCTGCTGGCGGGCCGGTTGCCGCACCAGGTCGCGGACGATCGTCAGAGCGAGGAACGCCAGGTAGGCGGCGCCGAGCCAGCGCAGCACGGTCAGTGCAGGTGGGAAGCTCGCCAGGGTGACGCCCAGCCCGAGCACCACTGCTCCGAGTTGGACCGCGCTCGCCGTCTGGACTCCCGCTAGCGCGAGCACTCCGGCCTTGGTCCCGGCCCGCACCGAGGTGCGTAGCAGCAGGAACACGTCCATGCCCGGGGTCAGGATGACCACGGCGCTTGCGAGCAGGAAGGCAGGGAGGATCGAGAAGTCGAAGATCATGAGGTGCTCCGATCCAACCGGGGCGTCGCCGAATAAACGCCCGCTTCTCGCCGGTCAGGCGAGCTTTCTTTCGCTTTGATGCGATCATAACGGGAAGATCTTCGGTTTTGACACGATCGGGTGTGTGATCTGTGCGCCAGCGGACACGGTGCTGTCGATCGGTTACGGTTCGTGGTCTCCACCGTTGTCCCTCAGGAGAGCTGGCTGTGCCTTCCTCGACTTCTTCTGCCGCGCGCAGGTCCTCGGTCGTTGTCCGACGCTCCGTGCTGGCGCTGGGGGCACTGCTGCTCTGCGCGGGCGGCGTGGTCGCGGGCGTGTCGCAGTCCGCTGACGCGCAGCCGCGGATCGTCGGCGGCAACGAGGCCAGTACGACCACGAGCCCGTGGGTCGTCGCGCTCACCACCGACTCAGGCGAGTTTTTCTGCGGCGGCACCCTGGTGCAGTCGAACAAGGTGGTCACGGCGGCGCACTGCGTCACGCAGCAGAGCGCGACCGGGGGCCTCATGAAGAAGCGCCCTGGCTCGCTGCGCGTGGTTGCCGGTCGCACCGACCTCCGCGGGGCGGACGGTGTCGACGCGCGTGTCAGTTCGGTCTGGTACGACCCGGCGTTCCGCGATGTGAGCAGCGGCGCCGACGTCGCCGTGCTCACGCTGACCCGTCCGCTGCTGTACCGCACGCTGCCCCTCGTCGCGGCTGGTGACCAGCGGTCCTACGCCGCGGGCACCAAGGCGACCGTGCTGGGGTGGGGCCGCACCGGTGAGAACGAGCCAGCCTCGCCCACGCTGCAGTCCGTGGTCGTGCCGGTGATGGCCGACGCCGAGTGCTCGCGCGACGCGGCCGAGTTCGCAGCCGGGTCGATGGTGTGCGCCGGGTATCCCGAGGGCGGTCGCGATGCGTGCGCCGGTGACTCCGGTGGACCGATGGTGGTCGACGGGCGGCTGGTCGGCATCGTGTCTTGGGGTGATGGGTGCGCCCGCGCGGGCAAGCCCGGGTTCTACACGCGGTTGAGCCAGTACAGCGCCGAAGTCGTCGCCCAGTTGCGGTCGTGATATTCAGGCGTGGTGACCTTCCACGCCACCTTGCGCCGTGAGTGGGCTGCTGACCTGACCGCCAGCCAGCTCTACGACCTGTTGCGACTCCGGGTCGATGTGTTCGTCGTCGAGCAGGCATGCCCCTACCCGGAGCTCGACGGGCGCGATCTTGAACCGGCCACCAGGCATTTCTGGCTGGAGGTCGAGGGTCGGGTCCTGGCCACCCTGCGACTGCTCGAGGACGCCGAGAACTCGTTCCGGATCGGCAGGGTCTGCACAGCTGCGGATGCGCGCGGCAACGGATTGTCCGGCCGTCTGATGGAAGCGGCCCTGGCCGAGGTCGGCTCGGCCCAGTGCGTGCTGGATGCGCAGACCCAGGTGGCGGGCTTCTACGCCTCGCACGGGTTCGTGCCCGAAGGCGACGAGTTCCTGGAGGACGGCATCCCGCACATCACCATGCGCCGCGCTGCTGTGCTCAGTCCTTGAGCCAGGCGAGGACGGTCCCCATGCCGACCTGCCAGTGCCGCACGAGCGAGTGAGCCGCCCTGGCCATGTCTCCGTCCTCGATCGCGTCCAGGACCTCGCGGTGCTGCTGGTCGGCGTCCTCGCGACTGCCGACGCGGCGCATGTACTCCAGCTCGTAGCGCGACAGGTTCGTGCGCAGCTTGGCGACAAGCTCGATCAGGCTGGTGTTGCCCGAGCTGGCGACGAGCTGCTCATGGAACCGGGTATCGGCCTGCCAGCGGTGTACCGGTTCCTGTTCCTCGGTGATCTGGTCTGCCAGTTCGCGCAGCTGGACGAGGTCGAACTGGCCCGGCGAGGAGGTGGTCAGCGCGAGCCCCTCGAGAGTCGCGAGGATCGGATAGAGCTCGGCGGCCTCCCGGTGCAGCAACGGCTTGACGACGAATCCCTTGGCCAGTGCCGACCTGAGCACACCGTCCGCCTCCAGGCGCAACAGGGCTTCGCGGACCGGCGTGCGCGACACGGCGAGTTCCTTGGCCAGGGACGCCTCGGTCACGGCCTTGCCTGGAGCGAGCTCGCCGCCGGCGATCAACGCGACGATCCGGCTGTAGACCGCCTCACGCAGGGGCTCTGGCCGAGTGATGGGACCCGTCATGTTGTTCATCGTATACGATAGACATTATGGCGGAGATCGCGGTGTCCCGTATCGAACGAGCTGTTGACGTGATCGACCCGGTGTTCCTGCGCAGCCCGCTGGTCAGTGACGACCAGCTCTCCGCCGCGCTGGGGCGCGAGGTGCTGGTCAAGGTCGAGACGGTGAACCCGATCCGCTCGTTCAAGGGACGCGGCGCCGACTACTTCGTCAGCGGGTTGGCGGCCGGGCAGCGCGTGGTGTGCGCCTCCGCGGGCAACTTCGGCCAGGCGATGGCTTACGCCGGTCGGCGCCGCGGTGTGCAGGTACGGGTGTACACGGCACTGAGTGCCAACCCGGCGAAGGTCGCCAGGATGCAGACCTTGGGCGCTGAGATCGTGCAGGTCGGCGCGGACTTCGACGTGGCCAAGGATGCCGCGCGCGAGCTGTCCCGGCAGGATCCGAGCTGGGTCTTCGTCGAGGACGGCCACGAACCGGCCGTCGCGGAGGGGGCGGGCACGATCGGGCTCGAACTGCTGGCGGCCACAGAACTGGACGCTGTTGTCCTGCCGGTGGGCAACGGGGCGCTGATCACGGGCGTCGGCCGGTTGCTCAAGGAGCGCTCCCCGTCGACCAAGGTCGTGGGGGTGTGTGCCAGGGGTGCCGTGGCGATGCTGGAGGCGTGGCGCACCGGCCGCGTCGAGCCCACAACGAGTGTCGACACGATCGCGGACGGCATCGCGGTCCGGGTACCTGTGCCCAACGCGGTGCGGTGGATGCGCGAGGTCGTCGACGAGGTGGTCGCCGTACCCGATTCAGCTCTGGTCGACGCGATGCGGTTGGCAGCCGACACGCTCGGGTTGGTGCTCGAACCTTCGGGGGCGGCCGGGCTGGCCGCGATCGCCGAGCACGACTTGCCGGCGGGACGGATCGCGACCGTCCTCACCGGCAGCAACGTGAGTCCAGGTCTGGTGCGCTTGGCGGCCTAACGCGGTGCGGTGCGCGTGATGACCTCGACGGCACGGTCCAGGTCGGACTCGGTGAGGTCTGCGCGTGCGGTCAACCGGAGCCGGGAGATCTGGTCCGGGGTCGACGGCGGGCGGAAGCAGCCCACCAGGACCCCTTCCTTGCGGCAGTCGCTCGACCACGCGACGGCCGCGTCCGGCGAGGGTGCGCGGACGGACACGACGGCGGCGGTCGGCTCGCTGGCGGTGAGCCCGGCGGCACGCAGTCGGTTGGCCAGTTCGAGGGCGTTGTTCCTGGCACGTTCCGGGAGGCTCGGTTCCTCCTTGATGACACGCAGTGCTGTCAAGGCCGCGGCGGCACTGCCGGGCGCCAGACCCGTGTCGAAGATGAAGCTCCGCGCGGTGTCCACCAGGTGCTTGATGACCCGTCGAGGTCCGAGGATCGCGCCGCCCTGGGCGCCGAGCGACTTCGACAGCGTGATGGTGGTGACGACGTTGGGCGCCCCGGCCAGCCCGGCCTCGTGCACCGCACCGCGGCCGCCCTCGCCCACGACGCCGAGTCCGTGGGCGTCGTCGACGACCAAGGCGGCGCCGTGTTTGCCGCAGGCTTCGGCGTAGGCGGCGAGCGGGGCGAGATCGCCGTCGACGGAGAACACCGAGTCGGTGACGACCAGTGCGCGCTGCTTCTTGCGAGTCGCGAGCGCGTGCCGCACCGCCTCGGGATCGCAGTGCGCCACGACGGCGACGTCGGCCTTGGACAACCGGGTGCCGTCGATGAGCGAGGCGTGGATCAGTTGGTCGGCCACGATCGCGGTGCCGGGTCCGGTGAGTGCGGCCACGGCGGCGAGGTTGGCCATGTACCCGGAGGAGAACACCAGCGCGGCCTGCGCACCGCAGAACGAGGCGAGCTCCAGCTCGAGTTCGGTGTGCAGTTCGGTGGAGCCGGTGACCAGGCGCGAGCCGGTGGAACCCGCTCCCCACCTCAACGACGCAGCCGCGGCAGCCCCGGCCACGCGCTTGTCCCGGGTCAGGCCGAGGTAGTCGTTGCTGGCCAGGTCGAGCGCGTCGGAGCCGGCCGGTCGCGGGCGCACCTGGCGGGTGAGTCCGGCGCGGCCCCGGGCTTGCGCCCGCACGTCGATCCAGTCGAAGACCTGCTCGGGGGATTCCGCCTGGACAGCTGTTCCACTCGGTAGCGTGCTGGAGGTCACGCCGCCCAGTCTCGCATCGCTACTAACGTCACCCTGGTGCCGGTCACCGAAGGACTGAGAGCTGCGACAACGGTCGCGGGGCTCGACCTGTTCGCGCCCGAGTTCGTCGCCGATCCTCACCCGGTGCTGCGTGCGTTGCGCGAGGACAGTCCGGTTCACCACGACGCGCGGACCGGGCTCTGGTTGGTGAGCCGGTACGCGGACGTCCGGGCCGCGCTGCTGGACACCGAGTCGTTCCACCCCGACAACGCGCTCACCGCGATCACCCCGCTCTCCGGCGAGGCCAAGCGGGTGCTGGCCAGGGCCAGGTTCGGGTTGCCCCCCACGCTGGCCAACAACGGCACGGACTCGCATGCCGGTCTGCGCAGGTTGGTCGGGCAGTACTTCACGCAGGCCCGGGTCGAGGCCGCGGTGCCCTTGGTGCGCGAGCTGGTGGCGGACCGGCTCAGGCAGGTGAGCGGACGGTGCGACCTGGCATTGCACATTGCATACGATGTGCCAGCTCTGGTGCTGCTGCACATGCTCGGCGTCGGCCAGGTGGACATGCCCGTGTTCAAGGCGTGGTGCCACTCCTCGCTGGAGCTGTTCTGGGGCAATCCCGACCATGACCGCCAACTGCGGATCGCGGCCGACGCGGGCGCCTTCCACCAGTGGCTCGGTGATCGGTTGGCCGTCGCGGGCGAGGGTGAGGACCTGTTCTCGGCACTGGTCAGGCACCGGGCGCCTGGTGACCGCCCGCTCACCAGGAAGGAAGCGGTGGCGGTCTGCTACTTCCTGCTGATCGCGGGCCAGGAGACGACGACTCAGCTCCTGGCGACGATGCTGCGCCGCGCGGCGGGTGAGCCGCAGTTGTGGCGGCGGATGCACGAGGGCGAGCCGGGACTGGTGGAGCACTTCGTCGAGGAGGTGCTCAGGCGCGAGCCGCCCGTGGTGACCTGGCGCCGGATCACCAGCAAGCCCGTGACACTCGGTGCCACCGAACTGCCAGCGGGTGCGCACGTGCTGCTGATGCTGGCCGGTACGGGGTCCGATCCCGAGGTCGTAGACGAGCCTGAGAGCTTCTGCCCGGGCAGGGCGCAGGCGCGGCGCCACCTCGCGTTCGGGTACGGCCGCCACTTCTGCCTCGGGGCGGGCCTGGCGCGGATGGAGGCCGCCGAGGTGTTGCGTGCCGTGACGGCTCGACTGCCCGAGGTGGAGCTACTCGACGAGGAGCCGCCCATGTTGGGGCTGCTGTCGTTCCGCGCACCGCTTGAGGTGCGGGTCAGGGCCTGAAGCCGTCCCCAATTAGGTGAAAGTTATTCACAACTGTCTTGCCTCCGTGGGGTGGTGCTGACCACACTGGCTCGCTGGTATCGCCTCAGCGTGGAGGAATCCGATGACCCATGGGGTGGGCGCGCGCCGCGCGCTGGTCTCCGCAGTCCTCGCCGTCGTCTCACTGCTCTCGATGGGTGTTGGCACCGCTTCGGCGGCAGCACCACCTCGCTACGACCACTACGTGGCACTGGGTGACTCGTACACCTCGGGGCCGTTCATCCCGTGGATGCGGCTCAGCCCGATCGGCTGCGCGCGGTCGACCAACAACTACCCGTCCTGGGTGGCCTCCCGCCTGGGCATCGGGGACTTCACCGACGTCAGCTGTGGTGGGGCGGACACCACCAACATGACCAAGTCGCAGAGCGTGCCGCTGTTCGGCACCAACTCGCCGCAGTTCGCCGCGTTGAACAAGGACACCGACCTGGTGACGATCGGCATCGGCGGCAACGACTACGGCGTGTTCGGCAGCGTGGTGAACACCTGCCCCACCCTGCGTGACTCCGACCCGGTGGGCGCACCCTGCCAGCGCCACTTCACCGTCAACGGGGTGGACACCCTGCTGGCCAGCATCGCCAAGACCGAGCAGAACATCACCGAGGTGGTCAGGCAGACCCGCAAGCTCGCGCCGAAGGCGAAGGTTCTTCTCATCGGCTACCCGCGCATCGTGCCGCCGACCGGCTACTGCCCGGACATCCTGCCCATGGCCGACGGCGACTACCGCTACCTCGACTCGATCGAGCGCGCGCTGAACACGGCGGTGGCCAACGCGGCCAAGGCTGGTGGCGGGACGTACGTCGACACCTACGGGCCCTCGCTGGGGCACGACGCCTGTGCGGGCGACGGCGCCGCGTGGGTCCAGGGCAAGTCGTTCAACCTGTTCGCGGCCTTCCCGTACCACCCGCTCAAGGCGGGCATGGTGGCCGAGGCCGCGATCATCGCCGACCTGCTCACCGGTCAGCAGCCGAGCAGGGCACGCGCGGAGCAGGCGGTGCGCGCGGCGGCGGGGCAGCGCCAGCCGCAGGTCAACGATGTGAACACGCTCACGCAGCTGGCCAGGTCGCTCGGCCAGGGCTGAGCGCTCCAGCGCACGTGCAGGGGGCGTACCCGGTGTTCGGCGCCGGGTACGCCCCCTGCGCACGCTTGGTCGGTGCGCCTGCCGGATGCGACGATGCCGCCTGATCAGACAGCGAGGTGCGTGCGAGGAACCCGGTGCGAGTCCGGGACGGTCCCGCCACTGTGACCGGGTTACCCACCCGGGAGTCAGGAACTCGGCCCCTCGGCCCCCGACCTGGGCGTGGACACCCGAGGAAGGAACCCAGTGCGCATCACCGGCGACCAATCGACCGCCGCGGAGGTGGGGGCATGACGGCCCGCTTCCCGTTCTCCGCAGTGGTCGGGCACGAGGACCTGCGGCTCGCGCTGCTGCTCAACGCCGTGCACCCCGCGATCGGCGGTGTGCTGGTCCGAGGTGAGAAGGGCACCGCGAAGTCGACGATCGTGCGCGCGCTCGCGGCGCTGCTGCCGGAGCTGGAGGTCGTCGCGGACTGCCGCTTCGCCTGCGACCCGGCCGCACAGGACCCGGCCTGTCCGGACGCACCCCACGGGGTTGCGACGCGGCGCAGGCCCGCGAGCCTGGTGGAGTTGCCGGTCGGTGCGACCGAGGACCGGCTCGTCGGTTCGCTGGACCTGGAGCGCGCGCTCACCGAGGGCGTGCGCGCCTACCAGCCGGGCCTGCTCGCGGCGGCGCACCGTGGAGTGCTCTACGTGGACGAGGTCAACCTGCTGCACGACCACCTGGTGGACCTCCTGCTCGACGCCGCCGCCATGGGACGCGCCCACGTGGAACGTGAAGGCGTCTCCGTTTCGCACGCTGCCTCCTTCCTGCTCGTCGGCACGATGAACCCCGAGGAGGGCGAGCTCCGGCCGCAGCTGCTCGACCGCTTCGGGCTGACCGTGCAGGTCGCGGCGGCCCGGGACGTGTCGACCAGAACCGAGGTGATCCGCCGCAGGCTGGCCTACGAGGCCGACCAGGACGGGTTCGCGGCGAACTGGGCGGATGCCGACGCCGAGCTGGCCGTACGCATCGAGAAGGCGCGCGCCGCGCTGGCCGGGGTCACGCTGCCGGACACGGAACTGCGCCGCATCGCCGCGATCTGTGCCGCCTTCGAGGTGGACGGGATGCGCGCCGACCTGGTCGTCGCGCGCACAGCGGTGGCCAACGCGGCGTGGCGCGGCGGGGACACGGTGACCGAGCAGGACGTGGAGGTCGCGGTCCGGCTCGCGTTGCCGCACCGGCGCCGACGTGACCCGTTCGACGAGCCGGGGATCGAGGAGGAGCAGCTCCAGGAGGCGATGCAGCAGGCCGCGGAGCAGCTCGAGCCGGACCCGGAGGACGGACCCGACGACGACGGGGACGGCGGCGGCAGCCCACCGCCGGAGCGCGAGGAGCAGGGCGAGGGCGAGCAGCCCACCCAGCAGCCGCAACAGGGCAAGGCGCCGAGCGAGCAGCCGCCCGCCGCACCGGCACCGGGCTTCAAGGCGCGGCTGCTCCAGGTACCGGGAGTCGGTGAGGGCGCACCGGGTCGGCGCTCGCGGTCGAGGTCCAACAGCGGGCGAGTCGTGCGCTCCTCGACGGTGGACGGCTCGGGTCTGCACCTGGTTGGCACCGTGGCGGCGGCAGCACCGCACCAGATCGCGCGCGGGCGGACCGGCCCCGGGTTGGCCATCCGCGGTGAGGACGTGCGCCTGGCGGTCCGCGAGGGCAAGGAGGGCAACCTCGTGCTGTTCGCGGTCGACGCGTCCGGCTCGATGGCGGCCAGGCAGCGCATGTCGGCGGTGAGTGGAGCGGTGCTCTCCCTGCTGCGGGACGCCTACCAGCGCCGCGACAAGGTCGGTGTCGTGACCTTCCGCGGCGCGTCGGCGGAAGTGGCGCTGCCGCCGACCTCTTCGGTGGACGCGGCGGTGGCCCGTCTGCGCAGGCTCCGCACGGGCGGGCGGACCCCGCTGGCAGACGGCTTGCTGCGAGCGCGCAAGGTGCTCGAGGTGGAACGGCTGCGTGACCCGCGGCGCCGTCCACTGCTCGTGGTGGTGACCGACGGCAGGGCGACGGCCGCGGCCCCAGGGCACGACCCGGTGCACGACGCGATGCGTGCGGCGGCGCTGCTGGCCGCCGACGGGGTGGCGGCAGTGGTCGTGGACTGCGAGCAGGGCCCGGTCCGGCTGGGGCTGGCCAACCGGTTGGCGACCGCGCTGGGCGGGGTCGGCCTGCGGCTGGAGGAGTTGTCCGCCGACCAGGTGGCGGGTGTGGTTCGAGCGACGAGGGCGGCCTGAGGTGCCACAGGGACAACCGAACGTCGTGCCCGAGGACGGCATGACGACCAGGCAGCGCCGCAACCGGCCGCTGCTGGTGGTGCACACCGGTGAGATGAAGGGCAAGTCGACCGCCGCGTTCGGACTGGCACTGCGCGGCTGGAACCAGGGCTGGTCGGTCGGCGTATTCCAGTTCGTGAAGTCGGCGAAGTGGAAGGTCGGCGAGGAGGCCGCGTTCCGGGCGCTCGGCCGGGTGCACGAGCAGACCGGTGAGGGCGGCCCGGTGGAGTGGCACAAGATGGGCGAGGGCTGGTCCTGGGCTCGCAAGCAGGGCAGCGAGCAGGACCACGCCGCCGCCGCGCTGGAGGGCTGGCGGGAGATCGCCCGCCGCATCGCCGACCAGCGGCACGGCATCTACGTGCTCGACGAGTTCACCTACCCGATGCACTGGGGCTGGGTGGACGTGGACGAGGTGGTGTCGGTGCTGGCGGCTCGCGAGGGCTTCCAGCACGTGGTGATCACCGGCCGCAACGCCCCGCAGGCGCTGGTCGACGCCGCCGACCTGGTGGTGCAGATGACCAAGGTCAAGCACCCGATGGACGCCGGGCAGAAGGGCCAGCGGGGGATCGAGTGGTGAACCGGCTCGTGGTGGCCGCACCCGCCTCGGGCAGCGGCAAGACCACGGTCGCCACCGGGCTCATGCGCGCGTTGCGGCGCAGGGGAACGGCGGTCGCCCCGTTCAAGGTCGGCCCGGACTACATCGATCCGGGCTACCACTGCCTGGCGACGGGCAAGCCCGGCCGCAACCTCGACCCGGTGCTGGTGGGCGCCGAGCGGATCGTGCCGCTGTTCGCGCACGGTGCGCTCGGCGCGGACCTCGCCGTGGTCGAAGGCGTGATGGGCCTGTTCGACGGACGGCTCGGCACTGACGGCGAGGGCTCGACCGCACAGGTCGCCGCCCAGCTCGGTGCGCCGGTGCTGCTCGTAGTCGACGCTCGGGGTCAGGGCCGCAGCCTCGCCGCGCTGCTGCACGGGTTCCGCAGCTACGACCCGGCGGTCCGGCTTGCCGGAGTGGTGCTCAACCAGGTCGGTTCGCCGCGGCACGAGGAGGTGCTGCGCGCGGCGTGCGATGAGGTCGGGCTGGAGGTGTTCGGTGTGCTGCACCGAGAAACCGGCTTGGCCGTGCCCTCGCGGCACCTCGGGCTGGTGACCGCCGCCGAGCACGGGGCGGAGGCGGAGGCCGCGGTCGGGCAGATGGCCGAGGCCGTGGCACGGGGTGTCGACCTGGACGCCGTGCTGCGCCTGGCCGCGAGCGCGCCGCCGATCGCGGTGCCGCCCTGGGACCCGGCCGAGGAGGTGGCGCCGGTCGCGGGCGAGCCGGTGGTCGCGGTCGCGGGCGGTTCGGCGTTCACCTTCGGCTACGCCGAACACGCCGAGCTGCTCACTGCGGCGGGTGCGCGTGTTGTCGTCGTGGATCCGTTGCGGGATGAGGAACTGCCGACGGGGACGCGCGGGCTCGTGCTGCCGGGTGGCTTTCCCGAGCAGCACGCGGAACAGTTGTCGGCCAACGCTGGACTGCGCAAGGCGGTTGGCGAGTTCGCCAGGGCGGGCCGACCGGTGCACGCCGAGTGCGGCGGATTGCTCTATCTGGTCGAGGAGTTGGACGGACTGCCCATGTGCGGCGCGCTGCCCGCGACCGGTTCGATGACCGGACGGCTCACCCTGGGCTACCGGGACGCGCTAGCCCCGGTCGAGTCTTCTTTGTACCTGATCGGGGATCGGGTGACGGGGCACGAGTTCCACCGCACGGTGGTCACGCCCGCGCACAGCGCCGATCCGGCGTGGCGCTGGCGCGGTACGGACGGCGCTGTGGCCGAGGGATTTGTCATCGGCGGTGTGCACGCCTCCTACCTGCACACACACCCGGCGGGCAGCCCGGCCGCCGTGCGCCGATTCGTGGAGAGGTGCGGGACATGAGACTGGTCGGGATCGGTGTCGGGCCGGGCGACCCGGAACTGCTGACCCTGGCGGGCCTGCGCGAGTTGACCGGGGCGAGCCGGATCTTCGTGCCGGTGATGTCCGAGGAGGAGCAGGGGCACGCCGAGGTGATCATCCGGCACCACCTGCCCGGGGACGCCCCGGTGCGACGCCTGGTGTTCGCGCTCAACCACGACGTGCGCGGCCCGCAGCGGCACCGCAGGCAGCGCTGGGACGAGGCCGCCGCCGAGGTCGTCGCGCACCTGCGCGAACACGGTGGCACCGCGGCCTTCGCCACGATCGGCGACCCGATGATCTACTCCACCTTCACCTACCTCGCGGCCACGGTGCGCGAGCTGCTGCCCGAGGTGGAAGTGGCCACGGTGCCCGGGATCACCGCGATGCAGGCCGCCGCGAGCGCCGCCGGACTGCACCTGGTGGAGGGCACGGAGTCACTCACCGTGGTCCCGGTGACCCGAGAGGTGACCGGGCTGCGGGCGGCACTGCGGGGTGGCGGTACGGTCGTCGCCTACAAGGGCGGTCGACGGCTCGACGAGCTGCGTGCCGAGATCGAGGCCGCCGGAGCGCTGGACCGCTCGGTGTACACCGAGCACCTCGGCACCCCTCGGGCACGGGTCCTCCCACTGTCCGAAGTGGAGCCAGGGGCGGACGGTGCGCCGTACTTGTCCACCGTGGTGATACTCCCGCCTCGACGCGGGAGAGGGGAGCAGTTGTGAGCGAGCTTGCGAGCTCACCATTGGGCACTGGAGCCACTCATGGGTTCGGCGAGCGTCAGCGAGGCGAGGGCATGAGCGAGCTTGCGAGCTCACCATTGGGCACTGGAGCCCTCGCGGTCTCGACGAGCGTCAGCGAGGAGGAGGCGTGAGCGAGCTTGTGAGCTCACCAGTGAAGACCGGCCTGGTCTCCTTCGTCGGCGCGGGACCCGGCGCTGCTGACCTGATCACGCTGCGCGGCGCCCGCCGCATCGCCGCGGCCGACGTCGTCGTCTGGGCGCCCAGCGTGGTCGACGCCGAGTGCGTCCGCGAGCACGCCCGTGCCGATGCCGAACTCGTTGACTGCTCAAGGGTTTCCGGCGAGGAGATCGTGGAACTCTACCGGCGGGCGGCCCGTGACCGGCTCCGCGTGGTACGGCTGTGCTCGGGCGACCCGGTGCTGTGGGGCGCCGTGCGTGAGCAGGTCGAGTCCTGTCGGCGGATCGGCGTGGACGCCGAGGTCGTGCCCGGCGTGTCCCCGGTGTCGGCCGCCGCGTCCGCGGTGGGTCGTGAGCTGACCGACACCGACCAGTCGCTGATCCTGACCAGGGTGGATGCCACCGCCCTGCCCAACGCCACGCAGATCCGCCAGTTCGCGGCGCACGGCGCGACGCTGGGCGTGTTCGTGGCCGCCGCCCGCACCGGCCAGCTCGTCGAGGAGCTGGCCGAGGGTGGTTACGGCGAGGACACGCCGGTTGTGGTGTCCTACAAGGCGACCTGGCCGGACGAGCTGTTGATCAACACCACCCTCGGTGAGCTGGAGTCGGTGGTCAAGCAGCGCAAGTTGTGGCGCCACACGCTGTTCCTGGTCGGCAGGGCGATGAGCTCGAACGGCAAGCCCCGCTACCGCAGGCTGGAGGCGGCCGAGCCGATCGCCGAGGCCGAGTCGGTGGACGTGCCCACCGCCCGCACCCCGAAGCGCTCGGCCTGGTCGGCCCGTGCCGGGCGGACCAGCCGCATCGCGGCGGCCCGCGCCGAGCAGGACGGCGAGGGTCAGCCCGCCTCGCAAGCCGCATGGCGGGCCGTGCACGGCTGGCAGGCCTCGGCCCGTTCGGCGCCCCGTTCCAGCAGCACCACGACGAGGACCCGCAAGCTCGACGTCGACCAGCAGCCGCTGGACATCGAGTCGGCACCGATCGAGAAGGCCGTCGAGCCCGCACGGCCCGTGGTGTCCGCCGCTGCCATCGCGACCCCGGTGCGCGCGTCCGCGACCGTGCCCGAGCCGGTCGAGACCGAGCCGACTGAGACCAAGCCCGCGCCGACCGAGACCAAGCCCGCGCCGCGCGCCGCCGCGGCGAGGAAGAAGCCCGCGGCCAAGCAGAGCGGCGCGAAGCAACCCGCCAAGCCGCGTGCCACCCAGGCGCGCGGCACTCGCAAGAACGGGTGATCACATGACCATCACCGTGGTCGGGGTCGACGGCAGTACGCTCCCACCGGGTGGGGCGGAACTGCTGGAGAAGGCGACGCTGGTGGTCGGTGCCCGACGGCACCTGGCGGCGCACGCCACCAACGGGGCCACCACCCTCGAACTGGGTGCGTTGGACGCCGCGTTGGCCGCGTTGGCCGCGCACACCCCCGAGCACGGGCAGGCCGTGGTGCTGGCCTCCGGCGACCCCGGCTACTTCGGTGTGCTCAGGGCGTTGCGGGACAAGGGGATCCGGCCCCAGGTGCTGCCCGCGCCGTCCAGCGTGCAACGGCTGGCCGCCTCGCTGGGCAGGCCTTGGGACGACCTCACCGTGGTCAGCGCGCACGGCAGGGGACTGCGCCAGGCGCTCAACGTGTGCCGCGCGCGCCCGGCCGTCGCGGTGCTGACCGCGCCCGGTGCGGGGCCTGCCGAACTCGGTGCGGGGCTGGCCGGGTGGCGCAGGACCTTCATCGTGGCCGAGGACCTCGGCGGTGACGAGGCAGTGTCCACTGTGGACGCTTCGGTTGCCGCGAGCAGGACGTGGCGCGAACCGAACGTGGTGCTGTGCCTGGCCGAACCGGAGACCGTGCCGGAACGGGGCTGGCTGGCCGGTGGCGAGGTCATGCCAGAGGGTGGCAGCTGGGCCCTGTCCGAGGACGCGTTCGCGCACCGGGACGGCATGGTGACCAAGGCCGAGGTGCGGGCCGTGGCCCTGGCGAGGTTGGCGCCGCGACCGGGAACCCTGGTGTGGGACGTGGGCGCCGGGTCCGGCGCGGTCGCGGTGGAGTGCGCCCGGTTCGGGGCCGCAGCCATCGCCATCGAGCGCGATCCCGTGCAGTGCGTGCGAATCATCGCCAACGCCACCACGCACGGGGTGGACGTCCGCATCGTGGAGGCGGAGTTCCTGGCCGCGATCACCGGACTGCCCCAGCCCGACTCGATCTTCGTCGGCGGCGGCGGAACCCAGGTGGTGCGCGCCGCGACAACCGTTGGCGCACAACGGGTTGTCGTCTCGCTGGCGGCACTGGACCGGATCGCCCCCGCCCGCGACGCGCTGCGCGAGGCCGGGTACGCGGTGGAGGGCGTGCAGCTCTCGGCGGCGCGGATCTCCGAACTGCCCGACGGGGCCAGCAGGCTCGCCGCGGTCAACCCGGTGACGTTGCTCTGGGGCGTCAAGTCGTGATCGGGATCTTCGCCGTGGACGCCGAGCTGCGCAAGGCCGCCGTGGACCTGGGCGCCCGGCTCGGGCCGGAGACGGTGATCGGGGACGGCCCGATCGGCCAGGCCCTGCAACGCCTGTGGGGACGGCTTGGCGCCGTCGTGCTGTTCATGCCCACCGGGGCCGCGGTCCGGGTGATCGCGCCACTGCTGGGCAGCGCCGAGACGACCCCGGCGATCGTGTGCGTGAACGAGTTCGTGGTGGTGCTCGCGGGCGGGAGTTCGGGCGGTGGCAACGCCTTGGCCGACCGCATCGCAGAGGTGCTCGACCGCACCGCCGTGCCCTCGGTCGGCCACGACACCACCGGCGACACCGCCCTGGAGCGAGTGGTGGCCGGGCTGGAGGCCTCCGTGGACGGAGACCTGGCCGGGTGCGCCGCGGCGCTGCTGGAGGGCGAGCCGATCCGGCTGCTCAACCCGCTGGAGCTCCCGCTCGGGCCGCTGCCGGACAACCTGGGGCCGACGCAGGTCGCGCGCTGGACGGTGCAGATCGACGACCGGGTCGGCGACCAGGGCGTCGGCGAGGTCCTGCGGGTCGTGCCGAGGACGCTGGTGGTCGGGCTGGGCGCTTCTCGCGGGGTGAGCGGGGACGAGGTGTCCTCGGCGCTGTCCAAGCTGGAGTGGGACTTCGGGCTGGACCTGCGCGCCGTGCGGGCCTTCGCCAGCATCGACCTCAAGGCCGAGGAACGCGGTGTGTTGCAGGCGATCGACGACTGGAGCTTCTGGCACGGCGACGGCGGTGCCGGCGAGGCCCCACCTCGGCTGTTGACCTACCCGGCGGCCACCCTGGCGCAGGTCCCGGTGCCCAACCCCAGCGATGTCGTGCTGGCCGAGACGGGCACGCCGAGCGTGGCGGAGGCCGCCGCCCTGCACGCGGCCACCCTGCTCGCGGGCGGGCAGCGCGTGGAGCTCGTCGTACCCAAGATCAAGGGCGAGAACGTGACCGTTGCGGCAGCACGGATCCGTCCTTAACCGCAAGGGTTTTGCTACTGCGCAAGCCCTGCATTAGTCCACAGTGGACTGTTCTGGGGTAGTTTTGCCGCATGGGAACCGGACACGGCCACGGACACGTCGTGGACGCGCACCTCGCCAGCAGCCGCAGCGGCATGCGCGCGCTGTGGGGTTCGTTCGCGGTGCTGATCCTCACCTCGCTCGTGCAGGGCCTCGTCGTGCTCAGCAGCGGTTCGGTCGCGCTGCTCTCCGACACCCTGCACAACCTCGCCGACGCGTTCTCCGCACTGCCACTGGTGGTCGCCTTCACGCTGGGGCGCAGGGTGGCGACCAGGCGGTTCACCTATGGCTTCGGCCGTGCCGAGGACCTGGCGGGGCTGGCGGTCCTCGCGCTGATCGCCGTGTCCGCCGTGCTGGCGGTCACCGAGTCGGTGCAGCGGCTCGTGCAGCCGCAGGCCGTGACGCAACTGCCCGTGGTCGCGGCCGCCGCCGTGCTCGGGTTCGTGGGCAACGAGGCCGTCGCGCGCTGGCGGATCCGGGTCGGTCGGCGCATCGGCTCCGCAGCGCTGGTCGCCGACGGCATGCACGCCCGCGTGGACGGGTTCACCTCGCTGGCCGTGCTGGTCGCCGCTGGTGGCTCCGCGCTGGGCTGGGGCTGGGTGGACCCGCTCGTGGGGCTCGGCGTCGCCGTGCTGATCGTCCTGGTGCTGGTCGGCGCCGGGCGGGAGGTGCTGGCCCGGTTGATGGACGCCGCCGACCCGACCGTGGTGGACCTGGCCGAGCGGCTGGCCGGTGAGGTGCCGGGCGTGCTCGCGGTGGAGGACGTGCGGCTGCGCTGGTCCGGGCACGGGCAGTTGGCCGAGTTGACCGTGGTCGTGGACCGCGAACTGAGTCTGGTCGACGCGCACTGCGTCGCGCACGAGGTGGAGCACCACCTGTTGCACGGCGTGCACCGGCTCGTCCGCGCGCACGTGCACCCCCATCCGGGAGTGCGCGCCGACGAGGAGTTGGTCGCGCACCAACGGGTGAACTGACTGCGGGTCGTGCCGCTGGTGTGCGGGCCGGTGTATCGCAGCAGGTAGAACCGGTGCGTGCACCCGTGGACGGCTCGTTGGCTCACCGGCGCCGTGGCGGTCCCCGCGGTGCTCGCTGTGGTTGGCGTCGCGGCCCAAGGCGCGGGCATCGAGGAGCAGGTGCTCGCCACGACCCGGGGTGTGCTGGCCAGCGGCGGGCAAGCCGGGGCCACCGCCGTCGTCAGCGGACGTGACGTCACGTTGAGTGGTGTGCCGTACGAGCGGATCGCCGACACGGTGAAGGCCGTCGGCGCTGTGGACCGGGTCGGCTCGGTGGTGGCCCGCGAGCCGAGGCTGAGCCCGCTCAAGATCGACGTGACGGACCAGCACGTCGTGGTGACCGGCACGACCCAGCAGGAGGCGTGGCGCCAGCGCTTCGTGCGGGCCGTCGCCGAGTACTCGCACGGCCGTGAGCTGGTCGACCACACCTCGACCGCGCAGGGTGCCGACTTCGCCATGACGACCACGGCCGCCGCCGCGCTGGTGTCGGTGCTGACCGTGCAGCCCGGGGCCGAGGTCAGCGTGTCGGCCGCCGAGGGGCGTGTGCAGTTGGACGGCGTGATGCCCGACGACGCCCGCCGAGCCAACACCGTCGACCTGCTCACTCGGCTGTTCGGTGCCGGGGTGGTCGTCGACAAGACCCACGTACAGGGGAGTCCCCGATGATGTGGCTGTTCACCCAGGTGTTCCTGTTGTGCCTGGTGTCCTTCCTGGCCGGATCCGCGCTCACTGCGGTCGCGCTGCTCGTGCCGGTGCGGCGGGCGAGGTCGGCGGCCCAGGAACGTGAGGAATCTTCTGTTCCGAAGGTGCCGGTGGTGGTCGGTCCCGATGGGGTCGAGGTGGAACCCACCAAGTCGGCGGACACCAAGCCCGAGCCGGTTGAAGCCTGAGGAGTTCGATGCGCACCGCGTCCGCAGCACTGGCCGCAGCCGTACTCGCCACCGGCCTGAGCGCGGGCACCGCCCTCGCCGCCGAGGGGTTGCACGACTGCGACACCCGCGTCGAGGGCAATTCCGGTACCGGGTGGTGTCACGGCACCGGCAGCTTCCAGCTCGCGCTGCGCTGCGTTGACGGCACCGAGCAGTTCAGCGGGATCGTATACATTCAGCAGGGCTACGGACTGGTGAGCACGAGCTGCTTCGGCAAGGCTCTTTCCGCGCGCATCCTCATGCGATCCTGAGCCCCGTGCAGGACTACGAACCGGTACCCGAGGACTGGCAGCGCGCGCTCGCGGTGGTCGCGCACCCCGACGACCTGGAGTACGGCGGATCCGGTGCGATCGCGCGCTGGACCCGCCAGGGCAAGGAGATCGCCTACCTGCTGGTGAGCAGGGGTGAGGCGGGCATCGACGGTGTCGAGCCCGAGCGTGCCGGTCCGCTGCGGGTCGGCGAGCAGATCGCCAGCGCGGCCGTGGTGGGCGTGGACCAGGTGGAGTTCCTCGACCACCCGGACGGCGTGATCGAGTACGGGGTGCCGCTGCGCAGGGACATCGCCGCCGCGATCCGCCGGTTCCGGCCGGAGCTGGTCATCACCGGCAACCACCGCGAGTACTGGCCGGGCGGGTGGCTGAACATGGCCGACCACCGCAACGTCGGCACCGCGGTGCTCGACGCCGTGCGCGACGCGGCCAACCGCTGGATCTTCCGCGAGCTGGACCTGGACCCGTGGGGCGGGGTGCGCTGGGTGGCCGTGGCCTCCTCGCCGCAGTCCACGCACGCCGTGGACATCAGCGACACGTTCGACCTCGCCGTGGCCTCGCTCAAGGAGCACCGCGCCTACCTCGCCGCGCTCGGCGGGGACATGGCCGAGCCGGATCAGTTCCTGCGCCGAGCTGCCGAGGCGGAGGGCAAGCGGTTCGGCGGGGTGCTCGCGACCTCGTTCGAGCTGATCCCGGTTTGACCTGGCCAGGTGCGCGCGGCGAGGATTCCCCGCCGTGACCTCCCCGTACGAGGCGGAGTCCCACCGGATCCTTAGGTCCAGGGTGGACACCGCGCACCTGCCGCCACTGACCCGAGCCGTCGTCGAGCACATCGTATGCAATCTCGCGGACACCACCTGGGTCGGCGACGTGGTCGCGGACGAGGCGGCGCTGCTCGCGGGCCGGAACGCGCTGCTCGCGGGCGCACCGCTCGTGGTGGACGTGCGCATGCTCGCCGCGGCGGTGGCCCCGCACCCCGCCGTCGTGGGGTTGGACCAACCCGGTGTGGCCGAGCTGGCGAAATCGGAAGAGACCACGCGTTCCGCGGCGGGCATCCGGCTCGCCGCGCGGGCACACCCCGTGGGCGCGGTGTGGGCCGTGGGCAACGCGCCCACCGCGTTGATGGAGCTCATCCGCCTGGCCGAGGCCGGTGAGCTGCGGCCCGCCCTCGTGGTCGGCGTGCCGGTGGGCTTCGTCGGCTCCGTGGACGCCAAGGCCGCGCTGCGCCGGTCCGGGCTGCCCTCGCTGAGCACCGTGACGGAGCGTGGTGGCGCGGCCATCGCCGGTTCCGTGATCAACGCCCTGATGCGGGAGCGGTCGGCTCCGGGGGAGGCTTGCGCGCATGTCAGTTGAGCAGCACTACCTGGTCGGCCTCGACCTCGTCGGCCGACGGGTCGTCGTGGTCGGCGGCGGCACCGTGGCCCAGCGCCGACTTCCCCGGCTCGTCGCCTCCGGTGCGGCCGTAGAGGTGATCGCACCGCACGTGACGCCTGCCGTGCAGGCCATGGCCGATGCCGGTGAGCTCACCTGGCACGCGCGTCCCTACGAGGACGGTGACCTGGACGGCGCCTGGTACGCCATCACCTGCACCCAGCTCACCGAGGTCAACGCCGCGGTGGCCGCCGAGGCCGAGCGGCACCGCATCTTCTGTGTGCGGTCCGACGCGGGCACCGAGGGCAGCGCCGTCACACCCGCGGTCGGCGAGCACGACGGGCTGCTGGTGGGCGTGCTCTCCGGCGGGCAGCCGAGGCGGTCGGCCGCGGTGCGCGACGGCGTGCTCAGCGCGCTGCGCACCGGCGCTGTGCTGGACCGGCCCGAACTGGGCCGCCTGGCTGGCGTCGCCCTGGTCGGCGGCGGACCCGGTGACCCCGAGCTGATCACCGTGCGCGGGCGCAGGCTGCTGGCCAGCGCCGACGTGGTGGTCACCGACCGGCTCGGGCCGCGTGAGCTGCTCGACGAGTTGCCGCCGCACGTCGAGGTCGTGGACGCGGCGAAGATCCCCTACGGCCGAGCGGCCAGCCAGGACGTGATCAACTCCACGCTGATCGAGCACGCCAAGGCGGGCAAGTTCGTGGTCCGGCTCAAGGGCGGCGACTCCTACCTGTTCGGGCGCGGGTTCGAGGAGCTGATCGCCTGCGCCGAGGCGGGCGTGCCGGTGACGGTCGTACCCGGTGTGACAAGCGCCTTCGGGGTCCCCGCGATGGCGGGCGTGCCGGTCACGCACCGCGGGGTCGCGCACGAGGTGGTCGTCGTGTCGGGTCACGTCGCGCCGGACGACGAGCGCTCGCTGGTGGACTGGCCCGCGCTGGGCAGGCTCACCGGCACGATCGTGCTGATGATGGCGGTGGAGCGGATCCGCGCGTTCGCCGAGGTGCTGTGCGCCAACGGCCGACCTGGCGACACCCCGGTGGCGGTCATCCAGGAGGGCACGATGCGCACCGAGCGGGTGCTGCGCACGAGCCTGGCGCGGGTCGCCGAGGACGTGACCGCCCACGAGATCCGCCCGCCAGCGATCATCGTGATCGGACCGGTCGCGGCACTGAGCGACGAGCTCATCACGGAGTGATGGTTATGTCACCGGGTGTCATGTCTGACTTCCGGTGACACAGCAGGGCGGGGGCCGCTCGGAAGCGACCCCCGCCCTGTCAGTGCCCAGCTCAGTGGTTGTGCTCGAAGGTGCGGCGCCGCTCCGGACGGCCGCCACCGAACTCACCACGGCCGCCTGCGCGCTCGCCACCGCGGTAACCGCCACGCTCGCCGCCACCGCTACGGCCACTGCCGCCCCGGTAACCGCCGCGCTCGCCGCGAGGACCGTGCTCACCACGGGGGCCGTGCTCCCGGTCCCCGTAGCTGCGCTCGCCGTAGCCACGGCCACCGTGCTCGGACCGGCCGCGCTCACCGAAGCCACGACGCCCACCACCGGCACCGGCCGGACGCGGCGTGCGCTTCTTCGGCACGAACTCGGCCACCGGCTCACCGCTGGGGATACGGGCGCCGGTGATGCGAACCAGCTCCTCGTCGCCGGGGCGCACCTGGGTGCTGGTCGGCTTGATGCCCGCGCGGGCGGTCAGCCCGTGCACGGCGCGGCGCTGGTCGTGGGTCACCAGGGTGACCACGGTGCCGGACTGCCCGGCGCGCGCGGTGCGACCGGCGCGGTGCAGGTAGTCCTTGGGGTCGGCCGGCGGGTCCACGTGCACGACGAGGCTCACGTCGTCGACGTGGATGCCACGGGCCGCCACGTCGGTGGCCACCAGCACGGGGGTGCTGCCCTCGCGGAACTCGTTGAGCACGCGGGTGCGGGCGCTCTGTGCCTTGCCGCCGTGCAGCGCACCGGCGTGCACGCCGATCGAGCGCAGCTTCTTGGCCAGCCGGTCCACGTGGTGCTTGGTGCGCACGAACATGATCGTGCGGCCCTCGCGGGCGGCCACCTCGTTGATGACGTCGGGCTTGTCGTCCGAGGAGACCATCAGCAGGTGGTGCTCCATGGTGGTGACGCTGCCGGTGGGCGGCGCGACCGAGTGCACGACCGGGTTGGTCAGGTACTCGCGGACCAGCTTGTCCACGTCCCGGTCCAGGGTCGCGGAGAACAGCAGCCGCTGGCCGCCGGGGGCGGTCAGGTCCAGGATGGCCCGCACCTGGGGCATGAAGCCCATGTCGGCCATCTGGTCGGCCTCGTCCAGCGCGGTGAACTCCACGTCGGAGAGCACGCAGGTGCCCTGCCGCACGTGGTCGGACAGCCGCCCGGGGGTGGCGATGAGCAGGTCGACACCGCGACGCAGCTGGTCGGCCTGCCGGGTGAAGGAGGTGCCGCCGACGACCGTGCGGCACCACAGGCCCAGCGCGCGGGCGTACGGGGTCAGCGCGTCGCTGACCTGCATGGCCAGTTCACGGGTGGGCACCAGCACGACGCCGCGCGGGTGCAGCGGCTTGGCCCGGCCGTCGGCCAGCCGGGACAGCAGCGCCAGCCCGAAGGCCAGCGTCTTGCCCGAGCCAGTCTGCCCGCGACCCAGCACGTCGCGCCCGGCGAGTGTGTCGGGCAGCGTGGCGGCCTGGATCGGGAAGGGCTCGGTGATGCCGTTGGCGGTCAGGGCGTCCAGCAGCGGCTGGGCGAGACCGAGCTCGGCGAAGCTGGGCAGCGGCCCCTCGGGCATGGTCGATTCGACGTGGTCGGACACGATCGACTGGTACGCCTCGACAGGCTTGGGACCACGCCGGTTCGGCTGGCGCCTGCGGTTGTTGCGCGGGGCGTTGCCGTAGCGGCGGTCGGACGAAGGAACGGGCACAGACAGACCTTCCGGAACGTGGCACGTCTCGGGGAGGCCCCGCGCCTGGCGCTGAGCAGCGCTGATGCGGTTGATCACAAGGACGAGCCCGGCATTCGATGACGCCGATGGTGGGTGGATGCACCGCGTCGTTACCCCTGTGGGCATGGCGGGGAAGCTCTCGTTCCGCGCGCCAGCTCGGTGCGAGTTCAACCATACCTGATCAGCCGGTTCGCCATGTCCACAGGGGCCGACAAGGTGAGCAAGGACTCAGGCCATGCCCGCCTCCGCGCGCAGCTCGCTGACCAGCTCCTCGGCGTCGGCCAACCCGGTGGGCAGCCCGCGCGAAGTGAACCAGGTGGTGATGTTGCGCACATCGCGTACCAGGTAGTCCATGCCCCGCGGGTTGGCCACCAGGTCCACCACCTGCGGCAGGTCGATCAGCACGAGCCGGTCCCGATGCACCAGCAGGTTGTACGCGGACAGGTCGCCGTGCGTCAGCCCGAGCGAGGCCAGCACGTGCAGCGCGTCCACCAGTTCGAACCACAGCCTGCGCAGCTGCGCACCCTCGGGGCGCAACTGGGACAGCCGGGGCGCCGCCGAGCCGTCCTGCTCGCCGAGGAACTCCAGCAGCAGCTCGGTCCCGTTGCGCTGCACCGGGTACGGGACCGGGGCGCCGACCGTCCACAAGCGACTCAACGCGGCGAACTCGGCCACCGCCCACTGCTCGGCGATCAGGTTGCGGCCGAAGGAGCTGCGCGTCGCCACCGCGCGCATCTCGCGCGACTTACGCATGCGGCGGCCCTCCAGGTACCCCGCGTCGCGGTGGAACATGCGGTGGTCGTTGCTGCGGTACCGCTTGGCGGCCAGCAGGCTGACCCGGTCGGTGCCCGGCAGGGACCGCCGCACGAGGTGCACGTCGGCCTCCTTGCCGGTCTTCACGGTGCCTAGCTCGTGGTCGACAGCGCCCAGCTCGGTGATCACCCAGTCGGGCCTGGGCAGTGGCCCCTGGTCGCCGTCACCCCAGGTCGACCAGCGGTCGGCGGCCTCGGGCAGCTCCTCGGCGTCGAGGGCGTCGGCGCGCGCGGCGGCCAGCCGGACCCGCGCCTCCTCGGTGAGCCGCCCACGCCGCTCCGGGGCGGGTTCGTCGTCGAAGCGCCCGCGACGACGGCGCTTGGCGCGTGCGGGCAGGTCGGAATCACGGTCGTACTCGAAGTCGTGCTCGCGCACTGGAGAGTTCTCCTCGGTGGGAAGTGTCACCCCACCGGCGGGTCGGCGCGATCTAGTGATCCAGCGCCGCGGCCAGCGGGGCGGTGGGACGGAGCTCGGCCACGTCCCGGACGGCAGTCGTCGACATGGGGCACCTCCTCGAAGAGAACCGATCCGCTGAACGATGAGCACGATGCCGGTGCGGGGCGGCCGTGCGCAACCGAATTAACCGAGGGCCGACTTGCGCCCGACCCCGGCGTACACCCCGGCGTGCTCCGGGTGCTCGTCCAGGTCCTCCGGGGACTCGGGCCGCCACTGCGGGGTGAAGACCAGGCCGGGCTGCACCAGCTCGAACCCCTCGAACAGGGTCGCGACCTCGGCCTTGGACCGCACCGTCACCGGGTGCGTGCTCTCCCGGTACAGCTCGACCAGCGCACTGACCTGCTCGGCCACCGCGTCGCTGGTGATGTGCGACAGCGCGAGGTAGCTGCCCAGCGGCAGGACCTCGCGATAGCGCGCCATCAGCCGTTCGGGCTCGTCGGCGGGCGGCAGGAAGTGGTGCACGGCCACCATCAGCAGCCCGATCGGCTCGCTGAAGTCCAGCAGCCGCGCCGTGCCGGGGTCGTTGAGCAGCGCCCCGGGATCGCGCATGTCGGCCTGCACGGCCACCACGTGCGGGTTGCCCGCTAACAGCACCTCGCTGTGCGCCACCGCGACCGGGTCGTTGTCCACGTAGACGACCCGGCAGCCGGGCCGCACGCGCTGGGCGACCTCGTGCACGTTGCCCGCGGTGGGGATGCCGGAGCCGATGTCCAGGAACTGGGTGACGCCCTGGCTGACCAGGAAGCGCACGGCCCTGCGCAGGAAGGCCCGGTTCAACCGTGCGAAGTCGAACACGGCCGGGGCCACGGTGGCGACCCTCCTGCCCAGCTCGCGGTCGACCTCGAAGTTGAAGCTGCCGCCGAGGAAGAAGTCGTAGAGCCGGGCAGCGCTGGCCCGGTCCATGTCGACGTCCCTCGGCGCCCAGTCAGGACGATTCACCCGCATCGCACCTCCGTGACTCGCGGGCAGCCTAGTGATCATCTCGATTCGCGGACCACTCACCACTCGGGGTCGACCGTCCCCGAGGTGATCATCGGCTCGACCTCGAACGGCAGCGCCGGAGGCCCGAAGTGCTGGCCTTGGCCCACGTCCACGCCCAGCTCGCGCAACGTGGCCGCGTGCTGCTCGCGGTCGACACCCGCGGCGTGCACGGTCAGCTCGGCCAGGTGCGCCAGCGAGACCGCGGTACCGATCGCCCGCTCGGCCGTCGGATCCGGCTTGTCCCCGTCACCGAGGGTGGCCACGAAACCGGACGCCAGCTTGATGCCGTGCACCGGCAGCCCCGCCAGCGCCAGCGGACCGGAACCGCCTGCGCCGACCCCGCTCACGACCACCCGGAACCCGTTGTCGACCATGACTGACAACGCTTCCAGCGGCTCGCCGTCCCGGTCGCGCACCACGCTCTGGTCCACCTCCAGTTGCAGCAGCTCGGGTCGCACCCCGGTCTGGTCCACCACGGACATCAACTGGCGGATCAGGTCCTGGTCGCAGCTCTGCCGGTTGGGCAGGCCGATGCACACCACCGGGGCCCGTTCGCCGAACTCCTCAGCCCACGCCGCGGCCTGCTCGGCCGCCTCGCGCACCACCCAGCGACCCAGCACGCCGACCTGGCCGGTCCGCTCGGCCGCGGCCAGGAACTCCTCTGGGCCCAGCACGCCGAGTTCCGGGTGCTCCCAGGTCAGACGCGCCTCGACCCCGGCAAGCGTGCGGTCGGACAGCTTGCCCAGCGGCTCGTACTCCAGTGAGAGCTGGCCGTCCACCAGTGCTTGCGGCAGCTGGGTCGCCAGTTCGAGCGCACGCCGCTCCGGCCCGCCCCGGTCCTCCTCGTACAGCGCCCACTGCGCCTTGCCCTCCAGCTTGGCCCAGCCCAGCGCCATCTCGGCGTCGCGAAGCAGCTCGGTCGGCTCCGCCCGGTCCGCCGGACGCTCCACGATGCCCACGCTGGCGGTCAGCGACAGCTGCCTGCCCTCCGCGGCGATCGGCTCGCTGATCCGCTTGAGCGCCCGCTCGGCCACCTCGACCACGCCCCGCGCCGAGGAGCGCAGTACGAGCATGCCGAAGCGGTCGCCGTTGATCCGCGCCAGCAGACCGGTGTCCTCGTCCACCGTCCCGCGCAGCCGGTCGGCGATGGTCTTGAGCACGCGGTTGCCCACCTCGTCGGACAGGGCCCCGTTCACCACGCCGAAGCCGTCCACGCCGAACACCGCGAGGCCGACCCGCTCACCGGGGGCCAGCCCGCCGATGGCCGTCTCGGTCTTGGACAGGAACAGCGCGCGGTTGAGCAGACCGGTCAGCGGGTCGTGCAGGGTCTGGTGCCGCCAGCGCTCCTGGAGCAGGTGCAGGTCGGTGATGTCCTCGATCATGACGACCGGGTAGTCGGCCAGCCCGTTCTCGTCGCGGATCAGGGTGACCGCGATGTGCACCCAGATGGGCTCGCCGTCGCCGCGGATCATGCGCTGCTCGGAGCGCAGCGAGGTGTAGGTGCCGTTGATGAGCTTGCGGTACGCCTTGGCCATGTCCTCGGCGTCCTGCGCGGGCATCAGGTCGTAGGCGGTGCGCTGGCGCAGTTCGTCTGCGCTGTAGCCGAGCATCTCCTGCAGCGCCAGGTTCGAGCTGACGATGTGGCCCTGGATGTCCCCGATCGCGATGCCCACCACGGACTCGCTGAACAGCGTGCGGAACCTCCGCTCGCTGGCGCGCAGGGCGCGCTCGGCGGCGTCGCGGGCCCGGAACACCGCCTTCTTCATCGTCTCCTGCTGCCCGAAGATGTGCTCGCGCAACGCGTCCATGTACCCGGCGGACAGCGCGCCGAGCAGGTCGATCACCTGGTTGGTGGTCTCCGGGCACTGGGGCAGGCCGGCCGCGGCGGGCAGCGACCTGCCGACCACCCGCAGCGTGGCGTCCAGTGCGTGCGGCCCGACCAGTTGCGCGGCCACCAACCCACGGCCGATCTCGGTGACCGCCTCGGGGTCCGCCCGGCGCAGGGACTCGGCCAGCACCTCGGCGAAGCCGGTCAGGATGCCGCGGAGCTCCTTGCGCGACAGCGGCACGTTGCTCGTGGTGATGACCGCGCCGGTCCACAGGCGCGCGAACTCCGCAAGGCCCGGGTCCAGTGCCCCACCCTGCTCGTGGTCTCTCGCCGACGGCTCTTGCTCGTCAGCCATGACCCCTCTCATGCCTGTGCGCGGTGTTCCGATGACCTTAGCCCGATTCAGGCCGGCACGACGAGATCGAGGCACTGTTGCCCGGTGTGTTCCACCACGAGCCCGGCACGGCGTGCCACGGTGACGACCCCGGCCGCGGACTTCGGCTCGGACCTGGTGGCCGCGAGCGCGCGGGCCAGCCTGCCCTTGTGCGCCTTGTTGTGGTGGCTCACGGCCTTGCGCCGCCCCGCACCGTCCTCGCTGAGCACCCGCACCGTGATCGCGTGCGGCACCTTCGCCAGCGCCGCGTAAGCCCCCGAGCGCAGATCCACCACCAGGTCGTCGGCCGTGGCCAGCACGGGTTCCAGCTCGGAGCGCCACAGTCCGCGCAGCCCGCCGATGCCCGGCAGCACGCTGCCGCCGGACAGCCGGTACGCCGGGATCGGGTCCCCCGCGGCCACCAGCCCGAACAGCGCCGAGGCCACGGCGAGCCGCTGGTGCGCCCTGGCCAGTTCGGCCTTGGTCAGTCCGGGTACGTCCAGCGCGTCGTAGAGCACCCCCGTGTACCTGGACAGCGCGGGCATCGTCGGCGAGTCGAACAGCTCGGCATTGCGCTGGACCTCGGCCGCCTGGCGGGGAGACAACTCCAGCGCCGCCAGGCTCCCGGGCAGGTCGGCGGCCAGTTCGACCAGTGCTGCGCTGAGTTTTCTCCTGGCCGGTCCGAGCTCGGGGTAGGACAGCGCGTCGAGGTCGAGCGGCGACCCGAGGCCACCGTCGGCCTTCGTCTCGGAGGGAGGGAGCAGCACCAGCACAGTGCCCAAGGCTAGTCAGCCACTCGCGGGCACCTCGTCCCAGTACCGCCCGTGTCGCGCCTGCCGTGTGCGAGCGCGGCTCGGATTGTCAGGGGTGCGGCGTAGCTTCGGTCGCACAACAGGGAGGCAGGTGGTGCTGATTGCTCGACCCCACAACTGAACACGCGACAGGGCCGGAACTGCCCCTCAGCAGTCGGCGGCCGTGTCGAGCAGGTCCAGCAGTGCCCTCATGTGCACGGTCAGGTCATCGGCCGAGTACAGCGCGGGGTTCGCTTCGAGGTCGACGCGGGGACCCGTGCCGATGTCACCGCCCTGCACCGTGATGGACAGGTCGTCCACCGCTCCGCGGGACAGCGGACGTGCCGTGCCCCGGTGACCGCCGAAGGACAGCTCGTACCCGATCGGGTTGACGCTGACCACTGGCCCGTGGAGTCTTCGCGTGGGCGTGTCCGGGTGCAGCTCGGCACGCAGCCACTCCGACCGGTACCGCTCGTGCGGCCACACCGCGAGCACCTCGTCGGCCACCGCGCGGGACAGCTCGTGCAGACCCGCTCCGGGTGGTGTGCGCACCCGCAGCGGCACCACGTTGGCCGCCGAGCACGGCACGTTCAGCGACAGTGATCGCCTGCGGCACAGCCGGGGCAGGCCGAGCACGACCTCGCCCGCGCCGGTTATGTGCCTCAGGTACGTCGCGACGGTGGCGGTCACCACGGTGGCCCAACTGGTGCCGCAGCGCTGCGCCGCGTCGGTCCAGCCGTCCATCACCGAGGGGGACAGCGCGGTGGACCGCCGCAGCGGGAGCGCGCCGGCCGGGGCGCCGCGACCGGCCAGCGTCACCGGGATCGGTGCGTCGGCGAAGCGCTGCGTCCAGAACCGCTGGTCCCGCTCGTGCCCGCGGGAGCCCAGGTAGGCGGAGTCCTGCTCGAACACGGGGCGCAAGGGGTCGAACGGCTCGCCCCCGGTGCCGGTACCGCTGACCAGCGCCGAGTACAGCTCGGACACCCTGCGGTTGAGCAGGAACAGGCCGAAGCCGTCCAGCGCGAGGTGGTGCGCGCGGTGGTACCAGAGGAACCGGTTCGGGGACAGGGCGAACAGCGCCTGCCCGAACAGCGGCCCGCGCGTCAGGTCCACCGGACGGGCCAGGTCGGTGCGCATCCAGTCCAGGGCCGCGCCGACCGGGTCCCCGTGCCCGCTGACGTCGATCAGCCTCAGCCGCCAGGACTCGGCAGGCAGCAGCTGCTGCCACACCTGGCCGCCGTCCTCGACGAAGCGGGTGTGCAGGGTCTCTGCCTCTGCGACGGCCTGGTACGCCGCCGCCTCGAACTCGGGCAGCCGCAGCGGTCCGCTGATGTCCACGTACTCGGCGACGGTGTGTGCCGGGCTGTCCGGCTCCAGCTGCTGCGCCGACCAGATGCCCTGTTGTGCGGCCGACAGCGGCCAGCGTGTGGCGGAAAAGGTGGTCACCTCGAGAATCCCCCGTCGAAACCTGGAGTGCTAGGCCGAGATCCGTGGCCGGTAGACCCGCCACAACGAGCACAGGAAGAACGCGCCGAACCGCTCCAGGGTCCGAAGTGGACTCGGGCCACTGGCGCGCAGCGTGCCCAGCTGCCGGAGGAAGCTCCGGGTGCTCAGCCGGACCACGCCGGTGCCGAGGGTGAGTTCGCCGTCGAGCAGACGTACGTGCAGGGTGGTGGTGTCCGGCCAGATCGCGGTCAGCGGTCCGGCCCGCAGGTCCTTGTGCCCCTCCAGCACCAGTCGCCGCCCCGTGTTGTCGGTCAGCGGCAGCCGGTACAGCATCCGGCTCAGGTTCTGGCCCTCCCCGTCCACCATCAGGTTCACCACCCCGTCGGTGACCCGGTGGCGCCCGCCGAGTTCGGCGCACTCCACCCAGCCGGTGGCGCGCGCCTCGTGCCGGGTGGAGTCCAGGAACCGGTCCACGTCGATGGCGGTGACGGTCAGGTCCAGCGTCAGGACCCCCTGTCGTTCACCGAGGTCGAGCTCCCCGGTCATCTCCTCGGTGAACGACAGGGCGGCGGTGCCGGCCCGACCCCCGAATTGGCGGGCCGGCACCTGGCGACCGGTCGGCGCCGTTCCCCCTGAACGGCGCCGACCGGGGGGCGCGCAGGTCCTCCCCGGCCTGCCGCGCTCCAGTAGCTGATCGCACAGGCGGTCGGCCAGTGCGGCGATCGTGAGCGAGGGGTTGGCGCCGACCGGGCCGGGCATGGCCGCGCCATCGGCCACGTACAGGCCCGGGTGGCCGAACACCTGCCCGTAGGGGTCGCACACCCCCTCGCCGGGGTGGTGGCCGATCGGGGCGCCGCCCAGCGGGTGCGCCACCGCGGTCCGCTTGCGCAGCCAGAGCGGGTTGTCCAGGTACTCCCCGTCCAGCTCCTGCGCGATGGCCCGCATCGTGGCCCGCACCCGGTCGATGTACTCCCGGCTGGTCGCGGTGGTCCACGAGACGTCCAGTTCCCCGTCGCGCAGGCGCATCACCCCGTCCGGCACGTCCCGGCCCATGCCCAGCAGCGGCAGCGAGCTCACCGAGAGCGTGCCGTCGCCCAGCAGCGCACCGATGCCGTGCTCCAGGTCGTCGGGCGAGTTCCGGCCGAGCAGCGAGCCGACCAGTGCGCCGACCCGGTTGGCCGCGAACGCGGCCATCCTGGCCACCTCGCCGGGCAGGTCCGCGCTCTGCACCAGCCAGTCCAGGAACAGCGGGTAGCCGGCGTCCTGAAGGTAGAAGCCGCGGCCGGTGCCCGGGTGGCCGTCCAGGCCGTCGGGGACCCGCAGCGTGCTGGTGATCACCGGTCCGCGACTGGCGTGCAGCGGCCGGGGCACGCCGTCCTTGTGGGCGCGCAGCAGGAACGCGATGACGTCCCCGTTGCCGGAGAAGCGCGTGCCCAGCGCGTCGCTCAGACCGGGCAGGCGCGCCCGGTTGCCCAGCAGCAGCCGGGTCGTGCCGAACGTGCCCGCCGCCAGCACGAGCCGGTCGCAGTCGATGCGCTGCGAGACCGCCTCACCGGTGAGCGGGTCGTGGCGCAGGTACCGCAGTTGGTAGCCGCCGCGCGGCCCGGGCCGCAGCGCCTGCACCTCGCACAGCGTGCGCAGGTCCGCGCCCGCGGCGGCCGCCGCCGACAGGTAGGTGTGGTCCAGGCTGTTCTTCGCGCCGTCGTTGCAGCCCACGTCGCACTCCCCGCACAACCGGCAGGTCCGGCGCAGCGCGTCGTGCAGGTTCCCGTACGGCGCGGGGATGATCGGCAGCCCGATACCCGGTTCCGCGCCGGGGCGGGGCGCGAAGCTCACCCCGAGCGGGGGCAGTTGCCAGTCCAGCCCGAGCCCGGCCGCTGCCTCGCGCATCGCGTGCGTCTTGGGCGTGTCCGCGTAGACGGGGTGCTCGAACGGGTAGCGCACGGGGCTGAGCATCCGCTCCACGGCGTCGTAGTGCGGGTCCAGGTCGGCCCGGCTGACCGGCCAGGTCTCGTAGCCGCCGCCGGGCACCGGCTCGTCCCGGACGAACCAGTGCTCGTCCTTGCGCAGCAGCACGTTGGCGTAGATCAGTGAGCCGCCGCCGAGCCCGGCCGAGACCAGCGAGTCGAAGCCGCGGAACTCCAGCACGTCGAACAGGCCGTAGGTACGGCGCTGCGGGTCCCAGAAGTTGCGGCGCATCTCCGCGGGAGTGCGGGCGAAGCTGCCCGGCGGGTAAGCGCGTCCCCGCTCGAGCAGCACCACGGACAGTCCCGCCGCGGCCAGCCGGTAGGCGCTGACCGAGCCGCCGAAGCCCGAGCCCACGACCACCACGTCGGCGTGTTCGGTGTTCACGGCCTCACACCGCCTGCCGCTTCAGGAAGTCCAGCACGTGCGGGAACACCTCAAGGTCGGCGTGCTTGCCGATGAACGGGTCGAGGTGGCCGTAGCCGGGCAGCACCCGCAGCTCGTGCCTGCCCGGCGCCACCTTCTCCAGCTTGCGGTGGAACACCTGCTGGGAGTCGGCGAACACCCGGTTGTGCCGGCCCGTCATCAGCAGCAGCGGGGTGCTCACCTCGTCGATCCCGCTCAGGTAGTCGGCGGGCAGGTTCAGGTAGCGCGGGTCGGTGGCGTCGTACTTCACCGCCCGCCCGGCCAGCACCATCTTGCGCACGTGGCGGTCGTAGTTCATGCCGGAGCCCTGGCACAGGTCGCCGACGCGGGCGTGCGTCACCGGCAGCAGGTTGGCGTGCTCGTACATGGCGGGCCAGCCGGAGCCCCACATCGTGCTGAGCATGTGGCACGCGGGCACGGCGCACTCGGGGTGCGTCAGCGACACGAACTTGGCGGCCAGCCAGCCGCGGGTGAACCGGGGCGCGCTGCCCCACTGCGGGTCCAGGTACGGCAGGCCCAGCCCGTACTCGACCACGTCCGGACCGGCCAGCAGGCGCAGCGCGGACCAGACCGGCACGCGTGGAGTGAGCGACACACTGTTGGCCACCACGCTGGCGATGTCCCGGATGGCGCCGCCGAACAGGCTCATCAGGAACGACACCGAACCGAGGCAGTGCGCGATGACGTGCACCCGCCGGTCGCCCACGTGCGCGCGCAACTCGGCCAGCGCCGCCGGGTAGTCGTAGCGGGCGAGGTCGTCGAGGGTGAACCGGTGCGCGGCCAGGTTGTACGGCAGCCGGTTGCTCATCCGGGAGTCCAGCGTCCACACCTCGCCGAACCCGTTGTCCAACAGGTAGCTGACCAGGTTGCGGTGCTCGGGCATGACGAACATGTCCGTGGAGGAGGTCAGGCCGTGCACCAGGAGCACGACGTCTTCGCCCGGTTCGCGCAGGAACCGGACCAGGTTCAGGCCGAGTCCGTCCTCGGTGGTGACAGGGTGCGAGGAGACGTCAGCGTCACGCACACCATCCAGCGTGAACAACGGGATCTGGCGTTCCATGGCCATCACCCTGTCGGACGAGTCCACGGATTTCCATCGTGGTAACCCACGACATTGCGTGGTCGCCTTCGTCCGTCAGGGCAGGATCAGGGCTGATCGAGGTACGGAGCGAGCAGCCTGCCGAGTCCTCCGCGTGACGGAATGCCCAGCTTGCCGAACACGTGGGACAGGTGCGTCTCCACCGTGCGCAGGCTCAGCGAGAGGCGTTCGGCGATCTGCGCGTTGGTGCGGCCCTCCACGACCAGCCGGGCCACGTCCATCTCCCTCGGGGACAGCCCGAACGGCAGTTCCGGCCTGCGCCCGCGCGGGACCGGGACCCGCTGGCCCAGTTTGCGCTGTGCGCTGGCGGCCTGCGCCTGCAAGCCGCGCGCCCCGCAGCGCGCGAACAACTCGGCCGCGGTGGCCAGCTCGGCCAGCCCCCGCTCGCGCTCGCCCGCGGTGACCAGGCTCAGGCCCGCGCGCAGCCGCGCCCGGCCCTCCTCCAGCCGCAGGCCCGTCGCGGCGAAGGCCTCGGCGGCGCGGGCCGCGAGCGCGGCTGACCCGGCCGGGTCGCTACCGCCGGTGGCGTGCGCCCGCACCAGCCAGGCCACCGCTGTGTTCACCGGGTTGTCCCGGTGGCCTGCCCGCTCCGCGCGGTCGGCCAGCGGCTTCGCGGCGTCCGGTGTGTCGCTGGTGGCCTCGGCGTGCGCCATCGCCTCCAGACAGACCAGCAGCAGGGTCTCGTCCCGCGCGCCGGACTCGAACTCCTCGCACGCCGCCTCCACGGCCGCGCGCCCGGCGGCCACGTCCCGGGAGTAGATCAACACCAGGCTGCGCGCGCAGCGGGCCATCACCGACCACCAGACCCGGCTCGGCCCGCAGACCTCGCCCGCCTCGGTACCCGCCCGCAGCGCGGCGTGGTAGTCGCCCGCCCAGCTCAGCACGAGGGTCTGCGCGGTCAGCGCCATCGTCAGGGTCTCGCCCGAGTCGACCAGCCGCGCCATGTCGGTGGCCTCCTCGGCCAGCGCGATGGCATCGGTCAGCCGCCCCAACCGGCCCAGCGCGAACGCCTTGCTGGCGTACAGGTAGGACACCACGTAGTTCTGCCCGGAGGAACGCGCGATCTCGATGGTGCGCTCCAGCCGTTCCAGCGCGCTGTCGTGCCTGCCCACCATGATCTCCGCCCAGCAGAGCCAGGCGGTGATGTCCAGCCACGGCGCGATCTCCGCGGGCTCCAGCTGGGCCATCAGCCGACCCGCCTCGTCCAGGTAGGCCAGCGCGGCGGTCGTGTCGCCCGCGGTGTAGGCGGGCATCGGCCGCAGCGCCGCCGCCGCGTACGTGGTGGAGGGGTCGAGCTCCATGGCCGCCAACTCGTGCAGCAGCCGCATGGCCTCCGGGTTGTCGCCGGTGCCCATGTTCTCCACGGTCAGCCGCAGGTACAGCGGGGCGGCCTCGGCCATGTGCGGATCGGGCAGCCTGCGCAGCTCCGACATCAGCACCGACTTGGCCGCCTCCGGGGAGCCCAGCATGCGCTCGGTGGTGGCGCACATCCTGGCGGCGCCCGCCCGCCGCGCCCAGTCCTCGGGCGGCAACAGGGCGAGGACCTCACGGGCGGCGTCCCGGCCTGCCCGCAACTGGCCGCTGATCGAGTGCGCCATGCACAGGAACACCAGCAGGTTCAGCCGGGTGGCCAGGGTCTGCGGGGTCGCGGGCAGCAGCCGCAGCGCGGTGCTCAGCCAGTGCGCGGCCGTGGCCGGTGCCCGGGAGCCGACCGCGGCCGCGGCGTCGGCGAGCACTGCCACCGCCGCCATGTCGCCGAAGGACGCCGAGCGCACCACATGGTGCGCCAGCGCCTGAGCCTGCGCGCCGCGCGTGCGCAGGAAGTCGGCGGCCCGCGCGTGCGTGGCCACCCGCCACCCGGCCAGCGCCGAGGCGTAGGCCGCGTGCCGCACGAGCGGGTGGCGGAACCGGAAGCGCGCGCCGGACTCCGGTCGCACCACGTCCCTGGCGACCAGCTCGTCGAGCGCCTTGAGGGCCTCGTCCTCCTCGATGACGGCCGCCGCCGCGATCGAGGCCGGTTCGAACTCGTCGCCGACCACGGCGGCGGCCCTGGCCACCAGTTGGGCGGTGTCCGGCAGCCGGGTCAGTTCCAGCAGCAGCGCGGCGCGCACCGTGTCGGGCACCTCGGTGAGGATGTCCATGTCGTCACCGGTGGCCTCGCGCGGGGCGGGCACCTTGCCGCTGCCCATGCGGGACAGCGCCTCCAGGTAGAAGGGGTTGCCGCCGCTGGCCTCGTACAGCCAGTTGCGATGGCTGCGGTTGACCTCGCTGCCGAGGAACTCCTCGGCCTCCTCGCGGGAGAGCGGTCCGACGTCGACGCGGACCCCGCGCACCCCCTCGGCCAGCCCCAGCGCGGCGGCCAGCCGGGGTGAGGCCTGCGAGGGCCGGTACGCCACCGCGATGAGCACCTTTCCCCGAGGCGGGTGGCGCAACAGGTGGTCCAGCAGTTCCACCGAACTCTCGTCGGCCCAGTGCACGTCGTCCAGTACGAGTACGAGCCCGCCGGACTCGGCCAGCAATTCCACCAGGGTGCGCACCGCGCGGAACAGTCGATATCGCAGCGCACCGATTTCCACTGGTTCGGAGTGGCTCTCGGTGGCCAGCCCGGCGAACACCCCGCCGAGGAGCCTGCGCTCGGACTCGTCGAGCCGGTCCGCCAGTTTGCTGCCCAGGTGCTCCAGGTGGTCGTCCAGGGCCTCGGCCACCGCGGCCAACGGGGCGTCCTGCTCGAACTCCGAAGCCCGGCCGAGCAGGGTCACCATGCCGCGTTTGCGCCCAGCCTCGGCGACTTCGACCAGCAGGCGAGTTTTTCCCACCCCTGGTTCGCCGACCAGTTGAGTGAACTGGAAGGTGCCCCGCACACACCGGTCCAGCGCCCGGTCCAGTGTTCGCAGCGGGTCCTTGCGGCCCACCAGGGGTTGCCGCCCGGAGTTGTCCTTGGTCGGGTGCCCTGGCATGCGACGGCCGGTCACGGCGACACTCCTGCTGCGGGCGGAACTGTGGTGGACATCGCGCCAAGAATGCCAGCCTTTTCCGCACCGGGCAAGTGGGCGTGTTTGCGGCAAACGCAATCACGGAATCCCGTTGGACGGAAAACGAGAATCTTTTGTCGACTTTCCGGTCCTGTGACTGTGCTTACCCCCGTGTGGGTTATGGACAGTGTGGTCACACCCTGATTGATTGGCGGATATGACCGAGTTGACCGACGTCGGCTCGACCGCGCTCTGGGTCGCGCTCGGGCGGGCCAGGGAGAGCGTTCGTGCGGACCGGCTGTTCAGCGACCCGCTGGCCCGGTTCTTCGTGGAAGCCGCGGGAATGGACCGGCTGCCCGAGTCCGAGCTGGCGGAACCGGCCGCCCTGGTGGGTGACTACTTCGCGATTCGTACGCGCTTTTTCGACGACTGCACCGAACACGCCTGTGCCGAGGGCTGCGACCAGGTGGTGGTGCTCGGCGCCGGGTTGGACGCGCGCGCGTTCCGGTTGGACCTGCCCACGGGGGCGCGCCTGTTCGAGCTCGACCTGCCCGAGGTGCTGGCCTTCAAGGAGCGGGTGATCCAGGCCTCGGGGCTGGTGCCGAGCTGCGAGCGGCTCGTGGTCCCGGCCGACCTGCGCGAGGACTGGCTGGGTCCGTTGCTGACGGCGGGCTTCGCCCCGGACCGGCGCACGGTGTGGATTGCCGAGGGGCTGCTGCCCTACCTCACCGGGGCCGATGCGAGAGCACTGCTCACGGTTGTGCACTCGGTGTCAGCGATCGGCAGCCGGATCACCCTGGAGCACGACGACCCCGCGGTGTTCGAGGCCCCGCTGATGCGCCGCATGACCGAGCTGTCCGGGGTCGACCTGGTCAACCTGGTCGGCGACGGGGTTCGGGACGACCCGCTGCCCTGGCTCGCGCAGCGCGGCTGGCGGACCTCGGCCACCAACCCGGCGGAGCGCGCGGTCGCCTACCAGCGGCCCGTGCCGCCGGTGTTCGACCCCGAGGTAGAGGGCAGCGCCGCACGGGCCGGGGTGGGGCAGCAGTTCGTCGAGGGACTGCTGGTGCGCGCGGTCAGCCCCTGAGCAGACTCAGCCGAACGGTGCGCACCGGGTTGTCCACGTTCGTGTCGACCAGGCACACCGACTGCCAGGTACCCAGCGTGAGGCGGCCGTCGATCACCGGGATCGTGGCGTAGGGCGGCAACAGCGCGGGCAGCACGTGGTCGCGACCGTGGCCGGGCGTGCCGTGCCGGTGCCGCCACCTGTCGTCGCGGGGCAGCAGCCGGTCCAGGGCGCTGAGCAGGTCCTCGTCACTGCCCGCCCCGGTCTCCAGCACCGCCAGGCCCGCCGTGGCGTGGGGTACCCACACGTGCAGCAGGCCCTCGGCGCCCGGCTCCCCGGCGAGGAATCGGGCGCACTCCTCCGTTAGATCGTATACAACCTCGGTCGAGCCGGTCCGGATCCGGATCTCCTCACTGCGCACGCGGTCCACCGTAGGCTGCCCGGCCGTTGAGCACATCGCACTGGTCACCGGCGCCAACCGGGGCATCGGCGCGGCGATCGCGCGGGAACTGGCCGCGCAGGACGTCGCCGTGCTCGTGGCCTACCTGGGCGAGCCCGGTCCGGACGAGGTGGTCGAGTACCTGGCACGGGGTGCCACGTAGGGCCGGATCATCGGTCTGACCTCGGGTGGGGAGCTCGGCTTTCTCGGCGAGGTGTCCTACGGTGCCGCGAAGGCCGCGCTTGAGCACTTCACCCTGTCGTCGGCGGCCGAGCTGGGGCCGCACGGGGTCACCGCGAACCTGGTGCACCCGCCCGTCACCGACACGGGCTGGGGCACCGACGAGGTGCGCGCACACGTCGCCGCGAGTTCGGCGCTGTTCACCGTGGCGCAGCCCGAGGAAGTCGCCCGTGTGGTCGCGTTCCTCGCTTCGACCGCTGCCCGCTCGGTCACCGGGAACACCGTCCGGATGAGGTGAGTTCGCCCGTAGGTTGATCTCATGCGAACCGCGTTCGGCGAAACCTTCGACGTCCCGCTCGGTTACCTCAACACCGCGAGCATCGGTGTGCCGCCCACGTTCGTCGCCGATGCCGTGCAGGGGGCCCTGCACCGCTGGCGCACCGGCTCGGACAGTGCTTCCGCGTTCGACGCCCCGGTTGCCGCCGCCCGCGCCGCTTTCGCCGACCTGGTCGGCGTCGACCCGTCCGGGGTGGCGACCGGGGCCAGCGTCTCCCAGCTGGTGGCCCTGGTCGCGGCGAGCGTGCCGGACGGCACGAGGGTGCTCACCGCTGCGGCGGAGTTCACCAGCGTGAGCTTCCCGTTCGCCGCGCAGGCGCACCGCGGGGTTGTCGTGACAGAGGAGAGCCTGGATCGCATACCGCATACGATGTGCGATCACGACCTGCTCGCCGTGAGCGTCGTGCAGTCCGCCGACGGGTCCGTGCTCGACCTGGCCGCGGTGCGCGAGGTCGCCGAGGCCACTGGCACGCGTGTGCTGCTCGACGTCACGCAGGCCGCGGGCTGGATGCCGCTCGACCTCGGCTGGGCGGACTGGGTGGTCGGCGCCGCCTACAAGTGGCTGCTCTCCCCGAGGGGCGCGGCCTGGCTCTGGCTCAGCCCGAGCGCGCGCGAGTTCACCAGGCCGCTTGCCGCCAACTGGTACGCGGGGGAGTCCCGGTGGGACACCGTCTACGGGCTGCCGCTCCGGTTGGCCGAGGACGCGCGGCGCTTCGACCTCTCGCCCACCTGGATCGCGCAGGTCGGCGCGGCGGCGGCACTGCCGTGGCTCGCCGCCCTGGACCTGTCCGAGGTGCGCGCGCACTGCGTCGGCCTGGCCAACTCGCTGCTGGCGGGGCTCGGGCTGCCACCGGGCGAGTCGGCGATCATCTCCCTGGACGCCGCGCACGCACAGGACCGGCTCACCGCGGCCGGGGTCCGCTTCGCGCTGCGGGACGGCCGGGTGCGGTTGGCGTGTTCGCTGTCCAGCACCGCCGAGGACGTGAACGTGGCGTTGAACGCACTCGCCCAATAGCAGTGCGTGACCGCTACTCCGGTCGTCACTCTTTGGCGCACCCGTTACGGTGGTCAGCTGTGTCGGATCCGTACCAACCACAGGAACAGGCGAAGTGGCGGACCAGCCCGGTCGGGCTCAGCCCGTCCGACACAGCGCCGCTTCCGCCGATGAGCTTCGGCACGCCCCCGCAGGGTGCCCCTCAGCCGGGCACTCCTCCGCAGGGCACGCCCCAGTTCGGCGTACCCGGCCACGGCACGCCCCCGCAGGGCATGCCGCAGCCGGGGCCGTCGCGCTCGGGCACGACCCAACAGGGCATGCCGCCCGTGGGCACGCCGCCCTACGGCATACCTCCCGCGCAGTACCTCCCGCCAACCGAGCAGCCCGCCCGCGGCAAGGGCGTGATCCGCTTGTACCAAGGGCTCGGCCTGGTCGGCGTGGCGCTGGTCTCCGGCCTGGTCTGGTGGGCGTTCCAGCCGGGCCACGAGAGCGGCACGGCGGCTCCGCAGGGCACGGCCACGACCCAGGGCAAGTACACCTTCACCAGGGTCGCCGGTCCGGCCACGGACACCGACTGCGCCGCGCACTCCTTCGGCAAGACCCAGCAGTTTTTCCAACAGCACCCGTGCCAGCAGTTGCTGCGCGCGGTCTACAGCACCACCCTGCCCGACGGGTTGCAGGCCATGACCTCGGTCGCCGTGGTGCGCATGGCCGACGAAGCCTCGGCCGGGCAGTTGCGAGCCCTGACCAACGGGGACCAGACCGGCAACGTCGCCGACCTGATCCGCGAGGGCGTGCAGGTGCCCAGCGCGCCGACCTCCGGCCAGTTGCAGGAGGGCGGCTACGCCTCGGGTGCCAGCGGCAGCACCGTCACCATCGCGCTGTCCGCGTTCGTGGGCGGGCACCAGGACAACGCCCTGCTCAAGGACATCAGCAACGACGCGCTGCGCACGCAGGCGAAGTAGTGCTGGCACGGGGTGTCGGACTCGGCACCCCGTGCCACATCACTGCGGCTGGCCGGGCAGCGGCACCGCTGAGGGCGTCTGACCGCCCGCCTTCCGCCACTTCGTGGCCCGCACCGCGCAATCGGTCAGCGCTGCCACCGCCGTGCCCCGCACGGCGCTGTCGGCGGTGAACTCCAGCACCGAACGCCACGCCGCGCCCGCGTCCGACTCGGCCACGGCCAGAGCCGCCTGCGCCGAGGACTGGTTGGTCACCGGCTGCGGGGTGACGTAAGCCGCCTCCGAGGACTTGGGCGTGGCGCCCGCACCGGTCAACTGCTTGGCGGTGGCGTCGCGACGCTTGGTGTGCGCGAGCCGCCCCTGTTCCATGGCAGCGGTCTGCGCCCCGGGCAGGAACGCGGTGACCAGGCCGTACACCCAGATCGCGGCGTGCTCGGCGGCCAGCGCTCGTTGCAGGGCCTCCACCGTCTCGGCGGGCAGCACCCCGGACTGGCTGGGTGTGGTCACGCCAGCACCTCCTTCAGGCTCGCGCAGCCCGCGGCCACCGAGCCGACCAGCCCCGCGCGGTAGCTGGGCACGGTCAACGCGGCCTCGGCGGCCTGCTTCTGGGCGGCGGTCAGGGCGCTGACCAGCGCGGCCACCGCCGACTCCTGGTCGCCGGGCACGGTGGGCGCGGAGTTGGCGGTGGGCGCCGGGGTGCTGCTGGTCGGCGGTGCCACGCGGTCGATCTCCTTGCGCAGGGCGGTGGCCTGCGCGGAGCGGTTGGTGGCGACCAACCCCGCCTGTGCGGCCACGCCGGGGAACCGGGCGGCCACCTCGCGGGCGGTCGCGGCATCGGTCTCGGCGGCACGGGCCAGGTCCGCGAGGGGGTCGGGGGCCGGGGGAGCGGCCGGCTGCCCGGTGCACGCGGCGGCGAGCGGCAGCGCGGCGGCCGCGAGCAGGCCGAGGCGCAGCAGGCCGCGGCGGCTCACCGGCGGAGGAACGGGGGTCACGGTGAGTCATCTTGCCAGGAGTGCGATGGCGTCCTGAGCTGGCGTGTGCGCCCTGATGGTCCACAAAGGGGATACTCTTGGCGACCACGACCGGTGAGTGCAGCGCCGGTCGGTTCAGTCGCGTCCGCAGAGCGACACCGCCTGCACCGAGACTTCGGGAGTGAGTACGTGTCCAGCGCGCCGCGCGGGGAGATATCCGCGCAGCTCGAACCGGTCGTCAGGGACGCCGTGTCCACGATCGGGTTCGACCTTGAGCTGCTCGACGTGCAGCAGGCTGGACGTCGCCGCCTGGTGAAAGTGGTGGTCGACGGTGAGCAGGGCGTCGGCCTCGACGAGATCGCGGAGGCCAGCCGGGTCGTCTCGGCCGCGCTCGACGCGCACGACCACGTGCTGGGCGGGCCGTACACCCTGGAGGTGACCTCGCCGGGCATCGATCGGCCGCTGACCGCGCCCAGGCACTGGCGCCGGGCCAAGTTCCGCCTGGTCAAGGTGCGCCTGACCGAGGGCGGCGAGCTCACCGGGCGGGTCGGCAAGGTCGGCGAGGAGGCGGTCCAGCTGCTGGTCGACGGCCAGTTGCGCGAACTGCCCCTGGCCGGGGTGGAGCGGGCCGTGGTGGAAGTGGAGTTCCGGCAGCCGCCGGTCGAGGAATTGGCGCTTCTGGAGCGCGGTTGTCAGGAGGAGTCCCAGTGAACGTCGACATCGCCGCCCTCAGGGCGATCGAGCGGGACAAGGACATCCCCTTCGAGACCGTGCTGGAGGCCATCGAGAGCGCACTGCTCACCGCGTACAAGCACACCGAGGGCCACAAGGCGCACGCCAAGGTCGACATCGACCGCAAGACCGGGCTGGTCCGGGTGATCGCCCAGACCCTGGCCAGCGACGGCACCGTGGCCGAGGAGTGGGACGACACCCCGGAGGGCTTCGGGCGCATCGCCGCGACCACCGCCCGCCAGGTCATCCTGCAGCGGCTGCGCGACGCCGAGCACGAGCGCACCTTCGGCGAGTTCGCCGCCAAGGAGGGCGAGATCATCGCCGGGGTGGTGCAGCGCGACGCGCGGGCCAACTCCCGGGGCATGGTCGTGGTCCAGATCGGCGACACCGAGGGCGTGCTGCCGCCCGCCGAGCAGGTGCCCGGCGAACGCTACGAGCACGGCGCCCGGATCAAGTGCTACGTGGTGGGCGTCTCCCGCGGTTCGCGCGGGCCGCAGATCACCCTGTCGCGCACGCACCCGAACCTGGTGCGCAGGCTGTTCGCGCTGGAGGTGCCCGAGATCGCCGACGGCACCGTGGAGATCCCTGCGGTGGCCAGGGAGGCCGGTCACCGGTCCAAGATCGCCGTGCGGTCCACGGTGGCCGGGGTCAACGCCAAGGGCGCGTGCATCGGGCCGATGGGCGCGCGGGTGCGCAACGTCATGAGCGAGCTGGCCGGTGAGAAGATCGACATCATCGACTTCTCCGAGGACTCCGCGACCTTCGTGGGCAACGCGCTGTCCCCGGCGAAGGTGGTCTCGGTGCGCGTGCTCGACGAACGGGCCAAGACCGCACGGGTTGTCGTGCCGGACTTCCAGCTGTCGCTGGCCATCGGCAAGGAGGGCCAGAACGCCCGCCTGGCAGCCCGTCTGACCGGCTGGCGGATCGACATCCGCAGCGACGCCGAGGTGGGCGCTGGCAGCGCTCCGCAGGGCGGTGCGGTATCCGGTTCGGCAGAGTGAGTCAGAGGAGATAGAATCACTGGTGGTTCGTCGTCAGGAACCGGTACCCCAGCACGTCAGCCCTGCTCCACGGGGCCCGGTGCGGACGTGTGTCGGGTGTCGTACCGCAACGTCGGACTCCGAGCTGTTGCGCGCGGTGGTCGTGGGGGGCGCCGTCCTCCCCGATCCCCGGCGCAGGCTGCCCGGTCGAGGTGCCTGGGTGCACCCCGACCCGGACTGCCTGCGCACCGCCGAGCGGCGTCGGGCGTTCCCCAGGGCCTTCCGCCTGACCGGAGCGCTGGACCTCGCCGCACTGGCCGCCCACATCGGGGCGGTCAGCGGCTCGACAGGCTCGGACCCCGGCGTGCCGGGGCACGACACCGCGGGACACACCCGCGGTGGCTGAGGAAGAGGAAGCAGGTCGACCCGTCATGAGTCAGCCGTGAAGCTGAAGACATGATCGCGCGACGATAGGACGAGGTCGAGCGGGACTTGCCGCCCGGCCTCATCTAGACGAGGAGAGCAGTGGCAGGCAAGGCCCGCGTGCACGAGCTGGCGAAAGAGCTCGGTGTCACGAGCAAGGAAGTTCTCAACAAGCTCGCCGAGCAGGGCGAGTACGTGAAGTCCGCGTCCTCCACGGTGGAGGCCCCGGTGGCCCGCCGTCTGCGGGACGCCTACGAGGGCAAGCCGGCCCGCTCCGGCGCCCCCAAGCCCGGCCCCCGGCCCGGCCCCAAGCCGAGCGCTCCGGCGGCCGCGGCCCCGGCAGCCCCGGCTGCCCAGTCCAGCGCGGCCCCGGCCGCCCCGAAGGCGGTGCCCGGTCCCGGGCAGCGTCCGCCGATGCCCGGCCCGCGTCCTGGCCCCCGGCCCGGTCCGAAGCCGGTCCAGGAGGCTCCGGCCGCCGCGAAGGCCCCGGCCGCACCCGCGGCTCCGGCGCCCGCGCCGCAGCCCACTGCCACGCAGCGGCCCGCCGCACCGCAGCCGGCCGCTCAGCAGCGCCCGGCCGCCCCGGCCCCGGCTGCCGCCTCGGCGGCTCCCACCGCTCCGCAGGCCCCCAGGTCGACTCCCGGCGCCAAGCCGGGTCCGCGACCCGGTCCGCGTCCCGCGCCGGAGTCGCAGGCCGTGGTGCCGCCCAGGCAGCAGGGTCCCAAGCCCGGTCCGCGCGCGCCGCGTCCCGGCAACAACCCCTTCGGCGTCGGCGCCAACGCGCCCGCGCCGCGTCCCTCGGCCCCGCGTCCCGGCCCGGCTGCCGGTGGCGGCGACCGTCCGGCGCGTCCCGCCGACGGCCGTCCCGACCGTCCGCCGCGCGGTGACCGTCCGGCGGCAGCGGACCGCGGTCCCCGGCCCTCGCCGGGCAACATGCCGCCCAGGCCGAACCCGGGCATGATGCCGCCCCGGCCGGCGCGTCCCGCCGGTGGCGGTCGCGGCGGCCCCGGTGGCGGCGGTGGCCGTCCGGGTGGTCCCGGCGGTGGCGGTGGCTTCCGTGGCGGCCCTGGTGGCGGCGGCGGTGGCGGTGGCTTCCGTGGCGGCCCTGGTGGCGGCGGCGGTGGCGGCGGTTTCCGTGGCGGCCCTGGTGGCGGCGGCGGTGGCGGCGGTTTCCGTGGCGGTCCCGGTGGCGGCGGCGGTGGCGGCGGCTTCCGCGGTGGCCCCGGTGGCGGCACGGGTGCGCCCGCCGGTGGCGGCGGTTTCCGCGGCGGTGGCCGTCCGGGTGGTCCCGGTGGTCGCGGCGGTGCCGCGGGTGCCTTCGGCCGTCCCGGTGGTCCGGCTCGCCGTGGCCGCAAGTCCAAGCGCCAGAAGCGTCAAGAGTTCGACAACATGCAGGCGCCCAGCGTCGGCGGCGTCCGCCTGCCCAAGGGCAGCGGCGAGGTCGTCCGGCTGCCGCGCGGTGCCTCGCTGACCGACTTCGCCGAGAAGATCGGTGCGAACCCGGCCGCGTTGGTGCAGGTGCTGTTCCACCTCGGTGAGATGGTCACCGCGACCCAGTCGGTCTCCGACGAGATCCTGGAGCTGCTCGGCTCCGAGATGAACTACCGGGTCAACGTGGTCAGCCCCGAGGAGGAGGATCGCGAGCTGCTCGAGGCCTTCGACATCACCTACGGCGAGGACGCGGGCGACGAGGACGACCTCGTCGTGCGGCCTCCGGTGGTGACCGTCATGGGTCACGTCGACCACGGTAAGACCCGACTGCTGGACACGATCCGCAAGTCCAACGTGCACGAGGGCGAAGCGGGCGGCATCACCCAGCACATCGGTGCCTACCAGGTCACGGCCCAGCTCGAGGGCAACGACCGGCTGATCACCTTCATCGACACCCCCGGTCACGAGGCGTTCACCGCCATGCGTGCCCGCGGTGCGAACTCCACCGACATCGCGGTGATCGTGGTCGCCGCCGACGACGGTGTGATGCCGCAGACGGTGGAGGCGATCAACCACGCGCAGGCCGCGGGTGCGCCGATCGTGGTGGCGGTGAACAAGATCGACAAGGAGGGTGCGAACCCTCAGAAGATCCGCCAGCAGCTCACCGAGTACAACCTGGTCGCCGAGGAGTACGGCGGCGACACGATGTTCGTGGACATCTCGGCCCGGCAGAACATCAACATCGATGGGCTGCTGGAGGCGATCCTGCTCACTGCGGACGCCGCGCTGGACCTGCGGGCCAACCCGGCCATGGAGGCACAGGGCGTCGCGATCGAGGCGCACCTGGACCGCGGTCGCGGCCCGGTGGCCACGGTGCTGGTGCAGCGCGGAACGCTGCGGGTCGGCGACTCGATCGTCGCCGGTGACGCCTACGGCCGTGTCCGTCGCATGGTCGACGAGCACAACGAGGACGTCATCGAGGCGTACCCGTCGCGTCCGGTCCAGGTCATCGGTCTGACCTCGGTGCCGGGTGCCGGTGACACCTTCCTGGTGGTGGACGAGGACCGGGTGGCACGGCAGATCGCCGAGCGCCGCCAGGCCCGGACCCGCAACGCGCTCAACGCCTCGCGGCGCAAGCGCGTCAGCCTGGAGGACCTGGACGAGGCGCTGAAGGAGACCAGCCAGCTCAACCTGATCATCAAGGGTGACAACTCGGGTACCGTCGAGGCGCTCGAAGCGGCACTGTTGAAGATCGACGTGGGCGACGACGTGCAGCTGCACGTGGTGCACCGCGGCGTCGGTGGTGTCACGGAGAGCGACATCAACCTGGCCACCGCGGAGAACACCATCGTGCTGGGCTTCAACGTCCGTGCGGAGGGCCGGGCCACCGAGCTGGCCAACCGCGAGGGCGTCGAGGTCCGCTACTACACGGTCATCTACCAGGCGATCGACGAGATCGAGCAGGCCCTGAAGGGCATGCTCAAGCCGGAGTACGAGGAGGTGCAGCTCGGCAGGGCCGAGGTGCGCGATGTCTTCAAGTCCTCCAAGGTCGGCACGATCGCTGGTTGCCTGGTGATGTCGGGCGAGCTCAAGCGCAACTCCAAGGCCCGCCTGATCCGCGACAACGTCGTGGTCCAGGAGAGCCTGACGCTGACCTCGCTGCGTCGCTTCAAGGACGACGTGACCGAGGTCCGCGAGGGCTTCGAGTGCGGTCTCACTCTCGGCAACTACGGCGACCTGCGGGTCGACGACGTGATCGAGACCTACGAGATGCGCGAGAAGCCGCGTAACTGATCGACAGCCGGGGTCCGGGACCGTGAGGTCCCGGACCCCGGTCCTAGTCGGCGTGCCAGGTCGCCGTACCCAACCTGAGTGCCATGTTCGTTGGTGCGCTTGAACTGGACGTCCTGCTCGGGGACGTCCACTCGCTCAAGCAGAAGCGCTCCGCCGTGCGGCCCGTACTGGCCGAGCTCCGACGGCGCTTCGAAGTCTCCGTGTCCGAGGCGGGTCATCTCGACCTGCACCGCCGTGCCCTGATCGGGGTCGCGGTGGTGGCCGCCGAAGCCGGGCACGTCCGTGAGGTGCTCGACGCCTGCGAGCGGTTGATCGCCTCACGTCCCGAGTTGCAGCTCCTCTCCGCCCGGCACAGGCTGCTGGGTCCCGAGGACGACTAGTTCTAGTTCGGTTCAACCCAGAGGAGGAGCGCCGTGGCCGACCAGGCCCGCGCCCGCAGGCTTGCCAAGCGCATCGCCCAGATCGTCGCGTCCGCGCTGGAGCACGAGGTCAAGGACCCCCGGCTGGCCCGGGTGACGATCACCGACGCCAGGGTCACCCCCGACCTGCACGACGCGACCGTGTTCTACACCGTGCTCGGTGACAACCTGGACTCCGCGCCCGACTTCGCCGGGGTCACCGCCGCGCTGGCCAGCGCCACGGGCGTGCTGCGCACCAAGGTCGGTCAGCAGACCGGCGTGCGGTTCACGCCCACGCTGAGCTTCGTGGCCGACACCGTGCCCACCGACGCGGCACGCATCAACGAGCTGCTGGCCAAGGCCCGCGCCTCGGACGCCGAGGTCGCCGAGCTCGCCTCCACCGCGCAGCCCGCGGGCGATGCGGACCCGTACCGGGTGCCCCGCGAGGACGACACCGAGGACGACGACGCGTAGTTTGCGGTGGTGAGCGTCTCCGTTGATGATCAGATCGCCGCTGCCGTCCCGCTGCTCGCCACCGCCGAGGACGTGACGCTGCTGGCGCACGTCAACCCGGACGCCGACGCACTGGGCAGCGCGCTGGCGCTGGGCCTGGCCCTGCACCGGCGCGGTGCCCGGGTCCGGGTGTCCTTCGGCGGCCCCGAGCAGACCCCGGAGTCCTTGCGCGGCTTGGACTCCGCGGGGCTGATCGTGCCCGCTGAGGCCGTGCCCGCGGCCCCGCCGCTGCTGGTCGCCCTGGACACCGGCAGCGTGGACCGGCTCGGCGCGCTCGCCGACCGGGTGGCCGCCACCACCGAGGCCGGTGGGACGGTGCTCGTGGTGGACCACCACGTGTCCAACACCAGGTACGGCACCCACCACGTGGTGGACGACCGCGCCGAGGCCACCGCGGTGCTCGTGCTGCGGCTGTTGGACGCGCTCGACGTGCCGCTGGACGAGCCGATCGCGCGCTGCCTGTACGCGGGGCTGGCTACTGACACCGTGTCGTTCCGCTTCGCCGGCCCTGCCGCGCACCGGTCAGCGGCCCGCCTGCTGGAGTCCGGTGTGGACGCCCCGGCCATGCTGCGCCAGCTCATGGACAGCCACCCCTTCGGCTGGCTGCACATGTTGTCCACCGTGCTGGGCCGCGCGCAGCTGGAACCCGAGGCGGCGCAGGGTGTTGGCCTGGTGCACACGCACATCCGGCTCGCCGACCACGAGGGGCTGCGGGCCGAGGAGGTGGAGAGCGTGGTCGACGTGGTGCGCACCACCGCCGAGGCCGGGGTCGCCGCGGTGTTCAAGGAGTTCGCGCAGGGGGAGTGGACCGTGTCCCTGCGCTCGACCGGAGCGCTGGACGTGCGCTCGGCGGCGCAGCGGCTCGGCGGCGGCGGGCACCGGATGGCCGCCGGTTTCACCGCGTACGGCGAACCTGGACAGGTGCTCGCCGAGCTGCGCGCTGCCCTGGACCAGGCCACCCTGCTCTAGTCACGATGGCTGCTTTCGGGGCGTTCGCTGCCCCGAAGGGCGCATTCGCGGCGGCCTGTCCGCGAAGGTGTAGAGAATCGTGGACCGGCTCCGACGTCCCTGGTGAGCAACCGAACCGAGGAGCAGACCGTGAAGTACATGCTGATGATCCACGCGAACGTCGAGGCCATGTCCGAGGGGCTGGGCTGGGAGCTCGCCGACATCCGGGCGATGGTCAACTACATGCACCAGCTCAACAAGGAGCTCGCCGACTCCGGGGAGCTCCTGGACGCGCAGGGCCTGGGCAACCCCGAGCAGTCCAAGAAGGTGCAGGCGCGGCCGGACGGCGAGCCGGTGATCACCGACGGGCCGTTCCCGGAGGCCAAGGAGGTGCTGGCCGGGTACTGGCTGGTGGACGTGGCCGACGAGCGCCGCGTGGTCGAGATCGCCACCCGCATCTCCGTCACGCCCGGCCCCGGCGGCGCCCCGGTGAACCAGCCCGTACAGATCCACCCGATCGGCGAGGCGCCCGAGGTGTGAGCCCCCGCTGACCGGCCCACCCGGAATTGTCGGTGCCCTGTCGTAGCTTGAGCTGGACATGGCACACGGCTGGTTCGGAGGGTGACGGGCATGGGGGATCGAGTGGGGTCGGCGCGCGAGGTGTTCTCGCTCGCCGTGCCCGCGCTGGGTGTGCTCGCCGCTGAGCCGCTGTACGTGCTCGTGGACACGGCGGTGGTCGGTCACCTCGGCGCGTTGCCGCTGGCCGGGCTCGCCCTGGGCGGGCTGGTGTTCTCCCAGGTCTCCAGCGCGCTGACCTTCCTCTCCTACGGCACCACCTCGCGGGCCGCCCGGCTGCACGGGGCGGGTCGGCGGGCCGATGCCGTGGCCGAGGGGGTGCAGGCGACCTGGCTGGCGGCCGCCGTCGGGCTGGTGGTGCTCGTGCTGGGCCAGCTGCTGGCCGAGCCGGTGGCCACCGTGCTCGCGGGCAACGCCGAGGTGGCCGCCGCCGGGGTGAGCTGGCTGCGGATCGCCCTGTTCGGCGCGCCGATGGTGCTGATCACGATGGCGGGCAACGGCTGGATGCGCGGAGTGCAGGACACCCGCAGACCGCTGTACTTCGTGTTGCTGGGCAACGGTTTGTCCGCGCTGGCCGTGCCGTGGCTGGTGCACGGGCTCGGGGACTTCGGCGGCTGGGGGCTGGTCGGCTCCGCGGTGGCCAACGTTGGCGCGCAGGCCGTGTCCGCAGGGCTGTTCCTGCGCGCGCTGGTGACCGAGGGGGTGCCGCTGCGACCGCTGTACCCGGTGATCCGGGCACAGCTCGGGCTCGGCCGCGACCTGGTGGTGCGGACCGCGGCGTTCCAGGCCTGCTTCGTGTCCGCGCTGGCGGTGGCCGCCCGCACCTCGACCGAGGCCGTCGGGGCGCACCAGGTGGTGTTGCAGCTGTGGACTTTCCTCGCGCTGCTGCTGGATTCCCTGGCGATCGCGGCGCAGTCCCTGGTCGGCGCCGCACTCGGCGCGGGCCGTGATCGCCAGGCGAAGGAGCTGGCGTGGCGGGTGTGCTGGTACGGGTTGGTGTTCGGCACCGGGCTGGGGGTGGTCTTCGCCGCGCTGTCCGGCGCCTTACCCCAGGTCTTCACCTCCGCGCCCGGGGTGCTGGCGGAGATCCCGCACGCGTGGTGGCTGTTCGTGGCCATGCAGCCGGCAGCTGGGGTGGTGTTCGCCCTGGACGGTGTGTTGCTCGGCGCCGGGGACGCGGCCTATCTGCGCACTGCCACGGTGATCAGTGCCGTGCTGGGCTTCCTGCCGCTGGTGTGGCTCTCGCTGGCGTTCGGCTGGGGACTGCTCGGCATCTGGTCGGGGCTGGCGCTCTTCTTGCTGGTGAGGCTGTTCGCGGTGGTGCACCGGACCCGGTCCGGGCGGTGGGCGGTGGTCGGCGCGCCGGTGTGACGCACTCCACGAACTGAAGCGGTTAACAGAGGTTTAGCGCACGCGATGGACGAGTTGTGCACCTCGGCGGCAGCCGGGGGCGCTCCCCTCGTTCCTGCTCCGGAAGGACAGCCGTGCCCGTCGCGCGCGCCACCCGTCATGCCTGGGTGGTCTGGGCCACTGCCGTAGTCGTCTACTTGTTCGCGGTGTTCCACCGGTCCTCGCTCGGCGTCGCCGGGTTGGCGGCCGGGGAGCGGTTCGGGGTGGGCCCCGCCGCGCTGAGCACCTTCACCGTGTTGCAGGTCGCCGTGTACGCGGCCATGCAGGTGCCCACCGGCCTGCTGGTGGACCGGTTCGGGCCGCGCCGGGTGCTGACCGTGGCCGCGCTACTGATGGGCCTGGGCCAGACCCTGTTCGCGGTGGCCGAGTCCTACCCGCTGGGCCTGCTGGCCCGAGCGGTGCTCGGACTGGGCGACGCGATGACCTGGGTCAGCGTGCTGCGCCTGATCGCCGCGCACTTCCCGGCCCGCCGCTACGCCGTGGTGATGTCCCTGTCCGCGATGCTTGGCGCCGCGGGCAACCTCGCCGCGACCGTGCCGCTGACCGCCGCACTGCACGAACCGGGCTGGACGGTGACCTTCCTCGCAGTGGGGCTGGCCACCGCCGTCTACGGCTTGGTGGCCGCGGTTCGGCTGCGCGACGTGCCCGCGGGCAGCCCGGCTCCGGTCGCGGAGAGCACGCCGCCCACGGCCGTGCTGCGCAAGGTGGTTGGCGCGTGGCAGGTTCCCGGTACCCGGCTGGGTTTCTGGGTGCACTTCAGCACGATGGTCGCGCCCACCACGCTGGGTCTGCTGTGGGGTGTGCCGTACCTGGTGCAGGCACAGGGCCTGTCGGCTGAGGCCGCGGGCAGTGTGCTGAGCCTGCTGGTGCTTGGCGCACTGGTCGGCAGCCCACTGCTGGGTGCCGCGATCGGCCGTCGCCCGGAGCTGCGCATGCCGCTGGTCGCGGCGTACCTGGTGACCTCGGCGGTGGTGTGGGCGCTGCTGCTGGCGCTGCCCGGTGGGCAGGCCCCGCTGTGGCTGCTGGTGCTGGCCTTCGCGCTGTTCGCCTTCGGCGGCCCGGCCTCCTCGGTGGCCTTCGCGCTGGCCAAGGACTACAACCCGGTGCGCACCGTGAGCACGGCCACCGGCGTGGTCAACGTCGGCGGCTTCGTGGCCACCACGATCGCGGCGTTGGCGGTCGGTGTGCTGCTCGGCCTGGCCGAGCCGCTGGGCTCGGGGCCCGCGTTCCAGATCGCGTTCCTCGCCGTGGTGGCGGTGCAGCTGGTGGGCACCTGGCGCACCGCGACCTGGTGGCGGCGGGCCAGGGCCGTGGTGCTGCTCGCGGCCGAACGGGGCGAGCAGGTGCCGGTGCAGTTGCGCAGGCGCCGCTGGGACGACCCGGTGCCGCAGCCCGCGGTGGCCTGAGGCGGCTCGGCCCGGCGAGCGCATGAGGCAGAATGGTTTCCCGTGTCACAACCGCTTCGTTCCCGTCGGTTCCAGGGAAAGCAACGAACACCAGGTAGCACCACCGGCGCGGGTCTGGTCGTGGTGGACAAGCCCGCCGGGCTGACCTCGCACGACGTGGTCGCCCGGCTGCGCAGGATCCTCGGCACCCGCAAGGTGGGCCACGCGGGCACGCTCGACCCGATGGCCACCGGCGTGCTGGTGCTCGGCGTCGAGCGGGCCACCAAGCTGCTGGGCCACCTGGCGATGGACAGCAAGGCCTACCTGGCCACGATCCGGCTCGGCGCCGCCACCACCACCGACGACGCGCAGGGTGAGGTCCTCTCCGAGGCCGACGCCTCGGCCGTGCCGGAGGAGGCGATCCGCGCGGGCATCACCGAGCTGACCGGTCCGATCCAGCAGGTGCCCAGCTCGGTCAGCGCGGTCAAGGTGGACGGCAAGCGCGCCTACGCCAGGGTGCGCGCGGGCGAGGAGGTCGAGCTGCCCGCCCGGCCGGTGGTCGTGCACCGGTTCGACCTGCTGGTGCTGCGCCGCGAGGAGAACGCGACCGAGCTGGACGTCATCGTGGAGTGCTCCTCCGGCACCTACGTCCGCGCTCTGGCCCGGGACCTGGGCAGCGCGCTGGGCGTCGGCGGGCACCTCAGCGCCCTGCGCCGCACCAGGGTCGGCCCGTTCGACCTGCGCGCGGCCCGCACCCTGGAGCAGTTGGAGGACAACTCCGAGCTGTCGATGGACCTGGGCCAGGCCGTGGACGCCGCCTTCCCGCGCCACGAGATCGACCTGCCCTCGGCGGCGGCCCTGTCGCACGGCAGGCGTATCCCGGCCGCGGGCATCACCGGTCCCTACGGGGTGTTCGGCCCGGACGGCAGGGTGCTGGCCCTGGCGGTGGACGAGTCCGGCGCGGCCAAGCCGCTCGTGGTGCTGGCCATCGACTGAGCCGGTGATCGCCGCGAGATAGGCTCGGGCTCGTGCAACGCTGGCGTGGGCTGGACCATCTTCCGAGTGGCTGGGGCCGGTGCGTGGTCACCATCGGCGTGTTCGACGGGGTGCACCGGGGGCACCGCGCGCTCATCGGCAGGGCGGTGGAGCTGGCCGCGGAGCGCGGTCTGCCCTCGGTGCTGATGACCTTCGACCCGCACCCGGCCGAGGTGGTGCGACCGGGCAGCCACCCGGCGCAGCTCACCACGCTGCAGCGCCGTGCGGAGCTGGTGGAGCAGCTGGGGGTGGACGTGTTCTGCGTGCTGCCCTTCACCCTGGAGACCTCGCGGGTGCCCGCCGACGAGTTCGTGCACGAGTTCCTGGTGGAGCGGCTGCACGCGGCGGCGGTCGTGGTCGGCGAGAACTTCACGTTCGGCCACCACGCCGCCGGGGACGTGGCGCTGCTGCGCACCCTGGGTGAGCGCTTCGGTTTCAACACCGAGGGCGCGTGCCTGGTCACCGAGGAGCAGGTGACCTTCTCCTCCACCTACATCCGCTCCTGCATCGACGCGGGCGACGTGGTGGCCGCCGAGCGGGCGCTGGGTCGGCCGCACCGGCTGGAGGGCATCGTGGTCCGCGGCGACGGGCGTGGCAAGGACCTGGGTTTCCCGACCGCCAACCTGTCGGTGACCCGGTTCGCCGCGGTGCCCGCAGACGGGGTGTACGCCTGCCGTTTCGTGCTGCGCGGCGCTGGCGGCGAACGGGTGCTGCCCGCCGCGGTCTCGGTCGGCACCAACCCGACCTACTCGGGCCGGGAGCGCCGGGTGGAGGCGTTCGTGCTGGACGTCAGCGAGGACTTCTACGGCAAGCGGGTGGCCCTGGACTTCGTGGACCGGCTGCGCGGCCAGGTGAAGTACGACACCAGCGAGGCCCTGATCGAGCAGATGCACCTGGATGTGGCGCGGACGAGGGAACTGCTGGCCTGAACGCGGTGCGCGGGCAGGCGTGCCGGGGTACTCTCGGCCCTCAGTGCGAATGCAAACGGTCGGTCTGATCGGCCGGAACGCAGCGCGCGGCGTGGCAGGATGCCCGCCAGGACCGCGCCGGCGGACCGGCACAGGGGAGAGCCAGGGTGGAGGACCACAAGATCGTCCAGCGCAACCTCGCGTTGCAGCGGGAGTGGTACGGGGAGCCGCTGGGGGATCGGGTGCGCAGGCTGGTGGTGGCCTTCGACATCTCCCAGGCGTACCTGGCCGATGTGCTGGGCATCAGCGCGCCGATGCTGAGCCAGGTGATGAGCGGGCGCCGCGCCAAGATCGGCAACCCGGCCGTGCTGGCACGCCTGATCATGCTTGAGCGCAGGATCCTGACACCTGGTGTGGCCAGCGGGGACCGGGTTGCCATGCAGCAGGCCCTCGACGACGTGCGCGAGTCCCGGCCCACGGTGGACCGCGACGCGCTGCCGGTGCACGACGCCCGCGCCGACGTGGCCGCGGTGACCGCCCTGCGCCGGGTCGCCCGCGGCGAGGACCTGCTGGCCGCCGCGGAGACCCTCGGCAACCGGCACGCCTGGCTGGGGGACCTGCTGCGGCGTGCCTCGTTCCCGCCCGCCCAGCAGGACCGATGACCCGGCTGTTCACCGCGCTGGTGCCGGACGCGCCGGTGCTCGACCACCTGGTCCGGGCCGTGACGGCCGTGCGCGGGGACCGGCACACCTCGATCGACAAGTGGCACGTCACGCTCTGCTTCCACGGGGACGGCGACGACCCCGTGGCGCGAACCGGATGGGTGCGCGAGCGGCTCGCCGGGCTGGCGGCGCCCCGGATCAGGCTGCGCTCCGCCGCCGCCTTCCCCGGGGTGCTGTGGATCGGCGTGCAGGACCCGGACGGCACGCTGGCGGCGGCGGCCGAGGCGGTGCGCTGGCACGCCGAGGGCCACGTGGAGCACCGCGCGTTCACCCCGCACCTGACGATCGCCCGCGAGCGGCACGGCGAGCTGGACCCCGCCCCGCTGATCGACTACGAGGGACCGTGGTGGACCGCGGGCGAGGCGGTGCTGTTCGCCAGCGAGCGGGTCGGGGGCGGCTACCGGTACGAGCCACTCGACCGTGTTCGCTTCACCGCCCGCTGAGCAACCTCGCGCGCACACCTGCTAACCTCGGTATTTGGGTCCAGCTGCGGTCCGTGGCGGCTGGTACCGACTCTGGCTCCGCCCCCTCGGGCGGGGTTGCACGGGACACACGAGGTCAGACGAGAAATCCAGGAGTGAACGAGTGGCTCTGTCCACCGAGCAGAAGAAGACCATCCTCGCCGAGTACGGGCTGAAGGAAGGCGACACCGGGTCCCCCGAGGCGCAGATCGCCCTGATGAGCAAGCGCATCAGCGACCTGACCGAGCACCTGCGGACCCACAAGCACGACCACCACTCGCGTCGTGGTCTGCTGCTGATGGTCGGCCGCCGCCGCCGTCTGCTGAACTACCTCACCAAGACCGACGTCGAGCGCTACCGTTCGCTGATCCAGCGGCTCGGCCTGCGTCGATGAGCTAGGGAGGGGGTGGGTCCGGTGTCCAGGTGGGCGCCGGACCCACCCCCTCGGCACAACACAACCAGAGAACACGCGAGCCAGGCACCGCGAGCGGCGGAACGGGCCGCCGGTCCTCGGTAGTGGTTCCCGGGTCATCCCGGGGGCTTCGATCGAAGACCGGCCTCGTCGCCGAGCGTGCCAGGCGCGCGCACGACGAGGAGAACTACATGACCGATATCGAGATCCACGAGACGACCGCCACCATCGACAACGGCAGGTTCGGCTCGCGCACCGTCCGCTTCGAGACCGGGCGCTTCGCCCGCCAGGCCGCGGGCAGCGTCGTCGCCTACCTGGACGACGAGACCATGCTGCTGTCGGCGACGACGGCCTCCAAGCACCCCAAGGACCACTTCGACTTCTTCCCGCTGACGGTGGACGTCGAGGAGCGGATGTACGCCGTCGGCCGCATCCCGGGCGCCTTCTTCCGTCGCGAGGGCCGTCCCTCCACCGACGCGATCCTGACCTGCCGCCTGATCGACCGCCCGCTGCGCCCCGCCTTCGTGGACGGCCTGCGCAACGAGATCCAGGTCGTGGTCACCGTGCAGAGCCTCAACCCGCAGGACCTGTACGACGTGGTGGCCATCAACGCCGCCTCCGCCTCCACCCAGCTCGCCGGGCTGCCCTTCTCCGGGCCCATCGGCGGCGTGCGGGTCGCCCTGATCGAGGGCCAGTGGGTCGCCTTCCCGACCTACGAGCAGCTGGAGAAGGCCGTGTTCGACATGGTCGTCGCCGGTCGCATCGTGGGCGATGACGTGGCCATCATGATGGTCGAGGCCGAGGCCACCGAGCAGGTCATCGACCTGGTGGGCTCCGGCGCGCAGGCCCCGACCGAGCAGGTCGTCGCCGCCGGCCTGGAGGCCGCCAAGCCGTTCATCCGCTCGCTGTGCGTGGCCCAGCAGCAGCTGGCCGAGCTGGCCGCCAAGCCCACCGGCGAGTTCCCGCTGTACCCGGCCTACGAGGCCGACGCCTTCGAGGCCGTCAGCAACGCGGTGTCCGAGGAGCTGGCCCAGGCGCTGACCATCGCGGGCAAGCAGGAGCGCGAGTCGCGGCTGGACGAGGTCAAGAAGATCGCCCTGGAGAAGGTCGGTCTGGGCGAGGGCGAGGCCTTCGAGGGCCGCGAGAAGGAGATCGGCGCGGCGTTCCGCTCGCTGACCAAGAAGCTGGTCCGCCAGCGCGTGCTGCGCGACAAGGTGCGCATCGACGGCCGGGGGCTGACCGACATCCGGCAGCTGTCCGCCGAGGTCGCGCTGATCCCGAGGGCGCACGGCTCGGCGCTGTTCGAGCGCGGCGAGACCCAGATCCTGGGCGTCACCACGCTGAACATGCTGCGCATGGAGCAGCAGATCGACTCGCTGTCCCCCGAGACGCACAAGCGCTACCTGCACCACTACAACTTCCCGCCCTTCTCCACCGGTGAGACCGGTCGGGTGGGCTCGCCCAAGCGCCGCGAGATCGGCCACGGCGCGCTGGCCGAGCGCGCGCTGGTGCCGGTGCTGCCCAAGCGGGACGAGTTCCCCTACGCGATCCGCCAGGTCTCCGAGGCCCTGGGCTCCAACGGGTCCACCTCGATGGGCTCGGTCTGCGCCTCCACCATGTCGCTGCTCAACGCCGGTGTGCCGCTGAAGGCCCCGGTCGCGGGCATCGCCATGGGCCTGGTCTCCGACGAGGTCGACGGTGAGACCCGCTACGTGGCGCTGACCGACATCCTCGGTGCCGAGGACGCCTTCGGCGACATGGACTTCAAGGTGGCGGGCACCAAGGAGTTCGTGACCGCGCTGCAGCTGGACACCAAGCTGGACGGCATCCCCTCCGAGGTGCTGGCCCAGGCGCTCGGCCAGGCGCGCGACGCCCGGCTGACCATCCTCGAGGTCATCGAGGAGGCCATCGACCGCCCGGACGAGATGAGCCCGTTCGCCCCGCGCGTGACGGCCATCAACATCCCGGTCGACAAGATCGGCGAGGTGATCGGGCCCAAGGGCAAGATGATCAACTCGATCACCGAGCAGACCGGCGCGGACATCTCGATCGAGGACGACGGCACGATCTACGTCGGTGCCGCCGACGGCCCCTCGGCCGAGGCCGCCATCGGCCTGATCAACGCGATCGCCAACCCGCAGCTGCCCAAGGTCGGCGAGCGGTTCCTGGGCACGGTCGTCAAGACCGCCGCCTTCGGTGCCTTCGTCTCCCTGCTGCCCGGCCGTGACGGCCTGGTGCACATCTCCAAGCTGGGCAACGGCAAGCGCATCGCCAAGGTCGAGGACGTGGTCAAGGTCGGCGACAAGCTCCGCGTGGAGATCGCTGACATCGACAACCGCGGCAAGATCAGCCTGGTGGTGGTCAGCGAGGACGAGGCTGCCGAGGCCAAGACCGAGGCCGAGGCCACCCCGGAGCCCGCTGCCCAGTGAGTCTTCGGAACTCGGGGACGGCCGTGGGGGTTTCCCGCGGCCGTCCCGGCTATCTGCAGCCCCCCGGCAGCACGCGCACCCTGGAGCGCACCGCCGGGGGCGGGGCCGTGCGGCGCAGCGTGCTGCCCGGCGGTCTGCGCGTGGTCACCGAGCAGATCCCCGGCGTGCGCTCCGCCTCGGTGGGCATCTGGGTCAACGTGGGCTCCCGCGACGAGCAGCCCGCCGTGGCCGGTGCCGCGCACTACCTGGAGCACCTGCTGTTCAAGGGCACCGCGCGGCGCAGTTCCGCGGGCATCTCCGAGGAGATCGACGCGGTCGGCGGTGAGCTCAACGCGTTCACCGCCAAGGAGCACACCTGCTTCTACGCGCACGTGCTGGACGAGGACCTGCCGCTGGCCCTGGACCTGGTCAGCGACGTGGTGTTCAACGCGGTCTGCGCCGAGCGCGACATGGAGACCGAGCGCAGCGTGGTGCTCGAGGAGATCGCCATGCGCGACGACGACCCCGAGGACCTGCTGCACGAGGCGTTCTGCGAGGCGCTCATGGGCGACCACCCGCTGGGCCGCCCCGTGCTGGGCACCGAGCAGTCGATCAGCGACATGACCCGCACCGCGCTGTACGGCTTCTACCGGCGCCGCTACACGCTGCCCCGCATGGTGCTCGCCGTGGCGGGCAACGTGGAGCACGCCACCGTGCTGCGGCTGACCCGCAAGGCCCTGGGCGACCGGTTGGTCGGCGACCGGGTGCCGACGGTGCCGCGCACCGGGCGGGCCCGCTTCCCGACCGCGCCGCGCCTGGTGCTCAACACCGACGACACCGAGCAGGCACACCTGATGCTGGGGGTGCGCGCGCTGGACCGGCACGACGAGCGCCGGTGGACCCTGGGCGTGCTCAACGCGGCGCTGGGCGGCGGCATGAGCTCCCGGCTGTTCCAGGAGGTCCGCGAGCGGCGCGGGCTGGCCTACCAGGTCTACTCCTCGGTGGCCTCCTACGCCGACACCGGCAACCTGTGCGTGTACGCGGGCTGCCAGCCGGATCGGCTCGGAGAGGTCGCGGGCGTGGTGCGCGACGTGCTCGCCCAGGTGGCCGCGGAGGGCCTGAGCCCGGCCGAGGTGGCCAGGGGCAAGGGGCAGTTGCGCGGTGGCCTGGTGCTGGGGCTGGAGGACACGAGTTCGCGCATGTCGCGCATTGGCAAGGGCGAGCTGAACTACGGCGACCACCTGACCGTGGAGCAGACCCTGGAGCGCATTGAGGCGGTGACCGAGCAGGACGTGGCCGTGCTGGCCAAGGAGCTGCTCCGACGCCCCGTCGCAGGCTCGGTGGTCGGACCCTACGATCACCGTGACGACCTGCCGGAAGAAGTGCATGAGGTGATCTCTTGACTGAGCAGGCGGGCACCGCCAGCGCCGTCGACCGCGACTACGAGGACGAGCCGTTGCGGGTCGCCGTGGTCGGGGCCAGGGGCAAGATGGGCGCCACGGTCTGCGCCGCCGTCGAGGCCGCCGACGACCTGGAGGTCGTGGCGATGGTCGACGCGGGGGACTGGCTGTTCAACGTCTCCGACGCCGGGGCCGAGGTCGTCGTGGACTTCACCCACCCCGACGTGGTCATGGACAACCTGCGGTTCTGCGTGGACCAGGGCATCCACTGCGTGGTCGGCACCACGGGCTTCACCCAGGAGCGGCTGGACACGTTGAGCGGCTGGCTGGAGCACAAGCCGGGGCTGGGCGTGCTGGTCGCGCCGAACTTCGCGCTGGGCGCCGTGCTGTCCATGAAGTTCGCGCAGCTGGCGGCGAAGTACTACGAGTCGGTCGAGGTCATCGAGCTGCACCACGCGCGCAAGGCGGACGCCCCCTCGGGCACGGCCTCGCGTACCGCGCAGCTGATCGCCCAGGCCAGGGCCGCCGCGGGCATGGCACCGAGCCCGGACGCGACCACCCAGGAGCTGGACGGGGCGCGCGGCGCCTCCGTGGACGGGGTGCGCGTGCACTCGGTGCGACTGTCCGGGCTGGTGGCGCACGAGGAGATCCTGTTCGGCGCCGAGGGCGAGACGCTGACCATCCGGCACGACTCGCTGGACCGCAAGTCCTTCATGCCGGGCGTGCTGCTCGCGGTGCGCGAGGTGCCGAAGCGGCCGGGGCTGACCGTCGGGCTCGAGGACCTGCTGGGCCTGTGAAGGCGTTCACCGCTGCCCTGTTGATGACCGCCGCGCTGGTGGTCTACTTCGTGCTGCTCACCGAGCGCGCCGTGGTGCTGATCCAGACCGGGGAACCGGTGGCCACCGCGCTCGGTGCGGCCGTGCTCGCTCTGCCGGTGATCGGTGTCTGGTTCGTCCTCGCCCAGTGGCGCAACGGGTTGCGCATCAACAGGCTGGCGCGGCGGCTGGATGAGGAGGGCGGCCTGCCCGACACCTCCGACCTGCCGCGCCGCCCCTCGGGACGGGTCGACCGGGAGGCCGCCGACGCCTGGTTCGAGCAGCGCAAGGCAGAGGTCGAGGCCTCGCCGGAGGACTGGCGGGGCTGGTTCCGACTGGCGCACGCCTACGACATCGCAGGGGACCGGGGCAGGGCCAGGCAGGCAATGCGGCGCGCGGTCGAACTGGGTGGTTGATCCGTTTTGCTCACCTGGCTCACTCAGTCGTGTACTCTCCGTACGGGGCGGAAAGCGTAGGGACGACAGTGGTCGAACGGGGTTGGATTCCGAACGGGATTGACCTGACCAGGCCCAGTGCGGCGCGGGTGTACGACGCGTTCCTGGGCGGTGGTCACAACTTCGCGGTGGACCGCGAGTTCGCCCGCCGCGCTGAGCAGGTGTTCCCCGGGGTCTCCCGGGCGTGCCGCGCCAACCGCGCCTTCCTGCGGCGGGCCGTGGAGTTCGGTGTCTCCCAAGGCGTTCGCCAGTTCCTGGACATCGGCTCGGGCATCCCGACCCGGGGCAACGTGCACGAGATCGCCCAGCAGCACAGCCCGGACTGCCGGGTCGTCTACGTGGACAACGAGGCTGTCGCCGTGGCGCACAGCGAGATGATGCTGCAAGGGGTCCGGAACACCGGGGTCGTCGACGCCGACCTGTGCCGGCCCGAGGAACTGCTCACCCACCCGGTGATCCGCTCACTGATCGACTTCGATCAGCCGGTGATGCTGCTGATGCTGGCGGTGCTGCACTTCGTCCCCGATGACGAGGATCCTGCGCAGCTGGTGTCCCGCTACATGCGGCGCCTGGCCCCCGGCAGCCTGCTCGCGGTCACGCACGCCACGGCAGCGGCGCGCCCCGAGGAGATGTCCGCGCTGGAACGCCTCTACGCGGGGAGCACGAACCCGGCCAAGGCACGCACCCCGGAGTGGATCGCGGGACTGTTCAGGGACTGTGAATCCGTGCCGCCCGGTCTCTGTTACGTCCCGGACTGGCGACCCGACGGGGCGCTGCGCCCGCACCCCGAGCACTACATCTTCTACGGCGGGGTGGGGCGGCGGTCAGCTCAGGTGCGGCAGCATTCCGGCGAGCAGATCGGGTGAGGCCGCGATCGCGGTGAACCGCACGAAGCGGCCGGTGAGCGTGGTGAGCAGGAAGGCGAGCACGGACATGCGCGCCACCCCGGCCAGGATCGTGGTGGCCGCGAAGGGCGGCATGCCGGTGAGCGCGCTGATCCCGGTGGTGCCGATCAGCCAGCCCGGATGCCGTTCGCACTTGTCCCGCAACTGGGTGAACAACTGCCCGCAGCGGCGGGTGAACTTCCGCCACCTGGTGACCGGTTCGGGTCCGGTCCGCTGCTTGGGGCGGAGGAAGTTCGGCAGCGGCACGTCCCCGCGCGCGGCGTAGAAGTAGAGCAGCTTGCCGACCACCTGGCCGATCGCGATGACCGCGCCGAGCATCCAGCAGGACATCAGCGGGTGGTGCCCGTTGGTGGCGACCAGCCCGACCAGGAACACCTCCACGCTGATCAGGGGGCAGATCGCCGAGCCGAGCGCCACACCGAGTGTGATCGCCAACCAGGTCACCACCACCGCTGCCCGCCTCCCAGTCCGTCAGCTCCCGACGCTACCGGAGCGGGCACGGCGGGTCAGTCGTCCTGAGGTCCCACGCGGGGTAGACAAAAGTCCACCCCTGGGACTATCCGGTCCCGGCGCTCCTGACCACGCCGCTGAGCACGTTCCAGGTGCGGATGGCCGGGTCCGGGTCGGTCATGCCCAGCATCGCGCGGTTGCCCTTGCCGTCCGGTGGGGTGGCGAACATGGTGACCGCCACCGACATGTGGCCGTTGTCGAACAGGGACCAGGCCCACTGCTTGGGGATGTCGGTGCCCAGTGCGGCCGGGGCGAACCCGATGTCGGAGGACCGCTCCATCAGTGGTTCGGACCCGCGCAGGTGCGTGGTGCGCGTGTCGGCCTGCCAGACCACCTGGCCGTCGCGGATCACCTTCGCCACCGAGTGCGGCTCGTGGTAGTCGCCCAGGTTGCGCAGGGAGCTGAGCGCCGCAGCCGCGCGCAGCGGGGTGGTCGCGAGCACCTCCCCGTCGAGTTTCATGCGGTGCGTGCTGTCGATGTTGTCGATGCCCAGGTCCGCCAGGTGGTCCGGTGGCACGGCCTTGAGGAGCAGGTCGCCCACCTTGCCCAGTGGGCCGCTGCCCTGCAGCGCGTCGTTGAACCCCTGCTTGAGGTAGTCCGGTCCGCCGTAGAAGCCCAGCACCTCACCGGTCGCGTCGTCCACCGCGGCCACCCCGATGTGCACGTTCTTGTCCGCGGCCTTGTTTGGATCCAAAGTGGACAGTGAGTCCCCGGCGGCCTTCTGTGCCGCCCGCATCACCTCGGGCCGGAACGTGGTCACCACGGTGTAGCCGCCCTGCGCCACGGTGGTCGAGTCGGGCACGCTCGGGTCCTCCTTGTGCAGCCGGTCCAGGTTGCCCATGGCGGCGTCGACCATGTAGCCGTTCATGCCGCCCATGTCGTCCGCCTGGTACTGCACGGGGTTCGGGTACACCAGTTGCGCGCGCTGCTGTGCGGTGAGCTGTCCCTGCTCCACCATGCCGTCCACGACGTAGTCCCAGCGCTTGTGCAGTGCCTGTGCCGCCTCGGGGTCCTTGTCGGCCGTGGCGTAGTAGTACGGGGACTGGATGACCGCCGCGAGGTAGGCGGCCTTGGCCGGTTCGTTCGCGAGCTGGTTCACACCCACGCCGAAGTAGGCCCGCGCCGCCGCCTCGATGCCGTAGGCCCCGCGCGCGAAGAAGATCGTGTTGAGGTAGTTCTGCAGGATCGTGTCCTTGGGCAGCTCGTTGCTGATCTTGATCGAGACGAGCAGTTCCTCGAACTTGCGGCTGAGCGTCTGCTGCTGGCTCAGGTAGTAGTTCTTCACGTACTGCTGGGTGATCGTGGACCCGCCCTGCAACGAGCCGCCGCTGCCGGTGAGGTTGTTCTTCAGCGCCCTGATCAGCCCGAGCGGGGACACGCCGGGCTCGGAGTAGAAGCCCCGGTCCTCGGCGGCGAGCACCGCGTTGCGCACGACCTGCGGGATGTCGGTGATCGGCACCGAGCGCCGGTTCATGCCCACGTGGCTGATCTGGGTGCGCCCGTCGGCGTACTCGAAGATCGTCGCCTGTTGCACGGCGAGTTCGTTGGGCTGTGGGATCTTCACCACCGACAGCGCGACGAGGAACGCGGTCACCAGCAGGCCCGTGCCCAGCAGGGTCAGCCCGAGCAGCAGCTTCCACGAGGGCAGCCAGCGCCGCAGGCCCTGTCTGCCGCGCCTCGGGTAGTCGATGCGGCGGCTGGTGCGGTGACGTGCGGCCACGCTCGGGTCCCTTCCCACTCCGGATCCTTCCGGCGGGTATGACTCCGAACGGGTGATAAGGGTTGTCTACTGCTTCAGGTGCAGGTCCAGGCCGCCGGTCACCCGGATCTCGCGCAGCGGCCTGCCCCCGGCGTCCAGGGTGCGCACCGTGCCGTCGGTCTGCCAGCCGATGGCCCGGTAGAAGCCCAGCGAGGCGCGGTCGGCCTCGGGCACCCAGCTGATGCCCTTGTGCAGCCCCGCTTCGCGCAGGTCGGCGGCTGCCGCGGCGAGCAGTCGGCCGCCGTGCCCGCGCCGTCCCCAGCGCGGTTCCACCAGCAACAGCGCGATCAGCCCGGTGCTCGCCGCGTCGGCGGGCTGCGTGCCGTCCGCCTCCGCCGTCTCGGTCTCCGGCGCCGCGCCCGCCACGCAGAAGCCCACCGTCCACTCGCCCTCGTGGGCCACGTGCACCCGCGCGCTCCCGCTCGTCACCACCTCGCGCCAGGACTGCTCGGCCTCGGCCAGGTCCAGGTCGGCGAGCACTTGTTCGGGCAGCAGCTCCGCGTAGGCGGTGCGCCAGGTGTCGTGCTGGATGCGGGCGATCTCGGGGGCGTCGCCCGCGACTGCGGGGCGCACGGTGGCATCGGCCATGCGCAGAACCTAGCGGGTGCGGCAGGGTACTCCTCGACCCGCTCGGGACGGCTGCTCGGGGACGAGTTGTCCACAGGTGCGGAGCTGTCCACACGTGGATCTCCAGCAAGATCAACAAGGGGGTGGGGGCGGTAGGCTGGAGTCGGGGTCGCCCCCCCAGGGAGTGGTGGGGGACGCTCAGTGGTGGGTGGCCTTGTTGGTTAGGCTAGCCTAAGTCCTTGTGACTGCAATGAACAGACGAGGCTTCCTGGCGGGGGTGGCCGCGGTGGGGCTGCTGACCGCCTGCGGCCGGACCGACTCGCCCGCCGCGGGCTCGGGCGGTGCCTGGAGCTTCACCGACGACCGCGACCGCAAGGTCTCCCTCGGGCAGCGGCCCACCCGGATCGTGGCGCAGGTCAGCGCCGCGGCGGCGCTGTGGGACCTCGGGGTGCACCCGGTGGGCGTGTTCGGCCCGCAGAAGCTCAAGGACGGCTCCAACGACCCGCAGGTCGGGGTCGTGGACCTGAGCAAGGTCGGCTCGGTGGGTGCGGAGTACGGCGAGTTCAGCATGGAGAAGCTCGCGGCGCTGCGGCCCGACCTGCTGGTCAGCGGCATGTACAAGCCGCCGGACCTCTGGTACGTCACCGATGACGTGAAGACCAAGGTCGAGGCCCTGGTGCCGACCCTGGGCATCAGCCAGCGCAGCCGGAACGTGCTGCAGGTCATCGAGCGGTTCAACGAGCTGGGCAAGTCGCTGGGCGCTCAGCAGTCCGTGATCGACGCGGCGAAGGCCGACTTCGACAAGGCCTCGGACGAGTTGCGCCAGGCGCTGGCGGCCAAGCCGGGGCTGCGCGTGCTGGCGGTCTCCGCCAAGGCCGAGAACTTCTACGTGGGCATGCCCTCCGACCAGCCCGACCTGTCCTACTACAAGACCCTGGGCATGGACGTGGGCGGCGCGACCGGGGACGGTGTCACCTACTTCGAGGCGCTGAGCTGGGAGAACACCACCAAGTACCCGGCCGACCTGGTGCTCTACGACGACCGCACGCAGGCCGGTGGCCTCGCGGAGCTCAGGACGCACCCGACCTGGAACTCGCTGCCCGCGGTGCAGGCCGGGCAGGTCGCCCCCTGGCGCTCGGAGACCCCGTTCAGCTACGCCAGGTTCGCGCCTGTCCTGCGCGAGCTGGCCGCGGCGGTGGGCAAGGCCCGCAAGCTTTAGTTGTGATGTCCTGCACCCGACCCGAGGCTTGGACGCCGCGCTAGTTGTCAGGGGTGGGTGGCAGCATCCGGGTTGTGCAGACGATGACCCCCGCGGCGGCCCGCCGCACAGCCCTGGCGGCGCAGGGCTTCGCCGACTCGCGACCCACCGGCGTGCCCACCCGGCGACACCTGCAACGCGCGCTGTCCAGGACCCAGCTGCTGCAACTGGACTCGGTCAACGTGGCGGTGCGGGCGCACTACGCCCCACTGTTCTCCCGGCTCGGGCCCTACCCGCAGGAGCTGCTGGAGGAGGCCGCCTGGTCGCACAGCGCGCGCAGGCCCAGGTTGCTGGTGGAGTACTGGGCGCACGAGGCCAGCCTGGTGCCGGTCGAGGACTGGCCGCTGCTGCGCTGGCGGATGCGCCAGTACCGGGACGCGCCGGGGCGCTACTGGCAGGCGGCGGCCTGTTCCCCGGAGCTGGCCGCGGACGTGCTCGCGGCGGTCAAGGAGTTCGGGCCGATCAGCGCGGGCGCCTTGGAGCGCGAGCTGGGGCTTCAGGTGCAGCGCGCGCGGGGCAGCTGGTGGAACCGCTCGGACGTGAAGAAGGTCTGCGAGTGGCTGTTCGCGATCGGCGAGCTGACCACCGGGGCCCGGCGCGGGTTCGAGCGGCTCTACGAGCTGACCGAGCGGGCGCTGCCGCCCGAGGTGCACGGGGCGCCCGAACTGGACGAGGACGAGGCGGCACGCAGGCTGATCACCAAGTCGGCGATCGCGCTGGGCGTGGGCACCGAACCCGACCTGCGCGACTACTACCGGCTGGGGCCCGAGCGCAGCAGGCGCGCGGTGGCCGAACTGGTGGAGGAGGGCGTGCTGGAGCCGGTCTCGGTCGCCGGCTGGCGGCACCAGGGCTATCGGCACGTCGCGGCCCGCACGCCGAGGCAGGTCAGCGGGCGTGCCCTGCTCTGCCCGTTCGACCCGCTGATCTTCTTCCGGGAGCGCACGGAGCGGATCTTCGACTTCCACTACCGGATCGAGATCTACGTGCCCGAGCCGAAGCGGGTGCACGGCTACTACGTGTTCCCGTTCCTGCTCGACGGGGAACTGGTCGCCAGGGTGGACCTCAAGGCGGACCGGGCGGTCGGCGCACTGCGGGTGCCCGGCGCGTTCGCCGAGCCGGGGGCCGACCGCGGCCGGGTGGTCACCGAGCTTGCCGCCGAGCTGCGGTCCATGGCCGACTGGCTGGGCCTGGACACCGTGGTCGTGGGGGAGCGAGGTGATCTCGCGGCTCCGTTGCGTGCCAGGACGAGGTAAACAGGGGTGAGGCGGGCCCAGCCCCCCGGCCCAGGCCCGCCAGTCCCCCGGTGTGTGGTCCTCAGCCCACCGCGGTGGTGATCACGGCTGTGCCTGAGCCGGTGCGGCCCCGGACGAACAGGCTCGGCTCTCCGGGCGGCGGGGTGTCGGACAGCGCCAGCTCGCTGTAGGCCCGGCCCGAGTAGGACACGAGGTCGACCTGGGCCTTGACCCCGGAGCGGACGGCCACCCGCAGCTCCCCCGAGCCGGTGACCACCTCGATGCGGCCGCAGGCGGCGTCGGCCACGGTGACGTCACCGCTGCCGGTGCGCACGGTCACATCGGACTGCACCGCGCCCAGCCAGATGTCCCCGGTGCCGGTGAACAGCAGGCTCGGGCCGCCCACCGAGGAGACCTCCAGGTCCCCGCTGCCGGTCTTGACCCGCACCCCGCCCAGCATCGGCCCGAGCCGGACGCTGGCGGAGGCGCTCTGCACCGAGGCCGCCCCGTCAGCCCGGTCCACCGAGATGTCCCCGGTGCCGCTGGTCACGTTCACCCGGCCCGCCGAGCCGGTGACGGCAAGGGAGGCCGAGCCGCTCTTGGTCTCCACGTGGGAGCCGCTGGGTGCCTTGACCACAACCGACAGCGGCATGCCGCGCATCGGCAGCGGCTTGGGCGTGCGCACCACCAGCCGGTTGCCGGTCAGGTCGATCCGGGTCTGCCGGACCGTCTCCTCCGGCGAGTTGTCCTGGGGGCCGCCGCCGAACTGCCCGCTGACCCAGTTGAGCAGCCCGGACAACCCCGGCACCCACTGGTCGTCGGACTCCGGGGCGTGCCGCACCTCGACCCGCACCCCCGGCTCGTCCACCAGCTGGATCTCGATCCGGCCGGTGCCGATCGCGATGTCGATCTCGATCGGGCCGTTGGCCTCGAAGTCCTCCCGCCGCGCGGGCGGTGCGTCCTCGGTACCGAGGTCCACGTCTTCCTCACTCATCGTCTTCACCCTGTCCCCTCCCCGGAACCCGTGTCAGCCCTCGACCCAGCCGGTGACCCGCGAGCCGCCCCTGCCCCCGCCACGGCCCCCGCGCTGCCCCTCGCCCTGCTGGTCGTTCCAGCCGGACCAGCCCGGACCGCCCTGCTGCCAGGCGCCGGGGTTGTTCCACCACTGGCCCTGCCACGGACCGTGGCCGTGTTGGCCCCGACCGCGCCCCCGGCCCCCGTGCTGCTGCTGGTTGAAGGCGCCCTGCACCGCGCCCTGCACGGCCTGGGCCACGAAGGAGTTCAGCGACTGGCCCTGGGCGGACGCCGCCTGCTCGGCCTTGGCCTTGAGCTCCTCCATGAGCCGCACGGTGATCCGGCTGATGTCCCCGGTCGGGTCACCGGTGAAGGCGGGCTCCGGCTCGGGCTGCGGCCCGGGGTCCTCGGGGCCTGCCGTGGCGGTGACCACCACCTGCACGTCGCGGCCGTCCAGGCGGACGTCGACCACGTGCTCCTCGAGCGAGGCGGTGACCTCGGCGGCCAGGTCCGACAACGCGTTCATGATGGCCAGTCGGACAGCGGGTTCGAGCGCGGCGGACAGCACGGCTGCCGTGCGCCGGGTCTGCTCATCCCCAGCAGCGGCGGCGGTCGTGAGGTCCTCGCGCAGTGTCACGATGTACGGCGTGAGATCCATGACGTCACTGTGACATCACTCGTGATGTCAGTCAAGGGATCTGACGTCATTGATGGTGTCGCCATGATGTCATGGCTGCTGTCGTCTAGTCTCGGCTCAGATGTTTGACCAGTTGAAGGAGATCGCGGCCGTGACCGAGATGGTTCCGCCGAAGGTGCAGCTCATCGCCAAGACGGAGTTCTTCCCTCCGGCCGACGTGCCCTGGACCACCGACGCCGAGGGCGGTGAGGCCCTGGCTGAGTTCGCGGGCCGCGCCTGCTACCAGTCCTGGACCAAGCCGAACCCGGCCACGGCCACCAACGCCGGCTACATCAAGCACATCATCGAGATCGGCCACCTGTCGGTGCTCGAGCACGGCTCGGTCAGCTTCTACTTCAGCGGCGTGTCCCGCTCGCTGACCCACGAGCTGATCCGGCACCGGCACTTCTCCTACTCGCAGCTGTCCCAGCGCTACGTGCCCGAGCGGGACGCGGCCATGGTCGAGCCCGAGGTCATCGCGAACGACCCCGAGCTGCACGCCAAGTTCGTGGCCGCCGCCGAGGCGAGCGTGCAGGCGTACACCGAACTGCTCGAGGGCCTGGAGAAGAAGTTCGCCGACGTGCCCAGCGGCACGCTGCGCCGCAAGCAGGCCAGGCAGGCCGCCCGAGCGGTGCTGCCCAACGCCACCGAGACCCGCATCGTGGTCACCGGCAACTACCGCGCCTGGCGGCACTTCATCGCCATGCGCGCCACCGAGGCCGCCGACGTGGAGATCCGCGAGCTGGCCGTGGAGTGCCTGCGCCAGCTGCAGAAGGCCGCTGCCAACGCGTTCGACGACTTCGTGATCTCCAAGCTGGCCGACGGCTCGGAGGTCGCCTCCAGCCCGTACGTCACCGAGGGCTGATCCGGACGCAAAAGCGGCATTCCTTGCATCAAGTGCAAGGAATGCCGCTTTTGTTGTGTTTCCGGTCGAATGTGACCGATACCGCCACCTGCGATGCGGTGGCGATGACCGCGTTGTCGTACCGTCGGTATATGGGTGTGGCTTCTGAGGAACGCAGGCTGATCTGCGAGGTGTTCGAGGACCTCGGTCCCGATGCACCGACGCTGTGCGAGGGCTGGTCCGCCCGCGATCTCGCCGCCCACCTGGTGGTCCGCGAGCGCAGGCTGGACGCCGCGCCCGGCATCCTGATCCCCGCGCTGGCCGCGCACACCCAGCGCGTGCAGGACGAGTTCGCCACCAAGCCCTGGCCCAAGCTGGTGGACCTGATCCGCAGCGGCCCGCCCACCCTGTCCGTCTTCGGCATCCCCGGCGTGGACGAACTGGCCAACGCCACCGAGTACTTCGTGCACCACGAGGACCTGCGCCGCGCCCAGCCCGGCTGGACCGCCCGCGAACCCGAGCCGCGCAGGGAGGCCGCACTGTGGGGCGCGCTGTCCAGGACCGCGCGGATGAGTTTCCGGAACAGCCCGGTCGGCATCGTGCTGCGCCGCCCCAACGGGGAGCACATCGTGGCCAAGAAGGCGCCGACTCCCGTCACCCTCACCGGCGAGCCCAGCGAGCTGCTGCTGCTCGCGTTCGGCCGTGATCAGGCCACTGTGGACTATGCGGGCGACGCCACTGCCGTCAACCGGGTACGAGGCCTGGACCTGGGGCTCTGAGTCAGGTGACTACCGGGTAGCGTCATCGCCATGACCGGAAGTCCCACCACAGCACCGGACAGGCCGTTCGGCCGGGTGCTCACCGCGATGGTTACGCCCTTCGACCCGGACGGTGCCCTGGACCTGGCCAAAGCCCAGGAGCTGGCGGCTCGCCTGGTCGAGCAGGGGCATGACGGTCTCGTGGTGAACGGGACGACAGGGGAGAGCCCCACCACCACGGAGCCGGAGAAGATCGAACTGGTGCGCGCCGTGGTGGACGCGGTCGGTGACCGGGCCACGGTGGTGTCCGGCGCGGGCAGCTACGACACCGCGCACTCGGTGCGCCAGGCCCGCGCCGTGGAGAAGGCCGGTGCCCAGGGCCTGCTTGTGGTGACCCCCTACTACTCGAGGCCCCCGCAGTCCGGGCTGCACGCGCACTTCACCGCTGTGGCCGACGCCACCGGCCTGCCCGTGATGCTCTACGACATCCCGCCGCGCTCGGTCGTGCCCATCGAGGTCGACACGCTGCGGCGGCTGGCCGAGCACCCCAGGATCGTGGCCGTCAAGGACGCCAAGGCGGACCTGCGCGCGGGCAGCGAGGTCATCGCGAGCACCGGCCTGGCCTACTACTCCGGCGACGACCCGCTGAACCTGCCCTGGCTGTCCGTTGGCGCCGTGGGGTTCGTCAGCGTGATCGGCCACGTGGTGGGGCCGCAGCTGCGCCAGCTGATCGATGCCTACGAGGCTGGGGACGTGGCTGCCGCGCGCGCGGTGCACACCCGGCTGCTGCCGCTGCACCGGGCGATGACCGCCGTGGGCGGCGGCGTGATCTTCGCGAAGACCGCGTTGCGGCTGCTGGGCTTCGAGGCCGGCGACCCGCGCCTGCCGCTGCCCGCGGCCACTGACGAGCAGACCCGAGAACTGGCCGGCGCCCTGCGGGCGACCGGCCTGGAGGTGCAGGCGTGACCGACGTGATCATCCCGACCCGCCCGAGCACGCCCCCGCCGCCGCTGGCCGAGGGCGGGCTGCGCATCGTTGCGCTGGGCGGCATCGGCGAGGTCGGCCGGAACATGACCGTGTTCGAACACCAGGGCAAGCTGCTGGTGGTGGACTGCGGGGTGCTGTTCCCCGAGGACAACCAGCCCGGTGTCGACCTGATCCTGCCGGACTTCCGCGCCATCGAGAACCGCCTCGACGACATCGAGGCGATCGTGCTCACGCACGGCCACGAGGACCACATCGGTGCCGTGCCGTTCCTGCTGCGCAACCGCCCCGACCTGCCGGTGGTCGGCTCCCGGTTCACCCTGGCGCTGCTGGCGGCCAAGTGCCGCGAGCACCGGCTCACCCCGGTGCTGGTGGAGGTCAGCGAGGGGCAGCACACCCAGCACGGGCCGTTCGACTGCGAGTACTTCGCGGTCAACCACTCCATCCCGGACGCCATCGCGGTGGCCATCCGCACCTCCGCGGGCCTGGTGCTGCACACCGGGGACATCAAGCTGGACCAGTTGCCGCTGGACGGTCGGCTGACCGACCTCGCAGGCTTCCACCGGCTCGGCGACGAGGGCGTGGACCTGTTCCTGGTCGACTCCACCAACGCCGAGGTGCCCGGGTTCGTCACCCCGGAGCGCGAGATCGGTCCCGTGCTGGACCAGGTGATCCGGCGGGCGACCCAGCGCGTGATCGTCGCCTGCTTCGCCAGCCACGTGCACCGGGTGCAGCAGATCCTGGACGTGGCGGTCAAGCACGGCCGCCGGGTCGCGCTGATCGGCCGGTCCATGGTGCGCAACATGGGCATCGCCGCCGACCTGGGCCTGCTCCAGGTGCCCGCGGGGTTGTTCGTGGACATCGACGAGGCCATGCAGCTGCCCGAGGACGAGGTGCTGTTCGTCTCCACCGGGTCGCAGGGCGAGCCGCTGTCCGCGCTGTCCCGCATGGCGCGCGGCGAGCACCGGCAGATCTCCATCCGCTCCGGGGATACCGTGGTGCTGGCCAGTTCGATGATCCCGGGCAACGAGACCGCGGTGTTCGGCGTGGTCAACGGCCTGGTCCGGCTGGGCGCCCACGTGGTGCACAAGGGCAACGCCAAGGTGCACGTCTCCGGCCACGCCGCGGCGGGTGAGCTGCTGTTCCTGTACAACGCGGTGCGGCCGAGCAACGTGATGCCGGTGCACGGGGAGTGGAAGCACCTGCGCGCCAACGCCGAGCTGGCCATCAGCACCGGGGTCAACGCGCAGCAGGTCGTCATCGCCGAGGACGGGGTCGTGGTGGACCTGGTCGACGGCAAGGCGCGCATCAGCGGCCGGGTCGAGGTCGGCCACGTCTACGTGGACGGGCTGTCCGTGGGTGACGTGGGCGAGTCCACCCTGTCCGACCGGCTAGTGCTCGGTGAGGGCGGGTTCATCTCGATCACCGTGGCGGTGGAGTCCAGCACCGGACGGGCGGTGACCCCGCCGACCATCTCCGGCCGCGGTTTCTCCGACGACCCCAAGGCGCTGGACCAGGTCGTGCCGCTGGTGGAGATGGAGCTGTCCCGCACCGAGGCCGAGGGCATCACCGACACGCACCGCATCGCGCAGGCCGTGCGGCGGGTGGTCGGGCGCTGGGTGGCCGAGACCTACCGGCGCCGTCCGATGATCATTCCGACGGTGATCCCGGTCTGACCTGGCCCGTTGCGTGCTCTGCAGGATGCTGAAGTCACTCTTGTGACGACATGCCCGCATCACACAGCGTTGCCGGTCCGGGGGTTCTACTGGGGAATCCCGCAGCGAGAGGTGACGAGGATGAGCACCGCTGTGTTCGAGCTCGACGTCGACGTCGTGCCCGCGTCCGCGCCGTCCACCGAGACCACCGTGCGTGAGATCGAGGAGAACGCCGCCCTGACGCGTACCACGGTCAACACCTACGGGCTCGGCATCGCCATGTGCGTGCCCTGCTGTTGATCTGATCCCGCTGGTGGGTCGGCCGCGCCACGTCGCGGCCGACCCACCTCGGCATCCAGGGGGAACGATGTTCCAAGCGGCTGATCACGCGGTGGTCCGGCTCGCGGCGCTGCCCGGCACGCGCGCCGATCTCACGCGGGTCGACCTGGCGCCCGAGCAGGAGGGCTACGAGCAGCGGCTCGCCGACTACCTGCGCGACCTCACCAAGGACCCGCTCGTGCACGAGGCGATCGAGGTGTCCAGCGCCTCGCTCGCCGCGACCCTGGCCAAGGTGCACGAGGGGCGGCCGGTGGACCGCGCGAAGCTGGAACGTGCCGCGTTCGCCGCGACCCGGTACGTGCTGCGCATGGCCAGTCGCCCCACCCCGTTCGGACTGCTCGCCGGGGTCTGCCCGAGCTCATCGGGGCCAGATGCCCGGTTCTCGTGGGGCGCGGACCACGTCAAGGGGGTGCGCCCGGACGCGGAGTGGCTCGCCAGCGTGCTGACCGAGCTGCGCCGCAGGCCCTCGGTGCGCGATGCGATGCGTGTTGTCGTGAACAACCTGTGCCTCGTGCGCGGGCCTCGGCTCGTGCTGCCCTACGTGCGCAACGGCGATCGTGAACTGTCCATCGGCTGCTCGCCCGCGGTCAGCGCCGTGCTCCGCCTCGCCCGATCGCCTATTGCATACGATGTGCTGCGCGGCCGACTCCGTGACGAGTTCGCCGGTTCCGCCGACGAGGTCATCGACCGCATGCTCGGTGAGCTGGTGGAGCGCGAGGTCCTGCTCACCGACGTCACCGCCGTGCTCGACGAGCCGGACCGCTTGGGCCACGTCCTGACGCGGCTCGCCGAGGTGGACGACCCGGCCGTTGCCGAGCTGCGACACGTCCAGCGCCTGTTGGGCGACTACGCACGACGGCCGCTCGGCGAGGGGCAAGACGCGTGGCGCCGTGCTGTGTCGGCGATGGGCGAACTGGCCAGCACCGACAAGGCGCCGATCCAGGTCGACCTGCGCGTGGACGCCGACGTGGTGCTGCCAGCTGAGGTGCTCCGCGAAACCGAGCGGGTCGCGTCGGTGCTGTGGCGGCTCGCCCCGGCTGTGGACGGCGTGTCCTACCTGCGCGAGTACCACGCCGCCTTCCTGGAGCGCTACGGAGTGGACCGCACGGTGAGCGTGCTCGACCTGCTCGATCCGCACGTGGGGCTCGGGCCGCCGGCGGGGTATCAGGTGCCCGGTGGGGACCGCGTCGCACCCGACGAGCCCTCGTACCCCGTGAGCCGCGACGAGATCGTGGCGCGGTTGGCGCTGCTGGACGAGGTCGTGCTCGACGAGGAACTGGTCGATTCGCTCGCGCACGACGGCGCCCTGTCGCCGACGAGGTCGCTCGACCTCTGCGTGCAGGTCTTCGCGCGCTCACCCGAGGCGCTCACCCGAGGTGAGTTCCAGCTCGCCGTGGCCAGCGCTGGCGGGTCGGTCACCGCTGGCGCCATGTCGGGCCGGTTCACGGAGTTGCTGGACGGCGAGGAGCGGTTGCGCCAGCTGCTCGGAGATCGCGTGCAGCTGGTGTTCCAGCCCGCTCAGGCCCGGTCCGAGAACGTGGTGCTCGCACCCGTGGTCAGTGACCGCATGGTGCCGATCGGTACGTTCGCCGACCCGGACGACGACCGGGTGCTCGACGTCCGCGATCTCGCGGTCGGCGCCACCTCCGAGCGGTTCTACCTGGTGGACCGGTCCACGTGGCACGAGGTGTCAGTTGTGGCACCGCACATGCTGAACCTGCAGAAGTCGGCGCCGAACGTGGCGAGGTTCGTGAACGCCGTGGCTGTGAGCGGTACCCGTCCGTGGACCCCGTGGCAGTGGGGCCGCGCGGACGTGCTGCCCCGCTTGCCACGTGTCCGATGCGGGCGGACCGTGCTCGCGCCTGCTCGGTGGCGGCCCGACCCGGTGCTGTGCGAGGAGCGGACCCCGTGGGAGGTGTGGCTGCGTGCCCTCGCTCAGTGGCGACACCACTGGTCGGTGCCTGACCTGGTGCGGGTGAGCGTGTTCGACCACCACGTGGACCTGGACCTGACCGTGCCGCTGCACCAGCGGCTGCTGCGCACCCAGCTGATCAAGAGGCAATCGCACATCGTATACGAAGTACCGGACGGTGAACTGGGCTGGACGGGCGGTCACGCCAACGAGGTGGTGGTCTCGCTGCTTTCGCAGGCGGAGCGCCCGGAGGTCACGCCCGCCGATTGCACATCGAATGTCGTATACCATCCGGGGAGCGAGTGGCTGCACGCCAAGCTGTACCTGCTCGCCGACCTGCAGGACAGCCTGCTGAGCAGGGAGTTCGCCAGGCTGGTCGAGCACGACTGCGTGGACCGCTGGTTCTTCGTGCGCTACCGGGACCCCGACGCGCACCTGCGCCTGCGGCTGCACGGCCCGGCTGATCTGCTCAACGCTGAGGTGCTGCCCGAGCTGCGCGACTGGGCCGTCGGCGCTGTCGAACGCGGTGCGATCCGCAAGTTCGTGCTCGACAGCTACGAGCCCGAGGTGCAGCGCTACGGCGGTCCCGGAGCGATGCGGGCCGCCGAGGAGTTGTTCCACGCTGACAGCCTCGCGGTCCTGGAGCAGCTTCGCTTGCGCGATCGAGGTGCGCTCCCGATCCCGGTCGAGGTGCTCGCCGCGATGAACCACGCCGACCTGCTCGGCAGCGTCGGCGGTGCGGACTGGATGCGCTGGGTCGTGGACGCCTTCCCGGTCGAGTTGCAGAACTCGTTCCGCACGCACCGCGACGTGGCGTTGCGCTTCGTGGACCCGAGCCTGCGCTGGGACGAGTTGCGCCAACTCGACGGCGGACCGGCGCTGCTCGACACGTGGCAGCGCCGAGCCGAAGCCGCCGCCAAGTGGCGTGCCCTGGCCGGGGCGACCGACGCGAGCAGCATCCTGCACATGCACGCGAACCGACTGCTCGGTGCGGACCGACAGGCCGAGCAGCGGTCCTTCGGGGTGCTGCGCGGTGTGGTCCGCGCCTACCTGGGAAAGCTGCGGCACCGCGGATGACCTCGTCGGCAGCGGAAGTGGTGGCGGAACTCGCGGCGCGGTTGAGCGATCCGGACGCGGTGCACGCCGCGACGACCGCACACGGCACGCACGTGGACGTGGCGGGCAGCCCATCGCCGGTCTGGGAACCGACTTCGTTGTCGAGGGGGCACGCGGCGCCCGCACTGCTGCACGCCGAACTCGGCGACAAGGAGAAGGCCCACCGCTTCCTCGCGCGTGCGGCCGAGGACACCAAGACCCAGCAACCACGTGGGGCGTTCGAGGGCCTTGGCGCGCTGGCCAGTGCTGTGCGGGTGGCGGCACGACAGCCGGAGGACTACGCCGCGATGCTCACCCGGCTCGACGAGCACATGGCGGTGCACGCGCGCTGGCTCGTCGGGGTGCAGCGCGCGAACCGGCCCACGGCGCCCTCGGTGATCGACGTCGTGCAGGGGCTCAGCGGGGTCGGCCGGTACCTGCTGCACCGCGGGCACGAGGCGGCACGGGAGGTGCTGTCCTGCCTGACCGAGCTGGCCGGGGACTTCACCTGGCGCGGGGTCGAGGTGCCGGGCTGGTGGTACGACTGCACGCCCACCACGATGATCCGCCCCGGCTACGAGGACGGGCAGGTCAACTTCGGCCTGGCGCACGGGTTTCCAGGCCCGCTCGCGTTGTTGGCGGTCGCGTGGCGTCTCGGCGTGCGGGTTCCGGGCCAGGACGAGGCGATCCAGCGCATGGCGGAGTGGCTCGTGCTGTGGCGCGAGCAGGACACCGCTGGCTCCTACTGGACCGCGCACATCCCGCTCAGCTACTACCTGGACCGCGACTCGCTTGTGCCACCACCGGCCCGTGCCGCCTGGTGCTACGGCACGCCGGGAACGGCTCGCGCGCTACTGCTCGCGGGCCGAGCGCTGGACCGGACCGACCTGGTCGAGTCGGCCGCGGAAGCGATGCGCGCGATGCTCGCCCGTCCCGAGCGGCAGTGGGGCATCACCGACCACAGCCTGTGCCACGGCTGGGCCGGCCTGTTGCACACCGTGTGCCGATTCGCCTGGGACACCTCCGATCCCGAGCTGGCGAAGGCCGCCGACGACCTCGCACAGCGCCTCGTGCGCGACTTCACCCCAGAGGTGCCGTTCGGCTACCGCTACTGGCAGGCGGCGGCCGAGGTGCACCTGGACATGCCGGGGCTGCTGGAAGGCGGTGTGGGCATCGCGCTCGCACTCAACGCCTACGCGAACGGTCGGCCGCCGACCACCGAGTGGGACACGATCCTGCTGTTGGACTAGGGCAACGGCTCGGGCTCCAGCCTGCGTCCGCTGGCGAACTGCACCAGCGCGGCACCGGCCAGCAGCACCGCGGCGCCGATCACCTGCGGCACGGTCAGCGCCTGGCCAAGCAGCAGCCAGGCCCCGGCCGCGGCGACGACCGGCTCGATCAGCCCGAGCACGGCGGCCACCGCGGAGGGCAGGTGCCGCAACGCCAGGATGCCGGTGACGTAGGCGAAGGCGGTGGCCAGCCCGGCCAGCAGGACGAGCAGCAGCCACACCGGTACGCCGATCTTGGTGGGTGCGGACAACGTGGACAGCGGAATGCTCCACGGCGGGCTCACCACGCTGACCACAACACCGCCGATGACCATCGCCGCCGCGGTCAGCGCCAACGGATCGCCCTTGCTCGCCGCGTGCTCACCGAGCAGGTAGTACGCGGCTGTGCAGATCGCGGTGCCCAGCCCGGCCAGCAGGCCGAGGCCGTCCAGGCGCAGCCCCTCCCAGACCTGCGCCACCATGGCCAGGCCCAGCACGGCGAACGCGGTGCCCACCCACATCAGGTGGGGTAATCGGGTGCGGCGCACGAACCGGATCCACAGCGCCACCAGCACCGGCGCGAGGAACTCCAGCAGCATCGCCACCCCGACCGGGATCCGCGACACCGCCACGAAGAACAGCAGCTGCACCCCGGCGACACCGAGCAGCGCGTAGCCCAGCAGCACCTGCCACTGGTCACGCCGGAACCGGGGCAGGCCGCGCAGCGGCAGGTAGCCCGCGAGCAGGATGAGCGCGGCCAGCAGGATGCGGGCGGTGGTCACCTGCGGGGCGCTCAGCCCGGCGTCCATCGCGGCCCTGGCAAGCGGGCCCGAGGCGCCGAAGGCCACGGCCGACAGCACGGTCAGCGCGGTGGCGCCCGCACGTCGGCCGACCGGTGTGGACAGCTGAGTGGTCACGGTTGCGAGTCTGCCCGACACCTCTGACAATCCCGGGTCAGTTTCGGCACCCTCCTCAGCGCGTGACCAATGGGACTGGTGTGTCTGGGGCTACCGTATGGGGCATGGCTGGCCGGACGACGACGAAACGGAGCACGAGCCGCGGGAGGACCACCAAGCCCCGTGGCAAGGCACCCGCGCGCAAACCGGCCTCCGGCGGCACAGCTGTCCGCAAGACCTGGGGCGTGCTGGCCAGGGGAGTCGGCGGCATCGCGCGCGCGGTGGGGCGTACCAAGGAACTGGACCCCGCGCACCGCAGGGACGGCGTGGCCCTGGTGCTGATCGCGCTGGCCGTCGTGGTGGCGGCCGGGGTGTGGTGGCACGCGGGCGGGCCGGTCGGCGGCTGGCTGGACAGCGCGGTGCGCGCCTGCATCGGCAGTGCCGCGTTCGTGCTGCCCGCGGTCCTGCTCGGCTTCGGCATCGTGCTGATGCGCACCGACCCGACCCCGGAGACCCGCCCGCGGCTCGTCGTCGGGGCGACGCTGTTCGTGCTCGCCGTGCTGGGGCTGCTGCACCTGCTGCTGGGCGCGCCGCCCACGCCCACGGAGGGCGACCACGCCGGGGGCGCCATCGGCTGGATGGCGGGCAACTTCCTGGCCCAGGGCCTCACCGCGTGGGTGGCCGTGCCGCTGCTCGCGCTGGTCGCCGTGTACGGCCTGCTGCTGCTGACCGGCACGCCGGTCCGCGAGGTGCCCAACCGGCTGCGGGACCTGGTGACCGGTCACCGGGCCGAGGAACCGGCCGAGGAGACCGGCAACAAGAAGAGGAGCGGCAGGGGCAAGGCGGCCGACGAGGACATCACGGAGAAGGACCCGTCCTCGGTGCGGCTGCGCAGGCCCTCCCGCCGGCGCCAGGCCAGCATGGACGAGGAGCCCTCCGCCGCCGAACAGCTCGAACTGCCGGTGGACGAGCCGGCGCCGCCGGTGCGTGCCGCCAAGCCCACGCCGGAGAAGAGCAAGCCCAAGCCACCGCCCGCCCCGACGCGCACCGTGGAGGGCGACTACCAGTTGCCCTCGCTGGACGTGCTGCAGGACGGCGACCCGCCCAAGACCCGCAGCCGCGCCAACGAATCCATGATCGAGGCGATCACGGGCGTGCTGGAGCAGTTCTCCATCGACGCCCAGGTGACCGGCTTCACCCGTGGCCCGACGGTGACCCGCTACGAGGTTGAGCTCGGGCCCGGCGTGAAGGTCGAGAAGATCACCGCGCTGACGAAGAACATCGCCTATGCGGCGGCCACGGACAACGTGCGCCTGCTCGCGCCGATCCCGGGCAAGTCCGCGGTGGGCATCGAGGTGCCCAACAGCGACCGCGAGATGGTGCGGCTGGGCGACGTGCTGCGCGCGCCGGAGACGGTCAAGGACACCCACCCGCTGGTGGTGGGGCTGGGCAAGGACATCGAGGGCGCGTTCGTCACGGCGAACCTGGCGAAGATGCCGCACCTGCTGGTGGCCGGTTCCACCGGTTCCGGTAAGTCCAGCTTCGTCAACTCCATGCTGGTGTCCCTGCTGGCCAGGGCCACGCCCGACGAGTGCAGGATGATCCTGATCGACCCGAAGATGGTCGAGCTCACCCCGTACGAGGGCATCCCGCACCTGATCACGCCCATCATCACCCAGCCGAAGAAGGCCGCAGCGGCGCTGGCCTGGCTGGTGGAGGAGATGGAGCAGCGCTACCAGGACATGCAGGTCAACCGGGTGCGGCACATCGACGACTTCAACCGCAAGGTGCGCTCCGGGGAGATCACCGCCCCGCCGGGCAGCGAGCGGGAGTACCGGCCCAGGCCGTACATCCTCGCCATCGTGGACGAGCTGGCCGACCTGATGATGACGGCCCCGCGCGACGTCGAGGACGCCATCGTGCGGATCACGCAGAAGGCCCGTGCCGCGGGCATCCACCTGGTGCTGGCCACGCAGCGGCCCTCGGTGGACGTGGTCACCGGTCTGATCAAGACCAACGTGCCCTCGCGGCTGGCCTTCGCCACCTCCTCGCTGACCGACTCGCGGGTCATCCTGGACCAGCCCGGCGCCGAGAAGCTGATCGGCATGGGCGACGGGCTGTACCTGCCGATGGGCGCGGGCAAGCCGGTCCGCATCCAGGGCGCCTACGTCGGTGACGACGAGATCAACAAGATCGTGGCGTTCACCAGGGACCAGGCGCAGCCGGACTACACCGACGGCGTCACCTCGGCCAAGGCGGGCGAGAAGAAGGAGATCGACGCCGACATCGGCGACGACCTGGACCTGCTGCTGCAGGCCACCGAGCTGATCGTGACCAGCCAGTTCGGCTCCACCTCGATGCTGCAGCGCAAGCTGCGCGTGGGCTTCGCCAAGGCGGGCCGCCTGATGGACCTGCTGGAGACCCGGGGCGTCGTCGGGCCCTCCGAGGGGTCGAAGGCCCGCGAGGTGCTGATCAAGCCGGACGAGTTGGAGAACGTGCTCTACACGATCCGCGGCGGCGACGGGGGCGGTTCCGGGGACGAGGAGTAGGGCACCGGCGCCAAACGCGGTGCGCACGGTCCTGGCGAGATCGGCGCTCTGCCCGTAACGGGATCAGCACGAGCAGTGCTGCCTCGGCGGGGCCGAGCGCCAGTGCGTCGTCACTGCTCATTCGGCTGAGCCTGGCTAACAACTCGGTGACCCTGTCCGAAGTTCAGCGCGTCACAGCGAGGACGGGAGCCGGGATGAGCCGACTGGGCACAGCACTGGTGGGATGCCTGGTGCTGCTGGGCGGCTGCGGGGTGGGCGGGGTCGCCCAGAGCGCGTTGACGGCCTCGGTGACCGCCAACCCCGAAAGTCACAGCCCCGAAAGCCCAAGCCCCACAAGGGAGAGCACTACCACGGTGTTCGGGACGAAGACCACCAGCAGCAGCAGGAGCACGAGCTCGGCCAAGGCGAGCGGGTCGCGCACGGTGAGCTGCCAGGGCCACAGCGGGGACACCACCTACAGCCACCCGCTGGAGCTGGGGGTGATCACCGCCAAGGTCGTGCTGAGCGGCTGCGACCCGCTCACGCCGGGGTCTCCGTTCCACGCCCTGTACGTCTCGTTCACGCTCACCGGGAAGCCGGGCTCCTCGGCGTACGCGGGGGCGCGGTTCACACTCACCAGCGCGAAGCCCTCCGCGGTGCACCCGAGGGTGGTGGACCCGGCCGGGCGCATCGTCAAGAACAACGGAGCCGGGTACTGGACCGGTACCGGCCCGAACTACACGGGCCGGTACCAGCGGATCGGTGACCTGCCGTCCGGGCGCTACGTGCTCGGCCTGGAGAAGGTCGACGCCCCGCAGCGGCCCAGCACGCCGAGCTTCGACGTGGTCGTGGACCCGGACTAGCTGCCCAGCTTGCGCACGCCCCAGTAGTACACGTCGGCGGTGCCGCGGCACAGCTTGCTGCTGCCGCACACCGAGTACATGTCGTTGCGGAAGTTGTCGTCGATGGACTTCTTCGTGGTGGCGTTGAACCGGCCCTGCTTCTTGTAGTTGCGGTAGCCGAAGTCGTGCCGGATGCACGGGTTGGAGAAGTCGTAGCCCAGGGGACGGTCGGGCACGTGCGAGCACACGTCGGTGGACCAGTCGAGCTGGTCGGCGTAGGGGTGCCCGGAACGGATGGACATGAAGGAGCTGAGCGAGTTCTGGAACAGGTAGCTGTCCGTGGTGGCCTGCAATTGCGACGGGCTCAGCGATGCCTGTGCGAAACCGGCGCCGACCAGCAGCGAGGCGGAGACGAGGGCGGCGCCGAGCAGGCCGCGGACAGTCCGGTGACTCATGGTGTTCCCCCTGGGAAGAATTGGTGTGAACGCCGTTATATCCACCGGTTCGCGGCGCTGAACACCCCTATCGCGATGACTTTTCACCCCTGTTCCGCGGCGGAACGGGACTTGTCAGGGGTCGTTGCTACGGTCCGAAGTGCAGTGGGAACTGGGAGGAACCGGGATGGCGACGTTCGTGCTCGTGCCAGGAGGCTGGCACGGCGGGTGGTATTTCGAACCGATCGCGCGGGGGCTGCGCGAGCAGGGCCACCAGGCGTACTCGGTGACGTTGAGCGGAATCGGCGAGCGCGGGCACCTCGCCGCGGGGGCAAACCTGGACATGCACATCCAGGACGTGGTGAGCCTGCTGGAGCACGAGCGGATCGAGAACGCCGTGCTCTGCGGGCACAGTTACGGCGGAATGGTGATCACCGGTGCGGCGGACCGGTTACCGGAGCGAGTGGACGCCCTGGTCTACAGCGATGCCTACGTGCCGAGGGACGGCGAGTCCTGCTGGGAACTGGCCACGGACGGCTTCCGGCAGCTGTTCGTGGCGGGCACGGCGGCGACCGGGCACTCGGTCGATCCGCCGCCGACGCTGGACCCGAGGGCCTCCCCGCACCCGGTGGCCTCGTTCCTGCAACGGATCCGGCTCACCGGCTCGCTGGACCGCTTCCGGCGCAAGGACTTCATCTACCTGTCCGATTGGCGGGGCACGCCGTTCACCGAGCTGTACGAGCGGCTGCGCCGGGAACCCACGTGGAACGTGCACACCCTGCCGGTGGGGCACGACATCGTGGGTGAGGCGCCGCAGGCCCTGCTCGAGATCCTGATGGAGGCCGCCGAGTAGCACTCCCTCCTTTCGGCCGGGGTCACGGGGCCCCGCGGCTGCCTATCCTGTGCCGACCTGCGGCGCCCACCCTGCGGGCACCGCGCATGGGAGAAGGGACGCCGCATGCCACGGCGAACGTTCTTCGGCGCGCTCACCGCGCTGACCCTGCTCGTGACCACCGGCCCGGTCACCGCCTCGGCGGCCACCGACCCGGTCCGCACCCCGTACCAGGCGGCCTACTCGGTGAGTCTGAGCAGCGACTCCACCGGGGCGACCTGGACCGGCAAGGAGTCGGTGACCTTCAGCAACGCCTCGGGTCAGGCGTTGACCGAGGTGTACCTGCGGCTGTGGGACAACTACCACGGCAGTTGCCCGTCGAACACGCCGATCACGGTCAGCAACCTCACCGGCGGCACGGCGGGCGCGCTGGAGGTGGCCTGCACCGCGCTGAAGGTGACCCTGCCCGCGCCGCTGGCCCAGGGCGCGCAGGCCACCGTGGGTTTCGACCTGTCCATCAAGGTGCCCGGCACCAGCGACCGGTTCGGCCGTGACGGGGCCTACAGCTTCGTGGGCAACGCGCTGCCGGTGCTCGCCGTGCGCGACGGCGCGGGCTGGCACCTGGACCCGTACACCAACAACGGGGAGGCCTTCTACCAACTCGCCAGCGACTACACGGTGGTGCTGGACCACCCCAGCTCGCTGCTGATCCCGGCCACCGGCAGCTCCACCGACAAGCCGGGCACCAGCGGGCGCACGATCACCACGGCCACCGCGAGCAAGGTGCGCGAATTCGCCTGGGGCGCCGGGCCCTTCGCCAAGCAGACGACCACCTCGGCCAGCGGGGTGAAGGTCAACACTTACGCGGTCAGCGGGGTCAGCACCAGCACCGCCGCGTCCATGTTGAGCACGGCGGCCAAGGCGATGGACTCGCACGGCGCGAGGTACGGGGCCTACCCGTACGGTGAGGTGGACGTGGTGCTGGACAACAACTTCTGGTTCGGCGGCATGGAGTACCCGGGCTTCATCCTGGAGACGATCAACAGCACGGCGCTGGTGCACGAGCTGGCGCACCAGTGGTGGTACGGCATCGTCGGCGACGACGAGTACAACACCCCGTGGCTGGACGAGGCGTTCGCCGACTACGCCACCGACATGTACTTCAACCGCACCGGGTCCGGTTGCTGGAACAGCGTGTCCTGGTCCTCCTCGGCGGAGAACATCACCAACCCGATGGCCTACTGGGACCAGCACTCCGGCCGGTACCCGACCGTGGTGTACGGCTACGGCAAGTGCGCGCTGCACGACCTGGACCGGCTGCTGGGCTCGACCACCATGGCGCAGCTGCTCAAGGAGTACGCGCAGTCGCACTGGTACGGCATCTCCACCACCGCCGAGTTCAAGGCGGCGGCCCAGGCCAAGACCTCGACCAACCTCAGCTCGTTCTGGTCGCAGCACCGGATCCTCGGCTAGCCCGGCCGCAGACCAGCACCCCGCCGACGCGCAACTGCCTGCCCGACAGTCCCAGCAGGGCGAGCAGTTCCGCGTCGGCGGCGCCGCCGAGCAGGCAGCCCGCCAGGCCGCGCGAGGCCAGCCGCAGCCCCACGCTCTGCGCGGCGGCGCCGACCTCGACCAGGCCGAACCGCCCGCCGCGAACCCCGTACTTCGCCAGCAGGTCGGCGTCGTCGAGCACGAACGCCAGCACCGCGCCGGGGGCCTGCTCCCCGGGCACGGCCCCCAGCAGCGCGGCGAGCTCGGTCCAGGACGGGCAGGGCGCCACGTCCTGCACGGCGTGCACCACCGGCTCGTAGCGGGTGACCCGCCCCGCGAGCGGGTGCGCCACGTTGAGCAGCAGCGGGTAGCACCGCACCGGGTACAGCCCGCCCGCCGAGGGGTAGCCGCGGCGGCCGTCCGGGCCTGCCGCCAGCACACCCAGTACCGCACCGAGGTCGCGCGCGGACATGGGCCGTGCGCCGAAGCCCTGCTCGCTGCGGCGGCGCAAGTGCAGGCGCCGCAACCAGTCCCGCGACTGGGGCAGCCGCAGTGGTGCGCCGCCCACGGACAGCCGGTCGACCAGCGCGGGCCTGGGGCGGTATTCGGCGAGCTGCTCCACCAGCCGCCGCTGGGTGAGCCTGGTCAACCGGCTCGCGGCCCAGAACTCCTCGTACGCGTTCACGCCTCAGCCCAGCGGGTGCGGGTTGGGGTTCGGGTACACCCTCGCCGTGCGCGCCCACGGGTAGCGCCACATCAGGTCGCCGGTCCGCCCGCCGAGCCAGGGCCTGCGGTGGTCGGAGTGCAGCGGGGTGAGGTCCGGGCTGAGCACGCGGACCGCGCGCAGCCCCAGGGCCGACAGCTCCGGTGTGGTCAGCTCCCGGTATGCCGCGCGCACCCCGTTCGCGTCCAAAGTGGACACGAGTGTGGTGAGGTCGTCGCGACATGAAGGGCTTGGTGTCACGAGCGGCCCGCCCCACAGCGGCAGTCGGCGCCACTGGTCCAGGTGGCTCCAGTAGTACCCGGCGTGTCGCTCGAAGTCGGTGACCTGCTCGGGGCTCAGCGCCAGCTCGGCGTGCTCGGCGCTCCACACCGACACGAAAACCGTGCCCTGGCACCACTCCAGCCACGCCTTGCGCACCGCCTCGCCCCAGTCGCCGCGGCACGCCAGCCCCAGGGTCGGCCGCGGTCGACCGGCGATGGGCAGGGTGCCCGCCACGGCCGCGACCGGGTGCGGGCTGTAGGCCGGGGTCAGGTCGAACACGGTGATCTCGCCGCCCAGCTCGGCAACCGGGCGGGCCAGCTCCTCGGGCGTCTCGACCCGCCGCGCCGCCACGCCGTGCAGCCAGGTCACGGTGAAGGCGTCCCGTTCCACGAGTTCCTGCAACGCGCGCAACAGGGCGTGTTCGGTGGACGGTGCGGCGGCCAACCCGGAGGAGGTCGCCTGCATGCCGAACTCGGGGCTCAGTCCGACCAGCCCGGTGGGCACCCAGACCGGCTCGTTGCCCGGCAGCGTCCACACCTGCGTGTAGTCCTTGGTGCGCAAGGAGAAGTCCCAGACCTCGGCGCCCGCGGGCGGGGTCTGCGACTCCAGTGGGCAGCTCGCCGCCGCGTGCCGTTCCAACGCCTCGGCCAGCGCCGCGAGCCGTCCGCCCGAGCCCGCGCCGCCCGAGGTGCCGTAGTCGCTGATCGCCGCCCAGTTGCCGACCGGCACGTCAGCGGGTGTGGTCGGCACCTCGTGCAGTTGGCGGACCACACCCTGCCGCCAGCCGACGGCACGCTCCAGCAGTGTGGCGGAGGCGGTCCTCACGACTTGTCCAAGCCGTAGAAGGCGATCACAGCGATGATCATCAGTGGGGCGAGCAGGAACCCGGCCCACAGGATCCCGGCGGAGAAGACGACCATCATCTCCAGCACCGCCAAAGGCGCCAGCATCGACAGCCGCAGCACTGACCGCCACGGCCTGGGCGACCCGACCGCGCGGCTCACCCCGTAGACGAAGATCCCCGCCAGCGCGAAGGCCAGTACCTGCCACGCCCAGAACCCGGGGATCGCGCGGCTGCCGGAGATCATCGCGAGGAGCGGGGCCAGTGCGATGCCCAGGCCGCCCAACGGGACCATGGCGATCACTGGGCTGATCCGCTCTCCCGTGGTCCGTACGTCCTGTGCCAGCCCGGCGGGCAGCGCGGTGGCGACGGCGGCCACGGAAGCCACGCAACAGCAGCAGCAACAGGTCGGTGTGGCGGCGGTTTCCACGGCGACCCCGCCGGGGGTGAACTGGTCGGGCAACCGGACGAGCGTGGTCATGGCTTCTCCCAGGGCAGTCTTGTCCGGCCGACGGGCTGGTGCGGGCACACCGGGCAGTTGGCCGAGGGCAGCACCTGCTCGGCGGTGCTGGTGAGCTCGTCCAGGTCGTAGCTGACGATCCGCTCCAGCAGCGCGAGCGAGCCCTCGCCGATGCGGCGCACGGCGTGCCGCACGAGCGCGGCGGGAAAGGTCAGGTCCTCGGTGGCGCGGGGACGGGCGGGCGGCTGCTCGTCGCCCCAGCGCCAGCCGACCCGCACGGCGAGGCAGGCCAGGCAGGCGCTGGCCCCCGGCACGACGAGCGGGCCGATCGAGGCGCGGTGGTGGTAGGACAGGTCCAGCAGCAGGTGCGGGACGGTCAGCTCGTCGGCGATCCGTGCGACCTGGCGCCAGGTCCCGGTGGTGCGCACCACGACAACCAGGTCGGGGTCTTCGTCCACAGTGGACGGGAACTCCGGCAGTTCCACACCGGCCCAGCGCAGCCCGGTGCGCAACCGGGGCCCGGTGGGCAGGTCGGCCGGACGCAGTGCGCCCAGGGTCCGCAGTTGCGGCAACACCTGGCGCACCGCGTCCGGCACGCGCCGCGGGTCGATCTTCCGGGTCGTCCCCCCTGGTGACGGCTCGAAGAAATCGGCCAGCAGTGCGGCTTCGGCGGCGGTCAGCTCGGGCAGCAGGTAGGACAGGTCGGCACCGGCCGACAGCACGGCCCCCTCTGGTGCGGACCGCACCCGCCACCGCTGATCGGCCACCAGCGTGGTCATTGGTGCTCCTCCTCGGCGAGGAACCGCTCGATGTCCGGGTCCTCCTCGGCGGAGTCGGTGAGGTGCTCGCGCAGCACCGGCACCGGCTGGCTCAGCCACGCCGGGCCCTCGCCCTGCGCCGGCACCAGTTCGTGCCGCCGGGCGAACTCCTCGGCGGCCTCGCGCACCGACTGCCGCAGCGCGCCGACCACCACGCCCTCGGCGATGCCGGTCAGCTCCTCCAGCAGGGCGCGGACCCGGCCGAGCTGGTCGGCCTGGTTGCTGCCCGCGGCCACCTGGGGCCACAGCCTGCGCTCGAACACGGCCACGAAGTCGGCGGCGATCTGGTCGGTGCCCGCGCGCAGCCGCACGAACTGGTCCAGCACCTCCTCCGGTGGCATGTCCAGCTCGCACAGGCGCAGCCCGCTCTCCAGGGCCCAGCGCCGGGTCTGCGGGCGGCCCGCCCGCCAGCGGATCAGCCCGAGCTTGCTGGCCCGGCGCAACAGCTTGGGCCGCAGGTCGCGGGCCTTGACCAGTCGGCGCAGTTCGCGCAGGCCCAGCGGCACCCAGTCCTCGGGGCCGCCGCTGAGGCCGAGCACCTCGGCCACGGTGGCGCCCTGCTCGCGGGCGGCGATCAGCTCGGCGATCGAGGGCAGCGAGAAGCCGCGCTCCTGGAGGCGTTGCACGAGCACCATGCGTTGCAGGTGCGAGCTGTCGTAACGCGCGGTGCGGCCGACCTTGCGCGGCGGGTGCAGCAGCCCCTTGGTCTGGTACATGCGCACGGTGCTGGTCGGCACGCCCACGCGGCCGGCCAGCTCCTCGACGCTCAGTTCGACGGACACAGGCCGATACTGCTCGCCTCGACTAGGCGAGTCAAGACTCTTCTAGTATTTACTCGAAGAGTTACGGCTTGAGCTCCAGCAGCATGCGCGTGTTGCCCAGGGTGTTCGGCTTGACGTAGGGCAGGTCCAGGAACTCCGCGACGCCCTCGTCGAAGGACCGGCGCATCTCCTCGTACACCTCGGTGGACACCGGGGTCCCGTCGATCTCCACGAACCCGTGCCCGCGGAAGAAGGAGGTCTCGAAGGTCAGCACGAAGATGCGAGCCAGCCCCAGTTCCCTGGCTTCCTCGATCAGCTTGCCCACGATCGCGCCGCCCACGCCCCTGCCCAGTGCCAGCGGGTCCACCGCGACCGTGCGGATCTCCGCCAGGTCCTCCCACAGCACGTGCAGCGCGCCGCAGCCCAGCAGCACCCCGTCCGACTCGGCGACCCAGAACTCCTGCACCGACTCGTACAACGTCACCAGCTGCTTGGTCAGCAGCACCTTGCCCGCGTACTGGTCGACCAGTGCCTTGATCTCCCGCACGTCGGCGATGCGCGCCCGGCGCACCGACACACCCGCTCCCACGGGGACCAACTTAGACCGCCCACGGCCTCGCGGCGGGGGCCGTATCCTGCGAAGTGGATCTGAGCCAGCAGCAGGAGGGGGATCCATGACCGGCCCGGGGTGGGATCCGTTCGCCGAGGCCGAGCGCCAGGCCGCGCTGGGCAGAGAGACGATGCTCACCACCCCTGACGGCGCCTGGTGGGCCCTGCGCCCAGGTCAGCCCTGGTTGTGGTGGCGGGGCAGCGGCCAGTGGCAGCCCCTCGCGCCGCCCGCCGACCCCGCGTTCCGCGCCTCGGCCCGCCCCGCGCAGCCGCAGCAACCGGTGCAGCCCCAACAGCCCGTGCAGCAGCAGCCCGTGTCGCAACCCACACCTGTGATCCCGGCCGGGCAGGCCGTGGTGGAGGCGCTGGCCGACGGCCGCCGCTTCGTGGCCACCAGCGAACCCGTCTCGGCCTTCCTCCAGCGGGCCTCGCGGGTGATCTCCTGGGCGGACGGGGTGCGGCACTCCGGCAGCGGCAACGGCCAGGCCAACCCGCTGGTGCTGCTGATCGGCCCGCAGCACACCGGGCAGAACCGGCTGGCCAAGGGGCTGCACGACGCCCTGCTGCCGAGCAAGGTGCTCTCCAACGACACGCACTGGTCCGAGACCGCGACCGAGGTCATGGCCGACGCCAAGCAGAACGACCGCACGGTGGACGCGCAGATGCGGGTGAACGTGCGCGAGGCGGACGACTGCCAGCCCATGGTCTACCTGATCGAGGACATGGACTCGCTGGTCGGCGACGTGTCCAGCGCGGGTGCCCTGTTCGACCTGTTCGTGGAGGTCGCGCACAACCAGACCAAGTGCTGGGTGCTCGCCCTGGCCGGGACCGAGGCGTTCTACCAGGCGCTGAGCAAGGCCGCGCCCGCCGTGGTGCAGCGCGCGCTGGTGTACCGCCTGCCCGACCTGACCCGGCCCGCCGCGGTGGAGGCCCTGGTGGACGTGCTGGCCGCCGAGCGGCGGGCCACCGTCAGCCCGCAGGCCCGGTTCGGACTGGTCGACCTGGTGCTCAAGGGCAGGGCGCACCGCTCCACCGCGGGGGCACGGCGGGTCGAGGCGCTGGTCGAGACGGCCTGCCAGGGCGCCATCATGCGCGGCGGTGCCCCGCACGCCCTGTACGTGGACATGCCGGACCTGGCCGCGCTGCACCAGGCCGCCGCGGCGGACGCGGGCCGCAAGTCCCCGGCCCAGCTGCTGGCCGAACTGGACGCGATGGTCGGCCTGGACTCGGTCAAGCAGCAGGTGCGCAACCTGGTCGCCGAGCTGGAGGTGGACTCCCGGCGCAAGGCCGCGGGGCTGCCGATCCCGCAGCGCAGCAGGCACCTGTTGTTCACCGGCAACCCCGGTACGGCCAAGACCACGGTGGCCCGGCTGCTCGCGGAGATCTACCGGGAGCTGGGCGTGCTGGAGGGCGGGCAACTCGTCGAGTGCGGTCGCGCCGACCTGGTGGGGGAGTACATCGGCGAGACCTCCACCAAGACCCGCAAACTGGTGCAACAGGCGCACGGAGGGGTGCTGTTCGTGGACGAGGCGTACAACCTCGTGCAGGAGCAGAGCGAGGGCGACTTCGGCCAGGAGGCGGTGGCCGAGGTCCTGGTGCAGATGGAGAACCACCGGGACGACCTGATCGTGATCATGGCGGGCTACCCGAGGGAGATGAGCACCTTCCTGGACTCCAACCCCGGCCTGCGCTCGCGGTTCCAGACCAGGATCGAGTTCCCGGACTACAGCAACGAGGAACTGGCCCGCATCTTCGCGCTGATGGCCAAGTCCCAGGGCTACACGCTCGCGCCGGAGCTGGTCGCCGCGCTGCCCAGGCGCATCTCGCGGATCAGCCGGGGCAAGGGTTTCGCCAACGGCCGCTCGGCCCGCCAGCTGCTGGAGGCCAGCATCGGCCGCCAGTCCGCCCGGCTGGCCGCCACGCCCAACTCCAGCCCGGCCCAGCTGAACACGCTGCTCGCCGAGGACCTGCCCGCGCCCGCCGACACCGGTGTGCGCATGGGCGAGGGTGGCCGCCAGCGCGAACTGCCCGAGCTGCTGGCCGAACTGGACGCCATGATCGGCCTGGAGCCGGTCAAGCGCCGGGTGCGGGCGATGGTCGCCGAGATGGACGTGGACCGCAAGCGCCGCGAGTCCGGGCTCAAGCTGTCCGCGCGCAGCAGGCACCTGGTGTTCACGGGCAATCCCGGTACGGCCAAGACCACCGTGGCCCGGCTGATCGGCGAGATCTACCGGGAACTGGGTGTGGTCACCTCCGGGCACGTGGTCGAGGTGCAGCGTTCGGACCTGGTCGCCGGGTATCTCGGGCAGACCCCGATCAAGACCAGGAAGGTCTGCGAGGACGCGCTGGGCGGCATCCTGTTCATCGACGAGGCGTACAACCTCGTGCAGGACTACAGCGAGAGCGCCGACTTCGGCACCGAGGCGGTCGCGGAACTGCTGGTGCAGATGGAGAACCACCGCGAGGACCTGGTCGTCATCGTGGCGGGCTACCCGAAGTTGATGGACGAGTTCATGGAGGCCAATCCCGGCCTGCGGTCCCGGTTCGCGAACCGGGTGGAGTTCCCGGACTACTCCAACGAGGAGCTGTCCCGGATCTTCCAGGTGATCGCCAAGTCCCAGGGCTACACCCTGGACCAGGAGCTGGTTTCCCAACTGCCGCACCGGGTTCGGCTGATCCCACGGGGCCGGGGTTTTGCCAACGGGCGTTCGGCGCGGCAGCTGCTGGAAGGCACGATCTCGCGCCAGTCCGAGCGGCTCGCCACGCTCGCGGACGTGAACGCGGCCCAGTTGAGCCAGCTCCTCGTCGCCGACCTGCCCGAGCCGGAGGACATCGGCGTGGGGCAAGGGGATGGTGGCAAGCGCAAGGACCTGCCGACCCTGCTTGCCGAGTTGGACGGCATGATCGGTCTGGCGCCGGTCAAGCAGCGGGTGCGGGCGATGGCCGCCGAGATGGAGGTGGACTCGCAGCGCCGGTCGGCGGGCATGAAGGTGCCCGAGCGCACCAGGCACCTGGTGTTCACGGGCAATCCCGGTACGGCCAAGACGACGGTGGCCCGGTTGATCGCGCAGATCTACCGGGAGCTGGGTGTGCTGTCCTCCGGCCATTTGGTCGAGTCCAGCCGCACGGACTTCGTCGGCCAGTACGCGGGTTCGACCGCGCCGAAGACCCGCGAACTGCTGGACCGCGCGTACGGTGGGGTGCTGTTCATCGATGAGGCGTACAACCTCGTGCAGGGGCCTGAGGACAGTTCCGGCCAGGAGGCCGTCACGGAACTGTTGGTGCAGATGGAGAACCGGCGCGACGACCTGCTCGTGATCGTCGCCGGGTACCCGAACCTGATGGACGAGTTCATGGAGGCCAACCCCGGCCTGCGCTCCCGGTTCGCCAACCGCGTCGAGTTCCCGGACTACAGCAACGATGAGCTGTCCCGGATCTTCCAGATCATGGCCACCGGTCAGGGCTACACCCTGGACCAGGAGCTGGTTTCCCAACTGGCACAACGGGTTCGGCTGATCCCACGGGGCCGGGGTTTCGCCAACGGGCGTTCGGCCAGGCAGCTGCTGGAGGCCACGATCAACCTCCAGTCGCAGCGGCTGGCGGGCACGCCGGACCTGGATCCGGCCGCGCTCAACGAGTTGGTGGCCGCCGACCTGCCCGCGCCGGAGGAAAGCGGTGTGGCGCAAGGGGATGGTGGCAAGCGCAAGGACCTGCCGACCCTGCTGGCGGAGCTGGACGGCATGATCGGCCTGGAGCCGGTCAAGCAGCGGGTGCGGGCGATGACCGCGGAGATGGAGATCGACGCCCAACGCCGTGCCGCCGGGATGCGGATCCCGGAGCGCAGCAGGCACCTCGTCTTCACCGGAAATCCAGGCACCGCGAAGACAACCGTGGCCCGGTTGATCGCGCAGATCTACCGGGAGCTGGGTGTGCTGTCCTCCGGCCACCTGGTCGAGACCGGGCGCACCGATTTCATCGGCCAGTACGCGGGTTCGACCGCGCCGAAGACCCGCGAACTGGCCGACCGGGCCTTCGGTGGGGTGCTGTTCATCGATGAGGCGTACAACCTCGTGCAGGGGTCTGAGGATAGTTCCGGCCAGGAGGCCGTCACGGAACTGTTGGTGCAGATGGAGAACCGGCGCGGGGACCTGCTGGTCATCGTGGCGGGCTACCCGAAGTTGATGGACGAGTTCATGGAGGCGAACCCGGGTCTGCGCTCGCGGTTCGCGAACCGGGTGGAGTTTCCGGACTACTCCAACGATGAGCTGTCCCGGATCTTCCAGGTCATGGCCACCGGTCAGGGCTACTCGCTGGCGCCCGACCTGCTCGCCGAGCTGCCCAACCGGGTCACCCGCATCCCACGGGGCCGGGGTTTCGCCAACGGGCGTTCGGCGCGGCAGTTGCTGGAGGCCACGATCAACGTGCAGTCGCAGCGGTTGGCGGGTACGCCGGACCTGGATCCGGCCGCGCTCAACGAGTTGGTGGCCGCCGACCTGCCCTCGCCGCAGGACAGCGGGGTCGCGCAGGGCGACGGGGGCAAGGCCCGTGGACTGGCCGAGCTACTCGCCGAGCTGGAGGCGATGGTCGGTCTGGAGCCGGTCAAGGAGCAGGTCCGCACGCTGGTGGCCGAGACGCGGGTGGACGCGCGCCGCCGCAGCGCCGGGCTGAAGGTCTCCGCGCGCAGCAGGCACCTGGTCTTCACGGGCAATCCCGGTACGGCCAAGACGACGGTGGCCCGGCTGATCGCGCAGATCTACCGGGAACTGGGCGTGCTGTCCTCCGGCCACCTGGTCGAGACCGGGCGGCCAGACCTGGTGGGGGAGTACATCGGGCAGACCGCGCCGAAGACCCGGGCAGTTGCCGAGCAGGCGCTCGGCGGGGTGCTGTTCATCGACGAGGCGTACAACCTGGTGCAGGAGTACGGCAACGACTTCGGCGCCGAGGCGGTGGCGGAGTTGTTGGTGCAGATGGAGAACCACCGCGATGACCTGATGGTGATCGCGGCGGGCTACCCGGCGGACATGGACCGCTTCCTGGACGCCAACTCGGGTCTGCGGTCCCGGTTCGGGGCCACCGTGCACTTCCCGGACTACTCCGACGAGGAGCTGTCCCGGATCTTCCAGGTGATGGCCACCGGCCAGGGCTACCTGCTCGCCGAGGACCTGGTGGCCGCGCTGCCCGCCGCCGTCGCCGCGATCGACCGCGGCACCGGCTTCGCCAACGGGCGCTCCGCACGCGGTCTGCTGGAGCGCGCCATCGCCCGCCAGGCCGTGCGGCTGGCCGGTCCCGAGGTGGACCTGGACGCACTGCCCGATGAGGAGTTGCAGACCCTGCACGCCTCCGACCTGCCGTGATGGCGCTATAGCGCGCCGCGGCCCCGTTCCGTTACGGGTGGAACGGGGCCTGGGTCCGAATTCGGCCGAACAGTTCACGACGATCGGCGCCGACTAGTCCTACTGTCCGATTGCGACGGTCGTGTCCGAAGGGTGTGCTTCCTTCCATCCTCCCCAGGAAGGGATCCCCATCGTGACCGATCGTCACCCGAACCCGCGCCGCAGATCCGGCGCCGTGCTCCTGGCAGCGATGCTGGGAGTCGGCACCCTGGGTCTGGCCGCGCCCGCCGCGGCGGCCGTTGAGCCGCCCTCGGCCACCGCCAAGGCCCCCAAGCAGTTGGACAAGCACGACCGCGAGCTGGTCGCCGAGGCCGAGCGCGCGGGCAAGCCGAACGTGACCCTGCTGGTGGCCGCCGAGAAGGGCCGCTCCGATTCCGCCGCCGCGCAACTGCGCTCGCTGGGCGGGGTCGTCGAGTCGACGGCCAAGGACGTGGACTACCTCAAGGTGTCCGTGCCCAGGGACAAGGCCGAGCAGGCCGCCAAGCTGGACGCCGTCAAGGTCGTGGACGTGGACGGGCTGGTCCAGCTGGACAACCCGCGCCCAGAGGGCTCCTCGGCCCCGGCGCCGCAGAAGGCCCCGGACAGGACCACGCCCAGGGTCAACCCGTACATGCCCACCGGGGACACCGGTGCCGCCCAGTTCAGCGAGGCCAACCCGCGCTACGACGGCCGCGGCACCACGGTGGCGATCCTGGACTCCGGCATCGACCTGGACACGCCCTCGCTGGCCAAGACCAGCACCGGGGAGAACAAGATCGTCGACTGGTACGACGCCAACGCCACCAACTCCGGTGACGGGCTCTGGGTGCCGATGTCGAAGTCGCGCTACACCGGCAAGTTCACCGCCAGTGGCAGGGAGTGGACCGCTCCGGCCAAGGGCGGCCCGTACAGCTTCGGCCTGCTCTCCGAGACCGCCCAGGACCTCGGCCAGGCCAGCAGCGAGGTCGGCGGCGACCTCAACCGCGACGGTGACCGCACCGACTCCTTCGGCGTGCTCCAGGACGTCACCACCAAGGAGGTGCGGGTCGACACCAACGGGGACGGGGACTTCACCAACGACGCCCCGATGATCGACTTCAAGGTGAAGCGGGACGTCGGCCACTTCGGCACCGACAACCCGGCCACCCCGGTGCACGAGCAGGTCGCCTTCGTCGTGCAGACCGACAAGTCCGTCTACGACAACGGGGGCACGGCCTACGTCAACATCGGCGTGGCCGGTGCCGCGCACGGCACCCACGTGTCCGGCATCGTCGCGGGCAACTCGCTGTTCGGCGGCGGCCTGTCCGGTGCCGCGCCCGGCGCGAAGCTGATGGCGGTCAAGGTCTGCCTGACCTCCTCCTCGTGCACCGCCAGCGGCCTGATCGACGGCCTGCTCTACGCGGCCCGCAACGGGGCCGACGCGATCAACATCTCCATCGGCGGCCTGCCCGCCCTCAACGACGGCAACAACACCCGCGCCGAGCTCTACAACCGCGTGATCGCCGAGTACAACGTGCCGGTGTTCATCTCCGCGGGCAACAGCGGCGCGGGCGCCAACACCGTCGGCGACCCCTCGGTGGCCACCGACGCGATCAGCGTGGGCTCCTCCATCACCAAGCAGACCTGGCTGAGCAACTACGGCTCCGAGTCGGCCGCCAAGCAGGCCCTGCACCCGTTCTCCTCGCGCGGCCCGCGTGAGGATGGCGGCTTCAAGCCGGACATCATCGCCCCCGGCTCGGCCATCTCCACCATCCCGCCGTGGCAGCCCGGTGGTCCCGTGGCGGGCACCTACGAGCTGGCCCCCGGCTTCGCCATGTTCAACGGCACCTCGATGGCCTCCCCGCAGGCCACCGGCGCCGCCGCACTGCTGATCAGCGGCTACAAGGCCACGCACAACGGCCAGCGGCCCAACGTCGCCGCCCTGCGCAACGCGATCAAGTCCACGGCGGACTTCATCCCGTCCCTGGGCGCCTACGAGCAGGGCGCGGGTCTGTTCAACGTGCGCAAGGCCTTCCGCGCGCTGCAGGACGGCCCGAACCCGGAGACGGTCACCGCCTCCGTGCCGGTCAACACCGTGCTGTCCGGGCTGCTGGCCACCCCGGGCGTCGGCACCGGCATCCACGACCGTGAGGGCGTCACCGTGGGCAAGGCGTACACCAGGACGTACACCCTGACCCGCAAGACCGGTGCGGACAAGCCGGTGCGCTACGAGATCGACTGGGTCGGCAACGACGGCACCTTCGACTCCGACGGCCACGTCATGCTGCCGCTGAACAAGCCGACCACGTTCACCGTGCAGGTCAGGCCGCGCACCGCGGGCGCGCACTCGGCGCTGATGCTGATCGACAACCCGGACACCGAGGGCATCGACCTGGAGACGATGAACGCCGTGTTCGCCGCCCAGGACTTCACCGCGGCCAACGGCTACTCGGTCAGCAGCAAGGGCGAGGTCGCCCGCAACCAGACCAGGAGCCTGTTCGTGCGGGTGCCCGCGGGCGCCAGCGCGCTGAAGGTCGACCTGGTCGGCGGCGGTGACCCCGGCAAGGGCCAGCTGCGCTTCATCCGCAACGACCCGACCGGTGTGCCGCTGGACTCCAACACGTCCACCAACTGCTACAACCCCGACGCGGGCGCCGGATGTGCCGGTGGCACGCCGACCAGCCGCACGGTGGTCAACCCGCAGCCGGGCGTGTGGGAGATCGTGGTGGAGGCGCGGCGCACCTCCGACGTGGCCTCGGCCCCGTACACGCTGACCGCCTCCGTGCTGGGCACCAGCGTCAGCCCCAACCCGGACACCATCGCCTCGGCCCCGCTGGGTCAGCCGGTGAACCGCGGCTACACCGTCGCCAACACCCTCGGCGGCTTCTCCGGCCGACTGGTCGGCGGCCCGCTGGGCAGCGCCAAGTCCGCGCGGCCCAGCATCGCCGCCGGGACCTCGCAGACCTTCGACCTGACCGTGCCCGCCGGGGCCAGCTCGCTTACGGCCAAGATCGGCAACCCGGCCGACACCGGTGCCGACCTGGACCTGACCGTGCTGAACTGCACCAGCGGCACCTGCGTTGCGGCCGGCCAGAGCGCCGGGTCCACCGCCGAGGAGCAGGTGACGATCGCCAACCCGGCGGCCGGGCTGTGGCGGGTGCAGGTCGACGGCTACGCCGTGCCGACCGGCAGCACCGCCTACGACTACCTCGACACCTACGTGTCCAGCGCCCTGGGCAAGGTCGAGGTCACCGACGCCAACGCGAACCGGCCCTCGGGCAGCTCGTGGACGGTGCCCGGGGTGGTCACGGCCAACGCCAACCCCGGCGAGGGCCGCGTGCTGCGCGGTGAACTGACCGTGCTGACCGCCGACGACTCGGCCGTCGGTCGGGGCACCGTCGTGGTGCAGTCCGTCAGCTGATCAACCCCGAAACGGGACTCGCGGGCGTCCGGCCCGCGAGTCCCGCTCCGGTGCGGGCGAGTCCCGCTGTGGGGAGCGTGAGTCCCGCCCACCGGGGCGCGAGTCCCGTCGTGGTGCGCGCGAGTCCCGGCCAGGGATCCGTGAGTCCCGCTCCGGTCCGCCCCGCGCCATGTCATGAAGGTGCCGTTCACGACGTCCAACGTCGTGAACGGCACCTTCATGACATCTCCCTCAGGGCGTGGGGTCGGCGTTGCCCAGCTCCTCGTCCACGTCCAGCTTCTGCACGCCCGCCATGGCCGCCACCTGCGGCACCACGTCCAGCGGCGCCGTCGCACGCACGTAGCTCACGCTCGCGTCCGCCGCGTGCACCGTCACGCCGAGCTTCGGCAGCGCGTCGGCCACCTCCTGGGTGTGCCCGGGCTCCGCGGCGATCAGCAGCACCACCGTCTTGCGCCCCTGCTGGCGGGCCTTGTCCACCAGCTCCTTGGCGTGGCCGGTCAGCTCGTGTGCTGCCGTGCCGGTGGTCGTCGACGGCCCCGTGGTCGTCCCGGTCGGCTGGGTCGTCCCGGTGGTCGTGGTCTGCGCGACCGGCCGGGCCGTCTCCCCGCCGCACCCGGTCAGCACCCCGGCCACGACCAGCCCGCACAGCACCGCCGCGGCCCTGCCTGTCACAACCCTGTCCATGGTGGTGAGACGTCCCTCGTAACCTGTTTGGTTGCATCTGGATGCTTGACGGGGGATTTCGCGATTTACTTGCAAGTGGAAGGCTGTAGCTGTCCTCAGGGAGGTGTCAGGTGCTACGAAGCTTCCGGGTGTCGAACCACAGATCAATCCGGCGCGAGCAGGAGTTGGTTCTGCTACCCGCCTACCATGACGAGGAACCAGCGGTCACAGTCGCAGCGGTCTACGGTGCGAACGCGTCGGGCAAGTCGAACCTGCTGGACGCGCTGCGGTTCATGGCGCTCGCGGTGCGCGACTCGTTCGGTCGTTGGGCGCCGGACGGCGGCGTGCCGCGCAAGCCGTTCAAGCTTGATCCGGCCGCCGCTGACGAGCCATCCCTGTTCGTGGTCGAGTTGCTGACCGAGGGAGTCCGCTACACCTACGGCTTCGCCGTCGATGACGATCGGGTGCTGGAGGAGTGGCTGTACAGCTACCCGGAGAAGCGCAAACGGATCTTGTTCGAGCGTGAGAACGACGAGATCAAGGTCGGCACCACGGTGCCGGAGTTGGCGACGAGGCTGGAGCTGTTGCGTGGGCTCATGCGCCCCAACGCGCTGTTCCTCAGCCTGGCTGCGCAGTCCAACATTGATCAGTTGATGCCGGTTTACCGTTGTTTCGCTGATGCGTTGGGATTCCGAACTCGTCCGTCGTCGTACGACCTTCGAAGGGTGGTGGACTTCCTGCGGTCGTCGCCCGCGGGAAGTGCTCGATTTATTGAGCTGGTTCGTGTCGCTGACGTGGGAATCTCCGATGTTCTGGTTGAGGATGATTCTGGGCTGAGGCAAGAGATGGCTGAGCTGGAAACTATCAGGGCTCGCATGAAGAGTGAAAGAGAAAATCTGCTTTCGCAGCTTGCCGATAAAGGAATTGGGCGACAGGGAAGAGGGAAATCTCGGCTCGAGGCCCTGGAGACTGAGCTTCTTCATGTGACCCGTCGACTTCGGCTTGCCGCGGACCGTGCACGAGACTGTCCGGCGCAAATCAGGTTCATGCACAACAGTGGCGGCGAGCTGTTCGATTTCGATGACGAGTCCGACGGCACGCGGTCCTGGCTGCGCCTGCTACCGGTGGTCCTCACCGCGCTGGACACGGCTCGAACCCTGGTTGTGGATGAGATCGACACCAGCCTGCACCCAAAGCTGACCGCCCAGCTCGTGCGGCTGTTCCGCGATCCGGAGACAAATCCCCGGCGCGCGCAGCTGATCTTCAGCACGCACGACACCTCACTGCTGGGCACCATGCTCGGTGAGGAGGTGCTCGCCAGGGATCAGGTCTGGTTCATGGAAAAGGGCCAGAACGGGGCCAGTAACCTGTTCCCGCTCACCGACTTCCATCCGCGCAAGGGTGAGAACACCGAACGGCGTTATCTCGGCGGCAGCTACGGGGCCGTTCCGGTGCTGTCCGACCGGGAATTCGCGGATGCCGTGCTGGGGCGCAATGTCGCGTCGTGAGAACTCGTCTGCCAGAAGGGCGCCGTTCCGCGAACCTGCCAGTCGAATACTGATTGTCTGCGGCGCGGTGGGCACGGAACCGGCCTACTTCGATGGCCTCAAGCAGGCGCGGCGCAATCCGGCCGTCAAAGTGAAGGTGCTCGGCAAGGGGGTTGCTCCGGACCAGTTGGTGCGCTACACGTGCAAGGTCGGCGATGGCTACGACGAGATCTGGTGTGTCGTCGACACTGACGAGTACGACATCCCCGCCGCGGTGCGGGCCGCGCGAGGTACCCGTGTCCAGCTCTCCGTGTCCGACCCGTGCTTCGAGTACTGGTTGATCTTGCACTTCCAGGACTGCCACCGGCCCGCCCGCTGCTACGACGAGGTCCTGCCGATCTTGCGCAGGCACGTTCCCGGTTACGACAAGACCCGGCTCACCTTCGCGCAGTTCGACGCTGGCGTGGAGCGGGCGATCGAGCGGGCGCGGGCTCGCGATGGCGGTGGCAACCCCGCCACGGGAGTGTGGAAACTGGCCCTCAACGTGCTCCCGGACTGAACCTGTCGGTCCGGCGGATATCCTGAGGTACGTGTCTTCCCCCGCAACGTCCCGCCGTGTCGCCCTGCTCACCCTCGGTTGCGCCCGCAACGAGGTCGACTCGGAGGAGATGGCCGGCCGCCTGACCGCCGACGGCTGGCAGCTGGTCGACGCCGACCAGGGCGAGGCCGACGTGGTGCTGGTCAACACCTGTGGCTTCGTGGAGTCGGCGAAGAAGGACTCGGTGGACACCCTGCTGGCCGCCGCCGACACCGGGGCGAAGGTGGTGGCGGTGGGCTGCCTGGCCGAGCGCTACGGCGCCGAGCTGGCGGAGAGCCTGCCGGAGGCCGACGCGGTGCTGGGCTTCGACCACTACGCCGCGCTGGGCGAGCGGCTGGACGACGTGCTGGCCGGTCGCGCCCCGCAGTCGCACACCCCGGTGGACCGGCGCACGCTGCTGCCGATCACCCCGGTGCACCGCCCGGCCGCCGCCCAGGAGGTGGCGCTGCCCGGCCACGGCACGGCCTGGGGCCCGCAGGTGCTGCGCACCCGGCTGGACAACGCCCCGGTGGCCCCGCTCAAGATCGCCTCCGGCTGCGACCGGCGCTGCTCGTTCTGCGCGATCCCGTCCTTCCGCGGCTCCTTCGTCTCGCGCAAGCCGGAGGAGGTGCTGGCCGAGGCCGCGTGGCTGGCCACCCAGGGCGTGCGTGAGCTGTTCCTGGTCAGCGAGAACTCCACCTCGTACGGCAAGGACCTCGGCGACGTGCGCGCGCTGGAGAAGCTGGTGCCGCAGCTGGCCCAGGTGCCGGGCATCGACCGGGTGCGGGTGTCCTACCTACAGCCCGCGGAGACCCGGCCGGGCCTGGTCAGGGCGATCGCGACCACGCCGGGTGTCGCCGACTACTTCGACCTGTCCTTCCAGCACTCCAGCGAGGCCGTGCTGCGCAGGATGCGCCGGTTCGGCTCCACCGACTCCTTCCTGGCGCTGATCGCCCAGATCCGCGAGCTCAGTCCCGAGGCGGGGGTGCGCACCAACGTCATCGTGGGCTTCCCCGGCGAGACCGAGCAGGACCTGGCCGAGCTGGAGCGCTTCCTCACCGAGGGCCGCCTGGACGCGGTCGGCGTGTTCGGCTACTCCGACGAGGACGGCACCGAGGCGCTGGGCCTGGACGGCAAGCTGGACGCCGAGGAGATCGCGGCGCGGGTGGCCAGGGTCTCCGCGCTGGTCGAGCAGCTCACCGCGCAGCGCGCCGAGGACCGGATCGGCACCGAGGTCACCGTGCTGATCGAGAGCGCCGAGGACGAGGACTTCGACTGCACCGGCCGCGCGGCCCACCAGGCGCCCGAGGTGGACGGCGAGTGCGTGGTGCTGGCGGCCGAGGGCCTGGCCGTCGGCGACCTGGTGCGCTGCGAGGTCACCGACAGCGAGGGCGTGGACCTGGTGGTCCGCCCGATCGAGGTGCTGCCCAGGAGCCTCCCGCAATGAGCGAGCGCGCGAGCGAGTCATCAGGCACAGGGCCCGCGCGAAGCGCTGCGCCGAGCGCCAGCGAGGCGCGGCGATGAGTACCGCGGCCAGCGCGGGGGACACAGGCCCGCCCGAGGAGGACCGGACGCCACCGTTGCGGCCGGTGCCCGAGCCGACCCCGGTGCCGGTGCTCAACATCGCCAACGCGCTGACCGTGAGCCGCCTGGTGATCGTGCCGTTCTTCCTGCTGGCCCTGTTCGCGGGCGGTGGCACCGACCTGTTCTGGCGGTTCGTGGCCTTCGCCCTGTTCGCGCTGGCCTCGATCACCGACCGCATCGACGGGGACCTGGCCCGGCGGCACGGGCTGGTCACCGACTTCGGCAAGATCGCCGACCCGATCGCGGACAAGGCGCTGACCGGGGCCGCCCTGGTCGGCCTGTCCATGCTGGGCGAGCTGGGCTGGTGGGTCACGATCGTGATCGCGGCCCGCGAGATCGCTGTCACACTGCTGCGCTTCTGGGTGATCCGGCACGGGGTCATCCCGGCCAGTCGCGGCGGCAAGGCCAAGACCCTGCTGCAGATCCTGGCCATCGGCTTCTATCTGCTGCCGCTGCCGCCCCAGCTGTACTTCATCCGCTGGGTGACGATGGGCGCCGCGTTGCTGCTCACCGTGGTCACCGGCGTGGACTACGCGGTGCGGGCGATCCGGCTGCGGGCTCGCGGCCGGCGGGCCGTCGCGGGCTCGCCGTGACCTCGCTCACCGCCCGGCTGGTGGCCGAGTTGCGGGCGCGGCACCAGACGGTGGCCACGGCCGAGTCGCTGACGGCGGGCCTGCTCAGCGCCGAGCTGGCCGCGGTGCCGGGGGCCAGCGCCGTGCTGCGCGGTGGGCTGGTCGTGTACGCCACGGAGCTGAAGGCCACGCTCGCCGGGGTGGACCCGGGCCTGCTCGCCGCGCACGGGGCGGTGCACCCGCAGGTGGCCGTCCAACTGGCGATCGGGGCGCGGGACCGCTGCGGTGCGACCTGGGGCCTGGGCCTGACCGGGGTCGCCGGGCCCGATCCGCAGGACGGGGTGTCCCCCGGAACGGTCTACTTGGGACTGGCCGGGCCAGGTGTCGCCGAGGTGACCGAACTGGGGCTGACCGGTGACCGGCAGGCCGTGCGAGCAGCCAGTGTGCGAGCCGCGCTTGAATCGTTGCTCAACGCTGTCACCAGCGGTGATCTTCACTCCGGCGTGCCGTGATGCGCCCGCAGGAGACCTGGTCGATCATTGACGGTGACCGGGTGAACGGGAACAAGCCTGGTGATTCACTCGTTCGCCTTGGGCGTACGAGGCGTGAACTCGATGCCAGTCCGGGGGCTGGCTGGGTAACGTGGTCGGTACGGGCCCGGCCGGAAGGAGGCGCGCGATGACCGTGCTGCTGCGCGAGGCGATCGGCGATCGGCTTCGTCACACCCGCACCACCCAACACCGCACGCTGCGTGAGGTCTCCCGCGCCGCACGGGTCAGCCTGGGCTATCTGTCCGAGGTGGAACGCGGGCGCAAGGAGGCATCCAGCGAGCTGCTGGCCGCCATCTGCGAGGCGCTGGAGCTGCCACTCGCGGACCTGCTGCACACCGTGGCCTCCGACATGAGCGCGGTGGACGCCGTCACCAGGGACAAGACCGGCGTGGACGCCGAGGCCCGAGGGGTCGAGGGCGGACGCCTGCTCCCGGGCCTGGTGGGCGACCAGCTCAGCGACATCCGGCTGCAACCGGTGCTCACCACCAGGCTGTCCAGTTCCATCGCGCCGCCGCACGGCGAGGTGGTCGTCGCGGCCTGAGGCCGCCCGGAGAACTGCGAGTGAGACCCCGGACACGATCGGTATCCGATCGGATCCGGGGTTCTCCTGTAGCGGGGTCGGGGTGTCCCTGACATTCGTGGGGTTCGGTGGAACGGCGCGCGGCCACCTGACACGATGGAACCCGCACCGGTACCGGCTCGTTTCCTGGGCGCGGCGTTCTCGTGAGTGCGGGAGTGCGGTAGTCCGGAGTAGGCAGAAGGCAGGCGGAGGAGATGGCCAACCCTTTCGTGAAGGCTTGGAAGTACCTGATGGCGGCGTTCTCCGCCAAGATTGACGAGAACGCGGACCCGAAGGTGCAGATCCAACAGGCCATCGAAGAGGCCCAGCGGCAGCACCAGGCACTGTCCCAGCAGGCGGCGGCCGTCATCGGCAACCAGCGCCAGCTGGAGATGAAGCTCAACCGGCAGCTCGGCGAGGTGGAGAAGCTGCAGGCATCGGCCCGTCAGGCGCTGGTGCTGGCCGACGAGTCCCGCGCCAAGGGGGACGAGGCCAAGGCAGCGCAGTACGAGCAGGCCGCGCAGTCCTTCGCCACCCAGCTGGTGACCGCCGAGCAGAACATCGAGGACCTCAAGACCCTGCACGACCAGGCCCTGCAGGCAGCTGCCCAGGCCAAGCAGGCCGTCGAGCGCAACTCGATGATGCTGCAGCAGAAGCTGGCCGAGCGCACCAAGCTGCTCAGCCAGCTGGAGCAGGCCAAGATGCAGGAGCAGGTGTCCAAGTCGCTCAACCAGATGAGCGAGCTGGCCGCCCCCGGCAACACTCCCTCCCTGGAGGAGGTCCGGGACAAGATCGAGAAGCGGTACACCACGGCGCTGGGTTCGGCCGAGCTGGCCTCCAACTCGGTGCAGGGCCGCATGATGGAGGTGCAGGCCTCCACCACGGAGCTGGCGGGCAGCAGCCGGCTGGAGCAGATCCGCGCCTCGATGCGCGGTGGCTCGGTGGCCGGGGAGGTCACCAGCGGGTCCGCGGCGGCGACGCCCGCGGTCACCCCGGCGAGCATCCAGCAGGAGATCGCCCAGCGCGTTCAGCAGGAGAAGCAGTCCTGATCCGGCTCTGACCGGCGACGGGGGTGGTCATGGGTTCGCGCAAGCGGCAGCTGACCGAGCTGATCCAGTTCGGACAGGCGGTCAGTGAGCAGGTGCGCGGGCCGGTGGCCGACACCATCCGCGCCAAGGTGGCCAACTGGCGCGACCCGCGCGCCAGGCTGCTGCGCAAGCGGCGGCGCGCGGGCCGGGTCACGGCCGTCTGGGGCGGCATGACCGCCATCGGCGGCGGGCTGGTCATCGGCCAGGCCGCGGACCTGTCGGGGCCCGGTGGCATCGCCGCCATCTGCGCCACCGCCCTGTTCGGTTGGTTCGCCACCAGCTCGGGGGTCAAGACGATCAAGCTGTACCGCACCCCGCTGCCCGAACCGCCCGTGCCGCTGGCCTCGCTGCCGCCGAACGGGTCGGCGGCCAGGGAGCCGATGCGGGCCCTCGCCGAGGCCGAGGCCGGGCTGGCGGAGCTGTTGCGCCAGCTCGGCACGCCCTCGGCGGTCGGGGTCGCGCCGCTGCCCGCGGAGTCCGTCGCGCACGCCAGGGTCGCCGCCGCGGAGGCCGCCGCGGCCATCCGGGCGGTGGCCGAACAGCTCGTCGCGGTGGAGCGGGCCAGGGACATCGTGCCGATCGCCCAGCGCGCCGAGCTCAGTGCGGGCGTGCGCAAGCTGCGCGAGCAGGTGGACGAGGGCGTGGAGGGCTACCGCGCGCTGGTGGCCGCCGCGGGACAGGCCGTGCTGACCAGCAACACGGCGACGGCTCCCAACCAGGCACTGCTCGAGGCCAGCGACCACCTGACCGGGCTTGCCTCCGCGCTGCGTGAGCTCTCCTGACCCGGTGTGACATCACTCCAGGTAGCAGCACTGCCCCGATCCGGCGGGATACCCGAAAAATCTTCAGGCAGAAGTGTGATTATCGAACTGTGATGTAGCGGTATCGGCTACCCCGCGTGGCAGGATCTCCTTGCTGAGTCGGCTACCCGCGGGGAGGGTTGCACGTGGCGTTGTGGACCGTGCACGGCGACGGGCGCCGTGTGACGGACGGGGAGGTGGTCGGCCCCCAGGAGCGGCTGAGCTGGCCGCTCACCGTCGGGTTCGGCCTCCAGCACATCGCGGCCATGTTCGGCGCCACCGTGCTGGTACCGGCCTACACCGGCTTCCCGGTCACCAGCACGCTGCTGTTCTCCGGACTCGGCACCCTGCTGTTCCTGTTCCTGACGCGCAACCGCGTGCCCAGCTACCTGGGCTCCTCCTTCGCGTTCGTGGCCCCGCTGGCCGCCGCGCGGGAGAACGGCACCGCCGCGCAGCTGGGCGGGGTGCTGGCCGCCGGGCTGATGCTCGTCGTGGTCGGTGTGGCGGTCAAGGCCCTGGGCGTGCGGCTGCTGGAGTCGCTGATGCCGCCCGCGGTCACCGGCGCGGTGGTCATGCTGATCGGGCTGAACCTGGCCCCGTCCGCGGTCAGGTCCGTGACCCCGCAGCCCGGGATCGCCGCGGTCACCGTGGGTGTGGTGCTGGTGTGCGGGGTGCTGGGCAGGGGGCTGCTGTCCCGGGCCTCGGTGCTGGTGGGCGTGGTCGCGGGCTGGCTGGTCGCGGCCTGCACGGTCGGGCTGGAGAAGGCCCGGCTGGACGCGGTCGCCGAGGCGGACTGGATCGGGCTGCCCCAGCTGCTGTCCCCCGAGCTGCGGCCCTCGGTGGTGCTGACCGTGCTGCCGGTGGTCATCGTGCTGGTCGCGGAGAACGTGGGCCACGTGAAGGCCGTCGCGGCGGTCACCGGCCGCAACCTGGACGGCAGCGTGGGTGACGCGCTGATCGCCAACGGACTGGCCACGGTGCTGGCCGGGTCGGGCGGCGGATCGGGCACCACCACGTACGCGGAGAACATCGGTGTCATGACGGCCACCAAGGTCTATTCCACGGCCGCCTATGTCGTTGCCGCGTGCGGCGCGGTTCTGCTGTCCTTTTCGCCCAAATTCGGCGCGCTGCTCAGTACGATGCCCGCCGGGGTGATGGGCGGGGCGAGCCTGCTGTTGTACGGATTGATCGTCCTGGTCGGAGTGCGCATCTGGACCACCAACGGGGTGGACCTGCTCAACCCGGTCAACCTGATGGTGGGTGGGGCCGCGCTGATCGCCGGGGCCGGGGACCTCAGCCTGCGGTTCGGCGAGGTGGAGCTGGGTGGCATCGCCTGGGGATCGATGTTCGTGGTGCTCGTGCACCCACTGCTGCGGGCCATGTACGCAGCGCGCAGGAACTGAGTCGACAAATCGGTCATAGGTGATTCCGTTAGCCGTGACCAATGGGTGTTAATAAATTCGCATCGCACTGAAAATTTACTTGTTTGCCCCGGGTGAGGTGCGAGTTAGCCTCATTCCCAGGTGCGGGAGCCCGTGTTCGTTAGGGGCTCAGAACTGCAGAAGGGGCGTTTTCGTGCGAAGAACTCCAGCGTTCCTGCTCGCGGTGGCGATGGCCGGGGCGGGCGTGACCAGCCTCGCGACCTCGGCCAGCGCGGCGGGCATGTCGGCCATTCCGGACTCGCAGCCGGTGTGGGCCAAGCCGAACGCGAAGGTGGCCGAAGTCAGCGGCTCGGACCGGCTGACCTTCCGGGTGTACCTCAAGGCCAAGGACCAGGCCGGTCTGGAGGCCGCGGCGACCGCGGTGTCCGACCCGTCCAGCCCGTCCTACCGCAGGTTCCTGTCCACCGACGAGGTGCGGACCCGGTTCGCGCCCAGCGCGGGCACGGTCGAGGCGGTGCGCACCTGGCTGAGCTCCAGCGGGTTCGGCATCGGCGAGATCCCCTCGAACAACCAGTACGTCGAGGCGACCGGCTCGGCCGCCCAGGTGCAGCACGCCTTCGGCGTGAACCTGGGCCTGTACAAGGTCAAGGACCGCACGCTGCGCTCCGCCGACCGCCCGCTGTCGGTGCCCGCGGCACTGGCCGGTGCGGTGTCCGGCGTGGTCAACGTGGACCAGGCCCTGTCGCTGGTCAAGCCCTCGCACGTGGGCGCCAACGGGGACGCCAACGCCGACACGGTGGCGCAGACCAAGACCGCCGGGCCGGGAGTCGCCCCGCCGCCCGCCGGCTTCGTCAACGCGCAGCCCTGCTCGGACTACTTCGGCCAGAAGGTGGACACCACCGACCCGGCCTACGGTGGCAAGCAGCTGCCCTACGCGGTCTGCGGCTACACCCCGCAGCAGCTGCGCGCGGCCAGCGACCTGGACAACATCGGCAAGGTCGGCCTGGACGGGCGCGGAGTCACCGTGGCCATCGTGGACGCCTTCGCCTCGCCCACGCTGTACGCCGACGCCGCCGAGTACGCCAAGCGGCACGACCCGGCGCACCCGCTGACCCAGGGCCAGTACTCGCAGATCGTCTTCCCGCCCACCCCGGGCACCGAGGACCCCACCCAGTGCGACGCCTCCGGCTGGTACGGCGAGCAGAGCCTGGACGTGGAGGCCGTGCACGCCATGGCCCCCGGCGCCAAGATCCTCTACGTGGGCGGCGCGGACTGCACCGACCTGGGCCTGGACAAGGCGCTGAACACGATCGTCGCGGGCAACAAGGCGCAGATCGTGTCCAACTCCTACGGCGACACCGGTGAGGACATCCCCGCCGACGAGGTCAACGCCTTCCAGTCGATCGCCATCCAGGCGGCGGCCGAGGGCATCGGCGTGTACTTCTCCTCGGGCGACAACGGGGACGAGAGCCACCGGCTGCCCAAGCCCTCGGCCGACTTCTCCGCCTCCAGCCAGTGGGTCACCGCGGTCGGCGGCACCAGCCTGGGCATCGGCAAGGACGGCAGCAAGGTGCTGGAGACCGGCTGGTCCACCGGCAAGTCCACGCTGACCAACGGCGCGTGGGGCCCCGCGGCCCCCGGCACCTGGCTGTACGGCGCGGGCGGCGGCACCAGCGTGCTGTTCCCGGAGCCCGCGTACCAGAAGGGCGTCGTGCCCGAGGCGCTGGCCAAGCAGAACCAGACCGGCGACAAGCGCGGTCGGGTGGTGCCGGACATCTCGATGGACGCCGACCCCACCACCGGCATGCTGATCGGCCTGACCCAGACCTACCCCGACGGGGTGCACTACGGCGAGTACCGCATCGGCGGCACCAGCCTCGCCTCCCCGCTGATGGCCGGTCTGATGGCCGTTGCCGACCAGTTCGGCGGCCGCCACGGGTTCATCAACCCGTGGATGTACAAGGCCCTCTCGCACACCCCGGCGATCAGCGACGTCAAGCCGGTCACCGGTGCCGGTGAGGTGCGCGTGGACTACGTCAACGGCTTCAACGACGCCGACGGCTACGTCCGGACGGTCCGGTCCTTCAACAACCCCGACCAGACCATCCAGACCACCCGCGGCTACGACAACGTGACCGGCCTCGGCACGCCCAACGGGCTGCTGTTCCTCGGCCTGATCTGAGTCGACCCGGGACAGGCGCCGCCTGGCACCGCGAACCGGTGCCAGGCGGCTGCTGCACTCCCGCGAGTCCCGCCCTGGGGCGTACGAGTCCCGTCGCCAGGGCGGGACTCGCGTGCCTGCGAGCGGGACTCGCGGTCAGGCCAGGCTGCGGGTGATCCTGCGGACCAGGCCGGGGCCCTCGTAGATGAAACCGGTGTAGAGCTGCACCAGGCTGGCGCCCGCGTCGAACATGCGCGCGGCGTCCTCGGCGCCGAAGATGCCGCCCACGCCGATGATCGGCAGGCGGCCACCGGTCTCGGCGTGCACGAAGGCCACGACCTCACGGGCCCGCGCCGCCAGCGGGCGACCGCTCAGGCCCCCCGCCTCGGCCGCCTTGGCGGAGTCGGCCGCGGCCAGACCCTCCCGGCCCAGCGTGGTGTTCGTGGCGATGACCCCGGCCACCTCGTGCTCCCCGCAAACCTCCAGCAGCTCGGCGATCGCGCTGTCGGTCAGGTCGGGGGCGATCTTCACCAGCAGCGGCTTGACCGCGCCCAGCGAGCGGTTCTCCTCCTGCAGGCCCGCCAGCAGCTCGGTCAGCGCGGCCCGGTCCTGCAGGCTGCGCAGGCCGGGGGTGTTCGGCGAGCTGATGTTGACCGCGAAGTAGTCCCCGTGCCGGTGCAGGGCGCGCAGCGAGTGCCGGTAGTCCTGCACCGCCTGCTCCACCGGGGTGATCTTCGACTTGCCCAGGCTGATGCCCAGCGGCACGGGCAGTCCGCCGAGCCGGTCCAGCCGGTCGGCCAGCGCCTGCGCCCCCTCGTTGTTGAAGCCCATCCGGTTGACGATCGCCTCGCTGTCGGGCAGCCGGAACAGCCTGGGCCGGTCGTTGCCGGGCTGGGCGTGCCGGGTGACCGTGCCGACCTCGACGTAGCCGAAGCCCAGCGCGGGCCAGGCGGGCAGCGCCACCCCGTTCTTGTCCATGCCCGCGGCCAGCCCCACCGGGTTCGGGAAGCGCACGCCGAACACCGTGCGCGGGGCCTGCACCGCGTAGCGGGCCCGCAGCGCGGCCAGTGCCGGTGGCAGCGAGCTCACCCTGCGCAGTGCCCCGAGCGTGCGCTCGTGCGCCACCTCGGGGTCGCCCCCGCCGAACCGGAACAGCGTCGCGCGCACCACCTGCTTGTAGACCACGGCCCTATCGTGCCTCCTCACACCGGGGTGACGGCGCACACCCACCCCGTGCGTCCAGCCACCCGTGTGAAGGGCATAACGCCACCGGTCACGACTGGGTATCGTCGGTGATCGTGGACGGGGGGACGCACGCGGGTTGAGGCTGTCCCATGCCCAGGGCGAAAGGATCCACACCATGTCCTACGAGCACCTGTCGCCCAGGGCCTCGCATGTGTTCCTGATGCTGGCGTCCTACCCAGGGGCCGACTTCCCCGGTGCGCTGGCCAACGCCGTGCAGCCGGGCGGGGAGGCCGTGCTGGGCGAGTTGGTACGCGAGGGCCTGCTGCGCGCGGTGCCCGGCGGGCGGTACCGCTACTCCTCACTGGCCAGGGCGCACGCGTTGCAGCACGCCGAGGGCACCGCGCTGGAGCGGATCGTCGCCTGGTACCTGGACTACGCGGTGGCCGCGGACAAGGCGGTGTCGAGGTTCCGCTGGCGGCTGAGCCCGCGCTACGAACAGGTGGCGGCTTTCCCCGGCACCGACGTGGAGGCGCTGGACCTGCTGGAGGCCGATCGGGCCAGCTTCGTGTCGCTGGTGCGGGCCGCGCACGAGTCCGGGATGGACGAACTGGTCGTGGGGCTCTGCGAGGCGTTGTGGGGGCTGCACTTCCACCGCAAGCACTACACGGACTGGAAGACCGTCAACGAGCTGGGTGTGGTGTCGGCCCAACGGCTGGGCGACCGCCGTGCCGAGGGGCGGATCCGCTGCCAGCTGGGGTTCCACCACCTCGAACTGGACGAGGTCGAGCGGGCCGTCGAGCAGTTCGACCTGGCTCTGCGGGCGGACCGGTCGGTGCAGCACCACCAGGGCATGGCGACCGACCTGGAGTCGCTGGCGTTGGCCCACTACGGGGTGGGCCGCTACCAGGACGCGCTGGACTGCCTGCTGGCGGCCGAGCCGCTGGCGGTGCGGGCGGGCCAGGAGCAGCAGATCGCGTTGCGCGGGCACCACTACTACCGGGTGCTGTCGGCGTTGGGCCGTGCGGAGGAGGCGCTCGCGGGGCTCACCGGGACCCTGCACGCGATGCGCGAGCGCGGGGACCGGTACAACGAGGGCAGGGTGCTGACCAGTCTGGGCGAGGCGCAGCTGCGCGTGGGGGCGAACCGGGCGGCGATCGAGGCGCTCACCCCGGCGCTGGCGATCATGCAGGAGCTGCGCAGGTTGTTCCAGGAGGCGGTGGTGCGCGAGGTGCTGTGCGCCGCGCTGCTGGCGGCCGGGGACCGCGGCGGCGCCGTGGCGCACGCCGAACACGCGCTGGCGATCTACCAGGTGCTGGACCACCCGCGCGCGAACTCCGCCGCGCAACGGCTGGAACGGCTCAACCAGCGCTGACCTGCTTTGTCCACAGTGGACTAGTGGAAGGTGATGCCGCCGGTGATGTCGCGGGCCTGGACCACCTTGCCGTGCACGGTGCCCGTGATCGAGTTGTTCACCCCGCCGGAGCTGGCGACCTGCGTGTTCTGCGCGAGGGTGATCTCGACCTTGGCGGTCTCCCAGAGCTCGCGCAGCTCACCGCCGAACTCGGGGTCGGACCGCTCGGCCTCGGCGAGCCGGTTGGCCAGCCGCTGCACGGCCTTCTCGTTGTCCGGGGACTCCAGTGCCGCCTCGAGCACGTCCTCCTCGGCGGTGCCCTTGCCGAACTTCGCCCGGACGCGCTTGACCAGCGCGGCCACCGCCGGCTTGACGGCCTCCTTGACCAGCGCACCTGCGATCGTGACGAGGATCGGGTCCATACCCCAACGGTATCAGGACGAACCCGGCACCGGACCCCGTTGGCACCGAGGGCAGTACCAGGTGTTGCGCTGCTGGACCCCGCTGCCCTGCACGGCCCTGCGCACCGCGCTGCCGCAGCGCAGGCACCGCCGCCCGCCGCGCTCGTACACCCAGTGCTGGCGGCCCCTGGCCAGCTCCCCGGTGGTGCTCTGCTCGGGCCGCCACGCGTTGCGCGCCAGCAGGTCGTGGCAGAGCCGGACCACCTCGGCCGGGTCCACAGTGGACACCGGCGACCACGGGGTGACCCCGAGCAGGAAGCACACCTCGGCCCGGTACAGGTTGCCGATCCCAGCCATTACACGCTGGTCCAGCAGGGCGAGCCCGAGCTCGCGGTCCGGCTCGGCGGCCAGCCTGTCCGCCGCCTGCCCGGCCAGCGCCGGACCCCAGTCGGGGTCGAGCAGGTCCGGGCCCAGGTGCCCGACCAGCCCGTGCTCCTGCGCCGTGGGCAGCAACTTCAGGTCGTGCAGCCGGAAGCCCACGGCCACCCGGTCGGCGGTGGACAGCACGGCCCGCACCTGGTGGTCGGGGCGCCGCCAGCGCTCGCCGGGCCGGTACAGGTGCCAGGAGCCGTCCATGCGCAGGTGGCTGTGCAGGCTCAGGTCGCGGTCGAAGCGGGTGAACAGGTGCTTGCCCACCGAGCGGACCCCGAGCACGGTGCGCCCGGTCAGGTCCGCCGTGGACAGCTCGGGGTGGCGCAGCTCACCGCGCGTGAGCTCGGCACCGGCCAGCGCCTCGTCCAACCGGTGCGCGGTCAGGAACACCGTGTCGCCCTCAGGCATCAGCCCGCCCCGCCCCATGCCATGAAAGTGCCGTTCCTGGCGTCATGTGCCAGGAACGGCACTTTCATGGCACTGCGGTTCGTCACGAGGGCAGGTGGGGTTCCATGAACTGCGGGCTGCCCACGCCGTCCTGGGGCTCGGGCTCCGGCTCGACCTCGGGCTCCTCGTACACCGGGCGCTGCCTGCGGCGGGTGGCGCGCAGCACCCTGGCGAGCAACAGGTTGAAGGCCAGCGCGACCTCGCGGGCACCTGGGGTGTTCCACAGGTGGATCGGCATGCAGGCGCCCTGGGCCTGCTGCACGGCCAGCCGGTCGGGCAGCGCCACCGGCATCACCAGCGGGCCGAAGATCTCGCGCAGTTCGTCGATGCGGAACTGGTGCTCGTGCGAGCGTGGGCGCACCCGGTTGACCACCACGCCCAGCGGTTGCAGGTCCGGGTTGTGCTCGGCGCGCTCGGACTGCACCGCCTCGAAGGCCCGCTGCACCCCGGACACCGCGAACATGGTCGGCTCGGTGACCAGCAGCGCGCGGTCCGCCGCGACCAGCGCGGAACGGGTCAGCTGCCCCAGCGAGGGCGGGCAGTCCAGCAGCACCAGCTGGTAGGGCGGCTCGTCGTCGGCGGTCCGCACCTCGTGCACCACCTCCAGCGCACGGCCCAGCCTGCCCAGCTTGGACAGGCTCGGGTCGGGGTGGTTGAGGCCCTCCACCTCCTCGGCGCCCACCAGCACGTCCACGCCCTCACCCCAGCCGCTGGGCGAGATCGCCGCGCGCACCGTGTCGGGCTTGGGGCTCTGTAGCACGTGGAACAGGGTGGCCGCTGTCTCCTGTGGCTCCAGCGTCGCCGTGGAGTTGCACTGCGGGTCCAGGTCCACCACGAGTGTGCGGACGCCCCTGCGCAGCGCCGCGGAGGCCAGACCGAGGGCCACCGTGGTCTTGCCGACACCGCCCTTGAGGCTCAATACCGCGACCGTATGCACACCGGCAGCCTACGGTCTGGGACAAGCCCGCAGATCGACGACATCCGCTCGGACCTAGACTCGCCGCCATGCGACCGGACGCCGTGCACCGCGTGCTCGACCAGGAGCTGGCCGCCGTGCGCCAGCGTCGCGGCGGCGAGCAGCCGCGCGTGCTGGACGTGGGCGGGGGCAGCGGAGTGTGGGCCGTGCCACTGGCCGCTGCGGGCTGCGCCGTGACCGTGGTGGAGCCCAGCCCCAACGCGCTGGCGACCCTGCAACGCCGTGCCGTGGACGCCGGGGTGAACGAGCTGATCACGGCCGTGCAGGGCGACACCGAGGCGCTGTCCGAACTGGTGCCCGCGGGGCAGGCCGACCTGGTCCTCGGGCACGGCGTGCTGGAGGTCGTGGACGACCTGGCCGCCGCGCTGGCCCAGCTCAGCCTGGCCGCCGCCCCGGGAGCGGCGATCTCGGTGCTGGTGGCCAACCGGTACGCGGCCATCCTCAACCGGGTGATCGCCGGGCGACTGGTGGACGCCCGTCAGCTGTTGGACGACCCGGACGGGCAGTTGGTCGGGGAGTCGCTGCTGCGCCGGTTCGACACCGAGAGCCTGCCGCGCGCACTGGAGCTGGCCGGTCTGCGGGTCGAGCTGTTGCAGGGCCACGGGGTGGTCGCCGACCTGGTGCCGGGCGCCGTGCTGGAGTCCAACCCGGGCGCCGCGGAAGCGCTTGCCCAGCTGGAGTTCGCGGCGGCGACCCGCCCGCCCCTGCGCGACATGGCCGCCCGCCTGCACGCCCTCGCCCGGCGGCCCTGACCCGTCGCGGGCGGCGAACCCCGCAGCGGCAAACCCCGCGTGTCGGCGCTTGGCGTGCGGTGTGTCGGCGCTTGGCGCGCGTTTTCCCAGCTCGTGGGAGTTCGTACCGGAAGCGCCGACACGCGGCACCGGAACGTCCGACACGCGCGGGCCGGTTGGTTGTCAGGGGTCCGCACTACACTCCGATTCGAGGTCGAACAGACGTTCGGTCCAGGGGAGTGTGGAGGCAGCAGTGGGGCGCAGCGCGAACCTGCCGCGTGGCCTGGTGGACCGCTTCCGCGCGGGTGCGGACAGCTGGCCTGACGACACGGGCTGCCCGATCCTGCATGTGGACATGGACGCCTTCTACGCCTCGGTGGAGATCCGGGAACGCCCCGAGCTGCGCAACCGCCCTGTGGTGGTGGGCGGTACCGGCCCGCGCGGGGTGGTGTCCTCGGCCAACTACCTGGCCCGCGAGTACGGGGTGCGTTCGGCCATGCCCACCTCGCGGGCCCGCCGGCTCTGCCCGCAGGCGGTGTACGTGCCGCCCACCTTCCCGCTCTACACCGAGGCCTCCTCGAAGGTCATGGAGATCTTCCGCGAGGTCACCCCGCTGGTCGAACCGCTCAGCCTGGACGAGGCCTTCCTGGACGTCTCCGGTGCGCTGCGCAGGCTGAGGGCCACCCCGGCGCAGGTCGGCGCCCAGCTGCGCCGGAGCGTGGCAGAGCAGGTGGGCGTCACCTGTTCGGTGGGAGTGGCCTCCACCAAGTTCATCGCCAAACTGGCCTCCGGCATGTCCAAACCGGACGGCATGGTGGTCGTGCCGCACGCGCAGACCCTGGAGTTCCTGCACCCGTTGCCGGTCGGCGCGCTGTGGGGCGTCGGCGGGCGCACCGCGGAGTCGCTGGACCGGGTCGGCATGGAGACCGTCGGCGACGTGGCCGCCGCCCCGCTGGCCCGGCTGCGCAGGGTGGTCGGCAACGCCGCGGCCGAGCACCTGTACGCCCTGGCCAACGGGCACGACAGCCGCGCGGTGGTGCCGGAGTCGGCGGAGAAGTCGATCGGTGCCGAGGAGACCTTCGACGTGGACCACCACGACCGTGAGTTGCTGCGGCGTGAGTTGCTGCGGCTGTCCGAGCGCACCGCGGCCTCGCTGCGTTCGCGGGGCCTGCGCGGGCGCACGGTGTCGATCAAGGTGCGGTTCCACGACTTCACCACGATCACCCGCTCGCGCACGCTCCCGGTGGCCACCGACGTGTCCCGCGAGGTGTTCCAGGCGGCGAGCAAGCTGCTGGACGAATCGGTGCCGCACGGCGCGGTGCGGTTGATCGGCGTGCGGGTGGAACAGCTCGTGCAGGCCGCCGAGGTGGGGGAGCAGCTGTTCCTGGACGCGCCGGAGCGGGGCTGGCGCGAAGCCGATCACGCGGCCGACTCGGCCAGGTCCCGGTTCGGCGGTGCGGCGGTGCGGCCCGCCTCACTGCTCGGACAGGGCCCTCGGCGCTCCGGGCTCACCGAACCGAAACCGGACAGGGGGAAATGAAATGAAAAAAAGGGTGGCCACGACGCTGTGGCCACCCGGTGGTGCAGGAGGTTCGCTCAGGTCATCCAGACCCCGCCGTCCGGGCTGTCCGCGAAGTGCGCTGCGGACGCGGGAGCGGCAGTGGCCTGGGACACGGAGGAGAGACCAAGGCTGGCGGCTGCGGCGAGCGCGAAAACGACTGCGATGAAACGAAATCGCACGACCCCTCCAGGGCGCTGATCGTCGGCTGGTGGTGCGCGAGCGGCACCAGGTTGGCAGCAGGTCAGCAGCGCCCAAGCCGCCGTGAAGTGAATTCTTGACGGCTGATTCCTTGCGAATTGGCGTGATACGAGCAATCGTTGAATTGTGTGGGTACGGCACGGTAACGAGCGGTGAAGAACCCGGCGATTCTCCTGCGGTAAATGTGTTGTTCACCACAAGTTTCTGTACTATTATCCGATCTGTGGTCAGTGCTGTGCCAGCCGTGGTCGGCCGGGACCGCGAACTGTCGCGGCTGCTGAGCCGGGTGGCCGACCTGGCCACCGGGCGGGGCGCCGCTGTGCTGGTCGAGGGTGAACCCGGTATCGGCAAGACCACCCTGGTCCGTGCGGCGCGGGCCGCGGCCAGGTCCAAGGGGCTGCGGGTGTTGTCCGGGTCCGGGGACGAACTCGGCCAACTGCTTCCCCTGTTGCCCCTGTTGGAAGCCCTGCCGGTGGACGAGGAAACGCTGCGGCTGCTGCGCGGCGAGACCTCCCTGGGTGGCGACCCCACGGCTGCCGCCGCCGAACGCCTGCTCGCGCTGGTGGACCAGTTGTGCGCCCGCGGACCGGTGCTGCTGACCCTGGACGACCTCCAGTGGGCTGACAGCGGCACCGTCATGGTGTGGCGGCAGTTGACCAAGCTGGTGGACCAGTTGCCGCTGCTGCTGATCGCCACCATGCGGCCGGTGCCCGCGCGGGAGGACCTGCTGGTGCTGAGCAGGCAGCGCGGCCTCACGCGGATGCCCGTCGGACCGCTGCCCGACACGGCCGTCGGTGAGCTCGTGCGCGCGCTGGTCGGCGCCGAACCCGGGGCCGAGCTGCTCGGCCTCGCGGAAGGCGCGGCGGGCAACCCCTTGTACGTCAAGGAACTCGTCGAGGCGCTGGGGCGTGGCGCCACGCTGCCGGGTTCCCTGTTCGCGGCGATCGAGAACCGGCTCGGCTTCCTGTCCGAGCACGCCAGGCACGTGCTGCGGGCCGCGGCGCTGCTCGGCGTGGAGTTCACCGCCAACGACCTGAGCACGGTCCTCGGTCAGCGCGTCGCCGACCTGGTGCCGGTGCTGGACGAGGCGCGGTCGGCGGGCGTGGTCGAGGAGAGCGGAGACGGCCTGTCCTTCCGCCACCCCATGGTGCGCACCGCCCTGTACGAGGGCATGTCCGCCACGGTGCGCGCGGCCTGGCACGCCGACGTGGCCAAGGCCCTGGCCGCGGTCGGTGCTCCGGTCGAGCGCATCGCGCGCCAGTTGCTGGTGGCCGCCGAGGACGGTTGGACCGTGGACTGGCTGGTGGCCAACGCCGACGCGCTGATCGGGCACGCGCCCTCGGCCGCGGCCGACCTGCTGCGCCGGGTCATGTCCCGCCCGGGTGAACGGCCCGCCGTGCTCGCACACCAGTTGGCCGACGCGCTCTACCGGGTCGGCGAGGCGGCCGAGGCGGAGCAGGTCGCCGAGGCGGCGCTGGACACCGCGGTGGACGCCGAGCACCTGGTCCGCCTGCACGCCACGCTGGCCCAGTGCCGGGTGATCACCGGCAACTCGGCCCGTTCACTGGACGAGCTGGCGCGGGCACTGCGCAGGCCCGGGCTGACCGGCCGGGTGCGGGCCAGGCTGCTCGCGCTGACCGCGCGCACCCAGTGGGACCTCGGGGAGTCGTGCGAAGCCGAGCGCGCGGCCTCGGCGGTGCTCGACGAGCCCGAGCCCGACCTTTGGGCCACGGGCTGGGCCCTGCACGTGAGGTCGCTGGCCCTGTTGCACCGCGGGCAGCTCGACGCCGCGCTGCCGCTGCTGGACCGGGCGCTGCGCACCGCGCGCTCGGACACCTCGCTGGCGGACCTCCGGCTGCTGTTGCAGATCAACTACGCCATCACCCTGGCCGAGCTGGACCGCACCGCGCAGGCGCACGCCGCCGTGCTGGAGCTGGTCGCCCAGGCCGACGAGGTCGGCAACCTGGTGCGCCTGGCGCAGGCCCAGTGCGCGCTGGGCCAGCTGCTGCACGACACCGGCCGCTGGGACGAGGCGCTGGTGGCGGTGGACCTGCTCGCCGAGGACCTGAAGAACCCGATCGTCTCCTGCTGCGACCACGGCATCGCAGCGCTGATCCACCTGCACCGCGGACACACCGCCGCGGCGCAGGAGCACCTCGACGCGGTCCAGGCACACGCCGACCACCCCGTGCACCTGGTGTCGCTGGCGCAGAGCCTGGCGCACGAGCAGGCCGGGCGGCTGGACGAGGCGCTGGCGGTGCTGGCCGCGGGCACCGCGGACGACGTGCTGCCGGAAATCGTGCGGCTGGCGGTGGCGGTCGGTGACAACGCCACGGCCGCGCGGACCACCGGGCTGGTTGCCGAGCTGGCGGCGGATTCCGTTGTGCCGCACCGGGTTGCGGCGCACGCGTACTGCGCGGGCCTGGTCGCGGGGGACGGCGAGCGGCTGCTGCTCGCGGCGCAGGGCTACCGCGAGGCGGGCAGGCCGCTGCCCAGGGCCAAGGCGCTGGAGGCCGCTGCGGTCGCGTTCATCCACAGTGGACAGAGCAGCTCGGCACGGGCCGCCGCGACCCGCTGCCTGGACCTGTACGCCGAACTCGGCGCCGACCGGCAGTTGGCCAGGGCGCAGTCGGGCTTGCGGGCGCTGGGGATCCGGCGCGGGCCGCACGTGAAGCACCGGCGGGCCAAGGTGGGCTGGGAGAGCCTCACCCCGGCCGAGGCCACGATCGCCGCACTGGTGGTCAAGGGCCTGTCCAACCCGCAGATCGCCGAGCAACTGTTCGTCTCGCGGCGGACCGTCACCACGCACGTCTCGCACATCCTGGCCAAGCTCGGCGTGCGCACCCGCACCGACATCGCCCGCGAGGCGAGTCTGCGCAGGCTCGCCTCTGGGTGAGCCCGCCCTTGTGCTCACTAGACCAGTCTGTATATTTTGAGCCGGTGGTCAACCGCAACGACACCAGGCAGCGCGTGGTCCGTACCGCGGCCGCGCTGTTCCGCACCCAGGGCTACCAGGCGACCGGCCTGAACCAGGTGCTCGCCGAGGCGGGTGCGCCCAAGGGATCGCTGTACTTCCACTTCCCCGGCGGCAAGGAACAGCTCGCGGCCGAGTCCGTCGCCATGGCGGGCACCGAGTTCGCCGACGGCCTGCGCGCGGTGCTGGCCGCCGCGCCGAATCCCGCGCAGGCACTGGAAAACGTGATCTCACTGCTCGCCGAACAGTTGCGCGCCACCGACTTCCGCGAGGGCTGCCCGGTGGCGACCGTGGCGCTGGACGTGGCCTCGGACAGCGAGCCGATCCGGGCCGCCTGCGTACAGGTGTACGAGGGCTGGCTGGAGCTGATCGCGGAACACCTGCGGGCGCACGGGTTCGCGGCGGACCGCGCGACCGCGCTGGCCACCGTTGCCCTGTCGGCGATCGAGGGCGCGCTGCTGCTCGCCAGGACCCGACACGACCTGACCCCGCTGCACACCGTCGCCGCCCAGCTGCGTGAGCTGGTGGGCTGAGAACTAGGAGCGCCCATGCGCGTGCACCACCTGAACTGCGGCACGATGCGCCCGCCCGGCGGCAGGCTGATCAGCGGCACCGGCTCGGTGTTCGCCGCCGCCGAGATGGTCTGCCACTGCCTGCTGGTCGAGACCGAACAGGGCCTCGTGCTGATCGACACCGGCCTCGGCCTGGACGACGTGCGCCACCCGGCGGGCTCGCTGCCCCGGCCGTTCACCCAGCTCACCCGTCCGGTGCTCGCCGAATCGGAAACCGCTGTGCGCCAAGTGGTTCAGCTCGGCTACTCGCCCGAGGACGTGCGGCACATCGTGCTCACCCACCTGGACCTGGACCACGCCGGTGGGCTGCGTGACTTCCCGCACGCCAAGGTGCACGTCCACGAGACCGAGCTGCGGGCCGCCCGCGCGCAGGCCAGCGCCGCCGACCGCAGCCGCTACCGGACCGCCCAGTGGGCGCACAACCCGGACTGGGAGGTCTACCCCGAACCGGATGGCGAGCACTGGTTCGGCTTCGCCGCGGTGCGCGACCTGCGCGGGCTGCCGCCGGAGATCCTGCTCGTGCCGCTGGCCGGGCACACCGTGGGCCACGCGGGCATCGCGGTGGACACCGGCCAGGGCTGGCTGCTGCACGCCGGGGACTCGTACTTCTTCCACGAGGAGGTCAACCCGGTGTCGCCGAGGTGCACACCGGGCCTGCGGGCGTTCCAGAACATGGTGCAGTTCTCCCGCAGGACCCGGCTGGACAACCAGGCGCGGCTGCGCGCCCTCGTGGGTGAGCAGGCGGGCAAGGTGGCGGTCTTCTCCGCGCACGACCCGGTGGAACTGGCCCGCCACCGCCGCCCGTGATCAGTGCCGGGAACCGCGGCGCCGCAGGCGGAACCACAGCGGCACGACGTACCAGAGCAGGCTGAACCAGCCCACGATCCCGCCGGTGATCCACACCGCCAGGTGGGTGCCCAGCACCACGTCCAGGATCAGCAGCAGCGCCGCGGCCAGCGAGAGCATCAGCAGCACCAGCCCGCACAGGGCGAACGCGCTGGACACCTGGACCAGTTGCCGCTTCAGCCTGCGCTGGAACACCAGGCGGTGGAACGGGGCCGGGGCGATCAGCAGGGCGGTGGCCGTGGCACCGAGCACCAGGCTGGCCACGAAGGCGTCCCGTTGCAGGTCGGTCAACGTGGCGAAGCGGGGCGTGAAGGCCAGTGACAGCAGGAAGGCCAGCAGCAGCTGTACACCGGTCTGTGCGACCCGGACCTCCTGCAACAGTTCCGCGAAGTTGCGGTCCACCCGCTGCGTGGGGGTCTCGCCTCTGGCGATGAAGTTCCACCTGTCCTGCGGATCAACGGCTTCGTGTGCCCCTTGGGGCGGCAAGGTGGTGGTCATCGCTGGGTCCGTTCTTCGGGCAACTGGGGGAGGAGATCAACTTTCCCGCGTGGCGGCCGCCGAGACATCGGAAGGCTGACGTATGTTGCACGGCGTACCCGTGGTGGCACGCTGGGCTCATGATCTCTGTGGAGCGGGACGAGCGGGTGGCCGTGCTGCGGCTGGCGCACGGCAAGGTCAACGCCCTGGACCTGGAGTTGTTGCGGGCCATCACCTCCGCGATGGCCGAGCTGCGCGCCGAGGACGGGGTGGACGCCGTGGTGCTGACCGGCAGTGGGCGCGCGTTCTCCGCTGGGGTCGACCTGCGGCGCGTCCTCGACGGCGGCCCGGCGTACGTACGCCAGTACCTGCCCGCGCTCACCGAGGCGATCCTCGCCGTGTTCGACTGGCCCAGGCCGGTGGTCGCCGCGATCAACGGGCACGCCATCGCGGGCGGCTGCGTGTTCGCCGCCGCCTGCGACCTGCGGCTGATGAGCCAGGGCACGATTGGGGTCACCGAACTGCTCGTCGGCGTGCCGTTCCCCGCCGCCGCGCTGGAGGTGTTCCGGCACGCGGCCGGGATCGCGGGCAGCGAGCTGGTCCTGAGCGGGCGCACCGTGGACCCGGCGACCGCGCGGGCCGCCGGTCTGCTGCACGCCGTGGTCGAGCCGGAGCGGCTGCTGCCCGAGGCCGTGTCCCGGGCGCGGCAGCTCGCCGCGATCCCGCGCGCGGCCTACGAGATCACCAAGCGCCAGCTGCACCGGCCCGCCGGCGAGCTGATCGCCACCGGGCGGCGGCTCGACGACCCGGCGGTCGAGGCACACTGGTGCCGCCCCGAGATCATCGCGGGCATCGGCGCCTACCTCGGCCGGGTCACCGCGCGCCGACCGTCATGAAAGTGCCGTTCGCGGCGTCTGGTGCCGCGAACGGCACTTTCATGGCATGCGCGGTCAGCCCTTGCGGGCCTCGATCAGGTAGCGGGCCGAGTGCGCCACGAACGGGCCGTGCCGCTGGATGTGCTCGTGCAGCGCGAGCAGGCGCTCGCGGTGACCGTCCACAGTGAACCCCGGCACCATCCAGATCACCTTGCGCAGGAAGTAGACCACCGCGCCGATGTCGTGGAACTCCATGCGCAACCGTTCCGCGCGCAGGTCCACCACCGTCAGCCCGGCCTGCTCCGCACCGGCCCGCCCCCGGTCGGGGTGCCGTGCGTCGCGCACCTCGGCGGGCTGCTCACCGAGGAACCACTCCACCAGCTCGAAGGCGCTGGACGGGCCGACCTGCTGGGACAGGTAGCTGCCGCCGGGGCGCAGCACGCGGGCGATCTCCGCCCACCAGGTGGTCACCGGGTGGCGGCTGGTCACGAGGTCGAAGGTGTTGTCGGCAAAGGGAAGTGGCGGTTCGTCGGGGTCGGCGACCACGGCCACGCCCCGCGGGCGGAGCAGCTCGGTGGCCTTGGCCACGTTGGGCGGCCAGGACTCGGTGGCCACGGTCAGCCGTGCCAGGCGCGGCACACCTGCGAGCACCTCACCGCCGCCGGTCTGCACGTCGAGCACGGCCTCCGCCAGCGGCACGCGCTGGGCGAGCAGCCCCGCGTAGCCCCAGGACGGGCGCTGTTCGGTGGCACGGCCGTCCAGCCAGGAGAAGTCCCAGCCGTCCACGCTCACCGACTCGGCCTCGGCCACCAACTCCTCGAAGGTCATGGAGCAATCCTGACTGGACGGTCAGTCCCAGTCCACCGCAATGCCGGCCAGTCCCCGGCCGACCCGGGAGAAGTACGCGCTGACCACGCCGCCGATCCCGCACACCAGGTCCTCGGCCTGGGTCGGCTCCGCGTCCTCGCGCACCCGGAAGTACTGCGTGCAGCGCGCGGGCATCGCCCTGCGGTGGAAGGACAGCTGCAACAGGTAGTCGGCGCCGGGCTCGCGGAACGTGCGGTTGCTGCCCGGGGTGGCCGTGCTGCCCTGGTCGTGCAGGCTGAAGCTGAACACGTGCCGTTCGCCCTCGGTCAGCCGCCGATCGAACAGCAGCTCGGTGAGCATCGTCCCGGTCTCGGCGTGCCTGCGCACCCGCCCGGTCCGGCAGCCCTCCCCGGTACGCACCTCGCTGGCGCCGATCGCACCGTTGTCGTCGGCGTGGTACATCGCCAGGTACCGGTCGGGTCCGGCGCGCATGGCCCGCACCACGATGCGGGTGGTCACCGCGCGCTGCACCCGGTACTGGTCGATCACCACGAAGTCGTGCACCGACAGCACTTCCAGCTCCGCGTTGCAGCGGGTGATCTCCGGCATCGCGTCCAGCTCGCTCAGCAGCGCCGCCGATCCCGACCAGAGCCGTCCGAAGTCGAGGAACGCCGCCGCGGTCGCCCGCTCCGAGGCGGGTCTGGCCCGGGGGCCGACCAGTACGACCAGCGAGTCCGGCGGCAGGGCCAGCACCTTCTCCAGCGCGCGCAGGGCACCCAGCGCCCTGGGCACCTCGGGGTGGCGCAGCCCGCGCTGCCAGTAGCTGAGGGTGGACTGCCCGACGTGCACGCCGAGTCGGTCCAGGTGCACGCCGAGGCGGGCGAGCGAAAGCCCGCGGTGGGCGATGGCCGCCCGCAGCGCGCGGGGGAAGGGGCCGTAGCGCAGCGCCTCGGCGAGTCGGGCGTCGAGGTCGTCCGCCGACGGCGGCAGGGGTGTCGGCTCGGTCGTCATCCGGATCGTTCGCAGGGTGTGAACAGGGTGTGAACGTTCACCGTAGGTTGCCGTCGGCCGGGAGGGAAGCCCCAGGTGACGGCGGCCAGGTAAGCGGAACGCTCCTGTCGGTGGGCGGCCACCCTTGTCCGGTTGCCGAACAGGGCCGGACAGTGTGCGCACCGCCGGCCGCGGCGCCCTGCACGCCCGCGGCCGGCGTGTCGTAAGCCCTGCCACACGACAACAACTCCAGGAGGTCCAACCGTGCGAAGCGGTTACCCGCCACCCCTGCGAGTGCTCGCGGCGGCGGCCGTCGTGCTGATGTCCTGGCTCATCGCCCAGGCACCAGCAGGCGCGTCGACCCTCCCCGCCTCGACCTCGGCGGTCCCTTCCTCGTACTACGACAACATCAGCATGCAGTCCCAGCAGCAGAACCAGTGGTGCTGGGCCGCCTCGGGCACCACCATCGCGTCCTACTTCAACTACTCGGTGAACCAGAACACCTTCTGCAACCTGGCCAAGGGACGGGACACCAGCTACTCCTGCCCGAACTGGCAGGGCACCCTCGGTGACGTCCAGAACGCGTTCTACCAGCTCGGGTTCTCCTACACCGGGGACTACCTCAACGGCACGATCAGCTTCTCCTCCCTGCAGCAGCAGATCTCGGCCAACCAGCCGCTGGAGACCCGGATCGGCTGGACCTCGGGCGGCGGCCACATGCACGTGCTCTACGGCTACGACTCCGCCAAGGGGACGGTCTCCTACGGCGACCCGTGGCCGTCCAACCAGCGCTACCAGACCATGTCCTACAACTACTACGTGAGCAACTCGTCCTTCGCCTGGACGCACACGCTCACCGGGATCAGGGGGTGAGGGCGATGATCAGGACCGTGCTCTGCGCGGCGGCGGTCACCGCGGCCACCCTGCTCGGCGCCGGACTCGCGGCGGCCGACCCGGCACCGCAGTTGTCGGCGCAGGACCTGGCGGCGGCCAGGGCGGCCACCGCCACCGCCTCGGTGCACGACCAGCTCGTGCACTTCACCTACCCGGGGGCGGCCAGAGCGCCGCTGGCGGCGGGCCCGTCGGCCACGATCGGCGGGCAGGCCATCCCGGTGTACGAGCTGTCGGCGCGCTTCGTCACCGGCGCACCCGGTGCGGCGCCCGGCACCCTGGCCTACGTCGCGGTGCCCGCCACCGACGGCGCGGGCCGGGCGGCCACCCTGTGGTCGGCCAGGACCGGCGCGGACTGGCAGGTCGTGAACGTGGCCTCGGGCAACCGCGAGGCCGCGTTGGCCGCCGCGCTGCCCGCCGGGGCGTACCTGCTGCACGAGCCGCAGGTCGACGCCTGGTACGCGGTCAGCGGGGACAGCCTGCGCTCGTTGGACGGCGAGACGGCGGGCAAGGTGTACTCCACGGCCGACTACCAACGCACAGTAGCCGCGCGGTACGCCGACAAGCTGTCCGGTTCCCGGTACGCGAGTGAGGGCAGGGCGGGCGGCTTCACCGCGCTGTCCGGCCGTGAGGACACCGGGACGGCTGCCGGTTCGGGCGGGGTCTCGCCGGGGCTGGTGGCCCTGGTCGGCGGGTTCGCCCTGGTCGGAGCCGGTGTGATCGGTTCGGTGCGGCGCGTGCGGCGCAACCGCTGAGCGGGTGGGACCGGGCGTCGGCCGCGTCCGGTCCCTACCCCTTGTGGATGATCGTGGGGGCATCGCCCGGTTCCGGTGGCCGGACCGGCTAGTCGCCAGCGCTCGCGGATCGTATCCTGAACAGTGACACCCCCTGGGCGGGGCGTCCGCCGGGTCCGGCGGCAACCGAGACACCCGGCGCCCGCGACCGTTGTGCCGGAGGAGGAGTCATGCCACTCTCCGAGCACGAGCAGCGACTGCTCGACCAGATCGAGCGCGCGCTCTACGCTGAGGACCCGAAGTTCGCCTCCACCGTGCGTGGTGCCCGACTGCGCAGGCCGTCACGTCGACGCCGAGTACAGGGCATCGTGCTGTTCGTCGTGGGTGTGGCTTTGCTCGTGTTCGGTGTGATCGTGCCGGTTCAGTTGTTCGGCATCCCGATCGTGAGCGTGCTCGGCTTCCTGGTCATGTTCGTTGGTGCTCTGCTGACCCTGACCACACTGACGAAGGGGGCCGCCTCGGCTGGCGACAGCCCCGGCTCCGCGGGTGGTGTGCCACACCGCAGCTCCCTGACTCAACGTATGGAGGAACGCTTCCGCAAGCGTTTCGAAGAAGAGTAGTTCCCGAGGACTCCTCCACCAGGGTCGGCCGGTTCCACACCGGCCGACCTTTTGCATCCGCGGACACCGGCTGACCGGGACTCGGCCGCAGCAGGACGGGACCCAGCCGCGCCCGCGCGGGACTCACCATCGGCTCAGCGGGACTCGGCGTCGGCTGGGCGGGACTCGCCGGGTTGGGCGCGAGTCCCGCCCACCAGCACGCGAGTCCCGCCCACCGGCACGCGAGTCCCGGTCAGCGGCCGCCGAGCACGGAGCGGGGCAGCAGCTTGGCGCGCAACGCCAGCGGGGCCCGCTCGTTCATCGTGGCGCGCAACTGGGCCAGGGCCGGTACCAGCCCGGGGTCGGCCGTGCGCTGCTGGCCGTACCAGGACGCCTCGACCGAGGTGATCACCAGCCGGAGCGCCTGGCGGCCCGTCTCGTCCAGGTCGTGGTCGCGGGCCAGCCGCCGGGCGGTGGCCCGTACGGTCTCGGCGGGCTGCACGGCCGCACCGCGGTCCACCGACTCGGCGAGCAGCTCGTCCCAGGCGGCACCGGCCGCGTCGGGGCCCAGCCCGGAGACCTTGGCCAGCCGGGCCCGCCTGCGCAGCTCGCGGATCGTGATCGGCGTGACGGCCAGCATGGCCACCAGCAGCAGGGCGGACAGCCACCAGCTCAGCAGGTACCCGACCACGAGCAGCAGCACGGCCGCCCAGGAGGCCACCGCGACCAGCGGCACACGGCGTGCCACCGAAGTAGGCAGCCGCTCGGCGAGGTCGGCGAGCCAGCGCGGTGCCCCGGACCACGAACCGCCCAGCACCCGGGCCAGCACCGTGCACAGCACGGCGAGCAGCAGGGCCGGGACCAGCAACAGCAACCAGACGACCAGTGCGAGCTGGTCCCGTAGTGGCATGCCCTGCTGACCCGTCGCGGGAGCGGGCGCGCTGGTGCTCGGCGCCGCGCTGCTGGAGGGAGCCGGCGACCCGCTCGGGTTGTTCTCCTTGGTGCCGTCCGGCAGACCACCCGGACCGCCCTGCGGCTGGTTGGACTGCAGGTACGGCGGGGTGACCGCGCGCCCGCCGGACAGCGGGGTCGGGTCGAAGGTGACCCAGCCGTGGTTGGGGAAGTACACCTCGACCCAGGCGTGCGCGTCGGAGGCCAGGATCGTGCGCGAGTTGTCCGCCTGGGACACCACCCCCGGGGTGAAGCCGATCGCCACCCTGGCGGCCACGCCGAGGTCGCGCAGCATCACGGCCATCGCCGAGGCGTACTGCTCGCAGAACCCGGCGCGGGTGTTGAACAGGAAGTCCTCCAGCTGGTCGATGGAGGTGTCCTTGGGCGTGGCGGACAGCTCGTAGCGGAAGCCGTTGGCCCCGCCGTTGAAGTACTTGGTCAGAGCCGCGGCCTTGTCGAAGGTCGTGCGCTCCTGGCTGGTGATCGACTCGGCCAGCTGGCGCACCCGCTGGGTGACCGCCACCGGCCGGGTGTAACGGGCGTCCACCGGCTGTCCGGAGCGGCCGTCGTCGGCGCGGAGCTGGTCCGCGCTGGGCTGTTGCAGCCAGGCCGTCTCGGAGTAGGTGCCCGCCGAGTGGGCCGAGGGCGTGTTCACCGTGCCGGCGGTCTGGTCGTAGAACCACTGCGGTCCCAGCCGGGACAGCGCGGCGGGCGTGCCGTACACCGGCGCCCAGCGGTCCTCCCAGTTCACCGTCTCGATCTCGATGCTGCTGGGCTGCCCGCTGTGCGCGCCCGCCCGGCCGGGCAGCCGGTCGCTGTCCAGCTTCACCCCGCCGTTGATGTCCTGGCCGATGCGCCAGCCGTCGTTGGCCGAGTAGTCGTCCAGGGTCAGCGCGCGCAGGTACGAGGCGGTGTCCAGGCCGCGCACCCGGAACAGCTCGCGGTTGCCCTGCGACTGCTGCAACAGCCCGCTGAGCTTGGTGAACGGCTTGATACCCAGCGCGCTGGCCGAGCCGCCGCCACTCGAGCCGCCACCGGGCAGCCGACCCACCGTGCCGATCATGGTGAACGTGCCGCCGACCACCAGTGCGGCGATCACCGCGAGCGCGGCGACCCCGGTGGCCTCGCGCCGGGAGCCCTCACCGACCCCGGCCCCGCTCACCCCGGCCCGCCTGCCCCGCCACGCCAGGTGCCGCTGGCGGCCGTCCACCGCCAGCAGCAGCGCGAACGAGCCCGCGCCGACCACGAAGCTCCACCAGGGCAGCATCTCGTCGGCCAGTGAGGCGGGCACGGCGTACACGCAGAGCAGCACCAGCCCGGAGGCCGCGGGCGCCTCGGCGGCCACCGCGAGGGTGTCGACCAGCACCGCGACCAGGCCGATCGCCACCAGCACCAGGCACACCATGGGCTCGTCGGCGGTCACCGGTGGGGCCTTGGTCTGCACCTCGACCACGGCCTGGTGCAACACGTCGAGCAGGTCCCCGAGCGCGGTCGGACTCGGCAGGACCACGAGCAGCCCGCTCCTGGTGAACGACATCACCAGCAGGCACAGCAGGGCGAACACCTGGCCGAGACCGACCAGTGGCACGGGGGTGCGCATCGCGCGCAGCAGGATGCCGGTGCCCACGACCAGCCCGATCGTGATCGCCAGGTACAGCAGCCAGGTCACGCCCTGGAGCACGCCGGACAGGGCGCTGGCGGCGCACACCACGGAGAAGCCCGCCGCGATCGGCACCATGGCGGTGGCCGACAGCGGCGGGGTGTTGTCGCGCACCGGGGGCGGGGGCAGCCGGTGCCTGGGCTGCTGGCCACCGGCGAACCGGGTGTCCGGGCGCAGTTGCTGTCCGGTGCTCATCAGGAGTTGCCCTCCCGCAGCAGGGCAACCCCGCGGACCGCGCCCGCGTGGCACAGCCGCGACCAGGCCGCGTCCATCGAGGTGTCCGCACCCGCGACCACCACGCCCCAGCCCGCCTCGCGCAGCAGCCTGGCCGTGGCGGCCGTGTCCTCGGCGCTGTCCCCGGCGGATTCCCAGGCCGAGACGTCCAGCAGCACGGCGAGGCTGCGGCTGGTGCGCGGCCGGTGCTTGCACAGTTCGGTGGCCGCGGCCACGTTGGTCGCGCCCAGCACGGCGACCATCTCCTGGCCGCCCGCCGGATCGCTGGTGCACACCAGGTCGCGCTGGTGCGAGGGGTTCAGCGCGGCCAGCGCGTCGAGCACTTCCAGGTCGCTGTGCCCGGTCTCCCGCCCGCCACCCGCCAGCACCCGGCCGTCCTCGGTGACCAGCCGCACGTGCTGGCCGTTGCGGTGCAGGTGCAGGCACACGCTGGCGGCGAAGGAGATCACCCACTCCAGGCTGGAGGTCGGCCCGGTGCCCCGGTGCGCCGAGGCCCGGTGGTCCAGCAGCACCGTGGTGCCGCCCCGCCACGGGGTCTCCTCCACGCGGACCATCAGCTCGTCACGTCGCGCCGTGGACCGCCAGTGCACCTTGCGCATGTCGTCGCCGTGCCGGTAGTTGCGCACCACGGCGTCGTCCTCGCCCTGGCCGGAGCGCAACCGCACCATGCCGTCCTCGCCCGCGCCCATGCCCGCGCCGCCGGGCAGCCCGGACAGCGGGTAGACCCTGGGCACCACGATCAGCTTGCTGTGCCCCAGCAGCTGGCGGTCGTACTCGGCCAGCCCGAACGGGTCGGTCACCCGGGCCATCAGCGGGCCCACCTGCTGGATACCGCGCAGCACCGGCCGCAACTGGTAGCGCAGCGGGGTGACGTGGTGCCGGGAGAGCCGCTCCACGATGAACCTCGGCCGGGCGCCCAGCGCGTAGGGCACCCCGTCCTCCAGCAGCAGCCCCCCGCTGGGCAGACGCCCGGTGTTGCGCATCTCGATGCGGACCTCGGCGCTGGAGCCGACCGGGACCCGCTCGGGGTGCACGTACCGGTTGGAGGCCAGCCCCACCCGTGAGCGGGCGGCCATCAGTGCGGCCAGCAGCGGGAGCAGCACCACGAAGGCCGCGATGCGCAGCAGGTCCCGTTCGTTGAGCAGCGCCGAGCACACGGCGGCCGCGATGCCCGCCGCCATCAGACAGCGGCCCCGCGTGGTGAGCCCCGACAGCACGTTCACGCCTAGTACCCGGCCTGCCCGCCGGGCCACTGGATGCGCTGCTGCGAGCCGTTGGTCGCCGGCGCGTGCGGCACGGGCACGCGCTGCACCAGGCCGCGGATCAGGTCGTTGGGGGAGCGGCGGCCCGCGGCGGCCTCCGAGGTGAGCACCAGGCGGTGCGCCAGCACGGGTACGGCCACGGCCTGCACGTCGTCGGGCACCACGAACTGGCGGCCGGCCAGCGCGGCCTGGGCGCGCGCGGCCCGCACCAGGTGCAGGGTGGCCCTCGGCGAGGCGCCCAGCCGCAGTTCGGGCAGCCTGCGGGTGGCCGAGACCAGCTCCACCGCGTACCGCTTGACCTCGGGGGTCAGGTGCACGTGCCGGACCGTGTCGATCAGCGCGCTGAGCCGGGTCGCGTCGGACACCGGGCGCAGCTCCGCCAGCGGGTCGCGGCCCGCGTGCTCGTCCACCATGGCCAGCTCCGCCTGCGGGTCGGGGTAGCCGACCGAGACGCGCGCGGTGAACCGGTCGCGCTGGGCCTCCGGCAGGGCGTAGGTGCCCTCCATCTCCACCGGGTTCTGGGTGGCGATGACCATGAACGGGCTGCTCAGCTGGTAGGTGTGCGCGTCGACGGTGACCTGGTGCTCCTCCATGCACTCCAGCAGGGCCGACTGGGTCTTCGGTGAGGCGCGGTTGATCTCGTCGCCGACCACGATGTTGGCGAACACCGGTCCGGGCCGGAACTCGAAGTCACCGGTGTTGCGGTTGTAGATGGACACGCCGGTGATGTCGCTGGGCAGCAGGTCCGGGGTGAACTGCACCCGGCTGACCGTGCAGTCGATGGAGCGGGCCAGCGCCTTGGCCAGCGAGGTCTTGCCCACCCCCGGCACGTCCTCGACCAGCAGGTGCCCCTCGGCCAGCAGAGTGACCAGCGCGATGCGCACCACGTCGGGCTTGCCGACGAGCACGTGCTCCACGTTGGCCGCGATGCGCTGCACCGTGTCGTGCAGTTCCTCCAGCGTGGGTGTCCCCGCCCCGCCGCCGTGCTCGGCCCCAGCTGTCTGTTCCGTGGAGGCCAGCTCGTGGCTGGCCGATGCGGCCGGCTGGGTGCTTGACGTCAACTCGCCCTCCAAAAGCCGACTCGGCCCTCTTCGGCCGCGTGGCATCAGCGTTCCAAGCAGTGTGTCAAACCCGGGCGAACCGGCCCAGGAGTTCGGTGCAATCGGCGGACGCGCGGGTCCGCCCTGCGTTGCCCACCGGTTCCCCACCTTGCCCCACCCCGGCCTGCTCCCGGCGCCCAGGGGGCCATCCCGGGGTCGCCCGGCGGGGTAGCACGAGCTGACCCCAGTGGGTGGGCTCCGCACGCCCCCCACTTCACCCCCACCGCGTCTACCTGCGGAAATCGGCAAATATTCGGCGCGGCGACGGGCCTGTCGCCGTTGACTGTGGCAGAAAGTGGGGTAGTGTGGCGGCCGGTGGGGCGAACGGGGGCTCCACCGCCGGTCCGGTCCCTGCCCGGGGATCTGGTTCGGGTTGGAGGTGGGCGTACGTGTTCCTGGGTACGCACACCCCCAAGCTGGACGACAAGGGTCGGCTCACGCTGCCGGCGAAGTATCGGGACGCGCTCGCAGGGGGTCTCATGGTCACCAAGGGCCAGGACCACTGCCTCTACGTCTTCCCACGGGCTGAGTTCGAGCAGATGGCACGCAAGGTCGCGGAGGCACCGCTGACCAACGAGGCCGTCCGCGCCTACCAGCGCTACCTGTTCGCGGGCACCGATGAGCAACGCCCCGACGGCCAGGGCCGGGTGACCATCGTCCCCGAACTGCGCCGCTACGCGGGGCTGTCCAAGGACTGCGTGGTGATCGGTGCGATCACCCGTCTGGAGATCTGGGACGCGCAGTCGTGGCAGCGCTACCTGGACGACCACGAGGAGGACTACGCACAGGCTCGCGAGGAGGTGCTGCCGGGGCTGTTCTGACCAGCCCGTGCTCGTGACCACACCGATCACGACCGACCCGGGTGCTGTTTGGCCTCGGTCCGCTCGGCTATCGGCCCTGGCGCACCTTCCCCGGCGCCAGGTCCGACGGGCGGGCGGGGACCTGACCGCACCCGACAGGGAACGATCACCACGACAGAGGGGAGTGCGCGGCCAGCAAGCGTGAAAGGGGGTTGGCCACCATGGGTTCTCCACCCGGGGACCAGCCTCGTGCCCGGCATGTGCCGGTGCTGCTGGACCGCATCGTCGAGCTGTTCGAGCCCGCGCTGGGCAACCGCCCCGCCGTGCTGCTCGACGCCACCCTCGGCCTCGGCGGCCACTCGCACGCCCTGCTCTCCGCGTACCCGAAGCTGCGGCTGATCGGCGTGGACCGCGACCCCGAGGCGTTGGCCATGGCCGGACGCCGGTTGGCCGAGTTCGGCGACCGGGTGAGCTACGCGCACGCCGTGTACGACGAACTCCCGGACGTGTTGGTTCAGCAGGGCGTGCCCGCGCTGGACGGGGTCCTGTTCGACCTGGGCGTGTCCTCGCTGCAACTGGACGTGGCCGAACGCGGCTTCGCCTACTCCCAGGACGCCCCGCTGGACATGCGGATGAACCCGACCACCGGCAAGACCGCCGCCGACGTGCTCAACGGCTACGAGTTCGGCGAGCTGGCCAGGATCCTGCGCGAGTACGGGGAGGAGCGGTTCGCGGGCAAGATCGCCAAGGCGATCGTCAAGGCCCGCGAGGTGGAGCCGTTCACCACCAGCCCGCGTCTGGTGCAGCTGTTGCAGGACACCGTGCCCGCGGCCAGCAAGCGCACCGGTGGGCACCCCGCCAAGCGCACGTTCCAGGCCCTGCGCATCGAGGTCAACGGCGAGCTGGAGGTGCTGCGCAGGGCGCTGCCCGCGGCGCTGGACTCGCTCGCGCTGGGCGGCCGGATCGTCGTGGAGTCCTACCACTCGCTGGAGGACCGGATGGTCAAGCAGGCGTTCGCGGCCCGTGCGGGCTCGCGCACCCCGCTGGACCTGCCGGTGGAGCTGCCGGGGCACGGACCCGAGCTGAAGCTGGTGACCAGGGGAGCCGAGCAGGCGGGCGACCAGGAGATCGCCGAGAACCCGAGGTCGGCATCGGTCCGGCTGCGGGCGGCCGAACGGATCGGGGAGCACGGATGACGGCACCCGCACGGGCGGGCTCCGCGTCCACCCGCACCGCCGCGCAGCGTCCCGCGCGTGGCGAACGCAACCTCGAGCGCGTTCCCGAGCGCAGTGGCTCGCGCGGGCGCACCAGCGCCGCCGAGCGCGCCTACGCACGCCGGGCCAGCCGCAAGCAGCGGCTGCTCGGCGTGATGCCGGTGCGCCTGCCGAAGCTCGGCACCAAGACCCCGTTCGTGCTGATGGTGATGGGCCTGCTCGCGGCGGGCGTGCTGGTCACCCTGTTCCTGTCGCTGTCCGCGGTGGCCGACTCCTACAAGCTGGAGGAAGCCAAGAACCAGGTGACGGAGCTGTCCAGCAAGGTGGAGCAGCTGCGGTCCGAGGTGGCCAAGCAGGAGTCGCCGGAGGTGCTGTCCAGCAAGGCCAAGCAGCTGGGCATGGTGCCCGCGCCCGATCCCGCGCGGATCAGGCAGAACCCGGACGGCTCGGTGAGCGTGGTCGGCTCGGCCGCGCCCGCGACCACTCCGCCGCCCCCGCCGTCGAGCTCCACCCCGCCGCCCACCACGACCACCGCGGCCCCGCCGTCCCCCGGTGGTGACCACTGATGGCCAAGCGGCCCGTGGTCCGCGGCCGTCCCGCCGTGCGCAGACCGCGCCGCGGCGCGCCCGCCGGTGTCGGCACGCACAGCACCCGGATCGTGGTGAGCCGGGTGGTGCTGGTGCTCGCCCTGGTCATCGCGGGCGCCCGGCTGGTGCAGGTGCAGGGCGTGGAGGCCGCCACCTGGTCGGAGAAGGCCGAGCAGCAGCGCACGACGGTGATCAACGTGCAGGCCCTGCGCGGAGCGATCACCGACCGGAACAACACCCAGCTGGCCTTCAGCGCGGAGACCCGGCAGCTGACGATCAACCCGGACTGGCTGCGCGAGGACTGGAAGAAGAGCCCCAAGGACTACCAGGCGCTGGACCTGGGCAAGGACTACGACGAGTACACCCAGCGCATGGCCGCCTACATCCGGCAGCTGCTCGGCTCGGGGGTGAACGAGACCGACCTGCTGAACAGGATCCGCGCCTCCGGCAAGTACCAGGTCCTGGTGCGCAACGCCGACCCCAGCAAGTCCGCGCAGATCGTCAAGCGCTACCGGTCCATCACCCAGGAGGCCCGCCAGCAGCGGATCTACCCGGACGGCACGGTGGCATCGAACCTGATCGGCTTCGCCAACTGGCGTGACGACCAGAAGCCGCCGGGGGTGCATGGCCTGGTCGGGCTGGAGAACGCCTGGGACGACCAGCTCAAGGGCACCGACGGCAGCCGGGTGGTGGACACCGCCAGCGGCAACGACGGGCTGGAGTTGCCCGGTACGACCCGGGACATCGAGACCGCGGTGCCCGGCTCCGGGCTGCAACTGACCATCGACGCCGACGTGCAGTACCAGGCCCAGCAGATGCTGGACAACTACAAGAACGTCAGCGGGGCGCAGGACGGCAGCATGGTGGTGATGGACAAGGCCACCGGCGAGATCTACGCCCTGGCCGTCACCAACAGCTTCGACCCGAACAACACTGAGAACGTGCCGCTGAGCGCGATGGGCAACCCGGCGGTGAGCAACCCGTTCGAGCCCGGCTCGGTGAACAAGATCGTCACCGCGGCGGGGGCCGTGGAGTACGGCATCGCACAGCCCGACACCGTGGTCGACGTGAAGTCCCAGTTCAAGATGGCCGACCGGACCGTCACCGACGCCTGGTCGCACGGGGACGTGCAGATGACGCTCGCGGGCATCATCGGCAAGTCCTCCAACATCGGCACACTGGAGATGGCGCAGAAGATCGGCCCCGACCGGTTCGTGGACCTGCTCACCAAGTTCGGCCTCGGCCAGAAGACCGGGGTCGGCCTGCCCGGGGAGAGCGCGGGCGTCGTGCCCCCGCGCAGCCAGTGGTCCGGGTCCACCTTCGCCAACCTGCCCATCGGCCAGGGCCTGACGATGACCCTGCTCCAGATGACCGGCATGTACCAGGCCATCGCCAACGACGGGCTGCGCGTGCCGCCCCGGATCGTCAAGGCCGAGCGGCGGCCCGACGGCAGCGTCGTGACCCCGCCCAAGCCCGACCCGGTGCGGGTGGTCAGCCCGCAGACCGCGAAGACCGTGCGCGACATGATGCGCGCCGTCATGCAGAAGGACCCCGAGGACATCAACCAGAACGGCACCGGCTACCCCGGCGCGCTGGCGGGTTACCAGGTGTCCGGCAAGACCGGCACCGCCCAGCAGATCGACCCGAACTCCGGGGCGTACAGCAACTCGCTGTACTGGATCACCTTCGCCGGGGTGCTGCCCGCCGACAACCCGAGGCTGGTCGTCGGCATCATGCTGGACAAGCCGAAGTACACCAGCGGGCCCGCCGAGTCGCGTTCCGCCGCCCCGCTGTTCCATCAGATGGCCAGCTACCTGGTGCAGCACTTCTCGATCCCGATGTCGGCGACCGACGCCCCCATCCAGAAGCTGCAACTGCCCTGACCCTGAGGCGATGCCATGAAAGTGCCGTTCACTGCGTTGAGCGCAGTGAACGGCACTTTCATCGCGTCAGTGGGGTGTGACGAACCCGCCGGATTTGGGCTGATCGAGTGATAACGACCGGTCGGCGGTCGGATCCCGGCGGTGCGTGAGGTAGCAAGGAACAACCTCATGCCTCTCAGGAGTCCCGCATGGTGTGTGGACAGCGGGCGGCCCGCTACCGGGACGTGTTCGCGATCGGGGAGTTCCGCGCGCTGTTCGCGGCCCAGTTGCTGTCGGTGGTCGGCGACCAGCTGGCCAGGGTGGCGCTGTCCCTGCTCGTGTTCGACCGCACGGGGTCGCCGGGCCTCACGGCACTGGCTTACGCGCTGACCTACCTGCCGGAGCTGGCGGCGGGCCCGCTGCTGTCGGGCATCGCGGACCGCAGGCCCCGGCGCATGGTGATGGTGGTGACGGACCTGGCGCGGGCCGCGTTGGTGGCGCTGATGGCCTGGCCGGGGCTGCCGCTGGCGGTCGTGTGCGTGCTGCTGGTGGCGGTCAACGCGCTGGGCGCGCCGTTCAACGCCGCGCGGGCGGCGACCCTGGCCAGGGTGCTGCGGGGTGAGGCGTACCTGCTGGGGACCGGCGCGGCGGACATGGTCGACCAGTTGGCGCAGGCGGCGGGCTTCGTGGGTGGCGGGGTGCTGGTGCTGGCCATCGGACCGGGCCAGGGCCTGCAGATCGACTCGGCGACCTTCCTGGTCTCCGCGATCCTGGTACAACTCGGCGTGCGGGAGCGCCCGGTGCCGAGTTATCCGACGGTGCGCGATCCGGTACCGGCCTGGTGGCCCGCGCTGAAGGCCGGGGCGGTGCTGGTGCTCACCAACCGGACGTTGCGCTCACTGGTGCTGCTGGCCTGCGTGGCCGGGTTCTACGTGACGATCGAGGCGCTGGCCGTGCCGTACGCGCTGGACAGCGGCGGTGGCCCGGTGGCGATCGGTGTGCTGCTGGCGGCCGGTCCGGCGGGCACGGTGCTGGGCATGGCCGTGGTGAGCCGGTTGGGCGCGGAGCTGCGGCTGCGGCTGCTCGGCCCGTTGGCGGTGGCGGCCTGCCTGCCGCTGGCCGCCTGCGCGTTCCGGCCGGGCATACCGGTGACGGCGGGTCTGCTGCTGATCTCGGGCTTCGCCTCGGCCTACCACCTGGTAGCGCGCTCGGCGTTCGTGCTGGCCGTGCCCGACCACGAGCGGGGGCAAGCGTTTGGCCTGGCCGTGACGGCGTTGCGGACCGCACAGGGTTGCGGGCTGCTGGTGGCCGGGCTGCTCGCGGAGTACCTCGGCGCCGCCGTCGTGCTGACCGCGGCCGGCGTGGCCGGGTCCATGGTGGCCGCGGCGGCCGGTCTGGCCTGGAGCCAGGCCCGGGCCGCACCGGGTGGTTGAGGCCGCGGGGCTGGGGTTCGCCCGCGGCGAAGCGGGGCTCGCGCGACGCAGGGCGGGGTTCGCCTGCGCCAGGACGGGATTCGCGGTCGGGAGAGCGGGACTCGCCCGCACCGGGCCGGGACTCGCGGTTGAGAGAGCGGGGTTCGCCCGCGCCAGGCCGGGGCTCGCCGTTCGGTGAGCGGGGCTTGCCTGCACCGGGCTGGGGCTCGCTCGCAGCGAAGCGGGGTTCGCCTGCATCAGGCCGGGACTCGCGGTTGAGAGAGCGGGACTTGCCCGCGCCAGGCCGGGGCTCGCCGTTGGGAGAGCGGGGTTCGCCCGCGCCAGGACGGGATTCGCCTGTGGCGAAGCGGGACTCGCCTGCGCCAGCGGGACTCGCCCGCACCGGGCCGGAACTCGCGGTGGGGTGAGCGGGATTCGCGCGCCAGGACGGGACTCGCGGTCGGGTGAGCGGGACCCGCCTGCGCCAGAGCGGGACTCGCGGTCGGGTGAGCGGGGTTCGCCTGCGCCAGGACGGGGTTCGCGGTCGGGAGAGCGGGACTCGCGGCTGGGGGTCCGCGAGTCCGCGCTCTCCGGCTCACCAGTTGTTCGCGTCGGCACGCACGGCCTTCTCCTTCACATGGTGGGACAGTGCTCTCTGGTGAGAGCTACGCCACCTACCTACTGGAAGGTTCAACGAAGTGGACCCCACGCGGGCGGGCTACCGCGAGGTCTTCGCGGTCGGCGAGTTCCGCGCGGTGTTCGCCGCCCTGCTGCTCTCCGTGGTCGGCGACCAGTTCGCCAGGGTCGCCCTGTCGGTGCTGGTGTTCGAGCGCACCTCCTCGGCCGGGCTCACGGCCCTGACCTATGCCCTGACCTTCCTGCCCGACCTGGTGTCCGGCCCGCTGCTGTCGGGGATCGCCGACCGCTGGCCCAGGCGGGCGGTCATGATCGTGTCGGATCTGGGCCGCGCCGGGCTGGTCGCGGTGATGGCGATCCCCGGCCTGCCGCTGCCCGTGCTGTGCGTGCTGCTCGTCGCGGTGCAGGCACTGGGCTCGCCGTTCAACGCGGCGCGGGCGGCCACCCTCGCGGCGGCGCTGGACGGGGACCGCTACGTGCTGGGCACCGGCGCCACGGACATGGTCGACCAGTTGGCGCAGGTGGTCGGGTTCGGCGGCGGTGGGGCGCTGGTCGCCGGGCTGGGCGCGACCAACGGGCTGGCGCTGGACGCGGCGACCTTCACCGGCTCCGCCCTGCTGGTGGCGTTCGGGGTGCGCTCGCGCCCGGCCCCCGTCGCGCCGGACGGATCGGGGCCCTCGTGGTGGCGTTCGCTGGTGGCGGGCACGGTGCTGGTCGTCACGGACCGCCGGTTGCGCGCGCTGGTCGCGCTGGCGTGTGTCGCGGGCTTCTACGTCTCGGTGGAGGGCGTGGCCGTGCCCTACGCGACCGAACTCGGCGGTACTGCCACCGAGGCCGGTCTGCTGCTGGCGGCGAACCCCGCGGGCACCCTGGTCGGGGTCTGGCTGATCAGCAGGCTGCCGCCATGGACGAGGCTGCGGCTGCTCGGGCCGCTGGCGGTGGCGGCCTGCCTGCCGCTGGTGGCCTGCGCGCTGCGGCCCGGCATCCCGGTCACGGCCGTGCTGTGGGCGCTGTCCGGGCTGGCCTCGGCATACCACATGCCCGCGCGCTCGGCCTTCGTGCAGGCGGTGCCCGACCACGGCCGCGGCCAGGCGTTCGGCCTGGCCGTGACCGCGTTGCGCACCGCGCAGGGCGCTGGCGTGCTGCTCGTCGGCGTGGCCGCCGACTACTTCGCGCCCAGCGCGGTGCTGGCGGTCGCCGGGCTGTGCGGTGCCGCCGTCGCGGCGAGTGCGGCACTGGCCTGGCGGCGCGCCCGGTGACTACCCGCGGTCACCAGTTGTTGCTGCGCCGCCAGTTGTTGCTCTCCTGAAAGGCCCAGTTGTTGCTCTCGCGCCAGTTGTTGCTGTCCTCGCGGGCGCTGATCTGCATGATCATTTTATTTCCCCGTTCCGCTGCACAGGTGATGTGGGCCAAAGAATCGGCCGCACGGCTGACATCTGCTGGTCGGTCAATTAGGGTGTACTGGTTCGCGCGGTACCACGATAAGGGGCGTCCGGTGAGCGTTATCTCATTGTGTCGCCGACTGTCCCCTCGGCGCTGGTCGATCTGGTCACTGCCCCGGCACGTGCTCGCCTTCGTGCTGGTCACGGACCTGCTCGCGATCGCGCTCACGGTCAGCTGCACGGTGCTGATCCCAGTGACCGGCACCGATTGGCTGCGGTTCGCGGCACTGGTCGTGGGTGTTGTCGCACACCTGGAGGCCGCGCGCGGAATCGAACGCACGCGCGAAGTCTCGGTCGAGGGCTCGCCGTACACGAATCTGAATTCGCTGTGGATGTTCGCCGGGTTGCTGGTGCTGCCGTTCCCGTTGGTGGTCGCACTGGTGGTGATCAATTACCTGCATCTGTGCACCCGCATCTGGAGCGGTGTGATCGTTTACCGCAAGGTGTTCACCGTGGCCACCATGGTGCTCGCCGGTGGCGCCGCGCTGGCCGTGCTGATCGCCTGCGGGCTGACCGGGACGCCCAGGGTGCCCACGGGGTTCTGGTCCCTGCTCGCGGTGATCGCGGCGGCGGCCTGCTGGTGGCTGGTCAACTACGCGCTGGTGGTCGGCGCGATCCTGCTGTCCAACCCGGAGCTGGCCGCGCGCAAGGCGCTGGGCGAGCCCGCCGACCAGATCGTGGTGCTCGCCGGGCTCGGGCTGGGCCTGGTGGTGGCCTGCCTGCTCATCTCGTTCCCGTGGGTGGTGCCGGTGGTGATGCTGACCATCGTGGCGCTGCACCGGGAGTTCCTGCTGCCGCAGTTCCAGCGGGCCGCCCGCACCGACGCCAAGACCGGGCTGGCCAGCCCCACGTTCTGGGCCCAGCTGGTCTCCGCCGAGCTGACCAGGGCCCGGCTGACCAACTCCAGCGTGGGCCTGCTGATGCTGGACATCGACCACTTCGCGGAGGTCAACAACACCTACGGGCACCTGGCCGGGGACGCGGCGCTGGAGGCCGTGGTGCGGGCGGTCCGGCACGAGGTCCGGCACGACGACCTGGTGGCCCGCTGGGGCGGGGACGAACTGGCCGTGATGATGCCGGGGGCGCACGCCGAGGAACTGCTCAAGGCCGCGGAGCGGATCCGGTTGCGGCTGGCCCAGACCGAGGTCTCGGCGGCCGACGCGACCTCCGGCCGGGTGGTGGAGATCAAGGCGCTGACCGTGTCGGTGGGCGCGGCGGTGTACCCCGAGTCCGGCACGGACGTGGACGGGCTGGTGGTGGCGGCCGACGGCGCGCTGCTCGCGGCGAAGGCGGCGGGCCGCAACCAGGTCCGGCTGGCCATGCCCGGCGGGCCCGGAATACCGATCTCGAACTGATCCGCAACCGACTTTCGCCGTTTCCTGGAATTGAAATCCTGTACCGAGGTTGTCTCGTTTTTGTACCTATGACGTGCATCTCACTCGCTTGGGCAATGCTTGCCGAGCTCTTGTGATGTTTCATCAAAGGTGCTGTTCAGGGTGGTCCTGTGTGGGAGGGAAGCCGTGCGTGCACTGCTGGTTCGCCTTGTCGTGACCATGATCGGGTTAGGGGTTCTCGTCGCCGGGGCGCCCATTGTCGCCGCGGCTCCGGCTGATTCCTGGACGAGGTGTCCAGAGGCTCCGGGAACGCCGGGAATCGAACTCAGCTGCCGGACGATCACCGTTCCGCGGGACCACGCCAACCCGGGCAACGGCAGGACCTTCCCGCTGGCGCTCAAGCGGGCGCACCGCACCGACCAGCCCGAGGGCGGGCGCATCGGCACCCTGGTCTACGACCTGGGTGGTCCTGGCGCCGCGGGCTACCCAGCGGTGGAGGCCATGGCCAAGCGGCTGCCGAAGGAGATCACCGACCGGTTCGACGTGGTGGGCTTCGACCCGCGCGGCGTGGGCCGGTCCTCGCCGGTGACCTGCATGACCGACCGGGAGAAGGACGCCGCCTTCGAGCGGGACAACGGGCCCGAGCTGCTGCTCCAGGCGTGCCAGCGGAAGTACCGGGACGAGATCGACCTGTACTCGACCGAGCAGGCGTCCCAGGACCTGGACAAGATCCGCGAGGCCGTGGGCGACACGAAGCTGACCTACCTCGGCTACTCGTACGGCACGCGGCTGGGCGCGGTCTACGCGCACAAGTTCCCCGGCAAGCTGCGGGCCGCCGTGCTCGACGGGGCCGACGTGCCCGAGCAGTTGCACCCCAAGCCCCAGGCGGATGGCTTCGCCCGCGCCCTGGACAACTTCGCCGCGTGGTGCGCGAAGACCACCAGCTGCGGGCTGGCCGACGCCAAGCGGACCATCGCGGACCTGAAGGCGGTGGCGAAGACCGACCCGGTGGAGCTGGGCGCCCGGCACGCCACGCCCGCGATCATCGAGATCGCGGTGAACACCGCGCTCTACAGCGACCGCCGGTGGCCCGCACTGGGCACCGCACTCACCAGCCTGGGCAACGGCGAGGCCAAGGGCGTGTTCGCGCTGGCCGACCAGAACCGCCAGCGGGACGCCAGCGGGCACTACAGCAACATGTGGGACTCGTTCCTGCTCATCTCGCAGGCCGACGAGAAGCACGACTACTCGGACCTGGCCGTCACCGGTGGCCCGCGGATCGTGGTGATCGGCACGAAGGGTGACCCCGCGACCCCGTACGAGAACACGAAGTTGATGGCCGACGCGCTGGGCACCGGGGTGGTGCTCACCTACGAGGGCGAGGGGCACACCGCGTACCCGAAGCAGGACTCCTGCCTGGACCCGGCGGTCAACGGGTACCTGCTCGCGCTGCGGCCTCCTGCTGTGGGGACCAGTTGCCGGAAGGTCTGAGGAACATGGGGAAAACCACAGGGGTGCGCACGCAACCCGCTGTGTGACCAGGGACCCCGCCAGCGTGACCGTGGAGCGCTCGCGGGGCCCTTCGGGGTGCTGGGATAGGGTGGGCGGCGATCACGGGGAATAACCGAATCGGCCGGGTCCGGCCATTTGTGTTCGTTGTCGTCGTCCCAGTTCATCAAGGAGGTGTAGGGCACCGGTGGTTGCACACCGTGCGCCGGTAGCCTTCCGCGACGTGCCTGCCGTTCCACCTCTGGGCAAGGTCGCGTTCGCCCCGCCCCGCCCGACCCTGATCGAGCCCGTCGCGCCCGAGCGACTGGCCGAGTCGGTGGGTGCGCGGCTGCTATCGCCCACTCCCACGCCCCGCCCCGTCACCGGGGTCACCCTGCGCGCCCAGCACGTGCGCCCCGGCGACCTGTTCGCCGCGCTGCCCGGTGCCCGCGCGCACGGCGCCGACTTCGCCGGTGACGCCATCGCCGCCGGTGCCGTCGCCGTGCTCACCGACCAGGCCGGTGCCGAGCGCCCGGCCGTGCGGGACAGCGGGGTGGCCGTGCTGGTGCACCCCGACCCGCGTGCCGTGCTCGGCGTGCTGGCCGCCACCGTCTACGGAGCGCCGTCCAGCAAGCTCAAGGTGCTCGGCGTGACCGGCACCTCCGGCAAGACCACCACCACGTACATGGTCGAGGCGGGCCTGGCCGCGGCCGGGCTGACCACCGGCCTGATCGGCACCGTGGAGACCCGGCTGGCCGGTGAGCGGCTGGCCAGCTCGCTCACCACACCGGAGGCCCCCGACCTGCAGGCCCTGTTCGCGGTGATGCTGGAGCAGGGCGTCAGCCACGTGGCCATGGAGGTCTCCAGCCACTCCCTGGCCATGGGCCGGGTCGCGGGCACCGGCTACGCGGTCGGCGCCTTCACCAACCTCTCCCAGGACCACCTGGACTTCCACCCGGACATGGAGGACTACTTCGCCACCAAGGCCCGGCTGTTCGACGGCCGGTCCGAGGTCGAGGTGGTCTGCACCGACACCGACTGGGGCCAGCGGCTGGTCCGACCGGGAACGATCACGGTCGCCGCCACGCACGAGGCGGCCTGGACCGCCAGCGACGTGCGGGTCTCGGCCACCGGGGCGCAGTCCTTCACCGCGCACGGCCCGAACGGGCGGGCGCTGCCCGTGCAGATCCAGCTTGCCGGGTCGTTCAACGTGGCCAACGCGTTGCTGGCGATCGGCGTGCTGGACGCGGTCGGCATCGACGAGAAGGCCATCCTGCAAGGGCTCGCCGCCGTGCAGGTGCCCGGGCGCATGGAGCGGGTCACGCTGGGCCAGTCGTTCACGGCCGTCGTGGACTACTCGCACAAGCCCGAGGCCGTGGCGCTGGCGCTGGACGCCGTGCGCGCCCGCACCGAGGGCCGGGTGCTCGTGGTGTTGGGCTGCGGCGGGGACCGGGACCGGGGCAAGCGCCCGCTGATGGGCGAGGCCGCCGCGCGCCGGGCCGACCTGACCGTGGTCACCGACGACAACCCGCGCAGCGAGGACCCGGCGGCCATCCGCGCCGCCATGCTCGACGGGGCGCGGGCCGTGCCCGACGGGCAGCGCGGTGAGGTGGTGGAGATCGGCGACCGCCGCGAGGCGATCCGGCACGCCGTGGCGCAGGCCCGGCCCGGGGACGTGCTCGTGGTCGCGGGCAAGGGGCACGAGACCGGCCAGGAGGTGGCAGGCGTGGTGCACCCGTTCTCCGACCGCGACGAACTGACCGCCGCGATACTCGAGGTGGTGCAGCAGTGATCAGGTTGACGCTGGCGCAGGTGGCCGAGGCCACCGGTGGCAGACTGCACAACGCCACCGGCGAGGAGCAGGTCACCGGCTCGGTGGAGTTCGACTCGCGCCAGCTCACCGCGGGCGGGCTGTTCGTGGCCATGCCGGGGGAGCGGGTCGACGGGCACGACTTCGCCGCGCGGGCCGTGGCCGCGGGTGCCGTCGGGGTGCTGGCCGCCCGCGAGGTGGACGCGCCCGCGGTGATCGTGCCGCCGGTGACCAGCGCGCACAGCCGCTCCGTGGCCCTGACCGGGGACAGGGACGGGTCCGGGGCCGCCGTGCTCGCCGGGCTGGCGGCGCTGGCCCGCTACGTCACCGACCGGCTGCCGCGGCTGACCGTGGTCGGCGTGACCGGCTCCTCCGGCAAGACCTCCACCAAGGACCTGATCGCGCAGGTGCTGGCGCCGATGGGGCCGACCGTGGCCCCGCCCGGCTCGTTCAACAACGAGCTGGGCCACCCGTGGACCGCGCTGCGCGCCGAGGAGTCCACCCGGCACCTGGTGCTGGAGCTGTCCGCGCGCGGGCCCGGCCACATCGCCGCGCTCTGCCAGACCGTGCCGCCGCGCATCGGCGTGGTGCTCAACGTGGGAAGCGCTCACCTGGGCGAGTTCGGCTCCCGCGAGGGCATCGCGCAGACCAAGGGCGAACTGGTCGAGGCGCTGGACGCCGAGGGGCTGGCGGTGCTCAACGCCGACGACCCGCTGGTGGCCGCGATGGCCGAGCGGACCAAGGCGCGGGTCGTGCTGGTCGGCGAGGACGCCAAGGCCCAGATCAGGGCCGTGGACGTGGTGCTCGACGAGCAGGCGCGGGCCAGCTTCCGCATGGTGACCCCGCAGGGCGAGGCCCAGGTACGGCTGGCGGTGCACGGGGCGCACCAGGTGGGCAACGCGCTGTCGGCCGCGGCCGTCGCGCTGGAACTGGGCGCGAGCGTGGCCGAGGTCGCGCAGCGGCTGGGCCAGGCGCAGCGGGTGTCCGCGCGCCGCATGGAGGTCACCACCCGCCCGGACGGGGTCGTGGTGGTCAACGACTCGTACAACGCCAACCCCGAGTCCGTGCGGGCCGCGCTCAAGAGCCTGGCCTCGATGGCGCGCGGCGGGGACACCCCGCGTCGCTCCTGGGCGGTGCTCGGCATGATGGGTGAACTCGGGGACACGCACGTGACCGCGCACGACGAGATCGGGCGACTGGCCGTGCGACTGGACATCAGCCGGCTCGTCGTGGTCGGCGAGGCGGCACGGGCCATGCACCAGGGCGCACACCTGGAGGGCTCGTGGGGAGAGGAGTCGGTGCTCGTGCCGGACGTGGACGCGGCGGTGACCCTGCTGCGCGAGGAACTGCGGCCGGGTGACGTCGTACTGGTCAAGGCGTCGAAGTCCGAGGCGCTCTGGCGTGTGGCCGAGGAGCTGCTCGCGTAATGAAGAACATCCTTGTCGCGGCAGCCATCGCGCTGGTCGTGTCCATCCTGCTCACGCCCTACCTGATCCGCGTGTTCTCCAGGCAGGGCTTCGGCCAGGAGATCCGTGAGGAGGGGCCGGACAGCCACAAGGCCAAGCGCGGCACGCCCACCATGGGCGGTGTGGCCATCCTGGTGGCCATGTGGGCCGGGTACCTGGTGGCCCACCTCTACAGCTACCTGACCAAGGGCCCCGGCGTGCAGGACCTGCCGTTCAGCGCCTCGGGTCTGCTGATCCTGATGCTGACCACGGCCCTGGGCATCGTCGGCTTCCTCGACGACTTCATCAAGATCCGCAAGCAGCGCAACCTGGGCCTGAACAAGACGGCCAAGCTGGTCGGCCAGTTCGTGGCCACCATCGCCTTCGCCCTGCTGGCGGTCCAGTTCGCGAACAAGGACGGGCTCACCCCCGCCTCGGTGAACCTCTCGTTCATCCGGGACATCGCGGTGATCTCGTTCGGCGTGGTCGGGTTCGTGGTGTTCTGCTACGGCGTGGTCAGCGCCTGGTCGAACGCGGTGAACCTGACCGACGGCCTGGACGGCCTCGCGGGCGGCAGCTCGGCGATGGTGCTGGCCACGTACGTGATCATCTCCTTCTGGCAGTACCGCTACAACTGCTCCACGGTGTCCACCGCGGGCTGTTACCTGGTGCGCGACCCGCTGGACGTGGCACTGGTCGCGGCCGCGGCGATGGCGGGCTGCGTGGGCTTCCTGTGGTGGAACGCGGCCCCCGCCAAGATCTTCATGGGGGACACCGGCTCGCTGGCGCTCGGCGGCCTGGTCGCCGGTCTGTCCATGGTCACCCGCACCGAGCTGCTGATGATCATCATCGGCGGGCTGTTCGTGGTCGAGGTGGTCTCGGTGGGCACGCAGATCGCGGTCTTCCGCACCACCCGAAGGCGACTGTTCAGAATGGCCCCGTTCCACCACCACTTCGAACTGGCCGGGTGGGCGGAAACCACGGTCATCATCCGGTTCTGGCTGCTGGCGGGCATCTGCTGCATGTTCGGGCTGGGCCTGTTCTACAGCGACTGGCTCGGGGCGGCGAGCGGTCAGTGACCGAGCTGGAGGGCAGGCACGTCCTGGTCGCCGGTGCCGGGGTCACCGGCCGCGCGGTCGTGTCCACCTTGCTGGCCGCGGGCGCGAAGGTCACCGTCACCGACGGGGCGGCCGACCGGCTGACCCCGTTGGCCGGGACCGGGGCCGAGCTGGTGGCCGGGCTGACCGAGCCGCCCGCCGACGTGAGCCTGGTGGTGACCAGCCCCGGCTGGCGGCCCACCGCCCCGCTGCTGGCCGCGGCCTCGGCCCGCGGCATCGAGGTCATCGGCGAGGTGGAACTGGCCTGGCGCCTGTCCGGCGCGAACCGGCCCGCCTGGCTGGTGGTCACCGGCACCAACGGCAAGACCACCACGGTCACCATGCTGGAGTCGATCCTGCGCGCCGCCGGGCTGGACGCGGTGGCCTGCGGCAACGTCGGGCTGCCCGTGGTGGAGGCGATGCGCCGCGAGGTGCTGGCCGTGGAGCTGTCCAGCTTCCAGCTGCACTGGTCGCCCTCGGTGCGCCCGGACGCCGGTGTGCTGCTCAACATCGCCGAGGACCACCTGGACTGGCACGGGTCCCTGGCGGCCTACGCCCAGGCCAAGGCCCAGGTGCTGACCGGCCCGATCGCCGTCGGCGGGGTGGACGACCCGTACGTGGCGCGGCTGCTCGCCGAGTCCCCCGCCCCGCGCAAGATCGGCATCACGCTGGGCGAGCCCGCGCCGGGACAGCTCGGCGTGCGCGGGGGCTGGCTGGTGGACCGCGCCTTCGCGCGGGACGAGCCGCTGGCCGAGACCGCGGTGGTCCGCCCGGCGGGCCCGCCGGGGCTCACCGACGCGCTGGCCGCCGCCGCGCTGGCCAGGGCACACGGCGTGCCCGCTTCGGCTGTGGCACAAGGGCTCCGTGACTTCCAGCCGGGCGCGCACCGGGCCGTGACCGTGGCCGAGTCCGGCGGGGTCACCTGGATCAACGACTCCAAGGCCACCAACCCGCACGCCGCCGCCGCCTCGCTGCGCGCCCACGAGCGGGTGGTGTGGCTGGCCGGTGGCCTGCTCAAGGGCGCCAGCGTGGAGGAGCTGGTCGCCGAGGCCGCCGACCGGCTGGCCGGGGTCGTGCTGTTCGGCGCCGACCGCGAGGTGATCGCCGCCGCCCTGGCACGACACGCGCCCGATGTCCCCGTGCGACACGTGGTCGCGGGGGACGATGGGGCCATGACTACGGTGGTCGGGGTGGCCAGCGCAATGGCTCGTCCGGGTGATGTCGTGCTGCTGGCGCCCGCGGCGGCCTCCATGGACATGTTCACCGACTACGGGCACCGAGGACGTGCCTTCGCCGAGGCGGTGCACGCTCACCTGGGGCTGACACCATGACGGTCACCCAGCGCCCCGCGCGCACCCGCACCAGGCAGACCGGCCGGGGCGCCGCCGTGCGCAGCGCGCTGACCGCCTGGCTGAGCCGCCCGCTGGCCTCCTTCCACCTGCTGCTGGCCGTGTTCGGCCTGCTCACCGTCATCGGCCTGGTGATGGTGCTGTCCGCCTCCGCGGTGGTGGACATCGAGAAGGGCTCGTTCAGCGCGGTGGGCAAGCCACTGCTGTTCGCCGCGATCGGCATCGGCGCCTTCTACCTGGGCCTGCGGCTGCCCCTGCGCCAGTTGCGCCAGCTCAGCCCGGCCTTCCTGCTGATCTCCATCGCCCTGCTGGCCCTGGTGCTCACCCCGCTGGGCCGCGGTGTGCCCGGCCGCGAGCACAGTTGGTTCATCATCGGCCCGATGTCCTTCCAACCCGTCGAGGTGGCCAAGGTCGCGCTGGCCCTGTGGGGCGCGCACGTGCTGGTCACCAAGCGGGCGCTGGTCAGCCAGTACCGGCACCTGCTCGTGCCCGTGGTGCCCGTGTCGCTGGTGCTGTTCGCGCTGGTCATGTTGCAGCCCGACCTCGGCAGCACGGTCAGCATGGGCCTGGTGCTGGTGGCACTGCTGTGGTTCGTCGGCGCCCCGATGCGGCTGTTCGCGGCCTTCATGACCGCCGCGCTGGCCGCCGTGGCCATGCTGTCCATCAGCGCCGACTACCGGCTCAAGCGGGTGCTGGCCTTCATCAACCCCAGCGCCGACCCGACCGGCGCCAACCACCAGCTCAACCAGGCCCTGTACGCGCTGGCCGACGGCGGCCTGTTCGGCAAGGGCCTGGGCCAGGGGCCCTCGAAGTTCAACTACCTGCCCAACGTGCAGAACGACTTCATCTTCGCGCTGATCGGCGAGGAACTGGGCTTCGTCGGCGCCATGGTGGTGCTGGGCCTGTACGCCATGCTCGCCGTGGTGGGCCTGCGCATCGCCGCGCGCAACACCGACCCGTGGATCCGGCTGGTCGCCGCCACGCTGACGGTCTGGCTGGTCGGTCAGGCCGCGATCAACGTGGGCTACGTGATCGGCCTGCTGCCGGTCACCGGCATCACCCTGCCGCTGATCTCGGCGGGCGGCACCTCGACCGTGGTAACCATGTTGGTGTTCGGTGTGCTGGCCAACTGCGCCCGCAACGAGCCCGACTCGGTGGCCGCGCTGCGTTCGCTGGGCCCGGGCCGGGTCGGTGGCCTGCTGCGGCTGCCCGCGCCCGAGCCGTACCGGCCCGCCGTCAAGCGCAGGCCGGGCCGCCCGTCCACCCCGCCGAGGGGGGCGGGTCGCGGTGGCGCGGGTCGCGGCGGCGGTGGCGCCACGGCACCGGCACCGGAGGAGCGGCGCAGGGCGCACCGCTCGGCACCACCCACGGAGTACCGCCGCCGCAGCGCGTGGCGCTCCGGCCAGGACCGCACCGTCCGGGGCCCAGGGGGGCACGGACGCACCGCAGAAGGAGGACGGCGTTGAACGCCCCCGTTTCGTCAGGGCCCTGCGTGGTTGTCGCGGGAGGTGGAACCGCGGGGCACATCGAGCCCGCGCTCGCGCTGGCCGATGCCGTCATGCGGTTGCGGCCGGACGCGCGCGTGGTGGCGCTGGGCACCGAGCGCGGCCTGGAGTCCAAGCTGGTGCCCGCCAGGGGCTACCCGCTGGAGATGATCCCGCCGGTGCCGATGCCCCGCAAGCCGAGTCCGGACCTGCTCAGGCTGCCGCTGAAGGTGCGCGACGCGATCCGCCAGACCCGCGCGGTGTTCGACCGGGTCGGCGCCGACGTGGTGGTCGGCTTCGGCGGCTACGTCTCGCTGCCCGCCTACCTCGCCGCGCGCGGGCGGCTGCCGATCGTGGTGCACGAGGCCAACGCCCGCGCCGGGCTGGCCAACAAGGTCGGTGCCAAGTTCGCCACCAAGGTGGCCGCCGCCGTGCCCGACTCGGGTCTGCCCGACGCCCAGGTCATCGGCATCCCGCTGCGCGAGTCGATCACCAGCATGGACCGGGCCGCGCTGCGCGCGCAGGCACGCCAGTTCTTCGGCCTGCACCCCACCGCCCCCACCCTGTTCGTCTCCGGCGGCTCGCAGGGCGCCCGCACCCTGAACACCGCCGTGTCCGGTGCCGCCCGCGCGCTTGCCGACGCCGGGATCGGTGTGCTGCACGCGCACGGCCCGCGCAACAGCCTGGTCGTACAGGAGATCAACGGGGCCCCGCCGTACGTGGCGCTGCCGTACGTGGAGCGCATGGACCTGGCCTACGCCGCGGCCGACCTGTTCCTGTGCCGGTCCGGGGCGATGACCGTGGCCGAGGTGTCCGCGGTGGGCCTGCCCGCGGTGTTCGTGCCGCTGCCGCACGGCAACGGCGAGCAGTCCCTCAACGCCAAGCCGGTGGTCGAGGCGGGTGGCGGGCTGATGATCAGCGACGAGGAGCTCACCTCGCAGCGGGTGGTCGACGAGGTGCTGCCGCTGGTGCAGGACCGCTCGCGGCTGGCCGTGATGAGCAACGCGACCCGCAACAGCGGTCACCGGGTCGCCGCAGACGTGTTGGCGCGCATGGTCCTCGAGGTGGTCAAGAAGTGAAAGCCACGCACCTGGTCGGCATCGGTGGTGCCGGCATGAGCGGGATCGCCCGCATCCTGCTCGCGCGCGGGGAGCAGGTCTCCGGCTCGGACGCCAAGGACTCCCGCGGCGTGCTCGCGCTCAAGGCACAGGGCGCGCGGATCGCGCTCGGCCACGCCGCGGAGAACCTGGACCTGCTCGACGGCGGGGCGCAGACCCTCGTGGTCTCCAGCGCCATCAAGGAGACCAACCCGGAGCTGGTCGAGGCGCGGCGGCGCGGCATCACCGTGCTGCACCGCTCGCAGGCGCTGGCCGAGCTGATGGTGAACAGGCGGGCCGCCTGCATCGCGGGCACGCACGGCAAGACCTCGACCACCTCGATGCTCACGGTGGCGCTCCAGCACTGCAACCTGGACCCGTCCTTCGCGATCGGCGGGGACCTCAACGAGTCCGGGGCCAACGCGCACCACGGCAGCGGTTCGGTCTTCGTGGCCGAGGCCGACGAGAGCGACGGCTCGTTCCTGGTGTTCACGCCCTCGGTCGCCGTGGTGACCAACGTGGAGGCCGACCACCTGGACCACCACGGCACCGTCGAGGCGTACGTGAAGGTGTTCGACTCCTTCGTGGAGCGCATCGAGCCGGGCGGGTTGCTGATCGCCTGTGCCGACGACCCGGGCGCCGCCGCGCTGGCCGACCGCGCGCAGGCGCTGGGCGTGCGCGTGCTGCGCTACGGGCACGAGGTCACCGGCGCCGAGGACGCGAAACTGCTGTCGTACCAGCCGGTCGACACCGGTGGACTGTCCACTGTGGAGGTAGCCGGCCAGACCGTCCAGGTGCGGGTGGCCGTGCCCGGTGAGCACATGGCGGCCAACGCCGTGGCCGCACTGCTGGCCGGTCTCCAGCTGGGCGCCCCGCTGGAGGGCATGCTCGCCGGGCTGGCCGCGTTCGGCGGGGTGCGCAGGCGGTTCGAGTTCAAGGGCACCAGCAACGGGATCCGCGTCTACGACGACTACGCGCACCACCCGACCGAGGTGGCCGCCGCGCTCGGTGGCGCCCGGCCGGTGGCCGGTGGCGGTCGGCTCATCGTGGTGTTCCAGCCGCACCTGTACTCGCGCACCCAGGAGTTCGCCACCCAGTTCGGCAAGGCCCTCGCCCTGGCCGACGAGGTGGTCGTGCTCGACGTCTACGGTGCCCGCGAGGACCCGGTGCCCGGGGTGACCGGCGCATTGGTCGCCGAGGCGGTGTCCCTGCCGCGCGAGCAGGTGCACCACGAGCCCTCCTTCGACCGGGTGCCCGCGCTGGTCTCCGGACTGGCCAAGCCCGGTGACCTGGTCATGACCATGGGCGCCGGTGACGTCACCATGCTCGGTCCGGAGATCCTGGCCGCGCTATGAGCCCCGCACAGGAGGGACCGTGAGCGCGGCCCCGCCGCCGACCCGCAGCCGCCGGCCGGTCGACCGGGCGGCGACCCGCGAGCGCCTGCGCCAGCGGCGTGCCCGGTCCACCGCGGTGCGCCGCCCCACCCGCGCGCAGACCATCCGCCGCCGGATCGTCGCGCTCGGTGTGGTGCTCGGGCTGGTCGGGTTGGCGTACGGGCTGTTCTTCACCGGCCTACTCGGCGTGCGCTCCGTGGAGGTCGAGGGCACCAAGGACCTCAGCAAGCAGCAGGTGCTCGAGGTCGCGGCGGTGTCCACCGGCAGCCCCATGCTGACCGTGGACCTCGCCGCGATCCGCGACCGGGTGGCCGCGCTGCCCAGGGTCGCGGCCGTCGGGGTGTCCCGGGCCTGGCCGGCCACGCTGCGCATCGCCGTCACCGAGCGCACGCCGGTCGGTGTGGTCAAGGCGCCCGGCGCGGTGCACCTGGTCGACGGCACCGGCCGCGACTACGCCGTGCTGCCCGCGGCGCCGCCCGGCGTGCCCGACCTCCAGCTGACCAAGCCCTCCCCGGACGACCCGCTGACCAAGGCGGTGGTCCAGGTGCTGGCCGCCGTGCCCGAGAAGATCCGCGCCGAGGTGCTGTCGGTCTCCGCGAAGACCCCGAACGCCGTGGTCCTCGCGCTGTCCGCCGGGCGGCAGATCCGCTGGGGCAGCGCCGAGAACTCCCCGCGCAAGGCCGCGGTGCTGACCGCGCTGATCACCCAGCCCGGCAAGGTCTACGACGTGTCCAGCCCCCAGCTGCCGACCATCTCCAACCCCTGACCCATCCCGCTGGCGCACGGAGCAGCGCGTGTCGGCGCTTCCGGTGCGGTGTGTCGGCGCTAGCGGCGTGTGCTCCCACGAGCTGGGAAACCGCCCGCCGACAGCGAACACGCACTGCGCGAAGCGCCGACACGCGCCGTCCTGAGACGCGCGAGTCCCGCCCACCGGCCCGCGAGTCCCGCTCTGGGGCGGCTGAGTCCCGCTCAGGCAAACGCGAGTCCCGCTGTCCCGCTCACTGTGGGCGTCCCGCGAGTCCTGCCCGCGCGCGGATCGCACCGCGATCTCGTCGTTCGTGGCGCCGCTAGGCGGGACTCGCCCGCGCCAGAGCGGGATTCGCGTGCCCCAGAGCGGGACTCGCGGTCAGGGCTCGGTGGGGGTCCAGCCGGTTTTCAGGCCGGCGCCGGACAGGGGCAGCACCACTGAGCCGTCCACAGTGGACTGTTTTGTGGCGGCCCAGCACGAGTGTGCCGTTGCCAACGGGCAGCACGAACGTGTCGGGCAGCCGTCCGCCGAGTTGCTCCCACACCTCGAACGCGAACGTGGCGGTGCCGATGTGGAAGAGCGGGTTGTACACGTGCGTGGCGTAGAAGTCACCTGTCCTGGTGACCTCCTCGACGGCCGCCGCGGCGGTGGCCTCCCGGTTGCCGGGCACCAGGTTCAGCTTCGCGCCGTGGGCGCGGATCTGCGCCAGCTTCTTCGGCGAGGTGCTCTCGGGTACGAATATCTCCGCGGGCAGTCCCGCGCGGGCGGCGTTAGGCGGTGACGGCGGTCCCGGCGTTACCGCTGGAGTCGGCGATCACCCGGCGGGCACCGGCGGCCAGCGCGGCGCACAGCAGCACCACGGCGCCGCGGTCCTTGAACGACAGGGTCGGGCTGGCGTACTCCACCTTGACCGAGACCTGTTCCGCGGCGGGCAGCAGCGGGGTGAGGCCCTCGCCCAGTGTCGCCGAACGCCACAGCTTCTCGGGCACACCAAGGGCTTCCGCGTAACGCCACGTGCTCAGCGGGCGCCCGGCCAGTTCGGCCAGCGGCACCGGCGCGGCGGGCGGTCCGGCGAGTTCCATCGGCACCCCGCAGCACCGCCACGCGGGATCGCCGAACTCGAACGTCCGCTCGCACTGCGGACAACGCCGCCGCGACCCGATCACTCCGTGCCGCCCCCTCGTCGGTCACCTCCCGAGCCGTGCACGTTACGCGGCGCGTCGGGGTGGCCCCGGCCTTGCCCGCACGTCCTGGACTTCGAGTCAAGTCGGGTGAGTTCCGGCATCGCCCGGCCGATGCAGATCTTGGGCGACTACGCTCTGCAGTGCGCGGTCCTCGGGTCCGCCCCGGGTGCCACGGCAGGTGTGGAGTGAGCAAGTCCTGCCGGGTGCCTACGGCGTGGCTACTGGACCGACGCGGCTGCGGTGCCTACCGTCCACCCCAATGTCGGGGTTGACATAACTCAAAGCCTCTGGTTGAGGTTGAGGGTTTGACCGAAGTCTGGCCGGGGGCGGTCAGAACGGGAAGGTGACCACCGCAGGGACGAAAGAGCACGGGCCACGACCAGGAAGGCGGATCCGATGACGCCCCCGCACAACTACCTCGCGGTGATCAAGGTCGTCGGCATCGGCGGCGGCGGTGTCAACGCCGTCAACCGCATGATCGAGGTCGGGCTCAAGGGCGTCGAGTTCATCGCGGTGAACACCGACGCACAGGCGCTGCTGATGTCGGACGCCGACGTCAAGCTGGACATCGGCCGGGAGCTGACAAGGGGACTGGGCGCAGGCGCCAACCCCGAGGTCGGCCACAAGGCCGCCGAGGACCACCGGGAGGAGATCGAGGAGGTCCTCAAGGGGGCCGACATGGTCTTCGTCACCGCGGGTGAGGGCGGCGGTACCGGTACCGGCGGCGCACCCGTGGTGGCCTCCATCGCGCGCAAGCTGGGCGCGCTGACCATCGGTGTGGTGACCCGCCCGTTCAGCTTCGAGGGCAAGCGCCGCGCGAAGCAGGCCGAGGACGGCATCACCGCACTGCGCAACGAGTGCGACACGCTCATCGTGATCCCCAACGACCGGCTGCTACAGCTCGGCGACATCGGGGTGAGCCTGATGGACGCGTTCCGCTCGGCCGACGAGGTGCTGCTTTCCGGTGTGCAGGGCATCACCGACCTGATCACCACCCCGGGTCTGATCAACCTGGACTTCGCCGACGTGAAGAGCGTCATGTCCGGCGCGGGCAGCGCACTGATGGGCATCGGCTCCGCCCGCGGCGAGGGCCGCGCGGTGCAGGCCGCCCAGAAGGCGATCAACTCGCCGCTGCTGGAGGCGTCCATGGACGGTGCGCACGGCGTGCTGCTGGCCATCGCGGGCGGCTCCGACCTGGGGCTGTTCGAGATCAACGAGTCGGCCTCGCTGGTGCAGGAGGCGGCCCACCCGGACGCCAACATCATCTTCGGTACGGTCATCGACGACTCGCTCGGCGACGAGGTGCGGGTCACCGTGATCGCGGCGGGCTTCGACAGCGGCGGTCCCACGCACAAGAAGCTGGAGCCCACCGCGCTGACCTCGCCCGCGCGCGGCACCGGCACGGTCGCACCGGCCCAGGCTGGCCAGGTCAGCGCGCCGCCCAGCCCGCAGCCGCAGCCCGTCCAGCAGGTGCAGCAGACCCAGTCCGAGGTGCCCGCGCAGCCGGTGAACCCGAACCCGAACGGCTACACCGCCAACCCGGCGAGCGGTTACCCGGCCGCTCCCACCGCGCCGAGCACCGGTGGCCTGCCCCCGGTGAGCAGGCCGGGCGGCTCGCTGCCGCAGCCCGGCACCCAGCCGGGCAGCTCCTATGGCGGTTCGGCCGCGGCGGGCTCGCTGCCCAGCAGGGCCGTGCCGCTGAGCGAGGACCCCGACGACGACGTGGACGTGCCGCCCTTCATGCGGCGCTGAGCGCACTACTCCTGGACTGTGGGCGGTACCCGTGCGGGTGCCGCCCACAGTGCTGTCCGGGAGCTGGAACAATGACGGGGTGCGCGTTCGTCGAGTCGTGACCACCCGTGCCGGTGGCCGGTCCCAACCGCCCTACGAGTCGTTCAACCTGGGCGACCACGTGGGCGACGACCCCGGGGCGGTGGCCGCGAACCGGCTGCGGCTCGCCGAGGGCGTCGGCCTGCCCGAGGACCGCCTGGTCTGGATGGAGCAGGTGCACGGCCGCACCGCCACCGTCGTGAGCGGACCGGTCGCCGGGCCGGTGGAGGCCACCGACGCGCTGGTCACCGCCGAGCCGGGGCTGGCCCTGGTCGCGCTGGTGGCCGACTGCGTGCCGGTGCTGCTGGCCGACCCGCAGGCCGGGGTCGTGGCCGCGGTGCACGCGGGCCGGGTCGGCGCCCGGGTCGGCGTGGTGCCCGCGGCGCTGGCCGCCATGGAGCAGGCCGGTGCCGCCGTGGACCGGGTCGAGGTGCTGCTCGGGCCCTCGGTCTGCGGGGACTGCTACGAGGTGCCCGCCGCGATGCGCGAGGACGTGGAAGCGCACCTGCCGGGCAGCGCCGCGAAGACCCGGGGCGGCAAGCCCTCGCTGGACCTGCGCGCGGGCCTGTGGAACCAGCTCGCCGCCGCCGGAGTCGCGAAGGTGGGCGTGGACCCGCGGTGCACCGTGGAGGACCGCACCCTGTTCAGCCACCGCCGTGAGGGGCGCACCGGTCGGCTGGCCGCGGTCACCTGGATCGAGCCATGACCGATCGCCGTGCGGAGCTTGCCGCCGGGCTGGCCGAGATCCAGGCGCGCATCCAGTCCGCCTGCGCCTACGCCGGGCGGGACCCGGGCGAGGTCCGGCTGCTCGCGGTGACCAAGACCTGGCCCGCCGCCGATGTCGCCCACCTGGTCGACCTGGGGCTGACCGAGTTCGCCGAGAACCGGGACCAGGAGGCCGCGCCGAAGGCCGTCGAGCTGGCCGCGGCCCGGCCGGGTGCGGCGGTGCGCTGGCACATGGTGGGCCACGTGCAGCGGAACAAGGCTCGCTCGATCGTGGGATGGGCGGACGAGGTGCAGTCCGTGGACTCGCCCAGGCTCGCCGTGGCGCTCGCGAAGGCCGTGGCGGCCGCCCGCACCAGGGGGGAGCGCACCGAGCCGCTCAGCGTGCTGCTGCAGGCCAGTCTGGACGGGGATCCGGAGCGTGGTGGCGCTGTGTTGTCGGATCTGCCCGAGCTCGCCGACGCAGTAGTCCAATCGGGTGAACTGATCTTGCGGGGGGTGATGACGGTGGCTCCACGCGCCATGCTTCCCCCGGCAGCCTTCGAACTCCTCGCGACGGCCGTGGATCGCCTGCGCAAGGACCATCCGGAGGCAATCGAGGTCTCCGCCGGGATGAGCGGGGACCTCGAGGCCGCGATCGCGCACGGCTCGACCTGCGTGCGTGTCGGAACTGCGCTGTTGGGGTACAGGGGGCTAGCCTCGCCGTGAGGCGTGGGGCTGGTGTGACTGGTGAGAGAGGAACATCGCGCCCTTCACCGGTCGGGGAGTCTCGGAGGAAGGGCAGGCGGATGAGCGAGCTTGCGAGCGGATCATCAAGCCCGGTGCCTGCGCGCAGCGCCGCACCGAGCGTCAGTGAGGTGCGGCGATGAGCGCACTGCAGAAGCTGAAGGCCTACTTCGGGATGGTCCCCGCCGAGGACATGGACGGCTACGAGGAGGACCGCGGCCGGTACGCCGCGGACTACCGCGACGAGTACGCCGGCACCTCCGAGGACTACGACCGCTACCCGTCCTCGACCCGTCGCCGCGGCTCGGCACCCACCTCGCTGTCCTCCCGGTCCTCGTACCGGGACTACGACGAGGACGGCTACGAGGTGCCCGAGGAGCGCCCGCGCAGCCGTCGCAGCTGGGCGACCGAGGCGCCAACGCACGGGGCGCTGGCCGTGGAGCCCAAGCCCGAGCCGGTCGCCCGGATCCGGCCCGCCCAGGAGACCAGCTCCCACCCGCTCGCCAAGATCATTACGCTGCACCCGCGAAGCTACACCGAGGCGCGCACGATCGGTGAGCACTACCGCGACGGCACGCCGGTGATCATCAACCTGACCGAGATGGACAACGCGGACGCCAAGCGGCTCGTGGACTTCGCGGCCGGGCTCGCCTTCGCGCTGCGCGGCTCGATGGACAAGGTCACCAACAAGGTGTTCCTTCTCTCACCCCCCAATATCGACGTGACCGCCGAGGACCGCAGGCGGCTGGCCGAGGGTGGGTTCTTCACCCAGTCCTGACAGGTGGCACAGTGGTGGGGTGCAACCGGTCCTGGTCGTGGTCTACTACGTGCTGTTCTTCTTCTGGCTGCTGCTCTCTGCGCGCCTGGTCGTCGAGTACGTCCGGGCGTTCGCCAGGGACTGGCGGCCGGCCGGCGGGGTTGCGGTCACGCTGGAGACCATCTACACAGTGACAGACCCCCCGGTCCGCTTGGCCCGTCGCGTGATACCGATGGTACGAATCGGGGGCGTAGGGCTGGACCTATCGATTATGGTGCTGCTGCTGGTCGTGTTCATACTGATGCGTCTGGCGGATGTCGGGTGACGGGGAACCTGACTCCAGACAGCCGTGAGTGCGTGAGGTGATCTGATGCCGTTGACCCCCGCTGACGTGCACAACGTCGCGTTCAGCAAGCCTCCTATCGGGAAGCGGGGCTACAACGAGGACGAGGTGGACGCGTTCCTCGACCTGGTTGAGGGCGAGCTTGCCCGCCTGATCGAGGAGAACAACGATCTGCGCGCGCAGGTCGAGCAGCTGGACTCCCAGTTGGAGGCCACGCGTGCCGACCTGGACGACGCCAGGAGCAAGGTGGGCTCTGGCCCGGTGCGCGAGGAGCCCCGTCGCCTCGCCTCGGTGCCGCCGCCCTCCGTCATGGAGCAGACCACGCCGGGTGGTGACCACCACGTGCAGGCGGCCAAGGTCCTGGGCCTCGCCCAGGAGATGGCCGACCGGCTGACCGGCGAGGCCAAGGCCGAGGCGGACGGCATGCTCGCGGAGGCCCGGACCAAGTCCGAGCAGCTGCTCTCCGAGGCACGTGCCAAGGCCGACACCATGGTCAACGAGGCGCGTACCCGTGCGGAGACCATGCTCAACGACGCCAGGACCCGGTCGGAGACCCTGGAGCGCAACGCCAGGGAGAAGGCCGCGGCGCTGGACCGCGACGCGCAGCGCAAGCACGCCGAGGTGATGGGCAACATCACCCAGGAGAAGAACGCGCTGGAGAAGAAGATCGACATGCTCCGCACGATGGAGCGCGAGTACCGGACCCGGTTGAAGAGCCTGCTGGAGTCGCAGCTGGCCGAGCTGAACGACCGGACCTCGGCAGCGCCCTCGGACGGCAGGGTCGGTCAGCAGAGCGGTGGCTACTCCTTCGGACCGCGCGCCGAGACCGCCTGATCCGGCGCGTCCGGCCCGGCCGTTAGCCGGGTGACGTAGGGTCGGCCTGTGCTGAGGAGTTCTGGGCTGCTCTACGTCGTCCTGCTGCTGGTCGTGGCTGCCTTCGGGCTGCTCGTGGTCGCGCTGACCACGACCCAGACCCTGTGGGCCTGGGGTTCGGTGCTGCTCAGCGTCGCGGCGGCCGCCGTGCTGCTCGTGGACCGGCAGCGCAGGCGAGCCCAGCTCGTGACCGCGTCGGGCACACGCGCGTCCTCGACCGCTGAGGCGGTGCGGGAGGGCGGTGGCGCGGATGCGGACCCCCAGGGCGGCTCGACGGGCGGACCGGGTGGACAGCAGGCTACAGGTGATCTTGATGAGGCTCCCACCGGGGGTACCCAAGAGGTCACCGCGAGTGATACGCAGGCGGAGCCCGAGGAGGAGGACACCGACGCAGCCGACGCGTTGGTGGTCTCCGACCTCACCGACGAGGTGCGCGTGGTCGACGAGCGGCCGCGCTACCACCTCGCCTCCTGCGGGTGGCTCGCCGAGCGCCCGACCCTCGTGCTGCCGATCAACGAGGCCCGCCAGCTCGGGTTCACGCCCTGCGCGGTGTGCACGCCGGACGCCACCCTGGCGGCCCGGACCCGCGGCAACTGACTTGCCGTCACCGGCTACGCTGGTCGGTGCACAGGTGTTGATCCGGCCATCACCGGGGAGCCTCCGGAAGAACGGGCCGAGCAGGCCTCAGTAGAACCGGACGGGTCGGCCCGTCACAGCCGAGAACGAGCGGCCTCCCTCTCCTGGGGGGCAAGCGGGGTGGTACCGCGGTGTGCCCGGCAACGGGTTCGTCGTCCCCGTCTGGACAGACGAGACGGCGCCGCGAGGAGCAGTACCCATGGCCTACCCCAAGGCTCATTTCAGCAGCGAAGACGTGCCCGCCCAGCCCTCCTTCCCGGCGCTGGAGCGCGAGGCCCTGGACTACTGGTCGGCCGACGGCACCTTCGAGGCCAGCGTCACCAACCGGGACGCGGGCGAGAACGGGGCCAACGAGTTCGTCTTCTACGACGGCCCGCCCTTCGCCAACGGCCTGCCGCACTACGGTCACCTGCTGACCGGGTACGCCAAGGACGTGGTGCCGCGCTACCAGACGATGCGCGGCAAGCGGGTGGAGCGCCGGTTCGGCTGGGACTGCCACGGCCTGCCCGCCGAGGTGCGCGCCGAGAAGGAGCTGGGCATCTCCTCCAAGGCCGAGATCGAGCAGCTCGGCGTGGAGAAGTTCAACGAGGTCTGCCGCACCTCGGTGCTGCGCTACACCAGCGAGTGGCGCGAGTACGTGACCCGGCAGGCCCGCTGGGTGGACTTCGACAACGACTACAAGACCCTCGACCTGGACTACATGGAATCGGTCATGTGGGCCTTCAAGACCCTGTGGGACAAGGGTCTGGTCTACGAGGGCTTCCGGGTGCTCTGGTACTGCTGGCGCTGCGAGACCCCGCTGTCCAACTCCGAGACGAAGATGGACGACACCTACCGGGACCGCCAGGACCCGGCGGTGACCGTGGGCTTCCAGTTGGAGACCGGTGAGCGGGCCCTGATCTGGACCACCACCCCGTGGACCCTGCCGTCCAACCTGGCCGTGGCCGTGCACCCCGAGGTGGACTACGTCACCGTCGAGCACGAGGGCGAGCGCTACCTGCTGGCCGAGGCCCGGCTGGCCGCCTACGCCCGTGAGCTGGGCGAGGACGCCGCGGACCGCGTTGTCGCGCGCTGCAAGGGCGCCGACCTGCTCGGCCGCCGCTACACCCCGCCGTTCGACTTCTTCGCGGGCCGCCCCAACGCCCACCAGGTGCTGGCCGCCGACTACGTCACCACCGAGGACGGCACCGGGCTCGTGCACATCGCGCCCGCCTTCGGTGAGGAGGACAAGGCCGTCACCGACGCCGCCGACATCGCGGTCGTCGTGCCGGTGGACTCGCGCGGGCGGTTCACCGCCGAGGTCGCGCCCTACGAGGGCGTGCACGTGTTCGAGGCGAACAAGACGATCATCCGTGACCTGCGGGCCGCGGGCGCGCTGCTGCGCCACGAGACCTACGACCACCCGTACCCGCACTGCTGGCGCTGCGACAGCCCGCTGATCCAGCGCGCGGTGTCCTCCTGGTTCGTGGCCGTCACCAAGTTCCGCGACCGCATGGTGGAGCTCAACCAGGAGATCAACTGGGTGCCCGACCACGTGCGGGACGGCCAGATGGGCAAGTGGCTGGAGAACGCCCGCGACTGGAACATCTCGCGCAACCGGTTCTGGGGCTCCCCGATCCCGGTGTGGACCTCCGACGACCCGGCCTACCCCCGGGTGGACGTCTACGGCTCGCTGGACGAGCTGGAGCGGGACTTCGGCGTGCGCCCGACCGACCTGCACCGCCCGGTCATCGACGAGCTGACCAGGCCGAACCCGGACGACCCGACCGGCAAGTCGACCATGCGCCGGGTGCCCGAGGTGCTGGACTGCTGGTTCGAGTCCGGCTCGATGCCCTTCGCCCAGGTGCACTACCCGTTTGAGAACTCCGACTGGTTCGAGCACCACTACCCCGGCGACTTCATCGTCGAGTACAGCGCGCAGACCCGCGGCTGGTTCTACAACATGCACGTGCTGGCCACGGCGCTGTTCGACCGGCCCGCGTTCAAGAACTGCATCGCGCACGGCATCGTGCTCGGCGACGACGGGCAGAAGATGTCCAAGACGCTGAACAACTACCCGGACGTCAACGAGGTGTTCGACCGCGACGGCTCCGACGCCATGCGGTGGTTCCTGATGTCCAGCCCGATCCTGCGCGGGGGCAACCTGATCGTCACCGAGCGCGGCATCCGCGAGTCGGTGCGTCAGGCCCTGCTGCCGCTGTGGAACTCCTGGTACTTCCTGGCCCTGTACGCCAACGCGGCCGGTACCCAGGGAACCTGGCGCACCGACAGCCAGCACGTGCTCGACCGCTACGTGCTGGCCAAGACGCACGACCTGGTCGCCGAGGTGTCCGGCGCGCTGGACACCTACGACCTGTCCGGGGCGTGCTTCGCGGTGCGCGACTTCCTGGAGGTGCTGACCAACTGGTACGTGCGCCGTTCCAGGGACCGGTTCTGGGCGGGCGAGCAGGACGCCGTGGACACCCTGCACACCGTGCTGGAGGTGGTCAGCCGGGTCGCCGCCCCGCTGTTGCCGCTGACCACCGAGGTGGTGTGGCGCGGGCTGACCGGTGAGCGCTCGGTGCACCTGGCCGACTACCCGGCCGCCGCCGACCTGCCCGCTGACAGCGCGCTGGTCACCGCCATGGACGAGGTGCGGCGGGTCTGCTCGGCGGCGCTGTCGCTGCGCAAGGCGAACAAGCTGCGCGTGCGGCTGCCGCTGGCCAGGTTGACCGTGGCCACCGCCGAGGCCGCGGCTCTGGCGCCGTTCGCGGACCTGATCCGGGACGAGGTGAACGTCAAGGAGGTCGAGCTGACCACCGACCTCGCCGCGCACGGCCACTTCGAGCTGACCGTGAACGCGCGGGCCTGCGGACCCAGGCTCGGCAAGGACGTGCAGAAGGTGATCAAGGCCGTGAAGGCGGGGGAGTGGACCGCCGACGAGAACGGCGTGGTCAGCGCGGCGGGCATCGCCCTGCTGGCGGGTGAGTACGAGCAGAAGCTGGTGGCCACCGACCCGGCGGCCACCGCGGCCCTGCCCGGTGGGGCCGGTCTGGTGGTGCTGGACACGAAGGTGACCGCCGAGCTGGCCGCCGAGGGCGTGGCCCGCGACGTGGTGCGGGTGGTGCAGCAGGCCCGGCGCGAGGCGGGGCTGGACGTGTCCGACCGGATCGCGCTGACCGTGTCGGCGGCCGAGGAGGTGCTGTCCTCGGTGCGGGCGCACCAGGAGTTCCTCGCCGCGGAGACGCTGGCCGAGTCGGTGGGCTACGGAGCGGTCGAGGGCTTCAGCGGCGCGGTCGGTGACGGCGAGCAGGTCACCGTGGCGGTGACGCGAGTCAGCTGAGGGAGATACAGCGGCGGCGGCCCCGGTCACCCCCACAGCACACCGGGGTCGCCGCCGAGGTCTCCGTACTCTCCCCTCTGAGCGGCAGACCATACGCTGCCGTACGGAACCTGACCATACGGTAGCGTATGGATTCGTGGTGGGGAAGCGTCGCACGCGCGAGGACTGGATAGTCGCGGCGTTGGCGATGATCGCGGAGCGGGGAGTGGCCGCGCTGGCCGTGGAGCCGCTGGCCCAACGGGTCGGCGCGACCAAGGGCAGCGCGTACTGGCACTTCCCCAGCCGGGAGGCCCTGCTGACGGCGGCGTTGCGGCGCTGGTCCGAGCAGGGCACGGCCTGGGTCATCGAGGCCACCTCGCAGAAGGGCGACCCCGCCGAGCAGCTCTGGCTGATGTTCGAGCGGGTCATGATCAACGAGCCGTCCACGGCCATCGAGTACGCCATCATGTCCGCCGCGGGCGATCCGGTGGTCGCCCCGATGTTCCACGAGGCGACCCGGCAGCGGGTGGACTACCTGTCGGGCCTGTTCGAGGGCATCGGCTTCGAGCCGGAGGCGGCCCGCTGGCGCGGGCGCCACCTGTACGGCTTCTTCCTCGGGCACATCCAGCTCGTCAGCAACGACCCCAGCGCGGTGCCCTCCGGGGACCGGCGGCGCGAGTACGTCGAAGCCGCCTACCGCATGATGACCGCCCGGTGAGATTCCCCGTTCGGGTGAAACCCGGGGCGAAGCGCGACTCCGTGGGCGGCACCTGGGCCGGTCCCGGCGGTCCCGCCCTGGTCGTCGCCGTGTCGGCGCCCGCGGTGGAGGGCAAGGCCAACGAGGCCGTGCGCCGCGCGCTGGCCGCGGCCTTCGGTGTCCGCCGCCAGGACGTGTTGATCATCGCTGGTGAGCGCGGCAGGGACAAGGTCGTCGAGCTCTGCTCGGCCCCCGAGGGCACGGCGGACCTGCTTGCCCGCCTGTTGGGCTGAAGCGGCACACTTGTTTGTCCACAGTGGACATCCACTGTGGTCGATTAGTACTTTTCTGGCAACTTAACGCACAATAGACACCGGAACGGGTGACAACCGGGAGGTGGGGTGGCCGACCTTTCCATCGCGTTGGGTATCGGAGCAGTGGTTCTCTTGCTCTCCGTGTTCGCCGTACGGGTGTCAGTGCGGGTCGGTCTGCCCTCACTGTTGCTCTACCTCGGGTTCGGCCTGCTGATCGGTGAGGCCGGGCTCGGCATCAAGTTCGACAATGCCGGTCTCACCCAGGCGCTGGGCATCGCCGCTCTGGTCCTCATCCTCGCCGAAGGTGGCCTCACCACCCGATGGTCCGGGGTGAAGTCCGCGCTGGGACTGGGAATCTCACTGTCCACAGTGGCCGTTGCCGTGAGCGTCGCGGTCACCGGGGCCTGCCTGCACCTGATACTCGGCCTGGACTGGCGGATGGCCCTGCTGTGGGGCGCCGTGCTGTCCTCCACCGACGCCGCGGCCGTGTTCAGCGTGCTGCGCGGGGTGGGCGTTGGCAAGCGCCTGGCGGGCGCGCTGGAGCTGGAGTCCGGCCTCAACGACGCGCCGGTGTTCATCGCCGTGGTGCTGCTCGTCTCCGGGGACCCGGTGCGGTGGACCACCCCGCTGCTGGTCGTCTACGAACTCGGCGCGGGCGCGCTGATCGGTGCCGCCGTCGGCTGGCTGGGCGCCTTCGCCCTGCGCCGCGCCGCCCTGCCCGCCACCGGCCTGTACCCGATCGCCGCCGTGGCCATGTGCGTGCTCGCCTACGCGGCCGGGGACCTGTCGCACGCCTCGGGGCTGCTCGCCACCTACGTGGCCGGGCTCGTCATGGGCAACTCCCGGCTCCCGCACCGCTCGGACACCCTGTCCTTCGCCGAGGGCCTGGGTTGGCTCGCGCAGATCGGACTGTTCGTGCTGCTCGGCCTGTTCGCCTCCCCGGCGCGGCTGCTCAGCGCGCTGGTGCCCGCACTGGTCGCCGGCGCCGTGCTCGTGCTGCTGGCCCGCCCGCTGTCGGTGCTGCTCGCCGCCACGCCGTTCCGGGTGAAGTGGCGCGAGCAGGTGTTCCTGTCCTGGTCGGGCCTGCGCGGGGCCGTGCCCATCGTGCTCGCGCTGATCCCGCTCACCCAGGGCGTGCCCGGGGCGGAACAGCTCGTCGACGCCGTGTTCGTGCTCGTCGTGGTGCTGACCCTGGTGCAGGGCGCCACCCTGCCGGTGGTCGCGCGCTGGCTCGGGCTCGTCCGTTCCGGTCAACCCCGTGAGATCGAGGTGGACGCCGCACCGCTGGACCAGCTCGGCGCCGAGCTGTTGCAGGTGCGCATCCAGCGCGGATCGCGCCTGCACGGCGTGTACCTGTCCGAGCTGCGCCTGCCGGTCGGCGCCACGGTGAGCCTGATCGTGCGCGAGGACGCCGGGTTCACCCCCAAGTCCACGACCCGGTTGCAGGAGGAGGACCAGCTCCTGGTCATCGCGACCGAGACCGCCCGCGAAGGGGCCGAACGGCGGATCCGCGCCGTGGACCGCGCGGGCCGCTACGCCCGCTGGAAAGGCGACCCCGGCGACTGACCCCGTACGCCCCCGCCGCGTGTCGGCGCTTCCGGTATCGCGTGTCGGACGTTCCCGTACGGTGTGTTGCGCGCTGCGGGAAGGCGAGAGTCGCTCATGTCTTGCGGATCCTGTACGGGAAGCGCCGACACGCCGTACCGGGACGTCCGACACGCGGTGCTGGGGCGTCCGACACGCGGTGTGGGAAGCGCCGACACGCGGTGCCGGAACGTGCGACACGCGGGGGTTAGCCCAGGGTGCCGGCGAACAGGGCGCGGTGTACGGCGAGGTAGGCCGCGCACGGGAAGGTCGGGCGGGGCTGCCACCAGTGGTCGGGGCGGCAGGTGGCGCAGCGGCCACGTGAGTCGGGGGAGTGCTCGCCCAGCAGCGTGGACACGGCCTTGGCCACGCCGGGCAGTTCCGCGCGGGCGACCCGGGCCGCCCGCGCGGGATCGGCCTCGGTGCTGAGTCTGGCCAGCTTCGCCAGGTGCCTGTTCAGCTCGTCGTCGAGCTCCCGGAACATCGTGCCGCCTCCCGCTCTCGAAGGCAGCAGTCTGCGCTGTCGAGGTGGCCGACAGACCCGTCCATCACCCGTCTGGACCGGAAATCACTCATTCGGGCCGGTCGGTGAGCTGGCTCTCAGCATGTGGGCGGGGGCTCGACCCGGGCCCGAGGCATCGGCTAGCTTCGAACACGAAGGTCATGAGTGCCAGCGACAAGCCCCGGCTAGCTGGCCGGCAACCCTCCTACCGCGGTGGGGTGCCCCGGGTGAGGACCAGGTCCGTGGCGAGAACGCGACGGGCAAGCGCGGGCCCCTCGTCGGGTCCATGACCCGGAGGCTGACATGACGTCCACGATCCCGCAGGCCCGCACCGGCTACACCGTTCCCGCCGTGGTCGGCGCCCAGCTCTGCGTGCCGCTGGTGACCGGCGACCGCATCGGTTACGCCAACCTCGACCACGCGGCGAGCGCGCCCTGTCTGGAGCGGGTCCGCGACGCCGTCAACGAACTGCTGCCCTGGTACGCGAGCGTGCACCGCGGCGCGGGCCTGGCCTCCCAGGTCAGCACCCGCGTGTACGAGCAGGCCCGCGACACGCTGCGCCGCTTCGTGGGCGCCCGGTCCTCCGACACCGTCGTGTTCACCCGCAACACCACCGACTCGCTCAACCTGTTGGCGCGCAGCCTGCCCAGGCGCACCGCCGTGGTGCTGTTCGACACCGAGCACCACGCGGCGCTGCTGCCCTGGCGCGGGCCGAACGTCCGCCGGGTGCGCACCCCCGACTCGGCCGGTGCCGCCGTGCCCGCGCTGGAGGCCGCGCTGCGCGAGTGCCCGCAGGGCCCACGGCTGGTGGTCGTCACCGGCGCGTCCAACGTCACCGGCGAGCTGTGGCCGGTGGCCGAGCTGGCCCAGGTGGCACGCCGTCACGGCGCGCGCATCGTGCTGGACGCCGCGCAGCTGGCCCCGCACCGCCCGGTGGACATCAAGGCCCTGGACGTGGACTACGTGGTGCTGTCCGGGCACAAGCTCTACGCCCCGTTCGGCGCGGGCGCGCTGATCGGGCGGGCCGACTGGTTGCAGGCCGCGGACCCGTACCTGGTCGGCGGAGGTGCCACGAAGAACGTCGTGGACTGGGGCGACCACCTGGGTGTGGCCTGGTCCGCGGTGCCGGAGCGGCACGAGGCCGGTTCGCCCAACGTGGCCGGCGTGCACGCGCTGGCCGCCGCCTGCGACACGTTCATCCAGCACGGCTGGGACCAGGTCGAGGCGCACGAGCGCACGCTGCTGGCGCGGCTGCGCGAGGGGCTGGCCACCGTGCCGGGGCTGCACGAGCTGAGCCTGTTCGACGCCGAGCACGACCGGGTTGGCGTGGTCAGCTTCACCATCGACGGCCTGGACGCGGGTCTGGTCGCCGCGGCGCTGTCCGCCGAGTACGGCATCGGCGTCCGCGACGGCGCGTTCTGCGCGCACATCGCGACCCGCAGGCTGCTGGGCCGAGCCGGGTCCACCGAGCAGCGCGCGCTGCGCGCCAGCCTGGGCCTGGGCAGCACCGCCGAGCACGTGGACCGGCTGGTCGGCGCGCTGCGCAGGCTGGTCGCCGAGGGGCCGCGCGCCGCCTACCACCAGGTGGACGGCCGGTGGGTGCCGGTGGACGACCAGCGCCCGTTGCCGCCCTTCGTCGCGGGCTGAGCGGGGCTCGGGGGACAATGGCCGGGTGAGTACCGAGCCCAACACCGAACCGGCTGCCGGGCAGGCCATCCTGCCGCGCCGGATCGGGCTGCTGGCCGCCGCCGCGGTCGTCGCACTGCTGCTCGACGTCGTGACCAAGACGGTCGTGGTGTCCAACCTGGAGGGCAAGCCGCCGATCGAGGCACTGGGCGGGCTGGTCTACTTCCAGGTGATCCGAAACCCCTACGCCGCGTTCTCGCTCGGTGTCACCGGCATGACCTGGGTGTTCAGCCTGGTCTGCGTCGGCGTGCTGGCCGCGATCATCTGGGTGGCGCCCAAGCTGCGCTCGCGCGGCTGGGCACTGGGCCTGGGCCTGGTGTTCGGCGGTGCGCTGGGTAACCTGCTTGACCGGCTGTTCCGCGCGCCGGGGGCGTTGCAGGGCCACGTGGTGGACTTCATCTCCGTGTTCGCGCCCAACGCCCAGGTGTTCCCGATCTTCAACCTGGCTGACTCCGCCATCTGCGTCGGCGGCGCGCTGATCGTGCTGATGGCGCTGCTCGGCCGCGACTACGACGGTCGTTCGACCAAGGAGAAGGCAGGGGACAAGTGAGCGAGCTCGCGAGCTCACCATTGAGCACTGGGAGCCCGCTCGCGGGCCGACGAGCGTCAGCGAGGAGTGTCCCGTGAGTGACCTGCGTACCCTGCCGGTGCCCGACGGCCTGGACGGCATGCGCGTGGACGCGGGCCTGTCCAAGCTGCTCGGCCTGTCCCGCACCGCCGTCGCCGCGCTGACCGACTCCGGGGACGTGCTGGTGGACGGCCAGCCCGCGGGCAAGTCGGACCGGCTGGTCGCGGGCAGTTGGCTGGAGATCAGCCTGCCCGCCCCGGCCCAGCCGGTGACCGTGCAGGCCGTGCCCGTGCCGGGCCTTGTCGTGCTGCACGAGGACGAGGACATCGTGGTGGTGGACAAGCCGGTCGGGGTCGCCGTGCACCCCAGCCCCGGCTGGAACGGCCCGACCGTGGTCGGCGGGCTGGCCGCGGCCGGGTTGCGGATCTCCACCTCCGGGGCCGCCGAGCGGCAGGGCGTGGTGCACCGGCTGGACGCGGGCACCACCGGGGTCATGGTGGTGGCCAAGAGCGAGCACGCCTACACCGTGCTCAAGCGGGCGTTCAAGGAGCGTACCGTGGAGAAGGTCTACCACGCGCTGGTGCAGGGCCACCCGGACCCCTCGCGCGGCACCATCGACGCGCCGATCGACCGGCACCCCAAGCACGACTACAAGTTCGCGGTGGTCGCGGGCGGCCGCCCCAGCGTCACGCACTACGAGGTCACCGAGGCGTTCCGCGCCGCCTCACTGCTGGACGTGCACCTGGAGACCGGGCGCACGCACCAGATCCGCGTGCACTTCTCCGCGCTGCGGCACCCCTGCGTCGGCGACCTCACCTACGGCGCCGACCCCGCGCTGGCCAAGCGCCTCGGCCTGAGCCGCCAGTGGTTGCAGGCCAAGACCCTCGCGTTCCACCACCCCGCCGACGGCCAGTGGGTGAGCTTCAGCAGCACCTACCCCGAGGACCTGGCGAACGCGCTGGAGACCCTGCGCGCGGAGAACTAGCGCAGCCGCAACAGGTTCCGCGAGACGAAGTAGCCGATCCCGCCCAGTACGAACGGAAGCACCGCCAGCGCGACGAAAACCCCTGCGCTGGCGGTGAATTCGTACTGGGGGCGGGTGGCGAACACGGTCCGGAGCAGGAACAGCCCCAGCGCCGTGACCGGGATCGTGCCCAGCCACACCACGAGCAGAGCGCGCAGGCCGACCGTGGCCCCGGCGAGGTTCAGGTACTCGCCCCGCGCGTAGTTGCGGGCCGCGAGCAGGCCGCCGCCCATGATCAGCAGCATTAGCGAGGCGCACAGCACCAGCACCACGGCGAAGTTGCCGAACACGTCGTGCGCGGCGGGCAGGCCGAAGCCGACCGCGGCCTGCGCCCCGCCCAGCACGAGCGAGGACAGCAGCAACAGCACGCCGGTCACCGTGGTGCCGGAGGCGATGCGCCGGGCTCGGTGGGCGGACACCCAGTGGTACTCCGGGACCGGCTCCTGCGGGATGTAGGTCATGCGGTGACGTGCCAGTTCATGCCGCTGGGGTCGTTGACGCTGGCGTGGCCGAGCACCTCGGTGTTCGTCCTGGCCCAGCTGCCCAGGTCGTCGTGGATCTTCTGCTTGAGGTTGCCCTGCTCCACGGCGATCGTCTGGGTGAGCGACTGCATCGAGGTGACCGCGGTGACCACCAGCCCGACCGAGACGCCCACGGCGGTGGCGATGGCGGCGATGGCGGCGGGCAGTCCCACCACCGTGCAGGCCGTGGCGATGGCGGCGACGGCGCCGACCGCGAACACCACCAGCGCGGCCTTGATCGCCAGCCAGAAGTTGTCGATGGCGTTGGCCAGGTTCACCAGCGAGGACTTCATCTGGTTGGCCAGGTCCTTGATGCCGCCCAGACCGGACACCTGCGCGGGCACGCTCGCCTTGTACGCCTCGGCGGCCCGGCCGCTCCAGTCCACAGTGGTCCTGAGCTTGTCCAGGGACAGGCTGCCCGCGAGGTCCCCGGCCGGGTTGCCCACCTGGTCGACCCACGCGTCCCCGGCCTGCTTGAGCCGGTCGGAGTCCCCGCGCTGGGTGAGCATCTGGTTGATCCGGTCCCAGAACTCGCGCAGCTTCTGGTTGAGCCCCTCGATGCCGCGGCGGATCGGCTCGATCAGGTCGGACAGGAAGTCCGGCACCCAGCTGAGCACCTCGTTGACCGCGTCGAAGAAGCGCTGCACGTCCCGCTCGATCTCGCGCAGCTTCTCGTCGACCTCGGCGATGATCGCGTTCGACATCAGTAGACCCCCTTGAGGCGGTGCAGGTTCTGCTGCTCCTCCTGCTCGTAGATCGTGGCGGCGGTGCGCAGGGCGGCGGCCACGGCGTGGAAGTTCTCCGCCGCCTGCGCGATCACCGAGGCGAGCTGTTCACGGGCCTCGTTGTAGGTGCGGTCCAGCCCGGCGTCGGCAGCCCACATCGAGACCTGTTCCGGGCCCAGCGCCAGCCCACCCAGCGTCGAGGTGGGACCGTCCAGGCCGTCACCCGCAGCATCCCAGGTGCTCGCGTCCGAACGCAGGGCGTCCAGCGCGACCGAGACCTGGTCGGCGGTCGGCGTGCCGCTCATGCGAGTGCCCCCTCCGTGTTCACGGCACCAGGCCGAGTCCGCGCAGCAGCCGCTGCGGATCGCTCACCAGCGCGGTGAGTTCGGTGATCGCCGGGCTGGTCGGGGTCTGCGCGGACTCGCCAGGCACGCTCAGCCCGCGCAGCAGCCGCAGCACCTCGACCAGTTCGCTCTCGATCTCCGAGTCGCGGGCCACCGCGGCCCAGTCGGCGTCCAGCTCCAGGCTGAGCACCCGGCCACGCTGAGCGCTGCCCCGCACGTGCCCGCCGCCGCTGTGCGCGGGCACGGGGTGGTCCACGACGGCCGACAGTTGGCGGGTGAACCCGTCCAGGTCCGCGGCGGCCGCGTCGATCAACCGCGCCAGGTCCTCGGGGGAGGTGAGCGGCGGTGGCGGTGCCGGGGTGTGCTGGGGTGGCGGCGGTTCCTGCTCGGCCTGGGCGGCCAGGGCGCGGATGCTCGCGGTGTTGGCCGCCGCGAGCACGGCGGAGTGCAGGGATCGCGGGTCCACGGTGCCGCGCCAGCCCGGGGTGAGCCGGACGGAGCGGACCTCGGCCGTGGGGGAGACGGTGACGGTCACGACCCCCGCCGGGTCGGCACCGGTCAGGGGCTGTTCGGCGGAAGGCTCGGCGGCACGACCGCTGTCGTACTCCCAGTCCTCGGCATCCTCGAACCCCCAACGACGGTCGTCGCTCATCGGCTCACCACCCCAGGTGCTACCCCCGGTGCCGAACCTACGCGGGGCGGACCGCCGGGCGACATCGCACGACCGGCTGAAGCCTCAGGCGTCCACGGTCCAGGTCAGGCTGCGCTGCGGGTCGTCGGGGCGCGGGCTCCAGCGCACGGCGGTGATCCGCGTGTCCTCCGGCAGCACGTACACGGTGTGCCCGCCCGCGGTCTCGCCCGGCTGCACGCCGATCCGGTGCGGCGGCCGTGAGGACAGCGAGACCGGCGCCTTGGACACGGCGGTGCCGTCCTCGGCGAGCAGCACCAGGTAGAGATCGGGCAGCGAGGAGAACGGCACCCCGCCACGGTTGGTCAGCTCGGTGTGCACCACCACCGCGCGTTCCCCGGCCTGCAAGCGGTAGCCCGCCGCGGTGAACAGGAAGTCCGCCGGGTCCACCACTTCCACGAGCTGGATCGACAGCAGTTCGCCCTCCAGGCCCTCGGCCGTCTGCGAGGTGCCGACCGTGTGGTTCACCGGCTGCGCCGGTGCCGCCGAGGGCGGGGGCTGGTCGCCGCGTGCCCAGGCCGCGCTCTGCGGCGGCCCCCAGGTTCCCGCCTCGGCGGGCGCCTGGACCGGTTGCTGGGTGGGGAACGGGACGCTCGCCGGTGGCGGGGCGTACTGCGGGGGCGGCGGTGCGTACTGGGGCTGGGGCTGCACGTACTGCGGTTGGGCGTGCTGCACCGGCTGGACGTACTGGGGCTGTGGCTGGGCGTACTGCGGCGGAACCGGTTGCTGCATCGGGTATCCGCCGGTCTGCGGCTGCTGGCCGCCCCAGGCCCGCGCGGCGGCGAGGGCGGCGCGGATGCCGTTCGGGTCGCACTCCACGCCCACCACCAGCGGCATGCCGGTGGCCGACAGCGCCACCAGCCGGGCCGCCGCCTCCCGGGGATCCATGCCCAGCCTGGCGGCCACGTCGTGCACGGCGGCGCGTCCCAGCTCGGCGATCATCGCGAGTAGGCGCAGGTCGACTGGATCGGGCGCTGCCACGGATCGCACGCTACCGGTTCGCGTCCCGCGCGTGTTCGCGGCGCCCGGTAAGAGGTTCGGCCGTTCCCCCGGTCGGCGGGTGGGGTGCCCGTTGGCGGCGGGGCGGGCGTTGTCAGAACAACCTGTTGCCCGCCTCGGCGGACGGCTCCTCCAGCTCCAGCAGGAACCGCTTCCGGTCGACCCCGCCCGCGTAGCCGGTCAGCGCCCCGCGCGCGCCGACCACGCGGTGGCACGGCACGAGGATGCTGATCGGGTTCCAGCCGTTGGCGTTGCCGACCGCCTGCGCGGCGCGGGGATCGCCCAGCTCGGCCGCGAGTTGTCCGTACGTGCGCGTCTGTCCGTACGGGATCGTGGTGAGCAGCTGCCACACCTTCTGCTCGAACTCCGAACCTCGGGGCGCGAGCTCCAGTTCGAACGTGGTGCGCTCGCCGGCGAAGTACTCGCGGAGCTGCCGTGCCGCCTCGGCGAGGACCGGGTCGGCCCCGCCGGGGACCCGTGGCCCCAGGTCGGTCAGCCGCGGTGTCCTCCCGTGGCCCGCGAAGTAGAGGCCGATCAGCGCCTGGCCGTCGGCGACGAGCGTCAGCTCGCCCACCGGTGAGTCCACGACCGCGTGTCGAACGCCCATGGTCGCCCCCTTCATTTCTGGGCTGCGCAGCCCACTATTAATGGGTTGTCAAGCCCATTCTGCGCTAGGGTGCGGTCATGACGAAGCCGGCGCCCAAGCTCACGCCGAAGGGGCTGGCCACTCGCGCGCGCATCGTCGAGGCGACCGCGCGGCTCATCTACGAGCACGGCGTGCACGGCACGAACAACGAACTGATCCGCAGGACGACCGGCGTGAGCGGATCACAGCTCAACCACTACTTCCCGGACAAGGAGGGACTGGTCCGGGCGGTGATCCAGTGGCGGGCCGAGGAGGTCATCGCCGCCCACCGCGCGAACTTCGGCGCGCTGGACAGCATCGACTCGCTGCGGCGCTGGGCGGACTGGTACGGCGCCGACGAACTCGCCGCCGAGCGCGGGTGCGGCTACGGCTCGCTCGCCGCCGAGATCATCAAGAAGGATCTGGACCTGCACGAGGAGTTGGCGGCCGGGTTCGCACGCTGGCAGGAACTGTTCCGGGATGGCCTGCGCGCGATGCGCGATCGCGGCGACCTCCGGCCGGACGCCGACCCCGGCCACCTCACCCGCGTGCTGATGGCCGCGCTCCAGGGCGGCATGCTGCTGGCCCAGGCCGCACGCGACCTGGCACCCCTGCGCGAGGCGCTCGAGGGCGCGATCGCCTACCTCACCACGTTCGCGCCCGGACCCCGGTAACCCCATCGCAACACCGCCAGCCACCAACGGCAAAAACCGCTGCCTACGGTTGCCCGCGATCCGGCCGTGCCACCGGGAGGCAACCGTGACCGAACTCGCCGAGAGAACCAGCACCGGCCCCAAGCGCCGCTACGCAAAGCTCGCCGCGGACGAGGACAGCGAGGACTACTCCCTGCGCTACGCGGCATCCTCGTTCCGCAGGTGGTCCCCGTTCGCGGTGGCCACGACGGCGCTGGGCGGCATCGCCTACCTCGCGGACTTCGCGATCGGCGCCAGCATCGTGCTGGTGCACGGCTTCTCCTCGGCGGTGCTGGCCATCGGCATCGCCGCGCTGGTGATCTTCCTGACCGGCATCCCGATCGCGGCGGCCTGCGCGCGCTACGGGGTGGACATGGACCTGCTCACCCGGGGCGCCGGTTTCGGCTACTTCGGGTCGACGCTCACCTCGCTGATCTACGCCAGCTTCACGGTGATCTTCTTCGCCCTGGAGGGCTCGATCATGGCCCAGGCGTTCCAGTTGGCGTTCGGGCTGCCGCTGGCGCTGGGCTACCTGCTGACGACCCTGATCGTGTTGCCGTTCGTGCTGTACGGGATGCGGGCGCTGGCCAAGGTGCAGCTGTGGACCCAGCCGGTGTGGCTGGTGGGCCTGGTGCTGCCCTTCGTGGTCGTGCTGGCCACGCACCCGGAGCGCTTCGCGGAGTTCGCCTCCTTCGGCGGTACGCAGGGCGCGGGCTCCGGCCTGTCGCTGACCGGGGTGGGCCTGGGTGCGGGCGTGGCCCTGTCGCTGATCGGGCAGATCGGCGAGCAGGCGGACTACCTGCGCTTCATGCCGGAGAAGACCGCTGCCAACCGCAGATCCTGGTGGGCCGCGGTGATCGCGGCCGGTCCCGGCTGGGTGGTGCTGGGGGCGCTCAAGCAGATCGGCGGCGCGTTCCTGGCCTTCTGCGCGCTGGGCGTGATCGGACACGCCGCCGCACTGGAACCGATCGCGCCCTACGTGGCGGCGGTGCGCCCGGTGTTCGGCGGCCTTGCCCTGCCGATCGCGGCGCTGTTCGTCGTGATCTCCCAGATCAAGATCAACACGACGAATGCCTACTCCGGGTCGCTGTCCTTCGCCAACTTCTTTTCCCGCGTGCTGCACCGCCACCCGGGCCGGGCCTGGTACGTGCTGGTCAACTGCGGCATCGCGTTGGTGCTGATGGAGTTGGGCGCCTTCACCTTCCTCAACGACATCCTGGGCTTCTACTCCAACGTGGCCATCGCCTGGATCGGCGCGGTCGTCGCGGACCTGGTGATCTGCAAGCCGCTGGGCCTGAGCCCGCCGTACGTGGAGTTCAAGCGCGCCTACCTGTACGCGGTCAACCCGGTCGGCTTCGGCTCCATGGTGGTGGCCTCGGTGGTGTCGGTGGTGGCCTACTTCGGCGCGTTCGGGCCGGTCCTGGCCGCGTGGAGCCCGTTCCTCGCGCTGTTGCTGGCGGTGGTCCTGGTGCCGCTGACCGCCAAGCTCACCGGCGGGCGCTACTACCTGGCGCGCCCCAACCTGGTGTCCGGGCCGGACTCCGGGGCCACCGACCTGACCGCCACGCACACCTGCACCGTGTGCGAGGTGGACTACGAACTGCCCGACCTCGTGGACTGCGCACACCACGGCGGCGCGGCCTGTTCCCTGTGCTGCACCTTGGAAACCGCCTGCGGGCAGGCCTGCCAGCGGCCGGGCGCCGGGCCCGTGTCGCTGACCCTGCGCCCCCGACCGGAGTGAGTCGTTTTACGCGGGCCGTTCGAGGACCTCGCCAGTCCTCGAACGGCCCGCATCACCCCCGCCAGCTGGTCTCATCCGGTGCTCGGCAACTCCGCGAGCACCCGCTCGATCACCTCGGTCAGGCCGCTGCCCGGCGGGTGGGCCAGCGCCTCCAGTTCCGCGAAGGTCTCCACGTACGTGCTGGTCTCCTCGGGGTTCTCCCGGATCAGCACGTCCCCGCCGGGCTGTTCGAGCAGCACCGCGAAGTCCTGCTCCTCGTCGGGGAACTCCATGATCGTGAAGGAGCCGCGCAGCCCGGGGTGCGCGCCGAGGCTGAACGGCAACACCCGCAGGCTGACGTTGTCCCGCGCGTCCAGCTCCAGCAGCCGGTACAACTGGGCCCTGGTCACCTCGGGGCCGCCGACCCAGCGCCGCAGCACCGCCTCGTCCAGGGCGAACACCGTCTCGGGTGGCGTGGCCCGCTCCCACAGTTGCTGGCGGCGCATCCGCACCTGGACGCCCAGCTCCACCAGTTCGGGGTCCGAGGTGTACAGCCGGATGACGGCCCGCGCGTAGTCCTCGGTCTGGAGCAGCCCGGGCAGTTGCAGACCCTGGCAGACCCGGATGCGCGAGGCGGCGTCCTCGTAGCCGAGGTAGGTCAGGAACTGCTGGTCCAGCACGCCCCGGTAGGCGCTCCACCACTCCTGGCGCTGGCTGGCCTTGGCGGCGCCGACCAGTTCCCGCACCCGCTCGGCGTCGGTGACGCCCAGCTGGCCCAGCAGGGCCTTCAGGTCGGTGGTGGAGATGCCCACGGCCCCGGTCTCGATGCGGATGACCTTGGACAGCGACCAGTCCAGCGCCTCGGCGACCTCCTTGAGGGTCTGCCCGGCCTGCTGGCGGGACCGCCGCAGCTCGGTGCGCAGCCTGCGTTGCAGGACGACCGGGGACACGTCCTTGGTCATCGCGCACCTCCCCCCTGCGACGGCGATCTGCTACATGGCAGATCGAACAGTGTCACCATGCTACCTGGCGCACGGGGGTGCTCGTGGCGGTTCGGGCCAAGCGAACGGGCACGGGGTGCTGCTCTGTTCGAGGCCAGGTATTCCGGGGCGAACCCGTTCGGGCCTTCTGTTATTGACGTTGACGGTTTTTGACTACGGTCGGGTGCAGATGTGCTCCCTCACTCGGCGGTAGAACATCGCGGGGAACCGTGGATAGTGTGGTTTCCGTGGTTGATGTCCCCGAAAACGTTGTCCAGGCCTGTTCTGCCGCGAGCGCTGAACTCGACGCGGCCGGACCCGCCTGGCGCAAGAGTTCGCTGAGCAGCACGAACCCCAACTCCTGTGTGGAAGTCGCCCGGCGTGACTCCTGCGTGCACGTGCGCGATTCCAAACACCGCGAAGGCGGCCTGCTGGCGTTCGAGCCCCGTGCCTGGAAAGCCTTTGTTGACGGTTTGTGTTCGGGCAGAATGCTCGATTTCTGAGCGGTTCGCGCTACTTCCCGCGCGCGGCGTGACAGGCCGTGAGGAACGCGGCCACCGGCCAGCCGGCGATCTCCTCCGCGAGCACGTCCAGCGCGAGGTCTTCCAGTCCTCGCCAAGCGCACGCGGCTGCGACCCATGTCCAGCTTCGTGCCGGTGGCCGCCCAGCGCTGCCGGAACTGCTCCTCCCGGCCCGCGTAGCCGCCCATCAGGTAGAGCGAGACGTGGTTCTTCTGAGACCCGAGGCTCACGTACGGCAGCGGCTGCTCGTCATCCGGTGTGGGAGGGGGAGGGCGAGCGCGGAGCTCTCCCGCCCTCCCACACCAAGTCAGCGATGACGCAGGAGTTCCGGCGACCTGGCGAGGTCGGCTTCCCGTGGGCCGATCACGACGCGTCCACGGCGATTCCGTTGAGCGCCTTGATCTCCCCGAAGAAGGCGGGGGACGGGGAGACCTGGATGGTGGACGGCACTTCCATGATCGTCTGGCGTCGGCCCATGACGACCTTGAGGTGCACCGGGGTGTTGCCGGTGTGCCCCTTCAGCGCGGCCTTGAGGTCGTCCACCACGTCCGAGGTGACCCGTTCCGCGTTGAGAACCAGGACCAGCGGAAGCGGGGCACCGGTGTCGTGCTCGATGTCGGTGAGGTCGAGCGGGGCGACGTCGCCGCCGAAGATGGCCATCTTGTCCTCGCGGAAGTTGATCCGGCCCTTGACCAGGATGGCCGCGTCCTCGATCAGTTCGTGCGAGAACACCTGGTAGGACTTCGGGAAGAACAGGACCTCGACCGAGGCGTCAAGGTCCTCCAGGGTGACGATGGCCCAGGACTCACCCTTCTTGTTCACCCGCCGCTCCATCGAGGCGATCATCCCGGCGAGGATGACCTCCCCCTCCTTCGGCGGCGAGTCGATCAGCTCGGCGATGGACTGCGGCGCGTTCTTGCGCAGGATGCGTTCCGCGCCGTCGAGCGGGTGCGCGGAGACGTACAGCCCGAGCATCTCCCGCTCGAAGCTGAGCAGTTGCTTGCGGGGCCACTCGTCCTCGGTGAGCTTCAGGTGCGCCAGCGGCGAGGTGCTGTCGTCGGCGGCGCCTTCGTCATCACTGCCGAACAGGTCGAACTGCCCCATGGCCTCGTGCCGCTTGAGCGGAACCACCGCGTCCACGGCTTCCTCGTGGATCTGGACCAGCGAGAGCCGCGTGTGGTTGAGGGAGTCGAAGGCCCCCGCCTTGACCAGCGACTCGATGACTCGCTTGTTGCAGGCCGTCAGGTCCGACTTGTCCAGGAAGTCGTTGAAGGAAGCGTAGTTCCCCTTGTCCTGACGGGTCTTGATGATCGACTCGACCACGTTGGCGCCCACGTTGCGGATGGCGCCCAGACCGAAGCGGACGTCCTCGCCGACTGCGCTGAAACGCTGCACGGACTCGTTGACGTCCGGCGGCAGCACCTTGACACCCAGCCGTCGGCACTCGGACAGGTAGACGGCCGACTTGTCCTTGTTGTCACCGACCGAGGTGAGCAGTGCGGCCATGTACTCGGGGCGGTAGTTGGCCTTGAGGTAGGCCGTCCAGTACGAGATCAACCCGTACGCCGCCGCGTGCGACTTGTTGAACGCGTAGCCGGCGAACGGCAGGATCGTGTCCCAGAGCGCCTGGATCGCCTCGTCGGAGAAGCCGTTGCCCTTCATCCCGGCGTGGAAGCCCTCGAACTCCTTCTCCAGGACTTCCTGCTTCTTCTTGCCCATCGCCTTGCGCAGGACGTCCGCGCGTCCCATGGAGTAGCTGGCGACCTTCCGGGCGATGAACATGATCTGCTCTTGGTAGACGATCAGGCCGTAGGTCTCGGCCAGGATCTCCTTGAGCGGTTCCTCGAGCTCGGGGTGGATCGGCTTGATCTTCTGCCGCCCGTTCTTGCGGTCGGCGTAGTCGTTGTGGGCGTTCATGCCCATCGGGCCGGGCCGGTACAGCGCGCCGACGGCGACGATGTCCTCGAAGCTGGTGGGCTGCATCCTGCGGAGCAGGTCGCGCATCGGGCCACCATCGAGCTGGAACACGCCGAGGGTGTCGCCGCGGGAGAGGAGTTCGTAGGTGGCCTTGTCGTCGAGCTGGAGCTTGTCCAGATCGATGTCCCGGTCGCGGTTGGCCTTGACGTTGTCGATGGCGTCACCCATGACCGTCAGGTTGCGCAGCCCGAGGAAGTCCATCTTCAGCAGGCCGAGCGCTTCACAGGACGGGTAGTCCCAGCCGGTGATGATCGAGCCGTCCTGGGGCCGCTTCCACAGCGGGATCGCTTCCTGCAACGGGTCGCGGGACATGATGACCGCGCAGGCGTGCACGCCCGCGTTGCGGATCAGGCCCTCCAGGCCACGCGCGGTCTCGTAGATCGTGCCGACCTCGTTGTCGGTCTCGATCAGGGCGCGGACCTCGGCGGCTTCGCCGTAACGCTCGTGCTGCGGGTCCTTGATGCCCGACAGCGGGATGTCCTTGGCCATGATCGGCGGGGGCAGCGCCTTGGAGATCCGGTCCGCGATGGCGAATCCCGGCTGCCCGTACAACACGCGCGCGGCGTCCTTGATGGCGGCCTTGGTCTTGATTGTGCCGAAGGTGATGACCTGGGCGACCCGGTCGTGACCGTACTTCTCGGTGGCGTAGCGGATCATCTCGCCGCGCCTGCGGTCGTCGAAGTCGATGTCGATGTCGGGCATGGCGGTGCGCTCGGGGTTGAGGAACCGCTCGAACAGCAGGCCGTGCGGGATCGGGTCGATGTTGGTGATCCCCAGGGAGTAGGCGACCAGCGCGCCTGCCGCGGAGCCACGGCCGGGGCCCACCCGGATGCCGACCTCCTTGGCGTAGCGGATCAGGTCACCGACGACGAGGAAGTAGGCGGGAAAGCCCTTCTGGAGGATGACGTCCATCTCGAACTCGGCCCGCTCGACGTACCCGTCCGGAATACCGTCGGGGAACCGCCGGTGCAGCCCGGTCATGACCTCCTTGCGGAACCAGGTCTCCTGCGTCTCGCCCTCGGGCACGGGGAAGATCGGCATGCGGTCGTGGTGCGCCCACACGTCATCGTAGGACTCGACCCGTTCGGCGATCAGGAGCGAGGAGTCGCACGCCTCGGGGATTTCCTTCCACAGCTCACGCATCTCCGCGGCGGACTTCAGGTAGTAGCCGTCGCCGTCGAACTTGAAGCGCGTCGGGTCGCTGAGGGTCTTGCCGGTCTGGATGCACAGCAGGGCTTCGTGGTTCTGCGACTGGTCCTTGGTGACGTAGTGGGAGTCGTTGGTCGCCAGCGGCGGAATGCCGAGCTTGCGGCTGATGTCGAGCAAGCCCTCGCGCACCCGGGTCTCGATGCTCAGGCCGTGGTCCATCAACTCGAGGAAGAAGTTCTCCTTGCCGAAGATGTCCTGCCAGGCGGCAGCGGCCTCCAGCGCCTCCTTCTCGTGCCCCAGCCGGAGGCGGGTCTGCACCTCACCGGAGGGGCAGCCGGTGGTGGCGATGATTCCCTCGGCGTGCTCGGCGATGAGTTCCCGGTCCATTCGCGGCCACTTGCCCAACTGGCCCTCGATGGAGGCGCGGCTGGACAGCGCGAAAAGGTTGCGCAGGCCCGTCGCGCTGGCGGCGAGCATGGTCATGTGGGTGTACGAGCCGGAACCCGACACGTCATCCGATTTCTGGTGCGGTTCGCCCCAGAAGATTTTCTTCTTTTCGTAGCGCGAGGCCGGTGCGATATACGCCTCGATGCCGATGATCGGCTTGATCCCGGCCTTCTTCGCTTCCTGGTAGAACTGGTCGGCCCCGTACATGTTGCCGTGGTCGGTCATGCCGACAGCCGTCATGCCGAGCCTGTCCGCTTCCTTGAACAGGGGGGCGATCTTCGCCGCACCGTCGAGCATCGAGTACTCGGTGTGCACGTGCAGGTGGACGAAGGACGGATCGGACACGGAGTGACCTCCCAAGGGTGCGGCGAGCAGCCGCTCGTGCGTGCTGGGGCGACGGGGCTGGGGGCAAGCCTAGCCCTGTTGGAAACCCCCGACTGGCAGGCTCACCGAGGCGACCGGCTCCGCTGGAACGGGCACCGCCGACCCGGCTGGGGTCCGGACATGTCGGGCCGCGTCGCCGTGGCCGCACGACCTGAGGTCCGGGCTGCCGTTCGTCGCTGGTGTGGCGGCGTTGACGAGCCCGGCGAGCCGCACGCCTGCCCCGGACACGAGCCCCTCGGTGTCACCGAGGTCACCTGGGGCCAGGGCGGCTGGCCCTGTTGATCCGGTGGCGCCGCTGAACCGCGGCAATGCGGGATCTGGTCCACCTCATATCTTTTTTGTCGGCGCGAATCCGTCGAATTCTGCGATTTCGCTGCCCATTTTGTGCGGGGTGCGAGGATGGCCGGGTGACTGGCGAACTGGCATCGCGGTACCGGTTGGTGGCCGAGGCGCCCGGTGTGCGGGACTACCTCGCACTGCGGGAACGCTCCGGGCTGACACCCCGTACCGAGGAGCAGGCCACCGCGGCGCTGCCGGGCAGTTGGGCGGCGTGTCACGTGGTGGACGGGGAAACCGGCGCGACCGTCGCGATGGGGCGGGTGCTCGGCGACGGCGGCTGGTACTTCCACGTCGTCGACATGGCGGTGCTGCCCGACCACCAGCGTCGGGGACTGGGCGATGCGGTGCTCAAGTTCCTGCTGGCGACAATTCGCGAGAAGGCGCCCGCGGGGGCGTACGTCAACCTCCTCGCCGACCCGCCGGGCAGGCGCCTGTACGGCAGGCACGGCTTCACCGAGACCGCGCCCGGATCGATCGGCATGGCCCTGGTGCTGGACTGACCCTGCCCGCGCGGCGTTCAGGGCTGGACCACGCCGGGGCAGGTGGTGCGCGCAGTGTCAGCAGGTTGTGCACGACTTCCAGTTGCGCGGAGCCGAAGTGGTATGTGCTGTCCTTTGTGGACAGTCATTGGGCACACGGGAAGAAGTGCGCCTGCACGGTGGCATCACGGAGTTGAGTGCCATACGGCCCACGTGCTGAGTGTGGCGCACTTCTGCCCGCTGCCAGGGGCAAACGCGAGATCTACGAGTCTGCGGCGATCAGCAACTGAGCGGCGAGGTCCGCGCCATCGGGGCGCACTTCTCCGGCGAGGAGTTCGGCCTTGGCCGCCACGTCCGGCCGCAGGGCGTGGCTGAGCGCCTCGGTCAGTGAGTCGGCGGTCGGCGCGCCGGGCGCGTGCGCGGTACCGATCCCGAGTTCGTGGACTCGTCGCGCCCAGTAGGGCTGGTCGACGTGCTGGGGGATGACCACCTGGGGCGCTCCGGCCCGCGCGGCCGCGGTCGTGGTGCCCGCGCCGCCGTGGTGCACGACGGCCGCGACCCGCTGGAACAGCGCCTGCTGGTTGACCTCCCCGATGGACAGGCAGTCGGGCTGGTCGTCCAGCAGCGCCAGTTCGGCCCACCCGCGCAACACGATCGCGCGGCGGCCGAGCGCGCGGGCCGCCTGGATCATGTTCCTGCTGAGGTCCTGCGGCGCGCGGATGCTGCCGAAGCCGAAGTAGACGGGTGGTTCGCCCGCATCGAGGAAGGCCTCCAGTTCCGGGGACAGCGGACGCTCGTCCGGCAGGATCCAGGCGCCCGTCTGGACGACGTCCTGGGCCGCGGGCTCGGGCCAGGGCCCCAGCGTGGGGTCGGCGGCCAGCCAGGGCTTGTCGGTGAACAGGTAGCTCCGCACGTCGGTGACCGGTGCCAGGCCCGCGGCGGCCCGGTGCGAATTGAGCAGGGAGCCCCAGGTGTTGTTCCAGCGTTGTGCGTCCCGAGCCCAGAGCGTGCTGTTGTCGACCGACCCGTCCGCCGGTTTTTCGCCCAGCATCGGATATACGGGTGGCGCGTGGTGCGGAGAAGGCAGCGCTATCGGGCAGTAGCTGGCCATGACATAGCGGATTCCCATTTGCTCGGCCACCGTGCGAGCGGCGATCACCAGGTATCCGCCCGCCACGATGACGTCACAGCCCGCTGCTGCCTCGGTGACCGCCTCGAACTGGGCGGCGACCGAGGCCGCCACCAGCTGACCTCGCTGTTCGGGCGTGGGCGGGACGGCTGACGGGCTGGTTTTCCCGGTCGAGGAAAGCTCGGGTCCGACGGGCGTGAACGGGATGCCCAGGCCCTCGACCCAGTCGCGGAAGTCAGGGGGCGCGCACACGCGGACTTCCTGTCCCAGGGCCGTCAACCGCACCGCCAGCGCCACCACCGGCTGGACATCGCCACGCGACCCGATTGTCGACAGCAACGCACGCATCGAAATTCTCCTCCGCAATTGCCCCGGTAACGCCCGGAATTCTGGGCCAGTACCGGGGCCTTGCCGCAAGCCCCCCACTCCGCTATAAGTTGAAGTGGGAGGAAGGCTCGGTGCTTCCGGGTTGGTCGTTCGCGGCGGTGTCGATTCCCGGACCGCGTGCCCACAAGATCGGTGCCGGTCCCTTCGGGCAGCAGTTTTGTGTGCTGCGTCACAAGTCGGCACGCTCGGCGGGGTAGCGGCGTTGGCTGAACAGGGCGGGGTAAACGGGGTTTACCCACGATGCGATGATCCCGTTCACGCCAGACGAGGAGGGGTACCCACCATGCAGAGCACAGACTCCCACCAGGAGCTCTTCACCCCCGAGTTCATGCAGGACCCGCACACCCTGCAGGCCCGGCTGCGCCAGGACGCGCCCGCGCACGAGGTCATCTCGCCGAACAACCTGCGCATGTGGGTGGTCAGCCGGTACGAGGACGCGCGGGCGATGCTCGCCGACCCGACCGTGCTCAAGGACTCGGCCAAGCTGCGGGAGGTGATGGAGGCCAACCTGGTCGACCAGGAGAACCGCCGCGAGTTCGCGGTCGAGCTCTCCCAGCACATGCTCAACAGCGACGGCGCCGACCACTCCCGGCTGCGCAGGCTGGTGACCAAGGCGTTCACCGCCCGGCGCATCGAGCAGATGCGGCCCCGGGTGGAGACCATCACCAACGAGCTGCTGGACGCGGTGTCCCCGGGCCAGCGCGTGGACCTGTTGGACGCCTTCGCCTTCCCGCTGCCGATCACCGTGATCAGCGAGCTGCTTGGCGTGCCCGACGACGAGCGCGAGGACTTCCGCCAGTGGTCGAACTCGCTGGTCGGCAACGGCACGCCCGAGGAGGTCCAGCACGCCGGTGAGGCCATGGTCGCCTACCTGGGCAGGCTCATCGCCGACAAGCGGGCCAACCCCGCCGACGACATGCTCACCGCCCTGGTGCAGGCCACCGACGACAGCGACCGGCTCAGCCCGGTCGAGCTGGTGTCCATGGCCTTCCTGCTGCTGGTGGCCGGGCACGAGACCACCGTGAACCTGATCGGCAACGGCACCCTCGCCCTGCTGAACAACCCCGAGCAGTTGGCCGCGCTGCGGGCCGACCGCTCGCTGATGCCCACCGCCGTGGACGAGTTCCTGCGCTTCGACAGCCCGGTGAACATGTCCACCTTCCGGTTCACCACCGAGCCGGTGGAGCTGGACGGGGTGACCATTCCCGCCGGACAGGTCGTGCTGGTCGGCCTGGGGTCGGCCAACCGCGACGGTGACCGGTTCGAGCATGCCGACCAGCTGGACATCACCCGGCCCGTCGGCGGGCACCTCGGCTTCGGCCACGGCATCCACTACTGCCTGGGCGCCCCGCTGGCCAGGCTGGAGGCCGAGATCGCCTTCACCGGGCTGCTCGACCGCTTCCCGGACATGAAGCTCGCGGTGCCCGTGCCGGAACTGCGCTGGCGCAACAGCATCCTCATGCACGGCCTGGAGGAGCTGCCCGTCGTGCTCTGACCCGGATGGCCCACACCCGGCATCGTCCACCTGGGCGGTGTCGGGTGACCCGGTCGGTCTTGCGGGGGATCATCGAGGTATGACCGAGCCAACGAGGGTGGCCCTGCCCGGCAGTGTGCGAGCGGCCGTCACCGACCTGACCCCGGCCGGCGAGCTGGACCCGACGACCGAGGTGGCGGCCACCGTCGTGCTGCGGCGCAGGGCGCAGTTGCCGACCGAGTTGGTGCTGGGCCCGCGGGTGATCGACCAGTCCGAGCTGACCGAGCGCTACGGCGCGGATCCGTCCGATGTGGACCTGGTACGCGGGGTGCTGTCCCGGTACGGGATCGAGGTCACCGAGGTGCACCTGGGATCCCGCCGGGTCGAGGTGCGCGGCCCGGTGTCGGCCGTGCAGGCGGTGTTCGGCGTGCGGCTGGACCTGGTCAGCAGCGGCGGGGTGCGGCACCGGCACCGCGAGGGCGAGCTCGGGGTGCCCGCCGAGCTGGACGGCGTGGTGCAGGCCGTGATCGGCTTGGACGACCGCCCGCAGGCCAGCGTGCCGCGCGCCGCGGACACCGCCACCGCCACGAAGCCCAAGGCGTACACCGTGCCGCAACTGGGCAAGATCTACGGTTTTCCCGGGGGCTCCGACGGCACGGGCCAGATCGTGGCGATCCTCGAACTCGGTGGCGGCTACTCCGACCAGGACCTGACCCAGTACTTCAGCTCGCTCGGCGTGCGGGCGCCCTCGGTCACGGCCGTCGGCGTGGACGGCGCGAGCAACGCCCCGTCCCCGACCGCCAGCGGCGAGGACATGGAGGTGGCGCTGGACATCGAGGTCATCGGCGGCCTCGCGCCCGGCGCGGCCGTGGTCGTCTACTTCGCGCCCAACACGGACAAGGGCTTCCTGGACGCGGTCAGCGCCGCCGTGCACGCCACGCCCACCCCGGCCGCGCTGAGCATCAGCTGGGGTTCCTCGGAGGACAACTGGACCCAGCAGTCCCGTGCCGCCATGGACGCGGTGTTCGCCGACGCCGCGGCGCTGGGCGTGACGGTCTGCGCGGCCAGCGGGGACTACGGCGCGGGCGACGGTGAGCGGGATGGCAAGCGGCACTGCGACTTCCCGGCGTCCAGCCCGCACGTGCTCGCCTGCGGCGGCACGACCCTGGTCGCCGACCCGGACAGCGGGGTGATCAGCTCCGAGACGACCTGGAACAACGGCACCGGCAAGACGGCCACCGGCGGCGGGGTCAGCACCGCGTTCGGCCTGCCGGACTACCAGAAGGCCGCGGGCGTGGCGCTGTCCGGGCGCGGGGTGCCCGACGTGTGCGCCGTGGCCGATCCCGCCACCGGCTACCAGATCCTGGTCAACGGCAAGCGGTACGCCTCCGGCGGCACGAGCGCGGTGGCCCCGCTCTGGGCGGCGCTGGTGGCCAGGATCGCGCAGCTGCTGGGCCGCGGGCTCGGCCTGGTGCAGCCGATCCTGTACGCGGGCGCCAAACCGGGTTCGGCCGCGCCCGGGTTCCGCGACGTCACCGGCGGGGACAACCAGGGCTTCCCGGCCGCGCCCGGCTGGGACCCGTGTACCGGGCTCGGCTCGCCGGACGGCGCCGCCCTGCTGGAGGTGATCCGCCAGCGGCTAGCCTCCCAGCCGTGACACCGGAGGAACTGCTCGCCCTGGACCGCGCGCACGTCTGGCACCCGTACGGCCCGATGCCCGGCCGGATCGACCCGCTGGTGGTCGAGTCGGCGCGGGGGGTGCGGCTGCGGCTGGCCGACGGCCGCGAACTGGTCGACGGCATGTCCTCGTGGTGGTCGGCCATCCACGGCTACCGGCACCCGGTGCTCGACGCCGCCGCGCACGCCCAGGTGGACCGGATGAGCCACGTGATGTTCGGCGGGCTGACCCACGAGCCCGCGGTCCGGCTGGCGGCCCGCCTGGTGGAGATCACCCCGGAACCGCTCAAGCACGTGTTCCTGGCCGACTCCGGCTCGGTCTCGGTCGAGGTCGCGATCAAGATGTGCCTGCAGTACTGGCAGTCCCTCGGCCGCACCGGCAAGCGCCGCCTGATGACCTGGCGCGGCGGCTACCACGGGGACACCTTCCACCCGATGAGCGTGTGCGACCCGGACGGCGGCATGCACTCGCTGTGGCGCGGGGTGCTGCCGGAGCAGGTCTTCGCCGACGCCCCGCCCGCGGAGCTGGACGCGCGCTACGTGCAGCACCTGGTGGACACCGTGGAGCAGCACGCCGAGGAACTCGCCGCGGTGATCGTCGAGCCGGTGGTGCAGAACGCGGGCGGCATGCGCTTCCACGACCCGCGCTACCTGCACGTGCTGCGCGAGGTCACGCTCGCCAACGACGTGCTGCTGGTCTTCGACGAGATCGCCACCGGGTTCGGCCGCACGGGCGAGCTGTTCGCCGCCGACCACGCGGGCATCAGCCCCGACGTCATGTGCGTTGGCAAGGCGATCACCGGTGGCTACCTGACCATGGCCGCCGCCCTGTGTACCGAACGCGTCGCCGAGGGCATCTCGCGCGGGCAGGTCCCGGTGCTGGCGCACGGCCCCACGTTCATGGGCAACCCGTTGGCCGCCGCGGTGGCCAACGCCTCGCTGGACGTGCTGCTGGGCCAGGACTGGCGTGCGGAGGTCAAGCGGATCGAGGCCGGTCTGTCCGCGGGGCTGGCCCCGGCCCGCGAACTGTCCGGTGTGGCCGATGTGCGGGTGCTCGGCGCGATCGGTGTCGTGCAACTGGACCATCCGGTGGACATGGCCGCCGCCACCCGCGCCGCGGTCGCCGAGGGCGTGTGGCTGCGGCCGTTCAACGACCTGATCTACACCATGCCCGCCTACGTCACCGGGGATGACGACCTGGCTACCGTGTGCGCCGCAATCGTTTCAGCAGCGCGAAATTCCTAGGCAAACGGTCCGAAAGTCGTGTTGTCAGGCGAAGTTCGCTCGCTTACGTTCCCCGCATGAAGGGGAGACCTGTGAGAAGCCTCGTCGTGGCGGCCGTGTCCGCCGCGACCGTGGTCGTCGCGGCACCGTCCGCACTGGCCGCACCGGCGCCCGCGCCGAGCACGATCAGCTGGGCCGCGTGCACCGACCCGACACTGGCCGCGGCCGGTGCGGAGTGCGGCATGTTGTCCGTTCCCGTGGACTACTCGCACCCGAACGGCAAACAGATCCAGCTGGCCGTCAGCCGGGTCAAGCACAAGACGACCGAGGACAAGTACCAGGGCGTCATGCTGACCAACCCCGGCGGTCCCGGTGGTTCCGGTCTGCTGCTTGCCGCGCGCGGCAACCGGGTGCCCAACCACGCCGGTGACGCCTACGACTGGATCGGCTTCGACCCGCGCGGTGTCGGCGCCAGCGTGCCCGCGCTGACCTGCGACGCCAACTACATGGACTACAACCGGCCCAACTACCTGCCGCTGACCCACCAGATCGAGCAGACCTGGCTGGACCGGTCGAAGAAGTACGCGCAGGACTGCGCCGCGAAGAACCCGGCCGACCTGCTGAACAACATGAAGACCACCGACACCGTCAAGGACATGGACAGCATCCGGCGCGCGCTGGGTGCCAAGCAGCTCAACTTCTACGGGTACTCCTACGGCACCTACCTGGGCCAGGTGTACGGCACCCTGTTCCCGCAGAACGTGCGGCGCATGGTGCTCGACTCCACTGTGGACCCGCGCAACGTGTGGTACCAGGCCAACCTGAACCAGGACATCGCCTTCGACAAGAACCTCAACACCTGGTTCGGCTGGGTCGCGCAGCACGACGACGTGTACCACCTGGGCAGGACCCAGGCCGCGGTCAAGCACGTCTTCGACGAGCAACTGCTCAAGCTGTCCTTCCAGCCCGCGGGCGGCTACGTCGGCCCGGACGAGTTCATCGACGTGTTCCAGCAGGCCTCCTACTACCAGCTGCGCTGGCTGACCCTGGGCGACGCGTTCTCGAAGTTCGTCAACAAGGGGGACTGGCAGACGCTGAAGACCCTGTTCGAGGCCTTCGGCGGGCGCGGGGACGACAACGGCTACGCCGTGTACCTGGCCGTGCAGTGCACCGACGTGCAGTGGCCCACCAGCTGGAACCAGTGGCGGCTCGACAACTGGCGGACCTTCCTACAGGGCCCGTACTTCACCTGGCAGAACGCCTGGTACAACGCGCCCTGCGTGTACTGGCCCGCCAAGCCGGGCAAGCCGGTCCAGGTCGACGGCGGCAAGGTCGCCAACGTGCTGATGATCGACGAGACCCTGGACGCCGCCACCCCGTACGAGGGCAGCCTCGAGGTGCGCAGCCGGTTCCCCGGCGCCGTGCTGATCGCCGAGCCGGGTGGCACCAGCCACGCCATCACCCCGCGCGGCAACGCCTGCGTGGACAACCGGATCGCCGACTACCTGGCCACCGGTGCGCTGCCCGCCCGCAAGCACGGGCGGACCGCCGACCTGGAGTGCGCGCCGCTGCCGCAGCCCGTGCCCCCGGCCCCGACCCCGCCCGCCGCCTCGCTGACGGCCAAGACCTCAGCGGTACCGAGCTAGCCCCACTGTCATGAAAGTGCCGTTCGAGACATCTAGTGTCTCGAACGGCACTTTCATGACACGACCGTTGGGCCGTGTGGGTGAGGCCGCCCACCAGAACGGATGACCCGGTGGTCCCGTTGTCATCACATGGGCATCGTTGCGGGCCACCGGCGGGTGCGCCTGTCGTAACCTGACTGGTCGTGAACATCCTCGTGATCACCGGCACGGGCACCGGGGTCGGCAAGACCATGGTCACCGCTGCCGCGGCGGCACTGGCGGTGGACAGCGGCCAGCGCGTCGCCGTGGTCAAGCCCGCGCAGACCGGGGTCGGCCCGCAGGAGCCCGGTGACCTGGACGAGGTGGCCCGGCTGGCAGGCAAGATCACCACCCGTGAGCTGCGCCGCTACCCGGACCCGCTGGCCCCGGACACGGCCGCGACCAGAGCGGGACTGCCCCAGCTGCACCCCGCGGAGATCGCGGCCGAGGTGGCGGCGCTGGCCGAGGACCACGACCTGGTGCTGGTCGAGGGCGCGGGCGGACTGCTGGTGCGCTTCGACGACGCGGGCGCCACGCTGGCCGACGTGGCCTGGGCGCTCAACGCGCTGGTGCTGATCGTGGCCGACGCGGGCCTGGGCACGCTGAACACGACCGCGCTGACCGCCGAGGTGCTGCTGCGCCGCGGCGTGGAGTGCGCGGGCGTGGTGATCGGCAGCTGGCCGGGCGAGCCGGACCTGGCGTGCCGCTGCAACCTGGTCGACCTGCCGGAGGTCGCGGGCGGCCCACTGCTGGGCGCCCTGCCCGAGGGGGCGGGCCTGCTGGACCCCAGCGAGTTCCTGGAGGTCGCGCGCACGGCGATGTCCCCGTGGCTGGGCGGCACCTTCGATCCAGACCTGTTCGCGGAGCAGTACACGGCGTGACCTGGGCCTCGTGACGCAGCACTCAGCGGTGCGGTGAGGCAGACTTGCCCGCACGTAGCACCGAGTGAGGAGTGGCTCGTATGACCGCAGTGCCCGACCAGGCCGTGGACACCGACGTACTGGCCGTTGCCCGCGAGCAGGTCCTGGAGCGTGGTGAGGGGCTGTCCGAGGAGCAGGTGCTCCAGGTGCTGCGGTTGCCCGACGACCGGATCCCGGAGATGCTGGAGCTGGCTCACCAGGTGCGCATGCGCTGGTGCGGGCCCGAGGTCGAGGTCGAGGGCATCGTCAGCCTGAAGACCGGCGGCTGCCCGGAAGACTGCCACTTCTGCTCGCAGTCCGGCCGCTTCCCGTCCCCGGTGCGCTCGGCCTGGCTGGACATCCCCGGCCTGGTGCGCGCCGCGCGGCAGACCGCCGAGACCGGGGCCACCGAGTTCTGCATCGTGGCCGCCGTGCGCGGCCCGGACGCCCGGCTGCTGTCCCAGGTCCGCGACGGCATCAAGGCCATCCGCGAGGACGGCAACGACATCCAGATCGCCTGCTCGCTGGGCATGCTCACGCAGGAGCAGGTCGACGAGCTGACCGCGATGGGCGTGCACCGGTACAACCACAACCTGGAGACCGCCCGCTCGCACTTCCCGAACGTGGTCACCACGCACTCCTGGGAGGAGCGCTGGGACACCCTGCGCATGGTGCGCGAGGCGGGCATGGAGGTCTGCTGCGGCGGCATCATCGGCATGGGCGAGTCCCTGGAGCAGCGCGCGGAGTTCGCCGTGCAGCTGGCCGCGCTGGAGCCCGACGAGGTTCCGCTGAACTTCCTGATCCCCAACCCGGGTACCCCGTACGAGAACTTCCCCGTGGTGGAGGGCACCGAGGCCCTGCGCACGGTCGCCGCGTTCCGGCTGGCCCTGCCGCGCACGATCCTGCGCTTCGCGGGCGGCCGCGAGCTGACCTTCGGCGACCTGGGCGCCAAGCAGGGCATGCTGGGCGGCATCAACGCGATCATCGTCGGCAACTACCTGACCAACCTGGGCCGGCCCGCGGCGCAGGACCTGGAGATGCTCGACGAGTTGCAGATGCCGATCAAGGCGCTGAACGAGACCCTGTAGCCGTGGACACCGAATTCTGCTGCTGGTGCGGCAAACCGGGCGCCGAGGGCGATCACGGGTACTGCGCGGGCCGGCTCGCGATGATCGACCCGCCGCGGCACTGCGGGGCCTGCGGGCGGCGCATGGTCGTGCAGGTGACTCCGAGCGGGTGGTCCGCGCGGTGCAGCAGGCACGGGGAGCACACCTCGGCACCGGCCGTGGGCTAGGGTCTGGCAGGTGGCTGAACCCAGCGGGGACCGCGCGACACCGGTCCGGATCCCGCCTGCCGTCGAGCAGGACGTGCCGCCCGCGATCATGGCGTTGCTGCCCCCGCTCACCCCGCCCCGGCCCCGCGTGGTCGTGCGCAGGGACCTGCTGCCCGCGCTGAGCGTGCTGTCCTTCGTGGCGCTGGTCGGGTTGCCGGTGGGCTGGCTGTGGTCGGTGCTCGCGCCCGGCCAGCGCGTGCTGGTCAGCGGCACCGATCAGCTCCCGCTGCTGGATGAGAGCTACCACCGGTTCGACGACCTGGTCATCTTCGTGCTGCTCGGGCTCGGGGCCGGCTTGGTCGTCGGCGGCGCCGTGTGGCTGTTGCGCGAGCGGCGTGGGCCGGTGGTGCTGTTCGCCGCGGTGCTGGGTTCGGCGCTGGCCGCCTGGCTGGCGATGCGCGTGGGCGTGTCCTGGGCGGGCGCCCGCTTCGCGCTGACCGGGGCCCCGGCGAACGGCTCGGTGATCGACCTCGCGCCGGTGCTCGAGTCGGGCTGGGTGGTGCTGGCCCAGCCGCTGGCCGTGGCCCTGGCCTACGGCACGCTGGCCGCCTGGAACGGCATGGACGACCTGGGCCGCCGCCTCGGCTGACCGGGTCCGGAAACCCGCGCGTGTCGGCGCTTCGCGTGCGGTGTGTCGGCGCTTGCCGTGCGGTGTGTTGGGGGTTTGCGCGCGATTTCCCAGCAGGTGGGACTGCATACCGGAAGCGCGAACACACCGTACCGGAACGTCCGACACGCGGTTCCGGAAGCGCCGACACGCGGTGCCTGAGTGTCCGACACGCGCGGGTTCGAGCTCAGTTGTAGTTGGGCTTGGTCGTGAACTCGGGCAGGGCGGCGGGGATGGCCCGCAGCGCCTTGAGGATGCCGGTCTCGCGGTTGAGCACCCGGCGCACCATGCGCAGCCGCCGCAGCGGGTTGACCTCCTCCAGCAACTGCTGGCGGTCCTCCATGCTGAGCAGGCAGTCCGCTGCGATCAGGTGCGCCAGCGACTTGGCGTCGGCCTCCGCCTCGGGCTCGGTCCAGTCCTCCTGGCGCCAGGCCGCGGAGCAGTACCTGCGGTGCGCGGCCCGCGCGGCCTCGGTCAGCGCGGGCACGGCCTGCACGCTGGCCCCGGACGGCTCGCTGTCGGGCACCCACTCGACCTTGCCCATCAGGTACGGCGCGCTGCTGGAGTCCAGCGCCAGCAGGCGGAACCGCTGCTCACCCCGGGTGACGATGTCGAACCGGCCGTCGGACAGCCGCTTGACCTGGCGCAGGCTCGCCGAGCAGCCGATGTGCTGCACCTGGGCGAACTCCTCCACGTCGGTCATCCAGCCCTGCCGGATGGCGACCACGCCGAAGGCCCGCCCGCTGATCGCGCCGGTGACCAGGTCCACGGTCAGCTGGCGGTAGCGCGGCTCGAAGATGTGCAGGGGCAGCGAGGCACCCGGCAACAGCACCGTGCCCAGCGGGAAGATCGGCAGCGTGTCGGCCACCCGTTCACGGTACGGGGCCAACTCAGGCCGTGCTTGGTGGTCGCAGCACCGCGAAGGGGTCGGTGACCAGCATTCCGTGCCCGGTGAACCGGAACAGCGCAGCTGGGCGGCCGCCCGCTGGGCCAGGTGGAGCAGTGTGCCCAGTTGGTTCCAGCAATCCTCGTCTGGACAGCACGCGTTGCAGGTTGGTCGCCGCGACCCCGTAGCCCAGGGCTGCGGAGTACAGCTCGCGCAGCGCGGAGATCGTGAACTCCGGCGGGGCCAGCGCGAAGCCCAGGTTCGTGTAGGACAGCTTGGCGCGCAGCCGCCCGCGTGCCCGCTGCACGATCGCCTCGTGGTCGAAGGCCGTGGCGGGCAGCTCGTCCACCGGGTACCAGGCGGTGTCGGCGGGCACCTCCGGGTCCACGTCGCAGGGGATCAGCCCGAGGAAGGCGCTGGCCACCACCCGCGGTCCGGGCACCCGGTCGGGCGCGCTGAACACCGCCAGTTGTTCCACGTGGGCCAGCTTGCGCACGTCCACCTTCTCCGCCAGCTGACGGCGGATTGAGGTCTCCACGTCCTCGGTGTCGCACAGCCGTCCACCCGGTAGTGACCAGCGGTGAGCGTGCGGCTCCTGAGCGCGCTGCCACAGCAGGACCTGCAGTGATCCGTCTCTCACCTGGAGTACCGCGGCCAGAACTTCATTGCCTGTTAACCCCGGACGGCTGCTAGGATCCTGCATGTTTTCGATCCTAAGGCGAAAACCTGGGGATCCGCAACGGAGGAGGACGAGATGGCCGCTACTGCCACTGTGGAGCGGACCGAGTTCGGCTACACCGGCGTGCAGCCCGACGCGGACTGGCGGGAGGAGGTCCTCGCGCTCGCGGCCAAACGCGACGCGGTGATCCTCGCGCACAACTACCAGCTGCCGGAGATCCAGGACATCGCCCACCACACCGGTGACTCCCTCGCGCTGAGCCGGATCGCGGCGCAGTCGCAGGCCTCGACGATCGTGTTCTGCGGCGTGCACTTCATGGCCGAGACGGCGAAGATCCTCAGTCCGGACAAGACCGTGCTCATCCCGGACGCCCGCGCGGGCTGCTCGCTGGCCGACTCGATCACCGGCGCCCAGCTGCGCGAGTGGAAGGCCGAGCACCCGGGCGCCGTCGTGGTGTCCTACGTCAACACCACCGCCGAGGTGAAGGCGGAGACCGACATCTGCTGCACCTCCTCCAACGCCGTGGACGTGGTGGCCTCGATCCCGGCCGACCGCGAGGTGCTCTTCTGCCCGGACCAGTTCCTCGGCGCGCACGTGCGCCGCAAGACCGGCCGGGACAACCTGCACGTGTGGGCCGGGGAGTGCCACGTGCACGCGGGCATCAACGGGCCGGAACTGGCGGGCAAGGCGAAGGCCAACCCGGACGCGGACCTGTTCATCCACCCCGAGTGCGGCTGCGCCACCTCGGCGCTCTACCTGGCCGGTGAGGGCGCGCTGCCCGCGGAGAAGGTCAAGATCCTGTCCACCGGGGACATGCTCACCGCGGCGCGGGACACCAACGCGCGCCAGGTGCTGGTGGCCACCGAGGTCGGCATGCTGCACCAGCTGCGCAGGGCCGCGCCGGAGATCGACTTCCAGCCGGTCAACGACCGGGCCTCGTGCCGGTACATGAAGATGATCACGCCCGCGGCCCTGCTGCGCTCGCTGCGGGAGAACGCCGACGAGGTGCACGTGGACGCCGACACGGCCGCCCGCGCCCGCAAGTCGGTGCAGCGGATGATCGAGATCGGCCAGCCAGGCGGTGCCGAATGAGAATCGAACCGCGCTGGGAGGCCGAGGCCGACCTGGTGGTGGTCGGCACCGGGGTGGCCGGGCTGACCGCGGCCGTCGACGCGCACGCGCTGGGCCTGCGCGTGCTGGTGGTCACCAAGGCCACCGCCGTGGACGGCAACACCCGCTGGGCGCAGGGCGGGGTGGCCGTGGTGCTGCCCGGGGAGCACGACGAGGGCGACACGGTGCGCCACCACGTGCAGGACACGCTGACCGCCGGTGCGGGCCTGTGCGAGGAGGCGGCCGTCGCCGCGATCCTGGCCGACGGCCCGGCCGCGGTGACCAGGCTGCGGCGCTTCGGCGCGGTGTTCGACGCGGACTCGAACGGCAGGCTCGCGCGCACCCGCGAGGGCGGGCACAGCGCGTTCCGCGTGGTGCACGCGGGCGGGGACGCCACCGGGGCCGAGGTGGAGCGGGCCCTGCTCGCCGCCGCCAAGGACAACCGGATCACCATGCTGGACAACCACATCGCGGTGGAGGCGCTGCGCACTCCGCACGGCGAGGTGTCCGGGCTGCTGGTGCTGGACGGCCGGGGCGTGCCGGGTGTGCTGCGCGCGCCCGCGGTGCTGCTGGCCACCGGCGGCCTTGGCCAGATGTACCAGGCCACCTCGAACCCCGAGGTGGCCACGGCCGACGGGCTGGCGCTCGCGCTGCGGGCCGGTGCCGTGGTCAGCGACCTGGAGTTCGTGCAGTTCCACCCGACCGTGCTCTACACCGGGGCCGAGGCGCGGGGCCGCTGCCCGCTGGTGACCGAGGCCGTGCGCGGGGAGGGCGCGATCCTGGTCGACGCCTTCGGTGAGCGGGTCATGCTCGGCGTGCACCCGCTGGCCGACCTCGCCCCGCGCGACGTGGTCTCCGCGGCGATCACCCGCCGCATGGTCGAGACCGGCACCGACCACGTGTTCCTGGACGCCACGCACCTGGACGGCGAGGCGTTCCGCAAGCGGTTCCCGACCGTGCACGCCGCCTGCGCCGCGGTGGGCGTCGACCCCGCCGTGGACCCGATCCCGGTGGCCCCGGCCGCCCACTTCTCCTGTGGTGGCGTAGTGTCCACTGTGGACGGCCGTACCCAGGTGACGGGCCTGTACGCCGCCGGTGAGGTCGCCCGCACCGGCCTGCACGGGGCGAACCGGTTGGCCTCCAACAGTTTGCTGGAGGGCCTGGTCGTCGGGGCGCGGGCCGCCCGCGCGGTCGCCGCCGACCTGGCCTCGGGCCTGCTGGGGGATCCGGCGCTGGCCGAGTCGCTGCCCCCGCTGGCGGCCCCGGTGGCCGAGCGGGACGTGTTGCAGCGCACCATGAGCCGCCACGCCGCGATCGGCCGCAACCTGGACGGGCTGGGCGCCGCCGCCCAGCTGATCGACCACGCCACGGTCGTCCGTCCACTGAGGACACGTCAGGCCGTGGAGGACGCGGCGCTGACGATGGCCGCGGGCATCCTGCTGACCGTCGCCGCGCACCGCACCGAGTCGCGCGGCTGCCACGTGCGCACCGACTACCCGGAGCGCAACGACATCGCCTGGGGCCGCAGCGTTTCCGTGCGGCTGGACGTGGCGGGACAGCCGTTCCTGTTCGACACACCGGTACTGGGAGGCGTGGCGTGACCATCGATCTGGACGATCTCCAGCGGGTGATCGACACCGCGCTGGCCGAGGACCTGCGCTACGGGCCGGACGCCACCACGGCGGCCACCGTGCCCGCGGACGCCGTGGCCGTGGCCAGCTTCACCCCGCGCAGGCCCGGCACCATCGTGGGCGTACCGGCGGCACTGGCCGTGCTGGACAAGGTGCTCGGCGACTACGAGGTTCTGTCCACAGTGGAGGACGGAACCCGGCTGGCCGCGGGCGAACCGGCGCTGGTGGTGCGCGGGCAGGTCCGCGGCCTGGTGACCGCCGAGCGCACCGCGCTGAACCTGTTGTGCCACCTGTCCGGCGTGGCGACGGCCACCGCGGCCTGGGTGGACGCCGTGGCCGGAACCGGTTGCGCCATCAGGGATTCCCGCAAGACCCTGCCCGGACTGCGACTGTTGCAGAAGTACGCGGTGCGCTGCGGCGGCGGGGTCAACCACCGGCTCGGGCTCGGCGACGCGATCCTGATCAAGGACAACCACGTGCAGGCGGCCGGTTCGGTGACCGCGGCGCTGAAGGCGGCCCGCGCGCACGCCCCGCAGCTGGTCTGTGAGGTGGAGGTGGACAGCCTGGAGCAGCTGGACGAGGTGCTGGCCGAGCGCGCGGAACTGGTGCTGCTGGACAACTTCACGCCCGAGCAGTGCGCCGAGGCCGTGCGCCGGACCCGTGCCGCGGGCACGCCAACCGAGCTGGAGGCCTCCGGCGGGCTGACCCTGGACGTGGCCAGGGCCTACGCCGAGACCGGGGTGGACTACCTCTCAGTGGGCGGGCTCACCCACTCCTCACCCGCCCTGGACCTCGGCCTGGACATGTAAGGTCACCGCCAGGGGAGGGGACATGGGCGAGGACCAGGCCAGACTCATCGACAGCCTGCTGGCGGCGGTGCGGGCCGCGCCGACGGACACCACGCTGCGCACGCACCTCGCGCAGCTGCTGGTGACCCAGGGGCGCAACGAGGAGGCGATCAGCCACATCGCCGTTGTCCTGCAACAGGAACCGGGTTCGGAGTCGGCGCGGGCGCTGATGGTCCAGGCCATGGGCGCCCCGGTCGCGCCCGCGCCCGAGTTCGACTGGCAGCGCGCCGAGCGGGAGCTGGACCTGCCGGTGCCCACCGAGTTCGCCGAGGGGGCACCGGCGCACGAGGTGGCCCGCTCCACCGTGCGGCTGGCCGATGTCGGCGGCATGGAGCAGGTCAAGCAGCGGCTGGAGGCGGCCTTCCTCGGGCCGATGCGCAACCCGGAGCTGCGCAGGATGTACGGCAAGAGCCTGCGCGGCGGGCTGCTGCTGTACGGCCCGCCGGGCTGCGGCAAGACCTTCCTGGCCAAGGCCGTTGCCGGGGAGCTCGGCGCCGGGTTCCTCACCGTGTCCCTGGCCGATGTGCTGGACATGTGGATCGGCCGCAGCGAGCGCAACCTGCGCGAGGTGTTCCAGCTCGCCCGCCGCAGCGCGCCCTGCGTGCTGTTCCTGGACGAGATCGACGCGCTGGGCCGCAAGCGCACCCAGCTGGCCAACTCCGGCATGCGCAACACGGTCAACCAGCTGCTGTCCGAGATGGACGGCGCCGACGCCGAGAACGAGGGCGTGTTCGTGCTGGCCGCGACCAACCACCCGTGGGACGTGGACCCCGCGCTGCGCAGGCCGGGGCGGCTGGACCGCACCGCGCTGGTGCTGCCGCCCGACCTGCCCGCCCGGGTGGCGATCGTGCGGTACCACCTGCGCGACCGGCCGATCGCGGGCATCGACGTCACCGGCATCGCCCGGCGCACGGAGGGCTACTCCGGCGCGGACCTCGCGCACCTGTGCGAGACCGCGGCCGAGCGCGCGCTGCTGGACTCGGTGCGCAGCGGGCAGCCACGCATGATCGACATGCCGGACCTGGAGGCGGCGCTGCGGCAGGTGCGGCCCTCGCTGCGGCCCTGGTTCGACACCGCGCGCAACGTGGCGCTGTACGCCAACGAGGGCGGTCAGTACGACGAGCTGGTGGCGTACATGAAGAAGCACCGGCTGCTGTGAGCGGGGTCTACGAGCGGGCGCAGGCCCTGATCGACCTGGGCCGGCACGAGCAGGCCGTGCAGGTGCTGATCGAGCACCTGGGCGGCCAGCCCTACGACGTGCAGGCACTGAACCTGCTCGCGCTGGCACACCTGAAGTCCGGCAACAACCACGCCGCGCTGGAGGCCGCGAACTCCAGTGCGGCGCTGACGCCCGACCACGAGTGGCCGCACCGGCTGCGCAGCGTGGCGCTGGCGGCGCTGGGCGCGGGCCCGGACGCGTTGGCGGCGGCGGAGCTGGCGGTGTCGCTGGCGCCGCACGTGTCGCTGACCCACGCCAACCTCGCCACCGTGCTGACCACGCTCGGCCGCCCGCAGGACGCACTGGCGCCCGCCAACACGGCGATCGGCCTGGCGCCCAACGTGGCCGACCGGCACGTGCAGCTCGCGCGGATCTCCCTGGCGCTGAAGGACCTCGCAACGGCACGGGCCGCCGCGCAGCGCGCGGTGCAGCTCGAACCGGACAACGCCGAGGCCGTGCGCGCGCTGGCCGCGACCGACCTGTCCTCCGGCAAGCTGCGCAGCGCGACCGAACTCCTGCTGGGCGCCGTGCGGATGGATCCCCGGCAGCTGGCCTCCGGGGCGGCGCTGGACGTGGTCGGCGGCCGGTACGCCCGCCGCCTCGTGCTGGGCCTGCTGCTGCTCCTGCTGTGCACCACGGCAACCCTGTCGGTCCTCGCGCTGGCCCCGGACTTCCTGCCGCACCTCGGCGACACCCTGATCGCCCGCGAGGTGATCGGCGCCGCCTTCGTGGTGCTCACGGCGGGTTTGCTGGTCGGCTGCGTGCTGAGCACGCCCGCGCAGCTGCGGCACCACCTCGCCGCCCTGCCGGCACGCGTGCCGCCCGGCGGCTGGATCACCGTTGCCTTGGCGCTGCTGGACATCGCCGGGCTCGCCGTGCTGCCCACCCAGGCCGCCCGGGTGCCCGCGGTCCTCACCGGGTTCCTGCTCGCGCTGTTCCTGCTCGGGCTGGTGGCCCGCACCCAGCCCAAGCTCGGTGGCGCGGCGGCACTCGTGGTGTTCTTGCTCGCCGTGTGGCTGGTCGTCCGCCCGTACTGGCCGAGCCAGCACACCGCCGCCCCGCCCACGATCACGATGCCCACCTTCACCGTGCCGAGCCTGCCGCCCGGCATGGGCACCGGCACCGCCGCCGGGGCGTGGACCGAGCAGTTCTGCAAGCGGCTGGACCCGATCACCGACCCGACCGCCACGCTCCCGCCGCTGCCGCGCTACGGCACGCCGCCGGAGGACATCGCCATGCTGTACCGCCAGTTCATCGCCGTGCTCGTCAGCAAACGGGACAAGGCGACCACCCAGTTCGAGACGGTCCAGCCGCCGCCGACCGCGGACGGCCCGGCCATGCACGCCGCCCTCATGCAGGCACTGGTGGCGGACCGCTCCGCCGTGACCGCGCTGCTGCGCGAGGTGGACCCGATCGCGACCGCGGACAACCCGTATCCGCTGCTGAAGTCCCTGGACGACAAGGTGCGCGACACCGTGAAGCAGGGCCTGACCAGGATCCGTGCCGTGCTCGACAGCTCACCGGAGCTGCGCGAGGCCGCGAAGACCTCGCTGAGCTGCGTGTTCCTGAAGTGACCTTGCCGGGGACTCAGAACCGGCGGTTGGCCAGCACCGGGATGGCCTTGCGGGCCTCGTCGGCCATGGCCGGGTCGATGTCCACCACGAGCAGGTCCGGCTCCGCGCCGAGCTGGCCGTGCACCCGGCCGAACGGGTCGGCCACCATGCTGTACCCGACCCCGGTCGGCGCGTTGCCCTCGCCCGGCTGCTCCGGCGGGGCCTGGCCGCAGGCCACCACCCAGCTGGTGCTGTCCACGGCCCTGGCCCGCACCAGCAGCTCCCACTGCTCGCGCTTGCCGGGACCGTCACCCCAGGAGGCGCCCAGCACGATCACCTTGGCGCCCTGGTCGGCCAGGGTGGTGAACAGGCCGGGGAAGCGCAGGTCGTAGCAGATGGCCGCGCCAAGGCCGACCCCGTTGAACTCGACCACCACGGTGGGCTTGCCGGGGGCCACCGTGCGGGACTCGGTGAAGCCGAACGCGTCGAACAAGTGGATCTTGTCGTACCCCAGGTGCACCCTGGCACAGGTGATGAGCATCGTGTTGCGCACGCGGTCGTCGTCGGCGGGGGTGAACATGCCCGCCATGGCCACGACCTCGTGCCGCACGGCCAGCTCACGCAGTTGCGTGGCCCACGGCCCGTCCAGCGGTTCGGCCACCGGGCCCAGCGGCACGCCGAAGCAGGCCATGGTCGCCTCCGGGAACACCACCACCTCGGCGCCCTGCGCGGCGGCCTTGGCCATCGCCTCGGCCACCAGCTCCAGGTTCGCCCACTTGTCCGGGGTGGAGGTGATCTGGCACAGGGCGATCCTCACGGCTGGCTCCTTGGCTGTGCGTGCGCTGTTACCGTCGTGTATACCGCCAGTATGCAAGCCACGGGAGGGGTTGTGAACTCTGGGCGGGACAAGGCGTACGAGTACCTGCGGGACACCATCCTCGCCGACCCGGCCAGCCAGGGCCAGTTCATCAGCGAGCAGGAGGTCGCCGACCGGGTCGGCGTCTCACGCACTCCCGTCCGCGAGGCCCTGCTGTTGCTGGCCGCCGAGGAACTGGTGCGCCTGGTGCCCAAGCGCGGCGCCTACGTGGCCCCGATGACCGCCCGCGAGATCACCGAACTGGTGGAGCTGCGCGGGCTGCTGGAGCGGCACGCCGCCGAGCAGGCCCTGGCCAGCGGTGCCGTGCCGCTCGCCGAGCTGCGGGAGGCCCTGGACCGCCAGCGCGCCGAGCCCGAGGTCCGGCAGTTCATCGACTGGGACCGCCGCTTCCACACCGCGCTCGTCGCCGCCACCGGCAACGCCATGCTGACCAGGGTCTACACCGGGCTCGGCGCCCGGCAGGTCCGTGCCGGGCTCACCGCCCTGCACGCCGCCGCCGACCGCCGCGAGGCCGTGCTCACCGAGCACGAGGCCATCCTCACCGCCCTCGCCGCCAACGACCCCGCCGCCGCCCGCGCCGCCATCACCGCCCACCTCGACAGCACCCTGCGAGTGCTGCTCGCGGGGGCGTGAGGCGGCCCGCCCTCGCCGCACCTCACACCGCTCGGACAGCTAGGGTCCAAGGCGTGCGTCGTCTCCTGGTTCCCGCCGTCGTGGCCGTCCTGCTCGCGGCGGGGTGCAGCGGCGATCCGGTGCCGAGCGCGCCGGGGCCGGTGGACAACACCGCGATGGTGCTGGCCGACGCCTCGGAGCCGGGCTCGCTCAACCCGCTGCTGGGCTACGCCCCGTACGGCGCCGCGAGGTTCTACGACGGGCTGATGGAGTTCGGCCCGACGAAGGTGCCGCAGACGGTGCTGGCGGCCCAGCAGCCGCAGCCCGCGCCGGACGGCCGGTCGTGGACGGTGAAGGTCCGCCAGGACGGGGTGAGGTTCTCCGACGGCAGCAAGCTCACGGTGGACGACGTGGTGGCGACCTACCAGGCGCTGCTGGACCCGGTCTACGCCTCGCCGCTGCGCGCCTCCTACGACATGCTCAGCGCGGTCGTGAAGGTGGACGCGAGCACGGTGCGCTTCGACCTGGCGTACCCGTACCCGGCCCTGCCGACCAAGCTCACCCTGGGCATCCTGCCGCACACGGCGCTGACCCCGCCCGGGCCGCTGGCCAACTCCCCGGTCAACGCCAAACCGGTGGGCACCGGCCCGTACCAGCTGGTGAGCTGGACAAAGGGCGACCGGATGGTGTTGCAGGCCAACAAGTCCTACTTCGGCGGGGCCCCGAAGGTGAGCAAGGTGACGGTGCTGTTCCAGCCCGACGACGCCAAGCGCGCCGAGCAGGCGCGGGCGGGTCAGCTGGACGGGGCCGAGGTCTCCCCGCAGCAGGCGGTGGCCTTCGCCAAGGTGGACGGGGTCCGGGTGATCACCCAGGACAGCGCCGACTTCCGCGCGATCACCCTGCCCACGGCCAACCGGGTCACCGGGGACAAGGCGGTGCGGCTGGCGCTGAACTACGCGGTGGACCGCAAGGCGCTGATCGGCTCGGCCCTGGCGGGCAAGGGCTCCCCGGCCTACACCCCGATGCCCGGTTCCATGCCGGAGTTCATCGAGACCCAGGCGACCTACCGCTACGACAAGGCCGAGGCCGCGCGCGTGCTGGAGCAGGCGGGCTGGGTGCCCGGGGCCGACGGGGTGCGGGCCAAGGACGGGGTGCAGGCCCGGTTCACCCTGCTCTACCCGACGGGGGACACCGAGCGGGCGGCCGTGGCGCAAGCGTTTGCCACGCAGGTCAAGGCCATCGGGGTGCAGGTGGAGGCCACGGCCCTCGCCCCGGAGGCGATCACCGCGCGGGGCGGGGCGGACGCCCAGGTGCTGGGCGGCGGCGACCCGTTCAACCCGGACACCGGCTTCGCCCCGGTGCTGCACACGGGCGGCGCGCTCAACCCCGGCGGCTACAGCAACGCGCAGGTCGACACCGCACTGGACAACGCGCGCAAGGCCACCGACCCGGCGCGCCGCGCCACCGCGTACCGGCAGGCCCAGCGCGCCTACACCGCCGACCCGGGCCTGGTCGTGCTGGCCTTCGTGAACCACACCTACGTGGTGCACGACGAGTGGACCGGCTACCAGCCCGTGACCGAACCCGCCGTGCACGGGGCCCTGGGCTGGGGCCCGTGGTGGAACCTCCAGACCTGGGGACCGCGATGATCGATCTGACCGCCGTCCGACTCGACACGCCCGCCGCGCGGCGGCACGTCTTCCTGGACAGCGCCGGGTCCTCGCTGCCGCCGAACCCGGTGGTCGAGCAGGTGCTGGCCCACGTGCGCCGGGAGGCCGAGGTCGGCGGCTACCTCGCCGCCCAGGAACGCCTGGACGACCTGGAGCGGGGCTACTCGGTGCTCGCGCGGCTGCTGGACTGCCGCCCCGAGGAGATCGCCTTCACCGACAGCGCCACCCGGTCCTGGCTGGCCGCCGTGGACGCCGTGCCGCTGGCCGAGGGCGATCGCGTGCTGGTGACCGAGGTCGAGTACGCCGCGAACGCGATCGCGTTGCTGCGTAAGGCCGAGGAGACCGGGGCGAGCATCGAGCCGGTGCCCTCCGAGCCCTCCGGCGAGATCAGCCTGGACGCCCTGGACCGCATGCTGGACGAGCGGGTGAAGCTCGTCTCGCTGGTGCACGTGCCCACCAACAGTGGGCTGGTCAACCCGGTGCGCGAGGTCGTGGACGCGGCGCACCGGGTCGGCGCGCTGGTGCTGCTGGACGCCTGCCAGTCGGTCGGCCAACTGCCGGTGCACGTGGCCGAACTGGGCGTCGACCTGCTGTCGGCCACCGGGCGCAAATGGCTGCGCGGCCCGCGCGGCACGGGCGTGCTGGTGGTCACCGCGCAGGCGGCGGGCAGGCTGCGGCCCCGGCTGGTGGACCTGCGCGGCGCGGTGTGGGAGACGCCCACCAGCTACACCCTGCGCGAGGACGCCCGCGCCTACGAACTGTGGGAGTACTCGGTCGCCGACCGGCTCGGCCTGATCGAGGCCGCCCGGTACGCCCTGGACCTGGGCCTGGACAAGATCGCCGAGGCGGTGGGGGAGCGGGCCGCCCGGGTGCGCGAGGGGTTGGCCGAGCTGCCCGGCGTGCGGGTCCGCGACCTCGGCACCCGGCGCAGCGGGCTGGTCAGCTTCACCGTGGACGGCCTGGCCGCCCCCGAGGTCCGCGACCGGCTGCGCGCCGCGGACATCACCGTGACGGCCAGCTTCACCGCCTCGACCCTGTTGGACATGACCAAGCGCGGGCTGTCCTCGGTGGTGCGCGCCTCCCCGCACTACTTCGTGGCGCCCGAGCAGATCGAGTCCTTCCTGGCGGCCGTGTCGAAACTCGGTTAGCCGAGTTGGCTACCCTTGGGGCCATGCTCAGCCGCACCGACCTGCGTGGTCGTGTCCCGTCACCGGCCCAACTGCGCGCCGCTCTGCCGCGCGCCGAGGTGGACGTGGACGCGGTGCTGCATCAGGTGCGGCCGGTGGTGGACGCGGTGCGCGAGCGCGGTGTCGAGGCGGTGCTGGAGCTGGCCGAGCGGTTCGACCGGGTGCGGCCCGAGTCGGTCCGGGTCCCCGCCGAGCGCATCGCCGCCGCGCTGGCCGGGCTGGACCCCGCGGTGCGCGAGGCCCTCCAGGAGTCGATCACCCGCGCCAGGAAGGTGCACGCCGACCAGCGGCGCACCGACACCACCACCCAGGTCGTGCCCGGCGGCACGGTCACCGAGCGCTGGGTGCCGGTGGCCCGGGTCGGCCTCTACGCCCCCGGCGGGCTGGCCGTGTACCCGTCCAGCGTGGTCATGAACGTGGTGCCCGCGCAGGCCGCCGGAGTCGAGTCGCTGGTGGTCTGCTCCCCGCCGCAGGCCGAGCACGGCGGGCTGCCGCACCCCACGGTGCTGGCCGCCTGCGCGCTGCTGGGCGTGGACGAGGTGTGGGCCGTGGGCGGCGCGCAGGCCGTGGCCCTGCTGGCCTACGGCGGCACCGACACCGACGGGGCCGAGCTGGTGCCCGCCGACCTGGTCACCGGGCCGGGCAACATCTACCTGACCGCGGCCAAGCGGCTGCTGCGCGGGCTGATCGGCATCGACTCCGAGGCCGGGCCCACCGAGATCGCGATCCTGGCCGACCACAGCGCCGACCCGGCGCACGTGGCCGCCGACCTGATCAGCCAGGCCGAGCACGACACCCTGGCGGCCAGCGTGCTGGTCACCACCTCCGAGGAGCTGGCCGATGCGGTGGACGCCGAGCTGCACCGGCAGGTCGGCGCGACCAAACACAGCGAGCGCATCGCCACCGCCCTGCGCGGCAAGCAGTCCGGCTGCTTCCTGGTGTCCACTGTGGACGACGGGTTGACCGTGGTGGACGCCTACGCCGCCGAGCACCTGGAGATCCAGACCGAGTCGGCCGCCGAGGTGGCCGCCCGGGTGCGCAACGCGGGCGCGGTGTTCGTCGGCGCCTGGTCCCCGGTCTCGCTGGGCGACTACTGCGCTGGCTCCAACCACGTGCTGCCCACCGGCGGCTGCGCCCGGCACTCCTCGGGCCTGTCCGTGCAGACCTTCCTGCGCGGCATCCACGTCATCGACTACAGCCGCGAGGCGCTGCGCGAGGTCGCCGACAAGGTGGTCGCGCTCGCCGACGCGGAGGACCTGCCCGCACACGGGCAGGCGGTCACCGCACGGTTCAAGGACTCCCAGGCATGACACAACCCATTGGCAGCCGGGTCCGGCTCGCCGACCTGCCGCTGCGCGAGGACCTGCGCGGCAGCACGCCCTACGGCGCGCCGCAGCTGGACGTGTCCGTCCGGCTCAACACCAACGAGAACCCGTACCCGCCGCCGCCCGAGCTGGTCGCCGACGTGACGGCCGCGGCCTCGGCCATCGCCGGGGAGCTGCACCGCTACCCGGACCGGGACGCCGTCGCGCTGCGCACGGACCTGGCCGCCTACCTGGCCGCGAGCACCGGCGTGCCGGTCACGGTGGACAACCTGTGGGCCGCCAACGGGTCCAACGAGATCCTGCAACAGCTGTTGCAGGCCTTCGGCGGCCCGGGGCGCACGGCGCTGGGCTTCGAGCCCTCGTACTCCATGCACCCGATCATCGCCGCGGGCACGCGCACCGACTGGCTGCCCGCCCCGCGCCGCGCGGACTTCTCCCTGGACACCGCCGAGGCCGCCCGGGTCATCGCCGAGCGGGCCCCGGACCTGGTGTTCATCACCAGCCCGAACAACCCGACCGGCCAGTCCATCCCGGTGGACCAGTTGCGCGAGCTGATCGCGGTCGCGCCGGGCGTGGTGGTCGTGGACGAGGCGTACGCGGAGTTCTCCAGCCAGCCCAGCGTGCTCGGCCTGCTGGCGGAGTTCGCGGAGAAGCTGGTCGTCACCAGGACCATGAGCAAGGCCTTCGCCTTCGCCGGTGGGCGGCTGGGCTACCTGGCCGCCGCCCCCGCGCTGATCGACGCCCTGCTGCTGGTGCGGCTGCCCTACCACCTGTCCAGCCTCACCCAGGCCGCCGCGCGGGCCTGCCTCGCGCACGGGGAGCAGACCCTGCGCTCGGTGGCCACCCTGGTCGGTGAGCGGCACCGGGTGGTGGACTCCTTGGCGGGCATGGGTTTCCAGGTCGTGCCCAGTGACGCCAACTTCGTCCTGTTCGGACAGTTCACGGACGCCAGGGCCTCCTGGCGGTCCTACCTCGACCAGGGGGTGCTGATCCGCGACGTGGGCATCAGCGGGCACCTACGGGTCAGCATCGGTACGCCGGAGGAGAACGACGCCTTCCTGGCCGCGAGCAAGGAGGTCGTGCGATGACGCGTGTCGGCAGGATCGAGCGGACCACCAGGGAGTCCTCGGTGCTGGTCGAGGTGGATCTCGACGGCACCGGCCAGGTGGAGATCGACACCGGGGTGCCGTTCTACGACCACATGCTCACCGCGTTCGGCACGCACGGCAGCCTGGACCTGGTCGTGCGCGCCACCGGTGACGTGCACATCGACGCGCACCACACCGTCGAGGACACCGCCATCGTGCTGGGCCAGGCGATCCGGCAGGCCCTGGGCGACAAGAAGGGCATCCGGCGCTTCGGCGACTGCTGGATCCCGATGGACGAGACCCTGGCGCACGCCGCCGTGGACGTGTCCGGCAGGCCGTACTGCGTGCACGTGGGCGAGCCCGAGGTGATGACCGGCTTCGTGGTCGGCGGCAACTACCCGACCGTGCTCAACCGGCACGTGTTCGAGTCGCTGGCCTTCCACGCGCAGATCGCCTTGCACGTGCGGGTGATCCACGGCCGCGACCCGCACCACATCGCCGAGGCCGAGTACAAGGCCATCGCCCGTGCGCTGCGTGCCGCCGTCGAACCCGACCCGAGGGTGTCCGGCGTGCCCTCCACCAAGGGAGTGCTGTGAGCGAGCTCGCGGGCGAACCGTTCAACACTGCGACCGCGCGAACGCACGCGCCGAGCGCCAGCGAGGTGGGGGCATGAGCACCAGTCAGTGGATCACCGTGGGGCTGCTCGCGGTGGCCGGTTTCCTCGTCGGCGGGGTCTACACCACCTGGAAGACCGCCAAGGTCATGGCCGTGATCCTCGGCGTGCTGGCCGCCCTCGCCGTGGGCGGGGCCGTCGCCTGGTACGTCTCGGGCTGAGCCAAGCGCCATGAAAGTGCCGTTCCTGGCACTGGACGCCAGGAACGGCACTTTCATGGCATCAGCCGCAGGGCGGTCGCGGGCACCGACTCGGTGAGCCACACGCCGTTGGCGGACACGCGGAACACGTGCCCGGCGGCGGACATGCCCGTCGCGTCGACCTCGAACACCACGGGACGTCCGTGTCGCGCGCCGACCCGCCGCGCGGTGGCCACGTCCCGGGACAGGTGCACGTCGTGGCGCCGCATCGGGCGCAGGCCCTCGGCCAGGATCGCGGGCACCGTGCGCTCGGCGGTGCCGTGGTAGAGCACGGCGGGCGGCTGCGCCTCGGGCAGGTCCAGGTCGACCTGCACGGAGTGGCCCTGGCTGGCCCGGATGAGCGTGCCGGTCCCGTCCAGCGCGAACCGGCTCTTGTCGTTGTGCGCCACCACGTGCTCCAGTTCGGCGCGGGTCATGCGCAGCGCGTCGAGCAGCGGCTCGACCTCGGTCCAGCCGCCGGGCCCCAGCGTCACGCCGAACTGCTCCGGCGCGTGCCGCAGGCACTTGGCCAGCCGCTTCGACAGGGTGATCATTCTTTTGTCCACGGCCTCCACTGTGACCCGGCCGTGCAAGCGCATTTCAGGCGGCGGCCACCTCGGGGTCGGCGAACAGCAGGTCGGCCAGCAGCACGTCGGTACCCGCGAGCCCGGTGGAGCAGAACAGGGTGGTCTGACCCTCGCTGATCCGCCCCGGCAGGTCCCCGGCGATGATGCCGCCCAGGTGGCTGAGCCGGCGCCCGGTGAAGAACGGGTTGCCGTAGGCCGCCGCCTGCGCGGGCGAGTCACTGCACACGATCGCCGAGACGCTGGCCAGTTCCGCGGGCAGCTCGCTGGCCCCGCGCAGCTTGGGCCCGATCGTGTTCACGTGGCAGCCGGGGGAGAAGGCCGTCGCGGGCAGCACGGGCCGGGTGGACTTGGTGGCCACCAGCACCACGTCGGCCCCGCGCACCGCCTCCACCGAGTCGGCCATGGCCACCGCGTTCAGGCCGAGCACCTCACGGGCCCGCGCCGCGAACCTGGTCCGGTTGGCCGGTGTCGGCGAGCTGACCCGCACCTCGGTGAACCCGCGCACCGCCGAGGCGGCCCACAGCTGCGCCCAGGACTGCGTGCCCGAGCCGATCACCGCGCAGACCGAGGCGTCCGGCCGGGCCAGCGCGTCCACCGAGGCGCCACCGATGGCCCCGGTGCGCAGGGCGCCGAGCGCGTGGCCGACCACGACCCCGCGCACCTTGCCGTCCGGACCCCAGACGGCGACGAGTTGGTCCGCGTGCTCGGGCCCCGGCCAGAGGCCGTAGCAGCCGAAGCCGACCGTGCCCGCCTCGGTCCCACCCGCGGTGAACACCAGTTCCGTTGAGCCCACGTCGATTCCGGTGCGGGGCGGGGCCTTGAGGGTGCCGCGGTGTGCCTGGACCAACGCGTCCCGGCAGACCCGAACCGCCGCACCCGGCCGCAGGGCCGCGCGCACCTGCGCGTCCGAGATCACTTTCACACCGACAAGTCTGCGACCGCGACCACGGGGGCGGTCAATACGCCGAGGTCAGCACCCTCGAAAAGGAGCAACCCCGATCACGCAGCGCAGACCGGTACGACCTGCCGGGACTCAGGGGATCCCTCCCTCGGCGGCGGGCCACAGCCGGGGCGCTCCCGGCCCGTAGTCGGCCATCCGGTCCTCGGCGTTGTGCAGCCCGCACACCCGCAGCGACAGGCAGCCGCATCCCACGCAGTAGGTGAGTTTGTCTCGAAGCCGTTGCAGCGCGTCGATCCTGGCGTCCAGCTCGGCCTGCCAGTTGCGGGAGAGCCGGGACCAGTCCGCCTTGGTCGGGGTGCGCCGCTCGGGCAGCGTGGCCAGCGCCGAGCTGATCTCCTCCAGGCTCAGGCCCACCCGCTGGGCCGTCCGGATGAAGGCCAGCCTGCGCAGCACCGACCGGTTGTACCGGCGCTGGTTGCCCGCGCTGCGCTCGGCGGTGATCAATCCCCGGTCCTCGTAGAACCGGAGCGCGGTCTGCGCGACACCGCTGCGCTCGGAGACCTGGCCGATGGTCAGCCAGTCGGGAAGCTTCGACACCTCGCCGAGCCTAGTACTTGACCTCCAGTTAGGTCGAGGTTGGAGGGTTGGCCGCGTGACCGGATACCGAGACCTCGCAGCCCTGATCGACCGGATGCCCAGTCCGGCGAAGTACGCCAACATCGTCAACTCCACACTGGACGTGCTGTGGGTGCTCTACGACCGCGTGCTCGACGTCTCCCCGGAGCGGATCGAGGACCCGGACCGCGACCGCTTCCTGCTGTCCAAGGGGCACTGCCCCAACGCGTTCTACGCCGTGCTGGCGGCCAAGGGCTTCATCGAGGCCGCCGAACTGGACAAGTGGGGCAGCTTCGCCTCGCGCCTTGGCAAGCACCCCGACCGCGTGCTGCTGCCCGGGGCGGAGATCGGCAGCGGCTCGCTGGGCCACGGGCTCGGGCTCGGCGTGGGCACCGTGCTCGGCCTGCGGGCGCAAGGCCGCACCGCACCGAAGGTCGTGGTGCTGGTGGGCGACGCCGAGATGGACGAGGGCAGCAACCACGAGGCGATCGTGCTGGCCGGCCGGCTCGGGCTGGAGCAGTTGACCGCCGTGGTCGTGGACAACACCTCGGCCAGTCACGGCTGGCCGGGCGGGATCGGCGCGCGCTTCGCCCTCGAGGGGTGGGCGGAGCGCGTCGTCGACGGGCACGACCACACGGCGCTGTACGAGGCGTTCACCCAACCGCACCCGGGACGGCCGCTGGTGGTCGTGGCCCAGGTCGAGCCGAAGAACTAGGGGGAGACACACGATGAGGGACGCCTTCGCCGAGACGATCTCGCGCGCGCTGGACACCGACCCGAGGCTGGCGCTGGTGCTGGCCGACATCTCCGCGGACCGGATCCAGCAGGCCGCGCGCAGGCACCCCGACCGCGTGATCAACGTCGGCATCCGGGAGCAGTTGCTGATCGGCGTCACCGGCGGGCTCGCGCTGGCCGGGATGCGGCCGGTGGCTCACACCTTCCCGCCCTTCCTGGTGGAACGGGCCTTCGAGCAGATCAAACTCGATCTGTCCCACCAGGACGCCGGTGCCGTGCTGGTCAGCTGGGGCGGCTCGTACGACATCGCCGACAACGGCCGCACGCACATGGCCCCCGGCGACGTCGCGCTGATGGACACCTTGCCCGGCTGGCGCATCCAGGTCCCCGGCCACCCGCGGGAAGCCGCCGAACTGGTCAGCGCGGCGCTGCCCGGCGAGGACTCGGTGTACCTGCGGCTGTCCGCGCAGAGCAATGCGCAGGCCCGGCCCGTGACCCCGACCCTGCAGGTGGTCCGCCGAGGACGCGAGGCGGTGGTGGTGGCAGTCGGTCCGACCCTGGACCGAGTACTGGCCGCCACGGCGTCGATGGACGTCACCGTGCTCTACGCCAGCACCGTGCGCCCGTTCGACGGGGCGGGGCTGCGTGCCGCCGTCGAGTTCACCGGCCGTGCCGACGTCGTGCTGGTCGAGCCGTACCTCGCGGGCACGTCCACGCACTGCGTGGCCGAGGCGCTGCTGCACGTGCCGCACCGGGTGCTGGCCCTGGGCGTGCGCCGCGACGTGGAGTTGCGCGCCTACGGCGAGCCCGCCGACCACGACGCCGCACACGGGCTGGACGTCACCGGGATCGCCGCTGCGGTGCACACCTTCACGGGCTAGCCGGTGATCTTGGCATGATGGTCCACCGTGACCGCGAGAAGCCTGATCTGGACTCCCGTGCCCACCGCTCAGCTGCAACTGCGGCTGCACGCGGAGGGGGACGGTCCGGCGCTGCTGGTCCCGGTGGAGTCGGGCACGGTGCTGGCGCCCTCGCCCGCGCTGCGCTTCCACCGGGTGGTGGCGCTGGCGCGGGCCTGTCGCCGGGTCGGCGGGCACGCGGTCGCCGTGCGCTGGAACGAGCGGGCGGCCACCGTGCACCCGGTCTACGACAAGATCGTGTACGGCTGGTCCTGGGGCGGGCACGCCCAGGTGCTCGCGCTGATCGACCAGACGGTGGCCCGCGGCCCGGTGAGCCGGGCGGTGCTGCACGGGCAGTTCCTGGTCAACCGGGACAAGCGCGAGGACCGGTCCCGGCACGACCTGGTGACCGCGCGGTTCGCCGAGTCGCTCGGGGCCGCTGAGGACCCGGTCTTCCAGCGGGTCCGCGACTGGCAGACCGGCGGCCCCGACGAACTCGCCGCGCTGTTCGAGACCGCGGGCAAGTCCGACGTGGCCAAGGTCGTGCGCCTGGTGCAGGCGGGCACCGCGGACTCCTGGCTGGCGAAGCTGCCCGAGGCCGGCCGCAAGGCCGTGCGCACCGGTCCACTGGCGACGGTCCTGCCGGTCGTGCCCGTCACACAGGGCTCGGTGCCCCCGCCCGGCCAGGGTTGAGCGCGGGACTCACGGGGTTCCTGCGCGTGTCGGCGCTTCCGGTGCCGCGTGTCGGACGTTTCGGTGCCGCATGTTGGCGTTCCCAGCGCGCCATCCCACGAGCTGGGAAAATGGGCGCCACGCGCGGACACGCCGTACGGGAAGCGCCGACACGCGCTTTTCGGTGGACCGTTAACCTGGGCTGGTGCCTCGTGTTGTCGTGCTGGACTACGGATCAGGGAACCTGCGCTCGGCCGAGCGGGCGTTGCGCCGCGTCGGCGCCGAGGTGGAGGTGACCGCCGACCATCGCGCGGCGCTGGACTGCGACGGCCTGGTCGTGCCCGGGGTCGGCGCGTTCGCGGCCTGCATGGCCGGGCTCAACGCCGTGCGCGGCGGCCGGATCATCGGCGAGCGGCTGGCCGGTGGCCGACCGGTGCTGGGCATCTGCGTGGGCATGCAGATCCTGTTCGAGCGCGGGGTCGAGCACGGCATCGAGGCGGAGGGCTGCGGGGAGTGGCCGGGCACCGTGGAGCGGCTGCACGCCGAGGTGCTGCCGCACATGGGCTGGAACACGGTGCGGGCACCCGAGGGCACGGGCCTGTTCGCCGGGCTGGGGCCCGAGGAGCGGTTCTACTTCGTGCACTCCTACGGGGTGCGCAAGTGGGAGCTGGTGCCCGACAGCAGGCTCGCCGCGCCGTTGGTGACCTGGGCCGAGCACGGCGAGCCCTTCGTGGCGGCCGTGGAGAACGGCCCGCTGTGCGCGACCCAGTTCCACCCGGAGAAGTCCGGGGACGCCGGGGCCCAGCTGCTGAGGAACTGGCTGAACGGGCTGTGACCGCGGGCGTTAAGGTTGCCCCGTGACCTTCCAGCTCCTCCCCGCTGTCGACGTCGCCGAGGGCAAGGCCGTGCGCCTGGTCCAGGGCGAGGCCGGAACCGAGACCTCGTACGGCGACCCGCTCGACGCGGCGCTGGCGTGGCAGGCCGACGGCGCCGAGTGGATCCACCTGGTTGACCTGGACGCCGCCTTCGGGCGCGGGTCCAACCGCGAGCTGCTGGCCGGTGTGGTCGGCAAGCTGGACGTCAAGGTCGAGCTGACCGGCGGCATCCGCGACGACGCGTCGCTGGAGGCCGCCCTGTCCACCGGCTGCGCCAGGGTCAACCTGGGCACCGCCGCGCTGGAGGACCCCGCCTGGTGCGCGAAGGTCGTCGCCGAGCACGGCGAGCGGGTGGCCGTCGGCCTGGACGTCAGGATCACCGAGCAGGGGCACCGGGTGGCCGCGCGCGGCTGGACCCGTGACGGTGGCGACCTGTGGGAGGTGCTGGACCGGTTGGACCGCGACGGGTGTTCCCGCTACGTCGTCACCGACGTGAGCAAGGACGGCACCCTGCGCGGTCCCAACCTGGAGCTGCTGCGCGAGGTCTGCGCCCGCACCGACGCGCCGGTGGTCGCCTCCGGCGGTGTGTCCAGTGTGGACGACCTGCTCGCGCTGGCCGAGCTCTCCCAGGACGGGCTGGAGGGCTCGATCATCGGCAAGGCGCTCTACGCGGGCAAGTTCACTCTTGCTCAGGCCCTCGCTGCCGTAGCAGCTCGGTGAGCTGCTCCACGATCCACGCCTCGCCAGCCTCCCGGTCGTAGCCCAGGCTGAACAGCACCTTCGCGGCCACGCTCTCGTCCTCGGCCACGATGCCGAGCAGGATGTGCTCGGTGCCCACGTAGTTGTGGCCCAGCCGCAGCGCCTCGCGCACCGTCAGCTCCAGGACCTTCTTGGCGCCCGGTGTGAACGGGATGTGCCCCGGCACGTTCTCCTTGGCGGGGCCGAGCACGACCTTCACCGAGTTGCGCAGTTGCTCGGCGGTGATGCCCTGCTCGGTCAGCGCCTTGGCGGCCAGCGCCTCGGGCTCGCACAGCAGCCCGAGCAGCAGGTGCTCGGTGCCGATGTAGTTGTGCCCGGCCCTGCGGGCCTCCTCCTGGGTCTCCACGATCACGTGCCTGGCCCGGTCGGTGAACCGGCTGAACGGGCCCATGTCCACGATGGTCGAGGCGTCGGCCTTGGGCACGAACCGCTTCTGCGCGGCCTGCTTGCTCACGCCCATGCTCTTGCCGATGTCGGTCCACGAGGCGCCCGCCTTGCGGGCCTGGTCCACGAAGTGACCGACGAGGTGGTCGGCCAGTTCGCCGAGCCGCTCGGAGATGAGCACGGCGTCGGCGAGCTGGTCCAGGGCGTCACCGTTGGGGTGCAACGCCTTCACAGTGGTGATCATGTCGTCGAGTCGGTACTGGGGTGCGTCCATGCGTCAACGATAGGTTGACGATCCGCCAATCGTCAACCTCAAGTTGACGTCCATTCAGGCGACACCCGGCTCGATCGCGATGCCGATCGTGCCCTTGCTGCCCCGGCGCACCCTGCTGCCCCAGACCAGCAGCCGACCCGTCACCGGGTACTTGCGGGTGATCAGGTGCCGCGCGCTCTCGGTGCCCGCCGCGTCCAGCAGGCGTGCGCGCCCCGGCACCGGGTCCCCGGTCGGGTTGCCTTTCACGTCGCAGGGGGCCAGTTCCACCGTGTCGTCCCGGCGCAGCCGCTTGACCTTGCCCGACCCAGCCACCGTCCACACCACCAGCAGTTCACCGTCCCGGGCCACCCACACGGGGGTCGGCACCGGGGTCCCGTCCTTGCGGAACGTCGTGAGCAGCAGGTACTTGCCTGCGGAGAGTCGCTCCACCTCGGAGAGTGCCACGAGGCCAACGCTAGCGCGGTCCGGTCGTCCAAGGTGGCAGGACAAGCCATGAAGGTGCCCTTCCGGGCGTTCAACGCCGTGAAGGGCACCTTCGTGACGTCACGGGGGCGGTCGCCGGACCCGCAGCTACGCCACGAAGGTGCCGTTGCGGACGCCCAACGTCGTGAAGGGCACCTTCGTGACACTTCGGCGCGAAACGCTCAACCGCTCCCGAGCGATCAGTGGGGCGACCGGGGGTGGTGGGCGTGGACTCGTGGACCGGGGTGTTGCAGTCCTGGGGCGTTCCCGCGCTGGTGGTGGGCGTGGTGGTGCTGCTGGTGGTGGCCCCGAAGGTCATCGAGGGCATCCGCGCGGTACTGGGCCTGCTGGTGGCCCCGCTGCGACTGCTCACCCCGGCCCTGCTCGGACCGGCGGCCCGTGCCGAGCAGGCACGTCGCCGCCGGGTGGCCACGGTCCTGCTCAGCGCGCTGGACCTCACCGAGGAACGGCTGGGCTGGCGGGGTGAGCGCTACACCGAGATCCGGGCGGCCATCGAGTCGGTGGACACCCCGCGCCGGACCCGGGGCCTGTTCGGGCTGCGCACGGGCGCGGGCACGTACCGCACGCGCTCGCTGGAGGCGGCCTTCCGCAGGGAACGGGCCGCGGTGGTGCACCTGCACGGCAGCGCGGGCTCGGGCAAGAGCGTGATCCTGCGCCGCTACGCCCGCGACGTGCTGGTGTCCGCGCGGGACGGGGCCGCGCGGCGCAGGCCGCTGGCGCTCTACGTCAGCCTGCGCGACCTGGACCTGCCGCCCGAACAGGTCACCGCCACCGTGTTGCAGGACTACGTGGCCCGCCAGGTCAACCCGCACGGCAGCGTGGAACTGGCCGAGTACCTGAGCACCGACCTGCCTCGGGACCTGCGCGAAGGCCAGGTCGTGCTGCTGTTCGACTCCTTCGACGAGATCCCGGCGGTGATCGCCAGCGCCACGGTGGACCGCGCGGTGCGGCCGTACGTGGAGCTGATCACGAGCTACCTCGGCGGCGGGCGGGCGCACTGCGTGGTGGCCTCCCGCGAGTACCGGGGCCCGCGCGTGCCCGGCTGGGCGCGGCTGGAGATCAGCCCGCTCGCCCGCGCCGAACAACTGCGCCTGCTCAGCGCGTACGGCCTGAGCGGGCGGCAGATCCGTGCGGTCGAGCACCTGCTGCACGACGTGAGCGGCGGGTTCACCACGCACCTGCGCAACCCCATGTACCTGTCGCTGTTCGCGCTCTACGTGCTGGCGCACGGCGGTCCGCCGGACCGGGCCAGCCAGCTGTTCGAGGAGCACCTGCGCACCCGGCTGGACGCGGCCGACCCCAAGGGCCGCCCCGAGGTGCTGGCCGTGCTGCTGGAGGTGCTGGAACGGCTCGCGCTGCGCTCCACCCGCGCCGAGGACTCCGGGCTGTGCATCGAGCTGGCCGAGATCCGGCGCGAGGCGCACGCCTGCGCCCGGGGCGTGCCCGCCCGCGAACTGGTGCCGATCCTGGTGGCCAGCGGGCTGCTCGTGCCGACCACCAACGAGCGCTACGCCTTCGCGCACCGGCTCATCCGCGAGTACGTGGTCGGCGGCTACCTGGTGCGCCACCCCGACGAGGTGCCGGTGGCCGAACTGGTCGAACAGCCCCGCTGGCGGGAGACCACGGTGGCGCTGCTCCAGGTCGGCGAGCCCGAGCACGTGGCCGAGCTGCTCGTGGCGATCTGGATGCTGCTCGACGAGGAACGGCGCACGCCCGAGCGGTTCGAGCAGTTCTCGCCCAGGGCGGTGCACCTGCTGGAACTGCTCGTCACCGCGTACGGGGCCGCGGCGGGCTGGCTGCCCGACCTGTGCCGCACGATCGTCGGCGGGCTCATCGCGCGCGCCTGGGACGAGGGCGGCATCAGCGAGCGCAAGTTCGCACTGGACTGCCTCACGCTGCTGCCCACCGAGCACCAGCCCTGGTACGTGGAGCAGGCGTTCTCGGGCTCCAGCACCTGGCTGCGCATGACGGCGCTGCGCCGCTGCGCGCTGTTCAGCCCGTTGCCGGTGACGATCGAGATGCTGATCCGGCGGCTGCTGGTCACGCTGCTCGCCGGCGGCCAGCTCAGCGCGGACCGGGTCGTGATCGACAGCGACCTGCGCAGGCTCTACGAGGGCACGCGGTTCGTGCGCACCCGCCGGGTGCTGGTCGCGCTGCCGGTGGCGCTGGCCGGGCTGTGCGCCCTGAAGCTGGGCCTGGACCTGGTGCAGTTCGGCCTGCTGGTCCTGGTGTGGCCGTTCGGGCTGCTCACCTGGGTGCTGCTGCCCGCGGGCTCCTTCTGGCTGTTGCAGTCCAGCCAACCGCTGTCCCTGCCCACCAGCACGCGCACCGCCCGCTTCTTCCAGCGCGCCATGGACCGGGTGTACGGCTGGAACGACCGGACGGACTCCGCGCAGCTGTTCCTCGGGATCGTCGTGGTCACGGGCATCAGCGTGCTCATCCAGTTCGTGCTCGCGGTGGCCATGCCGCTGCTGAGCGCCGAGTTCACCCAGGCCGCGATCGGGCTGGCCACGGGGCCGCTGCTCGTGCTGTACCTCTACCTGTGGGCGCCCGCCGTGCTCAACAGCACCGTGAACCGGCCACTCGGATCTGCCATCCGGGTGCGTGAACTGTTCTTCGCGCCGTTGTTCTACGCGTTGCGGGCCGTCCGCGTGCTGGCCACCGACGGCCGACCGATGGCGTTCGACCTGGCCGGTTCACTGGCCAGGATGGTCCTGATCGGTGCGGCGGCCTACGGCGCCTCCTGGTTGATCGTGGAGTTCGCCGGAGTGGTCGGCATCGTGCTGCTGGCGGTGGTCGTGGTGCTGGTCCTCGCGGGCGCCCCGATCGCGGTGGCCCGCCTGGTGATCGGCGAGATCCGCTCGCGCCGTGCGGTGCGGCGGGGGCTGCGCCGCACGACCGCGCTGGACGAGGCCGTGCTGCTCGCCGAGATGAGCCGGTTCACCGACCCGCTCGAGGTGGTCGACTACCTGCGCGCGCTGCGCGTGGACCGCACCGAGCAGGCCCGCGCCCTGCGCCGCGAGTTCGTGCAGGACCTGATTCGCGCCGTGGAGCGGTCCGCCGACACCGAACTGGACGCGCTGCCCGTGCTGCTCGGCGAGGGCGGTGCCGCCGAGCACGTGCCGGTGCCGGTCCTGCGCGGCTGGCGCGTGGAGGTGCTCGACGAGCTCGGTCGGCTGTCGGAGTTTCTGACGGAGCGGTGAGACACTCGACGCCGTGATGCTCCAACGCCCCGGTGAGCTGCTCACGATCGCCCAGTACCAACAGCTCCCCGAAGACGACCAGCACCGCTGGGAACTCCAGGAGGGCGTGGTCGTCAGGAGCCCGTCCCCGACGCCACGGCACATGCTTGCCGTTGGCGCCGTTCCCGGTCGAGATCGACCTGGACGCCCTGATCTGACCCAGGCTCGCGGCCAAGCCATGGCGTGAAGGTGCCCTTCGCGACGTCCAACGTCCTGAACGGCACCTTCATGACGCTCCGGACAGCGGGACTCGCCCTCCCCAGACCGGGACTCGCGCACCGGTCAGCGGGACTCGCGCGCGCAGGTCGTAGGCTGGGCACATGCCAGTTTCGGTCCGTGTCATCCCCTGCCTGGACGTCGATCGCGGGCGGGTGGTGAAGGGCGTCAACTTCACCGACCTCGTGGACGCGGGCGACCCGGTCGCGCTGGCCGCCGCCTACGACGCGGAGGGCGCCGACGAGCTGACCTTCCTGGACGTGACGGCCTCCTCGGGCGACCGGGAGACCACCTATGACGTGGTGCGCCGCACGGCCGAGCAGGTGTTCATCCCGCTGACGGTCGGTGGCGGCGTGCGGGCCCCGGAGGACGTGGACCGGCTGCTGCGCGCGGGCGCGGACAAGGTCAGCGTGAACACGGCGGCGATCGCCCGCCCGGAACTGCTCAGGGAGTGCTCGCAGCGGTTCGGCGCGCAGTGCATCGTGCTCTCGGTGGACGCCCGCCGGGTGCCCGCCGACGGGCAGCCCACGGCCTCGGGCTTCGAGGTGACCACGCACGGCGGCCGTCGCGGCACGGGCATCGACGCGGTGGAGTGGGCGGCCCGCGGCCAGGAGCTGGGCGTGGGCGAGATCCTGCTGAACTCCATGGACGCCGACGGCACCAAGGCCGGGTTCGACCTGGACCTGATCACCCGCGTGCGGGCCGTGGTGGACGTGCCGCTGATCGCCAGCGGGGGAGCGGGCCAGGTGGACCACTTCCCGCCCGCGGTGGCCGCCGGTGCGGACGCGGTGCTGGCGGCCAGCGTGTTCCACTTCGGCACGCTGCGCATCAGCGAGGTCAAGGACGGCCTGCGTGCCTCCGGCGCGGTGATCCGGTGATCGGCGGCTCGGCCCCGCTGGAGGTCCGCGTCGCGGCGCTGGTGTTCGCGCTGGGCGGGCTGCTGTTCGCGGGCGGCTCCTTCGCCTGGGGCACGCAGATCGGTGACACCTCGGTGGCCATCGTGCCCGCGGTGGACGCCGTGGTCGGGCTGCTGCTCGGCGGGCTGCTGGCGGTCGGCGCCCGCGCGGCGCGCATGCCCGCCTTCGTGTGGGCGGCGTTGATCACCATCCTGCAGATCGTGCTGGCGCTGGGCGTGGCGCCGGTCTGGCTGCGCATCCTGTGCGGGCTGCTCGCCGCCGCGCACGTCTACGCCTTCGTGCTGCTCAACACGGCTCCGGCCGGTCGATACCTGGGAGGTGCGCGGTGACGCTCGATCCGGCGATCGCGGACAGGCTCAAGCGCAACGCCGAGGGCCTGGTCTGCGCGGTCGTGCAGCAGCGCGGCACCGGCGAGGTGCTGATGGTGGCCTGGATGGACGACGAGGCGCTGCACCGGACCCTGACCACCCGTGAGGCCACGTACTTCTCGCGCAGCCGGGGCCGTCAGTGGATCAAGGGCGAGACCTCGGGGCACACCCAGCACGTGCACGAGGTGCGCATCGACTGCGACGGGGACACCGTGCTGCTGGTGGTGGACCAGGTCGACGGGGCCTGCCACACCGGGGACCGCACCTGCTTCGACGCGGGCCTGCTGCTGGCGGCCGAGGCTCAGGGCAGCTCCAGCTCCCCGGTGAGGTAGTGCTGGAGGGTGCGGCCGACCGTGGCGACCAGGGTGTCCACATCGGCTGAGGCCAGTGGCTCCAGCTTGACCACGTAGCGGGCCAGGCCCAGCCCGGACAGCTGCGAGCCGAACAGGGACAGCCGCAGCTCGGGCCGGTCCACGCCCAGGTCGCGGATGGCCTCGCCGAAGATCGCGGTGATGAACTCGCGCATCATGGTGGCGGCGGCCTCCTGAGTGGCGGCGCTGCGGATGAGCGCGGCGAACCCGCCGCCCGCGGTGCTGTCCCACACCGTCACGAAGGCGCGCACGGCCCGCTCGGCGATGTGCTCGCGGTCCCCGCCGAACACGTGTGCGCGCACCGCCTCGGGATCAGCCGGCAGCTCGACCGCCGCGGCGAACAGGCCCCGTTTGCCGCCGAACCAGTGGTTGACCATGGCGGGGTCCACCTCGGCGCGGGAGGCGATGCCGCGCACCGTGGCCCCGTCGAACCCCTGCTCGGTGAACACCTGACGGGCCGCAGCGAGCAGGGCCGTCCTGGTATCCTCACCGGCCGGTCGGCGGCCCCTTCTCCTGGGTTGAGTCACACCAGCTCCTTATTCAACGCGCAATGAAATTTAGGCCCGGTGACCCGACGGGTCAAGTGCGTGGAGCACAATGAGGCCCATGGTCAGTGCAGCGCTGGGCGAGGTCAGCCCCACCCGCGAGGAGTTCCGAGCCCTGGCCGCGAGCCGCCGGGTCATCCCGGTCGTGCGCAGGCTGCTCGCCGACGCCGAAACCCCGGTCGGGGTCTACCGCAAGCTCGCGGGCGACCGCCCCGGCACCTTCCTGCTGGAATCCGCGGAGAACGGCCGCTCCTGGTCGCGCTGGTCCTTCGTGGGCGTGCGCAGCCCGGCCGCGCTGACCGTGGTCGGCGGCCAGGCCAGCTGGACCGGCACCCCGCCGGTCGGCCTGCCCAGCGGTGGAGACCCGCTCGACGCGCTGCGCCGCACCCTGGAGGTGCTGCGCACCGACCCGCTGCCCGGCCTGCCCCCGCTGACCGGCGGCATGGTCGGGTTCGTCGGCTACGACGCGGTGCGCAGGCTGGAGCGGCTGCCGGAACTGGCCGCCGACGACCTGCGGCTGCCCGAGATGGTCATGCTGCTGGCCACCGACCTGGCCGCACTGGACCACCACTCCGGCACCATCACGCTGATCGCCAACGCGGTCAACTGGGACGACTCCCCGGAGCGGGTGGACGCCGCCTACGAGGACGCGCTGGCCCGGCTGGACCGGATGACCGAGGAACTGGGCGCCACCGCCCCGGCCACCGCCGCCGTGCTGGCACCCAGCGAGCCCCGGTTCCGGCGCCGCCGCGACAGCGCCGAGTTCCGCTCCGCCGTGGACACCGCCAAGGAGGCCATCCGCGCGGGCGAGGCGTTCCAGGTGGTCGTCTCGCAGCGGTTCGAGATCGACACCGAGGCCGACGCGCTGGACGTCTACCGGGTACTGCGCACCACCAACCCCAGCCCGTACATGTACCTGCTGCGGCTGGACGGCTTCGACATCGTGGGCGCCAGCCCCGAGGCGCTGGTGACCGTGCGCGACGGGCAGGCCACCACACACCCCATCGCGGGCACCCGGTGGCGCGGGGCGGACGCCGAGGAGGACGCACTGCTGGAGAAGGACCTCCTGGCCGACGCCAAGGAGCGCGCCGAGCACCTGATGCTGGTCGACCTGGGCCGCAACGACCTGGGCCGGGTCTGCCGCCCCGGCTCGGTGAACGTGGTCGACTTCTTCCGCGTGGAGCGCTACAGCCACGTCATGCACATCGTGTCCACGGTGACCGGGCACCTGGACACCGGGCGCACGGCCTTCGACGCGGTGGCCGCCTGCTTCCCCGCGGGCACCCTGTCCGGTGCGCCCAAGCCGCGTGCGATGGAGCTGATCGAGGAACTGGAGCCGACCCGGCGCGGGCTCTACGGCGGCATCGTGGGCTACCTGGACTTCGCGGGGGACTGCGACACCGCGATCGCCATCCGCACCGCCCTGGTCCGCGACGGGGTGGCCTACGTGCAGGCGGGCGCGGGCATCGTGGCCGACTCCGACCCGGCGGCCGAGGACACCGAGTGCCTGAACAAGGCGCGAGCCGTGCTCAGCGCCGTGGCCACCGCGGGCACGCTGCGACCGGCGGGCGAGGTGGTGGGTTCCGGTGTCTGAGCGCCGTCCACTCTGGACAGTGGTGGGCCTGCTCGCGCTGGCCTCGCTGGTGCTGTGGCTGTCCTCGCAGATGACCTGGACCTGGAGCCAGCACACCGACGACCTGCGCGGGCTGGTGACCACGAAGGCCACCGGCGACCAGGCCGAGACGGCCCTGGTGCCGCTGGCGGTGCTCGTGCTGGCCCTGGTGGCCGCCGTGGTGGCCACCGGGGGCTGGCTGCGCCGGATCACCGGGGTTGTGGTGCTGCTCAGCGGATTCGGTGTGCTCTGGTTGGCCGCCAACGGCATCGGAGACGTGCTCGGCCAGCACCCCGCCGGGTACCCGGCGGGCACGGTGCTCGCCGCGCACGGGCTCGCCGCGCTGGCCGGGCTGGCGGTGCTCGCGGGCGGCACGCTGCTGGTGGCCGCCGGGCACCGGATGCCCCGGCTCGGTGCGAAGTACCAGTCCCCACAAGCGAAAAAGCCCGTGACCGACCCGGATCGGGAGCTGTGGCAGGCGCTGGACTCCGGCCAGGACCCCACCGCCAGGCAGTGACCGCTCGCACACGGCACGTAATCGTTATCCGAAAGGGCCTTGACTACCAGGGCCTGCTTGCGGCACCCGCTGTCGGGAGGCCAGCCGTCGCGGGGTTAGCATCTTTGCGGCGGGAAGGGGACTTGGCGTGACCGTGCTGGACTCGATCATCGACGGCGTCCGCGCCGACTTGGCCTCGCGTGAGGCGGAAATCCCATTCGAGGTCATCAAGGAGCGCTCGCTCGCGGCGCCCGCGCCGCGCGACGCGATGACCGCACTCAAGGCACCGGGCATCGGCGTGATCGCCGAGGTCAAGCGCCGCAGCCCCTCCAAGGGGGACCTCGCGGAGATCCCGGACCCGGCGGTGCTGGCCGCGGACTACGCGGCCGCCGGGGCGCGGGTGATCAGCGTGCTGACCGAGCAGCGCCGCTTCGGCGGTTCGCTGGCGGACCTGGACGCGGTGCGCGCGGCGGTGGACGTTCCCCTGCTGCGCAAGGACTTCATCGTCAGCCCGTACCAGGTGCACGAGGCGCGGGCACACGGGGCCGACGTGGTGCTGCTGATCGTGGCGGCGCTGGAGCAGAACGCGCTGGAGGCCCTGCTGGACCGGGTCGAGTCGCTGGGCATGACCGCGCTGGTCGAGGTGCACACCGCCGAGGAGGCCGACCGGGCCCTGGAGGCGGGCGCCAAGGTCATCGGCATCAACGCGCGCAACCTGCACACCCTGGAGGTGGACCGCGAGGTGTTCGGACGCATCGCGCCCGGTCTGCCGTTCGAGACCTACAAGGTGGCCGAGTCCGGGGTGCGCGGACCGGCCGACCTGATGACCTACGCCGGAGCCGGTGCCGACGCGGTGCTGGTCGGCGAGGGGCTGGTGACCAGCGGTGACCCCAAGGCGGCGGTGACCCAGCTGGTGACGGCGGGCTCGCACCCGGCCTGCCCGCGCCCGAGCCGCTGACCTGGGAGAAGCTGTACCGATGAACGAGCAGCACGATCCGCACGGGCCCGATGAGCGCGGCTACTTCGGGCCCTACGGCGGACGGTTCATGCCGGAGGCGCTGATCGCGGCGCTGGACGAGCTGACCACCGTGTACGAGAAGGCCAGCGTGGACCCGGAGTTCACCGGGGAGTTCCAACGCCTGCTGCGGGACTACGCGGGCCGCCCCTCGCTGCTCACCGAGGTGCCGCGCTTCGCCGAGCACGCGGGCGGGGCGCGAGTGCTGCTCAAGCGCGAGGACCTCAACCACACCGGCTCGCACAAGATCAACAACGTGCTGGGGCAGGCCCTGCTCACCAAGCGCATGGGCAAGAAGCGGGTCATCGCGGAGACCGGGGCCGGGCAGCACGGGGTGGCCACGGCCACCGCCTGCGCGCTGATGGGCCTGGACTGCGTGGTCTACATGGGTGAGGTGGACACCCAGCGGCAGGCGCTCAACGTGGCCAGGATGCGGCTGCTCGGTGCCGAGGTCATCCCGGTGACCAGCGGCTCGCGCACCCTCAAGGACGCCATCAACGAGGCGCTGCGCGACTGGGTCACCAACGTGGACAGCACGCACTACCTGCTGGGCACGGCGGCCGGTGCGCACCCGTTCCCGGTGATGGTGCGCAACTTCCACAAGGTCATCGGCATCGAGGCCCGGCAGCAGGTGCTGGACCTGACCGGCAGGCTGCCCGACGCCGTGGCCGCCTGCGTGGGCGGGGGCTCCAACGCGATCGGCATCTTCCACGGCTTCCTGGACGACCCCGGCGTGCGGCTGGTCGGCCTGGAGCCCGGCGGCAAGGGCGTCGACAGCGGCCACCACGGCGCCACGCTCACCGCGGGCACGCCCGGCATGCTGCACGGCGCCCGCTCGTACCTGTTGCAGGACGAGGACGGCCAGACCATCGAGGCGTACTCGATCTCGGCGGGCCTGGACTACCCCGGGGTGGGACCCGAGCACTCCTACCTCAAGGACCTCGGCCGGGCCGAGTACCGCTCGGTGACCGACGCCGAGGCGATGGCGGCCATGCGGCTGCTCTCGCGCACCGAGGGCATCATCCCGGCGATCGAGTCCTCGCACGCCCTGGCCGGGGCCCTGGAGCTGGGCCGCGAGCTGGGGCCGGAGGGCATCGTGCTGGTGAACCTGTCCGGTCGAGGGGACAAGGACATGGACACCGCCAACAGCTTCTTCGGTCTGGTCGAGCAGGGGGAGTCCTGATGTCGCTGGCAGAGCTGTTCACCGCGACCCGGGAGCAGGGCAGGGCCGCGCTGGTCGGCTACCTGCCCGCGGGCTACCCGACCGCCGCCGGGTCCAAGTCCATGCTGCGCGCCATGGTGGACGGCGGCTGCGACCTGGTCGAGGTGGGCGTGCCCTACTCCGACCCGGTCATGGACGGCCCCACCATCCAGGCCGCCGCCACGCAGGCCCTGGAGGCCGGTTTCCGGCTGCGCGACGTGTTCGAGGTGGTCGAGTCCATCAGCTCGGCCGGTGGCCGTGCCGTGGTCATGACCTACTGGAACCCGGTCAACCGGTACGGGGTGGACGCCTACGCCCGCGACCTGGCCGCCGCCGGTGGCCTGGGCATCATCACCCCCGACCTGATCCCCGACGAGGCGGACGAGTGGCTGGCCGCTTCCACCGAGCACGGCCTGGACCGGATCTTCCTGGTGGCGCCCTCCTCCACCGAGGAGCGCATCGCCCGCACCGCCAAGGCCAGCAGCGGCTTCCTGTACGCGACCTCCGTGATGGGCGTGACCGGGGCCCGTGACGTGGTCAGCAGCGCTGCACCCGAGCTGGTCCGCCGCGTGCGCGCGCACACCGACCTGCCCGTGGGCGTGGGCCTTGGCGTGCGCAACGGGGCCCAGGCCGCCGAGCTGGCCGCCTTCGCCGACGCCGTGATCGTCGGATCGGCCTTCGTCAGCAAGGTGGCCGAGGGCGAGCAGGCCGTGGCCGACCTGGCCGCCGAGCTGGCCCAGGGCGTGCGCGGAGCAGCCGCCGTGGCCTGAGCCCTCGTGCCATGAAAGTGCCGTTCCTGGCGTTCAACGCCAGGAACGGCACTTTCATGGCACTCGGGTGTGTCGTCACAATCCGGTAATAGCGCGGACCGCGAGGGCGGTCACCCTCCGCAGCCGTATACGGTGGCGCTGTGGTGACCTCCGCCTCCAACATCGTCCTGGCCAGCTTCCCCAGCCCGCCCCAGGGCGTCTGGTACGTCGGCCCGATCCCGATCAGGGCCTACGCCCTGTTCATCATCGTGGGCATCATCGTGGCCATCGTCTGGGGTGAGCGGCGGTTCGTCGCGCGCGGCGGTGAGAAGGGCTTCATCACCGACATCGCGGTGTGGGCCGTGCCCTTCGGCCTGGTCGGTGGGCGCCTGTACCACCTGGCCACGGACTGGCAGAAGTACTTCGGCCCCGGCGGCGACCCGCTGGGCGCGCTGGAGGTCTGGAAGGGCGGCCTGGGCATCTGGGGCGCGGTGGCGCTGGGCGGGGTCGGCGCGCTGATCGCCTGCCGCCGCAGGGGCGTGCCGCTGCCCGCGGTGGCCGACGCGATCGCCCCCGGCATCGTGGTGGCGCAGGCCATCGGCCGACTGGGCAACTACTTCAACCAGGAGCTGTTCGGCAGGGACACCGACGTGCCCTGGGCTCTGGAGATCTACAACCGGTACAACCCGGACACCGGGCTGCTGGACTGGATCAACGGTGTGGCGCAGGGCGCGCCGATCCGCACCGTGCACCCCACCTTCCTGTACGAGCTGCTGTGGAACCTCGGTGTCGCCGCCCTGGTCGTGTGGGCGGACCGCCGGTTCCGGCTGGGCCACGGGCGGGCCTTCGCGCTCTACGTGGCGGGCTACACCGCGGGCCGGTTCTGGGTCGAGCTGATGCGTGACGACGAGGCCACGCACATCTTCGGCGTGCGGATCAACGTGTTCGTGGCGGGCCTGGTGTTCCTCGGCGCGGTGGCCTACCTGATCATCGCCAAGGCACGCGGGCCCCGTGAGGACCTGGTCGCACTGCGCGAGGCCCGCACCGCGACCAATCAGGTCGCCGCGGACGTGCCGCCGCCTGCCGAGGACTCCGAGGACGGCGCGGACAAGCCCGCCGCGGAGGAGGCCAAGACGGAGGCCAAGGCCGAGGACGAGGCGCCCTCCGAACCGAAGAGCTGATGCGCGTACTCGTCGTCGAGGACGACGACCGGGTCGCGCGCGGCCTGGTGACCGCCTTGCGGCACGCGGGCTACGAGGTGCACCGAGTGTCCACTGTGGAGGATGCCGTGCGCGCGGCCCCGGTCGACGTGGTGCTGCTGGACCTGGGCCTGCCCGACGGGGACGGCTTCGACGTGCTACGCAGGCTGCGCCGCGAGCCGGGCACGGCGGTGATCGCCGTGACGGCCCGCGGCGAGGAGCGGGAACGCGTGCTGGGTCTGCGGGCGGGCGCCGACGACTACGTGGTCAAGCCCTTCGGCACGGCCGAGCTGCTGGCCCGCATCGAGGCGGTGCTGCGTCGCACCCGCACCGCCAGGGCCGAGGCCAGTGCCCCGGTGCTGCGGGTCGGCGGCCTCACCCTGGACGCGGGCACCCGGTCGGCCGAGCTGGACGGTGAGCCGATCTCCTTGACCCGCAAGGAGTTCGACCTGCTCGCGCTACTGGCCTCGCGGCCGGGTGAGGTGGTCAGCCGGGACCTGATCGTGGACCAGGTCTGGCACACCTCCTGGGAGGCCCCCTCGCGCACCCTGGACACGCACGTGGCCGCGCTGCGGCAGAAGCTGGGCGAGCAGCGGGTGCGCATCGAGACCGTGCGGGGCGTCGGCTACCGGTTGGTGGGCTGAGCGGTGCTGCGGCGGCTGCTGCTCGTGCTGGTGCCGCTGCTGGCGGTGTTGGGCACCGCCCTGGGCGTGCCGCTGGCAGCGGCCGTGGCGCAGCGCGAGACCCAGGCCACCTACCTGGACCGGCTGGCCGACGTCAGCCGGTTCGCCTCGCTGGCCGAGACCGCGCTGGCCTCCGACCGCACCCAGGCCCTACAGGACGAGTTGTCCCGCTACGACCAGCTCTACGGCATCCCGGTGGCCGTGGTGGCACCGGAGGGCGCGGTGCTGATGGCCTCCCGCGCGCACCCGGACCTGACCGGCCCCGCCGTGCGCGCGGGCCTGCTCGCCGCGTTCTCCGGCTACCGCCCCGAGACCCCGCAGGCCGTGCTGCCCTGGCAGGACAGCCCGCTGGTGCTGGTGGAACCGGTCGGCCGGGACAGCGAGGTGGTCGCCGCCGTGGTCGCCGTGTCGGCCACCGACCGGCTGCGCGCCGAGGTGCTGCGGCAGTGGGGCCTGCTCGCGCTGGCGGGCGTGCTGCCGCTGCTGGCGGTGATCGGCGCCGCCTGGCCGCTGTCGCGCTGGGTGCTGCGGCCGATCCGCCGCCTGGACGAGGCCAGCGCCGAGGTCGCCGGTGGGCGCACCGACTTCCGCGCGGCCGATGTGAGCGGTCCGCCCGAGCTGCGCAGGCTGACCAGTTCCTTCAACACGATGGTCGAGGTCGTGGACGGGGCGCTGCGCCGTCAGCGCGACTTCGTGGCCGACGCCTCGCACCAGCTGCGCAACCCGCTGGCGAGCCTGCGCCTGGCCGTGGACAACCTGGCCCCGCACCTGCCCGATGAGGACGCCCGCGAGGCGCAGCGCGTGGCGGTGGAGGAGGCGGAGGAGATGGCGCGGGTGCTCGACGCCCTGCTGGCCGCCACGAGGGTGGACGCCGGGCGGGACGCCGAGCCGGTGGAGGTGGCCGAACTGGTCGCGGCGCGGCTGCCGGGCTGGCAGGGGCTCGGGCTGCCGATCGAGGTGGACATCCCTGCGGGACAACGGGTCCTGGCTCAGCCGGGGGCGCTGGGCACGGTGCTGGACGAGCTGGTCGGCAACGCCGCACGGCTGTCCGGGGCCAGCCGGGTCCTGCTCGCGTGGCGGGACGGGGAGCTGCACGTCACCGACGACGGGGTCGGCCTGGACGAGGCCGAGCGGGCGGCGGCGCTGGGCCGGTTCTGGCGTGCGCCCCGGCACCAGAACGTGCCGGGGACCGGGTTGGGCCTGGCCATCTGCGCGGACCTGATCGGTGCCTCGGGCGGGCAGCTGCGGCTGGAGCAGGCGCGGCCACGCGGGCTGGACGTGGTGCTGCGCCTACCGCTTGACCGCGGTGAACCAGGCGGCGGCCCCGGGGTGTAGCGGCACCACCCCGGTGGCGATACCGGTGCGCACGTTGATGCGCCGTGCCTCCGGGTGCCCCTGGGTGATCGCCTCGACCTCGGTGAACACCGTGCTGGTGACGGTCCGCACCACCTCGGCGGACAGGTTGTCGCGGGCCAGCAGCAGGTTCGGCACGGCCACGGTGGGGCAGGCCCGCACCCCCTTGTACGTGGTGGCCGGGATCGTGGCGGGCACGTACGGGCCGGGGAACCGGGCGGCCAGCGCGGCGGCCTCCTCGGCCAGCGGCACCATGCGCACCGGCATGCGCTGCGCCAGGTCGGTGATCGCCGGCGTGGGAATGCCGGTCAGCGTCAGCAGCGCCTCGATCTGGCCCCGCACCAGGGCTGTCGCCGCGTCGGCCTGGGTGAGCCGCACCCCGTTCGGCCGCACCCCGCGCAGGGCGAGCAGCCGGTCGCTGGTGAACTCGGTGCTCGACCCCTGCGCGCCCAGCGAGACGGTGCGACCGGTCAGGTCGGCCAGCGAGCCGATCGGCGAGTCCCGCGGCACCACCAGGTGCAGGAAGCTGTCGTAGATCCGGCCCACCGCGCTGATGCCCGCGGGCGGCCTGCCCCCGTCCTCGGCGGCGTCGATCGCGGACAGCCCGAGCTGACCCTCGCCCGTGGCCAGCAGGTGAAGGTTGGCCACGGAGGCCGCTGTGGGCTTGGCCCGCACCGAGGTCCCGGGCAGGTGCGCGCCGATCGCGGTGGCCATGGCCGCGCCGATCTCGCGGAAGACCGCGCCGGGTGGACCGGTCAGCAGCACCAGTTCCCGCAGCACCGGCCCGCCCGGTACCGAGCACGCACCCAGCGCGGCCCCGGCCGCACTCGCCGCCGCCGCGCGCAGCACCCCACGCCTGCTCAGCACCGTGGCAGCCTAGCCCCGGTCGTCCTCCGGTGCGGGTGTCGCCTGCTCGGGCTCCGGCTCCTCAGCGGGCTCGGTGGCGTTGTACACCTCGTACTGGCTGAACGTGTCCCAGTTGTAGGAACCGGATCTCATCAACTCCCACCTCGCGATCCGATGCTACCGACGGACAAGTGTGTTGTGCGGCAACCATCGGGGAGTTCTGGGCGCGCACGCGCTACTGAGGGTGCGCCGTCCGCGCGTCCTCGGCGGCCGATCGGGTAGTGGCCACGACGCCGTCCGGCCGCACCAGCACCGACTGCCCCGGCGCCAGTCCCGGCAGCACGTGGTGCGGGCGGTCCACCGCCTGCCCGGTGAACTCGGTCCAGCTCGTGCCGATCATGTCCACAGTGGACTTCCCGTGCACCGTCATGTGCGGGAAGCGAACACCGGGGCGGATCTCGTCGCGCAGCACGTCCACATCGGCCGATCCGCCGTAGTCGTAGAACATCATCGCGCGCAGGTAGTCCACGGCCACCTGCTCCAGCAGGGCGCTCGGGTCGCACCCCTTCGCCAGGTAGCCGCGGTGCAGGCGCAGCGCCAGCCCGAGCGATTCCCTCGCCGCGGCAAGACGTTCCGGCTCGTAGCTGTCGAGCAGTTCCGGCCCGGACTGCCCGTGCAGCACCTCGGCGAGCTTCCACGCCAGGTTGTGCCCGTCCTGGATGCCGGTGTTCATGCCGAGACCGCCCGCCGAACTCTGCACGTGCGCGGCGTCGCCGACCAGGAACACCCGGCCCTGCCGCAGCCGGGCGGCCAGCCCCACCGCGGCCGTCCACGAGTTGACGGCGTGCAGCTCGACCGGGATCCGCTGATCGCCGATCGCGGTGCGCAGCAACCGGAGCGCCTGCTGCTCGGACAACTCGTCGGGGCCCTCCGGTTTGCCCGGGTAGTCCAGGATGTGCGAGGTCCACCGCCGGTCGCCGTCCTTCGAGAACAGCGTGGCGTAGACCTGCTCACCGCGCACGAAGCAGGCGCCCGTGCCCCAGCGGGCGAGCGCGTCACCGAGATCGGCGCTGTAGAACGCCGTGGTGATGTGGGCGATCACCTCGCGGTCGAGCACCGGGATGCCCAGCCGCTCGCGGATCCCGCTGCGGGCGCCGTCGGCGGCGATCAGGTAGTCGGCCTCGACGACCCACCGCTCACCGGTCGACTCCTCGACCAGCTCCGCGCGCACGACCCCGTCCACCTCGGTGAAGTCCAGCAGCCGCACGCCGTGCCGGACCTGGCTCCGGTCGAGGTGGGCCAGCGCCAACCGGTTCACCTCCACCTGGGACATGCTCAGCCTCGGGTCCGCCGGGCTGCACGACTCGACGCGCTCGGCGTAGCGCGGCGGCAGGCCGCTTCGCGACAGCGCGGGGCCGAACGCGCTGTCCTGGTGGACCGCCTCCAGCGGCAGGCCGCCGCGCCAGGCCAACCGCTCCACCTCCTCGCCCAGGCCCATGGTGCGGAACAACTCCAGCGTGCGCAGGCTCGTGCCCGCTCGCGGCGGCCCGTGCCCTGCGGCCCGCTTGTCCACCACCAGGGCGTGCACTCCCCAGTGCGCCAGGAACAGGGCGCTGGTCAGCCCCACCGGGCCCGCGCCGACCACCAGTACCGGTACTCGTTCGGTTCGCATGGCCCCACCGTGCTGGCTCAAGTCGGCTTGAGCGCAAGATGGTGGTCGTGAACGAGCCGCTGCACCCCATCGGCGAGGTCGCGCGCCGCTTCGGCCTGCGGGTCTCCGCCCTGCGCTACTACGACGAGCTCGGACTGGTACCGCCCGCCGAGCGGCGCGGCACCGTGCGGTACTACGGCCGCGAGGAGCTGCGCAGGCTCGCGCTCGTGCAGCGCCTGCACCGCGAGGGCATGGTGACCCTGGCCGACACGGCTGTCCTCACCACCGACCGGCACGGCGAGGAGCAGCCCGCGGGGCGTCAGGTGCTGGCCGACACCATCGCCGGGATGACCCGCCGGATCGACGAGCTGGTCGCGGCCCGCGCCGTGCTGGAGCACCTGTTGACCTGCCCCACCGCCGACCCGGTACGCCAGTGCAGCAAACTGCGGGCGGACCTGGACGAGATCGTGGACCGGGTCATGTGAGCGGCTCGTCCTGCCGGACAGCTCGCTGTACGGGGCCGAACGGTTACGCCCCGCTGCCGGGGAACTGATCGTGCAGAGATCAACGTCAGGTGAACCCCAAGTTTCCCGAGGTGCGCTTGCTAGCCCGATGGTGTGTGCTCAGGATCACCGTGTTCCCCGACCCGCGCCGAGCCCTGAGGAGGAGGCATGGCCGCCAACACCGAGGTTGGTAGTCCCGCCAGACCACGCAAGCCCCTGTACCGGCAGCTGTACTTCTGGGTGCTCACCGCCATCGTGCTGGGTGTCCTGTTCGGACTGTTCTTCCCCGCGCAGGCGGCGGGCACCAAGTGGCTGGCCGACCTGTTCGTGAACCTGGTCAAGGTGGTCATCGCGCCGACCATCTTCTGCACCGTCGTGGTCGGCATCGCCGGGCTGGGCAACCTGGCCAAGGCGGGCGGGCTCGCGCTGCGCACGATCGGGTACTTCACGGTGATGACCACGGTGGCGCTGGCCATCGGCCTGGTCGTGGTCAACGTGCTGCGCCCCGGCGACGGGCTGGGCATCGCGGTCAACGAGAAGGCCGCCAAGTCCACGATCGACTCGGCCGCGGCGGCGGGGGAGAGCGTCACCGACTTCGTGCTGAGCCTGGTGCCGAAGTCCTTCGTCGGCGCCTTCACCGACGGGCAGCTCATCCAGGTGCTGCTGCTGGCCGTGCTGGTGGCCATCGCCGTGGCCGGGCTGGGTGAGCGCGGCAAGCCGGTGGTGCGCGCGCTGGACACCGTCGCACAGGTGATGTTCGGCGTGATCAAGGTGATCATGTACGCGGCCCCGGTCGGCGCGTTCGGCGGCATCGCCTACACGGTGGGCCAGTTCGGCAGCAAGGTGCTGGGCGGGCTGGTGTACCTGATGGTCGCCTTCTACCTGACCTGCGCGCTGTTCGTGGTCGTGGTGCTGGGCATCGTGTGCAGGCTGGCCGGGTTCAACGTGTTCAAGTTCCTGCGCTACATCAAGGACGAGATCTTCATCGTGCTGGGCACCTCCTCCTCCGAGGCGGCGCTGCCCCGGATGCTGATCAAGCTGGAGGCCGCGGGGGCACGCAAGTCGGTGGTGGGCCTGACCATTCCGACCGGCTACTCGTTCAACCTGGACGGCACCTGCATCTACCTGACCATGGGCGCCCTGTTCATCGCCCAGGCCACCGGGCACGAGATCGGCCTGGGCACCCAGATCGGGCTGCTGCTGTTCATGCTGTTGTCCAGCAAGGGCGCCGCCGGGGTCACCGGGGCCGGGCTGATCACGCTGGCCGCCTCCCTACAGGCCTTCGGCAGCACCATCCCCGTGGTGGGCATCGCGCTGATCGTGGGCATCGACCGGTTCATGTCCGAGGCGCGGGCGATCACCAACGTGATCGGCAACGGCATCGGCACCCTCGTGGTCGCGCGCTGGCAGGGCGACCTGGACTCCGAGCGCCTCAGGCACGTGCTGGACAACCCGTCCACTGTGGACGTGGACGCCGCGCTGACCCGCCCGTCCTGACCCACCCCCGGCGCGTGTCGGACGTTCCGGTACCGCGTGTCGGCGCTAGCGGTACGGCGTGTTCGCGCTTGCGGCACGGTTTCCCACGAGCTGGGAAACCGTCCGCAAACGTCCGACACGCGGTCCGCCAAGCGCCGACACGCGGTGCTTGGGGGTCACGGTGTTCGGATCGGCGCCACGACCTGGTCGCCGCCGGGGGCGGTCAGCACGGTGACGCGGGCGGCGTAGTGCTCGGAGAGCCGGTCGGCGGTGAGCACCGAGGCGGGCGGCCCGCTGGCGACGACCCGGCCGGAGTCCAGCAGCAGCACGCGATCCGGGTACTGGGCGGCCAGGGTGAGGTCGTGCAACGTGGTGACCACAGTGGTGCCGTCGGCGCGCCGCAGGGTGTCGACGAGTTCGAGCAGGGCCTGCGCGTGACCGATGTCCAGCCCCGTGGTCGGCTCGTCCAGCAGCAGCACCCCGGTCTGCTGGGCCAGCACGCGCGCGAGCACGGCCCGCTGGCGTTCCCCGCCGGACAACGTCCTCAGTGGACGGTCGGCGAGCGCGGAGAGGTCGAGGCGGCCCAGCACCTCGGCCACCACGACGAGGTCGGCGTGGCCCTCACGGCCCAGCGGTCCCAGGTGCGGGGTGCGGCCGAGCAGCACGTAGTCGGTGACGGTCAACCCCTCGGGCAGCGCGGGGATCTGCGGGGCGTACCCGATCTCCCGCGCGCGCTCGCGCTGGCTCAGCGAGCCGAGGGCCCGGCCGCCGAGCAGCACCTCGCCGGTGGCGGGCACGAGCCCGGCCACGGACTTGAGCAGGGTAGACTTGCCAGCCCCGTTCGGACCGATGATCGCCAGCCAACTGCCCTCGGGCAGTTCCAGGGAGACGTCCGAGACCACCGGCCGGCCCCGGTAGCCCGCGCCGACCCCGCGCAGTTCGAGCCGGGTCATGCCCGCCTGGCCCTGAGCACCAGCACGAAGAACGGGGCGCCCGCGAAGGCCGTGACCACCCCGATCGGCAGCTCGGCGGGGGCCAGCACGGTGCGGGCCACCACGTCGGCGGCGATCAGGAACACCGCGCCGCCCGCCAGCGACAGTGGGACCACGACCCGGTAGCTGGCCCCGAACAGCAGTCGCACCAGGTGGGGCACCACGATGCCCACGAAGCCGATCAGGCCGCTCACCGACACGGCGGCGGCCGTCGCCAGCGAGGCGGCCCCCAGCACCAGCATCCGCACCACGGGAGGCCGCACACCCAGCGAGGCCGCCTCCTCGTCGCCCAGCGCCAGCACGTCCAGCAGGCCCGCGCAGGCGCACAGCACCACGACCGCCACCGCGATGTAGGGCAGCGCCTGCACCACCTGGCTCCAGCCCGTGGTGGCCAGCCCGCCCAGGATCCAGCCGTAGACCCGTTGCAGGGTCACGGTATTCAGCTGCTGCACGAAGGTCTGGATCGCCGTCAGGAACGAGGCCACGGCCACGCCCGCCAGCAGCAGGGTCGCCGTGCCGGGCCCCGCGGTGCGGCCCATGCCCCAGGTCAGGCCGACCCCGCCGAGCGAGCCCGCGAACGCCGCCACCGGCACCAGCGCGGCCGGGGTCTGCGGGACCAGCACCACCACGACCGTCACGGCCAGCCCGGCACCGGCCGCCGCGCCCAGCAGGTACGGGTCGGCCAGCGGGTTGCGGAACACGCCCTGGAAGGTGGCCCCTGAGCAGGCCAGCGCCGCACCCACCAGCCCGGCGAGCACCACGCGCGGCAGCCGCAGCTGCCACAGCACCGCCGCCTCCTGCTCGGTCAGCGGCGAGCGGCCACCGGTCAGCTGGGCCGCGAGCTCACCGAGCACCCGCTGCGGGCCGAGGTCGACCGCGCCCAGCAGCACCGCCCCGGTCGCCACGAGCAGCAGGACGAGCAGGGCCGCCAGCAGGTGCCACCAGGCGAGCCTGGTCGGGGTGGACACGGCCTCAGTGGGCCTTGCTCACCGCGTCGCCCACGGCCCGCGCGAAGTCGACCACCCGCGGCCCCCAGCGCGAGGCCACGTCGTCGTCCAGCGCCACGACCCCGTTGCCGCGCACGGCCTTGAGCGTGCCCCAGCCGGGGCGGGCGGCCACCGTGGCCGGGCTCTGCTGGCAGCACTTGGTGTCCGCCAGGAAGATCAGGTCGGGGTCAGCCTTGATCACCTGCTCGGCGGACAGCTGCGGGTAGGGGCCCGCCGCGCTGGCCGAGTCGGCGATGTTGCCCAGCCCGAACAGGGAGTAGACCTGCCCGGCGAAGGTCTTGGCGGTCAGCGTGTAGCCGTCCGCGGAGACCTCGTGGAAGTAGGTCAGCGGCCTGGCGGGCTTGGGCGTCTTGGCCACCACCTCGGCGATCTGCGCCTTGAGCTGGGCGGCCAGCTTGTCGGCCTCGGCGGCGTGGCCGGTGGCCCTGCCCAACAGCGAGACCTGCTCGTAGGCCTCGTCCAGGCTGTTCGCCGCGGGCAGCACCAGCACCGGCACCTTGAGCTTCTGCAGGCCGCTGACCAGGTTGTTCGCGTCGTAGTACGCGACGACCAGGTCCGGGCTCTTGGCCGCGATGGCCTCCACGTTGGGCTTGTACGCGTCCAGGTCGGTGCGTGGGGCCTGCGCCGGGTGGTTCGACAGCTTGTCCACGGCCGCGACCTGACCGCCCGCGCCGATGGCGTACAGGTCCTCGGTGCTGGCGGGGCTGAGCGAGATGATCCGCTTGGGCTGGGCGGTCAGGGTCAGCGGCTGGCCGCCCTTGGGCGTGACCGTCACCGGGAACGCCGAGCCCTGGTCCGGTGCGGGCGCGGGCTGCTCGTGGGTGGCGCAGCCGGTGAGCGCCAGCACCCCGATCAGCAGCAGGGCGGACAGCGTGCGGCGGTGCGGCGTCATGGTTCCTCGCCAGTGAGTGGGTCGCGGAGGGCGAACAGGGACGCTACCAGCGTTAACGCCCTGTGACGGGGATCACCGCACCCGGGGCGGTGATCGCACGTTCTGTCGCCGGATCGTCACAAGCGCGTTGCCGGTGTGTCGGCTATGCTTCGCGCACCGAAACTTCTGGCGGATGTCCGCGTCAATGTCGTCCGGGTAGCCCAGATCGTTACGCAGTGCCGCGGTAACTCACCCGTTTGCGGGTGCCTTCGCGTTTCGCGACTGTTAAGGTTTCGTCAATCACGGGCCACCGTTGTCCCAGGAATTTCGATGTAGGACGACGGGAGGGTGTTGTCGTGATCTTCTCCGCCATCCCAGGCCAGCAGGGCCTGTACGACCCGACGCAGGAGAAGGACGCCTGCGGTGTGGCCATGGTGGCCGACATCCGGGGACGGCGATCGCACGACATCGTGGTCGACGCGTTGACCGCGCTGGCCAACCTGGAACACCGCGGTGCCGCGGGGGCCGAGCCCACCAGCGGTGACGGCGCGGGCATCCTGCTGCAACTGCCCGACGAGCTGCTGCGCGCCGAATGCGGCTTCGAGCTGCCCGAGCCGGACGCGCAGGGGCGGTCCACCTATGCCGCGGGCATCGCGTTCCTGCCCGCCGAGCGGCAGGAGCGGGACAAGGCCGTCGAGCTGATCGGGCAGATCGCCGAGCAGGAGAACCTGCGCGTGCTCGGCTGGCGCCAGGTGCCGGTGACCCCCGAGGCCGCCGAGGTCGGGCCAACGGCGCAGTCGGTGATGCCGCACTTCGCCATGCTCGTGGTGGCGGGGCTGCCCGACGCCGAGGGGCGATGTCCGTCCGGGGTGGACCTGGACCGGCTCACCTTCGGCCTGCGCAAGCGCGCCGAGCGGGACACGGTCGTCGCCGGGTGCGGCACCTACTTCCCCTCGCTGTCCAGCAGGACCCTGGTCTACAAGGGCATGCTCACCACCGAGCAGCTGCCCGCCTTCTTCCCCGACCTGACCGACCCGAGGCTGGCCAGCGCCATCGCGCTGGTGCACTCCCGGTTCTCCACCAACACCTTCCCGTCCTGGCCGCTGGCGCACCCGTTCCGGTACGTCGCCCACAACGGTGAGATCAACACGATTCGCGGCAACCGCAACCGCATGCGGGCCCGCGAGGCCCTGCTGGAGAGCTCGCTGATCCCGGGCGACCTGGCCAGGCTGTTCCCGATCTGCGACCCCGAGGGCTCGGACTCCGCGTCCTTCGACGAGGTGCTGGAGCTGCTGCACCTGGGCGGGCGCCCACTGCCGCACGCGGTGATGATGATGATCCCCGAGGCGTGGGAGAACCACGCCACGATGGACCCCAAGCGCCGCGCCTTCTACCAGTTCCACGCCAGCCTGATGGAGCCATGGGACGGCCCGGCCTGCGTGACCTTCACCGACGGCGAGCTGGTCGGCGCTGTGCTGGACCGCAACGGCCTGCGTCCGGCCCGCTGGTGGCGCACCGACTCCGACCGCGTGGTGCTGGCCAGCGAGGCCGGGGTGCTGGACCTGCCGCCGCACCGCGTGGTGGCCAAGGGCCGCCTCCAGCCGGGCCGCATGTTCCTGGTGGACACCGTGGCCGGGCGCATCGTGGACGACGAGGAGGTCAAGTCCCGGCTGGCCGCCGAGTTGCCCTACGACGAGTGGCTGCACGCCGGTCTGCTGGAGATCGCCGACCTGCCCGACCGCGAGCACGTGGTGCAGAGCCACGAGTCGGTGGTGCGCCGCCAGCTCACCTTCGGCTACACCGAGGAGGAGCTGCGGATCCTGCTCTCGCCGATGGCCGAGAACGGGGTCGAGCCGATCGGCTCGATGGGCTCGGACACGCCGATCGCCGCGCTCTCCCAGCGTTCCCGGCTGCTCTACGACTACTTCGTGCAGAACTTCGCGCAGGTCACCAACCCGCCGCTGGACGCGATCCGCGAGGAGATCATCACCTCGGTGTCCCGGGTGATGGGCCCCGAGCAGAACCTGCTGGAGCCGGGACCGGCCTCCTGCCGCCACATCGGGCTGCCCTACCCGGTCATCGACAACGACGAGCTGGCCAAGCTGATCCACGTCAACGACGACGGGGACCTGCCGGGCTACGCGTGCAGTGTCCTCAACGGACTGTACGAAGTGGACGGTGGCGGCGAGGCGCTGGCCGCCGCGATCGAGCGGATCCGCAGGCAGGCCAGCGAGGCCATCGCCGCCGGCGCGCGCACCCTGGTGCTGTCCGACCGCGACTCCGACCACCGCATGGCGCCGATCCCCTCGCTGCTGCTGGTCGCCGCGGTGCACCACCACCTGGTGCGCACCAAGGAGCGGCTGCGCGTGGCGCTGGTCGTGGAGACCGGTGACTGCCGCGAGGTGCACCACGTGGCCGCCCTGCTGGGGTACGGCGCCGCCGCGGTCAACCCGTACCTGGCCTTCGAGACGATCGAGGACCTGATCAGCCAGGGCGCGATCACCGGGGTGGAGCCCGCCACCGCGATCCGCCGCTACGTCAGCGCGCTGGTCAAGGGCGTCCTCAAGATCATGTCCAAGATGGGCATCTCCACCGTGGGCGCCTACACCGCCGCGCAGGTGTTCGAGGCGGTGGGCCTGTCCCACGAGGTGCTGGCCGAGTACTTCACCGGCACCAGCTCGAAGCTGGGCGGTGCGGGCCTGGACGTGCTGGCCGCCGAGGTCGCCGTGCGGCACCGCAGGGCCTACCCGGACAACCCCGCCGACCGCGCGCACCGCAGGCTGGACGTGGGCGGGGAGTACGCCTACCGCCGCGAGGGCGAGCTGCACCTGTTCACCCCGGAGACGGTGTTCCTGTTGCAGCACGCCACGAAGACCCGCCGCCGCGAGGTGTACCAGCGCTACACCGAGGAGGTCGAGCGCCTGGTCCGCGAGGGCGGCGGGCTGCGCGGGCTGTTCTCCTTCCGCACCGGCGAGCGCCCCGCCATCCCGGTGGCGGAGGTCGAACCGGTCGAGTCGATCCTCAAGCGCTTCAACACCGGGGCCATGTCCTACGGGTCGATCTCCGCCGAGGCGCACGAGACCCTGGCGATCGCGATGAACCGGATCGGCGGGCGCTCCAACACCGGTGAGGGCGGGGAGGACCCCGAGCGGCTGCACGACCCCGAGCGCCGCTCGGCGATCAAGCAGGTGGCCAGCGGGCGGTTCGGGGTCACCAGCGAGTACCTGGTGCACTCCGAGGACATCCAGATCAAGATGGCCCAGGGCGCCAAGCCCGGCGAGGGCGGTCAGCTGCCCGCGCACAAGGTGTACCCGTGGATCGCCAGGACCCGGCACTCCACGCCCGGGGTCGGCCTGATCTCCCCGCCGCCGCACCACGACATCTACTCCATCGAGGACCTCGCCCAGCTGATCCATGACCTGAAGAACGCCAACGAGCGGGCCCGCATCCACGTGAAGCTGGTGTCCGAACTGGGCGTGGGCACGGTCGCGGCGGGTGTGGCCAAGGCGCACGCCGACGTGGTGCTGATCTCCGGCCACGACGGGGGCACCGGCGCCTCCCCGCTGAACTCGCTCAAGCACGCGGGCACGCCCTGGGAGGTCGGCCTCGCCGAGACCCAGCAGACCCTGATGCTCAACGGTCTGCGGGACCGGATCACCGTGCAGGTGGACGGGGCGATGAAGACCGGGCGGGACGTGGTGATCGCCGCGCTGCTCGGGGCCGAGGAGTTCGGCTTCGCCACGGCCCCGCTGGTGGTCGCGGGCTGCGTCATGATGCGCGTGTGCCACCTGGACACCTGCCCGGTTGGCGTGGCCACGCAGAACCCGGTGCTGCGCGAGCGGTACACCGGAAAGCCCGAGTTCGTCGAGAACTTCTTCCACTTCATCGCCGAGGAAGTGCGGGAGTTGTTGGCGGAACTGGGTTTCCACACCCTGGACGAGGCCGTCGGCCACGCGGAGCTGTTGGACACCGACGAGGCCGTGCGGCACTGGAAGGCGCGGGGCCTGGACCTGTCCCCGGTGTTCGAGGTGCCCGCCGACACCCGGTACGGCTCGGCCCGCCGCAGGCTGCGCGGGCAGGACCACGGGCTGGAGCACGCCCTGGACCGCACGCTGATCCAGCTGGCCGAGGCCGCGCTGGAGGACGCCCACCCGGTGCGCATGGAACTGCCCGTGCGCAACGTGAACCGGACCGTGGGCACCCTGCTCGGCTCGGAGGTCACCCGGCGCTACGGCGGGGACGGCCTGCCCGAGGACACCATCCAGGTCCGGCTCACCGGCTCGGCTGGCCAGTCGCTGGGCGCCTTCCTGCCACGGGGCGTCACGCTGGAGATGATCGGTGACGCCAACGACTACGTTGGCAAGGGCCTGTCCGGTGGGCGGATCGTGGTGCGACCGCACGCTGACGCGCCCTTCGCCGCCGAGCAGCAGGTGATCGCGGGCAACGTGATCGGCTACGGGGCCACCGGCGGGGAGATCTTCCTGCGCGGGCGGGTCGGCGAGCGGTTCTGCGTGCGTAACTCCGGCATGGTCGCGGTCGCCGAGGGAGTGGGCGACCACGCCTTCGAGTACATGACCGGCGGGCGCGCGGTGGTGCTCGGCCCGACCGGGCGCAACCTCGCGGCGGGCATGTCCGGCGGTATCGCGTACGTGCTGGAGTTGGACCCGATGCTGGTCAACTCCGACATGGTCGAGTTGCAGCGCCCGCACCCCGACGACCTGAAGTGGCTGCGGGAAACCGTGCAGCGGCACCAGGAACTGACCGGTTCCGCGGTGGCCGCCTCGCTGCTCGGGGACTGGCCGCGCCGGTCGGCGGCGTTCACCAAGGTGATGCCGCGCGACTACCAGCGGGTGCTGGAGGCGATGAGGTTGGCCCGCGCCGAGGGCCGTGACGTGGACCAGGCGATCATGGAGGCCTCCCGTGGCTGACCCCAACGGCTTTCTGAAGTTCTCCCGCAGCGAGCCCGCCAAGCGGCCCGCCGCGCAGCGGATCGGTGACTGGAACGAGGTCTACGCCGAGCTGTCCGGGCCCGAGCGCGACCAGCAGGTGCGCACCCAGGCCGGGCGCTGCATGGACTGCGGCATCCCGTTCTGCCACTCCGGGACCGCGGGCTGCCCGCTGGGCAACCTGATCCCCGAGTGGAACGACCTGGTGCGGCGCGGGAACTGGGCGCAGGCCGGGGAGCGGCTGCACGCCACCAACAACTTCCCGGAGTTCACCGGGCGGCTGTGCCCCGCGCCCTGCGAGGCGGGCTGCGTGCTGTCCGCTACCCCCGCGGCCGGTGGGCCGGTGGCGATCAAGCGCGTCGAGCAGGCCATCGCCGACGTGTCCTGGGAGACCGCCGCCGTTCCGCCGCAGCCCGCGGCCGTGGCCTCCGGCAGGCGGGTGGCCATGGTCGGCTCCGGTCCCGCCGGGCTGGCCGCCGCCCAGCAGCTGACCCGCGCCGGGCACGAGGTCACCGTGTACGAGCGGGACGACCGGCTCGGCGGCCTGCTGCGGTACGGGATCCCCGAGTTCAAGATGGAGAAGAAGGTCCTCGACCGGCGGCTCGCGCAGCTGCGCGCCGAGGGAACCCGGTTCGTCACGGGCTGCGAGGTCGGTGTCGACCTCACCGTCGAGCAGTTGCGGGAGACCCACGACGCCGTGGTGCTCGCCGTGGGTGCGCTGCGCGGTCGGGACGCACCGGAGATTCCCGGGCGCGAACTGACCGGTGTGCACCTGGCGATGGAGCACCTGGTGCCCGCCAACCGGGCCTGTGAGGGCGACGGGCCGACTTCCGTTGACGCGGCGGGAAAGCACGTCGTGATCATCGGTGGCGGGGACACCGCCGCGGACTGCCTGGGCACCGCGCACCGCCAGGGCGCTGTTGGCGTGGTCCAGCTCGACCAGTACCCGCAGCCGCCCGCCGAACGCGACTTCGAGGTCTCGCCCTGGCCGACCTGGCCGCTGATCGTGCGCAACTACCCCGCGCACGACGAGGGCGGCGAGCGCAAGTACGCCGTCGCCGTGCAGCGCTTCGTCGGTGACGAGGACGGGCACGTGCGCTCGGTCGAACTGCGCCAGGTCAAGGTGCACAAGGACCCCGCCACCGGTCGGCGCGAGGTCGTCCCGGTCTCGGACGAGGTCGAGGTCGTTCCCGCCGACCTCGTGCTGCTCGCCATCGGCTTCGAGGGCGTCGAACACATGCCGCTGCTCGACGGCCTGGGTCTGTCCCTGTCCGGGCGCGGCACCCTGTCGGTCGGTGCCGACTGGCAGACCGGTTCGCCGGGGGTCTTCGCCTGCGGGGACGCACACCGTGGGGCCTCACTCGTGGTGTGGGCCATCGCCGAGGGCCGGTCCGTCGCCAACGCCGTCGACACCTACCTGACCGGTTCCTCGGAACTGCCCGCACCGGTCCGGCCCAACCTGCTGCCGCTCGCGGTGGTGTGAGCCGCCTGTTGTTCCGGGGCGGTTTGTCCTGGGGCCCTGGCGATGGGCTGTAATCGGGGTAGTCGGGGCGTGGAATGCCGCCCCGATTTCGCCGACGAGCGTAAGCCCATCGCCACCCAGGAAAAACCACCCCTAGGGCTTTCCTTTCGGTGACGGCCTTCAGCGCAGTGTTTCACCCTTTCGTGGCGGCCATTCGGCGTAGAATGGCGGTATGGGGCAGAGGGAGATCGCGGAGCGGATGCTGGAGGCGTGGCGACGCCTCTCGTCCGTCGAATTCGATCTGCTCTGCTGCGCCGCCGAGATCGATGATTCTCATGAGATCGCGTTGTTGCTGCGCATTCCACTCGGGCGGGCTCGGCGGCTTCAGGAGCAGGCGGCGGCGATGGTGCGGCTGCCGGTATTGGCTGGTTTGCTGCGGGACGGGTTGCTGGATCTGGAGCGGTTCGAGGTGGTGCGTAAGCGCACCGAGAACCTGGACTCGGACAAGGCCCGCCGGGTGGATGCCAGGCTGGTGGACGCTGCCGAACTGAACTCCAGGGAACTCAAGGCCGAGGCGGACCGGCTGGTGTGCCTGGTCGACCCGTTCGGGGCGGAGATCCGGCATGTCAGGGCGGTGCGGCGGTCCGAGGTGCGGTACCGGTCGATGCCCGACGGTATGGCGGAGTTGACCGCGTACCTGGACGCGGTGCGGGGACGTCAGCTGTTCGACCAGATCAACGCTGATGCGGAAACCCTGGACGATGACCGCTCTTGGGGTGCGAAGCAGGCCGATGTGGTCGTTGATCGGATGCTGGGTAGTGGTCGTCCGGTCACTGTGCGCACTGATGTCACGGTTTCCGCTACGACTTTGCTGGGGTTGACCTCCGAACCTGGTTATGTCGCCGGTGTTGGCCCGGTTGAGGCGAACACCGCTCGGGAAATCGCCAGCCAGGGTGATTGGCGGAAGGTTCTCACTGACAAGGTGGGTATGCCGATTGGTGTCGGTCGGAGGCGGTATCGGCCGCCGAGGGCGTTGCGGGATTTTGTGATGGTGCGGGATCGGGTGTGTCAGGCGCCGGGGTGTTTGCGGCCGGTCGGGGAATGTCAGATCGATCATGCGCGGGGTTTTGCTTCGGGTGGTGTGACGGATGAGCGGAATCTGGGGCCGTTCTGCGATGTGCATCATTACCTGAAGACGATCGGCCGGTACCGGTTCACCCGGGGTGCTGATGGGGTGCGGCGGTGGGTCACGCCGTTGGGGTTCGAGTACGAGACCCGGGCGAAGGCCATCGCGGAACCGGACCCGCCATGACGGACGGGCGCGACGGGGAACCTGCGGCCATATGGCGAAACCAAGGGCACCGCCGCCACCCGGGCCGACTGGCCACGGAACCGGTGGCGGGGTAGCGAGGTCGAGGCCCCGGTCATCGGGCTGGGACGCCGGTGGCTGAAGGCTGAGGCTTCGGTAGCGGTGACCGGCCGGGGAACCGGCGGCTGAATGCCGAGGCTGAGACCCACCCGCTGTCCAAAGCCATCAGTAGAGGCGACCGACGAACAAACGGGAACCGGCAACCGGGAACCGGCAACCGGGAACCGAGAACCGGCAACCCCGGGAACCAGCAACCGGAGCTGCACGGCTATCTCGCGGCGCGGGCGGGCACTCAGACGGCCGCACCGGCTTCGCGGTCAGCGCCGGTGACGGGCAGCAGCGCGAGGAGATCATCCTCGACCCGGCCAGCGGCCAGTACATCGGCGAGCGCATGGTGGTCACCGCCGACTGGGAGGGCATCCCGGCTGGCACGACCTGGTCGTTCACCTCGGTGACGACCGCGCTCACCGATCAGGCTGGCTGACCGGCGCGGCACAGGCCCAGGGGTGGGCAATTCCCTGGGCCTGGACCGCTACTTGGCTCGCGCGCGGGCCGCGCTTGTCGCGACCGCACCGGCGCCCAGGACCAGCACGAGTGTGGCCATGGCCCAGCGCCGTTCCTTGGTGACCTCGGTGTTGGCGGCTTTGGCCACTGCTTTCGGCTTGGGCGTGGACTGGGGCCGCTTCGCGCTGGGCACCGGAGCGGGCGGCTCCGGCTTGGGCGGTACGACCGGTGGCGGCGGCACGACCACCGCAGGTGCGGGCGGTGGTGGCGGTGGGGGCGCGACCGGTGGTGGCGGTGGTGGTGGCACGGTGGTCGGCGGGGGCGTGGTGGTTGGTGGTGGCGGCGCGGGCACGCCGAGGCACCCGGCCATGTCCGAGGTGTTCGTGGCCGGGTACTGCGCGACCTGCCGCGCCGAGGTGGCGCCGTGCGGGATCTCGTAGAGCACGCTGTGGTCGTGGTACCGGTTGTTCAGCACGTGCAGCGTGCGCGCCGAGTCGATCACCGCTGACCCGTACGAGCCGTGGTCGGGTAGCCCGCTGGGCGTGGACACCTTGCGCACCGCCCCGCTGACCGGGTCCACGCTCACGACCGCCGCGGGTCCGCCGAGCCCGGTGGACACCCCGTAGAGCAGGCCGTCGGCCTCGTCGAAGGCGAAGTCGTCCAGGTTCTCCACCCAGTCACCGGGCCGTAGCCGGGTCACCCGCACCACCGACAGGAAGGTGGCGCTGCCAGGGGCCACGTCGATCGTGAACAGCCGGTCGTCCAGCCGCACGAACAGCAGGTTGCCGCCGATGGCGCCCGCGGTGGCCAGGGCCAGGTCACCGCGGGGGACCCCGCGTACCTGCCCGTGGTCGGTGGCGGCACCGGACCGGTCGATGCTGATGACGTGGCCCTCGTTGCCGATGCCGTAGACCCGGTCCTGGCCACGGGCGTACCCGATCGCGTTCACCCCGTAGGGCAAGGTCTTGAGCTGTTCGGTTGCACCGGAGAGCACGTTCACTCGACTCAGCGTGGCCCGCGTCTCGTGCTCACCCATTCGGACCTGGAAGGCATCACATTCGGTTGCTGTACCGGCGGCCATCGGGGTGGGCGTGAAGGCCGCCATCGCTAGAACGGGTAACGCTATTCCCACGCAACGGCGAATTACTGTCACGAGACACCGGTTTCCTGGTTCAACGGGTTGGCGGATACGGTTACACCGTAGACGGTGATCTAATCGTCCACCAGACGCAGGAGGCTGAATGGACATCTACCTGCAGGGTATCCTCTGGGTACTCGGCGCCGCGATTGTGAGCGGTGGGCTCACCGCGTTACTCCACCGTCGCACGTCAGGTGATGGGAGGTCCATCGGCAACGAGGCCACCAGTGCCGTCTTCACGATTGTCGCAGGTCTGCACGCCGTGCTCGTCGCATTTGTGCTGATCTCGCTGTTCGACGCGACCAACGCGGCGCACGACGGGGCGCAGCAGGAGGCCAACGCGCTGGTCGCGGTCACCTGGGCGGGTGATTCCCTGCCCGATCCGACCAAGTCGAAGATTCACGAACTAGCACGTCGGTACGCCACCACCGTACGTGACCAGGAATGGCCCCAGATGCGCCAGGAGCAGGCCGTCACCGGTCCTGGGGCCCAGCAGCTCGCGCAATTGCACGACGCGATTACCGAGGCCGCGAGCACCGACGACGAATGGCTCAAGGACCGCAAAACCGAGGCCGCCAACCAGTTGTGGACCGTGTACCAGGCCCGTCAGACCAGGTTGGACGCGGCTGACGGCAGCGGGGTGAATACCGTAGTGTGGCTGGCCCTCATCATCGGTGCACTCATGTCGGTGGCCTTCGCTTACCTGTTCGGCGGTACCCGGATTATCCGGCACGTACTCACGGTGGCACTCTTCGCCGCCACGATCACTCTTGTGCTCTACGCCATCTATCAGATGCAAAGCCCGTTCACCGGCGGGGCGAACGTGGATCCCGAGGCGTTCAGCGATGCCCTGAGCAGGCTCAGTTGAGCCCGCACACCCTCCGCTCCGGTCGGTCGGGGCCGCGTCGCGCGGCCCCGACCGCCAGGTGCGGTCAGCTCAACCGGGTGAGCACCTGGCCGACCACGTCCAGGGACTGCTCCAGTTCCGGGGCGAGGTAGACCAGCTCCACCATCGCCTCGTCCACGATGCCCGTGTCGCGCGCCGCCAGCAGCGTGTCCACCACGTTGTCCACCGTGGACCCCTTCCTCGGGTTCAGCCGCAGCACCACCTCGATCGCGCCGGGGTCGCGGCCGGCCTGCTCGGCGGCCTGCCGGATCACCTGGAGCGGTCCCGCGTACTGCGCGGGGTCCAGGCCGGGCACCGCGCCCGCGGGCAGCCAGCCCTCGGCTCGGCGGCCGACCCTGCGCAGCGCGGCCGGGGCGAACCCGCCCAGGTGGATCCTGGGCCGGTGGGCGGGCTTGAGGTCGATCCAGCTCGGCGCGATCGTGCTGCCCGGGCCCTCGTGCGTGACGACCTCCTGCGACCACGCGGCTTCGAGCACGTCGAGCACCTCGTCCAGGCGGGCGCCCCGCTCGGCCATGGGCACCCCGGCCGCCGCGTACTCCTCGGGGGACCAGCCCACCCCGAAGCCCGGCACCACCCGGCCGCCGCTGAGCTGGTCGATCGAGGCCAGCGTGCGGGCCAGCAGCAGCGGCGGGTACCAGGGCGCGCAGAGCACGTGCGTGCCCAGCCGGACCCGGGTGGTGGCGGTCGCCGCGGCGGTCAGCAGGGTCAGCGGGTCGAGCACCCGGCGGAACTCCCTCGGGTACGGGCCGGGGCCGCTCATGCCGTAGCCGATGCTCGGGTCCACCGGGCTGAGCAGCCGGTCACCCACCCACAGGCTGTCCGCCCCGGCCTTCTCGGCGGCGACCGCGAAGGTGACCACGTCGGCGGGGCGCTCGCCCGCCATTCCGAACTGGGGCAGGGAGAAGCCGATCCGCATGGGTGCCTCCAAGCTGGCTCTGTTCAGTTCTGTCCGCGCCCACCGATTCTGCCCCTCCGAGGACAGTACAGCGAACGCTTGACAGTACAGCGGCTGCTGTATCAAACTTGGTACATGACCGAGACGCACCTGGACGCGCTGGTCCGGATGGGCCGCGCACTGTCCGACCGCACCCGCTGCCGGTTGCTGCTCGCGCTGCTGCCCGGCCCCGCCTACCCGGCCGAACTCGCCGAACAGTTGGGCGCCACCCGGCAGAACGTGTCCAACCACCTGCAGTGCCTGCGCGAGTGCGGCATCGTCACGGTGGCGCACGAAGGGCGGCGCGCTCGCTACCAACTGCTCGACGAGCGCATCGCGCACGCGCTGACCGACCTGTCCGGACTCGGCCTCGCCGCGGGCGCCGGACACGAAGTCGAGGTGTCCTCATGAGCGCCGCTCGCGCCGACCAGCGCCGCCGACTGTGCCTGGTGCTGGCCATCTCCAGCGCGGTGATCGCCGTCGAGGTGGTCGGCGGGCTGCTCACCGGATCGCTGGCGCTGCTGGCCGACGCCGTGCACCTGGGCGTGGACTCGCTGGGTGTGCTGCTGGCGCTGATCGCCGTGCTGCTGGCCACAAGGCCCGCCACCGCCCGGTTCAGCTTCGGCTACCTGCGCGCCGAGGTGCTGGCGGCGTTGGTCAACGCCGTGCTGGTGACCGGCATCGGGATCGCCATCCTGGTCAAGGCCGTGCAGCGGTTCGCCGAGCCGCCCGAGGTCAGCTCCGGCGGCATGCTGCTCGTGTCGCTGCTCGCCAGCGCGGGCATGGCCTGCTCCGTGCTGCTCCTGCTTGGTGCGCAAGGGAAATCGCTCAACGTGCGGGCGGCGTTCCTCGAAGTGCTCAGCGACGCCCTCGCCGCCGCGACCACCGCCCTCGCCTCACTGGTCATCCTGCTCACCGGGTTCCAGCGGGCCGACGCCATCGCCTCCGCGCTGATCGGCGTGGCCATCCTGCCCAGGGCCTGGGTGCTGCTGCGCGAGGCCGTGACCGTGCTGCTGGAGGCCGTGCCCCGAGGCGTCGACCCCGTGCGACTGCGCGCGGACCTGCTCGCCGAGCCCGGCGTGCGCGGGGTGCACGACTTGCACGTCTGGACCGTCACCTCCGGCTCGCCGGTGCTCACCGCGCACGTCGTGGGCGAGTCCGGCCCGGACCTGACCGACCGGCTCGCGGCCCGGGTCCGGCAGGGGTGGGGCATCGCGCACAGCTCGTTCCAGGTGGAGGACGCGGGTCCCCGGCCGGGCTGCCCCGCGCACGCGTGACGGCGCCAAACAGGAGGCGCTGGCGATCCGCCAGCCGTTCTGAGGTGAAGCGGTGCTGCCGCCGACTTGTCGGTGCTGCGTCGTAGGGTGCTGCACGTGACGTTCCAGGGCTTCGGCGAGCACGCGATCGACTTCTACGACGGCCTGGAGGCCGACAACTCCAAGCCGTACTGGGAGGACAACAAGCACGTCTACGCGGCGGACGTGCGGGCGCCGATGGAGGCGTTGCTCGCCGAGCTGGAGCCGGAGTTCGGCGGGCTGGGCACGCCCAAGGTGTTCCGGCCGTACCGGGACGTCCGGTTCAGCAAGGAGAAGCACCCGTACAAGACGCACTGCGGCGGGGTGATCGAACAGGGCCGCGGCGGCGGGGCCTACTACGTGCAGGTCGGCCCGGAGGGGCTGATGGTCGGTGGCGGCTGCTTCCACCTGGCCGCCGACCAGCTCGCCAGGTACCGCACGGCGGTGGACGAGGACCGGCGCGGGCAGGCGCTGGAGAAGATCCTGGCGAAGCTGCGGCGGGCGGGCTGGCAGATCCGGGGGGAGCAGCTCAGGAGCAAGCCCCGCGGCTTCGAGGTGGATCACCCGCGCATCGAGCTGCTCCGGTACAAGTCGGTCTACGCGGTCCGGGTGTGGGAGCCGGACGACGTGCTGCACGAGCGCGGGAGCCTGGCGCGGGTGCGCAAGGCGTGGCGCGAGGTCCGCGCGTTCAACGAGTGGGCGGCCGACCACGTGGGCGTGAGTGATCAGCGCCACAATCGGCGGTGACCGGCGGGCAGTTGTGTGAATTCATGAAGAACTCGCACGTCTGTCTCACCTTTTTGCGCTGGATCGCCCTCGTGAGAGCTTTCCTCGCAGTTAAAACCCGGTAACACGGGTTGACGGTTCACGCGCGGAAGTTCTGTTAACGGGGCAACGAAGTGTGGTGACCTACGCAAGTGGGGTTGTGTGACGCTCCGGCATATGCAAACCTCACAGTGCCCCGAACGGGTGAACGACGCAGTGTGCGGCAGCGGTCGAAGTGGACTGCTGTGGCAGTGAGCTGCGGAAATTCCCTGCCTGGTGGTCTTGGGGGCCATCAGAGTCACGTCAGTGGATGGACAGTCGCCATGACTCGGCAGTGGTGCCACAACTCGGCTAGATAGCCGTCTCCTCGCGCTGGCGCGGCCGTTGTCGCTTGTCGCCAGAAGGTTCGCCGTCCCCGTGTCTCCCGGAAGGAGATTCGTCCGTGGCCCTTCCCATGCCCGTGTCAGTTGTGTTATCGGACGCTCTGCCGTCCGTCACCTCCACCCGGCGTTCCGTCGTGGACCTCGAGGTGATCGTGCCCGCCTACAACGAGGCCACCCGGCTGCCCGACACCCTGCGCGCGGCCGTGGACTACCTCGCCGGACTGCCGCTGACCAGCCGCGTTGTCGTCGTGGACAACGGCAGCGTGGACGGCACGGCCGCGGTGGTGGACCAACTCGACACCGGCTCGGTCGAGGTGGTGGTCATCGGCTGTTCGCGTCCGGGCAAGGGCGCCGCCGTGCGCCGTGGCCTGTTGACCAGCAGCGCGCGTTTCGTGGGCTTCGTGGACGCCGACCTGTCCACCCCGCTGGACACCCTGGCCAGAGCCGTGGCCGAGTTGACCAGCGGTGCGGAGGCGGCCATCGCCTCCCGGCACGCGCCCGGCGCCAGCTTCGTGCACCCGCGCTCGCTGGGCCGCAAGGTCGGCGGCTCCGCCTTCCGCGCGCTGGCCCGCCCGCTGGTCACCAAGGTGCGCGACACCCAGTGCGGCTTCAAGTTCTTCCAGCGCAGCGCGGTGCAGTCCGCCCTGCTGCGCTGTCGGGTGGACGGCTTCGCCTTCGACGTGGAGTTGCTGCGCCAGGTCCAGGCCGACGGTGGTCGCATCGTCGAGCTGCCGGTGGCCTGGCGCGACGACACCCGATCCACCTTCCGCCCGCTGCGTGACGGACTCGCCTCCTTCACCGCACTGCTCCGGCTGTACCGGGGAGCTCATCGATGAGTGTGAAGCTGTTGCACGGCAACAGGATTCTTGTGCTGAACTGGCGCGACGTGCGCCACCCGCAGGCTGGCGGTGCCGAGCAGTACATGCACGAGATCGCCAGGCGCTGGGTCGAGCAGGACGTGCACGTCACCTGGCTCACCGCCCGCGCGCCCGGCGCCGAGGCACGCGAGATGATCGACGGCATCGAGGTGCTGCGGACCGGGGGAGCGCTGTCGGTGTACCCGCGCGCCGCCGCCTGGATGGCGACCAGGGCCAAGCGCTTCGACGCCGTTGTGGACTGTCAGAACGGCATCCCGTTCTTCGCCCCGCTCTTCGCCGGGGCGGCCATGCCCGTGGTCCAGGTGGTGCACCACGTGCACCAGGACCAGTTCGCCACGCACTTCTCCCGGCCGATGGCAGCGGTGGGCCGCTTCCTGGAGGGACCGGCCTCGCGCGCGGTGTACGGCAGGCGGGCCATCGCCGCCGTCTCACCGTCCACAAGGGAGGAACTGCGCAGGCGGCTGGGGCTGCGCGGGCCGATCAGCATCGTGCCCAACGGGACCCACCCGGTGCTGGGCACGGCCGCCGCCCGCGAACCGGGCCCGGTGGTCACGCTGGTCACCAGGCTGGTGCCGCACAAGCGGGTGGACCTGTTGCTGGACAGCCTGGTCACCGTGCTGGCGCAGATCCCCGACCTGAAGGTGAACATCGTCGGCGGGGGCTCGGAGCTGGCAGCGCTCACCGCGTACGCCGAGCGGCTCGGGCTCGACTCCGCGGTGACCTTCCACGGCCGCCAGCCCGACTCCGTCCGCGACGACCTGCTCAGCAAGGCCTGGCTGACCACCTCCACCTCCGCGGGGGAGGGCTGGGGCTGCTCGATCCTGGAGGCGGCGGCCTGGGGCGTGCCCTGCCTGGCGCTGAAGGTGCCCGGGGTGCGCGACTCCGTGGTGCACGAGCACACCGGCTGGCTCGTCGACCGGGCCGAGGACTACGCCGAGGCGATGGTCACCGCGCTGCGCGAGCTGGCCGACCCGGTGCGGGCCGAGGCCGTGGCGCAGCGCTGCCGTTCGTGGGCGGCCTGCTTCTCCTGGGACCGCAGCGCCGAACTGCTCGCCGCCGTGCTGGCCTACGAGATCGGCGCCGTGGGCAGCCCGCAGCGCCGGGAGGCCCGTTCGGACATCACCACCGTGGCGACCCTGCCCGACAGCGAACTGCCCGCACTGGCGGCGGGTCTGCGCGCGACCGACGAGGTGCGCAGCGACGGGCGGCGCACCGGCGTGCTGCTCGGCGGCTGCGACGAGGTGGACGCGATGACGGTGCTCGACCGGCTCGGCGTGTCCGGGGCGAACCTGCGCCTGGCCAACCGGTACGACCTGCTCGCGGGGCCGCTGGGCGCACCGGGTTTCCTCACCGCACCGGCCGTGCCCGGTCTGGAGGACCCCGCGTGAGCGAACTCGCGAGCAAGCCGTCGAGCGCGGCGCCCGGGGAGCAGGCCGTGCTGCGCAGCAGCATGGTGCTGGCGGTCTCCTCCGGACTGGTCGGCGTGCTCAGCTACACCTGCGGCCTGCTGATGGCCAACCTGTTGCAGGTCAAGGCGTACAGCGACTACAGCGCGGCGCAGGCCCTGCTGACCACGGTGGGCGTGGCGGCCAGCGCACTCGTGCCGCTGCCGCTGTCCCGTGAGATCCGCGCCAACCCGCGGGGCTCGGCGGGCCGCAAGTCCGCGGTCGGCTTCGCGCTGACCGTCTCGCTGGGCGTGGGGTTGGCGGCCATGGTGGTGCTGACCGGCATCGCCTGGCTGTTCACCAACCCGGCGGCGGCGATCACCGTGGGGCTGGCGGGCTTCTCCCTGTTCGCGATCATGCCGGTGTGGGGCTGGTTGCAGGGCGAGTCCCGGTTCACGGCCTACGCGGGCATGTCGGTGGCCGAGGTGGCCCTGCGGCTGGTGGTCAGCACCGTGGCGGTGCGCGCGGGACTGGGTACGGCTGGTGGGGTGGCCGGGTTCATCGCGGGCGCCGCACTGGTGCTCGTGGCCGGGATCTGGTGGCTGCGCAGGGACTTGGGCGCCCGGCTCGGCGCGCCAGCGGACCGCTCGCGGTGGACCGAGACCGTCCGAATAGGACTTGTCCAGCTCGTGGTGTCCACTGTGGTCGGTGTCGACGTGGTGCTGGTGGCTGTGCTGGGCGCCGACTCCGTCAGCGACGCGAGCTACCAGGCGATCGCCACGCTGGCCAAGGGGCCGGTCTACGTGGCGACCGGGGTGACGGTCGTCAGCTTCCCGTTGCTGCGCACGGTTTCCGCCGACCGCCTGCACGGGGCCGTCGCGTCCATGGCGCGCTCCTTCGCGTGGCTGGCGCTGCCCGCGGCTGCCGTGCTGGCGACGGTGCCCAGCTCGCTGGTGGCACTGGTCCTGCCCGCGCGCTACCTGGGCTCCCTGCACCTGCTGCCCTGGCTCGCGCTGACGGGTCTGGGTTACGGCACGGTCGGCATGCTGGCGATCCTGTTGCTGGCGCTGGGCCGGTACCGGCGCTGCGTCGCGGGCTTGGCGGTGACGGTGGTCGTGTTGCTGTCGTGCATGGTGGGCGGCTGGGCGCTCGGCGGCGCGACCGGGCTGGCGATCGCCGCCGCGCTGGGCTCGGTGCTGGTGAGTGGGGTGCTCGCCGTGCTGGCGGCCAACCTGCTGCCGCCCGGTTCGATCCTGGCCACGCTGCGCGCGGTCCTGTCCGCCGGGGCGCTGCTGCTCGTGCTGTGGTTGGTGCACGAGGTGCCGCTGCTGTGGGTCCCCGTGGTGCTCGTGGCCGGTGCCTTCGTCCTCGTGGCCGCCAAGCGCGGCAAGCCGAAGGAACCCGAGCCCATCAAGGGTTTGCGCGTGCTGCACCTGGGGTTCGAGGACCCGGCGATGCCCGGCTCCGGTGGCGGCTCGCTGCGCACGCACGAGATCAACCGCAGGCTCGCCGCCCAGGGGCACGAGGTCACCGTGCTGACCACCCGGTTCCCGGGCTGCCAGGACCGGGTGCAGGACGGGGTCCGGTACTGCCACGTCGGTTTCGGCAAGGGCGGCAACCGGGCCACCCGCACCCTGGGCTACGTGCTGGGCCTGCCCTTCGCGGTGCGGCGCCACCGCGGCGACCTGGTGGTGGAGGACTTCTTCGCGCCGATCTCCTCGATGGCGGCTCCACTGTGGACCGGACGGCCCACGGTGGGCGTCGTGCAGTGGCTCAACGCCGCGGAGAAGTCGCGCGAGTACCACCTGCCGTTCACGCCGGTGGAGCGCTTCGGTGTGCGGCGCCACCACAGCGTGGTCGCGGTCTCGGAGGGCGTTGCCGAGCGGCTGCGCGGGTACAACGAGCGGATCTCCGTGACGGTGATCGGCAACGGGGTGGACCCGCTGGCCTTCTCGCCGAGCGCACGCCTTGGCGAGGACGTGGTGTTCATCGGTCGGCTGGAGATCGCGCAGAAGGGCCTGGACCTGCTGTTCACCGCGTGGAAGTCGGTCAGCGAACAGGTTCGCGGCACCCTGGTCGTCGCGGGGACCGGTCCGGACGAGGGCAGGCTGCGCCAGCTCGCCGAGGAGCTGGGCATCGCCGACCGGGTGCGGTTCGCGGGCTGGGTCAGCGGCCGGGACAAGTACGAACTGCTCGCCTCGGCCCGGCTGGCCGTGGTGCCCTCCCGCTTCGAGACCTTCGGCATCGTGGCGGTCGAGGCCCTGGCCTCGGGAACCCCCGTGGTGGCCTTCGACATCCCGTGCCTGCGCGAGGTGATCCCGGCCGAGTGCGGGCAGCTCGTCGAGGCCTTCGACGTGGCCGCCTTCGCGCGGGTCGTGGCCGAGCGCTACCAGGACGAGGCCTGGCTGGCCGGTGCCGGTCGGCTCGGCAGGCAGGCCGCCCGCGCCTGGGACTGGGACCTGCTCGCCGAGCGGCAGGCCGAGTTCTACCGGGCCGCGGTCGTGTCCGGGCCGCCGACCGTCCACGCGCAACTGTCCGATCTGGGCCGTGAGCGGACCCGCGGCCGTCGGCGCCGTCGGCTCGCGGTGGTCGGCAACGTGGGCAACGGCAACACCGGGGACGAGTCCCTGCTGGCCGTCACACTGTCCGAACTGGACGGTGACGCCGAGGTCACGGTGATCTCGCGCAGCCCCGCGGCGGTCACCGCCGTGCACGGGGTGCCCGCGGTGCCGATGACCGTGGCCGGGGCCCTACCCGCGCTGCTGCGCTGCGACGGGCTGGTCATCGTCGGCGGCGGCATGTTCGGCCCCGGACTGCCCCGGCTCGTCCGGCTGCTGCCGCACGTGGCGGAGTGGGTGGGCCGGCTCGGGCGGGACGTGGCCTACGTAGCGATCGGCGTCTACGCGGGCATGCCGCCGGGCACGCTGGCGGCCCTGCGGCGGGCCGCGCGCCGGGGGCGGCTCACCGTGCGCGACGAGCTGTCCCTGCACACCCTGGACATCGGCAGGCCGGTGCCCTGCGTGGGCGACCTGGCCTGGCAGCTGCCCTCGGCCGAGCCCGCGCTGGCCCGCGCCGAGCTGGCTCGCGCCGGGGTCGACCTGGACCGGCCGCTGCTGGTGCTCTCCCCCAAGGCGGGCACCAACTCCGAGCAGAACGAGTCCGTTGTGGACACGATGGCGCTCGCGGCCCGCCAGTGGGTGGACCGCGGCGGCAGCGTGGTGGCGATCGCGCTGTCCGACCACGCCGACTACGGCCGAGACAGCGCGTACGGCGACACCTCGGCGGCGGGCCTGGTGGCCGAGCTGGCCGGGGTGCCGGTGCCCGTGGTGGGGCCGAACCTGGCGCCCGCGCTGGCCAAGGCGGTCATCGGCCAGGCCCACGGCGTGCTCGGGCTGCGCTTCCACGCCCTGGTCTTCGCGCTGGCCACCGGCACGGCGTGCATCGGCTTCCCCTGGGAGCCCAAGGCCCAGGCACTGTTGGCCGAACACGGCCTGCCCACGCTGACCGACCAGGCGGCACTGCTCACCTGGCTTGACGACCTCCTCCCGACCACGACTCTCGCAAGGCGGTAATCCACAGATGGCACTGCACCGCGCCAACGACGCGTCGACGGTGCTCCAGCGGCTGGTGCGCGGCGGTCTGCTCGCACCGGTCCTGCTGGGCCTTGCGGCCTTCGGGGTCCGCGCGCTCGGGCTGACCCGCAGCTTCGAGCTGTGGGTGGACGAGATGGTCTACACCGACCTGGGTGTGTCGGTGGCCCACGGGCAGCTGCCCAGCCTGTCCGGGCAGCCGTTCTTCCTGCACCCGCCGGGCGCCTTCCTGCTGGAGGGCCTGGTCGTCAAGGTGTTCGGCCTGACCGGCACCAGCATGGACATCACCTACGACCTGCGCTGGGTCAACGCCGTGCTCGGCGCGCTGACCGTGGCGCTGGGCTTCGTGCTGGTGCGCCGGATCACCGGCACCGGTCCGGCCTGGGCCTGTGGGGCGCTGCTCGCGCTGGACCCGTTCGTGTTGCGCAACAACAGCCGGGTCTTCCTGGAGACCCCGGCCACGCTCGCCGTGGTCGGCGGCCTGCTGGTGCTGGTCTGGGCCCTGGACTCCGAGCGGGGCCTGTCGGCGAAGGTCGCGGTGCCCGCCGGGCTGCTGCTGGGCTACGGGGTGCTCACCAAGGACGCGCTGGCGGTGTTCGCCGCGGTGCCGGTGGTGCTGGCGGTCCTGTGGCGGCGCACGCTCAAGCCCCGCGAGGCGCTGACCGTGCTGGTGGCCTCGCTCGTGCCGTACCTGAGCTACCTGGCCGTGGTGGGGCTGTGCGGGTTGCTCGGCGGCTGGTGGCAGTCCAAGGCCTCCGGCCTGGAGCGCATGATCGGGCTCAAGCAGACCACCGGCTTCAACGCCCCCAACGCGCCCAGTCTGGTGGACCGGCTGGTGGCCCAGCTCGGCCAGTTCGGCACCAGCTACGTGCTGCTGCTGCTCTGCCCGATCGCCGGGCTCGTCGCCGCGCTGAGCACGGACCGGCGGCGCAGGCTGATCGGGCTGTGCGCGGTGTCCATGGGCGGTTTCGGCATGTACGCCGCGCTGTTCGGCACCTTCGAGGAGCAGTACGGCTACGGGGTGATGGTCGCGGGCACGCTGGCGCTGGGCCCGGCCGCCGTGGAGGTGGTGCAGCGCTGGCCCAGGCTGACGGTGCCGCTGCGGGTCGGGGCCGCGCTGCTGGTGGCGGTCAGCCTGGGGCTGGCCCTGCGCGCGGAGCTGACCCCTGACGACGGGTTCGTGCGGGTCCGCGCCTGGGTGCACGACAACCTGCCCGCGGGCGCCAGGGTCGGCGTCACCAACAGCACCGGCCAGTGGGCGTTCAAGGAGGACGCCCGGTTCGGGGTCTGGCCCTCGGCGCGGTCCATGCTCGACCACCACGCGGACTACATCCTCACCCAGAGCCTGCCCACCAGCCAGGGTTACGGCTACGCGAAGCCGATCATGCTGGACTGGCTGCGCTCGGTGGGCAAGCCGCTGCTGACCTTCCAGGGGCCGACCAACGGGCAGACCGTGCTCTGGCAGGTGCCCGCCGACGCGCTCACCGCGGGGGCTCGCGCGGGGGTCGGCAGCTGAACGACAGCACCGACACTTCGTGACCCAACGGTTACGCAGAGGCGAAATCCGGGTCCCGGGGGCGAGTTTGTCCACTGTTGACGGACATTACCCCCGGGTAGCTCGGGATCGGTCAAGCTGGGCAGACTAGGCTGCTGGAACGTGAGCCGACGAGCGAAGATCGTCTGTACCATGGGTCCCGCGACCGCCACCCCTGAGAAGGTGCGCGATCTGGTCGCGGCGGGTATGGACGTGGCCAGGATGAACTTCAGCCACGGCAGCCACGCGGACCACAAGCAGGTCTACGACCTGGTTCGCTCGGCTGGCGACGAGTCGGGCCGGGCGGTGGGCATCCTCGCCGACCTACAGGGCCCCAAGATCCGCCTGGGCACGTTCGCGGGCGGGCCGGTGGAGTGGCGCACCGGGGACGTCGTGCGGGTCACCGTGGAGGACGTCGCCGGCACCCACGACCGGGTGTCGACCACCTACAAGAACCTCGCCAAGGACGCCAAGGTCGGCGACCGGCTGCTGGTGGACGACGGCAAGGTCGGCCTGGTGGTGACCGCCGTGGAGAACCAGGACGTGGTCTGCGAGGTCACCGAGGGCGGGCCGGTCAGCAACAACAAGGGCCTGTCCCTGCCCGGCATGGACGTCTCGGTGCCCGCGCTGAGCGAGAAGGACATCGAGGACCTGGAGTTCGCGCTCAGCCTGGGTGTGGACTTCATCGCCCTGTCCTTCGTGCGTTCCCCGGCCGACATCGACCTGGTGCACCAGGTGATGGACCGGGTGGGCAAGGGCAGGCTGCCGGTGGTCGCCAAGATCGAGAAGCCGGAGGCGGTGGACAACCTCGAGGCCATCGTGTTGGCCTTCGACGGGGTCATGGTCGCCCGCGGTGACCTGGGCGTGGAGCTGCCGCTGGAGCAGGTGCCGCTGGTGCAGAAGCGGGCCATCCAGATCGCCCGCGAGAACGCCAAGCCGGTCATCGTGGCCACCCAGATGCTGGACTCGATGATCAGCAACTCGCGGCCGACCCGCGCGGAGACCTCCGACGTGGCCAACGCGGTGCTCGACGGCGCGGACGCGCTGATGCTCTCCGGCGAGACCAGCGTGGGCCGCTACGCCATCGAGTCCGTGCAGACCATGGCCAAGATCATCGAGGCGGTGGAGACCGAGTCCACGGTCGTGCCCCCGCTGACCCACGTGCCGCGCACCAAGCGGGGCGTCATCTCCTACGCCGCCCGCGACATCGGCGAGCGGCTCAACGCCAAGGCCCTGGTGGCCTTCACCCAGTCCGGGGACACCGTGCGCAGGCTGGCCCGGCTGCACACCCCGTTGCCGCTGCTCGCGTTCACCCCGGAACCCGACGTGCGCAGTCAGCTTTCTCTCACCTGGGGCACCGAGACCTTCCTGGTGCCTAAAGTGGACTCGACAGACCAAATGGTGCGGCAGGTGGACATCTCGATGCTGTCCATCGGGCGCTACCAGCCCGGTGACCTGGTGGTCATCGTGGCCGGTTCCCCGCCCGGCACCGTGGGGTCGACCAACCTCATCCGGGTGCACCGGCTGGGCGAGGACGACCACGCCTAGGGAGTGACATGACTGAAGCGGCTCGGGCCGCGGCAGCCGACCCCGCAGCACTCAAGGTTGCGGGGTCGGTGCCGTTGACGCCGGATGGTGTGCCCTACGGACAGCCCGTGCTCGACCGCCTGGTCGCGCTGCTGGACCTGGAGCGCATCGAGGAGAACATCTTCCGCGGTGTGAGCCCCGCCCAGTCCCCGGTGCGGGTGTTCGGCGGGCAGGTCGCCGGGCAGGCCCTGGTCGCCGCGGGCCGCACGGTGGACCCGGACCGGCGGGTGCACTCGCTGCACGCCTACTTCATCCGGCCGGGCGACCCGAGCATCCCGATCGTCTACGAGGTGGACCGCATCCGGGACGGCCGCTCCTTCACCACCCGCCGGGTGGTTGCCGTGCAGCGGGGCAAGGCGATCTTCTCCCTGTCGGCCTCCTTCCAGAAGGCCGAGCAGGGCATGGACCACGCCGAGCCGATGCCGGTGGTGCCCGACCCGGAGTCGCTGCCCACCTTCGGCGAGCGGGTGGCGCAGCTGCGCGAGAAGGTCGCCGGCTTCAACCTGTTGCCCCGGCCGATCGACGTGCGCTACGTGGCCGACCCGCCGTGGGTCACCAGGGAGAGCGGCCCGCACGAGGCCCGCAACCAGGTGTGGATGCGCGCCGACGGCAAGCTGCCCGACGACGAGCTGCTGCACGTGTGCGTGCTGGCCTACGCCTCGGACATGACCCTGCTCGACTCGGTGCTGGCCAAGCACGGGGTGTACTGGGGCACCGACAAGGTGCAGGGCGCGAGCCTGGACCACGCCATGTGGTTCCACCGGCCGTTCCGCGCCGACGAGTGGTTCCTCTACGACTGCGTCTCGCCCAGCGCCTCGGGCAACCGGGGGCTGGCCACGGGCAAGTTCTTCACCCGTGACGGCAGCCTGGTCGCCACCGTGGTGCAGGAGGGCCTGCTGCGCGTCCTGCCCTAGGGCGCGTGGAACAGCGCTCGCACGGGCTGCGGCTGCTCGGTCGGGCGCGGGCTGTTGGTCTCGTCCTTGCCGGAGTGGCTGAACAGGACGGCGCTCACGCCCGTGTGCTCGGTGTTCTGCGAAGGTCGTTCATCGATAGCGGTCATCTGTGTCCTCGTCGTAGTGGGTGCGGTGCCCGCCGACCCGGCCGGGTCGGCGGGCACCGGTTGCTGCCTGGTCAGCAGGCGCTGACCTCGGTGGCCTGGAGGCCCTTGGCGCCCTGGGTCACGGTGAAGCGCACCGACTGGCCGTCCTCGAGCCGCTGCAGGTCACCGCCGAGCGCCGAGGAGTGCACGAACAGGTCGGCGCCGCCACCCTCGGGGGTGATGAAGCCGAAGCCCTTCGCGCCGTTGAACCACTTCACGGTGCCCTGTGCCATGTGTGACCGTCCTGTCGGTGGAGCTGTGGTGATCACGGCACCCGCGGACGCGGGCGCCGAGTGGGTGTGCGGGGTCGGCCGGTCAGCTGCCGAGCCGGTTGGGCCGGGTGTAGCGCGCGAGCCGGGCGGCCAGCGCCTGCCGGTCCCCGGAGCGCACCGGCGAGCCGGGGCCGCGGCTGCCCGCGAGCACCTCGGCCACGAACTGGGCCACCAGCTGCGGGTCGGGCACCGCGTCGGCGCCGAGGAAGGCCACCACCACCGGCACCTCGGTCGGGCCGGTCTCCACCGACACCGACCAGCCGCTGTGCTCGCTCCACACCAGCATCAGGTCCCTGCCCGGGCGCAGCAGCGAGTGCTGTGGCAGCGCGAGGTAGGCCGTCGCGGTGTCGCTGACCTCGAAGGAGGTGCCCTCCTCGGGCACACCCGTGGCCGCGGCCACCGCGTGCAGGTACCCGGACAGGCCGCGGCTGAGCGCGGGCGTGCTGTCGGTCGAGCGGGACCAGCCAGGGGTGCGGCTGTCGGCGGACAGCCCGAGCATGGACAGCAGCGTGCCGCAGTCCTGCGCGTCCACGGCGTGCCCGGCCACCGTGCGGGCCGCGTGCGCCTGGAGTTCGAGTTCGGCCGTCCTGGCCTCGTCCAGCGCCCTGCTGAACCGGCCTCGTTCGTCACCGGGTGCGATGGGGCGTGGACGGGTCATGTGGGCTCCGTTCTTCGCGCCGGGCGCGTGGCGACACAGGTCGCAGGCCCGGCTGGCGATCGGGCAGTGCTGGTGTGGTGACAGACCCAGTCAGCTTGAGTGGTCGCGGGCGACACTGGATCGACTACCAGCGTGCGAAGGCCCTTCGACGTCTCCAGCCTACCCCATGATGGCCGAACTGCTTGGGATTGCCGGGGAGTACGGTCAGTGGATGGCGCCCCAGGCAAGCGGACCCGTGCTCGGCCCGACACTGGCCGAGTGGCTCAGGGCCCGCGAGGAGACCCGCTCGCACCTGTCGGTCGCCGAACCCCCGGTGGACGAGTTCTGGGTGCAGCGGCTGTCCGACCTGCTCGCCACGGAGCGCTCCTGGCAGGAGCAGTACACCGAACTGCTCGCACTGGGACGGCCCGGTGGCCGGTTCCCGCCTTCCCAGCGCTGAGCCCGCGTCCCCAGAGGCACCTCCTCGGCGGCGGAAGTCCCGCTGTCGTCGCGAGTTCGGTCCGCGGCAACCCCGCACCGCTAGGGTCCGCGCCATGCGCCGACCCCTGCTGGCGGCACTGGCCGCTGTCCTGCTCCTGCCCGGCACGACGGCGGTGGCGGCACCGCGGCCCGAGCCGGTACACCAGGTCGACCCCCTGATCGGCACGGCGGGGGACGGCAACACCTACCCCGGGGCCACCGCCCCGTTCGGCATGCTCGCCTGGAGCCCGACGAGCACCCGCGGGGACCAGACCAGCACCGGGGCCGCCAACGGCTACCAGTACGGGGTCACGCGGCTGCGCGGGTTCAGCCTCACCCACGTCAACGGGGCGGGCTGCAACCCCGGAGCGGCCGGTGACGTGCCGATCATGCCGCTGACCACCGCCGTCACCAGCTCGCCCAGTGCCGACAGCACCGACGCGCTGTACGCCAGCGACTTCGGCCACGCCGCCGAGTCCGCCACACCGGGCCGCTACCGGCTGGCGCTGGCCAACGGGGTGAGCACCGACTTCGCCGCCACCGAGCGCACGACCACCGGCACGTTCGGCTTCCCCGCCGACAGGCCGGCGACCCTGTTGTTCCGCACCTCCAACTCCCTCAACGGCAGTGCGGACGCGCAGACCCACCTGGACGCGGCGCACCGGCGGGTCACCGGTTCGGTGCTGACCGGTGCCTTCTGCGGACGGCGCGCGAACGGCGGGGTCAACAACCGCAAGAGCTACTACCGGCTGCACTTCGTGGCGGAGTTCGACCAGCCGGTCACCGGCACGGGCACCTGGCGGGACGGCGCCCTGCAACCCGGCGGCACCGACCAGACCGGCGGCGAGGGCTACGCCACCGGCAGGGACCGCGCCGGGCGGGGCTCCGGCGGCTACGTGAGCTTCGCCCCGGGCAGCCGGGTCACCATGCGGCTGGCGATCTCCTACGTGTCCCTGGAGGGCGCCGAGCGCAACCTGCGCGCCGAGGCGCACGGCTCCGTGGACCAGGTGGCCGCCGCGACCGAGCGCGCCTGGAGCACCGAACTGGGCCGGGTGCGGATCAGCAGCCCCAGCACCGTGTTCTACACCGCGCTGTACCACAGCCTGCAGCAGCCGAACCTGGTCAGCGACGTGGACGGCCAGTACCCGGGCATGGACCAGAAGCCGCACCGGGTCGAGCCCGGACAGCACGCGCAGTACGGCAACTTCTCCGGCTGGGACCAGTACCGGGCGCAGATCCAGTTGCTGGCTCTGCTGGAACCGGTGGTGGCCGGGGACTTCGCGCAGTCGTTGTTCAACTACGCCAAGCAGAACGACGGGGTGTGGGACCGCTGGGTGCACGTCAACGGAGCGACCCACGTGATGACCGGCGACCCGTCCGCCGCCACGCTGGCGACCTTCTACGCCATGGGCGTGCGCGGGTTCGACTACCGGGGCGCGTTCGACTCCCTGTACCGGCAGGCCACCGTGCCGCGCCCGGAGGGCCTGCTTGACGCCGGGTGCCCGGGGCAGTGCGTGGGGCAGCGGCCGAACCTCGCCCAGTACCTGGCTTCGCACTACAGCGCCAACGACGCGTGCCACTGCTGGGGCGGTGCCGCCGAGACGCTGGAGGACTCGGTGGCCGACTCCGCACTGGCCAAGTGGGCCGCTGCCCTGGGCTACCGGGACAAGGCCGCGGAACTGGCCGCCCGCGGCGGGTACTGGCGCAACGTGGTCAACCCCGCCACCGGCTTCGCCCAGGCCCGCAACCTGGACGGCAGTTGGGTGACGCCGTTCGACCCCGCCAGCGACCGGGGCTTCGCCCAGGGCAGCAGCGCGGCGTACACCTGGATGGTGCCGCAGGACGTCACGGGGCTCGCGGAAGCTCTGGGCGGCAAGGACAAGGCCATCACCCGGCTGGACGAGTTCTTCCACGACGCCCAGGGCAACTGGCTGCTGCGCGGCGGCGGCCCGCTCAGGTACGACCCCACCAACGAGCCCGACATCCACGCGCCGTGGATGTACAACGAGCTCGGTGCGCCCCGCAAGACCCAGGACACCGTGCGGCAGATCCTCGACACCGTCTACACCACCGGCCCGTCCGGGCTGCCCGGCAACGACGACCTCGGCACCATGTCCGCCTGGTACGTCTTCGCCGCGCTCGGGATCTACCCGCGCACCCCCGGTTCGGCCGAACTGCTCGTGGCCGCCCCGCTGTTCGGCAGCGCCCTGATCCGCCCCGACCACGCCGCGCCGATCCACATCACCGCCGCGGGCACCGGCCGGTACGTGGCGGGCCTGAGCCGCAACGGCGTGCCCGTGCACGACTGGAAGCTCCCCGGCGACTTCCTCCGCGGTGGGGGCGTGCTCCGCTTCGCCTTATCGCCGTCGCCATGAAAGTGCCGTTCCTTGCACTCAGTGCAAGGAACGGCACTTTCATGGCATCGCCCCGCGCCTAGACGAGTAAGTCCTAACTGATCAGTGGTCGTAGGCGATCAGGCATCGGGTGACGGGCTGGCCGGTGGCCCGGTTGTGCCAGATCGCAGCGGTCAGTGCGAGCAGGCGTTGGGCGATGCGCGCGGTCACGCCGTCGATGGTGCGGCCGCCATGCAACTCCAGGTCGAGCTGACCTTTGAGGCTGTCGTTGACCGACTCGATCAACTGCCGGACGGGTTTGAGCAGGTGCTGGGCCGGATGCGGAGTGCGGTTGCGATACGACGGGCGCAACAGCCGCACCCCGCGCTCGGCCAGGTAGGCGTCCAGCTCGCGGGAGACGTAGCCCTTGTCCGCGATGATCAGCAGACCGGGTCGGTCGGCCAGCACGGTGGGGTCGTGGTCCAGGATCGCCATCAGCACCTGGCGTTCGTCGAGCTTCGGATGCGCCAGCGCCCAGGTGATGGGGAGTCCTGCCGGGGTGCAGATCAGGTGTAGGCGCAGTCCCCAGAAGAACCGCGAGTGGCTGGAGCAGTAGCCGTAGCCTGCCCAGCCGGCGAGTTCGGAGCGTTTGGTGGTCTCGCGGGAGCGGCCGCACTCGACCGGGGTGGAGTCGACAATCCAGGTCGCGTCGGTCCACAGGTCGGTGTCCAGGGCCAGCAGCCGGATGATCCGTTTGAGCAGCGGGACGGCGGTGCGCAGCCGCTTGTTGTAGCCGGACTGCTGGGGCAGATACGGGAAAGCGCCGGGCAGGTGGCGGGGCAGGAACCGGAGCCAGCGGGCCTCGGAGCGGATGCCGAGCAGAGCCTGGGCCACGGCCAGAGTGAGTAGTTCGGCGTCAGTCAGCTTGGGCGGGCGTCCGGTCCGGGCGGGCCTGCCGAGGTGGTCATCGATCTTGACGTAGAGTGCGGTCAGAAGGGTGTTCAGGTCGGTCCTCACAAACTGATCTTGAACACCCTTCGTCCGTCTTCAGCCACCGCCCGGACTTAGGACTTACTCGTCTAGAGCACCGGCAGGTTCACCCCGCACGGCGCCGCCGGGGCCGCGGGGTCCAGCCCCTGCAGCACGAAGCCGATCGCCCGCGAGGAGTACGGCATGGACACGTGCTCGGACAGGTCGGTGGGGCAGCCGTCCTGCAGGGTCACGTTGCGCACGGTCGCACCGGGTCCGGCGGTGAGGAAGGTGGACTGGTACGGGGTGGTGACCTCGTCGTACTTGGTGGCGATCACCAGGTAGTCGACGCCCGGTTCGGTGTCACCGCCCGCGTTGAGCCGGGTGATGAAGTCCGAGCCGACCACCTGCTGGGTGGCGGCGGGGCCGAGCAGCAGCGGGGCGGGCGCCAGCAGGCCGAGGGCCCCGGCCAGGGTGGCGATGCCGCTCAGTGTGGTGCCGTGGTTGGTGGCGCCGAGGGTGACCAGGGTGTGCACCTTGCTCGCGCCGCCCTCGAAGCGCATGTACTGCCGGGGCACGATCCCGCCCTGGGAGTGGCCGACCACGTCGACCTTGGCGGTGCCGGTCGAGGCCAGTACCCGGTCGATGAACCCGCCGAGTTCCTTGGCGGACCAGCTGATGTCGCCGGTGCCCTTCATCGCGGGGTTGAACCCGGCCAGGCTCAGGCTGAACGCGCCGTAGTTCAGCGCGTACACGCAATAGCCCGCCTTCTTTAGCGCGGGCGACAACTTCGCGAAGTTGTTGTACTGGTTCTCCCAGGTGCCGTGCACCAGCACGACCGGGCGGGGGTGCGCCGCCGACGGGCGGCAGGACCAGTCGTTGGCGCCGGGGGCCTCGGCGTTGGGATTGACCGTCTGGGTGTAGAGGAAAGCGGTGGCGAAATCGGGTGCCACCGGGTCGGTGGCTGCCTGTGCCGGTGCGGCGGGGGCCACGCTCAGCAGGGTGGCGGCTGCCGCGACGGACAGCAGCGCACGAAGGCGGACGATCATCGTTGACCCTTCCACGGGGTGGTGCCGGGGAAACGGACGATAGGCACTGCCCGTGGAAGGTGTCGATACGCTCAGCGATTCTTGTCATGAATCGCTAGTTCGCATTACGCGAATGCCGTGAGGTACACCAAGGAACCGACTCCGGCCACCGTGCAGTAGATGGCGAACGGGGTGAGCGTCTTGGTCTCGAAGTAGGAGGTCAGGAACTTCACCGAGATGTAGGACGCGATTCCGGCGACCAGGCTGCCCGCCAGCGCGGGTCCGAGGATCGAGCGCATCTCGGGGTGGAACAGCTCGGGCATCTTCAGCACGCCCGCGGCCAGGATGACCGGGGTGGCCAGCAGGAAGGCGAAGCGCGCGGCGTCCTCGTGCCGCAGGCCCTTGAACAGACCGGCCACGATGGTCACCCCGGACCGGCTGATGCCGGGGAACAGCGCCAGGATCTGCGCCGCGCCCACGATCACCGCGTCCTTGAACGTCAGCTTGGCCAGCCTGCGCTCACTGGCCTCGTCCGCGGACAGCGGCTGCGCGGTGATGGCGTCCAGCGGGGCGGTGTCCCCCGAGGAGAACGGGGCGTTGGAGATCACCATCGTCTGCTCGGCGGGCACCTCGGCAGGTGCCTCGGCCTTGCGCTGCCTGAGCTTTTCCGCGGCGTAGAGCACGATGCCGTTGAGCGCCAGGAAGATCGCGCAGGGGATGGGCTTGCCCAGCACGCTGCGCAGGGTGCTCTCCAGCAGCAGCCCGGCGATGCCCACCGGGATGGTGCCGACCACCAGCAGCCAGCCCAGCCGCTGCTCGGGCGTCTCCACCTTCCGGTCCCGGATCGAGGTGAACAGCCCCCGGATGACCCGCACCCAGTCCCGCCAGAAGAACGCCAGCAGCGCGATGGCGGTCGCCACGTGCATGGCCACCAGCACCGCCAGGTACGGCGAGCCCTTCGCGGTCATACTCAGGTCCTCGGCCCACTTGCCGCCGACCAGCGCGGGCAGCAGCACGCTGTGGCCGAGGCTGGACACCGGGAACAGCTCGCTCACGCCCTGCAACAGTCCGACGGCGATGGACTCGACGTAGCTCAGGTCCGACATCTACGACCTTCCGGAGGTGTGGGGCGGTGGTCGGGCGCGAGGGTAGGCGCAGACCAGACGAGTCTGGTGAACCCTAGGTGAACGAACGGCGACACGCGACTGTCGGGAGTTCAGCTCTTCTTGCGGCCGACCCCGGCGAAGCCCGGAGTGTGCGTGGGGTTCACCCGGCTGTCCTGGTCGGCGTCGGGCCGCCACGCCTGTAGGGACACCAGCCCCGGCTCCACCAGCTCGAAGCCCTCGAACAGCTCGGCGATGCGCTCGCGACTGCGGAAGACCACCGGGTTGGTGGTGTTGGCGTAGACGGCCTGGAACCGCTCCAGCATCTCGGCGGGCTGCCCGGTCAGGCTCATGTGCGACAGCACCAGCTGGCTGCCGTCCGGCACGGCCTCCCGGTACCTGGCGATGATCGAGTCGGGGTCGCTGGACTCCGGCACGAAGTGCAGCACCGCGGCCATGATCACGCCGACCGGCTCGGAGAAGTCGATCAGACGCCGCACGTCCGGGTGCGCCAGCACCGCCTCGGTGTCGCGCATGTCGGCGTGGATCACCGTGGCCAGCGGGTTGCTGCGCAGGATCGCCGTGCTGTGCGCCACCGCGACCGGGTCGATGTCCACGTACACGGTCCGGGTCAGCGGGTTCACCCGCTGCGCGACCTCGTGCACGTTGCCCACGGTGGGAATGCCCGAGCCCAGGTCCAGCAGTTGCGTGACGCCCGACTCGACCAGGTGGCGCACGGCCCTGCGCAGGAAGTCCCGGTTGCCGCGCGCGCCGTGGATGGTGAAGGGCATCACGGCGATGGCCCGCTCCGCTGCCTCCCGGTCCACCTCGAAGTTGTGCGTGCCGCCCAGGTAGTAGTCGTACATCCTGGCTGAACTCGGCTTGCTGACGTCCATCGTGGCGGGGACCCAGTCCGGCAACTCCATGGCGCGCAACCTAGCTCGCGGGCTGGGCGGAGTCGAGCGCGACCCGCATCACTGAGCTCAGCTCAGCAGTGGCGATAAGGCAAGATTTGTCCGGTCACACCCCAGCGGCACGTGCGGAGGCCCCCGTGAGCGACGCGACGTCCGGCCAGCTCGCCGACCTGTTCCTGCGGGCGGCCAAGCGGATGCGGCACCGCTGGATGCGCGAGCTGGCCCCGCTGGGGCTGACCCCCGGTCAGGGCAGGGCGCTGGAGGTGCTGGCGGGCGGCGCCGACTGCGGCGGACCGGTGCGCATGGCGGAACTGGCGGGCAGGCTCGGCATCGTGCCGCGCTCGGCCACCAGCGTGGTGGACGGCCTGGAGGAGCAGGGGCTGGCCGTGCGCAGACCCGACCCGGCCGACCGGCGGTCCCTGCTGGTCAGCCTTACCGAGCCGGGCCGCGAGCTGGCCGTGCGCATCGACGAGACGCGCCGGCTGGCCGCCGAGCAGATCTTCGCCGTGCTGCTGCCCGAGGAGCGCGAGCAGCTGGCGGTGCTGCTGCGCAGGGTGGAGCAGGACGACCCGGCCGTCGTGTCCTGATCCGAGGGTCGTCGGTCATTGCGGCCACGCGCGGCCCGGCTGAGGATGAGGTCGTGCGCGAGCTCGTGGTGGTGGTCTACGACGGGGCGGTGCTGCTGGACGCGGCAGGCCCGATCGAGGTGTTCAGCTACGCCAGCCGGTTCGGGGCGGACTACCGGCTGCGGCTGGCCAGCCCCGGCGGGCGGCCCGCGCGCACCAAGACCGGCCCCACCCTGGCCGTGGACCTCGCGCTGGAGGAGCTCACCGGCCCGGTGGACACCCTGCTCGTCGCGGGCGGCACCGCCCGCCCGATCGACCCGGTGCTGGTCGGGCAGGTGCGCAGGGCCGCCGCGCTGAGCAGGCGCCTCACCGCCGTGTGCACCGGCAGCTTCGTGCTGGCCGAGGCCGGGCTGCTGGACGGTCGCCGGGTGGCCACGCACTGGGCCAGCTGCGCGGAACTGGCGGCCAGCTACCCCGCGCTGACCGTGGACCCGGACGCGATCTTCGTCCAGGACGGCCGGGTGACCACCTCGGCGGGCATCACCGCGGGCATGGACCTGGCGCTGTCGATCGTGGAGACCGACCACGGCGCCACGCTGGCCCGCGAGGTGGCCAAGTGGCTGGTCATGTTCGTGCAGCGGCCCGGCGGCCAGTCCCAGTTCAGCATGTGGACGCGCACCCCGATCACCCGCTACGAGCCGCTGCGCCGCGCGCTGGACGCGGTGGCGCTCGACCCGGCCGCCGACCACTCGGTGGCCGCGCTGGCCGAGCGTGCCTCGCTCAGCGTGCGGCACTTCTCCCGGCTGTTCGCCAGGGAGGTCGGCACCGGCCCCGCGCAGTACGTGGAGCAGGTCAGGGTGGAGGCCGCCCGCACCCTGCTGGAGTCCGGGGACCAGGGGCAGGAGGCGGTGGCGCGCCGCTGCGGGTTCGGCTGCACCGAGACGATGCGCCGCGCGTTCCTGCGCGTGATCGGGGTGCCGCCGGGGGCCTACCGGGACCGGTTCAGGTCAACCGGGATCGATTTAGTCGGCTGACGCACCCTGAGGTGGAAACCGGGGCCGAACTGGAGCAGGCTGGCCGCATGGCAACTGAACAGAAGGCTCGGATCGGCGTCACGGGCCTGGCCGTGATGGGCAGCAACCTCGCGCGCAACCTGGCGCGGCACGGCTTCCGCGTCGCCGTGCACAACCGCTCGGCGGCCAAGACCAAGACGCTGGTCGAGCAGCACGGGCACGAGGGCGACTTCGTGGCCGCGGAGTCCCTGGCCGACTTCGTGGACTCGCTGCAGACCCCGCGCCAGGTGATCATCATGGTCAAGGCGGGCGGGCCCACCGACGCGGTCATCGACGAGCTGGTCGAGCTGCTCGAGCCCGGGGACATGGTGGTCGACGGCGGCAACGCGCACTACGCCGACACGCGCCGCCGCGAGGCCGCACTGCGCGAGCGCGGGCTGCACTTCGTGGGCACCGGCATCTCCGGTGGTGAGGAGGGCGCGCTCAACGGCCCGAGCATCATGCCGGGCGGTTCGCCCGAGTCCTACCAGCACCTCGGCCCGGTGCTGGAGGCCATCTCCGCCAAGGTGGACGGCCAGCCCTGCTGCACGCACGTGGGCCCCGACGGCGCGGGCCACTTCGTCAAGATGGTGCACAACGGCATCGAGTACGCCGACATGCAGCTGATCGCCGAGGCGTTCGACCTGCTGCACAAGGTGGCCGGGCTGGGTGCGGGCGAGATCGCCGAGGTCTTCCGCGGCTGGAACTCCGGTGACCTGGAGTCCTACCTGGTGGAGATCACCGCCGAGGTGCTCGGCCACGTGGACGAGGCCACCGGCAAGCCCTTCGTGGAGGTCGTCGCCGACCAGGCCGAGCAGAAGGGCACCGGCCGCTGGACCGTGCAGGAGGCCCTGGAGCTGGGCGTGCCGGTCACCGGCATCGCCGAGGCCGTGTTCGCCCGTTCGCTGTCCGGGCACACCGAGCAGCGCGCCGCGGCCCAGAAGGTGCTGCCCGGCCCGTCCTCGGTGCCGCAGGTGGCCGACCGCGACGCGTTCGTGGAGGACGTGCGGCAGGCGCTGTACGCCTCCAAGGTGGTGGCCTACGCGCAGGGCTTCGACGAGATCCGCGCCGCCGCCGACACCTACGACTGGGACATCGACCTGGGCGCGATGGCCACGATCTGGCGCGGTGGCTGCATCATCCGGGCCCGCTTCCTGGAGCGGATCAAGGACGCCTACGACACGAACAAGGACCTGCCCTCGCTGCTGGTGGACTCCTACTTCGCCGACGCGGTGATCAAGGCCCAGGAGGCGTGGCGGCGCGTGGTGGTGGCCGCTGCCGCCGCCGGTGTGCCCGCCCCCGGTTTCTCCTCGGCGCTGTCGTACTACGACGCGCTGCGCTCCGAGCGGCTGCCCGCCGCCCTGATCCAGGGACTTCGGGACTTCTTCGGTGCCCACACCTACCGGCGCGTTGACCGCGAAGGTAGCTTCCACACCCTGTGGGGCGAGGGGCGCAACGAGATCGACGCGTGATCGCGGCGCCGGTCCAGCGGCCCCTTTCCGCTGGACCGGCAGCCTCGTGACCCACCCGAGAAGTGTGGAGGGATCATGAGGATTCGACCTCGGCACGTGGCCGCGATCTGCGTCGCGGCGGCAGTGCTGGTACTGCCCGGGGCGGCATCGGCCGACAACGCCAACAACTCCGCTCTGGGCAAGGACCTGGACGCCCTGCTGGGTGACGCCTCCCTGCGCGGCGGCCAGGTCGGTTTGGTCGTACGCGACGCGGACACCGGCTCGGTGCTGTACTCCAGACAGGGGGACAGCCTGCTGCTGCCCGCCTCCACCAACAAGCTGTTCACCTCCGCCGCCGCGCTGGAGGTGCTCGGACCGGACTACACCTTCAGCACCACCGTGTCCGGCACCGGCAGACGCGTGGGTTCCGTGCTCATCGGGGACCTGTACCTCAAGGGCACCGGCGACCCGACCCTGCTGGCCAAGGACTACCAGGACCTGGCCGCGAAGGTGGCCGCCTCGGGTGTGCGCACTGTCCTCGGCGACCTCGTGGCCGACGACACCTGGTTCGACTCCGTGCGGCTGGGGCCGAGCTGGGCCTGGGACGACGAGCCGTACTACTACAGCGCGCCGGTCTCCGCGCTGACCGTCTCCCCGGACACCGACTACGACGCGGGCTCGATCACCGTCAAGGTCACGCCCGGTGTGGTCGGCCAGCCCGCCAAGGTGGAGCTGACCCCGGCCACCGACGCCGTGCGCGTGGTCGACACCGCCACGACCTCGGCCGCGGGCACCTCGCCCGCCGTGGTGGTGGACCGCCCGCACGGCAGCGACACGATCACCGTCAGCGGCACGATCCCGGCCGGTGGCGCCGCCGCCAACGAGTTCATGGCCGCGGGCAACCCCACCGCGGTGGCGGCTTCGGTCTTCCGCAAGGCGTTGGCCGACAACGGGGTCCGCGTGGTCGGCGGCACGTCCTTCCGTGCGACGCCCGCTGAGGCCACGCGGATCGCCGACCGCAAGTCCATCCCGCTGAGCCAGCTCCAGGTGCCGTTCCTCAAGCTCAGCAACAACATGCACGCCGAGATCCTCACCAAGGCCGCGGGCCGCAAGGTGCACGGCCAGGGCACCTGGGACGCGGGCCTGCGCGCGCTGGGCGACAAGCTCACCGGCCTGGGCGTGGACCCGGCCGCGATGCAGCGCGTGGACGGCTCGGGGCTGTCCCGGATGGACCTGGTCAGCAGCGGGCAGCTCACCGCGCTGCTGGTCGCGGCGAAGGGCAGGCCGTGGTTCCAGTCCTGGTACGAGGCCCTGCCGATCGCGGGCAACTCCGAGCGGATGGTCGGTGGCACGCTGCGCAACCGGCTGGTGGGCACGCCCGCCGCGAACAACCTGCACGCCAAGACCGGCTCGATGACCGGGGTGAGCGGGCTGTCCGGCTACGTCACCGCCGCGAACGGTCAGAAGCTGGTCTTCTCCTTGCTGGAGAACAACTTCCTGGCCGGTTCGGTCCGGTCGGTTGAAGACGCCGTCGCCCTCCGGCTGGCGACCTACAACGGCGCCGCCGACACCGCCCAGCCCCGGTTGGCGCCGCGGGTCAGCCCCCAGCACGCCCCCGCCGACCGCCGCACCGCCCTGGAGTGCGCCTGGACCAAGTCCTGCTGAGGTAGCACCCGGGGACCAGCGCGTGTCGGCGCTTCCGGTACCGCGTGTCGGACGTTCCGGTACGCGCTCCCACCAGCTGGGAAACCGCCCGCCGAGCGCGAACACACCGTACGCGAAGCGCCGACACGCGAAGCTGCCCCGCGTGTCGGCGCTTCCGGTACGGCGTGTTGCGCCCCCGAACACACCAGTGGCCGCCGACCTCGTGCTGTGAGGTCGGCGGCCACTGCGCCTGAGCGGGACTCGCCCGCCTGTGAGCGGGACTCGCCGTTAGTGGGGGGTGAGCTCGTTCAGGGTGCTGCGCTCCTGGTCCACCAGGTAGACGCGGGCCGCGGCGATGTCGAAGTACATGCCGACCAGCTTGACCCGGCCCTCCGCCACGGCCTCCTGCACGCTCGGGTAGCTGCACAGGTTGTCCAGCTGCTGAGCCACGTTGGCCAGGCAGAGCCGCTCGTTGACCGCCAGCTGCTCGTCGCCGGGGGAGCCCGCGAAGCGCAGCACGCTGGGGTCGGCGTGCTTGAGCCAGTCACCCAGCGCGGAGTCGGCCCGCGCCGTGGAGTCCAGCACCGCCTTCATCGCCCCGCAGTCGGAGTGACCGCACACCACGATCTCCTGCACACCGAGCACGTCCACCGCGTACTCCACGGCGGCGCCCACCGAGACGTCCCCGCCAGACCCGTTGCGCGGCACCAGGTTGCCCACGTTGCGCACGCTGAACTGGTCGCCGGGCCCGCTGCTGGTGATCAGGTTCGGCACCACGCGCGAGTCCGAGCAGGTGATGAACAGCTGCTTGGGCCGCTGGCCGTTCTCCACCAGGTCGGTGAAGAACGGTCGCATCAGCGGGGCCGTCTGCTTCTCGAAGGCCCGGACGCCGACCAGCATCGGGTCGTCCTCGACCCTGGGATCGGGCACGTCGACCACGATGTCCTCGGCCTGCGTGCTCTGCCAGTGCGACCAGGGCGCGAACCAGCGCGGTTCGGTGGTGCGCAAGGACTTGCGGCGCGCGGGCCGCCCGCCGACGGCGCGGTGGTACCAGCTGTCCAGCACCTCGTCCACGCGGACCCGGCCGCCCATGCGCTCGTAGCCGGAGCGCCAGTCGCTGATCGCCTCGAACACCCCGTGGTCCATGAAGTCCACGTGCAGCTCCAGCACCACCTGCTCGCGCAGCGGGATCGCGCGCAGCTCACGCACCAGCCTGCCCGCGCCGAGGAACACCAGCGAGCCGCTGACCTTGACCAGCCAGGCGCCGTCCGCGCGCTGGCTGACCTCCACGGTGCTGTGCGTGAGCCGGTACAGCGCGCGCAGCATGGCCACGACCAGGCCGAGCAGCACGCCCTCCACCAGCCCGAAGGCGATCACACCCAGCAGGGTCGCCGCGTAGACCACGTGCTCGCGGTGCCGCCACAGGTGCTTCATGTGGCCGACGCTGACCAGCTTGATGCCGATCACCACCAGCACCGCGGCCAGCGCGGCCATCGGGATCAGCTCCAGCACGCTGGCCAGCAACAGCACGGAGACCAGCACCCACAGGCCGTGCATGATGGCCGAGGCCCTGCTCTTGGCGCCCGCGGCCACGTTGGTGGAACTGCGCACGATCACGCCGGTGACCGGCAGTCCGCCGAGCGCGCCGGAGACGAAGTTGGCCGCACCCTGGGCGATCAGCTCGCGGTCCAGGTTGGCGCGCTGGCCGTCGTGCAGCTTGTCGATCGCGACCGCGGAGAGCAGGGACTCGACGCTGGCCACGAGGGCGACGGTGAGCACGCCGCCGAGCACGGCGAGCCACGGGCCCTCCGGGAGCTTCGGCAGCACGACCTCGCTGAGGATGTCGCCGGGCAGGTTGACCCTGGCCAGCGTGAGGTTCAGACCCGAGGCCAGCGCGGTGCCCGCGGCGACCGCCACCAGCGGGGCGGGCACGACCTTGACCTTGGGCAGCTTGGGCCACAGCAGCATGACGGCCACGGTGACGGCGCCGACCAGCAGCGCACCCATGTTGTGGCCCATGATCTGCGCGGGCAGTTCGCGCAGGTTGTCCAGCACGTCGCCCTGGTTCTTGCCGCCGAGCACCACGTGGAACTGGCCGACGGCGATGACCACACCGATGCCGGCGAGCATGCCGTGCACCACGGCGGGGGACAGCGAGAGCGCGAGCCTGCCCACCCTGCTCAGGCCCAGCAGCAACTGCACCAGGCCGGCGGCGGCGGAGATCGCGGCGGTCGCGGCCCAGCCGAACTGGCTGACCAGCCCGGCCACGATCACGGTCAGCCCGGCCGCGGGTCCGCTGACCTGTAGCGGTGCCCCGCTCAGCGCGCCACCCACGACGCCACCGACCACGGCGGCGATCAGGCCCGCGATCAGCGGTGCGCCCGAGGCGGCCGCGATGCCCAGTGACAGGGGGATGGCCACGAGGAACACCACGAACGAGGCTGGGAGGTCGTTGCGCAGGATGCCTCTCCAGCCGGACGCGGCAGGCGGCCCGGTGGTGGAGTGGTCACCAGCGTGCGACTTCGTGCCGCGGTGCTGCTTGGTGGTCAAGGATCTCTCCGATTCTCTGCGGGTCGGGCGGCATGTGACGCCCGTCATGGATCGCGCCGATCTCCATGATGCCCACTCCGGGAGAGCTTTTCCACTAAAAACGGTCAACAGACTGTAAAATGAAGTTTACGGAACCTGGGCCAGACGTCCTACGTTAGTCAAGGTCACTTGGTTCATGCGTCGCAAGTTTTGCATGGATTTTCATGTTTTCTGACCGGGTGTTGTGCCCGGACGCACGACAGCGGGGTCGGCAGCCGTCGGGGAGGGCTGTCGACCCCGCTGTCGGGGGTGTGCCAGGTGACGCGGAAGGGGGGCGTACGGGGGGAGGCGTCACCCGGCTCGAACACGGGCGGGTACCCGTGCCGTTCAGGGGGTCAGTGCTTATCCAGCACTGCGGAGGTGGTTGCGGCGCCTCGGTGTCGCGCCGTCCTGCTGCGGGGCCGACTGCTCCTCGCGAGTGATCGTCAGGCAGAGGTGCGCCGCCAGGTACGCGCGGCACGGGGAGGGCAGCCTGCGGCTGAACCGCCGCGAGCGGCAGGTGGGGCAGCGCCCGTTCTCGTCGGGCTGGTGTTCGTCGAGCAGTGCCTTGAGCGCGGTGACCATGCGGGGCAGTTCCGAGCGGGCCAGCCCGACCGCGGTGCGCTCATCGGCGCCCTCGGCGAGCCGGACCAGGTCTGACAGGTGGTCGTGCAGGGACTTGTCCAAGTGGCTGAACACGCTCGAAGGCACCGGGTCACCAGGCCCTGGCGGTGCGGGTCCTGCCGGCGAGCGCGCCCGCTTCCTCGATGGCGCGTTCCAGGCTGTCGCGCAGTTTCGTCGCTTCGTCGATGGTCAGGCACGAGGTCTCGGCCGGTGGTGAGATCATGACTACTCGGCCGGGGCTGGACCAGACCCTCACCTGCCGCTGCCGGTCGAGAGCGTCCAGGCAGGCGATGTCCCAACGACGTCCGGTGATCTCGGTCATCCTTGGTCCTTCCGGGATTGGAGTGGCACCCGCCTTGTTGACGTTCCCCGGCAGCGGTGTGCTGGAAAGCAGCCTGCGACTGGCGGATGGGTTTCTGCAAGTTGCAGTACACGATTGGATGACAGGTCTTTGCTGGCTCTCAAGTCCCGTTCCACACTGAGGTTCGTGCGAAAGGCGGTTGACAGATGACCAGGGAGCCCAGTCCCACGGTCCGCAAGCGTCGTCTCGCCAGTGAGCTGCGTCGGCTGCGCGAGGCCGCCGGGCTGACCATCGAGGACGTCGGCGAGAAGTTGGAGTGCTCGCCGTCCAAGATCAGTCGCATCGAGACGCTGCGGGTCGGGGTCACGCCCCGAGACGTACGGGACATGCTACTGCTCTACGGCGTCCCGGAGGAACAGCGCGAGTACCTCGTGCAGATCGCCAGGGAAGCCCGGATCAAGGGTTGGTGGGAGTCCTTCGGCGACGTCGGTCGCGGAGCGTTCCTCGGCTTCGAGGCCGAGGCGGCGATCCTGCGCACCTACAACGCGATGTTGGTGCCCGGCCTCGCCCAGACAGAGGCCTACACCAGGGCACTGATCCGCGAGGGTGCGCCGGACATGTCGGCCGAGGAGGCCGAGCGCCGCATCGCCATGCGCATGACGCGCAAGCGGATCCTCGACCGGCAGGATCCGCCGCGGGTCTCCTTCGTCCTGGACGAGGCGATCCTGCGGCGGCCGGTCGGCAGCCCCGAGGTGATGCGGGCCCAGCTCGACCACCTGGTGGAACTGGCCGAGCGACCGAACGTCAGCTTCCAGGTGATCCCCTTCGCACACGGTTCGTACCCAGGAATGGGCTCGTCTTTCGTGATCATGGAGTTTCCCGATCCCGCCGACCGCGACGTGGTCTACGTCGAGGGCACCGTGGACGGGCAGTTCCAGGAGAACGCCGATGAAGTCGACTACTACACGATGCTGTGGGGGCATCTGGTGGCCTCCGGCCTGTGTGCCAAGGACACCGTCGCATTCATCGCGGACGCGGCCAGCCAATTCGACTAGTGCCGATCGTTTGCACAAGAAGTGAGGTTGTCGTGAGCGGTTCCCCGTTGTCCGCCCTGAGTTGGCGGAAGAGCAGTCTGAGCGGACCGAGGGACGTGTGCTGCGTGGAGATCGCGTTCACGGGTGCGGCCACCGCCGTCCGTGACTCGAAGAACCCCGACAGCGACGCCCTGTTCTTCGACGAGCGGGTGTGGAACCGCTTCCTGCTCGCCGCCAAGACGGGTGAGTTCGGCCCGAACTGAGTGTGATCGCGGGGTGTGCCGTGCGGTGCGCCCCGCGCCTGTCAGTCCACAACGACCACTGAGGCTGCCGGTGTCCAGGCGCGGACCGGTGGCCGCTGGAGGGGGACGCGAACCGGTCGACGTTCCGCCGCCGCGGGCTGGGGCGCCCTCGCGCACCAGGCCCAGCGCACGTCGATCGGCCCGCGTCGCTCCAGGGGGAGGTCGCGGGCCGTGGTGCTGGCCAGGTGGTGCGGGGACGCGTAGCGGTTGATCTTGCGCCGCCGCGGGCCGAGTGGTGTGGGGACGCGAACCGGTCGACGTTCCGCCGCCGCGGGCTTGGGTGCCCCTGCACGGTGGATTCAGTGCACGTCGATCGGCCTGGGGCGCTGTGCGGGCCGTCGTGCGGGCCGAGTGGGGACGCGAACCGATCGACGTTCCGCCGCCGCGGGCTTGTGCCCTTTGCACGTCGATCGGCCCGCGTCGCTCTGGGGGAGCCTGAGCTCCGGGCCGTCCCACCGGGCCGGTGGCCCTCGGTGGAACTGGGAACAATCATTACTGATTCCTCTACACGCCCTCTGGAGCACGGCTGGAGAGGCCACTAGGCTTCGCACGCTGCAGCAAGCGCAGTGAAGGGCGGGCCGGTTGTCGGACTTGTGCACCACCACCTGGTGGTTCGAGGTGCTCGGCGCCCTGCGCGCGGGCCGCGACGGCCAGGACGTGCCACTGGGGGCACCCAAGCAGCGGGTCGTGCTGGCGATCCTGTTGCTGGGGCGCAACACGCTCGTGGCCAGGGACCAGATCATCGAGGCGGTCTGGGGTGAGTCGGCCCCCAGCAGCGCGGTCAACGTCGTGCACACCTACGTGGCCGGCCTGCGCCGCGCGCTGGAGCCCAGCCGGGCCAACCGGGCGCCGGGCTCACTGCTGCGCTCCTCCGGGGACGGCTACCTGCTGCGGCTGCCCCAGGACGCGGTGGACCTGGACGTGTTCGAGGCTCGCGTGGCGGCCGCGGGCAAGCTGCGCGCCGCGGGCGACCTGCTCGGTGCGCACGAGGTGCTGGACGAGGCGCTGGGGCTGTGGCGCGGCGAACCGCTGTCGGGGTTGCCGGGCCTGTTCGCGGAGGTCGAGCGGGGTCGGCTGGTGGAGCGCAGGCTCGTCGTGCTGGAGGACCGCGCGGAACTGCGCCTGGCGCTGGGCCGCGGTGCCGAGGCCGTGGGCGAGCTGACCCGGCTGGTCGCGGAGAACCCGTTGCGGGAACGACTGCACGGCATGGCGATGCGCGCACTGTGCCAGGCGGGCAGGCAGGCCGAGGCGCTGTCGGTCTACCGGTCGGCGCGGCAGGTGCTGATCGAGGAGTTGGGGGTCGAGCCGGGGCCTGAGCTGCAACGGCTGCACCAGGCGGTGCTGGCCGGTGAGGACCTGACCGACCCGTCCCCGCCGGTGACCACTTCCCGGCCGGTGGCCGCGCCGAGCCAGCTGCCGCGCGGACCGGCGAACTTCGTGGGGCGGCAACGGGAACTGGACCGGCTCGCGCAGCTGGCCGGGGACACGCCCGCCGGGCTGGTGGTGGCCGTGACGGGTCCGGCCGGGGTGGGCAAGACGGCGCTGGCGGTGCACTGGGCCCGCGACCGGTTCCCGGACGGCCAGCTCTACGTGGACCTGCACGGGTACGACCCGCAGCGCGATCCGCTGGACCCGGCCGAGGTGCTGCGCCGGTTCCTGTGCGCGCTGGGCGTGCCGACGACCGAGGTGCCCGCGACCCTGGACGAGCGTTCCGCCCTGTTCCGGACGATGCTCGCCGACCGCAGGCTCGTCGTGGTGTTGGACAACGCGCGCGGCTCGCAGGAACTGCTGCCGCTGCTGCCCGGGGCGCACAGCTGCGTGCTGGTGACCAGCCGTCGGCGGCTGGACGGGCTGGTCGCGCACGCCGACGCGCAGGTCGTGGACGTCGCCCTGCTCTCGCCAACGGACGCCGTGGGGCTGCTCGGCCGCATCGCCGGGGAGCAGCGCCTGCTCGCCGAGCCGGAGGCCGCGCTGCGGCTCGCCGCCCTGTGCGACCGGCTGCCGCTGGCGCTGCGGGTGGCCGCCGCGCGGCTGGCGGGCACCCCGCGGCTGTCAGTGGCGGGGCTGGTCGCCGAGCTGGACGACGAGCGGGGCAGGCTCGCCGGGCTCGGCCTGGAGGGCGGGGACAGCGTGGTCCGCGCGGCCTTCGACGCCTCACGTCGCGCGCTGCCCAGGTTGCCCGCGCGCCTGCTCACCCTGCTCGGCGTGCACCCGGGCGCGGACGTCACCCCGCACCTGGCCGCTGCCCTGGCCCAGGTCGGGCTCGGCGAGGCCACGCGGGCCCTCGACGCACTGGCCGCCGCCCACCTGCTCAGCGCGTCCGAACCCGGCCGCTACGCCCCGCACGACCTCGTCCGCGCCTACTGCGTCACGCTGGCCGCCGAGGAGTTGACCGCCGAGGAGCACCGTGCGGTGGCCGGTCGCATGCTCGACTACTACCTGCACTGCGCGGACCTCGCCGACGGCCTGTTGCCCATCACCCGGGGCAAGGTGCCGATCGCCCCCGAGCACCCGCCCGCCGCCGTGCCGGTCATCGACGGCTCCGGCACTGCCATGGCCTGGCTGGAGGCGGAGCGGGGCAACCTGCTGGCCGCCGCCGGGTACGCGGCCGCGCAGGGCTGGACCACGCACGCCTGGCAGCTGCCTTACACGATGAGCCGGTTGTTCTGGCTCAGCGCCGACCGCGCGACCTGGCTGTCCACCCACGAGGCCGCGGCGCAGGTCGTGCGCGGCTGCGGTGACGCCGAGGCCCAGTTCGTGACCCTGCACAACCTCGGTGTGGTGCTCACCATGCACGAGCGGTTCGCCGAAGCGCTGGACGCGCACCGGGAAGCGCTTGCCGTGAGCCGCCGCGAGGGGCACGGCGAGCGGCAGGCCAGGGTGCTGACCTCGATCGCCAACATCCACCACGAGACCGGCCAGCTCGCCCTCGCCGAGGAGCACTACCTGCGCGCCGCCGAGATCGGTGAGCGCTGCGGGGCCCGGTTCGCCCAGGCCAATGCCCTGCACAACCTCGGCATCCTGCACGCGGACCAGCAGCGCCACGGCGAGGCCGAGCAGCGGTTGCGCACGGCCCTACGGGTGTACGCCGAGACCGGTGAGGTGATCGGGCAGACCGCCTGCCTGAGCGACCTGGTGACCTCGCTGCTGGCGACGGGTGAGGTGGTGCAGGCCATGTCGACGGCCCGCCGCGCGCTGGAGATCGCCGTGTCCGCGGCGAGCCCTTACCACCAGGGCATCGCGCACGACCGGATCGCGCAGGCCCTGGACGCCCAGCGCGATCCCGGCGCCCAGGGCCACTGGCAGCGTGCGCTGGGCCTGCTCACCGAGCTGGGCGCCCCGGAGACCGACGGCGTGCGCTCCCGCCTGGCCCGCGCCCGCCTGACAGCCTGACCCCACCCCGCGAGTCCCGCTCTCCCGCACGCGAGTCCCGCCCACCGGTGCGGGAACCGCGGCCCCGGCCCGCGCCCAGAGCGGGACTCGGCTGCCCCAGAGCGGGGCTCGGCGTCCTGTGGGCGGGACTCGCGGGGTGGGGACTGAGGGGCCTTACTCGGGGCTCAGGGCCGCGCGGGGCCGCGGGGTAAGGCAGTACCGAGGTGATCAGCCGATGCCGGGCGGCCCACCTCAGGACGAACCTCTCCACTGTCACCGACGAGCAGTGGAGGAACGAGATGTTGGAGTGGACGCCCGAGTCGCTCAAGGCGGAGATCGACTACCGGCAGGAGCTGGCCCGCGACCGTATGCGGGCGGCCCGCGCGGCGCAGCAGCGGCACAGTGAGAGCTGGCTGGCACGCCTGGTGCGCAGGCCGCGCGGCGAGCAGTTGGCCAGTGACTCAGCCGACCCGAACGAGCTTGGAGAACCGGCCCTACACGCCGCCTGAGGTGTGCGACGATGCAGGTCGTGCCGAGACTCGGATCGGGAATTCCGCTGGTGGCGCGCAGTTCGGAACGAAGCCGACTGCGCGCCGCCTTCGCGCGTGCCCAGGACGGCACCGCCTCGGCGGCCCTGCTCTCCGGTGACGCCGGGGTGGGCAAGACCCGCCTGTTGACCGATCTGTCCGAGTTCGCCGCCCAGCAGGGCGCACTGGTCCTTACCGGGCGCTGCGTGGGTGCGGGCAGCGGCCTGCCTTACCTGCCGTTCGCCGACGTGCTCGGCCAGCTCCGCCAGCAGCACCCCGAGGCACTGCACAGCAGGCCCGTGCTAGCCAGGCTGCTGCCCGCGCTGGCCGCCGAGCCCGCCAGCCCGAAGACCGTCGGCGAGGAGGCCGACCTCAGCCAGTTGCAGCTGTTCGACGCCGTGCTGGGCCTGTTCGACGAGCTGGCGGGGCAGCGCTGCGTGGTGCTGGCGCTGGAGGACATGCACTGGGCCGACTCCTCCTCACGGCACCTGCTGCACTTCCTGCTGTCCCGGCTGCGCTCGCAGCGGCTGCTGGTGCTGGTCACCTATCGCGCCGACGAACTGCACCGCAGGCACCCGCTGCGCGCGGTGCTGGCCGAGCTGGTGCGGCTGACCTCCGTGGAGCGCGTCGAGCTGAACCCCTTCGACCAGGCCGACACCGTGAGCTTCGTGCGCGCGCTGGCCGACGAGGAGGTCACCGACGCCGCGGTGCTGCGCATCGCGACCCGCTCCGAGGGCAACCCGTTCTTCGCCGAGGAACTCCTGGCGAGCTGCCTGGACTGCGGCGAGCCCGCCGCGATGCCCACCGGGCTGGCCGACGTGCTGCTGTCGCGCATCGAACGGCTCAGCCCCACCGCCCAGCAGGTGATCCGCGCCGCCTCGGTCGGGGGCCGGCGGGTGGGCTACGCGCGGCTGCACACCGTGGCCGACCTGCCCGCGCCCGATCTGGAGGAGGCGCTGCGCGAAGCCGTGCAGCACAACGTGTTGCAGACCGTCGACAGCGAGGGCGCCTACACGTTCCGGCACGCGCTGCTGCGCGAGGCCGTCTACAACGACCTGCTGCCCGGCGAGCGGGTGCGGCTGCACCTGGCCTACGCCAAGCAGCTGCGCGGGGAGCCCGCGATGCGCGGCACCGCGGCGCGACTGGCCTACCACTACATGGAGAGCCACTCGCTGCCCGAGGCGCTGGAGTTCTCCACCCGTGCCGCCACCGAGGCGGACGACCTCGGCGCGCCGGGGGAGGCCCTGCACTACACCGAGCAGGCGCTCAAGCTGTGGGGCGCGGTGGACGACCCCGAGTCGCACACCGGGGTGGGGCAGCTCAAGTTGTTGCACCGGGCCAGTTTCCACGCGATCAGCGCGGGCGAGCTGGAGCGCGGCATCGCCTACGCGCGGGAGGCCGTCAACGCCGCCGACGCCGAGAACAAGCCGGAGGCGTACCGCAGGCTGTCCATGGCGCTGATGAACGTGGACGGCCGCGAGGACAAGGCCGCCGAGGTGATCAACGAGGCCTGGGAGCTGGTCCGGGACCAGCCGTCGAGCCCGCAGCGCGCCTGGGTACTGGCGATCAAGGCGCGGGCCAGGCGGGCGATCGGCGATTACCAGACGGCCCGCGAGATGGCCGAGCAGGCGGTGAGCGACGCCTGCGCCGCCGGTTCGCGCAGTGCCGAGGCGGACGCGCTGATCACCCTGGCGGTGATGGACGAGCGCGGCGGTGACGTGGAGGAGGCGTGCGGCCGCCTGGTGGTGGCCCGCGACCGGGCGATCGAGGCCGGGGCGCACAGCGTGGAGCTGCGGGCCTGGTTCAACCTCGGCATCAACCGGTACGAGCAGGGGCTGATCGGCGAGGCGGGCAAGGTCTTCGGTGAGGGCCTGCGGCGGGCGCAGGAGGCGGGACTGTCCTGGGGGCCGTTCGGCTTCCAGTTGCGGGTGCTGCTGGTGGTGACCCGGTACGTGGCCGGGGACTGGGCCGGGGTGGCCGAGGCCGCCGACCTGCCGCGCGACCCGGTGGCGACCATCGCGACCTCGATCGTGGCGGCGGCCACCGTGGTGGTGGACGTCGGCTCGGGACGGTTCGAGCAGGCCCAGCACCTGCTGGAGCGGCTGCGCCCCGAGTGGCCGACGGACTTCCAGCTGCCCATGTTCTGCACGGCGGCCAGCGCCGAGCTGCACAGCTGGCGCGGGCGGCCGGACCGCGCGCTGGAGGCCGTGCGGGAGGGCCTGGCCGCGGTCGAGGCGATGCTGCCGCGCGCCACCGGCGGGATCCGGTTGTCCGCGCTGGGGATCGGGGCCGCCGCGGACCTCGCGCAGCGGGCCCGTCGACGTCGTGACGAACAGGCCGAGCGGGCCGCGCTGGAGGTGGCCGAGGAGTTGCTGGCCAGCGGGCTGGCCGCTGCCGAGGGCTCGCACCGCAGCGGGCGGCTCGGCCCCGAGGGCAGGGCGTGGCTGGCGCGGCTGCACGCCGAGCACAGCAGGCTGACCGGCGCCGGTGATCCCGAGGCGTGGCGGGCCGTGGTGGACGGCTTCGGTTACGGCCACTCCTACGAGCGCGCGCTGGCCCGCTGGCGGCTGGCCGCCGCGATGCTGGCCGCCAAGCAGGACGGCGCGGCCCAGCAGCTCGCGCTGGCCCGCGAGTCCGCGCAGCGACTGGGTGCGGCCCCGCTGCTGTCCGCCCTCAACCAGCTTGCCAAGCGGGCACGGATTCCGTTGGAGGACAACGGAATGGTGCTGCGGGACACGGTGGACCCGCTGACCCCGAGGGAGCGTTCGGTGCTGTCGCTGGTCGCGCTGGGGCGGACCAACCGCGAGGTCGGCGCGGAGCTGTTCATCAGCGAGAAGACCGTCAGCGTGCACCTGTCCCGGATCATGGCCAAGCTGGGCGCGGGACGCCGTGCCGAGGCGGTGGCCGCGGCGTACGACAGGGGCCTGCTGGAACCCTGATCAGCCTGCGGGATGACAACCGGTCAGCCTGCGGGACGACTCCGCTTGCAGCCCCTGTGGTGACGCCCGCGCGGGTGCGGTGCCCCTAGCGTTGCGGCTGTCAGGAACTCGTTTGCGTGAGTGGAGTGGAACATGTCAGCACTGGCGTCCGACGTCGGCACCCGGACCGCGGTCGCGGCCCGTGACCTGGTCAAGGTCTACGGCAAGGGCGACACCGCGGTGCGCGCGCTGGACGGGGTCGGCGTGGCCTTCGCCGCGGGCCAGTTCACCGCGATCATGGGCCCCTCCGGCTCGGGCAAGTCCACCCTCATGCACTGCCTCGCCGGTCTGGACACCGTGGACTCCGGATCTGTCCACATCGGACAGAGCGAGATCACCAGGCTGTCCGACCGCGACCTCACCAAGCTGCGCCGCGACCGGGTCGGCTTCGTGTTCCAGGCGTTCAACCTGCTGCCCACGCTGACCGCCGAGCAGAACATCCTGCTGGGCCTGGAACTGGCCGGTCGCAAGCCCGACCAGGTCTGGTTCGACACCATTGTGGACACCGTCGGCCTGCGCGATCGACTGCGGCACAAGCCCACCGAGCTCTCCGGCGGCCAGCAGCAGCGTGTGGCCTGCGCCCGAGCGCTGGTGAGCAAGCCCGAGGTGGTCTTCGCCGACGAGCCCACCGGCAACCTGGACTCGCGCTCCGGGGCCGAGGTGCTGGACTTCCTGCGCATGTCGGTGCGCAAGTTCGGCCAGACGGTGATCATGGTGACGCACGACCCGGTGGCCGCCTCCTACGCCGACCGCGTCGTGCTGATGGCTGACGGGCACCTGGCCGGGGAGATCGCCAACCCGACCGCCGACTCCGTGCTGGCCGCGCTGCGCCACCTGGGCGCGTGATGCTCAAGACCACCCTCGCGGGCCTGCGCGCCCGCACCGCTCGACTCGTGCTGTCCTCGATCGCGATCGTGCTCGGCGTCGCCTTCGTCAGCGGCACGCTGATCCTGGGCAGCGCCCTGGACGCCAACCTGCACAACGACTTCGCCCGGCAGACGCGGGGCGTGGACGTGTCGGTCGAACCCGGCCGCAGCAGCTCCGGCAGCGCTGACGAGGACCGCGGCGGCATCAGCCAGACCCAGTTGGACCAGGTGCGGGCCGTGCCCGGCGTGGCCGCGGCCGACGCGCGCTGGGGCGCCCAGGTGCCGCTGGTCGGCGCGAACGGCAAGGCCAAGTCGGCCACCGTGTCCGCGCTGGAGGGCGACCAGCGGCTGCGGATGACCGACCTCCAAGAGGGCCGGATGCCCGCCAAGGCGGACGAGATCGCGCTGGACGCCACGACCGCGCAGACCGCCAAGCTCGCGGTCGGCCAGAAGGTCTCCGTGCTGGACCAGGCCGACAAGCCCGTGCCGCTGACGATCGTCGGCACCTACACCCAGGGCGTGTCCAAGTCCTCGCTGAGCGGGGACGCCGCCGTGCTGCTGCCCAGTGCGCTCGCCCCGCTGGCCAAGGAGCACTACGTCGGCCAGGTCGTGGTGGCCGCCGACCAGGGGGTGAGCCAGCAGCAGCTGGCCGACCGGATCAGCACCGCGGTGGGCGGCAAGCTGTCGGTCAAGACCGGCGAGCAGTACACCGTCGACGTGCTCAAGCAGATCAGCCGCGGTTCCGGCGGGCTGACCCAGTTCATGCTGGTGTTCGCGCTGATCGCGCTGGTGGTGGCCGCCATGGTCATCTACAACACCTTCACCATCCTGGTCGCGCAGCGGACCAGGGAGCTGGCCCTGCTGCGGTGCATCGGCGCCGACCGCGGCCAGGTGTTCCGCAGCGTGCTGTTGGAAGCACTGGTGATGGGCCTGTTCGCCTCGGTGCTCGGCCTGGGCGCCGGCGTCGGCCTGTCCGCGGCGTTGCAGGCCGGGGTCGGCTCGGTCTTCGGCGGCAGCAAGGGTCCCGTGCAGTTGCCGCTGACCGTGAACACCGTGCTCATCGCCTTCGGGGTCGGCGTGGTGGTCACCGTGCTCTCCGCCGTGCTGCCCGCGCTGCGCGCGACCAGGGTCGCGCCGCTGGCCGCGCTGCGCAGCCTGCCGGACAGTCAGGACGAGGTGCGCCGCACCAGCGTGGTGCGCATGGCGTTCGTGGCCATCCTCGCCCTGTTGGGCGGCGGCGTGTGCTTCATCGGTCTGCGCTCGGGGGACTCCGTCGGCTTCATCGTCACCGGGCTGGGCACCATGGTGCTGCTCGGCGCGGTGATCGCGCTCGGCCCGGTGATCGTCGGCCCGGTCAACCGGGTGCTCGGCGCGCTGCCCCGGCTGCTGTTCGGCGTGCCCGCGAAGCTGGCCAGCGCCAACGCCACCCGCAACCCCAAGCGGACCGCCGCGACCACCGCCGCGCTGATGATCGGCGTCACGATCGTCACGATGATCACCGTGGCGGCCGCCAGTGGCAAGGAGAGCGTCACCAGCGAGATCGACAAGCAGTTCCCCGCGGACTACCTGGTGACCTCCGCGGTGCGCGAGCACCCGCTGCCCACCTCGCTGGCCGACCAGTTGCGCGCCCAGCCCGAGGTGCAGACCGTGACCCCGACCGGCTCCGCCGAGGTCAAGGTCAACGGTAAGTCGCTGTACCTGTTCGGTACGCCCGCCGACTCACTGGGCAAGTCGGTGCAGCTCAAGCAGTCCCAGGGGGATGTCAGCAGGCTCGGACCGGACACCCTGCTGCTCAGCGACAGCCAGGCCACCCGGTACGGGCTGAAGGTCGGTGACCGCGTGCGGGCCGGTGGCGCCACGCTGACCCTGGCCGGTACCTACTCCAACGAGGACCAGAGCAGTGCCATCGTCTCCCTGGAGACCCTGCAACGGATCGCCCCGGGCACCGGGTATCGGATGATCATGATCAAGGCCCGGGACGGGGTCAGCCCGCAGGCGGGGCAGGCCGCCGTGGAGAAGGCCACCGCGAGCAGCCCCATCGCCGAGGTCGCCAGTGGCGCCGCCCGCAAGTCCGACCTGGCCGGCCGCGTCGACCAGATGCTGATGATCATGTGGGCCCTGGTCGGGCTGGCCGTGGTGATCGCGCTGTTCGGCATCGCCAACACGCTCACCCTGTCGGTGCTGGAGCGCACCCGCGAGTCCGCCCTGCTGCGGGCGCTGGGCCTGACCCGCGGCCAGCTCGGCTTCATGCTGCTCATCGAGTCGGTGCTGATCGGCCTGATGGGGGCGGTGATCGGCGTGCTGCTCGGCATCGGGTTCGCCAAGCTGGTGGTCTCCGCGTTGTCCACCGACAAGCTGCAAGTGGGCTTCGTGTTGCCCGCGGGCCAGCTCGCCGTGATGCTCGCCGTCGCCGTGCTCGCCGCCGCCGTGGCCGCCGTCCTGCCCGCCCGCCGTGCCGCCCGGACCTCCGTGGTCGCCGGAATGGCCGAGGCCTAGCCCGGTTTGTCAGGAAAGTGCCGTTCGAGACATCTAGTGTCTCGAACGGCACTTTCCTGACGGGACGCCTTGTTCGCGAGGTGTTTCTGCAGCTTCGCGTGGCGGAACTGGTAGACCGCTCCCGCCTGCCGCAGCACACCGCGTTGGTGCGCGTCGTTGAGGAAGGCCACCAGCCGCCACGGCACCCGCCCGGTCAGCGGCAGCCAGAACCGCGCGATCACCAGCCACCGCCCCCATGCCTTGCCCGCGAGAGCCGCCACGGCAAGGATGCTTCCGCTGAGGACGCCGGTGAGGAGGTCCAGCCTGTTTCCGGTCAGCGTGGGAAAGAGTGCTCCCATGAGCAGGGCTGTGACGGTCAGATAGCTGGCGGATTTAAGTAGAGCGCTGTTTCTGTCCGCTTTGAGCAGTGTTCTTCCGGTTGAGCCGTGTGTGCTCTCGATTTCCACGTCCGAGGTCACGAGTGTTGAGAACATGCTCACGGCAGCCTTGGCGATGAGGCCGAATGATATTCCCAAGACGATGAGTATGGAGAGGTGGACTCCGGTTCCCGGGATGTCGTTCGAAGTCAGGGTGGGTACTGTCGATTCGGAATCTTTGTTTGCTATGATGCTGACGGTGAGTATCGTGGCCCCGGCCAGCGGAAAGATCCAACTCGCTCGGCTGGCGAGGTTCGCCCGGAGTCCACGTTGTGTTCGCGGTCGCGCGCTTCGCTCGATTGCTCCTGCGAGGCCCAGGGAGAGCGCCAACGGCGGAGCCACCGTGATTACTGCCCCGATGCTGGGGGCGTTGGGAAGCAGCTGTGCACCGATGGCCGCTATGGCGATGAGGCCGAATCCACTGAGCGCTGTGAAACGAAAGAACAGGCTCCTGTCGAAGTGGATTGATCGACCTCGTGTTGGTCCGGTTGACATCCCTATCAGGGCTCCGAGGGCTGCGCCGAATCCTGAGTAGGCGAGCAGATCGCTTGTGTTGAAGGTCGCGTTGTGGTCTATTGTCGATACTACGTACAGCCACGTGAAATCCACTGCGCCCAGTAGGCTCCCGATGGTGAGGAACTTCGCCATCGGCGCCAGGCGTGTCGCCCTGCGGCGGATGTTCATGCGAGCGCGCGAGGGGGTGGATTCCGTGCCGCCCGAAAGGCGGTATGCGGCCGCATAGAGCAGGCTCAGTGTGAGCCCTCCGCCAATGCTGATTGGTAGGGAGAAGTTGTGACTGGGGCCGAAGGCGAAACCGATCGCGGTGCCGAAGGCGAGCCAGAGCCCGATCAGCGCGGTGAGGTGGTAGCCGATTCCGACGGCAAGTCCGCTGACCAGGCAGCACCCCGCGGCTGCCGGGAGGACGACACCGGTCCCACCGCACGTGAGGCCGACGAGGCAGATGATCACGCCCACCGCCGCGCCGATCAGCGACGCGCGTTTCAGGCGGGGCATGGAGTCGCCGAACTGCCACCAGGCGAGGTTGGGGGTGCCGAGCTTGGTGAGGTGCTGTGCGAGAAAACCGAGCCACTGCTGGGTGTTCTCGGGGTTCCAGCGGGGTTTCTCCTGGTAGGCGGCAGGAACGAAGGCGTCGAGCAGGTGGGTTTCCAGCGACTCGGGGGTTGGGAAGCGCTTGGTGTCGAACAGTTCGAGCGGTTCCGGGCCGGGGCCATCGCTGTAGATCGTGCGGGCGAGGCCGACCATCAGCGGGTTGGACAGCACCTGGATCACGTGCTGGGAGGCCAGGTCGGGGTGCACGGCCAGTCGGTTCAGCGCCGGCTGCCAGACCCGGCGGCGGGCGGTGAGGGGCAGGTACTCGTCGAGGTCGCGCAGCGTGAGCGGGTCCAGTTCGATGGCGGCGGCATGGGTGAGCACGTCGGCGGCGCCCACGGCGGCGGTGTACTCGGCGAGCCGACTGGTCAGCAGCAGCGGCATGTCCACGCGGTTGATCGCATCGAGTGCGGCGCGGTGCAGGCCGGTGGCGATCTCGTCGAACCCGTCGAGCACGGGCAGGATCCGGTTGGCGTCGACCAGTGCGGCGGCCAGGCGGGCCCCGGCCGCCCCGGCCGCGGCGAACCCCGGGTGGTCGCGGATGAGTTGCTCGGTGAGCCAGTCACGTAACTGTGTGACGGCTGGATTCCACGAACCGAGGCTGAAGATGACCGGCACGGGTTCGTGGGCCTGGCGTTCGTCGAGTTGATCGAGCACGAACCGGATCGTGAGGATTGTCTTGCCGGAACCGGCTGGGCCCAGAATCACCAGTCGTCCGGACGGAACCCTGCGGTAGACCTCGAGGATCTGGTCCATTCGCCCGCCCAGGTCCACGGGCTTCTGCTGGCGCGACCGGTGGATGTTGGGCCAGTGGTCCATCAGGGCCTCGGGCGCGGTGTGCCAGCCGACGTCGAGGCTGCGCGGGTCGTGGATCCGGCGCCGTTCCTCCTCCCGGGACCACTGGAGCCGGACCGCGTCGGCGAGCTGGCTCGCCGCCTTGTCCAGTTCGGGGTGTGCGTCGGGAGCGGGGGAGCGCTCGCACCGGGCCGCGCAGTCCGGCACGAACTCGTGCAGCTTGTCGAGCAGCCGGAGGATCGCGAAGTCCTCCTCGCGGTGCCGCATTCTCAGGTACTGGAGCGGAGCGAGTTGGGCCAGTTCGGGCGGCAGGTCCTCCGCCTTCAGCCGGCTCACTTCGCCGATGAGCACCGGAATGACGTGCAGACCGCTCGCGAAGGCCATGGCCAGTTCCCGGTGTACCCAGTCCTGCGGATCGGCGATCGTGCGTCCGCCGCGCTCGGTCGTGAGCCAGCCCGAGCCGATCACCGCCACCAGCACCTTGCACTGCGGCAGCTTCGTGATGATCTCGTTGGCGAAGTCGTGCCCGAGCTCGATCGACTTACTGGCGAAGAAGACGTTCTGCTTGCCGAAGTGTTCGATGAGTTCGCGTGCGATGAGGGTTGCCGCCCACTCCTCATCTCCTGTGCGGTAGTTGACGAAGAACTCAGGCAGTGTGGTTCACCCCTCGACCCGAATCGAGTGGCCAGATTACGCGCCCACGATGCCGGGCAGCAATTGAGGTGGCCTTTCTTCCGGTCAATGGAAGAAAAGCCACCTCAATGCGGAGTGCTATCGGTGCTTCGTCGTGGTGCCGGTCGTCGTGTGGTGGCCGTTGATGAAGAAGAAGTACACGAGTACGGCGACCACCAGCAGGGCGAGGACGACGGCGAGCGCGATCTTGCCCTTGCTGTACGGGCGGTCGCCGATGACCTCACCGGTGACCCCGTTGATCAGGACCTGCCAGTTCTTGCCCGCGTACACGTAGCAGGCGATCCACACTGGCAGCAGCATCAGCTTGAAGGTCATGTCGGCGTGGTTGGTGTTGACCGACTCCACGCGCTGCTCGTCGCCGCCGATGTCGTTGCTGCAGTCCTGCTGGATGACCTGGGCCATCCGCGCCTTGGCCTCTTCGAGGCTGGTCTCGGGCTCGATGTCGTAGCGCAGCGAGTGGTACCCGGCGAGGTACTGCGGCTGGTACGGCTGGGCCTCGGGCAGCGGCCAGGGCGCGAGCTGGTCCAGCTTCTGCGGGGGCACGACCACGCTGGCGGGCACGAGCACGTCGTCGAAGAACCGGCTGACCTGTCCGCTGACGTGGTACCAGCGGGTGTGCCGGACCTGCCGGGTCTGCCGGTTGCCGTCGCTGTCGGTGTAGCTCTCGGTGACGTAGTAGTGCTCGCCGCGCGCCCCGGTGTAGTAGGACGTGGTCTGCGAGTCGAAGGTCCAGTGCGGCAGGTAGGTGCCCTTGGTGGACTCGGCGGTGCTGACCTTCTTCAGCGCGTTGGGCGCGAACCACCGCGAGGAGATCCAACTGCCCAGCGCGCCGCGAACCCCGTTGTGGTCCAGGCGGAACGGCAGCACGGCCTCGGGCACGATCTGCCCGGTCGCGTTCGGGTCCACCACCAGCGGGGTGCCGCAGAACTGGCACGGGCTGGCGGACTCGTTGGTCTCGGTGCGGGCCGCGCAGCGCGGGCAGGCCAGCACGTACGCCCCGATGCTGCCGACGGGCTTGCGGGGTAACGTGCCGAGCTCGGCCAGCGCGTACTCGCGGATCTGCCGGTCGCCGGCGGTGATCTGCTGCTGGAACCCGCAGTACGGGCACTTCAGCACGTTGGTGCCCGGCGCGAACTGCACGCGGGCCCCACAGCCGCCGCACGGGTAGGTGTGCGAGGACACCATCCCGGTCTGCTGGTACGGGTCGGTCATCGCCGCTCAGCCCTGCGGGGGCAGCGGCGGCGGGGTGTTGGCCAGCAGCGAACCCAGTTCGGGCACCTGCGAGGCGGGCACCCACTGCGCCATGCCCGTCTTCCAGACCAGCGTGTTCGGGGTCAGCACCCCGGCGCCCGCCTGCTGGGCGAGCGCGCCCTGGTCCAGCGGGCCGATGCGCTGCCCGTCGGCGGTGCCCAGGTACCACTGCTCCTGCGCGGGCAGCGGGGGCGGTCCACCCGGTGCGGCGGGCTGGGGCGCGGTCTGCGGCTGCTGGTACTGCTGCGGCTGCTGCTGGTACTGGGGCTGGCCGGGCTGCGGGAAGCCCGCCGCCACGCGCTGGCCCAGCGCCATGCCCAGGCCGACGCCCAGGCCCTCACCGGCCCCGCCGGGGTTGTTGGCCGCGTCCTGGATGGCGTTGGCCGCCTGGAACTGGGTGTACTGGTCCAGGTTGCCGACGATGCCCATCTGGCTGCGCTTGTCGATGGCCGCCTCGACCTCGGGCGGCAGCGAGATGTTCTCGATGACGAACTTGGGGATCTGGATGCCGACCGGGGCGAGCTCCTGGCTCAGCGCCGCGGCCAGCTTGTCCCCGATCATGCCCTGCTGGGTGGCCAGGTCCAGCATCGGCACCCCGGAGCTGGCCAGGGCCGTGCCGAGCCTGCCGACGATGATCTGCCGCAGGTACTCGGAGACCTCCTCGGTGCGGAACTGCGGGTCGGTGCCCGCCAGTTCGCGCAGCAGGGCGGGCGGGTCGATGACCCGGATGGCGAACGCGCCGAACGCGCGCAGCCGCACCATGCCGAACTCGGGGTCCCGCACGATGACGGGGTTCTGCGTGCCCCACTTCAGGTCGGTGAACTGCCGGGTGTTGACGAAGTACACCTCGGCCTTGAACGGGGAGTTGAACCCGTACTTCCAGCCCTTGAGGGTGGACATGATCGGCATGTTCTGCGTCTGCAGGGTATACATGCCGGGCGGGAAGGCGTCCGCCACCTGGCCCTCGTTGACGAAGACGGCCGCCTGGGACTCACGCACGGTGAGCTTGGCGCCCATCTTGATCTCGTTCTCGTAGCGCGGGAACCGCCAGACGATCGTGTCGCGGCTGTCGTCGAGCCACTCGACGATGTCGATGAACTCGCCGCGGATCTTGTCGAACAGTCCCACTGGGTTCCCCCGAGGTGCAGCGGATGGTGGCGATGGCCCGGCCACGATACCGGATCGACCTGTGCGCGGGGCTGTGATCGGATCAGTCGTCGCTCTTGCCGCCGCCGGTGGACCGTGCGTTCCAGCGCACGCTGGTGACCTGCGGTTCCATGCTCAGCCGGGACACCGCCGACTCCATCTGCTTGTCGTCTCGCTGGTCGGTGAGCAGGTCCGCGCGCACCTCCACGTAGCCCTCCACCGAGCTGTTGCGGCTGGACACCGACTGCAACTGGAAGCCGGTGCCGGACATGGACTGCACGAGCAGTGCTCGGATGTGCGCCTCGGCCTCGTCCTTGGTCACGGCCATGAACGTGTACTTGGTGGTCGTCTCCTCGCCGGAGTCCGGCCGCCGGTCCACCATGCGGCCCACCCAGCGCAGCGCCACGTTGGCCAGCAGCACCACCACGGTGCCCGCCACCGCCGGTTCGTACAGCCCGGCACCGCACAGCGCGCCGACCGCCGCGGAGCACCACAGCGTGGCGGCGGTGTTCAGCCCGCGCACGTTCAGCCCGTCACGCATGATCACGCCCGCGCCGAGGAAGCCGATGCCGGAGACGATCTGCGCGGCCACCCGGGTCGGGTCGGCCTCGTGCGCCCCGGGCACGGAGGTGAAGCCGAAACCGGACAACAGCACAAAAAGGGTCGCTCCGGTGGCGACCAGGGCGTTGGTGCGCAGGCCCGCCATCCTGGCCCGGTACTGCCGCTCGAAGCCGATGGCCGCGCCGAGCCCGACGCCCGCGATCAGGCGCAGCGACATCTCCAGGGTAGACATGAACCGCAAACCTCCACTGTGGACGAGCGTCGGCCCCATTCGACATCGGCAGGGCGGACCGCGAGCTGTACGGGGCGTTGCGCGTTCACAGCCAACTGGTGAACTTGCGGACGTACCAGGTCTTCACCAGCTGCACGAGCAGGCAGTAACCGAGCAGTGCTCCAGCCAGCCAGGGCAGGTACGAGACGGGCAGCACCCGCATGCCCAGCGAGGCGGCCACCGGGCTGAACGGCAGCGCCAGGCCCGCGGCCACGGCCAGGGCGGTGGCCAGCACCACCGGCCAGCTCGCCCGGCTGGCCAGCCCGCGGCGGCTGCGGATCACGTGCACGATCAGCACCTGGGAGAGCAGGCCCTCCACGAACCAGCCGGTCTGGAACAGCGCGGGCTGGTCCGCGCCGAACAGCCGCCACATCACCGCGAACAGGGCCAGGTCGAACACCGAGCTGAGCGGCCCGATGACCAGCATGAACCGGGCCAGCCCGCGCGCCTCCCAGCGCCGGGGCGCCCGCAGGTACTCGCGGTCCACCCGGTCCCAGGGCATGGCCAGCTGGGACAGGTCGTAGATCAGGTTCTGCACCAGCAGCTGCACCGGCAACATCGGCAGGAACGGCAGGAAGGCGCTGGCGGCCAGCACGCTGAGCACGTTGCCGAAGTTGGAGCTCGCGGTCAGCTTGACGTACTTCATGGTGTTGCCGAAGGTGCGCCTGCCCTCGACCACCCCGTGCGCCAGCACGGTGAGGTCCTTGCGCAGCAGGATGACCTCGGCCGCCTCCCGCACCACGTCCACCGCCGAGCCCACCGACACCGACAGGTCGGCCTCGCGCAGCGCCGCCGCGTCGTTCACCCCGTCGCCCAGGTAGCCCACGGTGTGCCCGTTGGCCCGCAGTGCCCGCACCACGCGGGCCTTCTGCGTGGGCGTGGTTCTGGCGAACACCGTTGTGCGCTCGACGAGTCCGGCCAGCTTCGCGTCATCGGCGGCGTCGATCTGGTTGCCCAGCACGACCTCGCCCACCTCGATGCCGACCTCGCGGCACACCTTCGCCGCCACCAGCGGGTGGTCGCCGGTGATCACCTTGACCGCGACCCCGTGCCCGGTCAGCTCCCGCACGGCCGCCGCCGCGGAGTCCTTCGGCGGGTCCAGGAAGCACAGGTAGCCCACGAAGGTCAGCCCCTGCTCCTGCTCGACCTGGTAGACCTCCTGCTCCGGCACGGCCTTGCGCGCGACGGCCAGCACCCGCAGTCCGTCGGCGGCCAGCTCCTCGGCCTGTTCGAGCAAGTCCTTGCGCACCAAGGAGTTGATCGGCAACTCGACCCCGTCCACCGCCAGCGCGGTGCACCCGGCGAGCACGTCCTCGACCGTGCCCTTGGTGATCAGCAGGTGGTGTGCGTCCGTGTCGCGGACCACGACCGACAGCCGCCGCCTGCTGAAGTCGAACGGGATCTCGTCCACCAGCCGCCACGTGGCCTCCAGCATCATCGCCCGGTCGGCGTCCACGCGTTCGGTCACGGCGCGGTCCAGCAGGTTGCGCAGACCGGTCTGCAGGGCGGAGTTCAGGAAAGCCAGCTCCAGCACCGAGTCCTCGTGCCGCCCGCGCGCGTCCAGGTAGCGGTCCAGCACGATCCGGTCCTCGGTGAGCGTGCCGGTCTTGTCGGTGCACAGCACGTCCATCGCGCCGAAGTTCTGCACGGCCCGCAGCTGCTTGACGATCGCCTGCCTGCGCGACAGCGCCACCGCGCCCCTGGCCAGGTTCGCCGTCACGATCACCGGCAGCATCTCGGGCACCAGCCCGACCCCGACCGACACCGCGAACAGCAGGGCCTGCGCCCAGTCGCCCCGGCTGAACCCGTTGACGGCCAACACGATCGGCACCATGACCAGCGCGAAGCGGATCAGCGTCCAGCTGGCCGCGCGCACGCCGCGGTCGAAACTGGTGTCCTCCACCCGGTGGGTGAGCCGTTCGGCGATCGAGCCCAGGTAGGTCCGCGCGCCGGTGCCCACCACGACTGCCGTCGCCGTGCCGCTGAGCACCGTGGACCCGAGGAAGCAGAACGAGGGCGAGTCCAACACGTTGCGGCCCGCGGGCACCGGGGCGCCCGCCTCCTTGTCCACCGGCAGGGATTCGCCGGACAGTGTGGCCTGGTCGACGACCAGGTGGGTGGCGGTGAGCAGCCGGCAGTCGGCGGGCACCAGGTCCCCGGCCGACAGGTGGATCACGTCCCCGGGCACCAGCAGCTCGAAGGGCAGCTCGGTGGTGACGGCCCCGGACACGCCGCGCCGTGTGCCGCCGGTGCCCCTGCGCGCGACGGTCGCCGTGGTGGTGACCATGGCACGCAGCCGCTGGGCCGCGCGCCCGGAGCGGAACTCCTGCCAGAAGCGCAGTCCGACGCTGATCAGCACCATCGCGCTGACCGTGATCGTGCCCTTGTGGTCCCCGGTCAGCGCGAGCACGAGGTCCAGCACCAGCAGGATCACCACGAAGGGGCTGGCGAAGCAGCGCAGCAGCTGGTTGGCCCACAGCTGGGCCTCACCGGCGGCGACCAGGTTCTTGCCGTGCCTGGCCAGCCGCGCGTCGCGCTCGAAGGTGGTCAGCCCCGCGGGGTGCCCGTCCAGGTGCCGGATCAGGGCCTTGGTGTCCATTGTGGACAGTTCGGTGAGCGTGGCGGCGACCGAGGTCGTGGTGCGCATGGCGGAACTCCCTGGCGGAGGGGTGAAGGGGAGTGGCCGCCGACGGGTGCGCTCAGGCGCGCGGGAGCGGGGCGGCCAGCGGACTACTGCCGTCAGTACTCAACGCCAACCACCTCCTCGCGCTCACAGGGCGTTGCTCGCCGTAGCGGAGTGTACCCGCTCGTGCCTTTTGGTCACAGATCTGCTTCGGGAGCTTGACAGTGAGGGCTGTCACCCAAAAAAGTGGAAGCGCTCTCATTTTGGCTGAAGGGGGAGTCAGATGACCACGGGCACCGCGCTGCGGTTCCCCGCCGGGTTCCTGTGGGGGGTGGCCACTTCCTCGTTCCAGATCGAGGGCGCCACACACGAGGACGGCCGAGGGGCCTCGATCTGGGACACGTTCTCGGCCACGCGCGGCAAGGTGGACGGCGGCGGCACCGGCGACCCGGCCTGCGACCACTACCACCGCTACGGCGAGGACGTGGAACTGCTGGCGGACCTGGGCCTGGCCGCGTACCGGTTCTCGGTGGCCTGGCCGCGCGTGCAGCCCGACGGCCGTGGCCCGGTCGAACGACGTGGTCTGGACTTCTACGACAGGCTGCTGGATCGCCTGCTGGACAAGGGGATCGAACCGGTCGCCACGCTGTACCACTGGGACCTGCCGCAGGCGCTGGAGGACGCGGGCGGCTGGCCCAACCGGGACACCGCCCACCGGTTCGCCGAGTACGCGGCACTGGTGCACGCCAGGTTCGCCGACCGGGTGCGGATGTGGACCACGCTGAACGAACCCTGGTGCTCGGCTTTCCTGGGCTACTGCAGCGGGATCCACGCCCCGGGCCGCCAGGACCCGGTCGCCGCGCTGAAGGCGGCCCACCACCTGCTGCTCGGGCACGGTCTGGCCATGCGGGCCCTGCGCGCGCAGGCGCCCTCGGACCACCAGCTGTCCATCGTGCTGAACCTGTCGCCCGTGCTGGCGGAGGACCCGTCCGCGGGCGAGGCCGTGCGCAAGGTGGACGGCCTGCAGAACAGGTTCTTCCTCGACCCGGTGTTCGGCCGCGGCTACCCGGCGGACGTGCTGGCCGACACCGCCTGGCTGGGCGACTGGCAGCGGGTCGTCGCCGACGGGGACCTCGACCTGATCGCCACCCCGCTGGACTGGTACGGCATCAACTACTACAGCCCGGTCCGTGTTTCCCTGGCCGACGAACCGCTCGCGGTCACCCCCGGCAACCTGCCCGGTCTGCGCGGCGTGCGCATGCTCGAACCGCGCGGGCAGCTCACCGGCTTCGGCTGGGAGCAGAACGCCGACGCGTTCCACACCCTGTTGCGCCGACTTGGCCGGGACTACCCCGGGGTGCCGATGATCGTCACCGAGAACGGGTCCGCCTTCCCCGACCTGATCAGTCCACAAGGGACGGTCGAGGACCCTGAGCGCAGCGGCTACCTCGTGGACCACCTGCGGGCGGTGCACCGCGCCGTGGACGCCGGGGTCGACGTGCGCGGCTACCTCGCCTGGTCCCTGCTGGACAACTTCGAGTGGGCCGCGGGCTACGGCCAGCGCTTCGGCCTGGTGCACGTGGACTTCGAGACCCAGCGCCGAACCATCAAGGACAGCGGGCGGCTGTTCGCGCGCATCGCAGCGGAGAACGAACTGCCGGTGTGAGGTCGGGTGGGGTGCGCGGCGCGTGTCGGCGGTTGCGGTAGCGCGTGTCGGCGTTTGCAGGGCGGTGTGTCGGACGTTCCGGGGCGGCGTGTCGGGCGTTCGGGGGTGGTGTGTCGTCGGTTGGTGTGCGGCGAGTCCCGCTCTGTGGGGCGCGAGTCCCGCGTTGGAGAGCGCGAGTCCCGGCCTCAGGGGCGTGAGTCCCGGTCTGGGGTGTGCGAGTCCCGCTGTGCGGTGGGGGCGTGCCGGGATTTGCGGGGTGGTGTGTTTGCGGTGGTGGGGTGGTTTCTCGGTTGGTGGGATGCGGGGGCGGGGTACGGGGTGTGGCGGGGTTGGGGGCGTGGGTTGGTTTGGTGTGGGTCCCTCGCGGCGGCCTTGGATCGGGGGTTCCGGGGCATGGGGGGATGCTCCGATTCGCCGACGAGCGTAAGGCCGCCGCTACCCACACAAAACCAACCCGGTTGAGGTTGGTGCGTACGGGGGTTGGGTGGTGCGGGTCGGAGGGTGGGGTGCGGGCGTGGTGGCGCTTGTGGTGGGGCGAGTCCCGGTTTGGGGAGGGTGGGTTCCGGTCTGAGGTGTGTGAGTCCCGCTGTGTGGAGTGTGAGTCCCGCTCTGGGTAGGGCGAGTTCCGGCCTCTGGTGTGTGAGGCCCGGCCGCCGGTGGGCCGAGTTCTGCTGTCTGGGGTGCGAGTCCCGGCTTGGGGTGTGTAAGTCCCGCTCGGGGGAGGGCGAGTTCCGGTCTGGGGAGGGTGAGTCCCGGCTTGGTGAGCGGGTGTCCCGCTCGGGGGAGCGTGAGTCCCGGTCTGGGGAGGGCGAGTCCCGGCTTCCGGTGTGTGGGTCCCGCTGTGTGGAGTGCGAGTCCCGGTCTGAGGAGCACGAGTCCCGCTCTGGTGAACGCGAGTCCCGGCTTGGGGAGGGCAAGTCCCGGTTTAGCGAGCATGAGTTCCGCTTGGGGGAGGGCGAGTCCCGCTGTCTGGGGCGCGAGTCCCGGCTTGGTGAGCGGGTGTCCCGCTCTGGGCGAGGGCGAGTCCCGGTCTGGGGAACCTGAGTCCCGGTCTCCGGTGTGTGAGTCCCGCTTGGGGGAGCGCGAATCCCGCTCCGGGGAGGGTGAGTCCGGTCTGGGGGAGGGTGAGTTTCGGCCTCGGGTGTGAGTCCTGCTGTCTGAAGCGTGAGTCCCGTGCTGGGGAGCGCGAGTTCCGCTGCCTGGAGCACGAGTCCCGGTTCGGGGAGTGCGAGTTCCGCTGTCTGGAGGGCGAGTCCCGGCTTGGGGTGTGTGAGTCCCGCTCGGGGGAGGGCGAGTCCTGGTCTGGGGGAGGACGAGTCCCGGTCTCGGGTGTGGGGCCTGCTGTTTGATTTGGGTGTGTCGGGTTTGGGGTTGGTCACCCACATGGATAGCCGTTGTTGGGTAAAGGTTTTGGGGTGGATTGGGGAGTAGAGTTGTTGGTATGACAGCGTTTGTGGACACTGTGACCGTCACGGAGTTGTGGCGGTTGGGGGACGCGGAGCTGTTGGGTGAGTGCAGGACGCGGAAGTGGTTCTGCGGCAAGCGTATGCGCGGGTGTTGGGGTTGGTCGCGGAGGCGGATGCGCGGGGTGTGGCGGAGCGGGTGGGGTATCCGAGCCTGGCAGAGTTGCTGCGTGGTGTGCTCTGCGTGAGTAAGAAGGAAGCCAGGCAGCGGATCGCGCACGCGGGCGTTCCGGTCGCAGTTCCACTGGAGCCGGAGCAGTTGTCGGTGATCAACCGGGTGCTGAGAGAGTTGCCGCCACACATCGGTGCAGCCGACCGGGAGCAGGCTGTCGAGTTCCTGGCAGCAGCGGCCCAGTCGCTGGACGCGTCCAACCTGGTGCCGCTGGGCCGGGAGATCGTCAACCGGTTGGATCCCGACGGGGCGCTACCGGGCGAGGACGAACTCGCCCATCCGCGACGTGAGTTCCGGTACGACACACGGCGGGACGGGTCAGTACGGTTCCACGGGTGCCTGGACGCGGAGACCGGCGCCCTGCTGGAGGCAGTCCTCAGCCCGCTGGCGAAACCACACGACGCCCACGACACACGCACCCTGCCCGAGCGGCAAGGGGATGCGTTCGCGGAACTGCTGGAGACCAGCACCACGCCGACGGAGGGTGGGGAACGCCCGCACATCGCGGTGACGATCCCGCTGACAACACTCCAGAACGGGCTCGGCACCACCGAACTCGCCCCATCAGCGATCCGCCGACTGGCCTGTGATGCGAAGGTCCTCCCAGTGGTACTGGGCAGCAACTCCGAACCGCTCGATATCGGGCGGATCAGCTACACCGTGCCGCCCCACCTCCGGCGAGCACTGATCGTCAGGGATAAGCATTGCGCCTTCCCAGGGTGCAGGCGACGGCCGAGCAGTTGCCATGCGCACCACATCATCCACTGGGCGGACGGAGGGGACACGGCGCTGACCAACCTGGTGCTGCTCTGTGGAATGCACCACCGACTGATCCACCACAGCGGCTGGACAATCCACATGGTCGACGGCAGGCCGGAGTTCACGCCGCCGGGCTGGCTCCGGAGGAGGCGAAGAAGCTAGGAGGAGCGGCGGCGGACCAGCTGGACGGGCAGCACCTCGTGGCGCTGCTTGGGCTCCTCGCCGCGGATCAGCAGGAACAGGCAGTCGATCATGGCCTGGACCTGGGTGCCGATCTCCTGGCGGACGGTGGTCAGCGGGGGATCGGTGTGCGGGGCGACGGAGGGGTCGTCGTCGAAGCCGATGAGAGCGACGTCCTCGGGGACGCGTTTGCCGGCGGCGCGCAGGGCGGTGAGGGCGCCAGCGGCCATCAGGTCGTTGGCGGCGAACACGCCGTCGAGGTCGGGGACGCGGCGCAGCAGTTCGGTCATGGCGCGCTCACCGCCCTCACGGCTGAAACCGCCGCTCTCGGTGAGGTGGGCGGTCTGGGTCTCGTCGGCGCCGACGGCGCGCTGCCAGCCGGCGAGGCGGTCGAGGGCGGCGAGTTCGTCGGAGGGGCCGGTGATGCTGACGACGCGGCGGCAGCCGAGGTCGAGCAGGTGGCGGGTGGCGAGTTCGCCGCCGCCCTCGTTGTCGTTGTCGACGGTGTGCAGGCCGCGCAGGGTGCCCCAGGGCCGACCGCCGAACACGACGGGCAGCGGCAGCTTGTGGGCGGCCTCGGGCAGGGGGTCGTCCTGGTGCGGGGTGAACAGCAGGGCGCCGTCCACGTGGCCGCCCGCGAGGAAGCGCTGGGCCCGCAGCTGGTCCTCCTCGGAGTGCACGAGCACGAGCACCATCTGCGAGTCGTGCACGGCGAGGCCGGTGGCGGCCCACTTCACGATCCCGGCGAAGTGGGGGTCGTTGAAGATCTTGGGCTGGGGCTCGGAGAACAGCACGGCCACGGCCCCGGTCCGCCGGGTGACCAGGGTGCGGGCGGCCTGGTTGGGCTGGTAGCCGAGTTCGACCACGGCGGTGGTCACGGCCTCCAGCGCGGCGGGGCTGACCCGGGGCGAGCCGTTGAGCACGCGGGAGGCAGTCGCGCGGGACACCCCGGCCCTGGCGGCCACGTCCTCCAGGGTGGGACGCGCATCAGGCCGCTGGATCACCACACCGCACCACTCCTCACCGGCAACTCGGGTGCAGCTTATCCCCTCTGTCCTGGTGGCTCAGGGCCAGCGACACCCGCAGCAGCCCGTCCTCGGTGCGCACGGAGCCGGGCAGCCCGGCACGGCTGCCGGTGCGGATCAGCGCCTCCTCGGCGGGCAGGCACCAGCCGATCAGCTCGGCGAACCCGGCGCCCCGGGCCATGCCCGCGAGGTAGCCGAGCAGGGCGGTGCCCACCCCACGTCGCTGCCACTCGTCCTCGACGAGCAGGGACACCTCGGCGAGGTCAGGAGTGGTCATGCCGATGAGCTGCCCGATGCCGACGACCTGGTGCCCGCACACGGCGAGCACGGTGCTGCCGCGCGGCGGGGCGAGCAGGCGGTGCAGCCAGCGGCGGGGCACGCTGCGCACCCCGGCGTGGTAGCGGGCGAACAGGCTCCGCATGGAGCAGCGGCGGTGCAGGGCGGCCACGGCCTCGGTGTCGGCCTGCCGACCGGCGCGCAGCACGATCCCGGCGCCGTCGGAGGTCAGCACGGCGCGGGGGCCCAGCGGGATGCTCTGGGTGGCGCGCAGCAGCTCGACCAGGGCGAAGGCCCTGGACAGCTCGGTGTCGGTGAACGGGGCCCAGCCGCGGCGCACGAGGATGGCGCCGCCCTCGGGCATGCCGAGGACGAACTGGTGGGCGTCCACGGCCTCCACACCCCAGCCGACCAGGGCGGAGCCGGTGTTCACGGGCTCCACGGAGTCGGCGCCGAGCACGGTGCGCAGCGCGGCGGCCACCTCGGCGGGGTCGGCCACGGCGCGGGCGGCGGCCCGCAGGGTGGCGGCCCGCTCGTCGACCAGGTCGTGCACCCGGGCGGCGGTGATGGCGACCCGCCTGCCGCCCTCGGCGCGGACCACGCCGACCAGGTCGGCGGGCCGCAGCGAGTCGGGCGCGCTGATCACCAGCTCGTCCACGACACCGCCGGGCACGGGCAGCACAGACAGGGCCAGCACGTTGCAGTCCCGCGCGGCCAGGTGCACGGTCAGCTTGGCCAGCACGCCGGGGTTGTCGTCCAGGTGGACGCGCAGCCGCCAAGTCGAGGTGCTCATGGCCTCCAGCGTGACCGACCGCCGTTGCCTGCGTGTTTCGGCGGGGTTATTGCCCGGCGGGCGGGCACCAGATCCAGCCGCACGAGGTGCTGGTGGTGGTCGGGGACGCCGAGGTGGGCCTGGGCGTGGTCCTCGTGGTGGTGGTGGTCGTCGTCGGCCGGGGGGCCGCACTGGACGGTGAGCTCGGGTCCACGGGCTTGTTGACCACGGCCTGCGGGGCACTGGAGGTGGTGGAGGTCGGCGTCATCGTGACCACGATGGTGGACACCTCGGTGCGCACGGTGGTGGTGGCCACCGGGGCCTGGGTGTGCGCGGCCTCGTGCTCGTTGACCGACCGTTCGTGCAAGTAGGCACCCAGCAGGACGCCGACCACCGCGGAAGCGGCCACTGCCGACCCCGAGGTGGCCCACAAGGCACGCACCGCCGGTCTCCTCTTCTTCGGTCCAACGGGTGAGTCGACGGTACGCCGTGGAGCGTGACCGGATGCTCCAACACGACCCACATCACGCTAGTAGACCGGTCAAGAGCCCGGGAATGCCGCACGGCAGGGGGTTGTGCGGCATTCCCGGGGCGGTTCAGGACTTGTCCACGAACCGGGTGGTGTAGGTCTTGGACAGGTCCACCGTGTCCTTCTTGCCCTTGACGTTGGGCGAGAACTGGCTGAGCACGGTCAACACGTTGGCGGCGCCGTCGGCGGGCATGCGGCCGTCGGCGTTGAACATGGACTTGGTGTCGTTGATGGCCTTGACGTACAGGTCCTTGTTGCCGCCCGCGAAGTCGGCGGGCATCTTCTCGGCGATCTCCGCGGCGGAGTGCGTGTTGACGAATTTCAACGTCTTCACAAGGGCGTTGGCCAACTTCTGCACGACGTCCTGGTGCGCGGCCACGTAGTCACAGGTCATGTACAGGGAACTGGCCGGGTACAGCCCGCCCAGCGCGGCCTTGGTGCCCTCCACGGTGCGCATGTCCACCAGCACCTTGCCCTTGCCGGTGGAGGTCAGCTGGGCCACGGTCGGGTCGGTGGTCATGCCCGCGTCGATCTGGCCGTTCTCCAGCGAGGCCACGAAGGTGGACCCGGCCCCGGCCTTGACCACGCTGAAGTCGGTGCCCGCCTTGAGCCCGTGCTGGTAGCCCATGAACTGGGTGAGGAAGTCGGTGGAGGAGCCCAGATCGGTCACACCCAGCTTGCGGCCCTTGAAGTCGGCGGCGGAGCGCACCTGGTCGGCCTTGTCGGTGGCCACGACCTCCACCTCACCGGGGATGTTGGCCAGCTGCACCACGCTCTGCAGGCACTTGCCCTTGGTCTGCAGGTCGATGGTGTGGTCGTAGAAGCCGACCACGCCCTGCACGTCACCGGCGATCAGCGAGTTCTCGGCGGTGACCCCGGCCTGCTGGGTGGCCAGGTCCACGGTCAGGCCCTGTTCCTTGAAGTAGCCGAGCTGCTCGGTGAGCTTGGCGGGCAGGTAGATCACCTTGTCGATGCCGCCGACCATGATCTTCAGGTTGGTCTGCGTACCACCCGCGCCGTCGGAGCGGGAGTCCCGGCAGGCGGCCAGGCTCAGTGCGGTCGCGGCGGCCAGCAGCACGACCGCGGGGGTGCGGAGCTTCATCTCGGGGGTCTCCTCAGATCTGGACTTCGGTGTGCGCGGCGGGCGGACGCCACTTGAGCAGCCGCTTCTCCAGCGCGGTCAGCAGGGCCTCGGCGACCAGGGCCAGCACGGTGATCACGATCATGCCCGCGTAGATGCCCGGGGTGTCGAAGTTGCCCTGGGAGCGCGCGATCAGCAGGCCGAGGCCCTGTTCGGCGCCGACCACCTCACCGACCACCGCACCGATCAGGGCGAAGCCGAATGCGGAGTGCAGCGAGGCGAGGATCCAGGAGGTCGCGCTGGGGACCACGATCGTGGTGAGCACCTGCACCCGGCTGGCGCCCAGGATCCTGGCGTTGTTGATCAGGTTGCGGTCCACCTCGCGGGCGCCCTGGAAGGCGTTGAAGAACACCGCGAAGAACACCAGGATGAACGCGGTCGCCACCTTGGACTGCAGGCCGAGGCCGAACCAGATCAGGAACAGCGAGGCCAGCACGATGCGCGGCACGGCGTTGACGGCCTTGATGAACGGGGCGCAGATCTCGGCCAGCAGCGGGCTGCGGCCCAGCAGGATGCCCAGCACCACCCCGGCCAGCGCGCCGAGCAGGAAGCCGCCGACGGCCTCCTCCATGGTGACCAGCATGTTGGCCCAGATCGAGCCGAAGCTGGTGCCCTGGGTGAACCACTCCACCAGCTTCAGCCAGACCTGGCTGGGCTTGGAGTAGTAGAACGGGTCGATCCAGTAGGTGGCCGCGATCTCCCAGCTGGCCAGCCACAGCACCACCAGCGCGGCGCGGATCGACCACACCTTGATCCGGCGCTTGCGCACCGCGGACACGGCCACGCTCACCTCGCGCTTGGGCGTGCCGACTGCGATTGCCTCAGACACCGGCCGAGCTCCTCTCCCGGGTCTTGTCGACCTCTTCCTTCAGTGACTGCCAGATCTCCCGGTACACGTCCTGGAACTCAGGCGTCATCCGGATCTCCTCCACGTCGCGCGGCCGGTCCAGCCCCACCTCGAAGGTGGCCTTGACCGTGGCCGGGCTGGCGGTCATCACGACCACCTTGTCCGCCAGCGCGATCGCCTCGTCGAGGTCGTGGGTCACGAAGATGACCGCCGCGCCGGTGCCCGACCACAGGCGCAGCAGCTCGTCCTGCATCAGCGCGCGGGTCTGCACGTCCAGTGCGCTGAACGGCTCGTCCATGAGCAGGATCTCCGGCTCGTTGACCAGGGTCTGGGCCAGGGCCACGCGCTTGCGCATGCCGCCGGAGAGCTGGTGCGGGTAGTAGCCGCCGAACTTGCCGAGACCGACCTTGTCCACCCAGATCTCGGCGCGCTTGCGGGCCTCGGCCTTGGACGCGCCGCGGAAGCGCGGGCCCGCGGCCACGTTGTCCAGCACGGTGCGCCAGGGCATGACCGCGTCGTTCTGGAACATGTAGCCCACGCCCTCGGGGATGCCTGACACGTTCTCACCGCGCACCAGGGCCTGGCCCTCCGAGGGCGGCTCCAGCCCGGAGACCAGCGACAGGGTGGTGGACTTGCCGCAGCCGGTCGGACCGACCACGGCGACGAACTCGCCTGGACGCACCGTCATGCTCAGGGACTGCACTGCGGTGTGCACCCCGCCGGACCCGCTGCGGAAGCGCTTGGTGGCGCTCCGCAGCTCGATGACAGGCGCTGTCATGGCGTGACTCCCTGGTTAAGTCGAGGTTTCGTTGTTGCGGGACCGTAGGTGAGGACGGTCACCGTCACGAAGCTTGTCGAGGTTGTTCGCCCATTGCACGTTGCTCGTGTTTCGCACGTTTTGCTCGCGGTACAACCGCTGGTCGGAGGTACCGTCTGCGCATGTCCCAACCCCGCATGCCCTTCGCGAGGCAGGTGCTGCTGCTCCAGATCGGACTGGTCGCGCTTGTCGTCGGGGTCGGCTTCGCCTTCACCGGGTGGCTGTTGAACGACAACCTGACCCACCAGTACGAGCAGCGCGCCGTGGCGGTGGCCCGCGCCGTGGCCGCCGACCCGGACATCGGCGCCGCCGTGGCGCAGGCCGACCCGCAGCACGTGGTGCAGGCCAGGGCGGAGCGCGCGCGGCTGGCCACCGGCGCGCTGTTCGTCGTGGTGACCGACAAGTCCGGCAAGCGCTACGCGCACCCCAATCCGGACGAGGTGGGCGAACAGGTCAGCACGGACTTCAGCCAGGCCGTGGCGGGCAACGAGGTCTCCAACGTGGAGCAGGGCACGCTGGGTCTGTCGGCCAGGGGCAAGGTGCCGCTGCGCGACACGGCGGGCACGATCGTCGGCGAGGTCAGCGTGGGCTTCAACGCCGAGGGCATCCACGACCAGTTGCTGGCGCTGCTCGGGCTGGCCGCACCCGTGGCGGCGGGCGCCCTGGCGCTGGGCGTGGCGGGCTCGGCGCTGCTGACCCGCCTGCTCAAGCGCCGGACCCTGGGGCTGGAGCCCAACGAGCTGACCGAGCTGGTGCAGCAGCGGGAGGCGGTGCTGCACGGCATCGGCGAGGGCGTGCTCGCCGTGGACGCGGCGGGGCGGCTCTCGGTGTGCAACGGGGAGGCGGCGCGCCTGCTGGGCCGCTCGCCTGAGCCGGGTACGCCGCTCGCGGAGCTGGAGTTGCCGGGCCGGCTCGCCGAGGCGGTGCTGCGGCGTGAGCCGGTGGACAACCTGATCGCCGTGGCCGGGGACCGGGTGCTGGTCGCCACGCACCGGCAGGTCCGCAGGGACGGGGTGGACCTGGGCGGGGTGCTGACCCTGCGCGACCGCACCGACCTGGAGACCCTGACCAGGGAGCTGGACTCGGTGCGCAGGCTCACCGACGCGCTGCGCGCCCAGCAGCACGAGTTCGCCAACCGGCTGCACACCCTGTCCGGGCTGTTGCAGACCGACCACCACCGGGAGGCGGTGGAGTACCTGCACGCCCTGTTCGAGGCCCCGGCCGTGCCGCTGGGCGCGGCGACGGAGGCCGTGCCGGACCCGTATCTTCAGGCGTTCGTGTCCGCGAAGAGCGTTGCCGCCGCCGAGAAGGGGGTCGCGTTGCAGGTGGGGGAGGCCAGTTGGGTGCCGACCAGGGTGCTCGCGCCGGTGGAGGTCACCACCGTGCTGGGCAACCTGGTGGACAACGCGATCGAGGCGGCCCGGGTGGGTGGCAGGCGCCCGGCCCGGGTGGAGCTGGACCTGGTCGCCGAGGGCAGCTCGCTGCACGTGTCGGTGGCCGACAGCGGGGACGGCGTGCCCGAGCACCTGCGGGAGGTGCTGTTCCTGGAGGGAGTGTCCACACGGGACGGTGAGGGGCGCGGTCTCGGCCTGGCGCTGACCAGGCAGGCCGCGCGCAGCCTCGGCGGGGACGTGCGGCTGGCCGATCCCGGTGGAACCGAGCATGGCGCGGTTTTCTCCGCGACCCTGCCGGAGGTGCTGGCGTGATCAGGGTTCTGGTTGTGGAGGACGACTTCCGGGTGGCGCAGGTGCACGCCGCGTTCACCGACCGGGTGGCCGGGTTCGTGGTCGTGGGCACCGCGCGCACCGCGGCGGAGGCGACCCGGCTGGTGCGTGAGCTGTCCCCGGACCTGGTGCTGCTGGACAACTTCCTGCCCGACCGGGCCGGGGTGGCCCTGCTTGCCGAGCTGGAGGTGGACACGATCATGCTGACCGCCGCCTCGGACAGCGACTCGGTCCGCGCCGCCCTCGCCGCGGGCGCGCTCAACTACCTGATCAAGCCGTTCACCTCCGAGCAGCTGGCGGACCGGCTCACCGCGTACGCCAGGTACCGCGGGCAGCTGTCCGCCTCGGTGCGCACGCTGACCCAGGAGGAGGTCGACCGGGCGGTGCGCGCCCTGCACGAGGGCGACCACCCGCACGCCCCCAAGGGGCAGTCCACGGTGACCGCCAAGCTCGTGGCCGACGCCCTGCGCGCGGCCGGGGGCGCCCAGTCGGCCGCCGAGATCGCCGCCGGTCTGGGCATCGCGCGTGCCACCGCCCAGCGCTACCTCGCGGCGCTGGCCCAGGACGGGGCCGCGCTGATGACCCTGCGCTACGGGGCCACCGGCCGCCCCGAGCACCAGTACGAGTGGCGCCGGGGCTGATGGGTACGGTCAGGGCCATGCGCAGCCTGAAGGTGATCGAACAGTGGCCGGTCGACAACGCCGCGGCGGCGGTGGTCCGCGCGGACGGCACGCTGCTGGGCAGCCACGGGCCGGTGGACCGGGTGTTCGAACTGGCCTCGGTGACCAAGCCGCTGGTGGCCTACGCCACGCTGGTCGCGGTGGAGGAGGGCGCCGTGGAGTGGGACCTGCCCGCGGGCCCGCGGGGCGCCACCGTGCGGCACCTGATCGCGCACACCTCGGGCCTGGACTTCGACGGCACCAACGTGGTCGCCGCCCCGGGCAGTCGCCGCATCTACTCCAACGGCGGGTTCGCCGCGCTGGCCGCCGCCGTGCAGCAGGCCACCGACATCCCGTTCCCGCGGTACCTGCACGACGCGGTGTTCGCCCCGCTGGGCATGACAGCCTCGAAGCTGGTCGGCCCCGCCGGGTCCGGTGCGGTGTCCACTGTGAACGATCTGGTCCGCTTCGCCGCCGAGGTGCAGGCCCCCACGCTGATCGACCCGGCGACCCTGGCCGAGGCGACCACCGTGGCCTACCCGGGACTGGACGGGGTGCTGCCCGGGTTCGGCACGCTGCGGCCCAACGACTGGGGCCTGGGCTTCGAGTTGCGCGGCCACAAGAGCCCGCACTGGACCGGGGCCAACTCCTCGCCCCGCACCTTCGGGCACTTCGGCGGGTCGGGCACGTTCCTGTGGGTGGACCCGGTGGCGGGCCTGGCCTGCGTCGCGCTGACCGACCGCCCCTTCGACGACTGGGCCGTGCAGGTGTGGCCCCCGTTCACCGACGGGGTGCTGGCCGAGGCCCTCGGCGGTTGACACCGGCGAAAAGTGCGAATCGCCCCCTACGTTCGTCGGTTGTGCGCTGTTGGTTGCGCGCGGTGCAGTGATAACCCCTGCATCGTTGAGGTGGAAAGGACCCCTCATGGTCAACCGACTGCTCGGCGTGCTGGCCGCCACGGTCATCGGGGCCGCCTTGGCCGCCGTCCCGGCCGTGGCCGCCGCCAAGCCCGCGGCCGTGGACTTCTCCGGCACCGTCAAGCTGAGCAACTGCTCGGGTTCCGTCGTCCGGCCGGCCGCCGCCTCGGACAACGACTACGCCCTGGTGCTGTCCAACGGGCACTGCCTGGAGAGCGGCATGCCCTCGCCCGGCCAGGTCATCGTGAACAAGGCGTCCTCGCGCACGTTCAGCCTGCTCACCCCCAACGGCCAGAGCAGCCTGGGCACCCTGCGCGCGAGCAAGATCGTCTACGGCACCATGACCACCACCGACGTCTCGCTGTACCAGCTCACCAGCACCTACGCCCAGATCCGTTCGCAGTACGGCATCAAGGCGCTGGACCTGCAGGACACCCACCCGGTCGCGGGCACACCGATCAAGGTGGTCTCCGGCTACTGGAAGCGGATCTACAGCTGCAACGTGGACGGCTTCGTGCACGAGCTGCACGAGAGCGACTGGGTGTGGAAGGACTCGGTGCGCTACACCGAGCCCGGCTGCGAGATCATCGGCGGCACCTCCGGCTCCCCCGTGGTGGACGCGAACACCGGCAAGGTGGTCGCCGTCAACAACACCATCAACGAGGACGGGCAGGAATGCACGCTGAACAACCCGTGTGAGGTGGACGCCTCGGGCAACGTCAAGGTGCTGCCCAACGTCGGTTACGCGCAGGAGACCTACTACATCAACACCTGCGTGGACCCCGGCAACAAGATCAACCTGAACAAGGCGGGCTGCCAGCTCCCCAAGCCCTCCCGCTAGTCCCCATGTCAGGAAAGTGCCGTTCGCGACATCAGATGTCGCGAACGGCACTTTCCTGTCACCCCTACCCCCGGGTCAGATCAGGCCCTCGCGCAGTGCGAAGGCCACGGCGTGCGACCGGTTGCGCAGCTGGAACCGCTTGGTCACGTCGTGCAGGACGCTCTTCACGGTCCGCTGCGAGTAGCACAGCTTGTCGGCGATCTCCTTGGTGCTCAGCCCCTGCGCGACCAGGCGCAGCACCTCGGTCTCCCGCGCGGTCATGCCAGCCAGGTGCAGACCCCTCGGTTCCAGCACCTGGCGTTGCAGCCGCGCCACCCGGTCCAACAGGCGGCCCAGCAGGTCCGGCGGCAGGGCGCCCTCCCCGGCCATCGCCGCGTGCACCAGTTGGACCAGTGCCTCCGCCGAGGTGTCGCCGCGCCGCGCCACCGCGCAGACCCCCGACTCCACGGCGGCGAGCACCTCGTTGTCGTCGATGTCCCCGGCGATCAGCACGATCTTCCGGTACCCCCTGGCGTACAGCCCCCGCAGCAACTGCCTGACCCGGTCGTCGAGCCGGTCGCCCACGGCCAGCACCACGGTGTGCTCCGGGTCGCCGAAGCTCTCGTCGACCAGGTGCACCTCGGGCCTTGCGCGCAGGGTCATGGCAACACCGCCGCGCAGGATCGGATCGGTGGCGCACACCATCACAGCGGTCTTCGTAGCGGTAGTCAGCACGTGCCCTCCCCATCGATGCACACCCTGTGGCAGTGTGCGTCGAGGACAACGATGACGTGCCCGGTGTCCCGGTCGCATGGGACCTGTGTCCCGACCTTGCCCGTCCGGGCAGGACTCAGGGTTGATCGCCCAGCCCCGCCTCGCGCGCCCGCACGATCGCCTGGGACCGGTCGGCCACCTGGAGCTTGCTGAAGATGTTCGACACGTGGTTGCGCACGGTCTTGGGGCTGATGACCAGGGCCGCGGCGATGCCGGAGTTGGACTCCCCGCGCGCGATCAGGTTCAGGATCTCCAGCTCACGGGTGGTCAGCTCGGGAAAGGCCGTGGCGGGGCGCTGCGGGCCCGCGGCGAAGAACGTGATCATCTTGGCGGCGATGTCCTGGCCGAAGATGGCCTCGCCCCTGCCGACCGACTGCACGGCGCGGACCAGTTCCTCGGGCCCGGAGCCCTTGAGCAGGTAGCCCCTGGCCCCGGCGCGCATCGCGGCGAAAACCGAGTCGTTGTCGTCGAACATCGTCAGCATCAGCACCCGCACCGACGGGTCCTCGCCGACGATGCGCCGGGTGGCCTCCACCCCGTTGATGTCGGGCAGGTGCAGGTCCATCACGACCACGTCGGGCCGCAGCCGGGCGGCGGCGCTGACCGCCGTACCCCCGGTGGCCTCCTCGCCGACCACCTCGATCTCGGAGTCCTTGGCCAGCACGGAACTCAGCCCGTAGCGGAACAACGGGTGGTCGTCGACGACGAGTACGCGGAGCTTGTCCACAGTGATCTAGTCCTGTTCGCTGGCTAGCGGCAGCGTAGCGCTCACCACGGTGCCGCCGCCCACGGCTTTTTCCATCACGCAGGAGCCGCCCAACTCCACCGCCCGCTCCCGCATCGAGTCCAGGCCGACCCCGCGCGCCGCCGTGCCCGGCAGGCCCCTGCCGTCGTCGGTGACCTCCAGCCGCAGCGCCCCGCCCGCCAGCCACACCCGCACCTGGCACCGCGTGGCGGCGGCGTGCCGCACCACGTTGGTCAGCGCCTCGCAGATGATCCGGTACGCGGCGATCTCCACCGCCGCGGGCAGCTTGCCCAGCCCGTTGCGGCTGGCCTCGATGGTGAAGTCCACCCGCCGCGACGGGTCGGGCTGGCGCTGTGCCAGTGCCGAGGCGTGCTCGCGAACCGCCGTCACCAGGCCGAGCTGGCTCAGCATGGTCGGCCCGAGGTCCTTGGACACCCGGCGGATCTCCCTGATCGCGCCCTGCAACTCGGCGCCGAGCCGGTCGAGCAGGTCCACCGCCGAGTCCGGATCGGCCCGCAGGGTGCTGCCCACCATCGGCAGGCCCAGCGCGATCGCCGCCAGGGTCGGGCCCACCCCGTCGTGCAGGTCGTGCAGCAGCCTGCGCCGCTCCTCCTCCCGCGCCGCGACGAGTTTCTCCTTGCTGCGGGCCAGGTCCGCGGTGACCCGCGCCGCGTACACCGTCGCACCGGCCTGGGTGGCCACCCTCGCCAGCGCCTGGTGGTCCCGGCGGCGCAGCGGCTCGCGCGGGGACCGGCTGGCCGCCACCAGGTAGCCCACGGCGCTGCCCTGGTAGATCAGCGGGAAGCGGACGAGCCCGCGCGCGGGCGTGCCGTAGCTGGCCACCTGCTCGGCCCGGCCGCCGACCAGGGTCTCGATCGCCACGTAGGGCAGCCGCAGCGTGGTGCCCACGGCCTGCACCACGGCGGGCAGCGGGGACTCCGGCGAGTGCACCGTCTCCAGCCGGGAGGCCAGCACCGACAGCAGCCGGTACGGGTCGTCCCTGGCACCGAACAGCCGCAGGTTGATCGTGCTCTGCGCCCAGGTCCGCAGCGGTTGCACGGCGGCGGCCACCACGCTGGCGGCGATGACCTGCTCCCAGGGCGGTCCCAGCGGGTGCAGCACCATGCCGAGCAGCACGGTCACCAGCAGGTAGATGCCCGCGACGGCCACGCTGAGCACCAGGTACACCAGGGTGCGGCTGACCGCCACGTCGATGTCCAGCGCCCGGTGCCGCAGGATCGCCGCCGCCACCGCGAAGGGCGCGGGTACGAACACCAGCGGGAACAGGCCCCACGGCAGCAGCGGGCCGTGCGCGAACTGGGCTGGCAGCACCCACAGCACCAGGTACAGCGCCGACCCGCTGGCCATGGTGATCGCCAGCGCGGACAACCTGTGCCGGGTCAGCTCGTCGGCGCTGGAGTGGTAGCTGTACACCAGCGCGACCAGCACCAGCACCGGGTACAGGTAGATCGTCGGGTACACCGGGGACCCGACCAGGTCGAAGCGCTCCAGCGAAGTGCTCGCGGCGGGCAGCAACAGCGCCAGCTTCGCGAGCAGCAACAGCCACGGCCCCGCGTAGACCAGGGTCACCGCCAGCCGGTGCCCGCGGCCCGCCCGCTGCTCCGGGAACACCAGCGTGAAGTGCAGCATCGCCGCCCACAGCGTGGCGTAGGCGAGCTGGGCCAGCAGCCACCACCAGAACCTCGTGCCGCTGACCAGGTCCACTGCCTGGAGGGTGAGCATCCCGCCCGGGATCCCGCTCAGCAGGGCCAGCGAGGCGATCAGCAGACCCGTTCTGGCCGCCGGGTTCGCCGGTCGCAGCCGGTACAGGAAGATCGCCACGCCGAGCAGTGCGGCGATCAGCAGCAGCATCGCCCACGAGTCGGTCAGCGCCTGCGCCAGGTCGAAGGTGTGCAGCGTGACGTTCGCCGTGGTCTGCGCGCCCCCGCGCAGCACCGTGTAGACCAGCGGCCGGTCCTCGGGCAGCGGCACCGCGGTCACGTCCCGCACCGGGTGGCCGTCGATGGCCAGCACCTGGTCGCCGACCTGCAACTCACCCGAGTCGTGCGTGCCGTGCACCCGCACCGCGCCCGCCGTGAGCACGTGGTCCCCGCTGTCGATGGTCGTGCCGTCCGAGGGCGTCGCCATGCGGACCACCAGCGAGGCCAGGGTGAGCAGGATCAGTGCCGTGGCCAGCAGCCACATCGGCACCGCCGAGCGGGGACCGGCGCCACTGGTAGGGGAGGCCACGCGAAACACAGTAGCCATCCGGGGGTGGATCCGGTTCCGCGATGGCCTTCGCCCGGGTCTCGTACTCGAACCCCAACGGCGTTGTCCATCAGTGAAAAGCGGTGGGCGCTCGGGTGCTATTCCGCGCCCCGACACCACCTACACGTAGGACACCGCCCGCCGCGCCCGCCAGTTCAACCTCCACCGGCCGAGCCGCTGCGGATCGGTCGTGGGCTTGGGCTCGGGAAAGCACCGTGGAGTGGCCCGCACACCCCGGCTCACCGCGTCCTCGTCGAGCACGAACTCGGGGCGCAGTTGCTCGGTGTCGTAATAGCGGTGGAACACCGGGGTGAGCGAGCCGGACATCGGTGGCACGATCCAGCTCCAGTCGGCGGGGCAACTCCGCCCGGCCTCCTCCTCCTTGCGCAGGTGCGTGAGGAACCGGGCGGATTCCGTGTGGTGGTCGGTGATCGCCACTTCCGCGCGGGCGAAGGAGTGCAGCACGGCGCGGTTCAGCTCGACCAGCGCGCGGTCGCGCCACAGGGTCTGCTCGCAGGAGGTGTCCAGGCCCAGCCGGGCCCCGATCTCGCCGAGCAGGTCGTAGCGATCGACGTCGGCGAGGTTGCGGGCGCCGATCTCGGTGCCCATGTACCAGCCGTTGAACGGGGCCGCGGGATAGGAGATCCCGCCGATCACCAGGCGCATGTTGCTGATGGCTGGCACCGAGTGCCAGCGCAGGCCCAGCCCGGCGAACCAGGCGTGCTCGGGGTGGCTCAGCTCCACCTCCTGCACCACCGAGGGGGGCAGCTGGTGCAGGGTCACCCCGTCCTCGGGGGTCTCCACGACCAGCGGCAGCACGTCGAACCGGCCGCGATCGGTCGGGGGGACCCAACCGAGTCTGCACACCTCCTCGGTGAACTCGGCGTAGCGCGGGTCGCCGAGTACGGTGCCGGTCTCCGGTTCCCAGTACCCGGCGTACCGGATGAGCTGCTCGTTCCAGATGCGCGGCCCCGGCTGTCCTGGTGTGTCCGGGGCGAAGACGGTCATGGTGGGCCGGATCCGGCCGCCGTTGGTGGCCAGCCTCAGGTGCTCGGCGCACTGCGCGGCCACGTCGGCGGCCGAGCGCAGCCGCCGCATGTCGCGCACCCGCAGGCTGTGCCAGTACAGCCTGCCGATGCAGCGCGCGCTGTTGCGCCAGGCGACCCGCGCGCCGAAGGCCAGCTCGCCCTCGGTGTGCCGGTACGTCCCGGTGCGGTCGATCTCCTCGGCGACCTGCGCCAGCCGGGGGCCGACCGGCCCGACCTTCGGGTGCTCGCGGTGGAACTGGGCGAGGAACTCCTCGGCCTGGCCCAGGACATCGGCTGCGGGCGCCTCGTGGTGCTCGGGCTCCTGGTGCCGTACGGGACACCCGCTGGGCGGTGTGGTGTTCTCGGTGGGCGCGGCCATGGCGAACGAACCTAGCCCGCGCCTCGACACGCCGGGACCGCCAGTTTGGTGACCGATTCGATGCAAACGATTCAGTCCATCAGGGGTTTAGTCACGAAGGGTTGCGGCTATCGGTCGCGCGATCGGCTGCCTTGATCACTGGAACGTGTAGTTGACGATTCGACTTGTTTACTGACCGGGACTGGCGAGCCGGTTCTCCTCGGGGGTCAGCTCGCGGGTGGAGTGCGCCTGGGCCAGGGCCAGCACCCCCTCGATCGGACCGGCCTCCGGGCAGTTGCCCACCCGCACCGTGCCGTCCTCGTGCGTGGTCACCAGGTGGCCGTCGGCGCTGAACTCGGCCGAGTTCACGGCGGCGCCCTGCCCGGTGACCACCAGCGGCTCGCCGGCGCCGTCGGTGTTCCAGATCCGCATCGTGTGGTCGTTGCCCGCGCTGACCAGCTGCTTGCCGTCCGCGCTGAAGCCCAGGCTCCACACCAGGCCGTCGTGCCCGTGCTGCACCAGCGGATCACCCCAGGTCCCGGTGTGCCACACCCGCACCGTGCCGTCGTTGCCGCCGCTGGCCAGCAGCGAGCTGTCGGGGCTGAAGGCCACCTTCCACACGGGGCCCTGACTTCCTTGCAGCACAACGGGATCGCCGTGCCCGTCGGCGGGCCACACCCGCACCGTGCCATCGTGCAGGGCCGCCGCGAGCCAGCGCCCGTCCGGGCTGAACGCCACGCCGCGCGCGGGCTCGCCCGCCGAGTTGGCGAGCACCCGGGGTTCGCCCGAGCCGTCGGTGTGCCACAGCCGGACCGTGCCGTCGTCGCCCGCACTGGCCAGCAGCGTGCCGCTGGGGTTGAAGGCCAGCCCGGACACCACGTCGCGGTGCCCGGTGAGCACCACCGGCCGGCCGTGCCCGTCGGCGGCGCGGACCTCGATCCTGCCCTGGTCGCTGGCGGCGGCCACCGACCTGCCGTCCGCGCTGAAGGCCACCGCCCTGACCTCACCGTCCACTGTGGCCAGTACGCTCGACTCGCCGGTGCCCCCGGTGTCCCACAGCCGCACGGTGCCGTCCGCGCCCCCGCTGACCACCCGCCGCCCGGACCGGTCGAAGACCGCGGCGGCCACGCTGCCGACGTGCCCGCTGAGCACCTTCGGATCGCCGACCACGGTGGAGTCCCAGATCCGCAGGCTGCCGTCGTTGCCGCCGCTGAACACCCGGCGGCCGTCCGGGGTCGTCACCACGTTCCACACCTCGCCGTGATGCCCGCGCAGCACCAGCGGGTTGGCCTCGCTGGTGGTGCTCCAGATCCGCACCGTGCCGTCCGCCCCGCCGCTGACCACGCGGTTGCCATCCGGGGTGAAGGCCACCGACTCCACCGCCTCGTCGTGTCCGTGCAGCACCAGCGGCTGGTCCCCGCCCTCGGCGGGCCACACCCGGACCGTGCCGTCGATGCCCGCGGTCGCGAGGTGCCGACCGCTGCGGTCGTAGGTCACCCGGTCCACCGTGCCCTGGTGCCCGGTGCGCAGGCTCACCTGCTGGCCGGTGGCCGAGTCCCACACCCGCAGCGTGCCGTCCGCGCCCCCGCTGGCCAGGTGCCTGCCGTCCGGGCTGAACGCGATGCCCGACACGTCACCGGTGTGCCCGGTCAGCGTGCGCGCGGTGCGAGTGGCCAGGTCCCACAGCACGATCGTGCCGTCGGCCGCCGCCCCGGCCAGCCGCGTGCCGTCCGGACTGTAGGACAGGCCCCACAACCCCGTCACCCAGTCCAACCGCACCGGTGGCTCCGCGCTGCCCAGGTGCCAGATCAACACCGCGCGGTCGGCCCCGGTGCTGGCCAGCCGCGTGCCGTCCGGGCTGAACACCGGGCTCCACGCCGGGCCCTCGTGCCCGCGCAGCACGGTCGGCGCGCCCTGGCCGTCGGCCCGCAGCACGTCCACGGTGCCGTCCTCGCCGCTGGTGGCCACCAGGTCGCCCTTGCCGTTGATGGCCACCCCGACCACGCGGCCCTGGTTCATCGGCCGGGCCAGCCGCAGCCGCGAGTTCAGCGTGGCCTGCCGCAGCAGGGACTGCGCCTCCGCGGTCGGCCGCGACTGGAAGGCCCGCACCGCGAGCAGCAGCCCCAGCTCCGGGTCCCGGTCCAGCCGTCCGCGCGCCATGGCCACCAACTGGTGGGAGTAGGCCAGGTCGCGTTCCTCGGTGGCCTGGCGCACCGCGAACAGCGCGCCCGCCGCCAGCACCGCCATCACCACCGCCGTGGCCACCAGCGCGGTCAAGGTCAGCTTCCTGCGCCGCGCCCGCGCCGTCTGCTCCCGGGTGATCCGCGCCCTGCTGGCCCTCAGGAACTCCCGCTCCAGCTCGTTGAGCCGGTCCACCTCGATCGACTCGCACAGCGCCAGCCGGTTGCCCTGGTACAGCTCCGACTCGTCCCGCCCGTGCCGCTGCCACTCGGCCGCCGCCACGGTCAGCCCGCGGTGCGCGCGCAGCTGCTCGCGGTCCTCCGCCAGCCACTCGCGCAGCCTGGGCCACCCGCCGATCAGCGCCTCGTGCGCCATCTCCACGCTCTGCCGCCCGAGCGTCACCAGCCGGGCCGCGGCCAGCTGGTCCAGCACCCGGGCCAGTTCCTCGTCCGCCCCCAGCTCGGCACGGTCCACCCTGCGCCGGGTGTCCTCGGTGCCCTCACCCAGCGCGGTCAGCCGCAGGAAGACGTCCCTGGTCCGCCGCCGCGTCCGGTCGTCCAGGCCCTGGTACACGCGCTCCGCCGACTGGGCCACCGCCCCGTCCACCCCGCCGGTGGCCTGGTACCCGGCCAGGGTGAGGGCGCTGCCCTGCCGCCTGCGCCAGGTCTCCAGCAGCGCGTGCGAGACCAGCGGCAGCGCACCCGGCCGGTCCCTGGCCTGCTCGACGATCGTGGCCACCAGCGCCTTGTCCACCATCAGTCCCGCGCGCTGCGCGGGCCGGGTCACCGCCTCGGTCAGCTCGTGCTCGGTCATCGGCCCGACCAGCAGCTGCGCGTCGCTCAGCGCGGCGACCAGGTCCGGGTGCTCGGCGCAGCGCGCGTAGAAGTCCGCGCGCACGCCCAGCACCACTCGTGCCCGGCTCTGCCCGTCCACGGCCACGCTGACCAGTGCCGAGACGAAGCGGTTGCGGGTCTGCCGGTCGGTGCAGAGCGTGAAGACCTCCTCGAACTGGTCGACCACCAGCACCAGCTGCGCGTCCTCGGGCTGCTCCGCAAGCGCTTGCCGTACCACCAGGGCCAGCCCCGAGGGGTCCGCCGCCAACTCGGCGGCCAGTGTGCCGGCGGTGACCCCCGCGCGGGCGGCCAGCCGCACGGCGCACTCCCGCAGCGGATCGGCGCCCGGGGTGAAGACCACCGGCGACCAGGTCGGCTGGGCCTGGGTCAGCGCGGGCAGCAGACCGGCCCGCAGCAGCGAGGACTTGCCGCTGCCCGAGGCGCCGTAGACCGCGAGGAACGGTGCGCGCGCCAACCGGGCGACCAGGTCGGCCACCAGTCGCTCGCGCCCGAAGAACCGGTCGGCGTCCTCCGACTGGAAGGCGGCCAGCCCCAGGTACGGCGCCACCCCGTCGAACACCGGCTCCGGTGGCGTCAGCTCCTGCGTCGCCTCCTGCCACCTCGCCCGCCACACCGCCTCGTCACCGGCACACGCCCGCACGTAGGCCAGGGCGATGTCCAGGGTCGGCAGCTTGCGCCCGTTGGCCGCGGCGGACAGGGCAGCCGCCGAGTAGTGCACCCTGGCCGCCATCTCGCGGTAGCCGGGGTTGCCCGCCGCCACGCGCAGCGCGCGCAGCCCCAGCGCGAACCGCTGAGCAGGGCCTCCGTCGGGATCGAGCGGGCGCTCGGGTCGTGGCACGTGGACCCCCAGGTGTTGTCCACGGTTGATTGTCCACACCCCCGTGTCGAGCGTGAACAACTGGTTCCCGGTAGACCGGACGTGTCACCAGCGCCAGCTCCTGGCGTCAGGTGACCAGTCTGGCCCCCACCCGTACCGAGGGGGGAGCAGACGCGGTCGGTGTGGGGAGGCACCGGTGCGTCTGCCTGGGTGCGGGTGGTGACCGGACACTCCAGCCGGGCAGGGATCCCCAGCCCCTGCCCGGTTGGGGTGAAACCGGGACTCGGCCGCCGCCGAGCGGGACACGCCGAGCCAGTCGGCCGCCCACCGCGAGTCCCGCCCTCAGGCGCACGAGTCCCGCCCAGCCGAGCGTGAGTCCCGTGCTGGGGGCGGTCAGTCCCGTTCCGCGGAGCGCGGGTCCCGCCGGGTGCGGGGACTGGTCCCGGCCGGGCGGGGTGCGGCCGGGACCAGCCGCGTGCTCAGCTCGGTGACCTGGGCGCCCAACCTGGCCAGTGCCTCCGTCGTGTCGGCCTGGGCGGCGACCCGGGCCAGCACCAGGCTCGCCCCGCACAGCCCGGCGGCGACCACGCTGCCCGCGAGGTGCCAGCTGGGGTCCTGGCCGGTGCAGGAGAAGACCGGGGACGGATGCGGGGACGCGCAGGTGCTGAACGGCACGGCGGCCAGCGCGATCGAGGCGGCGGCCACGCCACCGAGCAGGGCCGAGCCGAAGGTGCGCATCAGCGGGAACGCGGCGTTGGCGGTGCCCGCGGCGCCGGCCAGGAACAGCAGTGGCACCGGGGACGGGAAACCGCCGAACGCGGCGCAGCCGATCATGAGCACACCGACAACCGCCTGCCCGGCGGCGATCGGTCGGTTCGGTGTCACGGGTGACGGATCGACAGGGGGCTCATCCCTGACAGCTTGCCCCGTTGGCCTGGGCCGACGCCAGCCGGGGGGTTCAGCGGACCGCGTCCCCGGCCACGCCCGCCAGTGCCAGGGCGGCGATCAGCGCAGCCGGTTCCACCGGTTGCCACTCGGCCTGCTCCGGGCTGACCGCCCACTGCACCGCCCCGCGCCGGGTGGGCGTCGGTGGTGCGGAAACCCAGTTGCCCGCGCCCCGCACCCGCGCGCCGGGAACGGTCACCGCGGCCGGGTCCAGACCGGGGCGCGTCCAGAACAGGCGACACTCCCGCTCCCGCCACACCGCGACCGGGGTGGTGTGCCCGGCCTCGGTCAGTGCGGCCTGCACGCGGATCGCTGCCGACTCGGGCAGCTCCAGCACGTCGAACACCACGCCGGTGGCCAGCGCGACGGCGAAGGAGAACAACCGGTACCAACTGCTCACCGTCGCGGGATCGGTGCTGGCCCTGTCCTGCCACAGCCGCCACACTGGGTGCGGGCCGTCCTCCTCGCAGTCCACCTGGACGCAGACGTAGCGGCGGCCGTCGAAGTGGGCGGCGGGCACCACCGGCCAGCCGTGTGCGGCGTAGTCCAGGGCTGCTCGTCGGAACTGCCGCTGCGGCACGGGATCGGCGCGGTCGTGGCGAGGTGGGGTCACGACCGTCGCGCGGACGTGAGTGTGGGGATCATGATCATCCTTCGCGGGGGTGGCGCTACCTTGCAGTGGACAGACTGGCCGCATCACCGGCCAGTGGATGAGTCCAATTCGCTGGAAGTGGACAACGTTGGTGGACAACTCCCGGATCGGCGAGGCCGCACTGGTCCGCCTGCTCGAAGGCTGGTGCACCGACTCGCGGGAGTCGTTGCACCGGCAGTTGGCGGCAGCGCTCACCGCGCTGATCAGCTCCGGCGAACTGCCGCCCGGCACGGTGCTGCCCTCCGAGCGCAGCCTGGCCACCGCGCTGGCGGTCAGCAGGGGCACGCTGGTGACGGCGTACACCACCCTGCGCTCACTGGGACTGGTGGATTCCCGGCAGGGCAGCGGAACCCGGGTGCGCGGCGTGCCCCAACCGGGTGTGGCGGTGCCCTCGGCGCGGCTGGTCTCGTTCACCGCGAAGGTCGGGCAGCAGCAGGTCGACCTGTCCAGCGGGGCGCTGCCCGGCCAGGACTGGGTGGCCGACGTGGTCGGCTCGGTGGGGCCGGACGAGTTGCGGTCCTGGGTGCGCGGCCACGGCTACCACCCGGCCGGTCTGCCGCCGCTGCGCGAGGCCCTGGCCCGGCAGTGCACCGTTGACGGCCTGCCCACCAAGCCGGAGCAGGTCCTGGTCACCAGCGGCTCGCAGCAGGCGCTGCAACTGGTCGCGGGCGCGTTGATCGCCCCCGGCGACGAGGTGCTGGTCGAGGACCCCACCTACCGCGGGGCGCTGGAGGCCTTCCGGGACCGCGGCGCGCGCCTGCGCACGATCCCGCTGCGGGAGGACGGGCTGGACGCCGAGGTACTGGTCCGGCTGTTGCGCAGCAGGCGTCCCCGGCTGCTCTACCTGCTGCCCGCCGTGCACAACCCGGTGGGCGTGACCCTGCGGCCCGCCGCGGCCAAGGCCGTCGCGGAGGCGGTGGCCGACACGGGGACCACGCTGCTGGAGGATCTGTCCACGGTGGACACCCTGTTCTCCGGGCCGCCACCGACCCCCATGGCCTCGCTGGTGCCGGAGGCCCCGGTGCTGACCATCGGCTCGCTGTCCAAGCTGTTCTGGGGCGGCATCCGGATCGGCTGGGTCCGCTCCACCGCGCAGGCCGTGCGCCAGCTGGTGTCCCACCGGTCCTCGGCGGACCTGGGCAGCTCCGTGCCCAGCCAGCTCGCCGCGCTGCGCCTGCTCGACTACGTGCCAAGGGCCCGCAGGGTGCGCGCCCGCGAGCTGCGCACGGGCTACCTGTGGATCACCGAGCTGCTGGCCGCGCACCTGCCGGACTGGAGCTGGGTGGTGCCCGACGGCGGGGCCTCGCTGTGGGTGCGGCTGCCCGGGGGCAACGCGGTCGCGCTGGCCGAGTCCGCGCGCCGCGGCGGGGTGCTGATCACACCGGGGCCCGCGTTCTCCGCCATCGACGGGCAGACCGACCGGGTGCGGCTGTCCTACGCGGTGGGACCGGACACCGTGCGCGCCGGGGTGGAGCGACTGGCCGTGGTGTGGCGCAGACGCAGGTTGCGGACCTGACCGGCCGGTAGAGTCCGCGTGTGCAGTCACCGACCGGCGTGGGTTTCCTGTTGTCGCAGATGGGCGTGTTCGTCTCGGACGGCTTCGCCGAGCGCGTCGCGGCGCTCGGGCTGACCCCGCCGCAGGTGGGCGTGCTGCGGCTGATCTCGCAGACCCCCGGCCTGAGCCAGCAGGCGCTGGCCGACCGGTTGGGCATCCTGCCCAGCCGGATGGTCGGCCTGGTCGACGACCTGGAGGCGCGCGGGCTGGTCGAGCGCAGCCGCAACCCGCAGGACCGCAGGCTCTACGCGCTGCACCCCACCGAGCGGGGCTGGGAGACCCTGGCCTCGGTGAGCGTGATCGCGGTGGAGTTCGAGCGCGAGGTCTGCGCCCCGCTCAGCGAGCGCGAGGCGGGCGTGCTGACCGACCTGCTGCGCAGGCTGGCCGACGGGCACGAGCTGCCCGTCGGCGTGCACCTGGGCTACCGTCACCTGACCGAGGGCGACGCGGGCTGAGGCTGCCCGGCCCGCGGTGCCGCGGCCAGCGCGATCGGCAGCGCCGCCACCGCGGCCAGCACACCCAGCAGGCTCACCGCACCCCAGCCCCAGTCCGACCACAGCTGGGCGCCCACCGCCGAACCCGCCGCGATGCCCAGGAACCGGGTGAAGAAGTACAGGGTGTTCAGCCTGCTGTGGTCCCCGGAGTGCAGCCCGAACAGCACCGCCTGGTTGACCACCTGGTTGCCCCACACCCCGATGTCCAGCAGCACCGTGCCGAGCAGGAACCAGCCCACCCAGCTCGGGCCGATCGCCAGCACGCCCCAGCCCAGGATGGCCGTGCCGATCAGCAGCAGTTGCCCGCGCCGCCCGCCGAACCGGTCGGTGAACCGCCCCGCCATCGGGGAGGTCGCCGCGCTGGCCGCGGCCACCAGCCCGAACAGGCCCACGATCGCCGGTCCGAAGCCGAACTCGCGCAGCAGCACGAAGGACAGGGTGTTCCAGAACGCGCCGAAGGCCACGCCGACCAGCACCCCGGACACGCAGACGCCCAGCACGACCTTGTTGCCCAGCAACAGCTTCGGCAGGGTGCGCAGCAGCGCGGCGTAGCTCAGGCCCGTGGCCTTCGCCGGGGCCGAGGGCAGTGCGCGCAGCAGCACCAGGCCCACCACGACCATCATCGCCACCGAACACCAGTAGACCTGGCGCCAGCCCAGCAACTCGCCCAGCGCCCCGGAGTACGCGCGGGAGGCGAGCAGTCCCACCAGCAGACCGCCCTGCAACACGCCGACGACCCGGCCCTGCCGCTGCCCGCCCGCCAGTGCGACGCCCAGCGGCAGCACGAGCTGGGGGATCGGCGTGAGCAGTCCGATGGCGAAGCCCGCCCCCGCGAGCCAGCCGATCGAGGGCGCCAGCGCCGCCGCGACCAGCGCCAGTGTGGTCGCCGCCATCATGGCCAGGATCAGCGGTCGGCGGTTGCGGATGTCCCCCAGCGGTACCAACAGCAGGATGCCCGCCGCGTAGCCGAGCTGCGTCGCGGTCGGCACGGTCCCGGCGGCGCCCTCGCTGACGTGCAGGTCGGCGGCGACCTGCTCCAGCACGGGCTGCACCAGGTAGATGTTCGAGGAGGTCACCGCGCAGGTCACGGCGAGCACGGCGGTCAGGCGAGCAGTGAGCACGTCGGATCAACCTACGTCCTGGACCGCGTCCCGCGCTACGGCGTCGGTGCCCAGCGCCGTCGCGATCGGGTCAGGCCTGGAAGCGGCGAACCCATGTCATGAAAGTGCCGTTCGAGACATCTAGTGTCTCGAACGGCACTTTCATGACGCTCAGGAACCGTAGGTCTTGACGGCGATGGTCTTCCACTCGTCCAGCAGCTGCCTGCGGCGGGCCGGGTCGCCGCCGATCATCGAGTCCAGCGCGAGCCCGCGGATGAGGTTGACGGTCAGCCAGAGCGGCAGGTCGGGGCGGTCCCCGGCCACCTGCTCGCCGAGCATCTCGCGGAACAGCTCGGCGGTGCGCCTGGCCAGGGCCTTGTCGATCGGCTGCATGGCGGTGTGCAGCTCGGGGTCGGTGCGCCCGGCCACCCACAGCTCCATCACGGCGGTGGACAGCGAGCCGGAGTAGCCGCGCCACAGCATGTCGATGCCCTGGCTGATCCGGTCCGGACCGGTCAGTGCCTCGCGGGCGCCGCTGGTCATCCGGTCGATGATCTTGCTCACCAGGTGTTCCACGGCGCTGGCCATCAGCTCGGCCTTGGTGGCGAAGTGGTGCTGCTGCGCGCCGCGTGAGACCCCGGCCCTGCGGCAGATCTCATTGGTGGAGGTGCGGGCGTAACCCAGCTCGACCAGGCAGTCGATGGTGGCGTCGAGCAGCAGTTCACGGGTGCGCTCGGTGCGCTCCTGCTGGGTCAGTCTGGGCCTGGTCACCAGGCTGATGCTAGCGAGCACTTCACAAACAATCCAGGCTGCCGGTAAGTTGGGCGAAGTTACCGGCAGCCCTGAATGTTTTTCACTTGGAGGTGGGTGTGGCCCCGCACCGTTCGCCCTGGATGACCGAGGACCTCGACCAGCTGCGCGAGCTGGCCAGGACCTTCTTCGCCAAGGAGCTCACGCCCCACCAGGAGCGCTGGGCCAAGCAGCAGGCCGTGGACCGCGAGCTGTGGAACAAGGCGGGCGAGGTCGGCCTGCTCTGCCTGAGCATCCCGGAGCAGTACGGCGGTGGCGGCGGCACCTACGCGCACGAGGCGGTGATCCTGGAGGAGCAGGCCCGCGCCCAGGACAGCTGCTGGGGCAACAGCGTGCACAGCGGCATCGTGGCGCACTACCTCAACGCCTACGGCACCGAGGAGCAGAAGCAGCGCTGGCTGCCCAAGCTGGCCTCCGGCGAGAAGGTGGGCGCCATCGCGATGAGCGAGCCGGGCACCGGCTCGGACCTGCAGAACGTGCGCACCAAGGCGGTCCGCGACGGGGACCACTACGTGGTCAACGGGGCCAAGACCTTCATCACCAACGGCAGCCAGGCCGAGCTGATCATCGTGGTGGTCAAGACCGACAGCGACCAGGGCGCGCACGGCATCTCCCTGGTGGTGGTGGAGACCGACCAGGTGGAGGGCTTCCGCCGCGGCCGCATCCTGGACAAGATCGGCCTCAAGGGCCAGGACACCTCGGAGCTGTTCTTCGACGACGTCCGCGTGCCGGTGGACAACCTGCTCGGCGGCCAGGAGGGGCTGGGCTTCATCCAGCTCATGCAGCAGCTGCCCCAGGAGCGGCTGCTGATCGCCACGGCCGCGCTGGCGGGCATGGAGATCGCCGTGGAGCTGACCCTGGACTACGTCAAGCAGCGCCAGGCCTTCGGCCGCGAGCTGATCAAGTTCCAGAACACCAAGTTCGAGCTCGCCGAGTGCAGCACGGAGGTGGCCGTCACCAAGGCGTTCGTGGACCAGTGCGTGCTCTCGCACCTCAAGGGTGAGCTGGACGTGCCGACCGCGGCCATGGCCAAGTGGTGGACCAGTGAGCGGCTGTGCCGGGTCGCCGACCGCTGCCTGCAACTGTTCGGCGGCTACGGCTACATGAACGAGTACCCGATCGCGCGGCTGTGGGCCGACGCCAGGGTGCAGAAGATCTACGGCGGTACCAACGAGATCATGAAGGAAATCATCGGGCGGACGCTGTGAAGGCGGGGCCGCTTTCCGGAGTCAAGGTCGTCGAGCTGGCCGGACTCGCGCCCGCCCCGTTCGGCTGCATGGTGCTGGCCGACCTCGGGGCCGAGGTGATCCGCATCGACCGGCCCGGCGCGGGCTCGCTGGTCCCCAACGACCCGCTCACCCGCGGCCGTCGCGCCATCGCGGTGGACCTGAAGGTGCCGGAGGGCGCGGAGCTCGTGCTGCGCCTGGCCGAGCGGTCCGACGTCCTGGTCGAGGGCTACCGACCGGGTGTGGCCGAGCGACTGGGCGTGGGGCCGCGGCAGTGCCACGCGCGCAATCCCAGGCTGGTTTACGGGCGGATGACCGGCTGGGGCCAGGACGGGCCGCTGGCCGACCGGGCCGGGCACGACATCGACTACATCGCGGTGGCCGGTGCGCTGGAGCCGATCGGCCGGGCGGGGCAGCGGCCGGTGCCGCCGCTGAACCTGGTCGGGGACTTCGGTGGCGGCGGGCTGCTGCTGGCCACCGGCATCCTCGCCGCGCTCTACGAGCGGGAGCGTTCGGGCCTGGGCCAGGTGGTGGACGCCGCGATGGTCGACGGCGCCGCCCTGCTGTCCACCTTCGTGCACGGCATGAAGGCGGCGGGTGGCTGGTCCGGGCCACGCGGTACCAACATGCTCGACGGCGGTGCGCCGTTCTACGACACCTACGAGACCGCCGACGGCAAGTACGTGGCGATCGGCGCCATCGAGCCGAAGTTCTTCGCCGACCTGCTGGCCCTGCTGGAGATCGACCCGGCGCAGCTGCCCGGCAACCAGCTCGACCCCGCGCACTGGCCGCGGCTGCGCGAGCTGCTCGCCGCCGCGGTGAAGCGGCGCACCAGGGACGAGTGGTCGGCGCTGTCGGCGGGCAGCGACGCGTGCCTGGCCCCGGTGCTCGCGCCGGAGGAGGCCGCCGACCACCCGCACAACAAGGCCAGGGAGAGCTTCGTGGAGCTGGCCGGGGTGGTGCAGCCCGCACCCGCGCCGCGCTTCGACCGCACGCCGACGGCGACCCCGGTGGCACCGCCGAAACCCGCCCAGCACACCGACGAGGTGCTCGCCGAGCTCGGGCTGTCCGGGGCGGAGGTGAGCGAACTGCGCGAGCGCCGTGTCATTGGTTGACGGAAGGTTGTCCGTTGGTCGGCAGCTCTGCCCGAACGTGACCGAATCGGCGTAATCGGGTGCCGGGTGCCGCCATTCGTCTGACACGGCAGTGATTGGCTGGTTACCGTCAGGCAGTCGGACCTCATCAGGACCGGGGGGCGGTGGCGATGGACGACGGCGGTCGGCCCGCCCGTACCTGGCGAATGGCGCAGTGGTCGCTGTGGCGGTTGCCCTGGGCCTCCATCGCCTACGTGCTCGCCGTGGAACTGGCCGCCCTGCTCGTGTCCGGTGCGGTGTTGGCCAGCGCGAGCGAACCCAGTGCCGTGCAGTGGGTTGCGTTCGCCATGGTGGTGGGCTGCGCCGCCGCCCACCTGCTGGCCACCCGGCGGATCGAGCGGGTGCGCAGTCTGGCCCCGAGCGGTCCTCAGGTCGACCTGACCTCGATCTGGGTCGTCGGCGCCGTGTGCAGCCTGCCGCCCGCGCTGGCCCTGTGCGTGGTCCTCGTGACCAGGGCCCTGCGCTGGTCGATGAGCAGCCGCCCGCCGCACCGCAACCTGTTCGCCGCGGCGACCATCACGCTGTCGGCCTGCTCGGCAAGCGGGGTGCTGCAACTGGCCGGGCACGGGTTCGGGCCGTGGACCGGGCTGTTGCAGTCGGTGGACTCGCTGACCGTGCTGGTCGTCGCCGGAGTCGCCTACTGGGCCTGCCAGTTGGTGCTCGTCGCCGGGGTGTTCGCGCTGACCACGCGGCGGCCCACGGTGGTCGGCCTGCTCGGCGACTGGGACCTCAACGTGCTCGACGCCGCCACGGTCTGCCTCGGGCTGCTCATCGCGCTCGTGCTGTCCGAGCAGCCACTGCTCCTGCTGTTCGCCGTGCCGGTCGCCCTGGTGCTGCACCGCGCGATCCTGGTCGGCCAGTTCGAGCGGGCCGCCAGCCGGGACGCCAAGACCGGGCTCGCCAACGCCACGTACTGGCGGGACGTGGCGCACAAGCAGTTGGACGGCGCCCGCCGCAACGCGGGCGGCATGGGGCTGCTGATCGTGGACCTGGACCACTTCAAGAACCTCAACGACCGGTACGGGCACCTGGCCGGGGACGAGGTGCTGCGCGCCGTGGCCGACGCCCTGCGCGGGGAGGTGCCCGACTCGGACTTCGTCGGGCGCTTCGGCGGCGAGGAGTTCATCGTGCTCGTGCCCGGGGTGCACACCCAGGGCTCGCTGCTCATGGCAGGCGACCGGGTGCGGCGCTGCATCGAGCGGTTGACCGTGGCCGTCACCTGCCAGGAGGGCGGTGTCGCGGTCGCCACCGTGACCGGTTCGGTCGGGGCCGCGCTCTACCCCTTCGACGCGCTCACCCTGGACGGCCTGCTCCAGGTCGCCGACCGCGCCCTGTACGCCGCCAAGCGGGCGGGCCGCAACCGGACCTGCCTCGCCTCCTGGGGACGCGAGACGCCGGTGATCAGACCGGCGGGCTGAGCCGCCCGAGGTAGAGCGAGACCCCCGTCCCAGAGGGGGGAGGTGGACGGGGGTCTCGCAAAACCCGCTACCGGGGGGAGGAGTAGCGGGGTGTCTGTGGTTGTTCAGTGCGGCTTCGCATTAGTCAAGATCGTTGTTACTCGAACCGCACCACTTACGACTCTACGTTACTTCGCCCTTCTCTCCAAGGGGGGTCACGGAAGGGGCCTAGTCCCTGTGGGGGAGGCAAGCCGCTGACCTGCCGTTTCCGCGCGGGCATGTTCAACGCTTCGCCCGGTCGGGTATTCCCGGCTGTTGAAAGTCAAAGAGAAATTCATCCCTCAGGGGGAGTCAGTCCAAGGCAGGATAGCCAGCCGCGGTGCCCGCCGCGCACGGTCAACAGCGCGCAGAGCACCCCGCAGGCCCCGGTGAGCAGCCCGAGATCAGTCGCGGCGAGCTCCCGCACGGTGTCCAACCGGTCCAGCAGGTACCGCTCCACTCGATCACGAAGTGAGGCGGCCTCGCCCAGGTCGGCGTGCCTGGCGAAGGCGTCGGCGACCAGCAGCACGCCCGCCGCGCCGTGGCACAGGCCGAGCCGGTCGCCGGTCGACCCGGTCAGGTGCACCTCGGGATCCCAGGCGGCACAGAGGGAAAGCATCGCCTCGGTCGCCTGCTCGCGGGCGCCGCCCACCCACAGGGCCCAGGCGATGCCGGGGGTTCCGTAGCACCAAGCCTGGCGATTTACCGCATGTGGGGGAGGCGGCGCACCCTCACGTGCCCGTCTGGCCCAGGAAAGCACCCCGAGTCCGTCCCGATAGGACTCGGCGGCCAGCCAGTCCGCCAGCTCGCGGTTCGGCCGGGCGGTCAGCACCCCGGCGGCGCCGTGGGCCATTCCGGTGTCGATCCCGCCCTGGATCCAGCCGCTGAGCGGATCGCCCTCGTGACCGCCCACCCGCAACGAGCCGAGCCGGTCCAGGTGGTCCTCGCCCCGCTTGACCCCGGCGAGCGCGAGCCCGGCGGATCCGCTGATCACGTCGTAGTCGGGGTACCGCAACTGCGAGGTGCGCCAGGGGTGCCGGTCGAGGTGGTCCTCGATCCAGGCGGACACGCGGCCCGCCAACCGGGCGGCGGGCGGGTGCAGGCGGGCGATGAGCTGGACGCCGAGCAGGGTGCCCGCCATGCCGCCGTGCAGGCCGACGCGCGCGCTGGGGCGCACGGCGCCGGACAACCACTTCGGCAACGCCGCCCGCACCACGCTGTGCGCGGCGGCGTCACCGGTCTCGGCCAGCAGGACCGCGAGCGCGGCCGGACCGAGGTCCGGTGCCTCGTCCGCGCTCGCGGTCCACGAGCTGAGCACTCGTGCGGCTGGGACCGTCAGCACTCCCAGCGACTGATCGAACAGCCGACGAGCGTGCAGATCGCGGAGTCGGGAGTTCTCGCGTCCACGGCGATCTCGCTGACCTGCGTGTCCAACTGGTCGATCAAGGAGTCCAACTCGGTCAGTTCCAGTGTCGGTTGCACAGCACTATCCCCTTCCAACTAGCCCCGTACTCAGTTCCCCACCGGGATGCCGGTGGTGCTCTGGGCGCGCTGACTGGGCAGCGCGCGGTCCTGTTCGGCGTTGATCAACCGGGCCCAGGCCAGGGTTGCCCTGGCGGCCAGGCGGTTCGGGGTGCTCTCGTGCGGCAGCCGGGCCAGCAGCTGGCCCGCGATCGGCGCGCGGTCGGCGTCCCGGAAGGGCAGGTGCTCCGGGTCGGGCAGCATCTCCTCGAACAGCAGGGTGCCGTGCGGGGCGTCGGCGAGCAGCTTGTCCAGCACCCGCAGCGCGCCCACCGAGTCCAGGTCCACCGGCCTTGGCTGGTGACCGCCCTCGGTGCGGGCGAACACCCAGCGCGGCACCCCGGTGCCGATGCGCAGCGCGGCCAGCTCGCGGATCCGTTGCGGCACAGGAAGATCCGTGGCGGGCAGCTGCTCGCGGCCGATCCGCCACTGGGCACCGCACAGCACCAGCCCACCCGCCAGCACCAGACGCGGCAGCCGGTCGCGGTGCCGCAGGGCCGTGGCCGGGCTGCCCAGCGCCAGCGGCCTGGCCAGCTGCCGCGCGGGGGAGGCCGCCGACAACAGGGTGATCACCAGCCCCCACGGGGCCAGCGGGGTCCTGGTCGCGTGGTGGATCGGCCACAGGGCCATGCCGTCCGGGCCGTCCACGTCCTCGGCCACGATGCGCGAGCCGACCCGCCGCACGGTGATCCGCTCCAGCGGCAGGTACCGGCCGCCGCCCGGCTGGTAGCTGGCCGCGTCGGCGTCCCCGGTCCAGGTCGGGCAGTAGTGCGGGCGGCGCACGGCGTTGGCGGCCTTGTCGTGCAGCGGGGGCACGAGGATCTCCACGAACTCCGCGCCGCAGCGGCGGGCCAGCTCGTCGAGGAAGCGCCGGTACGCGGTCACCTGCGGGACCTCCCCGTGCAACTGGTGCAGCGCCTCGGCGAAGCGGGCGTCCACCACACCGGCGTAGGTCACCGCCTCCAGCACGGCACCGGAGGACCCGCCGCCGCCGATGGGGCGCACCAGGCAGTCCATCGGCCAGGACGAGGGCTGCGCGGGCGGGGCGCCGAGCTCGTCGAGCTGCCGCGGGGTCAGCACGACCTGCTCGGCGTCGGTGTCCAGCAGCGCCAGCAGCCGCCCGTACGGGCTCGCCGGGTCCGCGGGCGGTTCCGGCCAGCTCGGCCGATCGTGCGCGATCCCGTTGTCCCACAAGCGGAGTTCGGGATCAGCGCAGTCCCGGTGCGCACGCAGGTACTCGGCGAGCACCTCGGTGACGGGCCTGGGCGCGGGCCCGACCAGAGCCAGGATCGGGTGCTCGCGCGGCGGCGGGCTGGCCGAGGCCAGCAACTCGCCGACCCGGGACGCCTGGCCGACCAGCTCCTGGAGGCGTCCCACGGCGTCGGCGGGCATGGTGCCGCCGACCTGCCGGTAGACGTCGACGAACCCGGGTTCGGCGTGGCTGGTGACCTCCCCGTCCCAGCCGATCAGCTCGCTGGCGGGTTCGGCGGACAGTTGCACCACGCCCAGTTCCACCAGGTGGCGCAGGAATCCGCGCAGCACCTCGCGGCGCTCCTCGTCGGCGGTCGGCGACAGCAGGCGCACCAGCTCGTCGGCGTCGCGCACGCCCGACTCCAGTGCCCGCCGCACCGCGTCCAGCGCGGGCGTGCGCCGCACCAGCACCCGGCGCAGCGCGGTGCGGTCGGCCGGATCGACCACCCAGCAGGACATGTGCTCGTGGTCGCGCAGCCAGTGCAGGCCGGTGATGGTCATCGTGGCACCGCGCAGGTCCAGGTTCGCCGCCAGCTGCCTGCGCTCCGCCTGGATGTTGGCCACCCAGTGCGCCGCGCTCGCGCCGACCTGGGTCCAGTTGCCGCGGCGCTCGCCGACGGGCAGCAGCCCCACGTGGCCCAGCCAGTCCCGGGGCGTGGGCTTGGCCGCGCCGCGCGCGAGCACCCGCAGCAGGTAGTCGGCCCGGTGCCGCAAGCGCTTGCTGTCCCAGTTCTCGCCGAAGTCCAGCCTGCGCTGGATGTCGTCCATCATGCCCGGCGCGGCCTCGGTCACCGCCCTGGTCGCGAACGGGGAGGCGGTCACCAGCCGCCACGGCAGCCCGGCCAGTCGCCGCTGCTCGGCCAGCACGGCCTGTTCCGCAGCCTGCTCGCGGACCGCCAGCGCGGCGGACCAGTCCCCCGCGTGCGCCAGGTCCTCGGCCAGTTCGGGGGACAGGCCCGACACGGCACCGGCCAGCGCGTAGCAGTCCGCCTCGGGCACCGGCGAACCCCGGTGCAGCAGCCTGCGCAGCGCGAGCAGCCCGGCCCGCTCCTCGGGCTCCAGGTACGGGTGCGGCACCAGTTCGGCGCCCAGCCGGTCGGCCAGCGTGCCCGCGAACTCCGCGTAGCACTGCTGCTCCACGACCCGTTCCCGCAACCGCGTGAACAACTCCGGGTTGCCCGCCTCGGTCCACAGCCGCGCGGGCAGCCCGGCCACGCGCAGCAGCCCGCCGGCCCCGATCAGCGGCCCGTCAGTCATCGCTGCCCGCCAGCGCCTCGGCGATCAGCGCCTGCCTGCCCCCGGTGAGCCGCCCCCGGTTCCAGTGGAACACCACGTGGTAGGAGGCCGCCTCGCGGGGCCCCACCCTGGCCCGCTCGCTGGCGAAGTACTCCGTGCGCCAGTCCGCCAGCACGGGCCGCACCGCGGCGTCGTGCGCCCGCAGCACCTCCTGTGCCCGTTCGGGGAGTGCGGCCCGCAACTCCTCCGGTGCGCGCCAGCGGGCCCGCAGCTCACGGCAGGCGGTGGCGGTGGGTCCGGTGGTGAGCTCTCCCGGCAGCGTGCGGTGTGCGCAGTCGCGGACCCTGGCCCACACGTCCCGGTCCTCCCACCCCGCCACCTCCAGCCCGGAGAACACCGATCGCAGCATCAGCAAGGAGACCACCCAGTTCGGGGCCCGCCCCTCGGCCACGGCGAGGTGGTCGAGCCAGGCGAGCGAGTCCACTGTGAACAGTCGGTGCACGTGCCGCATGGACGCGGGCCCACCGAACAGGTGCGCCTCGGGCTCGTACAGCCCGGGCGACACCTCGGCGACCAGGCCCTCGCGGCGCCACCGGTCGGCTTCGCGGCGCACCTGCTCGCGCACCGCGGCCGCCCTGCCCTGCGCGGCGGCGAACCGCACCCGCAGCCCGGGCGGCTTGTGCATGAAGAAGAAGTCGGTGACCTCGCCCCGCGCGAGCAGGGACCGGGCGCACCGGGCGAGTTCCGGGTACAGGGCGGCACGCACGCCGCCGAGCCCGAGCTGGGTCCAGCGGGGTGCGCCCGCGCTGCGCAGCGCGTCCAGCCCGCCCGCGAGGAAGGTCAGCCGGGCGGCGAGGAGTTCGGCGTCGCCGACCGGGTCGAGACAGTCGGCGAGGAACTCGGCCAGCGGCAGGCGGTTCCCGGCAACCGACACCACGGTCTCGGCGGGTTCGGCACCGTCCGCTCGCATTCCACCTCCACGTCGTCCACATGCGACGGTAGGTGACGAAACGGCAAATGCCCTGACACATCAGTCGAAAGAGTTGGCCCGTCGCCGGGCTGAGGGATGCTCTAGACCTCAGGCAACCCTTGGTGACGGCGCAGCTCGCGCAGTGCGGCGGCCTGCCGCGCGGTGATGCCCGCGGCGCGGCGGCGTGCGGCCTCCTCCGGGTCGAAGCCCGCGCCGAGCCAGTCGGCGACCTCCTCGAAGGGCACGCCGGTGCGCCACCAGGCGCGGATCACCGCCATCGGCTCCTGCCCGGCGCGGGACAGCTCCGCGCCCTCCGCCGGGGTCAGCCCCAGGTCCAGCCAGGCCCGCGCGTCCCCGGCGTCCACCCCGTGCCGGGCCCACTCCAGCGCCTGCTCGTCCAGCCACTGCCGCAGCACGTACGAGCTGAGCAGCGCCCCGGTGACCCCCGCCTCGCGGAACCGGCGGGTGGCCTGCTCGGCGTCGGCACCCGGCTCGGCCTGCTGCCCGCGCTGCCACGCCTGGTCCGGGGTGACGCCCTGCGCCCGGTAGCGGCGCGCCTGCTCCAGGCCGATGCCGAACTCGTGCCAGCGCACCGCGTCCTGCGGCTGGATGCCCGCCTCCCGCCACTGGCCCACGGTGTCCGGGTTGACCCCGGCGATCGCCCACTGGGCGGCGCTCAGCCCGGTGCCCACGCCCGCGCTGATCCAGGAGCGGGCGAGGTCGATGGTGAACCGCCAGCGCCGCCACGAGGCCGCCTCGCCGCGGGCGAACCCGGCAGCCACCCAGCGGTTGAGGTCCTCCGGCTCGGGCTCCACCTCGGCTCAGGCCCGCCAGGAGGTCGCCGGTACGCCCTTGGCCAGGTTCTCGCCGGGCAGCACGCGCAGCCGCCAGGGCCGCAGCCTGAGCAGTGCGACGGTGGGCGCGTCCGGGCCGGTCCAGCCGGGCACGCCGATGCCGCCGGGGTCGTAGCCCAGCGGCTCGGGGGCCTCGCGGAACAGGTTCCAGATCCGGGTCTTGGTGTCCAGGTCGGCCACCCACTCGGCGTGGCACTCGGCCAGGCAGGTGTCGTGGCTGGGCGTCCAGTAGTTGCAGGCCACGTGCGGGCTGCGGGCCAGGTGCGCCCGCTTGGCCGGGGTCGCCCCGGTGAGGATCCAGCCGGTGAGCTCGCCGTCCTGCCACTCCCACAGCGGGTGCAGCACCCGGCTGCGCGGCCGATCGGAGCTGTCCACCGTGGAGACGGTGCACCACACGATCTGGTGGGCCATCTCGACAAAACTGGGTGCGATCTCGTGCAAATCGGCCATGTGACGACGATAGCCCGACGGGGTGGGGGCGGTCTGCGCCCCCGTGGGCAGACCGTGTGGCGAGGATGACAGTTGATCGGGTGAAACCCGGGTGACGAGCGCGTGACCGCACCCTAGAGTCGGTTGTCGTGGGCAACCAACGAGGTGTGACTTCCGTGCCGGATGACCACGTGGCCGAGGTGGCCGCGCTGCGGGCGCAGTACTCGGCCCTGCCGCCGGGCACGCCGGTCCGGCTGGCCAAGCCCACCTCGAACCTGTTCCGCTTCCGCGAGGCCAACGCGCACCCCGGACTGGACGTGTCCCGGTTCAACCGGGTGCTGCACGTGGACCCGGTGACCCGCACCGCCGAGGTCGGCGGCATGACCACCTACGAGGACCTGGCCGACGCCACGCTGGCGCACGGCCTGATGCCCTCGGTGGTGCCCCAGCTCAAGACGATCACCCTGGGCGGGGCGGTGTCCGGGCTGGGCATCGAGTCCTCCTCGTTCCGCAACGGCCTGCCGCACGAGGCGGTCCGCGAGCTGGAGGTGCTCACCGGGGACGGCCGGGTCGTGGTGGCCACCGCCGACAACGAGCACCGCGAGCTGTTCCACGGCTTCCCCAACTCCTACGGCACGCTGGGCTACGCGCTGCGGCTGCGCATCGACCTGGAGCCGGTCAAGCCCTTCGTGCGGCTGCGGCACGTCCGGTTCGGCAACGCCGCCGACTGCGCCGCGGCCATCGCGCGGATCTGCGCGGACCGGTCGTACCAGGGCGAACCGGTCGATTTCATCGACGGCACGGTGTTCAGCCGCGGCGCCCTGTTCCTGACCCTGGCCGACTTCGTGGACCACGCGCCCTCGGTCAGCGACTACACCGGCATGCACATCTACTACAAGTCCATCCCGTTCAAGCAGGTCGACCACCTGACCGTGCGGGACTACCTGTGGCGCTGGGACACCGACTGGTTCTGGTGCTCCAAGGCGCTGGGTGTGCAGGACCCGTGGGTGCGCCGGTTCTGGCCGCGCCGCCTGCTGCGCTCGGACGTGTACCGCAGGCTGGTCGCGCTGGACCGCCGCTACGGGCTGAGCCGCAGGCTGGAGTCGCTGCGCAACGCGTACCCGACCGAACCGGTCATCCAGGACATCGAGGTGCCGGTGGACCGGCTCGCCGAGTTCCTGGAGTTCTTCGACGACGAGATCGGCATCAGCCCGGTGTGGCTGTGCCCGCTGAAGGTCCGCGACGCCACCCCGTGGCCGCTGTACCCGTTGGACCCGGACACGCTCTACGTGAACGTGGGCTTCTGGTCGGGGGTGCGGCTGGGCTTCGGCGAGGAGATGGGCACCTACAACAGGCGGATCGAGCAAGTCGTCGCCAAGCTGGGCGGGCACAAGTCGCTCTACTCCGACTCGTACTACCCGGAACAGGAGTTCTGGCGTTTCTACAACGGAGACGTCTACCAGGGGCTCAAGCGGGAATACGATGCGGAGAAGCGACTTCCGGACCTCTACGAGAAGTGCGTGCGAGGGCGTTGAGAGGGGATCGCGATGCAACTGGCGGAGCTGTTCAGCCGGGCGCTCAGTGCCGACGACCTGATCGGGTTCGTCGCCTATGACGGTAGCCGCAGCGGACCGCCGGACGCCGAGGTCACCATCGAGATCAGGTCTCCGTTCGCGCTGTCCCACCTGGCCTCCGCGCCGGGCGAGCTGGGGCTGGCCAGGGCCTTCGTGGCCGGCCACATCGAGGTGCACGGGGACCTGCACCGGATGTTCCACCTGCTCGGCGACCTGGACCTGGGCAAGATGGACCGCGGCACCAAGGCCAGGCTGCTCGGGCTGCTGGTGCAGCGCAGGCTGTGGTGGCCGGTCAGCCCGCCGCCGCAGGAGGCGCGCCCGCGCGGCTGGCGGCACTCCAAGGGCCGTGACGCGCAGGCGATCTCGCACCACTACGACGTGTCGAACACGTTCTACGAGTGGGTGCTCGGCCCGTCCATGGCCTACACCTGCGCGGTGTACCCCACGGCGGAGTCCACCCTGGAGCAGGCCCAGTACGCCAAGCACGACCTGGTGGCCCGCAAGCTGGGGCTGGACGAGGGCATGCGGCTGCTGGACGTGGGCTGCGGCTGGGGCGGCATGGTCATGCACGCCGCCGAGCACTACGGGGTCAAGGCCCTGGGCGTGACCCTGTCGCGGGCGCAGGCCGAGTGGGCGCAGAAGGCGATCGTCGAGCGCGGGCTCCAGGATGTGGCCGAGGTCCGGTTCTGCGACTACCGCGACCTGGCGGAGACCGGGTTCGACGCGATCAGCTCGATCGGGCTCACCGAGCACATCGGCGCGGGCAACCTGCCCTCCTACTTCGACTCGCTGTACTCGAAGCTGCGCACCGGCGGGCGGCTGCTCAACCACTGCATCACCCGGCCCAGCGACGACCATCCGTTCAAGGCGGGCGGTTTCATCAGCCGGTACATCTTCCCGGACGGGGAGCTGGAGGGCCCTGGCTTCCTGATGTCCTCGATGAACCGGGCCGGGTTCGAGATCCGGCACTCGGAGAACCTGCGCGAGCACTACGCCATGACCCTGGACGCGTGGTGCGCCAACCTCGACGAGCACTGGGACGAGGCGGTGCGGGAGGTCGGCCTGCCCAAGGCGCGCATCTGGCGGCTCTACCTGGCCGGCTGCCAGTGGGGGTTCGACATCAACAACGTGCAGCTGCACCAGATCCTGGGCGTCAAGCTGGACGGCACCAGCTCGCACATGCCGCTGCGACCCACCTGGTAGCCGAGAACGCCATGAAAGTGCCGTTCCTGGCACCTGACGCCACGAACGGCACTTTCATGGCACCTAGGCCCGGCGGCGCAGGCGGATCACGTTCCAGGACAGGGCGGGCAGCTCGGCGGTGAGCACGTCCCCGGTGACCGAGGCCCCGGCCAGTACGCGCGGTCGCACCCGGTCGGGCTCGGCCACGGTGTTGGTCAGCCTGTGGTCGGCTTCGGCCAGCGCCAGGTGCTCCACCACCTCGTGCCCGGGCACCGCGCGCAGGTTCGCGGTGAGCCCCAACGACTCCGTGGTCGACCGGTTCACGGCGAACACCGTCACCTCCTCACCGTCCTGGGTCGCCACGGCGCTCAGCAACGGCACCTCCCCGAACCGGGCCGTGTCGTACCGGGGTGAGGTGGGCTCCACGCGCAGCACCGTGCCCCGGGCGAAGCGGGCGGCCTGCGCGAACGGGTAGAAGATCGTCTGGCGGCAGACCCCGCCGCCCGGTTCGGTCAGGATCGGCGCGATGACGTTGGCCAACTGCGCCTGGCAGGCCACCGACACGCGGTCGGCGTGCCGCAACAGGGTGATCAGCAGGCTGCCCACGACCACCGCGTCGGCCACGTGGTAGTTGTCCTCGATCAGCCGGGGCGCATGCTGGGACTCCAGGTGTTCGTGGCCGGGGAAACGCCGCGCGTACCAGACGTTCCACTCGTCGAAGGACAGCCGGATCTTCTTGCGCCGCCGCAGTTTCGCCCCGACGTGGTCGCAGGTGGCCACGACCGCGCCGATGAACTGGTCCATGTCCTGCGCGCAGGCCAGGAAGCTGTCCAGGTCCCCGTCGAACTCCTCGTAGTAGGCGTGCAGGGACACGTAGTCCACGTGGTCGTAGGTGTGCTCCAGCACGGTGGCCTCCCACGCGCCGAAGGTGGGCATGGCGCTGTTGGAACTGCCGCAGGCCACCAGTTCGATGCCGGGGTCCACCTGCCGCATGGCCTTGGCCGCCTCGGCGGCGAGCCGCCCGTACTCCTGCGCCGTCTTGTGCCCGGTCTGCCAGGGGCCGTCCAGCTCGTTGCCCAGGCACCACAACGAGATCGCGTGCGGCTCGGCCTGCCCGTGCTTGACCCGCAGGTCCGACCAGTACGTGCCGCCCGGGTGGTTGCAGTACTCCACCAGGTCGGCGGCCTCCCGCACGCCCCTGGTGCCCAGGTTGACCGCCATCATCGGGCTGACCCCCGCCCGGCGGGCCCAGGTCGCGAACTCGTTGACGCCCACCTCGTTGGTCTCGATGGACCGCCAGGCCAGGTCCAGCCGGGTCGGCCGGTCCTCGCGCGGGCCTGTGCCGTCCTCCCAGCGGTAGCCGGACACGAAGTTGCCCCCCGGGTAGCGCACCACGCTCACACCCAGTTCACGGACCAGGTCGAGCACGTCCCCGCGGAAACCCTCGTGGTCGGCGGTGGGGTGCCCCGGCTCGTAGATGCCGGTGTAGACGCAGCGGCCCATGTGCTCCACGAAGGAACCGAACAGCCGCCGGTCCACCTCGCCGATCGCGAAGTCGGGGTCGAGCTTGAGTTGTGCCTGCTTCACGGTGCTGTGCTCTCCCTCTGCCTGGGTTGCCCGGCCACCGAGCAGGGCGGTGCGGCCGGACGGCCGATTGATCGATGTACAACGTTGTAAACCCGATCCGTGACAAGATCGTCACGGGGTCGGTTGAACACTGAGGGTAGTAGCCGCGTCCTGTAGTAGGGAAGATGTCCGTGCCGCGGACAAGGAGGACGCTCGTGAGTGCCAGCCTGAAGGACGTCGCGAAACTGGCTGGTGTGTCAGTGAAAACGGTCTCCAACGTGGTCAACGACTACCGCTACGTCAGCGCGGCGACCCGGGCCAGGGTACGCAGCGCGATCGACGAACTGGGCTACCAACCCAACCTGACCGCGCGTCACCTGCGCTACGGCCGGTCCGGCATCATCGGGCTCGCCCTGCCCGAACTGGACATCCCGTACTTCGCCGAACTGGCCAAGGCCGTGATCGGGGTCGCCGAGCAGCAGTCCTGGTCGGTGCTGATCGACCAGACCGACGGGCGAGGCGACCGCGAGCGGCAGACCGTGTCCGGGCCCAGGGCGCAGACCCTGGACGGGCTGATCCTGAGCCCGCTCACCCTGGACGCCTCCTACCTGGCCGGGCTGCGCGAAGACCTGCCGCTGGTGCTGCTCGGCGAGCGGGTACGGCCCGGCACCGCGGACCACGTCGTGATCGACAACGTGGCCGCGGCCCGGGACGCCACCCGGCACCTGATCGCGCTGGGGCGCCGCCGCATCGCGGCCATCGGCGACCAGCACAACTCCGACGCCGGCACGGCCGAGGTGCGGCTGCGCGGCTACCGCGAGGCGCTGGCCGAGGCAGGCATCGCGCCAGACCCCGCGCTCGTGCTGCCCGCGATGTCCTACCACCGGCCCGACGGGGCCGAGGCGATGCGCAGACTGCTCACCCTGCCCGAGCCGCCCGACGCGGTGTTCTGCTTCAACGACCTGCTCGCGCTCGGCGCGCTACGCACCCTGCTGTCCAGCGGGGTGCGGGTACCGCAGGACGTGGCCCTGGCCGGGATCGACGACATCCAGGACGGCCGGTTCAGCACACCGACACTCACCACGATCGCCCCGGACAAGGAGCAGATCGCCGAGGCAGCCGTGACGATGCTGCTGGAGCGGGTCAACGGGTACGTCGGCCCGCCCAGGGAACTGGTCGCCGGGCACCGGCTGGTCGCGCGGGAGAGCACCGTGGGCCGCGGGTGAGCAGACGGTTGCGCCTGAGGTGGGTGCTGGTGGCCGTGCTGGCGGTGTTCGCCGCGGCGCTCCTGCACCTGGGCGCGCTGGTCGGGTTCCTGCCGCTGCACCAGGAAGAGGAGTGCCGCGCCGCGATCGGCACGGCATTCCCCTCGCCGCCTGCCGGGATGCGCGTGGACTACGCCGAGCAGGTGTTCCCGCCCAGTGCGCGCTGCGCGTGGCGCGGCTACGGCACAGTCGACTTGGTGCCCGCCTGGGTCACCCCCTCGATGGTGGTCCTGCTCGCTGTCGGTGGTGTCGCGATGAGCTTCGCCCTGCTGCCCGGTCTGCCCTGGGAGAAGCGCGCGCCACGGGAGGGCACAAGTGGTTGACCGCCCTGGCCTCCGTGTCCCGCGCCCCACTGCACAAGATCGAGAAGTGTCGTGCCGAGAAAGGCTGGGACATTCGCTGGGCATCGGTCGGGCGGGTTGCCTGCGGTTGCCGCGTCGATTTGCCTGCTGCTGGATGGCCTGCCGCCGGTTGGGTGACGGGGCGCTTTTACTGATGGCCTCGGTGAGGTGGTTCTCGGGTTTTGGTGTCCGCTGCCGGTTGGGTCGTTGGTTGCTTTTACTGATGGCTTTGGACAGGGGGTGGGGCTCGGTTTTGTTGCCTGGCTGCCGGTTGGGTGGTTGGTTGCCGTTGCTGATGGCCTCGATGAGGCGGTTCTCGTCGTTCGGTGTCCGCTGCCGGTGGAGCCGTTGGTTGCTTTTGCTGATGGCTTTGGACGGGAGGCGGGGCGCCGCTTCCGTTGTCCCGCGCCGGTTCGGTGGCCGGTTGGTCCGCTGTGGAGTTGTTTCGTCCCGCCCCCTCGCCCGCCCGGTCAGGGCGGGTCGGGTTCGGCGATCGGCTTGGGCCGGGTCGTGTGGACGAACCCGAGAGGGGTGGTCCAGTGTCGGGTGCCGTCCAGTTCTCGGGTGAACCGGTAGAGCCCGATGGTCTTCAGGTAATGGTGTAGTGCGCAGAACGGCCCCAGATTGCAGGCATCCGTCACCCCACCCGAGGCAAACCCCCGCGCGTGGTCGATCTCGCACTGCGCCGCAGGCCGCATGCATCCCGGTGCCTGGCACACTCGATCCCGGACCCGAACGAATTCCTTGAGTGCTTCCGGTGGTCGGTAGCGTTGTCGCCCGACTCCGATCGGCATCCCGACCTCATCGACGAGGACTTTCCGCCAGTCGCCCTGGGCGGCGATCTCCCGGGCGGTGGCGGCATCGACCGGCCCGACCCCGGAAATGTGGCCGGGCTCCTCGGTCAGTCCGATGAGCGTTTTCGCGGAAATCGTGAGATCGGTGTGCACGGTGACCGGTCGGCCGCTGCCGAGCATCCGCTCGAGGAACACATCGGCCTGCTTCTCACCCCAGGTGCGGTCGTCATCGAGGGTCTCCGCGTCGGCGGTGATCTGGTCGAAGATCGCCCGCGCGGGCACGGCGTCCAGGTAGGCGGTCAGCAACGCCATCCCATCGGGCATGGACTGGTAGCTGACCTGCGAGGATTTCCGTACCGCCCGCACGTGTCGCCGCTCCGCACCTGCCGGGTCCACCAGGCAGATCAGGCGATCGGTTTCGGACTTGAGTTCCTGAGTGGTCCACTCGGCGGCTCCGGTCAGTCCGGTATCCACTGCCCGGGCCTGTCCGGCATCGAGGTTTTCGGTGCGCTTGCACACGACCTCGAACCGGTCCAGGTCTATCCGTCCGTCGCGCAGCAGTCCGGCCACAACGGGAAGTCGATCCAGCGCGGCGGCCTGTTCGAGTTTCCGTCGGGCGGCGCCCAACGGAATGTGTAGCAGCAATGCCAGCTCGTGGGGATCGTCCAACTCCGCGATCAATCGGAGTTGGGCGTGGTCGAGCACGCGCTTGGCGACTTCGGCCGCCAAGACTGCCCGCGCGATCTCCACTTTCCCCATGCCACCGATTCTACTCCGAATAGCGGACACGGAAGAGTGAAAAGGGGTGTTGGCCGAATCTCGGGAGTGGTTTTTCTGGGGGAGGCGATGGGCTACGCCGCCCACCACACCCCGGCCCACTAAGCTGATCACCGTGCTCCGAGCCCTGCTGGCGATCGCGGTGCTGATCACGCTCACGGCGTGCTCGGCGGGCTCCACCGCCTACTCCTCGCCGAGTGCCGCCACGATCACGATCGGCTTCAGTGCGGAACCCGCCAACCTGGACTTCACCAGCACGGACGGCGCGGCCATCCCGCAGGCGCTGCTCTACAACGTGTACCAGGGCCTGGTCCGGCTCGACGCCCAGGGCAAGGTCGTGCCGCTGCTGGCGAAGTCCTGGACGCTGAGCGAGGACCGCCGCACCTACGACTTCCAACTCCGTGACGACGCCACCTTCACCAACGGCGCGCACTTCACCGCCGAGGACGTGAAGTTCAGCATCAACCGGGTCAAGACCGCGTGGACCGTGTCGACCAAGGCGTCGATGGACGTGGTCGACCACGTGGACGCGGTCGCGCCCGACCACGCCCGGGTCGTCCTGTCCAAGCCCAGCAACAACTGGCTGTTCGCCATGGCGGGCCGGGTCGGGGCCATGTTCACCCCGACCGGCACAGCGGACCTCCGCACCACCCCGATCGGCACGGGCCCGTACCAACTCGACCGGTTCAACCGGGGCGATTCCCTGGTGCTCAAGGCGAACCCGCGCTACTGGGGTCCGAAACCGACCTTCGGCACGGTCGTGCTGAAGTACTTCGCCGACCCGACGGCGCTGAACAACGCCCTGCTCAGCAACGGAATCGACGTGATCAGCTCGGTGCAGACCCCGGACTCGCTGTCCCGCTTCGAGACCGACGACCGGTTCACGGTGGTGCAGGGCACGACCACCGGCGAGGTCGTGCTGTCGTTCAACAACGCGCGGGCCCCGCTGTCGGACAAGCGGGTGCGGCAGGCCCTGACCTACGCCATCGACCGCCGCGCCCTGCTGGCCACTGCCTGGGCGGGCAAGGGGCTGCTGATCGGCAGCATGGTGCCGCCCTCGGACCCCTGGTACGAGGACCTGTCCAACCGCTACCCGTACGACCCTGACCGCGCCCGCGAGCTGCTCGCGCAGGCCGGGCAGCCGCACCCCGTGCTGCGCCTGCGAGTGCCGAACCTGCCCTACGCCGTGGACAGCGCGCAGGTGATCCGTTCGGACCTGGCGAAGGTGGGGGTCACCGCGAACATCGAGGAACTGGACTTCCCGGCCGTCTGGCTCAAGGAGGTCTTCTCCGGTCACGACTACGACATGTCGATCGTGGCCCACGTGGAACCGCACGACCTGGCCACGTTCGGCAACCCGAACTACTACTGGGGCTACCGCAACCCGAGGGTGGGCGCCCTGCTGGCCCAGGCCGACGCGGGCACGCCCGAGCAGCAGGTCAGCGGGCTGCGTCAGGTCGCGAGCACGATCAGCGAGGACGCCGCGGCGGACTGGCTGTTCCTGCTGCCGAACCTGGTCGTGGCCAAGGCGGGCATCACCGGATTGGCCCGCGACCAGGTCAGTGACTCCTTTGACCTGTCAAACCTCGGCAGGGCCTCGTGATCGTGCTGCGCAGGGCGGTGATCCTGCTGGTGACGACGGCGGTCGCCTCGCTGGTGGTCTTCGCCCTGCTCGCGGTCCTGCCCGGCGACCCGGCGCAGGTCGCACTGGGCGTGAACGCCACACCGGAGCTGCTGGCCAAGGCACGCCACGAGTTCGGCACCGACCGGCCGCTGCCGGTGCAGTACGCGGACTGGCTGGGCGGGCTGCTCAGCGGGGACCTGGGCCGCTCCTACGTCACCGGCGAGCCGATCGCCCCGCGCCTGCTGGACCGGTTCGAGGTGACGCTCTGGCTGGTCGGTACGGCGATGGTCATCGCGGCGCTGGTGGCCGTGCCGCTGGGCGCGTTCGCGGCGGTGCGGCACCGCAGGACCAGCGGGGTGCTCGTGTCGGCGGCCAGCCAGCTCGGCGCCGCCGTGCCGGGTTTCCTCGCCGGGATCCTGCTCGTCGAGGTGTTCGCGGTGCACCTGCGCCTGCTGCCCTCCGGCGGCTGGACCCCGCCCAACGCCGACTTCGGCGCCTTCCTGCGCGGGCTCGTGCTGCCCGCGCTCTCCCTCGGGCTGGTGCAGGCCGCCGTGCTCACCCGCTACGTGCGGTCCGCCGTGCTGGACGTGCTGCGCGCGGACTACCTGCGCACGGCGCGCGCCAAGGGGCTCGGGCCGGTCCGCGCGCTCGTCCGGCACGGGCTGCGCAACGCGGCCGTGCCGGTGGTCACCGTGCTGGGCCTGCAACTGGCCACCCTGCTGGTCGGTGCCGTGATCATCGAGCGGGTGTTCGTCGTGCCGGGGCTGGGCAGCCTGTTGCTGGACGCGGTGGGGACCAGGGACCTGGTCGTGGTGCAGGACGTGGTGATGCTGCTGGTGGTCGCCGTGCTGCTGGTGAACTTCCTGGTGGACGTGCTGTACGCGGTCCTGGACCCGAAGTTGAGGCGTGCATGAGGAGTCTGGTCCTGGGCGGCGCGCTCGTCGGCCTCATCGTGCTGGCGGCCCTGCTGTCCTTCCTGTGGACCCCGTACGACCCGACCCTGGTCGACGCGGCGCTGCGGCTGCGCGGCGTGGACTGGGCGCACTGGCTGGGCACGGACCGGTTCGGGCGGGACGTGGCGAGCCAGCTGATGGTCGGCGCCCGGACCACCCTGTACGTGGGCCTCGTGGCCGTGGGCGTGGCGGCCCTCGTGGGCACCCCGCTCGGGCTGCTCGCGGCGAGCGGCCCGCGCTGGCTGGGCGAGCTGGTCGCCCGCGTCAACGACCTCGTGCTGGCCTTTCCCGCGCTGCTGCTGGCGATCATGCTCGGGGCCGGGTTCGGTGCGAGCACGGGCACCGCGATGATCGCGATCGGGGTGGCCACCGTGCCCTCCTTCGCCCGCGTGGCAAGGGCGGCGGCGATGCAGGTGCTCACCACCGAGTACGTGCTGGCGGCCCGTTCCGCCGGGCGCCGCCCGCTGGCGATCTCCGTGCGGCACGTGCTGCCCAACGTCGCCGGGCTGCTGATCGTGCAGTCCTCGGTGTCCTTCGGCATCGCGGTGCTGGCCGAGGCCGCGCTGTCCTTCCTGGGGCTGGGCACCCAGCCGCCGACCCCGTCCTGGGGCCGGATGTTGCAGGAGTCCCAGGAGCTGTTGGCCGTGCAGCCCCGGCTGGTGGTCGTGCCGGGTGTGGCGATCGCCTTGGCGGTGCTGGGTTTCTCGCTGCTCGGCGACGGGCTGCGGGACCGGCTGGACCCGAGGCTGAAGGGGGTGGGCGATGCTGGCCGTTGACCGGCTCGGCGTGCGCGCGGGTGAACTGGACCTGGTCACCGAGGTCTCGTTCACCGTCAGTGCGGGCGAACGCGTTGGCCTGATTGGGGAATCCGGCTCGGGCAAGTCGTTGACTGCCACCGCCCTGCTGGGCCTGCTGCCCGAGGAGCTGACCGCCAGTGGCTCGGTCCGCGTGGCCGGGGTGGAGCACGAACTCGTTGGCGCACCGGAACGTCTGCTGACGAAGCTGCGCGGCTCGCGGCTGGCCATGGTGTTCCAGGAGCCGATGACCGCGCTGAACCCGGCGATGCGGGTCATCGACCAGGTCGCCGAGGCCCGCGAGGTGCACCACCCGGGCCGGGACCGCGTGCTGGTCGAGGCCGATGCCCTGCGCCTGCTGGAACAGGTGCGCCTGCCCGAGGTCGCGACCCTGGCCAGGGCCTACCCGCACCAGCTCTCCGGCGGCCAGCGCCAGCGCGTGCTGCTGGCCATGGCGCTGGCCAACGACCCGGACGTGCTGGTCTGCGACGAGCCCACGACCGCGCTGGACGTCACGGTGCAGGCGCAGTTGCTGGAGCTGATCCTGGCCGGTGTCGCCGAACGCGGCGCGGCCCTGCTGTTCATCACGCACGACCTGGCCGTCGTGGCAACGGTGTGCGAGCGGGTGCTGGTGATGTACGGCGGGCGCGTCGTGGAGGCGGGTCCGGTCCGCGAGGTGCTGACCGAGCCTCGGCACCACTACACGCGCGGCCTGCTCGACGCCTCCGACCTGGAGTCCACCGACGAGCACGGCCGCCTGCACGCGATCCCCGGAACCGTTCCCGCGGCAGGGGAATTCCCGTCCGGCTGCGTGTTCCGCACCCGCTGCGGTCGCGCCGACGAGCAGTGCGCGGACCTGCCCCCGTGGACCGGCGTCCCCGACCACGGCCACGCCTGCTGGCACCCGGTCGGCGGTGACTCGTGATCGTCGCCGAGGAGCTCAGCCGCAGCTACCGCCGCCCGCGCAGCACCCCGTTCGGGCCGCGCCCGCAGGTGCGCGCCCTGCACGAGGTGTCCTTCGAAGTCGTTGCGGGACAACGCTTTGGCGTGGTCGGCGAGTCCGGTTCGGGAAAGTCCACATTGGTCCGTCTGCTGGCTGGTCTGGACAGTCCCAGCAGCGGAGCGGTCCGGTTCGACGGGCAGCTGGTCTCCGGCCGTCGCCAGCGGGACCTGGACTTCCTGCGCAGCCGCCTGCAGGTGGTGTTCCAGGACCCGATGGGCTCGCTCGACCCGAGGATGCGGGTCGCCGACATCATCGCGGAACCCCTTGTGGCGCAGCGCATCCCTGGACGTGCCGAGCGGGTGGCCGAGGTGCTGGCCGCCGTCGGGCTGCCCGCGAGCGCCGCGGACCGCTACCCGCACCAGTTCTCCGGCGGCCAGCGCCAGCGCATCTGCCTGGCCAGGGCGCTGGCCCCGCGCCCACAGGTGCTGATCGCCGACGAACCGGTCAGCGCGCTGGACGTCTCGGTACGCGCGCAGGTGCTGAACCTGTTGTCGGACCTGGTTGATCGCTACTCGCTCACGCTGGTGTTCGTCTCGCACGACCTGTCGGTGGTCCGCCACGTGTGCGACACCGTGGCGGTGCTCAAGTCGGGGCAGCTGGTGGAGCTGGGTGCGGTGGAGCAGGTCTACCGCCGCCCGCGGCACCCGTACACGCGGCAGCTCGTGCGCGCGGTGCCCACGCTGCGCGGGGCGCTGGCCGGGATCACCGCGGCCGACCTCACCCCGTGAGGCGGGCGAAAAATCACGCGACAGCGGCGAACGTCGTTCGCTAGCCTCCGGTCGACGTCGACCTGGGGAGCGAGTGACTTGGCCCACAAGGGAAAGCCAGGACTGGTACTGACCGCGGTCCTGCTGTCCTCGGTGATGTTCCCACTGACCATCGCGGGCGCCTCCGTCGCGCTGACCGGGATCCGAGCCGATCTCGGCGCCGAACTGGCCGCCACGCAGTGGGTCGTCAACGGCTACAACGCCTGCTTCGCGGCCTTCCTGGTGTTCACCGGCTCGCTGGCCGACGTGGTCGGCAAACGCCGGATCTACGCGTGCGGGCTGGCGCTGTTCTGCCTGTGCGGGGCGGTGAGCGCCTTCGCGGGCGACATCCTGCTGCTCGACCTCGTGCGTGCACTGGGCGGGATCGGTGCCGCGGCGGCGGTCACCGGCGGCACCTCGATGCTGGCCGCCACCTTCGACGGTCCGGCGCGGGCCCGCGTGTTCGGGCTGTTCGGCACCGCTCTGGGCATCGGGCTGGCCTTCGGCCCGACGATCGGCGGCCTGCTGGTCGACGGCCTGGGCTGGCGCGCGGTGTTCGGCGTGCCCGCGGCCTTCGCACTGGTGGCGCTGCTGCTGGTGCCCGCCCTGCCCGTCGTGCCGGTGGAACCGGGCCGTCGCGTGGACTGGGCCGGTGCCGCGCTGTTCACGACCTCCTTGCTGCTGCTCATCTTCGCCCTGGTGCAGGGCGCTGACCTGGGCTTCACCAGCCCGGTGATCCTCGGCTCCTTCGCCGCTGTGCTGCTGCTCGGCTTCGCCTTCACGCGGGTGGAACGCCGCAAGCCGGACCCGCTGTTCGACCTCGGCCTGCTCGCCAACCGCCGGTTCCTCGCCCTGTCGGCCGCCGCGGGGGCGATCGTGATCGTGCTGGTCCCGCTGATGGTGTACCTGCCCTCCTACCTGATCGAGGTGGTGCACCTGAGCGCGGGCCAGACCGGGATCTGGCTGCTCATGCTGACCGGGCCGTCCGTGGTGCTGCCGACACTGGGCGGGCTGCTCGCCACGCGCGTGCCGCCGATCGCGCTGGTGGTCGGTTCCGTTGCCATCACGGGCATCGGCGCGCTGCTGCTGGTGACGATCGGCCCGGACAGCACCCCGCTCGCGCTGCTCGTGCCGTTCCTGCTCACCGGTGCCGGACTCGGTTTGTCCATCGGGCTCAATGACGGGCTGGCCATCGGCAGCGTGCCGCCGGAGAAGTCCGGTACCGCCTCGGGCATGTTCAACACCGCCCGGCTGGCCAACGAGACCGTGGCCATCGCACTGGTCGGCGCGGTGCTGGCCGGGCTCAGCGGCGGGGCGTTGACCGGCACCGGGTACACCTCGGCGCTGCGCACCGTGTGCGTGGGACTGGGCGTTTTCGCTTTGCTGGCAACGGGAGCCGTGGCGTGGCTGTCACGACGTGACCGTGCTGCGTAGCGCGGCGACACCCGCGGTGAGTGCGGCGTCACCGGTGGCGGTGCTCGTCCCGGCGGGCAGGGATCCCAGCAGCACCAAGGCATAACGCAGGTTCGGCCCGACCAGGCCGGTGGTGTTCAGCACCGACTCCGTGTACAGCTGCATCCAGCCCTGCTTGATCGCCCACGAGGTGCCGGGCAGGGCGTCCGGGATGCCGAAGTACTGGTCGGTGCCGTCCGCCGCGGTCTGCGCGGCCCCGCTCAACGCGGTCAGCAGCAGGCCGCGCGAGGGCTCCGGCACGGCGGTGGTGATGTAGTGGTAGACCGCAGCCACGTCCTGCGCCGTCATCAGGGTCTCGCCCCACTGCGTCTCGTCATCCGGTGGCTGGGTGCCGGTCAGGCCAATCCTGGCCACCTCCCTGCTGACGATCGAGTTGCCGCCGTCGGCGTCCCACAGCGCGTCGGCGATCGAGTCGTCGCTGTAGGCCAGCATCTGGTGCACCCGGGCCTGGGTGTCCGCGTCCGGCGCCCAGTTCTGGCTGCTCAGCAGGTCCAGCGCGATGAGCAGCTTCACCACCGAGGCGGTGTAGAACTGCTCGGAGGCGTTGGCCGAGGCCAGGGTCGTGCCGGTGCTGGTGTCCACCACGAGCAGGCCCACCTTGCTGCCCGGCGCCGTGGACTGCACCGCCGAGACCACCTGCTGCGCCAGCACACCGGGGTCCACCCGCGGGGGTGTGGTCGTCGTGGTCGTGGTCTGCGGTGGAGTCGTCGTCGCGGACGGCCTGGTGCTGGTCGTCGTTGGCGTCGCGGGCTGCTTGACGGCGGCCAACGTCGTGGCGACGGGGGAGGACACGCTCACTGCGACCGCCACGACCGCGGTGGTGGCCAGCAGTCCCAGTGTCGTCGGCAGGCGCTTCATACCCGGTGAACGGCACCGGTCCCCGATCGGTCCCTGACCTGCCAGAACAGACTGGGTTCCCTCAAGTACCTCTCAGCTTCGCGGACGCCGTGTCACCGGCCGGACACTGGTGGGCACCCCTAATGTCATGAAAGTGCCGTATGAGACACCAGATGTCTCATACGGCACTTTCATGACATGCTGCGCCGCCGCACCCGGTGCGGCGCTGGCCCGAGGGCCTACTCCGCCTCGTCCCCGTCGTGGTCGCTGCCCGCGCTCGGGTTGCCGATGGTGATCAGGCTGAGGTTGATGTTCGCGGTGCGGTCGATCTCGATCAGGCTGTCGCTGCCCTGCGGGTTGATCACGATCAGGCCGCCGAGCCCGCTGGTGTTGCCCCCGGCCTCGCCCCCGTACGGCGCTGCCTGAGCGGTCCCGCTGAGTGCGACCGCGGTGACGCCCGCCACCACCGTCACCGTTCCGAGGGACCTGATTGCGTGACCCAGCATCGACATTCGGTGAGCTCCCGTTCTCGTTGCGTGACGACGTCACCCTATCGATGATCACGGCAGGCTTGGCCGGAGGGGCATCGGCCGTCCGCCCACAGCGAGCGCGCCGGGAATTGTCAGACCCCCGTGCCACTGTGGTCCCAGGGCTCGTCGTACGAGAGAGAGGGGACTGCGGTGAACGTCAAGGAGGGCATGGCCGCGGGGGTGCCGTACGTGGTGCTGCCGCCTGACAACCCAGCCGAGGACACGCCTCTGGTGGCGGCCTGGCACCTGATGGACAGCCCGCGCAGCGAGGCGGCGCTGGCAGCCGCGCTGCCACTGTCCGGAGTGGACGCGTGGCGGGTCTACTTCGGCCTGCCCCTGTTCGGTGCCCGGCTGCCCTCGGGCGGGTTCGACGCGCTGCGCGAGTTGGCCGCCGAGGACTACGTGCTGCGGTTACTGGAACCTGTTGTGGGGCAGGCGGCCGCCGAGTTCCCACTCGCGCTCGCCGCGGTCCGCGCTCAGTTGGGTCTCGGCGAAGGGCCGCTCGGGCTGGTCGGCGGCTCCGCGGGCGGAGCGGTCGTGCTGCGCGTGCTGGCGGAGCAGGACCTGCCCGTCACGGCCGCCGCCGTGATCAACCCGGTGGTGCGGGTCGAGCCGGTGGTGGACAGCGCCGAGAAGGTCTTCGGCTTCACCTACGTGTGGACCGAAGCCGCCGAGGCCGCCGCCGCGCGCCTGGACGTGATCGCCCGCGCGGAGGAGATCGCGCGGCGGCACCCGGGCCTGGCGCTGCTGCTGCTCGGCGGCGAACTCGACGACCCCGAGTTCCGCGAGCCGCTGGCCGAGTTGCACTCGGTCCTGCCCGGTTCACTCGGGCGGCGTACGCGGCACACGGTGATTCCCGACATGGGGCACTCCTTCGCCGAGGAACCCGGTGTGGAACCCGCCCCGCAGAACGAGGACGCCCTGCGCGTGGACGAGGCCGTCACCGAATGGTTCCAGCGCCACCTCGCAGGGGAACGGGAGGCCGCGTGACAATTAGTCCACAGTAGACAGTCGCGTATTGGGTGGTGCGGGGTAGCCTGGCGGTGGTCGGGCGGGACGCGTGGCCGTCAGCCAGTCGTCGATGGCTCGGGCGCGCCGCGAAGCGCCCCACACCGTGGATCATGCCGCACAGGCAACCCATCCGTCCGAACCCACCGGTCGTCGCGACCTGCGCCGCAGTCGCCGCCGCGGGCCGCACTCCTGCTGGGACCACCTGCTGCTCGCCCCGCTCTGGCCACTGCACGGCGCCAACCTGGGCACCCTGCTGCGCACCTGCGACGCGGTCGGCGCCTGCCTGGCCGTGCCGAGGTACCCGTGGGTGCCCGAGGCCCTGGCCAGGGGCACACCCTGCGGCACCGCAGCTGCGTGCACTGGGTCAACGCCCCGGGGCGCTGGCTTGCCGATCAGCGCGCGGCCGGGACCACGCTGGTGGCGGTGGACTGGCGGAGGGCGCCGCTGGCTGACCTGTCTGCGGCACGGGGACGCACGGTGGTGCTGCTCGGTCACGAGCAACACGGCGTGCCACCCGAGGCGCTGCGCTTGGTGCACCAGGTGGTGGAGATCCCCATGGTGGGCACCAGGCTGAGCCTCACCGTGGCCGTCGCGGGCTCGCTGGTCGCCCACCGGCTGGCCGGATTGCTCTGACCTGCACCGTTGCCGTCACCTGGGCACCGAAGTGTGAATTTCACGGCGGACAGGGCAAGCTGTGCGCGTGTCCAGTTCGCGTGGTGCCCTTCCCGTGTTCCTGTCCGCGGTGGTGCGAAGGCCGAAGGTCATCGGCGCGCTCATCCCGAGTTCGCCCGCCCTCGCGCGCCGCCTGGCCGCGGTCGTGCCCAGCACCGAGTCCCCCGTGGTGGTGGAGCTCGGCGCGGGCACCGGCGCGGTGAGCACCGCGATCGCGCGCAGGATGCCGGAGTCGGGCAGGCACGTGGCCGTGGAGCTGGACGGCGAGTTGGCCGCGCACCTGCAGGAGGCGTTCCCGCGCATCGACGTGGCGCACGCCAATGCCATCCACCTGGACACCGTGCTGGGCGAGCGCGGGCTGGACAGCGTGGACGCGGTGGTCGGCGGACTGCCCTGGTCGCTGATCGGGCCGCCCCAGCAGCAGCGCATCCTCGACCACGTGGCCAAGGTCCTCGCCCCGAACGGGGCGTTCACCACCTTCGCGTACCTGCACGCCCTGCCGCTGGGCGGCGCGCGGTCGTTCCGCGAACTGCTGGAGGCCACCTTCGACGAGGTGCTGCCCACCCGTGTGGTGTGGCGCAACTTCCCGCCCGCGCTGACCTACGTCTGCCGCAGGCCGCACCGGTCCTGAAGACCGCAGGGCCGTGGGAGCGTCCCTGCACGCTCCCACGGCCCCACCCCCCGCCCCCGCGGATCAGCTCACCAGTTGCGCCCCGCGCGCAGCGATCGGGCCACCGCCACCACCGCCGACCAGGGCGGCAGGTCGCCGCCCACGGTCGGGTGGATCACCCAGCGGGTGTCCTCGGTGCTCGCGATCGGTGCGGGCAGCGTCAACGTCCCGGTCAGGAACTGCATGTCCACGCCGGGGTGCCCCAACTCGGCCTGAACCAGCTGCCGGGTGGAGGTCCTGGTCGCGAGCTGGGTGAGCAGCACCCACCTCGGCCGGTGGTGGGCGACCGCCAGCACCGGGCCGGCCAGCATGCCGATGCCCAGCATCGCCTGCACCTCGGCGGCGAAACCGGCCCGCATGGCAATCGCGTCCACGACCTCGCCCAGTCGCAGCACCACCGTGCCGGTGTGCGCCTCGTACCTGGCCGGCCAGCCGTAGAGCCGCTGGTAGGTCTCCGCGATCTCGGTCAGCCGCTGGCGTGACACAGCGCCCTGCTTGGTCTCATCCGTCAACGTCATGATCGCTCACCGACTCCTGAGGTCGAACGCACAAGGGGTTGGACTGGATCACCGCACGTCCTCACCGCGCAGGTGGGCCAGCGCGCGCCGTCGCCCGGCGATCGCGTCGGCCAGCAGGAACGGGTCGGACACGGTCCGGTGCCACGGGTACGGCCACCGGTGGGCCGAGGCGGTGGCGGTGCCCGCCTGGCGCGCTTGCCGTCTCATCGCGGGTCGGCGGGCCGCCTGGGCCGCAGCGGCCCGGGACTGAGCGGTCCAGGTCCCATCGGCCCCGGCTTGACCGGGCCGCTGGGCGGGGTCTGCAACGCGGGCCGGTAGCCGCAGTGGAAGTCGCGGGTCATCGTGTTCTCCTCGGGTTGCCAGGTGGTGGGGTTGGCGGTAAACAGCCAACCTCCTCACCCCGGCATTGGTCACGAGCGGCGGAGGAGATTTCCGCTGGGCTAATCAATGAGCCGTCGAGCTGCGGCAACGTCAATGGGTTGAGGATTCTTGTGCACGCTGTGCACAAGAACGGTGGCCGCCATGCACGAACCGACCCGGAGACGCTCTCTACCTGCGGATCCTTCATGTTGAACGCGCTGTGTCGTGCATATCACTCTGTGTTGAACACGTCGCCGAGACGTCGGTGAATGCGTACCTGGCGAATTCCTGTGAACGCTGGTTCGGATCTTGTACTGCATAACCCGCTGGGTGATCCTGGTTGTGGTGATGTCGGGAAGGGGAGCCTTGTGGCGCAGTCCAAGCGGCCTGGCGACAAGTCGGATCGGGATGCACTTCGCGAGTTGATGATTTCCCAGCGTCGCACAATGGAAGAGGTCGCGGACGAGTTCCGCGCCCGCTGGCGGTTCTCCCCGCTGGCCGCCTACCGCTACGCGCTCGGACTGACCCAGACCGAGGTGGCCCGCCGCTACAACGAGATCACCGGCGATTCCGCGGCCCGCATGGACGCCAGCGTGCTGTCCAAGCTGGAGCAGTGGCCCGCGATCAGCGGCAAGCGGCCCACCGTGCACAACCTCGCGGTGCTCGCCGAGGCGTACGGCACCCAGCCCTGCCGACTGGTCGCGGCCGCGGACGTGGGCAAGTTGCCCGCGGTGGACCGACTGGTGCTGGGGCTGGACGCCCCGCCGCGTCCCCCGCGGGCCGTACCGGTTCACGGCCTGTCCTCGATCCCGCTGCCGCGCTCGGTCACGCCGCCGCCACCGGTGATCGAGGACTCGGAGCCCGAGCAGGACGCGGGCAGACGTCGCGCCCTGTTGCAGCGCCTGCTCAGCAGCACCGGCACCACCCTGGCCCCGCCGCTGCTCGACGCCGTGGAGCAGGCCCGCCGCGCCATGGACGACACGCTCTGCTTGGGCACGGTCTCGGTCACCAAGATCGACCTGATCGAGGAGGGCGTGGCCAACCACCTGCGCGCCTACACGCACACCCCGCCGCTGCCCATGCTCGGCATGATCATCGCCGACTTCCTTGAGGTGCGGCACCTGTCCTCGGTGCGCCAGCCCGCGAGCATCCAGGTGCGACTGAGCCAGGTCACCTCCATGCTCGCCACGCTGGCCGCCGACGCGCTGATGAAGTGCGGGCAGGTGGCCGACGCGCACGCCTGGTACGGCACCGCCAGGCTGGCCGCCGACGACGCGGGCAACCCCCGGCTGCGGGCACAGGTCCGCGCGCAGGCGGCGATGCTGCCCTACTACTTCGGCAGCCTCACCGACACCATCCGGCTGGCCCGCGAGGCGCAGACCATCTCGGCGGCCAGCCCCTGCTCGGCGACCACGCTGGCCGCCGCGGCCGAGGCGAGGGCCCTGGCGCGCATGGGGCAGCACGACCGGGCCGAGCAGGCCCTGCGCCGGGCACAGGAGTTGTTCGAGCGCACCGGGTCCGCCGACACCGACGAGGCGTTCGTGTTCTCCGAGAAGCGGCTGCTGTTCTACCTCTCGGGCACGTTGACCTACCTGCGCCAGACCCGCCGTGCCGACCAGGTGCAGCACCAGGCGCTCAAGCTCTACCGGGGGACCGGCGGGGTGCTCGACCCCGCACTGGTGCAGCTGGACCGCGCCGTGTGCCTGGCCAGTGACGGCGAGGTCGCCGACGCGGCCCAGCTCACCACGCACACGTTGGCCACGCTGCCCGAGCAGCACCGGACCAGCATCGTCTACACGCGGGTGCGCGACGTGATCGAGGCTGTGCCGCACCGCTACGAACGGCACCGCTCGGTGGACGAACTGCGCGGCCTGCTGGCCACGTCGGTGGCCGCACGATGAGCGAGCTCGCGAGCGAGGTGCGGCGATGAGTGCGACGCACATGCCGCCGCTGGCCGAGGTGGACTTCACCGAACCGACCACGCGGCGGACCCTGGCGCTGGCCTGCCTGCACGCGGGCATCGACGACAGCGACGCGATGCTGCTGCGCCACCAGACCAACGCCGTGTACCTGCTGCGCGGCGCGGGGATCGTCGCCAAGATCGCCAGGCCGGGCGGGGAGCTGACCACCGTCAGCAGGACGGTCAGCCTGGTGAAGTGGCTGTCCGGGCAGGGTTTTCCCACTGTCGGACTGTCCAGGGGCGTGCCGCAGCCGCTGTTCGTCGCGGACAGCGCGGTCACCTTCTGGGACTACCTGCCGCAGACCGCGCCGATGGCCGCCGCCGACTTCGCCGTCCCGCTGCGCCAACTGCACCGCTCGCCCGCGCCGCCGAACCCGTTGCCACCGCTGAACATGGTGGGCGCGATCCGCTGCTCCCTGCACGCCAGCCGCATCCTCACCGAGGACCAGCGCGAGCACCTGCTCGACCGCTGCGACCGGCTGGCCGCCCGCCTCCAGGCGGTGCGCTACCTGTTCCCGCCGGGCCTGGTGCACGGGGACCCCCAGCACCGCAACGCCCTGCACACCGCCACCGGCCCGGTGCTGTGCGACTGGGACAGCGCCCGGTACGGCCAGCTGGAGTGGGACCTGGCCACGGTGGAGATCCACTGCCGCCGGTTCGGCTACCCCGAGCAGGAGTACACCGACTTCGCCCGCGCCTATGGCCTGGACATCCGCGAGTGGACCCACTTCGACACGATCCGCGACCTGCGCGAACTGCGGATGATCACGACCAACGCGCGCAAGTGCACCCCGGGCAGCCCTGGCGCCGCCGAGGTGGTCAACCGGGTGCAGCGCTGGGGCCGCGCCGAACCCCACCGCTGGAGCATCCTCTAGCCGGGACTCGCCCACGGGTGAGCGGGACTGGCCCGCGCCAGAGCGGGACTCGCCGACGGCTGGGCGGGACTCGCCGGTGCTCGCCCGCGACAAGCCGCCCCCACCCGCGAGTCCCGCTCTCCAGCGCGCGAGTCCCGCCCTGGGGAGCGCGAGTCCCGCCCACAGTTGCGCGAGTCCCGTTCTCAGGTGCATGAGTCACACCCACCGGGAAGCCGGGCACGACCGCGCAGGCGCGCTGAAGTGGCTGGTCAGGGCGTCGACTCATCCTCCAGGATGATCTGCAATCCCACTTTTGGTCAGTACCTCGGTCCCAGAAGCCGACGCGCCCGCGCGGGATCGCAGGCACGATGGTCGGCATGACCAAGCCCTTGCACGACCTGCGGGTGTTCCTCAGCGCGCTGCGCCGCAGACCGGCTGCCATCGGTGCGATCGCACCAAGCGGTCCGACCCTGGCCGGGTTGCTGGCCTCGGTGGCACCGTCCACAGGGGAGCCGGTGGTCGTGGAGCTGGGGCCGGGCACGGGCTCGGCGACCAGGGCGCTGGGCCGCAGGCTGCCCGCCACGGCACGGCACCTGGCCGTGGAGATCGATGGTGAACTGGTGGAGCACCTGCGCACGGCGCACCCCGGCCTGGAGGTCGTGCACGGTGACGCGGCGCACCTGGCCAAGCTGCTGGCGGAGCGGGACGTGCAGCAGGTGGACGCGGTGATCAGCGGCCTGCCCTGGGCGCTGTTCCCGGAGGAGTTGCAGCGGGCGATCCTGGAACAGGTCGGTGCGGTGCTGGCGCCGGGCGGGGCGTTCGCGACCTTCGCCTACGTGCACGCCCTGCCGATGGGCCGGGCGAGGCGGTTCCGCGCGCTGCTCGCGGAGAGTTTCGACGAGGTCATCGTGACCAGGGTGGTGTGGGCCAACGTGCCGCCCGCGATCAGCTACATCTGTCGGCGGCCAGTCGTGCGGACCGATGCCGGCTGACCTGCTCGGCGGCTTGCCCGCCCCGCTGGTGCTGCTGGTCGCGGGCGGTTTCGTGGTGGTGGAGGCGGCGCTGGTGATCGGCGTGGTGCTACCGGGGGCCAGCGCGCTGCTCACCCTGGGCGTGCTCACCCAGGCCGGGCTCGTGCCGCTGCCGGTCTCCGTGGTGACGGGGGCGCTGGCGGCCTTGGCGGGCAGCCAGGCGGCCTACGCGTTCGGCCGGTGGCGACCGCACGCGTTGAGCAACCGCTGGCTGGCGCACCCGCGCGCGGCCAGGGCCAGGCAGTTGCTGGCGCGGTTCGGCGGGGCGGCCGTCCTGCTGGGGCAGTGGGTGGTCGGCGCGCGCACCCTGACGCCCCGGCTGGCGGCGGCCTCGGGGCTGCCCTACCGGCGGTTCCTGCCCTGGAACCTGCCGTCGGCGGCGGTGTGGGGGACCGTCATGGTGCTACTGGGGTATGCGGCGGGCGAGGCGTACCAGCGGGTGTCCTGGGTGTTGGCGGTGGTGGCGGCGGGCCTGCTGGTGCTGCTCGTGCTGGTGGCCCGGCGCTGGCTGCGGCGCAATCCGCTACCGGGGGAGGTCGTGACCGATACCCCGGTACGGGTCGAGGGATCGCTCCGCTGAGTGACGACCGGGCACCTGCCCGGGCAATACGGTCTTGGCCATGGAGAAGGTGGAGGTCCAGGACTGGCTGGACAAGGGCCTGGACGCGGTACGGGTGGTGGTCTGGACCGGGGTCGAGGGCGACCAGGCCGACCGGGACCGGATGAAGCTGACCGTTCCGCAGCTCAGCCAACGGCAACTGCTGTTCCTCGGGGCGGCCGCGGCCATGGCGGGCATGCTGGGGATCGCGGCCTTCGGGCTCAACGGGTTCTTCCGGGCGGCCACCCAGCTCGGCGCGATGTTCTGCCTGCTGGCGGCGGCGATCTACACGGGCTTCGTGGCCCGGCAGCAGCCGCTGATGGCCTGGCGGATCTGCAGCCTGCTGGTGCTGGTCGGCACGGTGGTCGGCGGGGACGCCGAGCTGCTGCTCTGGCTGGTCTACATGTACGTGCTGGCGTTCGTCGCCTACCTGCACAAACCCTGGATCGTCGGGGCCACCGGCGTGCTGTCCGGGGTGGTGCTGCTGTTCAGCATGACGCTCCTCGGACGCAACAGTCCCACCGGCGTGCTGTTCGCCATCGTCCTGCCGATCGTCGTGGGCACGCTGGCGGGCTCGCTGAACCGCACTCGCCGGGAACTGGCCCTGCACCAGCGGGCCTCGGCGCAGTCCGACGCCGACCGGGCGCGGCTGGAGGAGCGGGCCCGCATCGCCCGCGAGATGCACGACATCGTGGCGCACCACATGTCGATGATCGTCGTGCGCTGCGAGACGGCTCGCTACCGGCTGGCGGACGTGCCGGAGCCCTGCGTGGAGGAGTTCACGGGCATCGGCGAGGCGGCCCGCTCCGCGATGACCGACATGCAGCGGCTGCTCGGTGTGCTGCGGGGCGCGGACCAGGCCCCGGACATGGCCCCGCAGCCGGGGCTGACCGAGCTGACCGAGCTGGTGGACAGCGCGCGCGGCGCGGGGGTGGACGTCGCGCTGGAGGTGTCCGTGGACGGCGAGGTGCCTGCCGCGGTCGGGCTCACGGCGTACCGGGTGGTGCAGGAGGGGCTCACCAACGCGGGCAAGCACGCGCCGGGCGCGCCGGTCTCGGTGGAGGTGCGGCGCGAGGGCACGGTGCTGACCGTGACGGTGCGCAACGGGATCAGCCCGCGCCCGGTGGCCGAGCAGCAGACCGGGGGCCACGGGCTGGTCGGCATCACCGAACGGGTCAAGCTGCACGGCGGGGTCGTGCACTCCGGGCCCACCGAGGACGGCGGCTTCGTGCTGCGTGCCACGATCTTGCTGGAGGTGCCGAAGTGATCCGGGTGCTCGTGGTCGACGACCAGGCGATGGTCCGCGAGGGCTTCTCCGCGCTGCTGGCGGCGCAGGAGGACATCGAGGTGGTCGGCACGGCCGAGAACGGGGAGCAGGCCGTGCGGCTGGTGGCCGAGCGGCTGCCGGACGTGGTGCTGATGGACGTGCGCATGCCCGTGCTGGACGGGCTGCGCGCCGCCGAGCGCATCCTGCTCGCGCACGGCTGCCAGGCCAAGGTACTGATGCTGACCACCTTCGACCTGGACGACTACGTGTACGAGGCGCTGCGGGTGGGGGCCAGCGGGTTCCTGCTCAAGCACGCGCCCGCCAGCGAACTGGTCACCGCCGTGCGGGTGGTGGCCGAGGGCGAGGCCCTGCTGGCGCCCTCGGTGACCCGGCGGCTGATCCACGACTTCGTGCGGGCCCAGCCCACCGGGCGGGCGCTGCGGGCCAGGCCGGACTCGCTCAGCGCGCTGACCGCGCGGGAGACCGAGGTGCTGGTGCTGGTCGCGCAGGGCCTGTCCAACGCCGAGATCGCGACCGAGCTGGTGCTGGCCGAGCAGACGGTCAAGTCGCACGTCAGCCGGGTGCTCACCAAGCTGGCGCTGCGGGACCGGGCGCAGGCGGTGATCGTGGCCTACGAGTCGGGGCTGGTCGCGCCGACCCGCTGACCGAGTGGCGAGCGGCCTAGTTCTTTCGTCGGTTGTCCACCTGGGTGAGCGCTGGGCAGGATCGTCAGTCGTGAGAACTTCTCGGATGGTTGCCGTGCTGGCCGCGTTCGTCGCCTTGCCGCTGGCCGCCCCGCTCGCGGCGGCCGCGGCGCCGCCCGGACCGGTTTTCGCCGACGGCCAGGCACAACCGGTGTTCGACCCCAACGACGTGGTGCGCCAGGACGTGTTCGTGCGCGTGCCGGTGGACAGCGACGCCGACGGCAAGCCCGACGAGATCCACGTGCAGCTGACCCGGCCGAGGGCCACCGAGCAGGGCCTGAAGGTGCCCTCGGTGTACCAGATCAGCCCGTACTTCGCGGGCGGCAATGAGGTCGCGAACCACAACGTGGACGTGGAGTTGCACGTTCCGGGACCCAACGCGGGCCCGATCTCCTCCCGCTACGACGCCTACTTCCTGGCCCGCGGCTTCGCGATGGTCTACGCGGAGTCGTTGGGCAGCGGCCAGTCCACCGGCTGCCCGACCACCGGCGGCCGCAACGAGACCGCGGGCGGCAAGGCCGTCGTCGACTGGCTCAACGGCCGCGCCACCGCGCGCGACGCGGCGGGCAGGCCGGTGACCGCCTCCTGGTCCACCGGCAAGGTCGGCATGATCGGCACCTCCTACAACGGCACACTGCCCAACGCCGTTGCCTCCACCGGGGTTCAGGGCCTGGAGGCCATCGTGCCCATCGCCGCCATCTCCAGCTGGTACGACTACTACCGCGACTCCGGGGCCGTCGTGGCCGCGGGCGGCTACCAGGGCGAGGACGCCGACGTGCTGGCCCGCTACGTCTACACCAGGGCCGACCGCGAGATCTGCAAGCCGGTGATGGCCAAGCTGGAGCGCGAGCAGGACCGGATCACCGGTGACTACAACGAGTTCTGGGACGAGCGCAACTACCTCAACGAGGTCGGCTCCGTGCACGCCGCCGTGCTGGAGGCGCACGGGCTCAACGACTGGAACGTCAAGCTCAAGCAGGCCGCCCAGTGGTACGCGGCGCTGCGCGAACACGGTGTGCCGCACAAGCTCTGGCTGCACCAGAGCGCGCACACCGACCCGATCAGCCTGCGGAAGGACGAGTGGCTCAAGGCCCTCAACCGTTGGTTCACCCGGTACGTCTACGGACAGCGCAACAACGTCGAGGCGGAGCCGCGCCTCACCATCCAGCGCGAGGATCTGAGCTGGACCGACGAGGCCGAGTGGCCCAACCCGGCCGCCGCCGACGCGGTGCTGCGCCCCTCGGCGGGTGGCCGGACCCAGGGTGGGCTCGCGGCCCAGCGCTCGGGCCACGCCGTGGAACAGCTCACCGATGACGCCACGAAGACCGCCGAGCAGCTCACCGACGCGGCGAGTTCGGTCAACCGGCTGTCCTACGCCACCGCGGCGACCAGCAAGCCGCTGCGCGTCAGCGGAACGCCTGGCCTGCGCGTGAAGGTGGCCTTCGACAAGCCCGCGGCCAACCTCACCGCACTGCTGGTCGACCGCGGCCCCGACGGCAAGAACAAGATCATCACCAGGGGCTGGACCGACCCGCAGAACCGCGACAGCCTCTGGGACAGCCAGCCGGTGCGGCCCGGCGAGTCCTATTCCCTGCAGATCCGCTTGCAGCCCAAGGACTACGTGCTGCCCGCCGGGCACCGGTTCGGGCTGGTGCTGCTGTCCAGCGACCACGACTTCACGCTGCGGCCCAAGCCGGGTACCGGGCTGTCGGTGGACCTGGCGGGGACGGCGCTGACCCTGCCGCTGGTCGGCGGGGCCGCCGCGCTTCAGTCGGCGACCAGCCCCGCCCGGTAGGCGTAGGCGACGGCCTGCGCGCGATCGCGCAGGCCCGCCTTCGCGAACAGGTGGTTGACGTGGGTCTTGACCGTGGCCTCGCTGACCACGAGCCGACGGGCGATCTCGGTGTTGGACAGCCCGGCCGCGATCAGCCGCAGCACGTCCACCTCACGCGGGGTGAGCCCGTCGGCGGGTTCAGCGGCGGGCTTGCGGGACGGCCCGCCCGCGGCCGCCTCGACCAGCCTGCGCTGCACCTCACCGTCCAGTGTGGACTGACCGGCCGCCGCCGCGTGCAGCGCGCGGGCGATCGCCTCCGCGTCGGCGTCCTTGGTCAGGAAACCCCGTGCGCCAGCGCGCAAAGCCGCGAGCACCGACTCGTCGTCGGTGTAGGTGGTCAGCACCACGACCTCCGTGCCCGGGTGCTCGGCGCGCACTCGCGTGGTGGCCGCCACCCCGTCGGTGCGTGGCATGCGCAGGTCCACCAGCAGCACGTCGGGCTGGAGCCGGGCCACCAGCTCCAGGGCCTGCTCGCCGTCGGCCGCCGCGCCCACCACCTCGATGCCCGGCAGCAGCCCCAGCAGGGTGGTCAGCCCCTCCCGCACGACGGTCTGGTCATCGGCCAGCACCACTCGCAGTGCCGTCACGCCGGGACCACCAGCCGAACCTCCCACCCGTCCTCCTTCGGTCCGGTCCACAACTGCCCGCCGATCAGCTCGGCGCGTTCGCGCATGCCCAGCAGACCGTAGCCGCCCTTGGTCCCGGTCGGCGCGGGACGCCCCGGCCGGTCGGCGACCGTCAGCACCGTGCGCCCGTCCTGGTAGTCCAGCTCCGCGCGGACGGGAGCGCCCGGCGCGTGCTTGCGCGCGTTGGTCAGCGCCTCCTGCGCGGTGCGGTACAGGGCGGTCGCGGCCTCAGCGGGCAGCGCACGGGGCGTGCCGTGCACCGCGAACTCCGCCGCAGCCCCGGACTCCAGCCGGAACGCCGTCACCAGGTCGGCGATCGCCCGCTCGTCGGGCACCGTGTCCTCACGCAGCGCCGCCACCGCCCGGCGCGCCTCCGCCAGCCCGTCGGCGGCCAGCTTCTGCGCCCGCGTCACCTGGTCGACCGCCTCCTGGCTCGCCCCGTCGCGCACCAGCATCAGCCGCGCGCCCTGTAGGTTCAGCGACAGGCCCGCCAGCGAGTGCGCCAGCACGTCGTGCACCTCGCGGGCGATGCGCGCCCGCTCGGCCAGCGCCGCCGCCCTGGTGTGCTCCTCGATCGCGGTCTGCTTGCGCGCCAAGGAAACCTCGGCCTGCTCCAGCTGCTCCTCGCGGGCCCGCCGGTTGGTGGCCGCCAGCACTAGGACCAGCACACTGGCGCCCATCCCGGCGGCCAGCACCGGCTGGTTGTCGAACACCAGGAACGGCAGTCCCGCACCGACGATCGCGATGCCGACAGCCACCAGGCCCACCACCCTGGGCTGCTGGTAGCGCACGGCGACCCGGGCCGCCCAGAACAGCACCGCCACGGTGCCGCCCACTGGCGTGATCATCCACAGCAGGGCGCCCGAGCCGACGAACACCAGCAGCCCCACCGAGGACAGCAAGGCCGGGGCACGCACCGGCAGGGGCACCAGCGTCAGGTTGGACAGCACCACCAGGACCATCAGCGCCATCGCCACGCCCTGGTTGGCGAACCTGAACTCGGCGATCCGCAGCAGCGGCCAGGTCGTGCCCAGCACCAGCAGTGAAGGGGCCAGCCGCAACAGCGTCAGCAGGGCCACGTTCGCCCTGCCATGGGGAACGAAGCCCTGCCACGGTCGTCCGGTCACGGCACCATCATGCACGGCGCGCGGCCAGCGGCATCCTCAGCTGCTGCGCGCGGTAGAACACCATCAGGTTCTGCACGCCGATGCTCAGCCCGAAGGTCAGCAGCATCGAGGCCGTGGTCAGCGTGCCGCTCACGCCCAGTGCCGCGGCCAGGAACCCGGCGCCCACCCGCACCGCGATCGTGCTCAGCCACAGCACGAGGGTCAGCGGCGAACCCTTCTGGTACAGCCCGCCGTCCCTGATCGACAGCCGGGTGCTGGCCCCGCGCGCCGCGCCCAGGCCGATCAGCAGCAGCACGTCCACCGCGAAGAACCCCAACTCGCCGGCGGAGGCCGTGCTCATCGCGGTGCTGGCCGAGAACAGGCCGATGGCGACCAGGATCGCGGGCATCAGCACCAGCGAGCGCTGCGTCACCGGGGCGCCCACCACCTGCTTGCCGATCACCCGGATCACGACGAACGCGCCGATCAGGATCGCCGGGACCAGGTTGAGCGAGGACATCGTGACTCCTTGGAACTCCGCTGCTCCCCAGGTGGGAGCGGCACTGCACCAAGACTGCTCGGCGGGGGCGCGGAAATCCTCGGTCCCCGGGTGGGACCGAGGTGGAACCGCGACCTCCACCCTGGGGTGGAGAGCGCGGCAGCGTAGCCCAGGCCACCGACAACCAGCCCCGTCCAGCCCCGCGGAACCCCGAGTTGTCCACACCCACCCGATTCGTCCACAGTTCCCGGATCACCCCCTGCGCCCGCCGTGCCCCCGGCGGACCGTGGAGGCATGACCACTCCACTGCGAGCCAGCGTCCACCTGAACGACCTGGGCGGGCTGCTCTCCGGCCTGCCCGCCCTGGTGGGCTTCCACCCCGAGGAGTCCTTGGTACTGCTCGGCATGCGCGGTCGTGACCCGTGCGTGGTCGAACTCGTCCTGCGGGTGGACCTGCCACCGCCGCAGGAGTGCCCGCGCGTGCTGGAGCGCCTGCTGCTCCCGCTGCGCTCGCAGTCGGTGGGCTCCGTCGTGGCCGTGGTGGTCAGCGAGCACGCCCCCGACCGCCACCGCCAGGTCGCCGACGAACTGCGCGCGGCCCTGGCCGAGGCCGGGATCCGCCCGGTGCGAATGCTGTGGGCGAACTCGGTCCGGCACGGGGCGGCGTGGGGCTGCTACGGGGACTGCCTGTGCGGCGGCACGCTGACCGAGCCGGACAGCTCGGTGCTCGCCACCGCGCTGACCGCCGCGGGCAAGGTCACCTTCAGCTCCCGTGAGGCACTGGCCAGGATGCTCGACCCTGAGGACGAGGACGTCCTGCGCCGTCGCGGTCAGCAGCTCGACCTCGCGATCGCCGAGGACAGTTCCACCCCGGCCGAGCACTTCGCCCGGGTGCGCCGCGCGCTCGCCGGTGACAGCCTGCCCACTGCGGACGAGGAGGTGGTCGCCCTTGGCATGGCGCTGTCCGACTACCGGGTTCGCGACGCATGTCTGGGCTTCTGCCTAGGTGAGGACTCCTCACGTGCCGAACGGTTGTGGCTGGCGCTCGCCCGCGCCCTGCCCGCGCCCGAACTCGCCGAGCCCGCCCTGCTCTACGGCGTGTGCGCCTACCTGCGCGGTGACTGCACCACCGCCGCCATCGCCCTGGACCGGGCAGAGGAAGCACTGCCCGACCACAACCTCGCCATCCTGCTGAACCAGGCCATCGTGCTGGGGCTGCCGCCGCACCGGATCCGCACCATCGTGGCCGACACCGCCGCCGACGCCGAACTGGATCTGCGGGAGGCTGATGGCACGATCTGATCAGCGCCCCGGTGCTGGGTGAGGAACCCGATCTGGTCGGCCGCCGCCTGCTCGAACAGCGGTCTCTGGTGCACCAGGGCGGCGCAGTGGAACTGCCGCTCTGCGCCGTGGGCCTGCAACAGGGCACCCGAGTCGGGCTCACCCACCGGTGGGACGAGCCGCGCAGCCGATCCGCAGGGCGAGGGCCGCCAGCGCCCTGAGCTGGGGTAGCAAGCGCTTGCGCACCAGGCCGAGGTAGGGCACCTGCGACACCACTGCCCGCGCCCCGGGATCCCGGGCGGCCAGGGTGAGCACGTGGCTGCCGCTGAACGAGGTGCCTCACAGGGCAACACGCTCGGCGTCGACCCCCAGGCAGGTCGCGCGCGAACCCCAGCGCGGCCCGCCAGTCGGCGAGCTGCTCCGGTACGTCGACCACCTGGCGCGGTAGGCCTTCGCTGGCGCCGAAGCCGCGGTAGTCGAAGGCGAGCACGGCCATGCCCGCCTCGGCGAACCGGCGGGCGCAGGCATCCAGCCCGGCCTCGCGCACCGGGTGCCGCGCACCGCGCCGAGACCGTGCGCCATGACCGCGCATCGCGCCGGGTCGGTGCGCTCGGGCCGGTACAGCCAGGCCGCGCACCCGGTGCCGTGGCTGCGGAAGGTCACGTCCACCCTGGTCATCGGCGGACCAGGTGGGTGTCCAGGAACCGGGCCATGCCCGCACACAGGGTCTGCCGGGGGCAGCCACAGGCCCAGTGGCAGCTCCTCGCCGTCACGGGTGGGGATCCGGTACTCGTGCGGCCCGGGCCGGGGCGCCGCGTGCGCAGGAAGCCGCCCAAGCCGGTGAATGCCTGCCGCACCCAGGCCCTGGCTGCCAACTCTGCTGTGGCCGCGAGCAGTCCGAGCACGGCCAGCGGGGGCGCGAGGCCGCAACATCCACAGCAGGGCCGCGGGCGAGGGCCACCGCCACGACAGCGGTCAGGTCGCGCGCCAGCACGGGCATGGCTCTCCTCGACCTCCACGGGCACCTGTGTGGCTGCGTTCGGGTGAGTGACCGGGTTCGGTTTGGCCGGATACTTGCTACTGTCGAGTAGGTATCGGCAACGTGAGGTGAGGCGCCATGACCGACTCCGCTGAGGACACCGTCACCGCGTTCCTGGCTGCGCTGGAGGACCTGGACGTGGACCGAGCGCTCAGCTACGCGGCGCCCGGCATCGTCTACCAGAACGTGCCGCTGCCCGCCGCGCGCGGGATCCGCGCCGTGGGCGGGCAACTGCGGGCGATGGCCAAGGTGGGCAGCGGCTTCGAGGTGCGCATGCACAGCATCGCCACCAAGGGGACCACCGTGCTCACCGAGCGCACGGACGTGCTCAAGGTGGGCCCGGTGGCCGCCGAGTTCTGGGTGTGCGGCACCTTTGAGGTGCACGAGGGCCGCATCACCCTGTGGCGCGACTACTTCGACTGGCCGACATTCCTGTTCAGCTGGCTGCGCGGGGCGGTGCGAGCGGTGCTCAGGACACCAGCTCGGCGATCTTCCTGATCGCGGTCACGTCACCCTGCACGAGCAGGGTCGTGATCACGGTCTCCTGCCAGGCGGGCAGTTCGGCGCGGATCTTGTCGGCCGGACCGATCAACGCCACGTCCTCCACCAGCGCGGTGGGCACCGCGGCGATGGCGTCCTTCTTGTTGCCCGCCAGGTAGAGCTCCTGGATGAGGTCGCACTCCTTCTCGTAGCCAAGGCGCGCGATGACGTCGCGGTGGAAGTTGGCCCCCTTGGCCCCCATGCCGCCCACGTACAGCGCGATGAACGGCCGGATCAGGTCGGCCGCCTGCTCCACGTCCTCGTGCACCAGCACCGGCACGCTGGCGGCCACCTCGAAGTCGGCCAGGGTGTGCCGTGCCCCGGGCTTGGCGAAGCCCTGGGCCAGTGCCTCACGGTAGAAGGCGTCGGCCTTGGGGGAGAAGAAGAGCGGCAGCCAGCCGTCGGCGATCTCGGCGGCCAGCGCCACGTTCTTCGGGCCCTCGGCGGCCAGGAAGATCGGGATGCTGGGGCGCAGCGGGTGCACCGTGGGCTTCAGCGGCTTGCCCAGCTTGGCCCCGCCGGGGTGTGGCAGGGTGAAGAACTCGCCCTGGAACTCCACCGGCCGCTCGCGGGCCACCACCCTGCGGATGATTTCCACGTACTCCCGGGTGCGGGCCAGCGGGCGCGGGTAGGGCTGGCCGTACCAGCCCTCCACCACCTGGGGGCCGGAGGCGCCCAGCCCCAGCACGAACCGGCCGCCGGACAGGTGGTCCAGGGTGATCGCGGCCATCGCCGCCGCGGTGGGCGTGCGGGCGGCCATCTGCATGATGTTGGTGGCCAGCCGGATGTTCTTCGTGGCGGCGCCCCACCAGGCCAGCGGGGTCAGCGCGTCGGAGCCGTACGCCTCGGCGGTCCACACCGAGTCGAACCCCAGCCGGTCGGCCTCCAGCACCGCCTCGGCCACCCCCGCGGGCGGCCCGGCCGACCAGTACCCGGTGTGGTAACCCAGCTTCATCTCGTCTCCTCCTACGCCTGGGCGGGCACGACGCCGTCGGCCACCAGTCCGGCCAGTACCGCCTCGCTCAGTGCGGTGGCCGCCGACTGCGGGCGGACCATCACGGTGAACGTGGAGATCAGCCCGTCCGAGTTGACCTGCACCATGTCGATGCCGTGGATCTGCGTCTGTCCCACCCTGGTGCGGAACACCAGCACGTGCGACTCGGGATCGCCCTCGTCCAGGCTGCCCGCGAACTCCCCGACGTAGCGGAAGTCCTCGAAGGTGCGCAGCAGCACCCGGAACAGGGCGGTGACGGCGGCGACGCCCTCGAACGGGCGGAACTTCACCGGGCTGAAGAACTGGATGTCGGGCGCGAACAGCGCGGTGACCGCATCGAGGTCGCGGTCCTGCACGGCGGCGCGGAGTTGGGCGGCTGCGGACACGATGCCCTCCTAGTCAGAAAATTGACTAGTCGCAGTCTTGCCTAGACAATGTTCTCCGGTCAAGGGAGGTGGGCGGATGGCGTTGCGGCACGCGGTACTGGCCACGCTGCTGGACAGCGAGTACAGCGGCTACCAGCTGGCCAAGGTGTTCGACACGGGGGTGGCCAACTTCTGGCACGCCCTGCCCCAGCAGCTCTACGCGGAGCTGACCAAGCTGGAGGCCGAGGGCCTGGTCACCGGCCGCAGGGTCATCCAGCTCGACCGGCCCAACAAGCGGGTCTACACGGTGACCGAGGCCGGTCTGGCCGAGCTTGTGCGGTTCACCGAGGCGCAGTCCAAGCCCTCGTTCATCCGTGACGACCTGCTGGTCAAGGTGCACGCCGTGGACCGCACCACGGTGTCGGCGGTGCTGGCCCAGTTGGCGGAGCGCGCAGAACAGGCCGAGGCCAAGATCGAGATGTTCGACGGCCTGCTCCGGCAGTTGCGCGGGGACCTGGACGAGCAGCGGTTCCTGCACGAGGGCGAGCGCGTCGGACCGTACCTGACCTGCCTGCGGGGCAGGCGGTTCGAGCAGGAGAACCGCGACTGGTGCCGCGACACCGCGGACCTGCTCAACGCGAGACTGGGAGCACACCGGGATGGGTGAGTACACGCGCTACGTGGCACTGGGCGACAGCCAGACCGAGGGGATCGGCGACGGCGACGAGCTCAGCGGTTACCGGGGCTTCGCGGACCGGCTTGCCGAGCAGATCGCGGCGAGCTCACCGGGCCTGCTCTACGCGAACCTGGCCGTGCGCGGCCGGCTCGCGGGCGAGGTGCGCGCCGAGCAGTTGGCGCCCGCGCTGGCGCTGCGCCCCGACGTGGCCACGGTCATCGCCGGGCTCAACGACGTGATGCGCCCCAAGTTCGACGCGGCCCAGGTGGCCTCGGACCTGGAGGCGATGTTCGCTGGCCTGACCGGGATCGGGGCCCGCGTGGCCTCGGTGACCTTCCCCGATATCGCCCGCATCGCGCCGGTCGCGCGTTCACTGCGGCCCAGGGTGCTCGAGCTCAACGCCAGGATCCGCGAGGCCGCCGCGCGGCACGGGGTCGCGCTGTTCGAGGCGTTCCCGTACTCGGTCACCACCGACCTGCGCATCTGGAGCGCCGACCGCATCCACGCCAGCCCGCTGGGCCACGCCCGCATCGCCGCGGGCCTGGCGCACGCACTGGACCTGCCCGGCAGCGACGACAGTTGGCGCCTGCCCCTGCCCGGCCCGGCGCCCGCCACCACGGTGGTCACCGAACTGCGCTGGCTCGGCGGTTTCCTCGGCCCGTGGCTGTGGCGGCGGGTGCGCGGGGTCTCCAGCGGGGACGGCCGGGTCGCCAAGCGGCCCGACCTGACCCCACTGACGGCCTAGCCCGCCGGGACTCGCCTGCCCCTGGCCGGGACTAGCGTGCGGCTGAGCGGGACTCGCCTGCCTCAAAGCGGGACTAGTGCGCCGGTAGCCGCCCGGACTCGCCTGCCCCAGGCCGGGACTCGTGCGCGGTCGACCGACCCCGTCCCGGCTCGGCGGGACTCGCCTGCTCCAGAGCGGGACTCGTGTGCGGCCGCCCGGGGCTCATGCGCCTCAGAGCGGGACTCGCCTGTCCCGTACCCGGACTCGCGTGCGCCTGGCCGGGACTCGCCTGCCTCAAAGCGGGACTCGTGCGCCGGTAGCCGCCGGGACTCGCCTGCCCCAGACCGGGACTTCTGCGCGGTCGACCGACCCCGTCCCGGCTCGGCGGGACTCGCGAGCCCCAGCGCGGAACTCGTGCGCCCCAGCGCAGGACTCGTGGGCCCCTGGCCGGGAGCCTGCGCCTGGCCGGGACTCGCTTGCCCTTGGCCGGGACTCGCGTGTCCCGGACCGGGACTCGTGCGCCCCAGCGCGGGACTCGTGGGCCCCTGGCCGGGAGCCTGCGCCTGACCGGGACTCGCGGGCCCCAGGCCGGGAGCCTGCGGCTGACCGGGACTCGCGAGCCGATGGCCGGGACTCGCGTGCCCCGGGCCGGGACTCGCGGGTTGGGGGTCAGAGCAGGTCGGGGCGCTGCCAGTCCTTGCCGTGTACGTGCTGGGACAGCCAGGCGAACACGGTCTCGTACCAGACCTTGGAGTTGCCCGGGGTCAGCACCCAGTGGTTCTCGGTGGGGAAGTACAGGTACTTGCACCGCACCCCGTGCCGCAGCAGGTCGAAGTACAGCCGCATTCCCTCACCGACCGGCACCCGGTAGTCCTTGTCCCCGTGGATGACCAGCATCGGCGTCACGATGTCGGCCACCCGCAGGTGCGGGGAGTTGGCGGCGATCCGCTCCTGGTCGCGCAGCGGGTCGCCCATCTCGCGGATCCAGTAGTACGAGTAGTCCGTGGTGCCGGTGAACGCGTCCAGGTTCCACAGCGAGGCGTGCGTGACGATCGCGTTGAACCGGTCGGTCTGGGTGGCGATCCAGTTGGCCATGTAGCCGCCGAAGGAGCCGCCCATCACCGCCGTGCGCGTGGCGTCGATCTCCGGCCGGGCCACGGTGGCGTCGGTGACGGCCATCAGGTCGGTGAACGGGGCGCCGCCCCAGGCACCCCAGCCCGGCTCGATGAACTCCTGGCCGTACCCGGTGGACAGCGCGGGGTCGGGCAGCAGCACGGCGTAGCCGCGGGCCACCGCCAGCCACGGATTCCACCGCCAGGACCAGGAGTTCCAGCTCATCAGCGGACCGCCGTGCACCCACAGCAGCAGCGGGGCGGGGTTGTCCGCCGAGGCGTCCTCGGGCACGGCCAGCCAGGCGCGCACGGTGCGCCCGTCGGCGACCGTGGTCTCGACCTCGGTGAGGGTGCCCGGCACGCGGTCCACCGCGCCCGGCGCGGGCAGCACCTGACCGGTCTGGTCCGCCTGGCGCGGGTCCAGCCGGACCGGCTGGGCGGGGTGCGCGATGGTGGCCCGCAGCGCGTACAGGGCGGAGCCGTCCGCCGCGACGCACAGGTCGGTGAACGCCCCGCCCTCGGTGAGCCGGGTGATCTCGCCGGAGCCCAGGTCCAGCCGCCACAGCGGGCGGCGACCGCGCTCGTTGCTGGCGAAGTACACCGCGCTGCCGTCCGGCGCGGGCACCGGCTCCTCCGGCCAGTGCGGGAAGTCCGGGGCCAGCTCGGTGATCTGCCCGCCGTCCAGTTCCACCCGGACCAGGGCGTAGCGCGGCGGACCGTCCGCGGTGGACTCGGTGCAGCGCATGCACAGCACGGAGTTCGAGTCCGGCATGAACACCGGGGACACGTAGGAGTAGACGGTCCCAGGCCGGTCCGCCACGTCACCGGCCAGCAGCCGGTCGCCCGCACCGTCGGTGCCGACCAGCCGCACGGTGGAGCGCTCCCCGTACGCCGCGCTGACGTCCACGTCGGCCACGTAGGCGACCCAGCGGCCGTCGGGGCTGATCGCCGCACCGCCGGAGACCCGCCGCTGCCCGCTGGCGGCCAGCTCGGTGGCCTCCCCGGCCCGGCCGCTGGTCTGCTCCAGCGCGGGCAGGGACACCAGCCGCGTGCGGTCCGGCCCGAGGTCGCTGTCCCAGTGCCGCACCGGGTAGTCCTCGTGCAGGATCGCGGTCACCCCGGCGTCCTCACGGGCCTTGCGCCGATCCTTGTCCTGCTGCCCCAGTTCGGCGCCGACCAGGCCGTCGGTGGCCACGACCAGCGCGCCGGTCCGCTCGGCCACGGCGAAGCCGGACACCCCGCCCGCCGGGCCGTAGACCTGCCTGGCCTCCCCGGTGGGCGGCAGCAGCCACAGCGCGCTCTTGTCGCTCTCCTCGCCGGGCTTGGCCTCGGTGTCGGCGCGGGCCGTGACGAACAGCAGCGAGCCGTCCGGGGTGAACTCGGCGCCGCCCTCGCCCTTGGCGGCGCGGGTCAGCCGCTGCGCGGGCCGCTCACCAGCCGGGTCGACCTGCCACAGCGCGCTGCGCCAGGACTTGCCGTCCGGGGCCAGTTCGCTGACGGCCGTGACCAGGCGGGTGCCGTCCGGGGACAGCGCCAGCGAAGCCAGCCGGGGCAGGGCGTTGTAGCTGTCCAGGTCGTTGAAGGGGTGCTCAGTCATTGTCGGCGACCCCCGCCCGCGCACGGGTGAACTCCCAGGCGTCGCCCACGATCGAGGCCAGGTCGGTGTGGGTGGGCTTCCAGCCCAGTTCCTCGCGGGCCCGCTCGCTGGAGGCCACCAGCACGGCCGGGTCCCCGGCGCGGCGCGGGGCCACCTCGGCCGGGATCGGGTGCCCGGTCACCGCACGGCAGGTGTCGATGACCTGCTTGACGGAGAAGCCGAAACCGTTGCCCAGGTTGTAGATCCGGTGCTCGCCCTGGGTGGCGTGCTCCATCGCCAGCAGGTGCGCCTCGGCCAGGTCCACCACGTGGATGTAGTCCCGCACGCAGGTGCCGTCCTCGGTGGGCCAGTCCGTCCCGTACATCTGCACCTGCGCGCGCTGGCCCAGCGCCACCTGTAGCACGATCGGGATCAGGTGGGTCTCCACCGCGTGCCGCTCGCCGTAGTTGCCGTACGCCCCGGCCACGTTGAAGTAGCGCAGGCTCACCGCGCCCAGCCCGTGCGCCGCTGCGAAGGAGGTGATGGCGTGGTCGATGGCCAGCTTGCAGGCCCCGTAGGTGTTGGTGGGCCGGGTCGGCGCGGTCTCCAGGATCGGCACCTGCTCCGGCTCGCCGTAGGTGGCCGCCGTCGAGGAGAACACCAGGCGGCCGATCCCGTTGTCCCGCATGGCCTCCAGCAGCCGCAGCGAGGTCACCACGTTGCCGTTCCAGTACAGGCCGGGCTGCTGCATGGACTCGCCGACCAGGGACTTGGCCGCGCAGTGCAGCACCCCGTCGAAGCCCTCGGCAAGCAGGGGACCGGCCACCTCGGCCAGGTCGCCCTCGACGAACCGGGCACCGGCCGGGACCGCGTCCGCGTGGCCGGTGGACAGGTCGTCGACCACGACCACCTCGTGGCCCGCCTCCAGCATCCGGGCGGCGCTCACGCTGCCCACGTAGCCCGCTCCGCCAGTGACCAGCAGCTTCACCGCGAGGTTCCTCGATTCTCGTTGTACGGCAAGGGGTGTGTGTCAGTCCCGGCCCGCGCCGGGGGAGGGCACCGCGACGAACAGCCGCGGCGCGGTGAGCTCGTGCCGCGCGTAGGCGGCGGTGACCGCGCGCTCCACCTCGGCCCGCTGCCCGGCCCGCACCAGCGCGATGGCCGAGCCGCCGAAGCCGCCGCCGACCATCCGGGCGCCCAGCGCGCCCGCCGCCAGCGCGGCCTCCACGGCCACGTCCAGTTCCAGGCAGGACACCTGGTAGTCGTCCCGCAGGCTGGCGTGCGAGGCGGTCAGCTCCCCGCCGATCTCGTCCAGCCGCCCCGATCTCAGCTTGTCCACAGTGGACAGCACGCGTTGGTTCTCGGTCACCACGTGCCGCACCAGGGGGCGCAGCGGCTCGGGCAGCCGGTCCAGCGCACCGGCCAGCCCGGCGGGCTCCAGTTCGCGCAGGGAGGGCAGGCCCAGCAGTCGCGCGGCCTGCTCGCAGCCGCGCCTGCGGTCCCCGTAGGCCGACTCCACCAGCGCGTGCTTGGCCCTGGTGTCGATCACCAGCACCTCCAGCCCCGCGGCCTCGGCGTCGAAGGGCACCTGCTCGGACTCGCCGGAGCGCACGTCCAGGAACAGCACGTGCCCGCGCACGCAGCACAGCGAGGCGGTCTGGTCCAGCAACCCGGTCGGGGCGCCGACGAACTCGTTCTCGCAGCGCTGCACCCAGCGCGCGATGCGCGGGCGTCCGGGGCCACCCGGCTGGTCGGGGTCGATACCGGCCAGCCCGAGCAGGGCGAGCGCGGTGGCGCACTCCAGCGCGTGCGAGGAGGACAGGCCCGCGCCGGTCGGCACCGTGCCGGAGATGACCAGGTCGGCCCCGGTGACCGGCACGCCCTCGGCGGCCAGCACCCAGGCGACCCCGGCGGGGTAGGCGGCCCAGCCGCGCGGCGAGCCGGGGCGCAGGTCGGCCACCCGCACCGGCTCGGCCTGCTGGAACTGGCCGTCGTCGCCGAGGCTGGCCACGGTCAGCAGGCCGTCCTCGCGGCGCTGGGCGGCCACGGCCGTCCGGTGCGGCAGCGCGAAGGGCAGCACGTAGCCGTTGTTGTAGTCGGTGTGCTCACCGATCAGGTTGACCCTGCCCGGCGCGGACCACACCCCCTCGGGGGCGTGGCCGTGCAGCTCGGTGAAGGCCTTCTCGGCGCGCTCCGCGGGTGGACCCTGGGGGCCCTGCCCCCAGGGGGCGCTCCCTCGGGCGTTGTGGTCCGCGCTTTCGGTGGACATGCCGGTCGGACGATCCGAGGAGCTGATCACCGCGCGTGGACCAGCACTGCGTGCGCGATGGCGGCGTCCAACTTGGCCACGTTGCCCGCGCCGTGCACCTCGACCATGGCCGCGGCGGCGGGGCCGCCCTCGATGCGGACCACGTTGCCCGGGAGCAGGCCCACCGACTTCAGCTCGGCCATCAGGTACTCGTCGCTCTGCACGTGCTCGGCGATCCGGCGCACCTCGACCTGGCCGCCGCCGCGGCGGGCGACCTCGTCCACCCGGACCAGCCCCGGTTCGGCGGGCGGGGCGGGGCGGCCGCCCTCACCGAGCCGGTCCAGGCCGGGGATCGGGTTGCCGTAGGGCGAGGTGGTGGGGTGGCCGAGCAGCGCCACGAGCTTGCGCTCCACGGCCTCGCTCATCACGTGCTCCCACCGGCAGGCCTCGGCGTGCACCTGTTCCCACTCCAGGCCGATCACGTCCACGAGCAGGCGCTCGGCCAGCCGGTGCTTGCGCATGACGGCCACGGCCAGGTCCCGGCCCGCGTCGGTCAGCTCCAGGTGCCGGTCATCGGCGACCACCAGCAGCCCGTCGCGTTCCATCCTGGCCACCGTCTGGCTCACCGTGGGACCACTCTGCGCCAACCGCTCGGCGATGCGGGCGCGCAGCGGTACCACGCCCTCCTCTTCGAGCTCGTAGATCGTGCGGAGGTACATCTCGGTGGTGTCGATGAGGTCGTTCACAACCGTTCCCCTAACGTCGAGAACAATAGTAGTCGCAGGCACCGACAAGTCCCTGGCCACCGGTACCGGGCAGGATGGGGCCGTGCAGCAGCTGATCTCCCCCGAGTCCCTGGCCGACCTGCTCCGCACCGATCCGCCGGTGCTGCTCGACGTGCGCTGGAGCCTGACCGGGCCGCCGGGCGTGCAGGCCTACCAGGAGGGCCACCTGCCCGGCGCCGTGTTCGTTGACCTGGACACCCAGCTGGCGGCCGAGCCCGGCGCGGGCGGCAGGCACCCGCTGCCGGAGCCCGCGCGGCTGCGGGAGGTGCTGCGCGCGGCGGGCGTGCGGGCGAATCACCCGGTCGTGGCATACGACGGGGCCGACGGCTCGGTGGCGGCGCGGGCCTGGTGGCTGCTGCGCTGGGCGGGCCACGAGCAGGTGGCGGTGCTCGACGGCGGCTACGCGGCGTGGACGGCGCTGGGCCTGCCGGTGACCACGGACCTGCCCGACCCGGAGCCGGGGGACGTGGCGGTGGTGCCGGGCGGCATGCCGGTGCTCGACGCCGAGCAGGCCGCGGCGCTGGCGGAACGGGGGGTGCTGCTGGACGCGCGGGCCCCGCAGCGCTACCGGGGTGAGGTCGAGCCGGTGGACCCGCGCGCCGGGCACGTGCCCGGCGCGCTCAACGCCCCGTTCTCCGGCCACCTCGGACCGGACGGCCGCTGGCTGGCCCCGGCCGAGCTGGCCGCGCGCTTCCGGGAGATCGGGGTGCGCGACGGCCAGCCAGTGGGTGCCTACTGCGGCTCCGGGGTGACGGCCTCCTCGGTGGTGCTGGCGCTGGAGCTGGCGGGCCTGGGCCCGGCGAGCCTGTACGCGGGCAGCTGGTCGCACTGGTGCACCGACCCGAGCCGCCCGGTCGCTACGGGATGAACTCGATCTCCGGGTACCTGCTGGACGGCCCGTCCAGCAGCCCGGAGTCGCAGTGCCGCACCTGGAGGTCGAAGAAGGCGTCCAGGTAGGCGCGCTGCGCCGAGGTGGACCGGTCGGCGTCCACGGTGCCGATCGGCGGGACCGCCTTCTCGGCCGGGATCACCTTGGCGCGCACCAGTTGTGCCACGACCTGTTGCAGGTCCGTGTAGCCCATGTGCGCACCGGCGGGCAGGCTCAGCTCCCGGTGCCAGCCGGTGGTGTGCGACCAGAAGCTCGCCCAGGTCGGGTCGTCGCCCCGGCCGTGCGTGCCCGCGCCCATCAACAGGAACGGCCGGTCCAGCCCGCTGTCGGCCACCGAGCCGAACAGCGTGCCGTCCAGGTCCACCCCGGCGGCCACGCGCCGGTCCTCGGTCATCACCTGGGCGGCGGTCGCCCCGCCCAGCGAGTGCCCGAACATGGCCGGGTGGCTCAGGTCCAGCGCCCGGCCGAGTCCGCGCGGCAGCGGGCGCCGCTCCGCGTCGGGGTTGTCGCCGCGGGCCAGCACGGCGAGTTGGTCGAGCACGAACCGCGTGTCGGCCACCCGCACGTCCAGCGCCTTGCCGATGACCTGCTTCTGCTGGGCGGGATCGGTGGGCATCGGCGGCTGCCGGCTCGGCTCCAGGTGCCCGTCGGGGAACTGCACGGCCCCCGCGTCCCCGGGGTGGTCGATGCTGACGACCACGTAGCCGCGGCTGGCCAACTCCTCGACCTGGCTCGCGCCCAGCCCGCGCTCCATCCCGTAGCCGGGGGAGTACAGCAGCACGGGGTGCTCGCCGGGACGGGCCGGTGCGCCGGAGTGTGAGCGGCCCACGGGAAACCGCACCGCGCTCAGGTCGACGTCCAGCGCCTTGGCGACCGCGGCGCGGAAGGCCTCGGTGGTGTTCGTGGGCAGCCACGGCGCCAGCGGATAGCGCTCGGTGTCACGGGCCGGGTAGGTCACGGTGACCATCAGCTCGCGACGGCCCGTGCCGCCCCACGGGTCCTGTCGGTTCTGGTCGACCAGGTGCAGTTCCACGCTGCCCAGCCGCTCGTGGCCGGTCGGCGCGGGCAGTGTGGTCTGGATCGGTGCCGCGGCCGAGGCGGGCACGGCGGTGGCCAGCACGGCGGTGATGGCCGTGACGAGTCCGAGTGCGGTTCTCATCGGAGGAACTCCACTTCCGGGAAGCACGGTGACGGGCCGTCGAGCAGCCCGCTGTCGCGGTGCTTGAGCTGGAGGTCGAAATACGCCGCCAGGTACGCGCGCTGGGCGGCGACCGAGTGGTCCGGGTCGATGGTGCCGATCAGGGGCTTGGCGCGGTCGGCGGGCACAGTGCCCGCGGCGACCAGTTGGCCCAGCACGGGTTGCAGGTCGGTGTAGCTGATGTGCGCCGAGCCGGTGAGCTTGAGGTTCACGTGCCAGCCGCGCAGGTGCGACCAGAACGTGGCCCAGCTCGGATCGGTCGTGCGGTCATGGTCCTGGCTGGCCACCAACAGGAAGGGCCGGTCCAGACCGGAGTCCGCGACGGGGCCGTGGATCGCCCCGTCCAGGTTCGCCCCGACCGCCACGCGTGCGTCCACGGCCATGACCGAGGCGGCGGTGTTGCCGCCCAGCGAGTGCCCGAACATGCCGGTGCGGCTCAGGTCCAGTGCACGGTCCAGACCCGGTGGCAGCGCGCGGTGTTCGGCGTCGGGGTTGCCGCCGCGGGCCAGCACGGCGAGTTGGTCGAGCACGAACCGCGTGTCGGCCACCCGCACGTCGAGCGCCTTGCCGATGTCGGGGTTCGTCGGCTGCTTGCCCGGTTCCACCCGTCCACCGGGGAACTGCACGGCGGGCGCCTCGTGGGTGTGGTCGATGGTGACGACCACGTAGCCGCGGCTGGCGAGGTCCTCGACCTGAGCCGTGCCCAGTTCGCGGACACTGCCGTAACCGGGTGAGTACAGCAGCACCGGGTGACGGCCCGCTGCCGGTGCGCCGGTGTGCGCGTGCGAGTCGGGCAGCGGCACCGCGCTGAGGTCGATACCCGATTGGCTGACCAGCTGGACGAACGCGGGCGCGACCCCGGAGGGCAGCCAGGGCGCGGCCGGGTGCTGCTCGGTGTCCCGCGCCGGGTAGGTGATACTGACCATCAGCTCGCGGTGTGCGGGGCTGTCGGTCCACGGATCGGTCCTGGCCGGGTCGACCAGGTGCAGCTCCACGGTGCCCAGCCGGTCGTGTCCGGTGGGCGCGGGCAGTGTCGGCCGCACCGGTGCCGCGGCGGCGGGTGCCGCCGTCACCAGGGCAGCCGCCACCGCAGCGACCACGGCAGTCGCTGTGCGCATGAATCCCCCTCTAATTCTGTTGTGGTTGCCTCGCCAGGTAGTCGCCGACCGCGACGCCGAAGAGCACGGCCCCGCACAGGAAGAAGCCCTCCACCAGCGCGGTCTGGCCGGTCGACCAGGTGCGCAGCGCGGCGGGCAGCAGTCCCAGGTCCAGCAGCATCTCCTGGCCGAGCCCGTTGATCGCGTGGGCGCCAGGCCCCACGCAGGCGATCCAGCCCAGGGTGGTGAGCAGCCAGCGGGGCACCCCACGCCCCCACGGCCGCACCAGCGCCAGGGCCAGCACGACTCCCAGTGCGCCCATCGCGGCGGCCAGCGGGGCGGGGCCGAACAGCGGCAGTCCGCGGTGGGCCGTGTCGCCGAGCACGGCGGTGCCGCCCAGCGCCCAGTGCACGTTGGCCGCGGTGTAGACGGCCGCCCACGCGCCCGCGGCGTATCCGGACGCGGTGAGCAGGCCCCGCCTCGTGCGGGGCCTGCCGATCGTGCGGATCATGACGTCAACGATGGCGTGCGGACCCCGCCCGGCGCTTCCCTCTGCGGAGGGAACTCGCCGGGTGGGCCCACCACGCTGGTACTAGGCCGGGGAGGACCGCCCCGTCATCTCCCGCAGCGCCACCGGGGCACCCGCGAGGTCCTCCTCGTTGCACAGCAGCTTCACGTCGTAGTACGGCGCGTTGTCGCTGTCGTCGTAGTCCAGGTGGATGGCGATCACGTCGATCGGCTCACCCAGCCACTGCTGCGCCTGCCTCAGCCAGGCGGCCGATCGCTCCAATGCCGTAGCCAGGTCGTCGTCGCGGAACTCGACCGGGCGGTAGGGGACCCCTTGCACCTGGTCCCTGCGATCCTGGGGCCGGGGCAGGTCCACTCCGACACCGGTCTCATCGAGGTCCAGGCGGATCACTTCCTCACTCACCCTAGAAGCGTCCACCAGTGAGCACCGCCCCGGCAACCCCAGCGCACTGTTGGTGGGTGCGCATAGGGTGTCCGACATGGGCAAGCCTGCCGCCGTTGTGTGGGACGACTCGCTGCTCGGCTACGACATGGGGGCCGAGCACCCGCTCAATCCCGTGCGGCTGGACCTCACTGTGCGGCTGGCCGGTGAGCTGGGGGTGCTCACCGGTGTTGACCTGCTCAAACCCCGCTTCGCCAGCGCCGAGGAGGTCGAGCGGGTGCACGAGCCCGGCTACCTGGCGGCGGTGCGGGCGGCACCGAGCTCGGCGCTGGGCGTCGGCCACGGGCTGGGCACCGCGGACAACCCCGTTTTCGAGCGCATGCACGAGGCGTCCAGCCTGGTCGTGGGCGCCTCGCTGGTGGCGGCCGAGCAGATCGTGTCCGGGGCGGCCGACCGCGCGGTGAACATCGCCGGTGGTCTGCACCACGCCATGCGCGACCACGCGGCGGGCTTCTGCGTGTACAACGACTGCGCAGCCGCGATCGGGTACCTGCTGGACAGCGGGGTGGAGCGGGTGGCCTACGTGGACGTGGACGTGCACCACGGGGACGGGGTGCAGGCCGCGTTCTACGCCGACCCGAGGGTGCTCACGATCTCCCTGCACCAGCACCCGACCACGCTCTGGCCGGGCACCGGCTACGCGCGCGAACTGGGCTCGGGCCAGGCCATGGGCACCTCGGTGAACCTGCCGCTGCCGCCGGGCACCGAGGACGCCGAGTGGCTGCGCGCCTTCCACGCCGTGGTGCCCTCACTGCTGGCAGCCTTCCGCCCGCAGGTGCTGGTCACCCAGTGCGGGGTGGACTCGCACCGCGAGGATCCGCTGGCCGACCTCGCGCTGACCGTGGACGGCCACCGGGCGATCTACCGCGTGCTGCGTGAGCTCGCGTTACGTCATGCCGAGGGCAAGTGGCTGGCGCTGGGCGGCGGCGGGTACGAACTGGCCCGCGTGGTGCCGCGCTCGTGGACGCACCTGCTCGCCACGGTGCTGGACCGCGACCTGGAACCGGAGACCGCGCTGCCGCAGGGCTGGGCCGAGCGCACCGGCAAGGCGGTCATGGGCGACGGCGGGCAGACCCTGTTCGAGCACTGGGGCGGGGACGCCTCGCTACCGGTGGACGTGGCGATCAGGGACACCCGGCGAGCGGTGTTCCCCTTGCACGGCCTCGATCCTGACGATCCGAGGGACTAGTGGACCCATACAACTACCCCCGGCACTGGGAGGCCGACGTCGTGCTGTCCGACGGCGGCACGGTGCACCTGCGGCCGATCACCCCGGACGACGCCGAGCGGCTGCTCGCCTTCCACGGCAGGCTCAGCGAGCGCACCCGCTACTTCCGCTACTTCGGGCCGTACCCGCGCATCCCACCGCGCGATCTGGAGCGTTTCAGCACCGTGGACCACGTGGACCGGGTGGCGCTGGTGGCACTGCTGGGCGAGGACATCGTGGCGGTGGGCCGCTTCGACCGGCTCGACGGCGGGGACTCCGCCGAGGTCGCGTTCGTGGTGGCCGACCCGCACCAGGGCAGGGGACTGGGCTCGATCCTGCTGGAGCACCTGGCCGCCGCGGCCAGGGAGCGCGGGCTGGACCGGTTCGTGGCCGAGGTGCTCGCCGAGAACGGCCAGATGGTGCGGGTGTTCCGCGACGCGGGCTACCAGGTGACCCGGTCCTTCGAGGGCGGTTCCCTGCACCTGGAGTTCGCCATCGACCCGACCGAGCAGTCGGTGGCCGTGGCCAGGGCCCGCGAGCAGGCCGCCGAGGCGCGCAGCGTGCACAACCTGCTGCACCCGCGCTCGGTGGCGGTGATCGGCGCCTCCACCGACCACGCCAAGATCGGTCACGTGGTGCTGACCAACCTGCTGGTCGCCGACTTCGCCGGTCCGGTGTACCCGGTCAACCCGGAGCACCGCTCGGTGCGCGGGGTGCGCGCCTACCGGTCCGTGCTGGACATCCCCGACGACGTGGACCTGGCGGTGGTGGCCGTGCCCGCGGCCGGGGTGCACGAGGTGATGGACGCCTGCCTGGCCAAGGGGGTCAAGGCGCTGGTGGTGGTCTCGGCGGGGTTCGGCGAGGCCGGGCAGGACGGCCTGGCCGCCGAGCGCAGGCTGGTGGCCGAGGCACGGGCCCGCGGCATGCGCGTGGTGGGCCCCAACGCCCTGGGCGTGGTCAACACCGATCCCGCCGTGCGGCTCAACGCCACCCTGGCGCCCAAGCTGCCCGGCCGGGGCAGCACCGGGTTCTTCTGCCAGTCCGGCGCGCTGGGCACCGCCATCCTCGCCAGCGCCGCCGAGCGCGGGCTGGGCCTGTCCACCTTCGTGTCCGCGGGCAACCGCGCCGACGTCTCCGGCAACGACCTGCTCCAGTACTGGGCCGGTGATCCGGCCACCGACGTGGTGCTGCTCTACCTGGAGTCCTTCGGCAACCCGCGCAAGTTCGCCCGCCTGGCGAGGCGCCTGGGCCGGACCAAGCCGATCGTGGCGGTCAAGTCGGGGCGGCACGCGGTCAGCCCCGCGCTGCGCGCCACCTCCGTGCCGGTGGACGAGGACAGCGTGCAGGCCCTGTTCGAGCAGGCGGGCGTGATCCGGGTCGCCTCACTGGGGCAACTGTTCGACACCGCCCTGCTGCTGGCCCACCAGCCGCTGCCCGCCGGGCCCAGGGTCGCGGTGGTGGGCAACTCCACCGCCATCGGGCTGCTCGCCGCCGACGCCGTGCTGGCCGAGGACCTGGAACTGGTGCGCGAGCCGGTGGACGTGGGTTCCCAGGCCGGTCCCGAGGTGTTCGCCGAGGCCGTGCGGGACACCGCCGCCCGCGAGGACGTGGACTCGCTGGTGGTCGTCTTCGTGCCGCCCATCGCCGTGCCCGCGGGCCAGTACGCGCTGGCCCTGCGCGAGGCCGCCGGGGACAAGCCGATCGTGTCCACCTTCCTCGCCGTGGAGGGCGTTCCCGACGAACTGGCCGTGCCGGGGCCCGACGGTGCGCCAGCCCGCGGCTCGGTGCCCTCCTACCCGAGCCCCGAGCGGGCCGTCTCGGCGCTGGCCCGCGCCACCCGGTACGCCCAGTGGCGCGGTGCCCCGCGCGGGGAGTTCGTGCGCCCCGAGGGCATCGACAGCGAGCGGGCCCGCGAGCTGGTGTCCAGCCTGAGTGGTCCGCTCTGCGACCAGGACGCCGAGAACCTGTTGTCCTGCTACGGGATCGGCGTCGTGCCCTTCCGTGTTGTATCCACTGTGGACGGCGCGGTGGCCGCCTGCGCCGAGCTGGGCTACCCGGTGGCGCTCAAGTCCACCAGCGAGAAGCTCCGCCACCGCAACGACCTGATCGGCGTCCGGCTCGACCTGAGCACCGCGGCGGCCGTGCGCACCGCGTACTTCGACCTCGTCGCGGTGTCCGGCTCCAGTGAGGTCTACGTGCAGCGCATGGCCCCCAAGGGCCTGGCCTGCCGACTCGGTCTGCAGGACGACCCGTCCTTCGGCACGCTGGTGTCCTTCGGGCTGGCCGGTGTGGTCGGCGATCTGCTCGGCGACCGCGCCTACCGCGCCGTGCCGGTCACCGACGCCGACGCCGAGGCGCTCGTGCGCGCTCCCAGGGCCGCGCCGCTGCTGTTCGGCTACCGCGGCGGGGAGCCCGCCGACCTGTCCGCCCTCACCGACCTCGTGCTGCGGCTGTCGGCCCTCGCCGAGGACCTGCCCGAGGTGCGTGAGCTGATCCTGCAACCGGTACTGGCCTCCCCGGCCGGTGCCTTCGTCAGCTCCGCGCGGATCACCGTGGGCGAACCGCCCTCCCAGCCCGACACCGGCCCGCGCCGCCTGCGCCCGCTGGCGAACGGGTGATAGTGCGGCCCACCCCGTACCGCGATCCGCGGGCGTCCCGATGCTGGGGCGAAGGGGGCTGGGGTCAATGCCTGGTGCGTGGGAACACGACGAGTTCAGCGAACGCTACGGACAAAGCACTTACACCGCCTGCTACGCCCTGCTGAGCAACGAGGACGCGGCACTGGACGCCGCGGCGCGCACACTGACCGAGGCGCGGTCGGCGCTGGACGCGGGCGAGGCGCCCGAGCTGATCAGGCCGTGGCTGCGGGGCCTTGCCTACCGGCACTGCGCGGACCAGGTGCTGGTCGCCCCGGACCGTACCGTGCCGCCGCTGGACCCGGCGCACGTGGTGGCCAGCCTGGACCGGGCCCGGCTGGTCTGGCACGGCATCGGCAGCCTGGGGTTCAGCCACCGCAAGGTGCTGAGCCTGAAGGTGCCGCGGGAGCTGAGCGACCGCGAGGTCGCCGAGGTCATGGGACTGGACCTCGCCCGCGCGGAACGGCTCGTGGCCGAGGCGCAGGCCGAGCTGGAACTCGCGCTCAAGGCCGTGGTCGTGGCCAGGGCCCAGCGCAGCCAGTGCGCCACCTTGGCGGCGGAGCTGACCCACTGGACCGGCGGGCCACTGCTCCCGTGCGGCAAGCTCTACCTGACGGTGATCGCGCACCTCGGTGCCTGTACCGCGTGCGCCGCCCAGCGCAACGAGCACTGGCGGCCCATGGAGTGGTTGCCCGTGGTCATCCCGTTGTTGTTGCTGCCAGCGGGTTTCCGCGAGCGGCTGGCGCAGGCCGTCGAGGAGGCGGCCGCCACCACCGACACGCTGCGCACGGTCGGGGCAGCCCGAACCTGGTTCTCGTTCAGCGCGGTGCCCAAGGCCGCGCAGGTCGTCACGTTCCTCACCCAGACCCCGGCGGGACGGGTGGTGGGGCTGGCGGCCTCACTGCTGTCGGTGTTCGCCCTGGCGGCCAGTTCCCAGCCGGTGATCCCACCGCTGCCGGTGCCGCCCAATCCGCCTGCCATCGCCCTGTCCCCTCCCACGACGACTGCGAGCACCACTGAGGCGCTCGTGCCGATTCCCACCACCACGACGACCACATCGCGCCTCCTGCCAACCCCGCCACCGCCCGGCACGACGGCCACACCTGTCGTGAGCACGCGGCAGACCGTCAAGCCCTGTTCCTTCACCTGGCAGACCTCCAGCGACCACAACGGATTCCTCAACGGCATCGCCGCCAGCGCACCCGAGGACGTGTGGGCCGTCGGCTCGGTCGGTGACGGAGTCTCCGGCCCCGGTGCACGCCAGGGCCTGATTGAGCACTGGGACGGTCACACCTGGTCCACGGTGCCCACACCGCTGCTGACCAACTGGGGCCAGCTCAGCTCCGTCACCGCGCCGAGCCGGGACCTGGCCTGGTCGGTGGGATTTGTCGTGCCGCCCGGCAACAAACGCCAGGCCGTGGTCCAGCGGTGGGATGGCAGCACGTGGAGCACCGCCGTGGCGGACAACCCCGGCAGCGTGCTCAACGAACTGGTCGACGTGTGGGCCACCGGCACCGAGGGCTTCGCGGTGGGCCTGTCCAGCAGCGGTGTCGTACAACCGTTGGTGCTGCGGTGGAACGGCACGAAGTGGCAGCGGGTCGTGCCGGACATCGGTCACACCGCCGCCAGGACGGTGCTCACCGGGGTTGGCGGTACCAGCCCGTCCGATGTCTGGGCGGTCGGCAACACCGTTGAGGGCGGAGTGGACCGCCCGTTGATCGTGCACTGGGACGGCAGCACCTGGCGCGAACTGCCCAGCCCCACCGTCGCCGGGGCCAACACCGACCTGCTCCGGGTCACCGCCCTCGCGCCCGGGGACGTCTGGGCGGTCGGCGGCTCCCAGAACCCCACCACCAAGCAGCGCAACCAGTTCGTGCTGCACTGGAACGGCACGCGGTGGGACGAGATCACTGCTCCCAACGCGGAGCAGAGCTCTCTCAACGCCGTCGCGGCCCTGTCCGCCAACGACGTGTGGCTCCTCGGCTCCCAGGGCTCGGGCCAGCCGTTGCTCGAACACTGGGACGGCACGGGCATCACCGCCATGCCGCTCGTCCAACCGGGCGGCGAACTGCGCGCCGCCGTGCCGGTCGGCGGCGCGGTGTGGTCAGCGGGCTGGGTCACCGCCGCGGACGGCACCCGCCGCACCCTCACCGGGCTGGGGCGGTGGTGCTGACGGGGTGGTGTTGACGTAGCCCAGCACGCCGCCCGCCGAGGTGCCGACCACAAAACCGGTCTCGGTCAGTGCCAGGCAGGTCGCCGGCTCGGGCTGACCGACCAGCAGTGAACGGTCCGGTCCGGACACCCGGATCGTCTGGTCCTCCGACGCTGTAACGACTTCCGCGCCGTCTGGCGTTACAGCGACCGCCGTGATCCTGCGGTCGTGCTTCTCCGTGGTGAACAGGCACCGACCGCTGGCCAGGTCCCACAGCGCCGCCGTGCCGTCCGCCGAGCCGGTCGCCGCCCGCGCCCCGCTCGGGTCCACGGCAACGCAGGTCACCGCGCCCTGGTGCCCGGCGAGCACGTGCACCAGGTGCCCGCCTTCCACGCTCCACACCCGGGCCGTGGCGTCCCATGACCCGGTGACAGCCAGCGCGTCGGTCACCGCGACGGCCGCCACCTTGTCCCAGTGGCCGCTGAGCGTCACGTACAGGCTGCCGGTGCGCAGGTCCCACACGCAGGCCGCCCCGTCGTCGGACACCGTCACCGTCCGGTCCCCGCCGGGCGTCACCGCCACCGCCGTGATCCAGTCCAGGTGCCCGCGCAGTGTCCACAGTGGATTGCCCGTGTGCAGGTCCCACACCCGCGCCGTGCGGTCCCAGGAGGCGGTCACGGCCTTGGTCCCGTCCCGGGTCAGCGCCACCGCGGTGAGCTGGTCCTCGTGCCCGACCAGCTCGTGCAACTGCTCGCCGGTCCGCACGTCCCACACCCGTGCCGTGCGGTCGTAGGAAGCGGTTGCCGCCCGGTCGCCGTCCGTGCTGACCGCCACGGAGGTCACCCAGTCCTGGTGCTCCTCCAGCGTGTTCAACAGCTCCCCGGTGCGCGTGTCCCAGATCCGCACCGACTTGTCGTCCGAGGCCGTGATCGCCCTGCCCTGTCCGGTCACCGCCACCGCGTTGATCTGTCCACTGTGTCTGTCCGCTGTGGACTCGCCCATGGCGCTGAGGTTCCACACCCGCGCCGTGCCGTCCTCGGCGGCGGTGACCGCGCTGTGCCCGTCCGCGCTCAGCGCCACCGCGGTGACCCGGCCGCCGGTGTGCAGCCGCGCCGTGCTCTGACCGGTGTCCAGGTCCCACACCCGGACCGTGCCGTCGGAGGTGCCGGTGATCAGCTTGCCCGCCAAGGACATCGCCGTCACCCGGCCCGCCTTGCCGTCCAGGGTGCCGGTCACCAGCCCGGAGCGCGGGTCGATCACGCACACCGTGCCGTCGCCCGCCCCGAGCACCACGCGCGTCGCCGAGGCCGCGAGCAACCTGATCTGCGCGCTCTGCCCGGTGTGCGAGTGCAGCTGCCTGCCGGAGTTGAGGTGCCACAGCCTGATCGTGCCGTCACCACCCGCCGTCACCGCGGTCTGGTCGGCCACGGCGAGGGCGTCCACCTGCCCCTGGTGCCCGCGCAGCACGCGCAGCGGGGCACCGGTCCGCCCGTCCCACACCCGGACGGTCCGGTCCCAGGAGGCGCTGACGATGCGCGTCCCGGCCACCGCGACCCCGGTCACCGGCCCCTCGTGGCCCTCCACCACCAGTTCCAGCTCCCCGGTGCGCAGGTCCCACGCGCGCACCGTGCCGTCCGCCGAGCCGGAGAGCACCCGGTCGGCCAGCACCACGGAGCTGATCGGTCCCTCGTGCCCGGACAGGACGTGCCGCAGCGCACCGGTCTCGCCGTCCCAGACCCGGACCGTGCCGTCCACCGAGCCGGTCACGACGTGACTGCCCGCCGCCACGGCGGTGATCGCACCGCTGTGCCCGGACAGGGTGTGCAGCGCCGGGACGGCCGCGGGGGAACTGGCCCACGCCAGCCGCAGTCCAGGCGGGTCGAGCCGCCCGGCCAGTGCGGCGTCACCGGTGAGCACCGCGTCGTGGTGCAGTTGGCGCGCAACGAGTTCGGGGTGCTTCCTGAGGTGGTGTGCCTGTCGCAGCAGGGATCTGGCCAGCGCGCCGACCTCGGGCCCCGGCAGGACCGACTGCGCGTAGCCCAGGTCCGCGTAGAGGCCGTCAACGCCCGAGCTCGTGGTTCTTGCCTGCAGGAAGCCGGAGTCGAGCAGGATCTCGGTGAGCTGGCGTTGCGCGTCCTGCCGCCTGCCGCCGCGCAGTCCGGTGATCGCGCTGGTGAAGTGGGCCACCACGTGGTTCAGGGCGTACGGGTGATCGCAGGCCGCCCAGTCCCGCGCCCACTGCGCGCTTATCCTGTTTGCCAGTGCCAGGTTGTCCTCGGACGCGCTGCGCCACCACAGCTGGTTCTCCTCGCTGTCGTGCAGGAAGTCCGCGAGGCAGCGGTGGAACAGCCGGTAGCGGCCACTGTCCAGGCCGAGCACCGGCCGCAACCTGGTGAGGCACCGGCGGACCCAGCCGTCGGTGGCCCCCAGCAGATCGGCGATCTCCTCCGCACGCAGCGGGGCCCTGGCCACCGCCAACAGCCCCAACAGGTCCCGCTGCCGCTCGTCCAGGTAGTCGAACAGGTGTCGCAGCCGTTCCCGGAACAACTGGGGCATCGTGCTCGGCGTCGCCCGCAGCGAGGACTCGGTGTACGGCTCGCGCGTGCCCGCGAGGTCGTCCAGAACCCTTGCCGCCACGAGGAAGTTGCCCTTCACGTGCTCGGTGAGCAGGCGCGCGAACCTGGGCAGCCCACCGGGGACCCGGGACCTGCCCACCAGCGCGGGGTCGTTCGCCGCGCGGGCCACCACGTAGTTGACCACGTCCTGCTCGCTGACCCCGTCCAGGTCCAGGTGGTGTGCCCCGGACAGCGCCTGGGCCAGGGCCGGATCCGGCCGCGAGGTCACCAGGAACCGGACCTCGGGCGGCAGCGACACCCCGGAAAGGCTTGCCAGCAGGTCGAAGACCCGGTTGCGGCCGTCCGCGTCGGTGGCCTCCTCCACCCCGTCGACGACGAGCAGCACGACGGGCAGCCGGTTGCGCCGGGCCAGCTCCCGCAGCGGCGCGGCGATCACCCGCGTCAGCACGTCCGCGGGCGGCTCGTCCACGTGCAGGTTCAGGTTCGTGATGCGCACACCTACTGAACCAGGGCCCTGCGCCGTGCCCTGGATGGTCGTGCGCCACTGCTGGGCCAGGTGCCGGTCGTACCGCTTGAGGTGGTGCAGCAGTTGGGTGCTCCACGAGCTGAGCAGCCCGTTGACCGAGATCGTCGTGGCGTCGTCGGACCGGCAGTGGTGCACCGCCCAGGACTGTGGTGCGAGGTATCCCGGGAGCTGCTTGGTGAGCGTTGTCTTGCCGGTGCCCATGCCCCCGGTCACCAGCATGAAGCGCGCGGTGCCCGTGAACCAGTCACTGATCTCGGGCAACGCCGTCCACCGCAGGATGGCGTGGCGGGTCATCCGACCTCGTTGGCCTCCACTCCGGCAACGCTGCCCGTGGCGCCCACTCGGCCCGCCCGCGCCTCGCCCAGTACCGTGCCGCCGCGCACCTTCGCCACCCGCACCCCGCGCAGCGCCCCGTCCACGTGGTCGGCCGCGGCGATCCCGTGCAGCCGCACCTCGCCCTCGCGTCGTTCTCCCCGGAAGGTGATGCGGCGCCCGGTCAGCTCCTCCACCAGCACCCGCAGCGCGTCGGCGAGTTCCAGCGCGCCGGGGTCGGCAGCGGTGATCTCCCTGCCCGCCAAGGCATAGGGAGCCAACTGGGCGATGAGCTCGTCCACCCGCTGCTCGTGCCGGGGCAGCGCGGCCGGGTCGATCCGCGCACCGGCAAGGCCCGGTTCGAAGACCTCCTCGGGCGGCTCGATCTGCGGCGGGGCCTCCTGCGCGCGCTCACGCCAGCGCCGCACCGCCTCGGTGACCTGGTTGTAGAGGAACTTGATCCCCTCGTTCACCACCGTGACGGCCACCGCCGCCACCGTCAGCTCGACCACCAAGTGCCTCCCAGCGATCCGTCCGGGCATGCGTGGGCCAGTCAAGCACGATCCACGGCTGCGTGGGCCCGGACCCCTTCCGCCGTACGGGTGGTCACCAGCCGCGTTGCCGCCATTGCTCCAGGTGTGGGAGTTCTTGCCCGATCGTGGTGTTCGCGCCATGACCCGGATGGACCAGTGTGTCGCCGGGGAATTCCCTGAGCAGTCGGCGCACCGAGCCGATGATCGTGTCGAAGTCCGACAGCGGCCAGCCGGTCAGCCCCGGGCCACCGGGAAAGAGCGTGTCCCCGGTGAACAAGTGGCCCGGTACCGCGTAACTCAGTCCGCCCGGTGTGTGCCCCGGTGTGTGCAGCACCCGGACTTCCTGGCTCCCCAAGGTGATCCGGTCGCCCTCGCCGAGTACCCGGTCGAACTCGCCCTGCCACAAAGGGACTTCCGGCACTGGCGCCAGTGGCGTTCCCGCTGTTAGCAGCTCCTCGGTCGCGGTGCCCGCGTCGAAGTACCCGTGCTGAGCCAGGTGCGCCAGTTCGTGACGCCAGACGGCCTGTTCCGCCGGGTGGCCCAGCACCGGTGCGTCCAGGACTTCCAGCGCCAGCACGTGATCGGCGTGCGCGTGGGTGAGCGCCACGCCGATCACCTCCAGGCCCTCGACCGCCGCCCGCACCGCCTCCGGCTCGTCGCCCGGATCCAGCACCAGCGCCTGCCCGCTGTCGGCCAGCACCCAGCAGTTGGTGTGCAGCGGCCCCACCGCCACCCGGTCGATCCTCACCCCAGCACCTCGGTCAGCCAGCTCCGATCATCCTTGTCCACCACCGGGAAACCGGCCGCCCACGGGCCTTCCCAGTGCACGGTGATGCCGGGGTTGTGCAGATCCGTGCCGTCCGCGAGGAACAGGTGCGGACTGCCCTGCACCACCTCGGACCCGGCCACCTCGTGGTCCGCCATCACCGCGGCGCGGCTGGTCCCCGAGTCCAGCGCCGCGGCCAGCTCCGCCACGTCCACCGTGCCGGTTTCCCGCGCCACGTCAAGGATCACCTCGCGGTGGCCGATCGACCGGGACCGCGTCCAGAACGCCCGGCGCAGCGCCAGGTCCAGGTCCTCCGACGCGCCGAGCCCCTGCGCCTTCGCCGCGTGCACCGCCTCCGCCGCCAACAACACCGTCGAGGGATACGTCCACTCCGGCGCTGTCCACACCCGGAAGCCCGCACCCGGCTCGATCTGGCCCAGGCCCACCGCCTCCGTGTCCGTGCCCGGCCGGGAGTGCGGGCCGTTGAACAACTCCAGCGCGAACGTGTGGTGGTCCAGCCGCACCCGTTCGGTGAGCCCGAGGCGGTCCCGCGCCGCGGCGAGCCGGTGCAGTGCCACGTAGGCGAAGGGGCACAACAGGTCCGACCAGACCTGGATGGTGCCCGGTGTGACGACTGGCCTGCTCATGCGTGCTCCTCGTGATCCGTGCCGGGTGGGTTGCTGGAGAACTTGACCGGACGCAGCAGGACGGCGGTCCGTCGGTCGGCGACCATCTCGCGGTCGTAGGCGGCCAGGTCCGAGTGCCTGCCGCCCGCCGCGTGGTAGACGTCCCGGAGCAGCCCCGGCAGGTCCGTGCCCGGCAACTGGTCGTCCGGCCCCGCCAGTTCCACCGGGCCCGTGACGCCCACCCACTCCCAGCCTGCTCGGAACACCAACGTCGCCCGCGGATTCGCCCGCAGGTTCGTCAGCTTCGCCGTGCGGCCCCTCGCCACGAAGGCCACCACCGGCTCACCCGTCACCGGGTGTGGCAGCACTCCCGCGTTGACCAGCGACACGCCCGGCTCGCCGTTCCGCTTGGTGGTCACCAGCACTGCGAGCCAATGCTCCTGGCTGGCCAGTTCCCGCACTGTGTCCAGATCCGCCATGCCCGTCCTCCTCCCTCGTCGGACCGAAGTCCGCTTTCGTCTGTACGGTGCACGTTCCGGACCGAAGTCCGGTTGGCTCGGGGTGCGCCTGTGTTCGGACTGCGGTCCGGTTGCCCGGGTCTCGGCTGTCTTCGGACCGAAGTCCGGTTGGCCCAGGGGCCAGCCGTCTTCGGACTGCGGTCCAGTTGCCCGGGCTCCGGCCGTCTTTGGGTCGCGGTCCGGTTGATCCGCACCCCCAACGGTGTTCGGACTGCGGTCCAGGTGGCCGCACCCCAGCCGTCTTCGGACTGCGGTCCGGTTGGCCCGCGCGCCCAGCGGTCTAAGGACCGTGGTCGGGTTGGCCCGCTCCTGGGTCGTTTTCGGAACGTGGTCCAGTTGGCCCGCGCCCGCCCAGCGGCGTTCGGACCGCAGTCCGGTTGGTCTGCGCCCCGTCTGTGTGCGGACCGAAGTCCGCTTCGCTCGATCGTGGGCGACATCCGGACCGTGATCCGATCCGGGGCGGGCACTGGCTGGGTTTCAAGGTCGGCTCCGTGTGGCTTGACTGCCGCGAAGGTGCCCTTTGGGACGTTCAATGTCCTGAACGGCACCTTCATGACAGGTCGGGTGGGACCCGGTCGCACCATAAGCGGACCGTGGTCCGATTTGCTCATGTCGCCGAGCTTAGCGGACTGCGGTCCGCTTTGTCGCGGGGGTAGGTGGACTACAGTCCGGATATGCCGCGACCCGGGATGGAGCTGCCACTGGTGGGGCAGCCTGAGGTGACCGAGCGGGCCGACGCGGCCCGGAACCGCCGCAAAGTGCTGGCAGCTGCCCGGCGGCTGTTCACCGAGCGGGGCGAGGCGAACGTCTCGATGGACGACATCGCCGCAGCGGCCGGGGTCGGCAAGGGCACCCTGTACCGCCGCTTCGGGGACAAGGGCGGCCTGGCGATCGCACTGCTGGACGAGCAGGAGCGCCGCCTGCAGTCCGAGATCCTGTCGGGACGCCCGCCGCTGGGGCCGGGCGCGGGGCCGACCATGCGGCTCCAGGCGTTCATTCGCGCCTACTGCGCGTTCCTGGACGTCAACGCGGACCTGGTGCTGATCTCCGAGCGCAACTCGGTCGGCGCGCGCTTCGGCACCGGCTCGTACCAGTTCTGGCGCCAGCACCTGGTGCACCTGTTCGAGGAGTTGAAGCTGGAACAGCCGGGGCTGCGAGCCGAGGTGCTGCTCGCCTCGCTGTCGGCGGAGAGCTACCAGCGGCTGGCCGCCACCTACTCCTCGGCCGAACTCGCCGCCGTGCTGCTCGTCCAGGCTCGGTGCCGGTGACCGGTCGGTAGGGTGTCGGAGGTGTCAGTTCCGCCCCACCTCGCCGGTGAGCCGGTCCGCGCCGGTATTCCCGAGCACGGCAGGATCCCCCGCTACTACGCGGTCAAGACCCAGTTGCTGGCACTGGTCCAGGAGCTGGGCGAAGGGGCCGTGCTGCCCTCGGAGCGCGAGCTGGCCGAGCGGTTCGAGGTGTCCCGGGTGACGTTCCGGCAGGCCGTGAGCGAGCTCGTGCTGGAGGGCAAGCTCGTGCGCCGGCAGGGCGCGGGCACGTTCGTCGCGCCACCCAAGCTCGTGCAGCCGCTGGCGCTGGTCAGCTATACCGAGGGCATGCGGGCCCAGGGCGTGCGGCCGGGCCGGTACCTCATCACCCGTGAGCACCTGCCCTCGGACCGGCGGCTGGCCGCCGACCTGCGCATCGAGCCCGGCGACCCGGTGATCCACATCGAGCGCGTGCTGCTGGCCGACGAGGAGCGGGTCGGCCTGGAGTCGACCTACCTGTCCGCCCGGCGCTTCCCCGAACTGCTCGACGTGTTCGACCCGGAGACCTCGCTCTACGCGTGTCTGCGCGACGAACTCGGTGTCGTGCTCGTGCACGCCGACGAGCGGCTGGAGACCGTGCTCGCCACACCCCGCGAGGCGCTGCTCATCGGCACCAACCCGGCCACGCCGATGCTGCTGGTCCACCGCGTGTCCCGCGATGGCGCGGGCGAGCCGGTGGAGCGCGTGCGGGCGCTCTACCGCGGCGACCGGTTCAGCTTCGTGACGCAGCTCAGCGGGCCGGGCGCGACTGGGTGAGCGGTTCGACGCTGTCGAACATGCGGTTGAAGCCGAACTCGAAGCCGGTGTCCTCGTTCGGGCGCTGGTCGAACGTGCCGGAGGTCGGTCAGCGCGGGGAAGCGCTCGGCCTCGATGAGGCGGCCCATGCGCGTTCGCCACAGCGCTAGCGGTGCCCGGCCGGGAGACGATCGGCGGCATCACGACCTGGCTGGGCTGAACGGTGCCGCTGCTCATCGCGCAGTGGTGGCTGGACCACAAGCCGCACCGCCCGAGTCGGCGAGCACAGCGGGCTCGCCGACTCGGGCGGGTGAGGCAGTTCCGCGCTACTTGCCGAAACCGGCGCGGCGCAGGGCGTCGGCCATGGAGCCGCTGGCGGGGGCGCTGCCGCCGCGGTCCTGCCGCTGCTGGCCACCGCCCCGTCGACCGCCGCCGCCGCCGCGCTCCGGACGGCCACCACCGCCGGACTGGGGCTTGCGCTGCTCGGCCTCGTCCTCCAGCCGCAGCGTCAGCGAGATCCGCTTGCGCGGGATGTCCACGTCGAGCACCTTCACCCGCACGACCTCACCGGACTTGACCACGTCGTGCGGGTCCTTGACGAAGGTGCGCGACATCGCCGACACGTGCACCAGCCCGTCCTGGTGCACGCCGATGTCCACGAACGCGCCGAACGCGGCCACGTTGGTGACCACGCCCTCCAGCGTCATGCCCGGCTTGAGGTCGCCGATCTTCTCCACCCCGTCCTTGAAGGTGGCCGTCTTGAACGCGGGCCTCGGGTCGCGGCCGGGCTTCTCCAGCTCCTTGAGGATGTCGGTGATCGTCGGCAGACCGAAGGTGTCGTCCACGAAGTCGGCGGGCCGGATGACGCGCAGCGCCGAGGAGTTGCCGATGACCTTGGCGATCTCGGTCTTGGCGGCGGCCAGCATGCGGCGCACCACCGGGTACGCCTCGGGGTGCACGCTGGAGGAGTCCAGCGGGTCGTCCCCGTTGGGGATGCGCAGGAAGCCCGCGCACTGCTCGAACGCCTTGGGCCCCAGCCGGGCCACGTCCTTGAGCGCGTTCCTGCTGCGGAACGGGCCGTTGGCGTCGCGGTGCAGCACGATGTTCTCGGCCAGCCCGGCGCCGATGCCCGACACGCGGGTCAGCAGCGGCACCGAGGCCGTGTTCACGTCCACGCCGACGGCGTTCACGCAGTCCTCGACCACGGCGTCCAGCGAGCGGGAGAGCTTCGTCTCGGCCAGGTCGTGCTGGTACTGGCCGACGCCGATCGACTTGGGGTCGATCTTGACCAGTTCGGCGAGCGGGTCCTGCAGGCGGCGTGCGATGGACACCGCGCCGCGCAGGGACACGTCCAGGCCGGGCAGTTCGGCCGAGGCGTAGGAGGAGGCGGAGTACACCGAGGCCCCCGCCTCCGAGACGACGATCTTGGTCAGCTTCAGGTCCGGGTTGAGCTTGATCAGCTCCGTGGCCAGCTTGTCGGTCTCCCGCGAGGCGGTGCCGTTGCCGATGGAGATCAGCTCCACGTCGTGCGCCTTGGCAAGCCTGGCCAGGGTCGCCAGCGCCTCGTCCCAGCGCTGCTGCGGCACGTGCGGGTAGATCGTGTCGGTGGCCACGACCTTGCCGGTGGCGTCCACCACGGCCACCTTGACCCCGGTCCGGTAGCCCGGGTCCAGGCCCATCGTGGCCCGGGTGCCCGCGGGGGCCGCCAGCAGCAGGTCCCGCAGGTTGGCGGCGAACACGCGCACCGCCTCGTCCTCGGCTTCCGCGCGCAGTCGCGAGCGCGCGTCGATGCCCAGGTGCACGAGGATGCGCGTGCGCCAGGCCCAGCGCACGGTGTCGGCCAGCCACTTGTCCGCGGCCCGGCCCTGGTTGTCGATGCCGAACCGGCTCGCGATGCGGATCTCGTACTCGCTGGGGCCGGTCTCCGGCGCGGGCTCCGGCTCCAGCGCCAGGTCCAGGACCTCCTCCTTCTCACCGCGCAGCATGGCCAGCACGCGGTGCGAGGGCAGCTTGGTGAACGGCTCGGCGAAGTCGAAGTAGTCGGCGAACTTCGCGCCCTCCTCCTGCTTGCCCTCACGGACCTTGGACACCATCGAGCCGTTGGTCCACATGCGCTCGCGCAGCGCGCCGATCAGGTCGGCGTCCTCGCCGAAGCGCTCGACCAGGATCGAGCGCGCGCCGTCCAGCGCGGCGGCCACGTCGGCAACGCCCTTGTCCGCGTCCACGAACCCCGCGGCGGTGCCCTGCGGGTCCAGGGTCGGGTCGGCCAGCAGCTGGTCGGCCAGCGGCTCCAGCCCGGCCTCCCTGGCGATCTGCGCCTTGGTGCGCCGCTTGGGCTTGTACGGCAGGTAGATGTCCTCCAGGCGAGCCTTGGAGTCGGCCTCCACGATCTGGGCGCGCAGCTCCTCGGTGAGCTTGCCCTGCTCGTTGATCGACTCCAGGATCGCTGTCCTGCGTTCCTCCATCTCGCGCAGATAGCGCAGTCGTTCCTCGAGGGTGCGCAGCTGGGCGTCGTCCAGCGTGCCAGTGACCTCCTTGCGGTACCGGGCGATGAAGGGCACGGTGGCTCCGCCGTCGAGCAGCTCGACGGCCGCCTTCACCTGCCCGTCCCGTACGCCGAGCTCGTCGGCGATCCTCTGCTCAATCGACTTCAGCACGCGGTGATTCTCCTTGGTAACGGATTGATAACTGCTCTAGTCCACGTGTTACGGTGGTGACCGTGCGAGTTCTGATCGTGGGTGGCGGCGTGCTGGGCACCATGCACGCGTGGCAGGCCGTGCGGCGCGGCCATGAGGTTGTGCAGGTTGAACGCGAACTGGAGGCCCGTGGCGCCTCGGTGCGCAACTTCGGTCTGGTCTGGGTCGGCGGGCGAGCCGCGGGCGAGGAGTTGGACACCGCGTTACGCGCGCGTGAGCTGTGGCAGGAGATCGGCGAGCAGGTCGGCGGCATCGGCTTCCGGCCGAACGGCTCGCTCACGGTCGTACGCAGCGAGGCCGAGTTGGCGGTGGCCAAACAGGTGGCCGCCGCGGCCGACGCGCGGCGTCGCGGGCTGGTCCTGTTGGGGGCCAACGAGGTCCGCGAGGTCAACCCGGCGTTGGCCGGTGACTCGCTTGGCGCGTTGTGGTGCCAGCGGGACGCGGCCGTCGAGCCGCGGCTGGCCCAACCCGCGCTGCGGCAGCACCTCGCCGCCAGCGGGCGGTACCGCTTCGTACCCGGTCGCGAGGTGCGGGCCTTGCTGTCCAACGGGGTTCGTGACGACCACGGCGAGGTGCACGAGGCCGACCTCGTGCTGCTGTGCACCGGGGCAGCGCTGGGCGGGTTGGTGCGCGAAATCGCCGGTGCCGTGCCGGTGCGGCGTGTGCGGTTGCAGATGATGCAGACGGTACCCGCCGAGTTCCGGCTCAGCACCTCGGTGGCCGACGGGGACAGCTTCCGCTACTACCCGGCCTACCGCGGCGCGGCGCTGGACGAGCTCAACCGGGTGCAGCCGCAGCCGCCCGTCGCCGCCGAGCACAAGATGCAACTGCTTGTGGTACAACGGCTTGACGGTTCGCTGACAATCGGCGACACGCACGAGTACGAGGAGCCGTACGGATTCGACGTGGTCGAGGAGCCGTACCGGCACCTGGTCGAGGTCGCCGAGTCGATCCTCGGCCGCCCGCTGCCCGCCGTGCGACGGCGCTGGGCCGGGGTCTACGCCCAGTGCGTGGACACCTCGGAAGTCGTGCACCGGCAACGAGTTGCCGACAACGCCGTGCTGATCACCGGACCCGGTGGGCGCGGCATGACCTGTTCGCCCGCGATCGCGGAACGCACGGCAGAGGAGCTTGGGCTGTGATTAGCTTGGCAGTGCTGGACATGGCGGGTACCACTGTCGCCGACGACGGCCTGGTCGAGCGGGCGTTCACCGAGGCGATCGGCGCGGTCGGAGTGTCCGAACGGGACGATCGATTCCCGGACATGCTCGCACACGTGCGGGCCACCATGGGCCAGTCCAAGATCGTGGTGTTCCGCGCCCTGCTGGCGGAAGACCTTGCCCAGCAAGCGAACTCCGCCTTCGAACAGGCGTACTCGCGGCTGGTGGGGCAGGGGCTGTGTGAGCCGGTGCCCGGCGCCGAGCAGGCGATTCGCGGGCTGCGTGCGAGGGGCGTGAAGGTCGCGTTCACCACCGGCTTCGCCCGGCCGACCCAGGACGCGATCCTGGACGCGCTGGGCTGGCGCGATCTCGCCGACCTCGCGCTCACCCCCGGCGACGCGGGCCGGGGCAGGCCGTACCCCGACATGGTGCTGACCTGCCTGCTGCGCCTGGGGATCGAGGACGTCCGGGAGGTCGCGGTCGCCGGGGACACCCCGTCCGACGTGCTCAGTGGGCGGCGGGCCGGGGCCTCGGTGGTCGCCGGGGTGCTGACCGGAGCGGGCACGGCGGCGGAGTTGTCCGGGGCGGGCGCCACGCACGTGCTGGACTCGGTCGCCGACCTGCCCGCGCTGCTCACCTGACCGAGATCAGCGGGAGCAGCACCTCGTCCACGATCTCGACCACCACCTCGTCCGGCATCGGTCCCCGGTTGAGCAGGTAGTGGTCGCGCAGCAGGCTGGGGCCGACCCCGGCGATCCGCCGGGTCACCGCCCGTTCGCGGACCTCGCCGCGGTCGGCCCACCTGCGCATCACCGCCATCAGCAGTTCGTAGCGCCGGTCGATGAACTTCTTCCTGGCCGCCAGCATCAGCTCGGGCTTGTCCAGTGACTCGACCACCATCCGGCGCGCCGCCTCGCCGATCGGGCCGTCCATGACGGTGACCATGTGCCGCAGCACGGCGAGCAGGTCGCCACGCAGTGAGCCGGTGCTGGGCAGCTCCTCCGGTCCAGGCATGCTGTTGACCAGCGTCTCCAGCACCAGCTCCACCTTGTTCGACCAGCGCCGGTACAGCGAGGCCTTGCTGGTGCGGGCCCGCTCGGCCACCCGGTCCATGGTCAGCCGCTCGTAGCCGACCTCCAGCAGTTCGGCCATCGTGGCGTCGAAGATCGCGTTGTTGAGGTCGTCGCCCCGCCGCCGAGGGCCCTTGCGGTGATCGGTGACGGCCATCTCATCCCCCTTAGAGTCCGTTGCGTTCTCTATCTGCGGTACCCTACCCTGCACCGTAGGGAACGGTTCGTTCTCTACCTGGACTTGGGGGAGTTGGATCATGCGCGCACTCTTCGTCGTCACACCCGGGATCGGCCACCTGTTCCCGACCGTGCCGTTGGCCTGGGCGCTGCGCGCGGCCGGGCACGAGGTGCTCTACGTCACCACCGGTCCGGCCCTGGCCGCCGAGCAGGCGGGTCTGCCGGTGGTCGACGCGGCGCCCGGGTTCGACTTCCGCGCGGCCATGCTGCAGCGGATGAAGGAGAACCCGGAAGTCGTCGAACTGATGAAGCAGGAGATCACCGACCTGCGCACTATCGCTCCGAGGTTCGCGAGCATGGCCGCTGGGCTGACCGACGGGGTGGTCGCCGCCGCCGAGCAGTGGCGGCCGGATGTCATCGTGCAGACCGTGGTTCAGGGCGCAGGTCTGGTGGCCGCGAGCAAGCTCGGGATCCCGTTGGTGCAGCACGGTTTTGGCTTCGCGCGTACCGCGGGCGTCAACGAGGTGCTGTTCGAGCACATGACCGAGGCGCTGGAGCGGCACGGGGTCACCGCCCTGCCCGAGCGGGAGGCCGCCATCGACGTGGCCCCGCCCAGCCTGGTCGCCGCGGCCGAGGGCTGGAGCATGCGGTACGTGCCGTACAACGGCGGGGGAGTGCTGCCCGAGTCGCTGCTGCGGCGGCCCGCCGACCGGCCCCGCGTGGCCGTCACCCTGGGCACCGTGGCCCCGACCATGACCGGGCTCGGGCCGATCGAGCGGCTCATCGCCGCCGCGTCGCAGGTGGACGCCGAGTTTGTTGTCGCACTCGGGGACGCCGACGTCAGCACGCTGGGCTCGGTCCCGGACAACGTGCACCTGGCCGAGTGGATCCCGCTCAACTCCTTGCTGCACACCAGTTCCGCGCTCGTGCACCACGGCGGCTCTGGCTCGACTCTGGGTGCGCTGGCCGCCGGGGTGCCCCAGCTCGTGCTGCCCAGCGGGGCCGACCGGTACATCAACGGTGCCGCCGTGCGCGAGGCCGGGGCCGGGCTGTCCCACGCCGAGGACGAGCTCGACGCCGAGCTGCTCACCCGGCTGATCCAGGAGGACAAGCTGCGCCGCCGGGCGCTGGAGGTGCAGGCCGAGATGGCCGCGCTGCCCTCACCCACGGAGATCGCCCAGCGCGTGGTCGACTTCGTGGCGTGACCGCGCGTCTCGCTGAGCGGGAGTCAGGGGCCCGCTCAGCGAGACTCGCGTGGTGGTGGAGCTGATTTCGGTTCGGTGGGGTTCGCCTGCGGGTGGGCGGGATTCGCCGACCTGTGGCTAGGACTGGCGTACGCCAGAGCGGGATTCGCGTTCCCTTCAGCGGGACTCGCCGACCGCTGGGCGGGATTCGTGAGCCCCAGTGTGGTGCTCGCTTGCGGTTTGGCGGGGCTCGCGCGCCCCTGGCCGGGACTCGCGTGCCCCAGAGCGTGATTCGCGCGCCTCTCAGCGGGACTCGCGCGCCTCAGGGCGGGACTCGCCGACCACTGGGCGGGGTTCGCGCGCGGCTCAGGGGAGTGTTGAGGCGGCCCAGTTGGTGAAGGTGTGCCAGCCGACTTCGGGGTAGGCGGCGCGCAGGGCGGGGATGTCCACGTCCATGCCCACGCTGTCGAAGTACTCGAACATGGCGGCGAGGTCGGTGGAGAAGCCGCGCACGACCTCGATCGGCACCCGCTCGAACTGGATCGGACGGCCGGTCACCCCGCTGAGCGCGCCCGCGATCTGGTCCCCGGTGCACTCGTCGGAGGCGATGTCCACGCGCTTGCCGAGGAACTGCTCACGGCGCTCCATGGTCAGTGCGGCGAACTCGGCGATGTCGCTGGCGGGGATGAGCTGGAGTGGGGTCCACGCCCGCATCGGGAAGGCGAACACGTTGCGCTGCAAGGACTTGAGGCTGTGTCCGGTGAGGAAGTTGTCCATGAACGCGGCGGGGGCGAGCACGGTCCAGTCCTCGGTGACCTCGGCGAGGTGCCGCTCGATGCGGTACTTGCTGTCGAAGTGCGGGATCCCGGTGTCCCGGTCGGCGTTGGTGGCCGAGCTGAACACGGTGTGCGGCACGCGGGCGCGGGCGGCGGCGTCGACCAGGGCCCGGCCCTGACGCACCTCGGCGTCCAGGTCGGCCTCGAAGGGGGTGGACATGACGAACACCGCGTCGGCCCCGGACACGGCGGCGTCCAGGGAGGCAGGCTCGTCGAAGTCGGCGGTGACCACCTCGGCGCCGAGCTGGCGCAGTGGTTCGGCCCTGGCTGGGGTGCGGGTCATCGCGCGGACGCGGTGGCCCCGGCGCAGCAGGGTACGGGCCAGTGCCCCGCCCTGGGTGCCGGTGGCGCCGGAGACGGTGACCAGTAGCTTTTTCATGCTCAAAGATTGACAGTGAAAATATTCTGAAGTCAAGTCTTTTGCTAGACTGGCCGCATGGTGAACCGGGAGGCCCTGCTGGCGTGGCTCTACCTGCAACAGGGCGTGGACGCGGTGCAGGACGCGGTGGGCCGCGACCTGGAGCGTGTGGCGGGCTGCACCCTGCACGAGCACGTGACCCTGTACCGGCTCAAGGTGGCGCCCGAGCAGCGGCTGACCATGGCCGAGCTGGCGGAGCTGCTGGCCGTGAGCCCCAGCGGGGTCACCCGGCTGGTGGACCGCCTGGTGCGACGTGGCTGGATCACCCGCTACCAGCCCCCGGACAACCGCAGGACCGTCTACGCCGTGCTGGCCGAGCCGGGGCTGAAGGTGCTGCGTGAGCACAGCCAGCGCGAGTACCGGCGCTCCGTCGCCGAACACTTCACGTCCACATTGGACGAAGGCGATGTGGAGCACCTGGCCAGGATCGGCCGCAAGCTGCTGGAAAGCCACGGCCGCTGGGACGCCAAGAGGTTCGCCACCCCGCCCGGCTAACCCTCGGCGGCGCGTTCCTGGGCCTCGAGCAGTTCCTCGCCGTGCGCGAGCGTCCACCGCGCCAGTTCGCGCATCGGTCCGTCGACCAGGCTTTGGCCCAGCGCGCTGAGCGCGTACTCGACGCGCGGCGGGGCCGCCCGGTGGCGCTCGCGCCGCACCAGGCCGTTGGCCAGCAACCGGTGCAGGGTCTCGGTCAGCACCTTGTCGCTCAGGCCGCCCACCGCGGCGAGCAGCTCACTGCGGCGACGCGGGCCCGTGCGCAACCCGGCCAGCACGACCGGGTCCCAGGTGTGCGTGAACAACTCGGTGGCCGCGCGCAGGCGGCAGTCCGCGAGCAGTTCCACGCAGGAGTGCTGATCCTCGTCCATCACCGTTCCCTACCGATCGGTGTGCATCGGTTTTCCTACGGTAGCCCTCGTCGAACATCGTTGAGGGGAGTTCCTCCATGCGCATCGGAATTCTGGGTACGGGCACGCTGGCTGTGGGCTTGGGCGCGGCGTGGGTCCGCGCCGGGCACGAGGTGCTGGTGGGCGGCCGGTCGCCGGAGCGGGCGAAGGCGGCGGCCGACCGCATGGGCGGCACGGCCGTGTCCCCCGCTGAGGCCGTGACGGGGCGCGACGCGGTGCTGGTGGCGGTGACCTGGACCGGGTTGGCCGAGGTGCTGCGCTCCGCCGGGGCCGCGGCGGGTTCGCTGGCGGGCACGCCCCTGATCGACCCCACCAACGCCGTGCGGCACGGCGTTGGCGAACTGCTCCCCGAGGACGGCCGGGCGGTGGCCGAGCACGTCGCCGACTGGGCGCCGGGAGCCCACGTGGTCAAGGCGTTCCACCTGTTCGCGGCCGACCAGTGGGCTGAGGGCAAGCCGGAGGTGACGGTCGCCATGGCCGGGGACGATCAGTCGGCGCTGGACACGGTCGCGCGGCTGGTGCGCGACGCCGGTGGCCGCCCCGCCGTGCTCGGACCGCTGCGCAGGGCCCGGCAACTGGAGGAGGTCGCGGGCTTCGTCATCGGCCTGGTCTTCGCCGGGGTCGACCCCAGCTCCGCCGTGCCACGGGTCGAGGTGGCCGCCTAACGAGGCGCCGCCTGGGCGCGGAAGGATCGGCGAGGGTTGCTGCACACCGCACTAGGTAGTCTCGGCGGCGTGAGCAGATTCGTGGCGCTGGGCGACAGCCTGACCGAGGGGATCGGCGACCTCGACGTGGCGGGCCGACCGCGCGGCTGGGCCGACCGGTTCGCCACGATGCTGGCGGCCGAGCGCGGTGAGCTGAGCTACGCCAACCTCGCCGTGCGCGGGCTTACGGCCGGGCAGGTGCTGGATACCCAGTTGGGGCCCGCGCTGGCGCTGCGCCCGGATCTGGCCAGCGTGGTCGTCGGCATGAACGACCTGATGCGGCCCCGGCTGGACGTGGGCAGGCTGCGCACGGAACTGGGCGCCCTCTACGGCGGGCTGACCGCGGCCGGGGCCGTCGTGCTCACCGCGACCCTGCCCGAGCCCGGCATCGGCGTGCCGGTGTCGCCGGGTTTGCGCGCGGGGTTCGTGCGCAGGGGGCGCAGGCTCAACGAGGTGATCCGGCACGCCGCCGCCGAGCAGGGGGTGCTCTGCCTGGACCTGGCCCGTTCGCGGCCGTCCAGCCCGGAGATCTGGAGCGCCGACCGGCTGCACCCCAGCGCGCACGGGCACCAGCTGATCGCCCAGGAGTTCCACGCCCTGCTGCACGACCGGCCCTCGACCATGGCCGATCCCTTGCACAGCAAGCAGATCGTGCCCGCGCTCGGCGAGCAGCTGCGGTGGATCGCCGACCAGGTCGGGCCCTGGCTGTGGCGGCGGATCACCGGCCGGTCCAGCTCGACGGGGGTCACCGCGAAGCTGCCCGCCTACCAGCTGCTGCGCCCATGACAACGGGGCCGGGCGAATCGCCCGGCCCCGAGGTCAGTTCAGCCGATCAGCAGGCGCCGTTGTCGGCCCAGACCGAGCCGCTACCAGGCGTGTCGCCCTGGGTCCACCACTTGGCGGTCCACTTGTGCCCGTTGTAGGAGATCACCGCTCCGCCGCTGTAGGCGGTCCCGGAGTTCCATGGGGTGGGGCAGTTGCCGGTCGGTGGCGTGGTGGTCGTGTCGCCGCCGTTGCAGGCGCCGTTGTCGGTCCACACCGAGGCGCTGCCCGGGGTTTCGCCCTGGGTCCACCACTTGGCGGTGTAGCTGTGCCCGTTGTAGGACACGACCGCGCCGCCGCTGTAGGCCGTTGCCGAGTTCCACGCCGCCGCCGAGCAGTTGCCAGGCGGGGTCGTCGTGGTCGTGGTCGTCGTAGTGGTGGTGGTCGTGGTGGTGGAGGTCGGCGGCGTCGTGGTCGTGCTGGTCGGCGGGCCGGTGCAGCCGGAGGTCGGCGCCGCCAGGCCGTTGACCACCGCGTTGAACAGGGTCGAGGCCGGGTCCAGGTCGTAGAGCGAGAACATCATCGCGCCGGCGTAGCCGTTGCAGTGGATGTAGTCGGTCCGCGCCTTGATCGACTGCGTCGAGGAGCCGCCGTAGAAGTTCGTGCCGTCGTAGAACCAGGCCGACTGGCTCACCGGGTCCCAGAAGGTGGTGGACGGGTTGTCCACCAGGCCGGACAGCTCCTTGTACATCGCGATGCCCGGCACGTTGCCGCTGTTCGCCTTGCCCGCGGTCGGGCCGGTCGCGGTCTGGTACAGCCCGTGGTTGCTGCCCGCGGGAACACCGGTCCAGCCCCGGTAGTAGAACGGGATGCCCAGCGTGAGCTTGTTCGCCGGGAAGCCGCCGGGAATGCCGTAGGCGGGGGAGCCCTGGGTGTAGGCCTTCATCACCGAGTCGGTGTTGTACTTCTCGGTGCCCGGTGGGATCGCCGTGGACGGGTCGTTGGGCGAGGGGTAGAGCGGGTCCTGGAAGTTCGTCGGACCGGTGGCGTCCCAGGCCCCGTGCATGTCGTAGGTCATCACGTCGGCGAAGTCCATGTACTGATGGATCTTGTCGGTCTGGATCTTCGCGATCTTGTCCTGACCACCAGGAAGGGCCGCGGACACCGCGTAGTGCTTGCCGCCCAGCGCGTCCAGCTCACTGCGGAACTCCCCGAGCAGGGCGGTGAGGTTCGCCGTGTCGTTGGGGCTGTAGTGGTTGCCCAGGTGACCGGCGTTGGAGGCGGGGTACTCCCAGTCGATGTCGAACCCGTCGAAGATGCCCGCGGCCGTGCCCGGACCGCCGTAGCCGCCCGCCGCCGGGATGTTGCCCTTGATGAACATGTCGATGCAGGAGCTGACCAGCTTCTTGCGCGAGGCGTCGGTGGCCGCCGCGTCGGAGAAGTACTTCGAGTACGTCCAGCCGCCGATGGACATCAGCACCTTCAGGTTGGGGTGCTTGGCCTTGAGCAGTTGGAGCTGGTGGAAGTTGCCCGCGATCGGCTGGTTCCAGGTGTCCGCGGTGCCGTTCACGCTGATGTCGGCGCCGAAGGACTTCTGGTAGTCGGCGAACTGGTCGCCCGCACCGTCACCGGCGTTCGGGTTCTTCTCCCCGTCCGGACCGCTGTCGCTGGCCTTGGTGGCCTCGAAGCAGGTCAGGTTGGTCGGGTCGATGTTGGTGAAGTCGTAGAGCAGGTAGTCGATGTTGTTCGCGATGGCGTCGACGTTCTTCAGGTAGTACGCGTTGGCGTAGATCGACCACTGGTCGAAGTACGCCACGCGCAGACCTCCGCTGCCCGCGGCGGGAGCGGCCGCGGGGGTGGCCTCGGCCGCCTGCGCCGTGCTCGCGGTGCTGGGCACCACGGCCACGCCGCCGATCACCGCGGCGGCGGCTGCCGCGGCGGCGAGTACGGCCTTGGTTCTGGTCAATCTCATTGCAGGGCCTCCAGAGTTGGGGCTCGCCGGTGGGCCGGGACCTTGGCAGGGGCCGTCTCCGACCCACCGGCGGCTGCTCGGGAATCAGCAGGAACCGTTGTCAGTCCACACGTTCTGGCTGTTGCTGCCGGGAGTTTCGCCCTGGGTCCACCACTTGGCGGTCCACTTGTGCCCGTTGTAGGACACGAGGGCTCCGCCGCTGTAGGCGGTCCCGGAGTTCCATGGGGTGGGGCAGTTGCCGCCCTGGGGCGGGGTGGTGGTCGTCGTGCCGCCGCCGTTGCAGGCGCCGTTGTCGGTCCACACCGAGGCGCTGCCCGGCGTCTCGCCCTGGGTCCACCACTTGGCGGTGTAGCTGTGCCCGTTGTAGGACACGACCGCGCTGCCGCTGTAGGCCGTTGCCGAATTCCACGCCGCCGCCGAGCAGTTGCCGCCGGGTGGGGGCGTGGTCGTCGTGGTGGGCGGCGTGGTGGTCGTGCTGCTCGAGGGCGGGGTGGCGCCCGCGAACTTCGCCGTGAACTTGGTGAAGTCCCAGTCGTTCTGGCTCACGTTGCTGCAGATGCCGTTGTCGGTGGAGGAGCCGCAGGCGCGGTCCCGGTTGACCGACCAGTACGTGAAGCGGCCCAGGCCGTGGCTGGTGGCGTAGTCCAGCACGGTCTGGAAGTCGGCCTGGTAGAACATCTCCGCCGCGTCGGACTTGCCGTTCATGCCGGAGAAGCCCTCGTGGGCGTAGGCGGTGGTGCTGTCCATGCCCAGGTGGCTCATCAGCAGCCCGTGCAGCCCCTCCAGCGCGGAGACCTGCGAGGCCCCGCCGTTGAAGCCGCCGTCGAAGGGCATGATGGAGAAGTTGTTCGGGGTGAAGCCCAGCGACTTGGCCTTGTCCAGCAGCTGCGTGCCGAACCAGCCGGTGCCCGCCGAGGTACCGGGCATGGTCACCGAGAGGAACAGGCCGGGGTTGTTGCGTTGCAGGATCTGCGCCGCGCCCAGCTCGTTGTTCATCGCGGCGTCGTTCTCGTACTCGGGCTCCTCCAGATCGAAGTCGATCGCCTTGAGCGAGTACTTGTCGATCACCTGCTGGTAGGCGTCCGCGGTGGCCGCCGGGGTGCCGCAGGTCTGGCCGAGCTTGGTGCCGCCGTAGCCGCCAACCGAGACGGAGACGTCCCCGCCCGCGCCGCGGATCTTGCCGATCACCCCGGCCACCGTGGTGTCGGAGGAGACAGCCGAGGTGCCGTCCCAGGTGGGGGAGCAGCCGCCCCCGTTGGGGGCCAGGATGAACGCCAGCTGGAACGCCTTCTGGCCGGTGGCGGCCATGACCACGGTCGGGTCTGGCGGGTTGTTGCTCTGCGGCATCAGGTACGGGGCCGACGCGTACCAGTTGCTGCTCAGTGCGGCCGGTGCCGCAGCGGAGCCGGGTTCTGCGTTCGCAGCTGTCGTGGCAACTGCCGCAACACCGCCGGTGACGGCGATCGCGGCCAAGGCCGCTGCGGCGAGTCTGGCTCGCTGCATCTGTCCTCCTCGGGCAGGGATGGTTGCCGGTGGCGCCGTCGACTGCGCCCCCGGCAGGACAGTGATCACTGCGTTGTGCTTGTGCCAGGTGTTCAGAAATGTGGACTAGACCACTGGCGGTGTCAAGGATTTGGCCTAGACCAATAGTGGATCAGGGCTTTTCTGCTCCGTTCGGCCGTGTCCAGATGTCGGAAAAGTCCGTTGTCAGGCTGGGAAAACCTTGAGCAGGCGTGCGGCGTGCGGTGCGAGTACGGCGGTGAACCCGTCCCGCTGCACCCCCGATGACCGATGTGCCCACAGGTCCCGCACGGCCGCGGACCGCAGGCCGGGGCGCAGGTCCGACCACTTGGCGCTGACCGTGGCAGCGGCGTCGGCCAGGTTGAACAGGGCCACGGTGTAGCTGCCGTCCCGGTTGTCGCTGACCCACACCTGCTGCTGCGTCGCCTGGGAGACCGGGTGTGCCGGGTGCCCGGCCTGGTCCACCGCGATCACCTCGTCGTTGGTCAGCAGCTTCAGGTCGGCCGGGTCCAGCTTGGTCAGGTCGGTGCCCAGCAGCAGCGGGGCGGCCGAGATCGACCACAGCGTGATCATGCTCTGCCGCTCGTCCGGGGTGATGCCGTCGGCGTCCCCGTTGCCCACCTCGATCGAGTCCAGGTCGTTCCAGTGCCCCGGCCCCGCGAAGGGCACCCACTTCGGCAGGTCCTTGAAGCGCAAGGACACCCGCACCGCCCAGTTGGTCAGGCCCGGGCAGTGGCTGTAGCACTCGATGTCCCCGTTGATGCGCCACCCGTTGCTGAACCCCTGCCACACCTTGGCGTTGTCGAAGCTCAACGAGTTCGACAGTTCCAAGTGGACGGATCGGTGCGTGGCGTCCAGTGCGGCCCGCCAGTGCTGGACGTCGGCCCGGTTGTCGGTGGCCACCCGCCCACCGCCGGGGCCGACGAAGTCCATCTTGATGTAGTCCACGCCCCAGGAGCTGAGCAGTTCGGCCTGGGAGCGCACGTAGGCGTCTGCCCCGGGCCTGCTGTAGTCCAGGTGTGCCGAACCGTCGTCCGCGGTGTTGCCCGGCAGGCTCGGGTCGATGACATCCGAGACGTGGTAAGGGGTTCCCTTGATCGGCGAGTTCGCCGCGACGGCCGACTTGGGGATGCCGGGCACCAGGTAGATGCCGAACTTGAGGCCCAGCCGGTGGATCTGCGCGGCCAGTGCCGGGATGCCGGAGGGGAACTTCTTGGTGTCCCAGGTGTTGCGGCCGTACTCGTCTACGTGGTCGCTCCAGCCCGCGTCGATGTTGACGTACCGGTAGCCGTGCGCGGCGAGCTGGTCGTGCATGACCTGTGCCTGCGCCTTGATCGAGTCCTCGCTGATCCTGCCCCGCAGCGAACTCCAACTGCTCCACCCCATGGGCGGGGTGGGGGCGATCGTGTCCCGGCAGGCCGCGGCCGCCGTGCCGGGGACCGCCAGTGCCGCCGTGAGCAGTGCCGCGCCGAAGCGCCGCCGCCACCTGGTCATCGCTCCTCCTTCGTCAGCGGAGCGCGGCGGCGGTTACATCGGGTGAATCTAGGCCCAACGGGGCGGTGGTGCAAGGAATATCACGCATTCATCCGATGACTGGCCGGAGAATAATGGCGGCATGATCATCGACCGGCTGGACCACCTGGTGCTCACCGTCGCCGACCTGGACGCGACCGTGGAGTTCTACACGCACGTGCTGGGCATGGAGGCCGTGCTGTTCGGCGACGGCCGCCGGGCCCTGCGCTTCGGCCACAGCAAGATCAACCTGCACCAGGCGGGTCACGAGTTCGAACCCAAGGCGGCCAGGCCCGTGCCGGGCAGCGCCGACCTGTGCCTGGTCGCGGCCAACCCGCTGGTGGACGTGGTGGAGACCCTGGAGCGCGAGGGCGTGCCCATCGAGGAGGGGCCGGTCAAGCGCACCGGGGCCACCGGGGACATCCTCAGCGTCTACGTGCGCGACCCGGACGGCAACCTGATCGAGATCAGCAACTACCTCTGATCCAGGGTGGCGCGCAGCAGCCGGATGCTCGCGTCCATCCACTGTGGACTGGGCAGTTCGCCGTACCGGTGCGCGAACCAGCCCAGGGTGCGCACCACGTTGTGCGCCGCGTACAGCCACAGCAGTTCCTGGCACATGATCTGGCGCAGGTGGGCCTTCAACCGCGCCGCGGTGCAGGTCTGGTCGGTGCCGATGCGCAGGGCGAACCACAGGGTCACCAGGTCGGCGCGGTGGTCCCCGGGGCGCCAGCCGTCCCAGTCCACCACCCCGCTGAGCGCGCCCGGCAGGAACAGCAGGTTGCCCAGGCCGAAGTCCCCGTGCACGATGTCCTGCTCGGGCAGCCCGGACACGTCCAGTGCCGCGGCCCGGCGCGCGATGTCGGCCACCAGCCTGGCCCCCAGCGGGGAGTGCCCGGCCAGCGCGCGCTTGCGCAGCGACCAGTGCTCCGGGTCGGCCAGGTCGCGCTGGACCTGTTCGCCCCAGCCCAGTCCGCGCCGCTCCAGCCCGCGTGCGCCGTCCCGGTGCATCTCCACCACGCTGATCAGCGACTCCAACTGGTCGGCGTCCAGTTCCTGCGGTGGTGTGCCGGGCAGTTTCTCCTGGACCAGGTAGCTCAACCCGTCGACCTCGTCGGCCGCGATGATCCTCGGCGCCGGGTAGCGCCTGCGCCGCAGCGCCGTGGTCACCCCGGCCACGTGGTCCTGCCAGGGTGCGGGGTGCCGGGTCCACTTCACGATGAACCGCCCGCTGCCGGGTACCGTCGCCTCCACCGCCCCGTGTTCCCCTGGCAAACGTTTGCACCTGCGGAAATCCAGGCCGCAGGCGGCCCCGATCGCCGCCAGTGAGCGGTCCGCGTCCGCGCCGCCGGGTACCTCTGTGTTGGAACGCCCCAGTTCGTTCACGGCGAGCAGTGTGGCGGCAGGTGGGCCATTCGGTCCAGCCTGCCGGGGGTGACCACCTTGTCTGAACCACCCGCGCCCCGATCGGCGTAGAGCCCGGCATGGGTGAACGCAAGGACAAAGCGCTGCGCGCCGGTGCGGTCGTGCTCGGCGTCGGCCTGCTGTTCGGCGGTGTCGTCGTCGGGCTGGAGGGCATGAGTTCGGCGACCACCACGGCCAATTCGGCGACCGCGCTGCGCACCGGCAAGGACTGCCAGCAGGGTGACCAGGACAGGAAGAAGCACAGGAGGAAGGGGGACAGGACCACGACCCAGGCCCCGACGAGCACCACCATCCTCACGGGCAGCACCACCCACCCGATGGGGACGACCACGAATCCCATGGGTACCACGACAAATCCCATGAGTACCACGACCAACCCGATGGGCACTACGACCACGAATCCCATGGGTACGACGACGAACCCGATGGGTACCACGACAAATCCCATGGGGACCACGACCAACCCCATGGGGACGACCACCATCCCTGGGGGCACCACGACCACCAACCCCACGGACTCCACGACCACCGACCCGACGGGGACGACGGTCCAACCCACCAACACCTGTGACACCAGCACCAGCGCCACCGTGACCACGACGACCACGACGACCACCGCGAGCACCGTGACCGCCATGCCCGGTGCCCCGCAGAACTGCGTGGCCACCTTCGTCGCGGGCGGCGGCCGCACCGCGAGCGGGGAGCGCAACGACTCCAACGCGATGACCGCGGGCTCCGGCCTTTTCCCGCTGGGCAGCCAGATCCGGGTGACCAACCCGGACACCGGCAAGTCCGTGGTGGTACGGGTCAACGACCGGAGTTCGTTCTGTGCGGCCATGTCCGTGGCCGCCTTCGAGCAGATCCGCACCCCGGGCAAGAACCTCATCCGCAACGCCCAGGTCCAGCTGGTCAGCGCGGGCAAGTGAGGAGCGGGGCCTGCCGGGGACGAGCTGCCCCGGCAGGCCCTGTCTTGCTCAGCCCTTCACGCAGATGACCTGCTTGAGCTTGGCCACGATCTCCACCAGGTCCGCCTGGTTTGCGATCACGTCGTCGATGTCCTTGTAGGCCGCCGGGATCTCGTCGATCACGCCAGTGTCCTTGCGGCACTCCACGCCCTTGGTCTGCGCGATCAGGTCGTCCCGGCTGAACCGCTGCCGCGCCTTGTTGCGCGACATCCGGCGGCCCGCCCCGTGTGAGGCGGACTCGAATGACTCCGGGTTGCCCAGCCCGCGCACGATGTACGAGCCGGTGCCCATGGAACCCGGGATGATGCCCAGGTCACCCAGCCCCGCGCGGATCGCGCCCTTGCGCGTCACCAGCACCTCCTCGCCGAAATGCGTCTCCTCGGCGACATAGTTGTGGTGACAGCTGATCGGCTCGTCGAAGCCGATCTTCACGAACCGCTTGCGGAACACGTCGCACACCAGGCGCAGCATGACCGCGCGGTTGCGCCGTGCGTAGTCCTGCGCCCAGTACAGGTCGTGCCGGTACGCGGCCATCTGCGGGGTGCCCGCGAGGAACACGGCCAGATCGGGGTCGGGCAGGGCGGAGTTGTGCGCCAGCCCGCGGGCCACCGAGATGTGGTGCTGCGCCAGCTCGTTGCCGATGTTGCGCGAGCCGGAGTGCAGCATGATCCACACCCGCTTCTGGGTGTCCAGGCAGACCTCCAGGAAGTGGTTGCCGCCACCGAGGGTGCCCATCTGGTTGACCGCGCGGTCCGCGCGCGCCCGCACCGCTGGCGTCAGGTCCTCGAACCCGCGCCAGAACTGCTGCCAGTCCTGGGCGTCGCGGGTGCCGAACGCCGCCTCCTTGTGCGCGCCGAACCCCACGGGCACGGCCTTCTCCATGTCCGCGCGCAGCTTGCCCAGGTCGGCGGGCAGGTCGTTGGCCGTCAGCGAGGTCCGCACCGCCGCCATGCCGCAGCCGATGTCCACCCCCACGGCGGCCGGGGACACGGCGTCGCGCATCGCGATCACCGAGCCCACCGTGGCGCCCTTGCCGAAGTGGACGTCCGGCATCACGGCGACGTGCTTGACCGCCCACGGCAGCGAGGAGATGTTGCGCAGCTGCTGCATGGCCTGGGGCTCGACGTCCTCGGCCCTGGTCCACATCTTGATGTCCACGTGCTTCCCGGGCACGGTCGTGATTGCCATGGGGCAGAGCCTAGAAGCCGGTTTGTCCTGTCGCGACCGAGTTCTTGACAGGCCCGGCGACCGCCACCACTGTTTGTCCATGAACCAGGACACCGCGGTTCGGGCTCAGCGGCGCAGGGCCGTTGTCGCCAGCATGATCGGTACCTCCATCGAGTGGTACGACTTCTTCCTGTACGGAACCGCCGCCGCACTGGTTTTCCCCCAGCTGTTCTTCCCCAGCAGCGCACCCTTCGCCGGGGTGCTGGCAGCGTTCGGCACCCAGTTCGTGGGCTTCGTGGCCCGGCCGATCGGGGCCGCGGTCTTCGGCCACTTCGGCGACCGCATCGGGCGCAAGGCCACCCTGGTGGCGACCCTGCTGCTGATGGGGGTCGGCACGTTCCTGATCGGCTGCCTGCCCGGCACCGCCACGATCGGCGTCACGGCGGCGGTGCTGTTGACGCTGCTGCGCATCGCCCAGGGCATCGGGGTCGGCGGCGAGTGGGGCGGTTCGGTGCTGATGTCCATGGAGTGGGGGCAGGACAGGCGTCGCGGGCTGATGGCCAGCCTGCCGCAACTCGGTGTGCCGATCGGCCTGCTGCTGTCCACCGGCGTGATCCGGCTGACCCGTGACCTGTCCGGGGACGCCTTCCTGGCCTGGGCCTGGCGGGTGCCGTTCCTGATCAGCATCGTGCTCGTCGGCGTCGGGCTCTACGTGCGGCTGCGCGTGGTGGAGTCGCCGGAGTTCACCGAGGTCCGCGAGCGCAGGGCGGTCGTGCGCCAGCCGGTGTGGCAGGTCCTCCGCGAGCAGCCCGGGACCGTGCTCAGCTCGGCCTTCCTGCGCATGTCCGAGCAGGCCCCGTTCTACCTGTTCATCACCTTCGTGCTCACCTACGGCACCAGCCAGCTCAAGATGTCCCAGGACCTGCTGCTCGGCGACACCATGATCGCCGCTGTGGTGGGCCTGCTCTGCGTGCCGCTGTTCGGCTGGCTGTCCGACCGGTACGGCAGGCGGCTCGTCTACGGGATCGGTGTCGTCGCCGTCGGGCTCTACGCGTTCCCGTACTTCGGGTTGCTGGACACGAGGGTCCCCGGCCTCGTGTTGCTGGGCATCGTCATCTCGCTGGTGCTGCACGCCGTGCAGTACGGGCCGCAGGCCGCGCTGATCGCCGAGAGCTTCGGCACCTCGGTGCGCTACTCGGGCGCGGGCCTGGGCTACCACCTCGCCTCGGTCATCGCGGGCGGCCCGGCCCCGCTGATCGCCGCCGCCATCCTGCAGGGCACCGGCTCCAGCACCTGGATCAGCTGGTACATCGTGGCCTGCGCCCTGGCCTCACTGATCGCCCTGCTCACCCTCCCCAGCCCCACCCCGATCCCCGCCTAGCCGCCCGCGAGTCCCGCCCACCTGCCCGCGAGTCCCGCCCAGCGGTGCGCGAGTCCCGCCCAGCCGTAACCGAGTCCCGCCCAGCCGTAACCGAGTCCCGCCCACAGTGCGGCGAGTCCCGCCCAGCGGCGGGTGAATCCGCAACCCCAGGGCGGATTCACCCAACCTGTGGGCGGGACTCGCCAGCCAGAGAGCGGGACTCGCGGGCGTCAGGGCGGGACTCGTGCTCCTGTCAGCGGGACTCGCGGGTCAGGAGAGGGTTCCGTTGGTGCGGCGGGGGATCGCCAGCGGGTTGTCGGCGCGCAGGGCGGGCGGCAACAGCTCCTCGGGCCAGCCCTGGTAGCTGATCGGCACCAGCCAGCGCCGGATGGCCGTGGCGCCAACGGAGGTGTGCAGCGGGTTGGTGGTGGCGGGCCACGGACCGCCGTGCTGCATGCCCCAGGCCACGGCCACACCGGTCGGCCAGGCGTTGAAGATCAGCCGCCCGGCGATGTCCGCGAGGACCTCGGCGAGCTGACCGGCCACGGCGTGGTCGGCGGCCTCGGCGTGCACGGTCGCGGTGAGCGAACCGGGCAACTGGGCCAGCACCTCGGGCAGTTCCGCGGGGTCGGTGTAGGTGACCACGAGCCCGGCGGGGCCGAAGTGCTCCTCGGTGAGCACCTCCAGGTTGGCGGCGAAGGTCTTCAGCTCCACGGCGAACAGCTTCGGGGCGACGGCCCAGCCGCCCTCCGGCGCGGTGCCGGTGGCGACCAGTTCGACCAACTCGCCCGCGGCCAGACCGTCCACCCCGGACTGGTACGTGTGCTGCATGCGCTCGTTGAGCATCACGCCGCCGGAGGACCCGGTGACGGCGGCGGCCAGCGACTCGACGAAGCCCGCGGGGGCGAACAGTAGGCCGGGGTTGGTGCAGAACTGCCCGACGCCCATGGTCAGCGAGGCCGCGAACCCGGTGGCGGTCTGCTCGGTGGCGGCCGAGGGCAGGACCACGGTGGGGTTGACGCTGCCCAGTTCGCCGTAGAACGGGATCGGGTCGGGCCGGGAGCTGGCCAGGTCGAACAGGGCGCGGCCACCCGTGGTCGACCCGGTGAAGCCGACCGCCTTGATCGCGGGGTGGCGTACCAGGCGCACACCGGCCTCGACCCCGTGCACGATGCCGAACACGCCCTCGGGCAGGACGTTCGTGAGGATCCGCGCGGTCTCGCGGGAGGTCGCGGGGTGACCGGGGTGCGCCTTGACCACAACCGGGGACCCGGCTGCCAGCGCGGAGGCCGTGTCGCCACCGGCCACGGAGAAGGCGAACGGGAAGTTGCTCGCGGCGAACACCGCGACCGGCCCGATCGAGCGCAGCACGCGGCGCAGCACCGGGCGGGGCGGGACCGTGTCCGGGTCGGCGGAGTCCAGGGTGGCCTCCAGGTAGCTGCCCTCGCGCAGCACCTCGGCGAACAGGCGCAACTGGTTGGTGGTGCGCTTGAGCTCGCCGGTCAGCCTGGGCACGCCCAGTGCCGTCTCGGCATCCGCGGTGGACACGAGCAGTTCGCTCTCCGCGTCCAGCGCGTCGGCGACCCGCTCCAGGTATGGCGCGCGGTCCGCCGCGGCCCAGGACGCGGCCGACTTCGTTGCCAGTGCGCAGATCTGGTCCAGCAAAGAGTCCGAAGTGGACTCAACTGGGGTGCCGACCGGCTGCCCCGTACGCGGGTCGAAGCCCTGCTCGCTCGCGGGCCCGCCTCGCTGGCGCTCGCCGCCCTCGCGACCAAAGCTCCCTGCGCCCGATGGTGAACTCGCAAGCTCGCTCACTGCCCAGCCTCCTTCACGGCGGTGTCCCAGGCCGAGGTGACCCAGGCGCCGCCGATGTAGTTCAGTTCCGGGCCGTCCGGGGCGGGCTCGCCGTGCTCGGCGATGACCTCCGCCGCGAACACCTCGGAGTTGTCCAGGGACTCGTACCCCAATGCCCGCGCCCCGTCCAGGCTGAACCAGCGGCGGGTGTTGTCCGACACACCCCACACCAGCGTGAAACCCTTGTGCGGGGCGGACACGCAGGCCTCGAACAGGCGGGCGCCGTCGTCGGGGGAGAGCCAGGTGGCCAGCATGCGCACGTCCTTGGGCCGCTCGAAGCAGGAGCCGATCCGCACGCCGATCACCTCCAGCCCGTACCGGTCGGCGTACAGGCTGCCCAGCGCCTCCATGGCCACCTTGCTCACGCCGTAGTACGTGTCCGGGCGCGGGAACAGGTCGTCGGCCGCCTCCGCATCGCCGCGCGGCTCGAAGCCCACGGCGTGGTTGGAGCTGGCCAGCACCACCCGGGGTACTCCGGCCCGACGCGCGGCCTCCAGCACGGTGTGCGTGCCGTTGATGTTGACGTCCAGGATCTGTTCCCAGGGCTGCTCCAGGCTGTGCCCGCCCAGGTGGATCACGGCGTCCACCCCGGTGCAGGCGGCCTGCATCGCGGCCTGGTCGGTGACCGAGGCGCGCACCAGCTCGACCTGCTCGCCATCTCCGGCCGGGGGCAGCTCGGCGATGTCGAGCAGCCGCAGGGTGCGGCCGGGCGCGGCGAGTCTGGGACGCATCAGCGTGCCGACGACACCGGCGGCGCCGGTGATCAGGATGCGGTGGGACACGGGGTGGGGCCTCTCTGTCAGGTCAGCGGCCGAACTGGCGCAGCACTTCGGTGACGGTGCGTGCGGCGGTGAGCAGGGCGGCGACGATCTGCCGCTCGTGCTCGGGGTCGAGCCGGGCCACCGGGACCGAGCAGCTCATCGCGTCGATCACCGGGTTGCGGTAGGGCAGTGCCACGGCGTAGCAGCCCAGCCCGGGGGTGTTCTCCTCGCGCTCGTGCGCGTAGCCCTCCGAGCGGAAGCGCGCGAGCTGCTCGTGCAGGGCCTCGTGCTCGGTGACGGTGTTGGGGGTCAACGGGTCCAGGTGCTCGGGCAGCAGGGCCTCGACCTCGGCGCGGTCGCGCTGGGCCAGCACGGCCTTGCCCAGCGAGGTGGCGTGCGCGGGCAGCCGCCTGCCCACGCGGGACACCACGCGCAGGTGGTGCTCGGACTCGCGGCTGGCCAGGTACACCACGTCCGAGCCGTCCAGCCGCGCCAGGTGCACCGTCTCGTTGATCTCCTGGCGCACCTGCTCCATGACGCGGATCGCCGTGCGCACAACGGGATCGTGGTCCAGGTACGAGGTTCCCACGAGCAGCGCGCGCACGCCGATGCCGTAGGTGCCGCGCTGCGGGTCCACCTCCACCCAGCCCCGGCTGACCAGGGTCTGCAACAGCATGTACAGGCTGGACTTGGGGTAGCTCAGCTGCTTGTGCAGCTCGGTGAGGGTGAGCTGGCGCTCCGAACGGGACATCACCTCGAGCAGTTCCACCGTGCGGTCGGCCGACTTGACCGCGGCCGGCCGGGTCGGCGCGGGCCCGTCCACTGCTTCCGACATCGGTGTTCCTCCCGGGCTCTTGACACGTTGTGCCGTTGATTCTTACAGTCAGCAGGCAGTGTTCACAAGTACGACTGAGGTTCAGAAATGTGAACACCCTAGACGTGGGCCGGGCGACTAACGGCGGCGGTGTCGTCAGGTCTCACAACCCCGCGGGGTGGCGCTGGTCGCCGCCCCGCGGGGCCCCACTCGACGCGAATCCGAGGCCAGGCAGATGCAACTGGATGGAGTGCTGTTCTTCCCGGTGACCCCGTTCACCCCGGACGGGGAGGTGGCCCTTGACGTGCTCGCCGAGCACGTCAAACACGGTGTGGCCGCGGGTCCCGGCGGGGTGTTCGTGGCCTGTGGGACCGGCGAGTTCCACGCGCTGGAGCCCGGGGAGTTCGAGCGCGCGGTCCGGGTCGCCGTCGAGGCCACGGCAGGCCGCGTGCCGGTGTTCGCCGGGGTCGGCGGCTCCGCGCCGCTGGCCGCCGCCTTCGCCAGGGCCGCGCAGCGCGCCGGGGCCGACGGTCTGCTGCTGCTCCCGCCCTACCTGGTGGGCTGCCCGGCCGCCGGACTGGTCGAGTACGTGCGTGCCGCGGTGGCCGCCACCGACCTCCCGGTGATCGTCTACCAGCGCAACAACGCCGTGTTCACCCCGGAAACCGCCGCCGAGGTGGCGCAGTTGCCCACCGTGATCGGCTTCAAGGACGGGCTCGGCGACCTGGACCTGATGCAGCGCATCGTGCTGTCGGTGCGCGCCGCGGTCGGCGAGAAGCCCTTCCAGTTCTTCAACGGGCTGCCCACCGCCGAGATGACCGTGCCCGCCTACAAGGGCATCGGCGTGCACCTGTACTCCTCGGCGGTGTTCTGCTTCGCCCCGGAGATCTCGCTGGCCTTCTACCAGTCGGTGGTGCGGGGCGACACGGCCCGCACCGATCTGCTGCTGCGCGAGTTCTACCGCCCGCTGGTGGAGTTGCGGGACAAGGTGCCCGGTTACGCCGTGTCCCTGGTGAAGGCGGCCGTGGCCCGCACCGGGCTCGCCGTCGGCGGGGTCCGCCCGCCGCTGACCGACCCCTCCGAGCAGCACCTGGCCGAGCTGGACCAGATCCTGGCCCGCGGGCGGGAGCTGGCCGCCGGATGAAGATCACCGACATCGAGCTGACCCCGATCGCGTTCCGCGACCCGCCGCTGCTCAACTCCGTTGGCGTGCACGAACCCTGGGCGCTGCGCACGATCATCCAGGTGCGCACCGACGAGGGGCTGACCGGTCTCGGCGAGACCTACGGGGACTCCGGCCACCTGGAGCGGATGCGCAAGGTGGTGCCCGCCCTGCTGGGGCTGGACGTGTACGCGCTCAACGCCATGCACGCCGCGGTGGCCGACGCGCTCGGCGGCGTCACCGGTTCGGACCGGCACGGGCTGACCGGCACGATCTCCTCCGGTGGCACGGTGGACCGGGTCTTCTCCGGGTTCGAGGTGGCCTGCCTGGACATCCAGGGCAAGCACCTGGGTCGGCCGGTGTCCGACCTGCTCGGCGGCGCGATCCGGGACCGGGTCCCGTACAGCGCGTACCTGTTCTACAAGTGGGCGGGCCACCCCGGCCACGAGCCCGACGAGTGGGGCGAGGCCATCGACCCGATCGGCATCGTGGACCAGGCGCGGACGCTGATCGACCGGTACGGCTTCGGTTCGATCAAGCTCAAGGGCGGGGTTTTCCCGCCGGAGCAGGAGATCGCGGCGATTCGCGCCCTGCGCGAGGCGTTCCCGGCGCACCCGCTGCGGCTGGACCCGAACGCGGCGTGGAGCGTGGACACCTCGGTGAAGGTGGCCGAGGAACTGGGCGGGCTGCTGGAGTACCTGGAGGACCCCACGGCGGAGATCGCGGGCATGGCCCAGGTCTCCGAGCGGGTGCGAATCCCGTTGGCCACCAACATGTGCGTGGTGTCCTACGAGCACCTGGCGCCCGCCGTGGCCCGCGACGCGATCCAGGTCCTGCTGTCGGACCACCACTACTGGGGCGGGCTGACCCGATCCCGGCAGCTTGCCGCGATCTGCCAGACCTTCGGCATCGGCCTGTCCATGCACTCCAACTCGCACCTGGGCATCAGCCTGGCCGCGATGACCCACCTCGCCGCGGCCACCCCGAACCTGGACTACGCCTGCGACACGCACTACCCGTGGAACGCTGCCGACGACGTGGTGCTGCCCGGCGCACTGTCCTTCGTGGACGGTGCCGTGCCGGTGCCGACCACGCCGGGACTCGGGGTGGAACTGGACCCCGACGCCCTCGCCCTCGCGCACCAGCGCTACCTGGACTGCGGGCTGCGCGACCGGGACGACACCGGCTACATGCAGCGCTTCGACCCCAGCTACGAGAGGAAGCTACCCCGGTGGTGACCACCATCGCGCACGCCTATCCGTGGGACCTGGTCGGCGACCCGGAGGCCGCCGCGCGGATCGCCGGGCTCGGTGTGGACGCCGTGGCGCTGGCGGCCTCGTACCACACCGTGCGGGCGGCGACCCCGTTGCACCCGGAGCACCGGCTCGTCGACGCGCGCCACGCCGCGCTGTACGTCCCGGTCCGGGAACAAGCCTGGCGTGGCAGGCGACTCGTGCCCGCGCAACCGTCCTGGGTGGACGGTGACAACTCGTTCGGCGCCGCTGCGGACGAGCTGCGCGCGGCCGGGTTGCCGGTCTACGCCTGGATCGTGCTGACCCACTCCAGCCGTCTCGGCGACCAGTGCCCGGACCTGGTGGTGCGCAACGCGTTCGGGGACTCCTACCCGTACGCGCTGTGCCCCGCGCAGCCCGAGGTGGCCGAGTACTGCGACACGCTGGTCAGCGAGATCGTCCGAAGTGGACAGATCGACGGTGTGGTGCTGGAAGCCTGTGGCCCACTGGGTTTCGTGCACGGCGGGCACCACGAGAAGACCGACGGCACTGACTGGACCCCGGTGCAGCAGCAGTTGCTCTCGCTCTGCTTCTGCACGGCCTGCCAGGCGCGCTACGCCGAGGCCGGGGTCGACGTGGCAGAACTGCGTGCGGCCGTGCGCTGCGGGGTGGACGGCAAGGCGGACAGCGTGCGGGCCGCGCTGGGGGAGCGGCTCGCCGAGCCCGTGGCCGCCGTGCGCACCGGGCTGAGCCGTGAACTGCGGGCCCGGCTGGTGGCCCGGGTCCGGGAACTGGCTCCGCAGGCGCGGGTCGTGGTGCACGCCAACGCCGAGGAGTGGGCGACCGGCCCGTTCGCGACCGTGGCGGGCGGTGTCGGCGCGGACGTGGACGTGCTGACGGTGACCTGCTGGCCGGGGCCCCAGGCCGGGACGGCGGCGATCCGCGCGCTGGCCGGGGAGCACCGCGTGGCGGCCTACGTGCTGGCGCTGCCGCCGCGGGCGGTGGACTCGGTGGCGCTGGCCCAGGAGTGGCGCGGGTACGTGGAAGCGGGCGCCAGCGAGCTGCACGTCTACCACGCGGGGCTGGCCTCGCGGGCCCGGCTGGAGGCGATCCGGCTCGCACTCGGGGCCGTGACAGGCTCCTGATCACCCGTTTTCCCGTAGACTGGGGCATCGCTGCGGGCAGTACCATGGGCGGGACGAGGAGGTGATGGCTCGTGTCGCTGGCTGTCACGTTCGATCCGATCACCGATCTGGCCGGGCTCTGGACCACCGACCTGGCCGAGCGGTACCTCCCCGACCCCGGCCTTCCGCCGGCCAAGTACGAGTGCGTCGACGGAAAGCTGGTCGTGAGTCCCTACGAGGCGGGGCCGAACGTCTACGCGGCCGACGAGATGCGCGGGCTGCTCAAGCCCGCCGCCCGTGCCGCCGGGCTCCGGATCTACACCACGGTCAACCTGCGGATGACCCCGCAACGCTGGATCCAGCCCGACCTGACCGTGATGCGCTCGCCGATCCCCGACGTCTGGGCGGACGCCGGGGACGCCGTGCTCGTCGGTGAGTTCGTGTCCCCGTCCAGCGTCACCCGCGACCGGGTCGACAAGCCGCTGCTCTGCGCCCAGGCGGGCATCCCGTTCTACCTGCACGGCGAGGTCAGCCTGCGCACCCGGACCGCCACCCTGCGCTTCTTCCGGCTGGTGGACGGCGAGTACGAGCAGGTCGCGCTGGCGCACACCGGCGACCTCTTCGAGATCACCGAGCCCTTCCCGGTCAGCTTCGACCCGGTCGCACTGCTCGACCTCTGAGCCCCATCACGGCGGCGGATCTGCGCTCTACCTGGTGACAATCCCCCGCCACTCCCTGGGGGCGTCCCCGTCACCAGTCTACCGCCCACCCCCGACAGTTGATCTTGCCCAAGATCCACATGTGGACAACTCGGCGCCTGTGGACACCCCGCTCCCACCGTCATGAAGGTGCCGTTTGGGGCATTCAGCGTCGCGAAGGGCACCTTTGGGACATGGGCCCGTAGCTCGGCGAGCCGGATCTGGGCCCGTGCCGCCATGCCATGAAGGTGCCGTTCAGGACGTTCACCGTCGTGAAGGGCACCTTCATGACATCGCCGAGCCCCCGACACCGCCAAGAACACGCTGCGAAAGGACCATTCGCCGCGCCCAGCGCAGTGAAAGCCACCTTCGCGGCGGCCGCGCCAGGCCCGCACCGCCAGGCCCGCCCCGTCGCGCCAGGCCCGCACCGCCAGGCCCGCCCCGTCGCGCCAAGCCCACCCCGTCACGCAAGCCGCCCACTCACCCCCACCCCCCAAACCGGCACTGTTTCCGCCGCTCAAACCCGTAGTCAATACGAAATCCGTTGTCCAGATGCCTTGACGCGACTAAAACGCTCGTGTTCTATGCGTCACACGGATGGCTGACTGGGGTGCGGAGGCTGCGGCATGTCGGAGACGGCGTTAACCACGGGCACCACCACTGGGCAGACCGGACCCGGTCAGCGGGGACCGCGACCGCTCACCCGGTCGATCGGGGTCATCGGCGGCACGCTGCTCACGCTGACCTGCATGACCCCGGCCTCCTCCCTGTTCGTGATCGTGCCCCCGCTGTTCGGCTCGCTGGGCACCGGCACGGCGCTGACCATCGCCCTGGCCGGGCTGCTCTGCGTGGGCATCGCGCTCTGCTACGGGGAACTGGGCACGCTGGTGCCGAGCGCGGGCGGGGAGTACGCCATGCTCGGCACGCTCACCGGGCGGTTCGCTGGCTGGCTGGCCTTCGCGGTGTCGCTGGTCGTGGTCATGATCATCCCGCCGATCATGGCGATCGGGGTCGGCGCCTACCTGAGCCCGGTCGTGCAGGTGAGCGGGCCGGTCGCGGGCGGGCTGGTGCTGCTGCTGGCCACCGTCACGGGTCTGCTCAACCTGCGTGCCAACGCCTGGATCACCGGCGTGTTCCTGGTCGTGGAGGTGGTGGCCGCCGCCGTGGTCGCGGTGCTCGGCTTCGGCCACGCCAACAAGCCGGTCAGCGTGCTGTTGCAGCCCACGGCCGGTGCCGATCTCGTCGCCCCGCTGGCGATCATCGCCGGACTGGCCGTCGCCCTGTTCGTGTTGCAGGGCTTCACCACCGCCGTGTACCTGTCCGAGGAACTGGACAACCCGCGCCGGACGGTGTCCCGCACCGTGCTGGCGACCCTGGCCATCGGCGGGCTCGTCGTGCTGGTGCCGGTCGTGGCGATCATCCTGGGCGCACCCGACGCCGACACCCTGGCCGCGGGCGACCTGTCCGCGCTGGTGTCCGGCTGGAGCACGCCCGAGGTCGGCGCCTTCATCAGCCTCTGCATCGCGGCGGCCATCGTCAACGCCTGCGTGGTCATGGTCATCCAGAACTCGCGGGTGCTCTACGCCTCGGCCCGCGACCGCGCCTGGCCCGAACCGGTCAACCGCGCGCTGGGCGTGGTCAGCAGGAGGTTCGACGCCCCGTGGGTGGCCACGCTGGTGGTCGGCCTACCGGGGGCCGCGCTGTGCTTCGTCCCGGTGGCCACGCTCAACGGGGTCACCGGCGTGGCGGTGGTCGCGCTCTACCTGTCCGTGTCGCTGGCGGCGCTGGCCGTGCGCGGCCGCAAGCACCGGCACCGCCCCGCGTGGCGCATGCCGCTGTGGCCCGCCGTGCCCATCGCCGTGTCCGCCGTGCTGATCTACGTGCTCGGCGTGCAGTCGGTCGCTGACCTGCTGGTCGTCGGCGTGGTGCTGGTGGCCGCCGCCCTGTACTGGCTGCTCTACCTGCGCCCGCGCGCCGACACCCGGTGGATCGTCTCGCTTCCCTCGGACATGGGTGCAACCGAACCCGGGGCCGGTTCCGTCTTCCCTGCATGAGACGCCTAGCGGCGGTAGGCGCCCTGCTGTTCCTGGTGGGCGCCTGCGGCCAACCCAGTCAGCCAACCGTCCCCGACAACAAGCCCGCGAGCAACGGGCAGCCCGCCAACGGCATCCTGCCGGGCGCCGACCGGGCTGTGCCGGAGAACCGGGTCGACGGCACGCGGCTGCCCAAGGGCTACCCCAGGCAGGCGTGGACCGACGAGAACGGCGGGACGCTCACCGTGCAGGCCCAGGAGGGCGGCTGTGAGCACGCGAAGATCGATCTCGCCGAGCAGAGCGCCACGGCGGTGCGGGTCGTGCTCATCCGCGACCTGACCGACACCAACCGGGTCTGCACCAAGGACCTGCGGCTGCCGAAGCTGTCGGTGCAGCTGGACAAGCCGCTGGCCGACCGGACCGTCGTGCTGGAGCAGCAGACGATCCGGTCCTGACCAGACCACCTCACCGGGTGCCCGGCCGACTCGCCCCAGCCGGCCGGGCACCGCTTTGCAACCAGGACGGTCCCGGATCCCGTCCTACTGGCATGAGAAGAACGGTGATCGGAATCGGCCTGCTCGCCCTGCTGACGGCGGGCTGCGGTGCGCAGGCGCCGTCCCCGGAGGCGACCGCGCCGGTCGGCAAGGCCCCGGCCCCGGTGGTGAGCACCACCGCGGTACCGCCCACGAGTCCCGGCACGAGCACCAGCGCGCCGAGCACCGGACCGGCCGTGCCGCCCAACCAGATCGACTACTCGCAGGTGCCCGAGACCTACCCGCGCTCGGTGTGGACCACGGACAACGGCAGGACCGTCGTGGTGATGGGTGAGGAGGGCGGCTGCGCCAAATTGAGCGGCAAGGTGCTCGCGCAGAACGCCGAGGAGGTGCGGGTGGAACTGCTCACCACCACCGAGACGCACCGGATGTGCCCGCTCTACGTGCGCACCGTGCCGGTCTCGGTCACGCTGGACGCCCCGCTGGGCGCTAGGAAACTGGTGCTGACTGCGAAGAACGGGCCGTACTGACCGCGAGCGCCCCGGCAACCGGCAGCGCGAAAGCCGTCAGCAGCAGGCACTCCACCGCCATCACCCGGTGGCCGGCGAGCAGTTCCGAGCCGGTCCACACCGCACCGGCCAGCCCCGCGAGCAGCACGCCCACCGTGAACCGCAGCGGGCGGCGCGGTGCCTGCGGTGCGGGGCCGAGCACCCGCGGATCCCGGTAGGCCTGCACGGCGAAGACCACCGCCACGACCGCACCGAGCCCCGAGAAGCCCCACTGCAACGCGGCATACCAGGGCATGCCCCAGAACGGGGAGCGGTGCAGCAGTGCGGGCACCAGCACCGTGCCGTAACCGTCGTAGTGGGACCAGCCGTCCCACAGCAGGTGCGAGACGGCGCCGACCACCACACCGAGCAGGCACGCCCACCACCTCGGTCCGCCGTCGCCGAGAGAACCCAGTCGCCGCAACGGTTTGGGCAGGTGAACGGCGGCTCTCGGCGCGGACCAGCGCAGGGCCACGGTGAGCACCATGCCCACCGGCACCGACCACCACAGCAGCGCGTCCCAGCGGTGCGTGTCCTCGATGCCGAAGGCGAAGGCCAGGTCGGGCGCGGTGGAGCCGATCACCAGGGAGACCGGTTCCCAGCGCCGCGGCCAGTACCGCCACAGGGGCAGCACGACCGCGGCGTGCGAGGGAAAGGTCAGCGGCACGTGCCCGCTACCGCCGGAACGAGATCTGCAGCGTGGGCGCGGAGGTCTCGGCGAAGAAGTCGTTGCCCTTGTCGTCGACCACGATGAAGGCCGGGAAGTCCTCGACCTCGATCCGCCACACCGCCTCCATGCCCAGCTCGGCGTACTCCAGCACCTCGACCTTGCGGATGCAGTCCTTGGCCAGCCGGGCCGCCGGCCCGCCGATCGAGCCCAGGTAGAAGCCGCCGTGCGACTGGCAGGCCTCGGTGACCTGCTTGGAGCGGTTGCCCTTGGCCAGCATCACCAGCGAGCCGCCCGCCGCCTGGAACTGCGCCACGTAGGAGTCCATGCGGCCCGCGGTGGTCGGCCCGAAGGAGCCCGAGGCGTAGCCCTCGGGGGTCTTGGCCGGGCCCGCGTAGTACACGGGGTGGTCGCGCAGGTACTGCGGCATGGGCTCGCCCGCGTCCAGCCGCTCCTTGATCTTGGCGTGGGCGATGTCCCTGGCCACCACCAGCGGGCCGGTCAGCGAGAGCCGGGTCTTCACCGGCAGCGCGGCCAGGGTGGCGCGGATCTGCTCCATCGGCTGGTTCAGGTCGATCTGCACGACCTGCTCGGACAGCTGTTCACCCGAGACCTCGGGCAGGTAGCGGGCCGGGTCGCGCTCCAGCTGCTCCAGGAACACCCCGTCGGCGGTGATCTTCGCCTTGGCCTGGCGGTCCGCCGAGCAGGACACCGCGATGCCCACCGGGCAGGAGGCGCCGTGCCGGGGCAGCCGGATCACCCGCACGTCGTGGCAGAAGTACTTGCCGCCGAACTGCGCGCCGATGCCGAACTGCCTGGTCATCTCCAGGACCTGCTGCTCCAGGTCCACGTCCCGGAAGGCGTGCCCGTCCGCCGAGCCCTCGGTGGGCAGGTCGTCCAGGTAGCGGGCCGAGGCCAGCTTGGCCGTCTTGAGGTTGAACTCCGCCGAGGTGCCGCCGACCACGATGGCCAGGTGGTACGGCGGGCAGGCCGCGGTGCCCAGCGAGCGCAGCTTCTCGTCCAGGAAGCGGGCCAGCCGCGTGGGGTTCAGCAGCGCCTTGGTCTCCTGGTACAGGAAGGTCTTGTTGGCGCTGCCGCCGCCCTTGGCCATGAACAGGAACTCGTAGACCGGGTCCGCGCCGGGCTTGTGGTAGAGCTCGATCTGCGCGGGCAGGTTCGTGCCGGTGTTGCGCTCCTCCCAGAAGTTCACCGGGGACATCTGCGAGTAGCGCAGGTTGAGCTGCTGGTAGGCGTCGAACACGCCGCGGGAGAGCGCTTCCTCGTCCGCGCCGCCGGTGAGCACGGTCTCGGTGCGCTTGCCCATCACGATCGCCGTGCCGGTGTCCTGGCACATCGGCAGCACGCCGCCCGCCGCGATGCAGGCGTTGCGCAGCAGGTCCATGGCCACGAACCGGTCGTTGCCGCTGGCCTCCGGGTCGTCCACGATCGCGCGCAGCTGGGCCAGGTGCGAGGAGCGCAGCAGGTGCTGGATGTCCTTGATCGCCTCACGGGCCAGCAGGGTCAGCGCCGAGGGGTCCACCTCCAGGAACCGCCGCCCGGCCGCCTCGACCACGCGGACGCCCTCGGCGGAGACCAGCCGGTACTCCGTGTGGTTGTCCTTGGCCAGCGGCAGCATGTCGGTGTACTGGAAAGACGTGGTGGTGGTCACGTCGGCGTGCTCCTTTGCGCGCGGAGGTCTCGTCCGAAAACGGTACCCGCGCGGCGGTGCCCGTCCCGCCGCGCCCCGGTGTGATCCGCGTCAGCGGGACTCGCGTTCGGTAGAGCGGGACTCGCGCGAAGAAGACCCGCGAGTCCCGGTCAGACCAAGAGGCCGGGACGGCCCCCGGCCGCCCCGACCTCCTGTGGGATGCGGTCACGGTCTCCCGTGCCGCCAAGTTCGGTTGTCGAATGGTCACCCTGCCGTGACGTACGTCACAAGTCAACGCCGCCAACGGGTGGAGTACCCAGCGTCAGCTGGCGTACGCCCGCAGTCGCTCCGCCCGGTCGCCCTGGCGCAGCTTGCCCATGACCTCTCGCTCGATCTGGCGTACCCGTTCCCGGGAGAGCCCAAACCTCTTCCCGATCTGATCGAGGGTGCGGGGCTGGCCGTCCTCCAGTCCGTAGCGCAGCCGGATCACCGACTGTTCCCGCTCGTCCAGCGTGCCCAGCACCCGGCGCAGGTCGTCCTGCAACAGCCCGGAGATGACCGCGCTCTCCGCGTCGGTGGCCTCGGCGTCCTCGATGAAGTCGCCCAGCGGGGCGTCCTCGTCGGTGCCCACCGGCATGTCCAGGCTCACCGGGTCGCGCGAGTGGTCGAGCAGGTCGGCCACCTTCTCGGGCGAGATGCCCGACTCCCTGGCCAGTTCCTCGTGCGTGGCCTCCCGGCCAAGCTGCTGGTGCAGGTCGCGCTTGATTCTGGACAGCTTGTTCACCTGTTCCACCAGGTGGACGGGCAGCCGGATGGTGCGGCCCTGGTCGGCCATGCCCCGGGTGATCGCCTGGCGGATCCACCAGGTGGCGTAGGTGGAGAACTTGAAACCCTTGGTGTAGTCGAACTTCTCCACCGCGCGGATCAGGCCGAGGTTGCCCTCCTGGATCAGGTCCAGCAGCGGCATGCCGCGCCCGGTGTAGCGCTTGGCCAGCGACACCACCAGCCGCAGGTTCGCCTCCAGCAGGTGGTTCTTGGCCACCGCCCCGTCGCGGACCAGCGCCTGCAACTCGGACTTGCGCTGCGGGCTGAGCGAGCGGGCTGTGTCCATCATGTGGTGCGCGAAGACACCGGCCTCGATCCGCTTGGCGAGCGCGACCTCCTGCTCGGCTGTCAGCAGCTTCGTGCGGCCGATGCCGTTGAGGTACACGCGCACCAGGTCGGCCGCGGGCCCCTGGGCATCCAGATCGGCTTCGATGCCGACCTCTGGGTCATAGCTCTGTGGGACGGTCACGGTGCTCCCTCCCCGGTCGCGGGCTGCTGTGCGGGCGCGTCACACACCGGCGCTGCGCTGCGCGGCGAGCCTGTCGGCCGGGCGATCCTTCGGCGGAAGGCCGGTCGCTTGCTGGCTGGACACTGGGAAAACGACAACGATCTGGATTTCGTTCCCGTCTTCACACCCATCAGGACGTACCAGCCGTCACAGCGGTTGCCCCGGGAACCTGAGCTTTCCCTGAGAGACCACCGCGATCGACCCGTTCGGCCACCCGAGTGCGTTTCCTGTTAAGGAAACGAGGAGAAACACCGTTCGGTTCAGACCTCCACGAGCACGGTGAACGGACCGTCGTTCACGCTCTCCACCGCCATCATCGCGCCGAACCGACCGGTGGCCACCCGCGCGCCGCGTGCCCGCAGCTGCGCCACCACGGCGTCCACGAGCGGTTCGGCCACCTCGGGCCGGGCGGCCGCGGTCCACGATGGACGGCGGCCCTTCCTGGTGTCCCCGTACAAGGTGAACTGGCTGACCACCAGCAGCGGGGCGCCGGTGCTGGCACAGGACTGCTCCTCGCGCAGGACGCGCAGCTCGTGCAGTTTGCGGGCCATCACCGTCACCTGCTCGGACGAATCCGTGGCGGTGATACCCAGCAGCACCAACAAACCCGGCTCCGCGATGGCACCGACCACCTCGTCACCGACGGTCACCGACGCCCGAGTAACCCTCGCGACAACCGCTTTCACGCGGGCACGACCATGCCGTGCCGGACCAGATCGCGCACGATCGGCAACGCTGCGTTCACCAGTTCCTCCGCTGGTTGGCCGTGCCCGAAGGCCAACAGCACCAACAGGTCCGCCAGCGGTACGTGGCCCCGGCAGCCCGCGAGCAGGGCCGCGGCCAGCTCGTCCACCTCGTGCTGCCAGCCGGGACCGTCCGTCCGGTGTAGCCGCCGCACCACCGACTGCCAGCCCTCGGCCCCCGGCTCGGACACCTCCTCCAGCACCACCGTGTCCGGCACCACGAACCGCGTCGCCAGCAGGCCCTCGGCCGATCCGTTGGCCCGCAACCAGTCCACCCGGTCCAGCCAGGCGGCCGTCTCCGGGCCCAGCGGGTCGTCGAAGGCGTGCCGCAGGTCCTCGCAGACCACCTCGGCGTGCGCCGCGTCGGTGCGCCGCAGGGTGACGAAGCCGAACCCGATGCCCACCACCTGGTTGGCCTCGAACCAGTCCAGCCAGGCCGCCGCCTTGGCACGGCCCTCGGCCGAGCGCGGGTCCACCCCGGCGTCGCGCAGCCAGGTCCCCACGTACAGGCTGGGCTCGGCCACGTCGCGCTGCACGAACCAGGCGTCCACCCCACCGCGCGGCAGCCAGGACGCCACCCGGTCACCCCAGTCCTGACCCCGCACGTGCAGCCAGGACGCCAGCAGCTGGCCCACGCCGCCCTCGTTGAGGAACGCGGGCAGCTGGCGGACCACCAGGGCGCTCGCGTCGTCCCCGGCCAGCCCCGAGTCGCGATAGGTGTAGTCCACCCGCGCCGGGCCCACCACGAACGGCGGGTTGCACACCACCTGGTCGAAGCGCCGCCCGGCGACCGGGGCGAACCACTCGCCCTGCCGCAGTTCCACGTCCAGCTCGTTGAGCTGGAACGTCGCCGAGGCCAGGTCCAGGGCGCGCTGGGACAGGTCGGTGGCGGTGATGCGCTCGGCGTGCCTGCTCGCGTGCAGCGCCTGCACCCCGCAGCCGGTGCCCAGGTCCAGCAGCGAGCCCACCGGCCGCCGCGCGGTGGCCCGCGCCAGGCTCAGCGAGGCATGGCCCACCCCCAGCACGTGGTCCGGGCTGACCGGTCCGCCGCGCAGGTCGGAGTCCTGGTCGGAGACCACCCACCACGAGCCGTGCACGTCCCCGTACGGCCGCACGTCCAGCCCGGCGCGCAGCTGCTCCCCGTCGGCGCGCAGCAGCCCCGTGGCCAGCGCCTCCTCCACCGGCACCGAGCCAAGGGCCTTGGCCACGGCGGGAGCCGGTTCGGGGTCGCCGAGCAGGAACAGACGGATCAGCGTGCCGAGCTCGCCGCCGTCCTGGCTGACCCGGCGCACGGGCTCGGGCTCGCCCCGGCCCAGCGCCGCGTGCGCCGCCGCGCCGAGCAGGTCGACAACGCCATCGGAGTGGTAGCCCGCGGTGTGGAACGCGTCACGCAGACGGCCGCAGAAATCAGCTGTGAACACGTCTGGAATGCTCGCACGGGCACATGCCGCTGTGCGTTGTCGCCCAACAGTGGGACACTCTGAGGTGGAGGTGGTGTCGTGAAGGGCTCCGATCGGGACGACACCCCGGTTCTCATCACCGAGGCGGCTCCTTCGTACGAGGAGCAGCACCAGGCACGCAAGCGCAAGTACGCCATCATCATGGGCGCGCGCATCCCGTGCCTGGTGCTCGCAGGCATCTTCATCAACACCTGGTGGCTGGCACTGTTCTTCGTGGTGCTGTCAGTGCCGCTGCCCTGGGTCGCCGTGCTCATCGCCAACGACCGGCCCCCGCGCAAGAGCGAGGAGATCAACCGGTTCAAGGCCGACCGGGCGGCCCGCCGTGCGCTGGAGGCCAAGTCTCACCAGGTGATCGACGGGGGCTGAGCCCCGACCCTGGACACGGCCTGGGCGCCGGCGCGCACCCCGGAGCGCAGCACCTCCACCGGCGGCAGCCCGCGCAGCCAGGCCGCGAGCAGCCCGGCGTCGAAGGCGTCACCGGCACCGGTGGTGTCCACGCACTCCGCGGGCTCGCCGGGCACCGTCCAGCACCCGGTGCGGTCCACCCAGGTGGCCCCGTGCGGCCCGCTGGTGACCGCCACCGCGCCGACCTTGCCGAGCAACTCCGATGCCGAGGACGGATCGGACGAACCGGTCAGTGCGCGCAGCTCGTCCGCGTTGGGCAGCAACAGGTCCACCCCGGCGATGTCCGCCAGGAACTCCCCGGTGATGTGCGCGGCCGCCTGCGGGTCCACCGAGGTGGTCAGGCCGCAGCGGCGGGCCGCGTCCAGCACGTCCAGGCCCGCCTGCCGCGAGGCCGGGTCCAGCAGCACGTAGCCGGACAGGTGCAGGTGCTGTGCGTGCTCCAGCACCCGGGTCGACAGGTCCGTGCCCTGCAACCGCTGGTTGGCGCCCCGGTCGGACAGCATGGAGCGCTGCGCGTCGGTGTCCACCAGCACCACCACGCAGCAGGTCGGTGCCTCCGGGTCCAGCGCCAGCTCGCAGCGCACCCCGGCCGCCGCCAGCTCCGCGCGCACCTGGCGGCCCGCCATGTCGTCCCCGACCCGGCTGACCAGCACGGTGTCCACCTGGCAGGCGGCCAGCCAGGCGGCGGTGTTCGCCCCCGCCCCGCCGACGGTCAGCGCCACGTCGGCGCGCACGTCCCCGCCGTGCGGGATCGGTCCGTGGTGGCGGGCCACCACGTCCAGCGCCGCGTCGCCCACGACGATCACCGTCATGCGGCCAGCTCCACGGCCACCTCGGCGGCCAGCCGGGTGTTCGACACGACCAGTTCCTCGTTCGCGTCCAGGCTCACGCCCCGGCTCGCGGTGTGGAAGTGCTCCAGCAGCACCGGGGTCACGTCCTTGCCCTGCACCCCGCGCGTCCTGAGCAGCTCCAGCCCGTCGGCCAGCAGCTTGTCGTGCAGCTCGCGGTCCATCTCGTACTCGGCGGGCACCGGGTTGGCCAGCAGCACGCCCGAGCTGCCCGGCACCTGCTCGCGGTGCGCCGCCACCACGGCGGCGGCCTGCTTGGCATCGTCCACCCGCCACGGCACGCCGTACTCCGACTCGCGCAGGTAGAACGCCGGGAACCGGTCGGTCCGGTAGCCCAGCACCGGCACCGAGTTGGTCTCCAGCAGCTCCAGGGTCGCCCCGATGTCCAGCACCGACTTCACCCCGGAGCACACCACGAGCACCGGCGTGCTCGCCAGCACCGCCAGGTCCGCGGACACGTCCCAGCTCTCCCGCGCCCCGCGGTGCACCCCGCCCAGCCCGCCGGTGCCGAACGCGCCGATCCCGGCCGCGTGCGCCAGCGCCACCGTGCTGGCCACCGTGGTCGCCCCGTTGCGGCCCAGCGCGATCGCCGCGCCCAGGTCACGCCGGGACAGCTTGACCATGTCGCTGGCCGGGTCGCACACCCGGTCCAGCTCCGACTCGCTCAGCCCGACCGTCGGCCGCCCGTCCAGCACCGCGATGGTCGCGGGCACCGCCCCGGCCTCCCGCACCACCCGCTCCAGCCTCGCCGCCACCTCGCGGTTGCGGCCCGCGGGCAGCCCGTGCGACAGCAGCGTGCTCTCCAGCGCCACCACCGCCCGGCCCGCCGCCACCGCGTCCGCTACCTCGTCACCGACCACCAGTGTTCGTGCACCCATGCTCGATATCATGAGGCAGTGAGCCCGATGACCCAGACGCTGCCCGAGACCGACACTCGGCCCGAGGGCACTGACACGACCGGCGACGACGCGCCGAAGATGTTCCACTACGTGCGGAAGAACAAGATCGCGGAGAGCGCGGTCATGGGCACGCACGTGGTGGCGCTGTGCGGCGAGGTGTTCCCCGTCACGCGTTCCCCGAAGCCCGGATCCCCGGTCTGCCCCGACTGCAAGCGGATCTACGAGGGCCTGCGCCCCGGCGGTGACGACGACTGACCCACCCCCAGGCGCGGCCGAGTCCCGCCCGGAAAACGCGCGTGTCGGCGCTTCGCGCACCGCGTGTTCGCGCTTGCGGTGCGAGTTCCCACGAGTTGGGAAAGCGCTCGCCCAGCGCCGACACACCGCCCGCGAAGCGCCGACACGCGGAGACCTCCTGACCCGGCGAGTCCCGGGCTGGGGAGCGTGAGTCCCGGCCAGCGATGCCCGCTAGGGCGCGCCGTCCCGGCGGTGCTCGTCGTCGGGCATCGGGACGCGGGACCGCTCCGGCCGCGGCAGCGCGTCGGTGTCGTTGAGGTCGGCCGGTGAGGGCGCCACGTAGGCCTCCGTCGGCGCGTCGCACACCACCTCGTGCGCGTCGGCCTGCTCGCGCAGCCAGGACCTGGCCTGCTCACCCGCCCTGATCTTCTCCGCCGCCCGCTCCAGCTCCAGCCGCCGCCACCGCCTGCGCTGGCGCCTGGTCATCCGCGCGGGCCAGAACTCCTGGATGGCGCTGTTGAAGTGCGCGCCGATCACGATCGCCAGCCCGATGAAGAAGGTGAACAGCAGGAAGGCGATCGGCGTTGCCAGCGCGCCGTAGCTGTAGCCGGTGGTGGTGATCCAGGTGATGTACCAGCGCAGGCCGACGCTGGACAGGATGAACAGGATCATGGCGAGCATCGCGCCGGGCAGACCGCGGTGCCAGGGCAGCTTGCGGGGCAGCGCCAGCTTGTAGAGCGTGGCCAGCACGAGCACCAGCAGCACGCCCATGATCGGGTAGTAGAAGGTGCTGATGAGACCCTGCACCAGCTTCTGCCACTCGCCGGGGATCAGGTTGATCAGCACGTCCGGGCCCAGTGCCAGCACCGGCAGGCCGATCACGGCGGCGACCAGGCTCACCAGGTACATCAGCAGGGCGAAGATGCGCTGCCACACGGGGTGCCGCACGTCGTGCTGGCCGTAGGCGGCGGTGATCGCGTCCACGAAGGAGGCCATCGCCGAGGAGCCCGCCCACAGCGAGATCAGGAAGCCCAGCGAGGCGATCTCGGAGTGGGCCCCGGTGAGGATGCTGACCACCGTCGGTGCGATGATTTGATCAACAACGTTGGTGGTGAACACCGCGTGGCACCAGGACAGGATCTTGTCCTGGACCTGGGTGACGATCTGCGGGCCGAACCAGTCGCCGACGAAGCTCAGGCTGCCCAGCAGACCCAGCAGCAGCGGCGGCAGGGACAGCACCTGCCAGAACGCCGCCTCGGCCGCCTCGGAGAAGATGTCGCCGAACCAGGCCTTGCTCGCCGTGCGCGCCAGCAGCCGCAGCGGCCCCCGTCGAGCGGGTACCGACGCGTCACGTGCTCGCTGCTCAGGCTGCTGACCCATCGCACCGACAAGCATGCGGCATGGGGGCACGAACGGCTGGACTGACCCCACCGCGACGCACCGCGTGTCGTGCCGCACAACGGCGTTGGTCGGTGCGCGCGGACGCGTTTGGGTAAGCTCGGGGCCGCCCTCAGGGCCGACCGGCATGGGGGCATTCGCACGTCTGTAACAGGTTCGCGCAGCTCTAAGGAGGGGTCAGGCGTTGACGGCCCAGCCCGACACGACAGCCCCGACAACACCCATGCGCCCGCTTCGTGCGTGGCAGCGCAGGGCGCTGACCAAGTACCTGACGACCAAGCCGCAGGACTTCCTCGCGGTGGCGACGCCCGGCGCGGGCAAGACGACCTTCGGGCTGCGGGTGGCCGCCGAGCTGCTCGCTGACCGCACGGTGCAGGCCGTCACGATCGTGACGCCCACCGAGCACCTCAAGCACCAGTGGGCGAAGGCCGCCGCTGAGGCCGGTATCGCCATCGACTCGAACTTCCGCAACACCGCGGGCGCCACCTCCACCGACTACCACGGGGTCGCGGTGACCTACGCCCAGGTCGCGGCGCACCCGACGCTGCACCGGGTGCGCACCGAGAACCGCAAGACCCTGGTGATCCTCGACGAGATCCACCACGGCGGTGACGCCAAGTCCTGGGGCGACGCGATCCGCGAGTCCTTCACCCCGGCCGTGCGCAGGCTCGCGCTGACCGGTACCCCGTTCCGCAGCGACGACAGCCCGATCCCGTTCGTGGGCTACGAGCCCGACGGCGCCGGGTTCATGCGCAGCAGGTCCGACCACGCCTACGGCTACTCCGACGCCCTGCGCGACGGGGTGGTCCGGCCCGTGCTGTTCCTGGCCTACTCCGGTGAGGCCAGCTGGCGGACCGGTGCCGGTGAGGAGTTCACCGCGCGGCTGGGTGAGCCGCTGACCCAGGAGCAGACCGCGCGGGCCTGGCGTACCGCGCTGGACCCCACGGGGGAGTGGATCCCCTCGGTGATCCGGGCCGCCGACATGCGGCTCAACCAGGTTCGCCAGGTCATGCCCGACGCCGGTGCCATGGTGCTCGCCTCCGACCAGGAGTCCGCCAAGGCGTACGCGCGGATCCTGCACGAGCTGACCGGTGAGATGCCCGCGCTCGTGCTGTCCGACGACCCCAAGGCCACCGGCAAGATCGCCGAGTACTCGGCGGGCACGCAGCGGTGGCTCGTCGCCGTGCGCATGGTGTCCGAGGGCGTGGACGTGCCGCGGCTGGCCGTGGGCGTGTACGCCACCAGTTCCTCCACCCCGCTGTTCTTCGCCCAGGCCATCGGCCGGTTCGTGCGCGCCCGCAAGCCCGGCGAGACCGCCAGCGTGTTCCTGCCCAGCGTGCCGGTGCTGCTGGAGCTGGCCAGCCAGCTGGAGGCCGAGCGGGACCACGTGCTCGGCAAGCCGCACCGGGAGAAGGACGGCTGGGACGACGAGCTGCTCGCCGAGGCCAACCGCACCAAGGACGAGGGCGAGGAGGAGAAGGGCTTCACCTCCCTGGGTGCCTCCGCCGAGCTCGACCAGCTGATCTACGACGGCTCCTCGTTCGGCACCGCCGCGCTGGCCGGTACCGAGGAGGAGCAGGAGTACCTCGGGCTGCCCGGTCTGCTCGAACCGGACCAGGTGCGCGAGCTGCTGCGGCAGCGCCAGGAGAAGCAGCTCGCGGCGGTGTCCGCCCGCAAGGCCGCCGAGCCGCCCGCCCCCGTGCCGCAGGCCCGGCCGAGGTCCGTGCAGGAGCGGCTCGCCGAGCTGCGCAAGGAGCTCAACACGCTCGTCGCGATGTACCACCACCGGACGAAGAAGCCGCACGGCAAGATCCACAACGATCTGCGGACGTACTGCGGGGGACCGCCCACCGCCATGGCGACCGTGGACCAGTTGGAGGAGCGGATCTCCACGCTGCGGTCCTGGTGATGGGTGACGCCGGGTGATCGGGCGTGGAATACCGCACCCAGTGATCAACATCGGCAACCGCCGTGCAACCCCGGACCGGAGTGCCGCCCGCGAGAGCGATCTCACCGCCCGCCACCAGCTTTTTTCGCACTTCGAACTAATTTCTGACGCTCTGTAGTCGCCTGCGTCTATTTCGGTGTATTGGTGGCCTTCTGGTTACCTTGCTGTTGCCGCATCGTGTCGACAAACCCGGCCTTAACCGCTTCAGCGTTGTTCACCTCACCCCATTCAGTGACATACGTTGTGCGCCACAACATTTCCGGGTTCTTCCTGTGACCCCGGACACGATGAAGGGGACGCTGATGCGTAGCAGAACCCTCGCCCTGCTCGCCGCCGGAGCCGGGCTCGCCCTGGCCGCGACGGCCTGTGGCGCCAACAGTGCCGGCGGGGGCTCCGGCAGCACCGCCACCTCCGGCTCCGGCGACGCGAACGCGCCGAAGGTCGGTGTGGTCCTGCCCGAGACGGCCACCTCCGCGCGCTGGGAGGGCTTCGACCGCCCGCTGCTGGAGAAGGAGCTCAAGGCGGCCGGGCTCAACCCGATCATCGAGAACGCCCAGGGCGACGCCCAGAAGTTCTCGCAGCTGGCCGACACGATGCTCAGCCAGGGCGTGAAGGTGCTGATCCTGGCCGCGCCCAACGGTGACGTCGGTGCCTCGGTGGAGCAGAAGGCCAAGGCCCAGGGCGTGCCGGTCATCGACTATGACCGCCTCAACGCGGGCGGCAGCGCCGACTACTACGTCTCCTTCGACAACGTGAAGGTCGGCCACCTGCAGGGGCAGGCGCTGGCCGACAAGCTCCAGGGCACGCAGGGCGCCCAGGTCATCGAGATCGAGGGCAGCGCCACCGACAACAACGCGCTGCTGTTCCAGCAGGGCCAGCACGAGGTGCTCAAGCCGCTCTACGACTCGGGCAAGCTCAGGCTGGTCAACTCCCAGCTGATCGACCAGTGGGACAACCAGAAGGGCGGCCAGGTCTTCGAGCAGTTCCTGACCGCCAACGGCGGCAAGGTCGACGGCGTGGTCGCGGCCAACGACGGCCTGGCCGGTGCGGTGATCACCGTGCTGACCAAGAACAGCCTCAACGGCAAGGTCCCGGTCACCGGTCAGGACGCCACCGTGGACGGACTCAAGGCCATCCTGCGCGGGGACCAGTACATGACCGTGTTCAAGCCGATCGACCAGGAGGCCTCGGCCGCCGCGAAGCTGGCCGCCGCACTGGTCAAGAACAGCAAGGCCGACGCGGACAAGGTGGCCACCGGCTCGGTCACCGACCCGAAGACCCAGCGCAAGGTCCCCTCGCTGCTGCTGGAGCCGCAGGCCATCACCAAGGACAAGGTCAAGGACGTCATCTCGGCGGGCGCGGTCAAGAAGGAGGACGTCTGCGCCGGCGACGTCGCCGCGCTGTGCGGCCAGAACGGCATCTCCTAGTCCTCGCCCGAACCACCGCCGCCGGGGCACCGGCACCCCCGACGCCAGCGCCCCGGCGGCGGTTCCCACCCCTACAGGGAGAGACTCATGACCGAGCCGATCCTCGAACTCCGCGGTGTCAACAAGAGCTTCGGCCCCGTGCACGTGCTGCACGACGTGGACCTCGTCGTGCGCCCCGGTGAGGTCACCGCGCTGGTCGGTGACAACGGCGCGGGCAAGTCCACCGTGGTCAAGAGCATCGCGGGCATCCACCAGATCGACTCCGGTGAGGTGGTCTTCGACGGCGAGCCGGTGCACATCCCCGGGCCGCGCGAGGCCGCCACGCTGGGCATCGAGGTCGTCTACCAGGACCTGGCGCTGTGCGACAACCTGGACATCGTCCAGAACATGTTCCTGGGCAGGGAGCGCGGCAAGGGCGGCTTCCTGGACGAGGCCGACATGGAGCGCGCCGCGCGGGAGACCCTCGCCTCGCTGTCGGTGCGCACCGTGAAGTCCGTGCGCACCCAGGTGTCCTCGCTGTCCGGCGGGCAGCGGCAGACCGTGGCCATCGCCAAGGCGGTGCTGTGGAACAGCAAGGTCGTGCTGCTCGACGAGCCGACCGCCGCGCTGGGCGTCGCGCAGACCCGGCAGGTGCTCGACCTGGTGCGCAGGCTCGCCGACCAGGGCCTGGGCGTGGTGCTGATCAGCCACAACATGAACGACGTCTTCGAGGTCGCGGACACCATCGCGACCCTCTACCTGGGCCGGATGGTGGCCCAGCTGCCGACCAGGGACCTGACCAACACACAGGTGGTCGAGCTGATCACCGCCGGGCGCTCCGGCGACATCGGCCTGGCCAAGCCCGAAGTCGCGACGGTGTGAGGACACAGATGACCGCGCAGACCCCCACCAAGAACGCCGCGATCGCCGACTTCGGCATCGACACCACCAGCCGCACCCCCGCCCAGGCCCTGCGCGACTACCTCGACCGGGTCCGCGGCGGTGAACTGGGCTCGCTGCCCGCCCTGCTCGGCCTGCTCCTGCTGGTGATCGTCTTCACCGTCGCGTCGAGCACCTTCCTGACCCTGAACAACCTCGCCAACCTGCTGGCTCAGGGCGCGGGCACCACCATCATCGCGATGGGCCTGGTCTTCGTGCTGCTGCTCGGCGAGATCGACCTGTCCGCCGGTACCGCCTCGGGTGTGACGGCCGCCGTGATGGCCCTGCACTTCGTGAAGAACGGCAACCTGCTCGGCGGCATGGGCAACACCGTCTTCCTCGTCTTCGTGGGCCTGCTGGTACTGGCCGTCGCCGCCGCCCTGTGGGTGCGCATCTGGGCGGGCGCCGCGATGGCCGCGGTGGCCATCGTGCTGCTGGCCCTGGGTGTACCGCCGGACCCGTGGCTGGAGATGCTGCTCGCGATCTGCGTGGGCACCGCCATCGGCTGCCTCACCGGCGTGCTGATCTCCAAGGTGGGCATCCCGTCCTTCGTGGTGACCCTGGCGCTGTTCCTGGCCTGGAACGGCGTGGTGCTGCAACTGATCGGCAACGGCGGCACGCTGTCGATCAGCCAGAGCCCGGTGCTGTTCGCGGTGGCCAACGGCAACCTGTCGGTGGCGGGCAGCTGGGTGCTGTTCGTCGTGGCCGCGGGCGGTTATGCCGCGGTCGTGCTGAGCAGGCACTTCGGCCGGGTCCGCAAGGGGCTGGTCGCGCTTCCGACGGTGCTGGTCGGCAGCAAGGTGGCGGCCGTGGTCGTGGCCAGCGCCGTCGCGACCTACCTGTTCACCGTGAACCGCTCGCCCAACCCGGACCGGATCACCATCACCGGCGTGCCCTACGTGGTGCCGATCATCCTGGTGCTGCTCGTGGTCGGCACCTTCGTGCTGGACCGCACCCGGTACGGCAGGCACGTCTACGCCGTGGGCGGCAACACCGAGGCGGCCCGCCGCGCGGGCGTCAACGTGCCCAAGATCCGGATGAGCGTGTTCGTGATCGCCTCCTCGGTGGCCGCGATCGGCTCGATCGTCTACTCCTCGAAGGTCGGCTCGGTGGACCCGAACGCGGGCGCGGGCAACGTGCTGCTGTTCGCGGTCGGCGCCGCGGTCATCGGCGGCACCTCGCTGTTCGGCGGCAAGGGCAGGGTCATCAACGCGGTCATCGGTGGCGCCGTGCTGGCCACCGTGCAGAACGGCCTCGGCCTGCTCAGCGTCGGCCCCGCCGTGATCAACATCGTGACCGGCCTGGTGCTGCTGCTCGCGGCGAGCGTGGACGCGCTCTCAAGGCGGCGCGCGAAGGCCACCGGCCACTAGCGCGGTGTCCGGCGTCCCGCGCCGGTGCTGCCGCGCCCAGGCGGCGCCTCGCCGCACCGCCCCCGCACCCCCGTACACCCAGTACGAAGGCACGGGGGCGGCACGCCGATCCATCCACCTGGATCACGACATCACCCGACGCGAGCCTTGGACACCGCACTAGGGGAGAATCAGGGGCGACAAGGGGGTGCTCGCTGGTGACTGGACCACCGACCGCGGGCACGCGCCCCGACGAGGTGCGCAGGCACAACCGCACCGCCTTGCTGCGCAGGCTGCACGTCGGCGGCCCGTGCACCAGAGCTGAACTGGCCGCTGAGCTGGGGCTCAACCGGAGCACCATCAAGGCACTGGTGGACGGGCTCGCCGAGGGTGGGCTGGTGGTGGAGCAGGTCTCCGCCAAGCGGCTGGGTGCGGGCAGGCCCTCCCTGCTGGTGCTGCCCCAGCCGCGGGCGCTGTGGGTGCTGGCGGTGGACGTGGGCGTCGAGCAGACCACGGTGGCCGCCGTGGGCTTCGGCGGCGAGGTGCTGGGCTCGCGCACCTGGACGCTCAGCCGGGGCGCCAGCTCCGTGCAGGACGTGGTCGGCAAGGTGGCGCTGGCCGCGCGGAGGCTGGCCGACCGGCTCGGCGGCTCCCCGGTCGGCGCGGGGGTCTCGGTGCCCGGGGTGGTGCGCCGGGACGGCTACGTGCACGAGGCGCCCAACCTGCACTGGACCGGCGTGCACCTCGGTGAACTGCTCGCCACCGCCCTGCGCAGGCCCGTGCTGGTGGGCAACGACGCCGAGCTGGGCGCGCTGGCCGAGCACACCAGGGGAGTGGCCAGGCAGGCCGCCGACATGGTGTTCGTCTCGGTGGACGTGGGCGTGGGCGGCGGGGTCATCTCCGAGCGGGCCGCGGTGCGCGGCACCGGTGGCTCCGTGGGCGAGCTGGGGCACATGGTGGTGCGTCCCGGCGGGCGGTCCTGCTACTGCGGCTGCCGTGGCTGCTGGGAGACCGAGGTGGGCGAGGACGCCCTGTGCCGGGCGCTGAGCCTGCCCGAGGGCTCCGCGCGCGAGCTGGTGGTGTCGGAGCTGCGGTCACTGGGTGAGCAGCCCGAGCTGGCGCTGTACCGGCTGCGCGAGTTCACCGACTGGCTGGCGCTGGGCTTGATCAACGTGGTGAACCTGCTGGGGCCCGAACTGGTCGTGCTCGGGGACCTGCTCGCCGAGCTGCCGCCCGTCATCGTGGACGAGGTGGCCGAGGAGGTCCGCCAGCGCAGCCTGGTCAGCCGGGCCGTGGGCGGCATCCGGATCACCACCTCCTCACTCGGCCCCGAGGCGAAGATCATCGGGGCTGCCGAGCTGGCCTTCGAACAGGCCCTCTGACCCACCCCAGTTGTCAGGAAAGTGCCGTATGCGACATCTGATGTCGCATACGGCACTTTCCTGACATGTCGGGGGGCGACAGCGCGAAGGGCGCGGACCCGTCGGTCCGCGCCCTTCGCCTCGTTGTGGAGTTGTCCTAGCGGTTGGGCTCCTCAGCCCTGCTGGATCTCGGCGGCCAGCTCACGCAGCTTGGTGCTGTGCTCCCGGGCGTGGTGCCCGCAGAACAGGAGCTCGCCCCCGGAGGGGAGGATGGCGCGTACCTGGGCGGCCGCGCCGCACCGGTCGCAGCGGTCGACAGCGGTCAGCTCGGGGCGGGTGAGCAGCGTGGTCATGGAAATCTCCCTCCGTCCCGGCACCGGTGCTCCGGTGCCTACTACAGCTGCGACCACAGCGCCCTCAGGTGCCGAGCGCGGTGTTCGCTGCCCTCACTTTAAGCAGACGTTCGCCGCGATGTCAGTGTTCCCTTTCGCCGCGGCGACGCCGGTCACGTGTGAAGTACCCGGATGCAGCAAGTGAGAACCGGTTCCGCACACACTTGCGATGATCTGTCCTCAAGGCCACCGCGAGGTGCCGAGTTCGTTACGTTTCGTCGTCGATGCAGCTCGGAGGTCACGCAACGCGACGAACTCGGACATCCGGGATACGTCGCGAAGGGCCTTCCCGGTTCGCTCCGAGCGGGCCCGTGTGTCTTGCGTCACAGGGTGATCGGCTCTGTTCGCTTGTAGCGGACAGAGCGCTCCAGCGCCGGTTTTGCCCGGTTTTTCGTGCATGAACAAGCAAGAGCCCGCCCGGCGCGTGCCGGACGGGCTCTCGTATGGGACTGCTCAGTCCAGGTAGTCGCGCAGCACCTGGGAACGCGACGGGTGGCGCAGCTTCGACATCGTCTTGGACTCGATCTGCCGGATCCGCTCGCGGGTCACCCCGTAGACCTGGCCGATCTCGTCCAGGGTGCGCGGCTGGCCGTCGGTGAGGCCGAAGCGCAGCCGCACCACGCCCGCCTCACGCTCGGACAGCGTGGCCAGCACCGACTGCAACTGGTCCTGCAGCAGGGTGAAGGACACGGCGTCCACCGCGACCACGGCCTCGGAGTCCTCGATGAAGTCACCGAGCTGGCTGTCGCCCTCGTCGCCGATGGTCTGGTCCAGCGAGATCGGCTCCCTGGCGTACTGCTGGATCTCCAGGACCTTCTCGGGGGTGATGTCCATTTCCTTGGCCAGCTCCTCCGGCGTGGGCTCGCGGCCCAGGTCCTGGAGCAGCTCGCGCTGGATACGGCCGAGCTTGTTGATCACTTCCACCATGTGCACCGGGATGCGGATGGTGCGCGCCTGGTCGGCCATGGCGCGGGTGATCGCCTGGCGGATCCACCAGGTGGCATAGGTGGAGAACTTGTAGCCCTTGGTGTAGTCGAACTTCTCGACCGCGCGGATCAGGCCCAGGTTGCCCTCCTGGATCAGGTCCAGGAACGCCATGCCGCGGCCGGTGTAGCGCTTGGCCAGCGAGACGACCAGCCGGAGGTTCGCCTCCAGCAGGTGGTTCTTGGCGCGCTCGCCGTCGCGGACGATCCAGCGCAGGTCCCTGCGCATCTGCGGGGCCAGCTTCTCGGCCTCGTCCTCGGCCTTGCGCACGCGCTCGGCGGCGTAGAGCCCGGCCTCGATGCGCTTGGCCAGCTCCACCTCCTCCTCGGCGTTGAGCAGGGCGACCTTGCCGATCTGCTTGAGGTAGGCGCGGACCGAGTCGGCGGAGGCGGTGAGCTCGGCGTCCTTGCGGGCCTGCCGCAGCGCCTCGGACTCCTCCTCGTCCCAGACGAAGTCGCTCTCGTTGCCCTTCGTCTCCTCCTCGTCGGGCTCCTCGACGACGTCCTCGACGAGCTCGGCTTCCAGCTCGGCCTGGTCGACCTCGATCTCGCCCTCAAGGTCCTCCGGCTCGTCGCCGTCGCCCTTCTTGGCCTTCGCCGAGCTCGCCTTGCCGGTCGCGTCGCCCGCGGCCTTCCTCGGCGCACGGGTCGTCTTGGCCGCCGTCTTCTTGGCCCCGGCAGCGGGCTTGGTCGCCGTCTTGCGGGCGGTGGTGGCCTTCACGGCCTCCTCGCCCTCAGCGGCCTTGGTACCGGTGGCCTTGGCGGCGCTCGCGGCGGTGCTGGAGCGTCGGGTTGCGGTTTCTGCGGCTGCCACGTACGCCCTTTCGCGACGGTCGTTCACGGCAGGCCGAAGGGCGCGAACCTCGGCCGCCAGGGGTTTCGGGGGAGCGCCCGGCGGCTGCTCGCCGTGGGCACTGTTCCATTGTAACGACGAAGGCCGCGCCGCGTGGCCACCGACCAGCGCGAGCGCGGCCTCCGATCGGCATCGCGAGCGCGTTGCCGCAGGTAGATCGCCCGAAGAGGAGCCAAGTAATTTTTCGGGTGTACTTCTAGTGGCCGATTCCGTGCGCCGCGGCCGCCGCCGCGCCGACGATTCCGGCGTCGTTCTTGAGCGAGGCGGGCACAACCTCGGTGCGGACCTTGAGCAGCGGCAGCCACTTCTCGGCCTTCTTGCTCACCCCGCCGCCCGCGATCAGCAGGTCCGGCCAGATCAGGTTCTCCAGGGTGGACAGGTACTTGGTGACCCGGTGCGCCCACTCCTCCCAGGACAGGTCCTTGTCCTCCTTCACCGAGGCCGCCGCGCGCTTCTCCGCGTCGTGCCCGTCCACCTCCAGGTGGCCGAACTCGGTGTTGGGCACGAGCTTGCCGTTGAGGAACACGGCGCTGCCGATGCCGGTGCCGAAGGTCAGCAGCACCACCACGCCGTCCCGGTCCCGGCCCGCGCCGAAGCGCACCTCGGCCAGGCCCGCCGCGTCGGCGTCGTTGAGCACGACCACGTCCTCCGGCCGGCGGCCCAGCTTGTCCGCGAACAGCTTGGCCGCGTCGGTGTCCACCCAGCCCTTGTCCACGTTGGCCGCCGTCAGCGCGACCCCGTGCTTGACCACGCAGGGCAGGGTGACCCCCACCGGCCCGGTCCAGCCGAACTTCTCCACGATCTCGGCGACCACGTCGGCCACCGCGTCCGGGGTCGACGGCTGGGGTGTGGCGATGCGCAGCCGCTCGCCCTCCAGGGCCCCGGTCTCCAGGTCGACCAGGCCGCCCTTGATGCCCGAGCCGCCGATGTCGACCCCGAACCCGCGAGTTGTGCCCATCCGCTGGACCCTTCCTACTCGATTCAGTGCGTGGTGCGCAGACACTAACGTGTGTGGTTCGGTGAACGGCGTGGTAGTCGCGCAAACCGAAGCACTCGTCGAAGTCGCCGTCCAGGTCGCGGCCGAGGCCGCCGAGCTCGTGCTGGCCACTCGCGGCAACGCTGTCACCCAGGTGGACACCAAGTCCAGCGAGACCGATGTGGTGACCGCCGCCGACCGGGCCGCCGAGCAACTCGTGCGGGACCGCCTGGCCCAGCTGAGGCCGGGGGAGCCCGTGCTGGGGGAGGAGGCGGGCGGCACCCAGCGGCTGGACGGCCTGGTCTGGGTGGTCGACCCGATCGACGGCACCGTCAACTACCTGTACGGCCTGCCCTGGTACGCGGTGTCGCTGGCGGCCCAGCTGGACGGCGTCTCCGTGGCCGGCGCCGTGGTGGAGCCGGTGTCCGGCCGGGTGTGGACCGGCCTGCGCGGGGGCGGGGCCTGGCTGGACGGCAGGCCCCTGCGCGCCTCGGCGGCCCAGCGGCTGGACCTGTCCCTGCTGGCGACCGGCTTCGCCTACGCCACCGAGCGCAGGCAGCGCCAGGCCGAGGTGATGGGCCGGGTGGTCGGCCAGGTCCGCGACCTGCGCCGCAACGGGGCCGCCTCGCTGGAGCTGTGCGCGGTCGCCGCTGGCTGGCTGGACGGCTACGTGGAGCACGGGCTCAACCGCTGGGACTGGGCGGCGGGCGCGCTGATCGCCGAGGAGGCGGGCGCCGTGGTGCGGCTGCCGGGCTCGGACCCCGAGGGGCTGGGGGCGGAGGCCACCTTCGCGGCGGCGCCCGGCATCGCCGAGCAGTTGCGGGCGGTGCTGGTCGAGGCCGGGATCAACCAGGTGTGAGCCTCAGCAGTGGGTGGACCTGGCCGCGGTCAGCAGATCGGCGCTGATCGGCGGCTGGGCGCCCTGCTGGGCCAGCTGCCCGCCCTGCTGGGACGGCTGGTGCTGGGCCCAGGAGGCGAGCTGGTCGAGCACCTGCTTGGCGTCGGAGCTCGGCTTGATCTGGTCGAACCTCTTGCCCAGCGCCAGGTCCACGGTGGCGTCCTGGCGGTCGTCGCGGACCAGTTCGGCACAGGGCTCCACGAGGCTGAGCGTGCGGGCCGCCGAGGCGCCGTTGGGGCCGAACCGGATCTGGCCGCGGCAGGACAGGTCGCCCGCCGGGTACACCGGGTCGTTGTTCGGCTCGGCCGCCTTGCCGAACCCCAGCTGGCTCAGGTGGGCCGCCGCGATCCCGGCCTGGCCCTTCTGGCTGCTGGCGTTGAGCACGCGCAGCTGGATCTGCGTCGCGGCGGCCGGGGTGGTCTTGTCCAGCGCGTCGCGGTCCAGCGCGGTGCCGGGCGCGGGCGCCGGTGCCGCGGGGGTACCGCTGGTGCTGGTCGGGGCCGGGCCGGGGGCGTTGCAGTGCACGGCCGCGTTCACGTCGTCGGCGGTGTGGATCACCTTGGCCCATACGTACACCGCGACCACGCCGAGGATGACGAAGACCACGAGGGCGGGCCACGGGCGGCGTTTGCGGTACAGCGCTGATCTCGGCGCCCCGCTGCCCCCGAACCCGCGTGCCGAAACCACTGTCCCCGTCCTCCTCGATCAGCGGGCCCGTCAGGCGTGCCGCCCTGGCGGAGCCCTGTCACCCGCGACGACCAAGCCACTGATCAGCCTAGGCGCATCACGCGGTCCGCGTCGGCCGAAACGCCAGCGACCCGGCGGTGGCGCCCCGCTACCGAGTGGCTGCACACCGTGCGCACCGTGCTGGAATCCGACCACGTGCCCGAAGCGCCCGGCAAGGGGGCGGCACGAGTTTTTCCCCCTTGCTTGCTGGGAGTTCTCGAAAGGTGGGATGACTCGTTCGCGCGGATGGGTGATCAGTGGCGCAAGGGGTTGCGCGATGGGCTACCATCTCGGCGCTCCGACGCACTGACGGTCCGGTTGGGAAATCGATTCCGATCACTGGTGGCAGCCGGCTGGGGAGCGAGACCTCCGTCACTCCGACGGTGGGCACAAATCACGGCGCTGGAACGTTGACCAGCGGCACGAACACAGTCTGAATTGTGACTGCAGGGGTGAAAGAAGATGGCGACCGACTACGACGCTCCGCGCCGCAGCCAGGAGGACGAGCTCGCTGAGGACTCTCTTGAGGAGCTCAAGGCTCGACGCAACGAGACGCAGTCCGGCGTGGTCGACGTCGATGTGGACGCACCGGACGAGAACTTCGAGCTGCCAGGCGCGGACCTGTCCAACGAGGAGCTCACCGTCAAGGTGCTGCCCAAGCAGGCTGACGAGTTCACCTGCTCGAGCTGCTTCCTGGTGCACCACAGGAGCAGGCTCGCAGAGCAGAGCGGTACTCGGCTGATCTGCCGCGACTGCGCCTGACCGAACACAGATCGGAGAAGTACTGGGGGACCGGCGCCGGAGTGACCGGCCGGCGCCGCACCCCGTGCCCCGTCCCCGGTCCGGGACGGCTCGACCAGGGGCACGGGAGGGACTGGTGAGTCAGTGCCGCAGCAGCGCAGCGAGGCGCTCACCCGAGCGCACGCTGAACAGCCAGTACGGCGTGGGGTCCGCCGGGTCGTTCAGGTAGATCCGCACCATCGGGCCGACCCAGGCGCGGTGCACCACGAACGCGGTCGGGTCCAGGTCCGGGCCCATCGCCCTGCGCTTGTCCTTGGCGCTGACCACCTCGACCTGCTCGACGAACTCCAGCGGCACGTGCGCGTCACCGACCCACAGCTCGCCGCCACGCACCCGCACCGTGGACCGGCCCAGCCACAGCAGCGCCGCGACGACCAGCGGCACCGTGATCAGGTACGGCAGCCAGGCCCGCACCCCGGGGTAGCCCATGTGCACCTCGGCGGCCAGCAGCACCGCCGCGACCAGCGGCAGCGGCCATCCCCACCACGGTACGTACAGCCGTTCGGAGAACTCGGTCTGGTGCTTTGGCTCGGTCACGCCGTTCTCGGTCACCGCACCAGGGTAGTGTCGGCCGCCGTGCCCAGCTTGCAGGTCCTGCTGACCCGAACAGACCCCGGCGTCCCCGTGCCGTCCTACGCCACCGAAGGCGATGCCGGTGTGGACCTGGTCACCACCGAGGACCTCGTGCTGGCCCCCGGCGAACGCGCCGTGGTGGGCACCGGCATCGCGGTGGCCCTCCCCGTCGGCTTCGCGGGTTTTGTGCACCCCCGTTCCGGGCTGGCGGCCAGGGCCGGGCTGAGCGTGGTCAACACACCGGGCACGATCGACGCCGGCTACCGGGGCGAGATCCGGATCTGCCTGATCAACCACGACCTGCGGGAACCGATCGTGCTGCGCCGGGGCGACCGGATCGCGCAGTTGGTCGTGCAGCGCGTGGAGCACGTCACCTTCCAGGAGGTCGCCGAGCTGCCCGAGTCGCAGCGCGGTACCGGGGGGTACGGATCGACCGGCGGGCACGCGGTGCTCGCGGCCCCGGCTGCGGCCGGGACCCAGCTGGGGACGAAGGAGTAGACGGGGATGTTCGGCAGGCGCGGGAAGCGCGGGCGGCACCACGCGGGGCGCGACAACGCGCCCGCGAAGGCCGTGGACGCGGGCGAGCAGGGCTACCAGGACCAGGCGGAGCTCGAACCGGCCAGTGGGCCCTACGACGCCGCCGACGCCCCGTCCGACGGGCTGTCCCGGCTGGACCTGGGCTCGGTCCAGGTCCCGGTGCCCGACGGCGCCCAGTTGCAGGTCGAGATGGAGCCCTCCGGCTCCGTGCGCGCCGTGCACCTGGTGACCCCGGTCGGCCAGCTCACCATCAGCGCCTACGCCGCACCCCGCTCCGGCGGGCTGTGGAAGGAGATCTCCGAGGAGCTGGGCGAGAAGCTGCGCTCCGACGGGGCCAGGGTCGTGCGCGAGGCCGGTGAGTGGTCCGAGGAGCTGGTGGCCAGCGCCAACGACGTGGCACTGCGCTTCGTCGGCGTGGACGGCGAGCGGTGGATGCTGCGCGGGGTCGTGGCCGGTCCGCGCGAGCACGCCCACATCGCGGGCGAGCTGCTGCGCAACGTGGTCCGCGAGACCATCGTGGTGCGCGGCCCCAACCCGATGCCGGTGAGCACCGCGCTGCCCGTGGAGCTGCCGCCCGCCATCGCCCAGCACATCCAGCAGCAGCAGGCCCAGGGCGGCCAGGGGTAATTGCCGTGCTCCGGGCGCGGTCGGCTGGTTAGCCTCCGACCGTGCCCGACGCAGCGGAGTGGTTGGTGTTCCTGGGGGCGACGGCCGTGTTCGCGGTCCTGCCCGGTCCCGGCGTGCTCTACGTGCTCGCCCGCAGCCTGCGCGGCGGCCGGGGCGAGGGCATCCGCTCCGCCGTGGGCACCTGCCTGGGCGCACTGGTCCACGTGGTCGCCGCCGCGTTCGGGCTGTCCGCCGTGCTGGCCACCTCCGCCACCGCGTTCACCGCGGTGAAGCTGGCCGGTGCCGCCTACCTGGTCTACCTCGGCCTGCGCGGACTGTTCGGTCGGCACGAGCAGACCGGCCCCGACCGGGCGCCCCGCGGGTCCGCCCTGGTGCAGGGCGTGCTCACCGAGGTGCTCAACCCCAAGACGGCACTGTTCTTCCTGGCGTTCCTGCCCCACTTCGTGCATCCCGAGCGGGCACCCGCCCCGCTGGTGTTCCTGCTGCTCGGGCTCGTCGTGGTGGGCTCCGCCCTGGTCGCCGACCTGACCGTCGCCCTGTGCGCGGGCCCGCTGGGCGAGCGGCTCATGGGCAACCTGCGCTGGCAGAACCGCCAGCGGGTGGCCACCAGCCTCACCATGATCGGCCTAGGCGGGGCGCTCGCGCTGGCCGACAACGGGTAGCGGCTCACGCCTCGGCTATGTCATGAAGGTGCCCTTCACGACGCTGGGTGTCCCAAGGGGCACCTTCATGGCGGTGCCGCGCCTCGTGCCGCCGAGGCCGCTGTCCTCGCCGCGTCGTGTCATGAAGGTGCCCTTCACGACGTTGAACGTCTCAAGGGGCACCTTCATGACACAGGGGAGCGGCGGCCTCCTGCCAGGCCTGCACGGCGGCCCGGCCCAGGGCGGTCCGGTCGGCACCGAACTCGGCGAAGCTGAGGGTGCGCAGGGCGCTGTGGGGCAGGGCGGCGGCCCACTGGCGGGCCACGGGCAGCGGGTGCACCGGGTCGTCGACGACGGCGGCGAGGCCCGCGGGAACGGGCAGGGCGGCCAGCTGCGCGGCGGTCGGCGCGGGGCGGTCGGCGGCCAGCAGCGAGTCGGCGAGCCCGTGGCCGTGCCTGCGCCAGGCGCGGTCCAGTTCGGCGGCCAGCCACGGGTCCACGCCCGCGGTGGCGGCACGCAGCGTGGCGTCGACCCCGTCGCGGCGCACGGCCTCGGCGGAGAGCCGGGCGGCCACGGCACCGGGCGAGCCCTCGGCGGCGCCGCACCACGCGGGCAGCGCCAGGAGCAGACCGGCACAGCGGGTGGGGTGCGCGCAGGCCCACTCGGCGGCCACGTGGGCGCCCAGCGAGACCCCGCCGACCAGCACGGGCCCGTGCTGGGCCGCGGCGTCCAGGGCTGCGAGGTGGTGCCGCACCAGGTCGGGACCCGGTACCGGCCCGGGGGCCACCAGCTCCAGGTCGGCGGCCCTCAGTGGCGCCTGGAACACCGATCGGATGAAAACCTCATCCGACCCGGTACCGGGCAGGAGAACCGCAGTGCACCCCACGTCGCCAGATCTCACCGAAGGCACAGCCTTCGCGCAAGGCCGGGCACGGTTACCCTGGCTGGTGAGAGGTCCCGGAGCCGGGGCCGGCAAGCACCCTGGAGAGTGCGATGGCGAGCACGGGGGGCGGCTACTGGCGCCGTCTCGTACGGCGGCTGACCAGCGATGTCGCCGAACTCGACGCCGATGACCTGTCCCGAAAAGCCGAGGCCGACGGGGCGCAGAAGGCGTGCGACTGCCGATCGGGTGAAGAGGTCACCGTATTGGGGCGCCTGCGCAGCGTGGAGCTCTGCCCGCGCGACGCCGCGGCGACCCTGGAGGCGGAGCTCTACGACGGCACGGAGGGCGTGACGCTAGTCTGGCTCGGCCGCCGGAGGATCCCAGGCATCGAGCCAGGCCGGACCATCAAGGCCAGGGGCAGGATCGCGGTTCGGGACGGGCGCAAGGTGCTCTACAACCCCTACTACGAGTTGCAGACGACTTCATGAGTGAACAACAGCCAGCCGTTCCCGCCGACGAGGCGCAGCAGGACAAGCCGGAGAAGCAGCCCACACTGCTGGAGCAGATGGGTGGCATCGCGGGCCTGATCTACTCCTCGGTGCCCGTCGTGGTCTTCGTGGTGGTCAACGCGATCTTCGACTGGCAGCCCGCGATCTGGTCCGCGGTGGGGGTCGCGGTGGCCATCGCGGTCCTGCGACTGGTCCGCAAGCAGCCACTGCAACCGGCGATCTCCGGTCTGTTCGGCATCGCCATCGCCGCGTTCATCGTGGTGCGCACCGGCTCCGCCAAGGGCTTCTTCCTGTTCGGGATCTGGACCAGCCTCATCTACTGCGGGGTCTTCCTGGTGTCCGCGTTGGTGCGCTGGCCGCTGGCCGGGGTCATCTGGTCCACGCTCAACGGGACCGGTTTCCGCTGGCGCTCCGACCGCAAGGCCACCCTGTACTACGACGTGGCGACCCTGGTCTGGATCCTGGTGTTCGGTTCCAAGTTCGTGGTGCAGAACTGGCTCTACGACCAGGACTACGTGGGCCTGCTCGGGGTGGCCAGGATCGCCATGGGCTACCCGCTGACCGCGGTGGCCATCGCCGTCACGGTCTGGGCCGTGCGCAAGGCCGACAAGCGGCTGGCCGCGCTGGAGGAGGAACGCGCCGCCCCGGTCGGCGGCGTCGCCGACCCCACCTCCTAACGGCGGTTCCCCCGTTCCCGGCGCGCCCGCGAGGCTGGGCGCTCCGAGAGAGCTTGGGGGTTCCACCGATGAAGGTCCTCACCCGCGCCAGACCCGCGGTGCTCGCCGCGGTGACACTGGCCGTGCTGGCCCCTGCCGTGGCACAGGCCGCGCCGGCGCCCTGGCAGATCGTGCCCACCCCGGACGCCACCGCGCCCAGCAGCGTGGCCGGACTTGCCGTGCTCGGTCCGAAGGACGCCTGGGCGGTCGGCGAGCAGTCCACCGGCGAGCTGGCCATGCACTGGGACGGCACCACGTGGAAGGCCGCGCCCACGCACGCCGTGACGGCGGGCGGCTTCAGCGCCGTCGCCGCCCGCACGGGGGACGACGTCTGGGCGGTTGGCCAGCAGGGCTACTACAACAACCTGGTGGCCCGTGCGGAGTCGCGCGTCAACCTGGCCCCGGGCCCCGGCGTCACCACGTTGATCGAGCACTGGGACGGTCGCGTTTGGACGGTCGTGCCCGGGCCGAACCCCGGTACGCGCGGCAACGTGCTCTACGGAGTCGCCACCGCGGGCCGCGAGGACGTGTGGGCCGTCGGCTCCAGCCAGGACGTGGACAGCGACCCGGTGCCGCTGGTGCAGCACTGGGACGGCCACGCCTGGACCCGGGTGAGCACGCCGGCGAGCACACCCGGCGAGTTGCAGTCGGTGACGGTGATCGCCCCGGACGACGTGTGGGCGGTCGGCAGTGACGGCCCGCGGTCCGGGACGCTGAGCCCGCTGGCGCTGCACTGGAACGGGCGGGCCTGGAGCAAGCTGGCCGTGCCGTCCCGGGTGTCCGGCAACACCGACGCCAAGGCCGTGGTCGGCGGACCGAGTGGCCCGCTGCTGGTGGGCACCGCCCGCACCGGCAACACCCGGTACAGCATCGAGCCCGCGTTCGCGCGCTGGCAGCACGGGGCCTGGGCCCAGGCGCCCGCCCCGCCGGTGGACCAGCAGCAGGGCCTGTACGTGATCGCGATGGCCGCCGACCGCACGGGCGCCGTCTGGGCGGGCGGCCACCTCACCACCGACCGCGCGCCCTACGTGGCCCGCTACGACGGCAAGTCCTGGCGGCCGATCGCGCTGCCCGCCACCGGCCTGTCCTTCGTCAACGCGCTGGCGACCACGCCGGATGGCAGGAACACCTGGGCCGCCGTGTACTCCGGCACCGGGGCGCACCGCCACCCCGTGCTGCTGCGCCACCTGGCCTGAGCACAGCTGTGCCCCCAACGCAACCGTTGGGGGCACAGCGGTATCAGGACAAACCGAGGGCTGCTTGGATTTCGTGCTCCACGTCCGCGGAGGTCACGAACAGCAGCTCGTCCCCGGGCTCGAACGGGTCGTCCGGCTGCGGCACGATCACCCGGCCGCCGCGCAGGATGGTCACCAGCGCGCAGTCCTTGGGCAGCGACAGCTGCTCCACGGCCTGACCCGCCAGCGGGCTGTCCTCCGGCAGGGTGATCTCCACCAGGTTCGCCTGGCCCTGCCGCAGGGTCATCAGCCGCACCAGGTCGCCGACGCTGACGGCCTCCTCGACCATCGCGGCCAGCATCCTCGGCGTGGACACGGCCACGTCCACGCCCCAGGCCTCGGTGAACAGCCACTCGTTGTTGGGGTCGTTGACCCTGGCCACCACGCGGCGCACCGCGAACTCGGTCTTGGCCAGCAGCGAGACCACCAGGTTGACCTTGTCGTCCCCGGTGGCGGCGATCACCACGTCGCACAGCTGCATGCCCGCGTCCTCCAGCGAGGACAGCTCGCACGCGTCGGCGTGCACCCACTCCGCCTGCTCGACGGTGCCCGGCTCGAAGTGCGCCCGGTCCCGCTCGATCAGCATGACCTGGTGCCCGCCACCGAGCAGCTCATGGGCGATGGACCGGCCCACCGCCCCGGCGCCCGCGATCGCGACCCGCATCAGTGGCTCTCCTCAGGTGCCTGTGCCGCCGCGGCGGTCACCTCGGTGATCGTCCCCGACAGCGCGGCGACGTAGATCTCGTCGTCGGCCTGCACGACGCTGCTGGGCTGGGGCAGTACCCCGGTGCCGAAGCGCATGATGAACGCGACCCGGCACCCGGTGGCCTCCTGCAACTCGGCGATGGGCCTGCCGACCCAGCCCTCGTGCACGGGCAGCGGCAGCACCGCCACCGTGCCGGAGGGGTCCCGCCACGCCGTGGCCGAGCCCTCGGGCACCAGCATGCGCAGGAACCGGTCGGTCGCCCAGGGCACGGTGGCCACGGTGGGGATGCCCAGCCGCTCGTAGACCGCCGCCCGCTTGGGGTCGTAGATCCGCGCCACGACGTGCTGCACGCCGAAGGTCTCCCGGGCCACCCTGGCCGTGATGATGTTGGAGTTGTCCCCACTGGACACTGCGGCCAGCGCACCGGCCCGCTCCACCCCGGCGGCCACCAGCACCTGCCGGTCGAAGCCGTTGCCCACGACCTGCTGACCGTGGAAGTCGTTGCCGAGGCGCCGGAACGCCTGGCCGTCCTTGTCGATGACAGCTACCTGGTTGCCGAGCCGTTCCAGTGACTTGGCCAGTGAGGCCCCCACCCGACCGCAGCCCATGACCACGACGTGCACGAAATATCCTCCTCCGGGGTGCCCTCCCCCTGATGCGCGCTGCACGCTACCCGGACGCCGTGACGATGGGGTCAGCACCGCCCCCGACGTCCCAATGGGCCGGTTTGGGCACCAACCTACCCATGGTTGCTCCGATGTGGTGACGGCCTCGCCTACGCTGTGCCGTTGTGTCCAAGCTCGCGACCGCGGCCAAACGCCTCCTGCTCGGCCGACCCTTCCGCAGCGACCGCCTCGCGCACACGCTGCTGCCGAAGCGGATCGCCCTCCCGGTGTTCGCCTCCGACGCGTTGTCCTCCGTGGCCTACGCCCCGGAGGAGATCTTCCTGACCCTCAGCGTTGGCGGCCTGTCCGCCTACAGCTTCGCGCCCTGGATCGGCGTGGTGGTCGCCCTGGTCATGCTGGTGGTGGTGGCCTCCTACCGGCAGAACGTGCACGCCTACCCCAGCGGCGGCGGCGACTACGAGGTCGCCACCACCAACCTCGGCGGCACCTTCGGCCTGACGGTGGCCAGCGCCCTGCTGGTGGACTACATCCTCACCGTGGCGGTGTCCACGGCCTCGGGCATCGCCAACATCGGCTCGGCCATCCCGTTCATCGGGGACCACAAGGTGCTGTTCTGCCTGCTGGTGGTCGGCCTGCTCACCGCGATGAACCTGCGCGGGCTGCGCGAGTCGGGCACGGCCTTCGCCATCCCCACCTACGGGTTCATGATCGGCATCTTCGGCATGGTGGTCTGGGGCCTGGTCCGCGCGGCCTTCGGCGCCGACCTGCGCGCCGAGTCGGCCGGGTTCACCCTGCACGGCGAGGGCTCCTGGACGGGCATCGCCTTCGCCTTCCTGATCCTGCGCGCCTTCTCCTCCGGCTGCGCCGCGCTGACCGGGGTCGAGGCGATCAGCAACGGGGTGCCCGCCTTCCGCAAGCCCAAGTCGCGCAACGCCGCCACCACCCTGCTGCTGATGGGTGTGATCGCGGTCACCATGCTGATCGGCATCATCACCCTGGCCGGGCTCACCCACGTGAACTTCGCCGACAACCCGGCCGCCCAGCTCTCCGGCGCGCCCGAGGGCTACCAGCAGAAGACGATCGTGGCCCAGATCGCCGCAGCGGTGTTCAGCAACTTCCCGCCCGCCTTCTACTACATCTCCTTCGTCACCGGCATCATCCTGGTGCTGGCCGCCAACACGGCGTTCAACGGCTTCCCGGTGCTCGGCTCGATCCTGGCCCAGGACCGCTACCTGCCCCGCCAGCTGCACACCCGCGGCGACCGGTTGGCCTTCAGCAACGGCATCGTGTTCCTGGCCGCCTTCGCGGTGCTGCTGATCGTGGCCTTCGACGCCGAGGTCACCCGGCTCATCCAGCTCTACATCGTGGGCGTGTTCGTGTCCTTCACGTGCAGCCAGGCGGGCATGATCCTGCACTGGAACCGGTTGCTGCGCACCGAGCAGGACCGCGCGGCGCGGTCCAGGATGCGGCGCTCGCAGGTGATCAACACCATCGGCCTGGTGATGACCGGCGCCGTGCTGGTCGTCGTGCTGATCACCAAGTTCCTGGCGGGCGCGTGGATCGCCATCGCCGCGATGGCCGCGATCTTCGCCCTGATGACCGCCATCCGCAAGCACTACGACACCGTCGCCAGCGAGCTGCGCATGGCCCAGCAGGAGCGCAAGAACGCGGTGATGCCCTCGCGCAACCACGCCATCGTGCTGGTGTCCAAGCTGCACCTGCCCACGCTGCGCGCGCTGTCCTACGCCAAGGCCACCCGCCCCGACGTGCTGGAGGCGGTCACCGTCAACGTGGACGACACCGACACCCGCGACCTGGTCGCCGAGTGGACCAAGCAGGAGTTCCAGACCCCGCTGAAGGTGATCGAGTCCCCGTACCGGGAGATCACCAAGCCGGTGCTGGACTACGTCAAGCGGGTGCGCACCGACAACCCGCGCGACGTGGTCACCGTGTTCCTGCCCGAGTACGTGGTCGGGCGGTGGTGGGAGCAACTGCTGCACAACCAGAGCGCACTACGGCTCAAGGGCCGCCTGCTGTTCCAGCCCGGGGTGATGGTCACCAGCGTGCCCTGGCAGCTCGCCTCGGCCAAGAAGCGCGACGAGCGGGCCACGGTCGCACCCGGTGCCATCCGGCGCGGCCTGGACACCCCGCACCAGCAGCGCAAGGCCCGCTCGTGACCGCGGCGCAGAGCTGGACCGGCCGCCAGGTCGAGGTCGAGGTCGGCGCGGTCGCGCACGGCGGGCACTGCGTGGCGCGGGCCGAGGGGCGGGTCGTGTTCGTGCGGCACGCCCTGCCCGGTGAGCGGGTGCTGGTGGAGATCACCGAGGACAAGGGCGGCTCGTTCTGCCGGGGTGACGCCGTGCAGGTGCTCGAGGCCTCCGCCGACCGCGTGGACCCGGTGTGCCCGCTGGCGCACCCCGGCGGCTGCGGGGGCTGCGACTGGCAGCACGCCTCGGGCCAGGCCCAGCGCGCGCTCAAGGCCGCGGTGGTCGCCGAGCAGCTGAGCAGGCTGGCGAAGCTGGACGTGGACGTGCTGGTCGAGGAGCTGCCCGGCGGGCTGGTGGACTGGCGGACCAGGGTGCGCATGGTCGTCGACGGCCACGGCCGCCCGGGTTTCCGCGGGCACCGCAGCCACAAGGTGATCCCCGCCAAGCGCTGCCCGATCGCCGCGCCCGGCCTGGTCGAGGACGCCAACGACCAGCGCTGGACCCGGGGCGCCGAGCTGGAGCTGACCACCGACGCCCGGGGCCGCGTGGACATCGTGGAGCACCCGCAGCGCGGGCGCAGCCGCCAGGTCGAGGGCGACGGCGTGGCCGTGGAGCGGGCCGCGGGCCGCGAGTGGCACGTGGACGCGCACGGGTTCTGGCAGGTGCACCCCGAGGCCGCCGACTACCTGGCCGAGGTCGTGGGGGAGTGGGCGGCCGCCCGCCCCGGCGACACCGCGTGGGACCTCTACGGCGGCGCGGGCCTGTTCGGCTCGGTGCTGGCCGAGCAGGTCGGCGCCGAGGGCTCGGTGGTCGTGGTGGAGTCCGCGCGCGGTGCCGTCGCCGACGGACGCGCCAACCTGGTGGACCTGCCCCAGGTCCGGTTCCGGGTGGGACTGGTCGAGGACGTGCTCGCCCGGCTGCACGGCAGCCCCCAGGTGGTCGTGCTCGACCCGCCGCGCAAGGGCGCGGGCCGTGCCGTGGTCGACGCCCTCGCCGCGCGCGGGCCGGACCGGGTCGTCTACGTCGCCTGCGACCCGGCTGCGCTGGCCCGCGACGTGGCGGGGTTCGCCGCGCACGGCTACCGCCTGGACCGCCTGCGGGCGTTCGACGCCTTCCCGATGACCCACCACGTGGAGTGCGTGGCGCTGCTGGTCAGGGACTAGCCGCGACACAGGGCGGTAGACGCACAAAACGACACCTGTTGCGTTTTGTGCGATTGGAGGAGTCGTGGCGCGAGCGGTGAACCAGGAGACCTACCTGCCTGACGAGGGCGAGCAGGTCGCGCGGGTCTACGACTTCCTGAAGGCGAGGGAGGACGCTGGGCTGGGGCGGCCGGACGTGCCGTGCTTCCTCAGCGGTACCGCGCCGGAGGACCGGGTTGAGCTGCCTGAGGACCTCTACCGCGTGCTGAGGCAGGTGGCGGAGGCGCTGAACAGCGGCCTGGCGGTGTCAGTCGCCCCCGTGACGAAGACGCTCACCACGCAGCAGGCCGCCGACCTGCTGGGCGTCAGCAGGCCCACGCTGATCCGGCTGCTCGACGAGGGCCAGATCCCCTTCGACCGGGTCAAGAGCCATCGGCGGATCACGCTCCGGGACCTGCTCGCCTACCGCGAGCAGCGCCGCGCCGACCAGTACGCGGCGCTGGACGCCACCACCGTCGAGGAGGACGAGGACCTGGACGCGGTGCTGAACCGGCTGCGCGGTGCCCGTCGTGCGATCGGTGAGCGGCGTCGGGCGGCGCCCGCCGATTGACAGACCTCCCTGTCACGATGCTGGGATGTTCACGGTTCTGCTCGACACCTGCGCCCTGTGGCCCGGCCTACAGAGGGACTTCCTGCTCTCCCTCGCGGTCGAGGGCACGTGCCGGCCGGTGTGGAGCCCCGTGATCCTGGCCGAACTGGAACACGCGGAAGCGCGCAAGCTGATCGGGCGTGGCGTCGAGCCGCGTGAGGCGGCCCGCAGGGCACAGCACCTCCAGGTGCTGCCGCCGTGCCAGTTCGCTGCCAACACAGTCGCGGTCAACCGGACCCGTGCGCTGGCCGCGGTCGCCGTGATCGCGGGTAGACGTCCAGATGGCAACGCGGCCGAGGTCCTGCACCGGCTTGGTGCGCGCTACCGGATGGAGCGGGTCGTCGACCTGCTCCGGCCGTTCGTCGGCAGCGGCTGACGCCGCGCGAGTTGTCAGACCCCGGTGCCAGGCTGGGGGCATGGACGTGATTGACGAGTTCGAACTCGTCGCCGAGCAGACCCAGCGGGTGATCTCGGCGGTCGGCCCCGAGCAGTTCGCGCTGCCCTCGCCCTGTGCGGGCTGGGACGTGCGTCGGGTGGTCGACCACCTGGTCAGCGGGCACCTGGTGTTCGCGGCGATCGTGTCCGAGGGCCCCGGACCCGACCGCGCCGCCGACCACCTCGGCGAGCGGCCCGCCGAGGCGTTCGGCCGCGCGGTGGGGGCCTTCCGCGCCGCGGCCACGGCCCCGGGCGCGCTGGCCGGGCGCTACCCCACCCCGATCGGCCCGCGCCCCGGCGAGTTCCTCGTGCACATGCGGGTCAACGAGATGCTGGCGCACGGCTGGGACGTGGCGGCGGCCACCGGGCAGCCCACCGACCTGGTCCCGGAGCTGGCCGAGCGCGCGCTGGCCATGTGGCAGGCCCGGCTCGCCGAGGTCGGTCGGCCCGAGGGCGGGCCGTTCGCCGCGGAGCGGCCCGCGCCGCCCGGGGCCACCGCGGCCGACCGGCTCGCCGCCTTCCTGGGCAGGGAGGTGCCGCCAACCGGTTGAGCGTGAGAAATGACTCAAGCGGGTGACCTCCTGCGGTGGCAGGACAACTCCAGCCCGCAGTCGTACGTCTGTCTGTGCAGGGTCTTGGGCCGGACGTGCGGTGACCGTGTCGTTCGAACGGCGGTTGAGCACATCGGGCAACCGCACTCTCGGCCACTGCCCGCCAGCCGGGCGCGACCTTGCTCCGTAGACTGAACGGCGCCGCTCACAGGCGGTGAGGTCGCAGGACGAGGCCCCGAATTGACCCCAGGTGCCAACAGGCGAGGTGAAGCGGTGACGCTGCTGGAATCCGTGCACGGTCCCACCGATGTGAAGCGGATGGAGCAGAACGAGCTGGAGCAGCTCGCGGCCGAGATCAGGTCGTTCCTGGTGGACAAGGTGTCCAAGACCGGCGGCCACCTCGGGCCCAACCTGGGCGTCGTGGAGCTGACCATGGCGCTGCACAGGGTGTTCGACTCACCCAGCGACGCCCTGCTGTTCGACGTGGGCCACCAGTGCTACGTGCACAAGATCCTCACCGGCCGCCGGGACGGGTTCGACCTGCTCAAGCAGACCGGCGGCGTCTCGGGCTACCCGAGCCGCGCGGAGAGCGAGCACGACTTCGTCGAGAACAGCCACGCCTCCACCGCACTGTCCTACGCCGACGGCATGGCCAAGGCGTTCAAGCTGGCCGGGTCCCGGCGGCACGTGGTGGCCGTGGTCGGGGACGGGGCGCTCACCGGGGGCATGTGCTGGGAGGCGCTGAACAACATCGCCGCCGACCGCACCAGGCCGGTGGTGATCGTGGTCAACGACAACGGCCGGTCCTACTCGCCGACCATCGGCGGGTTCGCCGACCACCTCGCCTCGCTGCGCCTGCAACCCGGCTACGAGCGCGTGCTGGAGAGCGGCAAGCGCACCCTGCAACGCACGCCGATGGTGGGCAACGCGGTCTACGCCGCACTGCACGCGGCCAAGCGCGGCATCAAGGACGCGCTGGCCCCGCAGGCGATGTTCGAGGACCTGGGCCTGAAGTACCTGGGGCCGGTGGACGGCCACGACCTCGGCGCGCTCGAGGCGGCGCTGCGCAAGGCCAAGGCGTTCAACGGGCCGGTGATCGTGCACGCGGTCACCCGCAAGGGCAACGGCTACCCGCCCGCCGAGAACGACGAGGCCGACCAGATGCACCAGTGCGGTGCCATGGACCCGGTCACCGGCAAGCCGCTCGGCCCCAAGTCGACGTCCTGGACCTCGGTGTTCGCCGAGGAACTGGTTCGCGCGGGCACCGAGCGCGAGGACGTGGTGGCGATCACCGCCGCCATGCTCGCGCCCACCGGCCTGGACAAGTTCGCGCGGTCCTTCCCGGACCGCTGCTTCGACGTGGGCATCGCCGAGCAGCACGCGCTGACCTCCGCGGCGGGCATGGCCATGGCCGGTCTGCACCCGGTGGTGGCGCTCTACTCCACCTTCCTCAACCGGGCCTTCGACCAGCTGCTGATGGACGTGGCCCTGCACAAGCAGCCGGTCACCCTCGTGCTGGACCGCGCGGGCATCACCGGCTCCGACGGCCCCAGCCACAACGGCATGTGGGACCTGTCCATCCTCGGGCTGGTCCCCGGCATCCGGGTGGCCGCACCGCGGGACGCCCGCACCCTGCGGGAGGAGTTCCGCGAGGCGCTCGCCGTGGACGACGGGCCCTCGGTGCTGCGCTTCTCCAAGGGCGCGGTGGTCGAGGAGGTGTCCGCGCTGCGCCGCGTCGGCTCGGTGGACGTGCTGGCCGAGCCCGGTGCGGGCGCCGAGGGCGATGTGCTGCTGATCGCGGTCGGCGCGTTCGGCGAGCTGGGTGTCGCCGCCGCGAGCAGGCTCGCCGACCAGGGCATCGGGGTCACCGTGGTGGACCCGAGGTGGGTCATGCCGGTGCCCGCCGAGCTGGTCGAGATGGCCGCCGAGCACCGGCTGGTGGTCACCGTGGAGGACTCGGGCAGGCACGGCGGCTTCGGCTGGTCGCTGGCGGCCGCGCTGCGCGACGCCGGGGTGGACGTGCCGCTGCGCGACCTCGGTGTGCCCCAGCGCTTCCTGGAGCACGGCTCGCGCTCCGAGGTGCTGGCCGCGCTCGGACTGACCGCCCAGGACGTGGCCAGGCGGGTCACCGAGTGGGTCGCGGGCCGCGTGGGCCAGCCCACTGCCGTGACCGAGCAGGTCGACGAGCACAAGGGGGCCTGAGCCCGCCGCGCACCCCTCCTGCGGCGTCCGGTCCCCGGGCTGTGGCACCGTGGAGGGGTGCGGATCCTGGTAGTCGAGGACGAACAGCCGTTGGCCGAGGCGATCGCCCGTGGCCTGCGGCGTGAGGGTATGGCAGTGGACGTCGCCTTCGACGGCGAGTCGGGCCACGAGAAGGTCGCCGTCACGCGGTACGACGTGGTGGTGCTGGACCGTGACCTGCCCAGGATGTCCGGGGACGAGTTGTGCCGGGAGATAGTGCGCTCCGGCGCGCTCACCCGTGTGATCATGCTCACCGCCAGCACCACCGTCGAGGACCGGGTGGCGGGACTGTCCCTGGGCGCCGACGACTACCTTGCCAAGCCCTTCGCCTTCGCCGAGCTGGTGGCCAGGGTGCGGGCACTGGCCCGGCGTGCGACCCCGGCCACCCCGCCGGTGCTGATCGCCGCCGACGTGCAGCTGGACCCGGCCAAGCGCACCGTCACCAGAGCCGGTCAGCTCGTCGACCTGACCCGCAAGGAGTTCGGCGTGCTGGAGGTCCTGATGGCCGCCGGCGGCACCGTGGTCAGCAGCGAGGAACTGCTGGAGCGGGTCTGGGACGAGAACGCCGACCCGTTCACCACCACCGTGCGGGTGACCGTGATGACCCTGCGCAAGAAGCTCGGCGAGCCCGGCATCATCGAGACCGTGGTCGGCTCCGGCTACCGGGTGCCCGCCGCTGGCAAGGCCGTCACCGCGCAGGACCGCGCCTAGATGAGCGAGCTTGCGAGCGAATCATCAAGCACAGTGCCTGCGCGAAGCGCTGCGGCGAGCGCCAGCGAGTCGCGGCAGTGATGCGTGGTCCCGGCCTGCGGCTGCGCATCACCCTGATCGCGGTCGGCATCGTCGCCGCGGTCAGCGCGGTGCTGCTCTGGCTGGGCTGGCTGCTGGTGGGCGCGGCCGTGCGGGGTGCCGTGCCCCAGCTGCCACCGGGCAGTCAGGTCATCGTGGACGGGGCCGCCGTGGAGGCGGCCCAGCTCGGTGAGGTGCTCCAGGACCACGCCAGGGCGCAGGTGCTCGGCACCGGACTGGTGGCGTTCGTGTTCCTGCTGCTGGCGGCGGCCGTGCTCGCGTGGACCTTCACCGGGCGGGTGCTGCGCCCGCTGCACGAGGTCACCGGCACCGCCCGCAGGCTGTCCGCCGAGTCCCTGGGCGAGCGCATCAACCTGGACGGCCCGCGCGACGAGGTGTCCGAGCTGGCCGACACCTTCGACGCCATGCTCGACCGCCTGCAAGCCGCCTTCGACTCGCAGCGCCGGTTCGTGGCCAACGCCAGTCACGAGCTGCGCACCCCGCTGGCCGTGATCCGCACCGAACTGGACGTCACGCTCTCCGACCAGGACGCCGACGCCGAGGAGCTCCGGCGCATGGCCCAGGTCGTGCGCACCGCCGCGCTGCGCGCCGAGCAGCTGGTGGAGTCCTTGCTGCTGCTGGCCCGCACCGACGGCATCGGCCTGGTCGTGCACGAACCGGTCGACCTGTCCGCCGTGGTCGCCAGCGCCTGGCGCTCCGCCCGGCTGGAGGCCGAGGCCCGGGGTGTGCAGGCCACCTTCCGCACCGTGCCCGCCTCGGCCGTGGGCGATCCCGCCCTGCTGGAGCGGGTCGCGGGCAACCTGCTGGAGAACGCCGCCCGGCACAACGTTGAGGGCGGCTGGATCGAGGTGCAGACCGAGAGCGGTCCACAGTGGACGGTGCTGCGGGTGAGCTCCAGCGGGCAGCAGGTCGACAGCGAGCGGGTCAACGAGCTGTTCGAGCCCTTCCGGCGCGGCGGGGTGGACCGCACCGCGCGGACCGGGACCGGGCTCGGGTTGTCCATCGTGCGGGCCGCCGTGGGCGCGCACGGTGGGGTGGTGCACGCCGAGCCGGTGCCCGGTGGCGGGCTGGCCGTCACCGTGCGCCTGCCGAGCAAACCGGGGGGATGACATGGACCAGTCCACTGTGGACAAGTATCTGGCCAGGATCGGCGCCGAGGCGGGAGATCCGCTGCCGGTGCTCCAGGAGCGGCACCTGCTCGCCATTCCGTTCGAGAACCTGGCCATCCACCTCGGTGAGCCGATCAGCCTGGACCTGGACGCACTGGTGGACAAGATGATCACCCGGCGTCGTGGCGGCTTCTGCTACGAGCTCAACGGGTTGTTCGCCGCCCTGCTGACCGCGCTCGGGCACCCCGTGCGGCTGCTCGCCGCGCGGGTGTACGGCCAGGACCGGCTCGGCCCGCCCCTGGACCACCTCGCGCTCGCTGTCGGCGACCTGCTGCTCGACGTGGGTTTCGGGCGGTTCAGCCGCTACCCGTTGCGCCTGGATTCCTTTGCTGAGCAACAGGATCCCAGCGGGATGTTCCAGCTCGCCGAGGCCGAGCACGGTGACATCGACGTGCTCCAGAACGGTGTGCCGCAGTACCGGTTGGAGACACGGCCCCGCGAACTGACCGAGTTCGCCGCGATGTGCTGGTGGCAGCAGAACTCGCCCGACTCCGGGTTCACCAAGTCGCTGACCTGTTCCCGGCTCACCGCTGACGGCCGCGTCACGCTCAGCGGCACCCGTCTGATCCACACCGTCGAGGGGCAGCGCACCGAACAGGAACTGCACGGGGACACCGCGGTGCTCGCCGCCTACCGCGAGCACTTCGGTTTCGACCTCGACCGCGTGCCGGTGGTGCGGGGCTAGCGGGCGTTCACGGCCAACCCGGTGCGTGCGAGGTGCTCGGCGCCGCGGCGAGCCGGGTGCACGCCGCCCTGGCCTGCTCGGCGATCCAGTTCGGGGTGGCCTGCGCGCCCAGTTCGCGGGCCTTGCCCAGCAACGCCAGCAGCGCGTCGTACTGGTCCCCGGACAGGCCCATCTCCTGGTAGTCCAGGCCGGTGTCCCGGGCGTTGCGCAGCGCCTCCCGCGCCCAGTACGCCAACTGGTTGGTGCACGCCGTCACCGCGTCGACCGCGGTGGTCGTCGTGGTGGTGGGAGCGGCCGGTTCCGTGCCGCCCGCGCACCCGGCGGCCGCGAGCACCAGCGCCACGGCCGCCCCGGCCCGTCTAGAAGGCGTCGCCACCGGAGAAGGTCTCCTCCAACGAGTCCACCGTGCCCGCCAGCAGCGCCAGCGGGTCCACGAACTCGTTGATGTCCAGGTTCGACAGCGGCAGCGAGTGCCGCAGCACCACGTGCTCACCCATGATCGCCGCCCCGCCCACCACCGTGGTCTCGCCGATCTCCTTGAGCACCGCGTTCAGGTTGACCTGCCCGGCCATCGCGAACGGGGAGGCGATCTGCACCCACTCCTCGCGGCCGTCGAGCACCTCACGGCTGAGCCAGATCAGCTGACTGCGCTCATCCTCGAACTCCACGTAGATGTTGATCTCGTCGCGCGTCTCCTCCACGACCCGGTACTCGGTCCTGATGAAGGCCACCAGGTCTTTCCACGTCGCCATGACGCACCCTTCCCGCTACACCGAACAAGATCACCTCGACCCTAGGCCGATCGGCGGGAGCGCAACAGCCCCTAACCGGGGAGCAGCCGCCGGGCGATCTCCTGGCCCAGCGCGGTGCCCGACAGCCAGGCGGTCTGCACGCGGGGCGTGGCGCCCCAGGCGTCCCCGCACAGGCCGATGCCCTGCTCGTCCAGGTGGAACGGGGCCTCGGTGACCGGCTCGGGCTGGGCGTACCGCCACAGCCGCACGTGCCGGGACAGTGGCTGCTGCCTGAGGCCGATGACGTAGCTGAGCGCCTGCACCACGTCCTCAGCGGCGCGCTCGGGGTTGTCCAGGTGTTCGGCGGTGTACTCGGCTGTGGTGTGAGCCACCAGCACGGGGGCGTCATCGCCGCGACGCGAGCCATCGTCGCAGATCATCCGCAACTGCCCGTGCCCGTTGACGAACGCGCCCCGCAACCGCCAGGTCCGCTCCGCGTACCGCAGCGTCACGGCGATCGAGGACTGCCAGCGCTGTGCGGCCGCGGCGGCGCGGGCGGCCGACAGGTCCTCGGCCAGCAGCGGCAACGCCTCGGGGCCGGGCATGGCCAGCACGACGTGGTCCGCGCGCGATCCGTCCACTACGGGGCCGGGGCCGACTGAGCGGACCGCCCGGCCGAGTGCGACCGGCAACCCGGCGGCCAGGTCCGCTGCCAGCGACCTGAGCCCGCGCGGCGCCGCCCAGCGCATCGGTCCCGGCGCGGCCACGTGGTCGTGCCGGTCGATCGCCGTCAGCGTGTCGGTCCACGGCCTGGCCAGCCCCTTGTCCCGCCACCGCGTCACGACAGCCTCGAAACCCGGGTCGCTGACGGTGAAGTAGGCCGCGCCGACATCGGTGGGACGGCCCTCGTGGGACTCGGTGGCCAGCCGGCCGCCCACCACGGTGTCCCGCTCCAGCACGGTGACCGCGACGCCGGCGTCGACCAGGGCCCTGGCGCAGGCCAGTCCGGCGACGCCGGCGCCGATCACGGTCACGGTCACCGGGTCAGGCTAGTCAGTCCCAGATCTGGATGGCCCGCACCACGAACGGCGCGTCGGGCACGTAGGTACCGCCCTTGGGATAGGTGGTGAACTCCGCTTCGGTCGAACACTTCGCTCCTTGGTAGACGGACACATCACGGGTCAGCCTGTTCACCAGCGATCTGGCGACCAGTTTCTCGGGCAGCGGCACGCACTCGTTGGGGTTGGCGGTCTCCAGGTTCAGCCGCACCGACTTGCCGGTGTAGTTCGGTCCGCTCCACGCGCAGAACTCGCCCGCGTCACACTTGGCGTCCTCGGCGGTGGCCGCGGCCGCGGGTGCCGCGGCGGCCAGCAGGACGGCCGCGGTGAGTCCGAGCAGGATCCTGGTCGACATCGGGTACTCCCTCCGTTGGACAACTCCGCCAGTTCAGAGCCCGTCGCGGGGCCGGAACGGACCACTGTCACCCGTTGGTGTCGGCCGAGGTGAGCAAGCGCACGCCAAGATCGGGTTTTTCGGGGTGTGGGGCAGGGTAAGAACGGTGAGTGGCAAGCACCCTGATGTCCCATCCCGCTCCCGCACTGCGCCGTGACCAGCGCGCACTGGTGGAAGCCATCCGCCGGCTCCCCGACTTCCGGACCGTCGCCGTGCTGCGCGGCTTCGACAAGTCCAGCCGTGCCACCAAGGACGCCCTGCTCGAGGTCGTGCGCGAGCGCGGGGGCCACCTCGTCGACCTGACCCCCATCCCCGGTCTCGGTGAGCTCTCCGCCACCCCGCAAGCCGACCTGGTCGTGGCCACCAACCGCGCGCTGACCGCCGCCGCCGAGCGCTGCGGCGCGATGTGGAACGTGCCGGTGGTCGTGCCCGGCGAGATCGGTGAGGACAGCGGCCGGCTGATCCGCACCCACCAGCCCGCCGTGCTGATCACCCGCGACAACGGCCGCCAGGACGTGGTCGTGCGCGAACTGCGCCTGCTGGGCCGCGTCGCCTGGACCGACGGCGGCGGGCGGGCCCGCGACGCCGAGGAGCTCGTGCTGCGGCCCACCGCCGAGGGCATGGTCGTCACCGCCGTGTTCGCCGGTGTCACCACCACCCGCCCCGCCGCGCGCGCCGTGGCCGTGGAGGTCGGCGAGGACGTGGTCGCCGAGATCGACGGCCAGCCCAACCTGGTCGTGCCCGGCAGCTACCACGGCAGGCTGACCACCCGCCCGGTGTGCCGCCTGTCAGTGGTGGGCTGATGTAGTACAACTTGTAGTACCGTGTTCCCATGAGCGAAGTCCCCGTCCGCCAGCTCAACCAGGACACCGCGGGTGTGCTGGCGAGGGTGAAGCGCGGCGAGGAAGTCGAGATCACGGAGCGGGGCGTCGTGGTCGCCCGCATCGTGCCGCCCACGCCGCAGCCACTGGCGGACCGCATCGCTTCGGGCAAGCTCCGGTTGCCGACCGTCGGTGGGCCGATGCCGAGGCCGCGGGGGCCGGTACGCGCCGATCACGAGGCGGGCGAGTTGGTCAGCGGGCTGCGGGACGAGGAACGCTACTGATGATCTACCTCGACACCGCGGCGCTGATCAAGCTCATCCGCCGCGAGGTCGCCAGTGACGAGCTCGTCGACTGGCTGGACGCGCGCCAGGGCACGATGCTCGTCTCCTCCGCGCTGTCCGAGGTCGAGGTGCCCCGGGCGTTGCGGCGCAGCGAACCCGAACTGCTCGGCAGCGTGCCCGCTGTGTTGCGTCGCATCGCCATCTACGAGATCGATGACCTCGTGCGCGCCACGGCTGCGGCCTACCAGGACCCGCTCCTGCGGTCACTGGACGCGATCCACCTCGCCACCGCGCACGCGGCACTCGGTGAAGCCCTGACGGCATTCGTCACTTATGACAAGCGCTTGCTCGCGTCAGCCGGAGCAATAGGGTTGCCCACGGCGAGCCCAGGCGCTTGAGCTCACCCCACCCGCCCCGCCAGCGACAGGGCGTCGTGCGGGGCGTGGGCGTGCATGCTGTTGTCGAAGTACACATGGACGTCACCGGTGGCGGCCCACGCACGCACACGGGCGGCCCACGAGTCGAGTTCGGGCGAACTGTAGGCGCTGGCGTACAGCTCGGCGCCGCCGTGCAGGCGCACGTAGGTGAAGTCGGCGGTCAGGACGTCGAAGCGCGGGTGGGCGCCAGCGGTGTCGGCGATGACGGAAGCGACGTTGTGGGCGCGCAGCAGGGCGAAGTACTCGGGCGTGTCGAAGCTGGGGTGCCGGGCTTCGACGGCGTGCCGCACCGAATCGGGCAGCACGGCGAGGAAATCGCGCAGGCGGTCGGGCTGGAAGTGCAGGCTTGGCGGTAGTTGCCACAGCACGGGGCCGAGCTTGGGGCCGAGGGTGAGCACGCCGGAGTCGAAGAACTCGTGCACGGCCTCAGCGACGGCGTGCAGGCGCTTGACGTGGGTGACGAACCGGTGGCCCTTCACGGCGAACACGAAGTCCTCGGGTACCTGGGCGGCCCAGGACTGGTAGTTGGCGGGTGTGCGCAGCGAGTAGAACGAGCCGTTGATCTCGATGGAGTTCACCTTGCGGGACAGGAACTCCAGCTCACGGCGTTGCACGAGCCCCTTAGGGTAGAAGGGCCCGCGCCACTCCGGGTACACCCAGCCGGAGGTCCCGATGCGGATCACCACTCCATGATCCGACAAGAAGGGGCCGGTCGCGCGCGAACGCACGACCGGCCCCGACGGTGCGCGGGGATCAGGCGGGCACGGAGGCCACGCCCGGAGCCAGGAACCGCTTGCCGGTGACCCGCTCGGACACGCCGGTGCGGTCCAGGTGCGGGGTGATGCCGCCCAGCCAGAACGGCCAGCCAGCACCGAGGATCAGGCACAGGTCGATGTCCTGCGCCTCGGCCACGACACCCTCGTCCAGCATGAGCCGGATCTCCTGCGCGAGGGCCTCCTCGGCGCGGGTGCGCAGCTGCTCGGCGGTCAGCGGCTTGTCGCCGGGCTGCCACAGCGCGGCGACCTCGGGGTCGACCGACTGGTTGCCCTGGGCGTCCCATGTGTAGACGCCCGTCTTACCGGCAGCGACGAACTTGCGCATGTTCTCGCTGACGCCGAACCGGTCGGGGAACGCCCCGTGCATCGTCTCGGCCACGTGCAGCGCGACGGCGGGGCCGACGAGCTGGAGCAGCACGAGCGGGCTCATGGGCAGGCCGAGCGGCTCCAGGGCCTTGTCGGCGACCTCGAACGGGGTGCCCTCGTCCACCGCGGCGATGACCTCGCCGAGGAACCGGGTGAGCAGCCGGTTGACCACGAACGCGGGCGCGTCCTTGACCAGCACGCAGGACTTCTTCAGCTGCTTGCCCACGGAGAACGCGGTGGCCAGCGAGGCGTCGTCGGTCTGCTCGCCGCGCACGATCTCCAGCAGCGGCAGCACGGCGACGGGGTTGAAGAAGTGGAAGCCGACGACCCGCTCGGGGTGGGCCAGCTTCGCGGCCATCTCGGTGATCGACAGCGAGGAGGTGTTGGTGGCCAGGATGCACTCGGCGGAGACGTGCTCCTCGACCTCGGCGAACACCTGCTGCTTGACCGACAGCTCCTCGAACACGGCCTCGATGACGAAGTCCGCGTCGGCGAAGGCGGCCTTGTCCAGCGAGCCGCTCACCAGCGCCTTGAGCCGGTTGGCGGCGTCGGGGGACAGCCTGCCCTTGCCCTGCAACTTGTCGATCTCGCCGTGCACGTAGCCGACGCCCTTGTCCACCCGCGCCTGGTCGATGTCGGTGAGCACCACCGGCACCTTGAGCTGGCGCACGAACAGCAGGGCGAGCTGGCTGGCCATCAGGCCCGCGCCCACGACGCCGACCTTGGTGATCGGCCGCGCCAGGGACTTGTCCGGGGCACCCGCGGGGCGCTTGGCCCGCTTCTGCACCAGGTTGAACGAGTACAGCCCGGCCCGCAGCTCGTCGGTCAGCAGCAGCTCGGCCAGCCCGTCGGTCTCGGCGGCGTACCCGGCGTCGAGGTCGTTGCCGCGGGCCAGCTCCAGCAGCTCCAGGGCCTTGAGCGCGCCGGGGGAGGCCCCGTGCGTCTTGGCCTCGACGAAGGCGCGACCGCGGGCCAGCGCGGCGTCCCAGCCCGCGCCCCGGTCGATCTCCTTGCGCTCCGGCCTGATCTCGCCCGCGAGCACCTTGGACAGCCACAGCAGCGACTGCTCCAGGTAGTCGGCGGAGTCCAGCAGCACGTCCACGATGCCCAGCTGCGCGGCCTGCGCGGGCTTGAGCATCTTGTTCTGGTTCAGCGCGTTCTCGATGATCACCGTCACGGCGGCGTCCGCGCCGATCAGGTTCGGCAGCAGCTGGGTGCCGCCCCAGCCCGGGAACAGGCCGAGGAAGACCTCCGGGAAGGAGATCGCGGCGGCGTTGGCGGCCAGCGTGCGGTAGTGGCAGGACAGCGCCAGTTCCAGGCCGCCGCCCATGACCGCGCCGTTGACGAAGGCGAAGGTCGGGATCTGCGACTCGGTGAACCGGCGGAACACGTCGTGCCCGGTCTGCGCGATCTGGCGGGCCAGTGCCGGGTCGGCGACCTGCTCCACCCCGGACAGGTCCGCGCCCACCGCGAAGATGAACGGCTTGCCGGTCACGGCGATGGCCGCGGGCTTGGCCGCGATCGCCTCGTCCAGCGCGGAGTTCAGGCTCACCAGGCTCTGCGGCCCGAAGGTGGACGGCCTGGTGTGGTCGTGCCCGTTGTCGATGGTGATCAGCGCGACCTGCCCGGACACGCCGGGCACGGAGATCAGCCGGGTGGTGGCCTTCGTGACCACCTCGTCCGGGAAGGCGGCCTTGGCCTGCTCAGCGGTGATCACTTGTCGCCTCCCTCGAAGTGCGGGTTCTCCCAGATCACGGTGCCGCCCATGCCGATGCCGATGCACATGGTGGTGATGCCGTAGCGCACGTCGGGGCGCTCGGCGAACTGGCGGGACAGCTGGGTCATCAGCCGCACGCCGGAGGAGGCCAGCGGGTGGCCGGTGGCGATGGCCCCGCCCCACTGGTTGACCCTGGGGTCGTCCTCGGCGATGCCGAAGTGGTCCAGGAAGGCCAGTACCTGAACGGCGAAGGCCTCGTTGATCTCGAACAGGCCGATGTCGTCGATGGTCAGCCCGGCCCGCTTGAGCGCCTTCTCGGTGGCCGGCACCGGACCGACGCCCATCACCTCGGGCTCCACGCCCGCGAAGGAGTAGCCGACCAGCCGCATGCCCACCGGCAGGCCCAGCTCGTTGGCGGTCTCCTCATCGGCGAGCAGGCAGCCGGTGGCGCCGTCGTTGAGCCCGGCGGCGTTGCCCGCGGTGACCCGGCCGTGCGGGCGGAACGGGGTCTTCAGCCCGGCCAGGTTCGCCACGGTGGTGCCCGGGCGCGGCGGCTCGTCGGCGGTGGCCAGGCCCCAGCCCTTCTCGGCGGAGCGGGTGGCCACGGTGACGAACTCCGGACCGATCTTGCCCGCCTTCACCGCGGCCTCGTACTTGTCCTGCGAGGCCACCGCGTAGGCGTCTGCGCGCTCCTTGGTGATGCCGGGGAACCGGTCGTGCAGGTTCTCCGCGGTCTGGCCCATGACCAGGGCCGAGGTGTCCACCAGGCGGTCGGCGAGGAAGCGCGGGTTGGGGTCCACGCCCTCACCCATCGGGTGACGGCCCATGTGCTCGACCCCGCCCGCGATGACCACGTCGTAGGCGCCGAAGGCGATGCCGCTGGCCGCGGTGGTCACCGCGGTCATGGCGCCGGCGCACATGCGGTCCACGGCGTAGCCGGGCACCGACTTGGGTAGCCCGGCCAGCAGCGCGGCGGTGCGGCCGATGGTCAGGCCCTGGTCACCGATCTGGGTGGTGGCCGCGATGGCCACCTCGTCCACCCGCTCCGGGGGCAGCTCGGGGTGCCGCCGCAGCAGTTCGCGGATGACCTTGACGACCAGGTCGTCAGCGCGGGTCTCGGCGTAGATGCCCTTCGGACCGGCCTTGCCGAACGGCGTGCGCACGCCGTCGACGAAGACCACGTTCCGAACGGCACGCTGCGTCGCTACGGGTGCGGCCACGGCGTGCTCCTCCTCGGTGAGTCAAGCGGGTTCGGCCGGGATCACTACCGGCCGGTAACCCAGACTCTAGCCTCAGTTACTCGCCGGTAACCAGTGGGGGCTTGTCGTGTACGTCACTGGCAGATGCTGCCGTAGTCCGCAGCGCCTCGCTGAGTGGCCCGGCGGCCAGCTCCACCTGCCACGGCCGGGCGTTGCCCGCGCGCAGCACCTCGGTCACCGAGGCCACGCCCAGGTCGGCGGGCGGCTCCCAGCAGGTGCGCCGGACCAGGTCGGGCAGCAGCAGGTTCTCCACCGGCATGCGCAGCCGGTCGGCGATGCCCGTCAGCGCCGCTCTGACGGCCGCCAGGCGGGCCGCGGCGTCGGGGTCGCGGTCGGACCACCGGTTGGGCGGCGGCGGGCCGTCGTGCGGCGGTGAGACCTCGGGGAGCTCCTTGCGGGTGAGCTCGCGGGCGGCGGCCAGGGCCTCGGACCAGACCCGCGCGCTGCGGCGCTGCGAGCGGCCGCGGAACACCGGCAGGGCGAGCAGCTCGGGCTCGGTGGCCGGGTCGTTCACGGCGGCGTCGATGATCGCGCTGTCGGGCAGCACCCGTCCCGGTGCGATGTCGCGCTGCCTGGCCAGGCCGTCCCGGGCCTCCCACAGGGCGCGCACCGCGGCCAGTTGGCGGGGGTTGCGCAGCCGGTGGATGCCGGAGGTGCGGCGCCACGGCTCGGCCCTCGGCTTGGACAGCGGCGCGGTGCGCACCGCCTCGAACTCCTGCAACGCCCAGTCCAGCTTGCCCTGAGCGGTCAGCTCGCGCTCCAGCACGTCGCGCAGCGGGACGAGCAGTTCCACGTCCAGCGCGGCGTAGGTGAGCCAGTCCTCGGGGAGAGGACGGCGCGACCAGTCGGCCGCGCCGTGCCCCTTCTCCAAGCGATACCCGAGCAGGCGCTCGACCATCGCCCCGAGGGCGACCCGGTCGAAGCCGGCAAGCCGGCCTGCCAGCTCGGTGTCGAACAGGACCGTGGGTCGCAGTCCCAGTTCCGCCAGACATGGCAGGTCCTGGGAGGCTGCGTGCAGCACCCACTCGGTGCCTTCCAACGCCTCTGCCAGCGGGTCGATCCGGCCGCTGAGCGCGACCGGGTCGACCAGCACTGTTCCTGCGCCTTCCCGTCGCAACTGCACCAGGTAGGCGCGTTGCGAGTAGCGGTAGCCCGATGCCCTTTCGGTGTCCACCGCCACCGGGCCCGTCCCGCCCGACAGCGCCGCGGCCGCGCGCCGCAGCGTTGTCGGATCGGACACCACGGGCGGAACTCCCTCAGCGGGTTCCGTCAGCGGTACCGGGTTGTCTCCGGTAGGACCTGTCGGTTCAGAGCAGGGTGCATCCACGGCGGAAGACCCTACGTCCTCCACGCCCCGCGCGGGCGTGGATCACGTCCGCTCAGCGGATCACACCGGCCCTCATGGCCAACGCGACCATCTGAGCGCGATCCCCGGTGCCCAGCTTCCGACCGATCCGCGACAGGTGTGACTTCACCGTGAGCGCGGACAGGTTCAGAGCCTCGCCGATCTCCTTGTTGCTCTGGCCATCGGCGACCAGCTGGAGCACCTCGACCTCACGCGCGGACAGTTCCCGCGGCGTGTTGTCGGTGCCGGGCACCCGCGTTCCTGCAGCCAGGACCGGTGCCACACTCGGGTCTGCGTACACCCCGCCGTCGAGCACTCGGCGCACCCCGTCGGTGACCACCATGGGCGAGGCGGACTTCAGCAGGTACGCCTGAGCGCCTGCCTGGAAGGCCGACCGAACCGCATAGGGGTCGTCGGAGGACGCGAGCACCACGATGCGCGGCCACCCCTGGGCACGGAGTTCCGTGACCAGGTCGATGCCGCTTCCGTCGGGCAACCCGAGATCGAGGATCGCCAGGTCGCACGGTCCCGTGGCCAGGGCACGCGCCCTCGCCTCGGCCACCGATGCGGCCTCATGCACAGTTCCGGCGCCCATCTGGGTCAACCGGGCCGCTATCGCCTCCCTCAGCAGTGGGTGGTCGTCAACCACCAGCACTGAGAACAATTCCTCCCGCGGGTGCGGGACCATGTTCGTTCGCCGGCAACGAGCCGGCTGGCGTGGTACGAACGGCCTGACCTAAGCCGACGGCAGCCACGTCACTACCTCCCTGGAGTCGGTCGTGCCCCCCGACCGGCACCGGGACTCTCGTCCAATCAGCCGCGCCACTGATCGACCGAAAGTGGTGTCGACGGCAGCAGCGTAGCCGCCCAAGCGGGTCAGCGGGACGATCAAACGGGTATCTATCCCGATCGAGTTGTCACAGGCGGGCAGGTTTGTCGCACGATCGAGGGATGCCGCGCGAGTTTGCTAACGCGAGAACGGTTCATGACGACATGAAGGAGTTGACGGTGTCCCCGAACGGGTCCGCAGCGCGCGCCGAGGCGCTCCTGGAGCTGCACCAGCTGGCCGACGGGCACAACGACCTGCCGTGGGCACTGCGCGAACGCGCCGGGGGAGTGGGCTGGTTGGCCGACTGGGCCGGGGTCGACCTGACGCAGCGCGTGTCCGACCTGCACACCGACCTGGTCAAGTTGCGTGCGGGCCGTTTGGGCCTGCAGTTCTGGTCCGTCTACGTGCCCTGCCAGTACGCCGGGCACGGCGCGGTCACCGCCGTGCTGGAGCAGATCGAACTGGTGTACGAACTTGCCGCGAGGTACCCGGAACACCTGGCCATGGCGACCACCGCCGACGAGGCCGAGGCCGCGTTCGCCAACGGGCGGATCGCCTCCCTGCTCGGTGCCGAGGGTGGGCACGCCATCGCCGAGTCCCTTGGCGTGCTGCGGGCACTGCACCGGCTCGGCGTCCGGTACATGACGCTGACCCACAACCTGAACACCCCGTGGGCCGACTCGGCAACCGACGAGCCCGTTTCCGCTGGTCTGAGCGAGTTCGGCCACGAGGTCGTGCGCGAGATGAACCGGCTCGGCATGCTGGTCGACCTGTCGCACGTGGCCCCCACCACGATGCGCGACGCGCTGGCCACCAGCCAGGCGCCGGTGATCTTCAGCCACTCCTCCTGCCGGGCCGTCGCCGACCACCCGCGCAACGTGCCCGACGACGTGCTCGCGAAGTTGGCCACGAACGGCGGTGTGTGCATGGTCACATTCGTGCCTGCCTTCGTGTCGCCCGCCTTCGCGGAGTGGGACGGGCGGCTGCGCGAGGCCATGCACGCCGCCGGGGCCGACCACCGCGACATCGCCCAGCGCGAGCGGTTCACCGCCACGTGGACCGAGCTCAAGCCGGAGGTCACCATCGCGGACGTCGTGGCCCACCTGGAGCACGCCCGCGAGGTCCTCGGCATCGACCACCTGGGCCTGGGCGGGGACTACGACGGGGTCGGCGTGCTGCCCGTCGGCCTGGAGGACGTGTCCTGCTACCCGCGCCTGTTCGGCGAGCTGCTCGACCGCGGCTGGAGCGAGCAGGACTGCGCCAAGCTCGCCGGGGCCAACACCCTGCGCGTGCTGCGCGACGCCGAGGCCGTGGCGCGCAAGCTGCGGGGTTGACGCGTCATGAAGGTGCCCTTTGAGACGTTCGACGTCGTGAAGGGCACCTTCATGACGTGGCCGGGTGGGGTGGGCGGCGTGGGTCGCTGATGCCGCGAAGGTGGCTTTCGCTGCGCTGGACGCGGCGAAAGGACCTTTCGCCGCGGAGCTGCGAAGCAGGCCGCCGCGGCCCATCCCCCCAGCTCAGCCCCCGCCACTCCTCGGGGGGCGTGCCCAGCTCCAGTCTACCCGCCACCCCACCTAGTTGATCTTGCTGAAGATCCACCTGTGGACAACTCACGGCCTGTGGACAACCCGTAGCGGCGTTACGGCGTGCCCTGGCGCTGGGTGAACAGGGTGACGCCCACCGGGGGCAGGCCCACGGTGCTGGAGATCAGCTCGCAGAACGCGTCGGCGTGCGCGGCCAGTTCGGCGTCGTCGGCGGTCCAGGAGGCGCGCAGCTCCAGGTCGTCGGTGCGGGCGGGACCCGAGATGTCGCCGAACCGGGCCGAGGAGGTCTGCGTGACGGTGCCGCCCAGCTGGCTCCAGTGCGCGGTGGACCCCTCCAGCGCGTCGGTGAGCCAGGACCAGGCCACGGCGGACAGCAGCGGGTCGCTGGCCAGCTCGGCGTCCAGCTCGGCCCGCACGAAGGCGACCACCCGCAGCACCCCACCCCAGGCGTCCTCCGCCTCGGGGTCGTGCAGCAGTACCAGCCGGCCGGTGGCCAGCTCGTCGGCAGGCCCGTGCGCCTCCGCGCTGAACGCGAAGGACCACGGCGCCAGCCGCTGCGGCGCGCGCACCTCGACCAGCTCGACCTCCGGCCTCGGCCGCACCGAGTGAAGCGCTTGCACGGCCTGCCGGAACAGCTCAGGCGGTTCCGACTTCCCGGTCACGTGACGTGACTCTAGGGCCAACCGGTGCCCCGCCCCGTGCGCCGCGCCGAACCGGCGGCTCGCGCGTTCCCGAGCCGTGGGAGCATGGAGGGCGAGATGACCAACACTGCACCGGTCTCGGCACGCCGGGACCTCTCCGAATCCCCACTGCTGGTTGCCGCGCGCGGCGGTGCCCCGTCCAGGACCCCGGTGTGGTTCATGCGCCAGGCCGGTCGGTCCCTGCCGGAGTACCGCCAGGTCCGCGAGGGCACGCCGATGCTGCAGGCCTGCCTCACCCCGGAGCTGGCCTGCGAGGTCACGCTCCAGCCGGTGCGCAGGCACGGCGTGGACGCGGCGATCCTGTTCAGCGACATCGTGGTGCCGCTCTACGCGGCCGGTGTCGACCTGGACATCGTGCCGGGCACCGGCCCCGTCGTGGCCAACCCGGTGCGCACCGCCGCCGACGTGGCCGCGCTGCCGCTGCTGCGCCCCGAACAGGTCGAGCCGGTGGCCGACACCATCCGGCTGCTCACCGCCGAGCTGGGCGACACCCCGCTGATCGGCTTCGCGGGCGCCCCGTTCACCCTGGCCTCCTACCTGGTCGAGGGCGGGCCCAGCCGCAACCACGAGCGCACCAAGGCGCTGATGCACTCCGAGCCGGAGGTCTGGCACGCGCTGCTGGACCGGCTGGCCACGATCACCGGCGAGTTCCTGCGCCTGCAGGTCGAGGCCGGGGTGGACGCCGTGCAGCTGTTCGACTCCTGGGCGGGCGCGCTGTCCGAGCGCGACTACCGCGAGTTCGTGCTGCCGCACTCGACGCGCGTGCTGGCGGCCGTGGCCGACGCGGGCGTGCCGAGGATCCACTTCGGGGTGGGCACGGGCGAGTTGCTGCCCGCCATGCGCGAGGCCGGTGCCGACGTGGTCGGCGTGGACTGGCGCATCCCGCTGGACGAGGCGGCCCGCAGGCTGCGCGCCGCCCGGCCGGAGGGCCCCGAGCCGGTCGTGCAGGGCAACCTGGACCCGGCACTGCTGTTCGCGGGCTGGCCGGTGCTGGAGCGCGAGGTGCGCCGCATCGTCGAGGAGGGGCGCGCCGCGGGCGGGCACATCTTCAACCTGGGCCACGGGGTGCTGCCGCAGACCGATCCCGAGGTGGTCACCAGAGTCGCCGACCTGGTGCACTCCCTCTCATGACGCCCACCAGCGTCGCCGTCATCGGCGGCGGCGTCTCCGGCACGGCGGCCGCCTACCGGCTGCGCCGCCTGCTGGGACCCGCGGCCGAGATCACGGTGTTCGAGCAGGCCGACCGGCTGGGCGGCAAGCTGCGCACGATCGAGTTCGCCGGGCGCGGGTTCGACGTGGGCGCCGAGGCGTTCCTGGCCCGCCGCGGCGAGGCCACCGAGCTGATCACCGAGCTGGGCATGGCCGAGCAGCTGGTGCACCCCACCCAGGCGGGCGCCACGGTGCGCGCCGGTGGGCGCACCAACAGGCTGCCCGCGCACACGCTGATGGGCGTGCCCGCTTCGGCGGAGGCCGTGCGCGAGGTGCTGTCCGAGCAGGCGCTGCGCCGGGTGTCCGAGGAGCCCACGCTGCCGCCGATCGAGCTGGACGGGGACGTGGCGGTCGGCGCGCTGCTGCGTGAGCGGTTCGGCCCCGAGGTGGCCGACCGGCTGGTCGACCCGCTGCTCGGCGGGGTCTACGCGGGCCGTGCCGACGCGCTGGGGTTGCGGGCCACCATGCCCGCCCTGGCGCGGGCCCTGGACCGGGGCGTGGGCTCGCTGGTCGCCGCGGCGGCCACGCTGGTGCCCGCCCCGCCGCAGAAGGGCACCAGTCGCCCACCGGTGTTCGGCACGCTCGCCGGTGGCCTGGGCTCGCTGGTGGACCGGCTCGCCGAGGCCTCCGCCGCCACGGTGCGGCTGGGGCAGACCGTGCGCGGTCTGTGCCGCACCGAGACGGGCTGGCGCCTGGACCTGGGCACCGAGGCCGTGCTCGTGGACGGGGTGGTGCTCGCGGTGCCCGCGCCCGCGGCCCGCAAGCTGCTGGCCGACGCCGTTCCCGCTGCCGCAAACGCTTTCGCCGAGGTCGAGCTGGCCTCGATGGCCGTGGTGGCACTGGCACTGCCGCCGGACGTGGCGCTGCCGACCAACTCCGGGGTGCTGATCGCCGCCGACGACCGGCACGCCGACGGCACCCCGTTCACCGCGAAGGCGTTCACCTACTCCGGCCGCAAGTGGGCACACCTGGCCCCGGCGGGGGAACCGCTGGTGCTGCGCGGCTCGGTGGGCCGCGCGGGTGAGGCCGCCTCGTTGCAGGTCGAGGACGAGGAACTGGTCAGCGCGGTGCTCGCGGACCTGGCCGAGCTGACCGGGATCACCGCCAAGCCGCTGGAGACCAGCGTGACCCGGTGGGGCGGCGGGCTGCCGCAGTACGGGGTCGGCCACCTGGACCGGGTGAGCGCGATCGAGGCGGCCGTGCGCGAGGTGCCCGGACTGGCGGTGGCGGGCGCGAGCCTGCACGGGGTCGGCGTGCCCGCGTGCATCGCCACCTCACAGGCCGCCGCGGCCCGTGTCGCTGCCCACCTGCTGGGCCGCTACCGGCCCACCGGTGGGACGATGGGTGCATGGCCCGCCTGAACTACACCGAGTTGAACGACACCATCCGCTACACGATGTGGTCGGTGTTCCGCGCCGAGTCCGGTCGGCTGCCCGAGAACCGGGGCCCGGCGGCGACCGAGGCACAGGAGTACCTGGACTCGCTGGAGGCCAAGGGCGTCGTCGTGCGCGGCGTCTACGACCTCGCGGGTCTGCGCGCCGACGCCGACTACATGATCTGGTGGCACGCCGAGCAGATCGAGCAGTTGCAGGCCGCGTACTCCGGCTTCCGGCACACCGCGGTCGGCCGCGCCAGCACCCCGGTGTGGAGCCAGGTCGCACTGCACCGGCCCGCCGAGTTCAACAAGAGCCACATCCCGGCCTTCCTGGCCGGTGAGGAAGCCCGCAACTACATCTGCGTGTACCCCTTCGTGCGCTCCTACGAGTGGTACCTGCTGCCCGATGAGGACCGCCGCAGGATGCTGGCCGACCACGGCAAGGAGGCGCGCGACTACCCGGACGTGCGCGCCAACACCGTGGCCTCCTTCGCACTGGGCGACTACGAGTGGATCCTCGCCTTCGAGGCCGACGAGCTGCACCGCATCGTGGACCTCATGCGCCACCTGCGCGCCACCGAGGCCCGCAGGCACGTGCGCGAGGAGGTGCCGTTCTACACCGGCACCCGCGTGCCCGCTGCGGAGCTGGTCGCCGCCCTCCCGTAGCCGTTCGCCGCACTGCCCGATCGGTCCGCCGTTCGGGCAGTGCTGGGCCCGCTCGGTATTCAAGGTCCCCCCGACGGCTCTTTCAGTCCGTACAGGACGATCATTAATCTGGTTGTCAGCGGCTGAACTGAGGTGGTGGCAGTGGCGTCCACGCAGTCCGACCAGGCCCCGATCCCGGCGGCGCCCACCGAGTGCGACCTGGTGATGCAGGGCGGGATCACCAGCGGGGTCGCCTATCCGGCGGCCGTGATCGAGCTGCACAAGCACTTCCGGTTCCGCAGCATCGGCGGGGCCTCGGCCGGGGCGATGGCCGCCGCGGTGACCGCCGCCGCCGAGTACGCCCGCGACAGCGGCGGCTTCCAGCGGCTGGAGGAACTGCGCGCGGAGCTGCGCACCCCCGGGCTGATCGCCGGGCTGTTCAGGCCGACCCGTGACGCGGCCCCGCTGTTCCGCATCCTGTTGGGAGCACAGGCCAAGCACACCGATGGCGCCAAGGCCATGACCTACCTGTGGGGCCTGGTCCGCTGGCTGTTCCTGCCCGCGCTGCTGTCCGGGGCCGCGGCGTTCGGCCTGGGCGTGGTGCTGGTGCACAGCGCGGGCGGCACACTGGGCGGGCTCGGCGTGCTGGGCTGGGTCGTGTTCTCCTTCGGCGTGCTGGTGACCGCCGCGCTCGGACTGGTGGTCGCGCTGGGCTGGTCGGTGCGCGGGCTGGTCAAGCGCATGCCCGCCAACAACTTCGGCATGGTGCCGGGCGCCAAGCAGCGGCCCGCCGACGCCGACGCGCTCACCGACTGGCTGCACAAGAAGATCCAGCACATCGCCGGGCGGGCCGAGGACGATCCGCTGACCTTCGAGGACCTGCTCTCCCGGGGTGTTGACCTGCAACTGATGACCACCGACGTGACCGGTGGCCGCCCGGTGCGCATGCCCAACGGGTCGCACTCCGGGGTCGAGTACCTGTTCTCAGTCGAGGAACTCCGCCCGCTGGTTCCCAAGCCAGTGCTGGACTTTCTCGCCAGGACCTGCCCGGTGCGCTACCCGGAGGCCGGTCAGCTGCGCGCGTTGCCCGGCGGCGGCATGCCGGTGCTGCTGGCCGCCCGGATCAGCCTCGCCTTCCCGGTCATGCTCTCCGCGGTTCCACTGTGGACGGTCAAGGAGCAGGGCGTCGCACGGCACTGGTTCGCCGACGGGGGCATCTCCAGCAACTTCCCGATCCAGTTCTTCGACGCCTGGCTGCCCACCCGGCCCACCTTCGGCCTGTACTTTGGCGCCCCGATCCCGCCGACCGGCCGGCCCGAACCGCAGCGCCCGCAGCGGCTGCCCGATCCCACCAAGGTCGTCGGCTACCTGCACTCGATCCTGTTGGCGGGCATGAACTGGCACGACACGCTCCAGGCGCAGCTGCCCGGGTTCCGCGATCGGGTCGTGCCGATCCCGCTGTCCGACGGCGAGGGCGGGTTCAACCTCACCATGCCGCCGGACATGATCGCTGACGTGGACGCCAAGGGCGCCGCCGCGGGCCGCCACCTCGCCGCGTTCGACTTCCACCGGCACTGGCTCGACCGCTACGCCCTGACCATGCGCATGGTGCAGCGCAACCTGTCCCGGCCGCACGACGGGCGGGTCAGCTTCCGCGAGGCCTACACCGAGCAGTACGGGCGGTGGTTCGCCGAGGGGGCGCCGGGGACGGAACTGCCCGAGGGCGTGACCGCGGTCTGGTGCGGCGAGGCCGCCGAGGCCACCAGTGGCCTGCTGGCCAGCTCGTGCGCCTGGCTGCCCAGCGGCGAGTCCTTCGTGGACGGTCAGGACCCGCTGCCCCCGATGACGATGCGGATCACCCCGGACGTCTGAGGCGCGGGAGCCCGTCCAGGCCGGGGCTTGTGCTCCGGTGGCCGGGACTCGCGTGCGGGAGAGCGGGACTCGCGTGCGGGAGGGCGGGACTCGCGTTCCGGTGGGCGGGACTCGCGTGTGGCTGGCCGGGACTCGCGTGTGGGAGGCCGGGACTCGTGCACCCGTGGGCGGGACTCGCGGGTCAGGTGAGGAGTTGGTCGCGGACCCGGTCGAGGTGGCGGGACATGATCTCGGCGGCGCGGTCGCCCGCGCGGGCGTCGATCGCGGTGATCAGTTCCTCGTGGTCGTCGATGGAGGCCTGCTCGTGGGAGAAGGCCACCTCGATGCTGGCCCGCAGCAGGATCACCCGCTGCTGCACCAGGCGGACCTGCTCGGCGATCAGCGGGCTGCGCGCGGCGTCCATCAGCGCCTGGTGAAAGGCCAGGTCGAGCCGGTACGGGAACTCGCCGGTGGTCAGCCCGGTCCGCGCGCGGATCACCGCCCCGCGCATCTTGACCAGGTCCTCCTCGGTGCGCCGCTGGGCGGCCAGTGCGGCGGCGGCGCACTCCAGGGCGGTGCGCAGCTCGAACAGCGCGCGCACCTCCTCGGGCGTGAGCTGCGGCACGCGCGCGCCCCGGTTCGGGGTCAGCACGAGCAGGCCCTCGCTGGCCAGGTGGCGGATCGCCTCGCGTAACGGGCCGCGGCTGATGCCCAGGCGCTGGGACACGCCGACCTCGTTGACCCGCTCCCCGGCCGCGATCTCGCCGGTCAGCACCAGCTCGCGCAGGACCGACACCGTCTGACCGGCCAGGCTCACGTGCACGGGGAGGTCGACCGACATGTGATGAACCTCCACCTTTACAACGATCCAGGGCAAGTTGTTAACTGTCGACAGTTTACAGTTCATCTGCGTGAGGGGACCGAGGTGCACGAGCTCGTGGCGGAAGTGTGGCGGGGCGAGTTCCTGGAGTCGGTCCACCATGGCTCGGTCGTGGCCGTGGACGCGCAGGGCCGCCAGGTGCTGGCTGTCGGCCAGCCCGACGAGCTGACCTACCCGCGCTCCTCGAACAAGCCGTTCCAGGGCCTGGCGATGGTGCGCAGCGGGCTCGCGCTGGACGGCGAGCTGCTCGCACTGGCCTGCGCCAGCCACTCCGGTGAGCCGTTCCACGTCGAGGGCGCGCGCCGGATCCTGGCCGGTGCCGGACTCACCGAGGACGCGCTCCAGTGCACCCCCGACCTGCCCCTGGGCGAGCAGGCCAAGCAGGCGCTGCTGGCCGGTGGCGGGCAGAGCGCCCCGATCTACATGAACTGCTCCGGCAAGCACGCCGCGATGCTGGCCACCTGCGTGCACAACGGCTGGTCCACGCACGACTACCTGGAGCCGGGCCACCCGCTGCAACTGGCCGCCCGCACCGCGCTGGAGGACCTGTCCGGTGAGTCGGTCGGCGCCGTGGGCGTGGACGGCTGCGGCGCCCCGCTGTTCGCGATCACGCTCACCGGGCTGGCCAGGGCCTTCGGCAGGCTGGCCGCAGCGCCCGCGGGTACGCCCGAGCGCCGCGTCGCCGAGGCGATGAGCCGGTACCCGGAGTGGGTCGGCGGCACCGGGCGTGACGTCACCGAGCTGATGGCCGCGCTGCCCGGGTCGGTGGCCAAGGACGGGGCCGAGGGCGTCTACGCGATCGGCCTGCCCGACGGGTCCGCCGTGGCGGTGAAGATCGCCGACGGCTCCACCCGCGCCCGCCCGGTCGTGGTCGTGGCCGCGCTGCGCGAGCTCGGCCTGGACGTCAGCGGGCTGTCCGCGCTGGCCGAGGCGCCGGTGCTGGGCCACGGCCGCAAGGTCGGCGGGGTGCGGCCCGCGTTCGCCGCCGTGGCCGCCTGAGGGCGTAAGACTTCGTCAACCGCGGGTTCGCTGTCGATCTATTAGCTTGGTGGCATGGAACCCGTTGTCGGAGCCACCCCGAAGGTCGTCAAGTCCGAGCAGGAGTGGCGCGAGCAGTTGAGCCCGCAGGAGTACGCCGTGCTGCGCCAGGCGGGCACCGAGCGGCCCTGGACCGGGGAGTACACCGACACCAAGACCACCGGGGTCTACGAGTGCCGGGCCTGTGGGGCGGAGTTGTTCCGCAGCGACACCAAGTTCGACTCGCACTGCGGCTGGCCCTCGTTCTTCAGCCCGCTGGCGGGCGACCGCGTGGTGCTGCGCGAGGACCGCGCCATGGGCATGGTGCGGGTGGAGGTGCTGTGCGCGACCTGCCACAGCCACCTCGGCCACGTCTTCGAGGGCGAGGGCTATCCGACCCCCACCGATCAGCGGTACTGCATCAACAGCATCTCGCTCCGGCTGGTCGAGGAACAGGCACCCTAAGCCTTGCTCAAGAGGTCTTGTTCCGGTATTCCGGCGGGCTGAAGATTGGTCCCACAAAAGGTTCGCCAAGGGACCGGAGGGGCCATGAGGGACAGGACCTGGCGTCAGCGGAAGTAGCCGGTCTTCCGCCCCGAAGAAGGGGTGCTGACCTGCGAGGATGAACGTGTGGTCGGTCGGTGGCCAGGGGGCTCCGACGGACGTGTAGGGGGCGGTGCCGGGTACTGCGGCCGACTGGGGGTCAGCCGCAGCACCCGGCCTTTCTTTCACTGTCGTCATTCACTCGGAACACATTGGCGCAATAGTCTGATCGAGTGAATTTATGTCGTTTCCTTCGGGGGTGGAGGATGGGACAGGAACCGTGGGGCATCAGTGGCCCCGAATTCCTTTCGTACTACCTGGTGGGCATCGGGGTCGCGCTGCTGGCGGCCCTGCTGGTCCGAGTGGCCGCCAAGGCCGCTCAGGCCGGACCCGCCCGCCAGCTCAGCGCGTCCGAGCTGGGCTACCTGTCGGGTGGTCCGGCGCGGGCGGTGGAGACGGCCGTGGCCAGGCTGCTGGAGTCCGGTGCGCTGCGCGCCTCGCGCGGCACCGGCTACCTGGTGGCCACCGGCCCGGCCTCGGCCGACCCGCTGGAGGCGGCGGTGCTGCGCAAGTGCCGGCCGCCCACCGGCTACGGGCTGGTCGCGTTGCAGAACCGCCTCGCCGAGTCCCGTGAGCTGGCGGCGATCGGCGAGCAGCTGGTCCGGGACGGCCTGGTGGTCGCCCCGGCGCGGGCGCGGGGTTTCCGCACCCTGTCCGCGGCGCCGATGGGCCTGGTGTTCCTGGTCGGGCTGGCCCGGTTCGTCAACGGGGTCAACCTGCACCGGCCCGCCGGGTGGCTGGGCGCGCTGCTGGTGCTCAGCGCGGCCCTGACCGTGCTGCTGGCGCTGCTGCTGCGCAAGCAGCACCTGAGGACCTTCCGCGGTGATCGGGTGCTCAGCCGCACCATGAAGGCGCGCAACGTCATCGGGTCGAACGAGGCGCTGCTGCTCGGCGGTGCCGCCGGGGCCGTGGTGCTCGGCGGGCTGCTCGCCTTCCCGGACCGGGACGTCACCTCGGCGATCTACCCGGCCACGATGACCACCGGCTCGTCCGGGTCGAGCTGGTGGGGCGGCGGCGGGGGCGGGGGTTCCAGTTGCAGCAGTGGCGGCGGGTCGAGCTGCGGCGGAGGCGGTGGCGGCGGTTGTGGCGGCGGGGGGTGCGGGGGATGAACACGCCCCTGCTGGAGGTCGGCGTGGCGCGGCGGCACCTGGTGGTGCGGCCGTGCCGTGCGCCGATGACCGGGGGAGGTAGCTCGTGCGCACTGTGACCGCACCACACCTGGGCGTCGGCATCGGCTGGCGGCCCGAGATCGACCTGACCGTGGAACGGCTGCCCGGTGTGGACTTCGTGGAGGTCGTCGCGGAGAACCTGCACCCCGGCGAGCTGCCCGAGTCCCTGCGGCTGCTGGCCGAGCGCGGGCTGCCGATCCTGCCGCACGCCGTGTCCCTGTCGCTGGGCGGCGCCGACCCGGTGGACGCGGCGAGGGTGGAGCACCTGGCCGCCGTGGCCGAGACCGTGCGCGCACCGCTGGTCAGCGACCACGTGTGCTTCGTGCGCGCGGGCGGGCTCGACGCGGGCCACCTGATGCCCGTGCCGCGCACCCGCGAGGCGCTGGAGGTGTTGGTGGCCAACGTGAAGCAGGCCCAGCGCCTGCTGCCGGTGCCGTTGGCGCTGGAGAACGTGGCCGCGCTGCTGGACTGGCCGGGCGCCGAGCTGACCGAGGGCCAGTTCCTCGCCGAGCTGGTGGAGCGCACCGACTGCTGGCTGCTGGTGGACGTGGCCAACCTGCACGCCAACGCGCGCAACCTGGGTACCGACCCGGTGGAGTTCCTGACCGCGATCCCGTTGGAGCGACTGGCTTATGTGCACGTCGCGGGCGGGGTGGAGCGGGAGGGGCTCTACCACGACACGCACGCGCACGCCGTGCAGCACGAGGTGCTCGACCTGCTCGGCGAACTGTGCTCGCGCACGAAGCCGCCGGGCGTGCTGCTCGAACGTGACGACGAGTACCCGACCGACGAGGAACTGGCCGCCGAGCTCACCGCGATCCGGGAAGTGCTGTCATGACTCGCGAATCCCTTGCCCTGCAACAGGGTGAGCTGCTCCGGGCGCTGCTCGCGGGTGGCCAGCCGCCCGCCGGTTTCGACCCGGAGCGGATCGCCGCGCAGACCAGGGCGCTGCTGGCCAAGCGGCGCCGGGTCGTCGCGATGATCCGGCCCGACCTGGCCGAGGCGCTGGGCGACCGGTTCGCGCTGACCTTCACCGCCTACGCCGTGGACCACCCCCGGCTCGCGGGCAGCCGCGCCCGCGAGGACGCCGAGGCCTTCGGCACCTGGTTGGTGGACCAGGGCGAGCTGGCCGCGCCACGACGTTCGTGGTGGCGGCGGGCGCGTTAGCTAGCGCGGGTCGGCCCCGTCGCGGGGCAACAGGGTGCCCAGCGGGCCCAGGTCGAGGTTGAGGTCCGCCGCGGTGAGGCCGAAGGCCGCGCGCAGCTCGGTCATCCGCTGTTCGAGCAGCATCAACGTGGTGCCCAGCCGCTCGATCTCCGCCTCGGACAGGTCCCCGAGGTCGACCCGGCGGACCGCCTGGCGTTCCAGGAGCTGCCGGAGCAGTTCCACCACGGTCAGCACGAGGCGGGCCAGTCCCCGGTCCACCCCGTCGGGGCTGATGTCCACCCGGGGCCCCGAGTCACGGTCCACCTGGCGCCCCCTCCGGCAGGAGGCTGGTCACCAGCGCCCGCAGGGACACCTGGACCAGGTCGATGTCCGCGACGCTGATCGTGAGGTCCCCGACGAGGACCACCCCCTCGGCGAGCAGGCGGTCGAGCAGGTCCACCAGCGCGACGGGCTGGGCGCTCTGCGGGGTCACGGCCGCGCCCCCTCGTCCACGAAGGAGTAGGGCGCCCACGGGCCGGTGACCTCCAGGCGCAGCCCGCGATGGCTCTGCGGCAGACCCGCCACCACCCTCCGCAGGCCCGGCACATCCGCCCGTCGCACCAGGTACGCGCCGTTGAGCACCATCAACGATCCGCGCGGGCGCAGCAGTCGCTCCCCGGCCGCGAGTGCGGACAGCTCGGCGTGCACCTGTCCGCTGACCCAGATCACCCGGTCGGTGCGCTGGGCGTCCCGGTGCTGGGCCGCCCGTCGGCGCAGCAGGTACTCCGTGCCTGACCGACCGGGGTAGGTCGCCGCGGCATCCTCCGTCTCCGCGCAGTCGGCGTCCAGGTAGCCCTTCACACCCCACTCCTGGTGGTCCTCGAACCGGTCGAGCAGGCTGCGGAACCGGTCGGGGTGGCCGGTGAGCAGGGCCAGCACACCGGCCAGGCCCTCGCACACGGTGCCCATGCGCAGCGGGACGGTCGTCGTGCGCAGGGCGAGGCTGTCGACCACGTGGTGGTGCGCGCGGGCGAACTGCTCCAGCCGGACGGGGTCCGCCAGCGCGCCCTGCAACGCGTCCACGCCGAACTCGGCCTGGTCCACCGCGCCGACCACAGCCGTGACACCGCCCGCGGCAACCACGTGCGGCTGTTCACCCCCGACCCCGCGCAGCCCGTACACCCAGTCCAACTCCACCCGGCGCGACACCGCGTACAGGTACCTGAGCGCCCGCTCAACCACTCTCGCCCCCCTGCCTGTCCGGCAAGGCCTCCGCGGCCGCGAGGCGCTGCTTGAGCAGTTGGTTCTCGGCGAGCAGTTCCCGCGTCGACCGGCCGCCCGAACTGAGCGAGGGGTCGTGCTCCCACCAGTCGATGCCCATCTCCCTGGCGCGGTCCACCGAGGCGATCAGCAGCCGCAGCCTGATGGTCAGCAGCTCGATGTCGAGCAGGCTCACCCGGATGTCCCCCGCGATGACCAGGCCCTTGTCCAGCACGCGTTCCAGGATGTCGGCCAGGTTCGCGGGGGCTGCGTCGACACTCAAGTCCAGTCCTCCATGCTGCTCCGGTAGTACCTGCGGGTCCTGCGCACTGACAGCAGCCCGCCGTCCGCCGCCAGCCGGATCTCGTAGATCGCGATGATGTCGTTGGCGGAGGGCACCCGGCGTTCCTCGACCACCTCGATCCCGACCTGCCAACCGTCCTCGGCCGCCTCCAGCCACACCACGCCCCCCGGCTCCCGACCGGTGAGCTCGGCGAGGTACCTGCCGGCCTGCCGTGCGTGCTGGAGCCCGTCCGCCGCCGCACGGCCCAGCTCGTCCTCGGACACGATCAAAGCCCCTCCGGTCCCGGTGGTCGGGCCGACCACAGGCGGTCGAGCAGTTCCTGTTCCAGGCGGTCACCGTCCTGTTCGGACACTTCGCCGCGCTGCCTGGCCCGCGCCAGCTCCGCGAGCTGACCGCGGATCACCTGCGGGTCGTGCAGTTGGGCTTGCGCGTGTTCGGCCAACCGCTCCGCCAGCCAGATGACCCCTCGGACGGGTGCCAGCGGCAGCGTGACCAGAGCGCTGAGCAGACCCATCGCCTCACTCCGCTCCGGTGAGGGAGCCGACGAAGTCGTAGACGGCCATCGGCCCGAGCAGCCGCAGCCGCATCCGGTGCCCGACCCGCTGGGCGAGTTCGTCCACGGCTTGCTCAAAGGCGGTGGCGCGGGACAGTTCGACCAGGAACGCCGCGTCCAGGACCTCGTACTGGTCGGCAGGTTCCCGGACCTCGACGGCCACGGCTTGTGATCGCAGCGCGGCCTCCAGCACTGCGGCGTCCCCGGCCCGCTTGCGGTCGAGTGCGCGGGCGACGGCCTCGCCCAACCGCACGCGCTCGTGGTGGCCCGCTCGCTCGGGCAGCCGCGCCACGGCCGCGCGGAGTCGGCTGATCCCGCGGTCCTCGTCCAGCAGTTCGGTGAGCACGACCTGCTCCAGGTAGCGCACGCCCAGGACGAACTGCGCCTTGCCGTTGAGCCGGTCGAGGGCCTGGCTGACCAGGTCGTGCTGTGCGGCCAGCACTTCCCGTTCGACTGCCCGCTCGTCGGGCACCACCGTGCCGAACCGCATTGGCAGCACCGGCGCGGTTCGGGCCAGTTGGTCGAGCACCGCGCTGTGGCCCAACAGGTCGCTGCGCGTCCCAAGTGGACGGTCCGTCGGCGCCTCGCCCACAACCGCGGCCAACTCGCGGTGGTGGACCAGCCTGAGTTCCGCCCCGGGCAGGTTCTCGGGCAGCGTCGTCAGTCCCGGTACGAGTCCGTAGACGTAGCAGGCACGGTCCGGGAAGTCGTTCGTCATGCCTGCAACTCCCGCTCGGGCACCGCCGAGGCGCTTGTGGGCCGCGTGCCCGGCAGCTCCCCGGGGTCCGGCATGGGCACGCGGTTGACCGCCTCGGCGAACCGCAGGTAGGTGTCCACGCTGGCCACCACGATCCTGGCGTCGATCGTGAGCAGTTCGATGCCCACCAAGGAGATCCGCACGTACACGTCGATGACCAGACCCTTGTCCAGGATCAGGGCCAGGACGTCGGCCAGTCCGCTCGCCGTGGGCCTCTCCACTCCGGCCGCACCACGTGTCTGCAGAGTCATCGCACCACCTCTCGGCTCGCTGGTAGTGAACAGCAGCCGGGCACAGCGGCGGCACAAGCGCGGTCGGGCCCTCAGCGGGAGGTGAGGCGGCCCGCGTCCAGCACCACGGCCCCCGCCGCCGTGCAGGTGCGGAAGACCGCGCCGTCAGCGAGTTGCCAGGCGCTGACGAGGAGTTCCTCACCGGGTAGCACTGGAGCGCTCATCCGTGCGTCCACAGTGGACACTCGGTGCGCGCCCCCGCCGAGCAGCTCGGTGATCAGCAACCGGCAGGTGATGCCGTACGTGCACAGCCCGTGCAGGATGGGCCGCGCGAAACCGCCTTTCGCCGCGTAGACGGGATCGCTGTGCAAGGGGTTGCGGTCACCGGAGAGCCGGTACAGCAGCGCCTGCGTGGGCGAGGTGGTGAAGCGCAGCACGACGTCCGGTGGGGAATCGGGCGGTTGCCACCGGGGCGCCGACGGGCCGCGTTCGCCGCCGAACCCGCCTTCCCCGCGCAGGAACACCGAGGAGCGCGCGGTGAACGCGGGCTGCCCGGTGTCGGCGTGCACGGCGTCGACCCGGCTGAGCACCAGCGCGCCCGAACCCTTGTCGAAGATGTCGGTGACCTGGCGGGTCACCTCGACCGTGCCCGCGACCGGCAGCGGCCGGTGCAGCTCCAGCGACTGCCCGGCGTGCAGCACCAGCGACTCGTCCACGTCCCCGAACACCTGCGCGGGCTCGGTCCAGTGCGTGAGCGCCAGGGCCAGCGTGGGCAACGCCTGCTGGTCCACGCCGGTGGAGTTCTCGGTGGCGAAGGCCAGTTCGTGCGCACCGACGCCCACCGCGTAGCGCAGGGCGTCGTCGGGGGTCCAGGACTTGCGCCACGGACCCTCGACGACGCCCAGGATCGACTGGTCGATCACCCGAGGTAGCCGCCGATCTTCGCGTGGCCCTTGAGCAGGTTGCGCGCGATGGTGCGGCGCTGGATCTCGTCGGTGCCCTCGTAGATGCGCAGCAGGCGCAGCTCGCGGTACCAGCGCTCCACGGGCAGTTCACGGGTGTAGCCCATGCCGCCGTGGATCTGCAGCACGCGATCCACGATCTCGTTGGCCTTCACACCGCCGTACAGCTTGGCCATGGACTGCGCCTGACGGGAGTCCACGCCCTGGTCCACCTGCCACGCGGCGTGCAGCACCAGCCAGCGCAGCGCTTCGATCTCCACCGCGGAGTCGGCCAGCATCCACTGGATGGCCTGCCGCTCGGCGATGGGCTGGCCGAAGGTCACCCGGGTCTTGGCCTGCTCCACGGCCATGTCCACCAGCCGCTCGCAGGCGCCGATGGCCCTGGCGGGCAGCAGGTAGCGGCCCTGGCCGATCCACTGCATCGCCAGCCGGAAGCCCTGGCCGACCTCGCCGAGCACGTTCTCCTCGGGCACCCGCACCTCGTCGAAGACCAGCGCGGCCGGGCCCCACTCGCCCATGGTGTCGATGGGCTCGGACTTCCAGCCCATGTCCCGGTCGGCCAGGAAGCAGGTGACCCCGCCGTCGGCGCCCTTCTCCTTGTCGGTGACGGCGAAGACCATCACGAAGTCGGCCTCGTTGCCGCCGGTGATGAAGGTCTTCTCACCGCTGATCACCCACTCCGAGCCCTCCTTGCGGGCCGAGGTGCGGATGTTGCGCGCGTCCGAGCCCGCGCCCGGCTCGGTGATCGCGAAGCAGGACTTGCGGTCACCGGCGATGGTGGGCAGCAGGTAGCGCTGCTGCTGCTCCTCGTTGGCGTGGAACAGGATGTTGTCGGCCTTGCCGCCCAGGTAGAACGGCACGAAGGAGCGGCCAAGCTCGGCCTCGATGAGCGCGGCGGTCACCGCGTCCAGGCCCATGCCGCCGTACTCCTGCGGGGTCAGCACACCCCAGAACCCGGCCTCCTTGGCCTTGAGCTGGAGCTCGCGGGACTGCTCGAAGGTGAAGCCCTGCTGCCCGGCGCGCTCGCGGCGCAGCACCTCGGCCTCCAGCGGCATGACCTCCTTGCGCACGAAGGTGCGCACCCAGTCCCTGATCTCGCGCTGCTCGTCGCTGAGTGAGAAGTCCACGCCTTACCCTCCTGCGCAAAACCGAACGGTGTTAGGTTTTAAATGTACGGGAGGGAGGTGGCCGATGCCAAGGCCGAGCACGCCGCTGCTGAGCAGGCGGCGCATCCGGGACACCGCGCTGGAGCTGGTCGACCGCGAGGGGCTGGAGGGGCTGTCCATGCGCAAGCTCGCCGCCGAGCTGGGGGTGCGCGCGGCCTCCCTGTACAGCCACGTGGCCACCAAGGAGGACCTGCTCAACGAGATCGCCAACGAGATCATGGAGCGGGTGGACGTGTCCGGCTTCACCCAGGGCTGGCGGCCCGGCCTGGCCTCCTGGGCCCGCTCCTACCGGGCGGCGCTGGCCGAGCACCCCAACATGGTGCCGTTGCTGTCCCAGGGGCCCGGTCGCCGCGACGCCGCCCTGCGCAGGGCCGACGCCGTGCACGGGGCGCTGGTCGGCGCGGGCTGGCCGCCGCGCTACGCCACCATGATCGGCGCCTCCACCAAGTACCTCGTGGTCGGCGCCGCGATGAGCTCCTTCGCCGCGGGTTTCTCCGACGACGCCCAGCTGTACGTGGACCGCTACCCGCACCTCGGGCAGGCCCACCTGCTGCGCGAGCACGCCCAGGAGGTGGACCAGGACAGCTTCGAGCTGGCCCTGTCCGCGCTGCTGACCGGTCTCGACACCGTTTACGAGGCGCTGACCGGCCAGTCGTGAGAGGGTCTGCGGTGTGGCGGAGCACCTCGAACTGACCGTGCCCGGTGGCCCCGACGGCGAACGCGTCGTGCGGGTGTCCAGCCCGGCCAAGGTCTGTTTCCCCGAGCGGGGCATCACCAAGCGCCAGGTGGTCGAGTACTACCTGGCCGTCGCCGAGCCGCTGCTGAACGCGCTGCGGGACCGGCCGACCACCCTCAAGCGGTACCCCGACGGGGTCACCGGTGAGCCGTTCTACGCCAAGCGGCTGCCCAAGGGCGCGCCGGAGTGGGTGCAGACCACGCGGGTCACCTTCCCGTCCGGGCGTACCGCCGAGCAGCTGTGCCCCACCGAGCCCGCCGTCATCGTGTGGGCCGCCCAGATGGGCACCTTCGACTTCCACCCCTGGCCCGTGCGCAGGCCCCGAGTGGACCAGCCCGACGAGCTGCGCGTGGACCTCGACCCCCAGCCCGGCACCGACTTCCGCGACGCCGTGCGGGTCGCCGAGGTGTTGCGCGAGGTGCTCGGCGAACTCGGCATCACCGGCTACCCCAAGACCTCCGGCGGGCGCGGCATCCACGTCGCCGTGCGGATCCGCCCGGAGTGGGACTTCATCGCCGTGCGGCACGCCGTGATCGCCCTGGGCCGCGAGGTCGAGCGCCGTGTGCCCGAACTGGCCACCACCGCCTGGTGGAAGGAGGAGCGCGGGCAACGCGTGTTCCTGGACTACAACCAGGCCGCCCGGGACCGGACCATCGCCTCCGCCTGGTCCGTGCGCGGCACCCCGCGCGCCACCGTGTCCGTGCCGGTGACCTGGGACCAGTTGTCCACTGTGGACCCTGACGACTTCGACGTGCTGACCGTGCCCGACTGGCTCGCCCAGCACGGAGACGCCAACGCCCCCATGGACGCCGAGTCGTTCGGCATCGAAACCCTGTTGCAGTGGTACGAGGCCGACGACCGCGGTGAGATGCCCTACCCGCCCGACTACCCCAAGATGGCAGGCGAACCTAAGCGGGTACAACCGAGTCGTGCCAAGGGTTCTACCAGCTAAAACAGCCTCTGATGGAGTTGGTCGAGGGCTAGCATACAGTCCACTCGCCGGATAACCTCGGCTCATGATCGAGGAGCCGCTGGTGGACTTGTTGGCCTCCTTCCGCCGTGATCTCCGCGCCGAGGGGCGCTCTGACAACACCTACCGCGCCTACAGCCAGCCAGTCCGCTTCTTCACCGACTGGCTCAGCGAGCAGGGGCGCGAACCTGTGCTGGGAGAGCTGAGACGCGAGTCCATCCAGGAGTGGCTCGCACAGGTCGCCAACCGGTTCACCAAGGGCACCCTGCGCACGTACTGGGTCGGACTCCACCGATTCTGCACTTGGCTTGTCACCGAAGGGGAGCTGTCTGCGCACCCGATGGCCGGGATGCGCAAGCCCGCGCCCTCCGATCCGATCGTGCCCGTGATCACCGACGACGAGCTCAAGGCGTGGATCGGGGCGTGCAAGGGCAAGGAGTTCGCCGACCTCCGCGACGAAGCGATCATCCGCTGCCTGCTCGACCTCGGTGTGCGTGCTTCCGAGATCTGTGCCATGACAACGGAAACCGTCGACTTCGAGCGTGACGCGATTCTCGTCAACGGCAAGGGAGGCAAGATCCGCCTTGTCTACTTCAGCTCCAAGACCGGACGAGCCCTTGACCGCTATCGCCGAGCCCGTGCCAGGCACCGGCACGCACACCTCGCCGCCTTCTGGCTCGGTGAGCGCGGTGCCATGACGCCTGACGGCCTGCGCTGGCTCGTGGACAAGCGCGCTCAGATCGCTGGGATCACCGGACCGACCAACCCGCACCGGTTCCGGCACACTTACGCGCACGACTTCCTGCTCAACGGTGGGGAAGGCCAGACCCTCAAACGACTCGCGGGCTGGTCCTCGGACGCCATGCTGGAACGCTATGGCGCGTCCGGCGCCGATGTGCGCGCTGAGGTCGCAGCCAGGCGACTGTCCAGAGGGGACCGTGTGTAGCCAGGGCGTCACTGGTGACACGCCCGTGTTGTTCTTGTTCCATGACTCCCGAGCAACGAACCCTGCGGGCCCGCATCGCCGCTCACGCGTCCTGGGCCAAGACCACTGACCGCTCCGCTCGAACGGCCCCCGCACGCCGTGCATCCCTGGAGCGCTTCGAGCATCAAGTCGATCCCGAGGGCATCCTGTCTCCGTGTGAACGTGCCCGACGTGCTGAATCCGCTCGGAGCGCTTACTTCTGCCGACTCGCCATGCTCAGCGTGAAGGCCCGCTCACGCAGAGAGTGATTGACGAGCCCTCCTCGCTTGTTCGTACTCCACGTGTGCTGAACCGCACGGACGGCAACGGCATTGGTGCTTCGCGTACCGTGAGTTCGTCCCGTGTGGTGGCAACACCGCGGGCATCGGCTTGTTCCCTTCCTCCGCCACCCGCCTTCGTCCCTCCGGATCCAGTCCACCCCAGATTCCCCACGGATCTCGTTCCTCGAGCGCCTCTAACTCGCAGAATGCCCTTACAGGACAGGCGGAACACAGCGCCAGACAGCGCAACTTCTCCGCTGGTTCCGGATCGAACCACTCCAAGTCCAGCCGCCCACCGCATGCCGCTGAACTTCGCCAGCTCCTTCTCCGCTGGTGTTCGTGATCTGGGCGTGTGTCATCGCCAGGACTATCCATGTGCAGGTTCCTGTTCGTGTGCTCAAGCCGCGTCGGCTCGCTGAGGTTGGATGCGAGCTTCACGACCATGCACGGCTCGGCCCGCGCGAATTCCCCAGTGCTGCAACGAAGTAGAGCGTTACGTGCGTCCACAACCCACTGCTGCCCCGGCTTGCGCTCCCGGTCAGCCTGCGGCCTGGTCGACGGTCACACCCTCACCTGTTCGGTCGTGAAAGCTTGCTGCCACAGGTGTAATCGCCAACGCTGTGCCACACCAGTACGCGGATGGGCCATCATCCATTCGGAGTAACGCTGCTGGATGATGTGGACTGCTCACACGACGGTGCGTCAGCGACCGATCAGTGCGTCGTGAATATGATCGTCGAGGTCGAGCACGAACGACTCACTGCGCCACGGCCGAAGTGCTTGGCGTACTTGCCGGATGCGCTGACCGGAGACACGGCCGCCGGTGTGCGCTGTGATGTCGACGGCTTGGTGCATCAACTCGGCGCAGGCATCCGGGCTGTTCAGCCGTAGTCGTGCCAGAGCGAGGTCGGTGCTGACGATGCCGCGTTGAACCAGGTCACCTGGTCCGTCAAGGGCCGATACGGCAAGGGCGAGCTGATCGTGTGCTCGGACGGCATCGCCAACGTGCAGTGCGCACAGTCCGTCGAACCCTGCGAGGCGCGTGGCGTTGAAACCACCGCAGGGATCGTCCTCGGTGAGCTGGTCCACCGTTGTCCACGCCTTGTTCAGCGCGCGCTGAGTCTCCGTGTGATCACCAGTTCGGGCACGGAGTTCCGCGTGGATGGCATGCGCACGAGCCCGCATGGTGTAGCTGGCTCCGCGGTGCGCCTCAGCAACTGCTTCGCGTGCCAGGTCAGCAGCTGCGTGCGGACTTCCAGTGGCGTGCAAGGTGACCATGGTGCGGCTGGTGAGGATGGCAGCACGGTAGAAGCGTTCCGGCAGCTCTCCGGCGGTGTTGGTGGCTTCCTGGTAAAGCGCCATGGAGACCTCGTCATCGGCGAGCTCGAACGCCAGCCGCGCAGCCAACGCGGTGGCGTCCGAGGCGAGGACAAGCAGTTCGTTGGACGGGCTGTCGGCTTTGAGCAGCAGCCGACAGAGCTCGACGATTGGCGCGAGTTGTAGCTGCAAACGACCGAACGGTGTGTTCCCGACTTGCCGGGCGACACCGGCAACGCTGCCAGCAAGCTGTTGGAGAAGCTCCTCGTCAAGTCGTCGTTCGCCTTTCAGGACAGCAGCTGCCTGAGCTTGCATTGCAGGGGAGAGCCACACGAGCCACTGCGCGTTGTCCGTGTTCGCGGCTTGGGTGACCAATGTGGTGATCTGCACGAGCCGCTTCGGCGGAGTGCCGAGGTGTCGGAGCGCCGTCGTCAGGACGGCGAAGTCGGAACCTGGCCCCATGTGGAGGCTGCCCGCCGGTGTGTACGCGTAGATGTGCGCGAGCAGAACCTGGTAGCGCTCGCGTGGCGCCGACGTGCCAGTCACGCTTTCCCAGCGCGCCAAGGTCCTGACGATGCTCGGAAGCTCAACCTGCATCACCGAGGCGATCCCGAGTCGCCGCGCGGCCGTCTGGAGTGCACGTGCGAGATCAGCCCACGACCAGCCGCGGGATTCCCGCAGCCGTCGCAGCAGCTCCACACCGGCCAGGCGATCTCCGCTGGTCACGGTTTCAGTACACCACCTTCTGAGCTGTCCACAGGTACAACCACATGCGGCATCCCCCGTTCAGCGGCGTAGTCCAGGGTGTACCACGTTCCACTGGTGCGGGCGGTGCCTGCAGGGAACCCAATGACCAGCCCACTACGATCGACCATCCAGCGATTTCGCGCGTGGTAAGCGGCCGTTCCAAGCCGCGGTGCCCCCAACTCGACCACGTTGGTCAGACGGCCTGCTTCTGCGGCGCGGTCAACCGCATCGCGGGCTTCTGCCGGTTGGTCGGCCATTGTTGACGGAGCAACCACGATCAACGAGGAGTCGGTGTGCTCTGCGAGCCAGAGCAAGGCGTGCGAGTCGATGCCAACGGCACCGCCGAGGTAGAACCGCGTGTCCGGCAGCGCGAACGGCCGCAGGTAGGTCGCAAATGCCTGGGCGAGAACCGGTGTCATTCGCGCAGAGCGAGTGCCGGTGATCGTCACAGCGGGAGGCTGCGCCGAATCTGAAACGTCATCGAATGTCATCAGCCGCTGTCCTCCGTGGTCGGGTTCTCATGGGTGTACCAACACTCGACGTCAAACGCACCACGGAGATTCGCATGCGCCGTCGTCCGCTCCGGCCGCACCCCCGTACATCGACCGCCTCGCTGAACTGGGGCGCCTGATGCCGAATCGGACGTCGTTGATCCGTCGTCTCGCGGAGTTGCGTTCCAGCTACACCGGGGAGACCGATTCCTCCGTGCTGCCCGCGATCAGCCAGGGCGGCCAGCTGCTGGACCCCGACGAGCGCGCCCAGTTGCTCTCGACGCTGGCCCACAACTGGGTCACCCGCGCACTCGGCGAGAACAGCCTGCCCCCGCTGCCCGCCCGCATCCGCCAGGCCGTGCTACCCGACGCCACCACCCGAGACCAGCGCGAACTGGAATCCGGCATCCTCGCCGCCGCCGGACGCGCCGTGAACTACCTGCACCTGCGCCGCCCCGCCGACCTGCTGCGGCCAGCCCGCGTGTTCCGCATGGTCCGCTCCCTGCCCGGCGACCTCGTCCTGCACATCGAGCCACCCGCACTGGCCCCACTCATGCTCGAACTGATGCCCCGCATCACCGCCGACGACGTCCTGGGCCTACCGGGCCTCCGTGCCCGTCTGCACCGCCGCCACGTCGAGCTCTACCTCGTCGACACCGACCCCCAAGCCACCGTCCTGATCTCCAACGTCTCCTACCGCCAATGGCTCGCCGCCATGGCCTTCCTCGACGCCGCGCCCCTCGACGGCCGCCAGCTCGACATCTTCACCGACCCCTGTGCCCTCACCCCGCAGGAAGCCACCGCGATCACTGCGGGACGCCGTGATTCAGCTGAGCTCGACGTCTTGAGCGCACTCCTCCGCCGCATCCGGCTCACCGGCGACGCCCTGTGGAGCAGCGTCCGCGTCGAGAACGACCAGGTGCACCTGGACTGGGCGGGCGGAGCGACCACCCCCACGGTGGCGACCGGCCTGATCCACCCTGTGGTCGGCCTGCCCGGCGACGAGTTCGACCTCAGCCGCGACGCCAACGACATCACCATCCACGACCACAGCACCGACACCGTGCTGCGCCTCACTCGAACCCACACCCCACAAGCCAGCGTGCTGCTCGACGTGGCCACCCTCGACAGCCGCTGGGACGCCTACGACCGAGTCCTCACACGCGAACTGCCCCACAGCCTCCACATCATCCACGGCACCCCCACTGCAACCCCCGTCGTGCCGCTCTCGACCGCAGGTGGTGAACGCCTGCAATGAGCCACTCCGTCGCCCTGGTCGGGGCCTCACCTCCGGCACTCCAGCGGTGCACGACAGCTCCCGGCGAGCCGCGCGGGGGCGAAGTGCAACTGCATGTCCTCGCCGGACGGGCAGGCCAACAGGATGGACGCCGAGCAGCAGACCGCTGCGGTTTGTAAGGGGCTGCTCCGCGTCATCCCGCCGACCTGAACGGGGCTATCAGGTGGCCAGCCGGGGCGCAGAGCCTGGCACCGCAGGTTCCGGTTGGTTGGCATACTGCGCCCCGGCTGGCCACCTGATCGAGTAGGCCCCAGGTCGACGGGATGACGCGAGGCTCGTCTCTGACGATGGAAATGTTGATCCCGCTGGTGGTGTTTTCCGCGCGTACGCCTCGCAATGGACGGCTACTAATTGCCTGTCAGAGCGTACGGTAGTCGAACCACCTGCCATTTCGGTGACCGATACTGGGCGCAGGTGCTATGTGGGAGCCGACAGGAATTTTCGCTCTCCTTAAGCATTCTTGTGCCGCTTAAGGTCAACGTTGGTCTGCGTTGTTACTGGCTTGTGTCGAGGTTAGGTATTTTTGTGTTCTGTGTAGTGTTGGAGATTTGTTGGCTGGATCGCCATTCCTGTGCTTCTGGTTCTTGGACGTAGTCCACCAGATTGTCCTGCAGGCCCATGTCGCGAAGGATTTCGAGAACTTCTGCAGGGGTTGCGTAGAAGAACTCGCGCCTCAAATTGATGCGATTGACTCGTTGATCAGTGAGCCTCTGATGTAGGTGTGTTTCCAGACTTACTGCATCCGCGTTAAAAATCAATGCGTGAACATCAAATTTGAATGGAACCGAAGCGTCGCCAAGTTCGCGCACCCTCTCCATGGGGTCCAGTCGCCTGGTTAGTCCAATTTTTACCACATCCTGACCGAAGGAGCCGATGTTGGAGATCACATAGACCCAGCCGGTTCGAATGTTGGCCTCTCGCTCCTCTACTCCCTTTATTGCCTCGCCAAGTTCCTCCAGCTTGGCCTGAGCCTCGGCGGTCTTGGTTATGTCGCCAGCGCTCGCCCACTTCTGCATAGCGTTTTCCCAGTGCGACTTTTCCTTGTCGAGTCTAGCCTTTTCCCGCTCGAACTCGCGGCGAGCCTGAAGCTCGTCTCGCTGACGTTCCCGCTCGGCTCTGATGCGTTCTTTCTCTTCTTCTACTTTTGCCAAGTAGTCTGACGTCAGTTCAAGTTCTCGAAGGCGGAGCTTGTGATACTGCGAAGAGATGTTGATGTGCATGGTCTTGCCCAGCTTGGAGACTATCTCCCTGGCCTTATTGAGTCGATCTTTGGATGACTCAAGTCTGTATGGACGCATTGCTCTGACGCAGTTATCGGCTTCCGTGTTGTATGCGCGCAGCATCAACTTCGAAAAGTCGCGCACCATGCGCTGACCCTCGACGGCCGAGTTGTTGACCGTCCAGTTTGTGGTGGCCGTAATGGCGTGGTTGTTCTTGGCGGAGTACTTGATTGCGTCCTTAAGTTCCTCCAGGGATGCTTTGTAGGCAACAGCGTCCGCCAGGCGGTGCCGGTACTCATAGATTCCGGCCTCTTGGAGTAGGGCAATATCCTGCGTTTCAACGATCTCGCCACGGACAATTTCTAACTCAGACCGTGCTGTGTTGATCTGGTTCTGCACCGAGGAAAGTAGGCTTACTGCCTCATTCTGTTCTTGAGCGCTGGCAGCTCTTCGGGATTCAGCCTCAGTGGCCAGTCGGGTCAGTAGAAGCCGAGCCTCTTGAATCTCCTTCTCCAGGGTGGCGGCATCTTTTCCCTGTAGTTCCACGTAGCGTTTCGCTAGATCTTCGGTCTGTGTCGTTAGGGCTGTGTTGCGGGCATTTGCTTCCTGCAGTTGCGCTTCCAGCTGTGTGGCACGTGTTTTTTCTGTGTGGATCATATCTTGGAGCCGACGATCTTGATCCTGAGCTATCCGCAACTCGGACTCAACCTGTTGAAGCTTTTTGCGGGCGCCGAAGAATCCGACGCTTTTATTGTGAATCAGCGGCGTCGGGGTGGCAACTGGCGGCACAAGGGCCTGTTGAGATGGTCCTCCAGCGACATCGTGACCAGAGTTCGGGCGAGCAGTATCAGAGACCCATAGCTGCCATGACTCGGGAAGCTGTGGCCAGTTGGCGGGCGGTTGCCAACCTTGAGGCGGCACCCAGCCTGCGGGCATCCTCGGCCAGTTCGGTGGAGGGTTGAATCGGTACGTCATCGAGTGGACCTCCTGCCCGCAGCGTCAGGTGGTTCTTCGTGCTTCTGTCGACTTCTGTTACGAGGCCTACTTGCGGCACGGGGAGCCCGCAGTGGCTGCTGATGGCAGGTGAGGCGACTGTTGGATCTCTGTCCCCGAAGCGCGACGTACTGGAGCCATATCGGCGTCCAAGTGATCTTCATCGGCGGTCAGGTCCGTCTGGGTGGAACCTGCCTGGGTGAGGTGTGCTCTTGAATGTTGACGGCGGACGCCTGGCTTCTCACGAGAGAGGTCCGGCCATGGTTTACCGGGTCGGGTGACTCGATGAAACCAACCTGACGTGCGGTGATCAGCGCTTATTGCGGTGGTGCTTGGCGGACTTGGGGCGGCGGCGTTGTGGGGCGGTGAACAGGGCCTCGGCGGGGATCGGGTTGGTGTGCTGTGCGAGGGGTGGTGTGGCGGAGGAGAGGGGTCGTGGGCTGGTTGAGGATGGACGCTCAGAGGCGTGGCGGCGGGAGTGGCTGAGAGGCGTGGGATGGGACGTGGCTCGGGGCGAGTGCGACCCCGGTCCAACGAGCGGACGGTGGCGCGTTTGGAGAGGGCTTGGCCGGTGATGCCGAGTTGGGCGCCGAGTTCGGCCCAGGTGGCGCCGACGGGGTGGGTGGTGCGGGCGGCGAGGAGGGCGTCGTCGAGGACTTGTTCGAGGAGTTCGGCGACGAGGGTGCGGGCCTGGCCGATGACGTGGACGCGGAGGAGGGCTTGGCCGCAGGCGTCGGGTGGGGGATCTGGGGTGGCGGCGACTTCGGCGGCGACGAGGGCGAGGAAGTCGGCGCGCAGGGCATCGAGGTGATGGTTCATGAGGCGGCACCGGGCGGGGTGGGGTCGTCGGGCGGTGGCTTCGTAGAGGGGGATGGGGCCGAGAGGGTGCGGGACCGAATCGGTGAAGTGCCTGGTGGGGGTGTGCGGCGTGAAACTTCAAGATTCATGCCGGTGTACAGTGGTATCCCTAGCGGGATACGCCAATTTTCATGATCGAATGACGTTGGCCTGCGCCTTCCGGTTCGTGTAGCTGAGCGCGCAACTATGTGTTGATCATGGCCGTGACTCGGGCTCACGAGCCCTCCTGCAGCACGGTGATGACCGGGGCGGCGCCGAAGCCGAGCAGGGTCAGCAGGGCGCCCCAGCCTGGAGAAGCACGGCGGTGTCGGCATCGGCGTAGGCGCAGCGAACGAGGTCTCATGGCTGGGCCTCGCGCGAGTGCAACAGGGCATCGACGCGGGCGGCGCTCGCATCATCGGAGGCGCGGATCTCAGCCAGCAACGAGCCACGAAGCTCGTGCAGTTCGTGAAGGAGGGCGTCGATCGAGTCCACGGCGATGTTCGCGGCCTGCCGGACGCCGGGTTGAGCCTTGGTGTCGTCGCGGCCCTCCCAGACGAGCAGCGCGTCGGTGAGCCGGTACAGGTGGGCGGTCAGGGAGTCGGTGCTCACTGGGCCACCGCCAGGGCGTGCGGGTGGCAGCGTGGGCACTTCACGGAGCGGCCCTGGGCGTTGGTGGTCTGCCGGGCGGAGATGGGCTCGCCGGGGCGTGCGTCGCACTGGCCGCATGGGTCGTCCTCGCGCGCGTGCTCGCGCGCGGGGTGGTTCTCAGGACGGTTAAAGGACGTTTCGGGTGCAAGCTCTGCACCCCGTGGGCGCGCTGTTTGCACCCCGTGGGGCTGAGTTTGCACCCCGTGGACGTCAGCGGGGTGCAGAGTCTGCACCCCGTGACGGATCGCGAGGTCCCAGCCCTTGGGGCGCCGGTCGCCGCGCTTGATGTGGGCGGCGACGATGGCGGGGTCGGAGGGCCGGATGAGGTTCAGTTCCTCCAGCGCGCGCAGGGCGTACTGCACGGAGCGTTCGGACAGTCGTGTGTAGCGGGCCAGCCGGGATACGGCGGGGAAGGCGTTGCGGCCCTCCGGGTCGGCGTGGTTGGCGAGGCCGACGAGCACGATGGCGAGCGAGGAGGCGTCGCGCCGGTCGCGGGGGATGGGGGCGTGGTTGAGCGCCCAGGAGATGGCTTCGATGCTCACGCGGCACCGCCCGTGGGGGTGAAGCCGTGCGGGGCGCGTCCCGGTGCGCGGTTGACGATGGCAGCATGGGGAGCCAAGGCGGACCTCCGATCCGTCCAGGCCCCGTCACGGTGTTCGCAGCACCGAGCGGGGCCGTCCTTCGTGGACGACCGAACTCCGCTCAGAGGCTGCGGAACTCGCCTGATAACCAGGCGCACACCGTTGATCGACTACCTGCGTCTTCGCAGGTCAGCACAGTGCTGAAGGGGTGGTTATCCCCAAGATGGCAGGCGAACCCAAGCGGGTACAACCGAGCCGTGCCAAGGGTTCTGGCGGCTGAGGCATGGTGTTCGCCGGACAACCTCGGTCCATGGCGGGACCGTGAGTCCATTTAGGAGGGTCGTGCAGGGCACCTCGGGGACCGCGAATTCTCGGGTCCCCTCCTCTGGCCTGATCCACGAGTGGACCGACCAGAGGAGGGGACACCCGCCGCACGCGTTGGGGCGGAGCCGAACTGTCAGTTCTTGTCGCAGAGCGCGGTGGCCAGGGCAACGCCCGGCTCGGCCGGACCTGGGCCCCCGGAACCGCCTGAGCCGACGATCGAGTCCAAGGTGTTGACCACGACGAAGGCGGAGCGGCCGTCGGTGGTGGCCGCGGAGTACGCCACGTAGCCGGGCCACCTGCCGTAGTGGCCCCAGGCCGAACCGCCACAGGGGAGTGGGAACCGGTCCACACCGAGCCCGTAGTCGGGGAAGCTGGCGCCGGGCACGCCGTTGGGCTTGAGCATCTCGGCCAGCTGCGCCGCGGGGACCACTCGGCCGGTGAGGAGAGCCTGGTAGAACCGGCTGGTGTCCGCACCGCTGGAGACCATGCCGCCACCGGACAGGCCCATGCTCGGCTCGATGAAGTCCGTGAGGTCGACGAAGAAGTGCATGCCGAGCACGGTCTTGCGGATGTACCCGCGCACGTGACCCGGGGGCATCACCTTGTCGCCGGGCGTGGGCAGGAAGGTGTTGGTCAGGCCGAGCGGGGTGATGATCCGGGAGCGCAGTTCCTGGTCGTAGGGGTTGCCGGTGACCTTCTCGATGATCATGCCGGCGAGGATGTAGTTGGTGTCGGAGTAGCGCTGTCCCTTGCCCGGCGCGAACATCGGCGGTTGGGCCAGGCCCCAGGACGCCACCTCGGCCAGCGTGTGGGTCCGCAACTGGTTGGCCGGGTTCAGCAGGACGTCCAGCGACAGGTAGTCGGCGATGCCGCTGGTGTGGTTGAGCAACTGGCGGACCGAGATCTTGGTGCCGTCGTAGCCGTTACCCTTGACCACCCCGGGCAGGTAGGTCTCGACCGGGGCGTCGAGGTCGACCTGGTTCGCGGCGACCAGTTGCAGCACGATGGCCGAGGTGAACGTCTTGGTCAGACTGCCAATGCGGGCCTTGTGGTCGGGGCCGAACGGCAGGTTCTGGTTCACCGCCCTGGTGCCACTGGACAGGCTCCACATGCTGTCGCCCTCGCGGACGACGACGCCTGCCCCGGGGCTGTCGTCCTGGGTCCTGAGCGTGTCGATGGCGGCCTGCGTAGCGGCGTGTGGCGCGGTGGCCGCGGAAGCCGAAGGTGCCAGCAGCACGCTCGCCGAGATGACGGCGGCACTCGCGGTCGCAAGCACCTGTCTGGTCAGTCTGGACTTCGTGCGCAACTTGTCCTCCCCTGGTGTTGTCACTGCTCAGCGCTGGAACGCACCGAGGCCGTGCGGCACGCCGAGGCCGGTCGGACCGTCCCACCCCGGGCCGGACACGCACAGCGCGACCGGGGCGTCCTTGCAGCCCGCGGCGCCCGTCTGCGTGTTGGAACCGCTGGTGACGTCCTCGATCGCGCCGGCGGGCGCCTGGTAGAGGGTGTTCGGGCCGTCGACGCCCGCGGTACCGGCTCGGGCGTACAGCCCGGCGATGTAGGGCGAGGAGGCACTGGTGCCCAGGGCGATGCCCCAGCCGCCCGGCCCACCCGTGGCAGGCAGGTACGTGAGGTAGAAGGCGAGGTTGGTCGCCGCGGCGGAGATGTCCGAGGCCGCGCGGTGGCCGCCGCAGAGCGCCGAGACGGCGGAGGGCTGCCCGTTGGCGGGCGGCAGCATGGTGGCGCAGCCGCTGGACGAGGCCATGTACTTGCCGGTGACCTCCACCTTGCCCCACGCCTTCTTGTCGAAGGTCCGGCCACCGTCGGCCGAGGTCAGCTCCACGCCGCCCGCGGAGATCACCCAGGGCAGTTCCTGCGGCCAGTTCTGATCGGCCGCAGCGGTGCCGAGGAAGCCGTAGTCGCCCGAGGCCTCCACGATCGCGACACCGGGGTGGTACAGCGATTCGGCCAGCGCACCGCTGGTCAGGATGTTGGGCTGCCTGCCGTTGCCGATGAAGTAGCTGATGGAGACGGCGTTCGCGCCGAGGCGGATGGCCGTGTTCACCGCGGTGGCCTCGTTCTGTGCCGCCGCCTGCGGCAGCCCGAGCTGGCCCGCACCGAGCGCGATCAGGTCGATCGGCTGCTCCACCACCACGATCTTGCAGCGCGGGCAGGCCGCCGAGGTCATCTCGACGTCCAGCATGGTCTCCATGGTGTAGCTCTGCGCGAGTTGGTTGAGCCCCGGGAGGTTGGCGGTCGGCGCGGGCCGGGGGCCGCCGTCCTTGCCGACCACCGTCAGGCAGCCGTTCGCGGTCGTGCAGGGCGGCAGGTTGTACTGGCTGCGGTACGTGGCGAGGTCGGATTCCAGGTTCGGGTCGTCGGCCACGGTCACGATGCCCACGGTCCCCGCCTTGCCCGGGTCCTCGGGCAGGGCGAAGGCACGGGCGAGGTCATCAGGTCCGAGGCCGGCGGGCGTGGCCGTGGTCAGCGGCTTCGACGCGTCGGCGGAGGAGGCGACGACCGAGTGGTCGCAGCCGAGGTGGTACTTCGTGCCGCCGTCGGTGACCACGCACCCGTTGATCGTCTGATGGGTGCGCCGCAGCGAGCCGTCGAGAACTGATTGGCGGAGCGCGCTGACGCTGTCCTGGTCGGCTGATCGCGTTGTGCGCGCGGTGGCGACCGGCGGGATCAGCGCGGCCACCACCGACAGCCCAGCACACACCACAGCGACGCCGGCGGTGAGCCCGCGAAACGCCACAATGCACCTCCATAGCGGTTTTCTGACGATTCCGGCGCGACGGTAGCCGCGGTCCGTGAAATCCTGATGAAACAGCGGTGGCCGGTCCCGCGACGCGGTCAGCGGTCAGCGGGGCTGGAGGGCAGGGCGCTCATCGCGGCGCGGACCTGGTCGGCCTCGGCCGTGCGGTGCTGGGCCTGGTACAGCTCCAAGGCCTGCTGCCAGGCGGCGCTGGCCTGCTCGGACTGACCGAGTGCGTGGTGGGTCTGCCCCAGTTCGTCGAGGGCGTCGGCCTCGTCGTAGGCGCTGCTGAACAGGGGGAGGGCCTGCTGGTAGTGGCGCAGGGCCTCGGTGTGCTGTCCGGTGTGCAGGGCGATGTAGCCCAGGCTGGTCAGCGTGAGGGCCTCGCCGTAGCTGCTCTGGTGCTGGCGGTGCAGGTCCAGTGCGGCCTCGCAGTGGGCGCGGGCCTGCTCGTACTGGCCGAGGCGCGCCTCGTGCCAGCCCAGGTTGTTGAGCGCCTCGGCCTCCCCAACCGGGTCGCCGAGGACCTGGAACAGGCGCAGGGCGCTGGTGGCGTGCTCCAGCGCCCGCTCGCCGTTGCCCTGTTGTTCCCACGCCTTCATGAGGACTTGGTGGGTGTGCGCCTGGCCGGAGACGTCCCCGGCGCCCTCGGTCATGGTGAGGGCCTGCCGCAGGTGGTGCACGGCTTCGGCGTTGTGCCCGAGGAAGGTGTGGGCGCGGCCGAGGAGGCGGTGCGCGATGGCGTGGGCGGCCAGGTCGCCCGACTGCTGGGCGGCGGGCAGTCCGGCCTGCCACGCGGCGAGGTTGTCCTGGAGGTGGCCCCGTCGCCACAGGAAGCTCTGCAGGGCCCAGGCCAGCTGCCAGACGGCGGTGTGCCAGCCGAGGTGCACGGCCAGTTGGTGGGCGGCCAGCAGGTTGGTGTGCTCGGCGTCGAACCATGCCCACGCCGCGGCCTGGTCGGCCAGGGGGTGGTGCTCGCCGATCGGGTCCGCGGGGTGGATCGGCTGGCGGGTCGGGTTGACCAGCCGGTCAGCGGTGAACGCGGTGTGCAGGCAGAAGTCGACCAGTTGGCGCAACGCCACTTCCCGCGTCGTGCGGGAGAGGTCCCGGTTGGCGCGTTCGGTGGCGTGCAGGCGGACCAGGTCGTGCATGCGGTAGCGGCCGGGCACGTGCTGCTCGATCAGCGAGGTCAGTTCCAGCTTGCGCAACGCGCTGCCGACCCGCTCGACGGGCAGCCCGGTGAGGGCGGCGGCGGCGGTCAGGCTGATGTCCGGCCCAGGTGCGATGCCGAGCTTGGCGAACACGTCGGCCTGCTCCGGGTCCAGTGCGGCGTGGGTCCACGACAGCGCCGCCTGGACGCTGGCGGCGGAATCCCCAGCGTCCAGCGCCCCCAGCCGGGTGGCGGCATCCCGCAGTTCGGCGGCCAACACGGCCAGCGGGATGTCCGGGCGCAGGGCGGCGCGGGCGGCCACCACGGCCAGCGCCAACGGCAGCCCGGCGCAGCTGGCCAGCAGGTCTGCCGTCGCGTCCGGCTCCTCGGTCAGCCGCTGCTCGCCGAGGCGGCGGGCCAGCAGGTCGCGGGCATCGGTCTCGTCCAGCACGCCCAGCGCGATCGGCCTGGTGTTGTGCGCGGCGACCAGTCCGGCCAGCCGGTCCCTGCTGGTCACCACGACGGTGCAGGTGGGGCCGCCGGGCAGCAGCGGAGCGGCCTGGGTGGCGTCGCGGGCGTTGTCCAACACGATCAGCATCCGCCTGTCGGCCACCAGGCTCCGGTACAGGCCGATCTGGGCGTCCACATCGGCCGGGATCGCCGCGGGCGGGACACCGAGTGCGTCCAGGAACCCCCGCACGGCCTCGGCCGGGGCCATCGGCCGACCGCTGGGGGCGAAGCCGCGCAGGTCGACGAACAACTGCCCGTCGGGGAACTCCGCCAGGTGCTGGTGCGCCCAGTTCAGGGCCAGCCAGGTCTTGCCGACCCCGCCGCCGCCGCTGATCGCCGAGATCACCACGGTCGCGCCCTCGACGGCACCGCCGTCCATGGCCACGGTGAGCGCGTCCAGTTCGCGGCGCCTGCCCACGAACACGCCTGGCGGTGCGGGCAGCTGGCGCGGCACCGGCCCGGCCGGTTCCCCGGGGTCGGCGCCGACGGCGGCGGCCAGCAGCTTGTCCCGCTCGTTCGGCGCGAGCCCGAGCGCGTCGGCCAGCAACCGCACCGTGACCACACGGGGATCGGTGCGCTCACCGGTCTCGAACCCGCGAATGGTGCGGGCGCCGACACCGGCACGTTCGGCCAACTGCTCCTGCGTCATCCCGGCCTGCCGCCGGAACTGTCGCAGCAGCACGTTGAACTGGCCGGTCACAGGGCGCCTCTCAGCCGGTATCTCTTCCAGGACCGGACTCTAGCGCGGGGACCGGCCACATATGGCCGGTCCCCGGCCTGGCACCTGGTCGGCCGCAACACCACCATCGATCCCACACTGGCCAGACCGCCAACACCGGGGGAGTTCGCTGTGGCGCTGACCACGATCAAAGACAAACCGCGCGCGCTCGCACCCCGCGACCACGAGGTGCTGCGTGCCCTCGGTCGAGGCCTGACCAACACCGAGATCGCCGCCGCCCTGGCCATGCCCACCACCACGGTGGCCCGCCACGTCGGGCGGATCCTGAGCACCCTCGGACTGCGCGACCGCGCCGCCGCCATCGTCTACGCCTTCGACCACGGCATCGTCACCCCCGGCCGTCCGCTGAAAGCGGCCGTCCGCGAACCCGCTCCCCGGCTCCGGATCTCCGTGCTCGGCCCGCTGCGGGCCTGGCGCGGGCGGCAGCCGCTCGACCTCGGGCCGGTCCGCCAGCAGGCCCTGTTCGCGGCGCTGGTGCTGCGCCCGGACGTGACCGTCAGCCAGCGCGAACTGCTCGACGGGGTCTGGGGACCGGAGCCCCCGGCCGGGAACGTGGTGCCGGTCTACGTGTACCGGCTGCGCAAGTGCCTGCATCCCGGCGGCCACCGACCGGACCCGGTCATCAGCCGGGACAAGTGGGGCTACCGACTGCCCAGCGGCGGCATGTCGGTGGATTCGGCGCGGATGGAGGAGATCGCCGCCGAGGCGGGGGCGGCCGAGCGGGCCGGTGACCTGGTCGAGGCGGTGAGCGGTTGCACCCGCGCGCTGGGGTTGTTCCAGGGCGAGCCGCTGGCGGGGCTGTCGGGACCGTTCGCGGAAGTGGAACGGCTCCGGCTCACCGAACGCCGGATGGCCTTGGCGCAGCAGAAGGCGCAGGGGCAGTTGCGGCTGGGCAGGCACAGCCAGGCGATCGACGAACTGCTGTCCCTGACCTCGGAACACCCGCACTGCGAACCGGTGGCCGCACTGTTGATGCGGGCACTGCACGGCAGCGGCCGCCGGGCCGACGCGCTGGCCGTGTTCACCCGCACGCGCCGTCGGCTGATCGACGACCTCGACGTCGAACCCGGTGAGACCTTGCTGCGAGCGCAACGGGCGGTGCTGCGCCGATGAGCCTCGGGCACCGGTGGAACCGATCATCGCGCTAGGTTGAGCCTGCCTCGTCACCGAGCAGGAAGGCCGCCGATGGTCGGCAAGCTCTGGCTCCGGGTCGTGCTCGCGGCCGCGGTGGCGGCGGCGGTGCTGCCCGGCACCGGCACCGCCACCGCGTCACCGCGGGGGCGCACCCCGGTCGTGCTGTTCCCCGCGTTCCACCTCACCAAGCTCAAGGTGACCGTGCACGACCAGTCCGCGGCGCCGGACTGCCCGCGGTCGGGCGCTTTCGAGGACTGGTACCGCAACGACCACCCGAGTGCGGAGTTCAGCCAGGTCTGCCAGGATCGGCTGCTGACGCTGCGCTACGAGCGCGACCGCGCCAAGCCCATGGCCGCGCGGTTCTCCGAGCAGCCCGGCGTGGACGTGCGCGTCCTCGACTACGGCAGGACCTCCAGCGCGCCGTTCTACGAGCAGCTCTACCGGACCCTGGAGGGCCGGGGCTACCGGCGGGACGCCGACATCCGGGTGGCCGGTTACGACTCGCGGCTGACCCCGGACATGGGCGGCTTCCTGCGGCGCACGGTGCGCCTGGTCGAGGACACCTACCGGGACAACGGCAACCGCCCGGTGCGCCTGGTGGGCCACTCCAACGGCCCGATCTACGCCCAGTACCTGCTCACACACACCTCGCGCGCCTGGCGGGACAAGTACGTGCAGGGCTTCACCCCGCTCGCGGGCAACCTCCCCGGGCAGGGCCTGCTCTACTCGGTGCTGTTCACCGGCCTGAACGTGCGGGACTTCGGCTACCCCGCGGACCGGGCGAACGCCGCGAGCAGCGCCGCCATGTACCTGACCGCGCCCTCGACCTACCTCAGTGCGGCCGATCCCGCGGTCTTCGGCGACCGGGAGGTCGTCGTGCACGACGACTCCACCGGCCGCGACTACACCCCTCGGGACTACCCGAGGTTGTTCGCCGACGCGGAACTGCCGGTGGCACAGGAGATCGCCGAGCACTACATCGGCTTCGTCAGGTTCGCCCAGCCGCGGTGGTTCCCGGATGTCGACGTGCACGCCGAGAAGGGCTCCGGCCTGCCGACCGTGGTGGGCGCGCGGCTGCCCGACCTGACCCCGGGCCAGGTGGCCGACCCCGGCCAGTTCCTGAACCGGGACGGGGACGGCAACCAGGAGGACATCACCAACGAGGCGGTCACCGCGTGGCAGGCCATGCGCGGCCACAGCTTCACGATCAGCGACAACCCCGGCGTGGACCACTTCTCCTTGCCGGGCAACCAGAACGTGCTCAACCGCCTGCTGGACGACCTCGCCCGGCCTGGCCGCGTGACTGCTCCGCCAGCCGCTGCCTGATCGCGGTCAGGGCCGTCAACCCGGCGCGCAGCCCGGCGAGCTCGCCCGGTGAGATCATCCGGGCGAGTTCGGCGTCCACGCCCAGCACCCCGGCGCGGACCTCCGCCGCCGCGGCACGTCCGCGTTCGGTCACGGCGATGTGCACCCGCCTGCGGTCCTCGGGGTGGTCCTCGCGGGTGAGGTAACCGCGCTGCACCAAGGCGTCCACGAGTTGGCTGGCGGCCTGCTTGCTGATGCCGAGCTCCCGCACCAGCTGACCGGCCGAGCCGCCGTGGTCGACCATGCCGCCGAGCACGTACGCCCCGTTGTGCGGCACGTCCTCGAACCCGGCGTCGGCCAGCCGCGCGCGGATGGCATGGCCGTAGCTGCCCCTGGCGGCGCGCAGCAGTGCCGGGATGACGACCTCGTCCTCAGCTGGTGGCATGGGTCCATGCTGCGCGCCCACCCCTGGGTGGTCAAGCGACTTGACTGTCAATTGGCCGAGGGAGCGCCTCGACTGTCCTATGTGGACCATCCGGTGCCGATCGGCTACCGTCGGGCGGTCGCCACACCTCGAGGAGCGAGCCGCGTTGTCCACTGATCCCGCACCCGGTTGGGCCGCCAGGGCCTGGGGTCTGCAAGCCCTGTGCTACCTGCTGGCGTTCGGCCTGCCCTCGGTGGCCGCGATCTGCCTGCTGGTGGGCGTTCAGCCCGCGCCTTCGGGTCTGTACGGGGTGGTGCTGCTCGCCGGGTTCGCGCTCGCCCCGCTCGGGCTGTACGCGGCGCACCGCTGGCTCGGGCTGTCGGCGGACTCGCTCGGGCTGCGCGGCGGCCACCTGTTCCCGCTCGGCGCGTTGGGCGCCACGGGGTTGAGCTACCTGATGATGTGGCTCGGTTTCCAGGTGCTGCACCTGTTCCCGCAGTGGGCGGAACAATCCGAGTCGCAGCCGTTGTGGGACCTGGCGGCGAGTCTGCACGGCGGCATCGTCGAGGAGTTGCTGTTGCTGGCGCTGCCGGTGGCGATCAGCGCGCGGCTGGGCTGGCCGCTGTGGGCCCAACTGCTGCTCGTGTTCGCCCTGCGGGTGCCGTTCCACCTCTACTACGGGCCCGCCGCGCTGCTGCTGTGTCTGGTGTGGATGACCGGAGTGCTGTTCGTGTACCGCAAGATCTGGCTGGTGTGGCCGGCGGTGGTGGCGCACCTGGTGTTCAACCTGGCGCACTACCCGGCGATCCCGCCGATGCTGCGGCTGACCGCGAGCGTCGCCTTGTTGCTGCTGGGTCTGGGCGCTGCCGGGTTGTTGCTGGCGCGTCGCACGCCCGTGACCTGACTGCAGCGTCTGTGTGACCGCTCTCGGCGCACGGCCCGAGTCCGTTTACCATGGGGGACAGGGCGATGTGCCGCGCGACCGGAAGCACGAGGAGGGCGCCATGACGATCCCGTACGTTGCCCGCTTCGTGGGCGGTCCGCTGGACGGCCGTGAGGAGATCTGGAGCACCCCGATCACCGAGCCCAAGCAGACGATCACCCACGTGCACCTGCACGACGGGCCGAAGATCGAGCACCACTACGACCTGCACCACGCCGACAAGTTCGGCTGGGAGTACCGGCTGCGCGAATCCTGAGCCAGGCTGTTCGTGTTTCGAACACCTGTGCTAACGTGTCGCCCGCCCGTCAGGGCTTGTTGGTGGGAGCGTGCTGCTAGTTTGCCGGGCGACACGGTCTGGGGACGCGTGCGTGTGCTCCACCCCGGCGAGGCGCGCGGCACGCATCGAGGAGAATGAGATGGCGCTACCAGGCTCGCTGTCCGAGGAGGACGTCGAGCACCTTCGCGACGAGTTGGTCAGGGGCCGTGAGGCCACCGTCTGGTTCACCGCCGACGCCGTCGGTGTTCAGGTCGGCCGCTCGGCAAAGGTCGTGGGGCTGTCGGACCCGGCTGAGGTGGACTTCATCCAGGTCCGCCCCAGCGGCTCGCAGGACGAACTGGCCTTCTCCCCGGGCGAACTGACGCTGCTCAGACCTGGTCGCAACACCCGTTCGCCAGCAGACGTACCACAAGCGGTATCCCGTCCCTCCATGGAGCAGAACATGTCGGAGATCGAGAACACCACCACCGAGGCCACCGAGGTCACCGAGTCGACCTCGGCCCCGGCTGAGGAGGCCCCGGCTGGCGAGGCCACGCCGGAGGGCACGCCCGCTCCCGCGGCGAAGAAGCCCCGTCCGGCCGCCAGCACTGCCAAGAAGACGCGCGTGGCCGATGTGGTGATCACCATCAGCGGCAGCATCGACGGCGACTGGACCGTGGACGTGGTGGCGGCCAAGAAGAAGGCCCTGCGCGCCGTCCAGGTGACCCCGGCCGTGGTCGGCGCGGCGGCCAAGGCGCTGCACCCCGAGGTGCACGAGTCCATCGAGGCCGTGCTCGAGCAGGCCCGCGAGCAGCAGACCGCCAAGGTGGAGCAGCTGCGCGCCGAGCTGGAGGCCGCGCAGAAGGCCCTGGAGGACCTGGCCGGCTGAGTCCAGACCTCAGCGGAAGGGGCACCCGTTCGGGTGCCCCTTTTTGCTCCATGTGGTGACTTATGGCGATGTGTTTCCGTGTTAGCTCGGGCGATCGGGTGATGATCTAGTTCGAAGTCATCGCTCGCGTAGCGGTGTCCGCGCCAAGTCCGTGGAAATACGGTTCTTCCTGGTAGTTTCCGCTGCTATTTCCGGGGAGGTCCACATGGACAAGACGCCTGAGCTCGGTGGCTGCAGCTGCTGCGGCAGCTGCACTGGACCCGGCTGTGGCTGCTGCTCCAGTTGCAGCTGACGCGGTGAACAACTGACGCTCACGGCGGGCAGGCAGTACCGTCCGCCGGGACCAGGGCGTTGGTGAGGAACTGTTGTGCAGCGGCGGTGGCACACGGGGACTGCGCGAGTGCCCCGTGGCCACCGCCCTGCCAGCTCACGAGCACCCCGCTGGCCAGTTGCCGGGCGGTGCGCGCGGTGCCCTCCTCGGGGGTCACCGGGTCGCTCGCGGTGCTCAGCACCAGGATCGGCGGAGCCCCGTGCCCGCTCGGCGCGGCCAACGGCTTCGCGGGCACCGGCCAGGAACTGCACAGCAGCAGCCGCTGCGCGAACAGCCCGCCGAACAGCGGCATCTTGCCGCTCCAGTCCTTGACCATGCCGCTGATCTGCTCCGGCGGCAGCCTGGTCTGCGTGTCGTTGCACTGGGTCAGCTGCGCGTCCAGCCGCGCCGGGTTGCCGTTGACCACACCCAGCAGCGGGGCCGTGTACCTGCCCAGCGCGGTGCCGTCACCACCCGCCGCCTTGCTGATCGCCTCCGCGAGCGCCGGCCAGCCCGACCGGTCCGCCAGACCCGTCAGCACGCCCTGCAGCACGCCGCCCGCGGTCAGCTGTGCGCCGTTCGGGTTCACCAGCGGCTTGGCCCGCACCTGCTCCAGTAGTCCCGTCAGCGCCTGGCGTGGGTCCCCGCCCAGCGGGCAGGCCCGCGCCTTGCAGTCGGCCGCGAACGCCGTGTAAGCCGCCTCCGCGCCCACCGCCCCGGCCTGCGCCGCCCCCGCCGGGTCCAGGGTCGGGTCCGGCGAGCCGTCCAGCACCAGCCTGCCCACCCGGTCGGCGTAGCGGTCCGCGTAGACCGTCAGCACCCGCGAGCCGTCCCCGTGCCCGATCGCGTTCAGCTTCGGCACGCCCAGTTGCTTGCGCAGCTCGTCCACGTCCGCCGCGGTGCGCCAGCTGTCCAGCGCCGCGAGCCGGTCGTCCATGTCCAGCACGCACTCCTGGCTGGCCTTGTGTGCCGCGTCCAGCAGCCCGTCCAGCTGGCTGCTCGCCGGGTCGAACCCGACGATGCGGGCCCGCACCTGGTCCGGCACGCACTGCGCCGGGTCCGAGGTACCCGTGCCCCTGCGGTCCATGCCGACCAGGAAGAAGGTCTTCAACAGCTCCGGCGGCAGCTTGCTCGCCAGCTTCGCCGCGTAGACCGTGCCCGGCTCACCGGCCACGTCGTTCAGCACGACCAGCGGGATGTCCCCGGTGCCCGCGCGCAGCACCGACAGGGCCACGTCGCCCACACCCGGGCTGTTCGGCGCGTCCAGCTCGTTGATGATCCGCCCGCAGCGCACGGCCAGCGCCGTGTTGGCGGCCAGCTCGCCCAGCCTGGCCCGCGCCCCGCCGCCGCACTCCGACCAGGAGACCGTCGACCCCGAGGGCTTGTCCAGCGGAGGCAGCGACCCGGTCGCCTGCTCGCCGGGCTTGGCCTGCGGGGAGCCGTCGTTCACCGCGATGACCGGTCGCACCGACGGGCCCACCGCACAGGCGGCGGCCGTCAGCAGGACGGGCAGGAGCAAGCCGATCGCCCGGCCCCGGAACGCTTGGCGCGGCACGACTGCCCCTCGCTTTCACACGGGTGGAACGCCCACCTTGTCACGCCACCGGTGAGGTTGGTGTCATCTGCCCCGGCGAGGTGCGCCGCGAAGGTGGCTTTCGCCGCGCTCAGTGCGGCGAAAGCCACCTTCACGGCGTGGTTGGCCGGGGGCGGTGAGCCTGCGCGGGCGCGGTGGCCGGTCATGAAGGTGCCGTTTGGGGCGTTGGGCGTCGTGAACGGCACCTTCGTGACATGGCGGCCGCGCCCAGAGTGTGGGCGTGGTTCGGGATTGTCAGGGGTGCTCCCTAATGTCTGGGTCATGGTGATGGCACAGGCTGAGGGGACACCGGGGCGATGGCTGCCCCGGTGGGCGGCGTTGCCGCAGTTGGCGGGGCAGGCGATGGGCTCGATCCCGCCGACGGGGCTGCTGCTGGGCGGCATGGTCAGCGTCCAGTTCGGCGCCGCGGTGGCGAAGGACCTGTTCCCCCTGGTCGGCGCCGCGGGCACGGCGGGGGTGCGCCTGGTGTTCGCGGCGGTCTTCCTGCTGGTGCTGTGGCGGCCCACGCTGAAGCTGGGGCGCAAGGCGCTGCCGGTGGTGCTGGGCTACGGCGCGGTACTGGGCCTGATGAACCTGATGTTCTACGAGGCCCTGGCGCGCTTACCCCTGGGCATCGCGGTGACGATCGAGTTCCTGGGCCCGCTCGCGGTGGCACTGGCGGGGTCCAGGCGCTGGCTGGACGTGCTGTGGGCGCTGCTGGCCGGGGCCGGGGTCGCGCTGCTGACCAGGGCGGACGGCGGGATCTCGTTCGTGGGCCTGCTGTTCGTGCTGGGGGCGGCCACCTGCTGGGCGCTCTACATCCTGATCGGCGCCAAGCTGGGCGAGGTCACCAGCGGGGGTTCGGGGCTGGCGCTGAGCATGACCGTCGGCGCGCTGATCGTGGCCCCGTTCAGCGTGGCCGAGGCGGGTGGCGCGCTGCTCAGCCCGCTGGCGCTGCTGGCCGGGGCCGGGGTCGCGGTGCTGTCCTCGGTGATCCCGTACAGCCTGGAGCTGGAGGCGCTGCGCAAGATCCCGCCCCGGCTGTTCGGGGTGCTGATGAGCGTGGAGCCCGCTCTGGGGGCCCTCGCCGGGGTGCTGCTGCTCGGCGAGCACCTCGGCGGCTGGCAGTGGGCGGCGATCGTCTGCGTGGTCGCGGCCTCGGCGGGCGCGACCTGGACGGCGCGGAGGAGGTGATCGCTACGAGGTGATGTCCTTGGTGGTGAAGCGGCGGACGGCCAGCGCGAGGAACACGGCGCCGAAGGCCAGGGAGGAGAACACGCCCCGGGTCATGTCGCCCCAGTCCACCTCGCTGCCGAGCAGGTCCGACCAGGCGAAGGCGTAGTGCGTGGGCAGGTACTCGCGCAGGTCGCCCAGGGCGGTGATCGAGTCGAGGATCTGCGACAGGATCGACACCAGCACGGCGCCGCCCACCGCGCCCAGCGGGGCGTCGGTGGACACCGACAGCAGCAGGGCGAGCCCGGCCACCCACACCAGGGACACGGCCAGGTAGGCGACGGCCAGTGCGACCCTGCCGAGGCCGGTGCCGAAGGGCAGGGCCTCGCCGGTGGTGCTGACCAGTTCGCCGGAGCCGTACCAGACCAGGCCGACCACCAGCGCGACCGCGGGCAGCAGCACCAGCCCGCCCAGCGCGAGCAGCCCGGACACCAGGGCCTTCTGCCGCAGCAGCCGGCCGCGCGGAACGGGCATGGCCAGCAGGTACTTCAGGCTGGACCAGGACGCCTCACTGGCCACGGTGTCGCCGAAGAACAGGGCCACCACCACGACCAGCAGGAAGCTGGCCGAGGCGAACAGGGCGAACACCACGAAGTTCAGGCCGCTGGCGGTGGCCAGGTCCACGAAGGCCGAGGAGGCGGTCCGCTGGCCGGTGGAACCGCTGGTTGGCGCGATCTTGAACGCGATCAGCAGCAGGAACGGCAGCACCGCGAGGAAGCCCAGGGTCAGCTGGGTCCGCTTGCGGCGCAACTGCCTGCGCAGCTCCACGCCCAGCCGCAGGGTGCGCCGCGCCCGGTAGCTGGACACCGCGCCGTCCCTGCCGACCACCGTGTGGTCCTGCTCGGCCGCGTCCACCAGGTCGGCGATCGCGCCCGGGTCGGTGTGCACCCCGTGCTGCTCACTCATGATCGGGCCTCCTCGCCCACCAGCTGGAGGAACGCGTCCTCCAGCCTTCGCCGCGGCCCGGCCTGCTCCACTGCGACGCCCGCACGAACCAGCGCGTCCACCGCGGCCGAGCGCGCGGTGGAACCCAGGTCGGCGTGCACGACCTGGCCCTCGACGGTGACCGGGCCGGTCCCGTTGAGCTCGCGCAGCACGCGCGCCGCCTCGGTGACCCGGTCCACGCGGAAGCTGGCCTCACCACTGCCCGCGCCGATCTCCTCCACGGTGCCCGAGGCCACCAGCTTGCCCTTGTGCATGACCACCACGTGCGTGCAGGACTGCTCCACCTCCGACAGCAGGTGGCTGGACACCAGCACGGTCCGGCCGGTGGCGGCGTAGCGCCGCAGCACGTCACGCATCTGGTGGATCTGCGGCGGGTCCAGCCCGTTGGTCGGCTCGTCGAGCACCAGCAGGTCCGGCAGCCCGAGCATGGCCTGCGCGATCGCCAGCCGCTGGCGCATGCCCTGGCTGTAGGTGCCGACCCTGCGCCGGATCGCGTCGCCCAGCCCGGCGATCTCCAGCGCCTGCTCCACGTGCGCGTGCTCGGCGGGACGGCCGGTGGCCGCCCAGTACAGCCGCAGGTTGGCCGCCCCGGACAGGTGTGGCAGGAAGCCCGCGCCCTCCACGAAGGAGCCGACCCGGGACAGCACCGGCGCCCCGGCGTGCACCCGGTGGCCGAACACCCTGATCTCGCCCTCGGTCGGCCGCACCAGGCCCATCAGCATGCGCAGGGTGGTGGTCTTGCCCGCCCCGTTGGGGCCGAGCAGCCCGAGCACCTGCCCGCGTTCCACCCGGAAGGACAGGTCCTGCACCGCGGTCAGCCTGCCGGGATAGGACTTGGTGAGTCCGGTGATCACCATGGGCACCTCGGCCAGCTCGGGGTCGAGGTCCTCGGCGTAGCGCCTGCGCACCAGGCCCACGATCGCCGCCAGCAGGCCCAGCCCCAGCACGACCGCGATGCCCACCAACGGGCCGGTGGGCACGCCTGAGCCCGTGGCGCTGCTGCCCGGCACGACGGGCACCGACAGCGCGCTGTTGCCCGCCAGCCCGATCGTGCGCACGGCCGGTTCGGTCTGGTTGGCGTACGCCTGGTCGGTGGTGGTGACGACCAGTTGGAGCCGGTGGCCCGCCGCCACGGGGCGCACGATGCCCGGCAGGGTGACGGTCAGCTCGGCGGGCACCGCGTCCAGGCGGATCGGGGTCACGGCCGAACCCGGCAGGGTGCGACGACCGTCCGGGCCCACGTCGTAGAGCTTGGCGAACAGTACGGTGGAGCCCGACTCCGCGCCGGGTGGGGCGCTGACCGACAGCCGGACGGTGGGCGACCCGGCGATCAGCAGCTGGCTGTCCACCGGAGCGCTGGTGAACACCGCCGACTCACCGGGCAGGTCCGCCGCGAGCGATCCGGCGAGGCCGGTGGCGGCCGTGCCGGACCCGCCGAGCAGCGCGGCGCCGAGCCCCGGCAGGCCGCTGACCGAGGCGGGGCTGCCACCGGGTGGGTTGACCACCGGCTGGATCGGCCCGGTCAGTGCCACGGTGTGCTGCTCGGCGCCCGGGTAGGCGGGGGCGGTGACGGTGCGGGTGAGCGGGGCGCCACGGGCCCGGAAGGCGCCCTGCACCTGGTAGGAGAAGCCGGTGCCGGGATCGGTCCCGGTGTGCGCCAGGTGGAAGCCGAACCAGTCGCCGATGTCGGCGCGGACCTGGTCACCGGGCGGACCGCCGTCGTGCCCGCCGGGGTACCACTCGACCTTGACCCTGCCCTTGACCTGCCGTGCGTTGGCATCGGCCTGGTCCAGCCCGAACAGGGTGTCCTGCTCGCCCTGCACGAGCAGGGTGGGCACGGTGATCGAACTGGTCACGCTGGCCGGGGAGTTGCGCTTGAGCAGGTCGATGGTCTGCTCACCGGCACGCCCGGTGGTGGCCAGCTCGGTGTAGGCCTGGCACACCTCGGGCAGGAACCGCCCGCAGGCCCCCGGCGCCTGGCCGCCGCCGGTCAGCGCGGAGCCGAACAGGGCGCCCGCCCACGCCTTCTTGAACACCCCGCCGGGCACCAGCGCCTGGGACAGGTCGTTGTAGGTGATCACCGGCGCGATCGCGTCCACCCGGGGGTCGGTGCCCGCCAGCAGCAGGGACAGCGCCCCGCCGTAGGAGGCCCCGGTGACCCCGACCCGGGGGTCGCCGATCTTGTCCAGCTGCACCTCGGGCTGCCTGGCCAGCCAGTCCACCAGCTGGTGCGCGTCGGCGACCTCGTAGTCCGGGGAGTTCAGCGCGATCTGCCCGGTGCTGCGCCCGAAGCCGCGCGCGCTGTAGGCCAGCACGGCGAACCCACGCCTGGCCAGCGCGGTGGCGTCCTCGGCGAGGCTGGTCTTGGTGGCGCCGAAGCCCGGCGAGACGATCACGGCGGGGGCCGGGGTGGTCGGCGGCAGGTAGAAGGTGGCGTCGATCTGCACGGCCTGGTCGTGCTGCGGCCCGTCGACCACGTCGATGAGCAGGTCCCTCGAGTGCACCTCGGGCACCGGGGCCGTGCGGTTGACCCACAGCGTCCCGGCGACGCCGAGCAGCAGCACGACAACAGCGGCCAGGACCGGCCACCTGCGCTTGACGCTCAAATCTCTCCTCGATGGTGCAGCACCTGGGTGTGGTGTTCCACGACCGCGGGTGCCTGGAGGTACTCACCGACCACGGCGGACCACCCGCTGAGGTGCTCCTCGTGCGGCAGCGGGCAGTCCCACTCCGAGATGACCAGGAACCGGTCCGGGTCCTCCACGCTGCGGGTGAGCCTGGCCGACCGGCAGCCCGGCGTGGCCAGGATGCGCCCGGCCCCGTCCCGGTGGGCGGCGACGAACGCCTCGTCGCAGCCCGGCCGGACGCGGATCTCGGCGATCGTGAGGATCACGGGTGAATCGTGTCATGCCGCGCTTTTGCGCGTACGTGCACCGCCTCACACGCGCAGCGGAGTGATGTCGGTCCATCCCGCTGGCGTCACGCACCGTGCATGGTGGACAATCGGTGACAGTTGGAGGGGAGTATTCCCCAGCGACGGTGTCGTCAGCACGGTGTTCAACGATGAGCACCCGGTGCCGTCGGTCGACGTTTGTCGGCGGAAGAGACCTCCGGTCGGTGGCGCATGCCCGTAGACCGGAGGTTGAACTGTGATGAACGTCCCGATGTGGCTCTGGCTGGCCACTCTCGGTGGCCTGATCGTCCTGCTGGCGATCGACCTGGTGATCGTCGACCGCAAGCCGCACGAGGTCACCACGGGTGAGGCCACCCGCTGGGTCGTGTTCTACGTGGCCTGTGCCCTGGCCTTCGCGGGCGGACTGTGGTGGTTCGCCGGGGCCCAGCCCGCCGGCGAGTTTCTCGCCGGGTACATCACCGAGTACTCGCTCTCGGTGGACAACCTGTTCGTGTTCGTGATCATCATGACCACCTTCGCCGTGCCCAGGGTGCACCAGCACCGGGTGCTGCTGATCGGCGTGGTGCTCGCGCTGGTCATGCGCGGTGTGTTCATCGCGCTGGGCTCGGTGGTGATCCACCAGTTCAGCGCCGTGTTCTACCTGTTCGGCGCGTTCCTGATCTACACGGGCATCCAGCTGGCCAGGCACCGCAACGAGGGCGAGGAGTACGAGGAGAACGCGCTGATCCGGTTCGCCCGCAAGGTGCTGCCGGTCACCGATGACTACCACGGCGCCAAGTCCTTCATCCGGGTCGCGGGCAGGCGCATGGTGACCCCGATGCTCATCGTGATGATCGCCATCGGCACCACCGACCTGCTGTTCGCACTGGACTCCATCCCGGCGATCTTCGCGCTGACCAAGGAGCCCTTCCTGGTCTTCACCGCCAACGCCTTCGCGCTGATGGGCCTGCGCCAGCTGTACTTCCTCATCGACGGGCTGCTGGACCGGCTGGTGTACCTGTCCATCGGGCTGTCGGTGGTGCTCGGTTTCATCGGCGTCAAGCTCATCCTTGAGGCGTTGCACGAGAACTCGCTGCCCTTCCTCAACGGTGGCCAGCCGGTGCCGGTTCCCGTGATCAGCACGGGCCTGTCCCTGGCGGTCATCGGCGGCATCCTGGCCGTGACGACCGTCGCGAGCCTGGTGAAGACGCACATGTCCGGCAAGGCCAGTCCCGAGGCGGGCTGAGCCGGGTACGGTCCGCTGCGTGCGCCCTGACGACATCGCGCTGCTGCGCGTCCCCGCCGCCCCCTGCCTGCACGGTGACCTGCTGCTGGTCGACCTCGCCGCCCCCGACCTGACGGCCGACGCCTACGTGGGCGGGCTGTGGCGGGTCCCGCTGGACGGGGCACCGGCCCAGCCGTGGACCAGGGGCGAGCGGGACAGCTCGCCCGCGATCTCCCCGGACGGCCGCACGGTGGCGTTCCTGCGCAGGGAGCGGGGCGTCGCGCAGCTCTACGTGATGCCCGCGGACGGCGGGGAGCCGGTGCGGCTCACCGAGCTGCCCGGCGGGGCCGGTGCCCCGGTGTGGGCCCCGGACTCGCGGCGGATCGCCTTCGTGGCCAGGGTGCCCGAACCGGGCCGCTACGGCACTGAGGGCGCACCCGTGGCCGAGGGCGAGGCCCCGCGCCGGATCACCCGCCTGGACTACCGGCTGGACAACACCGGCTTCCTGCTGGACCGGCCCCAGCAGCTGTTCGTGGCCGAACTGGACGGCCCGGTGCGCCAGCTCACCGAGGTCGACTGCGACCTGGCCGACCCGGCGTGGACCGAGGACGGCGAGCGGCTGGTCGTCGTGGCGCCGCGCGCGCTGGGCGAGCGGCCCACCCTGCACTTCGACCTCTACCTGGTGCCCTCGGCCGGTGGCACGCCGGAGTTGGCCGTGCGCACCGAGGGCGAGTCGTACCGGCCCGTGGTGCACGGGCAGCAGGTGTACTACCTGGGCGTGCGCTTCGCCGAGCTGGAGTGGCTGCCCAGCAACCACGGGCTGTGGGTGGCCGACCTGGCGGGCGGCACACCGCGGCGGCTCACCGACGAGGAGACCGTGGACTGCGAGCCCGACGCCGGGGCCCCGGTGGTGACGGCCGAGGGCGTGCTGCTCGGGGTGCGCAACCGAGGGGCGGTGGAGCTGCGCCGGGTGCCGCTGGACGCGGACGGCCTTGTGCTGGAACAGATCCCGGTGCTGGCAGGGGAACGGGCCCAGCTGCGGTCCTTCGCGCACGAGGCGGGCAGGACCGTGGCCGTACTGTCCACATCGGACAGCCCTGGTGAGGTTGTCCTCGTGGGTAAGGGAAAGCTCACCGACTTCGCGGAGCCGCTGCGGAGCTCGGGGCTGCACCCGGTGCGGGAGCTGGCCGGGGACTCGGCCGACGGCTACCCGGTGCACGGCTGGCTGGTGCTGCCCGAGGGGCCGGGGCCGCACCCGGTGCTGCTCGCCGTGCACGGCGGACCTTTCATGTACCACGGCTGGGGATTCTTCGACGAGGCGCAGGTCTACGCCTCGGCCGGGTATGCCGTGGTGCTGCCCAACCCGCGCGGTTCGGCCGGGTACGGGCAGCGGCACGGGCGGTCGATCGTGCGCGCGCTGGGCACGGTGGACGCCCAGGACGTGCTGGCGCTGCTGGACGTGGCACTCGCCCTGCCGGAGTGCGATCCCGGGCAGGTGGGCGTGATGGGCGGCTCCTACGGGGGCTTCATGACCGGTTGGCTGGCCGCGCACCACGGGCACCGGTTCCGCGCCGCGTGGAGCGAGCGGGCCGTCAACGCCTGGGACTCCTTCACCGGCTCCTCGGACATCGGCTGGTGGTTCGCCGAGGTCTACTGCGGATCCGACCCCGCCGAGCAGCGCGCGGTCAGCCCGCTCAGCTACGCCGACCGGATCGGCATCCCGTTCGCGGTGGTGCACTCCGAACAGGACTGGCGCTGCCCGGTGGAGCAGGCGCAGCGGCTGTTCGTGGCCCTGATGCGCAACGGGGTCGAGACCGAATTGCTGCTGTTCCCGGGCGAGGGGCACGAACTGACCCGTTCCGGCAGGCCACAGCATCGGCGGCAACGCTTCGAGGCGGTGCTGCGGTGGTGGTCACGGCAGCTGAACTCGACTGGGAGTTGAATCCGTTGGCATTCAAGGGGACTCATCAGGCAGTCTCGATGCCATGACATGGACCGTGCGACGGGCTCTGCAGGGGGATGCGGGGGAACTGGCCAGGATCAACGTGGCCGCCTGGCAGCACGCCTACCGGGGACTGGTGTCCGACGCGCTGTTGGACCGGATGCTCCCGGAGAGCAGGCTCAAGGGCTGGCAGCGGTGGCTGGCGATGCCCGACCCGGACGGGGTGTTCCTCGCCGAGGACGAGCAGGGCGGGGTCGGCGCCTACTGCGGGGTGTGCGAGGCGCGCGATCCCGAGGACGTGCACGAGGACCTGAGCACCGGTGAGCTGCTCGCGCTCTACGGGGACCCCGAGCGCAAGGGCACCGGTGCGGGCCGTGCCGCGCACCAGGCCGGGCTGGACCACCTCGCGGCCCAGGGCTTCCGTTACGCCGTGCTCTGGGTGTTCCAGGACGACGCGGCGAGCCGGTCCTTCTACGAGCACCACGGCTGGCGCCACGACGGGGCCGTGCGCGAGTACGACGTGGACGGTCAGCGGCTGATGACCGTCCGATATGGACGGTTCCTGCGCGCGCCCGGCCGCCGCAGCCGCCCTCCGTCGGTTCCCCGCAGCCGTCCCGCCTTCGGTTGAGCCAGTCCCCGCGGCGCACGCGCTGTCGGCGTGCGCCGCGGGTGGCCTCAGCCCAGCATGATGTAGTTCAGTTCCTCGCAGATGCGGCTCAGCGGCAGGTCCAGGCCCGGGTGCTCCAGTGGGAGCAGCACGTCGGGGGCGTCGGGCATGGCGTTGCCGCCGGGCGGGTCCCACAGGCAGATGGCCGGGTCGCCCGCGTCCATGGAGGAGCGGTACCAGAGCCCGTCCAGTTCGGGGTAGGCGGCGCGGATGGTCCTGGCCCAGGCCTGGGTCAGCTCCTTGGGGCCGCTGCTGATCTCCTGCGAGGCGCCTGCCCTGGTGGGCCACAGCCCGGCCAGGTCGAGCAGGCGCAGGGTTCGCTTGGGGCGGAACACCACCAGGTGCGGGCGCCGGGTCTTGCGGTCCACTGTGGACGTCGCCTGGTAGACCTCGGCCACGCTGGTGCGCACGGACAGCCCGAAGTAGAGCACCCCGTTGCCGTGGTCGTCCACGGGCACCCCGTCCGGGGGCATCGGGTGCGGGTCGAAGCGGGCGTGCGGCAGCGGCCCGGTGTAGCGGAAGGAGTTCCACCGCTGCGGGTGGCTGCCGCCCGCGGTGAAGATGCGGACGAGCCTGGTCGCGCGGTGCACCGCAACCACATCCTCGGCCCGGCGCAACAGCGCCTGGAGCACAGCGGGTGCGGGCGGCGGGGGGAGCCGTGCCAAGTCGGGGGATCCAGTCGTCTCGGGGTGGTACCTGCTGGGCGGGGTCCGGCCGGTGGGCTCAGACGGGAGTGCCCAGCATGGCGGCCTGGGTGGCCACGCGGCGCGGGTCGCCGCCGGCGAGCAGCCAGTTCCTCGGCGTGCCCGGCTGGTCGCCGACCTGGAGGTCGGGCTGCGGGGTGGTCATGAACCCGGCGAGCACCAGCGGGGGCTGGTCCTCGGGCATCGCGGCCAGCACGGTCTCCAGCCCGGGCAGCACCCCGTTCTCGGTGAACTGCCACGCGGGCAGTCGCCAGCTGCCCCGGTCCTTCCACCCGGCCAGTCTGCCCGCGGCCAGCCGGTGCCGGATCCGGCTGGTGTCCACGTCGAGCACGGCCGCGGCGTCGGCCACGGTCAGCGCGGTGTCCAGCAGTACGGTGCGCGCCGCCAGCTCCCTGGCGCGCGGCTCGAAGTCGTCCTCGCGCAGGCCGCCGAGATCCAGCCCGACATCGGTGAGCGCCACCTGCTGTTCGGGGCTGAAGTAGGCGGCCGGGTCCGGGTGCGGCGGCGAGAGCCTGCGGGCCACGTCCTCCACGAGGCAGAGGAACTCGTCGGCGGTCACCCGCAGGCCCGCCTTGGCCAACACGGTCTCCAACGCCACTGTCATGAGCACAGGGTAGCCCGTGCGTGCGCATTCGTGCGATGTTCGTCGCCCAGATCACGCTGAATTTCGACCGAGTGCACCTGTCAGACCACTCTACGTAAGCGAATCGGCGCGCGCACCCCCACATCGCCACCCGGACGGCAGCGGGAGAGACCCGTTACGCTGAGCGGCGTCAGAGCAGGTTGATCTCGTGAGGGAACCGGTGGACGCCGCGTCGAACCCCGCGCCCAGGTCCCTCGTGCGGCGGATCTGGTGGCTGGCTGCCGCACTGGTGCTGGTCGGTGCGATCGCGGCGAGTGCGGTCTACATCTGTGCCTTCGACGACCACCACTTCACCGACCTGGACGTCTACCTCGGCGGCGGCCAGGTGTGGCGGGACGGCGCCGACCTCTACCAGGCGCAGCTGCCCACCCCGTTCCCGAAGTTCACCCTGCGCTTCACCTACCCGCCGCTGGCCGCCGTGCTGTTCTCGGCGCTGACCGTGCTGCCCGCCGGGCTGGCCGCCGCCCTGTTCACCGCGGGCACGATGGGCGCGCTGGCCGCGAGCCTGCGGCTGGTGCTGGTCAGACTGCTGCCGGTGGGCTTCGCCCGCCGCTACCCGCTACCGGTACTGGCGCTGGCCTCGACCCTGGCCGCCACCTGGCTGGAGCCGGTGCGCGAGACGATCTCCTTCGGCCAGGTCAACGTGCTGCTGCTGGTCCTGGTGCTGGCCGACTGCCTGGTCGCCCGGCCCTGGTGGCCACGCGGGCTGCTGATCGGGCTGGCCGCCGCGGTCAAGCTGACCCCGGCCGTGTTCGTGCTGTTCTTCCTGGTGCGCAGGCAGTGGCGGCCGGTGCTGACCGCGGTCGGCGGCTTCCTGGGGCTGTGTCTGGCCGGGGCGCTGCTGGCCCCGCGCGACTCCCTGGACTACTGGTTCGGCGCCCTGTTCGACACCAAGCGGATCGGCGTGCTCGGCTTCTCCTACAACCAGTCGCTGCGCGGTGTGCTGGCCCGCGTCGCGGTGGACACCGGCTGGCAGAACCCGCTCTGGCTGGGCCTGAGCGTGCTGGTGCTGGCGGTCACGGTGCTGGTCGCGGCACGGGCCCGCGCCGCGGGTGAGGACGTGGCCGCGCTGCTGGCCGTGGCCGCCTGCGGGCTGCTGGTCTCGCCGGTGTCCTGGGCCCACCATTGGGTCTGGGTGGCCCCCGGACTGGTGTGGGCCGCGGTGCGGGTGGCCCGCGCGCACTCGTGGACGGCCTGCGTGCTGGGGCTGTACGCCTGGTACCTGTGCCTGTTCACCCCGTACCGGCTGCCGCCGCAACTGCGCGAACCCGGTCAGTACTGGGACTTCGGCGAGAGCCTGCTCGGCAACCTGTACGTGTGGCTGGCGATCGCGATGCTCGGCTCGATGGCGGTCTGGACGGCCCGGCTGCGGCTGGGCGCCGCCTCACGCCTGCGGGGCAGCGGCCAGTCGCTTGCCCAGCCCGCGTAGCCGCAGCGCCAGCAGGATCAGGCTCACGCCCCAGATCAGTGCGAACACCGCGATCGTGGTGACCAGCGCGACCGCGCCGACCTCCGGGTGCACCAGCAGCACGATGCCCAGCACCAGGGTGAGCGCGCCGGTCACGATCAGGAACCAGGCGTGGGCCGTGACCCCGCGCAGCAGCACCGCCGCCACCAGCTGGAGCAGACCGGCCACGATCGCCCACACCGCGATGATCACCAGCAGCAGCACGGCGGTGACCCCGGGCAGCAGGATCGCCAGCAGGCCGGCGAGCACCCCGAGCACGCCCAGCCCCACGTTGGCCCAGCGTTGCCCGCGCACGGCCATGCCCAGTGCGAGCGAGCTCAACCCGTCCACGAGCGCGTAGACGCCCCACAGCAGGACCAGCGCCACCACGGTGACGTCCGGCCAGGCCAGGGTGAGCACGGCGAAGACCACGGCGAAGACGCCACGCAGGGCGACCAGCCACCAGTTGCGCGTCAGCAGCTCCAGCACACGGCCATGGTGGGCCCATATTCGGTGGGCCGCAACGCGGGGCGCCGCTACCGTCTGGCCATGAACCTGGTGTTGGGGCACGGCGGCAACCGCGTGCGGTGGTCGGCCGTGCCCGAGCGGATCCGAGCATCGGTCGATTCCTTCCTGGGATCACCGGTCGTCTCCGCGCGCAGCCAGCCGGGTGGCTTCTCACCCGCGCTGGCGGCCAGGCTGTCCCTGGCCGACGGGCGGGGCGCCTTCGTCAAGGCGGTCGGCCCGGAACCGAATCCCGACTCGGCCGGGTTCTACCGGCGGGAGGCGGCGATCAGCGCCGCGCTGCCCGCCGCGGCGCCCGTGCCGAGATTGCTGGGCAGCTGGGAACTGGACGGCTGGGTGGTGCTGGTCTTCGAGGAGGTGGACGGCCGCACGCCCGAGCTGCCGTGGCGGCCCGACCAGTTGCGGCGGGTGCTCGACGCCCTGCCCCGGCTGTGGTCCGCGCTGACCCCGGCGCCGGTCCAGGCTCCGTCCACTGTGGACATAATGACCGAGGGGTTCACCGGCTGGGCGAAGGTGCGGCCCGACGAGCGGCTGGACCCCTGGGCCGCCAGGAACCTGGACCGGCTGGCGGACCTCGCCGCGCGCGGCGGTGCGGCCTGCGCCGGGCACACCCTGGTACACGGGGACCTGCGCGCGGACAACCTGTTGCTCACCGCCGAGGATGTGATCTTCGTTGACTGGCCGGCCGCGGTGCTCGCCGCGCCGTGGTTCGACCTGCTCGCGTTCCTGCCCAGCGTGGTGCTGCAAGGTGGCCCCGATCCCGAGTCGGTGCTGGCCGAGCACGAGGTGAGCAGGCGGGTCGACCCGGATCGGATCACCGCCGTGCTGGCCGGGTTCACCGGCTATTTCGTCACCGGAGCGCTCCGGCCGCCCGTGCCGGGGCTGCCCCAACTGCGCGAGTTCCAGCGGTTGCAGGGTGAGGTCGCGCTGCGCTGGCTGCGGCGGAGGCTGCCAGGCTGGCGGTGAGATGTCGCATTTGTTAACTCTCGGGGCAACGGTCAACGCTTCCGGTAACTCGTTCGCATGTGAACAATCGCCCCAACAGTGAAAGGCCGCCGTCCGCCGCGGAGGAGATGCCCGTCATGCGACTGCTCGACCAAGCACGAGAGCCCGTCCTGTCCCTGTTCCGATTAATCGTCGGCGCGCTGTTCGTGTGCCACGGCGCGGCCAGCCTGTTCGGTGTGCTGGGCAGCAAGGGCGCGGTCGCGTTCCCGGTGTGGCCCAGCTGGTGGGCGGCCGCGATCCAGCTGGTCGGTGGTGCGCTGGTGGCGTTGGGCCTGTTCACCCGGATCGCCGCGCTGATCTGCTCGGGGTCCATGGCCTACGCCTACTTCACCGCGCACGCCCCGAAGGGGTTTTTCCCCTTGCTCAACCAGGGCGAGCTCTCGGTGCTGTTCTGCTGGGCCTTCCTGCTGATCGTGGTCATCGGCCCGGGCGCGTGGTCGGTGGACCGCCTGCTCAGGCGCGCCACCGCGAACTCCTCGCGGCCCGCGGTCGGAGTTGCCGTCACCGAGTGAGGCTTACGGTGCGGGGGGAGCGGTGCTCTCCCGGGCCACCAGTTCGGGAACGTGGTCTTCCAGATCGCCACCCCCTGCGCCGTCCAGCACGTCGAGCAGGGCCCGGGCCGCCCGCGCGCCGAAGGCGAAGGTGTCCCGGGTCAGCGCCGTGAGCTGCGGGTGCAGCAACTGGCACAGCGGGGAGTCGTCCCAGGCCACGACCGAGAGCCGTTCGGGCACTGGCACGCCCAGTTCGGCGGCCACCGCGACCCCCGCCACCGCCATCACGTCGTTGTCGTAGACGATCGCGGTGGGCGGCTCGGGCGCCGCCAGCAGGCGCCGGGTCGCCTCCGCGCCCTGCTCCCCGGAGTAGTCGGTGCTCACCGTCCACCCGGCCAGGCCCCGGGTGGCCTCGCGGAAGGCCGCCGTGCGCCGCTGGGTGTGCAGCAGTTCGGGCAGGCCCGCCACGCGGGCGATCCTCTTGTGCCCCAAGCCGGTCAGGTGCGTCACGATCGAGCGCATCCCGTGCGCGTCGTCGGCCCACACGCTCGGCAGTTCCCCGTGGTGGCCCGGTCCGCCGATCACCAGCGCGGGCAGCCCGAGCTTCTCCAGCAGCCGCACGCGCTCGTCCTGGGCGCGCAGGTCGATCACGAACACCCCGTCCACCCGGCGCTCGGACCACCACTGCCGGTACAGCTCCATCTCGGCTACGTGGTCGTCGACCACTTGGAGCAGCAGGGCTATCCGCCGCTCGGACAACTCCGCCTGTAGGCCGGAGATGAGCTGGAAGAAGAACGGCTCCACGCCGAGGGTCCGCGCTGGCCTGGCCAGCACCAGCCCGATCGCGCCCGCCCGTGCCGCCGACAGCGCCCGCGCGGCGTTGTTCGGGTGCCAGTCCAGCTCCTGGGCCACCTGCAGGATGCGTCGCCGGGTGGCCTCGGAGACCCCCGGCTGCCCGTTGAGCGCCATCGAGACCGCGCCCTTGGACACCCCTGCCCTGCGCGCGATGTCCATGATCGTCGGTCGTTTCACCAGGCACCTTCCTAAACCGGTTCAGCATCAGCGCTAAACCGGTTTATCTCGAACGCAGCATCGGTCACGCGCCCTGTCCTGTCAAGGCCTCTACCAGGACAGATTCGACTGTTGACAGTCCAGGAGGGCGTTTGCGAGAGTGGCGGCGCCAATTCGGCTCTACCGGTATTGGGCGGTGTGCGGATGAATTCCCTGTCCCGACGCGGGTTCCTCGTGGGCCTGGCCTGCGCAACGGCGCTGGCCGCCACCGGCTGCGGTCTGTCCGGCGGGGACCCCGGTGCGGCGGGCGGCCCGGTGACCGGCGAGGTCAAGGGCAGCATCACCTTCCAGACCTGGGCGCTCAAGCCCAAGTACACCGACTACCTCAACGGCCTGGTGACCAGGTTCCAGCAGGCCCACCCCGGCACGACGGTGAACTGGGTGGACCAGCCCGCCGACGGCTACCTGAAGAAGGTCACCGCCGACGCCGCGGCGGGCGCGCTGCCCGACGTGGTCAACATGCCGCCGGACCTGAGCTACCCGCTGGCCAAGCAGAAGCTGCTGGTGGACATCGGCTCCGCGATGCCCGACGCGGCCAAGGACTACCTGGACAACGCGTGGTCGGCCTACGCCCTGCCCGGCCAGAGCGGTTCCTACGGCTTCCCCTGGTATCTCAACACCGGGCCGGTGTTCTACAACAAGGCCCTGTTCACCCAGGCCGGGCTCGACGCCGAGCACCCGCCGACCACCTACGCCGAGCTGGAGTCGGCCGCGCTGGCCATGGCCCAGCACAGCGACCGCAAGATCGCCATGCTCGGCCTCACCCCGGTGATCGCCGACTTCGCGCTGTACGGGGTGAACGTGATGGACCCCGGCGGCACGAGGTTCACGTTCAACGAGGACAAGGGCGTGCGGTTCGTGGAGCTGTACAAGAAGCTCTACGACGCCGGCGCGCTCATCCCCGAGGCGTTGACCGCCAACTACACCGGCGCGGGCACCAAGTTCATGAACCAGCAGATCGCCTGGGCGCCCGGTTCCGCGTACGACCTGAGCAACTTCAAGACCAACGCGCCCAGCCTGTACCCGAACGTGGGCATCACCAAGCCGATCACCAACACCGGGCACGCCACCATGTTCGTGCAGGGCCTGTCGGTGCCGGAGAGCAGCAAGAACAAGCCGACCGCGCTGGCCTTCGCCCGGTTCGTGACCAACGCGGAGAACCAGCTCGCCTTCGCCAAGCTGGTGAACATCTTCCCCAGCACCAAGGGCACCATGGACGACCCGTACTTCAGCAAGTCCGACGGCACGGACGAGGCCAAGGTGCGGGTCGCCGCCGCCAAGCAGCTGGGCACGGCGGTCAACTACACGCCCGTGCAGTGGAGCGACCAGATGCTCACGGTGTTGCAGCAGCAGCTGGCCGAGGCCATGCTGGGCAAGAAGTCCGCCAAGCAGGCACTGGACGAGGTCGTGGCGCAGTGCGACAAGCTCCTCGCGGGATGAGCCGTCAGCACTGGCTGACCCCCTGGCTGTTCCTGCTGCCGAGTCTGGTGGCGGTGATCGGGTTCAGCCTGTTCCCCTTCGTCAACACCGTGATCCTCGCGTTCACCAACGCCAGGACCATCGGCGGCGGGCGCTTCACCGGCCTGGACAACTTCGGCCGCCTGCTGCACGACCCGGCCTTCTGGACCGCCGCTGGCAACAGCGCCCTGTACGTGGTCGTGGTCGCGCCCGCGCTGGTCGTCCTGCCGCTGCTGCTCGCCCTGCTGGTGCGGCGCAAACTGCCCGGTATCACGTTCTTCCGCACCGCCTTCTTCACCCCGGTGATCGCCTCGGTGGTCGTGGTGGGGCTGATCTGGTCCTGGCTGCTGGACACCCGCGGGTTGGTCAACGGCGTGTTGCAGGCACTCGGTGTGCTGCGCACCCCGATCCCGTTCCTCACCGACCAGTGGCTGCTGATCCTCAGCGCCATGCTGGTCACCGTGTGGCGGGGCCTGGGCTACTACATGGTCATCTACCTGGCCGCGCTCGGGTCCGTGCCGCGCGAGCTGCACGAGGCCGCACAGGTCGACGGCGCGGGCCGGTTCCGGCGCCTGCTCTCGGTCACGCTGCCCGCCCTGCGGCCCACCATGGTGCTCGTCGCCGTGCTCTCCGCGGTGTCGGCCTTCCGCGTGTTCTCCGAGGTGTACCTGCTCGGCGGGCCCGCCGGCGGGCCGGGCGGCGCGGACACCACCCTGGTCATGCTGATCGAACAGGTCGGCACCGGGTTGCGCGGGGACCTCGGTTATTCCTCGGCGTTGAGCGTGGTGCTGTTCCTGCTCACCCTGGGCCTGCTCGTCGCCACCTCCCGGCTGGACCGCAACGAGGCGGCGTCATGAGCGGGTGCCATGAAAGTGCCGTTCCTGGCACTCAACGCCAGGAACGGCACTTTCATGGCGCTCAGGTCGGGCGGTACCTGTTGCTGCTCCTGGTGCTGGCGATCACCGTGGGGCCGTTCCTGTGGCAGCTGTCCACCTCGCTCAAGGGCCTGTCGGAGGACATCTACTCGGTGCCGCCGAGCTTCGTCCCGCACGAGCTGACCCCGGGCAACTACGCGCGGGTCGGCGAGGCCGTGCCGGTCTGGTCCTTCGCGCTGAACTCGCTGCTGGTGGCGGTGGCCAACGTGGTGACCAACTGCGTGGGCGCGAGCCTGGCCGGGTACGCCCTGGCCCGCCTGCGTTTCCGCGGTCGCGGGCTGGCGACGGCGGTGTTCCTGGGCAGCCTGCTGGTGCCCTTCGAGGCGATCATGGTGGCGCTGTTCCTGGTGATGCGCTCGTTGCAGCTGAACAACACGCTGGTGGCGGTGGTGCTGCCCGGGGCGATCAGCGCGCTGAACGTGTTGTTGATGCGCAACGCCTTCCTCGCGCTGCCCGGGGCGGTGGAGGAGGCGGCGCTGATCGACGGGGCCAACGCCTGGCAACGGTTCACCCGCATCGCTCTGCCCTCGGCGCGGGGCACGGTGGTCGTGGTGGCGGTGTTCTCGTTCATGTACAGCTGGGACGACTTCCTGTGGCCGTTGATCGTGCTCAGCGACCCGTCCCGCTACACGCTCACCATCGGACTGAGCTACCTGCAGGGTACGTTCGTCAACGACCAGCGGCTGATCGCGGCGGGCACGATGATCGCGGTGGCCCCGCTGGTGCTGTTGTTCACGGTGGCCCAGAAGCACTTCTTCCGCGGCGTTGGCGAAGGAGCTGTCAAGGGGTGAGGAGCCCAGATGCACGATGATCGCAGTCTGCTGGAGGAACGGCTCAGCAGGACCCTCCGCGACCGGATCCGCCCCGCGGTGTACGGCCGCGCGGTGCCCCTCCAGCTGACCGTCTGGCACGCGCCGGGCGAGCCGGTGCCGGTGGCGCAGGCGCTTGCCGCCGAGTACACCCCGGCCAAGGTCGGCGACGCCTGGGGCGCCCCCTGGGCGACGAGCTGGTTCCGGATGACCGGCACCGTGCCCGCCGAGTGGGCGGGCGAGCACGTGGAAGCCGTGGTGGACCTGGGTTTCACCCACCCGGGGCCGGGCTTCCAGTCCGAGGGGCTGGCCTACACCCCGGAGGGCAAGCCGATCAAGGGCCTGGCCCCGCGCAGCACGCACCTGCCGGTGGGCGTCTCGGTCTCCGGCGGGGAGGTCGTGGACTTCTTCGTGGAGGCCGCGGCGAACCCGGTGATCCTGGACTTGGAGCCGTTCCACCCGACCCCGTTGGGGGACAAGGCGACCGCGGGCACCGATCCGATCTACCACGTGGTGCGCGCGGACCTGGCCGTGTTCCACCGCGAGGTGTGGCAGCTGGTGCTGGACATCGAGGTGCTGGACAGCCTCAAGCGGGAACTGGTGGACCACGACCCGCGGCGCTGGGAGATCCTGCGCGCGCTGGACCGGGCCCTGGACCGGCTGGACTTCCAGGACGTGCCGGGCACGGCCAGCGCCGCTCGCGCCGAGCTGGCCGAGGTGCTGGCCAAGCCCGCCAACGCCAGCGCGCACCGCATCTCCGCGGCCGGTCACGCGCACATCGACTCGGCCTGGCTGTGGCCGTTGCGGGAGACCGTACGCAAGTGCGCGCGCACCTTCTCCAACGTGACCGCGCTGATGGCTGACTACCCGGACTTCGTGTTCGCCTGCTCCCAGGCCCAGCAGTACGCGTGGATCAAGGACAACCACCCGGAGGTCTACCAGCGCGTCAAGGAGCGGGTCGCGAGCGGGCAGTTCGTGCCCGTTGGCGGCATGTGGGTGGAGTCGGACACCAACATGCCCGGCGGTGAGGCGATGGCCCGCCAGTTCGTGCACGGCAAGCGGTTCTTCCTGGAGGAGTTCGGGGTGGAGACCGAGGAGGTCTGGCTGCCCGACTCCTTCGGCTACAGCGCCGCGCTGCCCCAGCTGGTGAAGCTGTCCGGCTCGCGCTGGTTCCTCACCCAGAAGCTGTCCTGGAACCAGATCAACCGGTTCCCGCACCACAGCTTCTGGTGGGAGGGCATCGACGGCAGCCAGGTCTTCACCCACTTCCCGCCGGTGGACACCTACAACTCCGACCTGCTCGGCGCGGACCTGGCCCGGGCCAGCAGGCAGTTCTCCGAACACGGCCGGGCGACCCGCTCGCTGGTGCCCTTCGGCTACGGCGACGGCGGCGGCGGTCCCACCCGCGAGATGCTGGAGGCCGCCCGCAGGGTCGCCGACCTGGAGGGCTCGCCGCGGGTGACCATCGAGCCGCCCGCGAGGTTCTTCGCCGCGGCCGAGGCGGAGTACCCGGACGCCCCGGTCTGGTCGGGCGAGCTGTACCTGGAGAAGCACCGCGCCACCTACACCACGCAGGCCCGCACCAAGCAGGGCAACCGGCGCAGCGAGCACCTGTTGCGCGAGGCCGAGCTGTGGTCCACGGCCGCGTTGCTCGCGGGCGGTTTCGACTACCCGTACGAGGACCTGGACCGGTTGTGGAAGACCGTGCTGCTGCACCAGTTCCACGACATCCTGCCGGGCAGCTCCATCGCCTGGGTGCACCGCGAGGCCGAGATCACCTACGCGCAGGTCGCCAAGGAGCTCAAAGCGATCATCGACCGCGCGCTGACCACCTTGGCGGGTAACGGTTCCCACTCGATCGTCTTCAACGCCGCCCCGCACGGACGGTCCGGTGTGGACGGTCTCGGTGCCGATGTGCCGCGTGCCGAGGAGAACTCGGTGACCGCCGACCCTTCCTTGCTGGACAACGGGGTGCTACGGGTCCGCATCGACGAGCGGGGCCTGGTCACCTCCGTGCACGACCTGGTCGCCGACCGTGAGGTGCTGGCCCCCGGCGCCGTGGGCAACCTGCTCCAGTTGCACGTGGACATCCCCAACCAGTGGGACGCCTGGGACGTGGACCCGTTCTACCGCAACAACCTCGTGGACCTCACGCAGGTGGACGAGATCACCGTGCTCGACGAGGGCCCCGGGGTCGGTGCGGTCCGGGTGCGGCGGACCTTCGGGCAGTCCACCGTCACGCAGGTGCTGCGCCTGCGCGCCGGTCAGCGCCGCCTGGACGTGGCGACCGAGGTCGACTGGCAGGAGGTGGAGAAGTTCCTCAAGGTGGCGTTCCCGCTCGACGTGCACGCCGACCGGTCCACCTCGGAGACCCAGTTCGGTCACCTGCACCGGCCCACGCACGTCAACACCTCCTGGGACGCCGCCAAGTTCGAGATCTGCGCGCACCGCTGGGTGCACGTGGGCGAGCCCGGTTACGGCGTGGCCGTGGTCAACGACTCCACCTACGGGCACGACGTGACCCGGTCCACCCGGCCTGACGGCGGCACGACCACCACCGTGCGGCTCTCACTGCTGCGGGCGCCCCGCTTCCCGGACCCGCTGACCGACCAGGGCGTGCACCGGCTGTCCTACGCGCTGGTGCCCGGCGCGCAGATCGCCGACGCCGTGCGCGAGGGCTACCGGATCAACCTGCCGGAGCGGGTCGTCACCGGTGGCGCCGGGGTCGAACCCGTTGTCACCGTGGACAACCCGGCGATCGTGGTGGAGGCCGTGAAGGCCGCCGACGACCGGTCCGGTGACGTGGTGGTGCGGCTCTACGAGTCACTCGGCGGGCGGGCCAAGGCCACGCTGGGCACCTCGTTCGCGCTGACCGGGGCGCGGGAGACCGACCTGCTGGAGCGGCCGCTGAACGACCTGGACGTGGTCGGGGGCGGGGTCCCGCTCCAGCTGAGGCCCTTCCAGGTGCTCACGGTGCGGCTGAGCCGGTAACGCTGTGCCATGAAAGTGCCGTTCCTGGCGTCAGGTGCCAGGAACGGCACTTTCATGGCGAGTAGAGCTGCTCGATCTCGGCGGCGTACTTCTCGGCGATGGGTGCGCGGCGCAGGCGCAGCGTGTGGGTCAGCTCGGTGCCGCCGGGCCGCCAGCCGGTGGCGAGCACGGTGAACCGCTCAACTCGCTCCACAGTGGACAGACGTTCGTTGCCCGCCATGATCCCGGCCTCGACGGCGGCCAGCACGGCGGGGTCGGCGGCCCAGGTCTCGGGCTCCTCGGGCAGCCCGTTGTCGCGGGCGAAGGACTTCACGGCATCAGGGTCCAGCACGACCAGCGCCACGTTGTACGGCCGCCGGTCACCGATCACGGCGAGCTGCCCGATCAGCGGGCACTCGGCGCGCACGGCGGACTCGACGGCGGTCGGCGAGATGCTGTGGCCCTCGGCGTTGACGATCAGCTCGGCCTTGCGGTCCACGATCCGCACGTAGCCGTCCTCGTCGATGCTGGCGATGTCCCCGGTGTGCAGCCAGCCCTCGGGGTCGACCACCTCGGCGGTGCGCGCCGGGTCGTCCCGGTAGCCGCTGAGCAGCACTTCGCCGCGCACGAGCAGCTCCCCGTCGGCGGCCAGCCTCAGCTCGACCCCGGGCAGTGCCCTGCCCACGGTGCCGATCCTGTTGGCGTCCAAGGGGTTCATCGTGGCGAGTCCGCTCACCTCGGACATGCCCCAGCCCTCGATCAGGGGCACTCCCAGCGCGTTGACGAACTCCACGGTCTCCACGCTGATCGGCGCGGCCCCGCACAGCGCGACCCTGACCCGGTCGAAGCCGATCATCGCTCGTAACGGGGCGAGTACCCACTCGTCCAGCGCCCGGTAGCGCGACCAGAGTTCCTCGTCCTGCCTGCCGTGCCGGGCCACCTGCACGCCCAGTTCCACGGCCTCGCGCAGCGCGGAGCGGCGCACCGGGTCGGCCTCGCCCTGGATCAGCGCGTCCACGCTGGCGCGCAGCCGGTCCCAGACCTGCGGCACGGAACCGAGCACGGTGGGCCGGGTCTCCACCAGCGCGGGCAGCAGGGCCCGCCGGTCGGCCAGGCAGGTCACCTGCATGCCGGTCACGATCTGGCTGTAGTGCGTGCCCCAGCGGTCGGCCACGTGTGCCGCGGGCAGGAAGGACAGGATCCGGTCCCGCGGGCCCACGTCCAGCACGGCGTTGCTGCCCGCGACGGCGGCGAGCATCGCGCGGTGGCTCAGCTCCACGCCCTTGGGTGCGCCGGTGGTGCCCGCCGTGTAGATCAGCGTGAGCGCGTCCCGCGGCTCGACCGCGCGCCAGGTCTGCTCGAAGTCGAAGCCCCGCAGGCGACTGGTCTCCAGCTTGGCCAGCGAGGTGGTGCCCTCGGCCTCGCCGTCCACGCACACCACGTGCTCCACCGCGGTGCCCGCGCGCCCGGCCGTGACCTGCGGCAGGAACCGCTGCTCGCACACCACGACCCGGCTGCCCGCCTGGCCGACCAGGTCCTGCACCTGCTCGGGGGTGGAGGCGTTGTACAGCGAGAACGGGGTGGCGCCCAGGTGGAACGCCGCGGTGTCGACCAGGTGGAACTCGGGCCGGTTGCCCATCATCAGCGCCACGGTGTGCCCGCGCGCCACGCCCAGTTTGGCCAGGCCGGTGGCGATGCGGCGGACCCGCGCCGCGTACTCGCGCCAGGTGATGGCCACCGCGTCGGCGGGGGTGCGCAGTGCGACCAGCCTGGGGTGTCGGGCTGCGGTGGCCTGGAAGGCGCCGCACAGCGTCTCCGCCGGAGCCGACATCAATCCTCCTCGCCACACCGAGATGCCTGACGTTAACAGTTCGGCGGGCCGGTGTACCCGGTGACACAGCAGAGCAATCGTGATACAAAGAAACGGATTCGTCTCATCGGTTCGGGAGGCGTCATGACGGACACCGACCTGGTCGGCCCCCGCTCGTTGCACTGGCGCTACGGCGGGGACAACAGGGTGTTGTTGCTGCTGGTCAGGGCCGGTCTGCTGCAACTGATGCACCCGGGCCTCGGGGCAGGTGTTCGAGAACATTCGGACTTCTTCGGCGAGCCCTGGGAGCGCATCGTGCGCTCGGTGCCGGAGATCCAGGGCGTCACCTTCGACTGGCCCGAGGCGGAGGCCACCGCGAAGCGGATCACCGGCTACCACCACACCGTCAAGGGCACCGACGAGCAGGGCCGCCGCTACCACGCGCTGGACCCCGGCACGTACTTCTGGGCGCACGCCACGATCTTCGAGACGATGGTGCGCGCCATGGAACTGTTCGAGCGGCCCTTCACCGAGGCCGAGAAGGAACGGCTCTACCAGGAGACCCTGGCCGGGTACCGGCTCTACGGGGTCAGCATGCGGGACGTGCCCCGGGACTGGCCCGCCTTCGAGGCCTACCTCGACCACATGTGCCGCGAGGAACTGGAGATCACCCCGGTCGCCGAGGGGCTGATGGGCTTCGTGGACCACCCGCCGGAGACGATGCCCGGGGTGCCCGCCCCGCTGTACCGGCTGGGCCGCAAGCCGATGGGACGGCTGCTGTGGTGGGTCAGCGTGGGCACCCTGCACCCGGCGCTGCGCGAGCGCATCGGGCAGACCTGGACCGCGCGCGACGAGCGCAGGCTGCGGCTGTTCGCCAAGGTCGTCAAGGCGGTCTGGACCGTGCTGCCGCACCGGCTGCGCTACTCGCCGCGCTCCCGGGCCGCGATGCGCAGGGTGGCCGCCGCTGCCTGATAGCGTCGGTCGCACCATGGAACCGACGGTGGAAGACCTGATCCTCGACGCCGCCACGGAGGAGCTGCGCGACTACGGGTTGCGGCGCACCAATGTGGACAACGTCGCGCGCAGGGCCGGGCTGTCCAGGGCCACGGTGTACCGCCGGTTCGAGAGCAAGAACGCCTTGGTGCAGGCCGCGCTGGTGCGGGAGAGCTACCGGTTCTTCAGCGGCATCGTGGCCGAGATCGGCCCGCTGCCCACCGCCCGCGAGCGGCTCGTCGAGGGCTTCGTGGTGGGCCTGCGCTACGTGCGCACCGACGCGCTGCTGACCCGGCTGCTGGTCAGCGACCCGGAGGAACTGCTGCCGTACATGACCCTGCGCGCGGGCGGGGTCATCGCGGCGGCCAGCGAGTTCCTGGTGGCGCAGTACCGCGAGGCGGGCGGCCCGGAGCTGTCCGGCGGGCGGGACCCGCGCGTGCTCGCCGAGCTGCTGGTGCGGTTGGCGATCTCCTTCACCCTCAACCCCACCAGCGTGCTCGGGCTGGAGGACGACGAGTCGGTGCGCGCCTTCGCCACCGTCTACCTGGCACCGCTCATGGCGTGAGCGGGAGCCGCAGCGCGCCCGGTGCGGCCTCGGGCACCACGGGCCGGTTCGGCGCCACGGGGCCGATCCGCCGGTAGTCGGCGCCCAGCGGTGGCCGCGGATCGGGCTCGTCCTTGTTGGGCCACAACGCCATCGCGCGCTCGGCCTGTGCGGTGATCGTCAGCGAGGGGTTGACCCCGAGGTTGGCGGAGATCGTGGAGCCGTCCACCACGTGCAGGCCGGGATGGCCGTACAGGCGGTGGTACGGGTCGACCACCCCGGTCCCGGCGCTGTCCCCGATCGGGCAGCCGCCGATGAAGTGCGCCGTGGTCGGCATGTTCAGCAGATCGCCCCAGGTGCCGCCGGGCACCCCGTCCACGCGCCTGGCCACCTCGCGGGCCACCCGGTGGCCGATCGGGATCCAGCTCGGGTTCGGCTGCCCGTCGCCCTGCCGGGTGGTCATCTTCCTGCGCCCCAACAGGGTTCGCCGGGTGTAGGTGGTGATCGAGTTGTCCAGGGTCTGCATCACCAGCAGGATGATCGACCGCTCCGACCAGTGCCGCGGCGTGTGCAGCGCGGGCAGGTCACGCCAGTTGCGGGCCATCTGGCCCAGCCCGCGCAGCAGCCGTCTCGGCCCGCCGTCGACCATCATCGCCTGCATCAGCGCGAGCAGGTTGCTGTCGCGCCCGTAGCGCACCGGCTCCACGTGCGTGACCTCGTCGGGGTGGATCGAGGAGGTGATCGCCACGCCCCGGCTGTAGTCCACCTCGCCACCGCGGGCGCGCACGCCGATCACGGCCTCGGAGTTGGTGCGGCTCAGGTGCCCGAGCCGCCGCGAGATGTTCGGCAGCGAACCCCTGTCGCGCAAGCTGTGCAGCAGTCGCTGCGTGCCCAGTGCCGCCGCGGAGAACACCACCTGGTCGGCGGTGAACAGGGTCCGGTCCCTGCGCAGCTTCTGTCCAGTTCGGACGGTCGTGACGAGGTAGCCGCCGCCCGCCCTCGGGCGCACGTCGCACGCCGTGGTCAGCGGGTGCACCACGGCGCCCGCCTTCTCCGCCAGGTACAGGTAGTTCTTCGGCAGCGTGTTCTTCGCGTTGTGCCGGCACCCGGTCATGCACTCGCCGCAGAGCTGGCACCCGGTGCGTCGCGGGCCCACCCCGCCGAAGAACGGGTCCTCGGCCTCCTGCCCGGCCCGCTCCCCGAAGTAGACGCCGACCGGTGTGCGCCGGTAGGTCCTGCCCACACCCATGTCCTCGGCCACCGCCCGCAGCACCCGGTCGGGCGCCGTCGTCGCCGGGTTCTCTACCACGCCCAGCATGCGCTTGGCCTGGTCGTAGTACGGGGCCAGCTCGGCACGCCAGTCGGTGATGTGCGCCCACTGCGCGTCCCGGTAGAACGGCTCCGGCGGCTCGTACAGGGTGTTGGCGTAACCCAGGGAACCGCCGCCCACCCCGGCCCCGCTGTAGACCAACACGTCGCGCAGGGCGGTGATGCGCAGGATGCCGTAACAGCCCAGGCCGGGCGCGAACAGGTAGTCCCGGACGTGCCAGGAGTTCTTGGCGTAGTTGGAGTCCTCGAACCGGCGGCCCGCCTCCAGCACGCCGACCCGGTAGCCCTTCTCGGTCAGCCGCAGCGCCGTGACGCTGCCGCCGAACCCGGAGCCGATCACGAGGACGTCGTAGTGGACCATCGCGGATCACCTCGCAGGGTGGCGCCGAGCAGTCGGCGGACCGGCGCCCGCAGCTCGGCGGAAGTCTTGCCGTACAGGGGGATGACCGGGTCCAGCCCGGGCTCGAACGGGGCCAGGGCCAGCTGTGGCAGCACCATCACCAGCATCGCCAGCACGATCTCCAGATCCGTGTCGGCGGGCAGTTCACCCACCTGGCGGGCCTGCTCCAGCAAGGGCCGCAGACCTTCGCCGTACATGCGGTGCACGGGCGTGCGCACGGCCGCCCGCACGGTGGGGTCCATCTCCAGCATGGTGGCCGCGGTGACCCCGCGCTGCACCGGGTGGCTGCCGAAGTAGTCGATCCAGGCCATCACCCCGTCGAGCAGGAACTCGGCGAACGGGCGGCCCGCGGGCAGCACGAGCCAGGGCTGCATGGCCGCGCGCACCTGTGCCGCGACGTGTTCGGTGACGTGCGCGTAGAAGTCGAACTTGTCGGTGAAGTACTGGAACAGCGAGCCCTTCGCCACGCCGGCGTTGCGGGCGATGACGTTCAGGCTGCCCGCGGAGTAGCCGTGGGCGCCGAACTCGGCCATCGCGGCGTCGAGCACCCGTTCGCGGCGCTCGACCTCGAGGTTGTGCCAGGTGCTCGTCGGCATGACCACCAGGTCACCACGGGGCCGGACCCCTGTCAACAGGGCGTGCACCGTACGGGGGGTTGTTGTTGACAGTGCTGGTCAACCGGGTCGATGCTGCGCAATGACCACCTGGTCATAACCTCGACGGGGAGGCGGCGCATGGGCGAGGTCTGCATCATCGGGGCGGGGTCCTCCGGCATCGCGGCCTGCCAGGTGCTCGCCGAACGCGGCATCGGCTTCGACTGCTTCGAGGTCGGCTCCGAGGTGGGCGGGAACTGGCGGTACGGCAACGACAACAACATGTCCTCGGCGTACCGGTCCCTGCACATCAACACCTCTCGCCAGCTGATGCAGTACGCCAGCTACCCGATGGCCGAGGACCTGCCCGCCTATCCCAGCCACTTCCAGATCGCGCGCTACTTCGACGACTTCGTCGACCACTTCGGGCTGCGCGAGCGGATCACCTTCCGCACCGAGGTCACCGCCGTGCGGCCCGCACCGGGCGGGGGCTACGAAGTCACCACGCGGCAACGGGATTGCGGCACCGAGCACACCGAGCACTACCACTCGGTGCTGGTCGCCAACGGCCACCACTGGAACCCGCGCTGGCCCGATCCGGCCTTCCCCGGGGCCGACACGTTCACCGGGGAGCAGGTGCACTCCCACCACTACCGCGAGTTCCAGCCGTACGTGGGCAAGCGCGTGCTGGTACTGGGCATCGGCAACTCCGCCTGCGACATCGCGGTGGAGACCTCGCGCGTGGCGGAGCGGACCTTCCTGGCGATGCGGCGCGGGGCACACATCCTGCCCAAGTACCTGTTCGGCGTGCCCACCGACCACCTCACCACCTCGCCGGTGGCCAAGGGCCCGTTCTGGTTGCGGCGGCTGACCCTGCGCCTGCTGCTCGCGGTGGCGCGCGGCAGGGTCACCGGCTTCGGCCTGCCCGAGCCGGACCACAAGGTGCTCTCGGCCCACCCGACGATCTCCGACGACCTGCTGACCCGCCTGGGCCACGGGGACATCGCCGTGCGGCCGAACATCGCCCGGTTCGAGGGCGACACCGTGCACTTCGTGGACGGCTCCAGCGAGCGGATCGACGTTGTCGTGTACTGCACCGGGTACCGGATCACCTTCCCGTTCCTGGACGAGTCGGTGATCACCAGCGCGGACAACGAGGTCGCGCTGTTCCACCGGGTCGTGCCCCCGGACCACCCCGGGCTGTACTTCCTGGGCCTGATCCAGCCCCTCGGCGCGATCATGCCGCTGGCCGAGGCCCAGTCGCACTGGATCGCCGACCTGATCCAGGGCCGGGTCCGGCTGCCCGGCACCGCGGCCATGCACCGGGAGATCCGCGAGTACCGGGCCGCGCTGCGGCGCCGCTACGTCAGCTCCAAGCGGCACACCATCCAGGTCGACTTCCTGGACTACCTCGCCGAGCTGCGCAGGGCCCGTGCGGTTGACAGCCGCCCGAAGCCGTCGGTTACCGTCCAGTAATGCTGGAAGATGAGAAGCTCGTGTCCCTGTCCGTCGAGGTCAGGGGACACGTCGCCGAGGTCACGCTGCTCGGGCCCGGCAAGGGCAACGCCATGGGGCCGGACTTCTGGCGCGAGCTGCCGCTGGTGTTCGGCGCCCTGGACGCCGACCCGCAGGTCCGCGCGGTCGTGCTGACCGGCAGCGGCAAGCACTTCTCCTACGGGCTGGACCTGCCCGCCATGATGCCCAGCTGGGCCGAGCTGCTGGGTGACCAGGCGCTGGCCGAGCCGCGCACCCGCTTCCTGGACGACCTGCGCCGCCTTCAGCAGGCCGTCACCTCGGTCGCGGCCTGCCGCAAGCCGGTGATCGCCGCGGTGTCCGGCTGGTGCATCGGCGGCGGGGTGGACGTGGTCGCCGCCGCCGACATCCGGGTGGCCAGCGAGGACGCCAAGTTCAGCGTGCGCGAGGTCAAGGTGGCCATCGTCGCCGACCTGGGCAGCCTGCAGCGGCTCGCCGGCATCATCGGCGAGGGCCATCTGCGGGAGCTGGCCTTCACCGGCAAGGACGTGGACGCCCGCCGCGCCGAGCGGATCGGCCTGGTCAACGACGTGTACCCGGACCAGGAGGCCACGCTGCGGGCCGCGCGCGAACTGGCCGCCGAGATCGCCGCCAACCCGCCGCTGGTGGTGCAGGGTGCCAAGGACGTGCTCGACGCCGTGCGGGGCCCGCAGGTCGCCGCCGGTCTGCGCTACGTCGGCGCCTGGAACGCCGCGTTCCTGCCGAGCAAGGACCTGGGCGAGGCCGTGCAGGCCTTCGTCGAGCGCCGCCCGCCGGAGTTCCAGGGCCGCTGAGAACGGGACTCGTCGCCCTGTGGGCGGGACACGCCGGCTTCGTGCCTGCGAGTCCCGCCCACAACCGCGCGAGTCCCGCCCTGCCGCCCGCGAGTCCCGCCCAGCCGTGCGCGAGTCCCGCCCAGCCGTGCGCGAGTCCCGCTCTGCCGTGCGCTCGCCGCGGCCAACTCGTCAGGACTCCCACTCCTCGGCCAGCACCGCGTAGACCAGCTCGTCGCACCACTCGCCCTTGACGAACTCGTTGCGCACGAAATGCGCCTCGCGCCGCATCCCGAGCCGTTCCATCAGGCCCGAGGACGCGGTGTTGCGCGCGTCGCAGCGGCCGATGATCCGGTGCAGACCGTGGTCGTGGAAACCAGAACGCAGCACGGCCCGCGCTGCCTCCCCGGCGTAGCCCCGGCCGTGGTGTGCAGGGTGGAACACGAACCCGATCTCACCCGTCCGGTGCTCGGCGCTGACCAGGGCGACCTGCACGTCACCGATCAGCTCCCCGGTCTCGCGCAGCACGACCGCGTGCTCGACCACGGCGTGCTCGGCCTCGCCGCTGGCCGGTTCCAGCGAGGTCCGCAGGATGCGCAACCGCAGCGCCTCGCGCACCTCCTGCTCGGAGCGGGGTTCGTAGTACAGGTACCGCGTGACCTCGGGGTCGGACTGGACCGCCCGCAGGCCCTCGAAGTCGTCCTCGGTGAAGGCGCGCAACAGCAGGCGCTCGGTCTCGATCGGCCGCACTCATCCCCCCAGTGCCTGGCCCACCACCTCCCGGGCCTCCTGCTGGATCGTGGCGAGGTGCTCGGGGCCGGTGAAGCTCTCAGCGTAGATTTTGTAAACGTCCTCAGTACCCGAAGGACGGGCCGCGAACCAGCCGTTTTCCGTGACGACCTTGAGCCCGCCCAGCGCCGCACCGTTGCCAGGAGCGCTGGTCAGCCGCGCCGTGATCGGGTCGCCCGCGAGCTCGGTCGCGGTCACCGCCTCGGGGGACAGCTTGCCCAGCGCGGCCTTCTGCTCGCGGGTCGCCGGTGCGTCCACCCTGGCGTAGGTCGGGGCGCCGAAGCGCTCGGTCAGCTCCACGTACCGCTGGCTGGGCGAGGCACCGGTGACCGCGGTGATCTCCGCCGCGAGCAGGCAGAGCAGCAGCCCGTCCTTGTCGGTGGTCCAGACCTGGCCGTCGCGGCGCAGGAACGAGGCGCCCGCGCTCTCCTCCCCGCCGAAGGCCACCGAGCCGTCCAGCAGGCCGGGCACGAACCACTTGAAGCCCACCGGCACCTCGACCAGCCGCCTGCCCAGGCTCGCGGTCACCCGGTCGATCATTGAGGAGCTGACCAGGGTCTTGCCCACGGCTGCCGCCGCCGACCAGCCGTCCCGGTGGCGGAACAGGTAGTCGATGGCCACGGCGAGGAAGTGGTTCGGGTTGAGCAGACCGGCGTCGGGGGTGACGATGCCGTGCCGGTCGGCGTCCGCGTCGTTGCCGGTGGCCAGGTCGAACTCGGCGCGCCGGGAGATCAGCGAGGCCATCGCGCTCGGCGAGGAGCAGTCCATCCGGATCTTGCCGTCCCAGTCCAGGGTCATGAACCGGAACGTGCCGTCCACCAAGGGGTTCACCACGGTCAGGTCCAGCCCGTAGCGATCGGCGATCTCCGACCAGTAGGCAACGCTGGCCCCGCCCAACGGGTCCGCGCCGATCCGAACGCCCGATGACCGGACCGCCGCCAGGTCCACGGCCTCGGCCAGGTCGCCGACGTAGGCGTCGAGGAAGTCGTAGGTCCCGGTGGTGTCGGCCGCACGTGCCCTGCCGTAGGGGATGCGGCGCACGCCCTTGAGGTCCTGGGCCAGCAACTCGTTGGCGCGGTCCTGGATCCAGCGGGTGATGTCGGTGTCGGCCGGTCCGCCGTTGGGCGGGTTGTACTTGAAGCCGCCGTCACGCGGCGGGTTGTGCGAGGGGGTGATCACCACGCCGTCCGCGGTGTCGCGGCCCCGCGCGTTGTGCACCAGGATCGCCCGGGACAGCGCCGGGGTGGGCGTGTAGCCGTCCCTGCTGTCGACCAGCACGCGGACCCCGTTGGCGGCGAACACCTCCAGCGCGGAGACGAACGCGGGCTCGGACAGCGCGTGCGTGTCCTTGCCCAGGAACAGCGGGCCGTCGATGCCCTTGCCCGCGCGGTACTCGCAGATCGCCTGACTGGTCGCCAGGATGTGGTTCTCGTTGAAACCACAAGCGAACGAGGAGCCCCGGTGCCCGGAGGTGCCGAAGGCCACGCGCTGCTCGGCCACGGCCGGATCGGGTTGGTCGCGGTAGTACGCGGTCACCAGTTTCGCGAGGTCGACCAGGTCTGATGGGCTTGCGAGCTGGCCGGCCCTGGGGTCCACGGACATCAACGCTCCTCGGCATCGGTGATCGACGCGCGCATTGTCTCACCCAGCTGGCGGTTTCCCAGGCACCCCGCGATGCAATCAGGTATTCGGGGCAACCGGGGGCAGTGATTGAGGACGGGCATGACAGGATCAGGACCGGGGCGGCGTGGCCGCGCCACCATCGAGGACGTGGCCAGACTGGCGGGTGTGTCCCGGCAGACGGTTTCCCGTGCGGTCAACGACATGGCGGAGATAACCCCCAGCACCAAGCAGCGGGTGCTGGAGGCCGTGCGCACCCTCGGGTACCGGCCGAGCAGGTTCGCACGCGGACTGGTCAAACAGGACACCACCACCGTCGGGCTGATCATCTCCGACCTGGTGAACCCCTTCTTCCCCGAGGTGGCCGCCGGGGTGCTGGCCGCGGCCGAGAACCGGGGCTGGCACGTGGTCGTGTGCGACACCCAGTACCGGCTGGACAAGGAGCTGAGCGCGCTGGAGGTGCTGGCGCACCAGGCCGACGCGATCGTGGGCTACCTGGGCAGCCCCGACGAGGTGCTGGAGCGGCACGCCGCCGGGGTGCCGCTGGTGCTGCTGGAGCGGTCCAGCCAGTCGCCGCGGCTCGGGTCGGTGGGCATCGACGTGGAGGCCGGGGTCCGTGCGGGCATGCGCCACCTGGTGTCCAGCGGGCACACCCGCATCGGCATGCTCGACGGGGCGCCCTACCCCGCGCAGAGCGCGCAGAACGACAGACGGCTGCACTTCCTGACCGTGGCCGAGGAGTTCGGGCTGCCGGTGGACCAGCACTGGGTGCACGTGTGCGACCAGTCCGTGCTGGGCGGGTTCACCGCGATGGACGAACTGCTCACCGAGCACCCCGACACCACCGCCGTGTTCGCGTTCAACGACCTGATCGCCGTCGGCGCCGTGCAGGCCGCGCGCCGCCGTGGCCGCGGCGTGCCCGAGGACTGCGCGGTGCTCGGCTTCGACGGGCTGCAACTCGGGGAGCTCATCGACCCGCCGCTGACCACCCTGCACATCGACAAGCGCCGACTCGGCGAGCTCGCCGTGGAGCAGGTCGCGCTGATCCTCGCCGACCGCGCCCCCAGCCCCGCCCAGCGCCCCGTGGTGCGCCCCCAGCTGGTGGTCCGCCGCTCGGCGTGATCGCCGCTCTACCGATGAACATCCCCCGCCACTCCCAGGGGGCGACCCCGGTACCAGTCTACCGCCCACCCCCGACAGTTGATCTTCGCCAAGATCCACATGTGGATAAGTCGGCGCCGGTGGACAACCCGGTCGGACCTGTCGTCAAGGGCACCTTCGAGACGCTGAACGTCTCGAAGGTGCCCTTCGTGACGGCGCGGCGGCGCCCGGTGGCGACCCGGCCCGGTGGTGCGGCGGCGCCCCGCCAGTGTCGCGAAGGTGCCGTTCAGGGCGGTCAACGTCCCAAAGGGCACCTTCGTGACGGCGCGGCGACCCCGCCCACCAGCACAACCGGGGGTTGACCGGGTCGGCGGGCGGCCGACCAGGTATGGATTAGGGCATGAGGCGTGTGTTCGACGCGGTGCTGGACCGGTTCGCGGCGGCCGACCCCGGCGCGATCCGGCTGCGCATGGCACTGCGCACCCTGGTCAGCGTGGTGCTGGCCATCGGCGTGCTGGCGCTGACCGGCCAGGCGATCACCGCGGTCATGCTGGGCACGATCGTGGCGATGATGTCGGCGATGTCGGTGAACGACGCGAGCACCGGGGCCAAGGCGGTGACCTTCCTGCTGCTGCCGGTCGCGGCGGGCGTGTCGATCACGGTCAGCGCGTTGCTGGAGCCCTTGCCGACCGTGGCCGACCTGGTCTTCCTGGTGATCATCTTCATCGCGGTGTACCTGCGCAGGTACGCCCCGCGCGGGTTCGCGGTGGGCATGGTCGCCTTCATGACCTTCTTCTTCTCGCTGTTCATCCACGCGGTGCCCAGCCAGCTGCCGCAGCTGCTGCTGGCGATCGGGGTGGCGCTGGCCTGCTCGGCGCTGGGCCACTTCGTGCTGCTGCCGCGCAGGCCGCGCCTGGTGCTGCGCCGCGTGGTGGCGGCCTTCCGCGCGCGCATGGGGCAGCTGGTGGAGGCGGTGGCGCACCTGGTGGAGGCCCCCGACGAGCGGCGCCAGGAGGTGCTGCGGCTCAGGGTCACCCGGCTGCACGAGTGCGCGCTGATGATCGAGGCGGAGCTGGCGAGCCTGGTCGGTGAGGACCAGTTCGAGGCGTGGCAGACCGACGTGGTGGACGTGGAGCTGGCGGGGGAGCGGCTGGCGGTGGCCGCGCGGCGGGCGGTGTGCGTGCAGCTGCCGCCGCAGGTGCGGGCGGCCCTGGTGGCCGAGCTGTACGAGTTGCGGCGGCTTGCCGGTCGGGACCCGCGCCCGGCGATGGCCTTCGAGGACGAGCTGTCCATGGACCGGCTCACCGACTACGGCCGCATGCTCGACGCCCTGGACGGCGGACCGGCCGTCAACGGCCTGCGCCGCGCCGTGCGGGAGCTGGCGGTGAGCATCACCAGCGCGCGCCGCGAGCTGGAGACCGACCTGCCGCCCGCGCTGGAGGCGGGCAAGCCGGAGGAGGCGGGCAGGCACCGCAGTGTCGAGGAGCAGGACGAGCCGGAGGAGCAGGCCGAGGGCTCGACCGGGCTGCGGCTGACCACCAGGCAGGCGATCCAGGCGACCGTGGGCGCGGGCCTGGCGATCCTGGGCGGGGAGCTGCTGTCCGAGCAGCGCTGGTACTGGGCGGTGATCACGGCCTTCCTGGTGTTCGCGAACACGACCTCGCGCGGGGACATCCTCATCCGCGGGTTCCGCCGCACCGTGGGCACCCTGCTGGGCATCCTCGCGGGCATGGTGGCGGCCACCCTGGTCGCCGGGCACGCCCAGCTGATCCTGGTGCTGATCGTGGGCTGCGTGTTCCTCGGCGTCTACGTGGTCCAGGTCTCCTACGGCCTGATGACCTTCTTCATGACGATGATGCTCGGCCTGCTCTACAGCCTGCTGGGGACCTTCACCCCGGAGCTGCTGGTGCTGCGCCTGGAGGAGACGGCCATCGGCGCGGTGGCGGGCGGGCTGGCGGCGGTGCTGGTGTTGCCCACGCGGACGCGGGCCACGATCCGCTCGGACGTGGCCGAGGTGTTGCGCGGGCTGCGCGAGTTCGTGGACCACTCGGTGGGCCTGCTGCGTGAGGCCGAGGCGGTGGACCTGATCGACCAGACCAGGGAGATCGACAAGCGGTTCGCGGAGCTGCGCAAGGCCGCCGAGCCGATGGTGCACGTGATCAGCCCCTACCGGGCGCAGCGCAGCGACCTGCGCCGCCTGCTGACCCTGTTGGCCAGCTGCACCTACTACGCGCGCAGCCTGGCCGCCAACGCCGAGCCCGCCCTGCTGGCCGGGGACGAGCGGCTGCCCAGGACCGGGCAGCGCATCGCGGGCAACCTGGACCGGCTGATCGCGGCGCTGGACCCCGACACCGAGCAGGCGCCCCGCGAGGTGGTCGCGGGCGACAGCCTGACCAGCCACGTGCGGCCCAGGCACCTCGCCGAGGACCCGGCCGAACCGGACGAGGCGGCGGCCCGGCTGGTCACCGCGGCCTTCGACCACCTCGACGAGCTGGTCCTCGCGCTGGGCCGCCCGCTCGGGCTGGAGGCCGACGCGGCCACCGAGCCCAGTGAGGACACCGACACCACCACCGCCCGGCTGCTCGGCCAGGTCCGCGACGACCGGGGCAGGCCGCTGGCCGAGGCCGCGCTGACCCTGGTCGACCAGCGGGGCCGCCAGGTCGGCCGGTCCAGCCCCGCCGACGACGGCAGGTACCGCATCGAGGTGCCCGCGACCGGCACGTACCTGCTGGTGGCCTCCAGCCCCGGCAGGCAGCCCACCGCCGACCTGGTCACCCTCGGCGCGGGCCCGCACACCCGCGACGTCGTGCTCATCCGGGATCCTGAGGCGTGGCAAGGGGAAGCTTCGTGACGACCAAGCGTGGCAGCAAGAAGCAGGCCAAGCGCGAGCGGAACCCGGCGGCCCTGCCCGAGCTGAGCGCGGCGGAGCTCGCGGCCGAGTTCCTCGCTGACAACGAGGTCCGGGACGAGGAGGTCGTGGACCTGATCATCGAGCACGGCTTCGAACGGCTCGGGCACCCGCTCGCCGTGAGCCCCCGGGGACTGCGCGACCTGGTGTCCTGGGCCGTCAACGGGGAAGCCGTGTACGAGGAGATCGCCGCGCTGCCGGAAGTACTGCCCCGGTGGGCGGAATGGGCCGCGCGGCGGGGCCGACTGTCCGAAGAGGACAGAACGGAACTGGTGGAGCAGCTGCCCTACATCACGGCCCGGTGCGAGCAGGAGGTCGAGGAGTTCCGGCACGCGGTGCACTCGTTCCAGTCCTACTTGGACGGTGTGGATCCCGGTGACGCCGAGGCGGTGGCCGAGGCGGTCGCACGCCGGGGCTTCGCGGTACCGCAGGAGCCGACCTCGCTCGACCCCGCCGACGAGGAGGACCGCGGCCTGCTGGTGCGCTCCCGCGAGTCCGAGCCGGCGGCCGAGGCGGTCGCGAACCAGTTGTGGCACAACGACCCGCCGCAGGTGTGGCAGGCCGCGCAACGGCTGTTGGACGCGGGCGTGGACCGGGACGCGGCGTTCCGGCTGCTGGCGCGGACCCTGCGGCAGCACCCGGACCGGTACGTGCAGGCGCTCGCCGAGCTAGGGCGCTGACTCGCCCCGCACCGACTCCAGTTGCGCGGTGATCGCCGCCATGATCCGCTCGTTGGCCTCGCGCACCACGGCCGCGGTCGGCTCCAGCCCGTACAGGTCCGACAGGTCGACCGGCGGGCCGGCCTGCACGCCGATCGCCTTGCGCGGCAGCAACTTCGGGAAGTAGACCTTGCGCGGAAGCAGGTGTTGGGTGCCCCAGTGGCCGATCGGCACCACCGGCGCGCGGGTGGCCAGCGCCAGCCGTGCGACCCCGCTCTTGGCCTGGGCCACCGAGGGCCAGCCGTGGGGATCACGGGTGAACGTGCCCTCGGGGAAGAACAGCACGCACTGCCCGTCCTCGATCGAGCGGACCGCGTCCCGGTAGGCGTCGGTGGCCTTCGTGCTGCCGCGGTGCACCGGGATGTGCTTGCCGGAGCTGAGCACCCAGCGCACCACGGGGATGCGCCACAGGCTCGCCTTGGCCAGGTAGCGCGGAATCCGCCCGTGCGAGAGCACGTACGCCGTCACCGTGACCGGGTCGGCGAAGGACAGGTGGTTGCTGGCCACCAACACCGGGCCGCTGCTGGGCAGGTGCTGGCCGCCGCGCCAGCTGGACCTGGTGAACACCATGACGAACGGCCACAGCAGGTCGATCGCCAGGCTGAACCAGAAACCGCGGCCACGCCGGGGCAGGCGGGCCGTCAGCGCGAGCTTGGCCCGCACCCCTCTCGGCGCGGTGTCGACCTCTCCGGGAACCAGCACACCCTACTTTCGCACGGGGCTCGTCCCGCGGTTCTCACCCCCAGGGGTGCCATGAAAGTGCCGTTCCTGGCACTAGATGCCAGGAACGGCACTTTCATGGCACCTCAGGTCGCCGACCGGGCCAGGTCCGGGCGTGCCGAGCCCGCATGGCGCACCGAGCCGCCGGTGATCCGGTCGGCGGCCAGCCTGCCGGAGATCAGCACCGGCGGGATGCCCACCCCCGGGGTCGTGCCGCACCCGGCGAGCACCACGTTGTCGATGCCGCGGATCAGGTTGCGCGGCCGGAACGGCCCGGTCTGCGCGAAGGTGTGCGCCGCGGCGAAGGGCGTGCCCGCGGCCAGCCCCATGTCCGCCCAGTCGGCGGGGGTCAGCAGCCGCTGCACGCGCACGGAGGAGTCGAAGCCGGTAAGCCCGCGCCGCTCCAGCTCGGCGACCAGCTCGTCCCGGTAGGCGGGCCCGACCCGCTCCCAGTCGATCGGCCCGCGCTCCAGGTTGGGGCAGGGCGCGAGCACGGACAGCAGGTGCCTGCCCTCGGGCGCCAGCGAGGGATCGGTCAGCGTGGGCGTGCTGATCAGCAGCGAGGGGTCGCTCATCAGCCGTCCGGTGCTGGTGATCTCCTCGAAGGTGCGCCGCCAGGCCGCGCCGAAGGAGAGGGTGTGGTGCGCCAGCTGCGGCCACGTCCGGTCGACCCCGGCGTGCAGCACCACCGCGGAGGGCGACCAGCGCAGCGGGGCCAGCCGCCGGGGCATGTAGCCCAGCAGCCGGTACGAGGCGAGCAGGTCCGGGGTCAGCACGACGGCGTCGCAGGGGATGCGCTCCCCGTGCGTGGTGCGCACGGCGGCCACCCGGGAGCCGATCCGCTCCAGCCAGGCCACCGAGGTGCCGTACCGGAACTCCGCGCCGGCCCTGGCGGCCGACCCGGCCATGGCCTCGGGCACCGCGCGCATGCCGCCGCGCGGGAACCACACCCCGGCCACGGTGTCCATGTACGCGATCACGGCGTACGCGGCCAGCGCCCGCTCCGGCGCCACCCCGGCGTAGAGGGACTGGAAGGAGAACAGCCGCCGCAGCCGCCGGTCGCTGACGAAGCCGCCGATCTTGGCGCCGAGGCTGCCGAAGGCCCCCATGCCGACCAGTTTCGCCAGCGAGGGGCCCACCAGGTCCAGCGGGGAGTCGAAGTTGGCGCCGATGAAGCGGTCCCGCTCCACCTGGTACAGCTCGGTCAGCCAGCGGCGCAGCCTGCGGTAGCCCTGGGCCTCGGCAGGCCCGGCCACCCGCCGCACCTCGGCCTCCATCGCCTCGGCCTCGCTGTGCACCTGGATGCTGCTGCCGTCCGGGAACTGGGCCAGGTACGCAGGGTCCAGCGCGACCAGGTCCAGCCGCCGCGACAGCGAGTCGCCGACGGCGTGGAACGCCTCGTCCAGCAGCTCCGGCATGGTCAGCACGGTGGGCCCGGTGTCCAGCCGGTAGCCCTCCAGGTCCAGCTGACCCGCACGGCCCCCGGGCACCCGGTCCCGCTCGATCAACGTCACCTGGCGGCCCGCGCCCAGCAGGTGCAGCGCGGCGGACAGCCCGGCCAGCCCGGCGCCCACGACCACCACGTGGTCGGTGCGCCCCTTGACGGTCCTGGTCATGGCGTCAGTGGGTACGTCGCGTCGCGGCCACCGCCAGCGCGGCCAGTCTGCTCTCGGCGGGCTCCGCCAGCTCGGTGGCCCGCAGCGTGGCCAGCGCCCGCTCGGTCAGCTCGCCGATCCTCGCCTCCACGGCGTCCACCGCGCCCAGTTCCACCAGCAGTTCCCGCACCGCGTCCACCCCCGGCTCGTCCAGGTCGGCCCGCCCGATCGCCTCCCGCAGGGCCCGCGCCCGAGCGTGCTGCCCGCCCTGCTCGGCCCGGGTCAGCCCGAGCGAGACCAGCAGGGTGCGCTTGCCCTCGCGCAGGTCGTCGCCCGCTGGCTTGCCGGTGACCTCGGGGTCGCCGAACACGCCGAGCAGGTCGTCACGCAGCTGGAAGGCCAGCCCGATGTCCACCCCGAACCGGCGCAGCCCGTCGACCAGTTCCGGCCCGGCACCGGCCAGGGCCGCGCCCAGGTGCAGCGGCCGCTCCACGGTGTAGGCGGCGGTCTTGAGCCGGTCCACCCGCAGCGCCGCCTCCGGGGAGGAGTCGGCGCGCGCCTGGGTCAGCACGTCCAGGTACTGCCCGGCGAGCATCTCGGTGCGCATCGCACGCCACGGCCCGGCCGCCCTGTCCAACTGGGCACCGCTCAGACCGGACTCGCGGAGCATGTCGTCGGCCCACGCCAGCGCGAGGTCGCCGAGCAGCACGGCGGCGGCCTGGCCGAACCGTTCCGGGGCACCCGCCCAGTCGTTGGCGCGGTGCCGCTGGGCGAAGGCCACGTGCACCGTGGGCGAGCCGCGGCGCACCGCGGAGGCGTCCATCAGGTCGTCGTGCACCAGGGCGCAGGCCTGGATCAGTTCCAGCGCGCTGACCGCGCGCACCACCGCCTGGGTCTGCGGGCCGGACGGGTCCCCGCCCGCGCCCCGCCAGCCCCACCAGGCGAAAGTCGGCCGGATGCGCTTGCCGCCGCCGAGCACGAAGGTCGCCAGCGCGTCCACGGCGACCCCGAAGCTGTCCTCGATCCGCGCCGCCTCCGTGCGCCGCCCGCCCAGGTAGTCCACGAGCGCGCGCTCCACGTTGTCCAGCAGCGCGGTGTCCTGCGGGTGTGGTTCGGGCGCTGAGGCCGCCTGCGGCGCGACCGGCCGGACCTCGGCCCGGGCCGCGTCGAGGGTGCCCGGCTTACTCATGCCCAAACCTCCGAGTGAACGATGGGGGAGTCCCTACAAACAGTACGTGCCACCCCGCAAGGGGTGCTGCCGGAGGCACTGCTCCCTCTACTGTTGACCACATGACGTCGGTGGTCGAGCGGCTCAGCGGGCCAAGGCCCGTGTTCTCCGTGGAGTTCTTCCCGCCACGGGACGCCGCGGACGAACAACAGCTGTGGCTGGCGATCCGCCAGCTCGAAGGCCTGGATCCTGCGTTCATGTCGGTCACCTACGGTGCGGGCGGTTCCAGCAGGGACCGGACGATCCGCACCACGGGCCGTGTGGTGCAGGAGACCTCGCTGTTGCCCATGGCGCATCTCACAGCGGTGGACCACTCCGTGGCCGAGCTGCGCAACGTGATCGGCTGGTACGCGGCGGTCGGCGTGCGCAACGTGCTGGCGGTGCGCGGGGACCCGCCCGGCGACCCCAACGGCGAGTGGGTCAAGCACCCGCAGGGCCTGACCTACGCCGAGGAGCTCGTGCGGCTGGTGCGCGACCTCGGCGACTTCTGCGTGGGCGTCTCGGCCTTCCCGTACGGCCACCCGCGCTCGCAGGACCTGGACACCGACACCGAGTACCTGGTGCGCAAGTTCCGCGCGGGCGCGGACTTCGCCATCGCCCAGCTGTTCTTCGAGGCCGAGGACTTCCTGCGGCTGCGCGACCGGATGGCGGCGAAGGGCTGCGACTCCCCGCTGCTGCCCGGCATCCTGCCGCTGACCACGGTGCGCACCCTGCGCAAGACGGTGGAGCTGTCCGGGGCCCAGGTGCCGGCCTCGATCGCGCGCAGGCTGGACCCGTTGCAGGACGACCCGGCGGCCTTCCGCGCGGAGGGCATCGACATCGTCACCGAGCTGTCCCAGCGGCTGATCGACGAGGGCGTGCCGGGCGTGCACTTCTACACCTTCAACCGGTCCAAGGCCACCACTGAGGTCGTCGGCAGGCTTGGGCTGTTGCCCGCACGGGCCTGAATCGCCGAAAACAATCATTCGGGCGGGTGACACACCATTGTGTTACCCGCCCGATTTCGTAGCGACACGCCCACGGATCAGGTCATCACTCAATAGGAGTATCGAGGGCGCGGAATTCTGTTGAATGACGGTAGTTTGCCTCCCGGGCGAGTTTCGCCCCGATGGAGACTTGCTACTCAAGGAGTGTGGAGTCCGTGCTGAAGAAAGCCGGAATGATCGCTGGCGTCGCCGCCGGTCTGATGATCGTTGGTTCGCCGGCGTTCGCGGGCACCCCCGGCCACGACCTGGTCATGCACGACGGTGGGGACACCCAGGTGACCCACTACTTCCCGATCCAGATCGTGGACAACCACGTCCCGGTGTCCAGCGAGGAGTACGTGGACGGTGGCGAGGGCCACGCCAACGCCTCCAACGTGATGGGCGGTGGCGGCGACCTGCAGGAGACCGACTACCTGCCGGTCCAGATCGCGGGCAACACCCTGCCGATCAGCAGCTTCCTCGACTACGTCGGCTCCCCGGCCGCGAACAGCTCGAACACCGCTGGCTGATTTCCGCGGCAGAAAAACGGGGCGGCGCCACACTGTGGCGCCGCCCCGTTTTTCGTTTCGATTTCACCGCCGGGTCGCGGCCACCCGCCGGGCCCGCAGCGCGCGCCGGTGTGCCAGCACCGCCAGCCCGCCGACCACCGCCACCGAGGCCACCAGCACCCCGGCCACCAGCACGCTCCAGCGCAGCCACTCGGCGGTGGCCAGGGTGGACAGGTCCGAGGTGGCCGCCAGCGCGGTGACCGCGCCCGCCTTGGGCTGCCAGTTGACCGTGGTGTCGCTGACCGAGCCGGTGGCGCTGGTGGGCTCGGCCGGGAACGTGACGCTGATCCGCACGTCGCAGCGTTGCGCGGGCACCTTGCTCAGGTCCACCGACCCGGTGAAGGCCACCACGTCGCCGACCCTGCGTACCGACAGCGCGTAGCTGCCGCGCACCGGGCTCGACCCGTTCACCAGGTTCGTGACCTGGTCGAAGTCCAGCCCGCTGAAGGACAACTGGGTGCCGACGTAGCCGTCGGCGGAGTAGGGCTGGATCAGTACCTGGTCGCCCAGGTCCCCGGGGATCGACAGCTGCGGGCCGCGGTCGGTGGGGGAGGTGGGCACCGAGGCGGCCACCACCGTGCCGGAAACCTTGTAGTCCGGGGACACCACCATCGTCGCTTGCATGCGCACGCAGCCGCTCAGCGCCGCGACCAGCACAGCGGCCACGGCCGTTCGGAGCAGGACCTTGCGCCCTGTGACCCAGTACACTCGGTTATCGTCCCAGCAGGCAGGTCGCAGGCCTGGGATCACCGCCCGAAGGGGGTACGGCCGCGCGTTTCGCGGCAGGTAGCGTGCGGCCATGGTTTCCACCCGACGAGGCGTGCACCAGATCAGCGACGACTACGTCGCGGACTACGCCGCACTTGACCCCAACGCCGCAACCCAACTCGGCATCACGGGGCACGACGAGGAACTCACAGACTTCTCGCCGGAGGGGCACCTCGCCAGGGCGGAGCTGACCGAGCGCGCCCTGCGCGAGATCACGGCCACCGAGCCGGTGGAGGACTCCGAGCGCGCGGCCAAGGCCGTGTTCCTGGAGCGCTCCGGGCTCAGCGCGGAGATCCACGAGGCCGGTCTGGACCTGTCCTCGCTCAACGTGATCGCCAGCCCGGTGCAGGACCTGCGCCAGCTGTTCGACCTGATGCCCACCGACACCCCCGAGCAGTGGGAGACCATCGCCACCCGGCTGGCCAAGGTGCCGTGGGCACTGGCCGGGCTGCGCACCTCGCTGGCCACCGCGGCCGACCGGGGCGTGGTCTCGGCGCAGCGCCAGGTGAGCAAGGTGATCGAGCAGTGCGAGACCTGGTCCGGGCTGCGCGGCGGGCGCTCCTTCTTCGCCTCGATGATCGAGGGCGCCCAGGTCGGCGACGCCACGCGCACCCGGTTGGAGACCGGGGCCAAGGCCGCCGCCGAGGGCTACGCCGACCTGGCCGGGTTCCTGCGCGACGAGCTGGCCGCCCGCGCGCCCGAGGCGGACGCGGTCGGTGAGGACCACTACCGGCTCAAGTCGCGCTACTTCACCGGCGCGCGGCTGGACCTGGTCGAGGCGTACCAGTGGGGCTGGGAGGAGTTCAGCCGCCTGGAGGCCGAGATGAAGCAGGTGGCGAACCGGATCAAGCCGGGCGCCACCCTGGCCGAGGCCGCCGCCGCGCTGGACGCCGACCCGCGCTACCAGCTGCACGGCCAGGACGCGCTGCGCGACTGGATGCAGGGGCTGTCGGACAAGGCCCTGGCGGACATGCGGGACGTGCACTTCCACATCCCCGAGCCGCTGATGACCCTGGACTGCCGCATCGCCCCGCCCGGCGGCGGGGTCGGCGCCTACTACATCGGGCCAACCGACGACTTCTCCCGTCCCGGCGCGATGTGGTGGTCGGTGCCCGCCGACCGCGAGCTGTTCTCCACCTGGCGGGAGACCACGACCGTCTACCACGAGGGCGTGCCCGGCCACCACCTGCAGATCGCCACCGCCGTGCACAACTCCGAGCAGCTCAACCGGTTCCAGCGCCTGCTGTGCTGGGTGTCCGGGCACGGCGAGGGCTGGGCGCTCTACGCCGAGCGGCTGGTCCGCGAGCTGGGCTACCTCGACGACGACGGGGACCTGCTCGGCATGCTCGACGGCCACCTGTTCCGCGCCGCGCGGGTGATCGTGGACATCGGCATGCACCTGGAGCTGGAGATCCCGCGCGGCACCGGCTTCCACGAGGGCGAGCGCTGGACCCCCGAGCTGGGCCTGGAGTTCCTGCTGACCCGCACGATCACCGACCCGGCACACGTGCACGACGAGATCGACCGCTACCTGGGCTGGCCCGGCCAGGCCCCGTCCTACAAGCTGGGCGAGCGGCTGTGGCTGTCGGCCCGCGAAGCGGCCAAGGCCAAGCACGGCGCGGACTTCGACCTGAAGGCCTTCCACCGCCAGGCACTGGAGATGGGCTCGATGGGCCTGGACACCCTGCAGGAGCGGATCGTCGAGCTCTGACCTGAAAACCCCGCGTGTCGGCGCTTCGCGTGCGGTGTGTCGGCGCTTGGTGGGCGGTTTCCCAGTTTGTGGGATCGCGCCCCGGAAGCGCCGACACGCGGTCCCGGAAGCGCCGACACGCGCTGAATTCGCACGCGAGTCCCGCCCACGGGCGGGTGAGTCCCGCTCAGGGCTGGGTTGGCGCCAGCGGCAGGGTGCGGCCCAGTACGGCGAACGGCCTCGGGTCGCCCGCGAACTGGTAGTGCCGCAGCACGTCCTCGAAGCCCAGCCTGCGGTACAGCCGCCACGCCCGGGTCGGACCCTCCGGAGTGGACAGCAGCACCCGCTCGTTGTCCACACCGGACAGCAAGGCGCGCAACAGTTCCGCGCCGATGCCCTGCCCCTGGGACTGCGGGCTGACGTGCAGCTCGGTCAGCTCGTAGTAGTCGCGCATCCACTCGTCCACGACGGGCGGGCTGGCCACGGCGGACAGTCCGCGCCGCACCTGCTCGTGCCACCACTGCCCGTTGGCGCCCTGGTAGCCGTAGCAGATGCCGACCAGCGCACCCTGCGAGTCGACCGCGCCCACGCAGCGCCAGCCGATCCGCACCATGTGGGCCAGCCACATCGGCGCCCGCTGCTGCGCGGTGCCCGCCGGGTAGCCCATGGCCGACACGTACAGGTTGAGCGCCTCGGGCAGCCGCGCGCGCAGTGATTCGGCGGTGAACTCGACCAGCCGCTGCGCCGGTGCCGCCGTCACGACAGGGCCTCGGCCTGCTCGCCGACCGCCGCCGCACTGCCGCCGGTGATGGCCACCAGCTCGGCGAAGCTGGTCGGGAACACGGCCTTCGGGTGCCCGGCCGCCGCCCACACCACCGGGTAGGTCGCCAGGTGCTCGTCCACCAGCGTGCGGATCGGCGCCGGGTGGCCCAGTGGGGAGACCCCGCCGATGACCTGCCCGGTGTGCTCGCGCACCGACTCGGGGTCGGCCCTGCGCACCTTCTCGGCGCCGACCAGTCCGGCGACCTTGTCGGTGTCCGCGCGGTGCGCCCCGGAGGTCAGCACCAGCAGCGGTTTGCCGTCGGCGAGGAAGAACAGGCTGTTGGCGATGGCACCGACCTCGACCCCCAATGCCTGTGCCGCGGCCGCCGCGGTGCGGACCGCGTCATCGAACACGACCACTCCACTGGCCGCCCCGTCTGCCCCGGCGGCCAGGAGTGCGGTGCGGACCGCGCTGATCCCGGGGTGCTCCTGCTCACTCACGGGTCCATCAGACCACGCGGGCCCAACTCGCGGGGATCGGGGTTGAACGCGGGCCACCCCACCGGGTAACGTGAGTCTAGTCGAACACGTGTTCGACACCCCGCCGGCTTCCCCACGGCGGAGACGTCGAGTTCCGCGACGCCGTGAGGAGGCCACTCATGTCCGTGCCAGTCCGCTTCCCGACCGCCTCGATGTTCGACCCCGCCGACAACCGTCCGGCCAGGCGGCTGCGTGCGGTGCCCTCGCCCGGCCCCTCGCCCACCGCCCGCAGCCTGCTCGCCCAGGCCAGGCAGGGCCTGCTCGGCGCGTCCCGGGAGGCCGACGCCGCGGAGCGGTTCGTGCAGGCGCACCTGGCCGCGCTGCGCGGGGCCGCCGCGGTGCTCGCCCTGCGCGGGCGCCCGCACCGCACCAAGACCAAGCCGACCAGCGCCTGGGTGCTGCTCGCCTCGCTGGCCCCCGAGTTCACCGAGTGGGCCACGTTCTTCCAGGCCTGCTCCCCGACCAGGGCCGCCATCGAGTCCGGCATCACCCGGCTGGTCAACCCCAGGGCCTCGGACGACCTCGTGCGGCAGGCCGGCCAGTTCCTGGACCTCGTCGACCGTGCCGTGCACGGGGCGGGGGCGTGACCGGGCGGGCCCTCGTCGACCACGACCTGCTCCTCGAAGTACTGCGCGCCGAAGTGGGTCTGCTGGCCCGCTCCGCCGAAGGCGCGCGCCCCGAGCTGCCGGTGCCCGGCTGCCCGGGGCTCACCCTGGGGGAGACGGTCCGGCACGTCGGCGGGGTGCACCGGATGGCGCTGGCCTGGTTGCGCGGGGGCACCCGTCCCGTGCACTGGCAGCGGCAACCGCCGGTGGGCCGCGCGCTCACCGAGTTCGTGCTCACCGGGCTTGCGGAACTGCTGGCGGAGTTGGCCGCGCACCCGGCCGAGGAGGTCTGCTCGACCTGGTGGACCGTGGACCAGACCTACGGGTTCTGGCGCAGGCGCATGGCGCACGAGGCCACGGTGCACCGGGTGGACGTGCAGGGCGCCGCGGGGTTGGAGATCGACCCGATCGACGAGCAGATCGCGCTGGACGGCATCGACGAGGTGCTGACCCTGTGGTTCGCGCACCGGCTCACGGTGCTCGGTGTGTCCGGCACCGCCTCGTGCAAGGTGGCCGTGCAGGCGGCCGGGCACACCTGGCTGGTCAGTGCCGGGCCGAAGGGCACCGCCGCGTGGCGCACCTCGGAGGCCGACGCGGCCCAGGCGCAGGCGGTGATCACCGGTTCGGCGCGGGACGTCTACCTGTGGCTGTGGGGACGTGTGTCCAACCGGCACGTGCGCGTGCAGCGTGATCATGACGCGGTGGCACAGGTGTGGGCGCTGTTGCGGCTGGCGACTCGGTGAGCCAGGGGCGGGATCTTCTTTCCCTGTCCAGATCCCGCCCCGCCCGCTCAGTACCGGGCTTGACCTGGAGCGCGCTCCAGCGGGCAGACTGCCCGCGACACCAACACAGGGGGGAACCTGATGCGTTACCGCACGATCGGCACCGATCCGCGCACGCGTCGTGAGGTGAGTGTGCTCAGCCTGGGCGCGATGCTGTTCGGCACCACCACCGACGAGCCGACCGCGTTCGCGATCCTGGACCGCTACGTGGAGGCGGGCGGCACCTTCATCGACACGTCCAACAACTACGCGTTCTGGAACACCGGCAGCCAGGGCGGGGAGAGCGAGCAGTTGCTCGGCCGCTGGCGGCGCAGCAGGGGGATCGGCGGCGAGATCGTGATCGCCACCAAGCTGGGTGGGCGGCCGCTCGTGCCGGGCAGGACCTTCACCAACCAGGAAGGCCTGTCCGCCAAGGTGATCCGCGAGTCCTCGGAACGCAGCAGGGAACGACTCGGTGTGCCCACAGTGGACTTGCTGTACGCGCACATCGAGGACGATTCGGTGCCGTTGGCCGAGACGGTGCGGGCCTTCGCCGAGTTGGTCGCCGAGGGCTCGGTGGGCCTGCTCGGGGTGAGCAACCACTGGACCTGGCGGGTGGAGCGGGCCAGGAACCTCGCTGCCGCGGCGGGTCTGCCCGGGTACGAGGTCCTCCAGTACCACCACACCTACCTGCGTCGGCGCACCGATCTGCCCGGCAGGCGGTCGGTGGACGGCAACCAGGGCGTGGCCGGGCCGGACCTGCTCAGCTACCTGCGCGCCGAGCCCGGGCTGACGATGGTGGCCTACACCCCGCTGCTGTCCGGGGCCTACGTGCGCGAGGACCGGCCGCTGGACTCCTCCTTCGCCCACCCCGGCACCGCGGCGAGGCTGGCCGCGCTGCACGAGGTCGCCGGGCAGACCGGGGCCACGGTCAACCAGGTGGTGCTGTCCTGGCTGATCGGCGGCGAGGTCCCGGTGATCCCGCTGATCGGCGCCTCCTCGGTGGCCCAGCTGGACGAGAGCCTGGCCGCGGTCGACCTGGACCTGACCGCGGAGCAACGCGCCCTACTGGACGGCGCCAATGCTTGAGATCGGCCCGCTGCGCGAGCAGGACCGCGAGCGCTGGGAGGTACTCGCACGCGGCTACAAGGCGTTCTACCAGACCGAGATCTCCGACGAGGAGTACGAGCGGACCTGGTGGCGGCTGCTGGCCGCCGAGGAGGTGCACGGCATCGGCGCCCGGTACGAGGGCAGGCTGGTGGGCATCGCGCACTTCCTGTTCCACGCCAACGTGTGGTCGGCGGGCGCCTGCTATCTCCAGGACCTGTTCGTGGACGAGGCGGCGCGCGGTCTGGGGGTCGCGCGCCGCCTCATCGCGCACGTGGCCGAACTGACCCGTGCGCGCGGTCTGCCCCGGCTGTACTGGAACACCAAGCAGGACAACGCAACGGCCCGCGCGCTGTACGACAAGGTCGCGCGGTTCAAGGGCTTCGTCGTGTACCAACACGGTCTCGACTGAACCGACCCCGGCTGGCACACTGCCAGCATGCAATATATCAGTCGGCTGGACCGGCCGCTGCTGCGCGATCAGGCGCTGGACGCGATCCGGCGTGCGATCGTGGCCGGTGACCTGCTGCCCGGTGAGGCGATCAAGGACGTGGACCTCGCCGAGCGCATGGGCCTGTCCAGGACCCCGGTGCGCGAGGCGCTGACCAGGCTCGCCGAGGAGGGGCTGGTCGAGTCCAAGCCGCACAGCTACACCCGGGTCACCCCGCTGGACCCCGCCGCGGTGCGGGACGCGCACCAGGTCGTGCAGGCCATGCACGCACTGGCACTGCGCCTGGCCGTGCCGCGGCTGAGCGCCGAGGACCTCGCGGAGATGCGTGCCGCCAACGGCCGGTTCAAGCGCGCGATGCGGGCCGGTGAGGTCGCCGCCGCACTCGACGCCGACGACGAGTTCCACGCCGTGGCCGTGCGCCGCTGCGGCAACTTCGCCATCGCGGCGACCATCCAGCGCTACACCCCGTTGGTGCGCAGGCTTGAGCACCAACGGTTCTCCGCTGCCTGCGGGCACGACTCGGTGCGCATGCACGCGCAGATCGTGGATGCCTGCACGGCCGGGGAGGCCGAACTCGCGGCCCGGCTCGTCGAGCAGAACTGGGCGACCCTGGAAGGGGAGATCGATGAGGCTTGAGGACTACCCGCGCTACCCGCTGCTGTTCGGCCCCTCGCCGGTGCACCCGCTGAACCGGCTCAGCGCGGAACTGGGCGGCCCGCAGATCTGGGCCAAACGCGAGGACTGCAACTCCGGACTGGCCTACGGCGGCAACAAGACCCGCAAGCTGGAGTACCTGCTGGCCGACGCGCTGGCCAAGGGCTGCGACACGCTGGTGTCCATCGGCGGGGTGCAGTCCAACCACACCAGGCAGGTGGCCGCCGCGGCGGCGCGGGCCGGGCTGCGCTGCGTGCTGGTCCAGGAGAGCTGGGTGGACTGGGCCGACCCCGGCTACGACCGGGTGGGCAACATCCAGCTCAGCCGCCTGATGGGCGCGGAGATCAGCATCGTGCGGGCCGAGTTCGGCATCGACGTCAAGCAGAGCTGGCAGCAGGCCGTGCAGCGGGTGCGGCAGGAGGGCGGCAAGCCGTACCCGATCCCGGCCGGTGCCTCGGAACACCCGTTGGGCGGCTTGGGTTTCGCCTCCTGGGCGCGGGAGGTGCGGCGGCAGGAGGCCGAGCTTGGCGTCTTCTTCGACACGGTGGTGGTCTGCTCGGTGACCGGCAGCACCCAGGCGGGCATGATCGCCGGCTTCGCACTGGACGACCGGCCGCGCCGGGTGCTGGGCATCGACGCCTCGGCGGCCCCGGAGCGGACCCGTGCGCGGGTGGCCGCCATCGCCAGGGGCACCGCCGACCTGATCGGGGTGGGCGAACTGCCCGAGGTGCTGCTGGACGAGCGCTTCCACGCGGGCACCTACGGGGTGCCCGACGAGGGCACGCTCGCCGCGATGGGCATGGCCGCCAAGCTGGAGGGCATGATCACCGACCCGGTGTACGAGGGCAAGTCGATGGCCGGGCTGATCGGGCTGATCCGCTCCGGGGAACTGGGCGGGGACAACACCGTGCTCTACGCGCACCTGGGCGGCCAGCCCGCGCTCAACGCCTACAGCTCGCTGCCCGGCTGAGCCGCTTGACAGGGATCGCTCACCTTCTTAGTCTCTTAGTTAGCGAGAGACTTTGAAGGTGAGTCGCTTGCGATGCGAGGTAGTTGCCCGATTCCTGGAGAGGAACACAGAGATGGACACCACGCAGCCCGTTGCGGTGCAGGCCCACTACACGGCCGTCAAGAAGCTGGGGCACTGGACCACCGCCCGCCGGTTCGAGGTGCGTGCCCGGCGCGGCATGGCCGTGCTGGACCTGCGCTCCCCGCGGATCGAGCAGGGCGAGATCGAGGTCCGGCTGGACCTGGACCACTCGATGGTCAAGCTGCTGCTGCCCGAGGACGCCGTGGTCGACCACTGGGACCTGCACTGGCTGGGCCGGGGCAGGGTCAAGGACCACGAGGCCCCGCGAGCCGAGGGCGGTCGCAGGGTCCGGCTGGTCGGCGAGATCCGGCACGGTGAGGTCCGCGTGCGCCGCGGCGGCATCGCCATGCTGTCGGCGATGTTCTCCCGTGCCTACGTCGAGGACCTGCGCCGGGCGCACCGCGAGGGCGGCATGCCCACCGTGGACGACCCCACCCGCGTGGCCTGAGCTCAGGCACGCAGTCGCAGCCCCTTGGGAGTTGCCCGGAAACCCGCCTCCTGCAAGACGGTCGACAACTTGGAGCCCAGCGCCCCCTCTCCGTCGGCCCGCTGCACGGCCAGTTGCCCGAGCCAGCCCTCCCGCACCGATCCGGCCAGCGCCGCGGCCGCCTGCCGCAGCGCCGGTTCGGAGTCGGTGAACGACAACAGGGATCGGCCGCCGCGCTCCACGTAGAGCACGGCGGCCCCGTCCACCAGCACCGCCAGCGCCCCGGCCTTGCGCCCCGGCCGGTGCCTGCCCTCGCCCATCGGGTCCGGCCAGTCCAGGGCGGCCCCGTAGGGCTGGGCGGGATCGGCCGCCGCCAGCACCAGCGCCCCGGTCGGCTCCTCCGGGTCGGACAGCGCACGCAGCCGGTCCACCGCCCCGCGCGCCGCGAACTGGGCGGCGCCCAGCCCCTCCACCACGTAGCCGCGCACCACCTGCCCCGACTCCTCCATCGCGCGCAGCACCCGGTACACCGCGCTGAACCCGCCGGCCACCCGCTCGGTGTCCAGGGCGCCGCGGGTGAGCACCCCGTGCCGCTCCAGGAACACCTCGGCGCGGGCGTGCGCCCGGCGGGTCGGGTCCGCCTCCCGCTGAGGCACCAGCGACCAGCGGCCCGCCACCGTCGGCGGCCCGGTGCGGCTGGGCAGCGCGGCGGTGCGCAGTCGGGTGTACCGGCCCCGGGGCGCCGCCCGGCGCGGCTTGTGCGCGGCACCGCGCCCGGACACCAGTGACCGCAGCGGGGCCAGCGTGTCGTTGGTGACCAGCCCCGCCCACACCAGGTCCCACAGGGCGGCCACCACCGCCGCGTCCTCCGGCGGCTGCTCACCGCCGTCCAGCAGCACCGCACCCGCCCGCTCCGCCAGCTGGCGGAAGAACAGCGCCCCACCGTCCAAAGTGGAGAGAACGGCCCGGTGCAGCGGGGAGTCGGGCGCGGTCTCCTCCAGATCGGGCAGCACCAGGTCGGCGATCTCGGTGGGCGCCAGCGCCACCCAGCCGTCCCCACCGGCCAGCGCACCGCAGCCCGCCCAGGTGACCTCCCCGGTGGCGGTCAGCTCGTCGAGCAGCGCGGGGGAGTAGCCCGGCAACCGCGCGGGCAGCAGCAGGGACTCCAGGCCGCTGGCCGGGAGCGGGGCGCCCGCGAGCTGCTCCACCACCGAGAGCACCTCGTCCACGGTCGGTGCGGACCGCAGTCTTCGCGAGACACCGTGCCAGGTCGGCAGGAACCGGCCGAGCGCCTGCTGCTCCACCGGTTCCACCTCGGCCCGCAGCCGCGCCAACGAGGCACGCCTGAGCCTGCGCAGCACCTCCGCGTCGCAGTACTCGGTCGGCGCGGTGCCGCCTTGGCTCGGGTACGGGTGCCCCGCAAGAGGTCTGAGCTCGCCCCGGACCAGGCGGCCGGTGCCCGCCATGCGGTCCAGCACCGTGTGCACCACCGCCACGCCCAGCCCGAAGCGGGCCGCCGCCTGCGCCGCGGGGAACGGCCCCCTTGTCCTGGCATAGCGGGAGAGCAGGTCGCCGAGCGGGTCGGCCACCGGCTCGGTGAACACCTCCGGCACACCCACCGGCAAGGCCGCACCCAGCGCGTCGCGCACCCGGCCCGCGTCCTCGATCGCCAGGTAGCGCGACTCGCCCGCGATCCGCACCTGGATCGCGCGCCGCTCCGCCTCCAGCCGCGCCAACCACTCCGGCCGCACCCCGCGCTCGGCCGCCTCCGCCGTGGTCAGGTCGCCCAGCAGCCGCAGCAGGTCGGCGGCGTCCTCCGCGTCCCGGGCCCGGCGGTCCTCGGTGAGCCGTTGCAGTGACTGCTCGACCTCGGCCAGCACCTCGGGGTCGAGCAGTTCACGGATGGCCTCCGAGCCGAGCAGTTCCGCCAGCAGGGTGCTGTCCAGCGACAGCGCGGCGGCCCTGCGCTCGGCCAGCGGGGTGTCGGTCTCGTACAGGAACATGCCGACGTAGCCGAACAACAGGCTGCGCGCGAAGGGCGAGGGCGCCGGGGTCTGCACCTCCACCACGCGGATCCGGCGTGCCCGCACGTCCGACATCAGCTCGCGCAACCCCGGCAGGTCGTACACGTCCTGGAGGCACTCGCGCATCGCCTCCAGCACCACCGGGAACTGCTCGTACTGGGCGGCCACCGACAGCAGTTGGGCCGAGCGCTGCCGCTGCTGCCACAACGGGGTCCTGCGCCGGGGATCGAGCCGGGGCAGCAGCAGCGAGCGGGCCGCGCACTCGCGGAACCGGGCCGCGAACAACGCGGAGCCGCCCACCTCGGCGACCACCACCTGCTCGACCTCCTCGGGGTCCAGCAGCACGTCCTCGGCGCTGGGCAGTACCTCCGCCCCCGCCTCGTCCAACGCGTCCGGCAGCCGCACCACGATGCCGTCGTCGGAGTGCGCCACCTGCGCGTCCACCCCGCGCCGCTCGCGCAGCCGGGCCCCGATCGCCAGCGCCCACGGGGCGTTGACCTGGGCGCCGAACGGGGAGTGCACCACCATGCGCCAGTCGCCCAGCTCGTCGCGGAACCGCTCGACCAGCACGGTGCGGTCATCGGGTACGTGCCGGGTGGCCTGCTTCTGCTCGGTCAGGTAGGCGAACAGGTTGTCCCGCGCCCACTCGTCCAGCCCGGCCGCCGCCGCGCGCTCCCGCGCCGCCTCAGCGTCCATTGTGGACAGTTCGCGCACGAAGGCCCCCAGCGCCCGCCCCAGCTCCAGCGGACGGCCCTGCGCGTCGCCCTTCCAGAACGGCAACCGGGCGGGCTGCCCCGGCGCGGGCACGACCACCACCCGGTCGTGCGTGATGTCCTCCACCCGCCAGGAACTGGTGCCCAGCAGGATGGTGTCGCCCACCCGCGACTCGTAGACCATCTCCTCGTCCAGCTCGCCCACCCGCGAGCCGGGGCGCCCGTCCTCCCCGCCGGGCGTCATCACCGTGAACAGGCCGCGGTCGGGGATCGTGCCGCCCGAGGTCACCGCCAGCCGCTGCGCCCCCGGCCTGCCGCGCAGCTCCCCGCTGATCCGGTCCCAGACGATCCGGGGCCGCAGCTCCCCGAACTCCTCGCTGGGGTAGCGCCCGGAGAGCATGTCCAGCACCGCGTTCAGCGCGGAGTCGGGCAGCCCGGCGAACGGGGCCGCCCTGCGTACCAGCCCGGCCAGTTCGCCGACCTGCCACGGCCGCATCGCCACCATGGACACCACGTGCTGGGCCAGCACGTCCAGCGGGTTGCGCGGATAGCGCACCGACTCGATCGCCCCGGCCGCCATGCGCTCGGCCACCACCGCGCAGGCCACCAGGTCGCCCCGGAACTTCGGGAACACCACACCCCGTGAGACCGCGCCCACCTGGTGCCCGGCACGCCCGACCCGTTGCAGGCCCGAGGCCACCGTGGGCGGCGCCTCCACCTGCACCACCAGGTCCACCGCGCCCATGTCGATGCCCAGCTCCAGCGAGGAGGTGGCCACCACGCAGGGCAGCCGCCCGGACTTGAGGTCCTCCTCCACCGAGGTGCGCTGCTCGCGGGACATCGAGCCGTGGTGTGCCCTGGCGATGACCGGCTCGGCCCCGGTCGTCGTGCCGGAACCGCCCACCGCCTCGGCTGGGAACCGCTGCGGCACAAGCGGTTCCTCGCCCGCCAGCTCGTTGAGGCGGGCGGTCAGCCGCTCGGCGAGCCGCCGCGAGTTGGCGAACACGATGGTGGAACGGTGCCCGCGCACCAGGTCCAGCACCCGCTGCTCCACCGAGGGCCAGATGGACACCCGCTGCTGCGCGCCCGCCGCGGAGCCGTTCACCTCCCCGGTCGGCTCGCCCAGCGTGGCCATGTCCTCGACCGGCACCTCCACCGTGACCTGCACGGTCTTGCTCGACTCCGGCTGCACCACGCGCAGCGGGCGCCCGCCGGACAGGAAGGCGCCGACCTCCGCCACCGGGCGGACCGTCGCGGACAGCCCGATGCGCTGCGCGGGCCGGTCGAGCAGGGCGTCCAGCCGTTCCAGGGACAGCGCGAGGTGGGCGCCGCGCTTGCTGCCCGCCACGGCGTGCACCTCGTCCACGATCACCGTGCGCACCCCGCGCAGCGACTCCTGGGCCGCCGAGGTCAGCAGCAGGAACAGCGATTCGGGCGTGGTCACCAGCACGTCCGGCGGGGTCCTGGCGAACTGCCTGCGCTCCTCGGCCGGGGTGTCCCCGGTGCGCATGCCCACGGTGATCGAGGGCGCTGGCAGCCCGAGCCGGTGGCTGGCCTGCCGGATGCCCGCCAGCGGGGCACGCAGGTTGCGCTCCACGTCCACGGCCAGCGCCTTGAGCGGGGACACGTAGAGCACCCGGCAGCGGTGCCCGCGCTCCTCCGGTGGCGGCTCAGCGGCCAGCCGGTCCAGGGCCCACAGGAAGGCGGACAGGGTCTTGCCGGAGCCGGTCGGGGCCACGACCAGGGCGTGCTCGCCCGCGGCAACCGCCGACCAGGCGCCGGCCTGGGCGCTGGTCGGCGCGGCGAAGGCACCCCGGAACCAGTCCCTGGTGGCTGGGGAGAACAGCTCGAGCACGTCCATGCCGCCCATCATGACCCGGGGCACCGACAAGTACCGGTCGGCCGAACCCTTGACAGGGCGAAATTGGTCTAGTCCACTTTGAGTGCGCGCGCCACGGCGGCGCGCGGGCCACCACCGCCCCTGCTCACGGAGGTAGGCATGACAAGGACCAAGCGACTACTGGCCGTGCTGACGGCCGCCGCGCTCACCGCGCTCGGGGTGGCGCTCTCCCCGGCGGGCAGCGCACACGCAGCGGCGAACCTGCTCGCCAACTCGGGTTTCGAGGCGGGCAACACCGCGGGCTGGACCTGTAGCGGCGCGGCCGTGGTCGGCTCGCCGACGCACAGCGGCTCCTACGCCGTGGCGGCGACGCCCGCCGGTTCCGACTACGCCCAGTGCAGCCAGAAGATCACCGTGCTGCCGAACTCGGCGTACACGCTGACCGCCTGGGTGCAGGGCAGCTACGTGTACCTCGGCGCCACGGGCACCGGCGGCACCGACCCGTCCACCTGGACCTCGTCCTCGGGCTACACGCAGCTGTCCACCTCGTTCACCACCGGCGCGTCCACCACCAGCGTCACGATCTACGTGCACGGCTGGTTCGGGCAGCCCACCTACTACGCCGACGACCTCGTGCTGTCCGGTCCCGGCGGCGGTGGCGGGGACACGCAGCCGCCCTCGGCGCCCACCGGGTTGACCGCCACCGGCACGACCTCGTCCTCGACCTCGCTGTCCTGGTCGGCACCCTCGGGCTCGGTCAGCGGCTACAACGTCTACCAGGGCGGCACGAAGATCGCGTCCACCACGGGCACCACGTACGCGGTGAGCGGCCTGTCCGCCTCCACCGCCTACTCCTTCGCCGTGAGCGCCTACAACACGGCCGGTGAGTCGGCCAAGTCGGCGGCGGTCTCCGTCACCACGCAGAGCGGTGGCGGCAACCCCGGTGGCGGCTCGCTGCCCGCGCACGTGCTGACCGGCTACTGGCAGAACTTCTACAACGGGGCCAAGGCGCTCAAGCTGGCCGACGTGCCCACCAGCTACGACCTGGTCGCGGTGGCCTTCGCCGACACCGACCCGAGCAAACCCGGCGGGGTGACCTTCACCCTGGACTCCGGCCTGTCCTCGCAGCTGGGCGGCTACACCGACGCGCAGTTCACCGCCGACGTGCAGGCCCTGCACGCGCGCGGCCAGAAAGTGATCATCTCGGTGGGCGGGCAGAACGGCACCGTCAGCGTGGGCGACGCCACGGCGGCGAACAACTTCGCCTCAAGCGTGTACGCCCTGATGCAGCGCTACGGCTTCGACGGGGTGGACATCGACCTGGAGAACGGGGTCAACCCCACCTACATGGGGCAGGCCCTGCACTCGCTGGCGGCCAAGGCGGGCTCCGGCTTCGTGCTGACCATGGCCCCGGAGACCATCGGCATGCAGTCCACCGGCATGGCGTACTTCCAGCTGGCGCTGAACGTCAAGGACATCCTGACCATCGTCAACACCCAGTTCTACAACTCCGGCACGATGAACGGCTGCGACGGCAACGTCTACGCCCAGAGCACGGTCAACTTCCTGACCGCGCTGTCCTGCATCCAGTTGCAGGGCGGGCTGCGCGCCGACCAGGTGGGCCTCGGCCTGCCCGCGACGAGCTCGGCCGCGGGCGGTGGCTACCAGTCCCCGTCGAACGTGAACAACGCCCTGGATTGCCTGGCCAAGGGCACCAACTGCGGCAGTTTCAAGCCCGCCACGACCTATCCCGGCATTCGCGGCGCGATGACCTGGTCCATCAACTGGGATGCCTCGAACGGATATGCCTTCGCGAACACGGTGCATCCGCACCTGGGAACTCTGTGACTCGCGAGTGGTACTTGCAGGCGCATTTACTACCGCATTCGTGAATTACCCACGGGTAGTGGAAAACCGTTTCTTCAGGTGACGCCCAGGGATTGTAACTGTAAGTATTCAACTGACTCCGGAGCGGCATCGGGCATGTTCGGCGCACACCCTGTGTTGCCGCTGTGTCCGATCGAAGCCGGTGCGTGACCGGGGTTTATCGCCCGCCCGGATCGTGCTACACAGCGTTGTCGCAGGTGGAAGCTGTGTAGCAGGTCCGGGTGGGCTGCCCTTTTTCCGGCGCTGTCTGCACGGGTCGCCCTGGACCATCCGGCCCCGCGATGCGTGCTACTCACCGTCGGTAGTGGTGTGTTTACCGGAGAGAGCCGATTCCATGGAGTTTTCCCAGGGTTCTTGTGAGGGTGGGTACGCAGCGTTAGCGTCATCTCATGCCTGATGCTCAGGAGGAAGGTGTCAGGTGGACCCGCTCGGGAAGGGGCTCGAACAATGGCCGCGGACCGGGAGGGGCAGCAAGGGGTGTCGGGGGTGTTCGGGTCGACGGCTGAGAGGGCGCCGACCTGATATATCCGGCGCGTGGGGTGCACAACCGTTACTGGTAATCAGTTCACCGGCCATCCGCCATACAACCGGTGGACACCACCCAATCTTCACGTGCGGGGACGAGAAGGATGAATAATTTGGCACAGGTCATGCCTGTGGGGGTCGAAGACGGCCCGATGATCGCGCGGCCGGTCGCCGCGTACGGCCCCCAGGACGAGCACTTCCGGCGGTTGGTCGATGCCGCCGTCCACGGGGACGCGGATGCCAGGGACCGCGTCCTCACCTCGATCAGGCCCATCGTGATGCGGTACTGCCGGGCCAGGATCGGCCGGCTGGACAAGTCCTTCGCCTCGGCGGACGACGTGGTCCAGGAGGTCTGCCTCTCGGTCTGCTCCGCCCTGCCCAGCTACCGGGACCAGGGACAGCCGTTCCTGGCCTTCGTGTACGGGATCGCGCAGCACAAGGTCGCCGACGCCCACCGGGCCGCCGCGCGCAACCGCTCGCTGCCGGTCTCCGAGGTGCCGGACCGGCCGGAGATCGGCGCGGGCCCGGAGCAGCGCATGCTGCAGGCCGAGCTCAAGGACAGCATGGGCAAGCTGCTCGGCGTGCTGTCGGACAAGCAGCGCGAGATCGTGGTGCTGCGCGTGGTCGTCGGACTGTCCGCCGAGGAGACCGCCGACCTGGTCGGCTCCACTCCTGGCGCGGTCCGGGTGGCCCAGCACCGGGCGCTCAACAGGTTGCGCAAGCTGATGGCCTCCGGCCGGGAGCTGTAACACCGCACACGCGGCGAACGAGGACGCCACTTGCACACGGTGCAAGTGGCGTTGCCTTGTCATCGCACGGCGTGCACGTCCTGCTCGGACTTGAGCCCGAACAGGGCCACCAGTACCGCGACCGCGAGGAAGGCGCTCAGCGCCGCGAACCCCGGAAGGCTGGACCCGGTCCGCTCGGTCAGCCAGCCCACCAGGTAGGGCCCGGCGAACCCGCCCAGGTTGCCCAGCGCGTTGATCACACCCATGGCCACGGCGACCACCTCGAAGCGCAACACCCGGCCGGGTATCGCCCAGAACGGGCCGTACGGCGCGTAGACCCCGGCCGCCACCACGCACAGCAGCGCGAACTGGAGCACCGGCGCGCCCGCGGCGAGCTGGCCCAGCAGCAGCGCGGCCATCGCCACCACGAGCGGCACGGCCACCGCGGCCCGACGCCGCCCGGTGCGGTCGGCCCACACCGCGGCACCCAGCATGGCGGCCAGCGCGAACAGGTACGGCACCGCGCTCAGCGCGCCGACCACCGCGGGGGACCCGTTGTGCGTCAACGTCTTCACCACCGAGGGCAGCCACAGGCTGAACCCGTAGAACCCGGTGATCCAGAAGAAGTAGACCGCGATCAGCCGCAGCACCACCGGATCGCGCAGTGCGGCGAGGTAGGACCCGTTGCCGCTGACCGGTTTCGCCGCCTCGTCGGCGGCCAGCGCGCGCTCCACGTGCTCGCGCTCGGCCGCGGAGATCCAGCGCGCCTGCGCGGGCCGGTCCGCGACGGTGAACCACCACACGAGGGCCCACAGCAGCGGCGGCAGCCCCTGCACCACGAACACCAGCCGCCAGGACCAGTGCGACAGCATCCAGCCCGACAGCGGTGAGGTGAGGATCGCCGACAGCGGCAGGCAGGCCATCCACAGCGCGTTCGCGCGGGCCCGCTCGGCCTGTGGGAACCAGGAGGCCAGCAGGATCAGCACGGCGGGCCACACCCCGCCCTCGAACACCCCGAGCAGGAACCGGGCCAGGTAGAGCTGTCCCTCGGTGGCCACCAGCCCGCAGGCCATCGCCGCCACCGACCAGGCCAGCATGAGCAGCAGCACGGTGCGCCGCGCGCTCCACCGGGCGGCCAGCACGGCGGCCGGGATCTGCAACAGCAGGTAGCCGAGGAAGAAGATGCCCCCGGCCAGGCCCTGCGCACTGGGCGAGAGCGCCAGCTCGCGGTCGACGTAGGGCAGGATGACCGACACGTTGGTGCGGTCCAGGTAGGCCAGCAGGTACATCACGGCCGCGACCGGGATGACGAACACCCAACGGCGTGCCGGTGCTGCGGTTGACATCACCTGATCACACACCACGTGACATCATGCCCGCGGATGAGGGGGCAACGGTGAACGTTCTGTCGGTGGATCTGGGCACGTCCAACACGGTGGCCGTGCTGCGCGCGCAGGACCGGGCGCCCAGGGTGGTGGAGGTCGACGGGGCCGCCACCATGCCCTCCGCGGTGTTCGCCGCCGAGGACGGCACCATCCTCGTCGGCCGCGACGCCGAGCGCAGCGCCCGGCTGGACCCCTCGCGGTTCGAGCCCAACCCCAAGCGCCGCATCGACGAGGGCACCCTGTTGCTGGGCACCTCGGTGGTGCCGGTCAACGAGGTGCTCGCCGCCGTGCTGCGCCGGGTCCTCACCGAGACCTGCCGCCAGCTCGGCGGGGCCGCGCCCGAGCAGGTCCGGCTCACCCACCCCGCGCAGTGGGGCACGCCCCGGCGCAACGCCCTGCTGTCCTCCGCGCGGCTGGCGGGCATCACCGGCGAGCTCGTGCTGGTGCCCGAGCCGGTGGCCGCCGCGGCGCACTTCGCCTCCTCGCACGGAATGCTCGCTCCCGGCCAGGCGCTGGCCGTCTACGACCTGGGCGCGGGCACCTTCGACGTGGCGGTGGTCGGCGTGGACCAGAGCGGGTTCACCGTGCTCGCCGAGGACGGGCTGCCCGACCTCGGTGGGCTGGACGTGGACCAGGCGCTGATGGAGTACGTCGGCCGCCAGGTCTCGCACCGCGACGCCCCGGGCTGGCAGCGCCTGCTGCGCCCGGAGTCCACCGCCGACCGCAGGGCGCGGCGCTCGCTGTGGGAGGACGTGCGGGCCGCCAAGGAGACGCTGTCCCGGCACCCGCAGACCGAGGTGCCCATGCCCGAGCCCTTCCACGACGTGCTGGTCACCCGCCCCGAGCTGGAGGCGCTGATCCGGCCCAGCGTGCTGCGCAGCACCGAGTTGCTGGGCGCCACGATCGCCGCCACCGGCCTGGCCCCGCAGTCGCTGGCCGGGGTGTACCTGGTCGGTGGCTCCAGCCGCATCCCGCTGGTGGCCACGCTGATCGCGGAGCGGCTGCGGGTCGTGCCGGTCAGCCTGGACCAGCCCGAGACCGCCGTCGCGCTCGGTGCGCACCACGTGCCCCGCGCCGGGATGGCCGTGCGCACCGCGGGGTTCACCGCCCCGCAGCAGGCTCCGCCGTCCCAGCCCGTGCCGCGGCAGCAGTACCCGGACAGCGACCGCTTCCTGGCCCAGGCCCAGTTCCCGGCCACCCCGCCGCAGCAGTTCCCGCAGCAGCCCCAGTTCCAGCACCCGCAGTATCAGGCGCCGCAGCAGCAGACGCCTTCGCGCAAGCGCCTGCCGAAGGCCGCCTTGCTGTCGGTGGCCGCCGTGGTGGTGCTCGCACTGCTCGGGGTCGGCGGTTTCGTCCTGCTCCGGGGCGGGACCGGAGCGGACTGCACCTCGACCGAGGGCAAGGGCGTGCCGGGCTGCCTGCGGCAACTCGCCGGTGCCGTGGCGGACAAGGCGGACTGCAACGGCGGCTACGACGGCGGCGCGGTCGGGCTGTCCGGGCTCACCGGCGCCGCCGCCACCTGTCGCCTCGGCGGCTCCGACGGCACGCACACCGTGGTCTACCAGCAGGCCAAGTCCGCGGAGGAGGCGGCGGCCAAGGTCAAGGCGCTGCTGGACGGATACGCCGCCAGCAACCAGGTTGGCGCCGACTGGAAGGGCAACGGCCTGGCGGGCAGCTACCGCTCGGTGGTCGCCAGCGGGGTCGGCGTGCTGGTGTTCACCGTCAAGGACCAGCCGCTCGTTGGCGTGCTGACCACCGCCGTGACCTCAGCCCCGGACTCGTTGACCGCCAACGCGGTCGCGGACTACTTCGAGCAGAACGTCCAGCCCGGTACCTGAATGGCGCTACCTGCCGCGCCGCGCACCGTGTGACGATCAACCGCGTGAACCGCCCGGCCGCGATGGTGCACCCGGCCCAGCGCCGGGTGTTGTCCGTTCTGGTGTGCACCCAGGTGTTCGGCGCCGCGGGGGTCGGTCTCGGTGTCGCCGTGGCAGTCCTGGTCACCACCTCCCTGTCGGAGTCCACTGTGGTCGGTGGGCTCGGCGCGACCGCGACCGCGTTGGGCGCCGCGGGACTCGCCCTCGTGGTCGCCACCCTGTCCACCCGGTACGGGCGAAGACGCGCACTGCTCGTCGCGTACGCCACCGGTGCCTTCGGTGGTGCTGTGGCCGCGCTCGCGGTGCAGCTGCGTTCCTGGCCCCTGTTGCTGGCCGCGCTCGTGCCGTTCGGCGGCGGGACCTCGGCCACCCTGGCCGCCCGCTTCGCCGCCACCGACCTCGCCGCCCCGGCGCACCGCGCCTCCACACTGTCCACTGTGGTCTGGTCGACCACCCTGGGTGCCGTGGCAGGTCCCAACCTCGTCGAGCCCGCGACCCGGTTCGCCGGTGACGGCGGCCCCTTCCTGCTCGCCGCGGCCGTGTTCGCCCTCGCGGCGGCGGGCATCGCGCTCGGGTTGCGCGCCGACCCGCTCATGCCGGTGGGCACCGTGCCCGCCGCGATCGGCGATTCCTGTTGCGGGGTAACCGGTTCCGCTATTCCCGCCGAGCCGGTGCGGTGGTCCATGCTGCGTGTGCTCAGCCCGTCCGCCCGACTCGCCCTGCTCGGCGTGACCCTGTGCAACACCGCGATGGTCGGCATGATGTCGATGACCCCGGTGCAGATGCAGCACACCGGCTCCTCGCTCACCGTGGTCGGCGTGGTGATCAGCCTGCACGTGGCCGCCATGTACGCGGGCAGCCCGCTGTTCGGCTGGCTGGCCGACCGGCTGGGCCGCATGCCGGTGCTCGCCGTGGGCGCGGCCCTGGTCGTCGCGGCGGCGGGCGTCTGCGGCATGGCGGACTCGCACGAGGCCCCGCAGTTGGCGGTGGGCATGGCCGTGCTCGGAGCGGGCTGGTCGGCCGGGGTGGTCGCCGGTTCGGCGCTGCTCACCGAGTCGGTGCCCGCCCCGCTGCGCCAGGCCGCCCAGGGACTGTCCGACCTGCTGATGAACGCGGGTGGCGCGCTGGGCGGGCTGGCCGCGGGCGTGGTCGTGCAGGCCTGGTCCTACCCGGCGCTGGGCCTGTTGCTGGGCTTCCTCGCGCTACCGGTGCTGATGGCCAGCGTGCTCACCACGCTGCGGCCCGCCCGCTGAACAGTGGAATCGTTCCTGCGGCCCGGGAACCTCGCTTCCCCGTCGACCGCTGTGCCATGCTGCCCTGGCAGTGGTCGGGCAGCCGCCGATGGTCGACTCGTCGAGTCCTTCGCCGCCGCCCAGGAGGAGACATGCACCTGCCCAGCTCCTGCCTCGCGTTCGCCACCGCGATGACCCTGGCCCTCGCCGGTGCCCCGACGGCGTCCGTACCGGCCAACGCCGACTTCGAAACCTGTGACACCGGCGGCTGGACGCTCACCGGCTCCGCGTTCACCGTGTCCTCCGCGACCACGTGGTGGGGCGGCACCTACGACCAGCACGGCACCTGCTTCCTGTCCGGCTACCTCGCCCACCAGGACACCGCCACCGGCATCGCCCGGTCCTCGGTGTTCACCGCCACCGACCACCTCAGCTTCCTCATCGCCGGGGGTTACGATCCGCAGCACCTCCACGTCGCCCTGGTGCGGGCCGCCGACGGCGCGGTGCTGGACCGGCAGACCGGTTACAACAGCGAGCAACTCGCCCGGATCACCTGGGACACCAGCGAGGTGCGAGGGCAGGCCGTGTACCTGGAGGTGGTGGACGAGGCCACCGGCCAGTGGGGGCACCTCAACCTGGACGACGTGCGCACCAGCGCGGTCGGGGACGCGGGCAACGGCCTGACCTCCGTCCGGCTCGGCTCCGCCAACCAGCCAGGCCCGACCGAGGGTCCGGCGGCCGCGCGCTACGCGGTGGACCCGCTGCGCCCGCAGTACCACTACACGCCGTACCAGGGCTGGATCAACGACCCGGTCGGCCTGATCCAGTGGCGGGGCACCTACCAGCTCTTCGCGCAGTTCAACCCTGCCAGCCCGTTCTGGGGGCCGATGCACTGGGCACACGCCCAGTCCCCGGACTCCGTGCACTGGACCAACGCCCCGGTCGCGCTCACCCCGCCCGCACCGGCCGGTCCGTCCGACACCACCGGGGAGTGGTCCGGCAGCGCGGTGGCGGACAACGGCGCACTGCGGCTGTTCTACACCCACTACACCGACACCGCGGCGCACCCGGGCGCGATCCGCGAACAGGTCTGGTCCGCCACGAGCACCGACGGCACCACCTTCACCCCCGGCGCGGGCAACCCGGTCATCCCCGGCCCGCCCGCCGAGGCTGAGGCGGGGTTCCGCGACCCGAAGGTGTTCCGGGACCTGCACGACGGGCTGTGGAAGATGGTCCTCGGCTCCGGGCACGGCGGCGCGGGCAAGGTGCTGCTGTACTCCTCACCGGACCTGCGGGCGTGGACCTACCGGGGCGTGCTGCTCAGTGGCGACGGCTCCACCGGCGGGATGTGGGAGTGCCCCAACCTGATCCAGGTCGACGGCCGCTGGGCGCTGCTGGTCTCCACCAACGGCGGCGAGCACTACTTCCTCGGCGACTTCACCGGTTCCACCTTCACCCCCACCGCGTCCGGGCAGTTGGACAGCGGCCCGAACTTCTACGCGGCACAGGCGTTCACCGACTCCTCAGGCCGCCCGCTGCTGGTGGGGTGGATGAACAACGGGGACGCGTTCGACCCCAACCGGCTGGACGGCTGGTCCCAGGCCGAGACGATCACCCGGCAGCTGTCGGTGCGACCGGACGGCACCCTGGGTTCGGCACCCGTCAGCCAGCTCGACCGCCTGCACGGCACACAGCTCGCGCGGCGCGGCGGGACCGCGGTGCCCACCGCCGCGCCGGTGCCGATCGCCGACGGCGCCTCGCTGGACCTCCGGACCGGCTTCGACCTCAGCCGGTCCAGCGCCACCACGCTCGGGCTCACCCTGTTCGCCAGCAGCGCGGAGCGAGTGATCCTCAGTTATGAGCCCGCCACCCGGCAACTCGTCCTCGACACGAGGAATTCCGGTTACGGCCAGGGTTCGGTGTCGCACGTGACCTCGGCGCCCGACGCGCAGGGGCGGCTGAACCTGCGCGTGCTGACCGACCGGTCCTCGATCGAGGTGTTCACCGGGGACGGCAGGTCACTCACCGCGCGGGTCTATCCGCGCTACACGCAGTCCACCGGTGTCACCGCGTTCGCCACCGGCGGGGAGGCGCGCCTGCTGCCCACCGAGGCCTGGGCGATGACCAGCGCCTGGTAGTACCGAGTCGTTCCGCTCCAACGGGTGCGGGCTGACGGCGGGCGGAACTCCTTGCTGTCGTTGGGATCCGATCCCCATCGAGAGGGCGCCCTGCTCGCCGCCGCCTACGAGGGTGGGGCCGTGCGAGCAGGGGGCAGCGGGTGGCCGGTCTCGCGCAGGGTCCACCGCCCCGGTCCGCCGTAGAGGTGGGTCAGCGTCAGCGGGGCCACGTCGAAGCGCCAGAACGAGGCGGGAGGAGCTTGCACGCAGTGCACAATCGCGGCGCGGACCACCGAGGGCGAGGTGATCGCGACTATCCTTCCCCTGTCCGGCAAGCAGTCCAGCCAGGAGCCGACCCTGGCCAGCAGTTGCCGCACCGTCTCGCCGCCGTGCGCGTCCGCGTCCGGATCGGACAGCCACGCCATCAGCCCGGCGGGGTCCTGTTCCTGCACCTCCGCCAGCGCGCGCGCCCGCCACGAGCCGCAGTCCAGATCCGACAACCCGGGGTCGGTCACCGGGGTGAGACCGAGAACCGTTGCCGTTTCGAGACAACGGCGTTCGGGCCCGCACCGCACCTCGTCCACACGGGACGGCGTTTCCAGTGGATCCGTTGTCCCGCAGAGGGATTCGTCATCGGCGAAGCGTGCCTCACGGACCGCTTGGGTGGCCCCGTGGCTGATCAGGAAGATCCGGTTCATGGTGACCATGCTCTCCCAACCTGGTCGGCTGATTGACACTGGCTTCACACGCTGACTACGGTCCGCTCGATCGACGTAACGGAGTAAGCCGGTGAGATCCCGGCACGGTCGCGCCACTGTGTGCGGTCCACCTCAGCCGAGGTGGCCGTGAGTCAGACACTCCGTCGTCGTGAGCACCAACTAGTGGGTCGCGCAAGCCCAAGGAGGTTCCCGTGAGCATCGCCTCACCCTCACCGATCGCCATTCCCATCCCCGTCCGGATCCCACTCCGCGAAGTGCTGCCCTGGGCAGTGTTCATCGGGGTGCTCGCCGTTGTCCTGCTCTACTTCGTCGGCGCCGAGCAGGGCGCCACCTCGCTGGTCTCCGGCCACTACGTGCACGAGTTCGTGCACGACGGCAGGCACCTGCTCGGCTTCCCCTGCCACTGAGCCGGGGGAGCGCACAACCATGATGAGAACCCTTCTGGTGCGGGGCATGCTCGCCGGTCTCGCGGCCGGTGTGCTCGCACTGGTGTTCACCTGGCTGCTGGGTGAGCCCCTGGTCGGTTCGGCCATCGACTTCGAGTCCGCCGAGGCGGCCGCTGCCGGTGAGGCGGCCGAGCCGGAGCTGGTCAGCCGGGGCGTGCAGAGCACGCTGGGCCTGGCCACCGGCGTGCTGCTCTACGCCATCGCCTTCGGTGGCCTGTTCGCGTTGGCCTTCGCCATCGCCTACGGGCGGCTCGGCCGGATCAGCGCCAGGTCCACCTCGCTGCTGCTGGCCCTGGCCGGTTACCTGTCGGCGTTCGTGGTCCCGTTCCTGAAGTACCCCGCCAACCCGCCCTCGGTGGGCAATCCGGACACCATCGGGGAGCGCACCGGCGCGTACTTCCTGATGGTGGTGCTGTCCATCGGGTTGGCGGTGGCCGCGACCTACCTGGGCCGCAGGCTGCTGCCCGGCCTCGGCGCCTGGAACGCCGCGCTGGTCGCGGTGCTGGCCTTCGTGGTGGCGGTCGTGGTGGTGCAGCTGCTGCTGCCCGCCATCAACGAGGTGCCCAAGGAGTTCCCGGCGGCACTGCTGTGGAACTTCCGGGTCGTCTCGCTGGGCACGCAGCTGGTCATGTGGGCGACCATCGGCCTGCTGTTCGGTGCGCTCGTACAGCGCAAGCTGCGCACCGAGTCCCAGCTCACGGCCCAGCCGGTGTAGCACCCGGTGGGTGCGGCCCCACCAGCCGGTGGGGCCGCACCCACTCACTGACCGGCCGCCGCGATCACGTTGCGCAGCAGCAGCGCCGTGGTCACCGGCCCCACCCCGCCGGGCACCGGGGTCACCGCGCTGGCGATCGGCTCCACCGCCGCGGTCTGCACGTCCCCGACCAGGCCGCCGTCAGCGGTCGGGTTCGTGCCCACGTCGATCACCACGGCCCCGGGCCGCACGTGCTCGGCGCCCAGCATCTCCGGCCGCCCCACGCAGGCGACCAGCACGTCCGCCCGGCTGGTCTGCGCGGCCAGTTCCTTCGTGTGCGAGTGGCACACGGTGACCGTCGCGTTCTCCGCGAGCAGCAGCAGGGCGGCGGGCTTGCCCACCACGGTGCTGCGGCCGACCACCACCACGTCCGCGCCCGCCAGCGGGGTGCCGTGCGCGCGCAGCAGCTCCACCACGGCCTGCGCGGTGGCTGGGGCGAAGGCGGGCAGGCCCACCGCGAGCCGCCCCACGCTGGTCGGGTTCGCCCCGTCCACGTCCTTGCGCACGTCGATGTGCAGCCCCACCTCGTCCAGGGTCATGCCCTCGGGCAGCGGGGTCTGGCAGATGATGCCGTGCACCTCGGGGTCGGCGGACAGCTCGCGCAGCGCCCCGCCCACGTCCTGCGAGCGCTCCACTACCCGCACCGAGACGCCCACCTTCTCGGCCGTGCGCACGATGGAGCGCACGTACCAGGCCGTGGCCTCGTCATCGGTGGGCACCAGGATCGCCAGGGTCGGCGTGGTCCCCGCCGCCCGCAGCTCGGCCGCGTCCTCGGCGACCTGGGTCCGGATCGCGGCTGCCACGCTCCGCCCGTCGATCAGCGTCATGCCCGCACCCCTTCCAGCACCCGCCCGATCCGCGACACCTCGGCGGCCAGCTCGGCCCGTGCCGCCTGGTCGGTCATCGCGGCCAGGTTGACCTCCACGTTGACCACGGCCGAGGCCAGCGCCGCCCGCGCGGAGTGCTCGGCCACGTCCACGTCGGAAAGCACGTTCACGTTGGCACCCCGCCTGATCCTCCCGGCCAGTTCCAGCACCCGCTCGGCCACCTCGGCGGTGCGTAGCGGTACTTCGGCGGCCGCACGCAGCGCCTGCTGGATGCGCTCCCCGCGCACCGCCCTGTCCCGCTCGTCCTCCTTGGGCAGTCTGTAGGCCGTGGTGACCGCGGTGAACGCCGCCGCGTCCTGTTCGGCCAGCTCCACCGCCTCGGCACGGCACTGGCCCGCCTCCCGTAGCGCACCGAGCATCGTGGGCTCGTGTTCGGCGTACCTGGGCTTGCCGATGGTCAGGTTGCACACCATCTCGACGAGCCCGGCCGCCATCGCCGTGTGCATCGCGGCCACCGCGCCCCCACCGGGCGCGGGAGCCCGGGAAGCCAGCTGGTCCAGCCAGTCCCCGATCGTCTGATCCCGCATGGGGATCAGGTTAGGCCCACACCGCGCCGGGCAGTTCCCGCCGACGGGGGCCGCTGCCGAACGCGTCGAAACCCGGATGGGGGTGAACGGGCCGAACTGCACAGTGACCTCCCGAGCGCGATGGGTGACATCGCGCGGCGGTGGCCATCCCGGAATCGCTATTGCGCGGTCGAACGGGCGTCCACGATGTGGGCGAATCCCTGGCCAATGGTCAATCACGGGAATCGGGCCCGGGTGTCGTGGCTGGTCACGGGCGCACCGTCCGAATCGATCATGAATTGGTCACGGAAGGGAAACGCGTTGTGGCCGTGTCCAGGGCATAGGGAAGCGCCGCAGGTCGTATGCGGAGCGTGGTGGCGTTATGACTGGCCGCAGACATAGAGAAGCGCCGCAGCCCTCACGCGGAGCGTGGTGGTGTTATCACCGGGGCTGGTCATGTCGCAGACATAGAGAAGCGCCGCAGCCCTCACGCGGAGCGTGGTGGTGTTATCACCGGGGCTGGTCATGTCGCAGACATAGAGAAGCGCCGCAGCCCTGGGGGTCGACTACGGCGCTTCTGCCGTGACTTTCGACTGCCTTAGCGTCGGGGGGATCACGGGCCCAAGACAAGAATAGCGCTTGTGGGCGTGAGGGGAAGACCCTGGGCCCAACTTTTTCGCAAATTGCTCTCGGCGTAGGCTCGGTCACGATGCGCATGACTGTGTTCCGCCGCCGCATGGCTGAGGAGTTCGGCGAGGTCAGGTCCGAGATGCTCGCGCGCGACCACGTGTTCGCCGCGCTGGGCGGCCGCACCGCCGACGAGGCGCTGGAGGCCGGGCTGGACGCCAAGAGGGTGTGGCAGGCCGTCTGTGACGCCTTCGACGTGCCCGCCGAGCGCCGCTGAACCCGGGTGCGGCGTGTCGGTTTCGCACTCGAACAGGTGTTCGGCTAGCCTGGGGCCCCTCGGCTCGCCGCCACTTGTCAGACCCTCCCCGTAGCGTCGGTCCCGACAACCCACGGCGGCCGGGGCACCAGCTCCTCCCAGGGCCGGCCAGACAGACAACCGAGGTGGACTTCCCATGGCACCAGCAGCACCGGACAAGGACAAGGCACTCGAACTGGCCCTGGCCCAGATCGACAAGAACTTCGGCAAGGGCTCGGTGATGCGCCTCGGCGAGGAGCGCCGCGAGCCGATCAAGGTGATCCCGACCGGCTCCATCGCGCTCGACGTCGCGCTGGGCATCGGCGGCCTGCCCCGCGGCCGCATCATCGAGGTGTACGGCCCGGAGTCCTCCGGTAAGACCACGGTCGCCCTGCACGCGGTGGCCAACGCCCAGCGCGCGGGCGGCATCGCCGCCTTCGTCGACGCCGAGCACGCGCTGGACCCCGACTACGCCAAGGCGCTCGGGGTGGACACCGACGCGCTGCTGGTCTCCCAGCCGGACACCGGTGAGCAGGCCCTGGAGATCGCCGACATGCTGGTGCGCTCGGGCGCGCTGGACATCCTGGTGATCGACTCGGTGGCCGCCCTGGTGCCCCGCGCCGAGATCGAGGGCGAGATGGGCGACAACCACGTTGGTCTGCAGGCCCGCCTGATGAGCCAGGCCCTGCGCAAGATGACCAGCGCCCTGAACAACTCCGGCACCACCGCCATCTTCATCAACCAGCTGCGCGAGAAGATCGGCGTCATGTTCGGCTCGCCGGAGACCACGACAGGTGGCAAGGCGCTGAAGTTCTACGCCTCGGTCCGGCTGGACGTGCGCCGCATCGAGACCCTGAAGGACAGCGGGGACGCGGTGGGCAACCGGACCCGTGTCAAGGTCGTGAAGAACAAGGTCGCCCCGCCGTTCAAGCAGGCCGAGTTCGACATCCTCTACGGCCACGGCATCAGCCGTGAGGGCTCGCTCATCGACATGGGCGTGGAGCAGGGCATCCTGCGCAAGTCCGGCGCCTGGTACACCTACGACGGCGACCAGTTGGGCCAGGGCAAGGAGAACGCCCGCCGCTTCCTGCTGGAGAACCCGGACGTGGCCAACGAGGTGGAGAAGAAGATCCAGGAGAAGATGGGTATCGGCGCGCAAGTGGACGCCGACGCCGCTGCTCCCGCCCCGGTCGACTTCTGAGCGGCTCGTGATCGAGGACCCGGCCGAGCTGCCACCTGAGAAGGGCGTCGACCTGGTGCGCAAGGCGCAGGACCTGTGCGTGCGGCAGTTGACCGTGCGCGCCAGGTCCCGCGAGGAACTGCGCCAGGCCATGACGAAGCGGGAGATCCCCGAGGAGGTGGCCGAGCTGGTGCTCGGCCGCCTCGACCGGGCCGGCCTGCTCGACGACGCGGCCTTCGCCGAGGAGTGGGTGCGCTCGCGGCACACCCATCGCGGGCTGTCCCGCCGGGCGCTGGTCGCGGAGCTGCGGCGCAAGGGCGTCGCCGACTCGGTGGCGGCGGAGGCCGCCTCGGCGGTGGACGAGGAGGACGAGCGGGAGCGGGCCAGGGAACTGGTGCGCAAGCGCATGGGCTCCCTGGGTTCGGTGGACGAGACCACCAAGCTGCGCAGGCTGGTCGGGGTGCTGGCCCGCAAGGGCTACTCCGAGGGCCTGGCGATCCGGGTGGTGCGCGAGGAACTCGGCGGCGCGGACGGGGCAGCGGAGTTCGACTGAGCGGAGTTCGACCGAGCCTCACGGGGTGAAGGCGGTGACCCCCTTGCCCAGCGGGCTGCCCAGCCCGGTGGGGCCGTCCCAGCCGGGACCTGCCTGGCACAGCGGCGCACCACAACCGCCGTTGCTGCCGCTGGTGACATCGGTGAGCGCGCCCGGGTGCCGGTACGGGTACGCGGCGGGCCGCTCGGTGGCCGGGGGCACGCCGCCCGCCAGGGTGTACATGGCGGTGACCAGCGGGGTGGACAGGCTGGTGCCGCCGACGACCTGCCAGCCGTGCGCCGTGGCGGTGTTGTAGACGGCGAGCCCGGTGGCGGGGTCGCCGACGGCCGACACGTCCGAACTGGTCCGCAGGCCCCCGCAGGCCGAGGTGAGGGCGGTCTGCCAGGCGGGGGCCGGGCCGCCGGTGGCACAGCCCGAACCGGCCCCGGACCAGGCCGACTCCGCCCAGCCGCTGGGGGTTCGGCGCAGCGTGGTGCCGCCGACGGCGAGTGTGTAGGGGGAGCTGGCCGGGTAGTTGCCGGGCTGGCGGTAGCCCTCGTCGCCGGTGGCGAAGGCGAAGAGCACGCCGGAGTAGGCGAAGTGCTTGTCGATCTCGGCGGGCTTGTCCGGCACGTCGGAAAGCCAGCTGTTGGAGATCAGCCGGGCGCCCAGTCGCAGGGCGGTGTCCTCGGCGGCGTACAGGTCGGTGTCGGCGCTGGTGTCCGCCTCGACCAGCAGCAGGTGGCACCGCGGGCAGGCGGCCGACACGGCGTCGAGGTCCAGTGAGATCTCCATGGGCCAGCCGCCGGGTACCGGGGCGGGCAGGGCGGTGCCGCCGCGCTGGTCGACGATGCGCAGGCAGCCGTCGGCGGTGCCGCAGGCGGGCAGGCCGAACTGCCTGCGGTAGGTGGCCAGGTCCGATTCGGCGCGTGCGTTGCCGCCCGCGTCCACCACCGCCACCGTGACCCCCGCCCCGCCCTCGGGCAGCTGGTAGGCGGCCCGCAGGTCGGCGGGGGTGAGTCCGTGCGGCGCTGCCGTGGGGCCGGGGGTGGTCACGGCCTGGCAGGTGGCGTGCCCGTGGGCCGCGGCCGTGCAGTCCGACTGCTGCACGGCCGCGGCCGGGGCCAGCCCGGTGGTCAGTGACAGCACGGTGATCGTGGCTGTCAGCGTGGCGTACCTGGCTGGCATGGCGGCTCCTCCTCAGGCGAAGCAGAGCGGCTGGCTGCCGAACCCGAAGCAGGTGATCTTCCTGCTCATGGAGTCGGTCTTGCCCTTGTCCGTGGTCACCTTCAGGGTGGCGGAGTACGTGCCGGAGCGCGCGGGATAGGTGTGAGTGGTGCTCACACCGGTCCCGGTCTGCCCGTCACCGAAGTCCCACGCGTAGGAGCTGATCGTGGCGCCGTCCGCGGAGGAGGCGCTGCCGTCGAACTTGCAGGTGCTCTGGCACTGGGCGGTGAAGCTGGCACTGGGCGTGCCGGTGGGGTCGCCGCCGTCGATCTGCTGCTTGACCCAGTCGCCCATGTCGTTGTTGAGCCGACCGTAGATGCTGTACCAGAAGAAGTCGCTGCGGCTCCACGAGGCCACGCCGACGATCTTGCCGTCCACCACCAGCGGGCCGCCGCTGTCCCCGGGCAGGATCGACACGTGCCCGTCGGAGTAGCCCGCGCAGATCATCGTCGCGGCCTGCACCCCGTTGCCGACCCCGGTGCAGGTGCTCGGGTCCACGATGGGCAGGCTGGCCTTCTCCAGGGTGACGTCCTTGGCGGAGTCGTCCACGTCCTTCTTGCCGTAGCCCAGGCCGAGCCCGGTCTTGCCGGGCTTGTTCAGCTCGGTGTCGGCTGAGGTGGCCACCTTGGCGTAGGCCCCGCCGGGCACCGGGATGTCGTCCGCGGTGGTCACCACGGCCACGTCGTAGCCCTGGTCGAAGTTGACGTACTTCGGGTGGGTCTTGTAGTCGACCACCTTGGTGCGGAAGCCACCGCTGGCGTTGAGGTCGTCCAGGCCGTACACGAAGGACTTCTCGCCCTCGGCGGCCTTGCAGTGCGCGGCGATGAGGATCTTGCGGGGCGCGACCACCGAGCCGGTGCAGGTCTGGCCCTGGGGCCGGGTACCGCCTTCGCGTTCTCCGGCGATGATGAACGGGTAGTCCTTCACCGAGGCCTTCTCGCCACCGCGGAAGGCGGGGGTCGCCGCCTGTGCGGCCACGACGGGGGCGAGCAGGGCGGTTACCACAAGGGCGGCGACCACTGGTGTCTTCGACATGCTGGGTCCTCTCCGGGGCAGGGCGTGCTGCTTGCACTCTTGGGCCGGAGGGGCGTACGGAACAATCCGGGCATCGCTACGTAGAGCTACGGGCGGCGTTCACAGCGCGCTTCCGTCGACTTACGACGTTTACCTAATGCTTAAGGATGCTTACACTGCGCGTTGTGGAGCCCACGGCGGGAGCCTCCTCCCTGCGGAACACCCCGCCGCCGCTGATCGGCCGTCAGGACGAGCTGAGTGCCCTGCTCGACGTCCTCGCGTGCCCGCCCGCGGTGGTGCTGGTCGAGGGTGAGGCCGGAATCGGCAAGACCCGACTGGTGAGCGAGTTGCTGGCGCACCCGGCACTGTCGGCGCGCCGCGTGCTCAGCGGCGGGTGCCAGCCGATGCGCGAGCCCTTTCCGTACGGGCCGGTGTTCGACGCGCTGGCCGCGCTGCACCCGCCGCCGCGGCTCGGGCTCAACCCGGTGGTCGGCGCGCTGCGCGGGCTGCTGCCCGAGATCGCCCACCACCTGCCGCCGGTGCCGCCCGCGCTGGGTGATCCGCTGGCCGAGCGGCACCAGCTGTTCCGCGCGGTGCGCGAGCTGCTGGCCTCCTGCGGGCCGACCGTGCTGGTCATCGACGACCTGCACTGGGCCGACGAGGCGACCCTGCAACTGCTGCGCTTCCTGCTGTGCCGGATACCTGAGCAGCTCTCACTCGTGCTGGCCTACCGGCCCGAGGAACTGCCCTGGCGGGTGCCGCTGGGTTCGCTGCCCAGGCGGGGCTGGGCGATCGGCACCACCGTGGTGCGGCTGGGCGCGCTGGACCAGGAGCAGGTGCACGTCATGGCCAGCCGGACCCTGGGCACGCCGGTGGGCACCGAGTTCGCCAGGCGGCTGGTGGAGCTGACCGCGGGCATCCCGTTCGTGCTGGAGGAGGTGCTGCGGGCCGTCGGCGACGGGGAACTGGACAGCCTGGACGGGCTGGACGTGCCGGTGCCGCTGCGCGCGGCGGTGGCCGACCGGCTCGCCGTGCTGCCGGGTACCGCCGTGCGGGTGGCCAAGTCGGTGGCCGTGCTGGACGCGCCGAGCGAGGCACGGCTGATCGGTGAGGTGGCCGCGATCAGGGGCGACCGGCTCAGCATCGCCCTGCAACGGCTGCTGGCCGCCGGGGTGCTGCGGGAGAACCCGCCCGGCCACTACGGGTTCCGGCACTCCCTGGCGCGGCAGGCCGTGTACGAGGTGATCAACGGTCCGGAGCGGCAGCTGCTGCACGGCAGGACCATGCGGGCGCTGTCCCGGGTGCGGCCCGCCCCGCTGGTGCGGCTGGCCGAGCACGCGAAGCTGGCCGGGCACTACCAGGAATGGCTGGACTACGCCGAATCCGCCGCGGACCACGCCGAGTCCGTCGGGGACACGGCGGTGGCGATCGAGGTGCTGCAACGGGTTCTGGACGGCGGGGCGCTGGACACCGCCGACGTGGAGCGGCTCGCGGTGAAGCTGAGCCGGGTCGCGCTGCGCGGGCTGCACCGGGCGGTGACCACCACCCTGCGCGCGATCCTGGTGGACCCGAGGCTGTCCCGGCCCGCGCGCGGGCGGATCCGGCTCAACCTGGGGCTGCTGCTGATCCGCTGGTCGGGGACCCTGCAGGAGGGCAGGGCCGAGGTGGAGCGCGCGATCAAGGACCTGGCGGGGGAACCCGAGCACGCCGCGCACGGCATCAGCGTGCTGGCCCAGCCGCTGGAGGGGGAGTTGCCGCTGAGCTGGCACCTGCCCTGGATGGAGCGGGCCCGCAGGCTGGCGGACCTGGTGGAGGACCCGGAGAAGCGGCTGGCCCTGCGGACCGACCGCATCGCCACGCTGGTGCAGCTGGGGGACGAGGAGGGCTGGCGGCTGTTCGAGCGGCTGACCTCGGTGGCGGCGACCACCGCCGAACAGGTCCAGTTGTCCCGGCTGTGGTGCAACGTGGCCGACGGCGCGAGCTGGTGCGGCTACCACGAGCGGGCGGCCGCCCTGCTGGAGCAGGGTCTGCGCATGGCGGGGGACTGCGGGGCGCTGTTCGTGGCGGGCACCGCGCGGTCCACCCAGCTGCGGCTGGACTGGCTGACCGGCAACTGGAGCGGGCTGAGCGAGCTGTGCCGCAGGCTGCTGGACAGCTACCAGGACGTCGGGCCGGTGGCCGCCGAGCTGTCGCTGGTGATGGGCTCGCTGGCGGCGGCGCGCGGGGAGTGGGAGGTGGCCGAGCAGCACCTGCTGGCGACCGGGGTGCCGAGCCTGGCCGACGTGGCGGCGCCGGTGGTGCTGAGCGCCTCGGGGACCTTGGTGCGCATGCGGCTGTCGGCGGAGGACGTGGTGGAGGCCTGCGCCGAGGCCGATCGGGGTCTGGCGGCGGCCAGGCGCAAGGGCGTGTGGGTGTGGGCGTGCGAGCTGGTGCCGGTGGCGGTGGAGGCGTACGTGCGCGGTGGGCGGCTGGAGAGCGCCGAGCAGGTGCTGGCCGACTTCGAGCTGGGCGTGGCGGGTCGGCAGGCCCCGCTCGCGCAGGCCGCGCTGGCGGCGGGCCAGGGCCTGCTGCTGGCCGCGCACGGTGATCGGCAGTCGGCGGTCGAACGGCTGGGCGAGGCCAGTGCCGCCTACGCCGCGCTGCCCATGCCCTACGCGGCGGCTTGGGTGCTGGAGTGCTCGGCGACCAGTGCCGAGGACCAGATCGAGGTGCTGTCCTCGGTGGCCGACACCTACGACCAGCTCGGTGCCACGCGGGACGCGGCGCGGTGCAGGCACCTGCTGCGCATGTGGGGTTCGGGCAAGCCCTCCCGGCGTGGCAGGCGCGGCTACGGGGACCAGCTCTCGCCCCGCGAGCGGGACGTGGCCCGGCTGCTGGCCACCGGCCAGACCAACAAGGAGATCGCGGACGTGCTGTTCCTGTCGCCGAGAACGGTGGAACAGCACGTCGCGCGAGTGCTGCACAAGCTCAACCTCCGCTCGCGCTCGGAGGTGCGAGCGGAGGTCCTGAGCTGATTCAGCAGGCGGTCGCGGTGTCCTCACCGGTGTAGGCCAGCACGCGCCAATTGGTGCTGCTGCCGAGCGGGACCACCGCGCCCGCCGCGACGCACTGCTCGCGGACGAGGTTCTTGAACACCCCGCCGTAGGTCAGCGAATAGACTTTGATCTTCGTCGCGTGAGTGGCGCAGTTGCCCCATTGGAAGTCGCGCGCGTCCGGTCCCTCCGACCGCTGCGTCCACTGGTTTCCACAGGTGATCGACGGTGTTGCCGCCGTGGCCGTCGTCGCGACGACCGGCAGCGCCATGACGGACAAACCGAGCGCGATGGCCAGTGACGTGCGTTTCATCGGACTACCCCCCTGGTGTTGATGAATTCCTTTTCGGACGCTAGCACGGGTTTTCGCCCGATTTGAACAGTCGCCGGGAACACAGGGGTTTTACGGCAACGGGTTGATAGGGGTTGACCTCCCGCCCGTTCGGGCCGGGCAGCGGGCGCTCACCGGCAGGCCCGCGTACTGGTCGCCGGTGAAGTAGACGGCACTGGCCCACTGGGTGCCGCCGTCCTCGTGCCGGACCTGGATCCAGACGTCGTTGGTGATGCCCGCGTCGGTGATCTCCTCGCCGTGTGTCCAGCAGACCGCCCGCTGCCAGACCTGGCCCGCGAGGATCTCGCCGACCTCCCCGCAGGAGGTGCTGGGGCAGGACCGCTGCTTGACCTCGTGCCAGGCGGTGATGGTGTATGTGGTCTCGGAGGTACCGGCCAGCGCGGTGGCGCCACCGGCGAGCAGGGTCGCTGCGGTCAGGGCAAGGCAGGTCGCGGCGTGCGGGGCTCTCATCGGTGTCCTCCCTGGACGGCGGGCCGGACCGGCCCGCACCACCGCTGCTGACGCGGATGGCGATCTTGAGGTTGCCCGTGCGGAACTCGCTGCCCCCGGGCCGCGCGGCTACGTAGGCTGTCCGGGTGAATCACACCTCTGTGCGCGCCAGACACGTCGTCTGGGACTGGAACGGCACCCTGCTCGACGACAACGAGGCCGTGGTGCACTCGGTGAACGCCGTGCTGACGGCCTTCGACTGCGCCCCGCTGACCATCGACGCCTGGCGCGCGGCGTTCACCCGCCCGCTGACCACCTGCTACGAGCGGCTGCTCGGGCGTGTGCTGGCGCCGGAGGACTGGGCGCGCATCGACGTGCTGTACCACGAGGCGTACCGGGAGCGGCTGGACGAGTGCGGGCTCGCGTTGGGTGTGCCGCACCTGTTGCGGGACTGGCAGAACAGCGGTCGCACGCAGTCGCTGCTGTCCATGTGGTTCCACGAGGAACTGGTGCCGCTGGTCGGCAAGCTGGGCCTGGACGGGCTGTTCACCCGGGTGGACGGGCTGCGCGGGGTGAACATGGGCGGCTCCAAGACCGAGCACCTCGCGGCGCACCTGTCCGTGATGGCCCTGGACCCGGCCGAGGTCGTGTTGATCGGGGACGTGGTGGACGACGCCGAGGCCGCCGCCGCGGCGGGCGCCCAGTGTGTGCTGGTGTCCACCGGGGTGATGGACCGGCCGAGGCTGGAGGAGGCCGGAGTGCCGGTGGCCGACTCGATCCCGCAGGCGCTGGGACTGCTCGGGAGCTGAGCCCGACCCGCGTCTGCCCCAAGGGGCTGACCTCCTCTTTTCCGGGCTGAACCCGCTTGCCTCGTGGCTAGCATCGGTTCGCGTTCTGGGGAGAGGAAGCGAGCAGCGCATGCAGTACGACGGTCACGCGCCACCGGCCGCGCCGATGCCCGGCTATCCGGCCGCACCCAAGCCCGCGCCGATGCCCGGCTACCCGGGGCACCCGCAGGCAGCGCCGAAGCCCGCGCCGATGCCGGACCACGTGGTGGCGCCCGCGCCCGAGCAACCCGTGGGCTGCTTCGCGTTCACCGAGGACGAGTTCCAGGCCGTGATCAAGCAGTGGCGGGACCTGCTGCACGAGCTGAAGCAGGCCGAGCGGGCCGCCCGGCCGATGAGCAGCGTGCGGCCCGCCGCCGACGAACCGGTCAGCCGCTTCGTCGCGACGATCACCAACGACTCGGGCCGGGCCTACCTCAAGCACAACCGCGAGGCGCAGCGGTTCGTGTCCGAGTTCCTCGCCAAGCTCACCCAGGCGCACCAGGTTTACCTGGACGCCGAGCAGAACGGCACCGACGGCCTGCGCCGCGCGGCCGGAACTCCCGGAGGTGGCAAGTCGTGCTGATGATCGATCCCGAGGCCTGGGCGGTCGGGCTCACCGCACAGCAGATCTACCAGGCGGTGCGCGGGCAACTGTCCGCGGGCACCGGCTCGCTGGACGAGGCCGCCGCCGCGGCGGAGGACCTGCGGCGGCGTCACGATGAGCTGGAACGCAGCACCCTCAAGGTGATCAGCGCGATGGACGCGGCCTGGCAGGGGGCGGCGGCCCAGGACGCCCGCGCGGGCGCGGCCCCACTGGTGACCGCGATGGCCCGGTCCCAACAGGACCTTTCCAAGGCGCAGCACCTGATCCAGCAGCAGAGCGATTCGTTCCGGAACATGCGGCACGCACTGGTCGTGGTGCCGCCGAAGCCGACGGTGATCAACATGCCGCTGCGGAACGTGGACCTGGACAAGCGCATCGAGGAGTGGAACCGAGCCCAGCGCACGAACATCGCGCTGTACAACGCCTACAACACCTCGGCCACCTACGCCAGCGCCAACATGCCCTCGGCCTACGGCGGCACGCCGGTCTACGCCGCGCCCGCGCCCCGCCTGCGCGTGGCCCCGCCCTCGGCCACACCGGGAACCGGGCACCCGGACCTGACCCCGCAGGAGCAGGCCGTCGCAGCGGCCACTTCGGCGCAGGGCGCACACGGCGCCGGCGTCACGGGGTTGGGCTCAACCGGTTACGGCCCAACAGGTTTCGGCGGCAGCGGCTCACCCGCGGCGCACGGCGGCAGTGCACAAGTGGGCGGTGTGGGTGGTGCCGGGTTCGGCGCGGGCGTAGGCCGCAGTGGTGCGGACGAGGAGAGCACGCGGGGCCGTGCCGGGGCTGGCCGGGCCGGTGCCGCGGCGGGCGCCGCCGGTGGTGCGGGCATGGCCGGTGCCGGTGCGCCGGGTGGCGCGGGCGGCAAGCAGAAGGGCGCGGAGGACGCCGAGCACGCCTCGGCCGCCTACCTGCACGACGACTACTCCAGCGACCTGATCGGCGAGCTGCCGCCGACCACCCGCCCGGTGATCGGGGGCTGAGCGGCGTGCTGGAGATCCCGGTCCACGTGGTGGACGTGGTGATGCGCTGGGAACAGGTGGAGCAGCCGCACACCGTGCTCGCCGGGGAACCGCGCTGGTACACCCCGGACGAGCAGCGCAGGGTGGACCGGGCCGCGCTGGCCGAGCTGGACGCGCGCGGCCTGCTGGACAACGGTGCCGTGGACGAGGAGTTCCGCGCGTGGATGGGCGTGCTGGCCCGGCCGAGCGCGGAGTTCTACGGCTGGCTCACCATGCCCGACGGCCTGGTCGGCGTGCTGGTCGCGAGCGGACCAGGCCTGGCCGTGCTGGCCGTCCGCGAGGAGGAAACCCTGTGGCTGCGCGGGATGCGGCCCGAGTCACTGGCCGAGACCCTGGTCCGCCAGCTGCCCGAGGTGCCGCCCGGCCGCGGCCGTTCGATCAACGTGGCCGAGTCCGAACTGGACGCCGACCAGCCCGAGGCCACCCGCCTTGCCTCGCTGCTGGCCGAGCCCCGCTCCTCGGTCGGCCAGCTCTGCACCGCCGTGCGCGACGAACTCGGCCGCAGGCACCGCACCACCCGGCCGCTGACCTACCTGGACGTGACCCCGGACCGCCCCGCGCACGGCCGCTGGATGACCCAGACCCACGCGGGCTGGGTGATCGCCGCCCCGGCCGGTGAGCAGGCACTGGTCACGAGGCTGAACGAGATGCACCGCGAGCTGGTCGGCTGAACGGGTCTGTGGGCCGTCGGCGCCCCAAACCAGCGCGTGTCGGACGTTCCGATAAGGCGTGTCGGACGTTCCGGTACGCATTGCCCACCAGCTGGGAGAACGTCCACCAAGCGCCGACACGCCGTACAGGAAGCGCCGACACGCGAAGGTACTGCGCTTGCCGCCGTCTCAGCCGTACCCGGCCCGCCGCCACGCCAGTGCCGCCGGGATGCCGACGCCGATCCCGGCGGCACCGGCCAGGGCGATGGCCAGGTCCGCACCCACCAGCCCGGCCAGCGCCCCGGCCGCCAGCACCCCGAGGCCCTGCGCGGTGACCAGCCCGGTCACCACCAGGCCCATCGCCTGCGCGCGGCCCGCGTCGGGCACCGCCCTGGCCAGCGAGGCGGTCGCCTGGGTCTGGTACGCCTGCGCGGCGGCACCGGACAGGCCCAGCGCCAGCACGCCCACCACCAGCCCGGGGCGCAGCGCGAACACCAGCAGCGGCAGGCCGGTCAGCAGCGCGAGCGGCCCGATCACCTTGGGCCGCAGGCGTTCCGGCACCCACCGGGCCAGTGCGTAGGCACCGAGCACCGACCCGGCCGGATCCCCCGCCATGAACAGCCCGATGCCGATCGTGCCCGCCCCGATCAGGCCCGCGTAGGGCGCGGCCAGCCCCTCCGGCACCACGTAGAACCCGGCGAGCCAGCTCAGCACCGCCAGCGCGCGCAGCCCCGGCGCACGCCAGAGCAGCCGCACCCCGTCGCCGATCGCGGCGCCGAACCCGGGCCGGTCGGCGGCCGTCACCGGGGCGGGCCGGGGGTCGACCCCGAACGTGATCACCAGGCCGGACACCAGGAAGGTCCCCGCGTCCAGGGCCAGTGCCCAGTACGGGGTCAGCGCGGCGACCAGCGCCCCGCCGCCCGCGAACCCGGCCAGCTGCGCGGACTGGATCGTCATGCCGCGCAGGGCCAGCCCCTGCACGTACCGCTCCCCGTCGAGCACCTCGGGCAGCAGCGCCTGCTGGGCCGCGCGGAACGGGCCGCCCAGCAAGGTCATCAGCGCCACCAGCACGTACAGCACGGGCAGTTCCAGCCCGGGCACCGCCATCACGCCCACCAGCACCGCCCTGACCAGGTCGCAGCCGACCATCACCAGCCGCCGCGGGTACCGGTCGGCCAGCCCGCCCAGCAGCGCGCCGCCCACCAGGGTGGGCACGAAACTGAGCGCGTAGGTCAGCGCGGTGAGCAGGGCCGAGTCGGTGCGCTGGAAGACCAGCACCGCCAGGGCAACCCTGGCCAGCTGGTCGCCCGCCTGCGACAGGGCTTCCGCCAGCCACAGCCGCCGGAAGTCCCGCACCCCCAGCGCCGCGCGGAACATCAGCCCACGGTAACGGATCCCCTGCGCCTGCGGGCCAGTCGCAGCAGCCCGGCCACCACCAGCATCAACAGGATCGTGACGATCGCGGTCGCCAGCAGGAAGCCGCCCAGCTCGCCCGCGCCCAGCGAACTGCCCAGCACCACGGCCACCAGGGCGCACACCGCGCGGTCGATGATCGACTCGATGGACAGCAGGGTGGCCCGGTAGCGCGAGTCGGTGATCGCCTGGTTGAGCAGCGCGCGCTGGATGGGGAAGGACAGCCCGCAAGCCAGCGAGAACACGCACAGCGCGAGCACCGTGCCGAGCACGCCCAGCGCGGCGGTCAGTGCCAGCGCCAGTGCCATCACCACGGTCAGCACGAACACCGAGCCCAGGTCGCTGATCCGCTTGCGCAGCCAGTTCGGCCGCGCCGCGCCCAGCGCCTCGAACACCGTCATCAGCGCCATCACCACCCCGTACATGGTCACCGGGGTGTCCTTGAGGTCCAGGATCGGCTGGAACAGGTTCACCGTGCAGATCCGGGCCAGGGTGAAGATCGCGACGCCCTGGACCATCAGCAGCACCAGCACCGTGGAGCCGCGCAGTTGCGTGAACGCCCCGCGCAGCGCGGTGGCCACCGGCGGGCGCTGAGCCTTGGTCAGGCCGCCGGGCACCGCGGGCAGCAGCAGGGCCATGCCCACCGCGATCGCCGCGTTGATCGCGCTCAGCCAGTACGGGGAGGGCAGGTTCCACTGCATCAGCAGGCCGACCACCGGCCAGCACACGACCTTGCCGATCAGGCTGTACGAGCGGCCGTAGCCCTCGGCCTGCGGGTAGTGCTCACCCTCGCCCGCGGCGTGCATGTACTCGTACAGGTAGGCGCTGGCCGCACCGGACACCAGCGAGCGGGCCAGCGCGATCAGCAGGAAGTGCACCAGGAAGCCGGTGTAGTCGGCCAGGAACACCGGGACCAGGTTGGCGCCGACCAGCACCACCGCGCCGACCACCAGGCAGTGCCGGTAGTCGAAGCGGTCGGCCACCATGCCGGTGGGGATCTCCAGCAGGCAGAACGCGATGTAGTAGATCGACTGGATGCCGAAGATCTGCTCGTCGGACAGCCCGATCTGGCGCTGGTACTCGTAGAACACCGGCAGCCACAGCAGCAGGCCGAAGAAGAACTGGAAGCCGTAGCTGAACCAGACGGCCTTCTTGACCGCGCTCATGCCGAGTACGGGCGAAGCTGCACGATGGTGATGCGCTCCCGGTCGGCGATCCACTCCACGTCCACGGGGGAGTCGAAGGTGTAGTCGGGGGAGAAGTGCGCCTGCAACAGGCGGCCCACGACCGCCAGCCGCTGCATCTGGTCCTTGGCCGCGGTGTCCAGATCGGACTTGGCGTCGCCGAGGGAGATCGTGCGCCCGCCACCCTCCACAGTGGAGTAAAGGTACTGCAGCGGCAGCGCGTCCCCGGACACCACCTCGGTCACCGACTTGGCCGAGACGTTGACGTAGACGTTGCGGAAGTCCGCGCGGTTCAACGGGTTCGTGGTGACCAGCACGCCGCCGAACTCGGCGTCCACCTGCTCCTGCACGATCACGCCCATGTAGGTCTCGTCCAGCGAGATGCCCGCCAGCTGGCGCAGCCGCACGCTGCGCGGGGACACCAGCGAGGCCCACACCTCGCGGATGCTCTCGAAGATCCGGTCGGCGGTGGTCACGTGGTTGATCGACTCGTAGATGCCCGCGGCGGAGAATCCGGCCAGGTCCTCTGCATTGGAGGAACTGCGCACCACGAAGGTCCGCACCCCGCCCAGCTCGGAGACCAGTGCCGAGTCGATCGCCTCGTGCAGGTCCTCGGGGATGCGGGTGGTGCGGATCAGCTGCTGCAACTCCAGGCACAGCGCCTCGACCTCGGGCACGTCCAGTTCCAGGGCCATCTTCAGCTTGCCGATCGCCTGCTGCACCCTGGCGGAGGACTCCAGGAAGCGCCGCTGCACCGCGAAGGGCAGCGCGATACCGCGCGGCACCCGCACGTTGTCGGTGAGCAGCCGGTGCGCCGCCTCGGCCAGGTCACCGTGCGCGGGCACGTCCAGCAGCCCGGCCAGGTAGCCAAGCAGGTTCTCCCTCGGCGGGCGCCGCACCTGGTAGAAACCCAGCAGGCGGCCCGATCCCTTGGCCAGCACGTGGTGCAGCTCGCCGAGGTTCGCGGCCTTCGTGCCGTAGCGATGCCGGTCGCGCAGCCGCAGCCGGTTCAGGCTCGCGATCGGCGTGGACTCCGACTCCGGCTCCTCCAGCACCACGCGCTGGGCGTACCAGGCGGGTCGGCGGGACACGTCCACCGGCTCCTCGGCGGCCTCCAGCACGACGGCCTCACCGTCGGCGACCACCTCGTAGCGCACCCACTTCCGGTCCAGGCCCTCGCGCTCGATCTGGTCGAACACGCCGAGCTGGATCGCGTTGGGGATACGCCAGCCCGAGGCCAGCACGTTGGTGTGCGACAACGGGGTCGTGTGGTGGGCGTTGACGATCCCGGCCAGCCGGGGGATGTCGTCGGGCACCCGGTGCATGACGATGATGTCGTACCACTCCAGGGAATCCGCCGCAGCGCGGTACTCCGCCTCGGAGCGGAACGCGCGCAGCCGACCGTGCGCGCTGCCCGGGTTGAGCGGCACGAACCGGGCCGAGGAGAACAGCTCGTGCGCGGAGATCCTGGGCAGCCGGGCGGCCGGGATCCCGGCGAGCAACTGCTCCTGGAAGTGGTTGGCGGGCTTGAGCAGCATCGGCAGCGCCGGGTCCACGTTGGCGCGCACGAAGTCGTGGAAGAAGGTCAGCATCTCGGCGGACATCGTGTCCACCTCGACGGTCTCCAGCGAGAAGATCCGCCGCTCGTCACGGGTGTGCAGGGCCAGGATGCCGAGGTAGAAGCGCCGGTCCGGGTCCTGGTACACGCTGTGGTTGAACGCGTCGAGCCCGCCCTCCAGTTCCGCGCGCGGCATGCCCAGGATCTGCGTGGCGATGTACTCCACGTGGAAGGAGAAGCTCGCGTCGTCCAGGAAGTGGATCGTCTCATTGGGACGGTCGACGACCACCTTGACGAACGGGTAGCCGCCGAGCTTGCCCGCCAGCTGGGTGAACGCCGTCATGGTGAGCTGCTGGCCCACCAAGGCTGGTCCGGTGGGGGTCGACACGTGCTGGGCCACTGCGGGTTCGTCCGTTCTGCTGGGCGTGCGGGGGAGGGGGCGGCGGCGAAAGCTAGCACGGAACCGCGGGTTCGCGGCGGGCCGCGCAATTCACGCCCGTGAGTAGCTATTCACCAGCGGCGTGCGGAGTTCGTCAGCTCACACCCGGCTGGGCGCTGGCGGCCAACCCCCTGGGACGCCGTTCCCAGCAGGTGGACGGAATTGAGCTGGAATTGACCGCCGATCGGTCACGGTGAGCTGCCTTACACCCGTCCAAAAGTGCAGCCCCACCCCGCCTTCCGCCCCGCGAGTCCCGCCCTGGGGCGCGCGAGTCCCGGTCTGAGGTGTGCGAGTCCGGTCTGGGATGCGCCAGTCTCGGTCTGCCCCCGCGAGTCCCGGTCAGCCGGCGCGAGTCCCGTTCTCCGGTACATGAGTCCCGGTCTGGGGCGCTTGAGTCCCGTTCTGCCCTCGGCGAGTCCCGCTCAGCCGTGCGTGAGTCCGGTCTGGAGTGTGCCAGTTTCGTTCTGCCCCCGTGAGTCCCGCTCTCCGGTGCGTGAGTCCCATTTGCCGGTGCAGGGATTCGCCCCCACCGCGAGCTCGATCACCCGATGGCCGGGGGTCGCTCTCCGCTGGCCAGGACTCGCCGTCCGCTAGCCGGGACTCGCGCTCCTGTGACCGGGACTCGCGCTCCCGTGGGCGGGACTCGTCGTCCGCTGACCGGGACTCGCGCTCGGCTGACCGGGACTCGTGCTCCTGTGCGCGGGACTCGTCGTCGGCTGGGCGGGACTCGGCGGGACGGGGCGGGTGGCGCGCCCCGCCCGGTGGCCACCCGCCCCGCCGTCCGCGCGCACCCGGCGCGCGGGGTCCCCGGCTAGTTCAGCTGCACGTGGTAGATCGCGTCGTTGCTGTTGTTGGGCGTGCTGTCCTTGTCGCCGCTGGAGTTGGTCAGCCACAGCCCGCCGTCGGCGGCCGGTTCGACCGTGCGCAGCCGCCCGTAGGTGCCGCTGAAGTAGGCCACCGGGTTCGAGGTGCCCGCCCCGTTGATCTTCATGACGTACAGCCGCTGCCCGCGCAGCGCGGCCATGTAGAGCGTGTCGTGCACGATCGCCAGCCCACTGGGCGAGGCGCTGGACACCGACCAGGTCCGCACCGGCTTGACGAACTTCGCGTTGCCGCAACTGCCCGAGGTGCCCTCGCAGGCGGGCCAGCCGTAGTTGCCGCCCTTCTGGATCAGGTTCAGCTCGTCCATCACGGAGTTGCCGAGCTCGGCCTCCCACAGCCTGCCCTGCGAGTCGAACGCGAGGCCCTCGACGTTGCGGTGCCCGTAGCTCCACACGTACTTGCCAGGGAACGGGTTGTCCGAGGGCACCGAGCCGTCCGGGTTCAGCCGCAGGATCTTGCCGTTGAGCGAGTCAAGGCTCTGCGCGTTGTTCGGGCCCTCGCCGTCGCCGACCCCGGCGTACAGCTTGCCGTCCGGGCCGAACCGCAGCCGCCCGCCGTTGTGGAACTGGTTGCGCAGGATTCCCTTGAGCAGCACCTGTTCCGAGCCCGTGTCGAGCTTGCCGTCGGTGTAGCGGATGCGCACGATCCGGTTGTCGCTGGAGGTGGTGTGGTAGACGTACAGCCAGTGGTCGGCGGTGAAGGTCGGCGACACTTCCAGGCCGAGCAGACCACCTTCACCGTTGGTCCCGGACACACCGGGAACCGTGCCCACGGTCGTCTTCCTGCCGTCAGTGGTCATGCTGACGATGTTGTGCGTGTCCCGCTCGGTGAACAGCACGCTGCCGTCCGGCAGGGTCACCAGGCCCCACGGCACATCGCTGTCCGAGGCCACCTTGCGCACCTCGCCCGGCGTGGTGCCGCCGCCCCCGCCGCCACCTGAAGTCGTTGCGGTGACTGGGTTGCTGGCCTTGGACACGTTGCCCGCCGCATCGCGCGCGGTCACGGTGTAGGTGTGCTTGCTGTTGGGCGCCAGGCCCTCGATCGAGGCGGACGTGCCAGTCGAGATGCCGACCTGCTTGCCGCCCTCCAACACGGTGTAGCCGGTGACGCCGACGTTGTCCGTGGCGGCCGTCCACGCCAGCGAGATCGAGTTCGCGCTGACCCCGGTGCTGTGCAGGTCGCCCGGGGCGGTCGGTGCCTGGTTGTCGCTGCCCTTCGCCGTGGTGACCTGCACGGTGTTGCTCGCCTGGGACACGTTGCCCGCGGCGTCGCGCGCGTTGATGTAGAAGCCGTACTGGGTGTTCGGGCTCAGCCCGGTGACGGTCGCCTTGAGCGTCTTGCCGTCCACCGACTTGAGCAGCTGGCCCTGTTGGTACACGTCGTAGGCGGTGACGCCCACGTTGTCGGTCGCCGCGGACCAGCTCAGCGCGACCGAGTTGGTGGTGATGGCACCGGCCTTGAGGTTCTTCGGCGGGGTCGGCGGCTGGGTGTCGGCCGCGATGGCCGAGGGCAGGTCGGTGCCCACGGCCAGTGCGGGGGCCGCCGACAGGACGAGCAGCGCGCCGAGAGCGCCGGCCAGGGCCAGCGACCTTCGGGACGGTGGAGCCACGGGGTACCTCCCACTGGTGCGAAGTCCAGCGGCGGAGTGCAAACCTTTTCACACATCCTGTAACGAGGTCAACACCCGGTGTGGCTCAGCGGCAGAACGCCCGTGCGGTGTCGGCGAGCACCCGCGCGCAGACCAGTGTGTCGGTCAGGCTCACCCATTCGACGGCGGCGTGCGCCCCGTCCCCGCCGGGGCCGAACAGCACAGTGGGGATGCCCGCGGCGCTGATGAACGCCGAGTCGGCCCAGTAGCTGACGCCGCCCAACTCCGCGCCCTCGCCCAGCGCGGACAGCACCGCGCCGACGATCGCGCTGTCGTCCGGGGTCTCGAACGGCTCGCGGGCCAGCGTGGTCCGGCTCGTGGCGCGCACGCCCGTGCAGCGCGCGAGCAGGTCCGCCACGTCCCGCTCCACCTCGGCGACCGTCTCGCCCGGCAGCGTGCGGCGCTCGACGGTGAGCAGGCAACGGTCGGGCACCGTGGACTCCTCGCGCCCGCCGGTGATCAGCGAGGCGTGCAGGGTGCCCGGGCCGAGTCGCGGGTGCTGCCGGACGCGCAGTTCCTGGTTGAGCCGGTCCAACTCGACCAGCACCGGCCCGGTCTTCATGATCGCGTCCTCGCCCAGGTGCGGGCGCGACCCGTGCGCCGCCCTGCCGATGACCTCGATCTCGGTCCACACGAAACCCTTGTGCGCCGTGGCCACCACCAACTCGGTCGGCTCGCAGACGATCGCCGCGTCGGCCCGCACGTGCCGCAGGACCTCTTGTACGCCAAGGCTTGCGTGCTCCTCGTCGGCGACCGCGGCCACGATCACCTCACCGGCCAACTCGCCGTTGTTGGCCTCGCGGCAGGCCACCAGCGCCGCCGCGAGACCGGCCTTCATGTCGTAGCCGCCGCGTCCGTACAGCCGGTCGCCGTCGATCCTCGGCCGCAGCGGGTCCGCCATCTCGCCGAACCCCACCGTGTCCAAGTGCCCGCCCAGCAACAAGCTCCGGCCCGGCCCGCCACGGTTGGTGCGCACGATGACGCTGGGCCTTCCCGCTGTCTCCTCGACGACCCGCACCGACAACCCGGCCGATCGCGCCCACTCCGCCACGTACTCGGCGATCCGCGTCTCGCCCGCGGCACCGGGCACCAGCGAGGGGTTCACCGAGTCGATCGCGACCAGGCGCGCCAGCAGTTCCGCCGCGTTCACCCGTGCCGACCCTCAGTGTTGATCAACACGACCGGCCCCTCGTGCGGCACCAGGCTCGCCGCCGCGAGGGTCGCCGCCCCGCAGGGCCCCGCGTTGATCCCGGCGGCGGCCAACACCTCCATCGCCCGCGCCGCCTGCTCCTCGTCCACCGACACGGCGCCGTCCAGGCCGTCACGCAGCCACGGCCACGCGATGCTCGACGGTGTGCCGCAGTTGAGCCCCGCCATGCTGGTCGGCGCGGTGCGGACCGTCACCGGGCGCCCGGCGTGCAGGCTGGCGAGCACGCAGGCTGAGGTCACCGGCTCCACGCCGAGCAGCGCCACGCCGCGGTGTGCGCTCCGGTAGTGCCGCACCGCGGCCTGCGCGAGCGAGCCGACACCCATCGGCACGACCACCAGCGCCGGGCTGTCCGCCAGCTGCTCGTCGATCTCCCGGAACAGCGTGGAGTAGCCGTCGACGATCGCGGCGGGGATGCGCTCGTAGCCCGGCCACGCCGTGTCCTGCACCAGCACACCGTCCTCGGCGGCGGCCGTGGCCACTGCGGCGTCGTAGTCGCCGGGCACGCGGACGACCGTCGCACCCTCGGCGCGGATCGCCGCCACGGCCGTCGTGCCGACGAACTCCGGCACGAACACCTGTGCGGGCACACCGAGCAGCCGCGCGAAGTGGGCCACGGCGCGTCCGTGGTTGCCGTCGGTCGCGGTGACGAGTCGGGCGCCGGGCCGGGCGTCGGCCAGCGCCTGGCGGATGCCCCACGAGGCGCCCAGCGCCTTGAACGAGGGCAACCCCAGTCGGGAGGACTCGTCCTTGACGAAGTACGGGGTGTCGGGCAGTGCCGTCAACGGGGTCGGCGCGTAGCCGGGCAGCCGCCGGTGGAAGTCGGTGACCTCACGGGGTGCTGCGGTGCAACGCCATTCCCTGGCTTTGGCGTTACGGTACGCGGGGTGCAGCGCGGTGGTCATGACCTCAGTGTCGAGGGCGTGACCCGGAAGGAAAAGCGCGGCTTTGTGGCGCATAATGCTAAGCAAAGCTGAGGAGTCGCCGTGTTCGACCTGCACCGGCTGCGATTGCTGCGCGAGCTGCACACCCGCGGCACCCTGGCGGCGGTGGCCGCTGCCCTGGGCTACAGCGGATCCGCCATTTCCCAGCAGTTGGCGTTACTGGAGAAGGAGGCAGGCGTCGCGCTGCTGGAACGGGTCGGCCGAGGGGTCCGGCTCACCCCGCAGGCGCTGATCCTGGTCGAGCACGCCGAGGTGGTGCTGGCCCGACTCGAACTGGCCGAGGCCGAGATGCAGGCCTCGCTGGGCGAGCCGCGTGGCGTGGTGCGGCTGGCCGTGTTCCAGACCGCCATGCTGAGCCTGGTGCCGCCGTTGGTGGACCACCTGCGCGAGCAGGCACCCGGCACACGTCTGCGCGTGCGGCAGCTCGAACCCGGTCCGGCCCTGTCCGCGCTCGCGGCGGGCGAGGTGGACCTGGTCGTCGCCGAGGAGTTCCCCGGGCACCCCGAGCCGCGACTAGCGGGGGTGGACCGGGTCGACCTCGCCCGCGAACCGATGGTGCTCGCGGTGCCCGAGGCGCTGGCGGGCATGGACCTGGCCGATCTCGCCGACCGGCCGTGGGTGCTCGAACCCGCCGACACCCCCAGCGGCCGGTGGGCGCTCGCGCTGTGTCGCGAGGCCGGGTTCGAGCCCGACATCGCCTACAGCTCAACGGACGTGGTGGTGCACCTGCGGCTGGTCGAGACCGGGCTCGCCGTGGCGATCCTGCCCGAACTCGTGCTGCGCGGCTCCGTGCCGCCTGGGGTGGGGCTGCGCCCGCTGCGGGGACACCGGCAGATCTACACCTGCGCCCGCAGCGGCAGCGCGCGGCGCCCCGTCATCGCCGCGACCCGTGCCGCGTTGCGAGCGGTCTACGCGATGCCGTGAGGGGGCGCGGCACCGGGGCGGCCAATCACCGGGCTCCTTTGCCGACGGGAAACGCGGTGCGACATTGAGGAATGTACGCACGGTGGTATTTGTTCGTGCGATCTTGAAATTTTAGCAACTCGTCCAAGGGGGCGATATGCGAATGGGTAACAGCAGCGGTACGCGTCGGTGGAAACTGAGGGCCCGTGCGGTTCCGGTGGTTGCGCTCAGCCTGGGGCTGGTGGGAATGGCCACCGTCCCCGCGCACGCCGAGGAGGACTGGTTCACGGTACGCGTTCAGCACAGCGGGAAATGCCTGGACGTCAGTGGGGCTTCGCGCGAGGACGGCGCGGAGGTGATCCAGTACGAGTGCCACGGTGGTCAAAACCAGCAGTGGTCGCTGAGGCGCGCCGAGAACGGCCGCTTTTCGCTGAGGGTGCGGCACAGCGGGAAGTGCCTGGACGTCGCGGGCGCGTCACTGGCCGATGGCGCGAAGGTGATCCAGTACCGGTGCCACGACGGAACCAACCAACAGTGGGATCGACGGTCGATCGAGAATTCCGGCTTTTCGACGGTGCGTGCCCAGCACAGTGAGAAGTGCCTGGACGTCAAGGGGGCTTCACGGGAGAACGGTGCGGAGGTGATCCAGTACCGGTGCAACGGTGGCCGGAACCAGCAGTGGCAGTTCGTGCTGGCCCGGTAGCGGCCCGGCGCCGCCCGGTCGCCGAGGACCCCTCGACGGCCGGGCGGCGGGGGGCCCTACAGCGCCGCCGCCTGCTTGGCCAGTGCCTCGACCTGGGCCCAGTCGCCCGCGGCCAGCGCCGCCTTCGGGGTCAGCCAGGAGCCGCCCACGCAGCCGACGTTGGGCAGCGCGAGGTACTTCGGGGCGCTGTCCGGGGTGATGCCCCCGGTGGGGCAGAACCGCAGGCCCGGCAGCGGGCCGCCGATGGAGCGCAGGTAGTCCACCCCGCCGGCGGCCTCGGCGGGGAAGAACTTCAGCGCGGTCAGGCCCCGCTCGGCCAGCCGCATCGCCTCGGACACGGTGGCGGCCCCTGGCAGGAACGGCAGGCCGGTGGCCTCGACGGCGTCCAGCACGGCCTCGGTGCAGCCGGGGGTCACGAGGAAGCGGGCCCCGGCGTCGGCGGCCTGCCGGGCGTGCTCGGGCGCGGTGATCGTGCCCGCCCCGACCACCAGGTCCGGCACGGCGGCGGCGATGGCGGCCACGGCCGCCAGCGCGACGGGGGTCCGCAGGGTCACCTCGATCACGCCGATGCCGCCGCGCAGCAGCGCCTCGGCGACCGGCACCGCGTGCGTCATCTCGTCGAGCACCACCACCGGCACCACGGGGGACAGGGCGAGCAGGTCAGCTCCGGTCGTCACAGGTCTCTCCTCACTTCCACGCGTTCACGGGAGCCGCGAAGTGCTCCGGGGTCAGCGTGCCGAACACGCTGGCCCCCTCGTCGGCCGGGCCGACCGCGCGGCGCAGCGCGCCGAACAGTTCCCGCCCGGTGCCCATCCAGTCCAGCTCGTGCGGAGGGCCGTCCACCAGCTCGCGCCCGGCCAGTTCCTCCGCCCCGACCAGCACCTCCAGCACGCCCTGCTCGGCGTCGAGCCGGATCACGTCCCCGTCGCGTACCCGGGCCAGCGGCCCGCCGGTCGCGGCCTCGGGGGTCAGCTGGATCGCCGAGGGGATCTTGCCGGAGGCCCCGGACATGCGGCCGTCGGTGATCAGCGCGATCCGGTGCCCCCGGTCCAGCAGCACGCCCAGCGCCGGGGTCAGCCCGTGCAGCTCGGGCATGCCGTTGGCCTGCGGGCCCTGGTTGCGGATCACCACGATCACGTCGGTGTCCAGCTCACCGGCCCGGAACGCCCGCTGGAAGCCGTCCTGGCTGGTGAACACCCGCGCCGGGGCCTGCACCACGCGGTGCTCCGGGGCCACGGCCGACACCTTGATCACGGCCCGGCCCAGGTTGCCGGACAGCATGCGCAGCCCGCCCTCGGCGGCGAACGGCTCGGCGACCGGGCGCAGCACCGCGGGGTCCAGGCTGGTGCGCGGGCCGTCCCGCCACACCAGCTCGTCCCCGTCCAGGAACGGCTCCTGCCGGTACCGGTCCAGACCGGGCCCGGCCACGGTTTGCACGTCGGGGTGCAGGAAACCGGCGTCGAGCAGCTCGCCCACCAGGTACTGCACGCCGCCCGCGGCCTGGAAGTGGTTGATGTCGGCGCTGCCGTTGGGGTAGACCCGCGCCAGCAGCGGGACCGCGGCCGACAGGTCGGCGAAGTCGTCCCAGCTGAGCTGGATCCCGGCCGCGGCGGCCACGGCGGGCAGGTGCAGGGACAGGTTGGTGGAGCCGCCGGTGGCCAGCAGCGCGACCACGCCGTTGACCACGGACTTGACGTCCACGACCTGGCTGATCGAGGCCTTCTCGCGGGCCAGTTCCACCGCGCGGCGCCCGGCCTGCTCGGTCAGCGCGCGGCGCAACGGGGTGCCCGGGTGCACGAAGCTGGCGCCCGGCAGGTGCAGGCCCATCACCTCCACGACCATCTGGTTGGAGTTGGCCGTGCCGTAGAACGTGCAGGTGCCGGGCCCGTGGTAGGAGGCCGACTCGGCCGCCAGCAGGTCCTCGCGGGTGGCCTTGCCCTCGGCGTAGAGCTGGCGGACCCGGGCCTTGTCCTTGTTCGGCAGCCCCGAGGTCATCGGCCCGGCGGGCACCAGGATCGCGGGCAGGTGCCCGAAGGCCAGCGCGCCGATCAGCAGGCCGGGCACGATCTTGTCGCAGACGCCCAGCAGCAGCGCGGCGTCGAACATCTCGTGGGACAGCGCGATGCCGGTGGCCATCGCGATGACCTCGCGGCTGAACAGGGACAGCTCCATGCCCGCGCGGCCCTGGGTGATGCCGTCGCACATGGCGGGCACGCCCCCGGCGAACTGGGCCACCCCGCCCGCCTCGCGCACCGCTGCCTTGATCCAGTCCGGGTACTCGTGCAGCGGCTGGTGGGCCGAGAGCAGGTCGTTGTAGGCCGACACGATGGCCACCCCGGGCTTGACCAGGCCGCGGATGGCCAGCCGGTCGCTGCCCGAGCAGGCGGCGAAGCCGTGCGCCAGGTTGCTGCAGGCCATGCCCGAGCGCGCCGGTGCGTCACCGGCCGCGGCGGACACCCGTTCCAGGTAGGCGGACCTCGTGTGCTCGCTCCGCTCCGCGATCCGCGCGGTGACCTGGGCGACGACGGGGTGCATGCCGTGACTCCTGTCCATGGTGGGGCGGACGGCAGCACTGGCGTCGCGTGACGGCACCCACACTAACCCTGTCACCCGATCGAATCAAAACCGATTCAGTCGTGCCTGCTTTGGGGGCATTGCTGGTTTCACGCGTGTGGCACTTGTCACACAGGGGTGTCTCGGGGCAGAGTCTGCGGCACGGTGCCACTGTGGCGCCGGACACGTTGACGCCTGTGTGTGTCTGGGAGGTGCTGGGGATGCCCACGACTGAGATCGCGAACCTGCGGCGGGCCATTGGACAGCTTCGGCAGTGCATCAGCGCGTTGGAGAACCAGTACGGGGACGCGACCGTGGTCCGCCGGCTGGCCAACGACCTGGAGCGGCTGCACATCGACGCCGAGGACCTGGGCGCCGCGATGCCCGCACCGGCCCCGCGCGCGGCCGACCCACGCGAGGTCGTGGTCGTGCCAGACACCCCGTACGACCCTGACCTGTGGCGTGGCGCCGATGACGAAGGAGTTGGCGGATACCACCCGCACCATCGCTGAGAGTCTGATGACTCCACTCGCAACGGAGCGAACAGAGGAGACATGACGGCAGGCACCACCGCCCCTGGTCGGGCGCGGATCAACGCACGCACTCTGCGTACCGACCGGTGGTGGGTCCAGCCCGCCGTCACGGTCCTCGTGCTGGTCGCGTTCATCATCTACGCCACCGTTCGCGCCTTCGCGAACGGCGACTACTACGCGGCCCCGTACATCTCGCCGTTCTACTCGCCCTGCCTGGCCGCCAACTGCGTGCCGGGCAGCAGCGAGGTGCACCTGCTCGGCAGTTGGTGGGCGCTGTCGCCCGCACTGCTGATCCTGGTCTTCCCGCTGGGCTTCCGGCTGACCTGCTACTACTACCGCAAGGCCTACTACCGCGGGTTCTGGGCCTCGCCGCCCGCCTGCGCGGTGGCCGAGCCGCACGGCAAGTACACCGGTGAGCGCCGCTTCCCGCTGGTGCTCAACAACCTGCACCGGTACTTCTTCTACATCGGCCTGGTGTTCAACGTCATCCTGACCTACGACGCCGTGATCGCGTTCCGGGACGCGGACGGCAACTGGGGTCACATGGGCATGGGGACCCTGGTGTTGCTGGCCAACGCCGCGCTGCTCTGGCTGTACTCGCTGTCCTGCCACTCCTGCCGCCACGCGATGGGCGGCCGGCTCACGCACTTCTCCAAGCACCCGGTGCGTTACAAGGCGTGGACGCTGGTCTCCAGGCTGAACACCCGGCACATGCTCTTCGCCTGGCTGTCGCTGTTCGGGGTGGCACTGGCGGACCTCTACGTGGCGCTGGTCGCCAGCGGTGCCCTCCTCGACGTGAAGTTCTTCTAACCGAATACGGAGTCTTGATGACCGAGCTGGAACGCCACGCTTACGACGTCGTGGTGATCGGTGCCGGTGGCGCTGGCCTGCGCGCGGCGATCGAGGCCCGCCAGCAGGGGCTGCGCACCGCCGTGGTGTGCAAGTCGCTGTTCGGCAAGGCGCACACGGTGATGGCCGAGGGCGGCATCGCGGCGGCCATGGGCAACGTCAACTCGCACGACAGCTGGCAGGTGCACTTCCGCGACACCATGCGCGGCGGCAAGTTCCTGAACAACTGGCGGATGGCCGAGCTGCACGCCAAGGAGGCCCCGGACCGGGTCTGGGAGCTGGAGACCTACGGCGCGCTGTTCGACCGCACCGCCGACGGGCGGATCAGCCAGCGCAACTTCGGCGGGCACGAGTACCCCCGGCTGGCGCACGTGGGCGACCGCACCGGCCTGGAGCTGATCCGCTCGTTGCAGCAGAAGATCGTGTCCCTGCAACAGGAGGACCACGCCGAGACCGGGGACCACGAGTCCCGGCTGAAGGTCTTCGCCGAGTGCACGGTCACCGAGCTGCTGCGCGACGGGGACAAGGTCAGCGGGGCCTTCGCCTACTGGCGGGAGACCGGCCGGTTCGTGCTGTTCGAGGCGCCCGCGGTGGTGCTGGCCACCGGGGGCATCGGCAAGTCCTTCAAGGTGACCTCCAACTCCTGGGAGTACACCGGGGATGGGCACGCGCTGGCCCTGCGCACCGGGGCGTCGCTGATCAACATGGAGTTCGTGCAGTTCCACCCCACCGGCATGGTGTGGCCGCCCAGCGTGAAGGGCATCCTGGTCACCGAGTCGGTGCGCGGGGACGGCGGGGTGCTGCGCAACTCCGAGGGCCGCCGGTTCATGTTCGACTACATCCCCGAGGTCTTCAAGGACAAGTACGCCGACAACGAGGCCGAGGCCGACCGCTGGTACACCGACCCGGACAACAACCGGCGCCCGCCGGAGCTGCTGCCCCGCGACGAGGTGGCCAGGGCGATCAACTCCGAGGTCAAGGCGGGCCGCAACTCCCCGCACGGCGGCGTGTTCCTGGACGTGTCCAGCCGGCTGCCCGCCGAGGAGATCGTGCGCAGGCTGCCGTCCATGCACCACCAGTTCAAGGAACTGGCCGACGTGGACATCACCAAGGAGCCGATGGAGGTCGGGCCCACCTGCCACTACGTGATGGGCGGGGTGGAGGTGGAGCCGGACACCGCGGCCTCCAGCGTGCCCGGCCTGTTCGCCTGCGGGGAGGTCGCGGGCGGCATGCACGGTTCCAACCGGCTGGGCGGCAACTCCCTGTCCGACCTGCTGGTGTTCGGCAGGCGCGCGGGTGCGGGCGCCGCCGAGTACGTGCGGTCGCTGGGGGACAAGCGCCCGGTCATCTCCGAGTCCGATGTGGACGGTGCGGCCGCGCGCGCGGTGGACCCGTTCGCCGAGGGCGGCACCGGGCAGCAGGAGAACCCGTACACGGTGCACACCCAGTTGCAGCAGACGATGAACGACCTGGTCGGCATCATCCGCCGCGGCGGCGAGGTGGAGCAGGCGCTGACCGCGCTGGAGGAGCTCAAGCAGCGCGCCCGCAACGTGGTGGTGGAGGGGCACCGGCAGTTCAACCCCGGCTGGCACCTGGCCATCGACCTGCGCAACATGCTGCTGGTCAGCGAGTGCGTGGCCAAGGCGGCCCTGCTGCGCACCGAGAGCCGCGGCGGCCACACCCGCGAGGACCACCCCAGGATGGACCCGGACTGGCGGCGCCAGCTGCTGGTGTGCCGCGCCGAGGGCGACGGGGTCAGCGTGACGGCCAAGGACCAGATCCCGCTGCGCGAGGACCTGATGGCCCTGTTCGAGTACAGCGAGTTGCAGAAGTACTTCACCACCGGCGAACTCGCCGAGCTGCCCGCGAAGGAGAGCTGACATGGGCTACAAGGCGCGGTTCCGGGTGTGGCGCGGGGATGATGCGGACGGGGACCTGCACGACTACACCGTGGAGGTCAACGAGGGTGAGGTCGTGCTCGACGTCATCCACCGGTTGCAGGCCACCCAGGCCCCGGACCTGGCAGTGCGCTGGAACTGCAAGGCGGGCAAGTGCGGCTCCTGCTCCGCGGAGATCAACGGCAGGCCGCGGCTGCTGTGCATGACCCGGATGTCCACCTTCACCGAGGCCGAGATCGTCACGGTCACCCCGATGCGGACCTTCCCGGTGATCCGCGACCTGGTCACCGACGTCAGCTACAACTACCAGAAGGCCCGCGAGGTGCCCGCGTTCCGCCCGCCCGAGGACCTCGCGCCCGGCGAGTACCGGATGCAGCAGATCGACGTGCAGCGCTCGCAGGAGTTCCGCAAGTGCATCGAGTGCTTCCTGTGCCAGAACACCTGCCACGTGGTGCGCGACCACGAGGACAACAAGACCAACTTCTCCGGTCCGCGCTTCCTGATGCGCATCGCCGAACTGGACATGCACCCGCTGGACACCCACGACAACCGCGCGCAGGAGGCCAAGGAGGACCACGGCCTGGGCTTCTGCAACATCACCAAGTGCTGCACCGAGGTGTGCCCCGAGCACATCAAGATCACTGACAATGCGCTGATCCCGCTCAAGGAGCGGGTCGCCGACCGCAGCTACGACCCGCTCATGCGGCTGTTCCGCAAGCCGAAGAAGTAGGGGCCACTTTCAAGTCGACAGGTCGTGGTTGCGTGTGCACGATGGTGGGGTGATCCGCACCACCGGTGCCCGCGTCGCCGCCGTTCTCGCAGGCTGCGCACTGTTCGCGGGCTGCGCAGGCGGCGACGCGCAGCACGGGCCGCCACCGGCCACCGCCACGACCACCACGGCCGCGCCCAGCGGGGCCGTGTCCGGCTCACCCACCTACGACCGGATCCACCAGCGCGGCCGGATCACCGTGGCCCTGCGCACCGAGCAGCCCGGGCTGGCGCACCGCGACCCCGCCTCCGGGGACTACTCCGGCTTCGAGGTGGACCTGGCCCGGCTGGTCGCGACCAAGCTGGGCCTGACCGCCGACCAGATCCAGTTCAAGCAGCTGCCGCCCGGTGCGGGCCTGGGCTCGGTCAGTTCCGGTGACGCCGACCTCTACCTGGGCGGCGCCACCGCCGAACAGGGCAGGTCCGCGCAGCTGCTCGCCGCGGGCCCGTACCTCAACGCCCACCTGGGCCTGCTCTACCGTCAGTCCGGCCCCGCCGTCACCGATCCCGCCAGCGCCGCTGGCCGCCGGATCTGCTCGGTCTCCGACTCACCCGCCCAGGCCGCCGCCCGCGCCCTGAAGATCACCGACCCGGACAAGCTGCTCGGCAGCAACTCGCTCGCCGACTGCGTGGACCAGCTCGGCTCCGGCACCGTCGACGCCGTGGTGCAGGACCTGCCCGCCGTGGCCGGTTACGCCGAGTCCGACCCCACCAACCTCGCCGCCGCCGACCTGCCCGGCGGCCAGCCGCTGGACTACGTCGTCCTGCTGCCCGGCAACGACAAGCCGCTGCGCGACCGGATCAACCAGGTCCTGCGCGCGGCCATCGCCGACGGCACCTGGCAGCGCCTCTACGACGCCGCCCTGGCCCGCTCCGGCATCAAGGCCACCCCGCCGACCATCCCGTGACGGCCCGGCCCGCCCCAAACGCCGTGAAGGTGCCGTTCGGGACGTTGAACGCCCTGAACGGCACCTTCATGACATCGCGGCGAGGCAGGGGGCGCCGTGGGCCTCGCTGGCAACGCCGTGAAGGTGCCCTTTGGGACGTTGAACGCCCTGAACGGCACCTTCATGACATCGCGCCACGTCCGCCCCAAACGCCGTGAAGGTGCCGTTCGGGACGTTGAACGTCCTCAACGGCACCTTCACGCCACGCCAGGTCAGGCGGCGGTGGCCGTGCCGACCGCGGCGGTGACGGTCACCTGCGGCGTGGAGCGCGAGCCGCGGGACCAGCGCTTCTGCAACAGGGACGCGGCCCAGGTCAGCAGCAGGTTGATCACCACGTAGATCGCGCCGATCACGATGTAGGTGGGCACGGCGTTGTTGTAGTTGCCGGAGATCAGGGTGCCGCTGCGGAGCAGGTCGGCAGCGGCCACGGCGGCACCACCCAGGGCGGTGTCCTTGAGGATCACCACGAGCTGGCTCAGGATCGCGGGCAGCATGACCTTCACCGCCTGCGGCAGCAGCACCGACACCATGATCTGGGTCTTGCGCAGGCCCAGGGCGTAGGCGGCCTCGGACTGGCCCTTGGGCAGCGACAGGATCCCGGCGCGGACCACCTCGGCCAGCACGGAGGCATTGTACAGCACCAGGCCGGTGACCACGGCGTACAGGCCGCGGTTGTCCGAGCCGATGTCGGTGTAGTCGGCGTAGTACTGGTTGGCGAAGATCATCAGGATCAACACCGGGATGGCGCGGAAGAACTCCACCACCACGGCGACGGGGACCCGCACCCAGCGGTGCTCCGACAGCCTGCCGATGCCGAGCACGGCGCCGAACGGCAGCGCGATCACGATGGACAGCGCGGCCGCGAGCAGGGTCAGTTCGAGCCCGGGCAGGATGAAGTTCTCCCACACGTCCGCGTCGAGGAACGGGGTCCACATCGCGGCGGCGAACTGGCCCTTGGCGTCCAGGCCGCGGTAGACGAACCATGCGACCGCGAGCAGCGCGAGGCCGAACACGATGGTGTAGACGACGTTGCGGGCCTTGGCCTTGGGACCGGGCGCGTCGTACAGGACGGACTGGGTACTCATCGCTTCACCGCGACCTTCCTGCCGATCCAGCCCAGCACCAACCCGGTCGGCAGGGTGAGCACGACGAACCCGAGGGCGAACAGGGCCGAGATGGGCAGCAGGTCCGCCTGCTTCTCCACCATCTCCGCCATCAGCAGCGAGGCCTCGGCCACCCCGATGACGCTGGCCACCGTGGTGTTCTTGGTCAGCGCGATCAGCACGTTGGCCAGCGGGGCGACCACCGAGCGCAGCGCCTGCGGCAGCACCACGATGCGCAGCGTCTGGCCGAAGCCCAGCCCCAGCGCGCGGGCCGCCTCGGCCTGCCCGACCGGAACGGTGTTGATGCCCGAGCGGATCGCCTCGCACACGAACGTGGCGGTGTAGAGGGTGAACCCGAGCACGGCCAGCCGGAAGTTGTTGACCTCGAAGAACCCGTGCTCGTTCTTGTCCGCCAGCACCACACCCAGCGTGCTGCTCAGGCCGACAGCGCTGAAGGTGATGATCACCGTCAGCGGGATGTTGCGCACCAGGTTCACGTACGCGGTGCCGAACCCGCGCATCAGCGGCACGGGACTGACCCGCATCGCGGCCAGCAGGGTGCCCCAGACCAGCGATCCCACCGCCGACAACACGGTGAGCTGGACGGTCACCCAGAACGCGCCGAGCAGGTCGTACTTGCTCAGGTAGTCCACCGAAGACTCCTCTTGCGGACCGGGGTGCCGGGGCAACGCCCCGGCACCCCGTCTGGTTCAGCGGGTTCGAATCACTTCTCGGTGATCGCGGGGGCGTCCGGGATCTTGTAGCCCGACGGGCCGACGTTGGTCTCCAGGGACTTCTTCCAGTCGCCGGAGTTCTCCATCTTGAGGATGGCGTCGTTGACGGCCTTCTGGGCCTTGGTGTCGCCCTTCTTCAGGCCGACCCCGTACTTCTCGGTGGTGAACGGCTGGCCCACCAGGTCCAGCTTGCCCGGGTACTGGGCGGCGTAACCGGCGAGGATCACGTCGTCGGTGCTGACCGCGTCCACGGTGCCGTTGAGCAGGGCCGAGATGCAGTCGGTGTACTTGCCGTACTGCTGGAGGTTGGCCTCCTTGGAGAACTTGTCCTTGATGTTCTGCGCCGGGGTGGAGCCGGTCACCGAGCAGAGGTTCTTGCCGTTGAGGCTCTCCTTGCCGGTGATGCTGGTGTTGCCCTTCTTGACCAGCAGGTCCTGACCGGCGATGAAGTACGGCCCGGCGAAGTCCACCGACTTCTTGCGGTCGTCGTTGATCGAGTAGGTGGCGACGATGAAGTCCACGTCACCGTTCTTGATCAGGTTCTCCCGCTCCTTGGACTGCGCCTCCTTGAAGGTGACGTTGGCGGCGTCCACGCCCAACTCCTTGGCGATGTAGCGCGCCACGTCCACGTCGAAGCCCTCGAAGCTGCCGTCCGGCTTCTTCAGGCCCAGGCCGGGCTGGTCGAACTTGATGCCCACGGTCAGCTTCTTGGCGCTGCTGGCCTTGTCGACCAGGCTGTCACTGGCGTCGGCCTTCTTGCCGCCGCCGCACGCGGCCACCGACAGCGCCAGCGCCGTCACCACCGCACCGGCACGAAGAACCCGGCTCAACCGCATTGTTTTCCCTCCGACTGCTGTCTGCACTGAACTCAGTGGCTCAGGATCTTGCCAAGGAAATCCCTGGCCCGCTCGGACTTCGCCGAGGTGAAGAACTCCTCGGGCGTGGTGTCCTCGACGATCTCCCCGTCGGCCATGAACACCACCCGGTCCGCGGCGCGCCTGGCGAAGCCCATCTCGTGGGTCACCACCAGCATCGTCATGCCCTCCCTGGCCAGCGAGGTCATCACGTCCAGCACCTCGTTGACCATCTCCGGGTCCAGGGCCGAGGTGGGCTCGTCGAACAGCATCACCTTCGGCTTCATCGCCAGCGCCCTGGCGATGGCCGCGCGCTGCTGCTGGCCGCCGGACAGCTGGGCGGGCAGCTTGTCGGCCTGGTTGGCGATGCCCACCCGCTCCAGCAGGGCCATGCCCTCCTCGCGGGCCTTCGCCGAGGCGGTGCCGCGCACCTTCACCGGGGCCAGCATGACGTTCTCGAGGATCGTCTTGTGCGCGAACAGGTTGAACGACTGGAACACCATGCCCACGTCGGCGCGCAGGCGGGCCAGCGCCTTGCCCTCGGCGGGCAGCGGCTGGCCGTCCACCTCGATGGTGCCGGAGTCGATCGGCTCCAGCCGGTTGATCGTGCGGCACAGCGTGGACTTGCCCGAACCGGAGGGGCCCAGCACGACCACCACCTGGCCCTGGGGCACCTCCAGGTCGATGGACCGCAGCACGTGCAGCGGTCCGAAGAACTTGTCCACACCGGCCATCCGGATCATGGGCACGGTGCCGGGAGCAGACATCGATCCTCCAGCTACAGGGGGTGCGGGGTGTTGGCGGGAAACGTAGGTGTCGCCCACCACACCAGTCCAGGCGGCTTGAGCAAGACTTAGGGTCCCAAGTCTGCATCGTCCACGCAGAGTAGACACGCCCACACCGCCCGAATCGGTCGGGTGCGTTACCGCATCGCCACCACCGACTTGGTCAGCTGCGCGCGGGCGATGACCTGGTCGCCAACGGTGGCCAGCACGGACAGGAACGCCACGCGGCGCGTGCGGCGGTCCACCGTGCCCACCGCCCGCACCAGCTCGCCCTCGGCGGCGGCCGACACGAACTGCGCCGACACCGCGTGCGTCACGGCGTGCTCCGCCACGGTCAGGTGCGGCAGCACGGCCAGGTAGCCGGCCAGCTCCAGCACGGCCTGGAGGGCGGCGGCGTGCAGGCCACCGACCCCGTTGGCCGCGAGCTCGCCGACGGTGAAGCAGACCCCGGCGGGAGGGTCGGCGGGGTCGAGCAGCCGCGCGCCCAGCGCGTGCTGCAGCGGTACGGCCAGCGCGGTCTCGGCGCGCGCGGCCAGTTCCTCTCCGGACAGCTGTGTGCTCACGGGCGGACTGTGCCAGCGCGAGGTGAACGCGGGGCAACCCGGTCACGGCCGAAAGGCGCTCCCGGTAGATTCAGCGCTTCGGACGTGAGGAGGGCCACCGTGCGGGTGTTGCTGGTCGAGGACGACGACCGGGTGGCCGACGCACTGCTGCCCGCGCTGGCCAGGCGCGGGCTGACGGTGGACCGGCTGGCCACCGGGCGTGGCGTGCTGGACCGCCTGCACGGGATCGACGTGGTGCTGCTCGACCTGGGGCTGCCCGACATCGACGGGGTCACCCTGTGCCGGGCGATCCGCGCGGCCAGTGACGTGGCGATCATCGTGGTGTCCGCGCGCGGCGAGGTGGACGACCGGATCCTCGGGCTGCACGCCGGGGCGGACGACTACCTGGTCAAGCCCTACGACGTGGGCGAGCTGGTGGCCAGGGTGCACGCGGTGCGCAGGCGGCGCGGGGACACCGGCGCCAGCTCACCGGGCTCGGTGCACGTTGGCGACGTGGACATCGACCTGGTGCGCCACCAGGTGACCGTGGCGGGCGAGTCGATCGCCCTGTCCCGCAAGGAGTTCCAGGTGCTGGCGCTGGTGGTCGGCGCGGGCGGCGCGGTGTGCACCCGGGAGCGGATCATCGCCGAGGTGTGGGGCCGCAGCTGGGCGGGGGCCAACCGGACCCTGGACGTGCACGTGGCCACCCTGCGCACCAAGCTGGGCAGGCCCGCGCTGGTGGAGACGGTGCGCGGGGTCGGCTACCGGCTGGCCGCCGACGTCGGCGCCGCCGAGGAGGGCTGAGTGCGCACGCGCCTGCTGGGCACCTTCGTCACGGTGGTGGCGATCCTGGTGCTGGCGCTGGGCATCCCGCTCGCGCTGACCGTGGCGGGCACCGAGCGCAGCGCCCTGTTCTCCGACCGGCTGGCCGACACCAGCCGGTACGCCTCGCTGGCCCAGCGCATCGAGCAGGACGGCCAGGTCGGCGGCCTGAAGTCCCAGTTGGACAGCTACCAGTCGGTGTACGGCATCTCGGTGGCGGTGTTCGACCGGGGCGACCGCAACCCCAACTCGGAGTTCACCGAACTCACCGCCTCGGACGGCTCCACCATCAGCGTCGCCGACCCGGTGGTGCACGAGGGGCTGGTGGACGCCCGCTCGGGCAAGCGCCCCGACGAGGGCCCGCTGCTGCTGCCCTGGGACACCGGCCCGATGGTGCTGGCCGAGCCGGTGCTGGTCAACGGCGAGGTGCGCGGGGTGGTGGTGACCAGCTCGCCCACCGGGCCCACCCGCACCGGGATCGCGCTGTGGTGGGTGGCGATCATCGTGGGCGGCCTGCTCGCGGTGGGGGTCGCGGTGCTGGCCTCGCTGCCGCTGGTGCGCTGGATGCTGCGGCCCATCCACAAGCTGGACGGCGCGACCGCCGCGCTGCTGCCCGCCGTGGTCAACGGCCGCAGGGTGGACCCGGTCGGCGCCGACAGCGGCCCCCCGGAGCTGCGCAGGCTCACCAACTCCTTCGACCAGATGGCCGCCAACGTCAGCGACGTGCTGGCCGCGCAGCGGGCGTTCGTGGCCGACGCCTCGCACCAGCTGCGCAACCCGCTGACCGCGCTGCGCCTGCGACTGTCCAACCTGGAGGGTCAGGTGCTGCCGGAGGCGGAGACCCACCAGGTCGCCGCCCTGGAGGAGGCCGACCGGCTGAACCGGATCCTGGACGAGCTGCTGGCCATGGCCCGCGCCGAGTCCAGCTCGGTGGACCCGGTGCCGGTGCGGGTGGACGAGGTGGTCAGCGCCCGGCTGCGGGCCTGGCAGGCGGTGGCCACGGCCCGGGACGTGGCCCTGGTGCTCGACGGCGAGCCGGTTGGCACCGCGCTCGCGCCGCCCCGCGCCCTGGAGACCACGCTGGACGCCTTGCTGGACAACGCCTTGAAGTTCACCGAGGAGGGCTCGATGGTGCGCGTGGACGTGCGCGCCGACGGGAAGCGGGCGCGGTTCTCGGTCCGCGACCACGGGCCGGGCCTGCAACCGGAGGAGCTGGAGCGGGCCACCGACCGGTTCTGGCGCAGCCAGGCGCACCAGAACATGCGCGGCTCCGGGCTGGGGCTGGCCATCGTGCGGCTGCTGGTGGAGCGGGTCGAGGGCACCGTGGTGCTGGACCTGCCCGAGGGTGGCGGCCTGCGGGTGCGCTTCGACCTGCCGCTACTGCTTGACTGAGCGATAGTACTCCAGCGCCCCGTCGTGCAGCGTGATCGGTGAGGTCTCGATGGCCGCGCGCACGTCCAGCAGTTGCGCCGCCAGCTTCACCACCTGGTTGCCGTCCTCGGCGAGCGTGGGCTGCGCATCGAACAGCGCCCGCACCAGCGCCCGCGCCTCGTCGGCGGGCATGTCCTGGCGCACCATCAGCAGGTTGTGCACCACCAGCGTGGTCACCGAGTCGGCCATGTTCGCGTAGGCGGTCTTGGGCACGGTCGCCGCGTCGTAGTACGAGTACTTGTTGCGGACCTGCTTGACCAGTTCCTCCAGGTTCACCAGCCGCAGCCGCTCGCCCTTGGCCAGTGCGTTGGTTATCGCCGGGGTGGGCAGGCCGCCGGACCAGAAGAAGGCGTCCACCTGGTTGGCCGCCAGCGCGTCCAGTGAGGGTTGCAGGGCCAGCTGCACCTGGGTGGTGCCGGTGGCGGGGGTCAGCCCGGCCAGTTCCAGCAGGTTCCTGGCCACCACGGTCACCCCGGAGTCCGTGCCGCCCACCGAGACCCGCTTGCCGCGCAGGTCGGACATGCGCTCGATGCCCGAGTCCGCGCGGGCGACCACCTGGATGTAGTCGTCGTAGATGCGGCCCAGCGCGCGCAGCGGCGTGCCGGGCAGCTGCTTGGCCTCGTCCTTGGACGCCGCGTCGGCGGCCACCAGCGCCACGTCGGCCTTGCCCTCGTGCAACTGGTTGAGGTTGTCCACCGAGCCCTGGGTGCTGCTGGTGCTGGCGTTGATCCCCAGCGCGCTGTGCCAGGTGTCGGCGAGCTTGCTGCCCAGCTGGAAGTACACCCCGGAGCTGTTGCCGGTGGCGATGCGCAACTGCTGCCCGGCCAGGTCGGGCTGGCAGGCCGCGAGCAGCACGAGCAGTGCGAGGACCGCGGTCAGCCTGGGCACGAGTGGTGGCACCCGCCAATACTGCCAGCTCGGCGTTCTACCCTGGGGTGCAGCGGTGCGATGGGAAGAAGGAATGGTGTGACGCGGAGCTACGAGATCCGTACGTTCGGTTGTCAGATGAACGTGCACGACTCCGAGCGGCTGGCCGGAATGCTGGAGGACGCCGGTTACCGGCCGGTCGACTCGGGCGCCGCGCCCGACGTGGTGGTGTTCAACACCTGCGCGGTCCGGGAGAACGCCGACAACAAGCTCTACGGCACGCTCGGGCACCTGCGGCCGATGAAGCAGGCCAACCCGGACATGCAGATCGCCGTGGGCGGCTGCCTGGCGCAGAAGGACCGCGGGGACATCATCGAGCGCGCGCCCTGGGTGGACGTGGTGTTCGGCACGCACAACCTCGGCTCGCTGCCCACCCTGCTCGACCGGGCGCGGCACAACGCCGCCGCCGAGGTGGAGATCCTGGAGTCGCTGGAGACCTTCCCGTCCACCCTGCCCGCGCGCCGCGACTCGGCGTACTCGGGCTGGGTGTCGATCTCCGTGGGCTGCAACAACACCTGCACCTTCTGCATCGTGCCCTCGCTGCGCGGCAAGGAGCGCGACCGGCGGCCCGGCGAGATCCTCGCCGAGGTGCAGGCCCTGGTCGCCGAGGGGGTGCTGGAGGTGACCCTGCTCGGCCAGAACGTCAACTCCTACGGGGTGGAGTTCGGCGACCGGCTGGCCTTCGGCAAGCTGCTGCGCGCCTGCGGTGAGGTCGAGGGCCTGGAGCGGGTCCGGTTCACCTCCCCGCACCCCAAGGACTTCACCGAGGACGTCATCGCCGCCATGGCCGAGACGCCCAACGTCTGCCACCAGCTGCACATGCCGTTGCAGTCCGGGTCGGACCGGGTGCTCAAGGAGATGCGGCGCTCCTACCGCACCGGGCGGTACCTGGACATCCTGGACAAGGTGCGGGCCGCCATGCCCGACGCCGCCATCACCACCGACATCATCGTCGGCTTCCCCGGTGAGACCGAGGAGGACTTCCAGGGCACCCTGGACGTGGTGCGCCAGGCCCGGTTCTCCAGCGCCTTCACCTTCCAGTACTCCAAGCGGCCCGGCACGCCCGCCGCCGAGATGGCCGGGCAGCTGCCCAAGGAGGTCGTGCAGGAGCGCTTCGAGCGGCTGATCGCCGTGCAGGAGGAGGTCTCCTGGGCGGAGAACAAGAAGCTCGTGGGCAGCACGGTGGAGCTGCTCGTGGCGGCGGGGGAGGGCCGCAAGGACTCCGAGACCCGGCGGATGAGCGGTCGTGGCCGCGACGGCAGGCTGGTGCACTTCACCGCCACCGAGGGCGTGCGGCCCGGGGACGTGGTGCACACCACGGTCACCTACGCGGCCCCGCACTACCTGGTCGCCGACGGGGAGCTGCTCGGCCACCGGCGCACCAGGGCCGGGGACAACACCGAGGCCGGGCTGCGGCCCAAGACCTCCGGGGTCAGCCTGGGGCTGCCCGCCTTCGGGGCGCCCCCGCCTGCGGCCGTGCCCGCGGCAGGAGGATGCTCGGCGTCATGACGATGCGGCGTACAGCCCCGCTCCGGCGGATCGACCCCGGGGCCCGCGCGATGGTCGTGGCCGTGTGCGTGCTGGTCCTGCTGGTCGCCGCGCTGCTGCCCTGGGTGGCGGGCACCAGCGGCTGGCAGGTCCTGTTCAACCCCAGTGCGGGCATCGGCATGGTGCCCCGGCTGTTCGCGGTCTGCGCCCTGCTGTTCGGCGTGCTGGCCGGTGGGCTCGCACTGACCAGCAGGCTGTGGGCCCTGGCCTGGATCTCGTCGGCGGGCTGCGGGTTCGCCACGATCACCGGCCTGCTCGCGATCTGGTCCCAGCAGTCCAGCGCCAGCCACCAGCCCGGCCCGGGCCCCGGCATCGGCCTGCTGCTCGCGGCGGTGACGGTGCTGGTGCTGACCGTGCAGTGGGTGAAGATCACCTTCAACCGCCAGGCCGACCCGGCGGACCGGGACTGACCCGCACCAGAGCGGGACTCGCGTTGCTGGAACGAAACAGCGCGTGTCGGCGTCTCCGGCACCGCGTGTCGGCGCTGGCGGTACGAACGCCCACTGGATGGGAATTCGCACCGGAGGCGCCGACACGCGCCACACGAAGCGCCGACACGCGCTGCCTTTCCGCCCGCTGGTGTTCCGCCCGCGGGTGAAGACGCCGCTGGGCGGGACTCGCGGTCGACAACCCCGCGTGTCCCGCCCAGCGGCGGCCTGAGTCCCGTTCAGCGGGTGGCGACTGCCTTCTCCGCGGCCTCCAGCCACTCACGCCACTGCGCGGCCTGCGCCTCGGCCTGGTCGGCCCGGCGCTTGTCGCCCGCGTTGCGCGCCTTCTCCGCCTGCGCCTCGAACTGGTTCACCCGCTCGCGGAACTGCGCGACCCTGGCCTCCGCCTCGGGGTCGGTGCGCCGCCACTGGGCGTCCACGGCCCCGCGCACCCGCTCCTCGACCGCGCGCAGCCGACCCTCCAGCTCGCGCACCCGCTCGCGGGGCACCTTGCCGATCTGGTCCCAGCGCTCCTGGAGCTTGTACAGCGCCTGGCGGGCCGCCTCCAGCCCGGTGGCCGGGTCGATCTGCTCGGCCTCGGCCAGCAGGGCCTCCTTGGCCTTGGCGTTGTCGCCGAACTCGGCGTCCCGCTCGTCGAAGGCCGCCGAGCGGCGCGCGAAGAACTTGTCCTGCGCGGCGCGGAAGGCCTGCCACAGCGCGTCGTCGGACTCCTTGGGCGCGCGGCCCGCGGCCTTCCACTCGACCATGAGCTCCTTGTAGCGCCCGGCCGTCGCGCCCCAGTCCTCCGAGGACGAGAGCTGCTCGGCCTCATCGACCAGCTCCTGCTTGCGCGTCTTGGCGGTGGCCCGCTGCCGGTCCAGCTCCGCGAAGTGCGCCCCACGACGGCGGTTGAACGCGTCCCGGGCCTTGGAGAACCGGCGCCACAGCTGCTCGTCGGTCTTGCGGTCCACACCCCGGATCGTCTTCCACTCGTCCAGGATCGTGCGCAGCCGGTCGCCGGCGACCTTCCACTGGGTGGACTCGTTGGCCAGTGCCTCGGCCTCCTCCACCAGCTTCTGCTTGCGCGCCGCCGACTCGGCGCGGGCCGCGTCCTTGGCCGCCCGTGCCTTCTCGACCGCCTTCTCCGCGGCACCGATCACGTGCGCGACCCGCGCGGTCAGCGCGGCGATGTCGCCGACCACCGCGGCGTCGACCAACGCCTGCTGCACATGCTTGGCACTGGTAAGCGCCTGCTTCGGGTCACCGGCCCCGGAGCCCAGCCGGGCCTCCAGCAGCTCCACCTCGGTCCGCATGTCGTCGAAGCGGCGCGCGAAGTGCGCCAGCCCCTCGGCGGGCTCACCGGCCTGCCACGAGCCGACCTCGCGCTCGCCGTCCTCGGTGCGGACGTAGACCTTGCCCTCCGCGTCCACCCTGCCCCACTTGGTGGGGTCCTCCGAGGCAACCGCCACCGGGGGCGGGGTCGCCTGCGCGCCCGAGGGCAGGATCGCGGTCCCCGCCTCAGCCTGCGGCGCCTGCTCGGCCACCACCGCTGCCACCTGCTCGACCCCGCTCTGGGGGGTCTTCTCCTGCTCCGTCATCGCCGGCTTCCTCCTCGCCTGCACACCTTGAGCCCGTGCCCGGCACGAGCGCCCCGCCGCTGGCGGGGCCCAGCACCCCGGTACCTCGAACGCGAGGGTCCGAATACCTTCGCGAGGCATTCAAACAGGTCAGGCCGCGCCCCGGTACTCCGACCGGTGAACACGGTCGCCGGGTAGCGTGCCGTGACGTGATCGTGAGCGTTGCCGCAGTGCCCCACCCACCGCTGTTGCTACCCGAACTGGTGACCGGGGCGGTGACCGACACCGGCGCGCTGCGGGCCGCCTGCGTGCGCGCGGCCAAGCAGCTCGCGCAGGCCGCACCGACCTGGATCGCGGTCTCCAGCGGCTCGCTGACCTGCGACAACACCCTCGGCACCTTCCGGGGCTACGGGGTGGACGTGATCGTCTCGCTGACCGCCGACCCCGCCGGGACGACCCCCGACCCGGCCATGCCGCTGCCCCTGCTGGTGGCCGCCTGGCTGCGGGGCGAGGCCGCGGCCGACCACGTGCGCCCCGAACTGGTCGACCCGGCCGCCCCCGTGGCCGAGCGCCTCGCCCTGGGCGAACGGCTGGCCGCCAGCGAGGGCGAGGTGGGCCTGCTCGTGCTCGGCGACGGCTCGAACCGGCACCCCGGACCGGCCGGGCACGCGGACGAGCGGGCCCCCGGCTACGACGCGCTGGTGAGCCGCGCGCTGGCCGAGGCCGACCCCGAGGCGCTGCTGGACCTGGACCCCGAGCTGGCGGCGGAGTTGAACGTCACGGGTCTGCCCGCCTGGCAGGTGCTCGCGGGTGTGGCCCGGCACGGTGGGCGCCGCTGGCGCGCGGAACTGCTCTACTCCCAGGCCCCGTACGGGGTCGGCTACCACGTGGCGGTGTGGTCGTGAGGGCGGTCGCCGTGGTGGGTCCGACCGCGACCGGCAAGTCGGAACTGGGCGTGCGGCTGGCCCAGCGGCTGGGCGGCGAGGTGGTCAACGCGGACGCCATGCAGCTGTACCGGGGCATGGACATCGGCACCGCCAAGGTCACCGAGCAGGAGCGGGCCGGGGTGCCGCACCACCTGCTGGACGTGCTGGAGGTGACCGAGGCCGCCTCGGTGGCGGCCTACCAGCGGGAGACCAGGGCGGTGGTGGAGGACCTGCTCGCCAGGGGGCGCACGCCGGTGCTGGTGGGCGGCTCGGGGCTGTACGTGCAGGCCGTGCTGGACGACCTGGAGTTCCCCGGCACCGACCCGCTCATCCGCGCGCGGCTGGAGGCCGAGTTGGCCGAGGTGGGCCCCGCCGAGCTGCACCGCAGGCTCACCGAGTCCGACCCGGTGGCGGCGGGCGCCATCCTGGCCAGCAACGGCCGCCGGGTGGTGCGTGCGCTGGAGGTCATCGAGCTGACCGGGCGGCCGTTCTCCGCGAGCATGCCCAAGCCGGGGCCCGCCCGGTACGGCACCGTCCTGATCGGCGTGGACCGTGAGGTGGCCGAGCTGGACTCGCGGGTGGACCTGCGGGTGCGGCGCATGTTCGCGGCCGGTCTGGTCGAGGAGACCCGCGAGCTGGCGGCCAGGGGGCTGCGCGAGGGGCGCACCGCGGCTCGCGCACTGGGCTACCAGCAGGTGCTGGCCGCCTTCGACGGCGAGTACGACATGGACACCGCCGCGGCCGAGACCGCCCGCGCCACAAGGCGTTTCGTGCGCAGACAGCGGTCCTGGTTCCGCCGCGACGCCAGGGTCACGTGGTTCGACGCGGCCCGCCCCGACCTGCTCGACGCCGTGCTCACCCGACTGGACCAGTAACCTGGGCGGTGTGGGTGTTGAGTTCGTCAAGGGGCACGGCACGGAGAACGACTTCGTGATCCTGCCCGACCTGGATGGCACGCTGGAACTGACCGACGAGCGGGTGCGTGCGCTGTGCGACCGCAGCCGGGGCATCGGCGCGGACGGCGTGCTGCGCGTCGTGCCCGGCAAACTGCTGCCCGACCTGCCGTCCGGAGTGGACGGCGACGCCTGGTTCATGGACTACCGCAACGCCGACGGCTCGATCGCCGAGATGTGCGGCAACGGGGTGCGGGTCTTCGCCAACTACCTGGTCTCCGCAGGGCTGGCCGAGGTGGGCGAGTTCGTCGTGGGCACCCGTGCGGGCGACCGGCCGGTGGTGGTGCACCCGGACGGGCAGGTCACCGTCCAGATGGGACCGGCCCGCGTGTTCGGCGAGTCCACCGCGACCCTGCACGGCCGGGAGTTCCCCGGTGTCTGCGTGGACGTGGGCAACCCGCACCTGGTCTGCGTCACCGAGCAGGACCTGGCCGGGCTGGACCTGACGACCCCGCCCGCGTACGACCCCGCCGTGTACCCGAACGGGGTCAACGTCGAGTTCGTCGCCGACCTGGGCCCCGGCGCGCTGCGCATGCGCGTGCACGAGCGCGGGGTCGGCGAGACCCGTTCCTGCGGCACCGGCACGGTCGCCGTGCTCGCCGGGTACCTGCACCTGCACGGGCGCCAGTCCGGTCAGTCCACTGTGGACGTCCCGGGTGGACGGGTCGTGATCACCGTCGAGCCGGGCGCCAGCACGCTCACCGGCCCCGCGGTGCTGGTGGCCAGCGGGGAGCTCAGCGCGCACTGGTGGGCCGCGGCTGCTCGGTAGGCAGGTCGCAAAGGGGTGGCGCGTGTTCGTTTTTTTCGGATAGCCTGGTGTTGCCTCGCCGCCCAGCTTCTTCGCCAGTACCGGAGGGTCCGATGACCGTTTCCCTGGAACGGCAATCGCACACTGTCCTGCCACCCGCCGCCGACGACACCACCGCCCGGCCGCGGCTGCACGCCCTGGCCTCCCTGCTGGGCAACGCTGGCCAGGACGTACCCGCGGTACCTGCCCTGGTGGGTCCGGACGGTGTCCCCGTCGAACTGCCGGACGCCGTCTACCAGGTACTTCGCAGCGTCGTGGACGCGATGGCCCAGGGCTTGGCGATCACAGTCGCCCCGCACAACACGTTGCTGACCACCCAGGAGGCGGCGGAGGTGCTCAGCATCTCCCGGCCGACGCTGGTCAGACTGCTGGAGTCCGGCGAGATCCCGTTCGAGCACCGGGGACGGCACCGCAGGGTCCGTCTGGCCGACGTCATGGACTACCAGGAGCAGGCCCGCGCCAAGCGGCGCCAGGCGCTGCGTGAGCTGACTCAGGACGCTGAGCAAGCCGACCTCGGCGACGCGGCAGAACGGATCGTGAGGACCCGCTAGTGGCCTTTCCCGCGCTGCTGGATGCCTGTGCCCTGGTGTCCATCAGCTTGACCGACCTGCTGCTCCGCCTGGCCGACGCCAACACGTATCGGCCGCTGTTGCGCGCGACGCGCCACCTGCGCCGCTAGCGCGCACTGGTGGGCCGCGGCTGCTCGGTAGGCAGGTCGCGCAGGGTGCGTAGTGGTGAGGCCAGCACCCACAGCACGGCGAGCAGGCCGCCCGCGGCGCCGACCCACAGCGCGCCACGCGCCCCGACCCACTCCGCCAGTGCGCCGCCGAGCAGGCCGCCCAGCGGCAGGGTCCCCCACACGATGAACCGGATCGAGGCGTTCATCCGGCCCAGCAGGTGGTCGGGGCAGACCCCTTGCCGGAAGCTGACCTGGGCGACGTTGTAGACCACGGCGCTGTAGCCCACGGCGCCCTCGGCCAGTGCGAAGAACGCCAGCCGCCAGTCGTTGCCCGCCAGCGGCAGCAGCAACATCATCGGCGAGAACACCAGCTGCACCAGCCAGATGCTCCTGGCCTGGCCGACGCGGCGGGCCCACCAGGAGGCGTGCAGCGCGCCGAGCACCCCGCCGATCCCGCCCATGGCCAGCAGGGCACCGGCCAGGCCGGGGACGACTCCCAGCTCGCGCACCAGGAACACCATCAGCACGGCGTTGTTCACCCCGCCGAACAGGTTGGCCGTCGCGGTGCAGCCGGTGATCGCCCGCAGCACCCGGTGGTGCAGCACGAAGCGCAGGCCCTCGGCGATCTCCACGCGCATACCGCGCCGCTGCGTGCGGTCCGGCTCCGGCTCCACGGTCCTGATCCGCCACAGTGCGGCGGCCGAGGCGAAGAAGCCCAGCGCCGTGGCCAGCACCGCGTTGGCCGCGCCGACGACCTGCACCAGCCAGCCCGCGATGGCCGGACCGGTGACCTGCGCCGTGGACTGGCTGGCCTGCAACTTGGCGTTGCCGTCGGCGAGCTGGTCCCGGCTGACCAGTGCGGGCAGGTAGGACTGGTAGGCCACGTCGAAGAACACCGTGAGCACGCCCACCAGCAGGGCTGTCACCAGCAGCTGCGCCACGGTGAGCACGCCCAGCGCCCAGGCCAGCGGGATCGTCGCCAGCAGCGCGCCCCTGGCCAGGTCCGCGCGCAGCATCAGCGGCCTGCGCCGCAGCCGGTCCACCCAGACGCCCGCGGGCAGGCCGACCAGCAGGAAGCCGCAGGTCTCCGCCGCGCTGAGCGCGCCGACCTCGAACGGGGTGGCCGCCAGCAGGGTGATGGCCAGGGTCGGGATCGCGAACTGGCCGATGAACACGCCGAACTGGCTGACCGTGTCGCCCGCCCAGAGGCGGCGGAAGTCGGCGTGCGCGAGCAGGGAGGGACGTGCCATGGCGGGCAGCCTCGCCGAAGTGATTGGAAACTGTCAATCAGTTATGCTCTGGACGTGCCAGCCGCCGAACCGCTCCGGCCAGCGACCAGGGCCGAGGCCGCCGCGCTGGCCTCCGAGGTCCGGATGCGCATCATCCGGCTCACCTACGAGCGCCCGCTGACCAACCTCGAGCTGTCCCAGCGGCTGGGCCGCGACCCGGCGACCACGCTGCACCACGTGCGCAAGCTCGTGGAAACGGGCTTCCTGGAGGAGCTGCCCGCCCGGCGCGGCACCCGGGGCGCCCGCGAGAAGCCGTACCGGTCCACCGGGCTCTCGCTGCGACTGGACTTCGGTGCCGACCGGGTGGCGCTCCAGGAGGCCGCGCTGGGCGCCTTCCTCGGCGAGGTCGCCGACGTGGGCGTGGCCGGGTTGCGGCAGACCCGGCTGGTGTTCCAGCTGCCCGAGGAACGCCGCGCCGAGCTGCTGGACCGCCTGCACGCCGTGCTCGACGAGTACCGGGACCTGCCCGCCGACCCCGGTGGCAGTCGGTTCGCGGTGTACCTGGCGGCCTATGACAGCGACTGACGGAGTAACTCACTGGTAAGCGGTACCCAGCACGTGGGACACTCGATGTCAAGATGACGGAAACTTACGCATTTGAGCCCGGGGACGACGGGGACGAGCTGTTGTCCACCGGCGATCTGGAACTCGCCGACCGCGCGGCGCTGCGCCGCATCGCGGGGCTGTCCACCGAACTCGACGACATCACCGAGGTCGAGTACCGCCAGCTGCGCCTGGAGCGCGTGGTGCTGGTCGGGGTCTGGACCGAGGGCAGCGCCGCTGACTCCGAGGCCTCCCTGGCCGAACTGGCCCGGCTCGCCGAGACCGCGGGCTCCCAGGTTCTGGAGGGCCTGGTGCAGCGCCGGGACCGCCCCGACCCGGCCACCTACGTCGGCTCGGGCAAGGTCCGCGAGGTGCGCGACGTGGTCGTCGCCACCGGTGCGGACACGGTGATCTGCGACGGCGAGCTGTCCTCCGGCCAGCTGCGCCAGCTGGAGGAGCGGCTCAAGGTCAAGGTGGTCGACCGGACCGCCCTGATCCTGGACATCTTCGCCCAGCACGCCCAGTCCAAGGAGGGCAAGGCGCAGGTCGAGCTGGCCCAGTTGCAGTACCTGCTGCCACGCCTGCGCGGATGGGGCAGCGCCATGTCCCGGCAGGCCGGTGGCCGGGCCGGTGGCGCCAGCGGCGGTGTGGGTCTGCGTGGACCCGGTGAGACCAAGCTGGAGACCGACCGCAGGCGTATCCACAAGCGCATCGCCAAGCTCCGCAAGGAGATCCAGGCGATGAGCGTGGTGCGCGAGACCAAGCGCGGGCGCCGCGTGGCCAACGAGGTGCCCAGCGTGGCCATCGTCGGCTACACCAACGCGGGCAAGTCCAGCCTGCTCAACGCCGTGACCGAGGCCGGGGTGCTGGTGCAGGACGCGCTGTTCGCGACCCTGGACCCGACCACCCGCAGGTCCACCACGCCGGAGGGCCTGCCGTACACGCTCACCGACACCGTGGGCTTCGTCCGGCACCTGCCGCACCAGATCGTCGAGGCCTTCCGCTCCACCCTGGAGGAGGCCGCCGACGCCGATCTGCTGCTGCACGTGGTGGACGGCTCCGACCCCAGGCCGGAGTGGCAGGTCCAGGCGGTGCGCGAGGTGCTCGGCGAGATCGGCGGCGAGTTGAACCGGCCGATGCCGCGCGAACTGGTGGTGGTCAACAAGACCGACGCCGCCGACGAGGTCGCACTGGCCAGGCTGCGCAACCTGCTGCCGGGGGCCGCGTTCGTCTCGGCCCACACCGGGTCGGGGGTCGCGGCGCTGCGCGAGCAGGTCGCCGAGCTGCTGCCCAGGCCCACGCTGGTGGTCGAGGTGCTCGTGCCGTACACCCAGGGCGCGCTGGTGGCCAGGGTGCACGCGGAGGGCGAGGTGCTCGAGGAGCGGCACACCGAGGAGGGCACCGAGCTGCGGGCCCGGGTACGCGGCGACCTGGCCGGGGCGCTGGAGCGGTTCGCGGTGAACAGCACACCCGCCTGATACCCACGGCCGCCTTGGACGGTTAGGCTGGTGCGGAGGAAGTCTCACGCGTTCGAGGAGGAACGGCTATGGGCGAGTTCAGCCCCTGGCACTGGGCGATCGTGGCTTTGGTGTTCGTCGTGCTCTTCGGCGCGCGCAAGCTGCCCGACGCCGCCCGCGGGATCGGCCAGTCGCTGCGGATCTTCAAGGCGGAGATGAAGGCCGGTCAGGGTGACTCGGCCGCACCGGCCGCCACGGCTCCGGCCAGCGCGGCGCCCGCCGCTGCCGCACCGGCCGCCGAGGTGACCGCCGCGCAGCCGCCGGTGGCGCCCGCTGCCACCACCGAGGCGAAGGTGAGCACCACTCCGCCGACCAGCTGAGTCCGGACACGACCCGTCCAGGCCCCCTCGGCCCCGCGCTGAGGGGGCCTGAGCGCTGTCCGGAGCCGGTGGGTGTGGCCACAATTTTGTGATACATTGGGTGCATGGAGCGCCGCGATGACTACACCGTTGGCCTGCGGGAACTGCGCCACAACACCAGTGAGGTGTTGGCCAGGGTCCGGCACGGCGTGACGGTCGATGTCACCGAGTACGGCCGCCTGATCGCACGGATCGTGCCGGTCGAGGATCGCGCGCCGACCCCGACGATGACGCGGCTGGTGGAGTCGGGCAAGGCGAGGCTGGCGACCCGGCCCGGATACCGGCCGCGGATGCGTCCCAGCGTCGGTCAGGACCGTCTTGGCGAAGCACTCCGGGAGCTGCGCGAGGAAGACACCTGGTGAGCCTGTACTACGTCGACACCTCGGCCGCCCTCAAGCTGCTGGCCGAGGAGAGCCATTCCAAGGCGTTCGCCGCGTTCTACGACAGCCAGACCAGCGCGTCCTGGGTCAGTTCCTCGCTGCTGCGCGTCGAGGTGATGCGCGCCGTCTCCCGCGTGTTGCCCGCGGCGATTCCGGACGCGCGTGACCTCCTGCTCGCGTTCGACTACATCAGCATGGACGACGACGTGGTCGACGGCGCCATGAACGAGCCGGATCGAATGCTGCGCTCGCTGGACGCCATCCACCTCTCGACGGCTCGACTCCTCGGCACCGACCTGGACGCCGTGGTCACCTACGACGACCGGTTGGCCACTGCCGCCACCGACGCCGGATTCACGGTCCTCGCACCTCGCGACTGACCCGCCCAGCAACGCGAACGGGCCCGCTCCGCACAGCGCGGAGCGGGCCCGTTCGCGGTCAGGTCAGAGCCTGCGCAGCACGGCGACGACCTTGCCGAGGATCTGCGCCTCGTCGCCCAGGATCGGCTCGTACGCCTCGTTGTGCGGCATCAGCCAGACGTGCCCGTCCCGCCGCTTGAGGGTCTTCACGGTGGCCTCGCCGTCGATCATCGCGGCGACCACGTCCCCGTTGTCGGCGTCCTCCTGCTGGCGCACCGCGACGAAGTCCCCGTCGGTGATCGCGGCGTCGACCATCGAGTCGCCGACCACCTTGAGCAGGAACAGGGTGCCGTCGCCGACGATCTCCTTGGGCAGCGGGAAGACGTCCTCGAAGGTCTGCTCGGCCAGGATCGGCCCACCGGCTGCGATCCGGCCGACCAGTGGCACGTACACCGGCGCGGTGCCCGGCTGCTCCGCCACGGGCTGCGGGCCGCCCTCCGCGGTGAGCATGCCGACCGCGCGCGGCCGGTTCGCGTCCCGGTGCAGGTAGCCCTTGCGCTGCAGCATCTTCAGCTGGTGTGACACCGAGGAGGTGGAGGTCAGGCCCACCGCGTCGCCGATCTCGCGGATGCTCGGCGGGTAGCCGCGCCGCTCCACCGACTCCTGGATGACCCGCAGCACCTTGCGCTGCCTCGGGGTCAGCCTCGGGTCCTGGGCCGGGGTGTCCTCGCCGTCCCCGGAGAAGACCTCCAGTTCCACCACGGGACCCTCGTCGCCATCGGTGTTCACGCCCGACCCGGTAAGCGGGCCCTCGGCGCCTTTGCGTGCCACTACGCAGCCTCCCTCGTCACCCCGACCTCCCGGCGGGGCAGCACTGATGCCGACCTCGTCGCGGGCTGTTCGCCCCCGCGGACAGACGGTCAGCGATCTTCACGGTCCACGGTAGACGGGAGCCGCGCTCAGATCAAACACCTGTTCGAAGGACACGCCGCAAATCCTCGATTTCGGCGTGACCCTGTGGTACACATTCGCACGGACGTTCGATAGAACGCATGTTCGATCCTTGCGGGAGGCGTCATGGCGACCCAGGAGCTGCTGGTCAAGCCCACTGCACAGGGCGCGCGCCCCGGTCCCCGGGTGCTCCGCCGCGGCGGTGAGGAGCTGCGCAGGCCGCCTGGTCGTCCCCGTCCCGTGCTCGCCCCCGGCGCCGCCGCCTCCTCGTCCTGCCGGGTCAGGCCGCGCCACGCCGGGCTGCAACTGGTGCTCATCGGCCTGCTGACCTTCCTGGTGTGCGTGGGCTTCGGGCTGCTCGCCGAGGTCTCCAGCCAGTCGGCGCCGGTGCCCGAGGCCACGACCGTCGTCCAGGTCCGCGCGGACGAGACCCTGTGGGGCCTGGCCCAGCGCGTGGTGCCCGGCAGCCCCGCCGGTGAGGTCGTCGACCGGATCATGCGGCTCAACCACCTCGACGGGGATGCCGTGCACCCCGGCCAGCCGCTGGTCGTGCCGGACGCGGGTGTCACCCGCTAGGGCGAGGTTTGTCCGTTCACTCGGTTGTCGTAGTGCCCCGTGCCGCACCATCGGGTCACACCCTCGGCGTGTCGCGCCCGCCCAGTTTGCGTCCAGCCGTCCTGAGACATACGGTCTACCCCTACATCTAGTGGTTACATCGCTGTAGTTAGTCCACAGGTTGGGGTCATCCTCCTTCCCGGCTGACTGCCGCGCAGCCGCTGGTCCAGCACCTGGGGAAGGGGTGACTCACGCCGTGCGCTGTCCGTTCTGCCGTCACTCGGACTCCCGTGTGGTGGACTCGCGCGAGGTCGACGAGGGCCAGGCCATCCGGCGCCGCCGGTCCTGCGCGCAGTGCAGCCGCCGGTTCACCACCGTCGAGGAGGCGGTGCTGGCCGTGGTCAAGCGGTCCGGGGTCACCGAGCCGTTCAGCCGGGACAAGGTCGTCACCGGGGTGCGGCGCGCCTGCCAGGGCCGCCCGGTGGACGAGGACGCCCTGCAGCAGTTGGCCCAGCGGGTGGAGGAGTCGATCCGGTCCACCGGCTGCGCGGAGATCCCCAGCCACGAGGTGGGGCTGGCCATCCTCGGTCCCCTCAGGGATCTCGACGGCGTGGCCTACCTGCGCTTCGCCAGCGTGTACCGCTCCTTCTCCTCGGTGGAGGACTTCGAGAAGGAGATCGCGGAACTGCGGCGCGCGGAGAAAAGCGAGTAGATGCCCACAGGCAGGTTTCGACGGCGGGTCAGCGGACTCGCCGTTCGCAGGTGTAGCACGAGCACGAGCACTAGCGGAGAGGTAACGGTCATGACGAAGGCCGTCGGCAACAAGGGGCTGCGGGTGCAGCGGGTCCACACCACCGAGGGCGTGCACCCCTACGACGAGGTGACCTGGGAGCACCGCGACGTCGTCATGACCAACTGGCGTGACGGCTCGATCAACTTCGAGCAGCGGGGCGTCGAGTTCCCCGACTTCTGGTCGGTCAACGCGACCAACATCGTGACCAGCAAGTACTTCCGCGGCGCGGTCGGCTCCGACGCGCGCGAGCGCAGCCTGCGCCAGCTCATCGACCGGGTGGTCTCCAGCTACGTCAAGGCCGGTGTCGAGCACAAGTACTTCGCCGACGACAAGGCCGCCGAGGTCTTCGAGCACGAGCTGACCTGGATGCTGCTGCACCAGGTGTTCAGCTTCAACTCCCCGGTGTGGTTCAACGTGGGCACCGCCTCCCCGCAGCAGGTCAGCGCCTGCTTCATCCTCGCGGTGGACGACACCATGGAGTCGATCCTCAACTGGTACCGCGAGGAGGGGCTGATCTTCAAGGGCGGCTCCGGGGCCGGCCTGAACCTGTCCCGCATCCGCTCCAGCAAGGAGCTGCTCTCCTCCGGCGGCACCGCCTCCGGCCCGGTCTCCTTCATGCGCGGTGCCGACGCCTCCGCGGGCACCATCAAGTCCGGCGGCGCCACCCGGCGCGCGGCCAAGATGGTCGTGCTGGACGTGGACCACCCCGACGTCGAGGAGTTCATCGAGACCAAGGCGCGCGAGGAGGACAAGGTCCGCGCGCTGCGCGACGCCGGTTTCGACATGGACCTGGGCGGGCGCGACATCGTGTCCGTGCAGTACCAGAACGCGAACAACTCGGTGCGCGTCTCCGACGAGTTCATGCGCGCCGTGGAGAACGAGGGCCAGTTCGGCCTGCGCTCGCGGCAGACCGGTGAGGTCATCGAGTCCGTCGACGCCAAGGCGCTGTTCGGCAAGCTGGCCAAGGCCGCGTGGGAGTGCGCCGACCCGGGCATCCAGTACGACGGCATCATCAACGACTGGCACACCTGCCCCGAATCGGGCCGGATCACCGCCTCCAACCCGTGCAGCGAGTACATGCACCTGGACAACTCCAGCTGCAACCTGGCCTCGCTGAACCTGCTGAAGTTCCTGCGCCCCGACGGCACCTTCGACGCCCCGCTGTTCGTCAAGGCCGTCGAGCTGGTCATCACCGCGATGGACATCTCGATCTGCTTCGCCGACTTCCCGACCGAGCCGATCGCCGACACCACGCGCAAGTTCCGCCAGCTGGGCATCGGCTACGCCAACCTGGGCGCCCTGCTGATGGCCACCGGCCACGCCTACGACTCCGAGGGCGGCCGGGCACTGGCCGCGGCCATCACCTCGCTGATGACCGGCACCGCCTACCGCCGCTCCGCCGAGCTGGCCGGTGTGGTCGGCGCCTACGAGGGCTACGCCCGCAACGCCGACGCGCACCAGCGGGTCATGCGCAAGCACGCCGCGGCCAACGACCTGGTCCGCACCTACGGCAGCGACGACCGGGCCGTGCAGAAGCTGGCCACCGAGCAGTGGCAGAGCGGCCTGCAGATCGGTGCCCGCAACGGCTGGCGCAACGCGCAGGCCAGTGTGCTCGCGCCCACCGGCACCATCGGCCTGATGATGGACTGCGACACCACCGGCATCGAGCCCGACCTGGCGCTGGTCAAGTTCAAGAAGCTGGTCGGCGGCGGCTCCATGCAGATCGTCAACCAGACGGTGCCGCGTGCGCTGAAGTCCCTGGGCTACCAGCAGGAGCAGGTCGAGGCGATCGTCGAGTTCATCGGCGAGCACGGCCACGTGGTGGACGCGCCCGGACTGCGCCCCGAGCACTACGAGGTCTTCGACTGCGCCATGGGCGAGCGTTCCATCGCGCCGATGGGCCACGTGCGCATGATGGCCGCGGTGCAGCCGTTCATCTCCGGCGCGATCTCCAAGACGGTGAACATGCCGGAGGCGGCCACCGTGGAGGACGTGCAGGAGATCTACTTCCAGGGCTGGAAGCTGGGCCTCAAGGCGCTGGCGATCTACCGCGACAACTGCAAGGTCGGCCAGCCGCTGTCCGCGGGCAAGGGCGCCAGCAAGGGTGCCGAGGTCGAGGCCAAGACCGAGCCGGTCGTGGAGTACCGGCCGGTGCGCAAGCGCCTGCCCAAGAAGCGCCCGAGCCAGACCGTGTCGTTCACCGTGGGTGGCGCCGAGGGCTACCTGCACGCCGGGTCCTACCCCGACGACGGCCTCGGCGAGATCTTCATCAAGCTGGGCAAGCAGGGCTCGACCCTGGCCGGGGTGATGGACGCCTTCTCGATGTCGATCTCCGTGGGCCTGCAGTACGGCATCCCGCTGGAGTTCTACGTCTCGAAGTTCCAGAACCAGCGCTTCGAGCCCGCCGGCATGACCGACGACCCGGACGTGCGCATCGCCACCAGCGTCGTGGACTACCTGTTCCGCAGGCTCGCGCTGGACTACCTGCCCTACGACAAGCGCGCCGAGCTGGGCATCTTCACCGCCGACGAGCGCACCGCCCAGGTCTCCGCCGACTACGGCACCTCCGGTGACGTGGACATCGTCGCCATGCAGACCACCGTGGAGGCCGCCGACAAGCCCGCCCCGGCCGTGGCGCACAGCTCCACCGAGCTGATCGAACTCCAGCTGGGCAAGGCCGCCGACGCGCCGCTGTGCATGACCTGCGGCACCAAGATGCGGCCCGCCGGGTCCTGCTACGTCTGCGAGGGCTGCGGCAGCACCTCCGGTTGCAGCTGATCTTGAGCATCGGTTGAAGTGAGTTAGCTGTTCAGGTGGGGTGTCGGCGATCGTGCCGGCACCCCACCTGTGGTTTTGGGAGGGGTACTGGCCGTCCGAGGGCCGGGAGGGTTTTCCCCACCTCGCACAGGCCTGCTGCCCGGATGGGGCAGCGGGGCTTGAACACGCAGGCTGAACGCGTCCAGTTTTCCGCTTTACCCGCGTTCACACCCGATTGAAGGGAACCTCCGTGTTCAGCTCGAACTCCGTGCACCGCCGTGCGGCGGGAGTCGCCGCCGTGGCCCTGGCCAGCGCGGTGTGCGCCACCACGTTGACGGCTGGCAGCGCCGAAGCGATCGTCAACGGGAAGGATTCCACGCAGCGCTACTCGTTCATGGCATCGATCGCGGAAACGGTGGTGGGCAACGGGGAACACGGCGTCTGCGGGGCCTCGCTGATCGATCCGCAGTGGGTGCTGACGGCGGCCCACTGCGTCAACCCGGACCTGGTGAAGCCGGACGGCACCGTCCGCATCGGCAGCGAGCGGCGGACCTCCGGGGGAACGGTCCGTGCCATCGCGCAGATAGTGGCCCACCCGGGCTATGTGCAGACCAGGACCAAGGCGCCCAACCAGAACGACCTCGCACTGATCCGCCTGGACCGCCCGGTCGGCGAGCAGCCCATCCGCATCGCGGAACGGCCCGGCAGGCCCGGCACCCCGACCCGACTCCTGGGGTTCGGCACCGTCGTCGACACGCCCGAGATCCCGAAGGCGGTGTTCGCCAACCGGCTCCAGGAACTCGAGGCCCGCAGGGGGTCCGAGGCCGAGTGCGCGCCCGGCTTCGCGGGGCCGACCCGACTGTGCACGGTCAGCCGGGTGCCGGACGCCATGGCGTGCTTCGGGGACTCCGGCGGACCGCAGATCCGGCGGGGCAGGGGCGGGCGGTGGGAGCTCGTCGGGACCACCTCGGGCCCCGGCAACTCGCGTCCGACCTGCGTGGGCGGGCCGGGGCTCTACAGCAGCGTGCCCGCCTACGCGGGCTGGATCCGGCAGACGATCGGCAGGAACGGCTGACCCGGGCCCCTGGCCCAGTTCGATTTCGTCGTGGCTCCCATGTCATGAAGGTGCCGTTTGCGGCGTTCAACGTCCTGAACGGCACCTTCATGACATGGGTTCCGGCTTGGTGAGCCTGTTCAGGCCCGCTGCTCCGTGTCATGAAGGTGCCGTTTGAGTCGTTCAATGCCCTGAACGGCACCTTCATGACATTGGCCTCGAGCCGGTGAGCCTGTTCAGGCCCGCGCCCCAGCGCCATGAAGGTGCCCTTGGCGAGGTTGTGAACCTGCCACGACCGCCGCGAAGGTGGCTTTCACTGCGCTGAACGCAGCGAATGGTCCTTTCGCAGCGTGTCTCGGCGGCGTCCCGCTCGCGTCCACGGCAGGCACGTCCCAAAGGTGCCGTTTGAGTCGTTGGGTGTCCTGAACGGCACTTTCATGGCATGGGTCCCGGCTTGGTGAGCCTGTTCAGGCCCGCCGCCCAGCGCCATGAAGGTGCCGTTCGCGGCGTTCAACGCCATGAACGGCACCTTCATGGCATGGCGCCAAGCCCGGGCGCCAACGCCACCGTGACGGCGAGGGAGGCGAGGGCCAGGAGGGACATGGCGATCGCGGGGGTCGTGTGCTGGGCGAGGGCGCCGGCGAGCACGGCGCTGACGCCCTGCATCGTGAGCATGCCCGCGGAGTGCAGGCCGAGCGCGTGCCCACTGAGCTCGGGCGGGGTCAGGGCCATCAAACGGTGTTGTAGCAACAGGGTTGAGCAGTAGCCGATCGAGGCGAGCACGATCGCGGCGGCGGCCACGGGCAGCGGCGGGGCGAGGACGAGGACGAGGTAGGGCACGGCGAGCAGCAGGCGCAGCGGGGCGCCGAGCCGGTCGAGCCAGCGCTGGGGCAGGAACCGGCCGACGGCGGTGTCGCCGACCAGCATGCCGAGTGCCGCGAGCGCGAAGAGCAGCCCAGCGGCCTCCGGTGCGTAGGGGACGAACAGGGATTCGCAGCCGACGATCAACCCGTTGGGCAGCCACAGCGCGAGGTAGGTGTACCGACGTGGCACCGAGGACCAGAGGCGGGCGTTGCTGCGCCAGGTCTCACCGATCGAGGGGCGGCCCGCGGCGCGTGCCGGCCGGCGGCTCAGGCCGAGGCGGGCGAGCAGGGCGGCGGCGAGGTACAGGGCGGCGCCGGCCAACAGGGTGCCGCGCGGGGACAGGGCGGCGACGAGCACCCCGCCGATCGCGAAGCCGGTGATCTGCATGATCCCGACCGACATGTTCAGCACGGAGCGGCCCAGCAGGTAGCCCTCGCCGGGCAGGATCTCGGTCAGCAGCCCGTAGCGCACCCCGCTGCCCAGCGAGGCCAGCACACCCAGGCCGAGGACCAGCACGAACACGGTCCACAGCGGCAGTCCCGGTACGGCCTGTGCCGCCGTGCCGAGCGCGAAGGCCAGGGCGAGGCCGGTCAGCACGGCGCGGGGCGGCAGCCGGTCGGCGGCCGACAGCAGCACGGTCGCGCCGACCACCTGGGCCAGCGAGGGGCCGAACATGCTCAGCGCGGACAGCAGTGGTGAGCCGGTCTCGGTGTAGACCGCCGTGCCCAGGGCGAGCCCGGCGACGGTGGCGGCCGCGATCTGCGCGGAGGAGGTCAGGAACAGCGGCATGAACTCCGGGGTGGCGAACAGTTCGCGGTACGTGCGCATGGCGGGAGTCTCACCAGCCGCATGGCCGGGGGTTAGTCTTTCGCAGGGGGGCGAAACGTGGGCTGGTGGCAGGTCAACGCGGACACGCTGGCGGGCAGCCGGTTCGTGGTCTCCCCGTTGGCCGAGGCCACCGCGAGCCTGATCACCCTGGCGCGGGCCACCGCGGCGCACCCCGGCGAGCGCGCCTGGCTGGACGCCCACCTGCCCGCGTACCGGGAACTGCTGGCCGCCGACCCGATCACCGCTTCGCTGGTGCGGGCCGGGTTGCGGCGTCGGTGGATCGCGGACTTCTTCACGCCGACGCCGACCGGTGAGCCCGCGGAGTTCGAGCGGGAGCTGGCCGGGATTCGTTCCACGCCAGCGGAAATCGCCCGCGAGAACCTGGGCCCTGCGCTGACGCCCGAGCTGGACAGGACGGACCTGGCGCAGCGGACCGCGGACCTGCTGGAGTGGGTGTGGACGCGTGCGGTGCTGCCCGAGTGGCCCCGGCGCAGACGCGTCATCGAGGCGGATGTCGTTGCGCGGACGGGCAAACTGGGCCAGGGCGGGTGGGCGGCTGTGCTCGGTGACCTGCGCCAGGGCATGCGCTGGCTGGGGTCGAATCGCTTGCAGGTCAACGTGTACGACTACCCGCCGCGGGAGGTCGACGGCGCCCAGCTGTTCTTCGTGCCGGTGACCCCGCGACAGGGCTGGGTCTGCTGGGACGCGCACAACCGCTCGGCCGTGGTCTACCCGTGCTCCGGGGTGCTGGCCGAGCCACCGCCACCGGTCCCGGACACGCTGGGCAGGCTGCTCGGAGCGGCGCGGGCCGGGGTGCTCGTGCTGCTGGACACGCCCAAGAGCACGACCCAGCTCGTGGCGCTGACCGGGCAGGGCCTTGGCTCGGTGGGGCGCCACCTCAAGGTGCTGCTGGACGCCCGCCTGGTGTGCCGGCAGCGCGCGGGCCGTTCGGTGCTCTACCGCCGCACGCCCGAGGGCGAGGCCCTGGTGGCGGCCCAGTTCCGCGAGTGAGTCCCTTGACAGCGGCCCTGGCCGCGTAGTTCGTGCGGGCCGAGGTGGAGCTGGCCGCGCCGCCCCTGACACTGTCCGCGGACTTCAGCGACCAGTCCTAGCGGCTCGCCTCGGAACCTTGACCGTGTCTGGCCGGCGACCACCCAGCCGCGCCCGCCGACGCGGGCCGTGTCATGAAAGTGCCGTTCAGGACGCTGGATGTCCCAAACGGCACTTTCATGACACCGCGGCCTCGGCCCGGACCGGATACCAGGTCAACGATGCGCGACGCGCCACTAGTGTCCTGCGCCGGAAATCCGCCTACAAAATCGGGCGAGTGACTCGAGGATCTCTTCGGCGGTCTTGGTCCAGATGAACGGCCGTGGATGGGTGTTCCAGTCAGCGATCCAGACGCGGATGTCCTTCTCCAGCGCTTGGACGCTGCGGTGGGTACCTCGGGTGATCTTCTGGTCGCTGAGAAAGCCGAACCAGCGTTCGACCTGGTTGATCCACGATGATCCGGTCGGGGTGAAGTGCATGCGGAACCTGGGGTGCTTGGCCAGCCAGGCCTTGATCGCCGGGGTCTTGTGAGTGCCGTAGTTGTCACAGACCAGGTGGACGGCCAGCTCCGCCGGGACCGTCTTGTCGATCGTGATGAGGAACTTCTTGAACTCGGCGGCCCGGTGCTGACGATGCAACTCGGCGATCACCGTGCCATCGGCGACGTCGAACGCGGCGAACAGGCTGGTGATGCCATTGCGGGCGTAGTCATGTGTGCGCCGCTCAGGCATACCCGGCATCATCGGCAGCACCGGCTGGGAGCGGTCCAGTGCCTGGATCTGACTCTTCTCGTCCACGCACAGCACCACCGCCCGCTCGGGCGGATTGTGGTATAGGCCAACGACATCGACGACCTTCTCCACGAACAATGGATCGGTCGAGAGCTTGAAGGTCTCGGCACGGTGGGGTTTGAGCCCGAAATCGCGCCAGATCCGGCCGATGGTCGACTTGCTCAGCCCGGACTTCTCCGCCATCGACGCCCGAGACCAGTGTGTGGCGTTGCGCGGGGTCTCCTCCAGAGTCGCCACGATCACCTCTTCGACCTGGTCCACCGTGATCGACGGCGGACGGCCCGGCCGTTCCTCATCGACCAGGCCCTCCAGCCGATGCTGGAGAAATCGCCTGCGCCACTTGGTCACCGTCGACGGGTGAACCCGAAGATCCTCGGCGATCTGCTTGCCTGGCAGGCCGTCCGCGCACGCCAGCACAATCCTGCACCGCTGTGCCAGCACCTGCGACGACTTCGCCCGCCGCGCCCACCGTTCCAGCGTTACCCGCTCCTGCTCGGTCAACGTCACCTCAGCAGGAGGACGTCCAATCCGCGCCATCAACCCAGACTAGACTTATGTGGCGGATTTCCGGCGCACGACACTAGCTCAGCAGCAGGCCGACCGAGACCACGGCCATGGCGCCCGCGGTGCCGCCGTGCAGGCCGTAGGCGAACCGGCGCTTGCCGCCGTGCCACAGCACGACCAGCGCGTCGACCACGGCGATCAGCGCGGCGGCCAGCACGAACCAGCCGAGCACCTGGAGCTGGCCGGTGGCCAGGATGACCAGCAGGGCCAGGCCGCACACGATGTCGCGCACGCCCTTGAGGTTGAGCCAGGCCATCACCGGGCCGGTGGGCAGGGAGCGCAGACCGAGGCCGCGGGCGCTGCCCTCGGGCGCGAGCAGGTAGCGGGCGCCGAGCACGATGATGCCCATGCCGAGCACCACTGCCAGTGCGATGGCCACGTAGGTCACGGGTCCTCCAACTGGACGGGGGAGCGGCTAGCGTCGCAGCTGGCGCGTCAGATCCTCGTGCAGATCGCGGTGGGCGGCGGCCCGTTCCGGTCCGTTGCGGTCGGCGAGGTAGCTGGCGGCGTCGCGCACGATGGCCAGCTCGTCGGAGCTGACGGTGAGCACGCCCTCGGCGCGGGACAGCCGTTGCACCAGGTCAGCCACGTCGTCGGCGGGCCAGGAGAACAGGTTCTCGAACCACACGTCGCCCCGGTCCTCGCCCGCGGACCGCACGGTGCTGGCCCACTCGGCGAACAACTCGGCGCTGCCGCGCACCACGTAGGCGGTGGGGAACACCGACATCACGGCCGGTTCGGCGGTCTCGGTGTCGGCGGGGAACAGGGTGCGCATCCGGTACGAGGCGTGCTGGCGCAGGCTGCCCAGCGGCTCGGCCACGATCCGCCCGTCGGGCAGCGCCAGCGAGGGCTTGGCCCCGTGCGCGAGCAGCACGGCGACCACGTCGGAGGCCCCGCGCTCGGCGGCCCGCATCAGCGCGGTGCGGCCCGTCGGGTCGGTGGCCTCCGGGTCGGCCCCGTGCGCGAGCAGGGCGTCCACGGCGGCCGGGTCGTCGCGGATCGCGGCCAGGGTCAGCACCGGGACCCCGTCCGCGCGCCGGTCGTCGGGGCTGCCGCCGTGCCGCAGCAGCACCCGCAGCACGGCGGGCACCGCGCGCTGCTCCACCGCCTGCACCACGGCGGACTCCTCGCCGTCGAGCACGGGCATGCCCGCTTCGAGCAGGGTCTCCAGGTGGGCCAGGGTGCTGGTGTGCGGGTCCTCGGACGCCGCGCGCACGGCTCCCCGCAACAGGCTGTCCTTGCCGCCGCTGTCCAGCGGGGGCACGCCGCGCGCGAGTAACTCCTTGGCCACGGGCACGTGCCGCCGCTCCAGGGCCACCTTCATCGGGGTGCGCCCCGAGTCGGTCTGGATGGTGGGCGAGGCCCCGGCGTCCAGCAGCAGCCGCACGACCTCGACCTGGCCGTGCGCCGCCGCGGTCACCAGCAGCGGATCGGTGTAACCGAACGCGGTCGGAACGGTGCCGTTGGGATCGACACCCTGGTCCAGGGCGGTGCGCAGCGTGTCGAGGTCGCCGACGGTGGCAGCACGGATCAGAACTGGCCAGCGTTCCATGAGCGGATCGTAGAGACCGTGCCTGCACAGTCCAAGAGGCGACCGCGTGTCACAGTGCGGCAGGCTGTCTCGTCCACGCTGTGTGACGAAGAACCAGATGCTCGTGACCGGTGGTACCGGCACGCTCGGCCGCCAGATCGTGGACCGCCTGCTCGACCGGGGACAGCCGGTGCGGGTGCTCAGCCGCACCGCGAGGCAGGGCCGCGTGCCCTCGGTGGCGGTGGACCTGCGCACCGGGGCCGGGCTGGACGCCGCCCTGGACGGGGTGGGCACTGTCGTGCACTGCGCCAGCGGGATGGGCAAGTCCGACGTCGACGCCGCGCGCAACCTCGTGCGGGCCGCCCGCGCCGCCGGTTCCCCGCACGTGGTCTACATCTCCATCGTCGGCATCGACCGCGTGCCGCTGGGCTACTACGAGGCCAAGCTCGCCACCGAGCGTGTGCTCGCCGAGTCCGGGCTGCCGCTGACGATCCTGCGTACGACTCAGTTCCACGACCTGCTTGGCACCGTGTTCGGCGCGCTGGCCAAGTCGCCCGTGGTGCCCGCGTTCAGCGCCGTGCGCTTCCAGCCGATCGACTCCGGCGAGGTCGCCGAGCGCATGACCGAGCTCGCGCTGGGTGAGCCGAAGGGCCGGGTCGCCGACATTGGGTGGCCCGCGGGTGCTGTCGCTGCGCGAGGCGCTGGACGCCTACCTGCGGGCCACCGGCCGTCGTCGGCTCGTGCTGCCCGTGCCGCTGCCCGGTGCGCTGGGCCGTGCGCTGCGCGAGGGCGGCAACCTCACCCCGGACAACGCGGTGGGGACCGGCACGTTCGAGCAGTACCTGGCGCGGGTGTGATGGCGTGAAGGTGGCTTTCACCGCACTGGACGCAGTGAAAGCCACCTTCACGGCGGTTGGGGGGCGAAATAAATCGGGTGCGCGGGCCGCGACCGCGCTGCTAGCGTCAGCGCCATGATCCTCTGATCCGCTTCGTGCGCCGCGTCCCCCGCCATCGGCCGGGCGACGCCTGTTCATCTCACCAGCGCGTCTCGAAAAACGGAGGAATTCGCATGCCCGTGACCTTTGAACCGGTAGACCCGGACCACACCGAGTCGGTTGTGCCCAACCGGCGGGAACGACGCAACCCCGGCAAGCAGGCCAGGACGGCGACCTCGTTCGCCGCGCACGGCCGCTCCGGAGCCGTCGTCAGCCACCGCCAGTACGCCAACCGGCGCCGCGGCTGACAAGCCGCGCGGACCGAGGGGTCGAGCCGTTACTCCGACGGCTCCCCCTCGGTGCCGGTATGCTCCGAACCCATAGACACCACACGACTCGACCTGATGTACCGCTCGCTCGACGGCCTGTCCGCAGGCGATTGTCTCGGCGCCCAGTTCTTCGTACCGGGGCGCTCGGTGCCCGACCTGATCGCGGGCATCCCACCCGAGCCGGTCTGGGAGTGGACCGACGACACCGAGATGGCCTGCGGCCTGGTGGCACACCTGCGCGATCGCGGGCAGGTGGACCAGGACGCGCTGGCCGCCGAGTTCGCCGAACGCTGCGAGCCCTACCGGGGCTACGGCGCGGGCGCCGTGGTCACCCTGCGCCGCATCCGGCAGGGCGAGCCGTGGGCCACCGTGTCCGCGGAAGCCTTTGGCGGCACGGGTTCCTGTGGCAACGGCGCCGCGATGCGGGTGGCCCCGCTCGGCGCGTTCTTCGCCGGTGACCCGGTGCGGGCCGCCGAGCAGGCCGCGCTGTCGGCACAGGTGACGCACCTGCACCCCGAGGGCGTGGCCGGTGCTGTCGCCGTGGCGGTGGCTGCCGCCCTGCTCGCGGTCGAATCCCTTGCCCCGCAAGAACTCCTGGACGCCGTGGCCCGTGCCTTGGACGCGGGCCAGACGCGCCGCGGCATCGAGCGCGCCCGCGAACTCGTTGGCAGCACAGCGGAAGAGGCCGCCCACGAGTTGGGCAACGGGTCACGGGTCATCGCGCAGGACACCGTGCCGTTCTCACTGTGGGCCGCCGCCACGCACCTGACCGACTTCCGTGCCGGGATCACCGCCTGCGTACGTGTTGGCGGGGACGTCGACACCACCGGCGCCATCGTCGGCGGGCTGCTCGGCGCGCACGGCCCGGTGCCCGCCGACTGGCTGGCCGCCCGCGAGCCGCTGCCCGCCTGGGCCGCGCGTGAGCACCACCCCGCCGACGACTAGCACCGCACCGGCCAGGGTGTTCCAGGACAGCGGTTCGCCCAGCAGCAGCCAGCCGAACGCGGTGGACCACACCGGGGTCAGGTAGGTCACGGTCGAGGCCACCGTGGACCCGGCGACGCGGATCACCCGGAAGTTCACGACGTAGGCGACACCCGTGCTGACCGCGCCCAGTACCAGCAGGCCGGTCATCGCGGGAAGGCCCGGCCAACTCGGCGCACCTGCGGTCACCGGCGCGATCAGTCCCAATTGGACGGTCGCGCTGGTGATCTGCATCGCCGACAGCACCGAAGCCGACTCGGGACGTCCCGAGAAGAACCTCTTGGTGTAGGCGAAACCCGCGCCGTAGCAGGCGGTCGAACCCAGGCAGGCCAACGTGCCGTCGAGCACGCCAGACTCGACCCCCTGCCACACGCCGAGCACGACCAGCACGCCGACGAAGCCCAGGCCGAGACCGAGCAGCCGCCGGGGAGTCGGCCGCTCGCTGCGCACCAGCGCCAGCGCGAAGACCAGCGTGGCCAGCGGGGTGACGGCGTTCCACACCCCGGCCAGCACCGAGCTGATCCGCGTCTCCCCGTAGGCGACCAGCATGAACGGCACCGAGTTGAGCAGCAGCGCGATCACCGCGGCGTGCCCCCAGGCGCGCGGGTCGCGGGGCAGCCGCGCGCCCTGGACCGCGCAGATCAGCCAGAGCGTCAGCATGCCGAACAGGCAGCGCCACAGCGCCACCCACGGCGGCGCGACACCGGCGTCCACCGCGATCTTGATCAGCGCGAAGCTGCTGCCCCAGATCGCCGACAGCGCCACAAAACCGGGAACCCAACTCCGTCGCACCACTCCACCCTCCCCGTCACCGGCCGGGAAGTCCGGCGGGATTCGGCCACGAGGCTGCCTGATCGGGCATCATGAGTCCAACAAGTGAGTTATGACGACCCATGAGAGTTGTTCATGAGCCTGAACCCGTCCCAACTGCGCGCGTTCCTCGCGGTGCTCGACTCGGGCGGCTTCGGCGCGGGCGCGGACAGCATCGGCGTGAGCCAGTCGGCGGTCTCGCACTCCGTGGCCGCACTGGAACGCGTGCTGGGCCACCCGGTCCTGGTGCGTGGCGGCACACCGCGGCCCACGGCGTTCGGCGCCGCGCTGGTCGAGCACGCCCGCGCCGCGGTGTCCGCCATGGCCGCGATCACCGACCTGGCCGCGCAGCACAGCGGGCAGCCCACCGGCGTGGTCCGGCTCGGCGCCCCGCCCAGCGTCTGCCAGGGCCTGCTGCCGGACCTGTTGGAGCGCTGGCGGCTTGCCTTGCCCCGCGTGGAGGTGCGGGTGTTCGAGGGTGAGGACGACGAGGTCTCGGACTGGCTGGCCGGGGGCTCGCTGGAGGCCGCCGTGCTGGTGGACCCGAAGCGGACCGGCGGGGTGCTGGTGGGCGCGGACAGCTTCCAGGCGCTGCTGCGCGCCGACCACCCGCTGGCCGAGGTCGCCGAGCTGGGGCTGGCCGAACTGGCCGACGACCCGTTCCTGCTCTCGGTCGGCGGCTGCGAGCGGCACATCCGGCGCGTCCACCGCCGTGCCAAGGTCGAGTTCGCGCCCACCCACCGGGTCCGCGAGCTGGGCACGCTGCTGGCCATGGTGCGGTCCGGGGTCGGGGTGTCCGTGGTGCCGGGGCTGGTGGCCGCCATGCTGGAACCGGGCCTGGTGCTGGTGCCGCTGCGCGAGGGCGTGTCGCGGCGCCTGGTGTTCACCGGCCCGGCCGACCGCGCCTGGCACCCCGCCGTGACGGCCATGGCGGCGGAAATCGGCTCGCCCGGCGAGTGAGCCGCTGCTAGCGTTGTCCCCATGTACGGCGCATTCCTGCAGTTCTACCACTGAGTCCCGCGCGGACCTCAGTTCACCGAACCCTTCTTCACGCAGGAGTTTCGCCATGCCAGAAAAAAGCTTGCACGTCGCGTTCATGGCCGTGCCCGCGCACGGCCACGTCAACCCCGGCCTCGGCCTGGTCACCGAACTGGCCGCCCGCGGCCACCGGGTGACCTACGCCATCAACGAGGAGTTCGCCCCGCAGGTCCGCGCGGCGGGCGCCGAGCCGGTGCTCTACACCTCCACCTTCCCCAGCTTCGACAAGCCCGAGGCCGACGTGCCCGAGGAACCCGCAGCGGGCATGACGATGTTCCTCGACGAGTTCGAGGCCGTGCTGCCCCAGGTCGAGGCCGCCTACGAGGCCGACCGGCCGGATGTCCTCGTCTACGACATCGGGGCGTGGCAGGCACCGGTGCTCGCCGAGCGCTGGGGTATCCCGGCGATCCAGCTCTCCGGCACCTACGTCGGCTACGAGGGCGTCGAGGAGGACCTGGGCTGGACCGAGGAGATGCGCACCGACCCGGCGATGGTCGCCTTCACCGAGCGGTTCGCCGCGTACGTGGCGAGCCTGGACGTCTCGCTGACGGTGGAGGACCTCCAGGCCAAGCCCCGTCGCTGCATCGTCACGATCCCGAAGTCGTTCCAGCTCAGGGGAGAGCGGGTCGCCGACAGCTACACCTTCGTCGGCCCGATGCTCACCGAGCGGAGCACCCAGGGCGACTGGCGGGCCCCGGACGAGCGTCCGGTGCTGCTGATCACCCTGGGGTCGGCCTACACCAACCAGCCGGAGTTCTTCCGGATGTGCCTGGAGGCGTTCGCCGACAACGGGTGGCACGTGGTGATGTCGGTTGGCCGCTTCGTCGACCCGGCCTCGCTGGGTGAGGTGCCCTCGAACTTCGATGTGCGCCAATGGGTTCCGCAGGCGCTGATCCTGCGCACGGCGCGCGCGTTCATCACGCACGCCGGCATGGGCGGCACCATGGAGGGCTTGGCCAACGGGGTGCCGCTGATCGCCGTGCCGCAGGCCACCGACCAGCTGATCAACGGTCCGCGCATCGCCGAGCTCGGGCTGGGCGCGCACATCCCGCGCGAGGAGGTCACCGTGCGAGGGCTGCGCGAGGCCCTGCACGCGGTGACCACCGACCCGGCCATCGCCGCCAACCTGGCCGCGATGCGCGCCGAGATCGCCTCCGCCGGTGGCGTGACCGCCGCGGCCGACCTCGTCGAGTCCGAAGTGGAGGAGTGGAAGGTCTGATGGCGCAACGGGTCCGGCTGGCCCAGGCATGCGAGCTCGCGGGTCTTGCCGAGGTGGAGCAGGCGGCGGACGCTCTGTTCGCCGAGTTCGGCATCGTCTTCCCGCCGGGGGCTGTGGTGGCGGAGGTGACCGATCCGAGCGAGGTGCTCGTGGTCGGTGAGCCGCCGATCGGCTTCGCCTACACCGGACCCGTCGACCAGGCACTGCACCTGCACCAGCTCGCGGTGCACCCGGCCCATGGCCGACGTGGTGCTGGTTCGGCCCTGCTGTCCGCTGTCGTCCAGGCGGCGGGCGGCAGGGCCGTCACGCTGACGACCTTCCGCGACATCCCGTGGAACGGCCCGTGGTACGCCGAGCGGGGCTTCGTTGAGCTCGCGCCCGAGCAGTGGGGCCCGGAGCTGACCCGTCTCGTCGCCGGCGAAACCGCCCAGGGCATCGCCGAACTGGGCCCCCGCCTGGTCATGACCCACCCCTGACCCCCGCTCTGGTGCGCGCGAGTCCCGCCCACCGGTGCGCGAGTCCCGCCCGCCTGACCGGGACTCGCATGCGGCTGGGCGGGACTCGCATGCGGCTCAGCGGGACTCGCGGGTGGGGTGGGCGATTACCCCGTAGGTAATGGTGCGGGCGCGTAACGTCGGGGCATGGGCAAGCGGCCGGTGGGGGAATTGCTGCGGCAGTGGCGTGAGCACCGCAGACTCAGTCAGTTGGAGCTGTCGAACCAGGCCGAGGTGTCCACGCGGCACCTCAGCTTCGTGGAGACGGGCCGGTCCACGCCGAGCCGGGACATGGTGCTGCACCTGGCGGAGCGGCTGGAGGTGCCGCTGCGCGAGCGCAACACCCTGCTGGTGGCCGCGGGCTTCGCGCCGGTCTACACACGAACCCCGTTGGAGGACCCGCACATGCGCCCCGCGCGGGAGGCACTGCGCCAGCTGCTGACCGGGCACGAGCCGTACCCCGCGGTGGTGGTGGACCGGTACTGGAACCTGCTGGAGGGCAACGCCAGCGTGGGGCTGCTCACCGAGGGCTGTGCGCCGCACCTGCTCGGGCCTGCCTCGAACTCGCTTCGGGTGAGCCTGCACCCGGAGGGCATGGCCCCGCGCATCCTCAACCTGGGGGAGTGGCGCGCGCACCTGCTCGGCAGGTTGCGGCGGCAGGTGGAGCTGACCGCCGACCCGGAGCTGGCGGCACTGCTCCAGGAGCTGCGCGAGTACCCGTGCGAGCAGCCCGAGCCCGAGGTGGAACTGCCGGGGCCCGGGGACATCTTCACCACGCTGCGGCTGCGCCACGAGCAGGGCGAACTGGTCTTCTTCAGCACGGTGGCGACCTTCGGCACCCCGCTGGACCTGACCCTCGCCGAGCTGGTGATCGAGTCCTTCTACCCGGCTGACGAGTTCACCGCAGACGTACTACGTTCTACCATTCACGTGAATGGCAGAACCTGATACGGTCATCGGCGTCATGGACCGAACAGATCGACAGTTGCTGACTCTCCTGCAACAGGACGCGACCCAGTCCTACGTGGCGCTGGGGCAGGCGGTGGGCCTGTCCGGGGGCACCGTGCACGAGCGGGTGCGCAAGCTGCGCGAGCGCGGGGTCATCCGGCGCACGACCGTGGACGTGGACCCGGCCGCGGTGGGCAAGGCGGTGGCGGCCTTCGTGCTGATCGAGGCCAACGCCTGGATGGGCGACCCGCCCACCGCGCGGGCGCTGGCGGAGCTGCCGTGGGTGCAGGAGGCGCACGTGGTGGCGGGGGCCGCCTCGGTGCTGGTCAAGGTCAGGGCTGGCAGCCCGGAGGAGTTGCAGGCGGTGCTGAAGCGGTTGTACAGGATCGCCGGGGTCACCGGCACGCAGACGATCGTGGTGCTGGAGACCTTCTTCGAGCGGCCGGTGGACACCGGTGAGTGAGTCGGCGATCGCCTACACCGGACTGGGGCTGGACCGGGCCGGGGCGCGGCGGCGCGATCCCGCGTGGCTCGGGGAACAACGCGCCCGGCAGGACGTGCGGCTGCTCAGGTTCTGGCAGGACCGCTACGCGCCCGACTCACAAGTCGTTGCGGGACAAGAGGTTTTCCTCGGACTGGACGGCGAGGTCCCGGTGTTCGCGGTGGACCTGCCCGAGGCGGCCGACACGGTGGACGTGCGCTCCCTGTTCGGGACGGTGCCCGCCGACCAGGCGGCCGCACTGGTCTGCGCCAAGGGCCTGCTGCACTGGAACCGGCACCAGCGCTTCTGCGGAACCTGTGGTGCCGCAACGGAAAGCCGTGAGGGTGGCCACCTGAGGGTGTGCCAGGGCTCGCACTGCGGGCGGCTGCTGTTCCCGCGCATCGAGCCCGCGGTGATCGTGCTGGTGGAGCACGAGGACCGCTGCCTGCTCGCCAGGCACCGCGGCGCGGGGCCGACCGCCTTCGCCACGCTGGCGGGTTTCGTGGAGATCGGTGAGGCCCTGGAGGAGGCGGTGCGCCGCGAGGTGGCCGAGGAGTCGGGGGTCACTGTGGACACCGTGACCTACCTCGGCTCGCAGCCCTGGCCGTTCCCCTCGGGGCTGATGATCGGCTTCCGCGCGCGGGCCGTGAGCGGACACATCGCCGTGGACCACGAGGAACTCGAGGAGGCGAGGTGGTTCACCCGCGAGGAGGTGCTCGCGGGCGGGCACACCGGGCGGGTGGACTCCATCGGCGCCCACTTGATCGAGCAATGGGTGAAAACCCCCGGATTGGCCCCGAGCGGAGCGTGACGCGGGCCACTACCCTGTCGGGAACCGGACAGGGAGGCGAGCCTGATGCGGATCTCGGACGTCTTGCGGGGCAAGGGCACTGAGGTGGCCACCGTCCCGCCTTGGACCACGGTGACCGAACTCGTTTCGGAACTGGCCAGGCACAACGTGGGTGCGGTGGTCGTGCTGACCCCCGACGGGGTGGCGGGCATCGTGTCCGAACGCGACGTTGTGCGCAAACTCGCGGCGCGTGGCGGAGAACTGTTGTCCCGGCCGGTCTCGGAGATCATGACCACCGCCGTGGTGACCTGCAAGCCCTCGGACACCGTGGAGGAGTTGGCCGCGCTGATGACCGAGCGGCGCATCCGGCACGTGCCGGTGGTCGTGGACGGCAAGCTCTCCGGCATCGTCAGCATCGGGGACGTGGTGAAGAACCGGATCTCCCAGTTGCAGGACGAGCAGAGCCGCCTGCAGGAGTACATCACCCAGGGCTAGTACCCAGCCCGCCCAACAGGGTGGTGACCACGAGGTCGGCCAGCGCCTCCGCGGGCTCGCCGGTCTCCTGGTGCCGCAGGATCGCCTGGTGCAGCAGTGCGTGGTAGGTGCGCACCGTCCAGTCCCGATCAGCCTGCGGCGCCAGCAACCCCGACTCGGTGAGCCGGTCGAACAGCAGCTCCGACTTGCCCTGCACGCGCTCGGCCGCGCACTGGATGTCCGGGTTGCTCACGCTGAACTGCGCGCCGGTGAACCGCCAGCTGCTCTTGACCCGGATCAGGTTGGCGGTCACCGCGTGCAGCCCCACCTGGACCGGCGCGGTCCGCGGCCGGGCCGCGTCGATCGCCTCCTCGATCTGCTCCAGCATCGCCGCGTTCATCGCCTCGATCAGCGCCTCACGGGTGGCGAACCGGCGGTGCACCGTGGTGCGTGCGACCCCGGCCACCTCGGCGATCTGCTGGAGGGTGGCGCCGGGGTTCTCGCTGAGCACCTTGTCGGCGGCCCTGAGGATCGCTCGCACCGTGCGCTCGGCGTCCGACCGCAGTGGCCTGCTCACCGCTGACTCCTCCTTGTTCGCCCTGGACAGACTAGCAGTTGCAACATCTGTGTTGCGATTATCGATTGAACTGCTACGTTGGTGTTGCAACTACGAGTGAGGGAGCGCACCGAGATGCAGCAGCGAGTACTGGGCGGCACCGGGATCAAGGTCAGCCCGTATTGCCTGGGGGCGATGATGTTCGGCTCCTGGGCCAACAACGACGCCGAGGAGTCGGCGCGCATCATCCACACCGCGCTGGACGCGGGCATCAACTTCGTGGACACCGCGGACGTCTACTCGGCCGGGGAGTCCGAGGAGATCGTCGGCAAGGCGCTCAAGGGCCGCCGGGACGACGTCGTGCTGGCCACCAAGTTCCACAACCAGATGGGCGAGGACGTCAACCGGCGCGGCAACTCCCGGCGCTGGATCGTGCGCGCCGTGGAGGACAGCCTGCGCAGGCTGGGCACCGACCACATCGACCTGTACCAGATCCACCGCCCGGACCCGGACACCGACATCGAGGAGACCCTCTCCGCGCTGACCGACCTGGTCCGTTCGGGCAAGGTCCGGGCGATCGGCAGCTCCACCTTCCCCGCCGAGCAGATCGTGGAGGCGCACTGGGCCTCGGAGCGTCGCGGCTACGAGCGGCTGCGCACCGAGCAGCCGCCGTACTCCATCCTGAACCGGGCCATCGAGACCTCGGTGCTGCCGACCACCCAGCGTTACGGCATGGGCGTGCTGGTGTGGAGCCCGCTGTCCATGGGCTGGCTGACCGGCAAGTACCGCAAGGGCGTCGACACCGCGCAGGGCCGCGCCGCCGTCCAGAAGCCGCTGTTCGACACCACGATCCCGGCCAACGCGCGCAAGGCCGAGGCCGTGGAGCAGTTGGCCAAGATCGCGGCTGACGCGGGCTGCTCGCTGACCCACCTGGCGATCGCCTTCGCGGTGTCCCACCCTGGCGTCACCTCGGCGATCATCGGCCCGCGCACCCTGGAGCAGCTCAACGACCTGCTCGCGGGCACCGAGGTGGTGCTGGACGATGAGATCCTCGACCGCATCGACGAGGTCGTGCCGCCCGGCACCGTGCTCAACCCGGAGGACTCCTACTTCCGCCCGCGCGCGCTGACCGAGCCCGCGCTGCGCCGCAGGCCGCTGGCGTCCCGGTCGGCCTGAACGCGCCTGCTCGGGAAGCTGCACGTGCACGCAGGATCAGTCACATCTGCACCACCGGGCTGAACTCGCAGTCGGCACACGGGTGATTACGATCGCCCCATGCACCTGAGCGGGGGACGGCTTCGCGAGTTCGCCCAAGGCTGCGACGTGCTCGGTGGTGGCGGGGGCGGACCGGCGGGCGATTCGCTCCCGCTCGCCCTGCACGCGGTGGACCTCAACGGTCCCGTCGAGGTGGTCGACCTGGCCGAACTGCCCGAGGACGGGCTGGTCATGCCCTGCGCCTTCCTGGGCGCACCGGCCATCGGCGCCGAGCGCATCGGCACCTGCCGGGAGTCGGTGGCCATCCGGCGGCATGTGGAGCATCACTTCGGCAAGCCCGTGGTGGCCATGCTGTGCACCGAGATCGGCGGCTACAACGGGCCCGCCGCCGCCGCGCTGGCCTCGCACGCCGGGCTGCCGCTGCTGGACGGGGACGGCATGGGGCGGGCGTTTCCCGGCGTGGACCAGGTCGCCATGCAGTTGGCGGGCGTCACGCCGGGGCCCTCGGTGCTGGCCGACGAGCACGACCGGGTGGTCACGGTGCACGCCGAGGACGGGGCGTGGCTGGAGCGGCTGGCGCGCACGGTGGTCACCGGGTTCGGCGACCGGGGCGTCAGCAGCGAGTACGTGATGACGGCTCAGCAGGCGCGTGCGGACGGGGCCGTGGTGCTGGGCTCGGTGCGCAAGGCCCTGCGCATCGGTGAGCTGCTCGCCCAGCCCGGCAGCGTAGTGCGGCGGGTGCGCGCGCTGGCCGGGGAGTTCGACGGGCGGGTGGTTGCCGAGGGCAGGATCAGCGCGGTGCTGCCCGCCACCGGCCCGGACGCCGAGGTGCTGGCCACCAACCGGCGTACCCCCGCGATGCTGGAGGGCATCGGTCCCGACCGCGGGCGCACGCTGCGGCTGGAGGTCGGCCACGAGTACCTGGCGGTCATCGAGGACGGCGAGCCGCTGGCCACGATGCCCGACATCATCACCCTGTTCGACACCTACACCGGGCAGCCCGTCAGCGCCGAGCGGTTGCGCTACGGGCTGCGCGTCGTGGTGCTCGCGCTGCCGTGCCCGCCGCTGTGGCGCACGGAGGACGGGCTCGCGCTGGTCGGCCCCGGCGCCTTCGGGCTGGACCTGCCCTACCGGCCGCTTGAGGTGTCATGATCACCGAAGACCCCTACCCCACCAGGGCGCTGCCCGAGGACACCCCCGTGCTGCGGCGGTGCCGCCTTGGCATCGCGCTGGACAGCGAGCGGTTCTCGGCCGCGCTGGTGGACGGCGAGGGCACGGTCCTGGCCTCTACCGAGCAGGCCTCGCTGGTCGCCGCAGCCACCGAGGTGCTGCCGGTCGCGCTGCGCCACATCATGGCGCAGGCTGGACCGCGCGGGATCACCCTGGACCACATCGACCGGGTGCTGCTCGCGGTCAGCGAGGTGGACGGCCTGGCCGGGCTGCCCGGCTCGAACCCGAACTGGCGGCGTTGGCCGGGGCAGCTGGGGCCGGTGGCGGTGATCCGGCTCGGCCGGGCGACCACGGCGCTGCCCCCGCTGGCGGGCTGGCCGCCGGACCTGCACGCGGCGCTGTCGGTGGCCGAGACCTGCGTGGGCGGCGGGGCGAGGATGGACGGCTCGGACTTCGAGCCGCTGGACGCCGCCGGGCTGGTGGCCTTCGCGCGGGAGATCGCGGGCAAGGTCAGCGCGGTGGCGGTCAGCAGCGTGTTCGCCCCGGTGATGCCCAGCCACGAGCTGGCGGCCGCCGGGCTGCTGCGGGCCGAACTGGGCGACTCGGTGCCGATCGTGCTGTCCCACGAGGTCGGCGGAATGGGCCTGCTGGAGCGGGAGAACGCCACCGTGTTGCAGGCGGCGCTGCTGCGGCGGGCCTGGGGTGCCGCGCACCGGCTGCGCCGCTCGCTCGTGGACGCCGGGCTGCCCGAGGCCGAGCCGTTCCTGGCCCGCAACGACGGCTCGGTGATGACCGTGGACTACGCGCTGACCCGCTCGCTGCTGATGCACGGCGCCACCTGGGCCGCCGGGGCGCGGGGCGCCGCCCTGCTGGCGGGGGAGTCCGAGGCGCTGGTCGCCTTCACCACCGCGGACGGCACGCCCACCGCGGTGTGCGCCGTGACCTGCGGAACGGCCACCCCTTCGGAGGGGCCGACGACCATCGCGGGCGTGCCGACCGGGCTGCGCACGGTGGCGATGGTGCCGACCGACCCGCCCGTGGGCGGCGCGCCCGGCCCCGACGTGGAGCGGCTGGCGGAGGCCGTGGACCGGGCCAAGAGCGGCCCGAAGGACCTGCCGCTGCTGGTGATCGGGCCCGGGGCGGAGAAACTGGTGGACGCCCTGCCCGGCGCCCTGCCCGGCACCACCCTGGTGTGCTGCCCGCCGCGCGCCGACTCCGCTGCCGCCGTGGGGGTGGCGGTGGCCCCGGTCAGCGGTGAGGCCACGCGCATCTTCACCCTGAGCTCCCCGCACGGGGACGAGATCCGGGTCAAGGTCCGCGAGCAGGCCAGGGCCGCCGCCGTGCACGCCGGGGCCGACCCGCACCTGGCTGAGGTCACCTCGGTCGACGAGTCGATGGTGGCCTACGTGGGCACGCCCACAGTGCGGGTCCGGGTGCGCGCGGAGGGACCACCGCGCAGCGCTTGGCGCCCGAGCTACCAGCGGACGTGAGTGGTGCCATGAAAGTGCCGTTGCTGGCGTCCAGTGCCAGCAACGGCACTTTCATGACACCCCGATGCCGACTTGATCAGGGCAAGGGTTTTCTGAGCTAATCACCCAATCGTGTGTGGAGAGGGTGGTTGTGCATGGTCGGCGGCGAGGACTACGCGCTGCAACGCGTGCCCCGGCAGGCCCGTTACCGCTGGTGGCTGGTCGCGGTGCAGTGGGTTGGTCAGCTCTCCGACCTGACCCAGTTCCTCACCGGCGCCGCGTTGGGAGCGGGGCTCGCGTTCCCCGACGCGATCCTCGCCTTCGCGCTGGGCTCGGCGGTACTGGAGATCGTGGCGATCCTGGTCGGCATCGCGGGCTGCCGCGAGGGCCTGTCCACCTCGGTGCTGGCCCGCTGGACCGGCTTCGGCCGCTACGGCTCGGCGCTGATCGCCGTGGTCATCGCGATCAGCTCGATCGGCTGGTTCGGCGTGCAGAACCAGATCTTCGCCGAGGGCCTGGAGCGGCTGCTGGGCACGATGCCGGTCTGGGGCTGGTCGCTGGTCACCGGCATCGGGATCACCGTGCTGGTGATGTACGGCTTCCGCTGGATGGGCTGGGTCGCCTACCTGACCGTGCCCGCCTTCCTGCTGCTCGCGGGCTACTCGGTGGTCAGCGTGCTGTCCGGCCACGACCTCGGCGCGCTCGCGGCCAGCCAGCCCTTCGGCGAGCCGCTGACCGTGGCCAGCGGCGCCACGATCGTGGCCGGGTCCTACATCGTCGGCGCCGTGGTCGCCCCGGACATGACCCGGTTCAACCGCAAGCCCGCCGACGTGGTCAAGCAGTCGGTGCTGTCCATCACCGTGGGCGAGTTCCTGATGGGGCTGATCGGCGTGCTGCTCGCCTACGCGATCAAGCAGACCAGCGTGGTGGACATCTTCGCCGCCACCACGGGGGTGCTGGGCGTGCTGATCGTGGTCTCGGCCACCGTGAAGATCAACGACTGGAACCTCTACAGCGCCTCGCTGGGCTTCGTCAACGCGCTGTCCACCCTGTTCGGGCTGAAGGTGGGCCGGGTGCCCACCACCATCGTGATCGGCGCGCTGGGCACCGTGCTGTCCGCGCTGGGCATCCTCAGCCACTTCGTGGACTTCCTCACCCTGCTGGGGGTTTGCCTGCCGCCGATCGCGGGAATCACCGTCGCCGAGTACTACCTGGTGCGCCGCTGGCGGCCGCACCTGGACGCGGGCAGGGAGGCGGGGCGCATGCCCGAGACCGAGCCGGGCTGGGTGCCCGCGGCCGTGCTGGTGTGGGCGGTGGCCGCCGCTGTCGGCTGGTGGAGCTCGCAGGCGGAGTTCGGCATACCCTCGCTGAACTCGCTGCTGGTGGGGCTGCTCGGTTACTGGCTGGCCGGTGCGCTCAAGCTGGCCGGCGGCACAGGTGAGCGGACAGCGGTGACCCGATGAGGATCGGCATCGACGTCGGCGGCACCAACACCGACGCGGTGCTGGTGTCCGATGTGGACACCGTGCTCGCCTCGGTGAAGACCCCGACCACCGCCGACGTCACCACCGGGGTGGCCGCCGCCATCGCCGCGGTCGCCGGGCAGGCGCGGGGCGGGATCAGCGCGGTGATGATCGGCACCACGCACTTCACCAACGCCGTGGTGGAGGCGCGCAGGCTCACGCCCACCGCCGCGGTCCGGCTCGGGCTGCCCGCCACGGCGGCACTGCCGCCCTTCACCGACTGGCCGGACCGGCTGCGCGAGGCGGTCGGCGGCCGGTGGTACCTGGCGCACGGCGGCAACGAGTACGACGGCACGGAGTTGTCCGCGCTGCGCCCCGAGGAGCTCAAGCGCATCGCCGCGGAGATCGCCGCCGCCGGCATCACCTCGGTGGCCCTGTCCTCGGTGTTCTCCCCGGTGACCGCCGAGCAGGAACTCCAGGCCGCGCGCATCCTCACCGAGGAGGTGCCGGGGCTGCGCGTGAGCTGTTCGCACTCGATCGGCCGGATCGGCCTGCTGGAGCGGGAGAACGCCACGATCCTCAACGCGGCGCTGGTGGACCTGGCCGAGCACATCGTGACCGCGTTCGGCGCGGCGATCGCCGGGTGCGGCATCCAGGCCCCGCTGCTGCTCAGCCAGAACGACGGCACGCTGATGGACGTGAGCCATGCTCGGTCCTTCCCGGTGCTGACCTTCGCCTCCGGCCCGACCAACTCCATGCGCGGCGCGGCCTACCTGTCCGGGCTGGCCGACTGCGCGGTGATCGACGTGGGCGGCACCACGGCCGACATCGGTGTGCTGGCGGCCGGTTTCCCGCGAGAGGCTTCTACCGCGGCCGACATTGGCGGGGTGCGCACCAACTTCCGGATGCCCGACGTGCTACCGATCGGCATCGGTGGCGGCAGCCTGGTGCGTGGCACGGAGGTCGGCCCGGACAGCGTGGGCTACCAGTTGACCGAGCGCGCGCTGGTGTTCGGCGGGGACACGCTCACCGCCACCGACCTCGCCGTGGCCGCGGGCCGCGCGGACATCGGTGATCGCTCACTGGTCGCCCACCTCGAACAGTCCTTTGTGGACGCTACGCTGGAGCGGATCTCCTTGCGGCTGGCCGAGTCCGTTGACCGCATGCGCATCTCCGCGGACCCGCTGCCGGTGGTTGTCGTCGGCGGCGGCAGCGTGCTGGTGCCCGACGCACTGCCCGGGCTGCCCGACCTGCGCCGGCCCGCCCACCACGCGGTGGCCAACGCCCTGGGCGCGGCGATCGCCGAGGTGGGCGGGGAGGTGGACCGGGTCTTCCAGGTGCCGGACGGGCGCCGCACGGCCGTGCTGGACGAGGCCAGGTCCGAGGCCGTGGCCCGCGCCGAGGCGGCGGGCGCCAAACCGGGCACGGTGCGGGTGGTCGAGGTGGAGGAGGTCCCGCTGGCCTACCTGCCCGGCGGGGCGACCCGGATCAAGGTCAAGGCCGTGGGGGAGTTGCGCCGTGCGTGAACTGGACCTGCCCGACCTGGACGACCTGGCCCGCGGCGCCGCCCTGCTGGGCTCGGGCGGCGGCGGGGACCCGTACATCGGCACGCTGTTGGCCAGGGCCGCCATCACCCGGCACGGGCCGGTGCGCGTGGTGACCGTGGAGGAACTGCCGCCCGACGCGCTCGTCGTGCCGGTGTCCATGCTCGGCGCGCCGACCGTCGGCGTGGAGAAACTGCCCAGCGGCAAGGAGGTGCACGCCGCGCTGCGGGCACTGGAGCGGGTGCTCGGCCGGGCGGCCACCCACCTGGTCGCGATCGAGATCGGCGGCGGCAACTCCATGGTGCCGGTGGCCGCCGCGGCCGAGACCGGGCTGCCGCTGCTGGACGCCGACGCCATGGGCCGCGCCTTCCCCGAGGCCCAGATGGTGCTGCCCACGCTGTCCGGGATCAGCACCACGCCGATGACCGTGGCCGACGACAAGGGCAACACCGCGGTCATCGACGCGGTGTCCAACCACTGGGCGGAGCGCATCGCGCGGGCCATCTGCGGTGAGGCGGGCTGCTCGGTCTACACCGCCGACACCGTGCTGACCGCCGCCCAGGCGCGCGACACCCTGGTGCTCGGCACGCTGACCCTGGCCCAGCGGGCCGGTGCGGCGATCCGGCTGGCCCGCGCCGGGCACGCCGACCCGGTGCGCGCGGTCACCGACCTGCTCGGCGGCGCGGTGCTGGCCGCGGGCAAGGTGGTCGACGTGTCCCGGGCCACCACCGGCGGGTTCGCGCGCGGCGAGGCGGTGGTGCACGGGCCGGACGGCACGCTGGTGCTGTCCTTCCAGAACGAGCACCTGGTGGCGCGGCTGGCGGACCGGGTCGTGGCCACCACCCCCGACCTGATCTGCGTGGTCGACACCGAAACCGGCGAACCGGTCACCACCGAGGCCCTGCGGTACGGCTTCCGGGTGACCGTGCTGGGCCTGCCCTGCGACCCGCGCTGGACCTCCCCGGAGGGGTTGGCGCTGGTGGGGCCGCCCGCCTTCGGCTACGACTGCGGCTACCGACCTCTGCCGAGTTGACATCGCGGCCACCTCGCTGCCGCTACCCTGCCGGACGTGCCCCGACTTCTCGTCGCCCTGCTCTGTGCCCTGTCGCTGGCCATCCCCGCGGTGGCCGCCGCCGCGCCGCCCGCCACGCAGACGCAGGCCCCGGCACAGGCGTGCCAGAACCGGACCGCACCGCCCGCCGCCGTGGACGCCTCCGAGAAACCGGCCCCCGGCCAGCAGCCGCCCGCGCCGCTGCCGGTGCCCGCCGACCCGGTGGGCGGCCCGCGCCTGGGTGAGTGCGGCCTGGTGCTGCCCGTCGGCGCCCCGCAGCCCCCGGCGAACCAGTTCGAGTCCTGGGTCCTGGCCGACCTGGACTCCGGCCGGGTGCTCGCCGCCCGCGACCCGCACGCCAGGCAGCGGCCCGCCTCGCTGATCAAGATCCTGCTGGCCACCGTGGTCCTGCGCGAGCTGAAGATGGACACGCAGGTCACCGGCACCTGGGACGACGCCAACCAGGACGGCACCAGGGTCGGCATCGGCCCGGACGGCAAGTACACCAACGACCAGGTCCTGCACGCCCTGCTGATGCACTCCGGCAACGACGCCGCGCACAGCTTCGCCGTGCAGTTGGGCGGCATGGACCAGGCCGTGGCCAAGATGAACGCGCTGGCCCACAGTTCCGGCGCGCTGGACACGCGCACCGCGAGCCCGTCCGGGCTGGACGGCCCCGGCATGAGCTCCTCGGCCTACGACCTGGCCCTGCTGTACCGGATCGCCATGCAGGACAAGCGATTCGCCGACGCGGTGCGCACCGAGCAGATCCAGTTCCCCGGCTGGGGCGACAAGCCCGCGTTCGTGGTCGCCAACGACAACCCGCTGCTCTACAACTACGAGGGCGACCTCGGCGGCAAGACCGGCTACACCGACGACGCGCTGCACACCTACATCAACGCGGCCCAGCGCGGGAGCAGCCGGATCGTGCTGGTCGGCATGCGCGGCACGATGAGCCCGGTCACCGCCATGTACACCCAGTCCAAGTCGCTGATGGACTACGGCCTCGCGCTGGCCCAGTCCGCGGCGCAGCCGGTGGGCCAGCTCGTGGACCAGGACCCGGACTCGCGGGTCAGCGCCACCCCGACGACCGCGGCCGCACCGCTGGTGGCCAAGCAGGTCACCGCCGCGTCCCCGGTCGACCCGGGGCCGGACAACCCGCTGCTGGTGGTGCTGCTCCTGGTGGGCGTACTGGTGCTGGGCTACGTGGTGTTCGCGGTCCTGCGCAACCGCTCCAGGCCGGACAAAACAAGCCAGAATCCTTGACCCGGTGTGCGGCGCATTCCTACGCTCCGGCAATGAGGCGAATCGCGGTGGTGCTCGCTTTGTTGTTGCCGGTGGCTTTCGCGGTACCCGCGCAGGCCGCGAGTTCGTCACGCGTTGTCGTCTACTACCAGACGCAGTACAACGGTGGTCATTACGTTTCTCCCAAGGCGTTGACCGATAACAAAACCGGGGTCACCGACATCGAGGTGGCCGCTGTCCACCTGAACGCCAACAGCGTCGTGCACCTCAACGACGACCCGCCGGAATCGGCCAAGTTCACGCAGATGTGGAAAGACCTGGCCGCCGTGCAGGCCAAGGGTGTGCACGTGCTTGCCATGGTCGGCGGGGCCGCGCAGGGCAGCTTCCAGCGCCTGGACAAGGACTTCGGCACCTACTACCCGCTGCTGAAGAACCTGATCAACAGGTACCACCTCAACGGTGTCGACCTGGACGTCGAGGAGAACATGTCACTCGCGGGCATGGAACGCCTGGTCGACCAGTTGCGCACCGACTTCGGTTCCGGATTCCTCATCGCGTTGTCGCCGGTGGCCTCCGCGTTGTCCGGCGGCGGCAACCTCTCCGGTTTCAGCTACGACAGGCTCTACCAGGACAGGGGCTCGAAGATTTCCTGGTTCAACGCGCAGTTCTACTGCGGTTGGGGATCGTTGAGCAGCACTTCTGGATATGACGCCGTGGTGAAGCGCGGTGTGGTGCCCGCGAACAAGGTCGTCGGCGGCACGGTGACCGACCCGGGCAGTTGTTCCGGGTACGTGGACATGACCACGCTGAAGAAGACCATCGGCAGCCTGAAGGCGAAGTACCCGGGCTTCGGCGGCATCGCGGGCTGGGAGTACTTCAATTCACGGCCCGGCGGCACCGCCGCGCCCTGGCAGTGGGCCGCGAACATCTCCAGCGCCCTGCGCTGACCTGTACCCGAAGTGCAAACACGCCGTACCGGAAGGACGAACACGCGGTATCGGAAGCGCCGACACGCGCTGTCAACCCCGCGTGTCGGCGCTTCCCGTACGGTGTGTCGGCGCTTCCGGTACTACCCCCGTGTGGGTGATTGTGCGGGGGTGGGGCGTGCCGATGCCGGTGGGTTCGGCACCCTGAACGGGTGTTCCGGCTCAAGGCGCTGACGGCCGCCGCGGTGGTGCTCGCCGTCGCGCTGGCCCAGACGTCCTCCTCCTCGGCCGCCTCACCGCTGGTGAGCGACCGCTCCGGTGCCCCGTGCGCCCGCACGAACCTGCACCCGGGCCTGTCCGAGCAGCAGATCGCCTCGGGCGGGCTGCTGCGCAACTCCCTGCTCTACCTGCCCCGTAACTTCAAGCCCGCCACCCGCATCCCGCTGGTGCTGGACCTGCACGGCAGCGGCAGCACCCCGCAACAGCAGTTGGACCGCACGGGCATCATGCAGACCGCCGACCGCAACGGGTTCGCGGTGCTCGCCCCGCAGGGTGGGCTGCTCGCCAACCGGGGTAAGTACCGGGGCGGCTACGTGTGGAACATCCCCGGGGTGTCCCTGCTGGACGGGCGGCCGGTCCCCGAGGACGCGCCGGACGACGTGGCCTTCCTCGAGGACGCGATCACCGCGATGAACCACGTGCTGTGCCTGGACCGCCGCCGGGTGTACGTCACCGGCTTCTCCGGCGGCGGGCGGATGACCTCCCAGCTGGGCTGCGTGCTCTCCGACCGGATCGCGGCGATCGCCCCGGTGGCCGGTCTGCGCTTCCCGGACGGCTGCCAGCCGCTGCGGGCCGAGCCGGTGATCTCCTTCCACGGCACGGCCGACGAGGTCAACCCGTACAACGGGGGACGCGGCGCCCGCTGGAAGCTGTCGGTGCCCGAGGTGATCGGGCAGTGGGCCAGGGTCGACCGCTGCGGGCAGTTGCCCAGGGTGGACCAGGTCGTGCCCCTGGTGACCCGGACCACCTTCGGGGACTGCTCTAATGGCGGCGACGTGGAGCTCTACACGATCGCGGGCGGCAGGCACGCCTGGCCGGGCACCCCGGGCTGGACCGGGCCGCGCGGCCCGCAGCCCGCGTTCGAGGCCAACGAGCTGATGTGGGCGTTCTTCCGGCAGCACCCGCTGCAGGGCTGAGGAGGTACGGGTGGGTTTGCCGGTGGGGCGCGACCCGGCGGGGCGGGCGAGGGCCGAGCTGTTCCTGATCTCCGCGGTGGTCACCGTGCTGGTCACCAGGGGCTACCTGGCCGCGACCGGGTACCCCAAGATCGGTGGGGACAGCGGGCTGCACGTGGCGCACGTGCTGTTCGGCGGCATCCTCATGCTGGTGGCCATGCTGCTGGTGCTGCTGACCTTCGGCAGCGCCGCGGAACGGCTGGCCAGCCTGCTGGGCGGCATCGGCTTCGGGCTGTTCATCGACGAGCTGGGCAAGTTCCTGACCAGCGACAACAACTACTTCTTCCAGCCGGCCATCGCGCTCATGTACGTGATCTTCGTGATCGCGTTCCTGGCCGTGCGGCTGGCCCCGCCACCGCGCCAGCCCCAGCCCGAGGTCTGCCTTGGCTACGCCTACACCGCGCTGGCCGACGCCTCGCTGGGCAGGCTGGACACCGTGCACCGCAGGCACGCGCTGGAGCTGCTGGCCGGGTGTGAGCAGGACTCCGAGGTCACGGCCGTGGTGGAACTGCTGTCCCGCGAGCGGGCCGTGCCGGAGGGCCGGGTCACCCGTGCCGGGCGCTGGCTGCTGCGCACCACCCAGCGCCTGCTGCTGACCAGGGTCGCGCAGTGGCTGGTGATCGCCGTGTTCGTGTTGCAGGCCATCGCGCTGATCGCCGACGTGGTGGTGTCGGTGGTCGAGCAGGACCCCGGCGTGAGCACGAGCAGCAACTTCGTCGACTGGGCCACCGCGCTGACCGGGCTGGCGGTGGGCGCGCTGAGCGTCGCGGGCGTGGTGCAGCTGATCGGCCGCAAGCGCTTGGCCGCCCTGCGCACCTTCCACCTCGCCATGCTGGTGTCCCTGCTGATCGGTCAGGTCTTCCTGTTCGCCGAGTCGCAGTTCAACGCCCTGCCCGACCTGGTGTTCAACCTGCTCGTGCTGGCCGCGCTGCGGCTGACCCTGAGCGCGTACGAGGCCAGGGCCGCCGCCGGCTCATGACAGCAGGGCCTGCACGGCCAGCAGCGCCACGTCGTCGTGGTCCCGGCCGCCCAGCCAGCGGTCCAGCTCCTGCTCCACCTGCCAGGTCAGCTCGGCGGCGTTCAGCCCCGCCCCACCGGACAGGGCCTCGCACAGCCGGGACAGCCCGAACTGCTCCACCCCGTCCGAGCCGCCGCGCGCCTCGGTGACCCCGTCGCTGTAGAGCAGGCACACCTCGCCCGGCGCGAGCACCACCTCGGTCTCGCCGAAGTGCGGGTCCGGCAGCACGCCCACCAGCGTGCCGGGCACCGCCACCTCCTCGACCTGGCCGTCCGCGCGGACCAGCACCGGGCACGGGTGCCCGCCGGAGGCCAGGGTGAGCCGCAGGCCACCGTCGGGACCCCGGCGCAGCGCACCCAGCACCAGGGTGGCGAACCGGTTGTCCCCGGTGCTCAGGATCGCCCGGTTCAGCAGGTGCAGCAGCCGCGCGGGCTGGGCCTCCACCAGCCGCAGCGCCTGTAGGCTCTGTCGGATCCGGCCGGCCAGCGCCGCCGCCTCCACGCCGTTGCCGCACACGTCGCCGAGCAGGAACAGCGCGCCGCCATCCTCGTCCGGGTACACGTCGTAGAAGTCCCCGCCCACCCGCAGCCCGCGCTGGGCGGGCCGGTAGGCCGCCGACCACGCCGTGCCGGGCACCTCGGGCAGTTCGGCGGGCAGCAGGCTGGCCTCCAGCACCGCGGTGGCCTCGGCCTGCGCGCTGTAGGCGTCCGCGGAGTGCAGTGCCACGGCCGAGCGGGCCCCGTAGTCGCGCACCATCTCCGCCGTGGCGTTGTCGATCTCGCCCCGTTCGCCGGAGTTGACCAGGACCAGCGCCCCGTCGGTGAGGTCCTCGTGCCGCAGCGGCAGCGCGAAGATCCCGCCCGGCGCGCCGAACCCCTGGGGTAGCAGCCAGTCCGCCCTCGCCTCGGGCACCAGCTCGGCCCGCCGCCCCCGGTCGGACTCACCGGAGAAGACCTCGGCCAGGCCGGTGACCGCCCGCAGCGCGTGCAGGCCGACCCGGCCGTGCTCGGCGTCCCCGCGGCGGGTGAACCGGGTCCACTCCACCCGCCCGCGCCGCGCGGGCAGCACCACCACGCAGCAGTCCGCCAGCGTGGGTACCGCCAGTTGCACGATGGAGCGCAGGGTGTGGCCGCGGTGCAGGGAACTGGCCAGCAGGCGGCTGGTGTTGGCCAGGAACCGGGACCGCCCGCAGTTGTCGCACCACGGCTCCGCCTCGTCGATCTCGGCCCCGTGCCAGGCGGTGTGCCCCGGCCCCGCGGCACAGGGGGTCCACCGCCAGCCCACCCCGGCGTAGGTCAGTTCGACCGGATCGTCCTGCTCCGCCGCGAAGCCCTCGACCTCGCGCAGGTGCACGCCGGGCACCAGCGCGGGGCACACGTCGGCCGCGGCGCTGCTGACGACTCGCACCACACCGTCCGAGTCCTGCACGAAGATCGCTCGATCGGATGAGTCCAGCAGCGACTGCCAGACCTCGTCGCCGACGGCCCGGTGCACCAGTTGCCTTGCCCAGGGCACGTCGCCGTGCACCGGCCCGGAGTGCACCGTCCTTGCCGGAGCTGGGATCCTGGGCGTGGCTTGCCGGTCGACCACCGTGCCACCTCCAGGCTTCCTACTGGCTTGGTCGTCGCTGGTCCCGTTCAAGACTAGCGCTGGTTGCGTGGCAGGCTATCGGTCACCGAGTGGCGATCCAAGGGAGGTCCGCGTGGACACCACCTCGTTGTCAGCGCAGATCAGGCAATCGGCGGCGTCCTCGTCTGACGACGCGTTCCTGGAACGGCTGTTGTCAGTTCTGCGTGAGGTCCGGGACGGCAACTTCCGGCGCAGGCTGACCCCGGTCGGTGACGGCACCGCGGCGCAGATCGCGTCCGTGGTGAACGAGATCGTGCAGCGCAACCAGGACCTGGTCGGCGACCTGGCCGAGCTGGGCGCCGGCCGCGGGCAGCGGCTGGAGACCGGCTCGCTGACCGGTGGCTGGGCGATGGCCCGCGAGTCGGTGAACGCCCTGGCCGAGAACCTGCTGTTCCCGACCTCGGAGCTCAGCCGCGTGCTGGCGGCCGTCGCCGAGGGCGACCTGTCCCAGCGCATGGCGCCCGAGCGCGCGGGCCAGCCGCTGCCGGGGGAGTTCACGCAGCTGCGCTCCACGGTCAACGGCCTGCTCGAGCAACTCTCGGTCTTCGCCGAGCAGGTGACCCGGGTGGCCCGCGAGGTGGGCACCGAGGGCAAGCTGGGCGGCCAGGCGGTGGTTCCCGGGGTGGCGGGCATCTGGCGGGACCTGACCGACAACGTGAACCTGATGGCGGGCAACCTGACCGCGCAGGTGCGCGACATCGCCACGGTGACCCGTGCGGTGGCCGACGGGGACCTCAGCCGCAAGATCACCGTCGAGGTGTCCGGCGAGATGCTGGGGCTGAAGAACACCGTGAACACCATGGTGGACCAGCTCTCCGCGTTCGCCGACGAGGTGACGCGGGTGGCGCGCGAGGTGGGCACCGAGGGCATGTTGGGCGGCCAGGCAAGGGTTCCCGGTGTGGCGGGCATCTGGCGGGACCTGACCGACAACGTGAACTTCATGGCGGGCAACCTGACCTCGCAGGTGCGGTCGATCGCGCAGGTGACCACGGCGGTGGCCCGCGGCGACCTGTCCCAGAAGATCACCGTGGACGTCAAGGGTGAGATCCTGGAGCTGAAGAACACCGTGAACACCATGGTGGACCAGCTCTCCGCCTTCGCGGGAGAGGTGACCCGTGTGGCCAAGGAGGTCGGCGGGGACGGCATTCTCGGCGGCCAGGCGCGGGTTCCCGGTGTGGCGGGGACCTGGCGGGACCTGACCGACTCGGTGAACTTCATGGCGGGCAACCTGACCTCGCAGGTGCGGTCGATCGCGCAGGTGACCACGGCGGTGGCCCGCGGCGACCTGTCCCAGAAGATCACCGTGGACGCACGCGGTGAGGTGCTGGAGCTGAAGAACACCATCAACACCATGGTGGACCAGCTCTCCGCGTTCGCCGACGAGGTGACGCGGGTGGCGCGCGAGGTGGGCACCGAGGGCAAACTCGGCGGCCAGGCAACGGTTCGCGGTGTGGCGGGCACCTGGAAGGACCTGACGGACAACGTCAACGTCATGGCGCACAACCTGACCGGACAGGTGCGCAGCATCGCCAAGGTGGCCTCGGCGGTGGCCGACGGGGACCTGTCGAAGAAGATCGTGGTCGAGGCGGCGGGCGAGGTGGCCGCGCTGGCCGCCACGATCAACGGCATGGTGGACACCCTGCGCGCCTTCGGTGACGAGGTGACGCGGGTGGCCCGCGAGGTGGGCACCGAGGGCATGTTGGGCGGCCAGGCAAGGGTTCCCGGTGTGGCGGGCACCTGGAAGGACCTGACCGAGAACGTCAACTTCATGGCGGACAACCTGACCAGCCAGGTCCGCAACATCGCGCAGGTGACCACGGCGGTGGCACGGGGCGACCTGTCCAAGAAGATCGACGTGGACGCGCGCGGGGAGATCCTGGAGCTGAAGAACACCGTGAACACCATGGTGGACCAGCTCTCCGGCTTCGCCGACGAGGTGACCCGGGTGGCCCGCGAGGTGGGTACCGAGGGACAGCTGGGCGGTCAGGCCGAGGTCGTCGGCGTGTCGGGCACCTGGAAGCGGTTGACGGAGAGCGTCAACGAGCTGGCGGGCAACCTCACCACCCAGGTGCGGGCGATCGCGGCGGTGGCCACGGCGGTGACCGCGGGCGACCTGACCCGGCAGATCACCGTGCAGGCCAAGGGGGAGATGGCCGATCTGAAGGACAACATCAACCGGATGATCGGCAACCTGAAGGAGACCACCAGGGCCAACCGGGACCAGGACTGGCTCAAGACCAACCTGGCCCGGCTGTCCGGGCTGATGCAGGGCCAGCGCGACCTTGGCGAGCTGGCCGCACTGATCATGAGCGAGCTGGCCCCGCAGGTGTCCGCCCAGCAGGGTCTGTTCTTCCTCGCCGACGGCACCTGGCTGGACCTGGCCGCCAGCTACGGGGTGCACCGCGCGGACGGCCCGCTGCTGCGCTTCGCCTTCGGGGACTCGCTGGTGGGCCAGGCGGCGGTGGAGAAGAAGACGATCCGCATGGCCGCCGCCCCGCCGGACTACATCCGGATCTCCTCCGGGCTGGGCTCCTCCCCGCCCGCCGACGTGATCGTGCTGCCGGTGCTGTTCGAGGGCAGGGTGCTCGGCGTGATCGAGCTGGCCTCGGTCACCGCCTTCACCGAGGTGCACCGGGACCTGTTGGAGCAGTTGAAGGAGACCATCGGGGTCACCGTCAACACCATCCTGGCCAACTCGCGCACCGACGCGCTGCTGGCCGAGTCCCAGCGCCTGGCACAGGAACTGCGGGCCCGCTCCGAGCAGTTGCAGGCACAGCAACAGGAACTCCAGCGGTCCAACACCGAGCTGGCGGAGAAGGCCGCGCTGCTGGCGAGCCAGAACAGCGACATCGAGCAGAAGAACTCCGAGATCGAGAAGGGCCGCCAGGAGCTGGAGGACCGCGCGCAGCAGCTCTCGCTGGCCTCGCGGTACAAGTCGGAGTTCATGGCGAACATGTCGCACGAGCTGCGCACCCCGCTCAACAGCCTGCTGATCCTGGCCAAGCTGTTGGCGGACAACCTGGAGCGCAACCTCACCGAGCGCCAGGTGGAGTTCGCCACCACCATCCACGCCGCGGGCAGCGACCTGCTCCAGCTGATCAACGACATCCTGGACCTGGCCAAGGTGGAGGCCGGCCACCTGCAACTGGAGCAGACCACCATGCCGGTGGCCGACCTGGTCGGCTACGTGGAGGCCCTGTGCAGCCCGCTGACGGCGGAGAAGGGCCTGGAGTTCGCCGTCGAGGTGGCGCCCGAGGTGCCGGAGACCCTGCACACCGATGTGCAGCGGTTGCAGCAGATCCTGCGCAACCTGTTGTCCAACGCGGTGAAGTTCACCCAGGAGGGCAGCATCCGGCTGACGATCCGGCTGGCGGCCGAGTCCGAGGTGCGCCGCGCCACCCTGCGCACCGCCCCGACCCGGATCGCCTTCTGCGTGGAGGACACCGGGATCGGCATTCCCGCCGACAAGCTGGGCGTGATCTTCGAGGCGTTCCAGCAGGCCGACGGCACCACCAGCCGCAAGTACGGCGGCACCGGGCTGGGCCTGTCGATCAGCCGCGAGCTGACCCACCTGCTCGGCGGTGAGCTCCAGGTGCGCAGCACACCCGGCCAGGGCAGCGCGTTCGTGCTGTGCCTGCCGATGTCCCCGGAGGCCGACCTGCTGGCCGCGGCCCCGGACCTGCCCGAGGTGGTGGAGCTGGAGCTGGCCGCCGAGCGGGTGCTGGCGGCGCCGATCGCCCGCGAGGAGCTGACGGCCCCGCGCTTCCACGGCGAGAAGGTGCTCATCGTGGACGACGACCTGCGCAACGTGTTCGCCCTGAGCACCGTGCTGGAGCTGCACGGGCTGCACGTGGTCTTCGCCGACAACGGGGTGTCCGGCATCCGCGCGCTGGAGCAGTACGAGGACATCGCCCTGGTACTGATGGACATCATGATGCCCGAACTGGACGGCAACGCCACGGTCGCCGCGATCCGCGACATGTCGGCGCACGCCGACCTGCCGGTGATCGCGGTGACCGCCAAGGCCATGAAGGGCGACCGCGAGAAGAGCCTCGCCTCCGGCGCGAACGACTACGTCACCAAGCCGGTGGACACCGACCACCTGCTCAACCTGATCGGCACCTACCTGGAGTACGACCTGGACCACGAGTCCGCCGACAACTGAGGATCACTCGCAGGTTCGCGCCACCTCGAGCAGCGCGGGCGCGCCGATGCCGGGCCCGCTGATCCGTAGAGTTGGGGCGTGACCGTCGACGCGCTGTGGGTGGCATTGGCCCTGGTGCTGGTCGTCGGCCTCTGGGCGGTGCGCACCGCGAACCGGCTGGACCGCCTGCACATCCGCACCGACGCAGCCTGGGCGGCGCTGGACTCGGCACTGGCCAGGCGGGCGGTGGTGGCCCGGCTGGCCGACCCCCGGCTGCGGGCCGCCGCGGACGCCGCGGAGTCGGCTCCACGGGGTGAGCGGGAGGCCGCCGAGAACGAGCTCGGTGGGCTGCTCGCCGGGCTGGACCGCACCGCGCTGCCGCCCGAGGTCGCCGCCGAGCTGGAGGACGCCGAGCACCGCGTGGTGCTGGCCAGGCGGGTGCACAACGACGCGGTGCGGGACACGCTGGCCCTGCGCGTGCGCCCGATGGTGCGCTGGCTGCGGCTGGCGGGCACGGCGCCGCGCCCGAGCTACTTCGAGATCGTGGAACCGGACCACCTCGGCTACTAGGGTCACGCCGTGTTCCACCTCCGTGTGATCGTGCCCGCCGAACAGTCCGCCGCCGCACTGAGCTTGTTGCGCGACCAGGTCGGCGTGACCCACGTGGTGCTGCTGGCCGGGGCCGCGCTGGAACCGGCCGGGGACGTGGTCGAGGCGCTGGTGACCCGCGAGGCCGCCGACGAGGTGCTGGCCGCGCTGTGCGAGCTGGACCTGGACCACCTGGGCGGCATCACCCTGGAGGCCGTGGACACGGTGCTCTCCGATGCCGCCGACCGCGCCGAGGAGGCGGCACCGGGCGATCCCGCCGACGCCGTGGTGTGGGAGGAACTGCTCGCCAAGACCGGTGAGGAGGCCAAGCCCAGCCTCACCTTCCAGTCCTTCCTCACCCTGGCCTGCCTGCTGGCCGCGGTCGGCGTGGTCACCAACTCGCCGGTCACCATCGTCGGCGCCATGATCGTCGGTCCGGAGTTCGGCCCGCTGGCCGCGCTCGCGGTCGGCCTGGTGCGCCGCCGCGGCGACCTGCTGCGCAGGGCGGGCCTGGCGCTCGCGATCGGCTTCCCGCTGGCCATGCTGGTCACCGCGGGCGCCACCGTGCTGGAGGGCGCCGCGGGCCTGTTCGACCGAGGCACCGTGCTCTCCGCCCACCAGGTGGACTTCGTGTACCAGGTCGGGCCGTACTCGCTGATCGTGGCGCTGCTGGCCGGTGCGGCGGGCATGCTCGCGATGACCTCGGCCAAGTCCGCGGCGCTGGTGGGCGTGTTCGTGTCGGTGACCACGGTGCCCGCCGCGGGCTACGCCGTGGTCGCGGCCGTGGTGGGGGAGTGGGACCGCTGTCTGGGGTCACTGGCCCAGCTGGTGGTCAACATGATCGGCATCGTGCTGGCCGCGGCGGGCGTGCTCCTGCTCAGCAGGCGGCGCATCGGCCACGACCGCCCGCTGAGCCGGAACTGACCCTCAGACCTTGGCCGCCAGCGAGTCCGGCAACGGGTCGTAGCGCACGAAGTGGCGGGTGAACGTGGCGGTGCCCGAGGTCAGCGAGCGCAGCTCGATCGCGTAGCGCAGCAGCTCGGTCGCGGGCACCTCGGCCCGCACCAGGGTCCGCCCCGGCACCACGTCCACCTCGGTGCCCAGCACCCTCGCCCGCTTGCTGGACAGGTCGCCGAGCACCGAGCCCAGGTGCTCGTCGGGCAGCCGGATCGCCACCTCGTCCATCGGCTCCAGCAGGGAGATCCGGCCGGTCGCCGCGGCCTCCTTCAGCGCCAGGGCGCCCGCGGTCTGGAACGCCGCGTCCGAGGAGTCCACGCTGTGCGCCTTGCCGTCCACGAGGGTCACCCGCACGTCGACCACCGGGTGATCACCGTGCAGGCCCTTGGCCAGCTGCGCCCGCACGCCCTTCTCCACGCTGGGGATGAACTGGTGCGGCACGGCCCCGCCGACCACGCGGTCCACGAACTCGAAGCCCGATCCGCGCGGCAGCGGCTCCACCTCGAGGTCGCACACCGCGTACTGCCCGTGCCCGCCGGACTGCTTGACGTGCCGCCCGTGTCCCCTGGCGGGCTTGCTGAACGTCTCCCGCAGCGCCACCCGCACGTCCTCGGTGTCCACATCGGCCCCGCCCGCCCGCAGCCGGGCCAGCACCACGTCGGCGTGCGCCTCGCCCATGCACCACAGGACCAGCTGGTGGGTCTCGGCGTTGCGGTCCATGCGCAGGGTCGGGTCCCCGGCCACCAGCCGGGACAGGTTGCGCGCCAAGGTGTCCTCGTCGCTGCGGGTGCGCGCCACCACGGCCACCGGCAGCAACGGCTCCGGCATCACCCACGGCGCCATCAGCAACGGCTGCTCCGGCGCGGACACCGTGTCCCCGGTCTCCGCGGTGTTCAGCTTGGTCAGCGCGCACAGGTCGCCCGCGACGCAGTGCGTCACCTCGCGCAGGGTCGAGCCCAGCGGGGAGTAGACGTGCGCCACGCGCTCGTCCTCGTCGTGGTCGGCGTGCCCCCGGTCGGACATGCCGTGCCCGGAGACGTGCACGGACCGCTCGGGGCGCAGCGTCCCGGAGAACACGCGCACCAGCGAGACCCGGCCCACGTAGGGGTCGATCGCGGTGCGTACCACCTCGGCGGCCAGCGGACCGTCCGGGTCGGTGCTGATCTGCAGGGTGCGCCCGCCCACCGGGTCGGTCACGGTGGGCAGCGGGTGCTCCAGCGGGGAGGGGAAGGCCCGCACGATCCCGTCCAGCACCTCGGCCAGCCCGAGCCCGGTCGCCGAGCACACGGGGATCACCGGGTGGAACGAGCCGCGGGCCACCGCCGTCTCCAGGTCGGCGATCAGCACCTCCTGGTCGATCTGCTCGCCGCCGAGGTAGCGCTCCATCAGCGTCTCGTCCTCGCTCTCCGCGATGACGCCCTCGATCAGCGCGTCGCGGTGGCCGGAGAGCAGCTCGGTCAGCTGCCCGTCCGGCTCCAGCACCGCGGGCGGGTAGCCGCCCGCGTAGTCGAAGACCCGCTGGGTGATCAGGCCGACCAGCCGGGTGCCCTCGGCGCCGGGCACGGGCAGGTACAGCGGCAGCACCCCGCCGCCGAACGCCTGCTGGCAGGCCGCCAGCTCCGCGTCGAAGTCGGCGCGGTGGTGGTCCAGCCGCGCGATCACCACGGCCCTGGGCATGCCGACCGCGGCGCACTCCTCCCACACCGCGGTGGTCATCGCGTCCACGCCCTCCGCGGCGCTGACCACGAACAGCGCCGCGTCCGCCGCGCGCAGACCGGCGCGCAGCTCACCGACGAAGTCGGCGTACCCAGGCGTGTCAATGAAGTTGATCTTCACCTCCTGGTGCAGCACGGGGGCCACGGCCAGGCCCACCGAGCGCTGCTGGCGGACCGCGGCCGGGTCGTGGTCGCACACGGTGGTGCCCTCGGTGACCGTGCCCGCCCTCGGTACCGCCCCGCAGGCGGCCAGCAGGGCCTCGGTCAGCGTGGTCTTGCCCGATCCGGACGGTCCGACCAGCACGACGTTGCGCACCTTGGCCGGGTCGCCCACAGCGACCGCGCCGCCGGGATGTGTGTTGTCGGTGTGCTTGGACCCCATCGGGTCACCTCCTGCTAGGACGGTGTTGTCCTGCGATACACCTCGATGTGTTCGATCTCACACCCGATGCGGTACCTGGACAACCCCGCGGGCCGGGTCGGCACCGATGGGCGTACCCGCGGCGGAAGTGGCCTTCTGAAATCGGGGCAGATTGGCCGCGTCTGAGGTGCCACGTCGGACGTACAGTCGGCGGCGAACCCCTGTAGACCTGTGGAAAGGCGCGACCGTGACCTCCGAGAACACCCCCGCCACCGGAACCGCACGCGTCAAGCGCGGCATGGCCGAGATGCTCAAGGGCGGCGTGATCATGGACGTGGTCACCCCGGAGCAGGCCAAGATCGCCGAGGACGCCGGTGCGGTCGCCGTGATGGCCCTGGAGCGGGTGCCCGCCGACATCCGCGCCCAGGGCGGCGTCGCCAGGATGAGCGACCCCGACATGATCGACGGCATCGTCTCCGCGGTGTCCATCCCGGTGATGGCCAAGGCCCGCATCGGCCACTTCGTCGAGGCGCAGGTGTTGCAGTCCCTCGGCGTGGACTACATCGACGAGTCCGAGGTGCTCACCCCCGCCGACGAGGCCAACCACATCGACAAGTGGGCCTTCACCGCGCCGTTCGTCTGCGGTGCCACCAACCTGGGTGAGGCGCTGCGCCGCATCGCCGAGGGTGCCGCGATGATCCGCTCCAAGGGTGAGGCGGGCACCGGCAACGTGGTCGAGGCCACCCGGCACATGCGGCAGATCCTCAGCGACATCCGCAGGCTCACCGTGCTGGACGAGGCCGAGCTCTACGCCGCCGCCAAGGAGCTGCGCGCCCCGTACGAACTGGTCAAGGAGATCGCCGCCACCGGCAAGCTGCCCGTCGTGCTGTTCACCGCGGGCGGCATCGCCACCCCCGCCGACGCCGCGATGATGATGCAGTTGGGCGCCGAGGGCGTGTTCGTCGGCTCGGGCATCTTCAAGTCCGGCGACCCGGCCAAGCGCGCCGAGGCCATCGTCAAGGCCACCACCTTCCACGACGACCCCGACGTGATCGCCAAGGTCTCGCGCGGTCTGGGCGAGGCCATGGTGGGCATCAACATCGGCGACCTGTCCGAGGGGCAGAAGCTGGCCACCCGAGGCTGGTGACCCGCCCTCCCCGTGTCATGAAGGTGCCTTTCGAGACGTCAGGTGTCTCAAGGGGCACCTTCATGACCTGCGGCCCCGCGTCCAGCATGTCCTGAAGGTGCCCTTCACGGCGTCCACCGTCTCGAAGGGCACCTTCAGGAAGCCGAGTACAGCTCGACCTTCGCCTGGTGCCCGTTGGACCCGGCCAGCTTCGCGTCGCAGGTGATGAGCGGGACGTCCAGGAGTTCGGCCAGTGCCACGTACAGCGCGTCGTAGGCAGTGATCGAGTCCTGGAGCTGCCACGCCCGGTCCACGAGGTTGGCGTGCGGAATCCGGGTTATCGGGCTGGCCTGGATCGTGGTCAGTGTGACGCGGGCCTGGTTCCGGGTCAGGTCCCCGTGCCGCACCATGCGGCGCAGCACGCTCAGCACCTCGGCGTCGAGCAGTTCGGGAGCCGCCGCCGTGGTGGCGAGCATGCGGTTGACCAGCGCCCTGTCCTGCTCGTTCCCCGTGAACAGCGCGATGAGCGCCGAGGTGTCCACGACCGCGTCGAGCATCACTCGGTTTCGTCCCTGGCCGCACGCACCCGGCGGACGATCGTCTCGCGGTCGACACCCCAGTCGCGGTCCTGCGACCGGGCGAAGAGCTGAGCCATCGTCGGCTTGCTGACCATCGCCACCAAGTGGTTGCGCAGGTAGGAGGTCAGCGACAGGCCCGCCGCCGCCGCACGGGCCTGGAGCTCGTCGACCACCTCGGCGGGAACGTCCCTGATCTGGACGTTCCGGGTCACGGTGGGCGAGGTGAGGGGCAGTGAGGTCTCGGAGGCACTTGTGCGCAGCGGCTCGGCCATGTCTGGACGCTACCTCAACCGCATGCGATCTGCATGCGAAATCACCTAGACGTGTTCCATCACGAGCACGGCGATGGTGTCGGCGGCCAGGGCCTGGTAGCTGTGCGGCACGTCGCCGGGGAACCGGATGTAGTCGCCGGGACCGAGGTCCACCTGCTCGCCGACGGGGCCGGTGCGGACCCGGCCGGTGGACACGACCAGGTGCTCCACGGTGCCGGGGATGTGCGCCTCGGCCTTGCGCGGGGACCCGGGTTCGAGCGTGATGACGTAGATGTCCCGCCGGGCTCCGGGCGGGCAGGAGGCGAGCAGGGCGCCGGTGAAGTGGGCCTGCTCGGAGCGCACGGCGGGCCACTCGCCCGAGCGCACCACCCGCACGGCGGGCCGGGGCGGGTCGACCAGCCTGCTGAACGGCACGCCGAGCGCGACCCCGAGCGCCCACAGCGTCTCCACGCTGGGATTGCCGGTGCCGGACTCCAGCTGGGACAGCGTGGACTTGGCGATCCCGGCCTGCCGGGCCAGTTCGGTCAGGGACAGTCCCACCCGGTCCCGCTCGCGTCGGATCGAGGCGGCGATCACGTCCAGTGGCGCGGTGGCGCGCTCTGACTCCATCGTTCGTTCCATCAGTCGGGACGTTCGCCTTGACGAACATCGGGCGGCCTGTTCAGTATGAGCTGTGTTCCGTTCGATCTGGCGAACAGTAGACCGTAGCGTCCTGCGCGATGTCTCGCCCATCGCCCTCACGGCCGTGGTCACCGGCGCCTCCTTCGGCGCCATCGCGGTCTCCTCGGGGACCCCGGTCTGGCTGGTCTGCGCCATGTCCGTACTGGTCTTCGCGGGCGGCTCGCAGTTCATGGTGGTCGGCATCGTGGCCGGTGGCGGCAGCCCGCTCGCCGCGGTACTGGCCGGACTCGTGCTCAACGCCCGCCACCTGCCCTTCGGCCTGGCCATCGGCGACCTGCTCGGCACCCGGCTGGCCACCCGCGTGCTCGGCAGCCACCTGATGGTCGACGAGTCGGTGGCCTTCGCGCTGGCCCAGCGCGAACCCGCCAGGGCCCGCGCCGCCTTCTGGACCTGCGGCGCCGCCCTGTTCCTGACCTGGAACGCCGGCTGCCTTGCCGGGGCGCTGGTCGGCCAGGCCATCGGCGACCCCGGCCGGTTCGGCATCGACGCCGCGTTCCCCGCCGCCATGCTCGCGCTGGTGCTGCCCGCGCTGCGCGAGCCGACCACCCTGCGCGTGGCCATGGCTGGTGCGGCCATCGCCGTGGCCACCAGCCCGTTCCTGCCGCCGGGCGTGCCGATCCTGCTGGCGCTGGGTGGGCTGGTGCTGGCCGGGCGCGTCCCCGCGGCGGTGGCCCGATGACCGTCGAGGTGGTGCTGGCCCTGGCCCTGGGGACGTTCGGCATCCGGTTCGCCGGGCCGCTGCTGCGCGAGCGGCTGCACCTGTCCGAACGGGTGCGCACGCTGATGGGCATGGCGGCCACCGCTCTGCTGCTCGCGCTGGTCGCGGTGAACGCGCTCGTGCCGCACGGGGGCTTCGGTGGCTGGGCTCTCGCGGCAGGCGTCACGGTGGGTGGCGTCGCGGCCTGGCGCAAGCTGCCATTCGTGGTAACTGTGCTGCTCGCGGCGGGTGTGACTGCCGGTTTTCGGTTGCTGGGAGTGGCATGACGTGTGTCGCGAGTCACATCAAGCCTTGCCCAAGTATGGGAGCTCTCCCATCGTCCAGTGACTAACGTCCCGCAACCATCGGGTGGGCCAGGTCTCACTCGGGTTCGGGATCGGCGCCGGGGACCACGAGGGCGGTTCGCGGTGTCACACACAGGACGGAAGGGAACCGCTCGTGGGTTCTTCCACCGGTACCCCGCGGAACGACCAGGTCGAGGTCGACTCCGAGGGCTACTCCAAGGCACTGGGCAACCGCCAGGTGCAGATGATCGCGATCGGCGGCGCCATCGGCGTCGGCCTGTTCCTCGGAGCCGGCGGCAGACTGCACGACACAGGCCCCGCGCTGGTGCTGTCCTACGCGCTGTGCGGCGCGGCGGCCTTCTTCGTGATGCGCGCGCTGGGTGAACTGGTGCTCTACCGGCCCACCTCGGGCAGCTTCGTCACCTACGCCCGTGAGTTCATCGGGCCGTGGGCGGGCTTCACCTCGGGCTGGATGTACTGGCTGAACTGGGCGATGACCGGCATCGCCGAGATCACGGCGGTGGGCATCTACGTGCACCGCTGGCTGCCGGACGTGCCGCAGTGGGTCACCGCGCTGATCGCGCTGGTCGCGCTGCTGACGATCAACCTGGTCTCGGTGAAGCTGTTCGGCGAACTGGAGTTCTGGTTCTCCGTCATCAAGGTCACCGCGATCATCGTGTTCCTGTTCGTCGGTGTCGGCCTGGTGCTGACCTCGGCGAACATCGGCGGGCACACCGCGGGCGTGGCCAACCTGACCGCCGACGGCGGCTTCTTCCCGCACGGGGTCGGCGTCACCCTGATCGCGTTGCAGGCGGTCATCTTCGCCTACTCGGCCATCGAGCTGGTCGGCATCGCCGCAGGTGAGACCAAGAGCCCGGAGAAGGTGCTGCCCAAGGCCATCAACGGGGTCATCTACCGGATCGGCATCTTCTACGTCGGCTCCGTGCTGCTGCTGGCCATGCTGCTGCCCTCACTGCTCTACAGCAGTGACGCCAGCCCGTTCGTGACCGTGTTCAGCGCGCTGGGCATCCCGTGGGTCGCCGACGTCATGAACGCCATCGTGCTGACCGCCGCGCTGTCCTCCTGCAACTCCGGCCTGTACTCCACCGGCCGCGTGCTGCGTTCGCTGGCGGACAAGCGCGAGGCCCCGAAGTTCGCGGGCAAGATGAGCAAGCAGCACGTGCCCTACGGCGGCATCCTGTTCACCTCGGTGATCTACCTGGCCGGGGTCGGCCTGAACTACTTCGTGCCCAAGGAGGCCTTCGACATCGTCACCGCCATCGCCTCGCTGGGCGTGGTGGCGACCTGGGCGACTCTGGTGTTCTGCCAGATGCGGCTGCGCAAGGCCGCGCTGCGCGGTGAGCTGGAACGGCCCAGCTACCGCATGCCGGGCGCCCCGTACACGGGCTGGCTCACCCTGGGCTTCCTCGCGCTGGTGGTGGTCATGATGGGCTTCGCGGGCGGTGCCGAGCGGATCGCGTTCTACTCGATCCCCGGCATCGCCGTGGTGATCTTCATCGGCTGGAAGCTGGTGAAGTCCCGCCGCCCGGAGGCACCGGAGATCACCCTGCGCCAGCCGGCCCCGGTGAGTGGCGACTAGAAGTTCACCCTGTCTGGGACCTCGGGCGGGCATTCCACTAGGTTGGTGGGGTGCCCGCCCAGCCCGTCGTCGGAGTGCTCGCCCTGCAGGGTGACGTCCGTGAACACCTCGTCTCCCTCGCCGCGTGCGACGTGCTGGCCCGCCCGGTGCGCCGCCCCGAGGAGTTGGCCGAGTGCGACGGCCTGGTGCTGCCCGGTGGCGAGTCCACCACGATGAGCCGCCTGCTGGAGACCTTCGAGCTGCTCGAACCGCTGCGCAAGCGGCTGGCCGACGGCATGCCCGCCTACGGGTCCTGCGCGGGCATGATCCTGCTGGCCGGACAGGTCCTGGACGGGCGTGCCGACCAGCAGCAGCTCGGCGCGATCGACATGGTCGTCCGGCGCAACGCCTTCGGCCGCCAGGTGGACTCCTTCGAGTCCGAGCTGGACGTCACCGGTATCCCCGGCGGCCCGGTGCACGCGGTGTTCATCAGGGCGCCCTGGGTGGAATCGGTCGCCGATGGGGTGGAGGTCCTGGCCCGAGTGCCGGACATACCCGCCTCCGGGGACGCCGCCGGTAGGATTGTCGCAGTTCGGCAGGGGTCCGTGCTGGCCACCTCGTTCCACCCGGAACTGACCGGGGACGAGCGCGTGCACCGCCTGTTCGTGGAAACCGTTCGCGCGGCCTGACCTGCCCGACGGCAGTGTTGTCCGGCCCCAGCGGTCAGTGTTGTGAGTGACGGAGGACTGATGAGCGGCCACTCCAAGTGGGCGACTACCAAGCACAAGAAGGCCGCGATCGACGCCAAGCGCGGCAAGCTGTTCGCCCGGCTGATCAAGAACATCGAGGTCGCGGCCCGCACCGGTGGCGGCGACCCCGACGGCAACCCGACGCTGTGGGACGCCATCCAGAAGGCCAAGAAGAACTCCGTGCCCGCGGACAACATCGAGCGCGCACGCAAGCGCGGGGCCGGTGAGGAAGCCGGTGGCGCCGACTGGCAGACCATCATGTACGAGGGCTACGGCCCCAACGGGGTCGCGGTGCTCATCGAGTGCCTGACCGACAACCGCAACCGCGCGGCCTCCGAGGTGCGCACCGCGATGACCCGCAACGGCGGCAACATGGCCGACCCTGGCTCGGTGGCGTACCTGTTCAACCGCAAGGGCGTGGTGATCCTGCCCAAGAACGAGCTGTCCGAGGACGACGTCCTGATGGCCGTGCTGGACGCGGGCGCCGAGGAGGTCAACGACCTCGGCGAGAACTACGAGGTGGTCTCCGAGCCCACCGACCTGATCGCCGTGCGCACCGCGCTCAAGGACGCCGGTTACGACTACGAGTCCGCCGAGGCCAACTTCGTGCCCTCGATGACCGTGGAGGCCGATGTCGAGGTGGCCCGCAAGGTGTTCCGCCTGATCGACGCGCTCGAGGACTGTGACGACGTGCAGAACGTCTTCGCCAACGTCGACGTGTCCGACGCGGTGCTCGAGGAACTGGACGCCTGATCGGTGATGGGCCCCGCGTGGGGCCCATCCTGTACTTTCCGTTAACAGCCTCACCCGGCAGAATGACACCCGTGCCGCCGAATTCCGCGCTCAACAAGCTGACTGACCAAGATCGCGCGTTGCGGCAGTGGCTGCTCAAGCAGGCCGAGGACCACGGCAACGCGGTGGTCCAGGTGGCCGGGGACGAGCAGGGCGCACCGTACTGCTTCACCGTCGGCGCCTGGCGGCGTTTCGGCGTGGCCGAGGCCGTGGTGATCGGCCTGCCGCTGGAGATGGGCAGCCTGCTGGTCACCGCGTACGTGGACGCCTGCAAGCAGGGCGCGCGCTTCCGGCCCGGCGAGATGTACGACGGCTTCTTCAAGGGCGTGCCGATCACGCTGGAGAAGGTCGCCAAGGGCTTCTACCCCGAGTACTTCGGCAGCGCGTTCCTGTTGCACCCGACCGGGGACTTCCCGGCCGTGCAGCTGATCGTGCCCGCCGACGGTGGCCACTGGCCCTGGCAGGACACCGCCCCGCCCGGGTTCGCCCAGTGGCAGCCCGTGCTCACCGCGAGCGGCCGCCCGGAGAGTTGGCTACCAGGCGTTGACGGTCCCTGACCCGCCCGCCGCGAGTCCCGCTCTGGGGCGCGCGAGTCCCGTTCTGGGGTTGGCGAGTCCCGCTCTGCGGGCGCCACACTCCGCTGCCCGCGCGTGTCGGACGTTCCGGTACGGCGTGTCGGCGCTAGCCGTACGGTGTGTCGGCGGTTCCCGTACCGCGTGTCGCGCGTTCCGGTGAGCCGCTGCCGAGAAGCGCGACACGCTAAGCCGCCGCCTTGGTCGGCGCAGCGGCGCGGAGGGGGAGTTCCTGCTGGCTGCTAGGCGCGCCGGCTTCGAGTTGGACCAGGCCCAGTGGCCCGTGGCGATCACGGTCAACAGGTGGACCTGGGCCGTGACGGGCATGCCGAGGTTCGACGTCTGCGAAACCCAAGCGCGGCAACGGTTCGCCAACCTGGTTGACGTCTTGTTCGACGTGGATCGAGTGCCGCTCGACGTGGCACGAACCGCAAGTCGGCTCACCCTGCTTCGCGAGTGGCGTGTACCGGAAGCGCCGACACGCCGTACCGGAAGCGCCGACACGCGGTACCGGAACGTCCGACACGCGACGGAGCCGGAGCGGGCCGCCCGCCGACCGGGACTCGCGCGCCCCAGGTCGGGACTCGTGAACGCCTGACCGGGACTCGCCAACCCCAGGCCGGGACTCGCGCGCCCCAGGGCGGGACTCGCCAACCCCAGGGCGGGACTCGCCAACGTGGGGGCGGCGAGTCGGTGGGTGGAGTGATCGCGCCGACGGGTAACCTCGCTGCTCGAACGGGTGTTCGGCGGCGCGAAGGGCGGATCAGGTGCGGGTGCTGGGCGTCGACCCTGGGTTGACCCGCTGCGGGCTGGGCGTGGTGGACGGCGGCACTGGGCGGACCGTGCGCTGCGTCGCGGTCGGCGTGGCGCGCACCCCGGTGGACGCCGACCTGGCGAACCGGCTGCTGGCGCTGGCCGACGAGGTGGAGTCCTGGCTGGACCTGCACCAGCCCGAGGTGGTGGCGATCGAGCGGGTGTTCAGCCAGCACAACGTGCGCACCGCCATGGGCACCGCGCAGGCCGGCGGGGTGGTCGCCCTGCTGGCGGCACGGCGCGGGCTGCCGGTGGCCTTCCACACGCCCAGCGAGGTCAAGGCCGCCGTCACCGGCTCGGGCAAGGCGGACAAGGCGCAGGTCACCACGATGGTGACCAAGCTGCTCGGGCTGCGCGAGGCGCCCAGGCCCGCCGACGCCGCGGACGCGCTCGCGCTGGGCATCTGCCACCTGTGGCGGGCCCCGTTGATCTCCCGGCTGGCGCAGGCCGAGGCGCGTGCCGCCGAACTCGCGCGCAACCACAGGGCACGACTGGCCCAGGCGGCCAACAACAAGGGAGTGGCGCGGTGATCTCGTCGGTACGCGGGCAGGTCCTGTCGATCGGTCTGGACCACGCGGTGGTCGAGGTCGGCGGGGTTGGCTTCGCCGTGCAGGCCACGCCGACCACCCTGGCCGGGCTGCGCCGCGGTGAGGAGGCGAGCCTGGCCACCGCCCTGGTGGTGCGCGAGGACTCGCTCACCCTGTTCGGCTTCACCGACGCCGACGCCAGGCAGTTGTTCGGCCTGCTGCTGTCGGTCTCCGGCATCGGCCCCAAGCTGGCGTTGGCCACGCTGGCGGTGCTGGAACCGGACAAGTTGCGCGCGGCGCTGGCCGAGGGCAACACCGCGATGCTGACCCAGGTGCCGGGCATCGGCCGCAAGGGTGCCGAGCGGCTGATCATCGAACTGCGCGACAAGGTCGGCGCGCTGGTCACGCCCGGGGCCGTGCCCGCCAGCGCCGGTCCGGACGCCGAACTGGTGCGCACGCAGGTCACCGAGGCCCTGCTCGGGCTGGGCTTCCCGGCCAAGCAGGCCGAACAGGCGGTGGACGCCGTGCTGGCCGACACCGCGGGCGCCGAGACCTCGGTGGTGCTGCGCCGTGCGCTGACCTCGCTGGGGCGCAAGCGGTGAGCGCGGGTCGGCGAGCGTCAGCGAGGAGTGTCCCGTGAACGAGGAGGACTACTCGCCGGTCTCGGCCTTCGCCGAGCCGACCGAGCGCGATGTCGAGACCACGCTGCGCCCGCGCAGGCTGGACGAGTTCGTCGGCCAGCCCCGGGTTCGCGAGCAGCTGGACCTGGTGCTGCGCGGCGCCCAGCAACGCGGTCAGCCGCCGGACCACGTGCTGCTGTCCGGGCCGCCCGGCCTGGGCAAGACCAGCCTGTCGATGATCATCGCGGCGGAGCTGGGCAGTGCCATCCGGATCACCTCGGGACCGGCCCTGGAGCGCGCGGGCGACCTCGCCGCGATGCTGTCCAACCTGGTCGAGGGCGATGTGCTGTTCATCGACGAGATCCACCGGATGGCCCGTCCCGCCGAGGAGATGCTCTACCTGGCGATGGAGGACTTCCGGGTGGACGTGGTGGTCGGCAAGGGGCCGGGGGCCACCAGCATCCCGCTGGACATCGCCCCGTTCACCCTGGTCGGCGCCACCACCCGGTCCGGCTCGCTGACCGGCCCGCTGCGCGACCGGTTCGGCTTCACCGGGCACATGGAGTTCTACAGCGCCGAGGAGCTGGAGCAGGTCGTGCACCGCTCGGCCACCATCCTGGGCATCGACCTGGACGTGGCGGGCGGCGCCGAGATCGCGCGCCGCTCGCGGGGCACCCCGCGCATCGCCAACCGGCTGCTGCGCCGGGTCCGCGACTACGCCGAGGTCCGCGCGGACGGGGCGGTGACCAGGCAGGTCGCCAGGGCCGCGCTGGAGGTCTACGACGTGGACGAGCTGGGCCTGGACCGGCTGGACCGCGCGGTGCTCGGCGCGCTGGTGCGCTCCTTCGGCGGCGGCCCGGTGGGGGTGTCCACCCTGGCCGTGGCGGTGGGGGAGGAGCCGACCACGGTGGAGGAGGTCTGCGAGCCGTTCCTGGTGCGTGCGGGCATGCTGGCGCGCACGCCCCGCGGCCGGGTCGCCACCGCCGCGGCTTGGTTGCAGTTGGGTCTCACCCCGCCCCCGCAGGCCCCCGGCGAGACGGCTGCCAGCGGATCCACCCGCTGAGGTGTGGCAGACTCGACAGGCATACCCCAGCATTCGGTCACCCGTGTCAGGTTCGGGTGATCTGTGAATGGAGAATGATGGACCCGCAGTCCTTGATGCTCCCGCTGCTGATCGTTGCCGTCGGCGCCATGCTCTTCTTCGGCACCCGCAAGCAGCGCAAGCAGATGCAGGAGCAGCAGCAGTTGCAGAACTCGCTGCAGCCCGGCGACCAGGTGATGACCACCTCCGGTCTGTTCGGCACGATCGCCGAGACCCACGAGGACCGGATCGACATCGAGATCGCCCCGGGCGTGGTGACCAGCTGGCTGCGTGCGGCGGTCCGCGAGAAGGTCAACCCGGTGGTCGAGGACGACACCGATGCCGATGACGAGCCCACCGCGGCCGTCGCGGGCGAGCCCGCCAGCACCGCCGAGGTGGCCCCGCCGCTGGAGCAGCAGGACAAGGCCACCCGCTAGGGGGCCACACGTCCACCCCGGCCGGATCACTGTGAACAACGGTGAATCGGCCGGGATCGGCGTGCCTACGCTGTCGGCCCGGTGTTGCCGTAGGGTGACGCAAGCCTCACACAGCGGGCGGTACGCTGCGCCGCACCCGCGCCATTGGCCTGGTGGGGGGCGATTCCGCTGTGCCCGGCTTGGGCGCGGCGGCCACCGAAACGATGATCAGCGCGAGGAGATGTACCGACCGTGGCACCTCCGGCCGGGCAGATCCGCCCAGTGCGTTACCTGGGTGTCTTTGCCTTTATCTTGGTCGTGCTCTACGCCTTGGTGTTCTTCACCGGGTCTGGATCGCCGACTCCCAAGCTCGGTATCGACCTGCAGGGCGGAACCAGGGTCACGCTGACCGCGGTCTCGCCCGACGGCAAGCCGCCGTCGAAGGACTCACTGGCACTCGCCCAGAAGATCATCACTGATCGGGTCAACGGCAGCGGCGTCACCGGACCCGAGGTCATCCAGGACGGCAACAACCTGGTCATCACCGCCCCCGGCAACGACAGCGACCAGCTCAAGAGCCTGGGACAGGCCGCCGTGCTGCGCTTCCGGCCGGTGCTCAACGATCCGCAGTCCGGCTCGCCGCTGCAGATCCCGGTGAACCCGCCCGCGCCGACCTCCACCACGCCCAAGCCCTCGGACAGCGCCAAGCCCTCCGGCTCCAACGCGCCGACCTCGGGCAGCACCCCGCCACCGAGCAGCAGTTCGCCCAAGCCGCAGGGCGCCCCGGTGCCCGCCGCGCAGACGAGCACCACCGCGCCCAGCAGCACGGCCGCCAGCACCACCGCGGCGTCGAGCGGCAACGAGGGCGAGGACGCGGCGCAGCAGGCGAAGAAGATCGCCGACGCCAAGGCGCTGCGGCAGAACCCGAACGTGGGCACCGACCCGAACGCGCTGAAGGCCGCGCTGGACTCGCTGAACTGCGGCAAGCCGGACCCGCTCAAGGGCTACGACGACCCGGCCAAGCCGCTGGTCACCTGCGACCAGTCGGGCCAGTACAAGTACGTGCTCGGGCCGAAGTTCCTGGACGGCGCCCAGATCCAGAACGCGCAGTCCGGCTTCGACCAGCAGCAGGCCCAGTGGGTCGTGTCGCTGAACTTCAAGCCGGACGGCGCCGCGACCTGGGGCGACTACACCGGCAAGCACGTCGGTGAGCAGGCCGCGTTCGTGCTGGACAGCCAGGTGGTCTCCGCGCCCAAGATCAACCAGAAGATCCTCGGCGCCACCCAGATCAGCGGGCAGTTCACCCAGCAGACCGCCAAGGACCTGGCGAACGTGCTGAGCTTCGGCTCGCTGCCGCTGTCGTTCAACAACTCCGAGAGCCAGACCGTCTCGGCCACGCTGGGCCTGTCCTCGCTGGAGGCCGGTCTGCTCGCCGGTGGTATCGGCCTGCTGCTGGTGATCATCTACTGCCTGTTCTACTACCGGGCGCTCGGCGTGCTGACCCTGCTGTCCCTGGTGTGCTCGGGCGCGATGGTCTACGCGGTGCTGGTGCTGCTGGGCCGCTGGATGGGCTACAGCCTGGACCTGGCCGGTGTCGCCGGTTTCATCATCGCCATCGGCATCACCGCGGACTCCTTCGTGGTGTTCTTCGAACGCATGAAGGACGAGGTACGCGAGGGCAGGACGTTCCGCTCCGCGGTGCCTCGCGCCTGGGTCCGTGCCCGTCGCACGATCCTGTCCGCCGACGCGGTCAGCTTCCTGGCCGCCGCCGTGCTCTACGCGCTGGCCGTCGGCGGGGTGAAGGGTTTCGCGTTCACCACCGGCATGTCGACCCTGCTGGACCTGGTCGTGGTCTTCCTGGTCACCCACCCGCTAGTGGTGCTGGCCTCCCGGTCCAAGACGCTGTCCAAGCCGGCCTTCTCCGGCCTGGGCGCGGTGCAGAAGGCGGGCGTGGAGATGCGCTCGGCCGCTGCCGCCACCGCCGCGAAGGAGGCGTGAGATGTCTGCTCCCGCAGGCGAGAAGCGGCACGGGGTGTTCCACAACCTCTACGTGGGCACCGGTGCGTTCGACATCATCGGCAAGCGCAAGCGCTGGTACGTCACCTTCGCGATCATCGCCCTGATCTGCATCGGCTCGATGGGCATCAAGGGCTTCGAGCTGGGCATCGACTTCACCGGCGGCACCCAGATCCAGCTGCCGGTGTCCGGCCAGGCCGGTGCGATCAGCACCGACCAGGTCGGCGAGGTCTACAAGCAGGTCATGGGCCACGAGCCCGCCCAGGTGCAGACGGTGGGCTCGGCCAACTCGGCCACCATCCAGCTGCGCTCGGTGCCGCTGAACACCCCTGACCTGCTCAAGCTGAAGGCAGCGCTGTTCGACAAGCTCAAGCCGATCCCGCAGGGCGGCAACGGGCAGCCCAGCGAGAAGGCCATCAGCGACAGCGCCGTCAGCGCGTCCTGGGGCGGGGAGATCTCGCAGCAGGCGCTGATCGCCCTGCTGGTGTTCCTGGTGCTGGTGACGATCTTCCTGACGTTCTACTTCGAGCGGTCCATGGCCATCGCCGCGGTCGTCTCGCTGTTCAACGACCTGATCATCACCGCCGGTGTGTACTCGCTGATCGGCTTCGAGGTCACCCCGGCCACCGTGATCGGCTTCCTGACCATCCTCGGCTTCTCCCTGTACGACACCGTCGTGGTGTTCGACAAGGTCCGGGAGAACACGCGCGGTCTGCTGGGGCTGACCCGGCGCACCTACGCCGAGGCGGCCAACCTGGCGGTCAACCAGACCCTGATGCGCTCGATCAACACCTCGCTGATCGCGTTGCTGCCGGTGCTGGGCCTGCTGGTGGTCGGCGTGGTGCTGCTGGGTGTTGGCACCCTGCAGGACCTGGCGCTGATCCAGCTGACCGGCATGCTCGTCGGTGCGGTGTCCTCGATCTGCCTGGCCACCCCGCTGGTGGTGGACCTGAAGATGCGGGACCCCAAGTACCGGCAGCAGGCCGAGCGCGTCGCCCAGCGCAGGGCCAACCTGGCGCGCAAGGCCGAGCTGGCCGAGGCGGGCGAGGACGTCGACCTCAGCGATGACGACGCCCTGGCCGCCGAGCTGCGCAGGGAGAAGGCCATGGCCGCGGCGGCGAGCACGCCCTCGCGCACGCCCAAGGCGCGCTCCGGCCGCCCGACCGGCAAGAAGCGGCGCTGAACGCGCTGTCCGGCGCGCTCGGGCTCATCCGGGAGGTCCCCGACTTCCCCGAGCCCGGCGTGCTGTTCCGGGACATCAACCCGGTGCTGGCCGACCCCGCCGCCTTCCGCGTCCTCACCGACGCGCTGGCGAGCGGGGTCGCCCCCGGCACCGAGGTGCTGGTCGCCGTGGAGGCCCGCGGGTTCCTGCTTGGTGCCGCCATGGCCTACGCGATGGGCCTCGGCCTGGTCTGCGTGCGCAAGCCCGGCAAGCTGCCCGCCGTGGAACACCGGGTGGACTACGCGCTGGAGTACGGCACCGCCACGCTCGAGCTGCCCGCCACTGTCGTGCGCGCGGGCCAGCGGGTCGCCATCGTGGACGACGTGCTCGCCACCGGCGGCACCGTGACCGCCACCAAGCAGCTCGTGGAGCACTGCGGGGCGCGGGTCACCGGCGTGCACGTGGTGTTCGAGATCGCCGCGCTCGCCGCCCGTGACCGGCTCGGCGTCCCCGTGCACGCGCTGCTGACAGACTGACGTGTCATGAAAGTGCCGTATGAGACATCAGATGTCTCATACGGCACTTTCATGACACGAGGGTGACTAGTCCGACCGAACTCGAACGTCGGTTCGGCGTGTCCTGGCGCACGTTCGGCGCCCTGTGCACGGCCGCGGGGGAACCGAGAGGTCCGTTGAGAGCTATTCTCATTACTCGGTGACCCTCCGAAGTGCCCGGGAGCGTGGTTGAGCCAGGACGTCGAACCCGCAGCCACGCCGCAGGCAGCGGCCCAACGGTCCGCCTCTGCGACGCGGCGGGTGCGCGCGCGCCTGGCCCGCAGGATCACCGCACAGCGCGCGGCCCCGGTCAAGCAGGTGCTGGAGCCCCTGGCCGCGGTGCACCGCGAGCTGCACCCGAAGGCCGACCTGGCCCTGTTGCAGACCGCCTACGACGTGGCCGAGGAGAAGCACCGCGAGCAGCGGCGCAAGTCCGGGGACCCGTACATCACCCACCCGCTGGCCGTGGCGACGATCCTGGCCGAGCTGGGCATGGACACCACCACCCTGGTCGCGGCCCTGCTGCACGACACGGTGGAGGACACCGACTACTCGCTGGAGCTGCTCAGCGCGGACTTCGGCGAGGAGGTGGCGCACCTGGTCGACGGGGTCACCAAGCTGGACAAGGTCAAGCTGGGCGCCGCCGCCGAGGCCGAGACGATCCGCAAGATGGTCATCGCGATGGCCCGCGACCCCCGGGTGCTGGTCATCAAGCTGGCCGACCGGCTGCACAACATGCGCACGATGCGCTTCCTGCCGCCGGAGAAGCAGGCCCGCAAGGCGCGCGAGACCCTGGAGGTGCTGGCCCCGCTGGCACACCGGCTGGGCATGGCCACCGTCAAGTGGGAGCTGGAGGACCTGGCTTTCGCCATCCTCCAGCCCAAGCGGTACGACGAGATCGTGCGCCTGGTGGCCAACCGGGCCCCGTCCCGCGACACCTACCTGCGCAAGGTCGTGGACGAGCTGTCCAGCCACCTGGAGTCCTCGCGCATCCCCGCCAGGGTCGAGGGCAGGCCCAAGCACTACTACTCGATCAACCAGAAGATGATCGTGCGGGGCCGCGACTTCGACGACATCCACGACCTGGTCGGCGTGCGCATCATGGTCGACGACGTGCGCGAGTGCTACGCGGCGATGGGCGTGGTGCACTCCCTGTGGCAGCCGATGCCCGGCCGGTTCAAGGACTACATCGCCCAGCCCCGGTTCGGCGTCTACCAGTCGCTGCACACCACGGTGATCGGCCCGGACGGCAAGCCGTTGGAAGTGCAGATCCGCACGCACGAGATGCACCGCACCGCCGAGTACGGCATCGCGGCGCACTGGCGGTACAAGGAGACCAAGGGCACGCACAGCGGGCGCGGGGTCGAGGTCGACGAGATGGCCTGGATGCGCCAGTTGCTGGACTGGCAGCGGGAGGCCGCCGACCCCAGCGACTTCCTCGAGGCGCTGCGTTACGACCTGGCCGTGCGCGAGATCTTCGTGTTCACACCCAAGGGCGACGTGTTCACCCTGCCCACCGGCTCCACCCCGGTGGACTTCGCCTACGCGGTGCACACCGAGGTCGGCAACAGGTGCATCGGCGCTCGCGTGAACGGGCGGCTCGTCGCCCTGGAGCGCAAGCTGGAGAACGGCGATGTCGTCGAGATCTTCACCTCGAAGGCAGAGGGCGCGGGCCCCAGCAGGGACTGGCTGGCCTTCGCCGCCTCACCCCGCGCCCGGGCCAAGATCAAGCAGTGGTTCGCCAAGGAGCGGCGCGAGGAGGCCATCGAGAGCGGCAAGGAGACCATCGCCAAGGAGGTGCGCAGGGTTGGCCTGCCCATCCAGCGACTGGTCACCGCCGATTCCATGGCGGCGCTGTCCCGGGAGCTGCGGCTGCCCGACGTCAGCTCGCTGTACCGGGCCGTCGGCGAGGGGCAGGTCTCCGGACGTCACCTCGTGCAGCGACTGGTCGCGCTGCTCGGCGGCGTGGAGCACGCCGAGGACGAGCTGGCGGAGCGGTCCACCCCGTCCACTGTGGTGCGCAGACGCGCGCCCGGCGACCCCGGCGTGATCGTCAAGGACACCACCGACGTCTGGGTGAAGCTGGCGCGCTGCTGCACCCCGGTGCCCGGGGACGACATCCTGGGCTTCGTCACCCGGGGCGGCGGGGTCAGCGTGCACCGCACCGACTGCACCAACGCCGACGAGCTGACTGCCACCCCGGAACGACTGGTGGACGTGGAGTGGGCGCCGAACTCCTCCTCGGTGTTCCTGGTGGCCATCCAGGTCGAGGCCCTGGACCGGCACCGGCTGCTCTCCGACGTGACCAAGGTGCTCGCCGACGAGAAGGTCAACATCCTGTCGGCCTCGGTGACCACCTCGCGGGACCGGGTGGCGGTGAGCCGGTTCTCCTTCGAGATGGGTGACCCGAAGCACCTGGGTCACGTACTCAAGGCGGTGCGCAGCGTCGAGGGGGTCTACGACGTGTACCGGGTGACCTCGGCGTCCTGACCCCATCGGGCAGCCGTAGGGGCTGACCTGCTCCGAGTTGAGAGCACTGCTCTCGCTGCGGTCCTACCGTGGCCGCATGAGTGTTCCGGAGTGGGTGCAGGACCTGGTGTCCTGGGCTTGGGCCCGGCACCACAACGTGCTGAGCTGGTACATCCGACCGCTGTTCCTGCTGCCCTACTGCTACTTCGCCTACCGGCGCAGTGCGTGGGGCATCCTGCTGACCCTGCTCGCGCTGGTCACCAGCATGGCCTGGTTCCCGGCTCCTGAGCAGTCCTCGCCGGGGGTGCAGGAGATGCTCGACGCCGAGCGGGACTACCTGCTCAGCGACTGGACCCCGGTGAAGGTACTGATCGGGTTGCTGGTGCCGCTGATCTTCCTGGGAGTGGCCGTCGCGTTGTGGCGGCGTTCGGTGGCCTGGGCGCTGGTGGTGATCAACGGTGCGGTGCTGTTCAAGGTGGTCTGGACGTTCTGGTTCAGCGGCACCGAGGGCGCGCTCACCCACCTGCCCGCCGCGTTGATCGGCCTGGCCCTGGTGGACGCCGTGGTGCTGCTGGTCGCGCGCTGCTGCGCAGGCGCTCGCCCGCCGTGCCGCCCGCACTGACCTGAGCCGCTCGGGAGCGCGGCTGGCGGGTGGTAGGCGGTGCGTTGCGGCCGCGGCTCGGGTCGCGTCCGCGGGATTTGGCGACGCGGTGAGCGGGATTCGGCGACCGGTGAGCGGGACTCGCGCCTCGCGGGCGGGGCTTGCGCCCCGGTGCGCGGGATTCTGCGACGCCTGGGCGGGATTCGCGCCCCTGTGACCGGGACTCGCGCTCCGGGGGCCGGGATTCGCGCCCCTGTGGGCGGGACTCGGCGACGCATGTCCGGGACCCATGACCCGGAAGCCGGGACTCGCCCACACGTCGGCGGGACTCGCGCCCTGGCGAGCGGGACTCGCGCCCCTGTAGCCGGGAGTCGTCGACCGCTGCGCCGGATTCGCGCTCCGGGGCAGGGCTCATGACCCGGGGACCGGGACTCGCGCTCCGGTGCGCGGGATTCGCGCCCGTGTGAGCGGGACTGGCACACACGTCGGCGGGACTCATGACCTGGTGGGCGGGATTCGCCGACCGGTGGCCGGGACTCGGTGACGCCTGGGTGGGACTCATGACCCGGTGGGCGGGCCCCATGACCCGGGGTCGGGATTCGCCGACCGGTGCGCGGGACTCGCGCCCCGGGAGCCGGGACTCACCAACGTGTGGGCGGGACTCATGACCTGGTGGGCGGGACTCGGCGACGTGCGGGCGGGACTCGCGCCCCTGTGGCCGGGACTCGCGCTCCGGTGAGCGGGACTCGCGGGGTGTTGGGGTGCTAGTGGGTGACCAGGCCGGCCTCGTAGGCCAGGATGGCGGCCTGCACGCGGTTGCGCACGTCCAGCCGGTCCAGCACGGCGCTGACGTAGCCCTTCACGGTGCCCTCGACCAGGTGCAGTTCGCGGGCGATCTCGGCGTTGGACAGGCCCGCGCCGACCAGCGCCAGCACGTCCCGCTCGCGCTCGGTGAGCACCTTGATCCGCTCGCGGGCGGTCACCCCGCGGTTCATCCGCTCCCCGCCCAGCTCGGTGATCACCCGGTGGGCGACCTTCGGTGACAGGAAGGCCGCGCCGCCAGCCACCGCCCGCACCCCGGCGATCAGCTCCCTGGGGTCGCCCGACTTGAGCAGGAAGCCCGCCGCGCCCTCGGCCAGTGCGCGGCCGATGTACTCGTCCTCGCCGAAGGTGGTCAGCAGCACCACCGCCGTGTCGGGGGAGGCCGCGCGCAGTTCGGGGATCGCGGCCAGGCCGTCCAGCACGGGCATGCGGATGTCCAGCAGGGCCACGTCGGGGCGGTGCTCGGCGGCCAGCCGCACGGCCTGCCTGCCGTCGGCGGCCTCGGCCACCACCTCGATCCCCGGGTCCGTGCCCAGGATGGCCAGCACCCCGGCACGGATCATGGCCTCGTCGTCGGCCACCAGCAGCCGGATCACCGGCCACCCACAAACGCCACGATCAGTCCTCCGATCACCAGCAGCAACACGAGCAGGGTGGGGGTGACCACCGCCGCGAGCAGGCCCTGCCTGACCCTGCGCCGGGCCATCCGCAGGTGCTGCGCCGAGGAGGTCGGTTCCACCGGGACAGCGTCCGACACCTGCCTGGGCACCCGCGCGACGAGCCGGAACCCGCTTCCCTCGGGACCGGCCCGCAGCGAGCCGCCGATCAGGCGCACCCGCTCCTGCAAGCCGACCACACCGTAGCGCCCGGCCGGTCCCTGCTCCGGGGGACGGGCCGGGGCGCCGTTGAGCACCGTCACCACGACCTCCTCCGGCAGGTGCTGCACCACCACCTCCACCTCGGCTCCCGGCGCGTGCTTGGCGGCGTTGGTCAGCGCCTCCTGGACCACGCGGTGCACCGCCAGGTCCGGCATGGGCTCCAGCTCGGTGACCTTGCCCTCCACCCGCAGCCGCACGCTCATGCCCGAGGCGCGTGCCCGCTCCACCAGGGAAGCCAGCGACTCGTGCACCGGTACGACGGGTGCGGGGGTGTCCTGGCGCAGCACGCCGATCACCTCGCGCAGCCGGTCGGTGGCCGCCGCGGCGCTGGCCCGCAGCTCGGCCGCGGCCTTGCGGTGCCGCTCGTCCAGGTCGGCGGCCAGCTCCAGGGCGCCCGCCCGCAGCGCGATCAGGCTCAGTTCGTGGCCCAGCGAGTCGTGCATGTCCTCGGCGATGCGTGAGCGCTCACGCAGCCTGGCCTGGTCGGTGCGCAGTTGCTGCTCCTGCTCCAACTGCTCCGCGCGCTGCCAGCCGCCCATCGTGAGTTCGTCCTGCATCCACCGGTACCGGCCGATCAGCCAGGGGGCGAGCAGGGACAGCGGCACGGTGACCAGCGTCGTGACCACGAACCTCTGCTCGTGCAGGGCCGAACTGATGATCATGATCACACCCGCGCAGACCAGCGCGGGCCAGTCGCGGGGAGCGCGGCGCCCGGCCAGGTAGGCCAGCACGATGATCGCCGGCGTGACCGGGCCCGACGCCAGCGGGGCGCAGGCGCTCGCCGTGACGACGGCCAGCGCGATGCCGGGCACCGACCTGCTCAGCCCCACCGCGATCCCCGTGCCGAGGATCGCCATCGCGGGCCACCAGCCGTTCTGGCCCATCACCAGGAGCAGTAGCTCGGGCAGGGACAGCACCAGCCACAGACCCACGTCCCTGGCCGTCATCCACCCGCCGCGCACCTGTCCATCGTGGACCACCGACCCGTCATCGGCACACCTGACGAAGGTCAGGAACCGGGGCGTGTCATGAAAGTGCCGTATGAGACACCAGGTGTCTCATACGGCACTTTCATGACATGGGGAGAGTTAGGCGATGGTGGCCTGGGTGATGGTGACGGGGGTCTTGGGGGCGCCGTCGCCCTGGCCGTTCTGCGGGGCGGGGTTGATGCCCTCCCCGGCGATCTTGTCCAGGGTGGCCAGCCCGGCCTCGGACACGGTGCCGAACACGGTGTAGTCCGGAGTCAGCGTGGAGTCCTTGTACACCAGGAAGAACTGGCTGCCACCGCTGTTGGGGGCCTGGGTCTTGGCCATGGCGATGGTGCCGCGCGGGTAGGTCACCAGCTTGGTGCCCGCGGGCGCGCCCTCGGCGGTGGTGGGCTTGAGGTCGGTCGGCTTCTCGTCCGGGATGGTGTAGCCGGGACCGCCGGAGCCGGTGCCCTTGGGGTCACCGCACTGCAACACGTTGAGCTGGCCCGAGGTCTCGCGGTGGCACGGCGAGTTGTCGTAGTACTTGGCCTTGACCAGGTGCTCGATGCTCTGCACGGTGCACCCGGCCTTCGCGCGGTCCAGCGTGACCGGGATGTCGCCGGCAGAGGTCTTCAGGTCCAGCGCGACGGTGCCGGTCTTCGGCGTCGGGTTGGGGTCCTGCGGCAGGCCACCGGCCTCCTTGACCGCCGGTGCGTCCGGGGTCTCGGTGTACTTGCACGGGCCACCGGAGGTCTTCGCGGGCGGCGCGGAGGTGGTGCTGGGCGAGTTCTCCGCGTTGGCCGAGCTGGGCGGAAGGGTCGCCAACCACCAGATGCCGCCGCCCAGGGCGAGCACGACCACCAGGGTGACCGAGATGCCGATCACCCTCCGGCGCCTCGCGCGTTGGGCCCGGCGGACCAGCTGCCGCTCCAGCTTCCGCTTCGCGGCCTCGCGGCGCTGCTCGTTGCTCGGCACCTGCGCTCTCCCCGGGTTCGTGCTGACAGAATCTCCGCGAGTGTAGGACTAGGGGGTGTGACCACTGTGTGGTGGTCCCGGACGGCTAGGCTGGGGTGCCCCCGCATCCGGCCAGATGGAGGAACCGCCCGTGCTCGTCGTCGGGTTCCCGACCGGTGCCCTCCAGGCCAACTGCTACCTGCTGGCCGCGGGTGAGGGCGAGCCCTGCGTGATCGTCGACCCCGGCCAGGACGCGGCCGAGGCGGTCGGCGAGGCGCTGCGCAAACACCGGCTGTCCCCGGTGGCCGTGCTGCTCACCCACGGCCACTTCGACCACGCCTTCGCGGTGGCCCCGGTCTGCGACGGCAACGACATCCCCGCCTGGATCCACCCGGCCGACCGGCACCTGCTGTCCGACCCGCTGGCGGGCATCAGCACCGAGTCGGCGGCCTTCTTCGGCGGCCAGCTGGAGATGCGCGAGCCGGGGGAGGTCCGCGAGCTGTCCGACGGCACCGAGCTGGACCTGGCCGGTCTGCGGCTCACCGTGGACCACACCCCGGGGCACACCGGCGGCTCGGTGATGTTCCGCTCCGGCACGGAGCAGGGCGGGCGGCTGGTGTTCTCCGGGGACACCCTGTTCGCGGGCTCCATCGGTCGCACGGACCTGCCCGGCGGCGACCACGGCGCGATGCTGGACTCGCTGCGGGACAAGGTGCTGACCCTGCCCGACGACACGGTGGTGCTGCCCGGCCACGGGCCTACCAGCACGATCGGGCGTGAGCGCGCGGGCAACCCGTTCCTGCTCGGCCTGGACGAGCCCGCGCCGCGCCGGGGCATGTGAGCCATGACCGCACAGCCCCTGCCACTGGACCTGCACGACCCCGTCTCGGTGCGCCGCCGCTCCCGGCTGGTGACGGTGACCGCGCTGGTGGTCGGCGCCGCGTTCGGCGGGCTGGTCGGCCTCATCGGCGGGCGGCTGCCCGGTGTGATCGCCGCCGTGGTGGTCGGCCTGCCGCTGGTGCTGCTGGCCTGGGCTGAGTCGCGCAGGCGCGTATCGCTGACCGGCACGCTGCTGTCGGTGCGCGCCCTGGGCACCAGGACGGTGGACCTGCACGCACTGACCGCGGTGGACGTGCTGGTCACCGAGGTGCGCGGGGTGCGCACGGTCAGCCTGCTGGTGACCGGCGGCCCGAGCGGCAGGACCATCAACCTCGGGCTGGCCAGCTACGTGGGCAACGGCGGTCGTGAGCTGGGCATCGTCGAGCTGCGCACGCTCGCGGACGTGCTCGCGGGCGCCGGGGACCCGCGGGCGCTCGTGCACTCCGAACTGCTCGTGGCCCAACTGCGCGCCGAGGCCCGCGAGGCGGGTGCGGGCGAGCGGCCGCTATTCCGGTTGGCTTCCGCCGTGCCTGCGGGCAGGCTTGCCCAACGGCTGCACCCGGACACCGTGACCAGTTTCGTGGCCGCGCTCGACTGATCCGATCCCTTTGTAGAGGACCGTAAGGTGAAGATGGACAACAGCCCCGCCAGGGGCACCCGTGACCTGCTGCCGTCGGCCGTGGCCCTGCGTGACCACGTGCTCGCGAGGATCACGGAGGTCTACCACCGCTACGGCTACCAGCGCATCGAGACACCGGCGCTGGAGGACCTCACGCGGCTGACCGGCGGTCAGGGCGGGGAGAACGAGAAGCTGATCTACCAGGTGCTGCGCCGCGGCCTGCCAGACCCGGTGGCCGCCGACACGCCCGTGGCCGACCTGGTCGACCTCGGCCTGCGCTTCGACCTGACCGTGCCGCTGACCCGGTTCTACGGCAACAACCACGCGAACCTGCCGCTGCCCTTCCGCTCCTTCCAGTTCGGGCCGGTGTGGCGGGCGGAGCGCCCGCAGAAGGGCCGCTACCGCCAGTTCAACCAGTGCGACATCGACCTGGTCGGCGAGCCCAGCGTGCTGGCCGAGGTGGAGCTGATCGAGGCAACCACCGAGGCCCTGGCCGCGGTGGGCCTGCCCGGCGGTGCCACGGTGCGGCTGTCCGACCGCCGGTTCCTGTCCGCGCTGGCCGCGGCCTCGGGGCTGGACGAGTCGCTCTGGTCCACCTTCTTCATCGGGCTGGACAAGCTGGACAAGATCGGCTGGGACGGGGTGCGCACGGAGCTCGCCGAGCGCGGGCTGCCCACCGAGGCGGTCAACTCGGCGCTGGACCGCATCCAGTCGCTGACCGGCCTGTCCGCGGACAAGGTGGCCGACGCGCTGGCCAACGCCCTGCCCAGCACCGATCCGCAGCCGTTCATCGAGGACCTGGCCACCACGGTGGGCTGCCTGGACGAGCTGGCGCGGACCCGGGAGCTGCGCTGGGAGTTCGACCCGACCCTGGTGCGCGGCATGGGCTACTACACCGGGCAGATCTTCGAGATCGGCCACCCGGCGTCGAGGTCCTCGGTGGCCGGGGGCGGTCGCTACGACCGGCTGATCGGCCGCTCCCTGGGCCGGGACGTGCCCGCGTGCGGGTTCTCCATCGGCTTCGAGCGGATCGTCGACCTGCTGGCGGAGCGGCCCTCGCGGGAGAGCGTGGCCGTGCTGTTCGAGTCCGACGTGCCCCTGGCCAGGGCCCTGCACGTGGCGCGGGAGCTGCGCGCAGTGGGCCGGACCGCGGAGGTGCTGCCGCGCTCGGGCAAGATCGGCGCACAGCTGGGCCGGCTCACCGCGGCGGGCCACACCTCGCTGGTGCACCTGCGCTCCGGGGAGGACCAGCCGCAGGAGCGTGAGCTGGAACGATAGGGGTCCGCGATAGGGGTTCCCCCCTGACGGGGTGCTAGGTATAACCAGGAGGCCCGCCCGGTCCCTGCCGAAGTGGTGGTGGGTTCGAGGGGAGGTCGCCGTGCCGGTAGACCGCCCGGAGGGAGCCCTTGTCGGCCGGGCGGACGAGCTCGCGCTGCTCGACCGGGCTCTCGCCGACGCGCGCGCGGGTGTCGGCCGCTGCGTGCTGCTGCGGGGCGGCGCCTGGGTCGGCAAGACCGCGCTGCTCGACCTGGTCACCAGCCGTGCCGAGGGCTTCACCGTGCTGCGTGCCACCTGCGACCAGGCCCGTGCGGACACCCCCTATGCCATCGCCAACACCCTGTTGCCCACGGCCCGGGATCTGCCCGAGCTGTGGGAGCAGGCGGCCAGCCTCGCACGGAGCGGGCCGCTGCTGGTGGTGGTGGACGACGCACACTGGTGTGATTCACACACTTTGGTGTGGCTGAACTTCCTGCTGCGGCGCGGCGCCGGTCTGCCGCTGCTGGTGCTGATCGCCCGAAGGGCCGAAGCCACCGGGCAGGTGTCCGAACTGCTCGCCGAGGCGGCCGCCCACTCGCACAGCTCGGTGCTGCGTGTGCGGCCGCTGGCCGAGTCCACCGTCGCCGAGTTGCTGCACCGCGAGTTCGGTGAACCGCCCGCACCCTCCTTCACCCGCCTGTGCCGGGCCATGACCGGCGGGGTACCCGCCCTGCTCGCCCGGTTGGTCGCCGACCTGCGTGCCGAGGGCGTTCACCCGTCCGACCAGCACACCGAGCAGGCCGCCTCGCTGGCCCGGCACCGGGTCGCCCGCTGGGTGGTGCCCAGCCTGTTCGGCGGCAGCCGCAGCGCGTGGGCGGTGCTGCGGGCGCTGGCCGTGCTGGGCCGTGCCGACGAGCAGCTGCTCACCGCTCTGTCCGGCTTCCCGGCCCGTGCCGTGGCCGCCGTGGTCGAGGACCTGCGCCGCTACGTGGGCCCCGAGCGGGACTGGCCGCGACCGGTGCTGGCCGGCGCGCTGACCGGGTTGACCGGTGCCGAGCTGACCTGCCTGCGGGCCAGGGCCGCGCGCCTGCTCAACGACGTCGGCTCGGCCCCGGAGGCGGTCGCCGACCAGTTGGTGCAGCTGCCGGTCCTGGAGCAGACCTGGATGCTGCCGGTGCTGGAGGAGGCCGCGGACAGCGCGGTGCGGCGCGGGGACTCGACCGCGGCGGTGCTGTACCTGCAACGGCTGCTGGAGGCCGACGGCGGCACCACCGAGCTGCGGCTGAAGCTGGCGGAGGAGCTGTCGCAGACCGATCCGGCGGCGGCGCGGCGGCACCTGTGGGAGGCTTTGCAGGCCAGCGAGGACCTCCGGGACCGGGCACGGGTGGGCGCTGCTTTCGAGAGCAGTGGTCTCGTTCCGGAGCAGCCTGACCTGGCCATGCGGGGCATGACCGAGACCCTGGCGCGGCTCGACGAGCAGGAGGTGGAGTTGCGGGCCGGACTGGAGTCCGCACTGCTCTCGTTGGGCGCTCAGCACGTGTCGAACCTGCCGAGGTTCCTGTCCAGCGTCCGGGAGCGCACCCCGGCCCTGGCGGGGGCGCGGGGGCTGGCGGCGCGGGCACTGGAGGCCACGATCAGCGCGCGGTGTGCCGAGTCGGCCGCCCGCGACGCGCTGGCCGCGCTGGCCGAGGGCGGGGACGAGTTGGGGGACTGGTGGACCAGGGCCTGTGCCAGCGTGGTGCACCTGGCCGGGGACAGCGACGCGGCGGTCGCGGCGCTGACCGCGCGGCTGGCGCGCAGCGGGCGGTCCGGTGACTTCTGGTCCTACTGCCAGGACCTGTCCATCCGGTCCATGTTCCGCCAGGAGAGCGGGTACAGCGGCGCGGCCAAGGTGGACTCGCAGACCGCGGCGGGCATCGTGGACAGCAGGCAGTGGCACGGGCTGACCTCGCTGCCGCAACTGGCGCGGGCCTCGGTGGTGCTGGAGCAGGGCGACGTCCACGGCGCGCTCGCCGTGCTGGACGCACTGCACCTGCCGACCTTGCGCGGCCTGGCCTGGGAGTTCCCCACCTACCTGATGGTGCGGGGCCACGCGAGGTGGATGCTCGGCGACCGGGACACCGCCGCGCGGTGCTTCCTGGACTGCGGGCGGTACCTGGCGGACGCGGGCATCAGCAACCCGGCGGTGACCCTGTGGTGGCTGGACCTGACCTACCTGCTCGACGAGCTGGGCCGGGTGCACGAGGCGGCCGAGTACGTGGCGGAGCAGGAGCAGCGCGTGCTGGACTGGGGAACGCCCAAGGCGCGGGGGAGTTGGCTGCTGGCCAAGGCGGTGCTGGTCGGCGGCACGGCCGGGGTGGAGCACGCCACCGAGGCCGTGGAGGTGTTGACGGGCTCGCAGGCCAGGATGCTCGAGTCGCAGGCCAAGGGCGTGCTGGGGCGGCACCTGCTGCGGCTGGGTGAGGTCAAGGCCGCCCGCGGGCACCTGCGCCAGGCCGCCGACCTGGCGGTGCGCAACGGGTCGCCGGTGATGGCGCAGAGCGCGCGCAACCTGCTGCTCGCGGCGGGCGGGCGCATGCCGGAGGTGGCCGCGAGCCCGGAGGAGACGCTGACCGACCGGGAGCGGCTGGTCGCCGACCTGGCCGGTGCGGGCAGCACCAACCGGGAGATCGCCACCGAGCTGTGCGTCACGCTGCGCACCGTGGAGTCGCACCTGACCAACGTCTACCGCAAGCTGGGTGTGTCCACCCGCCGCGAGCTCGCGGCCAAGCACGTGCGGCTGACATGACCGGCGAGTTGGTTGGCAGGGACGGCGGGCTCGCCACATTCGGGGAAGCCCTTTCCGCGCTGACAAAGGGAATCGGCCAGCGCGTGGTCGTGCTCGGCGCACCGGGCAGCGGCCGGACGGCCTTTCTCGGGCGGGCCAGGGAGATGGCGCTGGACGCGGGGGTGCGGGTGGTGTCCGCCAACGCCTCGTTCTGCCAGCGCACGGTGCGCTTCGGCGTGCTGGCCCAGCTCGTGCGCGAGCTCGCCGACCACACCGATCCGGTGGACGAGTCCACGGCCTTCACCGTGGTGCAGCGGCGGTTGATGCCCGCGTTGCGCGGCGGCCCGCTGTGCGTGCTCGTCGACGACGCCCAGTGGGTGGACCGCGAGTCCAAGGTGTGGATGGACACCGTGGTGCGGCGGCTGCACTCCCTGCCGCTGCTGCTCGTGCTCGGCGGGGGCGAACCCCAGGGCGCCATCCGGATCACCTTGCCACGACTGGACGTCACGCAGATCGGCGCGGTGGCCGAGTCGGTGCTGGGCGAGCCGGTGGACGCCGACTTCGCCCACGCGGCGACCCTGGCCTGCGAAGGGCTGCCCGGCCTGCTCGGCGCCGCGTTGCAGCGCCTGCGCAGGCGCCGGGGCGGGCTCACGGCCGCGGACCTCGTGGCGCAGATCGGCGCGGTGCGCGGTCACCACGTGTCCAAGCTGCTGAGTGTGCTCCCCGCCGAGGCCGTTGCCCTGCTGCGTGCCATCGCCGTCGCCGACGGTGACCTCGACCTGGACCTGGTGTGCCTGCTGGCCAGGCCGCGCACCATTTCGCGCGCCGAGCTGGTCGCCGAGCTGGCCGGAACCGGGCTGGTCGAACAGCTGCACGGCTGCCCTCGGCTGTCCGACCCGATCGCGGCCACCGAGCTGCTCGCGGGCATGACCGGTCACGAGCGCGCCGAGCTGTACGCCTGTGCGGCCGGACTTGCTTACCAGGCAGGCATTTCCGAGGACGGTCAGGCCCGGCTGCTGATGGGCGCGCGGCCGATCGGCGCCGACTGGGCGCTGCGCACCCTGCGCTCGGCGGCGGGCGCGGCACGGTCGGCCGCGCTGCACGTCACGGCTGGCCGCTTGCTGACCAGGGCGCTGGCCGAGGTACCGGAGCGGCCGGTGGCCAGGGCGGAGGTGCTGGCGGAGCTGGCCGAGGCCGAGCTCAACACCACGCCGGAGGCCGGGGAGCGCAGGCTGGCCGCCCTGCTGCGGACCAGCACCGACCCGGCCCTGGGGGCGATCCGCGTGCGGGCCGCCGACCTGCTGGTCACCAGGGGCAACTACGGCGAGGCCCGCCGTGCGGTGTCCACGGCCGTGCTGCGGGGCGGTGCCGAGCACGAGCAGTTGGCCGCGTTGTACTGGCTGAACGAGAGCCTGCACCACGGGGAACCGGACAGCTCGCGGGCCGTGGCGGAGTTGCCCGACCTGCCCACCGATCCGTCACAGGCCGGGGTGGTGGCGTGGCGCCGCGCGGCGGGTGGCCGCAACGCCAAGGTGGTCCGCGCGCTGGCCCGTCAGGCGCTGGCCGCCGAGCCGGGCAGCTCGCCGGTGGCCCCGCGCATCGCCGCGGCCAAGGCCCTGCTGCTCACCGACGACATCGCCGAGGCGCGCGCCGCGCTCAACGGGGTGCTGCACGAGTGTCGCCGCCGCGCGGTGCCGGTGGCGGTGGGGCTCGCCCTGGTCGCGCGCGCGGACCTGGCGCTGCGCTGCGGTGATCTGCGCGGTGCGGAACAGGACCTGGACGCGGCGCGCGCCGAGTTGTACCCGGACCGGCTGCACCCCGTGGCGATGCCGACCTACCTGGCCTCGTGCATGACCCTGCACCTGCACCTGGGGCGGTTCGACCTGGCCGAGGAGCTGGCCGCCACCCCGCTGCCCGCCGGGGTGGAGCACAGCTTCGGCTGGACGCACCTGTTGTTCCTCAAGGGTTTGCTGCACCTGATCCGCGGCGAGCTGCTGCCCGCGCGGCACTGCTTCCACGAGTGCGGGCGCAGGCTGCTGGCCAACCAGTGGACCAACCCGGCCCTGTTCTCCTGGCGCTGCATGGCGGCGGCCACCCACCCCGAGGCCGCCGCCGAGCTGGTGGAGGAGGAACTGGTGCTGGCGCGGGCCTGGGGCACGCCGAGCGCGATCGGGTCCACGCACCTGTACGCGGGCATGGCCCAGCGCCAGCAGGCGGCGGGCCACTTCGCCGAGGCCGTGCGGCTGCTGCGGGGAACCCCGTTGCGGCTCAACCACGTCACGGCGCTGATCGAACTCGCCGAGTCGCACCTGGGCGTGCAGAACTGGTCGGAGTGCGCCGCGGTGCTTGGCGAGGCCAGGGAGCTGGCCGTCGCACAGGACTGGGAACTGGTCCACGCGCGCATCGCCGAGCTCGGCCACCGCTACGACACGGCAAGGCTGCGCGCCAGGCTCGAACTGTCCGAAGTGGAGGCTCAGGTCGCGCAGCTGGCCGCGGGCGGCATGCCCAACGCGGAGATCGCCGGTGTGCTGTCCATGGGGCGGCGCGGGGTGGAGGAGTCGCTGGCCAGCGTCTACCGCAAGCTGGGTGTTCCGGGCAGGCGCGAGCTGTCCACGGTGCTGAAGAAGGTGCCCTGATGCTGCTGGAACGACACGAGGAACTCGCGAGGGCGCGGGCCGCGGTGGGGCGTGCCCTCGCCGGTGGCGGCACGTCGCTGGTGGTGTCCGGCCCGCTCGGCGCGGGCAAGTCCGCGCTGCTGCGGGAGATTGGCCTCCTGGCCAGTGAGCAGGGCGCCGAGGTGCTGCGCGCCGACGCCTCCCGCGCCGAGACGCACCTGGGGTTCGCGGTGGTGCGGCAGCTGTTCGAGCCGGTGCTGCCGATCGCCGACGAGCGCCTCGACCGCTGGGCGAACCCGGAGCGCGGCGAGGACCCTACGGCGCTGCACGGACTGACAGAGTTGTTGCGGCACAGGGCGGAGGACCGCCCGCTCGTGCTGCTCCTCGACGACGTGCAGTGGTCGGACCAGCCTTCGCTGTGCTGGCTGGACTTCGTGCAGCACCAGTTGGCGGACCTACCGGTGGTGCTGGTGCTGACCGCGGGCGCGGGCGACCCGGCGGCCGCCACGCTGCTGGTGCGGGAGATCCTGGGCAACGCGGCGGAAACCCTTACACTGCAACCGCTCTCGCAGCAGGCAGTCGGCGAGCTGGTGGCCGAGCGGTTCGGCGGCACCGGGGACGAGCGCTTCGTGCCGGACTGCCACGAGGTCAGCGCGGGCAACCCGATGGTGCTGCGCTTCGTGCTGGACAGCCTGCACGCGGCGGGCGTGCCGCCGCTGGCCGAACACCTCGGCACGATCAGCGACCCGGTGCTGGGCGACTGGGTGCTCACGGCGTTGCGGGCCCAGCCCGCCCCGGTGCGTGCGCTCGCCGAGGCGCTGGCCGTGCTGGGCGGGCACGGGGAGATCGACCTGGTCGCCCCGCTGGCCGGGGTGGACGAGGTGGGCTGCGCCTCGGCGCGGCGCGCGCTGACCGAGCTGGGCCTGCTCGGAGCGGGCCCGCTGCTGCGACTGGTCAACCCCGCCATCGCCCGCGCGATCGAGGAGTCCCTGCCCGCCGCGGAGCACGACCGGCTGCACGCGCGGGCCGCGACCCTGTTGCACGACAGCGCGCGTTCGGCCGAGCAGATCGCCGAGCACCTGCGCGTGGTGATGTCCCCGCAGCAGCCCTGGGCCGGTGAGGTGCTGCGGGTGGCCGCCGAGTCGGCGATCCGGCGCGGGGAGTACACCGCCGCCGTGGACTACCTGCGGCGCGCGCTGCTGGGCAGTTCGCTCGACGGCGGGGACCGGGCACGGCTGCTCATCGAGCTGGCCTCCGCCGAGCGCGCCCTGGACCCGTCCACGGCGGTGCGGCACGTGCGGCAGGCGCTGCCGCTGCTGGACACGGTCGGCGAGCGGATCGCCGCCGTGGTGGGCATCGTGCCGACCGTGGTGAGCTGGGCGCCGCGCTCGGCGGGCGCGCTGGTCACCGATCTGAGCAACCAGCTGACCCGTCCCGGCGACCTGGCCGGGCGGGACCGCAGGCTCGCGCTGCGGCTGGCCGCTCGTGCCCGCTACGGGGCGCTGGAGGACCCGGCCCAGCAGACCGAGGCCGTGGCGGAACTGCTCGCCATGGGACCGGACGTGGCCGAGGCCGGTGCGGCAGAACGCGAACTGGCCTCGGTTCTGCTCTACTCCGGGGCGCTGACCGTGCGGCTGAGCGCCGCGCAGGTGACCGAGCTGGCCGGGCGCGTCCTGTGGTGCGAGCCCGCCTACCCCGGGCACGCGCACGGCCCGCTGCCGCTGGTGATCCGCCTGCTGGTGGCCGGGGACCGGCTCGCCGACGTGCGGTCCTGGCTGGACGTGGCCACCGAGCAGGCCCGCCGGATGACCTCCCCGGACGACCTGGTGCTCGCGCTGAGCCAGCAGGCGCTGGCCGCCAGCCAGTCCGGGTTGCTGCCGCTGGCCCGCGAGCTGGCCGCCGAGGCGCTGGCGCTGGTCTCCGGCGCGCACCACACGGCCTTCAGCGGGTTCTCCGAGACCCTGGTGCGGGCCGTGGCCGACGCGGGCGACTCCGCGCTGATCGAGCGCATGGTGCGGGTCTGCCAGTCCCGGCCCGCCGACCAGTTCGACCTGTTGCAGCGCACCGCCATGCAGATGCTGGCCGGTTCGGCCGCGGCGGCCCAGGGTGACCACCGGTGCGCCCTGGACCAGTTCCTGGACTGCGGGCGCCACCTGGACCGGGTCAACTGGCACAACCCGGCGCTGTTCCCGTGGCGCAGCAGGGCGGCGGCCCTGCACCACCGGCTGGGCAACCAGGACGCCGCCCAGCAGTTGATGGCGGAGGAACTGGTGCACGCCCGCAAGTGGGGGGCGCCCACCGCGCTGGCCCGCTCGCTGCGACTGTCCGGGCGGCTCGTCCCCACCGAGGGCGGCGTGGACATGCTGCGCGAGGCGGTGGAGGTCGTGACGGCCTCGGACAACCGCCTGGAGCACGCCAAAGCCCTGACGGCGCTGGGCATGCGGCTGCGCCCCACCGAGGAGCAGGAGGCCGACCAGCGGCTGCGGGAGGCCCGCGCGCACGCCGCCGCCTGCGGGGCTGGCTGGCTGGTGGAGCTGACCACGGCGGCGCTGAACACCGCGGCGCGACGGCCCGGCGCGGTGCGCCCGGTCGGGTTGACCGCCACCGAGCGTCAGGTCACCGACCTGGTCGTCGGCGGGCGCACCAACGGGGAGATCGCCACCGAGCTCGGGGTGACCCGCCGCGCGGTGGAGAAGCACCTGACCAAGATCTACCGCAAGCTGGCCGTCGACGGCCGCGCGGGACTGGCCGCCATCTTCGCGGGCGGCGCGGAACCGTTGGTGCACGGCGGTCTGACACCATAGGCGGGGGTCGGCGCTCGGACAACGGCCCGGCCCGAACCTGTAGGGATTTCCCCGGTGAGGTCTTGGCTGGTCCCGCGCGGGACCTTACCTTCGCTGCTATGACTGATTGTCGCATGTGCGGCGGCGGCCTCACGGAATTCTACGATTTCGGTCGTCAGCCGCTTTCGGATGCTTTCCTGAAGCCGGACCAGCTGGAGGGCGAGTTCTTCTTCCGGCTCGCCGTCGGCGTCTGCGACCAGTGCACGATGTGCCAGCTGATGGAGGAGGTGCCCAGGGACAAGATGTTCAACGAGGACTACCCGTACTTCTCCTCGGGCTCCTCGGTCATGCGCAAGCACTTCGAGCTGACCGCGACCAACTTCCTCGAGACCGAGCTGACCGGGGACGACCCGTTCATCCTCGACATCGGCAGCAACGACGGCATCATGCTCAAGACGATCGCCGATGCCGGTGTGCGCCACCTGGGCGTTGAGCCCTCGCGCAGTGTGGCCGAGGTGGCCAGCGCCAAGGGTGTGCGGGTGCGCAACGAGTTCTTCGAGGAGTCCAGCGCCATCGACATCGTCCGCGAGGACGGTCAGGCCGACGTGGTGTTCTCCGCCAACACGATCTGCCACATCCCGTACCTGGACTCGGTCTTCCGCGGCCTGGACGCGCTGCTCAAGCCCAACGGCATCTTCGTGTTCGAGGACCCGTACCTGGGCGACATCGTGGATCGCACCTCGTTCGACCAGATCTACGACGAGCACTACTACTTCTTCACCGCCCGCTCGGTGCGCGCCATGGCCCGCAGCTTCGGCTTCGACCTGGTCGACGTGGAGCGCTTCCCGGTGCACGGCGGCGAGGTCCGGTACACGGTGGCCCGCCAGGGCGCCCGCACCCCCTCCGCCGCGGTGGCCGAGATGATCGCCGAGGAGGACGCGAAGGGCCTGTCCACGCTGGAGACCCTGCGCGGCTTCGGCGACAAGGTCAGCAAGATCCGCACCGACCTGGTCGCGCTGCTGGAGAAGCTGCGCGCGGAGGGCAAGACGGTCGTGGCCTACGGCGCCACCGCCAAGAGCGCGACCGTGGCGAACTTCTGCGACCTGGGCCCGGAGCTGGTGTCCTTCGTCACCGACACCACCCCGGCCAAGCAGAACCGGCTGACCCCCGGCTCGCACATCCCGGTGCGCACGCCGGAGGCGTTCACCGACTCGCCGCCGGACTACGCCCTGCTGTTCGCCTGGAACCACGCCGAGGAGATCATGGCGAAGGAGAAGGCGTTCCGCGAGGCGGGCGGCAAGTGGATCCTCTACGTGCCCGAGGTGCACATCGTCTGACCCGCCGTTAGGCCGTTACATCAGTCGCACGCGCCAGTGCCCCCGGCGATCCGCCCGGGGGCACTGGCGTGCGTACCGGAACGTCCGACACACCGTACGCGAACGTCCGACACGCGGGGTTGACAGCGCGTGTCGGACGTTCCGGTACGGTGTGTCGGCGCTTCCGGTTTGCCGTGTGAGTAGCTTTCAGCGGAGCAGTTCGATCACCTTGCCGAAGCTCTCCATGGCGTTCTCCATGACCGTGGTGTAGCTGATGCCGTACACCTCGTTGTTCTCGCGCACCTTCTCCGCGATGTCGGCCGCCGTACCCACCCCGATCACCGGCGCGCCGAGCAGGTCCTCCTCGGACAGCTCAGGCCCGAACCGGCGCAGCTGCTCCACGGCCGCCGCGCGGTCCTTGGTCAGCAGCGTGGCCTTGGACAGCACGTTGAACTCCAGCTGGTCGGCGCGCTCGCCCGCCGCGGCCCGCACGAAGCGGACCCGCTCGCGCATCTGCTCGGCGGTGGCGATGGTCATCCGCCCGTACCTGGGGTCGAACTGCGCCCCCACGAAGCTGACCACCTCGGCCCGCTGGGCGGCCAGCCGCAGCACCCGGTTCCCGTGCCCGCCGACCAGCAGCGGCGGCCTGGGCCGCTGCACGGACTTGGGCAGCTCCGGGTCGGTCAGCAGCCGGTCCAGCTCGACCACGGCGTGCTCCAGGCGGTCCACGCGACTGCCCGGGCTGCCGAAGGGCACCCCGGCATCCTCGAACTCCCACTGCACGTACCCGGTGCCCAGGCCGATCTCCAGCCTGCCGTCCAGGAACTGGTCCATGGTGGCGATGTCGCGGGCGAGCAGCCTCGGGTTGTGGAAGCTGGCGTTGAGCACGTAGGTGCCGATCCTGGGCCGCTCGGTGGCCTCGGCGGCCAGCACCACCGAGGGGAACGGCGAGGTCAGGTTGACGTGGTCGGGTGCCGCGACCACGTCGTAGCCCAACTCCTCGGCCCGGCGGCACTTGGCCACCCACTCGGCGCGGCCACAGCCCTCGGAGATCAGCACCACGCCGAACCGCAACGGAGCCCTGCTCGTGTCCATAGTTTTGTGTTCCGTTCCTGTTAGCTTCCGGTGAAGTGGGCGTTCAAAAACGGTTGTGAAGTCGTTTTTTGACGTTGTTCATGTTATCTGATTCTTTTGGCGGTGCTTCAGGTGCCGTTATGGGAAAGCGTGACTGCCTGATAGTCCCCTCAGACTTGCCTCCGCGTGCCCACTGTGCCTCGCAGGGCCCTGAGCTGCTGCAACAGGGGTGAACTCCGGTCGACTAGGGCTCTGCGCGGGGGTGAATAGGGGTTCGGCGGTACCTGAGTAGGGGTACGTAGGGGACCGTACCAAATGCTGTTGGGTGCCCTCGGCGGTCCGAACCAAGTCCTTTCGGACCACAAGATTAGCCTATGGGCCATGCATCACGTTGACGTGTAAGTGGGGCGGAGGTAGCTTCGGTACGTCCCACCAGAAATAAGCATTATTTCTCGCTGTTTCGGGTGGTATGCGTTTCTTTCTGGGGTGACAGTACGACGAGCTGGGGGCTAGGCATGGGTCAGTCACAGGTCATGGAGGAAACCCGGCAGGACGTCGCGCACGGGGGCGCGCTGTCCGCGGAGCAGGGCCAGAGCATCGCCAGGGCCACCGCCGGGTACCTGGGGGGGTACGAGCACATCTTCAAGTCCTTCTTCGAGCGCTACGGCATGTGCATGGCGATCCTGGACGCGCGGCTGCGCATCCAGGAGGCCAACACCGACTTCCTGCAGCAGTTCGGCATCACGAGCACCGGCCTGCAGGGCAAGGCGCTGTTCGAGTTCTTCCACCCGAGCGTCAAGCAGCACCTGCTGCGGCAGTTCGGCAGGCTCACGGAGAACCACCGCACCCGGTTCACCGACCGCGTGGTGGCGCTGCCGCCCGGCGGCCGTCCCGCCTTCGCGGGCGAGCTGACCGGCATCGCCGTGCACGGGGACGCGCACCGGATCAGCAACATCATCGTGTTCATCAAGCCCGAGCGCAGCCAGGGCGACAGCCAGGCCGTGGTCCCGCAGAGCAAGAAGCTGCTCACCGAGCTCGACGCGCGCATCCTGGAGGGTGTCGCCGTCGGTACCGGCACGGTGCGGCTGGCCACCAGCCTCTACCTGAGCCGTCAGGGCGTGGAGTACCACGTCAGCACGATGCTGCGGAAGTTCAAGGTGCCCAACCGCGCGGCACTGGTCTCGAAGAGCTACTCCATGGGCATCCTCACCGTCGGCGCCTGGCCGCCGCACGTGCCCGCCGAGTACATCAAGTAGTACCGCGACACACCGGAAGGCCGTTGGGGGGACTGGGCTCCCCAACGGCCTGTTCGGCGTCGGCCTCAGGCCGACTTGAGCGGTTCCCACCAGGCCCGGTTCTTCTCGTACCACTGCACGGTGTCCGCGAGCCCCTGCTCGAAGGGCACCTGCGGGGTGTAGCCCAGCTCGGTGGAGATCTTGGTGATGTCCACCGAGTAGCGCCGGTCGTGGCCCTTGCGGTCCTCGACGGGGCGCACCGAGGACCAGTCCCGGCCGGTGGCGGCCAGCAGCTTCTCGGTCAGCTCGCGGTTGGTCAGCTCGGTACCGCCGCCGATGTTGTAGATCTCACCGGGACGGCCGCCCTCGGCCACCAGCTGGATCCCGCGGCAGTGGTCGTCCACGTGCAGCCAGTCGCGCACGTTCAGGCCGTCCCCGTAGAGCGGGACCTGCTTGCCGTCCACCAGGTTCGTCACGAACAGTGGGATGACCTTCTCCGGGAACTGGTACGGCCCGTAGTTGTTGGAGCAGCGCGTGATGCACACCGGTAGCCCGTGCGTGCGGTGGAACGAGCGCGCCAGCAGGTCGGAGGAGGCCTTCGAGGCCGAGTACGGCGAGTTCGGCTCCAGCGGGTGGGTCTCCGGCCAGGAGCCGGTCTCGATCGTGCCGTACACCTCGTCGGTGGACACGTGCACGAACTTGCCCACGCCCGCGTCCAGCGCGCCCTGCAACAACATCTGGGTGCCCAGCACGTTGGTCAGCACGAAGTCGGCCGAGCCCGCGATGGAACGGTCCACATGGGACTCCGCGGCGAAGTGCACCACGAGGTCGGTGCCCGCCATCACCTCGGAGACCACCGCGGGGTCGCAGATGTCACCCTGCACGAAGCGCAGCCGCGAACTGGTGTCCACGGGTGCGAGGTTGGCCAGGTTGCCCGCGTAGGTCAGCTTGTCCAGCACGACGACCTCGGCCTCGGCGTAGGCCGGGTAGGCGCCGCCGACCAGCTGACGGACGTAGTGCGAGCCGATGAAGCCGGCGCCGCCCGTCACCAGTATGCGCATCTTCTCGTGTCCTTTCGGTGCAGTGCTCTCAGACCGCCAGCCACGACTCGACCAGCGAGACCGCGCGGTCGGTGCCGCCGGCCTGTTCGATGTGCCCGCGCATCTCCTGCGCGCGCTGCCGGTACCCGGGGTCGGCGGCGACCGCGGTGACGGCGGCCACCAGCTCACCGGCACCCGCCGTGCCGCGGTCGATCATGCGGCCCAGTCCCAGGTTCGCCACCTGGCCGCCGATCACCTGCTGGTCCACGTGGTGCGGCACGCAGACCATCGGCACGCCAAGGCTGAGCGCCTCCATGACGCTGCCCATGCCGCAGTGCGTGACGAAGACGTTGGTGTGCTTGAGCACCGCGGGGTGGGCCACCCACTGGCGAGCCTCCACATTGGACGGAAGCGCGCCGAGTTCGGCGGGGTCCACGGCGGACCCCAGTGTCATCACCACGTGCCAGGGCTGCTCGGCGAAGGCCTCGGCGCAGCGGCGGAAGAACTCGATGCGACCCGGGCTGTACGAGGTGCCCAGTGAGATCAGCGCGACCTTGCGGCCGTCGGCGGGCGGGTTCCACTCCTCGTCGCTGGCGGGCACCACGCAGGGCCCGACGAAGGCGTGCGTCTCCGGGAAGTCCGCACCGTTGACCTGGAACTGCTTGGGCAGGAACACCAGGTTCGGGGCGTGGTCCCCGCCGAAGCCCTCGATGTCCACCTCGCCCAGGCCCAGGTCCTCGATCAGCTTGGTCTGCGCGGCGAAGAACTCCAGCACCTCGGGATCGGCCACGTCCATGGCGGACTCGCCGTTGGCGGCCTGCGCCTCGTTCATGGAGAAGGCGGCGCTGGAGGCCATGGTGGGGCAGCTCTGCGCGATCGGCTTGCCCCAGTGCTTGGCCAGGATGCGCGCGGTCTCGGAAGCCGCCAGGTCGTGTACGAACAGGTCCGGCACGTCCCCGGTGAACCGGCGCAGCGCGACCTCCAGCGGGGCGAGGCCCTCGCGCACGAAGCTGATCACCGTCTGCACCATCGCCTCGCGGGAGCCGTCGTCGGACAGTCCGGTCTGCCACGGGAAGGTGGACTCGTAGCCCAGCACCTCGGCCCCGGTCTCGGCAACCCGGTCGGCGAACCGGTCGGCCACCACGCAGGTGACCCGGTGGCCCCGCTCGACCAGTCCGCGCACCACCGGCAGTGTGGGCGCCAGGTGCGCGTAGGCCGGGAAGCTGAAGAACGCGATGTGACCGGTCATGCTCGCCAACCTCGTCCGCCTCGATTACCGAATACACCCCTACAGGTGCCAGATTGTCGTGCCCGGCGCCGAGAGGTGGTCCCGCTAGCACGGCGGGACTGGGGAAACCAGCACAGTCGGGGTTGTATGCTGCTGGCCATGGAGGCTCGCAAACTCGCGATCGAGGGGGCTCTCGAATTGACCCCCAAAGTTTTCCCGGACAGTCGTGGCGTGTTCGTCTCGCCGTTTCAGGAGCCCGCTTTCAGCGAGGTCGTCGGTGTCTCGTTCGAGCTGCGGCGAACGATCCACAGCCTGTCCCGCAAGGACGTGGTGCGCGGAATCCACTTCACCACGATCCCACCGGGTTGTGCCAAGCACGTCTACTGCTCGCGCGGCCGGGCGCTGGACTTCGTGGTGGACACCCGGCTGGGCTCGCCGACCTTCGGCCAGTGGGACAGCGTGGAGATGGACGACGTGTCCTTCCGCTCCATGTTCCTGGCCCCCGGCCTGGGGCACGCGTTCGTCGCGCTCGAGGACAAAACCGTGATGTCGTACCTGTGTTCGGCTTCCTACGTGCCGGAGCAGGAACTGTCGGTGAACGCGTTGGACCCGGAGATCGGACTGCCCATCCCGGCCGGGATCGACCCGGTCATGTCCGAGCGCGACACCGTGGCCCCGAAGCTGTCGGAGGCCGCGGCCCTGGGCATGCTGCCCGACTACGACTACTGCCAGCGGCACTTCCGTCTACCCTGAACTAGGGGTATCACCAGAGAGGGTCGCGGACTTCTTCTCGCGCACGGGCGGTCAATTATGTTGTGGGCGACGAACCCCCGTGCGACGAGGAGTTCCCATGACCGACGTTGCCGCGGCATCTTCTCACTCCGCGTCGGCGAGCGACTCCGATATTCATCTCCGGATCGCTGGCTCTGCATTGTCCTCAGCGGGGCAGGTCGAGAGTCTGTCCGATTTCAACCGCTGGCTTGTTGCGTGTGGTGAAGAGAACTACACGCATGTGGAAAAGGTGCCGCTCGCCGATCTCGAGCGCTGGCACATCGAGCCGGAGACCGGCAACATCGGGCACGACAGCGGGAAGTTCTTCACCGTCGAGGGCCTGGACGTGCAGTTGCCCGAGGCCGCGGTGTCCTCCTGGACGCAGCCGATCATCAACCAGCCCGAGGTCGGCATCCTGGGCATCCTGGTCAAGGAGTTCCACGGGGTGCTGCACTGCCTGATGCAGGCCAAGGTGGAGCCGGGCAACTTCAACGGGGTCCAGCTCTCGCCGACCGTGCAGGCCACCAAGAGCAACTACACCAAGGTGCACCAGGGCAAGTCCGTGCCCTATCTGGAGTACTTCCGGGACCGCTCGCGCCCGCACCGGGTGATCGCCGACGTGCGGCAGTCCGAGCAGGGCTCCTGGTTCCACCAGAAGCGCAACCGCAACATCATCATCGAGGTGTTCGAGGACGTCGAGCTGCTGGAGGGCTTCTGCTGGCTGACCATCGGCCAGGTGCACGAGCTGCTCGCGGTCGAGGACCTGATCAACATGGACGCGCGCACCGTGCTGTCCTGCCTGCCCTTCGCGGGCGCCCAGCTGCCCGAGGTGTCCGGGGACGGCTTCCGCGCCAGCCTCGTGCGCTCCTGCGGTGAGGAGTTCGGCAGCGCGCACAGCACCGGCGAGGTGCTGACCTGGATCACCGACGCGCGCACCCGCTACGACGTGGACGCCCGGCGCATCCCGCTCAACCAGGTGCGCAACTGGTGCCGCAGCGACGAGCTGATCTGGCACGAGTCGGGCGCCTTCTTCAACGTCATCGGGGTCAACGTCAAGGCGGGCGGTCGCGAGGTCGCCCAGTGGATGCAGCCGATGATCGAACCGCTGGGCATCGGCGTGGTCGCCGTGCTGGTCAAGCGGATCAACGGTGTGCTGCACGCGCTGATGCACACCAGGGTCGAGCCCGGCTACCTCGACGTCATCGAGCTCGCGCCGACCGTGCAGTGCACGCCGGAGAACTACGACCTGCTGCCCAGCGCGGCCCGGCCGCCGTTCCTGGACGAGGTGCTGGGCGCCGACCCGGCCGCGATCCGGTACGAGACCGTGCTGTCCGAGGAGGGCGGCCGGTTCTACCACGCCCGCAACCGGTACCTGGTGGTGGAGACCGAGCGCGAGATCTCGCCGGAGGAGCACCCCGACTACCGCTGGCTCTCGCTGGGCCAGCTGGCGGAACTGCTGCGGCACAGCCACTACGTGAACATCCAGGCGCGCAGCCTCATCGCCTGCATGCACAGCCTCTGGAGCCCCCAGACCGCCTACGCCTGAGTCCCGCTCTGGGGCGCGTGAGTCCCGGTCTGCGGGGTTGGTTGATGCCGCTGCTCCACCCGTTGGGTGAGGTGGCGGCATCGTCGTGTTCGGGTCACCGGTATCAGGTGCGAACACGCGGTGCGGGAAGTGCCAACACACGGTACGCGAAGCGCCGACACGCGGTGCGGGAGGCGCGAACACGCGGTGCGGGAGGCGCCGACACACCGTACGCGAAGCGCCGACACGCGGGGAGTTGGGCGTGTCGGCGCAGGGCGGGACTCGTCGACCTGTGGGCGGGACTCGCGCCTCCCAGAGCGGGACTCGCGTGCGGCTGGGCGGGACTCGCGCGCCTCTGGGCGGGACTCGCGGTTAGACGGGGACGGAGGTGCGGTGCTGGATGGTGAGCCGTTCCAGCAGCGGCACGACCTCGTTGGGGCTGGGCGTGGTGAGGATCTCCTGCCGCAGCCTGTTCGCGCTCTGTGCGAAGCCAGGTTCGCCGAGCAGGCGCACCACGCCGTCACGGATCTTCTCGGCGGTGACCTCCGAGGCGTGGCTGTACAGTCCGGCGCCGACCCGGTCCAGTGCCTCGGAGTAGACGAGCACGTCACCGTGCCGGATCGGCAGCAGGTACTGGGGCACGCCGTAGTACATGGCGGTGGACCGGGTGCCGAACCCGCCGTGGTTGATCACCGCGGAGCAGGTGGGCAGCAACGCGTGCAGCGGCACGAAGCCGGTGAGCCGGGTGTTGGCGGGCACGGTTGCCGGGTCCATGTCCTCGGGGCTCATCGTGGCGACGACCTCGATGTCCAGGTCCGCCAAGGACTCCATGACGGTGCGGATCGGCAGGTACGAGCCGTCCCCGGTGAAGGACACGCCGGGGGTGAGGCAGACCCGCGGGCGCTCCGGAGCTTCGAGAACCCAATCCGGCACCACGGACGGACCGTTGTACGGGGTGTAGCGCACCGGGACCCGCTGACCGGTGACCGGCAGTTGCAAGCTGGAGGGCACCATGTCCACGGTCCACCTGCCGTGCAACAGGTCCTCGTCGTACTCGCAGTCGAACCGCTCCAGGTGGCCGCCGAACCAGTCGGCCATCGGGTCGACCTCGCGCGCGCCACGCAGTTCCAGGAAGGCCTTGCGCATCGGGCTGTACAGGTCCAGCGACCAGGTGAACCGCGCGTTGGCCGCGCCGCAGGCCTGCGCGGCGATGCCGCCGGAGTAGGTCAGCACGTCCCACACCACCAGGTCGGGCTTCCAGGCCCGCGCGAAGCGGACCAGGTCGTCGACCATCGGGTCGTTGTAGTTGCCCAGGGCCAGGATGCTGCGCTCCACCTTGGCGTGCACCTGCTCCCAGGTGAGGTCCTGGGCGAAGGGGCGCGACCAGTCGGCCTCCTCGCTCTCCAGCAGCCCGGCTCCCTGCAACTCCAACAGGATCTCGTGCATGTTGTGGTTCTCGCCCACGGCCACGGCGCTCAGACCGGTGCCCGCGATGACCGGTGCCATGTCCGGGGTGCTCGCCACGCGGACCTCGTGCCCCGCGGTGGTGAACGCCCAGGCCAGCGGCGTCAGCGCGTACACGTGCGACTTCTCCGACAGGGTCGCGAACAGGACACGCACGGCAGATCCCTTCTCACACAACGGAGCGGCCGGGACCGGGCGACCACCCGCCGAGTCCCGGCCGCGAGCTGGAGCTGTTACAGCGTGCGCAGCACCTCGCGCAGCGCGTTGATCACCTTGTCCTGAGTGTCCTCGGTCAGCGAGGCGTACATGGGCAGCGAGAAGATCTGGTCGGCCAGCTTCTCGGTGACCGGCAGGGCACCGGTCTTGTAGCCCAGGTGCTCGAAGCCGGTCATGGTGTGCACCGGCCACTTGTAGCTGACGTTGAGCAGGATGTCGTAGCTCTTCAGGCGCTCGATGATCTCGTCGCGCTTGGGGTGGCGGGCCACGTAGAGGTAGTACACGTGGTCGTTGCCCTCGGTGATCGCGGGCAGGCCCAGTTCGGTGTCGCCCAGGCCCTCCTGGTAGCGCTGAGCGACCTTGCGACGGGCGGCCAGGTAGCCGTCGAAGCGGGTCAGCTTGCGGCGCAGGATCTCCGCGTGCACCTCGTCCAGACGGCTGTTGTGGCCCGGGGTCTGCACGACGTAGTACTGCTTGGCCATGCCGTAGTAGCGCAGCTTGCGCATGTTGTCGGCGACCTCGTCGTCGTTGGTGACCATCGCGCCACCGTCACCGTAGGCGCCGAGCACCTTCGTGGGGTAGAACGAGAACGCCGCCGCCTTGCCGGTGGTGCCCGCGAGCACGCCGTTCTGCCTGGCGCCGTGGGACTGCGCGCAGTCCTCGAACAGCTCCAGGTTGTACTTCTCCGCCAGCGCCTTGAGCGGGGCCAGGTCCACGCACTGCCCGTACAGGTGCACCGGCAGCAGGCACTTGGTCTTCGGCGTGATGGCCGCCTCCACCTGATCCACGTTCATCAGGTAGTCGGACTCGTTGATGTCGACGAAGACCGGCGTGGCGCCGATCTGGTCGATCGCGATGACCGTGGGCGCCGCCGTGTTGGACACGGTGATCACCTCGTCGCCGGGCTTCACGCCGACGGCGCGCAGGCCCAGCACGATGGCGTTCGTGCCGTTGTCACAGCTGACGCAGTGCTTCATCCCGTGGTAGGCGGCGTACTCCTGCTCGAACCCGGCCACGCTCTTGCCCATCACGAGCTGGCCGGAGCGGAAGACGGTGTCCACCGCGTCGAGGATGTCGTCCCGCTCGTTCTCGTATTCCTGCTTGTAGTCCCACACCAGGGTCGTCATCGGTGCGCTCTACCTCCTGCGTAGCTGACGTGTCTCGACGCCGGTCCGGCCAAGGCAATCCCGTCGCGCGGGTGAGGCGCAACCCCTACTGCGGCACTGCTAGGCGTTTCCCCGGTGTTTGGTCCGCACCCCCGCTGATCAGGGCTTCCAGCCGATCAGCGGTGTGCGCCGCGCCCCCGGACTCCCGGACGTGCGCGCTCATCGCCCGCGCGTTGGCGCGGGCCGTCTCATCGGCCATGACGGCCTTGGCCGCGGCGCACAGCGAGTCGGCGGTCACGGTGTCCACCGACAGGCTGCGGCCCAGCCCGAGTTCCGCCACCTGGTGCGCCGTGATCACGGTGTCGTCCCCGCTGGCCACGATCACCATCGGCACGCCCCAGTACAGGCCCTGCATGGTGCTGCCCGCCCCGCCCTGGCACACGAACAGGCTGGCGTGCTCCAGCACGGCGTGCTGGTCCAGCCACTCGTGCACCTCGACGTTGGGCGGCAGCGGGCCCAGCGCGGCCCGGTCCCCGTCCCGGCCGATCGTCATCACCACGTGCCAGGGCAGCTCGCCGAAGGCCGTGACGCAGGAGCGGAAGAACTCCGGCACCTGGTTGCTGGTCGTGCCCATGGTGACCAGCACGATCGGACGGCCGTCACCGGGCGGCTGCCAGCCGCCGGTGAACTCGGCGGCGCGGAAGCACGGGCCCGCGAACACGTAGGAATCGTCGAAGGTCTCCGCGGCGAGCTGGAACTCACGCGGCACGAAGACGATGTTCAGGTCGCCCTTGGCCTCCTCGGCCGTGGGCTGCTCGCGCACGAACTGCTCGGCGCCCGCCGCGGCGATCAGCCCGTCCACCTGCTCACCCAGCGAGACCAGCCGCGGGTCGGCGGGGTCCAGCGTCACGTCCGGCTCCGCCGTGGGCGGCCCGAGTTGGCCCAGCCCCACGTGCTCGTTGCCGCCGAACCCGGCGTAGAGCCGCACCGAGGGCACCTCGTACCTGCGCGCCACGGCCAGTGCCGTCTCGGAGGTGAGCACGTCGTAGGCGACCACGTCCGGCGGATCCTGCTCGAACAGTTCCATCGCCGCGGGCAGCGGGGCGTAGCCCTCCTCGGCGAAGGCCACGATCGCGTCGAGCAGCCCCAGCGGCAGCGAGTACTGGTGGAACACCGACTCGTGGCTGAGCACCCGCGCGCCGGTCTCGGCCACGGTCGCGGCCAGCCGGTCCGCCACGAAGTAGCTGACCCGGTGCCCGCGGGAGACCAGTTCCTCGACCAGGCCCAGCGTCGGCTTCACATGCCCGTACAGCGGAAGGCAGAAGAAGGCGAAGTGCTTGCGGTCGTTGTGGTTCATGCCTCTCCGTGGCTGGAGACCAGCTGCTCGGCGGTCTCGGGTTGGTTGTCCTGCCACTGGGCCGCGATCTCGGCGCTGTGTTCGATGGCGAAGCGGACGATCTCGCAGACCCGGTGGATGTCGGAGGAGGTGGTGGCCGGTCCGGTGGGCAGGGCGATGACCTGTTCGGCCAGGCGTTCGGTGTGCGGGAGGGTGACGGGGTGTTCGCTGCGGTAGGGCTCGAGTTGGTGGCAGGCGGGTGAGAAGTACATCAGGGCGTAGACGTTCTCCGCGCGCAGCACGTCGAGCAGGACGTCGCGGTGCAGGCCGGCGTGGTCCTGGTCGACCTTGACCACGACGTACTGGAAGTTGTTGCGGTGGCGTGGGTCGTAGGCGTGCACGGTCAGGCCGGGGAGTCCGGCGAGCAGGTCGCGGTAGAGGTCGTAGCCGGCCTTGTTGTGGGCGACGACCTCGTCGAAGACGTCCAGGGAGGTCAGGCCCATGGCGCCGGAGGCCTCGCTCATCTTGGCGTTGGTGCCCAGGCCGCCGATCAGGCCGGGGGCGATGAAGCCGAAGTTGTGGGCCTGGCGTACGCGCAGGGCGAAGTCGTCGTCGTTGGTGACGATGGCGCCGCCCTCGAAGGAGTTGACGACTTTGGTGGCGTTGAAGCTGAAGACCTCGGCGTGGCCGAAGCCGCCGATGGGGGTGGGGCCGTGGCTGCAGCCGATGCCGTGGGCGGCGTCGTAGACGAGGGTGAGGTTGTGGCGGTGGGCGATGTCGGCGAGGCGGTCGACGTCGCAGGGTTGGCCCCAGAGGTGGACGCCGATGATGGCGGTGGTGTGGGGGGTGATGAGGGTTTCGACGTGGTCGGGGTCGATGGTGCCGGTGACCGGGTCGATGTCGGCGAAGACGGGGGTGGCGCCCATGTAGCGCACGGCGTGGGCGGTGGCGATGAAGGTCATCGAGGGGATGATGATCTCGCCGTGCAGGTTCTGGGCGCGGATGATGACTTCCAGGGCGGCGGTGGCGTTGCAGACCGCGATGCAGTGGCGGGTTCCGGCCATGTGGGCGATGCGGTCCTCGAACTCGCGGACGAGCATGCCGCCGCCGGTGAGGCGGCCGTTGTCCAGTGCGCGGTCGAGGCGTTCGTAGAGTTTTGTGCGGTCGCCGGTGCTGGGGCGGCCGACCAGCAGGGTCTGGTCGAACTCCGCGTGGCCGCCGAACAGGGCGAGGTCGTCAACTCCGCGCTTCATGGCCGTCCTTCGAGTCGTAGGCACCCGATCCGGAAGTCGTTGTGGAAACGGCAATCCCCCCGGAAGCGCGATGCTAGGTGTGAGGGCGGCACACGATCACGGGTGAGACCTCACTCTCGGGCAATCACCAGACTTTGCGCCGAGGGCACAGGGTCACCTGGAGTAGTTCTGCCACTACTCGACTGGGGAAATCACCAGACCTGCCGACGGGCCGGGGGACGCCCATAGCTCAAATGGGTTAGGAAACCAGGCAGCCGAGTCGACGAGCTGGTGAGGAAGTCGTGTGATGAGAACGTTCTCCCGCAGGCTGCGAGTGGTGTGGCTGGCGCTGCTGCTGCTCACGACCCTGGTGGTGCCCGCATCACTGGCGCAGGCGAGCCCGCGTGACGCGGGCGCGCTGGGCCAGGTGGTCCCGGTCCCGGCCAGCGTGCAGCCCGATGCCGCAAACCCCTACCAGCTCAGCCCGATGGCCGCGGTCTCCTTCGACATCCGCTCGCCGCAGGCCAGGCAGATCGTCGAGACCCTGGCGGGCCAGCTGCGCACCGCCACCGGTTACCCGCTGCCCGTGGTGCCCGCCACGCAGTTCTACCAGCCGACCGGGATCTCGCTGCTGCTCGGCGGGGTCGACGGCAAGCTGGGGGATGAGGCCTACCAGCTGCGCTCGAGCAAGCAGGGCGTGGTGATCAAGGCCAACGCCGCCGCGGGCCTGTTCCGCGGTGTGCAGACCCTCAAGCAGCTGCTGCCCGCCAAGGCGCTGGCCAAGACCAAGCAGCAGGGGCCCTTCGGCGTGCCCGGCGGCACGATCCTGGACCACCCCCGCTACGGCTACCGCAGCGCGATGCTCGACGTGGCGCGGCACTTCTTCACCGTGCCCGAGGTCGAGAGCTACATCGACGAGATCGCCCAGTACAAGATCAACTACCTGCACCTGCACCTGACCGACAGCCAGGGCTGGCGCATCCAGATCGACGGCTGGCCCAAGCTGACCGAGATCGGCGGCAGCAGCGGGGTCGGCGGTGAGCGCACCGGCTTCTACACCCAGGCCGACTACAGCAAGATCGTGGAGTACGCCCAGCAGCGGTTCATCACCGTGGTGCCCGAGATCGAGGGCCCCTCGCACTCCAACGCGGCGCGCTCCTCCTACGCCGGGCTCAACTGCGATGGCAAGACCCCGCCGCTGTGGCTGGACATCACCGAGAGCCCGAACTCGGTGCTGTGCCTGACCAACGGCACCGCGTACAAGATGATGGACGACGTGATCCGCCAGCTGGCCAAGATCACGCCCGGCCCGTACATCAACATCGCCGGTGACGAGGTGGACAAGGTCGACAAGACCCAGTACGCCGAGTACGTCAACAAGGTCTCCGCGATGGTCGCCAAGTACGGCAAGAAGGTGCTGGGCTGGCAGGAGACGCTGAGCGTGCTGACCAAGCCCGAGGCCACCATGGGCCAGTTCTGGTTCAACGAGCTCAACGACGACGCGGTGATCAAGGCCGCGAAGGCGGGCGCCAAGGTGGTCATGTCCCCGGCCGACCACGCCTACCTGGACATGAAGTACGACGAGAAGAACCCCGCCTACCCGGTCGGCAACTACTGGGCCGGTTTCGTCGAGGTCCAGGACTCCTACAACTGGGACCCCGAGACCCAGCTGGCGGGTCTGCCCGCCAACGCGATCTCGGGCGTGTCCGCCGCGATGTTCACCGAGCTGGTGTTCGAGCGCAAGGACATCGACCAGCTGGCGTTCCCCAGGCTGGCCGCCATCGGTGAGATCGGCTGGTCCCCGAAGTCCACGCACGACTGGGACTCGTTCAAGACGCGCCTGGCCGCACAGGGCCCGCACATGGACGTGGCCGGGATCGACTACTACCGGTCCCCGCAGATCCCCTGGCCCGCCCGCTGAGCATGTAGGGACATCTCTACACACTCGGTGTTAGCACTCCAGATGCACGTTACGTCGCGACACCATTGCACGTGGCATCACGCGATGACGAAGCCGCCGTGCCCAGGAGCGGAGAGCGCATGAAGATCATTGGCAAGGGGTTCCTCGCCCGCCACCTCTCGTTGGCGTTCGGCGACCGGTTCCCCGACGTGACCGCCATCGCTGTCGGTGTGTCCAGCACGGTGCACGGCACGGTCTCCGAGTTCGACCGGGAGGCCAACGCCGTCTACGAGGTCCTGCGCGACTGCCGGAAGGACGGGCACACCGCGCTGTTCTTCTCCACCGCCTCGGCAGGCATGTACGGGGCGGAGGACTCACCGGGCACCGAGGACGGCCCGGTGTTCCCGCAGTCCATCTACGGCAGGCACAAGCTGGCCATCGAGGCGGCCATCGCGGCCTCCGGGGTGGACTGGCTGACCCTGCGGCTGAGCCACCTCGTCGGTGACTGGCAGCCCCCGCACCAGCTGCTGCCCTTCCTGGTGTCGATGGTGAAGTCCGGTGACGTCACGGTGTTCCGCAACTCCCACCGGGACCTGGTCGACGTGCGCCACTCGATCCGGATCATCGAGCACCTGCTGGAGACCGGGGTGCGCCGGACCGTGGTCAACGTGGCCTCCGGCGTGCCGGAGCCGATCGAGCGCATCGTGTCGGGCATCGAACAGCGGCTGGGCGTGCAGGCGAGCTGGAAGATCGTGGACCGGCCCCTGGACGCGACCGTGGTGTCCACCGAGAAGCTGCGCGAGCTGGTGCCCGACGCCAATGACTTCGGTTTCGGCCCGGACTATCTGGACGCGCTGCTGGACCGGTACGTGGGTCCGGCCGCCGACAAGCGCATCGACGGCCCGACCCCGCCGGTGGGAGGGGAGCAGGTCAGTGGCTGACCGCCTGCACGTAGCGATCATGACCGTGCCCGCGTTCGGGCACGTCACCCCGGTGCTGGGCACGGCCACCGAGCTGGTCCGGCGCGGTCACCGGGTCACGTTCCTGACCAGTGACGAGTTCGCGGCCAAGGCGGCGGCCACCGGGGCCGAGGTCGTGCGCTACGACTTCAGCCCGGCCATGAAGCCGGGTGAGAAGTTCACCAGCGCCGACGCGTGGGACGCCCTGCGGGACATCCCCTCGCACGCCGAGATCGTGTCCTCGGCCGCGGCCGCCATCGGCAGCGCCCCGGACGTCATCGCCTTCGACGCCACGATGTGGGTCGCGGGCCGGACCCTGGTCAAGTCGCTGGACAAGCCCGCGTTGCAGCTCTACCCGTGCTTCGCCTCCAACGAGCACTTCTCGCTGATCACCGACGTCACCGAGGCGTCCACTGAGGACGCCGACGAGCCCGACGAGCCCGCCGGTGAGGAGGGTATAGGCGTCGAGTTCTTCGTGGCGCTGGAGAAGTTCCTCGCCGACGCCGGTGCCGCCAACGTGACGGTGGAGGAGTTCTTCGCCGGCGAGGAACCCCGTCTGGTGTTCCTGCCCAAGCAGTTCCAGTTCGCCGGCGAGACCTTCGACGACAGCCACGTGTTCGTCGGCCCGTGCGTGGACGACCGTGCGCCGGAGCCCGGCAACTGGTCGCCGCCCGGTGACGGTCGGCCGATCGTGCTGATCTCGCTGGGCACGTCCTCCTTCAACCGGCACCCCGAGTTCTTCCGCGACTGCGCGAGGGCTTTCGCGGACCTGCCGTGGCACGTGGTGATGACCCTCGGCGGCGGCGTGCGCCCCGAGGAGCTGGAACCGTTGCCCGCCAACGTGGAGGCGCACAACTGGGTGCCGCACACGCAGGTGTTGCAGCACGCCAGCGTGTTCGTCACCGCCGCGGGCATGGGCAGCGTGCTGGAGTCCCTGCACTGCGGAACCCCGCTGGTGGTCGTCCCCCAGCACGGCGAGCAGCGCGTGAACTCGCAGCGGGTCGTCGAGCTCGGACTGGGCAAGCGGCTGCTGATGGAGGAGGTCACCGGCGAGGTCGTGCGGGACGCCGTGCTGGCGGTCGGCGCCGACCAGGGCATCGGTGAGCGGGTCCGCACCATGCAGCAGGACATCCAGGCCGCGGGCGGAGCGGCCCGGGCCGCCGACTACATCGAGTCGATCGCGCGCGGCTGACACGCCGACACGCCGTACCGCAAGCGCCGACACGCGGGGTTGAGGTCCTGACCCCCGCGTGTCGGCGCTTCGTGTACGGCGTGTCGGACGTTCCGGAGCCGTGTGCGAGTCCCGCTCTGGGGGACGCGAGTCCCGGTCTGGGGCGTGCGAGTCCCGGTCTGGGGTACGCGAGTCCCGCCCAGGGGAGCATGAGTCCCGGTTTGGGGCAAGCGAATCCCGCGCTGCCGTCGGCCTTGGCCATTGGCAGAGCGGGACTCAGCTGCGTGTGGGCGGGACTCGCCGTGCGTCACCGGACTTTCGACAGGATCTGGTCGGCGGCGGCGATCGCGCCACCGGCCTCCTTGATCTGCCGCTGCATGTCCTGCACGGCGGACCGCACCCCGTTGTCCCGCGCGATCTCCAGCACGGTGGACCGCAGCGACTGCGCGGTCAGCTCCTCAGGGCGGATCATCCGTCCCAGCCCCAGCTGCTCGACCCGCACCGACTCGGCGATCTGCTCGTCGGTCACCGAGGGCACCGAGATGACCGCCGCGCCGTGGCTGAGCGCCGCCATGATGCCCGTGATGCCCGCCTGGCACACGTACAGCTCGGTGTCGGGCAGCACCTCGGCGTGCGGCAGCCACTGGAACGCCTCGACGTTGGGCGCGAGCGGGCCCAGTTCGGCTGGGTCGATGCCGCGCCCCAGGGTCAGCACCGCGTGGTACGGCAGCTCCGCGAACGCCTCGGCGGCGGCGCGGAAGAACTCCAGCGGGTACTCGGTCGAGGTGCTGGCGGTGATCACCGCGACGGGCAGGCCGTCGTCGGGGCGCCGCCACACCTTCGCGGGCACCGGCTCGGGAATCGGTGGGCCGACGAAGACGTGGCTGTCGTCGAACAGCTCGCCGCCGTACTGGAACGAGCGCGGCATGTAGAGCAGGTTCAGGTCTTCCAGGCCGTCGACGAAGGCGTGCTCGAACGCCTCGGGCGCCACCCCGTGCTGCTCCACGAGCACGTCGATCTCGGCGTCCATCCACTGCCGGAACGCCACGACCTCCGGCGGTTCCTGCTCGGACGGGGTGGTGGCCGCCGGGTGCTGCGGGTCGGTCTTCGGCCCACCGGGCAGCTCCCCGTCGATCTCGGCGAAGACCGGGTACGCGCGGATGACCGGCCGGTCGAAGTGCTTGGCGACCACGCGGGCGGCCAGCGGCACGATCGTGTCGTGCACGACCACGTCCGGCGGGTCGGCGGCCAGTTCGGTGATCGCCTTGCGCAGCGGGGTGAAGTCCTCGGCCAGCAGTTGGGCGATGAACCGGGCCCCGTCGTCGGCCGTCTCGATGTGGCCGATCCGCTCCGGGAACGTGGAGGGGTAGGTCAGCACCCGCGCGCCCGTGGCCGCGACCAGGTCGGCGTAGCGCTCGGCCACGCTGTAGGTGACCCGGTGCCCGCGACGGATCAGTTCGGTGACCACCGGCAGCGAGGGCGCGATGTGGCCGTACCCGGCGAAGCTGAAGTACGCGATGTGCCGCACCCCAGCAGCTTGGCGGCACGGGCCGCGCGGGCGAAGCGAACCAGCTCAGGAGTGGGGATTTCCCCAGGACGGGACTCGGGATCGGGGGAGCGGGATTCGCGGGTTCCAGAGCGGGACTCGCGTGCTGGAGGCCGGGACTCGCGTACCCCAGGCCGGGACTCGCGCTACCCACGGCGGGACTCGCGCTACCCAGAGCGGGACACGCCGGTGGTGGTGGGCACGTCGCGCGCCCCCACCCGGCGAGTCCCGTCCACAGGCGCGTGAGTCCCGCCCAGCCATGCGCGAGTCCCGGTCAGCCGACGGCGAGTCCCGCCCCCAGCCACGCGCGAGTCCCGGTCAGCCGACGGCGAGTCCCGCTCAGCCGTGCGCGAGTCCCGGTCAGCCCGCGGACACGACCCCGCGCTCCAGGGTGCGGATCACGGTTTCCACGGCCTCGAAGCGGGTCAGCTCACCTTCGCGCACCGACTCGCTGCCCGCGTGCACCATCCAGCCCAGCACCCGGCTGATCCACTGGGCGCTCACCGAGCTGTCGAAGTACCCTTCGCGCTGACCGCGCTGGATCAGCTCCAGCACGGGCACGTCGGCGGTCTCGATGCCGGTGACGATCTCGGTGCTGACCTGGGGTTCGCTGACCAGGAACAGCAGCACGGGGCCGAACTCGAAGTAGACGTGCACCACGCGGCGCAGTGCCTCCACCGGCGTGCCCTGGTTCAGCGCGGCCTCGGCCACCCCGCTGGTGAGCTTGTCCACGGCATCGCCCGCGATGGCGGCGATCAGCTCGGACCGTTCCGAGAAGTACCGGTGCAGGGTGCTGCGGCCCACGCCCGCGGCCTCGGCGATCTCGCCCAGCGAGGTGCCGGGGCGCTGGCTGAGCAGCTCCAGCGCGGCGTCCAGGATCGCGCGGCGGGTGCGGCTGCGGGTGCTCGACTCCGGCTCCGTCTTGCTCGGCATGGGGCCACAGTAGTCCATGAGTGCACCGAAACGGGACCTGGATCACCAAAAACGGGACACTGATGTCCCATTCTGCTACGTTCGCGTTCGACACCAGGTTCCATGAAGGGAACAGCCGAGATGTCCGAGCAGACCCCTCCCCCCGAGCGCTGGCAGAACCTGCGCACGATGTGGACCTTCATCCGCCCGCACCGCCTGCGCCTGTTCCTCGGCTTCCTGTTAGGTCTGGGCACCACGCTGACCTCGCTGGCCACCCCGCTGGTCACCAAGTCGGTGCTGGACGGCTTCGGGGTCAACGCCTCGATCGACGGCCCGGTGATCACCCTGGTCACGCTGCTCATCGCCGGCGCCTTCTTCGCGCTGGGGGAGTGGGTGCTGCTGGGGCGGCTGGCCGAGCAGATCGTGCTGGACGCCCGCAGCTCCATGGTGCGCAGGCTGTTCCGGGTCCGCGTCGGCGAGCTGACCTCCCGCTCCAGCGGTGAACTGGTCACCCGCGTCACCTCCGACACCGTGCTGCTGCGGCAGGCCGCCGCCTCCAGCGTGGTGGAGCTGTTCAACGGCTCCATCGCCCTGCTCGGCTCCCTGGTCGCGATGGGCCTGCTGGACTGGGTGCTGCTGGCCTGCACCTTCGCCGCGCTGGGCGGCGTGGGCATCGCGGTGGCCATCCTGATGCCGAAGATGGCCGCCGCCCAGGAGCGCGCGCAGGCCGCCGTCGGCAGGCTGGGCGGCGCGCTGGAGGGTGCGCTGCGCGCCATCCGCACGGTCAAGGCCAGCCGCGCCGAGAGCCGGGAGAGCGACCGGATCCTGGCCGAGGCCAAGGAGTCCAAGCGTCAGGCGGTCAGGGCCGTCGGCATCGAGGCGATCGCCTTCACCACCGCGGGCATGGGCATGCGGCTGGCCATCCTGGTCATCCTGGCGATCGGCGCCTGGCGGGTCGGCGCGGGCGCGCTGGCGGTGTCCAGCCTGGTCGCCTTCCTGCTCTACGCCTTCCAGGTCGCCGAGCCGGTGTCCACCCTGACCACCACGATCGGCCAGCTCCAGTCGGGCGTCGCCGCCGCCGCGCGCATCCGCGAGGTCGACGCCATGCAGATCGAGCCCGCCGACGCCGTCACCGGCAAGCCCGAGGGCGGGGACCCCTCCGGCACCGTGCTGTCCTTCCGGGACGTCACCGCCCGCTACGCCCCCGGCGGGGACCCGACCGTCAGCGGGATCAACATCGAGATCCCGCGCACCGGGCACGTGGCCATCGTCGGGCCCTCCGGCGCGGGCAAGACCACCATGTTCTCCCTCATGCTGCGCTTCCTTCAGCCCGAGCACGGCGAGCTGACCCTGGACGGCATCCCGTTCGACCAGTGGTCCCTTGAGGACGTGCGCAAGCGCATCGTCTACGTGGAGCAGGACGCCCCGCTGCTGCCCGGGACCCTGCGCGAGAACCTGCTCTACACCCACGCCGACGCCGACGAGGAAGCCCTCTGGACTGCCCTGCGCACGGTGCGCCTCGAGGAGCGGGTCCGCCAGCTGGAGCAGGGCCTGGACACGCCGATGTTCGGCGCGGCGATCTCCGGCGGCGAGCGGCAGCGCATCGCACTGGCCCGCGCGCTGGTGAGCGAGCCGGAGATCCTGCTGCTGGACGAGGCCACCGCGCAGCTGGACGGGCTCACCGAGTCGGCGATCCAGGAGGCGATCACGCGCATCTCCAGCAATGGCGCCGTCGTGACCATCGCGCACCGGCTGTCCACGGTGATCGACGCCGACCAGATCTTCCTGCTGGAGAAGGGCCGCGTGCGCGCCCGCGGCACGCACAACGAGCTGTTCGAGGCCGACGAGCTGTACCGCGAGCTGGTGCTGGCCCTGCGCATCGCCGGGGTCACGCCCGCCGCTGCCGAGGACGAGGTCGAGGCACCTGTGGGGATTTGACCAGTACCCGGCTGCTAGCCCGTCCCGCCTTGCGTCACCGGCGGACATGATGCAGGCGCCGGACCCAGGTTGGTCGGGTTCGACGTGCACACGTGTTGTCGACCGAGAAGTAGGTACCCGCAGTGAAGGGAATCGTGCTCGCCGGGGGCAGCGGAACCAGGCTGCACCCGGCCACACTCGGGGTGTCGAAGCAGTTGATCCCCGTCTACGACAAACCGATGGTCTACTACCCGCTGTCGGTGCTGATGCTCGCGAACATCCGCGAGATCCTGCTCATCTCCACCCCCACCGACCTGCCGCTGTTCCAGCGACTGCTCGGTGACGGCTCGGAACTGGGCATCCGGATCGACTACGCGGTGCAGCCCTCGCCCAACGGCCTGCCCGAGGCGTTCATCATCGGCGCCGAGCACATCGGCGACGACTCCGCCGCGTTGATCCTGGGCGACAACGTGTTCCACGGTCCCGGGTTCTCCGAGATCCTGGAGCGCACCGCCCAGCAGCTCGACGGCTGCACCCTGTTCGGTTACCCGGTGTCGGACCCCGAGCGCTACGGGGTCGGCGAGGTGGACGAGCAGGGCAAGCTGATCTCCATCGAGGAGAAGCCCACCCAGCCGCGCAGCAACCGGGCGATCACCGGTCTGTACTTCTTCGACAACGAGGTCGTGCAGATCGCCAAGGGGCTCAAGCCCTCCGCCCGCGGGGAGCTGGAGATCACCGACGTGATCCGCGCCTACCAGGCGCAGGGCAGGGCCAAGGTCGTCGACCTGGGCCGCGGCTTCGCCTGGCTGGACACCGGAACGCACGACTCGCTGATCGACGCCGCGCAGTACGTGCAGGTGTTGCAGCACCGGCAGGGCGTGGGCATCGCGTGCCTGGAGGAGATCGCGATGCGCATGGGCTTCATCAGCAAGCAGGACTGCTATCTGCTCGGCGAGAAGCTGGCGAAGTCGGGCTACGGCAAGTACCTGATGAGCATCGCCAGCGCCTGAACCACTTCACGAGGGGAGTCGGCATGGCCGACGGCGGCCACATCCTGTTCTTCAACTACCCGGCGCACGGACACTTCAACCCGTCCCTTCCGGTAGTGGCCGAGCTGGTGCGCAGGGGACACCAGGTGACCTACGCGGTCACCAAGCCCTACGCCGACGCGGTGGCCGCGACCGGGGCGACGGTGCTGCTGTACCAGTCCGAGGCGCCGGAGTCCTGGGAGGACACGCCGATTCCCGAGGAACCCACCGGCGACGACGCGGCGGTGGCCATCCTGTTCCAGCTGCTGGAGGGCTTCGCCCCGCTGGCGGCCGCGGAGGAGCACTTCGGGGCGCAGCGGCCGGACCTGGTGGTGTACGACCAGTACGCGCACCACACGGGTCGGCTGCTGGCCAAGAAGTGGGGCAGGCCGGGCGTCATGACCTGCACCACCTTCGCGGCCAACGCTCAGTACAGCCCCTACGCGAAGCTGGCCGAGACCAGCACGATCGTCATCGACCCGGCGCACCCCGCGTTCGCGCGCCTGGCCACGACCTACGCGGAAACCATGGCGGCACAGGGCTTTCCCGAGCTGTCCATGGAGGAGTTCAACGTCACCGGTCCGGACTCGACCATCGTGTTCGTGCCCAGGCAGTTCCAGCTCGGCGCGGAGACCTTCGACGAGACGTTCCACTTCGTCGGTTCCTCGCTGGGCGACGGGGTCCGCGACGGGCGGTGGACCCCGCCCGGTGACGGCAAGCCGGTGCTGCTGATCACCATGGGCAGCCACGGTTACGAGAACCGCACGCAGTTCTACCGCAACTGCGTGCAGGCCTTCACCGACCAGCCCTGGCACGTGGTCATGGCGATCGGCACGCAGGTCAAGCCCGAGGAACTGGCCCCGCTGCCGGACAACTTCGAGGTGCACTCCTGGGTGCCGCAGCTGTCGGTGCTCGAACACGCCAGCGGTTTCCTGGCCCACGCGGGCATGGGCAGCACGCTGGAGTCGCTGTACCACGGTGTCGCCCCGGTGGTCGTGCCGCGCCTGGGTGAGCAGCACCTGGTCGCGGACCGCTTGGTGGAACTGGGTTTGGGCCGCAAGGTGCTGCCCACCGAGGCCACGCCCGAGGCGCTGCGCGAGGCCGTCAACGGATTGGCCGCCGACGAGCAGGCCCAGGCCGCCGTGCGCAAGATGCAGCAGCACCTGCGCGACTCCGGTGGCACCAGGGCCGCCGCCGACGCGATCGAGGCGAAGCTGTGAGCGGCAAGCACATCGCCTTCATGCCCTACCCGGCGTTCGGGCACACCAACCCCGTCCTGCCGGTGCTGGGCGAACTCGTGCGACGCGGGCACGAGGTCACCTGCTTCACCACCGACACCTTCGCCGAGAAGATCGCCGCGGTCGGCGCCCGGCCCGTGCGGTACTCGGCGCACCTGGACTCCGGGCCGCCCTCCGACTGGCACACCGCCGACGAGACCGCCTGGCTGCCGGTGAAACTGCTCAACCAGTCCATGGCCGTGGCACCGGGCGTCGAGGCGGAGTTCGCGGCCAACCCGCCGGACCTGATCGGCTACGACACCACCCTGTGGGCCCCGGGCCGCTTCATCTCCTGGCGCCGCAAGTGCTCCTCGGTCCAGCTCATTCCGACCTTCGCCTCCAACGAGAACTTCTCGCTCAGCGGTGAGGGCATGCGGCTGATCGGCAAGGAACCCGACGACGTCGGCCCGCTGGACCCCAACCACCCCGGGCTGGTGGAGTTCGTGCGCCTGATGGGCGTGCACGCCGAGGAGTACGCGGTCGGCGAGGAGGACATGCTCGCCCTCTACCACGGTTCGCGCGAGTTCAACCTGGTGTTCGTGCCCAGGGAGTTCCAGTTCGGCGGGGACACCTTCGGCGAGGACCACGCCTTCGTCGGACCGTGCCAGGACGGCGGCTCCGCTGGCCAGTGGCAGCCGCCCGCCGACGGCAAGCCCGTCGTGCTGGTCACCCTGGGTACCACCGTCAACCACCGGCCGGACTTCTTCCGCGAGTGCATCCGCGCGTTCGCCGGGGCGCCGTGGCACGTGGTGATGACCCTGGGCGGGCGGATCGACCCGGCCGACCTGGGCGAGATCCCGCCCAACATCGAGGTCCACCAGTGGATCACCCACGCGGAGGTGCTGCCGCACGCCTCGGTGCTGGTGTGCCAGGCGGGCATGGGCACGGTGCTGGAGTCCCTGTACTTCGGCGTGCCGCTGGTCGTCGTGCCGCACCACCCCGAGCAGAAGCTGAACACGCGCCGACTGGTCGAGCTGGGGCTGGCGCGCGAACTGTCACACGCGACCGTCACCGCCGAGGCGCTGCGCAGTGCCGTGCTGGAGCTCGCGCAGGACGTGGACACCCGCAAGCGGGTCGCCGAGATGCAGCGGTACACCCGCGAGGCGGGAGGTGCGGTCAAGGCCGCCGACGTGATCGAGAGCCGACTCGCCCTGACCGGAGGTAGCGATGTCTGAGCCCGTGCAGCTGCCGATCAAGCGCGGCTGCCCGTTCGACCCTCCCGAGCAGTACAAGCAGTTGCGGCAGGAGTGCCCGGTCAGCCCGCTGGCCATGCCGGTGAGCCTGGACGGCCGCGACGGCTGGCTGGTGACCCGGCTGGAGGACGCCAAGACCGTGCTGGTGGACCAGCGGTTCAGCCACCGCAAGGAGCTGATCTCGCTGCCCATCCCGCCGCCGCTGCCCATGGGTGAGGGCGAGTACAAGCCCGGTGCGGCCGAACCCGGCGCGTTCATCACCATGGACCCGCCCGACCACAGCCGGTACCGCAGGATGCTCGCGGGCCACTTCACCGTGCGCAGGATCCGCGAGCTGGAGCCGGTCGTGGAGCGCATCGCCGCGCGCCTGCTGGACGAGATGGCCGCCGCGGGGCCGGTGGCCGACCTGGTCACCGCCTACGCCGAGCCGCTGCCGGTGGAGCTGATGTGCGAGCTGGTCGGCATCAAGCCCGAACACCGCGAGCCGCTGGCCAAGCACCTGGCCGTGGTGTCCAAGATGAGCTACACCGTGGAGGAGATCACCGAGGCTGTCATCACGCTCAGCTCGGTGCTTCAGACGGTCGTCTCAGAGGCGGTCGCCAACCCCGGTGACGACATGCTCGGTTCGCTGGCCCGCACGGGCGAGCTGGACGAGAAGGAACTGATCAACATTACCTGGGCGCTGCTCGGCGGCGGCTTCGACACCAGCGGAAACATGCTCGCGCTGGGCACCTGGGCGTTGCTGGAGCACCCGGAGCAGCTGGCCCGCCTGCGCGCCGAGCCGGAGCTGACCGACAACGCCATCGAGGAGCTGCTGCGCTACCTGACCGTCTCCCACCTGGGCGCCAGCCGCGCCGCGCTGGAGGACGTGGAGCTGGGCGGCAAGCTGATCGAGGCCGGGCAGACCATCGTGGTGTCCCTGCCCTCGGCCAACCGCGACCCGGAGAAGTTCCCCGAGCCGGACAGCCTCGACCTGGGCCGTTCCACCCAGGGCCACGTGGCCTTCGGGCACGGCGTGCACCAGTGCCTGGGCCAGCACCTGGCCCGGCTCACCCTGCGCGTGGGCTACCGCGCCCTGTTCGACCGCTTCCCCACGCTACGGCTGGCCGTGCCCGCCGAGGAGATCCCCACCCGCGAGGACATGCTGCACTACGGCGTGCACCAGCTGCCCGTCACCTGGGACTGACCCCACCCCGCGAGTCCCGCTCTCCCGACGCCGAGTCCCGCTCTGCCGCAGCCCAGTCCCGCTCCCGGGTTGCCCGCGGAGCGGGACTCGCGGTCTTAGTGGTCGCCCTAGACCTGGTGTCACGTGGCTCGTCTGGTCGTCCGTGAGCGGAAAACATGACGTGGGGAGCACCGGCATGAGGAGCTGACTGGATGGAGAACGAGCAGAAGCTTCGTGACTACCTGAAGAGGGTCACGGCGGATCTGCGCCAGGCTCGTCGGCAACTGCGCGAGGTGCAGTCGCGGCACAACGAGCCCATCGCCATCGTGTCCATGAGCTGCCTGCTGCCGGGTGGGGTCAGCACCCCGGAGGAGGTCTGGCGGCTGCTGCTGGACGAGCGCGACGTGATCGGGGGCTTCCCCGACGATCGCGGCTGGGACCTGGACGAGCTGTTCGACCCGGACCCCGAGCAGCACGGCAAGAGCTACACCAAGGCCGGCGGCTTCCTGGCGGACGCCAGCCGGTTCGACGCCTCCTTCTTCGGCATCTCGCCGCGCGAGGCCACCGCGATGGACCCGCAGCAGCGCCTGCTGTTGCAGGGCGCGTGGGAGGCGCTGGAGCGCGCGGGCATCGACCCGACCTCCCTGCACGGCAGCCGCAGCGGCGTGTTCGTCGGCGCCAGCAACCAGGGCTACGGCACCGGTCCGCTCGCCGCCCCGGAGGGCATCGAGGGCCACGTGCTCACCGGCAGCTGCACGGCGGTGCTGTCCGGTCGGCTCGCCTACAACTTCGGCCTGGAGGGCCCGGCCGTCACGGTCGACACGATGTGCTCCTCCTCACTGGTGGCCATGCACCTGGCCGTGCAGGCGCTGCGCCGCGACGAGTGCTCGCTGGCGCTGGCCGCGGGCACGACCGTCATGGCCACGCCGCGCTCCTTCGTGGAGTTCAGCCGCCAGCGCGGGCTGTCGGTCGACGGCCGCTGCCGCGCGTTCGCCGCGGGCGCCGACGGCACCGGCTGGAGCGAGGGCATCGGCGTGCTGGTGCTGGAGCGCCTGTCCGACGCGCAGGCCAACGGCCACCCGGTGCTGGCGGTCATCAGGGGCAGCGCGGTCAACTCCGACGGCGCCTCCAACGGCCTGACCGCTCCGAACGGCCCCTCCCAGCAGCGGGTGATCCGCCAGGCGCTGAGCAGCGCGGGCCTGGAACCGTCCGATGTGGACGTCGTGGAGGCGCACGGCACCGGCACCACGCTGGGCGACCCGATCGAGGCGCAGGCCTTGCTGGCCACCTACGGCCGCGCCCGCGACAAGGACAACCCGCTCTGGCTGGGCACGCTCAAGTCCAACGTCGGCCACACCCAGGCCGCGGCCGGTGTCGTCGGGGTCATCAAGATGGTCCTGGCCATGCGGCACGGGGTGCTGCCCAAGACCCTGCACGTGGACGAGCCGACCCCGCACGTGGACTGGTCCTCCGGCACCGTGCGGCTGCTCACCGAGCGCGTCGACTGGCCCGAGAAGGAGGGCCCGCGCCGCGCGGCGATCTCCGCGTTCGGAGCCAGCGGCACCAACAGCCACCTGATCATCGAGCAGGCCCCGGTCCCCGAGGAGCCGGAGGACGCGCCCGAGCCGGAGCCGGTGCGCGACGCGGTCGCCGTGACCTGGGTGCTCTCGGCGCACACCGAGGACGCGCTGCGTGTCCAGGCCGAACGCCTGCTGTCCACTCTGGACGGACGTCCCGAGGACATCGGCCACTCGTTGGCCACCACCCGTGCCGCACTGGACCACCGCGCCGCCGTTGTCGGTTCCAGTGCGGACGAGCTGGCCGCCGGTCTGCGCGCGCTCGCCTCCGGCGAGTCCGCCGCGAACCTGCGGCAGGGTGTGGCCACAGTGGACGGTCGCGCCGTGTTCGTGTTCCCCGGCCAGGGTTCGCAATGGGTCGGTATGGCGGTGGACCTGCTCGCCTCCTCCCCGGTGTTCGCGGCCCGCATGGCCGAGTGCGAGCGCGCACTGGGCCAGTTCGTGGACTGGACGCTGACCGAGGTGCTGCACGACCAGGCCGCGCTGGAGCGGGTCGACGTGGTGCAGCCCGCGCTGTTCGCGGTCATGGTGTCGCTGGCGGAACTGTGGCGCAGCCAGGGCATCAAGCCCTCCGCCGTGGTCGGCCACTCGCAGGGTGAGATCGCGGCGGCCTGCGTGGCCGGTGCGCTGTCCCTGGAGGACGCGGCCCGTGTCGTGACCCTGCGCAGCCAGGCGATCCGTGACGACCTCGCCGGGCTCGGCGGCATGATGTCCGTGTCGCTGCCCGCCGACCAGGTGCGCGAGCGCATCGCGCCGTGGGGCGAGCGGCTCTCGCTGGCCGCCGTCAACGGCCCGAACGCCGCCGTCGTGTCCGGTGACCCGCAGGCACTCGACGAACTCCAGGCCCAGTGCGAGCGCGAGGAGGTCCGCGCGCGCCGCATCTCCGTGGACTACGCCTCGCACTCCGCCCAGGTCGAGCGGATCGCCGACCGGCTGGCCGAGACCCTGGCCCCGATCACGCCTCGGCAGGCGCAGATCCCGTTCTACTCCACGGTCACCGGCGACTGGCTCGACACATCCACAATGGACGCCCGCTACTGGTACACCAACCTGCGGCAGACCGTCCACTTCGAACCGGCCATCCGCGCGCTGCTGGAGCAGGGCCACGACGTGTTCGTGGAGTCCAGCCCGCACCCGGTGCTGACCATGGGCGTGCAGGACACCATCGAGGCCGCCGACGCGCGCGCGGTCACGGTCGGTTCGCTGCGCCGCGAGGAGGGCGGCCTGGACCGGTTCCTGCTCTCGCTGGCGGAACTCCAGGTCCAGGGCGTGCGCCCGGACTGGGACGCGGTTTTCGCGGGCACCGTCTCGCAGCGCGTTGACCTGCCCACCTACCAGTTCGGCGGCGAGCGCTACTGGCTGGACATGAGCGCGGGCACCGGGGACGTGTCCTCGGCCGGCCTGAACTCCGCCGACCACCCGCTGCTGGGCGCGGTCATGCTGCTGGCCGAGTCCGAGCAGGTCGTGCTCACCGGTCGGCTCTCGCTGCGCACCCACCCCTGGCTGGCCGACCACGCCGTCGGGGGCCGGGTCCTGTTGCCCGGCACGGCCTTCGTCGAGCTGGCGATCCAGGCCGGTGACCAGGTCGGCTGCGGGGCGATCGAGGAACTGACCCTGCACGCACCGCTCGTGCTGGCCGCCGACGAGGCACTGCAACTTCAGGTCGTGGTGGACGAGACGCGCGCCGTCACGATCTACTCCCGCCCCGAGAACGCCGCCGACGACCAGCCGTGGACCAAGCACGCCACCGGCTCGCTCACCCCGGCCACGCCCGCGTCCACTGAGGACCTGACCGCCTGGCCGCCCGCCGGGGCCGAGCCGGTGGACGTCAGCGAGGCGTACGAGCAGCTCACGGCGCGCGGTTACGGCTACGGCCCGACCTTCCAAGGCCTGCACGGCCTGTGGCGGCGCGAGGACGAGGTCTTCGCCGAGGTGAGCCTGCCCGAGTCGGCACGCGGGGACGCGGCCCGGTTCGGCCTGCACCCCGCCCTGCTCGACGCCGCGCTGCACGCGATCGGCTTCACGCCAACGTTCGCGGACGAGGCGGTGCTGCCCTTCGCCTGGACCGACGTGGCCCTGCACGCCACCGGCGCCTCGGCACTGCGCGTGCGGATCGCCCGCACTGGCAACGACTCCGTGTCCGTCACGCTGGCGGACGGAGTGGGCCAGCCCGTGGCGACGATCGGCTCGCTGGTGCTCCGCCCGCTGGCCGCACAGCAGGAGAACGCCGACCCGTTGCGGGACCAGCTCTACTTCGTGGACTGGAAGCCGGTCACCGCCAGTCAGCCGCTCAGCAGTGTGCTCGCGACCGATCTCGACACCATGACCGCCGTGCCGGAACTCGTGTTCTGGCACCACGAGGGCGGTCAGGACGACCCGCGCGCGGCCACGCACCGACTGCTGGCCGTCATCCAGAAGTGGCTCGCCGAGGAGCGGTTCGGCTCCGCGCGGCTGGTGGTCGTCACGCGCGGCGCGCTCGGCGACAACGTCACCGACCTGTCCGCCAGCCCCGCCTGGGGCCTGGTCCGGTCCGCGCAGTCCGAGCACCCGGACCGGTTCGTGTTGCTGGACCTGGACGAGGACGCAGCCGCCCCGGAGCAGTACGCGGGCTTCGTGGCCTCCGGCGAGCCGCAGCTGATCGTCCGCGAGGGCGAGGTGCTGGCCGCCCGCCTGGCCAAGATCACTGCGCACGACTCGCTGACCCTGCCCGACTCGGTGGCCTGGCGCCTGGACGCGCCCACCAAGGGCACGCTGGAGGGCCTGGCCTTCCTGCCCGCGCCCGAGGCCCAGGAGCCGTTGGCCCCCAACGAGATCCGGGTCGGTGTCGAGGCGTCCGGCCTGAACTTCCGGGACGTCCTGATCGCGCTGGGCATGTACCCCGGTGACGGCGTCACCATGGGCAGCGAGGCCGCCGGTGTGGTGCTGGAGGTCGGTTCCGAGGTGCACGACCTCGCCATCGGCGACCGGGTCATGGGCATCTTCCCGCGCTCCCTGGCCAGTCTGGCCGTGGCCGATCACCGCATGGTGGTCCGCATCCCGCAGGACTGGGACTTCGAGCGGGCCTCCGCCGTGCCCGTGGTCTTCCTCACCGCCTACTACGGACTGGTCGACCTGGGCCGGATCCAGGCCGGGGACAAGGTGCTCGTGCACGCCGCCGCCGGTGGTGTCGGCATGGCCGCCGTGCAGCTGGCCAGGCACTTCGGCGCCGAGGTCTTCGGCACGGCCAGCACCGGCAAGTGGGACGCCGTGCGGGATCTTGGCCTGGACGAGCAGCACATCGCCAACTCGCGCACCCTGGAGTTCGCCGAGCAGTTCCGCGGCGCGGGGATCACCTTGGTGCTCAACGCCTTGGCCCGTGAGTTCGTGGACGCCTCGCTGGGGCTGCTCGGCGAGGGCGGCCGGTTCATCGAGATGGGCAAGACCGACATCCGCGATGCCGAGCAGGTCTCCGCGCAGCACAACGGGGTCTGGTACCGGGCCTTCGACGCCGTCGAGGTCACCCCGGACCGCGTGCGCGAGATCCTCAGCCACGTGGTGGAGCTGTTCGCCAGCGGGGACCTGACCGAACTGCCGCTGCGCACCTGGGACATCCGACGGGCGCCCGAGGCGTTCCGCTTCATCAGCCAGGCCAAGCACATCGGCAAGGTCGCGCTGCGCATGCCGCACCGGATCCGTGCCGAGGGCACCGCGCTGATCACCGGCGGTACCGGCACGCTGGGCGCGCTGGCGGCCAGGAACCTGGTCACCGAACACGGCGTGCGCAAGCTGGTGCTGACCAGCCGCCGCGGCATGGACGCCCCCGGCGCCACCGAGTTGCACGCCGACCTGAGCGCGCTGGGCGCCGAGGTCGAGATCGTGGCCTGCGACGCCGCCGACCGCGAGGCGCTTTCCGCGCTGCTGGACCGGATCCCCGACCTGACTAGCGTCACGCACGTCGCCGGGGTGCTCGACGACGGTGTGATCTCCGCGCTGACCCCGGATCGCCTCGACACGGTGATGCTGCCCAAGGTTGACGCCGCGTGGAACCTGCACGAGCTGACCCTGGACCGCGACCTGTCCGCGTTCATCCTGTACTCCGCTGGCGCCAGCACCTTCGGCGACGCGGGGCAGGGCAACTACGCCGCCGCCAACGCCTACCTGGACGCGCTCGCCCAGTACCGGCGAGCTCAGGGCCTGCCCGGGGTCGCACTGGCCTGGGGCCTGTGGGAGCAGCGCAGCGGCATGACCGGCCACCTCAGCGAGGCCGACGTGGCCCGCCTGGCCAGGCTCGGCATCCTCGGACTGTCCTCTTCGGACGGAATGGAACTGGTCGACCTCGCGGCGCGGGTGGACGAGCCGCTGCTGGTCCCGATCAAGCTGGACCCCGCGGCACTGCGCAGGCAGGCGGCCGAGGGCACGCTGCCGATCCTGCTGCGCGGCCTGGTCCGTACCACCGCCCGGCGGGTCGCCACCAGCACCGCCAGCGACTCCTCCCTGCGCCAGAAGCTGTCCGGACTGTCCGAACAGGACAGGATCCGCGCTCTGGTCGAACTGGTCTGCGCCGAGGCCGCCGCCGTGCTCGGCCACGGCAGCGCCAGCCAGGTCGGCGCCGAGCGGGCGTTCCGCGACCTGGGCTTCGACTCGCTGACGGCCGTGGAACTGCGCAACCGGCTCAACGCCGCCACCGGCCTGCGGCTGCCTGCCACGCTGGTGTTCGACTACCCGACGCCGACCGTGCTGGCCAAGTTCCTGCGCACCGAGGTCCTCGGCGAGGCGGTCGAGGAGCAGGTCGCTGCCAGCACAGCGGTTTCCGCTGACGAGCCGATCGCCATCGTCGGCATGGCCTGCCACCTGCCCGGCGGCGTGCGCTCCCCGGAGCAGTTGTGGCGCCTGCTGGTCGAGGGCGGCGACGCGATCACCGCGTTCCCCACCGACCGCGGCTGGGACCTCGACAAGCTCTTCGACTCCGACCTGGACAAGCCGGGCACGACCTATGCCCGAGACGGCGGATTCCTGCACGAGGCCGCCGAGTTCGACCCGGCATTTTTCGGCATCTCCCCGCGCGAAGCCCAGGTCATGGACCCGCAGCAGCGGCTCCTGCTGGAGACCTCGTGGGAGGCGCTGGAGCGGGCCGGGATCAACCCGCGCACCCTGCGCGGGGCCCAGGCCGGTGTGTTCATCGGCGCCTCGTACCAGGGTTACGGGACCACAATGGACGGTGTGCCCGCCGACGCGCAGGGCCACCTCGTCACCGGCTCGGCCACCAGCGTCGTGTCCGGTCGCATCGCTTACACCCTGGGCTTCGAGGGCCCGACACTGACCGTGGACACGGCCTGCTCCTCCTCGCTGGTGGCACTGCACCTGGCCGTGCAGGCCCTGCGTAACGGGGAGTGCGAGCTCGCGCTGGCCGGTGGCGCCGCCGTCATGTTCGATCCGCTGGGCTTCATCGGGTTCAGCCGTCAGAACGGCTTGGCCAAGGACGGCCGGTGCAAGGCGTTCTCCGCCGACGCGGACGGCATGGGCCTGGCCGAGGGCGTGGGCATGCTGCTGGTTGAGCGGCTGTCCGACGCCCAGCGCAACGGCCACCCCGTGCTGGCCGTCGTGCGCGGCACCGCGATCAACCAGGACGGCGCCTCCAACGGGCTGACCGCCCCGAACGGCCCTTCGCAGCAGCGGGTCATCCGCGCCGCGCTGGCCAATGCGGGCCTGCGACCGTCCGATGTGGACGCCGTTGAGGCGCACGGCACCGGGACTCCGCTGGGGGACCCGATCGAGGCGCAGGCGTTGCTGGCCACCTACGGCCAGGACCGCGAGGAGCCGCTGCTGTTGGGCTCCGTCAAGTCCAACATCGGGCACGGCCAGGCCGCGGCCGGTGTCGCCGGTGTCATCAAGATGGTGCTGTCCTTGCAGCACGGCATCCTGCCGCAGACCCTGCACGCCGAGGAGCGCTCCACGCACATCGACTGGTCGGCCGGTGCTGTCGAGTTGGTGACCGAGCAGACCCCGTGGCCGGACCGCGGGCACCCGCGTCGCGGCGGCGTGTCCTCGTTCGGCATGAGCGGCACCAACGCGCACGTCGTGATCGAGCAGGGGCCCGACGCCGCTGCCGCCGCGTCTGTCGCTGGCGATGCTGTTGTGCCGTGGCCGGTGTCGGCTCGCACCGAGTCGGGACTCCAGGAGCAGATCGACCGCGTGCTGGCGCAGGTCGGCGACGAGCGGTCCGTGGACGTCGGCTTCTCGCTGGCGACCAGCCGCGCCGCCTTCGAGCACCGCGCCGTGCTGATCGGTGACGTCCGTGTGGACGGCGTCGCCGATGTTGAGGGCAAGCGGGTGTTCGTGTTCCCAGGTCAGGGTTCGCAGTGGGTGGGCATGGCGACTGACTTGCTTGCTACGTCGACGGTTTTTGCTGAGCGGATGGCGGAGTGTGCTGTCGCGCTGGGTGAGTTCGTGGATTGGGATTTGTTCGAGTCGTTGAATGACGCGAAGGCGTTTGAGCGGGTCGATGTTGTGCAGCCGATGTCGTGGGCTGTGATGGTGTCGCTGGCTGAGGTGTGGCGTGCGCACGGGATCACGCCGGATGCTGTGGTTGGCCACTCGCAGGGTGAGATCGCGGCGGCCGCTGTTGCTGGCGCTCTGTCCTTGCAGGACGCGGCTCGCGTGGTCACGTTGCGCAGCAAGGCCATCGCCGACGAGCTGGCCGGTCGCGGCGGCATGGTGTCGATTAACCTGCCGTTGGCCGAGGTCGAGCCGTTGCTGAGCGACAAGGTCAGCATCGCGGCGTTCAACGGTCCGTCCTCGATTGTCGTGGCGGGTGACCCGGCGGCGTTGGACGAGTTGGTGGCCACGCACGAGCGGGCTCGCAAGATCCCGGTGGACTACGCCTCGCACACGGCTCACGTGGAGCTGATCGAGGACCGGCTGCGTGAAGTGCTCGCGCCGATCCAGCCCCGCACCGCTGGCATCCCGTTCTTCAGCACGGTGACGGGGGAGTGGCTCGACACGTCCACAATGGACGCGGGCTACTGGTACACCAACCTGCGGCAGACGGTGCAGTTCGAGACCGCGATCCGCGGACTGGCCGAGAGTGGGCACACGGCGTTCATCGAGGTGTCCTCCCACCCCGTGCTGACCATCGGCCTCCAGGACGTCGTGGACGGCGCCGTGGTGGGCACCTTGCGGCGCAACGAGGGCACGTTGCCCCGGTTCTACGCCTCGTTGGCGGAGCTGTGGGTACGGGGTGTGGAGCCGGACTGGTCGGCGGTGTTCCCGGCCGACGCACGGCGCGTCGACCTGCCGACCTACGCCTTCCAGCGGCAGCGCTACTGGTTGGAACTGGCCAAGCCCGAGGCCGCCGCGGACCCGGTGGACGCCGCGTTCTGGGAGGCCGTGGAGAACGGGGACCTGGGCACGCTGGGCCTGGACGACGACGTGCTCACCGGGGCCCTGCCCGCCCTGTCGAGCTGGCGACGCCAGCAGCGCCAACAGTCCACTGTCGACAGTTGGCGGTACCGCATCGCGTGGAAGCCGGTGACTCTGTCGGCTGGCACGCTGAACGGGACCTGGCTGATCGTGGCGCCGGAGGGCGCGGACACGAGCCTGCTCGACGGCAGCGGGGCCGAGGTGCTGGTCAACGCGCCGCTGGAGGGCCTGGACCTGGCTGGCGTGCTGTCCCTGCACGAGGATCCGATCGCCACGCTCAAGCTCGTGCAGGCCCTGGAGGCCGCCGACATCCAGGCCCCGCTGTGGATCGCGACCAGGGGGGCGGTCAGCACCGGCCGCGCCGACTCGGTCGTCGACCCGGCCAAGGCGCAGGTGTGGGGCCTGGGCCGGATCATCGGCCTGGAGCAGCCCCAGCGCTGGGGTGGCCTGATCGACCTCCCGGAGGCCCTGGACCAGCGGGCAACCGCCCGGCTGTGGTCGATCCTCACCGGGGACGAGGACCAGGTTGCCTTGCGCGCCAACGGGGTGCTGGCCCGTCGGCTCGTGCATGCCCCGCTGGGCGCCCGGACAGCGAGCGAGTGGACCCCGCGCGGCACCGTGCTGATCACTGGTGGCACCGGGGCGATCGGCGGGCACGTCGCGCGCTGGCTCGCCCGCGCCGGGGCCGGGCACCTCGTGCTGACCAGCCGCCGCGGCCGTGAGTCCGCTGGTGCCGCCGAGCTGGAGGCGGAGCTGACCGCGCTCGGTGCGCGCGTGACGATCGCCGCCTGCGACGTGGCCGACCGCGCATCCCTTGCGGCACTGCTGAACTCCCTGGACGAGCCGGTCCGCGCCGTGATGCATGCGGCGGGCGTGGTGCACGTCACGCAGATCGCCGACACGACCCCCGAGCAGTTCGAGGAGTACGTGGCCGCGAAGGTCGACGGGGCGATCAACCTCGACGAGTTGCTGGCGGACAACGAACTTGACGCGTTCGTGCTGTTCTCCTCCAACGCGGGTGTCTGGGGCAGCGGGGGCCAGGGCGCCTACGCGGCGGGCAACGCCTTCCTCGACGCGCTGGCCGAGGTGCGCCGGGCACGCGGCGTGCCGGCGACCTCCGTGGCCTGGGGCGCCTGGGCGGGCAGCGGGCTGGCGGCCACCGACGTGGCCGAGGAGCACCTGAGCCGCCGCGGCATCCGTGGCATGGACCCGGATCTGGCCGTCACCGCGCTGCGTCAGGCGATCGACCACGACGAGACGTTCCTCGCCGTGGCCGACGTGGACTGGGAGCGGTTCGTGCCGAGCTTCGCGGCGGCACGCAAGCGCCCGCTGCTCGACGAGCTGCCCGAGGCACGCCGGGTGCTGGATGCGGAACCGGCCGTGGCGGAGGAGTCCGGGCTGCGCGGTCGGCTGGCGGGCCTGTCGGCCGCCGAGCGCGACCGCGAGCTGCTGGCGATCGTGCGCGGGCAGGCCGCGGCCGTGCTGGCGCTGCCGAACGCGGAATCCGTTGCCGAGCAAAGGGCTTTCCGCGAGCTGGGCTTCGACTCGCTGACCGCCGTGGAACTGCGCAACCGGCTCACCGCGGCCACCGGGTTGAAGCTGCCCACCACGCTGGCCTTCGACTTCCCCACGCCCAAGGCGCTGGCCGAGCACCTGCGCGCCGAGCTGTTCGGCGCCGAGCAGACCACGACCCAGGTCGTCGCGGCGGCTGCCGCCAGCGACGAGCCGCTGGCGATCATCGCCATGAGCTGCCGGTTCCCCGGTGAGGTGCGGACCCCGGAGGACCTGTGGCGACTGGTGTCCGAGGGCACCGACGCGCTGTCCGCGTTCCCCACCGACCGCTCCTGGGACATCGACAACCTCAACGGCAACTACGCCCACGCGGGCGGATTCGTCTACGACGCGGCGGAGTTCGACCCGGCCTTCTTTGGCATCTCCCCGCGTGAGGCCCTGGCGATGGACCCGCAGCAGCGGCTGTTGCTGGAGACCTCCTGGGAGGCCTTCGAGCGCGCGGGCATCGACCCGCACAGCATGAAGGGCAGCCACACCGGCGTCTTCGTCGGCTGCGCGACCCAGGGCTACGGCGGTGGTCTGGTCGACCCGGCCGAGGAGGTGCAGGGGCACCTGCTGACGGGCAGCTCCGGCGCCGTGGTCTCCGGCCGCGTCGCCTACACGCTGGGCCTTGAGGGCCCCGCCGTCACCGTGGACACGGCCTGCTCCTCCTCGCTGGTGGCACTGCACCTGGCGGCGCAGTCACTGCGCTCCGGGGAGAGCACCCTGGCGCTGGCCGGTGGTGTCAGCGTCATGGTCACGCCGGGCGCCTTCGCCGAGTTCGGCAGGCAGGGCGGCATGGCCGCGGACGGCCGGTGCAAGGCCTTCTCCGAGGACGCCGACGGCACCGGTTGGGGCGAGGGCATCGGCGTGGTGCTGCTGGCCAGGCTGTCCGACGCCCAGCGCCTCGGCTACCCGGTGCTGGCCCTGCTGCGCGGCTCGGCCGTGAACCAGGACGGCGCCTCCAACGGCCTGAGCGCGCCGAACGGTCCTTCGCAGCAGCGGGTCATCCGCGCCGCACTGGCCAACGCAGGTCTGCAACCGTCCGATGTGGACGCTGTCGAGGCGCACGGCACCGGCACCGCCCTCGGTGACCCGATCGAGGCGCAGGCCTTGCTGGCCACCTACGGCCAGGACCGGTCCGAGCCGCTGTGGATCGGTTCGATCAAGTCCAACATCGGCCACACCCAGTCCGCCGCGGGCGTCGCGGGCGTGATCAAGATGGTGCAGGCGCTCAACCACGAGCTGCTGCCCCGCACCCTGCACGTCAGCGAGCCGACCTCGCACGTGGACTGGACGCGCGGGGACGTGCGGCTGCTCACCGACGAGGTGCCGTGGCGGCAGAACGGTCACCCGCGCCGTGCGGGCGTCTCGGCCTTCGGGGTCAGCGGCACCAACGCGCACGTCATCATCGAGCAGGCTCCGGTCGTCGAGCAGGCCACGACGGTCAGCGGTGAGCTGCCGATCGTGCCGCTGGTCGTGTCAGCGCGCAGCGAGGAGGCTCTGCGGGAGCAGGTCGCCCAGGTGCGGGCCGTGGACGCCGCACTGGTCGACCTTGGCTACTCGCTGGCCACCTCACGTGCCCTGCTCGAGCACCGGACTGTCCTGTTCGGACAGAATGAGGTGACCGGGCTCGCCGGTTCCGGGCTGACCGCGTTCCTGTTCTCTGGTCAGGGTTCGCAGCGTGCGGGTATGGGTCGTGAGTTGTATGAGGCGTTCCCGGTGTTCGCTGATGCTCTCGACGCTGTGTTGGCTCACTTTGATCTGCCTCTGCGTGAGGTGATGTTTGGTGAGTCGGAGCTGTTGAATCAGACTGAGTACACGCAGGCTGCGTTGTTTGCGGTTGAGGTGGCGCTGTATCGGCTTACGGAGTCGTTTGGCGTTACGCCGGATTACTTGATCGGGCATTCGATTGGTGAGTTGGCGGCTGCTCATGTGGCGGGCATTCTGTCGTTGGCGGATGCGGCTCGTTTGGTGGCGGCTCGTGGTCGGTTGATGGGTGCGTTGCCCAGTGGCGGGGCGATGGTCGCGATTCAGGCGACTGAGGACGAGGTGCTGCCGCATCTGAGTGACCGGGTGTCGATCGCGGCGATCAACGGTCCGGACTCGGTCGTGGTCTCTGGTGAGGTGGACGCGGTTGAGACCGTGGTCGCAAACTTCACCGACCGCAAGACCCGGCGCCTGACTGTCAGCCACGCGTTCCACTCCCCGTTGATGGACCCGATGTTGGCGGAGTTCGGGCGCATCGCCGCCGAGTTGTCCTACAGCGAGCCGCAGATCCCGGTGGTGGGTAACACCGAGGGTGATCCGACCACTGCTGAGTACTGGGTGCGGCACGTGCGTGAGGCTGTGCGGTTCCACCAGGGCGTGCAGTACTTGGAAGAGCAGGGCGTTACGCGGTTCTTGGAGTTGGGGCCGGACGGTGTGCTTTCCGCGATGGTCTCGAATGGCGTGGCTGTTCCCGCGTTGCGTAAGAACCGTGACGAGTCCACGGCGTTCGTGACGGCTTTGGCCACGCTGCACGTCAACGGCGTCCCGGTCGACTGGGCGCGCTACTTCGACGGCACCGGTGCACGCCGTGTGGACCTGCCGACCTACCCGTTCCAGCGACAGCGCTACTGGCTGGACAGCACCTCCGGCACCGGCGATGCGAGTGGCCTGGGCCTGACCGCGACCGATCACCCGTTGTTGGGTGCCGCCGTGGCGCTGGCTGACTCGGACGGGGTCGTGTTCACCGGCCGACTCTCCACGCAGACCCAGCCCTGGCTCGCCGACCACTCGATCATGGGCAGCATCCTGTTCCCCGGCACCGGCTTCCTGGAGTTGGCGGTCCGCGCCGGTGACCAGGTGGGCTGCGGGCAGGTGGAGGAGCTGACCCTGGCAGCGCCGCTGGTGCTGCCGGAACGCGGCGGGGTCCAGGTCCAACTCGTGCTCGGCGGTCCCGACGAGTCCGGGACCCGGCCGATCACCGTGCACTCCCGCCCGGCCGAGGACCAGCCGTGGACCCTGCACGCCAGCGGCACGCTCGCCCCGGAGCCGGTAGCGCCCACCGAGCAGCTCACCGTGTGGCCGCCCGCGGGCGCCGAGCCGATCGAGGTCGGCGACTTCTACGACCGCCCGGGCAGCGTGGGTTACGGCCCCGCCTTCCGCGGACTGCGGTCCGCTTGGCGCAGCGGAGACGACGTGCTCGCCGAGGTCGAACTGCCAAGCGGACTCCAGTCCGTCAACTTCGGCCTGCACCCGGCCCTGCTGGACGCCGCACTCCAGGCACTGGTGTTCGTGCCGCTGGAGGGCGGTGACCGGCCCAGGCTGCCGTTCTCGTGGACCGGTGCCTCGCTGCACGCCACCGGCGCCACCACCCTGCGGGTCAGGCTGGCCAAGACCGGCGGCGAGACGCTCGCGCTGACCGTCTGCGACGCCGCGGGCCAGCCCGTGGCCACCGTGGAGTCACTGGTGCTCCGCGAGGTCACCAGCATCCAGACCGCGCAGCGCGACTCGCTCTACCGGGTCGACTGGACCGCGCTGCCCGTGGCGGCGGCGGAGCCCACCGCGGGCTGGACCGTGCTCGGCCACGACAACCTCAAGCTGGCCGCCGCACTCGGCATCGACTCCGCCGCCGACCTCGCCGAGGTCACCGCGGACACCGTGCTGCTGCCGCTGGTGGCCAACGGGGAGGCCACCGGCCACCTGGCCACCGATGTGCGGACCAAGATCCACGCCGTGCTGGACCTGGTGCAGACCTGGCTGGCCGAGCAGCGGTTCGCCGAGTCCAAGCTGGTGTTCGTCACGCGCCGCGCCGTCGGCGAGGACATCCGCGACCTGGCCTACGCCCCGCTGTGGGGCCTGATCCGTTCCGCCCAGTCGGAGAACCCGGACCGGTTCCTGCTGGTCGACGTGGACGACGAGCAGTCCTCCGTGGAGGCGCTGCCGGGTGCTGTCGCGGCGGGCGAGCCACAGGTGCTCATCCGCGACGGCGTGGTGCACGCGGGCCGCCTGGCCCGGGTCGCCACCGGCAACCTCACCGTGCCCGAGCACGGGGCGTGGCGGCTGGACTCCACCGACAAGGGCAGCCTGGACAACCTGCGCTTCCTGCCCGCGCCCGAGGCGGAGGCGCCGCTGGCCCCCGGCCACGTGCGGGTGTCGGTCCGTGCCTCCGGCCTGAACTTCCGCGACGTGCTCAACGCGCTGGGCATGTACCCGGGCGAGGCGGGGCCGATGGGCCTGGAGGCCGCGGGTGTGATCACCGAGGTGGCCGCCGACGTCACCGACCTGGCCCCCGGCGACCGCGTCATGGGCATGGTCAGCGGCGGGTTCGGCCCGCTGGTGACCGTGGACCGGCGCGCGGTCGTGCGCATGCCGCGGGGCTGGTCGTTCACCGAGGCCGCCTCGGCGCCGATCGCCTTCCTGACCGCCTACTTCGCCCTGGTCGACCTCGCCGGGCTCAAGCGCGGCGAGTCGATCCTGGTGCACTCGGCGGCCGGTGGTGTGGGCATGGCTGCCGTGCAGATCGCCCAGCACCTCGGTGCCACCGTGTACGGCACGGCGAGTGCGGGCAAGTGGGACGCCGTGCGGGCATTGGGCGTGAGGTCTGAGCATCTTGCGTCCTCACGAACTTTGGAATTTGAGCAGCAGTTCGCCGCTGGCGTGGACGTGGTGCTCAACTCCCTGGCCGGTGACTTCATCGATGCCTCGTTGCGGCTTCTCAAGCCGGGTGGCCGGTTCATCGAGATGGGCAAGACCGACCTGCGCGACCCGGCAGGGGTGACCTACCGGTCCTTCGACCTGGGCGATGCCGGGACCGACCGGATCGGCGAGATCCTCACCGAGATCCTGGAGCTGTTGGAGAGCGGTGCTCTCAAGCCGCTACCGGTGCTCTCGTGGGACGTGCGTCGTGCGCCGGAGGCGTTCCGGTTCGTCAGCCAGGCCAAGCACGTGGGCAAGGTCGTGCTGACCATGCCCGTGCCGCTGGACCCGGACGGGACCGTGCTGGTCACGGGCGGTACCGGCGGGCTGGGCGCCGAGGTGGCCCGGCACCTGGTCACCGAGCACGGGGCACGCGACCTGCTGCTGCTCAGCCGCCGCGGATCCGCCCCCGAGCTGGCCGCCGAACTCATCGAGCTCGGCGCCACCGTGCGGATCGCGGCCTGCGACGTGGCCGACCGGGACGCACTGGCCGCCGTGCTGGACGGCGTGCGGCTCACCGGGGTGGTGCACACGGCCGGTGTCGTGGACGACGGCGTGATCGTGGCCCTGGACGGGCAGCGGGTGGACAAGGTGCTGCGGCCCAAGGTCGACGCCGTGGTCAACCTGCACGAACTCACCGCGGGCGCCGATCTGTCCATGTTCGTGACGTTCTCCTCCGCGGCCGGTGTGCTGGGCAACGCGGGGCAGAGCAACTACGCGGCGGCCAACGTGTTCCTGGACGCCTTCGCCCAGCACCGCAGGGCACAGGGCCTGCCAGCGACCTCGCTGGCCTGGGGCCCGTGGGCCGAAGCGGGCATGGCCACGGCGCTCACCGAGGGCGACATGCAGCGCATGGCCCGCTCGGGTGTGGAGGCGTTCAGCACCGCTGACGGCCTGAAGCTGTTCGACACCGCACGCCACGGCTACGAGCCCGTGGTCGTGCCGATCCGGCTGAACACCGCACGGCTGCGTGGCGGCACTGTCGCCCCGATGCTGCGTGGCCTGGTCAGCGGCACAGCCACCGCCACGCGGCGCACGGCCAGCAGTGCGGCCGGGACCTCGCTACGCGAAAGGCTCGCCGCGACGGCCGTGGCCGAGCAGGAGCAGCTGCTGCTCGACGTGGTGCGTGCGGAGGCAGCGGCCGTGCTCGGCTACGGCTCGCCCGAGGCCGTACCGGCCGAGCGCGGGTTCATGGAGCTGGGCTTCGACTCGCTGACCGCGGTGGAGCTGCGCAACCGGCTGAGCACCCTCACCGAGCTGCGGCTGCCCGCCACCACCCTGTTCGACTACCCGACCCCCACCGCCCTGGCCGGGCACCTGTTCGGGGAGCTGGGCGGGGCCGTGGACGCCGACCAGGCCCTGCTGGGGGAGCTGGACCGGATCGACGCCGCGATTTCAGCAGTTTCCCCAGAGGATGACGCCCACGCCATGATCACCGCCCGTCTTCGGACCATGCTGGCCAGGTTGACCGAGGTCGCGGAGCGGAAGGACGGTGCCACTGCGGCCGACAAGCTGGAGGGCGCCACCACCGACGAGCTCTTCGACTTCATCGACAGGGAGTTCGGATGACCCCGCGTTAGGGCCAGCGCGGGTTCGTCCCACGGCCGACGCGACACAGGGGAATATCGGATGTCGAACGAGGAAAAGCTGGTCGGCTACCTCAAGCGGGTCACCGCGGACCTGCACGAGACCCGCGAACGGTTGCGCGAGCTGGAGGCGGGCGAGCGGGAGCCGATCGCGATCGTCGGCATGGGCTGCCGGTTCCCGGGCGGCGTTCGCACCCCCGAGGACCTGTGGCGGCTGGTGTCCGAGGGCACCGACGCGATCACCCCGTTCCCGGCCGACCGCGGCTGGGACCTGGACGCCGTCTACGACCCGGACCGCTCGCGCACCGGCACCAGCTATGCCTGTGAGGGCGGCTTCGTGCACGACGCGGCCGAGTTCGACCCGGCCTTCTTCGGCATCTCGCCTCGCGAGGCCCTGGCGATGGACCCGCAGCAGCGGCTGTTGCTGGAGACCTCCTGGGAGGCGCTGGAGCGGGCCGGGATCTCGCCGAACTCCCTGCGCGGCAGCCGGACCGGCGTGTTCGTCGGCATGATGTACCAGGACTACGCCAGCCGGCTCGCGGTGGTCCCCGACGACGTCGAGGGCCACCTGGGCAACGGCAACTCGCCCAGCATCGCCTCCGGCCGGGTCGCCTACACGCTGGGCCTGGAGGGCCCGGCGATCACCGTGGACACGGCCTGCTCCTCCTCGCTGGTCGCACTGCACTGGGCCGTGCGCGCGTTGCGCGCGGGGGAGTGCACGCTGGCGCTGGCCGGTGGCGTCACCGTCATGTCCACCCCCGGCGCCTTCGTCGAGTTCAGCCGCCAGGGCGGGCTCTCGCCCGACGGCCGCTGCAAGCCCTTCTCCGCCGCCGCCAATGGCACCGGCTGGGGCGAGGGCGTGGGCATGTTGCTGGTGGAGAAGCTCTCCGACGCGCAACGGCTTGGCCATCCGGTGCTGGCCGTGGTGCGCGGCTCCGCGGTCAACCAGGACGGCGCCAGCAGCGGCCTGACCGCCCCGAACGGCCCGTCCCAGCAGCGCGTGATCCGCCAGGCCCTGGACGACGCACGCCTCGCACTGTCCGATGTGGACGTGGTCGAGGCGCACGGCACCGGCACCAAGCTCGGCGACCCCATCGAGGCGCAGGCCCTGCTCGCCACCTACGGCAAGGACCGGGCCAAGCCGCTGTGGCTAGGGTCGATCAAGTCCAACATCGGGCACACCCAGGCCGCGGCCGGTGTGGCCGGTGTCATCAAGATGGTCATGGCCATGCGGCACCGCAGCCTGCCGAAGACCCTGCACGCCGAGGAGGCCACCCAGCACGTGGACTGGTCCTCCGGCGGGGTCAAGCTGCTGACCTCCGCCGTGCCGTGGGACAGCGAGGTGCGCCGCGCCGGTGTGTCCTCCTTCGGCGTGAGCGGTACCAACGCGCACGTCATCCTCGAGCAGCCGCCCGCCGCTGCCGCGGAAACCCCTGCCGGTACCGGCCTTCCGGTCGTCCCGTGGCTGATCTCCGCCCGCAGTGAGCAAGCCCTGCAGGCCCAGGCCCAGGGCATCCAGTCCGTTGTGGACGTTCCCGCGCTGGACATCGGCTACTCACTGGCGAGCGGCCGTTCCTCCTTCGAGCACCGCGCGGTGATGTTCGACGGGACCTCGGTCACCGGGGTCACCGGTTCGGGCAAGCTGGCGCTGCTGTTCTCCGGCCAGGGCTCGCAGCGCGCGGGCATGGGCCGTGAGCTGTACGCGGCGTTCCCGAGGTTCGCCGAGGCCTTGGACGAGGTGTTCGCGCACCTGAACCCAGGTCTGAAGGACTTGATGTTCGGCGACTCGGAAGCGTTGCACCGCACCGAGCACACCCAGCCCGCGCTGTTCGCCATCGAGGTCGCACTGTACCGGCTCGTGGAGTCCTGGGGCGTCAAGCCCGACTTCCTGGTCGGCCACTCGATCGGCGAGCTGGCAGCCGCCCACGTCGCCGGGGTTCTGTCCCTTGAGGACGCCTGCAAGCTCGTGACGGCACGCGGCAAGCTGATGGGTGCGCTGCCCACCGGCGGGGCGATGATCGCCATCCAGGCGACCGAGGACGAGGTGGCCCCGCACCTGACCGACCGGGTGTCGATCGCCGCGATCAACGGCCCGGACTCCGTTGTGGTGTCTGGGGACGAGGACGCGGCGCAAGCGATTGCGGACCGGTTCACCGACCGCAAGACGCGCCGCCTCACGGTCAGCCACGCGTTCCACTCGCCGCGCATGGACGCCATGCTGGACGAGTTCCGCGCGGTGGCGGCAAGTCTGACCTACTCCGCGCCCACGGTCCGCGTCGTGTCCAATGTGACCGGTTCGCTCGCCACTGAGCTGGGCACGGCTGAGTACTGGGTTCGGCACGTGCGTGAGGCCGTGCGGTTCCACCAGGGTGTGCGGTACCTGGAGCAGCAGGGCGTCACGCGTTTCCTGGAACTCGGGCCGGACGGCGTGCTGTCGGCGATGGTGTCCAGCGGTGTCGCGGTGCCCGCGCTGCGCAAGAATCGCGAGGAGCCCACCGCGCTGGTCACCGCGCTGGCGACCCTGCACGTCAATGGCGTGTCCATCGACTGGACCAAGTACTTCGCGGGCAGCGGCGCGCGCCGTGTCGACCTGCCGACCTACCCGTTCCAGCGGCAGCGGTACTGGCTGGAGGCCGGCGAGCCACTGCCCGCGGCCAGCGAGGACAGCGGCTTCTGGGAGGCCGTGGAGCGCGGTGACTTCGATGCGCTCGGCGTGAGTGGTGACGCCCCGCTGCGCGAGGTGCTGCCCGCGCTGACTACTTGGCGGCGGGAGCGCGGCGAACAGTCGACTGTGGACAGTTGGCGGTACCGCGCCGTGTGGAAGCCGATCGCTGGCGTGCCCAACCGCGAGCTGACCGGCACCTGGCTGGTACTCGCGACGGCCGAGGACGAACTGGTCGGCGCGCTCGGCACCGACGTCGTGCGGATCGACCCCTCGGCCGACCGTGCTGAGCTGGCCGCCCAGCTGCGGGAGATCACCGAACCGATCTCCGGCGTGCTGTCCGTGTCCGACGCACAGGAATCACTGGCGGCCATCCAGGCACTGGGCGACGCGGGCATCGCGGCGCCGTTGTGGTGCGTCACCCGCGGCGCCGTGGCCATCGGCCGCACCGACCCGCTGGGCCGTCCCGACCTGTCCACGGTGTGGGGGCTCGGGCGGGTCGCCGCACTGGAGCACCCCGACCGCTGGGGCGGCCTGCTCGACCTGCCGGAGACTCTGGACACCCGCGCCGTGCAACGGGTCCGCGCCGTATTGTCCGGTGTGGACGGTGAGAACGAGGTGGCCGTCCGTGCGGCTGGCGTGTTCGTGCGCAGGCTCGTGCGCGCCGGGTCCACCGCCGACCAGTGGAACCCGCGCGGCACCGTGTTGATCACCGGCGGCACCGGGGCGCTGGGCCGCCAGGTGGCCCGCTGGGCACTGGACAACGGCGCCGAGCACGTGGTGCTGATGAGCCGTCGCGGCGGCGAAGCACCCGAATTCGGCGACAGCGCAACGGTGATCGCCTGCGACGCGGCGGACCGCGACGCGCTCGTCGCCGTGCTGGCCGACCTGGACCTGTCGGCCGTCGTGCACGCGGCCGGTGTGCTCGACGACGGCGTGCTGGACACCGTGACGCCGGAGCGCCTCGCGGCCGTCCTCAAGTCCAAGGTGGACTCCGCGCGGAACCTGCACGAGCTCACCGGTGACCTGGACGCCTTTGTGCTGTTCTCCTCGCTGGCGGGCACCATCGGCGCCGCCGGGCAGGGCAGCTACTCGGCCGCCAACGCCTTCCTGGACGCCCTGGCCGAGCAGCGCCGCGCCGAGGGCAAGCCCGCGACCTCCATCGCCTGGGGGCCGTGGGCCGACGCGGGCATGGCCGCCGAGGACACCGTGGCCGAGCGGATGCGTCGCGGCGGGATCTCCGCCATGGCACCGGCACTCGCGCTGCTGGCCCTGCGCCAGGCCAACGGCTGTGTGGCCGTGGCCGAGGTGGACTGGGACCGCTTCGCCGCGACCCGCACCGGGCCGCTGCTCAGCGAGCTGGCCGAGGTCCGCGAGCAGGCGCAGCCGGAGGGCTCGCTGGCCAGCCGGTTGGCCGGGCTGTCCGAGCAGGCACAGCTGAAGCTGCTGGTCGACGTGGTCCAGGCCGGGGCCGCCAGCGTGCTTGGCCACGCGCACGCGGGCGCGGTCGACGTGGACAAGCCCTTCCGTGACCTGGGCTTCGACTCGCTGACCGCCGTGGAACTGCGCAACTCCCTCGGCACGGCAACGGGTCTGTCGCTGCCCGCGACGATGGTCTTCGACTACCCGACCACCCAGCTGCTCGCCGAGCACCTGCACGCCGAACTCGTCGGCTCCGGGGCCACCGGCGGTGCGCTGCCCGTGCTCGCCGCGGTCGCCGACGACCCGGTCGTGATCGTCGGCATGAGCTGCCGCTTCCCCGGTGGGGTCGACTCGCCGGAATCCCTGTGGCAGCTGCTGATCGGCGGCGAGGACGCGGTCGCCGACTTCCCCGCCGACCGCGGCTGGGACCTCGCCTCGCTGTACGACCCGGAGCCCGGGCGCCCCGGCAAGTCCTACGCCCGTGAGGGCGGTTTCCTCAGCGACATCGCGGAGTTCGACGCGGGCTTCTTCGGCATCTCGCCCCGCGAGGCGCTGGCGATGGACCCGCAGCAGCGGCTGTTGCTGGAGACCTCCTGGGAGGCGCTGGAGCGCGCCGGGATCAACGCGAGCACCCTCAAGGGCAGCCCGGTCGGCGTGTTCATGGGCACCAACGGCCAGGACTACCCGCTGCTGCTGATGAACTCCGACGCGGACTCCGAGGGCCACGCGGGCACCGGCAACGCGGCCAGCGTCGTGTCCGGCCGCATCTCCTACGCGCTGGGCCTTGAGGGGCCAGCGGTCACTGTGGACACTGCCTGCTCGGCTTCCCTTGTGGCACTGCACCTCGCTGTGCAGGCGCTGCGTTCGGGCGAGTGCACCCTGGCGCTGGCCGGTGGCGCGACGATCATGTCCACCCCGAGCGCCTTCGTGGAGTTCAGCCGCCAGCGTGGACTCGCCGCCGACGGCCGGTGCAAGGCGTTCTCCGAGGACGCCGACGGCACGGGCTGGGGCGAGGGCGTGGGCATGCTGCTGGTGGAGCGGCTGTCCGACGCGCAGCGCAACGGGCATCCGATCCTCGCTGTGGTCAAGGGTTCCGCGGTGAACCAGGACGGTGCCTCGAACGGCCTGACCGCGCCGAACGGTCCTTCGCAGCAGCGGGTGATCCGCCAGGCGCTGGCCAGTGCCGGTCTGCAACCGTCCGATGTGGACGCGGTCGAGGCGCACGGCACGGGCACCGCACTGGGTGACCCGATCGAGGCGCAGGCGCTGTTGGCCACGTACGGCCAGGACCGCGCCGAGCCGCTGTGGCTGGGGTCGATCAAGTCCAACATCGGGCACACGCAGGCTGCGGCCGGTGTTGCCGGTGTCATCAAGATGGTCCTCGCCGTGCAGAACGGCGTGCTGCCACAGACCCTGCACGTCGGCAGCCCCTCGTCCCATGTGGACTGGAGCGCGGGCCGGGTCGAGCTGCTGACCGAGCCGGTCACCTGGAACGCCGAGGTCCGGCGGGCCGGTGTGTCCTCGTTCGGCATGAGCGGCACCAACGCCCACGTCATCATCGAGCAGGCCCCCGCCGTGGAGATCGCCGAGCCGGAGCGCAAGCCGGTGCCGGTGGCGCCCTGGCTGGTCTCCGCTTCGAGTGAGGACGCGCTCCGTGCGCAGGCCGCCCGGCTGACCGAGCACGTCGCCGACCTGGACCCGGTGGACGTGGGCCACTCGCTGGCCGCGGGCCGGTCCTCCTTCGAGCGGCGTGCGGTCGCGCTGACCCCGGAGGCGCTGGGCGTGCTCGCGTCCGGCGGTACCTCGACGGACCTGGTCGAAGGCGTTGTCGGTGCTGGCCGGTTGGCGTTCTTGTTCTCTGGTCAGGGTTCGCAGCGTGCGGGTATGGGTCGCGAGCTGTATGAGGCGTTCCCGGTGTTCGCTGATGCCCTTGACGCTGTGTTGGCTCACTTTGATCTGCCTCTGCGTGAGGTGATGTTTGGTGAGTCGGAGCTGTTGAATCAGACTGAGTACACGCAGGCTGCGTTGTTTGCGGTTGAGGTGGCGCTGTATCGGCTTACGGAGTCGTTTGGCGTTACGCCGGATTACTTGATCGGGCATTCGATTGGTGAGCTGGCGGCTGCTCATGTGGCGGGCATTCTGTCGTTGGCGGATGCGACTCGTTTGGTGGCGGCTCGTGGTCGGTTGATGGGTGCGCTGCCCAGCGGTGGCGCGATGATCGCGATCCAGGCGACCGAGGACGAAGTGCTGCCGCACCTGAGTGACCGGGTGTCGATCGCGGCGATCAACGGCGCCAACTCGGTGGTCGTGTCGGGTGATGAGGACGCGGCGCAAGCGGTTGCGGACCAGTTCACCGACCGCAAGACCCGGCGCCTGACTGTCAGCCACGCGTTCCACTCGCCGCTGATGGACCCGATGCTTGACGAGTTCCGCGCCGTCGCGTCGGAGCTGGTCTACTCCCAGCCGCAGATCCCGGTGGTGGGTAACACCGAGGGTGATCCGACCACTGCTGAGTACTGGGTGCGGCACGTGCGTGAGGCTGTGCGGTTCCACCAGGGCGTGCAGTACTTGGAAGAGCAGGGCGTTACGCGGTTCTTGGAGTTGGGGCCGGACGGTGTGCTTTCCGCGATGGTCTCGAACGGTGTGGCTGTTCCCGCGTTGCGTAAGAACCGTGACGAGTCCACGGCGTTCGTGACGGCTTTGGCCACGCTGCACGTCAACGGCGTCCCGGTCGACTGGGTGCACTACTACGCGGGTACCGGCGCCCAGCGCGTGGACCTGCCCACCTACGCCTTCCAGCGCCGACGCTTCTGGCCGCAGGGCTCGCGCTCTGCCGATGCGAGCGGCCTGGGCCTGACCGCGACCGATCACCCGCTGCTGGGTGCCGCCGTGGCGTTGGCCGACTCCGACGGGGTCGTGTTCACCGGCCGACTGTCCGTGCAGACCCAGCCCTGGCTCGCCGACCACGCGGTGATGGGCAGCATCCTGTTCCCGGGCACCGGCTTCCTGGAGTTGGCGGTTCGCGCCGGTGACCAGGTGGGCTGCGGGCGGGTCGAGGAGCTGACCCTGGCGGCGGCCCTCGTGCTGCCCGAGCAGGGCGGAGTCCAGGTGCAGGTGGTTGTCGGCGGTGCCCAGGACTCGGGCATCCGGCCGGTCAGCGTGCACTCGCGTGCCGACGAGGACCAGCCCTGGGTGCTGCACGCCACCGGCTCGGTGGCACCGGCCGCCGAGGACAGCCCGGAGGCGCTGACCACCTGGCCGCCGGCCGGTGCCGAGGCCCTCAGCCTGGAGGGCTTCTACGAGGAACACGCCAGCAACGGGTTCGGCTACGGCCCCACCTTCCGCGGACTGCGGTCCGCTTGGCAGCTCGGCGCGGACATCTACGCCGAGCTCCAGCTGCCCGAGGAGCAGAACGGGACCGCGGTCCGGTTCGGTCTGCACCCGGCCCTGCTGGACGCGGCCCTGCACGCCATGGCCTTCGTGCCGCTGGACGGGGCCAGCAAGTCCTGGCTGCCGTTCTCCTGGAGCGAGGTGTCCCTGCACGCCAGCGGCGCCTCCTCGGTCCGGATCCGGCTGCGCCAGGCCGGGCCGGACTCGGTGGCGCTCACCGTGTGCGACGCCGAAGGCGCCCCGGTGGCCACGGTCGGCTCGCTCACCATGCGCGAGGTCACCGCCGACCAGGTGCGCGACACCCGCCCCGCACAGCACGACTCCCTGTTCCGGCTGGACTGGGCCAAGATCGCCCCCGGCCAGCGCTCGGGTACGGCAGTCGTGCTCGGTGCGGACGACCTGGGGCTGGGCATCGACACCGTGGCCGACCTGGCGCAGGCCAGCGCGGACACCGTGCTCGTGCCGGTGCTGCCCGGTGACGGCCAGCTCGCCGAGCAGGTGCGGCAGCAGATCCACGCCGCGCTGGACCTGGTGCAGACCTGGCTCGCCGAGGAGCGCGAGGCCAAGCTGGTGTTCGTCACGCGGTACGCCGCGGGCGAGGACCTGCGCGACCTGGCCGCCGCCCCGCTGTGGGGCCTGATCCGCTCCGCGCAGTCGGAGAATCCCGGCCGCTTCCAGCTGATCGATCTGGACGGGGAGCAGTCCTCCGCCGACGTGCTGCTCGACGTGGTCGCCGCGGGCGAGTCGCAGGTGGTCATCCGGGACGGCGTTCCCAGCGCCGCAAGGCTCGCACGGGTCGGTGACACCGGGCTCGCGGTGCCGGAGCAGGGCGCCTGGCGGCTGGACTCCACCGACAAGGGCAGCCTGGACAAGCTGCGCTTCCTGCCCGCGCCCGAGGCGGAGGCCGAGCTGGCCCCCGGCCACGTGCGCATCGCCGTGCGCGCGGCGGGCGTCAACTTCCGTGACGTGCTCAACGCGCTGGGCATGTACCCGGGTGAGGCCGGTCCGATGGGCCTCGAAGGCTCCGGCGTGATCACCGAGGTGGCCGCCGACGTCACCGACCTGGCTCCCGGCGACCGGGTGATGGGCATCTTCAGCGGGGCCTTCGGGCCGCTCGCCGTCGCCGACCGCCGCATGGTGGTCCGGATGCCGCGCGGCTGGACCTTCGCCGAGGCCGCCTCCGCGCCCAACGTGTTCGTCACCGCCTACTACTCCCTGGTCGACCTCGCCGGGCTCAGGTCCGGTGAGTCGGTGCTGATCCACTCGGCGGCCGGTGGTGTGGGCATGGCTGCCGTGCAGATCGCCCAGCACCTCGGTGCCACGGTGTACGGCACGGCGAGTGCGGGCAAGTGGGATGCTGTTCGTGCTTTGGGCGTGAGGTCTGAGCATCTTGCGTCCTCACGAACTTTGGAATTTGAGCAGCAGTTCGCCGGTGGTGTGGACGTGGTGCTCAACTCCCTCGCGGGCGAGTTCATCGATGCCTCGTTGCGGCTTCTCAAGCCGGGTGGCCGGTTCATCGAGATGGGCAAGACCGACCTGCGCCAGCCCGAGGGTGTGGCGTACCGGTCCTTCGACCTGATCGAGGCCGGGCAGGACCGCATCGGCGAGATGCTGGTCGAAGTGCTGGCACTGCTGGAAAGCGGCGCGCTGCGCCCACACCCGACCGTCTCCTGGGACGTGCGTCGTGCGCCGGAGGCGTTCCGGTTCGTCAGCCAGGCCAAGCACGTGGGCAAGGTCGTGCTGACCATGCCCGTGCCGCTGGACCCGAACGGGACCGTGCTGGTCACCGGCGGAACCGGCGGGCTCGGCTCGAACGTGGCCAAGCACCTGGTCACCGAGCACGGCGTGAAGAACCTGCTGCTGCTCAGTCGCAGCGGATCCGCCCCCGAACTGGCCGCCGAGCTGGCGGAACTCGGTGCCACGGCGCGGATCGCGGCCTGCGACGTGGCCGACCGGGACGCACTGGCCGCCGTGCTGGACGGCGTGCGGCTCACCGGCGTGGTGCACACCGCGGGCATCGTGGACGACGGCGTGATCGCCTCGCTGGACCGCCAGCGGGTGGACAGGGTGCTGCGGCCCAAGGTCGACGCCGTGATCAACCTGCACGAACTCACCGCCGACGCCGACCTGTCGCTGTTCGTGCTGTTCTCCGGTGCGGCGGGCGTGTTCGGCGGCGCCGGGCAGGCCAACTACGCCGCCGCCAACGTGTTCCTGGACGCCTTCGCCCAGCACCGCAGGGCGCAGGGCATGCCCGCGATGTCCCTGGCCTGGGGCGCGTGGGCACAGGGCGCGGGCATGACCAGCCACCTCACCGAGGCCGACATCTCGCGCATGGCCCGCTCCGGCATGCGGCCACTGTCCATGGTGGAGGGTCTGGGGCTGCTCGACGCGGTGCTGGGCAGGCACGAGCCCGCGCTGCTGCCGATGAACCTGGACACCAAGATCCTCGCCAAGCAGGGCAACGCCCTGTCCCCGCTGTTCCGCGGCCTGGTCAAGGCCCCGGCCCGCCGGGTGGCCAGCGCGGCCCAGGTCACCCGCAAGCTGGACGGCCTGTCCGAGCAGGCGCTGCTGGACCTGGTCCGCGAGCAGGTGGCCGCCGTGCTCGGGCACGGATCGGCCGAGGAGATCGAGCCGAGCCAGGCGTTCAACGCCCTGGGCTTCGACTCGCTGACCTCGGTGGAGCTGCGCAACCGGCTCAACGCCGCCACCGAGCTGCGGCTGCCCGCCACGCTGGTCTTCGACTACCCGACCCCGCAGTCGCTCGCGGGCTACCTGCTCGCCGAACTCGGTGGTGCGCAAGAGGAGTCGCAGGCGCTGGTCCCAGTGTCCGCTGTGGACGACGACCCGATCGTGATCGTCTCCATGAGCTGCCGCTACCCCGGCGGGGTCGACTCGCCGGAAGCGCTGTGGCAGTTGCTGGTCGACGGCCGTGACGGCATCGCCGACTTCCCCAGCGACCGGGGTTGGCCGCTGGACAGCATCTACGACAGCGACGCGAGCCAGACCGGCACCAGCTACGTGCGTGAAGGCGGCTTCGTCTACGACGCGGCGGAGTTCGACCCGGCCTTCTTCGGCATGAGCCCGCGCGAGGCACTGGCCACCGACCCGCAGCAGCGCCTGCTGTTGGAGACCTCGTGGGAGACCTTCGAGCGCGCGGGCATCGACCCGCACTCGCTCAAGGGCAGCCCGACCGGCGTGTTCGTCGGTGCGGCCTCCACCGGCTACGGCACCGGCCTCACCGAACTGCCCGAGGGCGTCGAAGGCCACATGCTCACCGGCAACTCCACGGCCGTGGCCTCCGGACGAGTGTCCTATGTGCTCGGTCTCAAGGGACCGGCCGTCACGATGGACACGGCCTGCTCCTCCTCACTGGTGGCGATGCACTGGGCGATCCAGGCGCTGCGCCGCGGCGAGTGCTCCATGGCGCTGGCCGGTGGTGTCACCGTCATGTCCACACCGGACATCTTCGTGGAGTTCAGCCGTCAGCGCGGACTCGCCGCCGACGGCCGCTGCAAGCCCTTCGCCGCGCAGGCCGACGGCACCGGCTGGGCCGAGGGCGTGGGCCTGGTGCTGCTGGAGCGGCAGTCCGACGCCGAGCGCAACGGACACCCGATCCTCGCCGTGGTGCGCGGATCGGCACTGAACCAGGACGGCGCCTCCAACGGCCTGACCGCCCCGAACGGCCCGTCCCAGCAGCAGGTGATCCGCCAGGCCCTGGCGGTCGCGGGCCTCGAACCGTCCGATGTGGACGCCATCGAGGCGCACGGCACCGGCACGACCCTCGGCGACCCGATCGAGGCGCAGGCCCTGCTCGCCACGTACGGCAAGGACCGCGAGCGGCCCCTGTGGCTGGGCTCGGTGAAGTCCAACATCGGCCACAGCCAGGCCGCCGCCGGTGTCGCGGGCGTCATCAAGATGGTGCTGGCACTGCGGAACGGCCTGTTGCCGAAGACCTTGTACGCCGAGGACGCCTCCCCGCACGTGGACTGGGAGTCCGGCAACGTGCGACTGCTCACCGAGGCCCGGCCCTGGGACGCCGAGGTGCGTCGCGCGGGCATCTCCTCGTTCGGCATCAGCGGCACCAACGCCCACGTGATCGTCGAGCAGGCACCGCACAGCGCCGAGGTCGAACCGGTGCGCGCAGAGGGCACGTTCCCGTGGGTGCTGTCGGCGAAGTCCGACGCCGCACTGAGGGAGCAGGCCAACCGCCTGCTGTCCCATGTGGACGCGAACCCGCAGTACTCGGCGGCCGACATCGCGCTGTCGCTGACCACGACGCGATCCGCGTTCGGGAGCCGTGCCGTTCTGGTCGGCGGCAACCGCGAGGAACTTGCCGCACTGGCTCAGGGCAAGGCCGCACCGGGTGTCGTGCGCGGCACGGCCCGTGACCGAGGCAAGCCGGTGTTCGTCTTCCCCGGCCAGGGCTCACAGTGGGTCGGCATGGCCCTGGAGCTGGCCGACACCTCGCCGGTGTTCCGCGAGCGGCTCGTGCAGTGCCAGCAGGCGCTGTCCCACTACGTGGACTGGGACCTGCTCGAGGTGCTGCGCGAGGAGTCGGCGTACGAGCGGGTCGACGTGGTGCAGCCCATGTCGTGGGCGGTCATGGTGTCGCTGGCGGAACTGTGGCGCTCGCACGGTGTCGAACCGGCAGCGGTGCTGGGGCACTCGCAGGGGGAGATCGCCGCGGCCTGCGTCGCGGGCGCACTGTCCATTGAGGACGCTGCGAAGGTCGTCACCCTGCGCAGCAAGGCCATCGCCGAGGTGCTGGCGGGCAAGGGCGGCATGGTGTCGGTGCCCCGTCCGCTGGCAGAGGTCGAGCCGCTGCTGGACGAGCGGATCTCCGTGGCCGCGGTCAACGGGCCGGAGTCCATCGTGGTCGCCGGTGACCCCGAGGCGCTGGACGAGCTGATCGCCCGGTGTGAGGCCGAAGGCGTTCGCGCGCGGCGTATCCCGGTGGACTACGCCTCGCACACCGCGCACGTGGACCTGATCGAGACCGAGCTGCACGAGGTGCTGGCCTCGGTCGTCTCGGTGCCCTCGCAGGTACCGATGTTCTCCACCGTGACGGCCGACTGGGCCGAGGGATCGCTGGACGCTGGCTACTGGTACCGGAACCTGCGCGGCACGGTGCGGTTCGAGGAGTCGGTGCGGGCGCTGATCGAACAGGGCCACGGCTACTTCATCGAGATCAGCTCGCACCCGGTGCTGGGCGCGCCGATCCAGACGATCATCGAGTCCACCGAGAGCGAGGCCGTGGTCACCGGCTCGCTGCGGCGCAACGAGGGAACCCTGCGGCGCTTGCTCACCTCGCTGGCCGAGGTGCACGTCAACGGGCTGGCCGTGGACTGGAGCCCGCTGCTGGACGGCTCCGGCGCGCGCAAGGTGCCGCTGCCGACCTACGCCTTCCAGCGCAAGCGGTACTGGCTGGACGAGGCGCCGGCCAAGCCGGCCGTGCTGGCCGCCGACGAGGTGGACGCCAAGTTCTGGGAGGCCGTGGAGCGCGAGGACCTGGAGTCGCTCGCGCACACCCTGGACGTGGCCGACCAGGACGCGCTGCGCTCGCTGCTGCCGAACCTGTCCACCTGGCGCCGCAACCGCAAGGACGAGTCCACACAGGACGCACTGCGCTACCAGGTGACGTGGAAGCCGCTGGGCGGCACGTCCTCTGCCGCGCTGACCGGGAACTGGCTCGTGGCCGTGCCCGCGGACCAGTCCGAACAGGACTGGGTGCGGGCCGCGATCGAGCTGCTCGCGGACCGGGGGGCGACCGTCACCCCGCTGCTGGTCGACCCGGCCACCGCGACGCGATCCGAACTGGCACAACAACTCCAGGAGCCGGTCGCGGGCATCCTGTCCCTGCTGGCCACCGACGAGCGGACCCACCCGGAGCACACGGCGGTGCCGCTGGGCTACGCCGCCACGGTCGCACTGGTGCAGGCCATGGCCGACGCCGGGGTGCGCGCCCCGTTGTGGTGCGTCACCCGGGGCGCGGTCTCGGTTGGCGCTGGTGATCGGCTCGCCAACCCCGTGCAGGCCCTGGTCTGGGGCCTGGGCCGGATCGCCGCGCTGGAAGCACCCGAGCGCTGGGGCGGTCTGATCGACCTGCCCGAGCTGGTCGACGAGCGGGCACTGTCCCGTTTGGTCAGTGCACTGGCCGGTGCCGGTGGTGAGGACCAGGTCGCGGTGCGGCCCTCCGGCACCTTCGGCAGGCGGCTGGCCCGCGCCCGCATCGCTGGTGCCCCGGCCAAGCGGCAGTGGAACCCCAGCGGTACCACGCTGATCACCGGCGGAACCGGGGCGCTGGGCGGGCACGTGGCCCGCTGGCTGGCCCGCTCCGGCGCCGAGCACCTGCTGCTGGTGAGCCGCAGCGGCGAGGCCGCACCGGGTGCGACCGAGCTGGTGGCCGAGCTCACCGAGCTGGGCGCACGGGTCACGCTCGCGGCCTGTGACATCACGGATCGGCAGGCGCTGCAAGGGGTGCTGGACGCGGTACCGGCCGAGTACCCGCTCACCGCGGTCATGCACACCGCTGCCGTCCTGGATGACACCACTGTGGATGGTCTGACCCCGGACAAGATCGATCGGGCGCTACGGGCGAAGATGCGGGCGGCGATCAGCCTGCACGAGCTGACCCGCGAACTGGACCTGTCGGCGTTCGTGCTGTTCTCCTCCTTCGCGGGCACCTTCGGGGCCTCCGGACAGGGTAACTACGCTCCGGGCAACGCCTTCCTGGACGCGCTGGCCCAGCACCGCCGGGCCAACGGGCTCCCGGCGACCTCGATCGCGTGGGGCCCGTGGGGCGATGGCGGCATGGCCGAGCGCGGGCCGATCGGTGAGCTGCTGCGCAGGCACGGCGTACCGGCGGTGCCCGCCGACCGGGCGATCTCCGTGTTGCAGCAGGCACTCGACCACGACGAGACCTTCCTCGTGGTGGCCGACATCGAGTGGAAGCGGTTCTCCGTCGCCTACACCGCGACCCGGCCCAGCCCGTTCCTGGAGAACCTGATTGAGCGCGCCACCGCCGACTCGCCCGCCGAGGAGGCGCCCGCGCCGGACACCTTGGTGCAGCGGCTGTCCACGCTGCCCGAGGCGGAGCGGGAGCGGGAACTGCTCGACCTGGTGCGCAGCCACGTCGCCGTGGTGCTGGGGCACAGCTCCAGCGAGGAGGTCGACCCCAAGGGTGCCTTCAAGGAGCTGGGCTTCGACTCGGTGACCGCGGTCGAACTGCGCAACGGGCTGAACACCGCCACCGGGCTGAAGCTGCCCGCCACGCTGGTGTTCGACTACCCGAACTCCAGCGTGCTGGCCAGGCACCTGCGCGCGGAGTTGTTCGCCGAGCAGATGGAACAGTCCGGTGTGGACGATGTCGAGGCGACCACCCGGCGTGCGCTCGCGCAGATCCCGCTGGACGCCCTGCGCGCGGCCGGTCTGCTGGAACCGTTGCTGCACCTGGCCAACGGTGGCCAGGCCGAGCGCGAGCAGGCCACCGAGGCGATCGACGAGATGGACGTGGACAGCCTGATGAAGCTGGTCAACGACGGGTTCGACGGCTGAGTGAAGTGCCCCGAGAAGGAGATCAGGTCATGACTGGTGCCGCCAACGACCAGGTCGTGCAGGCGCTGCGTTCGGCGGTCAAGCAGATCGAGTCGCTGCGCCAGCAGAACCGCGAACTGCACGAGGCCGCCAAGGAACCGGTGGCCATCGTGGGAATGGCCTGCCGCTACCCCGGCGGGGTGCACAGCCCCGAGCAGCTGTGGGACCTGGTCGCCGCGGGCGGTGATGCGATCACCGGCCTGCCGGTCAACCGCGGCTGGGACGTGGACGGGCTGTACCACCCCGACCCCGACCACCCGGGCACCACGTACTCGGCCAAGGGCGGCTTCCTGCACGACGCGGGCGAGTTCGACGCGGGCTTCTTCGGCATCTCCCCGCGCGAGGCCCTGGCCATGGACGCCCAGCAGCGGCTGTTGCTGGAGACCTCCTGGGAGGCGCTGGAGCGGGCGGGCATCGACCCGGTCTCCTTGCAGGGCAGCAAGTCCGGCGTGTTCGTTGGCATGTCCTTCCACGACTACGGCGCCGACGCCGATCACGCGGCCGATGACACCGAAGGCCACTTGATCACCAGCAACGCGGGCAGCGTGGCCTCCGGCCGCATCGCCTACACGCTGGGCCTGGAGGGACCGGCCCTCACCATGGACACGGCCTGCTCCTCCTCACTGGTGGCGCTGCACCTGGCGTGCCAGTCGCTGCGCCAGCAGGAGTGCACGCTCGCCCTGGCCGGTGGTATCGCGGTGATGTCCACCCCCGGCGCGATCATCGGCTTCAGCCGCCAGCGCGGGCTGGCCGAGGACGGGCACTGCAAGGCCTTCTCCGACGAGGCCGACGGCATCGGCCTCGCCGAGGGCGTGGGCATGCTCGTGCTGGCAAGGCTTTCCGAGGCGCAGCGGCTGGGCTACCCGGTCCTGGCGGTGGTGCGGGGTTCCGCCGTGAACCAGGACGGCGCCTCGAACGGCCTGACCGCCCCGAACGGTCCGTCCCAGCAGCGGGTGATCCGCCAGGCGCTGAGCAACGCGAGCCTGTCCGCGGCCGAGATCGACGTGGTGGAGGCGCACGGCACCGGCACCTCGCTGGGCGACCCGATCGAGGCCCAGGCCCTGCTCACCACCTACGGCAAGGACCGCGAGCGGCCCCTGTGGCTGGGCTCGGTGAAGTCCAATATCGGCCACACGCAGGCGGCCTCCGGGGTCGCCGGGGTCATCAAGATCGTCGAGGCCATGCGGCACGGGGTGCTGCCGCCCACGCTCTACGCTGAGACCCCGTCCACCCACGTGGACTGGACCGCGGGTGATGTGCGGCTGCTGAACTCGGCCGTGCCGTGGACCGGTCCGAACCGCCGCGCGGGCGTGTCCTCCTTCGGAGTGAGCGGCACGAACGCGCACGCGATCATCGAGGAACCGCCGCTGGTCGAGGCGGCCGAGCCCGCCGAACACGAGGGCCCCACCCCGTGGGTGCTGTCCGCGCGGACGGCCAGTGCGCTGCGCGAGCAGGCGCAGCGGCTCCAGTCCGCCGTTGGCGACCTGCGGCCGGTGGATGTGGCCCACTCGCTGGCCACGACCCGCTCCACCTTCGAGCACCGCGCGGTCGTGCTGGCGCCCGAGGCGCTGGCCGCCCTCGCGGCGGGCGAGTCCGCGCAGGACCTGGTGACCGGCGTGGCCGCCGAGGGGCGCACGGCCTTCCTGTTCTCCGGGCAGGGTGCGCAGCGCGCGGGCATGGGACGGGAGCTCTACCAGGCTTTTCCAACGTTCGCTGGAGCTTTGGACGAGGTGCTCGCGCACTTCTCCAACGATCTGAAGGACGTCATGTTCGGCGACTCCGAGTTGCTGGACCAGACCGAGTACACGCAGTGCGCCCTGTTTGCCTTCGAGGTCGCCCTGTATCGCCTAATCGAGTCGTTTGGCGTTACGACGGACTACCTGGTGGGCCACTCCATCGGCGAGCTGGCCGCCGCACACGTGGCCGGGGTCTTCTCCCTGGCCGACGCCTGCCAACTGGTCGCCGCCCGCGGCCGGCTCATGCAGGCGCTGCCCACCGGCGGGGCCATGGTCGCCGTGCAGGCCACCGAGGAGGAGGTGTTGCCGCTGCTCAGCGAGGGTGTGTCGATCGCCGCGCTGAACGGCCCGACCTCCGTGGTGCTCTCCGGTGACGAGCAGGCCGTGCTGGCCGCCGTCGAGCAACTCGATCGAAAGTCTAGGCGTTTGCGGGTCAGTCATGCGTTTCACTCGCCCCGTATGGACGCGATGCTGGCTGAGTTCGCCGAGGTCGCGGAGGGACTGGAGTACGCCCCTCCGCGGCTGTCTGTCGTGTCCAACCTGACCGGCGCCCCCGCCCCTGACCTGGCAACTCCCGGCTACTGGGTGCGGCACGTGCGCGAGGCCGTCCGCTTCCACCAGGGCACGACCTGGCTGGCCGAGCACGGGGTGACCCGGTACCTGGAGATCGGCCCGACCAGCGTGCTCGCCGCCATGGCCGCCGCCTTCCTGCCCGAGGACAGCGTGGTCGTGCCCGCGCAGCGCAAGGACCGTGACGAGAGCACTGCTCTCGGTTTGGCCCTTGCCCAGCTGCACGTCTCGGGCGCCACCGTGGACTACGCGCGGTACATCGGTGCTGGTCAGCGCGTGGGCCTGCCGACCTACCCGTTCCAGCGCCAGTGGTACTGGCCGACCCCGGGCGGCGCGGGCGACGTGTCCACCGCCGGGTTGATCGCGGCCGACCACCCGCTGCTCGGCGCGGCCGTGCCCGTCGCCGACTCGGACGGCTACCTGCTCACCGGGCGCCTGTCGCTGCGGACCCACCCCTGGCTCGCCGACCACGAGGTGCTCGGCCGCGTCCTGCTGCCCGGCACGGCCTTCCTCGAACTGGCCGTGCGCGCCGCCGACCAGGTGGGCTGCGGGCTGGTGGAGGAGCTGACCCTGGCCGCGCCGATCGTGCTGCCCGAACAGGGCGCGCTCGTGCTCCAGGTGACGGTCGGCGCTCCCGACGCCACGGGCAACCGCCAGCTGGGCATCTACTCCCGCGCCGAGGGTGAGGACGTGCCCTGGACCCAGCACGCCACCGGCCTGCTCAGCCCCGGGCAGATTGACACCGAACCGCTGACCACCTGGCCGCCGACCGGCGCGCAGCCCGTGGACGTCAGCGAGTTCTACGACAACTACGCCGCCAGGGGCTACGCCTACGGCCCGCTGTTCCAGGGCTTGCGGGCCGCATGGCGGCAGGGTGAGGACGTCTACGCAGAGGTCAGCGTGCCGCAGAGCGCGGCGGCCCGGTTCGGCCTGCACCCGGCGCTGCTCGACGCGGCCGTGCAGTCCGTGGCGCTGCGGGCCGAGGACGGGTCCGCGCCCGCGAAGCTGCCGTTCTCCTGGAGCGGGGTGTCCCTGCACGCCAGCGGCGCGTCCAGCCTGCGCGTGAAGGTCTCGCTGACCGGGCCCGAAACCCTGTCGCTGACCGTGCACGACGAGTCCGGGCAGCCCGTGCTGACCGCGAACTCCTTGGTGCTGCGTGAGATCTCCACCGCCGAGCTGGCCCCGCTCTACCGGGTCGACTGGCCGGTGATCTCTGCTTCGGCCGCCGACACCGGGCACTGGGCGGTGGTCGGGGACGACCAGCTCAAGCTGGCCGTCGCGCTGTCCGCCGAGTCCTTCGCGGAACTGTCCGATGTGGACTCACTGCCGGACGTGGTACTCGTCGGCCTGACCGGTGACCTGCGCGGCAACGCCTACCGTGCGCTGGAGTTGGCCAAGGGCTTCCTGGCCGAGGAGAAGTTCGCCGAGGCCAAGCTGGTGTTCGTCACCAGGGGCGCCGCGGGCCCGGACCTCGCCGACCTGGACGCGGCGCCGGTGTGGGGCCTGATCCGCTCCGCCCAGTCGGAGAACCCGGACCGGTTCGTGCTCATCGACGTGGACGAGCCCGGTGCCGACGCGCTGCACGCGGCCATCGCCAGCGGTGAGCCGCAGGTGCTGGTCCGTGACGGCGTGCTGCACGCGGCCCGTCTGGTCCGCACCGAGGTGCCCGGCACGCGGTGGGAACCGCGCGGCACCGTGCTGATCACCGGTGCGAGCGGCACGATCGGCAGCCTGGTGGCACGTCACCTGGTCACCGAGCGCGGCGCGCGCAAGCTCGTGCTGGCCAGCCGTCGCGGCCCCGCACCGGAACTGGTCGCCGAGCTGACCGGGCTGGGCGCCGAGGTCGAGGCAGCCGCCTGCGACGTGGCGGTCCGCGAGCAGGTCGCCGACCTGCTGGACCGGGTCACCGACCTGGACGCGGTCGTGCACCTCGCGGGCACCCTGGACGACGGTGTGCTGACCTCGTTGACCCCGGAGCGGGTCGACACCGTGTTGCGCCCCAAGGCGGACGCGGCACTGCACCTGCACGAGCTGACCCGCGACCGCGAGCTGTCCGCGTTCGTGCTGTTCTCCTCGCTGGCGGGTACGACCGGCAGCCCCGGGCAGGGCAACTACGCGGCTGCCAACGCTTTCCTGGACGCCCTGGCCGTGCGACGCCGTGCCGAGGGGCTGCCCGCGGTGTCCCTGGCCTGGGGCATGTGGGCCGAGGACAGCAGCATGACCGAGCAGCTCAGCGAGGCCGACCGGTCCCGCATGCAGCGCGGCGGCGTGCTCCCGCTGTCCACTCAGGACGGTCTCGCCCTGTTCGACGCACTGTCCGCTTCGGAGCACGCGACCCTGGTGCCCGCCAAGCTGGACACGACCGCGCTCAGCGGCTCCATGTTCCGCGGCCTGGTGCGCACGCCCGCCCGGCGTACGGCCACTGTGGACGGTTCGGGTGACCGGTTCCGCCGTGAGCTGGCCGCCAAGTCGCCCGCGGAGCGGGACAAGGCGCTGCTGGCCTTCGTCTGCGCGGAGGCCGCCGCCGTGCTCGGGTACGCCGAGTCCACGGCGGTGGAGGCCGGTCGCGGGTTCATGGACCTCGGGTTCGACTCGCTGACCGCGGTGGAGCTGCGCAACCGGCTCACCGCGGCCACCGGGCTGAAGCTCCCGGCGACGCTGCTGTTCGACTACCCGGCCCCCGGACCGCTGGCGAGGTTCCTCGCCGAGGGCCTGGCCGAGGACACCGGGGACGCCGTGCCCTCGGTGGCCGAGGAGCTCAGCCGGGTGGAGCTGGCGCTGCCGCGCATCGCCGAGGACGAACAGGCCCGCACCGGGTTGGCGCGTCGGTTGCAGGAGTTGTTGGCACGACTGGGGGAGCACGAGGGCGACGCGGTCACCGACAAGATCGATTCGGCGACCGACGACGACCTGTTCGACTTCATCGACAACGAGCTCGGGATCTCCTGAGGGAGTGGGATGGATTGGCGATGAGTGACAGTGAGCAGAAGCTCAGGGACTACCTGAAGAAGGTGACGGCGGACCTCACCAGGACCCGCCAGCGCCTGCAGGAGGTCCAGTCCGCTGATCGCGAGCCGATCGCCATCGTCGGCATGAGCTGCCGCTACCCCGGCGGGGTCCGCTCCCCGCAGGACCTGTGGCGGCTCGTCTCGCAGGGCACTGACGCCGTCTCCTCCTTCCCCGAGGACCGGGGCTGGGACGTGGCCTCGCTCTACCACCCCGACCCCGACCACCAGGGCACGACCTACACCACGCAGGGCGGGTTCCTGCACGACGCGGCGCTGTTCGACCCGGAGTTCTTCGGGATGAGCCCGCGCGAGGCGATGGCCACCGACCCACAGCAGCGGCTGCTGCTGGAGGCGTCCTGGGAGGCCTTCGAGCACGCCGGGATCGTGCCGGAGGCCGTGCGCGGCAGCCAGACCGGCGTGTTCGCCGGGGTGATGTACCACGACTACACCGCCCGCCTGGACAAGGTGCCGGAGGGCCTGGAGGGCTACCTCGGCAACGGCGGTGCGGCCAGCATCGCCTCCGGCCGCGTGGCCTACACCCTGGGCCTGGAAGGTCCTGCCGTCACGGTGGACACCGCCTGTTCGTCCTCTTTGGTCGCACTGCACTGGGCCGCGCAGGCCCTGCGCAAGGGGGAATGCACGCTGGCGCTGGCCGGTGGTGTGACGGTCATGTCCTCGCCGGGCACCTTCGTGGAGTTCAGCCGCCAGCGCGGGCTCGCCCGCGACGGGCGCTGCAAGTCCTTCTCCGACAACGCCGATGGCACCGGCTGGTCCGAGGGCGTCGGCATGCTGCTGCTGGAGCGCCTGTCCGACGCGCAGGCCAACGGGCACCGCGTGCTGGCGGTGATCCGCGGCTCGGCGATCAACCAGGACGGCGCCAGCAGCGGCCTGACCGCCCCGAACGGCCCCTCCCAGCAGCGGGTGATCCGCCAGGCCCTGGCCAGCGCCGGACTGGGTGTGGACGAGGTCGACGCGGTGGAGGCACACGGCACCGGCACCACCCTGGGCGACCCGATCGAGGCCCAGGCGCTGCTGGCCACCTACGGCCAGGACCGGCCCGCCGGCCTGCCGCTGCTGCTGGGCTCGGTGAAGTCCAACCTGGGCCACACGCAGGCCGCCTCCGGTGTGGCCGGGGTCATCAAGATGGTGCTGGCCATGCAGAACGGCGTGCTGCCCAAGACCCTGCACGTGGACACGCCTTCGTCCCATGTGGACTGGACGGCCGGTGACGTCCGGCTGCTCACCGACTCGCAGCCCTGGCCGGAGACCGGCCGTGCCCGCCGCGCCGGTGTCTCCTCCTTCGGTGTCAGCGGCACCAACGCGCACGTCATCGTGGAGCAGGCACCGCGGGTGGAGGCGGAGCCGGGCGCGGGCAGCCCGCTGCCGGTGCTGCCGCTCGTCTACTCCGGGCGCACCGCGGCGGCGTTGCGGGACCAGGCCGATCGACTGTCTGCTGTGGACGCTCCGCTGCTGGACCTGGGCTACTCGCTGGCCACCGGCCGGTCGGTGTTCGAGCACCGGGCCGTGGCTTTCGACGACTTCAGCCAGCCGGTGACGGGCGTGGCCACGCCTGGCCAGTTGGCGTTCCTGTTCTCCGGTCAGGGTTCGCAGCGCGCGGGCATGGGTCGTGGGCTGTACGAGGCTTTTCCCAAGTTCGCTGGATCTTTGGATGAGGTGCTGGCGCACTTTTCCAATGATCTGAAGGACGTCATGTTCGGCGACTCCGAGTTGCTGAACCGTACGGAGTACACGCAGCCTGCTCTGTTCGCGATCGAGGTGGCGCTGTATCGGCTTGTTGAATCGTTTGGCGTTACGCCGGACTACCTGATCGGTCACTCGATCGGTGAGTTGGCCGCTGCGCACGTTGCCGGGATCTTGTCGCTGGCCGATGCTGCCAAGCTCGTCGCGGCTCGTGGGCGTTTGATGGGTGCGCTGCCGACCGGTGGCGCGATGGTCGCGATTCAGGCGACTGAGGACGAGGTCGTTCCGCACCTGACCGACCGGGTGTCGATCGCCGCGATCAACGGCCCGGACTCGGTGGTTGTTTCTGGTACCGAGGACGCAGTTGAGACTGTGGTCTCACAGTTCACTGGCCGCAAAACCCGTCGTCTGACCGTCAGCCACGCGTTCCACTCCCCGCTGATGGACCCGATGCTGGAGGAGTTCCGCGCGGTCGCGTCCGCGCTGACCTATGCGCAGCCCAGCATCCCGGTGGTGGGCAACACCGAGGGTGACCCGACGACCCCTGAGTACTGGGTGCGGCACGTTCGTGAGGCCGTGCGGTTCCACGCGGGCGTCGAGCACCTGCGCAAGCAGGGCGTGACGAAGTTCCTGGAGCTCGGGCCGGACGGTGTGCTGTCGGCAATGGCTGAGGGCACGCCGACCCTGCGCAAGGACCGCGACGAGCCGACCACGCTGCTCACCGCGCTGGCGACCATGTTCGTCAATGGCGTGCGAGTGGACTGGGCGCGCTACTACGAGGGCAGCGGCGCCAGCCGTGTCGACCTGCCGACCTACGCCTTCCAGTACGAGCGGTACTGGCTCAAGCTGGACCGCTCCGCGGGCGACCCGTCCAGCCTCGGGCTCACTGCCGCGAACCACCCGCTGCTCGGGGCGGCGATCGGGCTCGCCGACAGCGACGGCTTCGTGTTCACCGGCCACCTGTCCCTGCGCACCCACCCCTGGCTGGCCGACCACCAGGTGCTCGGCAGCGCCCTGCTGCCCGGGACCGCCCTGGTGGAGTTGGCGATCCGGGCCGGTGACGAGGTCGGCTGCGACCACGTCGAGGAGCTGACCATCGCTGCCCCGCTGGTGCTGCCCGAGCAGGGCGGCATCCAGGTGCAGGTCACCGTCGGCGCCCGCGAGGACTCGGGCCGCCGGTCGGTCAGCGTGCACTCGCGCACCGCTGAGGACTGGACCCTGCACGCGGTCGGCACGCTCGGCCTCGCGGACGAGCACGCCGAGACCTTGGCCCAGTGGCCGCCAGCTGACGCGGAACCCGTTGACATCACAGGTTTCTACGAGGGCAGCTCGGCCTTCGGCTACGGCCCGGCGTTCCAGGGCCTGCGCGCCGCGTGGCGGTCCGGCGAGGTGGTCTACGCCGAGGTCAGCCTGCCCGAGGACCTCGCCGCCGAGGCGGGCCGGTTCGGCATCCACCCGGCGCTGTTCGACGCCGCCCTGCACGCCAACGGCATCCTCAACGCGGACGGCCCCGCCGCTCTGCCGTTCTCCTGGTCGGCGGTGTCCCTGCACGCCAGCGGCGCCGCCCGCGCGCGGGTCAGGCTGTCCCGGGTGGCCGCCGACACCCTGTCCCTGCTGATCACCGACGAGTCCGGCCAGCCCGTGCTGTCGGCGCAATCCCTTGCGCTGCGCGAGGTTTCCGCCGCTGCCGTGCAGACCGCGCAGCGCGATTCGCTGTACCGGCTGGACTGGCGGCCCGTGCCGGTCGCCGAGGTCGCCCCCGCCAAGTGGTCCGTGCTCGGCGACACCGCGCTGGACCTGGCCGGGGTTGAGCTGGTCACCGAAGGGGCCGAGGTCGTTGTTGTCCCCATGACCTCAGTGCCGACTGAAGTCAACCTCGCCGAGGCCGCCCGCGAGGCCACGCACCGGACCCTGGCCGTGGTCCGCGACTGGCTCACCAGCGACCGCACCGCCCGCCTGGTGGTGCTGACCAGCGGTGCGCTCGCCGAGGACCTGGTGCACGCCCCGGTGTGGGGCCTGATCCGGTCCGCGCAGGCGGAGAACCCCGACCGCTTCGTGCTGGTCGACACCGACGGCGACACCACGCAGCTGGTGGCCGCCGTGCAGACCGGCGAGCCGCAACTCCTGCTCCGTGCGGGAGAGGTGTTGGCACCGCGCCTGGTCCGGGCCAGCGAACAGTCCACTGTGGAGCTCCCGCGGGACGGCACTGTGCTGATCACCGGCGGGACCGGCGCGCTGGGCAAGGTCTTCGCCCGGCACCTGGTCGCCGAGCACGGGGTGCGCAGCCTGCTGCTGACCAGCCGCCGCGGCCTGGACGCCGAGGGCGCTCGCGAACTCGTCGCGGAGTTGGCCGACCAGGGCGCGCAGGTCGAGGTCGCCGCGTGCGACGTCGCCGACCGGGCGGCACTGGCCGAGTTGCTGGCGGATCGCACCCTGTCCGCCGTCGTGCACACCGCCGGTGTGCTGGCCGACGGCGTGCTCACGGCGCTGACCGCCGAGCAGGTCGACACCGTGTTGCGCCCCAAGATCGACGCCGCGGTGAACCTGCACGAGCTGACCCGTGGCATGGACCTGTCGGCGTTCGTGTTGTTCTCCTCCATGTCGGGCGTGCTCGGTGGCGCGGGTCAGGCCAACTACGCCGCCGCCAACGCCTTCCTGGACGCCCTGGTCGCCCACCGCCGCGACCGCGGGCTGCCCGGCCACTCGCTGGCCTGGGGCCTGTGGGACGAGGGCGGGGCGATGACCGGCTCCCTGGACGAGGCGGATCGGGCCCGGCTGAGCCGTGGCGGCCTGCGACCGCTGACCGCCGCCGAGGGCACCGCGCTGTTCGACATCGCGCTGGGGTCCGAGGACGCGCTGCTCGTGCCGGTCAACCTGGACGCCACCGCCTTGCGCGCCGAGTCGGTGCCGCACGTCCTGCGCGAACTCGTTCCCGTGCAACGGCGTCGCGCCAAGGCCGCAGTGGACTCCTCGCTCGCACAGCGCATCGCCGGTCTGGGTGCCGACGAGCAGCGTGCCGCGGTGCTCGCAGTGGTGCTGGACCACGTGTCCTCGGTGCTGGGCTACAGCGGCGGGCGGCGCGTCGACCCCACGCGGGCGTTCAAGGAGCTGGGCTTCGACTCGTTGACGGCCGTCGAGCTGCGCAACGGCCTGAACGCGGCCACCGGACTGCGGTTGCCCGCGACCCTGGTGTTCGACTACCCCAGCAGTGACGTGCTCGCCGACTTCCTGGCCGCGGAGCTGTCCGGGATCGAGTCCACTGTGGACGCGGCTCCGTCGCGCCGGGTCACCGACGAGCCGATCGCGATCATCGGCATGGCCTGCCAGTACCCCGGCGGGGTGCGCAACCCCGAGGACTTCTGGCAGCTACTGTCCACCGGTACCGACGCGATCAGCGAGTTCCCGAGCAACCGCGGCTGGGACGTGGACGGGCTGTACGACCCGGACCCGGACAAGGCGGGCAAGTCCTACACTCGCGAGGGCGGCTTCCTGCACAACGCGGCCGAGTTCGACCCGGCCTTCTTCGGTATCTCCCCGCGTGAGGCCGTGGCCATGGACCCGCAGCAGCGCCTGCTGCTGGAGTCCTGCTGGGAGGCCGTGGAGCGCGCGGGCATCGACCCGAAGTCGTTGAAGGGCAGCCAGACTGGTGTCTTCGCCGGGCTGATGTACCACGACTACGCCGCCGGCGTTCAGGTCGCGCCGGAAGGGCTGGAGGCCCACCTCGGCGTGGGCAACGCCAGCAGCGTGGCCACCGGGCGCATCGCCTACACCCTGGGCCTGGAAGGTCCCGCGGTGACCGTGGACACGGCCTGTTCCTCCTCGCTGGTGGCTCTGCACTGGGCGATCCAGGCCCTGCGCAACGGTGAGTGCACGATGGCGCTGGCCGGTGGCGTGACGATCATGGCTTCCCCGGCCACCTTCGTGGAGTTCAGCCGCCAGCGCGGGCTGTCCCCGGACGGCCGCTGCAAGGCGTTCTCCGAGCACGCCGACGGCACCGGTTGGGCCGAGGGTGTGGGCATGCTCCTGGTGGAGCGGCTGTCCGACGCGCAGCGCAACGGCCACCCGATCCTCGCTGTGGTCAAGGGCTCCGCGGTCAACCAGGACGGTGCGTCGAACGGTCTGACCGCCCCGAACGGTCCTTCCCAGCAGCGAGTGATCCGCAAGGCGCTGGCCGTGGCCGGACTGTCTCCGTCCGATGTGGACGTCGTGGAGGCGCACGGCACCGGCACCACGCTCGGCGATCCGATCGAGGCGCAGGCGGTGCTCGCCACGTACGGGCAGAACCGCGAGCGCCCGCTGTGGCTGGGGTCCGCGAAGTCGAACATCGGCCACACCCAGGCCGCAGCCGGTGTCGCGGGCATCATCAAGATGGTGCTGGCCATGCGCCACGGCGTGCTGCCCAAGACCCTGCACGCCGACACGCCCTCGTCCCATGTGGACTGGGAGGCCGGTGACGTGGAGCTGCTGACCTCGGCGCAGCCCTGGGACAGCACGATTCGGCGCGCGGGCATCTCCTCGTTCGGCGTGAGCGGCACCAACGCACACGTCATCATCGAGCAGCCGCCCGTCGTGGCGCCCGCCCCGGCGAACGAAGACGCGGTGGTGCCTTGGGTGCTGTCCTCGCGCACCGCGGAGGGCGTCCGGGAGCAGGCCGCTCGCCTGCTCGGACGCCTCACCGACGAACGCGCCGTGGACGTCGGCCACTCGCTGGCCACCACTCGATCGGCCTTCGAACGCCGTGCGGTGCTGGTCGGCGACCGGGACGAGCTGCTCACCGCGACGGCCGCGCTGGCCGCTGGCGAGCCCTCGGCCGCGGTGGTCGAAGGCGCAGCCGATGTGGCGGGCAAGCGGGTCTTCGTGTTCCCCGGGCAGGGTTCGCAGTGGGTGGGCATGGCCGCCGACCTGCTCGACTCGGCACCGGCCTTCGCCGCGCGCATGGCCGAGTGCGCCGCCGCGCTGAGCGAGTTCGTCGACTGGAACCTGCTCGACTCGCTGCGCGATCCCAGTGCCTACGAGCGGGTCGACGTCGTGCAGCCCATGTCCTGGGCCGTCATGGTGTCGCTGGCCGAGGTGTGGCGTTCCTACGGGATCACCCCCGACGCGGTGGTCGGCCACTCGCAGGGTGAGATCGCGGCGGCCTGCGTGGCCGGTGCACTGTCCATCCAGGACGCGGCGCGCGTGGTCGTGCTGCGCAGCAAGGCGATCGGCCAGCACCTGTCCGGCAAGGGCGGCATGGTGTCGGTGGCCCGCCCGGTGGAGCAGGTCCGCGAGCTGATCTCGGTCTGGGGCGACTCGATCTCCGTGGCCGCGATCAACGGCCCGTCCTCGGTGGTGGTCTCCGGCGAGCCCGAGCCGCTGTCGGAGTTCGTGGCCCGCTGCCAGGTGGAGGAGGTCCGCGCCCGCACCATCGCCGTGGACTACGCCTCGCACTCGGTGCAGGTCGAGGGCATCCGCGAGCGGTTGATCGAGGACCTGGAACCGGTCCGGCCGCGCGAGTCGCAGATCCCCATGTACTCCACGGTGACCGGCGACTGGCTGGACACCAGCACGATGGACGCCCAGTACTGGTACACCAACCTGCGCGAGACGGTCTGGTTCGAGAAGGCGATCCACGGGCTTGCTGACGAGGGCCACGCCGCCTTCGTCGAGGTCTCCCCGCACCCCGTGCTCACCATGGGCGTGCAGGAAACCCTCGACCAGGCGGGCGTTTCCGCAGCCGTGGTCACCGGCTCGTTGCGCCGCGACACGGGCACGCTGCACCGATTCCTGTTGTCCCTGGCCGAACTGCATGTGCGCGGCGTGTCCCCGGACTGGGCGCAGGTCTACGGCGAGGGCACCCGGCGGGTCGAGCTGCCCACGTACGCCTTCCAGCGGCAGGACTACTGGCTGCCCGCGACGAGCAGGCTGACCGCCGACCCGGCCAGCGACCTGTTCTGGACCGCTGTGGAGAGCCAGGACCTGGACGGGCTGGCCAGTCAGCTCGACGTCGAGCGCACCGCGCTGGACGAGGTGCTGCCCGCGCTGTCCTCCTGGCGGCGCAGGCAGCGGGCGACCTCCACTGTGGACTCGTGGCGGTACCGGACCACGTGGAAGCCGATCACGCTGCCCGAGGCCGAACTGACCGGCACCTGGCTGGTGGTCGGCCCCGAGGACGCGCAGGTCGGGCAGGCGCTGGCACACGGCGGGGCGACCGTGGTCACGATCACCGACGCCGAGTTGGACCGCGCCTCGCTGACGGCCCAGTTGCTGGTGCAGGACGAGCTGGCCGGAGTGGTGTCCACCGGGCAGACGCTGCACGCCACCACGGCACTGATCCAGGCGCTGGGCGATGCCGAGGTCGAAGCCCCGCTCTGGCTGGTGACCCGCGACGCGGTGAGCACCGGGCGCGGTGAGCAGACGGTCAACCCCGAGCAGGCGCAGCTGTGGGGCCTGGGCAAGGTAGCGGGCATCGAGCACAGTGACCGCTGGGGCGGCATGGTCGATCTGCCGTCCACTGTGGACAGCTCTGATCTGCTCGCGCGGGCATTCGCTGGCGACGAGGACCACGTTGCGGTGCGGTCGAACGGAGCGTTCGCGGCGCGGCTCACCCACGCCCCGATCGGCGGCGCGGCGGCGGCCCGCGAGTGGACGCCCAGCGGCAGCGTGCTGATCACCGGTGGTACCGGCGCGCTGGGGGCACACGTGGCCCGCAGGCTGGCGCGCATGGGTGCCGAACACCTGGTGCTGGCCAGCCGACGCGGTGCGCAGGCGCCCGGTGCCGAGGAACTCCGCGCGGAGCTGGTGGAACTCGGCGCCAGGGTCACGATTTCCGCTTGTGACACAGGCAGTCGTGCGGCCGTGTCCGCGCTGCTGGCGGCCGTGCCCGACCTGACCGCGGTCGTGCACACGGCGGGGGTCCTGGATGACGGCGTGCTCGACGCGATGACCCCGGACCGGTTCGAGACGGTGTTCGGCCCGAAGGTGACGGCCGCCAAGCACCTGCACGAGCTGACCCGCGATCTGGACCTGTCCGCCTTCGTGCTGTTCTCCTCGGCGGTCGGCACGCTCGGCAACGCGGGCCAGGGCAACTACGCCGCCGCCAACGCTTACCTGGACGCGCTCGCGGTGCAGCGCAGGGCGGAGGGCCTGCCCGCGACCTCGATCGCCTGGGGCCAGTGGGGCGGCGGGGGCCTGGCCGACGACAAGACCCGGCTGGACGCCCTGCGCCGCAGCGGGGCCTCGCCGATGGACCCCGAGCTGGCCGTCAACGCGATGACCCAGGCCCTGGACCACGACGAGACCTTCGTGCTGGTGGCGGACCTGGACTGGGCGCGTTCGGTCAGCGGCAAGCCCGCCGCGCTGATCAGTGACCTGCCCGAGGTGCAGGCCGCGATCAAGCAGGCGGCGCTCAACCAGGATGGCCCGGCACAGCAGGCCGTTCTGGACGACGTGCCGCCCGCGCGCCGCGAGCAGGTGGTGCTGGACCTGGTGCGGGCCACGGTGGCGGCCGTACTCGGTTACGAGTCCGCGGAGTCGATCCCGGCCGACCGTGCGCTGCGTGACCTGGGCTTCGACTCGGTGACCGCGATGGAGTTGCGCAACCGGCTCAACGCGGCCACCGGGCTGAAACTGCCCACCACGCTGGTGTTCGACCACCCGACAGCCGCCGAACTCGGCAGGCACCTGAGGGCCGAGCTGTACGGGGACAGCACCGAGCAGCTCGACCCGGAGGAGGCCCGCATCCGCGAGGTGCTGGCGAACATCCCGTTGGCCAGGCTGCGCGCGGCGGGGCTCACCGAACTGCTGCTGGACCTCGCCGAGACCGAAGACGAGCCGCCCGCCGCGGAGGCCGCCAGGACGGAGTCGATCGATGACATGGATGCCGACAGCCTGATCGCGCTGGCACTGGACAACAGCTCTTCCTGATCGCGGTACGCAACGGAGACACAGATGACCAAGCCCGCCGACAAGGTGGTCGAGGCACTTCGCGCCTCGCTGAAGGAAGTCGACCGGCTGCGTGAGCGCAACCGCGAGCTGGTTGCCGCGGCCAGTGCCCCGATCGCCGTCGTCGGCATGAGCTGCCGGTTCCCCGGTGGCGTCAGCTCGCCCGAGGACCTGTGGCAGCTGCTGCGCGAGGGCGGGGACGTGGTCTCCGACTTCCCGACCGACCGTGGCTGGGACCTCGACGCGCTGCGCGGTGACGATCCGTCCCTTTCGGACTCGAGCCACAGCATCGGCGGCGGCTTCCTCTACGATGCCGCCAAGTTCGACGCGGGCTTCTTCGGCATCTCGCCCCGCGACGCCCTGGCCATGGACCCGCAGCAGCGCCTGCTGCTGGAGGGCACCTGGGAGGTCTTCGAGCGGGCGGGCATCGACCCGGCCACCCTGCGCGGCAGCCAGACCGGTGTGTTCGTCGGCCTGATCAGCCAGTACTACGCGGTGGCGTTGCAGAACTCCGACGAGGACCTGGCGGGCCACTACCTCGCGGGCAACACCGCCGCGATCGCCTCCGGCCGCCTGTCCTACACCTTCGGGCTCGAAGGTCCCGCGGTCACCGTGGACACCGCGTGCTCCTCCTCGCTGGTGACCCTGCACATGGCCGCGCAGGCCCTGCGCCAGGGCGAGTGCTCGCTGGCCGTGGCCGGTGGCGTCACCGTCATGTCCACGCCCGCCGCCTTCGCCGAGTTCAGCAAGCAGCGCGGGTTGGCCCCCGACGGACGGTGCAAGGCGTTCGCGGACGCCGCCGACGGCACGGGTTGGTCCGAGGGCATCGGCATGTTGTTGCTGGAGCGCCTTTCCGACGCTCGCCGCAACGGCCACCCCGTGCTGGCGGTGGTGCGTGGCTCGGCGGTCAACCAGGACGGTGCGTCCAACGGCCTGACCGCGCCGAACGGCCCGTCCCAGCGCAAGATGATCCGCAAGGCCCTGGAGAACGCGGGCCTGAAGGCCTCCGATGTGGACGCCATCGAGGCGCACGGCACGGGCACCGTGCTCGGCGACCCGATCGAGGCCCACGCCCTGCTGGCCACCTACGGCCAGGACCGCCCGGCCGACCGCCCGATCCTGCTCGGCTCGGTCAAGTCCAACCTCGGCCACACCCAGGCCGCGGCCGGTGTGGCCGGTGTGATCAAGTCGGTGCTCGCGCTGCGCCACGGGGAACTGCCCAAGTCCCTGCACATCGACAAGCCCTCCGAGCAGGTGGACTGGACCACCGGCAACGCCCAGCTGCTCACCGAGAACACGCCTTGGCCGGTCACCGACCACCCGCGCCGCATCGGCGTGTCCGCCTTCGGCGTGGGCGGTACCAACGCGCACGTCATCCTGGAGCAGGCCCCCGAGGAGGAGGCCAAGCCGCAGCAGCGGGTCACGCCCTCCGTGCTGCCGTACCTGGTGTCCGGCCGCACCGCCGCCGCGCTCCAGGCGCAGGCCGAGCAGCTCGCCGGGGTCGAGGCCGACCCGGTCGACCTGGCCTACTCCCTGGCGACCTCGCGCGCGACCTTCGAGCACCGGTCCGTGTCCTTCGACGGGTTCGACAACCCCGTGACGGGTGTTGCCACGCCTGGGCCGCTGGCGTTCCTGTTCTCCGGGCAGGGTTCGCAGCGCGCGGGCATGGGCCGTGAGCTCTACCAGGCTTTTCCCAAGTTCGCTGGATCTTTGGACGAGGTGCTGGCGCACTTCTCCAATGATCTGAAGAACGTCATGTTCGGCGACTCGGAGCTGTTGCACCGCACCGAGTACACGCAGCCGGCGTTGTTCGCGATCGAGGTCGCGCTGTACCGGCTCGTGGAGTCCTGGGGCGTGAAGCCCGACTTCCTGATGGGCCACTCGATTGGTGAGCTCGCCGCGGCCCACGTCGCGGGGATCCTGTCGCTGGAGGACGCCGCGAAGCTCGTGGCGGCTCGCGGCAAGCTCATGGGCGCACTGCCTGCCGGCGGCGCGATGGTGGCGATCCAGGCGACTGAGGACGAGGTCCTGCCCCACCTGACCGATCGGGTGTCGATCGCGGCGATCAATGGTCCGGACTCGGTGGTTGTTTCTGGTACCGAGGACGCAGTTGAGACTGTGGTCTCACAGTTCACTGACCGCAAAACCCGTCGTCTGACCGTCAGCCACGCGTTCCACTCCCCGCTGATGGACCCGATGCTGGACGAGTTCCGCAAGGTCGCGGCGGGCCTGACCTACGCCGAGCCGCAGATCCCGGTGGTGGGCAACACCGAGGGCGACCCGACGACTCCCGAGTACTGGGTGCGGCACGTTCGTGAGGCCGTGCGGTTCCACGCGGGCGTCGAGCACCTGCGCAAGCAGGGCGTGACGAAGTTCCTGGAGCTCGGGCCGGACGGTGTGCTGTCGGCGCTGGCTGAGGGCACGCCGACCCTGCGCAAGGGCCGTGACGAGAAGCAGACGGTCCTCACCGCGCTGGCCACCCTGCACGTCAACGGCGTGCCGGTGGACTGGGCGCAGTTCTTCGAGGGCAGCGGGGCCACCCGCATCGACCTGCCGACCTACCCGTTCCAGCACCAGCGCTACTGGCCCACCCCGCGTGAGATCGAGGAGATCGTCGCGGGTGGCGGGGCCGACGAGGGCTTCTGGCGTGCCGTGGAGCAGTCCGACCTGGCCGCGCTCACCAGCGATGCCGAGGAGCAGGCCTCGCTCGGCGCCGCCCTGCCGGTGCTCAGCGCGTACCGCAGGCGCCGCGACCAGCAGTCCACCGTGGATGGTTGGCGATACCGGGTCAACTGGAAGCCGTTCACGGCCAGCGGCGAGCTGACCGGCACCTGGCTGCTGATCGACCCCGAGGGCCAGGGCGAGCAGGTGGCCCAAGCCCTCACCGAGCACGGCGCGACGGTGCACACCGAACCGCACGCCGAGGTGACCTATCAGGGCATCGTGTCCCTGCTGGCGCTCAACGAGGACACCGGCCTGGCCGCCACGCTGCGGCTCATGCAGGACCTGCCGACCGAGGCCCCGCTGTGGGTGCTGACCAGGGGGGCGGTCTCGGTGGGCAGGTCCGACCGGCTGACCAGCCCGGCGCAGAGCCAGGTCTGGGGCCTGGGCCGCACGATGTCGCTGGAGCACCCCGACCGCTGGGGCGGCCTGATCGACCTGCCCGCCGACCTGGACGCGCGGGCGCGTGGCCGACTCGCCGCCGCGCTGGCCGGCGCCGGGGACGAGGACCAGCTCGCGCTGCGCCCGGCCGGGCTCATGGTGCGCCGCCTCGTGCACGCACCCGAACTGCCCGCCACCGCAACGGGTTGGCGGCCCGAGGGCACCACGCTGATCACCGGCGGTACCGGCGGGCTCGGTGCCCAGGTGGCGCGCTGGATGGCCGAACACGGTGCGGAGCGCCTGGTGCTGACCAGCCGCCGTGGCGCGGACGCACCCGGTGCGGCCGAACTCGCCGCCGAACTCGGTGACCGGGTGCGGATCGTCGCCTGCGACATCGCTGACCGCGAGGCAGTGGCCGAACTCCTTGCCAGCATTGAGGACCTGCGCAGCGTCGTGCACGCCGCGGGCACCACGACCTTCACGCCGCTGGCCGAGATCACGCCGGAGGAACTTGCCACGCTCGGCGCCGCCAAGGTCCAGGGCGCCCGGCACCTGGACGAACTGCTCGCCGACCGCGAGCTGGACGCCTTCGTGCTGTTCTCCTCCATCGCCAGCACCTGGGGCAGCGGCGGCCAGGGCACGTACTCGGCGGTCAACTCCTACCTCGACGGGCTCGCCGAGCAGCGCCGATCCCGCGGCCTGGCAGCGACTTCGCTGGCCTGGGGTCCGTGGGCGGGCGCGGGCATGCTCGCCGACGGCGAGGCCGAACTGCGCCGCCGCGGCCTGCTCGCGATGGCGCCCGACCTGGCGCTGTCCGCGCTGTTCCAGGCAGTCGCCAGCGGCGAGGCCACGCTGACGATCGCCGACATGGACTGGGCGCGGTTCCTGATGGGCTACACCGCCGCCCGGCCCCGCCCACTGCTGGGCGAGCTGCCCGAGGCACAGCGCCCCGTGGCGGCCGCACCCACCGAGACGGCCTCCCCGCTGCGCGAGCAGCTTGCTGGACTGCTCGGTCCGGAACGCGACCGCGTGCTGCTGGAGGTCGTGCGCGAGCAGGCCGCCGCCGCACTGGGACACGCCTCCGCCGAGGAGATCGAGCCCACCAGGGCTTTCCGCGATCTGGGCTTCGACTCGCTGACGGCCGTGGAGGTCCGCAACCGGCTGACCGCCGTCACCGGCCTGCAACTGCCCTCCTCGCTGGTGTTCGACTACCCGAACCCGCTGGTGCTGGTGGACCACCTGCGTGCCGAACTGCTCGGCACCGACACGGCCCCGGCCCGCACCGAGCCGGTCACCGCCGCGCTCGCCGACGACCCGATCGCCATCGTGTCCATGGCCTGCCGCTTCCCCGGTGGCGTGCGCAACCCGGAAGACCTGTGGCGCTTGGTGTTCGAGGGCACCGACGCGATCTCCGGCTTCCCCGCCGACCGCGGCTGGGACCTGGCCAACCTGTACGACCCGGAGTCCACCCGGCCGGGCACCAGCTACGCCCGCGAGGGCGGCTTCGTCTACGACGTGGACCAGTTCGACCCGGTCTTCTTCGGCATCTCCCCGCGTGAGGCCCTGGCGATGGACCCGCAGCAGCGGCTCCTGCTGGAAACCTGCTGGGAGGCCGTGGAACGCGCGGGCATCGTGCCCGGCTCACTGCGCGGCGGCACCGGCGGCGTGTTCATCGGTGCCTCGAACAGCGGTTACGGAACCGGGGTCTGGGACCCCAGCGACGAGGCCGCCGCGCACCTGCTGACCGGTACTGCGGCCTCCGCCCTGTCCGGGCGCATCGCCTACACGCTCGGCATGGAGGGGCCGGCGGTCTCGATCGACACCGCGTGCTCCTCCTCGCTGGTGGCACTGCACCTGGCCGCGCAGGCCCTGCGCGCGGGGGAGTGCTCCATCGCGCTGGTCGGCGGCGTCACCGTCATGGCCACCGCGGGCGGGTTCATCGAGTTCAGCCGCCAGGGCGGACTGGCCCGCGACGGCCGGTGCAAGCCGTTCTCCGCGGGCTCCGACGGTACGGGCTGGGGCGAGGGCGCGGGCATGCTGCTGCTGGAGCGGCTGTCCGACGCGCAGCGCAACGGCCACCCGGTGCTGGCGGTGGTACGTGGCTCGGCGATCAACCAGGACGGCGCCTCCAACGGCATGACCGCCCCCAACGGTCCCTCCCAGCAGCGGGTGATCCGCGCCGCGCTGGCCAGTGGCGGGCTCACACCGTCCGATGTGGACATCGTCGAGGCGCACGGCACGGGCACCGTGCTGGGCGACCCGATCGAGGCGCAGGCCCTGCTGGCCACCTACGGCCAGGACCGTGCCGAGCCGCTGCCACTGGGGTCGATCAAGTCCAACTTCGGTCACACCCAGGCCGCCGCGGGCATGGCCAGCATCATCAAGATGGTGATGGCCCTGCGCAACGGGGTCATGCCCAAGACGCTGCACGCCGACGAGGCATCCGAGCACGTGGACTGGTCGGCCGGGCAGGTCGAGCTGATCACCGAGACGCGGTCCTGGCCGGAGACCGGCCGCCCGCGCCGCGCCGCCGTGTCCTCCTTCGGCCTCAGCGGCACCAACGCGCACACGATCATCGAGCAGGCCCCCGCCGCCGATCAGGTCGTCACCGAGTCGCGGGCGCCCGAATCGGTGCCGCTGCTGGTGTCCGGCCGGAACTCCGCGGCACTGCGGGACCAGGCCAAGCGTTTGCTGTCCCTTGTGGACAGCCGTCCCGTGGACCTTGGCTACTCGCTCGCCACCTCGCGCACGTCCTTCGAGCACCGGGTGGTCGCCTTCGACCTCGACGCCCTGCGGTCCCTGGCCGCCGGTGAGCCAGTGCCCGGCGGGCTGGTCACCGGCTCGGTTGTCACCGGGTTGTCCGCCTACATGTTCTCCGGTCAGGGCTCGCAGCGCGCGGGCATGGGCCGCGAGCTGTACGAGGCGTTCCCGGTGTTCGCCGACGCCTTGGACGAGGTGTTCGCGCACATCGACCTGCCGCTCCGGGACGTCATGTTCGGTGAGTCGGAGCTGCTGGACCAGACCGAGTACACGCAGGCCGCCCTGTTCGCCATCGAGGTGGCGCTGTTCCGCCTGCTGGAGTCCTGGGGCCTGCGGCCGGACTACCTGATCGGCCACTCGATCGGCGAGCTCGTCGCGGCGCACGTCGCCGGGGTACTGTCCCTTGCGGACAGTTGCCGACTGGTGTCCGCGCGGGGTCGGCTCATGCAGGCCCTGCCCGTCGGCGGGGCGATGATCGCCATCCAGGCGACCGAGGCCGAGGTGGCCCCGCACCTGACCGACCGGGTGTCGATCGCGGCGATCAACGGCCCGGACTCCGTTGTGGTGTCGGGGGATGAGGACGCGGCGCAAGCGATTGCGGACCGGTTCGCGGACCGCAAGACCCGGCGCCTCCGGGTGAGTCACGCGTTCCACTCCCCGCGCATGGACGACATGCTCGCCGAGTTCTGGCGCGTCGCCGAGCAGCTGACCTACTCGGCCCCGACGATCGCCGTCGTGTCCAATGTGACCGGTGAGTTGGCCACGGAGCTGGACACGCCGGAGTACTGGGTGCGGCACGTGCGCGAGGCCGTGCGCTTCCACGACGGGGTCACGTTCCTCACCGGGCGCGGGGTCGCCCGCTTCCTGGAGATCGGACCGGACGGGGTGCTGTCGGCGCTGGCCGGTGGCGTGCCCGTGCTGCGCAAGAACCAGTCCGAGGTCCGTGCCCTGCTCGCGGCCCTGGCCGAGGTGCACGTCACCGGCTGGTCCCCGGACTGGGCGCAGGTCTTCGACGGCTGGGGCGGCCAGCGGGTGGACCTGCCGACCTACGCCTTCCAGCGGCAGCGCTACTGGCTGGAGCCCTCGGCCCCGGCGGAGTTCGCGCGGCCCAAGTCCACTGTGGAGTCCTGGCAGTACGAGGTGGTCTGGAAGCCGATCACCGAGCCGTCCAACCCGGAGCTGACCGGGCGCTGGCTCGTGGCGGCCCCTGGTACCGACGAACTCGCCGCCACGGTCATCGCGGGTCTGGAGCAGCGCGGGGCCGAGGTCGTGACGGTGCCCGCTGGCGGCACGCGCGAGGAGCTGGCGGCCCAACTGTCCGATGTGGACGTCAACGGTGTGCTCGCGCTCACGGAGAACCTGGCGCTGGCCACGGTCGTCGCGCTCGCGCAGGCCTTGGGTGACGCTGGGGTCGAGGCCCCGCTGTGGCTGGCGACCCGTGGCGAGGACCCCGTGCAGTCGGCCGTGTGGGGCCTGGGCCGGGTCGCCGCGATGGAGTACCCGCAGCGCTGGGGCGGCTTGGTCGGCCTCCCGGAATCCGTTGACGCCAAGGCAGTCGACCGGCTTTGCGGGGTGCTGGCCGGGCTGACCGGCGAGAATCAGGTGTCCATGCGCGACTCGGGCCTGTTCGCCCGCAGGCTCGACCACGGTACGACCGTGGAGCGGACCGACTGGAACCCCAGCGGCACCGTGCTGATCACTGGCGGTACCGGCGCGCTGGGCGGGCACGTCGCGCGCTGGCTCGCCGACAACGGGGCCGAGCGCCTGGTGCTGACCAGCCGCCGCGGCATGGCGGCCGAGGGCGCCGCCGAACTGGTGGCCGAGCTCGGCGACCGCGTGACGATCGCGGCTTGCGACGTGGCGGACCGCGATGCCCTGTCCACGTTGCTGGACGGCATCGAGGACCTGACCGCCGTGGTGCACGCGGCTGGTGTCGTGGACGACAGCATCCTGGACTCGGTGACGCCCGAGCGGCTGGATGCCGTGCTGCGGCCGAAGGTCCAGGCCGCGCTGAACCTGGACGAGCTGACCGCCGACCGCGAGCTGGACGCCTTCGTGCTGTTCTCCTCCTTCGCGGGCACCTTCGGCGGCGCGGGGCAGGCCAGCTACGCGGCGGCCAACGCGGCACTGGACGGCATCGCCGAGTCGCGCCGTGCGCGCGGGCTCACCGCGACCTCGATCGCCTGGGGCCCGTGGGCCGAGGGCGGCATGGCCGCACAGGACGCGGTGACCGAACGACTGCGCCGCACCGGAATGTCCCCGCTGGCACCGGAACTCGCCGTGACCGCACTGCACCGCGCGGTGCGACTGGGCCTGGCCCAGGTCACGCTGGTCGACATCGACTGGGTCAAGCTCGCGCCCACCGTCGGCGCGCACACCCTCAAGCTCGTCTCCGACCTGCCCGAGGTCCGCCAGGCGCTGAGCAATGTGGAGCGGGTGGATGCCGACGAGTCGGCGCTGCGCGGCAAGCTGGCCGGACTGTCCACTTCGGACCAGGTCAGGCAGCTGCGCGAGGTGGTGCGCGGCATGGTCGCCACCGTGCTGGGCTTCGGCTCGGCCGAGGAGATCGACCTGGCCAAGCCGTTCCAGGAGCTGGGCTTCGACTCGCTGATGGCCGTGGAGCTGCGCAACGGGCTCGGCGCCGTCACCGGGCTGAGCCTGCCCGCCACGCTGATCTACGACTACCCGACCTCGGCCGACCTCGCCGAGTACCTGCGCGGTGAGCTGCTCGGGGACGCGCGGGCCGCCGCACTGGTGACGGCCAGCGCCGCCAACGACGAGCCGATCGCCATCGTGGGCATGAGCTGCCGCTTCCCTGGCGGGGTCGACTCGCCGGAGGCGTTGTGGCGCCTGCTGGAGCTGGGCGAGGACGCGATCACCGAGTTCCCCGCCGACCGCGGCTGGGACCTGGGCTCGCTCTACGACGCCGACCCGGACAGCGCGGGCACCTCCTACGTGCGCGAGGGCGGTTTCCTCGACGGCGCGGGCCGGTTCGACCCGGCCTTCTTCGAGATCTCCCCGCGCGAGGCCCTGGCCATGGACCCGCAGCAGCGGCTGCTGCTGGAGGTCAGCTGGGAGGCCATGGAGCGCGCGGGCATCGACCCGAGGTCGCTGAAGGGCAGCCAGACCGGCGTGTTCGCCGGGACCAACGGCCAGGACTACGGCATCCTGCTGCACCAGTCGGCTGAGCGGCTGGACGGCTACATGGCCACCGGCAGCTCCGCCAGCGTCGTGTCCGGGCGGCTGTCCTACACCTTCGGCTTGCAGGGACCGGCCGTCACGGTGGACACGGCCTGCTCCTCCTCGCTGGTGGCGCTGCACCTCGCGGTGCAGGCCCTGCGCGCGGGGGAGTGCGAGCTGGCACTGGCCGGTGGCGTCACCGTGATGGCGACCCCGGCCGTGTTCGTGGAGTTCAGCCGTCAGCGCGGTCTCGCGCAGGACGGTCGGTGCAAGGCCTTCTCCGACAGCGCCGACGGCACGGGCTGGGGCGAGGGCGTGGGCATGCTGCTGGTGGAGCGGCTGTCCGATGCGCAGCGCAACGGGCACCCGATCCTGGCTGTGGTCAAGGGTTCCGCGGTGAACCAGGACGGTGCGTCGAACGGTCTGACCGCGCCGAACGGTCCTTCGCAGCAGCGGGTGATCCGCCAGGCGCTGGCCAACGCTGGTCTGCGTCCGTCCGATGTGGACGCTGTGGAGGCGCACGGCACGGGCACGACGCTGGGCGACCCGATCGAGGCGCAGGCCTTGCTCGCCACGTACGGCCAGGACCGCGAGGCTCCGCTCTGGCTGGGGTCGATCAAGTCCAACCTCGGCCACACCCAGGCGGCCGCCGGTGTTGCCGGTGTCATCAAGATGGTGCTGGCCATGCAGCACGGCGTGTTGCCGCAGACCTTGCACGTGACCGAGCCTTCGTCCCATGTGGACTGGTCGGCGGGCAAGATCGAGCTGCTCACGGCCGCGCGGCAGTGGGCCAGCCCGGTACGGCGCGCTGGCGTCTCCTCCTTCGGGGTGAGCGGCACCAACGCGCACGTCGTGATCGAGCAGGCACCCGCTGTCGAGGCCGCGCCCGCCGCTGAGGACAAGGTCGTGCCGTGGCCGCTGTCGGCCCGCAGCGAGGCGGCCCTGCGCGAGCAGGTCGACCGCGTGCTGGCCGGTGCCACCGGGCAGCGCTCCGTGGACGTGGGCTACTCGCTGGTGAGCGGCCGTGCGGCGCTGGAGCGTCGCGCCGTGCTGATCGGTGATGTCCGTGTGGACGGCGTTGCCGATGTTGAGGGCAAGCGGGTGTTCGTGTTCCCGGGTCAGGGTTCGCAGTGGGTGGGCATGGCGACTGACTTGCTTGCTACGTCGACGGTTTTTGCTGAGCGGATGGCGGAGTGTGCTGTCGCGCTGGGTGAGTTCGTGGATTGGGATTTGTTCGAGTCGTTGAATGACGCGAAGGCGTTTGAGCGGGTCGATGTTGTGCAGCCGATGTCGTGGGCTGTGATGGTGTCGCTGGCTGAGGTGTGGCGTGCGCACGGCATTACGCCGGATGCTGTGGTTGGCCACTCGCAGGGTGAGATCGCGGCGGCCGCTGTTGCTGGCGCGCTGACCCTTCAGGACGCGGCCCGGGTTGTTGCCCTGCGCAGCAAGGCCATCGCCGACGAGCTGGCCGGTCGCGGCGGCATGGTGTCGATCAACCTGCCGTTGGCCGAGGTCGAGCCGTTGCTGAGCGACAAGGTCAGCATCGCGGCGTTCAACGGTCCGTCCTCGATTGTCGTGGCGGGTGACCCGGCGGCGTTGGACGAGTTGGTGGCCACGCACGAGCGGGCTCGCAAGATCCCGGTGGACTACGCCTCGCACACGGCTCACGTGGAGCTGATCGAGGACAGGCTCGCCGAGGTCCTGGCGCCGATCCAGCCGCAGTCCAGCGAGGTGCCGTTCTTCAGCACGGTGACCGGCGAGTGGCTGGACACCAGCGCCATGGACGCGGGCTACTGGTACACCAACCTGCGGCAGACGGTGCAGTTCGAGACGGCGATCCGCGGACTGGCCGAGAGCGGGCACACGGCGTTCGTCGAGGTGTCGTCCCACCCGGTGCTGACCTCCGGGGTCGGCGACATCGTGGACGGCGTGGTCACCGGCACGCTGCGGCGCAACGAGGGGACTGCGGTCCGCTTCTACGCCTCGCTGGCGGAGCTGTGGGTGCGGGGTGTGGAGCCGGACTGGTCGGTGGTGTTCCCGGCCGACGCACGGCGCGTCGACCTGCCGACCTACCCGTTCCAGCGGCAGAACTACTGGCCCAAGCCCGCGGTGCCGACCGAGCAGACCGGGGCCGACCCGGTGGACGCCGCGTTCTGGGCGGCCGTGGACAACGGGGACCTGGGCACGCTCGGCCTGGACGACGCCGACCTGCTCACCGGGGCACTGCCCGTCCTGTCCAGCTGGCGCCGCCAGCAGCGTCAACAGTCAACTGTCGACAGTTGGCGGTACCGGATCACCTGGAAGCCCGTCACGGCCACCGGCAAGCTGACCGGCACCTGGCTGGTCGTGGCCCCACAGGGTGCCGACACGAGCCTGCTCGACGGCAGCGGGGCCGAGGTCGTCACGATCACGGTGGACCCGAACACGATCGACCGGGCCCAGTTCGCCACCCTGCTGGTGGCCCACGACCCCGCTGGCGTCGTGTCCCTGCTCGGCCAGGACGAGCAGCCGCACCAGGACTACCCGGTGCTGCCCCGTGGCGTCGTGAGCACGCTCGCGCTCACCCAGGCCCTGGGCGACGTGGGCATCGAGGCCCCGCTCTGGCTGATCACCAGCGGCGGCGTGCTCACCGGGCGGCCGGGGGAGCGGATCAGCCCCGCGCAGGCGCTGGTGTGGGGCATGGGCCGGGTCATCGGCCTGGAGCACCCGCAGCGCTGGGGCGGCCTGATCGACCTGCACGAGCACGCACCCGAACCGCTCTGGAGCGCGCTGACCGGCGAGGAGGACCAGCTCGCCCTGCGCGGGGCCACGGTGCTGGCGCGCAGGCTGGTGCACGATCCCGCCGCCAACCGGACCGCAGTCCGGAACTTCGCCGCGCAGGGCACGGTGCTGATCACCGGCGGCACCGGGGCCATCGGCGGGCACCTCGCCCGCTGGCTGGCGGGCAACGGGGCCGAGCACCTGGTGCTGACCAGCCGCCGTGGCCGGGACGCCGACGGGGTGTCCGAGCTGGAGGCCGAGCTCACCGCGCTGGGCGCCCGCGTCACCGTGGCGGCCTGCGACGCGGCGGACCGGGACGCGCTCTCGGGGCTGCTCAAGTCGCTGGAGGCCGACGGGGACCCCGTGCGCGCCGTGGTGCACGCGGCGGGCGTGGTCACACCTGCCGCACTGGCGGACACGACCGCACAGGAGTTCGCAGCGGCTGCTGAGGCCAAGGTGGCCGGTGCGGTCAACCTGGACGAACTGCTCGCTGACCAGCAGTTGGACGCCTTCATCCTGCTGTCGTCCAACGCGGGTGTGTGGGGCAGTGGCGGCCAAGCGGCCTACGCGGCCGCCAACGCCTTCCTCGACGCACTGGCCGAGCAGCGACGTGCACGCGGTGCTACGGCCACTGCGGTCGCGTGGGGTGCGTGGGCCGGTGGCGGCATGGTGGGCACTGAGGAGGACGAGCAGCGACTGCGCAAGCGTGGCGTGCGTGCGATGGACCCGAAGCTGACGGTCGCCGCGTTGCAGCAGGCCATGGACCTGGACGAGACGTTCCTCGCCGTGGCCGACGTGGACTGGGAGCTGTTCACGCCCGGGTTCACCATGGCCCGGCGGCGCCCCCTGCTCGACGAGCTGCCCGAGGTGCGGCGTGTGCTGGACGCCGTGCCGGAGGCCGTCGAGGGCGAGTCCACGCTGGCCGAGGAGCTGGCCGGGCTGCCCGCCGCGCAGCAGGAGCGGGTCGTGCTCGACCTGGTGCGGGAGCGGGTGGCCGCGGTGCTCGGGCACGCGGGCAAGGACGAGGTGGACCCGGTCCGGCCGTTCAAGGAGCTGGGCTTCGACTCGCTGACCGCCGTGGAGCTGCGCAACCGGCTCAACACGGCCACCGGCCTGCGGCTGGCCGCCTCGCTGGTGTTCGACCACCCGACCCCGACCGCCCTGGCCGGGCACGTGCTCAACGAGCTCGGCGGTGCCGCCGGGCAGGAGGTGAACCTGTTCACCGAGCTCGACCGCATCGAGCTCGCGATTTCAGCAGTTTCCCCAGACGATGGCGCTCACCCCCTGATCACCGCTCGACTTCGGACCATGCTGGCCAAGTTGAGTGACATCGGGGAGAAGACGGAAGGCGCCACCGTTGCGGACAAGCTCGACGCGGCCACGGATGACGAGATCTTCGAGTTCATCAACAAGGAGCTCGGCAGGGGATAGTCCAGCACCGGCGAACCTGCGCGGTGCCCAGCGCGCACAGGCAAGGTTCCCATGGTGAACGAGGACAGGCTTCGGGAGTACCTGAAGCTGGTGACGGCCGAACTGCACGACACCCGCCAGCGGATCGCTGAGCTGGAGGCCGGGGAGCGGGAGCCCATCGCGATCATCGGGATGAGCTGCCGCTTCCCCGGTGGGGTGCGCAGCCCCGAGCAGCTGTGGCGGCTGCTGTCCCAGGGTGTGGACGCGGTGGGTCCGTTCCCCGCGGACCGCGGCTGGGACCTGGACAACCTCAGCGAGGACTACGCCCACGAGGGCGGGTTCGTCGACGACGTGTCGCTGTTCGACCCCTCGCTGTTCGGCATGTCCCCGCGCGAGGCACTGGCCACCGACCCGCAGCAGCGCCTGCTGCTGGAGACCTCCTGGGAGCTGTTCGAGCGCTCGGGCATCGACCCGCTGTCGGTCAAGGGCAGCCAGGGCGGGGTCTACATCGGCGCCGGGGTCTCCGGCTACGGCCAGACCCAGGGCGAGACCCCCGAAGGCGTCGAGGGCCACCTGCTGACCGGCAACTCCGCCAGCGTGCTCTCCGGCCGCCTGTCCTACACCTACGGGCTGGAGGGCCCCGCCGTCACGGTGGACACGGCCTGCTCCTCCTCGCTGGTCGCCATCCACCTCGCCGCGCAGGCCCTGCGCCGCCGCGAGTGCTCGCTGGCGCTGGCCGGCGGCGTCATGGTCATGGCCTCCCCGGCCGCGTTCATCGAGTTCAGCCGCCAGGGCGGGCTCGCGGCCGACGGGCGCTGCAAGCCGTTCTCCGCCGACGCCGACGGCACCGGCTGGGCCGAGGGCGTCGGCCTGATCATGCTGGAGCGGCTGTCCGACGCACGCCGCCGCGGGCACACCGTGCTGGCCGTGATCAAGGGGTCCGCGGTCAACCAGGACGGCGCGTCCAACGGCCTGACCGCCCCGAACGGCCCCTCCCAGCAGCGGGTCATCCGCCAGGCGCTGACCAGCGCCGGGCTGACCGCTGCCCAGGTCGACGCCGTGGAGGCGCACGGCACCGGCACCTCGCTGGGCGACCCGATCGAGGCCCAGGCCCTGCTCAACACCTACGGCCAGGACCGCGAGCGCCCGCTGTGGCTGGGCTCGATCAAGTCCAACTTCGGCCACTCGCAGACCGCCGCTGGCGTCGCCGGTGTGATCAAGATGGTGCTGGCGATGCGGCACGGGCTGCTGCCCGAGTCCCTGCACGCCGGGGAGCCCTCATCGCACGTGGACTGGACCAGCGGCGAGGTCCGCCTGCTCACCGAGGCCACGCCCTGGCCGCAGACCGGGCAGCCCCGGCGCGCGGGGGTGTCCGCCTTCGGCGTGAGCGGTACCAACGCGCACGTCATCCTGGAGCAGGCCCCCGAGCCCGAGCCGGTGGAGACCGAGGCCGCGCCGGGCACCCCGCCCGCCGTGCTGCCCTGGCTGGTCTCCGGCCGCACCGCCGAGGCCCTGCGCGCACAGGCCGCCGAGCTCGCCTCCACTGTGGACGGTGCCCCGCTGGACGTGGCCCGCTCGCTGGCCACCACCCGCGCCTCGCTGGAGCACCGCGCTGTCGTGCTGGCCAGCGACCGCGAGGGCTTCCTGCGCGGGCTGCGCGCGCTGGCCGAGGACGGCCGCGCGCCCGAGCTGGTCACCGGCTCGACCGTCGCTGGTGGACGGTCCGCCGTCATGTTCTCCGGTCAGGGCTCGCAGCGCGCGGGCATGGGGCGTGAGCTGTATGCGGCTTTTCCCAAGTTCGCTGGATCTTTGGATGAGGTGCTGGCGCACTTTTCCAATGATCTGAAGGACGTCATGTTCGGCGACTCGGAGTTGCTGAACCAGACCGAGTACACGCAGCCCGCGTTGTTCGCGATCGAGGTCGCGCTGTACCGGCTGTTCGAGTCCTGGGGCGTCAAGCCGGACTACCTGGTCGGCCACTCGATCGGTGAGCTGGCCGCGGCGCACGTCGCCGGGGTCCTGTCCCTTGAGGACGCCTGCAAGCTGGTGGCGGCTCGCGGCCGGTTGATGGGTGCGCTGCCCGCTGGTGGCGCGATGGTCGCGATCCAGGCCACCGAGGCCGAGGTGGCCCCGCACCTGACCGACCGGGTGTCGATCGCCGCGATCAACGGTCCGGACTCGGTGGTCGTCTCCGGTGACGAGGACGCGGTTGAGACCGTCCTCGCGAACTTCACCGACCGCAAGACGCGTCGTCTCACGGTCAGCCACGCGTTCCACTCGCCGCGCATGGACGCCATGCTGGAGGAGTTCCGCGCGGTGGCGGCAAGCCTGACCTACTCGGCCCCGCAGATCGCCGTGGTGTCGAACCTGACCGGCTCGCTCGCCACCGACCTCACCTCGCCCGAGTACTGGGTGCGCCACGTGCGCGAGGCCGTGCGCTTCCACGACGGCATCCAGTGGCTGACCGCCGACGGGGTCACGACCTTCCTGGAGCTGGGCCCGGACGGCGTGCTGTCCGCGCTGGCCGCCGGCATCCCGGCGCTGCGCAAGGACCGCGACGAGGTCACCGCCCTGCTGTCCGCGCTGGCCCAGATCCACGTGCGCGGGCTCTCCCCGCAGTGGGCCACCGTGTTCGAGGGCTGGGGCGGCCAGGTCGTCGAACTGCCCACCTACGCGTTCCAGCAGCAGCGGTACTGGCTGGAGTCGGCACCTGTCAGCAGTGAACTGTCGACTGTCGACAGTGTGGACGCCGCCTTCTGGCAGGCCGTGGACAGCGGGGACCTCGGCGCGCTCGGCGTGGACGGCACCGCGCCGTTCACCGAGGCGCTGCCCGCGCTGACCGCCTGGCGCCAGCAGCGCGGTGAACAGTCAACTGTCGACAGTTGGCGGTACAAGGTCACCTGGAAGCCGGTGACCGAGGCCCTCACCCAGCGGCTCACCGGCTCCTGGCTGGTGCTGGCCGAGGACGGCGGCCTGGCCGACCAGGTCGTGGACGGCATGCTGGCCAACGGCGCCAACGTGGTCCGGGTCAGCCCGGCCACCGCCAACGCCACCCGCGAGGAACTGGCCGCCCAGCTGCGCGAGGTCGTCGGCGGCGCCTCCGTGGACGGCGTGCTCTCCCTGCTCGGCATGAACGAGAACCCGCACCCGGACTACCCCGAACTGGCCACCGGCCTGGTGTTCGGCGTGGTGCTGGCGCAGGCGCTCGGTGACGCCGACATCCACGCCCCGCTCTGGTACGCCACCGCGGGCGCGGTGTCCGTGGCCCGCTGGGACCACGTGATCAGCTTGAAGCAGGCCCCGCTGTGGGGCCTGGGCAGGGTCAGCGGCCTGGAGTACCCGCAGCGCTGGGGTGGCCTGGTCGACCTGCCCGAGCAGTTGGACGAGCGCGCGCTGCGCAGGCTCTGCGCCGTGCTCGCCGGTCCCGGGAACGACGACCAGGTCGCCGTGCGCCCCAGCGGGGTGTTCGCGCGCCGCCTGAGCAGGGCCGAGTCCAGCACCGAGGAGTGGACCCCGCGCGGCACCGTGCTGATCACCGGCGGCACCGGCGCCCTGGGCGGGCAGGTCGCCCGCTGGGCCGCGACCGCGGGCGCCGAGCACCTGGTGCTCACCAGCCGCCGCGGCCAGGACGCGCCGGGCGCCACCGAGCTCGCCGCGGAACTGACCGCACTGGGCGCGCGGGTGACGATCGCCGCGTGCGACGCCGCTGACCGCGAGGCGCTGTCCGCGCTGCTGGACGGCATCGAGAACCTGACCGCCGTGGTGCACACCGCCGGTGTGCTCGACGACGGCGTGCTGGACGGGCTGACTCCGCTGCGCCTGGCGATCGTCGCCCGCGCCAAGGTCGACGCCGCGGTCAACCTGGACAAGCTGACCGCCGACCGCGAGCTGGACGCCTTCGTGTTGTTCTCCTCGTTCGCGGGCACCATCGGCGCCGCGGGCCAGGCCAGCTACGCCGCCGCCAACGCCTTCCTGGACGCGCTGGCCGAGCGCCGCCGTGCCGAGGGCAAGCCCGCCACCTCCATCGCCTGGGGCCCGTGGGCCGAGGGCGGCATGGCCGCCGACGAGGTGGTCGCCGCTCGACTGAGCCGCAGCGGCACCCCGCCGATGACCCCGGCCCGCGCGCTGCTCGCGCTGCGCCAGGCCGTGGCCTCCGGCGAGCCGTTCGTGGCCGTGGCCGACGTGGACTGGGAGCGGTTCGCGCCCGGTTTCACCGCTGTGCGGCCAAGTGCGCTGATCGGTGACATCCCCGAGGTGCGCCGCGTGCTGGACACCGCGGCCGCCAACGACACCGGGCACGGTCCCTCCTCGGTCACCGACCGCCTCGCCGGACTGTCCGAGTCCGAGCGGGAGCGCCTGCTGCTGGAGCTGGTGCGGGCGCACGCCGCCGCCGTGCTGGGCTACCCCGGCCCGGAGTCGGTGGAGCCCGCGCGGGCCTTCCGCGAACTGGGCTTCGACTCGCTGACCGCCGTGGAACTGCGCAACTCCCTCGGCGCCGCAACGGGTCTGCGCCTTCCGTCCACTTTGGTCTTCGACTATCCGACCGCCACCGCGCTGGCCGCGCACCTGGGCGCCGAGCTGCTGGGCACCCAGGCCGCGGCGCCGACCGCGCTGGCCCCGGTCGCCGTGGACACCGAGGACCCGATCGTCATCGTCGGCATGAGCTGCCGCTTCCCCGGCGGGGTCGACACCCCGGAAGCGTTGTGGCAGTTGCTGTCCGAGGGCACCGACGCGATGAGCTCGTTCCCCGCCGACCGAGGCTGGGACCTCGACGGGCTGTTCGACCCGGACCCCGATCGGCCCGGCACCTCCTATGTGCGCGAGGGCGGCTTCCTCGACGGGGCCGACCGGTTCGACCCGGCTTTCTTCGGCATCTCGCCGCGTGAGGCCGTGGCCATGGACCCGCAGCAGCGCCTGCTGCTGGAGACGGCCTGGGAGGCCTTGGAGCGCGCGGGTGTGGACCCGGCCTCGGTGCACGGCAGCCCGGTGGGCGTGTTCGTCGGCACCAACGGCCAGGACTACCCGATGCTGCTGATGCACGCCGTGCAGGACTCGGAGGGCCACGCCGGTACCGGCAACGCGGCGGCCATCGTGTCCGGCCGCGTGTCCTACACGCTCGGGCTCGAAGGCCCGGCCGTCACGATCGACACCGCTTGCTCCTCCTCGCTGGTGGCGCTGCACTGGGCCGCGCAGGCCCTGCGCGCCGGTGAGTGCAGCATGGCGCTGGTCGGTGGTGTGACGGTCATGTCCACCCCTGGCGTCTTCGTGGAGTTCAGCCGCCAGCGCGGGCTGTCCCAGGACGGGCGCTGCAAGGCGTTCTCCGACAGCGCCGACGGCACGGGCTGGGGCGAGGGTGTCGGCATGCTGCTCGTGGAGCGGCTGTCCGACGCCAAGCGCAACGGCCACCCCGTGCTGGCAGTCGTGCGCGGCACCGCGGTGAACCAGGACGGCGCATCCAACGGTCTCACCGCCCCGAACGGCCCTTCGCAGCAGCGGGTCATCCGCCAGGCGCTGGCCAACGCTGGTCTGCGTCCGTCCGATGTGGACGCTGTGGAGGCGCACGGTACGGGCACGACGCTGGGCGACCCGATCGAGGCGCAGGCCCTGCTGGCCACCTACGGCCGCGACCGCAACGCGCCGCTGTGGTTGGGTTCGGTCAAGTCCAACATCGGCCACACCCAGGCCGCCGCCGGTGTCGCGGGCATCATCAAGATGGTGCTGGCGATGCAGAACGGTGTGCTGCCGCAGACCCTGCACGTCACCGACCCCTCGTCCCACGTGGACTGGACCGCGGGCGACGTGCGGCTGCTGACCTCCGCGCAGCCCTGGGACAGCGAGGTGCGGCGCGCCGGTGTCTCCTCCTTCGGCGTGAGCGGCACCAACGCGCACGTCATCCTGGAGCAGGCGCCCGCCGCCGAGCCGGTGGCCCCGGCAGCCGACTCGCTGGTGAGCCCGTGGCTGCTGTCCGGCCGCAGCGCGGAAGCACTGCGTGAGCAGGCACAACGGCTCCAGACCGTCACCGGCTCGCCCACGGACATCGGCTACTCGCTGGCGATCGGGCGTTCGGCCTTCGAGCACCGCGCCGTCGTGTCCAGCTCGGAGGCGCTGGCCGCCCTCGCCGCTGGCGAGTCGGCCCCTGGCCTGGTCCAGGGCACGGTCAGCGCGGGGCAGTTGGCGTTCCTGTTCTCCGGGCAGGGTTCGCAGCGCGCGGGCATGGGGCGTGAGCTGTACGAGGCGTTCCCGGTGTTCGCCGACGCGCTGGACTCGGTGCTGGTCCAGTTCGAACTTCCCTTGCGTGAGGTCATGTTCGGTGAGTCCGAGCTGCTGGACCACACCGAGTACACGCAGGCGGCGCTGTTCGCGATCGAGGTCGCGCTGTACCGGCTCGTCGAATCCTTCGGCATCGTGCCGGACTCGCTGATCGGCCACTCCATCGGTGAGCTGGCCGCGGCGCACGTCGCGGGCATCCTCTCGCTGGAGGACGCGTGCAAGCTGGTCGCGGCCCGCGGTCGGCTGATGGGTGCGCTGCCCGCTGGCGGCGCGATGGTCGCGATCCAGGCGACCGAGGACGAGGTGCTGCCGCACCTGACCGACCGGGTGTCGATCGCGGCGATCAACGCCGCCGACTCCGTGGTCGTCTCGGGTGAGGAGCACGCGGTTGAGACCGTGGTCTCGAACTTCACCGACCGCAAGACGCGGCGCCTGAAGGTCAGCCACGCGTTCCACTCCCCGCTGATGGACCCGATGCTGGCGGAGTTCGGCCGCATCGCCGCCGAGCTGTCCTACAGCCAGCCGAGCATTCCCGTGATCGGCAACACCGAGGGCGACCCGACCACGCCCGAGTACTGGGTGCGCCACGTCCGCGAGGCCGTGCGCTTCCACGCGGGCATCGAGCGGCTGCGCGGCCAGGGCGTCACGAAGTTCCTGGAGCTGGGCCCGGACGGCGTGCTGTCCGCGCTGGCCGCCGGAATTCCCACGCTGCGCCGCGACCGCGACGAGGTGCAGACCTTCGTCTCCGCGCTGGCCGGTCTGCACGTCGGCGGCGTGTCCGTGGACTGGACCTCGTTCTACCCCGGCGCGCACCGCGTCGACCTGCCGACCTACCCGTTCCAGCGGCAGCGCTACTGGCCGAAGTTCGCCGCGGCCCCGGCCGAGGTGTCCGAGGCAGCCGTGATCGACGCCCAGTTCTGGGCGGCCGTGCAGCGCGAGGACCTGGAGTCGCTCGCCGCCACTTTGGACATCGAGCAGTCGGCGCTGTCCGAGGTGCTGCCCGCGCTGTCGACCTGGCGCCGCCAGCAGGACAAGCAGGCCGCGCTGGACTCGTGGCGCTACCGCGTCACCTGGAAGCCCGTCACCGAACTGGCCACCCCCGGCTCGCTCGCCAACTGGCTCGTGGTGTCCACCGTGGACAGCCCGCTCGCCGGACTGCTGGGCGCCCGCAGCGCCGTCACCGCTGACTTCGCCACGCTGGACCTGAGCGGGGTCGAAGGCGTGCTGGCGCTGACCGACCTGGCCGCCACTGTGGCACTGGTCCAGGCGCTGCCCGAGGACATGCCGGTGTGGGGCGTGACCCGCGGCGCCGTGAGCGTGGGCCGTGCCGACTCCGCGCCGATTCCCGAGCAGGCCGCGATCTGGGGCCTGGGCCGGGTCGCCGCGCTGGAGCTGCCGCGCCGCTGGGGCGGACTGATCGACCTGCCCGAACAGCTGGACGAGCGCGCCGCCCGGCGCATCGCCAGCGTGCTGGCGGGCACTGAGGACCAGGTCGCCGTCCGCGCGGCCGGGGTCTTCGCCCGCAGGATCACGCACGCCCCCGCGGAAAGCACCGAGCAGTGGGCCCCGCGTGGCACCGTGCTGATCACCGGCGGTACCGGTGGCATCGGCGCGGAGCTGGCCCGCTGGGCCGCCCGCAACGGCGCGGAGCACCTGGTGCTGACCGGTCGTCGTGGGCCCGACGCGCCTGGCGCCAACGAGTTGCGCGAGGAGCTGACCGCGCTCGGCGTCCAGGTCACCATCGCGGCGTGCGATGTGGCCGACAAGCAGGCACTCGCCGAGTTGGTGCAGGGGTTGACCGTCAACGCGGTGCTGCACGCCGCTGGCTCCACGCAGGGCGTCGCGCTGCTTCAGTCCACTGTGGACGACCTGGATGCGATGATGTCCGCCAAGGCCGTCGGTGCGTCCAACCTGGACGAGGTCTTCGCCGACACGCAGCTGGACGCGTTCGTGCTGTTCTCCTCCATCGCCGCGACCTGGGGCAGCGGCTGGCAGTCCGGCTACGCCGCCGCCAACGCCTACCTGGACGCGCTGGCCGAGCAACGCCGCGCCCGCGGTCTGGTCGCGACCTCCGTGGCCTGGGGCCCGTGGGGCGAGATCGGCATGGCCGCCGACGAGGCGGAGCAGCAGCGCCTGCGCCGCCAGGGCCTGACCGTGCTGGCGCCCGCGCTGGCCGTGGAAGCCTTGGCGCAGGCCATCACTGAGGCCCAGCCCTGCCTGACCGTGGCCGAGGTGGACTGGGACCGGTTCGTGCCGGGCTTCACCTCGGGACGGCCCAGCCCGCTGCTGGACGAGCTGCCCGAGGCACGCCGTGCCGCCGAGTCCGAACTGGACGTTCCCGCCGAACAGGGCAACCAGCTCCGCGAGCGACTGGCCGCGCTGCCCGAGACCGAGCGCAAGCACGTGCTGCTCGACATCGTGCGCACCGAGGCCGCCGTGGTCCTGGGCCACGCCGGTGCCGAGGCCGTCGACGCCGAGCGGGCCTTCCGCGACCTCGGCTTCGACTCGCTGACCGCCGTGGAACTGCGCAACCGCCTGACCGCCAGCACCGGGCTCAAGCTGCCCGCCACGCTGGTGTTCGACTACCCGACCGCGTCCGTCCTCACCGGACACATCCTGGACGGGCTGTTCGGCGCCGACACCGCCGCGGTCGTCACGAGCACGGCCGCCGCGGACACCGACCCGATCGTGATCGTCGGCATGAGCTGCCGCCTGCCGGGCGGGGTGGACTCGCCGGAAGCGTTGTGGGACCTGGTCTTCAACGGCACCGAGGCGCTGTCCACCTTCCCCGCGGACCGCGGCTGGGACCTGGGCGCCCTGTACGACCCCGAGCCGGGCGTGGAGGGTCGCACCTACTCCGTGGACGGCGGCTTCGTGCCCGAGGCGGGCCAGTTCGACCCGGCCTTCTTCGGCATGAGCCCGCGCGAGGCCCTGGCCACCGACCCGCAGCAGCGCCTGCTGCTGACCGCCACCTGGGAGCTGTTCGAGCGCGCGGGCATCGCCCCGCACAGCGTCAAGGGCAGCCGCACCGGCGTGTTCATCGGTGCCGGCGACTCCGGGTACGGCACCGGGGTCAGCGAGATCCCCGAGGGCCTGTCCGGGCAGTTCCTGACCGGCAACTCCAGCAGTGTCGCGAGTGGACGGATCTCCTACACGCTGGGCCTGGAAGGTCCCGCGCTGACCGTGGACACCGCCTGCTCCTCCTCGCTGGTGGCCCTGCACCTGGCGATGCAGTCCCTGCGTCGCGGCGAGTGCACGATGGCCATCGCCGGTGGTGTGACGGTCATGTCCACCCCGGTGCCCTTCGTGGAGTTCAGCCGCCAGCGCGGCCTGGCCCCCGACGGGCGCTGCAAGTCCTTCTCCGAGGACGCCGACGGCACCGGCTGGGCCGAGGGCGTGGGCCTGCTGCTGGTCGAGCGGCTGTCCGACGCGCGCCGCAACGGCCACACCGTGCTCGCTGTGATCAAGGGCTCGGCGGTCAACCAGGACGGCGCCTCCAACGGCCTGACCGCGCCGAACGGCCCCGCACAGCAGCGGGTCATCCAGCAGGCGCTGGCCGACAGCGGCCTCGCACCGTCCGAAGTGGACGTTGTCGAGGCGCACGGCACCGGCACCGTGCTCGGCGACCCGATCGAGGCGCAGGCCGTGCTGGCCACCTACGGCCAGGACCGTGAGACCCCGCTCTGGCTGGGGTCGATCAAGTCCAACATCGGCCACACCCAGGCTGCTGCCGGTGTCTCCGGTGTCATCAAGATGGTCATGGCGATGCGTCACGGTGTGCTGCCGCAGACCCTGCACGTCGGCCAGCCCTCCACCCACGTGGACTGGACCGCGGGCAGCGTGCGACTGCTGACCGAGCGCGTGGAGTGGACCAGTGCGGTGCGCCGCGCGGGCATCTCCTCCTTCGGCATCAGCGGCACCAACGCCCACACGATCATCGAGCAGGCCCCGGCCGAGGAGCAGGCCCCCGTCACCGGTACGCCCGGCGCGGTCCTGCCGTGGCTGGTGTCCGGCCGCAGCGCCGAGGCACTGCGTGCACAGGCTGAGCGCCTGCTGTCCCGTGTGGACGGTGCTGACCCGGTGGACCTGGCCTACTCCCTGGCCACCGCCCGGTCCACCTTCGAGCACCGCGCCGTGGTGCTCGGCGAGTCGGCCGAGGACCTGCGTCGCGGGCTGACCGCGCTGGTCTCCGGCGACCGGATCCCCGGCGTGCTGCGCGGCAACGCGTTCACCGGCAAGACCGCGTTCCTGTTCTCCGGGCAGGGCTCGCAGCGCGCGGGCATGGGCCGTGAGCTGTACGAGGCGTTCCCGGTGTTCGCCGACGCGCTGGACGCGGTGCTGGCCCGGTTCGACCTGCCGTTGCGCGAGGTCATGTTCGGTGAGTCCGAACTGCTGTCGCAGACCGAGTACACGCAGGCGGCCCTGTTCGCCATCGAGGTGGCGCTCTACCGCCTGGTCGAGTCCTGGGGCCTGCGCCCCGACCAGCTGATCGGCCACTCGATCGGTGAGCTGTCCGCCGCGCACGTGGCTGGGGTTCTGTCCCTTGAGGACGCGTGCAAGCTGGTGGCGGCTCGTGGCCGGTTGATGCAGGCGCTGCCGACTGGTGGCGCGATGATCGCGATCCAGGCCACCGAGGACGAGGTCCGTCCGCTGCTGACCGACCGGGTGTCGATCGCGGCGATCAACGGCCCGCGCTCGGTCGTGGTCTCCGGGGACGAGGACGCCGCGCAAGCGATTGCCGACCAGTTCGCCGACCGCAAGACCCGCAAGCTGACGGTCAGCCACGCGTTCCACTCCCCGCGCATGGACCCGATGCTGGAGGAGTTCCGGGCCGTCGCGGAGGGGCTGACCTACTCCGCCCCGACCATCCCGGTCGTCGGCAACACCGAGGGCGACCCCACCACCCCCGAGTACTGGGTGCGCCACGTCCGCGAGGCCGTCCGCTTCCACGAAGGCATCACCAAGCTGGTCGAACTCGGCGTCACGCGGTTCGTGGAGCTGGGGCCGGACGGGGTGCTCACCGGCATGGCCCAGGAGTCCGCGGACGGCGCGCTCATGGTGCCGCTGCTGCGTGGGGACCGGGGCGAGGCGCAGTCCCTGCTCACCGCGATCTCGCAGCTGCACGTCAGCGGAGTCAGCCCGCAGTGGGCCAGCGTGTTCGCGGGCTGGGGTGCGTCCACTGTGGACCTGCCCACCTACGCGTTCCAGAACGAGCGGTACTGGCTGGAGCCGAACTCGGTCAGCACCGACCCGGCCGCGCTCGGCCTGGCCGGGACCGGGCACCCGCTGCTGGGCGTGGTGGTCGGGCTGGCCGATTCCGACGGGCTGGTGTTCAGCAACCTGCTGTCGGTGCAGAGCCAGCCCTGGCTGGCCGACCACGTGGTCGGTGGCGCCATCCTGTTCCCCGGCACCGGCTTCGTCGAGCTGGTGCTGACCGCGGGCGAGCACCTGGGCTGCGAGCGGCTGGAGGAGTTGATCCTCGAGGCCCCGCTGGTGCTGCCCGAGCGCGGCGGCGTGCGGCTCCAGGTCGTCGTCGGCGGCCCGGACCACAGCGAGGCCCGCACCGTCACCGTGTACTCCCAGCAGGGCGAGACCTGGACCCGGCACGCCAGCGGTGTGCTGGTCGCCGCCGAGGAGTCCGAGGGCGAGCCGCTGACCGAGTGGCCGCCGCAGGGCGCCGAGCCGATCATCCTGGACGGCCTGTACGAACTGCGCGCAGAGGGCGGTTTCCACTACGGACCGGCCTTCCGCGGGCTGCACGCGGCGTGGGTCGCCGATGGTGAGGTCTACGCCGAGGTCGCGCTGCCCGAGTCGCTGCGCACCGAGGCCGGTCGTTACGGCCTGCACCCGGCGCTGCTGGACTCCGCGCTCCAGGCGCTGGCGTTCACCGGTGGTGAGGGCGGAGCCAAGCTGCCGTTCTCCTGGACTGGTGTGTCGCTGGGCGCCGTGGGTGCCGCTGTCCTGCGTGTTCGACTGTCCACAACGGACCGCAACGGTACGATTGCCATCACCTTGGCGGACGCCGCCGGTCAGCCGGTCGGCGTCGCCGAGGGTCTGCAACTGCGCCCGGTCGCCGCCGAGCAGTTGGCGATCCCGGTGGCCACTGCGGCGGCGACCCCGGCAGCCAAGCCTCGCAAGCGCCGCAGCGCGCAGGACAACGCGGTGCTCGGTGACGAGGGCCTGCACGCCAAGCTCGCCGGTCTGGAGGACGAGGACCAGGACGCGCTGCTGCTGGAGCTGGTCCGCACCCAGGCCGCGATCGTGTTGGGCTACAACGGTCCTGAGGCCGTGGAGCCCGACCGTGCCTTCAAGGAGCTGGGCTTCACCTCGCTCACGGCCGTGGAGTTCCGAAACGGCATGAACGAGGTCACCGGGATGCGGCTGCCCGCGACCCTGGTGTTCGACTACCCGACCTCGATCAGCCTGGCCGGCTACCTCAAGGACGAGCTGCTCGGCGCCGAGGACCAGCCGCAGGCTCGTAAGCGCAAGCGGGGCAACGACGCCGACGACCCGATCGTGATCGTCGCGATGGGCTGCCGCTACCCCGGTGGCATCAGCACCCCCGAGCAGCTGTGGGACATCGTGGCCTCGGGCACCGACGCGATCACCAGCTTCCCGACCGACCGTGGCTGGGACCTGGACGCGCTCTACGACCCGGACCCCGACACCCCCGGCACCTGCTACACCCGCGAGGGCGGCTACCTGCACAACGCCAGCGAGTTCGACCCGGCGTTCTTCGGGATCAGCCCGCGCGAGGCGGTGGCGATGGATCCGCAGCAGCGGCTGCTGCTGGAGGTCTGCTGGGAGACCCTGGAGCGCGCGGGTCTGGACATGGCCTCGCTCAAGGGCAGCCAGACCGGTGTCTTCGCGGGTGTGACCTACCAGGACTACGGCACCATGCTGATGTCCTCCGAGGACTCCTCCGAGGGCCTGTTCGGCACGGGCAACTCGCCCAGCGTCCTGTCCGGCCGGGTGGCCTACACCCTCGGCCTGGAGGGGCCCGCGGTCTCGATCGACACCGCTTGCTCCTCCTCGCTGGTGGCGCTGCACTGGGCCGCACAGGCCCTGCGCGACGGGGACTGCACCCTGGCGCTGGCCGGTGGCGTGACCGTCATGTCCAGCCCGGTGTCGCTGATCGAGTTCAGCGCGCAGAAGGCGCTGGCCGCCGACGGCCGCAGCAAGCCGTTCTCCGCTGCCGCCGACGGTGCGAGCTGGGCCGAGGGCGCGGGCGTTGTGCTGCTGGAGCGGCTGTCCGACGCCAAGCGCAACGGCCACCAGGTGCTGGCCGTGGTGCGGGGCTCCGCGCTGAACCAGGACGGCGCCTCCAACGGCCTGACCGCGCCGAACGGTCCCGCGCAGCAGCGGGTCATCCGGCACGCGCTGGCCAACGGTGGCCTCGAACCGTCCGATGTGGACGTCATCGAGGCGCACGGCACCGGCACCACCCTGGGCGACCCGATCGAGGCCGGTGCGCTGTTCGCCACCTACGGGCGGGACCGCGACCCGGAGAACCCGGTGTGGCTGGGCTCCTTCAAGTCCAACGTGGGCCACTCGCAGGCCGCCGCGGGCGTCGGCGGCATCATCAAGATGGTCATGGCCATGCGCCACGGCATCGTGCCGCCCACCCTGCACGCCGAGGAGCCCTCCCCGCACATCGACTGGTCCTCCGGCACGATCCAGCTGGCCACCGAGGCCAGGCCGTGGCCGGAGACCGGCCACGCCCGCCGGGCCGGTGTCTCCTCCTTCGGCATGAGCGGCACCAACGCGCACGTCATCGTGGAGCAGGCCCCGCAGGTTCCGGTCAAGCCGCGCACCGAGGGCGAGCCGGTGCTCACCGGTCAGGCCCTGCCGTGGTCGCTGTCGGCCCGCTCCGCCGCCGCCCTGCGTGGGCAGGCCGAGAAGCTGCTGTCCGCTGTGGACGGTGAGCGACCGGTGGACGTGGGCTTCTCACTGGCCAGCACCAAGTCGGCCTTCGAGCACCGCGCGGTGATCGTCGGCACCGAGCTGGACGAGCTGCGCGCTGGGTTGCGGGCCCTCGCCGAGGGCGTGGGCGCCGACAACCTGGTGCAGGGTTCGACCGCGCCGCACGGCAAGCGCGTGTTCGTCTTCCCCGGTCAGGGCTCGCAGTGGGTGGGCATGGCCGTGGAACTGCTCGACACCGCACCGGTGTTCGCCGCGCGCATGACCGAGTGCGCCGAGGTCCTGAGCGAGTTCGTGGACTGGGACCTGTTCACCTCGCTGAGCGACCCGGCTGCCTACGAGCGGGTCGACGTGGTGCAGCCCATGTCCTGGGCTGTCATGGTGTCGCTGGCTGAGCTGTGGCGTTCGCTGGGTGTGCGGCCTGACGCGGTGCTGGGCCACTCACAGGGCGAGATCGCCGCGGCGGCCGTCTCCGGTGCGCTGTCGCTGCGGGACGCCGCCCGCGTGGTGACGTTGCGCAGCAAGGCGATCGCCGACGAGCTGGCCGGTCGCGGCGGCATGGTGTCGGTGGCACTGCCGCTGGACCAGGTGGAGCCGCTGCTGGACGAGCGGATCTCGGTGGCCGCGCTGAACGGCCCGACCTCGGTGGTCGTGGCCGGGGACCCGGACGGGCTGGACGAGCTGATCGCGCGCTGCGAGTCCCAGGGCGTGCGGGCCCGCCGCATCCCGGTGGACTACGCCTCGCACACCGTGCACGTGGAGCGGATCGAGCAGCGGCTGGCCGAGGTACTGGCCCCGATCGAGCCGCAGGCCTCGAAGATCCCGTTCTTCTCCACGGTGACCGGGGACTGGATCGACACCGCCACCATGGACGCCGGGTACTGGTACACCAACCTGCGCCAGACCGTGCAGTTCGAGCAGTCCACCCGCAAGCTGGCCGAGCAGGGCTACGACGTGTTCGTGGAGTCCAGCTCGCACCCCGTGCTGGCCATGGCGATCCGCGAGACCCTGGACGGCTTCGGCGACGTGGAGCCGATCGTGGTCGGCACCCTGCGCCGCGAGCAGGGCACCCAGCACCGTTTCCTGCTCTCGCTGGGCGAGCTGCACTGCGGCGGCCGGGACGTGGACTTCACGCAGGTCTTCGCGGGCCACGGGGCGGAGACCATCGCCCTGCCGACCTACGCCTTCCAGCACCAGCGCTACTGGCCGCGCCTGCCCGAGCCGGGCTCCCGGCCCGCGGTGGTCGAGGGTGCGGTGGACCCGGTGGACGCCAAGTTCTGGGCCGCTGTCGAGCAGGAGGACCTCAAGTCCCTTGCCGACACGCTCAACCTGGAGCTGAGCGCCCTCAACGAGATCGTGCCCGCGCTGTCCAGCTGGCGGCGTGAGCGCCGCGAGCAGTCCACTATGGACTCGCTGCGGTACAAGGTGACCTGGAAGCCGATCACCGGAGACCCGGCGCTGACCGGGGACTGGCTGCTCGTCGTGCCCGCGGGCTTCGCCGAGCACGAGTGGGTGCTGGCGGCCCAACACGCGCTGAACCCGGTGACGATCGAGATCGCCGCCGAGGCCGACCGCGAGACGATCGCCGCCCAGTTGGCGGAGGTCAAGGCCGACGGCGTGCTCTCCCTGCTGGCGCTGGACGAGTCGCCTTCGGCGGCCCACCCGGAGAACCCGGTCGGCCTCGTGACGACCGCGGCGCTGATCCAGGCGCTGGGCGACGCACGCATCGACGGCCCGCTCTGGTGCGCCACCAGCGGCGCGGTCGCGGTCGGCAAGTCCGAGGCGGTGACCAACCCCGTGCAGGCCCTGGTCTGGGGTCTGGGCCGGGTGGCCGCCCTGGAGCACCCCGAGCGTTGGGGCGGCTTGCTGGACCTGCCCGCGACCCCCGACGACCGGGCGGTCCGCCGCGTGCTGACCGCGCTGTCCGGTGTGGACAGTGAGGACCAGATCGCGGTGCGCGGCTCGGGTCTGTTCGGCCGCAGGCTCACCAGGGCAGCGCTGACCGAGCAGACCGGGACGCCGTGGCAGCCCCGCGGCACCGTGCTGATCACCGGTGGTACCGGCGCACTCGGTGGGCACCTCGCCCGCTGGCTGGCCGCCAACGGTGCCGAGCACCTGCTGCTGACCAGCCGTCGCGGCGAGGCGGCCGAGGGCGCTGCGGAGTTGGCGGCCGAGCTGACGGAGCTGGGCGCCCGCGTCACCATCGCGGCCTGCGACGTGGCCGACCGCGAAGCGCTGGCCAGCCTGCTCAACGGCCAGCAGGTCAACGCCGTGGTGCACGCGGCCGGTGTGCTGGACGACGGCATGCTGGACTCGATGACCCCCGAGCGGCTGGCGGGTGTGCTGCGGGCCAAGTCCCAGGCCGCGCTGAACCTGCACGAGCTGACCTCCGACCTGGACGCCTTCGTGCTGTTCTCCTCGACCGCCGGTGTCTGGGGCGGTCAGGGCCAGTCCAACTACGCCGCTGCCAACGCCTTCCTGGACGCGCTGGCCGAGAACCGCCGCGCCGCAGGGCTTGCGGCCACCTCGGTCGCGTGGGGCCCGTGGGGCGGCGCAGGTCTGGCCGAGGACCCGGCGGTGGCCCAGCGCCAGCGCCGAGGCGGCATCCTCGCGCTGGAGCCCGAGGTCGCGATCACGGCTCTCCAGCAGGCACTGGACGCGGGCGAGGCCACGCTGACCGTGGCCGGCGTCGAGTGGGGCCTGTACGCCCCCGGCCTGGCCAGCCTGCGGCCCAGCAGGTTGATCGAGGCGATCCCGGAGGCCAGGGCCGCGCTGGAGGCGATGGCCGAGGCCGCCAAGTCCGGGGACGCGGGCGGCTCCGCGCTGCTGCAGAAGCTGGCCGGGCTCAGTGAGTCCGAGCGGGAGCGCGAGCTGCTGGAGTTCGTCAAGGTGTTCGTGGCCGGCGTGCTCGGCTTCGGTGGCCCGGAGGAGGTCGACACCGGTCGCGCCTTCCAGGACATCGGCTTCGACTCGCTGACCGCGGTGGACCTGCGCAACCGGCTCAGCGCCGCGACCGGGGTCCGGCTGCCCACCACGATGATCTTCGACTACCCGACGCCCACCGCGCTGGCCCGCTACCTGCGCGCCGAGATCACCGGCGTGCCGGAGCAGACCGAGGCCGCACCCGTGGCGGTCACGGCGTCCACTGTGGACGACCCGATCGCGATCGTGGCCATGGCCTGCCGGTTCCCCGGCGGGATCAGCACCCCGGAGGCGTTGTGGCGCCTGCTGTCCGAGGGCGAGGACGCGATCACCGACTTCCCGGTCAATCGCGGCTGGGACGTGGACTCGGTGTACGACACCGACCCGGACAAGACCGGCACGAGCTACGTGCGGGCCGGTGCCTTCCTGCACAACGCCGACCAGTTCGACGCCCCGTTCTTCGGCATCAACCCGCGTGAGGCCCTGGCCATGGACCCCCAGCAGCGCCTGCTGCTGGAGACCTCCTGGGAGGCCCTGGAGCGCGCGGGCATCGACCCGAGTTCGTTGCAGGGCAGCCAGACCGGTGTCTTCGCGGGCTCCAACGGCCAGGACTACACCCCGCTGCTGGCGATGTCCGACCACGGCGCCGAGGGCTACGTCATGACCGGCAACGCGGGCAGCGTCGTGTCCGGCCGCATCGCCTACACGCTGGGACTTGAGGGTCCTGCGGTCACCGTGGACACGGCTTGCTCGTCCTCGTTGGTGGCGCTGCACTGGGCCGCGCAGGCTCTGCGCAACGGCGAGTGCAACCTGGCGCTGGCCGGTGGTGTGACGGTCATGTCCACGCCCACCGCGTTCGTGCAGTTCAGCCGTCAGCGCGGCCTGGCGCCCGACGGCCGGTGCAAGCCGTTCTCGGAGAGCGCCGACGGCACGGGCTGGGGCGAGGGCGCGGGCATGCTCGTGCTGGAGCGCCTGTCCGACGCACGTCGCAACGGCCACCCCGTGCTGGCCCTGGTCCGCGGTTCCGCGGTGAACCAGGACGGTGCCTCGAACGGCCTGACCGCGCCGAACGGTCCTTCGCAGCAGCGGGTGATCCGCCAGGCGCTGGCCAGTGCCGGGCTCGCACCGTCCGATGTGGACGTGGTCGAGGCGCACGGCACGGGCACGGTGCTCGGTGATCCGATCGAGGCCCAGGCGGTGCTCGCCACGTACGGCAAGGACCGGGACCGTCCACTGTGGATGGGCTCGATCAAGTCCAACATCGGGCACACCCAGGCCGCCGCCGGTGTGGCCGGGGTCATGAAGGTCGTGCTGGCACTGCAGAACGACTTGCTGCCGCCGAGCCTGCACGTGACCGAGCCCTCGTCCCACGTGGACTGGGCGGCCGGGGACGTGCGGCTGGCCACCGAGCCGGTGCCGTGGGCGGAGAACGGCCACCCGCGCCGGGCGGGCATCTCCTCCTTCGGTGTGAGCGGCACGAACGCGCACACGATCATCGAGCAGGCCCCGGCGTACGAGGAGCCGGAGGTCGAGCAGCAGCCGCTGCCCGTGGTGCCCTGGCTGATCTCCGGTGCGACCAAGGACGCGCTGCGGGAACAGGCCGAGCGCCTGCTGCCGGTGGTCGAGGGCTCGGCGCTGGACGTGGGCTACTCGCTGGCGACCACGCGGGCCGTGCACGAGCACCGCGCCGTGGTGCTGGCCCCGGGTGCGCTGGGCGCGCTCGCGGCGGGCGAGTCGGCCGCCGGTCTGGTCCAGGGCACGGCGCGCGCCGAGGGCAAGTCGGCGTTCCTGTTCTCCGGTCAGGGTTCGCAGCGCGCGGGCATGGGGCGCGAGCTGTACGAGGCGTTCCCCGTGTTCGCCGACGCCCTGGACGCGGTGCACGCCCACTTCGACATGCCGCTGCGGGATGTCATGTTCGGCGAGTCAGAACTGTTGCACCAGACGGAGTACACGCAGCCCGCGCTGTTCGCGATCGAGGTCGCGCTGTACCGGCTCGTGGAGTCCTGGGGTGTGCGGCCCGACTACCTGGTCGGCCACTCGATCGGTGAGCTGGCGGCGGCCCACGTGGCCGGGGTTCTGTCCCTTGAGGACGCGTGCAAGCTCGTGGCGGCACGGGGTCGGCTGATGCAGGCCCTGCCCACGGGTGGCGCCATGATCGCCATCCAGGCCACCGAGGACGAGGTGCTGCCGCTGCTGACCGACGCGGTGTCGATCGCGGCGATCAACGGGCCGGACTCCGTGGTGGTCTCCGGGGACGAGACCGACGCCGAGGCCATCTCGGGGCTGTTTGAGGGCCGCAAGACCCGGCGCCTGACGGTCAGCCACGCGTTCCACTCGCCGCGCATGGACGACATGCTCGCCGCGTTCCGGGAGGTGGCCGAGCAGCTGACCTACTCGGCCCCGCGCATCCCGGTGGTATCCAACGTGACCGGAACCCTGGCGTCCGAATTGGACTCTCCGCAGTACTGGGTGCGCCACGTGCGCGACGCCGTGCGGTTCAACGACGGCATCCGGTACCTGGAGGACCACGGGGTCACGCGGTACCTGGAGCTGGGCCCGGACGGCGTGCTCGCGGGCATGGCGCAGGGTTGCCTGAACGGCGAGCACGTCGTGGTGCCCGCACTGCGGCGTGACCGCGGTGAGGCGCTGGCGACCCTGACGGCCCTGGCCACCTTGCACGTCAACGGGGTTGACGTGAACTGGGCCGAGCTGTTCACGGGTACCGGGGCGCGCCGGATCGAGCTGCCCACGTACGCCTTCCAGCACCAGAGGTTCTGGCCGCAGGTCTCCACCACGGCCTTCGGCGACGTCACCTCGGTCGGCCTGACCTCGGCGGACCACCCGCTGCTGGGTGCGGCCGTCGCGCTGGCCGACTCCGATGGCGTCGTGTTCACCGGCAGGCTGTCCACGCAGACCCAGCCCTGGCTGGCCGATCACGCCGTGATGGGCTCGATCCTGTTCCCGGGCACGGCTTTCCTGGAGCTGGCGGTTCGCGCCGGTGACCAGGTGGGCTGCGGGCAGGTGGAGGAGCTGACCCTGGCGGCACCGCTGGTGCTGCCGGAGCGAGGCGGCGTGCAGTTGCAGGTGGTCGTCGGTGGCTCGGACGAGTCCGGTGCGCGGACGATCAGCGTGCACTCGCGCGCTGACGAGGACCAGCCCTGGGTGCTGCACGCGACCGGCGCGCTCGTGCCGAACGTCGAGCAGGAGCCGGAATTCCTCGCAGTGTGGCCGCCCGCGGGCGCGCAGGCACTGGAGGTCGAGGGCTTCTACGAGGTCTACGCCAGCAGCGGGTTCAACTACGGCCCGACCTTCCAGGGCCTCAAGGCGGCCTGGCAGCTCGGCGAGGACATCTACGCCGAGATCAGCCTGCCCGAGGACCAGCACGCCACGGCCGCGAAGTTCGGGCTGCACCCGGCTCTGCTGGACGCCGCGTTGCAGGCACTGGTCTTCGTGCCGCTGGAGGGTTCCGGCAAGTCGCGGCTGCCCTTCTCCTGGAGCGGCGTGTCCCTGCACGCGGGCGGCGCGTCCACGGTCCGGGTCCGGCTCACGCAGTCCGGGGCCGACTCGCTGGCGCTGGCCGTGTGCGACGCGGCCGGTCAGCCGGTGGCGACGATCGGGTCGCTGGCGATGCGCGAGGTGTCCGCGGAGCAGATCCAGGACACCAGGGCGACCCACCAGGACTCGCTGTTCCGACTGGACTGGACGAAGTTCGCGACCAGCCAGCCGGAACTGGAGCAGTCGGTGGCCGTACTGGGTCACGACAACCTGAAGCTGGCGGCCCTGTTGGGCGCGGAGTCGGTGGATGGGATCGAGGGCGTCACCGCCGACGTGCTGCTGGTTCCGCTGGTGGCCAACGGGGAGGCGACCGGGGACGTGGCCGCGGATGTCCGGCAGGGCATCTACCGGGTGCTGGACCTGGTGCAGTCCTGGTTGGCCGAGGAGCGGTTCGAGGACACCAAGCTGGTGTTCGTCACCCGCGGGGCCATGGCCATCCGGGACGAGGACGTGCGCGACCTGGCCTACGCCCCGGTCTGGGGCCTGGTCCGCTCCGCGCAGTCGGAGAACCCCGGCCGCTTCCTGCTGGTGGACGTGGACGACGAACAGTCCTCTGTGGAGGCTCTGCCGGGTGTGATCGCGGCGGGCGAGTCGCAGGTGGTCGTCCGCGAGGGCGTGGCGCACGCGGGCCGCTTGGTCCGGGTCGGGGCGGAAGTCCTTGCCACGCCTGCGGAAGGCCCGTGGCGACTGGACTCCGTGGACAAGGGCACGCTGGACAACCTGCGGCTCATCCCGGCGCCCGAGGCGGAGGCCGAGCTGCTGCCCGGCCACGTGCGGATCGCCGTGCGGGCCGCGGGCGTGAACTTCCGCGACGTGCTCAACGCGCTGGGCATGTACCCCGGCGAGGCGGGCGCGATGGGCCTGGAAGGCGCGGGCGTGATCACCGAGGTGGCCGCAGACGTGACCGACCTGGCCCCCGGCGACAAGGTGATGGGCATGTTCGGCGGGGCCTTCGGTCCGACCGTCATGGCCGACCGCCGCATGGTGGCCCGGATGCCGCAGGGCTGGAGCTACACCGAGGCGGCCTCCGCGCCGATCGTGTTCCTCACGGCCTACTACGCCCTGATCGACCTGGCAAAGCTCCAGCGTGGCGAGTCGATCCTGGTGCATGCGGCGGCCGGTGGTGTCGGCATGGCGGCCGTGCAGCTGGCCAACCACTTGGGCGCCACCGTGTACGGCACGGCGAGCACCGGCAAGTGGGACGCCGTGCGGGCGCTGGGCGTGGCCGAGGAGCACCTGGCCTCCTCGCGGACCCTGGAGTTCGAGGCCAAGTTCTCCGAGGGCGTTGACGTGGTGCTCAACTCGCTGGCCGGGGAGTTCATCGACTCCTCGCTGCGGTTGCTGCACCAGGGCGGCCGGTTCGTCGAGATGGGCAAGGCCGACCTCCGCGACCCGCAGGGCGTGGACTACCGGGCCTTCGACCTGGTCGAGGCGGGCCCCGCGCGGATCGGCGAGATGCTCACGGAGATCCTGGCGCTGCTGGAGAGCGGGGTGCTCCGGCCGCTGCCGGTGGCCACCTGGGACATCCGGCGCGCGGCCGAGGCGTTCCGCTTCATCAGCCAGGGCAAGCACATCGGCAAGGTCGTGCTGACCATGCCGGTGGCCGTGGACCCCGAGGGCACCGTGCTGGTGACCGGTGGCACCGGTGGGCTCGGCGCGCAGGTGGCCCGCCACCTGGTGACCGAGCACGGCGCGCGCGACCTGTTGCTGCTCAGCCGCACGGGTTCCGCGCCGGAGCTGGCCGCCGAGCTGACCGAACTCGGTGCCAGCGTGCGGATCGCGGCCTGCGACGTAGCCGACCGGGACGCGCTGGCCGCTGTGCTGGACGGCGTGGCACTGACCGGTGTGGTGCACACGGCCGGTGTGGTCGACGACGGCGTGATCGCCTCGCTGGACCAGGCGCGAGTCGACAAGGTGTTGCGCCCCAAGGTGGACGCCGTGGTCAACCTGCACGAGCTGACGCAGGGCCAGGACCTGGCGATGTTCGTGGTCTTCTCCGGTGCCGCAGGCGTGTTCGGCGGACCCGGCCAGGGCAACTACGCCGCCGCCAACGTGTTCCTGGACGCCTTCGCCCAGCACCGCAGGGCACAGGGCCTGCCAGCGACCTCGCTGGCCTGGGGTCCGTGGGCGCAGGGCGCGGGCATGACCAGCCAGCTCACCGAGGCGGACATCCAGCGCATGGCGCGCTCGGGCATGCTGCCGCTCTCGGTGGAGCAGGGCCTGGGCCTGTTCGACGCCGGGCTGGGCGTGGACGAGCCCGCACTGCTGCCGATGAACCTGGACACCAAGGTCCTTGCCACGCAGGGCGACGCGTTGTCCCCGCTGTACCGGAGCCTGGTCAAGGCCCCGGCCCGGCGGGCGGCCGCGGCGGCCAGCACGCAGACCAGCACGGTGTCGCTGGCCAAGGCGCTGGGCGGACTGTCCGAAAAGGAGCGTGCGCAGGCGCTGCTGAACCTGGTGTGCGACCAGGTCGCCGCGGTGCTCGGGCACGGGTCGGCCGAGGACATCGAGCCGGAGCAGGCGTTCAACGCGCTGGGCTTCGACTCGCTCACCTCGGTGGAGCTGCGCAACCGGCTCAACGCGGCCACCGAGCTGCGGCTGCCCGCGACCCTGGTGTTCGACTACCCGACTCCGCAGGCCCTGGCCGGGTACCTGTTGGCGGAGATCGTGCCCGAGGAGGTGTCCACGTCCTCGGTGGTGCTCGGGGAGCTGGACCAGCTCGGCGGGCTGCTCGGACGGGTCGCCGGGGACGACGGCCTGCGCACGACGATCACCAGCAAGCTGGAGGAGTTGCTGGCGCAGTTCAGGGGTGGCGCGGTGGAACCGGCCGCGGCCGCCGAGGACGAACTGGAGTCCGTCAGCGCGGACGAGCTGTTCGACCTCATCGACAAGGAGTTCGGGTCCTGACCGCGAGCTTTCGGTGCGGTGGCTCGGGTCAGTGGCAAGGAAGGTGACGAGACGTGGCGGACGAGGACAAGCTGCTCGGCTACCTGAAGAAGGTGACCGCTGACCTGCGGCTGGCCCATCGCCGGCTGCGTGAGGTCGAGGAACGCGACAGCGAGCCCATCGCCGTGGTGGCGATGAGCTGCCGGTTCCCGGGCGGCATCAGGACGCCCGAGCAGCTGTGGGACCTGCTCGCCGAGGGCGGGGACGGGATCGGGCAGTTCCCGGAGGACCGGGGCTGGCCGCTGGAGGCGCTCTACAACCTCGACGCCAGCCAGTCGGGCACCAGTTACGTGCGCGAGGGCGGCTTCGTGTACGACGCCGCGCAGTTCGACCCCGGCTTCTTCGGCATGTCCCCGCGCGAGGCCATGGCCACCGACCCGCAGCAGCGCCTGCTGCTCAACGCCTCCTGGGAGGCCTTCGAGCGGGCGGGCATCGACCCGCACTCGCTGAAGGGCACGCGCACCGGCGTGTTCGTCGGCGCCGCCTCCACCGGGTACGGCGCGGGGCTGACCGCGCTGCCCGAGGGCGTGGAAGGCCACATGCTCACCGGCAACTCGACCGCGGTCGTGTCCGGGCGGGTGTCCTACGTGCTGGGCCTGAAGGGTCCGGCCGTCACGGTGGACACGGCCTGCTCCTCCTCGCTGGTGGCCATCCACTGGGCCGCGCAGGCACTGCGGCGCGGTGAGTGCTCGCTCGCGCTGGCCGGTGGCGTGACCGTCATGTCCACCCCCGGCATGTTCCTGGAGTTCAGCCGTCAGCGTGGGCTGGCCGCCGACGGGCGCTGCAAGCCCTTCGCCGCCGGGGCCGACGGCACCGGCTGGTCCGAGGGCGTCGGCCTGGTGCTGCTGGAGAAGCTGTCCGACGCGCAGGCCAACGGCCACCCGATCCTCGCCGTGGTCCGGGGTTCCGCGGTGAACCAGGACGGTGCCTCCAACGGCCTGACCGCGCCGAACGGCCCGTCCCAGCAGCAGGTGATCCGCCAGGCGCTGGAGAGCGCGGGCCTGCAACCGTCCGATGTGGACGCTGTCGAGGCGCACGGCACGGGCACCGTGCTCGGTGACCCGATCGAGGCACACGCGCTGATCTCCACCTACGGCAAGGGCCGCGAGAACCCGCTGTGGCTGGGCTCGGTGAAGTCGAACATCGGCCACACGCAGGCGGCCGCCGGTATCGCCGGGGTCATGAAGATGGTCCTGGCCATGCGGCACGGTGTGCTGCCGCAGTCCCTGCACGTGGACGAGCCCTCCCCGCACGTGGACTGGTCGGCGGGCGACGTGCGGCTGCTGACCGAGGCGCGGCCCTGGGACGCCGAGGTGCGCCGTGCGGGCATCTCCTCGTTCGGCATCAGCGGCACCAACGCCCACGTGATCGTCGAGCAGGCTCCCGCCGAGGAGGCGGCGGACGCCGTTGCCCCGCAGCGGGTCGTGCCCTGGCTGGTGTCCGGGCGCAGCCCCGAGGCGCTGCGTGCCCAGGCCGCCGCCCTGCTGGAGATCCTCGACTCGAAGTCCACTGTGGACGTCGCGCACTCGTTGGCCACCGGCCGGGCCTCGTTCGAGCACCGGGCCGTGCTGGTGGGGGAGAGCGTCGAGGACTTCCGCCGCCAGCTCACCGCGCTGGCCAGCGGCGTGGGTACGAGCGGGCTGGTGCAGGGCACGATCCCGGCCGGTGGCAAGAGCGGCGGCAAGTCGGCGTTCCTGTTCTCCGGTCAGGGTTCGCAGCGTGCGGGCATGGGCCGGGAGCTGTACGCGGCTTTTCCCAAGTTCGCTGGATCTTTGGATGAGGTGCTGGCGCACTTTTCCACTGATCTGAAGGACGTCATGTTCGGCGACTCAGAGGCGCTGCACCGCACCGAGTACACGCAGCCCGCGCTGTTCGCGATCGAGGTCGCGCTGTACCGGCTCGTGGAGTCCTGGGGGCTGAAGCCGGACTACCTGATCGGTCACTCGATCGGTGAGCTGGCCGCGGCGCACATCGCCGGGATCCTGTCGCTGGGGGACGCGGCGAAGTTGGTTGCGGCGCGCGGAAAGTTGATGGGCGCGCTGCCCACTGGTGGTGCGATGGTCGCGATCCAGGCGACTGAGGACGAGGTTGTTCCGCATCTGACTGACCGGGTGTCGATCGCGGCGATCAACGGGCCGGACTCGGTGGTCGTGTCGGGCGACGAGGACGCGGTTGAGACTGTCGTCTCACGTTTCACCGACCGTAAGACTCGTCGCCTGACGGTGAGCCATGCGTTCCACTCGCCGTTGATGGACCCGATGCTGGCGGAGTTCGGCAAGGTCGCTTCGGGGCTGACGTTCAATCAGCCGCAGATCCCGGTGGTGGGCAACACCGAGGGCGACCCGACGACTCCCGAGTACTGGGTGCGCCACGTTCGTGAGGCCGTGCGCTTCCACGCCGGGATCGAGAAGCTGCGCGGCCTGGGCGTCACGCGCTTCCTGGAGCTCGGCCCGGACGGTGTGCTCGCCGCGATGGCTGGCGGCGTGGCAGTGCTGCGCAAGGACCGCGACGAGCCGACCACGCTGTTCACCGCGATCGGCCAGCTGCACGCGGGCGGCCTGTCCCCGGACTGGAAGACCGTGGCCGCCGAGTGGGGCGGCAAGCGGGTCGACCTGCCCACCTACGCGTTCCAGCAGCAGCGGTTCTGGCTGGAGGCCCCGGCCGGTGCGCCGACCGCGGCGCCCGTGGACACCGTGGACGCCCAGTTCTGGGCCGCCGTGGAGCAGGGCGACTTCGAGGCGCTCGGCGTGGACGCGGAGGCCTCGCTCCGTGACGCGTTGCCGCAGCTGACCGCGCTGCGCCGCCAGCACGGTGAACAGTCAACTGTCGACAGTTGGCGGTACGAGGTCACCTGGCAACCCGTGCCGGTGTCCAGCTCGGCCACCCTGACCGGCTCGTGGCTGCTGCTGGTCCACCCCGGCACCGAGCTCGCGCTCGGCGAGCAGGTCACCGTGGTCGAGTGCCCGGTGGACGCCGACCGTGCCCAGCTCGCCGAGCTGCTGCGTGACCGCCCGGCCGACGGTGTGCTGTCCGCGCTGAACCTCGACGAGACCGTGGCGCTGATCCAGGCCCTCGGCGACCTCGACCGCGGCGCCCCGCTGTGGAGCCTCACCCGTGGCGCCGTCTCGGTGGGCCGCCGCGACGTCGTCACCAACGTGCGCCAGGCCGCGATCTGGGGCATTGGGCGGGTCGCCGCGCTGGAGCACCCCGACCGCTGGGGCGGCGTGATCGACCTGCCGGAGCAGTTGGACGCCCGCGCGCTGGGCCGCCTGCACGCCGTGCTGGCCGGGACCACTGGCGAGGACCAGGTCGCCATCCGCGACACCGGCGTGCTCGGCCGTCGCCTGACCCGCGCCGCGGCGGCCACCGGCAAGTGGCAGCCCCGCGGCACCGTGCTGATCTCCGGCGGCACCGGCGCCCTGGGCCGCCAGGTCGCCCAGTGGCTGCTGGACAACGGCGCCGAGCACGTGGTGCTGGCCAGCCGCCGGGGCGGGACGGCCCCGGAGTTCGGCGACCGCGCCAGCGTCGTGGCCTGCGACATCGCCAACCGCGCCGCACTGGAGATCCTGCTCTCCAAGCACGAGTTCACCGCCGTGGTGCACGCGGCCGGTGTGCTGGACGACGGTGTGCTGGACTCACTGACCCCCGACCGGCTCGCTGGCGTCATGCGCGCCAAGGTCGACGCGGCGATCAACCTGCACGAGCTCACCGGCGACTTGGACGCCTTCGTGCTGTTCTCCTCCTTCGCGGGCGCTGTGGGTGCTGCGGGCCAAGGCAGCTACGTAGCCGCCAACAGCGTGCTGGACTCGCTGGCCGACCTGCGGCGTGCTGGGGGTCAGTCGGCGACTTCCATCGCGTGGGGTCCGTGGGCCGAGTCGGGCATGGCCGCTGACGGCAGCGAGCGGATGCGTCGTGGCGGCTTGCCGCCCATGGCGCCCGAGCTGGCGCTCAAGGCGTTGCAGCAGTCGGCGGGCTGCGTGGTCGTGGCCGACGTGGACTGGGACCAGTTCGGTCCTGGCTTCGTGGCCGTGCGGCCCAGTGCGCTGCTGAGTGAGTTCGTGGCCATGCCGGACACGGCGAGCACGCAGACCTTGGCGCAGCAGCTCGCTGAGCTCGGTGAGGCCGAGCGTGACGCAGCGGTGCTGGCGCTCGTGCGGGCCCACGCGGCTGCTGTGCTCGGACATGCCACTCCGGACGCTGTGGACGTGGACCGCCCGTTCCGCGACTTGGGCTTCGACTCGCTGACCGCCGTGGAGCTGCGCAACTCGCTGGGCGCCGCGACCGGTCTGCGGCTGCCCGCCACCATGGTGTTCGACTACCCGACCGCCACCACGCTCGCCACGCACGTGCTGACCGAACTGGGCATCACGCAGGTCGAGACGGCCACGGTGGGCGTGGCGGCCAATGTGGATGACCCGATCGCCATCGTGGGCATGAGCTGCCGGTTCCCGGGCGGGGTCGACTCCCCGGAGGACCTGTGGCGGCTGCTGTCCGGCGGCGGGGACGCCATCGGCCCGTTCCCGGCCGACCGCGGCTGGGACTTCGACGCCTTCTACGACCCCGAGCCCGGCAAGCCCGGCAAGTTCTACGTGCGCGAGGGCGGTTTCCTCAGCGGGGCCACCGAGTTCGACCCCGGCTTCTTCGGCATCTCCCCGCGTGAGGCCGTGGCCATGGACCCCCAGCAGCGCTTGCTGCTGGAGACCTCCTGGGAGGCCCTGGAGAGCGCGGGCGTGAACCCGGCCTCCGCGCAGGGCAAGCCGATCGGCGTGTTCGTCGGCACCAACGGCCAGGACTACCCGACCCTGCTCACCTACGCCGCCGAGGACTCCGAGGGACACGCTGGCACCGGCAACGCCGCCAGCGTCGTGTCCGGGCGCGTGGCGTACTCGCTGGGCCTTGAGGGTCCGGCTGTCACGGTGGACACGGCGTGCTCGTCCTCGCTGGTGGCGCTGCACTGGGCCGCACAGGCGTTGCAGCGCGGCGAGTGCAGCATGGCGCTCGTGGGCGGCGTGACCGTCATGTCCACCCCCGGCGCGTTCATCGAGTTCAGCCGACAGGGCGGTCTGGCCAAGGACGGGCGCTGCAAGGCGTTCTCCGACGGCGCGGACGGCACGAGCTGGGGCGAGGGCGTGGGCGTGCTCGTGGTGGAGCGGCTGTCCGAGGCCCAGCGCAACGGCCACCCGATCCTCGCCGTGGTCAAGGGTTCCGCGGTGAACCAGGACGGTGCCTCGAACGGCCTGACCGCGCCGAACGGTCCTTCGCAGCAGCGGGTGATCCGCCAGGCCCTGGCCGTCGCGGGCCTCGCACCGTCCGATGTGGACGCTGTCGAGGCGCACGGCACCGGTACCTCGCTGGGCGACCCGATCGAGGCGCAGGCCCTGCTCGCCACGTACGGCCAGGACCGCGAGCGGCCCCTGTGGCTGGGCTCGGTCAAGTCGAACATCGGCCACACGCAGGCCGCCGCGGGTGTCGCGGGCGTCATCAAGATGGTGCTGGCGCTCCAGCACCGCGTGCTGCCGCAGACCCTGCACATCACCGAGCCCAGCTCGCACGTGGACTGGTCCGCGGGCAGCGTGGAGCTGCTGACCCGGCCCGTGCCGTGGGACGGCGACCAGCGCCGCGCGGGCATCTCCTCGTTCGGCGTGAGCGGCACCAACGCGCACGTCATCATCGAGCAGGCACCCGAGTCGGCCCAGCAGGCCGGGGCCGACACCGCGGACGTGCCGTTCGTGCTGTCGGCGCGCACCCAGGACGGGCTGTCCGCGCAGACCCGCAGGCTGCTCGCCCACCTGGACTCCCACCCCGAGCTGCGCGCCGTGGACGTGGCCCACTCGCTGGCCACCACCCGGTCCACCTTCGAGTACCGCTCGGTGCTGCTCGACCGCGAGTCGGCGGCCATCACCGGGGTCGCCGACAGCGGCAAGACCGCGTTCCTTTTCTCCGGGCAGGGCTCGCAGCGCGCCGGGATGGGCCGCGAGCTGTACGAGGCGTTCCCGGTGTTCGCCGACGCCCTGGACGAGGTGCTCGCGCACTTCGACATGCCGCTGCGCGAGGTGATGTTCGGTGAGTCCGAGCTGCTGGACCAGACCGAGTACACGCAGGCCGCGCTGTTCGCCATCGAGGTGGCTCTGTATCGCCTAACCCAGTCGTTTGGCGTTACGCCGGACTACCTGATCGGCCACTCCATCGGTGAGCTGGCCGCGGCACACGTGGCCGGGGTGCTGTCCCTGGCCGATGCGAGCAGGTTGGTGGCCGCGCGGGGCCGTTTGATGCAGGCTTTGCCGCCCGGCGGGGCAATGGTCGCCATCCAGGCGACCGAGGACGAGGTTCGGCCACTACTGACTGAACGTGTGTCTGTTGCCGCCATCAACGGACCGGACTCGGTGGTCGTGTCCGGCGACGAGGACGCGGTTGAGACCGTGGTCTCGAATTTCACCGACCGCAAAACGCGGCGGCTCACGGTGAGCCACGCGTTCCACTCACCGCGCATGGACCCCATGCTGGAGGAGTTCGGGCAGATCGCCGCCGAGCTGGCCTACCACCAGCCGGTCATCCCCGTCATCGGCAACATCGAGGGCGACCCGACCACGCCCGAGTACTGGGTGCGCCACGTGCGTGAGGCCGTGCGCTTCCACCAGGGCGTGCAGCAGCTCACCGAGTTGGGCGTCACGCGCTGGTTGGAACTGGGGCCGGACGGGGTGCTGTCGGCCATGGCCAACGGGGTGCCCACGCTGCGCAAGAACCGCGCTGAGGTGAAGACCTTCACCACCGCGCTGGCCAGCATGTACGTCAAGGGCCTCGCCGTCGACTGGACCAAGCTGCTGCCCGCCGACGCGCGCATCGTGGAACTGCCCACCTACGCGTTCCAGCACCAGCGCTACTGGCCGAAGATCGCCACCGCCCCGGTCGGCCGCGAACAGGACGCCGTGGACGCCCAGTTCTGGGCCGCCGTGGAGCGCGGGGACCTGGGTGAACTCGGGGTGGACGCCGAGGCCCCGCTCAGCGCCGCCCTGCCCGCGCTGACCGCCTGGCGGCAGCAGCGCGGTGAACAGTCAACTGTCGACAGTTGGCGCTACCGGGTGACCTGGAAGCAACTGCCCTCGGTCAGCGCCCCGGCCGAGCAGGGCAACTGGCTGCTGGTGCACCCCGGCAACGGCGCCGAGGTGGCCAAGGTCCTGGAGGAGCGCGGCGCCACCGTCACCGCGCTGGAGCTGGACGACACCGACCGCGAGTCGATCACCGGACGGCTGTTCGAGGCCGCTGGCGAGTACGACGGGGTGCTGTCGGTGCTCGGGCTCACCGGCACGATGAGCCTGCTCCAGGCCCTGGGCGACGCCGGGATCGAGGCCCCGATGTGGGCGCTGACCCGCGGCGCGGTCTCGGTCGGCAGCGCGGACCCGATCACCGGCACCGAGCAGGCCGGGATCTGGGGCCTGGGCCGGGTCGCCGCGCTGGAGTACCCCGAGCGCTGGGGCGGCCTGGTGGACCTGCCCGAGACCCTGGACGAGCGGACCGGTGACCAGCTCACCGCCGTGCTCGCCGGGCTGGCCGACGAGGACCAGGTGGCGCTGCGCTCCGCCGGGGTCTTCGGCCGCCGACTGGTGCGCGCCCCGCTGGCCGGTACCGGTGGGAGCTGGCGCCCGCGCGGCACCGTGCTGATCACCGGCGGCACCGGCGCGCTGGGCCGTCAGGTGGCGGCCTGGCTGCTGGACAACGGCGCCGAGCACGTGGTGCTGACCAGCCGCCGCGGCGGTGAGGCCCCGGAGTTCGGGGACCGCGCCACCGTGGTCGCCTGCGACATGTCCGACCGGGCAGCGGTGGAGAACCTGTTGGCCGCCACCGAGTTCTCGGCGGTCGTGCACGCGGCGGGCGTGCTGGACGACGGGGTGCTGGACTCGATGACCCCCGAGCGGCTGGCGGGCGTGCTGCGGGCCAAGGTGGACTCCGCGCGCATCCTGGACGAGCTGACCCGTGGCCGCGAACTGGACGCGTTCGTGCTGTTCTCCTCCTTCGCGGGCACCATCGGCGCGGCGGGGCAGGGCAACTACGTGGCCGCCAACAGCGCGCTGGACGCGCTGGCCGAGCAGCGGCACGCGGCGGGCCTGCCCGCGACCTCCATCGCGTGGGGGCCGTGGGCCGAGGCGGGCATGGCCACCGACGAGGCCGTGGCCGCGCGGCAGCGGCGCGGCGGGGTGCTGCCGATGCGCCCCGACCTGGCGATCACCGCGATGAGCCAGGCGCTGGGCAAGGCGGAGACCTGCGTGGTCGTGGCCGAGGTGGACTGGGAGAAGTTCGGGCCCGGGTTCGCCGCCATGCGACCGAGTCCGCTGCTGGCCGACATCCCCGAGGTGCAGCGCGCACTGGCCGCCGCACCGCGCGCCGAGGCCGCACCGGCCGGGTTCCGCGAGCAGTTGGCGGGCCTGACCGAGGGCGAGCGCGGGCGTGCGCTGCTGGAGCTGGTGCGCGGACAGGTCGCCGCCGTGCTGGGCTACCAGTCGGCCACCGAGGTGGAACCGGGCCGCGCCTTCAAGGACCTCGGTTTCGACTCGCTGACCGCGGTGGAGCTGCGCAACGCCCTCGGTGTGATCACCGGGCTGAGCCTGCCCGCCACCGTGATCTTCGACCATGCCAACCCGACCGCGCTGGCCGAGCACCTGCGCGCCGAGCTGTTCACTGGGGCCACCGGTGGCGGCGCGGTGGGCGTGCTCACCGAACTGGACCGGTTGGAGGCGGCGGCCAGCGCGCTGTCGCCGGAGGAGCTGTCCCGCAACAGGATCACCGCTCGCCTGCAGGCACTGGTGCAGAAACTGAGCCAGAGCACCGGGTCCGAGGACGGTTCGGCCGTCGTGGACCGCCTGCAGTCCGCGAGCTCCGATGAGGTCTTCGACTTCATCGACAGGGAACTCGGGCTCACCTGAGCCGCCACGAAACGCGCCCGGGACCAAGCAAGACTGGAGAGGCCAGGATGGCGAACCAAGACAAGCTCCTCGACTACCTCAAGCGGGTGACCGCTGATCTGCACCAGACGCGGCAGCGGCTGCGCGAGGTGGAGGCCGGAGAGCCTGAGCCGATCGCCATCGTGGCCATGAGCTGCCGGTTCCCGGACGGGGCCGACACGCCCGAGCAGTTGTGGCGGCTGCTGTCCGAGGGCACCGACGCGATCACCGAGTTCCCCACCGACCGCGGCTGGGACCTGGACGGGCTCTACAACCCCGACCCCGACGCGCCCGGCACCTCCTACGTCAAGGAGGGCGGGTTCGTCGCGGAGGCGGGCGAGTTCGACCCGGCGTTCTTCGGCATCTCCCCACGCGAGGCCCTGGCCATGGATCCCCAGCAGCGGCTGCTGCTGGAGATCTGCTGGGAGTCCTTCGAGCGGGCGGGCATCGACCCGAACTCGCTGCGCGGCGGGCAGGTCGGCGTGTTCGCGGGCACCAACGGCCAGGACTACGGCAACCTGTTCGCACTGGCCAAGTCCGACACCGAGGCGTACCTGGGCACCGGCAACTCCGCCAGCGTGGTCTCCGGCCGGGTGTCCTACGTGCTCGGCCTTGAGGGCCCGGCCGTCACGATCGACACGGCCTGTTCCTCCTCCCTGGTCGCGATCCACCTGGCCGCGCAGGCACTGCGCTCGCAGGAGTGCTCGCTGGCGCTGGCCGGTGGCGTGACGATCATGGCCACCCCCGGCGCCTTCATCGGGTTCAGCCGCCAGCGCGGCCTGGCCCAGGACGCGCGCAGCAAGGCCTTCTCCGATGACGCCGACGGAGTGAGCTGGGGCGAGGGCGCGGGCGTGCTGCTGCTGGAGCGGCTGTCCGACGCGCAGCGCAACGGGCACCCGATCCTGGCTGTGGTCAAGGGTTCCGCCGTGAACCAGGACGGTGCCTCCAACGGCCTGACCGCCCCGAACGGCCCGTCCCAGCAGCGCGTGATCTGGCAGGCGCTGACCAGCGCAGGTCTGTCACCGTCCGATGTGGACGTCGTGGAGGCGCACGGCACCGGCACCTCGCTGGGCGACCCGATCGAGGCGCAGGCGCTGCTGGCCACCTACGGCCGTGACCGCGAGGAGCCGCTGTGGCTGGGCTCGGTGAAGTCGAACATCGGCCACACGCAGGCGGCTGCCGGTGTCGCCGGGGTCATGAAGATGGTGCTGGCGCTGCAACACGGGGTGCTGCCCAAAACCCTGCACGCCGACACACCTTCGTCCCATGTGGACTGGACGGCGGGCAACGTCAAGCTGCTCAACGAGTCCCGCCCGTGGGTTGAGAACGGTCACCCGCGCCGCGCGGGCATCTCCGCGTTCGGCGTGAGCGGTACCAACGCGCACACGATCATCGAGCAGGCACCCGCCCGCGAGGAGCAGGCCGCCGAGCGCAAGGCGCTGCCGGTGGTGCCGTGGCTGGTGTCCGGCCGTGGGGCCGAGGCCCTGCGCGCCCAGGCCGAGCGCCTGCTGCCGCTGATCGACCAGGACCCGCTCGACCTCGGCTACTCCCTGGCGACCGCGCGGTCGGCCTTCGAGCACCGCGCCGTCGCGCTGGGGCCTGAGGCGTTGCGCTCTCTCGCGGCAGGGGAGTCGGCCCCCAGCCTGATCACTGGTGTCGCCACCGAGGGGCAGCTGGCGGCCATGTTCTCCGGCCAGGGTTCGCAGCGTGCGGGCATGGGCCGGGAGCTGTACGCGGCTTTTCCCAAGTTCGCTGGATCTTTGGATGAGGTGCTGGCGCACTTTTCCACTGATCTGAAGGACGTCATGTTCGGCGACTCGGAGTTGCTGAACCAGACCGAGTACACGCAGCCCGCGTTGTTCGCGATCGAGGTCGCGCTGTACCGGCTGTTCGAGTCCTGGGGCGTCAAGCCGGACTACCTCATCGGGCACTCCATCGGCGAACTCGCCGCGGCCCACGTCGCGGGCATCCTGTCGCTGGAGGACGCGGCGAAGTTGGTTGCGGCGCGCGGAAAGTTGATGGGCGCGCTGCCCACTGGTGGTGCGATGGTCGCGATCCAGGCGACTGAGGACGAGGTTGTTCCGCATCTGACTGACCGGGTGTCGATCGCGGCGATCAACGGGCCGGACTCGGTGGTCGTGTCGGGCGACGAGGACGCGGTTGAGACTGTCGTCTCACGTTTCACCGACCGTAAGACTCGTCGCCTGACGGTGAGCCATGCGTTCCACTCGCCGTTGATGGACCCGATGCTGGCGGAGTTCGGCAAGGTCGCTTCGGGGCTGACGTTCAATCAGCCGCAGATCCCGGTGGTGGGCAACACCGAGGGCGACCCGACGACTCCCGAGTACTGGGTGCGCCACGTGCGTGAGGCCGTGCGCTTCCATGCTGGCGTCGAGCACCTGCGTGCGCAGGGCGTGACGAAGTTCCTGGAGCTCGGGCCGGACGGTGTGCTGTCGGCGATGGCCGAGGGCATCCCCGTGCTGCGCAAGGACCGCGACGAGGCGCAGACCATCGTCACGGCGCTGGCCACGCTGCACGTCAACGGCGGCAAGGTCGACTGGGCCGAGTACTTCGCGGACAGTGGCGCCCGGCGGATCGACCTGCCGACCTACGCGTTCCAGCGCGAGCGGTACTGGCTGGAGACCATCGCCGGGCTGGGCGACATCCGCTACATCGGCATGCGCTCGGCCGAGCACCCGCTGCTGGGCGCCGCCGTCGGGCTGGCCGACTCCGACGGGTTCGTGCTCACCGGGCGCCTGTCGGTGCAGACCCACCCGTGGCTGGCCGACCACGTGGTCGCGGGCACGATCATCCTGCCCGGCACGGCCTTCCTGGAGCTGGCCATCCGGGCCGGTGACGAGGTGGGCTGCGACCGGGTCGAGGAGCTGACCCTGGCGGTGCCGCTGGCCCTGCCCGAGCACGGCGGCGTGCACGTGCAGGTGCTCGTCGGCGCCCCGGACGCGCAGGGCACCCGCACGGTGAGCGTGCACTCGCGGCCCGACGAGGACGGCGAGCAGCCGTGGACCCTGCACGCGACCGGCGCGCTGGGCGTCGGTCAGCGCGGTGCGGTCGTGGACGCCACCTGGCCACCCGCCGAGGCCGAGCCGCTGACCGTGGAGGGCGCCTACGACCGGCTCGCCGACGCGGGTCTGCTGTACGGACCGGTGTTCCAGGGCCTGCGGCAGGCGTGGCGGCGCGGGGACGAGGTCTTCGCCGAGGTCGCGCTGCCGGAGGAGGCCGTGGCGGAGGCCGGTCGGTTCGGCATCCACCCGGCGCTGCTGGACGCGGGCCTGCACTCCCTGGGGCTGGGCACCAGCACCGTGGGCGGCTCCGGCAGCGGGTCCACCCTGCTGCCCTTCTCCTGGAACGGCGTGTCCCTGCACGCGGCCGGTGCGAGCACGGTGCGGGTCAGCCTCGCGCCCGCCGGTCAGGACACGGTCTCCGTGCAGGTCGTCGACCCGGCGGGCACCCCCGTGCTGTCGGCGGAATCCCTGGTGCTGCGGGGAATCGGCGGCGATCTCGCCCAGCAGAGCACCAACTCGCTGTTCACGGTCGACTGGGTTCGCATCCCCGTGACGGCCCGCACCGAGACCGACGCGACGATCGTGGAGCTGGCGCCGACCGGCACCGAAGACGTTGTGGCGCAGGCACACCAGGCCGCGCACGAGGTGCTGGCCCGCCTTCAGTCCTGGTTGGACGAAGAGCAGGGCACGCTGGCGATCGTCACGAAGTTCGCGGTGGGCAACGAGGTCAGCGACCTGGTGCACGCCCCGATCTGGGGTCTGGTGCGCTCGGCGCAGGCGGAGAACCCGGGCCGGTTCGTGCTGGTCGACCTGGACGACACGCAGGCCTCCCGCGAAGCGCTGGCCACCGCGATCGACTGCGGTGAACCGCAAGTCGTTGTCCGCGAAGGAGTTGTGCACGCGGCACGCTTCGCCCGCGCCACGCAGTCCACCGAAGAGGTGGACTGGAGCGGGCCGGGCACGGTGCTGATGACCGGCGGCACGGGTGTGCTGGGCCGCCTGTTCGCCCGGCACCTGGTCGCCGAGCGCGGGGTCCGCGACCTCGTACTGGCCAGCCGCAGCGGCGAGCAGGCCGCTGGCGCCCAGGAACTCGCCGCCGAACTGCGCGAACTCGGCGCCGAGGTGCGACTGGCCGCCTGCGACCTGGCCGACCGTGACTCGGTGGCCGCGCTGGTCTCCGGGCTGTCGCTGATCGGTGTGGTGCACCTGGCCGGTGTGGTCGAGGACGGCATCATCCAGTCGCAGACCCCGGAGCGGCTGGACAAGGTGTTGCGCCCCAAGGTGGACGCGGTCTGGCACCTGCACGAGCTGACCAGCGGCCTGCGCGCCTTCGTGGTGTTCTCCTCGATCTCCGGCGTGGTCGGCGCCGCGGGGCAGGGCAACTACTCGGCCGCCAACGCCTTCCTGGACGCGCTCATGGCGCACCGCAGGGCCGCCGGTCTGCCCGGTCAGTCCCTGGCCTGGGGCCTGTGGGACGAGGCCAGCGCGGTCAGCGGCCACCTGGACGAGGCCGACAAGTCGCGCATCGCCCGCGGCGGTGTGCTGCCGCTGATGGCCGCCGAGGGCACCGAGCTGTTCGACGTAGCGTCCGGTGTGGACAGTGCGCTGGTCGTGCCGATGCGCACCGACCTGGCCGCGCTGCGCGCGCTGGGCGAGTCCCTGCCGCCGATCTGGCGCACGTTGGTGCCGGTGGCCCGCCGCCGCGCCGCCGAGGCCGTGGCCAAGCGGACCGGTTCCCTGCTGGGCGAGCACATCGCCGCGCTGCCCGAGTCGGAGCGGCGCGAAGCCGTGGTCGACCTGGTGCGCGGGCAGGTCGCCGCCGTGCTGGGCCACGGTTCGCTGGAGGGCATCGACCCCGAGCGGGCGTTCAAGGACCTGGGCTTCGACTCCCTGACGGCACTGGAACTGCGCAACGGGCTCAACGTGGCCACCGGGCTGCGGCTGCCCGCCACGCTGGTGTTCGACTACCCGAACACCGTGGTGCTGGCCGAGCACCTGCTCACCGAGGTCTCCGGCGTGGCGGCGGAAGTCGTTGCGGTGCAGGTGAACCGCCGCGCCGACGACGACCCGATCGTGATCGTGGGCATGAGCTGCCAGTACCCCGGCGGGGTCCGTTCGCCGGAGGACCTGTGGCGGCTGGTGGAGCGTGGCGGGGACGGCATCGCCGCGATGCCCACCGACCGCGGCTGGGACCTGGACTCGCTGTCCGGTGAGGACGGCAAGGGCGGCTCCAACTACGTGCAGGAGGGCGGTTTCCTCTACGACGCCGCGGACTTCGACCCGGCCTTCTTCGGCATCTCCCCGCGCGAGGCCATCGCGATGGACCCGCAGCAGCGCAAGCTGCTGGAGGCGTCCTGGGAGGCCATCGAGCGCGCGGGCATCGACCCGCACTCGCTCAAGGGCAGCCGCACCGGCATGTTCGCCGGGGTCATGTACCACGACTACGGCGCCCACCTGTTCGCGCTGGGCGACGGGGCCGAAGGCTATGTGGGAACGGGAACTTCCGGCAGCGTCGCCTCCGGCCGAGTGTCCTATGTGCTCGGTCTGGAGGGCCCAGCCGTCACCATCGACACGGCCTGCTCCTCCTCGTTGGTGACCCTGCACCTGGCGGCCCAGGCCCTGCGCGAGGGCGAGTGCGAGCTGGCGCTTGCCGGTGGTGTCACGATCATGTCCACCCCGAGCACCTTCGTGGACTACAGCCGCCAGGGCGCGCTGTCGGCCAGCGGCCGGTCCAAGTCCTTCTCCGCCTCCGCCGACGGCACGGGTTGGGGCGAGGGCCTTGGCATGCTGCTGCTGGAGCGCATGTCCGACGCGCGCCGCAACGGCCACCAGATCCTGGCCGTGGTCAAGGGTTCCGCGGTCAACCAGGACGGTGCCTCCAACGGCCTGACCGCCCCGAACGGCCCCTCCCAGCAGCGGGTCATCCGCCAGGCCCTGGCCAACGCCGGGCTGACCGGTGACCAGGTCGACGTGGTGGAGGCGCACGGCACCGGCACCAAGCTGGGCGACCCGATCGAGGCGCAGGCCCTGCTGGCCACCTACGGCCAGGACCACCCCGACGACCGCCCGCTGTGGCTGGGTTCGGTCAAGTCCAACCTGGGCCACACCCAGGCGGCGGCCGGTGCCGCGGGCATCATCAAGATGATCATGGCCATGCGCAACGACCTGTTGCCGATGACCATGCACGTGGACGAGCCCACCCCGCACGTGGACTGGGCCTCTGGCAACGTCCGCCTGCTCACCGAGCCGGTCGCGTGGCAGCGCAACGGCCAGCCGCGCCGTGCGGCGGTGTCCTCGTTCGGCATCAGCGGCACCAACGCGCACGTCATCATCGAGGAGCCGCCCGCCCAGGACGCGCCCACCCCGGCGGCCCGCGCCGAGGCGCCCGCGCCGTGGGTGCTGTCCGGCCGCTCGCCCGAGGCGCTGCGCGGCCAGGCCGAGCGACTTCTGTCCTATGTGGACGACAACCCCGGGCTGGACCCGATCGCGGTGGGCCACGCACTGGTCACCACCCGCTCCTCCTTCGAGCACCGGGCCGCGGTGATCGCCGACAACCTGGCCGACTACCGCGCCGGGCTGGCCGCCCTCGCCGAGGACTCGGTCTCCGCCGCCGTGCTGCGCGGCACGGCGAAGGCCAAGGGCCGCACCGTGTTCGTCTTCCCCGGGCAGGGCTCGCAGTGGGCGGGCATGGCCCGTGAACTGCTCGACTCCGCACCGGTGTTCGCCGCGCGCATGGCCGAGTGCGACGCCGCGCTGACCGAGTTCGTGGACTGGTCGCTGATCGAGGTCCTGCGCGAGGCCGAGGGCGCGCCCTCGCTGGAGCGGGTCGACGTGGTGCAGCCCGCGCTGTTCGCGGTCATGGTGTCGCTGGCGGAGCTGTGGCGCTCCTACGGGATCAAGCCCGACGCGGTGGTCGGCCACTCGCAGGGCGAGATCGGCGCGGCCTGCTTCGCCGGTGCGCTGTCCCTGCGCGACGCCCTGCTGGTGCTCACCGTGCGCAGCACCCTGGCCCGCGAGAAGCTCGCCGGGCACGGGGCGCTGGCCTCGATCAACCTGTCCGCGGACGAGGTCGAGGCGCGGCTGGCGAACTACCCGGACCTGTCCGTGGCGGCGATCAACAGCACCGCCTCGGTCGTGGTCTCCGGGGAGATGGACCCGCTGGACGCGCTGGTGGAGGAGCTGACCGCCGAGGGCATCCGCGCCAAGAAGATCCCGGCCACCTACGCCTCGCACTCCGCGCACGTGGAGGTGGTCCGCGAGGACATGCTCGCGCAGCTGGCCGAGGTCAGCCCGCGCACGGCCACCGTGCCGATCTTCTCCACGGTGACCGGGGACTGGGTGGACGGGTCCGAGATGGACACGAACTACTGGTACGCCAACACCCGGCAGTCGGTGCTGTTCGAGCCCGCGATCCAGCAGCTGGCCAAGCGCGGTCACGACGTGTTCGTCGAGGTGAGCGCGCACCCGGTGATGACCTTCGCCGTTCAGGACACAGTGGACGGTGCGGGTCTGGACGGCGCTGCCGTCACGGGTACCCTGCGCCGCAACGAGGGCGGCCTGACCCGGTTCCTGGCCTCGCTGTCCGAACTGCACGTGCGCGGCAAGAGCCCCGACTGGGCGCAGGTCTTCGGCACCGGCACGGCGCGGCGGGTCGAGCTGCCGACCTACGCGTTCCAGAAGCAGCGGTTCTGGCCCGAGCTGCCCAAGAACCTCGTCGGTGGCGACCCCGCCTCGATCGGCCTCGGCTGGGCCGACCACGCCCTGCTGGGCGCCGGAGTGGCGCTGGCGGGCACCGAGGGCTACCTGTTCACCGGGCGGCTGTCGGTGCGCACCCAGCCCTGGCTGGCCGACCACGTCGTGGGCGGCATGGTGATGTTCCCCGGCACCGCCTTCGTGGAGCTGGCCATCCGGGCCGGTGACGAGGTGGGCTGCGACCGGGTCGAGGAACTGGTCTTCGAGGCTCCGCTGGTGCTGCCCGAGCAGGGTGGCGTGCGGGTGCAGGTGGTCGTGGAGGCGCCGGACGGCACCGGCGCGCGCCCGGTGGGCATCTACTCCCGGGCCGAGGACGCGCCCGCCGAGCTGCCGTGGACCCGGCACATCGCCGGTTTCCTGGTCGCCGGAGAGCAGTCCACCCCGGCCCCGCTGGAGCAGTGGCCGCCGACCGGGGCCGAGCCGATCCCGCTGGTGGACTTCTACGCGGGCGACCCGAACGGGTTCTACAACTACGGCCCGACCTTCCAGGGCCTGCGCGCGGCCTGGCGGCACGGGGACTCGGTGCTTGCCGAGGTCAGCCTGCCCGAAGACGTTGAGCCGGACCAGTTCGGGCTCCACCCCGCCCTGCTGGACGCCGCGCTGCACTCCCTGGGCCTTGGCGTGGTGACCATTGGCGGTGAGGGCGAGAACATGTTCCCGTTCTCCTGGTCGGGGGTCTCCCTGCACGCGACCGGGGCCCGCGCGCTGCGGGTGCGGATCTCCCCGTCCGGCCGGGACGGCATCACGGTGCTGGCCGCGGACGAGACCGGTCAGCCGGTGGCCACGGTGGAGGCGCTGGTGTTCCGGCCCATGTCCACCGAGCAGCTCGCCGCGGCCCGTGCGGTCTACCACGAGTCGCTGTACCACGTGGCCTGGGCGCCGATGGCCCACACCGCGGACAGCTCCTCGGGCGTCTGGGTGGTGCTGGGTGAGGACGAACTCAAGCTGCGCCAGGGACTCGACGCCTCCGATGTGTCCATTGTGGAGTCCTATCTGGACTCGCGGGCGGTCAGCGAGGTGGTCGCGGGCGGCATCTCCAGCGTGAGCGTGCTGCTCGCGCCGAGCACGCCGGGGACCGACGCCGAGTCGGTGCACGCCGCGACACACCAGGCGCTCAAGGTGGTGCAGGACTGGCTGTCCGACGAGCGGCTGGCCGGTACCCGGCTGGCGATCGTCACCCGCGGCGCGGTCCCGGTGGACGGCGAGCAGGTGACCGACCTGGCCGGTGCCGCGGTGTGGGGCCTGATCCGCTCCGCGCAGTGGGAGAACCCGGGCCGGATCGTGCTGGTCGACCTGGACGAGGACGCCGAGTCCTACCGGGCGCTGCCCGCCGCGCTGGCCTCCGACGAACCGCAGATCGTGCTGCGCAACGGGGTTGCCCGCGCCGCGCGGCTCACCCGGGTCGCCGCGACCGACAGCGCGGAGCGGTCCTGGGACCCCGAGGGCACGGTGCTGATCACCGGCGGTACCGGTGCGCTGGGCGCGATCCTGGCCCGGCACCTGGTCACCGAGCGCGGGGTGCGCCACCTGCTGTTGGTCAGCCGCAGGGGGTCCGCACCCGAGCTGGTCGCCGAACTGACCGAACTCGGTGCCAGCGTTGAGGTCGCGGCCTGCGACACCGCCGACCGCGATGCGCTGGCCTCGGTGCTGGCGGCCATCCCCGCGGAGCGTCCCCTCACGGCGGTGCTGCACGCGGCGGTCGCCATGGACGACGGCATGATCGGGTCGCTGACCCCGGAGCGGCTGTCCACCGCGTTGCGGCCCAAGGTCGACGGCGCGCTGAACCTGCACGAACTCACCCGTGACACGCAGTTGGCCGCGTTCGTGCTGTTCTCCTCCACGGCGGGCACCTTCGGCCTGCCCGGTCAGGGCAACTACGCCGCTGCCAACAGCTTCCTGGACGCGCTCGCCGCCCAGCGGCACGCCGACGGCCTGCCCGCGCTGTCGCTGGCCTGGGGCCTGTGGGCGCGGTCGGTCACCACCGGGGACGTGGAGCAGGCCAGGGTCGGCGGTGGCGCGGTGGCGCCGATGGCCACCGGCGAGGCCCTGCGCCTGTTCGAGGTCGCGCTGGCCGGTGACCAGCCGCTGCTGGCCCCGGTCAAGCTGGACCTCGGCGTGCTGCGGACCCAGGGCGAGGTGCTGCCCAAGCTGCTGCGGGGCCTGGTGCCGCCGGCGAGGCGGTCGGCCAGCGGCGGGGGAGAGGCCGACAGCGGGGCGCTGCTCAAGCGCCTGGCCGGTCTGCCCGAGGACGAGCAGGAACAGGAACTGCTGACCCTGGTGCGGACCTACGCCGCGGCGGTGCTCGGCCACTCCGGGCCCAACGCCATCGACCCGGACCAGGGCCTCGCGGAACTGGGCTTCGACTCACTGACCTCGGTGGAACTGCGCAACGGCCTGAGCTCCGCGACCGGGCTGCGGTTGCCCGCCTCGCTGGTGTTCGACCACCCGATGCCCAGCGACCTGGCCAAGTTCCTACGTGCGGAGTTGGCCGACAGCCTGGACTCCAGCGTCGGCACCGTGGCCGCGCAGGCCCCGGCGAACACCGGGCCCGGTGACTCCATCAGCGCCCTGTTCCACCTGGGTATCAAGCAGGGCAAGGACTTCGAGGCCTGGGAGATCCTGCGCGCCGCCTCACTGCTGCGCCCGACCTTCAACGCCGTGGCCGAGGCCCCGCGCATCCCCAGCCCGGTCACGCTCTCGCGCGGCCCCAGCCCGCTCAAGCTGATCTCGTTCTCCTCCTACGCCGCGCTGGGCGGTGTGCACCAGTACGCCCGCATGGCGGCCCGGTTCCGCGGGGAGTACGACCTGCTCGCCACCGCCAACCCCGGGTTCGCCGAGGGGGACAGCCTGCCCACCTCGATCCCGGCCGCGGCCGAACTGCTGGCCGAGGCGATCCGCCCGCACGTGACGGACGGCCAGTTCGTCCTCTTTGGACATTCGGCGGGCGGTTTGATGGCGCACGCCACGGCGACCGTGTTGGAGGCCCAGGGCATCAACCCGGCCGCGGTGGTGATGATGGACAGTTTCCGGCCCGACGACAGCGTGGCGCTGGGTGAGGCGGGCGGCAGCATGATGAGCGGGATCCTGGACCGCGAGGAACTCGTGGGGCAGGTGGACGCGACCCGGCTCACCGCCATGGATTGGTACTTCCGGCTCAGTGGCAAGTGGGCGCCAGGGGACGTTCGGGCACCGATTCTGTTCGTTCAGGCATCCGATCCGATGGGCGGAGCGGAACAGGAAGCGGGACAGGAGAAGCTGTGGCAACCGACGTGGCGCGAAGCGCACACCACGATCGAGGTGCCCGGTGACCACTTCTCCATGGTCGAGGAGCTGGCCTCGGACACCGCGCAGGTGATGCTGGACTGGCTCGCCGCGAACACCCGCACCTCCGAGTGAACTGGGGAACACCGATGACGGAGACCTCGACGGCACGCCAGCGCGTGTCCGGGCGCCATGTGCTGATGTGGCCCTTTCCGGGCTACGGGCACGTGAACCCCACGCTTCCGGTCGTTCGGGAGCTGGTGCGCAGAGGTCACCGCGTCACCTTCGCCACCACCGAGAAGTTCGCCGCGGCGGCCGAGGCCGCGGGCGCCGAGGTGCTGCGCTACGCCTCGGCGCTGGCCGGGCGCCCGCTGCCCGAGGTGTACGACGCCGACTACCTGGCGCGGGAACCGTTGCGCGCCATGCTGGAGGCCATGGCCACCGTGCCACCGGTGGAGTCGCACTTCGCGGGCAGGGACCTGCCCGACGTCATCCTGTACGACTCCAGCACCTACGCGGCGGGCCGGGTGCTGGCCGCCAAGTGGCAGCGGTCCGCGATCCAGATGTACCCGACCTTCGCCACCAACGAGCAGTTCGGGCTGGGCGACCGGATCCGCGAGCAGTTCGCCCCGGACCTGGACACCCACCACCCGGCGCTGATCGAGTTCTTCATCTGGATGGGCGAGCTGCTCACCAGCCACAACCTCGAGCTGTCCATGGAGGAGTTCCACGCCCCCTGCCTGGACCGCAACCTGGTGTTCCTGCCCAGGTCGTTCCAGATGGACAACGAGAAGTTCGACGACCGGCACGAGTTCGTCGGGCCCTGCCTGGACGAGGAGCCCGGCGACTGGACCCCGCCCGAGGGGGACGACCCGCTCGTGGTCGTCTCGCTCGGTACCGAGAACAACCGGGACCTGGAGTTCTTCAAGGGCTGTGCGGCCGTGTTCGCCGGGCTGCCGTGGCAGGTGGTGCTGACCCTCGGCGGCCTGGACCCGGCCGATCTCGGTGAGCTGCCGCCGAACGTGCAGGCACACCGGTACCTGTCGCACACCGACGTCCTGCCGCACACCAAGGTGTTCGTCTCGCACGCGGGCATGAGCAGCACCATGCGCGGCCTGCACTACGGGGTCGCCCACGTGTTCGTGCCGCAGACCCCCGAGCAGTACTTCGTGGGCAAGCGCGGCACCGAGCTCGGGGTCGGCCGCCTGCTGACCCGTGACGAGGCCACACCCGAGGCCGTGCGGGACGCCGTGCTCGCCGTGGCCGCCGACGAGTCGGTGTGGCGGCGGGTGGCCGAGCTGCGCGCGGAGACCCGCGCCGCCGGTGGCGCCGTGCTGGCCGCCGACATCGTCGAGGCCAAGCTCTAGCTGGCGTTGTGCCAGGAAGGTGCCGTTCATGGCGTTCAACGCCATGAACGGCACCTTCCTGACGTGGGCGCGTGGTCCGGCGGGCCTGTTCTGGGCCCGTGCCGCCGTGCCGTGAAGGTGCCGTTTGGGACATTCACCGTCGCGAACGGCCCCTTCCTGACGCCGCCAGGCGTGCTGCGATAGGACCATTCGCTGCGCCCAACGCAGTGAAAGCCACCTTCGCGGCGGTCGTGGCGGGCGCCCAGCATCGCGAACGGCACCTTCAGGACCTAGGCACGGAGCGGGCCATCGCCGGACTGGCGGGCTGGAGCGCGAGCTGAGGGGGCCCGGTTGGTAGTCTCGGGGTCCGTCCACCCGTTGTTGGAGACCGTGAACCTGATGCTTGACCGCGCCGTGATCGATGCCCTGTTCCCCGCTGACCTGCCCGAGCCGGCGCACTGGGAACAGCGCTACCCGGTACGGCAGCTGCCCCAGCACGCCGAGGTCACCCGCTTCGGTCCCTCGCCGACCGGGTTCGTGCACATCGGCGGGCTCTACGTCGCGATGATCGATCGCGATGTCGCCCACCGCAGCGGCGGCTCCTACGTGCTGCGGGTGGAGGACACCGACCAGGCCCGTGAGGTGGCGGGCGCCGCGGCCCAGTTCGACAACGCCTTCAACTACTTCGGCCTGCCCGCCGACGAGCACGACGAGTCCGGTGACTACGGCCCCTACCACCAGTCCCGGCGCGAGCAGATCTACCTCACCTACGCCCGGGAGCTGCTGCGCGAGGGCAAGGCCTACCTGTGCTTCGCCACCCCGGAGGAGCTCGCCGACATCCGCGCTCGCCAGGACGCCACGAAGATGCCCCCCGGTTACTACGCGGGGTGGGCGCTGTGGCGTGACCGCGACCCCGCCGAGGTGCGGGCCAAGCTGGACGAGGGCGCCCCGTACGTGGTCCGGTTCCGCTCGCCGGGGGTCGAGGCCAGGGCCCGGTTCCGCGACGAGATCCGGGGCGAGCTGGAGCACGAGGACAACCGCAACGACGTGGTGATCCTCAAGTCCTCGGCCAACGAGGTCCGGCTGCCCACCTACCACTTCGCGCACGCCGTGGACGACCACCTCATGCGCACCACCCTGGTGATCCGCGGCGAGGAGTGGATCTCCTCGGTGCCGCTGCACCTGCAGCTGTTCGCAGCGCTCGGCTTCCCGGCGCCCCGCTACGCCCACATCGCGCCGCTGATGAAGCAGATCCCCGGCGGCAAGCGAAAGCTGTCCAAGCGCAAGGACTCCGAGGCCTCGGTGGACTTCTACATCGAGCAGGGTTTCCCGGCCGAGGCGGTGCTGTACTACCTGCGCGGGCTGGCCAACGGCCGGCTGGCCGAGGTTCCGCTGGCCGAGGCGCTGGACTCGCCGATCCGGCTGACGGAGTGCGGTGTCGCCGGGCCGCTGGTGGACCTGGTGAAGCTGGAGGACATCTCCGCCGACCACATCGCCACCCTGTCCGGCCAGCAGATCCTCGATGCCGTGCGCACCTGGGCCGCCGACCACGACCCCGAGCTGGTGCCGGTGCTCGACGCCCGCCGCGATCTCGCCCTGGCCGCGCTGGCCGTGGAGCGGGGCGCCGACGTGCCCAACCCGCGCAAGGACCTGCGCAAGTGGTCCGGGTTCCGCGAGGCCTACGGGTTCTTCTTCCCCGAGCTGTTCACGCCGCAGGACGTGACGGGGGAGCAGTTCACCCAGCTCGGCGTGGCCCCCGACCTGGTGCGTGCGTTCGCCGCCGACTTCGCCGAGGCGTACCAGCCGCTGGAGGACTCCGGCGAGTGGTTCAACCAGATCCGTGAGCTGGCCACCAAGCACGGGTTCGCCGCCAAGCCCAAGGACCTCAAGCAGAACCCCGAGGCCTACCCGGCCGGCGGGTCCATCCGCGAGGCCTCGCAGATCATCCGGCTCGCCCTGACCGGGGCCACCCGCAGCCCCGACCTGCACGCCGTGGCCACGGCCCTGGGCACCGACGAGGTGCTGCGCCGGGTGCGAGCTGTCGCCGGCTGACCGGCTAGTGGCGCGTCGCGCATCGTTGACCTGGTATCCGGTCCGGGCCGAGGCTGCGGTGTCATGAAGGTGCCGTTCAGGACATCTGGTGTCCTGAACGGCACCTTCATGACACGGCCCGCGTCGGCGGGCGTGGCTGGGTGGTCGCCGGCGAGACACGGTCAAGGTCCCGAGGCGAGCCACTAGCCGTTCGGGCGGCGGCTGCGAGGCGCGATTGCGGAGCTGGAATCGGGCCAGTTCCGCGCGCTCGCGCGGCTGGCCGCCCGGCGCGGTGATGAGCAGATCACTGCCGGCCGGCAACGGCGCCTGGACCTGACCGACTGAACGCGGTCCACCAGCTCTGGACCGCGCCGTAGCCGCTGGCTGGAGTGGTCCAGCAGCGGCCACTCGTACCGGCAGTGCCCCACGCTGCCCTCGCGCGCGTCAGGAACCTGCGGCATCGCGCATCTTGACAGAACGCAGGAACCGGGCCTATACAGTAACTATACCGGTTTAGTCAATGTGTCATCGGTGCATCCCGCGTCGATTCTGCGCGCGGTATGCGCTCCGGATACGGCCTCCGGCTGGCCCCTGCTGGTTCTCTGAACAAGTTCATGATGCCAATCCAGTCGACAGGAGTCTGATCAACGATGTTCAGGTTTGGTCGAGTCACAGCGCGGTCGAACGCGCTCACACTACTGGCCGCGGTTGCGCTCGCGGTCGGCACGACGGCAACCACGTCCGCGGCGGCCACTGGAAACGCCACGACGGACCACACGGCCTCGCTCGCCAAGAATGGGCCGGTCTCGGTGGCCTACGTCGAGGTGAACAACAACAGCATGCTGAACGTCGGCAAGTACACGCTGTCCAAGGGCGGCGGCACTGTGTTCGCCATCGGCGTCATCTTCGCCGCCAATATCAATTACGACGTCGACAAGAAGTCGGCATACCTGTACTTCAACGAGAACGTGCAGCGGGTTCTCGACAACGCGAATACCCAGATTCGCCCCCTGCAGGACAAAGGCATCAAGGTCATGTTGTCGGTGCTCGGCAACCACCAGGGTGCGGGCTTCGCCAACTTCCCGTCAAAGGAAGCCGCTGAGGCATTCGCCAAGCAATTGTCCGACACCGTAACCAAGTACGGGCTCGACGGTATCGACTTCGACGACGAGTACGCCGAGTACGGAAAGAACGGCGCCGGCGACCCGAACGACAGTTCCTTCGTCTATCTCGTCTCCGCGCTGCGCGACAGCATGCCCGACAAGCTCATCACCCTCTACAACATCGGCGAGGCGGCGTCACGGTTGTCCTACGGCGGCGTGGACATCGGGCCGAAGTTCAACTACGCGTGGAACCCGTACTACGGCACCTGGGGTGTTCCGGACATCTCGCTCCCCAAGGAGCGCCTGTCGCCAGCGGCCGTCGAGATCGGGGGGACGTCCACGAGCACCGCGGCCAGCCTCGCCCGGCGAACCGTGAGTGAGGGTTATGGCGTGTACCTGACCTACAACCTGGACGGTTCCGACCGGCACGACTACATCTCCAGCTTTACGAGGGAGTTGTACGGCAGCGAGGCTGTGTACACGAAGTAGTGGGCTGGAGCGTCGGGACCTGGCTCGTGGTCAACCCGAGCTGTCAGCTCGGGTTGACCACCCCGGTCATCGGAATGGTGCGTGTCCGGTTCGCCGCCTGTGAGCGGGACTCGCGCTCCTCAGGGCGGGACTCGCCGGGGTGTGGTCGCAGGCGGTGACTGGGCTTGGCGGGGCGTCCACACGACCGGGTGGAATCCCGCGACACGGTTTTCGGCGTAGGACTTGCGCGGTACATGTGAAGTATGAAGTCACTGGGGAATGCTCGCATTGCGCTGCTGGGTGTGCTGGCAGCCGTCCTTCTCGTCGGTGCCACAACGGTTCCGGCCTCGGCCGCGCCGGTCGGCCCGCTGGCCGTGGCCTCCTGGGTGGCGCCGCAGCCCTCAGCCATGCCCGACGTGGTCGGCAAGGGCCTGTACGACGCGGAGTCCGCCGTACCGCTGGGTACCAAGATCGATCTGGTGGACGGGCTCGGGCTGGGGCGCCGGGTGCTGTGGCCCTTCAACTGGAAGGTCTGCAAGCAGGATCCCGCACCCGGCGCCGCGCTGAACTCGGGCGTGACGGTGACGCTGACCGTGGTCAAGCGCGCCGAGACATGCAAGTGATCAGCTGAACAGCACGTCCGAGCAGGAGTAGAACGCCTCACCGCTGTCCGGCCAGTGGCGCTGCCAGATCGCGTAGATCAGGTGCCGTCCGGTGCGCCCGCCGGGCAGGGTGGCGGTCAGGTGGTAGCTCTGGCCGCTCGCTGGCGGGTCGTCCTGCTTGTAGAACGGTTTGTCCTCCAGGTCCGACCACTTCAGGGGCTTGGTCGGGTCGTAGCCGGGCTTGGTCACGTACAGCTCGAAGGTCCCCTGGTGCGAGGCGGTCAGCGCGTACTCGAAGGTGTAAGTGCCGCTGCTGGGCAGGCTTGTCGCGGGCCAGTCGTTGCGCGGCAGGTCCAGCCCCTTGTACTTGTCCCGGCCCGCGCTGCACAGCTTGCCGTCCGGGATGATCTCCCGGCTGCGCCCGTCGGCGTCGCTGATGTTCACCTCGTCCCAGTCGTAGAGCGGCCAGCTGTCCCCGGCCGCCACGGCTGCCTTGCATGCGGCGGACCGCGGGTTCTCCGGTCCCTCCAGGAAGCAGGTGTAGATCCGGCTCTTCGGCGTACCCATGGAACCGTGTGCGTAGGCGGGCGCGGCGGTCAGCACCGAACTGACCGCGGCCAGTGCGGCCACCGCCGCGATGACTCGTCCTGACCCCATGGCAGGACTCCCTCCGTCAGACAGGGTTAAGAGGTCTAGACCAGAGTGGCGCGGTGCGCTGACGGGCCACCACCCGACGATCGTCGGGTGCGGTTCACAGGCTGGCCTGCTCCAGCAACGAGATCGCGGTGGATCGGCTCGTATTGGACATTTGTTCAAGACTCACGTATCAGACACATGTACCATTGGATCATGGGGAATCGTGAGAACCTGCTGGCCGGTGCGCGGCGCTGTCTGTTCGACAAGGGCTACGGGCGGACCACCGCCCGCGACATCGCCGCCACCGCGGGGGTGAGCCTGGCCGCGATCGGCTACCACTTCGGCTCCAAGGAGGCCCTGCTCAACGCCGCGCTGCTGGAGGCCGTCCGGGAGTGGGGCGACGAGCTCGCGGGCACGCTGACCGCGGTGCGGGTGGACGACCCCGCGCTGCGCTTCGAGGCGATGTGGGCCGCGGTGCTGCGCTCCTTCGAGGAGTCGCCCCGGCTGTGGGCCGTGCAGCTGGAACTGGTCGCGCACCTCGACCAGGCGCCCGGCCTGCGCGAGGCGTTCACCGAGTCCACCAGGGCGGCCCGGCTCGGGCTCGCCGAGCTGTTCGGCGCCCCCGGTGACGAGACGGTCGGCGGCTTCTACCAGGCCCTGCTCGGCGGGCTGGCGATGCAGTACCTGACCGACCCGTCCAGCACGCTCTCCGGCACCGGCCTGCTCGCCTCCCTGCGGGTCGTCGCAGGTCAGGTGAGGTAGAGGTCACTGCTTTCGCGCTGAAAGTCCGGTTCGCTCCGTGTTAGGAAGATGCGAGCTTCGTTCTTCTTCCAGGGGGGCACGTGAACGAGTACCCGGATCTGCCCAAGGCGCCGCCGATCGTCGACCCGACACCGCCGCGCCGCAGACCCACCGCGCTGCTGCTGGTCGGCGCCTTGGTGCTGGTCGCCGCGGGCGTGCTGGCCGTGGCGCAGTGGCTGCCCAGTGTGCGCGCCGACGCCGTGGGCGACTGCTACCGCGGCGACGTGGAGCAGGTGGACAGCGTGGCGCGGATCGACTGCGGGCCGGAGGCCAAGTACAAGGTGGTCGGCATCGAGAAGGACCAGAGCAAGCTCGGGCTGCAACTGGGCACGGCCTGCGAGCAGTCGCCGACCGCCGACGCCACGTTCTGGAGCGGGCGCGAGGGCGGCACCGGCACGGTGCTGTGCCTGGAGGACCTGAAGAACCCCGGCAAGCGCATGCCCGCGGTCGGCGAGTGCGTGAAGGGCAAGGCCACCCAGGGCACCGACCTGGCCAAGGTGGCCTGTGGGGCCGAGGCCGACTACAAGGTGGTCGGCATCGAGGACGCCGGGATCGTCAGCGGCCTGAGCGCGCGGTGCACGAAGTTCCCGACCTCCGCGGCCTCGGCCGTGTGGACCCGGCAGAACAAGGGCCTGTCCCGCGACAAGGTGCTGTGCCTGGAGGACGCCAAGCACCCCGGCAGCCGCAACCCGGGGGTCGGCCAGTGCGTGCGCGTCGGCGCCGAGGACAAGATGGAGGTCGTGGACTGCGCCTCCGGTGCGGACGCCAAGGTGGTCGGCAAGATCGACGACACCACGGAGATCGACCTGCTGACCAAGCGCGTCAGCGAGGTGTGCAAGCAGTGGCCGGAGGCCGACAGGTTCGGCTTCGTCGGCTTCCAGGGCAGCCTCAAGGGCAGCACCCTGTGCATGGCCACGCTCAAGCGCTAGTGCGGTGACCGGCAGCGCGCCCGATCAGTCGTAGACGCGGAAGCCGCGGCCGGTCTTGCGTCCCAGCAGACCGGCCTGCACCAGGTCCACCAGGTACCTGGCCGGGGCCAGGGCCGGGTCGCCGAACGCCTCGTGCAGCCGGTTCTGGATGGCCAGGGACACGTCGATGCCGATGACGTCCAGCAACTGGAACGGGCCCATCGGGTAGCCGTGGCCCAGGCTCATCACGGTGTCGACGTCCTCGGTGGCCACGTGCCGCTCGGCGGCCAGGTTCACCGCGCGGTTGAGGTAGGGGAACAGCAGCGCGTTGACGATGAACCCGGCCCGGTCGGTGCAGTGCACGGGGTGGCGCCGCAGCGAGGTGGCCAGCGCGTGCGCGGTGCCCGCGACCTCCTCGGAGGTCAGGAAGGTGCGCACCACCTCGACCAGGCGCATCACCGGCGCCGGGTTGAAGAAGTGCATGCCGATGACGTTCTCCGGGCGGCTGGTCGCGGTGGCGCACTGGATCACCGGCAGGCTGGAGGTGGTGGTGGCCAGGATCGCCGAGGGCCGGGTGCGCCGGTCCAGTTCGGCGAACACCGCCCGCTTCACCTCGATGTCCTCCACCACGGCCTCGACGACCAGGTCGCAGTCGGCCAGCGCGGACAGGTCGGAGGTGCCCTCCAGTCGGCCCATCGCCTCGGTCAGTTCCTCGGCGGTCAGCTTGCCGCGCCGCACCCCCCTGTCCAGTGAGCGGTCCACAGTGGACAGTGCTTCCTTGGCCTTGGTCTCGGTGCGCGCGGCCAGCAGCACCGGGTAGCCCGCCCGCGCGCACACCTCGGCGATGCCCGAGGCCATCGTGCCCGAGCCGACGATCCCGATCCGGCCGATCGGCCGTCCCTGCGGCAGCGGCCTGCGGTCCACGCCGAGTTCCGGCACCGGCGTGTCCCCGTCGTAGCGGTAGAAGCCGCGCCCGCTCTTGCGTCCCAGCAGGCCCGCCCGCACCATCCGGCTCAGCAGCGGGGTCGGCTCGTAGTCCTTGTCGCCGGTCTGCCGGTGCACCGCCACCAGGCTGTCGTGCACCGAGTCCAGGCCCATCAGGTCAAGCTGCGCCAGCGGCCCGACCGGCAGCCCGCAGCCCAGGGTCATCGCCGCGTCGATGTCGTCCCGGCTGGCGTAGCCGCGCTCGTAGGTCGCCGCCGCGTTGTTCAGGTACGCCAACAGCAGTGCGCCGCCCAGCGCGCCCGGCCGGTCGCCGACCCGCACCGCGGTCCGGCCCGTGCCCCGCACGAGCTCGCGCACCGCCAGGTACACCGAGTCCTCGGTGACGGGGGTCCGCACCAGTTCGAACCCGCCGCCGGTCACCGTGCGCTCCGGGTCGCCCACCTGGAGACCCACCACCCGCGACATGCGGCCCGAGCCCGCTGCCAGCTCCGTCACCGACAGGCCCAGCGTGGTCGTCACGAACACCGTGTCAGGACCGCACAACTCGTGCGCCAGACGCAGCACCTCGGTCTTGGCCGCCAGTGAGTCCGGCACCGCCTCGATCACCAGGTCGGCCGAGCGCACCAGGTCCAGCTGGATCGTGTAGCCCACGTTGTCCAGGGTCGTCCGCACGTCCGCACCCTGCGGGGTCGCCAGCTGGGCGGCTCTGCGCACCCGGTCGCGGCCGTGCCGCAGCGAGGTCGGGTCCTGCTCCACACCCATCACCCGGTGGCCGTGCCTGGCCAGCAGGGCCGTCAGCGCCGCCCCCGTGGCCCCCAGGCCGATCACCCAGATGTTGGTGAACTCCGGCGTGTCAGTAGGCACCGCGCATCCCCTCGTCGGTCCGACATACCCCCGCCCGCGACCATGCTCCCCGCTCCCGGTGCCGACAACCCCTAATCGGACCCCTACGCCGCTGGTCATATCGATAATGATCGGTTCCGTAGCGGGGGCGGGGGCGGCCGTGGCGTGAAGGTGGCCTTGCGGGCGTTGGGCGTCCTGAACGGCACCTTCATGACACGGCCGGGATGGGGCGCTGCCCTGTTTCGGTCGTCTGCGCCAAGTGCGCGCCCGAGGTGCCCGGGGCGGTGGCCGCCGTGCCGTGAAGGTGGTCCTGGGCGGGCGTTCAATGTCCCGAACGGCACTTTCATGACACGACTGTCACGGGTCGGACAAACAGGTCAACCGTGAACATCCCCCTCCTTTCGTATGTGGTCGCGCCCACAGCCCGCTGCGAGGCTGGCACTCCCTGCACACCGGCCGCGTTCCCTGACGTGGCCGGGGTTTCGCCCACCCTGCCGATGGAAAGAAGTCCACATGCGCAAGCTCGTGTTGGCGACCCTGGGCGCCTGCGCCGCCCTGTTCGCCCTGTCCACGCCGGTGGCCGCGGTCGCGGCGCCGACCAGCCCCGCCCAGCCCAGCATCATCGGCGGCCACAACGCCACCGAGACGTACTCGTTCATGGTGTCGCTGAGCAACGGCTGCGGCGGCAGCCTGGTGGCCCCGCAGTGGATCGTGACCGCCAACCACTGCGGCAGTGCCTCCTCCGGGCGCATCGGCTCCACCAACAAGAACTCCGGCGGCGAGGTCGGCCGCATCGACCGGCGCATCACCAAGCCGGGCACCGACCTGACCCTGATGCACCTGTCCAGCGCCGCCCGCGCCACCCCGGTCCCGATGGCCAGCAGCAACCCGGCCTCCGGCAGCGCCGCCCGGCTGATCGGCTGGGGCTGCATGAGCTGGCCGAACTGCACGCAGTCGGCCACCCTCCAGGAGATCGACCTGAAGGTGCTGCCCAGCAGCTCCTGCCGTGCGGGCGGTGGCGGCGCGCAGGACGTGTGCATCTCCGGTGACCGCGCGCACTCGGCCTGCCACGGCGACTCCGGCGGCCCGGCCATCGTCGGCTCGCGCGGCAACTGGACCCTGGTCGGCGAGACGCACGGCCCCGGCGACAACGGCGGCGAGTGCGCCACCAGCACGCTCTACACCGGTATCGCCCAGCACCTGTCCTGGATCCGCCAGCAGATCGGCAGCTGAGTCAGGACATCCTGCGCGGCAGCACAACCGTGCCCGACTGCGCCGTCACCACCTGGGTCCCGGTGGTGACGGCGCGGCGGTGCTCCTGCGGGCTCATGCCGTGCACCCGCTTGAACGCCGTGCTCAGCGCGAAGGAACTGCCGTAGCCCACCTGCCTGGCCACCGCGCCGATCGTGGCGTCGGGCTCGCGCAGCAGGTCGGCGGCCAGCGCCAGGCGCCACCCCGTCCTGGCGCGGGCCATCTCCACCCCCTGAACCCAAGTGCCGTATGCGACATCTGACGTCGCATACGGCACTTTCATGACACGTCCGCCAGCAGCTTGGCCACCAGGTGCCGGGCGTAGTCCTCGTCCAGCGGGCGCGAGTCCATCAGCACCCGGAAGTACATCGGCGCGAGCAGGCGCTCCAGCACCTCGTCCACGGTGGGCGGCCGTTCCCCTCGATCGGCCGCCCGCCGCAGCATCCGCTCCACGTTCTCGTAGCGGTCGCGCAGGAACTCCTCGCGCAGCGCGCGGTCGCCGTCCCGCTCGGGCATGGCGATCACCACCGAGCGCAGGAACAGCACGCCCTCCGGTGAGGTGATGTCCCGCGCGGCCTTGGCCGCCCAGGCGCTGAGGTCCCCGCGCAGCGAGCCGGTGTCGGGGATCGGCGAGTCGGTGTTCAGCCGCTGCATGGTCATGTCGGTGACCACGGCGTCCAGGCTGCCCCACCGCCGGTACAGGGTGGCCCGGTTGACGCCCGAGCGCTCCGCGAGGTCGGACAGGGTCACCTCGCCGACCCCGCGCTCGCGCACCAGCTCGTCCATCGCGCGCAGCACGGCGGCGCGGACCTTGGCGCTGCGCCCGCCGGGTCGTTTCTCGGCCATGCCCCAGCTTAGCGCAACGACTGTCGCGTTAGCGCCCCGGGATCGGCCGCCCGAAGTACTTCAGCACCTCGGCGGTCGCGTCCCGCGCGGTCGTCTTGTTCCGGCGGGTGTGCCCGCACCGCCCGCAGCGCTGCACCACGAAGTAGGCGTCCCGCTCCATGCCCGCGGCCACCGGGGTCATCAGCCCGCCGCAGTCGGCGGCCCGGTCGCCCGGCTCGACGTCCACGTGCTTGGAGTGCAGGCAGGCCGGGCAGTGGTTGGTGTAGCCGTTGCCGCGCACGTGCCGCCCGCAGTGCTCGCAGTCGAAGTCCTCCACGCGCCGGGTGAACCGCCGCCCCGGGGACACGGCATCACTGGACGGCACGGGCTGCTCCTCTCGGCGGGCCCTCCAGTCTAGGCATTGCCGTAGATCGTCATGCCCGCGAGATACCCCCCCCACCCTCACTGGTGGCCACCGATGAGTTCGGGATGCTCGCCGGGTCTACACCGGCATGGACACCAAGAACCTCGCGGACCTCTACGAGCTGCCGGCCCTGGACTGGTCCTCGGTCACCGACCGGCTCGACGCCGGATGCGACCAGGCACCCGGCTCGGGTGGCCCCGACCGGCACACGACCTGGCTCACGACCATCGATCCCGACGGCAGCCCGCACGTCACCGGGGTCGGCTCGCTCTGGGTGGACGGCTGCTTCTGGTTCGAGACCGGCCAGACCACCCGCAAGGGCCGCAACCTGGCCCGCGACCCGCGGTGCACCGTCGCGATCGCCACCCAGGAGTTCGACCTCGTGGTCGAGGGCACCGCCGAGGTCGTGACCGACCGCGACACCGTCGCCCGGCTGGCCGCGGCCTGGGCCGAGGGCGGCTGGCCGTGCGCGGTCGACGAGTCCGGCACCGCCCTCACGGCGCCGTTCAGCGCGCCGTCGGCCGGTGCGCCGCCGTGGTCGGTCTACCGCGTCATCGCCCGGTCGGCGTGCGCCGTCGCCACGGTCGCGCCGGGCGGCGCCACCCGCTGGACCTTCTAAAGCCCCGCCCCGTCGGTCAGCCGCGTGGCCGCGCCGCTGCCCGAGGTGAACGTAACGATCAACGGCTGGAGTAGCCCTGCCGCACCTCGTCTCAGGAGGTTAGGCTTGCCTAAGTTGATCGTGACGAAGGGGGATCACCGTGACCGACCCAGCCCAGGGCCGCGCCCGGTTGACGCAGACCGTGCTCGGCTTCATGGCCGCCCAGACCGTGCGTGCCGCCGTGCGGCTCACCCTGGCCGACGCCTTCGGCGACGCCACCCGAGACCACGCCGAGGTCGCCGCCGAACTCGACCTGCCCGCCGGGACGGTGAACCGCCTGCTGCGCGCACTGGCCGCGCTCGGCCTGTTCACCGAGCCCGAGCCGGGGCGGTTCGCGCTCACCTCCACGGGCGCCCTGCTGCGCACCGACCGCCCGGACTCCCTGCACTCCTTCGTCGACATGTTCACCGACCCGGTGATGATCCGGGCCTGGGAGGAGCTGCCGCACAGCGTGCGCACCGGCCGCACCTCGTTCGACGAGCTGTTCGGCGAGCCGTTCTTCGCCCACCTGCGAGGGCGCCCGGACAAGTCCGCGCTGTTCAACGCCTCCATGAGCCAGGGCACCCGCGCGCTGGCCGAGACGCTGCCCGAGGTCTTCGACGCCAGCCGGTTCCACACGGCGCTCGACATCGGCGGCGGGGACGGCACCCTGCTCGTGCCGCTGCTGAAGGCCAACCCGGCCCTGCGCGGCATCGTGTTCGACTCCGCCGAGGGCTCCGCCCAGGCCCCCGACCGGCTGGCCGCCGCCGGGCTGACCGAGCGCTGCACGGTCAGCCACGGCGACTTCTTCACCGGCCTGCCCTCGGGGGCCGACCTGTACCTGATCAAGAGCATCCTGCACGACTGGGACACCGACCGGTGCGTGACCATCCTCGGCCACTGCCGGTCGGTGCTGCCCGAACACGGCCGACTGCTGATCATCGAGCCGGTGCTGCCCCCGACCGTCGTTCCCGGCGGGCCGGCCGGGCTGTACCTGAGCGACCTGAACATGCTCGTCAACGTCGGCGGCCGGGAGCGCACCCTGGCCGACTTCCACGAACTGTGCCAGCGCGCGGGTTTCGCCGTGGAGGTCGCCGAGCCGGTCCCGCCCGCCGGCGGGTTCTGGTGCCTGGTGGCCCGGCCGGTCTGACTCAGCCGAACCGGGTCGCCAGGTCGGCCACGAGCTGGTCGAAATCGGGCAGGGCCAGGAACTGGCGCTGCACCGCCTTGGCCCGCGACCGGTAGCCCGGGTCCGCCAGCACGGTGCGGCACGCGGCCGTCAACGAGGCGTGGTCCACGTCCTCCACGTTCAGCCGCGTGCCCAGGCCCAGTTCGACCAGCCGGTCGGCGTTGGCGGGCTGCTCGGCGAACAGCGGCACCACCACCGTCGGCACGCCCGCGTTGAGCGACTCGCGCACCCCGCTGAAACCGCCGTGCGTCAGGAACAACTCGCAGGCGGGCAGCAGGAGTTGCTGCTGCACGAAGGAGGTCAGGTGCACGTTGTCCGGGCGGCTGCCCGGCCAGTCCCGCGGGTCCACGTCCTTGCCCAGGGCCACGACCGCCGTCACGGGCAGCTCGCCGAGCACCTCCACGATCGTGTTCAGCACCGGGGAGTCCCCGGCGAGCAGCTTCGCGGCGACCGAACCGAGACTGGCCAGCACCAGCGGGCGGTCGCCGGGAAGCGCCGCCACGGCGGGGTCGAGCCGCTGCCCGGTCGGCAGCAACTCCGGCCGGTAGTACCGCGCGCCCGGCACTCGGCGCCGCACCGGGTAGAACTGCTCCGGCACCACGCCCGCCACCGTCGTCCGCATCAGGTCGTCCGGGTCCCCGGTCGGCGCCAGGTCCAGCGCCTGCCGCTGGGTGTTGATCTCCGCCAGCAGGGCCTCCGGGTCCCGCGGCGTCAGCGGGGAGATGTCCAGCACCGCACGGGACAGCCCCAGCGCCTCCGCCGCGTAGTACGCCCCGAACGCGGTCGGTTCGTGCACCAGCAGGTCCGGCTTCCACTGCGTCAGCGCCTCGATCAGATCCTGCGCGTAGGGCAGCGCCGCGGGCCCCGCGAAGTTGCGCGCCGCCACCGCCCCCGGTGTGCCCACCGTGCGCAGTCCGACCCCGGTCAGCATGCTCATGTCGATCCCGTACCGCCGCGCGATCTCCGGGTCGTCCCGCATCTCGCCCAGCCGCACCACGTTGGGCAGTGGCAGCACCTGAAGGCCCAGGTCGTGCACCTGCGCCACCAGGTTCGGCCCCACCGCCACCGCCACCTCGTGCCCCGCCCGCCGCGCGGCCTGTGCCACCGGCACGACCACCGGCATCAGGTGCGAGTACTCCGACTGTGCCGTGAACACCACGCGCATGACAGCAACCCCTCAGTCCTCGACTGCTGATCACGCTAAGACCTCCAGCTAACTAGAGGTCAACTCGGTGTGATCAGAACCGGACCGAGCCGCCCGCGATCGTCACCGGCTTGGCGGGCGCCCCGTCCAGCTCGCCCCGCTCGCTGGGGATGATGCCCGCCGCCACGACGCGGTCCAGCACGTCCATGCCGCGCACCACCTTGCCCAGCACCGAGTAGTTCGCCGGGATGTGCGCGAAGGAGTGCACGATGAAGAACTCGCTGCCGTTGGTGCCCGGCCCCTGGTTGCCCATCGCGATCGTGCCGCGCTCGTAGGTCTCGGTGCCGTCCACCTCGTCGGGGAACTTGTAGCCGGGGCCACCCTTCTCCACCTCGTAGATGTCCCCGCACTGCAACACCCCCAACCGCGTGCTGTTGGTCAGCCGCCAGCACTGGCTGTGGTCGTAGAAGTGCTGCAACACCAGGCTCACCATGTTGTGCACCGCGCACGGCGCCGCTCCCGCCCGGTTCAGCCGCACCGTCACCGGCCCGTAGTTGAACCGGAACGTCACGTCCACCGTGCCCACCGTCAACGCCACCGGCAGCGGTCGCAGCACCCACCTCGCCGCGGGGTTCTCCGGGGTCGGCGTGAACGTGCACCGCACCAGCGGCACGTCCGCCGCCGAGGCCTGTCCCGCCCCGACCAGACCCGTCAACGCCACCACGACCACCGCGAGTGCCGCACCCCAGCGCAGTTTCATACCGGCAAGCTAACAAGTGGGGGCGCTCAGCGCCATGGCGGAAATCCGCCAGCCGACCCGCCCACCCGCCTGGCAGGCTCGTGGGGTGCATCAGGTGGACGAGCAGGACTGGGCGGGGTTGGCGGCGGAGTTGGACGCGCAGGGGTGCGCGCTGACCGGGCCGTTGCTGACGGCTGAGCAGTGCGGGGAGGTCGCGGCGTTCTACGAGCAGGAGGCGTTGTTCCGGTCCACAGTGGACATGGCGCGGCACAACTTCGGCTCGGGGCAGTACAAGTACTTCCAGGCGCCGGTGCCCGAGGTGGTGGCGCGACTGAGGGCGGCGTTCTACCCGAGGCTGTTGCCGATCGCCCGGGACTGGGCGGCGCGGCTGCGCAAGCCGGCGCCCTGGCCGGACACGCTGGCGGAGTGGCTGGGCATGTGCCACGAGGCGGGCCAGGTGAGGTCGACCCCGATCCTGTTGCGCTACCGGGCTGGGGACTGGAACGCCCTGCACCGGGACCTGTACGGGGACCTGGTCTTCCCGTTGCAGGTGGTGATCGGGCTGGACGTGCCGGGTGCGGACTACACGGGCGGGGAGTTCCTGTTGGTGGAGCAGCGGCCCAGGGCGCAGTCCCGCGGCACGGCGGTCAGCCTGCCGCAGGGCCACGGGCTGATCTTCACCACCAGGGACCGGCCACTGCGCTCGGTGCGCGGCTGGTCGACGGCACCCGTCCGGCACGGGGTCAGCAGCGTGCGCTCGGGGCTGCGGCACACGCTCGGGCTGGTGTTCCACGATGCGAGCTGACCTGCTGGTGGCGGTGGGGCACAGCCGGGACGCGGCCTCCCGCGCACTGGTGACGGACTTCCTCGCGCGCTGGCCGGGGGAGGTGCTGGTGGTGGTGAGCTGGCCCGAGCGGGCGGCCTCGTGGTTGCGGCAGGCGCGACGGCTCACCGCTGGGCAGCCGGATGCCTGGGTGGTGGCCAGCACCGTGGACAGCTGGTGGCACGTGCGACGGCGCCTGTGCGAGCAACCGGGCTGGGATCCCGCGCGGACCTACCTGCTGCACGAGGGGGCCGTCGACCTCAGCTGACGACCACCAGCGGGATCTCCCGGTCGGTGCGGTCCTGGTGCGCGGCGATCTCCGGCCGACTCGCCCTGAGCGCGACGAGCAGCCGCTCGCGCTCCTGCCCGGTCGCGGTGACCGCGCGCCCCTCGACCCGTTCCAGCACACCGGCTGGCGTCCTGCGTTCCAGCACCACCTCGGGCCGCGCCAGCAGGTTGCGGTACCAGGCCGGGTGCTCCGCGGCGCCCAGGTTCGAGGCCCACAGCACGGTGCGGCCCGGTTCCTCGCCCAGGTCCCCCAACGGGGTCGTGTGCGGCTTGCCCGTGCGCACGCCCGTGGTCGTCAGCAGCACGATCCTGGCCCCGCGCAACGCCTCGTGGCCGACGAGCCCGTTGTTGGCGCGGAACTCCTCGATGATCGCCCGGTTGAAGGCCCGCATGTCGTTCGGTGCCGCCATCGCCCAGTTCCCTCCACTGTGGACAGCTGTGCCAATGCCGCCGCGTCCACGGTACCCCGGTGCTCAGTAGGCCTGGTAGGCGGTCCAGATGATGGGGTGCGGTTCCCTGATGTCCGCCCGCCGGGCGGGGCGACCGCGCAGCGAGAAGACCTTCCACTCGCGCAGCATGCGCAGCTGCACCGCACGGAGCACCTCGGCGTGGTCGAGGTCCGGGACGAGCATGCCCTTGATCAGCATGTCCTCGAACGCCTCGGTGAACGGAGCGTCGAGGACGTCGACCGAGGTGGCCACGACCTGTTCGGCCCCGGACTGGACCAGTCCGGCGGCCAGGCCGACGCCCTCACCGCCGGTCAGGGAGCCGCCGGAGCCGGAGCAGTACGAGACGATCACCCGTGCGGGCATCGGCAGGAGCGGGGTGCCGTCCTGGACGCTGCCGAGCAGCTCGCCTGCCCGCAGCGGATCACCTCCCGCGAGCGGCAGGCCGGACCACGCGAGGTCGGGTCTGGCGTGCCCGCGGTAGAAGAACAGCCCGTGTGCCTTCGGGTCGATGCGGTGCAGCGCGCTGAGCAGGGCCTGCCTGGTGGCTGGGCTCGCGGAGGTCGGGCCGCCCAGCACCTCCCACGCCAGGCTCACCGCGGACCCCGTGGTCCGCTCGCGCAACGTGCCGTCGGGGTTGTCGCACGCGATCAGGAAGGGCACGGGCGAGCCCGGTGGATGCGGGGCCCGTGCCTTGCGGGCCAGTTGTGTGGGCGCGGAGGTCCAGGTGCGCAGGGTGGCTCGCTCGACCAACCGGTCCGAGGAACCTGGAACGACAGCGATCGGCCATGGCACGCAACCGAACTCGCGTGCCGGTGCGAGGGTGAGCCGCAGCGGCTCCTTCCGCTTGGCGGCTTCGGAAAGCAGGTCGACCAGCGGCGGCGGGAGCAGGCCGCCGACCGTGCTGGACATGATCTGCTCCTCGGGTGACCGCCACTGGGCCAGGTGCAGCAGCGGCTCGTAGTGCTCACCGGATTCCGCCCTGTGCGGCGGCAGGTTCCACGTCTCGGGCTCGGCGGACTCCGAGCAGCCCGCGAGGCTGCGCAGGACGGGCTGGAGGTGCTCGTCCTCCCTGAGGTCCGTCATGCCGTGGGCGACCGGCTTGCCATCCTCGGCGAGGAACCAGAACATGACCCCGTTCTCCACGTGCGAGGACCAGAACACGCCCTGGGGCAACGCGTCGTCCAGGGCGCACGGGTCCGGTGCCGGTCCGGCGCCGGGCTGCTCGGAGTAGTGGGGCGCCAGCAGGGAGGTCCCCTGGTACGCCACGGGGGCGGGCCGGTTCAGGCGGGTCGAGGTGAAGGCGTCGTTCACCGCGGCGAAGACGGCCGTGGACAGCGACATGCCGCCGTCGGTCAGCCGGGGCTCGCCCTTGTTGGAGAGGCGGACCCCCGTTGCGGTCACCTTCTCCTGCTCTTCCCGGTGGTCGATCTCGAGCTCGGTGGCGACCAGCGATTGCAGCCGGCAGGACTCGATCAGCTCCGCCAGGGCTCGTCCGTCCCCGAGTTCGACGGCGGCACGCAGCGCCGCGTACCTGGACGGCGCGAAGTTGCCCCAGGTGGACTGGCGCTGGGCGCGTGAGCACGCCTGGTAGCGCGGTGCGTCCAGCTTCGCCCATGCGGCCACGGCCAGTCGCAGCGCCTGTTCGTGCTCTCCCAGCGCGTTGTGGATGCTCGCCGCCTGCTGCTCCAGGTCGCCGATCACCCACGTGTCCGCCTGGTCCTGCCGCAGACGGTCGAGGGTTCGAGTGGTCACCCGCAGCGCCCGGTGGAAGTGGCCCTCGGCGGCCAGCCTCCGCACCAGGCAGGAAGCGAGGTAGCCGTAGTTGATGACACCGAGCCGCCGGACCTCGTGCACCTGCTCCTCGTCCCGGGCGTCGATCTCCGCCTCGGCGGAGAGGAGCTTGCCGGTGATCCGCAGGAAGTGCTGTGACGGCCGGTGTGAGACCAGGCCCTCGACCATGTTGAGCAGTGCGGACGCGGAGGCGGTGTCCCCGCCCCGCAGGCAGCAGACGATGACCTGCGACAGCGCCTTGCGCTTGTGCGTGCGCCTGGTCCAGCGCAGGGCGGCACCGGTGAAGCACTCGCTCGCCGTGGACCAGTCGCCGAACTGGACGTACTGCCGCCCCAGCAACTCGTGCAGTTGCGCGAGCTTGTTGTCCCCTGACACGGGTTCCCGGGCGAGGCCGTGCTCCAGCGAGACCCGCATGATGACCGACCGGGCCCAGGCGATGCCCGCGTTCCCGGCGTCGTGCGCGTCCGCGAGCGAGAGACCCCTGAGCAACCCCTCGTGCTCCAGCAGTTCCGTGCTCAGCTTGCCCGGCAGGTCCTCGTGCCGCTCCAGGTAGTCGTCGATCAGCGCGGCGATCCGCCTGGTCGACCCCGAGGCCAACGGCCCCTGATCAGGCAGTCGCCGCCTGCTGGCCACCCGCCCGGCCAGCGCGAGCACCCTTCCGTAGACGTGGCGTCCCACCGATTGACCTGCCCTCGTTCCGATGTGCGCCCAGGCGGTGATCGACGGGCGTGGCTGGTACTTCGCCGCCACCCGCCCCGGCGTAACGCCCCATTCGCGGGAATCTGCCGGTGCTGGTCGGGCCACCGCGCGCGGGAGGGTGGTTACCCGTGACTACGGGCGGGCTGGGGAACTTGACCTGGGGTGGGGTCAGACCAGTTGCCTGGCGTCCCAGCCCCAGTCGGTGATCATCTCGTGCTCGCCCGCCGTGGACAGCACGACGACCGCGTAGCCGAGCGGGTCGCCGCCGACGAGGGTGATCTCCTTGCGGGAACCGGCGTACGCGGCGTCGTTCACCGAGATGTCGGCCTTGACGAGCTCCTCGCGCTGGGCCTGGGTGAGCGAGGTGTGCAGCCGCGAGACGGCGAGCTGGCAGGTGGCGGCGCTCTGCTGCGCCTTGAGCTTGGCCTGGGCGGAATCCGCCAGCGCGCCGCACGCGCTCGCGGCGTCACCGGTGCCGAGGGCGTGGAAGTAGGCCTGGACCGTGGCGCCCTCGGCCTTGAGGTGGCTCGCGCAGCCACGGCTGATGAGGGAGAACCCGATGACGGCGACTACGGCGAAGCCGAGCCAGCCAAGGACCTTCGTCAACCCCGCCACGGCGAGCCCCCCTTCACCTCGGTGAGCTCGTGCCCGTCGCTCAACGGGTGTTGATCCTAGGCGTGGGCCGAGGGTTCGAGCCAGCTGTTGACCGAACCCGTGAACGCCCCGAAGTGCCCGTGCCGAGTCCAGGTGGCCGCCTCCCGGCACTGGAGTCCTTTATGGACAGTTGCTGACCGCCTTTCACGCGTCCTTGACCACCGGTGGGTGCCGGTGGTTCACTCGCTGTCCCGGGCCCCGCCAGGCTTGTCGTCCGAGTGAACCGAGACGAGGAAGGCCTGTGGCACACGGCGTTCGCGGTCGCGGGCCGGTCCTCCTCCTGTCCATGGGAGGTTGAAGTGCGGACACCCCTGCTGTCGCGCGCTCTGGCTTGTGCCGCTGTGGTCCTGCTGTGCGGTGCCGGCCTCGCCGATGCCGCGCCCTCGGCCCCGAAGCTGTCCTGGTCCGACGAGTTCTCCGGGGCCGCGGGCAGCGCGCCCAACCCCGCGAAGTGGAACTACGACACCGGCGGCGGTGGCTGGGGCAACCAGGAGTTGGAGTACTACACCAACAGCCGTAACAACTCCTTCCTGGACGGTGCCGGGCACCTGGTCATCCAGGCGCGCAAGGACGACGCGGCCAAGTACCACTGCTGGTACGGGACCTGCCAGTACACCTCCGCCCGCCTGCTGACCTCGGGCAAGTTCTCCCAGACCTACGGCCGGTTCGAGGCCCGCGTCCAGGTTCCCGGCGGGCAGGGCGTGTGGCCGGCGTTCTGGGCCCTGGGCGCCAACATCGGCAGCGTGGGCTGGCCCGCCTGTGGCGAGATCGACGCCATGGAGAACATCGGCAGGGAGCCCAACCAGGTGCACGGCAGCCTGCACGGCCCCAACGGCTACAACACCAGTTCCACCTACACCCTGGGCTCGCCGGTCTCCGCGGGCTTCCACACCTTCGCCGCGGACTGGTACCCCGACCACATCGCCTTCTCGGTGGACGGCCACGTCTACAACACCCAGCAGCGGCCTGCCTCCGGGTGGGTGTTCGACAAGCCGTTCTTCCTGTTGCTGAACCTGGCGATCGGCGGCAACTGGCCCGGATCCCCCAACGGGGCAACGCATTTCCCGGCGAAGATGCTCGTGGACTACGTGCGCGTCTATACCCACTAGGTGCGACGGCTGTAAAAGAAGAACCGTGTGTTCCCACGGTTGCCCCGGCCTGCGCTCACCAGCTGACCGGCAGCTCGTCTACTCCGTAGATGGCGGTGTGCTCGCGCAGCTTTACCTGCTCCGGCGGCACGGCGAGGCGCAGGCCGGGGAATCGCCGGAACAGCGCGGGCAGGGCGGCCCTGAGTTCGACCCTGGCCAGTTGCTGGCCGAGGCACTGGTGGATGCCGTGGCCGAAGGCGATGTGCCCGGTGGCGGGCCTGGTCAGGTCGAGCCGGTCGCCCTCGGGGAAGCGCTCGGGATCCCGGTTGGCCGCGGGCAGCGAGACCATCACGCTCTCGCCCGCCCTGACCAGTTCGCCCTCCAGTTCGACGTCCTCCAGTGCTGAGCGGATCGTGCCCGGCACAACGGGCAGGTAGCGGAGCAGTTCCTCGACGGCGTTGTCCGCGGTCTGCGGATCGGTGAGCACCGGGATCTGCGCGGGGTCGAGCATCAGCGCCAGCGCGCCGAGGCTCAGCACGTTCGCCGTGGTGTCGAACCCGGCCCCCAGCAGGAGGAACGCGATGTTGGTCAGTTCCTCCTGCGTCAGGTCCGTGCCCTCGGTGATCAGCCCGCTGAGCAGGTCGTCGGCGGGCTCGGCTCGCTTGGCCTCGATCAGTTCGGCGAGGTGGCCGGTGATCTCGCCCAGCGCCTTGAGCAGGCTCTCCATGCTCGTGCCCGGCTTGTTGAGCTCCGCGGCCTGCCGCTCGAACTGCTCGCGGTGGCCCTGCGGCACGCCGAGCAGCTCGCAGATCACCTGCGCCGGGATCGCCATCGCGTACTCGCGCACCAGGTCCACCGTCGGGCCAGCCTGCGCCATGTGGTCCAGGCGCTGCCCGGCGATCTGCTCGATGTGCTCGGTGAGCTTGCGCATGCGGCGCACCGTGAACTGGCCGGTGAGCAGGCGCCGGTACCGGGTGTGCTCCGGCGCGTCCATGCCGATGAACGAGCCGGGTGTGGCGGGCGGCGGCTCCTTCGCGGGACTGAACGGGTTGCTGCGCAGCTCCTGCCGTGCGCTGAACCTGGTGTCGGCCAGCACTGTGCGCACGGTCTCGCGCCGGGTGACCAGCCAGCCGAGCTTGCCGTCCGGATAGCGCACGCGGGCGATGGGCCGCTCCGTGCGCATCGCCTGGATCGCGTCGGGCGGGTCGAAGGGGTGGGACCTGGTCATCGGGAAGGTCAGTGGCTCCATGCGTCCATGAAACTGCACTCGATATAACTTTGCAACCGATGTAAGCCTATTCTTCATGTAAGGTTCCTGCGTGGACGAGTCACGGCGTGAGCGCAAGAAGCGGCAGACCAGGCAGCTGCTGGTGGAGACGGCGCTGCGGCTGTTCGACGAGCAGGGCTACGAACAGACCACCGTCGCGCAGATCGCCTCCGCCGCCGACGTGGCCACGAAGACCTTCTTCAACTACTTCCCCAGCAAGGAGGACGTGCTCTTCGCCGAGAGCACGGCGTACCAGGCCATCCCGATCGAGGTGATCGCCGACCGGCGCGAGGGCGAGTCCGTCAGCGAGTTGCTGACCAGGGCGTACCAGAAGAGCATCGCCGACTACCGGGCCGGGGGAGTGGGCCCGCGCGACCGCGAGTTCATGCAGATCTACGTGCGACTGGTCAGCTCGGTGCCTTCCTTGCAGGCCAAGGCACTGCACCAGGCGTTCGAGACGCAGAAGGACGTCGCCGCCGCCCTGGTGGCCGCCTACCCGGACGAACTCGACCTGATCAGCGCCAGCGCGGTCGTCGGCGCGCTCGCCGGTGCGACCCAGGCCGCGTCCCTGGTCTGCCTGGAGCAGGGCTGTTCGGAGGACGAGCTGTGGGAGGCCATGCGCCGAGCCCTGGACATCGCCCTGAACGGTTTGGGGGCGTAGGCCCCCGCGCGGCCGGTGGTGATCGTTGCGACTGTGTGACTAGCCCGGCTCGCGCGGGGAACACGTAGAAGTCCCGAGCGGTCAGCTCCTCGGTGACGGACCACCCCCGCTCGCGCGGGGACCACGCACCGATCAAAGAGCACTGCGCGGGTGAGGCGGGACCACCCCCGCTCGCGCGGGGAACACGCCTCTTCAAGATCCATGTCGGCCCAAGCGCAGGGACCACCCCCGCTCGCACGGGGAACACGCGCTTCTCCTGTGGTCACTGCGGGTCGCTCGTGGACCACCCCCGCTCGCACGGGGAACACACTTCCTGACCTGCAACGTTGCTGCCGTCAGTGCGATTCCGGCATCGGTTTTGGCGCAGCCAGCCTACGCGCTCACAGGTCCCAGCCCGACTCGATCAGCTCGTACCCCTCGGACGTCACGCGGTGGGTTTGGGCCCAGCCCCCTGCCACCCGGCACCAGCTCTTGACGATCAGCTCCCGGCCGGTGAGCTCGATGCTGAAGCCGCCGTACAACCCGGGCACGGGGAAGCGCAGGCAGGGGTTGGTCAGCTCGGTGAGCACGTGGATCTGGGGTAGCCGCAGCGCGTGTTCGGTGACGAGGTCGGGGATGCGGTGCCGGATCAGTTCGTGCAGCTGGTGCTCCAGCTCGCTGAGGTCCTCCTCGGACCGCGGGCGGATGACCTCAGCGAGCAGGAGGTGGCCCTTGCGCACGGCGATGTCCACGGGCCGTTCGCCGTCGCTGGTGCGCAGTGTCCGCCAGGCGCCGAGGTCGAGCAGGCGCTGGGCGATGTCAGGGCGCACACCGTGCCAGGCGGCCTGGTGCAGCGGGGCATAGCCGCTGGGGCCGCCGACACGGGTGGAGTTGACCATGCCGGAACCCGTGACGGCCTCGAGCACGTACGGCCAGTTGCCGTCCCGCGCGGCGTCGGCGAGGCCGTCCCGCTTGGCGACGTGCTCCTCGCGGTAGTCGGACCGCAGGGTGACGCCGTCCCACTCCGCGTCCTGCACTACTCGGTCTCCGGCTTGGGCTCGTTGCGCAGCACGACCAGCCCGATCACCAGCGCGACCACGACGAGCGCGGCGCCGATCAGGAACGCGAGCTGGTAGCCGCCGGTCAGCGCGGTCACGGCGTTGACCCCGGCGGCGGCCAGTTCGCGGGTGCGGGTCGCGGACAGGGTGGCGAGCACGGCCAGGCCCACCGCGGCGCCGACCTCCATGGTGGTGTTGACCAGGCCGGAGGCCAGCCCGGCGTCGTCCTCGGTGGCACCGGACATGGCCAGCGCCGCCAGCGTGGGGAAGCTGACGCCGATGCCCACACCCATCAGCAGGGTCGGCGGCAGCACGTCGGTCAGGTAGTTGCCGGGCACCGGGACGCGGGCGAACAGCGCCAGACCCGCGGCGATCAGGACCAGTCCGGGCAGCAGCACGGTCCGCGCGCCGAACTGGGTGATCAGCCGTTCCGAGTAGCGCAGGGACAGCGTGCCGATCACCACGGTGGTCGGCAGGAAGGCGAGGCCGGTCTGCAGCGCGTCGTAGCCGAGGACCTGTTGCAGGTACAGCACGCCGAGGAAGAACATGCCGAACATGCCCGCGACGGTCAGCGCCTGGATCGCGTTGGCCCCGGACACGTTGCGCGAGCGGAAGATGCGCAGCGGCACGAGCGGGTTGCGCGCGGTGGCCTCACGCGCCACGAAGGCGATCAGCAGCACCAGTGTCGCCCCGGCCAGCAGCAGGGTCTGCGGTGCGGTCCAGCCGAGTTCGGCCGCGGGGGTGACGATCGTGTAGACCCCGAGCATCAGCGAGCCGGTGATCAGCGCGGCGCCCAGGAAGTCGGTGTCGCGGCCCACGCCGACGCCCCGGTCCGCGGGCAGCAGCCGCAGCGCGACGAAGCCGGTGATCAGGCCGATCGGAATGTTGATCATGAAGATCCAGTGCCAGCTCAGCACCTGGGTGAGCACCCCGCCCGCGAGCAGGCCCACCGAGGCACCCGCGGTGGCCACGAAGCCGTACGCGCCGATCGCCTTGGCCTGTTCGCGCTGGCCGGGGAACAGGGTCACGATCATGCCCAGCACCACGGCCGAGGTCATCGCCCCGCCGACGCCCTGCACGAACCGCGCCGCGACGAGCAGTTCCTTGGTCGGCGCCAGCCCGCACAGCAGCGAGGCCACCGTGAACACGCCCAGCCCGGACAGGAACATGCCGCGGCGGGAGAGCAGGTCGCCCAGCCGGCCCGCCAGCAGCAGCAGGCCGCCGAAGGCGATCAGGTAGGCGTTGACCACCCAGGCCAGGCTGGACTGGGTGAACCCGAGGTCGCTCTGGATCGCGGGCAGGGCCACGTTCACCACCGTGCCGTCCAACACGATCATGAACATGCCGATGCACAGCACGATCAGCGCTGTCCAGCGCGATCGTCTGTCCGCTGCCGCGCTCTCGGTGCCGCCCGCGGTCGATCCGATGGTTCGCTGCATGTGCCAAATCCTTCACGTCTGGTGTGTCGAACACCAGTAAGGACCACGACGAGTGGCGGAACTCATCGCGGCTGCGGACCGCCGATCCGCCGGGCCCGGTTCGCGGCCGCGCGGGATTCGGCCACTCCAGGGCGGGACTCGCGCACCTGTGGACGGTATTCGCGCACGCCTGGGCGGGACTCGCGCGGCGTCGATTCGCCACCCCGGGAGTTGGCTCGCGCGGCGCGGACTCGCCGTCACCAGGCCGGGACTCGTGGTCCGGCGAGCGGGACTCGCGTGCCTGTGGGCGGGATTCGCGTGTGCCTGGGCGGGACTCGCGGTCCGGAGGCCGGGACTCGCCGTCGTCTGGGCGGGACTCGTGGGTTAGTTGCGGGTGAGGGCCTCGGCGAGTTGGCGGGCGGCCTGCTCGGTGAACGAGCCGGAGACCTGCGTGTCCCCGGCGATGGGCTGGTTGATCCTGGGTGCGGACACGACCTCACCGTCCAGCGTGAAGGCCACCTGGCCGCCGACGTGGGCGCCGGTGTAGTCCGACCAGGTCCGCGCGCCCTCCGGGGTGAAGGTCAGCCACACCACCCAGCTGCCCTGCTCGGACTCGAACGTGGCGCGCGCGGACTGGATGCCGCTGGCGTCGAGGAACGCGGGGCCGAGCAGGTAGCGGGTCTGCCGCGCGTGGTCGCAGGTGAGCAGCGGCTTGTGCGGGTCCTCCTTGCCGGGCAGCGGCCTCAGTCGCGAGCAGTCCAGGTCCTCCAGCGCTCGGGCGGTCAGGCCGGTGGCCTGGCGGTCCACTGTGGACTGTGCGCTGCGCTGGACCGCGGCGGAGTCCTCGACCACGGGGCGGAACACCAGGGTGGTCTCGGCCGGGGTCGGGGTGGTCCTCGTGGTGAGCACGAACTGCGTGGCCACCCCGCAGAACAGCGCGATCGCGCCGAGGACCGTGACGGGCACGAGTATCGGCCAGGACCGGTCCGCCCGGTGCCTCGGCTCGTGGATCATGTGGTGCCCCTTCGTCGGCGCTCTACACCTTCGACGGGGGCGGTCCCCGTGTTACCGGTAGCGGCGGCGGCTCACGGCCGCTCGGCGCGGCCGGTCACCTCGTGCACCCCGCGCACGGCCAGCCGGTCGGCGCGCTCGTTCTCGGGGTGGCCGGCGTGTCCCTTGACCCACAGCCACTCCACCTCGTGCCGCGAACCAGCCTGCTCCAGCCGCTGCCACAGGTCGGCGTTCTTCACCGGCTGCCTGCCGCTGGTCTGCCAGCCGTTGCGCTTCCACTTGGCCATCCACTGGGTGATGCCGTTGCGCACGTAGGTGCTGTCGGTGTAGATCCGCACCACCGAGGGCCGGGTCAGCGTCTCCAGCGCCTGGATCGGGGCCATCAGCTCCATCCGGTTGTTGGTGGTCTGCCCCGCCTCCCCGCCGTACATCTCCCGCTCGTGCCCGCCGTAGCGCAGCACCGCGCCCCAACCGCCCGGACCTGGGTTCGGGCTGCACGCCCCGTCGGTGTAGATCTCCACCACTGCCACGCGGTGACCCTACCGACCGGGCTGGCTCGTCCACAGTGGCCTGACAGACCCCAGGTGTTTACAGTTGTGTCAGGTCACAGGGAGGTGAGTGCGGTGAGCTGGCCAGCGAGCGATCGGTACGGCATGGAGCCCGCGCCCGGCTGCCTCGGCTACGTGCACGACCTGCTCAACACCCTGTCCGCGGGACGGCCCCGCCAGCCCGACCTGCTCGCCGACCTGGCCCGCGCGCGGGACTGGGCGGACCGGGCGCTGGCGACCTGGTCGGCGGTCACCGGCCACCCGGCGCGGCAGGTGGTGCTGGACCAGGACGACGTCGACCAGCTGCGCGGTTTCCGCGACGACTTGCACGAACGGGTCACCGCGGGCGGCACCCTGGACTGCGCCACCGTGGTGCACACGGCCTCGGCCTCGCTGTGCATGGGAGAGGACGGCAGGGTCCGGCTCGCCCCGCGCGGCACCGGCTGGCGGTACCTGGCCTCGCTGGCGCTGGTCACGGCGCTGGAGGCGCAGTGCGCCGAGGTCTGGTGCCGGCTGAAGACCTGCCGCAACCCCCGGTGCGCGATCGCGTTCTACGACCGGTCCCGCAACAACAGCGGGGTCTGGCACGACGTCCGGGTCTGCGGCAATGCCGCCAACCTGCGCGCCTACCGCGCCCGGCAGCGCGGGGACTTGCCCGCCTGAGACCTGCGCGGTGTGTTCCGGGCCACAGTGGGGCGTGCCGGGAAGAAAGAGGCTAACAACGCACGTTTGTGTCGTTAGTTGAGGTGATCCACTGCTGTGGGAGGAATGATGGTTTCGGTGGAACAGGCCAGCCGCGTCAGCCGGGTGCTGGACCGGCCGTTCACCGTCGGCGATCTGACGGTGCGCAACCGGATCGTGATGGCCCCGATGACCCGGACCCAGTCCCCGAACGGTGTGCCTGGCCCGGACGTGGCCGAGTACTACGCGCGCAGGGCCGCCAACGAGGTCGGGCTGATCGTCACCGAGGGCACCTACGTCAACCGCGTCGCCGCCAGTGCCTACGAGAACGTGCCGCACTTCTACGGGGAGCAGTCCCTGGCCGGGTGGGCGCACGTGGTCGAGCGGGTGCACCAGGCGGGTGGGCGGATCATCCCGCAGCTGTGGCACACCGGTGCGGCGCGCACCGCCGAGGAGCCGCCCGCCGAGGGGCCCTCCGGGCTCGCGCTGGACGGCACGCCGCTGGGCAAGGCCATGACCCAGCAGGACATCGACGAGGTGGTCGCCGCCTTCGCGGAGGCCGCTGCCGCCGCCGAGCGCCTGGGCTTCGACGGGGCCGAACTGCACGGGGCGCACGGCTACCTGATCGACAACTTCCTGTGGAGCGGCACCAACCGGCGCACCGACTCCTACGGCGGCGACCACGCCTCGCGGGCGCGGTTCGCCACCGAGATCGTGCAGGCCATCCGCGCCGCGGTCAGCCCGGGCTTCCCGATCTTCTTCCGGCTGTCCCAGTGGAAGGCGTACAACTACCAGGCCAGGATCGCCGAGAACCCCGCCGAGCTGGAGCAGCTGCTGGCCCCGCTGGCTGAGGCCGGGGTGGACGCCTTCCACGCCTCCACCCGCCGCTACTGGGTGCCCGAGTTCGAGGGCAGCGAGCTCAACCTGGCGGGCTGGGTCAAGAAGCTGTCCGGCAAGCCCACCGTGACGGTCGGCTCGGTCGGTCTGGACACGGAGTTCACGCCCGCCACGGGCGAGGGCAACCAGCCCGGGGCCGGGGTCACCGGCATCGACCAGCTGCTGGACCGCCTGGAGCGCGACGAGTTCGACCTGGTCGCCGTGGGGCGGGCGCTGCTGTCCAACCCCGACTGGGCGAGCAAGGCGCTGCGGGGCAAGCTGGCGGAGACGGTGCCCTACGACGTCTCCGTGCTCAAGAGCCTGAACTGAGGTTCGGGTTCACGCGGCCGGGCGCGGGTTCGCGTCGGGGGCGAACCCGTCCCGGTCCCGGCCGGGCACGCTGATCAGCCCGATCGCCAATTCCGGCGCGCCCCGATGAGTTCTGGCCGTGGCCGCGGTCTGATCTGATGACCGACCGATCGCCGACCTTGGCAGGGGAACACCATGAGGAAGATCAGCGCTGGCCTGTTCATCTCGCTCGACGGAGTTGTGGAGAACCCGCAGGACTGGCACTTCCCGTACTTCAACGAGGAGATGGGCGCGGCCGTGCTCGCGGACATGGCCAGCGCGGACACCCTGCTGCTCGGCCGCAGGACCTACGACAGCTTCGCCGGGGCGTGGCCGGAGCGGGAGGCCGCGGGCGGTGAGGACGCGGGCATGGCCAAGGGGCTCGGCGACACCCGCAAGATCGTGGTGTCCAACCAGGAGCTGGAGTTCACCTGGCGCAACTCCGAGCAGCTCAGGGGGGACCTCGTCGAGGCCGTCACCGCGTTGAAGGACGAGCCCGGTGCCGACATCGCGATGAGCGGCTCGGTGTCGCTGGTCCGCCAGCTGCTGGCGGCGGGGCTGCTGGACGAACTGCACCTGCTGGTGCACCCGATCGCCGTGCGCCAGGGCATGCGGCTGTTCGACGAGGGCGAGGCCATCCCACTGCGGCTGATCTCCTCGCAGACCTTCACCACCGGCGTGCTGAGCCTGCGCTACGGGCCTGCCGAGACCACCGTGACCGGCACGTACGAGGACGCCAAGGTCCACTTGGATCAGTAGGGCGAGCCGGTCGGTACTTCGATGACGCCGACCCGCAGGACAACGAGCTGGTCGCCACGACCACCGTGCCGTGGTGCGGCGGACCCGGAGTGCCGGGTCCGCCGCATCCGGTCAGGCGCAGGTCCGCGCGTCGGTACGGAACCCCGCTTCGCCGCGTGCACCGACCACGTGCGTCCGCGAGGTCTCGGTGGCCACGCCGTCCCGCACCGAGTAGGTGACGCGGTCGCCCTCGTAGACCTCGTTCTGCCAGTCCGTGAGCTCAGCCGACACCGTCACCAGTTGGCGCGTGCCGCCCGCGGGCTCACAGCCGTAACCGGAGATCGCGCTGAAACCGCCGCCCTCCCACAGCTTGAACCGGTCCGCGCCGCCCGAGGTCACCGGTCGCAGCCCGCCGTGCAGGCCCCACACGCTGAAGCCGTCGGTGTTGGCGCCCACCGATTCCGTCACGACGACCTCCTGCTTGCCGTCCCCGTTGAGGTCCACCACCCGCAACGGCGCCAGGCCGAACAGGGAGTCGAACGGCACGCGGGCGGTGAGCTGGATCCCCCGCACCGTGGCGGTCAGCAGTTGCTCGTGCGCGTTGTCCGCCACCGGTGTGAGCGTGACCTCGTCGGCCACCCCGTCCCCGTCGAGGTCCGCGTGCACGAGGATCGGTGCGGTTCCCGCGTTCGCGGGCACGGCGAACGCGAGCGCCGCCGAGACAGCGGCCAGCACAGGCACAATTGCCCTCATGATGTGATTCCCCCTGAATCCACGATTCCCGACAACCCTTGTGTCACAGGGAAAGACGCGAGTCGTCCCGGCGTGTTGCCAAGGTGTGGCGCGGGTCACAATCGCTCAGGGTGTCGAGTTCTGCGGTGATCGTGGCGAGCGCTTGTGGCGCCAGCTCAAGCAGTTGCGGAAGGGTTGAGGTCCACTCGGTGAGCGCGAGCGCCCGTGCCACGGCGCGGTTCCGGCGGTGCGTGTCGTGTTCCGGCGCTACCGCCAGCAGGGTCTTCGCCTGGCATTTAGGGTCCTCAATGGACAGTGCGATGTTCTCGGCGCGGTCGAGGTCACCGAGAGCCGCAGCGGCCTCCGCCACGCGTGCGAGTGCCTCCGGTTGCCAGTAGGTGTGGGTTATGTCCCGGGATGTGGCCTCGGCGCGATCGAGGAGGTCGGCGAGACGACGGTGGTCGACCACGGCTGTTGCTGCCCCGACGACTGCGGTCAGCACGAATACCTGTCCTTCCGGCGTGGTCTTGGACAGCGCGATCCGCTCGGCGCGATCGAGGTCGCCGATAGCCGCTGCCGCCTCCGCCAGTTGCGACAACGCCAGCCCCCGATCATTACTGGCGCCCATCGACTGGATGATGATCTCCGCCTGGTCGAGCTCGCCCGCGGCTGACGCGGCCTTGGCCAGCGAACACAGCGTTTCTCCGCGTTGATCATGGCCGGTGGACGAGGAATTCTGCGGTCCGGGGTTTCTGATCAAGTGTGCGATCTCCGTGGCGCGGTCGAACTCACCTGCCGCTGCCGCCGCATCCGCTGCCGATCGCAGCGCCCACCCCTGCACTTCTAAGTCCTCAATGGACAGTGCTATGTTCGCGGCGTGGTCGATGCCACCGTTTGCCGCAACGGCCTGTGCCACCGCTTTCAGTGCCCAGCTCCGAATTCGGGGACTGGTGAGCGAACGGGCGATGGCCTCTGCTCGCTCGACCTCACCCAGGGCCGCCGCGCCCTTCGCTGTCGATGCCAGCGCTGATCCCCGCAGGTCGCAGTCCTTGAAGAACGGATCCTCCTGGTCTGGGTTGGTAATCGACTGCGCGATGTTCTCGGCGCGGTCGATGTCGCCGATGGCCGCCGCAGCCTCCGCGAGAGATTCCAACGTCCAGCCTTGCAGCTCGATTTCCTTGCTGGATCGCACCATCTTCTCGGTGTGGTCGATCATCCTCCGCACTCGGTCCACTTCGCCCGAGGCTGCCTCGGCCGTTGACGTCACGGCATGTGCCTGCAACTGAGGATCGGTGATGAGACGTGTCACGGACTCGGCGCGATCGAAATCGCCCACGGCCAGCGCCGCTTCCACCAGTGTCTTCAGCGAGTTCCCTTGTTCGTTCTCACGAGGGACTGACTGGGCCGCGGTCACGGCGTGCGCGAAAACCATCTCGAAGCAGCCGAGATCGCCAGCAGCCGCTGTGGTTCTGACCAGTGAGTTCAGTGCTTTGCTGCGCACCTCGGCCCCGTCGATCATCTCGGCGAGTCCGAGGGCACGATCGAGGTCACCGACGGCTGCGGCGGCCTCGGCCAGGGACATCAGGGTGTACCCCTGCCGGTACGGATCGGTGATGGACAGCGCGATGGCCTCGCCCCCGTCGAGGTTGCCAGTGGCACCGGCCGCCTTGGCCACCGCCGCGAGCACGCCGAGGTGCCAGCCGGGGACGAAGGTCGGCCGGGCCGCAGCTTCGAGCCGGGCCACGAGGGCGGATGTCCGGGCCAGATCGCCACGTGCCGCCGCTGCCCTGGCCATGCGCGCCAACGTCTTGAGTTGCAGTCCGGGGTAGCCCAGGGACTCGGCGAGGGCCTCGCTGCGGTCGAAGTCCCCGGCCGCGGCGGCTTCGTCGGCGACGTGCATCAGCGAGGTCAGTTGTATCTCGGGCTGCGACATGCAAGCCGGCATGGTGCAGGCGATCTTCTCGGCCAGATCCAGGTCTCCGGCTGTCGTGGCGGCCCTGACAACGGAGTGCAGCGCCCACAGTCGACCGATGAGACGGGGGATGGCGTGGGCGGTGATTGCCGCCCGCGCCAGGTCTCCGGCGGCGGCGAGTGCGCACACGATCGAGGCCTGGGCTTGTTCGTGCTGCTCCGGTTCAGTGATGGTGCCAGCGATGGTCTCCACTTCGGCGAGGTACTCGTCGGCGCGCTCACCATCGGCGGCGGCCACTGCCTCGGCCAGCAATGCCAGCGCGTGTGCCCGGTCGACCGGATCAGGGAAGGAACGGGCAAGGGATTCGGCTTGTTCGAGATCTCCGGCCACGGCCAGTGCGCGCACGACCGAGTACATGGCTCGGTCTTGCTCTGCGGCCTCGGTGATGGAACGGGCGGCAGCTTCGGCCTCGGCGACGAGTTCGCTGGCCCGTAAGAGGTCTCCGGTCGCGGCGACCCGTTCGGCCAGTGTCGTCAGTGCGCTGGCCCGCCGCTTGGTGTCGCCGATGGATCGAGCCTTGGCCTCGGCCCGGTCCAGGTCCCCGATGGCCGCTGCCGCGTCGATGACCGCGTCGAGCGCACGCCGGTGGTCGTAGCCTTCCGCGATCGAGTGGGTGACGATCTCGGCCTTGTCGATGATCTCGACAGCGCGGGTGCGGTCGGTGTCGGCCACGACCTTCGCCACCGAGGCCAGCGCGAGGACCAGGTCGCCCCGGTCGGTGATCGAGGACGCGATGGCCTCCGCCCGGTTGACCTGCCCCAGGATCGCCCAGACCGCGGGCAACTCCACGGGGACCTTGCAGTTGCGGTCGGCGAGGCGGTCGCGGTGCATGACGAGGCGGGTCAGCGCGAGCAGGTCGGGCCGCGCGGCGCGGAGGAGCACCTCCTGGGTGGTCGTGATCTCGGTCAGGGCGGCGGCGTCACCACCGGACAGGTCGAGCATGCGCCCCTGCCGTGCGGGGTCGATGGCGCACGAGATCATCCGGTCCACGTCACCGGTCGCGTGCAGCAGGCCGAAGTAGCCGCGCAGGAGGTATTCCGGCGTGTCGGCGGGCCACTCGCCCGCTCGGTAGCGATCGGCCCAGGAGTGCAACCGCTCGCGGTACCGCTCCAGGCGTGACTGCCCCAGCATCTCCAGCGCGGTGACCTGGAGTTCCTCGTGGCCCAGCACGTAGGTGTCGGGGCCGTCCTCGGGCCGGTAGTGGCTGCCGCGCCGGGAGAAGCTGCGCCCGATCACCGTCTTGAGCCGGTCGTCCACCTCCCACCGGGAGAGCCCGGTCAGCTCGGCCAGGTCGGCGGCCGACAGCCCACCACCGGCAGCGGCCACGAGCCCGAGCAGGTCCTGGTCGGCAGCGGTGCCGTGCAGCAGCCTCTTGAGCTCGCGCTCCATCTCCTCGCGGACCGCCTGTGCCTGCGGCGAGGGCGCCAGCACCTGGACCACGGACTGCTCGCGCAACGGGTGGTGCGCGGGGACGTCGGCGGGGACCGGCGGACGAGGACGACCGGCGAGCATGATCCGCATACCTGCCGGAGGCGTGGAAGGCAGCAGCGCCGCGATGCTGTGCGCGTCCGGCCCCTCGTGCACGCCGCGGTCCTCGTCCACCCCGTCGAGGACCAGCACCAGCCGCTCGCCACGGCGCCGACACGCCTCCGCGGCCTCGGCGAGCAGGCCCAGCAGGTGCGTTTCGCGGGTCGCCTCGCTCACCAGCGGCGGCATTCGCCTGCCCAGCAAGGTGAGCAGCTGTTGCACCAGGTTCTCGATGAACGCCGTGCGGTCGTTCTGGCTTGCCCACCGCGCGGTGACGAAGAAGGACACCACCCGCACCCCGACGGGCGGGTGCAGCACGAACCAGGCCATCAACGCGGACTTGCCCGACCACGCCTCCGCCCGCCACCAGCGGTAGGCCGAAGGCACCTCCGGCGCGGTGCAGAACTCCGCCATCTCGGCGAGTTCGGCGTCGCGGCCGATCAGCTGTCGCGGCGTGAACCGCTCCACCTGCAACAGGTACAGCAGGCGAACCGGGACCCCGGCGACGAGGTTCACCTCGGCGGCGTACCCGCGCGCGCCGCCTGTCCGCCCGGCTCGCTCCTGCTCCAGGCCGGAGACCAGTTCTCCGTGCCTGCGCAACCACCACGCCACCTCGCCGCGCGCCGCGACCTCCGCCGGCACCCGGCCGTGGTCGTCGCGGACCGACTCGGCAACGCACGCCGTCACGAGGGCACGCACGACATCCCACGAGGGCGCACGCTTGAACCGCCCGTTGAGCAGGTCGCAGAGGGAACTCCTGGCCACCTTGCTGTGCTTGGCCAGCCTGGCGTAGGCGGGCTTGCCCGCCGCCACGTGCAGCCGCCGCAGCTCGTCGGCGAACGACGCCTGCAACCGCCCCACTCAGCCCCCCGCCGTCCGGACTCGTCCGGATCCAGTCTGCACGACCTGGCCCGCACCGACGTCGATGCCCCACCGCGTCCGGGGTCATCCGGGGACCGGTCCACCCGGACGGGGCAACCCCCAGAGTGATCACCGGCAGGCCAGCCGTCAGCACACATCCCTTCCCTCACAGGAGAAGTCATGACCCGATCACGCGACCACAAGCCCCGTCCCGTGCTGCGCGCCCTCGTGTCGGGCGCTGCCGCCGGACTTGTCCGCGCCCTGATCACGCTGGCCCGGGACCACCTCGGCTGGTGAGGCCTTCGCTCAGCCCGCGCCCAGGCACACGTAGGGGCGGCGCAACGGGTCCACCGAGGTCACCGCGGCCAGCGCCACGGCGGGGCTGGTGCCACGCGCCAGCAACTGGTGGTACTCGGCGCAGGTGGTGGCCGCCGCGTTCAGGCCGACCCGGCTCACGGCGGCGCTGACGGTGCGCGCGCCGATCACGAGCAGGGCACCCGCGAAGCCGTGCCCCTCATCGGCCACGGTCAACTCGGCGGCCCCGAGCACGACGTGTCCGGGTGGGCGGCTGAGCCGGGTGAGTTCGTGGGCACGCAGTTCGCCGTCGGCCAGTTCCATGCGGGAGAACAGGGCGTTGCCGGGTTCGTGCATGCCGTGCGTGGCCAGGTGCGCGAGTCCGGCCCCGTCCAGTGCGCCGAGGACCCCGCGAACGGTGGCGCGCTCACCGCGCAGCAGCACGGCACCGGGGTGCGGGCGGCACAGCTCGGCGGCGTCGAGTTCGGCGGGCGTGCCGGGGCCGGTGACCAGCACGGTGGGACCGGCGACCCGACGGCGGGAGGCCGACAGCCACGCGGTGGCCGAGGGCGCCACCGACACGGGTCTGCCCACCAGCGAGGGCAGTGCGCCCCAGGCGAGGGTGTGCAGCGCGTTCGCGGGTACCAGCACCAGTTCCCGGTCGCCGGTCAACCCCGCGAGCGGGTGCAGCAGCAGCTCGTCCAGCAGGGCCGCCCGGCGCCGCGCGGAGGTCGCGACGACATCCACCAGCACGCGTGGCAGGCGGTCGGGGGCCAGCGCGTCCAGGTCGGCGTGCAGCTCACCGGCCCAGTGCAGCACCGGCTCGCTCTCGCCCAGCGGGACGAGTTCGGCGCGGCCGTCCACGACCACCACGGCGAAGATCGATCCGGCCGAGCTGGTGAAGCTGACCAGCGCGCGTTCCCCCAGCGCCGCACCCAATTCGGCCAGGCTCGCGCTCTCGCGCGGCTCGGACTGGCCGGGCCGGTAGCGGTAGGCCTGCGCCCTGGTGCGCTCCAGCCAGTCCACCAGCTCCGCCCCGCTCGCACCGGGATCGCGCAGCACCACGGAGACGGCCAGGCTGCCCAGCTCACGCCCGTGCGAGGCGGCCCCGCACACCAGTTCCGGACTGCCGAGCCCCCTGCGGAAGCGGTCCAGTTCCGCCAGCCCCGCCGACACCTCCCGGTACGCCGACGCGCGATCTCCGCGCAGCACCGCGAGTTCCGCGCGGCAGGTGCGCAGCAGCAGCAACTGGTCGATCGAGGTGGTCTGCTCGGGCGGCGGCACCTCGTCCAGCAGCTGTCGCACCACCTGTGGCAGCGCCTTGCGCACGTACAGCCGGGCGGCGAGCAGCTTGGCCACCGCGGCCTCGCCACACCGCCCGCGCTGCTCGAACTCCGCTGCCAGCGCGGTGATCCGCCCGATCAGCGAGCTCGGGGCCTGCCGGTGCGCGACGCTGATCGCCACCAGCGCCCGCACCAGGGTCAGCCGCGCGGTGCACGCCCAGTGCTCGTCGCCGAGCCGCTCGAACAGCCGGACCGCCACCGCGGCGCGGCGCCGCGCCGAGACCAGGTCCCCGTGCCGCAGCGCCGCCATCGCCTGGTAGGTCTCGGCCTTGGCGATCTCCTCGTCCATGCCCAGCTCGCGCAGCAGCGGGATCGCCCTGCGCAGGTGCTGCGCCGCCTCCTCGTACATGCCCAGGTCCAGCAGGGCCTCGGCCTGGTCCAGCCGGATCCCGTTGCAGTAGCCGGGGGCCAGCAGTTCGAACCTGGCGATCGCGGTGTCGAAGTGCCGCAACGCCTCGGGCAGGTCGCCGTCCTGCCGCGCGGCGATGCCCAGCGTGTGCAGCGTGACCATGCAGTCGTGCAGCACCTGGGACAGCCGCTGCCGCTGGCCGGGCCAGCTGTGCCGCTGCGCGTGGTCGTGCAGCACCAGCATGTTCGGGATCTCCGCCTCCAGCCAGGCGAGGTGCCCCGGCTCGCCCGCGGTGTCCGCCATGGCCTTGAGCGCCCGCACCGCCGTGTCGTGGTAGTGGTCGAACAGCCGGTTCACCGCCCCGACCCGTTCCGCCTCGGTGCCCTGCTCGGCGGCCAGCCCGACCGCGTAGGCGTGCAGCAGGTCGTGCATGCGGAACCGGCCCGGCGACACGTCCTCCACCAGGTGGGCCCGGCGCAGCGTGGTGAGCAGGCGCCTGGCCTCGGCCAGGTCGGTGCCCGCCAGCGCGGCCGTCGCCGACACGTCGGGCTCGCGCACCGGGCTGATCCCGAGCAGCCGGAACACCCTGGCCGCCGGCTCGGGCAGGTGCAGGTAGGACCAGGAGAAGACCGTGCGCACCGCGGTCCGCTCGTCCCCGCCCGCGTCCAGCTCGGCCAGCCGGTGCTGCTCGTCGGCCAGTTCGCGGACCAGTTCCGCCAGCGGGGTCGTCGGCCGGGACACGGCCAGTTCGGCGGTCACCCGCAGCGCCAGCGGCAACTGGGCGCTGTGCCTGGCCAGTTCGGCGGCCCGCCCCGGTTCCTCGGCGACGCGCGGCCCGATCAGCGCGTGCAGCAGGTCCACCGACTCGGTGACGCTGAGGCGGTCCAGGTCCACCCGCCGCGCGCCGTCGCGGGCGACCAGCCCCGCGAGGCTGTCCCGGCTGGTCACCAGCACGAAGCTGGCGGCCGAACCCGGCAGCAGGGGGCGCACCTGCTCGGCGCTGCTCGCGTTGTCCAGCACCACCAGCACCCGGCGGCCCGCCAGCAGGGTTCGGTACTGGGCGGTGCGCTCGTGCCGCTCCGAGGGGATCGCCGAGCCGTCCACCCGCAGGCTGCGCAGGAAGCCCGCGAGCGCGTCGTCCGGGGACATCGGCCGATCCGAGTCGTAGCCGCGCAGGTCCACGTACAGGTCGCCGTCCGGGAACCGGTCCCGCACCCGGTGCGCCCAGCGCACGGCCAGCGCCGTCTTGCCCACGCCCGCGGTGCCCGCCACGGCGGAGATCACCGCGGCGGTCGAGTCCGGCGCCGAGTCCAGCAGTGCGTCCAGTTCGGCCAGCTCGGCCTCCCGCCCGGTGAAGCCCGGTACGTCGGGTGGCAGCTCGCGGGGCGTGCGAAAGGGCGCGCTGACGGGCTGTTCGTGCACGTTGATGTGCACCCCGTCGATGTGATGCGCCTGCACCACTTCGCGGGCTGTGCCCTCGAAGTGGTTGTCGGGCTGGTCCGTCACCCGGCCTCCCGGACACCTCTGCCTGGACCAGCCACAGTATCGCTCACGCGGATTCCGCGGTGCCCCACCACAGGTAGTCCCGCGCACGGGTGGCCGCGACCAGGTGCTGGCGGCCGCGCAGCTCGCGCGCCTCCTCGTCCACGGCCTCGTGTCGGGCGAACTGCACCACCAGCACCGCCTGGAAGTCCAGGCCCTTGGCCCGGTGCACCGTGCCGATCTTGAGCTTGCCGTCCTCCTGGCCGGTGTAGTCCTCCAGCCACAGCACCGGGACGCCCGCCGCGCGCAGGGCATCGCGGCACGCCTCCAGTTCGCGCCGGTGCAGGGCGATCACCGCCGTGCGGCCGACCGGCACCGGCAGCCCGCGCACCACCTCGACCAGCGCGGCGGGCAGGTCGGCGACCGGGCCGCGCCAGGACTCGGTCCGGCCACCGGAGTTGGCCGACTCCGCCTCCTGCAGGGCGATGCCCACCGCCCCGTCCAGGTCGTCCACCTGGTTGGTGGCGTCGAAGCGCCGCGCGAACTCGAGCACCTCGGCCCGGTTGCGGTAGTTCACCCGCAGCACCTCGCCCCGGCCCTGGATCGGGATGCCCGCGTCGGACAGCCGCCAGCCACCCGGGTACACCTGCTGCTGCCCGTCGCCGACCAGCAGCAGCCGGTCCGGCCCGTCGCCCGCGATGGTCCGCAGCAACCTGAGCCCCTGCAAGGAGATGTCCTGCACCTCGTCGGCGACCACCGCCGCGTAGGGCCGCTCCAGGCCCTTGCCGCCCAGTTCCTGCGCCGCCAAGGTGATCAGGTCGTTGTGGTCGCGCAACCCCTTGTCCTGCAACAGTTTCTCGTAGTCCTGGTACAGCGCCCACACGAGCCGTTTCTGGTTCGCGTCCAGCCGCAGGCTGCGACCGCGCCGGGACAGCCTCAGGTAGTCCGCCAGGCTCTCCACGCCGCGGCCCTTGATCACCCGGTCGACCTCGTCGCGCCAGTACTCGGGGCGCGGCTCCAGCGCGCCCAGCACCTCCCGGTGGCCGCGCCACGCCAGGTTGAACTGGGTGCGTATCTGTCCTGAGTGGACGTTGACGTGGATTCCGCGCTGTGCCAGGAACCCGCGCACCCAGGCGTGCAGGTTGGTGAACTCCACGCGGTCGGCCAACTCCGGGGCGAGCCGCTCGAAGGAGCGCTGGTGCACCAGCGGCAGGGTCCGCACGAACGTGGTGAACAGCAGCGGATCGGTGGACCGCCTGGCCAGGTGCCGCAACCGGTGCAGCGCCACCACCGTCTTGCCGGTGCCCGCCGGGCCGCTGATCCGCGCCGGGCCGTTGTACCTGCGGGTGACCACCGCCTGCTGGTGCGGGTGCAGGAAGGTCAGCCAGCTGTCGAACGGCCGTTGCTGTGCCGCCGCGACCTGGTCCTCGGTCAGCTCCCGCACGTCCAGCAACCCCGTCGGCTCCGGCTCGCGCCCAGGCGCCCGCACGCTGAGCCGCCGGTACCCCGCCAGGCGCCCCGCCGCCGCCTCGCTGATCGACTCCACCTGCCGCCGATCCAGGTGCAGGGCGTCCCGCCGGAACAGCCTCGGCAGCTCCGTCAGCGCCAGCGACAGGTACATGCCGTTCGTCGACCTGCCCCCGTTCGGCCCCACGACCACCAGGTGGATGCCGCTGCCCGCCAGGGTCCGGAGCCCGTAGCCGATCCCGCTGAGACGGTGCTGTGCGTGCCGCATCAGGGCCCGTGCCGCGTCCAGGTCCGGCAGCCGCTCGTCCACGACCACCGCGAACACCCCGCCCGGCCCGATCAGGAACACGTCGGCCCCGGCCTCGCGCGCCCCGCCGAACCCCTCGCGCACGAACAGCCGCCACCCCGCCGCCGTGTGCGCCAGCAGCGCCGCCAGCACCTGCCTGGGCAGTGCGCCCAACCCGGGGAACTCACCCCCGACCAGCTCAGTGGCCCGCTGCTGCACCTGCCTGCGTGCGTGTGCGCTCAGGTTCACGTGCCCTCCCCGGCTCGCCACCCCAAACCTCCAACCTATTGCCGACCGGTGCTGCCGGGTACCGCCCGATGGGCAATCACCCGTATGCCACAGATGGCTGTTGCGGCTGCGAACTGCTGGTCACCACACCTCGATCGCTGCGATTGAGGTTTTGAGAATCTCGCAGACCTCTGCGGCGGACTGTCCGGTGAGCGCGACATTTGCGATCTTCACGAACACTTGATAAGTGCCCTTGTGCCCTGAGGTCCGCTTGGCCTTGGGGAAGGGCGCTAGTGCGCGGTCGAGTCGTCCGTTGATCGCACTCCTGCCGCTCGCCCCCGAGCTGAAGCTTGGGATTGTCAGTCTGTTGATCGTGGTGAACTCCAACTCAACGGTCGCCATGTCGATGTTACCTTTGCTGTGAATGCCCGCTATCCGAATCATGAGCTCCAGTTGGCCGGACAGCGTTCTGCATCGAGCTTGGCGATCACTTGCTTCGTAGTTGTTTACTCCCGCGTACAGGTGGGCAATCCGTCGGCAGAAGTTTTCCTCAGGTATTTCGTCACGACCCGAAGCTGCGATGACGTGTGCTTCTGTTCTGGATAGGTATCCTGAGAAGTCGGCCATCGATTGCGGACGATCCTTGGGTGCACGCTGGGTCGAGTGCACGTATAGGTCGAACAGGCACTTGGCGGCGCCGTCGTCCACCCAAGAGTTCACCATCTTGCGCAGGGTTCGGTGATTGAGGTCGAAATCGTGTGCGCTGGGAGTCTTCCCGGTGACGATGTAGAACAGCAGTTGACCCATTGCGAAAATATCCACCGTGTTGGCTCTTGCTGCGGCCGCATTCGGCGCGTACATTTGTTCGGGAGCCGCGTAGTTGATCACGCCGCCGACGCCCAGCGCACTAGTCAAAGTTCGGTTGGTTTCGTGGTATGCCAGATCGAAGTCGGTGAGGTAGGGTACCGGAGTCAAATCCTCTCCGAGCTTGACTATGATATTCTCCGGCTTGATGTCTCGATGTTTGATTCCGTTCGAGTGTGCGTACTGAACTGTCTCGGAAATGTCGAGTAGGAGGCGGATCAGTTTCTCTGGCTCATCGCGGTCGAGGTAAGCCTTTTTGAGGTTATCTCCTTCGATGTAGTCCATGCTGAACGCATAGGGGGCAAGTGTGATGTCGTGCACTCGGACAATCCGCGGGTGTGACAACTTTTTCATAGTGTTATAGCCGTTCTCGAACCGCTGCACCATGATGTCGTCGTCTAGCTTGTCGCCCTGAAATACCTTGAGCGCGCGGTGTCCATCTGCGCCCCTCACCTTCCAGACATGTCCGAATCCGCCGTGTCCGAGCAGGCCAGTGACAGTTCCCATGCTCAACTGCTGTCCCACTTCGATACTCGCGGTGGTTCTGCGGAATCCCTCAATTCTCTCGGACAGTTCCCCCCATTGCTGCTCGCGCGCAATGTCTGGCAGTCTGTGCTGGGTTGACCTGAACCAGCGGACAGTGCCTTCCAATTCCTTGGCGCAGGTGAGTGCTCCGGAATGCAACCTATGCGAGCGGTCGCTGAACCACTCGCGGTATTCAATATTGTAGTACTGGTCGACTAATGCTGTAGCCTTGGAAAGTGTCTTCGATAGGTCTGACGTTGCGATGGGTGGACCTTGGCGGGGTGTGAACCCAGAACCTAGCAGTACAGTTCCTGCTATATCACCCTTGAAGACGGGTGTCTGTAGGTTGTTGGGGACTGTGCGTGCAACGTAGTCATACAGGCTAAATAGGGAGATGTTTCCGTCGTAGTCGACAGCGTTGCCCATTAGTCCGTCCACAAGGGCTGCTGTGAAAACGCCATTGACCGGGGAACCATTTTCCTTGGCCGTCTGCTCGGGTCGGCATGCGGCAAGAATGCATCTGCTCTCGTTGACGCTGATCAACTCGCGGTCGATATCCTGTGCGCCCAGTGGTCGAGCATTGACTGAAGTGAAGGCCGCTCCAGAGTGGCAGCAGTCCAAGATTACGACCACATGTCGGTACACCTTGCTCGCGGACTCGGTGAGGTCAGCCAGTAGTGTAAGTGATATTCCTGGGTCGAACTGCTGTGCGTCCGCGGTCGCCAAGTATCCGGAGTGGCCGAGCACCTGTCCGTGCCCTGCGAAGTAGATCAACAGGCAGTCGCGTGAGTGGTCACTGAAAGCCATTTCTGAAATTGTGGTGATGATTCTTGATCGTGTCGCGGCTGAGTCGATTATCACTTGGCAGTTGAAGTCGAACTGTTCCATGCTCAGGCAGGTGGCGATGTCATTGGCGTCGCGGACGCAGCCTTGTAGTGGAAATTTTTGGTATCTATCAATGCCGATTATGAGTGCATCGCGCATCGCATTCTTCCGATCTGGCAGCATGGCTGAGTGGCGCCTCGCCCCAGTCGCCCCACTGGCCGGCGGTGCCTCTGTTGTTAGCTCTTCGGTTGATCCTCAAAGTTTGTTAACCCTGCGGCGCTGCTGCGTTGGAGTGAACTTACGCAGACCATGCCTCAATGCCGTTTCGCGAAGTCGGAGGTCGCATGGCGTATGCGAGTGGACACACAAGGTGGTAACAATTCCCAAACGTCACAGGTTCCGGCGGGTGCCATAGTGGAGGTCATGCCCGCACCCCGACGCCGATCCGCGCTGGTCCCGAGGCTGGCGCGCGAGCACGGCAGCTCGCAGGCGGCGATCCTGGACGAGCTGCGCCGCTGCCTGCTCGACGGCGGGGTGCCGCCGGGCTCGGCGATCCCGCTGGACGAGGTGGCTGCGGTGTTCGGGGTCAGCCGCATCCCGGTGCGCGAGGCGCTCAAGACCCTGATCGGTGAGGGCCTGGTGGAGCACCGGCCCAACCTGGGCTACACGGTGGCGAAGCTGACCGCCGCGGAGTTGCGGGAGTTGTACCTGGTCCGAGGGGTGCTGGAGGCCGCGGCGCTGGCGGCGGCGGTGCCGTTGGCGGGTGCCGCGGAGGACGAGGCGGTGCGGGCGGCCCACCGGGCACTGGAATCGGTGGTGCGGGCCAACGACGTGCGCGGGTACCACCGGGAGAGCCGGGGGTTCCACCTGGCGCTGGTCCGCCCGTGCGGCATGCACCGGCTGCTGGGCATGTACGAGTCGGCGTGGAACGTCACCGAGCCGTTGCAGCCGATGGCGCACGTCAGCGAGCCGGATCGCCTTGTGCTGCACCGTGATCACGACGCACTGCTGACGGCGTTCCTGGCCAGGGACACGGGGGCGCTGCTGGCGGCGTCCCAGGAGCATCAGGAGCGCCTACTGTCCTCTTTGGACGCTGTGCCCCGGGACACCGGGCTGCTCGCCGGGGAAGATATACGGTTCACGTGATGGGCACGTAACACACCGCTCCTATCTTTGCCTGCAACCCGGATGCAGGAGCGGTGATGACCGAGACCGTGCGCCCCACCCCGATCGTCCCCAAACGTGCCCGCGACCCCCGCCTCACCAACAGTGACCTCGCCCCGCTGCGCGAGCAGACCTGGGGCACGTACGACATCTTCGCCTTCTGGATGTCCGACGTGCACAGCGTCGGCGGCTACGTCACGGCGGGCAGTCTGTTCCTGCTCGGCCTGGACCCCGTGCAGGTGCTGATCTCGCTGCTGGTGGGCATCGGTGTGGTCTACCTGTTCTGCGACCTGGTCGCCAGGCCCAGCCAGGCCGCGGGGGTGCCCTACCCGGTGATCTGCCGCAGCGTGTTCGGCGTGTTCGGCGCGAACATCCCGGCGGTGATCCGTGGGCTGATCGCCGTTGCCTGGTACGGGATCCAGACCTACCTGGCCTCCGCCGCGCTGGACGTGGTGCTGCTCAAGCTGTTCCCGGCGCTGACCCCGCTGGCCGACGTGTGGCAGCACGGTTTTCTCGGTTTGTCCCTGTTGGGCTGGTTCTCCTTCGTGCTGCTGTGGCTGGTGCAGGCTGCGGTGTTCTGGACCGGCATGGAGACCATTCGCCGGTTCATCGACTTCTGCGGACCGGCCGTGTACGTGGTGATGTTCCTGCTCGCCGGGTTCCTCGTCGCCCGCGCGGGCTGGGGCGCGATCGACCTGAACCTGGGCCAGGTCCGCTACACCGGCTGGCAGGCCGTGCCGGTGATGCTCGGCGCGGTCGCGCTGGTGGTCTCCTACTTCTCCGGGCCGATGCTGAACTTCGGGGACATCTCCCGCTACGGCAGGTCCATGACGGCGGTGCGGCGGGGCAACCTGCTGGGCCTGCCGGTGAACTTCCTGCTGTTCTCCCTGCTGGTGGTGGTCACGGCCGCGCTGACCGTGCCGGTGTTCGGCGAGCTGATCACCGACCCGGTGGCCACGGTGGCCAGGATCGACAGCACCACGGCGATCCTGCTCGGCGCGCTGACCTTCGCGGTGGCCACCGTGGGCATCAACATCGTGGCCAACTTCATCTCACCGGCCTTCGACTTCTCCCACGTCAACCCGCAGCGGATCAGCTGGCGCGCGGGCGGCATGATCGCCGCGGTCGGCTCGGTGCTGATCACCCCGTGGAACCTCTACAACAGCCCGGAGGTCATCCACTACACGCTGGAGACCCTCGGCGCCTTCATCGGACCGCTGTTCGGGGTGCTGATCGCCGACTACTACCTGGTGCGCCGCCGTCAGGTCGTGGTCGAGGACCTGTTCACCCTGTCCCCGGACGGCCTTTACTGGTACCGCAAGGGGTTCAACCCGCGTGCGATCGCCGCGACGGTGTTGGGCGCGGCGATCGCGGTCGTGCCGGTGCTGGTGCCCGGCATGACCGAACTGGCCCAGTACAGCTGGTTCATCGGCATGGGCGTGGGGCTCGTCGCACACACCGCGCTGTCCTGGCGGAGGCGCTGACCGTGCGCATCACTGTGATCAATCCCAACACCAGTCAGCACATGACCGACCTCATTGGACAGTCGGCGCGCGGGGTCGCGTTGCCCGGCACGGTGATCGACGCGGTCTGCCCGGACATGGGCCCCGCCTCGATCGAGAGCCACTACGACGAGGCGTTGAGCGTGCCCGGTCTGCTGGCGCGGATCGAGTCGGCGGAACGCGCCGGGGCCGAGGGCCACGTGATCGCCTGCTTCGGCGACCCGGGCCTGGACGCGGCGCGGGAACTGGCCACCGGCCCGGTGGTCGGCATCGCCGAGGCCGCTATGCGGGTCGCGACCAGCCTGGGGCGCTCATTCAGCGTGGTCACCACGCTGCGGCGGACCTGTGGCCGCGCCTGGGACCTGGCCGAGCGCTACGGGGTGCGCGGGTTCTGCGCGGGCGTGCACGCCTGCGAGGTACCGGTGCTCGACGTGGACGGCTGCCCCGAGCTGATCACCGCGACGTGCCGGTCAGTGCTGGAGCGGGACGGCTCGGACGTGCTGGTGCTGGGCTGCGCGGGCATGACCTCGTTGTGCGCCAAGCTCTCCGCCGAACTCGGTGTGCCGGTGGTGGACGGGGTGCGGTCGGCGACCCTGCTCGTGCAGTCCCTGGTGCTGATGGGCCTGCGCACCGGCAAGCACGGCGAGTTCGCCGCACCGCCGCCGAAGCCGTACGCGGGGCCGCTGCACGGGTTCGGCCGCGGCTGACCCCGTCACCGCTCGTCGGTGCCCGGGACCTTGGCGGTGCTGATGGCGATCCGGTTCCAGGTGTTGATCGCGAAGATCAGCGCCAGCAGCTGGCCCAGCTCGCGCTCCTCGAACTGCTCGGCGGCGCCCGCGTAGACCTCGTCGGGCACACCGCCGGTGGCCACCAGCGTGACGGCCTCGGTCAGCGCGAGCGCGGCCCGCTCCCGGTCGGTGAAGAAGTGCGCGGCCTCGCGCCACACCGCGACCATGTGCAGGCGCTCCTCGCTCTCCCCGGCCTTGCGGGCGTCGGTGGTGTGCATGTGCAGGCAGTACGCGCAGCCGTTGAGCTGCGAGGAGCGGATCTGCACCAGTTCGACCAGGGTGGGGTCCAGGTCCTCACGGGCCGCGGCGTCGAAGCCGATCAGGGCGCGGAACGCCTTCGGGGCGGACTTGGCGAAGTTGAGGCGAGGTGTCATGAGCTGAACCTACGAGCCCAAGTGACCGGCTGTATGGTGCATTTCTGTGACGGATTCATGGGTCAATTTCGGCACCGACCTGCACCTGGAACTGGCCGCTGCCGGTGGCCGTCGGGCCGCGCTGACCCACGCCCTGCGCGAGGCCGTGCGCTCCGGGCGGCTCGCGGCGGGCACCCGGCTGCCGCCCTACCGCTGGCTGGCCGCCGACCTGGGCATCGCGCGCAACACCGTGGCCGAGGCGTACGCCGAACTGGTCGCCGAGGGCTGGCTCACCGCGCGGCAGGGCTCCGGCACGCGGGTGGGCGAGCACGCGGGTGCCACCGAACGGGTCCGTCCACATCGGACGGAGCGCGCGCGGCCCACGCACGACCTTCGCCAGGGCCAACCCGATGCCGCGTCCTTCCCACGCGCGGCCTGGCTCGCCTCCGCCCGGCGTGCGCTCAACGCGGCGCCCAACGAGGCCTTCGGCCCCGGCGACCCGCGTGGCCGCGTCGAACTGCGCCTCGCGCTGGCGGAGTACCTCGCCCGCGCCCGTGGGGTGCGCACCGATCCGGAGCGGATCGTCATCTGCTCGGGCTTCGCACACGCCCTGCGCCTGCTGTTCGGCGGAGTGCTCCGCGGCCCGCTGGCCGTCGAGTCCTACGGCCTGGGCTTCCACCGCTCGCTGCTGTCGGCAGCCTCGGTGCGAACCGTGCCGCTGCCACTGGACGAGCACGGCGCCCGCGTGGCAGAGCTGGGCGGGGTGCGGGCCGTGCTGTTGACCCCGGCCCACCAGTTCCCGACCGGCGGCCCGCTGCACCGCGAGCGCCGCACCCAGGTCCTGGACTGGGCCCGCGCGCGGGACGGGCTGGTCCTGGAGGACGACTACGACGGCGAGTTCCGCTACGACCGCCAGCCCGTCGGCGCCGTGCAGGGCCTGGACCCCGGCCGGGTGCTCTACCTCGGCTCGGCCAGCAAGAGCCTGTCGCCCGCGCTGCGACTTGGCTGGATGGTGCTGCCCCACCACCTCGTCGACCAGGTGCTGGCCGTCAAGGGAGAGCGTGAGGGCTGGGCCAGTGGGCTCGACCAGCTCACCCTCGCCGACTTCCTCGCCAGCGGCTCGTACGACCGGCATGTACGCCGTATGCGGGTGCACTACCGGCGCCGCAGGGACCGCCTCGTCGCCGCGTTGGCCGAGCGCGCGCCCAGCGTGCGGGTGACCGGCATCGCCGCCGGGCTGCACGCGGTGCTGCGACTGCCGCCGGGCACTGAGCCGTCCGTGCTGAAGGCGGCCACTTGGCGGGGAATCGCCGTGGACGGCCTGGACTCCTTCCGCCACCCCGAGGCCGAATCCCTGGGTGACGGCCTGGTCGTCGGCTACTCCACCCCACCCGATCACGCCTACGGCCCCGCAATCGACGCGCTCTGCGGGGTGCTGCCGTGAGAGGATCCGTCCGTGCTGGTCGAACTCGCCATCGGCGACGCGTACGGGGCCGGGTTCGAGTACGCGCCAACGGAATTCCTCCTCGCGAACAACACCGCGCGCGGCTACGTGCAGCACCCCACCCACCTGGGCGTGCGGCCCGGTGCGTACACCGACGACACGCAGATGACCATCGCCGTGGCCGAACTGCTGGTGTCCGGCGAACCCTGGACCGCGCGGCGGCTGGCCGAGAACTTCGTGCGGGCCTTCCACCGCGACCCGCGCGAGGGCTACGCGAGCGGCTTCCACCGGCTGCTGGGCGAGGTGCCCGACGGGGCCGAGCTGCTGCGGCGGATCAGGCCCGACAGTGACAAGAGCGGTGCCGCCATGCGGTCCGGGCCGATCGGGTTGCTGCCCGAGCTCGCCGAGGTGCTGCGCCACGCCGAGGTGCAGGCCCGCGTCACCCACGACACCCCGGCCGGGGTCGCCTCCGCGCAGGCCGCGGCGCTGGCCGTGCACTACTGCCACTTCGACCTGGGCCCCGTGGCGGAGATCGGCGCGTGGATCACCCGCCACGTGCCGGGGGACTGGTCCGCTCCCTGGCGGGGCAAGGTCGGTTCCAAGGGCGCCATGAGCGTGCGCGCCGCCCTCACCGCGCTCGCCGCCAACACCGGCCTGACCGAGCTGTTGCGGGCTTGCGTGGCGTTCACCGGTGACGTCGACACGGTCGCCACCATCGCGCTCGCCGCCGCGTCCCGCTCCGCGCAGTACGCCCGCGATCTGCCCAGTGAGCTGGTGCACGGCTTGGAGGACGGCGACTACGGGCGGAACTACCTGGCCCAACTCGACAAGCGGCTGCTGCCGTGATCCAGTTCGAGGGCCAGGAAATCGTGCACCTGGCCAAGGGCACGTACCGCTGGGTCGACATCAAGCGCTTCCGCTGCGACGGCGCACCCCGTGACCTGCTCGCCGAGTTGATCGCGCATCCCCAGTACCGCGACCACTACGCCGGGCCGCCAGCTGACGAGCAGGGCGAGCACTCGCTGCACGGTCCGTACCGGCTCGAGGCCATCACCGTTGACTCGTTCGAGCCCACGACCCCCGTCGAGGCGTGTCGTGTCCTCAGGGCGTGGACCGATGATCCGGCGCTGGACCGCGTGTACCCGATGCTGGACAACGGCACGGTGCACGCCTTGCGGGCCACCGTTCACCACGAGTGGGGCTGGGTCGTCGGTGGTCTCGGCGGCTTTCACGAGTTCGTCGTCATCGCCCCGCCGGGGCTGACCCTGATCGTCGCCTCGGACGACTGACCCGCCACCCGTGCCCCGCCGGTACCTTGGTGGTTGGAATCGCGATCCGGGGGCGGCACATGCACGAGCAGGCGGAGGGCACACCACTGGTGGAAGTGCGCCTGCTGGACGCGCCGGAGACGCTCGCGGAGCCGCCGCGGCAGGTCATGCCACTACCCAGCGGCCAGCGGCCCGGGGCGATGCTGCTCGCGGTCGCCGGGCTGCTCGCCGTTGTCGGCTCGCTCGTGCCGCTGGTCAGCTTGCTCGTGCCCAGGTCCAGCAGGGCCACCCTCCGCATCGACTACACCGCCTGGGGTCCTCAGCTGGAGAGCGCCAGCTACCTGATGATCGCCCCCACCCCGCAGTGGGGAATCGCGTTGTCCCTCGTCGCGGCCGTGCTGGTCGCCACCGGGGTCGTGCTGGCCATGAGCCCGCGCTTCGGCTACTCCGCCCGGCTGGTCGCACTGGCCGGGTTCGGTCTGATGATCGGCGTGTGCTGGCAGGTCGGCGCCTACCTCGGCGAGGTCCGCACCCAGTCTGAGTTCGTGCTCGGGGCGCGAGCCGAGCTCGGGCCCGGCCTGTGGGCCCTGCTCGCCGCGTGCCTGCTCGCAGCGGCGGCCGTGCTGCTGCTGGCGATCTCGGGCCGCCCGCGGGCCGCCGCTGCCACCGAGGACCCCGTCACGATCCCCACCGGCTTCCCGGCGATCCGCCTGCCTGCGGACGGGGCCTGACGCTCAGGGAGAATGCCCACGTGAAGTGGACCCGAGCCGTGCACCACGTGGAAGCCCTGGCCGAGAAGTGCGCCGAACTGGCCGCCAACCCGAGCCCGATCTTCACGCTGCGCGTCGTGCAGGTGTGGGCCGTCGGCGACCTGCTCGGACCCCAGCGCGAGCTCGACCGGGTCACGGTGGCGCTGGCGGTGGACCTGCCGGTGGACGAGGTGCCCTGGCTGGGGGAGCCGCGCGGGGCACAGCACTGGGCGAGCGCGACCCGGCTGGCGCAGAGCCCGGTCACGGCGTGGTGGCGGTCGGTCCACGCGCCGGTCTGGAACCACCGGGTGGACCGACCCGCGCTGGTGTGGGACGCCGAGCGGGGCCTGGTCGAGCAAACCCTTGCGGCGCTTCGGGAAGGTCAGGGCGAGCAGGTCCGCACCGAGGCGCCGTCACCGGATCGGCTGCGTCAGCGCCTGGACGAGGAGCTGGCCGTGAGCCTGCGTGCGCTGCGCGCGGGAACCCTTGCCTACGAGGACAAGCGCTGGCGCCCTGGCAAGCTGGAGCCGGTCGCCGACGCGCTGTGGCGGGCCAGCACGGGCTACCTGGACCTGCTCGAGGCCTGACGCACGACAAATCCCGCACGGCTCTCGGTCAGCGCCCGCACGGGCTCGTCCACCTCCAGCGCGAGCCCGTGCTCGGCCAGCAGCCCGACGATCTTCGCCGCCGCGTTGCGCCTGCCCGCCTCGCTGGCGTTCATCACCAGCGCCAGGCTCGTGCCGTGCTCCCCGGACCCGATCCGGTAGGACGCCGCCCGCACGCTGCGCAGCGCGTGCCGGACCGACTCAGGTTCGATGCTCACCGCAACATTGTGTTGGTACCGTGGTTGCGGTCGTCCGGGGGGATGGGGGAGTCCGAGGTGTCACAGGTCCACCGGTCCGTTTCGACCTGGCAGCAACCGACACCGCCTGCCGGATCCTCGGCGCGCACCGCACTCCTCGCGCAGGTCGCCGACCGGGTACTCGCGCTGGGCGGACATCGCCTGCGCATCGCCGTGGACGGGTTCACCGCCTCGGGCAAGACCAGCTTCGGCCACGAGCTCGCCGAGCGCATCGCCGCCGCGGGACGGCCTGTGCTGCGAGCAAGTCTCGACGACTTCAAGAAGCCCTGGAAGGACCGGCACCGTTACGACCGCGAGTCCGGGGCGGGCTACTACCGCAACGCCTTCGACTACCGGGCCGTCACCGAACTCCTGCTCGAACCGGCCGGTCCGCGGGGCTCGGGCGAGTGCGTGCTGTGCGGCATCGACCCGCTGACCCAGATCGACCACTCGGCCGTGATCACCGCGGCGGCCCCGGACGCGGTGCTGGTGGTCGACGGGGTGTTCGCGTTCCGGCCCGAGATCAACGAGCACTGGGACCTGCGGATCTGGCTGGAGGTCGACGCCGAGTTGTCCGTGCGGCGCGGGGCCGAGCGCGACCAGGACTGGGCGGGCTCCGCGGCCGAGTCCATCCACCGCGACCGCTACCTGGTCGCCGAACGCGTCTACCTCGCCGAGGTCGATCCGCGCGGACTGGCCGAGATCGTGATCGACAACAGCGTGTTCGACCAGCCCCGCCTCCTTGCCTGACTCAGAGCAGGTACAGGTGCTTCGAGTCGGTGACCGAGGAGGACAGGCTGGCGTAGGCCGTCACGCCCAGCCCCGTCACGAAGTGGCAGTTGTTCGAGGGCAGCACGCAGTTCGCCCCGACGTCGATCGTGTGGGCCGAACCGTCACAGGTCACCGCCGAACCACCGGCCGCCGTGTTGCCCGAGGCGATGACCGTGACCGAGGCCGCCGTGATGCCCGAACCAGGCAGGCAGCTGTAGGTGAGGTTGACCGACACCCCGAGCCCGTGGCCCGTGGCGGAGTTGATGGTGACGCTGTTGCCCGCGGCATGTGCGGTACCCGCCGCCAACACCAGCAGCGGGGCGGCCAGTGCGAGCGCGACGAGTCTGCGTACCGTGATCAAGACTGCCTCCACGTCATGTCCCGTTCCGGAACGAACGCCCGGCTTGTCCGATGAGGGGTTGGCACCGTTACTTCCCGCACCTCGCACCCGCACGGTGCCCGCTCGCGGCCCGCGCTGTAGCTCATCGTGCTACGCCGGACTACACTGGGAGTGTGAGGGTCATCACCCAGCGAGAGTTCCGCAACAACTCCGCGGCCGTCATGGACGCGGTGGAGGCGGGCGAGACCTACCACGTCACCCGCAACGGCATCGAGGTCGCAGAGGTACGTCCCATTTCGCACAAGCGGCGGCTGACTGCCGAGGAACTGGTCGAGCGGCATCGGAGGCTGCCGCAGGTCGACTACGCGCGCATGAGGCAGGAAGCTGACGAGTTCTTCGGCACCGAAGATCGCATTGACGACGAGGACGATGCTGGGGGGCCTGGTCATGGCTGATCGTCATGACTCCGGCGTGCTGGACACCAGCGCCTACCTCGACCTCGCTGTCCTTGATCCGGCGAGACTGCCTGTGACGCCGGAGATCACCGCGATCACGATGGCAGAGCTGCACCAGGGTGTCGCGATGGCGAAGGATGCGGTCAGCAGGGCGGCGCGTACCGAGGTTCTGGGGGCTGCCATCGTGGAATTCGATCCGCTGCCGTTCGACGCTGATGCCGCGACACGCTACGGCACCTTGGTCGCGCTGGCCCTGGAGGCGAACCGCAACCCCCGCCCGCGTCGGATGGACCTGTTGATCGCTGCCATCGCCTCCGCTCGCGGCCTGCCGCTCTACACGCGCAACGAGGAGGACTTCAAGGGCCTGGCCGACATGGTGAAGGTTGTCGCTGTCTGACCCCCGGATCGCGTTGGCCGAAATCCTTCTGCGGCACAAGCGATCCGCAGGCGGGCTGGGCGATTCACCCGGTTGCGCCGAGGCCGTCGAGGACGATCTTCACGGCCCGGTCGACGGCCGCGTCCGCCACGAGTGGTACGACGTGGGCCAGGGCCCGGACCAGCACGGACACGTCCTGGACCGTGGCGTCGGGGCGGGCGGCCCCGGCGGCCTGGGCTCGTTCGAGCACCTGCTGGATCGCGTCGTAGAAGGTGTGGACCGCGGCGGTGACCGGCTCGCTCAGCCCTTGGCCGTCGGTGTGCAGCAGGTTGAGCAGGGTCATCTTGGTGGCGCCGGTCGAGACCAGGGTCTGCACCAGTGAGACGAAGGCCCGTCCGGGATCGGCCTCGTCGATGAGCAGCCGCAGTTGCTCCTCCAACTTCTGGAGGTAGCGCACGGCGGTGGCCTCGATCAGGTCCTGCTTGGTGGGGAAGTGCCGGAACACGGTGGCGACCCCGACCTTGGCCTGCCGGGCGATCTCCTCGGTGGAGGCGGCCGCGCCGCCCGTCCCGAAGACGTGTTCGGCCGCGAGCAGGATGCGTTCCCGGTTCTCCGCACCGTCTCGGCGCACGCGCGGTCCTCCCTTGCTATCCAAAGTGGCCACTCCGTATGATGAGGAGTGTCGACTTCGTTTCAGGATAGAGGAGTACCCGCGCCGTGTGCGACCCATCCTGGGATCGCGGCGGCGAGCGACGAGTGCTCACTCGTCGCTTGGTGGACCTGATGGAGATGGTGCCGTGCGCACTGTCCACATTGGATCTGAACTACATCGGGTCGGCGCCCGCGGGCATGGTCGCTCCAGACGATCGTGTTCACGGCGACCCCGCTGCCGAAGACCCGAAACGATCTTGCGGAAGATGGTGAGGCTCCAGCTATGTCAACGACTACGACTCGGGAGATGCCCTGTGCGTGAGGTCCTCGCCGAGGTGAGTTCCCAGTGGCAGGGTGGGCGGCCGAGTGCGCTGGGCACGGTGGTGGCCACGTTTCACTCCGCGCCGCGTGCGCCGGGTGCGGCGATGTTGGTCGCCGAGGATGGGCAGGTCTGGGGCAGTGTGTCCGGCGGCTGCGTGGAGGGTGCGGTCTATGAGCTGGCCCAGCGGGTGATGGCCGAGGGCAGGCCGGTGTTGCAGCGCTACGGCGTCAGCGAGGAGGACGCCTTCTCCGTCGGGCTGACCTGCGGCGGGGTCCTGGACGTGTTCGTCGAGCCGGTGGACGCCGAGCACTTCGCGGAGTTGGCCGAGCTCACCGAGTCGATCCGCGCGCAACGACCGGTCGTGCTGGCGACCGTGGTGCGCCACCCCGATCCGGGGCGTGTGGGCCGGCACCTGGTGGTGTGGCCGGACCGCACCCTCGGTGGCCTGGGTTCGTCCAGGGTGGACGATGCGGTCACCGATGACGCGCGGGGCATGCTGGCCAGCGGTCGCAGTGGCCTGCTGCATTACGGCCCGGACGGCCAGCGCCGTGGTGAGGGTCTGGCGGTGTTCGTGAACTCCTTCGAGCCGCCGCCGAGGATGCTCGTGTTCGGCGCGATCGACTTCGCCGCCGCGGTGGCCAGGCTCGGTAGTTATCTGGGTTATCGGGTCACGGTGTGTGACGCGCGCCCGGTTTTCGCTACCCGTGGCCGGTTTCCCGAGGCCGACGAGGTGGTTGTTGATTGGCCGCACCGGTATCTGACCACGCAGGCGGCCGCCGGGCGGGTCGATCAGCGCACGGTGGTCACGGTGTTGACCCATGATCCGAAGTTCGATGTGCCGTTGCTGGAGGTGGCGCTGCGGCTGGATGTGGCCTATGTCGGTGCGATGGGGTCGCGTCGTACGCATGAGGACCGTGTGGCGCGTCTGCGGGCGGCGGGTGTGTCCGAGTGGGAGTTGGCCCGGTTGTCCTCGCCGATCGGCCTGGATCTGGGTGCTCGCACGCCGGAGGAGACCGCCGTGTCCATCGCCGCGGAGATCATCGCTCTGCGGTGGGGTGGGCATGGGCGGCGGTTGGTCGAGGTCAGCGGGCCGATCCACCGCTCGTCCTGAGGGGCTGGGCGGGACTCGTCGACCTGTGGGCGGGACTCGCGGTCCGGTGCGCGGGACTCGGCTGCGGGGGAGTGGGATTCGCGGTCCGGTGGGCGGGACTCGGCCTCCCCAGGGCGGGACTTGGCTGCGGCAGGGTGGGACTCGCGGTCCTGTAGGCGGGACTCGTCGTCAGACAGGATCAAGCGTCGTCCTCGAAGGCCCTGCCGGGCTCACCGCTGAGGGCGGTGTCGGACTTGAAGGCGATCCGTCGCGAGCCGCTACGGTCGCGGCCTCGGCTGCGATCACGAACTAGTCGCGCGCCTGGCCAGCACGCAGGTGGAGGCGCTGATCCTGTACGGCGCCAAGGGCAGCGTGGTGCCTCCCAGCGTGGGGCGGTCATGTCGCGACCTGTCTGCAACCGTGAAATCTAGGAGCGTACCAAGCAATGTCCAAAGTGGACGATAATACTACTGTTGTGATCGTCGGGGCAGGAGTCGCCGGACTCACCCTTGGCAACTTCTTGCTGAGCAGCGGGATCGACTGCGTCATCCTGGAGAAGCGCAACCGTGAATACGTCGAGCAGCGACAGCGCGCCGGGGTGATCGATACCCGGGCGGCACGGATGTTCCGCGAGTGGGGGCTCGCGGACAGGGTGGTCGGTGGTGTCCCGTTCGAGTCGGCGCTGAACTTCCGGATCGACGGCCGGACGCGTCCACTCCAGTTCGGGTCGGAGGATCACGGTGACGGGCGTTTCTGCCCCCAGCAGGTGCTCGTCCGCAACCTCATCGACGTCTTCCTCAGCGACGGTGGAGACCTGCGCTTCGATGTCGAGGTCTCGTTGGACACGATCGTCGGCGACCAACGCCCGCTCGTCCGCTACCGGGACAGCACCGGCACGACGCGGGTGATCAGCTGCGAGTTCGTCGCCGGCTGTGACGGTGACCGCGGCGTCAGCAGGACGGCCATCCCCAGCGAGCACCTCACGCGGTATTCCCACGAGTACGGCTACGCGTGGCTGACCGTCCTGGCGGAGGTCCCCGCCAACCACCAGTCCATGATGGCGCTGCACCCCCGTGGGTTCGCGGGGCAGTTCGCCCGCGGCCCGCACGCAAGCCGGTTCTACCTCCAGTGCCCGCTCGACAGCTCCACCTCGGAGTGGACGGACGAGCGCATCTGGGACGAGCTCGAAACCCGTTTCGGTGAGCCCATGGCCACTAGGGGGCGGATTGCCGGCACGCAGTTGGTGCCGCTCCGGAGTGTGGTGTACAGCCCGATGAGCTACGGCCGGTTGTATCTGCTCGGCGACGCCGCCCACATCGTTCCGCCGATGAGCGCGAAGGGCATGAACCTGGCCCTGCACGACGCCGACCTGTTCGCGAAGGCCGTGGTCCATCACCAGACTCACGGGCAGGATTCGAGCCTGCTCGACAGTTACTCGTCGACCTGCCTCCGCCACGTGTGGAACTACCAGGCGTTCGCCGTGTGGTGGACCGAGTTGGTGCACAACGCCGGGGACGCTTCCTACCAAGGTGAGTTCCGGCGACAGATCGCCCGCGCGGACCTGGAGCGCCTGTTCGACTCCGGCTCGGCCAACCGCCTGTTCAGCGAGTTCATCACCGGACTCAATTATTGAGCCGAAACTGTTTGGTTGCCTACATGATCGCGTAGCGGACGTGGCGTGCCTGGAAGTAGCCACGGACGAGGTGTGGCTGGCGCTGGCGGCGGTGCAGGAAGCGGCGCGTGTCCCGGGCGAGCCGCTCCACAGTGCGAGCACGACCGGCAGGCATGTTGCGTTTGAGGTCGGCGTTGAGCAGCTCGTCGGGGTTCAACTCGGGGCTGTAGCCGGGCATCAGGTGCAACTCGATCCGGTCGGTGTTGGCTTCCAGCCAGGTACGCACCACCCTGCTGCGGTGGACCGGGTGCCGGTCGGCGATCACGTACACCTTCCGCCCGGCCTGCCGGGCCAGCCGGGCCAGGAACGCGGTGAACACCGGCGCGGTGAACCGGCCGGTGAACACGGTGAACCACAACGCACCCCGGGACGCGACTGCGGACATGACGTTGACCCGCAGCCGTTTCCCGGTCACCCGCACCACCGGCGTGTGTCCCTTGGGCGCCCACGACCGCCCCGGCGGGGCCGCATCCGAGCGCAACCCGCACTGGTCAACCCAGGCCACCACCGCGCCCTCGGCCTTGGCTCGCGACGCGATCGCCGGATACTCGGTGTCCAGCCAGGCCCGCACCGCGGCCGGTTGCTGCTCGTAGGCGCGCCGGGCCGGGCGCTGCGGGGTGAACCCGTGACGACGCAACCACAGCCCCACGCCCTGCTCGGTCATCACCACCCCGGTGACCAACCGGATCAACTCGACCACCGCCGCCCGGGTCCACAACGGGCCACCGATCAGCAACTCCTCGGGCGTGTAGTCGGCCATCGCCATGAATAGCGTGCCCCGCTCGGCGGCAGTGATCAGCTCGGCCGGTCCAGGGCGGCGCGCCCGCCGCACCGCCAGCGCCTCACGGCCACCATCCCGATACGCCCGCCACCACGCGCCCACCGACCGCTCGGCCACCCTGAACACCTCGGCCGCCTGCCGATAGCCGGTGACGGTGCCGGACTCCAACGCGGCCACTACCCGCAACCGCAGCACCTCCCGCTCAGCGGGCGACAGACGACGCGCGTCCTCGACCTCGATCACAAGTGAGCAACATACAGGCAAACGATCACTTTCGACTCAATTAATACGACTTCCCTGATCGGTCAATAGGTCCGGACGCCGCTATCGGCAGGCGTCCGGACCTACATTTCGGATTCGGCGAGCAGCGGAATGCGAGCGGACCGAAGTTCACTCGTTCAACCTGGCGGCCGTTGGGAAGGCGATGGCCATTGCGCTCGTGACGGCGCCGCCGGTGATCGTGCGACGAATGCCAACTGTGGGTCAGATCTGGTTCTCGCCGCCGTCGACGTACAGGTTGGCTCCGAGGATGTAGCTGCTCTGCCCGGAGGCGAGAAAGGCCACGACCGCGGCGACCTCCTCCGGGCGTCCCATCCGGCCCATCGCGACGCCCGCGGCGAGGTTCGCCCGGACACCGGGCGCGTTCTCCTCGCCGAAGAGGTCGGTGATCCCAGGAGTGTCGATCGGGCCCGGGGAGATGGCGTTGACCCGGATGCCGCGTCCCTTGAGTTCGTTGGCCCAGGCCCGCGCGAAGGACCGGACGGCGGCCTTGGACGCCGCGAACACACTGAACGCCTCCGTGCCGTTGTCGGCGGCGGTGGAGGCGTTGAGGATCACCGAGGCGCCGTCGTTGAGCAGCGGCAGTGCCTTCTGCACGGTGAACAGCGTGCCCCGCACGTTGACGCCGAAGGTCTGGTCGACCTGCTCCTCGGTGATCTGCCCCAGCGTCGCGAGCGAGGCGGTCGCCGCGTTCGCGAAGACCACGTCCAGACCCCGGCCCCGGGCACGGACCGCGTCGTACAGCCGGTCCAGGTCGGCCAGGTTGGAGATGTCACCCGCCACCGCGGTGGCCCGCGCCGAGCCGATGGTCTCCACGGCCGCGTCCAACTCGGTCTTGCGTCGGCCGGTGATGAACACGTGCGCGCCCTCGGCTGCCAGCCGAACGGCACTGGCCAGGCCGATCCCGGTGCCGCCGCCGGTGATGACGGCGGTCTTGCCTTCAAGCTGCCCCATGTGTGTGACCTCCATGAATTTTGCTACCGATCGATACAGAACGGGACCGTAGCACATCTGCACCGACCGGTACGGAAGAGGTATAGTTGGTGGCATGGAGACGCGGCGGAAGGCGCCGATCGGCCGGCCGAGGGGCTTCGACGCCGACGAGGCCCTCGAACGCGCCGTGCGGGTCTTCTGGGAACAGGGCTACGAAGGCGCCAGCCTCACCGACCTGACCAGCGCCATGGGCATCACCCGCACCAGCATGTACGCGGCCTTCGGCAACAAGGAGGACCTGTTCCGCAAGGCCCTGGAGCGCTACGCCGAAGGCCCCGCCTCGTACGGTGACCGGGCCTTGGCGGAGCCGACCGCCCGGCAGGTGGCCACCGCGTTCCTCAACGGCTCCGTCCGGGCCACCACCCGCCCCGACTGGCCCGCCGGATGCTTCGGCGTCCAAGCCTCCCTCGCCGCGGGCGACCTCGGGCGGCCAGCCCGTGACGCCCTCATCGCCTGGCGCAACGAAGGCACGTCCTGCCTCTGCGACCGGTTCCAGCGAGCCGTCGACGAGGGTGACCTGCCCCCGGACGCGGATCCCGGGCTGCTCGCCCGCTACATCATGACCGTGGCGAACGGCATCGCCGTCCAAGCCGCCAGCGGCGCCACCCGCGAGGACCTTCAGCACGTGGCCGATATGGCCCTACGCAGCTGGCCGTCCGCCTGACCGTCGGCGCACCGAAGATCAGCAGCTTGTTGTCCAAGTCGAACGGACACCTGCTCACCGCGGAGACGGTCCAGTTGGTCTACTGGTCCTGGCTTCCAATGTGGCTGAGGGAAATCGGGCATCAGGGGTGAGGTAGTGACCAACGAGGTTCGGCCAAGAAGCCGTGAAACGTCAGCCGCTGCTCCAAATCGGTGAACTTCGTCGGGTTCCGGCTCTGCGGTGGAGCATGCCGTGCGGTGTCCAGACGGTGTGCGTGGGGGCGGTCAGGACCTGGTTCTCCACCTCGGCGGGGGTGCGGGGCGGGCTGGTGCGGGCGTTACGGTGCATGCGAGGACCTTCAGTGCGTGGGCAGGTGTGTGAGAGACACCCACTCCGCCTGAAGGTCCTCTCTACGTTCAAGCCGACACGCCCTCAACAACCTCATGAGTTACTACAGCTAGAGGCGTCGAGGCCAACCGCGCTCTCTTGGGAAGCCATGGTTGCGATGGTCGCTGTACAAGGCCGGCGTCACATGCGGTCCTACGTGCTTGCCGAGCCCCGACCGGCCTTGTTCCTGTGGGGCCCGAACGGCGCTCGGGTCGGGCGGGGCCGAAACTGTCAGGGCGAACGGTCACAATGGGGGGCGTGACCAGCGACCAGCGCGACGAGGAGAGCACTGTCGCCGACGTGCCCCGGCAGCCGTTCGCGCACCTGAGCGCGCCCAACGCGGCGTTCTACCGGGAGGTGCTGATGGCCTTCGCCCGGGCCAGGGACCGGTTCATCGTGCATATGCGGCCCGAGGACGTCATCGCGGACCTTGGTCGGCCCGGTGAGACCGAGCAGGTTGTCGCGGCGCTGGGCAAGCTCACGGAGTGGGGCAACCTCCGAGCCGACCCCGACACCAGCCGGGTGACCAGCGTCGAGGATTTCCATCGCGCCCGTTACCTGTACCAGTTGACCGCCGCGGGCCAGGCGGCTGAGCAGGCGATCGCGGTCTACGAAGAGGCCGTCGGCCGGCGCGGGTCGTTGCAGTCGGTGGCGCTGTCCGACATCGCCGACCAATTGCGGTCGCTGGCCGAACTCGCCGATCGGTCGGCCGACCTCGACCCCGCCAAGGTGCACCTGCTGTTGCTCGCGCTCGCGGAACGGTTCGCCGGGCTGGCCGACAACGCGCAGGCGTTCATGGCCTCGCTGCGCCGCGTGATCGACTTCGCCGACGGCGACATCGACGCCTTTGTCGCCTACAAGCATCGGCTCATCGACTACATCAACCGGTTCATCGCCGACCTGGCCAATCGCGGGGCCGAGATCGCCACTCTGCTCAGCGGTGTCGAGTCAGCCGGTGTCGAACGGCTGCTGCTGGTCGCGGCGCGCCGTGAGGCCGCTGACTCCGTGCCCGACCTGCCCAACGACGGCACGGAGAATGACGACCCTGCCGCCGCCTATGAGGCGGCCATCGGCGAATCCCTGGCCGCGTGGCGCAACCGTTGGCGTGGACTGCGGGACTGGTTCGTCTCGGCTGACTCACGCCACCCGTCGCAAGCGCGGTTGCTGCGCGGCGCCGCGGTCACCGCGATCACCCAGTTGATCGACACCGTGGCCGCGTTCAACGAACGTCGATCCGGCCGCTCGGACCGGTCGGCCGATTTCCGCACGCTGGCCCGCTGGTTCGCCGAGGCGCCGGACGACGCGGCCGCGCACGTGCTGTGGCGAACGGCGTTCGGTCTCGCCTCGGCCCGCCATCTGACGGTCACTCGGGAAACCTTGGCCGCCTGGGAGGAGGAACAGCCAGCCGCCGCCACGCCGTGGCGGGACGCCCCGCCGGTGCGGATCAGCCCGCAGTTGCGCAAGACCGGTTCATACGAGCGACGTGGCCAGCCCAATCGGGTCGCGGACCGTGCGGAGCAGCGCCGGCTGCTGGCTGAGCAGGCCGACCGCGAAGCCACCGAGACCAGCGCGGCACGGCGGCGACTGTGCACCCACGGGCCGGTGCCGCTGTCCGGGCTGGGGGAACTCGACACCCGCGCGTTCCGGCTGTTCCTCGGTCTGCTGGGGGACGCGATGTCGGCCCGCCTGCCCGGCGACACCGAGGTCCGGACCACGACAAGCGACGGCACGATGGAAATCCGACTGTCCCTTGTGGAGGGTGGCGGCACGGTGCGGATCGCCACCGAGGACGGGGTGTTGTCCGGCCCCGAACACCTTGTCGAGATCATCGAACTGGCGGGTGCCCGCCGCGCGGTGGGAGCGATGGCGTGATCGATGACGAGGCCAGGGCGCAGCGCCGTGCCGCGTTGCGCGGGCTGTTGGTCAAGCCGCTGTTGGTTGCGGGCGTCGACGACGAGACGCTGCGGCTGGTCCGTCGGCATGTCGCCGAACTGCGCGAGTGGCTGGCCGCGGAGACCGGTTGGCGACTGGCGGTGGACGCCGAATCGGCGCGCCTGTTCAAGGCTGTGCCCGACGGCGGCGGTGGCGACGGCACTCGTCCGGCGCGCGACGGCAGGGGCCGGCCGGCGTTCGGCCGTCGCCGCTATGTGCTGCTCTGCTTGGCGTTGTCGGTGCTGGAACGGGCCGACGCGCAGATCACCCTCGGTCGACTTGCCGAGGGCGTGCTGGTCGCGGCCGGCGAACCGGAACTGGCCGACGCCGGCGTCGTGTTCACGCTGAGCCGCCGGGACGAGCGGTCCGATCTGGTGGCGGTCGTGCGGCTGCTGCTCGGGCTCGGTGTGCTGGAACGCGTCGCGGGCGACGAGGACGCGTACCTGTCGGACACCGGGGACGTGCTCTACGACGTGCGCCGCAGGGTGCTCGCCGCGCTGCTGACCGGCGTGCGCGGCCCGTCCACCATCGACGCGCCCGACCACGACCAGCGGTTGCGCGAGTTGACCGACGAGCCGGTGCCCGACACCGACGACTTGCGTAACCGGGCGCTGCGGCACCGGTTGACCCGCCGGCTGCTCGACGATCCGGTGGTCTACTACGACGAGCTGTCCGAGGACGAGCGTGGATACCTGGTCGGCCAGCGGCACGCGATCACCCGGCGGATCGAGGAGGCCACCGGCCTGGTCGCGGAGATGCGGGCGGAAGGGATCGCGATGGTCGACCCCAACGACGAACTGACCGATGTGCGGATGCCCGAGCAGCGCACCGACGGCCACCTGACGCTGCTGGTCGCCGAGTACCTGGCAGCCCAAGTGGACACTCCGGTGCCGGTGGACCGACTGCGCGCGCACGTCCGGGCGATGGCCACGGAGCACCAGAACTACTGGCGGCGTGGGGTCACCGAGCCCGGAGCCGACGCCGAACTGCTCGCGATCGCGCTGGACAGGCTGCGTGCGCTCCGGTTGGTCACCGACATCCCGGGCGAGCGGCCGTCGGTGCTCGCCCGGCCTGCGATCGCCCGCTACGCGGTGCAGGCGCCGACCGTCCGCACCGGACCGGCACAACGACGATCGACGAGGAAGGCCGATCGCACGTGACCACCAGCATGCCGACCCCGCATCGCGAGCGCTGGCAGCCGCTCCGCGCTGGCCTGGTCGACCTCTTCTACTACGACGTCGAGGAGTTCCACTTCCACGACGGCAGGCTGCTGCTGCGGGGCAACAACGGCACCGGCAAGTCCAAGGTGCTCGCGCTGACGCTGCCGTTCCTGCTGGACGGGGAACTGTCCCCGCACCGGGTCGAGCCCGACGGGGACCGGAACAAGCGGATGGAGTGGAACCTGCTGCTGGGCGGCCGACATCCGCACTCGGAACGACTCGGCTACACCTGGCTGGAATTCGGTCGGCACCGTGGCGACGGCACGGCCGAATACCGCACGATCGGCGCGGGACTCAAGGCGGTCGCCGGGCGCGGCATCGCCCGGCACTGGTTCTTCGTCACCAGCCAGCGCATCGGACCGGCCCTGTCGCTGCTCAGCCCGACTCGGGTGGCGCTGACCAGGGAGAAGCTGCGGGATGCCGTGGACGGGCACGGAGCCGTCTACGACACCGCGTCGGACTACCGTCGAGCCGTGGACGAGGCGCTGTTCGGACTGGGCGCGCACCGCTACGAGGCACTGGTCAACCTGCTGATTCAGCTACGCCAACCGCAGTTGTCCAAGAAGCCGGACGAGAAGCTCCTTTCCCGTGCGCTGACCGAGGCGTTGCCGCCACTGGACCCGGCACTGGTGACCACTGTAGCCGAGGCGTTTCGCGGCCTGGACGAGGAACGGGAGGCCCTGCGCGGACTGAACGAGGCCAAGGCCGCCGCGGAGAAGTTCCTTGGCCACTATCGCAAGTACGCCGGCGTGGCGGCCAAGCGCGGCGCGACGCCACTGCGCCAGACGCACAGCCGTTACGAACAGCTCGGCCGGGAACTCGGCGAGGCCGACGCGGCCTACGAGCACGCGACCCAGGCGCTGGAGTCCGTGCAGCGGCGGCTCGACGAGTTGGCCGGCGCCCGGGACACGCTCGAGGCGCGGCGTGTCGCCCTGCAACAGAGTCCGGAGATGCGCGACGCCGAAGCCTTGACGGCGGCGGGCCAGGAATCCCAGAAGCTGGGCCGGTTCGCGTCGGCGCGGGAGGCCGATCGGGTGTCCGCCGTCGACGTGGCTCGGCGCCGGGAACGTCAGTTGGAACGGGCACGGCAGACGGCCGAGACGGACGACACGGCCTTGCGGTCCGCGCGGGACATCGCGGCCGACGCGGCCGACGCGGCGTTGATCACCAGCGGGCACGCCTCGGTGCTGGCCGCACTGGCGGCGGACGAGCCGCCGTACCCGAATGCCGACCGAGCCGGTACTGCGCTGATCGAGTCGCGGACGACGGCGATCGCGCGGGTGGAGCAGTTGCTGGAGCGGGCGGGCGGGGCGGAGGCCGCGCTGCGGGGCGCACGCGTCGAGCTGGACCGGGTCACCGGTGAGCGGCAGGCCGCCCTCGACCGGATCACTGTCGCCGAAGGTGTCACGTCCGAATGTGCCGGTGCGCTCCTGACGGCGTACGCCCACTATCTGGCCGGGGCCAGCCACGTGCTGATCACCGACCAGGACGACGTGCTCGCCGCGTTGGACGCGTGGACGGACGCCCCGGCCGGCCCGAACCCCGCCGCCGCGGTCGTCGATGAGGCAGTCCGCGCGGCCACCGCCGAACTCGGCCGGGCGCAAGCCGATGCGGACCGCCGCCGTGCCGACGCCGAACGAGCGCGCGACGAGGTCGCCGAGGAGATCGCTCGGCTGGAGGAGGGCGGCCACGACGCACCGCCCGTCCTGTACACGCGTGACCAGCAGGGCCGGGAGGGCCGACCCGGCGCACCGCTATGGCGGGTGGTGGACTTTGCGGAGGGCCTGCCCGATGAGCATCGGGCCGGTATCGAGGCGGCGTTGGAGGCGGCTGGCGTCCTGGATGCCTGGGTGACGCCGGAAGGTGAGCTGCGCGATGCCGTTGACGACGTCGTGGTGCGCGCCGGTGCGGTCGTGCCCGGCGGTGGTCTGACGGCGGTGCTGACGCCGGCCATCGACCGGGCCGACGCGACGGCGGCCACACTCACCGACGCCGCGGTGACCGCAGTGTTGGCCGGGATCGGGCTCGGTCCCGGCGCGACCACCTGGGTCGGCGTTGACGGCCGGTTCGCCAACGGGCCGCTGAGCGGCTCGTGGCACAAACAGGCGGCGGGTTACATCGGCGAGGGCGCGCGGGAGACAGCCCGCCGGGCCCGGCTGGACCGGCTGCGCGAGCAGTTGGCCGTGATCCTGGCTCAGCTCGACCAGTTGACGGCGATCGAGACCGACCTGGCCGACCGGGCCACGGCACTGGCCGCCGAGCATCTGGCGCAGCCATCGGACACGGAGCTGCGGGAGGCGCACGTCAAGCTTGCGGCCGAGCACGAGACCAAACGCCGCGTGGACGCCCAGCTGACCGAGGCAGAGGCGACGGTTGCCGAGCGAGCGCAGCTGGCTCGGACCGCGTGGGCGGAGGCCACCGAGTTCGCCGGCGACGTCGGCCTGCCGACGGATTCGGACGAGCTGGCGGCCGTTCGGGCCGCGGTCGGTGACTACCGGGTCGCCCTGGCCGGTCTGTGGCCGGCGGCGCGAGCCGCCGACCGGGCGCGCGAGGACGTCGGCAACGCCGAGTTGGAACTCGACGCGGCCGTGGAACAACGGGAACAAGCCATCGCCGCGGCGGAGCGGTCCCGCAGTGACGCGGACGTCGCGGCCGAGCGGCACCGAGTGCTCATCGAGACCGCCGGTGCCGGCGTCGACGAGCTGTACCGCAAGTTGGACGCCGTGGCGACAGAACTGGCTGAGCGCGACAAGCGCGAGCGCCAGGCGCGGGAGGACGAGCGGCGAACCCGCGACGAGCGGGGCACGGCCAACGGCCGCAGGGAAACGCTGCGGGAGTCGATCGCCGTCGCTGCCGCCGAGCGGGACCAGGCGATTGTCGCGTTGCGTGCGTTCGTCGGCACCGGGCTGCTGCACACCGTGCTGCCCGATCTCGACGTGCCCGATCCGGCCGAGGACTGGACACCGAGGTCGGCGATCGGGGTGGCCCGTGCCGTCAATGCGGCGCTGGACGCGGTCGACGACGGCGACCGGCCGTGGGAACTGGTGCAGCAACGGCTGTCGGCCGAACACAAGGTGCTTACTGACACGCTGTCGCGCCACGGTCATTCGGTCGGCATGACGGTGCGCGACGGCGTCATCGTGGTGGACGTGCTGTTTCAAGGGCGCAAGCAGGACGTCCCCGACCTGGTGGACGGCCTGACGGCCGAGACCGACCAGCGCGGTGCCCTCCTGTCCGCGAAGGAGCGGGAGATACTGGAGAACCACCTGGTCAACGAGGTGGCCGGCACGTTGCAGGAATTGATCACCGGCGCCGAGGAGCAGGTTGCGGCGATCAATACCGACCTGGCCGACCGGCCGACCTCCACCGGGATGCGGCTGCGCCTGCTGTGGCGGGTGGCGCGGACCGCGCCGGCGGGGCTGTCCCGGGTGCGCGACCGGTTGCTCCGCCAGACGGCGGACGCGTGGACCGTCGAGGACCGGGCGGCGGTCGGTGCCTTCCTCCAGGAGCAGATCAACCGAGAGCACGCCGAGGATGCCGCTGGCGGCTGGGCGGAGCAGCTCACCCGCGCGTTGGATTATCGGGGGTGGCACGAGTTCGCCATCCAGCGCCACCAGGACGGCCATTGGCGTCCGGCGTCCGGCCCGGCGTCCGGAGGGGAGCGGGTGCTGGCCGCGTCGGTGCCGCTGTTCGCCGCCGCGTCGTCCTTCTACACCTCGTCCGGAAACCCGCACGCGCCCAGGTTGGTCGCACTGGACGAGGCGTTCGCCGGCGTGGACGACGACTCGCGGGCCAAGTGCCTCGGCCTGCTGGCCGCGTTCGACCTGGACGTGGTGATGACCAGTGAGCGTGAGTGGGGGTGTTATCCGCAGGTGCCGGGCCTCGCCATCGCCCAGCTCGCCCGTCGGGACGGGATCGACGCGGTGCTGGTCACGCCATGGCGGTGGGACGGTCGCGAACGGGTCGAGGTGGAGCGACCGACGCCGTATGTGCCGGAACGGCCGGCGCCCGCCCTGACCGGCGATTCGGCCGGCACGCTGTTCGAATGAGAGGCGCGATGGACGAGCCACGGCTGCGCAGGCTGCTCGGCGGCGAGGACACTGCCTGGCTGCTGGACCGGGTTCGCCGTCGGCTCGAACTCGGCAAGCCGGTCGCCGGCACGGTCACCCTGGCCTCGGCCGGCGTTGAACAGCGTCGCGCGGTCGAACGGCTGCTCGGTCGCCGTGCCGGGAGTGGCAGGTCGCTGACTGTCTCGTTGGAGGAGATCGACGCGGTGCTTCGCGTCAGCGGCGCCGCCCCGGAGGGGCTCGCGGCGGCAACCCGGGCCCTCCTCGGCACAGTGCCGGATCGGGCCGCCGAGGCGACGGCGTGGATGGCGGTCTACGAGCCGCTCGCGGAGTTGGCCGAGCGACGGCCGGAACTGGCCGCATGGCGTGCGTGGCTGGATGCCACGGGCATGATTCGCCGACTGACGGCCGGTCCCGCCGATGCGGCGAGGCTCGTGACCGAACTTGTGCGGGTGCTCGATCGGCTGCCCGCCGCGGGCGTCGCGCTGGGGCGTCTGGCCGCCGAGACCACCGGCGACGCACACGGGCTCGACGACGGCAAAGCGTTGGCCACCCTGACGCTTGCGGCGGTCCGCGTGCTGGCCGGCGCCGCCCCGACCGGTGACGGATCCACCTTCGAACGCCGGTCCGCCTGGGCCGCCGTGGGAGTGCACCGGGACGAGTTGTCGTCGTCCGTGCTGTGCGTCGGGCTACCCGGAGGCGTCACGACGCTGGTGGGCCGGATGGTCGCTCTGGCGAGGGAAGCCGGCGAGCCGTGTGCGTTGACCTTGCGCCAGCTCAACCGCGAACGGTCCGACCTCGGCGTCCGTGACGGCCACGTGTGGGTCTGCGAGAACCCGATCGTGCTCGCCTCCGCCGCTGACGAGTTGGGGACACGCTGCCCGCCGCTGGTCTGTCTGAGCGGGCAGCCGTCCGCGGCGGTGCTTCGCCTGCTGGACTTGCTCGCCGAGACCGGCGCTCAGCTCTCCTACCACGGTGATTTCGACTGGGGCGGTGTCCGCATCGGCAATACGCTGCGCGACCGTTTCGGTTGGCGGCCATGGCGTTTCGATGCGCCGTCCTACCGAGCCGCACTCGCGTCGGCCCCTGGCGGCACGCTGGCCGGCCGGCCCGTCGACGCCGTCTGGGACCCGGATCTCCGCCCCGCGCTCGAACATCACGGCATCCATGTCCAGGAGGAGCTGGTGCTGCCCGATCTCATCGCCGACCTGTCGGCCGCTGGGCCCGATGCTGCTCCCGTTCCGTCCGAGGCACCGTGATCGACTACACGCTAGGAGATATCGCGTGGATCTGCTGGAACGGGCCGGCGAGCTCAAGGGTATGCTGGTCGATTTCGCCCTGTCACCCCGGTTCGACAACGAGTTGACCGCAGTGATCTGGCAGAGCTTTCCAGACGGGGTGGTCGACGACGAGGCCCAGTTCACGATGGTCCTCGACCACTTCGCGTTGCAGCATCGTCTCCGGTCCGGGGGCACGGTGATCGAGGCGTTCGTGGCGTCCCATCCCCAGCTGGCCGACGCCGAACGCGAAATGCTGCTGGGCTGGCGGGATGTGGTCGAGGGCATCTTCGAGGTCCGGGGCAAGGACCGGGACGCGGTGCTGTTGTCCAACTTCGTGGACGAGTTGACCTACCGGGCCCGGTCCAACCTCGGCCGCACGGCGTTCACGACGCTGAGGAAACGCATGATCGTCGTGGGGCGGTTGGTTCGGGTTGGCGACGACTGGGTGGTCAGTGGCAACCCCGCCGCCTTTCCGGCTTCGGCCCGCGATCAGATGCTGGCGGCTGCGGCCCAGGAGGCGATGCGCAATCCGGCGGCCGTCTTCCGCAATCCGGAGAAGCTGGCCGAGGCCCGCCGCATGTTGGCCGAGCAGCATGACCTGTTCGTCGAGCTGTTCGGCGCCGATCTCATCGTCGTGGCCGGCTCCGAGGTGTCCGGCAAGGTTCGCGAGTTCTACCACCACGTCGCCCGGCAGGTCCGCCCCGACGCCGAGTCGCCCGATCCCGCCTCGCTCAGCCTGGACGATGCGGACTGGCTCACCGCCGATCGCGTCGCGATCCACTTCGTGCCCGGCGAAGGGCTCAGTTTCTACCCCGATTTTCACCTGATCGAGGAAGTGTTCGCCAATCCCGCGTTGCTCTCACGCCGGCGCTACCGAGAGGCCCTCACCGACTTGCTGCGTGACCCCGACACCTCCCCGGAACCACTCCGGCAGCTCGCGGCCCGCGATGTGAGCAAGGCGAACGCGGTGTTCGAAAAACTCCTCAAGCGCAAGCGTGGCTTCCGCTGGGACACCGAGGGCGAGGCACTCCTGCGCCAGCACAAGCCCGGCTATTTCGACGGATCACAGCTGCCCCGAACCGTCCCGCTCTCCAAGACCCTCTCCGACGCCTTCCAGCATTCCCATCCATGACCTTGCCTTGAGCGTCACCACCGCTTGCCGTCGACGGCCCGGGTGCGGAGCACCGGTCACGAACGGCGCGTTGTGCTGGCTGGAAGCACCGCGTTCTGCCGGTTGGAGCGCCTGACCTGCGTGTCAGGCCGTACCTGTGTTCGCCAGTGCGGCGGATGGGCTGTCTGATGGCTCAGGCAGCCCATCCGCGAACCAGTTCACCAGCCGCGCTCGCGCCACTCCGCCAGCTTCGGCCGCTCCGCTCCGAGTGTCGTGTCGTCCCCATGTCCCGGGTACACCCACGTATCGTCCGGCAGCACGTCGAACAGTCGTGCCTGCACGTCGTTGAGCAACGACGTGAAGTTCTCCGGGGACGACGTTTTCCCCACGCCGCCCGGGAACAGCGTGTCACCACAGCGGTGAACTTCGTAGCTCTTCGTGCTACATGGGGCTACACCGGCATTCGTGAAGGTGATCACTCAGTGGGAGTTTCGCAACAACTCCGCGGCTGTCATGGATGCGGTGGAGGCGGGCGAGACGTATCACGTCACCCGCAACGGCGTTGAAGTCGCGGAGTTGCGTCCCATCGCGCACAGGCGGCGGCTGACTGCCGAGGAGTTGGTCGACCGACACCGGAAGCTGCCGAGGGCCGACTACGTGCGCATGCGGCAGGAGGCCGACGAGTTCTTCGGCACCGAGGACCGCATCGGCGATGACGACGTCTGGGAGCGCGGCCGTGCCTGACCGTCATGAATCCGGTGTGCTGGACACCTGCACATACATCGACCTCGCCGCGCTCGATCCAGGGGCGCTGCCGACGGTTCCGGAGATCACCGCGATCACGATGGCAGAGTTGCACCAGGGCGTCGCGATGGCCAAGGACGCCGCGGCGCGGGCGGTGCGAACCGAGATCCTGGGTGCGGCCGTCGTCGAGTTCGATCCGCTGCCTTTCGACGCTGAGGCCGCGACGCGATACGGCATCTTGGTCGCGCTGACCCTGGAAGCGAAGCGTGATCCCAAGCCGCGTCGGCTCGACCTGATGATCGCCGCCATCGCGTCCGCCCGAGGTCCGCCGCTCTACACGCGCAATGACGCCGACTTCAGGGGCTTGGAAGACATGGTCGAGGTCGTGGCGGTGTGAGTCAGCGGCCGACGCCTTGGGCATCACGCTGCTGCTGACGCCGGACGGCCGCCATGGTGTCCGGTGGCAACAGGGAAAGAATCTGGTTGGGTGCGACGTAGAAGACGTTCGGGTTCTGGTTGTGCGGTCCCCAGCCGGTGCTGCCGCGTAACAGGACAATGCTGCCTGCGCGCGGCCAGTTGTACGCAAACCAGGTGTCCTGGCGGTACCCGGTGGCAAGCCACACGATTTCGGCTTTCGAGCCTCGCCGCGCCGGCTGGTACACGTTGGCGACCTGGGCAAGTCCGGCATCCGGCATGGTGTGCGCCTGGGACTGGATCTGGGCCCAACGTTGGGACAGCACGAGGTCGCGTTGGCGTTGTCGCCGGACTCCACTCCGCGCCGCCAGCACGACAATCCCCAGCAGGATGAGCATGAGCACGGCGGAAGCAAGAACCACTGCGACTCCCCCAGTTGAAGCTACGCGGCGCGGCTGACACGACACCATAGACCCACATGGGGGTCATGTGTCAGTGCCTCCCCAGCCTTTATCGGCGTGAATCGTCACCCACGGCAAAGCGAATGGGGCCGCCCGATGCTTCAGGCGGCCCCATTGCAGAAGCGGCTCACCAGCCGCGGGCACGCCATTCGTCGAGGTGCGGCTTCTGCTCGCCGAGTGTCGTGTCGTCCCCGTGCCCCGGGTACACCCACGTGTCGTCCGGCAGCACGTCGAACAGTCGCGCCTGCACGTCGTCCAGCAGTGACGTGAAGTTCTCCGGCGAGGAGGTCTTGCCGACCCCGCCCGGGAACAGCGAGTCGCCGGTGAACAGGTGGGGGTGGCCCGCGGGGTCGCGGTACAGCACGGCGATGGAGCCGGGGGTGTGGCCGCGCAGGTGGATGATCTCCAGCGTGGACTCGCCCACGGTCAGCGTGGCGCCGTGCTCCACGAGGAAGTCGGGCGGCACGGGCAGCGGCTCGGCGTCCAGGGGGTGCGCCGCGGTGTTGGAGCCGTTGGCGCCGGCGACGGCACCGAGGGCCTGCCAGTGGTCGGCGTGCTGGTGGGTGGTGACGATCGTGCGCAGCCGTGGCCGGTCGGGGCTGTGGCCGAGCAGGTCGGACAGCCGGTCAGGCTCGTTGGCGGCGTCGATCAGCAGCGCGTCCCCGCTGCGCCGGCACACCAGCAGGTAGGCGTTGTTGTCCATCGGCCCGACGGACACCTTGGTGATGGTCAGCTCGGCAAGCCCGCGCCGCGCGGCGGGGCCGTTGGGCTCGACATGCCCCGTGTACTCCTCGACAACGTCCACGTCCGCCGACGCTATCACCGTCGCGGGGACCCACCCGGTGATCCATCCGCCACACCCGGCTCTACTCTGTTCGGAGCAACGAAGATCATTTCGAGCCGATCCGGGATCCCATGACCACCACCGCGCGCCGACAGAGCTGGGACGTAGTCCGAGTGCTCGCGATCTCCTGCGTGCTGGTGCAGCACGCCACGCACGCCGGGCCGGGGGCGCACAGCTCGCTGGGGCCGATGCCCGTGGTGGTGCCGATCGAGGTGGGCGCGAGCACGCTGGTGGTGGTGTCGGCCTACTTCGTGTGCGTGTCGATGCTGCGGGCGCGGCCGGTGCGGGTCCTGCGCAACCGGGCGGCGCGCCTGCTGCCCGCCTACCTGGTCGCGGCCACCGGCACGTTCTGCGTGCTGCGGCTGCTCGCCCCGCCGGGCTGGACCCTGTTGCGGCTGCCGGATCTGCTGGTGAACCTGTCGATGCTGCAACTGTGGATCCCGGGCAGCAACATGGTCGACTTCTCGTACTGGACCCTGCCGATGCAGCTGACCGGCTTCCTCGCGGCGGCGGTGCTGTTCAGCACGGCGCTGGGCCGGGGCCGACCGCTCCAGGTGCTGCTGTGGGGGCTGGTCGGCGCACCGCTGCTGATCCGCTGCGCGGCGCAGGACCAGGGGCCGGTGCAGGTCGTCTACAGCGGACTCGCCCTGCACAGGGCCCAGTTGTTCGCGGCGGGCATCGGGATCTTCCTGTGGTCGCGCAACCGAATGAGCCTGGCTCACCTGTGCGCGCTGCTGGCGGCGGCACTGGTGGCGCAGTGGCTGCACACCGAGGACCTGCCGTCCACGCTGGTGCTCGCGGCGCTGCTCGCGGCGATCTGCCTGGCCGCCGCGGGACCGGACTGGCGGCTGGGCGTGCTGGCCAGGCCGATCGCGTGGCTGGGCGGCATCTCCTACGGCGTGTACCTGGTCAACCAGGAGGTCGGCTACGTGGTGATGGACCGGGTCGCGCGCTGGGGCGGCGGGCCGTCACTGGAGCTGGCGGCGTTCCTCGGGTCGGCGCTGGCGCTGGGCTGGGGGCTGACCGTCCTGGTGGAACGGCCCGCGCAGCGGTTGCTGGCCGGTCACAGCCAGGCGGGCAGTTCGGGCACGTCCCCGGCCAGCTCCCCGGCGCCGCCCCGACCGGTCAACCAGGCCAGCATCGTGGTGCCCGAACCGCGTACCACGTGCGACTCGCCGCTGCCCGCCACCTCCCACACGACCTGACGCCCGGTAGCGATCTGCACCTCCAGCCGCAGCGCGGGCATGTCCGTGCGGCCCGCGTAGTGCGGCAGCACCAGGTGGATCAGGCGCTCCACCACGTCGGCGGGGAACTGCGCGAAGTCGATCCCCAGGTCCAGGTCCACCATGTGCACCCACAGCTCCTGCACGCGCAGCCAGGGCACGTGGTGCGCGGGGATCGCGCGGCCCGAACCGTGCAGCACCTCGGCCTGCCAGGCCGCCTCGCCCAGCCCGGTGGCCGCGGCCCCGAACCGGCCGCAGGCGGCGAGCAGGTCCTCGCGCAGCAGCCACAGCGAGCGCGGGGCGCCCTCCTCGATCGCGGTGTCCCGGTCGGCCCTGCTGGTGTACATGGGGTGCTCCACCCCGGTGCGCGCCCAGGTCAGCAGGTTCACCAGGCCGTCGGCGTTGCGGGCGAGGTGGCTGAGCACGTGCCCCCTGGTCCAGCCGGGCAGCGCGCTGGCGGCCCTGGCCGAGGCGTCGTCCATGGACTCCACCAGCTCCAGCAGGCTCGCGGTCGCCCGTTCGGCGGCGCCCAGCCCCGCGGCGGCGTCCCGCACCGCATCGGACAGCTCCGCGCGCTGTTGCGGAACGGTGACCTTGGTGGTGTGCGTCTGTGCACCGGAGTTTCCGACCATATCGCCCATCCAGGTGATCGCGGCGTGAGCAGGTGATCTGCCCAGCGTAGGGGCACGAACTGTCAACCGGTAGTGGCCTGGCCGACCACCTGAAAGTGAATTGTCAGACCCCCGGCATACGATGGGGGCTCGACCACACTTTCGATCTTTTGCACGACTCTCTCCTGTACGCCTCACCGAGGGGAAACCAGTGGCTGACCGCCTCGTCGTTCGCGGCGCCCGCGAGCACAACCTCCGCAGCGTCGACCTGGACCTGCCCCGTGACAGCCTGATCGTGTTCACCGGGCTGTCCGGTTCGGGCAAGTCCAGCCTGGCCTTCGACACGATCTTCGCCGAGGGCCAGCGGCGCTACGTCGAGTCGTTGTCGGCCTACGCGCGCCAGTTCCTCGGGCAGATGGACAAGCCCGACGTGGACTTCATCGAGGGTCTCTCGCCCGCCGTGTCCATCGACCAGAAGTCCACCAACCGCAATCCCCGCTCCACCGTCGGCACCATCACCGAGGTCTACGACTACCTGCGCCTGCTCTACGCCCGCGCGGGCAAGCCGCACTGCCCGGTCTGCGGTGAGCCGATCACCCGGCAGACCCCGCAGCAGATCGTCGACCAGGTGCTGGCGATGACCGAGGGCACCAAGTTCCAGGTGCTGGCCCCGGTGGTGCGCGGGCGCAAGGGCGAGTTCGTGGATCTGTTCGGCCAGCTCCAGTCGCAGGGCTACGCGCGCGCCGTGGTGGACGGCACCGTGCACCTGCTGACCGAGCCGCCGAAGCTGAAGAAGCAGGAGAAGCACCACATCTCCGTGGTGATCGACCGGCTTTCGGTGAAGGCGAGTTCCAAGCAGCGGCTCACCGACTCGGTGGAGACCGCGCTGCGCCTGGCCGACGGCCTGGTCGTGCTGGACTTCGTGGACCTGCCGGACAACGACCCGCAGCGGGAGCGCCGCTTCTCCGAGCGGTTGGCCTGTCCCAACGCGCACCCGCTCGCCCTGGAGGACCTGGAGCCGCGCTCCTTCTCCTTCAACTCTCCCTACGGCGCCTGCCCGGAGTGCACCGGCCTGGGCACCCGCAAGGAGGTCGACCCCGAGCTGGTCGTGCCCGACGACGAGATGTCGCTGGGTGAGGGCGCCATCGCCCCGTGGAACGGCGGCCAGTCCGCGGACTACTTCCTGCGCCTGCTGGAGTCGCTGGCCACCACCATCGGCTTCCGCATGGACACCCCGTGGCGCCAGCTGCCCGCCAAGGTGCAGAAGGCGGTGCTGCACGGCATCGACGAGCAGGTGCACGTCCGCTACAAGAACCGTTACGGCCGCGAGCGCTCGTACTACGCCAACTTCGAGGGTGTCATCCCGTTCCTGGAGCGCCGCCAGGAGCAGACCGAGTCGGAGTTCATGCGGGAGAAGTACGAGGGCTACATGCGGGAGGTGCCCTGCCCCGCCTGCCAGGGTACCCGGCTCAAGCCGGAGATCCTCGCGGTCACCCTGGCGCACCGCAGCAAGGGGGAGCGGTCCATCGCGGAGGTCTGCGCGCTCAGCGTGGCCGAGTGCGCGGACTTCCTCAACGGGCTGACCCTGGGCCGCCGCGAGAAGATGATCGCGGGCGCCGTGCTCAAGGAGGTGCAGGCCCGCCTGCGCTTCCTGCTCGACGTGGGCCTGGACTACCTGTCACTGGACCGCGCCGCGGGCACCCTGTCCGGTGGCGAGGCGCAGCGCATCCGGCTGGCAACGCAGATCGGCTCGGGCCTGGTCGGCGTGCTCTACGTGCTGGACGAACCCTCGATCGGCCTGCACCAGCGGGACAACCACCGGCTCATCGAGACGCTGACCCGGCTGCGCGACCTGGGCAACACGCTGATCGTGGTGGAGCACGACGAGGACACCATCCGGTCCGCGGACTGGGTGGTGGACATCGGTCCCGGCGCGGGCGAGCACGGCGGCAAGGTCGTGCACTCCGGCACGTACAAGCAGCTGCTGGCCAACAAGCAGTCGATGACCGGTGCGTACCTGGCCGGGCGCAAGGAGATCGCCACCCCGACGACCCGCCGCGAGGTGGACGCCAAGCGGCAGCTGACCGTGGTCGGCGCGCGGGAACACAACCTGCGCGGCATCGACGTGTCCTTCCCGCTGGGCTGCCTGGTCTCGGTCACCGGCGTCTCCGGTTCGGGCAAGTCCACACTGGTCAACGACATCCTGGCCACGGTGCTGGCGAACAAGCTCAACGGGGCGCGGCAGGTGCCCGGGCGGCACACCCGGATCAAGGGCCTGGACCTGGTGGACAAGCTGGTGCAGGTGGACCAGTCGCCGATCGGGCGCACCCCGCGCTCCAACCCGGCCACCTACACCGGGGTGTTCGACCACATCCGCAAGCTGTTCGCGGCCACCACCGAGGCGAAGGTGCGCGGCTACCAGCCGGGCCGGTTCTCCTTCAACGTCAAGGGCGGGCGCTGCGAACCCTGCTCCGGTGACGGCACGATCAAGATCGAGATGAACTTCCTGCCGGACGTCTACGTGCCCTGCGAGGTCTGCAAGGGCGCGCGGTACAACCGGGAGACCCTCGAGGTGCACTACAAGGGCAAGACCATCGCCGAGGTGCTGGACATGCCCATCGAGGAGGCGGCGAGCTTCTTCGAGCCGATCAACGCGATCCACCGGCACCTCAAGACGCTCAACGACGTCGGCCTGGGCTACGTGCGGCTCGGGCAGCCCGCGCCCACCCTGTCCGGCGGTGAGGCGCAGCGCGTGAAGCTGGCCAGCGAGCTGCAGAAGCGGTCCACCGGCAAGACGGTGTACATCCTGGACGAGCCGACCACCGGTCTGCACTTCGAGGACATCCGCAAGCTGCTCGGCGTGATCTCCGGCCTGGTGGACAAGGGCAACTCGGTGATCGTCATCGAGCACAACTTCGACGTCATCAAGACCTCGGACTGGATCGTGGACATGGGGCCCGAGGGCGGTTCCGGCGGCGGCACCGTGGTCGCCGAGGGCACGCCCGAGCAGATCGCCAAGGTCAAGGGCAGCTACACCGGCAAGTTCCTCAAGGACGTGCTCAAGGCCTGACCGCAGACCGGGACTCACGCCAACCAGCGCGAGTCCCGCTCAGGCGAGCGCGAGTCCCGGCGTGAGGCGCGCGAGTCCCGGTCAGGCGGCTTAGGCTGCGCGCGGCTCGTGCGCACCGCGCGCGGGATTCGCGGCCCGGTGGACGGGACTCGTGTGCAGGTGGGCGGGGCTGGCGGACCAGTGCGCGGGATTCGTCGATAGTGCCCGGACTCGTGCACCGGTGCCCGGGGCTCGCGGCCCTGTGGACGGGACTGGCCGGACCGCAGAGCGGGACTCGCGCACCGGTGGGCGGGATTCGCCGACCGCAGAGCGGAACTCGTCGACCTGCGGGCAGGACTCGCGCACCTGTGCCCGGGACTCGCCGATCAGTGGGCGGGATTCGCGGACCGCAGAGCGGAACTCGTTGACCTGTGCCCGGGATTCGCGCACCGGTGGGCGGGACTCGTCGACCTATGCCCGGGACTCGCGTGCAGGTGACCGAGACTCGCGTGCCGGTGGGCGGGACTCGTGCACCGGTGCCCGGGACTCGCGTGCACGTGGGCGGGACTCGCCGACCGGCGCCCGGGACTCGCGGGAGGGGGCGGTCAGCCAGTGCGGGATTGGCGCAGCTCCACCACGGCCAGCGCGGCGATCAACACGGCGGCGGCCACGAGTGCGGGCACGGCGTAGAGCACGCTCCCACTGCCGCCGAACACGGTGCCGGTGGTCTGCCCACCCCAGGCGACCTGCGCCCACAGCGCGAGCTCCGAGCCCGCGGTGACGGCCACCGCCAGCAGCGGGCCGCCCACGGCGGGCAGCGCGGAGCGGCTCGTCAGCGGGGCGGCGGCCGAGGCCCCGGCGAGCACCAGCGTCGCGAGGACTGCGGCGAGGGCTGGTCCGGCGGGCGCCTGGTCCAGGTAGTGGGCGATCAGCGCGGCGAGCAGGCACAGGGCGCAGGCCAGCCAGGTGCGCACGCCGAGCACCGCCAGACCGGCGCCGACCACCAGGCCGACGATCAACCACGCGGTGCCGCCCGCGGTGCTGACCAGTGCCAGCAGCGGCCAGCTCACCCCGACGGTGACCAGCCCGAGTGCGAGCAGCCAGCCCAGTGTGGGCAGGCCGAGCAGCCCGCCGAGCACCAGCGTGCCGAGCAGGAACGCGGTGCCGGTGAGCCCGAGCTGTTCCTGCGGGGAGATCGCGGGCAGCAGGGTCGGCAGCAGGGCCAGGGCCGCGCCGATGGTGCCGACCAGCGCGGCACGGCGGTCCGCGCCGTCCAACCCGCCCGTGGGGCGCCGGATCAGCCCGGCGAGCACGCCACCGACCAGTCCGGCACCGATCAGCACCGGGCCCACGCCGAACGCCTGTAGGTAGCCGCCCACCGAGTAGCAGCCGATCACCGCCCCGGTGAGGACCGCACCCGGTACGGCACCGGAGCGGCGCACCAGGTCCTGCGCGGCGCCCAGCACCCCGAGCAGCCCCAGCACGCGGGCGAAGGTGGCGATGGCCACCAGCGCGGTGCGCAGCGACCCGTTCACCGCGGGCGGGTCCAGTGCGGCGACCAGCAGCACGGCGTGCAGCGGGGCGGTGGCCAGCAGCAGCACGGGCCAGCGCCTGTTGCCCAGCAGGCCCAGTGCCGTCGCGGCGACCAGCGCGGCCAGGGTCAGCGCGGCGTCCAGCACGGTGCTGCCCGAACCGAGCCGTCCGCTGGCGTAGACCACCAGCTCGCTCTGCTGCCCGCCGTTGGCTGCCACGCCCGCGGCGGCCAGCAGCCCGGCGACCAGCACGACCCGGTTCCCACTTGCCCGTTCCGTCACGGCCACGACCGTAGAAGAAAGTTGCGAACCGGCTTGAACCGCCCCACGGGTGCGCTCGTGTCCCTGGTTGTCGAAACACCGACCCCAGGAGGAATCCGATGAACCGCACCCGTGCCGCCGTGTTCGCCGTGTCCGCGGCTTTCGGTCTGGCTACCGTGGCCGCCTGCGGTGGCGGCTCCTCGACCGCCGCGAACCAGCCCGTCGCGCAGCAGCAGCCGACCCAGCAGGCCGCCGGCGGCCTCAAGCTGACCGCGACCACCGTGGGCGCGCTGGGCCAGGTCGTCACCGACGCCGGTGGCATGACCCTGTACCGGTTCGACAAGGACACCGCCAAGCCGCCGGTCTCCAACTGCGAGGCGGCCTGCGCCACCCAGTGGCCGCCGCTGATCGCCACCTCACCCACCGCGACCCTGGACGGGGTGGAGCAGTCGGTGGTGGGCACGGTGGCCCGCAAGGACGGCAGCAAGCAGATCACCATCAACGGCTGGCCGGTGTACCGCTTCGCCAAGGACGCGGCGGCCGGTGACGCCAAGGGCCAGGGCGTGGGCGGTACCTGGTTCGCGGTGACCCCGCAGGGCAAGAAGGCCAGCGGCGCCCCGGTCAGCGCGGCCCCCGGCGCGGGCTCGGCCCCGACCAGCAGCAGCCAGTCCTCGGGCGGCACCGGCGGCTACGGCTACTGACCCGCCCCGCACACCAGCCCGCCGGAGGGGCTCCGAACACCTCCTCCGGCGGGCTCCCCCGCACGGAGGACCCCAGGATGCACACGACCGCGATGACCGCCACGGACGGGTGGTTGACTACCGGTGGCCGGGCCAGGTCCCGGGCTGTCGCGGAGCAGGGCGATCTGGTACCCAGTACCGCGAGTCGTGCGCAGAACCGTGGGAGGGCGCCCGTGGGGTTCGCAGATCGGTGGTCGCGGCGGGGCAGACGCCCCAGCGACGAGGCACTGGTGCGGTCCCTGTACGAGGAACACGGCCGCAGCCTGCTCGCCTACGCCACCCGGCTGACCGGTGACCGCGCCGCCGCCGAGGACGTCGTGCAGGAGACACTGGTGCGGGCGTGGAAGCACGCCGAGGACATGGTGGACAACAAGGGCTCGGTGCGCGGCTGGCTGCTCACCGTGGCCCGCAACATCATCACCGACCGGGCGCGGGCCCGTGCGGTGCGCCCGGCCGAGGTGGCCGAGACCCCGGCGACCCCGCCCGTGCAGCGCGACCACGCGCAGACCGTGGTGGACTCCATGGCGGTGCTGGGCGCGCTGAACACCCTGACCACCGAGCACCGGCACGTGCTGGTGGAGATCTACTACCGGGGTCGGTCGGTGGCCGAGGTGGCGGGCGCGCTGGGCGTGCCACCGGGAACGGTGAAATCCCGTTCGCACTACGCGTTGAAGGCTCTGCGTGCGGCGATGGCCGAGCGACCGACGGAGGTGACCCCATGAGCGAGCTCGCGAGCGGATCATCGGGCACAGGGCCGGCGCGAAGCGCTGCGCCGAGCGCCAGCGAGGTGCGGCGGTGAACGTGCAAGGACATGACAGAGCCCTGGTGGGCGCCTACGTGCTGGGTGCGCTCGCCCCGGAGGAGGCCCGTGCGCTGGAGGCGCACCTGCAGACCTGCCCGGAGTGCCGTCACGAGCTGACCGAGCTGCGGCAGCTCAACGAGTTGATGGGCGAGGTGCCGCCGGAGGCCTTCCTGGACGGCCCGCCCGAGGGCGGCGACCTGCTGCTGCGGCGCACGCTGCGCGAGGTGCGCGCCCAGTCCGCGCGCGAGCGGACCCGGCGGGGGCTGGGCGCCGCAGCCGTGTTCGTGCTGCTGGTCGCGGTCAGCGTCGGCGCCGGGGTCGTGGTCGGTCGTCAGGGCGTGGGCGGAGTGGTCGCCGAGCCCTCTTCGACGGCACCCACCACGCAGGCTCCGCAGGCCGGAGCCAAGACGGCCGCCGCGGTGGACAGCAGGACCGGCGCGGAGCTGACGGCCACGGTGGTCCCGGCCAAGGGCTGGGTCCGCATCCAGGTGCAGGCCGCCAAGATCGCCGCGGGGCAGCGCTGCAAGCTGATGGTGGTCTCCCGCGCGGGCCAGCAGGTGCAGTTCGGCGGCTGGCTGGTCGGCGAACAGGCGTGGGCCAAGGGCGTGACGCTGGACGGCTCGGCGCTGATGTCCCCGGACGACGTGGCCGCGGTGTCGGTCGTGACCGAGGCGGGTCAGACACTGGTGTCGGTGCCGATCCCGGTGTGAGCCTCACCCCGGCAGCGCGGCGCGCACGAGGTGGCGGCGGATGACCTTGCCGGTGGGCGTCCTGGGCAGCCGCGGGATGAGCACCACGTCCCGCGGCACCTTGTGCCTGGCCAGGCTCAGCCGCACGAACTCCTTGATCTCCTCGGGGTCCACCAGCGCGCCGGGGGTGGGCACGATGTAGGCGCGCAGGCGCTGCCCGAAGGCGTGGTCGGGCACGCCGATCACGGCGGCGTCGCGCACCTGGTAGTGGGTCAGCAGCAGGTTCTCCACCTCGCCGGGGAACACGTTCTCCCCACCGGAGACGATCATGTCGTCGGCCCTGCCGTCGATGAACAGCCTGCCCTGGCTGTCGAAGTGGCCCAGGTCCCCGGTGTCCACCAGCCCGTTGATCACACGTCGGCCGCCGCCGCTGGTGTAGCCGGAGAACTCCAGGCCGTTGCCCACGTGCACCCTGCCGACGGCGTGCGCGCGCCGCACGGGCCGACCCTCCGCGTCGTAGAGCCGGACCGTGCTGCAACGCGGACTGTGGCCCACCGTGCCCGGCGCCGCCCGCAGGTCCTGCGGGGTCGCCACGGTGGCCACCGCCACTTCGGTGGAGCCGTAGAAGTTGTAGAGCACGTCGCCGAAGGCGTTGAGCGCGCGCAGGCACAGGGCGGGCGGCAGGGCCGAGCCGGAGCAGAACAGCACGCGCAGGCTGGACAGGTCGTAGGCGGCCAGCTCCGCCTCGCCCAGTTCCAGCACGCGTTGCAGCATGGTCGGCACCAGCACGAGCCCGGTGCAGGAGTGCCGGTCCACCGCGGCGACGGCCTGGCGCGGGTCGAAGCGCCGGTTGACCACGATGGTGGAGCTCAACGCCATGGCCAGGATCATGTGCAGGAAGCCAATGGCGTGGAACAGCGGCGAGGCGATGTAGGTGGACTCCTTGGCACGCAACGGGATGCGCTCCAGGAAGTCGGCGGCGGCCAGTCCGGAGCGGACCTGCCGCTCGGCGCCCTTGGGCGTGCCCGTCGTGCCGCTGGTCAGCAGCACCACCTTGGCCGGGTTGGTGGGCTTGCCCAGTTTGACGTGCGGGGCGTCGGCGATCATCTGCTCCAGGGTGGGCGTGCCCGCCCAGGGGGCGGTGTCGTGCCAGGCCAGGATCCTGGGCAGTGCGGGCGGCACCTCGCTGAGCGTCTCGGTGAACTCCTCGTCGTAGATCAGCACGCTGACCCGCTCGCGGCGCAGCACCCCGGCCAGTTGCGGGGCCGCGAACCCGGTGTTGAGCAGGATCGTGGTCGCGCCGAGCTTGCCGCAGGCCAGCAGGGACTCGATCGGGCCTCGGTGGTCGCGGCAGAGCACGGCCACCACCTGGCCCGCGCACACGCCCTTGGCCCACAGGGACCTGGCCAGTGCGCTGGAGCGCTCGTCGATCTCGCGGAAGGTCAGGCCGCCGCGCTCGTCGATCAGGCCGGTGGCGTTGGGCGCCCGCCGGGCCGCGGTGCGCGCGGCGCCCACCACCGGTCCCCAGGAGTGGGTGTCGAGCAGGGAGCGCACGCCGCGCACCAGGCTGGCTGGGCTGCCCACCATGCCGGCCCTGGCCAGCACCGCGAGGTCGTGCAGCGTGTCGGTCGCCTTGCGCATGAGCGCCTCCTTCTCCGGCCCCCAACCGTGACCCGCGCGCCCTGCCCAAGGCCAGATTCCTCCGTTGGCAGGCCCTCGACACACCCGATCGGGGGACGTCCGGCCCTACCCACCTGTCACCTCGCGCTGATGATCGACTCGTCGGTTGTCACGGGGAGGACAACGCCTCCATGGTGCCCAGAGAAACCGGGAAGTAATAGCACCTTCACCGAATCAACCTGGCCAAATATTTGTATTTGTGATATACTGAGCAAAATGACACGTATTTTCTGGGAATACGTTACGACTCTGCGGCCAGGCTGTACCTGCGCGTGTCGGCGCTTGCGGTGGCGCGTGTCGGCGCTTCCGGTACGGCGTGTTCGCGCTTGCGATGCAGAATCCCAGGATTTGGGAAAATGCACGGCAAGCCACAACACGCCGTCCACCAAGCGCCGACACGCGGTGCGTGAAGCGCCGACACGCGCGGTAGGTGCCGCCTGTGGGTGAGTCCCGTTCAGACCACGATGCTGAGCAGGGCCGCCATGCCGAAGCCGACCAGGGACAGCACCGTCTCCAGCAGGGTCCAGCTGGCCAGGGTCTCCCGCACCGGGATGCCGAAGTAGCGGGAGACGATCCAGAACCCGCCGTCGTTGACGTGTGAGGCGATGATCGAGCCCGCGGCGATGGACATGGCGACCAGCGCCAGGTGCGGCTGGGAGTAGTGCAGGTCGGGCAGCAGCGGGGCGATGATGCCGCCGGTGGTCACGATGGCCACGGTGGCCGAGCCCTGGGCCAGGCGCAGCCCGCTGCTGATCACGTACACCAGCACGATCACCGGCAGCCCGGCGGCGGACAGGGTGCTCGCGAGCGCCTTGCCCACCCCGGTCGCCGAGAGCACCGCGCCGAAGAAGCCGCCCGCGCCGACCACGAGCAGGATCATCGCCACCGGCCGCAGCGCGCCCGCGGACAGCTGGGCCAGCTGCTCACCGGTCATGCCGCGCCGCCGTCCCAGCAGCCAGAGCGCCAGCAGCACCGCGATGGTCAGCGCGATGGCGGGCGTGCCGAGGAAGGTGGTCACGTCCTGGACGAGTGAGCCCTTGGGCAGGACGATGGAGCCGAAGGTGCCGCACAGGATCAGCACCAGCGGGATGCCGATGATCGTGGCCACCAGCCCCAGCCCGGGCGCCTTGCGGTCCCTCGCGCCGCTCTCCTCGGCCACCTTCTGCGCGGCGGCCAGCATCTCCTCGGGCACCGGCAGGTCGATGCGCCTGCCGATCCAGGTGGAGAACAGGATGCCGCCCACGAACCAGGCCGGGATGCCGCAGGCCAGGCCCATGATGATCAGCCAGCCCAGGTCCACGTGCAGCAGACCGGCGATGGCCACCGGGCCGGGGTGCGGGGGCAGGAAGGCGTGCGTGATGGACAGACCGGCCAGCAGCGGCAGGGCGTAGAGCAGGATCGACCGGCCGCCGCGCCGCGCGGCCACGTACACCAGCGGGGCCAGCACGAAGACGCCGATGTCGAAGAACACCGGGATGCCGAAGATCAGCCCGGACAGGCCCATCGCCAGCGGGGCCCGCTTGTCCCCGAACGCCTGTAGCAGCCTGCCGGTGAGCACCTCGGCCCCGCCGGAGACCTCCAGCAGCGAGCCGAGCAGGGTGCCCAGCCCGACGATCACGGCCACGTGGCCGAGGATGCCGCCGAAGCCGGTCTCCAGCAGTGAGGCCGAGCTCTTCTGTGCCGAGCCGACGATGGCCTCCACCGGCAGCCCGGCGCCCAGCGCGACGAGCAGCCCGGCCACCAGCAGGGCGATGAACGGCTCCACCTTGAATCTGATGATCAACAGCAGCAGTACCGCGATGCCGACCGCTGACAGGGTCAGCAGCCCGCCGGTGGAGTGTTGCAGCCAGTTCACGGCGATCCTTTCCGCAGGGAGTGACCGGGCAGCGCGCCGGTCGGGCGGTTCTCCTCGATCACCGGGACACCGTTGACGAGCACGTGCTCGATGCCGGTGGCCCGCTGCCTCGGCTGTTCGAAGGTGGCCGTGTCGGCCACCGTGTCCGGGTCGAACAGCACCAGGTCGGCCGCGAAGCCCTCGCGGACCAGTCCCCGGTCGGTCAGCCCCAGTCGCCGCGCCGGTCGGCCGGTGAGGTGCTCGACGCACTCCGCCAGCCCCAGCACGCCCAGCTCCCGCACGTAGCGCCCCAGGTAGCGCGGGAAGGTGCCCCAGGCCCTCGGGTGCGGCCGGTCCCCGACCAGCAGCCCGTCGCTGCCCCCGGTGTGCGCCGGGTGCCGCATGATCGCCCGCACGTTGTCCTCGTGCCCCACGTGCATCAGGCAGGAGGTGCCCAGTCGCTCGTCCACCAGCAGGTCGAAGTACAGCCGCGAGGGGGTCGTGCCCAGCGCGGCGGCCGAGTCGGCCACCGACCGGCCCACCAGGTGCGCGTTGCGCTCCGCGCGCACCCCGTTGACCTCGATCGCCGCCCAGTCGATCGGCACCCCGTGGTGCCCGTCCGAGCCGGTCTCCTCCATCTCGACCCGGATCCGCTCCCGAGTGTCCACATCGGACAGTCTGGCCAGCGCGGCGTCCAGCCCGCCCGCGCTGACCCAGCTCGGCAGCAGCGCCGACAGGTAGGTCGCCCCGGCCAGGTACGGGTAGCTGTCCAGCGTGACGTCCACGCCCTCGGCGATCGCCTGGTCCAGCACGGAGAGCAGTTCCCCGGCCCGTCCCGCGTTGACGGGGAAGTTCATCGTGGCGTGCGCCAGGTGCAGCGGGCAGTCCGCGCGCCGCGACACCTCGACCATCTCCGCGTACGCCTCGACCGCGCCCGCGCCGTAGCTGCGGTGGTGCGGGCTGTAGTAGCCGCCGCGCGCGCCGACCACCCGGCACAGCTCGACCAGTTCCCCGGTGTCGGCGTACATGCCGGGGGTGTAGGTCAGCCCGGAGGACATGCCGAACGCGCCCTGGGCCATCGCTTCGTCCACAGTGGACTTCATGGCGTCCAGCTCGGACTCGGTGGGCGCCCGGTCGGACCAGCCCACGTGCAGCATGCGCACCGAGCCCTGCGGCACCAGGTAGGCCGCGTTCACCGCGATGCCCTGGTCCAGCCGGTCCAGGTACTCGCCAACCGAGCGCCAGTTCCAGTCGAAGCCCGGCGGGTCGTCGTTCCAGCCCGCGAGCTGCCCGCGCAGGGTGGCCAGCACCTGCTCGTCCACCGGGGCGTAGGACAGCCCGTCCTGGCCCAGCACCTCGCAGGTCACCCCCTGCGAGACCTTGGCCAGGTGCTCCGGCTCGGCCAGTACCTGGAGATCGGAGTGCGAGTGCATGTCGATGAATCCCGGGCACAGCACCAGGCCCGTGGCGTCGACCACCCGGTTGCCGGTCAGCCCGGAACCGATCCCGGCGATGCGCCCCTCGTTGATCGCGACGTCGGCGATCCGCTCGGGTGCCCCGGTCCCGTCCACCACCCGCGCGCCGCGGAAGACCAGGTCCATCAGAAGAACGTCCTGACCAGGTCGACGACCCGCTCACCATCGACAACGGCCAGCAGCGGCCACTTGTCGAACACCGTGCAGGGATGGGAGAGCCCGAACCGGACCCAGTCGCCCACCGTCACGGAGTCCGCGCCGCCCAGCTCCAGGAACGCGTGCTGGTCGTTGAGCTTGGTGACGGCCGAACCCGTCAGCGCCGTCGTGCTGCCGTCGGGGTCGCGGCGCAGCTGGACCTCGGGCAGGTGCTGGTCGAAGGACACGTCCCGGCGGCCCATCGTGAGCAGCGCCAGCCCCGGTTCGGGCTGCGAGCTGACCTGGGCCCAGGCGTGCATGGCCGAGCGGAACGGCTCGCCCCCGGGCAGCCGGTGCTCCCGGCAGAAGGGCGAGGTCTCCCGGTACAGGCCGTCGTCGTGGGTCAGGTAGGCCCCGCTGCGCAGCACGCCGAGCACGTTCAGGCCCTGCGGCCAGCCCTGGGTGAACGCCTCGGCCACCTGGTCGAAGTAGGCGCTGCCGCCACCGGTGACGATCACCTGCTCCACCTCGTCGAACTGCCCCTGCGCGGCCAGCCTGGTGACCAGCTCGCGCAGGTCCGCCAGATAGTAGTCCACCTTGGACAGTCCATTGTGGTCGATCCCGCTGGTGATCGCCGCCTCGTAGCCGCCCGCGCCGACCAGGCGCAGCACCGGGCTCCTGCGCACGGCCTCGGCCACCTCGATCGCCGCGTGCACGCTGCGCGCCCCGGTGCGCCCGCCCGCGCCGCCCAGCTCCACCAGCACGTCCACCGGCCGGTCCAGCACCTCGGTCATCCGTGCGACGCCCTCGACCGAGTCCACCCAGCAGGTGAACTCGAAGCCGGGGTCGCGGTCCAGCTCACCGGCCAGCCAGCGCAGCCCGGCCGGGTCAACGAGTTGGTTGGCGAACAGCACCCGGCTGACCCCGAACGCCCGGTAGACCCGCAGCTGGCTCAGGTTGGCCGCGGTGATGCCCCAGGCCCCGTGGTCCAGTTGGCGGGCGAACAGCTGCGGGGCCATCGTGGTCTTGCCGTGCGGGGCCAGTGCCAGGCCGTTGTCCGAGCACCAGTCGGCCATCACCCGCATGTTGTGCTCCAGCGCGGCGGCGTCCAGCACCACCAGCGGGGCCACGAAGCCGTCCTCGAACAGGTTCAGGCCCGCGTCGGCGACCTCGCCGAGCGTGGACCCGAAGGCCTGCGCGGGCAGGCCCTTGAAGCGCCAGTCGATCCGCTCCGACCGCAGTGCGGCCACGGCGTCCCGGTCGATCACGACCACCAGCTCCTCTGTTGCATGATTTGCAACGACGGTTGCGCAATGTGATTCAGAGGTGTGTAGCATCCAGGTGGCCCGCCGTCAACGAACCACCTCCGGAGGAGGAGTGCATGCAGGACCGCGAGGTGCTGTGCCTTGGTGAGTCCATGGCCCTGTTCGTGCCGGCGGAGACGGGTCCCGTACACGAGGCGCGCAGATGGGCGCTCAGCGTCGGCGGGGCCGAGTCCAACGTGGCCTGCCATCTCGCCCGGCTCGGGCTGCGCAGCCGCTGGGTCAGCGCGCTGGGCCAGGACGCGCTCGGCCTGCGGGTCCGCGCGGCCGTGGCCGAGTCCGGGGTCGACGTGTCCGAGGTGCGGATCGACCCGGCCCGGCCCACCGGCCTGTACGTCAAGGAGGCCGACGCCTCGGGCAGCCCCGTGCGGTACTACCGCGCCGGATCGGCCGCCTCCGCGCTGGGCCCCGGCCTGCTCGAGGAGCTGGACCTGAGCCGGGTCGACCTGGTGCACGTCAGCGGCATCACCGCCGCCCTGTCCGCCTCCTGCCTCGACCTGCTGCGCGCGGTGCTCGCCCTGCCGGTGCCGGTCTCCTTCGACCTGAACTGGCGGCCCGCGCTGGGCCAGGACCCCGTGGTGCTGCGCGAACTCGCCAACGCCGCGGACCTGGTCTTCCTCGGGGACGACGAGTCGGCCGCGGTGTGGGGCGTCGCCGAACCCCCGGCGATCCGCGAGCTGCTGCCCGACCCCGCCGCCGTCGTGGTCAAGCACGGGGCCCGCGGCGCTACCCTGCTGGCGGGCGGTGACCAGGTGTTCGAGCCCGCGCTGCGGGTGGACGTGGTGGAGCCGGTCGGTGCCGGTGACGCGTTCGCCGCCGGGTTCATCGCGGGCACGCTCGCCGGGGACCCGCCCGCACGCCGCCTGCGCCGCGGGCACCTGGTGGCCGCGGGCGCGCTGCTGACCGCCGAGGACATCGGTGAGCCGCTGCCCGGGCACGTGGTCGACGAACTGCTGGACGCCGCCCCGGCGGTCTGGGCGGACGCCTGGATCCGAGGTGGGGGAGTGGTGATGTCGTGAGCCAGAGCCTTGATCGCGCTTTGACGCTGCTGCGCGCCCTGTCCGAGGGCAGCAGGACCCTGGACGAGCTGGCCGCCGTCATCGAGGTGCACAAGTCCACCGTGCTGCGGTTGCTGCGCACGCTGGAGGAACACCGGTTCGTGCAGCGCGAGGGCGTGCGCTACTACCGGCTGGGCACCGCCCTGTTCGACCTGGCCAACCGCGCGCTGGAAGACCTCGACGTGCGCCGCGCCGCCGAGCCCGCGCTGAGCGAGCTGAACGAGGAGACCGGCCACACCGTGCACCTCGCCAGCTACGAGGGCGGCGAGGTCGTCTACATCGACAAGTACGACAGCACGCACCCCGTGCGCATGTACTCGCGCATTGGCCGCCGCGCCCCGCTGCACTGCACGGCCGTGGCCAAGGTACTGCTGTCCGAGCTGCCCGAGACGCGCCGCCGCGAGGTGGCCACCGCCATGCCGTACCCGAGGCTGACCGCCAACACGATCACCAGCCCCGAGGGCTACCTCGCCGAGTTGGACGCCGTGCGCGGCCGCGGGTTCGCCGTGGACAACTCCGAGCACGAGGACTTCATCCACTGCATCGCGGCGCCCATCCGCGGCCAGCGCGGTGAGGTGCTGGCCGCCGTCTCGCTCTCGGTGCCCAAGGTGTTCCTCGACTACGACGGGCTGATGGCCCTCGTGCCCCGGCTGCTGCGCGCCGCTGCCGCAGCCTCAGCCGAATGTGGCTGGACCCAAGGAAAGGACTGACGCAAGTGCCCAAGACCGAGATCCGCACCGACGAGGCCCCCACCCCGGTCGCCGCCTTCTCCCAGGCGGTGCGCAAGGGCAACGTCCTGCAGGTGGCCGGGCAGGTCGCCTTCGACCCGACCGGGGCGATCGTCGGCGAGACCGTGGCCGAGCAGACCCGGCAGACCCTGCGCAACGTCAACACCGTGCTGGCCGCCGCGGGCGCCAGCATGGACGACGTGGTGATGCTGCGGGTCTACCTGACCGACACCGACCACTTCGCCGAGATGAACGAGGCCTACGGCGAGTTCATGTCCGCGCCCTTCCCCGCCCGCACCACCGTCTACGTGGGGCTGCCCAAGGGCCTGCTCATCGAGATCGACGCCCTGGCCGTGCTCGGCGACTGACCCCGCCCGCGAGTCCCGCTCAGCCGCGCCCGAGTCCCGCTCCGGCGCGGCTGAGTCCCGTTCTGGGGCGGGCGAGTCCCGTCCACACGGTCGCGAGTCCCGTTCTGGTGCCCGCGAGTCCCGCTCAGCGGGGCAGTTGCGCCCGCGACTCGGCCAGCGCGAAGTCCACCAGGTTCGACCCCAGGCCCGTACAGCGCGCCCCAACTGCTTGGTGCGGTGCCCCTGCCGCACACGGCTGATCAACTCGACCACCTCAGCCCGGCCCCGTTGTCCCGCACCGCGGGGCCGCCTGCGTCGCCTTTGCAGGTGTCAACCCCGTTGTCCGCCTTGACATCCAGCGTCGTCGGTGTCGCCGCCGTCACCGTGAATGAGGCCACCAAGCAGGCGCGGGAGGCGAACGCTGCCGAGGACTCGGCGGCGAGAGCACGAGCGTCAGCGCTCGAGGCACAGAGCTTCGCTGCGGATGCCTACGCGTCTGCGGCTCGTGCCCGTGCTTCCGCTGAGGCTGCGATGAAGGAGGCCCAGGAAGCCGCTGCGGCCGCACGTGAGGCAACGGAGACCGCGGCGAAGCTGCAGCGTGAGGAGGAACAGCGGGACCGGCAGCAGAATCCGCCGCCGGGGACTGCCGACAACGACATCCGCTCGGCGGAGTACGAGAACTCCACTCTTGTTGTCGTCTTCGCAATTGAGTGCTACCTCGCAGACTACCGTCTTGCCGCGAGGAGGTTGCTTTGGGCTGGAAAGCCAGATGGCGTTATGGAAGGAATCGGGAAGAGGGGACATGCTTCGCGTCGACCCCAAGACGGGTTACTTCAGTGTGCGGGCTCCTGATGGTAAAATTCGTACGTTTTCCGGCCTGATGGAGATCCCATCAAGTACTTCATGGAGCAACTGGCGGGATGGGTGTGATCAACGCTTTCGCGGAACGCTTCCGTCAGGTTCTCGCTGAGAGTGGGCGAGCAACTCACGTCTCTCCCACTGAGTTGCTGGATCGTTGGGACGGGTTCGTTGTCCTGTGTGAGGAGGGCTACGAGGACAACATCTACGAGTACAACAACGATCTTTCGGTGCGGGACGCCATCGACAGCGTGCTTCGCGATGGGCGGTTGCGGGAGTTCGACCAGTGGCAGTGGTTCAAGGAACAGGTTGATGCCATCGATGCCCGATTCCGGGCGGTCACGTATCCGGAGCCCGTCAGGGGCGGAGCGGATTGGCCGTGGTGGCGCGCTCATGTCCCGGCTCGCGCGGGCTCCGAACTCGCCGCTGACCTCCACTCGCGCTATGGCGTAGTCGTGTCAGTTGTCTGACAACCCGAAGTGAGTGGTCTGCCGTGCCGTTCAGCGCTGCGCTGCGCACCTGGTCAGATGAGAGGCCCGGGAATTGGCCCCCGGGTTTTGTTGTGCCTCAGCTGTATGGCCCCCTCCCAGCGGGAACGTGAGAGCTCCACACTTGAATTTCTCACGGCAGGAGGATGCCATGCGTAGTCGTCGAGTCAAGTCGATTGTGTTGTTGCCCCTTTCGTTCCTCGGAATCCTGGCTGCTGGCGGGGCGCCCGCCCAGGCCTCGGCCAGCTCCGATGCCGATGCGCCCTACCAGTACGTGTACAACCACGAGAGTCGCAAGTGCCTGGACGTGATCGGCGAGTCGGTCGAGGCTGGTGCGGGCCTGGTCCTCGCTCCGTGTTCTGCCGAGCGCCGCAGCCAGATGTGGCGCAAGGACGAGGGGCACAGGGACTTCTTCGTCCTGATCAACCGCAAGAGCCGGTTGTGCGCCTCTCCGCGAGAGGAGGGTCCGCGACTGGTCCAGCTCGACTGCGCCAGCCAGCGGCATTTCCGGCACTGGCGCCTGGACAAGGTGAACGAGCGCTGGTCGCAGCTGGTCAACGAGCGCACGAACCTGTGCATGGACGTGCGTGGCACTGAGGGTGCGGAGAATCCCCGCGTCGTGCAGCGGACCTGTGAGCGGGAAAAGCGGAGCCAGCACTGGCGGTTGCGCGATGAGGTGTCCGGTCCCAGGCCGGAACCGGTTCGTGGAGCACCGTCCCCGCTCTAAGCGCTGTGCGCCGCCGCGTACTCGGGCGGTGAGAGCAGGATGCACTTGACGCAGGGGATGGCGCTCGCGCGGTCGACGACCTCGATCTGGACCGCGGTGACCCACTGCCCGCAGCAGGTGCGCAGCGAGCCGGTGCCCGTGACCGGTGCGGGCAGCAGGTGGTAGGTGCGTTCTCGATCGGCCTTCACCAGTGCGGCGATCGTCTCAGCCATGCGTCCCCCCAAGTGACACTACTGAGCGCTCACGTCCGTAAGCGTAGAGTTGAGAGTAGACAGGGCGGACTAACGCGTCAAGGATTATTGACGCGTCAGGAAGGAGGTGGCGGGTGAGCGGATCGCGGGACGCCGAGTCCTCGACATTCGGCGCGCTGGCCGACACCAGCAGACGCGCGCTGCTGCGCCTGCTGTCCGAGCACGGCGAGCTGACCGCCTCCGAGTTGGCCGCCGCCTTCGACACGATCGGTCGCACCGCGGTGTCCACGCACCTGCGCGTGCTGCGCGAGGCGGGGCTGGTGTGCGAGCGCAGGGCGGGCCGCTACCGCTACTACTCGCTGCGCGCCCAGCCGGTGGCGGACGTGGTCAGCTTCCTGTCCGGCCTGTACCAGGGCCCGCTGGACCGGCTCGCGGACGCGGTGGCGCAGCAGCCCGCCGCGGAGCGAGCCGAGTCCAGCCGGTCGGCGTGACCTCCGGGCGCCGTGCGAGTTCACCCGTGTGATCGATAGGCTCGGCCATCGGTTAGCCCAATCGGGTTCGGGGAGTGCATGTCCGACATCCTGTTCACCTCAGAGGTCGTGATCCCGGCCCCGCGCGAGGCCGCGTTCAGCTCCTTCGGCACGGGCCCCTGGGCGGGCTGGTTCTTCAACGCCCAGTTCGACCACCTGCGGCCGGGGGCGCTGGTGCGGCTCGCGCTGCCGATGGGCGCCGCACGGGCCGCGGTGGAGGGCACCGCCCGCGTGCAGCGGGTGATCCCGGGCCAGCGCATCGTGCTGCTGCACGAGACCCCCTGGCGCGGACGGGTGGTGCTGGACTTCGCCCCCGACGACGGGGGTACGCGGGTCAGGCTGGTGACCTCGGTGGAGCACAGCAGCCTCGCCCCGCTGGCGCGCATGCTCGGCGCGGACCTGGACCAGGTCGACGACCCGGACGAGGAGGTCGTGCGCATCGGCCTGCTCACCAGCTACAGCGGTAGCGCGGGCGTGTTCGGCCGCGCCGTGGAGAACTGCGCGCGGCTGGCGGTGGACGAGATCAACGCCGAGCGCGGGGTCAACGGCACCCCGCTGCGGCTGGTCGTTGGCGACGACGCGACCGAGCCGAGCACCGGCCTGCGCGAGCTGCGCCGCATGCACCTGCGCCACCACGTGGACATGGTCATCGCGGTGCACACCTCGGCCACCCTGGACGCGGTGCGGCCCTATGCGCGACGGGTGGGGCTGCCCTACTTCTACACCCCGGTCAACGAGGGCGGCAGGCACGCGGGCCGGCTGTTCCGCTGGGGCGAGGTGCCGGAGGACCAGCTGCGCAAGGCCGTGCCCGCGATGATGCGCGAGCACTCCAGCCGCGGCTGGTACGTGGTGGGCAACGACTACTCCTGGCCGAGGGCGGTCGGCGCCTGCGCGCGGCGCACCGTGCTCGCCGAGGGCGGGCGCCTGCTCGGCGAGCGCTACGTGCCGCTGAGCAGCCGCGACTTCTCCCCGGTGCTGGAGGAGATCGAGCGTTCCGGTGCCGAGTTGGTGGTCAACAGCCTGGTCGGCGGGGACGCGGCGGCCTTCGAGCGGCAGCTGTACGCGGCGGGGCTGCGCCAGCGCGTGCGGTCCATCGGCACCCTGCTGGACGAGGCCACCCGCGAGCACATCGGGGACGAGGCCGCCGCGGGCATGTGGACCGTGCTCGGCTACTTCATGGACCTGCCCACCGAGGAGAACCGCGAGTTCCTGCGCCGGTACCGCGCCGCCTACGGGGACTACGCCCCGCCGGTGTCCAGCGTGACCGAGTCGGTGTACGAGGGCATCCACCTGTACGCGCGGGCCGCGCGCGCGGCGGGCACGATCGAGCCGGCCTCCCTGCTCGGCGCGCTGCCCGGGGTGAGCTTCGACGGGCCGCGCGGGCGGGTCACCGTCACCGGGGACGGCCGGCTGCGGCAGACCCTGTACCTGGCCGAGGCGGTGACCGGTGGCTTCCGCATCCGAGGCGAGCAGGGACTTGTCAACATCGACTGACGCATACTTCAATCGGTCGGTGGTCAGCGACAGGGCTGTGGCAGCGGGCATGGACCCGACCCCCGAACGCCTGCTCAGACTGGACTGGGCACTGCCCTTCCTCGCCGGTTCGGTGGAACAACTGCGCGCGCTGCACCCGGACGAGAACCTCGCGGCAGCACCGAGTTCTGTCACTCGTCCGAGCGAACTTGGTCTGGTCGAGGCCGCCAGCGCGATCCACGCGGGCGAGCTCACGCCCAGCGAGCTGGTGGCCGACTGCGCCGCCCGGATCGCCGCCACCGAGCCCGCGCTGAGCGCCTTCGCCCGCACCGCGGTCGAGGCCGCCCGCGAGCGCGCCGACCGGTTGGACGGCCGCCGCCCGACCGGTCCGCTGCACGGGATCCCGTACGCCGCGAAGGACCTGATCGACACGGCGGGGCTGGCCACCGAGTACGGCAGCCCGGTGCACGCCGGTCGTGTGCCCGCCGAGGACGCCGAGGTGGTGCGCGCGCTCGACGCCGCAGGTGGGGTGCTGCTCGGCAAGACCCACACCCACCAGATCGCCTACGGGGTCGCCACGCCGCAGACCCGAAACCCTTGGGACACAACGAAGATGGCCAGCGGGTCCTCGGGCGGCTCCGCCGTGGCGCTGGCCGCCCGCCAGGTGCCCGCCGCGCTGGGCACCGACACGGGCGGCTCGCTGCGCCTGCCTTCGGCGTTCTGCGGCACCACGGCGATCAAGCCCACGTACGGGCTGGTGCCCGGTGGCGGCGTCCGCACCCTGTCCTGGTCCTACGACGTGACCGGGCCGATGGCGCGCGACGCCCGCGACGCGTTGCTGCTGCTGCGTGTGCTGACCGGTCAGGTCCAGGGCGATCCGCGAGCTGTGCTCGGTGAGCTGCCCGCGCTGCACGGTGCGCGCATCGGCGTGCCCGACGAGGAGTTCCTCGCGCTGGCCCAGCCCGAGGTGGTCGCCGCCCTGTACGGGGTCGGCGGGGTGCTCGCCGATCTGGGCGCCCAGCTGGTGCCCGTCACCCCGCCGCCCACCTCGTTGACCAGCAGCGTGTCCACGGTCGTGGTCTTCAAGGAGGCCGCCGACCTGTTCGGTGAGCACGTGCGCCGGGGCGAGTGTTTCGACGAGGACATCCAGTCCTTCCTGGAGGCGGGCCTGCTCACCACCGTCGAGGACTACCTGCTCGCCCAGCGGGCGCGTCGCGCGGTGGTGGGCGCTTACACGCAGTTGCTGCGCGAGGTCGACGCGGTCCTGCTGCCCACCTCGCCGATCACCGACCTGCCGCACGGCACCGTCGCGGTGAACGACCTCCCACTGGTCCCGGTGCTCACCCCTTACACCTTCCCGGCCAGTTGCACCGGATTGCCCGCGGTGGCCTTCCCGTGCGGTTTCACCTCGCACGGCATGCCGATCGGCGCGCAGTTGCTCGGCCCCGCCTTCGCCGAGACCGCACTGGTGGGCGTGGTGCACGCCTACCAGTCGGCCACCGACTGGCACCGCGCGGCGCCTGTGCTGAATTAGTCGTCTCATTGGCGGTTTGCTGCGGAAAAGCTTGCGTTGACCTTTACGCGCCACTGATACTGCTGTCATGGGCGTACGGAATCTCATCAACGGCAAGCTGGTCGACGCCGCCGACGGTCGAACCTCCGAGCTGGTCAACCCGGCCACCGGGCAGGTCTACACCGAGGCCGCGCTGTCCGGGCAGGCCGACGTGGACGCCGCCGTGCGGGCCGCCTCCGCCGCGTTCGAGTCCTGGCGTGACAGCACCCCCTCGCAGCGCCAACTCGCCCTGCTGCGCATCGCCGACGCGATCGAGGCGCGGGCCGAGGAGTTCGTCCGGGTGGAGTGCGAGAACACCGGCAAGCCGCTCGCGCTGACCGCCAGCGAGGAGGTCCCGCCCTCGGCCGACCAGATCCGCTTCTTCGCCGGGGCCGCCCGCGTGCTGGAGGGCCGGTCGGCGGGGGAGTACCTGCCCGACCACACCTCGATGGTCCGCCGCGAGCCGATCGGGGTCTGCGCCCAGGTCACCCCGTGGAACTACCCGCTGATGATGGCCGTGTGGAAGATCGCCCCGGCGCTGGCCGCGGGCAACACCGTGGTGCTCAAGCCCTCCGACACCACCCCGGCCTCCACCGTGCTGCTGGCCGAGGTCTGCAACGAGTTCCTGCCGCCGGGCGTGCTCAACGTGGTCTGCGGGGACCGTGACACCGGCCGCACGCTGGTCTCCCACCCGCGCCCCGACATGGTGTCGATCACCGGCTCGGTGCGCGCCGGTCGCGAGGTGGCCGCCTCGGCCGCCGGTGACCTCAAGCGCACGCACCTGGAACTGGGCGGCAAGGCCCCCGTTGTCGTGTTCGACGACGCCGACATCGCCGCTGCCGCCGAGGGCATCGCCGCCGCCGGGTACTTCAACGCGGGCCAGGACTGCACGGCGGCCACCCGCGTGCTGGCCGGTCCCAGTGTGCACGACGAGTTCCTGGCGGCGCTGGTCGAGCAGGCCCGCGGCGTGCGGACCGGCGCCCCCGAGCAGGACGTGGCCTACGGCGCGCTGAACAACGCCAGCCAGCTCGAGCGCGTGAGCGGGTTCGTCTCGCGGCTGCCCGAGCACGCCAGCGTGGACCACGGCGGCTCCCGCGTGGGCGACACCGGCTACTTCTTCGCGCCCACCGTGGTGTCCGGCCTGCGCCAGGACGACGAGATCGTGCAGGACGAGGTGTTCGGGCCGGTGATCACCGTGCAGCGCTTCACCGCCGAGGAGCAGGCCCTGACCTGGGCCAACGGGGTCCGGTACGGGCTCGCGTCCTCGGTGTGGACCCGCGACCACGGCCGCGCCATGCGCATGGCCAGGCGGCTGGACTTCGGCTGCGTGTGGATCAACACGCACATCCCGATCGTGGCCGAGATGCCGCACGGCGGGTTCAAGCAGTCCGGCTACGGCAAGGACCTGTCCATGTACGGCTTCGAGGACTACACCCGCGTCAAGCACGTCATGACCAACCTCAACGCCTGAGCGATGTCATGAAGGTGCCGTTCACTGCGTTCAACGCAGTGAACGGCACCTTCATGACACTTCCGTCAGTTGACGGACGTGGACAGGTCGAGGCCCAACGTCTCCCGGACCGCGTTCGGCTCGGTCATCCGGAAGTGCCACGCCACCGCCTGGCCGGCGGGCAGGTCGACGATGCCGCCGTTGACGTACACGTAGTGCCGGTCACCCACCTGGTAGCCGGGTGCGGCGTCCCTCGTGCCGAAGCCGCAGTTCTTGTAGACGAAGTCGGTCGCTCCCGGCAGCACGACGGACGGGTGGTCGGTGGATCCGCACACCATCGGGGCGGCCAGGTCCTCGTCGAGGAACTGGATGTCACCGAATCCGAAGTTGTAGCGGTTCACGCCGACGGTCTCATAGCGCACGGAGTTGTCGGCGAAATAGATCCGCCACTGCACCGCGGAATGCGCCGGAACGCGGACGACCCCGGCGTTGAAGTAGGCGGTGTGCCTTCCGTCCCGGTTGTACGCGGGCAGCACTTCGACCGCCCTGTCCGAGCAGTTCCGGAAGGTCAGCTGCGTGACCGGCCAGTTCCACACGGTGTCACCGCAGGAATAGGCCGTGGACTGCCGCGGGTTCAGGTCGTTGTGCGTGAATCCCGAGGCCGCCGCGTCCACGTGACGCGGCTGGGCCTGGGGGGCGGCGCCCGCGGCGGGCGCCAGGACGAGCCCGAAGGACAGAACTGTTGCCAGTGCGACGAATGCGCGTCGGACGAGCACTGGAATGCTCCTCTGCGTCTCGTATGAGTACAAGACAACGAGTTGCTACCAGCAGGGGTGATATCTCGTTGTGGTGCCGCGTCGAGCGGATCACCGTCAATGACACTACGAGCGCCCGGTTCGCAAGCAAAAGGGGCCGGTTTACCTCACCGAGTTCCCCACGAGTACGTCTGCTTGACCAGTTTCAGGTACATGAACGCCTCGGTGCTGCGGATCTCCGGCAACGAGCGGATGGCGTTGACCATCAACCGGAGCAGGTGGTCGTCATCGGTGCAGACCAGTTCGACGATGATGTCGAAGGACCCGGCGCAGACCACCACGTAGTCGATCTCCGGCACGGCGGCCAGCTTCCTGGCCACCTCCTCCAGGTCCCCGTCGGCCTTGATGCCGATCATCGCCTGGCGGCGGAAGCCCACGCTGATCGGGTCGGTGACCGCGACGATCTGCATGATGCCGACCTCGAGCAGTCGCTGCACCCGCTGCCGCACGGCCGCCTCGGACAGGCCGACCACCTTGGCGATGCCCGCGTAGGAGCGCCTGCCGTCCTGCTGCAACTGCTCGATGATCCGCTTGTTGACCTCGTCGAGCAGGCCCCCGCCCGCCGTCGGTTCCTCGTTCACGGCACTAGTAGACCGGACCGGTGTACTTCTCGCCGGGACCCGCGCCCGGCTCGTCGGGCACCGCCGAGGCCTCGCGGAACGCCCGCTGCAACGCCTGCAACCCGTCGCGCAGCGGGGCCGCGTGCGGGCCCAGGTACTCCGCCGAGGCGGTGACCAGCCCGGCCAGCGCGGTGATCAGCCTGCGCGCCTCGTCCAGGTCGCGGCGCGGGCTGGTGTCCGGGTCGGTGTCGGCGAGGCCGAGGCGCTCGGCGCCGGCCGACAGCAGCATCACCGCGGCCTTGCTGATGACCTCTACGCTGGGCACCTCGGACAGCTCGCGCAGCGGGGCGGGGGTCTCGGTTTCGGGCAGATCCGTCACGTCTGCTACCCTTTCACGAGCGACCAGCCCCCGTATGTGCGGGGGCGGCAAGTGGAGCCCCGCTCCCACCCGAGCAGCCAGCAGTTGTGGCAGCCGGGTCCGGTCCTCCGGTGAGAGCCGGAGTTCACTCGGCGTTCGCGCGTCGAGGGATCGGTGTGGATGCGGGCCCCGCTCGTCCTCTGGACGGCCGGGGCCTTCTTGTCGTTCTGGCGCACCGAAGACCACTGTAAGGACGTGCATGACAGCTCCCTCTAGTCGAGACCGTGGTGGCCCCACCGCCGCTCCCGAGGCACGCATCAATGACAGGATCCGCGTGCCGGAGGTCCGTCTGGTCGGGCCGAACGGTGAGCAGGTGGGCATCGTCCGCATCGAGGACGCCCTGCGGCTCGCCGTGGAAGCGGATCTGGATCTCGTCGAGGTCGCCCCGCAGGCTCGCCCGCCGGTTTGCAAGCTCATGGACTACGGCAAGTTCAAGTACGAGAGCGCGCAGAAGGCCCGCGAGTCCCGCCGCAACCAGCAGCTCACGGTCATCAAGGAGCAGAAGCTCCGACCCAAGATCGACCCGCACGACTACGAGACGAAGAAGAACCACGTGGTTCGCTTCCTCGAGCACGGGCACAAGGTCAAGGTCACGATCATGTTCCGCGGTCGGGAGCAGTCCCGCCCCGAGCTGGGTTTCCGGTTGCTGCAGCGGCTTGCCGACGACATCGCCGAACTCGGTTTCGTCGAGTCCAGCCCGAAGCAGGACGGCCGGAACATGATCATGGTGCTGGCCCCGCACAAGACCACGAAGACCCGCCCCGTCAAGGCGGCCACTCCGAGCGGTGAGGGCGAGCAGCCCAGCGCGGAGTAGTCCCCGACCGGGGTCCACTTCAGGTACGACGCACGTGTCCCCCGCAAGGGGGACGCGTACGAAGACGAGGACGACAATGCCGAAGAACAAGTCCCACAGCGGGACCTCCAAGCGCGTGAAGGTCACCGGCAGCGGCAAGCTGCTCCGGGAGAAGGCCGGCAAGCGCCACCTGCTGGAGAAGAAGTCCAGCAAGCTGACCCGTCGCCTCTCCGGCACCGTCGAGGTCGCCAAGAGCGACGTCAGCCGACTCAAGAAGCTGCTCGGCCGCTGACGCGAGCCAGGCCCTAATCACGCCACCGGGGCGCCCCGACGCCCCTTGATCGACAGGATGGACCAGTGGCACGCGTCAAGCGGGCGGTCAACGCCCAGAAGAAGCGCCGCACGACCCTGGAGCTCGCCAGCGGCTACCGCGGCCAGCGCTCCCGGCTGTACCGCAAGGCCAAGGAGCAGGTGCTCCACTCGCTCAACTACGCCTACCGGGACCGCCGTGCCCGCAAGGGTGACTTCCGCCAGCTGTGGATCACCCGCATCAACGCCGCGGCGCGCCTGAACGGCATGACCTACAACCGGTTCATCCAGGGCCTCAAGGCCGCCGGTGTCGAGGTCGACCGCAAGATCCTCGCCGAGCTCGCCGTCAACGACGCGCCCGCGTTCGCCGCGCTGGTCGAGTTGGCTCGCAAGCACGCCCCCGTCCAGGGGAGCCAGGACTGAGCAAGTCCCACCGATCCGGGGTCGTTCCGTTCACCGAGCGGACACCCCGGATCGTTGCTGCTCGGCGCCTGACCCGGCGCCAGGGCCGAGACCGCGAGGGCCGCTTCCTCGCCGAGGGCGCACAGGCCGTGCGCGAGGCGCTGGAGTGGGCGCGGGCCGGCCGCGGTCGGGTGCACGAGCTGTTCACCACGGAGCTGGCCGCCCAGCGCAACGCCGAACTGATCGACTCGGCCGAGCGGTTGGGCGTGCCGGTGAGCGAGGTCACCGACCGGGCCGCCGAATCGCTGTCCGAGACGGTCTCCCCGCAGGGCCTGCTCGCCCTGTGCGACCTGGTCGACCAGCCCCTGGCCACCGGCCTGTCCGGGGCACCCGTGCTGGTCGCCGTGCTGGCCGGGGCGTCCGATCCCGGCAACGCGGGCACCGTGCTGCGGGTGGCCGACGCCGCGGGCGCCGACGCCGTGGTCTTCGCCGGGGACACCGTGGACCCGCACAACGGCAAGTGCGTGCGGGCCTCCACCGGCAGCCTGTTCCACCCGGCGGTCAGCCGGTCCCGCGAGGTCGGGGCCGTGTTCGCCGCCTGCCGGGCGGCCGGGCTGCGGCTGGTGGCCGCCGACGGCTACGCCGAGCACGACCTGGACCAGGCCGCCGACTCCGGCGAGCTGGCCGGGCCCACGGCCTGGGTGTTCGGCAGCGAGGCGCACGGCCTGCCCGATGAGCTGCTGGCGCAGGTGGACGGGGCGCTGCGGGTGCCGATCCACGGTCAGGCGGAGAGCCTGAACCTGGCCACGGCCGCCGCGATCTGCCTGTACGCCAGCGCGCGGGCCCAGCGAGCGCGGTGATAGCGGCACGCCGGGAAAAACGATTCATCCCGATCGCCTAGGATCGGGCGGTCAGCACGGCCTGTTGCCGTCTCGTACCCCTCAGGAGCTGTCAGGCGTCATGTCCGGAGTCAATGACCCATACGACCCGAAGCAGGTCGCCGCGCTGTCCCCGGAAACGCTCAAGGCCGCTGTCGAGCAGGCGCACGAGGCGTTCTCCGTCGCCGCCGACCTGGACGCCCTTGCCGCGGTGAAGCCCGCGCACCTGGGGGACAAGTCCCCGCTGCTGCTGGCCCGCAGGGAGATCGGCGCGCTGCCGCCCGCGGCCCGCTCCGAGGCGGGCAAGCGGGTCAACGAGGCGCAGAACGAGATCAAGGCGGCCTTCGACCAGCGCCGGGCGCAGCTGGAGGCCGAGCGCGCGGAGCACGTGCTGCGCGCGGAGGCGGTGGACGTCTCGCTGCCGTGGGACCGGGTTCCCGCCGGCGCGCGCCACCCGCTGACCACCCTGGCCGAGCGCATCGGCGACGTGTTCGTGGGCATGGGCTTCGAGGTGGCCGAGGGTCCCGAGCTGGAAGCCGAGTGGTTCAACTTCGACGCGCTGAACTTCCGCAAGAACCACCCCGCCCGCACCATGCAGGACACGTTCTACGTGGCGCCTGAGGACTCCGGCATGGTGCTGCGCACGCACACCTCGCCCGTGCAGATCCGCGCCCTGCTGGAGCGCGACCTGCCGGTCTACGTGGTCTGCCCCGGCCGCACGTACCGCACCGACGAGCTGGACGCCACGCACACCCCGGTGTTCCACCAGGTCGAGGGCCTGGTCGTGGACAAGGGCATCACCATGGCCCACCTCAAGGGCACGCTGGACGCCTTCGCCAGGGCCATGTTCGGCGCCGACTCGCGCACCCGGCTGCGCCCGTCCTTCTTCCCGTTCACCGAGCCCTCCGCCGAGGTCGACGTCTGGTTCCCGGCCAAGAAGGGCGGCGCGGGCTGGGTCGAGTGGGGCGGCTGCGGCATGGTGCACCCCAACGTGCTGCGGGCCTGCGGGGTCGACCCCGAGGTGCACTCCGGCTTCGCCTTCGGCATGGGCCTGGAGCGCACCCTGCAGTTCCGCAACGGCATCCCCGACATGCGCGACATGGTCGAGGGCGATGTCCGCTTCACCCTGCCCTTCGGAACGGAGTCCTGAGTCCCGTGCGCATTCCCGTCAGCTGGCTCAGCGAGCACCTGCCGCTGCCCGAGGACACCACGCCCGAGGACCTGGCCGAGGCGCTGGTGCGCATCGGCCACGAGGTGGAGGGTGTGCACCGGCCCGGCCCGGTGACCGGTTCGCTCGTGGTCGGTCTCGTGGTGGAGATCGAGGAGCTCACCGAGTTCAAGAAGCCCATCCGGTACTGCCGGGTCGAGGTGGACGAGGACCGGATCCAGAACATCATCTGCGGGGCCCGCAACTTCGCCGAGGGCGACCTGGTCGTGGTCGCGCTGCCCGGCACGGTGCTGCCCGGCGGGTTCGAGATCGCCGCCCGCAAGACCTACGGCAAGGTCAGCGAGGGCATGATCTGCTCGGTCAAGGAACTCGGCCTTGGCGATGACCATGCGGGCATCCTGGTGCTGCCCAGCGGCACCGCCAGCCCCGGCGACGACGCCAAGGGCCTGCTCGGCCTGGACGACGCCGTGCTGGAGCTGTCGATCACCCCCGACCGCGGTTACGCGCTGTCGGTGCGCGGCCTCGGCCGCGACCTGGCCTGTGCCTACGACCTGCCCATCCACGACCCCGTCGGCATGGCCGAGGTGCCCGCGGCCGAGGGCCCGTCCTGGCCGGTGGAGGTCCGCGACGAGGAGGGCTGCCGCCGGTTCGTGGCCCGCCGCGTGACCGGGGTGGACTCGACCGCGCCCACCCCGTGGTGGATGCGCCGCAGGCTGATGCTGGCCGGGATCCGCTCGATCTCGCTGCCGGTGGACGTCACCAACTACGTGATGCTGGAGACCGGCCAGCCGCTGCACGCCTTCGACGCCTCGAAGCTCAAGGGCGGGCTGGTCGTGCGCAGGGCCGAGCCAGGGGAGAAGCTGACCACGCTGGACGGCGCGGTCCGCGAGCTGTTCCCCGAGGACATGATCATCTGTGACGAGACCGGCCCGATCTCCCTGGCCGGGGTCATGGGCGGGGAGACCACGGAGGTCGGCGAGCAGAGCTCGGACATCCTGCTGGAGGCCGCCAACTGGGAGCCCGGCGCGATCGCGCTGACCGCGCGCAGGCACAAGCTGCCCAGCGAGGCCAGCCGCCGCTTCGAGCGCCAGGTCGACCCCGCCGTGTGCGCCGCGGCGCTGGAGCGGGCCGCCAAGCTGCTGGACACCCACGGCGACGGGCACATCCACCCGGGCCGCACCGACGTGGGCAACCCGGTGCTGCCCAGCCCGGTGACCATGCGCATCGACCTGCCCGACCGGATCGCCGGTGTGCGCTACGCGCGCGGCGTGACCGCCCGCAGGCTCGGCCAGATCGGCTGCGGCGTGGAGGTCACCACCAGCGACGAGGGCGTCACCATGGTCACCGCGACCCCGCCCCCGTGGCGGCCGGACCTGGTGCAGCCCGCCGACCTGGTGGAGGAGGTGCTGCGGCTGGAGGGCTACCACACGATCCCCTCCACCCTGCCGCCCGCGCCGCCCGGACGCGGCCTGACCGAGGCGCAGCGCCGTCGCCGGTCCGCCTCGCGCGCGCTCGCCGAGCACGGCTACGCCGAGGTGCTGCCCTTCCCGTTCGTGGCCGACGGCACCTGGGACGCCTTCGGGCTGGACGCCGAGGACACCCGGCGCCGCACCACCTCGGCGCTCAACCCGCTGGAGGCCGACCACTCCCAGCTGGCCACCACCCTGCTGCCCGGCCTGCTGGACACGGTGCGCCGCAACATCTCGCGTGGTCACCGCGACCTCGCGCTGTTCCACATCGGCCAGGTGGTGCTGCCCAAGGCGCAGCCGGTGCCCATGCCCGAGGTGGACGCCGGGAGCCGTCCCAGCGACGAGGACCTGGCGCTGCTCGACGCCGCGCTGCCCGCGCAGCCGGTACACGTGGCCGTGGCGCTGGCGGGCAACCGCGAGCAGCCCGGTTGGTGGGGCGCGGGACGCGAGGCGAGCTGGGCCGACGCGGTGCAGGCCGCCCGCGTGGTCGCCCACGCCTACGGGGTCGAGTTGGAGGCGGTGGCCTCGGACCTGGCGCCGTGGCACCCGGGCCGGTGTGCCGAGCTGAGGGTCGGCGGTTTCCCCGTGGGCCACGCCGGTGAGCTGCACCCGCAGGTGGTGGAGAACCTGGGGCTGCCCAAGCGGACCTGCGCGATGGAGCTGGACCTGGACCTGCTGCCGGTGGCCGAGCGCCGCCCGGCGCCGGCGATCTCCCCGTACCCGCCGGTGCTGCTGGACGTGGCGCTGGTGCTGGACGCCGGGGTGCCGGTCGGCGAGGTCGAGCTGGCGCTGCGCCAGGGCGGCGGCGCGCTGCTGGAGGACGTGCGGCTGTTCGACGTCTACACCGGTGAGCAGCTCGGCGAGGGCAAGCGGTCGCTGGCCTACGCCCTGCGGCTGCGGGCCGCCGACCGCACGCTGACCGTGGAGGAGGCGACCGCGGCCCGGGACGCGGCGGTGGCCCTGGCGGCCGAGCGACTGGGGGCCAGCCTGCGCGGCTGATTATTGGGGTTGCCCCACCTTTTAGGTTGTGAGCTATTCTTTCGATGAACCACATCGAGGGGATGGCTCATGATCTTTGTTACGGGAGCGACCGGCAACGTCGGTCGCCAGGTTGTCGAGCAGTTGGTGGCACGGGGCGAGCAGGTGCGCGGGCTGAGCCGGACCCCGGAGAAGGCGAACCTGCCCGAGTCGGTGCAGGTCGTCGCCGACCTCGCGGCGCCCGGAGCGCTGGACGGGGTGGACCGGATCTTCCTCGGCCTGTTCGGGCTCGCGCCGGTGCCCGAGCAGTTGGACGTGATCAAGCGGGCCGGGGTACGGCACGTGGTGTTCCTGTCCTCGTCCTCCGTGCTGGGGCCGGACAACGCCATCGCCCGGCACCACCGCGAAGCCGAGCAGGCCATCATCGACAGCGGGCTGGACTGGACCTTCGTGCGGCCCGGCGGGTTCATGGCCAACGCGTTGCAGTGGGCGCCGAGCGTGCGCGCCGAGCGGGTCGTGCGGGCGCCGTACCCGGGCTTCGTCAGCTCACCCACGCACGAGAAGGACATCGCGGCGGTGGCCGTGGCGGCCCTGGTCGGTGACGGCCACCGCGGTGCGGCGCACGAGCTGACCGGGCCGGAGGCGCTGTCCTACCTGGACATGGTGCACCTGCTGGGCACCGCGATCGGCGAGGACGTGCGCTTCGAGGAGCAGACCGAGCAGCAGGCCCGCGAGGCCATGGGCCAGTTCGTGCCCGCGGAGATCGTCGACTCGCTGATGAGCATCTACCACGTGGACGACCCGGCGTTCTCGCACGTGCTGCCCACGATCACCGAGGTGACCGGCCGCCCGGCGCTGACCTTCCGGCAGTGGGCGGCCGACCACGTGGCGGACTACCGCTAGGAGGCGGTCCGCTCGGCGTCGCTGCGCTCCACGCAGAACTCGTTGCCCTCGGGGTCGGCCAGCACGACCCAGCCGGTGCCGTCCGGCCTGCGCTGGTCGTCCACGAGGGTGGCGCCGATGCCGAGCAGCCGGGTCACCTCCTCGTCGCGGCTGTGCCCGGTGGGCACCACGTCCAGGTGCACGCGGTTCTTCGCCGACTTGCCCTCCGGCACGGTGACGAACAGCAGGTTGGGCGAGCCGGGCGGCCCCTGCAGGAAGCCCTCGAGGTCCCCGGGCGCGTTGCCGTCCTCGGGATCCTCCACGTAGCCGGTGACCTGGCTCCAGAACGTGGCCAGCAGATACGGGTCGGCGCAGTCAACCGTGATGGTGCGCAAGCGGGATGTCACCGGGCAGACGATGCCATTTCGGACAGCTGGCCGCGACGGGTTTCTGGCAAAGTCTCAAGCGTGACCACCACGATGTTGTTCGACAGCCAGTACTTCACCGATCCGCACCCGGTGCACGCCCGGCTGCGCGAGGCGGGCCCGGCGCACCTGGTCACCACGCCCGACGGCAAGCCCGCCTGGATCGTCACCGGGGAGGCCGACGTGCGGCGGCTGCTGGCCGACCCCCGGCTGTCGGTGAACAAGCGGCACGGCAACCAGGGTTACGCCGGGTTCTCGCTGCCGCCCGCCCTGGACGCGAACCTGCTCAACATCGACGCCGAGGACCACTCGCGGCTGCGCAGGCTGGTGGCCAAGGTGTTCACTGCCCGCCGGGTGGAGGACATGCGCGCACGGGTCCAGCAGATCGCCGACGAGCTGGTGGACCGGCTCGACGGGCCCGAGGTGGACCTGGCTGTCGCCTACGCCGACCCGCTGCCGCTCACCGTGGTCGGTGACCTGCTCGGTGTGCCGGAGGCCGACCGTAGGCCCTTCTCCGCGTGGACCACCGCCATGCTCAGCCCCGCCTACCCCGCGCAGGTCGCCGAGTCGGTGGTCAACATCCACCGGTTCCTGGTGGACCTCGTGGCCGCTCGCCGCGCCGAGCCCGGTACGGATCTGCTCTCCGCGCTGATCACCGCCCGCGACGAGGACGACCGGCTCAGCGAGGACGAACTGGTCTCGCTGGCGTTCCTGCTGCTGTTCGCCGGGGCCGAGAACTCCGCACACCTGATCAGCACCGGCGTACTGGAGCTGCTGCGGCGTCCCGCCCTGCTCGCCGAGCTGCGGGCCGGACAGGTCGAGCTGCCCGCCGTGGTGGAGGAGTTGCTGCGACTGGAACACGCCAACCAGTTCGCGATCCGGCGCTTCCCGTTGGAGGACCTGCGGATCGGCGAGGTGACCATTCCCGCGGGCGACACCGTGCTGCTCGACCTGGCCTCGGCCAACCGCGACCCGAACCGGTTCGAGCGCCCGGAGGAACTGGACCCGGCACGCGCGGACAAGGCGCACCTGGCGTTCGGGCACGGCCCGCACTTCTGTCTCGGCGCGGCCCTGGCCCGGATGGAGGGCCAGATCGGGATCGGCACCCTGCTGCGCCGACTGCCCGACCTCGCGTTGGCCGTCCCGGTGGCGGAACTGCGCTGGCGGCCCTCGTTCCGCTCCCACTCCCTGGCCGCTCTGCCGGTGCGGATCTAGAACCTGAGCAGGGCGGGGTCCGGGAACTGCGTGGCCCGCTGCTCGGCGACCTCCCAGTACTCCAGCAGGGACAGCAGCCCCTCGTGCACGAACAGGATCACCCCGGCCGCCTGCCCGGCGACCTCGGCCTCCGCCCTGGTCGCGACCGATCGCGGTGCCGACTCGTCCACCGCGAGGTCCACCGTGGGGCAGCCACAGGTGCAGGTGCCCACCACCCGTGCCGAGGCCGCCTGGGCGCGCAGCTCGGCGGCACCCGGGAAGTCCCGAGCCAGCAGGGCATTCAGCGTGTCCCGCTCGCGGGCGGTCAGCGCCCTGTTCATCGCTGCGCCGCGTAGGGCACGACCACGACCTGGTCGGCGTCCTCGTAGAGCACCCAGCCGGGGTCTGTGGACTCCAGCCGCACGTACGCAACCGCGTGTGCGGCGAGGATCTCCAGGTAGCCGGCGATCCGGTCGACCAGCCCGGTGGAGGTCATCCGGAACCAGGACGCCGCCAGCGGGGTGCGGTAGACGGCTGGGTCCACTGTGGACGGATTGGTGTAGGCGGCGTCGTACCAGGCGTTGTTGACGCGCCGGAACTCCTCCTCCGCCTCGGTCAGCTCGCCCGCGAAGCCCAGGCCGTTGACCAGTGCGAAGATGCCGGGGTACACCCCGCGCCGATTCGGGGTCGGGCTCTGGAACCGCAGGAACATCGCCCCTCCTCACCGCGCCACGCGGGCCACGAACTCGCGCAGCAGCGCGGTGACCGCCTCGGGCTGTTCACGCCAAGGCTGGTGCGCGGCGCCGTCGAGCACGACGAGCTCAGCCGTGGGCATGGCGTTCGCCAGGGCCTTGACCCCGTCGACCGGTCGCGGGTCCGCTGCCCCGTGCACGAGCAACACCGGTGCCCGCACTTGTTCGTACCGCACGGGCGGGTCCTCCTCGTTCATCACCGCGTTGCACAGCCGGTTCAGCGGCAGTTCGGTGCCCGCGTCCACGGCGGCCATCGCCGGGTCCACGAAGTCCGGCGCCCAGCACAGGGCCCGCCACTCCACCTCCTCGTCCCAGGTCCGCTCCCGCGCCGCCAGCTCCTCTCGCCGCGCGACCTGCTGCGTGCTCAACCGCTGCCGGACCCGTTCCCGGTAGGCGGCCTTGTGCACGGTCCAGTCCAGCCCCAGCCCGTTGAGGTAGACCAGGCCCAGCACCCGGTCGGGGTGCTCGTTGGCGTAGGCCAGGCCCAGCGCCGCCCCGAACGAGTGGCCGACCACCACCCAGCGCTCGTGGCCCAGGTGCGCGCGCAGCTCGTCCAGGTCAGCCACGAACCGGCTCATCCGGTAGTCGGTGCTCGCCGAGGACCGGCCACAGCCGCGCTGGTCGTAGCGGTGGGTGCTGACCAGGTCCGCCAGTGGGGTGGCGAGCGGTTCCAGGTAGTCCCACATGCCGGGCCCGCCGTGCAGGAACACCGCGCCCGGTGCGCCAGACAGCCAGCTCGAGTCGGTCCAGAGCACGGCACCGTCGGACAGCCGCACCTCACTGGGCATGGCAGCGTCCCAGCGCGGCGATCGCATCGTCCTCGTCCGCGAGCAGCACCGTCTCCGGCCAGGGCAGGGACTCGCGCCGACGGCTCCAGGTCGGGTGCACGACCGCGCACAGCGGATCCGGCGAGTCCTCATCCACCATCAGCAGCACGTCATCGCACCGCTCGCAGGCCAGCCAGGCCGTGAGCTGCTTTCCGTGCAGTGGGTGGCCGGGCCCGATCTCGGTCACCAGCTCGGCCTCCACCGTGCGACCGAACTCGGTGTGCTCGATCGCCCGCCACGGCCAGTCCGGGTCGTCGGCGTCCGGGCACCAGGGCAGCGCTTCCCAGGCCCGGTCCTCGCAGCCGTAGCTGATCGCCAGCTTGAGCAGTCGGGCCCGGTCTGCCCTGGTCAGCGGCACGTGCCGGTCGGACAGGAGGTCGATCAGCGTCTCAACGGCGAGGTCTGGTTCCCCGTGCCGCCAGTAGCTGTGTGCCTCGTCGGCGCGTTCGGCTGGTAGCAGCCGGGACAGCGCGCCGATGATCTGCTCACTCTCCTGTGCCTTCACACAGGAATTCCAGCACGAACCCCGGGCTGTTCCCCAGTCCTTCAGCTCTCCGTCTCGTGGTGCACCGGCCAGCAGACCTCGGTGTCCATCTCACCTCCCTCCCTGAACAGGTAGTTCTCCCGCACCGGCCCCTCCGCCCCGAGTTCGCGCTCGGCCACGTAGCTGCCCAGCGCCCCGTATGTCCGGTCGATGCCGCTGTGCGAGCCCGCGTGCGTCGTGACCGCCAGGTCAGCGGAGGGCACCTCGATCACCCGCACGCGCCCCGAGGTGTCCACCGGCGCGTCGGTCGGCACGAACACCGTGGCCCCGCCGACCTCCTCGGTGAACAGTTCGGTGGCGTAGAGCCCGCCCGGTGGCCCGGTGGGACTGCCCCCGAGCGAGGCGTGGATCTCCCGCAGCGCGCCGCTCCACCACTGGCCGACCTCGCCGGTGCGCACCGTGTCGCTGATCGCGGCGGCACGCGTGGCCAGCGCGGACCGGAACCGGACCTCCAGCGGTGTCGGCTCCCGGACGAGCAGTGCACGCAGCTCGCCGATCGTCTCCCGCGTGCGGTCCAGTTGTTCCTCCATGTGCCGCAGGTGGCGGGAGATCAGCCTGGTGCGGGCCGCCGGGCTCGGTGCGGCCAGCACCGCCTTGATCTGGGCCACCGGCATGTCCAGTTCCCGGAAGCGGCGGATCAGCTGCGCCGTCTCCACCTGGGACACGTCGTAGAACCGGTAACCGGTCGAGGGGTCGACACGCGCGGGTTCGAGCAGACCCTGCTCCTGGTACAGGCGCAGCGCCTTCCTGCTCAGGCGGGTCATCGTGGAGAACTCGCCGCTGGACAACTGGACCGCCATGCCCCGGTGGCCTCCTCGCTACTCGACGATCGCCAACGCGCTGATCAGCCCGTCCCGGAGGGTGAAGCTGTAGGTCAGATCAGCCTGCCCGCCGGGGAAGTCGCCCGCAACGCGCACGGTGACGCGGTGCTGCTCGGCACTGACCGGCTCGCTGCCGGTGACCTCGGTGGTGTAGGTCCACTTGCCCAGGGTCTTCTCGCGCCAGCGCACGATCTCGGCGTGCCCCAGGTAGGTGACCCCCTCGTCCAGCACCGTGCCGTCCTCGGTGAAGCACTCGGCGCAGGCCGCCGGGTCCTGGCTGTCGGCCGCGGCCAGGTAGCGGGTGACCACCTCGGGCGCGGTGCTGGTGAGCGCGGTGTCGGTCTTCGTCATCGAGTGCTCCTCGGTTCTCGTGGGCTGTCCTGACCGAGGTTCGGCCTGGCCCCAGGGGCCAGGTCAAGCGCCCGCCGCGCGACCTGCCCGGGCCGCCATGTCCAGCAGGCGCTCGGCCAGTTGCGGCGGCCCGTGCACCTCGAACTCGCAGCCGAGTCGCAGCAGGCGGGTGGCCAGCCACTCCGGGGTGTCGGCGTGGGTCAGCGCGCGACTATTCAGCTGACCGGCTCGTCCAACCGGGCCTGGATCGTGTCGAAGAAGGCGGTCTTCGCCACGGTGTAGGCGTCGTACGAGCGGCCGTCGGTGAGCTGGCGCTTGGCCTGCTCGTAGTCGTGCCGCACCACGGGGTCCGCGCGGAGCAGGTCGCGGAACCGGGTCGTGTACCGCCACCACGGCGAGTCGATCTGCCGCACGTGCAGGATCGCGCGCTGCCCTGGATCGGCGGAGGCGAACAGCCGCTTGTCCCAGCGGGCGTCCGGCCCCGTGGCACCGCGCTGGGCGTCGCGCAGCACCCCGGGCGAGTCGGGCGCCAGCAGGGCGACGTCGGTGAAGCCCACGGCGAGCAGGGCCTCGTCCAGGCCGTCGAGCTGGTCCAGGCAGGGCACGCCCAGTTGCAGGTCGATGATCGGTTTGGCGGCCAGCCCCGGCACCGAGGTGGAGCCGATGTGGTCCCAGCGCAGCCCCGGCCAGCCGGGCAGGGCACTGCGCAACCGGTTCAGCAGGCGCTCTGCCGTGATCGACCAGGACGGGTCCCACTCCGCCAGTTCGGGCGAGCCCGTGCTCACGGCGAACCGCCGGTTTGCCACGTTCTGCGCGAAGGGTTCGAGCCTGGTTCGCTTGAGCTGGTCGAGGTCGGTACCGGCCAGCACGAGGTCGACCACGCGCGGATCGGCGGGCGGGTGGGCCGCGAGCACGAGCGCGAGCGGCCCGCCCAGCTCCGGCACCACGTGGAAGTCCTTGCCCAGGTCCACTTCGGCATCCAGTACGGCGATCTTCAGCACTGCCCCGAGGGTACTCACCCGAACGCGGCTTGAGTGAGTTTGCATCTCAGTGCATAATCATCCGCATGACGGTTCGGGTCGCGGTCGCCGGGGCGAGCGGGTACGCGGGAGGGGAACTCCTGCGGCTGCTGCTCGCACACCCCGAGGTCAGCATCGGCGCACTCACCGCGGGCGGCAACGCGGGCAGCCCGCTCGCCCAGCATCAGCCACACCTGCTGCCGCTGGCCGACCGGGTGCTCCAGGACACCACCGCCGAGCAGTTGTCCGGGCACGAGGTGGTCTTCCTGGCGCTGCCGCACGGCAAGTCGGCGGAGATCGCCGCCGCGCTGGGGCAGGACGTCCTGGTCATCGACTGCGGGGCGGACCACCGGCTCACCAGTGCGGCCGACTGGCAGCGCTGGTACGGCGGGCAGCACGCGGGGTCCTGGCCGTACGGCATGCCCGAACTGCCCGGCGCGCGGCAGGACCTGGTCGGCGCCAAGCGGGTCGCCGTGCCGGGCTGCTTCCCGACCGCCGCCTCACTCGCGCTGGCGCCCGCCTTCGCCGCCGGACTGGTGGCGCCCGAGGTCGTGGTGGTCGCGGTCACCGGCACCTCCGGCGCGGGCAAGGCGCTCAAGCCCAACCTGCTGGCCTCCGAGGTGCTCGGCTCGGCCAGCGCCTACGGGGTCGGCGGGGTGCACCGGCACACCCCGGAGATCGCGCAGAACCTGGGCAAGATCGCGGGCAACCCCGTTGCCGTGTCCTTCACCCCGGTGCTGGCCCCGATGGCCCGAGGCATCCTCGCCACCTGCACGGCCCCGCTGATCGGCAGCGCGAACGAGGTCCGCTCGGTCTATGAGAAGGCCTGCGCCGAGGAGTTCTTCGTGCACCTGCTGCCCGAGGGCACCTGGCCGACCACCGCGGCGACGCTCGGCTCCAACGCGGTGCACCTACAGGTGACCGTGGACGCCGACGCGGGCCGCCTGGTCGTGGTCGCCGCCGTCGACAACCTCACCAAGGGCACTGCGGGCGCCGCCGTGCAGTGCATGAACCTGGCTCTCGGTCTGCCGGAGACCTCCGGCCTGTCCACTGTGGGAGTAGCCCCGTGACCACCTCGCCCATCGCCGACGCCAAGCCGATCCGCACCGCCGGGATCACCGCGCCGCGCGGGTTCCGCGCCGCGGGGCTGGCCGCGGGCATCAAAGCCTCGGGTGCGCCGGACCTGGCCCTGGTCGTCAACGAGGGACCGATCGACTCGGCCGCCGCGGTGTTCACCACCAACAAGGTCAAGGCCGCGCCGGTGCTGTGGTCCCAGCAGGCCGTCGCCGACGGCAGGCTGCGCGCGGTCGTGCTCAACTCGGGCGGCGCAAACGCTTGCACCGGGCCGGAGGGCTTCCAGGACACGCACGCCACCGCCGAGAAGGTCGCCGCGGTGCTGGAGATCAGCGCGGTGGACGTGGCCGTCTGCTCCACGGGACTGATCGGTGAGCGGCTGCCGATGGCCCAGCTCCTGTCCGGAGTGGACAGTGCGGCCGCGGCCCTGGACGGCACCGGCCAGGCAGGTCTGGACGCGGCCACCGCCGTGCTCACCACCGACAGCAAGCCCAAGCAGTCCGCGCTCACCCACCCCGACGGCTGGTCGGTCGGCGGCTTCGCCAAGGGCGCGGGCATGCTCGCGCCGAACATGGCCACCATGCTCTCGGTGCTCACCACCGACGCCCAGGTCGAGCCCGCCGCGCTGGCCGAGCACCTGCGGGCCGTCACGAAGCTGACCTACGACCGGCTGGACGTGGACGGCTCCACCTCCACCAACGACACGGTGCTGCTGCTGGCCTCCGGCTCCTCGGGGGTCAGCCCGGACCCGGCCGAGTTCGTGCGCGTGCTCACCGCGGTCTGCGGCGACCTGGTCAAGCAGTTGCAGGGCGATGCCGAGGGCGTCACCAAGGAGGTCAGTGTCACGGTCCAGGGCGCGGCCAGCGAGCAGGACGCCGTGACGGTCGCCCGGGTGGTGGCCCGCGACAGCCTGGTCAAGACCGCGTTCTTCGGCTCGGACCCCAACTGGGGCCGCATCGTGATGGCCGTGGGCAACGCGCAGGCCCAGGTCGACCCGGACCGGCTCGACGTGGCCGTGAACGGCGTGCTGCTCTGCCAGGCGGGCACCCGTGCCGCCGACCGGGACGGCGCCGACCTGTCCGGTCGGGACATCCAGGTCGTGATCGACCTGCACCTGGGCGAGGCCGCGGCGACCGTGCTGACGACCGACCTCTCGCACGACTACGTCGAAGAGAACAGCGCGTACTCCTCATGAGCGAGCTGACAGCCGCGGAGGCCGCGGACAAGGCCGCGGTACTGATCGAGGCGCTGCCCTGGTTGCAGCGCTTCAACGGGGCCACGGTCGTGGTCAAGTACGGCGGCAACGCCATGATCGACGACAACCTCAAGCGGGCCTTCGCGCAGGACATGGTGTTCCTGCGGCTGGCGGGCCTGCACCCGGTGGTCGTGCACGGCGGCGGCCCGCAGATCAGCGCGATGCTGACCCGGCTGGGCATACCGGGCGAGTTCCTGGGCGGGCTGCGGGTCACCACCCCGGAGACCATGGACGTCGTGCGCATGGTTCTGGTCGGGCAGGTCGGCCGGGAACTGGTCGGCCTGATCAACGAGCACGGGCCGTACGCGGTGGGCATCTCCGGTGAGGACGCGCGCCTGTTCACCGCCGAACGCCGTTGCGCCGTCGTGGACGGCGAGCCGGTGGACATCGGCCTCGTCGGTGACGTGGTGACGGTCAACCCGGACTCGGTCCTCGACCTGGTGCACGCCGGGCGCATCCCCGTGGTGTCCACTGTGGCCCCCGACGTGGACGGGGTGGTGCACAACGTCAACGCCGACACGGCCGCGGGCGCGCTCGCGGTGGCGCTGCGGGCGGAGAAGCTCGTCGTGCTGACCGATGTCGAGGGTCTCTACACGAAGTGGCCGGACAAGTCCTCCCTGGTCCGCAGGATCGCCGCTGACGAACTGGAGGAGCTGTTGCCTGGCCTGGCCAGCGGCATGATCCCCAAGATGGAGGCGTGCCTGCGCGCCGTGCGCGGCGGGGTGCCCGCGGCGCACGTGATCGACGGCAGGCTCGCGCACTCCGTACTGCTCGAAGTCTTCACCAGCAAGGGCGTGGGCACCATGGTGTTCCCCGACAACGAGGAGGTCCAGTGATCGAGTCCAATGTGGATGGTCAGCGCCGCTGGCAGTCCTCGCTGATGGACAACTACGGCACCCCGCGGATCGCGCTCGTGCGCGGCGAGGGTGCCCAGGTCTGGGACGCCGACGGCAACTCCTACCTGGACCTGTTCACCGGCATCGCGGTCAACGCGCTCGGCCACGCCCACCCCGCGGTGGTCGCCGCGGTCACCGAGCAGATCGGCAAGCTGGGCCACACCTCGAACCTGTTCACCAACCAGCCCTCGCTGGAACTGGCCGAGGCACTGGTGGACCTGGTCGGCGCCCCCGGCAAGGTGCTGTTCACCAACTCCGGGGCCGAGGCCAACGAGGCCGCCTTCAAGCTGGCCAGGCTCACCGGCCGCGGCAAGATCGTCGCCTGCGAGGGCGCGTTCCACGGCCGCACCATGGGCGCGCTCGCACTGACCGGGCAGCCCGCCAAGCGCACCCCGTTCGAACCGATGACCCCTGGCGTGCGGCACGTCCCGTTCGGTGACGTCGAGGCGCTGCGGTCCGCTGTGGACGGTGACACCGCCGCCGTGTTCATCGAGCCGATCCTCGGCGAGGGCGGGGTCGTGCCCGCACCGGAGGGCTACCTGCTCGCCGCGCGGCAGATCACCGCCGAGGCGGGTGCCCTGCTCGTGCTGGACGAGGTGCAGACCGGCATCGGCCGGGTCGGCAGCTGGTTCGCCTTCCAGCAGGCGGGCGTGCTGCCCGACGTGATCACCCTGGCCAAGGGGCTGGGCGGCGGCCTGCCGCTGGGCGCCTGCATCGGCGTCGGCGCCGCCGCGGACCTGATGAAGCCCGGGCACCACGGCACCACCTTCGGCGGCAACCCGGTCTGCTGCGCCGCGGGCCTCGCGGTCCTGCGCACCATCGCCGCCGAGGGCCTGTGCGAGCACGCCGCCGCACTGGGCAAGGACCTGGCCAGCAAGGTCGAGGCCCTGCACCACCCGCTGGTCACCGGGGTGCGCGGGGCCGGCCTGCTGCTGGCCATCGCCCTGGACAGGCCGGTCTCCGGCCAGGTCGCCGCCGCCGCGTGCGCCGCGGGCTACCTGGTCAACAACGTGCAGCCCGACTCGGTCCGGCTGGCCCCGCCGCTGGTGCTCACCGAGGCCCAGGCGCACGGCTTCGTCGCCGCACTGCCCACGATCCTCGACCAGAGCGCGGAGCACTGACATGCCACTGCACTTCCTGCGTGACGACGACCTGAGCCCCCAGCAACAGGCCCACGTGCTCGACCTGGCCGACAAGCTCAAGGCCGAACCCCTGGCGCACAAGCCGTTGGCGGGCAAGTCCGTCGCGGCGATCTTCGAGAAGAACTCCACCCGTACCCGGCTGTCCTTCGACGTGGGGATCAGCCAGCTCGGCGGGCACCCGGTCATCGTGGACGGCCGCAGCATGCAGCTGGGCCGCGAGGAGACCATCGAGGACACCTCGCGGGTGCTCTCCCGGTACGTGCAGGCCGTGGTGTGGCGGACCTTCGCGCAGAAGCGCATGGAGGCCATGGCCTCCGCCTCGCGCATCCCGGTGGTCAACGCGCTGACCGACGAGTTCCACCCCTGCCAGGTGCTGGCCGACCTGATGACCATCCGCGAGCGGCACGGCAGGCTGGCCGGGCTCACCGTCACCTACCTCGGCGACGGGGCCAACAACATGGCGCACTCCCTGCTGCTGGGCGGCACCACCGCGGGCATGCACGTGCGGGTGGCCGCCCCGGACGGCTTCCAGCCGTTGCGGGAGGTGGTGCTCGACGCCAAGCACCGCGCCACCGACACCGGGGGCAGCGCCACCGTGCTCACCGACCCGGCCGCCGCCGTGGAGGGCGCCGACGTGCTGGTCACCGACACCTGGACCTCCATGGGCCAGGAGAACGACGGCAAGGACCGGGTCGGGCCCTTCCGCAAGCTCCAGGTCAACGCCGAGCTGCTGGAGCGGGCCGCGCCGGGCGCCATCGTGCTGCACTGCCTGCCCGCGCACCGCGGCTGGGAGATCACCGACGAGGTGCTCGACGGACCGGCCAGCGCCGTGTGGGACGAGGCGGAGAACCGCCTGCACGCGCAGAAGGCGTTGCTGGCCTGGCTGTTGGACGAGGACTACCGATGAGCGAGCTTGCGCGCGCCAGCGAGGAGCGACGATGAGCGCACCCACCACTCGTGCCGCGCGGCAGGGCCGCATTGTCGAGCTGGTGTCCCAGCGGGCTATCCGCAGCCAGTCCGAACTGGCCAAGATGCTGTCCGCGGAGGGCATCGAGACCACCCAGGCCACGCTCTCCCGTGACCTGGACGAGCTCGGCGCGGTCAAGCTGCGTGGCGCGGACGGCGGAGCGCCGATCTACGTCATCCCCGAGGACGGCAGCCCGGTGCGCGCCGTGGAGGGCGGCACCACCCGGCTGACCCGGCTGCTCGGCGAACTACTGGTCTCTTCCGACTCCTCGGGCAACCTCGCCGTGCTGCGCACCCCACCGGGAGCGGCCCACTTCCTGGCCAGCGCGCTGGACCGGGCCGCGCTGCACGACGTCGTCGGCACCATCGCCGGGGACGACACGATCATCATCGTGGCCCGCGAGCCCCTCACCGGGGCCCAGCTCGCCGACCGCTTCACCGCGCTCGCCGCGGGTACGAACAACTTTGTTACACCGCAAGGAGAAGGCAATGAGTGACCGGGTCGTCCTGGCCTACTCCGGTGGGCTGGACACCTCTGTGGCCATCGGCTGGATCGCCGAGCAGACCGGGTCCGAGGTCGTCGCCGTGGCGGTGGACCTGGGGCAGGGCGGCGAGGACCTGGAGACCATCCGCGAGCGGGCCCTTGCCTGCGGCGCGGTGGACGCCGTGGTGGCCGACGCGCGCGAGGAGTTCGCCCAGGAGTACTGCCTGCCCGCCCTCCAGGCCAACGCGCTCTACATGGACCGCTACCCGCTGGTGTCCGCCCTGTCCCGGCCGGTGATCGTCAAGCACCTGGCCGAGGCCGCCAAGTACCACGGCGCGACCACCGTCGCCCACGGCTGCACCGGCAAGGGCAACGACCAGGTCCGCTTCGAGGTCGGCATCGGGGCGCTGGCCCCCGACCTGAAGGTGCTCGCCCCGGTCCGCGACTTCGCCTGGACCCGGGAGAAGGCCATCGTCTGGGCGCAGGAGCGCGACCTGCCCATCGACGTGGACAAGAAGTCCCCGTACTCGGTGGACCAGAACGTGTGGGGCCGGGCCGTGGAGACCGGGTTCCTCGAGGACATCTGGAACGCCCCGATCGAGGAGGTCTACTCCTACACCTGTGACCCGGCCGAGCCGCGTGACGCCGACGAGCTGGTCATCACCTTCGACCGGGGCGTGCCGGTGGCCATCGACGGCGAGACCGTCACCGTGTTGCAGGCGATCCAGGAGCTCAACCGGCGGGCGGGCGCCCAGGGCGTCGGCAGGCTGGACATGGTCGAGGACCGGCTCGTGGGCATCAAGAGCCGGGAGATCTACGAGGCCCCCGGCGCCATCGCGCTGATCACGGCGCACCAGGAGCTGGAGAGCGTCACCGTGGAGCGCGACCTGGCCCGGTTCAAGCGACAGGTCGAGCAGCGCTGGGGCGAACTGGTCTACGACGGCCTGTGGTTCTCCCCGCTCAAGGACGCGCTGGACGCCTTCATCGAGCAGACCCAGCAGCACGTCACCGGCGAGGTCCGCGTGGTGCTGCACGGCGGCCGGGCCGTGGTCAGCGGTCGGCGCAGCGAGGAGTCGCTGTACGACTTCAACCTGGCAACCTACGACGAGGGCGACAGCTTCGACCAGTCCTTGGCCAAGGGCTTCGTACAGCTGTGGGGCCTGCCAAGCAAGATCGCGGCGAAGAGGGATCTGAACAAATGACCAAGCTCTGGGGCGGCCGGTTCGCCAGTGGACCGGCCGACGCGATGGCGGCGCTGAGCGCGTCCACGCACTTCGACTGGGTGCTGGCGCCGTACGACATCGCCGGGTCGCGGGCACACGCCCGCGTGCTCACCAACGCGGGACTGCTCACCGCCGACGAGCTGGAGCGCATGCTCGCCGCGCTGGACGCCCTGGAGGCCGACGTGGCTTCCGGGGCGTTCACCCCGACCCTCGCCGACGAGGACGTGCACACCGCCCTGGAACGCGGTCTGCTCGAACGCGCGGGCACGGAGCTGGGCGGCAAGCTGCGCGCGGGCCGTTCCCGCAACGACCAGGTCGCCACCCTGTTCCGGATGTGGCTGCGCGACGCGGCCCGCCGGGTTGCCGCGGGCACCCTGGACGTGGTAGAAGCCCTGGTCGCGCAGGCCACCGAGCACCGCGGCGCCGTCATGCCGGGCCGCACGCACCTGCAACACGCCCAGCCGGTGCTGCTCGCGCACCACCTGCTCGCGCACACCCAGTCCCTGCTGCGCGACGTGGATCGGCTGCACGACTGGGACGCCCGCGCCGCGGTCTCCCCGTACGGCTCCGGCGCACTGGCCGGTTCCTCGCTGGGCCTGGACCCGGCGAAGGTCGCCGCCGAACTGGGCTTCGCCGCCCCGGTGGAGAACTCCATCGACGGCACCGCCTCCAGGGACTTCGCGGCGGAGATCGCGTTCTGCCTGGCCATGCTGGGCGTCAACCTGTCCCGGATCGCCGAAGAGGTGATCATCTGGACCACCGCCGAGTTCGGCTACGCGGTGCTCGACGACGCCTGGGCCACCGGCAGCTCGATCATGCCGCAGAAGAAGAACCCGGACGTGGCCGAGCTGACCAGGGGCAAGTCCGGGCGGCTGATCGGCAACCTGACCGGCCTGCTGGCCACGCTCAAGGCCCAGCCGCTGGCGTACAACCGGGACCTCCAGGAGGACAAGGAGCCCCTGTTCGACTCGGTGGCCCAGCTGGAGCTGCTGCTGCCCGCGATCGCCGGCATGCTCGGCACGCTGCGCTTCGACACCGCGCGGATGGCCGAACTGGCCCCCGCCGGGTTCACCCTGGCCACCGACATCGCCGAGTGGCTGGTCCGCGAGGGCGTGCCGTTCCGGGTGGCGCACGAGGCGGCCGGGGAGTGCGTGCGGGTGGCCGAGGGCCGCGGTGTCGGCCTGGACGAGCTGACCGACGCCGAGCTGGCCCAGGTCAACCCGCACCTGACCGCCAAGGTCCGCGAGGTGCTCACGGTGGCTGGGTCGATCGCCTCCCGCGACGGACACGGCGGCACCGCCCCGGCGCGGGTCGCCGAGCAGCTGGAGCGCGTTGTGACGCGGATCAAGGACCAGCGCGTCTGGTTGGAGCCCGGTACTCGCCGTTAGGGTGCGCTCTTGTGGAACTGACCCGCCGCATGCTCACCGAGCAGGAGCTGGCCGTGGACCCCGTGGTCGCGGCCAAGCTCCTGCTCGGCTGCGTCATGGAGGTGGACGGTCCCGAGGGGCCGATCGGCGTGCGGCTGGTCGAGGTCGAGGCGTACCGGGGTGGTGACGACCCCGCCTCGCACTGCTACCGGGGCCGGACCCCGCGCAACGACGTGATGTTCGGGCCGCCCGGGTTCCTCTACGTGTACTTCGTGTACGGCATGCACTACTGCGCCAACATCGTGTGCCTGACCGACGGCGTGCCCGGCGCGGTGCTGCTGCGCGCGGGCGAGGTGGTCACCGGCGTGGAGTCGGCGCGCCTGCGGCGCCGGGCCGCCCGCAGCGACGTGGAACTGGCCAAGGGCCCCGCGAAGCTGACCACCGTGCTGGGCCTGAGCCGGGAGAACAACGGCGTGCACCTGCTGGACCCGGCCTCACCGGTGCGGCTGTTCGCCGGCGACCCGGTGCCGCCCGAGCAGATCCACGCTGGTCCCCGCGTGGGTGTGGCCACCGCCATGGACCGCCCCTGGCGGTTCTGGGTGGACGACTCGCCCGCCGTGAGCACCTACCGGCGTGGTGGCCGCCGCCGAACCCGCCCCTG
>JACJID010000002.1:0-195000 GCA_014138725.1 Kutzneria viridogrisea | reverse complement strand
AGCGTCGTGTGGGCGATGAAGCGGCAGGGGAACCTAGCCGTGGAGGCCACGCGAGTGAGAATGCAGGCATGAGTAGCGAAAGACGAGTGAGAAACTCGTCCGCCGGATGACCAAGGGTTCCTGGGCCAGGCTAATCCGCCCAGGGTAAGTCGGGACCTAAGGCGAGGCCGACAGGCGTAGTCGATGGACAACGGGTTGATATTCCCGTACCCGTGTAAACGCGTCCATGGTGAGGCCGGTGATGCTAACCGCCCGAGAGCTACCAAGTCTTCGGATGAGGTAGTGATTGCGCGGGATCCGATCCGGTAGTAGTCAAGCGATGGGGTGACGCAGGAGGGTAGCTCCGCCAGTCAGTGGTAATACTGGTGTAAGCGTGTAGGCTATCGGGATAGGCAAATCCGTCCTGATGTTAGGCTGAGACGTGATGCGTAGCCGATTGAGGCGAAGTAGAGTGATCCCATGCTGCCGAGAAAAGCCTCTAGCGAGTGTTTATGCGGCCCGTACCCCAAACCGACACAGGTGGTCAGGTAGAGAATACCGAGGCGTTCGGGTGAACTGTGGTTAAGGAACTCGGCAAAATGCCCCCGTAACTTCGGGAGAAGGGGGGCCGTGTGGCTTGAAGCCCCGTGCGGGCTAGGGCTGTGCGGCCGCAGAGAGCAGCGAGAAGCGACTGTTTACTAAAAACACAGGTCCATGCGAAGTCGCAAGACGATGTATATGGACTGACGCCTGCCCGGTGCTGGAACGTTAAGGGGACCGGTTAGCCTTTCGGGGCGAAGCTGAGAACTTAAGCGCCAGTAAACGGCGGTGGTAACTATAACCATCCTAAGGTAGCGAAATTCCTTGTCGGGTAAGTTCCGACCTGCACGAATGGCGTAACGACTTCTCGACTGTCTCAACCACAGGCCCGGTGAAATTGCATTACGAGTAAAGATGCTCGTTACGCGCGGCAGGACGGAAAGACCCCGGGACCTTTACTATAGCTTGGTATTGGTGCTCGGTTCGGCTTGTGTAGGATAGGTGGGAGACTGTGAAGCGGTCACGCCAGTGGCTGTGGAGTCATCGTTGAAATACCACTCTGGTCGTTCTGGGTGTCTAACCTCGGACCATGATCTGGTTCAGGGACAGTGCCTGGTGGGTAGTTTAACTGGGGCGGTTGCCTCCCAAAGGGTAACGGAGGCGCTCAAAGGTTCCCTCAGCCTGGTTGGCAATCAGGTGTTGAGTGCAAGTGCACAAGGGGGCTTGACTGTGAGACTGACAGGTCGAGCAGGGACGAAAGTCGGAACTAGTGATCCGGCGCTGGCTGGTGGAAGCGGCGTCGCTCAACGGATAAAAGGTACCCCGGGGATAACAGGCTGATCTTGCCCAAGAGTCCATATCGACGGCATGGTTTGGCACCTCGATGTCGGCTCGTCGCATCCTGGGGCTGGAGTAGGTCCCAAGGGTTGGGCTGTTCGCCCATTAAAGCGGTACGCGAGCTGGGTTTAGAACGTCGTGAGACAGTTCGGTCCCTATCCGCCGTGCGCGTAGGAGATTTGAGGAAGGCTGTCCCTAGTACGAGAGGACCGGGATGGACGGACCTCTGGTGTGCCAGTTGTTCCGCCAGGAGCATGGCTGGTTGGCTACGTTCGGAAGAGATAACCGCTGAAAGCATCTAAGCGGGAAGCTTGTTCCAAGATGAGATCTCCCTCTCCTTGTGAGTTAAGGCCCCCAAGAGACGATTGGGTTGATAGGCCAGAGATGGAAGCACCGTGAGGTGTGGAGTTGACTGGTACTAATAGGCCGAGGACTTGACTACGAAGGTGCTACGCATCCACTGTGTGGTTCTGAAAGAACCAACCGGCATCACCCTGATCGGCCTGTGGTCGATGGTGGGTGGGTGTGGTGGTAATTTCATAGTGTTTCGGTGGTGTTGGCGGAGGGGAAACGCCCGGTCCCATTCCGAACCCGGAAGCTAAGCCCTCCTGCGCCGATGGTACTGCACTCGTGAGGGTGTGGGAGAGTAGGACGCTGCCGAACATTCTTCCCCGAGGAGGGGGCTGTGGGTTGATACGCATATCGTGTCCCCAAGCCCCCTCCTCGGGTTTCTGTCGTGTCTAGGAGGTTCTCAGTGTCCAGGTTCGGGCAGCGTCCCGGCGATCGTGAGCGCGGTCAGGGTGACCGGCAGCAGCGTTCCGGCGGTTATGAGGCAGGTGGCCGCTCGCAGCGCGGTGGCGATCGTGATCGGCGGTCCAGTGGTGACCGTCACCAGGGCGCTGCAGGACGGGACCGTCAGGGCGGTAGCGGCGGCCGTACCTGGCGCGAGGACAACCGTGACGGTCGGCCGAGCCGGTCTGGCGGCGACCAGCGGGGCGGCGACCGTCCTCGCTTCGGCGACCGGGACCAGCAGCGTGGCGGAGATCGCCCGCGCTACAACAACGACCGCGGCGACCGCCCCCAGCGCAGTTACGGGGATCGTGACCAGCAGCGCGGTGGCGACCGCCCGCGCTACAACAGTGATCGTCCCCAGCGGAGCTTTGGCGACCGCGACCAGCGTGGTGGCGGCGACCGTCCCAGGTTCAACAGCGACCGCCCACAGCGCAGCTTCGGTGACCGACCGCAGCGCTCGGACGACCGGCCCCGTTTCGGTGACCGTGACCAGCGCGGCAGCGACCGTCCCCAGCGCAGCTACGGGGATCGTCCGCAGCGCAGCTTCGGCGATCGCGACCAGCGTGGCGGTGACCGGCCTCGTTACAACAGCGACCGCCCGCAGCGCGGTTACGGCGACCGGGATCAGCGTTCCGGTGATCGTCCCCAGCGTAGCTTCGGCGACCGTGACCAGCAGCGCGGTGGCGACCGTCCCCAGCGGAGCTTCGGCGATCGCGATCAGCGTGGCGGCGACCGGCCGCGCTACAACAGCGACCGCCCCAAGTTTGGTGACCGGCCGCAGCGTAGTTACGGGGACCGGGACCAGCAGCGTGGCGGAGATCGCCCGCGCTACAACAACGACCGCGGCGACCGGCCCCGTTTCGGTGACCGTGACCAGCGCGGCAGCGACCGTCCCCAGCGCAGCTTTGGCGACCGGGATCAGCGTTCCGGTGACCGGCCGCAGCGTAGCTTCGGGGACCGGGATCAGCGTGGCGGCGACCGGCCTCGCTACAACAGCGACCGCCCCAAGTTCGGTGACCGCGACCGTCCGCGTCGTGACGACTGGAAGCCGCGTTCGGACGGGCGCAAGCAGTTCGACCAGGACCGCAAGCCGCGCCAGGACCGGGACCGCAAGCCCCGGCACACCAGCACGGAGCGCGCGGCCAAGAGGTTCGAGCCCGAGCAGGAGCAGGTCGAGCTGCAGGCCGTGAGCGCGGTCGAGACCGAACCGGTCGAGGCCGTGGCCGTTGAGACCGAGTCCGCTGAGGCCGTGGAGGTCCAGGAAACCCCGGAGCAGCAGGACGTCGAGCAGGCCGAGGAAGCCTCGGAACCGGCTCAGTCCGCGGAGACGGAGACCGAGGAGCGCCCGGCGTTCCAGCGGCTGCGTGCGCCGGAACTGCCCGAGGGCGCCGAGATCTCCGCGCTGGACAAGGAAGCGCGCATGGAGCTGCGCAGCCTGCCGAAGTCGCTGGCGGAGACCGTGGGGGCACACCTCGTCGCCGCGGGCATGCTCGTGGACGAGGAGCCGGAGCGGGCACTGGAGCACGCCCGCTACGCGCGGACTCGTGCCGCCCGTGTCGGCCTGGTCCGTGAGGCGGCGGGCCTGACCGCCTACCACGCTGGTGAGTGGGCCGAGGCGCTGTCCGAGCTGCGCGCCGCGCGGCGCATGACCAACGGCCCCGGGCACATCGCGGTGATGGCCGACTGCGAGCGGGCGCTGGGCCGCCCGGAGCGGGCCATCGAACTGGCCCGCGAGTCGGCGGGGCTGCCGCTGTCCAAGGCGGAGTCCATCGAGCTGAAGATCGTGGTGGCCGGTGCCCGCCGCGACATGGGCCAGCTGGACGCCTCGGTGGTGGCGTTGCAGGGCGAGGACCTGGACCCGGCGCGCACCGACCCGTGGAGCGCGCGGCTGTTCTACGCCTACGCGGACAACCTGGAGGCGGCGGGCCGCACCGAGGAGGCCGTGCGCTGGTTCATGCACGCCGCCGAGGCCGACGAGGACGAGGAGACCGACGCCTCGGAGCGCGCGGTCGAACTGAGCCAGGGGACAACCGAGTGAGTGACGACCTGCTGGGGACCTACGACGCGCTGCTGCTCGACCTGGACGGCACGGTGTACCGGGGCGGCGAGGCCGCGCCCGGTGCGGTGCCGACGATCCGGACGAGCCGGGAGCGGGGCGTCGGTGTCCGCTTCGTGACCAACAACGCCTCGCGCTCGCCCCAGCAGGTCGCCGCACACCTGAGCGAACTCGGCTTCGCGGCCGAGGTGCCCGAGGTGAGCACCAGCTCGCAGGCCGCGGCCGCCGTGCTCGCCGAGCACCTGCCCGCCGGGGCCACCGTGCTGGTGGTCGGCGCGCAGGCCCTGGTCGACGAGGTCACCGCGGTCGGGCTCAGGACGGTGCGGGAGTTCAGCGGCCCGGTGGACGCCGTGGTGCAGGGCCACTCCCCGGACACCGGCTGGCGCGACCTGGCCGAGGCGTGCCTGGCGATCCGGGCGGGCGCGCTGTGGGTGGCCAGCAACGTGGACGCCACCCTGCCCACCGAGCGCGGGGAGCTGCCCGGCAACGGTTCCATGGTGACGGCCCTGCGCGCGGCCACCGGGCAGGAGCCGATCGTGGCGGGCAAGCCCGCACGCCCGCTGATGGACCAGGCGGTGCGCTCGGCCGACGCGCGCAGGCCGCTGGTGGTCGGCGACCGGCTGGACACCGACATTGCGGGAGCCAGCACCGCAGGCCTGGACGCGCTGCTCGTGCTGACCGGGGTCTGCACCCCGGCCCAGCTGCTGGCCGCCTCGCCCCAGGAACGGCCCCGCTACCTGGCCGCCGACCTGCGCGGACTGCTCCGTCCCGTGACCGAGGTGGAGATCGGGGAGCAGCTCGGCTGGCACGTGGAGGCGGACGGCACCCGGCTGATCGCCAAGGGCTCCGGGGACCCGGTTGCGCTGTTGCGCGCACTGTGCTCCGCCTGGTGGGCGGCGGGTGGAGGCTGCCCACAGGTGCTGGCCGAGGGCCCGGGCGCAGCTGCCGCTCTGGAACTACTGAAAATCGGCTAGCGTTAACAAGGTCCGAAAGCGACACCCGCTGTACGGGAGAAGTCCGATGAGTCACCCGCCGGTTCCCGGACCGCCGCCCAGCCCGCTGGCGCCGATCGACCATGCCGTGGCACGGCTGGAGGAACTCGACCACCTGGACGTGGCCGAGCATCCCGCGCGGTTCGAGGCGGTGCACGCTGCGCTGACCGACGCGCTGTCGGCCGTCGACCGGGTCTGAGCGGCCGTGGTTCGCCGGGCGAGGCTGGACGCCGAGCTGGTCCGCAGGGGACTGGCCCGGTCCCGTGAGCACGCCTCCCAACTCGTGGCCGACGGGCGGGTCACCGTGCGCGGCACCGTGGCCAGCAAGTCCGCGACCGCTGTGGAGCCGGACACCCCGTTGCTGATCCGCGACCTGGAAGAGGACCCGAACTGGGCCTCCCGAGGGGCGCACAAGCTGATCGGTGCCCTGGACGCGTTCGAGCTGCCGGTGACCGGCCGCCGCTGCCTGGACGCGGGCGCCTCCACCGGCGGCTTCACCGACGTGCTGCTGCGCAGGGGCGCCAGCCAGGTGGTGGCCGCCGACGTCGGGCGCGGGCTGCTGGTGTGGCGCCTGCAAACCGACGAGCGCGTGGTGGTACTGGACAAGACCAACGTGCGTGCGTTGAACCCGGAGGCCACCGGCGGCGTTGTCGATCTCGTGGTCGCTGATCTGTCCTTCATCTCACTGCGCCTCGTGCTGCCCGCGTTGCTGTCCTGCGCGGCCGAGGACGCCGATCTGGTCCCGATGGTCAAACCACAGTTCGAGGTCGGCAAGCAGCGCCTGGGTTCCGGCGGTGTGGTGCGCGATCCCGAGCTGCGGGCCGAGGCCGTGCTGGAGGTTGTGGCCGCCGCGGGCGAGCTGGGCCTGCGCGCGCACGGGGTCGTTGCCAGTCCGCTGCCGGGACCGTCCGGCAACGTCGAGTACTTCCTGTGGTTGCGGCGCGGCGAGCCGTTGCCCGCCGAGCAGGCGGCCGAACTTGTTGCTGTGGCGGTGGCGGAGGGGCCTCAGTGAGCGAGCTTGCGAGTGAACCATTGTCGAGCGCTAGCGAGGAGCGGCGATGAGCCAGCACAACGTGTGCGGTGACCGCGAGATCCTCATGGTGGTCAAGACGAACCGGCAGACCAACCTCCGGCTCGCCGAGAAGGTGGCTGGGCGGTTCGCCTCCGCGGGCATCCGGCTGCGCGTGGTCGAGGAGGAGGCCGAGGATCTCGACCCGGCCTGCTACGGCTCCGTGGTCCCGGCCAGCACCGCCGCCGCGGGCACCGAGCTGGTGTTCGTGCTCGGCGGGGACGGCACCCTGCTGCGCGCCGCCGAGCTGGCGCGGCCTTTCGGTACGCCCGTGCTGGGCGTGAACCTGGGCCGGGTGGGCTTCCTGGCCGAGGCCGACTTCGACGACCTGGACGAGGCCGTCACCGGGGTCATCGAGCGCAACTACCACGTCGAGGAGCGCATGACCATCGACGTGGCCGCCTCGTTGCAGGGCGAGCTGATCGCGCACACCTGGGCGCTCAACGAGGCCAGCGTGGAGAAGTCCAGCCGGGAGCGCATCCTGGACGTGGTCATGGAGGTCGACTCCCGGCCGGTGTCCGCCTTCGGCTGTGACGGCGTGCTGTGCGCCACCCCGACCGGGTCCACCGCCTACGCCTACTCGGCGGGCGGGCCGGTGGTGTGGCCGGACGTGCAGGCCCTGCTCGTGGTGCCCAGCAACGCGCACGCGCTGTTCTCCCGGCCGTTCGTGGTCTCACCCGGCTCGGTGGTGGCCTTCGAGATCGACCCGGCCGGTCACCCCGCCGTGCTGTGCTGCGACGGCAGGCGCACCGTGCACCTGCCCGCGGGCACCCGCGTGGAGGTGGCGGGCAGCACGACCCCGGTGAAGCTGGTCCGGCTGCGGCTGGGCCCGTTCTCCGACCGGCTGGTGGACAAGTTCTCGCTCCCGGTGCAGGGATGGCGCGGGCCGGCGGTCGACTGAGCGCCCCACTGGGGCTGGCCGCGCTGACGGGTTTGGCGCGGTCGGGTCGTCGGACGTCAGGGGTTGGCACTAGTGTTCGACCTGTGCTGATCGAGATGCGTATCCAGGGTCTGGGCGTGATCGATGAGGCCACCCTGGAGCTGGACCGCGGTCTCACCGTGGTCACCGGTGAGACCGGGGCTGGCAAGACGATGGTCGTCACCGGGCTGCACCTGCTCGGCGGCGGCAGGGCCGAGGCCTCCCGTGTGCGCACGGGCGCCGAGCGGGCGGTGGTCGAGGGGCGGTTCCACACCCCGCAGGGCAGCCCGGCCGCCGAGGTGGCCTCCGGTGCGGGCGCCGAGCCCGACGAGGACGGCAGCCTCATCGCGCTGCGCACGGTCAGCGCCGACGGCCGCTCGCGGGCACACCTGGGTGGGCGTTCGGTACCGGTCGGCGTGCTCTCGGAGCTGTCCGAGCAGCTGCTGGCGGTGCACGGGCAGAACGACCAGCTGCGGCTGACCAGGCCCGCCGAGCAGCGCGGGGTGCTGGACCGGTTCGCGGGCGAGTCGGTGGTGACCCCGCTGACCGCCTACCGGGAGCTGCGCGAGCAGTGGATCTCGGTGAGCACCGAGCTGACCGAGCGCACGGAACGGTCCAGGGAGATGGCCCGCGAGGCCGATCTGCTGCGGCACGGGCTGGGCGAGATCGCGGCGGTGGACCCCAAGCCGGGGGAGGACACCGAGCTGCACAACGAGGCCAAGCGACTGGCCGACGCCGACCAGCTCCGCGAGGCGGCCGCGGCGGCCCAGTACGGGCTGAGCGGCACCGCCGACGCCGAGGTCGACGCGGTGGGCGCGCTGGGCATGGTGGCCGAGGCGCGCCGCAGGCTGGCCGCCACCGAGGACCCCGCGCTGCGCGACCTGGAGCCGCGGCTGGCCGAGGCCGCCGTGCTGCTCACCGACGTGGGCGCCGAACTGGTGCACTACCTGGACAGCCTGGACGCCGACCCGACCCGCCTGGAGCAGGTGCTGGCCCGTCAGGCCGAACTCAAGCAGCTGACCCGCAAGTACGCCGCCGACGTGGACGGCGTGCTGGAGTGGGCGCAGAACGCCGAGCAGCGCCTGGCCGGGCTGGACACCTCCGAGGAGGCGCTGACCGAGCTGGCGCGGCGGCGCGAGGAGCTGGCCGGGCAGCTGGCCGAGCAGGCCAAGGCGATCACCGTGGAGCGCACGTCCGCTGCCGAGGACCTGGGCAAGGCGGTGACCGAGGAGCTGGGCGGCCTGGCCATGGCGCACGCCACGGTGGAGGTCGCGGTGCAGCCCAGGATCGCCGAGGACGGCGACCCGGTGGCGCTGGCCGTGGACGGGGTGGTGCTGCACGCGGGCCGCGACGGGGTCGACGACGTGGAGCTGCGGCTGATCGCGCACCCCGGGGCGCCCGCGCTGCCGGTCAACAAGGGCGCGTCCGGCGGTGAGCTGTCCCGCGTCATGCTGGCGCTGGAGGTGGTGCTCTCGCACGCCGACCCGGTGCCCACGCTGGTGTTCGACGAGGTCGACGCCGGGGTCGGCGGCCGGGCCGCGGTGGAGGTCGGCCGCAGGCTGGCCCGGTTGGCGCGCAGCCACCAGGTGATCGTGGTGACGCACCTGCCGCAGGTGGCCGCCTACGCGGACCGGCACCTGGTGGTCAACAAGACCGCTGAGGGCGGGCTGACCAGCAGCGGGGTCCGGCGGCTCGACGAGTCCGAGCGGGTCGTGGAGCTGGCCAGGATGCTGGCGGGACTGGACTTCACCTATACGGGCCGGGCACACGCCGAGGAACTCCTCGACGCCGCCCGCTCCGACAAGAAGGCCGAGGAGCCGCCACGCAGGACCCGCCGCAAGAAGGCCGCGAACTAACCACGCCCTCGCGCCGGTCCCATGTCCCGAAGGTGCCCTTCACGACGCCCAACGTCCCGAAGGCCACCTTCATGACGCCCACCTGACTCCCCAACCCGGCCCCGCGTCTTCGCGCCGGTCTCTGGACCGCAGGCTCATGATGATCACATCTGTCCAGTGATCATCATGAGACACAGCCGTCCCCAGCCGACACCCCGAGCAGCAGCACGCTCCGCACACCGTTCCGGGTCTTGCAACTCGTGTTCCGCATCTGGGCCTGAAACTCACCCATACCGGTTGACCTGCACCGACTCGTCCGGCGTGGCGGGCCGGTTGGTGCTTGTGGGTGAGTCACCATCGGTGACATGAAGCTCACCGGACTGCTTGCACGATCAAGCGAGACGCTGCCAGGGGTCACCGGTGTCGCCAGGGTTGACCGTCGCACCGGGGATCTGCTGCGCCGGGTCGGACCGGGAGACGTCGCCGTCCTCGATCAGCTCGACCTGGACCGGCGCACCGCCGAGGCGCTGATCGAGGCCGAGGTCGTCGGCGTGGTCAACGCCGCGCCCTCCATCTCCGGCCGGTTCCCGAACCTGGGGCCGGAGGCCCTGCTCCAGGCGGGCATTCCGCTGATCGACGACGTGGGCAACGGGGTGCTGCGCGCGGTCAAGGACGGTACGAAGCTGCGGCTGCACGAGGGCGTGGTCTACGCGGGCGAGCGCGAGATCGCGCGCGGGGTCGAGCAGACGCCGGAGTCCGTGGCCGACCAGCTCATCGAGGCCAAGGCGGGCATGTCCGCCCAGCTGGAGGCGTTCTCCGCCAACACGATCGAGTTCCTGCGGCGGGAGCGCACGCTGGTGCTGGACGGGCACGGGGTGCCCGAGCTGTACGTGCCGATGCGCGACCGGCAGGTGGTCGTGGTCGCTCCCGGCTACGGGCACGCCGACGACCTCAAGCGGCTCAAGCGCTTCATCCGCGAGTACCGGCCGGTGCTGGTCGGGGTGGACGCGGGCGCCGACACCCTGCGCGAGGCGGGCTTCAAACCGGACATCATCGTCGGCGACCCGGACGGCATCAGCACCGAGACCCTCAAGTCGGGGGCCGAGGTCGTGCTGCCCGCGCAGTCCGACGGGCACGCGCCGGGCCTGGACCGGATCCAGGACCTGGGCATCGGCGCGGTGACCTTCCCGGCCACGGCCAACGCCGAGGACCTGGCCCTGCTGCTGGCCGAGGCGCACGGGGCCAGCCTGGTGATCACCGTGGGCTTCCAGGCAACCCTGCGCGAGTTCCTCGACCGCGGGCGGTCCGGCTCCAACCCGTCCACCTTCCTGACCCGGCTCAAGCTGGGCAGCAAGCTGGTGGACGGGCAGGCGGTGGCCACCCTGTACCGCTCGCGGGTCTCCTTCGGCGCGGTGCTGCTGCTGGTGCTCGCCGTGGTGGCCGCCGTCGCGGTCGCCCTGCTCGTCTCCGATGTCGCCACCGCCTACCCGGCGCTGTTCAGCGACGCGTGGCACTCCTTCACCGCCTGGCTCGGGGGGCTGATCTCGTGATCTCACTGCGCAACCACGTCGTCTCGCTGGCCGCCGTGTTCCTGGCGCTCGCGCTGGGTGTCGTGCTCGGCTCCACCGCGATCAGCGGCCGCCTGCTGTCCGGGCTGTCCGACGACAAGTCCAACCTGGGCAAGCAGGTCACCGACCTGGAGGCCCAGCGCAACGCGTTGCAGGGCAAGCTGACCGACGCCGACCGGTTCGCCCTGAGCGTGGGGCCGCTGGCCGTGCGCGGGGCGCTGGAGGGCAAGTCCGTGGTGATGGTGACCACCGCCGACGTCAAGCCGGGGGACCGCGACGCGATGAACGGGCTGCTGCGCAGCGCGGGCGCCTCGATCACCGGTGAGCTGCAACTGACCGAGGCGTTCACCGACCCGACCAAGGCCGACCAGTTGCGCGGGCTGTGCGCGCGCATGCTGCCCGCCGGGGTGCAGTTGCCCACCGCCTCCGACCCGGGCACGCTGGCCGCCGGGCTGATCGGGCCGCTGCTGCTGCTCGACCGCGGCTCGGGCAAGCCGCAGGCCACCGCCGACGAGACCAGTGCCGCGCTGACCGGGCTGGCCGCGGGCGGCTACGTGCGGCAGGGCCCCGGCCTGCACCCGGCGCAGCTCGCGCTGGTGTTGACCGGCGGCACGCTCTCCGGTGACTCCGCCTCGGACCGCTCCGCGACCGTCGCGCGCTTCGCGGTGCAGTTGCAGCGGTCCGGTTCGGGCGCCGTGCTGGCCGGGCGCACCGGGTCGGCCGACGGCTCGGGCGCGCTGGCCGTGGTCCGCGCCGACGGCGGCGGCTCCGCGGCGCTGTCCACCGTGGACGACCTGGACCTCCCGGCCGGTCAGGTGGTCTCCGTGCTGGCGCTGCGCGAGCAGGCCCAGGGACGTTCCGGCCGGTACGGCACCGCGGTCAACGCCCAGGCACCGGCCCCGACTTCAGCCAACGGCTGAGGCAGGTGCTACCGTGAAATCCCGTGGATAGGCGGGCTGGTGCAAACCGCCTGCTGACACAAAGACCAATTTTGGCCATGGACCACGGGAGCCCTCCTTGGTGTTGCAAGCTCGCACGACCAAACACGTCTTCGTGACGGGGGGCGTGGCCTCCTCGCTCGGCAAGGGGCTCACCGCGTCCAGCCTGGGCCAGTTGCTGACCGCGCGGGGTCTGCGGGTCACGATGCAGAAGCTGGACCCCTACCTCAACGTGGACCCGGGCACGATGAACCCGTTCCAGCACGGCGAGGTGTTCGTCACCGAGGACGGGGCCGAGACCGACCTGGACATCGGCCACTACGAGCGCTTCCTGGACCGGGACCTGTCCGGTTCGGCGAACGTCACCACCGGCCAGGTGTACTCCGCGGTGATCGCCAAGGAACGGCGCGGGGAGTACCTGGGCGACACCGTGCAGGTCATCCCGCACATCACCGACGAGATCAAGTCGCGGATCCGCGCGATGGCCGAGGCCGGCGAGGACGGCCAGGCCCCCGACGTGGTGATCACCGAGGTCGGCGGCACCGTGGGCGACATCGAGTCGCTGCCCTTCCTGGAGGCCGCCCGCCAGGTCCGGCACGACGTGGGCCGGGACAACTGCTTCTTCCTGCACGTCTCGCTGGTGCCCTACCTGGCTCCCTCCGGCGAGCTGAAGACCAAGCCCACGCAGCACTCCGTGGCCGCGCTGCGCAACATCGGCATCCAGCCCGACGCCATCGTGTGCCGTGCCGACCGGGAGATCCCCGACGGGCTCAAGCGCAAGATCGCGCTGATGTGCGACGTGGACGTGGACGCCGTGGTGGCCGCCCCCGACGCGCCGTCCATCTACGACATCCCGAAGGTGCTGCACGCCGAGGGCCTGGACGCCTACGTGGTGCGGCGCCTCGACCTGCCGTTCCGGGACGTGTCCTGGACGATCTGGGGCGACCTGCTGGAGCGGGTGCACAACCCCTCGGAGACCGCGCGCATCGCGTTGGTTGGCAAGTACGTGGACCTGCCCGACGCCTACCTGTCGGTGACCGAGGCCCTGCGCGCGGGCGGGTTCGCCCACCGCGCCAAGGTCGAGGTCGTCTGGGTGCCCTCCGACGAGTGCGAGACCGAGTCCGGCGCGGCGCACGCACTGTCCGGTGTGGACGGTGTGCTGGTGCCGGGCGGCTTCGGCGTGCGCGGCATCGAGGGCAAGATCGGCGCCATCCGCTACGCCCGCACCCGGGGCATTCCCGCGCTGGGCCTGTGCCTTGGCCTGCAGTGCATGGTCATCGACGCCGCGCGGGGCCTGGCCAACATCGCCGACGCCAACTCCGCGGAGTTCGGTGAGCCGACCAACAACCCGGTGATCAGCACCATGGCCGACCAGACCGACGTGGTCGCGGGCGAGCGGGACATGGGCGGCACCATGCGGTTGGGCGCCTACCCGGCGAAGCTGATCCCCGGCTCGGTGGTGGCCAAGGCGTACGGGTCCACCGAGGTCTCCGAGCGGCACCGGCACCGCTACGAGGTCAACAACAGCTACCGGCCCAAGCTGAGCAAGGCGGGCCTGGTGTTCTCCGGCACCTCCCCGGACGGTCACCTGGTGGAGTTCGTGGAGCTGCCCGCCGACAAGCACCCGTTCTTCGTCGGCACCCAGGCGCACCCCGAGCTGAAGAGCCGCCCCACCCGCCCGCACCCGCTGTTCGCCGCCTTCGTGCGTGCCGCGCTGGACTACCGTGCCGCCGACCGGCTGCCGGTGGAGCTGGCCGAGCCCGCGGCGGTGAGCTCGTGAGCGAGCTTGCGAGCTCACCAATGGGCACAGGGCGATTTTCGGGCGCGGTGGCGACGAGCGTCAGCGAGGAGGCACCGTGACCGACGGGGTCGAGGGCCAGAACCACGAGTTCAGTGTGGTGTCCAGCAAGGACATCTACGCCGGCCGGGTGCTCGCACTGCGCTCGGACGAGGTCGCCATGCCGGGCGGGGTCACCGCCACCCGCGAGGTGCTGGAGCACTTCGGCGCGGTGGCCGTGCTCGCGCTCGACGAGGACGACCAGGTCACGATGATCCACCAGTACCGGCACCCGCTGGGGCACCGGATCTGGGAGCTGCCCGCCGGGTTGCTGGACGTGCCGGGGGAGGACGCCCTGGTGGCCGCCCAGCGCGAACTCGCCGAGGAGGTCGGCCTCGCGGCGACGGACTGGTCGGTGCTGGTCGACGTGGCCGCCTCGCCGGGGTTCACCGACGAGGTGGTCCGGGTCTACCAGGCGCGCGGGCTTTCCGCGGTGCACCGCGAGGTCCCGGTCGGTGACGAGGAGAGCGACCTGGTCGCCAGGAAGTTCCCGTTGGCCGAGGCGGTCCGCATGGCGCTGGCCGGTGAGGTCGTGAACTGCGCCTCCGTCGCGGGCATCCTGGCCGGTCACGCGGTGCTGACCGGCGCCGCGCAGGCCCGGCCCGCCGACGCGCCCTGGCGCGACCGCCCCACCCGGTTCCCCGCCCGCCGCTGACCAACCCCGGCGAGTCCCGCTCTCGGTAGCGCGAGTCCCGCTCACCCGCGTGTGAGTCCCGTTCCGGCCCGACGGCTGGGCGGGATTCGTGCGGCTGTGAGCGGGATTCGCGCGCGTGAGAGCGGGATTCGGCTGCGGCTGAGCGGGACTCGCGCGGCTGTGGGCGGGATTCGCGTGTGTGTAGGCGGGACTCGCGGGTCAGCGCCAGGTCAGGACTCGGTTGCGGCCGGTGTGCTTGGCCTCGTACAGGGCGGTGTCGGCGGCGTGCAGCAGGCGGTCCACCACGGTGCCCGCCGCTGGGTACATGGCCACACCGATGGACACCGACAGGCCGGTGACGGTGCGCTGCCGGTCGCCCGTCGGCACCTGCACGACGAGCCCGGCCACGGCCTGGCGGATCCGCTCGGCGACAGCCACCACGGCGGCTTCGCCGATACCGGGCAGCAGCACGACGAACTCCTCGCCGCCGAAGCGGCCGACCGAGTCGTAGGCGCGCACGGCCCCGCTGATCGCCTCGGCCACGGCCTTGAGCGCGGCGTCCCCGGCGAGGTGCCCGTAGGTGTCGTTGACCCGCTTGAAGTGGTCCAGGTCCACCATCAACACGCCCGTGGGCTGGCGGGTGCGCTCGGCCCTGGCCAGCTCGGTGGTGGCCAGGGTGTGCCAGCCGACGGTGTTGAACAGGCCGGTCTTCTCATCGCGCGTCGCGGCGACCTCGAGCTGCTTGACCAGCACGCCCCGGTGCAGGATCAGCAGCGGTGGCACCACGAGCAGCACGAGCGCGGGCAGCGTGGCCATGGCCAGCGCGGTGAGCGTGCCCAGGCAGAGCGTGGCCAGCTCGACCAGGTTGTCGCCCCAGCCGCCGAACAGCTCGCGCACCGAGTGGCTGCTCAGGTTCAGCGCGCCGAGGATCACCACGGCGTTGACCACGAAGTACACCAGCCCGGTGAGCAGGATCGCGCCGACCCCGGCCCAGCCGCGGCCCAGCGCGTCGGCCATGCCGGACACACCGAGCGCGGTCAGCACGAGGTGTGCGGCGTAGCAGGTCAGCACGACGACCGAGCCGTTGACCACCGTGCGGAACGCGGGCACGCGGTGCAGCCGGTACCAGCTACGCACGGCCAGGTGCGCGTAGAGCACGGCGACCAGCGCCGTCACCAGCACCGGGGGCAGCAGCAGGACGCCCGCGAAGGTCCACACCGAGGTCATGTTGATGTGCGGGGTGCCGTTGACCCGCCGACGCACCCGTTCCACCTGGCGACCCAGTTCGGCCTGCACCACACCCAGCACCGCGAGCACACCCAGAAGGGCGAATTCGGAGGGTGACGGGGAACGGGCCAGCAGGAACGTGCCGATCAGCGCGACGGACTCCACGAGCAGGCAGTAGGCGATGAGCCGGGGTCGTTGGCGCCACAGGGTCCAGTCGCGCGGAGTGACGAGGACGTCACGGATCCGTACCGCTGATCTGGCGGTGGACCCGTTGTCCTCCATACTCATGCCGGGCGCTCCCTGCGTGGTGGCTGTGCCCCCACCAGCCAAGCACACCCGGCCGTCCAGGTCAGCCTCTGTGACCTGGATGAACCAGTGAGGGGAGGTGCGTCGCCATGAGCAACCGCGACAGCTGACCTCCCCGGTGTTCCCGCACAGCGGACGTGAGCCGGTGCCCGCCCCTCGGGTACCGGCTGGTCCGCGCGTGGTTGATCTCGCGGCTAGGCTACGGCCGAACCGCACCGGAAGGGGTGAACCGCCGCTGAGCGCACCGCCGACCGCCCCGGTCCCCGCAGCGCTGCGGGAGGCGATCGCGGGCTACCTGGACCACCTGGCGGTGGAGCGCGGCACCGCGCGCAACACCCTGGACTCCTACGCCCGCGACCTGCGGCGCTACAGCGTGCACCTGACCGGGCAGGGCGTCGCCGACCTGGCCGGGGTCAGCGAGCGGCACGTCACCTCCTTCCTGGCCGCCCTGCGCGAGGGCGACGTCGAGCACCCGCCGCTGGCGGCCTCCTCGGCGGCCCGCGCCGTGGTCGCCGTGCGCGGCCTGCACAAGTTCGCCCACCGCGAGGGCCTGTCCGGCGCGGACCCCGCGCGCGAGGTGCACCCGCCCGCACCGCCGCGGCGGCTGCCCAAGGCGCTGCCGGTGCAGGACGTGGTGCGGCTGCTGGAGGTTGGCGCCGGCGAGGACAACCGCTCGCTGCGGGCCACGGCATTGCTGGAACTGCTCTACTCCACTGGCGCGCGCATCTCCGAGGCCGTGGGCCTGGACCTGGACGACATCGACCGCACCGAGCGCACGGTCCGGTTGGACGGCAAGGGCGGCAAGCAGCGGCTGGTGCCCATCGGCCGTCCCGCCCTGGCCGCGCTGGACGCCTACCTGGTGCGGGCGCGGCCCGAACTGGCCAGGCACGGCAGGGGAACGCCCGCCGTGTTCCTCAACGCGCGCGGGGGACGGCTGTCCCGGCAGACCGCCTGGCAGACGCTGAAGACCGCGGCCGACCGCGCCGGGCTGCACGCCGAGGTGTCCCCGCACACCCTGCGGCATTCCTTTGCCACCCACCTGTTGGAGGGCGGTGCGGACGTGCGCGTGGTGCAGGAGTTGCTCGGCCACGCCTCGGTCACCACGACCCAGGTCTACACCCTGGTCACCGTCACGACATTGCGCGAGGTGTACGCCACGGCACACCCGCGAGCCCTGGGCTAGTTTAGGCCATTTGCAGCAATCTTCGCAGGTCACGCCCTTTCGGGTGTGCACGGCGAGGCGCGTTGCCGCGGGTCTTGACGCGCCATAGGCTGCCTGCAGGGGACGAGTAGGCACAAGGAGTCAGGTCACCATGTCGACACCGCAGCCTTACGAGGAGCGGCGACTTCCTGGTGCCCGGGTCGACCTGAGCCTGGCCCCGCACGCCCGTCCCGAGGACGACGGCGCCGATGTGGTGCCCGACGGGGAGATCGGCCCGACCGGCCGCCCGCAGCGGCACGTGCCCGAGCCCGCGCTGATCGGAACCCACGGCCCGGCCACGATCCTGGCCGTGTGCAACCAGAAGGGCGGGGTCGGCAAGACCACCTCCACGATCAACCTGGGTGCCGCGCTGACCGAGTACGGCCGCCGGGTGCTGCTGGTGGACTTCGACCCGCAGGGCGCGCTCTCGGTGGGCCTGGGCATCCAGCCGCACCAGCTGGACCGCACGATCTACAACGTGCTCATGGAGCGCGCGGTGGGCATCCAGGACGTGGTGATGCGCACCTGTGTGCCGGACATGGACCTGTTGCCCAGCAACATCGACCTGTCCGCCGCCGAGGTGCAGCTGGTCTCCGAGGTGGGCCGCGAACACACCCTGGTGCGCACTCTGAGACCGGTGATGGACCAGTACGACTACGTGCTGGTCGACTGCCAGCCCTCGCTGGGCCTGCTCACCGTCAACGCGCTGGCCGCGGCCGACGGTGTGCTGATCCCGCTGGAGTGCGAGTTCTTCAGCCTGCGCGGGGTCGCGCTGCTGATCGACACGATCGAGAAGGTCAAGGAGCGGTTGAACCCGAAACTGTCCATCACGGGCATCCTCGCCACCATGTACGACCCGCGCACCCTGCACTCCAGGGAGGTCATGGCGCGCGTGGTGGAGGCCTTCGGCGAGGTCGTCTTCGACACCGTGATCAACCGGACCGTGCGCTTCCCGGAGACCACCGTGGCCGGTGAGCCGATCACCACCTGGGCCCCGCGCTCCTCCGGGGCCAAGGCCTACCGCGCACTGGCCCGCGAGGTGATCGCCAGGTGACTCGGCGCGTCTCACTGCCCGGCGCCGCCGAGCTGTTCCGCTCGACCAGCGCGGTCTCCCCGTCACGGCCGGAACCGGCGCCCGTATCCTTGTCCGACCAACCCGTGGGAACCGGCCGTCGCAAGCACGACGCCAAGATCACGGTGTACCTGTCGGACGAGGAGCTGCTCGCCTTGGAACACGCCCGCCTGGCGCTGCGTGCCGCGCACGGCCTCGCCGTGGACCGCGGTCGCGTGGTGCGCGAGGCGATCGCCGCGGTGCTCGCCGACCTCGCCGACAACGGGGCGGACTCGGAGCTGGTCCGACGCCTGCGCGGGGGACCTGGTCGGTGACGGCCGAAGACCCGCTTGCGGGGTCGAGCGTCGGCACCGCGTCCGCTCCGGAGGTCCCCAGCGGCAGGTTCACGGTCCGGCTGTCGAACTTCGAGGGCCCCTTCGACCTGCTGTTGCAGCTGATCTCCCAGCACCAGCTGGACGTCACCGAGGTCGCGCTGCACCAGGTCACCGACGACTTCATCGCCCACCTCAAGACGATGGGCGAACAGTGGGACCTGGACGAGACCACCCAGTTCCTGGTGGTCGCGGCGACCCTGCTCGACCTCAAGGCGGCCCGGCTGCTGCCCGCGGGCGACGTGGAGGACGAGGACGACCTGGCCCTGCTGGAGGCCCGCGACCTGCTGTTCGCGCGGCTGTTGCAGTACCGGGCGTACAAGCAGGTGGCCGCGCTGTTCGGCGAGCTGGAGCAGGGCGCGCTGCGGCGCTACCCGCGTTCGGTCTCGCTGGAGGAGCGCTACACGGCGCTGCTGCCCGAGGTGATGCTGGGCATCAGCCCGGAGAAGTTCGCACTGCTGGCCGCCGCGGTGTTCCGGCCCAAGCCGCCGCCCACGGTCTCGCTCTCGCACCTGCACCTGAACCCGGTGTCGGTCCGCCAGACCGCCGCCGAGATCCGGGTGCAGCTGGCCGAGCGCGGCTCGATGACCTTCAGCGAGCTGGTCGCCGACTGCGAGCAGACCGTGGAGATCGTGGCCCGCTTCCTGGCGCTGCTGGAGCTGTACCGCGAGGCCGCGGTGCTGTTCGAGCAGTCCGAGGCGCTGGCCGAACTGACCGTGCGCTGGGCGGGCGGCACCGTGGAGGAGGCCGCCGCGGCAGCCGAGCTGGACCGGGCGCTGGTCGACGAGGAGGAGTACGGGTGAGTGAGCCGGTTGTGGACGCCTTGGACGAGGAGTCCGAGGAGCCGGTGGGCACGGGGCTCGACCTCGCCGAGGAGCAGGTGCTCAACGGGGTGCTGGAGTCGGTGCTGCTCGTGGTGGACTCCCCGGTGGACGAGCAGACCCTCGCCGGGGTGCTGGACCTGCCAGTCAAGAAGGTCACGGCCGCGCTCAAGGCCCTGGCCCAGCGCTACACCGACACCGGCAGCGGCATCGACCTGCGCCGGGTTGGCGAGGGCTGGCGGTTCTACACCCGTGACCGGTTCGCACCGTACGTGGAGAAGCTGCTGCTCGACGGCCAGCGCGCCAAGCTGACCAGGGCCGCGCTGGAGTCGCTCGCGGTCATCGCGTACCGGCAGCCGGTGACCCGCGCCAGGGTCGCCGCGGTGCGTGGCGTGAACGTGGACGGCGTGATCCGGACCCTGGTCGCCAGGGGCCTGATCGAGGAGACCGGCACCGATTCCGACACTGGTGGCATCCTGTACCGGACCACCGAACTATTCCTGGAGCGGTTGGGGCTGTCCTCGCTGAAGGACCTGCCGCCGATCGCTCCGCTGCTGCCCGAAGTGGATGCGATCGACGATGTCGTCTGACCCCCGTAGGAACCCCGCCGCCGACGAGGGCGTGCGCTTGCAGAAGGTGCTGGCCCAGGCCGGTATCGCCTCGCGCCGCGCCTCCGAGGAGCTGATCGCCGAGGGACGGGTCAGCGTGGACGGCGAGGTGGTGCGCGAGCAGGGCAGGCGCGTCAACCCCGACACCGCCGTGATCCACGTGGACGGCAGCCGGGTCGTGGTCCGCGACGACGTGCTGCACCTGCTGCTGAACAAGCCGCGTGGGGTGCACTCCACCATGTCCGACGAGATGGGCAGGCCCTGCGTCGGCGACTACGTCAAGGAGCGCACCGAGACCGGCGGTACCCGGCTGTTCCACGTGGGCAGGCTGGACGCCGACACCGAGGGCCTGCTGCTGCTCACCAACGACGGGGAGCTCGCCCACCGGCTGATGCACCCCTCGTACAACGTGCTCAAGACCTACCTCGCCGAGGTGCCCGGCCCGGTGGCCAAGGACGTCGGCAAGCGGCTCAAGGCCGGGATCGAGCTGGAGGACGGCCCGATCAAGGTGGACGCCTTCCGCCTGGTCGACGCCATGCCCGGCAAGGCGCTGGTCGAGGTCGTCGTGCACGAGGGCCGCAAGCACGTGGTGCGGCGCCTGCTGGAGGAGGTCGGCTACCCGGTGCAGCGTCTGGTCCGCACCGAGCTGGCCGGGGTGCAGCTGGGCAACCAGCGGCCCGGGTCCCTGCGCAAGCTCAACCGCAACGAGGTCGCGCTGCTCTACAAGGCCGTGGGGCTCTAGGTCCCAGCGGTGCCGTGAAGGTGCCGTTCACGGCGTTCAACGCCATGAACGGCACCTTCATGACGTTGTGGGGCGCTATGGCTTCAGTGACGATCGAACCTGGCGGGGCGTAGGTCGTTTCTGTCACGAAGGTGCCCTTCATGACGCGGCGGCGCGGGGGCTGAGCGGGCTCGTCGGGCCGGGGGCCCATGTCGCGAAGGTGCCGTTCACGGCGTTGCGGGCCGCCTGGTCCGGTACGGCAAAAACCCCCTGGTCGGGCCACATTTTTCATGGTCGAAGTGCTAAGATAGAACACGTGATCGAACCTACCGTGATCGGTCCCGCGCCCTCTCCGAAGCCCTGGCCCGTCACCGGGGTGACAGCCTGCTGATGTCCTCGGCCGCCGAGGGGTAGCGCACGGTGAGGTCCGCCGGGTCGGCGAACCGGACCACGTCCTCGGTGTAGGGCGGCGCCATGAAGGTGCCGAGCAGGCTCCAGGTGCCCGCGGTCTCGGTGGCCTGCCACACCCCTGCGGGCACCACTACCTGTGGGCGCTGGCCGGAGGCGAGGTCGATGCCCAGCACCGGCCGCTCCACCCGTCCGTCGGGGTGCAGCAGCAGCATTCGTGCCGGCGCACCCGCGTGGTAGCTGAACACCTCCGGGTGGTCCAGCCGGTGCAGTGCCGAGAACTCCGGCTGCGCCAGCAGGTAGTAGATGGCGGTGCCCTGCTCGGTCCGCCAGGTCTGCGCCCAGTGGCCGCCCTCGGTGGGTAGTGGTTGCAGGCCAAGGGTCTTCGCGATCTGCGCTGCGTCCGCGTGCATGGGGCCTACCATGCCGCACGCGCCGAGACGCCGCCGTCGACCACCAGGTTCTGGCCGGTGATCCAACTCGCCCTGGGTGAGGCGAGGAAGGCGCACGCCTCGCCCACGTCCCGCGGGCTGCCCAGCCGGGTCAGCGGGGCACTGCGCCGCCACCGGTCCACGCCCTCGGGCCACTGCTGCTCGATGCCCGGCCGCGCGATCAGCCCGGGGGACACGGCGTTCACCCGGATGCGCATCGGCCCGTACTCCACCGCGGCGGCCTTGGTGTGCGCGAGCACCGCCGCCTTGGACGCCGCGTAGTGCGCGTGGCCCACGGCCGGGCTGGTGCCCTCGATGGACGCGATGGAGATGATCGAGCCGCCGCCCAGTGGGCCCATGAGGCGCGCGGCGGCGCTGCTGGCCAGGAACGTCGTGTCCGCGTTGCCCGCGAACACTTCCCGCCACTGCGGCAGGGTCAGTTCGGGCAGTGCCGTCACGGGCTGGACCCCGGCGTTGTTCACCAGCACGTCCAGCCGTCCGAACGCCTCGACGGCCGCGTGCAGCACGCCCTCGACCTGCCCGGGCTCACGCAGGTCGCCCATCGCCGCCACGCCGCCGATCTCGGCCGCCAGCGCCTCGGCCGCCTCCGCGCTGTCCCTGTGGTGCACCACGACCCGCGCGCCCCGCGCGGCCAGCACCCGCGCGATGCCCGCGCCGACCGTGCCCGTCGCGCCGGTCACCACGGCGACCGCGCCGTCCAGTTCAGCCATGACCATCCCTTCTCTTGACGTCACTCGACCACAGGGTCGATAGTGGTGCTCCGCCGCCTCAGTAAGGAAAGTTTCTTAATTGAGTGAGGTGGACATGCGTCGCAAGCTATCCCTGTCTCTGGCTGTCGTGCTGTCCGTGCTGTGCGCCATCGGTGGTTCCCTGCTCGGTGCCTCGGCGGTGGCCGCACCCTCGGCGCCCGCCGCGATCACCGCCGGTCCCAGTGCCGCCGACCTGCTCGCCAAGGTCACCAACTGCACCCAGATCTCCAAGGGCAAGTACCAGACCGATGAGGAGACCTCGGCCACGATCCCGGTGTGCGGCAAGAACGGCGCCGTGTTCTGGAAGGCCGACATGGACATCGACTGCGACGGCCAGCGCACCACGCAGTGCAACGAGAAGACCGACTGCTGCTTCCAGGCGGACACGGCGTTCCACCAGTCCGACGGCAAGCCGCTGATCGCCTCGAAGCTGCCCTACGTCGTGGTGCCCAGCCCCAGTTCGATCTGGGACTACCGCACCCGCAACATCAAGGGCGGCACGATCGTCGCGGTGATCTACAACAACAAGGTCAGCTACGCCGTGGTCGGGGACACCGGCCCCAACAAGATCATCGGTGAGGCCTCCTACGCCACCGCGGTGAGCCTGGGCATCAACCCGGACCCGAAGAACGGCGGCACCGACTCCGGGGTCACCTACATCGTGCTGGAGGGTGCGGTGGCCTCGCCGATCGAGAGCCACGACTCGGCCGTGTCGAAGGGGGAAGCGGCCGCGCAGAAGTTCATCAGCAACAACTGACCCGCCGCGTGCCCTTCGGGGACGGGCGAGGACCGTCCCCGAAGGGCACGCGTGACCGGGTTGTCGGGGGCCGTGCGGCGCCGAGATAGTCGAGGCATGTCTCGCAGCCTGTCAGTCCTGTTCGCTGCCGTGATCTGCGTGCTGGGCGGGAGCACCGCGCACGCCGCCGCGGCACCACCCACCGCTGCCCAGCTGCTGGCCAAGGTCACCGGCTGCAACCAGGTCTCACACGGCAAGTACCGCAAGGACGAGAGCTCCGGATCGGCCACCGTCGCCGTGTGTGGCAAGAAGGGCGGTGTGTTCTGGAAGGCCGACATGGACATCGACTGCGACGGCCAGCCCAGCACGCACTGCAGCCGCTCCACCGACCCCGACTTCCAGGCCGAGACCGCCTTCAACGACTCGCACGGCAAGGCGCTCAGGGCGGAAACCCTGCCGTACGTGGTGGTTCCCGGTGTCAGCTCGATCTGGAACTACCGCGACAGCGGCATCCGGGGCGGCACCGTGGTCGCCGTCATCTACGACAACAAGCTGACCTACGCCGTGGTCGGCGACGTCGGCCCGGCCAAGGCCATCGGTGAGGCCTCCTACGCCACCGCGAAGTCCCTGGGCATCGACCCGAACCCGCGTACCGGCGGGGTCGACTCCGGGGTCACCTACATCGCGCTGACCGGTGCCCTCGCCTCGCCGATCGAGAGCCACGACTCGGCCGTGGCCAAGGGACAGGCCGCCGCGGCGAGGTTCCTCACCGAGAACTGAGCGCTGGTAACGTCCGAGTGGTGTTTCACCTGGACCACATGTGCCTGGGCGTGTCCGACCTGGCCGACGGGGTGCGCCGGTTCCGCGAGGAGACCGGGCTCGGGGTCTACGAGGGCGGGGTGTTCCCCGAGGCCGGGCTCGGCGTGTGGATCGTGCCGCTCGGTGGCGAGGTGTACGCCGAGATCGAGGGCGTGGCGGACCCCGGCCGCGCCGCGCGGGGCGCCGGCGCGTGGATCAGCCGGGCCACCGGCGACGGGCGGGACCGCTGGATGTTCTGGTGCCTGCGCGCCGACACGCTGGAGGAACTCCAGGAGGTCGCCGAACGGCTCGGCGGCCAGGTCAGCTCGATACCCGGCCGGGTGCAGCCCGACGGCACCCGACGAGTGATCACCTCCGCGCCGGGGATCGACCAGAGTTGGCGGCACGGCCTGCCCAACTGGTACTACCGCGCGGACCCGGCGAGCAATCCCGCGCGCGGTGCGGTCACTGGCGGGCGCACCGCCCAGGGCGTCACCTGGCTGGAGGTCGGCGGGGACGAGACGGTGCTGCGCAAGCACCTCGGCGCGGAGACCTTCGACCGGTTGCCGCTGCGCGTGGTGCCGGGAGAGCCGGGACTGCACGCGGTGGCGGTGCGCACGGCTGAGGGCGAGGAGGTCGTGCTGCGGCGGCCCCCGGCGGGTCCGGCCAACTTCTGAGCCCCCGCTCGGCGGGAATCGGCTGCGCCAGAGCGGGATTCGCGTGCGGCTGAGCGGGACTCGCGCTCCGGAGGGCGGGACTCAGGCGGGGCGGTAGCCGGGGATGTCCTCGACGCGGTGGTAGACGGGGATGCCGCGCTCGCGGGCGATGGCCACGTCCTGGTCGGCGCCGGTGGACTCGCCGGGCAGGCGCAGTACCGCCGTGCAGTGCTGGAGCAGCCGTTCGGCGGTGGGGTACATGATCTCGCGCGCGACCGGGTCGGCCGGGCCGGTGCCGCCCGCGCCGCGCAGCACGGGCAGGGCCACCCACTCGCCGATCATCGGCACGTGCCCGGCGCGGAAGATCGGCCAGGCGGCCTCCTCCAGCGCGGCGAGGTTGCGGGCCAACAGTTCCGGGTCGTCCCCGGTGCCGGAGCGGTAGGGACCGGCGATCAGGATCAGTTCTGGTTTGTTCACGGTTCCGCACGTTAGTCTGCATGAATCGGATAGAACAAGGAGAAACGTGAATGTTGGCGGCACAGCGACGAGACCTGCTACTTGACAGATTGCGTCAAGATGGGCGGATCATCGCCAAGGACCTGGCGGCCGAGCTGGGCCTGTCCGAGGACAGCATCCGCCGCGACCTGCGCGAGCTGGCGGCGGCGGGCCTGTGCCAGCGGGTGTACGGCGGGGCACTGCCGGTGTCCCCGGCCATCGCCGACCACGCGACCCGCACGGAGGTCGAGGTCCCGGCCAAGCAGCGGGTCGCGGCCAGGGCCGCCGCGCTGATCGAACCCGGCTGCACGGTGGTCCTGGACGGGGGCACGACCGCGCTCGCGGTGGCACGGCAGGTGCCGATCGACCACCCGGCCACGGTCGTGACGCACAGCCCGACCGTGGCGGTGGCCTTCGTGGACCACCCTCGGATCGAGGTGTTCCTGCTCGGCGGGCGGCTGTTCAAGCACTCGCTGGTGACCTGCGGGGCGGCGGCCGTGGAGGCGGCGCAGGGCCTGAACGCCGACCTGTTCCTGCTGGGGGTGACGGGGGTCCACCCCGAGGCCGGGCTGACCACCGGGGACGCCGACGAGGCGGCGATGAAGCGCGCCCTGGCCAGGCACGCGGCCGACACCTACGTACTGGCCAGCGCGGAGAAGATCGGTGCCGCCTCGCGGTTCTCGGTGCTGCCGGTGACGGAGGTGGCGGGGGTCATCACCGACGTGGGCCCGCAGGACCCGACGGTGCGGCGGCTCACCGAGCGGGGAGTGCCGATCCTGCACGCGCCCTGACCGGGATCAGCGCGCACATCGCCAGCGAGAGCCCGCTGGCCAGCCCGCCCAGCGCGAACGCCGCCACGTAGCCGGACTCCCCGTACGACCCGGCCGAGGCCAGTGCGGTGCACACGGTGCCGCCGATGCTGCCGCCGACGATGCGCGAGATGGTGAGCATGCTCGTCGCCACCCCGGTCTGCCCGACGTCCACCGAGGACATGACCCCGGCGTACAGCGCGGTGGACACCAGGGCGCTGCCGGTGCCGATCAGCCCGGTGGCCAGGTACACGTGCCAGGGCGCGGTGTGCAGGAACACCAGCGCGAGGAACCCGCAGCCCATCACCGCCGAGCCGGTCGCGACGATCGGGCGGTGCCCCGTCGCGCGGATCACCCGCCCGGCGAGTGGACTGGCCACGAGCGAACCCACCGCGCCGGGCAGCAGGTACAGGCTGACCTCGGTCACCGTGGCGCCCAGCCCGATGCCGGTGGCCGGGTCCTGGGCCACCATGTTGATCAGCGCGAGCACCGCACCCGTCGCGCCGAACCCTCCTGCCAGCGCCACCACACAGCTGGTCCACAACTCGCGCCGCCGCATCATGCGCATGTCCACGAGCGGGTTCGCGGCACGCAGCTCCACGCGGATCCACAGCGGCAGCAACACGAGCAGCGCGAGGTAGGACACCAGCCCCAGGCCCAGCACGGCGATCAGCAGCGCGCTCAGGAACAGCGCGCCGCCAAGCCAGTCCACACGGGACGGTGTGCGTCCTGGCGGGAAGCCGGGCATGATCCGCCACACCACGAGCAGACCGGCCAGCATCGGCACCAGCGGCAGGCCGAAAACCCCGTGGTAGGACAGGCTTTCCACGATCGGACCGGCAAGCATCTGACCGAAGGTCGTGGCCACCAGGCTCACCGCGGTGATCACGCCGACCGCGAGTGGGATCCGCTCGGTGGGCAACTGGTCGCGGGTCGCGGCGAAGCACAGCGGGATCATCCCGGCGCCCGCGCCCTGCAACAGTTGCCCGAGCAGCATCACCGGCAGCGAGTTCGCCACCGAGGACACGGCCGCACCGGCGCAGGCGATCCCCAGCACCCACAACAGGATTCGCCTGCGGTCGGCCACCTCGGTCAGCTTGCCCACGATCGGCAGGGCCACCGAGGCCGACACGAGCAGCACCACCAGCAGCAGGCTGCCCGCCTGCGCGGTCAGCCCCAACCGTGCCTGGATGAGCGGGATCGAGGGCACGACCATGCCCTCCAGCAACGAGTACCCCGTCAGCGCCGTGGTCATCGCCACCACGACGATCCCGCCCCGAGCGTGATCGGCTCCCATGCGGCCGACTATCCGCGTGCCCGCCGCCAGCCGGTTCCGCGCGCAGGAGGAAAGCCCCGCCCGCTATTCCTCCGGAACGAGGTTGCCCAGCACGGCGCGGATCTCGGCCACCAGCGGCTCGGTGGCCGGTACCAGCGGCCCGCGCACCGGACCGGCAGGCAGCCCGAGCAGGCCCAACGCCGCCTTGACCGCCACCGCGCCCGGCTCCCTGGTCATGATCGCGCTGAACACCGGCAGCAGCGCCTGGTGCCTGCGCAGGGCCTCGTCGTTGTCGCCCTTGTCGTACGCGTCCAGCATCGCGCGGATCTCGTTGCCCACCACGTGCCCCACGGTGCTGATCGCGCCGACCCCGCCGACCGCGCGCAGCGGCAGGATCAGCTCGTCGTTGCCGCTGTAGTAGCTCAGCCCGCTCTCCGCGATCACCCGTGAGCTGGCCAGCAGGTCCACCTTGCAGTCCTTGACGCCCACGATGCGCGGGTGCTCGGCCAGCCGCAGCAGGGTGTCGGTCTCGATCGCGGTCGCGGTGCGGCCGGGGATGTCGTAGAGCAGCGCGGGCAGCCCCGTGGCGTCCACTGTGGACGTGAAGTGCGCCAGCAGCCCCTCCTGGGTCGGCTTGCTGTAGTACGGGGTGACCACGAGCAGTCCGTGCGCCCCCGCCGACTCCGCCGCGCGGGCCAGTTCCACGGTGTGCCGGGTGGAGTTCGTGCCGACCCCGGCCAGCACCTGCGCGCGGTCGCCCACGGCCTCGACGGTGGCCCGCAGCACGGCGGCCTTCTCCGCGTCGCTGGTGGTCGGCGCCTCGCCGGTGGTGCCGTTGACCACCAGCCCGTCGCAGCCGCCCCGGTCCACCAGGTGCTCGGCGAGCAGGCGCACGCCGTCCAGGTCGACCTCGCCGTGGCGGTCGAACGGGGTGATCATCGCGACGAGGACACGACCGAACGGGCTCATGCTGGTGAGCCTGCCCGGAGGCATCGCAAAGATCCAGTTAGATGTTCTGAGTTAAAGGTTAAGCTGGACTTCGTGTTGGATGTACGACGCCTCCGCCTGCTGCACGCGCTGTCCGTGCACGGCACCGTCACGGCCGCCGCCGAGGCCCTGCACGTGACCAGCCCGGCGGTGTCCCAGCAGCTGGCGGCCCTGGAGCGCGAGGCTGGCGTGACCCTGGTGGAGCGCGAGGGCCGCCGCCTCACCCTGACCAGGGCGGGGCAGGTACTCGTCGCGCACACCCAGCTGGTGCTCGACCAGCTCGCGGCGGCCGAGGCCGACCTGGCCGGGCTGCGCGCGCGAGTCGCGGGATCGGTGCGGGTGGGCGCGTTCGTCACGGCCGCGGCCCGCCTGGTCCCGCCCGCGGTGCGCTCGCTGCGCGCCAGCTACGGCGAGGCCGTGGACGTGGTGGTGCACGAGATGGAGCCGGAGGAGTCGCTGCCCGCGTTGCGCCGGGGCGAGATCGACCTCGCGCTGGTGCACGCCTACGACCTGATGCCGCGCGACGTGCCGCCCTCCTGCGAGGTGCACGAACTGCTCACCGAGCAGGTCTACGTGGCGATGCCCACCGACGACCCGCTGGCCGCGCGGGAGCAGGTGGAGCTCGCCGAGCTGGCCGACCGGAAGTGGATCATGCCGAGGACCGACGCGTCCTGCCACGAGATGGCGCAGCGCGCCTGCGGGTCGGCCGGGTTCGTGCCGAGCCCGCAGGCGTACTGCGACGACTTCGGGGTGATGGCGGGACTGGTGGACGCCGGGCTGGGCGTGGCACTGGTGCCCGCGCTGGCCGCCCGCAGGGTGCCCGAGGGCGTGCTGCTCAAGCCGATGGCCCGCCCGGTCCGCCGGGTGGTCAGCGCGGTGCTGCGCACCAGGACCGAGGCCCACCCCGCCGTTCGCGTTGTGCTGGAACGGCTTGCCGAGGCCTCAGGCGGTGACCAGTGACAGCCCGTAGACCGACAGGATCGGGTTCACCGGCTGGAACCAGGTCTGCCCGCCGGAGGAGCAGTTGCCCCAGCCACCCGAGGTCACGCCCTGGGCCTGGTCCCCGGTGATGAACGAGCCTCCGGAGTCACCCGGCTCGGCGCACACGCTGGTGCCGGTCAGCCCGTGCACCGCGCCCTGCGAGTAGTTCACCGTCTCGTTCTGGTTCTGCACCGTGCCGCAGTGCCAGTGCGTGGTCGAGCCGGAACGGCACACCGAGGTGCCCGACGGGGCCACCCAGGAGCCGCGCACCAGCGCGTCGCTGACCGTGCCCCAGCCCAGCACAACCGGCGCGTTCCACCAGCCGTTCTCGGTGCGGATGAAGGAGTAGTCGTTGCCGGGGAAGGTGGAACCGGCGAAGCGGCCCATGAACGAGTTGTCCCAGCCGACCACCGTGCTGCCCGGCGAGCCGCAGTGCCCGGCGCTGACGAAGCCGCCATGCACGGAGAACCCGATGGAGCAGCGCGTGTTGCCGTTGATGTAGTACGGGTCCCCGCCGACCGTGCCCGCCGAGAACACCTGCGGCCGCGAGTTCTGGTTCTGCTCCACGACAACTGGTCCGGCCTGCTCCGCCGTCGCGAGGAACTGCCGCACCGCGCTGTCCTCGCTGTTGGTGGTGACCACCACGGTGTTGCGCCGCGGGTCGACCCGCCAGCTGCTGACCCCGGCGGGCGCCCGCACCTTGTCCAGCTTCTCCTTGGTGGCGTTGAGCTTGCTCATGCTGTTGGCCACCTTCGTGACCCGCGCGCCGGTGGCCTCGACCGCCGCCGTCCGGCCGGTGTCGGTCACCGCCACGGTCAGCTTGCCGCTGGCCGCGTCGTACCAGGACCCGGCGAAGGCGTCCCCGGCGGCCTTCTCCGCCTGCGGCGCGGTTCTGACCGCCGCCGACTCCTGCACCACTCGTGCCTGCACCTGTTGCGCGGTCAGGCCGAAGTCGCGCTGCATGGCGCTGATCAGCTCGGGAGAGGCCAGCGCTGGTGCCACGCCCAGACCGGCGCACGCGGTCGCGGCCAGCAGGGTGGTGAGTCCTAATCTGATGGTTCTCACAGGGTTCCTCCTCGCAGGGTGTTCGTGCCGCTCCCGAAGCTGTGCGGGGTTCCGGAGGGCAACGTGACGGTGCCGGTCGTGCCCGGCGGCGCGGTGACGGTCAGGGTGAACCCGTCGGAGTCGGTGTGCCAGCTCACGGTGAGCGGCCCGTGCGGGGTCGGCACCTGCCCCCGGGCCCAGGACACGCCCCCACCCGGGTGCGGGGCCACCGACCAGGTGGCGAATCCCGGGGAGGTCGGGCGCACGCCGAGCAGGTCGTTGGTGAGCGCGGGCAGCACCCCGGTGGACCAGCCGTGCGCCAGTGAGGTGTAGGCGCCCTCGTAAGGCGAACCGCCCGCGCCGATGCCCTCCCAGTCGGTGCTGCCCATCCAGCCGTACAGCCGTTTGATCTCCTCGACCGCGGAATCCGCCTGCCCGGTAAGGAAACGGGCCTCGATCTCGGGGTAGGAGGTGAAGGCGTAGACGCGCTGAGAGCCGTCGCCGACGAGCGTGTCGTCGTCCATGAACGCGTTGCCCCACGGCCGCGCGGTCCTGGCGGTGAGCAGGTCGAGCGCCGACCTCGCCCGTGCCGGATCGGCCACCCCGCTGGTGATCGCCAGCGCGTTGCCGTCCTGCCCGTGCCGCAGCGGTCCCGTAGATGAGTCCACATAGGACTTGTTCGCCGGGTCCCACAGGTAGGTGTTGATCGCCGCCGACACCGTGTCCGCCCTGTGCTGCCAACGGGTCTGGTCCTCGGCGTGACCCAGCACGCCCGCGAGTCGCGCCGCGTCCCGCAGCGCCTGCACGTAGAGCGCGTTGTAGTAGGTGACCTCGCCGGTCCTGGGCAGGAACGCGTAGTCCCCGTAGCCCTCCGGCCTGGCCAGCAGCCCGCGCGCGTTCGTCGTCGACTGGTACCAGTTGTCCAGCAGCCGCACCAGGTTCGGGTAGTACGTGGCGCCGTAGCCGGTGTCCCCGGTGTAGAGCACGTAGTCCCAGCTGGCGGTCGTCCACCACAGCGGGTACTCGAACAGCGGGAGCGTGTAGTTGTTGATCGACGCGGGCGGGATCCAGCCGTCCGCCCGCTGGTGCTCGGCCAGGTCGGCGAGCACGTTCCGGGCCGCGAGCTTGACCTCGTGCGTCAAGTACGCGGTGCGCCCGGACACCGCGAGGTCGCCCACGTACGGGTCCCGGTCGCGCTTGGCCCCGTCGTGCAGCACCAGCTTGCCGCCCAGGGACGGGCTGTCGGCGCCACGCGGGTCCACGTCGGCGGGGCGGAACGTGTCGGTGCACAGCTCGTTGGTGTAGGAGGCGTTGTACCAGAACTGGTTCAGCTGCTGATCCGAGGACTCGAACCAGCCGGTGTAGGTCTCGGGCGTGCCCAGGAACGGCGCGAAGTCCAGCGAGACCGAGCTGATCGCCAGCTCACCCCGGTCCGTGCTGATCTTCAGGTACCGGAAGCCGTGCAGCTCGTTGTCCGACCAGGTTCCCGGCCCGGTCACCGAGTGCGTGTCCACGCCGGGTCCGCCGGAGAAGTCCGAGCGCGCGAAGTCGGAGCGATCGGTCAGGTACTGCGTGCTCTCCGCGAACGCCAGCCGCGCCGTCGGCGCCCCGCTTGCCGCGGAGAACGCCAACTTCGCATAGCCCGCAACAACTTTCCCGAAGTCCAGCACGATGCTCGGCGGATCGGCCGCCAGGCCCGGCAGCACCTCGTTGACACGCGTGAAGATCCCGCGCCCGCCGTCGTTGTCCCGGGTCACGGTGATCCGAACCTGTGTGGTGCTCACCGCCCGCGCGAACGGCACCCTGCGCCGGACCTGCTCGTTGCCGGTCACAGCGGCGGTCTGTCGCCAGGCGGTACCGTCCCAGGTCTCGACGGTGAAATCCCTTGGTGCGCCGTCACTGTTGGACACCAGCGTGATGCCCGGCAGGCTCACCTGGCTCGGCGCGGTGATGGTCAGCGCGTCCGGGTAGGCGTTCTCGGTGTCGTCGTTCCAGAACGAATCCGAATCCCCGTCAACAGCGTTGGCGGGGGAGTAGTCGCGCGGGTTGGGCGCGTGCGTCGAACTGGCGGCCGCGGTCGTGCCGCGCGGCCACACCGGGTCGGCGGCCTTGCGTAGCACCGTCGTGCCGCCACTCGTGCTGACATCGCCAGTGGTGGAGATCGTCGCTACCGGGTGCACGTCCCGGCTGCCCGGAGCGATCACGTAGCGCTGCCAGGACGGGACCTGGCCCTGTGCGGGAACGGCGGTGGCCACCAGTAGTACGGCCACGGCGAGCAGGGGGGTTCGCACGCGGACCTCCAGGCTGTGAGATCGCTCTCACAGTAGGAAGCGCCCCCACTACTGGCAACAAATCCGCACGAACTTGCCCTGTTTTGTCGGTCCTGCGTTCATCCGACCACGAGCGCCGGATGGCGCGGATCGTCCGCCCTGACCACGATGTCGGCCGCGGAAAGCGGGTCCACCTGCTCGGCGTAGCGCTCGTGCGCGGCCAGCGTCCAGTGCGACTCCGGCTCGGTCCGCCTGCGCAGCGCGGCAGGGGACAGGTGCAGGTGCACCGTCAGGTCGAAGGGCAGCCAGCGGCCCAGCAGCAGCGTGCCGTCCACCACGACCACCCCGCCTTCCGGCACCGGCACGTACGCCGCGCGGCTGGCCCGGTCGGTCTCCGCGTTCCACAACGTCGGCAGCACCTCGCCGCTGCCCGCTTGCTCCAGCGGGTCAAGTACCTCGCGTGCCAGCCCGTCCATGTCGACCCAGTCCTCGTAGTACGAGTCGGGATCGGTCCGCCCCCGCTCGAAGCGCAACGAGGCGGGCCGCAGGAAGTCCCGTGCCGACACGCGCTGCACCGCGCGGCCCCGCAGCCGCAGCGGATCCACCAGCCCGTCCGCCAGGGCCTCGGGCCGTGCCGCGGGCGCGCCGTCCACGAGCACGCGCAGCCGCGAACCCGGTGCTGTGTCGGCGATCCGATCGGCCAGGACCTCGACCAGCGCCTCCGGGGTCAGCGGCCGGACCGCCGTCACGGTTCCTCGACCGCGACCGGGCGCGGGCCCACGCCCGCCGACAGCACCGCGCTGTTGGGCAGCCGCACCAGCCCCGTGTCGGTCTCCACCACCACGTAGACCAGACCCATCTCCAGCACCACACCCTCGTGCGGGCCGCCCAGCGCACCCGAGTGCACGATGATCGCCTCGCCGATGGTGAACGGCCGCGAGATCAGCAGCACCAGCCCCGCGAACAGGTTGCCCAGCGCCTGCTGGCACGCGATGCCCAGCACCACACCGGTCAGCGCCCCGCCGACCAGCAGTTGACCCAGCCCCACGTGCAACATGCCCAGCGCGATCACCGCGCCGAACAGGTAGCCCACGATCGAGATCGCCAGCCGCACCATGCCCGCGTGGCTGACCCCGATCCGGTCCTGTGTGCGCCGCACCACCAGGTTGCCCAGGCTGCGCACCGCCACCACCGAGGTCGCCAGGAACAGCAGCACCCCGACGATCGCCACGACCTTCTCCCAGGCCATCGCGCTGTCGTTGAACTTGCCGAACACCTCGGTCGCCACCACCACGGCGCAGGCCAGCGTGCCCGCTGCCAGACTCCGCTTGGCATCGGCTGACCAGCGAGGACGGGTCATCGCTACTCCCTTCTGCTGTCGCACCGCCGACTCTAGAGATCGTCTCCGGTGGGGCGGGGAGCGGGGAGCGGGGCACCGGCGGCGCGAGCCGCGGCACCGTCGTGAAGGGCACCTTCGGGACGGGGCCGCCGTGGGTCGGGCGGCGTCGCCGATGTCATGAAGGTGCCGTTCGGGACGTTCAGCGTCGTGAAGGGCACCTTTGGGACGTGCTGGGGTGGGGTGGCGGCTCGGCACCGGGGGCCGTGAAGGTGGCTTTCACTGCGCCCAACGCAGTGAAAGCCACCTTCACGGCACACGCACACCTGGGCTCGTTCAGGACCACTGTTGCACTCGGCGCACAGCTGGGTTGAGTACTGTGCGCTGGACGCAGCAGTGGTGGGAAAATAGCGTTGGAACATGCTCATCAGCAGCAATCAACGGGGATCGACGGTCACGGTGCTGGACGACGAGTTGACCGAGGTGGCACGCCTGGCGGTACCGGCACAGCCGCACGTGCTGGTGCACGACGAGTCGCGGGACCGGCTGTACGCGACGGTCACCTACCGGAACGGGTTCTACGACAAGCACGGGGACCTCGGGCACGAGATCGTGGTGATCGACCCCGGCACGTGGGAGATCACCGAGGTGGTGGACATCGCGCCCTACGCGGGGCCGCACGACCTGGCGGTGGACGGGGACCGGCTGCACGTGGTGTGCGAGTCGCACGGCGGCTGCCTGCTCACGCTGGACCTGAACACCTGGCAGCCCCTGGGGCACGTGCCGACGGGCACGGCGGGGCCGCACTGGCTGGCGCTGACCGGGGACCGGACGAAGGCGTACACGGGCAACAAGGAGGCGGGCTTCGTCTCGGTGCTGGACCTGGTGGACCGGCGCATGGCGGGGCGGATCGCGATGCCGACCGGCTCGGAGGACCTGGAGGTGCGCGGGGACCTGCTCTACGCGGCGGATCGGGCGCGGGCCCTGCTGCACGTGGTCGACACGGGCTCGGACGAGAAGGTCGGCGAGGTCGAGTTGCCGGGCAACCCGCTCCGGGTGCACGTGCTGGCCGACGGCCGGGTGGCGGTGTCCCACTTCCACGCGAACTGGGACTCCGACGAGTCGAGCCCGGATTCGGTCAGCATCGTGGACGTCGAACAGGGCAAGGTGGTCGAGCAGGTCCAGGTGGGTGCTGGGCCGTTGGGCATGACCTCGGCCGGTGCCGACCTGTACGTGAACAACGCGAAGGACGGCACGATGACGGTGATCGACGTCAGGGACTGGCAGGTGCGCGCCACCGTGCCGATGGACGGCGGCGCGCACGAGATCGTCTACCTGGAGCGGTAGGCGAGCACGGCCGCGGCGAGGTCCTCGACGGCGGTGCCCGCGGACTTGAACAGGGTCAGTTCCGCCGGGCTCGTGCGGCCGGGGTGCGCGGCGGTGCACAGGGCGGTGAGGTCGGCGCGGATGTCGGCCAGGCGCAGGGTGCCGTTGGCCAGGGGCTGGCTCAGGTCCCCGGACTCCTCGCAGGCGCCGAAGGTGTCGACGAACACCGAGCTGCGGGCGATGGCCGCGTCGTCGGTCTCGCGCATGTCCGGGCGGAAGCTGCCGATCAGGTCGAGGTGCACGCCCGGCCGCAGCCACTGGCCGAGCACGACCGGCTCGGTGGCCAGCGTGGCGCAGCTGACCACGTCGGCGGCGGCCACCGCGGCGGGCAGGTCGGTGACGACCTCCCCGCCGACCCGCTCGGCCAGTGCCGCGGCGTTGGCGGCGGTGCGCGAGTGCACCAGCACGCGGTCGATCGGCCGCACCGCGCGGTACGCGGCGGGCAGCATGGCGGCCACGGTGCCGCTGCCGATGATCAGCAGGGTGCGCGCGTCGGCGCGGGCGAGGAAGTCCGCGGCCAGCGCGGAGGCCGCCGCGGTCCGCCTGCTGGTGATCGTCGTTCCGTCCAGGTGCGCGAGCGGCTGCCCGGTGTGGTTGTCGAACAGCGTGTAGGTGGCCGCGACGGCGGGCCGCTGGTCCGGGTACACCGTGGCGATCTTGACCCCGCTGTGCTCGGGGCCGAAGGCAGGCATGATCAACATGGTGGAGCCGCCGTCCGGGCCGACCCGGTGCTGCTGCCGTTCGGGCACGGTCACCGCGGACTGGAAACCGGCTCGCAGCGCGGGAACCAGGCGGTCGAACGGCAACAGCTCGGCGGTGCGCTCCGCCCCGATCGTGATCATGTCACGAGCAAACCACAGGCGCGGAGAGTTCAGCAGAGCGTTGGGCTGCGGTGATGAGCTCCAGCGTGGCGGTGGCCGACTCGGGGGTGACGGGCACCTCGCCGATTCCGCGCACGGCATCGCGCATCTGCGCGTAGAACCGCGGGTACGCCCCGGCGTGCGAGGTGATCGTGCGCAGGTCCCCGTCCACCCCGAGCTTGCCGGACAGCTCCGCGGGCTCCACGCCCCAGCCGGGCTCGGTAGGTCGGTGACCCGCCTTGAGCGCGGCTTCCTGGCCGTCCAGCCCGTACTTGGTGAAGGCCGCCCTGTCGCCGAGCACGCGCATGCGCGGTCCGCCCTGCGCGGTGAGCGAGCCCATCCACAGGTGTGAGCGCACCCCGTTGGCGTGGGTCAGCGCGACGAAGGCGTCGTCGTCGACCTGCACGCCCTCGCGGCGGCGGTCCAGCTCGGCGTACACCACGCGGACCGGGCCGAACAGTTGCAGCGCCTGGTCGATCAGGTGCGCGCCGAGGTCGAACAGCACACCCCCGGCCTCCTCGGGGTCGCCGAGCTCACGCCAGCCGGTCTTCGGCTTGGGCACCCAGCGCTCGAACCGGGACTCGAACCGGGTCACGGTGCCCAGTTCGCCCGCGTCGATCAACCCGCGCACGGTCAGGAAGTCGTTGTCCCACCGGCGGTTCTGGAACACCGCGAGCGGCAGGCCGAGCTTGGCGGCGTGCTCGGTCAGCTCGCGGGCCTGCTCCACGGTCGGGGCGAACGGCTTGTCCACCACCACCGGCAGCCCGGCGGCCAGCGCGGCCTTGGCCAGCGGCACGTGGGTGCGGTTCGGGGTGGCCACGACGACCAGGTCCAGCTCCCCCGCACGGGCCCACAGGGCCTCGGCCTCGTCCAGGGCGAGGGCGCCGGGGTGCTCGGCGGCCAGCTTCTCCCGGCGCGCGGGGCTGGCGGTGACCACCGCGGACAGCCGCAGGCCAGGCGTGGCGGCGATGAGCGGGGCGTGGAACACGGCACCGGCGATGCCGTAGCCCAGGAGGCCGACCCTGAGATCCGTGCTTGCGTTCATGCCCCGAGTTAATCAACACTGTTGCGTAAATGCAAAGCACCGGAGTGAACCTCGACCGACTGCGTGGTCACAACGACGCGCTGGTACTGGACCTCGTGCGCACGCAGGAGGGCCTGAGCAGGGTGGACCTGGCAGCGCGCACCGGGCTGACCGCCCAGGCGGTGTCCAAGATCGTGGCCAGGCTGATCGAGCACGGGCTGCTCGCCGAATCGGGGCAGGCCGCGCCCACCGTGGGCAAGCCGCGCACCCTGCTGCGCGTGGTCGCCGACGCGCGCTGGTCAGTGGGCGTGCACCTGGACCGCGACGAACTGCGCGTGGTGCTGGCCGACCTCACCGGGACAGTGGTGCGCGAGCGGCGCGTGCCGGGACCGGTGGCGGACGTGGCGTGGATCGCGGCGCCGGTGGCCGAACTGCTCGCGGGGGTCGACCCGGCGAAGGTGATCGGCATCGGCGTGGGCTGCCCGGGGCCGCTGGACCACCGCACGGGCGTGGTGCACGCGGCCACCCGGTTGCCCGGCTGGCACGGCGTACCGCTGCGCGAGCAGTTGGCGCAGGTCACCGGCCTGCCGGTGATCGTGGACAAGGACACCAACGCGGCCGTGCTGGCCGAGCGCTGGTGGCAGCGCGAGCGGTTCACGCACGCGGCACTGGTGTACGTGGGCACCGGTATCGGTGCCGGGCTGGTGCTCGACGGGCAGGTGCACCGCGGGGCACGCACCAACGCGGGGGAGTTCGGCCACACCACGGTCCAGGCGGACGGCCCGCTCTGCCCGTGCGGGCGGCGTGGCTGCGTGGAGGTGCTGTGCGGGCCCGCCGCCGTGGTCGGCGCCGGACCGGACGTGCTGGCCCGCTTCGCCGCGCTCGACCCCGCTGACCAGCGGATCCGCCGTGCCTCACGGCTGCTCGGCACGGCGGTGCTGGACCTGGTGAACCTGCTCGACCTGGACCACGTAGTGCTTGGTGGACGAGCGGCCGCGCCCTACCTGGCCGAGGTGGAGCGGGCCGTACGGGACGCGGGGGTGAGCGTTGCGCTCAGCGAGCTGGGGCCAGGGTCGGTCGCGGCCGGGGCGGCGACGCTACCGCTGGCCGCGTACCACCCGGCGAGCGCCGTGCCCTCGGCTCCACACCGCTGATCCGCGGGGCCTGCGAGCTCAGTTGCCAGCGGTGCGGCAGCCACAGCGGGTGGCTGACCAGGTCGTCGCGCTGGAAGCCGCACTGCCACTGGGTGAACGAAGGCCGGTCCAGGGCCTTGTCCCACTGCGTGGCCTGGGCCAGCAGCAGGTTCACCACCGCCATCGCGCGGTTGCGGTCACCGGCCGCCACGATCGAGCCGTCGGTCTGGATCCACGCCGTGCCGTGCGCGGGCTCGCGCTTGGCGCAGCAGCCGTTGGCCGGGTCGAACTCCGGGTCGTCCAGCTCCGCGCGGGTGATCCGGGCGTCCCGTGCCGCGAGGAAGAACCAGAGGTCCTGGTAGCTCTGCTCGGACAGGCCCAGGTGGCCGCCGGGCAGCCGGAAGCTGATCGGGCCGGGCACCAGGTGCGTCGGGTCGTGCCGGAACAGGGCGTCCGGGCGCAGCGGGCCGCTGGCGGGCGGGAAGTCCGTCCACAGCACCGGCCGGGCGTGCGGGCCCGCGGCCCTCTTGCGCACCGCCAGCACCGGGTGCATGCCGCCGTGCGCCACCGGGGCGTAGATCACGCCGTCCGGGGCGAGCTGGTCCAGCCAGTGCGGGGAGATGCCCGCGACCCCGGCGGTGACCACGATTCTGTCGTAGGGGCCTCCCGACGGGTCGCCGAGGTAGGCGTCCTCGCCGGAGACGGTCACGGCCTGGTCCTCGTCGTAGGGACGATCACCGAGTGCCACCTGGAGCACCCGCTGGCCAGGCCGGATGTCCACCGCGTCCACGAGGGCGGCGGTGGCCGGAGAAGCAGTCATCTGGTGTTTGATCATTAGAGGCGTACCCCCGAGTGGGTTCCCACCCACACAGTGTGCCAGACGCGCCAATACCCGCGAGTCGACCTTGACCACCAACCGAGCGGATAAGCCGTGAACAACGGCCGTCACGCGGTTTAATGATACCGCCCGCCGCTTCCTCCCCCTTGGCGGCCGGGCGGTAGGACCGGAGCCCCCGCCCACACCCCCGGGACGGGGGCTCCGGGTCCGCCGCGCGGTGTCACGAAAGTGCCGTTGCGGACATCTGGTGTCGCGAACGGCACGTTCATGACACCGCTCACCCCGTCAGCAGGGTGGTCAGCACGGTGGTGAAGGCGAGGTGGGCCTGGGCGGCGCTCTGGCCGCCGTGCAGGATCCGGGTCAGCGTGCCCGCGCGCAGGGCCAGCAGGAAGGTCGCGAGCTGCTTGGGCGGCAGCCCGGCCAGCGCGGAACCGGGGGGCACGACGCGGGCCAGCAGTTCGGCGAAGGCGGTGGACGCGTCCTCGTCGTGCTTGTCCAGCCGGGCGACCAGCTCGGGGTTGCGCCGGGCGTGCATCCGGAACTCCAGGATGACGGCGCTCAGCGCGCTGTCCTCCTCGTTGAGCTCCAGCAGCTCCCTGGCCAGTGACGTGGGCGCGAGGTCGGTGGCGGCCAGCGCCTCCAGCCGTTCGCGGCGATCGGTGGCGTACTGGTCGAACACCTCGACGACCAGTTCGTCCTTGCTGCCGTAGTTCGAGTAGAACGCACCGCGGGTGTAACCCGCTCGGGCGCAGATCTCATCGATCGAGGAGGCCGCGTAACCACGCTCCGCAAGCACCTCGACGGCTGCACGGAGCAAACGGGCCTTCGTGTGCACCCGTTTGCGCGGGGCTACGCCGTTGGGGTGGCTGACGTCACTGTCAGAACCGGCCATGGTGATCACGATACAGCCTTACACTCAGTACGTCGGTGTATCGAGTGCATTGATGTATCGAAACCGGAGGGGATTGGCCGTGCCCGCGAGGAATCAGCCAACTCGGATAGTCGTCCTCGGAGGCGGCTACGTGGGGCTCTACACCGCGCTGCGCCTGCAGAAGAAGCTGCGCGCGAACGAGGCGTCCGTCACCATCGTGGACCCGCAGCCCCACATGACCTACCAGCCGTTCCTGCCCGAGGCCGCCGCTGGCGCCATCGAGCCCAGGCACGTGACGGTCCCGCTGCGCAAGACCCTGGACCGCTGCCACGTGCGCACCGCGCGTGTCACCTCCGTGGATCCCGACGCGAAGCTGGTCACCATCGAGACCGATGGCGGCTCCACCGAGCAGCTCGGCTACGACATGCTGGTCGTGGCCCTTGGCGCGGTGACCCGGCTGCTGCCGATCCCGGGCCTCGCCGAGCACGGCATCGGCCTGAAGACCATCGGCGAGGCCGTCTACCTGCGCAACCACGTGCTGTCGCGGATGGACCTGGCCGCCAGCACCAACGACCCCGAGCTGCGCCGCAAGCTGCTGACCTTCACGGTCATGGGCGGCGGGTTCGCCGGTGTCGAGGCGCTGGGCGAGCTGGAGGACATGACCCGCGCCGCGCTGAAGTACTACCCGACCATCAAGCCCGAGGACGTGCGCTGGGTGCTGGTCGAGGCCGCCTCGCGCATCCTGCCCGAGGTGCGCGAGAGCCTGGGCGTCTACACCGTGGACAAGCTGCGGGCCCGCGGCATCGAGGTCTTCCTCGACACCCGCGCGGAGAGCGTGCAGGGCGGCGTGGTCAAGCTGTCCGACGGCAGCGAGTTCGCCAGCGACACGATCATCTGGACCGCGGGCGTCACCGCGAACCCGGTGCTGGCCAAGTCGGGCCTGCCGCTGGACCAGCGCCGTCGCGTGGTGGCCAACGCCGCCATGCAGGTGGAGGGCCAGGAGGGCGTGGTGTGGGCCGCGGGCGACTGCGCCGCCGTGCCGGACCTGTCGCGCACCGACGACGACCCGAACGCCACCTGCCCGCCCAACGCCCAGCACGCGGTGCGGCAGGCCAAGCACCTGGCCGCCAACATCCTGGCCGTGCTGCGCGGCAAGCCCGCCACCGTCTACGTGCACAAGAACGTGGGCGCGGTGGCCAGCCTGGGCCTGCACAAGGGCGTGGCCGACGTCTACAACACCAAGGCCAAGGGCTACCTCGCGTGGGCCATGCACCGCGCCTACCACGTCGCCAAGATGCCGACCTTCAACCGCAAGGTCCGAATCCTGTTCGACTGGGTCGGCAGCGGCCTGCTCGGCCGCGAGGCCGTGTCCATGGTGCACGTGGCCGAGCCGCGCGCCACCGACGCCGCCGAGGTGCAGAACATGCTGCCCCGCAAGGCGTTCGCCGACCAGAACAGCTGAGGACGCACACTGCGCCGGGTACCCGCCGGGTACCCGGCGCAGCTGTGTGCTCAGGTCCTCGGTGAGACCTGCGCGGTCAGGTCGTCGAAGTCCAGGTGCCCGGTGTAGCGGTGGATCCGCTTGGCCTCGATCTCCTCCACCCCGCGCACCGCGACCGGGTAGGCCACCCCGTCCGGCACGGTGAACCTCGTGCGCCGCCAGCCGTTCCAGGTCACGTAGTCCCCGTACACCGAGTAGTTCCGGCCGTTCGCGTCGCTGATCAGCACGGCCAGCCAGCCGCCCCTGCCGTCCCCGTTGACCGACATCTCGAACCCGTGTGCCCGCCCGGGAACCGGGATCGGAGCGGGCGCGGTCGCCACCCCGGTGCGGGTCTGCTCGGAAGCGGTGAAGTCCACCGACATGCCCAGCGCGTTGCCGTGCCGCCCCGGCACGCTGGCCAGCGAGCCCGAGCCCCGCGCGCTGCCGAACTTCCACGACCCCGCGTCCTCGAACCCGGTGACCGGCTCCGACTCCAGGCCGACGGCTACCGGGAAGGTCGTGACCCGGTCGCCGACCTGTGCCGTGACCGTGGTGAACGCCTTGTCCGCCAACGCCTTCACCGCGAACGAGCCGTCCGCGCGCGGGGTGATCCGGATCAGGTCCCGGTCGTAGTCCAGTCGAACGTCGCACGGGTCGACCGCCGAGGACTCGCCCGCGGCGTCGTAGCCAGTGACCGTGAACCCGGCGGGCCGCCCACCGGTGAGGTCCACCTGCGGCACGGCGATGCGGGTCAGCGCGGGCAGCACCCGCACCGAGCCGCTGCCACGCACGCCGCGCGAGGTCACCGAGACCTGGGCCGTGCCAGGCGATCCGCCCGTCAGCACCCCGTCCTGGTCCGCGCCCGTCCAGCGCAGCGCCCCGGTGCGGGCCGGGCCGTAGGTCTCGTCGTACCCAGTCGCGGTGAGCCTGCGGTGCAGACCGGTGAACACGGCGGGCACCTTGCCAAGCCGGATGCCGGTGAGGTGCCCGCTGCCCGGCGCGGAGAACAGCCCGATCCCGTTGCCCACCGGGCGTTCCACCCCGTCGGAGGGCACGTTGCGCACGCTGGTCGAGGTGCCGCCCGCGTCGCGGCTGATCAGCTCGCTGGAGCCGCCGCCGTCCACGACCACCGCCTCGTAGGCCCCGCGCTGCTGCATCCACCTGGCCAGTTGCCGCTCGGTGACGCCCTTGCTGACCGCCGACCGGCCGTCGATCACGACCAGCATCATGTGCTTGCCGTCCTGGGAGAAGCCGATGGCCGTCTCCGGGTTGACCGAGGTGTCGTCCAGGGTCTGGTCCGCCACTCCCGCCCGCACGAGCACGTCGCGGGCGCCCATCAGCGTGTCGAACCGGTGGTCCGGCTCGGTGCGCGGCGCGTAGCTGACCCCGACCGGCGCCCCGACCGGCAGCGCCGCGAGCAGGTCGGCCTCGCTGCCGGTGCCCGCCAGCACGAAGCCGTCCCCGGGGATCCGGTCCGCGCCGTGCCGGACCACCCGCCCGCCGGAGACCGTGACCTCGTGCGTCCTCGGTGAGCCGAGGAACGCCCGCGAGGCGGTGCCCCACAGCGGGGTGAACACCCCGAGACCCGCGCCGGCGGGCACCTGCACCTGGTTGAGGCCGTCGAGCCGGTACTTTCCGCCGGGCAGCACGACCTGGCCGTCCAGGTAGGCCTCCACGATGCGGCCCACCCTGCCCGCGTCCACCCCGACCGCGTGGTGCCAGGGCGAGGGGTCGGTCTGCGGGCCCTTGCGCAGCGTGCCGCCCTGGACCTCGATGCCCAGGGTGGACCCGGTGTTGTTGATGTCGAAGAAGTCCCCGTTGACGGCGGCGATCGCGTGCTGGGCGGTCGCCATCTCGGTGACGGTCTGGGCCTGGCCCACCACCGGCGGGGTCAGCAGGCCCACCGACAGTCGCGGATCGCCCAGGTCCGCGTCGAGCACGTTGCCGCGCAACGGGATGCCCTCGAAGGTCTGGCTGAAGTCGGTCAGCGTGGTGCCGGGGCCGACCGGCTCGCTGTCCTGGCTGTCCGCGGCGGCGGGCGGTGCCGCCCCCGCCGGACTGGTCCAGCCGAGGCCGACGGTCGCCACCAGCATTGATGTCACGGTCACCAGTGCAAGCCTGCGCATCACGACCTCCGAGGATCCGCTCCGGACGTGGCCGCCGCGTGGCGCCGAGTTGACAATTTGCCGACTAGATGTGGATGCTGCAAGTAGTTCACCGATTCAGCCCAGTGGCGCGTCACGCTCCGCGCAGTGCGGGTAGAATCGGCTGAGCCGATCGGCGGCGCGGCGATCGGCCGGTAATGATGTACCCCCGGTTTTAAGGATGGCTTCCGAATGCCCTCAACTCCTGTCGTCGTCGAGCAGTGGCTCTCCCTGTCACGCCCGGCGTTGCTGGAGAAGGTCCGCCAGGTCGTCAAGCGGCGCGAGGTCGAGGTGTGGGCCGCGGTACGCGGGCACTCCGTGCTGGCCGCCCAGGTGCGTGGCGCGCTGTCGGCGCTCAAGGCCGAGGTGCGTGGCACCCGCGACGAGGGCATGTGGGGCATGTGGATCGAGCAGGCCAGGCAGGCCCTCGGCCAGACCGAGTCCGCGCCCGCGTCCGCACCGCAGCCCGCGGCCGCGGCCGAGGAGCCCGCGCGGGAGGCGGAGAGCAAGGAGGAGCCGGAGCCGGAGCCGGAGATCACGCTGGCACCGGAGCAGCCCAGCCGTCCCAAGGCCGCCTCCACCGTGCCCCCGGTGATGTTCCAGGCGCCCGGCAGCTGATCTGGTCAGTTCCCAGCCCGTTTCCAGCTTGCTCCCAGGTGGCCTCGCGATCCTGCGAAGGTGAGTACTGATCTGCTGACGGTGCCCGCCACCGCACCGGTCGTCACCGAGCAACCCGCCCGGCCGCGGTGGTCGCGCCCGGCGCTGGCCGCCGTGCTGGTCCTCGCCGCGGGGCTCTACACCTGGGCGCTGTCCATCAACGGCTACGCCAACACCTTCTACGCCGCCGCCGTGCTCGGTGAGACGCAGAGCTGGAAGGCGTTCTTCTTCGGCGCGCTGGACGCCGGGTCGGCGGTCACGGTGGACAAGCCGCCGCTGGCGCTGTGGGTACAGGCCCTGTCGGCGCGCGCTTTCGGCTTCAACTCGTGGAGCCTGCTGCTGCCGCAAGCCGTTGCGGGCGTGCTCACCGTGGCGGTGCTGCACCTAGTGGTGCGCCGCACCTATGGGCACCTGGCCGCGATCATCGCCGCACTGGTTTTCACCCTGACGCCCATCACCGTGGCGATCACCCGGCACAACAACCCCGACACCCTGCTGGTGCTGCTGCTCGTGCTCGCCGCGTGGGCCTGCTCCAACGCCGTGCGCTCCGGGCGGTGGCTGCCCATGGTGTGGTGTGCCCTGGCCGTCGGGCTCGCGTTCAACACCAAGATGTTGCAGGCCTACCTCGTGCTGCCCGCCTTCGGCCTGGCCTACCTGGTCGCGGCGCCGAACCGGTTGCGCAGCCGGATCGCCGGGCTGGGCATCGCATCCGCCGTGCTGCTCGCGGTCAGCGCCAGCTGGATGCTCGTGGTCGACGCCATTCCCGCCGCCGACCGCCCGTACATCGACGGCAGCCTGGACAACACCGTCAGCGACCTCGTGTTCGGCTACAACGGACTCGGGCGTGTGCTGGGGCAGACCGGGTTCGCCTCGCCGGGGCTGATGGGTGGCGGCGGTGGCCGGATGCCGAACTTCCCGGCCGGGGCGATGCCGCGCGGCGGCGGGGGATTCGGCGGCGACCAGTCCGGGCTCGGCAGGCTGTTCAGCTCCCAGGTGGGCAGCCAGATCTCCTGGCTGCTGCCGCTCGCCGCGATCGGCGGGCTGGTCGCGCTGGCCCTGGCGTGGCGGGCTCGACGCACCGACCAGCGTCGCGCCGGTCTGATCATCTGGGGCGGCTGGCTGCTCACCACCTTCGTGGTCTTCAGCTTCGCCCAGGGCATCTGGCACCCGTACTACACGACCGCCCTCGCCCCGGAGCTCGCCGCCGTGGTCGGCATCGGACTGGTCGCGCTGATCCGCTTGTACCGCACGGCAACCCCGTGGGCTCTGCTGCTCCCCGTCGCGTTGGGGATCACCGGCTTCTGGGGTGTGGCGCTGCTGGACCGCAACACCTCGTTCGTGCCCTGGCTCGTGCCGGTGGTGGCCATGACCACCAGCGCCGTGGTGGTGGCCCTGGTCCTCGGATTGATCATCCCCGCGGTGACCCCCGTTGTGCGCCAACGCATCCTCGTCGCCTCCGTGGTCGCCGGGCTGCTCGCCGTGCTGGCCGGTCCCTCCGCCTACGCCGCGTCCACTGTGGACACACCTGTGTCGTCCACCTTCCCCGCGGCCGGTCCCGCCGGCGCCGGGTTCGGCGGGTTCGGGCAGGGCTCGTCGGGGCTGCCCACGGCCCTGGCGAACTACCTGGTCGCCAACCAGGGCAAGGCAACGTGGATCGTCGCGATGGTCGGGTCGGCGGCCGCCTCGCCGGTGATCCTGCAGACCGGCAAGCCGGTGATCGCCATCGGCGGTTACAACGGCAACGTGCCGGTGCCGACCGCCGCGCAGATGAGCTCGCTCGTGGCCAGCGGCCAACTGCGCTTCCTGCTGGACAGCAACACCGAGGTCCGGTCCGTCAGCGGGGACCCGGTCCAGGCGTTCGTGCCGGAGGCCGTGCAGTGGGCCCGCACCCACTGCAAGGTCGTGACCCCCTCGGCCTACGGCTCCGCCCCGACCGGATCCACCCTCTACGACTGCTCCTGACCAACCCCGCGTGTCGGCGCTCCGTCCCCCGCGTGTCGGCGCTCCGTCCCCCGCGTGTCGGCGCTCCGCGCCCCGCGTGTCGGCGCCTCCCGTACGGTGTGTGGCGCACGCCCGTCCGATGTGCCGGCGAGTCCCGCCCACTGGTGCGCGAGTCTCGTTCTGGGGTGCGCCAGTCCCGTCCACCGGTGCGTGAGTCCCGTTCGCTGGTGCGCGAGTCCCGCCCCGCCGACGTCCCGAAGGTGCCTTTGGCGACGCTGGGCGCCTGCCACGACCGCCGCGAAGGTGGCTTTCACTGCGTTGGACGCAGCGAATGGTCCTTTCGCAGCGCGTCTCGGCGGTGCCAGGAAGGTGCCCTTCGCGACGGTGAACGACCCGAACGGCACGCGGCACGGCGGCACAGGCCCAGAGCGGGCTCGCCGGGCCACGCGCCCACGTCCCGAAAGTGCCCTTCACGACACTGGATGTCCCAAAGGGCACCTTCACGGCACCCGGTGCTGAGCCGCCACCCCACCCCAGCACGTCACGAAGGTGCCCTTCACAGCACCCAACGCCCTGAACGGCACCTTCATGACATCGCGGCGGGCGGGGTCGGCCCGGACGCACGTGAGCCCCGCCAACGGCTGAGCGGGACTCACGTGCGTCAGAGCGGGACTCGCGTGTGGCTGGGCGGGACTCGTGGGTCAGGGGCGGGTGGGGGAGCTCAGGGTGAGCTTGATCGTGTTGTCCGGGCCGGGGACCAGTGCGTTGATCAGGAGCCCGGCGAGGCCGCAGTTGGCGAACTGCCCCACCGAGTAGGTGCCGAGCAGGTCGCCGCCCTTGAGGATGTTGAAGCCGGGGCCGGAGACCAGGTCGATCGTGTCGGGCTCGGCGCTGGCGCAGTTGTCGCCGATCGGGATGGGCAGCCCGGCCACCGACATGGTCTTCAGGTGCATGCGCATGGTGGAGTGGCTGGTGACCACGCCCTTGTCGAGTTTGCCGGTGGTCTGCCCGATCGACTCCAGCTCCACGGTGGAGCTGACGGGCAGGATGCCGAACTGCTTGTAGGACAGCGTGGCTGGCGGCAGTTGCAGGTCGGCGGTGATCTCCCCGGTGCCAGGCACCAGGTGCGAGATGAGCTTGCCGGTGCCCAGGGTCATCGTGGCGTCGATCTTCTTCAGGTACGTGGTGCCGTCGATCTTGTAGTTGACGTTGATCGTGGTGGGCGGCGCCTGCGGATCGGCGCTTGCCACGCCCGCACCGGCCACCGCGACCGCGAGCGCGGCGGCGAGCACGCCGGTCATTCTCCTGAGCGGTTCGCGCATGAGGAGCACCTCTCTCGTGACTTCGGATTCAGTTGGGCAGGCCCAGCAGGCGGCCCACGGACGGCGTGCCGGTGGCACCCGAGCGGGCCAGGTCCCACGGCAGCGGGGCACCGGGCGTGGCCGCCGGCGGAACGCCGCCGCCGTACGGCGCGTTCTGCGAGCCACGCACCCCGGTCGTGCTGCCCGCGGGCAGCGTGCACGCCGCCTGGGTGTTCAGCGTCCCGGGCGAGGTGTCCAACCCGTTGCGGTAGGTCGTGCCCCCGTACCCCGCGGTGCAGGGCAGCGGGTCGAAGAAGGTCAGTTCCAGCGCGAGGTTCGCCCCGTTCGGCGTGATCACCTTGCTGCCGGTGTCGATCGCCCTCGGCATGGACACCAGCAGCTGCTCCAGCCCGTTCTGCCTGGTGCGCATGACGTTCGCGGTGGTGAGCAGGTTCGCGAACAGCACGCCCATGTTCGGGTCCAGGTCGCGCACCAGCGCGCGGGTCTGTGCCGCGGCGTCGGTACCGGCGCTGATCAACCGGCGCAGGTCGGGGTCGGACTGCTTGAACTGCGCGGACAGCAGCGCGGCGTTGTCCGCGAAGGTCCTGAGCGCATCGCCCTCGGCCTGCTGGGTGCGCAGCACGGTCTGGCTGTCGGTGATCAGCTGCTGGGTCTGCGGCACGTGCTGTGCCGCGACCTGAACGAAGGAACTGCCGTTGTCCAGCAAGGCTTGTAGGTTCGGGCCCGCGCCCTGCATCGCCGTGCCCAGTTCGTCCACCACGGTGCGCAGCGACTCGGTGGGCACCGAGGAGGCGAGCCGGTCCACGCTGGTGAGCAGGTCCTGCACGGCCAGCGGGATCTTCGTGTCCTCGACCGGGATCACCGAGCCGTCACCGAGGAACGGCCCCTTCGTGGTGTCCGGGCGCAGGTCCACGTACTGCTCGCCGACCGCCGACCGGTTGGCCACCACGGCCTTGGATCCGACGGGGATGTGCGGGGCGGAGTTGTCGATGTCCAACTGCACGTCCACGCCCTGGTCGGTCAGGGCCAGCGCGCCGACCCGGCCGACCGACACGCCCCGGTAGGTGACCTCGGCGTTGGTGAAGATGCCGCCGGAACCGTTGAGCTGCATCGTGACCACGTAGTAGCCGCGCAGCCCGACCAACCGGCCCAGCTTGGCGTAGTTGAGCCCGACGTAGACCACCACGAGCAGGCCGATCACCAGGAAGGCCAGTACGCGCAGGCGAATTCCCCTGGTGAGCATCAGCGAGCACTCCCGTCGAACAGCAGCTTGGGCCCGACCGGCGGGTTGACGACCGTGCCGGGCACCGCGGTCACCGACAGGTAGACGTTGAGGTAGTCGCCCTTGATCGCATCCAACGCGGCGTCGGTGAACGGGTAGGTCACCAGCAACTCCAGGGACTCCGGCAGGTTCTTGCCCGCGGCGGCCAGCTGGTTCAGTGTTGGTTGCAGCGCCTTGAGATCGGCCACCATGTCGTCCTTGCTGCGGTTGATGGTGTCGGTGGCCACCCCGGACAGGTGGTCGATCGACCGCAACATCGTGACCAGCGATTCCCGTTGCTCGGACAGGACTTTCATGCCGGGGGTCAGGTTGTCCAGCACCCCGCCGACCTGGTCCTTGCGCTGGTCCAGGGTCGCCGACAGGCGGTTGACGCCGTCCAGCGCACTGGTGATGTCCTGGCGGTGCGCGTCCAAATTGGACACCAGCGTGTTCAGGTTGCCCACCAGGGAGCGGACCTGGGACTCGTTGCCCACCACGGCCTTGTTCAGCTCGCGGTTGATGTCCTGGATCTGCGCGATGCCGCCCCCGTTGAGCACCAGGGACAGCGCGCCGAACACCTCCTCCACCTGCGGGTTGCGGTTGGTCCTGGTCAGCGGGATCACCGCCCCGTCGGCCAGCGAGCCCTGCGCGTTGTCCCGCGGTGCGGCCAGTTCCACGTACTTCTCGCCGAGCAGGCTGGACTGCCGCAGCCAGGCCACGGCGTTGGCGGGCAGGTGCACGTCCCCGTTCACGCTCAGGCCCACCTGGGCGGACCAGCCGTTGTCCGGCAAGGTGATCGTGTCCACCCGGCCCACCGCGACGTTGTTCACCTTGACCGCCGCCTGCGGCACCAGGTCCAGCACATCGTGGAACTGCGCGGTGATCCGGTACGGGTGCCCGCCCAGGTCGGCGCCGCCAGGCAGTGGCAGGTCGTAGACCCCGGTGAACCCGCCCGAGCAGCCGGTGACCAGCGTGCACGCGGCCAGCGCCAGCACGACCGCCCGCCTCATCGTGTGGCTCCCGTCAACGGCAGCGGCAAGGCGCTGTACTCCAACAGGTTCGTCCTGCTGCCCAGGGTGTTGTTCTTCGGGTCGTAGGTGCCCAGCAGGTTGGTGATCGCCAGCGGGGCGTCGTCCAGTGCCTCGGCCAGGGACGCCCGCTGGTCCACCAGCACCTTGGTCACCGCCGCCAGTTTGTCCACATTGGACTTGATCAGATCACGGTTGTCCCGGATGAACGCCTGGACCTGTTCCAGCGCACCGGCCATCTTGTCCATGGCCGCGCCCAGGTCCTTCCGGTCCTGCGCGAGGAAGCCGGACACGCCGGCGAGCTGGTCGGTGGCCTGGCGGACCTTGTCGTCGCTGCCCGCCAGCACCGCGGTGAACTTCTGCAACCCGTCCACGGTGTCGAACAGGTCGTTCTGCGAGCCGGACAGCGTGGTCGTCGCCTTGCCCAGCTCCTTGATCACGTCACCGAGCGCACGACCGTTGCCGCCCAGGTTCTGCGCCATCACGTCCAGCACCTTGGACAGCGCGCCCTGCGAGTTCGCGCCGCCAGGCCCGAGCTGGTTGGCCAGGTCGCTGAGGCTGCTGTAGAGCTGGTCCAGCTCGGCCGGGGTCGCGGTGCGCTCCACCGGGATCACGCTGTCGGTGGGCAGCTTCGTCCCGCCCCGGTAGACCGGGGCCAGCTGCACGTACCGGTCGCTGACCACGCTGGGCGAGACCACCACGGCCTGGGCCTTGGCGGGTACGGACACCCCGTTCCGCACCGTCATGCGCACCCGGACCTGCTTGCCCTCCGGGGCCACCTCGTCGATCCGGCCGACCCGGATGCCCAGCACGCGCACGTCCGAGCCGGGGTAGACGCCCACCGCGTTGTCGAAGTACGCCGTGATCCGGGTGACCCCGGCGTCGCCGAAGACCCACCACAGCCCGGCCGAGACGAGCAGCAGCAGGGCGAAGCCCGCCGCGCCGATCCTGGCCAGGCGCGACCGCGCCCTGGTGCGGAACATCAGCTGCCTCCCTTGATCCGGGGCGGGGTGCAGCCGCTGGCGCCCTCGGTGGGCACCAGCCCGCACAGGTAGGTGTCCAGCCAGCGGCCGTTGCCCACGGCGTTGCCGAGCATCCGGTAGTACGGCCCGGCCAGTCGCAGGCTGCGGTCGAGGTTGTCCTGGTTGCGCTGCAACAGGCCGGTGACCTGCTGCAACTGTTGCAGCGCCGGCGCCAGCTGCTGGGTGTTGTCGTTGACCAGACCCGACAGCTGGGTGGCCAGCTGCTGCGCCCCGGTCAGCAGCGCCCCGATCGCCTCACGGCGCTTGGTCAGCTCGGACAGCAGCAGGTTGCCGTCGGTCAGCAGGGCCTGGAACTGGTCGTCGCGGTCGGCCAGGGTCTGGGTGATCTTCTTGGTGCCCGCGAGCAGCTCGGCGAGCTGGCTGTCCCGCGAGGAGATCGTCCTGGACAGCGAGGCCAGCCCGGACAGCGCCGTGTTGACCTGCGGGGAGGTCCTGGCGAAGGTGTCGGCGATGGTGGTGAAGCTCTGCGCCAGCTGCTGGGTGTCGATCTGCCCGACCTGCTGGGTGAGCCCGTTGAACGCGTCGGTGACGTCGAAGGGGGTCACCGTGCGGCTGACCGGGATCGCCTGGTCCGGGTTCTGCTCGGCCGAACCCAGCGGGTCCACCGACAGGTACTTCTCGCCGAGCAAGGTCTTGATCTTGATGGCGGCCGTGCTGCGGTCGCCGATCCACGCTCCGCGCACCCGGAAGGTCACGTGCACGTGGTCGCCCTCCAGCGCGGTCCCGGTGACCACGCCGACCTTGACCCCGGAGATACGCACCTCGTTGTCCGGGCGGATCCCGGCCGCCTCGGTGAAGTCCGCGCTGTACCGGGTGCCCGCGCCGATCACCGGCAGGTCGTTGGAGAAGAAGGCCAGTCCGCCAAGCACGGACAGCAGGAGCAGGCCCAGCACACCGACGACGACCGGGTTGCGCTCCAGGATCGTCTTGCGCCGCTTCGGTTCCGGTGTGGTCATCGCTGGCACCTCGGCTGGGTCAGCGGGATCCCGGTCGGCGGTGGGGCCCCGTTGGTGGTGCTGACCCCGGTGACGGTGGCCGAGCACAGGTAGAAGTTCAGCCAGGAGCCGTAGGAGGCCATCCGGCCGATCGCGTCCATCTTCTTCGGCAGGTTCTGCAGGAAGCTCTGCACCAGGTCGGAGCTGCCCGCCAGGTTCGTGGAGAGCTGGCCCAGCGCCGAGATGTCCTGCTTGAGCGGCTCACGGCCCTGTTCCAGCAGGCCCGCGGTGCTGTCGGTCAGCGAGGACAGCGCGCTGATCGCCCGCCCGATCGGCTCGCGGTCCTTGGCCAGCCCCGACACCAGTTGCTGGGCCGTGGTCACCAGGGACCCGAGTTCGTCCCCGCGCGAGGTGATCGTCTTGAGCACCGAGTTCAGGTTGTCCACCACGTGCCCGATCACCTGGTCCTTGTCGGCCAGGGCGGAGGTCAGCGAGGCGGTGTGCGCCACGAAGCTGTCCACCGTGGTGCCCTCGCCCTGCAACACCTGGATGATCTCCGAGGACAACTGGTTGACGTCATTGGCGTTCAGCGCGTGGAACAGCGGCTGGAACCCGTTGAACAGGTCGGTCAGGTCCAGGGCCGGGGTGGTCCTGTCCAGCCCGATCGTGCTGCCCGGCGCCAGCGTGGCGCCCTGCCCGCCGCCCTCGTCCAGCGCGATGTAGCGCTGCCCGATCAGGTTGCGGTACTTGATCGCGGCGGTGGTGGACCCGGGCAGCCTGCGACTGGCCGCCAGCGAGAACTCCACCTGGGCCACCCGGTGGTCCACGATCTCGATCTGCTCCACCTGGCCGACCCGCACCCCGGCGACCCGGATGTCGTCGCCCACGTTGAGCGAGGTGACGTCGGTGAACCTCGCCTGGTACCGCGCGGTGTCGCCCACCCCGACGTTGGAGATGGTGATGCCCAGCACCACGGTGGCCGCCACCGTGAGCACCGTGAACAGCAGGCTCTTGGTCAGCGGCGCCGCCACGTTCCTCATCGCAGCGTCACCTCCGCCCCGCGGTAGAGCGGTCCGACCAGCAGGCTGCTCCAGCCGGGCAGGTCCTGCGGGGGCACGCCGGTGGACGGCCCGATCAGGTCATTGATCAAGTGGTTCTCCTGCACCGAGTTCGGCAGGCTCGCCTGGCGCGGGCTGCCGTAGCAGGTGGGCCCGCCCTTCTCCGTGTACGCGGGGGTGTCCTTGCCCGGCACGTACTTGCCCAGCCCCTGCGTGACCTTGACGTCCACGTGGATGCCCGGCCTGTCGGTGCCCTTGCCCAACACCTTGTCCATCAACGGTTTCAGTTCCGCGAGCTGTGTGAACGAACAGGGCAGCTCGGGGGAGTAGCGCGCCCACAGCTGCAAGGTCGGCACGCTCACCGAGGACAACTGGATCAGGTTCTCGGCGTTGTTGGTGAGGAAGCCGGTCAGATCCGTCGCGGTGCTGGTTGCCTTGCCGTACAAGGAGAGCAGCGCGTTCTGTTGGTCCACGAAGGTCCGCGTGGTGGTCGTCGCGTCGGTCAGCGCCTGGAGCACCTGCGGGGCCACGTTGTCGTAGGTGTCGGCAACCTTCACCAGCTGCGCCACGTCCTCGTTCAGCTCGGGCAGCTTGGGGTTCATCTGGGTCAGGTAGCCGTTCAGCTCGGTGAGCGTCCGACCGAGCTGCTCCCCGCGCCCGTGCAGCGCCTGGTCCAGCGCGGTCAGCGTGCTGGCCAGCTTCTGCGGCTGCACCGCCTGCAACATGGGCATGACATCGCTGAGCACCTTCTCCAGCTCGATGGCGCTGCTGGAGTGGTCCTGGTCGATCACGCTGCCCTGTCCCAGCCGCCTGCTGTCCGGGGCGGTGGGCAGTTGCAGGTCCACGTAGCGCTCGCCGAACAGCGACTTGGGCAGCAGCCGGGCGGAGAGGTTGACCGGCAACAGGTGCACCTGGTCGGGGTGCAGCGCCAGCTGGATGCGCGCCCCGCCGCCGCTGGTCTGGATGTCGCGCACCTCGCCGACGATCACCCCGCGTATCTTCACCTCGGCGCCCTGGTGCAGCTCGTTTCCGGTGGTGTCGGTCATCAGCGTCACGTTGACCACCGGCGTGAACCGCTGCTGGTAGGCCGAGACCGACAGCCACATCAGCAGCGCGATCACCAGCAGGAACGAGACGCCGACCAGGCGCCGCCCCGCCTTGGCCCAGCCCGCGTTCATCGCCGCACCTCGCTGGCGCTCGGCGCGGCGCTTCGCGCCGGCCCGGTGCCTGTTGATTCGCTCGCGAGCTCGCTCATCCGGCCACCTTCACGGTGGTCGTCGCACCCCAGATGGCCAGGCTGAGGAAGAAGTCGGTGATGCTCACGGTGACGATGGCCGCCCGCACCGCCCGGCCCACGGCCACACCCACACCGGCTGGCCCGCCAGTGGCACGGTAGCCGTAGTAGCAGTGCGCCAGGATCACCATCACGCTGAAGACGAGCACCTTGCCGAAGGACCAGAGCACGTCCTCCGGTGGCAGGAACAGGCTGAAGTAGTGGTCGTAGGTGCCTGCGGACTGCCCGTAGAACAGCACCGTGATCTCCCGCGAGGCCAGGTAGGAGATCAGCAGGCCCACGGCGTACAGCGGGATGATCGCCACGAACCCGGCCACGATTCGCGTGGTGACCAGGTAGGGCAGGCTGCGCACGCCCATGACCTCAAGGGCGTCGACCTCCTCGGAGATCCGCATGGCGCCCAGCTGCGCGGTGAACCCGGACCCGACCGTGGCCGACAGCGCCAGCCCGGCCACCAGCGGGGCGATCTCGCGCGTGTTGAAGTACGCCGAGATGAACCCCGCGAAGGCCGCCGTACCGATCTGGTTCAGCGCCGAATACCCTTGCAGGCCAACGACAACACCGGTGAACACGGTCATGCCGACCATCACGCCCACCGTGCCGCCGATCACCGCCAGCGCACCCGTGCCGAAGCTGACCTCCGCCAGCAGTCGGACGATCTCCCTGCCGTACCTGCGGATCGCCATCGGCGCCAGCACCAGCGCGCGGACGTACAACAGCAGCTGATCGCCCAGGTTGTCCAAGAAGGACAGTTTTTGGTCCACACCGGACACAAAGCGGTTGGTGGCCACTCACATCCCCTTCGGTGGGACCAGCTGCAGGTACAGCGTGGTGAGCGCGAAGTTCACGAAGAACAGCAGCAGGAAGGTGATGACCACGGCCTGGTTCACCGCGTCACCCACGCCCTTGGGACCGGCCGCCGGGTTCAGCCCCCGGTAGGCGGCCACCACCCCGGCCATGAAGCCGAAGATGATCGCCTTCAGCTCGCTGATCCACAGGTCCGGCAGCTGGGCCAGTGCCGAGAAGCTGGCCAGGTACGCGCCCGGCGTGCCGCCCTGCATGATCACGTTGAAGAAGTAGCCGCCCAGCACGCCGACCACGCTCACCATGCCGTTGAGCAGCAGGGCGACCATCATCGAGGCCAGCACCCTGGGCACGATCAGCCGCTGCACGGCCGACACGCCCAGCACCTCCATGGCGTCGATCTCCTCGCGGATCGTGCGCGCGCCGATGTCCGCGCAGATCGCCGACCCGCCCGCGCCGGCCACCAGCAGGGCCGTCACCAGCGGGCTCGCCTGCTGGATGATCGCCAGCACGCTGGCCGCGCCGGTGAACGACTCCGCGCCGATCTGCCGGGTCAGCGAGCCCAGGTGCAGTGCGATCACCGCGCCGAAGGGCACCGACACCAGCGCCGTGGGCAGGATCGTGACGCTGGCGATGAACCAGAACTGCTCGATGAACTCGCGCGCCTGGAACGGGCGGCGCACGGAGTTGCGGACCACGCTGAGCGCCAGCGAGAACAGCCGCCCGGTCTGGCGGAGCGCGGCCACGCCGGGGAAGGGGGAGGCGGGGGCGGTCATGCGGGGTCCTCGGGGGTGGGCCGTGGCGTGAAGGTGGCTTTCACTGCGTTGAGCGCAGCGAAGGGCACTTTCGCGGCGTGATGGGGCGCGGGACATGCCATGAAAGTGCTGTTCGATGCGTTGGGTGCCAGGAACGGCACTTTCATGGCATGGCGGCGGTCCAGGGCGGTCATGCGGGGGCTCCGATCCCGTAGCGGGTGCGGTCGGCCGCGTCGAGGCTGGCGATGACGCTGCGCTGGGTCGGGATCGGGAACTGGTGCAGGGCGCTCATGACCCGGTCCTTGCGGCGCCGCACGGCAAGTCGGGGCGGTAGCCCGGGACTGGGGTCGAGCTGCGGGGCGATGCCGTACAGGGTGTCGGTGACGGCACGCAGTTGCGCCTGTTCGGCGGCGAGCGCGGCCTGGTCCTTCTCCTCGGTCATGCCGATCGGCCCGAGCCTACGCCCGTTGAGGAACTGGGCGAGCACGGGTTCCTCGCTGGTGAGCATGAGTTCGCGGGGACCGAACATGACCAGTTCGCGGCGGAACAGCATGCCGATGTTGTCCGGCACGGTCCTGGCCAGGTTGATGTTGTGCGTGACGATCAGGATGGTGGTGTCCAGTTGCGCGTTGAGGTCGATCAGCAGCTGGGACAGGTAGGCGGTGCGCACGGGGTCCAGGCCGGAGTCGGGCTCGTCGCAGAGGATGATCTCGGGATCGAGTACGAGGGCGCGGGCGAGTCCGGCGCGCTTGCGCATGCCGCCGGAGATCTCGCCGGGGAGTTTGGACTCGGCGCCGGTGAGGCCCACCAGTTCCATCTTCTCCAGGACGATGCGGCGGACCTCGGACTCGGGCTTTCGGGTGTGCTCGCGCAGCGGGAAGGCCACGTTGTCGAACAGGTTCATCGACCCGAACAGGGCGCCGTCCTGGAACAGCACGCCGAACAGCTTGCGCACCTCGTAGAGTTGGTGCTCGCTGCACGAGGCGGTGTCCACCCCGCCGACCACGCAGCTGCCCCGCTCGGGCCGGAGCAGGCCGATGATCGTCTTCAGGAAGACCGACTTGCCGGTGCCCGAGGGCCCCAGCAGCGCGCTGACCTCACCGCGGGGCAGCACCAGGGACACGTCCCGCCAGATGTTCTGCGCGCCGAAGGACTTGGTCAGTCCCTCGACGGCTACCTCTACGCCCACCGGGCCTCCTCGCGGTTCACTCAGAACTTGTCCGGGTCCTGCCACGGGCAGGTGGGATCGGGACCCGGGACCTTGGGGCGGCAGGGCTTGCCGAGCACGATGTTCGCGGTGTTGCCGGGGCCGGTGGTCAGCCCGGTGATCAACGCGTCCAGCGGTTCGGTGGCCCCGCAGCCGGTGAAGCCGGGCAGGTCGAACACGCCGTTGACGGGGCCGCCGCCCAGCACGGTGAAGTTCGAGCCGGACTCCAGGGTGATGCTGATGGTCCTGGCGTTGTGGCAGGTCTGGCCGAGGTCCATGCCGACCCCGTTGACCCTCGCCTCGTACAGCCTGGTGTCGGTCTTCGAGGTGCCGGTGGCCTTTCCCTTGTGCAGCACCATCTCGGTCATGCCCGGCACGAACTGCATCATCGCGGTGGCTGGCACGAAGCCGAAGTTGAGGAAGGAGGTCGGCACCGGGTCCAGCCGCATCTTGCCGTGCAGGGTGACGTCGAAGTCCGGGGCGGGCCCGATGGTGTACCAGGCGTCCACCCCGCCCTTGCCCAGGTCGGTGACGGCGTTCAGCTTCTTGATCGTCGTGCTGCCGGTCAACGGGTAGTGCAGCGGATTGGGTGGCAGCGGGGCGGCGGCGGGCGTGGACTGCGGGGTGGCTGGCTGCTCGCCGACCACGGGCGGCTGGGCGGGGGTGCCGGTCTCGGTGCCACCGACGGTGATCGTGGCCAACATGGTGTTCTGGCCGGTGACCGGGGTGCACGGAACGGGCAGCACCGTCGACCCGTCCGCCTTGTGCAGGCTCAGGTTCAGCACCAGCGTGCCCGCTGCGACGGTCAGCGGACCGTCCACCGCGGGCGTCACGGGTGGGGTCGTGCCGGAGGCGGTCAGTGCGAGTTCGCCGGTCGCGGGGATCGGGACCGGTTGGGCGAACTGGGCGGTCCACGCCGAGTCGGTGGACTTTCCCTGCTGGGCAACGGTTGTGGCAAGTTGGGTGCCGCCATCCACCGTGACGGCACCCAACTTCGCCAGCTCCGCGGTCGCCTCGGCGGGCACGGCGAACCTGACCGACGCCGCTGCCGGGGCGACCTGTTGCCCGACCCTGCCCGTGTCGGGGTACGCGGCCGACACCGTGACCGCGAGGTCCACGGCGCCCGTCGCGGGGAACTGGCAGGTGTAGTGCAGCGTGCTGTCCTTGCCTGCCAGCCCCGGCGCCGAGCCGGCACCCACCAGCAGCACGGCCAGCCCGAAGGCGGCGACCGCGGCAGGCCTGCTCGACACCGGGGGCCTCATGTCAGCTCGCCGCGACGATCTGGATCGTGCCCAGGGTGGGGTCCTGGCCCGCAGGGTCCGGGGTCAGGTCCACGGTGAAGGTGCCCAGCGCGGTCGGCTCCCCCTTGGCGTCCTTCGGGGTCAGCGTGGTGGACACGCTGGTCAGGTCCACCGAGGCCACCGCGGCCCCGGTGTTGCTGATCACCGGGATGATCGCCTGGCCGGTGGCGGTGAACTTCAGGTCCTGGCCGTCGGCCGGGGTGGGCGTCTTCGGGATGGTCAGCTGGATCTTGGCCGAGTACTTCTTGCCCGCCGAGTCGGTGATCAGCGCGGTCAGCTTGGCCGTGCCCTCCACGGAGGCCGCGCCGATCAGGTTGAGCCCGGTGGTGGCGTCCGGCGGGGCGTCGATGTCCACGCTGGCCGGGAACAGCTTGCTGGACTTGCCCACCACGACGGGGCTGGGCAGGCTGGTGGTGATGTGCGCCTTGATCGGCGTGAGCGTGCCGATGACCGGGAAGTCGCCCTTGAAGCTGAGGTCCTTGGCCACGGGGGTGTCGGCGGCGGCGATGCCTGCGCCGAGCAGACCCGCGACCAGGCCGACGGTGGCCACAGCGGTCGCACGCCTGGCGAGCGCCGTTGCTCGTCCGAGCATGGTGGTCTCCTTAGTCGCTGCGGATCGGGTCTCAGCCGTTGATCTGCACGGTGCCCAGGCTGGTGTCCTGGCCCGCCGGGTCCAGGCTGAGGTTCACGGTGAAGGTGCCCAGCGCGGTGTCGTTGCCGCTGGAGTCCTTGGGCTCCAAGGTGGTCGACGCGCTGGCACCGTCGAGCACGACCGTGGCGGTACCGGCGTGCTGCGGGGAGGGGAAGCTCGCGTTGCCGGTGGCGGTGAACTTGAGGTGTTCTCCGCTGGCCGGGGTGGCCGTCTTCGGGATGGTCAGCAGGATCGGCACGTTCACGGTGGTGCCCGCGGAGTCGGTGACCACGACCGTGGCCTTGACGGTGCCCTCCACGCTGGCCGCGCCGACCAGCTCCAGGCCGTTGGTGGCGTCGGCGGGGGCGTCCACGTTGAGCGTGACGGGTACGGTGCCGCCGGGCTGCCCGACGGTGACCGGGCTGGGCAGGCTGGCCAGCATCTGGGTGCTGATCGGCGAGAGCGTGCCGATCACGGGGAAATCCCCCTTCCAGGTGAGGGTCTTGTCCACCGGCACGTCAGCGCTGGCGATTCCGGCCCCCAGCAGAGCGGTGACGGCCAACACAGCCGCGCCCGTCGCGGTTCTCATTCCAGTTCTGAACACGTAGCCTTCTCCCTGCTGTGCGGTCGCGAAAGAAACGACGGTGACGGCACGTCGCTGGCGGGAATTGGTGATTGTCGGGCCGTGGGGAATTTCACGTTCCGACCGCGACTCACGTTACTCACGAGTCAAGTTGCGGGCAAGTAACAAAAATGCACTGGGTGAGGACAATGATGCGCCGAACTCATTCTTGTGTAGCGGCTACAAACCTCCGGTATGTTCTTGTCAGGTCGCAGGGCGCTTTTCCGGGGCTGCTTAGCCCGTTCGGGGAATGGCTGGACCGGCTGTCCCCGGCGCGGTGAGACTGCCCGCCATGACGCAGCGCCTGCCCGCCGTTGCCAGCCCTCCGGTGCTCATCACCGCCGCCCTCGCGGTGGCGGCGACCCTCGTGGCGGCCTGGTTCGGCTGGTCCTGGTGGAGCGCGGCGCACGACGAGTCCGCGGCCTTCTCCCGTGACCGCGACCAGGTGCTGCGGGTCGGGGAGCAGGCGGTGGTCGGCATGAACACCCTGGACTACCGCTCCGTGCAGCCCGGCCTGGCCTCCTGGCAGTCGCTGACCACCGGTGACCTGCACGACCAGCTGGTCCGGGACAACCCCAGCTACGTGTCCAAGATCCAGGAGGCGAAGACGGCCACCACCGCCAAGCTGGTCGACGCCGCGGTCACGGAGCTGGACCAGCACGCGGGCAGGGCCGCGGTGCTGGCCGTCCTGGACATCACGGTGACGCCCCAGCAGGGCCAGCCGGTGACCAAGCGCAACCGGTTCCAGGGCCAGCTGACCAGGACCGACGCGGGCTGGAAGCTCAGCGCGCTCGGCCAGGTCCCGGTGGGCACCGCACAGTGAGAGGACACCCGTGACGATCACCCAGCGGCGCTCACCCGCGTCCCAGCGCAAGCGCTACGTGGCGGGCCTGCGGCCGGTCAGCGAGCGGCCCGCAGTCCATCCCGAGCCCGAGCCCGCGCCGGACCCGAAGCCCAGGGCGAGGCCCCGGCTCGGCCTGCCCGCGCTGCTGGTGGCCCTCGCCGTGCTGATGACCGGCCTGGCCACGTGGTTCGGCGTGCAGGCCAACTCGCTGGACACGGCGGCGGCCAAGGCCAACACCGCGCTGGCCGACAACGCCGCGACCAGCCAGGTCACCGGCCAGGTCACCGCGATCGTCAACGGGATCTTCTCCTACGACTACGCCCAGCCCGCCAAGTCCGAGGACCTGGCCAAGCGCTCGCTGGTGGGCAAGGCCGTGCAGGACTACGCGGCGCTGATCAAGCCGGTGCGGCAGCAGGCAGCGGAGGGCAAGCTGGTGCTGACCGTGGCCACGGTGGCCAGCGGGGTGGAGGTGCTGTCCGCGGACCGGGCCAGGGTGCTGGTGTTCGTGGACCAGAAGGCCACCCGCGCCGACAACGGCCAGACCAGTTCCGGTGGTGGTCAGCTCGCGGTGGACGCCGTGCTCAGCGAGGGCACCTGGAAGGTCGGCGGCATCACGGCGTACTGAGATGATGTACCGATGAACGCCCCCATCCAGACCGTGCAGATCAGCGACGACAGCATCCGGCTCGGCCAGTTCCTCAAGCTGGCCGGACTGGCCGAGGACGGCAGCCACGCCAGGGAACTGCTGGAGGCGGGGGAGGTCACGGTCAACGGCAGGCCGGAGGAACGCAGGGGCCGTCAGCTGACCGACGGTGACGTCATCGCCGTGGCTGGTAACAGGGCGCGGTTGGCCGCACGTCAAATGTGAACGAACCCCTACGATCGTCGCTTTTTCACTGGGGGCTTTAGTACTTAAGGTTCACCTCGCGTGCATCCGCCGTGTTTTCGAGGTCCGTAATCCTGATGCGCTCCTCGGGCGGATACATCACCCCTGCTGATGTATCGAGGATGAACCCAAATGAATGCGAAGAACTACGGCCGTTTGGCCGTTGTTTTGGCGACCGCTGGTGCGATCGGCGCGATGGGCCTGCCCCTTGCGGATGCGGCCCCTGCCGTCCAGCCGCACTACGCCTACGGCGCCCTGGTGGACCACAGCGCGAAGAGCTTCTCCGCGCAGGGTGTGCGTGAGTTGTCCACCGCAGCCGCCCCGGCCTCGGTGGACCTGAGCCCGTACGCGGCCTCGCCCGGCAACCAGGGGCAGGTCGGTTCCTGCGTGGCCTGGGCCATCGACTACAGCGCCTACTCCATCCTGATGAAGGAGCAGGGCATCACCGGTGCCCCGATGGCGCCGATGTACACCTACGCGCAGATCGCCCGGGGCAACGACCAGGGCAGCTACCCCAAGGACCACTTCAAGATCCTGACCAGCCAGGGCCTGGACACCAGGGCCGACTACTGGCAGGGCGACTACGACTACACCACCCAGCCGACCTCGGCCCAGCGCACCAACGCGGCGCACTGGAAGCTGTCGGGCTACACCTCGCTGAACACCGGCAGCGCACTCAAGGCCGGGGTGCAGGACTCGCTGGCCAAGGGCCTGCCCGTGGTGATCACCATCCCGGTGTACGGCAGCTTCGAGAAGATCTCCCGCTCGGCGGCGCAGGCCTACACCTACTACCCGAGCTCGGGTGAGCAGCTGCTGGGCTACCACGAGATCACCATCATCGCCTACAACGACAAGGGCGTGCGGATCCAGAACTCCTGGGGCACCAGCTGGGGCGACGGCGGCTTCATCAACGTGCCGTGGCGCTTCGTCACCGGCCAGGTGCAGGAGGCCGAGGCCGTCGGCAAGCTCGTGAAGTGACCTCGTAGCACGTGACGCGGTGCCGGCTCGGGACTCCCGTGCCGGCACCGCCGTGCGCGGACCTCAGTCCTCGTCCTCCGGCGCGGCGTGGTCGGGCTTGCCCGGCGTGGGGTCCCGGTCCAGGTCGATCAACGGGTGCAGCCCCGCGCCCTCCGCGGCCGCGTGCCGTGCGCGCCCCTGCTGCGGCGCGTTCTCCTGCTGCTCGGTCACAACTTCCTCCCTCGGATTACTCGGAGCAAGACTACGGTTGCCCCGCCGAGGTGGGTTCATCGGCCGCCGTTTTTCACCGCTGTCCGTATTGTCCACTGTGGCCGCAGGTCAGGCGGCTCGCCCCAGGTGAGGTGGCCTCGGGTCGCCAGTGACCACATACGCCGTGCGCCGCGCCAGCGAGACCGCGTGGTCACCGAAGCGCTCGTAGAAACGGCTCAGCTGGGACACGTCCACCGCGGTGGCCACCCCGTGCGGCCAGTCCGGGCTCATCAGCGTGGCCATCAGCCCGCTGTGCAGTGCGTTCACGGTGTTGTCGGTGTCGGCCAGTTCCGCGGCCAGCACCAGGTCCCGCGTGCGGATCACCTGCGCCGCGGTGTCGGCCAGGGTGACGCAGATCTGCCCCAGGTTCGCGAACCGCCCGCGCAACTCCGTTGGCAGCACGGGATTCGGGTGCCTGCGCCGGGTCGTGCGCGCCACGTGCACCGCCAGATCCCCCATGCGCTCCACCGAGTCCGCCGCGTGCACCGCCGCGATGACCACCCGCAGGTCCCGTGCCACCGGCGCCTGCAAGGCCAGCAGGGCGTGGGCGCGCTCCTCGCAGTCGGCCCGCGCCACGTCGACCCGGTTGTCGTCGTGGATCACCTTCTCCGCGAGCACCAGGTCGTTGTCCAGCAAGGCCATCGTCGCCCCGCGCATCGCGGCGCCCACCAGCTCGCACATCCCGACCAGCCGGTCGGCGACACCGTCGAGCTCCCTCCGGAACGAGTCGCGCATGGGGGCAGACGCTACGTGCCCGGCGGCCCGGCGCGGTGTCCAACCGGGCAACCCTTACGCCGTCGCTACGACCGCGCCGAAGGGCGTCAACGCGCGTAGCCTCGACAACCGTGACCGTGGAGGACATGCCCCGGGGTGGTCCGTCGGCCTCGTGGCTGGACCGCTGGTACGAGACGGCGGCTCCCGAGCTGCTCGACCGCGAGGACGTGTCCGCCGACCGCAAGCAGGCCGTCCTGCGCGGCCTGAACCGGCTCAACCGTGCCGTGTTCGCCTACGGCACGTTCATCCGCTGGACCCTCGCCGAGGTCGCCGACCTGCCCGCACCGCGCGTGCTGGAACTGGGCGCGGGGCACGGCGAGCTGTCCCGCAGGCTGCTGGACCGCCACCCGCGTGCCCTGGTCACCGCCAGCGACATCGAGCCCGAGGCCGTGGGCCGCCTGCGGTCCGGGCCGCTCGGCCGTCACCCGAGGGCCACCGTGGACCTGCTCGACGCCACCGGCATCAACGCCGCCGACAACAGCTACGACGTCGCGGTGTTCACCCAGTCGCTGCACCACCTGCCGCCCCGTGCGGTGCCCGCGGTGCTCAGCGAGGGCGCCCGCGTGGCCCGCACCCTGCTGGTCGTCGACGCCTGGCGCACGCCGCTGATGTTCGGGCTGATCCCCCTGCTGCTGGTGACAGCGGGGTGGCCCGCCAGCCATGACGGGATCATCAGCATGCGCAAGATGTACGGCCCGCGCGCGCTGCACGCCCTGGCCGCCCGCTGCGCCGAGCCACTGGACGTGCGGGTCCGCCTCGGCTTCCCCGGCTACCTCGTGCTGACCGCCCGCCGCCCGGGCTGAGCCAGTACCGAACAGCCTCGCGTGTCGGAGCTTCGCGTGCGGCGTGTCGGACGCTGGTGGTCGATTTCCCAGCTTGTGAGAGTTCGTGCCGGAAGGTCCGACACGCGGTACCGGAACGTCCGACACGCGGGGTGGTGGGGGTCACTCTGTTAGTTGTAGCCTCGGGGTGTGGCGGATACCTGGGTGCTGGGCGGCTACCAGACGGACTTCGCGCGGAACTGGGTCAAGCAGGGGCTCGACGTCAGCGACCTGGTCGGCGAGGTCGTGCGCGAGACCCTGGCGGCGGCCCGGGTCGCGCCGCGGGACGTGGGCGTGATCCACGTGGGCAACGCGTTCGGGCAGCTGTTCACCGGGCAGGGGCAGCTGGGCGGCATGCCAGCGACAGTGCGGCCCGAGCTGTGGGGCGTGCCGGCGACCAGGCACGAGGCGGCCTGCGCCTCGGGTGGTGTCGCCCTGCTGTCGGCCATGGCCGACCTGGAGTCGGGGCGGTACGACACGGCGCTGGTGCTCGGCGTGGAGGTGGAGCGCACGGTGCCGGGGGACGTGGCGGCACAGCACCTCGGGGCGGCGGCCTGGGTGGGGCGCGAGGGCGAGCGGGCGAAGTACCTGTGGCCGCACATGTTCAGCGAGCTGACCGAGGAGTACGACCGGCGCTACGGCATCGACGAGGCCGACCTGCGGGCGATCGCGGAGCTGAACTACCGCAACGCGCGGGCCAACCCGAACGCGCAGACCCGGGCCTGGCGGTTCGGACCGGCCAGCTTCACCGCCGATGACGAGGCGAACCCGCTGGTGCAGGGCAGGGTGCGGCGCCAGGACTGTAGCCAGATGACCGACGGCGCGGCGGGTGTGGTGCTGTCGACCAGGCACCGGGACGGGGCCGCGCGCATCCTCGGCTGGGGGCACCGCACGGTGGGCCTGTCGCTGGCGGCGAAGACCGAGCGCAGCAGGGACGAGCCCTACGTCATGCCGCACGTGCGGCAGGCGATCACCGACGCGTTCGGCCGTGCGGGCCTCGCCGGGGTCGAGGACCTGGACGGCATCGAGACGCACGACTGCTTCACGATGTCGGAGTACCTGGCGATCGACCACTTCGGCATCACCGAACCGGGCCGTAGCTGGCAGGCCGTGCGCGACGGCTCGCTGGAGATCGGCGGGCGCATCCCGGTCAACCCCAGCGGCGGCCTGATCGGCGGCGGCCACCCCGTGGGCGCCACGGGGGTGCGCATGGTGCTCGACGCCGCCAAGCAGGTCACCGGCACGGCGGGGGAGTACCAGGTCGAGGGCGCACGCCGGTTCGGCACGCTCAACATCGGTGGCAGCACCACGACAACCGTCGCGTTCGTGATCGGCTGAGGGGAACGAGCCAGTGGACGTCGAGATCCTGGGCAGGGTGCTGTCCACGCTGCCCGCCGAGGACGACCACCCGTACCGCACCGGGCCCTGGCGCCCGCAGCACACCGAGTGGCGGGCCGAGGACCTGGCGGTGGTCGGTGAGCTACCCGCGGACCTGGACGGGGTCTACCTGCGCAACACCGAGAACCCGGTGCACCCCGCGCTGGAGCGCTACCACCCCTTCGACGGGGACGCGATGATCCACCTGGTCGGGTTCCGGGACGGCAAGGCGTTCTACCGCAACAGGTTCGTGCGCACCGAGGGCTTCCTGGCCGAGGCCGAGGCGGGCGGCCCGCTGTGGGCCGGGCTGGCGGAGAAGCCGTCCAGCGCCAAGCGGCCGGACGGCTGGGGCGCGCGCGGGCGCATGAAGGACGCCTCCAGCACCGACGTGGTCGTGCACGCGGGCGTGGCGCTGACCAGCTTCTACCAGTGCGGTGACCTGTACCGGCTGGACCCGCTGACCCTGGACACGCTGGGCAAGGCCGACTGGCACGGCCGGTTCCCCGCCGACCGCGGGGTCTCCGCGCACACCAAGGTCGACGAGCACACCGGTGAGCTGTTGTTCTTCAACTACGGCACGGACGAGCCGTACCTGCACTACGGGGTGGTGGACCAGCGCGACCACCTCGTGCACTACGTGGACGTGCCGCTGCCCGGGCCGCGCCTGCCGCACGACATGGCGTTCACCGAGAACTACGCGATCCTCAACGACTGCCCCATGTTCTGGGAGCCGGAACTGATCGCCAAGGGCGTGTACGCGCCGAAGTACCACCCGGAGCTGCCGCTGCGGCTGGGCGTCATCCCGCGTCGCGGCGGCTCGGACCAGGTGCGCTGGTTCGAGGCCGCCCCGACCTACGTGCTGCACTGGGTCAACGCCTACGAACAGGGCAACGAGATCGTCCTGGACGGCTTCTTCCAGGGCGACCCGATGCCCACCGAGGGCGGCCCCTTCCGGTTCCTGGCACTGGACCGGATGCAGACCCGGCTGCACCGCTGGCGGCTGGACCTGGACACCGGCCGGTGCCGCGAGGAGCGGCTCACCGACTCGATCACCGAGTTCGGGATGATCAACCCCGGGCACGGGGGCCGCCCCTACCGCTACACCTACGCCGCCACCGGCAAGCCCGGCTGGTTCCTGTTCGACGGCCTGGTCCGGCACGACCTGCTGACCGGGTCCGAGCAGCGCTACGCCTTCGGCGAGGGCGTGTACGGCAGCGAGACCGCGATGGCACCCCGGGTGGGCGCCACCGGGGAGGACGACGGCTACCTGGTGACCATCACCACCGACATGAACCAGGACCGGTCCGAGTGCCTGGTGTTCGACGCGCGGCGGGTCGCCGACGGGCCGGTGGCCAGGGTGCGGCTGCCCGAGCGGGTCTCCAGCGGTACCCACGCGACCTGGGCCCCGGGCGCGAGCCTGCCCGGCTGGCGGTCGTGAGCCGACTCACCACCCAGGCCCCGACCGTCCTGCGCGCGGGCGGCCCGAACGCCGTTGGCGTCATGCTGGGGCTGCTCGGTGACGAGTGGACCCTGCTCATCCTGCGCGAGGCCCTGCTCGGCGCCCGGCGGTTCGTGGACTGGCGGGCGCGCCTGCCCATCTCCAACGCGGTGCTGACCGCGCGGCTGAACCGGCTCGCTGGGGCGGGGCTGCTCGACCGGCACGCCTACCAGGACCGGCCGCCCCGCTGGGAGTACCGGCTCACCGAGCGCGGGGCCGGGGTCTGGCCGGTGCTGTTGTGCATCTGGGCCTGGGAGGCGACGTGGGTGCCCGAGCACGTGGAGCGGCTGCCCGTCCGGGTGCACGCCGCCTGCGGCCAGGCCTTCGACCCGGTGCTGGTGTGCGCCGCCTGCGAACAGCCCGTGACGGCCGCCCCGGACCAGTTGACCGGCGGGTTCGGACCCAGCGGGGGCTGGGCGCGCTCGGTGCCCGACGCCAGCACCCGGCGGCGCTCCGTAGGCGGAGACGCCGGGCTGTTTCCGCAGACCACGGCGCTGATGGGCAACCGCTGGTCGGCGGCGCTGCTGGGCGCGGCCTTCCTGGGCGTGCACCGGTTCGCCGAGTTCCAGCGCTGCCTGGCGGCCCCGCCGACCGTGGTCGCCGACCGGATCCGCCGGTTCTGCGAGCTGGGTGTGCTGCGCGAGCGGGACTACCGGCTGACCGCCAAGGGGCGGGCGTTCCTGCCGGTGGTGCTGACGGCCGTGGACTGGGCGCAGCGCTGGTTCCACGCCGAGGAGGGACCCGCGCTGGAGCACGTGCACACCGCCTGCGGGGCCTCGTTCAGCCCGGCGCTGTCCTGTTCGGCGTGTGCTGGACGTTTGTGCCGTGTGGACGTCCGGGTGCGGACCGATACAGTGACGATGCTCGACCCTGCAAGCAGGTCGCGGCGATGATGCTCGACCCTGCAAGCAGGTCTTCGACAAGGATGCTCGACCCTGCAAGCAGGTCTTCGGTGACCTGAGGGGCCCTAGCGGAAGGTGTCGGCTTGCGGCGGTTCACCAGTCGTGTCGCACTGATCTTGTCCGCCCTGGTGGTGCTGAGCCTGGGCGGGGCGGCGGCCGTGCCCGCGCCCGTGGAACCGCCCTGGCAGGCCACCGAGGCGCAGACCGCGGCTGTGCGCTGGACGCCCTGCCCCCAGGACGCCGCCGTGCAGTGCACCACCGTGGCCATGCCGGTGGACTGGGCCCAGCCGGACGGCCCGAGCTTCCCGCTGGCCGTCGCCCGGCGCAGGGCCACCGACCTCGCGCGCCGGGTCGGCGTGCTGGTGCTCAACCCCGGCGGGCCCGGCGGGTCGGGGGTGGACTTCGCGGTGGGCGCCGACCAGCGGCTGGACCCGGAACTGCTGGAGCGCTTCGACATCATCGGCTTCGACCCGCGCGGCATCGGCGAGAGCAGCCCGGTGCGGTGCTCGCAGGACCTGCTGGGCCGGGTGCCCACCGAGACCGTCGGCGACCAGGCCGGGTTCGACCGGCTCGCCGCGTACAACCGGGAGCTGCGCGCGGACTGCCGCAAGCTCACCGGGCCGCTGTTCGACCACGTGGACACGCTCAGCGTGGCGCGGGACGTGGACTCGCTGCGCCAGGCGCTGGGCGAGGACAAGATCAGCTACTTCGGGCAGTCCTACGGCACGCTCATCGGCCAGCAGTACGCCGAGCAGTTCGGCGGGCACATCCGCACCATGGTGCTGGACGGCAACATGGACCACAGCCTGGACGCGCGCGGCTACCTGGCCACCGGCGCGGCGGCCGTGGAGGACTCGCTGCACGAGTTCGCCGCCTGGTGCGCCCGGGACGCCAAGTGCCCGTTGCGCGGGCAGAACGTGATGTCGCTGTGGGACTCCTACGCCAGCGCCGCGGAGCGGGGTGCGCTGACCGACTCGGTCACCGGTGACTCGCAGTCCCTGTCCGACCTGGTCTCCCACACCTACGGCAGCCTCAGCGGCAACGACTGGGCCGAGCTGTCCTCCTGGCTGGCCGGGCTGCGCGCCACCCCCGCGCCCGCCGAGCCCGAGCCGCAGGAGACCGAACCCACCCCGCCCGGCGCGCTGCGGCCCACCCCGCCCTCGGCGGTCATCTGCGAGGACTGGCGGCTGCGCCCGCACAACTACGCCGAGCTGCAACAGCTGGCCCAGGCCGAACGGCAGGCCGCACCGCACGCGCGCTACTCCGACGAGAACCGGAACAACCTGCTCAGCTGCGTGGGCTGGCCCGACCAGGTGGTCAACCCCGAGCACCCGCTGCGCTTCGCCGCGGACACGCCCCGGGTGCTGCTGGTCAACGGCCTGCACGACCCGACGACCGGTTACCAGTGGGCGCAGGACGTGCACCGGCAGACCGCCGACAAGACCACCCTGCTGACCTACGAGGGCTGGGGGCACGTCGCCTACTGGCGCAGCGGGTGCGTGCGCGCCTCGGTGGACTCCTACCTGGTGGACGGCACGCTGCCCACCGACCTGCGCTGCCCCGCCGAGTTCCGGGAGCCCTGAGCCGTGGCCGTGCCGGTGATCCTCGACTGCGACCCCGGGCACGACGACGCCCTGGCGATCCTGCTTGCCGCCGCGAACGAGGCCGTGGACCTGCTCGGGATCACCGTTGTGGCCGGCAACCAGACCCTGGAGCGCACCACGCTCAACGCCCGCCGGATCTGCTCGGTCGCGGGCATCACCGGGGTGCCGATCGCCGCCGGCCGGGACCGGCCGCTGCGCGGCGAGCTGCTGGTGGCCGCCGAGGTGCACGGCGAGTCCGGTTTGGACGGTCCAAGCTTCGGCGAGCCCACCGTGCCGCTCGACCCGCGCGGCGCGCTGGAGCTGACCAGGGACCTGTTGCGGGCCAACGGCAAGCCGGTGACGATCATCGCGACCGGGCCGCTGACCAACCTGGCCACCCTGCTGCTGGCCTACCCCGAGTTGTCCGTCCACATAGGACGAATTGTGCTGATGGGCGGCTCGACCGGCCGGGGCAACATGGCCCCGCTGGCCGAGTTCAACGTGCTGGTCGACCCGGAGGCCGCCGACGTGGTGTTCCGCAGCGGCCTGCCGATCACCATGTGCGGGCTGGACGTCACCCACCAGGCGCTGGCCACCGAGCAGGTCTGCGGCAGGATCGCCGCGCTGGGCACCCCGCTGGCGCGGCTGTGCGTGCAGCTGCTGACCTTCTTCGCGGGCACCTACCGCGAGCTGTGGGGTTTCAGCGCGCCGCCGCTGCACGACCCGGTGGCCGTGGCCGCGGTGATCGACCCCTCGGTGATCGCGACGGTCCGCGCTCCGGTGGCCGTCGAGCTGACCGGCACCCACACCCGAGGGGCCACCGTGGTCGACCTGGACGGGCGGACCGGGGCCCCGCCCAACGCCGAGGTGGCCATCGGCCTGGACGTCGACCGGTTCTGGGACCTGGTGGTCGCCGCCATCGCGGCGAGTGCGGTGCCCGGTGGTTCTCGTCGGGGAACGCCGTGATCCACCGGACACCGCACTACGGGCTGAGCAGCCCGGCGCGCAGCTCGGCCAGGGTCCGCGACAGCAGCCGAGACACGTGCATCTGCGAGATGCCCACCCGCTCGGCGATCTGGGTCTGGGTGAGGTTGCCGAAGAAGCGCAGCACGATGATCGCGCGCTCCCGCTCGGGCAGCTGGCGCAGCAGCGGCTGCAACGCCTCGCGGTTCTCCACCCCGGCCAGCTCCGCGTCCTCCTCACCGAGCGTGTCGCCCAGCGAGAGCGTGCTGTCGGTGTTGACCAGCATGTCGTCCAGGGAGGAACTGCGGTAGGCGTTGCTGGCCTCCAGTCCCTCGAACACCTCGTCCCGGCTGATGCCCAGGTGTGCGGCCAGCTCGCTGGGCGTCGGCGCGCGGCCGGCGCGCTGGGACAGCTCGTTGGTGGCCGCCGTGATCGCCAGGTGCAGCTCCTTGAGCCGCCGAGGCACCCGCACCGACCAGCTGGTGTCCCGGAAGTGCCTGCGCACCTCGCCCATGATCGTGGGCACCGCGAAGGACAGGAAGTCGCTGCCGCGCTCCGGGTCGAACCGGTCGATCGCGCTGATCAGGCCCACCGTGGCCACCTGGACCAGGTCGTCCTGCGGCTCACCGCGCTGGGCGAACCGGCGGGCGATGTGCTTGGCCACCGGCAGGAAGCCGGTGACCAGCTCCTCGCGCAGCTCCGGACGCCTCGGGTCGTCCTCTGCCAGGCCCGCCAGCTCGCTCAGCAGCGGTGTCAGGTGCTCGTAGTCGTCGGCGGAGTCTGTCACTGACCCACCGAACCGAGCCGCTTCTTGACCAGGTCCACGCGCAGCACCGGCACGCCGTCATCGCCCGGCGCGACCCAGGTGTTCGCCGAGTCGGTCAGCGAGCTGAGCACCCGCCAGCCGAAGCTCTCCCTGCTGGGCGCGGCCGGGCTGCTGGTGGGGGCGTGCGCGGTGAAGTGGATCTGGTCGGCCTCCACGGCGAACCCGCACACCAGCTGGTCCTCGGGGGAGTTCGCCCGCGAGATCAGGGTGGCGCAGGCCTCGTCCACGGCCATCTTCAGGTCGGAGATCGCGTCCAGGTCGAAGTCGGCCCGCATGGCCAGGTCCGCGGCCACGGCGCGGAGCACCGACAGGTGATCGGGCCGCGCGGCGATGCGCACCTCGATCTCGGGGCTGGACTGGTTCTCGCTCACGGTTACCTCGATGCGTGGGTGGCTGGTGGTCACGTCGGGGCCGGTGCCGCTCATACCGCGGCGGCGACCGCCTCGTCCAAGGAGCCGTACGTGCTGAGCACCTCGGTGAGCCCGGTCACCTCCAGCGGGCGGCACACGGTGCGGGAGCTCGCCACCAGGCGCAGCGGCACGCCGCGGCGGTTGGCCTCGTGCGAGGTCTCCACCAGCACGGCCAGTCCGGCCGAGCCGAGGAAGGTCACCGCGTTGAGGTCGAGCACGAGCGCGCGGCAGGAGTCGATCGCCCGGTCCACCGCCTCGCGCAGCTCGGGGGCGGTGAGCATGTCCACCTCACCACCGATGCTGATCACCGCTACCTCGGGGCTCACCTCGCGCACCGCGAGCGTGATGCTGGTGTTGTTGTTGTCGGTCACCTTCGGGCCACTGTCCTCACGACTGGAGTTCTCCCGGGGGTCGCGCCGGGAGCTGGAGCGCGGGCCGGGTGGGTTCCCGGCAGGCTTGGGTGCCGACCGGCGTCGCCGCCCCGGCAAGGCTGGTTGCTCAACCGTTGCGCCCCACACCGTACGGAGGGCGTCTCCGGTGCACAAGGCAGCCACGCTGAAGATCACCGGCGGAGCGCCAGCCAGGTCCGTTCGGCCGCCTCACGTGCCCGTCTGCCCGGCGCGGCCGTGCCCGGTCCGGCCTCCGGTTCCTGCTCGGTGACCGGTGCGCCGCCCACCTGCTCCACCAGCGCGGTGGCCAGCTCGTTCAGCTTGACGTTGAAGTGCTGGCTGGCCCGCACCAGCGTCTGGAACGCGGTGCCCGAGTGCACGCCGGACGCGGCCATGACCAGGCCCTTGGCCTGCTCGATGACCCTGCGGTGCTGCACCATGGTCACCATCTGGTCGGCGCGCACCACCTCGTCGGCGCAGAACTCCACCACGGCCGCCGCGGTGGCCAGCACCGGCTCGACCCGCTCGATCACGCGCAGGTCGTCCTCCTTGGGCTCGTGGTCGAGGTAGACCGTCAGCAGCACCGGCCCGTTCTCGTCCCAGCTGCCGGGCACCGCCACCACGCCGACCCCGTCCGCACCGGTCAGCCCGGCCAGTTCCGGCCAGCGCCTGTCACCCGCGAGGTCCGCGGTGCGCACCACGTCCTCATCACCCGCCGCGTCGATCACCGGTCCGACGCCCAGCTCCCACTGCGCCTGGTCCAGTCGCTCCGTACCGCCCACCGCGCGCACCAACCGCCGCTCGGTGTGCAGGCCTGCGCCCAGACACCCGGTGATCTCGCTCACCAGGTAACCGAGCAGTCGTTCGATCAGCTCAGGGCCAAATCGCACGTCGGGCACAGCTTGACCTCCTGTCACGTCAGCGGTGCCTTGGGTTACCCCTCACCGGGGAGGGTGAAACCAGGTTTGGCGGAATGGCGGCAGGGTAAGCCCACAGTGGACGCGTACGGAGGAGGCTCGACATGGCTGACGTTCACCGCTTGCCCACGCCGGTGGTCGAGAACTGGGACTGGCAGCGGCAAGGGTCCTGCCGCGGTGCGAACAGTGCCGTGTTCTTCCACCCTGACAGCGAACGCGGCTCCGCGCGACTGGCCAGGGAGGCGCACGCCAAGCGGATCTGCCACGAGTGCCCCGTGCTGCGCCAGTGCCGCGAGCACGCGCTGAGCGTGCAGGAGCCCTACGGGATCTGGGGCGGCATGGGCGAGAACGAGCGCCGCGCGCTCATCTCCGACCAGCGTCGCCGGACCCGGACCCGGATCGGAGCCTGAGCAGGACCGCCGTCTCGGCGGGCACGTGCAGTGAGTCCTCCTCAGCAAGCACACCGGGCCCCGAACTGAACAGCACCTCGCCGGTCAGCGGCAGCACCGCCGGCTGGGCACCGAGGTTGCAGGCCAGCCGCAGTTCGCCCCGGTGCAGCACGATCCAGCGCGCGGACTCGTCGAACTCCACGCGCAGCCGGTCCAGTCGGGGATCGGTCAGCTCCGGGTGGGCACGGCGTAGCGCGATCAGCTCGCGGTAGACCGCCAGGGTGCGAGCGTTGCTCGGCTCCCGCTGCTCCGACCAGTCCAGTCGCGAGCGCAGTACGGTGTCGGGGTCCATCGGGTCCGGCACGTCCTGTGCGTCCCAGCCGTGCTCGGCGAACTCCGCGCGTCGCCCGGTGCGCACCGCCTCCGCCAGCTCGGGATCCGGGAACGAGGCGAAGAACTGCCAGGGCGTGCGCGCGGCCCACTCCTCGCCCATGAAGATCATCGGCGTGTACGGCGAGCAGAGCACCAGTGCCGCCCCGCAGGCGAGCAGGCCGGGGGAGAGCGTGGCCGAGAGCCGGTCCCCGGTGGCCCGGTTGCCGATCTGGTCGTGGTTCTGGAGGTACGCCAGGAACCGGTGGCCAGAAGTGGTCAACGTGTCCACTTGTCGCCCATGTGTGCGTCCACGGAAGGAAGACCACGTGCCCGCGTGGAAGAATGCACTGCGCAGGGTGGCGGCCAGCGCGGGCAGTGAGCCGAAGTCCCCGTAGTAGCCCTGCCGCTCGCCGGTGAGCGTGGCGTGCAGGCAGTGGTGCAGGTCGTCGCTCCACTGCGCGTGCAGGCCGTAGCCGCCCGCCTCGCGCGGGGTGATCAGCCTGGGGTCGTTCAGGTCCGACTCCGCGATCAGGCTCAACGGCCGCCTGAGGTGTGCGGCCAGCGAGTCCACTTCGGACGCGAGCTCCTCCAACAGGTGGATCGCACGCCGATCGGACAGCGCGTGCACCGCGTCCAGCCGCAGCCCGTCCACGTGGAAGTCGCGCAGCCAGCTGACGGCGTTGTCGATCGCGTACCGGCGCACCTCGTCCGAGCGCGGGCCGTCCAGGTTCAGCGTGGGGCCCCAGATCGTCTGCCCGGCGAAGTACGGCCCGAACCGGTCCAGGTACGCCCCGGAGGGGCCGAGGTGGTTGTAGACCACGTCCAGCAGCACGGCCAGCCCGCGCGCGTGGCAGGCGTCCACGAACCGCTTGAACCCGTCCGGACCGCCGTACGGGTCGTGCGCGGCGTACCACAGCACCCCGTCGTAGCCCCAGCCGTGCACCCCGTCGAAGGCGTTGACCGGCAGCACTTCCACGAAGTCCACGCCGAGCTCCACCAGGTGGTCCAGCCGCTCGATCGCCGAGTCGAACGTGCCGCCCTCGGTGAACGTGCCGATGTGCAGCTCGTAGACCACCCCGCCGGGCAGCGCCCGCCCGGTCCACGCCGAGTCCGTCCACTCGAAGGCGCCGTGCTCGTACACCCGCGACGGCCCGTGCACCCCGTCCGGCTGCCACAGCGAGCGCGGGTCGGGCAGCGCCTCGTCGGAGTCGTCGAGCAGGAAGGCGTAGTCGGTGCCCGGACCGGTGCCCGGCACGTCCACCCGCCACCAACCGTCCTCAGTGGACCTCAGCTCGTGGCTGGTCCGTCCGATCTGGACGCGGACCCGGTCGCGTTCGGGCGCCCACACGGAGAACTCGGTCATGACCGCACCGCCAGCGCAACCGGGTACCTGCTCAGCAGCTCGCCCACCGCGGGCGCCTCCTCGTGGATCGGGATCCCGGTCAGTGCGTCGGTCCACCTGCCGTGCGGCAGCCGCAGCACCGTGTCGCGCCACCCGCCGGAGCGTTCCAGGCCCACCGGCAGGCGGGTGGCCACCGCCACCAGGCCGTCACCGCGGGCGAAGGCCAGCGCGTGCTCGGCGGCGGGCCCCTCCGCCCGCAGTGGCCGGTACCCGGTGAACAGCTCGGGCCGGTCCCTGCGCAGCCGCAGCACCTTCGCCGTGAGCAGCAGCTTGACCGCGCCCGACTCGTCGACCTCGGGCAGCCAGCCGGAGTCCAGCCGCGCCAGCAGGTCGGCCCGCAGCTGGAAGTCCACCGGCCGCCGGTTGTCCGGGTCCACCAGCGAGTAGTCCCACAGCTCCGTGCCCTGGTACACGTCGGGCACACCCGGCCCGGCGAGCTGGATCAGCTTCTGCCCCAAGGAGTTCGACCACCCGGCACGGGTGATCTCCGCGACGAACCCGGTCACCTCGGCGAGCAGTTCGGCCTCACCGAACACCCTGCCCGGCCACTGCGCGATGGCCTGGTCCACCTCGGGCACCGGGTCGGTCCAGGAGGTCGCCAGCTTGGCCTCCTTGGCTGCCTTCGCCAGGTAGTCGGCCAACCGCTGCTCGCTGATGGGGAAGGCGCCGACCAGCGTCTGCCACGCGAGCCGGGTCAGGCTCGGTTCCGGCAGCGGAAGCCTTGCCGCCCACCGCTGGTAGCGCGCCTCGAAGTCCACTTCGGACAGTACGGCCAGCCTCGCCCGCACGTCCTCGGACCGCTTGGTGTCGTGCGTGGACAGCGTGGTCATCGTCGCGGGGTAGGCGGCCTCGCGCCCCATCGCCGCGGTGTGCCACTCCTGCGGGGACACGCCGAAACGGCCCGGGTCCCCGCCCACCTCGTTGAGCGCCACGAACCGGTTGTAGCGGTAGAACGTGGTGTCCTCCACGCCCTTGGCCATCACCATGCCGGAGGTCTGCTGCACGCGGGTGGCCAGCTCACCCTCGGGATCGGCCAGCATCGCCTCGACGATCGGCCGCGCGGAGGGCGCCAGCTCCAGGGCCGCCTCCAGGTGGTGGCGGCCCTCCGGCAGGTAGCTGCGGTACACCGGGAAGGAGGCCAGCAACTCGATCACGGCGTCCTCGTCGGCGCCCGGGGCCAGCGCCGCGATCCGCCGCACCTCGGCCCGCAGCAGGGTGGATGCCGCCGCCAGCCGGGCGGTCCGCTCCATCTCGTGCAGCGGCTGGTCCTCGGCGGGCTCCCCGGCCGGGTCCACGAACAGCCCGCACACCTCGCGCGCGGCCTCGTACCCGGTGGTGCCCGCCACCGGCCAGGACGCGGGCAGGGACTCGCCCACCCCGAGGATCTTCTCGACCACCAGCCAGGCCCCGGGCGCCGCCTCGTGCAGCCTGCGCAGGTAGCCGCCCGGGGCGGACAGGCCGTCCGGGTGGTCGATGCGCAGGCCGGTGACCTCGCCCTGCGCCACCCAGCGCAGCACCTCGCCGTGCGTGGCCGCGAACACCGCAGGGTCCTCCACGCGGACCGCCGCCAGCGTGTTGACGTCGAAGAACCGCCGGTAGTTCAGCTCGGTGTTGCCCAGCCGCCAGTGCACGAGCCGGTAGTGCTGGCGGTCGTGCACCTCCCGCGGGGTCCCGGACTCCGTGCCGGGCGCCAGCGGGTAGCGGTGCTCGTGGTAGGTCAGGCTGCCGTTGTCCACGGCCAGCGCGTCCACCCCGTCCTCGCCAAGCACCGGGATCAGCAGCGGTCCGCGCGACCAGTCGATGTCGAACTTGTCGGCGTGCGCGGACTGCCTGCCGTACCGCAGCACGTCGCACCACCACGGGTTGGCGCAGGGCACCTCGACGCCCACGTGGTTGGGCACCACGTCGACCACCAGGCCCATGCCCAGCCCGCGCAGCTTGCGCGCCAGGCTCTGCCTGCCCACCTCGCCGCCCAGCCCGGTGCTGGCACGGGTCGGGTCGGTGACGTCGTAGCCGTGCGTGGACCCCGGCGCCGCCTGCAACAGCGGGGAGGCGTACAGGGCGCCGACCCCCAGCCTGGCCAGGTAGTCGGCCACCCCCGCGGCCCTGGCGAAGCCCATGGCCGGGCCGAACTGGATCCGATAGGTCGAGGTGGGCCTAGTCAAGCCATTACTCCTCGGTGCGCTGCAGGACGATCAGGGACCTCGCCGGGATGGTGATCGCGCTGCCACCGGCGACCGGCTCCTCGGCGGCCTCGCCGGTGGCGGTGTCCACGACCACGGCCCACTCGCCGCCGTAGCCGCCGTTGGGGATCTTCGCCTCCACGTCCTCGTAGTGGGCGTTGAAGCAGAGCAGGAAGGAGTCGTCGGTGACCCACTGGCCGCGCGCGTCCATCTCACCCATGGCCTGCCCGTTGAGGAAGACCAGCACGCAGCGGCCGAAGTCCAGCTCCCAGTCCTCGGCGGTCATCTCCGAGCCGGAGGGGGCGAACCAGGCGATGTCGCGCAGGTCCTCCCCGCTGCGCAGCGGGCGGCCCTGGAAGAACCGCCGGCGGCGGAACACCGGGTGCTCGCGGCGCAGCCTGGCCATCGCGGCGGTGAACTCGGTCAGCTCGCTGTCCTGGGCCTGCTCGGACCAGTCCACCCAGGACAGCTCGTTGTCCTGGCAGTACACGTTGTTGTTGCCCCGCTGGGTGCGGCCCAGCTCGTCGCCGTGCGCCAGCATCGGCACGCCCTGGGACAGGAACAGCGTGGCGATGAAGTTGCGCTGCTGGCGGGACCGCAGCGCCAGCACCTCGGCGTTGTCGGTCTCCCCCTCCTCGCCGCAGTTCCAGGACCGGTTGTCGTTGGCCCCGTCCTGGTTGCCCTCGCCGTTGGCCTCGTTGTGCTTGTCGTTGTACGACACCAGGTCGCGCAGGGTGAACCCGTCGTGCGCGGTGACGAAGTTGATGCTGGCGTGCGGCCGCCGCCCGTCGTCCTGGTACAGGTCCGAGGACCCGGTCAGCCGCGCCGCGAACTCGCCCAGCGTGCCCGGCTCCCCGCGCCAGAAGTCCCGCACGGTGTCGCGGAACTTGCCGTTCCACTCCGTCCACAGTGGAGGGAAGTTGCCCACCTGGTAGCCCCCAGGCCCGACGTCCCATGGCTCGGCGATCAGCTTGACCTGGCTGATCACCGGGTCCTGCTGCACGATGTCGAAGAACGCGCTCAGCCGGTCTACGTCGTAGAACTCGCGGGCCAGCGTGGCCGCCAGGTCGAAGCGGAAGCCGTCCACGTGCATCTCGGTCACCCAGTAGCGCAGCGAGTCCATGATCAGCTGGAGGGTGTGCGGATGCCGCACGTTCAGCGAGTTGCCGGTGCCGGTGTAGTCGGTGTAGTAGCGCGGGTCGTCCTCGACCAGCCGGTAGTAGGCCCCGTTGTCGATGCCGCGCATGGACAGGGTCGGGCCCAGGTGGTTGCCCTCGCCGGTGTGGTTGTAGACCACGTCGAGGATCACCTCGATGCCCGCCTCGTGCAGCGCGCGCACCATGGACTTGAACTCCTGCACCTGGTACCCGGCGCGGCTGCTGGAGGCGTAGCGGTGGTGCGGGGCCAGGAAGGCGATGGTGTTGTAGCCCCAGTAGTTGCTCAGGCCCTGCTCACCCAGGTGGTGGTCGTTGACGAACTGGTGCACCGGCATCAGCTCGACCGCGGTCACCCCGAGCCGGGTGAAGTGCTCGATCATCACCGGGTGCGCCAGCCCGGCGTAGGTGCCGCGCAGCTCCTCGGGGATCTCCGGGTGCGCGACCGTGGTCCCCCGGACGTGCGCCTCGTAGATCACCGTCTCGTGGTACGGGGTGTGCGGGTGGCGGTCGTTGCCCCAGTCGAAGAACGGGCTGATCACCACCGACTTGGGCAGGTGCGCCGCGGAGTCGCCGTCGTTGCGCTGCCCTGGGTCGGCGAACCGGTAGCCGAACAGCGACTCGTCCCAGTCCACGTCCCCGGACACCGCCTTGGCGTACGGGTCGATCAGCAGCTTGTTCGGGTTGCACAGCTGGCCGGTGGCCGGGTCGTGCGTGCCGTGCACCCGGTAGCCGTAGTGCTGGCCCGGGCCGACCTCGGGCAGGTAGCCGTGCCAGACGAAGGCGTCGACCTCCGGCAGGGCGACCCTGGTCTCCGTGCCGTCCGGGTCGAACAGGCACAGCTCCACCTTGCTGGCCGCCTCGGAGAACAGCGCGAAGTTGGTGCCCGCGCCGTCGTAGGTGGCGCCCAGCGGGTAGGACGTGCCTGGCCACGCGCGCATGGACGCTCCTGGTGCTCTCGTTCCGCGTGCAGGGGACTGCCAGACGATCAAACCAGGAGTGCGCCGCAGGGGCTACTGAGGCAGGTCAGGGCGCTGTGGCCCCGGTCACCCCGCTCTCCCTGCCGGGCACGGGAGATGATCGCCGAGTAAACTCGCCAGGGGCGACCCCGCAGCGGAAAACCACGCGAGCCGACCGGGGTCGCGGGCTTATTCTCCGCACCAATGGGACCGTCACCTGTGAGCTCCACGCTGGCCGAACTGCGCGACCGCCTCCCGCAACTGATGTTGCGCGACGAGCGGCGGCTGCGGCGTCGGCTGGACGGGCTGGCGAAGAAGCCGGAGGGGCCGGAGCGCGCGCTCGAACTGGCCGCGCTGAGTGCCGAGGTCGACGCCGCCGTGCTGCGGGTGGCCGACCGGGCGCTGACCGTGCCCGCGATCGACTACCCGCCGCAGCTGCCGGTCAGCGAGCACCGGGACCGCATCGCCGAGCTGATCCGCGAGCACCAGGTGGTGATCGTCGCGGGGGAGACGGGCTCGGGCAAGACCACCCAGCTGCCCAAGATCTGCCTGGAACTGGGCAGGGGTCTGCGCGGCATGATCGGGCACACCCAGCCGCGCCGGATCGCCGCGCGCACGGTGGCCGAGCGCATCGCCGAGGAACTGCACACCGAGCTGGGGCAGGCGGTGGGGTACAAGGTCCGGTTCACCGACCAGGTCGGCGGGCGCAGCCTGGTCAAGCTGATGACCGACGGCATCCTGCTCGCCGAGATCCAGAACGACCGGATGCTGTCCCAGTACGACACGCTGATCATCGACGAGGCGCACGAGCGCAGCCTGAACATCGACTTCCTGCTCGGCTACCTGCACCAGCTGCTGCCGCGCAGGCCCGACCTCAAGGTGATCATCACCTCGGCGACCATCGACCCGCAGCGCTTCTCCCGGCACTTCCGGGACGCCCCCGTGGTGGAGGTCTCCGGCCGCACCTACCCGGTGGAGGTGCGCTACCGGCCGGTGATCGACCCGGAGGACCCCGAGTCCGACCCGGACCGCGACCAGGTGCAGGCCATCTGCGACGCGGTGGACGAGCTGTGCGCGGAGGGCCCCGGCGACATCCTGGTGTTCCTCAGCGGGGAGCGGGAGATCCGCGACACCGCCGACGCACTGTCCAAACAGGACCTTCGCAACACGGAGATCCTTCCCCTGTACGCCAGGCTGTCCGTTGGCGAGCAGCACAAGGTGTTCAAGCCGCACACCGGGCGCCGCGTGGTGCTGTCCACCAACGTGGCCGAGACCTCGCTGACCGTGCCCGGCATCAAGTACGTGGTGGACCCGGGCAATGCGCGCATCTCCCGCTACAGCCACCGGCTCAAGGTGCAGCGGCTGCCCATCGAACCGATCTCCCAGGCCAGCGCCAACCAGCGCAAGGGCCGCTGCGGACGCGTGTCCGAGGGCATCTGTATCCGGCTGTACTCCGAGGAGGACTTCCTGTCCCGCCCGGAGTTCACCGACGCGGAGATCCTGCGCACGAACCTGGCCTCGGTGATCCTGCAGATGACCGCGGCCGGGCTGGGCGACATCGCCGCGTTCCCGTTCATCGACCCGCCCGACCGCCGCAACATCGCCGACGGCATCGGCCTGCTCCAGGAGCTCGGCGCGGTGGGCGCCCCCGACAGCTCCGGCCAGCGCAAGCTCACCCAGGTCGGCAGGCGGCTGGCCCAGCTGCCGGTGGACCCCCGGCTGGCCAGGATGGTCGTGGAGGCCGAGCGCAACGGCTGCACCCGCGAGGTCATGGTCATCGCCGCCGCCCTGTCCATCCAGGACCCCCGTGAGCGGCCCACCGAGCAGCAGCAGGCCGCCCAGCAGCAGCACGCCAGGTTCACCGACCCCACCTCGGACTTCCTGAGCTACCTGAACCTGTGGAACTACCTGCGCGAGCAGCAGAAGGCGTTGTCCTCCAACCAGTTCCGCAAGATGTGCCGCGCGGAGTTCCTGAACTACCTGCGTGTGCGCGAGTGGCAGGACATCTACGCCCAGCTCCGCCAGGTGATCAAGTCCCAGGGGGTGTCCCTGGAGGGCAACGAGGTCGACCCGCAGGCCATCCACCTGTCCCTGCTCGCGGGCCTGCTGTCCCACCTCGGGTTCAAGGACGTCAGCGCCAAGGACGCCAAGAAGAAGGGCCCCACCGAGTACCTGGGCGCCCGCAACGCCCGGTTCGCGATCTTCCCCGGCTCGGCGCTGTCGCGCAGCCAGCCGCGCTGGGTGATGGCCGCCGAACTGGTGGAGACCTCCCGGCTGTGGGCCAGGATCGTGGCCAGGATCGAGCCGGAGTGGGCCGAGAAGCTGGCCCCGCACCTGGTGCGGAGCACCTACAGCGAGCCGCACTGGGATGCCGAGCGCGGCTCGGTGACCGCCATGGAGAAGGTCACACTGTACGGGCTGCCCATCGTGGCCTCGCGCCGGGTCAACTACGGCCGGATCGACCCCGGGCTGTGCCGTGACCTGTTCATCCGGCACGCGCTGGTGGACGGGGAGTGGACCACCCACCACCAGTTCTGGCACGCCAACCGCACGCTGTTGCGGGAGGTGGACAAGCTCGAGGACCGGGCCCGGCGCCGCGACATCCGGGTCGACGACCAGGCCCTGTTCGACTTCTACGACAAGCGGATCGGCGCCGAGGTCGTGTCCGTGCGGCACTTCGACACCTGGTGGAAGAAGACCCGGCGGGACCAGCCCGACCTACTCACCTTCGACCTGGACATGCTCGTCAACGACAGCGCGGGTGAGGTCAGCGCCCGCGACTACCCCGACCACTGGGACCAGGGCGGGGTGCCTCTGCCGCTGACCTACCGGTTCGAGCCGGGCACCAGCACCGACGGGGTCACCGTGCGGGTGCCGCTGCCGGTGCTCGGCCAGCTCGACGGGGACGGCTTCGCCTGGCAGATCCCCGGCCTGCGGCTGGAACTGGTCACCTCGCTGATCAAGTCGCTGCCCAAGTCGGTGCGCCGCAACTTCGTGCCCGCCCCGACCTTCGCCAAGGCCGTCGTGGATCGGATCACCGACCAGGACGTCAACCTGCTGGAGGCCGTGGAGCGCGAGCTGCGCACCCTGTCCGGGGTCGTGGTGCCCCGGGAGGCGTGGCAGCTCGACCAGGTGCCCGAGCACCTGAAGACCACCTTCCACGTGGTGGACGAGAGCGACCGCACCCTGGCCAAGGGCAAGGACCTCGAGTCCATCAAGCAGGAGTTGCGCGACACCATGCGTGCCGCGCTGTCGGCCTCCCCCAACAACATCGAGCGCGAGGGCCTGCGCGAGTGGGACTTCGGCCCGCTGCCGCGCAGCCACCGGCAGGCCGTGTCCGGGTACGAGGTCACCGCCTATCCCGCGCTCGTGGACCAGGGCGACACCGTGGCCGTGCGGCTGCTCGACACCCAGGCCCAGCAACGTCAGTCCATGCTCCGGGGCACCCGGCGCCTGCTGCTGCTCAACCTGCCCTCCCCGGTCAAGCTCGTCGTGCGCAGCCTCAGCAACGAGGCCAAGCTGACACTGAGCCGCAACCCGCACGGCGGTGTGCCCGCCCTGCTGGAGGACTGCATCGCCGCCGCCGTCGACCGGATCGTCGCCGAGGGCGGTGGACCCGCCTGGGACGCCGAGGGATTCGGCAAGCTGCTCACCCGTGCCCGCACCGCCCTGGGACCCACCGTGCTCGAGGTCGTCGACCGGGTCCGGCGCATCCTTGCCGCCGAGCAGGCCGTGCAGGCCCGGCTCGCCGCCGCCAGGTTCGCGCCCACCGAGTCGGTGACGGACATCCGACGCCAGCTGAAAGGCCTGGTGTGCGCCGGTTTCGCCACCGAAACCGGGTGGGCCCGACTGTCCGATGTGGAGCGTTACCTGCGGGCGGTGGAGCGCCGGCTGGAGAAGCTGCCGGAGAACCCCGCGCGGGACGTGGAGCGCACCCAGCAGGTCGCCGAGATCACCGCCGAGTACCGGGAGTTGGTCGGCGCCCTGCCGCCCGGCGAGCCGGTCGGGGAGAAACTGGTCGCCATCCGGTGGATGATCGAGGAGTTGCGCGTCAGCTACTTCGCCCAGACCCTCGGCACGGCCTACCCGGTGTCGGAGAAGCGCATCCACAAGGCGATGGACGAGGTCTGAGCAGTTCGGCGCGTGTCGGACGTGCCGGGGCGGTGTGTCGGCGTTTTTGGGGTGGTGTGTTGGGGGTTCCGGGGTGGTGTGTTGCTGCTTTGAGGTGTCGGGGTGGTTTTGTCTGGGGACCCTGGCGATGGGCGGTAATCGGGAAGCCGGGGCGTGGAATGCCGCCCCGATTTCGCCGGGCAGCGTAGCCCATCGCCTCCCCCAGAAAAAACCACCCCTGGGGATTACTGATGCTCCTTTCCGCCCGTTGGTGTCGACTGTTCGGTGCCGCGAGGCGCACGTCCATCGCCACTCTATGTGCCCGGCAATCGGCCTCCCATTTTTCACCCTTTCGTGTCCGGAATTCGGTGCCGCGAGGACCGTGCGCCCATCGTCACTCTTTGCGGGCGGCAATTGGCTACCCTTTCACTCTTTCGCGTCGGCTATTCGGAGTAGAATCGGTGGCGTGGGGAAGGTGGCGATCGCGCGGGCAGTCTTGGCGGCTGAGGCCGCCAAGCGGACGCTCGATCACGTGCAGCTTCGCCTGATCGCGGAGTTGGATGATCCCCACGAGTTGGCATTGCTGCTGCGCATTCCGTTGGGTGCCGCGCGGCGGAAACTGGACCAGGCCGCCGCGCTGGATCGGCTTCCCGTTGTGGCGGGGTTGCTGCGGGACGGACGGGTGGATCTGGACCGGTTCGAGGTGGTGCGCAAGCGCACCGAGAACCTGGACGCGGAGCAGGCTCGGGCGGTGGATGCCGGGCTGACCGGGGCCGCCGAGTGGACCACCCAGGAACTCAAGGCCGAGACCGATCGGCTGGTCTGCCTGGTGGATCCGGAGGGTGCGCAGCGGCGGCACGTGCGGGCGGTGAAGCGGTCCTCGCAGGTGAGTTATCGGTCGATGCCGGATGGGATGGCGTTGCTGACCGCGTACCTGGATGCGGTGCCCGCGCGGGCGATCTTCGATCAGATCACCGCCGACGCGGAGAGTCTCGATGATGACCGGTCCTGGGGTGAGAAGCAGGCCGATGTGTTCATCGACCGGATGCTGGGCAGTGGCCGACCGGTGACTGTGCACACCGATCTCACGATTTCCGCGAAGACGCTCATCGGGTTGACGGCTGAGCCGGGGTACATTTCCGGGGTCGGGCCGGTGGAGGCGGCTACCGCGCGGGAGATCGCCGCGCAGGGGGACTGGCGGAAAGTTCTCGTGGATGAGGTCGGGATGCCGGTGGGGGTGGGGCGGAAACGGTATCGACCACCTGAGGCGTTGAAGGAATTCGTGCGGGTGCGGGATCGAGTGTGCCAGGCGCCGGGGTGTATGCGGCCCGCGGCGCGGTGCGAGATCGACCACGCGCGGGGATTTGCCTCGGGTGGGGTGACCGAGGCGTGCAATCTTGGGCCGTTTTGCGAGGTGCACCATTATGTGAAGACGATTGGGTTGTACCGGTTCACCCGAGAGTTGGATGGGACCCGGCACTGGACCACCCCGCTGGGGTTCGTCTACACCACCCGGCCCAAGCCCATCGCGGAACCCGACCCGCCCTGACAAGGAGGGCGGGGCGGGCGCGAGAACAACTGCACAGTGGAGCAACGGGCTAGCCCCCGGTGACCGGCACGTCACGGGCGGCTGAGCACCACCCGCAGCGCCTCCTCCAGGTCGGCGGCCGACCCGGCTCCGACCGAGCGCCAGGCCACGTAGCCGTCCGGCCGCACCAGCACCGCCCCGTCCTCGCTGACGCCGTACACCTCGGGCCAGGACCCGTCGACCTGGTGGGCGACAAGCGGAATCCCGAGCCGATCCGCCGCCACCCCGGCCGAGGCGACCCACTCCGCGCCGCACGTCAGCACGACGAACCCCCGGCCGAAAAGGTCCACAGTGGACCGTCCATCGGGCAGCACGACGTGGGGTGCCCGCGAGCCGGGCCGCGCCGTGGGCCGCTCGGGGTTCTCCAACACCGACCGGTCGTCCCCGTCCTCCAGCACGGCGGCGCCGAGTTGCCGGTAGCCGAAGAACAGGGTGGACACGGGTTCGATCGGATCGACCTCGGCGGGCGCGCCGGGACGGAGCCGTTGCAGGAAGGCCGCGTACTGCTGGTCGGCGAGGATCATCGAGTACGGCCTGCGTTCCACGTCGTGGCTGTCCAACAGCCCGGGCCCAGCCTGCCCGCGCACGACCAGGGCGAGCTTCCAGGCCAGCGAGTAGCCGTCCATGATCGCGGTGTTGCCGCCGAACGCCCCGGTCGGCGGCATGACCCGTGCGGCGTCGCCGACGAGGTGCACCCGCCCGAGGCTGAACCGGTCGGCGACGCGGTGCTCGGTCGTGGACTTGGTGCCGCCGGCCTCGATCGAGCCGGGCACCAGATCGGGCAAGCCGGTGGCCGCGCGAATCAGCTCCGGCCAGTCCGGTTCCGAGTCGCCCGCGGCGACGCCGAGCGCGAACCTGCCGGGCACGTCGGTGCTGACGAGGACCCCGGAACCGCCAGGCAGCGCGGGGTTCTGCAGGTAGTACAGGCCATCGAGCCCAGGCAGGTCGGCGGTGAACAGCACGCCGAGGCTCTCGCCGAGCACACCGCGCCCAGTGCAGCCGATGCCCAGGGCGGTGCGGATCGGGCTGCGGTGCCCGTCGGCCGCGACGAGGTACTGGGCGCGGACCTCGACCGTCCCGCCCGGTGAGCGCAGCACGGCCAGCACCCCGTCGGCGTCCTGCTCGAAGGACACCAACTCGGTGCCGAAGCGCAGGTCGGCGCCGAGTTCGCGGGCGCGGGCGGCCAGGATCGGCTCGACCTGCTCCTGGCTGGCGTTGGCCCACCCGGCGGGGGAGAGCGCGCTGAAGTCGGGGATCTCCGGGGTGATCTCGCGGTACACGGGTCCGTGCATGCTCGCGGCGATCACGATCCGGAACTGCTCGGTGCCGCCCGCCGCCACCACGGCCCGGTCCAGCCCGGCGACCTTCAGCGCCTCCAGCACGTGCGGGAACTGCCCACGCGCCTTGGGTTGCTGCGAGGTGGTGGCGTGCCGCTCGACCAGCAGCGGCGGCACCCCGTGCAGGCCCAGGTACACGGCGGTGGACAGCCCGGACAGCCCGGCGCCGACCACCAGCACACTCGTCTCGATCATCGAAGAATCTCCCACCCTGAAACGAACGGCGTTCGAACGTGACGAACGATGTTCTACAAACGAACGGCGTTCGTGTCAAGTACAGTGTTCGGGTGGAGCTCCCCGAACCGCCCTGGCGCACCCCCCGCCGCAAGCCCCGCCAGCAGCTCAGCCGGCAGGCGATCGTGGACGCGGCGCTGGCCATCCTGGACGCGGAGGGCCTGGACGCGGTGAGCATGCGGCGCGTGGCCCAGGCGCTGAACACCGGACCGGCCTCGCTGTACGCCCACGTCAGCAGCAAGGAGGAGCTGTGCGAACTGCTGCTGGAACGCGTGCTGTCCCAGGTGCGGGTGCCGACCCCGGATCCGGCGCGCTGGCGGGAGCAGCTCAAGGAGCTCTGCAAGCGGCAGGTCGGGGCGCTGGTGGAGCACCCCGGTATCGCGCGCATCGCGCTGGACACCCTGATCCCGGCCACCGAGCACAGCTTCGTCCTGGCGGAGGCCATGCTCGGCCTGATGCGCGCGGGCGGCGTGCCCGACCGGCTGGTGGCGATCGGGTTCGACGTGCTCAGCCTGTACTGCACGGCCTTCGCGGTTGAGGTCAACGCCGTCCGCAGCGGGGAGGTGAGCCCCGAGCAGTTGCGCGAGCGGGGGGAGCAGATGGGCCGCTATGTGGCCGCGCTGCCGCCCAACCGGTTTCCGGCCCTGTTGGCGATGGGCCACCTGCTCGGCGAGGGCGACGGGGAACAGCGCTTCGACGCGGCACTGGACCTGATCATCGGCGGTCTCGCGAACCAGGACCGAACCTGACCGCGATTGCTTCTAGAGTCGTCTCACCGACACGGAGGAGATGGACATGAGCACCGAGCACGACGAGATCCTGGCGATGCTGGCCAACCAGCGGGACAGCCTGCTGATCACGGTCCGCGGCCTGTCCGACGAGGACGCCCGCAAGCGCACCACCGTCAGCGAGCTGACCCTCGGTGGCCTGGTCAAGCACGTGACGGCCTGCCAGGCGTTCTGGACCCGCGTGTTCGTCGAGGCCGACGGGGTGCTGCCCGAGGGAATGATCAACTCCGACCAGTACCGGATGACCGAGGAGGAGACCCTGGCCGGACTGGTCGCCGACTACGCCGCGGCGTTCGAGGCCACCGAGCGCGCCGTGGCCGGGCAGGCCGACCTGGGTCGCGAGGTGCCGCTGCCAGTGTTCCCATGGGGGCCGCAGGAGACCCAGTACTGGTCGGTGCGCCGGATCCTGCTGCACCTGCTCCGCGAGACCGCCCACCACTGCGGGCACGCCGACATCATCCGCGAGTCCCTGGACGGGGCGAACACCACCGCGCAGTGGGCCTGAGCGTCCACGAGGGCAGTACCGGGCGGCGCGGGCGGGCAGCGTTGACCGTGTTCGAATTGTTACCTGTTCGGGTGGTCTTGTGGCCGCTCGCGGGCTCGCCGGGCGGCCCTGCGAGCGGCGTTCCGGCCGGTCGCGGGGGTCGCCTCACCGCGCCCCACCTCTTCCTTCCTTGATCAGGTAAGCCTACCCTTACCACTGAAGAACGGGTCAAATCGGACTCGGAGATCCCTAAACCTCGTTGAACTCCGGATCGACATCCGGCACAGTGATGTTGGCCACAACGGCGTGGGGGTCGTCAGGTCGCGGAAGGAAGCTGGGGAATTCGCCATGGGACGTCTGATGGACATCGAACCGGTCGAGCTGGGCTGGGAGCCCGAGCGGGACGCGCTGCACGCGGGTCAGGAGTGGATCCCGTGGCAGGCTGACCACGAGGACGGCTTCGAGCCGATCATCGTTCGGGGCATGGACTGAGCTGGTCCGCAGGGCGGCGGCTGGACTCGCGCACCACCAGTTCTGGGGTGAACACCACGCGTTGGTGCGCGTGTCCGCCGGGATCACGAGTCTCGGCGATGACGAGTTCGGCCGCCGTGCGACCGATCAGCCTGCTGGGCTGACGGACGGAAGTCAGGGGGACCGCGGCAGCCGCCGCGAAGTCGATGTCGTCGTAACCGACGATGGCCAGCTCGTGCGGGACCCGCACGCCGTGCCGCACCGCCGCCTGCAACAGGCCAAGGGCCAGCAGGTCGTTGGCGCAGAACACCGCGTCGGGCCGGTTCCCGGTCAGCAGTCGCTCACCGGCGGCCAGCCCGGAGGCCACGTTCATCGCGGGCACCTCCACCACGTGCAGGTCCCCGGGGTCGCGGGCCGCCTCGCGCAGCGCGTCCCTTGCGCCCTGCGCCCGGTGCAGGCACTGGGTCACCGACTCCGGGCCGTTGATCATCGCCAGCTCGCGGTGCCCCTGCTCCAGCAGGTGCCGCACCGCCAGTTCGCCGCCGATGCGGTGGTCCACGGTCACCGAGCAGGTGTCGCTCAGCGCGGTGGCGTGGTCGAGCAGCACCACGGACACCCCGCGCTCGCGCAGTCGCAGCACCGGCTCGGGTGAGTCGTCCACCGGGGTGATCAGCACCCCGTGCACGCGCTGCTCGGTGAGCAGGTCCAGGTGCCGCTCCTGGCGCTGCGCCGACTCGTCGCTGTTGCACAGGATCACCGCGTGACCCGCCTCGCTGGCGGTGTCCTCCACGCCCTTGGCCACGTCGGTGAAGAACGGGTTGCCCACGTCTGGCACGATCAGCCCGATCGCGCGGGCCGTGCCCGAGCGCAGTTGCCTCGCCGACTCGTTGCGCACGAAACCCAGTGCGGAGATGGCCTCGCGGACGCGCTCCCTGGTGCTCTCGGCGACCAGGTCCGGGCGGTTGAGCACGTTGGACACCGTGCCCACCGAGACGCCCGCCCGTGCGGCCACCTCGCGGATGCTGATCGTCGCCAAGCAAGCCTCCGGTCGTGAAACGTCTCAATCAGGATACCGCAGGTCAGCCCGGTTTCTCTTGACACGTCCGGGTAAGCGTCGCAGGCCGCTGCGTGCCATCGGTTGAAACGATTTACATCGCTGGAAGTGCACGCGTGGGCCGTCGCCTCGACCGATCCAGGGCTTCTTCCCGACCCCCTGACTCTTGCGGGCGCTCAGTCCGTGAGCAAACATGCTCGCCAATGCGTTGATGCGCGCAACTTTGTGCAAACAAGGAGTGGTCTGGATGGCCCGTGGTCGCCTACGCGTGCTCACCCCCGCCGTGCTGGGACTCGCCCTGCTCGGTGCCGTCCCCGCGCACGCCAACGATGGCGTGAGCCAACCCGCCACCAACTACAGCTCCGCGGCCACGCCCGCCAGCGCGATCGCCCCCGTGCCGCCGATGGGCTTCAACAACTGGGCCCGGTCCACCTGCGCCGCCCAGGCCCCGCTGGACGGCTCGCCCACCGCGAGCTACTCGTTCCAGCAGTACATGAAGGACAACGCCAAGGGGCTCGTGGACAGCGGACTGGCCGCCGCCGGGTACCAGACGATCACCGTGGACGACTGCTGGATGCGGCGCACCGCCGCGGGCTACCTGCACGGGGCCACCACCTGGGGCGGCTCCAGTCAGCCGGGGTTCGACTACGAGCTCACCGACTACGGGGACTACCTGCACGGCCTCGGGCTGAAGTTCGGCATCTACGAGAGCTCGGGCACGAACACGTGCAGCACCACGCCGAACACCGCCACCGGCAGCGAGTACCACGAGCAGGACGACGCGAACTCCTTTGTGTACTGGGGAGTTGACGCGCTCAAGTACGACAACTGCCAGACCAAGGAGCCGCTGAAGACCCTGGACGGGCGGATGAGCGCCGCGCTGGCCACCGCGGTCGGCAACGCCGCGGCGGGCGGCAGGAAGACGCCCAACGTGCTGTTCAACGAGTCCGCGCCCGCCGCGTACAACAACGGGGCCACCAAGTTCGACGTGATGAACTGGGTGCGCGACCACGGTCAGCAGTGGCGGGTCGGCCCGGACATCTGGAATTACGCCGCCAGCACCGATCCGTGGGACAAGGCGTTGTCCGGCTACAACTTCGGTGCGTACCAGAGCTTCGACACGACCGTGGACCTGGCCCGCTACCAGTCGCCGGGCAACTGGAACGACGCGGACATGCTGCTCATCGGGGACAACGGCATGTCCAGCGCCGAGGAACGCAGCCAGCTCGCCCTGTGGTCGGCGATGGCGGCCCCGCTGTTCATCAGCACCGACGCGCGCAAGTTCACACCGTCCTATTTGGACGCACACCCGGACCAGGCCGCGCACCTGCGCGAGTCGATCAGGACCCTGGGCAACGCCGAGGTCCTCGCCGTGGACCAGGACCCGCTCGGCGCGGGCGGCTACCGGGTGTCCGGCGGTGCCGCCAGGTCCGACGGCACCCCGTCCAGTGCCAGCGGGATCGACGTGGTGGTCAAGCAGCTTGCCGACGGCAGTCGCGCGGTTGTCGTGCTGAACAAGGGATCCGCCGCGACCAAATACAGCTTGTCCTTGTCGGACTTGGGTTTCAGTGGCACCGGCTGCACCTACTCCGTGCGCGACCTGTGGGCGCACACCGACAGCACCTCCACCGGGACCGTGCCGCTGACGATCGGCTCGCACGACAACGCCATGCTGAAGGTGAAGGGCTGTTCGTTCGCGCCCACCGGGCAGATCACCGTGGCCCGCGGCGACTGGGGCAAGGCCGCACTCTGCCTGGACAACTACGCCTCCGGCACCGCGGCCAACAACCCGGTCGTGGTGTACCAGTGCACCAGCGGCGCGAACCAGCGCTGGACCCGCAACGCCGACGGCACGGTCAAGCTGGCCAACGGCCTGTGCCTGACCGCGCGGAGCGGCACCTCGACCAGTCCCGTCAACGGGGCCAGCGGCCGGTTCGTCGGCGTGGCCGGGTGCGGATCCGCGCCCTCCTCGCAGAAGTGGGACTACACCAGGGACGGTCAGCTCAAGCTGTCCGGGACCGCGCTGTGCCTGGACGTGTACGGCGGCAGCACCTCGACGGCCAGTACCCCGGTGGACGTCTACACCTGTGCCGCGGCCGGATCGTTGCAGAACAACCAAACCTGGTCGGCCCCGTTCATCAGATGAGCACAAGAACCGCTCTCGCGGCGCCGTTCCCATCACCGGGAACGGCGCCGCTTTTTATGTCGGTGTTCGACACTGTCAATACCTGTTCACTCCTTCGTGTGCCCTTTGTGCGATGTGGGAACTGACTTTGACAAGTTGCTCCGATTGCTCCACTCTCTTAGCCATGATGCGCGGTGTCTCTCTGGCGACTCGCCGACACGTTGATTTGCAGCTCCAGGCGAGCGCTCTCTGTCCGGTCCGCTGAGGACCCCTTTCACCCCTCACGCCACCCCTATTCCGGGTCCATTCGGCCTGCGCTGACGCGCGCCTGGACCTGCTGTTCACGGTGGTGAACTCCGCCTTTCCCGGTCGATCGTCGCCGTTCGCCCGGGGGAGAGCCGTGCCCATTTCCGGTGCGGCCGGTTCAGTTCGACGACCCATTCAGAACACGGAGATCCGATGCCCCTGAAATCGCTCGGCGGGAGGAGGGTGCGCACCGGTGCGGCGGCCGTCCTGGTCGCCGCCGCGGCCGTCACCTTCCCCATCGCCGGCACCAGCGCCTACGCCGACGTGCAGGTGTCCACCCAGCACGTGGCGGGCGCCGACGGCAAGGACTACACGGTCACCAACCACCTGGTGGGCAAGTACGCGGCCCGGCAGGAACAGCGCAAGGAGTGGCTGCTGGTCTGGGCCGGTGACGAGAACATCGCCGACACGGCGGTGTCCGACATCAAGAACCTGCCCGGGACCGTCGGCGGCGTGGTGAACAAGCTGCCCGGCGCCCTGCCCGGACCGGACTTCCTCGCCGTCATCGACGCCACCAAGGGCTCGCCGACCTACGGCAAGGTGGTCAACACGGCCACCGTCGGCCCGCTGGTGGAGAACGAGCCGCACCACATGCAGTACGTGTGGCACAAGGGCGACACCATCTACGCGGGCGCGCTGTTCGCGGCGGCGACCTACGCCTTCGACGTCAGCGCGCTGCCGAACCTGAAGCTCAAGGGGATCAGCCTGCCCAGCCAGACGCTGGGCGGGTCGGTGCCCGACGCGTACTGGACGCTCAAGGACGGCACGGCCTACGGCACCTACATGGGTGGCCCGGTCGTGCCAGGGCCCTACATCTACGACAACGGCTCGGTGCAGATCGGCAACGGCTTCGCGGGCAGTCCCGGTGAGGTCGTGCACTTCGACAAGGACGGCAAGGTGCTCTCCCAGTCCCCGGCGGCGACCCCGCAGGGAGACAACGAGAAACTCTGCGACGACCTGCCCAGGCTGGGCGCGCCCACCTGCGCCAACCCGCACGGCATCCAGGCCCGCGAGGACCTGAACACGATGGTCACCAGTGACTACGCGGAGCCGCGCAACATCATCCTGGACCCGGTCAAGCAGCCCTCCCCGTACCTGCGGCGGCCGACCATCCGCACCTGGGACATCTCCGACCGCAACCACCCGAAGCTCAAGGCGGTGTCCTACCTGCAGGACGGGCCCAGGGCCAACCCGGCGGACCCGCTGCACGCGGAGAGCCGGGCGGTCATGGAGACCACGGTGACCAACCTGCCCGGTCACAAGGGTGCCTTCGCACAGACGATGCAGGGCGGTGCGATCTTCTACACCCCCGACATCACCGCGGCCCAGCCGCACTGGCGTGAGGTGTTCGACGACGGCGCGGCGAACAAGTCCTTCGACGCCAAGGCCGACAGCGTCGGCTCCAGCAGCAACGGCGGCTGGGTGCAGACCAGCCCGGACGACCACTACCTGTACCACGCGGTGATCGGACGGCAGAAGGGCACGCTCGGCTCGGACGACCCCGGCACGGTGGGCGGGGTCTACACGCTGGACATCTCCAAGCTGCTGGCCGCCGGTGACAACTACACCTGCACCATCGACACGAAGGCCAAGGCGGAGAACGGCGGTGGCGGGGACTGCCCGACGCTGGCGGGCGCCGCGGCGATCAACCCCGGCAAGCCGGGGCAGGGTCCGCACTGGGGCACCTACGACAACTTCCAGCTGGGGGGCGATGGTTTCTACCACGAGACCGACCAGCCCGGCAGGGTCGCGGTGTCGGACTACTTCGTGGCCCGCAGCGGTCTGGACGGTGACCACAAGGTCACCATGGTCGACCTGGGCAAGGACGGGAAGCTGACGGTGGACACGGCTTTCCGTGACGAGAACTCCGGTCAGGTCGGCATCAACTTCAACCGCAAGTCCTGGCCGCACGGGGACTTCGGCAACGCCAAGCCGCACTCCGAGCTGTTCGTGGTCGCGGACGCGGATGTGAAGTGAGGCGGGCGGGCGGCGTCCCGGCGGCGCCGCCCGCCTTCCCCCGTGGAGGACGAGAATGCACATGAGTGACATGGGCACCCAGGCCGTCAGCGCCGGTGCCGTGCTGGTGAGGATCCTGCTCCTGCTGGCGGGTGCCACGATCGCGGGCATCGGGCTGGTGCGCCCGGCGGTGGCCGAGGTGCGCCGCCCGGCGCTGGTGCTGGCGTGGACTGCCGCCGCCGCAACGGTTGTGGCAGATGTTGTGTCCATTGTGGTGTACGAGGTGAACCCGGTGTTCGCGGTCGTGCAACTGGTGCTGGCCCTGGCGGTGCCACCGCTGCTGCGCTGGCGCTCGGCGCCCGCCTACGCCGGGTTCGGTCTGTTCGTGGTGCTCGTGTCCGAGATCTCCTTGGACCACATGGGCATCGAGTTCTTCGCCGACACCGCCTACACGGTCGCGGCCGTGCTGTGGATCGGCATCACGGTGCTGGGTACCGGCGGCTGGCAGCCCGAGCGGCTGCGGCCCAAGCCGGTGGCGCTGACCCTGGCCGCGGTGCTGGTGCTGGCCGGGGTCGTGCAGATCGCCGCCTCCGGGGTGGCGTTGGACCGTCGGCTCTACACCACCGGGTTCGGCCTGCTGCTGATCGTCGTCGCGGTGCTGCCCCTGGTCGTGACGGCACTGGTGCTGACCAGGCCCCGCTTCTTCCCGCTCGGCGTCACGGTCGTCGTCGCGGCCTACGTCGCCTGGAGCGCCCTGATCGCCGTGCCCAAGCCACTGGACCTGCCCACCCCCGGCGTGCCGCTGCTGGTGTCACAGCCCACGCCGCTGCTGCTCACCCCGCAGCGCCCCGGCCGCAACCTGGTGCACGTGCCCGCGGGGTCGGTGACGGTCCGCGCTGGGGACGAGCCGCCGGTCACCGCCGTGTCCAGGCCGGGCGCCGACGGGGCCTGGGCCGAGGTCACGCTCCCGGCCGGGCGCAGCACGCTCACGGTCGAGCGCGACGGGGTTTCCTCCACTGTGGACGTCGATACTGGAACGGATCCGTTGCAGGTCAACGCGGTCGGCGCGGACGGCCCGGAGTGCGCGGGGGCCGCGCTGGGTGGCCTGCTGGGCGGTTCGCGTGCCGCGCTGGCGAGCTGTCCGGCCGATGAACTGTCCACTGAGGACGCAGACTCGCTGCGATCGATGATCGGCTTCCTGGCGAGCAAGTCCGTACCGGCGATCACACTGGTCGGGGACGAGTCGCCACGGGCGCGGGCCGCCGCCGCGCTGGTCCGCGCCAACGCCGAACAGGTGCACATCCCGGTCGTCACCGAGGAGGCGCCGAACAACGCGCTGCTGCTGGTGTCGGGCTGGACCAGGGCAGCGACCGAACTGAGCCTGGTCGCGACCGAGCAGACCGAACGGCCCACCTTCACCCGCGGCGTCTACCTCGCCCCGTGGCTGCTGACCGGCCCACTGGTCAAATCCGTTGTCAGCTCGGCGGTCCCGCTGCGGTTCGACCCGCGCGAGCAGCGGTCTCTGAACTACACCCTGGACCTGGCCAGCGCCTTCGAGGGCCAGAGCGCCTCGGTGGCCGGGTTCCAGCGCTGGCTGGCCGCGCGCGGGCAGCGGCTGGACGAGCCGGTGCGGATCTACGCCTGCGCGCAGGTGGACGTGATGCAAATGAGTGAGCACATGAACGGCATGGACATGAACTATCCCGGTCAGTGGGTGCCCAGCGCTACGGTCGTCCCGATCTCCGGACCACTGCCCGACTAGGAAAGAGGAACGATGACAGCAGTCAGCAGCGAGGTGCCGCGGCACTTACCGGCACCTTCGGCCAAGGTCGGCGTGACCTCGGTTGGAGTAGTGCTCGCGATCGTGCTGGGCTCGGCGGTCTATCACGCGGCGGGTCCGATCATGACCCTCCTGTTCGGTATCGGGATCGCACTGGGACTGGTGCTGTTCCACTCCCGGTTCGGCTTCACCTCGGCCTGGCGGCAGGTGGTGGTGGTCGGCCAGGGCGCGGCGATCCGCGCGCACATGCTCATGCTCGCGGTGGCCTGCCTGCTGTTCGCGGTGATCCTGGGCAGCGGGCTGGGCCTGTCCGGGGTGCCGAAGGGGACCGTGCTGCCGACCAGCATCGGGGTCGCGCTGGGCGCGTTCCTCTTCGGCATCGGCATGCAGGTCGGCGGGTCCTGTGCCTCCGGCACCCTGTTCGCCGTGGGCAGCGGGCAGACCGCGATCCTCTACACCCTCGGCGGGTTCGTGCTCGGCTCCATCGCCAGTGCCTTCGCCGCGGACTGGATCGTCTACATGCAGAGCCTGGGGCCGACGGTGAACCTGGCCGCCACCCCGTGGGGCTACCCCGGTGGACTGCTCATCTCGTTCGCGATCATCGGCGCGATCGTCGGCATCTCACTTGTCGTGCAACGGCTTCGCAAGCCGCCGCCGGTCGAGCAGCCGCCCACCGCCCACGGGGTGCTGCGGGTGCTGCGCGGGGCCTGGCCGCTGTGGGTCGGCGCCCTGCTGCTGGCGGGCCTGAACGCGCTGACCCTGTTCGTCGCGGGCGGGCCCTGGGGCATCACCTCGGCCTTCGCCCTGTGGGGGGCCAAAATCCTGGGCTGGGTGGGCATCGACATCTCGCACGCCCCGTACTGGTCCGTGCCCCGCAATGCCGCCGCGCTGCACGCCTCGGTGCTCACCGACCGCGTGTCGGTGATGGACTTCGGCATCATGATCGGCGCGCTGATCGCCTCCGCGCTGGCCGGTGCCTTCGTGCTGCACCGGGCCGTGCCCTGGCGGATGGCCCTGGGCGCGGTGCTCGGCGGCATCGCCATGGGATTCGGTGCCCGGCTGGCCGGTGGCTGCAACATCGGCGCCTACTTCTCCGGCGTGGCCTCCTTCAGCCTGCACGGCTGGCTGTGGGGCGTGATGGCCATCGGCGGGACCCTCGTGGGCGTGCGGCTGCGCCCGCTGTTCGGACTCGGCAACCCCAAGCCCACCGACTCGGTGTGCTGACTGCCGTACCAGAGAAGGAGAGATGAATGTCCACAGTGGTCTCACGCGTGGTGGCGGGCACCGTCGCCGCGCTTGCGCTCACCGGGTTGACCGGCGGCATCGCGCACGCGGGCACGCCCGTCTACGTGCTGCCCGGGGTGGACCTGGGCTCGGTGCTCGACCCGACGGTGCCGGTGCCGACCGAGGCGCTCGGCCCGATCGCCCACCTGCTCACGTTCCTGCACGGCTGAGAGAGGAAGTACTCCCTGTGACCCGCAAGATCGTCGTTCCGGCCCTGCTGGCCGCCACCATGCTCGGGTTCGCCGCTCCCGCGATGGCCGACACCGCCCCCTCCGGTGGTGGCGTCGTCGTCGTGGACCAGCCCGACACGAGCAACCTGAACAACATCTGGACGTTCGCACCCCTGGGTGTGCCCGTTTTCGGGGCCATCCAGGCGGTGCTCCAGGCGCCCGCCCGGCTGCTCGGCTGATATCCGCTGGCTGGCGGGGGGTGGCTCCCCGCCAGCCGCGGCGGCGGAGAGTACGTCCGGCCGCTGACCTGCGCCATCGACCGTTCAGCGGCATTATCGGCAGTGTTAACAGTTATGAGCGACAATCGGTTCGGAAATTCTGTCCGATAATTCTTCTTTGACGGCAAGGTCGGCTAAATTCTTCTGCTCGAAATGGCATTTCGGCACGTACGCTGCGGCCCATGACGCACCGCCAACAAAGACGAAGACTGATGCTGATCGCGGTCACGGTGGGCGGGCTCATCGCCGCCGCCGCACCGACGACAGCCGCCGCCGACCCCGCGCTGAGCCAGGGCGCCCAGCAGTCGGTGATCGTGGTGCTGCGCGACCAGCACCCGGAACTGCCGGTGAGGACCCAGAAGTCCCAGCACCAGGCCAAGGTCCGCCAGGACCAGACCCCGCTGCTCAACCAGGCCAGGGGCGCGGGCGCGCAGAACCTCAAGACCTACGACGTGGTCAACGGCTTCTCCGCCAAGGTGACCGCGGCCGAGGCCAGCCACCTGGCGGCCGATCCCTCCGTCGCCGCCGTCGTGCCGGACCGGACCCGCGCGGTCCGCCCGCTGAGCACCGAGCAGCGCAGCGATCTCAAGGCCGCCGCCGACAAGCCGCTGGCCAACGGCGTGTGCCCGGCCGACCCGGGCAAGCCGTTGCTGGAGCCGGAAGCCCTGCAGACCACGCACACCGCCTTCACCAACCCGAGCCTGCCCCAGGCGCAGAACCTGGTGGACGGCAAGGGGGTCAGCGTGGCGTGGATCGCCGACGGGCTCGACCCGCACAACCCCGACTTCATCCGTGCCGACGGCACCCCGGTGTTCACCGACTACCAGGACTTCTCCGGCACCGACCCGAACGGGCCGCAGGGCGGGGAAGAGGCCTTCGGCGACGCGAGCTCCATCGCGGCGCAGGGCCGTCAGGTCTACGACCTGTCCACTGTGGTCGCCGCGGCGCATCCGCTGCCCAAGGGCTGCAACGTGACCGTGCGCGGCATCGCCCCGGGCGCCTCGCTGGTCGGCTTGAACGTCTTCGGCAGCGCGGCACTGGTCACCAACTCCATCGTGTTGCAGGCCGTGGACTACGCCGTCAACGTGGCCAACGTGGACGTGATCAACGAGTCCCTTGGCGGCAACCCGTTCCCGGCCGACGGGGTCGACCCGGTGGCCCTGGCCAACGACGCGGCCGTGGCCGCGGGCGTGACCGTGGTGGCCTCCACCGGGGACGCGGGCCCCAGCGGCACGATCGGCACCCCGGCCGTGGACCCGCACGTGATCTCCGCGGGCTCGGTCACCAACTACCGGCTCTACGCGCAGACCGGTGAGCGCGGCGCCCGCACCTTCGCCACCTCCTGGGCCAACGACAACATGTCCGCGCTGTCCTCCGGCGGGGTGGACGACCTGGGCCGGGTGCCCGACCTGGTCGCGCCCGGCGAGTCGGGCTGGTCCCTGTGCACCGCCGATCCGCGCTTCTCCCAGTGCACCGACGAGCAGGGCCGCCCCTCGGCGATCCGCACCTTCGGCGGCACCAGCGAGGCGGCCCCGTTCATCGCGGGCGGCGCCGCCCTGGTCATCCAGGCGTACAAGCAGACCCACGGGGGTCAGCGGCCGGATCCCTTGCTGGTCAAGCAGATCCTCACCAGCACGGCGACCGACCTGGGCCACCCCGCGTACGAGCAGGGCGCCGGTGAGATGAACACCTACGCCGCCGTGCGCATGGCCATGTCCGTCCAGGACGGCAACGGCACGCCCAGCCGCCAGGGCGCGGGCCTGCTCACCAGCACGACGGGTGGGGACACGCAGCTGACCGCCGTGGGCAAGCCGGGCGCCACGCAGAACCTGCCGCTGACGGTCACCAACACCAGCCCGAACACGCAGGTCGTCTCGGCGCACGGCCGCATCCTGAGCCAGCAGCTGTCGGACAAGGTCGGCAGCATCGCGCTGGACGTCACCAGTGACACCACCCCGAGCTTCGTGGACGGCACGAGCGCGCTGCGCCGTTACGCGAGCACCACGTTCACCGTGCCGCTGGGCGCCGACCACCTCCAGGGATCCCTTGCGTGGCCCGGTACTCCGGCGCAGACGCAGACCGTGCGCATGGCGCTGATCGACCCCAACGGCGTGTACCAGTCCGACTCGCGCCCGCAGAACAGCGCCAGCCAGGCCAACCACGGGCGGGTGGACGTGCACTACCCGGCCGCGGGCACCTGGACGGCCGTCTTCTACGCCACCGCGGGCAATCCCGGCTACAAGGGCAACGTGGCCTACGAGTTCACCGCCACCAAGTACGCCGACTTCGGCAAGCTGAGCCCGTCCACGCTGACGCTCAAGCCGGGCCAGAGCGGCACCTTCCACGTCACGGCCAAGGCGGGCGACCAGCCCGGGGACACCTCGGCGGCCGTGGAACTGGACACCGCGCTGGGCGAGCGCACCTCCGTGCCGCTGACCCTGCGCAGCCTGGTCACCCCGGACAAGGCGTTCACCGGCACGATCGTCGGCGGCAACGGCCGGGACTACTCCCCGGCGCAGACCCAGACGTACTGGTTCGACGTGCCCGCGGGCAAGCGGGACCTCGCGGTAGACCTGAGCCTGGGCGGGGACCCGAACCAGACCGTGTTCGGCGCGCTGAAGGCGCCGAGCGGACAGGTGCTCTCGCTGGCCACCAACGGCGGCGGCAAGTCCCTGCAGAGCACGGTCCGCGCCCCGGAGAAGGGCCGCTGGGAGCTGGTGGTCAACGTCAACCAGGGCGTCAGCGGCACGGCGCTGTCCCAGCCGTTCACCGGGCACCTGCGTTTCGACACCGTGGACGCGCACGCCACCGGGCTGCCCACCGGGGGCAAGGTGGCGGCGGGCAAACCGATCACCGTCAAGGTCAAGGTGCGCAACACCGGCGTGGCGCCCAGCGGGTTCTTCGCCGACCCCCGGCTGACCCAGGAGAGCGACCAGCAACTCGTGGTGCTGCCGCCGTCCTCGGCCACCATCGCGCTGCCCGCACCGGCCACCGCGATCGGCCCGAACTGGTTGGTGCCCACGGAAACCCGGTCGCTGACCTTCCAGCAGTCCTCGACCATCCCGGCCGACTTCGACATCTCGGCGTACAGCGGGGTGCCGGAACTGCACGGCGTGCCCAGGGGGCTGTCCGCCTCCGCGACGAGCACCGCCGCCGAGGTCACGCAGGGCCAGTGGGCCGGTCTGCCCACCGCGATCGGCCCGACCGACGGCCCGGTCAGCGGTTCGGCCACACTCGCGGCCGTGGTGCACGCGCAGGGCTTCGACACCGCGGCCACCAGCACCACCGGTGACCTGTGGCGGTCCTCGACCTCCGCGAACCCTCCCGCGTTCAGCCCGCTGTCACTGGCCCCCGGGCAGACCGGGGAGATCACCGTGACGCTCACGCCGAGCGGTGCGCCGGGCAGCAAGGTCAGCGGAGTGCTCTACGTGGACAGCTATTCCAGTGTCCTGGGCAGCGGTGACGAACTCACCGCGATCCCGTACTCCTACACCGTCGGGTGAGGGAGCGCGGCGCCGCGGGCTCCTGGTGCCCGCGGCGCCGCCGCGCTCAGCCCGTGTAGGACTTGATCCAGCTCAGGTAGGGCTGGACCCGCGTGTAGAGCGTGTCCTGATCCCCGCAGCTCCTGCTGCCCCGGCTGGTCACGCCGATCACCCGCTCGTTGGCCATGTACACCGCGGGCCCGCCGGAATCCCCGTAGCAGGCGGTCCTCTGGTTGCGGCTGTCCATGCACAGCTCGTGCTCCGGGTGGAAGCCGGTGCCCTGCGCCCGGCACTTCTCCTGTGGCAGCACGGTGTTGTCCACCCGCAGCAGCCTGTCCGAGCCGCCGTTGCAGCCCTTCACCGGGCAGGTCTGCCCCCAGCCGAACAGCCGCAGGGTGTAGCCGTCCCAGTTCGTGCCGGTCCCCAGCACCGCCGGTTTGTTCGTCACCGCCTTGGCCAGTTCCACCAGCGCGATGTCGTTGTCGAAGTCCGGGCCGAACTGCGGGTGCGGCACCGCCCGCTTGATGCCGACCACGGTGCCGCCGCTGGTGCGGTCGTTCGACCCGATGCGCGCGGCGTCCCTGCTCGTGCTGTCGTCCACGCAGTGCGCCGCCGTGAGCACCCACTTCGGCGCGATCAGCGAGCCACCGCAGTACTGCTTGCCGTCCGGGGTCAGCAGGGCCGTTATCCAGGTCCAGCTGCCGGTGGCCACCTGGCCACCGATGATCTCCGGCTGGGCCAGGGCGGGTGCCGCTCCGCCGAGCAGCAGCACGGTCGTCACGATGCCGATCAGTGTCCTGCGCATGCCGCGAGTCTGCTGCACACGGAGCAGCGCCAGGTCCGCGTTCGGCCCAGTGCACCTGAAGGTGGACCCCGCCGTCACCTGGTGGGGTGGGCGGCGTCATGTCATGAAGGTGCCGTTCAGGACGTTGGGCGTCGCAAACGGCACCTTCCTGGCAGTGCCGGGGCGCGGGACCTCACCCGGCGCCATGCCATGAAGGTGCCGTTCGCGACGTTGAACGTCCCAAACGGCACCTTCGTGGCAGTGCCGGGGCGTGCTGCCATAGGACCATTCGCTGCGCCCAACGCAGTGAAAGCCACTTTCGCGGCGGTGGGGGTAGGTGCCCAGCGTCGCAAAGGGCACCTTCATGTCGCAGTCGCGGCCCGGTCCAGGGCGTGGTCGAGCGTGATCGCGGCGTCGATCAGGGCGAGGTGGGTGAACGCCTGCGGGAAGTTGCCGAGCTGCTCCCCGGTGGGGCCGATCTCCTCGGCGTACAGGCCGAGGCGGTTGCCGTAGGTGAGCATCTTCTCGAACACCAGTCGCGCCTTGTCCAGCTGTCCGGCGCCGACCAGGGCGTGCACGTAGTTGAAGGTGCACAAGGAGAAGGTGCCCTCGAACCCGCGCAGCCCGTCCGGGGAGGCGCTCGGGTCGTACCGGAGGACGAGGCTGTCGGTGACCAGCTCCTCCTCCATCGCGGCGAGAGTGCTCAACCACATCGGGTCGCGGGGTGCGAGGAAGCCGACCTGCGGCATGCGCAGCAGGGAGGAGTCGAGCACGTTCGAGCCGTACCGCTGGACGAAGGCTCGCCTGCCGGGGTCCCAGCCCCGTTCCCAGACCTGGGCGTAGATCCGGTCCCGCTCAGTCAGCCACCGCGCGACCGGGCCCGGACGGCCGAGCTTGTCCATGAGCCGGACCCCGCGGTCGAAGGCAACCCAGCTCATCAGCCTGCCGTAGGTGAAGTTCTCCCGGCCGCCGCGGACCTCCCAGATGCCCTCCTCCGGCTGGTCCCAGTTGTCGGCCAGCCAGTCGAGCAGGCCGGTCAACGCCTGCCAGCCCTGGTGACCGACCCGCAGCCCGTGCCGGTCGGCGTGGTGGATGCCGTCCAGCAGCTCCCCGTAGATGTCGAGCTGGAGCTGGTCGCTGGCACCGTTGCCGATCCGCACCGGGCTCGAACCCCGGTAGCCCTCCCAGTGGTCGAGGACCTCCTCGCGTACGTCCGCCGAACCGTCCACCCGGTACATGATCTTCATCGGGCCGGTGGCGCTCTCGCCGCGCTCCTGGTAGCGCTCGCCCAGCCACCGGGCGAAGTCGGCGGCCTCCTCGGTGAAACCCATGCCGAGCAAGGACTGCACCGCGAAGGAGGCGTCCCGGATCCAGGTGTAGCGGTAGTCCCAGTTCCGCTCGCCGCCGACCTGCTCGGGCAGCCCCGCGGTGGGCGCCGCGATGATGGCGCCGGTCGGCGCGTAGGTCAGGAGCTTGAGCGTTATCGCCGACCGGGTGAGGACCTCGCGCCACCGCCCGCCGTAGGTCGACCTGGCCAGCCAGGTGTGCCAGAACCGCACCGTGCTGTCGAAGGCCCGCGCCACCTCCTCGACCCGGACGGCCCGCGGCGCGCCCTGGCCGCCCGACTCCAGGACGAAGCCGCGGACCTGCCCGGCATTCAGGGTGACGGTGCCGCGCACGGCGTTGTCCTGCGCGACGCGGATGTCGGCCAACCGGGCGTCCTCCGGTTCCCGGACGGCGTGCAGGGTCAGCCGGAGGTCTCCGCCGTCGAACACCGCGCCGTTGTCGGTCAGGTGGGTGGTGTGCGGCCGACGGCCGTAGTCGAAGCTCGGCGCCACGTCCACCTCGAAGTCGATCCGGCCGCGCACGCAGCGCAGCATCCGGACCAAGCGGTGCTCGGCGGTGGCCTGCCGCCGCGGTGCGGGCGGCATGAAGTCCACCACCTCACCGATCCCGGACTGCCCCAGGAACCTGGTGATCAGGATTGCCGTGTCCGGGAAGTACAGCTGCCTGGTCGTGCAGGGGCCTGCCGCGGGGCGGATCCGGCAGTGGCCGCCGCGACGACGGTCCAGCAGCGCCGCGAACACGCTCGGCGAGTCGAAGCGCGGGCAGCAGAACCAGTCGACGGTGCCGTCGGTGCTCACCAGCGCGGCCGTCTGCAGATCCCCGATCAGCCCGTGGTCGGCGATCAACGGGTACTCGTCCACCATGAACTCCCTGTCCTTCCGCCTCGTCCGCGACCTACCCGAACCAGCCGACACCTCCGAGCGACCGGGTTCCTCACCCGGAGCGGATGACCTCCCGGCAAGTGGGGTCGGGTCGCCCGGTTCGGGTGAAGAGCCCGGCGCCGGATCGTGTGACGGTGTGCGTGCTGGTCCGTCGAGGGCGAACGGGAGGCAGTGATGAACGGGTACAGGGGGCTGACGTGACACCCGGTGACGCGGGCGCCCGCGTTGACCAGTGAAGGCTTCCGCTCCGGCTGACGACCCGACGATCCCACGCGGCCTGGTGATCCTCCTCGGTACCGCCGCGGCGGTCGTCACGGTGGCCGGGATGAAGGCCGCGGCGTGGCTGATCGCGCCCACGCTGCTGGCGCTGGTCATCGTGATCGTGCTCAACCCGGTGCACCGTCGGCTGCGGCGGCGCGGTGTCCCCTCCTGGGCAGCCACGCTCGCCCTGGTGGTGCTCGTCTACGGGGTGCTCGTCACCTTCGGCGCGGTGCTGGTCGTCTCGCTGGCGAGGCTCGCCGCCCTGCTGCCCCGGTACGAGGACCTGGCGCGGGCCCTGCTCGCCGACGCCGTCGACCTGGCGGGCCGGTGGGGAGTCGGTCACGACCAGCTCCGCCAGGTCGTGAACTCGCTGGACCCCGGCAGGCTGATGTCCGCACTGAGCGCGCTGCTGGGGGACCTGGCCGGGGTGACGACGAGCCTGGTGTTCCTGTTGGCGCTGCTGCTGTTCCTCAGCCTGGAGGCCAGCGGCGTCGACGTGCGGCTGGCGGAGATCGCCAAGGACCGCCCGCAGATCCAGGACGCGCTCGGGGACTTCGCCCGCAGGACTCGTCGCTACCTGGTCGTGACCACGGTCTTCGGGCTGGTCGTCGCCATACTGGACACGCTCGCGCTGGCGTGGCTGGGCATCCCGCTGGCGGTGCTGTGGGGCCTGCTGTCGTTCGTGACCAACTACATCCCGAACATCGGATTCCTGCTGGGCGTGGTGCCGCCCGCGCTGCTCGGCCTGCTCGGCGCCGGGTGGCGGTGCGCGCTGGCCGTCCTCGGGGTCTACGCGGTGCTCAACTTCGTGGTCCAGTCCCTGGTCCAGCCGCGATTCGTCGGCGACGCCGTGGGCCTGTCCACCGCGCTGACCTTCCTGGCGGTGGTGTTCTGGGCCTGGGTGCTCGGCCCGCTCGGCGCCCTGCTGGCGGTCCCGGCCACGCTGCTGGTCATGACCGTGCTGGTGGACATCGACCCGAGGGCCGGGTGGGCCCTCGCGCTGCTGCGTGCCCCGCAACGGCGCAAGGGCCACCGGAGGAGGACGGCCTCCCGGCTCATCCCACCAGCGTCTTGACCGCCGCGGTCAGTGCGGCCAGGCCCGCCTTGGCGTCGGCGAAGAGCATGCCGGTCTTCGGGTCCCCGTACAGCTCGTTGTCGATCCCGGCGTAGCCGTGCCCCATGGACCGCTTGATGACGATCACCGACCTGGCCTGGTCCACGTCCAGGATCGGCATGCCGGACACCGGGTTGCCGGGCCGCCGCGCCGCCGGGTTGGTGACGTCGTTGGCGCCGATCACCAGTGCCACGTCGGTGCGGGCGAACTCGGGGTTGGCCTGCTCCATCTCGCGCAGCCGCTCGTAGGGCACGTTCGCCTCGGCCAGCAGCACGTTCATGTGCCCGGGCATGCGACCGGCCACGGGGTGGATCGCGTAGCTGACGTCCACGCCCTGCGCGCCGAGCACCTCGGCGAGCTCGCGCACCTCGTGCTGGGCCTGGGCGGCGGCCAGCCCGTAACCGGGCACGACGACCACTCGGTGCGCGTAGGCGAGCTGGATCGCGGCATCGTCCACGGCCACCTCGCGCACCTGCGCGGACGCGCCGACCGCCACCGACGGGTCCCCGTCGCCGGTACCGAAACCGCCGACGAGGATGCTGGCCAGCGAGCGGTTCATCGCATCGGCCATGAGCTTGGTCAGGATCGCACCGGAGGCACCGACCAGCGCCCCGGCGATGACCAGCATGTCGTTGGCGATCACGAACCCGGCCATGGCCACCGCCGTGCCGGTGAAGGCGTTGAGCAGGGAGATGACCACCGGCATGTCCGCCCCGCCGATGGGCAGCACCATGGTCACGCCGAACACCAGTGCGGCAAGGCCGACCGCCGTGATCACGAGCGGATCCGGCCGCACGAGGGCGAAGTAGCCGCTGCCGAGCAGCATCACCAGTGCCAGCACCAGGTTCAGGCCGCGCGCACCGGCGAACACCACGGGCCGCCCGGGGACCAGGCCCTGCAACTTGCCCGCGGCGAGCAGGGACCCGGTGAAGGTGACGGCGCCGATCAGCACGTCCAGGACCACGGTGACGGCCCCGCCGCTGCCGCGCAGCACCTCGTCCACGGCGACCAGCGCGGCCGCGCCACCGCCGACCGCGTTGAACAGACTGACCAGTTGCGGCATGGCGGTCATGCGCACGGTCCGCGCCGAGACCAGGCCGAGCACCGCGCCCACCGCCGAGCCCGCCAGCAGCACGGCCCAGCCGGTCGGCTTGATCAGGTTCTGCTCGGCGATCAGCACCGCCGTGGCCAGCACCCCGGCGACCATGCCCGCCGCGGACACCAGGTTGCCGCGCCGCGCCGTGGCGGGGGAGTTCATCAGGTGCAGCCCCAGCACGAAGCAGGTGGCCGCGGCCAGGTACACCAGCTGGATGATCATCGCCGCCCCCGGAACATGCGCAGCATCCGGTCGGTGACCACGTAGCCGCCCACCACGTTCATCGCGGCGAAGGCCGCGGCCAGGAAGGCCAGCACGTAGCCGAGCACGGTGTCGGCGGAGGCGGCGATCAGCATGGCGCCCACCACGATGATGCCGTGGATGGAGTTCGCCGCCGACATCAGCGGGGTGTGCAGGGTCGCGGGCACCTTGCTGATCACCTCGAAGCCCACCAGCAGGCTGAGCACGAACACGCTGAGTCCGGCCACCGCCCTCACGCTCCCGTCTCGCGGCCGTCGTGCGTGCGCACGACCCCGGCCTGGATCTCGTCGGTCAGGTCGATGCGTAGCTCGCCCTCGTGCAGCAGGTGCCGCAGCAGGGCGAGCAGGTTGCGCGAGTAGGCCGCCGATGCCGCCGAGGGCACGGTGGCCGCCAGCCCCTCCGCGCCGATCACGGTGACCCCGTTCTCGGTGACCCGGGTGACCCCGGGCTCGGACAGCTCCACGTTGCCGCCCAGCGGACCCGCCGCCAGGTCGACCACCACCGAGCCGGACACCATCGCCTTGACGGCCTGCTCGGTCACCAGCAGCGGCGGCTTGCGGCCGGGCACCCGGGCCGTGGTGATCACGATGTCGTGCCGGGCGATGTGCGCGTCCAGCTCGTGCCGCTGCGCCTGCTCCTCCTCGGCGGTCAGCGCCCGCGCGTAGCCGCCCTGCCCGCTGCCCGCGATCGCCGTGGCCAGTTCCAGGAAGCTCGCCCCCAGCGAGCGCACCTCCTCGGCCGTCTCCGGGCGTATGTCGTACGCGGTGACCACGGCGCCCAGGCGGCGGGCCGTTCCGATGGCCTGCAGGCCCGCCACCCCCACCCCGAGGACCAGCACCCTGGCCGGGGGCGCCGTGCCCGCCGCGGTGATCAGCATCGGCAGGTAGCGCGGGTAGACCTGCGCGGCCACCAGCACCGCCTTGTAGCCGGCCACGTTGTCCTGGCTGCTCAGCGCGTCCATGGACTGCGCGCGGCTGAGCTTGCGCGGCAAGCCCTCCAGCCCGATGGCGGTGACGCCCCGTTCCGCCAGCGCGGGCAGGTCGGCGCCCGCGAGCAGGCCGATCAGGACCTGGCCCTTGCGCAGTCCGGTCGGCAGCGGGCAGTGCAGCACGAGCAGGATCCCGGCCTGGGCCAGCGCGGTCTCCCGCGGCACCACCTCGGCGCCCGCCTCGGTGTAGGAGCTGTCCGGATGGTGGGCGAGTTCGCCCGCGGCGTTCTCCACCAGCACCCGTGCCCCGGCATCGGTCAGGGCGCGCACCCCTTCGGGTACGAGGGCCACCCGGCGTTCGCCCGGCGCGGTCTCCCGCAAGACCGCCACAGTCAGTTCGGCACGCATCGAATCACCTCGTCGTGATCACATCGCGGGGCCTGTGACCTCATGGTCCTCCGGCGTGCGCATGCCGGACACCATCGTCCGGCTGGTTTACCGTACGTTCCTCCTAAACTGTCGCTTCAGTGACAGTCGAATTAAAACGGACCGACAACCGCCGAATCTCGCACACGTACAGAAGTCCAATCGGCCACACGGTGAGTTGTCAGAGCAGCCACAACAAGGAAAAGTGGACCACCCCCGCACCGGTTCGCGTTGACGTGGCGAAGCGGGCAAAAATACCTTTGGCCGCATGGGCTGATCGGCCCCGTCCAGCACCGGTCGCAGGTGAGGAGGACCCCGTGGACACCACCCCCGGCGCCCGCCACAGCCTGGCCGACTGCCTCGCCGAGTGGTCGCTCTCGCACGCCGAAGACGCCGCGCTGACCTTCGTGGACCACCGCGGCAGCCCGGACGGTCTCGCGGTCACGCTGAGCTGGTCCGCGCTGCACCGCAGGGTCAGCGCCACCGCCGCCTGGTTGCAGCGGGTGGCCCGCGCCGGGCAGCGCGCCGCGCTGCTCGCCCCGCAGGGACTGGACTACGTGGTCGCCTTCCTCGCCACGCTGCGGGCCAGGGTGGTCGCGGTGCCGCTGGCCGTCGAGGACGTGCTGGACAACCGCGAGTACCTGGCCGAGGTGTTCGCCGACTGCACGCCGAACTGGGTGCTGACCACCGGTCCGCTGCTGACCGAGATGCGGGACTTCCTCGACGAGCAGCGGCTCACCGACACCGTGCAGACCATCGCGGTGGACGCCGTGCCCGAGGCGCTGGCCGCGGATTGCCGTCCGGTGCACGTGCACCCCGAGGACATCGCCTACCTGCGCTACACCGTGGACGCGCTCGGCGCCCCGGCCGGGGTGGTGATCAGCCACGGCAACCTGGTCGCGGGCGGGCTGCGTGCGGTGGAGGCCTGCGGTGCGGTGCCGGGCAGGACGGTGTCGGTCACCTGGCAGCCGCTGTCCCGCGACCTCGGCCTGATCATGGCGGTGGTCGCCCCGCTGACCGCGCGGCTGCGCGTGGTGCTGCTGGACCCCGGGGCCGTGCTGGAGCAGCCGCGCCGCTGGCTCCAGGTGCTCTCGGCGACCCAGGGCGCGATCACCGCGGCCCCGGACTTCGCGCTGGCCTACTGCGCCTCGCGGGTCAGCGAGCAGGACCGGGTGTGGATGCGGCTGGGCCAGGTCGCCGCGCTGGTCAACGGCGGGGAGCCGATCCGCCCGGACACCGTGCGCGCGGCGCTGGACGTGTTCGGGGAGTGCGGGCTGCTGCCCCAGGCGCTGCGGGCCTGCTACGGCAGCGCCGAGTCCGCGGGGCCGGTGTCGATCACCGCGGCGGGCGCCCCGCCCCGTCAGCTCACCGTGGACCGCGAACTGCTCGCCGCGGGCAAGGCCGTGCCCAGGACGGGGGCCGACCACCGGTCCACCACGCTGGTCTCCAGCGGGGTTCCCGTGCGAGGTGAGCTGCTGGTGGTCGACCCCGATCTGCGCTGGCCGCTGTCCGACGACCTGGTCGGCGAGATCTGGGTGTCCGGCGCGACCGTGGCACGGGGGCACTGGGGCCGGGACGCCGCCGAGCAGGACGTGTTCGGCGCCAAGCTGGACGACCCCGTGCTGGGCACCGAGTCCTGGCTGCGCACCGGGGACCTGGGCTTCCGCCACGAGGGCGAGCTGTACGTCATCGGCAGGCAGGAGGACCTGCTCACGGTGAACGGTCGGCACCTGGACCCGCGTGAGGTGGAGCTGACCGCGCGGGCCGCGCACTCCGCGCTGCGCCCGGACGGCCTGGTCGCCGTGTCCGTGCCGACCCCGCGCGGGGACGCCGTCACGGTGTTCGCGGAGCGGTCCCAGCACGTCTCGCCGAAGGACCTGGACCTCGGGGCGATCACCGAGGCCGTGCGCTGCGCGGTGACGGCCCGGTTCGGTGTCGCCGTGGACCAGGTGCTGGTGCTGGAACCGGGCCGGATCCCGTTCACCTCGGCGGGCCGCGTGGCACGCTCGGTCTGCCGCCAACGCTACCTCGACGGCACACTCTGACCCCCGCCCGGCGAGTCCCGCTCAGGCGACCGCGAGTCCCGGCCACAGGGCCGTGAGTCCCGCCCACAGGGCCGCGAGTCCCGCTTTGGGGGCCGCGTGTCCGGCTCTGGGGTCCGCGAGTCCCGTTCTGGGGTCCGCGTGTCCCGCCCTGGCGACCGCGAGTCCCGTCCACGGGACCGTGAGTCCCGTCCATAGGGTCGCGAGTCCCGCCCGTAGCGCCGCGAGGCCCGCTCACTGGACCGCGAGTCCCGCCAGGCTCGCGGCGGCCGATCCGTCCGGTGTCCGGCTGCGCGGGACTCGACTGCCGGTGACCGGGACTCGCGTGCGGCTGCGCGGGACTCGACTGCCGGTGACCGGGACTCGCGTGCGGGAGAGCGGGACTCGGCCGCTGGTGACCGGGACTCGGCTGCTCCAGAGCGGGACTCGCGGGTCAGTCGAGTTCGTCGTCCTCGGGGCAGGTCGGCTCCCCGGCGGCCAGTGCGGCGGCGCGCAGGGCGACCTCCAGCTCGAACCTGGCCGTTGGGTCGCGCAGCTGCTCACCGAACAGCTGCTCCACCTGGCGCATGCGGTAGCGCACCGTCTGCGGGTGGATGCCCAGCCGGGTCGCGATCTCCGGTGCGCCGCCCCGGGTTTCCAGCCAGGCCAACAGGGTTCGGCCCAGTCGGTGCGACTGCTTGTCGGTCAGCCCGGACAGCGGGGCCAGCCGCTTGGCGACCAGCTGCTTGGCCAGCACCTCGTCGCTGAGCAGCCACAGCGCGGACAGGTGGTCCTCGCTGCGCACCACGTCCTCGGCGGGCACGATCCCGGTGCGGACCAGTTCGCGCAGCGCCATGGCCTGGCGCAGGGACTTGGCGGCCTCGGCCAGCGGAACCGAGGGACCGACCAGCGCGCGCCAGCCGGTCAGACCGGCCACGGGAAGCGGTTGCTCCTCGGGCTCCGGCATGATCACCAGCGGCTCGATGCCGTCCAGGTCGGCCACCAGCGGTTCTGGCGGCTCGGCGGGCCGACCCTGGTCGAGTCGTTGCAGCACAACAACACTGACCCGCTTCGGCACGGTCCAGCCGACCTGTTCGCAGACCTCGGCCAGCGTGGCGGCGGGCGGGGGCTGCTCGGCCAGCAGCAGGCGCACGAGTCTGCGGTGCTGGCGGCGCTTGGTGCCCGCGGCGTTCGCGCGGACCTCGGCGAAGCCCTCGGCGGACAGCGCGGCCAGGCCGTCGATGTAGGCCAGCGCCGCCTCGCCCAGCTGCCAGATCGTGTGCGCGGGCAGGCGGGAGCGCTGGCCGAACTCGGTGATGCGGCGCCAGGCCAGCTGGCCGCCGACCCGGTAGGCGGCCTGCAGCGCGTCCAGGCTGCGGCCCGCCTTCGCCTCCAGCCTGCCCAACTGCTTGTACAGCTCGGCCTGGTCCTCGCACACCGCGCCGGGGGTGCTCACCTGGTCGGCGAACTGGCGCAGGGCGTATTCGACCCCGGCCCTGATCTTCTGCCCGTACGGACCGTCCAACGGGGTGGAGTACTCCGGGATGCGCCGTTGCAGGCAGCGCAGGATCTCGTCGGCCAGGCTGCCCAGCTCGGGGCGCAGCAGCGCGCCGAGGCCCCGGGGCAGGGCTTCGAACAGCTCGGCGGCGGTGTCCTGAGCTTCGATCATGCCGGTCACGGGCGCTCCTTCCCCAGGGTCCACCTGTTCAACGACTCCGGGGGCCGGTCGATTCGCCGTGACCTCAACGGGTGTGCCGGGGCTCGTGGGGTCCACCTCGTGTCCGGGTCCGGTATTCAGTGCGGCCACCTGCTCATTGTCACGGCGCACACAACTATCACGTTACGCAAGAGTAGGGATCCGCTTATCACCTGTTCGGGTTAACCACATTCCGGGGATAGTCCAATTCGACTTAGTTCGCCTTGACAACCAGCGGTGCTAGCGTGGCGATGTCCGCATCGGGGAGTACGCATTTCTGGAGGCGAAGGTGGACACTGGGGGAAAGGGCGTATTCGGCGGGGTCTTCGACCGCGTCGCGCAGGTCTACGACACCACTGGCGTGGAGTTCTTCAAGCCGATGGCGCGCAGGTTGCTGGAACACCTCGCGCCGCGTCCCGGCGAGCGGGCGCTGGACGTGGGCTGCGGGCGCGGCGCCGTGCTGTTCCCGCTGGCCGAACAGCTCGGCCCGACCGGGTCGGTGGTGGGCATCGACCTGGCCGCCGCCATGGTGACCGCCACCGGGGCCGAGGTGGCCCAGCGCGGGCTGGACACCGTCGGCGTGCGGCTGATGGACGGCACCGCCCCGGAGTTCCCGCCGGGCAGCTTCGACCTGGTCGCGGGCAGCATGAGCATCGTCATGATCCCGGACCTGCCCAGGGCCTTCGCCAACTACCTGACCCTGTTGGGGCCGGGCGGCCGACTCGGTCTGACCGCGCCGACCCCGCCCGGTGGACTGGGCACCTGGCGGCTCGGCCCACTGGACGCCGATCTGCTCGCCGCCGCCATCGACCCCGCGGTGCTGGACGCCGACCCCGGCCTGTCCGGGTTCGTGCGCGACACCGCGTTCGGCGGGGCCCGCAGCCTCGTGCCGGTACTGCGCGAGGCCGGGTTCGCCGAGGTCGAGGTGCACGAGGAGGACCTGCCGATATGCGCGGCCGACGCCGGTGAGCTGGTCGCCTGGACCCAGTCGCACGGCATGCGCATCGTGTGGGAGGCCATCCCGCCGGCCCGCCGCGCCGGGGTGGAGGCCGCGCTGGCCGCCTCCATCACCGAGCGTAATGGCGGGCCGGGGCCGATCCGGTTCGGTTTCCCGATCAGCTATCTGGTGGCGCGGTCGGGCCGGTCGGGCTAATTCGAATACACCGATCGCGGAGCGGGGAGTTGGCAGCGGGGTGAGTGCGCCTTAGGCTGGGCGTTCGGGCGTCCCGCGCTGGGGTGCCGCCGCGCGAGAATCAGCGAACGGATTGGGCCGAATGTCGCCGCAGCCGCCCACCGGCGTGCACCCGCAACTGGCCGTCGACGTGGTCGACCGGCTGGAGTGGGTGTCCGGGCTATACCCCGGATATCGGCGGGCGCACGCCAAGGGCGCCTGTTACCGGGGTGTTTTCCTGCCCAGTGGAAAGGTTTCCACGCTGACCACGGCCGCGCACCTGCAGGTCGACCCGGTGCCCGCGACGGTGCGGTTCTCCAACTTCAGCGGCAACCCCTACATCTGGGACCGCTCCCGCTCCGCCCGGGGACTGTCGGTCTCCTTCCACCTGCCCGGCGGGGTGTCCACCGACCTGGTCATGGTCAGCCAGCCGGTGTTCGTGGCGGCCACCCCGCAGGACATGTGGGAGTTCCTGCAGGCCGCGGAGCCCGACGTGTTCACCGGCTCGCCCGACCCCGAGGTGCTGCGCCGCTACGCCACCGAGCACGCCGAGTCCTTCCGCGGGCTGCGCGCGGTGAAGAAGACGCCGATCCCGGTCAGCTACGCCACGCTGCGCTACTGGGCGGTGCACGCCTTCGTCTGGGTCAACCGGCGGTTGCAGCGCACCGCCGTGCGCTACCGCTGGGAGCCCGAGGCGGGCGTGCAGCAGCTGACCGACGAGCGGGCCGCCGCCAAGTCGCCCAACTACCTGCACGAGGAGTTGGCCGAACGGCTCGCGAACGGCTCGGTGGCCTTCACCCTGCGCGTGCAGCTCGCCGGGCCGGGGGACGCCACCGACGACTGCACCGCGCTGTGGCCCGCCGACCGCACCGAGCTGACCGCGGGCAGGCTGCTGGTCACCGGCGAGGTGGAGGACCAGGCCAAGGCCGAGCAGCGCATGTTCGACCCGACCCGGCTGGTGCCCGGCCTGGAGCTGTCCGACGACCCCATGTTGGCGTTCCGCGCGCAGGTGTACGCCGTGTCCCACAGCCGCCGCACCCGAGGAAGCTGAGTTGCCCCACCTGATCAGCACGCCGCACGGCCAGGTCCGCGGCGTGGAGTTCGACGGGGTACGTGCCTGGCGCGGCATCCCGTACGCCCAGCCGCCGACCGGCCCACTGCGCCACCGCGCCCCGCGGCCGGTGACGCCCTGGAGCGGTGTGCGCGAGGCGACCGAGTTCGCGGCCCGTGCCCCGCAACCGCCGCCGCTGTTCCGTGTGGTGCCGCCCCGTCGACCCGCGCACAGCGACGACCCGGACCTGACCAGCGAGGACTGCCTGTACCTCAACGTGTGCGCCCCGGCCCGCCCGGCGAGCGCCCCGCGCCCGGTGCTGGTGTGGCTGCACGGCGGCGGCTACAGCACCGGCTCCGGCCCGGAGGGGATCGGTGACGGCGAGACCCTGGTCCGCGAACACGACCTGGTCGCGGTGACGGTCAACTACCGGCTCGGCGCGTTCGGATTCCTCAACCTGGGCGGCGAATCCGCCAACTGCGGGGTGCTGGACCAGATCGCCGCCCTGGGCTGGGTCCGCGACTCGATCGGCGCCTTCGGCGGGGACCCGGCGCAGGTCACCGTGGCCGGGGTCTCCGCGGGCGCCAAGGCCGTCGCGACCCTGTTGGCGGCCCCGCTGGCCAGCGGGCTGTTCACCCGCGCGGTGTCGATCAGCGGCGGCGGTGATCACGTGGCGACCCAGCAGGTCAGCGCCGAGTGGGCGGACCGGTTCTGCGCCCTGCTCGGGATCGGCCCCGAGCGGGTGGGCGAGGTGCCCGCGGCGGAGCTGGTCGCCGCCCAGCAGCAGCTGTCGAGCCTGCCCACCGGGCTGTGGCGGTGGCGGCCGACCGTGGACGGCGTGGTCCTGCCCGACCTGCCCGCCCGGCGGATCGCCGCCGGATCCGCGCCGGGGGTCGCACTGCTGGCCGGGACCACCTCGCACGAGGCGAACACGTTCCAGGTGCTGGACCCGCGCTGCGCCGACCGCGCCCCGGCCGTGCTCACCGAGGCGTTCGGCGCCGACCGCGCCCAGCGGCTGTTGGCCGTCTACGAGGGGGATCTGCTCGGGGTGATGACCGACGAGCGGTACGGCGTTCCCACGGTCCGCCTGCTGGACGGCCAGAGCGCGCACGCCCCGGCCTGGCGGTACCGCTTCGACGGGGCCGCGCCCTGGCTGCCCGCGGGCATGGCCGCCGGGCACGGCACCGACGTGCCGTTCCACTGGGCGGTCGGCGGCCTGCACCACCCGGACCCGGACACCGCCGGGCTGCTGCGTGCCGCCAGCGAGCAGTTCGGCCGGTTCGTGCGGACCGGCCGCTGCGACTGGGCCCGCTACGAGCCGTCCCGGCGGGCGACCCGGGTCCTCGACGCCAAACCGCACGTCGCCGAGGACCCGGGCGCGCCACGTCGCGCGGCCTGGGACGGGCTCACCTGGCCGTCGGGGACCTGGTACCGCTGAGGCCGATGCCATGAAAGTGCCGTTCGTGGCACCCAACGCCAGCAACGGCACTTTCATGGCAAGCCGGTGCGAACCAGGGCCTCAGCGGTACAGGTGGCTCGCCAGCGCCGGGGTGAAGCCGTTGGCGAAGTTCTGGTCCACCTGGGCCGCTTCCTGCGCGTTGGGCATGGCGTTCTTGCAGGAGGTGCCCGGTCCGTGCCCGGACATGATCTCCGAGCAGGGGCCCTCGTAGTGGTCGGGCAGCCCGAGGTTGTGGCCCATCTCGTGGGCCAGGATCCGGGTGGGGTCGTTGCCCTCGTTGACCTGCTGCACGTCGATGTAGATGTCGCCGTGCCCGTGGCCGTCGGTCTGCGTGTACGAGCCGCCGCCGGTCACCTCGTGGATGAGGATCGTGGCACTGCCGCCCGAGGAGAGCTGCACGTTGTGCACGACCCCGTTCCAGTTGGCGGCGGCCTGGTCGGCCTGCGACTGGTAGTCGGGGGCATCGCTGGAGTCGTAGTACAGGGTCACGGCCTGCGTGGTGGCCGCCTCGGCGGCGGTCGCGGTGAACACCTGGGCACCGGCCAGCGGCAGCAGCACCGCGGCAAGCCCCAGCACAACGCGACCAATCGGTCGTGCGGACATCATCTTCTCCCTCTGCGGAAGCGAACTCGACAGGGCTGTCGTCTCGCGTGGAAGGAGGACAGATTCGCAGCGGCTTATTCGTTCGGCCACATACGAAAGGAGGAGCGTCTTGACGGTTGACTACTTCGCGGTGGGAGCGTCGTCACATCTTGGCGGGCCGGGGTGGTGACCGCGCGGTAACTTGCGGGAATGATCGAGCTGCCCGCTGAGCTGTCCCTGTCAGTCGACGGCCCGGTGGCCACGCTGACAATTGACCGGCCGGACAAGCGCAATGCGTTCGCCCTGCGCATGTGGGCCGCACTGCCCGCCGTGGCGCGGGCCGTGGAGTCCGCGCCGGAGGTCCGCGTGCTGCTCGTGCGCGGTGCCGGCGACGGGCCGTTCTCCGCGGGGGCCGACATCGGTGAGTTCGGCACGGTCCGTCGCGGTGAGGAGGCGGCCTCGGCGTACTCGGCCACCGTGCACGCCGCGGAGCGGGCCATCGCGGAGCTGAGCAAGCCCACCATCGCGCTGGTCCAGGGCTGGTGCGTCGGCGGGGGCTGCGAGCTGGCGCTGGCCTGTGACCTGCGGGTGGCCGACGAGTCGGCCCGGTTCGGCATCACCCCGGCCAAGCTCGGCCTGGTCTACAACCAGGTGTCCACCGCGCAGGTGGTCACCGCCGTGGGCGCCGCGTGGGCCAAGTACATCCTGTTCACCGGCGAGCTGTTGGACGCCCAGACCGCGCTGCGCATCGGCCTGGTGCAGCAGGTGCACCCACGCGAGCAGGCCGCCGAGGCGGCGCTGGCGCTGGCCCGGCTGATCGCCCAGCGTGCGCCGATCACCTTGGCCGGGGCCAAGGCCCTGGTCAACCGCGTGGTCGAGGGCACGGCGGAGGCCGACCAGTGGGCCGAGCGCTGGTACGCCGCCTCCTACCGCAGCGCCGAGTACACCGAGGGCGTCACCGCCTTCGTGGACAAGCGGACCGCCGACTTCAGCGAGATCGGCTGGCCCAAGCTGGACGCCGACGGCGCGCCCGCCTGACCGCCCTCACAGCACCCGCCGCAGGTCCCCGACGATCTCGGCCACGGTGGAGCGCACGTCGGTGAACAGCCGTCCCGCCGTGGGCGTGAGCAGGTAGTGCGGCATGTCCGCGCGCTCCACCGGGGTGCCGGTGCCCAGCAGGTACGGCGAGTACAGGATCAGCTCCAGGTCGGCGGCCAGCGCGGCGAAGCCGGGGAACACCGTCGTGTGGTAGACGTGCAGGCCCTCGGCCCCGTGGCGGCGCCGGAACCGGGCGAAGCGCGCCAGCGACCCGTGGATCTTGGCGGCCAGGTCCTCCCCGCGCAGCTCGCCGATCGCCTTGGTGGCCGGGCAGTCCGGGTCCAGCAGCACGCAGCGGTACGTGCCGCCCCTGGCCAGCAGCCGCAGCACCGCCTCCCGGTAGAGGGCGGGCCGCTCGGTGGTGGTCAGGAAGCTGGCGCAGGTGTTCAGCGCGGTGCCCAGGTCGATCACCTCGCTGGCGGTGTCGACCAGCCGAGCCTTCTGCTGCTGGCTCGGGCGTTCCGGGTAGGCGTGCACCAGCGTGCCCTGGGCCAGCCCCGAGGTGGTCAGCCACGCGCGTCGCGCCTCGCCCGCCGGGCCGGTGCTGAGCAGGTGCACGGGCCTGCCCTCGAAGCCGCCCACCGCCTCGAAGCCCTCGGCCAGCGCGCCGGCGACCCGGTACACGGCATCGGAGATGGCCAGGCAGTCCGGCGGGCTGGCCTCCTCCAGGTGCGCCGCGAAGTCGATCTCGGGGGAGTGCACCGAGCCGGTGTCCCCGCCGGGGTAGGAGATCGTCGCCTTGTGCAGGGCGATGCGCAGGTGCAGTTCCCCGCGCACGCCGATGCGCGCGAACTCCTCGCGCAGCTCGGGCAGGTCCTCGGTGAGCAGCCCGATGCCCGCGGTCAGCGCCACGTGCAGCGCCGTGCTCTCCTCCTCGTCGTGCACCACCAGGAAACCGCCGTCCCCGCGCCAGCTCCACACCCCGGCCCGCGCGCAGCGACCCTCCACACGGGACAGTGCGCGCCGCTGCACCAGGTCGAAGGCCCGCACCGCCTGGTCGCGCGGGTTGGACGCCAGGATCGTGGAGGAGCCCGCGGCGTCCACGAACAACAGGTAGACGTTCTCGTAGGTGGTCCCGGCCTGGAAACCCGCCGCGCTCACCGGACCGCGACTCCGCTGAGGCTGTCCAGCAGCTCGAAGGCGAAGGCCGCCGCGTTGCCCGCCGCCACCGGTTGCCAGCACTGGTCGTGCGCGCTGTCCTTGTCCGACAACAGGTCCGACACCCCGCGCACCACGGCCGCGTCCACCCCGCCGTTGAGGTGCGCGCCCTGGAGGAAGCCGAAGCCCTCCATCTCCACGGCCACCGCCTCGCTGCACAGCCTGCGCAGCAGCTCCGCGGTGCGCGCGTGGTCGTCGGCGACCACCTTGCTGCCCGCGGCGATCGGCCGCACCAGGGCCACCGGGTCGGCCGCGGGCGAGCCAGGGGCGATCCGCTGCTGCCAGTGCTCGTTGCGGGCGACGGCCTGCGCCCGCTGCACCAGTCGGTGCGGGGCGGGCTGGCTGTGGATCCTCGGCAGGTACGCGCCGTCGACCTCCTTGGCGCTCTCGTAGTCCAGCACCAGGTCGGCCACCACGACGTCGCCAAGGCGCACCTCGCGCAGACCGCCCGCGACGCCCACGAACAGCACGACCTCCGGGTTGAACGTCCACATGGCACGTTCCAGGTGGATGCCCGCGGTGGTGTTGCCCGCGCCCACCTGCGCCACGGCGACCGTCCACGAGCCGAACCTGCCCACCTCGTAGAGGGTTCCGCGCACCGGCACGGTCACCAGGTCCTCGGCCGGGGTCTCCAGGTGCGCGCGAACCGCGCGCTGCTCGACCTCCAGCGCTGTGATGATCACCGCCACGTGGTCGGGCGGCGTGATCTCCTGCTCGGGGTGGCGCCGCACCGCGGGCGGCAGGGCGGGGCGGCGGAAGTGGTTGATCTCCAGCGCGGTGTTCACCAGGAAGCGGCCCGCCGCCCCGGGCAGGTTGACCCCGAGCCGGATCACGAACGGGATGGTCAGCAGGAACAGCGGCACGATCGACTGGTTCGGTGCCACCTTCAGCGCCACCATGCTGCCCACCCCCAACAGCCCCAGCCCGTCCAGCACCCAGCGCAGCGTCGTGCGCGGCTCGCTGTGCGGCCTCGGCGCGCGCATCCGGTGCGCCGTGGCCAGCAGGCACAGCGCGTAGTGCCAGCGCGCGACCGGACTGTCCATGAAGGACAGATCGGCCAGCCACTCCTCCCGGTAGCGCCGCGCCAGTTCCGGCTCCAGCCGCCTGGCCGCCCACTCGCACAGCCGTTGCGGGCCGCCCTCCCGTGGTCCCCTCAACCCCCTGCACCTCCCAGTGCCGGTCGTACCGGCGCACCGCCGGTCCCGACCCCCCGTTCGACCCCGCCCGCCCCCGCCACCGACCTGGCCAGCGCCAGCCCGAGCGGGGTGAGTCGGTAGAACCGTCGCCGGGGACCCCTGGCCTGCACCTCGTCGGTCTCCCACCGGCTGTGCAGGCAGCCCTGGCGCTCCAGGCGCGCCAGTATCGGGTAGACCGTCCCGCTGGCCAGGCGAGTGCTCTGGATGATCTCCAGTCCGTAGCACTCCTGCTCGTGCACCAGCGCCCGCACCACCGCACGGGTCGCCCTGGTCAGCCGAATTCGAGTCCCCATGGGCTCAATTCTATCTATGTAGAGATAGGGCGAATGGGTGGAATATTAGTGGATGGTATCGATTCCGGAATCGATATCACTGGGTGGAAATCCGGTCTCCGCCATGCCCTCGGCGGCCGGTTCGACACCCGCTCCGCTGGTCGCCAAGGCGCACGGGCAGAACGGGATCCGGTCGAACGCGAGACGTGTGCCGTGCGTACTGAGTCAACGCCGCCCGAGGACACAAGCTGGTGGTTCAGCGATCAGCCCGTGAGACAGGGGAGCGAGTGGACGCCATGGATGAACCCGATCGGTCACCGCCCGCCGACGGTGCCGCTGCCGGCCGACTCGGCAGGAGATCCCTGCTCAGGGCCACGAGACTGGGCGGCGTCGTCGCCGCTGCGATGTCCTTCGGCGCTCCCTCCACCGCCACGCCACCACCGCGTCCCGCGACCTGCACCGGCAGCGGGGTGCTCGACCCGGCGACAATCCCCAAGTACGTCAGCCTGTTGCCAGTCCTGCCCGTGATGCCCCCGTCCTGGACGACCCACGACCTCGACGTCTACACGATCAGTGTGCGGCAGTTCAGGCAACAGGTGCTCCCCGAGGGCTTTCCCGGTACCACCGTGTGGGGTTACGGAGCCGTCGAGACCCCGAAGACGTGGCACAGTCCGGGTTTCACCATCGAGGCGCGCTGCGGTCGGCCCGTGCGCGTCAACTGGGTCAACCACCTCCTCGACGACAACGGGCGCTACCTTCCGCACCTGTTCCCGGTCGACCAGACCCTGCACTGGGCCAACCCGCCCGGCGGTCCGGAAGGCCGGGACAGCCGCCCCACGTTCACCGCGACCCCGTCGGGCTACCAGGGGCCGGTGCCGATCGTCACCCACCTGCACGGCGGGCACAGCACCGAGGACAGCGACGGCTACCCCTCCGCCTGGTACCTGCCGAACGCGCGGGACGTCCCGACCGGGTACGCGAGAGCTGGCACGTACTACGACCAGCACCGCTTCCTGGCGGCGGAACGCTTCCGCGCGCGTTGGCGTCCCGGGACCGCCGTCTTCCAGTACGGCAACGACCAGCCCGCGTGCATGCTGTGGTACCACGACCACGCGCTGGGGATGGCCAGGTTGAACATCCATGCCGGGCTGGTCGGCTGCTATGTCGTTCGCGGCGGCCGGCACGATCTCCCGGCCGGAGTGCTGCCCGCCGGCCGCCACGAGATCGCGCTGGTGGTCCAGGACCGCTCCTTCGCACCCGACGGCTCGATCTGCTTCCCGCCGACGTGCGGACTCGCCGGCGGCATCCCGGCGGACGTGCGGTTCGTGCCGTTCGGCGACGTTCCTCCACTGTGGACACCGACCTCCTTCGGCGACACGATGGTGGTCAACGGCCGCTGCTGGCCGGTGCTGACGGTCGAACCCCGCCGCTACCGGTTCCGGTTGCTCAACGCCTGCAACGCGCGCACCCTGCTGCTCAAGATCGTCGCCAACCCGCTCGCCGCCAGGCCGGTGCCACCGGCGCTGACCTGGTGGCAGATCGGTTCGGACGGCGGCTTCCTGACCAAGCCGGTGCGTCTGGGGCAGGTGCTGTGTGCCCCGGCCGAACGCGCCGACCTGATCGTCGACTTCACCGGTGTCCCCGTCGGCAGTGAGCTGTACCTGATCAATGAGGGCCCCGACCGGCTGTTCGCCGGGCCCGTGGGGGCCATGCCGGCCGATCCGGCCACCTCCGGCCAGGTGATGAAGTTCGTGGTGGTACCACTGGGTTCGCGGGACACCACCGTGGACCCGGCACAGTTGAGCCTGCCCGCCGCGGGACCGCTGGGCGCGGCCGAACGAACCTGGCGGATCTCGCTCAACGAGACGACTTCCCGCTACTCCCCGCAGGTACCGGTGCGCATGATGCTCGGCACCGTCAGGGCGGACGGGACCGCTGAGCCGCTTGGCTGGGAGGCGGCCGTCACCGAGTTCCCCACGGTCAACGCCACCCAGGTCTGGGAGCTGACCAATTTCACCAACGACGCCCACCCGATCCACCTCCACCAGGTGCAGTTCCAGGTCCTCGGCCGGTGCACCCTCGGCGGCGCGACCCGGCCGCCGGAGCACTGGGAGACCGGCCGCAAGGACACCGTGATCGTCTACCCGCGGGAGTCCACCAGGGTGGCGGCACGTTTCGACCTGCCCGGCCGCTACGTCCTGCACTGCCACGTCCTGGGTCACGAGGACAACGAGATGATGCGGCCTGTCCAGGTCGTCCCGGGTTAGGCTGCTCGCGATGAGACGCAAGCTCAGGCCCCCGCTGCCGCAGCGGTACGGGCTGGACCCGGTGCGGATGCGCATGCCAGCGCAGGGGCCGTGGGCCACCGTGCACGAGCACCTGGTGGAGCGGCTGCCCAGGGTGGACCCCGAGCGGATCGGGCAGATGCTGGCCGAGGGGCGGATCGTCGACCAGAACGGGCCGCTGGCGCCGACCGCCCCGTTCGTGCCGAACTCCTTCGTGTGGTTCCACCGGGACCTGCCGGTGGAGACCGAGGTCCCGTTCGAGATCGGCGTGGTGCACCGGGACGAGGACCTGCTCGTGGTGGACAAGCCGCACTTCCTGGCGACGATCCCGCGCGGGCAGCACATCGCGCAGACCGCGCTGGTGCGGCTGCGCCAGGAACTGGACCTGCCCGACCTGAGCCCGGCGCACCGGCTGGACCGGGTCACCGCGGGGCTGGTGATGTTCGTGGTCCGGCGGGAGCGGCGCGGGGCGTACCAGAACCTGTTCCGGGACCGCCTGGTGCACAAGGAGTACGAGGCGATCGCCCGGTACGACCCCGAGCTGGACCTGCCGCGCGTGGTGCGCAGCAGGATCGTCAAGGAGCGCGGGGTGATCACCGCCCAGGAACTGCCCGGTGAGCCGAACGCGGAGAGCCGGGTCGAGCTGATGGAGCACCGGGACGGGCTGGGCCGGTACCGGCTGCTGCCCGCCACCGGCCGAACCCACCAGCTGCGCCTGCACATGAGCGGCCTGGGCCTGCCCATCCTGGGTGACGACTTCTACCCGGTGCTCACCGAGAAGCCCCTGGACGACTTCACCCGGCCCCTGCAACTGCTGGCCAAGGTGCTGGCCTTCACCGACCCGGTCAGCGGTCGGCCGCGCCGGTTCGAAAGCCGTGCCGTGTTGCGGTCCTGGACCGACTACGCGGGCTGGGCCGCCGACCGGTAGGTCAGCCAGCGCTCCACCACGTGCAGGCCAGCCAGCTCGGCGGCCTTGGCCAGTTCGGCGTCGTCGAACTCGCGCACGGCCAGCTCGGTGACCTCGGAGTGCTCGGCGCGCAGCCGCTCGATCAGCGCGGCGAGCACGGCCGCCAGCTCCGCGGGGGCGGCGCCCTCGTGCTCCGGGTACTCCACCAGTGCCGTCGTGTCCCGCACCAGCGCCGTGAGCTGCACCTGCCTGGACTCCACCGTGAGCAGCTCGTCCTCGACCAGCAACTGGGTCGGCGCCGCGACCAGCCCGGCGGGCGGCTGCCAGGCGGCCAGGTCCGTGCTGCCCCAGTGACGGCCGATCTCCTCGTGCGCGCTCGCGCCCAGTGCCCGCGCGGCGGCACCCTCCGGGCTGCGGTCCGTGCCGTGCCACTCGATCGGGCCCAGTTCGGCGGCGGCCCGCAGCAACGCCGTGACGACCTCGGCCTCGTGCGGGTCCGTCACGTGCGAGGTGCCCTCCAGCATGCGCCTGGTGCGACTGACCAGGGACACGTCGACCAGGGTCAGGTCCTCGTCGGTGTCGGCGGCCAGCAGACGCGCGAAGCCGAGCAGTTCCGCCTCATCACGGGCGGCGACGTAGCCCAGCGCCTCCGAGTCCAGATCCGAGTCGTCCTCGGAGAACTCGGCGCCGATCAGTGCGAACATCTCACGGGCCAGCCGCAGCTCGGCCGCGGTGTCCCGGTGCAACTCCACGGTGATCACCGCGCACACCCTAGCCTGCCCCGCCCCATGTCATGAAAGTGCCGTATGCGACATCAGATGTCGCATACGGCACTTTCATGACACCCGCTCACTCCGCGGGTGGGTAGGGCACCAGCGTGCTGCTGTTCTCGTCCACCCGCAGCGGCTTGCCGATCACCGGGAACGCCCGCTGGGGGCAGGCCGGCCGCTCGCAGACCTTGCAGCCCATGCCGATCGGGGTGACGGCGGCGCCCTCGCCGAGCGCGAGCCCGTCGGAGTAGACGAGCCTGCGGGCGTGCCGCAGCTCGCAGCCCAGGCCGATCGCGAAGGTCTTGCCGGGACTGCCGTGCGCGCCGACCCCGCGGAAGACCGTGCGCGCGATCCAGAAGTACTTCTTGCCGTCGGGCAGTTCGGCGATCTGGGTCAGGGTCCGGCCCGGTGCGCTGAACGCCTCGTAGACGGTCCACAGTGGACATGAGCCGCCGACGCGGGAGAAGTGGAACCCCGTGGCCGACTGGCGCTTGGAGATGTTGCCCGCGCGGTCCACCCGGACGAAGGAGAACGGCACGCCGCGGGCGCCCCGGCGTTGCAGGGTGGACAGCCGGTGGCAGACGGTCTCGAAGCCGACGCCGAAGTGATCGCACAGCCGGGCGATGTCGTAGCGGAAGCGTTCGGCCACACCGAGGAAACGCCGGTAGGGCAACACGAGCGCGCCCGCGAAGTAGTTGGCCAGCCCGATCCTGGCCAGTCCGCGCGCGGTGTCCCCGCTGAACGGCCCCTCGGCCGCCAGTCGGTCGATCACCGGCCCGGCCTCGAACAGGGCCAGCTGCGAGGCCAGCCGGAAGGCCGCCTGCCCCGGCCGCAGCGTGGGCGAGACCGACAGCACGCGCCGCTGCGGGTCGTAGCGGTGCAGGTCGGAGCCGGGCTCGATGCCCTCGGTCGTCACGGTGACCCCGTGGCGTGCGGCGAGCCCGGCGGCCAGGCCGCTGCGTACCTCGCCGGGCCGCAACCGCAGCTGCACGGCCAGTCGCTCGGCGGGCTCGTCGAGCTCGGCCACGTAGTTGCGCCGCTGGTAGAAGTAGTCGCGGATCTCCTCGTGTGGCAGCTGGGCCGCGGTCCGGTCCAGGCCGTGCTCGGCCACCAGCGCGAGCACGTTCTCGGTCGCCTCGCGGTACCGGCGGTGCAGCCCGACCAGCGTTCGCGCCACCCCGGGCAGGTTCGTGGTCAGCTCGTCCAGCTCGCCCTGGGAGATCGCCGCCCCGAGGAGGTCGTCGGCGAACACCTCGCGCACGTCGGCCACCAGGCGCGCGGTGTCCTGCGCGGCGAAGAACTCGGCGTCCACGCCGAAGGCCGCGGTCAGCCGCAGCAGCACCGGCAGGGTCAGCGGACGGGTGTTGTGCTCGAGCTGGCTGACGTAGCTCGGCGAGATCTCCAGCAGGCGCGCCAGGTCGGCCTGGCTCATCGACCGACCCTCCCGGAGCTCGCGCAACCGACCGCCCGCGTAGGTCTTCTCCACGAACCCGATGTTAACAACCTTCACAACCTTGGCCCGATGTTTCACAACACGTGACAGACCTGGCCTGTGGCAAGCAAGCCCGCGCGGTGCCAGGGTTGATCGCAGCGTCACAACGTTCACCAGACCGAGGGAAGGTCATGATCGAGCACATCGTCCGCGCGTACGCCTCGGCCGAATCCCTGCCCCGCGAGCGGCAGCTCGCCTGGAAGCTGGCCGAGGTGGCGACCGATCCCGTGCCGGTGCCCGCCGAGGTCACCGAGATGGTGGTCAACCGGGTGATCGACAACGCCGCGGTGGCCGCTGCCTCGCTGCGCAGGGGCCCGGTGCTGGCGGCCCGCGACCAGGCGCTGCGCCACCCCGGCACGCCCGGGGCCACCGTGTTCGGCGCCACCGGCCGGTTCGCGCCGGAGTGGGCGGCCTGGGCAAACGGTGTCGCCGTGCGCGAACTGGACTACCACGACACGTTCCTCGCCGCGGACTACTCACACCCCGGCGACAACATCCCGCCGATCCTCGCGGTGGCCCAGCACACCGGGCGCACCGGCGCCGACCTGGTGCGCGCGATCGCCACGGGCTACGAGGTGCAGGTCGACCTCGTGCGCGGGATCTGCCTGCACGAGCACAGGATCGACCACATCGCGCACCTCGGGCCCTCGGTGGCGGCGGGCCTGGGCGCGCTGCTCGGGCTGGACACCGCGACGGTGTACCAGGCGATCGGCCAGGCACTGCACACCACGACCACCACCAGGCAGTCGCGCAAGGGCGAGATCTCCTCCTGGAAGGCCTACGCACCGGCGTTCGCGGGCAAGGTCGCGATCGAGGCGGTGGACCGGGCGATGCGCGGCGAGGGCGCGCCGAGCCCGATCTACGAGGGCGCGGACGGGGTCATCGCCTGGCTGCTCGGCGGCCCCGATGCCAGCTACCGCGTGCCGCTGCCCGCGCCCGGCGAGCCCAAGCGCGCCATCCTCGCCACCTACACCAAGGAACACTCCGCCGAGTACCAGAGCCAGGCGCTGATCGACCTCGCCCGCAGGCTCGGCCCGGTGATCGGCGACACGGCCAAGGTCGCCAGGATCGTCATCCACACCAGCCACCACACCCACGCCGTGATCGGGTCCGGCGCCGGTGATCCGCAGAAGTACGACCCGCGGGCCAGCCGGGAGACGCTGGACCACTCCATCCCGTACATCTTCGCGGTCGCGTTGCAGGACGGGAGCTGGCACCACCAGCGCTCCTACGACCGCGCGCGGGCCACCCGCCCGGACACCGTCGAGCTGTGGCGCAAGGTCAGCACGGTGGAGGACCCGGAGTGGACCCGCCGTTACCACGCCGCCGAGCCCGCGTTCGGCGGCCGGGTCGAGGTGGAACTGGTGGACGGCACCGTGCTCACCGAGGAGATCGCCGTGGCCGACGCGCACCCGGCGGGCGCTAGGCCGTTCGGGCGCGAACAGTACGTGGGCAAGTTCCGGGCACTGGCCGACGGGGTGATCGCCGCCGAGGTGCAGGACCGGTTCCTGGCGGCGGTGACCCGGCTCGACCAGCTCACCGCGACCGAGCTCGCCGGGCTGGCGCTGCCCGCCACCGACCTGCCCGAACCCGCCACGCGCGGCATCTTCTGAGGAGCGGGGCCATGTCCACCAAGACCGTCCACAAGGGACTGGCGGGGGTCGTCGTCGACACGACGGGCATCTCCATGGTCAATCCCGAGACGAACTCGTTGACCTACCGGGGTTATCCCGTGCAGGACCTCGCCGCGCACTGCCGGTTCGAGGAGGTAGCCCACCTGCTCTGGCACGGCGAGCTGCCCACCCCGGCCCAGCTCGCCGAGCAGAACGCCGTCGAGCGCGCACACCGCGAACTGCCCGCCGACCTGGTGTCCACCCTGCTGCACCTGCCCGCGACCGCGCACCCGATGGACACCCTGCGCACCGCCGTCAGCATCCTCGGCGCCAACGACCCGCACGAGGACGAGAACTCACCGGAGGCCAACCACGCCAAGGCGTTGCGGCTGTTCGGCGCGCTGCCCTCGATCGTCGCGCTGACCCAGCGTCGCCGCCGGGGCCTGCTGCCGCTCCCGCCGCGCCCCGACCTTGGCTTCGCGGAGAACTTCCTGGCCATGACCTTCGGTGCGGTTCCCGAGCCGGAGGTGGTGCGCGCCTTCGAGATCTCGCTGGTGCTCTACGCCGAGCACAGCTTCAACGCCTCCACGTTCACCTCACGGGTGGTCACCTCCACCCTGTCCGACCTGTACAGCGCGATCACCGCTGCCATCGGCGCGCTCAAGGGCCCGCTGCACGGCGGCGCCAACGAGGCCGTGATGGCGGCCTTCGAGGAGATCGGCACCGCCGACCGCGCGCAGGAGTGGGTGGCGCGGGCACTGGCCGCCAAGCGGACGATCATGGGTTTCGGCCACCGCGTCTACAAGAACGGTGACTCCCGCGTGCCCACGATGCGCGCGGCCCTGCGGACCGTCGCCGAGCTGCGCGACGGTCAGCGGCTGCTCGACCTGTACGAGTCCCTGGCCGGGGCCGTGTTCGCGGCCAAGGGCCTGCACCCGAACCTGGACTACCCGGCCGGTCCGGCCTACCACCTGATGGGGTTCGACACGCCGGTCTTCACGCCGATCTTCGTCGCGGCGCGGATCACCGGCTGGACCGCGCACATCACCGAGCAGCTCGCCGCGAATAGCCTGATCCGGCCGTCCAGCCTCTACACCGGGTCCGCCCAACGGGAGTTCATCGCATGAAGCCCACCACCGCCCTGCGCCGCATGATCGAGGGGGAGGGCACGCACCTGGCCCCCGGGGCCTTCGACGGTCTGACCACCCGCCTGGTCGAGCAGGCCGGGTTCGAGCTGGTCTACGCCAGCGGCGGGGCCATCGCCCGCAGCTGCGGGGTGCCCGACATCGGGCTGCTCAGCTTCACCGAGGTGGCCGACCGGCTGGCGCAGCTGGCCGAGGTCACCACGCTGCCGATCATCGCCGACGCGGACACCGGCTTCGGCAACGAGGTCAACGCCGTGCGCACGATCCGCACCTACGAGCGCATCGGCATGGCCGGCCTGCACGTGGAGGACCAGACCTTCCCCAAGCGCTGCGGCCACCTGGACGACAAGTCGCTGGTGCCCGTGGCGGAGATGACCCTGAAGATCCGCGCCATGCTCGACGCGCGCACCGACCCGGACTTCGTGGTGATCGCCCGCACCGACGCGATCGCCGTGGAGGGGCTGGACTCCGCGCTGGACCGGGCCAGGGCGTACCTGGCTGCCGGCGCCGACATGATCTTCGTCGAGGCCCCGGAGAGCGTGGCGCAGATCGAGGCCGTCGCCGAGGCCATCCCGCAGCCGAAGCTGATCAACATGTTCGCCGGGGGCAAGACCCCGGTCGTGCCCAGGCAGCGCCTCGCCGAGCTGGGCTACCGGCTGGTGATCATCCCCTCCGACCTCCAGCGCGCCGCCATCGCCGCCTGCCAGCGCACCCTGCGGGCGATCCTCGCCGACGGGGACAGCTCCGCGGTGCTGTCCGAGCTGACCACCTTCGCCGAGCGCGAGCAGATCGTGCGGACCAGCGAGTACCTGGGGGGTTGAGGGGCCCACTGCTGATGTCCTGAAGGTGCCTTTCACGACGTTGTGCGCCTGCCACGACCGCCGCGAAGGTGGCTTTCACTGCGCTGAACGCAGCGAATGGTCCTTTCGCAGCGTGTCTCGGCGGTGCCATGAAGGTGCCCTTCACGACGTTGGACCTCGTGAAGGGCGTGCGACGCCCGCGACACGTCGTCACAGCCCTCCGCACCACGCTTCGACCGCACTGAGGTGCTCGGCGGTGATCCCGGTGTGCCGGTCCACCTGGACGAGCTCGGTGGCCAGCCCGTCGCGGGCCCGATCGGCGAGGAACCGGTCCCGTGCCGCCGGGTACAGGTCGAAGTCGTCGTCCAGCCACGCCAGCGGGCGGCCTGCCGCGTAGTGCTGCACGGCCGGGTACTTCCAGGCGGACTGGTCGGGGTGTGCGGCGAATTCGATGACCGGCAGGTTCGGCAGACCGATGAACGGGCCGATCATCGTGTTCGCCCTGTGTTCCCAGGTGCTCGCCCACGCCAGGCGCAGGCCGGTGCGCTCGCTCAACGCCACCAACTGCGCGCCGTGCTCCGGGTTGAGCCACAGCACCAGTGGCCTGCGCCTGCTCCACCAGGACAGCCGGATCCTGTGTTCGACGTACCCCGGCGGGTGCGAGCCCTGCTTGGCAGCCCACGGGTTGAGCGGGCCGTCCACGTCGAGCAGCAACAACGCGTCCACTCCGTCGATCATAGGGATTTCCCGGCCCCAGATCCGCTATGACCGAATCACGGCACTACGAGGGAGGGACCGGGATGAGGCGTAGTTTGCTGATCACGGCGTTGTTGGCCGGAGCGATGACCTGCCCCGTGCAGGCGCACGCGGCGGCGGCCTGCACCTGGCAGGGCACGGCATTGAGCCTGCCGAACAGCCAGAACGGGTCGGTGACGGCCACGAACGGGGCGGGCACGCTGGCGGGGTACGGGGTGCTGACCACCGTGCCGACCTCGGTGACGCACCTGGTCGCCTGGCGCAACGGCGCGTACACCGACTACGGCAAGCCGGATGCGGGGTACGCGTCGAGCCCGCAGGCGATCGACAAGTCCGGCACTGTGGTGGGCACGTCGAGGTTCAGCTACATGGCGTACCTGAGCAAGGCGATCCGCGCCGTGCCAGGCAAGAAGGTGGAGTTCCTGCCGCAGTTCCAGGACTACGCCTACGCCTCGGCCAACCAGATCGCGGACAACGGGGACATCTACGGCTGGGCCTCGAAGAGGACCGCCGAGCCGACGATCGGGCTGCGCTGGCCCGCGGACAAGCCGGGCACGGTGGAGCAGGTGCCGGGGGTGGCCAACCCGGTGGCCATCGACCACGACGGGGCGGCGCTGACCGGCACGGCGGTGGTGCGCGGCGGGGTGGCCAGGAAGCTGGGCACCCTGCCGGGGCTGACCGGGATCTACCCGCAGGACATCTCCAACGGGCGAGTGGTCGGCGTGGGGGACTACAACGGCAAGCCGGTCGGCCTGTACTGGGACCAGCAGTTGGCGGTGCACGTGCTGCCCAACTCCAGCTACAGCACCTACACCGGCTACTCCGCCTTCGCGATCAACCGCAACGGGCTGATCACCGGCCGGGTGGACGAGGCGCACGGCGGCAACGACCACGACGGCACCGGCTACGGGGTCTGGAACCAGGGCGCGTTCGTGTCCACCTTCGGCGACCTCGCGCACGACTACCCGGGCGTGGTCGGCGAGGACGGGGTGGTCGGCGGGGCCCGCTACGACGACAACCGCAAGGCGCACCCGTACAGCTGGCGCTGCGGCTGATCCCGAGCTGTACGGACAGGTCTCGGGACAAGTTGGCACCAGGTTCTTGACATCGATGTCACAGCCGGGCTGTGCTGTCGCGCAGGTCGTAGCCGGACGTGGAGGACCTGGGGCAATGATGCTTCTGAGCAGGAGACGGACGGTCGGCGCGACCGTCGTGACCGCACTACTGGCCGGGTTCGTGGCGGCATCCCCCGCCACGGCCCTGGCCGCACCAGCGGGCAAGACGGACTTCGCGTCCTCCTTCGAGGCCGGGGACACGCAGCCGTCCTGGACCGACACCGTGGAGACCGACGCCTCGGGCCGGCCGAAGGCCGCCGGGGTCAACGGGGCCGACGCCAGCACCGTGCCCGGCAATGTCACCGACAAGGTTGTCGAGATCAAGGCCAGCGGGGAGAACACCGCGGGCGGCGAGGTCAAGGAGAACCTCGTCGACGGCAACCCCAACACCAAGTGGCTGGACTTCGCGAGCACCTCCTGGGTGCAGTTCAAGCTCTCCGAGCCGGTCGCCGTGGTGCGCTACGGGCTGATCTCCGCCAACGACGCGCCCGAGCGCGACCCGAAGGACTGGACCCTCAAGGCCTCCCAGGACGGTCAGAACTGGACCGCACTGGACACCCGCTCCGGCGAGCAGTTCACCGGTCGCCAGCAGACCAAGACCTACCAGCTGGGCAACACCACGGCCTACCAGTACTACCGGCTGGACATCACGCTGAACAACGGCGGCCCGATCGACCAGCTCGCCGAGGTGCAGCTGCTCAAGGACGTGGGCACCAGCCCCGTGCCGCCGAACATGCGCAGCTACCCGGGCAAGGGCCCAAGCGGTGGCTACAACGCCAAGGCCGGGGTGGGTTTCACCGGGCTCAAGGCGTTCCGCTACGCGGGCAGTCACCTGGTCAACGGGCACGCCTACTCGTACAACAAGGTCTTCGACGTGGACCTGCCGGTCACCGCGCAGAGCAGGCTGTCCTACGAGATCTTCCCCGAGCTGATCGGTGACGACCTCAACTACACCAGCACCTACGCCGCGGTGGACCTGGCCTTCGACGACGGCACGTACCTCAGCCAGCTCGGCGCCCGCGACCAGCACGGCTTCGTGCTCTCCCCGCAGGGCCAGGGCGAGTCGAAGTCCCTGTACACCAACCAGTGGAACCACCTGCAGTCCACGATCGGCGCCGTCGCCGCGGGCAAGCGGGTCAAGCGCATCCTGATCGGCTACGACAAGCCGACCGGGCCGGGGGACTTCAGCGGCTGGGTCGACGACATCACGATCACCGGCAACCCGGTGGACAAGGCGCGCACGCACCTGTCCGAGTACGTCAGCACCACCCGAGGCACCAATGCCAGCGGCAGTTTCTCCCGCGGCAACAACTTCCCGGCCACGGCCGTGCCGCACGGGTTCAACTTCTGGACCCCGATGACCAACGCCTCCTCGGGCAGTTGGCTCTACGAATACGCCAAGGGCAACAACGCGCAGAACCTGCCCACCGTGCAGGCGTTCACCGTCAGCCACGAGCCCAGCCCGTGGATGGGGGACCGGCAGACCTTCCAGGTGATGCCCACCGGCGGCACGCCCAGTGCCGACCGGGTGGCCAGGGCGCTGCCGTTCCGCCACGAGAACGAGACCGCGCAGCCCGACTACTACGGCGTGAACTTCGACAACGGCATGCGCACCGAGATCACGCCCACCGACCACGCCGCCCTGTTCCGGTTCACCTTCACCGGGGACAGCTCGAACCTGGTGTTCGACAACGCGAACAACAACGGCGGGCTGACCCTGGACCCGGCCAGCGGCACGGTCACCGGCTACTCCGATGTCAAGAGTGGACTGTCCACAGGGGCCACTCGGTTGTTCGTGTACGCCGTGTTCGACAAGCCGGTCAAGGCGGGCGCCAAGCTCACCGGCACCGGCAGGGACAACGTCACCGGCTACGTGGGGTTCGACACCTCGGCGAGCAAGACCGTCACGATGCGCATCGCGACCTCGCTGCTGAGCACCGAACAGGCCAAGCTCAACCTGGAGCAGGAGGTCTCGGACGCCGACACCTTCGACACGGTCCGGGCCCGCGCGCAGAAGGCCTGGGACGACGCGCTGCACGTGATCGAGGTGCAGGGTGCCAGCGAGGACCAGCGGGTGACGCTGTACTCCAACCTGTACCGGCTCTTCCTGTACCCCAACTCGGGTTACGAGAACACCGGTACCGGGAACAAGCCGGTGTACCGCTACGCCAGCCCCGTCTCGCCCGCGGTCGGCCAGAACACGCCGACCAGCACCGGGGCGAAGATCGTGGACGGCAAGGTGTTCGTCAACAACGGGTTCTGGGACACCTACCGCACCACCTGGCCCGCCTACGACCTGCTCACCCCGAGCAAGGCCGGTGAGATGATCAACGGGTTCGTGCAGCAGTACAAGGACGGGGGCTGGGTCTCCCGCTGGTCCTCGCCCGGTTACGCGAACCTGATGACCGGCACCAGCTCCGACGTGGCCTTCGCCGACGCGTTCGTCAAGGGCGTTCCCGGGTTCGACGTGCAGGCGGCCTATGACGCCGCGGTCAAGAACGCCACCGTGGCCCCGCCCAACGCCAACGTCGGCCGCAAGGGGCTGGACAGCTCGATCTTCCTCGGCTACACGCCCACCTCCACCGACGAGGGCATGTCCTGGGCGATGGAGGGCTACGTCAACGACTACGGCATCGCCATGATGTCCAAGGCGCTGCTGGACAAGGCCAAGCCGAACGATCCGCGCCGCAAGGAGTACCAGGACAACTACGAGTACTTCCGCAACCGCGCGCAGAACTACGTGAACCTGTTCGACCCGTCGATCGGCTTCTTCCAGGGCCGCAACCCCGACGGCAGCTGGCGTTCGGCGGCCAAGGACTACGACCCGCGCGAGTGGGGCGGGGACTACACCGAGACCGACGGCTGGAACATGGCCTTCTCCGTGCCGCAGGACGGCCAGGGTCTGGCCAACCTGTACGGGGGCAAGGACAAGCTGGCCGCCAAGCTGGACAAGTTCTTCAGCACTCCGGAAACGGCCAAGTTCCCCGGCTCCTACGGCGGGACCATCCACGAGATGATCGAGGCCAGGGACGTGCGGATGGGCCAGTACGGGCACAGCAACCAGCCCTCGCACCACATCGCGTACATGTACGACTACGCGGGCCAGCCGTGGAAGACCCAGGAGAAGGTGCGCGAGATCGAGTCCCGGCTGTACCTGGGCAGCGAGATCGGCCAGGGCTACCCCGGTGACGAGGACAACGGCGAGATGTCCGCGTGGCAGGTCTTCGGCGCGCTGGGCTTCTACCCGTTGCAGATGGGCAGCGGGAACTACGCCATCGGCTCGCCCCTGTTCACCAAGGCCACCGTGCACCTGGAGGGCGGCCACGACCTGGTGATCAACGCACCGAAGAACAGCCAGCGCAACGTGTACGTGCAGGGCCTGCGCCTGAACGGCAAGTCCTACGACAAGACGTACCTGCCGCACGAGCTGATCGCCAAGGGCGGCACGCTGGACTTCGACATGGGGCCCAACCCCTCGCGCTGGGGCACCGGCGCGCAGGACGCCCCGCCCTCGCTCACCCAGGGCAGTGACGTGCCGCGTCCGCTGCGCGACACGGCGGGCACCGCGACCGGCCCGGTGGACGTGAAGGCGTTGTTCGACAACACATCCAGGACCCAGGTGGGCTTCGACAGCGCCACGCCGTGGGTGCAGTTCCAGCCCACCGGTGGCAAGGAGCGGATCAGCTACTACACGCTGACCTCGGCCGCGCAGGGCGCCGACCCGACTGCCTGGCAGCTCAAGGGTTCCTACGACGGCAAGACCTGGACCACGATCGACCAGCGGTCCGGCCAGAGCTTCGCCGCACGCCAGCAGACCCGGCCGTTCGCGATCGACAAGCCGGGGCGGTACAGCTACTACCGGCTGGAGGTCACCGCGAGCAGCGGCGGCAACCTCGCACTGTCCGAAGTGGAGTTCCTGGCCAAGCCGGACCCGGCCTGCACCACGACGATCACCGGCAGGCACGACGGTCCACTTCGGATCTCCGGGGTGACCTGCCTGCGCGACGCGGAGATCAACGGCCCGGTGGTGGTCGAACAGGGCGCCGCCCTGTACGCCAGCGGCGGCACGATCAGTGGCCCGCTCGCCGCGACCGGCGCCGACTCGGTGGTGCTGCTGGGTACGCACGTGTCCGGGCCGGTGGCGATCACCGGTGCCAGGACCGAGGTGGAGGTGGGCAGCGCCACGATCGACGGCCCACTGCTCGTGCACTGACCCCCTGACCTGTGGGCGGGACTCGCGGTGTGTGAAAACCGCGAGTCCCGCCCACAGGCGCGCGAGTCCCGTTCTGGCGTGCGTGAGTCCCGCTCTCAGGACCGCGAGTCCCGGCCGCAGGACCGCGAGTCCCGTCTACAGGTGCGCGAGTCCCGTTCTGAGGGCAGCGAGTCCCGCTCAGCGGTCGGTTTCGGCGAGCAGTTGCTCGGCGCGCAGGGCGATCTCCAGCTTGAGCCGTTCCTCGGGGATCGACAGCTGGGGCCCGACCAGTTCCTCGATCTGGTGCATGCGGTATCGCACGGTCTGCGGGTGGATGTCCAGCCGGGCAGCGATCTCGTTGACCCCGCCGTGCGTGTCCAGCCAGGCCAGCAGGGTGGCCGAGAGCCGCTCGCGCTGCTTGACCGTCAGGCCCTCGAAGGGGTGCAGGCTGCGCCGGGTCAGGTGGGTGAGCAGGAACTCGTCGGTGAACAGCATCAGCTTGGACAGGTGGTCGTGGCACCAGATCGGCCCATCGACCTGGATGATCCCGCGCTGTGCCAACAGGATGGCCCGTTGCGCGTAGTGCAGTGAGCGCGCGGCCTGTGCCAGCGGCACGGTCGGCCCCACCGCGACCCGGCGATCACCCCAGTGCCCCCGCAGGTCCTGTTCCGGGGCCGAGGTGACCATGCACGGGCTGTCGCTCTCGAAGTCGACCAGCGCGGTGCCGCCCGGCTCCAGACCGGACAGGTCGAACTGGTCCTCCCGGTACTCGAAGGCCACCGCGGCCACGTGCGTGGGCACCGGCCACTGCGTCGCGGCGGCCAGTTCCCGCACGGCCTTGGCCGAGGACGTGGGTTCGGCCAGCACCAGCTTGAGCAACTGCCTGCGCCGCCGCTCGAAGGTGCCCGCGGCCTGGGCCTGCGCCTCGGTGTAGCCCTCGATGGCCACCGCGGACAGTTCGTCCACGTAGGCGAAGATCGCCTCCGCCATCATGAGCAGGTTCTCCGTGGACATGCCCAGCGAGCGGCCGATCGCGGCCAGGTGGCGCCAGGCCACCCGCGCCCCGATGCGCACCGCCGTCTGCAACGCGTCCATGGTGCGGCCCTCGGTGAACTCCACCCGCCCCGAGTAGCGGAACCAGGCCGCCCACTCGTCGGTGGAGGCCTCCGGGTTGCCGCTGCTCTCGAAGCACTGCAGGATCGCCCGCTCCACCCCGCCGACCAGCACCTGGCCGAACTTGCCGCGCAGCGGCTGGGCGTAGGCGGGCACACCGCGCTGGATCTCGGCGATGATGTCCCTGGCCAGTGAGTTGGCGTACGGCCTGAGCATGTCGGCTTGTTGCGCCGACACCCTCGCCCACAACTGGCGGGCGTCGTCGATGCGCTCGTTGTTTTCCGCAATGGTGAGATCAGCCCTGATCATCGCCACCTCGCTGGGCAGGGAATCGCGTACACTGACGTTAGGAGTGGGAACGGTGCCCTGTCAAATAAGGATGGTGCTTGTGTCCGCTCGACAACTTCGTTCCGGATAACTGTTGAGCGCTGACAAAGTTGTCCCGTTGATTCACCGGCTACTTGGCGGTAACATTGTTCACCGCATTCTGGGCTCTTTGTGTGTGCCCGACTCGTGAATGCACTTCGTGTTTCTCCCTTCTGGAGGTGCGACCCTTGCGCACTCGTTCGCGATATCGGGTGCTCCTGCCCGTGATCCTGGCGCTGACCACGGTGTTCACCGTGGGCACCGCCACGGCGGAAACAACCCCGCCCTCCCCACCCGGTGACGCTTTCTACGTGCCGCCCTCACCGCTGCCCAACGGTTCTCCCGGCGATGTGGTGCGCTGGCGCCAGATCAACGTCGGATTTCCCCGTCCCGCGGTGAAGGCGTGGCAGGTGATGTACCTGTCCACCGACGCGCTTGGCCAGCCCGACGTGGTCACCGGGACCGTCATGGTGCCGCAGGGCGCCGACCCGGCCAAGGCCCCGATCGCCAGCTTCGCCGCGGGCACCGAGGGCCCCGCCTTCCGCTGCGCCCCGTCCAACATGATCGCCATCGGTGCCCTGTACGAGCAACCGGGTGTGAACGACCTGCTCAACAGCGGTTTCGCCGTGGCGCTCACCGACTACGAGGGCTACCGGCCCACCTCGCGCACCACCTACGTGACCGGCCAGTCCGAGGGGCACGCCGTGATCGACGTGGTGCGTGCGGCCAGCCGACTGACCGAGACCGGCCTGTCCGACAAGGCCAAGGTCGTGTTCCGCGGCTACTCGCAGGGCGGCGGCGCCGCGATGTGGGCCGGTCAGCAGCAGCCGACCTACGCCCCCGAGCTGAACCTGGTCGGCATCGCCGCCGGCGGCGTGCCCGCCGACCTGGTGCAGGTCGCGCTGTCCCTGGACGGCCACAAGGGCTTCGGGCTGCTCGCGTACTCGCTGATCGGCCTGGACAACGCCTACCCCGACCTCAAGCTCGACTCGTACCTGACCGACACCGGCCGGACCGAGTTCGCCAAGCTCCAGCAGACCTCGTGCACCCTGGAGCTCCTGCTCAACTACAAGGACAAGAAGCTGCAGGACTACACCACCAGCAGCCCCGTGCTGACCCCGCCATGGCTCGCGCGGGTCGGCGAGAACAAGCTCGGCGGCACCCCGCCCAAGGTCCCCGTGTTCGAGTACCACGCCACCGGCGACGACCTCGTCGACTACTCGCAGGCCGCCGCGCTGCACGCCACGTACTGCAAGGCGGGCGCCAACATCACGTGGAAGACCTACCAGACCGACCACATCACCCTGGTCTACACCGGTAACGCCGACGTCCTCCAGTTCCTCAAGGACCGGATCGCCGGGACCCCCGCCACGTCGAACTGCTGACCTGGCCGCCCCGCAGGCGCCCCGCACTCCGGTGCGGGGCGCTTTTGTGTGCGTGCGCCACCTCGCTCCCGCCGTGTCGCGTGCCGTTCGCGGCGTTGGATGTCCTGAACGGCACGCGACATGGCGAGGCGGCGCTGACTCGGCGGGACGGACCCGCCCCGAAGGTGCCTTTGGCGATGGTGTGCGCCTGCCACGACCGCCGCGAAGGTGGCTTTCACTGCGCTGAACGCAGCGAAAGGTCCTTTCGCAGCGCGCCTCTGCGGTGCCAGGAAGGTGCCCTTCGCGACGGTAAACGTCCCGAACGGCCCGCGACACGGCGGCACGGGCCCAGAACAGGCTCGCCGGGCCACGCGCCCACGTCACACGGGCCATGCGCCCACGTCCCAAAGGTGCCCTTCGCGACACTGAGCGTCCCAAGGGGCACCTTCACGGCACCCAGTGCTGAGCCGGCACCCCACCCCAGCACGTCCCAAAGGTGCCCCTTGGGACATTGAACGTCCTGAACGGCACGCGACATGGCGAGGCGGCGCTGACTCGGCGGGACGGCCCTCCTGGCCGGGACTCACGTGCAGGTCAGCGGGATTCGCGGGCCTCAAAGCGGGACTCGTGCCTCGGTGGCCGGGACTCGCGCCCCGCGGGGCGGGACTCGTGGGGGCATGGCGGTGCCCCTGTCGCGGGGGGCGACAGGGGCACCGGGGTGGGGCGGGTCAGTGCTTGGCGGTCAGCGTCATGTCGATGGTGTTGCCCGAGCTGGCCGTGAAGGCGCTGATGTAGTCGTTGAAGGAGCCGCAGCCCTTCAGCGAGGAGATCGAGTACTCACCGGCCAGCTTGCCGCCCTTGAGCAGGTCGAACCCCGGGCCGGACTTCAGGTTGATGTCCGAGGGGGCCGTGGTCTGGCAGTCGGGCGAGTTGCTGATCGGGATGCCGAACAGGGTCACCTGCGGGAGGCTGATGTTCAGCTTGGAGTTGGAGACCAGCGCACCGGCGGTCACCGTCCCGGTCGTCTTGCCCACCGAGGAGAACGCGACCTGCGAGGTCACGGGCAGGAAGCCGAACAGGCTGAACTTGCCGCTGGTGGGTTCCAACGCCAGGTCCGCGGTGTACTTGCTGGTGCCCAGGTCCAGGTCGGCGTTGATGCTGCCGGACAGCGGGACCGAGCCGTTGAGGTTCTTCAGCGCGGAGGTGCCCGCCAGGGTGTAGCTGTACTTCACACCACCGGGCGTGGTGGTCGTGGTCGTCGGCGGCACCGTGGTCGTGGTGGTGGTCGTCGGCGGCGCCGTGGTGGTGGTCGTGGTCGGCGGGGCGGGCGTGGTGGTGGTCGTGCCACCACCACCGGTGATGTCGAACTTGGTGAGCTGCGTGGGCTCACCGCTGTTCAGCGTGCACGCCGAGTCGAAGGTGCCCAGCCCGGTCGGGCTGCCATCGGCCTTCTTCGGCGTCATGGTGAGCTTGAGCGTCTTGACGTTGATGGTCGCGCTGCCCGCCTTGCTGAAGGTCAGCGAGGGGGTCTGCCCGGTGGCCACGATGTCGAAGGCGCCCGATGCGGGGATGTCGGTCTTGGCGATGTTCACCGGAACGTTGACCGGCAGGGTCGCCTCGGGAGCCACCACCTCATCGCCCGAGACGGCAGTGCCCTCGATGGAGGTAGCGCCGACCAGGTTCAGCCCCTGGGTCGCGGTCTCCGGCACCGTCGAGACGGCCTTGATGTTGAACACGCCGGTCGCCTGGCCCACCGGGATGCTCGACGGGATGTCGGAGGTGACGACCACCTTGATCGTCTGGTTGCCGATCAGGGGGAACGGGCAGGTGTAGTTCTGGGTCAGCGTGACCGGGGCGGCCATCGAGGTGCCCGCACCCACCACCAGACCCGCGGTGACCAGACCGGCGGCACCGACCGCGGCTATTCCCGCGAACACCTTCTTCGAACCTTTGCGATGATTCACAACCATCCTTCTTCCTTTGCATCGCCAGTGATGCAAATGCGCACGACAGGGGACCTCCCGACGGGAGGCGTGTCGATGGCTGGTTTGTACTGGCACCATCCCGGCCAATTACCGGTATGTAACCCACAAGCTAACCAGCCCCGTTCGGGGGCGCAAGCGCAGGCGGCACCCTTGTCAGCCCGTCACAGTCACGGCAACCACACAATTGGCGATCAATGACAGTTCTTGGGGATCCGCGCACCGACGGTGCCGCCGTCAAGCCCGAGGTTGGCACCAGGTTGAGTTGTTGTAGCCAGGTGCGTGTCAGCCGTGTCGCGACCAGGCCCCAGGTGCTCACATCCTGACAAAAGCTCCGCGGGGCGGTACTGCGGGTACAAGAACTTTCCCGAGCCCGGTTGACCCTGTGTGAAGGCCGACCCTACGTTCTGGGCACGTTCTCGTCGAAGCCCGAAATATCCGCTCCACCAGGGGAGTTCCCCTGGTGCCGTGGCGGCGGAGGAGCTCGTGGAAATTCGCGACAAGGCGGTCGTCATCACTGGTGCGGGCCGGGGTATCGGCGCGGCCATGGCGGTGCGGTTCGCCGCCGAGGGGCCGCGCGGCCTGGTGCTGGCCGACCTGGACGGCCCGGCCGCCCAGCAGGTGGCGGCACAGGTCCGCGAGCTGGGTGTGCCCGCGATCGGGGTGCGCACCGACGTGACCAGGCCCGCCGAGGTCAGCGAGCTGGTCGGCGCCGCGACGGCCGAGTTCGGCGACCCGGACCTGGTCTGTTCCAACGCGGGCGTGGCCACCGGCATGGGGGTGCACGCCGGTGCGGTCCAGTGGGCCAACTCCTGGGCGGTCAACGTGATGGCCCACGTGCACCTGGCCCAGGCCGTGCTGCCCGCCTTCGTGCGCAGGCGCGAGGGCTACCTGCTGATCACCGCCTCGGCGGTGGGCCTGCTCGGGTTGCCGGGGGACGCGCCGTACTCGGTGACCAAGCACGCGGCGGTGGCGCTGGCCGAGTGGCTGGCCTTCACCTACGGCCAGCACGGGGTCGGCGTGAGCGCGCTGTGCCCGTGGGGGGTTCGCACCGAACTGCTGATGCCCGGTGTCCAAGTTGGACACCCGGCGGCGCGCGCCGTGGCCGGTGCCGCGCCGATCCTGGAGCCGGCCGAGGTCGCCGAGGCGACCGTGCGCGGGCTGGCCGAGCACAGGTTCCTCATCCTGCCGCACCCGGAGGTCGGAGAGCTCAGCGCCCGCAAGGCCGCCGACCCCGACAAGTGGATCGCGGCCCAGCAGCGCGTGCTCCGGTGACCCGGCTGCGCACGCGGACCAACGGAGGTCTCATGGGATCGCTCGCGGAGCACCACAGACTCGTCCTCGGTGTGCACCCCAGCGCCGCGTTGTGCGCGGCCGTCACCGCGGCGGGCGGTCTCGGCGTGCTCGACCTCGGCACGGCCGAGCCGCACGAGCTGGAACTGCTCGAAGCCGGGTCCGCGGTGCGCGTGACCGAGGGCTGCGCGCTGACCCCCGCCGTGCTCGACGAGCGGGTCGACACCGTTGTGCTGGGCCGGAATTCGCCCTGGCGGATCGAGGAGGTGCACGGCTGGCGGCTGGTCCTGGCCGAGGTGACCTCCGTGGCCGAGGCGGTGGCGGCCGTGCGAGCGGGCGCGGACGGGCTGATCGCGCGCGGCAACGAGGCGGGCGGCCAGGTCGGCGAGCTGGGTTGCTTCGTGCTGGTACAGAAGATCCTTGGTGACGAACGGATCGGCGTGCCCGTGTGGGCCTGTGGCGGGATCGGGCCGAACACGGCCGCCGCCGCCGTGGTCGGCGGTGCGACCGGGGTCGTGCTGGACGTGCAGCTGGCGCTGCTGCCCGAGTCGGAGCTGCCCGAGGACCTGCGCACGGCGATCGCCACCAGTGACGGCACGAACACGTCCGTTGTGGACGGTCACCGCGCGCTGACCAAGAACCGCGAACTGCCGATCGGCCAGGACGCCTTCCTGGCCAAGCAGTTCGCGCAGCGCTACGGCACCGTTGCCCGCTCACTGAGTGCGATCCGCACCGCCGTGGACGAGGCGCTGCGCGTGCCGGACAGCGCCGCGCTGGCGCCCGGTTCCCCGCTGGCGGTGGAGTTCGGCACCGACCTGCCGGTGGCGCAGGGGCCGATGACCCGCGTCAGCGACCGCGCGGGGTTTGCGGGTGCCGTGGCCGACGCGGGTGGGTTGCCGTTCATCGCGCTGGCGCTGGCCACCGGCGAGCAGACCAGGGTGATGCTGGCGGAGGCCCGTGACCGGCTGGGCGACAAGCCCTGGGGCGTGGGCGTTCTGGGCTTCGCGCCGGAGGAGTTGCGCGCCGCGCAGTTGGCGGTCATCCGCGAGGTCCGGCCCACCCACGCGTTGATCGCCGGTGGCCGACCCGACCAGGCCAAGGCGTTGGAGGACGTGGGCATCTCCACGTTCCTGCACGTGCCCTCACCGGGACTGCTGGCGCAGTTCCTGGCGGCGGGCGCGCGCAAGTTCGTGTTCGAGGGCTCCGAGTGCGGCGGCCACATCGGCCCGCGTTCCGCGTTCTCCCTGTGGGAAGCCCAGATCGCGGTGCTCACCGACCACCTGGACCGCGACCGGTCGGCGCGGCCGCAGATCCTGTTCGCCGGTGGGGTGCACGACGAGCGTTCCGCCGCGATGATCACGGCGCTGGCGGAGCCGCTGACCAGGCGCGGGGCCCGCATCGGCGTGCTGATGGGCACCGGCTACCTGTTCACCGCCGAGGCCGTGGCGCACGGCGCCATCCAGCCGCTGTTCCAGCGGCAGGTGGTCCAGGCCGAGACCACGGCGTTGCTGGAGACCGCGCCTGGCCACGTGACCCGGTGCGTGCCCAGCCCGTTCACCGAGACCTTCCACGAGTTCGGCGCGCGCCTGACCGCGGAAGGCGTGCCGGAGCGGGAGGTCTGGCAGCGCCTGGAGCAGCTCAACGTGGGCCGCCTGCGGGTGGCCAGCAAGGGCACCAAGCGGGACGGTGACCAGCTCGTCGCGGTGGACGAGGGGGAGCAGCTGGCCGAGGGCCTGTTCATGGCGGGCCAGGTCGTGGTGCTGCGCTCGGAGATCACCACGATCGCCGCGCTGCACGACTCGGTGACCACCGGGGCGGCCCGGTTCCGCGCCGCCGTGTCGGTCAGTTCGTCCGAAGTGGACGAATCACCGGCGCCGCTTGACGTGGCGATCGTGGGCATGGCCTGCATGTTCCCCGGTGCGGGCGACCTGGATCGCTTCTGGGCCAACATCGTGGCCAACACCGACTCCGTGACGGAGGTGCCCGCAGAGCGCTGGAACACCGACACGTACTTCGCGGAGGGCAGCACCGGCCGCAGCAACGGGGACACGACCCCGTCCAAGTGGGGTGGCTTCCTGCCGCGCATCCCGTTCGACCCGTTGAGCTACGGAATCCCACCGTCCACATTGGCCGCCGTGGAACCCGTGCAGCTGCTGGCCCTCGAGGTCGCCCAGCGCGCACTGGCGGATGCGGGCTACGCCCAGGGTGGTTTCGACCGCGAGCGCACGAGCGTGGTCTTCGGCGCCGAGGCGGGCAGCGACCTGGCCACGGCCACCTCGCTGCGCATGGCCCTGCCCTCCTACCTGGAGAAGATCCCCGAGGAGCTCGCGGCGCAGCTGCCCGAGCTGACCGAGGACTCGTTCCCCGGCAAGCTGGCCAACGTGATCTCCGGCCGGATCGCCAACCGGCTGGACCTCGGCGGCGCCAACTACACCGTGGACGCGGCCTGCGCCTCCTCGCTCGCGGCGGTGGACGTCGCCTGCAAGGAGCTCGTGAGCGCTACCAGCGACGTGGTGCTGTGCGGCGGCGCGGACCTGCACAACGCGATCGACGACTACCTGCTGTTCTCCTCGGTCGGCGCGCTGTCGGCCACCGGCCGGTGCCGCACCTTCGACTCCACCGCGGACGGCATCGCGCTCGGTGAGGGCGTGGCCTGCGTGGTGCTCAAGCGGCTGGCCGACGCGGAGCGGGACGGCGACCGGATCTACGCCGTGATCAAGGGCGTGGGCAGCGGCAGTGACGGCAAGGCGTTGGGGCTCACGGCTCCGCGCGCCGAAGGTCAGCGCCGTGCACTGGAAAGGGCTTACCGCGGCGCTGGGGTCTCACCCGCTCAGCTCGGACTCGTGGAGGCGCACGGCACGGGCACGGTCGTCGGTGACCGGACCGAGCTGGAGACGCTGACCACGGTGTTCACAGCGGACGGTGCGCGGGCGGGCACCTGCGTGCTGGGTTCGGTGAAGTCCCAGATCGGGCACACCAAGTGCGCGGCGGGGCTGGCCGGACTGATCAAGACGGCGATGGCCCTGCACACCGGGGTCAAGCCGCCCACGCGGCACGTCACCGAGCCGAACCCCGCCTGGCAGGGGGAGAGCAGCCCGTTCGCGTTCACCAGCAAGGCCCTGCCGTGGACCCAGCCGCCCGCCGAACGGCTCGCCGGGGTCAGCGCCTTCGGCTTCGGTGGCACGAACTTCCACGTCGTGGTGCAGGGCCACCGGTCCGCCGCCCGCAGCGGCCTGCGCGAGTGGCCCGCCGAGCTGTTCACCTTCAGCGAGGACAAGCAGGTCGAGCGGCTGCTGGAACTCGCGGGCTCCGGGGCGTGGAGCCTGCGGGACCTGGCCCGCACGGCGGCCCGGCACACCGGACCGGCACGGATTGCCGTTGTGGCAAGGGATATCGCGGAGCTGGTGGACCTGCTGCGTGCCGCGCGGGACGGTCGGACCGAGCCGGAGCGCGGCCTGTACCGGGCTGGCCAGGTCGAGCCGGGCAAGCTCGCGGTGCTGTTCCCCGGCCAGGGCAGCCAGCGTCCCGGCATGCTCGCCGAACTGTTCGTGGCCTTCCCGGAGATCCGCCGGTTCCTGGAGCTGGCCGGGCGGACCGCCGAGGTGATGCTGCCCGCCGACACCTTCGGGGAGCGGCCCGATCGCCTGCGGGACACCAGGTTCGCGCAGCCCGCGCTGGGCGTCACCGGGCTGGCGGTCAACTGGTTGCTGGGCAGGGCGGGCGTGCACGCCGACATGCTCGGCGGGCACAGCTACGGCGAGCTCGTCGCCCTGTCTGCGGCCGGGGCCTACGACGCGAGCACCTTGTTGGAGCTCAGCAAGGCGCGCGCCGAGGCGATCCTCGCCGCTGCCGGTGATGATCCCGGCGGCATGGCGGCCGTCGCCGCGACCAGCGCCGAGATCGAGTCTCTTGTGGACGGTCGCGTGGTCGTCGCCAACCACAACTCGCCGCGCCAGGTGGTGATCTCCGGGCCGACCGCCGAGTTGCAGATCGCCATGGAGACCCTGCGCGCCAAGGGGTTCGCGGCCAAGTCCATCCCGGTGGCCTGCGCCTTCCACAGCTCGGTCGTGGCCCCGGCCGGTGACCTGTTCGCGCAAGCGCTTGCCCAGCAGGAGATCGGCTCGCCGCGGGTGCCCGTGTGGTCCAACCGCACCGCGAGCCCGTACCCCGAGGGCGGTGTCCGCGCCGAGCTGGCCGCCCAGATCGGCGCGCCGGTCCGGTTCGTGGAGCAGATCGAGGCGATGTACGCCGACGGGGCCAGGACCTTCCTGGAGGCCGGACCAGGTCGGGTGCTCGGCGGGCTGGTCGAGGCGATCCTCGGCGACCGGCCGCACACCGTGATCAGCTGCGAACGGCCCGGCGCGACCGGGCTCACCGGCTTCCTGCACGCACTGGCCCAGCTCGCGGTCCGCGGCCCCGGCCTGCGCACCGGCTGGCTGTTCGCCGGGCGCGACGCGCGGGACGTCAGCTCCCTCACCCCCGCCGAGACACCTGGATGGACAGTGGACGGTCAGCTCGTGCGCACCAAGGACGGGCACCCGGTGCCCGGCGGGCTCGCCCCGGCCAGGCTGATCGGGGAGCTGGCCCCCCAGGGCGGCCGGGACGCCGTGCTCAACGAGTACCTGCGCAACAGCCGTGAGCTGATCGCCGCGCAGCGGGACGTGCTGCTCAGCTACCTCAACGCCGCCCCGGTCGTGGTGGACGCGGTGCCGGTGCCGGTTCCCGCGGTGGCGGTGCCGGAGGAGCCGGTGGTGCGGGACGAGCCCGACGTGCTGGGCACGATCATCGGGATCATCTCCGAGCGCACCGGCTACCCGCGCGAGATGATCGACCCCGAGCTGGACCTGGAATCGGACCTGAGCGTGGACTCGATCAAGCGCACCGAGATCGCGGGCGAGCTGACCGCGCGGATCGGGGCGAAGGCCGATCTGGACGAGCTGGTGAAGGCGCGCACGGCGGGCCGCATGGCCGCACTCCTGGCCGGGAACGCTCCCGAGACCCCTGGTGGCCAGGCCCCGCAACGGTTCCTGTTCGAACTCGTGGCGGCGGCCGAGCGGCCACCCGGGGACCCGGTGTCCCTGCTGGGCGCCAACATCGTCATCGCGGGCGGCAGCGAGGAACTGGCCGAGGAGGTCGCGGGTCAGCTGTCCGCACGCGGGGCCATGGTGTCCGTTGTGGACGGTCTACCGGAGTTCGACGAGATCGAACTGGTGGACGGCCTGATCTCCCTGCACGGCTTGGGCTCCGGCGAGGAACCGGTGCTGCCCGCCGGGTTCGCCATGTTCCGCTCCGTGCTGGTCAAGCGCCCGCGCTGGGTGATCGCCGTGGCCGACCAGCAGGGCGTCACCGGGCTGCGCGGGTTCTTCCGCACCCTGCACCGGGAATACCCGGACACGATCGCGCGGCTGGTCGAGGTGGACACCGCGACCTCGCCGGAGGCGGTGGGCACGATGCTCACCGAGGAGCTGTTGATCGAAGCGGCTGAGCCGGTGGTGATCCGCTCGGAGTACCGGCGGTCCACCTTCGAGCTGGTGCCGGTGGACCTGGGCTCCGAGATCGCTCCCGACGCCACCGCGCTGGGCCTGAACCGGGACTCGGTGCTGGTGCTGGTCGGCGGTGCCCGCGGCATCACCGCGCGGTTCGCGGTCGCGCTGGCGGCGGCCACCGGGTGCCGGATCGAGTTGGCGGGCCGCACGGTGCTGTCCGACGAGCGCGAGCACCCGGACGTGCTCGCGGCGCAGGACTTGGTCGCACTGCGCGGGGTCCTGGCCCGGCTGGGCGGCGACCCGGCCACGATCGACCGGCGGGCGCGGGCCGTGCTGGCCGGTCGGGAGGTGGAGACGACCCTGCGCGAGCTGCGGGCGCACGGCAGCCAGGCGCGATACCACACGCTGGACGTGCGCGACACCGACGCGGTCCGCCAGTTCGTCAAGGAAATCCACGCCGAGCACGGCCGGGTGGACGGGGTGGTGTACGCCGCGGGGGTGATCGAGGACCGGCTCGTCGCGGACAAGGACACCGAGTCCTTCGACCGGGTGTACGGCACCAAGGTGGACGGCGCGTCGGCCCTGCTGGCCGAACTGGCCGAACTGCCGGGCAAGACGCGGTTCACCGTCCTGTTCGGCAGCATCGCCGCCGCGCTGGGCAACCGCGGCCAGTCCGACTACGCGGCGGCCAACGACGCGCTGGAGGCGCTGGCCGGTCAGTGGTCGCTGCGCACCGGGGCCAGGGCGCTGACCGTCCACTGGGGACCGTGGGCGCCCACCGACCAGCACGGCGGCATGGTGACCCCCGAGCTGGGCAGGTCCTACGCGCAGCGGGGCATCTCGATGATCGACCCCGAGCAGGGCGTCGCCAGCCTGCTGCGCGAACTGGCCTGGGGCTCGCCCAGCGTGCGCTCGGTCGTCTACACGGCCTCGGGCTGGTGAGCCGGTGACCACCGCGAGGACCACACCGGTCACGGTGACCGAGCCGGAGCGGGTCCTGCTCCTGTCGGCGTCCACTGTGGACGAACTGAGCGGCGCGCTCGCCGTGGCCGACGCGGAGTTGCTCGCGCGGACCCAGCACGAGCACGCCGCGCGCGGCCCGCGCCTGGGTGTGGTCGACCCCACCGAGAAGCGGCTCGCGATGGCCCGCAAGATCGTGCCGAAGGGCCGGGCCATGCGGGGCCGCAACGACATCTGGTTCAGCCCCGAGCCGCTGCTGGCGGGCCGCACCGGCGGGGTCGGCTTCGTGTTCCCCGGGCTGGAGGCGGAGTTCGCACCCCGGGTGGACGACGTGGCCGACCTGGTGGGCCTGCCAGTGCCGGACCTGGGCACGCAGACGCTGGGCAGGCACGGTGCCGCCGTGCTCGGCGTGGGCCGGGTGCTGGACGCGGCCCTGCGGCGGCTGGGCATCGAGCCGGACGCCGTGGCCGGGCACAGCGTGGGCGAGTGGACCGCGATGATCGCGGGCGGGCTGTTCTCCGGTGCCGACTTCGACGAGATGCTGACCCGCACCGACCTGGACGCCCTTCAGGTGCCCGGGGTGGAGTTCGCGGTGCTGGGCTGTCCCGCCGACCGGGCCGCCGCCGAACTGGTGGGCCGCGAGGACCTGGTGATCTCGCACGAGAACTCCACCAACCAGACGGTGGTCTGCGGACCCGCGGACCAGGTGGACGAACTGGTCGCGGTGCTGCGCGCGCAGTCGGTGATCTGCCAGTTGTTGCCGTTCCGCTCCGGTTTCCACACGCCGATGCTCGCGCCGTACCTGAAGCACTTCGAGGACGGTGTGCCCGGGCTGCGCATCAACCCCGCGCGGGTACCGGTCTGGTCGGCCACCACCGGCGAGCCGTTCCCGTCCGATGTGGACACCGTGCGGCAGCTCTGCGTGCGGCACCTGCTGGAGCCGGTGCGGTTCCGCTCGGTGGTGCTGGGCATGCACGCGGCGGGCGTCCGCGCCTTCGTCCAGGTCGGCCCCGGCCAACTGGGCACGCTGATCGACGACACGCTCCGCGATCACGAGCACCTGACCGTGGCGGCGAACTCGGCGCAGCGCAAGGGGATTGACCAGCTGCGGCGGGTCGCGACCGCGCTGTGGGCCGAGGCGGGCAACCCGGACTTCGGCAAGCTGCGCCAGTCCGAACCGGTGGGCATGGGCAGGCTGCGGGAGTTCGGCAGCAGACTGCCGGTGCTGGCCCAGCTCGACGCGCTGATCGCGGAGACCGAGTCCTCGGTGGCCGCCGTGCTCGCCGCCGCGGAGCGCGGACCCGCGCCACAACCGGTGCTGGACAGCATGCTGCGCGTGTCCACCGGCACCATGCCGTACCTGCTCGACCACTGCTTCGCCGCGCAGCGCCCGAACTGGCCCGACGAGGACGACCTGCGCCCTGTCGTCCCGGCCACCACGGTGATCAAGCACATGGTGGACGCGGCGGCCCGCAGCGCACCAGGTCGGCTGGTGCTTGGCCTGGACACCGTGCGGCTCAAGCGTTGGCTGGTGGCCTCACCGGCCGTGGACGTGCCGATCGAGGTGCGGCCGTTGGACGCCAACAGGGTTGCGGTGCAGGTCGGCGACTACGCCGACGCCACGGTGGTGTTCGGTGACCGGTACGAGCCCGCGGCGGCGTGGCCGATCCCGGCGGGGGAGCGCACGCCCGAGCTGAGCGCGGAGCAGCTCTACCGCGACCGCTGGCTGTTCCACGGTCCGAGCTTTCAGGGCATCACCAGGTCCGTGGCGATCTCCGAGCGGCACATGCGGGCCGAGATCACCGTGCCCTCCGCGCCGGGAGCGCTGCTGGACAACGTGGGGCAGGTCATCGGCCAGTGGATGGCGGAGACCCACCCGCTGCGCTGGATCGCCTTCCCCGTCACGATTCGCCGGATCCGCTTCCACCAGGCCGAACCGGAGATAGGGTCCACTGTGGACTGCGCGGTGCGGATCACCGACCTCACCGAGGACGCGGTGACCGCCGACGCGGTGGTCAGCAGGGGCGGGCAGGCCGCGATCACGATCAGCGGCTGGGACGACCGGCGCTTCGACAGCGGCCCGGAGATCAGTGCCGTGCACCGCTTCCCGGACACCAGCACGCTCGCACAGCGGCGGCCCGCGGGGTGGTGGCTGGTCGCCGAGCGCTGGCCGACCCTGGCCTCGCGGGAGTTCGTGCTGCACAAGTACCTCGGCGCCACCGAGCACGAGCAGTACCTGGCCTGCGCCCCGCCCTCGCGCAGGCACTGGCTGCTGGAGCGGATCGCCTGCAAGGACGCGGTTCGCGGCTGGCTGTGGGACCGCGGCGCGGGCCCGCTGTACCCGGGCGAACTGCACGTGGACCCGGACGGCCGGGTGCACGGCCGACACGGGGCCGCCGTGCCCGCGCTGAACGTGGCCGTGGCGCACTGCGCCGAGCTGGCGGTGGCCGTGATCGGTCAGCGGCCGGTGATCGAGATCGCCGAGGTGACCGTGGCGGCCCTGGGGCGCAAGGACTTCACCGCGGCCGAGGCCGAACTGCTCGACCGGTCCCGCGAGGCGACCGGGGACGGCCTGGCCGAGGCGCTGGCCCGCTTCGCCACGGCCTGCTCGGTCGCGGAGCGGGCCGGGCTGCCCGACCACTCCGCGGTGCACACCGAACTGGTCGGCAGCCCGCAGGGCCTGCCCGCCCGGCAGTACGTCGTCGCGTGGACCACCAGCGCGGCGTCGACCATCCCGAAGGAGGAGCTGTGACCACACGACCCGGCACGCGCGACGAGGTGCTCGCCGAGATCAGCACGATGCTGTCGCGCGTGCTCGACCAGTACGGGCTGGAGGACGTGGAGATCACCGCTGACACCACCTTCCACGAGGACCTCGGGCTGGAGAGCATCGACCTGGTGACCGTGGGCTCCATGCTGACCGAGCGGTACGGCCACACGGTCAACCTGGCGGCCTTCCTCGCCGACCTGGATCTGGACGAGATCATCGGGTTGCGGGTGTCCCTGCTGGTGGACTTCGTGCTCAGCCAGCTGTCCTCGACGGTGACCGCGGAGCGCTGACCAGTGGGAATGATCACCGTGAACGGGGTGCGCACGCACTACGAGCGCATGGCGCCGAAGGCGGACCCGACCGGCCGCGAGCCGGTCCTGGTGTGCGTGCACGGTCTGGGGTACGACAGCCTGGCCAGCTTCTACCTGACCGTGGCGGCACCACTGGCCGCGGCCGGCGTGGACGTGCTCACCTACGACCTGCGCGCGCACGGCCGCACCGAGCGGCCAACCACCGGCTACCTGGTCAGCGACTTCGTCGAGGACCTGCGGGTACTGCTGGACCAGTTGGGCGTGGACCGGCCGGTGCACCTGATGGGCAACAGCTTCGGCGGCACCATCGCGTTCAGCTACGCCGCGCGCTTCCCCGAGCGGGTGCACAGCGTGATCGCGATCGAGGCCGAACCGGCCACCGACGGCTGGGCCGACCGGATGGGCCGCACGCTGAGCAACGTCATCGACGAGATGCACAAGGAGGAGAACCTGCTCTGGGTGGAGCAGACCTTCGGCGCGCACCACGCCCGGCTGGCGCGGGCGGCCGGGGCGCTGATCATGGCCACCAGCATCGTGCAGGACGTGCCGCGCGGCCCGCTGCTGGACGGCGTTGGCCTGGCGTCGATCCGCTGCCCCGTACTGTCCATTGTGGGCAGTGAGGGCTTCCAGCGCGAGGACCTCACCGGGCTGGAGGGCCTGCTGCCCGACTGCCGCACCGAGATCATGCGGGGCACCGGCCACTCGGTGCTGGTGGAACGGCACCGGGACGTGCGCGAGCTGGTGCTGGACTGGGTGCGCCAGCACGACCCGGTCGGGGTCGCGTGACCAGGTTCCTCTTCGTGGTGCCGCCCTTCACCGGACACGTCAACCCGGCGAAGGGGCTGGCCGCCGAACTGGTCCGGCGCGGTCACGAGGTGGCCTGGGTCGGCCCGGAGGGCGCCCCGGAGCTGGCGCCGCGACCGCCGGAGCTGCGCGCGTTCGCGGCCATGAAGTACCTGTGGGAAGAGGTCCTCGTGCCGCTGGCCGAGGCGATGGTGCCCGCGGTGGAGAAGGCCCTCGCCCAGTTCTGCCCGGACGTGCTCGTGGTCGACCAGCAGGCGTTCGCGGGCGCCCTGGTCGCCGAACGGGCAGGTCTGCCGTGGGCGACCCTGGCCACGACCTCCGCCGAGTTCACCGACCCGCTGGCAGCCCTGCCCAACGTCGCGCAGTGGCTGTCGGACCTGTTCTCCCTGCTGCGCAAGCAGTTCGGCGATCCCAGTGCCGTGCACGACCTGCGCTTCTCCCCGCGCCTGGTGATCGGCTGCACCACCGAGGAGCTGGCAGGTCCCGCGCGCGGTCCGGTGTGCTTCGTCGGCCCGATCGAACGACCGTCCGAAGAGGACTTCCCGCTGGCGGCCGGCCCGCCGCTGGTGTTCGTCTCGCTGGGCACGGCCAACGTGGACGTCGGCGCGCGCTTCCTGGGCGAGTGCGTCGCCGCGCTGGGGGATCGCAGTTGGCTGCGCGCCCTGGTGCTCGACCCGGGCGGCGTGCTCGGCCCCGCGCCCGCCAACGTGACGGTCCTGCCGCGCGCGCCGCAGCTGGCGGTGCTCGACCATGCCAGCCTGGTGCTGTGCCACGCGGGCCACAACACCGTCTGCGAGGCGCTCAGCCGGGGCGTGCCGCTCGTCGTGGCGCCGATCCGTGACGACCAGCCGATCGTCGCCGACCAGGTGGTGTCGGCCGGTGCGGGCCTGCGCCTGCGCTTCACCCGCGCCGGGGCGAGTCACATCGGGCTGGCCGTCGACACCGTGCTCGGCGAGCCGTCCTACGCCGAGGCCGCCCAACGTGTCGCCGCCTCGTTCCGCGCCGGCGGCGGAGCCCGGACGGCCGCCGACCGACTGGAACGGCTCTGACCCAGTCGCAGCGCGTGTCGGACGTCCCGGTACGGCGTGTCGGCGCTAGCGGTACGCCGTGTTGCGCCGACACACCGTACGGGAAGCGCCGACACGCGGTGCCTGAAGCGCCGACACGCGGTGCGCGAGCGTCCGACACGCGCTGTGTGAGCCGCCGACACGCGGCGGCCTTCACACCAGGCCGGCTATCTCCATCGCGCGCTGGGCCCGCAGTGCGACCTCGATCTCGAACCGCGAACCGGGTGCTGCCAGGCGGTCCCCGAACAGCCGTTCCAGTTGGCGCAGCCGGTAGCGGACCGTCTGGGTATGCACCCCGAGCAGGCCCGCGATCTCCTCGGCGGGGCCGTGGGTCTCCAACCAGATCAGCAAGGTCTCACTGAGCTTCTGGTGCTGCTTGCTGGTCAGCCCGGACATGGGGGCGAGCACGCTGCGGGCCAGTTCGGCGGCCAGGAACGGGTCGTTGAGCAGCCACAGCACCGCCATGTGGTGCTCGAACCAGGTGACCGGCACGTCGGGCAGCACGCCCTGGCGGACCAGCTCCAGCGCGCGGCCCGCCCAGTGCAGCGACTCGGTGGCCTCGGTCAGCGCGACGGCTGGCCCGACGGCGGCCCGCCAGCCGGGCAGGTCGGCCTCGAGCGTGTCGAGGACCTGCCGGGCGTCCTCGGGCACCAGCAGGCAGGGGTGGTTGCCCTCGAGATCGACCAGCACGGCTTCGTGCAGGGTGGGCGGCCCCATCAGGTAGCGGTCGTAGAGCGGGTCCAGCGCGACGAGCACGACCCGCGCGGGCAGCCGCCAGCGCACGGCCTCGGCCAGGCGCGCGACCGCGGGCCGCGAACTGTCCGAAGTGGACAGGATGAGCTCCAGCAGCTGGCGGCGGCGCCGTTCCACCGCGGCGGCCTCGCGGGCCTGTGCGGAGGCGTGCCCCTCCACCGACAGCGCGGACAGCTCGTCCACGTAGGCGAAGATCGCCTCGGCGAGCAGGCACAGGGTGTCCACCGGGACCCCGGTCTCCTCGCAGACCCGAGACAGGTGCCGCCAGGCCACGCGCGCGCCGATCCGGTAGGCGGTCTGCAACACGTCCAGGCTGGTGCCGTCGTCGATGATCTCGTGCAGGCCCAGCTCGCGGAACACCTGCGCGCGGTCGTCCTGGGGCGCGGAGGGGTCGGCCAGCCGGTCCACGAACTGGAGCACGCCCTGCTGGATCCCGGCGGTGATCGTCCGGCCGAAGTAGCCCTCGGCGGGGCGGGCCAGTGCGGGAACGCGTTTCTGGATCTCGGCGAGTATCTCCTCGGCGAGATCGCCCACCGTGGGCCGGAACAGCGCGGCCAGTTCGGTGGGCAGCAGGGACCACAGGTCGGTCATTCGTGGTGAGCCTTCGGGCGTGTGCGATTTCGGGCGGGAGTGCAGCAGCGAGTCGAACGCGATCGCCCGGTGATCTGGGGTTCTGCCCACCGGTTGACCTCCCCGAATTTCCTCTGGCGAACCCCAGGGAACCTACCGGTGGAACAGTCGGTTCGGAACAGTTTCCGGACGCTGCTCAGCGGGCTTGCGAATGTTGTGGCCAACTGACAATTCGGCTCGCATTCGCCTGTGCTTCAGGAGTATCAGCGGCGGCCCCACAGCAGCCGCTGGGACTGTAGGGCGATCTCCAGTTCCAGCCGTGCGGCGGGATCGGCCAGCCGGGCGCCGAACAGCTGCTCGGCCTGCCGCATCCGGTACCGCACGGTCTGCGGGTGGATGCGGAGCCGGGTGGCGATTTCCTGTGCGCTGCCCCTGGTGTCCAGCCACACCAGGAGCGTGTCAACCATCCGGCTCCGCTGCTTGTGGGTCAGGCCGGCCAGCGGCAGCAGCGCGCGCTGGATCAGCCGGTTCATCAGGAACTCGTCGGCGAGCAGCCACAGCGCCGCGATGTGGTCACGGCACCAGATGACCTGCCGGTCGGGCAGGACGCCCCGGCTGGCCAGGGCCATCGCCCGGTTGGCCAGCCGCCATGAGGTGTGCGCCCGCTCCGGTGGCACCGCCATGCCCACGCAGGCGCGGCGCCCGGTCAGCTGCTCGCCCAGTTCGCGCAGGTGCAGCTCGGGGTCCCCGGTGAGCAGGCGCGGTCTGTCGCCCTCCAGGTCCACGAGCACGTCCTCGTGCAGCTCGGGGCTCGTCGGCGGCTGGTCGGTGCGCGGTTCCACGGCTACGACGGTCACCAGCTCGGGCAGCTTCCAGCGGGCCAGCACGGCCAGCTCGTCGATGGCCTGCCTACTCGCGGGCGGCTCGCTGAGCAGCAGCTCCAGCAGCCTGCGCCGCCAGCGCTCCACCTGGCCGACGGCCTGGGCCTGCGCGCTGGTGTAGCCCTCCACCGAGAGCACGGACAGCTCGTCCACGTAGGCGAAGATCGCCTCGGCGGCGAGCCGGAACACCGGGACGGGCAGGCCCTCGCCCCTGCCCCAGGCGGCCACGTACCGCCACGCGACCCGCCCGCCGACCCGGTACGCCGTCTGCAGGCAGTCCAGGGTCCGGCCCGCCGAGTACTCCAGTTTGCCCAGCTCACGCACTTGTGCGGCCCGCCCCTGGCTGGGGCTGCCGTGCACCGCGTCCAGGCAGTACGTGATCGCGCTGTGCACGGCGCGCGCGAGGGTGGCGCCGTGGTAGGCGGGCACGGCGGCCACGACCTCGCGCAGCACCTCCTCGGCCAGCACCTCGACCAGCGGGCGGAAGCGGTCGGCCAGGTCCTCGGGCAGAGCGGCCCACAGCCGTGCCGAGTCGCTCCGGCCGTCGATTCCCAACTCCGCCCGCATTCCTCGCCCCTCGAAACTACTGGCCAGTAATTGTCGCGCTGACCATAAGTTCATGCGGTGTTGGGTGTCAAAAACCGCTACATTGCGATCATTTTTCGTGTTCGTTCACGAATGCATTTTGTGGCAAGGGCTGATGAGTGTCGCGCCGTGCGGTTGTGGTGGGCTGACAGTTTCCGGGGAGGATTAGCCCGGTAGCGGGTAAGTAATGTCACACCGTGCTTCGGCGGATCGTGGAGACGATCCTGGCGGCCACCTCGGTGGCCCGCTCGTAGGGCAGCATGTGCCCGGCCCGGTGGTAGAGCACGAACTCCCCGCGCGGCAGTTCCGCGGCGATCACCCGCGCGTGCCGCACCGGGGTGAGCCGGTCGCGCTGGCCGACGAGCACCGCGGTCGGCACCGAGCCGTACCCGGCGAGCGCGCCCGTGCGCTCGTGCCGGTTCATCGCGTGCTGGAACCCGGCGAGGCTGCCCTTGTGCGCGGCGGCGAGCTGGGCCGCCGCGGCCCGCACGTCCTGGCGCGCGGGCGACTGGCCGAACGCGACCCACCGCACGCCGATCAGCGAGCCGAGCCGCCGCACCGCGTTGGGGCGCTTGGGAGTCCGGCGGGAGCCGGTGCTCGGTCCGCCGCGCTGGGGGCGTCGGCGGCGCCGGGCCAGGCGCACCAGCGGGGCGGGCAGCCCGAAGGTCTCCTCGCGCAGCCCGCCCGAGGAGGTGGACACGAACACGGCGCCGTTGACCCGGCCCGCGACCAGGTCCGGGCGCAGCTCGGCCAGTGCCATCATGGTCATGGCGCCCATCGAGTGCCCGACGAGCACCAGCCTGCCGGTGGGCACCTGACTGGTGATCACCTCGGCCAGGTCCTCGGCGGCGCGCTCCAGGGTCGCGCTGCCGCGCGGGCCGGGGGTGGAGCGCCCGTGCCCGCGGTGGTCGTAGCGCAGCACGCGGGCGTGCGGGGCGAGCAGTTCGCTGACCCGGTCCCAGACGGTGTGGTCGTTGGTCCAGCCGTGCAGCAGCAGCACGGTGGTGTCCCGGTCCCCGCCGGAGTCCCGCACGGCCAGCTCCGCCCCGTCCGAGGTGCGCACACTGTGAGTCATCAGGCCAACCTACCCGCCGGTAGCTTGACTGCCCAGGGCCCTGTCTTGTCAGGAACTGACAACACCGCCCGCGCCCTCTCGTCGGATCGGCCAATATTCTCGGTTTTTGTGATGGTCCAACAGAATCGGCTGGAAATTTGATTCCCGTATCAATCTTGTGTGCTGTGTGACGCGTGGGTAACGTACCGGCGAGTATCCACCCGATTTCGGCAGATGGGTTCTCCCTGCATGAACAGGTCTCGGCTCATTCCCATTGTTGGGAGCTTTGTGTGCGCTGCCGTCGCACTCGGTGTGCAACCGAGTTCGGCCCGTACCGCCGAGCCCGCGCAGACCACCGCCGCGGCTCCCGCCGCCGACGCGCCCATCCCGGTCCGCTACCGCGTCGACGTGCGCACCACGATCAAGAAGCTGCACTCCGACCTGGTCGCCGGGCCGGGCACCCTGGACGGCAGCTTCGTCATCACCGCAGGTGGCGGCAGCTTCCGGGTGGACATCACCGGCACGCTGACCCTGCCGCCGAGCAGGGGCTACTTCGTCAGCTTCGGCTTCGTCCCGGTGACCGCCACGGTGACGCTGACCCCCAGCGACAAGGTCACCGCGGTGCTGCTGGACGGCAAGCTGACCACCACGATCAAGCTCGGCATGCGGCTGTCGGAGGTGAAGGTCAACGGCACCCCGCTCGACGTGGGCACGCACTGCGAGAGCGCGCAGCCGTTGGAGATCACGCAGAGCGGCGCATTCTCCTCACCGCTGACGAGCGGTTCCATCGCGGGCTCCTACACGATTCCGCCATTCCACGGCTGCGGGGCCACCGAGGACCTGGATCCGCTGTTCACCGGCTTGGTGAGTGGCCCAGGCAATTCCGTGAAGACCACCCTGACCTTCGTGTGCGGCGGCCCCACCGGCTGCCCGCAGAAACAGTGACCGGCGAGAGGCGGCGAGATGGGTGTCGAGATCGCGGTCGAGGGACTGGGCAAGTCCTTCGGCCCGCAGACGGTCTGGCGGGACGTCTCGCTGACCCTGCCGCCCGGTGAGGTCAGCGTGCTGCTGGGGCCATCGGGCACCGGCAAGTCCGTGTTCCTGAAGTGCCTGGTGGGACTGCTGCGGCCGGAGCACGGCAGCATCCTGATCGACGGGGTGGACCTGGTCGGCTGCAAGGAGCGCCAGCGCTACGAGCTGCGCAAGCTGTTCGGGGTGCTGTTCCAGGACGGGGCGCTGTTCGGCTCGATGACCCTGTTCGACAACGTGGCCTTCCCGCTGCGCGAGCACACCAGGTACCGCGAGTCCAAGATCCGGCGCATCGTCTTCGAGAAGATGGAGATGGTCGGGCTCACCGGGGCCGAGGACAAGCTGCCCGGGGAGATCTCCGGCGGCATGCGCAAGCGCGCGGGGCTGGCCAGGGCACTCGTGCTGGACCCGGAGATCATCCTCTGCGACGAGCCCGACTCCGGCCTGGACCCGGTGCGCACGGCCTACCTCTCGCAGCTGCTGATCGACCTCAACGCGCAGATCGACGCCACGATCCTGATCGTCACGCACAACATCAACGTGGCCAGGACCGTGCCGGACAACCTGGGCATGATCTTCCGCAAGGAACTGGTCCTGTTCGGACCGCGCGAGATCCTGTTGACCAGCACCGAACCCGTGGTGGCGCAGTTCCTCAACGGCCTGCGCCACGGGCCGATCGGCATGAGCGAGGAGAAGGACCAGGCCACGCTGGAGGCCGAGCGCGCGCGGTACGGGGACGGGGCGGAGCTGCCCGAGATCGTGCCGCAGCTCGAACCCAGCCCCGGCCTGCCGGTGCGCGACGCGGTGCGGCGGCGCAAGGACCGGCTCGTGCAGTCCCTGCACACGCTCGCGCCCGCGGCACAGCAGAACGTGCTGTCCAGCCTCACCGAGCACGAGATGGCCCGGTACGGGCTGCGCCGCTCGACCCGCGCTGGAGGTGTGCTGTGAACGGCCGCCCATGCCATGAAAGTGCCGTTCATGGCGTTCAGTGCAAGGAACGGCACTTTCATGGCACATGGCGTGGGGAGGTTCGGCCATGAACCTGTCCCCGGTACCGGCCATGCGGCAGGTCGGCAGCCTGTTCGCGCTCGGCCTTGAGGTGTTCCGCCTGATGTGGCGGCGCCCCTTCCAGTTCCGCGAGCTCGTGCAGCAGTTCTGGTTCGTGGCCAGCGTGTCCATCCTGCCCTCGGCGCTGGTGTCCATCCCGTTCGGCGCGGTGATCGGCCTGCAACTGGGCTCGCTGACCACGCAGATCGGCGCGGAGTCCTTCAACGGCGCGGCCTCCGTGCTCGCGGTGATCCAGCAGGCCAGCCCGATCGTGACCACACTGATCATCGCGGGCGCCGGTGGTTCGGCGATCTGCGCGGACCTGGGCTCGCGCACGATCCGCGAGGAGATCGACGCCATGGAGGTGCTCGGCGTCTCCGCGGTGCAGCGCCTGGTGGTGCCACGCGTGCTGGCGGCCATGCTGGTCGCCGTGCTGCTCAACGGCATGGTCAGCGTGGTGGGCGTGGCGGGCGGCTACTTCTTCAACGTGATCATGCAGGGCGGCACGCCCGGCGCGTACCTGGCCAGCTTCTCGGCCCTGGCCCAGCTGCCGGACCTGTGGGTCAGCGAGCTCAAGGCGCTGATGTTCGGTTTCCTGGCCGGTGTGGTCGCGGCCTACCGCGGCCTGCACCCACGCGGCGGCCCCAAGGGCGTCGGCGACTCGGTGAACCAGTCCGTGGTGATCACCTTCCTGCTGCTGTTCTTCGTCAACGGCGTGGTCACCGCGGTGTACCTGCAACTCGTGCCCGCCAAGGGGATGTGATCGACCGTGGAGGCGTTGGCCAGGCTGGGCGACCAGCTGCTGTTCTTCCTGCGGGCGCTGATGCTCGCCCCGTACGCGATCCGCCGGTACTTCAAGGAGGTCATCCGGCTGCTGGCCGAGGTGGGCTTCGGCTCGGGAGCGCTCGCGGTGATCGGCGGCACGGTGGGCGTGATGGTCGGCATGACCGTGTTCACCGGCATCGTCGTTGGCCTGCAAGGCTATTCGGCGCTGAACCAGATCGGTGTCGCGGCCTTCGCCGGGTTCATGTCCGCCTACTTCAACACCCGGGAGATCGCCCCGTTGGTGGCTGGCCTGGCCCTGTCGGCGACCGTCGGCTCCGGCTTCACCGCGCAGCTGGGCGCGATGCGCATCGCCGAGGAGGTGGACGCGCTGGAGGTCATCGCGGTGCGCAGCCTGCCCTACCTGGTGAGCACGCGGGTCGTGGCCGGGTTCCTCGCCGTGGTCCCGCTCTACGCCATCGGGCTGCTCTGCTCGTACGTGGCCTCGCGCGAGATCACCGTGGTCTTCTACGGGCAGTCGGCCGGGACCTACGACCACTACTTCGGCCTGTTCCTGCCACCGATCGACGTGCTGTTCTCCTTCGGCAAGGTGCTGGTCTTCAGCGTGGTGGTCATGCTGGTGCACTGCTACTTCGGCTACCGCGCCAGCGGCGGGCCCGCGGGCGTGGGCATCGCGGTGGGCCGTGCGGTGCGCACCACGATCGTCTCGGTCAGCCTGCTGGACTTCTTCCTCAGCCTGGCGATCTGGGGCGCCTCGACCACGGTGAAGGTGGCCGGGTGAACGCGCCGAAGCTCGTCCAGCAGCTGGTGGGACTGGTCTACCTGCTGGTCATCGCGCTGGCCGTGTGGTTCGCGGTCGCGGTGTACCGCAAGGACCTCGTGCCGGTGGCCATGGTCACCCTGCGGACCGACCACGTGGGCAACCAGTTGCACACCGACGCCGAGGTCAAGGTCAGGGGAGTGGTCGTCGGCGAGGTGCGCGCCGTGCGCACCGAGGGCAACGGGGCCGTGGTCGACCTGGCGCTGCGGCCGGACATGATCGGTGACATCCCGCGCAACGTGGCGGCCCGGCTGCTGCCCAAGACCCTGTTCGGCGAGCGCTACGTCAACCTGGTGCCCCCGTCCAACGCCGATCCGCGCAGGCTCGCCGCGGGCGACGTGATCGGCCAGGACCGCAGCAGCGCGGCCGTCGAGGTGGAGAAGGTGCTCGGCGACCTCGTGCCGATGTTGCAGGCGGTGCAGCCGCAGAAGCTGGCCAGCATCCTGAGCACCATGGCGCAGGTCCTGTCGGGGCGCGGGCAGGACCTGGGCCAGACGCTGAAGTGGCTCAGCGCGGACCTGGCGCAGTTCAACCCGAAGCTGGCCGAGTTCGACACCGACATGGAGCAGCTGGCCAAGCTGACCGACAACTACGACCAGATCGCGCCGCAGATCCTGCAGACCCTGTCGGACCTCACCACCACCAGCCGCACCGTGGTGGACCAGCGCGACCAGCTCACCCAGCTCTACGCCAACCTGACCAGCAGTTCCCAGGAACTGGCCGACTTCTTCGCCAAGAATGGCGGCAACATCATTCGCTTGTCCCAGACCAGCCTGCCCACCCTACAGACCCTGGCCCGCTACTCCCCGGAGTACCCCTGCCTGCTGCGCTCGCTGACCGCCATCGAACCGCTGATGGACAAGGTGCTCGGCAAGGGCACCGGCCAGCCGGGCCTGCACGTGTCGGTGCAGGTGGTGCAGCCGCAGGGCAAGTACGTGCCCGGCCGCGACACACCGTCCTATCGGGACAGTGGCGGACCCGCCTGCTACCCGAGCCCGGGGGGCAACGGGTTCGGGCTGGCCAACTCGGTGCAGGAGAACGACTTCCTGCGCCAGCTGGTGGCACCGGCCGTGGGCGAGCAGCCCAGTGACCTGCCGGGCTGGAGCAGTGTGCTGCTCGGCTCGCTCTACCGCGGGACGGAGGTGACGGTGCGGTGAAGGGCCTCACCGGGCCGCTGCTCAAGGGAATCGCGTTCATCGCGGTGACCGGGCTGGCCACGACCGTGTTGGCGCTGACCATCGCCAACGTGGACAACTCCGACACCGCGGGCTATTCCGCGCGGTTCAGCAGCGTGATCGCGCTGGCGGTCGGGGACGACGTGCGCATCGCCGGGGTGCGGGTGGGCCAGGTGGAGCAGATCGGCATCGTGGACCACCGGGTGGCGCAGGTGAGGTTCACCGTGGACAAGGCCTACCAGCTGCCCGCCTCGGTCACCGCGGCGATCAAGTACCGCAACCTGGTCGGCCAGCGCTACATCGCGCTGGACCAGGGCACCGGCCAGCCGGGGGCCGTGCTGGCCCCGGGCGGGGAGATCCCGTTGAACCGCACCACCCCCGCGCTGAACCTGACCGCGTTGCTCAACGGGTTCCGGCCGCTGCTGCGCGCGCTGGATCCCAAGGACGTCAACCAGTTGGCCAACGAGATCGTGCAGGTGTTGCAGGGCGAGGGCGGCACGGTGGACAGCCTGCTCGCGCACACCGCCTCGCTGACCGCCACGCTCGCCCAGCGCGACCAGGTCATCGGTCAGGTGGTGGACAACCTGAACTCGTTGCTGGACAAGGTGAACTCGCACGGGGACGACCTGGGCACCCTGGTCACCGCGACCCAGCAGCTGGTCACCGGCCTGGCCCGGGACCACGACCCGATCGGCAACGCGGTGAGCGGGCTGTCCGCGCTGACCACCAGCACCGCGGGCCTGTTGCAGGCTGGCCGCCAGCCGCTCAAGGAGGACGTGGCCCGGCTCGGCGACCTGGCCACCAACCTGGCGAACAGCTCCCAGGTGGTGGACCAGTTCCTGAACAGGCTGCCGTCCAAACTGGACGCGATCGGCCGGATCGCCTCGTACGGCTCGTGGCTGAACTTCTACCTGTGCTCGGCCACGGTGAACGCGCCGACCCCGCCGGGCGGATCGCCCCCCGGCCTGCCGGTGACCGCCTCGAGGTGCAAGTGATGAAGAGCTTCCTGGAGCGCAATCCGGTCACCATCGGTGTGGTCGGCGTGTTGACCTGCGCCGCCGTCGCCGGGATCGCCTTCTCCGCCAACGACCTGCCGTTCATCGGCGGCGGCACCACCTACACCGCCTACTTCAGCGAGGCGGCCGGGCTCAAGCCCTCCGACGAGGTCTCGGTGGCCGGGGTCAAGGTCGGCAAGGTGGACACCGTGGCCCTGGTCGGCAACCGGGTGCGCGTGACCTTCCAGGTCCGCGACGCCTGGGTCGGGGACAACACCACGGCCTCGATCGAGATCAAGACCCTGCTCGGCCAGAAGTACCTGGAGCTGGACCCGCAGGGCAGCGCGGCCCAGGACCCCGGCAAGGCCATCGCCCGCACCATCGCGCCCTACGACGTGCTCGACGCGCTCAACGGGCTGGCCACCAGCGTCGGCCAGATCGACACCGGGCAGCTGGCCAAGAGCTTCCAGGTCATCACCGACACGTTCCGCAACGCGCCCTCCCAGATCAAGTCCACTTTGGACGGCCTGGCCACGCTGTCCAGGACGATCTCCTCGCGGGACCAGCAGCTGGCCCAGTTGCTCAGCAACACCAAGAAGATCAGTCAGACGGTGGCCGACCGCAACGACCAGTTCGCCTCGCTGATCAAGGACGGCTCGGCCCTACTGACCGAGGTGCAGAAACGACGCGAGGCGATCAGCGCCCTGCTGTCGGGCAGCCGCCAGCTGGGCGTGCAACTGGCCGGGCTGGTCGCCGACAACAGCGCGCAGCTCGGCCCCACCCTGACCCAACTGGACAAGGTCACCGACGTGCTGCAACGCAACCAGGACAACCTGGACAAGGGCCTGAAGCTGATCGGTCCGTACTACCGGCTGCTGGACAACGCACTGGGCAACGGCCGGTGGATCGACACCTACATCTGCGGACTGGTGACCGCCGACTCCAGCCGCAACTGCACGGGAGGCGGCCGCTGATGGGCAAGCGACTCGCCGCGCTGGCCGCCGTGCTGCTCGTCGCGGTCAGCGGGAGCCTCTGGTGGATCTTCAGCGGCCCGGGGGCCACCGCGCTGACGGCCTTCTTCGACGAGGCGGTGGGCGTGTTCCCCGGTTCGGACGTGCGGGTGCTCGGCGTGAAGGTCGGCACCGTGGACACGGTCCGCCCGGTGGGCAAACAGGTGCAGGTCACCATGACGCTGGACCCCGACATCGCCGTGCCCGCCGAGGCGCGCGCGGTGGTGCTGGCGCCGAGCCTGGTGGCCGACCGGTACGTGCAACTGGCCCCGGCCTACACCAGCGGGCCCAAGCTGCCCTCGGGGTCGACGATCACCATGGACCGCACGGCGACCCCGGTGGAGCTGGACCAGCTCTACTCCAGCCTGAACCAGCTCGCCACCGCACTCGGCCCGAACGGGGCCAACTCCGGCGGCGCGCTGTCCGGGCTGATCGACACCGGCTCCGCGCTGCTGAAGGGCAACGGGCAGCAGCTCAACGACACGATCAAGCAGCTCGGTGACGCCACGCGCACCCTGTCCGGCTCCAAGGACGACCTGTTCGGCACGGTGGACAACATCCAGAAGTTCACGACCATGTTGGCGCAGAACGACAACCAGGTACACGAGGTCACGCAGAAGCTGTCCTCGGTGGCCGGGTTCCTGGCCCAGGACAAGGACGACCTGGGGGCCGCGCTGAACAGTCTCGCCGACGCGCTGGCCAAGGTGCGCCAGTTCATCCAGGACAACCGGAGCCGGATCACCTCGAACGTCAACAAGCTGGCGGACATCAGCAAGGTGCTCGCCAAGCAGCGGGACTCCCTGGCCGAGGCGCTGGACGTGGCCCCGCTGGCGTTGCAGAACGTGCTCAACGCGTACGACCCGAAGACCGGCACGCTCAACGGGCGCGGCAACCTCAACGAGTTCCGCACCGGGAACGGTCCCGTGCTGCCGTTCGGAGCGGGCCGGTGAACCGCCGCGTGCTGCTCGCGCTGGCCGCGATCGCCGTGCTGGCAACGGGGTGCGGCGCGGGCGAGTTCTCCGGGGCGTACCGGATCCCGCTGCCGGGCGGCGCCGACATCGGCGACCACCCCTACCACGTCACGGCGAGGTTCAAGGATGTGCTGGACCTGGTGCCGCAGGCCGGGGTCAAGGTCAACGACGTGCCGGTGGGCCGGGTGGAGAAGGTCTCCGTGGCGCCCGGCGGCTGGAGCGCCGAGGTGAGCATGGTGGTCAACGGCACGGTGCGCCTGCCCGCCGACGCCACCGCCAACCTGCGCCAGTCCAGCCTGCTCGGCGAGAAGTACGTGGAACTGGTGGCCCCGCCGGGAAGCACCTCGCAGAAGCAACTCGCCGACGGGGCGGTGATCCCGCTGGAGCGCACCAACCGCAACCCGCAGATCGAGGAGGTGCTGGGCGCGCTGTCCATGGTGCTCAACGGCGGGGGCATCGGCCAGTTGCAGACGATCACCCGCGAGCTGAACAAGGCGCTGTCGGGCAACGAGGGCGAGGTGCGCGACCTGCTGTCCAGGATCGACACGCTCGTGTCCGATCTGGACAAGCACAAGGGCGACATCGTCAAGGCGCTGGACGGCTTGAACAAGCTGGCGGCCACGCTCAACGGCCGCGGCGAGCAGATCACCGGGGTGCTCAAGGACCTCACGCCCGGGGTGCAGGTGCTCAGCCAGCAGCGCGAGGCACTGACCGGCATGCTCACCGCGCTGGGCAGGCTGTCCAGCGTGGCGGTGGACACCGTGAACAGGAGCAAGGACGATCTGGTGGCCGACCTCAGGGCGTTGGCGCCGACCCTGCAACAGCTCTCCGCCGCGGGCGACGCGCTGCCCAACGCGTTGCAGGTGCTGGTGACCTACCCGTTCACCGACGCCGTGCTGGACGGTATCAAGGGTGACTACCTCAACGTGTACCTGAAGATGGACGCCGGACCGGGCGTGAACACCGCGGCGCAGAGCGGGATCGCGCTGCCGCTGGGAGGTGGCAACTGATGCTGACGCGCAGGGTTCGCTTGCAGGTCTTCGGTTTCCTCCTGCTCGGGCTGGCCGCGGTCGCCTACGTGGCGGCCAACTACGTGGGCCTGGACCGGCTGATCGGGGCCAGCGGCTACACCGTCACCGTGCAGCTGTCGGACTCCGGCGGCATCTTCAGCAACGCCGAGGTCGACTACCGCGGTGTGCCGGTGGGCCGGGTGGGCGCGCTGCGCCTGACCGACAAGGGCGTCAACGTGGAGCTGCACATCGACAAGTCGGCGGAGTCGATCCCGGCCGACGTCGAGGCGGTGGTGGCCAACCGGTCCGCGGTCGGCGAGCAGTACGTGGACCTTCGGCCGCGCACCGCGAGCGGTCCGCTGCTGGGCCAGGGCTCGGTGATCCTCCAGGCGAACACGAAGATCCCGCTGCCGGTGGAGTCCCTGCTGTCCAATTTGGACAAGATGGTGTCCTCGGTGCCGACGGACTCGCTGCACACGCTGATCGACGAGTTCGACACCGCCACCCGGGGTGCCGCACCGGACTTCCAGGTGCTGCTGGACACCACGCACAAGTTCACCGAGACGGCGAACCAGCATGTGTCGCAGGCGACCCAGCTGGTCACCGACGCGACCACCGTGCTGCGCACGCAGAACGAGGAGGCCGCCGCGCTGACCTCGTTCGGGGACAACGCGAAGCTGGTGGCCAAGCAGCTCGCCGACTCCGACACCGACCTGCGCAAGCTGATCGCCGCGACCCCCGAGCTGGCGGCCCAGGTGGGCCAGTTGGTCAAGGACACCAATCCCAGCCTGGGCGTGCTGATCGCCAACCTGCTGACGACCTCCACCGTGGCCTACACCCGGCAGCCCGCGCTCCAGCAGTTGCTGGTGTCCGCGCCGAAGGCGGTGGCCGTGGGTTCCTCGGTGATCACGCCGGACGGGGCCAAGTTCGGCCTGTCGCTGACCTTCTTCGACCCGCCGCCCTGCACCGCGGGCTACGGCGGCACAACCCGTCGCGACGGCTTCGACACCGGACCGGTCGTCCCGCTGAACACCGGGGCCCGGTGCGCCTTGGGGCCGGGTGACGCCACCGGGGTGCGGGGCGCCCAGAACGCACCGCGCTGAATCGAGGAGTGGACATGGAGCAATCGCGCACCAGAGGGGCCGTGCCGGTGGTGCTGGCGGTGGCCGCACTGGCCTTCGCGGGCTGGGCGGGCTGGTCCTGGTGGTCGGCTGCGCACGACGAGTCCCGGCAGTTCGCGGTGGACCGCTCGGCGGTGGTCGACGCGGCACAGCAGGACCTCGTGCGGATGAACACCCTGGACTACCGCAAGGTGGACGAGGGCATGAAGTCCTGGCTGGACGTGTCCACCGGCACCCTGCACGAGCAGTTGGCGAAGACCACCGATGACGGCAAGAAGCAGTTGGCGCAGGCCAAGACCGTCACCTCGGCGAAGCTGCTGGACTCCGCGGTGACCGCGTTGGACCAGCGCGCGGGCACCGCCCGGCTGATCGCCTCCGTGGAGGTGGAGGTGACCCCCGAGACCGGGGACAAGGTCACCAAGCGCAACCGGTTCCAGGCCGAACTGACCCGCACCGACCAGGGCTGGAAGCTCAGCGCACTGGCCGCCGTGCCCGCAGGTGGGGTGTGATCGCATGACCGCAGTACAGGAAGAGCTCGTCACCGAGGACGAGGTGCCCGTCGCGAAGCGCCCGTCGCGGCGCTGGCCGTTGATCGGCCTGATCGTGCTCTGCCTCGGGCTCGGCGGCTGGTTCCATTGGCAGGCAACGACTCTGTGGGACGACCCCGCGGCGCAGAACCAGGCGCTGGTCGACCCCTCGGGCACCAGCCAGGTGGCGAGCGAGATCGGCGACGCGCTGGGCAAGGTCTTCTCCTACCGCTACGACAACACCGCGCAGACCGAGCAGGCGGCCAAGCAGGTGCTCGCCGGGGACGCGCTGGGGCAGTACGACAAGCTGTTCGCGGAGGTCCGCAAGCAGGCGCCCGCGCAGAAGCTCGTGCTGACCACCAAGGCGGTGCTGACCGGAGTGTCGCTGTTGGATGGTGACCGCGCGCAGTTGCTGGTGTTCCTCGACCAGTCGGCCACCCGCGGGGACAACAACCAGTCCGCGGTGGCCCCGGCCCAGCTGACCGTGACGGCGCAGCGCCAGGACGGGCACTGGCGGATCACCGGCCTGCAACCCCGGTGAGGCGGCTGCTGTTCGCGGTGGCCTGCCTGGCCCTGGTGGGCTGCTCGCCGCTCGGGCCCCAGGCCCACCGGTACACCGCCACCGGGCACGTGCACCTGCAACGGGCCGGTGTGGACCTCGACCTGGGCACGAGCACCGCGGCGGTCACCCTGGAGCCGGCGACCGGCCTGTTCACCGCCGACCCGCCGAAGGGCACTGCGTCCTTCAGCGCAGTCGGTGTGTCCAGCGACCTGGGTTTCGCCGGTACCGAACCGATTCAGGGGCGATTCGCCGACGGGCGGGTGAACCTGAGCGTGACGGCCACCGTGAAGTTGTCCGACATCCGCGCAGCGGGGTTCACCCTCGCATCACCACCCGGCTGTGCCGCGCGGCAGCCGGTGCGGGTGGACCTGAGTTCGCCGCCCGGGTTCGACCCGGATCGGGGCGGCGAACTCAGCGGGACCTTCGCCCTGCCCGAGTTCGAGGGCTGCGAGTTGGTCACGGTGCTCGTGAACGCCGCGGTCCCCGGACCTGGCAACACGCTGTCACTGTCCCTGGTACCGATTCAGTGACCAGTACCCGGAACGGGCTATGCGATCCGAAGCTACTAGTGGGTAATGTGGTGGGTGATGGATGCAACGGAGCAGGTGGCGGCCCATCGGGTCGGCCTCGTCGACGTGGTGCGCGCCCTGCCGGGCCTCGCGGTGGACGCGCCCAAGATGGTGCACGGTGCGCTGGGTCTGCTGACCCTGCGGCCGAGCGCGCGTGAGTCCGTCGGGCACGTGTTCCAGCGCCTGGCCAACCGCCACCCGGACCGTCCCTTCCTGCGGTTCGGCAGCCGCGAGCTCAGCTATGGCCAGGCCAATGCCCAGGTCAACCGGTACGCCGCGGTGCTGGCCGGGCGCGGGGTCGGCCAGGGCTCCGTGGTGGGCCTGCTCGCCACGAACCGGCCGGAGACCCTGCTCGTCGCGCTCGCCGTGGTCAAACTCGGCGCCACCGCGGGCATGCTCAACCACAACCAGCGCGGCGAGGTGCTCGACCACAGCCAGCGCCTGCTGGACAGCAAGGTCCTCGTGGTCGGCGCCGAGTGCGCCGAGGCACTGGACTCACTGTCCGATGTGGACATCGTGGGCGAAGTGCTCGGACTGTCCGGTTTGGACGGTTCGCTGCCCGGCCACCCCGACCTGGACGCCGAGGCCGCCGACGCGCCGGTGACCGACCCGCCCCAGTGCGCCGAGGTCCGCGCCAGCACCAAGGCGTTCTACATCTTCACCTCCGGCACCACCGGCCTGCCCAAGGCCAGCACCATGTCACACTTCCGCTGGCTCAAGGGTATGACCGGGCTGGGCAGGCTGGGCGTGCGGCTCAACGGGCAGGACACCCTGTACTGCTGTCTGCCGCTCTACCACAACAACGCGCTGACCGTCTCGCTGTCCTCGGTGCTGGCCGCCGGGGCCTGCATGGCGCTGGGCCGCTCGTTCTCCGCCTCACGGTTCTGGGACGACGTGGTCGGCATGCGCGCCACCGCGTTCTGCTACATCGGCGAGCTGTGCCGGTACCTGCTCAACCAGCCCGTGCGCCCCGCCGAGCGTCAGCACCAGGTGCGCGTGGTCGTCGGCAACGGGCTGCGCCCCGAGATCTGGACCGAGTTCACCGAGCGGTTCGCCATCCCGCGCGTCGCCGAGTTCTACGGCGCCAGCGAGTGCAATCTCGCCTTCGTCAACGCGCTCAACCTCGACCGCACCGCGGGGATCTGCCCGCTGCCCTTCGCCGTGGTCCGCTACGACCCGAGCACCGGGCGGGCCGCCCGCGACGAGCGGGGCAGGGCCAGCAAGGTGCGCGCGGGCGAGGTGGGCCTGCTGCTCACGAAGATCACCTCGCGGGCGCCGTTCGACGGCTACACCGATCCGCAGGCCACCGAGCGCAAGCTCGTGCGCGACGCGTTCCGCTCCGGGGACTGCTGGTTCGACACCGGGGACCTCGTGCGCGACCAGGGCTGGTCGCACGTGTCCTTTGTGGACCGTCTCGGCGACACGTTCCGCTGGAAGGGCGAGAACGTCGCCACCACCGAGGTCGAGGCCGCGCTCGCCGAGTTCGAGGGCGTGGAGCAGGCCGTGGTGTACGGGGTGGCCGTACCCGCCAGCGACGGTCGCGCGGGCATGGCCACGATCAAGCTCCGCGCGGGCTCCACTCTCGACGGGGTCGCGCTCGCCGCCCACCTGGTCGGCAAGCTGCCGCACTACGCCGTGCCGCTGTTCCTGCGCGTGGTCGACGCCGTGGAGCAGACCTCCACCTTCAAGAGCCGCAAGGTCAACCTGCGCGAGGAGGGCTACGACCCCGACCGCGTCAGCGACCCGCTCTACGTGCTCGCCGGTCGTGCGGACGGCTACGTGGAGGCCTACCCCGGCTACGCAGAGGACGTGTCCGCCGGCCGGATCCGGGTGTGAGTGTGCCATGAAAGTGCCGTTCGTGGCGTTCAACGCCACGAACGGCACTTTCATGGCGTGTCCTATTCGGCCAGTTTCTGGGCCAGTTCGGTCACGTCGAGGCGGGCGGGGCTGGTCGTGGCGAGGAAGTCGAGCAGTACGGAGGCGAAGCGCTCGGGTTCCGCGCAGTGCGGGAAGTGGCCGGACTCCTCGAACACCTCCAGCCTGCTGCCGGGCATCTCGCGGGCGGCGCGCCTGCCGTGCTCCACGGGGATCATCGGGTCCTGCTCACCCCAGACGAGCAGGGTGGGCGCGGCATCGGCGAGGTAGAGCCGGTCCCGGCCGCTGACCCGCTGCCCGTGCACGTCGATCACGCCGCGCGCGGTGTCCACGAACGCCTCGCGGCGCACGGCCTGCTCCAGTGAGGCGAAGTGCGCGCCGAACTCGGTCAGCTCCGGGGACAGCGGGCCGCCGCCGAACCGCTCGACGAGTTGCCCGATGCGCCGACCGCCCTCGATCACCGCCCGGCTGGCCAGCAACGGCAGCACGAGCTTGGCCCCGGGCAGGGTGGCGGCACGCAGCAGCGGGCTCACCGTGCGGCCGAGCCCGCCGCTGGACACCAGCACGAGCCGTCCGCAGTGCTGCGGGAACTGGTACGCGAACTGCATGGCGATGCCGCCGCCCAGTGAGTGGCCGATCACCGTGGCGTGCCAGAGTTCCAGCAGCACCAACAGATCGCGCACGTCGCTGGCGTAGGCGCCCATGGAGTAGTCCCCGTGCGGCTGGGCCAGCTCCCCGTGCCCGAGCAGGTCGGGGGCGAGCACGCGGCCGGGGTACTCCAAGCGCTCCAACTCCGCCAGCAGCGGGTCCCAGGTGCGCGCGCTGCCCGCGATGCCGTGCAACAGCAGCAGCACGTCCTCGGCCGGTTCATTCTGTTTCGCCGGTGTGTATTCGGTGTATCGAACTCGATGGGTGTGGAGTAACACCTCGTGGGAGGAAACGCTCATGTTCCGCCGTTCGTGGTGTGGCCTGGAACTCACACGATAGCGTCGGAATGTGCTTTTTTGTCGGTCGGAACGGAATTAGTCAGAACCTGCGCACCTCGCACAGCAGCCAGCTGGAAACTTGTGTAGTGCTGATATTGACCGGGTGAGTCAACGGTTCCTAGTCTCGGCGAGGTGTTGGAACCCCTGGCAGGCCGTCAGGATCGTGGCGATCCGCTGACCGACTACCTGGAGCGCTGGGCCGCGGAGAAACCGGACCGGCCCGCGCTGACCTTCTCCGGCGCCGAGTTGGATTCGGTGACCTGGGCGGAGCTGGCCGTGTGGGTGCGAGAAACCGCCGCGCACCTGGCCCGAACTGTCGCGTCCGGGCAGCGCGTCGCGATTGTCTGCCCGCAGGGCCTGGACTACGTGGTGGCATTCCTGGCCACGGTCCGCGCCGGGCTGGTCGCTGTGCCGCTCTACGCCCCCGACCAGGTGGACGAGCCGGGGCGGCTGGGGCTGGTGCTGGCGGACTGCCGCGCCGACTGCGTGCTGACCACCAGCGGGGCGCTGCCGGGGCTGTTCACCTTCCTGGCGGACTTCCCGCAGGCCAGCCCGCAGGCGGTGATCGCGGTGGACCTGTTGCGTGGGCAGTCGCAGACCAGCATGCCGCCCGAACGCAGCAGACGCGACGACATCGCCTGCCTGCGCTACGCCTTCGACTCCGCCCGCAACCCCGCCGGGGTCGTGCTGACCGTGGCCAACCTGGTGGCCAACGCCAGGCAGCTGCTGGCCGCCGTTCGACACCGGGCCCGGCACACCGTGGGCATGCTGCCGCTCTACGACGAGTCCGCGCTGCTGCTCAACATCGTGGTACCGATGGTCGGCGGCCTGCACGGGGTGCTGATCGACCCGGAGCTGGCCGGATGGCAGCCCGCGCGCTGGCTGGAGGCGCTGGCGGAGTACCCGCGCGCGATCACCGCGGCCCCGCCGACCGTGCTGGCCAGCTGCGTGCGGCACGCCGCCGACATGGACCAGCACGCGCTGCGCCTGGACCGGGTGACGGCGCTGTTCATGTTGGGGCAGAACAGACTTGGCGAGATCGTGCCGACCGTGGAGCAGGTGCTGGGCCGGTGGGGGCTGCGCCAGGGTGCCTGCCTGGCCTGGTACGGGGTGGCCGAGGCCACGGCGTTCGTGGCGATCGGCTCGACCGCGCCGGGCGGCACCGTGGTCGGTTTCGACCGGGACCTGCTCGCCGAGGGCATCGCCGTGCAGAGCACCTCGCGGCTGGGGCGCAACGTGGACCTCGTCGGCTACGAACTGGCCCGCGGGCTGCGCGCGGTGGTGGTCGACCCGGCCAGCCACCGCAGGCTGGCCGACAACCAGGTGGGCGAGGTGTGGCTGGCCGGGCCGAGCGTGGCACGCGGCTACTGGTCGGACGCGGACCGGACCATCGACCGGTTCCCGGCCTTCACCCAGGGCGAGGACGTGCTCAGCATCGTAGAGGGCCCGTGGCTGCGCACCGGGGACCTCGGTGTGCTGCGCGAAGGCAGGCTGCACGTGGTCGGCGCGATGAACGATCTGGTCGACCTGCGCGGGCAGAGCCACTTCCTCAGTGACGTGGAGGCCACGGTCGCCGACGGACTGCCCGCCGTGCGGCCGGAGGCCGTCACCGCGTTCCCGATCCCGGCGGTGAACGTGCGCGGGCTGATTGTCGTGGTGGAGTCCGTCGCCGAGCCCGATCCCGTGGTGCAGGCGGTGCGCGCGGCCCTGGCCTGCGAGCACGGGATCGGCCCGCGCGAGGTCGTCGTGGTGCCGCCGTGGACGTTACCGCGCACCGCTCGCGGCGCCGTGGACCGGAGCGCGTGCAGCCGCCGCTACATGTTGGGCGAGTGGTAGCAGCAGCACGAGCAGGTACAGGTTGGCGTACACCAGGTCCAGCCCGTGCCACGGCGGCAGGCCGATCACGCCCAGCGCCGGTACGTCCATGCGGTGCCCGGTGAGGAAGTGCACCGGCCAGGCGAACAGCACGAGCACGAAGGCGGCGGCCAGCCACTTCGATCGCCGGTGCACCAGGATCGCCAGCGGTACGAACCAGATCCAGTGGTGGCTCCAGGAGATCGGCGAGACGGCCGCCCCGGTCAGCCCGCACACCGTGATCGCCAGCAGGCGCTCACCCCGCTGGTGCGCCAGCGCGGCACCGAGCAGTCCCAGTGCGGCAACGGGTACGGCGATCGCCAGCCAGAGCGCGGTCGGCGGGTTCGCCACACCGAGCAGGCGGGCCAGGGTCCCGTTGATCGACTGGTTCATGGCCGAGGCCACCTCGCCGACCCGGTCGGTCCGCAGGAACGTGCCCGACCAGTAGCCAATCGTGTCGGCAGGGGCGAACGCGAGTCCGATGAGGACGGTCACGGCGGTGGTGGCCAGCGCGATCCCGGCGGCGCGGAACTGGCGGGTCACCAGCAGGTAGGCCACGAAGATCAGTGGGGTGAGCTTGATGCCAGCCGCGATGCCCACGCCGATGCCACGCCACCGGCCTGGCCGGTCCGAACCCAGGTCCCACAACAGGATAACCAGCAGCAACAGGTTGATCTGTCCCAGGTAGACGGTCCAGGACACGGGTTCGAGCCAGAACAGCACGGCGGAGGCGGCCAGCACCTGCGCGGGTTTCGCGGTGCGCAGGCAGAGGCGCACGGCGAGGTAGAGCAGCACGAGGTTGGCCAGGAACACCAGTGCCTGCCACAACTGGGCCGGTCCCAACGCGAGTGGCGCGAACAGGATCGCGGCGAAGGGCGGGTAGGTGAAGGAGAACATGCCGCCCGCGATCTTGCCCTCGTAGAGGGGCTGTCCGGCCAGCAGCGCCTGTGCACCGGCCCGGTAGACCGACAGGTCGATGAAGTCGCTCATCACCAGGTACCCGGTGACCTGGTAGTGCACCACCGCCACGATCGCCGCCAGCAGCAGCGACCCGGCGACCACCAATCCCACGCGCATGCCGCTCACCCGCAGTCGTAGAGTCGTTCGGGGGGACCCGGCGGCGCCGGGTAGTCCACGGGCTTGCAGTGCGCCGTCACCCACTGCTCGCGCTCCTGTGCCACCGGACCGCCCATCATGCCGTGGAAGCCGCCCACCATGACGTAGCGCAGCCGACCAGTGTCCACAAGGGACGCCAGCTCGGCCGTGGACGGGAACGGGGCCGCGCCGGTGAAACCGCCCATGGGCAGCACCGACTCGCCCGCCGCCAGGTAGGGCGATGCCGTGTTCGCCGTGGGCACCGCCATCAGGTACTGCTCTGAGCCGTGGTGCGAGCGCACGTAGTCCAGCAGCGGCTGGTTGGGCGTGAGCATGTGCATGTCACCGAGCCCGGGCGGCATCTTGGCGTCCGCGGGCAAGCCGTGCATGGTGGCCATGCCCGCCGCGGGCAGCGCAACCGTTTGCCCCACAACGGGGTTGATGCCGTCCAGGCCGGTGATCGGCTTCGCGGAGGCCGTCACCGCGAGGCCACCGGGGATCGCCAGCACGACCACCGTGGCCACGACCGCCCAGCGTGGGCTCGGCAACCGGGACAGGCCCGCACCGGCCAGCGCCGCCACCGCGGGCGCCAACGCCGCCGTGTAGTACGGGTGAATGCCGCTGGCCAGGCAGAAAGCCGCCGCGTGCAGGACGAGCCAGCTGCCCCACAGCACCCAGCCGGGCCGTTCCGCGCGACCGCTGCGCACCAGGCCGTACGCCAAGGCGATCAAGGCCACCGGCAGCAGCCAGCCCACCTCGGGTCCGAACACGCGGCCGAGTCCTGGCGGACCGTCGAAGTCCATCAGCATGCTGGCGAGCTGCCCGCTGGGCGCGTCCCCGTGCAGCAGGCGCCCGAACCCGTTGTAGACGAACACCATCTCCCAGACGGAGTTGTGGGTGCTGCCGTCCACGTATGGCCGGGCACTCGCCGGGGTCAGTGCCACGAGCAGGACCCACGTGCCGCTGACCGCGAGAGTGACCACAGTGGACACTGCCGTGCGGCCGAGCCTGGCGAGCAGGGTGCCGTGCCCGCTGAGCAGGAAGGCGCCGAACAGGCCAGGCAGCACGAGGAATGCTTGCGCCATCTTGACCTGGAACGCCAGGCCGACCCAGACCCCGGCCAGCAGCAGTGGCCGCCACCGCCCGTCCGTGACGGCCCTGGTGGCCGCGTTCGCGGCGCAGACCAGCAGCAGCACCAGCACGGTGTCGGGGATGTTCACCCGTGCCAGCACAACGGAGATCGGTGTCAGCGTGAACGCCACCGCCGCGATGAGACCGGCCCGGGTCCCGGCCCAGCGACGGACCGCGTCGTAGAGCACTGGCACGGTTCCCGCCAGGGCAAGCGCTTGCGGCAGCAGCACCACCCACGGGTGGAATCCCAGCACCCGCACGAACAACGCCTGCACCCACAGTGCGCCGGGGATCTTGTCCACGGTGATCGATCCGGCGGGATCGTAGGCGCCGTAAAGGAAATCGTGCCAGCTCGTGCTCATCGAGCGCACGGCGACCGTGTAGTAGTAGTGCGGGTCGACCTCGCCGACCGCCCAGAAGGCCAGCGCGAACGCGACCGCGGCGAGCCCAGCCACGAACCAGGCGCGGCTGCGTCCGGTCATCAGGCCACTGCCGGGTTGGCGAACTGCGGGTCGCCCAGCACGTGCACCCGGCGCAGGTGGCGCGGTGCCCGATGGGTGAAGGTCTCCCGGCCGTGCAGCAGCGCGTGGTTGTCGGTGATCACCACGTCCCCGGCCCGCCAGTCGTGGGCGTAGAAGTAGCGCGGGTCGTACAGCGCCTTGCGCAGTTCTTCCTTGAGGACCACCACGTCCTCGGTACCGGCGAACTCGTGCAGCGGCCGGTTGAGGAAGGACTCGTCGTCCTCGATGGGCGGCTCGTTGTAGCGCAGGGTCGGCTCGCCGGTCCTCGGGTGCGGCACCACCAGCGGGGACACGGCCTTGCCCCCGTAGTGCACCACGTTCTGGATCCGGTACGTCACAACGACCTCCCGCCACGCGGCGAGCAGGTCCGGGTCCAGCTCGCGCAGCAGCTTCGTGGTGTCGCAGAAGGTGGTGCGGCCACCGTGCCCGGCTCCCGGCTCGCTGACGCACTGGAACACCTGGAACTCCGGGATGAACGGCTTGTACATGCCGTCCCAGTGCATGGGCACGTAGCTGTGGTCGAAGATGTGGTCGGTGGGGGAGTCGGCCTCGACCAGCTCCAGCACCGCGCCGAACGGCCACATCATGATCTGGCCGAGCCCCTCGCACCACTGGCTGAACTGCTCGGCGCTGCCCGGTGCCGGGAGGTCCTCCAGCACGAGCAGGTGGTGCTCGCGGGCCAGGTCACGCAGCTGGTCGTGGCGGAGTCCGGTGGCGGAGGCCCGCACGCCGAACGGTTCCAGGTAGATCATCGGCCTTCTCTCTCAGGAGCAGGAGTTGGACAGCACGAAGTGGCTGGGGCGCCCGCCGTCGTGTACCAGTACGGCGCCCAGCCGCTCGGCCTCGATCCGCTTCATCAGGCGGAAATGCCCGCCGCCCTGCACGGCCACCGAGTGCCACGGGGTCAGCCAGCTGTCGGCTCCGCCGCCGAGCAGGATGCCGAGCTTGGCCGAGCCGCAGGGCTGCGGGTGGATGGACAGCCGCACGGAGTCCGGGAAGCGCTCGCCGACCAGGCGACCCCATGCCCGGCTGCGCGCGACCACCCCGTAGGCGCGGTCACGGCTCTTGCGCTGTAGCGCCGAACGGGTGCCCTGGTAGTCCGGGCCCAGCCGGTCCTCCACCAGGAAGCGCACGATGCCCAGGTACATCGCCCGGGTGTCGGAGTTCGTGCGGATCTCCTCGCGCAGCTGCGCCACGCTCTCGCCGTGGTGCTCGTCCAGCCTGCGCCGCAGCTCCACCGGGTCCAGCCCGGCCGCCGCGTCGTCGAGGGTGAACAGCCGCAGCGCCGCCGGGGCCTCGCGGGCCACCAGCCGGGCCATTGCACTCTGGTACCCGCTGACATGGGCATCTGGTACACCGATCAGGTCGGCGAAGACTCGTCCATCCGCGCAGATGGTGATGCGTGCCCCGGGCGCGTAGACGGTTGAGATCTGCTCGCACAGGTCGTTCAGGAATCGCACCGCGATTTCCTCGGCCTTGTCCGGAAGTGGGCCGAGAACCTTGTTCAGATTGGGCGACTTCGCCGGGAAGGCGGGGAGTGCGAGTTCCACCGGAAGGCCCTTGCGCACGAAGCGCACTACCTGGTTCAGGTGCGGGTTCATGCAGGTGGGGCAGTGCTGTGAGGTGCAGTCGGTGCCGTGGCGCGCGCGGCGCCGGTGCTGGAGAAGAATGGACAGTATTCGTCTGGCTGTGAATTCTTCCTGCGTGGTCACGGCGTGTCCAAGGTGGGCTCGGGAACCGAATGTCACTCGGAAGTATGAAACGGGCACAATGCGCTGTCTAATAAGACAAGGTCATCAGGAATGCTGATGGAACCTCAGGTGGTTTCGGCCCAAACGATCCGCTTGTAGACTCCGGCCGCATGGAGGTCGAGGTGCGTCAGCTGCGGATGATCTGCGAGATCGCCAAGGCCGGGAGCATGACCAGAGCGGCGTCCGCGCTCGGTCTCACCCAGCCCGCGCTGACCTACCAGCTGCAACGGGTGGAGCGCATGTTCGGCGGCGCGCTGTTCGTGCGCGACCGGCGTGGCTCCCGGCCCACCGCGCTGGGCGAGCTGGTGCTCAACCACGCGAAGACCCTCCTGCCCTCACTGGACAAGCTCATCACCGAGGCCCAGTCGCGCACCGAGGATCGCTCACCGGTGCCGCAGGTGGTGCGGATGGCCGCGCAGCCGACCCCGCTCGCGGCCCCCGTCGCGCAGCGCCTTGGCGAGCTGATGCCCGAGACCCAGGTCGTGCTGCGCCAGCAGCGCTGCGGCTGGGACGCGCTGGAACTGCTGGCCGCCGGCACCCTGGAGGCCGCCCTGCTGCTGGAGCACCCCGGGCTCGCGCTGCCCCGGCCCGCCGGGGTCCTGGTGCACGAGGTGGTCACCGAACCGCTGTTCATCGCGATGGCCACCAGCAACCCGCTGGCCTGGCGCGGTGAGGTGCGCCTGGCCGAGCTGGCCGGGCAGTCCTGGATCCTGCCCGACGACCTGGAGGTGCGGTGCTCGGAGTACCTGCACGGGATCTGCCAGTCGGTCGGGTTCACGCCCACCATCGGGTACCGGCTCGGCGGCTCCACCGCCCGTGACGTGTTGCGGCGCGGGCTGGCCGTGATGCTCGCGCAGGCCACCGCCGACTGCGGGGAGGGCATCGCCGTGCTGCCGATCACCGACGTGCACACCGAACTGCGCCACCTGCTCGCCCTCGCGGCGGACAGCCCGGTGGCCGCGCACGGTGCCGACCTGCTCGCCGCCGCCAGCAGCGGCTACTGGGACGAGGCGGCCAAGGCCCGGGTCTACCAGCGCTGGCTGACCCGCCGCATGGCGGTGTAGCTGCCATGAAAGTGCCGTTCCTGGCGTCAGGTGCCAGGAACGGCACTTTCATGGCACCTCAGGCGGGGGAGAAGCCCGCCCAGGACTGCACGGCGAAGCCGGTACCGGCGCGTCGGACCTCGGCGGCCCCGGTGCCGGGGAAGTGCGCGGGCAGCACGAGTGCGGTGTTGTCGGCGGCCCACCCGAGCACCCGACGGCGCGTGTCGGCGGCCTGGGCCGGGGCCTCGTCGAAGCTCGGGCCGCAGTCCGGCACGGCGAGCTGCACCGGGCTGTGCAGCATGTCGCCGACGAACACGGCCTGGTCGGTGCCGGAGCGCAGGGTGAGCACCGCGGACCCGGGGGTGTGGCCGGGCGCGGGCGTGAGGCGCAGCGCGCCGTCGATCTCGTACTGCTCCTCCCACAGCACGGTCTGCCCGGCGCGGTGCACGGGCGCCACGCTGTCCTCGAACACGTTCTGCATGCGCCGACCGGACCGCGTGGTGCGCGCGTTGTCGGGGTTCCAGTAGTCGAAGTCGGCGCGCGAGAACACGTACCGGGCGTTGGGGAAGGTGGGCACCCACTCGCGGTCGACCAGCCGGGTGTTCCAGCCGACGTGGTCGCCGTGCACGTGGGTGCAGACGACCACGTCCACGTCCTCGGGCCGCACCCCGGCGCGGGCGAGGTTGCCCAGGTAGTCGGTGTCCAGGTGCGCGAACAGGGGCATGTACGGGCGTTCCTTGTTGTTGCCGATCCCGGTGTCGACCAGGATCGTGCGGCCCCCGCTGCGCAGCACCCAGGTCTGCATGCTGAACAGCACCTGGTCGGTGTCGGGCTGCCAGAAGTCGGGGACCAGCAGGTCGCGGTTGTCCTGCCAGTGCTGGGCGCTGTCCGGGAACACGGACTCACGGGGCATGGCCGCGGTGCGCTGCTCGAAGACCCGGGTGATCTCGACCTCGCCCAGGATCATGCTGTCGGTCATGCGGACCAGCCTGCGCCCGCCGCGGTCCTGGCGGTATCGGACGGCCGACTGCACCTGGGGCTAGAGTCGACTGGTGGACCTGATCGGCCGGGACGGCGAGCGCGCGGCCGTGCTGGGGTTGACCAGCGGTGTACTGCTGCTGACCGGCGAGCCGGGCGCGGGCAAGAGCAGCCTGCTCGACCTGGCCGCCGGGGACACGAGCCGCCGCGTGCTGCGCGTCACCGGCACACAGGACGAGGCCGACCTGCCCTACGCGGGCCTGCACCAGCTGCTGCACCCGGTGCTGGCCGAGACCGCCGCCCTGCCACGGCGCCAGCGCGAGGCCCTGCACGGGGCGTTCGGCCTGACCGACCACCGGCCGGACCGCCTGCTGATCGGCATCGCGGTGCTCGCCCTGCTGTCCGAGCTGGGCCCGCTGCTGGTGGTCGCCGACGACGTGCAGTGGCTGGACCAGGGCACCCGCGCGGTGCTGGCCTTCGTGGGCCGCCGCGTGGAGGACGAGCCACTGGCCCTGTTGCTGGCCGCCCGCGCGGAGACCGGGTTCGCCGAGTTCCCGACCCTGCCGCTGGGGCCGCTCGACGAGCTGGCCGCCAACGAGCTGCTGGACCGCCAGCCGAACCCGCCCGTGGGCAGGCAGCGGCTGCGCGTGCTGGCGCTGGCCGCGGGCAACCCGCTCGCCCTGGTCGAGCTGGCCCGCGTGGACTCCGCCGAGGACCTGCTGCCCCTGCCCGAGCGGCTGGAGCGGATCTTCGCCGCGGACCTGGCCGCGCTGCCCGCGCACACCAGGCACGCCCTGCTGCTGGCCGCCACCGACACCGCCGACCTGGTGGCCACCCGGTACGCCGCCGAGCTGGCCCCCGCCGAGCGGGTCGGGCTGCTGCACGCGGTCGGCGGGCGGTTGCGCTTCCGGCACCCGCTGATCCGTTCGGCCGTGCACCACGCGGCACCACTGGACACCCGGCGGCGCGCCCACCTGGAGCTCGCGGAGTTGCTCGCCGCCGAACCCGATCGCCGCGCCTGGCATCTCGCCTCGGCCGCGGTCAGCCCCGACGAACCCGTGGCACAGGCCCTGGAGGACACCGCTTCCCGTGCCCGCCAACGGGGTGGGCACGCCGCCGCGGCCACGGCACTGGAACGGGCCGCCGAGCTCAGCCCCGATCCGCACGAGCGGGCGAGGCGGTTCGTGCTCGCCGCCGGGGACGCGGTGGCCACCGGCCAGGCCCCGTGGGTCGAGGCGCTGGCCACGCGGGTGGGCACGCTCACCGGGGACCCGACCCTGTTGGCGCTGGCCGATCTCCGGCTCGGCCAGGTGCTGACCGTCACCTCACGGCACGAGTCGGCGGTGGACGTGCTGCTGCGCGCCGCCGCGTGCCCCGAGGTGGCGGAGCAAGCGCTTGCTTCCGCAGCGGTCGCCTGCTTCTACTCCGGTGACGAACCGCGCCGCAGACGGGTGCACGAGCTGGCCGCGGGCGGCGACCCGTGGACCCGTGCCCTCACCGATCCGTTGGCGCACCGCGAGGAGCTGACCTCGGTGCTGCCGGAACTGGTCGAGCGGGCCGCGGGCGATCCCCAGCGGCTCACCGCGGTCGGGGCCATGGCGTGGATGGTGGACGAGACCGCGCTGGCCGTGCGGATCTTCGACGACGCGCTGCACCGCTGGCGCGCCCGCGGTGAACTGCCCACCGTGCTGGACTGCTCCGCGGGCTGGGCGTACCTCGACCACGGGGACTGGGCCCAGGCCAGGCTCGCCGCGAGCAACGCGGCAGGCCTGGCCGCCAACGCCAAGCTCGGACACCTCAGTGCCGCACTGCAATCCCTGCAAGCTGGCGCGCTCGCGCTGCAGGGTGAGGTGGACCAGGCCCGGCACCTCGCCCAGCACGTCCTGGCCACGATCCAGCCCGGGCGCAGCCGTGCCGTCGCGACCCGTGCCCGCTGGGCGCTGGGCATGGCCGCCGTCGCCAGCGGGGACCACGAAGCCGCCTGGGAGCAGTTCCGCGCGGTGTTCACCGCCGCGGGCGATCCCGTGCACTACCACATGTCGCCACCGGCCATCGCCGAGTTGGCCGCTGCCGCGGTGCGCACCGGCCACCAGGACGAGGCCGCCGAGGTCCTCGCCCGCACGCAGAAGCGGTTCGCCGGCGCCACCTCACCCCGCATGCACGCGCTGATCCGCCGTGCCCGCGCCCTTCTGCACAACGAGGAACCGGACTTCCTTGCGGCACTGGGAGATCCGGCCACCACCCAGTGGCCGTTCGAACGTGCCCAGGTGCTGCTCGACCACGCCGAGTGGCTGCGCCGCCAGCGCCGCATCCTGGACGCCCGCCCCCGCCTCGCCGAGGCCCTGGAGGTCTTCCAGCGCCTCGGCGCCCGCCCGTGGATCGCCCGCGCCCAGGCCGAACTGCGCGCCGCCGGTGTCGAGTCCCCGGCCGCTGCCGCGCACGCGGTGACCGAGCTGACCCCGCAGCAGCAACAGATCGTGCGCCTGGCCGCCAGCGGACTGTCCAACCGGGAGATCGGCGAGCGGCTGTTCCTCTCGCCCAGGACGGTCGGCTCCCACCTCTACCGGAGCTTTCCCAAACTCGGCGTCACCGCCCGGTCGCAGCTGCGCGACCTGGTGGTCTGAACCACCCCAAGCCCAACGGTCCCACCACGATCCCCTCCCTGCCGCACGCACCGAGGGGTCCACGGCGCCCAACCCCGTGCACCCCTCGGTGGCCGTGGCGGTGCCGTCAGCGGACGTTGAGCCCCAGCGAGATCGACGCCCGCAGCCCGTCCGCCACGGAGCCCGGCCGCACCTGGGTGACCTTCAGCACCGAGGACGCCCCGCCCTGCTGCAGGTAGATGAAGTCCTCGCTGTTGCGCCACCGGCGGAACTGGTGGGTGCGGTACGGGTCCAGCGCCGCGACCTGCGCGGTCAACTGGTCCTGGAAGTACAGCTGACCGGTGTGCACCTCGCGGCCACCGGTGTAGACCTTGACGTGGATGTGGATGGTCCGCCCGTAGTACCAACCCGGGTAGATCGTGCGGAAGACCACCAACCCGTTGGTGTCGCTGACCTGCACGCCGCGGCAGAAGGTCAGGTCGTCGGTGGGCACCCCGTCGTCACCGGCCAGCGCGGGTGAGTCGGGGTCGTTGGCGGTGAACCCGGAGTAGTAGCCGAGCGCGTCGCAGTGCCAGACGTCCACCGAGGCGTTGGGCAGGGGAACGCAACGCTTGACGTCGACCAGGGTGAAGCTCAGTTCCACAGGCACACCGGGTTTGCCCTCGGTGATGTCGCTGCGGAGCTGCTCGCCCTGGATGTAGTACGGGCCCTCGATCTCCTCGGGGGCCAGGATCGTGGAGCAGCGGAGCAGTTCCGGTGTCTCGGGGGCGGCGGAGGCCGCACCACCCAGCACACCTGCTGCCGCCGCGCCGAGGCCGATACCGCCCATGGCGGTGAGCACGCGACGTCGAGTGGTGGTCGACGGCGGGGATTCGTCGTGTTCGGTCATGGCGCTGACGGTAGGAACGGCCCGTGCCACAGGGGGAGCTGACTGGTCCAGAAGTTCAGTGCACCTCGCCCGCGCGCTCGGCGAGCAGCTCGTCCACGGGCCGGATCCAGCGGAACGGCCCCGTGGCGGACTCGTGTCGCAGCAGCGCCTGCTCGATCGAGCGCAGGCTGTTGTCGTAGCCGCGACGCAGGTCCCGCACGGCCAGCTCCACCAGCTTGAGCTCCACCAGATTGGCCCAGTACTCGCCCGTGGGCGTGAAGTGCAGGTGGAACCTGGGGTGGGTGAGCTGCCAGCGCCGGGCGGCCACCGCCTGCTCGATGACGTGGTTGTCGCAGATGACATGCACACCGACCCCGGCGGGGACCTTGCTGTGCAGCTCGCGCAGGAACGCGCTCACCCTCGGTCGGCTCGCACCGCGAACAGCTTGTGCGTCAAGGGTTTTGCGCACGGCGGAGGTGCGCTCGCGCAGCCGGCGGATGTCGCGTTCGGTCGTGCGCGCCGCGCCCGCGGAGGTGCGGGCCCCCTCGCGCACCACGCACATCGCGATGACCCGCTCCGGTGCTTCGCAGTACAGCCCCACGAGTTCGGCCACGCCGAGAAACGGGTCGCTGGAGGACAGCGGTGTGCTGGCGCGGAACAGGTGCGGTTTGAGCCCGAACGACCGCCAGATCCGGCCCACCGTGCTCGCCGAGACCCCGCTGTGCGCGGCCATGGCGCGCTTGGACCAGCGGCTGCCCGTGGGGCTGAGGTCGATCACTGTCGCGCTCACCACGCTGGCCACCTCCGCCCCGCTGATCCGGCGCGGGGCGCCGGAACGCGGCCGGTCGGCCAGGCCCGCGACGCGCTGCTCCAGGAAGCGCGCCCGCCACCGGCCCACCGTGCGCGGGCTCACCGCCAACTGCCTGGCGATCTCCGCGTTGCCCGCGCCTTCGGCACAGGCCAGGACGATCCGGCAGCGTAGGGCCACCGCCTGCCGCGAGCCGCCGCCGCGGGCGAGCCGGTGCAGCTCGGCACGTTCGGCGGCGGTCAGTCTCAGCTCGCGACCGGCCACCCGCCGATGGTAGCCAGGACTTGTGGACCGGGCGCAAGCCGCTAACCGTTGCCAGCGACCGACCCGATCCGGTCCCAGCGCGTGCTCAGGTGCCCGGCCCGGCGCGCAGCCCGGCGAGGAACACCTCCAGCCAGCGGGCGCGCACCGCGGGCGGCTGGTCCGCGGGCGCGGTGATCATCAGCAGCGTCAGGTCGGCGGCGGTGGTGCTGGGGTGCAGGTCCCCGTCGGCGCGCGCGGCGGTGAACAGCACGAGGCCCGCCGCCTCGGCGCGGCGGGCCAGCTCACCCTGCTCGCTGCTGGCCAGCGCGGCGTCCATGGCCGCGGCGGCGGCCTTGACCGCCAGGTCCTCACCGATCGTGTCGAGCAGGCGCGTGGCCAGGGTGCGCAGTTCGGTGATCGCCCGCGCGCCCGAGGTGACACGGGCCGCGGTGGCCTCGATGTCGGCGACGATCGCCTCGGCGCGCTCCTGGATGACCGCGCGCACCAGGTCGGTCTTGGTGGGGAAGTGCCGGTAGAGCGTGCCGACGGCGACCCCGGCCGCCGCGGCGATGGCCTCGATGGCCACCTCCGGCCCGTGCCTGCTGACCTGCTCCCGCGCGGCGGTGAGGATGCGCTGGCGGTTGCGGACGGCGTCGGCGCGCAGCTGGCGTGAGGCGCACATGCTGACTCCCGGCCGGTCGGCGTGATAAAAGTGAAGGTACGTTCATCTTACTGCCGGAGGGGGCTCCTGTGGCTGTTGACTCGTCCGACCTGAGCGGGGCGCTGGCCGTGGTGACCGGGGCCAACAGCGGGATCGGCCTGGAGACGGCGCGGGGGCTCGCCGCCGCGGGGGCCGAGGTGGTGCTCGCGGTGCGGGACGAGGCCAAGGGGGCCAGGGCCGAGTCCGAGATCCTGCGCGGCCTGCCGCGGGCGGCGGTCTCGGTGGTGGAGCTGGACCTGTCCGAGCTGAGTTCGGTCGAGCGCATGACCCGCGAGCTGCTCGACCTCGGGCGCCCGATCGACCTGCTGGTCAACAACGCCGGGGTGATGGCCGTACCCCGGCGGGTGACCACCTCCGACGGCTTCGAGTTGCAGTTCGGCACCAACCACCTGGGCCACTTCGCGCTCACCGGGCGGCTGCTGCCGCTGCTGCGCGCCGCCGGGCAGGCCAGGGTCGTCACGGTCAGCAGCCTCGCCCACCGCATCGGCCGCATCGCGTTCGACAACCTACAGAGCGAGCGCTCCTACGGCCCCAACCGCGCGTACGGCGCGTCCAAGCTGGCGAACCTGTTGTTCGCCAAGCAGTTGCAGCGGTTGAGCACCCGCAACGGCTGGGGCATCCGCAGTGTGGCCGCGCACCCCGGATCCACCCGCACCAACCTGCACAGCAGCGGCCCCAGCCTGGGCCGGGAGAGCCGGCGCGAGGACTTCGTCGGGCGGCTCAAGCGGCTGCCCTGGCTCGCCCAGTCCGCCGCCCGCGGCGCGCTGCCCAGCCTGTTCGCCGCGACCAGCCCGGACGCGGCACCCGGCGGCTACTACGGCCCCGGCGGCCCGCTGGAGATGACCGGCTCGCCCGCCCCGGCCAGGGTGAGCCGCCTGGGCCGCGACGAGCAGTTGGCCGCCCGCCTGTGGCAGGTGTCCGAGCAGCTCACCCGGTTGCACTTCCCGGTGGAGGAACAGGCCGAGCAGTCCTCGTGAGCCCGCCGCCCGACGACCACGTGAGTTCCTGCGCACCAGCCGGGCAAGATCGCGCGCGGTTTCGCCGGGGCGGCGGATAGGGTGCGTCGGGCGGGGTTCTCGCCCGGTCGAGGGGCACACGAGTTCTGGACGGTGAGTGGTCGGTGAAGGTCGGTTGCATCGGGCTCGGTGACATCGCGGAGAAGGCGTACCTACCGGTGTTGACCACGATCGCCGGGGTCGAGCCGCACCTGCACTCGCGGACCGCGGCCACCGTGCGGCGGGTCGGTGACACCCACCGGATCCCGGAGCTGCACCGGCACTCCACCCTGGACTCGCTGCTGAGCGCGGGCCTGGACGCGGCCTTCGTGCACTCGCCGACCTCGACCCACGCCGAGATCGTCACGCACCTGCTCGAGGCCGGGGTGCCCACCTACGTGGACAAGCCGCTGTCGGACGAGCTGGCCGCCTGCGAGCGGCTCGTCCAGTTGGCCCAGCGGCGCGGGGTCAGCCTGATGGTCGGTTTCAACCGGCGGTACGCCCCGGGCTACGCGCAGTGCCTCGACCACCCGCGTGACCTGATCCTGCTGCGGAAGAACCGGGTCAACCTGCCCGAGCGGGCGCGCTCGTTCGCCTACGACGACTTCATCCACGTGGTGGACACGCTGCGCTTCCTGGCACCCGGTGAGGTCGAGCACGTGGACGTGCGGACCCGAGTGCGCGACGGGCTGCTGGACCACGCGGTGCTGCACCTGTCCGGGGACGGCTTCACCGCGATCGGCACCATGAACCGGCGCGGGGGAGTGGCCGAGGAGGTGCTGGAGGTCTCCGGCGGGGACCGCACCCGGCGGGTGGTCAACCTCGCCGAGGTCGTGGACTCCGGTGTGCCGCACCGCCGTGGCGACTGGACCCCGGTCGCCCGCCAGCGCGGCATCGAGCAGATCGTGCTGGCCTTTCTCGAGGCCGTGCGCGCGGGCACGCTGCTCGACGCCGAGGACGCGCTGCGCACCCACGAGCTGTGCGAGCGCCTCGTGCGGGCCGCCTGACCCCGGCCGCGTGTCGGCGCTCGCGACAGCGCGTGTCGGACGTTCCGGTGTGGTGTGTCGGACGTTCCGGTACGGCGTGTCCCGCTGTCCGGAGCGCGAGTCCCGTTCTGGGGAGCGCGAATCCCGCTGCCTGACCGGGTTCTGCTCAGCGGCTGGGCCGGACCGGCCCAGCCGCACGCGCAGGGCTACACGACGGAGCCGTGCACCCTGGCCTCCTCCAGCCAGGCGTGCTCCCTGGCGTGCAGGCGCAGCAGGTCGTTGAGCCGGTAGCGCAGGTTCTCCCCGCCGGAGGCGCTGACCTCCACCAGCTGGGCGTCGATGAGCTGCTCGATCAACCGCTCGGCCTCGGCGAGGCTGGTGTCCAGCAGGGCGGCGCCGACCCAGGCGGGGAAGTCGGGGGCGTCGAGCAGGCCGAGCCGGCGGTAGAGGCGGGCGGCGTCGGGGCTCAGGTCGCGGTAGCTGGGTTCGAAGCTGCCGCGCAGGTCCTGGCTGGCCCCGTCGAACTCGTCGAGCCGGCAGCCGTTGTCCTCCATACGGCGCACCAGGTGCCCGACGGTCCAGTGCGGTTTGGTGGCGAGCTTGGCGGCGGCGATGCGCAGGGCCAGCGGCAGCCGGTCGCACAGGCGCACCAGGCGGTCGGCGCCCTCGGGGTCCTCGGTGATCCGGTCGTCGCCGACCACGGAGTCCAGCAGGGCCACGGCGTCCTGGCTGGCCAGGGCGCTCAGGTGCACCATGGTGGCGCCGTGGCTGCCGAGCAGCTCGGCCAGCGGCCTGCGGCCGGTGACGACCAGGCAGCAGTTCCCGTTGCCGGGCAACAGGGGCAGCACCTGGGCGAAGCTGCGCGCGTTGTCCAGGATGATCAGGACTCGCCTGCCGTCCAGGATGCTGCGGTACAGCGCGGCGCGGTCGTGCAGCTCGGCGGGGATCTGCGCGTCGGGCACGCCCAGGGCGCGCAGGAAGCTGGCCAGCGCGGAGCTGGGATCGGTGGGCTCGCCCTCGCGGTCGTAGCCGTGCAGGTCGGTGAACAGCTGCCCGTCCGGGAACCGGTCGGCCACCTGGTGTGCCCAGTGCAGCGCCAGCCCGGTCTTGCCGACCCCGGCGGCCCCGGTGACGAAGCCGGTGGCGGGGGACTGGTCCAGCAGCTCGTGCAGTGCGGACAGCTCGGCGTCCCGGCCGAGGAAACCGGGTACGTCGGGCGGCAGCTGCGCGGGCACCACGGGGCTGCTGTAGCGGGAGGCGGTGGCGGCGCAGCCCATCAGCGTGGGGTCGTCGCGCAGGATCAGGTCCTGTAGGCGTTGCAGCGCGGGACCCGGCTCCATGCCGATCTCCTCGATGGAACGCTCCCGCCCCTCGCGGAAGGTCTCCAGTGCCTCGGCCCGTCTGCCCGCGCGGTACTGCGCGGTCATCAGGTGCGCCCGCGCCTGCTCGCGCAGCGGGTGCTGGCGCACCACCGCGGCCAGCTCGCTGATCAGCCTGCGGTGCTGGCCCAGTTCCAGCCGCAGCGCCGAGCGCATCTCCACGGCGGTCAGCCGCTGCTCCTCCAGGCGTGCCGCCTCGATCTCCACGGCATACCCGCTGACGCCGGCCAGCGCCGGCCCGCGCCACAGGTTCAGCGCGGCCCCCAGCAGGTCAGCGGCCTGGGTGAGGTCCCCGGCCTGCTCGGCCTCGTGCGCCCGCAGGGCCTGGCTGGTGAACTCGGCGGCGTCGATGCGGTGCCTGCCGGTCACCAGCATGTAGCCGGGGGAGGCGGTGACGATCACGTCCTCGGCGCAGCCCGCCGCCTTGAAGGTCTTGCGCAGCCCGGCGACGCAGATCGCCACCTGGGTCCGGCCGGTGGCCGGTGGCCGGCCGTTCCACATCGACTCCACGAGGCTGTCCACCGACACCACGCGGTCCGCCGCCAGCAGCAGCATCGCGAGCACGGTGCGCTGCCTGGGCCCGCCGATCACCACCCGCTGATCTCCGGCGCGCACCTCCAGCGCGCCGAGCAGGTGAAAACTCAAACGACCACTCATCCGAACCCCCCAGTCCACGGCGATAAAAATGGTCTTACTTGTTGTAACAATTGCCGAACGCCTGATGGCTGTCCCCACAGCCACCCCACCCAGGTGTTCGATGAGAAACCCTATCTACGGCGCAACCCGTTGACAAGGCGGGCCCGGTGACCGTGAGCTGAAGTCACGGTGGCAGTCGCCGCCGGGACCGGTCCCGGCGCGGTCAAGGTGAAACGCCTTCGCTCCTCGGTGCTGGTGAGAGCGCGTTCCCGCCTCGAAAAGCCAGGCGATAACGAGATGAAAAGCGCCTGTCGTATGTTTTCCGTGGACGCTTCTGCCCGGGGCCGCCACGGCGGCGGCGATAAGCCCTTGAAAATTCATCCTTGTACGTTTCACCACATTCGGTGAATGCGTGACGCACGAGGAGTCGCAGGTATGGGGCGGTACGGGTGGGACTGTCTGCAGCAGGCGGTGCAGCAGCAGGCGGCTCGAACACCGCACGCCCCCGCGGTCACCTGCGGCGCGGACCAGCTCAGCTACGCGGAGCTCAACGCGCGGGCCAACCAGCTGGCCAGGCACCTGCTCGCCAGCGGACTGGGCCCGGAGCGAGTGGTGGTGCTGGCGCTGCCCCGCTCGGTCGAACTGGTCGTGGCCCTGCTCGCGGTGCTGAAGTCCGGTGCGGCCTCGCTGGTCGCGCCCGCCGACCAGCCCGCCGAGGTGCGGCCCGACCGCGTGCTGTCCGAGCTGCGGCTGGACGACCCCGGGCTGCTGGCCCACCCGGACACCGACCTGCCCGCGCGGGTCCTGCCGCGCAGCGCCGCCTACCTGGTGCCGCCCGAGGGCGTGGTCCTGGAGCACAGCGCGCTGGTCGACCACCTGCACTGGGCCAGGGGGCACCCCATCTACGGGCCGCTGACCTGCGGCGACACCGTGCGGGCCGAGGAGTTGGAGATCACCGGCTGGCCGGTGCTGCCCGGGGCGGACACGCGGGTGCACGTGCTCGACGAGCGGCTGCGGCCCGTCCCGGTAGGTACCGAGGGGCAGCTGTACGCCTCGGGGACCGGGCTGGCCAGGGGCTACCACGGGCGGCCCGCCGCGACCGCGGCCCGGTTCGTGGCCTGCCCGTTCGGCGCCCCCGGCGAGCGCATGTACCGCACCGGCAACCTCGTGCGGCGCACCGCGGAGGGCGGGCTGGAGTTCCTCGACGGGCACGGCCTGCCGGTGGACCCGCACGAGGTCGCGGCCGTGGCGGCGGCCCACCCCGGGGTGACCAGGGCGCTGGTGCTGGGCTCGGTCTGCCACCTGGTGCCCAATGAGGTGGTGCTCGGCGAGTTCGCGGCGGACCCGCCGCTGACCGAGCCCGAGCAGACCTGGGAGTGGCAGGACGCCACCGTGGCGCGCATCCTGTCGCTGCGGCCGAGGCGGGTGCTGGAGATCGGCTTCGACGGCGGTCTGGTGCTCGGGCGCGTCGCACCGCACTGCGAGTCGTACTGGGGGACCGAGGTCTCGCCGGAGGCCATCGCGAGGATGCGCGCCGCCGTCGCCGAGGACTCCCGGCTGGCGAGCAAGGTCGAGCTGTGGCAGCAGGCCGCCGATGAGGTGGACGGGCTGCCCGCCGGTTTCTTCGACACCGTGATCGTCAACGCGGTGGCCCAGCGCTTCCCCAGCGGGGCCTACCTGGCGGCGGTGCTGACCAAGGTCGTCGCCCTGCTGGCACCCGGTGGCGCGGTGTTCGTCGGCGACCTGCGCAACCCGCGCCTGCTGCCAGCCGAGCAGCCGGAACTGCTGGTGGACCCGGACTTCTTCGCCGCGCTGCGCGAGCAGGTCCCGGACGTGGACTCGGTGGACCTGCGGCTCAAGCGCGCCGTGCACCACGGGGAGCTGTCCCGCTGCCGCTACGACGTGGTGCTGCGCAAGCACGGCGTGGACACGGTGAGCCTGCGCGAGGTGCCGGTGCTGGCCGTGAGCGATCTCGGTGAGCTGGCCGAACACCTGGAACTGGTGCGGCCCGCCAGGGTCCGACTGTCCGGAGTGGACAATCGCAGGCTGGTGGACGACGGGATCGACCCCGAGCGGCTGCACGAACTGGCCGAGGGCCTGGAGTACTGGGCCGCCACGACCTGGTCCGCGCGGCCGGACCGGTTCGACGCCGTGCTGGTGGCCCGCGAGCACCTGGGGCCCGGGGTGTTCGACGACCTGTACCTGCCGGGGCCGCACTCCGGGCGCGAGCTGACCAGCGACCCGATGCCCTGGCGGCCCACCGGCAGGCTGCTCGACTCGGTGCGCGCCCACCTGCGCCGTGAGCTCCCGGAGTACATGGTGCCCACGACGCTGGTGGTGGTCAGCGGTTGATCAGCCGCATCAGCGGGCCGGTCAGCGCGGTGGTGATCAGCGCGAGCAGCACCAGCACGGTCAGGCCGAACTCGTTGACCAGGTGGTACTGGTAGCCGATGCTGGCGACCACGAGTTCGGTCACGCCGCGGCAGTTCATCAGCGCGCCAAGGCCCAGCGCCTGCCTGGTGGGCAGCCCGGCCAGCCGCGCGGCCCCGCTGGTGCCGAGGAACTTGCTCGCGCTGGCCGCCAGCAGCACCGCGCCGAACAGCACCCAGTGTGCCGCCGACCCGCCCAGCAGGCCGACCGAGGTGCTCAGCCCGATGCCCGCGAAGAACAGCGGCAGCAGCAGCGTCACGGAGAAGCCCTCCAGCTGACGGCGCAGCTGGTCCACCGCGGGCGAGTCGCGCGGCACGGCCAGGCCGAACAGGAAGGCGCCGATCACCGCGTGCAGCCCGATGAACTGGGTCGTCGCGGCGTAGCCGATCGCGCCCGCGGCGAGCACCGGCAGCACCAGGTTCCGGTCGGCGCGGGCGACCAGCGCCGCCAGCAGTGGCCGCACGAGCAGCAGCGTCACCAGGACCAGGCCGACCGCCAGTGCGACGGTGGTCAGCGTGCGCCCGGTGCCGCCCACCCCGGTCACGGCCAGCAGCACCGTCAGCGCGGCCCAGGCCGTGCCGTCCCCGATGGCGGCGCAGGTCAGCGCGAGCACCCCCGTCGGCGAGCGCTGGAGGTCCAGGTCCACCAGGATGCGCGCGAGCACGGGCAGGGCGGTGATCGACATCGCCAGCCCGAAGAACACCACGTACGCCGTGCTGTTTGGGGAACTGCCCGCCACGAGGTCGTGCGCGGGCAGCGCCACGGCCATGCCGACCAGCAGCGGCACGCCAACGGCCCCCGCGGTGACCAGTGCGGTCCCGCGACGGGCCCTGCCGCCCAGCGTGTCGAGCCGGAGTTCGCTGCCCAGCAGGAAGATGAACGTCACCAGGCCCATCTGCCCGGCCAGGCCCAGCGCGCCGAGGGACTGCGCGGGGAACAGCCAGTGCCAGCCCTGCGGCCACAGCGCGCCCAGCGCGGAGGGCCCGAGCAGCAGCCCGCCGAGGATCTCACCGATCACGGCGGGCTGCCCCAGTCGCCGGGCCGCGGCGCCGAACAGGTGGCACACCAGCACGATGACGGCCACCGCCAACAGGAAACCGGCGACCGGGTCCAGTGCGGGGCCGTGCAGCAGGCCCGGCCCGAACCCGGCGAGCACCCCGCCGAGCACGAGCAGGCCCACCAACACGCCCGCGCCGGTCCGCCGCCGGTTGCGGCTCACCACGGCCACGGCCTCACACCTCGCCTTCCGCCGACCAACCGGTGAACCGCCGCAATCCGTACAGCAGCGGCCGGTCCTGGTCCTGGGTGACCGTGTGCACCTCGCCGAAGACCACCGCGTGGTCGCCGACCACCCTGATGTGCGAGACGGCGCACTCGGCCACGGCGAAGGCGTGCTCGGTCAGCCAGGGCAGACCGGCGCGCTCGGTGCGCCGCCATGGCAGCAGGGAGAACCGGTCGGCCACCGGCGAGGAGAACACCTCGGCCGCCCGCTGTCCCTTGGCGTGCAACAGGTTCACCGCGAACTCCCCGACCGCCCGCAGTGCGGCCAGCGCGGGGCTTCGGGTGTTCAGGCAGGCCAGCAGGGTCGGCGGGTTCAGCGTCACGCTGGACAGCGAGGTGCAGGTCAGGCCGTGCGGGTGGCCGTCGGCGTCCACCGCTGTGATCACGCTGACCCCGCTGGGGAACGCGCTCATCAGGGTCCGGTAGTCCATAGTGGACACATGTCTGGACACGGGTGGGGCGACCATCGGTGCGTCCCTCCTGGGGTCAGTGGATCGTCGCGAGGTACTCGCGGCAGCTGGGCAGCGCGGCCACCAGCTGCTCGGCGTCCGCGCGCAGCTGGGCGAACTCGCGTTGTGCCGCGGCCGGGTCCAGGTGTGCCAGCGCGGGCTTGGCCCGCTCGGGCTGCCAGCCAAGGCCCAGCAGCATCGTGTTCCAGGAGTACATCTCGAACCCGTGGTAGTACGGGTAGATCGTCTCCTCGTCCAGCAGGTGCGAGGTGGCCAGCTCCAGCCGCTCGGCCAGGCCGTCCGGGATCTTCCTGACCTTGGCCTCCTTCCAGTACGGCGTGTCGTCGCGGGCGGCGGCCCGGTAGTGCAGCACCAGGAACTCCTTGACCCCGTCGATGACGTGGGCCACCCGGTTGTTGTAGTCGGCCACCAGCGCGGGATCCCAGCGCTCGTCGGGGAAGTGCCGCACCAGCTGCTCGATCGCGTGCTGGATGAAGAAGATCCCGGTGGACTCCAGCGGCTCCACGAACCCGCTGGACAGGCCGACCGCCACGCAGTTGTTCACCCAGGACCGCCGGTTGCGGCCGATCCGCATGCGGATGTGGTTGGCCTCCAGGTCATCGCGGCCCGGCGCGGCGACCTGGCGCAGCGTGCGCTCGGCCTCCTCTGGCGAGCAGAACTCCTCGGCGTAGACGTAGCCGGTGCCCACGCGGTTGAACAGCGGGATGTTCCAGATCCACCCGGCGTCCATCGCCGTGGCGGTGGTGTAGGGGCGCATCCCGGTGGCCGCCATGTCCTGCGGCACGCGCAGCGCGACGGCGCGGTCGTTGGGCAGCACGTCGGTGAAGGACTCGAACTGCTCCCGCAGCGTCTGGTTGATCAGCAGCCCGCGGAACCCGGTGCAGTCCACGAACAGGTCGCCCTCGACCAGGCCCTGCTCCTTGGTGCGCACCCCGCTGATCCAGCCGCGCTGGTCCTGCACCACCTCGACCACGTCGTCCACCACGTGCTGGACCCCGCGCTCGACCCCGTACCTGGCCAGGAAACCGGCGAGCAGGTCGGCGTCGAAGTGGTAGGCGTAGGGGAACTGCGCGCGCTGCTCGGCCAGGGTGCTGCGGCCCAGCGAACCGTCCAGGTTGGCGGCGAACATCGAGCCGTCCAGCAGGCGCGGGGCGCGCTCGGCCTCGCACAGGTGCGGGGTGATGTAGCAGCTGCGGTCGAAGTCCTCGCCGCGGTCGGCCAGCCACCACTCGGCCAGGTTGAAGCCGTCGGCCACGCGCAGCCGCTCGAAGGGGTGGTAGAAGTGGTGGCCCTTGGCCCGCCAGTCCTGGAAGCGGATGGCCAGCTTGTAGGAGGCCGAGCAGTGCGGCATCCAGTCCTGCTCGCGCAGGCCCAGGTAGTCGAAGAAGTGCCGGACGGTGCTGAACGTCGCCTCGCCCACGCCGATCCTGTTGACCCGCTGGGATTCCACCAGCGTCACCCGCAGGCGGTCACCGAAGGCCGCCTTGAGGTAGGTGGCGCTCATCCAGCCCGCCGTGCCCCCACCCACGATCACCACTGACTTGATCACTTCGCACTTCCCCCGTCTCGTCCGGCTTTGGTGGCGGCGAAGCTATCCCGGGGACCTATTGAAGATTTATCGCCGGACGCGCAGGCATCCGGCCGCTGTGAACGTTCACAGCACGCATCGTGGTCATCGGTGAACACCCAGTTCACACGCTGTTCCGCGCAACCGGAACGACTGTGAACGATCGCGGTGTGAAGGCCACCCTACTTCTGGCCGTTGTCGGTCGGTAGCCGGTCGAGCACCTTGGGCGACACCCTGTCCCCGCGGCCCCTGCCGCCAACGGAGAGAGACGTATGCGCAAGCTCGTTTTGGCCGCGCTCGGAGCGTGTGCCGCCACACTCGCCCTGTCCGTGCCCGCGACCGCTGGTCCGGCCATCATCGGTGGCGGTGATGCCACCGAGACGTACTCGTTCATGGTCGCACTCAGCAACGGCTGCGGTGGCAGCCTTGTCGCTCCACAGTGGATCGTCACCGCGGACCACTGTGGCAGCGCCTCATCCGGTCGGATCGGTTCCACCGACCACAACTCCGGCGGTGAGGTGGGCCGCATCGACCAGCGGATCACCAAGCCCGGCACCGACCTCACCCTGATGCACCTGTCCAGCCCGGCCCGCTCCACCCCGGTGCGCATGGCACAGTCCAACCCCAGCGCGGGCACCAGCGCGCGGCTGATCGGCTGGGGCTGCACCAGCTGGCCGGACTGCCAGACCCCGTCCACCCTGCAGGAGATCGACCTGCAGGTGCTCGACAGCAGCCAGTGCGCCGAGGGCGGCGGTGGTGCCGGTGACGTGTGCATCTCCGGGGACCAGGCGCACTCCGCCTGCCACGGCGACTCCGGCGGTCCCGCCATCGTCGGCGGTTCCGGGAACTGGACCCTGGTCGGCGAGACGCACGGCCCCGGCGACAACGGTGGGGAGTGCGCCACCAGCACGCTCTACACCGGTATCGCCCAGTACCTGGACTGGATCAACCAGCAGATCGGGAGCTGACCATGACCTCAGGCAAGACCTTCCGCGCCCTGCTCACCGCGTTGGCCCTGCTGTTCCCGCTCACCGCGCTGAGCCTGGTCGGCGGCGGCACCGCTGATGCCGCCGTGGCCGCGCGCACCGTGTACTACGACGCCAGCGGCTCCCAGGAGTTCAAGGCCGCCGTGGACGAGGGCGCCGCCGCCTGGAACGCCGCCGTGCACAAGGTGCAGCTCAAGCCCGCGACCGGCGGGCAGGCCAGCGTCAAGATCCTGGCCGACGACGGCTGGCCGCGCACCTACCAGAACGGGTTCGGCCGCGGCACCGTCTACATGGGACGCGAGGCCGTGAACGAGGGCTTCTACCCGCCGCGGATCGCCGCCCACGAGCTGGGCCACATCCTCGGCCTGCCCGACAACCGCAACGGCCGCTGCGACTACCTGATGTCCGGGCACAGCTCGCCCACCTCGTGCAAGACCACCGCCCCGCACTCCACCGAGGCGGCCCAGGTCGAGCGCAACGCGGGCGGCTCGCTGGCCGTGCTCGCCCAGCGGGAGCTCACCTTCGTGTTCTGACCCGCTCCGTTCACGCCGTGAAGGTGGCTTTCACTGCGCTCAGCGCAGTGAAAGCCACCTTCACGTCACACCGGGCGGGTGATCGCCGCCAGCATCAGGCCGCGCAGTTCGGCGGCGACCTCGGCCACCGGGCGGGGCGGCTCGTGCGCCTGCCACTCGCGCAGCAG
>JACJID010000001.1 GCA_014138725.1 Kutzneria viridogrisea | reverse complement strand
GCTCTGGAGTTCCCGGTCGTACCAGGCAGGCCGAACTCGGCGGACTGACCTGCGTGCTGGTCGGCAACGGCACACCCCGCCACGGCCCGGTGACGCACGCCGGTTGCGCGCGCTGTGCCCCGGCTTCGACCGGGGCTGCTTCGTGCCGGTTGCACAGCCCAACATCGTCGCTCTGGTTCCCGCCTGCGTGTGTGCGGCCTTGACGAGCAAGCCATCGGCCGAGTGTTCCGCACGTTCAGGGTGACGGCGCCGGAGTCCCGGCGATGCGCGTCCCACCCCATCAGTTGTGCTTGTGATGTAGCGAAAATGTGCCTGAGATGTGCCAACGGCGCATACCCTTCCTGAACCGGGTCGGCCGGCCTCGCGTCCTGACAGCCCCTCACCGTACCTTTCAGGGAGGTTCTGATGCCTTATCCCCAAGGCCCAGCGAACCAGATCGAAGACATCAGGCAGCTGCGTGAACTCGTCCTCGGAGCACTGAGCGTATGGGTTGGCTTCGTGGCCCGGGTGCTCGGGCTCGCTCTGATCATCCACGGCGTGGCGACCGTCATCCGGACGCTCAACCGCCACAGGCTTCCCTGCGCCCCGACTGACTCCCTCGCGGACGGCAGCACCGACTGACGAGATGCCAAGATCGCGACAGGAAACGCACTACGCCGCGGCGGCCCACAACCGCCGGCCACCGGACGCGGCACAGTCATGTTCTCAACCTTGCGACACCTCGACACGGCCTCCTGCGGCGCTCCAGCTCACCACGAGGGCTGGCATGCCGTGGGAGGCCAGCGGCTTGCCTCCTCTCCTCAGCAGGACCGTACGTCCCGTCCGGCCGACAGGGACTTCCTGCCCTGCACTCAGGTCTGGCCGGCAGTTCGATGGAGTAATACACGACCGTTGAACCGAGGTGTCAATGTGAGGGCTCAGGACATACTTGACCGTTTGTCGTCAGGAGATGCTTGACTTCGTCGCGGGGCGATCTCTCCGCTGGTGACGTTGAATCGAGTGATGGGCCCAGGGTTGCGACGGGGGCGGACTGCCAGTTCTTCCTCACCGTGCGGGATGCGGAAGTGGGTGTCCTCGATAACGACGGTGACGAGCTTGCCGACGTGCCGTTGGCCGGGGGGCACCTGGGGTTGACCCGATTCGACGGACAGGGTCGATATGCGGTCAGGCTACTGCAGATCGAGGAGCGGGCGACTGCATGGCTTCGTAGGCGGCGGGGCTGAGGTAGCCCAGGCTGGAAAGCCGTCTGCGGGTGTTGTACCAGCCCTCGACATATTCGAAGATTGCCTTGTGTGCCTTGGCTTTGGTGTGCAAGGGCTGCCGGTCGAGCAGCTCAGTCTTGATGGTGGCGAAGAACGACTCGGCGACCGCATTGTCCCAGCACTGCCCTTTGCGCCCGACCGACAGACGGACTCCGATCTCTCCGGCCGCCCGGGCGTACTGCCCGGAGGTGTATTGCTCAGGTTCAACCGGTCGTCGCAACACCGGCTCACTGAAGCGAGAGTATCAGCTCGTTCAGTGCTTCGGCTGGTGTCTTCCAGTCGAGTGTCTTGCGTGGACGACTGTTGAGCGCGGCGGCAACGGCATCGAGCTCGTCCCGACTCCAGCGTGACAGGTCGGTTCCCTTGGGAAAGTACTGGCGCAGCAAGCCATTCGTGTTCTCGTTCGTGCCCCGCTGCCACGGACTGTGAGGATCAGCCGGGCGATGCGTTTGCGGGAGTGCCGGTGGCCCTGGGCCCGCAGTTCGGCGTGCACTCGTGGCGTGCCGTAGGTTCCCCGGGACTCGTCGTGGATCTTGACGATCTTCTCGGTCAGTGCGGTGTCGTCGCGGACACGTCGGCAGGGGCCGGTGGTGTGGTGGGCGTAGTAGGCGGCGCGGGAGACCTTCAGCAGTTCGCAGGCACGCTTGACGTTGCCGCGATCGCTGGCGTTCTCCGCCTCGATGAACGGGTAGACGTTCACCGGGTCTCCCGAGCGAAGAAAGCCGTCTTAGATTCAACCGGTCAGAGCAACAGTGCTGCTTGAGGTGGGTGCGTGGCGCGACTGGGCAGGCCGGGCATGTCGGACGAGATGAAGGACGAGCTATGGCGGAGGTGGCGGGCGGGCGAGTCGATCAGCGACATCTCCCGGGGAATCGGCAAACCACCTGGTTCGGTGTTCACCGTGCTGAAGCACCATGGCGGGATAGCTCCAGCACAGCGCACGGCCCGTGCTGGGTGCTTGACCATGCGCGAGCGGGAAGAGATCTCCCGTGGCCTGCATGCTGGCCAGTCCTACCAAACAATCGCCACGCTGCTGGGCCGCGCGGTCTCCACGATCAGCAGAGAAGTGCGTAGGAACGGCGGACGCGACGGGTATCGTGCCGTCACTGCGCAGGAGCGGGCGCACGATCAGGCGCGGCGTCCGAAGAAGTGCGTGCTGAGCCGTAGCCCCGCGTTGCGCAAGGTGGTGGTGGCGCTGCTACAGGGTGAGTGGTCGCCTGAGCAGATCGTCGGGCACCTGCGTCTGCACCACGGGGACGACCCTGCGATGAGAATCAGTCACGAGACGATCTACCGGTCGATCTACACCACCCGCTGGAAGGTCGTCCCCAGAGAGTTGTGCAAACGGCTGCGGACGGGGTCGGCCGATCAGGAAGAAACAAGCGGCACACTGTAAAGGGGCAGTGGCGCTCGCAGATCATCGACGCCCGCTCGATCGAAGAGCGCCCCCACGACCGCGGAGGACCGGAGTGCGCTCGGGCACCTCGAGGGAGATCTGGTACTCGGGTCGAACACCAGTCAGATCGCGACTCTGGTCGACCGCAAGTCACGGTTCCTCGCGATCGTGAAGTTGGCCAGCCGTCACACCACGGTGGTCGTCGATGCGTTGATCGCGGCCTACGCCGGTCTCGATCCCCGCCTACACGGGACGCTGACTTGGGACCGAGGCATGGAATTGGCTGCACATAAGAGGTTCACAGCGGCCACCGGTGTGGATGTGTTCTTCGCTGCGCCGCGGAGCCCGTGGCAGCGGGGCACGAACGAGAACACCAACAAGCTGTTGCGGCAGTACCTGCCCAAGGGTACGAACCTGGCGACACTGAGCCAGGACGAGTTGGACGCGATCGCATGGAAACTCAACACCAGGCCACGAAAGTGCTTGGGGTTCCGCACACCCGCCGAGTGTGTTGCCTTGACCGGTTGAATCTAAGCCACAGCACCTGGCCGACCACCGCAATCAGGTTTGCCTCAACCACAGGTCCTCACGCCGCCACCGCCGCTCACCAGTGCGTATGTCGAGTGACATCAGGCCGGTGACCGGGCCGAAATCCCTCGCCGACCAGTTGTTCGCCCACCACCAGGGTCGGCGACAGGGAGACAGGGCTGGTCCACGCGATTCGCCCGCTCGCCTCATCGATCAGTTCGGTCCGTGCCCACGACTCGTCGAAGCTCGACGAGAGCAGGCGACCGCCGGGCAGTCCCCACCACGCCGAGCTCGTCAGGGTGGCGATTCCCGCGCCATACCGGCACGGGTGTCCGCCCAGGGGTGAGCCGGTATACCGTGCCCGACTGGTCGACCAGCATCATCTGCCCTGAAGACGCCGAACCCGCTATCCGCACCGGGATCGGCCACAGGTCCGAGCCGAAGTCGGGCGGCGCGGCACTCGGTGTCAGCACACCGTTCTCGGGGGAGATCACACTGCCACGCCCGCCACCGACTCCAGCCGGGTCGCGCGCGTGTGGAACCCGCTCAGTGGAACCTGCCACACCACTTTCAATGGATCGCCCACCGGCTGGTCGACGACAGACTGCCCGAGATCGTAGGTGGGTACCGCGATGACACCGGTCTGCATCCAGGCACCGTATCGACAAGATGATCTCACTGTTCGCCAGTTGGACGGGAAAGGATCCTCCCGTCACAGAACGTTCATGGAGTTCGAGGAGCGTCCGCACGCGCGGCACCAGCCACCAGGGTCACTGCCCCAGTGCGTAGGTCAGCACCACCGCGCCGTTGCCGATTTCGGTCACTCGCGTCAGGTTCATAGGGGTCGCGCCGATGCCCGCCAGCAGCGACTCTCCGGAACCGGCGACGAACGGGGAAATGCTCAGATGCAGCTCGTCCAGCAGGCCCGCCTCGACGAGCGCCCGGCTGAACGGGCCGTTGCCGTACTTCACCAACGTGCCGTCGCCGGACTCCTTGAGCTGGGCGACGGCTTCGACGGCGTTGCCCGGGAGCACCTCGGCGTTCCAGGTGGTCTCGGTCAGAGTGGTGGAGGCGACGTGCTTCGGCAGGGAATTAAGCTTGTCGGCGAGGTCGCCGGTCATGGTCGGCCACGTCGCGGCGAAGCCCTGGTAGGTCGCCCGTCCGAGCACGAGACCGGTGGCGTGCTCCAGCAGCCGGAGTTGGTAGGCGAAGTGGTTGTCGTTCGGGGCGACCTTCATCTGCGCGGTCCAGAAGTCGTCCCCGGTGAAGCGCCCGTCGATCGAGAGGTGGTCGTACTCGACAAGTTTTCGCATTCCGGAAGTGAACCATCCCGTCGACCGGCCCGGTCTTGTATCGAACCGAACCTCGCCGGGCCGGCGGTCAGAACGCGAGGAACGGGATGCCGGACCTCAGCTCGCCCGGGGTGTGGCCGGTCGCCCAGCGCATCGCCCGCGCGAGCTGTGGCTGGTCGTAGTAGCCGCAGCCGGTGACGACGTCGGCGATCAATTCCCCCGCCGAGAGGAGCTGCGCGGCACGTTGCGCCTGCTCGATGCTGACGAGCTTGCGGCGCGATACCCCCACGGCACGGCGGAACCGGACTTGCGCCGTCCGCTCCGACAGGGCTCGCGGTCGTTCGCCTTGACGGATCTCGTCGACGAGCGGATCGAAGAACAACAGACCCGCCCGCACGAGCCTGTTGACGAAGACGTCGACGTTCTGCTCGGTCGGCATCTCCCAGTCTCGGTTGTCCAGCAGAATCCGGTTGCCCGACGGGGTCGGCAACAGAGCATCGTTGAGGTCGGCCAGACCGGAAGGCGGGAAGAGGGGGAGGTAGGCACCGAGCCGCAGCTCGACGCCGAAGAACTCCCAGTCCTCCGGACAGGTCAGCCGAGTGGCTCTGGTCTCCGGTCCGCGCAGGTGCACCGTCACCCTGCCACCGTTGCGCGCGAACGCAATCATGGAGGAGCCTTTGGCCGCCGAGGTGAAACCGGTCGCGGCGTCACAGCTCGCCGACCACACGCGCCGCACCAGCGGCAGTTCACCGGCGACGGCGCCGAAGGTCAACCCCATGGCGGGAGTCTAACCGCGGCCCTTCGTCGAGCTGGGGAACTCGACCGATTCTCCGCCGCCGCTTCGGTTGCCGAGGTGCGGACCGTTGTGGACGCGGCGCCGGCTGCGTGAACTCGCCGCGGAACCGGAAGCCGAATAAGCCATCGCACGTGCCCGCGCCGCGGGCACCGACCGCGGTGCGGAAGCGGCGGTAGGCGCCGGGGAGACGGGCGCCCAAGCGTTGTTCGACGGCGGCAAGATCGCCTGCGGCCAGTGGTGGCGCTAGCTCGAGGCGGTGCTCGCGGGCGCCGAGCATCCGGTCCCTGGCTGGATGTGCCGCCAGCGCGGCGATGCGGTCGCGTACTGCCGTCCAGCTGCCTGCCATGGCGCAAGTGCAGGAAGCCACGACAGTGGCACCCGCATCACGGTGGCCGCTTCGGCGGAGCCCTCCGGGGGCAGTCGACTACGACGGTGGCCGGTTCACTCGCACCGAGGTCGAGGTGACTGGTGATGGTGGCGCGCGGTGTGCCCCACGGTGTCGTGGCGAGCATGTGCTCGAGGGTCCAGGCTGGCGCCTGCGCTACCGCGTTGTTCGGGCGCGGACCCAGTCCGCGAATGCCCTGTCCTGGTTCTGGTGGGTGGGAGCGGTGTTCTGTGTCGCGGTGGTGAGGGCCTGGTCGAGCTGGAGGCTGGGGCCGAGTTCGGCCAGCAGCAGTGCCTCAGCCCGGGCGAAGTACGCGGGGGAGTGGTCAGCCTGCAGGAAACCCAGGTCTCCGCAGCGGATCTGGTCGAGCATCGCCTCACGGTGGAGCAACTGCCTCAGGATCGGCCAGCCGTCCGTGGCGAGTTGCGTGACCATGTCGGTCGCCGCCGTCCGGGCGTCGTCGTCGCCGGTGATCTCCCACCAGCCGTCGCGGGCGGCGGGTGTGCCGGTGGGATGCAGGCGGCGACGGTAGAGGCCAAGCGACTCCGGGACCGCTTGGGGGAGGGACCCGAGGGACTGCTGTTGCCACGCCAACCACGGCGCTGGGGCGACCGCGGTGTTGAGGACGCAGTGCAGTGAACTCGCGGTGCTGTACCGGGAGGTCTGCACGGAGACGACCGCCCAATCCCCGAGCGCGTTGGTCATCCGCCAGGTAGGCGCGCTTCCTCGGAAGCCCTCGTGCCGTGCCGCGGGCGCGACCACCTCGCGCAGTGCCGCCCGCAGTGCTGCCTGTGCCGTCATGCGGACACCCTGCCACGCCACCCACGACCGCCACAGCACGCGCGGTCGTCCTCACCTCGCGCCACAGTGGCCAGCCCAGAGCGCGGTGTGCGCCCGCAGTGAACTCCCCGACCTCGGCGAGGATGCTGTGCTGACATGAGATGGTGGCGTCGGAGAGCAGCGAGCACAGGGCACGGATTCACCGTCTGCTGCGCGGCGAGATCATCAACGGCGAGGTGGGTATCACGCTGCGGGGCGGCCCGTTCGACGGCAAGATCCGCATCATTCGCCTGGACCACGAGGGACGGCCACCGGCCCGCACCGGCGGGTGGCGGGGCGGCATGTGCCACCGCTACGTTCTGGTGTCCGAGGAGGGCAGTGCCCCGGCCTGGTACTACCAGTACGAGGGTTCCCATCCCGAGCAGCCACCACTATGACCACGCCGTCGACCCCGTGTGCGTTGCTGCCCGCGCAGTGCGACTCGGGCAAGGTCGGCTCTGACCAGGATGGGGCGGCGGCTCGCACAGTGCACGCACCGCCCTCCTGGCGTGACCGGTTCACGTCATCGGAGGCTGTGGCTGCCCCGGTTCGCGGTGCTGAGTCGATGTGCTCGTCCCGTGGCTGGTGTGACGGTGGGAGACGCAGCGCGCTCGGCGCTATTCGGCTTGGAGCGCCCTGAGTTCCTGTCCTGGCAGGGCAGCGCTACCTCGCTGCCCTGCCAGGCAGGCGTCGAGGTCGGGCGCGGCGAGCGTGTTGGCAGGCCTGCGGACGGGACAACGCCGACCACAGGTGAGGGGCTCACCGGCCGACCTGCGTGCGCACCCGGCCAGCCGAGACGCCCAGTCACAGCGTGGTGGGGATACCGCCGGTCGAGCGGATGCTGATTTGTCACCGTGACGATGAGTGGACGGATGGTTCCTTGGCCTTGTTTCGCCGGTTCTCGGCACTTCCGCGCGCCGGTCTCCAACAGCGGCAATCTTCGGCAGACCAACCCGACGTAGTGCACCACGGCACGGTCCTCGGTGGCCACGTGCACTGCGCGAATGACCTCGGCGGGGGCTCGGTCATCGAGCTGTGTCTGATCGGGGTGATGATCGCAGCGCGGGAGCCCATGTCGATGCCGACCGGATTATCGCGCTGTGGCTGGCCGATGTGGGGAGTGTGAGCTGTCAGCGGTCCAGCACCTGGTGGTCGGCCAGCTCTCTGGCAGTCGCCGAGCCCACTAGGAACCTCCGGCTCGGCCTTGTTATCCAACGGTGAGGGCACGCGGACCGTGGTTAGCGGGCGCAGCGCCAGGAGTAGGCGTTGTGTGGGTCGAGCACCACCGGGAACGCGCCGCTGCCGTACTGGTTCACGCACGCGGCGTTCATGTTCACGCTGTAGTAGTTGCCCGTGTAGGGCGAGTAGCACCGCCACGAGTAGGGATTGCCGGAGTCCAGCAACCGCACCTCCAGCGGCCGCCGCTCCTGTACCTGGCACTGCCGGGCGACGTCGATGCCGCCGATGATCGTCGCGGCCGAGGCGGGTGCGGCGGTGGCGATCACCGCGGCTGTGCCCAGGCCGAGCGCCCCGATGGCCAACAGGGCCGCCTTCCTCATGCGGTGTGTCGTTGCGGTGCTAAGTGTGCGAGCAGTATGCGTTGTCCGCATCCGTGCAGAGCCAGCAGGCCGTGGGGTCCGGTCAGCTCTACCGGACCCAACAGCCGACTATCGGCCACCATCCGGCATCGCCTGCCTGCCTCGTCCTCCCCAACCGCGCCCGGCGGCAGCCAACCGATCCGGTCGCCTGCGGGACGGGGGACTGCTGGCGTGGCCAGAAGGCGACCGGGGGCGCGGAGCCGCCGGTTCTGCTCGCGCCACACGGGAAGTCAGCCAGTACCAGAGCCTGGCCAGTGGCAGCCATTCGGCAACAGCGGACGACGCGGTCTGGTAGCTCCTTACCGGGAGCTGGCGAGTTCTCCGGCTAGTTTCAGTGTCCTGGCCTTCTCGGCGTCGTCGCCGACGAGGCTGAACAGCACATCGGTCGCACCCGCCTCGGCATACGCGTGGACCGCAGCGGCGACGGTGTCCTCGTCCCCGGCGACGATCGTTTCCGCGACGTTGCGCTGTCCCTGGTGGTCGAGGAGTGTCCGGTAACTGGGGAAGTCCGACGCGAAGCCAAGCATGCCGGCGACCTCGTCGCGCACGGCGTCCGGCCTGGTGGTCACGCTCATCATCACGGCCGCCACGACGCGCGAATCCGTTGCCACGGCGTCGATCCGTGGCCGGATGTGGTCGGCGATCGTGGCCGGGGTCGCCCACACCGTGACCGTGCCGTCGGCCAGTTCGCCCGCGATGCGCAGCATCACCGGGCCGAGCGCGGAGAGCAGCACCGGCGGGGGCTGCGCGCCAGGCACGTGGACGTGGCCGGCGCCGGAGAGTTCGGTGCGCAACGCGGTTAGATACTCGCGTGTGTGCTGCGCGGGCCGGTCGTAGGACAGGCCGTACACGCCCTCGATGAACTGCTTGTGGCTCGGCCCGACGCCGAGGGTGAACCGGTTGCCGGTGGCGACCGCGACCGTGAGCGCCTGCCCGGCCAGCGAGATCGGGTGGCGCGGGTAGGTCTGCACGATGCCGGTGCCCAGCTCGATCCCCGGCACGGCCGCCCCGGCGAGCGCCGCGACGGTGACCGGGTCCCACGCCAGGACCTGGTTGAAGAACGCGCTGGCCAGGCCGTGTTCAGCCGCCGCGCGCGCCTGTCCGATCTGGGACTCGAGACCACTCTGGTCGCCGACGTACAGGCCGATCCGCATCGCCCCTCCAAAGGTGAATTCGGCATTCCGCTTCTGTGAAGGTAGCATAAGCTGAATCCAAGATTCCGCTTGATGGGAGGTGCGGGTGCGGGCGGACGCGCGGCGCAACCGGTCGGCGATCACCAGTGCCGCCCTCCTGCTGGCCCGAGAACGGGGCGAAGCGGTGTCGATGGAGGACATCGCGCGGGCGGCGGGAGTCGGCGTCGGCACGCTGTACCGGCACTTCCCGGACCGACGCGCCCTGTTGGAGGACATCGCGGTCGACACGCTGCGGGAACTGTTGGACGCCACGCGCGCGGAAGTCGGCCGGACGCCCGCGTGGGCGGCGCTGCTGCGGATCGTGGACCACTGTGTAGCCCTGCCGCTGGCGCTGACCAAGTCCCTGATCACCAGTGAACCGGAACGCCCCGAACTGCCCGAGTTGGAGGTCGAGATCAACGCGCTGATCACCAAGATCGCCGCGAAGGCTCAACGCGAGGGCGACCTACGCGCCGACGTGCCGCCGACGGAGGTGGTGCGCGTACTCAACGTGGCGGTCTGCCGCTGCGGCGCCCGCGCCGACGACCACCTGACCCGCGTCGTACTCGACGGCCTGCACACGCCGAAGAACTAGGGCGTGCCTGACAAACATCGCGGTGGTGTGCTGCGACCCTGGCGGTCAGGACACGGTTCCCACTGCTGTCCGACGAGCAGTGGGCGTTGATCGAGGACCTGTTACCAGCGCGGACGCATCGGCAGGGCAGGCCGTTCGCCGATGCGCGGTCGATGGTGGAGGGCATCATCTACCGCTACCGATGCGGGATCGCCCGGCGGGACGTGCCGGCGGTGTTCGGGCCGTGGCAGACGATCCGGGGCCTGGCACTGTCGGCTGTCGGCCACCGGCACGTGGGACATGGTGCTGACCCGGCTGCTGGCGGCGGCCGACGCGGCCGGGGTGGCGGTAACCGGTGCCGCCGGCGGTGGAGCTGACCAGCACCACGCGGTCACCCACACTCACCGCCGCGACCTCGTGGTTGAGCCGCCCACGGGCCATGGGCGCCCGGTCCCGGTCGGGGCAACGCAACAGACACAGGGGAGCACGGTGATCACGGCCGGTGACTGTAGGCAGTGGGTGCCACGCTGGGGCCGACTTCGCGCGGCTTCACCCCAACAGAGGAGTCCGCGCCCACGTCGGGCAACAGCCGCCACGGGTGGGTCTGGCGGTCCCCGGGTGGTGCGGCGGGTGGCGCGAGCACCTCGCGTTCACCTGGGTCGCCGCGCACGCCCCCCGCCGAGACCCTGTCCCAGGGCGATCCGACCAGGGGCGTCGACCTGCTGCCGCTGCCCGCGCCGGTGCCCCGGGCGTTGTCCGAGGCGAAGGTGCGCACGGTGAAGAACGTGCTCGACCGGCTGAAGGGGTTACATCGGCGCCAACCACCTCAAACCCAGCTACCTCCGCCGCCACCTCGCCACGCCTCAGGGAAGCTACGGGCCGATCCAGCCCGTCCAGCTCGCCGCCGTGACCGAACGACCTGACCGGCTTGATGCACGCCCTACCGGACCTTGCCGAGCGGCCACGCCGGCGCGGCACCCGACGCGAGATCGAGGACGGCAAGCACCGGCTGGACCGGTGGTCTCCTGGGCGTGCGTGGCCGGCACTGCGGGCTCTGCCGTTGTCCCTCGGTTCGTGGTGCCCCGGGCGGCGAGGGTGCCCGCCGTGTGCGGGATCGCGTGGGGAGGCGGCGCGCACCGGCCAGGCACGCCAGGAGCGCCAGCCCCGTGGCGGTCAGGGCTGGATACCCGTGCGCGGCGGCCACGCCTGCCACCACCATCCACACCATGATCCTCATCCCGCGAGGCTAGGTCGGTACGCGGCTGGCCAACATGCCACGTGGCACACACACCTGATCACCGGCGCCGGGCGGACCGGTTCGAGCCGCGAGCGGACGTCGGCACGCGGAGCGCTCACCGCCTCGCGTCGCTGACCGACCCGCCCGCGTCCGGGGGCAGTAGTGCCGTCGCGTCACGGCGGGGGACAGGACGCGAGGAGTCCGGTGCGCGGTCATAGGGACCGAGGGCGACAACCCGCGTCATCGCCGCGTCGAACACGGCCAACGCCGTGGAATACCGTCACCCCGACGGTGCGCGCGACACACCGGTCCGCCCCCGGGTGGGTCAGGCCGTCAAGTCCAGCGGAAGCTGCTGCTGCACACACCCAGCCGCGGCGATCTGGTGATCGCCTTGCGGACACGCGCGACCACGTCCGGCCGCACGGCGTGCCCGGATGGCCGCTGTCCCCACGCCCGCGGCCAGAGCGCGCGGTGTCGGCCTCGGGCGTCGAGGACGCCTGCATTCCGGGGGTCGTGTCGTCGGAGACGGTCTCGGATGCTGTGGGGGCGGTGGCAGAATCGGTGATCACGGCGGGGTTCCCGTCCAGTGTTCACAGCACCCGGTGGGGTCGCTCTCTTCACCTGCGAGGTGGCGGCCGAGCCACGCTCAGCTCGGCGCGGGTCGCATCCAGGCGTCGGCGAGCATCGCGGTGGCGCCCGGTGTGCCGGTGTGGCTTCGGGGGTGGTGGGTCCGCGGGACAGCATCCGTGGACCCACCATGCTCATGTGGTCGCGTCGGAGGGCGCCAGCGGGTGTGGCTCGTTGGTCAGCGCCGCGACGGACGCGGCGATCTCGTGGATGGATGCGCGGGTGTAGATCGAGGTGGTGGCCGCGTCGCGGTCCTTGGCGTGCCCGGCGAACGCCTGCGCGACGGCGAAGCCGAAGTTGCGCTCGACCCAGGTCAGCGTGGTGTGCCGCAGCCAGTGCGCACTGACCTGTTGCGTGGCCACCCACGGCAGGCACTCGCCCAGCCGGGTCCAGATGTAGTCGTAGCGGCGCCGGGTGATCGGCTCACCACTGCGATAGCGCAGCAGTTGCTCGTCGCGGTCCCCGGTTCCCCGGTTGCTGACATGGTCGAGCAGCGCATTCATCAGCGTGGGTGACACCGGCTGCCAGCGGCTCTTCTCGCCCTTCTCCCGCAGATAGACCAGGCAGTCGTCCTGATCCAGATCGCGGGGCCGCAGTCCCAGGGCACCGCCCCGGCGGCAGGCCGTCTCGGTGTGCAGGCGGACGATGAGGGCGTCCAGGGCAGGGTCGTCCCCGGTCGTGGACACCGTCTCGTTGATTTCGTCCAGGCGGGTGTCGGTGATCGCCCGGCGCAGGGATTCCGCCCGCCGGGGCTTGGGCACTTTCAGCGCCGGGTTGAACGACTCGGGAATGAGCCCGTCGTTGCCCGCGTGCCGGTATAGGCACCGCATCGCGCCGATGAAGTTCTCCACCGCACCCAGGCCCCCATGCGCGTTGCGGCGGCGGACGGTGTTGGCCTTGACCCATTCGGCGAACTGTTTGATCTCGGTCGGGGTGGGTTCGTCGATCCGCCGCGGCCCCCACCGCTCGACGACCCGATTCCAGTACGAGCCATAGGTACGCAGGGCGCCGCTGCTGACCGCACCGGCCACCACGGGCACGTACTCGGCGAACGTCGGCGCGGTCGAGGTGACGGTGGTGGCGGCGAGGTCCTCGGGCGTGATTCCCATGCTGGCCAGCAATTGCTTGGCCGCCTGGATCTGCGCCGGGGCAGGGGTATTAGCCATGGCCCACGCTCCACCGGTCGAGGATCGCCTGGAAGTGATCGGTGAGCGCGTCGTGTACCAGGCGGACGCTGGTGACGATCATCAGTTTCCGGTCGGGGATCGCGGTGAGCACCACGGTGTCGCCGGGCTGGATCTGGCACCGCTGCCGCATCCGTGAGGGAAGCGTGAGGTACGCCTTGCGGGTATGGCAGTAGAGCCCGTCGGGCGCGGAACGGATGACCACGGCCTCGCCGACAACGGTGATGTCGAGTGGTTCGCCGGGTTTCCAGGACAGCGCGGACGCCAGGACCAGGTCGGCGACGCGTCCGGAGTCATCCACCTTGGCGATGGAATACAGCGATGCCATCGGGGGCGGATCGCTATCGACGGGAATGTCCGCCACCGGCAGGGAAGTACCGGCTGAGGGAAATGCGGAGGCCGCGTCAATACCGCTGGTGGGAAGGTGGACGCCGGGCACAATCCGGTCACTCACAGCGACCACCGTCCGAGGGGTGGTTCGCCGGGCTGCGTGCTCGGGATGGGCACGGAACGCTGTGCCCGCGTGACCGTGAGTGCGGCGACACCACAGTGACCAGTGATGCTGTGGAGTGGGGTAAAAATGCGTGTCTGTGTGTCCGAGGGGGGCGTGCACACTAACCACACGGCTCGTCCTGCGCGACGTGATCTAGTGACGGATGTTGGGACGTCCCAATGGGACAGCTAGGGTGTCCCTGCAGCGCCGTCCGCCATGTAGCAAGACGTCTTCGCCTTCGGCGCCGATGTCGCCCAGACCCTCTTCGACGTCATGACCCAGCAGGAACCCTCGCCGCACGCCGCCCAAATCCCGGGGCTAGTGTCCCGCGGCTCCACTGCCGTCCCGAGCAGGTGTGCCTGACCGATTACTTAGCTGAGCGGCGAGCCCAGTGGGATTCGGCGCTGGTCAGTGCCTCCCTAATTCTCTGCTGCTCGCCGCTGCCCGTGGTCGGCAGCCGCAGCAACGGCATGTCGTGCATGCGCAGGATCTCGTTCTTGATCGCGTCCCGTTTCAGCTGCTCCGGGTCGTTCTCGTGGTAGGCGAACCCGTCGACCTCGATGGCGAGCAGTGGCTGGTTGGTCACCCGGTTGTAGACAACGAAGTCGAGGGAAGCCCGCCGACTCACGTACTCGACCTGGCGCAGGGTGAGCCGGTCAAGATCGGGCAGGAGGTTCTTCAGCAGCACCTGGGGAATGGCCGTCATGTGCGCATAGCGCTGCTCGGAAAATAGGTCGTGCAGTACGGTCCAGACGATGTCCTCGGACGGGTACTTCAGTTCCTTCCTGAGCCGTGCCGCAAGCGGTCGCAGCCGCTGCGAGTACGCGGCGTAGAGCAGGTCGAACACGGAAACGACCGCGCTGTCGACGACCTCTTCGTCCGGGTGGTGATAGCGGATGTAGCCGACCAGGTCCTGGATGTGCCGGCTGGTGGGCATCAGGTCGTTGTTGGTCACAAGGATGAAGCGCCGGATCGCCCGCGACACCGCGACGTTGATCATCTGTGGATCGTCCACGAACGGCAGCCCAGTGCGGCCGGGCCAGGTCTCGTCCAGGACGGTGGTCATGATGACCACCTGCTTCTGCCGGCCCTGGAACCGGTGGATGGTGTCGGCCTCGAGCTGGTCGAGCACGTCCTTGGTCTTGTCTGCCTGGCGGCGATACGGAGTAGTCACGCCGATGTCGGAGTCGGCGACGCCCCGGCAGTGATCCCGGATCACCTCCTGGGCGATGACGTCGACCTCGCGCTGGTTCGAGCGGCCTCCGTCGTGGTGCCGACGCATGTGATTGCCTTCGACGGTGCGCACGACAATCATCGGCCGCTCAGCGCCACCGGTAGTGTACGGGATCAGCTCGCCGTCGTAGAACTTCTTGTTGCAGAAGCCGATGATGACCGGGTCGCACCGGTAGTGCTCCCGCAGCAGCGCGCTCGGCAGGGCGTCGCCGTACAACTCGGACAGCGAGGAGAGGAGATTGTGCCGCCGGCAGTCGTAGGCGGGCATCGGTGGCACGAGGTCTGCCGCGGCCTCGATGGCAATGGGCGCGAGCTGCTTCTGGTCGCCGACCACAACAACGTTGCGGGCGCACGACATCGCCAGTCCCGCCAGCAGGAGATTGACCTGTGAAGCCTCGTCGATGATGAGGTAGTCGAGCAGGTACCCGTCGGAGATGCTGGCCCGCAGTGAATGGCAGGTGCTCAGCAGCGCCGGGTAGTCCGCGATGAAGCTCGTAAACACGCGACCACTTCGGTAGGTGTCCGCGTCGTAGGCGGTGCGGCCCAGTTTTCGGTATCGATCGGCGAGTTCGACGTGCAGGAACTGGGTCGACAACTGCTGGTGACGCCGGGAGATCCGGTCGAAGTTGGCGCGCCGCAGCCGAGCCTCGACCAGCTCGATCTCCCCCTCCAGCTCGGCGATCCGCTTGGTGTAGTACGCCAGTTGCAGCCTGAGCACGACGTCGGTGTCGGCTGGGTCGAGCGCTCGCAGGGACCCGTAGCGGAAGTAGTTCCGGATTCGCCGCACGAGGCCGGGGCGCGCGCCGGCCAGTTCTACCTGACTCTCGGCTAGGTAGTCCATGATGCGGTCGGCCGACCGCTGGAGCAGGGGCAGCCCGTCGAGTTCGGGCAGTTGTTCCTGCTGAAGGTGATCCTTGAAGTGCCTCAGCTCTAGACGGTGGGCGTCGAGCGCCTGCCGCCGGTCGGCGCGGATACGCTCATCCTCCTGGAGGCCACGCAGGCGCCGGTCCAGGTCCGCCAACTCCGCGAGGTTCGGCGGTTGCGGAGCACCAGCCAGGAACTGCGTGACCGACGCATTCCGGGTCGCCTGCGCCGCAAAGAACTCCTCGCGCTTCTCCTTGCGACCGAGGTTGCCGAGCAGGTGCCCGAACCCGAGCTCGTCGAGCTTGTCGCGGACGTTGTCGACCGCGGCATTGCCGGACGAGACGATGCCGACAGTCCTGTGTTGCACGGCGACGATGTTGGCGATTAGGTTCAGGATGGTCTCGGTCTTCCCGGTGCCCGGTGGGCCTTCGATGATCGAGATCGACCGGGTGAGGGCGTTCTCGACGGCCTTGCGCTGACTGAGATTGCTGCGGAACGGGAAGATCGGGGCGGTGTCCAGAAGCTTCGATTCGATCGGCGCGCCGGTTAGGTACGAGCTGAGGATGCTCTCCGGATGGACGAAGGTAAGCCGGTCGTATCCGGGCCGCAAGGGATCGTCGTGTTCGAGGCGGGAGACTATCGTGCGCCAGTAGCGCACTACGTCGGAGACGAGGGGGATAGCGGTCCCTGAGGTGACGACGCGGACCTGTGACGCAGGATAGGTTCGGTACGCCTCGCCCGCGCGTGTCCGGTAAAACACTCGGCACCATGCGCCGCCCGCGCTGGTGAAGGTCGCGGTCTCGGTCGCGGTTTCCCAGATGCTGCCATCGACCTCGACCCGATCACTATCCGCCAGGTTCCGGCGCACCGGACGGCGTAGGATCTGCACGCGGTCGGGCCCGTACGGAAAGACCTTGTTCCCTTTGGCGAAGACGATCCCGATCCGTGCGTGCTGGATCTCGTATCGAGACACCTTCCGGGTCTCGTCCTCGAAGACGCCTGTCTGCCGGTTGCGGATCAGTACCGCTTCGTGGTGCGGATCGATCACTTGGCCCCCCAAGTATCCAATTTTCTGCCGGCACTGCGTCGATGTGCTGCGCTGTCAGCGAGGTCGAACTGCCTGAGTCTGTGGAATCGCAGCTAGTGCGCAGGTCGTGTCCGACCACCTGGTCATCAGCGTGTCGGGGATGCCTGCGATCTCCCACTTGCTCTCGTGGTGGTCCCGGGTCCAGGTCACCCCGAGCGTATGGACGAGGTTGTGCCGCAGTACGGCCAGGTACATTGCCCCTGCGGCGACGAGCACTTGGTCCAGCGTGTTCCAGTCTACCGGGTACGTGCGCCCGTCCACTCCCGTGACGGTGGGTTCGACGAGAACGTGGGTGTGCAGGTGCGGTTGCTGACCGACGCTGCTGATGTGCTGGACGACGGCCGTGTCCAGCCCCCGACAGTCGAGCACCGCAGGCCCGCTCAGCGCGAAGGCGCCCTCTTTGTCGAGCCAGTCGAGGACGTTCGCCAAAGCCGCCTCGTGGCCGGTAAGCAATGCGCCTAGCCGGCTGTCCTCGGGCGGCAGGAGCGCCATCAGGACCGATACCGATTTAGGCGCCGCGAAGGTGATGTCGCGAGTGCATGGCGGCAAGGTCGAGGCGGGGTGATTCGTCAGCTTGGCGGCGCCGAACGGGGCGGTATGCGCGACTTGTTCGGGATTGCGGCGCAAGAAGGGCACGCTTGATCACGCTACACGCTGTGGTTACACACCGGACCGCCCCCCGCGCCTTCGTCGTGGCAGCTGGCGCCTCGTCCTACGCGACGTGGGCTGGTGAACGGAGGCTGCGGGTGTCCCGATGGGACACATCAGCCCGTCCCTGCTGTGCCGTCAGCAGGGACGGGCTGATGTAGGGCTTGACCTGCGCAAAGTGGAGCCGATCGGGTGACGGGTTTGCCGCGGCCTGTCCCCCCCCACCGTTGTGAGGCTGATTCTTGCTTGTGGAAGGCTGGGACGGTGCGTGCTCGTGACGTTTACGGAGTTGAGCTCGGTGCGGAGTTCGCTGTCGAGGCGGACGGCCAGCACCTAACCCTCGTGCTGGAGAGTGGTGGGGGTAAGACGGCAAATGGTGCCCCGTCGCGGAACCGACGAGTACGCCCAGCCTCTGGAGCTACTGCTGCGGCAGTTGCGAGACCGCGACGCGGTCGTTGAAGCCGCTCATATGGTGTCGTCTCGGGTGGCTAACCTGCCCGAGGCCGAGCGTGCTCGGCTGGCAGCGCCGGGTGAGTCTGCGAGACATCGACGAGATTGTGCGGTCTGGATGATCTCGGCTCAACCTTGTCGGCATGGGCCCGCCAGCCCTAGGCTCCCGTCGGGAGAATAGGACAGGTCGGGCAAAGCACCGGATGGAGCCGTGGTGAACGATGTGTCACCGGGGATTTGAACCCCCACGTGTCCGAGGGGGGACTTGAACCCCCACGCCCTTGCGGGCACTAGCACCTCAAGCTAGCGCGTCTGCCATTCCGCCACCCGGACCGGGTCTGTCAGCCCGTTGCTCGCTGACAGGACAGAGAGTACATGATCCACATGAGGGATCCCAAATCGGGGGTCCGCAACGGGTCGGCGGGCGGCGCGCAGTGGTAGAAATGCCTGGTGAGCGAGCAGACGGGCGGGCTGGAGCTCGCCGAGCGGGAAGCAGTGGAGCTGACCAGCGAGCTGATCCGCATCGACAGCACGAACACGGGCGACCCGGCGACGGTGGTTGGTGAGCGGGCGGCGGCGGAGTTCGTGGCGGAGAAGCTGGCGGAGGTCGGCTACGAGACGACCTACGTGGAGTCGGGGGACCAGGGGCCGGGGCGGGGCAACGTCATCGCCAGACTGAAGGGCGCGAACCCGGATCGGGGGGCGCTGCTGGTCCACGGGCATCTGGACGTGGTGCCGGCGGACGCGGCGGAGTGGTCGGTGCACCCGTTCTCCGGCGCGGTCCAGGACGGCTACGTGTGGGGCCGCGGCGCGGTGGACATGAAGGACATGCTGGGCATGACCCTGGCGACGGCCAGGCGGCTCAAGCGGGACGGCATCGTGCCGGACCGGGACATCGTGTTCGCCTTCGTGGCCGACGAGGAGGCGGGCGGCCACCAGGGCGCGAGCTGGCTGGTGAACAACCGGCCGGAGCTGTTCGAGGGCTGCACGGAGGCGATCAGCGAGGTCGGCGGCTTCTCCATCACCGTCAAGGACGGGGTGCGCGCCTACCTGGTGGAGACGGCGGAGAAGGGCATCGCCTGGCTGAAGCTGCGGGTGAAGGCCCGCGCGGGGCACGGCTCGATGGTGCACGAGGACAACGCGGTCACGAAGCTGTCGGAGGCGGTGGCCCGGCTGGGCAGGCACCGGTTCCCGTTGGTGCTGACCGACTCGGTGCGGGAGTTCCTGGCGGGTATCACGGAGCTGACGGGCTTCGACTTTCCGGAGGACGACCTGGACGGGGCGGTGGCGAAGCTGGGTGGCATCGCGCGCATCGTGGGCGCGACGCTGCGGGACACGGCCAACCCGACCATGTTGAACGCGGGCTACAAGGCCAACGTGATCCCGTCCACGGCTGAGGCCACTGTGGACTGTCGTATCCTGCCCGGCCGCCAGGAGGCGTTCGAGCGGGAGCTGGCGGAGATCCTGGGTCCGGACGTGGAGCGGGAGTGGGTGAGCCTGCCCCCGGTGGAGACGACCTTCGACGGGGCGCTGGTGGACACCATGCACTCCTCGATCCTGGCGGAGGACCCGGCGGCGAAGCTGTTGCCGTACATGCTCTCCGGCGGCACGGACGCGAAGTCCTTCCAGCGGCTGGGTATCCGCTGCTTCGGGTTCGCCCCGCTGAAGCTGCCCGCGGACCTGGACTTCGCGGCGCTGTTCCACGGCGTGGACGAGCGGGTTCCGGTGGAGGCGCTGGAGTTCGGCACGCGCGTGCTGGACCGCTTCCTGCGCACGGCCTGACCCCTGCGGGGGTGCGGCCAACCGCCGCACCCCCGCAGTTTTACGCCGGGACCCCGGTCAGCTGGTCGCGGTTGAGCAGGTAGCGCTCCACGCTGGCCCAGGTCGTGGTGGTCAGCAGGTACAGGCCGGCCGCGAGCGGCACGAACATGGCGAACACCACCGAGAGGTACGGCAGGTAGCGCAGCACCGCGCCACCGGGTACGGGCTGGTCGGCGGACTTCATCGACTGGGCGGCCCGCATCGAGTTCCACGTGGCCACGGCTGCCATCGCGGCGAACAGGCCCACCTGGACCAGGGTCGGCCCGGTGAGGAACAAGTGGCCCAGCGGAACGCCGAACAGGGTGTTGGTGAGCAGCCCGTTGGGCTGGCCCTGCACGGTCGGGGACAGGAACAGCTGGTACATCACGCTGAAGAACGGCAGCTGGACCAGCATGGGCAGGCAGCCCGCGAACATCGTGCCGCCCTCCGCGGCGTACAACTTGCCGAGTTCGGCGTTGAGCTTCTCGGCGTTCGTGCCGTGCTTGTCGCGCAGCTCCTTGATCTTCGGGGTGAGCAGTGCGCGCTTGCGCTCGCCGCGGACCTGGGCCCGCACGAGCGGGTGCAGCAGCCCGCGCACGGCCATGGTGAACAGCACGATCGCGGCGGCCGTGCTGACCGGTCCCATGAGCGGTTCGGTGATCGACGCCAGCCAGGTGACCACGTGGTAGGCGGCGGTGATGAACGGGTCGAACAGGGTCGAGAACATGGTTGGGTGAGCCCTTCACCGGGCACGCCCGCACTCGCGGTGGGCGTGCGCGTACGACAGTTGCCTGGGGTGATCAGGCAGGTGAAGGTGCTCGTGACCGGGTGCGCCCTGCCGCGTCCGGATCGCGTTGCCGCAGCACCCGGCCGCGACCGGCGCGTTCCTGGGTGGCGATGCTGGCGAATCGGGTCGCGGTGACGTCGGCGTGCCGGACGCTGGCCAGGGACAGTGCCAGCGCGGTGACCAGGATGCCCGCCACGGCGAGCAGGGCGACGACACTGCCGGGACCGGCTGTCATCACAGTGACGAAAAGGGTGGCGAAGTCCTGTGCTGTCATGAGCATCCTGGCCGCCCCCTTTCGCGAGATCTCAGCAAGCATACGTGCCGGGAGCCGATCTGTGGTCGGCTTGGGCGCACCGTGCCAGGATGCCCGGGTGAGTGAAGCCTTCCCAGTGGACGACGAGGTCCGGCTCAACGTGGTGCGGGCCGGTGACCCGGACGCCGAGACGACCGTGGTGCTGGCGCACGGCTACGCGCTGGACCACCGCAGCTGGCACCGGCTCGTGCCGGAACTGGTCGGTGCGGGCGTGCAGGTGGTCGCCTACGACCACCGGGGTCACGGCCAGTCCAGCCCGGCGACCGCGGAGACCGCGACCATCGAGCAGCTCGGTGACGACCTGGCCCTGCTCATCGAGCGCGGGATCAGCTCGCCGAAGGTCGTGGTGGTCGGCCACTCGATGGGCGGCATGGCGGCCATGGCGCTGACCGAGCGGCACCCCAGGCTGTTCGCGCAGCGTGTGTCGGGCCTGGTGTTCGTGTCCACGGCGGCGGGGCGGCTGGCGGAGTCCTCGCTGGCCTGGCCGCAGGCGGTCGGCAGGCTGGTGGAAGAGCTGGAAAAGGTGTTCGGGCCGGTGGTCCGGCACATCCGCGGGCGCATCGAGCCCGCGAAGGCCGCCGGGCTGCGCTGGTGGCTGTTCGGTGACGAGCCGAATGCCGAGGACGCCGAGCTGACCGCCCAGATGGTGGCCGACCACTGGCCGGGGACCGTGGCGCTGTTCCGGCCCGCGTTCGACAAGTACGACCGCAAGGCTGCGCTGACCGTGGCCAGGGGCAAGCCGGTGGTCGCGGTGATGGGGGAGAAGGACCGGCTCTGCCCGGCCTCCCACGCGCAGGCGGTGATCGACGTGGTCGGCTCGGGCGAGGCAGTGGTGCTGCCGGGCGCGGGCCACATGGTGCCGCTGGAGCGGGCCACCGAGCTGGCCGACCTGGTCAAGGGCCTGCTGGCGGGCTGAGGCCACCGGGCGGGGAATCGGGAACTGTCCCGTTCCCCGCCGAACGGCAACCTAGGCGACCGGCCGGTAGGTGCACACGTGCACGCCGGTGGGGCTGATGGTGGTGGCGGCCAGTTCGAGCGTGCGCAGCGCGCCGTCTCCCGGCCAGATCGTCTTCCCGCCGCCGAGCAGCACCGGCATGACCATGAGGCGGAGCTCGTCGACCAGGCCCTCGTGCAGGAGGGCGCGGGCGAGTGTGGGGCTGCCCATGACGAGCAGGTCGCCGCCCTCGGTCTCGTGCAGCTTGCGGATCTCGGCGACGGCCTCACCGCCAGGGATGCGCGTGGTGTTGTTCCAGGTCAGCTCGTGCTCGCCCAGCGTCGAGGACACCACGTACTTCGGGATGGCGTTCATCTGGTCGGCGAACGGGTCCCCGGCCCGCTCGGGCCATGCCGCGGCCATCGTCTGCCAGGTGCTGCGCCCGAACAGCAGTGCCTGGGCCTTGCTCATGGCGTCGGCGAAGGCTCCGCCCACCACCTCGGCGTCGAAGAACGGGTGTGTCCAGCCGCCGTGGGCGAAGCCGCCGTCGGTGTCCTCCTGCGGGCCGCCCGGCGCCTGCACGACGCCGTCCAGGCTGATGAAAGCGCTGATCACGATGCGCATGGGTGCTGCTCCTCGATCTCGTTCCCAGTGTACGGGGGAAGAGACCTCATCGCCGCCGGAAAGTCATCGCTGACGACCGGTACGGCGTCGAGCAGGCCGGGGTGCTCCTGGTCAGGTGATCACGCCGGGGGCCAGCGCGGTGGTGCGCTTGCGGCGCAGCCACACCTTGCGCGTGCCGTCGCCGAACAGCAGGGTCCTGGCCAGTTCCCAGCCCGCGAACTCGGCGTGGATGGTCAGTTGGGTGGTGGCGGTGCGGCGGGACACGCCGGGGGGCAGGCGCAGCCCGCGGTACTCCCAGTCCCCGTCGATCACCTCGTCGGTCACGGTCATGACTTGATCACCTGAACTCCTCCGCCGGCAGCGGAGGCCACGAGCACGGCTCCGCTGGTGGGATCGACCGCCACCGAGTTCGGCTGGCGGACGGTGGCGTAGCGGTGGCGTTCGACCGGCTCCCCGCCGGCGACGTCGTAGCCCACCACCTGATTGCGTTCGGTGAGCGTGACCCAGACCAGGTTCCGCTTCTCGTCGTAGGCGATCCCGTACGGGGCGCCCGGTACCGGGTAGCGCTGAAGCATGATCATCGTGTCGGGCCGGAACACCAGCAGTTCCCCCGCCCTGGTGTCGGTGACCAGCACACGGCCGTAGATGTCGGTGACCGCGTTGGTGGCACCGTCGCCCGCGCGCAGCCCGGCGCCGAGCTTGCCGGTGCCCGCGTCCAGGTCGTACACGGCGGTGTGCAGCCGGTCCAGCACGGCCGCCTTGCCCCCGTTGAGCAGCAACGCCTGATCGGCGCTGGCCAGGCCGCCCACGGTGTGGATCAGCTTGTCCCCGTCGAGCACCGCCACCGACTTGCTGGCCGCCAGCGCGACCACGGTCCGCCCAGCGCGCTCGCTGGCGGCGACCGGGCCGCCGTCGAGCTTGGTGGTCTGCACGGTGGCGGCGGGCAGCGTGACGCGCAGCAGGGCGTTGGCCGTGCGCACCGGGGCGAGCACGGTGGCGCCGTCGGTGCTGAGCTGGTCCACGCGGCCGGGCAGCGGCACGGTGCGCGGCTCGGCCGTGGGCTGGCCCAGGTCGTACAGGCGCAGCGCGGGCGGGTCGGCGAGGGCGACCACGGCGGTGCGGGCCGAGTCCACGACGGTCACGGCGGTGACCTGGCCGTCCAGCGGGAGCACGGTGCCCTCGGGCGCGACGCCGGGCACGGGCGAGCTGGCGGGCTGTGCGGCCGTCACGGTGTCGGACACCTGCAACTCGTCCTGTGGCGACTGGCTGTTCCCGCAGCCCGTGACCAGGGCAGAACCCGCCAGTAGGACGATCACCAGCCGACGCAACAGCAGCCTCCTCGCACGAACCACTCGTTCCAGCATCCCTGACGAGCCCCCGGCGGTCACGTGCGGGTCACCTGCGAGTCACCAGCGACCACCCGTGCGGCCCAACTGCCTGCTCAGGCCAGGGGCCGTTCCGGGTAACCCAGTTCGATCCCGCTGACGTCGTCGAGCGCCGCGCGGATCGCGGGCGGCAGTTCCAGCTGCTCGGCGGAGAGCGAGACCTTGAGCTGCACGGCGTCGCGGGCGCCGACCACGGGGGCGACCACCCCGGGCCGGTCGCGGACCCAGGCCAGGGCCACCGCCAGCGCGGTCGTGCCCAGGCCCTCGGCGGCGGTGGACACGGCCTGCACGATGCGGGCGGCCCGTTCGGTGCGGTGCTGCTCCACGTACGGGGCGAAGTGCGCGGAGGCGCCGCGCGAGTCGGCCGGGGTGCCGTTGCGGTACTTGCCGGTGAGCACACCTCTGCCCAGTGGGGCCCAGGGCAGCAGGCCGATGCCGTGCTGCGCGGCGGCGGGCCGCACCTCGCGTTCGATGCCACGTTCCAGCAGCGAGTACTCGACCTGGTTGGAGACCAGCGGCTCGTGGCCGGGGCGGGCGCGCTGGAGGGTCGCGGCGGTGCTCAGCTGCCAGCCGCAGTAGTTGGAGACGCCCACGTACCGGACCTTGCCGCTGCTCACGGCGGAGTCCACGGCGGACAGCGTCTCCTCGATCGGCACGGAGCAGTCCCAGGCGTGCAGCTGCCACAGGTCGACGTGGTCCACGCGCAGCCTGCGCAGGGAGCCCTCCAGCGCGCTGAGCAGGGCTCCACGCGAGGCCCCTCCGCCGAACGGGCCGTCATCCCGTCGGGCGACCGCCTTGGTGGCCAGCACGATCTGGTCGCGGTCGACCACCTCGCCCAGCAGCGAGCCGAGCAGGCGTTCGCTCTCGCCCTCGGTGTAGACGTCGGCGGTGTCCACGAAGGTGCCGCCCGCCTCGATGAAGGTGACGAGCTGTTCGGTGGCCTGTTCCTCGCTGGTGTCCCCGCCCCAGGTCATCGTGCCCAGGGCCAGCCGGGACACCCGCAGGCCGCTGCGGCCGAGCTGTCGGTGCTGCACCCTGTCGAGGGTATTCGCTGGCCGGGCGCGGAGCCGGTTGAACACACGATGTCACCGAGGTCACACCGGTTGTCGGTTTGGTTACTCGCCGGTAGGGTCTGCCCGTGCGACTTGGGCTGAACGTGGGATATTGGGGCGCGGGCAACGACGCCGACAACCTTGAGCTGGCCAAAGAGGCCGAGCGGCTGGGCTTCTCGGTGGTGTGGGCCGCCGAGGCGTACGGCTCGGACGCGGCCACGGTGCTGACCTGGATCGCCGCGCACACCGAGCGCATCGACGTGGGCAGCGCGATCTTCCAGATCCCCGCCCGCACCCCGGCGATGGCCGCGATGACCGCCGCCACCCTGGACACCCTGTCCGAGGGCCGCTTCCGGTTCGGCCTCGGCGTGTCCGGCCCGCAGGTCTCCGAGGGCTGGCACGGGGTGCGCTTCGACAAGCCGCTGGCCCGCACCCGCGAGTACGTGGACATCGTCAAGGCGGCACTGCGCCGCGAGAAGCTGCGCTACGAGGGCAAGCACTACACGCTGCCGCTGCCCGACGGCCCCGGCAAGCCGCTGGCGCTGACCGTGCACCCGGTGCGCGAGGAGATCCCGATCTACCTGGCCGCGGTCGGCCCGAAGAACCTGGAGCTGGCGGGCGAGATCGCCGACGGCTGGCTGGGCGTGTTCTACTCCGCCGAGTACGCCGCCGAATCCCTGGCCCACGTGCAGGCGGGCCGGGCCAAGGTCGGCAAGACACTCGAAGGCTTCGACGTGGTGCCCACCAGCCCGCTGGTGGTCGGCGAGGACTGGCAGGAGGCCGCCAACGCGGTGCGGCCCTACGCCTCGCTGTACGTGGGCGGCATGGGCAGCCGGGAGAAGAACTTCTACAACAACCTGGCCTGCCGCATGGGCTTCGAGCAGCAGGCCGCCGAGGTGCAGGACAAGTTCCTGGCCAAGGACTACCAGGGCGCGATGGCCGCGCTGCCGGTGGAGTTCCTGGACGCCACCTCGCTGCTGGGCCCGCTGGAGCGCATCGCCGACGGCATGCAGGCGCTTGCCGGGGCCGGGGTCACCACGCTGACCCTGTCCCCGATGCACTTCGACCTGGACCAGAACGTGGCGGCCCTGCGCACCGCGGCCGAGGCGCTGGACAAGGCCGGGGTGGCGTGAGGCCGTAGGCTTCAGCTGTGGCCACACTGATCCTGCTGCGGCACGCGCAGTCCACCGCCAACGGTTCCGCCGTGCTCGCCGGGCGCAGCCCCGGTGTCGAACTCGCCGACACCGGGCAGGCCCAGGCGGGCAAGCTGGTGGACCGGCTCGCCGGGGTGGAGCTGGCCGAGGTGGTGGCCTCGCCGCTGCTGCGCTGCCAGCAGACGGTGGTCCCGCTGGTGTCCGCGCGCGGCATGTCGGTGACCACCGAGGACGACCTGTCCGAGGTGGACTACGGCGGCTGGACCGGCCGGCCGCTGGCCGAGCTGTTCAAGGAGCCGCTGTGGAAGGTCGTGCAGCAGCACCCCTCCGCGGCGGTCTTCCCCGAGGGCGAGGGCCTGGCCGAGGTCCAGTCCCGTGCCGTGCGGGCGATCCGGGCGCACGACGCACGCATCACCGCCGCGCACGGCGAGGAGTCGGTCTGGCTGGCGTGCAGCCACGGGGACGTGATCAAGTCGGTGCTGGCCGACGCGCTCGGCGTGCACCTGGACGGGTTCCAGCGCATCGTGGTCGACCCGTGCTCGGTCTCGGTGGTGCGCTACACCGAGACCCGGCCGTTCGTGCTGCGCGTCAACGACAACGGCGGTGACCTGGCGGGCATCATCCCGGCCAAGCCCGCACCGGAGCAGTCCGCCTCCGACGCCGTGGTCGGCGGGGCCACCGGCCGGTAGCCCGGGGTCCCGCCTCCGCAAGACGTCATGAAGGTGCCGTTCGAGGCGTTGGGCGTCCCGAACGGCACCTTCACGGCGGATGGTGCGGGTCGGTCAGCGGGGCGGCGTGGGGCTGAGGTGGCCCCACATGTAGACCTCCCCGCCCTTGAGCACGAGGCGGTGGTACTCGCCCGCGCTGATGCCGGTGACACCGGACTGTGCGGCGGCGGGCACCAGGCAGTCCGCGTTGAGGCTCGCGGCCCAGCCGAGGACCCGATCACCCTTGAGCCCATAGGTGCAGGAGTGGTCACCGGTCACCGAGCTCAGCCCGGACTGCGCCTCGGCGGGCACGGCGGCCCCGCGGATCGAGATGGCCTTGCCGTTCTTGACGGCGTACACGTCGTGGTCGGTGGCGTAGATCGCGCTGACCCCGGACTGGGCCTCGACCGGCACCTTGCTGCCTGCCTCGCCCCAGGTGATGACCTTGCCGTTGCGCAGCGCGGCACTGGACAGACCGGCCGCCGCGATGGCGCTGACCCCGGATCGGGCCTCGGCCGGGACGTTGAGCTGACCGCTGAAGTTGCCGCCCCAGGCGAGCACCTTGCCGTTCTTCAACGCCAGGGTGTGGATGTTGCCGGTGGCGATGGCGCTGACCCCGGACTGCGCCTCGGCGGGCACCTCGTTCTGCTTGTTGTCGTTCGCGCCCCAGGCGATGACCTTGCCGTTGCGCAGCGCGGCGTCGTGGCCCCACGCGGCGCTGATCGCGGTGACACCCGAGGACGCCTCGGCAGGCACGTCCAGCTCGCCGTAGTGGTTGTCGCCCCAGGCGGTGACCTTGCCGTTCTTCAGCGCCAGGCTGACGTGGGACCCCGTACTGACAGCGCTGACCCCGGTGCGCACCTCGGCGGGCACGGTGATGTTGCTGTACGCGTTGTAGTCGCAGTTGTCGGTGTCGGCGCAGATCCGCACCTGGGGTTCGATCGTGGTCCAGTCGTTGGGCTTGGTCACCGTCACGGCCCGCGTGCCGGGCCCGCACTGCCGCTCCGAGGACGCCCAGTAGACGGGGTGCCTCGGGAGGAGCGGTTCCACCACGCCCACCTGGACGAAGTAGCACTGGCCGGGCGTGGCGTCGGTGACGGAGATCGTGCCGGTGACCGTGGCGAGCTTGTCCACGTTGCCGACCGTCCCGTGGCCGCTCGCGCCAGGCACGCTGAGGTCCCAGGGCTTGAGGTCGGCCGCCGCGGCGGTGCCCGCTCCCACCAGGAGCAGGGCACCGACCGCGATGCAGCTGAGAAGTCTTCGCATGTGGTCCGAGATTAGGCAAAAGCCTTATCGCGGACCTATCACGCGCTGGGAGCCACCACCTGGCAGCGCACCGGCTGGGCGTGCGCGGGATCCAGCCCGTTGGCGACCAGCGCGGCCACGTTGGGGTCGTGCGGCAGGCCGAAGTGGCCGATCGCGTCCAGCGGGCAGGTGTCCTGCACGAACCGGGTGGCGGTGTTCGGCGCCTCGGGGTACCGCAACAGCTCGGGCGGGATCTGGTCGGTGCGGCTGCCCAGGGACAGGTAGTCGGTGCCGGGGGAGATGCCGCCGCCCGCGTTGAGCGCGGCCCAGAACCGGCTGTCGGTCAGCCCGACCAGCCCGGGCAGGGTGAGCTTGGCCAGCTGGGCGAGCACCTGGTCGGCCCCGGGCAGCAGGTGCACGCCCCGGTAGAGCAGCGAGGCGTAGTTGAACCCGGCGTCCAGCCGGTACGGGCTGCCCAGCGTGACCACCGTGCGCACCTTGGCCGCTCCGCCGAGCACCTGGGTGTAGTAGCGCACCATGATCCCGCCCTGCGAGTGGCCAACGAGGTCCACTGTGGACGATCCGCTGCTGGCGATCACCTTGTCCACGAACGAGGACAGCTCGTTCACGGACTCGGTGGTGGCCGCGAGCCCGACCAGGCCCGGCCACACGTATGGCCGTTGGCCGTAGTTGAGGCTGTAGACGCAGTAGCCCTGGTCGCGCAGGTACGGGGACAGCGCGGAGTAGTCCATGGAGATCGAGGTGAACGTGGAGGGCACGAGCACCACCGGCCGGGGGTGTGCCGCGCTCGGGCGACAGGTCCAGTCGTTGGCGCCTGCCGGGTTGCCGTTCCAGTCGGCGATCCCGGCCGCCAGCCCCGCGCCCAACCCCCAGGTGATCGGCAGGGCGCCCGCGGGCGAACCGGTCAGCAACACCAGCGCCAGCGCCGATGCCAAGCAGATGAGTCCTCGCATGTGCTGCTCAACGACCCGGCCCAAATGCGGATGCGTGCATTACCAGATTTCTACGGGGCGACCCGGTAGTGCGTGCTGAGGCGACCGTCCTCGTGCAGCACGTGGAAGGCGACCATCGGCGGGGCCACCAGGTCGATGTGCCCGCCGCGCTCCCCGGGCAGCAGCACGGTGGAGACCACGCCGGGCGCCACCAGCACCGGGCGGCCCGCGAAGGTGGTCGCGGCCGGGGTGTGCGCGTGCCCGCACAGCAGCGCCACCACGTGCGGGTGGGCCCGCACCAGTTCGGCCAGCCGCTCGGTGTGGAACTGCCGGATCCGGTCCAGGAAGGGGATGCCCAGCTCGGTGGGCGGGTGGTGGAAGCACACGAACACCGGGGAGTCGGTGCCGATCAGCACGCCCTCCAGCCAGTCCAGGGTCTCCGCCTCCAACGCCCCGTCGTCGCGGCCGGGGATGCTGGAGTCGCACATCGCGAAGACCGCCGCGCCCACTCTGCGCACCTGGTTGATCGGCGCGTCCCCGCCGGACTGGCCGAGCAGCACCTGCCGGTACGGAGCACGCGCGTCGTGGTTGCCGGGGCAGTGCAGCACCGGGAACCCCGTGGGCAGCAGCTTGCGCACCAGTTCGTACTCGGCGGGCAGGCCGCGGTCGGCCAGGTCCCCGGTCAGCAGCACAGCGTCGGGCGGGGTGTCCAGCCCGGTGAGGTAGTCCAGTACGCGGGCGGTGCGCTCGGTCGCCCGGTCCCCGCCGTCGATGTGGATGTCGCTGATCTGGGCCACCACAAGCATCCCGCACGCCCTCCCGTCGGACTTCGGCGCCATCGACGCTACCCCTGCGAACAAGGGTCTGGCCCGTCCGATTTCGGACGGGCCAGACCTGGTGCGGTGTGGAGGTCAGCTCACTTGACGTTGACCCCGGCCCACGCCTTGTTCACGGCCGCGTACTCGGCGCTGTTGGCGCCGTAGAGGTCGGCCGCGGCGGCGAGCGTGCCGGTGCGCGCCTTGGCGTAGTTGGTGGTGGAGGTGAACTTCGTGGTCAGCGCGCGGAACCAGATCGCGGCGGCCTTGTCACGGCCGATGCCGGTGACGGTGGAGCCGTCGGCGGTCGGGCTGTTGTAGGACACGCCGTTGATCGTCTTGGCCCCGCTGCCCTCGGCGAGCAGGTAGAAGAAGTGGTTGGCCACACCGGAGGAGTAGTGCACGTCCTTGTTGCCCACGGTGGAGGACCAGTTGTCGGCGGACGCGCCGTCCTTGGAGGGCTTGTCCATGTAGCGCAGCGGCGTGCCGTTGCCCCGGATGTCGATCTTCTCACCGATCAGGTAGTCGCCGACGTCGGAGGAGTTGTTCGCGAAGAACTCGACCATCGTGCCGAAGATGTCGCTGGTGGCCTCGTTGAGGCCGCCGGACTCACCGGAGTAGACCAGGCCCGCGGTGGCCGAGGTGACGCCGTGCGACATCTCGTGGCCGGCCACGTCCAGCGCGGTCAGCGGGTGGTTGTTGCCCGAGCCGTCGCCGTAGGTCATGCAGAAGCAGGAGTCGCTCCAGAAGGCGTTGACGTAGGAGTTGCCGTAGTGCACCTTGCTCAGCGCGCCGACACCGTTGTTCTTGATGCCGTTGCGGCCGAAGGTCTTCTTGTAGAAGTCCCAGGTCTGCGCGGCACCGTAGGCGGCGTCGGCCGCGGCGGTCTGCGTGTTGCCCGGTGTGCCGTCGCCCCACACGTTGTCGGCGTCGGTGTAGAGCGTGCCGGTGCCCGACCCGTGCTTCAGGTCGTTGACGGCCTGGTTGCCTCGGGTGCCGTCCTTGAGCTGGTAGCTGCTCCCGGACTGGGTGGTCTCCAGGGAGACCGTGCCGCTGTACTCGGTCTTGCCGGTGCCGGTGGCCTCCTCGATCCCGTCGTAGGAGTACAGCACCTTGCCGGTGGCGGCGTCGGTGAACACGTGCTGCTCGATCGGGGTCTGGTCGGCCTTCACGCCGGTCAGCACCGTCTCGTAGGCCAGGACCGGGCTGCCGTCCACCGCGTAGACCACCAGCTGCGGGGCGGACTTGCTCACCGAGGTGCCCGCCAGGGACTCGGCCGCCTTGTCGGCGGCGAGGTTCGCGGCCATCTTCGGCGTGGTCGACAGGGTCAGCTTGGCCGGGTTGGCGAAGTCGACGCCCTCGATCTTGCCCGAGGCGCTCTCGTGGGCGATCAGGTCGCCGCCGATCACGCGCAGACCGTTGTAGGTGCGGTCGTAGCGCAGGTGCTGGGTGCCGTTGGCGTCGGTCACCACGTCCTTGACGACGAGCTTCTCCTCGCCGCCCAGACCGAGGGTCGAGGCCACGGTGGCGGCCTGTGCCTGGGCTGACTGCAACGCCGCCTGCCTAGTGAGCAAGGGGTTGGCCGGACTGCCGACCGCCTGGACGCCGACACCGCTGAGCAGTGCCGTGGACAGTGCGGCGACGCAGCACAGGGTCACGCGCTTCATCGGTTCTCCTCGTTCCGTTTGCAGGGAGGCCCGCCCCCACCGCTGGTGGAATCGGACAACGTGGAACGAAACCGATAGTGCGGGACGCGGGCCCCTCGCGTAATGGGGTAATCCCTTGACGCTGTGATCGGGCGCTCGCGGGGAGTGTTCGTCGTTGCTGCGAACGGAGCAGTCGGGCGAACTTTGTGTGAATCATGCAAAAACGGCAGCTCCAGCCGGATTCGCCGGGATGAGATCGGGCGTCGGCGCTGGGCCGTTCGGCCGTGTCTGTTGCACCGTTCTACCGGTGCTCGACTCACCAGTTCTGTTGATAGTTAAATCGCAATGCGTGCATGGAACGTCACCGCGTGGCATGCTCCCCGGTCCCGAAACCCGGTCGACGGCCGACTGCCGGGCGGGGTAGACAGGTGATCATGGGGAAGCACTTCGCGTTTGTCGTACCGCCCGCGCACGGCCACCTGAACCCGACCCTGCCGCTGGTGGAGGAGCTGATCTCCCGAGGGCACCGGGTCACCGTGGTCACCGGCCAGGCCCTCGCCGGGCAGGCCGCGCGCAGCGGTGCCGCGGTGGTTGGCCTGGACTGGCACCTCGGCACGGTCAGCACGCAGGACGGCCAGTACAGCACCGACTCCCTGGTCGACGTGCTGGAGCCGTACTTCGACCAGGTGACCGCCACGTTCCCGCAACTGGTCGAGCACTTCGCCGCCGATCCGGTGGACCTGGTCTGCTTCGACCCGATGGGCTACGCGGGCGCGGCACTGGCCGACAAGCTGGGCGTCCGGTCCATCACGCTCTGCCCGAGCATGGCCGCCAACGAGCACGTGGACCTGCGCAAGCTGTGGGCGCCCCAGGACTTCACCATGGACCACCTGCGACTGGCCGCGTTCTGGGACAAGGTGGCCCGGTTCTCCGCCGACCAGGGCCTCAGGGAGGAGCTCGGCGCGATGGGCGGCCCGCAGACCGACCTCACCCTCGTGTTCGTGCCGCGCGACTTCCAGCTGCGTGGCGAGACCTTCGCGGAGTCGTTCAAGTTCCTCGGCCCCTCCGTGCGCGTGCGGGGCCGTTCCCGGGACTGGCAGCCGCCCGCCGACGAGCGGCCGGTGCTGCTGATCTCGCTCGGCACGGCGTTCAACAACCGGCCGGAGTTCTTCGCCACCTGCACCGAGGCCTTCGCCGACTCGGCGTGGCACGTGGTCATGTCCGTGGGTGAGGAGGTCCGCCTCGACTCGGTGCCCGCCAACTTCGAGGTGGCTGCCCAGGTGCCGCAGCTGGCCGTGCTGGAACACGCCTCGGTGTTCGTCTCCCACGCGGGCATGGGCTCCACCATGGAGTCGCTGCACAACGGCGTGCCGCTGGTCTGCGTCCCGCAGATGGCCGAGCAGGCGCTCAACGCCGACCGGGTGCAGGCGCTGGGGCTGGGCAGGGTGCTGGGCCACACGGAGGTCACGGCGCAGGAGCTGCGCAAGGCCGTGGACGAGGTGGCCGCCGACCCGGCGATCAGGGCGGCCGTCAAGGACTACTCCGCGCGGTTGCGCGCCGTGGACGGTCCCACGCTCGGCGCCGACGCACTGGAGGAGTACCTGTCCCGGTGATCACTAGGCTGGGGCCGTGACTGTGCAGATCCTGAGCCCCAGGACGCGGGCCTACCTCCAGCAGCCCGGCGGCTGGTTCCTGAACAACGCGGGCTGGGTCCTCGGTGAGCAGCGGGTCCTGCTGGTGGACACGCTCGCCACCGAGGCCCGCAGCCGGCGGCTGCTCGACGCGGTGCGGGCCGACGCCGGCGACAAGCCGGTGCTCGCGGTGCTGACCCACGCGCACGGCGACCACGCCAACGGCGCGCGCCTGGTCGTGGAGCAGGGCGGGGCGGTGCGGGCGACCCCGCACACCGCGGCGACTGTGCACAGCGGTCCGCACACCTACCCGATGGCGTTCCAGTGCAGCACCTGGGGCGACATCACCCCGCCGCACATCACCGACACGATCACCGCGCGGGAGGAGGTCGACCTCGGCGGTATGCGGGTACAGCTGCTGCCGGTGGAGGGCGTGGCCCACACCGACGGGGACCTGATCGTCGTGGTGCCCGAGGACGGCACCGTGTTCGCCGGGGACCTGGTGTTCGCCGGGGTCACCCCGCTGGCCATGTCCGGTTCGGTCAGCGGCTGGCTGGCCGCGCTGGACCAGATCGCCGCGATCGAGCACACCCGGCTCGTGCCCGGTCACGGGCCCGTGCTGCCCGCGCACTCCGAGGAGGTCGCCGAGCTGGGCGGCTACCTGCGCTGGCTGCTCGACACCGCCGCCGACCCCGGCTACGACCGGTCGGCGGCCATCGCCGAGGCGGGTCGGCGGTGGGCGCACTGGAGCGAGGGCGAGCGGCACGGCGCCAACCTGGTCGTGGCCGAGGCCGAACTGCGCGGGCAGCGGGCGGAACTGGTCGAGGTCGCCACCGTCATGCTCGCCGCCACCGGCGGACCGATCGCGCTGGACCTGTGAGCTGAGGTGGCGTGAAGGTGGTTTTCACTGCACTGAGCGCAGTGAAAGCCACCTTCACGGCGTTGTTGGCACACACAATCCGCACACGGCATGGCATGGTGTGCGGTGTGGTCGTCGTCTTCGCCGAGATCGTGGTGCGTCCAGGGCAGAGCGAGCCGTTCGTCACCGCCTGCCGCCGGGGCTTCGACCACGTCATGGCGGTGCCCGGCTGCAAGTCGGTGCGGCTGACCAAGGACCTGACCGATCCCGACCGGTTTCACGTCATCGCCGAGTGGGAGAGCCTGGACGCGCTGCACAACGGGTTCTACGGGTCGGGGGCGTTCACCCGGTGGCGCAACGAGGTCAGCGAGTACTTCGCCGAGCTGCCGCTGGTGGAGCACACCGTGGACGTGGACTGACCAGCACTGGCCCCGGTGGGCGATAGCCTGGTTCCGGAACGACTGGGACGAAGGCGCGGAGACAGATGAGCGAGACCGATCCGCACATCCACGTCGAGCAGAAGGTGCTGGAGGCCGGCCCCACTGTCCGCAACCTGGTCTCGTCGATGCTGGGCCGCGTGACCGACGCACCGAGTGTCGTCACCACCGGCTGCGGACTCCAAGTGCCCTACGCGATGACCTCTCCCCGTCCGGAATGCGTCACCTGCCTCGCCTGCCGGGAACACGCTCACCGGGAGTACCTGCGCTTCGCCGGGCAGATCGAGCGCCTGGGCCGAGGCCCGATGCCTGGCGTGAACATCACTGGCGACCAGGTGGCCGAGGCGGTGGAAAGGCTTCGGGACCTGGCGAGGAGGTTCTCCGGCTGATGCGGCGCCTCCAGGAAGGCGCCTACCGCATGGCAGGGAAACCTGGGGCACGCCTCGAAGTCCCCCGCGCTACGGGCCGACCGGCCAGCGGGCGAGCACGCCGATCTCCAGCGCGGTCCACACCGCCCCGTCGGGGCCGACGGCCAGGCCGTGCGGCTCGGACTTGGCCACCGGCAGCTCGTGCAGCTCGATCTCGCCGTCCACGCTGATCCGGCCCAGCCGGTTGCCGCCCCACTCGGTGAACCAGCAGTGACCCGTGCCGCCGGCGATGATGGCGTGCGGCCGTGCGGCGCGGTCGGGCAGCGGGTACTCGGTGACCTTGCCGTCCACGGTCATCCGCCCGATCTGACCGGCGCCGATCTCCACGAACCACAGCGCACCGTCGTCCCCGGCGCAGATGCCCACCGGAGCCGCGGCCTCGGTGGGCAGCGCGTGCACCACGACCTGGCCCTCGGTGTCGATCCGGCCGATGGCGTTGGCCTGGTTGAGGGTGAACCACAGGGCCTGGTCCGGCCCGGCGGTGATGGCCGAGGGGAACGCGCCGCGCACCGGCAGCGGGTACTCGGTGACCTGCCCCTCGACGGTGATCCGCCCGATCCGGTCGCTGGCGGTCTCGGTGAACCACAGCGCCCCGTCCGGGCCCGTCGCGATGCCGAACGGCCCGGCCTGCGGTGTGGTGAGCTCGAACTCGGTGGCCTCGCCTTGCACGGTGATCCGGCCGATGCGGTGGCCCTGGTACTGGCTGAACCACAGGGCACCGTCCGGCCCGGTGGTGATCACCGTGGGGCCGGAGCCCTCGGCCACCGGATACGTGCTGAGCTCGCCGTCCACGGTCAGCCGACCGATCCGTCCACTGTGGACGAGCGTGAACCACAGGGCCCCGTCGGGTCCGGTGGTGACGCTGTACGGGCCGCTGTCGGCGTCGGACACGGTGAACTGCTGGAACGGCACTGGTTTCCCCCTGGGATCGGCAACCCGGATGCTAACCCAGCTCCGACACGACCCGCTCGCGCATTGATCGCCGCTGCAGCGCGGCCAGCGCCTCGTCGACGAGCCTGCTCAGCGGGTACGGCAGCTCGGCGTCGAACTCCCGTGCCGCCGCCGAGGTGGCCGCCCACTCGCGGTCCAGCACCGGCAGCAGCCGCTCGCCGGTCGGCGTGAGCCGGACGATGCGCTGCCTGGCGTCCTGCCCGGGGCTGAGCGCGACCAGGTCCTGCCTGGCCATCTGCGCCACGGTCTGGCTCGCGGCCGAGTGCGTGACGCCCACGGCCTCGGCCAGCGCGCGGATCGAGGCGGGGCCGTCGGCCGCGAGCGCCCGCGCGAACGGGGTGAAGCGCGGGCGGAACCCGGTCAGCCCGAGCTCGGCGTACACCTCGGCGACCCCGTCGTCGAGCAGGTCCAGCAGGTGGCGCAGGCGGGTGCCGAGCAGCTCTGAGGAATTCACGAGCAGAATATAACAGCGCTGTTGTATTCTCCGGGCATGAGCGACCCCTACCCGCCGATCGAGCCGTACGAGCACGGCATGCTCGATGTCGGCGAAGGCAACCACGTCTACTGGGAGGTCTGCGGCAACCCCGAGGGCAAGCCCGCGCTGGTGGTGCACGGCGGCCCCGGCTCGGGCTGCTCCATCGGCCACCGCCGTGCCTTCGACCCGCAGCGCTACCGGGTCGTGCTGTTCGACCAGCGCGGCTGCGGGCGCAGCACCCCGCACGCCGGGGACCCGGCCACCGACATGCGGCACAACACCACCGAGCACCTGCTCGCCGACATGGAGAAGCTGCGCGAGCACCTGAGCATCGACAAGTGGCTGCTCTACGGCGGTTCCTGGGGGTCCACGCTGATCCTGGCCTACGCCCAGCGCCACCCGGACCGCGTGTCGGAGGCGGTCATCTGCTCGGTGACCACCAGCAAGCACTCCGAACTGGACTGGCTGTACCGGGGTGCGGGCGCCTTCTTCCCCGAGCAGTGGGAACGGTTCCGCGACGCCGTGCCCGAGGCCGAACGGGACGGGGACCTGCTCGCCGCCTACGCGCGGCTGCTGGAGGACCCCGACCCGCAGGTGCGCGCCGCCGCGACGACCGCGTGGGCCACCTGGGAGGACGCGGTGACCTCGGCGGAGCCCAACGGCAAGAAGAACTCGTTCAGCGACCGGCCCGAACACGAACTGCGCGCGTTCGTGCGGATCTGCGCGCACTACTTCGCGCACCGCTGCTGGCTCGAGGACGGGGTGCTGCTCCGCGAGGCGCACCGGCTCGCCGGGATCCCCGCCGTGCTGATCCACGGCCGCCTGGACATCAGCGGGCCGGTCGGCACGGCCTGGGAGCTGGCCAAGCGCTGGCCGCAGGCCCGGCTGGAGATCGTCGACGACTCCGGGCACACCGGCAGCGACGCGATGCGCGACCAGGTGCTGGCGGCACTGGACGGGTTCGCGAAGCGCTGAACCCTGCGCTCAAGGTGGTGGGCCGCCTGCCCTGCCCGAGGGCGAGGCAGGCGGCCGCACGCTCAGCTGACGGCAGCGCCGAACCACTTGGGTAGCTGGCTGAGCAGCCCCTGCTGGTCTTCGCCGACCCACGCCACGTGGCCGTCCGGCCGCAGCAGCACCGCCGGTACGTCCAGTTCCTCGCTGAGGTCCACGACGTGGTCGACCCGATCCGCCCAGCCCGCCACCGAGAGCTGGCCGGTCTGGTCGAGCAGCAACCCGCGGCCGCCGTGCATCAGCCCGTAGAGGCGCCCCCGCTTCAGTCCCACGTCCCGCATCCGCCTGCCGAGCAGCTCATGCCCCTCGCCGAAGTCGTAGCGGACCCCGATCGCGGTGATCTTCTCGATCAGGTACCGGTTCACGACCTCGAAGTTCATCAGTTCCGACAGCAGGCGGCGCACGGACTGGGGGCCCGGCTCGGTGGACAGCAGCTCCATCTGCGCGCGGGTGTTGTTCAGCACGTCGGCGGCCACCGGGTGCCGTTCGGTGTGGTAGCTGTCCAGCAGTCCCTCCGGTGCCCAGCCGCCGATCTCGGCGGCCAGCTTCCAGCCGAGGTTGAACGCGTCCTGGATGCCCAGGTTGAGCCCCTGCCCGCCGGTCGGCGGATGGATGTGCGCCGCGTCGCCGGCCAGCAGCACCCGGCCGGACCGGTAGCGCTCGGCCTGCCGGGTGGCGTCGCCGAAGCGGGACAGCCAGCGCGGTGAGTGCACGCCGAAGTCGGTACCGGCGAACACCCGCAGCTGCCGCTTGAACTCCTCCAGGGTCGGCGGAACCGAGCGGTCCTCGGCCAGCCCCTCGGCGGGCACGACGACGCGGTAGATCCCTTCCCCGAAGGGCCCGACACCGAACAGCTTGTGGGTCTTGCGGATCTCGGCCACCACGGCGACCACCGTCTCCAGCGGCACGGCCACCTCCATCTCGCCCACCAGCGTCTCCACCCTGCTGGGCTCGCCGGGGAAGCCGACGCCCAGCAGCTTGCGCACCGTGCTGCGGCCGCCATCGCAGCCGACGAGGTAACGCGAGCGCAGCTGCGTGCCGTCGGCCAGCTCGACGGTCACCCCGTGGTCGTCCTGGCTCAGCCCGACCAGCTCGCAGCCACGCCGGATCTCGGCGCCGAGCTCAACGGCGCGCTCGGCCAGCAGGCGCTCGGTGATGGGCTGCCGGATGCCGAGCACGTAGGAATGCGCGGAGTCCAGCCCGTCCGGGGTGGGCGCTTCGATGGCGGCGAAAAAGCCGCCGACCGGGGACTGCTTGCCGTGCGCGAGGAACCGCTCCAGCAGACCGCGCTGGTCCATCACCTCGATGCTGCGCACGTGCAGGCCGAGTGAGCGGACGAACGTGGTCGGCTCCGCCTCCTTCTCCAGCACGAGCACGTGCACGCCGTGCAGCCGCAACTCGCTGGCCAGCATCATGCCGGTCGGTCCGCCGCCGGCAACGATCACGTCAATCATGAACCGCCCATTCACTGAGGTTGCATTTCGGCCAGCCGCTCCGCATTTCCGCAGGTTCTGGCTTCGGCCGGAGATTCTGCGGCACGACCCGGGTCTTGCCGCAAGGCCCCCAGTGCGCTATATCTTAGAAGTGGCAAGGAGTGGGCAATCTCCTTGCCTTTGCTTTTTCCTCGTCCACTGTGGACGGACAAGCTCCTCCCGAAGCGGTGACGGCGGGCCTCGCCGGGCCCGGTGTGGTCTGATCTCGCCTCCTGGTAGCAACGGCCGAAAAACCAACGATCGCCACCGAGCCGGTGCCTGCGCGTTGTGCCGTGACACGCCCTCCGCCGCAACGCGGCACCTGCCATTCACCCTGGGCTATCGTGGGCCTGGGCAATGCACAGACCCCTCCCCGAGCTGACCCAGCCCCCACGCGGCCGAGGACAAGATGGCACCGCCTCAGTGCGAACGGCACCCGACGTGATCACCTGTTGTCCAGGGCTGACCTCGCGGGGTGCGAGCGACCTCGCTGGAGGACAACCTGATGGCACGCCACAACCACACCCGACGCCGGGACGTCCGCGCCTAGCGCACCTTTTCCACCCCAGCACACTGCCCGCCGAGGTGGTAGAAGTCATGGCCGCCGAGTATGGGGTCGACGGGTTGCCCCGCAATGTCGTATACGGCGATGGCGAGCCCATCGAGGATGAGGTGATCACCCTGATCAAGCAGGTGTACAACGAGGCGCGACTGCGTTTCCCCTGGCAGCGTGCAGATATGCTGATCGTTGACAACTTCCTGGCCACCCACGGCCGCGATCCGTTCGGCGGTGACCGGCGGGTCCTGGTCGCCACGTCCGATCTGTGCACCGCGGGGGCGCTGTGCTGATCCGCCACGCCACGGCGGCGGAATTGTCCTCGCCTCCGGCGTTCATCGTCACGGACCCGGTCGGCTTCGTCGACGATGATCAGCTGCGGGTGGAGGCGGCCGAGAACCGGATGCGCCCGGAGTGGACGTGGTTCGCCCAGGACGGCGACCGGATCGTCGGCCGCGCCGTGTGGTGGGGACGGTCGGACAGCGAGCAGCCGATCGTCCTGGACTGCCTGCACGTGCTGCCCGATGTGCCCGATCGCGTCGGGGTGGCCACCGCGCTGCTGGACAAGGGACACGCCGAGTTCGGCGTGTTGCCCAATTACCGGCTGATCCTGCGAGGCGGTTGCGCGGTGGACGCGGTGTCGTGGCGCTCGGCCGCCGCGTCGGCCTCGGGGCTGACCGATGTGATCGAGCGGCTCCGCTTCGAGTGGACGCCCGCCGACGGCTTGCCCGTCGGCTCGGGGCGGCTGGTGTTCCGCCCAGCCGAGGACGCGGAGTTCCTCGCGGTGTTCCGCCGGGTCGCGATCGGCAGCCTGGATGTGGCCACGCAGCGGGACATCGAGTCCGGCGGGGTGGACGCGCAGGCTCAGGGCGATCTGGAGTTCTACCTGTCCTGCCCGGGTGAGCGTTCGTGGTGGCGGATCGCCGAGACTTCAGACGGCTCGCTCGTCGGATTCGCGATCCCATCGGCGACCCCGCATTCCCGGAATGTCGGATACCTGGGCGTGCTGCCGGAACTGCGCGGCCGGGGCTACGTGGACGATCTCCTGGCGGAGGTCACCCGGGTGCACGCGGCCGACGGCGCGGACCGGATCACCGCGACCACCGACGTGCCGAACAAGCCGATGGCCGCAGCCTTCCGCCGGGCCGGTTACCAGATGACCGAGCAGCACACCGTCTTCGGCCCACCCCGTAGCTGACCGCGGTCAGGCTGGGTTGGCGCGCCCCGGGCGGTCGGATCAGCGGGCTCGGACAGCGGCCTGCAGGGGGCCACCGCCGGGGGCACCGCGTGCACCTCGTCGGGCACGAACCCCAGCCAGGGCAGCGTGCACAGCTGCACGGCCACGCCCAGCACGTTCGCCGGGCCCCGGTGGGAGCGGGCGAACAGCTCGTCGGCGTCGGTGAGCGTGAAGAACCGCATCAGCTCGTCCCGGCTGATCTCGGGAAACCGGCGCAGCCGGTCCAACTCCTCCTCGTTCGACGACTGGTCGACCACGCGCTCACCGCACCAGCGACCGCTGTGTCAGGAGGAGACGGTGACTCCGCCCTTGGGGGAGTCGGTGGACAGGCTGAGGTCCTGCCAGGTGTCGATGTCGTCCTGGACCCGCTGGCGACCGGCCGCGACCAGGCGCAGCGCGTCCGAGCCGAGCAGCAGGTGCACGGGAGCGGTCTCGGCGTCGAGCACGGTGAGGATGGCCTGGCCGGCGCGATCGGGGTCACCAATCCCCTGACCGGCCAGGGCCTGGCGGCGGGCGCGGATCGGATCGAACAGCTCGTCGTAGTCGGGGATGCCTCGTGGCGCGCGGGCCAGCGACCGGCCCGCCCAGTCGGTCGCGAACGCGCCGGGGGCCACCGCGGTCACCCGCACCCCGAACTGCGCGACCTCTTGTGCGAGTCCCTCGGTGATGCCCTCCATCGCGTGCTTGCTGCCCTCGTAGAACGACAGGCCGGGGAACGTGGTCATCCCGCCCATCGAGGTGATCACGAAGATGTGACCGCCGCGCCGTTCGCGCATACCGGGCAGCACGGCCTTCATGGTCGCCACCGTGCCGAACACGTTGACCTCGAACTGGCGGCGCAGGTCGGCCATCGGGGACTCCTCGAAGGTGCCCTCGACGCCGTAGCCGGCGTTGGCCACGAGCACCTCGATCGGCCCCAACGCGACTTCGGCGGCGCGCACGGTCGGCTCGATCCGGTCCTCGTCGGTCAGGTCGAGGAGGAAGGCCCGGGCGCGTTCGGCGTCCAGGGCCTGGAAGGCGGCCGCGTGCTGCTCGGTGCGCACCGTGCCGGCCACCCGGTGCCCGGCCGCCAGCGCCCGCCGGGCGATCGCCAGTCCGAGCCCGGTGCTGACACCGGTGACCAGGAACGTCTTGCTCATCAAGGATTTCCTTTCAGTGACGGCCATCGAGGCCGTGATCGAGCGCCGCCGGGCGCGTGCGCGGCGCAGTCGTGTCTGGGTGATGGAGGTGGCCGAATGCCGCTGGGGGCTGTCAGGAGTCGGCGTCGGCGCCCCGGCGTGCCGTGGCTGTGTGCTCGCTTCCCCAGCTGGCGAGCAGCCGCAGGCGCTCCTCACTGGGGGAGCCGGTCGGGGCGGAGTAGACCAGCATCGACAGACTGGGGTCGGCGACCGGGGTGAAGATCTCGAATTGCAGTTCGAGGTCGCCGACGATGTGGTGGTGGATCCGTTTCCTGCCGGTGCTGCGTTCGTGAACGCGGTGCTCGGACCACCACGCTGGGAACTCCGGTGACCGCACCATCAGCTCGCCGATCAGGTTGGTGATGCGCTGGTTGCGGGGCTGGTCCGCGGCGGCCAGCCGCAGCACGTGGACGTAGTCGCGGGCCACGCGCTCCCAGTCGCACCACACCAGGCGCGCGCGGGGGTCCAGCAGCGTCCAGCGGACCATGTTGCGTTCCCGGCGAGGCAAGGTGGCGATATCGGGGAACACCAGTGCCCACAGCGCGTTGCCGGCGACGATCTCGAGATTGCCGTCGCGGACGTAGGCAGGGCACAAGTCCATCGACTCCAGCACCTGTCGCATCGCCGGCCGCAGTCGCGCCGAGTGCTCGCCGCGGTCCCGCGCCCTGGATGCGGTGCCGGCGAGGGTGAACAGGTGCCGCCGCTCGACGTCGTCCAGCCGTAGGGCATCGGACAGGGCAAGCAGCACCTGCTCGGAGGCCTGTCCGGCGCGACCTTGTTCAAGCCGGGTGTAGTACTCGGCGCTCACCCCGGCCAACCGGGCGACCTCGGCGCGTCGCAAGCCGGTGACGCGGCGACCGACACCGAGCTCGACCGGGAGACCGATCTCCTCCGGTGTGAGTCGGGTGCGGCGGGCGCGGAGGAAGTCGCCCAGTTCCTTGTTGGCCATGCCTCAAGTCTGAACTCGCTGTGATCACCCGCCAATGGGGTAGGTGGCCCTGCGCGGACCCCCCAAGCAGATCCGCAGGTCGGGAGCTTGACTGCGGAGACCAAGCTCCGCGCCTGGGTTGAGCGGATCAGAGCCCGAGCTTGGTCACCGCGTTGTCGTCCAACGGGTTGGCCGTGCGGATGTAGCGGTGCACGGTGCGCGGGTTGGTCCACCGGCCCTGCCGCATGATCTCGCGGTCGGTGGCACCGCCCAGGGCGGCCTGCGTGGCGAAGCCCGCGCGCAGCGAGTGCCCGGAGAACAGGTCAGGGTCCAGCCCAGCCCGTTCCGCATAGCGCTTCACCAAGTCGGCCACGGCACGACCAGTCATCGGCCGGTCGCCCAGGTGGCCATGCCTGCTCACCGAGGGGAACAGCGGCTGCGGGCCGGTCGGCCCCGGGCGGTAGCTGTGGCAGCGGTGCACCTGACGGGCCGGTTCCTCCCGTTCGGACAGCCACTGGGCGAGCGAGCCCCCGGCGTGCGCGGCCAGCAGGTCCGCCCACTCGGCGAAGGCGCACACCGCGCAGGTGTGCGGCCGTTGCCCACGGGGCAGCACGACCCGCTGGTGGTGCACGCCGGTCGGATCCGTCTTCGTCACGCCCAGGTCCACGATCAGCAGCGGCTCGCCGGTGCGCGCGTCGGTGTCGACCTGCACCGAGTCCAGGTGCAGGCCCGCCAACTCGCTGCGCCGCAAGGCGCCCGCGAAACCCATCAGCAGCAACAGGGCGTCCCGTCGGCGGGCGATGCCCTGCGGCCAGCCGTCCGCGGGCAACTCCGCGAGCAGGGCCTCCAGCGTGCCGAGCAGTACGGGCCGCTTGCGCGTGGGCCGGGCCTTGCGGACCCGCCGGATCCCGCGCAGCGTCAGGCGAACCACGTCGGCGCGGGTGGGGGAGGGCAGACCGTTCGCGGCGTGCACCGCGGCGATCGCCGCCGCCTTGCGGTCCAGGGTCGCCGGGCTGAACGCCCACTTCGTGCCGCCGTCCGCCGCGATCCGCGTCGCGTCGGCCGCCGCGGCCAGGTACACCGCCAGGTCCAGGGGTTCCGCGGGCAGGGCTTGCCGCCCCTCGCCCGCACACCACGCCGACCAGGCCAGCCAGTCGGTGCGGTAGGCGCGCAGCGTGTTCGCCGACTGGGACTCGCTCAGGTAGTGCGCCAGCGACTCGGCCTGGGCCCCGTCGAACCGGTCCCGCACGGCGGCCAGTGCGGCGCTGTCCACCAGCACGCTCTTGGTGCCCCGGCTCAGCGCGGCCCGAACCGGCTCCGGCAGTGCGACCTCCACAGTGATCATCCTAGGCGGGGTGTGGCGTGAAGGTGGCTTTTGCTGCGCTGGGCGCAGTGAAAGCCACCTTCACGGCGTTCTGGTCGCCAGCCGGGCGGCCCGTTCCGCCAGGTAGCGCTGCTCGGGCCCGCTCGTGGTCCGGCTCGCGGCGAGCAGGTAGGCCTCGCGCGCGTCGGCGTGTTCCCCGGCCAGCTCCAGCAGGTGTGCCCGCACGGCGGCGAGCCGGTGGTGCGCGGCGGTCCGGCGGTCGGAGTTCAGGCCCGCCAACAGGTCCAGTCCTGCCCGCGGACCGTCCACCATGGCCAGTGCCACGGCCAGGTTGAGCGTCACCACCGGGTTGGGCGCCATGCGCTCCAGCAACCGGTACAGGGCGAGGATCTGCGGCCAGTCGGTGTCCTGCGCCCGCACGGCCTCGGCGTGCACGGCACTGATGGCCGCCTGCACCTGGTACGGCCCGAGCGCGCTGCCGGTGAGCGCCTCGGTGATCAGCGCGACGCCCTCCTCGATCAGCGGGCGGTTCCACAGCGTGCGGTCCTGCTCGTCCAGCGGCACCAGCCCGCCGTCGGGGCGGGTCCGCGCGGCGCGACGCGAGTCGGTGAGCAGCATCAGCGCGAGCAGGCCGGTGACCTCCCCGTCCTTGGGCAGCAGCCGGTGCAGCTCGCGGGTGAGCCGGATCGCCTCACCGGTCAGGTCGGTGCGCTGCAACTGCGGGCCGGAGCTCGCGGTGTAGCCCTCGTTGAAGATCAGGTACAGCACGTGCAGCACGGCGACCAGCCGTTGGCCGCGTTCCTGCTCCGGAGGCGGCTCGAAGCGGGCACCGGCCGCCTTGATCGCCGACTTGGCCCGGCTGATGCGCTGCGCCATGGTCGATTCCGGGACGAGGAAGGCGCGGGCGATCTCCTTGGTGCCCAGCCCGCCCACCGCGCGCAGGGTCAGCGCCACCTGGGACGGGGCGGACAGCGCGGGGTGGCAGCACAGCAACAACAGGGTGAGCGTGTCGTCCTCGGCGACCGGCTCCGCGTACTGCTCGGCCGGGGACATGGCGGCCACGGAGTCCTCGCGGCGCTGCCGTGCCGAATCGCTGCGCAGCTGGTCGGTGAGCCGCCGCGCGGCGACGGTGATCAGCCACGCCTTGGGGTCGGCGGGCACGCCCTGCTCCGGCCACTGCATGGCGGCGGCGAGCAGCGCCTCCTGCACCGCGTCCTCGGCGGAGTCGAAGTGCCCGTACCGGCGAACCACCGCGCCGAGCACCTGCGGGGTGAGCTGGCGCAGCAGGTCCTCCGGCGGGCTCATGCCGACCAGGTGCCGCGTCGTGGCCGGTCCAGCACGGCGAAGACCTCGCGCAGCGCCTCGGTCGCGGTGCGCAGGACCTCCGGCGGCAGGTCCGCGAACACCTCCTCGTGCGCTGCGGAACTGGCCTTGACCGCGGCCTCGGCCAGCTGCCCGCCCTGCTCGGTGAGGCAGATCAGCGTGCCGCGGCCGTCGTCCGGGTCGCTCTCGCGGGTGACCAGCCCGCGCGCGGTCAGCCGGTTGACGATGTTGCTCGTGCCCCCGCTGGACAGCAGCAGCGCGCGCCCCAGCTCACCGGGCTTGAGCCGGTACGGCGGTCCTGACCTGCGCAGACCGACCAGCACCTCGTACTCGGCCGGGGTCAGGTCGAAGGCGGGCAGTTCGCGCCGGGTGGCCGCGTCCAGGTCGGCGGCGAGCACCAGCACCCGCTTGACCAGCTCGGTGCCCGGCCCGAGCACCTCGGGCAGCTCCGACTGCCAGGCCGCGATCAGCTGCTCAACCCTGTCGGTCACGGCGCCAGGGTATTGCACAGCGTGATAGCTTTTCCGAAAGCTTTCCGAAGGGGGATCTGTGCGCCACCTACTCATCCGCAACGGCCTGCTCATCGACACCGACCCGATCAGGGTCTTGGCGGGTCACGACCTGCTCGTGACGGACGGCCGCATCGCCGCGGTCGGGCCAGGGCTGACCGCCGAGGGGGCCGAGGTCCTCGACGCCACCGACCGGATCGTGCTACCCGGTTTCGTGGACGCCCACCGGCACACCTGGCAGACCGCACTGCGCGGGGTCGCCACCGACCTGGACCTGGGCGGCTACCTGGACCTGGTCGCCAAGCGGTTCGCGCCGCACCACCGGCCCGCCGAGGTGCACACCAGCACCCTGGCCGGCGCGCTGGAGGCGCTGGCCTCCGGCATCACCACCCTCCAGGACTTCGCGCACATCCAGTTCAGCCCGGAGCACGCCGACGCCGCCGTGTCCGCGCTGCGGGCCTCCGGCATCCGCGCCGTGTTCGCGCACGGCAAGCCCGTGTTCGGCCCCGACCTCGGTGCCGAGGAGGTCCGCCGCGTGCACCGCGAGCACTTCGCCTCCGGGGAGGACCTGGTCACGATGGCCCTCGCACCGACAGGACCTTCTTACGCACCAATGGATCTGGCCCGCCGCGACTGGCAGCTGGCCAGGGAGCTGGGGCTGCGCATGTTCGTGCACACCGGCAGCGGCCCGGTCGCCGAGCGTCCCGTGCACGCGTTGCGGGACGCCGGACTGCTCGGTGCCGACATCACCTTCGTGCACGCCAACTCGCTGCCGGACGAGGAACTGGACCTGATCGCGCGAGCAGGCGCGGCCGTGGCCATCACCCCCGCCGTGGAGGCGCGGATGGGGCACGGCGCCCCGATGATCGGCCGGTTGCTCCGGCACGGCATCAGCACCGGCCTCGGCGTGGACGTGGTGACCTCGGTGGCCGGGGACATGTTCTCGCTCATGCGCGCCGCGCTGCTGACCGGCCAGTTCGGCGCGGGCGTGCGGCCCACCCCCGCCGACGTGCTCCGGCTGGCCACTGTGGACGGTGCGGCGGCGGTCGGGCTCGCCGACCGGGTGGGCTCGCTGGCCCTGGGCAAGCAGGCCGACCTGGTTCTGTTGCGCGCCAACGACGTCAACCTGCTCGGTGGACTGCACGACCCGGTCGGCACGGTGGTCACGGCAGCGCACCCCGGCAACATCGACACCGTGCTCGTCGGGGGCCGTCCGGTGCGGACCTCGGTCCCCGACGAGCTGGTGCTGGCCGTGCGCGAGTCAGCCGCCCGCCTGGCTGCGGTGTAGCGCGGGGGAGCCGAACCACCGGCTCGCCGCCCCGGTCAGCTCGGCGAGGTCCAACTGAGGCGCCGAGCAGGCCCAGGCCACGTAGCTGTCCGGGCGGATCAGCAGCGCTGTCGCGTCGATCGGGGTGAGCGACCGCGCGCTGACCACATCGACCTGCTCACCCAGCCCCGGCACGGCATCCCCGCCGGTGAGGTCCAGCAACAGCGGACGGCCGGTCCGGCACAGCTCGGTCAACCGGACCGGTCCGTCCGCGGTGTGCAGGTCCAGGTCCGGCGCGAACCAGCCCACCAGCGGGTGCGGATCCGGCAGGCCCATGTCGTAGCGGATGTCGGTGCCGGACATGAGGTCGGCGATGCGCTGCACGCTCTGCTTGTCTCCCAACAGTTCCGTGAACAGCTGGCGCAGCGCGGTGACGTCGTCCCCCGGCGCCACCAGTGCCTGCTGGGCGCCCGCGAAGACGATCGTGCGCTCGGCGGCCTGGCGGCGCTCCGACTCGTAGGTGTCCAGCAACCCGTCCGGGGCGGTGCCGCGCAGCACGGCGGCCAGCTTCCAGCCCAGGTTGACCGCGTCCTGCATCCCGAGGTTGAGCCCCGCGCCGCCCGCGACGTAGATGTGCGCGGCATCGCCGACCAGGAACACGCGGCCGCTCCGGAACCGGTCGGCCACCCGCGTGTTGCCCTTGTTCCTGCGACGCAACAGGTGTGGCCCGTCCCCCTCGGGCGGGCCCAGCGGGACGTCCACTCCGAGCACGCGCCGGACACTGGCCCGCAGTTCGTCCAGGCTCATCGGTTCGTCCGACTCGGGCTGGTCCCACTCGGTGGTCGTGATGGTGGGGGACTGGCCGGGCAGCGGTGCGTAGGCGAACCCGCCGCGCTCGGTGCGGTGGCTCAGGAACGGCAGCACCGTGCCGTGCCCGGGCACCTCCAGCGCGCCGGTCGCGGGGTTGATCCACTCCGCGGGCACGGTGGCGTGCGCGGTGCGCAGAGTGGTCCGGTCGTAGCTGACGCCCGGGAACCCGATGCCCGCCTGCTTGCGCGTGACGCTGCGCGCCCCCTCCGCACCCACGTGGTAGCGCGTCCGCAGCCGGTACGGCCCATCCGGACCGGTGACCTCCAGCGTGACCCCGTCCTCGTCCTGGGCCAGGCCGGTGAGCTCGTGCCCGCTGCGGATCTCCGCACCGAGTTCGAGTGCCCGTTCGGCGAGCACGCGCACCAAGTGCTGTTGGGCGGCGGGCAGGACGTAGAGCGGGCTCTGGTCGAGCAGGCTCAGGTCCAGGAACAGCGCTCCGAACATGAAGTACGCGGAGTTCGGCAGCGGCGGCTCGGCGCTGCCGCTGAGCCGTTCGTACAGCCCGCGCCGGTCCACCAAGCGCACGACCTGGCCGATCATGCCGTTGGCCTTGGGCTCGTCACTGGGCTCCGGCAGCCGTTCCAGCACGATCGGCCGGACCCCGGCCAGTGCCAACTCGCAGGCCAGCGCCAGGCCGTTCGGCCCGGCCCCGGCGATCACCACGTCAGCGATCATCGTTGTTGTCCCCCTCATTCGGGCACGACGAATCAGCCCGACCCACGCCGGGCGATCGTCCGCGGATGTCCTTACCTGGCCGGGAACCCGGCCTTGAGCTGGTCGAAGGCCTCGCGCAGCAGCGGCCCGATCGGCAGCGGCGACTCCGCTCGCAGGCTGTGTTCCGTGGCCGCCGCGATCGCGCCGGTCACCGCCGCGGCCAGCAGCTTCGGGTAGAGCTCGCGCTCCACGTCGGTGCCGGTTCGCTCGGCGATGGCCTTGGCCAGTTCCACCTGTGCCGCCGCGTTCGCCTTCAGCGCCTCACCCTGCACGGCCGGTTCGCTGAGCAGCCGCCACACCGCGGCGTGCCGGTCCGGGTCGGGCGGCGCCTGCCCAAGCTCGAACTGGGGGAGCACCGCGTTGGCGATCGCCTCCCACAGCGGCTCCTCGGCCGGACGTGCACACAGGTCCTCACCGATGCGCAGCATGCGCTCGAAGTGCGTCGCCGCGACCGCCTCGGCCTTGTTCGCGAAGTAGTTGCGGAAGGTCCGCACCGAGACGTTCGCCGCCTCGGCGATGTCCTCCACCGAGACGTTCTCCCAGCCGCGTTGCAGCGCCAGGCGGATCGCCGCCAGGCTCAGCGCCGCGCGCGTCTCCCGCTTCTTGCGCTCACGCAGCCCGAGGCCCTCTGTCATGGCACCACCGTAGCAAAACTTGCCAAAAGTGCAACGTTGCCGCTGTGGCAAGTTCAGGGAGCTACCGCCGCCAGCTCGTCCACCGTGCCCGACATGATCGTGCGCACGTGCTCGGTGATGTGCTCGGCGGGCCAGTCCCACCACGCCAGCTCCAGCAGCCTGGCCACCTCGGCCTCCGGGTACCGGCTGCGCACCACCTTCGCCGGGTTGCCGCCCACGATCGCGTAGTCCGGCACGTCCTGCACCACCACCGAGCCGGTGGCGACGATCGCCCCGTTGCCGATGCGCACACCCGGCATGACCGTCACGCTGTTGCCGAACCACACGTCGTTGCCCACCACCGTGTCCCCGCGGCCCGGCAGGCCCGTGATCAGGTCGAAGTGCTCCGCCCAGGAACCGCCCATGATCGGGAACGGGAAGGTGGACGGCCCGTCCATCCGGTGGTTCGCGCCGTTCATGATGAAGCGCGTGCCCGCACCCAGCGCGCAGAACCGGCCGATGCGGAGCTTGTCCGGGCCGTAGTGGTAGAGCACGTTGCGGGTCTCGAACTCCGTCGCGTGCTCCGGGTCGTCGTAGTAGGAGTACTCGCCGACCTCGATCAGCTCACTGGTGATCAACGGCTTGAGCAGGACGAGCCGGTCCTGGCCCGGCATCGGGTGCAGCACCGTGGCATCGGCTGGCACAGGACTCACGGCGGCACCCTCTCGTCGGCGACCCGCCCATGATCACACCGCCCCAGCGGCCCCGTCGCGCCGATTTCCCCGCTCCGCTCTTCCGTGCGGCGGGCCGAGCGTCATGAAGGTGCCGTTCAGGACGTTGAGCGTCAGCAAGGGCACCTTCGTGGCACGGGGGGCGGGGCACGGCAGCACGAGGCGCGGCGCCGTCAGGAAGGTGCCGTTCGCGGCGTTAGACGTCCGCAACGGCACCTTCATGGCGCTCGGGGGACCGGGCGGCCGCGTCAGGGGTACCCAGTTTTTCGGCGGTTGGGGTGGGCGGTCCTCGGTGGTCGATGGCGGCTCTCCGGACCGTTCACGGCCAGATTCTGACTTCCGATAATGTTCACTTATCGGAAGTCAGCACCACCTGATTGAGTAGCGTTGGAAACGTTACTAATGACGTTATTACTGCTACGATATTGCTCGTGACCACCACGGAAGCCACCTGCAACTACCCGGGCTGTGCTCGGCCGGTACTGGCCCGCAAGGGCCCGGGACGGCCGTCGGAGTACTGCGATCTGCCTGGTCACGTGCGCTGGCGAGCGTGGCGCGAGCGGCAGCGGCTCAACCAGGAGGGCGATCAGGGGGCCGCGATCGTCACCGTGACGAATCAGCCTGGCCCGACGACCTCCGCGCGGATCAAGGCTGACGAACTGCTCGGCCAGTTCCGCGGGCTGTCCGAGCAGCTGACGCAGACCCTGCGCCAGGCGGTGGGCGAACTGGCCACCCTGTCGGACCCGAGCGTGGCGGAGGCGCAGGTGCAGGCCGCGCAGGCGGAGGCGGCTCGCCGGGTGGCCGAGGCGGAGCAGGCGACGCTGGCGGCGGAACGGGGCCAGCGCGAGGCGGAGCGGGCGGGCCAGCAGGCGGAGGCCGCCGCTGAGGACGCGGCAGAGGCGGCGGAGCTGGCGGAACAGCGTGCAGGGGAGGCGGAACAGGCCCGGTTGGCGGCCGAGGAGGCGCTGACCCGCACGGTCGAACGCACCGAGACCGAACTGTCCGTCATGCGCGAGCACGCCGCAGCGGAGATCGACTCCGTGCGACGGGAAGGCGCCGAACAGGTCGACCGGGTCCGGGCCGAGGCCGCTGAACAGGCCGAACAGGTGCGACAGCGTGCTGCCGACGAGCTCGATCGGGTACGCAAGGACGCGGCGGCCGAGGTGGACCGGATCCGCGCGGAGTGCGCACGGCAGCTCGCGGCGGTCGCGGCCGAACGGGAGGACCTGCGGGCGCGGGCGGAACGGGCCGAGGTGGCCGCCGAACGGGCCGAGCAGTCGGCCGAGGACTCACGGGGTGAGCTGGGCCGGGCCCGGGAGGAGCTGTCGGCGGTCCGGGTGCAGGCCGGTGAGCAGCAGGCACGGGCGCGGACCGAACTGGCGGCGGTGCGGGCCGAGGCGACCCTGGCCGTCGAGGAGGCGCGGCAGATCGCGGGCGAGCGGGTCGCCGCCGTCAACGAGGCGAGGGCGCAGACCCTGGCCCGCGCCGAACGTGCCGAGGCGCAGCTCGACCGGGTGCTGGCCGAGCTCGATCGGCTGCGCCAGGCTGCGCCGAAGCCGGAAACGCCGTAGCACCCGCCCGGTCGAGCCGGGGCGCCGCCGACCAGTCAGGTCGCGGTGCCCGGGTCGATCCCGTGGACCTCCGCGTTCGCGAAGTCCACGTCTCGCAGCCAGACCGCCAGCCCCGGTCATTGCCGAGTCAGCGGCCACCCAGAGCCGCTGCGTCTGGTCATCATCCCCGTTCGCTGAGCCCTTTTTCAGACTGGCCGCCGCCCGGCTCGGTTGGACCAATGCCGAGGCCCAGGACCGGGCCTGTGACGAGAATGGTGGTATGAGCGACCTCGGAGACCAGTTATGGAACACCACTGTCGGCGACGACGACTTCGCTGGGCCCGGTGAGCGGTACCGCGCGACGGTGTTGGAGCAGTACAAGCTGTGCGTGGAGATGGCCGACCGGGTCAGCGCCCGCCGCAACGCCACCAACACCTATTTCCTGTCGATCAACAGCGTCCTGGCCGCGGTCCTGGTCACCGTCGCCGGCGGCAGGCTGGCCGGGACCTCGGTGTGGGTCCTGGCCGCCGGCCTGGTGATCCTGCTCGCCCAGTGCGCCGCGTGGTTCGTCATCGTGCGCTCGTACCGGCTGCTCAACTCCGCCAAGTACGCGGTGATCGGGGCGTTCGAGGAGAGGCTGCCAGCCTTCGCCTACTCCCGCGCGGAGTGGGGGGAACTGGGCGAGGGCCGCGACTGGCGACGCTACCTCCCGCTCACCCACATCGAGCAGTGGGTGCCCGCCATCTTCGCGGCGGCCTACGTCACCGGGTTCGTCGCGCTGATCAGCTGAGCAGGACCACGGGGCGCCTGGCTGCCGCGTTCACAGCGGTGCGGGCTCCCCATTCCTCACACCGCGTTCTGGACAGACCCGTGGGTCTGCCACGTGGTGATTCGCCTCATGATGAGGATGATCAGCGCGCCGGCCACCAGGTAGAGCACCGTGAGCACGGTGGACATGTTCGCGTTGGCCAGCACGTCCTGCTCGGTGGCCTCCTGCATGGCCATTCGCCATTGGATCGGCTTGACGAGCATGCCGGCCACGAACAGCGCCCACCAGGCGTTGACCAGGGTGACGGGGGCGGGCCGTTGCGGGGCGCTGGCCTGCCAGATGTCCGATACGACCTGGTACGGGTACCACAGGTTGGCCACCGGCATGATCCAGGCGCCGACCACCCAGCCCCGGGACCGGCGGTGCGCGGCGGCACCGCCCATCAGCTCGGCGTTGATCCGTGCCCGCCACAGCCAGACGAGGAACGCCACGCCGCCCCCGATCCACACCAGCAGCGTCGGCAACGACCCCACCGCCGTGAGGACATCGGAGTCGGCGGCATCGAGGTCCGCGTCCGTCGCCGTTCCGGCCAGGTAGGCGTGGACGACGAAGTAGTCGCGCCAGTTGCCCACCGAGACCAGTACCTCACGCACGAGCTCCAACAAGATCAGTACTGTCGCGGCGGTGGCCGCGCCGGTCACCGGCCTGTGCGGTGGCGCGCTGGCTGGGCTCGTGTCCGTCGGCGTGTCCTGCTGTGGACCGTCCATGATTCCTCCCAGTCGTCGCGGGCTGCTCGGCGTAGCGGCCAGTCACGTAAGAGAAGTGACTGTTCCCGGCGGCGGGATAGCGGCCGTTCGGCTGGTCTGTTCCCGCCCGGGCGGTCGGAGTGGCGCTATCCGAGGCCGAACAGTTGCAGTGCACGGAACACAAGCCAGCCCAGCAGGCCCAGGGCCGTGATCAGCATGAGGCCTTTCCACAACGACACCTGCAGGACCATGTTGGCCCGCACGGCCATCGTCCGTTTCCGAACCCCCACCGACGCCAAAGCGGCCTTCATCGCGCGGGCCACGTTGTACGCGGAGGTGTGCACACTCATGGAAGTCAGAGCGAGCGCGTTGGCGCGAGGCGCGCGAGCGCACCTCGCCGGATTTTGGTGCTGGCCCCCACCTGCTGTACTTGGGGCGTCCACTCAGGATCGAAGACGATGACCGCGGAGACCCAGGGATCACCCGCGGTCGCCTGGTCCAGTTGGGACGGCACCGGCAGGAGCCTGTTCAGCCGCTCGGCCACGCCCGGCTGCCCGCCCGGCGCCAGCAGGACCAGCTTGCGCGCGGGCTGGCATGCGCGGGCCTGCTCGACCTCCCACCACAGCCCCTCGCCCAAACCCAGGCGCAACACGATGAGCTGGGACAGCTCCATCAGCCGCAACACCACGGGCTGCCAGTCATCGCGCGGCAGGTAGAACCGCGCCGCCCCCAAGTGCGCCAAGGGCTCCCCAGGCCTGCCCACCGCGATCACGGGGCCGACCGCGCCCAACGCCCCCGCGAGCTGCTCCTCCCGCGAATGCAGGTTGACCGGCGCCCCGTCCTCGACCCGGGCCGCGGAGTCGTCGTCGGCGAAGCTACGCAGGTAGAGCACGGGTTCCCGGCCGTCGGCCAGCAGGGCCTGGGCCGCGCCGCGCGCCGAACGCGGCCGGGAGTAGCGCAGGACCAGGAACCCGGCCCCCAACGCGGCCAGCCCACAAGGCAGGAGGAGCACCTGCGTGGCCACCGGCAGCTTGTAGCCCTGTCGTTGAGCCATGGTGACCGCGAAGAAACCCGCCGCGAACAGCCCGTACCCGGCTCCGCTTGCCGCCAGGAACACCGGCCGCCGCCACCATGGCTGACGCGGGGTGAACCGGCTGACCAGGTCGACGATCTCCGCCGCACCCGACCGGCGCCGATGCCGCAGCCACAGCGCCGCCACGACGAGCACCCCAGCGGCCACCGCCCACCACAGCGCGACCATGCCTGACGAACCGAGGTCCCGGTCAAGCGCCGCCTGATCCTGCTCGACCTGTGCCGCCAGCCCGGCGACACGCTCGTGGGCGAGGGAGATCCTGCCCTCCTGGGCGTCGCCGGCGGCGGAGGAGACCGTGGACCGGCTTTCCCCCGACGGGGCGTTGTCCTCGAACCACGTGTCACCCTCGCGGATCCCAGCGCGCGCGGACACGTCCCCGTCGGCGTAGCGGTCCAGCGCGGTGACGAAGGCGGCGGCCCGCGTCGGGGCGTCACGGAAGCGGTCGCGGGCCCGTAGGTCCACGCCAGCGGTGACCGCCAACTGTAGTGCGACGTAGGCCGTGACGACCGCGATCGCCGTGACCAGCCGAGCGAACGCCCGTAAGCCAGGGGACACCTCGCCCCACCCCCTCAACTCGCTGGTGCACCACCGTCAGGCACAGACCTCCTCCCGCCCTACCATCCCGCCCCGCAGGCTGTGGCCAGTTTCCGGCCACAGCCCCCAACCGGACCACACCGCGAGTGCCCAGGGCCCTGATGTGCACCTGTTCAGTCGAGGATCGCGGTGGCCTCGATCTCGACCAGATGCTCGGGGACGTCCAGTGCCGCAACACCCAGCAGCGTGGCCGGTGGGACCGGAGTGCTGCCCAGCTTCGCGGCCGCCGCGGAGATCCCCGCCAGGAGCGAGGGCATCTTGTCGGGGGTCCAGTCGACGACGTAGCAGGTCAGTTTCGCCACGTCCTCGAAGGAACCGCCGACCTCGGCCAGGGCGGTACCGATGTTGAGGTAGCACTGCTCGACCTGTGCGGCGAGGTCGCCTTCGCCGACCGTGCTCCCCTCGGCGTCCCAGGCGACCTGCCCGGCGATGAAGACCAGCTTCGACCCTGAGGCGATCGACACCTGCCGGTAGACATCGATCGTGGGCAATCCGTTGGGGTTCACCAGGGTGATGGCCATGGTTCCTGCTCCCTACCAGACCGTCGTGGTCTCTTGTGGTTACTCAGAAACCGTAGGAGAGTGTTCGCTGACGTGGAAGAACGCACTTTTCAGTGACTGGGGAACCTGATGGTGATCAAGCAGTTCAGGGGCTCACCCGAGGAAGCGGACCTGAGGCGCGCGGACTCCCTGGCGCGGGAGATCTTCTCGGACGTGGCCAACAAGTGGGCGTTCCTGATCATCGAGACTCTCGGTGAGCGCACCCTGCGTTTCAGCGAGTTGCGGAACGAGGTCGAGGGCATCAGCCACAAGATGCTCACCCAGAACCTGCGCATGTTGGAGCGCAACGGCCTGGTCGAGCGAAAGGTGCACCCCACCGTGCCGCCGCGGGTCGAGTACACCCTCACCGAGCCGGGTCAGGCCCTGCGTGCAACGGTGGATGGAATGTGCGGCTGGACCCACCAGTACCTCGGTCACATCGAGGCCTCCCGCAGCCGCTTCGACGCCTGACCAGTACCGGAGCGTTGAGTGAGCCAGCATGCCGTGGTCGTGACCGTCCACGTACGGTAGTGCCATGGAGGAGTCGGGACCGGGCCTGCGGGAGCGCAAGAAGGCCGCCACCCGCGAGGCGCTGAGCTGGGCCGCGGTCCGGCTCACCGTGCAGCGCGGTCTGGACAACGTGCTGGTGGAGGACATCGCCAACGAGGTGGGCGTGTCCTCGCGGACGTTCAACAACTACTTCGCCAGCAAGGCAGACGCGATCACCTGGCGGCACCTCAACCGGATGCGGCAGATCCTGGCCACGCTGCGGGAACGCCCCGCTGACGAACCGGTGTGGCAGTCGGCCACCGAGGCGGTGCTGGCCCACTCCGGCGAGGAGGACGTCAGCCCCGATCCACAGTGGACGGCCGGGGTGAAGGTCATGATGTCCGATCCCGGGTTGCAGGGCGCTGTCCTGCGCGCGGTGGCGGTGGCCTCGCGCGAGTTCGCCGAGGTGATCGCCGAGCGCACCGGCACCGACGTGCGGCGCGACCTGTACCCCGCACTGGTGGCCGCGGCGATCGGGGCCGCGAGCCAGGTGGCACAGGACAGGTGGGTGCACGCCGACCCACCGGTGCCCCTGGTTCCGCTGCTGCGCGAGGCGATGGCGCAGTTCGGCGCCGGGCTTCAGCGGCCGCCCGGCTGACCGAACCACCGGGTCAGCGTCTCCCGCAGCCCCTCCTCGGTCGTGCCCGCCCAGCACACGTAGCCGTCCGGACGCACCAGCACCGAGGCGTCCTGCCCGGCGCAGCGCGCGCCGACCACGTCGACCCGGTCCCGCCACGGCGCCGCGATCTCACCGAGCGAGCCGTTCAGGTCGACCAGCAGCGGGCGCGCCCCGCGCATCAGTTCGGGTAGCCGCACGGAGCCCCGGTCGGTGTCCAGCTTGAGCGCGGGCGCCCAGCGGCCCAGCAACTCGTGTGCGGGTCCGCCCATCTCGTAGCAGATCTCCGCCCCGGACATCAGGTCGGCGATGTGCCGCACGGTGCTGTGCTTGCCGAGCAGTTCGCCGAACAGGGTGCGCAGCGCGGTGACCTCGCTGCCCGGGGAGAGCAGCAGGCCCTGCACCTGGCTGTGCATCATGACCCGCTCACCCAACGGGTACCGCTCGCGGTGGTAGGTGTCGAGCAGGCCCTCGGGCGCCCAGCCGCGCACCGTGGCGGCGAGCTTCCAGCCGAGGTTCACCACGTCCTGCATACCGAGGTTCAGGCCTGGGCCGCCGATCCCGGCGTGCACGTGCGCGGCGTCCCCGGCCAGCAGCACCCGGCCCTCGCGGTACCGGTCGGCCTGCCGGGTGTTGTGCCCGGTCAGCCTGCGCAGCAATGGCGGGGTGTCCATGTCCGGCACGGGGTTCATCGGGACGTGCGCGCCAAGCACGCGCCGCACGCTCTCACCCATCTCCGCCAGGGTCATCGGCACCTCGTCCTCGGGCTCGGGCCCCCACTCGATGGTCGTCACCAGGTGCACGTCCGGCCGGAACGCGGCGTGGATGAACACCCCGTTGTCCAAGCGGTGGAAGGTGAACGGCGCGAGCCTGCCGTGGCCGGGGACCTCCAGCGAGCCGTCGGGCTCCAGCGGCAGCAGCACGTTGGCGCTGCGCGAGGTGGACTCCGCGCCGCTCACGCCGGGGAACCCGATGCCCGCGGCCTTGCGCACCGTGCTGCATCCGCCGTCGCAGCCCACTGCGTACCGCGCACGCAGTTCGTACTCCCCGTCCGGGCCGCTGACCTGGAGGCTCACCCCGTCCGCGTCCTGGGTCAGCTCGCGGACCGAGTGGCCGCGGCGGATGCGGGCGCCCAGCGAGAGCGCGCGCTCCTCCAGCGCCGCCTCCAGTTCGCGCTGCGGCACGGGCAGCACGTAGAGCGGGTTCGGGTCCAGTTCGCGCAGGTCCAGCGGCAGGCCGCCGAACATGTAGAACGGCACCGGTCGCGGATCGGTCGCACCGCACAGGTCCCGGTGGTCCAGCAGTTGCACGACCTGGCCGACCAGCCCGTTGGCCTTGGGTTCCCGGCTGCGCTCGGGCAGCCGCTCCAGCAGCACCGGGTCGAGCCCGGCCAGCAGCAGTTCACACGCCAGCATGAGGCCGTTCGGGCCGCCGCCGACGATCACCACGTCCACGTCCGTCATGCGGCCCACTCTAGCCAAACTTGCGTGCCACGAAACTTTTCTTGCTGAGAAAGTTTTCAGCCGGGCTGTTCACCCAGCGCGCGCAGCACCTTGCCCATCGCCTCGGTCACCGTGCGCGCCTCGGCCTCGGTGAGGTGCTCGGAGAACCGGCCGCGCACCTCACCATGCAGTGCGGGCGCGCAGCGGCTGAGCACCTCACGGCCCTTGTCGGTGAGCACGGCGAAGATCGAGCGCAGGTCGTCGGGATCGCACTGGCGCTCCACCAGGCCCTGGCTGACGAGTTGGTTCACGGCCTGGCTGATCCCGCTGCGGGACAGGAAGACCTGCCTGCCCAGGTCCTGCATGCGCAGCCGGCCCTGCGGGGCGGCGCCCAGGGTGGACAGCACCTCGCAGGAGGTCAGGCCCGCGCCCACCGACTGCTTGAGGTCGCGGTCCAGCGTCCTGGCCATCGCAGCCTGGGCCTGGAACACCGCGACCCACGCCCGGAAACCAGCATCGGGCAGGTCGCTGTCGCTCGGCACGGGTGCCGATTCTAGTGACCGAAGACCCTGGTGGGGGTCGTGGATGTTCGTCCCCAAACGTCTGAAAGGCTCATCCCGTGTCAGCACTCAAGGTGAGTACCCGCAACGCGCGTTTTCAACAGTGGGAGTCCCTGCTGCTCAACCGCACCAAGCGGCAGCGCAACGGGGAGTTCCTCGTGCAGGGCGTCCGGCCGATCACCCTTGCGGTGGAACAGGGTTGGACCGTGCGCGCCTGGTTGTACCCGTCTGGGCGCAAGCTGTCCCGCTGGGCGGGGGACCTGCTCGACGGGGTGGCCGCCCAACGCGTGGAGATGGACCCGGAGCTGTTGCGGGAACTGGGGGACAAGGTCGAGCAGGCGCCCGAGCTGATCGCCGTGGTGGCGCTGCCCGCCGAGGACCTGGGCGATGTCGTGGTGGCGTCGGACTTCCTGGGCGTGGTCTTCGACCGGCCGACCAGCCCGGGCAACGTGGGCACGCTCGTGCGTTCGGCCGACGCGTTCGGCGCGCACTGCGTGATCGTGTCCGGGCACGCCGCCGACGTGTACGACCCCAAGGCGGTGCGGGCCAGTACCGGCTCGCTGTTCGCCCTGCCGGTGGTCCGCGCCGAGTCGGCCGCCGCGGTGCTGGGCTGGGTCCGCGCGCAGGACGTGGCGGTGCAGGTGGTCGGCACCGACGAGCACGGCACCGTGCGGGTCGACCGGCACGACCTGACCGGCCCGACCCTGCTGGTGGTGGGCAACGAGACCGCGGGCATGAGCGCGGCCTGGCGCGAGGCGTGCGACACCGTGGTGTCGATCCCGATCGGCGGGGCGGCCAGCTCGCTCAACGCCGCCACCGCGGGCAGCGTGGTGCTCTACGAGGCGGCCCGTCAGCGCGGATAGACGTTGGACAGTTGTTGGACAAACAGTCCAGTCTGGACGTAGTGTCCAGGCCATGTGGTCAACGGTGTGCGAGGCGATCGCACGGCTGCTCGGCCCGCACGCCGAGGTGGTGCTGCACGACCCCGTGACGGACCGGATCACCGGCATCTGGAACCCGGTGTCCGGCCGGGTCGTCGGCGACCGTTCGCTGCTGGGCGAGCTGCCCGAGGGCGAGGACGTGCTCGGGCCGTACGAGAAGCTGCTGCCCGACGGCAGGCGGCTGTCCTCGGTCAGCGCCGTGCTCCGCGACGAGTCGGGCCGACCCACCGCCGTGCTCTGCGTGAACCTGGACCGCACCCCGCTGGACCAGGCCGTGGCCCTGCTCAGCGCGTTCGCCGCACCGGTCACGGCCCGCCCCGAGTCCCTGTTCGAACACGACTGGGTCGAGCGGATCAACCTCGCCGTCGGCGCCGCCGTGCGCGAGCGCGGCAGGCCGGTGGACCAGTGGGACCGCGCCGACCGCGTGGCGGTGCTGGCCGAACTCGACCACGCCGGGGTGTTCACCGTGCGCAAGGCCGTGCCCGTGGTGGCCCGCGCGCTGCACGTGTCCCGGTCCACCCTGTACGCCCTGCTCGCCGAGTTGCGCTCCGGAGGTGCGCCCGCATGACCGTGCTGCCCGAGTTCCGGCTGGAGACCTACTTCGCCCGCTGGGAGTTCACCGCCCGCCACCACCTCACCGCCTCCGACGCGCAGACCCGGACCGTCACCGACCTGCTGGCCCTGGCCGACGAACAGGACCTGGCCGCGTGGCGCGACCTGGACCTGGGCTACCGCGAGACCTGGGGCGACCCGCTGCTGCGCGAGGCCATCGCCAGCGGCTACACCGGGTTGGACGCGGGCGAGGTGCTGTGCTTCGCCGGGGCCGAAGAGGCCATCTACCTGGCGTTGACCGCACTGCTCGGCCCCGGCGACCACGCGGTGGTGGTGACGCCCGGCTACCAGTCGGCCGAAACCGTGCCGCTGTCGCGCTGCGAGGTCACCGGCGTGGCGCTGGACCCCGAGCGGAACTGGGCGTTGGACGTCGACGCCGTCCTGGACGCGGTGCGCCCCAACACCGTGCTGGTCGCCGTCAACTTCCCCAACAACCCGACCGGCGCCCTGGTCGAGCCCGCCGAGTTCCGGCGCCTGCTCGCCGAGTGCGACGCCCGCGGGGTGCGCGTGTTCAGCGACGAGGTGTACCGCGGCCTGGAACTGGACCCCGCCAGGACGCTGCCGCAGGCCGCCGAGCTCTCCCCGCGCGCGCTCTCGGTCGGCGTGACCTCCAAGTCCCTGGGGCTGCCCGGGCTGCGCGTGGGCTGGATCGCCTGCCAGGACAGGGAGTTGCTGTCCACTTTGGAGCGTGCCAAGCACTACACGACGATCTGCAACGCCGGGCCCAGTGAGGTGCTCGCCCGGATCGCGATCAAGGCCCGCGAGCGGATCCTCACCGAGAACCGCGCGCTGATCGCCGCGAACCTGCCGGTGTTCCAGGACTTCTTCGCGGAGTTCGCCGAGCTGTTCGAGTTCGCCCCGCCCGAGGGCGGCTGCGTGTGCTTCCCGCGCTACCTCGGCACCGAGGGCGCCACGGAGTTCTGCCGCCGCGCCGTGGAAGAGGTCGGCGTACTGCTGGTCCCCGGCGAGGTGTTCGCCTCCCGCCTGACCCCGGTGCCCGCCGACCGGTTCCGGATCGGCGTGGGTCGGCGCGATCCCGAGCCCGCACTGGACGCGCTGCGGGGATGGATCAGGTCAACCAGGAACGTCCAAGCGCTGCGTGCCGACGACGGAGAGCAGTCGCAGCGCCTGCTCGGAGGATGAGCCGGGGGCGGTGGTGTAGATCACGAGGTGCTGGTCCCGGTCGGTGATGTGCAGGACGTCGCAGTTCACGGTGATCGCTCCGACCAGCGGGTGCTGGAAGGTCTTGCACAGGGTGGGCTCGGCGCTCACGTCGTGGGACTCCCACAGCTGGCGGAACTCCTCGCTCCCGGCGAGCAGGTCGTCCACCAGTTCGGTGATTTCGGGGTCCTCGGGGTAGCGGGCCGCGGTGGCGCGCAGGCTCTGGGCCGAGGTGCGGGCGAACTCCTCGACGTCGGACACCCCGTACATCCGCTGATCCCCTGTGCGCGGCCCGAGGAACACACGGCGCACGAGGTTGCGGTCGCGCCGGGGCAGCGCCGAGAAGTCCTCCATGAGCGCGGCGGCCAGGTCGTTCCAGGCGATCACCTCGTGCGTCGCGGACAGCACCATGGCCGCGGCCTGCGGCAACCGGCTGATCAGGTCGAGGATGCTCTGGCGCACCTGGCGTGAGGGCCCGGGCAGTGGGCCCGGCGGGACACCGGCCAGGTGGTGGGCGTGGGCGCGCTCGGCGTCGGTCAGGCGCAGCGCCCTGGCAAGACCGGCCAGCACCTCCCGCGAGGGGCGCGGACCGCGGGCCTGCTCCAACCGCGTGTAGTACTCGGTCGAGATGAACGCCAGCTGCGCCACCTCGTCACGGCGCAGCCCTGGCGTGCGTCTGCGCTGCCCGGCGGGCAACCCCACGTCGGAGGGGGCGATCCGCTCGCGCCTGCTGCGCAGGAAAGCAGCCAGCTCTTGCCTGTCCACATCCCCATTGTGAAAGCACAGGTGGGTGCTAGCCAGGTACGACCGGTACCTGGCTAGCACCCACCAGCCCGCTCGAGGGTTGAGGTCATGAACAACACCGTGAACAGCCTCGGCCTGCTGACTGACAAGGTCGCTTTCATCACCGGCGCGGGGCGTGGCATCGGCGCCGCCGCGGCGCGGCTGTTCGCCCGTGAAGGCGCCCGCGTGCTGCTCGCGGCCCGGACCGAGGACCAGCTCAGGACCGTGACCGAGGAGATCCGGGCGGCAGGAGGGACCGCCGACTACATCGTGTGCGACCTTGCCGAGGCCAACAGCGTGCGCGCCGCCGTCGACCAGGCCGTGCTGCTGTACGGCCGCCTCGACGTGGCCTTCAACAACGGCGCGACGATCGCGCCGCCCGGCCCCATGGACCAGGCGCTGGAGGCCGACTTCGACCGCCTCTACGCCGTGAACCTCAAGGGCCCGTGGCTGGCCATGGTCGCCGAGGTCGCCGCCATCCGCGCCACCGCGGGTACCGGGGCCATCGTCAACAACTCCAGCGTCGGCAGCCTGATGGGCAACCCCGAACTGCCCGCGTACGGCGCGATGAAGCGGGCCGTCAACAGCCTCACCGAGTCCGCCGCCGTCACCTACGGGCCCGAAGGCATCCGCGTCAACGCGATCGCCCCCGGCAGCACGCTCACCGAGATGATCCAAACCTGGGAGTCGCACTCGCCCGGTGTCGTCGAACAGATCGCGGCGCGGACCCCGCTGCGCCGTGCGGCCGCCCCCGAGGAGATCGCCCAGGCCGCCGCCTGGCTGCTCAGCGACAGGTCCTCCTACGTCACCGGCACCGTCCTGCGCGTGGACGGCGGCTTGCAGGCGTGAGCGCGATGCCATGAAAGTGCCGTTGCTGGCGCTGAATGCCAGCAACGGCACTTTCATGGCACGATCGGCGCGTGATCGAGTCGATCAAGGACGAGCTGATCGCCGCCGCCCGCGCGCTGACGACCAGGGCCGGGCGGCTCGCGGCGGGCCGCTGCCTGGTGGAGGGTCCGAGCCTGATCCGCCAGGTGCTGGCCGCGGGCGCGGAGGTGGACCACGTGCTGTGCGCCGAGCCACCACCGGCCGACCTGCTGGCCGCCGGCGTCGCCGCGCACCAGGTCCGTGACGGCCTGCTGCGCAAGGTCACTGGCAGCGCCAAGCCGGTGAGCTGGCTCGCCGTGGTGCGGCTGCCCGTCGAACTCGGCGCCGACGAGCCGTACGGGGACTTCGCCGTGGTGTGCGACCGGGTCGCCGACCCGGGCAACCTCGGCACGATCGTGCGCACGGCCCGCGCCCTGGGCGTGCGCGACGTGGTGCTGACCGACGACGAGACCGACCTGGGCTCGCGGCGGGTGCTCGACGCCTCGCGTGGCGCCGTGCTCGGTGCCGCGGTGCGCCGGTTCGACAGCCCGGTAGCGGCGGTGAAGTCGTTGCAGGCCAAGGGGTTCCAGGTGGTGGTGACGAGCCCGCGCGGCACCCGGTTGCAGTCGCTGGCGCCGCTGCGGGGCGGCCGGGTGGCGCTGGTCGTGGGCAACGAGACCGCGGGTGTTGATCAGGCCACTGTGGACGCCGCCGACCTGGTGGTGCAGATCCCCATGGCGGGGGCGGTGGAATCGCTCAACGTCGGGGTGGCGACCGGCATCAGCATCTACGAGCTGCGCATGAGGATGGTGCTGGCCATGTTGACCGACCGGATCCGCGACACCCTGGGCCGCGAGATCAACGTGGCCGGGGCCCTGGTGCGGCAGGCGCTGGACACCCGGCTGCGCGAGGTCGGCGACCTGGACAGCAGCCAGGTCGTGCTGCTGATGGTGCTGGCCTGCGAGCGGTCCACCCCGCTGGCGCAGCTGCGCCGCGACCTCGGGGTGGACGCGGGGGAGTTGGCCGCCGCGCTGTCGCCGATGGCCGAACTGGGCTACCTGAGCTCCGACGAGGAACAGGCGGTGATCACCGGGCACGGGGAGCAGGCCATCGCGGCGCTGTGGGCCGTGCAGGAGCGGGTCGAGGAGGACCTGCTGGCCGGGTTCTCCGCCCAGGAGAAGGACATGCTGCACGCGCTGCTGCGCCGGGTCCAGGACAACGCCCAGCGGATCGTCACGGCGAAAAACTGAGCTGCGCCAGCCGGTTTCACCGTGCACCATGGCCCGATGCGTGATCAGTTCCTCGCGGACGGCTTCGTCAAGGTCGAAGGCGCCTTCCCGGTGGACACCGCGTCGGCCTGCGCCGAGATCCTCTGGCGGCAGACCGGCTGCGATCCCCAGGACCCCGGCACGTGGACCAAGCCGGTGCACTGGGTGTTCGACCGCACCGAACCCCCGTTCATCGAGGCGGCCAACACCCCGGCGCTGCACGCCGCGTTCGACGAGTTGGTCGGGCCCGGCCGGTGGCTGCCACGCCGCTCGCTCGGGTCCTTCCCGCTGCGCTTCCCGCACGAGGAGGAACCCGACGACGCGGGCTGGCACATCGAGGCCAGCTTCCTGCCCGAGGGCGCCACGCAGTACCACGCCAACGTGTCCTCGCGCGAGCGGGCGCTGCTGATGCTGTTCCTGTTCAGCGAGGTCGGCCCGCAGGAGGCCCCCACCAGGATCCGCGTGGGCTCGCACCTGGACGTGCCGCCGGTGCTCGCCCGCTTCGGCGAGACCGGCGCCTCCCCGTTCACCATCGCCGCCGAGGTTGACCAGGTCTCCGCCCACCGGCCCACCGTGCTCGCCACCGGCTCCCCTGGCGACGTGTACCTGTGCCATCCCTTCCTGGTGCACGCCGCCCAGCCGCACCACGGCACCCGCCCCAGGTTCATGGCCCAGCCCCCGTTGCAGCCCGCGGGCCCGTTCGACATCGCACAGGGCTCGTCCCCAGTCGAACTCGCCATCCGCACCGCCCTCACGGGGCAGGCGTCATGAAAGTGCCCTTCCTGGCGTTCAACGCCTCAAACGGCACTTTCATGGCACGTCCTGGTCGCGCTGCCCGCTAAGGTGCGATCATGGGATCCCTGTCGCGCGTCGCAGTCTTCGTCGGCTCCTCAACGGGCAACTCCCCGACGTACGCCCAGGCCGCCGAGGACCTGGGCAGACTGCTGGCCACCGAGGGCCTGGGCCTGGTCTACGGCGGGGCGCGGGTCGGGCTGATGGGTGTGGTGGCCGACGCGGCGCTGGCCGCGGGCGGCGAGGTGCACGGGGTCATCCCGCAGTCGCTGGTCGACCTGGAGGTGGGCCACTCGGGGCTGACTCGCCTGGAGGTCGTCGGCTCCATGCACGAGCGCAAGGCGGTGATGGCCGAGGCCGCCGACGCCTTCGTGGCGCTGCCCGGTGGTGCGGGCACGCTGGAGGAGCTGTTCGAGGTCTGGACCTGGCAGCAGCTCGGCCTGCACGGCAAGCCGGTGGCCCTGCTGGACGTGGCGGGCTTCTGGCAGCCGCTGGTGAAGGCGGTGGACCACATGGTGGACACGGGGTTCATCCGTGCCGGGTTCCGCGAGGCGCTGCTGGTGGTCGACGAGGTCACCGAGTTGCTGCCCGCGCTGCGCGACTGGCACGCCCCCGACCGCAAGTGGCTCAAGACCACCAACTGAGTCCCGCCCTCCGGCGCGCGAGTCCCGCTCAGCCGACACCGAGTCCCGTCCAGCCGGGGGCGGTACCGCCGCGGTGAGCGGGACTCGGCCGCCCCAGGACGGGACTCGCGCGCCGGTCAGCGGGACTCGTGTGCGTGTGAGCGGGACTCGTGGTGGGGCGTGGCAGGATTGCGGGGTGTCACGGCTCGGGGTGGTGTTCGGACCACTGGTCAGCGGCTCCACCTACCGCCGCTGGGTGTACCTGCTGCTGGGCGCCGCCCTGCTGTTTTTCTACCTAGCCATCGAGCTGACCGTGAACACCGTGCTGCACCAGCAGTTGCCCGGGCTGCCGTACCTGATCGTCACCCCGTTGCTGTTCGTGCTGCCCCCGGTGCTGACCGCGTTCCTGTCCGCCGTGCGCATCGTCGAGGCCGCCGCGGTGCGGGCCCTGCTCGGCTTGTCGTTCACGGTGCCCACGGGCGGGGGCTACAGCTGGGAGGTTCGCTGGCGCACCGCCACCTGGTACGTGCTGCACCTGCTACTGGGTGGCGTAGCGGCCGCGGCGGCGCTGTTCGCCGTGCCGATCGGCATCGGGTTCCTGCTCACCCCGCTGGCCGACGTGCCGGTGCTGGACGTGGGCGTGGCCCGCTGGACCCTCCAGCACGGCTGGTCCAGCGCCTGGATCCCGCTGCTGGGCGTCACGCTGATCGTGTCCGCGATCTACCTCGGCGCGGGCCTTGGCGTGGTGCTCATGCGCGCCGTGCCCGCGCTGCTCGGGCCCACGCCCAGTGAGCGCGTCGCCGAGTTGGAGCGCCAGGCCACGCTGCTCGCCGAGCGCAACCGACTCGCCAGGGAGCTGCACGACTCGGTGGGCCACGCGCTGACGATCACCACGATCCAGGCCGGTGCGGCCCGCCGGGTGCTGGCCACCGACCCGGAGTTCGCCGACCGCGCGCTGCTGGCGATCGAGGAGGCGGGCCGCGCGGCGCTGGCGGACCTGGACCACGTGCTGGGACTGCTGCGGGAGGCCAGCACGAGCACCGCGCCACAGCCCACATTGGACGAACTGCCACAGCTGTTGGCCACCACGAGGTCCGCGGGCGTCACGGTGCACGAGGAGCTGGCCGGTGAGCTGTCCTCGGTTCCGCTCGCGGTGTCCAGGGAGGCGTACCGGATCGTGCAGGAGGGGCTGACCAACGCGCTACGCCATGCCGGTAAGGTCCCGGTGACGCTGCGCATCGCGGTGCTGCTGGGCAACCTGGAACTGGAACTGGTCAACCCGCTCGGCACCGCGGGCGGCGCGGACCGGGACGGCGGCGGCAGGGGGTTGGCGGGCATGCGGGAGCGGGTCACGGTGCTGCGCGGGCGGTTCAGCGCGGGCGCCGAGGACGGGCAGTGGCGGGTCTGCGTGCGGCTGCCGCTGCGGGCCGGGGCATGACGACCACGGTCGTCCTGGTCGACGACGAGGACCTGATCCGCACCGGGCTGCGGGCGATCATCGACGCTGAGCCGGACCTGTGCGTGGTCGGTGAGTGCACCGACGGGGCCGAGGTGGCGGCCGTGGTGGCCAGGCTGCGGCCGGACGTGGTGCTGATGGACGTGCGGATGTCCGCGGTGGACGGAATCCAGGCGACCCAGCACCTGGTGTCCACCATGCAGTCACCGCCGAAGGTGCTGGTGGTGACGACCTTCGAGAACGACGACTACGTCTACGACGCGCTGCGCGCCGGGGCCAGTGGCTTCCTGCTCAAACGCGCGCGGCCCGCGGAGATCGTGCAGGCGGTGCGGACGGTGGCCAACGGGGACTCGCTGCTGTTCCCGGCCGCGATCCGGGGGCTGGCCGCGCACCGGACGCCGCACCGGGACACGGCGCTGCGCGGGGTGCAGCTGACCGACCGCGAGGCCGAGGTGCTGCGGCTGATCGCCAAGGGCATGTCCAACGCGGAGATCGCCGAGCAGTTCGTGGTCAGCGTGGAGACGGTCAAGACGCATGTGGGCAACGTGCTGACCAAGCTGGGTGCGCGCGACCGCACCCAAGCCGTGATCACCGCCTACGAATCGGGCTTCATCACCCCGGGCTAGGCTGCCGCCATGGGCCGCGCCGGGCAGGTGATCACCGTGCGCGCCGAGCACGAGCGGGCCACCACAGCGGTGTTGACCGCCTGGCAGCGCGGCGCGGGCTGTTGGCGGCGTGTGCTGGACCCGGTGCGGGCCTTCGTCGGCAGCCAGGGCATCGGCCGCGCGAGCGAGTCCAGTGCCCGTACCCCGGCCGGGGTGTGGCCGCTGACCGAGGGCTTCGGCCACCTGCCCGTGCGAACCCGGCTGCCCTATCGGGAGATCGACGCCGCCGACTGGTGGGTGTCCGATCCGGCTTCCCCGCTCTACAACACCTACCAGCGCTGCCAGGCGGGCGGGTGCCCGTTCGACGAGTCGGCCGGTGAGGCGCTGGGCAGGTCGGGTGCCGTGTACGACCACGCCGTCGTGATCGACTACAACCGGAGCCCGGTCGTGCCCGGTGCGGGCTCGGCCTTCTTCCTGCACGTCACGGGCGGCGGGCCGACGGCGGGCTGTGTGGCGATACCGGTGGCCGAACTCAGGACACTGCTGGACTGGTTGGACCCGTCAGAGCACCCGGTCATCGACATAGCGGTGCGCTGACCGGACCGAGCGCGCGTTTCGCGAATCCTGCCACAACATGCCCGCCCACCACGAGGTACCGATGGGCATCCAGTAGGGCAACAATGGGCGTCGTGCCGTTTGACCTACACCCGAAGGGCGCATTGCGCGGATCCCCGTTACCGGTACCGTCATATGAGCCGAGGTATGACTGGGGAGTCACAATAGTTTCCGTCCTCGGTACGACTCGCGTTTGTATTCGCACGTCCGCGCCTGTCAGTGACGACGATCCGGAAGCTGGTGTTTCCCGCATGCCGTTCCTGCACGATCTGCTGACCGCACAGGCCCAGGGCACACCACAGGCGACCGCCGCCGTGCTGGGTGAGGCGAGCACCGCCTACGGCGAGGTGGACGCCGCCGCCGACCGGGTGGCAGCCGGGCTGGCCGGGCACGGGGTGCGCCCCGGTGACCGGGTCGGCCTGCACCTGTCGCGCTCGCTGGACCTGCTGCCCGCGCTGTTCGGGCTGCTGCGCTGCGGCGCGGTCTGCGTGCCGGTCGACCCCGAGGACCCCGACGAGCGGCGTTCGGCGATCCTGGAGTTCTCGCAGGCCCAGGTGGTGCTGACCGAGCGCGCCCTGCTCGGCGCCCGCTACCCGGCCGGGGTGCGCACCGTGGCCGTGGAGGACCTTGCCGAGGCCACGACCGGCTTCGTCCGGGTGGACCTCCCGGAGGACGCGCTGGCGTTCGTCTTCTACACCTCCGGTTCCACCGGGACGCCCAAGGGCGTGGTGCTCAGCCACCGCGCGCTGCTCAGCGGCCAGCGCTGGTTGCAGTCCACGTTCCCGCTGGAGCCGGGCGACCGGCACCTGCTGCGCACCACGCTGAGCATCACCAACCTGGTCCGCGAGGTGTTCTGGCCGGTGCTGTCCGGTGGAACCGCGGTGATCGTCCCGCCGGGTGAGCACAAGGACCCGGACCGGTTGGTGAGCCTGGTCAACAGCGGTCGGGTGACCACGTTGATGGTGGTACCGGCGTTGTTGTCGGGCATGCTGGACAGTGCCGAATTCACGGCTAACACCTCGCTCAAATACGTCTTCTGCAGCAGTGACGGCATGCCGGGCGACCTTCCGGAGAAGTATTTCGCGACCGGTCTTCCGGCGAGGCTTTTCAACGTGTATGGGCTCACCGAGGCGCTCTACGGCGCCTACTGGGAATGTTTACCCGGAACGGCGTACGAGGGATTCGTCCCGGTGGGTTTCCCGGCCGAGCTGACCCCACGCGTGCTCGACGAGCAGTTGCGTGAGGTGCCGCAGGGTCAGACCGGGGAGCTGTGCCTGTCCGGGGTGGGCATCGCCGAGGGCTACGACCGGCTGCCCGAGCTGACCGCGGCGAAGTTCACCGACACCGCGCAGGGCAGGGTCTTCCGCACCGGGGACCTGAGCCGGATCGCCTCGGACGGGCGGATCGAGCTGCTGGGCAGGCTGGACGACCAGGTCAAGATCGCCGGGTACCGGGTGGAGCTGGGCGAGGTGGAGGCCCGGCTCAAGGAGGTGCCCGGGGTCACCGGGGCGGTGGCCTCGGGGCGCCGCGGGGTCGGCGGCCACCAGCGGCTGGTGGCCCACCTGACCTGTGCGGGCACCCCGCCGACGGCGGCGCGGCTGCGCGAGCACCTGGCCGGGCGGTTGCCGGAGTACATGGTGCCCGCGAGCTTCCTGGTGCTCGACGCGCTGCCGCTGACCCACAACGGCAAGGTGGACCGGCAGGCACTGTCCGAACTGGAGGGTTCGCGGCTGGAGCTGGTGGAGGACTACACCGCCCCGCGCACCGAGCTGGAGACCAGCCTGTGCCAGTTGTGGGCCGAGGTGCTGTCGGTGCCCAGGGTCGGCGTGCACGACAACTTCCTCGCGCTGGGCGGGGACTCCATCCAGGGCTTCATGATCAGTGCGCGGGCCAACCGCGAGGGGCTGGGCCTGACCGCGACCCAGGTGTTCGCCACGCCCACCGTCGCGGAGATGGCCGCGCACATCGAGGGCGCCCGGCGCAGCGGGGCCCAGGGCACGGACTTCACCCCGACGGGCTTCGCCACCACGCACGAGGACCACGAGGCCATGCTGCGCCTGGCCGAGGACCCGGCGGGCATCGAGAAGGTCTACCCGCTCACCGAGATGCAGAAGGGCATGCTGTTCCACTCGCTGCTCGACCCCGACTCCGGGGTCTACGTGGAGCAGTTCCTGTACACGCTGACCGGGGAGCTGGACCTGGAGGTGTACCGGCGGGCCTGGCAGCAGGTCGTGGACCGGCACGAGATCCTGCGCATCTGGATCGCCACCCGAGGGCTGGCCAACCCGGTGCAGGTCGTGCAGCGGCAGGCCGAGCTGGAGTGGGTGGTGCTGGACTGGACCGACACCGAGGACCCGGCCGAACTGCGCGCCCGCCTGGTGGCGCACCTGGCTGAGGACCGGGCGCGCGGCTACACCTACGAGCACGCCCCGCTGTTCCGGCTCACCGTGATCCGCACCGGACCGGCGCGCTGCCAGCTGGTGATGAGCTACCACCACCTGATCCTGGACGTGTGGTCGCTGTTCCTCATGCTGCGCGACTCGCTGGAGAACTACCGGGCCGAGCGGGACGGCGTGTCCGCCGAGCTGCCCACCACCCGGCCGTTCAGCGACTACGTGTCCTACGTGGGCCAGCAGGACACCGACTCGGCCCGCGACTACTGGCTGGCCCATCTGGCCGGGTTCCAGGGCCCGACCTCGATCGGCAGCGCGGTGCCGCAGGGCCTGTCCGCGAGCAGGCAGGACATGCACGCCGCGGCCAGGTACCCGATGGGCGAGCAGCTCACCGAGCAGCTCACCGCGTACGGGCGGGCCAACCAGCTGACGCTGAACTCCCTGGTGCAGGCCGCGTGGGCGGCCGTCATCGGCGGCATCAGCGGGCGGCAGGACGTCTGCTTCGGCATGACGATCACGCACCGGCCGGTGGCCCTGCCCGGGGTGGAGGAGATGGTCGGCATCTTCGTCAACATCCTGCCGATGCGCCTGCCGCTGGACCCCGAGCAGTCGCTGGGCGCGTGGCTGCGCCAGGTGCAGCGCACCCAGGTCGACGCCCGCGCCAACGACCACTACCCGCTGCCGCTGATCCAGCAGCACCCCGACCTGCCCAGCGGGCGCCCGCTGTTCGAGTCGCTGCTGATCTTCGAGAACATCCCGCACGGCATCGGCTGGGAGGCCCACGCCGGGGTCGCGGTGCGGCACGAGGAGAACTTCGGCTGGACCAACTACCCGTTCACGGTCGGCGTCACCGCGGAGGGCCAGCTGTCCTTCCAGGTGGAGTACGACACGGCCTACTTCGACGCCGCCTCGGTGGACGCCGTGATGGGCGCGCTGCGCGAGGTGCTGGCGGCCATCGCCAGCGGCGGCACGGACTCGGTCGGCAAGCTCACCGGGCTGGTCGCCGAGGCCGTGCCCGGCCGGGAAGTGCCCGCGCCGCAACCGGTTCCGGCCCGCCAGGCCGGTGAGCCCGTGGCGCCGCAGACCCCGCGCGAGGTCGAACTGGCCGCGCTGTGGTCGGAGGTGCTCGGCGTGGCGCAGGTCGACGCCCAGGCCCCGTTCCTGGAGCTGGGCGGCAGTTCGCTGGCGGCGCTGAAGCTGGTGGCGCTGGCCCAGGAGCGGGGCTTCGCCTTCACCCTGCGGGAACTGTTCACCGAGGACGGCACGGTCCGTCAGCTGGCGACCAGGTAGCGGACATGGGCACACGGCGCTACGGCCTGCTCGGCATCGGCTTCGGCCCGTCCCACCTGTCGCTGAGCGCGGTGTGCGACTCCACCCGGCCGTCCTCGGTGCGGACCAGGGTGCACTGCCTGGAGTCCAGGCCGGAGTTCGCCTGGCACCCGGACATGCTGCTGGACGGTGCGCGCATGCAAGTGGCCTTCCTCAAGGACCTGGTCACCCCGCACGACCCGACCAGCCCGTACACCTTCACCAACTACCTGGTCCGCAAGGGGCGGCTGGAGCAGTTCCTCAACCTGGGCACACTGCACCCGACCCGGCGGGAGTACGCCGACTACTTCCGCTGGGTCGCCGCCCAACTGTCCCCGTACGTCTCCTACAACTGCACGGCCCAGGCGATCCGCCCGGTCCTCGGCCAGGACGGGTCCGTCGGCCACCTGGAGGTGGACCTGCTCGACCCGGCGGGCCGCCCGCGCACGGTGTCCGCCGAGCACCTGTCCCTGGCCCCGGGCGGGCGGCCCGCCATCCCACCCGGGGTGGCGCCCGCCGCGCTGGAGTCCGGGGCGGTGTGGCACAGCAGCCGGTTCCTGCGCGGCATCGAGCCGTACCGCGGGCGCGGCACCGCACTGCCCTACCGGTTCCTGGTGGTCGGTGCCGGGCAGAGCGCCGCGGAGATCTTCCAGTACCTGGTGGCCGAGTTCCCCGCAGCACAGGTCACCCTGGCGCACCGCGGGTTCGCGCTGATGCCCGCCAACAGCAGCCCGCTGGCCAACGAGATCTTCAACCCGGAGTCGGTGGACCTGTTCCACGGCGCGGGCCCCGAGCAGCGCCGGGCGATCCTGGACCAGCTGCGGATCACCAACTACGGCGCCGTGGACGAGGAGGACATCCAGGCCATCGCCCGGTTGCTCTACGACCAGCGGGTGCACGGCGGGCTGCGGCTGCGGTTGAGCAGGTTCACCGAACTGCTCGGCGCCAGCGTGGACGACACACTGGTCTGTGTGGCCGCGCGCGACCTGCTCACCGGCCACACCGCGCACGACCGCTACGACGGGGTGGTGCTGGCCACCGGCTACGACTTCCGCGAGGCCCGGGACCTGCTCACCGACCTGGATCCGCACCTGGTGCGTGAGGCCGACGGCACGCCCCTGGTGCGCCGGGACTACTCGGTGCAGACCACGGACGGGTTCCGGCCCAAGGTGTTCCTGCACGGCGCCGCCGAGCACAGCCACGGGCTGACCAGCACCCTGCTGTCCCTGCTCGCGCACCGCGCCGTGGACATCCTCGACGCCACCTTCGGCGCCGGGGCGCTCACCCCCGTTCCCGCACCCCTGGAAGGAGCCGACGCATGAGTGAGTTCAAGGTCCAGCGCCGCGCCGAGTCGCAGTTCCACGACGTGTACGGCTGCGCGTTCCGCCGGATCCTGCCCTGGGGCAGTTCCGAGCCCTCGGACACCGGCATGGGTGTGTGCGTCGTGGCACCCGGCTCGGTGTCCACCCCGCACTCGCACGTGGACCACGAGCAGTTCTACGTGGTGCGCGGCAGCGGGGTGGCACACGTGGACGGGCAGGTGGTGGACCTGGGGCCCGGGGACGCGCTGGTGGTCGGGTCCGGGCAGGTGCACTACTTCGAGAACGGCTCGCCCACCGAGGAGTGGGAGCTGGTGTCGGTGTGGTCGATGGGCCCGCTCGGGGAGGCCTCGTGAGGCGGTTCCTGGTGACCGCGACCCCGCCGACCACCAACGGGGACCTGCACGTCGGCCACCTGTCCGGGCCCTACCTGGGCGCCGACGTGTTCTGCCGGGCGCAGCGGCTGTTGGGCAACCAGGCGCGCTACGTCAGCGGCGGAGACGACCACCAGACCTACGTGGTCACCACCGCGCAGGCCGTGGAGCAGGCGCCGGAGGTGCTGGCGGCGCGCTGCACCGAGCAGATCCGCGAGACGCTGCGCCTGGCGGAGATCGAGCTGGACGCGTTCACCAGCCCCGACCGGGCCTACCTGCGGCATGTGCGCGGCTTCTTCACCGAGCTGTACCAGCGGGGCAAGCTCGTGCGGCGCACCTGGCGCTTCCCCTACTGCCAGCGGACCGGGCGGTACCTGCTGGAGGCGTTCGTAACCGGGTACTGCCCGGAGTGCTTCGCGGCCACCTGCGGGGCGATCTGCGAGACCTGCGGGCACCCCAACGACGTGGACTCGCTGCTGTACGGGCAGAGCACCGGGGTGCGCGCCGCGGCCGAGGTGGAGCAGCGCGAGGTGCCGATCCTGGTGCTGCCGCTGGAGGACTACCGCGAGCAGTTCGTGCGGTTCTACGCCGAGCACCGGGACACGATGCGCCCGCGCGTGCTGGGTTTCGTGCGGGAGATGCTGTCCCGTCCGCTGCCGGACTTCCCGGTGACCTACCCCGCCGACTGGGGCGTGTCCGTGCCGTTGGCGGGCTTCGGCGGGCAGGTGTTCAACGTGTGGGCGGAGATGCTGCCGGGCCTGACCCACATGGCCGGGATCGCGGGCGCCGACTGGCAGGCCGGCTCCGGGTACGAGCTGGTGCAGTTCCTCGGCTACGACAACACGTTCTACTTCTCGCTGGCGCACCTGGGGCTGGCGCTCGCGCACGGCGGGCTGCTCACGCCCACCGCGATCATCACCAACGAGTTCTACCACCTGGACGGGTCGAAGTTCTCCACGAGCAGGCGGCACCTGATCTGGGCGCGGGACCTGCTGGTCAAGCACGGGGCCGACAGCGCCCGGTTCTACCTGGCGCTGCACAACCCCGAGCAGCAGACCGCCAACTTCACCGAGGCGGAGTTCGTCAAGGCCGTGGACGCCGGACTGCGCGAGCCGCTGGCGCGGGTGGAGGCCGCGCTGGCCGGGCACCACCCGGTCGACGGACCCGAACCGGCCCTGCTGCGCCGCTATCGTCATCGGATGCGACGTGCCTACGCGCTGGAGACCTTCAGCCTGCGCCAGGCCGCGCAGTCCACCGCGAACCTGCTGGCCCTGCTGGCGGCCCGGGCGTCCACCGACCCGGACCTGGCCTGGCACGGGCTGCGGGCCATCGCGGTACTGGCCGGGCCGCTGTTGCCGGGCCTGACCGAGCGCCTGCGCACCAGGTACGCGACATGAGGCTGTTCTGCGTGCCCTACGCGGGCGGTTCCGCGCGGATCTTCGACGACTGGCAGGCCGACCTGCCGGAGCAGATCCGCGTGCACCCGCTGGAGCTGCCGGGTCGGGGCGGGCGCTACCGCGAGGCGCCCGCCACCGACCTGCCCGCGCTGGCCGACGAGCTCACCGAGACCGTGCTCGCTCAGGCCGAGGAGCCGGTGGCCCTGCTGGGCTACAGCTTCGGCGCGTTCCTTGCCTTCGAGGTGGCACTGCGCCTGGAACAGCGGCACGGCCGCACGGTGCGGCACCTGGTCACGGTGTCCGCGCGCGGGGCGATGCGCCCGCCCAAGCTGCCGCCCGGCTCGGAGCAGGACGAGGCGCAGTTCCGCGCCAGGCTGTACGGCATGGGCGGCACACCGCAGGCCGTGCTGGCCAGCGAGGAACTCATGGAGCTGCTACTGCCGGTGCTGCGCGCGGACTTCGGCATGTCCGACCACTACAGCTACCGGCCGGGTCCAGTGCTGCGCTGCCCGATCACCGCGTTCGGCGGCAGCGGGGACACGGCGGTGTCCTGGCCCTCGGTGCTGGCCTGGCGGGAGTGCACGATCGGCCCGTTCGTCGCGCACCAGCTGCCCGGCGACCACTTCTTCCCGCGTACCGCGCGGGCACGGTTCCTGGACGTGATCAGCACCGCGCTGCGCGCGCACCGCACACCTGAGGGGCAGCGATGACCCGGCCACCGGCCACCGGAAAGCAGCACAGGGCGCACGACAGGGAGATCCTGCGGCTGGCGCTGCCCGCGTTCGGCGCGCTGGTCGCCGAACCGCTGTTCCTGCTCACCGACTCGGCCATCGTGGGCCACCTGGGCACCGCCCCACTGGGTGGTCTGGGCGTGGCCAGCCAGGCGCTGGGCACGCTGATCAACGTCTGCGTGTTCCTCGCCTACGGCACGACCGCGGCGGTGGCCAGGCAGGTCGGTGCGGGCAACCTGGCCGCGGCGATCCGCCAGGGCGTGGACGGGGTCTGGCTGGCGGTGGGCATCGGCCTGGCGGTGATCGCGGTGGGCTGGCCACTGACCCCGTGGATCGTGGAGGCGTTCGGCGCCTCGGCGGCGGTCGCCCCGCAGGCGGAGATCTACCTGCGGATCAGCCTGTTCGGCGTGCCCGGCATGCTGGTCACGCTGGCGGGCACCGGGGTGCTGCGCGGCCTGCAGGACACCCGCACCCCGCTGGTGGTCTCGGTGGGCATGTTCGCCGCCAACGCCGCGCTCAACGCCGCGTTCGTGTTCGGCTTCGGCTGGGGCATCGCCGGGTCAGCGCTGGGCACGGTGCTGGCGCAGAGCGTGGGCGGGCTGGTGTACGTGCTCGCGGTGCTGCGCGGGGCGCGACGGCACGGGGTGCCGGTGTGGCCGGACGCCGCCGGGCTGCGCGCCAGCGCGAAGGCGGGCTTCAACCTGGTGATCCGCACACTGTCGCTGCGCGTGGTGCTGATCGTGGGCACCGTCGTGGCCACGCGGATGGGTGACGCCGACATCGCCGCGTACCAGGTGAGCTTCCAGGTGTGGTGGCTGCTGGCGCTGGCCCTGGACGCCATCGCCGTGGCCGGGCAGGCGATCACCGGCCGGTTCCTTGGCGCGGGCGACGTGGTGGGCACCCGGTCGGCCACCTGGCGGATGACCCAGTGGGGCCTGGCCTGCGGTGTGCTGTTCGCGGTGCTGCTGCTGGCCACCCGCGGCCTGCTGCCCGCCCTGTTCACCACCGACCCGGCCGTGCGGTCGCTGCTGCTGGACGCCCTGATCGTCGTGGCGCTGCTGCAACCGCTGGCCGGTCCGGTGTTCGTGCTGGACGGGGTGCTGATCGGCGCGGGGGACATGCGCTACCTGGCCCTGGCCGGGGTCGTCACCACCGTGGTGTTCCTGCCCGCGGCCCTGGTGGTGTACCTGCTGGGCGGCGGGCTGGTCACCCTGTGGCTGGCCATCGGTGTGTGGGTGCTCGCCCGCCTGGTGGCGCTGGTGTGGCGCGCGCGGGGCACGACCTGGTTGGTCACCGGCGCGGTGCGCTGACCCCCGGGTGAGCGGGGCTCGGCTCCAACGGAGAAGATGAACCTTCCACCACTTGGGGAGGTTCCACCGGATGAGCCACCGCCGGCTGCTGACCTGCACCGCCCTGCTCACCGCCGCGGCGGTCACCGGAAGCACCGCCCCCGCGCAGGCAGGAGCGCCGGTACCGAGCGCGGGGCTGGCCGAGGCGCTGCGTGCCGCGATCGACGCCCAGGACTTCAAGAACGTGCTGGACACCACCCCGCCCGGGTCCTCCTCGGCACTGGCCCGATCCGGTGCGCGGGACAAGTACGACCCGGCCCCCGCGGAGCTGGCTCGGCGGCGCGGCCTGGCCGCCGAGCCCAAGCCGCTGCACCAGACGCCGAACATGGACGCCGCGGTGATCGAGCTGGACCAGGCGGGACGCCCGGTGGCCATGGCCGACGTACTGCTCAGCCCGCAGTACCCGCACGGGGTCGTGGTGCCGCTCAACGCGAAGAGCCTGTCCACCGACCAGGTCCGGTACCGGTGGTGGGACGACACCGAGTGGGACACCAACGGCGGCAAGGGCACCCGCGACGTGCTGCCCGGCCGGGAGCGGGCCCCGATCGACTTCTCCTCCCCGTTCCCGGCCTCGGTGCTCAAGCTGATGGTCGGCTTCGGCGTGCTGCGCCTGGTGGACCAGGGCAAGGTCGACCTGGACGCCGACTACGCGTACCGGCCCAGCACCGTCAGCGAGACCTGCGGCGGGCCGGAGACCAAGCCGGTACGGCAGTTCCTCGACGAGATGATCACCATGTCGAAGAACGAGTCCTCCTGCGCTCTGATCAAGATGCTGCACGACCTCAAGGCCGTGGACGCCATGAACAAGGGCTTCGTGGACCTGGGCCTGCCCACGCTGATGCTCACCGGCACCGACCCGGGCACCGGGGCGCACTGGATCGGCGCGAACATGAGCGCCATCGACACCGCCAAGCTGTTGCTGGCCGTCAACGGCGGGCCCGGCACCCTGTGGACCACCCCGGCGGGCAAGGCGGTCACCCGTGAGGTGCTCAGCGCGAGCTCACGGAAGTTCCTCCTGAAGACCCTCGGCGAGCAGGGCCACAACGAGATGCTGTCCACCACGAACTGGTGCGGCCGCGGCTACCCCGCGCCGGGCATCCCGCAGCTGACCCCGCAGCGCTGGGTCAACCCCGCCGACGGCACCATGACCGTGGGCGACGCCGTGTACGGCCAGGACACTCGGCCCTGCGATGCCGCCGCGGAAGTGAGCTTCGCACACAAGACGGGCTGGACCGACACCACCGGCAGCGATGCGGGCATCGTGCACTCCCTGCCCGGCAAGCCCGGACGCCACTACGTGGTCGCCGTGTTCTGCAACCTGGGCACCGACTACGTGGACGTCGACCGGCCCGCCGACCCGCCGGGCGTCATCCCCGTGTTCTACACCGAGAAGTACGGCCGACTCGGGCTGGCCATCGACAGGATCGTCACCGGCAGGCACTAGCCTCGGGCTTTCCTGAGGCGGGCCGTCCAGCACTTGATCAGGAATGCGAGAAGTGCTCCTGAGCTGGGACACTGGCCCTGGACCGACATCATCACCAGGATGAATCCGCGCGGCGCCTGTGACGAACTGCGCAACATGATCCGTACGCGAGGACAGGGTGACCACGATGCCTCTCGAGGGCGAGTACGAGCCGAGCCCAGCGCGGTGGGTGCGCGACCAGGTCGAGCTGTATGAGAGTTCGGGCGGCAGGCAGGGGACGACGCTCTGGGACACGGGCCTGCCCGTCGTCATTCTCACGACGCGGGGCGCGATGAGCGGCAAGATCCGCAAGATCCCGCTGATGCGCGTGGAGCACGAGGGGCGGTACGCGGCCGTGGCCTCGAAGGCCGGCTTCCCGCGTCACCCGGTCTGGTACTTCAACGTCAAGGCCGACCCGCAAGTGGAGCTCCAGGACGGACCCGTACGCCAGGACATGACGGCCCGTGAGATCACCGGAGACGAGAGGGCCGAGTGGTGGGAGCGCGCGGTCGCCGCGTATCCGCCGTACGCCGAATACCAGGAGAAGACCGACCGTGTGATCCCCGTCTTCGTCCTGGAGCCCGCGTCCGCGGCAGGGACGGCAGACGCCCCACCGTCGTGAACGAGGACCTGATCCGCGCGGCCCACTACCTGCTGCGCAACAGGGTCCGACAAAGCTGCCGGACCCTCGCGCAAGATCGAGGCTAGTGGTTCAGTTGCGCGTAGAGGCGCTGGCCCTCGTCCACGATGGCGGCGGTCCGCGGGCAGTTGCCGAGCGCGGGCTCCAGGGCGCCGAGGGCGCGGGGAATGGTGCGCAGGCTGATCTGGCGGCTCAGGCGGACCTCGGCGGTCCACGCCAGGAACTCGGTGAACAGCCCGGGTTCGTCGAGGTAGACCGCCGCGATGAGGAAGTCGAGGGTGTGGCTGAGGTCGTCGACCGCCGTGTCGTAGCGCGGGTCGTCGTCGCTGGTCAGCGGGAAGTAGGAGTCGAGCGCCGAGAGCGCGGTGGAGAACAGTTCGCTGCGCATCGCGCGCAGGCTCGCGTACTCGGTGTCCGCGCCTCGGGCGCTGCTGGGGGAGGGTGACCAGTCCGCGTGGATCTGGTCGATGACGCCCAGCGCGTTGAGCGCGTCGGTCGCCCAGGTCGTGACTTCCAACGAGCGGGCCCACTGACCGTGTGAGCCGAAACCGCGACCGCCCACGAACACGGCCATGCCCAGCTCCCCGCAGGCGGTGATCGCCTTGTGGGCGCGCGGCAGGTTGCTGGACATGGTGCAGCTCAGGCCGACCGCGGACGGGCGGTTCTGCTCCACGTAGGAGACGAGGTAGTCGGTGGGCATGCTGGCGCCCAGGAAGGTCGTGTGCCAGCCGTGCACCCGCAGGACCTCGGTGAGGATGCGGGCAGGCATGGTGTGGAACTCACCCTCCACACACGCCACCACCACGTAGCCCCGGCTCGGACTGGTGGTGGTGGCGTCGTCCGGGATCGAGGCGAGGGCTATGATGCGTTCGCTGATCAGCGTGGCGACGTGCTCCTCGGCGATGGTCAGTCTGGCCTCCTGCCACAGCTTGCCGATGTCGTCCTGTACCGGTGCGATGACGTCGAGCAGCAGCGCGGACAGGCTCATCCCCCCGTCGATCAGCCGCCGGGCCTCCGACAGCGCCCGGTGCTCGTCGGCGGTGCGCAGGGCGGCGAGCAGTCTGCTGCGGGCAGCGAGTAGCGCAAGCATGGGGTCACCCCTTCTGTGGACGGTCCGTCGTGAGCGAGGAGGACATCGCCGGACGGGTTCACCACGCCGGGAACCGCGGCGTGTGCTTGTGACCAAGCCGTTTGCCGACTCATGCTCCTCGCCGCAACCGGAAGCTACCACTGGGTCCTCAGTGCACGCGGCACCCAAGCCCGCGAGCGAACTTGGCCCCAGGCAAGGGAAAACCCCGAAGACGCCGCTTTTCCCCGCCACCGGGCAGGACATCGTCAGTGACCAGAGGTGGACATGCTGCTCAGTACCCGAGCTCCGCTCAACAGTTCGACAGCAGGTGGTCGAGCACGCGCGCGCCGAAGTGCAGGCCCTCCACCGGAACCCGCTCGTCCACCCCGTGCGCCATGCCGCGGTAGTCGAAGCCCTCGGGCAGCCACAGCGGGGCGAAGCCGTAACCGGGGATGCCGAGCTTGTCGAACGCCTTGGCGTCGGTGCCGCCGCCAAGGCAGTAGGGCACGACCACCGCCCGCGGGTCCTGGGAGCGCAGCGCGGCGGCCATCGCCTCGAACCAGGGCGAGTCGATCGGCGCCTGCACGGGGCCCTGCGGGCTGATCGCCGCCACCTCGACCCCGGGACCGGCCAGCCTGCGCAGCTCGGCGAACAGCTCCTCCTCGGTGCCCGGCAGCACCCGCACGTCGATCTCGGCCTCGGCGGTGCTGGGGATGACGTTGGTCTTGTACCCGGCGCGCAGCACGGTGGGCGTGGTGCTGTTGCGTACAGTGGACTCCACCAGCGGGCCCGCCTTGCCCAGCCTGGCCACGGTACCGTCCACATCGGACAGGTCGACCTCGACGCCCAGCGCGGCACCGGAGCGCTCCAGGAAGGCCTGCACGGCCGGGGTGAGCCGGATCGGCCAGCGGTGCTCGGCGATGCGCTGCACGGCCCCGACGAGTTTGGTGACGGCGTTGTCCTCGTTGCGCCGTGAGCCGTGCCCGGCACGCCCGCGCGCGGTCAACCGCACGTGCGAGGTCCCCCGCTCGGCCGTGCCCACGGGGTACAGGTGCACGCCGCCGACGTGGTAGGTGTAGCCCCCGGACTCGCTGATCGCCGCCCCGCAGTCCGCGAACAGCTCGGGGTGCTCGGCGACCAGCCAGTGCGCGCCGTAGTCCCCGTTGTCCTCCTCGTCGGCGACGAAGGCCAGCACGACGTCCCGGCGCGGACCCCGGCCCTGCGCGTGCCAGTCGGCCAGCACGCGCAGCAGCATGGCGACCATGTCCTTCATGTCCACCGCGCCGCGGCCCCAGACGTAGCCGTCCCGGATCTCCCCGGAGAACGGGTGCACGGCCCAGTCCGCGGGCTCGGCGGGCACCACGTCCAGGTGGGCGTGCACCAGCAGCGGCTCGAGGCCGGGCTCGGACCCGCTGACCCTGGCGATCACGTTGGTGCGCCGTGGCTTGAGCTCCAGCAGGGTGGGCTCCAGCCCGGCCGCGGCCAGGTGCGCGGCCACGTACTCCGCGGCCTCGCGCTCACCCTCGCTGTCGCCACGGCCCCGGTTGGTCGTGTCGAAGCGGATCAGTTCCGAGCAGAGCTGTTCGACCGGGATCATCCGTACACCTTTTCCACCGCGCCGGCGGCGATTGCCGTGACCACCTTGAACGCCTTCATCGCCTCGGTCATGGACACCGCGTCGAATCCCACGCGCAGCAGACAGACCTGCTCCACGGTGGGCACGATCGCCGCGGCGGAGGCCAGGTGCGCGGCGTCGAACTCCACCTCGATGCGGTGCGGCCCCGGCGTACCGGGCACCCGCCCGGCCCCTGCCATGGCGGCGGCGGCCTCCCGCTCGATCAGTTCGGCGGTGCGCTGGGGCGGCAGGCAGATCGCCGAGTACCGGCTGACGCACTCCTTGACCGCGGCCTGCCGGGCTCCCGGCGCGTAGTCGGCGGCGTCGGCGCAGGTCAGGTCGTCCCCGGTCACCAGGAGCACCGGTACGCCGTGCTCGGCGGCCATGGCGGCGTTGAGCCTGCCCTCGCTGGCCAGCACCCCGTCCAGCCAGACCCCGGTGATGGAGTTGCCCAGATAGGTGTGCGACAGCACGCCCTGCGTGCCCGCCGCGGTGTGGTAGCCGAGGAACACCACACCGTCCACACCGGAGTTCACGCCCTGCATCATCGACAGCGGCTTGTGCTTGCCGGTGAGCATGGCGGCCCGGCCGTCCAGGTCCTCCAGCAGCAGGTTGCGCTGGGTGTCATGGGCCTCGTTGACCAGCACCTCGGTGGCGCCGCCCTGGCACAGGCCCCGCACGCAGGCGTTGACGTCCCCGGTGAACATCCGGCGGAACCGCTGCCACTGCTCGGTTCCCGGTTCCACGTCGGCGGGCCACGTGACTCCGGTGGCACCTTCCATGTCCGCTGAGATCAGGATTCGCACCCTCGGTACGTTACGGGTTGGTACGAGTTGTCGACAATTGTTGACACACTGCCGTGACTGGTGGTTACTTCTTGCCAACCATGGGGAAGGGGAGTGCGCGATGCGCATGAGGAGAATCGGAGTATGCCTTGCCGTGGCCGCCTGCGCGGCACTCGGCACGCCGGCGGTCACGGGGGTGGGTGCGCCTCAGGCGCACGCGGCGGACAGCAAGGTGCTCCGGGTGGCGGTGACCACCGCCGTCGCCTCGCTCAACCCGTTCCTCGCCTACCACCAGGCCGACACCGAGATCGGCCGCATGATGTACGAGTTCCTCACCGCCTACGACCAGACCGACCAGCACCCCGTCCCGGGCCTGGCGGAGAGCTGGCAGGTCGGCACGGACAAGCTCACCTGGACGTTCAAGATCCGCCAGGGCATGAAGTGGTCCGACGACAAGCCGATCACGGCCAAGGACGTCGCCTTCACCTACAACCTGATGCTGACCAACGCCGTGGCCCGCACCGCCAACGGCAACTTCGTCAGCAACTTCGACACCGTGACCGCACCAGACGACACGACGCTGGTGGTCAGGACCAAGCAGCCCCAGGCCACCATGCTGGCGCTGGACGTGCCGATCGTGCCCGAGCACGTGTGGGCATCCAAGGTGGACAAGCTCGTCAACTACACCAACCTGGACTTCCCGGTGGTGGGCAGCGGCCCGTTCACGCTGGTCGACTACAAGCCGGACCAGTACGTCAAGCTGAAGGCCAACCCGAACTTCTGGCGCGGCAAGGCCACCGTGGACGAGGTGGACTTCTACCACTACGACAACACCGACGCCGCCGCGCAGGCCCTGATCAAGGGCGACGTGGACCTGGTCAGCAAGCTCACCGCCGCCCAGTTCGACACGCTCAAGGGCAAGGACGGCATCACCACCAACAAGGCGGTGGGCCGCCGCTTCAACGACCTGATCATCAACCCGGGCGCGCAGACCAACACCCGCCAGCCCATCGGGGACGGCAACCCGGCGCTGCGTGACGTCAAACTGCGCCAGGCCATCGCGCAGGCCATCGACGCCAAGACCCTGGTGGACAAGTCCTACGGGGGCTACGCCGAGCCCGGGTCCAGCTACATCCCGCCGGTGTTCAGCAAGTGGTCCACCAACCAGCAGCGCACCTTCGACCTGGCCGCGGCCAACCGCACCCTGGACGAGGCCGGGTACCGCAAGGGCCCGGACGGCAAGCGGCTGGACAAGGAGGGCAAGCCGCTGACCCTGCGCCTGATCGGCGACAGCGGCCAGCCCACCGACAACCCCAACGGCCAGTACCTCAAGAGCTGGCTGGGTCAGCTGGGCATCCCGGTGGACGTGCAGCTGGTGTCCGGGGACAAGCTCGGTGACGTCACCACCGCGGGCAACTACGACCTGTCCTTCAGCACCTGGGGGGTCAACCCCGATCCGGACGCGGTGCTGACCCTGCAGACCTGCGCGGCCCTGCCCGACGCCGAGGGCAAGAGCGGCACCACCGAGACCTTCACCTGCGACGAGCAGTACGACCAGCTCTACAAGGCCCAGCTGTCCGAACTGGACGAGGGCAAGCGGGTGCAGGAGGTCAAGCAGGCCCAGCAGCGGCTCGCCGAGCTGGCCACCTCGGTGACCTTCGCCTACCCCGACCAGCTGGAGGCCTACCGCTCCGACCGGTTCAGCTCCTTCGCCGTGCAGCCCAACCCCGGTGGCGTGATCACCGGCCAGAACGGCTACTGGGGCTACTACAAGGCCGTGCCCGCGGCGGCCGGCACCAGCTCCGGCGTCACCCCGACCGGGCTGGTGATCGGCATCGTGGTGGCCGTCGTGGTCGTGGCGGGCGTGGTGCTGCTGGTGGTCAGCCGCCGCCGCAAGAGCACCGCCGACGAGAGGGAATGATCCGGCGATGACCAACGCGCTCAGCCCCGAGGTCGTGGAACCGACCCGGGGCGCCGGTCGCGGCACGCTGCGCTACGTGGCCACCAAGGTCGGTGGCGCGCTGGTCAGCCTGGTGCTGGTCGTGGTGCTGGGCTTCTTCCTGTTCCGCGTGCTGCCCGGCGACCCGGTCAAGACCATCACCAGGGACGCCCCGGTGGACCCCGCCCGGCTGGCCGAGCTGCGCGCGCAGCTCGGCCTGGACGACCCGCTGCCGGTGCAGTTCCTGCGCTACCTCGGCGGGTTGCTGCGCGGGGACCTCGGCCAGTCCTACAACTACCGCCAGCCGGTGCTGGACCTGATCCTGGACCGGGTCGGCCCCACCCTGCTGCTGGTCGGCACCGCGACGGTGATCGCCGCGGCGCTCGGCCTGTGGCTGGGCGTGCGGGGCGGGTGGCGGCGCGGCAGCCGGTTCGACCGCGCCTCCACCGGTATCGCCCTGCTGCTGTGGTCGGCGCCCACGTTCTGGCTGGGCATGGTGCTGCTGACCGTCACCGGCACGCTGTTCCCCAGCCAGGGCATCATCGACCCGGCCACCCCGCCGGGGCTGCTGCCGCAGGCGCTGGACCTGCTGCACCACCTGGCCCTGCCCTGCCTGACCCTGGTCGCCGTCATCTACGCGCAGTACCTGCTGGTGATGCGCTCCTCCCTGCTGGAGGAGATGAACGCCGACTACCTGACCACCGCCCGCGCCAAGGGCCTGCGCGACGACCTGGTGCGCCGCCGCCACGCCGTGCCCAACGCGCTGCTGCCCACCGTCACGCTGATCTTCCTCAACCTGGGCATGGTGGTCTCCGGGGCGGTCACCGTGGAGACGGTGTTCTCCTGGCCCGGTCTGGGCCAGCTGACCTTCAAGGCGATCAACTCCCGTGACCTGCCGCTGTTGCAGGGCACGTTCATCGTGCTGGCCGGTGCGGTGCTGGTGATGAACCTGGTCGCCGACCTGCTGTACCGGGTGATCGATCCGAGGGTGCGTGCCGCATGACGAGTACTACTCCGGCCGCGATCACCTGGCGGCGGCGCCGTGCGGCCGCCGCCACGGTGTGGCGGCAGTTCCTGCGTGACCGCGGCGGGGTCATCGGCCTCGCGGTGCTGGTGCTGATCATCGGGCTGGCCCTGCTGGCCCCGGTGCTGACCGACGCCGCGGGCCTGGACCCGACCCAGGCCACCGGCGGCCGGTTGCAGCCACCCAGCGGCACCTACCTGCTGGGCACCGACGAACTCGGCCGGTCGGTACTACTACAGCTGTGGTGGGGCGCGCGGATCTCCCTGCTCGTGGGCGTGCTGGCCACCCTGGTGTCGGTGGGCATCGGCACCCTGTTCGGCGTGGCCACCGCCCACTTCGGCGGCTGGGTGGCCGCCGTGTTGACCCGGGCCACCGACTTCTTCCTGGTGCTGCCCTCACTGGTGCTGGCCATCGCACTGTCCACAGTGCTCGATCGCGGGATCTTCGCCATCGTGCTGGCCATCGGCGTGACCTCCTGGCCCACCACGGCCCGGCTGGTCCGCGCGCAGACGCTGAGCGTGGAGTCGCGGCCCTACATCGAGCGGGCCTGGGCACTGGGCGCCGGGCACCTGCACGTGATCGGGCGGCACGTGCTGCCCGCGGTGCTGCCGCTGGTGTTCGCCAACACCACGCTGACCGTGGCCAGCTCGATCATCGCCGAGTCCACCCTGTCCTTCCTCGGCCTTGGCGACCCGAGCGCCGCCTCCTGGGGAACGATGCTCAACAGCGCGATGCTCAGCGGGGCGGTGACCTTCGGGGCCTGGTGGTACCTGCTGCCGCCGGGCCTGGCCATCGCGGTGATCGTGCTGGCGTTCATGGTGTGCGGGCGTGCCCTGGAGAGCGTGCTCAACCCGAGGCTCAGGGAGCGCTAGTGAGCGAGCTTGCGAGCGAACCATTCAACACAGGGCCGGCGCGCAGCGCTGCGCCGAGCGCTAGCGAGGTGTGGCGTTGAACGACCCCTTGCTGGAACTGCGCGAGGCCACGGTCTCCTACCGGACCGCGCAGGGCCTGGTGCCCGCGGTGCGCGGGGTGGACCTGCGGCTGGAGGCCGGGCAGACCCTGGGCCTTGCCGGGGAGTCGGGCTGCGGCAAGTCCACGCTGGCGATGGCGGTGCTGCGGCTGCTGCCGCGCAACGCCGAACTGGGCGGCCAGGTGCTGCTCGCGGGCGAGGACGTGCGGGCGATGAGCTGGGGCGGGCTGCGGGCGGTGCGCTGGGCGCAGGCCTCCGTGGTGTTCCAGGGCGCCATGCACGCGCTCAACCCCGTGCAGCGGGTGGGCGAACAGATCGCCGAACCGATCCGCCTGCACTCCTCCCGGCCCGACAACAAGGTCTCCGCACGGGTGGGCGAACTGCTGGAGCAGGTCGGGCTGCCCGCGCGGCGGGCCTCGGCCTACCCGCACGAGCTGTCCGGCGGGCAGCGTCAGCGGGTGATGATCGCGATGGCGCTGGCCTGCGAGCCGGGGCTGGTGATCGCCGACGAGCCGACCACCGCGCTGGACGTCATGGTGCAGGCCCAGGTGCTGACCCTGCTGTCGCGACTGGTGGACGAGCTGGACATCGGGCTGCTGATGATCAGCCACGACCTGTCGGTGCTCGGCTCCACCTGTGCCCGGCTGGCGGTGATGTACGCGGGCCGCATCGTGGAACTGGGCCCGTCCGAGCAGGTGCTGCGCCACCCCGCGCACCCGTACACCAAGGCGCTGGCCGCGGCGTTCCCGACGATCGGGGACCCGGCCTCGCGGCTGGCCCCGCGCGGGCTGCCCGGTGATCCGCCCGACCCCGCGCAGCTGCCGGGCGGCTGCCCGTTCCACCCGCGCTGCCCGTCCGCGCTGGAGACCTGTTCGGACACCGACGTGCGGCTGCGGGCGGTCGGCGACCGGTCGGTGGCCTGTGTGCTGGAGGTGGAGGCGTGACGGCGTTGCTGCGGGCCGAGGGCGTGTCGGTGAGCTACGGCTCGGCGCGCGCGGTGGACGGGGTGGACCTGGACATCGCCGCTGGCGAGATCATCGCGCTGGTCGGCGAGTCCGGCTGCGGCAAGACCACCCTGGCCAGGACCCTGCTCGGCCTGCAACGGCCCACCGCGGGCCGGGTGCTGTTCGAGGGCGAGCCGCTGCCGTCGGGCACCCGTGGGCTGCGCGCCTACCGCCGTCGCGCGCAGCTGGTGCTGCAGGACCCGACCGGGGCGCTCAACCCCCGGCACAGCGTGTACGAGTCGGTGGCCGAGGGCCTGCGCATCCACAAGGTGCCCGGGGACGAGCGGGAGCTGGTGGCCCGCGCGCTGTCCCAGGCCGGGATGCGCCCGCCGGAGCGGTTCTTCGACAAGGTGCCGCACGAGCTGTCCGGCGGGCAGCGCCAGCGCGTGGTGATCGCGGGCGCGCTCGCGCTGGACCCCGGCGTGCTGATCGCCGACGAGCCGGTGGCCTCGCTGGACGCCTCGGTGCGCGGGGAGATCCTGGCCCTGTTGTTGCGCCTGCGCGAGGAACTGGGCCTGGCGGCGCTGGTCGTCACGCACGACCTGGGGCTGGCGTGGAACATCGCCGACCGGGTCGCGGTGATGTACCTGGGGCGGATCGTGGAGACCGGGCCGGTGGAGCAGGTGCTCACCGCGCCGCGCCACCCGTACACCCAGGCCCTGCTGTCGGTGCTGCCCGAGTCCGAGCGCGAGCCCATGGTGCTGGCGGGGGAGACGCCCGACCCCTCGCGGGTGCCCTCGGGCTGCCGCTTCCATCCGCGCTGCCCGCTGCTGGCCGCCGGCCTGGACGAGCAGATCGGCCACCGCTGTTCCTCGGTGGACCTCGCGGTGCTCGGTGGCGGCCGAACGCCTGCGGTGGCCTGCCACGCCGTGACAGGTTAGGCGGCATGGACTCGCCCGGCGCTGCACCGAGATCCTCACCCAGACCGAGCTGCTCCTCGCGGACGTCAGGGACGCGCGCAGCCTGGAGGTCGACGGGGACCAGGCCCTGCTGGGGGTGGGAACCGACTACGCCAGAAAGGGGCCGCGGTGAGGTTCCGGTGCTGGTCAGGGCCGGTCTGTGGTGAGGGCGGCGGGGGTGGCTAAGGTCTTGCTGTCCGGGTTGTGATCTTGCTGGGGTAGCGGGTGTGGCGTCGATCGATCGGACTGCCTACCCGCGGTTCAAGCGGATGGTGTCCGGGCGGGAGCTGGTCGAGGCGTTCAGCCTGACGGCGGGGGCACGCGGCAAGACTCAGAACGATCAGTCTGGTGGTGCGGCTGAAGTCGTATCAGCGGCTCGGCTACTTCCCGAAGCTGACGGACGTGCCCGCTGTGGTGGTCGACCAGGTCCGCAGCGTGTTGGGGCTGCCGGACGAGGTGGCGGCGGAGACTGACGCGGATCGGACCGCGAAACGGCATCGGCAGTTCGTGCGTGAGCACCTGGGCGTGAAGTACGAGGCGGCGAAGGTGCGGGCGGTCGCCGAGTCGGCGATCCGCACGGAGGTCAACTCCGGTCATCTCGTGCACGGTGAGGATGACCGGCTGGTCCGGTGCGGCGGTCTTGATCTCGTGGGCGAGCGTGAGCGCCTTCTCCAGCTCAGGGCGGAACTTGATGCGGGTGCTGATCTTCTCGGAGAACACCCGCGTGCGCTTCGCCGCCGCCAACGCGTCGAGCTGGCTCTGCAACTCCTGGGTGGCCGTCGAGCAGCGGGCGTAGCCGATCCGGATCGGCGCCCCGGTCGTCTCCGGTGCTGCTGCGGCGACCTCCGCTCCCTGCACCCCCTTCTTGCCCGGCGCGCGATCGGCCGGGACGGGCACGGTGAGCTCGTCGCGTAGCGCGGGTACGAGGATGAAGCGGGCGGTGTGGTACTTCGCGGCGGTTTTCCCGGCGCGGGTGCGGCAAGCGCTGCCGACAGGGACGTCGCATTGCGGGCAGGGGTGGCGTTCGACCGCGGCCGCGGCATCCTTGGGTCCGAGTCGCATACCTCCAGTCTCTCAGAACCCTGTCAAAACCAGGGGAAGTAGTGAGAGGTGTTGTGCGAATCGCGACCTGGGGATCCTCGGCCCGGATCAAGCGGTTCGCAGAACTGTCACAACTGGTCATTTATGAGAATCACGGTGCGCGGCAATCGTTGGTTGGGGTGGGTGCCCGTGTCATATCGCCATCGATCGGGGCGCTGGGGCGCCTCCGTCGTGACCATCTCCGTAGGTGTGCCATGCCGCCGCGCGTCGCCATGGCCAGCGGTCGGGCGAATTGTCTGTGGCCGGAGAGCAACATGATGAGTTGAGACGTCTATCCCGTTGCGCGAAGCGGCATTTTATGACCTGCTTCAGAGGCCTCTAGGGTCGGATTCATGGAGTGGAGTTTTCAGACGGCCGAAGAGTTGGCGGCCGCGTTGCGTGCCGGTGACGTGACCTCGGCGGAACTGACCGATGAGGCGATTGCCCGTATCGAGCGCGACGACAAGGTGATCAACGCGATCTGTGTGCCGGACTTCGACCGTGCGCGGGCCGCCGCGCGCGGTGCCGACCAGGCGCGCGCCCGTGGCGAGGTCCGGCCGCTGCTCGGTATTCCGGTGACGGTCAAAGAGTCCTACAACATGGCTGGGCTGCCCACGACCTGGGGCATGCCGCAACACCGGGACTATGTGCCGGCCGAGGACGCGGTACAGGTGTCGCGGCTCAAGGCCGCGGGCGCGGTGGTGCTGGGCAAGACCAATGTGCCCTTGGGGCTGCAAGATATCCAGAGCTTCAACGAGATCTACGGCACCACCAACAATCCGTGGGAGCACGATCGCACGCCGGGTGGATCCTCCGGTGGATCAGCGGCGGCCCTGGCGTCCGGATTCGGCGCGCTGTCCATCGGCTCCGACCTCGCCGGTTCGCTGCGCACCCCCGCGCATTTCTGCGGCATCTATGCGCACAAGCCGACACTCGGACTGGCGGCAACCCGCGGCATGGTCGCGCCTCCCGCGCCGGCATTGCCGGTCGACCTCGACCTCGCCGTCGTCGGTCCGATGGCGCGCACCGCCCGCGACCTCACGCTCCTGCTCGACGTCATGGCCGGACCGGACCCACTGACGCTCGGCAAGGCGCACAACGTGGCGCTGCCGCCCGCGCGCCACGAGCGGCTCGGCGACTTCCGGGTCCTGGTCCTCAACGAGCATCCGCTCATTCCGACCGGGTCCGCTGTGCGGGCGGGCGTGAACCGGGTGGCCGACGCGCTTGCCGACGGCGGCGCCCGCGTCGAACGACACACTCCGCTGCTGCCCGACCTGACCGAAGCCGCCATGCTTTACACGCAGTTGCAGTTTTCGGGCTCCGTCGCACGTTTTCCCGTCGACTCCTACGAGCAGCTGGTGACCCGCGCCGCCGGACTGAGCGCGGACGACCAGAGTCTCGACGCGGCGCGGCTGCGCGCCATGGTGTTCAGCCACCGCGACTGGATCGAGGCGAACAACCGCCGCGAACTCCACCGCCACGGCTGGCGGCAGCTGTTCGCCGAGTTCGATGCCGTGGTGTGTCCGATCACGCCGACTCCCGCGTTCCCGCACGACCACAACCCCAATCCGCTGGAACGCCGGATCGACATCGACGGCGTCGAGTACCCGTACTTCGACCAGCTCGTCTGGGCCGGTCTGGCCACCATGCCCGGCCTGCCCGCCACCGCCATACCAGCGGGCCGGTCCCCTGAGGGCCTGCCGGTGGGGGTGCAGCTCATCGGCCCGATGTTCGAGGACCGCACCCCGCTGCGGCTGGCCGAACTGCTCGAGCAGAAGATCGGCGGCTTCCAGGCACCGAGGTAGGGCGTACTACCGGATGTCCGTCGAGGACGAGGTGCGGATCACGAGCGAGGGCCGGGGCCTGGCCCTGACGCCCGCGGCCTGGCACGCGGGACCGGACATGCCGGCTGTCCAGTCGCCTCGACAGCCGGATCGTGTTGGCATCAGACGCGAAGCCTTCGCGTCTGATGCCAACACCGAAGGTCCACCAAGGATAAGGATGTTGTCTTTCGCCACAGCCCCTTTCTGGCGTATTCGGTTCCCACCCCTGCTGGACCTGTGGCTGAGCCACGTGGACTTCAACTGACGTCGCGTGAAGGTGGCTTTCACTGCGCTGGGCGCAGTGAAAGCCACCTTCACGCGACCGGTGGTGTGCCGCTGGCCCTGGTGATCCGCTCGGCGAAGGCGCGCATGTGCGCCACCAGCTCCGGCGGGTCGAGCACCTCGAAGCCGAAGCCGAGCAGTCCGATGTAGACGGTCAGCCCGTCCAGCGAGTTGCCGCCCGCGTGCAGCAGGCAGGTGTTCTCGTCCACCGGCTCCAGCATGCCCGAGGTGGGCGTGACCTTCTCCGCCACCCGCTCCAGCGGGGCGTGCACCAGGAACCGGCCCTGGTACCGGTAGACGCCCTGGCTGACCCCGCGCGAGACGTGCGTGGCCACGTCCTCGGGCGGGGTGCGCGGGCTGAACCGCGGGCCGGTGGGCGTGCGCGGCTCGACCCGGTCCATGCGGAAGGTGCGCCAGTCGGCGCGCTCGGTGTCCCAGGCGAGCAGGTACCAGCGGCGGCCGGTGTGCACCAGGCTGTGCGGCTCCACCAGCCGACGGCTGGCCTGCCCCTCGTGTGAGCGGTAGTCGAAGCGCAGGCGCTGGTGGTCCCGGCAGGCCCCGGCCACCAGCGCCAGCGCGGCGGCGTCCACCTTCGGCCCGTAACCGGTCACCGGCACCACCGCGGACTGCAGGGCCGCGACCCGGTGCCGCAGCCGCGAGGGCAGCACGTGCTCCAGCTTGGCCAGGGCCCGGATCGAGGTCTCCTCGATGCCCGAGACCCCGCCCACCGCCGCCGTGCGCAGCCCCACCGCGACCGCCACGGCCTCCTCGTCGTCCAGCAGCAGCGGGGGCAGCGCCGCGCCCGCGCCGAGCCGGTAGCCGCCCGCGACCCCCGGCTCGGCGTGCACCGGGTAGCCCAGGGAGCGCAGCCGGTCCACGTCGCGGCGGATCGTGCGCACGTCCACCTCCAGCCGCTCGGCCAGTTCCGGGCCGGTCCAGTCCAGGCGTGCCTGCAACAGCGACAGCAGTCGCAGCAGCCTCGCGGAGGTCTCCAACACGGGCGCCAGTGTGTCAGTAATTCAGGACAGTTCCGGTCCTGGACCCTGTTACGGTCGGTCGGGTGGCACCCCAGCTGAACGCGACCCGCCTGACCACCATGGACCCCGACGCCCCGCTGGACGACCTGGAACCGCTGCGTGAGCTGATCGACACCGCCCGCGTCGTGGCCGTCGGTGAGAGCGCCCACTTCGTGCGGGAGTTCAACCACGCCAGGCAGCGCCTGCTGCGCTTCCTCGTACAGCGCTGCGGGTTTTCCGTGCTGGCCTACGAGTACGGCTTCAGCGAAGGCTTCGCCGTGGACCGCTGGCTGCGCGGCGAGGAACCGGAACTGGACGAGACGGCCGTGAAGTGGGGCGCGGGCGAGCTGATGCACTGGCTGCGCGATCGCGACCTGGGTGTGCGGTTCGCCGGACTGGATCTGCCCGCGGCCGGTGGCACCCTGCTGCCCGCGCTCGAACCGGTCGCCGACTACCTGCGCGAGGTCGATCCGCAGGCCGTGCCGATGGTCGAGGGCGCATTGCGGACCGCCCGCGAGTTCGCCAGCGGCTCCGCGGCGGCGGCCGGTCCCGCGTGGCTCAAGCTGGACAAGGCGGTGCGGGACGACCTGTCAGCCAGGCTGGGTCGGCTGCACCAGCGCCTGCTCGCCGTGGAGCCGCTGCTCGTGGAGCGCGGCGGCCAGTACCGGTTCGACCAGGCCGTGCACCACGTGCTCGGCGCACGGCAGACCGACTACATGTTCCGCGCCATCTCCGAGGTGCGTGGTGGCGCCGGGTTGACAGCCGACACCTCCGCCCGCGAGGTCTACCTGGCCGACTCGCTGGACTGGCACCTCGCGCACGCCGAGCCCGGCGCCCGGGTCGTGCTGTTCGCGCACAACGTGCACATCCAGAAAACCCCCGTGCACTACGGCGGGGCGCTGGCGACCCTGCCACTGGGCCAGCACCTGGCCCGCCGGTACGGGTCCGACTACCGGGCCATCGCGGTCACCAGCACCGCCGAGCAGGTGCCCGACATGGAGTTGGACCCCGACTCACCGGTCGGCTTCCGGGTCGAGGTCGTGCCCGCCGCGGCGCCCGAACCCGGCAGCGTGGAGGCCGCTGCCCTGGCGGCTGGACTGGGGCTGAGCCTGTCCGACCTGCGCCACCAACCCGAGGACCTCGTACTGGACCGGATCCGCGCGCAGCGCGGCACCGTGCGGACCCCGCTGCGCGAGGCCTTCGACGCCGTGCTGACCGTGCCCACGGCGACGGTGGAGCCGACCGTCACGCTGTGAGCAGCAGTTCCACCGTCGCGTTCACAGATCGAGGACGAGCCGGGGCGACCGGGAGCGGGACACGCAGGCGGCCACCTGGCTCCGGTCGGCACCGATCTCGTCGCGGTGTTCGGGCTCGCCCTCCAGGACGGTGAGGACGCAGCTGCCGCACACCCCTTCCCGGCAGCCGGAGGGCACCGGGAGGCCGGCGTGGTTCAGCGCGTCCAGCAGCGACTCGTCCGCGGGCACCTGCACCTCCCGCCCCGAGCGGGCGCAGACGGCGGTGAAGGCCGTGTTGGGCGCGAAGGTCCTCCTCGCGGGCCGGAACCGCTCGGTGTGCAGCTGACCGGGGTCGAAGACGGACTCGGCTGCGGCGATCATGCTCGCCGGACCGCAGCAGTAGACCACTGCCGACGGCCCGAGACCGGCGCTGAGCAGGCCCAGGTCCGGGCGCTGCTCGCGCTCGGTGTCCACGATGGTCACCGAATCCCCGTAGCTGGAGCGCAGTTGCTCGACGAAGGGCATGGTGGCGGTGGACCGCCCGACGTAGACCAGTCGCGCGGGCGTGCCGCGCTCGTGGGCGGCACGCAGCATCGGCACGACGGCGGTGATGCCGATGCCCCCGGCCAGGAAGAGGTACTCCCGGGCGGGAACCAGGGGGAAGTTGTTGCGCGGCAACGAGATGTCCAGTTCCCGCCCCGCCTTGAGATAGCGGTGGATGTAGTCCGAGCCGCCACGGCTGAGCCGCTCGTGGCGCACGGCGATGCGGTAGTGCTCGCGGTCGGCCGGGTCCCCGCACAGCGAGTACTGGCGGGTGAGCCAGTTCGGCAAGGACAGGTCGATGTGGGCGCCCGGCTTCCAGCGGGCCAGTGGGCCGTGCGCCCCGCGCAGGGTCAGCGAGAGCACGTCCTCGGCGACCCGGTCGAGGTGTTCCAGGACGATCCGTTGGGTCAGCGTCATGGCGATCCGATCAGTACAGCTTGCGGTAAGCCTCTTCGAGGCTCTGTCCGAGCAACTCCGGGTTGATGTCCACCTTCAGCTGCGCGGCGGCGATCTCCCCGGCGGGCGGCAGCTCCTGGGCCAGTGCCTGGCTGGCCGGGTCCCACAGCCGGGAGCGGACCAGTGCCCGCCCGCAGTGGAAGTAGGCCTCCGCCACCTCCACCACGATCGCCAGCTCGGGTTCGCTCGCCTCGGTCTGCATCCGCGCGAGCACCTCGGGCTCGTCGGTGGCGTAGCCGCGGCCGTTGACCCGCAGGGTCTCGCGCAGGCCGGGGATGAGGAACAGCAGGCCGACGCCGTCGTTCTCGGCGAGGTTGCGGAAGGAGTCGGCGATCTTGTTGCCGGGCCGGTCCGGGATCGCGAGGGTGTACTCGTCGAGGACCTTCACGAACCCGGGGTAGTCACCGCGCGGGGAGCAGTCGGCGCGGCCGTGGGCGTCGGCGGTGGCCATGGCCAGGAACGGCGCGTGCGCGATGAAGAGGCGGACGTACTCGTCCACGTGGTCGATGATCTTGTTCGCGACCATCGGCTCGGGCTCGCCCAGCCGCTGCCGGACCTGGGCGGCCGACAGCCTTCTCGGCCGACGGGTGAGAGTATTGGTGCTGGTCACAGGGTTATTATGAGCAATAGCTCGCTTCGTGGGCTACTCGCTTTTCACGGCCGGGACAGGGAGGTCCACGATGACCGGACGACGGGCGCTGGACCCGCGCAAACAGCCCAAGCAGGTCCGGGGCGAGCTGACCCGGCAGCGCATCCTCGCCGCGGCTGCTCAGGTTTTCGCCGAGCACGGCTACGCCGCGGGCACCACCAACCGCATCGCCGAGCGGGCCCGGGTGTCGATCGGATCGCTGTACCAGTACTACCCGAACAAGGACGCCATCCTCGTCGAGCTGGTCTCGCGCCACCTCGACACGGGCGAGGCCGAGCTGCGCCGCCACCAGGCCGGCGAGCTGCCGGACACCATCGAGGGCGTGCTGCGCGTGTTCGTGCACGTGGCCGTCCAGAACCACCTGGACGCGCCCCAGCTGTTGCGGGTGATGATCGAGGAGACGCCGAACTCGCCCGAGCTGGTCAGGAAGATCGGGGAGTACGAGCGGGAACGCGTGGCCTACGTGAGCGCCCTGTTCGAGCGGTACCCCGAGGTCCGCGTTGGCAACCCGCAGGTCGCGGCGCGGATCGTGGTGAACACGGTGGAACTGGTCGTGCACAAGGTGATCGCCGGACACGAGCCGGTGGACCTGGGGCAGTTCGAGGAGGAGCTGGTGGCCATGCTCACCCGGTACCTGGCACCGCCGGCGGACTGAGGCGGGGCGCCGGTCAGCGGCAGGCGGCGAGCAGGGCGTTGCCGAGGTCGCCGAGCCGGGAGTCGTCGTGGCTGTCGGTGGCCGCGACCAGGTCCTTGCCCGCCTGGGCGCAGCCGGTCAGCGCGCTGACCTTGGCCTCGGCGGCGGTCTTGGCGTCCAGGGCGGCCTGCAACTTCGACTGCGCGTCCTGGGCCTGGGCCTTGGCCTCCTGGATCTGGGTGAGGGCGGACTGCGCCTGGGTCTTGGCGTCCTCGGCGGCCTTGTTCGCCGTGGCGATGGCCTTGTCCTTGTCCGCGGTGGAGCGGTCCTTCTCGGCCAGCTGGGCGGTGAGCTGGGCGGTGCGCTGGGTCTCGTTGACGTAGAGCAGTCCGACGCCCACCCCGCCGACCAGCACCAGGGCCACGACGATCACCATCACGATCATGCCGGTGCGCTTGGGCTGCGGCGGCTCCACCGGCAGGTACTGGGTCTGCTCGTTGCCGAACAGCGGCTGCTCGCCGTACTGCCCACCGGGGTAAGTCATCAGTTCTCCAGCTCTGTGTGACGACCAGTGCACCATGCCAGTGTGCCAACCGGACCGCCCTCGGCTGGAACCAACTCGTTACCGCCAGTTTTTTGCGGTTTCGGCAACGAAGTTTGTCAGTGACGGCCTGTGGGGTGCACGCTCGCCGCATGACCGACACCAAGTTCAACTGGGATCAGATGGCCGTCATGATCGAGCGCGAGGGCGAGGTGTACGAGAGCGCGGTGCGGCAGGCCGCGCAGTGGCTGGCCGAACGCGAGGTGCCGGTGCGCCGGGTGCTGGACGTGGGCAGCGGCCCGGGCGTGGCGACCTGCGTGTGGGCCGAGGTCTTCCCCGAGGCGGAGGTGGTCGCCGTGGACGGCTCCGCCGCGCTGCTGGAGCGCGCCCGGACCCGGGCCGACCGGCTCGGCGTCACGATCGGCACGCTCCACGCCGAGCTGCCCGAGGGCTTCACGGAACTGGGCGAGGCGGACCTGATCTGGACCAGCCAGGCCATGCACCACCTCGGCGACCAGCAGGGCGCACTCACGGCGCTGGCCAAGCTGCTGCGGCCCGGCGGGGTGCTGGCGGTGGCCGAGGGCGGGCTGCCCGCGCGCTACCTGCCGCGCGACATCGGCATCGGCCGTCCCGGGCTGCTGACCCGCATCGCCGCGGCCACCGACCTGTGGTTCACGCGGATGCGGGTGGAGTTGCCGAGCCACAGCGCCGAGGTGGAGGACTGGCCGGGCATGCTGGCCGCCGCCGGACTGGGCTCCGGCGCCACCCGCAGCTTCCTGGTGGACCTGCCCGCCCCGGTCGACACCAAGGTCCGTGAGCACCTGCGCGACTGGCTGGACCGGGTGCACCACAAGATCGCCGACGGCCTGCTCGACGAGGAGGACCAGGCAGTCATCGCGCGGCTGCTCGACCCCGAGGACCCGGCCGGGCTGATGCGGCGCCCCGACGTGTTCCTGCTGGCGGCCCGCACGGTGTACGCCGCCCGCAAGGACTGATCAGGCCAGGGCCGGTGGCGTGCCGGGCAGCCGACGCAGGTCGCGCAGGCCCGCCACGCCCAGGGCCATGGCCAGCACCGCCATCGTGACGGCCTGGGGCAGCACCACCGAGAACTGGGACAGCAGCACGAGTCGTTCCGGCAACAGCAGGAGCAGGCTCGCCGCCACCGCCAGGCGCGCGGCCGGACGCGGGCGCACCAGCAGCACGAGCCCGGCAAGCGACAACGCCCAGCCGGGCGCCACACCCAGGTCGACCTGCACCCACAGCGCCGAGCCGTCCCTGGGCAGCAGCGACAGGGCACCCCACCACGCGGCGCCGAGCCCGCTGGCCAGCGCCGTGGCCGTCAACCAGGGCCGGGCCTTCGGCAGGGGCGCCTCGCGGTGGTAGCCCAGCACCAGGCACAGCGCAGTCGCCCACTCGGGCAAGGCGTTGGCGATCGCCCACAGCGCCGGGTGCGAGGCCAGGCCCAGCAGTGAGGGCACCAGCGCGACCAGGCCGAGCACGAGCCCCTGCACGCGCCTGCCGGTGGCCAGCGAGGCCAAGGCCCCGACCGAGCCGACCGCCAGGAGCAGGTCGAGCACCAGCGCCAGGAGGTCGGCGACGGGGGACAGGACGATGTTCACCGCGTAGGCCGTGCCCAGCCCCACCTGGACCAGCAGGCCGATCAACGCCACCAGCCGCACCGCGTCGCCCAGCGCCGCCGAGCGGGGCGGGCCCGACAGGCGGGTGCGCAGCGCGAGCCCGAGCAGCGACCGGGTCTCCGCCCAGCCCGGCCAGCCGTACTCCAGGTCCAGCTCGTCGGTGCGCTCGGCCAGCCAGACCGCGAGCATCTCCTGCTCGCGTTCGGCGCGGTACCACTCGGGCAGCGCCCGCAGCAGCACCCGGTAGCGGTTCTCCAGCCTGCTGGTCATGCCAACCCCCCGACAGCTCGCAGCACGGTGCTGGCCGCCCGCACGGTGGCCTCCAGCCGAGTCACCTCGGCGGCCAGTGCCCGCAGGCCGTCCCCGGTGAGCCGGTAGTAGCGCCGCAGACGGCCCTGGTGCACCTCTTCCCGGTCACGCTCGGCCCAGCCGTCGGCGACCAGCCGGTCCAGCACCCCGTAGAGCGTGCCGACCCGCAGCTCCAGCCGTCCCCCGGACAGCTCATGCACGGCCTTGACGATGGCGTAGCCGTGCAGCGGCTGTTCGGCCAGCGCGGTCAGCACCAGCAAGGTCTGCTCCGACATGCCCCGCACACTCATGACCCGAGTATATATCGCGCCGCGATACATCGGGTCGAGTGAACTACTCGGGCCACTGCCCCCGCGAGCGCAGCACCTCGCGCAACAGGTCGGGCCGGTCGGTGACCAAGCCGTGCACACCCAGGTCGAGCAGCTCACGCATCTGCGCCTGCTCGTCCACGGTCCACACGTGCACCTCCAGCCCGCGCGCCACGGCCGTGCGCACGAACCGCTCGTCCACTACGCGCAGCGGCCCCTGCCGCACCGGCACCTGGGCCATCGCGCCCTGCACGAACCGGCCGGTGCCCAGCCACGACGCCCAGCCGCTGGACCACAGCGCGGCCACCGTCAGCGGCCCCATGGATGTGATCAACTTCTCCCCGGCGTGCCTGCGCAGGGTCGCCAGCCTCTTGTCGGAGAACGAGGCCAGGCACACGCGGTCCCAGGCGTTGGTCCGCTGGAGCACCTCCAGCACCGGCCACACGGCGTTGTCCGCCTTGACATCGATGTTGAACATCAGCCCGGGCAGCTCCTCCAGCGCCGCCTCCAGCCGGGGGATCTCCTCCCTGCCCCCCACCTTCGCCGCTCCCACCTGCGTCCAGGGCAGGTCGGGGATCCGCCCGGTGCGGTCGGTGGTCCGGTCCAGCACCTCGTCGTGCTGCACCACGACCACCCCGTCCGAGGTGGCCTGCACGTCGGTCTCCACGTAGCGGAACCCCTCGTCAGCCGCGCGCCGGAACGCGCTGAGCGAGTTCTCCATGCCGTGCAGCTCGTCGAGGTGCCAGCCGCGGTGGGCGAACGCGCGCGGACTCGGCCCGGACAGGTAAGGATGCTGATCTCGCACGCGCTGAGTCTGCACCAGCGGCGTGGCGTTGTGATGACCAGCCGGTAGCCGGATAACCTCGCCGCCCATGGAGGTCACAAGCGCCAGGCGGCGCAACTCCGTACGCCACTGCGCGTGGTGCGGACGCACCCTGCCCGAGGACGGGCAGTACGGTCGCAGAAGGCAGTACTGCGCGCAGACCTGTAGGCAGCGCGCCTACGAACGGCGTTCGGCCGTGCAGCGCGGCGGCCTGCCAGAGGACGCCGTGGTGCTCTCGGCCACCGAGATCGCCGACCTCCAGGACCGCCTCTACCTGCTGCGCTGCGCCGCCGAGGACATCGCCACGGCGGCCGCCGACGGCGCCTCCCCGGCCGAGTTGCACGCCATGGCCAGCGAACTGGCGGGCACCGCGAACGGGTTGGAACGTCTGCGGTGACCTACTCGGGCTTGCCCAGTGGCCGGTGAACCGACAACGATGGCGCCGGGTGGCGAGGAGGAGCACGTGGTGGACCACGGCGCCGTGCACAACCACGTCCTGCACTGCGCGGACGTCGGATTCGGTGTCACGGACCTGCACGGAAGACTGCACTGGGCGAACCCAGCGCTGGGCACTCTCGTCGGCGTGCCCGCGGACCAGGCGATCGGCCGCTCGCTGACCGCCCTGCTCCCCGGCGCCCCGGAGACCCCGCAGACCGGGCTGGTGCTACAGACCACCACCGAGGACGGCGCGCCGCACCGCTGGCTGGAGATCAACTGCACCCCGCTGCCCCCGGGCGGGGAACTGCTCTACCGGATCATGGACGTCACCGCGTGGCGGGACCGCGAGCTGGAGGCCACCCAGCAGGCCAACGCCCTGCGCAGGGCCCAGGTGCTCGGCCGGATGGGCAACTGGGAGTGGGACATGGCCACCGACCGGGTGCTCTGGTCGGACGGCCTGCTGGAGCTGTTCGGCCTGGAACCGGGCACCGAACTGGACTACGCCGGCTACATCCAGCTGATCCACCCCGACGACCGGGGCATGATCGAGCACGCACTGGGCGTCGCGGGGGAGAGCGGGGACCGGTTCGCCTACACCCACCGCATGCTCGTCGGCGGCGCGGAACGGGTCTTCGAGTGCTTCGGCGAGGTCATCTGCGACGACCGGGACCAGCCGGTGCGCATGATGGGCACCTGCCACGACGTCACCCAGGACCGCAGGCTCCAGGACGAACTGCGCCAGCTCGCCGAGGAGGACCCGCTCACCGGGCTGCCCAACCGGCGCGCGCTGACCCGTGAGCTGGAGCGGCACCTGGCCACCGGCGGCACCGGCTCACTGCTGCTGCTGGACCTGGACAACTTCAAGGACGTCAACGACCTGCGCGGACACGCCGTCGGCGACCGGGTCATGCGCACGATGGCCTCCGCACTGCGCGAGCGCCTGCACGAGGGGCAACTGCTGGGACGGCTCGGCGGGGACGAGTTCGCCGTGGTGCTGCCCGGCTGCCCCGAGAGCGAGGCCGCCCACGTGGCGGCACGCCTGCGGGACGCGGTGGCCGGGCTGCCGCTGGTCGCCGGGGGCACCACCACCCGCATGACGGTCAGCACCGGCGTGGCCGGGTTCTCCTCCGGCGAGGGCTGGGAGGCCGTGCTGGCCAACGCCGACCTGGCCCTGTACGCGTCCAAGGCGGCCGGGCGCAACCGGGTCACCGTCTACGACCCCGCGCACTACGCCGACACCGCCAAACGCGTGTCGGTGCAGGACCGGCTGCGCAAGGCACTGGACCGTGGCAACCTCGCGCTGCACGCGATGCCCATCGTGGCGCTGGACTCCGGCCGCACCCTGGGCTACGAGCTGTTGCTGCGCCTGGAGGACGGGCAGCTGCCCCTGCTGGGCCCCGCGGACTTCCTGCCCGCGGCCGAGAAGAGCGACCTCGTACTGGAGATCGACCGCTGGGTGTTCGGCAAGGCCATCGACGCGCTGGTCGCCCACCCCGACCCGAACCTGCGCTTCGACGTCAACGTCTCCGGCCGCACCCTGGAGGACGAGGACTTCGCCGACTTCGTGCTGGACCGGCTGGCCTCCTCCGGGGTCGCACCGGGCAGGCTCGGCTTCGAGATCACCGAGACCGCCGCGGTGACCAACCTGGACGCCGCCCGCAACCTGGCCAACCAGGTCCGCGCCACCGGCTGCCGCATCGCCCTGGACGACTTCGGCGCCGGCTTCGGTTCCTTCGTGCACCTCAAGCACCTGCCGATCACCGGCCTGAAGATCGACGGCGAGTTCGTGCGCGGCATCGACACCGGCGGCCGGGACGCGGTGCTCGTCTCGGGCATCCTGGAGATCGCCCGCGGCTTCGGGCTGTCGGTGGTCGCCGAGTGGGTCGAGCGGCCCGCGCAGGTGGAGATGCTGGCCAAGCTGGGGGTCAGCGTGGGCCAGGGCTTCCATCTCGGCAAGCCGCGACCGCTGCGCAACGTGCTGCCCGCGACGGATGGACCGGATGGAGCATTGTCCGGGCACACCGTGACGGCAGAGGATGGTCGGCGCTTCCAGTAGCACTCCAGCGCGGCCCGCCGCCGCGCGCGATCGCAGGGGGACCCGACCGCAGTGGCCGAGGACGGACCAATCAGGGGCTTGCGCCGCATCGAACTGCGGGCCACCGACCCGGCCTCGGCCGCCGAGCACTACCGGCAGCTGTTCGGCTGGATCGTGATGACCGCCGAGGACGGCACACTGCGCTGCTGGGTCGGTGACCGGCTCGCCGTGCTGGTCCGCCCGCCCACCAGCTGGGAGACCACCGGCTGGCACGCGGTGTTCGGCGGGCGCCCCAGCGCCCTGCTCACCGATCCGGCCGGGATCTCCGCCACCCTCGACCCCGGCCGGGTGCGGCACGGACCGTTCGCGCCGCCGCCCCGCCACGGTGAGCCCTGCTGGATCGAGCTGATGACCGCCACGGCCACCGACGACTACTGGAACCGCGAACTGGGCTGGGCCACCCGCGCCGCCGGGCAGGCCCGCGACATCAAGCCGTTCGCACTGCACACCGTCGCCAGCGACGAGGACACACCCGGTGAGCGGGCCATCGCGGGCAGGCTGCTCATCGACGCCGCCACCGCCGCCGGGGTCGGCACCACCTGGATGACCTACTTCGCGGTGAGCGACATCGAGGCGGCCACCGACGCCGCCGTACTCGCGGGCGGCACCGTGCTGATCGAGCCCCGCGAGGTGGAGACCGGCCTGCTGGCGGCCATCGCCGACCCGTTCGGCACGGTCAGCACCCTGTTGCAGGACCCGATCGGCTGGGGCGGGGCCTGGGCCAGCTGACCTGGGTCAGGCCAGCCGCGCGGGGAAGCCACCGGTCGCGATCGGGCCCCAGCGCAGCGGCTCCACCCGGATCAGGCACTTGCCCTGGCGCCGCATGGCCGCCCGGTACTCGTCCCAGTCCGGGTGCTCGCCCGCGATGCCGCGGTAGTAGTCCACCAGCGGCTCCATGGCCTCCGGCAGCTCCAGCACCTCACCGCGCCCGTCCACGTGCACGTACGGGCCGTTCCAGTCCTCCGACAGCACGCAGACCGACACCCGCTCGTCACGGCGCACGTTCGCGGCTTTGGCCCGCTCCGGGTAGGTCGACACCACGATGCGGCCCTGCCCGTCGACCCCGCAGGACACCGGCGAGGACTGCGGGCTGCCGTCCGCCCTGGTCGTGATGAGAATGGCGCGGTGGCGCACCCGCAGGAACTCCAGCAGGGCCTGCCGGTCGACCTCGGTGCTCGTGGCGATGGTGGGCATGCACCAAACCCTACGGCCACCGATGAGTTCCAGCGCGCCGCGTGGTCTGCACACCGACGGAAGGGAACACACATGGGCACGATCACCTCAGCGGACGGCACGAAGATCGCCTACGAGACGCACGGGCACGGTCCCGCGCTGATCGCGGTCGACGGCGCCAACTGCCACCGCGCGTTCGGCGGTATGCTGCCGCTAGCCGAACTACTCGCACCGCAGTTCACCGTGTACGCCTACGACCGGCGTGGCCGAGGCCAGAGCGGGGACACCGCGCCCTACGCCGTGCGGCGCGAGGTCGAGGACATCGCCGCGCTGATCACCGAGGCCGGTGGCTCCGCGCACCTGTACGGCATGTCCTCCGGCGCCATCCTGGCCATGGAGGCCGTCGCCAGCGGCCTGCCGGTGACCAAGCTCGCGCTGTACGAGCCGCCGTTCACCAACGAACCGGACGGCGACCTCGCCGCCGCCGCGAAGTTCAACCGCGACCTCGACGCACTGCTGGCCGCCGACCGCAGAGCAGACGCCGTCGAACTGTTCATGACCCGGGTCGGCGTGCCCGCCGTCGCCATCGCCGGGATGCGGCGTTCCCCGGCCTGGCCCCAGTTCGAGGCCATCGCCCCCACCCTCGCCTACGACATGGCCATCGTCGGCGACGCCCGCGTGCCCCGCGAACGCGCCGCCCGCATCACAGTGCCCACCCTCGTCCTCACCGGTGCCGACACCTCACCCGAGCTGCACGCGGGCAGCCTCGCCGTGGCCCAGGCCGTTCCACACGCCCGCCACCAGGTGCTCGACGGTCAGAGCCACCAGGTCGACCCCGCCGTGCTGGCCCCACTGCTCGCCGAGTTCTTCGCCTGATCGGGGGGCGGCTTCCTCTCGGGGCTGGCCGCCACTCACCCCGCCACCCGCCACACCGTCGTCACCAGCTCACGCACACCCTCGAGCTCACGAGTCACCGGCACCACGTACTCCGCGACCGCCACACACCGCCGCCGAGGCAGGTACGGACGATTACTCGGGTCACCGACCAGCACCGCAGCGCCGCCAGCAGCGACCCGCGCCAGGAACGGCCACACGCGCTCAGCCATGTCGCGGTCGTAGAACACGTCACCGGCCACCACGACCTGGGCGTCCACCGGCCCGTCCAACACATCGGCGACCCGCACACCCACCGCGACCCCGTTCGCCGCGGCGTTGACCCGCGCCGCGACCCCCGCCAGCGGATCCACGTCGCAACAGACCACCGACTCGGCCCCAGCCACGCTCGCCGCGATACCCACCAGCCCCGACCCGCACGCGAGGTCGAACACCGACCGCCCTGCCACCGCCGAGGGCGAGTCCAGCAGGTACCGGGCCACCCCCTGGCCCCCAGCCCACGCGAACGCCCAGAACGGCGGCTCGTCCCCGCCGGTGAGCTGCCACAGGGCCTCGATGTCCACGGCGAGGTGCAGCGAGACCTCCGGCACCAGCGGGGTCGGCGTCAACTCGGTGTTGGCGCGCAGGAACTGCTCGGCCGGATCCACCGGCGCATCCTAGTCGGGCAGAACGCCCGTGCTAGACATTGCTCATGCGAGCAAAGGACGGGGCGAAGGACGGGCGGACCTTCACCGAGAGCGCCCGGCGCGCGCAGATCGTGCGCTCCGCCATCGAGGTGATCGCCGAACAGGGCTACGCCGCGGCGACGTTCGCCCGCATCGCCGAGCACGCCGGGCTGAGCAGCACCGGCATGATCTCCTACCACTTCAAGGGCAAGGACGACCTGATGCGCGAGGTCGTCGCCGAGGCGATCGCCGTGGCCGACCGGTACATGAGCCCCCGCATGGAGGCCGCCAAGGGCTACGTCGAGATCATGCGCGTCCGCCTGGCCTGCAACATGGACCTGGTCCGCGCCCACCCCGAGCACGTCCGCGCCCTGGTGCAGGTGCTGGGCAACGCCCGCACGATCGCCACCCCCAGCGAGATCGACGACCGGCTCGAGGAGTTCACCAAGCACCTGCGCGCCGGACAGGCCGCGGGGGAGTTCGGCAAGTTCAACCCACACGCCATGGCCCTGGCCGCCGTCGGCGCCATCGACGCCACCGTGAACCGGCTCTGCGCCGACCCCACCCTGGACGCCGAGGAGTACGGCCGCCAACTCGCCGACACCTTCACCCTGGCCACCCGCCCATGAGCCCCGAACACCCACTGCACCTCGACGAGCTCACCCTGCGCCCCTGGCAGCCCACCGACCTGCCCGCACTCGAAGCCGTCGCCGGCCGCCTCGGCCCGTGGATGACCTGGCAGCCCACCGCCTTCCTCGACCGCGCACTGCGCAACTGGGCCACCGGCAAGTCCTACAACTACGCGATCCTCACCACGGGACACCCGACCCCCATCGGCAACGCCTGCCTGATCACCACCGAGAACGCCACCGAACTGGCCTACTGGCTGCACCCCGACCACACCGGCCGGGGCATCGCCACCCGCGCCACCCGCGCACTGCTCGACCAAGCCCGCCGCATCGGCGCACCGCACGTCGACCTCCGCCACCATCCCGACAACACCCGCAGCGCCGCGCTCGCCGCCCGCCTCGGCTTCCAACCACTCGGCCAGCACGGAACCGAACTGCTGTGGCGGCACCGACTGCTAACCTCACAGCCATGACGTACTGGCGCGCTGTCACCCCGCCTCTCGCCGCCTGACCGGGCGCACGAGCAGGCACCACAGCACTCGCTGACCAGCCGCACTCGCGGCACACCCTCGCGCGCCCGGAGACGAATCCCCGTTCGGAGTCGATTCGCCCCTGGAGCGCACACCCGTGTCCACCCAGTCGTCACAGTCACGCCCGTCCGCGACCGCCGCGATCCTCATCGCCTCGGTGCTGTGGGGCACCACCGGAACCGCCAGCTCACTGGCACCCGCCGGAGCCCCAGCCCTGATCGTCGGCGCGGCCGGGCTCACCCTCGGCGGCGCCCTACTGCTGCTCACCTCCCGAGCAGGCCTGCGCCTGCTACTCACCCGCCAGCCACTCGTCCTGCTCGGCGCCGCAGCCGTCGCCACCTACCCGCTCAGCTTCTACCCGGCCGTGGCCAGCACCGGAGTCGCCGTGGCCACCGTGCTCACCCTCGGCAGCGGCCCCGTCTTCACCGGCCTGCTCGCCCACCTCCTACACGGCCACCGGCTCACCCGGCGCTGGGCACTGGCCACCACCGCCGCCGTGCTCGGCTGCGCGGTGCTGGTCATCGGCGCCGAAGGCAGCACACACCTCAACCCCACCGGCATCCTGCTCGCACTACTCGCCGGACTGGCCTACGCCGCCTACACCGTCATCGGCGCACACCTGATCGACCAGGGCGCCGACGCCCGGGGCGCGGTCGGCTCCATGTTCGGCGGAGCCGCCCTGCTCACCCTGCCCGTCGTGCTGCTGTCCCAGCCCGTCTGGCTCACCACCCCTCGAGGCGCCGCCGTGGCCGCGCACCTCGCCCTGATCACCACCTTCCTCGCCTACCTGCTGTTCGGCCACGGCCTGCGCCACACCACAGCCGCCGTGGCCGCCACCCTCACCCTGCTCGAACCCGCCGTCGCCACCGTGCTCGGCATCCTCGTCACCGGCGAACACCTGCCAGCCCTGTCCTGGACCGGGCTGGCCGTGCTCGGCGCGGGCATCCTGGTACTCGCCTTCGACTGATCACGGCCCAGGGGAGCGGTCGGCCACCTCGTCCAGCACCCGGTACGTCCGGTTGCTGGCCGCGGCGGCCCGCTGCTCCCTGCCCGTGGCCTCGATGTAGTTCTGGCTCGTCGCCAGGCTCGCGTGCCCCAGCAACGCCATGATCTCCGAGGCACTCGCCCCGTCCTCGGCCAACCGCGTGGCGAAGGTGTGCCGCAACGCGTGCAGGTTCGCCCCCACCGGCACCCGGTCGTTCAACCCCGCCCACCGGTAACAGGACTTCACCAGGTAGTCCAAGGCCCCACGACCGATCGGCTCACCCGACCGGTCCCGCAACAACGGGGAACTACGCCCGAACCGCTCACGCGGGAACCGGCGACGACACGAGTCCAGGTACCCCTCGATGAGCCGCTCCATCGCGGGCTGCACCGGGATCGACCGGTCCCGGCTGCCCTTGCCGTGCACGTGCAACCGCATCTCCCCGGACCGCCCCACCAGCGAGGACGCCGACAACCGCCGCATCTCCGCCGACCGCAACCCCGCCACCAGCCCCAACGCCAGCACCAGCACGTCCCGCTCCGGCCACGGGTCCCGCGCCTTGCGCTCACCGGCCGCCGCCGAGGCCAGCAACCGCTCCGGCGTGTCCTCACCCCGCAACGGCTTGGGCACCAACGGCGGGGTCTTCGGCCGCGCCACCGCACCCATCGGGTTGCCCGCCAGCAACTCGTCGGCCACACAGAAGGTCAGGAACTGGTTCCAGGTCGACCACGCCCGCAGCACCGAACTCTTCGCATGGCTGTCCGCGAACACCCCGAACACCGCACGCAGCGCGGGGGCCGTCAACTGCTCGACAACCAACTCCTCGACCGGCACCCCGGTCTCGGCCACCAGCAACTCGGTGATCACCGCCAGGTCACGCCGGTACGCGGCCGTCGTGTGCGGCGAGTCCTTACGCGGACGGCGGGCCGCGAAGAACTCCAGCTGGGCATCCACAACCTTCATGTGGATCTTGTACCGCACACCCCTGACAAGTCAGTCCTGGATGCGCCGCCAAGGACGTGCCGCCTCCAGCTCGAAGGCCAGCTCCAACAGGGTGCGCTCCGCCCCGTGCGCCGCCGAGAACTGCACCCCAACGGGTAGTCCCTCCGCCGTCGCACCCATCGGCACCGAGATCGCCGGACCGCCCGACACGTTGTTCAACGGCGTGTAGGCCACATAGGACTGCAACCGCGTCAACAACTCCTCGAACGGCACAGTCGGACTCAGGTGCCCCAGCAACGGAGTCACGTGCGCCAGCACCGGCGACAGCACCAGGTCCACCCGCTCGAACATCCGCGCGTAATCCCGTCGCACCCGCGACAACCGGTACAGCATGCCCGGCGCCGCCAACAACCTGGACCGGAACAGCCCGCGCAGCCCCTGGCTCAACCCGTCCATCCGGCTCGCCTGGAAGGACCGATCCAGCACCACCTTGCCCGTCACCGACACCAGGAACGACAACATGCCCCAGTACGCCGTGAAGTCCGCCACGAACCGCCCGTCGATCGGGACCACCACCGGCTCCACCCGGTGCCCCAACCCCTCCAACACCGAAGCGGTCTCCGCCACCACCTCAGCCGTCCGAGGACAGGCCCGCACACCAGCGGGGGAGTCGACCACCAACCCGATCCGCAACCGCCGCCGCCCAGGCCCCTCCACCAACCCCAACTCCGGCAACTGCGGATTGCGCCAGTACCGCTCCGCAGCCGCGTAGAACGCCGCCTGGTCCCGCACCGACCGCGACACCACCCCGTCCGACACCAGGTCGATCGGCAACGACCTGCCCTGCTCGTTGGCCACCAACCGGCCCCGAGTCGGCTTCAACCCCACCAACCCGCAACACGCCGCCGGAATGCGGATCGACCCACCACCGTCGTTGGCGTGCGCGATCGGCACCACCCCCGCGGCCACCAAAGCCGCGGCACCACCCGAGGACGCCCCCGCGGAGTACGCCGTGTGCCACGGATTGCGAGTCGGCTCAGCACCAGCGAACTCCGTCGACGCGTTGAACCCGAACTCCGGCAACCGGCTCTTGCCCAGCACCGTCACACCCGAACTCAGGTACTGCCGCGCGAACCCAGCATCCCGCTTCGCAGGCCCGGGCCGCAGCGCCGCCGAACCATGCCCCGAAGGCAGCCCGCGTACATCGGTGTTGTCCTTCACGAACGTCGGCACCCCAGCCAGCAACCCGCCAGCCGCCGACACCCGGTCGTAGGCAGGGAACGCCACCGCCCGCAGCTTGGGGTCGACCAGCTCGGCACGCGCCACCGCGGCCCCGGCCACCTCAGCCGCACTGACCTCACCGGACCGCACCAGCTCGGCGACCCCCACCGCATCAAGATCACCCAGCACGTCACCGGTGAACGCATGTACTCGCTCGGATGTCACATCGGGCACTGTAAGTCAGAAGATCCAGTCAACCCCGAACGGCCGAGTAACAACCCCATTGCCGCGCGCGACGATCAGCCTGTCGCACACAGGGGGAGTAGATGACCGAATCATCCGCATCCGAACAGTTCGTGCTCACCCTCGGCCGAGGCATCGTCACCGAACTGGCCCCCGAGGAACTGGCCCTGTTCGAGCCGATCAGCCAGGCATACCTGCACGACCCGCGCAAGGTCCTCGCCGACCGCGGCCGACCCGGCGCCGTGCTCGGATCAGGCATCGACACCGCCGTACTGGTGCTCTCACCAGTAGCACTGGCCGTGGCCACCTCGATCTACGAGCACCTCGTCGACAAGGCGGGCGAACTCGCCGTCACCAAGGCGGGCGGCCTGCTCAAACGCCTGCGCCGCAAGAAGACCGAAGACCAGCCCGTCCCCGAACTGACCCCCGAACTGTGCGAGGAGGCCAGCGAACAGGCCCGGCAGGCCGTGGAGAAGCTCACCAAGGACCCGGCACTGGCAGGCAAGGTCGCCGAGGTCGTGCGCATCCTGCTCGACCAGGGGCGCTGAGCCCGTGGCGGCGGACAGACCCGCGGCCACGGCGATCCTGCGCGTGCCCTCCGGCACCACCCAGCGCTTCGCCACACTCGTCGTACTGACCCTCGCCTCCACCCTGCACATCTACGGGGTCTTCGCCACGATCTGGCCCGTCGCCACCTTCACCGAGGACGCGCACTGCCAGGTCCGCGCCAACCTGTACCTCACCAGCGGGGCCACCCCCGACCCCGACGAGTCCAAGTGGAACACCTACCGCGAGTGCATGTCCGCACTGTTCCTACCCAGGCTCGGCTGGCTGCTCACCGGACTCCTGCTGCTCGCGCTGGCCGCCGTCGCGATCTACTACGCCCGCCCAGCCTGGCGCGTGCGCCGCTCCCGCCTCCAACGCATCGACCAGCTCCCCGCACTGTGGGACAAACTCCGCGAACCGCTCACCGAACTCGTCGCCACCGCCGGACTGGCCAAACCTCCCGAGTTCCTGCTCGACGCCAGCAGCCTGCGCGCCGGGGGAGTCGCCTTCGGACACCGCCGCCGCCCACGGGTCTGCCTGGACGCCGGACTGGTCGCCCTGCTCGACCACGACCGCCCCACCTTCGAGGCCGTCGTCCTGCACGAACTGGCGCACGTCCGCAACAACGACATCGCCACCACCTACGCCACGCTCGCCACCTGGCGCGCCTTCCTGATCATCGGCCTCCTCCCGTACCTGCTCGTCACGATCGACCCGTTCCTGCTCTCCGCCGACCCCTGGCACCCGCCCACCCTGCTGCCGCTGACCGGACCCGTCACCCTCGGACTGGCCGTCCGCCTGGCCGCACTGGTCCTACTGGTCTACCTCGCCCGCACCGCCGTGCTCCGCTCCCGCGAGCGCTACGCCGACGCGCTCGTGGCCACCTGGACCGGCACCACCGACCCGTACCGCGCGCTGGCCGAACAACCACGCCTCCGCCGGGTGCTCAGCTGGATCGCCACCCACCCCAGCCGGGCCGCCCGCGAGGCCGCCATGCGCGACCCGAAGTCCCTGCTGCGCCCCGGCTTCTGGGAGGTGCTCGCCAGCGGCCTGGCCATCCAGCTCGCCTGGGCGCACCTCGTGTCCGGGCTGAGCTCCGTCAGCTGGTACCACAGCGGCAACGAGTCCTTCACCGTCATGCGCTACGTCTGGGGCATCGCCGTCGGCGCCCTGGTCTGCGTCATCGCCTGGCGCGGCGCCGCCCACCTCCGCGCAGGCGGTACCGCACGCGGGGTGTTCGCCCTGCCCGGCGCCGCCATGGGCCTGGGCCTCGCGCTGGGCATGTACCTGCAACTACAGGAGGCGGGGGAGTACGTCCTACAGCCCTCCCTGCTCAAGCTGGCGGTCTCCGCGGTGCTGATCGGTGTGTCAGCGCTGGTCTGCGTGTGGGCAGGCCACTGCGCACGCCTGCTCGGCGAGGGGGTGCGCACCTGGCGCGGCCTGGCCGCCGCGGCGGCTGTGCTGCTCGTCTGCGTGAGCTGCCTCGGCTGGATCCGCGTCGCCCAGGCCGGGGACGTCCTGTGGCAGTCCTACGTGCAGCCCGCGGTCGCCCTGTTGGAGGGCTACGCGCACGGCACGGCCTGGTCCCTGCTCGACGCACAGGTCATCGACACCGTGGTGGTGCCGTTCCTGCTCAACGAGGACCGGATCCTCACCGCCGCCGCGCTGGCCGCCCTCTGGCTCGTGCCGCTGCTGCTGGCGTCGGACCCCGGCCGCCGGGTGCGACTGGGCCTGCTCGCGGCAGGCGTCGGCACCCTGTCCTGGGCCGTGCTGGTCGCGGTGCTGCGCCTGGCCGCCACGGGCCGGGGCGGCGCCGAATTCGCCCTCGTCCTGACGGCCTGGGAGATCGCCGCGGCCGTGGTCGTTCAGTTCGTGCTGGCCCTGCTCGTGCTGCGACGCGCCGACTGGAGCACGGCCGCGCTGGCAACGTGGACGCTCGGGGTTCTCGCCTGCCTGGGGATCTGGGCCCTGCACTGGACCGCTGGCGGCCAGGTCGACAGCATCGTGGCGGCCCGCCCGCTGCAGGTGCTGCCGTTCGCCGGTACGGCCGTGACCGTACTGGCCGTAGCGCTGGTACGCCCGCGCCGGGACCGCCCGGTGCGGGCGGCTCGCCCGGGACGGCTGGTCCTGGCCGGGGTCGTGGCGGTGTCGGCCTTCGCGGTGATCTGGTGGCCGACCGCGAACGGGGCCGCACCGCTGCTGCCGCCGGAACCGACCAGCCTGGCCATGAACGAGACCGAAGCCGTCAACATCTGGATCTACGGCGGCGGCATGGACACGTTCACCGCGGTGGGCACGGCGAACAACACGGCCTTGCAGAACTTCAGCACCGAGAACCTGGAACGGATCGTCTCGGGCTGCGCCGACCTGCAACCCGTGCTGCGCAGGGCGGAGGAGTTCCCGAAGCCGCCCGTAGCGCGGTTACGGGGGAGTTGGACCTCGGCGCTGACGGAGTTGACCACCGCGGCAGGGGAGTGCGTCAAGGTCTACCGCGACCAGACGGGGAACTCCGCGCTGATGACGAGCAGCTTCCGTGACGGGGTGGCGCACCTGGGCGAGACGCTGGCGCAGATCAAGCAGGCAACCGAGCACGCGGTCGGGTGATTTGTCCGGTTCGATGCATAATGGCGATTATCCATGAAATGTCCGGACAGCTGGGGCCTGACCTGCGGCGATACCTCACGTGAAGCCGCCGCCGGGGGCCACCCGATGCCATGAAGGTGCCGTTCAGGGCGTTGAACCGTCCCAAACGGCGCCATCGCGAGCCGGCCAGCCCGCCCAGGGACGCCGTGAAGGTGGCTTTCGCTCCGTTGAGTGCAGTGAAAGCCACCTTCACGCCACGCCGGAGAAGCCCTGAACAGGCCCTCTCGCAGGCACGTTCTCCCAGGTACCCGAATGACCGATAATCTACATTATGTTAAGTAGTGCGTTTCCGGCCCAGCACGACGGTGCCCCCCAGCTCCTCGGAGACGGCCACGCTCGGCGCCAGTCCACAGTCGGCGAAGATGCGCACGGACTGCGGAGCCTGCTGCACGCTGGTCTCCACGAGCAGGTGCCCGCCCGGGGCCAACCAGGACACGGCCTCGACAGCCACCCGCCGTTGCACGTCCAACCCGTCCGCGCCGCCGTCCAACGCCACCAGCGGCTCGTGCTCCCGGGCCTCCGGCGGCAACAGCCCGATCGCCCCAGTCGGCACGTATGGCGCGTTGGCGACCAACACGTCGATCCGACCACGCAGCGAACTCGGCAACGGCTCGTACAGGTCTCCGTCGTACACCTGGTGGCCTTGCAGGTTGCGGCGCGCACACCGCACCGCCACGGGATCGATGTCCACGGCATGCAACTCGACCCGGCTCAGGGCCGCCACCAGCGCGGCGCCCACGGCCCCGGAGCCGCAGCACAGGTCCACCACAACGGGTGATGACACTGCCCTCGCCCGCTGAACTGCTTGTCTGACAAGGAATTCAGTGCGTCGACGAGGCACGAAGACCCCTGGGTCGACGGCGACGCGCAAGCCACAGAACTCCGCCCAGCCCAGGACGTGTTCCAGCGGCAGACCGGAGATCCGCTGGTCGACCATGGCGGCGAGGTTCTCCGGGGTCCGCGCGGCCCCGGCGAGCAACTGCGCCTCGTCCTCGGCGAAGACACAGCCGACGGCACGAAGCCTCGCGATGATCGTGGCGATGATGGGAGCGCCTTTCCGAATGCCTTCGGGCGCTCTCGTGCTCACCTGGATCGGAACACTCGAGGCGAGAGCACCCTGCCTGCACGAGCAGTAATGGGTCTCACCTCCTGAGGTAGATCCGTTCTCGCTGGCAACACTACCCCACCGCCGGGCGGGAATTGGGGTGAACCGCTCCCCCGTGTCCGGCTAGGTTCTGGCCGGTGCGCATCCTTTTCACCTTTGTCGGCGGCAACGGGCACTACCAACCCCTGGTACCGATCGCGCGGGCCGCTCGGGCGGCTGGCCACACCGTGGCGTTCACCGGCGAGCCCTGGTTCACCGGTGCCGTGACCGAGTTCCCCGTGCACGGCATCGGTGTCGGCGGTTCGCACAAGCCGCAGCGCACACCGTTGGTGGCATTGGATGTGGCGCACGAGGAGCGGGTGCTCACGGAGAACTTCGCGCGGCGCCGCGCCGGGTTGCGGGCTGCCGGTCTGCTGGAGTTGTGCGCCCAGTGGCGGCCGGACCTGCTCGTGATCGAGGAGGTGGACTTCGGCAGCGTGATCGCCGCGGAGCGGCTGGGGCTGCCCTATGCCCGCGTCGAGGTGACGGCCTCCGGGGCGTTCTGCCGCACGGAGTTGTTGGTTGAGCCGCTGAACGAGCTGCGCGCCGTGCACGGGTTGCCGCCCGATCCCGAGCTGAGGATGCTGCACCGGAACCTCGTGCTCGCCCCGTTCCCGCCCAGTTTCCGGCATCCGGCGCATCCCGCTCCGTCCACAGTGCACGCTGTTCGACCGGAGTTGGCGGTGGACAAAGGGGCGGCCGCTCCCCCGTGGCTGGTCGGGCTGCCGGACCAGCCCACGGTGTACTTCACCCTGGGGACGATCTTCAACCTGGAGTGCGGTGACCTGTACGAGCGGGTGCTCGCGGGGTTGGCGGAGCTGCCGGTGAACGTGATCGCCACGGTCGGGTCGGGGTTCGACCCCGCGGAGTTGGGGCCGCAGCCGCCTAACGTGCGGGTGGAGCAGTACGTGCCGCAGGGCCTGGTGCTGCCCCGCTGCGACGCGGTGGTGTCGCACGGCGGTTCGGGCAGTGTGATCGGGGCGCTGGCGCACGGGCTGCCAATGGTGCTGGTGCCGATGGGCGCGGATCAGCCGCACAACGCGGACCGGTGTGCAGACCTGGGCGTCGGGGTCGTGTTGGACGCGCTGCTGGCTTCGTCGGCGGAGGTCGGTGCGGCCGTGTCGGCGGTGCTGTCGGAGCCGGGCTACCGGGTCGCCGCGGAGCGGCTGCGGGTGGAGATCGACGGGTTGCCGGGTGTGGAGCACGCACTGCACCTGCTGGAGGGGGTTCGGTCGTGAGCTGGTCGGTGCGGGTGGTGCCGGTGGGTGATCCGGTGGCGGCGGGACTTCTGCGGGAGTACTTCACCGACATCATCGGGCGCTACTTCGGCCGTCCGGCCACGGTGGCGGAGGTCGATCACCAACTGGTGGTGGATCCCAGTGCGGGTCTGCCGGTGTTCCTGGTGGGCTGGTTCGAGGGCCGTGCGGCGGGCTGTGTCGGGTTGCGGTCGCACTCCCCCGAGGTCGCCGAGGTGACTCGGATGTTCGTGCGGCCGTTCGCGCGTGGGACCGGTGGTGGTGCGGCCCTGTTGGACGAGGTGGAGGCGCAGGCTTTGCGGCTCGGGGTGAGCGCGGTGCGGTTGGACACTCGTAAGGACCTGGTGGAGGCGCGTGCGTTGTACGCGCGGCAGGGCTACGTGGAGGTGGAGCCGTTCGCCTCGGGGCCGTACCGGGACCACTTCTTCGTGAAGCACCTGAGGGTAGGCAGGTCGGAGTGCGCATGAGTGGGTTTCCGCTGGCGGACACCGAGGCGCGGTTCCGTGTCGTGGCCAGGGACGAGGTGGCGCTACGGCCGGTGGTCGGGGCGGTGTGTGCCCAGGCCGGGCTGTCGGGTGCGGTGCAGCGGTTCGAGTCGGGGTCGCTGCCGGTGTACGCCGTGGGCGAGGACCTGGTGCTGAAGCTGTACCCGCCGGTGTTCGCCGGTGAGGCCGGGGTGGAGAGCCGGGTGCTGGGTGCGGTGGCGGGGAGGTTGCCGGTCCCGACGCCGGGGGTCGTCGCGGTGGGCGAGGTGGCCGGGTGGGCCTACGTGGTGATGCGCAGGCTGCGGGGTGTGGCGTTGTCGGCGGTGTGGTCCTCGCTGGGGGTTGCCGAGCGGGCCTCGGTTGCGGCGCAGGTCGGTGAGTCGCTGGCGGCGTTGCACGAGGTGCCCGTTGTGGACGGTCTGGGGCCCGCGGACTGGTCGGGGTGGTTGGCGGAGCAGCGGGCGGGGTGTGTGGCGCGGCAGCGGGCGCTGGGCGCGGACGAGCGGTTGTTGTCGGGGGTACCTGCTTTCCTGGAGCAGGTGGTGGTGCCGGGTGGGGCGCCGGTGCTGCTGCACACCGAGGTGATGGGCGATCACCTGCTGGTGTCGCCGGAGGACTGGCGGTTGTCGGGGTTGTTCGATTTCGAGCCTGCGATGGGAGGTGGTCGGGAGTACGAGTTCGTGGCGGTGGGGTTGTTCGTGACGCGGGGTGACGCGGCGGCGTTGCGGTGCCTGTTGTCGGCGTACGGCTACTCCCCTGGCGAGCTGGGTCCTGAGCTGTCGCGCCGGTTGCTGGCCTGGACGCTGGTGCACCGGTACTGCGACCTGGCCTGGTTCCTGCGTGAGGTGCCGGTGCCCGCGGGTGCTGGTCTGGAGCAGCTCGCGCAGTGCTGGTTCGGGGTCTGAGCCGGACGGGCGTGGCGTGCGTATGCACAGTCGTGAGCGAATGCGGTGAGCTGATCGGGGGCAGGTACCGGCTGACGGAGGTGCTCGGCAGTGGCGCCATGGGTGTGGTGTGGCGGGCGCGGGACGAGCGGCTGAACCGGGTCGTCGCGATCAAGTTGCTGACCGAGGGCAGTTCGCCGGAGGCCAGTCGGGAGGCGTCGGCGCGGGCGGTGCGCGAGGCGCGGCTCACCGCGCGGTTGCGGCACCCGCACGTGATCGCGGTGCATGACGTGACCGAGCACGGGGGCAGGCCGTGCCTGGTGATGGAGTACCTGCCCGCGCGCAGCCTGTCCGAGGTGGTGGAGGCGGAGGGGGTGTTGTCTCCTCGGCGGGCGGCGGCGATCGGTGCTCAGGTGGCCGCGGGCTTGGCCGCCGCGCATGAGGCCGGGGTGCTGCACCGGGATGTGAAGCCGGACAACGTGTTGCTCACCGAGGACGGTACGGCGAAGATCGCGGACTTCGGTATCGCGCGGGTGCCGGGCGACAGTTCGGTGACGGCGGTGGGCATCCTGGTCGGCACGCCCGCGTACCTGGCGCCGGAGGTGGCCAAGGGCGGTCAGGGCGGGTTCGCGGCGGACGTGTTCTCGCTGGGGTCGACCCTGTACGCGGCGTTGGAGGGGCGTCCGCCGTTCGGTATGGCGGACAACGCGATCGCGTTGTTGCACGTGGTGGCGGCGTGTGAGGTGGCGCCGCCGCGGCGGGCGGGCTTCCTGGGGCCGTTGCTGATGGAGATGCTGCGGGCCGATCCGCTGGCGAGGCCGTCGATGGCGGAGGTGGCCCGGCGGTTGGAGTTGTCGCTGCCCGCGGACACTCAGCCGATGCCGGCTCCGGAGCCCGCGCGGATCCCGCGGCAGCGGCGTGCGTCGATGCGGGTGGCGGCGGCTATTGGTGGTCTGGTGGTGGCGGCGGGTGTGGTGGTGGCGGCGCGGTCGCTGGTTCGGGTGCAGGTCTCGGCGGTGTCGGGCGCGCCGCCCTCGGTGGTGACCTTGCCCGCTGCGGCGAGCGCGACCACGACCTCGGTGGCGCGGCCGGTGTCGGCGGGGTGTGAGGCGCGGTATGTGCAGGAGAGCTCGTGGTCGACCGGCTACCAGGTGGCGGTGGTCGTGACGAACCGGGGCGCGCAGCAGTTGTCGGGCTGGGAGGTGAGCTGGACCTTGCCGGGTGGGCACCGGATCAGCTCGCTGTGGAACGGTCAGGTGGTGCAGCGCGGGTCGGTGGTGACGGTGCGCAACGCGAGTTGGAACGCGGTGCTGGCCGCGCACGGGTCGACGAGTTTCGGGTTGGTGGGTTCGGCCCTGGGTGACGACCCGGAGTTGCCGCCGCTGCGGTGCACTTCGCGGTGAGCCGACTGGGTGCGGGTGCCGTGAAGGTGGCTTTCGCTGCGTTGAGCGCAGTGAAAGCCACCTTCACGGCGGGGTGGCGCTGCCCCGTGGGCTCGTTAGAACAACCTCTCCTGTTTGGGCTTGCGGCGGCGAGGTACGGCCTCGCCGAGGCGTTCGCAGTGTTCGGCGCCCACGTCGGTGAGGAAGGGTGAGGGTGCTGCCTTGCGGGTGGCGCCGTGGCGGCTGCGTTCGGCGGCGTGACTGAGGTAGAGGTGGCGCTGGGCGCGGGTCATGCCGACAAAGAACAGGCGGCGTTCCTCGTTGACCTGTTCGGGCTCGGGCTGCTCCCCCGGCCAGCGCATGGGCAGCAGTCCGTCCTCGCAGCCGACGAGGAAGACCACGGGGAACTCCAGGCCCTTGGAGGCGTGCAGGGTCAGCAGGGAGACCCGGTCGGCGCGGGGGTCCCAGGTGTCGACCTCGGCGCCGAGGGACAGTTCGGTGCGGAACTGGTCGAGGTCCTCGCCGCAGCGTTCGGCCAGGGGCATGAGCAGTTCGAGTGCGGTGTAGGCGTCCTCGTCGATGTCGGCGATGGCCTTGGCTGCTTGGCGTACCCGGTCGCGGACGGTGCCGGTGGTGCCGACCAGGTCGAGTTCGCGTAGGAGGCGGCGTACGCCGGAGCGGTCGGTGAGCCGGTCGTGGGAGCGCTTCTGCACGGGGATGCCCGCGCGGGTGAGGGCCTCGGTGAGGGCGCGGGCCTGGGCGCTGGTGCGGTAGAGCACGGCGAAGTCGTCGAAGGACAGGCCCTGAGTGCCGTCGCTGTCCACGCGGCCGGTGTCCAGGGAGTGGAAGGAGGAGCCGCCGAGCAGTTGGTCGATGGTGCGGGCGACGAAGGCGGCCTCGGCTTGTTCGTCGACGGCGTGGTGCAGGCCGATCAGGGCGTGTTCGGGGTGGCTGCCCGCGGGGTGTAGTGCGCGGTCGGCGACGAGGGTGGTCGGGGTGATGGCCTGTACGGCGGCGGCGAGGATGTGCTTGCCGGAGCGGTAGTTGCGGGTGAGCTGTACGCGGTGGGCGGCCGGGTAGTCCTCGGTGAAGCGCAGGAAGAAGCCGACGTCGGCGCCGCGGAATCGGTAGATGGCCTGGTCGGGGTCGCCGATGGCGGTGAGGTTGCCGTGTGCGGGGCTGAGCAGGCGCAGTAGCTGGTACTGGGTCTCGTCCACGTCCTGGTATTCGTCGACGGAGATCCACTGCCAGCGGCGGCGGTAGTGCTCGACCAGTTCGGGGTCGGCGCTGAGCAGGTGCACGGGTAGTTCGACCAGGTCGTCGAAGTCGACCAGGTCCTGTTCGTGCAGGTGCTTCTTGTACAGCTCGCCGTGTTCGGCGCGTAGTTGCTCGCACTGTTGTTCGTCGGCGATGGCGAACTCGGCGGTGAGTCCGGCCTTGGCGTGGTGCTCGCGCAGGATGCGTACGCCCAGTGCGTGGAAGGTGGCCACGGTCAGGTCGCGGGCCTGCTCCCCCACCAGTGTGGCCAGGCGTTCGGTCATCTCCTCGGCGGCGCGGCGGGTGAAGGTGATGGCCAGGCACTGGTTGGCGGGCACGCCGCGTTCGGTGACCAGGTGGGCGATGCGGTGGGTGAGGGTGCGGGTCTTGCCGGTGCCGGGCCCGGCGATGATCAGCAGAGGTCCGCCGGGCACGGCCGCGGCGGCGCGCTGGTCGGGGTCCAGGCCGTCGAGCAGGGTGCCGGTGGGCTCGGGGGCCGGTGCCGGGAGCGGTGTGGGTTCCTCGGGCTCCACGGCGACCGGGGCGACGCGCTGGGGTTTCGGGGCGGGTTCGGGCGTGCCGAACAGGGTGTCGTCGAACAGGCAGGCGGTGCCGCTGGCCTTGCCGATCTCGCCGGGTTCGAACAGGCGGATGACCCCGTACTCCCCGTCGTAGCCGGCGTCGCGGATGACCTTGCCCTGGCGTAGCCGGGTGATGGCCTCGCCGAGCAGCGGGTTGCTGGCGGCGAGGTCCTCGGTGGGGACCGATTCGAGGATGGCCAGTTCGGGGCCGTGCACGGCGGTGAGGTCGGCGACCTGGCCGAGTACCTTCTTGCTCTTGGGGCCGACGCCGAGCAGTTCGCTCATGATCTCCGGCAGGGGCACGAGGCTGGAGTAGGCGGTGGCCTGGGCGGGCCGGTGGTCGGCGGGGCGGTCGGCGAGTTCCTGGATGCGGCTGAGCACGCCGACGGTCAGCGGCTTGCCGCACTCGGGGCACAGTCCGCGGTGGGCGATGGTCTCGGTGGGGTCGAACCGGACCTCGCACTTGCGGTGGCCGTCGGAGTGGTACTTGCCCTCTTCGGGGAAGAACTCGACGGTGCCGCCGAAGCCCTGGCGGGTCTCCAACGCGCGGCGCACGGCGTAGTAGTCCAGGTCGGTGTCGAACACGGTGGCCTCGCGGCCGAGCATGGGCGGTGAGTGCGCGTCGGAGTTGCTGACCAGGGTGTACTTGTCCAGGCTGGAGACGCGCCAGTTCATGGCGGGGTCGCTGGACAGGCCGGTCTCAGCGGCGAAGACGTGGTCGGCGAGGTCGGCGTAGCAGTCGGCGATGGCGTCGAAGCCGGACTTGGAGCCGAGCACGGCGAACCACGGGGTCCACACGTGGGCGGGTACGAGGTAGGCGCCGTCCCCGCTCTCCAGGGTGATCTCCAGCAGGTCGCGGGAGTCCAGTCCGAGGATGGGGCGGCCGTCGCTGCCCAGGTTGCCGATCTTGCCGAGTCTGCGGTTGAACTCGGCCGCGGCGGCGAAGTCGGGCATGTAGATCAGGTGGTGCACCTTGCGGGTGCGGTCGTCGCGCTTGTAGATGGTGGAGATCTCCACCGACAGCATGAAGCGCACGTCGGCCACGCAGCTGGGCGGCAGGGTGCGGGCGATGTCGCGGTCCAGCTCGGGGCGCAGCCGGAACAGGCCGGGCTCGGCCGGTTCCAGGGTTTCGGTCAGGTGGTCGTACCAGGCTGGGTGGGTGAAGTCCCCGGTGCCGACCAGGCTGATGCCCTTGCGCTGGGCCCACCAGGTGAGGTGCTCCAGGTCGCAGTCCCGGCTGCAGGCCCTGGAGTACTTGCTGTGGATGTGCAGGTCGGCGTAGAAGCGCACCGGTCCGATAGTGCACTACGGCCTGCTCCCCCATGCTGGCGGCCCCAGCAGTTCGGGTAGCAGCCGGTAGGCGTCGTGTACCCAGTCGCAGAGCAGGGCGCGGGTGTCGCGGGGGTCGATGAGGTCCTGCACGCCGAAGTGCTCGGCGGTGCGGAACGGGGAGGCGATGGCGCTGAGCTGGGCGTGGATGCGGTCGATCTCGGCGGCGGGGTCGGGGCTGGTGGCCAGTTCGGCGCGGAAGGCGGCCTCGATGCCGCCCTTGGTGGGCAGTGAGCCCCAGTCCCCGGAGGGCCAGGCCCAGCCGCGGTGGACGCGGTGGCGGTTGACGATGCCCGCGCCGCCGACCCCGTAGACGCGGCGCAGGATGACCTCGGCCTGGGGCACGCGGGCCTGGTAGACGGTGGCGATGGCGCGGGCCCCGGCGCGCAGGGTGCCCGCGCGTTCGGCGGCCGGGCCGATGGTCATGCCCGCCTGGTCGGTGAGGCTGACGATGGGCAGGTGGAAGGTCTCGCAGAGCTCCACGAGCCGGGTGAGGGCCTGGGCGCCGGTGGCCGAGAGGGTGCCGCCGCGGTAGGGGTCGGTGGCGAGCACGCCGACGGGGTGGCCGTCCAGCCGGGCCAGTGCGGTGACGGTGGCGCCGCCGTACTCGGCGTAGCGGAACACCGAGCCGGTGTCGAACACGGCGTCCAGGATCGGCTGGATCCGGTAGGGGCGGCGGGGGTCGCGGGGCACGGCGGAGAGCAGTGACTCCTCGCGGCGGTCGGCGGGGTCGGCGCCCGCGGTGGCCGGCGGCAGGGCGTGCACGCTGTCGGGCAGGTAGGACAGGAACTGGCCGATGACGGTGAAGGCCTCGTCCTCGCTGGTCACGACGCGTTCCACCGAGCCGTTGCGGCGGTGGATGTCGGTGCCGCCGAGTTCGTCCTTGCTGACCTGCTCCCCTGTGCCGCCGCGCACCACGGGTGGTCCGGCGACGAAGAGCTGGGCCAGGCCGTCCACGAAGACGCACAGGTGGGACATGACCGCGCGGGCGGCGCCCAGCCCCACGACGGGGCCGAGGCAGGCCGCGACCACGGGCACGGTGGACAGGTTGTGCACGACGTGGTCCCAGCCGGGGTTGACCGGGACGTAGGTGAAGCCGGACTGGGCGGCCATCTTGACGCTGCCCCCGCCGCTGGCCCCGTCGAGCAGGCGGATCAGCGGCAGCCGGTACTGGCCGGCGAGCTGTTCGGAGTAGATCTGCTTGGCGTAGATCATGGCGTCGCCGGAGCCGCCGCGGACGGTGAAGTCGTCGGCGCCCAGCACCACCTTGCGGCCGTGCACGCGGGCGGTGCCGGTGACGAAGTTGGCGGGCTGGACGGTGTCCAGGCTGCCGTCCTCGCCGTAGGTGCCGAACCCGGTGAGGGCGCCGATCTCCTGGAAGCTGCCGGGGTCGGCGAGCCGGTCGATGCGTTCGCGCACGGTGCGGCGTCCGCTGCTGTGCTGGCGGGCGATCTTGTCGGGTCCGCCGAGCTGGGCGGCCAGTGCGCGGCGGCGCTCGATCTCCTCGACGGCGGATGTCCAGTCCTCGGTCACGCCGTTAGTTTCGCTTGGTGACCTATGACGTGAGCAAGGTTCGTGCGGGGTATCCGGCGCTGGCCGACGGCCACGCGTACCTGGACGGGGCGGCGGGCACGCAGCTGCCTGGGTCGGTGATCGAGGCGATCGCGGGGGCCTACCGGGCAGGTCTGGGCAATGTGGGCGGCGTGTTCCCGGCCAGTGGGCGGGCGGACCGGATCGTGGCGGACTGCCGTGCGGCGGTGGCCGATCTGGTCGGTGGGCGGCCTGAGGGGGTGGTGCTGGGGCCGAACATGACCACGCTGACCTACCGGTTGGCCAACACGCTGGCGGCAGGCTGGGCGCCCGGGGACGAGGTGGTGCTGTCCCAGTTGGACCACGACGCCAACGTGCGGCCGTGGGGGCAGGCGGCGGCGCGGGCGGGTGCGGTTGTGCGCTGGGCGCGGATCGACCCGGTGACCGGTGAGCTGCCGGTGGAGCAGTACGCCGACCTGGTCGGCGAGCGGACCCGGCTGGTGGCGGTGACGGCGGCCAGCAACGTGTTGGGCACGCGGCCTCAGGTCGCGGCGATCACGGCGCGGGCGGCGGCGGTGGGTGCGCTCAGCTACGTGGACGGGGTGCACGCGACCCCGCACGCGCCGGTGGACGTGGCCGAGTTGGGCGCGGACTTCTACGCCACCAGTGCCTACAAGTGGGCTGGGCCGCACGTGGGCGCGGTCGTCGCCGACCCGGAACTGCTGGCGGGCCTGCACCCGGACAAGCTGGCCAGTTCCGCCGAGGAGGTGCCAGGCCGGTTCGAGTGGGGTACCACTGCGTTCGCCGACCTGGCCGGGGTCACCGCGGCGGTGGAGCACCTCGCGGCGCTGACCGAGGCCACCGGGTCGCGCCGTGAGCGGGTCCTGGCCTCGATGGCCGAGGTGGAGCGGTACGAGCAGGGGCTGTTCGCGATGCTGCTCGAGGCGGTGTCGGGCATGGACCGGGTCCGGGTGTACGGGTCGGCGGCCTCGCGCACCGCGACCCTGTACTTCACCGTGGCGGGCCGCACCCCGGGGCAGGTCGCGCGGGAGTTGGCGCGGCGGCGGATCAATGTGTGGCATGGCCACAACTACGCGTGGGAGACGACCGGGGCGCTGGGCATCCGCGAGGCGGGCAGCGCGGTGCGGGCCGGGTTGGTCCACTACAACGACCGGTCGGAGGTGGACCGGCTGATCGAGGCCCTGGGTGAGCTGTGACTTGTCATGAAGGTGCCTTTTCGGACATCTGATGTCTCGAACGGCACTTTCATGACAGGGTCCCCGCGGACTTGTCGGTGTCCGTCACTCGCTCGGCGGTACCCTCCGCAGGATGGGTGAACTGACCGGCACGTGTTCGGCGCTGTCCCAGGCGCTGAGCGAACCGCAGGCGGGTACGGCCGCGGTGGCCAGTACCTGGCTGTGCCTGGAGCAACCCGGGCCGTGGGGCGCCGAGGCGTTGCACGAGAGCCGGTTGGACTCGGGGCTGGCGGCCGAGTTGGCCGCCCGCGCCAAGGGCACCGGGGTGCGCATCGCGCTGATCCGCCGCCCTGGTGGCCGTGGCGAGCGTGAGGACGTGCGGCAGGTGCTGCTGGCCTGCACGCTGCCCGGGGCGAGTTGGCTGGAGCGGGTGGAGCTGTCCGAGCCCAAGCAGCTGCTGGACCTGGACTTCGAGGCCGCGGGCAACGGGGAGCCGGTTGGTTTCGGGCAGCGCTGCGCGGAGCCGGTGCTGCTGGTGTGCACCAACGGGCGCCGGGACGTGTGCTGCGCGGTGCGCGGGCGGCCGGTGGCCCGTGACCTGGCCGAGGAGTTCCCCGGCCAGGTCTGGGAGACCACGCACACCGGCGGTCACCGGTTCGCGCCGACCGGGGTGCTGCTGCCCACCGGCTACGCCTACGGCCGCCTCGACCAGGCCGCCGGTCGGCGGTTGCTGGTCTCGGCGGCCCAGGGCGTGGTGGAACTGGCCGACTGCCGTGGCCGGTCGGCCTTCTCCCGTGCGGGGCAGGTCGCCGAACTCGCGGTGCGCGCACTTGTCGGTGAACGCAATCCCGAGGCGCTGGACGTGGATTCCGGCACGGTGGTGCGGCACGTGGACGGACGGCATTGGCGGGTGCACATCAGCTCGCGCGAACTCACCCCGGCGCGGTCGACCAGTTGTGGCAAATCGGCCGCGGTGCCGGTGGCATTCGAGGTCGAGGCGATCGAGCGGATCGACTAGCTAACCGGCTCGCAACCATTCGGTTCCGTCTCCGTCACCGGAAATCAACCCGGCGGCGTCACGGACGTCGGTGACCAGCCGAAGAACCTGTTCGGGTGGTGCTCCGAGTTCGATGGCGGACTCCACGATTTCATGCATAATCTGCTGTGCGACACCCAGCAGAGCCGCGGCGGCGGTCAGCCGCTCGGCCACCTCGGGGGCCAGTGCCGCGTTTGTGCACACGACATCGCCTCCGAGCACGTAGACCACGTCCACCAGCACGGACGTGCTCGGCACCTGGTCGTCGACCATAGTTTCGAGGATCGCACAGGACGCACCGAAATCTCTCGCCCGAATGGGTGAAATGCGGTGAGTCAATTGACGACTGGGTCCCCGAACCAGGTGAACAACGCCTTTTCCAGGCCCACCCACTCCCCTGTTCCCGCCCAGGCCACGTAGCCATCCGGGCGGATGAGCACTGCGGTCTCCACCGCGGAATCGACCCGCAACTCGACACGATCGGACCACCCGGCGAGGTGTTCACCGAGTTCCGCCGGACCCACCAGTACCGCCTTGCCCGCACTGAGATCCCCGCACACGGGAGCGAATCGCCCGGCGAGTTCGTGCGAATCGGGGACTCGCGGGTCGTGCCGGATGTCGGCGAAGGCGAGCATCGAACCGAGTTTCACACACACCTCGGGCAGGTCCATCAGCTCCGACATCAGTTCGCGCATGGCGAGGTGGTGCGGATCGGGGTTCATCATGGCCAACTGCGCGCGGGTGTTGCTCAGCACGCGGGCGCCGACGGGGTGCTGCTCGCTGGTGTAGGTGTCCAGCAGCTCGGCGGGCGCCCAGCCGTGCACCGTGGCGGCCAGCTTCCACCCGAGGTTGACCGCGTCGTGGATGCCCAGGTTCAGCCCCTGGCCGCCCCAGGGGGCGTGCACGTGCGCGGCGTCCCCGGCCAGCAGCACGCGGCCACGCCGGTAGCCGGGCACCTGGCGGGTGTTGTCGGTGTAGCGCGAGAGCCACTTGCCCTCGGTGATGCGGGCACGCACCCCGGTGACCCGCTCCAGGCTGTCCTCCAACTCGCCCGCGGTGACCGGGGCGTCCCGGTCGGTGGGCGGGCCGTCGAACTCCACGGTCAGCAACCGCGGGCCGGGCCCGTTGACGAACACCCCGCGCGGGGTGTGGTTCCAGCTCTTGGGCAGCGACTCCGCGCCCTCCAGCGTGACGATGCCCTGGCGGCAGGTCACCGTCGGGTCGGTGCCGGGGAACTCGAACCCCGCGAGCTTGCGCACCGCGCTCCGCCCACCGTCGCAGCCGACCAGATACCGCGCGCGGATCGTGCCGCCGGAGGTGTGCACCCGCACGCCCTGCTCGTCCTGGTCCAGACCGGTGACCTCCTGCTCGCGCCGCAGGTCCACCCCCAGCTCCAGTGCGCGGGCCTGCAACATGCGCTCGATCTGCACCTGCATGACGATCACCGCGCCGGGCTCGCCGCGCTCGGGCACCTCCAGCTTCGTGATGCCCGCGAAGTGCCCGGCCACCCCGGGCGGCAGCGGGATCACGCCCTCGACCCGGTGCAGCAGCCCTCGCATGGTCAGCACCTGCATCGTGCGCAGGGTGATCGACCCCGCCTTGAGCTGCTCCACCGGGGCGGGCTCGCGCTCCACCACCGTCACCGCGACCCCGTTCAGCGCCAGCTCGCAGGCCAGCATCAGGCCGACCGGTCCACCCCCGGCCACCACCACGTCCACTGTCATGAGCCAAACTTAGACTGAGTACAAATTTATGACAAGTACATGCGTTGACCCGACCTAAGATGAACCGGTGGACCCCGACCTGCCGCTGCGCGAGCGCAAGAAGCTCCAGACCCGCAAGCACATCTCCGACGTGGCCACGCGGCTGTTCGTGCAGCACGGCTTCGAGGCGGTCACCGTGGCCGAGGTGGCCGCCGCCGCCGAGGTGTCGAAGATGACCGTGTTCAACTACTTCTCCAGCAAGGAGGACCTGATCTTCGACGACCTGCCGCTGGTGGCCAGGCGGGTCGCCCAACTGGTCCGCGACCGGCCGCGGGGGCAGTCGGTGGTGGAGACCTTCCGGCAGGACTTCCTCGCCTCGCTCGAACCGCACGACCTGGCCGAGGGCGTGCGCCGCAACAGCGTGCTGCACCCCGACACCGTGCACTTCTGGCGGACCGTGCAGAACAGCCCCGCCCTGCGCGCCCGCGAACGCGAGTCCGCCGAGCAGATGGTGGAGGTCGTGGCCGAGGCCCTGGGCGGCACCCTGGCCGACCGGCTCGCCGCCGCCCAGATCGGCGCCGTGCTCGGCGTGCTGCACGGCGAGATCCGCCGCCTGCTGCTGGCGGGCCAGGACAGCGAGCAGATCCGCGCGGTGATCGTGCCCGCCGCCGAGTCGGCCTTCGACACACTGGCCCGGGCCCTCAACTGACCGACTGACGGCACTACCTGACAGGGGACGTGAACCGATGTACGAGAACACGGCGGCACTGGGGTTCGACAACAACTCGGCCGAGTCGGTCAACCAGCACCGGGTGCTCAGCGAGATGCTCGACGCGCACACCACCTCCGCCCTGGCCGGTACCGGTGTCGGCCAGGGCTGGCGGTGCTGGGACATCGGCGCGGGCGGTGGGTCGATCTCACGGTGGCTGGCGGCCCGGGGTGCCGAGGTGCTGGCCACCGACATCAAGCCCCAGCACGTGACCGGTGACTTCGAGATCCGGCAGCACAACGTCCGCGAGGACCCGGTCCCCGTTGCCGAGTTCGACCTCATCCACGCCCGGTTGGTGCTGATGCACCTGCCGGAGCGCGAGACGGTGCTGCGCAAGCTCGCCGGTGCGCTCAAGCCCGGCGGCACGCTGGTCCTCGGGGAGTTCCTGTGCCCCAGCGACGACCTCGTCCGGCAGGCGCCCGACGAGCGCTCGGCGCGGTTGGTCCGCAAGTTCAACGCGGCGATGCGCGTGCTGGTCACCGCGGCTGGCTGCGACTGGTCCTGGGCCGCCAGGGTGCCCGAGGCCATGCGGGAGGCCGGGCTCGAACGGGTCGAGGTCAGCGAGTACCGGGAGGACGCGGCGGGCGGTAGCCCGGCCATGCTGCTCAACTTCACCAACAGCCACCAGCTGGGCGATCAGCTGGTGGCGGTCGGCGAGATCACCCAGGACGAGCTCACGGCCCTGCGTCCGCTCCTGCTGGACCCCAGGTTGGTCGCCAGGTCCTACCTGCTGCTGACCACGGTCGGACGCCGTCCGGCAGCTGAGACCCTCACCCCGTCAGCGTGACCGGCAGCGCGGTGAGCCGACTGCCCTGGATCCCGCCCAGGTGGACCTCGCGCAGGTCCTCGAACGGCACGGCGAGGCGGGCCCGCGGGAACTCGGTGCGCAGCACGTGCAGCACGGCGCCCAGTTCGGCCAGCGCGAGCTGGGCGCCGACGCAGTAGTGCGGGCCGCCGCCGAAGGTCAGGTCGTGGCCCTCGGCGTTGAGGCCCGCGATGTCGATCAGCACCGCGGCGCGTGCGGGCAGCGGCACACCGGCGAGTTCGACCTCGGTGCTGGTGAACCGCCACAGCGTGAACGGGGCGGGCGGGTGCTGTCGCAGGGTCTGCCCGACGAGGTCCTCCTCGCCGATCCGACCGTGCAGGGCGTGCGCGAGCAGGTAGCCCAGCGCGGCCTCGGTGGTGACCTGCCCGGCGAAGATCAGCCCGAACAGCAGGTAGTGCAGCTGCGGGTCGGTGATCCGCTCCGGCAGCCGCTCACGCAGCTCGGCGGCCAGCCCGGCACCGCCCGCGGCGGCGGCCAGTTCCAGGTACGAGGCGATGGCGGCGCCGCGCTGGCCGGGATCGCCGCCGACCAGGAGCTGGCTGGCGGCGGTGGCCTGGTCGAGCCGGTCCAGTGGCACGCCGAGCAGTTCGAGCAGCACGGTGAGCGGGTAACGGCTGGTGAAGTCGGTGACCAGGTCCACCGTGCCGGTACCGAGCCCGGTGAGCAGCTCGCGGGCGATCTCGGTGATCCGGTCGGCGTGCGCCCGCACCCGGCGGGCACTGAACAGCGGGGCGTGCGCGCGGCGCAGGAGCACGTGCTCCGGACCGTCCACAGTGGTCAGTGAGAGGTGCTCGGCCGCGGTCGGTTCGAGGCCGACCTCGCGCGGATCCCAGTGCGGCGGCGCGTATGCCGGGTCCTTGACGATGCGCGGATCGATCAGCACCTGCCGCGCGAGGGACGGTTCGGTGACGATCCACACCGGACCGTCGACGCACACGACGGGGCCGGCGGGACGGGGCTGGGTCAGACCGCGAGGAGTGGACATGCCCGCAGTGTCAGGCCGCAGGCAGGTGCAGTAGTAGCGTTCCGAGATCGTCTCGTGACGATCTCGTTATCCTTTGCGGCTGCGCGGGGCCTCGTCCTCGGCCGCGCGCTTGGGCACGGCGGCGGCGAACACACCCAGGCCCAGCGCGTACGGATCGTCCAGCCCGATCTGGCGCAGCACCTGCGGCGGCAGGGCCAGCAGGGAGAGCGAGAGCCCCAGCAGGTAGGCGTCGAGCACACCCACGTCCCGCCCGGTGGAGGGCAGCCCGGCCACCTGGTGCAGGTCGGCGGCGGACTCGGCGTTGGCCAGGGCCATCTCGCCCAGCGCCGTGCGTACCCCCGGCCGCCGCACCGCCTCCAGGTACAGCTCCGCCATGGCCAGCATCTGCGTGGGGTCGTCCACCGCACGGTGCAGCAGCGCCGGGTACAGCTCGCTGACCTGTCCCGCGGTCACCGAGGACGGGGTGGTCAGCCGCAGCCGTTCCACCGCGGCCCGGTGTTGCTCGGCCATGCGGCGCGCGGCGGCCTCCAGCAGGGAGTCGCGGCTGGGGAAGTAGTTCTTCGTGGTCCCCATGGGCACCTCGGCCTCGCGGTCCACCGCCCGGTGGGTCAGCCCCCGGCCGCCCTCCCTGGCCAGCACCGCGATGGCCGCGTCACCCAAAACCGCACGTCGCGAGCCCCGAGACCGTTGATCTTCAACCACGGGTTCACCCTAGCTGTGGTACCACGCCTGTGGTGACTCGGGGTCGATCTTGTGCTGTCATGGGTGAGTGGACTTCTCCCCTTACGGCGGTGTGGGCGCGCGGCTGGCCGCCGAGCTGGCCAACGCCACCCCGGAACGGCTCGACGCGGTGGTCGACGCGCACTACCCCGCGCACGAGCTGACCCACGCCGAGGTCTGGCAGCTGGCCCGCTGGGCGCAGCGGCTGCGCGAGGTGTTCACCGGGCCCGACAGGGTGGAGCTGGTCAACGCGCTGCTGGCCGAGTCCGCGTGCCGCCCCTACATCTCCTGCCACGACGGCAAACCACCGCACCTGCACTACGCCCAGGAGACCGACGACCTGGTGACCCGGATCCGCGGGTTCACCGCGGCGGGCCTGGCCCACGTGGTGTGCGAGGACGCCGGGCGGCTGGGCGCGTGCGGGCGGGCCGGCTGCGCCGAGGTGTTCGTGGACACCTCCCGCAACGGCCTGCGCCGGTTCTGCACCACCCGCTGCGCGAACCGGGTCTACGTGGCCGCCTACCGCGCCAGGTCCGGGGAGTAGGCCGCCAGGTCCAGGCCCGGGTCCTCGCCCACCGCGAGCCGCGCGGCCAACTCCCCCGCGTACGGCCCGACCGTCAGCCCGGTCGCGCCCATGCCGGTGGCCACCACCACGTCACCGACCCGGCCCAGCACCGGCAGTCCCGTGTCGCTGGCGGGCCGGAACCCGACGCGGGTCTCCAGCAGTTCGGCAGCGGCCAGTCCCGGCGCCACGTGCAGCGCCTCGGTCAGCACCTGGGCCTGGCCCGCGACCGTGACCCGGTGCTCGAAGCCCGCCCCGGTCTCCCGCGTGGCACCGGCCACCACCCGCGAGTCGGGGAACGCCAGCAGGTAGTGGTGCCGTGGCGCCTGCACCACCGGCCACCGGTCGGTGTCCACACCGGACAGTCGCAGGTGGCTGATCTGCCCGCGCTGCGGGGAGACCGGCAGCGCGGGTACCAGCTCGGCGCTCCACGCACCGGCGGCCACCACCGTCACGTCCACCGGCTCGCCCAGCCGTGCCAGGCCCTCGCGGCGCCGTGCCCCGTGCCGCACCGCCGCGCGCAGCAGCACGTCCCGCACCCTGCGGCCGTCCACACGGGACACTCCGGTGGCGTGCACGGCGGCCCACCGCTCGTGCAGCGCCGGGAACAGCGCCCGAGCCTCGCCCGGCCCGAGCCTGCTCACCTCACCGACAGGATCGGCCGCCGCCCGGCGCGCCAGGCGGTCCGCCACCGCGTCCAGCACCGCGGGGTCCTGCTCGACCACCATGCCGCCGACCCGCGTGAAGCCCAGATCCGGTTCGCCGTCCTCGGCCAGCACCGCGGCCAGCTCCGGGTAGTACCGCGCACCCGCCGAGGCGAACCGGTACCAGTCCGGGTCCTCGTTCGCCGACAGCCACGGGCCCACGATGCCCGCTCCCGCCGACGTGGCCTGCCCGCGATCACCGCGGTCGGCCACCTCCACGTCCACTCCGCGCACCGCCAGGTGGTACGCCACGCTCGCGCCGACAATGCCCGCGCCAATCACCAGTACACGCATGCCACCAGCCTGCCCGGACCGCCGTGCCCGGCCTGTCAGTACCTACTACAGCAAACCCCTTACCGTTGGCGGTGTCCGCTGACCACCCGCTGGAGGCTGTTGTGCGGCAAGCCCCATTGGCGTTCATCCTGCTCACCGCAGCACTGACCGTGCCGGTCGTGCTGCTCGGCGGTGCTCCACTGCCGATCGGCGTGAACGTGCCGGTCGCCTCGCTCGCGGCGTTCGTACCCGCGACGGTCGCGTTGCTGCTACTGGGGCGGGAACACTCCCCGGTGGGCGCGTTCCTGCTGCGCTGTGTGGATCCTCGCGTGGTGCGCCCACGTCGCTGGCTACTGGTGGCGCTACTGCTGCCGGTGCTGCTGCTCGCGGTGTCCTGGGTGTTCTCCCCGCCCGCGCCGACACCCGCGCTCTCCCCGGTCCTGCCGCTGCTCGCGGTGCTGTTCTTCGCCTCGGCTGTCGGTGAGGAGACCGGGTACACCGGCTACCTGCTGGCACCGCTGCGCGAGCGGTTCGGGCCGGTGCGGGCGGCGTTGCTGATCGGCACGTTCTCCGCGCTGCTGCACTCGCTGGGCTGGACCGTGCAGACCGGGCACAGCCTGACCTGGGCAGCCGGGATGGCGCTGAACACGATCGCCTCGCGGGCACTCATCGTGTGGCTGTGCGAACGGGGTGGCCGCAGCGTGCTGCCCGCGGTGCTGTTCCACCTGATGGTGAACATGACCAGCCTGGTCTTCCCCGAGCAGTTCAACCCGGTGGTGTCCGGGGTGACCGCGACCGCGCTCGCGGTGTTGGTGTCGATCCGAGGTGGCTGGCGCGGGCGGACGAGGAGCGGCGCGTGACCGCGCGGTCAGCCGCCCTGCCCCAGCACGGCCGGGTTCGCCGGATCCCCCCATTCGTCCACCGGGCCGCGAAGGCGCTGGTGGAGGTCCTCCATCCGGGAATCGAGGTGGGCGGCGAGCCCGGCCGCGTTCGCCAGTTCGGTGGCGAAATCGGTCGGCACCTGGCTCTCGTACTTGTAGAAGAGCTTGTGTTCCAGGGTTGCCCAGAAATCCATTGCGATGGTGCGCAACTGCACCTCGACCTTGACCCGTTCGACGCGATCGGAGAGGAACACCGGAATGCGCACGATCAGGTGCAGGCTGCGGTATCCGTTGTCCTTCGGCGTAGCGATGTAGTCCTTGCGGCGCAACAGTTCGACGTCGTCCTGCCGGGTGAGCATCTCCGCGACGCTGTAGACGTCGGAGACGAACGGGCACACCACCCGCACCCCGGCCACGTCGTCGAGGCCCTCGGCAATCGCCGCCAGGTCCGGGGCCAGCCCGCGCCGACGTGCCTTCACCTCGATCGCCTCGGGACGCTTGACCCGGCTGGTGATGTGCTCGATCGGGTCGTGCCGGTGGGCGAGGTCGAATTCCTCACTCAGGATCCGGAGCTTGGTCATGAGCTCCTCGATGGCGAACTTGTACAGCATCAGGAACCCGGGACGCTGCCGGACCAGGTCCGCCAAGCCCTCGTGCTCCAACACCTCGCCACTCATCGCGCTTCGTTGCCCTCCACTCCAGCCGAACACCAACAGTACCCGTTGGCCCAGGTGCGAATGCCCAGCCCCAATTCGTCGTGGGTTTCAGCCGACCTCTGCCTGTGCCCTGTCGATGTGGAAGTACGTGTACGTACTGACGAGAGCGCACACGACGGTGGTGGCCAGCAGGAGTTGGGCGCCACTGGTCACCACGGCGAGAATGCCGCCCACCACCGCTCCAACGAGGAACGAGAGATAGACGAGGGCGTAACCGAGCCACTCGAAGACACCGCCACCGCTGATGTGCCGCTCGATGCCCTGACCGAGTTTCACCAAGGTGCCCGTGACGTAACTGAGCGGGATGGACACCTCGCCGTTTCGCACGAACGAGACGTTGAGCGCTCCCATACCGAAGGAGATCAGCAGGATCGGGGTGAACGTGACCTCACGCCCGGTCCAGCCGTTCACCTCCAGATCGATCATGGTCGAGAGCACCAGTGCCGCGGTGGTCAGCACGCTGGCCCCGTGCGGATGGCGTTTCCACAGGTGACGGCGCAGCAGCGAGGCGACCACGACACCGACGAGGAATGCCGCGATCAGCGACAGCGAGGCCAGGGCCAGGTGGGGCGCTTCGGTGAAGTACCCCAGAACGGCACGCTCCGTGTTTCCTGTCATGAACGTGACAAAATATCCAGAACTGTGGGTGAACGCGGTCGCACCCGTCATCCCGGCAAGTCCGGACAGCACCCAGGACAGGGTTGTTTCGCTGTCGAAACGTCGAAGCATGGCGCGACCCTACTGGATAAGATCAACAAACCGCCGAGTGGAGGAACCGCCGTCACGACATCGCCGGGCGCTGGTCCGCCCACGGCCGGGCCTGCTCGACCTGGGCCGCCAGCGACAGCAGGGTGCACTCGTCGTGCGGGCGGCCGACCAGCTGCACCGCCAGCGGCAGGCCCTCGGGGCTGAACCCGGCGGGCACCGAGGCCGCCGGGTTGCCCGCGATGTTCCACAGCGGCAGGAACCCGGTGTACTGGTTGGCCAGGACGAGGGCCAGCGGTGTCGGCTTGTCCTGCCACTCGCCCACCCGCAGCGGCAACCGGGTCAGCGTGGGGGTGAGCAGCACCTCGGCGTGGTCGAAGACCCGGTTGGCGGTGGCCGACAGCCGTTCGCCGAACCGCCGCGAGCGGGCCACCAGGCCCCGAGGCAGCAGGCGGCCCAGCGCGGCGACCTGCCGGGTGCGCCGTTCCAGCGACTCGGGCCGGTCGAGTGCGGCCACACCCTCGGCGGCGCTGCCCAGGTAGCGCGGCGCCAGGCCGAACAGGCTGGTGGGGTCCAGGTACTCCGGGTCGCGCGGCACCACCTCGTGGCCGAGCTCGGTGAGCAGCCGCGCGGTGTCGACCACTGCCTGGCGCACCACCGGGTCCACCGGCACGCCCACGCCCCAGGGCTTGAGCGACAGGGCGATGCGCAGCCTCGGCGGTGGGGTGTCGGCGGCGGTGACGAAGCTGGTCCTCGGCGGGATCGCGGCCACCGGGTCGCTGGGCAGGCTGCCGCGGATCTGGTCGGCCACCAGCGCCCAGTCCCGCACGTGCCGGGTGATCGGCCCGGCGGCCACCATGCCGGTCCACACCTCGCCCAGCGGGTGCAGCGACACCCGCCCGCGCTGCGGCTTGAGCCCGAACAGGCCCGTGCAGGCCGCCGGGATGCGGATGGACCCCGCCCCGTCCGTACCGATCGCGGCACCGGCCAGGCCCGCCGCCACCGCTGCCGCCGACCCACCGCTGGAACCGCCCGGGGTGTGCCCCGTCGACCACGGGTTGCGCGTGGCCCCGGCGGAGGCCGACTCGGTGAACGGCCACAGCCCCAGTTCCGGCATGCGCGTGCGGCCGATGATCACCGCTCCCGCCGCGCGCAGCCTGCGGACCACCTCCGAGTCGGCGGCCTCCACCGTGCGCACCGAGTCGGTGCCCGTGGTCGTCGGCAGCCCGGCCAGCGCCAGGTCCTCCTTGACCGCGATCGGCACGCCCAGCAGTGGGGCGTCCTCGCCGTGCGCGCGGCGCTCGTCGGCCTCGCTGGCCGTCTGCCGGGCCTGGTCGGCGAACACCAGCCGGTAGGCGTTGAGCTCGCGGTCGTGCCGTTCGATGCGGGCCAGCAGCGCATCGGTCAGTTCGCGGGCGGACAGCTCGCCCGAACGCAGCAGTTCGGCCTGTGCGGCCGCTCCGGCGAAGCACACCTCGACCAGGTCCATGCCCCGACCCTAGGGCCCGTGCGGGGACCTCGGGTGAGGTCCCCGCACGGGTCTCAGGCGAGCTCGGCGCTGAGCGTGATCGTGGTACCGGCCAGCGCCTGGCTGACCGGGCAGTTCTTCTTCGCGTTCTCCGCGGCGCTGACGAAGCCCTCGGCGTCCAGGCCGGGGACCTCACCGCGGACGGTCAGGTGGATGCCGGTGATGCCCTCACCGGGCTGGAAGGTCACCTCGGCCTTGGTCTCCAGCCGGGTGGGCGGGGTGCCCGCACCGGTCAGCCCGTGCGAGAGCGCCATCGAGAAGCAGCTGGAGTGCGCCGCCGCGATGAGCTCCTCCGGGCTGGTCTTGCCGTTGGCCTGCTCGGCGCGGGAGGGCCAGGACACCGGGTACTGGCCGATGCCCGAGGACTCGAGGGTGACGACGCCGCTGCCCTTGAGCAGCTCGCCCTCCCAGACGGTGGTCGCGACGCGGTTCGTGGCCACAGCGGAACTCCTCGCACTCGTGAGTGGATCACTACCGCCCGAACAGTACTGGCGGCAGCGCTCACAGGCCGCGTTTGGTCAGCTCGTCGAGCAGTTGCCGGTCGGCCACGTGCCGGGACTTCACGCCCTCCAGGTAGGAGTTGAACGCGTCCTGCCGCCCGGTGCGGGTGAACAGGGTGCGCAGCTGGGCGAGCAGCTCCACCACGAGTTCCTCGTTGTGCCGGTGGTCATCCTTGACCAGTTCCTGTTCGACCAGCCCCCGGTAGACCGCGATGGCGTCGCGCGGGTGGCTGGCCGAGCGGATCCGCGCCAGCTCGGCCCACACCGCGTCGGTGCAGCCGTTGTCCATGGCGGCCTGCCAGGCGGCGTCGTCCTGCCCGTCCTGGATGAGCACGCGCACCAGCAGCGAGTTGACCTCCACGTCGGTGGCGCCCTCGCGCAGCCTGCGCAGCACGGTCTCGCGGTGGTCGGGCCAGTGCCCGCCGTGCTCGGCGACCGCGCGCAGCCGCAGGTAGCTGTCCATGCCGGGCTGGCTGGTGAAGATCCGCATGCGCAGCGAGACGGCGCGGTCGAACCAGCCCATCCGCACGCACTCGTCCACGGCCACGTCGACCAGCCGGGCGGCGGCGCCGCGCCAGCCGCTGGCGGCCAGGCCCCGCCCGACCCACTCCAGCACCTGCTCGGAGCGGCCCGCCTCCTGCAACAGGGTGGCGATGCGCAGGTAGTGCCAGCCCGAGGACAGGTCCTTGCCCAGCGCGAGCACGTGCAGGTCCACATCGCCCAGGTGTTCGGCGAGGTCCTCGGTGACCCGCAGCACCGCCCACCGGTACCGGTCGAACCAGGGGGTCCGGCCGAACTCCACCACGTCCAGCTCGGCGCACATCGTCTCGACCAGCGCCCGGTAGTGGGCCAGTCCCGGCGAGCCCAGCGCGCCCGCGTAGTCGGTCAGCCGCACCTCGGGGCCCTCCGGGTGCTCCAGCTGCAACCGCACCAGCCACTGTGCGAGCCGCTCCGGGTCGCCCTGGTGCAGTCGGCAGGCCACGGCGTGGGCGGCCAGCGCGCGCTGGGCCAGTTCGCGCAGGCGGGCGTCGCGATCGCTCAGCCGCACCAGTGCGCCGGCCAGGGCCTCCACCACGTACTCCGACAGCTCAACGCCCTGCGCGGCACGGGCGGCGCGCACGATGCCCTCCAGCGCGGCCACCACCTCGGCCAGCGCCTGCCACGCTGTGTCACCACTGGTCAGCGCCGCCTCGATCGCACCGCGCGTACGAGCCAGATCCCCATCCGTCGCACCGGGTTGGCCGCCGATCATCAGATCATCAAACCCTATTTCACACCGCAGGTGCACGGACAAGAACCATTCGGAGCAACGCGGTCACCGCGAGGATGCAGTACGGCGCGCACAGTGACGTCCCTGCGTGACCGCGAATGCCGTGCGCCACCTGGGTTCATAGTCAGTCACGCATCGATTGCGGACGCGTGCCTGATGTGACGGTGAATTGCATGTGTGGAGCAGGGTGGAAAACTTTCCGCAAACACCTCTCAACTGGTAAGGTAAAAGAACGTTTAACAAAACACCGTTCCGTTCATGGGTAAACGTGAGAATACGCCCGTCACCCTTCCGGAGCAGTGCGGGCACATAATCCGATCTCTAAGGTTGGCGCATGCATATCCACGTTGATTACGACGAGCGGCTGCATGCCGTGTACGAACGTGGGCGGGTTCTGCCGCCCGAGACCGTCGCCACGTGGATGGCCGCCCTGACCCGCAGCGCCCCCGCGCGACGCCCGCTGACCGTGCTCGACCTCGGCTCGGGCACGGGCCGGTTCAGCGACGCCATCGCCGAGACCTTCGGCGGCCCGGTCTACGGGGTCGAGCCCTCGGCGCGGATGCGCGCCCAGGCCGAGCTGTCCCACCCCCACCCGGCGGTCAGCTACCTGGACGGCAGGGCGGAGTCGGTGCCGCTGCCCGACGCCAGCTGCGACCTGGCCGTGATGTTCCTGGTCCTGCACCACGTGGACAACCGGGCGCTGGCGGTCAAGGAGCTCACCAGGGTGCTGCGACCGGGCGCCCGGCTGATGGTCCACAGCGGATTCTCTGGTCAGATGCACGACCACCTGTGGTACCGCTTCTTCCCGCGCGGCCGGGAGGTGGACGACTCGGTGTTCCCCGAACTGGCGGAGGTGGTGGAGCAGTTCGCCGAGGCGGGGTTGGCCAGGATCGCCATGGACTCGGTGGACCAGCTCGTGGCGCCCAGTCTGCCCGCCTATTACGAACGATTCCGCCACCGCTCGTTTTCCACTCTGCAGCTGATGAGCGAGCAGGAGATCGCCGAGGGCATGGCGGCGATGCGCGAGGCGGCCGAACAGGCGGCGGGTACACCCCCGGTTCCAGTAATCCAAACGGCTGACCTGCTGGTGCTGGAGCGCACCGGGCGGTAGCCGCACACGCACCCAGGGTGCGTGTTCACAGAATAGAAACAACATTTTCCGACACGGTTGGCGGAATACGCCGAACATGGCGGTGGCCCCGACCGCCAGGTCGGGGCCACCGCCATGGGTGGTCAGCTGCCCTGACCGTCCGACAACTCAGTGTTACCGGCCGGCGGGGTCACCGGGTGCGCGGGGTCGAGCGGGCCGGGCACCGGGGTGGCCGCGACCTGCTCGGCGGCCCGCACCGCCTTGGCCACCTCCGGGTCGGGTGCGGTGTCGAACCAGTCCGCGATCGACGCGTCGTCCTCCTCGGGCGCCTTGGCCGGGCCGGTGTCGGCCGGGGGCTCGTAGCGGAACACGCCGTCCTCGCCGGGTGCGCCGAGCATCCTGGCGAAGCCCTCCAGGGCCTTGCCGTAGTCGCTGGGCACCAGCCACACCTTGTTCGCGTCGCCCTGCGCCATCTGCGGCAGGGTCTGCAGGTACTGGTAGGCGAGCACCTCGGGCGTCGGCCGTCCCGCCTTGATCGCGGCGAAGACCTTCTCGATGGCCTTGGCCTGGCCCTGCGCCTGCAGGTAGCGGGCGGCCCGCTCACCCTGCGCGCGCAGGATCCGGGACTGCCGGTCGGCCTCCGCGGCGAGGATCGCGGCCTGCTTGGCGCCCTCCGCGGCCAGGATCTGCCCCTGCTTCTGCCCCTCCGCGGTCTTGATCGCCGACTCCCGCTGGCCCTCGGCGGTGAGGATCATCGCGCGCTTCTCGCGGTCGGCGCGCATCTGCTTCTCCATCGAGTCCTGGATGGAGGGCGGCGGGTCGATCGCCTTGAGCTCCACCCGGGCCACGCGGATGCCCCAGCGGCCGGTGGCCTCGTCCAGCACCCCGCGCAGTTGCCCGTTGATCTGGTCGCGGGAGGTCAGCGTCTCCTCCAGGCTCATGCCGCCGACCAGGTTGCGCAGGGTCGTGGTGGTCAACTGCTCCACGCCGACGATGTAGTTGGAGATCTCGTAGACCGCCGAGCGCGGGTCGGTGACCTGGAAGTAGACCACCGTGTCGATGGACACCGTCAGGTTGTCCTGGGTGATCACCGGCTGCGGCGGGAAGGAGACCACCTGCTCGCGCAGGTCGATGCGGGCGCGCACCCGGTCGAAGAAGGGCACCAGCATGTTCAGGCCCGGCGCGGCCGTGGCGCGGTAGCGGCCCAGCCGCTCGATCACCGCGGCGGTGGCCTGCGGGATCACCAGCACCGACTTCACCAGGATCGTCAACAGCACCAGGATGATGACGATGACGACGATGACCGTGGTCACAGCTGCGGCCTCCATCAGTTCTCCGCCCACACGACGGCGGTCGCTCCCGAGATGTCCATGACGATGACCTGCCTGCCCGGTTCGAAGGTGTGCGTTGCCTCGTAGGACCGCGCGGACCAGACCTCGCCGCCGATCCGCACCTGCCCGCCATGTTCGTCCACAGTGGACAGCACGATGGCCTTGGCCCCCTTGAGCGCCGCCACGTTGGTCCTGCTCTCGGGGGTGTCCGCGCCGAGCCTGCGCCGCAGCACCGGGCGCACGCCCAGCACCAGGCCGACCGCCACCACGGCGAACACCACGAGGTCGGCGACCAGGTTGCCGGTCAGCGCCTCGGTGATCGAGGCGGACAGACCGGCCACACCGAGCATCACCAGCACGAAGTCCCCGGAGAGGACCTCGGCGATGATCAGCGCCACTCCGAGCAGGAGCCACAGCACAGCGGCCATGGCCCCATCGTGTCAGATGGTGCCGACCACCAATGGGTGACGCCCCCGGCGTGATCTTGACGTGACCTGCGAACTCAGGGCTGCGACTGGGGTGCGGCTCAGCCGAGCGGGACGTCGGTGGAGCGCGACCGGACCGCGTCCAGCTCGGACAGGGCGGCCTCGTCCAGGGCGATCGTTGCGGCGGCGACGTTGGCCTCGAGGTGGCCGGTGTTCGCGGTGCCGGGGATGAGTAGCACGTTGGGCGCGTGGCGCAGCAGCCAGGCGAGGCCGACCTGTTCGGGGGTGCGGCCCAGGGACCGCGCGACCGCGGCGACGGCCGGGTCCTCGGTCACCTTCGGCATGCCGGGGAAGGCGCCGCCGAGCGGGAAGAACGGGACCCAGGCGATCTGCTCGGCGGTGCAGAGCCGGAGCATCTCCTCGTCACCGCGCGCGACCAGGCTGTAGGAGTTCTGGACGCAGACGATCCCCGCGGGAAGGGCCCGGCGCAGTCCGTCCAGGGTGACCGCGCTCAGACCGATCGCACCGATCTTGCCCTCGTCCCGCAGCGCGGTCATCACCGCGAGCTGGTCGTCGAGGTCGACGACCTGGTCGCCCTCGGCGCGCAGACCCGGCCGGGTGTCCAGGCGGCGCAGGTTCACCACCGGGATCTGGTCGAGGCCAAGGGATGTGAGGTTGTCCTCGACACTGGCCCTCAGCTGTTCGGGCCGCTGGGCGGGACGCAGCGGGATGGCACCGCCGGGGTCGGCGCCGACCTTGCTGACGACCACGACGCCGTCCTCGGGGCGCAACGCGTCGCGGATGAGCCCGTTGACGAAGCCGTCGCCGTAGAACTGGGCGGTGTCGACGTGATCGATGCCCAGCTCCACCACGCGGCGCAGCAGGGCGATAGCGGCGTTGCGGTCGGCGCGCAGGCGCTCCAGCTGCATCGCGCCGAAGCCGATGCGGGAAACCGTGTGACCGGCGATCGTCCCGGCTCCCCCGGCGCGCGGGACCCCGGTGGTGGTGAGCTCAGCGGAGGACGTGCTGTTCGTGGTCATGGGGAGTCCTTCCACATGAAACGATACGATAAACGGAGTGGCCTCCGCTCCACTGACTGTAGCACTTTAACGGAGGTGCCTCCGCTTTGAGTTCCGACACCGGGAAGAAGGCACGTGGCGCCCGCGCCCCGCGCGCCGACGCCCTGCGCAACCGCGACACGCTCATCCAGGTCGCGCGGGCCGCGTTCGCGGCCGCCACCGACACCGTCTCGCTCGAGGGCATCGCCCGGGAGGCTGGGGTCGGCATCGGCACGCTGTACCGCCACTTCCCCACCCGTGAGGCCCTGGTGGAGGCCGTGTACGCCGCCGAGCTCGACGAGGTCACCGGTTGCGTTGCCACCCTGCTCGCGGAACTCCCGCCGGACGCGGCGCTGCGTGCCTGGATGGGGCGCTACGCCGCCTTCGTCGCGACGAAGCGCGGCATGGCCGAGACGCTTCGCGCCGGCTGGGCCTCGGGGCGGATCGCCACCCCGAGCACCCGGGAACGCATCACCGCCGCGATCGCCACGATCCTGGCCAGCGGGGCGCAGGCCCGCTCGCTTCGCGGTGACGTCGCCCCGGACGACGTCACCGCGCTGCTGCTGGGGATCTTCCTCAGCACCGCGGCGGCCGAGACGCCCGAGCAGACCGAACGACTGCTCGACCTCGTCATGGACGCACTGCGGGAGCCGATCCCCTGAGGATCTGGTCGGCCTGGGTGGATGCAAGAACCCTCTGGTAACCGGCGCCAGGGGTACTGGTCGTCTATCGGAGGGTTGCGATACCGGCCAGGAAGATGTCGACGCCGGCAAGGAATTGTTCGCGGTCGTCGTGCTCGCGCAGCTGCGTCGCCGCCTTGTGCACGAACGGGTACTTGTCGGGGTCGAGCTGCGACCAGTGTGCGGCGGCGGTGGCCAGGAAGACCGATCGGTCCGCCTCGCCGTGGGCGAGGGCCCGGGCGTTCGCGGCGTTCTGCCCGGCGACGCCGAGGACATAGTTCACCAGCGCGCCCGCCGCATCGAAGAGCGCTCGCTCGGGCACGTGGAGTGCGTCGAGCAGTCTGCCGATGCTCTCGTAGATCTCCAGGAGCGCGGGGCGCCACGGTTCGCGGGAGAGTTGGGCGCCGACCCAGGGGTGTGCGTCGATGGCGTCGAACAGGCCGAGCGCGACGGCACGCAGTGCTTCCCGCGGCGGCGCGTCGATGACCACGCCGGTCATCACGCGGGCGATGACCTCGTCGGTGGCCGCCGCGAGTACGTCGCTCTTGTTCGCCACGTGGTGGTAGATCGCCCCGTAGCCGGTGTTCAGGCGAGTGGTAAGCACCCGCAGGGTCAGCGCGTTCTCGCCGTCGGTGTCGAGGATCTCGGTCGCGGCCTCGATGATGCGCTCCTTGGAGAGCGCGTCCGTGCGCCGCGGGGTCCGTTGGGCCTTGGCCGCCATGGGTCCCAGTCTCGCACCTGTGGAGCGACGATCCAAATCGGTGGTAGCGTATTGGAGCGACGATCCAACGAGTCTCTGGGAGGCACCATGACGACACCGGTCACGATCATCGGAGCTGGCCTCGGCGGCCTTGTGCTGGCCCGCGTCCTGCACAAGCACGGCACCCCGGTCACGGTCTACGAGGCGGAACCCTCGCCGACCGCGCGCCGCCAGGGCGGGCTGCTCGACATCCACCCGTGGAACGGCCAACCGGCGCTCGAAGCGGCCGGCCTGACCGAGGGGTTTCGCAAGCTCATCCTGGCCGGCCGCGAGTCCTACCGGGTCCTCGACCGGAAGGGCACCGTTCTGCTCGACCGACCCGACGACGGCACCGGCGAGCGTCCCGAGGTGCCGCGCGGCGAGTTGCGGCAGTTGCTGCTCGACTCGCTTCCGCGCGGCACCGTCCGATGGGGGCACAAGGTCACCGGCGTACGGGCCCTCGATGAGGGCCGCCATGAGGTGAGCTTCGCCGACGCCAGCCCTGTCGTCACGAGCCTGCTCGTCGGCGCAGACGGTGCGTGGTCGCGGGTTCGCCCGTTGCTCTCCGACGCCACCCCCGAGTACATCGGCGTCGCGGTCATCGAGACTTTCCTGTTCGACGGCGACACCCGCCATCCCGACACCGCAGCGGCGGTCGGCGCCGGATCGCTGTTCGCGCTCGCGCCGGGCAAGGGACTCCTGGCTCACCGGGAGCGCGGCGGGACCCTACACACCTACGCACAGCTGATGAAGCCACAGGACTGGCTCGCCGATATCGACATCACCGATGCCGCAACCGTGACCGCGCGGGTCGCCGAGGAATTCGACGGCTGGGCCCCCGAGCTCACCGCCCTGATCACCGACAGCGACACCCCACCGGTCCTGCGCCGCCTGTGCACACTGCCGACCGGACACCGCTGGGACCGAGTACCGGGAGTGACCCTGCTTGGCGACGCCGCTCACCTCATGCCGCCCAACGGTGAAGGTGCCAACCTGGCCATGCAGGACGGCGCCGAACTCGGTCAGGCCATCCTCACACACCCTGACGACGTGGCAGCCGCCCTCGCCGAGCACGAGCAGATCATGTTCACGCGCGCAGCCGCTCAAGCGGAAGACGATGACATCTACAAGGTCATGTTCGGTGAGGACGCACCCCACAGCATGGTCGCCATGCTGACCGGAGCCGAGCAGGCTTCATGACCCGCGGCACATGCGCCAGCACCTGGACCGGCGGCTCAACCTCACCACCGCCACCAACCGCGACGCCCGCCAGAGAACACGTGGCAGTTGATTCCGCGAGGTCACCAATTCCTGATACGAATTACCGTCGAGTTCCCGCGGGGCCGCGAGCCCCTGTGAGGAACAGCGTGACGACGCGTTCTATGTAATCGGAACGGCTGTCGAGCGATTTTGGTTGTTCAATTCCCAGGAGCAGTCGTTCCCGTGGGTCGAACAAGATCATGCCGCTGAACATGCGTGCCGCTTCAAGCGGGTCCGAGCACTGCAAGAGCCCGCGCGCGGCGGCGTCGCTGAGGATAGCGGCAACAGCGTTGTCGAAGGGTTTGATCCCCTCGTCGTAGACGAGCCGCCCGAGCTGGGGAAACCGACCCGATTCAGCGAAAGTCAGGCGTTGCATTTTCAGGCCTTCGTCGCTGGTGAGAACGTCGAAGAGTAGTGTGCCAGCGCGCGTGAGCGCCTCTTTGAGATCACGGTCGGTGGCGGGTGCGGCGGCCGCTTTATGCAAGGGTTCAACTATACGTTTCCGGAAAGAATTGACCAGTTCAAGGAACAGGGCTTCCTTGTTTTCGAAGTGCCGGTACAGCGTTTCCAGGGAGCAGCCGGCCTGCTCGGCGATGGCTCGGATCGACGTGCCCGCGTAGCCGCGATCGAGAAGAACGGCCAAGGCCGCGGCCGCGATCTGTTCTCTGCGGACAGGGCCTCGACGTGGCCGTTCCCGGAGTGTCATCATTTCAGCCTACCAATCATGAGGTGGCGACGCGGACGCACGTTGGGATGTGCTCGACGCTCTACGAGTCGACTGACGCCGCGGCGGTTGTGAGATCCTCATCGAGCTCGCGGACACCGTTCAACGAAGCCCGTACCGCCTGGAAACCGTCACGTCGGAGCAGGTTCTCGTAGCCGCCGATCGCGTGTTCCCATGCCTGGGCGCCGGCGTGCACGGACAGGATCGCGTCGGCCAGCCGGCGCGCGTCCTGCAGGGCGGAGTTGGCCCCTGAGGCCCTGGTGGGCAACATCGCGTGGATGGCGTCTCCGAGCAGGGTGACCCGGCCCGGTGTCCACGCGGGGACTTCGCGGGAAGTTCCCATTGCCAGGCCGTGGAACTGGTCGGGAAATGCCTGGTCGAACAGGAGCTTGAACACAGGGTGGGCCGTCGCGGTGACGCTCCGCAGATGGTCGGACAAGCCGGCGGGTGATCGGCGGGTGAAGTCGCGGTCGAGGTCCCCGAGCTGGTGCCGTCGTAACAGGAGCCCCCACATGACATAGTCATGCAGGTCACCCGGATCGAAACCAGGTATGAGCCGTTCCGCGGCGGCAGCGGGTTGTTCTCCGAAGCGGACCGCGCCAATGATCGCCTGCACGTCGCCGATCGCGGTCAGGGTGAAGCTGCCTTCGATCCGGTCGATCACACCGGTGGCGATCAGCTCGGGCGTGATCGGCGTTTTCGCCTGCAACAGTCGCAATCCGCTGTCGCTGACCGTGGCCCCGGGTAGCCGTAGCTGGCGCACAGCGGATCCGATGCCATCCGCCCCGACGAGAAAATCGGCTTCGTCCACCGTCCCGTCGGCGAATCGGACGGTGACTCCTGCCGTGTGCTCAGTGTAACCGGTCAACGCCGAACCGAATCGGATCGTGTCGTGCACGCCATGGGCGAGAAGCCGTCGCACGATACGACGACTCGCCGACGCGCCGGGGCGTATCGCGTTGGGATTCCCCTCCCGGCCGATGGACTTCCGGCGCTTCACGATCGCGAGATCGGATTCATCGAGGATGGTGACGTACTCGTCGGGCTGCCCCAAGGTGGCGTCAAGGAACCTGCTTTCGGATGCGGTAAGGCAGGCGTGCAGCGCGCCGATCCCACGCTCGTCGAGGTGGATTCGCGCCCCCTGCGGCCGTTGCTCAAAGGCCTCGTCACGCTCATGGACGGATACGTCGATATCCGCGCGGCGCAGAAATCGGGCAAGCGCAAGGCCGCCGAGTCCCGCGCCAACGATGATGACACGCATTCGTACTCCAGTTCCGAGGATATCAATCACAGGTTCGTCGCGGCGTGGAGGTGCCATCACTCTCTCCCCCAAGGCAGACCACGAGTCTCCGGAGTCGAGAACCTCAGGGGGCGTGCGCGGGCGGTTCACGACGACGAGAGGACGTCCTTCATGCCGGCGCCTCTACTACTGAGGCGGTGACGAGCCCGCAGTTGCCGAGCTACGGATGGCCCGCCCCCTGGCGCGGCCACCAACGGCAAGCTAACCAGAACGATCGATTCGGATCAAGCTGATGCGTTGTGCGGGTCCGGTCTCCGCAACGAGGCCGCACAGCACTCTGCGCGTGGCGGCTCGCACCGCAAGCCCCGGCGTCTGTGATCGGCACGATGCTCGGGCACCACCGACCACACTGCCAGTGAGCTTCACTACCAGTCGGATGCCGCGGCGTGATCGCGAAACATGTGTCAGGACGGGTCGGTGACGAAGTTGATCAGTCGTTCGACGGCACCGATCAGCGGGGTCTCCAGGTCGCGGAAGGACCGCACGCCGGAGAGCACGCGGCGCCAGCCCGCCGCGGGCTCGCCCCAGCCCAGGGCCTGGCAGATGCCTTCCTTCCAGGGCACGCCGCGCGGCACGACCGGCCACTGCCGGATCCCCACCGAGGCGGGCTTGACCGCCTGCCAGATGTCCACGTACGGGTGGCCGGTGACCAGCACGTGCTCGTCACGGATCGCCGAGACCAGCCGGGACTCCTTGCTGCCGGTGACCAGGTGGTCCACCAGCACGCCCAGCCGCCTGCCGGGGCCGGTGCCGAACTCGGTGATGCGCTCGGCGAGCACGTCCACCCCGTCGAGCGGCTCGACGACCACGCCCTCCACGCGCAGGTCGTGACCCCAGACCCGCTCCACCAGTTCGGCGTCGTGCAGGCCCTCCACCCAGATCCGGCTGTCCTTGGCGACCTGCGCGCGCACGTCGGCCACCCGCACCGAGCCGGAGGCCGACCGGGTCCGCGCGGGCGCACCGGTGGCCCGCGGGCGCACCAGGGTCACCGGCTTGCCGTCGATCAGGAACCCTGCGGGCACGAGCGGGAACACGCGGTGGCGGCCGTGCCGGTCCTCCAGCACGACGGTGCCCGACTCGATCCGGACCACGGCCCCGCAAAAACCCGTGGCCGGGTCCTCGGCGACCAGCCCGGGCTCGGCGGCCACCTCGGGGACCTGCTTGCGACGTTGCCCGCCGGCGAGCACGTCACGGCCGTAGTCGTGGGAGCGCATGGTCGCCGACCCTAGCTGAGGATCTTGCTCTCGCCGACCGCCAGGTCCCACGGCAGCGCGCGGTCGGCCGGTCGGTGAGGGTCGGCGGCCACGTGCGGTGCATGAGGTCGTGCCTCGCACGTGGCCGTCGAGCCCTACCGCGGCGTGGTCAGCTGCACCTCCACACGGTCGGCTGGTCGAAGCCGCCGGGGAACTTCCAGCTGCGGCCCGCGATGCTGCCGTCGTCGCTGGAGACGTGCAGCTCCAGCCCGTGGTCGGCGGTGTAGCTGATCGTGGAGTCCAGCTTGCCCGCCTTCCAGACGCCGAACTCGTGCCTGCTCGGGTCGTCGGTGCGGCCCACGAGCTGGCCGTCGCGGTTGATGCCCTGAAGGTCAGCGGCACGCGGCGGCACCGAGGGCTTGCCGTCGCGGTCCCACAGCAGCGGGCCGTCACCGCCCTTGCCGTAGCTCACCTGGCCGATGACCCTGCCGTTGGAGATACCGCGCAGCACCACGTCGTAGGCGTCCTCGGGCATGGCGAGCTCGTGCGCCGTGCCGTCCTTCCACAGGTAGCCGACCCTGCTCCTGGTCGGGTGGTCGTACGAGACGAGCAGGGTGCCGTCCTTGTCGATGCCCTCCACGATCGAGTTCCCGCCAGTGGGCAGCCCGGTCAGCCTGACCACGGTGCCCGGCTTGTCGGCGGGCCAGATCACCGGCTGCCAGATCTGGTCCTCGGTGAGCACGCCGCCGACGATGTCACCGCGCTCGTTGACGGCCTGTGCGGTGGACCCGATGGCCTTGGGCAGCTCGGGCAGCGCCGCCAGCTTGCCGTTGCGGGACCGGAACGCGGTGGGCTCGCCGAACCCGGTGTTCTTCGGGGCCGAACCGACCACGGTCCCGGCCTGGTTGACCCCGGTCACCGACACGTACTTCTGGTGCCCGGCAAGCAGTCCGAGGTTGGTGATCTTGCCGTTCTTCCACAGCACCGCGGGCTCGCCATTCGCGGAGTCCGCGCCGAAGGAGACCGTGCCCGCGTAGCCGCCGTTGTTGTCGCTCGCCCACACCTCACCAGTGGGCGCCCCGCTGGGCAGCGGCAGGATCGTCTGCTGCCACGTGCACGCCGCGGGCGCGGCCATGGCCGTGGGCGCCAGCCCCGTGGCCACCGTCAGCGCGAGCGAAGCGGACAGCACAGCACCAGCCACGCGTTGAGTGCGTCCCAAGATTCCTCCCCCATGCGTCAGCCGGGGCCCTCCCCCGGCCCTGCGTGGACATTAGGAAGATCCTTTATCCGTTCACTATCGGCCCAGGGCTGCGCGGCCCGCCTCGGTGAGCGCCTTGGCCACCGCGGTGACGGCGGGCGAGTCCTCCTCGCCCGCGAGCAGCAGTACCGGGTGGCGCGGGCATGGGTGCAGCTCGCGGACCACCACCCCGTCGCCGTCTCGCGGGCGGAGCAGGCCGGGCACGAGCGCCACGCCGAGACCGGCGGCGACCAGCCCGAGGGTGCTGGCGTGGTCCCTGGTGTGCATGCTCACCCTCGGCCGCGCCGAACCGTCCGTGGCGATCCGCGCGAGCGTGGCGGCGCACACCGCGTCCTCGTTGAGGATCCACGGTTCGGCGGCGGCTTCGTCCAGTGCGACGGGGCCGGGGCCGTGCAACCGGTGGCCGACCGGCAGGCAGAGCCGGACCACCTCCTCGCCGAGTTCGGTGACGGCCAGCCCGGTCAGGTCCAGCGAGGCAGCGCCGAACAGCGCGGCCACCAGGACGAGATCCCGCTCCCCGCTCCGCACGGACTCGACGGCCTGCTCTGCGTCCTGGTCCGCCACATGCAGGCGCAGCCCGGGGTGGGAGCGGCCCAGTGCGCGGGCCGCCGCGGGCAGGATCGAGGCGCTGGCCGAGGAGAACGAGCCGATCCGCACGGTCCCGGCCTCTGCGCGGGCGAGCGCGCTCAGGTCCTCACCGGCGAGCTGGACCCGGTCGGCGACCACGGCGGCGTGCCCGGCGATCAGCTCACCAGCGGCGGTCGGTCGCACCCCACGGGCGTGCCGCCGCAGCAGCCGCGTGCCCGCCTGGCGTTCCAGCGCGGCGATCGCCTGCGAGACCGCGGCGGGCGAGAACCCCAGCTCCTGGGCGGCCGCGGTCATCGACCCGGCGCGCACCACGGCGTCCAGGACCAGCAGCCTGCGCGGATCAAGCATGAAGTAGAGCTTAAGGCAGCATGGCAGAGACTGGCATTGCTGTGAACGCTTGGCAGACCGAGGCTGGGCTGGTGACCAACCACGACAGCTGGTGGCGTGAGCGCCCCGACTCCTCGTACCTGACCGCCCCGCACTGCTACACCACGGTGCCGGTCGCCCCGGAGGAGTTCGCCGCGACCATCGCGTTCTACGAGCGGGTCCAGGGCGTGCGCCAGTCCGCGAACCTGCCGCTGGAGACCGGGCTCACCGTGGCGACGGTCGGCGGGTTCTGCCTGCTCACCGGGCCGCCCGAGGTGCTCGCCGAGGTCAGCGCCGTGCGGGTCGTCGTGCTGCACCCCGACCTGGACCCGGTGCCCGGCCGCCTGCTGGCCGCGGGCGCGGACCTGCTCCGCGGCCCCGACCCGGCCCCGGTCGGCCGCGCGCTGTTCGCTCGCCACCCGGACGGCTCGGTGGTCGAGCACGTCGAGCACCGGGCCTCGGCGCGGGACCGCTCCAGTTGACCAGACCCAAGCTGGACGACTGTGCCCTCCGGCAGGACCGGAGGGCACAGTCGGCAGATCAGTTGATTTCGTAGGAGTCCCCGTACACCTTCCACTTCAGCGGGGTGTTCAGCTCCAGGTTCCCGGCATTGAGGAAAACGCGCTGTTCGGTGTCGACACGCGAGGTGTCCGAGTGCGCTTCCTCCTTCTTCATGACTACCTTGCGCGCGTCCAGGTACGCGTTGAGATAAGCGGTCTCATTACCGCCCTGAGCAGGCGTCTTCGCCTTCTTCATGGCCGCGGCCCGAATTCCGCCGAAGCTGTCACTACTGGTTCCGGGACCGTGCATGACGATGGCGTCGTAGTAGATGAACTGGCCGAGCGCGCCGAGCTTGTCGGACTTCGCCTGGCTGACGGCCGGGTTGAAGTACACCCGGTCGCGCTCACCGTCCTGCGCGCTGCGGAACGCGGTGTCGGTGGCCGCCTTCTTCCAGTCGGAGACGAAGGCGTTGCCCAGTCCCGCGTGCGAGTCCGACCCGTTGACCTTGCGCAGCGCGGGCAGGTACTTGGCCAGTACGTTGCCCGGCTTGGCGTTGGTGTAGCGCTCGACCAGGTCGAGCATGTCCCCGGTGCCGGAGCAGAACCCGATGATGCCCGCGGTGTAGCCGCGGCCGTCACCGATGTCCTCGATGTAGCTGTACTGGGCCTTCCAGTTCAGCGAGGAGTTCTCCGCGCTGGAGACCAGCTCCATCGCGACTTCCTTCTTGGCGGGATCCGTGAGGTCCCCACCGGAGGCCGCGGGTGCCGCGACCACCTGCGGTGAATCAGGTGACACCACGCCAAGGGGCGAGGCGAAAGCCGGAGTTGCGATGGCGAGTGCGAACACCGATGCAATGCCGAGGCCGCACCGGAGAGCCGTCGTGGACCGTCCGTTGCGACAGGGAGCCCCGTTTCGCATAACTGTTCCTTTCCCACTTCTGGGGGCGGGCCAGCCTTGCAGCCGCGGCGACGGTAGCGGCTACGTTAACGGTCAGCGAAACAGTACACAAGGCTTCCTATTGAGTTCATGGGGCTGAACTCAGAAGGCGGGCCAGGGGATCGCGGGCCAGTCCCCGCTGGGCTCGGGGAACACCCCGGCGGCCAGCAGCAGGTCGGTGCGGGTGGCCAGGGCGCCGAGCTCGCGGATGGTCAGGTGCTCGGCCAGTTGCTCGCCCAGTTCCCCGTCCAGCCCGGCGCGCAACTTGTGCAGCGCCTCCACGGCCTCGGGCGGCAGTTCCTCGCCCAGCCAGCCCCACAGCACGCTGCGCAGCTTGGTCTCGGCGTGCAGGCAGATGCCGTGGTCCACGCCGTAGACCTCGCCGCGCTCGGTGTGCAGCACGTGCCCGCCCTTGCGGTCGGCGTTGTTGACCACCACGTCCATCGCGGCCATCAACCGCATCCTGGGGTGGTCGGCGTGCGCCAGCACGGCCGGGTCCCCGTACCGGTCCTGGGCGTGCAGCACCGCCCGCCAGCCCTCGGGCAGGTCGGCCGGGGCCAGCACGTCGATCAGGCCCGCGTCCTCGTCCACGTCCACCCACAGCTGGACCATGCCGGGACCGAACGGGCCGGGGCGTAACACGGTGGGCGGCACGAGGTCGAACCCCGCGCCGCGCGACACCAGGTAGGTCGCCACCTCGCGACCGGCCAGCGTGCCGTCGGGGAAGTCCCACAGCGGGCGCTCGCCGTTGACCGGCTTGTACACGCAGTGCGCCTGCACGCCCTCGTGGCTGATCGTGCCGAACAGGGTGGCGTTGGAGGCGTCCACCAGACGGCCGGTGATCTCGATGCGGCCTTGCTCGATCAGGTCGAGCGCACCGGGGTCGGTGGGCAGCAACTCGGGCTCAGTTCTCCGCGAGGGGGGTCGTGCGGCGGTAGCCGTTCTGCCGGGGGCACACGTGCCCTGCCGGGTCGAGGGGCTCCTCGCACAGCGGGCAGGGCTTGCGCCCGGCGTTGACCACGAGGTCGGCGCGGCTGGCGAAGGCGCGGGCCTCGACGGGGCTGAGGAACACCCGCACGGCGTCGGGTCCCTCCTCGGTGTCGTCGAGCACCACCGCCTCGTCCACCTCCTCCTCGGTGGCCGCGAGCAGCTCGACCACGACCGCCTCGGACTCGGCGTCCCAGCCCAGTCCCATCGTGCCGACGCGGAACTCCTCCTCCACCGGCACGCTCAGCGGTTCGGTGTCCAGCTCCTCCTCGGGCGTGGTCTCGGGCACCTCGGCGCCGAAGCGCCTGGCGACCTCCTCCAGCAACGAGCCGATGCGCTCGGCGAGAACTGCGACCTGGGCTTTTTCCAGCACCACGCTGACCAGCCTGCCCTCCTGGGCGGCCTGCAGGTAGAAGGTGCGCTCGCCTGGTTGCCCGACGGTCCCTGCGACGAACCGTTCGGGCTGGCGGAATACATGAATGACACGGGCCATGGCGAACACGACCCTAAGGCACGCGGCCCGCGCCAGCCGAGCGATCCCCTCAAGTGGCGTGTCCCAGACAGCCCCGGGCTGTCCGCAACGCCCGCTTCGCGAGGTGCGGGTGGTTCACAGTTTTCCCTGGGTGTCAGGGAGTTGCGCGTGATCATGCGGCGGCTCAGGGTTAGGGTCGGTCCGTGGTGAAGATCGCACCGTATGGGACGTGGACCTCGCCGGTCGGCATCGACCTGGTCGCCAGCGCCGGTGGCTCCGTGCAGTGGGTGGCACTGCACGGCACCGAGGTGTGGTGGGCCGAGACACGCCCCGACGAGGGTGGCCGGGTCGCGCTGGTGCGCAGGCGCGCCGACGGGTCGACCGCCGACGTGCTGCCGCTGCCCTGGAACGTCCGCAACCGGGTGCACGAGTACGGCGGGCGCCCCTGGACCCTGGTGGACACCCCGCAGGGCACCCGGCTGGCGTTCACGCACTGGGTGGACCAACGGGTGTACCTGGTCGACCCGGACGACCCGGCGGCAACCCCGCGCGCGATCAGCCCCGAGCCGCAGCGGCTGCACGGGCACCGCTACGCCGACCTGGGCCCGAGCCCGGACGGCACCGAGGTGTGGTGCGTGCGGGAGACCCAGATCTCCGACGCCGCGCCCGACGTGCGGCGCGCGCTGGTGGCCCTGCCGGTGGACGGCTCCGGGGCGGTGCGCGAGCTCGCGGCGAGCCACCACTTCATGACCGGCCCGAAGGTCTCCCCCGACGGGCGCCACGTGGCCTGGATCGGCTGGGACCACCCGGCCATGCCCTGGGACGGCTCGCAGCTGTGCGTGGCCGCGGTGACCGACGGGGAGCTGGGCCCGCACCGGGTCGTCGCGGGCGGCCCGGCCGAGTCGGTGTGCCAGTTCCGCTGGGAGGCCGCCGACTCGCTGCTGGTGCTGACCGACCCGCAGGGCTGGTGGAACCTGCACCGGGTGGACATGACCGGTGCCGTGCGCAACCTCGCGGCCTGCGAGGCGGAGATCGGCGGCCCGCTGTGGCGGATCGGGTCGAGCTGGTTCGCCCCGCTGGGTGGCGGGCGGCACGCGGTGGTGCGCTCCGGGCGGCTGGCGGTGCTCGACGAGCGTTCGGGCACGGTCACCGAGGTGGACAACGACTTCCCGATCTGGTCCGGTCAGCTGGCCGCGCACGACGGGGTGGTGGTCGGCGTGGCGGCGGGCCCGGACCGGGAGGGCGCCGTGGTGCGCCTGGACCTGTCCACCGGCGGGCACGAGGTGCTGACCTCGCACTCCGCGCCCGAGGTGGACCCGGCCTACCTGCCGACCCCGGTGCACCGGGTGTTCACCGGCCCGGACGGGCAGACCGTGCCCGCCTACGTGTACCCGCCGACCAACCCCGGTTTCGCGGCGCCCGAGGGTGAGCTGCCGCCGTTCATGGTGCACGTGCACGGCGGCCCGACCGGGGCCGTCTCCGGCGGCATGGACCTGGAGTTCGCCTACTTCACCAGCCGCGGCATCGGGGTCGTGGCGGTGAACTACGGCGGGTCCAGCGGTTACGGCCGGGCCTTCCGCGAGCGGCTGCTGGGACAGTGGGGCGTGGTGGACGTGGCCGACTGCGCCGCGGTGGCCCTGGCGCTGGCCGAGCAGGGCGAGGCGGACCCGGCGCGGCTGGCGGTGCGCGGCGGCAGCGCGGGCGGGTTCACCACCGCGGCGGCGCTGACCTCGGTGAGCACCTTCGCCTGCGGCACGGCCATGTTCCCGGTGATGGACCTGGTGGCCTTTGGCAGCGGGGAGACCCACGATTTCGAGTCGCAGTACCTGACCGGGCTGATCGGGCCGCTGCCCGAGGCACGGACGCACTACGAGGAGCGCTCGCCCAGCAACCGGGTGGGCAAGCTGGCCGGGCCGATCCTGGTGTTGCAGGGCCTGGAGGACCAGATCTGCCCGCCCGCGCAGAGCGAGCGGTTCGTGGCCGCCGTGCGCGGCAGCGGCACCCGACACGCCTACATCGGCTTCGAGGGCGAGCAGCACGGATTCCGCAAGGCGGAGTCGATCAGGGTCGCGGTGCAGGCGGAGCTGTCCTTCTACGGGCAGGTGATGGGCTTCGAGCCGCCCGGGGTGCCGGTGCTGGACCTGGCCACGTGAGGACCCGCCCGTCACGGCTGGTACCGGGCGACACCGTGGCCGTGGTCGCGCCCGCCGGGCCGGTGCCCGAGGAACTGCTCACCGAGGGCGTGCGGCTGCTGCGCGGGTGGGGCCTGGACGTGCGGGTCGGCGAGCACGTGCTGGACCGGCACGAGGTGTTCGGCTACCTGGCCGGTTCCGACGCCGACCGGGCCGCCGACCTTCAGCGTGCGTGGTGTGACCCGGCGGTCAGCGCGGTGCTGGGCGCCCGCGGCGGCTACGGCTGCCTGCGCGTGCTCGACCACGTGGACTGGGCGGCGATGCGCGCGGCCGGGCCGAAGGTCTTCGCCGGGTCCAGTGACCTCACCGCGGTGCACGACGCGTTCGCCGCGCACCTGGACGTGGTGACCCTGTTCGCGCCGATGATCGGGTCGGCGGCCTTCACCGGGGACCCGGTCGCCGCCGAGCACCTGCGGCGCACCCTGTTCGAGCCCGACTCGGTGCGGGTCCTGACCCGGCCGGGTGCGGGCGCGCTGGTCGGCGGGCGCTGCACGGGGTTCACCAGCGGGGGCAACGCCAGCCTGGTGGTCTCGGCGCTGGGCGCGCACGACGCGCCGCCGCCACCGCGCGGGGCCGTGGTGCTGCTGGAGGACGTCACCGAGGAGCCGTACCGGCTGGACCGGATCCTGACCCAACTGCTGCGGGCGGGCTGGTTCGAGGGGGTCGCGGGCATCGCGCTGGGCTCCTGGTCGCGGTGCGGCGACCTGGCCGACGTGCGGGCGCTGATGGCCGACCGGCTGGGCGGTCTGGGTGTGCCGGTGGTGTGGGAGCTGGGCTTCGGGCACTGTCCCGGGCAGCTGACCGTGCCGCTGGGGGTGGCCGCCGAGCTGGACGCGGACGCCGGGACGCTCACCTGTGTGCTGCCCGCATTGCTCTGAGTGGGTGGTTTGCCGCCGAGATCGCGAATCAGCGGCACCGGTGCACGGGTTGGGGCCATTATCGAACAGGCTCCCTCCCGAAAGGATTCTCATGGTTCTCCCGGTTCTGACCGCGCAGCAGCGTGCCGAGGCATTAGCCAAGGCCCAGGTGGCACGCAGGGCGCGAGCCGATCTGCTCGCCGGGCTCAAGGCAGGCACAGTGCGCCTGGAGGAGGTCTTCAAGCTGGCCGAGTCCGACGAGGTCGTGCGCAAGACCAGGATCCTCGCGGTGATCAAGGCGTTACCAGGGGTCGGTCCGGTGCGCGCGGCCGAGCTGATGCGCGGCTGCGAGATCGCCGAGTCCCGCAGGGTCGGCGGGGTCGGTTCCGCCCAGCGCTCCGCCCTGCTGGCCGCCGTCAACTGATCGCGGTGTGACGAAGCCCGGTCCGAACCGGCGGTTGCGCGTCCCGTGTGGCGGCTACGGTGGGAACCGTTGATCATCGCTGGAGACAGGGGTACCCGTGGACCTGGAGCGGCGCCGCACCGAACAACGCCCCGGCTACCTGGTCAAGCGGGTGCAGCAGATGCTGCGGCACGCCTCGGACGAGGAGTTGCGCCAGTCGGGCCTGTCGATCTCGCAGTACACGGTGCTGCGGGCGGTCGCCGACCACCCCGGGGTGTCCTCCGCGGAGCTGGCCAGGCTGTGCTTCGTCACCAGGCAGTCCCTGCAGGACGTGTTGTCCGGGCTGCGCACGCACGAACTGGTCGTGGTCGCCGAGCAGCCCACCGGTGGCCGGGCCCGGCCGGTGCGGCTGACCCCGGCCGGTGAGCACCGGCTGGAGTTGGCCGACAAGGTGGTGGACACCGTGGAGCGGCGCATGCTCGCCGGGCTGAGCCCCGACGACCGCGGCCGGTTGACCATGTTGCTGACGCGCTGCGCGGAGAACCTCACGCACCCGCACTGACCGGGCCGCGGCGGGCGGCCACCAGCGCGAGCACGCCGATGATCAGCACCAGCCAGAAGCCGGACACCGGCAGCAGCACCACTCCGACCACGCCGATGCCCAGCAGCCAGCCGCCCAGCCGGGCGGGCAGCGTGCCGGTGCGGCGCACCGCCCAGCGGGCCAGCTCGCCCAAGGCGATCAGGTTCGGCGCGGCCACGAGGAACCAGAACGCGGCCTGGCGGTCCAGGTGACCGCCGACCGCGTTGACCAGCCCGGCGCCGAGGATGTCGCCGATCACCGGGGCCAGCGTGGCCGCGCCGTAGAGCAGGTGCAGCACGCCGGTCGCGGTGAGAAGGCTCGGGATCCAGCGGGTCGGTGTCATGGTTTTTCCCCCTCCAGTACCAGGTCCCACAGGTGGCTGAGCTGCGCCGGTTCCAGCGCCGGGACGACGTGGCTGCCCCCGACGAGCACCAGGTAGACCAGGTCGCCGATCTCCGGCGCGCGGCCCAGCTGGCGTTGCAGCCCGCGCAGGTAGTCCACGCGAGTGCGGTCCACCCGCTCCTGCACCGCGCGGACCTCCGCGTCCTGCAACGCCCAGGCGCGCATGGCGATCTCCAGCGCGGGCGTGCCGTGCTCGGCGAGCACCAGTTCACCGAGCCGCCGCAGCCGCCGGTCGGCCGGGGCGTCGGGCTCGGACTCCACCTGGTCGATGAACCGGGTGGTGCACTCGGCCTCGAAGTGCGCCAGCAGCGCCGTCCGGTACCCCGCCATGCCCGCGAAGTGGTGGTAGAACGAGCCCTTCGTCAACCCCAGCCGCGCGGTGAGCCGGTCCACGGTCAGCGCGGGCGCCCCTTTCGCGGCGAGGATCTCCAGCCCCGCCGTCAACCAGTCCTGTCTGCTCACCACCCCAGGAACGTACCATACGGTATGGTATGTTGAAGTGTACGAAACCGTCTCGTACACTTCAGGGGTGGTTCGAGGACAACAACGCGAGGACGCCCTGCTGGTGGCCACCATCGAGGTGCTGGCCGAACGCGGTTACGCGGGGCTGACGATGGATGCCGTGGCCGCGCGGGCCCAGGCCAGCAAGGCCACCATCTACCGCCGCTGGCGCAGCAAGGCGCAGCTGGTCAAGGCCGCGCTGGACGCACTGGACGCGCGCGACAACGCCGCCGTGCCCGACACCGGCACGCTGCGCGGCGACCTGGTCGCGATCGTGGAGGCCTTGCGCGCCAAGGCCTCGCAGTCCTACGTGTCGATGATCGGTGACCTGGCGCAGGCCATGCGGCACGACGAGGAACTGGCCCAAGCGCTCGCCGAGCACATCGCCAACGAGGAGCTGTCCCCGTTCCACGACGCGCTGCACCGCGCGATGGACCGCGGCGAACTGCCCGCGGACACCGACACAGAACTCGTGCACGACGTGGCCGAGGCGATGGTCCAGCGCCAGTTGCAGACCAGCGCCCCGATGGACGACCGGTTCATCGTGCGGCTGGTCGATGACGTGCTGCTCGTGCTGCTCACCAGAGGGGGTAACCAGCAATGACCGTGCTGATCGTGGGCGCCGGGCCCACCGGGCTGACCCTGGCCTGCGAGCTCGCCCGTCGGGGCGTGGCCTGCCGGGTGGTCGACAAGGCTCCGGAGCTGTTCATCGGCTCGCGGGGCAAGGGGCTGCAACCGCGCACGCTGGAGGTGTTCGAGGACCTCGGCGTGCTCGACGCGGTGCACGCCGGTGGCGAGCCCTTCCCGAAGTTCCGGCTGTACCAAGGCAAGGAGGTCGTGTGGGAGCGCGCCGTGCACGAGATGCTCGGCACGCCGGAGCCGACCGCCTCCCCCACCGTGCCCTACCCCAGTCCGTGGCTGATCCCGCAGTGGCGCACCGACGAGATCCTGCGCGACCGGTTCGTCGAACTGGGCGGCCAGTTGGAGTTCGGCACCGAGGTGCTGGGCTTCGAGCAGGACGCCGACGGGGTGCTGGCCCACACCAACCGCGGTGAGATCCGCGCGAGCTACCTGGTCGGCACCGACGGCGGGCGCAGCACGGTGCGCAAGGCGCTGGGCGTGGGCTTCGCGGGCGAGACCTTCCAGACCGAGCGCACGCTGGTCGGCGACGTGCGGGCCGACGGGCTGGACGGCCGGTTCTGCCACATCCTCACCGACGCCGGGGACATCACCAAGCGCTTCTCACTGTGGAACCTGCCGGGCAGCGAGCACTACCAGTTCGTCGCCTCCATGGCCACCGAGGCGGTGCCCGAGCTGAGCCTGGAGGGGGTGCGGTCCCTGCTGCACGAGCGGACCGGCCGCTCCGACGTGCACCTGCACGACCTGCGCTGGATCTCGCTGTACCAGGTGAACGTGCGCATGGCCGACCGGTTCCGGGTGGGCCGCGTGCTGCTCGCCGGGGACGCCGCGCACGTGCACTCCGCGGCCAGCGGCCAGGGCCTGAACACCAGCGTGCAGGACGCCTACAACCTCGGTTGGAAGCTCGCCTCGGTGCTGGGCGGGGCGGACGAGTCGCTGCTGGACAGCTACGAGGCCGAGCGCATGCCGGTGGCGGCGCACGTGCTGGGGCTGAGCACCCTGTTGCACCAGCGCAACTTCCGGTCCGGGCCCGCCCCGTCCATCCACCAGCTCGACGTCACCTACCGGGGTGGCCCGCTCGCCGTGGACGACCGTGCCGACCCCGGTGAGCTGCGGGCCGGGGACCGCGCCCCGGACGGGCTGCTGCCCGACGGCACCCGGCTGTTCGACGCCTTCCGCGGGCCGCACGCCACGGTGCTCGCGTTCGGCGGCACGCGCGAGACCTTCGCCGTGCCAACCGTGTCGCTGGCCCCGTGCGAGGGCTACGACGTCACCGAGGGCACGCTCGTCCTGGTGCGGCCGGACGGCTACATCGGCGCGATCAGCTCCTCGGCGGAGGTCATCCGGCGCCACCCCGCGGCGACGTGCTAGCCGTCCGCGAGGCGGTCACCGAGCTCGGTGCGCCGGTACACCACCCGCTTGCCGACCCGGGTCCCCGCGATCAGCCCGGCCTCGCGCAGCACCGCGAGGTGGCCGCCGACCGTGCCCAGTGACTGGGCGAGCTGCGCGGCGAGTTCGCTGGTGGTCGCGGGGCGTTCGAGCTCGCACAGGATCGCCGCACGCCCCGCGCCCAGCAGGCGTCCCAGGGCGTGCGGCGGCCTGGGTTGCTCGGCGTCCACGGCCGAACCCCGGGCCGGGTAGACCAGCGCGTACCGGCCGGTCGGGCCCTCGCACAGCCAGCTCCCGCTGGACATGCTGACCGGTACGAACAGCATGCCCTCGTCGCCGACGACGCGGTCGGGTCCGGACCGGTTGGTGAACCGGATCGCGTCCGTGCCGACCCAGGCGCTGCGCCGGTTCATCCGGTGCAGCGCCCGCGGCCAGCCGTAGGCCGCCAGCAGGCCCGCCCGGTAGGTGACGTCGCGTTCCAGCAGCGCCCGCCGCCGGGGCCAGTCCGGGGCGACGTGCTCGCGCCACACCGAGTCGAGCAGCCGCGCGGTCCGCGGTGCCCAGTCGCCGCCGGACAGCCAGGACATGTCGTGCTCCTGCCAGCTGTGTTCCAGGGAGGCGCCCAGTTCGGCGCGCACGTCCTCGTCGGTGAAGGCGGCGACCTGGGCCAGCTCACCGGCCAGCGCCGTGCGCATGCCCCCGGTGGGCGGCACGACCACGTAGGTCGGCAGCCACTTGGTGGAGCTGAGCAACCGGACCAGGCCCCTGGCGAACGGGTCGGCGTCCAGGGTGCGGTCGAAGGCCGCGCGGTGGCGCTCGTGCCAGGGCGTCAGCCAGGGGTCCACGCAGGTCTTGCCCAGCAGGATCATCGAGGCCAGCGTCTCCGCCAGCGGGGACAGCGCGAACCGGGACCGCGACAGGGCCAGCGAGTTCAGCCGCAGCAGTACCAACTTTCGCCTCCTGCCGAAACCATAGCGGCCGCCCGCTCGGGTCCGCAGACTCCCGCCGGTGCGCACCGCTCCCCTGACCCACACCGGTTTCCGCGTGTTCCTGGCCGCCCGCCTGGTGTCCCTGCTCGGCAGCTCGATGGCCCCGGTCGCCCTGGCGTTCGCCGTGCTCGACGCCTCGGGCAGCGCCGGTGACCTCGGCGTGGTGCTCGCCGCCCACATGCTGCCGCTGCTGGCCCTGCTACTGGTGGGTGGGGCGGTGGCCGACCGGTTCCCACGGCGCACGGTGCTGGTGGCCGCGAACCTCGGCTCGGCGCTCACCCAGGGTGCGGTCGCGGCCCTGCTGCTGACCGGCCACTACTCGCTGCCCGCCGTGGCGGGGCTGGAACTGCTCAACGGGGCGCTCGCCGCGTTCACCACCCCGGCGCTGCGCGGGGTACTGCCGCAGCTGGTGGACAAGTCCCAGCTGCGGCAGGCCAACTCGGCGTTGGCCACCACCCGCAACCTCACGAAGATCCTCGGCCCGGGACTGGGCGGGCTACTCGTCGTGGCGGCGGGCAGTGGCCCGGCCATCGCCTTCGACGCCGCGACCTACCTGATCGCCGCCGGGCTGTTCCTGCGACTCCCGCTGGCCGGGACCGCGTCCCGAGCGGGCACGGTCCGCAGCGACATCCGCCTGGGCTGGCAGCAGTTCGCGGGCATCCGGTGGGTGTGGGTGGTCACCGCGTGTTCCTGCCTGCTGAACCTGGTGCTGACCGGCACCTGGCAGGTCCTGGGCCCCGAACTCACCCGTCAGGTCAGCGGCGAGGCGACCTGGGGGTTCGTGCTCAGCGCCCGCGGGGCCGGCCTGCTGCTGATGAGCGTGCTGCTCTACCGGTTGGCCGTACGGCGCCTGCTCGCGCTGGGGCAACTGCTGAGCGTGCTGGTCGCCCTGCCCCTGCTGGCCATCGGCGCGCAGGCGGTCGCTCCGTGGTTGATCGTCACGGGGTTCGCCTCCGGGCTGGGCATGGCCGCGGCCGGGATCAGCTGGGACACGTCCTTGCAGGAACACGTGCCGTCCCACGTGTTGTCCCGGGTCGCCTCCTACGACGACCTGCTGTCCTACCTCGCCATCCCGATCGGCCAGCTCAGCGTGGGCCCGCTGGCGCAGACCTTCGGCGGCTTCCCGGTGATCACCGTCGCCGGGGTCCTGACCGTAGCCGTGGCCCTGCTCCCGCTGGCCTCCCGCGCCGTGCGCCGCCTGCCGCACACCGCAGTGTCATGAAGGTGCCGTTTGAGACGTTGAGCGTCGCGAACGGCACCTTCATGACGTTCGGCCCCAGCGCGCCGCCACGTCCCGCCCCTATGCCACCAAGGTGCCGTTCAGGACGCCCAATGACGCGAACGGCACCTTCGTGACGTACCCGGAGCGGGACTCGCCGTACCCAGGGCGGGACTCGGGGTTGTTCCGGATGTGTGGGCGCACCGGGCTCGACAGCATTGGCCGGGACGAGTTTTGGGGGAGGACACATGTGGGGTAAGGCAGCGGCGTTGGCCGTGCTGGCGGCGACCGCGCTGGTGGTGCCAGCCTCGGCCAGCGCAGGGGACGTGGTGCGCACCGAGTACGGGCCGGTGCGCGGGGTGGACGGCACGTGGCAGGGCATCCCGTACGCGGCACCACCGGTGGGCGAACTGCGGTGGCGTGCACCGCAACCGCCCGTGCCGTGGCAGCAGGTCCGCGACGCGAACACGCCGGGCAGCCCGTGCCCGCAGGACGCCGACCCGGTGGTGGGTACGCCGGCCAGCATGGACGAGGACTGCCTGCACCTGGACGTGGTCACGCCGCACGCCCGCGCGAACCGGCCCAGGCCGGTGATGGTGTGGGTGCACGGCGGCGGCTTCCGCACTGGGTCGGGCAGTTCCACGCAGGTGGACCGGCTCGCGCGGTCCGGTGACGTGGTCGTGGTGAAGGTGGACTACCGGCTGGGCGTGTTCGGTTTCCTGGGCTACCCGGGGCTGGACGGGTCGGGCACCTTCGGTCTGCAGGACCAGCAGGCGGCGCTGCGCTGGGTGCGGCACAACATCGCGGGTTTCGGCGGGGACCCGCGCAACGTCACGGTGTTCGGCGAGTCCGGGGGTGGGGACAGCATGTGTGCCCTGCTGGCCTCCCCCACCGCGGCGGGCCTGTTCGACAAGATCATCGTGCAGAGCAGCGCCTGCGGCCACGTCAACGCGGTGGACGCGCTGATCCCCGGGGTCGGCGCGGGCGGGGACACCTGGAAGCCGCTGGCGGTCGAGCAGGACCTGGGTACCGCGGCGGCCCACCAGCTCGGCTGCGCGGACCTGGCCTGCCTGCGCGGCAAGCCGACCGCCGAACTGCTGCACGCCACGGTGCCGCCGGTCAACCTGGCACCGTACTGGAGCCCGGCGATCGGCACGCCGGTGCTGCCACTGCACCCGGCCGACGCGCTGGCCAGCGGCCGGTTCCACCACGTGCCCACGGTGCTGGGCACCACCCGGGACGAGGCGACCCTGCTCACCGCCGCCCTGGACCAGCCGGGCACACCGTTCAGCGCCCAGGACCTGAGCGCCTACGCCACCCGCGCCTTCGGTGACCGCGCCCAGCAGGTGCTGGACCGCTACCCCGTCGGTGACCAGGCGCCGAGCCGGGTCTGGGCCTCGATCGTCACCGACCGGGTCTACGCCTGCCCGGCGCTGGACGCTGACCGGGTGCTGGCCAGGCAGGTGCCGGTGCACGCCTACGAGATGGTCGACCGCACGGCGCCCGCGATCTTCCACGTGAACTCGCTGTACCCGCTGGGCGCCTACCACGGCTCGGACGCGGCCTACTTGTTCGACCACTCGACGGTCCGGTACACCCCCGCGCAGGCAAGGCTGTCCGCGCAGATGATCGGGTACTGGACGCGATTCGCGGCGATCGGTGATCCGAACACCCCAGGTGTTGCGCACTGGGCTCGATTCGGCGGTGACGCCCGGGTGCAGGGCTTGGCCCCGGACGCCGTCGGACCGGTCGACCTGGGCGTTGAGCACCAGTGCGACCTGTGGAGCTCCGGCACGGTCGGCTCCTGACCGCGCCCCGCGGTGCCCCGGACTTCGGCGGACCGGGGCACCGCGGTGTGCTCAGCGGTAGCGCTTGAGCTCGCGGCGGGCCAGCGACATCTTGTGCACCTCGTCGGGGCCGTCGGCGATGCGCAGCATGCGCGCGGCGGTCCACAGCAGGGTCAGCGGGAAGTCCTGGCTGACCCCGCCGCCGCCGTGGGCCTGGATGGCCTTGTCGATGACCCACTCGGCCATCGCCGGGGTGCCGATCTTGATGGACTGGATCTCGGTGTGCGCCCCGCGGTTGCCCACGGTGTCCATCAGCCACGCGGTCTTGAGCACCAGCAGGCGGGCCTGCTCGATGCGGACCCGGGACTCGGCGATCCAGTCCTGTACCACGCCCTGCTCGGCGATGGGCTTGCCGAAGGCCACCCGGTCCAGGGTGCGGCGGCACATCAGCTCCAGCGCGCGCTCGGCCATGCCGATCAGGCGCATGCAGTGGTGGATGCGGCCGGGGCCCAGCCGGGCCTGGGCGATCGCGAAGCCCTCGCCCTCCCCGGCGATGATGTTGGACACCGGCACGCGCACGTTGTCGAAGATCACCTCGGCGTGGCCGCCGTGCGCGCCGTCGGTGAAGCCGAACACGTGCATGCCGCGCTTGACGGTGACGCCGGGGGTGTCGCGGGGCACCAGCACCTGGCTCTGGCGGCGGTGCCGCTCGGCGGTGGGGTCGGTCTGCCCCATCACGATGAAGATCTTGGCGCGCGGGCTCATCGCCCCGGAGGCGAACCACTTGCGGCCGTTGATCACGTAGTGGTCGCCATCGCGTTCGATGCGGGTGGCGATGTTGGTGGCGTCGGAGGAGGCGACCTCGGGCTCGGTCATGCAGAACGCCGAGCGGATCTCGCCCTCCAGCAGCGGCTTGAGCCACTGGTCCTGCTGCTCGGGGGTGCCGAACATGGCCAGCACCTCCATGTTGCCGGTGTCCGGCGCGGCGCAGTTGAGCGCCTCGGGGGCCAGCGCGGGGCTGCGGCCGGTGATCTCGGCGAGCGGGGCGTACTGGAGGTTGGTCAGCCCCGCACCGTGCTCAGCGTCGGGCAGGAACAGGTTCCACAGCCCGCGCCTGCGCGCCTCGGCCTTGAGCTCCTCGATGACCGGGGGCGCGTCCCAGGAGGTCGGGTTGGCCAGCACGAACTCGTCGTGTGCCGCCTCGGCCGGGTAGACGTGGCTGTCCATGAACTCGGTGAGGCGGCCCACCAGGTCCTGGGTGCGCTGGTCGTACTCGAACTCCATCAGTCCTCCTTGACTTCGGACAGGGCGGCGTTGCCCGCGGCGACCAGGGGGGCGACCAGGGTGCCGATCCGCTCGAAACCGGCGCCGACGGTGCCGCCCTGGGTGAACCGGTAGTGGATGCCCTCCAGCACGACGGCGAGCTTGAAGTAGGCGAAGGCCACGTACCAGCCGAGGTTGCCGACCTCGATGCCGGTGCGGGCGGCGTAGCGGGCGACCAGCGCGTCGGTGCTGGGGAAGCCGGGGGTGGCCGAGACCCCGTTGGTGATCGGGTCGTCCGCCCCGCCAAGGCCCTGCCAGTAGACGACGAACAGGCCCAGGTCCGACAGCGGGTCACCGAGGGTGGACATCTCCCAGTCCAGCACCGCGCTGATGCCCAACGGATCGGTGGTGACCAGGGTGTTGTCCAGCCGGTAGTCCCCGTGCACGATCGTGGCGCGCTGCGCCGTGGGCACGGCGGCGCCCAGCGCGGTGTGCAGCTCGTCGATGCCGGGCAGCTCACGGCTGCGCGAGGCGTCGAGCTGCTTGCGCCAGCGCGCGACCTGCCGGGCCATGAAGCCCTCGGGACGGCCGAAGTCGCCCAGCCCCACCGAGTCCGGGTCCACCTCGTGCAGGGTGGCCAGCACGTCGATGAGCCGCTCGGCGACCGTGGCGGCCTGCTCGGGGCGCAGCCCGGCGGTGTCGGCCCGTGAGCGCATCGGCGTGCCCGCGACCTGCTCCATCAGGTAGAACGGGGCGCCGATCACCTCGGGGTCGGTGCACAGCAGCTCGGTGTGCGGCACCGGCACGGCCGTGCCCGCCAGCGCGCTGATCACCCGGTGCTCCCGGGACATGTCGTGCGCGGTGGCCAGCACGTGGCCCAGCGGCGGGCGGCGCAGCACCCAGCGGTGCGTGCCGTCGGTGAGCCGGTAGGTCAGGTTGGACCGCCCGCCGGGGATCAGTTTGGCGCTCAACGGCCCGGTGACCAGCTCGGGCCGGGTCGTGTCCAGGTGCGCGGCCAGCGCGTCTAGGTCCAGGCCAGGCAACTCCGTCACAGATCCACCCCGATCAGTTGAGCCAGTTCGGCCTTGGTGGTGGCCGGGTCCAGGTGCCGGATCGCGCGCATGCCCACGGCCTGGGCACCCAGCACGTTGCCGACGAAGTCGTCCACGAACACGCAGCGGTCCGCGGGCAGGTCCAGCTGGGTGAGCAGGTGCCGGTAGATCCGGGGGTCGGGCTTGCGCAGCCCCACCTGCTCGCTGATCACCAGCAGCTCGCACAGCTCCCGCAGCAGCTCCAGCGGGTACTCGTTGCCCCAACTGTTGGACAGCAGGGCCACGCGCAGCCCGGCGGCGCGCAGAGCGCGCAGCAGGTCGACCATGTCCGGGTCGGGGCTCATCCCGGCGAACAGCCTGCCCAGCAGGCCCGGCGCGGACACCGGCCCGCCACTGGTGGTGACCAGTTCCGCGGCGAACAGCTGCTCGAACCGCTCGGCGGGCAGCTCCCCGGTCTCCAGCAGGTGGATCGGGTTGCCCGGCTCGGCCTCACGGCCCAACCAGCGGCGCATGACCTGCGCGAACCGGTCGGGGTCGACCTGGTCGGCGGCCAGCCACTGCCCGGTGGACTGGCTCAGCGGGGTGGTGAGCACGCCGCCGAAGTCGAACACGACGGCGTCCACGACGCGCTCGGGGGAAGTCGGCACGCCGCGATAGTACCGACCGGTTGGTATGTCGACAACGTCACGGCACGCGCACGCTCACCGTGGACTCGAACAGCACGAAGCCGAGCCGCTCGTACAGGGCCCGCGCCGGGTTGCCCTCGGTGACCGCCAGACCGATGGCGGCCAGCCCGGTGGCGTGTGCCTCGGCCACCACGCGGCGCAGCAGCAGCCCGCCCAGCCCGGCGTAGGTGGGCGCGGGGTCGCGGAACACGTCGGTGATCCACGGGTCCGAGGTCCCCTCGGTGACGATCACGCACGCCACCACCGACTCGCCCTCGACCATGACCGCGCTGCACGGCAGCACCGGGCCCAGCACCTGACCGGCCAGCAGCCGCCGCATGGGCTCCAACGAGCCGTCCGCGTGGTGGTCGACGTGCCCCGGCGGGTACGCCGCGTGCCACGCGGGAGCCAACTGCTCCGCGGTGTGCGCGAACGGGACCACCCGCAGCGGGTCGGGCGGCCGCACGGTGGCCCAGTCCGCGGGCGGCGGGTCGGCGCGCAGGTCCCGGCGCAGACCGTGGCCGTGCCGCCGCAGGCCCGCGCCCAGCTCCACCAGGCGCGTACCCAGCTCGACCGGGGCCATCACCACGTGGCCGGGCAGCTCCCGCAGCACCACCTCGGCCGCACCCTCACCCAGCACCACCACATCGCGCGCGGCGGGTACGCCCTCAATGGTGCCCGGCAGGTAGCTCAGCACCGGCCGCCCCGCGGGGTCGCTCAACTCCACACGTTGTTGATCAGTCACCCGATCTGTCTACACGTGGACCGCCAGCACCGGGCACAGGGCATGGTGCAGCGCCTCCTTGGTCACCGTGCCCAGCCGGCCGCCGGCACCGGCGCCGACCACCAGCAGGTCGGTGCGCCCGCACGCGGCCACCGCCTCGTAAGGCAGCCCCGGCACCGCGACCAGGTCCACGGAGATCCTGGGCTCGTGCAGCGCGAGCAGGTCCCGTGCCCGGTCCAGCACGTCCTGCGGGTCCTGCCCGTCCACCGCACCCGGCGGCTGGGCGTGCACCACGCGCAGCACGCTGCGGGACGCGGCGGCCATCGCCGCGGCGCGAGCCAGCACCCCCCGGTCGGTGTGCACACCGCCGATCAGCGCGGTGACCGAGCCGTACCTGCCGTGCACCGCCTCGTCCAGCCCGCGCACCACCACGGTGTCGCAGTGCGCGGCGGCCACCACGGCCAGCACCCAGCGGCCCAGCCCGAACGAGCGGTGCTGCTGCCCCCGGCAGCCCAGCACGACCAGCGCGGCGTGTTCACTGGCGGGCACCAGGGTGCGCAGCGGGTCCGGTCCCGCCTCACGCACGCGCACGGGCAGCGGGTGCAGCGTGAGCGGGCGGTCCGATGTGGACGGTTCGGCACCGGACTGGTGCACCACGAGTTCCCTGCCGGTCAGCCAGGCGTGCCTGGCGGCCCAGCCCAGCGCGGCCGATCCCCAGGGGGAGCCGTCCGTGCCGACAACCACACCACCCAGGCCGGTGCCGCGGCGTTCGCCGCGGACGGTCGCGGACGCGCTGACTCTCGCCATGCGGAACCTCCTGGCGGCAACAGGGAATCCGGGATTTCGGCGCCGCCGAACACTCTGCTCCCCCGACCCGATGATCGCCAGGGGCACCGCCCGAACAGGTCAGTCAGCTCCTGGTGATCAACACCGGGCAGCGCGAGTGGTACAGCGCCGCCTTGGTCATCGGGTCCAGCCGCGTGCGGTCCCCGTGCAGTGCCGAGCCGACGCCCAGCACCAGCAGGTCGGTGTCGGCGCACGCGGCCGCGGCCTCCAGCGGTTGCCCCGCCATGGACCGCAGCTCCACGGTCATCCTGGGCGCCGACTCGGCCAGCTGCACGCGGGCCCGCTCCAGCGTGCTCGCCGGGTCCTCGGCCTGGATCACCGTCGGCGGGCTGACCTGCACCACACGCACCCTGCCCAGCAGCACGGTGGCCAGCCGCGCCGCCCGCTCCACCACCGAGGCGTCCTCGCGGCTGCCGCGCACGACCGCGGTGATCCACCTGCTGCGCCCGCGCAGCGTGGCGGGCAGCCCGCGCACGACAACGGTGTCGCAGCGGGACCTGGCCACCACGGGAATCACGCTGTGCCCGAGACCGAGCGTGCCGTGGTGGTGGCCCCGGCAGCCCAGCACGATCATGTCCGCGCTCGCGCTGGCCGACACCAGGGTGCTGATCGGATCGGGGCCACTGCGCAAGATGCGGACAGGAAGATGCGGCATGGACCGCAACGTGTCCCCGATCCCGGCGTCCACCGGGATGTCGGCGGGGATGTCCATGAAGCGCGGATCCGCTTGGTGCACGTCCAGTTCCGCGCCGATGGCGCAGGCGTGCTGCGCAGCCCACGCCAGGGCCGCATCACCCCAATACGAGCCGTCGGTGCCCACCGCGCAACGGGATCGTGTGCGCGGAGCGGCTGCGGCAACGGAAACGGGGCGGGTCGCGGCGATTGGCTGCGCCATGGTCGTGGCCTCCTGGCGCCGAAGGGCTGGTGCTACTGACCACCTTGGCCCCACGGCCTGCTCGATTCCAGGGGCCGAACGTTACTGCTTGTTTAAATCTCCCGGTGGAACGGGGGTTGCACCGTCCGAAGTGGACGATCTGGTACGGGAGCGGTCACATCCCGGGCGCCGTCCCCAGTGGACGCGCCGGGCCGCCGAGTCGTGACCGCTCCCGTCCGCCGCACTCAGGTGACCGGCCGGTTGCCGATCCACACCGCGTTCCAGGTCTGCCGGCCGAGCTGTCCGGTGACGCGGATGTCGTTGGCGGCCTGCACGTCCTTGACCGCCTGGTAGGTCCACGAGTCGTAGCAGCCGTCGGCGGCCAGCTGGTAGCCGAACTGGTTCACCCGCCGCTGCCACACCGCCAGCTCCGGGGCGCAGTCCCCCTCCAGGTAGACCCGGCCCGGCCAGATCGGCACAGCGATGTAGGCGGAGTCCGCCCGGCTGGGGGCCCGCCCGCTGCCCGCGTCCGCGTCGGGGGCCAGCCCCAGCTTGCCCGCGCACTCCCAGGGCTGCCAGCCCCGCATCCGGTACAGGTACAGCGCGCGGTAGTCCTGCTCGGACTGACCGGCCTGGCTGGGTAGCCCGGCCCCGCCCACGCTCCGCCAGGTCGGCAGGTCGAACTGGTAGGCGCCGAAGTAGCGGCCGTCCGCGGAGACGACCGTGTAGGTGTCGGTGGACTCGCACATACGCAGCCGCGCCCAGTCGGCCACGCTCGGATCGGCCCACGCCACGGGGGCCGCCACCAGCAGCCCGGCGGCGACCAGCAGGGACACCGCGGCGCGCATGGGCAGACGGTAAGCAGCCGATCACAGGGCCACAACTCGAACCAGCCGGTTGGTGAACGTTCGGACTCGCTGTGGCATCAGCTGGCGGCCGGTGCTGTGCGCTGATCTTGGTCACAAGTAGTCTCCGCACACCCGACGATCACGAGAGGCCCGCGGATGACTGACGTGGCGGTCAAGCCCACTCCCGATCCGGCGCTGCGGCGACTGCGGTTCGGGTGGTTCGCCTACGGCTGGGCAAGCCACACCTTCGAGGCCACGGTGATCACCGTGTTCATCAGCCGCTACCTCCCGGCCACCGCCAAGAACGCGGTCGGCGCGGACGGCAGGCTGCACGTGCTGGGCATCCCCATCGCGCCCGGCTCGCTGTTCACCTACACGATCTCGCTGTGCTCCATCCTGCTGGTGGTGCTGATGCCGGTGGTGGGCGCGATCGCCGACCGCACCGGCCGCAAGCGGGAGCTGCTGCTGGGCTTCGGCTACACCGGGGCGCTGGCCTGCTCGGCGATGATCTTCATCGGGCCCACCGACTGGCAACTCGGCGCGCTGCTGCTGATCGTCGGCTACCTCAGCTACAGCTGCGCGAAGGTGGTCTACAACTCGATCCTGCCGCAGCTGTCGGGCCCGGAGGAGCGGGACAAGGTGTCCTCGCAGGGCTGGGCCGCCGGCTACATCGGTGGCGGCATACTGCTGGCCGCGAACTTCGTGATGTCCTTCTTCATCGCCGACACCGCGCTGCTGGCCCGCCTGTCCCTGTGCACGGCGGGCCTGTGGTGGGTGCTGTTCAACCTGGTCCCGCTGCGCATCCTGCGCCACCTGCCCCGCAGCGAGTCCCAGCGCGCCGCGCACGGCGGCTCGGTGCTCACCCAGGGCTTCCACGAACTCGGCGACACCCTGCGCCACCTGCGCCGGTTCCCGCTGACCCTGCTCTTCCTCGTCGCCTACCTGGTCTACTACGACGGCATCTCCACGGTCACCACCCTGTCCGCCGACTACGGGCAGCACGAGCTGGGCCTGGGCGACTCCACCCTGCTCTCGGCGATCCTGCTCGTGCAGTTCACCGCGTTCGGCGGGGCCCTGCTGCTGGGCAGGCTGGCCGACCTGTGGGGCGCCAAGCGGGTGGTCGCGGCCAGCCTGGTGGTGTGGATCGGCCTGGTGGTCTCGGCCTACTTCCTGCAGGCGGGCAACGCGGTCCAGTTCTACGCGCTGGCCCTGGTGCTGTCGATCGTCATGGGCGGCAGCCAGGCCCTGAGCCGGTCGATGTTCTCCAGCATGATCCCCAGCGGCAAGGAGGCGGAGTACTTCAGCCTCTACGAGATCTCCAGCTCGGGCACCTCCGCGCTGGGCCCGCTGGTGTTCGGCCTCACCCTGCAGAACACCGGCAGCTACCGCGACGCCATCGTCTCGCTGATCGTGTTCTTCGTGGTCGGGCTGGGTCTGCTGCTCGCGGTCAACGTCCGCAAGGCGATCGTCGCGGCGGGCAACACCCCGCCCTCCACCCTGCGCCGTTAACGATCACCGGCCCGGACCAGTTAGGGTCTGCCGCCGTGACCACGCCAGGATCCTTCGACGACGCCTTGTCCTCGGTGCCCCGCCGCGTCGCACCGGCCACCGGCAGGCTGCGCTGGTACTTCGGCCCGATGGACTGCGGCAAGTCCACCCTGGCGCTGCAGATCGACCACAACCACGCCCGCCAGGGGCGGCACGGGCTGGTGCTGGTGCGCCACGACCGCTCGGGCAGCCCGCAGATCTCCAGCCGGATCGGCATCACCCGGCACGCCACCGAGCTGGAGGAGCTCACCGACGTGCGCCAGCTGGTGCGCGAGCGGTGGGCCGCCGGGCTGCGGGTGGACTACCTGATCGTGGACGAGGCGCAGTTCCTGTCCGCCCCGCAGGTGGAGCAGCTCGCCGAGCTGGCCGACGACGCCCAGCTGGACGTGTACTGCTTCGGCATCGCCACCGACTTCCGCAGCATGCTGTTCCCCGGGGCGCAGCGGCTGTTCGAGCTGGCCGACGAGCTGCACCCGGTGCAGGTCGAGGTGCTGTGCTGGTGCGGGCTGCCCGGCCGGTTCAACGCCCGCGTGCAGGACGACCGGATACTGCGCGAGGGCGACACCGTGCTCGTCGCCGACACCGACGCCGCCGAGGTCCGCTACCAGGTGCTGTGCCGCAAGCACTTCCGCACCGGCGAGCTCGACCCCTCCCCCGTACACCGCGGCCAGCTCAGCCTCACCTGACCCCCGAGTCCCGCTCTGGCGACGACGAGTCCCGCTCTGAGCACCGCGAGTCCCGTCCTGGAGCACGCGAGTCCCGCCCCAGCTTCGCCCACCCCGCGCCCCGCGTCTTCGCGCCGGTCTCTGGACCGCAGGCCGAAGATGATCACATCTGTCCAGTGATCATCTTCGGACAAGGGAAGAGACCGGACCCAAGCGAAGACGCCGCGCCCCGGAGGGGCGCCAAGAGCGAAGCGGGCACAGCTACCCCCAGCCGACACCCACGCCCGCTCGGGAGAGCCCGCATCAGTCCAGCGGGCGACCCGAGCGGCCCCGCAAGCGCCGACACACCGTCCCGGAACGCCGAACACGCGCGCCGCAAAGCGCCGACACGCGCGTCCGCAACGTCCGACACGCAGGGCGTGAAGCACCGACACGCGCACCCAGCGCAGGACTCGCGCTCCCCAGCCTGGGACTCACGCTCCCCAGCGCGGGACACGCCGACACAGGACCGCCGACACACCGTCCCGGAACGTCCGACACACCGCACCGGTAGCGCCGACACGCGCCGGAAGACGGGACTCGTCGTCGCCAGGGCGGGACTCACGTGCTCCAGACCGGGACTCGCGCTCCTCAGGACGGGACTCAGCGGGGTGTGACGGGGGTCTCACTCGGTTCGCGTAAGCGCCGCTCGGCAGGTGCATCTTCACTGCGACTGTCACCAGCCGCTGGGAGGCGCCTGTGCCGGAGTCGGTACCCGTCGTCGGCGACACCGAGCTGATCGCGGCCGTGCGCGCGGGCTCGAGCCGTGACTTCGAGCTGCTCTACCAGCGGCACAGTGGGGCGGCGCGGGCCTTCGCCCTGCACCTGACCGCGAACTCGGTGGAGGCCGACGACCTGGTCGCGGAGGCGTTCCTGCGCGTGCTCACGGCGCTGCGGGCCGGGCGGGGGCCCAACGAGGCGTTCCGCAGCTACCTGCTGGTGACCCTGCGCAACGTCTCGCACGAGCAGTTCCGGCGTGGCCGCAGGGTGAGCGTGCACGAGGACATGTCCGAGTTCGACGGGGGCTACCAGCCCGACGACGTGGTGCTGGTGGCGGCGGAGCGGTCGATCGTGGCGCAGGCCTACGCGCAGTTGCCGGAGCGGTGGCGCACAGTGCTGTGGCACACCGAGGTGGAGGGCAGCAAGCCGACCGAGGTGGCGGGACTGCTGGGGCTGACGCCCAACGGGGTGGCCGCGCTGGCCTACCGGGCGCGGGAGGGCCTGCGGCAGGCGTACCTCCAGGCGCACCTAGCGGCGGCGCAGGAGCGGTGCCGGGCGACGGTGGCCCGGCTGGGTGCGTGGGCGCGGACCGGGCTGTCGCGGCGGGAGAGCGTGCAGGTGGAGTCGCACCTGGACGGCTGCGAGCGGTGCCGCCAGCTGGCGGCGGAGCTGTCGGACCTGAACTACACGCTGGCCGCGCGGATCGGCCCACTGCTGCTGGGGACGGTGTTCTGGCAGTGGAGCGGCACGCCCGCCCCGACCACCACAGCGGTGGTGGTGCCGCCCCAGCCCGCGGCGGGCCCGTCCTGGCTGGGCGCGGCGGGCTCCTCGGTGGCGCTGGCCGTCGCGGTGACGTTCGGGCTGGTCACGGGCATGTCGGAGGAGCGGGCCGCGGCGGCCGAGACGGCCCGGGCCACCACGCTGCGGCCCACGGCGGAGGCCACCACGAGCGCGCCCGCCACCAGCACGACCACGCCGACACTAAGCTCGACGGCGCCGTCGAGCACGAGCACACGGCCGCCGACCACCACAACCGCGGTGGTCCCGCCGACGACGGCCAGCGCGCCGGTGACCACTCCGCCCACGACGACCACCACCTCCCCGCCCCCGGCACGGCCGAACTGGTCGCTGACCGGCTCTCGATCGGTCGCGGGCCTGGCGGTGACGGCGACCAACCAGAGCGGGCAGGCACGGGTGATGACGCTGGAGATCACCCCGCCGCGGGGTGCGGTGATCCAGTCGGCGGACGGTCGCTGCAACCTGCTGACGAGCCTGCTGGGCGGCACGGTGCGCTGCGTGGTGACGGTGGCGCCCGGGCAGAGCTTCACCACGCACGCGTGGCTGGTCGGCGACGGTCACCAGCACGCGCGGGCTGTGCTCCGTTCGGATGAGGACGTGCTCACCTGGTCGGTCTGACTCAGCGCGGTGGCGGCAACACCGCCAGCACCTTGTCCAGCGCGGTCCCGGCGTGCTCGGCCAGCGGGGTGCCCGCCAGTGCCTTGAGCGCGGTGGCCACGGCCAGTGCCTCGCCGGGGGTCAGGGTCAGCGGGGGCAGGCAGCGGGCGTGGTCGAGCACGTAGCCGCCAGCGCGCCCGGTCTCGGCGTGGATCAGGGTGCCGGTGCGCTGTAGCGCGGCGATGTCGCGCTCCACGGTGCGGGTGCTGACCCCGAAGCGCTGGGCCAGCCAGCGCGCGCTGCGTGGCCGGGGTGCGCTGGTCCGCAGCTCCAGGACCAGTGCGCCGAGCCGGTCGTTGCGGTTCACGAGGCGGCGACGGTGACCGACACGGCGGCGGGCACCAGGGTCGACAGGTTGCCGTCGGCGGACTCGGAGTAGGAGTAGCCGTCGAAGGCGTCCACGCCCTGGCCGGTGTCCCCGGTGCGGTAGGTGGCGGCGATGGTGACGGTGCCGCCGGGCGGGATCGAGCTGGAGCCGCCCGCCGTGGCGTCGTTGTCCCCCCACCTGCCGCAGTTCGAGCAGGACACCAGGGTCCAGGTGGTGTGGTGTGGGGCCGCGGGGTGAATGCCCAGCCAGAGGAAGGTCACCGTGCTGGAGCGGGTGTTGGTCCAGGTCTCGGTGATGGTGACGGTGCCCCCGTTGGGCACCACGGCCTGGTTGGCGGAGAACACCGCTGGCGGGGTGTCGGCCTGCGCGGTGGCCGGGCCGCCCAGGACTGTGGCGACCAGGGCGAGCAGCAGGGCGGTCAGGACGGGTCTGGACAGCGGTCGCGGCATCGGCGGGTCCCCGTGGTCGGCGGCTGTGAACGCAGGGACGCTACTGGCGGGGGTGTGGCGCTGGGCACGGACGGGCAGGCAAGGGTGCCCGCATTCGTGCAACCCGGTCCCCACGGGCGGGCGACCACCCGCTATGCTACGCTCCGTCATCAATACGGGAAGAAATGTCACTCACAGATGGGGTTGCATCTACGGACGGTTTCGCTCCGCAATCACTTTGCCGGATCCACACCGTTCACAGATGGTCTCTCTGCTCCATTAGAGTGACATTGCCACTCGGTAGCGCGATAACGCGTCACGTTGGCGAACCGATGGCATCTCTGAGATGGAAGCTCTTGGTTGACGGGTGAATAACGTCACCCAGGGCTACCGAAACCCCTCGCCGGGGAACGATTGGACCAGTCCCGTCGTTGCACTCGGTAAGCGCAACCCCGGGGCCCACGCCCTGAGCCGAGCGAAAGGACACCGTCATGGCCGACCGCGTTCTGCGTGGTAGCCGGCTCGGAGCGGTCAGCTACGAGACTGACCGCAACCACGACCTCGCGCCGCGCCGGTCGGTGCGGTACGCCTGCCCCAAGGGCCACGACTTCGAGGTGCCGTTCTCCGACGACGCCGAGATCCCGTCGGTCTGGGAGTGTCGACTGCACGGCACCGAGTCGAAGATGATGGACGGCAGCGAGCCCGAGCAGAAGAAGGCGAAGCCGCCGAGGACGCACTGGGACATGCTGCTGGAGCGGCGCAGCATCCCGGAGCTGGAGGAGCTGCTCACCGAGCGGCTGGAGGAGTTGCGGGGGCGGCGCACCCGCACCGCCTGAGCGGCTGCCCCACGGCACCCACCACGAAGGCCGCCCGGCCCAGCCGGGCGGCCGTTTCGTGTCCCCGCGCCCCTCGGCGGCTACCTGCGGCGCAGGCCGAGCTGCTCCAGGCGGCGGCGCACACCCCACTTGGTGACCCGCCACAGCGCCTCGCGCACGATGTTGCCGCTCATCTTGGACACGCCGACCTGGCGCTCCACGAAGGTGATCGGCACCTCCACGACCTCGAACCCGGCCTCGATGGTGCGCCAGGCCAGGTCGATCTGGAAGCAGTAGCCCTGTGAGGCCACGTTGTCCAGGCGGATCTTCTCCAGCACCTCGTGCCGGTAGGCGCGGAAGCCACCGGTGATGTCGTTGACCTTGGCGCCCAGCGCGAGCTTGGAGTAGATGTTGCCGCCCCGGGACAGCACCTCGCGGCGCTTGGGCCAGTTGACCACCTTGCCGCCGGGCACGTAGCGCGAACCGAGCACCAGGTCGGCGTCGCTGAGGGCGTCCAGCAGCCGGGGCAGGTCCTCGGGGGCGTGCGAGCCGTCGGCGTCCATCTCCACGACCACGTCGTAGCCGTGCTCCAGCGCCCAGCCGAACCCGGCGATGTAGGCGGCGCCCAGCCCGGCCTTCTCCGTGCGGTGCAGCACGTGCACCCGCTCGTCGGCGGCGGCCATCTCGTCGGCGAGCTGCCCGGTGCCGTCAGGGCTGCCGTCGTCCACGACCAGGGCGTGCACGGAGGGCAGCGCCTCGTTCAGCCGCTTCACGATGGGTCCCAGGTTCTCCCGCTCGTTGTAGGTCGGGATCACCACCAGCACCTTGCCGAGCTCCGCGCGGCTGCTCTGCTGGTCCGCCATGCAAGTCCTCCTCGCCGAGCACCCTCTCAGGGGTGTCGGACGCCTGTTCGTCGTGTTCTCGTGACCGGCTGGTCACGCCCTGCCCGTGCGGGCACGGCGTCGCGCGATCCGGGTGCCGGTGGCCAGCACCAACGCCGCGAGCCCGAGGGCGGAAACCACCCACTCGGGCCACGCCCCCAGCCGGGTGGCAAGCGTAGCCGTCGACCGCAGCGGCACTCGCGCCACCAGGGTCTGCGCGGTGAACAGGCTGGTCTGCTGGCTGACCGAGCCGTCCGGCTCCACCACGGCGCTGACCCCGCTGGTGGCCGCCACCGCCACCGCTCGGCCGAACTCCACCGCCGAGACCCGGGACATCGCCAGCTGCTGGTAGCTCATCTCCCCCGGCCCGTACCAGGCGTTGTTGGTGGGCACCAGCAGCAGCTGGGCGCCAGCGGCCACCGTCTCGGACACGACCTGCTCGTAGGCGATCTCGTAGCAGATCGCGGCCCCCACCACGGTGCCCGTGGTGGGCAGCGCGCCGGGACCGCTGCCGGGGATCATGTCGCGGGTGTCGGCCACGAACGGCGTGACCGCAGCCGAGATCGAGCGCAGCGGCACGTACTCGGCGAAGGGCACCAGCTCCTGTTTGGCGTAGCTGGGGCCCGGCCCGGTCACCGGGTCCCAGACCTGCACGGTGTTCTGCACCGTGGTGGGGTTCAGGTAGTGCCTGGCCCCGACCAGCAGTGGCACGCCCAGCTGGTGCACCAGGTCGGCGAGCTCGCTGTCGCGGGCGGAGTCCGGCGGCAGGTCGACCACGGTCTCCGGCCACACCACCAGGTCGGGCTTGGCGATCTTGCCTGCCTTGATGTCGGCGATCAGCGTCCGGGTGGCCGCCAGGTGGTTGGCGCGCAGGATCGGGGTGTCGTAGAGCAGGTTCATGCCGTCGTTGGGGGCGTTGCCCTGCACGATGACCACCGTGCGCGTGCCGTTCTGCGCGTCGGTGGTCACCAGTGGGGCCGCCGCCAGACCGGCCAGTACCGGGGCGAGGGTGAACACCAGCGGCGCGATCAGCGCCCGCCGCCCGGCCCGTGCGCGCAGCCGGGCCACCAGCTCCGCCAGACCGGTGCCGGTCAGCACCACCGCGAGCCCCAGCAGCGCCGTGCCGCCCAGCGCGGCCAGTGGCAGGAACGCGCCCTCGGGCTGGCCGTAGCCGACCTTGCCCCAGGGGAACCCGTTGAGCGGCCAGCGGGTGCGCAGCACCTCACCGGCGATGAACAGCGCCGCCATCCACACCGGGCCGCCGCGCAGCGTGCTGACCACTGCCATGGCCGCACCCGAGACCGCCATGTAGAGCGCCACCACCAGGGACAGGCCCGCCCAGGGCAGCGGCCCGAAGTCCGCGCCCAGGAAGTCCTGCAACCAGGACAGCAGCGGCAGCACGAACGCCAGCCCGAACACCAGCCCGTAACCGAAGCCCGCGCGGGCCCTGCGGTGCCGCAGCACGGCAGCCAGCAGCGCGAACGCCACCGGCGCCAGCCACCACGCGGTGCGCGGCGGGTAGCTGACGTACCACAGGCCACCGGCGGCAGCCGCCACCAGCACGCGCGCCAGCACCGGCCAGGGGCGGCGCCGGTGGGTGGACGGGACTGGTTCGGGACCGGGGTGTTCCGGCGTCACGGCGGGGGCGACCACCCGTTCAGCCTACGGGGCCGCCATGAAAGTGCCGTTGCTTGCGTTGGACGCAAGCAACGGCACTTTCATGGCATAAAGCCTGGGCCCCGTAGAGCGGGACTACTCCGGTGCGGGGACCGGGACGACGACGGTGCCGGTGGCGCGGGTGACGACCAGCGGCGGGTCGAGCACGTCGGCGGCGGACGGGCCGCGCTCGGGGGCGGCACGGCACACGACGCGGGCCTCGAAGGTGATGCCCCGCGAGCGGGTGCCGACCCGGGTCAGGGTGGCGGTGGCCTCGACCACGTCACCGGCCCGGATGGGCGCCAGGAAGTCCACGGCGGTGTAGCCCGCGAACAGGCCCTCGTCCCCGTCGGTGCGCACGCACAGCTCGGTGGCCACGTCACCGAACAGGCCCAGCCCGTAGGCGCCGTCGACGAGGCTGCCCCCGTAGTGGGCGTGCGCGTGCGGCACGTACCGGCGGTGGGTGACGGAAAAACCCTCGTACAGGGCGGAACTCACGCGGCGACGCCTTTCTTGACGGTGTGCACGAGGAAGCTGGCGACCTCACCGGGAGTGGTGCCGCGCCCGAAGACCCGGTCCACCCCCAGGTCCCCGGCCATCAGCGGATCGAACCGAGGCCCGCCGGCGACCAGGGTGGGACGCCGGTCCCCCATGGCCTCACGGAAGGCAGCCGACATCTCCTGGGTGTTGAGGATGTGCGCGTCGCGCTGGGTGACCACCTGGGACACCAGCACCGCGTCGGCCTTCTCCGTGCGGGCCCGCTTGACCAGCTCGGGCACCGAGACCTGCGCGCCCATGTTGATCACCTTGAGCTCGCGGTAGTACTCCAGGCCCTTCTCCCCGGCGAAGCCCTTGATGTTGAGGATCGCGTCGATGCCCACGGTGTGCGCGTCGGTACCGATGCACGCGCCCACCACGACCAGCTTGCGCCCCAACGACTCCTTCAGTTCCGAGTTCACCTCGTACGGGGACAGCAGCGGGTACTCCCGCTCCACCACCCGCACCTGCTCCAGGTCCACCAGGTGCTGCACCGAGCCGTAGACCACCACGAAGGTGAAGTCCGCGCCGATGGCGTGCGAGTGCACGACCATCGCCGGGTCCATGCCCATCTTGTTGGCCAGCTGCTGCGCGGCGCCCTCCGCGCGCGGGCCGTGCGGCACCGGCAGCGTGAACGACATCTGCACCATGCCGTCACCGGTGGTGTCCCCGTAGGGCCGCACATACCGCTTGTCCTGACTCACTGCCCTGCCTCCAGCAGCTCGCTGGCCGGGTTCACGTACCCGTCCGCCTTCTCCACCACTCCGTCGGCGCCCTTGCCCGCGTCCGGCGGGCGCTTCATCAGCCCGAACGTGCCCTCGGCGATCGCGGTGAGCAGCCCGTCCCGGCAGATCCGCTCCAGCAGGTCCACGGCCTCACCCAGCACCTGGTGGGCCCGCTTGACGATGAACCCGTCCGGCGCGGGCCGGAAGTCCTCGTGCAGGTTGCCCGCGGCGTTGAGCACGTAGCGCACGTTGGCCAGCGCCAGGTCCCGGTCGGACAGGAACGGGGTCACCACGGCCTCGGTCATCATGCCCACCAGCAGGATGCCCTGACCGGTCAGCGCGCCAACCAGGTTGAAGAACCCGTCCAGCAGGTAGCCCTTGAACACGTCCCCGGTCATGTGCTTGGTGGGCGGCATCCACTTCAGCGGGGCGTCCGGGAACAGCTCACGGGCCAGCAGCGCGTGCGCCAGCTCCATCCGGAACGAGTCGGCCAGGTCCGGGTTGATCTCGAACGCGTGCCCCAGGCCCAGCAGCTCGTCGGGCAACCCGGCCTCGTGCGCGAACCGCTCGTTGAGCAGCTGCGAGACCGTCACGGTGTGCGCCGCCTCCACCGCGTCGGCGGTGGTCAGGTAGTTGTCCTCACCGGTGTTGATGATGATCCCGGCACGGGCGTGCACCTGGCGGGAGAACCGCTGGTCCACGAAGGTCCGGATCGGGTTGATGTCGCGGAACAGGATGCCGTACATGGAGTCGTTGAGCATCATGTCCAGCCGCTCCAGCCCGGCCAGCACCGCGATCTCCGGCATGCACAGACCCGAGGCGTAGTTGGTCAGCCGCACGTAGCGACCGACCTCCTTGGACACCTCGTCCAGCGCCGCCCGCATGATGCGGAAGTTCTCCTGCGTGGCGTAGGTCCCCGCGAACCCGTGGTGGGTGGCCCCCTCCGGCACGTAGTCCAGCAGGGACTGCCCGGTCGAGCGGATCACCGCGATCACGTCGGCACCGGCACGCGCCGCGTTGCAGGCCTGCACCACGTCCTCGTCGATGTCCCCGGTGGCCACGATCAGGTAGATCCACGGCCGCCGCGCCGGATCCCCCAGCCTGGCCACCAGCTTGTCGCGCTGGCCCCGATTGCGGTCCACCGTGCGCAGCCCCTTGGCCACCGCGGTCCGCGCCGCCCTGCCCGCCCGCTCGGCCTGCTTGCCGGTGGGCACGGTGAACCGCACCTGCCCGGCCGCGGTCGCCTCGGCCAGCTCGGTCAACGAACCCAGGTCGTGCTCGCGCAGCGCGTGGAACGCCGGCAGCACCGCCCCGTGCTCCAGCCCGCAGTGCTCACGGATGGTGTCCACCACCCGGTTCACCCACGGCACGTCACCGGCCCGGTGCGTCGTGTCGGCACCGGTGATGCCCGCCAGCCGCAGCGTCGCCCGCTCCACGGCCACCGTGGTGTGCGCCCGCGCCAACGTGATCACCGGCTCGGCAGCGCGCGCCGCCAGCGCCCGCGCCCGCCCGACGACCTCGCCATCCAGGTCAAGCAGGGCCATCCAGTGCCCCCTCCCGATCGAAGATGATCTGTCCACCCAACACCGTGCGCAGGCAGGTCGGCAGCGCCGCGCCCGCCTCGAGCACCGGCAGCGCGGGCACCCGCGAACGCGGGTCGGTCGACCACCGCTGCACCCGCGAGTCCGCCGCCCCCACCACCAACTCCTCCGCACGCCACACCGCGTAGGTCGCGGGCGCACCCGGCACCAGCGTGCCGGTCAGCCCGTCGTCCACCCCGGCCGCCCGCCAGCCACCCCGGGTGTGCGCGGTGAACGCCGCCCGCGGCGACACCCCGGACCCGTCCGTGCGGTGGTGCACCGCCGCCCGCACCGCGGCCCACGGGTCCACAGTGGTCACCGGTGCGTCCGAACCCAGCGCCAGCACCACACCGGAAGCCGCCAGCCGCGAGAACGGGTTGAGCCCCGTACCGCGCGCGACGCCCAGCCGCTGCGCGTACATGCCCGACTCCCCGCCCCACTCCGCGTCGAACAGCGGCTGCACCGAGGCCGCCACGCCCCAGGCCGCCAGCTTCGCCGCCTGCTCCGCGCTGACCATCTCCAGGTGCTCCAGCCGGTGCCGGCACCCCGCCAGCGCGGGCCCGCCCACCACCTTCTCCGCCAACTCGAAGCCCGCGACCACCTCGGCCACCGCCGCGTCACCGATCACGTGGAAACCCGCCTGCACCTCGGCCCGCGTGCACGCCACCACGTGCTCGGCGATCGCCGCCGCGTCCAGGTACAGCGCCCCGCTGGTCCCCGGCTCGTCCGCGTAGGGCGCACACAGCGCGGCGGTCCGCGAGCCCAGCGCGCCGTCCACGAACAAGTCCCCGGCAAGCCCCCGCGCACCAACCGACCGCGCGGCCTCCAACGCACCCAGCTCACCCCAGTAGCCGACCACCTTCGGCCCACCGGTGCGGCCCAGCAACTCCGCCAGGTCCGCCAGCCCGGAGATGTCCGGCCCCGCGCACTCGTGCACGCTGGCGATCCCCCGCGAGGCCGCGTGCCGCAGGAACCCCTCCTGCGCCGCGGCCCGCTGCGCGGCACCGATCGACTCCTTGGCCGCCCGCCGCACGTGGTGGTGGGCCTCCCGCGACAGCGGCCCGTCCTCGGAGAAGCCCGCCGCCGAACGGGCCCCCGGAGCCGCCGCCAGCAACGCGGTGGACACCAGCGCCGAGTGCACGTCGATCCGCGACAGGTACACCGGACGGCCCCCGGCCGCTTCGTCCAATTCGGACCGGGTCGGCGCACGGCCCTCCGCCCACCGCGTCTCGTCCCAGCCGTGCCCCCACACCGTGGCCCCCGGCGCCTCGCGCACCGCCGCCAGCACCTGCGCCACCGACCGGCACCCGGTCAGGTCCACACCGGTCAGCAACAACCCGGTGGACGTGGCGTGCACGTGGGCGTCCACGAAGGCCGGGGCCACGAACGCGCCGTCCAGGTGCACCACCTCGGCGCCCTCCCCGTACAACGCGGTGCCCGGTGTGTCCTGGCCGACCCACACCACCACGCCGTCGGTCACGGCCATCGCCGTGGCCTCGGGGGAGGCCGGGGAGTAGATCCGGCCACCCAGCAACAGAGTCGTCCTCGAAGCAGCACTCACGGTTTCGCAGTCTGCCTCTCCCGCGCCTCGAACAGCGCACGCACCCCCGGCGTGGTCCGCAGCAGCCCCAGCGCGAACTCCGCGTGCCCGGGCACGTAGCCGTTGCCGATCAGCATCTCCACGTCCGCCGCCAGGCCCTCCGCGCCCAGGGCCGCCGCGGAGAACGAGGTCGCCATCGAGAAGAACACCACCGTGCCGCCCGCGGCCGTGGCCAGCACCGCCCCGTGCTCGCAGCCCGCCACGTCCACGCACACCACGGTCACCTCGACGGGCTCACCCACCGCCTGGGCCACCGCCAGCGGGTTGCGCGCGTCGGCGATGACGACCTCGTCGGCCAGCCCCGCCGCCCGCACCGCCTCCGCCTCACCCCGCGTGGGCACCAGCGCCACGACCCGGCTCGCACCGGCCGCACGCGCCGCCGCCAACGACAGCGACCCCGACTTGCCGCCACCCCCGATCACGCACACCGACCGCGCGGACTTGGCCCGCACGACCCGGTCGGTCAACGCCGGGGCACCGCACACGTCCAGCACCGACAGGGACAACTCCTCGGGCAGGTCCTCGGGCAGCACCGCCGCGATCGACCGTCCGAACAGGACAGCGGTGCCCTTGCACGGCACCTGCTCACCCAGACCGTCCCAATCGGACAGACCGTCAGTGATCACCAACGGGGTCAGCGTCAGCGACACCAGGGTCGCCACCCGGTCCCCCACCTTCAGCCCCAACGGCGAGTCGGGCCCCACCTCGCGCACCGTGCCCAGCAGCATGCCGCCCGACCCGGTCACCGGGTTCTGCATCTTGCCCCGCGCCGCCACGATCTCCAGCACCGCGGCCCGCACCGCCGCACCATCCCCGTGCTGCTCACGCAACTGCCGGTAGGAGGCCGCGTCCAGGTTCAACCGCTCCACGTCCACCACGACCTCGTCCGGCCACGGCACCGGCGAGGCGTCCAACCGCAGGGCCTGCTGCGGCAACACCCCCTCCGGCTCCAGCACCCGGTGCAAGCCGATGGCCGAACCTCCCGCACGCGACACGGTCACAGTCCTCCTCCTGGAACTGACATCACCCGAACGTGCCCGAACCGGCACTCAACACGCCGCCGGGCCGAGTCGATCAACACCCTGTGAGCACGACACCGCACCACAGCCTGCGCTGCCCGCACTGCCGAACCCCGCTGCACCACACTCCCGTGCCCTGCCCCGCCCTGCCCGGCAGACCGTTCGGCACCCTGGACTGCGGCACACACAGCTACCCCGTCATCGACGGCATCCCTGTCATCAGGCACGGCCGGGTCCCCGTCCAGGACCACACCACCGACACCGTCGAGGTCCCCGGCCCCACCGTGGCCACCCTGCTCGCCGACGTGCGCGCCGGCCGCGGCCACCGGGCACTGGTCAGGCTGCTGGCCTTCGACCCCGAACTGCCCTGGCCACTGCCCCGCGTCCCCGTCCTGCGCACCGCGCTGACCACCGGCCCCGCCCTGCCCCTGGCCCGCTGGCACCGCAGGCGCACCGTGCGCCGCCTGCTCACCGAGGACACGGCCAGCCAGACCGCCCAGGACTGGATGCAACTGTTCTACCTGCGCTCCCGCGGCATCGACCGCGAGCAGTACACCTACTTCTTCCACCGCTTCGCCCAGCCCCGCACGCTCGCCGCGCTCGCCCTGCTGGGCACGCTGCCCCAGCACGACCCGCGCCCCGTGCTCGACCTGGCCTGCGGCTTCGGCCACCTCACCCACGCCATCGGCCACCGCGGCCACGAGGTCCTCGGCACCGACCGCAACTACTTCCAGCTCTGGGTCGCCCGCCACTTCCTCGCCCCCAAGGCCCAGTTCGTCTGCGCCGACGCCGCCGACCCGCTGCCCTTCGCCGAGGGCGCGTTCTCCGCCGCCCTGTGCGCCGACGCCTTCCACCTGCTGCCCGGCAAGCAGCACCTCGTCGGCGAGCTGCGCCGCACCACCCCCGACGGGCCACTGCTGATCACACGAACCGGCAACGCCCTGGTCCAGCCCAACGAAGGCCGCGAGCTGAGCCCCACCGGCTACACCGACCTGCTCGGCGACCTGCACCACCAGGTCTTCGACGACCAGGAGCTGATCAGCGCCTACCTCGCCAACACCGCACCCCGCCCACTGGACCAGGCCGACACCCGGAAGTGGATCACCATCCTGGCCACGCCCCGGCCCGTCACCGCACCCCGCCCCCGCCCGGACGGGCACTGGCCGCACGCCGCGGGCACGCTCACCGTCAACCCGGTCTACCACCGCACCCCGACAGGCACCGGCGAGCAGTTGCTCTTCCAGTTCCCCTCCTGCTGGTACGCCTTCGAGAACCACGCGATGCTCGACTACCACCTGCCCGCCACCACCGTGGACGCGGCCACCCTGGCCGACCTTGACGCCGGCCGCGGCCAGGCGGCCGTCCGCGAGCTGATCAGCGGCTTCGCCGTCATCGGCGTACCCGACCGGTACGCGCGCGCCCGCTGACCAGCAGCCGCTGGCACCGACTCGCTCACGCACCACCACCGAACTCCTTCGCCCTCAGTCACGGTCGGACCGGAAGATTTACGGGCGGCCGACACTCTGGCAGCATATATTTACGCAACCCTGAGGGCGAGAGGTGGAGTTGGATGACTGCGCTGTTCGACACCCGTGCCAGCGGCACCCCCGTCTCCGAGGCCGTCGACCGACAGCCGTACGAGTACGTGAGGCGGGAACTGGCCGAGCCGGACTGGCGACGCTTCCCCGGGTGGCGGGAGATCACCGAAACCCAGTGGCGCGACGCCCAGTGGCAACGTGTGCACTGCGTCAAGAACCTCAAACAGCTGCGCGCCGTGGTCGGCGACCTGCTCACCGAGCGCTTCTACGAAGACCTGCTCGACGACCAGCAGAACCTGGCCACGATGTCCATGCTGCTGCCACCGCAGATGCTCAACACCATGGCCATCGACGCCGCGGGCGACCCCGAGGCGTTCACCGAGGCCTTCTACGCCGACCCGGTCCGCCGCTACATGCTCCCGGTGGCCTCCGACCGCGTCCGCGGCTGGGCCAGCCACCCCCACTCCTCCCGCGACTCCCTGCACGAGGCGGAGATGTGGGTCGTCGAGGGACTGACCCACCGCTACCCCACCAAGGTCCTCGCCGAGATGGTGCCCACCTGCCCGCAGTACTGCGGCCACTGCACCCGCATGGACCTGGTCGGCAACTCCACCCCCCAGGTGGACAAGCACAAACTCAGCCTCAAGCCGGTCGACCGCCAGGACGCCATGATCGGCTACCTCAAGCAGACCCCCGGCGTGCGCGACGTGGTCGTCTCCGGCGGGGACGTGGCCAACATGCCCTGGCCCCAGCTCGAGTCCTTCCTCATGCGCCTGCTCGACATCGACACCGTGCGCGACATCCGCCTGGCCACCAAGGCCCTCGCGGGCATGCCCCAGCACTGGCTCCAGCCCAAGGTCGTCGAGGGCCTGGAACGCGTCGCCCGCACCGCACGCCGCCGCGGGGTCAACCTGGCCATCCACACCCACGTCAACCACGCCCAGTCGGTCACCCCGCTGGTCGCCGAGGCCGCCCGCACCGCACTGGAGGTCGGCGTCCGCGACGTCCGCAACCAGGGCGTGCTCATGCGCGGGGTCAACGCCACCCCCGAGGCGCTGCTCGACCTGTGCTTCGCACTCCAGGGAGAGGCCAACATCCTCCCCTACTACTTCTACATGTGCGACATGATCCCCAACGCCGAGCACTGGCGCCTGGCCGTCTGGGAAGCACAGGAACTCCAGCACGCCATCATGGGCTACCTGCCCGGCTACGCCACCCCGCGCATCGTCTGCGACGTGCCCTACGTCGGCAAGCGCTGGGTCCACCAGCTCTCCGAGTACGACCGCGAGCTGGGCATCTCCTACTGGACCAAGAACTACCGCACCGGCATCGAACGCGAGGACGCCGAGGCGCTCACCCGCCGCTACCCCTTCTACGACCCGATCTACACCCTCGGCGAGACCGGCCGCACCTGGTGGTCCGAGCAAGCCGAGACCAACGACTGACCCAGGTCGTGCTCGCGGCTGGCGACCGCCTGGTCGCCAGCCGCGTGAGCAGTGCGTTCGACCGCTCTCAGCCGCCGTCCCTCCGGATGAACTCGACCAGACGCGCGTAGCTGTCGTTGCCGTGTCCGGCCGCGATCGCCCGCCCGGTCAGCTCCTTGACCAGCTCCGGCAGACCGGAGGCCACCCCGCGCAGCTCGCTCGCGTGGGCGAGGATGTCCATCGTCTTCTGGTGCAACTCCAGGGTGAATTCCCCACCCGGATACTGCCCGGAGTCGACTTGCGGCGCGTAGGAGCGCATGAAGGCGCGGACGGTCTTCATCCACCGGTCGGCCACTGTCGTGTAGGTCGTTGCCGTCACGTTGCCACCGGGTCCGTCGGCGCCGATGAGGGCCACCCCGTGCAGCCAGCCGGTCAGCGTGCCCCACATCAGGCTCAACAACGCGGTGTCATACACCGACGCCAGAGCGGCGTCGGCGCCCAGGTACACCGGATGGCCCAGGGCCACGAGGATCCCGCGACTGCCGTCGAAGGCGGCCTGCGAACCGGCGTAGAGCAACAAGAAGTCCTGGTTGCCGATACCGGACGGAACCGTCATGATCACGCCGTCGAGGTAGTCGGCGCCCTGCCGCTCCACCCAGGCGGCCGTCTCCCGAGCGTGCACCGGCGAACCCGAGGTCAGATTGACGACCGTGCGGCCCACGAGCTGGTCGGCAATGGGCACCAGCACTTCGTGGACGGCCTCGTACGTCGCCAGGCAGACCACGACCAGCGGGCTCGCGTCCACAGCCTCGGCGGCCAAGGCGACCTCCGCAGCGCCCCTCACGGCCAGGTTGCCCGCCCTCCCCGGGGTGCGGTTCCACACGGTCGTCCGGTGACCAGCAGTCAGGAACGCCTTGGCCAGCGTCGTGCCCATCGGCCCCAGGCCCAGTACGGTCACTTTCTCACTCAAGTGATTCTCCCAACTCCGTGGACGAATGCGAGAAACCGGCGCACCTCCCGTGAATCACAGATGCGCCACCTCAGCGGCGTCCATTCGGTGGTGGGGCCTGAATAGGCACCCTCACCACTCCACTGCTGGCCAGCGGCCGCGACCTCCAAGTCTAGGGACTGATCTGCCAATCGGGGAGGGGGCCACCTGGCGTCGCACCGCCGACACCACCTCGCCCGAAGGCGGGAGTATATTTCGCCACTGTCCAGGTGGCGGCTACGACTTTCGGGGCGGTCCAGCGAGAACCACCGGGCGCGGATCTGCGACGCATTGGCAGCGGAGGCTGAGGGGCGATCAATGCACAACGAGGAACCACTGGCGGACACGGGGCGCCACAAGGCCGTTCTCGCCGTGCTGTGCAGCGGATTGCTGCTGGTGACGATGGACAACACGACACTGAATGTCGCACTGCCCGAGATAGCCGAGGAGTTAAAGCCAAGCAGCACCGAAATGCTGTGGATAGTCGACCTCTACTCCCTCACCGTGGCCGGACTGCTGGTCACCGGAGGAACCCTGGGAGACCGGTTCGGACGCCGACTTTTCTTCCTCATCGGGATGGCCCTGTTCGGAGTCGCCTCGATCACCGCCGCCTTCGCGGGAACACTTCCCGTCCTGCTGGCCACCAGGATCCTGCGCGGCATCGGGGGCGCGATGATCATGCCAGCCACTCTGTCAATCATCCGCAACGTGTTCACCGACGCCCGGGAAAGAGGAGTGGCCATCGGGATCTGGGCCGCCACAGCCGCGGCCGGAACCGCACTCGGCCCGGTACTGACCGGACTCGCGCTGAAATGGTTTCCCTGGGGCTCGGTGTTCCTGCTCAGCCTGCCGATCGTCCTCGCGGCCATGGCACTGACGATCATCGTCGTCCCCGAGTCCCGAGCCCCCTCACCCCGCTCGTTCGACGTGACCAGCGCCGCGCTGTCGATGGCAGGCCTGGGCAGCGTCGTGTACGGGATCAAACAGGTCGCCAACCACGGCGCCGACGACCTGCTGTCACTCGCCGTCCTGACCGTCGGCCTGCTCCTGATATGGATCTTCGTACGCAGGCAGACCCGAATGCCCGAACCACTGCTCGACCTGTCGCTGTTCACGAGCCGACGCTTCACCGCGGCGACCCTGTCAGTGCTGCTGTCGTTCTTCGGGTTCTTCGGCCTGATGTTCTTCATCACCCAGTACTTCCAGATCGTGCGTCACCTCAGCCCACTGGAGACCGGCCTGTGGATGCTGCCCCTGGCCGTGGCCAGCTTCGTGGCCTCCCCGATGACCGGCACCATCATCCGCACCCTCGGCACCCGATGGACCCTGACCGGCGCCTTCATCCTGATCGCCCTGTCACTGGGCCTGTTCGCGATGCTCGGCGGCGGCGCGGACCTAGTGATCATCACCCTCGGCTTCCTCGCGCTGGGATTCGGCTCGAGCGTGGTCGCCACCACCGGATCCCAAGCGATCATGTCCAGCGCGCCACCGGAACGCTCCGGCGGCGCCGCCGCGATCCAGGAAACAGCGTTCGAGACCGGCGGCGGACTCGGAGTCGCCGTACTGGGCAGCGTCATGACAGCCGTCTACCGGGCCACGCTGAGCGTCTCCCACGACATCCCCTCCACCGCACTCGACAGTGCCGCCCAATCCCTGCCCGCCGCCGTCACCGCCGCGGCCGACCTCCCTGACCCGGCAGGCGCCGACCTACTGACCGCCGCCCACACCGCCTTCTTCCACGGCCTGTCCATCGCCTGCATCACCGGCGCCGCGCTCATGCTGATCGTCGCGGCCATCGCCGCGGCCTGGCTTCCCCACCGCCGAGCAGAACAAGCCGAAGAACCCGTCGTTTGAGACACCACATGTCCGCAACGGCACCTTCATGACAACCCGCAAACCCGTTCGCATACAGCACCGGATCCGGATACAGTCCCGCATGTGAGCCCGCGCCCCACCCGCGAGCAGACCCAGCGCCAGACCCGCGCACGCCTGCTCGCCGCAGCCGCCGAACTGATCGCCGACCACGGGGTCAACGGCACCTCCATCGAACAGATCGCCGACCGGGCCGGGTACAGCCGAGGCGCCTTCTACAGCAACTTCAAGGACAAGTACGACCTCGTCCTGGAACTGCTGCTCGACCAGACCCGCCAGGGCATCGACGAGGTCAGCGCCCTGGACCACAGCACACTCGAACCCCTGCGCCAGTACAACCGCGACCGCGCCCCGCACATCACCAGCTGGCTCACCCTGCGCATGGAACTGTTCCTGCACGTCCTGCGCCACCCCGAACTACGCCCCCGGCTCGCCGAACGCGAACACCTCGCCCGCACCGCACTGCAAGCGGGCATCGAACACCACTTCGCCAGCACCGGCCGCACCCCACCCGCCGATCCCGCCCAGCTCGCACTGATCGTGCACGCACTGGAGGACGGCCTGCTCATCCAGAAATCCCTCACCCCCGACGAGCTGCCCGACGACCTCGCCGTGGACGCCTACCTGCTGCTGATCCGCTCGTGGACCGCGCTGTCCGACAAGGAGAACCCGACATGACCTACCGCGTCCGAGTCCAGGGCGTCTTCGACGGCCTCACCGAGGACCAACGCACCGAACTGCTCGCCGAACTGCCCACCCTCACCAGCGGAGGCTTCAGCCCCGAGGGCGGCCTGGTCTACGACAGCGCACTGCGCGCCTTCACCTTCCGCTACGAACTCGACCTGCCCGAGGACGCCACCGAACGCCTGGCCTGCACCGAAGCCACCGCGCTGGCCACCGCCCGGCTGCAAGCCCGGGGCTACGGCCACCGCGCACTGCGCGCCAGCGCCGTGGACATGTCCCAGATCAAAATCCGCCGACGCTGATCCGGCCGATCCGGAACAGTCCCGCGTTGCGTAGACTCAGCGGTGATGCGGGACTTCCTCCGGCGGTTCGGGATCGTCGTCATCCTGATACCGGCACTCGGCCTACTGCTGCTACTCAGCGACAACCCCTTCACCACACCACCGGGACCACCCGCGACCGCCGAGCGCGCCATCGTCGCGCTCGGCGACAGCACCATGTCCGGTGAGGGCGCGGGCGACTACACCCCCATCACCAACGGCCAGGCCGACAACTGGTGCCACCGCTCCCCCGCCGCCATGATCGACCAGATCACCGCACCGGACGTTCCCCACCTGATCAACCTCGCCTGCTCCGGCGCCGGCACCGACCGGATCACCCTGAACACCACCACCAAGGGCGTGGAACCCCAGCAGACACGGCAACTCGGCGAGGTGGCCAAGCGGTTCCGCGTCACCGCCGTGCTGGTGGCCATCGGCGCCAACGACGACCCGCAGTTCGGCGGCCTGATCAACCAGTGCGTGCAGGCCATCCTGCACCCCAGCGACCCGGGCTGCGGCAAGCAGGTCGACCCGCAGTGGCCGGGACGCGTCAACGCCATGGTGCCCAAGGTGGTGCGGGCCCTGCACGACATCCGCAAGGTCATGTCCGACAGCGGCTACTCCGTCACGGCCTACACCCTGGTGCTCCAGTCCTACGCCGCACCGGTGGCCCCCAACGTGGTGCGCAACCTGCAGAACCTCAACGGCTGCCCGTTCCGCTCCGACGACCTGCACTGGGTGCAGGACCGGGCCGTGCCCCTGCTGGACGCGGGCATGCGCAGCGCCGCCGAGCAGGCCGGGGTCCGCTTCCTGGACCTGGCCAAGGCGGGCACCGGACACGAGGCATGCTCGGGCAGCAGCGAGTGGTTCACCCGGCTCACCGTGAACTGGAACGACTTCCAGGACAACGCCAGGTACAACCACGCGCTCCAGTCCTCGTTCCACCCCAACGCCAAGGGCTACACCGCCTTCGCGGGCTGTATGAGCAAGTTCCTGGCGACCGACCAGAAGTCGGCCGCCTGCGTACCCGACGGCACGGGCGGCCTGCGCCTGGGCTGAGCACGTGTCGGCGGCCACCGACAGGTCCCCGACCTACGCTGCCAGGCATGCGCACCGTACAACTGGCCGAGGTCGCCGCCGTACTGGCCGACCCCACCCGCGCCGCCATGTGCCTCGCCCTGCTCGACGGCCGGGCGTGGACCGTGGGCGAACTGGGCCGTGCCGTGGGCGTCGCGCCCTCCTCCGCCAGCGAACAGGTCGGCAGGCTCGCCGCGGCCGGGTTCATCAGCACGGTGCACCAGGGCAGGCACCGCTACGTGCGGATCACCGACAACCGGGTCGCCGAACTGGTGGAACGGCTCGCCGAGCACGCCGAGCACCGGCCCGCCACGGGGCTGCGCGGCACACTGAGCCGCAACCGGCTCGCCTTCGCGCGCACCTGTTACGACCACCTGGCCGGGCGGCTCGGGGTGGCGATCCGCAGCCGCATGCTGGCCACCGGCCTGATCGACACCAGCGACGGGCTCGCGCTCACCGAAGCCGGTCGCACCGCCCTGCACGAACTGGGCGTGCCAATGCCCAGCGGCGCCCGCAGGCCGCTGCTCAAGGAGTGCCTGGACTGGACGGAACGCCGCGAGCACCTCGGCGGCGCGCTGCCCGCCGCCCTGCTGGCACACGCCGTGGACTGGCACTGGCTGGAGCGCGGCACCGACCGCAGCGTCCGCCTGCTACCCGAGGGACACGAACCCCTGGCCGTCCTTGGCGTTTGGTCTGTTGATCTGGGTTTGGAGTATTGATTTTAGTCGTCACTGAAGTCATAGTAATATTTTTCACGGCGACAAGCTGGCCATCAGCTCCTCCCGGCCGGACACCCCGGTCTTCCGGTAGATCGACTTCAGATGGTCGTTGACCGTGTGCGGGGACAACCCGAATCGGCGGGCGATGCCGCGTGGCCGCTCCCCCTCCAGCGCGGCCTCCAGTACCGACCGCTCCCGAGCGGTGATCCCGTACCAGGCCGCGATCGCGGGCAGCAGCAGTTCCGCGGTCGGCGACACCACGGTCAGCACCACCTCTCCCCCGGCGATCCGCTCCCCGCCCATGGCGATCCAGCCGCTGGCGGAGGGCAGCCTGGTCAGCACGGGCCCGGTGCTGCGCCGAGCCAGGTAGGTGGTGTTCGACAGCGAGCCGAACAGCACCTCGTCGGGCACCGGCGCACCCCACGAACTTCCCAGGATCGCCCGCAGCGAGGGCGTGATCGTTCTGATCGTGTCGTCCGAACCGATCACTGCCACACCCGAGTGCCACTCCCCCAGCCGCACCGGGGACATCGGCAGCCCGGTGACGTACCAGCGCAGCTCAACGGCCAGCGAGGCGGACACCTCGAGCGCCAACTCCTGCTCACGTGGGGAGAACGGCCTGCCGCCACCGCGGACCAGGACCAGCGCGCCGCGCACCTCGCCGCGCTCGACCAGACTCACCCTCAGCTCACTGGTGAACCCGTGCTCGATCATGAACCGCCCGCGCACCGGCAGCCGCGCCAGGTCCTCCCCCGGCGTCAGCACCCGCACGGCGCCCAGCGCGGACAGCCCGCCAAGCGCTGCGGCCTCGCGTTCGATCGCGCCGCGCACCTCGGGCCGGTAGCCCTCGCGCTCGGCGTGCAGGCACACTCCCCCGCTGAGCGGGTCCAGACCGATCAGCATGTACGTGTCGTGCGGGATGAGCCGGTGTGTTCTCGCGGAGAACTCGTCGCCCAAGTCCTGCATGGTCCCAGTATAGTTTCTTTCATTCACCACTGAAGTCACAGTGACAAATCGTGGAACGCCTGGACCCGCGCCCGGTGGTAGTCGACCTGCTCGGCGGTGTGCACCGCTCCCCTGCGCGCGGCCAGCTCGAAGTACGCCGCCTCGCGCCGCAGCTTGTGCCTGATCAACTGGGTCAGCGCCTCGTCCTCGGCGATCTCGGCGGGGCCGCCCTCCGCCCGGTACGCGGCGAGGAAGGCCCGCGCCGGGGCGAGGTCGCGCACCAGGTCGTCGCCGAACTCCAGCGCGGCTGCGGCCAGCTCGAACTCCGGCACGCCCAGGACCGCCTCGTCCCAGTCGATCAGGGCGATGATCCTCCCGTTGCGCGCCAACAGGTTGCCCGAGTGGTAGTCCCCGTGCAGCGGCTGCACGGCCCTCCCCCGCCGGTACCGCTCCAGCCACCGGTCCAGCGCGGGGTCGGGCAGCACCCCCTCGTCACCGAAGCTCGGCGTCGGCCGGGGCCCCGGCCGGAACCCGGCGAGCGAGCGGTGCACCCGCGCCAGCAGGCGGGCCGCCTGCTCGCACTGCGCGGGGTCCTGCTCGTCAGCCCACTCCCCCGCCGCGTAGGGCCACAGCGTGATCGGCCGACCGTCCACCCGCAGCACCGTCGTGCCCGCGCGCGTCATGACGGGCGCCAGCACCTCGGGCACCTCGCGGGCCGCCCGCAACGCGATGGCGTGACACCACTCGACCTGCTCGTCACCACGCCAGGGCGGTCCGATGCGCAGCACCAGGTCCCCCAGTCGGTACGCGGCCGACTCCTCTCCCCCGTACAGCCGTTGCGGCTCATCCCGTGACACGGAGGTATTTTGACCACATGGCGTTGCGCGTGACCGACATCGACGCACCGCGGGAGCCGTTGGACCGCAGTGACGCGTACCTCAAGTTGTCGGTGGACTGGCGGCCAGGCGCGCTCGGCCTGGAGCCGCTGCACTACTACCTGCGCGACCGCGCCGGGGCCACCCAGGGCTACGTGGAGCTGAAGGTCTCCGCGCACACCGGTGAGGTCTGCGCCCTGGTGCTGATCACCGAGCCCAGGGCCCGCACCGCCATGCCCCCGCTGGACGTGCCCGCCAAGCCGGGCACGGTCTGGGTGGACGTGACCGCCTGGATGGGCTTCGACCAGATCGACGAGGTGGGCGATCTCGCGGTGGCCGAGGGCGAGGGCAGCACCTACTACGCGTTCAGCCGCGCCCAGCCGGTGAAGTGGGTCGTGGCCGGGTTCGTGCGGTTCGGCGTGGGACTGGGCGAGGAACTGGTCGGCGTGCTGGTGGAGCAGGACCGCAAGGGCCAGCACTGGTGACGGTGCTGCGCTCGATCGCGCTGTTCGGGCTCGCGGCGCTGCTGGAGATCGGCGGAGCCTGGCTGGTCTGGCAGGGCGTGCGCGAGCAGCGGGGCTGGGCGTGGATCGGCGGCGGCCTGATCGCGCTGGGCCTCTACGGGTTCGTGGCGACCTTGCAGCCCGACGCGCAGTTCGGCCGGATCCTCGCGGCGTACGGCGGGGTGTTCGTGGCAGGCTCACTGGCCTGGGGCATGGTGGCCGACGGCTACCGGCCCGACCGCTGGGACGTGCTCGGCGCGCTCATCTGCCTCGCCGGGGTCGGCGTGATCATGTACGCACCGCGGGGCTGACGCGGCTGGGCTGCCGGACTGCCAGCAGGTACGCGATCCCACCGAGCAGGAACCACGGGTTCCACAGCACCAGACTCCAGAACCGCTCCCCCTCGGACACCTCCGCCGCACCGGTGAGCAGCAGCAACGTCACGCCGACCGCCCGCACCAGCAGCAGACCGGCCACCGCCCAGCACGCCAGCAGCAGCAACCGGTTCGGCCACCGCCGCATGGCGACCGCCAGCACCGCGATGGCCAGCAGGCAGGCCGCCGCTGCCCACAGGCAGCCCAGCACGAACCAGGTCGGCCGCTGGGCCGCCAGCTCCGGCCCCGCCGAATCGGCCAGCCCCAGGTCGCCGCCCAGTGCCCAGTACACGTGTAACGCCGCGAACAGCACTGCCCATGCCGCGGCCAGGATCCCCCACTTCACGTGCTCGAGCGTAGTGGTCGCGGGGGCTGGAGGCATGAACTTCAGTCGTCACTGAAGTCACAGTACTAACAGTCCCGTGGTGTCCCCAAGGCCCCCGTAAGATCACCCGGTGCGGATCGGGGTCTTCTACGACGGGACGTGGTTCGCCCACGTGAGCGAGTACTTCGCCACCGCCCACCCGCAGGGCTCGCCGATCGCGCTGGAGGGGCTGCACGACGCGCTGCGCTGGCGGGCGCACACCAGCAGCGGTCAGCCGCTGGCGGACTGCCAGGTCAGCGAGGCGCACTACGTCCGGGGCCGCCGAGCCGCGCCCTCACCGGCGTTCGACGCGGTGCTGGCCAACGCGGGCGTGCTGCGCCACGACCTGGAGCTGTACCACGGCCGGGAGAAGGGCGTGGACGTGTACCTGGCGTTGGAGGCCTGGGATCGGGCCACCACCGCGCCGCTGGACCAGGTCGTGCTGATCACCGGTGACGCCGACTTCGTGCCGCTCGTGCGGCGGCTGACCGGACGTGGCATCGCGGTGCTGGTGCCGGTGGTCGACACGCACCCGGGCGCGCTGGCCGCCGACCGGGCACAGCTGAGGACCGCTCCCCTGCTCCAGTCGACGGCCAGTGACGCGCCCAGCTGGCACGAGTTGTTCGCGCCCTGCGAAACGGTGGGCTACCCGCTGCGCTCCCCCTGGCTCGGCGGCGCACCCGGCCAGCGCTGGCGCGGCACGGTGACCGGGTGGCGGCCCGGTCAGACGCACGGCTTCATCACCGACACCGAGGGCGGCTCCTGGTACGTCTCCCGCGAGGACATCCCGCGCGGCTTCGACGCGCTGCCGCTGAACGCGCGGGTGTCCTTCGCCGGGTCACCGATCCCCTCACCGGGGCGCGACTACCCGAGAGCGCACTCGATCCGCTTCGGCTGAGGCCGGTCAGGGGTAGCTGACCAGGTTGCTCGGCACGGTGCCGGACGGGGTCGTGGTGCCCGCGTCGTTGATGACGTGCGTGATGGTGCCCTTGTAGTTCAGCGACACCGTGAGCAGGTCGTGGAAGCGCACGCCCGCGTTGTTGGGCACCTCGAAGGCGTGGTAGGCGCTCACCGAGGGGTTGGTGTTGAAGAAGTTGTAGCTGCCCAGGCCCCAGGCCTCGTGACTGGTGACGTTGTCCCCCACCTTGTAGGCGGCGTAGCCGTTGCGCCCGTTCGGCGCCATCCAGGAGCCCTGGTCGGGCACGTCGTAGGGCATCTCGTTCTGGAAGAAGATCGTCCTGCCATGCTGCCCGTTCCAGACCACCTGGTACTTCTGGTAGTGCTCCACGAACAGGCCCGTCGCCAGCACGTTGTTGCCGTTGACCAGCACCCCGGTGTCCGCGGTGTTGGTGTTCCAGCCGACCGTGCCGCCGTTGCCGTGGTCGGCCCGCCAGGCCCAGGTGTGGTCGATGATCACGTCGTTGCTGTTGACCACCAGGCTGTTCGTGGCCTTGCCCGCGACCTGGCCGCCCACGCGGAAGAACACGTCCTGCAGCGTGGTCGGGTTGGCCGCGTGTCCCGCGCTGGAGCCGGACGGTCCCACGGTGAGCAGGGCCTGCGAGTTGGTCGTGCCCGCGTCGAACAGCAGGCCCTTGAGCCGGACCCCGTCCACGTCGGCGACCTGCATGGCGTTGACCCCGTTGTCCCGGACCAGCGTCGGGTAGCCGATGCCCAGCACCACCGTGTTGGCCCTGCTGATGTTGAGGGTCTGGTCCAGGTGGTAGATGCCGGGGGTGAAGAACAGGTTGCAGCCCGCGGACAGCGCCGCGTTGATGCTGGCGGCGGTGTCCCCGCCCTTGACCACGTGGAACTGGCTCATCGGCAGCGAGTTGCCCGGGGTGCTGCCGCTGGCCCAGCTCGGGCCGGAGGCGTTGGTGCGCAACGAGGGCAGGAACACGCGGTACCTGCCGGAGCCGTCCACGTACAGGTAGGGCACGTCGCGGGAGACCGGGGTGGTGGCCAGGGTGGTCTCCGGCGGGTTCGGGAAGGTGTTGGCCGGTGCCCCGTTGGTACCGGAGAACACCATGTTCCACACCCCGCCGTTCCAGCTGCCCAGGTTGCTGTCCCGGGTGTACCACTGCTGCTGGGAGATCGAGGCCGCCTGTCCGGAGACCTTGCTGTCGGCCACGTAGCCGCCGCTGGCCCACCCGTAGCTGGCCGGGTAGAGGGCGAGGCCGCCGTGCACGTCGATGCGCCGGAACGGGGCCGCCTGCGCCACCGCCCAGCGGTTGGTGCCGCTACTGGGGTTGATGGCCAGGTTCTCCGCGGAGCGCCAGAAGTTCTGCGTGGCGTTGCCCGCGTCGGAGGCGTTGAAGGCGTCCACCGTGACGTCCCCGTTGATGGTCACGTCGTCGGGGTTCTGCCCCAGACCGGCCACCGAGGTGTAGAAGCCCACGTCGTCGTGCACCGAGTAGGTGCCCGGCTTGAACAGGTGCGCCACCCGCCGCTGCGCGAACTGCGCGGTCAGCGTGTCCTTCTGGGCGTTGAAGTCGGCGTCGAGCCGGGACTGGATGCTCGCCGAGGACATGCCGGGGTCGAAGATCCGCACGTTCGGCCCGAAGTCGGGCGTGTCGGACTGGCCGGTGCAGGCGGTCGGGCCGGTGGTACCGCCGTTGTCGCCGCCCTGGGTGTAGGTGTAGTGCGGGGTGTCGTACTGCGGCCCGTTGCGCTCGTAGGTGAACCAGTAGTCCAGCACCGAGCCGGTGCTCAGCGAGCCGACCGTGCTCTGCCAGGTGCCTGAGCTGTTGTCCATCCGGACGTTCTGCTGGCCCGCGCCGCCGACGAGGTAGTGCACGTCAACGTAGCGGGCGGGAACCGTTGGGGTGAAAGAGATCCGCGCTTGGGACGCGGTCAACTGCGTCGCGTTCTGCGCGTAGTCGGCCTCGGCGGCGGCCGCCGGGCCGACGCTGAGCAGGGCGAGGCCGAGGGTGACGATCACAGGCAGGGTGAGGCCGCGATCCACGTCGATGCACCTCCAGGCAGGGGAAGTGAGATGAGAGCGCTCTCATCGCGTGAGCAAGATAGCACCTGCCGAACGAACTTGTTCGTTACGAACATGTTCGTTAGAGTGCGGACATGCCCCAGAGCCGCCGTGACCGCCCCGCCAAGCCCGCACTGAGCCGTGCGGGCATCGTCGCGGTCGCGGTCGACCTGCTGCACAGCGAGGGACTCGACCGCGTCACCATGCGCAGGCTGTCGGCCGAACTGGACACCGGACCGGCCTCGCTCTACGTGTACGTCCGCAACACCGCCGACCTGCACGCCGCCGTGCTGGACGAGCTCCTCGGCACGGTGGACCTGGCGCCGGACTCGACCGCCGACTGGCAGGACCGGCTCGTGCAGGTGCTGGCCTCCTACACCCGCGTGCTGTTCCAGCACCCGGGACTGGCCCGCACCGCGATGCTGACCTGGCCCAGCGGCCCGCACTACCTGGCCCTGCTGGAGCAGTTGTTGGGGCTGCTCGCCGAGGGCGGCGTGCCCACCGACCGCGCGGCCTGGGCGGTGGACCTGCTGATGCAACTGGCCACCGCGACGGCAGCCGAGCACAGCACCCGCGAGGAGACCAAGACCGGAGCCGAGTTCGAGGCCCTGCGCGCCGCCGCACAGGGCGCCGACCGGCGGACCCACCCGCACCTCACCGCCGCCGGAGCGGAACTGTTCTCCGGTGCCGGACCGGACCGGCTGCTGTGGGGGCTGCGCGTGCTGATCAACGGCGTGCTCGCCACCCCGCGACCCGAATGAGGAGAAACCCCTCCGTGGCAACACATCCCCGCATCACCATCGTGGGCGCCGGGCTGGGCGGACTGACCCTGGCCAGCGTCCTGCACACCCGGGGCGTGCCCTGCGCGATCTACGAGCTGGACGCCTCGCCGACCGCCCGCGACCAGGGCGGCACCCTGGACCTGCACCCCGAGTCCGGTCAGCGCGCACTGGCCGAGGCCGGTCTGCTGGAGCGGTTCCATGCCCTGGCCCGCGCCGAGGGCGAGGAGCTGCGCCTGCTGGACCAGCACGGCACCGTGGTCCTGCACGACCCGGCCGAGCAGGGCGGCAACCGCCCCGAGATCGACCGCAGCGCGCTGAAGTCCCTGCTGCTGGACTCGCTGCCGCCGGACACGATCCGCTGGGGCAGCAAGGTCGTGTCGGTGACCGCGGGCACGATCACCCTGGCCGGCGGCGAGGTGGTCGAGTCCGACCTGGTCGTCGGCGCCGACGGGGCCTGGTCCAAGGTCCGGCCCCTGCTGTCCGAGGCGAAGCCGGTCTACTCCGGACTGTCCTTCGTGGAGTCCCACCTGTCCGATGTGGACGCGCGGCACCCCGGTGCCGCCGAACTCGTCGGCCAGGGCACGATGTTCGCGCTGAGCACCGGCAAGGGGATCATCGCCCAGCGCAACGGGGGCGGCCGGATCCGCGTGTACACCGCGGTGCGGACCACCGAGGACTGGGTCCGCTCGGCCGTGATCACCAAGGAGCACCTGCTGGAGCTGTTCACCGGCTGGCACGAGCCGCTGCGCGCGTTGATCACCGACAGCGAGGACGAGCTCGTCCCCCGCCCGATCCACGCCCTGCCGGTGGGCCACCGCTGGCCGAGGACCCCCGGCCTCACCCTGCTCGGCGACGCCGCCCACCTGATGTCCCCGTTCGCCGGGGAGGGCGCCAACCTCGCCATGCTCGACGGGGCCGAACTCGCCCGCGCGATCACCGAACACGAGGACCTGGACACCGCGCTCGGCGTCTACGAGACGGCCATGTTCCCGCGCAGCGAGGCCTCCGCCGCCGAGTCGGCGGACAACCTCCTGCTCTGCTTCAGCCCAGGATCCCCGCAGCCCTTCCTCGACAAGATGCTCAGCTACGGCGTAGGAGGCCCGGACCATGAGTGAGCTCGAACTGACCCTGACCGAGGCCGGTGCGGGCCAGCCCGTGCTGGTCCTGCACGGCGGCGCCGGGCCGGGCAGCGTCGCCAACCTGGTCGAGCACTTCGCCGCCGACTCGCACGTGCTGGCGCCGACGCACCCCGGCTGGGAGGACACGCCGCGCCCGGAGTGGTTCACCGGCGTGGACAGCCTCGCCGTGACCTACCTGGACCTGCTGGAGGACCGGGACCTGAGCGAGGTGCTGGTCATCGGCAGCTCCTTCGGCGGCTGGGTCGCCGCGGAGATGGCCGTGCGCGACCGCGGCCAGCGCATCGGCCGCCTGGTGCTGATGGGCGCCATCGGGCCGGAGATCCCCGGCCACACCGTGCGGGTCCCCGGCGGGGGTGGCGGGGGTGGCGCCCCGCAGGGTCGCGGCCCCTCCCCCGCCGCACTGGCCACGATGCGCGCCTACGCCGGGTCCTCGATGAACGACCCCAAGCTGCTGCGCAGGCTCGCCCGCGTGCGGACCCCCGCCCTGCTGGTGTGGGGCGAGCAGGACCAGGTGGTCAGCCCCGAGTTCGGCCGGGCCTACGCCGCCGCCCTGCCCAACTCCCGGTTCGAGGTGATCGCGGGCGCCGGGCACATCCCGACCCGGGAGGCCCCGGAGGCCGCGCTGGCCGTCATCGACGGGTTCCTGGGCCGCTGAGGGTCGGCACCGGCAACGCGTGCCCCGGGCACACCACGTCGCCCGCTGGCACGACGCCGCGCAGGAAGTAGTCGGTGGCGTAGCCGTCGACGCAGGAGTTGTGCACCTGGGGCCGGTTGTACAGGCCGTGCGAGCCGCCACCCTGCTCGGTGACCAGGTGGGAACTGGGCAGCAGGGCGTGGGTCCGCACCGCGCCCTCGAACGGAGTGGCCCCGTCCAGCGTGCCCTGCAACATCAGGATCGGCGGCAGGCCCCGGCCGTCGATCCTGGTCGGGCTCTGCCCGGTCACCGGCCAGTAGGCGCACGGCAGGTTCAGCGCCACGTTGGCCCAGGTCTCGATCGGTGCCTTCACGGCGTAGGCCGAGTTGTCCTGGTCCCAACGCGCCCACGACCGGGGCCAGCGCGCGTCGTTGCAGCTGACGGCGGTGTAGGCGGCGGTGGAGTTCTCGGCGGCGGCCGAGGTCGGGTCGGCGTCCTTGGCATCGGCCACCAGCGCCGAGGAGTCCCCGCTGACCAGGTAGTCGCTCAGCGCCCGCGCGTTGGCCACCCAGTTGGTGTCGAAGTACACCGAGTTGACGATCACGGCGTCCAGTTCGGCGGGGCCGAGCACGCCGATCGGCCCAGCCTTGAGCTGGGCGCGCGCCTTGAGGTAGGCGGAGTACACGGCCTGCTGGGACGTGCCGAGGTGGAAAACCCCGTCGTACCGGGCGATCCAGCCGAACCACTGCTCCGCCCGGGTCTGGAACGCCACGTCCTGGTCCAGGTTGCCCTGGTACCACACGTTGGCCGGATCCGCGTTGGCGCTACTGTCCAGCACCATCCTGCGCACCCGGCCGGGGAACAGCTGCCCGTAGACCGCGCCGAGATAGGTGCCGTACGAGGAGCCGTAGTAGTTGATCTGCCGCTCCCCCAGCGCCTTGCGGATCTCCTCCACGTCCCGCGCGGTGTTCGGCGTGTTCAGGTGCGCCAACTCGGCCCCGGCGCGTTGCGCACAGCCACGGGCGAACTGCTGGGCGCGCTGCTGGAGCCGGGTCTTGTCGGCACCGGTGGCCGGGTTCGGGTCGGCCGCGGGCTGGGCGTAGTACTGGGCGCCGTCCACGCAGCTGATCGGGCTGCTCGCACCGACACCCCGCGGGTCGAAACCGATGTAGTCGTAGGCCTGACGGACCGCGGCAGGCAGGTTTTTCGCCCGGTACAGGCCGCTGCTGCCGGGTCCGCCCGGGTTGTAGACGATCACACCCTGGCGCTGCGCCGCCGTGCCGGTGGCCCTGAGCCGGGACACCGTGATCGACAGCTTCGGGCCCCACGGCCGGTGGTAGTCCATCGGCACCACCAGCGTGCCGCACTCGTACTCGGCGTGCCCCGGGCAGGGGTGGGTGAACACCGGGCGGGCCGCGGCGGCCGGTGGTGCGGTGACGAGCCCGGCGAGCAGGGCCGCCGCGACCGGTAAAGCTGACCACATAAGGATTTCCTCCCGTGACTCGACCGACCGCGGCGGCGCGCGTCAGAGCGCCAGCTTGAAGCCCAGGTGGCTGGCGGTGAACCCGAGCTGCTCGTAGAACCGGTGGGCGTCGGTCCTGGCGGTGTCCGAGGTCAGCTGGACCACCGTGCAGCCCCGGGACCGCGCCTGGTCGACCGCCCAGGTCATCAGCTGCGAGCCCAGGCCGGTGCCGCGCTCGGTGCCGCGCACGCGCACGCCCTCGATCTGCGCGCGGGTGGCGCCCTTGCGGGACAGCCCCGGCAGGAAGGTCAGCTGCATGGTGCCGACCACCTCGCCCTCGCGGTCGGCCACCACGAGGTACTGGTTCGGGTCCGCCTCGATGTCCTTGAACGCGGCCAGGTACGGGCTGAGGTCGTCCGGGGACTCCCTCGTCGCGCCGAGCACGTCGTCGGCCAGCATCGCCACGATCGCCGCGACGTCGGCCTCCCTCGCCCGCCTGAACTGCACTTCGCTCACGCTGTTCTCCACCTCGTTCACCTCGTACTCAGGCCGTGGCCCCGATGCCCCCGGCCCGGACCGAGGGTACGGACACGATCAGCCTGCACTGCGCGACGGCTTCGTGAGCCCTGCGCACGGCGGTGTCCGGGTCGGGTCCCTCGGCCCGGGCCCACAGCGGACGCGAGCCCGAGTCGTGCAGTTCCCGCACCGGATCGCCCGGGTTGACCGCCAACTCGACCCGAGCGCCACCGGCCCGCGCCTGCTCCACGCCCTCCACCGCCACCAGTGTTCCGGCGCACGGTGCGGAACCGAACCAGATCGCCTGCGCGGGGCCGCCCGGTTCGGCCAGCCGCCGCCGGAGTTCGGGCAGCACGGACTCGCCGAGGGTCTGCGCCACGACCAGCCCCACCAGGTCCACCCCGGTGGCATCCTTTGCCAGGTAGGGGATTTCGTCCCCGGCCAGGCGCAGGTGCGTCTCGATCGTCCTGGGTCCCCGCTCGGTCAGCACCAGCTCGGTGTGGCACGGTCCGTCGCGCACGCCCAGCGCGGACAGCACGCGCCCGGTGTGCCGCCGCACGGCCTCGGTCGTGTCCGGGTCCAGGTTCGCCGGGATCACGTGGCCCAGTTCCACGAACGTCTCCGGGTCGGAGAACTTCTGGGTCACCGCGACCACACAGTGCTCGCCCTGCTCGGAGAAGGACTCCACGCTGATCTGCCTGCCGTGCAGGAACTCCTCGACCAGCACGCGCGGTGCGCCGAAACGCCCGGTGTGGGTCGAGGCCACACAGCGCGCGTAAAAGGCCGCCGCCTGCTCAGGATCCGCGACCACACCGACCCCCGCGCTGCCCGAGCCGTCCAGCGGCTTGACCACCCAGGTGCCGGGGTTCTCGGCGATCCACCGGGCCAGTTCCGCCGGGCTGTCCACGGTGTGGCTGCGCACCTGCTCGACGCCCGCCTCGGCGAGCACCCGTCGCATCCTCGCCTTGTCGTGCACGGCGGCCACCGTGTCCGGCGAGTGGGTCGGCAGCCCCAACGCCAGCCCCACGGCCGCGGTCCGGTCCTGGTCCCGCTCGCCCAGCGTGGCCAGCCGCGTGATCGGGTCGCTGGCGTGGATCAGCGCCGCCGCGTCGATCCAGTCCTGGTCGGTGCTGTGCGGCCCCAGCGCCACGACCCGCTCGTGCGCGGTCGGCTCCCACAGCCTGGGCACCAGCGCGAGCTGGCACAGCACGGAAGTCCGGACTCCGGGCCGGTGCGCGCGCAGCAGGCCGGGGATCTCCATCCCGCCGCCCACCACGAGCACGTGTTCCTGATCGCTCACAGTTTCAGTTCCTCCTACGACCGCACGAGGTCGCGTCGTCGGCTGCCGACCACCATCAGACCGGTGCCCACGGCGAAGGTGGCCGCCAGCGCCAGCCAGCCGACCGGGCCCCGCAGCACCACCGCGGTCATGAACGGCGGCCCGAAGCACAACTGGGCCGCGATGCCGAGGTTGAACACACCGAGGTAGGCCCCTGCCGAGTGCTCCGGGGCCAGCCGGTGGGACAGCTCGAATCCGGCCACCGTGTGCAGGTTCTCGCCGATGGTCAAGGCGATCACCGCGGCGGCGGCGAAGCAGGCCGCCAGGGTCGGACCGGTCTGCTCCGCGGCCAGGAACAGCAGGCAGGCGGTGACCAGCGGCAGGGCGGCCCTGATCACCGTGCGCGTGGCCGCGGCGATGCCGATGCTCCACTTCGTCAGCGGCACCTGGAGCACCACGGTGAGCACCGTGTTCAGCGCCAGCAGCGGCCCGACCAGCGCGGGTGGGGCCGCCGACTTGGTCACCAGCCAGAGCGGGATCAGCGTGAACAGCACCGAGTCGTGCAGGGTCAGCAGGGCGTTGCCCACCGACACGAGCAGGTACCGGGCGTCGGCGGTGGGCAGCGTGGTCGGCGGGCGCTGTTTGAGCACCGGCTTGGCGTCCTGGGCCAGCGAACGCACGGCCAGCAGCAGTCCCAGGTACGACAGCGCGTTGACGGCGAACCCGAGGTGGTACGCGGTGACCGTGTTCATCGCGATCACCACGCCGGACACGAGCAGCCCGATGCTCATGCCCGCGTTGCGCATCGTGCGCAGTACCGCGATGGACCGGCTCCGCTCGTCCACCTGCTCGACCTGCACGACGAACACCTGCTGCACCGGGGTGCTGCCACGGTCGAGCAGGCTGACCACACAGGTCAGCACCACGTACGCGGCGAAGGAATCCACGAACAGGAACCCGGCGTAGCCGATGGCCCTGGTCAGCAGCAGCACGCTCCAGACCCGGCCCGCGCCGTAGCGGTCGGCCAGCCAGCCAGCCGGGATCGGGGCGAGCAGTCCGAGCAGGTTGGCCAGGCCGAGCGCCACGCCGACCTCGACCGGGTCGATGCCCACGTGGGTGACCACGAAGACCGGGATCAGGGCCAGGAACAGGCCGCTGCCCATCGAGTCCACCGCGGCCGTGCCGGCCAGCAGGCGACCGGCACGGGTGCGCGGGGCGTAGGCCTCGTACAGGCGGCGGAGGTTCACGGCGAGGTCGAGACGGGGTCGAGCACGCCGGTCACGTCGGTGACCCAGTCGCGGTGGGCGGGCAGTTGACCGGAGATCGCCTTGTCGAACTCCGCGCGCAGTGCGGTGAAGACCGGGCCCGCGGTGCCCTCGCCGACCGGGAGACCGTCCAATGTGGTCACCGCGACCAGTTCCATCGCGGTGCCCGCCAACAGCACCTCCTCGGCCATGCGCAGTTCGGCGGGTGCCAGTGGCCGCTGTTGGGTCGGCACGCCGAGGTCGGCGGCCAGGTCCAGCAGGGCGTCACGGGTGATGCCGGGCAGGATGCCCTCCTCCACCGGCGGGGTCACCAGCACGCCGTCGAGCAGCGCGAACACGTTGGCCGCCGAGGCCTCGGCGACCCGGCCCGCCTGGTTGAGCAGGATGGCCTCGTGGTCCCCGCCGCGCACCGCCTCCAGCCTGGCCAGCGAGGGGTTGATGTAGCCGCCGGTGGACTTGATGCTCGGCGGCAACTGGGCCGGGCCGCTGCGCACCCAGCCGCTGGTGCGCACCCGGATGCCCTTGTCCGCGTCGGGTAGGTAGCCCGACCAGGCCCAGCAGCCGATCGCCACCTGCACGTCCGTCAACTGGGCGGCCACCGCCATGGCGCCCGCGCGCAGGAACACCAGCGGGCGCAGGTAGCCCGAGGACAGGCCGGAGCGCAGGGCCAGGTCGGCGCAGGCGCGGATCAGCTCCTGCTCGGTGTAGGGGATGCGCATGCCCAGCGCCCGCGAGGAGTTGAACAGCCGCCGGATGTGCTCGCGCAGCCGGAACACCAGCGGCCCGGTCAGCTCCGGCGTGCCCGAGGGGTAGAACCTGATGCCCTCGTAGGCGCCCCAGCCGTAGTGCAGGCTGGGGTTCATCACGTGCACCAGCGCGTCGGTGCCGTCCACGACCTGGCCGTCGATCCACACCGGACCTGAGGTCACGTCCATTGGTCTTCTCCCCTGTTCACAGGCCGCATTGCTCGATCAGTCGGGCACGTTCCCCGCTGTCCTGAAGACGCAGGGCGGTGCGCAGTTCCCCGTGCCCTGGCAGGTGGAACACCCCGAGCCTCGGCTCGAAGTGGCAACCGCGGGTGCGCTTGGCCGGGTAGCTGGCCAAGCCCAGTTCCAGCCTGCGCACGCCACGCGGCAGGCCCCACTCCAGCGCGTCGTAGTAGACGAGGTTGAAGTAGCAGAAGTCGTGTGGCCCCAACCGGTCGTAGTCGAAACCGGCGGTCCTCGCGTACAGCGTGTCCCCGCGCCGCAGGCAGATCACGAAGCCCACCGGTTCGCCCGCGCGCAGGGATCTGATCACCACGAGGTCCTCGCCGCACCAGCGGGACAGTGCCTCGAACTCGGCGATCGTGCGGTCCCGCTGGTCGGGCAGGCCGTACCGGGTGCGCAGGTTGCAGCGCAGGTCGACCAGGTCCTCGCCGATCGAGTCGGGGCCGGTCGCGATGTGGCTGCGGTCCTGCCCGGCCAGGTAGCTGCGGCGTTCGTGCAGCACCCGGCCACGGCGCCGCGAGGACAGCGAGGCCACGTAGTCCTGCCAGTCCTCGCCGTCGCACTCCAGCACGCTCTCCGCACCCAGCATGGCGATCTCGTGCTCAGGCCCCAGCGCCGGGCGGATCCAGTCCAGCAGGCCCTCGCTCAGGTAGAGCAGGCCGTGGCTGGTGCAGCCGAAGTCCGCGGCCACCGCCGCCACCGCCTCCGGCAGCCCACGGCACAACTCGATCCGCTCGTCCTTGTCCAGCGAGGGATCCAGCACGACCCCGTGGTGGGCGCCGTGCGTGCCCAGTACCAGGCTCGGGTACGCCGCGGCGCGCCGCACGGTCAGGTCCAGTGCGGTGAACTGCTCGGACTGTGCCTCGGGCAGCCGCTTGTGATCGCCGAAGGCGCCCTCGTCGCCGATCATCGCGGGCAGGTCGTAGAACAGCAGGCCGCCGGGCCGTTCGGTGCGCAGGACCGGCGCCATCAGCACCGGCTTGCCCGCCCGGACGCCGAGCAGGTTCACGACCGGGTGCTGCGGCAACTCCTCGGTCACCCGCCGGAACCCTGGCGAGGACCAGACCGGGGTGTGGCCGACCGGATCCACCCAGTCGGCGGTGTCCACTTCGGACAGTTCGACGAGCTCCCAGTTCACCGGGCACCCCCGATCGGCACCGGCTCGGGCTGCCAGCGGACCAGGCCGTCCAGCAGGTCCGCGGACTCCTGGACGCGCTGGCGCAGCACCTGTTCGTCCGGGGCGGTCACCGTCCAGGTCAGCACGAAGTCCCCGGACTTGCGGGCCTGGTAGCGGGCCTGGTCCCAGACCTCGCCGGGCTGGGCGAGCACCGCCAGGTCGTGCACCCACTCCGGGGCCGCGCTGGCGGGCACCTCGGTCAGCCGCCCCAGCCTGGGCGGCAGGCCGAAGTTGGCCACCGGCCCGGATTCCGCCGCCGCGCGTGCGATCTGGTCCACGTCCACCGGCAACCCGGCGGCCACGCGCAGCCAGGTCTGCCGCAGGTCCAGGCCCAGCGCCCGGTTGATCATGGGCGGGATGGGGTGCCCCGGCAGCCGGGAAGCGATCTCGCACAGCACCGGACGCTGTCCCTCCGCGACGAAGAACTCCGCGTGCAGCAACAGGTCCTCAGCCGGGGGCAGCGCCTCGACCACCTGCCACAGCTCCTCGGTGAGCGGGCCGTGCCAGGGGTGCTCGGCGGTCAACAGCAGACTGCCGCTACCACTGTCCGCCCAGTGCGCGAGGCAGGCCAGATCGGTGTAGGCCGCGGGCAGCGCGAACACCGGTCGGCCGCCGACCAGCAGGCCGTCCACGTGCACGACCTCGCCGGGCACGAACTGCTCGACCACGTGATCGGTGAGGTCTCCCTCGATCTCGGCCAGGTCGGCCGCCGACCGCAGGATGTGCACCCCGACGCTGCCCGAGGCCGACCGGGGCTTGAGCACCGCCGGGAACCCGTACTGCGCAACGAACTCCTGCACGCCTTCGATCGACTCGACGGTCTGGTGGGCAGGACCCGGCAGCCCAGCGGCCTTGGTGTGGCCGCGCATCAGCGCCTTGTCCCGGTAGGCAATGGCGCTGTCCGGTCGCTGACCGGGCAGCCCGAGCCGCTCCCTCAGTTCGGCCGCGGCCAGCACGTCGGCCTCGGCGAAGGACACCACCCGCTCGATCTCGTACTGCTTGGCCAGCTCCAGGCCCGCCTCGACCAGGGTCTCCGTGCGGTAGTCGGCCACGGTGACCACCGTGTCGGCCCCGTCGGGCACCTGGCCGCCGGTGAGCACCACACAGCCCTCGACCTCGCTCAGGTCCAGCCCGCGCTGCCGGGGGCTGACCAGGACCAGGATCACGGGTGCTCACCCCCGAGCCGGTCCAGCAGCGCGATCGTGGCCGAGTCCAGCTCGATGCCCTCCCGCAGCTGCCGTTCCCGGTGGGCGCGCTGCGGATCGCCGGGGATGAGCACCGGGCTCGCCGGGTCCGCGGCCTGGTTGCCCCGCACCGCGCTGATCAACCGGTCCAGGGCCGCGGTGGCCTGCTCGGCGCCGCCGAGGGCCTCCGGGTCCAGGGCCAGCAGCAGGTGCGCGACGTTGCGGCCCTCGACGGCTGTGCCGATGTGCGGCATCTCGAAGTCCAGCGGCCCGCCGACCAGCACGGCGGTCAGCACCGTGACCATCATGGCCAGGCCCTGCCCCTTGTAGCCGCCCAGCGGGGACAGCGAGGTGGCCTGCTCGGGATCGGTGGTGCCGCGGCCGTTGGCGTCCACGGCCCAGCCGGGTTCCAGTGCGGTGCCGGTCCGCCCGCGTTCCTTGATCTCGCCGAAGCAGACCTGGCTGGTGGCCATGTCCAGGCAGAACTCGGGGCCGTAGGCCACCGCGACCGGGTTGGTGCCGAACAACGGCTCGGTGCCACCGTAGGGCGCCACCCGGCTGGCCGCCGAGGTGGTGACGAAGCCCAGCAGCCCGGCCTCGGCGATCCTGCGGGCGTAGCACCCGGCGGCCCCGAAGTGGTTGGAGCGCTGGACGCCGACCACACCCACGCCGAACCGCCTCGCCCGGTCGACCGCCAGCTCCACGCCCCGCAGACCGGCGACCACGCCGAGCGCGTCCCCGGCGTCCAACTGCACCACCGGCCCGGTGTCCTTGCGGACCACCAGTTCGGGCTCGGCCTCCGCGACGCCCCTGCGCAGTTCCTCCAGGTAGGGGCCCAGCAGCCGGATACCGTGGGTGTGCACGCCCAGCAGCGAGGTCTCCACCAGGACCTCGACCACCTGCTCGGCCTCGGCAACGCCCGCGGCGGCCAGCGCGGCGGTGGCCACCCGGCTCACCTCGGCCGGGCTGGTCCACCGGTGAGTGTCCACAGTGGTCATCGAACGCTCCGCTCGGTCGTCAGGTGGGCCGGGGAGGACCAGTCCGGACGGAACCCGGTGCCCGTGCCGGCGGCCAGCCGGATGTGACCGGTCTCGTCCAGCCGCACGCCCGGCCCGGTGTCGATCGCCAGCAATGCCACGGTGTCCAGGTCCACGTGGTCGGCCAGCCCGGCGAGGTGCGCCGCGGCGCTGGCCCCCGCCGAGGACTCGGGCAGGCAGCCCAACATGCTGGCCACGCCCAGTTCCCGGCACTCGCGCAGCATGGCCAGGGCCGGGGTGAGCCCGCCCGCCTTGAGCACCTTGACGTTGATGCCGTCGAAGACGCGCGCGGCCGGGCGGACCTGGTCGGGGGTGGTGACCGACTCGTCGGCGAAGATCGGCACCGGGCTGCGCTCGCGGGCGGCCCGCTGACCGTCCACCTCGGTGACGGCGAACGGCTGTTCCAGGGCGATCACGCCCAGTTCCGGCAACTGGTCGAGCACCTCGAACAGGTCCCGCGGCTGCCAGCACGCGTTGCCGTCCACCCAGAACGGGGTGTCGGTGTGCGCGCGCAGTGCCCGCAGCACGTCCAGGTCGCCGGCCTTGGCCAGCTTCACCTTGTACAGGCCCCAGCCCGGGGTCCGGTTCAGCTTGTCCACCATCACGTCCACGGTGTCCAGGCCGATGCTGTAGCTGGAGGGCCGCCCGCCCGGGTCGGGCAGACCGAGGTGGGCGAACAGCGGGACGCCCGCCAGCCTGGCCGCCAGGTCGTGCCCGGCCACGTCCAGTGCCGCCAGCGCGAACGGGCAGTCCGCCAGCAGCGGTCCCAGCCGCCGCCAGGTGTCCTCCGGCCGGGTCGGATCGGCCTCGGCCAGCTGCGGCGCAACCGCCCGCAGCCGATCCAGCACGGTGTCGGTCTCGGAGTTGTAGGTGGCGGTCATGAACGCCGAGGCCTCACCCCAGCCCGACTCGCCCTCGGCGGAGAGCTCGACCAGGACGGCGCGGTGCTCCGGGATCTCCTCCCGGGCGCACCGCCACACGTCCTGGTCGGTCATGCGCACCAGGTGCGTGCGAAGCCTCATCGGGCCGCCCCGGCGAAGAACTCCCGGTCGTGCTCGCTGTACGGGCGCAGCTCGTCCCACCACTGCGCGACCGGGTCGAACACGGCGTGGAAGGGCCGCCCGACCAGCTCCGGGTCGCGGTGTTGCAGGAACCGCAGCGCGAACGCGGGTCCCTGGTGCAACTGCACGACGCCGTCGATGGCGACCTTGCCCGGCGACGCCGACATCACCGGCCCCCGCGCGCTGCGCCCGAGCCCGGACAGCCCCTTGACCGCGCCACGGTAGATCTCCAGCGCGCGGGCCAGCGGCAGCCCGAAGTACCGGCGCGCGCCCGTGTCCCGCTCGACGAACATGTAGTACGGCACGATCCCGTTGCGGACCTGGTCCTTCCACAGCCGCGCCCACACGTCCGGGTCGTCGTTGACGTGCCGCACCACCGGGGCCTGCGAGCGCAGCACGGCCCCGGTGTCGGCCAGCCTGCGCAGCGCCCGGCGGGCGGCGTCGGTGGCCAGTTCGGCCGGGTGCGACAGGTGCAGCATCAGCGCCACGTGCTTGCCCGCGGCCACCAGTTGCGACAGCAGCGTGAGCAGGTCCTCGGCCTGTTGACCGGCCAGCACGCGGTGCGGCCAGAACGAGACGGCCTTGGTGCCGATCCGCACGGTCTGCACGTGCTCGTGCTCCGGGCGCAGCAGCGGGCGCAGGTACTGCTCGATCAGCTCGGTGCGCATCACCAGCGGATCGCCGCCGGTGAGCAGCACGTCGGTGACCTCGGGGTGGCGCAGCAGGTGCTGGGTCATCACCTCCGGCCCGGACACCGCCAGCCGCAGGTCGCTGCGGTCCACGAACTGCGCCCACCGGAAGCAGTAACCGCAGTAGCTGTGGCAGGTCTGTCCCTGGCGCGGGAACACCAGCAGGGTCTCGTGGTACTTGTGCTGGAGCCCCCACCCGTCGGTGTCCTCGGACTGCGGCACGTTCAGCGCGAGCTGGTCTCCGGGGTGCGGGTTGAGCCGGTCGCGGATGCCGTCCACGGTGGCCCGCAGCCCGGCCCGGTCCTGCGCGCGCATCGCCTGTTCCACGGCGGCGAAGTCCTCGGGCGGCAGCATGTCCCGGTGCGGGAACAGCAGCCGGTACATCGCGTCCTCCGGCGCCTGCCCCCAGTCGATCAGCTCCTCGACCACGTAGGAACTGACCTTGAACGGCAGCACCTGCGACACCACGTCCACCTCGTGTGCCAGCGAGGAGTCCCCGGTGCGGTCCAGCACCAGGTCACGCAGCCTGCGCCCGGAGATCGTCCGCAGCGTGGGCTCGGACTCGACGGTCAGCGTCACTTGTTCACCACCGACTTGCCCCAGTCGAAGTCGACCTGGTCGAGCACGTCCATCTCCGACATCAGCGAGTGCAGCCCGGTGTAGTCGCGGACCAGGCGGGCCCTGCTGGTGTCCTCCCTGGTCTCCTGGACCATGCGCTGCCAGTCCGGCACGTTCTCGATCTCGAGGATGCGCTCCCAGGTGGTGTAGTCGGTGGCCACGAACGCCTCCAGACCGGCCACGAGCATGTCCACGAAGAACCGCTTGCGGTCCGGGTCCAGCACCTCGTAGACGATCTTGCCCAGTTCGTCGGAGATCGAGGCGTGGCAGTACTCGTCGCGGTTGTGCAGCTTGGCGGTGGTGGAGTTGATCACCTGGATGTCCTGGTCCTCGGCGAGCAGGTCCAGGTAGGCGTTGATGGAGATCTCCGAGACCGTGGCGAAGGCCAGCGTGGTGAGGCTGCGCTGCCAGCGCTCCGGGTAACCGTCACGCAGCCGCCGGTGGGTCCGCGCGGTGTGCGACTCGGGCAGCCAGGCGTCGGGCAGTTCGGCCTGCCGCTTGCGCCGCGTGACCGCGCTGGCGTTGATGTGCATGAGCGTGTGGTACTGCTCGTCCACCATCGCCTGGGCCAGCGCGATCTCCATGTCCTGGCCGCCGAGGCCGGGGAACTCCCCCTCCATGACCAGCGCGAACGCCGGGTTGGCCACCCGCTGCTCGGCGAGCACGGTGTGCCGGTTGTAGGCGATCCAGGACCAGCTCAGCAGTCGTGACCGGGTGTGGTCGGGCAGCCCGCGCCAGCTGTCGTGGTCGCGGAAGGGGATGATCCCCTCCGGGTAGTCCGACCGCGAGAGGTCGAACAGCTCGTCGAGATCGGGCTCGTCGCGCTTCACGGTGGCCCGGCGGCGCCAATTGCCCGCGAGCCGGGAAATGACCGCGCTTTCCGCGAGGTCCTCGGGATCGAATGAAGGCAGCCCCGGGATGTGGACGAAATTGTCCTCCACAGTCACGCCGCCCTCCTGTCCGAAATCCAGAAGCGGGTGAGGTGACGACCCTGGTCGACATAACTCGACCGCGCGTGCAGCATGCGCTGGTTGTCCCAGATGAGCAGTGCGTCATCGGGAATGAGAATGCTCGTGCGGTTTTCCTGGAAGCAGTCGCTGACGAAGTGGGCCAGTTCCCGGCCCGCCGCGCCCAGCGGCAGCCGCTCCTCGGCGGGGGCGGAGTCCAGCGGCGGGTCGTAGTCACCGCTGGTGAGCAGGTTGAAGCTGAACCTCAGCAGCCGCTTGCCCTCGGGGTCGGTGCGCAGCATCGGGGTGCGCACCGGCCGCGGCCCGGTGCCCGGGAAGTCCAGTTCGGCCTCGGTCAGCAGGGCCAGCTGGGCGGGATCCAGGCGGGGCAGCAGGGATTCGACGTCGAGCAGGTCGGTGTGACCGCCGCCGCAGCGGGCCTGCTGGTGGCAGAACAGGGCGAGGTAGGCAGGGCTCGGGTCCCAGCCGGGCGCCTCGGTGTGCGCCAGTATGGTGTTCACGCTCTGCGAGTAGGAGCGCCCCTCGTTGCCGGGCCGGTAGGTGACCTCGTGGGTGAGCGTCCCGTGGTACTGCGGGATCAGCTCACCTATTTCGCGCAGCAATCCTGCGGCCGATTCCTGGCCGCCGACGTCCTTGATCAGAGCATATCCGTGTTCATCGAGAACAGCCTGCGTGAGCCCTATCGACGCAGGGGCGAGAAGAAATGGCTTGGTCACGACTATCCCCAGTCATCCGCGTTTACCGCTCCCCAGTAGCCCGCCGGCGACAGGACGCCCGGCGAGCACGGTCAAGCTTGGCGAGAACAACAAGATACCCTCAATGTGACCAGGATCACAATCTACTGTTTTACAGGCAGGCCTTGTATCAATAACACGGGAATGATAAAGCGGGTGTGATCCAGGTCACTTCTGCGCAACCATACGCCACCGTATGGTTGCGTGATCACTTCCGGCGAGGCCCGGTCAAGTGTGAAACCCCGACCGCCGTGCACGCGGAGTCACCGCCTGGGATCGTCCGATGACCGGCTCGCGCTGGGATGTCTGCCCCTCCGCGCACCACACCGAGGTCAGTCGGGCAACGCGGCACTCCCGGCGGGCCTGGCGCTGGGCAAACAGAAAGCCGCCGTTCTCGTGGACCCCCATCCACGAGAACGGCGGCCCGTTCCCCGACCAGAACCACTCTGCCCGTTACGCGGCGCAACCACATCGACCCAACGAGTGATGATGGGATGTCAGAGGCCCGGCGGGCGGTCCTCGTACGGAGTGGACAGCACCACGGTGGTACGGGTGGACACGTGCGCCAGCTCGCGGATCTGCCGCAGCAGCTCCTCCAGCGCGGTCGGCCCGGCCACCCGGACCTTGACCACGTAGGAGGCGTCCCCGGCCACCGAGTAGCACGCCTCGATCTGGGTCAGGTGCTCCAGCCGCTGCGGGTAGTCGTCCGGGGCGGCCGGGTCGATCGGCGTCAGCGAGATGAACGCCGTGAGCGGCAGGCCGATCTGCTCGCCGTCCAGCACGGCGGCGTAGCCCTTGAGCACGCCGCGCGCCTCCAGCCTGCGTACCCGCTGGTGCACCGCGGACACGCTCAGCCCGACTCGCTCGGCCAGGTCGGTGAAGCTGCACCGGCCGTCCACCGTGAGCTCGCGCAGGATCGCCCGGTCGATCGGCTCAAGCGGACTGGCGGTCACGCGGGAAGCACCACCAGGCCGTGCGGCTGGTTGTTCAGGTTCAGCACCCCGTCCTCGGTGGCCACCACGATGTCCTCGATGCGCGCGCCCCAGCGGCCGGGCAGGTAGATGCCGGGCTCGATGCTGAACGCCATGCCCGCCTCCAGCACCAGCTCGTTGCCCGCCACGATGTACGGGTCCTCGTGCACGTCCAGCCCGATGCCGTGGCCGGTGCGGTGCACGAAGTACTCGCCGAAGCCCGCCTCGGTGATGACCTCCCGCGCGGCGGCGTCCACCGATTCGGCGCTCACCCCGGCGCGCACCGCGTCCACCGCGGCGCGCTGGGCCCGCTGCAGCACCGCGTAGGTGGCGGCCACGTCCTCGTGCGCGGGCTCACCCAGCGAGTAGACCCGGGTCGAGTCGGAGTTGTAGCCCTCCGGGGTCATGCCGCCGATGTCGATGACCACCACGTCCCCGGCCGCCAGCACCCGCTCGGAGACCTCGTGGTGCGGGCTCGCCCCGTTCGGCCCGGAGCCGACGATCACGAACTCCACGGTGGCGTGCCCCTCGGCCAGGATCGCGGCGGCGATGTCCTGGGCCGCGGCGGCCTCGGTGCGGCCGGGGCGCAGCCACTCACCCATCCTGGCGTGCACCCGGTCGATGGCCTCTCCGGCCCGGCGCAGCGCCGCGATCTCCGCTGCGTCCTTGCGCATGCGCAGCTCGCGCAGCACCGGCCCGGCCAGTTGCTGGTGGGCCCCCGGCATCGCGTCGCGCAGGTTCAGGGTGTGCAGCGCCGACATGCCCTCGGTCACCGCGATCCGGCCCGGCGCGTCGAGCAGCCCGGCCACCAGGCCGTACGGGTCCTCCCCGTCCACCCAGGTGGCGACCTGGACCCCGAGCTCGGCGGTGGGCACCTCGGCGTAGCCGGGCTGCTCCAGCTTGGGCACCACCAGGGTCGGCACGCCCTGCGCGGGCAGCACCAGGCAGGTGAGCCGCTCGAAGGAGGAGCCGCCCGCGCCGAGCAGGTAGCGCAGGTCCGCGCCTGGCGACACCAGCAGGGCGTCGACCTGGGCGGATGCGGCGGCCGCGGCGGCGCGGGTCAGCCGCGCTTGCAGGGCCTGGACATCCAGGCCGGCGGAGGTGGCAGACATGGTCTCAGAGCGTAGTCCGCTGATCGACTTGACCATCCGGGGTGGTCGAGAGGCGTCCAGATGGCGGATGTCTTTTACCGCCCGCGCCCTGTTAACTCCATCTATGTCACCCGATTGGGTGCTCAAGTTTTCAACCAGCAGGGAAAGTTGCACGCAGAGTCACCGCAAGGGGTACGCCATGCACGTACTGTGGATCTCAGCCCTCGGGTTGGTCGCGGCTGGCTGCTGGGTGCGCATCCTCAACCCCGCCCCGGCGCGCGTGCTGACCAGACCGCTGAGCCTGTGGCGTTCCCGGCGCACCACCGAGCGCATGCTGCGTGAACTGGCCGAAGCCGGGCAGCTGGCGCCCCCGCTGCCCAGCCCGCGCGCGGAGGACGACGCGCTGCGCTCGGCCAACGTCACGATCGTGCGGCGCAGCGTGCCCACCAAGCCCGAGCCGTCAGGTGACCGCACCCCCGACGTGGTTGCCTGACGGCTCGTCCCACCTGGTTGACTTGTCCGGTGACTGCTCCCCTGGTGCTGATGGACTCGGCCAGCCTGTACTTCCGGTCGTTCTACGCGTTGCCGGAGTCGATGACCGCTCCCGACGGCACTCCGGTCAACGCGGTGCGCGGGTTCACCGACACCGTGGCCAGGATCCTGCTCGACCGCGGGCCCAGCAGGCTGGTCGCCTGCCTGGACGCCGACTGGCGGCCGGAGTTCCGGGTCGCCGCCCTGCCCTCGTACAAGGCGCACCGGGTCGCCGAGGGCGGCGCGGAGGAGTTGGTGCCCGACACGCTGACCCCGCAGGTGCCGATCATCCTCGACGTGCTGGACGCCGCGGGCATCGCCACCGCCGAGGCCACCGGCTACGAGGCCGACGACGTGATCGGCGCGCTGGCCGCCGCCGAGACCGCCGACCCGGTCGAGGTCGTCACCGGGGACCGGGACCTGTTCCAGGTCGTGCGCGACACGCCCACGCCCGCCGTGGTGGTCTACGTCGGCCGCGGCTGGGCCAAGGCAGAGGTGATCGGGCCCCGCGAGCTGGCGGAGAAGTACGCGCTGCCCGCCGAGTACGCCGGGGTCGCCTACGCCGACATGGCCGTGCTGCGCGGCGACCCCTCCGACGGCCTGCCCGGGGTGGCCGGCATCGGGGAGAAGACCGCCGCCAAGCTGATCACCGAATTCGGCTCGCTGGAGGCACTGGTCGCCGCCGTGTACGACGGCAGGGACCGCAGGCTCAGCGCCCGCGTGCGGACCAAGATGACCGAGGCCGCCGGCTACCTCGCGGCCGCGCCGACCGTCGTGCGTGTCGCCACCGACGCACCGGTGGTGCTCGACCGCGCCGACGCCGTGCCCGCCGCCCCCGCCGACGAGGCACGCCTGCTCGACCTCAAGCGCCAGTGGGGCCTTGGCACCTCCGTCGACCGACTCATCGCCGCCCTACGCCGGAACTGACCCATCCCCAACCCCGCGCGTGTCGGCGCTTCGTGTACCGCGTGTTCGCGCTCGGCGGGCGTTTTCCCAGCGGGTAAGACGGTGTACCGGAACGTCCGACACGCGGTACCGGAAGCGCCGACACGCGCTGCCTTGGTCGGCACGGGGTGGGTCAGCGGGGCTCGTCCAGCACCGCCAGCGCGGCGAGCACGTGCTGGGAACACGGCGTACCGGGGGTCGCCAGCCAGCATTCGACGGCCACCCGGATCGCGCTGAACGTCACGGCCACCGCGAGCCGGGCTCGCAGGCGCTCCTGCTCGGTCGCCGACCTGGGCACCAACTGCTCGGCCAGCTCACGTTCCTGGGCCGCGGACCGGTCCAGGCTGGTCGCCCGCAGCGCGGGTGTGGCGGCCACCAGCTCCTGCACGCGGCGGGACCGACCGTCCTGCCCACCTCGGTCGACCACCGCGAGCAGGGCCCCGCGCAGGTCGCCGGGGCGGGTCGCAAGCTCGGTGAGCAGCGCCTGGTACTCCTCCTCCTGCACGGCGAGCACGGCGCCCTCCTTGGCGGTGAAGTACCGGAAGAAGGTGCGGGGTGAGACCTCGGCGGCGGCGGCGATCTCCTCCACGGTGGTGGCCTCGAAACCCTTGCGCTCGAACAGGTCCAGTGCCGCGTCGACCAGGGCGGCCCTGGTCCGCTGCTTCTTGCGCTCGCGCAGCCCGCACAGGTCCTTCACCCGCCCAGCATAGCCACCAGCCTGTCAGTTGACGCCATGTGGCAGCGTCTGCCATTTTTGACGGGTGACAACCTGGATCCCCGACCTGACCGGCAAGACGGCGCTGATCACCGGCGCGAACAGCGGTATCGGCCTGCACACCGCGCGCCACCTTGCCGCGCACGGGGCCCACGTGCTGCTTGGCAGCCGCAACGCCGAGCGCGGTCAGCGGGCGGTGGCGCGCATCCTCGGCGAATCACCCTCGGCCAAGGTGGACCTGGTGCTGCTCGACCTGGCCGACCTGGGCGGGGTCCGGGAGCGGGCCGCCGAGTTGCTGGCCGCGCACGAGGGTATCGACCTGCTGGTGAACAACGCGGGCGAGAAGTTTGTGTCCAAGCGCAGGCTCACCAAGGACGGGTTCGAGGCGCAGTTCGGCACGAACCACCTGGGCCACTTCGCGCTGACCGGTCTGCTGCTGCCCGCCCTGCTGCGACGGCCGGGCGCGCGGGTCGTGTCGGTGACCAGCATCGCGCACCGGCTCTTCGGTTTCGACTTCGCAGACCCGCAGCAGACCGACTACAACAGCAGCCGCGCCTACAGCCGGTCCAAACTGGCGAACCTGCTGTTCGCGCTGGAACTGGACCGCAGGCTCGCCGGGCACGAGGCGATCAGCGTGGCCGCGCACCCGGGTTTCGCCATGGACACCACCGGCAACGCCGTGCTGGACGTGCTGACCAAGCCGCTGATCCAGGACATGGCGGCCGGGGCGCTGCCCTCCCTGTACGCGGCGACCGTGCCCTCGGTGCGCGGCGGCCAGCTCTACGGCCCCGGCAACCTGGTGCGCTCCAAGGGATCGCCCCGCCTGGAGCGGCCATCGGCCCGGGCGAGGGACCTGGACAGCGCCCGCAGGCTGTGGACGCTGTCCGAGGAGCTGACCGGCGTGGGCTACCGGTTCACGGCAGCCTGACCAGCTTGCGCGCCAGGCGAAGTCCCTGGCGCGCGGTCAGGTCGGGCAGGTAGGCGCGGCCGATGGCGTTGCCGATCGCGGGCAGCGCGGACGGGTCCGGGTAGGCCATGTACAGCGGCAGGTACTCGGGCTGGAACTTCGCCTTGAAGCTGAGCAGCGAGCGGAACCCGTACACCGGTTCCAGCGCCTTGCCCGTGACGTCCAGGATCCGTTGCAGCGCGGTGACCTGCTCGCCCCGGTCCAGCCGGGCCAGCGGGGCGCCGGACAGGCTGAGGAACTCCGCGCCCTCCTCCTTGACCAGCTGCGCGGCCGAGGCGATCAGGAACTCCATCACGCCCTTGAACGTGCTGCTGCCACGCCTGCGCATGAAGTCCAGGGTCCAGCCGACCACCTGACCGTCCCGGTACACCGGCAGCCAGCTGGTGATGCCGTGCACGGTCCACTGCTCGTCCACCGCGACCAGGCAGCGCACGTCCGGGTCGTTGAGCTCGTCCATGCCGCCCAGGGTGAAGCCCATCTCCGGCATGCCCTTGTCGGCCACCCACTCCTCGGAGATGGCCCGTACCTGGTCGGTGATCGACAGCGGCGCCCTGGGGTAGTTCACCCACTCCGCGCGGATCCCGGCCTTGCCCGCCTTGTTCAGCGCGGTGCGGATGTCCTGCCACTTCTTGCCGGTGAACTCCAGCTCGGCCAGCGGCACCACGGTGTCCTCGGCCACCTGCACGGCCTTCCAGCCCAGGTCCACCGCCGTGTCCCGCAGTCGCTCGGTGACGCTGTACAGGCACGGGGTCCAACCATTGCGGCGGCAGAACTCCTCGAACCCGCGCACCGCCTCGGAATGCACAGCCGGGTCGCCCAGTGGGCCGCCGGTGGTCAGCGCCACGGTGGCCGCGACCCGGTAGGCCAGTGCCGAACGTCCGTCCTCGGTGAACCAGTAGTGGTTGCCCGGCCAGGTGGTCATGTACGCCAGCGAGGAGCCACTGTTGGCCACCATCAGCGCCCTGGCGCGGGCGGTGGCCTCGTCGTCGACCGCGGTGCGGGACCGCCAGAAGCTGATCAGCAGCCCGATCAGCAGCACCACCCAGAACACCGCTCCGCAGAACTCCCACACCACCAGCGCGATCCCGCCGGTGGGCAGGAAGTCCACGCTGTTGAGGAACGCGTAGGCGGGCGGCAGGTACCGGCTGGGCAGGTCGCCGAGCAGCCCGCCCAGGTCGGGCACCGGCTCGAAGTGCGCGCGGTCCCAGTAGCCGATCAGCAGGTACCCGCCCGCGGTCAGCACGGCGGTGGCCACCAGTCCGAGACCCAGCCGCAGGTAGGTGGCCCGCGGGGCGGTCACGGTGAAGAACCGCCGGGTGGCCAGCAGCAGCCCGATCACCAGGCAGGGCACCACGACCGGGGCGACCAGCAGCAGCAACTCGTTGGAGGTCGGCTCCCCCGCGGCGGCCGACTCCTCGGCCCAGCTGAGGGAGAACAGGGCGCAGGCCACGGCGAGCACCAGGTTGAACACCAGCGCCAGCCACCAGGCGAACCGGCGTCCCCTGCGCAGGCCCTCGGCGGCGGCCAGCAGCAGCAGGGCGGGCCCGATCGAGGTGATCGCCGAGCCGAAGCCCGTGCCCAGGGTCTGCGACCGGGCCAGGCGGCACTGAGCGGCCAAGGCCGGGTCGTTGCAGGAGTTCTGCACCTCGTCCGGTCCCACCCCGGGTGAGGCGAACATGTACTGCATGAACTGCAACGGACCGTACCCGGACTTGGAGAACAGCGTCAGGATCGGGCCGAAGGCGGTGGCGGCCACCACCAGGGCGACCAGCACCTTGGTCTCCGAACGGGAGGAGGCGCCGACGGTGGCGGTGGAGCGGCCGATCAGCACCCGGCCCAGCGCGAGGCCCAGCAGTGCGTCCACCACGCGCATGACGTCCAGCAGGGTACCCGAGTACAGGGCCAGCACGAGCACCCCGGTGAACAGGAACAGCCGCAACCGGCGCCGCCACAGCGCGGACAGCTTGTAGGTGAGCACCACGCCCAGACCGACCAGTGCGGGCGAGGGGCCCACGTCGTAGGTCTCGCTGAGGCTGACGAGCCAGTAGTCCCCGGTCCGCGCCAGCAGTGCGACCACGCCGACGGTGAGCAGGCTGCCCACCACCTGGCCGAGCACCAGCACCAACCCGGTCATCCGGCGGCCCAGCAGGCGTTCCGAGGGCACGCCGATGGCCAGCACCAGCAGGCTGACCACGATGTAGGAGGGCAGTGTGGAGCACCAGAACGCCGAGGACAGCGGGGTCCACCAGTAGCCCTCGGCCAACTGCCCGGCACCGATGGCCACGTACTCGTTGAGGTTGTCCGACGGGCCGGTCAACAGGGTCCCGGTGGCCGCGCCGACCACCCACAGGACCAGCACGAACCCGGTGGACACCGGTGACCGCCGCAGCAGCCCCAGCAGCCGCAGAGCGCTGTCCCGAGTCACTTGATCAGCTCCATCCGCCGCACGAGCCACGGCACCACCACCGAGGCGAGCGCTTCCCGCCACAGGATCCACGTGTGCCCGCCCGGCATCTCCTTGTACTGAATGTCCATGCCCGCCTGCTTGCCCGCCGCGAAGATCTCCTGCTGCTGGGGTTTGTACTCGGCGTCCTGCGCGCCGACAATGAGCAGTGCATGGGTGTTCGGGAACTTCTGCCTGGCCATGATGTCCTTGGGCGTGCTGCGCAGGTAGGCGGACTCGTTGCCGCCGAACAACCTGTCCACGGTTTCCTTGCGGCTGGCCAGCATCGGCTCGCGCTGGCCGGACAGGTCGAACAGGTTCGGGTAGGTCTGCGGCGCGCGCAGGGCGACCAGCAACGCGCAGGTGGCACCGGAGGAGCCCCCGCCGATCGCCCAGCGGCTGCGGTCGCGGGACACCTGGAGGTTGGCGGCCACCCAGTCGGGCACATCCTTGGCCAGGTAGGTCTGTGGCTTGCCGAGCGGGGAGTCCAGGCAACTCGGGTTGTCCTCGGTGACGCCGACGTGGTCGGCCATGACCACCACGGGGGCCAGTCCCTTGTGCTGTGCGGCGAACTGGTCGAGCGTCTCGTTGAGGTGCCCGGCGTCGATCCACTGCCGGGGCGAGCCGGGGTCACCCGGGATGACCACCAGTACCGGCAGTTCGGCCCGGGGCGTGCTCAGGTAGGCGGGCGGCAGGTAGATCAGCGCCTCCCGGGGCTTGAAGCCGCCCGAGGACGGGATGCTCGCCTTGACCACCTTGCCCTCGCGGGGCATGTCCGCGGGCGGCTGCCACACCTGCTCCAACGGCGTGCCCGGCGGGCTGTGCACCGAACTGGTCACCGTGGCGCTCACCGAGGACAGGTCGTGGGAGGGGTCCAGCAGCGGGCCGAGCAGCGCACGTGTCGTGGTGTAGGCCCCGTAGTGGATGTTGGCCTGCGCGGCCACGACGACCAGCGACCACACCACGCCCAGCACCATCAGCGCCCGCAACGGCCAGCGGGCCAGCCGCATCCTGGCCACCGACAGGCACAGCACGAGCGTGGCGGCACCCGCCCAGGCGAAGATCACCAGCGGGATGACGTCCGGGTAGGGCTGCCACACGTAGTTGACCACCAGGTAGCCGCCGAGGCCGACCACCAGCGCGACGGCCACGCTGATCGGCACCGCCCGCAGCCACCACGAACGCCTGCGCACCCACAGCAACGCGACCAGCAGCACCAGCACCGACGCCGCCAGCAGCACCTGTGCCGAGACACCGATCAGCGACCAGTCCAGCGGTGACTTCATGCCCACTCCGCTCCGTTCCGCCACGAGCATCCGCCACCCCGGCGGTCACCGACACCGCTGCTGAAGATCGTCACCCGACACGGTGATTCAGAAGTAGGTGCCGCACCAGGCGCGAGGCTTGCTCGCGAACACCGTATCGGCCCTCGGCAGCGCCGCCGGGTCGAGTACCCCCACGCGGCCCGCCGCGGCCAGCGCGGATACCGGCACGTCACCGAGGTAGGCGGCGGCCAGCGCGTCCACGGGCAGCACGAGTTGGGCGGCCCGCCCGGTGCGCTCGGCCCCGTCCGGCCCGACCAGGTAGCGGCCCTCGTTGCCGGGCAGGAACCGGTCGGTCACCGCCACCACCACGGGCTCGGTGCCGCCGTAGGTGCGGGCCGCCAGCGCGGCGGGCACGTCCACCAGCCGCAGCCAGGTCTCGTCGGACACCCGGTCCACGGCGCAGGCCCGGCTGTCGGCCAGCAACAGGGTCAGCGGCTGGTCCAGCGGGCCGCCCTCGTAGCTGATCCGGTGCACCAGGTCCACCCCCAACAGGTAGCGCCACAGCTCCGCCAGCGCCGTCCCGTCGGCCGCGAACAGGTTGGTGATCTTCATCTCGTGGCCGAAGTCGGCACCGTCCAATGTGGACACCGTGTAGACCGCGAAGGCGTTCTCGGTGCCGTCGGCCGCGGTGTGCACGGCGCAGCGCGGGAAGCCCTCCTTGGCGGCGCGGCGCACGATGAAGTCGCGAAAGCCCTGGGGCAGCTGGATTCCCCCGAGGTGCTCGCCGGCGAGCGCATGTTGCAGCCGCGGCACCGTGCTGACGAGTTCCTCGCTGTCGGTGATCTCCCGCACACGCCCGCCCGCGGGGGCGTCGGCGTGCAGCACGGCCCGCCCACGGTCCACCACCACACGCTGGAACCGGGTGGCCACCCCGTAGCCGAAGCGCCGGTAGATCACGCCCTCGGAGGCGCGCAACGTGGCCACCGGCGCGGTGGAACCGGTCAGCTGAGCACGCATCAGCGCGGTGAGCACGCCCCGGCGGGTGTGGTCGGCGCGCACGCCAACCCGGCTCACCGCCTGCATCGGCACCAGCGCACCGCCGGGCACCCGCAGCCTGCCGTGCAGGCCGACCGCGGTGCCGACCATGCGGCCGTCAACGAAGGCGCCGAGCGTGTCGGCATCCTCGTAGGAGCGCTGGGCGAGCTGCCAGTCCTCGTCGCTGATCGGCGCGACGTGCAGCGCGGCGCGAAAAAGCCCGTTGGCAGCGCGGAGCTGCTCGGACGCCAGCAGCCGGATGTCAGGTTCCTCCACACGGGTGATCTTGCCTGGCCACCCGGCCTGCTGTCACATACCGCCCGGTCGGGCTATTGCGGCTGCCCGACCTCGTAGTGCCCGTCGTCGCTCTTGACCGTGATGGTCACCGACTTCTCCTGGCCGTCCACGGTGGCCTTGCAGGTGAACGTGGTGCTCGCCTTCACCGGCTGGTCCGCCGGGCAGGTCACCGAGCTGACCTTGAGCTTGTAGTCGTTCTTCAGCACGGTGCTGACGCCCTCCTGCACCGCGTTGTTGTCGAAGACCTTCTTGTTGAAGAAGCCCGGGGTGACGAAGCCCAGGAAGGCCACCACCGCGATGAGCACCACCACGATGATGATCAGGATCACCAGGGTGGAGGACTTCTTCTTCGGCGCGGGCTGCTGACCGAAACCTCCGGGCTGGCCGTACTGGCCACCGGGCTGCGGCTGCTGCCCCCACTGCGGCTGCTGGCCCGCCACCGGCTGGCCCCACTGCGGGGCCTGCTGCTGGGGCTGCTGTCCCCACTGCTGCTGGCCAGGTTGCTGCTGCCCCGGTTGCTGTGGGTAACCACCCGGCTGTTGCTGCGGGTAACCGCCGGGCTGGCCGTACTGCCCCGGCTGCGGTTGACCCGGCGGCTGTTGTCCTGGTTGCTGCTGGGGGTAACCGCCGGGCTGCTGGCCCCACTGCGGCTGTCCTGGCTGCTGGGCGGGCGTACCGCCGGACGGCGTGCCGGGGTACCCGCCCCCCTGGGGCTGCTGGCCCCACTGCTGCGGGTCGTTGCCCCCGGACGGTCCGTACGGGCTGGTCATCATCGCCTCCGTGATCTTCCCCAAGCGGCCTCTCGGCCGCGATCAAACCACACCGGCACCCCGTTCGGGATGGCCACTCGTACCGCGTGCGGCAGTCGTGACTACATGGTTGCCATCGCGATCACGCCCCTGCGCAGCGCCCGCACCGCCTCGGCCGCCGTGCCGCCCACGACGGTGTCGCCGCCCATCACGTCCCGCAACTGGTCGAGCAGGTCGATCACCTGGCGGCACCAGCGCACGAAGTCACCAGCGGAAAGCTCCTGGCCGTTGGTCTCCGCCGAGGTCAGCACCTTCTCCAGGGACTCACCCCTGGCCCAACGGTAGACCGGCCAGGCGAAACCCGCGTCGGGCTGTCGGGTGCGCTCCACCTTGTGCCTGCGCTCGTCCTCCTCCAGGCCCGCCCACAGCCGCATGGTCTCCAACAGTGCCTGGTTGACCGCCCCGGTGGGCATGCGCACCTCGGTCTGGCCGTCCCGGCGCGCCTCGAACACCAGGGCCGAGACCACCGCCGCCAGCTCGGGCGCGGTCAGCTGCTCCCACACACCCTCGCGCAGGCACTCCGCGGCCAGCAGGTCCGACTCGCTGTAGATCCGGGCCAGCCGCCGCCCGGACGGGGTGACGGTCTCCCCGCCGGAGGCCAGGTAGCCGCGCTCGCGCAGCAGGGCGCGCAGCCGGTCGAAGGAGCGGGCCAGGGAGTGCGTGGTGGCGGCGACCTGGCGCTCCAGCCGCTCGGTCTCCTGCGCCAGCCTGGCGTGCCGCTCGGCCCACCTGGCATGCGCCTCCCGGTCGTCGCAGCCGTGGCAGGGGTGCGCCCGCAGCGCCCTGCGCAGGCTCGCCAGCTCCGAGTCGTCGTGCGGGTCGCTGCGGCGGCGCTGCCGGTGCGGGGCGCTGATGCCGGTGTCGCGCAGCGCGGAGGCCAGGTCCCTGCGCACCCTGGGCGAGCGCCAGTCCACGTTCTTGGGCAGCCGCATCCGGCCCAGCGGCTGCACCGGGGCGGGGAAGTCGGTGACCGACAGGGTGCCCACCCAGCGGTCCTCGGTGAGTACGAAGGGCTTGGCCTCGCCCAGTGGGTCCAGCCCGGGATCGATCACCACGGCGATGCCCGAGCGGCGGCCCGAGGGCACCGCGATGACATCGCCCTTGCGCAGCCGCTCCAGCGACTCCGCGGCCTCCGCCCGCCTGCTGGCGCTGTTCTGCCTGGACAGGGCCTTCTCCCGGTCGCCGAGCTTGCGGCGCAGCTCGGCGTACTCGGCGAAGTCCCCGAGGTGGCAGGTCATCGACTCGGCGTAGCCCTCGAGGGCCTGGTGGCCGCGCTCGATGCGCTTGGCCAGGCCCACCACCGAGCGGTCGGCCTGGAACTGCGCGAAGGACTTCTCCAGCATCTCCCTGGCGGCCTGCGCGCCGACCTGCTGCACCAGGTTGACGGCCATGTTGTAGCCGGGGCGGAAGGAGGAGCGCAGCGGGTAGGTGCGGGTGGAGGCGAGGCCGGCGACCTGCTTGGGGTCGACCCCGGGCTGCCACACCACCAGGGCGTGCCCCTCCACGTCGATGCCCCGGCGGCCCGCCCGGCCGGTGAGCTGGGTGTACTCCCCCGGCGTCAGGTCGACGTGCGCCTCGCCGTTGTACTTGACCAGCTTCTCCAGCACCACGGTGCGCGCGGGCATGTTGATGCCCAGCGCCAGGGTCTCCGTGGCGAACACCACGCGGACCAGGCCGCGCACGAACAGCTCCTCCACGGTCTCCTTGAACGCGGGCAGCAGCCCGGCGTGGTGGCTGGCGATGCCACGCTCCAGCGCCTCGCGCCACTCCCAGTAGCCCAGGACCACCAGGTCGCCCTCGGGCAGGTCCCTGGTGTGCTCCTCGATGATCGCGCGGATCTGCTCCACGTCCTCGGGCCCGGTCAGCCGCAGCCCGGCCCGCACACACTGGGTGACCGCGGCCTCGCAGCCCGCCCTGCTGAACACGAAGTCGATCGCGGGCAGCAGGTCGGCCTGGTCCAGGCGGGTGATGATGTCCACCCGCGAGGGCGGCCGGAACCGGGGGGCACCGCTGCGGGCCCGGGCCGCGCGCGGGCCGCGGCCCCGGCTGAAGGGCACGTGCTGGCGGCCCATCTCCTCGGCCCTGCGCAGCAGCTGCGGGTTGATGTGCGCCTCGCCACCGTCACCGGGGTCCCCGGCGAACAGGTCCATCACCCGGCCGCCGAGCATCATGTGCTGCCACAGCGGCACGGGCCGGTGCTCGTCGACCACCACGGTGGTGTCCCCGCGCACCGCGACCAGCCACTCGCCGAACTCCTCGGCGTTGCTGACCGTGGCGGACAGGCCGACCACCCGCACCGCCTCGGGCAGGTGCAGGATGACCTCCTCCCACACGGCGCCGCGGAACCGGTCGGCGAGGTAGTGCACCTCGTCCATGACCACGTAGCCCAGGCCGCGCAGGGTGTGCGAGCCCGCGTAGAGCATGTTGCGCAGCACCTCGGTGGTCATCACCACCACGGGCGCGTCACCGTTGACGGAGGTGTCGCCGGTGAGCAGCCCGACGTTGTCCGCACCGTGCCGCGCTGTCAGGTCGGCGTACTTCTGGTTGGACAACGCCTTGATCGGCGTCGTGTAGAAGCACTTGCTGCCGCCCGCCAGCGCCAGGTGCACGGCGAACTCGCCGACGACGGTCTTGCCCGCGCCGGTGGGAGCGCAGACGAGCACGCCGTGCCCGTCCTCGAGGGCCTCGCAGGCGCGCAGTTGGAAGGGGTCGAGGTCGAACGACAGCGCCGAGGTGAACTCGGTCAGCTGCGGACGGGCGGCGCGGCTCCGAAAAGCGGCGTACGCCTCTGCCGGGGACTGGGAAGGGCTGGGTGCCACGTCATCAGGCTTTCACATCCCCCCGACAAATGGCGGGCACCTGCGTCACTACGCCGTGGCGTGGACGAACTGGTGCACCTCGGCCCGGCCGCCCTCGGGTGCGGCCAGCGGCACGTCCCGGTGCTCCAGCACGGTGAACCCGGCCGACTCGACCACCGCCAGCAGCTGTTCGGTCGGGTAGGCGCTGACCCGCAGCGGGGTGCCCAGGAAGTCGATCGGCTCGGCGTCGAACTCGCCGAGCACCATGCCCAGCACCAGCAGCTTCGGCCCGCGCAGCCGGGCGCGCAGGTCCGCCAGCACGGCGGGGATCTCGGCCCTGGACAGCATGAGCAGCGCGAAGAAGGCCGTGACGGCCTCGAACTCACCCAGGTCGGCGCCGAGTTCGCGCAGGTCGCGCCGGTGGAAGGTGGCGCGGGGTGCGGTCTGGCGGGCCAGCTCCAGCATGACCTCGGACTCGTCCACCCCGACCACCTCGAACCCGCGCTCGGACAACTCCCACGCGGTCGGCTCACCCGAGCCGCAGCCCACGTCCAGTACCCGCGCTCCCGGCGGCAGCCGATCCGCCAGCCAGGCGTCGGCGGCCCGCTGGGCGCTGCGGTCCTGGCGGGTGTCGTCGTAACGGGACCCGATGTGGTCGAAGGGCGTGCTCACCCCGTCGACTGTAGTGAGCACCGGGCATCGACGGCGACGCACCCGTGACGGGGGGCTCAGCAGACTCGGCGACCACACCCAAGAACGACGAGCGGCGTGGGCCGCTCCGAGGGAGGTGACCATGCCGACCGTGCTGGCCTACGGCGCCGACTACAGCGACCGCGAACTGGGCCCCGAGGAGCTCGACGACTACAACCGGCAGCACCCGGACGAGCAAATCTCGGTGCTGCTGCGCTACATCGGGTATCCGGACAACCCGAAGTGCATCAGCTGCTACCCCGGGGCCTACCAGCGCCACGTGGACGCGGGCCGGACCGTGCTGCTGGTCGCTCAGGAGGGGTGGCACGACGCCGCCGAGGGCTACCAGGGCGGCCAAGCCCGCGCGCGGCTCGCGCTGGCGGACGCCCGCCGGATCGGCTACCCCGAGGACCTGCCGATCTTCATGGCCTCGGACCGGTGGCTGGGGCCGAACCCGGAGCAGGGCTGGCCCGCGATCCCGCTCGGCACCGCGATGGCCTACCTGGACGGGGCGGCCAGCGTGCTGGGCAGGGAACGCACCGGCGCGTACGGGTTCCGCGACTTCGTCTACCCCGCCCAGGACGGGGCGCACGCCTGGTGGCTGTGGCTGTGCGGGGACGAGGCCGGGGTCCGTGACGGCATCCAGTTCTACCAGTGGAACGGCGGCACCCTGTCCATCGGGGGCATGGCAGCCGATCTGAACAAGGTCTACGTGGACCTGAGCAACGGAGGTGGCTTCATGTCCCTGTCCAACCAGCAGCAGGCCGCACTGGCCGCGATGGCCGACCAGTACCTGCCAGGTGAGGACGGTGTCCGCGGCGCCGGACGCATGGTGCTGTGGCTCAACGACCGGTTCACCGAACTGTCGGCGCAGAACGCGGCGCTCACCGCCGCCGTGCAGGCAATGGCGGGCGGCGGCGCCACCGATCAGCTCCGCCAGTACATCGACGAGGCGGTCGCCCGGCACGTGCAGGTGACGGTGGAGGTCGCGGGCAAGCCCGGCGCGTAGCGGTGGCGGGGGTCAGTCGGCGGTCAGGAACAGGTACTGGTGGGTCTCCAGCCGACCGGCCTCCTCCGCCTCCAGCACGGCCTCCTTCTTGTCCAGCACCCGGAAACCCGCCGCGGTCACCACCTCCAGCAACTGGTCGGTCGGGTAGGCGGTGACCGGGATCCACACGCCGAGGAAGCTGATCGGGAACGCGTCGAAGTCCCCGTAGACCATGCTCATCACCAGCAGCTTGGGCCCGCGCAGCCGCGAGCGCAGGTCCGCGAGCACCTGTGCCACCTCGGCCCTGGACACCAGCAGGAGCGCGAAGAAGGCCGTGACCGCGTCGAACTGGCCGAGGTCCTCGCCAAGATCGCGGAAGTCGCGCTGCAGGAAGGTCGCACCCGGCACTCCCGCGCGGGCCAGGTCCAGCATCACGCCGGACTCGTCCACGCCGACCACCTCGAACCCGCGCTCGCACAACTCCCGCGCCGTGGGCTCACCGGAACCACAGCCCACGTCCAGCACGCGGGCGCCCGGTGACAGGCGGTCCGCCAGCCACGCGTTGGCGGCGTAGTGGGCACTGCGGTCCGCGCGGGAGGCGTCGTAGTTCGCCCCGATGCGGTCGAACGGCGCTGGCTCAGCCATGGCGCAGGACTGTATCGGTCAATGCCCGAGCCACCTGGTGCTGAACTCCGTTCCGTAACGCAAATCGGTGGTTTCGGTCTTCGGGCCACCCCCGCCGAGCTGGATCTCGGTGCGACCGTGCGTCACCCGGTCCAGTGGTGCGTGGTTCACGCTGATCCCGGCGAACCCGACCTGGCCGAAGTCGGCAAGCGGCAGCTGCGTGCCCACCATGGGCGCCTCGGACACCACCTCGGCCGAACTCAGCGGGGCCTCGGGCACCCTCTTGCTCACCGCGTGCTCCCAGCGCTGGGTGGTGTTGCGCAGGGTCATCACGAAGGTGCGGTCCTCACCGACCGTGATGAGGGCCTGGAAGTGGTCGCCCGGCGCCACCGGCTCGGTCAGCGGGGTGGCCGCCGCCGGGAACCACTCGTACCAGGCCGAGTAGCGGGGTCTGCCCGCCTCGCAGTCCACGGCGGTGCCCAACTGCTCCAGGTCGGGCGTGCCGTAGCCGTCCAGGCCGATCCAGAAGCTGGCCGCCGAACGCTCGCCGGGGGCGCAGGTCACCTCGGGCTCCGTCCACTCGGCACTGATCTGCGCGTAGTGCCCCGAGTAGGCGACGTAGCCCGCCCACATGCCGTTGTCCACGGCGGGAGCCGCCGAGGCCAGCACGAGCAGTGCCACCGAACCCAGCGTTGCGGCCATGGCCGCAGCGTAACCGGGTGGTGACCGCGCCGTCGCCGGAACTTGTCAGGGGTGTCCAGCAAGATGTCGGTGTGCGGGTTGCGGTGGTGCCGACACCGGAGGGTGGGGCCGGGTTCCAGGAGCTGACCGAGGACGGTCGGCCGGTCGGTGGGCCGTGCCTGGAGGACCTGGTGGCGGGCGTGCGGCGCAGGGAACTCGCGCACGCCCCGCGCTGGGTCTGGGCGAACACGATGGAGCTGTACCCGAGGCTGCTGGCGGCGGGCGTGCGGGTGGAGCGCTGCCACGACGTGGAGCTGACCGAGGCGCTGCTGATGGGCCACGCGGGCCGGTGGGGCGATCCGCGCGGGGTGCTCGCGGCCTGGGCGCGGATGACCGGCGGCCCGGTGCCCGCCGACCGGCCGCCGCGCTCACGGGACACCCAGCCCACCCTGTTCGAGGCCGAGCAGGAGACCGAGTCCCTGGACGTGCTCGTCGCCGTGCACGCCGAGCAGCGCCGCCGCATGGGGTCCGCGGAACACCCGGCCCGGTTCGGCATGCTGGTGGCCGCCGAGTCCGCCGGTGCGCTGGCCGCCGCCGAGATGGGGCACAACGGGCTGCCCTGGCGGGCCGACGTGCACTCGGCCCTGCTCACCGAACTGCTCGGGCCACGCCAGACCCACGGCCTGCCCCCGCAGCGGCTGGGCGAGCTGTCCGAGCGCATCGCCGAGGCGCTGGGCGACCGGCGGTTGCACCCCGACTCCCCCGCCGAGGTGCTGCGCGCCTTCGCCCGCGCGGGCATCCGGCTGCCCTCCACCCGGTCCTGGGTACTCAAGGAGGTCGACCACCCGGCCGTGCCGTTGTTGTTGGAGTACAAGGAGCTCTACCGGATCTACACCGCGCACGGCTGGTCCTGGCTGGCCTCCTGGGTGCGCGACGGGCGGTTCCGGCCCGAGTACGTGCCCGGCGGTGTCGTGTCCGGACGGTGGGCCACCCGCGGTGGCGGCGCGCTGCAGATCCACCGCACCGTGCGCCGCGCCGCCATCGCCGACCCCGGCTGGGTGCTCGTCGTGGCCGACGCCGGTCAACTCGAACCCAGGATCCTGGCCGCCCTGTCCGCCGACGAACGGCTCGCCCTGGCCAGCCGCGACGGGGACCTGTACCGCGCCCTTGCCGACGAGGCCTTCGAGGGCGACCGGGCCCGCGCCAAGATCGGCATGCTGGCCGCCCTCTACGGGCAGACCAGCGGCGAGGCCCCCGCGCTCGTCGCCGCACTGCGCAAGCAGTTCCCGCGAGCCGTCGACTACGTGGAACGAGCCGCCCAGGTCGGTGAGTCCGGTGGCCTGGTCCGCTCCTGGCTGGGCCGCACCTGCCCGCCAGCCACCTCCTCGGTGGCCAGCCTGGACCCCGAACCCGCCGAGGACGCCCCCGGCACCAGCGCCGCCAGCCACCGCGCCCGCGGCCGGTTCACCCGCAACTTCGTCGTCCAGGCCAGCGCCGCCGACTGGGCCCTCGCCCTGCTCGCCACCCTGCGGACCGGCCTCACCGCCCTCGGCTCCCCCGCACACCGCCCCGAACTCGTGTTCTTCCAGCACGACGAGGTCATCGTCCACTGCCGTGCCCAGGACGCCGACGCCGTTGTCGCCCTCGTCGAACACGCCGCCGTCCGCGCCGGCCACCTCGTGTTCGGCGCCACCCCCGTCCGTTTCCCGTTGGACGTCACCGCCGTCCAGTGCTACGCCGACGCGAAGTGAGGGGATGTGGCTTTCCTGTCACTGGTTGACGATCCCGAAGGGAACGTGCACGCAGGGCACTACGAGCGAGGCAGGTTCGAGGTGCCGCGACTGGTCGTCGAAGAACATGTGCGGCCGCAGGACTTCGAGCACCAGTCGCTTCTCCACGCCGCCCAGGAAGAACGCGTCGTTGACCAGCACACCCCAGTGCTTCAGGCTCGCCATCGCGCGCTCGTGGGCCGGGGCGCCGCGGGCGGTCACGATGGAGATCCGGACGCGGATCTGGTACTCGGGGCAGTCCAGCTTCCGTTGCTGCTCCACGCGCTGGATCCTGTTGAGGTTCCTCAACAATCCCAGCAGCGGTCCGGGATTGTGCGGGACGCGCGCGTTCGCGGTCTCGTAGTTCTGGAAATCGTCCACCGATCCGCGTTGCGTCACACGCTCGGATTCGTCGTCCGCGAGCACGCCGTCGAAGTCGAACGCGATGCGGAGTTCCCTGTCGGTGTGGTCATCCTCGAACGCGGCGGCGCGCAGCACCTGCCCGCCCGGAAACCCGAGCCGCACCGCCTCGCGCACGTCCTCCTCGTTCGCCGAGAGGAACAGCGACATGTTCAGTGCTGGGATGAACCGGTACGGGGACCGCCCCTGCATGAAGATCGCCCTCGTGATCGGCAGGTCGTGGGTGGCGATCGACCGCATGACGCGCAGGCCGGTGTCGGGATCGTTCCTCGACAGCACGATGACCTCGACCAGTGGGTCCTCCGGTGCGGCCAGATCGTTGAGCGACAGGAGCCTGCGTACCCAGCCGAGCGCGACGCCGGGCTCCAGCGCGCGATCGAGGTTCTGCTCCTGGTAGCGCCGGTACTCCTGCTCGCCGCTGTCCCGGAACACGCAGTCGGACTCGGCCAGGTCGAACAGCGCGCTCGACGCCACACCCACGACCAGGCGGTTCTCCAGCTCGTAGGACATGTGAACTCCCCTCGCCGAGGTACACCCTCCATGCCGCACCGGACGGCGGTCCGTTACGCGTGGTCGTCAGACCGATGCCGACTCGTGCCGCCGATCAGGCGAATCGGGTTGCGGTCGCGGGGCTGGAACCGGTAGGCCGTTGCCCGTGATGGACGGCTCCTCCGTGTTGCGGGTACTGGCCGTGCTCCAGGCGGCCGACGTCGAGGTGTGGATCGGCGGCGGCTGGGGCGTGGACGCGTTGGTGGGCAGGCGAACACGGGCGCACCGGGATCTGGACCTGATGCACAAGGCGGAGCAGGAGCCGAGGGTGGTGGCGGCGCTGCGGGCGAGCGGGTTCGTGGTGACGCTGGACGAGCGGCCGGTGCGGTTCGTGATGGCGGACGACGCGGGCGTGGAACTGGACCTGCACCCGCTGGTGTTCGCCGAGGACGGGTCGGCGGTGCAGGCGGCGGACGCGAGCGGCGGGCGGTTCGAGTACCCGGCGGACTGCTTCGTGACGGGCAGCATCGAGCAGGCGAGGGTGCCCTGCCTGTCGGCGGCGCAGCAGGTGTACTTCCACCAGGGCTACGAACCGGCGGGACGGGACCTGCACGACATGGCGCTGCTGCGTGACGAGTTCGGCGTGGCCACGCACTTCTGATCGGACCCGGTACCTGACGCCAGCTGTCAGGTATGGCGGGCAGGATGGGCCCATGATGGTTCCTCCGATCAGCGATGAGCGCAGCGGGCTGCTGACGTTCCTGGCGAAACAGCGGGCGGCGGTCCGCGCGACGGTGCGCGGGCTCAGCGAGCAGCAGGCCCGCAAGGCGGCCAGTGCGAGCGACCTGTCCCCGCTGTCCGTGCTGCGGCACGTCAGCCGCAGCGAACGGCGGTGGGTGGTGGCCGGGCTGGCGGGCCGCCCGCTGCCGGGGCTGTGGCCGATCACCGACTGGGAAAACGAGTTCGTGCTGGACGAGTCGGACACAGTGGCCCGGTGGCTGGCCGACTACGAGGAGACGGCGCGGCTCACCGAGCAGATCGTGGCCGAGTTGCCCAGCCTGGACGTGCCGTGCGCCTTGCCCGAGGCGGCGCAGTGGTCGGCGCGCTGGGTCCTGCTGCACCTGATCGAGGAGACGGCACGGCACGCCGGGCACGCGGACATCGTGCGCGAGTGCCTGGACGGGGCGAAGGCGCACCAGCTAGTCGATCAGTAACCCCGCCAGTGCCTCGGGCAGCGGCTGGTCGGCGTCGAGCGGGCGAGGTCCCGGCTCGGCGCCGAGCACCGCGCGGGCCTGCTCGGCGGGCAACTGGTTGAACCAGTGGCCGATCAGGTGCCGCCTGCCGTCCTCGGTGGGCCGCCCGTGCAGGCGCAGCCGGGCCATGCCCCCGTCGGGGTAGACGTCCAGCCGCACGTGGGTGGCGGGACGGTCGCCGCTGAGCGGGAACCGGTGCACGGTGTCGGGTTGCAGCCGGGTCCTGGGCAGCAGCGTGAACCAGGCGTCGGGATCCTCGATCGCGCCCAGGCAGCCGCTGAGCGAGGCCCAGCCGGGGGCGTTGCCCTTGAAGTGGCTGGTGTCCAGCTCGGCCAGCCGCACGACGCCCTCGGTGGCCAGCCGCAGCAGCACCCAGTCGTTGCCGGAGTCGCGGCGGCGGGCGGTCTCCCAGCCCTCGCCCATGACGGCGGCCGGTCCCGGGGCGATCAGGTTGGACGGCCGCGAGTAGAACATGTTGCTGCAGTCCAGGGCCTGCCCGCCGTTGGCCAGTGCCGCGAGGTCCAGGACGGCCCCCGGCAGCAGGCGGGGGTCGGCCACCGGGTCGCCGTGCACGCGCAGCCGGGCGACCCCGCCGTCGGGGTGGATCGTGAGGCGGACGTGGGTCCAGCGGCGGTCGGAGTCCACGTCGAAGGCGTTGGCGTGGTCCCCGCGCAGAGCGGAGCGGGACAGGATCGTGTGCCACTGCGCCGAGGCCAGCTCCTCGGGGCTGGGGTAGCCCTCGACTCCACACGCCTCCACGGAGGCCTCGGGCGGGTAGTTGCCGGTGAAGAACGCGGTGTCGACCACCACCCCGCGCACGACCCCGGGCACGCCCAGCCGCACCACTGCCTGGTCCACCCCGGGTTCGCGGCGCCGACGGGTCTCCCACCCGTCGTAGACCTGTCCCTTGTGGCCGAAGGTGTAGGTGTCGAACCGCGGCGCCTCGGGCTTGATCAGGTTCTCCCGCTCGGCGAAGAACTCGTCGTTGGCCCACAGCACGGCTCCGCCGAGCCTGCGGGAGGCCAGGTCGGGCAGTGCGGTCCAGGCGGGCGCGTCGGTCATGCCTCTCCTCTGCTCAACAGCCGTCCGTGCGGGTGATCACCGGTGACCGGCACGCCGCGCAGCCAGGTGCGGCGCACGACTCCGGTCAGGTCCAGGCCGTGGTACGGGGTGACGGGGTTGCGGTGGGCCAGCGCGCGCACGTCCACGGTGAAGCGCGCGTCCGGGGCGAGCACGCACAGGTCGGCGTCGGCTCCGACCTCGATGCGGCCCTTGCGGCGCAGCCCGGCAAGGTCGGCGGGGCGCTCGGCCATCCAGCGCACCACCTCGGTGAGGTCGTGCCCGCGTGTGCGCGCCTCGGTCCACACCGCGGGCAGGCCCAGTTGCAGGCTGGCGATGCCGCCCCAGGCCTGCCCGAAGTCCCCGGTCTCCAGTCGTTTCAGGTCCGGGGTGCACGGCGAGTGGTCGCTGACCACGCAGTCGATGACGCCCTCGGCCAGCCCGCGCCACAGCGCGTCCCGGTTGGCCTGCTCGCGGATGGGCGGGCAGCACTTGTACTCGGTGGCCCCGTCCGGGATCAGCTCGGCGGCGAAGCTGAGGTAGTGCGGGCAGGTCTCGGCGGTGATCGGCAGGCCCTCCTCCTTGGCCTGGGCGATCAGCGGCAGGGCCTCGGCCGAGGACAGGTGCAGCACGTGCACGCGGGCTCCGGTGCGCCGGGCCAGATCGATCACGGCGGTGATCGCCCGGTTCTCCGCGCGGCGCGGGCGGGAGGCCAGGAAGTCCTGGTAGCGGCGCCCGCACGAGGGTGGCGCGGCGTCGATGGTCTCGGCGTCCTCGGCGTGCACGATCATCAGCGCGTCCCGCTCGCGCAGCACGCGCAGCGCGTCGGCCAGCTCGAAGTGGCTCAGCGGCGGGAACTCCGGCACCCCGGAGTCCAGCAGGAAGCACTTGAAGCCGAACACCCCGGCCTCGTGCAGTCCGGGCAGCTCGCCGAGGTTGCCGGGCACGGCCCCGCCCCAGAAGCCCACGTCCACGTGCACCTTCTCGTGCGCGGCAGCCCGCTTGACCACCAGGGCCTCCCGGGTGACCGTGGGCGGCAGGCTGTTCAGCGGCATGTCCACGATCGTGGTCACGCCCCCGGCCGCGGCGGCCCTCGTCGCGGTGTCGAAGCCCTCCCACTGGCTGCGGCCCGGGTCGTTGACGTGCACATGGGTGTCCACCAGCCCAGGCAGCAGCACCTCGTCGGCGGCCAACTCCACTGTCGCGGTGGCGTCCACCGGGGCGTCGGCCGCCTCGATGGCGGCGATGCGGCCGTCCCTGACGCACACGGCCAGGCCCCGAACCCCCTCAGCCGTGACCGCGCTGCTCGCGCGCACCACAAGGTCCATTGTGGACATTGGAACCTCCTCACGCCCGTTCAGCAGCATAGGTGATCCTCAACAATGCGCCCGGCGATGATCTCCAGCAAGGGTCCGGGGGCGGACAGGCACCGTGACCGATCGGGTTCCAGGTCGGTCAGGGCGTACGCGGCGGCGAAACCCGCGCCACGCAGCTGCGCCGTGCTCAGTTCGCAGCGGCCGGTCACGGCCACCACCGGCACACCGCGGGCCGCCCGCGCGAGGCCGACCGGGGCCTTGCCATGCAGTGACTGCTCGTCCAGCGCGCCCTCCCCGGTGACGACCAGGGCCGCGCCGCGTACGGCCTCGGCGAAACCGAGCAGGTCGAGCAGCACCTGCACGCCGGGTCGGCGCTCGGCGCCCAGCACGGTCATCGCGGCGAAGCCCACTCCCCCGGCAGCGCCCGAACCGGGTGCGAGCGGGTCGCCGCCGAGCAGCTCGGCCCAGCGCCGCAGGCCGTCCGCGAGCAGCGACACCTCCAGCGCGGTGGCGCCCTTCTGCGGGGCGTAGACCGGCGCGGCCTCGCGCAGCGGGTTGTCCACGTCGCTGGCCAGTACGAACCGGGTCGTGCGCAGCCGCGGGTCCAGCCCGGACAGGTCGACCCCGGCCAGCTCACGCAGCGCAGCACCGCCGGGCTCGCGCGCGTTGATCAGTCGTGCGCCCAGGGCGTGCACCATGCCCGCGCCACCGTCGGTACTGGCGCTGCCGCCCACCCCGAGCACGATCCGCTCGCAGCCCCGGTCCAACGCGAGCCGAATCAGCTCGCCCACGCCGTAGCTGGTGGCCGTCAGCGGGGCGGTGCCGTGGGACAGGCCGGCGGCCTGCGCGAGTTCGATCACCGCGGTGGGCCCGCGGACCGCCAGCGCGGCCCGCACCGGCAGCCCGAGCGGGCCGGTGACGGTGGCCGTCACGCGGTGGTACCCGGCGGCGCAGGCGGCGTCGACCGTGCCCTCGCCGCCGTCGGCGATCGGCAGTTCGCGCAGGTCCAGGCCCGGTGCCGCACGGCGCAGACCGGCCGCCAGGTGGTCGGCGACCGCGCTGGCCGTCAGCGAGCCCTTGAACTTGTCCGGGGCGAGCAGGACACGCATCAGCTGACCGGTTCGAACTCGACCACACTGTCCAGGGCGCTGCCCATGGACGCGTTGGCCGCGCGGTCGATCATGACCTCCACGAGCACCGGCCTGCTCGTCCGCCGCGCCTGCCCGCGCGCCCACTCCAGGGCCCCGGCGATCTCCTCCGGCTCCACGACACGACGCCCGCTGCACCCGTACGCCTGCATGATCCGCACGTTGTCGGTGCCGTGCTCGTCGTAGTGGATGTCCACCTCGCGGTTCATGCCGTACCCGGTCTCGGCCTGCCGGATCAGGCCCAGGTACTCGTTGTTCAGCATCACCAGCACGAACGGGATCTCGTACTGGGCGGCCACGGCCAGTTCCTCGACCAGGAACTGGAAGGAGTAGTCGCCGACCACGGCCACCACCTCGGCGTCCGGGCGGGCCGTGCGCACCCCGATGGCGGCCGGGATCTCCCAGCCCAGCGGCCCGGCCTGGCCGCAGACCTGGTAGTGCCGGGGCCGGTGCACAGTCTGGAACTGGCCGGACCAGATCTGGTAGAGGCCGATCGCGGTGACGAAGTAGGTGTCCGGGCCGAAGGTTCGGTTGAGCTCGCGGAACACCCGCGGTGCCTTGATCGGTGTCGTGTCGAAGTCCTCGCGACGCGGCAGTTCACGGCGCAGTTGACCGATCCGGCGGACCCACGCGGCGTGGTCCGGTCGCTGTGCACGGTGGCGTGCGGCGTCCAGCAGGGCGTGCAGGAACAGCTTCGCGTCCGAGACGATGCCCAGGTCGGGGCCGAAGACCCGGCCCAGTTGGGTGGGCTCCACGTCCACGTGCACGAACTTGCGCCGCCCCCGGTAGACCGACAGCTCACCGGTGTGCCGGTCGCCGAAGCGGGCGCCGACCGCGAGCACCAGGTCGGACTCCAGGAACGCGGCGTTGGCCCAGCGCTGGCTGGTCTGGATGCCCGCCATGCCCGCGAACAGCTCGTGGTTCTCCGGCAGCGCGCCCTTGCCCATCAGGGTGACCTGCACCGGCACGCCGAGGTGTTCGGCCAGCTGCCGCAACGGTTCCGCGGCCTCGCTGAGGATCACGCCGCCCCCGGCCAGGATCAGCGGGCGCTCGGCGGCCAGCAGCAGGTCCAGCGCGCGCTCCACCCGCGGCGGGTGCGGGGCGGGCACCTCCACCGGCAACGGGGCGTCGATCGACGCGTCCCACTCGATCTCTTGACGCTGCACGTCAAGTGGCAGGTCGATCAGCACCGGGCCGGGCCGTCCCGAGCGGGCGAGGCGGAACGCCTCGCGGAAGATCCACGGCGCCTGCGCCGCCTCCCTGACCTGCACGGCCCATTTCGTGACGGGTTCGGCGATGCGCACGATGTCCACGGCCTGGAAGGCTTCCTGGTGCAGCTTGGTGCTCACGGCCTGGCCAGTGACGCACAGGATCGGCACGGAGTCGGCCTGCGCGGTGTAGAGACCGGTGATCATGTTGGTGCCCGCGGGGCCGGAGGTGCCCACCGCGACGCCCACGTTGCCGGTGGTGCGCGCCCAGCCGTCGGCCATGTGCGTGGCGCCCTCCTCGTGCCGCACGATCAGGTGCTCGATCGGGCTGTGCTCCAGCGCGGCGTAGAACGGCAGGATCGCGGCGCCCGGACAGCCGTAGACGGTGGTCACGCCCTCGGAGGCGAGCACGTCCACGACCGCCTGCATGACGGGGACCTTCGGCATCACGACCTCCCGGACAGGGCTTCGACAACGGTGAGCAGGGCGGAGTGGTCCAGTCCGCCGTGGCCCATGGCGCGCGCTGCGGCGACCAGTTGGGCCACCAGCGCGGTCAGCGGCAGCGCGACCTCAGCCTGCCGTGCGGCGGCCAGCGCGATGCCCATGTCCTTGTGGTGCAGGTCGATCCGGAACCCCGGCTGGAACTGGCGGGCGATCATCGCCGCCCGCTTGAGGTCCAGCACCCGGTTGGCGGCCAGGCCGCCCGCGAGCACGTCCAGTCCCGCCACCGGGTCCACCCCGGTGGCCTCCAGCAGCACGATCGCCTCGCTGACCAGCCCGAGGATGCCGCCGACCACGAGCTGGTTGGCCGCCTTCACCACCTGCCCGGACCCGGTCGGTCCCACGTGCACGATCGTCGCGCCGAGCACCTCGAACAGGCCGCGCGCCGCGGTGAAGTCGGCCGCCGACCCGCCCACCATGATCGACAGCGCGGCCCGCTCGGCCCCGGCCTGCCCGCCGGAGACCGGCGCGTCCAGCACCCGGATCCCCTTGCGGTGGGCCGATTCCGCCAGCCAGGTGGCGGTGTCGGGCCGCACCGTGCTCATGTCGATCAGCAGCAGACCCGGCTCGGCCTCGGCGATGACCTCGGCGCCGACCTCGCGCACCTGTTCGTCGGCGGGTAGCATCGTGATCACCACCTCGGCCCCGCGCACGGCCTCGGCGGTGTTGGCTGCCGCGATTCCGCCGGCCGCAACGAGTTTCTCCACGGCAGGCGCGCTGCGGTCGTAGCCGCGCACGGTGTGGCCGGCGGCGGCCAGGTGGGCGGCCATCGGTGAACCCATGATGCCCAGCCCGACGAACCCGATCGTGGTCATGGCTTCCTCCAGAACGTGTCCAGCCAGCCGAAGCTGTCCGCACTGGCCCCGGACGGCCGGTACTCCACCCCGACGTGGCCGCGATAGCCGTTGCGGTGCAGGGCTTCCAGGTGTCCGCGCAGGTCGATCACGCCCGAACCCGGCTGGTTGCGGCCCGGTGCGTCGGCGATCTGCACATGGCCGACGCGGTGGGTCAGCGCGGTGGCCAGCGCGTCCAGGTCGTCCCCGTTGATGGTGAGGTGGTACAGGTCGGCGAGCAGCCGCACGTTGTCGGCGCCGACCCGGTCGGCCACGGCGAGCGCGTCGGCGGCGGTGCGCAGCGGGTAGTCCGGCGCCGCACTGAGCGGTTCCAGCACGATCGTGCCGCCGATGGCCGCCACGGACTTGGCCGCCGCCGAGAGGTTCAGCAGCGCGGTCTCGTCCTGTTCGGATGGATCAACACCAGCGATCCTGTTGCCGTACAAGGCGTTGAAGGTGCGACACCCGAGCCGATCGGCTATCCCCACGGCGATCGACACGCTGTCGGCGAGCTCATCGCAACGGCCGGGCGCCGACACGATGCCGCGCTCCCCCGCCGCCATGTCCCCGGCGTAGAAGTTGAGCGCGGCCAGCCGCAGTCCGGCCCCGGACACGGCGGCCACGAAGCGGTCCACCTCGGCGTCCGCAGGCGTGGCGGTGGCGAAGGGCCACCAGAACTCGACGGCGCGGAAGCCCAGCCGTGCGGCGGCTTCGGGTCGTTCGAGTAGCGGCAGTTCGGTGAACAGGATGGAGAGGTTCAGGTCGAAGTCCAACACGGGAAGCTCCGAATTTCGTATTGTGGAAGTTAACTTCCGACTAGTGAGAGACTAGGCGAGCGGCCCGCGAGCGGTCAACGCCCGCGCTACGGTGCGAGACGTGGATCTGGAGGCCGAGTTCACCACCGAACCGTTCCTCGCCGAACGGCACGGCGAGCCGCCCGAGCATGCGGCCCGGGCCAAGCAGGCAGCGCTGGACGCGGGACTGGACACCACGTTCGGACCACTCGGTACCACCGTGCGAGGGGAAGACGAGATCCTGCTCGCGGCGCTGCCGGAGATCGTCCGCGCGGCCATGCGGGGCGGCGCCACCAGGGTCACGCTGCGGCTGAACGTGCTGCCCGCACAGGAGGTCCCGGCGCGGCACGGGCTGGCCAGCGCACTGGAGCAGTTGCTCGGCGAGGTCGCGGCCGAGCTGGGCGGGGACCTGGCCGACTTGACGCGGGCCGACAAGCAACGGGCGGTCCGGCTGCTGGAGGAACGCGGGGCTTTCAGCCTGCGCAAGTCCGTGCCCGCGGTGGCGGAAGCCTTGGGCGTCACCCGCTTCACCGTCTACAACTACCTGAACCGGGAAGACACATGATCGACTTCAACAAACTGTTGACATCGCCGAAGCGCCACTCGTAGCGTGCAGGCGCATGGACCTCAACAGCGCGCCCGAGCCGGATCTGGCCGAGCGGTTGACGACCTGCCTGGCGGTACCCCGCTGGGTGCGTGAGGTGCTGGCGGGCCGCCCGTACGCGGACGAGCAGGCGGTGCTGGTCACCGCAGAGCGGGCTGCGGCGGAGCTGACCGACGAGGAACTGACCACCGCACTCGCCGGGCACCCCAGGATCGGCGAGCGCGCGGCGAGCGGAGACCTGGGCGCGGCGTGGTCGCGCTCCGAGCAGTCCGGAGTGGACGGATCGGCGGCCGAGGAGTTCGTGGTCGCCAACGAGGTCTACGAGCGCAGGTTCGGGCGGATCTACCTGGTGTGCGCCGCAGGCCGCAGCGGACCGGAGTTGCTCGCCGACCTGCGCTCGCGGCTGGACAACGACCCGGTCACGGAACTGGCTGTCACCAAGGACGAACTGCGCAAGATCGCCTTGCTGCGGCTCAGGAAGGTGCTCGAATCATGAGTGCGATCACCACGCACGTGCTGAACACCACCAGCGGGCTGCCCGCGGCGGAGGTGGCCGTGCGACTGGAATGCGACGGCCAGGTCATCGGCGAGGGCGTGACCGACGCCGACGGGCGCTGCCGCGAACTGGGGCCGGACCGGGTGCAGGCCGGGGTGTACCGGCTGGTGTTCGACACCGACGGCTACTTCGCCCGCACCGCCACGGAGGCGTTCTTCCCCGAGGTGGTCATCACGTTCCGGATCACCGACCCCGACCGGCACCACCACGTCCCGGTCCTGCTCAGCCCGTTCTCGTTCACCAGCTACCGAGGGAGTTGACCGTGGGCATCACCCTGGGCGCCAACCAGTACGGCAAGGCGGAGAACCGACTGGTCACCGTGTCCCGACAGGGCTCGCGGCACGAGATCCGCGACCTGACGGTGAGCACCGCGCTGCGCGGGGACCTCGCCGACACGCACCTGACCGGGGACAACAGCAAGGTCCTGGCCACCGACACCCAGAAGAACACGCTCTACGCCTTCGCCAAGCAGCAGCCGCCCGGCCAGATCGAGGAGTTCGGGCTGCGCCTGGCCCGGCACTTCACCGGGTCCTTCGAGCAGATCACCGGGGCGCGGGTGATCATCGACGAGCACGCCTGGCAGCGCATCGACGACCACGACCACTCCTTCGCGCGGTCCGGCGAGGAGAAGCGCACCACCACCGTGACCGTCCACAACGGACAGGAGTGGGTGGTGTCCGGGCTGCGGGACCTGGTGGTGCTCAAGTCCACCGGCTCGGAGTTCCACGGGTTCCCGCGCGACAGGTACACGACCCTGCCGGAGACCACCGACCGGATCCTGGCCACCGCCGTGACCGCCCGCTGGCGCTTCGCCCACCTGGATGTGCCGTGGGACAAGAGCTTCGCCGAGGCGCGGCAGGCCATGCTCGCGGCCTTCGCCGACACGCACAGCCTGTCCCTGCAACAGACCCTCTACGCCATGGGCAAGGCCGTGCTGGAGGCTCGCGAGGAGATCGCCGAGGTGCGGTTGTCCCTGCCGAACAAGCACCACTTCCCGGTGGACCTGAGCAAGTTCGGACTGGACAACGACAACGAGGTGTTCTACGCGGCCGACCGCCCGTACGGCCTGATCGAGGGCACTGTGCTGCGCGAGGAGGCCCCCGAGCCCGGGCCCGCCTGGGACTAGAACTGCCTGATTGTCACGCCATGGGTCGTTTCAGCCGCCCAGCTTGATCGCACGGTGTACGTCGCCGACGTAGGCCTCGGGCTGCTCCCAGGCTGCGAAGTGGCCGCCGGCCTGGTGTTCCACATAATCACAAACGTTCAGGAACACCTCGGCGTAGCTTCGCGGCTCCGGTTTGATGTCGCGCGGGAACACCGAGAGCACGGTAGGGGTGTCGATCCGGTCAGGCAGGGCGACCGGTTCGACATAGGTGGCGAACGAGGTGCCGATCGTGCCGGTGACCCAGTAGGCGGTGACCCAGGTGAGCAGCTCGTCCGCGGTGAAGGCCGACTCCTCGGACCAGGACTCCAGTTTCTCGATGATCCACGCCGCCAGGCCGGCGGGTGAGTCGCCGAGAGCGACGGCGAGCGTGTTCGGCCGCGTCGACTGCTCCGCGATGTACCCGCCCTCGGCCCGGAACCACCGCGCCGACCGGTCGAGGTAGGCCGCCGCGTCCGGCGCGAGCTTCGCCGGGTCCGCCGAGAGTGCACGCTGCGGGGCGATGTTCGTGAGGTGCAGGGCAACCACCCGGTCCGGGTGTTCGGCCGCAAGAAGTTCCGCGATGGTGCCACCCACATCGCCGCCGGACACCGTGTACCGCGAGTAGCCCAGCTCGTCGAGAGCGTCCGCGACGATCCCAGCGATCCGGTTGGCCGACATACCGGCAACGGTGAGCGGAGCCGCGAACGGGAAGCCCGGCAGCGCGGGCACCACCACGTGAATGTCCGCGAGCAACGGCAGGACGCGCTCGAACCGCAACACCGAGTCCGGCCAGCCATGCAGCAGCACGACAACCGGGGCGCCGGGATCCACGGACCGCTGGTGGATCACCCGCAGTTCGGTGTCGCCTGCCCGCACCGTCACCCAGGGAAACTCGCCGATGCGGCGCTCGTGCACGCCCCAGTCGTACCCGTTCGCCCAGCGTTCGAGCAGTTCGTCGAGGCGGGTGCCGCTGATGCCGCGCGTCCCGTCCGCACTCCACGGGGTCCTGACACGCCGTGTCTGTTGAAGTCGTTCCCGCAGATCATCGTTCATGTGTATCAGCGTACACATGATGTGTATGCTCGTACACATGACCTCGCGCAATGCGGCCGCCACCCGGCAGCGGATCCTGGAGCACGCACAACGCCAGTTCGCCCAGCACGGGTACGCGGCGGTCACGGTCAAAGGCGTGGCCGACGCCGCTGGCGTGTCGCCCAACCTCATCACGCGCTATTTCGGCGGCAAGGACGGCCTTTTCCTGGCGGCGACCCAGGTGGAGATCCCGGTCGCCGACTCCTTCGACGGCGACCGCTCCGCGCTGGGTTCACGCCTCGCGGCGAGCATCGTCCAGCGCTGGTTCGGTGCACCCGGGGAGGATCCGCTGCTCGCGCTGCAACGCGCGGCCGGCGAACGCCCGGAGGCAGCCGAGGCGCTGGCCACCTTCCTCGACACGAACTCGCTGGAGCCGCTGCACCGCTACCTGCGCGACAGCGGGTTGGACGACGCCGACGCCCGCAGCCGAGCCGCAGCGATCGACGCTTTCGTGCTCGGCGTCTCCACCCGCCGCCGGATCCTGCGTTCCGAACTCGGCGACCCCGCTGATCTCCAGGCCTGGCTGAGCGCCACCATCCAACGCCTCGCCGACGGGTGACGCACGACGGCAAGAACTACGCCAACTTCCGACGCTTCGCGCTGACCTGCCCCGTTGGGCGAACGAACCTGGTCTGCCCTGCCCAAATGAAGCTCTTGGGTCCCGTTGTGTCCCACTCCGAATCGCGGGCTGACGGCCTGGCACTTGCCCCCGCGAGCCGGGAAGGCAACTGGCGGGCGATCTCCAGCAAGTCCCGACTGGGACCGCCCTCGCGTGCGGGGAAGACGAGGACCACGAGTCGGTTGTGCTGCCCGAGCCGGGACCACCCCCGCGTACGCGGGGAAGACGAACCAGGCGGCGTCCTTGGTGGTCAGGTAGGTGGGCGTCACCACGGCGCTTTCACACGTCCCCCGCCCGGTTCGGCGGCTCCTGGACATCGCCAAGACCTGGCCGGAGTGCTGGCCCTGCGCAGCGCCGCCCGCGAGGGCGCACCGATCCGCTCGCCAGCTTCGTCCGGCCGAGATCGACGAGTTGGTGGAGGGCTACGGAACCGGTGCCACCGTGTACACCCTGGCCGCCAAGTTCGGCGTCAGCCGCGCCACCATCGGCAAGCACCTGCGAGCCCGAGGTATCGACACCAAGCCCCCAGGTCTGCACCCCGACGACGTACCGACTGCTGCCCAACTCTACGAGGGTGGCTGGCCACTCGCGCGCATCGCGGTGAAGCTCAACACGACCGCCAACACGGTGCGAGCGCGACTGTCAGAGATCGGCGTCAGTATGCGGGATGCGCAGGGGCGGGAACGGTAGAGCACTGGGGATGTCGCAAGTATCACAGTGGACACACCAATGACTCATACTCGACCGGGCACAATAAGAAGTGCCGTCCTACGTCCTACTTCGTCCACTTCTCCAAGATCAGCGGAATTGCCAAATCTAGCCAATCCTTTTTCCATTCGGTATGAAAATTGATATCCCGCGAGTCGGGACGATGAAGAACGTCGTCAACCCTCACAACTGAAGGGATCGCAATAGAGTCCCCAATTACGATAACCTCTTGCTTTTCTAGCGACGGCAAACCGTCAGTTATAGCACTAACAGTGTCAGGAAGAAGCCGCTTTACGTACTGCTGATCACTAGGGTTAGTTAGCCTCATTGCCACAAAGTTGTTGCACTGAGAAAATACAGTCTCGGAGATTTCAGAGGGACGTTGGCTAACAATCATTAGAGAGATCCCATACTTGCGCCCCTCCTTTGCAATTCGCTCGATCGCTTTCTTGACGGAGCCATACTTAGCCCCTTCGGAGCGAGGAATGTAATTGTGCGCTTCCTCGTAGACAAGCAAATATGGAAGGTCCGACTCGCCAACACTCTTGCTCTTCCGGAAGTAAAAACTGAAACTAAAGATGAGCCTACTAATTAGCGACACAACTACACTTAACACCTCAAACGGAATACCACTGAGATCGATAATGGTGACATTCCTCTTTGGGATGCCATAGCCGGTGAATTGGTACAGAAGTTCAGCCAGGTCGGCCGTCTTGTACTCAGCTCCGTCGACCTTACGAGGCCCAAGAAGGAAGTTTAGACGTTTATCGTTCAGTCGCGCATCGAGCCTCATTAAGAACCTATTGAATTCACCATTGAACGGGCCGCCACTTACCCTGGCAGTTGGCGAGGAGTTTGGGTCTGCGAATCTGCAACGCTCCCGAAAATACCTAGAGGAGCGATCCTTAACATAGGTGCCATCCTTTAGCTTAGGACTCCCATCCTCACCAGAGCCCTTTCCTACCATCTCAGCATTTAGATTATACAGGTAGTTAATTACCTCACTCAGGCTGAAGTACGCAGGAGAGTCATAAGATGTATTGATTTCACCGCCAGAGGTGTGATGAGATACCTTATTCTCGATGACTGCCTGGCGAAACTGCGATACCTGGTTGTGAGAGTTTTGCTCATTGCTTTCAATAAACATCTCCCCCAACTCTTCTGAGTTCATCAGCCAGTACGGAAGATTCAGGTTTCCCGTATCGATCACATGCGCACTTGGAAAAGCAGCCTTATACTCCCCGTGAAGGTCAAAGATAATGATATGCGAGTTGTTTAAAACGCCTCGTTCTTTCTGGTCACAAGACGGCTCCATGCCCTCCTGCAGCAGCTTCGCTACGGTACACGATTTCCCAGAGCCGGTTGATCCGACAACACCGATGTGCTTGCCAAAAAATTTGTCTCCATCGAGGGTGACACGAACGGAGCGATCCTGCGCAAGCTGGCCGAAACTGAACCGCTTCGACTCGGAAACACTGTCATAGATCTTAGTCAGCACAGATTGCGAGGAGATCTCTACACGACTGGGCGGAATCGCGATCTGCTTGCCGCCACGCCGAAATTCCCCGTCTTGAAGCCGCCCAACTGGCTGGGCATCAATTACAAACGTAGGCGATGTAACACTCTCACCACTGGGACTGCCAGCGCGATCCTTAATCCGGTAGCTTTGGACGATTGCCACTACAGCAAGGCCTTTGTCGTCAGAGATCGTCAGGTAGCTACCGATTTCGACCTTCACATCGAGCGCCTGGTAGGCATCCGATGAAAGCACTTCTATTTGAATTAGGTCGGGGGCCACGCAGACCACTTTTGCCATACTGGAGATGTCAGTCATCGGGCGGCAACCCCCTTCATAAAAGTAATAATCGCCTCGACATCGCCCACTGGTACATGAACCGCACACTTAGGCGCACCAGAAAAGTAGCGAGAGAAGTCTGACGATCCAAAGCTCACTACCGCATCAGGCATCTCAATTTCTTGCCGATGCCTAGCGTACGTGTCGCCACTAACCAGACGAATTCCGTATGACGTCGCTTCTATCATGTCGCCACCGTTCTTAGTGTTGACCAGCGGTAGCGCTTCAAACACCGAAGGATTGAATGTCAGATGTTCATATCCGTCGTTGAACCGGGCCCCAGAAGCCGCCAACTGCTTCTTAAGCGTGAGTACGCCTTCGCTTGAACCTTCGAGAATCATCGTCCATGGCTTCGCGTTTTTCAATCTTCCACGGCCGTACAGTTCAGTTGAAAGCACTTCGACCAAGTGAATCATTTGCGCCACACTATTACCTTGATCCAAAAGCTCAACATCTACCACAATGACGCGCTTCTTTGGAGCGCAAAACACCCCCAACCCCTTTAGGCGTTGCTGAGTTTTTTGAAGAACCTTCTCTTCGCCAACAAACTCGGCATACCAGCGGCTGAACAGAACGGGGCGCCTATTTACACGCTCAACAAACTGGGCTTTCGTGATCCTTCGGTCAGGCTCATTACGCTGGATCGCGAGCTCGACGATCGCAGCCATCGCATTTCCATAGTGCAACTGTTCAGCATCGTCCAGGGTGCCGCCAAAGGCTGCGCGTAGCTCATCCCGAACCGCCGCCCGCTGAAGGTCATAGGAGGGGCCCGAAGTGATCGTGAACTGTTCAACAAAATCACGCATATCCCGCTCCGATACGCCCTCGTAGTAGCGAATCGTTTCAGGAGGCTTGCGTTTGTGTTCAGTTAGCACTTCCCGCAAGTCGGCAACTGTGAGCCGACTCGGCGCAAGACGGCCATCTGCAAAGTGGGCATAGAGTCGGTAATTATGCTTCCTGCCACCGACATAGGCATCAAACATTGGTCGCACCGCATCGCGAATACTGGCCGGAGAATAAGCAACACTCGAAAGGTACTTACACTGGACCGACTCAGAGCCCGCGCTACCATCGATGTCGATGTCTTCACAGCCCTCGACGGTGATCACATCACCAGGAGCTGACCGAAGAATTTCAAGAGTAGTCAGGTCGAACTGATATGCGTAGCCGGTTATCGACGGTCCAGCGAACCGACTCTTTCCCGTTTTCGACATGACTGTACTCACGTGCATGGTCCCCGTTCAGACCGATTATATATCCCAACACGAAAGCAATAAAGTCGGCGGCTTGCCTATCAAGCCCTGCATTCGCCTTGTTCGCTGCGCATCCAGGAGACGTTACTCAAAACTCAACAGATTCACCCATATAGCCTATAGTTAACTAGACTCTATGGACTACTGCGGATCGGATGATCGGTCGCGCCATGTGCTAGCAAGTAGATGAAGGCATACCACCCACTGAGCCTTTGTCAGTTGGTTATCCGGCGAGGATGAGGGTCTGGATCGCGTTGACCAGTTCGGTGGCCCGGCTGGGGCATGATCGGATTCTGCGGAGGATTTTCCAGGCCTTGAGCTGGGCGTTCGCGCGTTCGCCGGGTCCGCGCAGGCGGGCGTGGGCGGTGTTGACCGCGCGCTGGTTGGCGGACAGCGGCCGGTAGCGGCCGGTGGCCGGGTCGAGGCGCCGGCGGCGTTGCGGGACACGGATCGCGGGCCCGCCGCCCTGGTAGGCGCTGTCGGCCCAGGCCGTGATGCCCGCGGTGGTGATCGCGTCGACGATGCCGTGCTCCCGAGCGGCGCCCAGGTCGTGGCGTGCTCCGGGCAGTGCCGGCGACACCCAGATCAGTCGTCCGGCGGGGTCGGCGATGACCTGCTCGTTCACCCCGTGAGCCTTGTGCTTGCCGGAATAGAACGGCCGATCCTGTCCGCCGGCCATGCCGACCCGGTCGATGCGGAGCAGAGTCCCGTCGAGCACCACATAGGCTTTGCGGCGCGCGACCTCGATCACCTCGTCCAGCGCCGGGGCCATCGCGGCCAGCAGCGCGAGCCCTTCCCGCAGGTACCGGTACACGGTGCTCGTCGCGATCCCGAAACCGTCGGCCAGGTCACGATAGGTTTCGCCTTTACGCAGATGAGCGAGCACCAGGAGCGCTTGGCGGCCCGGTTCGAGGCGACGCCAGCGGGTCCGCACCGTTGTGCGGCGACCACGCAACGCCTCGGCGAGCATCCTCAGGCACCGGCTGGACACCTGCATCGACGACGGGTAGGAAAGCACGTGAAGCTCCTGGCCTGGACGGGTTGATCTCGACAATCACACGTCCTACCAGGAGCTTCACCACGTTCAGGCCCGCCACACGGCGCTACGTCCAGCTCACAACACCCAACTGACAAAGGCTCACTGACAGTGCAGACGCCGCGAGACGCCCAGGGAGTGCTACACCCGCCCCGCCTTCAGCACCAGATCCACCCGCTGCCCCAGCTCGCGCACCACAGGCAAGTTCCGGTGGCTCGTGCTCGCCGTACGCAACTGCCGCAGTGCCTCCAGCACGCGGTCGGAGCGCACCCCGCTGGCCGCTGCCACCGCCTGGTGACCGAGCGCTGCCGCCTCGGCCGGGTCGCTGCGGGCCATGGTCAGGTGCGCCAGGCTCGCCAGCGCCAGCGCCTTGCCCCTGGAGGGCGGCTCACCGAACCGGGCGACGGCCGCCTGCAGGCGCTGACGGGCGGGCGTGAAGTCTCCACCGCCGAGCGCCAGGTGCGACAAGGCGCGGCCCAGGTCACGCTCCAGGTGCGCGCCGCCGAAGTAGACGATCCACTCCGGTTCGTTGCCGCCCGTGCGGGCGAAGTCATCCTCGGCCTGAGCAACTGCGGTAAGGCAGTCGGCTTGCCGGTGCCCACCGGCCAGCCCCAGCGCCCGGGCGCGGCGGGTGTGCATCACCGAACGCACCAGCGGCGTCAGTCGGTCGGAGCGCACCAAGGCCATCTCGGCGAAGCTCAGCGCGTCGTCGGCCCGCTCCTGGCGCACGGCCAGGTTGGCCAGCCCCGACAACGCCTTGGCCCGCATCGCCCAGTCGCCGGCCTCGGTGGCACATCCCACGGCGAAGCGGAAACAGCGTTCGGCCTGGGCGAGGGTGCCCGCATCCAGGCACATGCCTGCGGCGGTGTCAGCCATCTCGGCCACCGCCGCGAAGAACTGCTGTCGCACGGCGTCCTTGGCGAACTGCCCGTCACACAGACCGGCCGAGACCGACAGCTGGGTCAGTACGGTCTGGGCTGACAAGCCGCTACCCACCAGGTGATCCTGGCTGGCGAACAGTCGAGCCATGTGCCGCACCTGCTCGACATCGGCCAGTCCGACCCTGCGCGGCCCGCTGACGGCGGCGTTGGCCGCGAAGTCGCCCAGCGGATCGCTGAAGGCGAGCCCCGCCACGCTGCCTGCCAGCACTCGCAGGAATGCCTTGCGCTCCACGTCATCCCTCCCGTTTGCGGGCCACGAGCCGGTAGCCGCACCATGCCTGCTGCGCGCCCCGCGAAAACCAAGATCCGCGTCGGTGTCCGCCCGCAGCACGCTCCGCAACGCCGCGCGGTAGTGCTGGTTCGGCCAGGAGTGGACGCCGCGTTCGAGCTTGCCGATGTAGTCGGCGTCCATGGCTCCAGGTCGGCCGATCGCCCGCTCCACCTCGGCGTTGGCTTGCTCCGCCAACTGCCCCTGGGTGAGACCGGCAACCTCGCGGGCCGCCCGCAGCAGGAGGTTGGGAACGTCCGGCATGGCGGCCTCTTCCGCAGTCGGCAGTCATTCCAGCGTAGCGCTGGACCTGGGCAAACACAGGAGCCAGCGCAATCCTCCGGGTAAGGCTCCGGGGCCGCTCCGGACGAACCGGCGCCCGCCGCGCCTTGTGGATCTACGTATCCAGCTCTGTTCCGAGTTCTGGCTGGTCAGACCAGGGTTGTCCCAGGCGTTCGGGGTACCGGACGTGGCCCGCCCGCGGTGGCCAGTGCCGAGGGCCTAAGAGCTGTGGGAGCCCGCCCGTGCCGAACCGGACAAGCCTGATCCGTCGTCTGGCCGATCTGCGCCGCCAGTTCACTGGGGAAACCGATTCGACGGTGCTGCCCGCGATCTCTCGTGGCGGTCAGCAGCTGGATCCCGTGGAGCGGGCGCTGCTGCTTGGGGCCATCTGCCGGGACTACTCGGCCCGCCTGCTCGGCGACGACCACGCGCCGCCGCTACCCGGCCGCATCCGGGCCGCCGTGCTGCCGGATGCCACCCACCCTGGCCAGGTTCAACTGGAGGCGGGCATTCTGGCCGCCCTCAGTCGGGCGCTGGGGTATATGCGTCTCGGTTCGCCGCTGACGGCTGGACTAGCGGCCCAACCCGGTCGGGCCCTGCGCATGGTGCGGCCGCAGCCGGATGAGTTGGTGCTGCACCTGGAGCCGCCGATTCTCGCGCCCCTGATGCTGGAGTTGTTGCCGCGCATCACTTCGTGCGACACGGTGGCCGGGGTACCGGGCCTGCGGGCCAGGTTGCACCGCAGACACATCGAGCTGTATCTGTTCGGCAGCGAGCCGGTGGCCACGGTGCTACTGGCCAACGTGTCGTACCGGCAGTGGTTGGCCGCCATGGCATTCCTGGAGGCGGCCCGCCCTGAGTCCGATCCGCTGCGCTGGACGAGTAACCACCCGATCCCGCTGACCCCAGAGGAAGTCAGTGCGCTCAGTAGCCGGCCGCGCGCGACCGAATACGTGCATCTGGCCAGTGCTGTGCTGCGGCGGGCGTGGTTGCTGGGACAGACCCACGGGCTCTGTGTGCAACCTGAACAACCGGATGTCCTGCACCTGAGTTGGCAGGCCGGGCCGAGCGCGGGATGGGTGGCGTCCCGGCTGGTGCATCCGGTCGTAGGTCTGCTGGGGGAACGGTTTGTGGTCACACCGCACCCCGGAGGACTGGTGAGCATCGCCGCGTGCGACCAAGCCGCGACTCTGGTGCTGCAGAGTACTCCAGAGACTGAGTTGGCCGTGATGCCGAGCGGGACTGCATGGGGCAAGCTGTGGTCGGCCTGGGAGCAGGCCTGGAGCACACCGAACCGCTGGATGGTCGAGTCATGAGGATCGTCGTGGGTGCGATCCGGCTCGGTCGGACAAGTCGGCGCCTCGCCGATGGTTGCGGGTCGTAGTGGACAGCTGGTGGGCGGTGCTGTGGGGTGCGTGGATTGGTCTGGGGTTGTGCGCGCTGTGGGTGTTGTGGTCGAGCAGGACGGGGCGGTGAGGTCATCCTGGGGCAGGATTGGTCGGACAGCACCTAACAGGCAGGTGAACTCACCACAGCCGACCCGATGCTATTGAGCTCCAAGGGCAATGAGCTACAGCCACGAGAAGCCTTGGGCCTCGACAAGACCCCCGCGTTCGCTACGGTCGCGCTGGCAAGTGGGCCGACGCGCCCGCCTTCGGCTTCAAGCTATCCAGATCCAGCGGCTTGCTGGTCTCGTAGTCGGTGAAGCAGGGGGAAGCTGCGGCGAACTTCTTCGACTGAGCGGGATGGCTACTGCTTTGCCCAATCTGCTGCATTCGCTGGGAGTAGCCGGGTTCGTTGCATAGGTGCTGTATCACCAAGTGCAAGACGAGCGGCAGAAGCTGCTCCAAGCTCACTACGCTGGGGCTGTTCCGCAAGACCTGCTGGCCAGCGAGATGAACCGCCTGACCCGAGCGCTGGCCGAGGCCGAGACCGAGATCGCGGCGGCCAAGACGACCACGCGAGACATCGAAGCCACGCTGAGCCAGGCGTTGGCTGCCGTGCGGCACTGCCACGAGGCGTACACCCAGGCCACGAACCAGACCAAGAGACAGATCAACCAAGGCTTCTTCGAGAAGCTGTTCATCGGTGAGGACGGTTCAGTTGAGCGGGCGCAGCTGACCGAGCCCTTTGCGGCGTTGTTGGCTGGTGGCCGCCTGTTCGAGGTGGCCCAGACCGCCTCTGGGACGGCGGATGTGCTCCAAACCAGAAGACGCCGCCGACCAGAACCGGCCGCCCAGCGCGCTTCTGGCGACGCTTGGGAGCACCGTCATGACCAGCCCAGACAGCACCAGGCCCGGTAGGACATGTCCTACCGGGCCTGGTGTGAATATAGTAATTCTGGTGGGACCACCCCCGCGCGCGGGGAAGACTCGCAGTTGGATTTCACGACGGGCGCGTCGAACGGACCACCCCCGCGTGCGCGGGGACGACGTGCTCCCAGGGTAGCGCACGCCCTGCGCTCATGGACCATCCCCGCGCATGCGGGGACGACTAGGCCAGGATCCGGTGCCCGCCGATGCCGGTCGGACCACCCCCGCATGCGCGGGGAAGACACTTCTTGACCTGCGAGGATACAGCGGCAGTCCCCAATCTGGCATCACTTTCCTCGTGCCGCTTCACCGGTAGTGCGATGCAGTGAAGTCTCCTCCATGGCAGAGACATCCTGCCATCCCATCGCCCTGGGGCTCTTGCGCCCACGATGGCCGCAACCGTCCCCGATCCCGTGGTGCGGATCGCGCCAATGGCCCCGGCACTGCTACTCAGAGCGTGGCGCGAGCCGTGCCATGGGTACCTGGGGTCCCCGCAAGCCAGCAACGCATTTCCCCCACAGGGACGGACCTTCGCGTCATCTACAAGGGGGCCGTCTGCCATCGACCGGTAGCCCTGACAAAGCTTCGGCTGCCGCTCTACCGTGGGCGGGTGGCAGTGATCCTGGTGACGGGCATGTCCGGCACGGGCAAGTCGACCGCGCTGAACCAGCTGGAACAGCGGGGCTATCGCGTGGTGGACACCGACTTCGGCGGGTGGATCGAGGAGGTCCCCAGCCCGGACGGCAGCGGCGGGGAGCCGCAGTGGCGCGAGGACCGGATCGAGGCGCTGATCGCGGACCACGAGCGTTCCGGTGAGCCGCTGTTCATCGCGGGCACCGTATGCAACCAGCACAGGTTCCACTCCCGTTTCGACGAGATCGTCCTGCTCAGTGCGCCCTTGGCGGTGGTACTGGACCGCATCGCCAACCGGGACAACAACCCCTTCGGCAAGACCGCCGGGGAACGCGACCGGATCGTGGCGGACACAGCCGAGATCGAGCCGCTGCTCCGGTCCTCGGCCACCGTGGAAATCGACACCCGCACGCCGCTCACCGAGGTGGTGGACCAGCTGGCGGCGCTCGCCGGTCCACCGGCGCCCTGAGCCCTGGGGTCCGAAGTCACGCGCGGGGTGGGGCTCAGCGCAGGGACTTCGCCACTGCTTCCAGGTGGTCCATGGACTCCTGCATGCCGACCTCCATGCCGGAGTTGATGTGCGCGTCACGGTGTTCCCGCTTGGCGTGCCGCACGAGGATCTCCAGCGTGGTGCGGCCCTCCTTCTCGGTGAGGGTCAGCGTGTTGAGCGACTCACCGTCGGGCGCCCCCTCGAACACCTCGGTGGACACGATCAGCTCGTTGGGCACGATCTCCCGGTAGACCCCGTGGAAGCCGACCTCGAACCCGCCGTTGGCGGTCATCACGTAGCGCCACCGGCCGCCGACCCGCAGGTCGACCTCGACGCTGGTGACCTCGCCGCGGTCCCCGCCCCACCACCGCTTGATCAGCTCGGGCGTGGTCCACGCGCGGTAGACCAGGTGCGCGGGCACCTCGAACTCACGGGTGATCAGGACCTCGGTGTCACCGGGGAGCGTCACCACTGCGTTGCCCATCTTCGTCCTCCTGGAGTTCGGCCAGCACGACGTCCAGCCGGGTGAACCGTTCGTCCCACAAACGCTCATAGGTGCTCAGCCATTCGTGCAAGGGCTTGAGTGGCTGTGGATTGAGGCGGTACAGCCGGTTCCGCCCCTCATCACGCACCTGAACCAGCCCGACCTCGCGCAGCACGCGCAGGTGCTTGGACACCAGCGGCTGCGCCAGGCCCAACTGCTCGACGAGTTCGCTCACGGCGCGTTCACCCGTCACAAGCAGGTCCAGGATCTGCCTGCGCCGAGGTTCGGCCACCGCGTTGAACGCGTCCGTCGTAGTCGCCGCCCTTGCCACGGTCCCATCGTATACCCATATGGGTATGAGTCAAGGGTGGTTCAGATTCGGGCCAATCTCACATTTGTTGCCCGCGCACCCGTCCCGTATCTAGCGTTGACCGCATGTCGACCAGCACGCCGCCCGACGTCCTGGCCAACCACGAGGCGCGAGTAGCAGAGGAGCTGTCACAACAGGACGCGGAACTGGCCGCACAGTTCCGCGCACAGCTGCCCGGAGCGCGCCGTTCCGTGCTGAACAGACTGGTGTCCGCACTGGTCCGCGAGCGGCTGCTCAGCTCCGACCGGCTCAAACCGACAGTTCGTCAGGTCACGGCCACCGGGCGGCTGGTCGCCGACGGGCCGGTGGTCTTCGAGGACAGGACCGTCGAGGACCCGGTCGACCTGCTGCGGCTGATCGCCGAGCACGGGCTGGGCACCGGCGCGCCCGGCGAGTGGCTGCGGGTCGCCGAGGAGATCGGGCACAGCGTCACCGGCCAGGCCCTGGCGATGGTCGCCGCCGAGCACCGCCGCCGCCCGTCCGAGGTGGACGCCCCGTTCAGCGCCCTGGACGCGGCCCTGCGCGCGGCGGGCGGGCACGGCTGCCTGGCCGTGGCCTTCGAGCAACTGGTGGTCGACGGGCACCCGATGCACCCCGGCGCCAAGATCAAGATCGGCATGTCCGCCGTGGACGCCGTGCGGTACGGGCCCGAGTTCGGCGTCTCCTTCGACCTCGGGCTGATCGCGGTGCGCCAGGACTGCGCGGTCGGCTCCCCCGTCGCCCGCGCCGTGCTGCGCGAGGCGTTCCCGCGGGCCGTGACCGAGGCCGAGGCCGAACTCAGGGCGGCCGGACACGACCCGGACGGCTACGTGTTCGTGCCGATCCACCCGCACCAGCGCGAGCACGCCCTGCCGCAGCTGCACAGCGACGCCCTCGCGGACGGCACGGTTCTGCCACTGCGCGCGAGGATTCCCGCCGAACCGCTGATGTCGGTGCGGACACTGGCCGTGCGCGAACCTGGCAGCCCGGTGGGACTGCACGTCAAGACCGCGCTGGAGGTCCGCGTCACCGGGGCGGTCCGGGGTGTGTCGCAGGCCGCGATCCACAACGGGCCCAAGGTGTCCGAACTGGTGGAGCGGATCGCCGCCGGTGACCTGGACCTGAGCCGCACCACGCAGGACGGGCGACGGCGGTTCGCGATCTGCCGCGAGCTGGCCGGAGTCGGCTACGTGCCACCGGAGGCGCGCGGCGAGGGCTGGGACACCGGTGACTCCGAGAAGGCACTGGCCAGGCAGCGCTCGCTGTGTTCGGTGCTGCGCGAGGACGTGGCGGCCGGTGTCGCGCCCGGCGAGCTCGCCATGCCGGTGGCCGCACTGCTGGCCACCTCACCGGTGACGGGCAACTCCGTGGTGGCCGACCTGCTCACCGAGTTGCACGGCGAGGTCGGCGGCACGCTGGACGAGGTCGCGCAGGAGTGGCTGGGGCAGCACGTGGAACTGTGCGTGCCCGCCGCGCTGACCCTGCTGGTCCGGTACGGGATAGCACTGGAACCCCACCCGCAGAACGCGGTCCTGGTGCTGGCGGACAAGCGGCCACAGCGGGTGCTGGTCCGCGATCTCGGTGGCGCCCGGTTGCTGCCCCAGCGACTGGCCCGCCGGGGCTTCGAGATCGAGCTGCTGCCCGGTTCGGCCCTGCTCGCCGAGGACCCGGAGTTGTTGCGGGCCAAGCTGTTCTTCCCGCTTTTCGGCAACCACCTCGGTGAGCTCATCGCCGCCGTCGCCGAGGGCACGGGCTGCCCCGAGGACCAGTTGTGGGCCGTCGTGCGGCGGTGTGTGCTGCGCACCTTCACCCGGTTGACGGCCGCCGCGGTGAGCCAGGACGAGGTGGACGACGCGCGCGCCGACGCCGAGGCGCTGCTGCACAAGCCCTGGCGGTACAAGACGATGCTGGCGATGCGCCTGGCCTCGCTGGTCACCGACCAGCGCTACGTGGACGCGCCGAACCCGTTGCGAGACAGCGAACCGCCCGCCATGCCGGAGGACCTGTCCTTGCCGGAAGAGCAGATGTACCACCAGCTCCGCGAGAGCGATCCGGAGTTGTTGCGGGACTGGCTGACGGAGTTGCCCGGCGCCCGTCTGTCCACTGTGTACCGCGCACTCGGTGCGATGGAACGTGAGGACGTGGTCGGCACGAACCGTCCGGTGCACACCATCGACGAACTGGTCGACCTGGTGCACCCGGCACAGGTCCGCGCGGACCTGGCCGACTCGGCGCGCAACCTGGCGCTGTCCCGCGCCGGGGTGGCGCGGCGCCGTCGGCGGCTCAGCGCGGACCAGTCGGTCAGCGACCTCATCCTGGACCTGGACGCGATGTGCGCCGAGGGCCACCTGCTACACCCGTTCGGGCGCAGCCGCGGCGAGTTCACCCCCGCCGACTCGCTGGCCTACGCCGCTGAGACCGCGGACACCGTTGGCGTGCAACTGGTTGCCGTACGCCGCGAGCTGACCATGCTGACCCCCGACGAGTCGGGCAGGTCCGTCGGCGACCTGATCGCCGAGCACTACCCCGAGGTGGCCGCCCGCGCCAGGGCCGGGCTGGAGCGCCGCGGGCACGACCCGGGCCGGTACGAACTGGTGCCGGTGCACCCCTGGCAGGCGGCCAGGGCGCTGCCCCGCGAGTACGCCGCCGAGCTGGCCTCCGGCGAGGTCGTACCGATCCCCGAGGCGCAACTGGCGTGCCGTCCCACGGTGTCGCTGCGCAGCCTGGTCACGGCGGCACCGGGACGGCACGGCCGCCGCCTGACGGTGAAGACGGCCCTGGACGTGCTGATCACCTCCACGCGGCGGACGATCTCGCCCGCGAGCACCCGCAACGGGCCCGCGCAGAGCGCGCTGCTGACCCGGCTGGTCGGGAACAACGACCGGGTGCGGGTCGTGGCCGAGCTGGCGGGTGTGGCGTTCGCCGGGGCCGCTGACACGCCGGGCCGCAAGCGCGGGCTGTCGGCGCTGCTGCGCGAGGACCCGGCCGACCAGGTGGGCCGGGGCGAGTGGGCGTTCTCCGCCTGCGCGCTGCGGGCCACCTCGCCCGCGACGGGGCGCCCGCTGCTCGCCGACCTGCTGGAAACCCAGTCGCCGCAGGAGTTCCTCACCGAGTACGCGGACCTGCTGTTCTCGGCAACCCTGCCGCTGATGTGGCGGCACGGCATCGCGCTGGAGGCCCACCTGCAGAACACGGTGCTGGTGGTCCGGGAGGGGCGGCCGGTCCGGCTGCTGCTGCGCGACTTCTCCGGTATGCGGGGCCACCGCGAGCGGATGCGGCTCAGCGGTGCGGAGTTCACCCCGCACGAGGGCTCCGTGACGATCACCGAGGACCTGGCCGAGGTGCGGGCCAAGCTGGCGCACGCCGTGGTGCTGGCCAACCTCGCCGACGTGGTGGACCTGCTGACCACCGTGGCCGAAGTGCGGGCCGAGTCGCTGTGGGGGCTGGTCCGCGAGGTCCTGCGGCGGGTGCACGAGGGCATCGACTCGCCGTGGGCCGAGGAGGAGTACGCGGCGCTGCTCGCGCCGACCCTGTCACAGAAAGCACTGGCGAGGATGAGGATGGCCCCTGTGGACGGTGTCGTGCACTGCCCGCGTCCCAACCCCCTGCTGTCGTGAGCGGCCGCAAACCCCTGACGCTGTTCCTGACGGGCACGCTGGCCTCCCGCATCGGCGACAACGCGGACCTGTTGGCGCTCAACTGGTACGTGTTGGAGCGCACGCACTCGGCGACCATGCTCGGGCTGGTCAACGTGCTGCGTCTGGCGCCGATCCTGTTCTGCACGGCGCCCACGGGCTGGTTGGCGGACCGCTTCGACCGCAGGCGATTACTCGCGGGCACCCGGTTGGCCCTGTTCGTGTCCACGCTCGCGGTGGCGGCGGCCGTGGTCGGCGAGGGACCGATGTGGGTGCTCTGCGGTGCGGTGCTGGTGCGGGCGGTCGCGGGGTGCGCCGAGCCGGTGCTGCGGCAGTCGATGTTGCCGCTGCTGTGCGGGGGCAGACCGCTGGCCAAGGTCGTGGCGATGCACTCGGCCTGCCTGAACCTGGCGATGGTGCTCGGCCCGGCGATCGGCTCGGTGCTGCTGGCGACCACCCCGCTGGTCACGGTCTTCTGGTTCAACGTGGCGTGCAGCGTGCTTTCCCTGTGCTGCCTGACGATCCTGCCGGAGAACTCGCGGCGCGCGGAGCGCGGGCCGAGCACCCCGCTGTGGCCGTTCGTCCGGGAGAACCCCGTGGTGCGGGCCCAACTGGCGCTGGCCGTGGGGCCGATGTTGTTCGCCTTCCCGTACACCTCGCTGATGCCCTTGCTGGCCAAGGACCTGGTCGGTGGGGACGCGGGCACCACCGGGCTGTTGCTGACCTCCGGCGCGGTGGGCGCGTTGGCGGCCTCGCTGAGCCTGAGCCGCCGGGCACCGGCCAGGCCGGGGGTGCTGGCGGCGGTCACCGGGGTGGCGCTGGGCGTCATGTTGTTGGGGCTGCTGGTGTTCCGCTCCTTCGGGGTCGAGGCGGCGGTGGCGATGATGCTGCTCGTCGGGGTGGTCGGCCAGTGTTACCGCACGAGCAACCGCTCGGCGCTGCAACTCGCGCTGCCCGACGAACTGCGCGGCCGGGTGCTGGGCATCGCCAACACCGACCGGGCGCTGATCCCCGCCGGAACCGCCCTGCTGTCCCCGATCGCCGAACTGTTCGGCACCGCGACCATGCTGCTGGTGATGGGGGTGGGCTGCGTGCTGGTGACCCTGCTGGCGGCCCAGTTGGGCACTCGCGAGCGTGTCATGGCGTGACGAGCCTGGCCATGGCGCGCAGCACGCCGGGGCACAGGCGGCTGAGCACCAGCGCGAGCCTGGCCTCCGCCGTGACCGGCACGATCGGCCGGTTGCGGCGCACCGCGCGCAGGATCTGCTCGGCCACGCGCTCCGGCGGGAAGTCGCGCCGCCGGTGCAGCCGGACGGCACGGGCCCGCTGCCGTTCCTGCTGTTGCGCGTCCTGCCCCGAGAAGGTCATGACCTGCGCGATGTTGGTGCTGACCAGCCCCGGGCAGATGGTCGACACCCCGATGCCCGCGGCCGACAGCTCCGCGCGCAGGCAGTCCGAGAGCATGTACACCGCCGCCTTGCTGGTGGCGTAGGCGCCGAGCGACCTGGCGGGCACGTAGGCCGCGCCCGAGGCCACGTTGACGATGTGCGCCGGGCCGCCACTGGCCACCATGCGCACGCCGAAGGCCCGGCACATGTGGATCACACCCCACAGGTTGACCTCCAGCACCCGCGCCCACTGCTCGGTGCTGGTGTCCAGGACCCCGCCCACGTGGCTGATGCCCGCGTTGTTGACCAGCACGTCCGGCACGCCGTGCGCGGTGCTCACCTCCGCGGCGAAGCTCCACACGGACTGTTCGTCGGAGACGTCCAGCCGGTAGGCGTGCACCCCGGACCCGCCCGAATCGGCCGTCGCGCGGGCCGTGTCCCCGTCCTGGTCGCTGGCGATCACCTCGGCCCCGCGCCGGGCGAAGGCCAGTGCGGTGGCCCGGCCTATGCCGCTGCCCGCACCGGTCACGACCACGAGTCTGGCAGCCATGGAGCCTCCCCGTCGGCGGACAGCGGCCACCAGTGTCAGGCGCCGTCCGGGTTCCCGCCGGGCATGTCCCCCCGATGGCCCAGTGCGGTGTCCGCGCTAGAGCGCCGCGATCACCCGCTGGCTGCGCGCGATCATGTCCGAGGCCGTCTGGGCCGGGTGCTGCTGCCACCAGCGGACCATGGCGGTGACCACGCCGAACCACACCTGGGTGAGCAGGGACTCGTCCTTGGCGTCGTACCCGCCCACGTCGGCGAGTACCTCGCTGACGCCGACCGCGCCGAGCCGGTTGAGCGCGCGCCGGTACTTGCGGGCCTGCTGCTCGATCGGGCTTCCCGCGGGCACGGTCGGGTCGTAGACGATGGACCAGTCGTGCGGCCTGGGCTCCAGGGTGGTGAAGATCGCGGCCAGGGTGTCGGCCGCGCGCTGGCGGCCGGGCACCGGGTGCTGGGCGGCGGCCACGGCCTGCACCAGCGGTGGGCCCGCGCGGTGCAGGCAGGCCAGGAACAGGCCGTCCTTGGACTCGAAGTAGCTGTAGACCAGCGGCTTGGAGATGCCCGCGCGGTTGGCGATCTCGGCCACCGAGGCGTGCGCGTAGCCGTGCGTGCCGAACTCCGCCGCGGCCTCGTCGAGGATCTGCCGCTCGCGTTCCTCCCTCGGCACGCCCTTGGTGCCCGCCCTGCCCGTCATGCACCGAGCCTACCGCGTGAATTGACTCTGAGGTAACTTACCCGAGAGTCAATTCGAGGAGGCGACGTGACGCGCTCGTGGTGGGGCTGGGGCAACACGCAGGACGCCGTGGCCGGTCAGGAGCTGGCCAAGCTGACAGCCCGGGTCTCGGCGCTGCTGCCCGACCGGGACCCGACCGTGCACGAGCCGCCCGAGGTGGCCGCGCTCGACCTGCCCACCCCGCGGGTGACCCCGCCCGCCGCGCTGGCCCACCTGTGCTCGGTCGAGCCCGAGGACCGCGCCGCGCACAGCCACGGCAAGGCGTACCGGGATGTGGTGCGCAACCTGGCCGGGGACCTGCGGCACGTGCCGGACCTGGTGGCACGGCCACGCACCGAGCAGGACGTGGTCGACCTGCTGGACTGGTGCACGCGCGAATCAGTGGCCGCCATCCCCTACGGCGGCGGCAGCTCGATGGTCGGCGGGGTCGAGCCACGCTTCGACGGGGAGTACGCCGGGGCCGTGACCCTCGACCTGGGCCGACTCGACCAGGTGCTGGAGGTCGACCGGGTGAGCAGGGCCGCGCGGATCCAGGCCGGGGTGCTGGGCCCGCACCTGGAACAGCAGTTGCGCCCGCACGGGCTCACCCTGCGGCACTACCCGCAGTCCTTCGAGTTCTCCACGCTCGGCGGCTGGCTCGCCACTCGTGCGGGCGGCCACTTCGCCACGCTGCACACCCACATCGACGACCTGACCGAGTCGATGCGGGTGATCACCCCGACCGGCGTCAGCGAGTCCCGGCGGCTGCCCGGCTCGGGCGCGGGCCCCTCCCCCGACCGGCTGTGGCTCGGCTCCGAGGGCGCGCTCGGCGTGATCACCGAGGCGTGGCTGCGGTTGCAGGACCGTCCACAGTGGAGGTCCCGCGCCTCGGTGCACTTCGGGGAGTACGGCCGCGCGGTCGCCGCGACCCGCGCCATCGCGCAGTCCGGGCTGTACCCGGCGAACTGCCGCCTGCTGGACGCGGGCGAGGCCTTCCTCAACGCGGGCGCCTCGGTCGGCGGCGCGGTGCTGGTGCTCGCCTTCGAGTCGGCCGACCACCCGGTTCGGGCCTGGCTGGACCGTGCGCTGCAACTGTGCCGCGACCACGGCGGCACGGTGCACGACGACGCCGAGGACCCGGGCACCGCCTGGCGGGCCTCCTTCCTGCGCATGCCCTACCAGCGCGACGCCCTCGCCCGGCAGTCGGTGCTCGTCGAGACCTTCGAGACCGCCTGCACCTGGGACCGGTTCGAGCAACTGCACGCCGCGGTGCTGGCCGCCGCCCACGGGGCGCTGCGCCGGGTGACCGGCGGCGGCCTGGTGACCTGCCGGTTCACCCACGTCTACCCGGACGGCCCCGCCCCGTACTTCGGCGTGTACGCCCCGGGCCGGTGGGGCAGCCTGGTCGCGCAGTGGGACGAGGTCAAGGCGGCGGTGTCCGAGGCGTTGATCGCCAACGGCAGCACGATCACCCACCACCACGCGGTCGGCCGCGACCACCGGCCCTGGTACGACCGGCAGCGCCCCGAGCCGTTCGCCGCCGCGCTGGCCGCGGTCAAGTCCACTGTGGACCCTGCTCGCATCCTCAATCCCGGCGTGCTGTTGCCGGGCTGAGCCAGCTCAGCGTGACGTCACCGCGCGCGAGGCGGCGAACTGCGCGGCCTCCTCGGGCGGGCAGTTGAGGTCCCGGTAGCGGGCGAGCAGGTCGTGCCGCGCGGCGTAGGCCACGGCGTGCACCCGGCCGCGCAGGCCGAGGCGCGCCTTGAGGTCGCTGATGAACCCCTTCACGGAGCGCTCGGAGTAGCCCAGGACGCGGGCCACCACCGTGGTCGGCGTGCCCTCGCTGAGCAGTTGCAGCAACTGGATCTCCCGCTCGGACAACGCCCCGCTGCGTAGCAGGGCCAGCTCCCGGTTGCGCGATTCGATGCCGCGGATCTGAGCGATCAGGTTGCCCTGCACCGAGTTGGGCCGCTGGATTCGCAGCACCGCCTCGTACACCTGCTCGAGGCTGGTTTCCTGCCGCCACAGCACGGTCACCACCCCCGCGTGCACCGCCTGCTCGGCCTGGGCGAGCTCGATCTGGTTGACCACGAGCAGGGCGGGCAGCCGTCTCGGTCTCGCCAGGGTGGCCGCCGCGCGCAGGCTGGTCAGCAGTTCCGGACTGAGGTCACCACCGAGGGCCACCACCACCTGGCACCGCTCCGCCGCCTCGGCGCCGCAGTACGCACGGACCTGGTCGAAGCCGTTCAGGTAGCTCACCGTGCCGTCAGCGGTCAGCGGGTCGTCGGCGATCACCGCCACCTTCACCACAGGCGTCTCCGTTCGCGCGAGGAGTTGGCGAAACCCATCGCGGGTTTTCCCGCCGACGGTACGCACGGCCCAGCATTTCTGCCCGAGCGGACGCCGGTGGCGGACCTAGACTCCGAGAACACCATTCTCAGGGTTTCCACGCACGAGAGCGGATCATGCCTGCCAATTCGACGAGTCTCCCGGCCGCTTCGGTGTCACTCAGCGGGACATCCGCGCACGTCAATCCACAATCGTCAGGACATCACGGCCCCTACCGCCCAGGCACGACCCGTTTCAGCATCAAAGAGTGCCCGAATCCCGCCCGGCCCGGTATCGGAGTTCCGCACAGACGGGCATTGACCTCGTGGTTGTCAGTGCCCGTTCGGTCATCCCCGGTCCAAGTGACTCCGCCTGCCGTTCACGGCGGAAAACCCGCAATCAAGCCACACGGGTGCACAACGGTTCACAACACGTGACGCATCGACGTGAGACTTACGCCAACAACACCGTCTTCAGCCTGGACATGCAGAGGTGACACCTTGTCTCCGCACCACTGTGCGCCGCCGTTCCTCCCTACCAGCCTCGTGGGGAAGGTGGAACGGAACCGGACGGTCCGCGCGCACAAGCTGCTCGAACTCTGGGGCTACCTGCTGACCAGGCCCGAGCCCGAGGACGTCGAGGAGATCCGCACGGCGACCGGGGCCACGCTGGGCCTGGCCACCAGGCAGAGCTTCCACCTGTACGTGCGCGCACTGGCCGAACTCGAGATGGTGGTGATCCTGGAGTCCACCTCGGGTGCGCCGCGCAAGCTGTACTCGGGCGCCTTCCCGCGCACGCTGTCCGAACTGGACCGCACGATGCTGCGCAGCTGGACCGCCACCCTGCCGTGCCGCCCCTGCCGCGGCGAGGTCCAGCTCCGGCTGACCGGCGGTTGTCCCGCCGACGCCGCCGACCACCGCGCGCTGCCCCCACTGCCCGTTTCGGCGCGGGAACTGCTCAGCGGGCTGGACGGTCTCTACGAACCGAGGGTGCGGGCGATCTGGGCGGAGATGCTGTCCATCGACGAGGACTACAGCCTGTTCCAGATCCTGGGGCTGGCCAGGAACTCGATGCCCATCAGTTCCTCGCAGACGGTCGGCCGCTACCTGCGCGGCATGCGCAAGGCGGGCCTGATCCGGTCCTCGGACTACCTGCACGGGACGGGAAAGGTCTACCAGGGTTGTTTCCCGCGCGCGGTCACCGACGAGGATTACCTCCGGCTCCAGCCCTGGCTGCGGACCCTGCCCCAGGAACGGGCCAGGGTGGTGCTGCACAGGTGGTCGACACGGCCGAGGCCAGGCGTGCCGATCACCACCTGAAAAGTACTTCTCCAGCACCGCGTACCGCAGGACGGCCCTCGTAGATGATCCGCTTTGTCCGTTTCCGTCGCACTCCCGCACAACTCGGTGCCCTGTGCCGATGAATTCGCCGGCCACCGCGTTGTTCGGCAAACAGCACCTGATCGAGCAGTTGCTCGGCTTCCTGGACTCGAAACAGACCGCCCCGGTGCTCGTGATCGGCGGCCCGGCCGGTGTCGGCCGCAGCACCGCGATGGCCGCACTGGGTGCGGCGGCCCGCGCGAATGGCGTGACAACCCTGGTCGTGCGCATGCGCGAGTCCGACCGGAGCCGTCCCCACCGGGGAGTCATGCGGGTGGACGACGCGCTGAGCGAGGTGGCCGCCGACCCGGCCCAGCAGGATGCCGAGCAGCGCACGGTCACGCGGACCGCGACGCGGCTGGCCGACTCGCTGCTGGGACTGGGCCCGGCGTTCGTGCTGATCGACGACGCGCAGTGGGTGGACGGGCACTCACGGGCCGCGCTGACCACGGTGGCCCGGCGGCTGGTGGGCAGCCCGGCGAAGCTGGTGCTGAGCCTGCGCACCCCGCGCCCGGCCGAGTTGCCCGCCTGCACGCAGGAGGACGCACTGGTGCACGCGGTTCGGTTGCCCCCGCTGGATCGGGCCGAGTCACGAGTACTGCTCGGCCAGGTGCTGGGCGCACGGCTGACCCCGCGCCTGGCCGACCGGCTGCACGAACTCGGCGGCGGCCTGCCCGGTGCGCTGATCGCGGCGGCCAGGGGCTACCAGCGAGCCGGTGCCGTGCGGGTGAGCGACCACCACGCGTACCTGGTGCACGAGCATCTGCCCCCACAGGTCGACTTGCAGGACCCCGTGCTCGCCGATGTGCGCAGGCTGCCGCCGCACACCCGCGCGGTGGCACTGGGCATGGCGGTGCTGGCCCCACTGGGCGAGGCGGCGACCGGGCTGCTCGCGGGCAGCCTGGACCGCCCGGAGCAGGAAGTGCGCCAGGCCCTGGACGAGCTCACCGCGCTCGGCCTGCTGACGGCGGGCCCCGACTGGCGGTTCCGCAACCCGCTGCTGGCCGAGGTCCTGCCCGCCAAGCTGGGTCCCTACGCGCGGCGCAGGCTGGCGAGTGCGGCGGTGCGGGCGGTCTGGCAGGGCGCGGCGCGCAGCGCGGACCCGTTCTACCTGCCCGAACAGCTCGCGATCTCCGCAGGCATGGTGGATCCCGAGCGCACTGGTGCGGAACTGCTCACGCACGCCGAGCAGGTCGTGCTGGTCGACCACGCACGGGTGGTGTCCTGGCTGCGCGCGGCCGCGGAACTGCCGCTGGGCAGGCAGGAACAGGTGCGCAGCCTGCGCCTGCTCACGGTCACCTCGCTCTACGACGGACAGTGGCAGCGCGCCGCGGAGAGCGCCGAGCGGTTGCTCGCCGAGCACGCCGACCTGCTGACCGCGGACCACGTGCAGTGCCTGCAACTGATGTACGTCACCGCCCTGCTGGCGCTGCGGGACTTCGGCACCCTGGACAACCTGATCGCCGGGGACTGGGGCCAACTGTCGGGAGGGCCTGCTCAGCGGATCGTCAGCTCGGCCTGTGCTCTGAGCATGCTCGACCGGTTCCGGCAGGCGCACGAACTGCTGGAGTCCACCCGCTCCACGTGGCAGGGTGCGGAGGGCTTCACCAGTGTGCTCGGCGAGATGTTCGCCGACCAGGCGGCGCGGCTACTCGGCCTCGGTGGCCCACTGTCCACAGTGCTCGATCGCACCGCGCGGCTGCTGGCGCCCGTCGAGGAGCTGAACCGGCAGGCCGTGGCCGCCGCCTACGCGCGAACCTCGTTGACAATCAACGACTTGAGCTCGGCACGCGCCGCCATGTCCAGGCTCGCTCTGCCCGAGCAGGCGCTGAACGAGGTGGACCTGGCGGTGCTGCGCTTCCTGGCGGGCCACTGGGACGAGGCGCTGGCGATCTCCCAGCTGGCGATCGTGCGCGGCACGCCCACCGGGAACCCGTTGGGCCACAACGGCATGTACCGCGCGATGGCCCGCATCCACCTGGCAAGGGGCAGCCTGTCCGAGGCGCGGTCGATCATCGCGAAGGCCCGCGCGGAGCAACAGATCGCGGACCACCTTCTGTCCTCGGTGGACGCTGACGTCGAACTGCTGCTGACCAACGTGCCGCAGGCGGACCGGCTGCTGCGCGAGGGCCTGGCGGTGGCCTCGCGCAGGGGCGTGCTCGCCGGTACCGACGACCTGTTGCTGGGGCTGGCCCAGCTGCGCTCGCTGCCCGGAGCACTGCCCGAGGACCGCGACCTCGTGGCGTGCACGGGACGGGTCGCCACCGCGGTGGACACCCGGGCCGCGTGGCTCAACCACCTGCTGACCAGGGCGCTGGTGCTGGCCGACCCGGACTCGGCGGCCAGCGCGCTGGCACTGGCCAGGGCCTTGGGGCAGCCCTTCGAGCTGGCCAACACGATCTTCCGGCTGGCCGGGACCGGGTTCGTCACCGCCAAGCTGGTGCACGAGGGCTACGCGCTGTACGGCCAGTTGCGGGCGCTGCTGTCCCGCGCGCGGACGCGCCACCTCATGCGGGAGCTGAACATCCCGGTCCCCGACCGGCGTGCGGCCACCGCGGAGAACGAGTACCTGCTGGCGACCCTGGTCACCGACGGGCTGAGCAACCGCATGGTGGCCGCCGTGCTGCACACCAGCGAGCGGTCCGTGGAGAGCAGGCTGAGCCGGTTGTTCAAGCACACCGGCTACCGGTCCCGGGTGGAGCTGGCCACGGCGATGCTCGCGGGTCAGTTCGAGTTGCAGCTCTAGTGCGGTGTCCAAGACCGTCGTCGGGTACACCGCACTAGCGGTAGTTTGTTGACTGCGGGCACCGTTGGCGGTAGGCCATGAAGCGGCAGGGTTTCGGGGGTGTACCGAGGGTGTGCGCCATGACCGCACGTCGTCCGTGTTTACCGGCACCGGGGCCGTTGGAGGGCTACGCGGCCAGTTTCGATGATCTGTTCGGCGCGCTGGCCCAGCGCCGAGGGTTTCGGGAATACCTGACCGGGCTGCTGGCCCCGCAGGACCGGAACAAGACACTGACCTGCCTGGCCGGGGCCGAGCCGATAGCCGGGGCGCAGCACCCGGCGGTGCAACGGCTGCAGTACTTCCTGTCGGAGTCCACTTGGGACTATGACCGAATCAACGCCCGGCGCCTGGAGCTGTTGCTGGCTGACCCTGCCACCGCGCCGCATCCGGGTGGTGTGCTGGCCATCGACGACTCCGGGGACCGCAAGGACGGGCACGCGACCGCCCATGTGGGCAGCCAATGGCTGGGCCGCTACGGCAAGACCGACCGCGGGATCGTCACCGTGACCACACTGTGGGCCGATGAGAACCTGTACTACCCGCTGCACGCGGTGCCCTACACCCCGGCCTCCTACTTCCCGAAAGGCAAGAACGACCCGGGGTTTCGCACCACGCTGCGGATCGGCGCCGCCCTGGCTCATGACGCACACACCGCCGGGGTGGCCTTCCGCGCGGTGGTGGCCGATGCCGCCTACGGAAATCAGGACGCCTTCCGCGGTGACCTGTCGATCGCGGGATTGCCGTTCGTGATGGCGCTCACGCCACGGCGGGGAACCTGAGCCTACGGTGACCAGGCCCACACGCCGGTGGATGCCGCCCGCGCGCTGACCGGGACCAGCCCCGATGAGCCCGGTGACTGGTCCAAGGTCACCCGCGTGTTCCGCGACGGGCATACCCAGACCTGGTGGGCCGCCGACGCCCAACTGGGCTGCTGGGGACCGGACGGCACGACGCGGCTGGTGGTAGCCACCACCGACCCAGGCACGTTGCCGGACAAGGCCACCTGGTACCTGGCCACGAACCGGCCCCGCCCCGGCGGACCCCGTGAGCACGACAGTCCCCACCCACCCGCGGATCTGGCCGAGATCGTCCGGCTCTACGGCATCCGCCACTGGATCGAGCAGAGCTACAAGCAGGTCAAGGACGAACTCGGGTGGGCGGACTTCCAGGTCCGTTCCGATACCGCGATCCGCCGCCACCAATGCTTGGTCAACTGCGCGTTCTCCTTCTGCTGGACCACCTGGTTCGCTGATCCGGCACCGGATCCGGTGTCCGAACAACCAGTCCCGGCCAAGCGAAACGACCGGCGAGAGAGGGGGCTCTGCCACACAGTCCACAGCAGACGGAGACACACCGCGACCGTCCTGGCCACGCGCTCTTCGACGAGTCCCTGGATGGCTGGCCCCGTGGAGACTGCTACAACGCTGGTGGCGAGCATGGTCAACCAGGCCCCCGCCCACAGAGTTACAGGCCATGCTCGACGCCGCCGCGAATGGACAGACCTTGAATCTCTACCTACCGCCCTAACAAACCACCGCTAGTGGCGTGTCGCTGCTTAGAGCATGTCTCACGTGGGTGTTGCTGGACTGCTGCGATGATGACCGGCCGTGGTGGACAAACTCTCGCAGCGTCTGGTGCCTGACGAGTTGTGGGCGCTGGCCGAGCCTCTGATCCCGAAGTTCACCGCCCGGCCCCAGGGCGGTGGCACAGCACCGGTGGATGACCGTGCGGTGTTCACCGCGATCGTGTTCGTACTGACCAGTGGCTGCGCCTGGCGGGATCTACCGCCCTCGTTCGGGGTCACCGTCCCGACCGCGCATCGCCGCTTCACCGACTGGACCACGGCCGGGCTGTGGCGGCGGCTGCATCGTGCGGTCCTCGATGAGCTGGGCAGCCAGGGCCTGATCGATTGGTCACGGGCGGTCCTGGACGCGGCGTCGGTCAGGGCGAAAAGGGGGGCGAACTGACCGGGCCCAACCCCGTGGATCGAGGCAAACCGGGCTCCAAGATCCATGCCCTGTCCGAGCGCGGTGGCCTGCCGCTGGCTGTCGGGGTGTCCGCGGCCAACACCAACGATCACGAAGCCCTCAAGCCCTTGGTCAAAGCCATCCCGCCGATCCGATCCCGTCGCGGTCCACGCCGGGCTCGGCCCGCCAAACTGCACGGTGACAAGGCATACGACGTCGCCGACCTGCGCGACTGGCTCCGCCAGCGGCGCATCGTCCCGCGCATCGCCCGCAAGGGCGTCGAGTCCAGTAACAGGCTGGGCAGACACCGTTGGGTGATCGAGCGGTCCATCGCCTGGCTGTTCGGCTACCGCCGGCTGACCATCCGCTACGAGCGCAAGGCCAACCACTTCTGCGCCTTCCTCACCCTCGCGGCCGCGCTGACCTGCTACAAGAAACTCACCACATGAGACGCACTCTTAGGGGAAAGTAAGTGGCCTTGCGGGGCGTCCGGAATCCTTCGGCGTGCACGGCCAGCACATCCCTGAGCCCATAGATGATCCACGGACGGGCCACTCTCGTGAAACGCACTCTTCTGCCGCCGAGAGGTAGTTATGAGCCATGCTCGCTCATGCCGATGAGCGGGCACTGCGGCAGTTGTATGGGCGCTCTGTGTAGGTCGGTAGGGCCGGTTTGCTCATCCGGTGGTGAAGGCTCCGGACGCACGCAACCAGTCAGCGAACGTGCGTATCTCTGGATGGATGCGGCGAAGCATCGGGAGGTCGCGGGTTTCCGTGACCAGGTCGTGGTGCTGGATGAACCGGGCCATGGCCGCGTAGTCGTGGCCCACGCCGGGGATCGAGGCCTGTAGTACGTCGAGCGGGAGCTCGACGTACTCGGCGGGTGTGCCTGTGACGTCCTCGACCGTGCGGGCGATCTGGTGACCGGTGAGGCTGTCGGCGGCGACGGCCAGATCGCGGGCGCCCCAGCTCTGCCACGAATGGAGCATGAAGTCTGCGAACCAGGCGATGTCGTCCAGACCGATGAGTGGGTAGCGCCCGCTGTCTCCGAGTGGCAGGGTGAAGATCAATCCGTCCCGGCCGTCGGAGAGCCGTCCTCGCGCCGGCGCGAGGCGGGTGGTCAGGTTTTCGTAGTAGGGCGCGGTGGTCAGCACCGAGACGTGCTTGGTGAACCAGCCGTCGACGGTCTGTCGCATCATCTCGTCGGAACGCTGCGCGGTGATCCACGCGGCGACCGCCGCCTTGGCATCGAAGTGCGGCACCGGGATCGTGCCGCCGGTCAGGGCCGCGGCGCTGTCGAGTGAGGAGTAGACGAAGCGCTCTACTCCGGCGTCGCGGGCTGCTTCGAGGGCTGTGATACCCTGACCGATCTCGCCGGGCACGCTGGCTGTGGCGAAGAAGTCGGTGTTGCAGAAAACCCAGCCGACCCCGCGCATCGCATCACGGATGCTGTTCGGGTCATCGAGGTTCCCAGGCCGCACGATCACCCGGTCGCCGCCTGACTCGGCCAATGCGCGGACTCGGGGCGAGTCCGGTGAGCGGCTCAGCACGGTTACCGTGCTGAGCGTGGTGGTGAGCAACCGCGCGACCACCCGTGCGCCCATCGTGCCCGTTCCACCGATCACCAGGATGCGGCCGCTCATGCCGCCACCTCCGTGCCCCGCACAGCGCGTGCCAGGTCCGCGTACGTGGTGATCCACAGGTCGTCTCGATGCCGCTCCACGTAGGCCAGGACACGGTCGGCGTAGCGCGCCAGCACCGGCCGGCCGCTGACATGGGCATGGAGCGTGATCGTGGTGCTGGCCCCCGGTTCCCCGGCGAGTAGCGAGTCCACGAGGTCGTGGTGCGTGTGCAGGTAGGCGCGGGGGTTACCACCATCGCGGACATCGGAGTACTCGCTGTGCATCATGCGCACGAGCGGTCCGGCGGCGGTCGCCTGTACCTGCGGCCGGTCGCAGTCGGCGTGGTCGCCTGACCAGAGGTAGCCGTGTTCGGTCAGCATCCTCGCGGTGTGGGTGGAGGCGGACGCCCGTGGGCTGATCCAGCCCACAGGCCGGTCGCCGGTCAGCTCGCGGAAAGCCGCTGTGCAGCGTTCGATGTTGCGACGCTCTTCGTCCTGCGCGAGGCACGCGGGGACGAGGTCCTGGGTCCAGGAGTGCGCGGCGATCTCATGCCCGGCCGCCTGGACCGCATGGACTACGTCCGGGAAGCGCTGCGTGACGGCGCCGCTGATGCCGACGGTGGCTGGGAGCCCGTGTGAGTCGAGTAATTCTAGCAGACGCCATATCCCGGCCCGGGCGCCGTATTCGGACCAGGAGGTGCTGTGTGTGTCGGGGTACCCGGGTAAGGGCCATGCGGTGGCCATCGGCGCGTATGCCGGAACCCGCTCAGGTGCCCAGAGTTCCACGGCAACGATGATGGTGAGGGCTCTTCGCTGCTTCCACGATGATGTCACCGGTCCAGATTCCCCTCGGATCGTCGTGGCCGTCCAATGCCGCTATCGAGGGGGGCGTGCCAGACAGGCATGGGTGGTGGCTGGATACTCGAGGGCATGAATGAACCTGACCTCGATCTGCGAGTGATCAGGTATTTCGTGTGTGTCGCCGAGCTGGAGGGGTTCGGCCGGGCGGCAGCCGAGCTACACGTGAGCCAGCCTTCGCTGAGCCGCCAGATCCGCGGTCTCGAACGGGAACTCGGACGACGGCTGTTCGACCGGGTGCCCGCCGGGGCGCGACTGACCCCGGCGGGTGCCGCGTTTCTGCCGCACGCGCGCGGGCTGCTGCGTTCGGCCCGGACCGCGATCGCGGCCGCTGCCGGCCAACCGGAGGGCCTCACGGTCGGGTACTCACCGGGGCTGGACATCGCCCCCGTCGTTCGCGAGCTCCGCGTTCGCTGCCCGGAAGCCGAGATACGCACGACATACCTGGGCTGGCGGCGCCCGGCCGAGCCGCTGCTGGCCGCCGAGGTGGACGCCGTGGTCGCCCGGCTGCCATTCGAGGCCGATGGCTTGGACGTCGACGAGCTCTACCACGAGCCGCGGGTGGTGGCCATGCACCGCGGCCACCCGCTCGCCGATCGCCTATACTTCACCGCCGAGGACATCGCGGACCTGCCCCGGCCGAATCCACCGGGCCTGGAGGAGGCGAGCCGCACTTTCTGGGGCCTCGGGTCGGCCACGTCCGCATCAGCGACGGCCATGGCCGGGTTGGACGACACCTGGCAGCGGGTGTCGCTGGGCGACATCGTGGCAATCGTCAGCCCGAGCCACGCGCGCTTGGCCGGACCGGACACGGTACTGATCCCCTTACGCGGCGTGCCGCCCGCCCGCGTGGTCGTGGCAGTCCGGGCAGGCGACCGATCGCCACTCGTCGCCCAGTTCAGAGACTGCGCGCGGGCAATGACCTCGCAGCTCGCGGACGCCTCCCGCGGTACCAGAAGCTGAGTGTGGCACATCGATGAGATGCGACTGGCAGTGCGGCGAAAAGCAGCCTCCCCGAAGCCTTCACCGTTGCCGAATGACCACCGGCCTCATGGTGACCACGAGGCCGGAACTTCCGCTCATGCCGCTGGTCATGCGTGTGCGACACATCCGCACATGCCGATGGTCGGGCGTCGCGTCGCCAGCCACACTGCCGAATGGACGCCGTTGCCTGGCTGAACAGGCGCCGAGACCGGTGACAGCTGATGCCTACCGGCCGTTCGCCCTCTGTGCGCCCACCCACGCCCGCTCGAACTCATCGCGATCGACCTCCTGGTCCCGTAGGTGCGGATCGAAGAGATCCACGAGTGGCGGATTGAACGGCCAGTCCTCCGCGTCTGTCTTGGTCGCGACCCCGTCCTCGTTCGTCTCCACCTGGCGGATGCGGCGGCCATCACGCCCGATCTCCATCAGGTACGTCGCGGGGTCGTCACCGTCCCCGTTCTGCCGCAGGTACACCACCTGCCGGTTGGCGAGCGCACCGAAGCCGGGGACACCGCGTTGGCTGTCACGCGTGGCGCGCAACTCGTCGAGGCCCGGAGGCATCACCGATGCGTCGATGTCTATCTCCTCGAGATGCCGCTCCTCAGCCTGTGAGATGGCGGCAGGGGCATCAACGACCTCGACCTCGGCGAAGGTTTCCAGCACCTCACGGACAGACCGAGCGTGAATCCACCACCACAGGCCGCCCATGCCGTAGTCGTGCAGAACGAGGTAACACTGCTTGGATACCAGGTCAGCATGCTCGCTGGCCGCTCGAATGGCGAGACAGGGAATCATGTACGACGCCCGGTCTTGCCGCTGAGCGTGCGTTTCGTGGGGCCTTGGAGCACCCGAAGACCCGCATATCTACACGCGCTGGACAAGCTGGTCGCCGACGGCGTGGCGGTGAAAACCCAGGACAAGCCGAGGCGGTTCGCGCTCGCCCCGGCGGAGGCGACGGCTGCCCCCGCACCGACGAACTAACCGAACCCGCGCCCGAATGCGGTTGTGTCCCAACGGTGACGCCGTTGAAACACAACCACACTGGCGTTCGCCTGATCACTGACTCGACACGATCGTCGACATGTCGGGCGATTCCCGCACGGGCTGACCGACTACTCGCTGGCTGCCCTGAACCGCGTCGTCACGGGACCACGGGCAGGGCCACCGGGGACGGCGGTGAATCGCTACGGGCAGCGCGTCTGCGCTTGGGTGGCGAGGTGTGCCCACCAGGAGGCACCGTTCCCGACGGGCACGGCGAGACCGAGCACGTCCAGCACCCGCAGGACGTAGACCTCGATGAACGAGATCTGTTCTCCAGATTCCGGATGTCTCATGAGACACGGCGGGCACGGCCAAGACCGCTGGTCAGGGCGGTGCGGCGAGTAACGCGGCTGGCCCTCGGGTGAGCCGTTCGTGAGACATCGCAGGCCCGGGTGCCTGCTCCGGGAGGTCCACTCGATCGTTGGCTGGCCCCCGGAGATCCGAACGCGGGCTCGCCGCTGTGGTCGGGGATCGATAGGGAAACAGGCGCTGAGAGAAGACGCAGCTGGCCGAACGACTCGTTCACACGGGAATCACCGACTTCCCACAGGCACTCGACCAGCCACACTCCGCACGCGCTGCCTTCCCGACGGCCAGCAACGCCAAGCCCGCCGCGCGCCCGAACTCGATTGCCCGATCGGTAGTCGTCCGCCATGCTGCCGACATGGCGCATGGCACCGTCAAGTTCTTCAAACCCGAGAAGGGCTGGGGAGCGATCGCCTCGCCAGACCTGCCGGAGGGCTGCGACGCGTGGGTCCACTTCAGCGCGATCGAGATGGACGGCTTCCGCGCCCTGGAAGCCGGCGACCCGGTCGAGTTCGACCACGAGGCAGCCCAGCAGGACAGCTTCCGTTTCCGCGTGACCCGCGTCCGCAAAGTCTGACTCTCGATCCACGATCGAACCTGACAAGTGCAGAGAAGGCGTGTCGCGCCTGAAAGTGGGCGAAGGGAAACACTGCGCCGTCGGTCTGGCCCCGGACGCCAAGCGGCTGCACGCCCCGCCGTGCTGCCCAACAGCAAACCGAAACTACAAGCGGTGTCCGACAAGCTCGCTCAGCCCCGGCCAACTGCTGGAAGTTGCCCGCTGCACCGATGGCACGGCAGGTTTAACTCCGTTAGCACCTCGAACTAGCTCATGGATTTAGGCATGGTCTACGGCGACTCCGGAGAGTGCTTTGATCTCACCGAAGAAGGCAGGCGAGGGCGAGATCTGGAAGCCTGGGACGTCAAGTAGGACCAGGCGGTGCCCGTGCACCACCTTGAGGTGCACCGGGGTCTCGCCCTTGTGCCCCATGAGAATGCGCAGTTCGAGGGCATCACCAGGTTCAGCGGGTGCGACATGACGCGCTTCGAGGACGAGGCGACTCTCGGCAACGCATGGTTCGACAAGCCGGGGATCTACGGTCTCGCCACGAGGGAGGCTTGGGTCCGGCTGGATGTCGCCGACACCGTGCTTGGTCATCGGTGCTGGCCGCCGGGGTATGTGGTGCGCGAGGTGGAGGACAGGCCCGAGGGGTACACCGAGGGCCGGTGGGGACGCCTGCTCGAACAACGTCCTCCACAGGAGACGGACCCCGCCCCGGCAGAGTCCGGCACCTAGACCATGAGGAAGTCAGGGTTCCTCCGGGCCTCCATCGCCGGATTGTCTCCTGCCAACGCGGATGCGGCGCCGACCTGACTGGGTGGCGGTTCCGGTGTGCGCGCGAGGTCAGCCGTGTTGTTCCATGCGTTCGAACTCGATGTGTTCGAAGATGTCGGCGTCGGTCTCCTGCTGCCAGGCGGGCAGGTCGGCCCAGTCGGCAACGTAGGCGGGTTTGGGGTCGGAGAAGTGCTTGTGGATCTGGCCGATCCAGCACAGGGCGACGAACCGACCCTTCTGCGGGCGGGTGAGCTTGGCGGCGTTGCCGGCGGTGGCGTCGATGAACGCGCGGACCTGGTCGTAAACAGCGGTCGCGGCGGCGCGTTCCCAGTCGGGGGTGTCCGCCCACGGCGCGATGTAGCCGGGCTTGGGGTCGCCGGGGTAGTGCTTGGTGACTCCGGCGATCCACGCTTCGCGGAACACCTTGCCGCCGTCGGTCTGCACCGTGATCCTCCTCGTCATCGACCGGCCGCGGACCCGGCCAGGGCAGTGATCTCGCTGCTGAGATGGTCGATCCGCGCGTCGGCCAGCAACGGAGCCAAGTGGGGCCGCAGGCCGCGCAGCTTGCTGCCGATCACACCCGATCCGGTCCTGCGGGCCTGGTCCAGCACAGCCTGCGCGTAGGCCAGCACCTGGTCGGGGTCGCGGCGCTGCGCGCCAATGACGGCCAGGTCGGTGAGCACGCTGGCCCGACGGCGCGGGGACAGGTCCTGGTGCAGGGCGTCGGTGAGGGCGGCCTCAGCCAGGTCCGGGCGGCCCAGGGTGGTGTAGCAGGTGCCGCGTTCCTCAGCCAGCCGCGAGCCGTCGAAGCGCAGCCAGCCGCCGTTGTGCACCGGCCCGGTCAACTCCCGAACCTGATCGGCTGTGTCCAAGGCCCGCTGGCAGGCGTCCAGGTCACCAAGACCGGCGAAGGTCTCCGCCTGCACCGCGGCGACCCAATGCCGGGTGGACAAGCCCGAGTCGCCGCGCCGAGCCAACGCCGCAGCCAACTCCAGCATCGGCCTGGCGTCGGCGAACTTACGCTCGTAGACGGAGATGAAGGCGTGCCGGGTCAGTGCGCACGCCCACAGGTCGAATGCTGCGGCGTCCTTGCTGGCTTGCGCGGCCAGGGCGTAGCTGTGCGCGGCGTCGGTGTAGGCGTTGGCATCGAAGTGGATCTCGCCGGCCAACTGGTACAGGTCCGCGGTCAGGGTGCACAACTGCCGGCGGGTGGCCGGCCCGTGGGGTTGGGCCAGGCTCGCGGTCAGGACGTCCTGCTGCTCGCGGACCAGGGGCAGCACCGTGGCCTTGGACGAGGCCAACGTGAACACCTGCCACAGGCTGGTGTTGAGGCGCGCGTAGCCCGCCAGCTCGGGCAGCTCGGCCAGGTCCTCGCCGAGCGGGGGCAGCGCCAGCATGGCGCCGACCATGCTGAACAGGCGTAGCGCGTGGCGACGGTGCATGTCGTCAATCTCCGCGAGGTCGGGCCGGGCAGGTACCGGGTCGAGGTCGTCGGGATACCCGCCGCGATGCGGGCCGGAGTCGTGCGTCCGGCTGGCCGGGCCGGCGCCGGGACGCGGTACCCAGTGTGCCGCGCTCGCCGCCGTCGGGACAGGGCCATGATCGGAGTCTGCCAGCAGGTCGATGAGCGTGGCGTCGTCGATCGCCAGTGCCGTGCGCAGCTTGGGCCGGGCCCGGGGGCCGGGCTCGCGTTCGCCGTTCTCCCACCGCCCCACCGTCGATCGTTCCACGCCCAGCGCGAGGGCCAGCGACTCCTGGGTGAACCCCCGGGACTTGCGCAGCGCGATCAGCCGATGTCGTGGGACCGCCATCCCCACTCCTCCCGCCGTCCCGCCCCGGGCACGTTCACCCGGTCGGATTTCCGTTGGTCACCGCAGCCGATGCCGCATTTCTGCCGCATTCGTGCCGCACGCTGGCTGTGGTCGCGGCCCACCGGGGCCGGTTTCCTGTGGTCAGCGGCGTGACGCGCTTCTCACAGTAACGGAGGAAGCCACGATGACCAGCACACCAGCCCCAGCTGCCACCCCAGGCCGCGCACGATCGGGCGGCACCTCCGGTCGTGACGCGCAGACGCCCCTGGACTCAGTGCTCCAGGTTCCCCGCGCCGCTGTGGTCATCAGGGCCTGCACCGTCACCCCGATCGACGGGCACCGGCACCCAGTCCTGGCCGCGGCAGCGGGCCTGGCCACCCAGCACCGACAGCGCGCCGAAGCCCACCAACTGGCCTGCGACCCGTTCGCCGAGGATCACGTGGTGGCCGCCGCGACGCGCTCGGTCAACGCCGCCGAGACCGCGAGCGCGGTGCTGGTCGAGCAGATCGACCAGTGGACGCTGACCGCGTTGCCCGACAATCGCACCTGCGTGCTGCACACCGAGACTTTCGGCCACCTCATCGACCGGCTGATCCGGGCGTGGGCGCGCTGGCCCCTGCTCGACGCCATGGACGACCTCACCGGTCGCGAGCGGGCCCGGCAGGCACTGGACCAGGTCAGCGAACTGTCGATCAGCTACGACGACCTGGTCGCCGACCTGCTCACCGGTCGACGGCGACTGCCCCGCCACCAGAACCCGGCTGGCCCGTTCGCGGCCTGATCATGGGCGGGCTGCGGGAGATCACCGCCGTCGTCGTCGCGGCCGAGTGCCCCGTGGGCGGGGTGGTCGAGGCGATCGAGCAGGTGACCTCGCACCTGCCGACCGCCAACGACCCCGAGGTCTGTCCGCTGTGCCCGGCACGACCATGGCCCTGCAGCGGGTTTGACGCCGCGGCCGGACACATCCAGGCCGCGGGGATACCGATCGGCTACCTGGTGCCCCTGGACCTGCACGCCCGGCTGTGGCCGCCACCCCAACTCCGCCCCACCACACCACCGCCCGGTCGGGCCCAGATCGGTGAGGAGTCCTCATGACGAGCGATGCCACCACCACTATGCGTGACTGCGTGCAACAGCGCCTGAACTACCTGGACACCCTGGCCACCACTGGTGACACGCTGGCCAAGGCCGCGCTGGCCGACACCGAGATCCTCCGACTCACCAGCGGTTGGCGCGCCCTGCTGGCCCAGCACCAGCCCGACGCCCACGGTCGCTGCCCGCAGTGCTCGGGCTGGCTGCGTGCCCGGCGGTACCCGTGTTCGGTGTGGACCACCGCGCACCAGCACCTGATCCTCACCGAGCACCCGCCCTCCTCCCAGTGCGCTCGGCGTTCCCCGGCCGCCGGCGGGCCGACTTCCCCACCGCCCGCACCGTCCTGGCCGTCTCGTGCTCGAAGGAGTTGATCGGCCGTGCCCGCGGCCACCTCACCCCAATCCGCAAGCACCGTCCGTGTCGAGCTGACCTTCCCCTCCGGACACCGTTGCCACCTCTACCGGCCGATCGCCCGGTTCTACGAGTGCATCCACGGCCACGTCCTGCGCGCAGGCCACCACACCAGCGGCGGTCAACGGTGACCCTGGACCGCACTCCCGAGCGCCACACGGCGCTGTACCTGGCGCAGCGCGGCCAGATCAGCCGCACGACCGACGGCTCGCTGGAGCGCACCGACGGCACCGAACTGGACGTCACTGGACGTCGAGGTGTTCGCCGCGCTGATGACCCTGCGGGCCGCCGGCCACCTCGACCACGGCCCGACTGCTGCAGCGAGCGGCCTGGCCCGCGGGCCGGTGCGGTTGAGCCTGAGCGGGATCGGGCTGCTGTCGCGCCGCAACCTCGAACACGGCCACCACTCCACCGAAGCCGTTGTGCCCCAACACCAACAGAAGAAGGGAACCGTGCCATGACCACTGCCATCGTCGCACTGCGCGATCCGCGAACGTGCGTGCCCCCACAGGTATGGGACCGAGAGGTCCGGCTCATCATGCGCGACCACGGCATGGACCGGGCCCTGGCCGAACGCACCTTCGCCCAGACCGTGGCCTACCTGGTGACCTCGGCGGAAAACCCCACCATCCCGATGGGCCCCACCCCCGAGGTCGACAAGGGCGTGCACTCCTTCGTCCTGGACACGCCCCGGTACATCGACTTCTGCAACCGGCACGCGGGCACCTACCTGCACCACGTTCCGCACCTGCCCGAGGAACGCGCCAGCCAACCCAAGGTCCTCCAGCAGACCATCGCGGCCATCCGCACCGCGGGGTTCGCGCTGGACATCGAACTGTGGGGCGCGTTGGAGACCGACTGCAACCAGTGCCATGCCTGCTGCCACGACAGCCCCGGCGGCAAGAAGTAACCGGCGATACCATCGCTGGCCTCGCGTCCAGCGTGGACGCGAGGCCAGCGACACCCGAACGAGAGGACAGCGTAGGTGAGCGCCACCCAAGCCTGGGAACGCTACGCCGCAGGCGCTCGTCCACGACGGCAGGTCAACGCCGCCGGGGCGAGCACGTGGCTGAACTGGACGCAGTACCCCGACCACGGCCCGGACGAAGCACTGTTCGGCGAGGTGAGGGGGCGGCGGGCCGTGGAGTTGGGCTCGGGCTCCGGCTCGAACCTGGCGCACCTGGCCACACTGGGCGCGGTGTGCACCGGCGTGGATCTGGCGCCCAGCCGCACGGCGGCGGCCACGACGACGTGGGGTCACCTGCCGAACCTGGAGTTCGTCACCGCCGACGCCGTCGACTACCTCACCGACTGCCAGGCCGCCTTCGACATCGTGTACTCGATCTTCGGCGCGGTGTGGTTCACAGACCCGGTGATCCTGCTTCCGTTGGTGTGTCAGCACATGCGGTCCGGTGGTGTCTTTGCGTTCTCCCACCTGCCCGCCGCCACGCCCAGCGTCACCTCCGGCGGGGTTGTCAGCAAGTGGCACTACCCCGCCGATCAATGGTCGAACATGCTGGCCGCCGCGGGCTTCCAGGACGTCACCACGACGATCATCCCCGCTCCCGACACCGACAAGCCGGGCACGCTTGTGGTGCGGGCGCTGGCCGGCTAACGCAGCGGCACGACGGTGCTCTGCTTCTGCTCGCGCTGCTGCGTATGGAGAGCCTCGTTCTCGACGGTGAGCACGTTGATCACCCGCGTGAGCCGCTCGACGGTGTCCCGCAGGTTCTTTCGGTCCTCCACGGCCTCGGCTAGGCGGCGCTGGGGCTCGGCAAGGTCCTCGCGCAGTTTGGCCTCGCTGCGTGGTACGTGTCCCTGAAGGTGGACGCGGGCGTAGAACTCGTCCTTCAGGTCGGTGTGGCGGTGGGTCAACACGTGCCGCTTGGCTCCCGCCCCGGCGGCCAGCGACACCACGGTCAGCGCACCGTCGGAGGTCAGCGGGCTGCCGTCGAGTAGGCGCTGCATCGCGACGCGGATGGCGTCGCGTTCGTTCGGTCCGGTCACTGGTCCGTCTCCTCGACGGTGATGCGGTCACGGTGGTGGCGCCCGGCGAGCCGGCGCAGTTCCTCGGCCTTCGCGCGAAGGCGGTCAGCCAGGGGCTCGGGCACCAGCGGGGTCTGGGCGTGCTCGAGCAGTTGGTCGGCGGCCTGTTCCACCTGTTGCGCGTGGGTGTCGGTCCGCGCGATGTTGGCGCAACTGCTTTGGCACCAGTCCAGGCTCGGCGCGCTGGACTTGCCGCCCCGGTCGGGATGGCACAACGCCTTCGCCGGATCGTAGTTGCAGGTCAGGTACGCCTCGGGGTTGTCGAAGACGTTGAGGCTGGGGTCTGCCAGCAGAGTGCGGGCCTGCCGGACGGTGGTGATCATGCCGCCGAACCGGTGATGTTCCTGGGGAGCGGAGTTGATCAGGCGCCGGGCCGCCGGGCCGGAGACCCCCTCGCCGGTCTGGAGTGCTTCGTGCACGTCGCTGAGATGTTCGGCGACTGAACGGGCGGTCTCGAACCGGGCGTCCGGGGCCTGCGCGGCCGCCATGGTGCGGCACCTGCGACGAGCACACGCGACTGGTGGAGCATGCTGAGGGCCATCTGTCCCGGTGCCGCCGCTGCCACCCGATGATGGGCAGCGCATCACCGACCCGCTAACCCGACCGGGTGTAAACGCTGCGGCCTGGTGCCGTTGACCAGCACCGGAGCGGCAGGGTCACCTGGTGGCCTCGATCGAACAAACCGTGGCCGCGGTCGAGGCCGCGGTGGCCCGGCTGCCGATCAAGCGGTTACGGGAAGCTGGCGCCCTGCTCACGCAGGCCACGGCGTGCCTTCGCGACACGGCCGCTGGCGCGGACATCTCCGACGTGCTCGGCATGCTCGCGGTGGCGCGCCAGCAGGTGGATGATGCGCTCGCGCTGTGTGGCCAGATCAGGAGCGGAGCCGAGCAGTTCGCCGCTGGCCTGCGTGGCGATCCCTCTGGAGGCGTGCCGGCGTCGGCGAGGACGCCAGCCCCGCCGACGTCAGCCTCGCCGCCGTGGGTTCCCCCGGACCGGATCGCGGCCGCCGCGGCGCAGCTGCCGCCGCCGGTGCGCAATCCTCCACCGCGCGGCGAGCCCTACGCCCGAACCCACGGCCGCCTGCTCGACGACGAGGGCGCCGTCGAGTCCGCGCTGGTCAGTGGCAGCGACGAGGATTCCGCAGCCTCACGCGCGGCCCTCGCCGCGCTCGGACTGCCGCCGGCCGCGATTCAGACGCACGTCGAGGTGAAGGCGGTGATGCGCATGCGGCAGGCAGGTCGCACCCATGCGACGCTGGTGGTGAACAACCGGCCGTGCCCCGGGCCGCTGGGCTGCGATCGACTGCTGCCTGTCCTCCTGGAGCCTGGCCAGACCTTGACGGTGCACTGGCCGGGAGGTCAGTCTCGAACCTACAGCGGGCGGAGGACGCGATGACGACGGTGGAGGCCTGGTTCGACGCGGACCAGCAGCATGGGGTCGTCCTCGACGACAAGCAGGCCGTCGAGGAATTCCTGGCGCGCTTCGCCGAACAACCGCAGGCGCGCCTGGTCGCGCTGTACCTCGGCGACCAGCTCGACGGCGACTTCCCCTCGGTCGAGTTCCTGGTCGGTGTCGGCGGAGGGGTACCGGTGGGTGTGCTGCGCGTCGCTGATGCCGACGGCCTGTGGGTCAGCAGGAACCCCGCTGGCGACCAGGGTGGGAAGCCGCCGGTGGCGTATCACTACATGGGCGTGGGCGAGGAGTTCCCGCCTGACGCCGAGCTGCCGCTGGACGAGGTGCGGGCCGCGGTTCTGGAGTACGTGCGCATCGGTGTGCGGCCCACGTGCGTGCAGTGGCAACCGAGTCTGTGACTGTAGGTAGGCACAGCGTCGAGTCATGGGTGACGTGGTCACCGATCAGGCCGCGCACGGCGCCGATGACCTCCATGCCCCGCTCCACCATCAGACGAAGCCCTGCGACGTCTAGGGCGTCGTGGTGAGGAAAGCTCGGAACTTACTGTCATGCGCGACCGCGCTGCGGTCACCGGAGTCCGGGCCGGGTGGCCGGTGACGGTGCAGCGTCAACCGGGCTTGGAGAAGTGGACTGGTTCCCGCTGTGCGGCGTCACTCGCCAGGGCCGAACCACCGTCGCACGTCGTCACACAGCCACCGCGGAGTTCAGATCGTCCCACGTAGGTACACGGAGGGTGATACGCAACCACAGTCCCGTCTCGGACAACAGCTTGCTGCCCTTCCGTGCGTTACAACCGCTGCAGCGCGCGCCGCGCCTGACGCGAGCAGGTTGACGCGTCCCGCCTCGCCGCTCCACCGCACGCGACCGCGCACGGGACCCTGGGTCATCGCGGCGCGGCCAGCGTGCAACGGCTGGCGGCCTGGAGTACCGCGACCTCAACCGCGTGCGGCCCGTCGGCCATCAACGGCCACACCGCGCTGAGCGTGCGGGCGTGTCGCCACACCTCGCTGTGGGGCTGGTGAGGGGCCCAGCAGGAGACTCGGATCCCGAGCGCGCGAAGGGATCCTGGCAGAGGTAGCGTGCGCCGCCGGTGCCGCACAGGTACACCCGGGCACCCAGGTGCCCCGCCAGGTCGGCCAGCCGCTCGGAGCGCCCGGACCGGGCCGGGATCGTGCTGGCACGTACGACCTGCCCGCGCCAACCCAGCACCCGCAACAGCGCGACGGTGGAGACCGCGGCGATCGTGGTCAGCCGGTCGTCCAGGGCGAACGCATCGCGGACCTGGTCGAGCACGCCCCGCAGGACGGGAAAGTGCGGGCTGCGACCGTAGAGGCGGCCTATCGTCGCCTCGACCCGATGCGCACACTCGGCGGGATCGACCAGGCAGACCTCAGTGATGGCGCTGGCCCGCCCGCGGGGCCGGTGCACCGGCAAGGAAAGCCACTGCTGACGGCCCGGGTCCCGCAGCGCGCCGAGGCGGGCGCGATGCTGGTAGTCGCGGGCGGCGAACTGCACGTCGTCGAGCACGACCCAACAGTCCGCAGCGTAGAGCTTGGCCAGGGTGGACAGCCGTGGCAGGAAGTTGGGCTGATGGATGGCGACGATCTCCGCCCCGGCGGACGCTGGCTACTCCCGCACCAGGCGCGAGGTGTACCCGGCCGCGACCAGGTCCCGGTAGGCGGCCTCGACTTCAGCGGGGACCCGTTGGGGCACGGCGAAGCCCCGCGAGGGGTAGATCAGAATGCGCTGCAGATCGCCGACGAGCATGTCCACCACCAGCCGTTCGTCCCCGATCTCGGTGATGTAGTCGGCCAGCTCCATCGGCTCTGAGGCACAGACGACGTCCACCTCGGGCCAGAGCTTGCGGCAGGTGGCGTAGGCGCGGCACTGCATGTAGGGCTTGCTGATCAGCATCACCGAGCCCGCCGCCACACCCCTGCTCGCCAGCAGCGTGCGGGACAGTTCGATGTTCTGGCCCGTGTTGCTCGCGCGGGTCTCGACCAGGATCGCGCTGTCGGGAACCCCGAGGGACAGGGCGTGGTCGCGGTAGGCCACGGCCTCGCCGGCGGGGAACCGGGCGGCAGTGGTCGCGCTGGTGGCGCCGCTGAACACCACCAGCGGGAACAGGCCCTGCCGGTAGAGCCGCACGGTGCTGCAGTGGGACAAGGACGACTGCGCCGCGGCCGGCCTGGTCTTCCCTGTCAAGTCAGCGTGTTGAGATTTGAAGTCATGCTCCCTATCCGACCTGCGGCAGTCGTCATGGTGGGTCCCTCGGGCAGATGAGCCTCCCCCTGGCCAGGACCGGCCTGGGGGCCGCCGCGATCGAGTAGGGCTGATCGAGACACCGGGCTCGTTCCCGACCGGCTCGCCGATGCGGCGGCTCAGCTCGCGGATGCCGCGTCCAGCACCGCCAGGGCGTTGCGGATGCCCTGCTCCAGCACATCGTCGGCGAGCTGCCGGTCGACGAGGGTGCGGGAGAGCTGCAGGGTCCCGACCATCAGTGCGTAGATGCTGAGCACCGTGACGCGTGCCGACTGCGGGTCGTGTGGTGACAGTCGGGCGGCGATGTCGTCGATGATCCCGAGGACGCTGTCGGTGTACGCCTGCTTGGTCGGGTCCGCGCACCGGCTCAGCTCGTCGAGCAGGGCGGCGGACGGACAGCCGTCCTCTGGGTTGTCACGGTGTTCCGGCGAGAGGTAGGTGTGCACCATCGCCTCGATCCCGGCGCGGCCGGGTTCGAACGAGGTGAGCCACTCGCGCTGGCCGCGCAGCTGCTCGGAGACCGCGGTCGCGACCAGGTCCTCTTTGGACTCGAAGTGGGCGTAGAAGGCACCGTTGGTCAGGCCCGCGTCCTTCATGAGCGTGGCGACACCGGAGCCGTCGATGCCGTCGCGCTTGAACCGGCGGCCCGCCGTCTCGATGATCCGTTGCCGCGTTGCCTGTTTGTGTTCTTTCCCGTACCGCACCATGCGCTCCTCCGCTCGGCCTGTCATCCATGTTAGTACGGTCATAATCCAAATCGCTCCAAACCCTTGCGCGCAAGGTCCGATCATGCTTATGGTAGTACGGTCGTAATCTAAAGGGATGGGAGCCATGAAGACAACATCTTCGCAGGTAGCGCTGGTGACGGGCGCGTCATCCGGCATCGGCAAGGCCACCACGCTGACCCTCGCGGACGCGGGCTTCACGGTGATCGGAACGAGCCGCGACACCTCGCGCATCACCCCCGGCAACGCCATGACGTTCCTGGACCTCGACGTGACCAGCGACGAGTCGGTCGCCAACGTCGTGGAGCAGGTGCTCGACCGCTTCGGACGGCTCGACGTGCTGGTCAACAACGCCGGGATCGGCGCCAACGGCGCCGCCGAGGAGTTCTCGGTCGCCCAGACCCAGAACGTGTTCGACGTCAACGTCTTCGGCCTCATCCGCATGACGAAGGCCGTCCTGCCGCACATGCGCACCCGCGGCAGCGGCCGCATCATCAACGTCTCGTCCGTCGCCGGCTTCGTGCCCAACCCCTTCATGGCCAACTACGTCGCGACCAAGCACACGGTCGAGGGGTACTCCGAATCGCTGGACCATGAGGTCCGCGAACACGGCGTGCGGGTGCTGCGCGTCCAGCCTGGCCCGGTCAACACGCCGTTCGACACCAACCAGGTGCAGGCCGACACTCCGCTGGCGGTCTACGCGCACCGACGGCGCGTCTTCGAAGACGTCATGAGGGAGTCGATGCGCGGCGGCGACGATCCCGCCGTCGTCGCCAAGGTGATCGCCGCGGCAGCCACCGACCCGAAACCGAAACTGCGCTACACCGCGGGTTTGACCGCCGGACGCGTCAGCGTGCTGCGCCGCATCGCCCCCGCGCAGGCCTTCGACAAGAGCGTCCGCAAACTCAACCGGATGGCGGGCTGACATGCGGGCATTCACCGTCGATCGCTACGGAAAGACCGGCAACGACCTGCGGGCAGCCGACGTGCCTGAGCCCGAGGTGCGAGAAAACGACGTGCTGGTCCAGATTCACGCCGCGGGCGTCAACGCGTTGGACGCCAAGATCCGGGATGGGGAGTTCAAGCTGATCCTGCCCTACCGCCTGCCGGTGATCCTGGGTAACGACGTAGCCGGCGTCGTGGTCCGGGTTGGCCCCAGGGTGCGGAAGTTCAAGCCGGGCGACGAGGTCTACGCGCGCCCGGACAAGGACCGCATCGGCACCTTCGCCGAATTCATCGCCATCCACGAAGACGACCTCGCCGCGAAGCCGAAGCACCTCACCATGGCGGAAGCGGCCTCCGTCCCGCTGGTCGGGTTGACCGCCTGGCAGGCGTTGATCGAAATCGCCGCTCTACGGAAGGGGCAGAAGGTCTTCATCCACGCCGGCTCCGGCGGCGTCGGAACCTTTGCGATCCAGCTGGCGAAGCATCTCGGCGCCACCGTGGCCACGACGACCAGCGCGGCCAACATCGACCTGGTCACCAGTTTCGGCGCGGATGTCGTGATCGACTACCGGAAGGACGACTTCGAAACCGTCCTCCGCGACTACGACGTGGTGCTGAACAGCCTCGATAACGCGACGCTCATGAAGTCCCTGCAAGTCCTCAAACCGGGTGGAAAGCTCATCTCGATCTCCGGCCCGCCGGACCCCCACTTCGCCCGGGAGCTTGGGAAGCCGTGGATCCTGCGGCCGGTGATGCGTGTCCTGAGCCATCGGGTCAGGACAGCAGCCAAGCGCCGTGGAATCAGCTATTCGTTCCTCTTCATGCGGGCAAGCGGAGCCCAGCTCCGCGAGATCACCTCGCTCATCGACGCCGGGATCATCCGGCCGGTCATGGACCGCGTCTTCCCGTTCGAAGCAACCAACGAAGCCATGGCGTACGTCGAAAAGGGACGCACCAAAGGCAAAGTCGTCATCAAGGTGAAATAGACCACCAGAAGGAAATAGACCGTCGACATCGACGGAACGACGTTCGCCTACCGGGAACTGGGGCCGGACGCCTTCCTGTTCCAGCACATCGACGAGTTCGTCTCTCAGATCCACCTCTTCCTCGGTCACTGATCATCCGCACGATTCACAGAAGGGTAAAGCCATGAACAGCAAGCAAGAATCCCGAGACGGTGTCGTGGCCTCCTACCAGGACGCGCCGACCCGCACCGTGTCCGCCGGCGGCGTCGACTTCGCCTACCGCGAACTCGGCCCGAAGACCGGTGTCCCGGTGGTCTTCCTGACCCACCTGGCCGCTGTCCTCGACAACTGGGACCCCCGGGTCGTCGACGGCATCGCCGCGAAGCACCGCGTCATCGCCTTCGACAACCGCGGCGTCGGCGCATCCACCGGCGCCACCCCGAAGACCATCGAGGCGATGGCGGCCGACGCCGTCACGTTCATCCGCGCCCTCGGCCTGACCGAAGTGGACATCCTCGCCTTCTCCATGGGCGGCATGATCGCCCAGGTGATCGCCCAGGACGAACCGGAGCTGGTCCGCAAGCTGATCATCGCCGGTACCGGGCCCGCGGGTGGCGAGGGCATCAAGAACGTGACGTGGATTTCCCACCTCGACACGATCCGGGCACTGCTCACGCGCCAGGACCCCAAGCAGTTCCTCTTCTTCACCCGGACGCCGAACGGGAAGCGGGCGGGCAAGGAGTTCCTGGCCCGCTTGAAGGAACGCAAAACCAACCGGGACAAGGCGATCTCCCTCAGGTCCTACGGTGCCCAGCTCACCGCCATCCATCGCTGGGGGTTGGCGCAGCCGTCCGACCTCTCCGTCATCCGCCAGCCGGTGCTCGTCGCGAACGGCGACAATGACCGGATGGTCCCGACGAAGAACACCCACGACCTGGCCCGCCGCCTGCCCGACAGCGAACTGGTGATCTACCCCGACGCCGGCCACGGCGGCATCTTCCAATACCACCACCAGTTCGTGACGAAGGCACTCGAATTCCTGACACGGTAGAGCCGGGAATCGGTGGCGGCCTCGTCAGCCACAACGGCGCCGCGGGGCGCACACCCGGCACGTCACCTGGCAGGCCTGGAAGCCGCAGACCTCCGCCGCGGGCCTGGCCTCGACCATGGCTGGTCCTCGCTGCCCACTTCCCCGTCTTCTCAATGCACCAGGAGCTTTCGATGGACCTCTCCGCCAGCATTGTTCTCGTCACCGGAGCCAACCGGGGATTCGGCCGGGCGCTTGCCACCGAGTTACTCGCCCGCGGTGCCACGGTCTACGCCGGCGCCCGCAACCCCGACCAGGTCGACCTGCCGGGCGCCAAGCCGATCGCGCTCGACATCACTGACCCCGCCTCCGTCAAGGCCGCCGCGCAGGCCACCGGTGACGTGACGATCCTGATCAACAACGCCGGCTCGCCACCCAACGCCGATCTGCTCACCAGCGACCTGGACGACATCCGCGTGGAGATGGACACGCACTTCTTCGGCACCCTGTCGGTGGCCCGAGCCTTCGCGCCCCAGATCGCGGCAAACGGCGGCGGCGCGATCCTGAACGTCCTGTCCGGCCTGTCGTGGGTCAGCTTCCCTGAGGCCGGCGCGTACTGCGCCGCCAAGTCCGCGGAATGGTCGCTCACCAACGCTCTGCGCCAGCAGCTCGCCGGACAGCACATCCGGGTGGCCGCGCTGCACGTCGGCTATATGGACACCGACATGGTCCGTGACGTCAATTCGGAGAAGTCCGACCCCGCCGACATCGCCCGGATCGCCGTCGACGGCCTCGCCGCCGGCACCTACGAAATCCTCGCGGACAACGCCTCCCGCCAGGCGCAGGCCGCGCTGGCCGGGGGCGTCTCAGCGATCTACCCGCAGCTGCCCTGAGCGCCCGGTCCTGTCGTTCTTGGCCCGCCGACGAGCCCGGCTGCCTAGATCAACTTGTACTACAGCCGGTGTTCAGCGGGCCAGCGAGTCGTCCCCACACGCCGCATACGGTGCGTTCGGCCTGGTAAAGAATGCCCACCGGCATGGGCACGTTCGTCCGTACGCCGCTGGGCGCATTCGCGCGTACGCTGACAGGCCGCCTGCCGGCGCGGTCAATCCTCGGCATGGTGTGACTGCCTTCCCCGAATCGGAATGACCTCAGCGCTGAGGTTCGCCAGCGTCTCCCGTAGTTCGTGGTTCTCCAGCGTGAGTTGATTCACCGTTCGGACGAGGGCGGGGACGTCGGTCCGGAGTTGGGCGAGTTCGGTGTTCTTGTTCGCGATTGTCTTCTTCAGTGCCGCGATGGTGGCCCGCAGTCGGGTCTCGACCTCCGAGGGTGCCCCGCGGTCGGCTACCCGCGCGTAGAACTCGGCTTTCAGGTCCGTGTGGCGCTGCGTGAGCGCGTTGCGGGGGACCTCGGCCTCCAAGGCCAGGGCGACGATCGTGAGCGCGCCGGTGGAGCGCTCCGCGATCCCGGACAGGATACGGTCCATGGCGGCACGGATCCGGTCGCGCTCGTCGAGTGTCGGGTTCATCCGGCGTCCTCAGTCAGGGTGATGCGGGTGCGGTCATGGGCGTCGGCGTAGCCCCGAAGCTTGTCGGCATTGGCGCGCAACCGTTCACCCAGCGGACCGGGAACCCGGGCGGCCCGGGTGTCCAAGGCGGTAGCGCGCTCGCGGAGTTGGAGGGCGTGCTGATCGGTCCGGATGACGTTGCCGCAGCCGGGGACGCAGTGGTCCACACGGGGCGTGTCCTTGACGCCGTCGCGATGGCAGAGGGCGGTGGCCCGCTTGTAGTGGCAGAGCAGCAGGGCGTGCGGGTTGTCGTAGATCATGGCGTCCTCGTTTGCGATCAGCCGCCGTGCCGTGGTGGCGGTGATGACCGTCCCGGCAAAGCGAGGTGCGGTCGCTGCGGCCTTGATCGCGCGCCGTGCGGCCGGACCAGACACCCCTCCGCCCGCTCCCAGGTCGTCGTGGAGATCGGCGACGGTATCCGCGACAGCACGGACGGTCTCGATGTCAATCAGGTCGTGGATGCCGTCCCGGCTGCGCGAGGCATAGCCTCCCGCGACGAAGGTCGTGCGCAAGTGGCCGTATTGGATGGCGAGGGCGACCAGGCCGTTGGGTCGGCGAGCGATGTGCCAGGCCAGCGACCGACGGAAGCGAGCCGTACCGATCTTGCCGTTGGGGTCGGGCGGGATCGTCTCGTTGGGCAGTCCGTGAGTTGCGGCCTCTGTGTTTGCCCAGGCGACGAAGTCCTCGATCCGGGCCCGCAGAGCGTCCAGCTTGAGAGAGCCCGTGTCGGATCCCGTTGTGTGCAGGTCGTGAGAGTCGTGGTCGAACAGCAGCTGCCCGTCCGGGACCATGCGCTCCACAACACGGATCGCGTTGACAACCGGCGTGATCGCGACCCACGGTACGTCGCGTTCCACGCCGGCGGACTGGTGGTTGCCGTGCTCGTCGGTGGCGGTCTTGTACTCGTTGCTGCGGATCACGTGTCGGCTGAGTTTGCCGCTGGCGTCCGGTTCGGGGTCGGGGCAGCATCCGGCACGCAGACCCAGAATTACTGGTGGAGGGGTGTTATTCCGGCCGTGCACTATTCCCCTGCTTCTTGGCGTTCTCCTTCTGGTCGGCGGCCCGGAGGACGAGGTAGTCGGCCCAGTCTCGGCGGGCGTAGGTGACCCAGCGGACTGCGGTGTTGACGTGGAGGCCGAGGAGGTCGGCGAGGATAGCGGCCGGGAGGTCGGCGGCGAGCGCGGCGAGCGCGCCGTTGCGGGCTGGCCGCGCGCTGATGCCATGTCGGTTGAGCAGGTTGGTGAGGCTGTGCCCGTCGATGGGTTGGCCGGGAACGCGGCCGGGGAACAGCCACCTGGGTGTGTTCGGGCCGTGGGGGATCATGAGCGGGGTTGGCGGCCGGGAGACCAGGCCACGGAGCAAAGCGCCGAGGCGCGGCGGCAGCAGGATCGGGTGACGGCCCGCCGTCAGGTAGGTGTCGTCTCCCTTCTCGGTGAGCTGGTCTGCGGTGAGGTGCCGGATCCGCTGGGCTTGGAGGGCGAACAGGATGATGAGCGCTCCGGCTGCCCGGACCTCGATGGGAAGGGTCTCGTCGGTCAGGCAGCGTTGCACGAGTCGCCAGCGTTCGTCGTCGTCGAGTAGGTCGGCAGGTTCCTGCCGCGGGATGGAGGGAACGGTGAGCCGGCGGCTGAGGCCGCGGTCAGCTGTCCAGCCGAGGAAGTAGCGGACCCGGTTGCGGCGCTGGGTGTTCTCCTCGTCAAGCCATCGGTCGAGGTCGTCCTGGCGGAGCTCTTCCAAGGTGGTTTTCTGGGCGCTGATCCAGGCCAGGAGGTCGAGGGCGACCAGGATCCGACGGCGCAGGTCACGGCCGACGGTGGTGGGGAAAGTGCGTTTGCCCGCCCGGCTTCGGGCTCGGCGCAGCAGGTGCCAGTGCAGGAACGGACGGACGAGGTTGGCGTGTTCGACCGGTTTATTGACCAGGTGGTGCTCCAACCAGGCCGGAACACGTTCGAGATCCTCGTGTCGTTCGGGGAGCACCCCGGTCTGCACCATCATCTGCCGGAGATGCTGAAGAGCAGCACCGGGCGGCAACTCGTCCAGGAGGTCGTGACTGATCGGGCGGCCTTCGGTGACGAACGCGGCCAGCAGTTGGGCGTTCGGATGCTCGTGAACCCACTGGATAGCCTTGAACGGCGCATGAGTACTGGTGAGGCCGTCCGCGAGCGGCTGGAGTTGAGCTGGGATGGTCCCGTCCGGACCGGCGAGCAGGTCGTTGACCTTGTCGGCGAGGACGCAGTGGGCGCAACGCCCGTGCCCGTAAGGATTCCCTGACCGTCCGCACTGCCGGCAGGTGTAGTCGACGTCATGCCCTGCGCAGGGACCGCAGAGCCCGGCTCCGCTGGCGTCCCGGGCGATGAGCGGGTGGGGCTCATGGCAGCGGGCGCACTCGGCTGGGGACCGGACGATGGCGGTGTAGCAGCTCTGACAGACCGGCCCGATCGGCCAGTAGGTCATGACGGGCTTGTCGCGCTCGCAGCGAGTGCAGGTCACGCGGGGACGCTCATCGCGGGCGTAGCAGGTGTGGCAGATCGGCTCGCCGGAGGTGATCCGTTGACAAGGCCGTACCCGTCCGCAACGTGAGCAGGTCCGTACCGGTCCTCGGTAGCAGCTGTCGCAGAGGTCGGGCTGATCGCCGTGAGCGTTGCGGGCGATCTTGCCGGGGCGGCCGCAACGGCCGCAGGTCCGTCGCGGACGCCGATGCCGGGTGTAGCACAAGTGGCAGTAGGCGCCCTGCTCGTCGATGAGTGCTGCGGCAGCAGTCTTCCCGCAGGACACACATGTGTGCATGGGCCGTCGGCTCTTCCAACAGGACTGGCAAAGCGCGCGGCCGTCGGGGAGACGGACAGCCGGGCAACGGTGTGAGCCGCACTCGGCGCATTCTTCGACGACCTCGGGGTCGGCGCGGTAGCACCGATTGCAGATACCGCCCTCAGGCCTCCTGGCCACGATCTTTGTCTCAGTGGCGCCGCAGCGTCCGCACGTGGCCTTGCGCTCACGCGCATAGCAGGTCCCGCAGATCCGGCCCTCGGGTCGACCGTGTCGAAGGTCGAGGTGGATCTTTCCGCAGCGTGCGCAGCCAGGCCGGACGACGGGCCGCCCGGCGTCGTGCAGGACATGGGTCAGGCGGATGAGCACCAGGGAGCAGCGGGGGTCACCCGAGGTGAGGGCCTCGGGTTTCTCGGCCATATGCGCGGCCAGTTCCTCCAGGAACCGGGCTGGACCCTGGCCCTTCATCGTGAGTGGCACCACGACCTCTAGCGCCGCCCTGGCTTCGTCGGCGCTCACCTCTGGAAGGGCGCTGGTCACCTGGGCGGTCGCAGCCGTTATCGCGGTGTCCAGCCGTTCCGCTTGGCGGGCGAGCCGAGCTGCGGTGGAGGGTGCGGTCATAGCCCTTTGGGTTTCCGGATCGAGGTGCGGCGCACCGCCGGCGCCGGGGCTGTCGTCTCGCCGGCGGTCTTGCGGACCTCGGCGTTGACGGTCTCGACCTCGATGAGGTCGTTCGGGGTGCAGGCAAGGATGTCGCAGAGCGCGGCGAGGGTGTCCATCGACAAGCGTTGCGGCGGTTGAGTGACCAGCCGGAACACCTGCTCACGGGACAAGTGGATGCCTCGCTCGGCAAGCGGAGGCCCCAGATCGGTGGTCTGGAACATGTCGCGGGCAGCCATGAGCTTGCGCAGGTTCCAGCGGATCCCCATCTTCTTGATCACGGCTTCTCCCAGAGTTCGGCATGGCGGGCGGTGAGCTTGCTCTTCAGCAGCCGGTTGCGGTACTCATCCGACACACCCGTGTAGATCGCTGTCGTGGCGGCTACCTTGTGGCCTGCCTGATCTTGAACGAATCTCTCGGGGTAATCGAACTCCACGAGGTGCGTGATCATGGAGTGGCGGAGGCTGTGCAGGTCGAGCTCCTCGGGCAGCCCGGCGGCCTGGCGGGCGGTCTCGAACGCCTCGTTGGCGCCGCGCTTGGACAACCGGCCGCGCCGTTCGGTCACCCAGAACGCCGGGTGCTGACCGACGTCGAACCGTGGACGGACCTCTGTGACGTAGTGGTCGAGAACGTCGACGATCCAGTCCATCTCCGGGACGGTGAACACGGTGCGGCGCTTGGGCGGGCTGCCGTTGGACGACTTGCCGAACCTGACGAACAGCGCGCCGTACTGACCGAAGTCCGGGGTCTTGGGGTTGTGTCGCAGATCCGCCAGGTCCAGGCCGACCATCTCCTGGCGACGTAGGCCGAAGGCGTAGAAAGCCTTAAGCAGCGCGGAATCCCGCATCGCGGTCAACGCGCCCTTGCGGCCACGGGCACGTTTGTCGTCCACCCGGGCGTCCGCCGCGTCAAACAGCGATTGGACCTCCTCGTAGGTCAGCGGACGACGACCGGGCTGTCCCTCGAATTCGGCCACGTGGCTGACTGAGTTCCACTCGTGCAGGATTTGCGCCGGAACCCTGCCGAACTGCTCAAGGCAGGTGGCGAGCCATCCGTAACGAGCGTCGGTGATGAAGTCCATGAACATCCGCAGACCGTTTTGGTACTGCCGCCCCGTCGAGACCGTGAGGTTCGGATTCTTCGACCGAAGATGGTCGAAGAACGCCTCGACCTCGGCGGGCTCCCACTCCCACGGGTACTGGTTGGTGAACTCGGCGAACCGGCGGACCAGTGACAACCGAGGCTTGATCGTCCCTTCCCACTTCAGAAACCGCGTCCGCTGCTGCCGGCTCCAGCCCTCCAGCATCCCCTTGAACACCACCGGCGCCGGGTCAAGGTGCACGACGTTGCCCGCCAGCACCAGATGCGCAGCACCCGGCAGATCAGCCGCTCGACCCACTCCAACCTCCGTTACATCAGATGCAACATTGTTGAGTCGAGGAGGCTCGAGCGCAAGAGGCCCTGGCAGATCCGTCGATCAAGCGGCAAGCTGTCTCCACACAGCGCCCTGAGCTGCGGCTTCGCCAGTATTCGAGCGTGCCGAATGCTTCATCAGATGCAACTTCGCCCGTTTCTCACCGGGCCTCATACCTGTCAGGTAAGCACAGACGACGAATGCGGCTGTCCCCAGATGCCGCATGAGGGTGATGGCCTCGGTGAAGTCGAGCGCCTCCCGCCACAGCCGTCCACCGATCCGGCCGGTCACCGCGACGTCCAACGGACACGGCCCGGGACGCTGAGCCGCCGCGGCCACCAATCCCTCGCGCCGGGCGAACTTGTCGATCTGCTCACGGGAAGCGCCCGTGACGCCACCGATGTAGACGCGGGCGAGCCCCATCGTGCCGCGGTGCATGGTCGCGGGCAGGGGCGCTTCGGCGGTGATCAGCGGGTCGAGGAGGGCGTGCAGGGCGGCGCGCCCCGCTGCGGTAGCGGTGTTGGTGCGGGCCGCCTCGACCAGTCGCTGCCGCTCGGCCCAGGCGGCGAGGATGTCCTCGGACAGATCGTCGACCATCCGCATCGCCCACACGAGCAAGGGGCCCAGTGTCTGCTCGGCCAGTGGGGCGGTCTCGTTCTCCCCGCCGACGGAGGCCGCGGCCGGCAGGTAATCGTCGGCGCCGACATCGTCCCATGGTGGTCGTCCAATTCCGGACGGGTGGCCGCTGAGCTGGTCAAACGCCCATAACCGCGTCAGCGCAATCAAGATCCTCAGGACGTAATGCCGACTGTGGCCGTCACGGAGAAGGTGCTGCCCGTAGTCGTGCAGCACGCCCGTGTCACATCCGGCGAGACTATGGACGCCCCGGCCATCCAGCCATGCCGCCAGGCGCATCCACTGCGCCACGGTGTTGTGGACTTCGGTGAGGCTGATGCGTGCTCGCAGCGTGGTGCCGCGTTCCTCCAAAAAGGTGGGTCGCAGTTGGCCGTTGATCAGGGTCCAGGCGACCAGCCGGATCTCGTCCTGGAAAACAGCGGGGCAGTTCCGCCAGTGAATCGCCTTCTTGGCGGCGCTGGGGTTCTCGGTCAGCGGGCTGAGAGGCCAGATGGGGTCTGCGTAGCGGGCGTTGAAGTGTGCGTGCAGGGCGGTGGTCAGGTGCGGCAGGACGACGGGACTGTGCGGCGTAGGCAGGGGAAGGAGGTAGGGATCGAGTTCGGGGGCAGTGCTCACGTGTCGAGAACTCCGGTCAGCAAGTGGTTGATGAGGTCGCGGTCGGCATCGGTGACCCGGGACAGGGCCTGAGCCCAGACACCGTCGCCGAGCTTGTTCTTGAGGTCGGCGAGCCGGGTGTGGGCCTCACCCCAGTCCGCCTCCCACACCGCGGACGGCAGCGCGGAGCGCAGGTTGGCCAACGCGAGGTGCAGATGGGCCAGACGCGGGTGGTGACCGGGATGAACGCGGGCGTTCGCGCAGGCCAGACACATCAGGAACGAGGCGCCGCAGCCGCCGTCGGGGGCCGGGAAGGGACTGTTGTCGTAGTCGGCGCAGTCCGCGGTCGCAGTTTCCGTGTCCCGTGGATTGGGCGTGTCGCGCAGTTCGGCGACCAGGATCGCCTCGCGTGCACGGTTGGCCGCGTCCTGAGCGCCGGCCGCAATGACCTCGACGGCGTCGGCCTGGACGCGCTTGTCGATCAGAACGTACTGGCGGTCGTGGGTGTCCTGGGAGTGCTGGCCGGGCTCACGCCGATCGACCGCGATCACCGTGCGTCGCCCCCGCCGAAACGGTGATCCGCCGAGCCCTTCTGCCCGGGCCCACGTCCTCGCGGCAGCCGTGTCGATGCCGAAGTGAAACCCGCCGACAGGTGGGTGACGGTCCCAGTCCATGCTCTCCCGACTGACCCGAATGGCGTGCCAGACAACCAAACGGTTGGTGCCGGGGGCGAGGTCCTCAACGATGGCGCGGGCGAAGCGCGTGGCCTGAAGGGCCTGGGTGATCAAGCGTCCTTGCGAGGCGGCTCCGTCGTCGGTGACGTTGCGAGTCTCATGGTGGTGGCCGACACCGCGCCGGGGCTTGTTCAGCGGGATGCGGTAGGTCGGGTGGCCGTCTTCACCCGGGTCCGGGGATGCCTGGGGCGTTTCGGCTCGGTCGATCACCGACAGGTTCCACCCGTACTCCGCCAGCAGCAGCACCCCCAGCGCCACCGCCTCCATCCGCGACAGAAACAGCCGTTGCCAGGTCGCCTCAGCGCCCGCGCCACCGAGCGCCTTGCGGTACTTGACGACGAGGGTCTCCCGGCCGTTCTTGTCGACGTATTGGGGAAGGTCTTCGCCACGGGCGAGGATGTCCAGGGCCTCGCCGATCACCCAGTCCCGGCCGTCCTTGGCGAAGGCCCCTTCCCGCCACCGTTGCAGGTGCCGGGCGTTGTCCTCGATCCGTCGCAACGCGGTCCGGAACCTCCGTTGGGCAGCCAGCTTGATCTGGTCGAACTCCGCATTGCTGTAGGACTGGACCGTGCTCTTCGGTCTCGCGACGCGTCGCGCCAGTTCATCGACCACCGGGCCGGTCTGCAACCGCGCGTCACGCAGCAGCAGGCGAGTGATCATTCTCCATGAGGGCTGCCCGCCAGTCGTGAGAACGCTCAGGCGCCACCGCCTAACCATGCTGACGGTGAGTCCGTCCAAGTCGTGAGGAGGACACTCCTGCTCGGCCAGGAACTTGGCGAACTGTGTCACGTGGATCCAATAGTTCCTGGATGTGACGTGGGCAGCCCAACCGTGGGGTGTGCAGCGGGCCGCGAACAACGTGGCTAGTGACCGTTGCATGGGCGCAGCCACCGGCAGAGTGGAGAAGTCGTAGTCCTTGACCCGGCCGACCTGGTTGTGGTGATGCACGATCAGCCCGTGTGGGGCCATGTACTCGGGGCGGTGATGATCGGCCTGTGGCAGGGTCGCGCGGCGCCCGCGGGGGCTCACTCGGCGCCGCCAGACCCCGGCTGCAGGCGGTCGTCGAGGTCCTGGATGCCCACCGTCTCTCGCGCGATGCGGGCGAACACCGCGTCCAGGTCGGGCATCGGGGCCGCGATCGGCTCGGCGGCCCCGGCCAGCATCGGCCGCAATTGTAAGTCGGCCACCGGGGCCAAGTACCGCTCGACCGTGGTCTCTCGAGAGGCGTGACCCAGCAGGTTTTGCACCATGAACCACGGATCCCCATACAGCTGCCGGTAATCTCGCCGCTCCTCTGCGGTCAGCCCGTACTTCTGGTCCATGAGCGTGTTCAGCACCACCAGCATGTAGAGCGCGAAGCTATGCCGCGCAGAGTGCGGAGTCGCGTAGGGCGCGAACACCTGGTGCGGATCCCAGCCCAGCCGCTTCGGCGGGGTCAGCACCCGCTCGCAACGCTGGTTGGCCGCGGTAAACACTCCCTCCCAGGAGTGCACATGAAACGGCAGACCCTGTTCGTTGAGCCACAACCACAGCGGCTCCAGCCCGTGCGGTCCCTCGGTGAACAGCCCCATCCGCTCCCACACCGTCAGCTTGTCCAGCGCACAGCCGCCGACACCACCGTCCTGGTCACGCCAGCGCACCACCGCCTTCAACCCCCGGGTGACCTCAGTGACCACGCGCCTGCCGGGAAGCCTGTCGTAGCGGCTCTTCTTCTGCGCTTGGCGCACCGCGAACGCCCGTGAGGAGTCCACATACGCCTCGATCTCCCCGACCGCTTCGGCGGCGACGTAGAACGTGCGCGACTTCTTTGACCGCGTCACCTCGGCGGCGATCTTGCCCCTGTAATAGCGGCCGCCGTCCACCCGCCGCACCGGTACCTCGAACGTCAGCAGCGACCCGCCTTCCGCCCTCCGCAGCCCCGAGGAGGTCAGCAGGCGCACGAACGCCACGTTGCGATCCTCCAGCCGTCCCACCCAACCTGGTTCCGGGATCCCGTCATGGGTGTGGCCACGCAGCCCGACATCGACCCACCGCCGCCAGGTCCGCGGTGTCAGCCAGTACACATTGCCAGATCGCGCGTCCTTCGCTCTGGCCGCCGGCACCGTCAGCACCGCTCCGTCGCGGCCAACCCTCTGCGTCATCGCCAGCGGGCTGCGCTGAACATCACCATGCTTGACCGCCCACCCGTAGAGGCTGGCGAACGCGGCCAGTTCCCGGTCCCACTTCGAGCCTCCGACGCGGTCCGGATTCCGCTCTGCGGACCTGCGCCAGTGCTCGTAGTCCTCCAGATCCCGCTGCGTCGCCTCGGTCCAGCTTCGGCCACGACCGGACAGGAAGGTCAGTAGCAGACGGATGTCGGTCGCGTAATTCCGCCGAGTCTCCGTTGAGTACGCACGGAACCTCCTCGACTGCCCGTACAAGCTCAGTAACGAATCCACGCGGTAGTCCGGCGACAGGAAGATCGGATCCCCGGCCCGTACTCCCACCTCCTCCTCCCGGATCGGTAGGTCCTCCCAGCCCTCCAACACCTGCCGCCGTACCCCGGTCCTCACCGCATCCTGCGGCACCCAGAACACCCGCCAGTCCGTCATCCACCGTCCCTCTCGAACTGCGTCAACACACAGATTCAATAGGGAACTGGTCAAGATCGACCTGCTCGGGCTGGGGATGCTGGAGGCGGTCCACCACAGCCTGGACCTCGTCGCCGAACACGAGGGCGTGACCATCGATCTGGCGCACCTGGACCTGGCCGACCCACCGGTCTATGACCTGCTGTGCGCGGCTGACACCATCGGCGTATTCCAGGTGGAGTCCCGGGCCCAGATGCAGACCCTGCCCCGCCTGCGTCCACGGATGTTCTGGGATCTGGCGGTGGAGGTCGCGTTGATCCGGCCCGGCCCGATCCAGGGCGGCTCGGTCCATCCCTACCTCGCGCGCCGCGCCGGAGCGCCCTGGCGGCATGAGCACCCGCTGCTGGCCGGAGCCCTGGACCGCACCCTGGGCGTTCCGCTGTTTCAGGAGCGGCTGATGCAGATCTCCATGGACTGCGCGGGGTTCACCCCGGCAGAGGCCGACGCGCTGCGCGCGGCGATCGGGGCCAAGCGATCCGTGCAACGGCTCGCCGCGCTGCGTGACCGGTTCCACCACGGCGCGACACGACGGTGTAGGGTCTCACCGCGCGTGACATGTCGATCTTGCGTGACCTGGGCGTTCTTGGCTGTCTCACGGCCTTGTCACCCATGATCAGTCTGAAATCCGTGGCATTTCCTCGCGAGGGCGAGGTTAGGCGGCTTGCCCGAGTCGGCCGAGTACACCACGCTGAGCCCCGAGTACGAGGATTACCGGCGAGCCCAGATCGCGCACCGATGAGTTTCCCGCGCCGCGCTGGTCCATACGCCGGACACCCACGAACAGAAGGCTGGGCCATGCGGAAACTGATCTACGGCATGAACCTGACTGTCAAGTACCGGGTTTGATGGAGGGTCTGATCATCCGCTCGGTGTCGACGCGGGTGTGCTTACGCGGTGATGGTTGGCTTCGTGTTCCACCGGTGGAATCAGGCCGAGTTCGCCGTGGAGCCGGCGGTGGTTGTACCAGTCGATGTACTCCGCGACGGCGATCTCGACATCGTCGATGCCGCGCCAGGGGCCCATGTTGCGGATCAACTCGGCCTTGAAGATCGAGTTGAACGCCTCGGCCAGGGCGTTGTCGTAGCTGTCGCCCACGGATCCGACCGAGGCCACCGCGCCGGCGGCGGCCAGCCGTTGGGTGTAGCGCACCGCCCCGTATTGCGCGCCGCGGTCGGAGTGGTGGACCAGGGCGCGGGTGTCCTGTCGGTCCCGTCGACGGGTCCACAGGCCCATCTCCAGCGCGTCGAGCGCCAGGCCGGTGCGCAGGCTGGTGGAGACCTGCCAGCCGACCACACGGCGGGAGAACACGTCCAGCACGAACGCGGCATACACCCAGCCGGTGAACGTGCGGATGTAGGTGATGTCGGCGACCCACAGCCGGTTGGGCGCCGGGGCGGTGAAGGTCCGTTTGACCAAGTCCGGGCGCGAGTCGTTCCCTTTGCCCGGTCGGGTGGTGCGTGGTGTCCTCAGTCGGGAAACCCCTTGCAGGCCACCCGTTCTCATCAGTCGAGCGACGGTGCAGCGGGCGACTGTTCGGCCGTGGACCCCGCCCTGGCGGACCAGTTCGGCGTGGACCTTGCGGACCCCGTAGACGCCGTAGTTGTCCTGGTGGATCTGGGTGATCTTCGCGGTGATGGCGATATCGCGGACCGCGCGGGCTGACGGCGGGCGGGACCGGGCGGCATAGTAGGTGCTCGGAGCGATCTTCATGCCGGCCTGGGTGAGCACGGTGCAGATCGGCTCGACTCCGAACTGGTGCTTGTGGGTGTCGATGTAGTCGACGATCAGCGGGAGGGGCGGTCTAGCTCCGCCGCGAAGAAAGCCGACGCGGACTTGAGGATCGCATTGGCTCGACGCAGCTCCTGGTTCTCGCGTTCCAGCTGGGCGATGCGCTCGGCGTCGCTGGTGGTGGTGCCCGACCGGTCCCCACTGTCGATCTCGGCTTGTTTGACCCAGGTCCGTAGCGATTCGGGGTGGATGCCCAGTTGGTCGGCGATCCGTTTGATCGCGCCTGGCGCGGTGGCGGGGTCCCGGCGGGCGTCCACGGCCATCCGGGTCGCGCGTTCACGCAACTCGTCGGGGTACTTCTTCGGCGCGGGCATCGTGATGGTTCCTTCCAGGTTTCGATGTCTCCATCAAACCCGATACGGAACAGACCCTGGACGGCTACATCGCCGCGGCCGGCGACGCCATCGGCTGGAGCGGACCGCCGAGCGACGAACTGTTCCAGTGGTGGCTCGACCAGGAGCTGGGCAACAGCATGTCGCTGTACGGGCGCAAGCTGTGGGAGACGATGAGCTCCTACTGGCCGACCGGCGACGAGCAGCCCAATGCAACCCCGGCGGAGATCGAGTTCGCACGCAACTGGCGGGACACGCCGAAGGTGGTGTTCTCCTCGACGCTCGACAAGGTCGGCTGGAACACCCGCCTGGTCACCGGGGACGCGGTCGCCGAGATCACTCGGCTGAAGGCCGGGGACGGCGGCCCGATGGAGATCGGGGGTGCGACGCTCGCTGGGGCGGCGATGCGGGCTGGGCTGATCGACGAGTACGTGCTGGCCACATATCCAGTCCTGGTCGGCGGCGGCACGCCGTTCTTCACCGCTCTGGACAGCTGGGTGAACCTGAACCTGGTGGAGACGCGGACGTTTCCCGGCGGCGTGGTCCTGACCCGGTACGAGACGAGGCGCTGAGCAGCAGCACCCACGCGCTAGTCTCACGGTGATGTCGTATACGACATTGGTACGACACGGCCCGTGAGATTACGACATCAGCCGCGAGATCCTTCAAGTCGTGTAGCATCTCGCCAACGATGACATGTCGATCTTCGTTGGCCTGGGCCTTCTCGGTTGTCTCATTGCGGTGTCATCAAGTTCAGTCTCGAATTCGTGGCATTTCCCCAGTCGGAACTTATCAGCCGGTGCGTAGTGAGCTGACTCGCCGATTGCTCCTGCGAGCGGCTGTTCGATCGGTGCGCGCGGAGGTGTTGGGTCGTCCAGGAACGGTGGCCGGCAACGACGAAACGCCCATGACGGGCGTCTGTCCTGCTACGGTGACTGATGCCGTTCTCAGGCGATGGGCCGCCTTGTGGAGACGGCTCACTGTGTCATTGAAGCCTCGGATGACGAGGGGGTGCAGGTGTTCGGCCGATCGTCGGAGCAGCGCCGCCACCAGAGGACCGGCACGTGCCCGAGGTGCGAGCAGTGGTTGAACTTGGCACGGTACTACCTTCCTGACGGCACACGGGTCAGTCCTTGGACTTTGCTGCCATTGATGGACAAGCGGACTACCGCCAGCTGCCCGAAGTGCGGTGGTACCTGGCCGGTGTTTGAGACGGTAGTGTCGCCAGACACACGACCATCCGTCGTCGCCACGATGCGGGTGACGGAGACCAGTCTCGTAGAGGAGGCGATCGGCCAGGAGGTACGCCGCATCGGAAACTCTGGCCCGGCCAGCGCTGTCCGCAGATTCAAGGCCACCAGACGGTGGACTCGGCACATCGAATTCGACAATGACCATACGACCACTTCTAGCCACGGCGTCAAATTCACCGCCCTGGTGGAATTAAAATCCAGTGCCGAGGCCACTTTGCGCCGCCATTTTGGCGGCAGCGAGGAGATTGAAGAGAAATTCGAAGAAGAGGTCGAACTGTCAATTCCGCCATACACGACACTCGAATTTGTCATGGACTGGAAATGCATCTGGCAGCAGGGGCTGGTAACTGGCGTCGACACGACTGGTGTCATGATTCAGTTTCCATTTCGAGCGGCTGTCGGCCTAACCTTTGACCAGTCCACCAGGTAGTTGGTGAAACCCCCGCTCGCTACACGACCGATGCTCGCCAGCCAGACGACCCGCATAGGGGCCTGCAGACTCGGCGATCAATGTGCACGATGGTGCTCTGGCCGCGGACGCCACGGCGTCCAGCGGCCTGAACCGCCCATTGTTCGATGGAGACTTTGAGGTCGGCGACCGGGCAGTCTTCGAACGTCTCACTGGGTGTCGCGCCATCGAGATCCGCCGCGCGGCTCACGCAACGCTTCGTTATCCCGGGTGGTGTGCTGGCTTGCGGGGTTGGTTGGGACGGTGGCGGACATGGGGTTGGTCGAGCGCTCGCAGTAGGGCGTTGCCCCGCCGGGTGGGGCGCATGGGCTGGGTTGGTGTGGTCCGTCGGAAGAGTTGTGTTCCGATGTCTTGTTCGAGTCGTTGGAACTGGCGTACCAGGGCGGCCTGGTGTGCGCCGAGATGATCTGCGGCGGCTTCGATGGTGGGGAACGCCATTGCGGTCTGGAACCGTTGCAGGCGCTGCCAGCCATGCAGGGTGCCTTCGACAGCCCGACGAATGTCCGCCGAGAGGCTCTTGTCGGCCGTGGCGACCATTTCGGTACGGCTGTGGACGCCGGCCGGGCGGACGGGGATGCCGTACCGCTCAAGGTTGCGGGTGACGGTCCCGGCCGAGATGCCCAACTCGGTGGCGATGTCCATAGTGGAGCGGGCGCGGTGGAGGTTGTCACTGGGGCAGGGTGGTGGGAGGCCGGTCACCGGGTCTCCTCGGGGCTGTCAGTGGGCGTGCCCGAGGCGGGCTTGGGGACCAGCGTGAGCAGGGTGCGGCCCAGTTCGTCGGCGAGGTCGATCCAGCTGCTGAGGGTGTCGCCGAGGGCGTTGATCAGGTCGTGGGTGATCGCGACCGCCATAGGGCCGTGGACCTGGAAGTGGCCGCGTACCAATGATCCTGAGGGTGAAGCTCGCCACGGCGAGGATCCTCTCGGCGGCTGTCGGATATGGGACAAGGGTGGGACGTTGGTGGGGTGGTGTGGGTTTGTCAGGTGCCGCCGTCGATGGCGCGCAGCCGTGGCGGCCGGTCGTGGGATGGGTCGAGGAGAAGTTCCTCGGCGGCGTCCTGGATCGCTTGCTGAAGCGCATTGACGATGCGCCCGGCGGCATCGGCGCCCTGGATCACGAGCGCCACGTACACCTCGCCCTCGGCAAACTCCAGCTTCAGGTCGGTGCTGTCCCACTCTGTCCTGACTCGGCAGGTGTCGGTGATGTGATGCACTGACTCGGACGCCATGCCACCTGCGTAGTCCGGTCCCAACGGTTCACTCCTCTTTTAGCACGGTTCACTCCTCTTTTAGCAGGGTGGGGTCACGGCACTTTCGGTTCCACGATCTTGGCTGTCCGCAGGGCCAGGTCGCATATCGTGGCAGTGTCCGCATCCCCGCTGACCACCACGTCCACCCGCGACGAGTCGGTGATCACCAGGGAGACCACGCAGTTGCGCTCACCGAGGTTGGCCTCGATCCTCTTGGCTTGGTGGCGGCCGACAGTGATCATGCTGGGACGGCCCTTACCGACCAGGAGCTGCTTGACCCCGCGCTGGTCGTCCAGGCCGAGGTCCAGGGCGTGACTGCTGGGGAAGGACCACTGGCAGATGTGGGCGCCACCGTAGTCCTGGCGTTCGTGGGTCGAACTGCCGAACTGCGCGCTCTCCTGCGCGGTGAGCAGCCCGCACGGGTCGATGCTGGTCAGCTCACGGGCCTTGTCCTGTCCCGCGGGAGGGGCGGTCCTGCCCGGTGTGGCCGCCTCTGCGGCCCCGGGCGCGACCTGGCTGCACCCGCTCGCCGAGGCCGCGGTCACCGTGATGCCCGCGCACAGTGCGACCAGTTTGCGGCTCATCGTCCACTTGGTCATCAGCGTTGGGGGTGCTCGGTCGGGCGAGTGCAGGGCACGCCGAGGCAGACCGTCGCCAACGACGAGACGTTGGTCCCGCGCATGTGGATACCCGCATCGGCTGTGTTCATGGGGCACGGACCGGACAGCAACAGTGCCGCGGTCTAGGCGATGGCCCGGTCATCCCGGGACAGCAGCTCGCGCCACTGGTGTTTGTTCCTGAGCTCGGCCAGCCTGTCGTCGTCCCACGCTGGACGCGCGTGGCGTGCCCCTCGCGGGGCCGTGCTGGGCCTGGTGGCCAGCACGATGGCGGGGTGCGTGCTGTGGGCGCGCAGTGTCTCCATCTGGTGGGCGTCGGGCTGCCCTGAGGTCCAGCGCTGTGCGGTGATCACGGTGTGCACGCCGTGGACGTCGGCGTGCAGGTAGCCCGCGCGCGGGTCTGGTCGGTGACTGGATGGGTCCCACCAGGCGACGGATTCGACCGTCGTGCTCATGGTGTACAGCACGGTCTGGGTCTGGGTTTCGTCGCCGGGTTCGGTGAGGAACGGGCTGATCGTGTCGCCACAGGACTCGTAGGTCAGCAGGCGCGCGAGGTGGTACATCGGGTGGCCGCCGTCGCGATCGATGTGGCGGAGGCCGGTGATGGCGAGCAGTTCGGGTACCCGATGAAGCACGGGGCCCAGTGCGCGGAGGACACAGGTGAGATTGGTGGCGTCCCGCAGGGGGTCGCTGAAGTCAAGGTCGATGTGCAGGGCAGCGATGCGCAGGAGTGTCGGGTCGAGTGAGGTGTCGTAGCCGATGCCGGTCATGGCGTGTTCGGTCCTCGTGCGGGGATTGCCGTTGCTGTGTGGGCGTTGAGTGTTGGGGTCAGCACCCGCAGGGGCGCCAGCTGATCGTTCCTGAGGAGTCGGGAGCGAAGACGTTCCCGGTTCCGTCACACTGCTTACAGTTCTTGTCCGCCATGGTGTTGTCCGTCCGTGTCACATGAGCCAGTCGGTGATGCGTATTCTGCGCGGGTTATCGCGTCGCTTTGTTCTACAACAAGGACTGCACCCTAGATCTTTTCCGGGCATGACACCTGCGAGGATGCGGTCAGCCAAAGCGGCGGCGTCCGCATCAGGTACGCGACCGGAGATACTCTCCGGGACGTCGTTTACTTCGCCCTCAGGGAGACTGGACACTACGCTCCTCAGCGACGACTAATAGGGGCCAATGCCACGCGACACCGACGTAGGCAAGGCATGCGATCATCCCGGGCTCCTGGAATTCGGGCCGCCAGCGGCTGGGTGGCACCAGCCCGGGGCTGACCAAGTCGGTGCCCCACCCGGCAAGGAGACGGGCGATCTCCGCCCGGCCGCGCGGGTAGATGCCTCGGCCTGTGCGCGCGTAGACCGCGCCAGCCTGCTCGACCTGGTCGCGCCGGTGGTCGTCGGTGAGGTGGGACAGCACCATAGCGCTGCCCGCGGGCATCGCAGCGCGATATGCGCCAATCACCGTGCCGAGGTCGATGTTGTCGGGCACAAGGTCGGCGGCGCCGAGCAACACGCCGACTGGCCGGGTGGGGTCGATGAGGTCACGGACCCTCGGGTGCGCGAGGACCGTCCCTGGCTCGGTGAGATCGGCGTACACGGGCGCGACGTTGTCGGTGTCGCGCAGGACGAGCTCGTTGTGCGCGTGGACGACGGGGTCATTGTCGACGTAGACCACCCGCGCGCCGGGGGTCACGCGGCGTGCGACCACATGGGGTGGTGCGGCGGTGAGCACCCCGGCCCCGAGGTCGAGGAACTGGTCGACGCCGCGGCGCGTGAGGTAGGCGATCGCACGTCGTTGGAATGTCGCCAGGTCGCGGGCGAGCCGCCGGGCCTCGGGCAGAACCGTGAGCACGTCGGCGGCAGCGGCGCGGTCGTGGCTGGTGTTCCGTGCTCCGTCGAGGAGGAAATCGTGGATCCCTGCGAGCCGGGGCGTGGTGGGGTCGATGGCTTCGGGGGCCCAGTCGAGGTGCCCGGGGCTGGCAGGCGGGGTGGTGTACATCGCGCCTACCGAGTGGGCGTGGTCGGAGCGGTAACGGGGAGTTCCGTTCCAACCACGACTCGCACTGGCCGGTTCCGCACGGGGGTAGGACCAGCCAGCGGTTGCGACCTGGATGGCGAGGTGTCCATCCAGGGTGTCCTGGCCGTCGGGAGGGGCAGCCGGGTCGACTGCGGCCAGGAGTGGGAGACCGCCCTGACCGGTCCAGTGCGCACTGAGGGGACACCGGTCAGGGCGGTCGAGTCGGGCGTCGGGGCGGACACGGCGTCCGACAGCGTGGGAAGACCTGCGGGTGCGGGGATGGGGTGGCTGGAGATCAGCGCGCCGCGGCTGCCGTCCGGGCCGGGCGCGGGCATTGCGGCCCGGTGGCGGCCATGGTGCGGCCACGCCGCCACCGGGGCACCTGAGGGGAATGCGCCACCTATTGAGAGCAGCGTGCATAGCAGAACGTGCATTCTGCGAGCTACCCAAACCAGTGCCACGCCTGGTCTAAACCACCTGATCAGGTCTTTTTCGGTCCAGCGGTGGGATACCGCGCTGGCTTTAGGCCGCGCCGTGCTGACCTTCGATCGTCCGAGCCATCCCAAGCGACGGTGATGTCCCGTTTCCCGTGGCGCAGGCAGCTGAGTGCGGACGTGAGCGAGCAAGAATGCAACACAGTACTCACAACGCGACCGCGATGGGTACGTCAACGGCGCGAGCCACAGGACATCACCACACACCGCGCTGGGCTCCGGTCGATGGACCGCGAACTCCTCGTCGGTGACGGCATGTTCGCAGTCGTCCCACATGGATGTGAACCATGTGGTGAATAGTCGCCGTTCCCTGGTCATGCCGACGAGACTGCTGTAGCGGCGCAGCGCGGAACATGATCTATAACCGGGCTGTCAAGGGGAGGATACGGGGATGATTGCGGGGAGGTCAGGCGGCGGTACACCGGCGGGCCTGAATGGTGCACACTGCCAGGCAGCCCCACTGAAAGGTCCCGCCATGGTCGAGCCGAATGACCATCTCAAGCAAGCGCGCGAGCGGGTCGAGTCCCCTCGCTCGACCGGACAGCCCCTCTCGCGTCAGGAGCTTGCAGAGCTGGTCAACGCCTGGGTGTATGACAACACGAAGCCGCCTCGCGTGATCGAGATCAGCGCCAACTACATCGGCAAGTTGGAGCGCAGAAAGATCAGTTGGCCGCAGGATCCTGACGTGCGTAGCGGGCTGCGGGCGGTCCTCGGTGCCAAGACCGACGCCGAACTTGGGCTTCGACGACCTCGCCGTGCGCGCTCTACGGTGGCGGACGTGGACCGCCAGCAATTCATCAAAGCAGCTCTCGGGGTGACCGCCGCGGCAGTCGGCCGCCAGAGGGGGCTCGCTGAACTGGTCGCACCAACCCAGCCAACCCCTGTTCCGTCGGTAGTCGGCTTGACTCACGTCGATGAGGTTCGGGCCGCAGCCCAGGTGTTCTCCAGCATGGACGCGCGATACGGTGGTGGCCTGATCCGGGAGGCGGTGAGGGCGCAGCTGCGCTACTGCGTCGAACTGCTCAACGCCGCATGCTCCGAGCAGGTACGCGCTGAAATGTTCTCGGCCGTGGGCTATCTCGCGCACGTCGCTGGTTTCATGCTGTTCGACGCCTACTCACACGACGATGCTCGAAAGATCTTCCGGTTCGCCTTGCAATGTGCTGAGGAAGGCCAGGACTGGCACCTACGCGCGAAGATCCTGTCCAGCATGGCTCGGCAGGAGATCTGGTGCGGAGACCCGGACGCCGGCCTGACCTTCATCGAGTTGGCGATGGTGCGCTCGGACCGGCTTACCTCAACTGAACGTGCCATGCTCCATACAGGACGAGCACGGGCCCTTGCCAAGCTGCATCGGATTCAGGAGACAGCCACGGCGGTGGGAGTCGCTGACGACGAGTTCAGCCAGAGCCGTCCGGAGAACGAATCGGTGTATGTCCGCTACTACGACCAGTGGCAGCACCTCGGCGATACTGGGCATGCCCTATGGGATTCGGCGATGGACGGCCACTTCGTCTCGGAGGCACGTCATCGCCTTGCGACCGCTGTGGACGGTCATGGCGCCGAGTTCGTTCGTGCCCGCACGATCAGCCAGATCAAGCTGGCGTCACTAGTGATGGCGACCGGCGATCCCCACGAGGCAGTCGCTATCGGCTGGGACGCGCTCGACGCGGCTGGGGCTCTCCGGTCACGCCGCGCCGCGGATGATCTTCGCGATCTGCGCCAGTTCGGCGATCGACACAGGAAGGAAACCGACGTGGCGGAACTGTGTCAGAGGATCGGGTCTGCGGTGGTCATCACGTGAGCCATCGCGACGATGCACTGGCAGTGCTCCAGGCCGCGAGTGCTGCCGCAGGGCTCGACTCGTCCAGTGCGAAGGCGATTCGGCTCGCCGAGAACGCGATCTACCAACTCCCGCACGGTGTAGTGGCTCGGATTGCTCGCTTCGGACAAGCCGCAGCCGCGGAGAAGGAAGTTCACGTCGCCCGTTGGCTGGAGGACTTCGGAGTCTCCGCGGTGCGTGTGCTGCGTGAGGTCGCGCAGCCGGTCCTCGTGGACGGGCGGCCGGTGACCTTCTGGCACGAACTGCCGCCGCACCGGCATGGTTCGACTGCCGATGTTGCTCGCGCCCTGCGGCAACTCCACAAGCTCGCCTTGCCGACCGATTTCGAGCTACCCGTGCTGGCGCCGTTTGTGCGCCTCGCGCAGCGGATCGAGGCAGCATCGACTCTGAGTTCGCAGGATCAGGGCTGGCTGCTCGGCCGGCTTGCTGACCTGGAGACGGCCTACGCCGAACTGCCGCCCGGCTTGCCATGCTGCGTGGTGCACGGCGACGCGTGGCGAGGCAACGTGGTGTCTACTCCCAGCGGCGTGGTGCTGCTAGACCTGGAACGTTGCGCGGTTGGGCCACCAGAGTGGGATCTGGTGTCAACCGCAGTCAGCCACGTCACCACCGGTCGGTTGGATGCGGCTGAATGGGCCTCCTACTGCGATGCTTACGGCTACGACGTCACCACGTGGTCGGGATTCACTGTACTGCGGGACATCCGCGAACTCCGGATGACGACGATGGCTGCGCAGGTGGCTGCAACCTGTCCGGAGCGCTATGCAGACCAGGCTGCCCACCGGCTCGCGTGCCTGCGCGGTGGGCGAGGCCCTCGACCGTGGAATGGCTGGCGGGACATTCCGTGAGCTGAGCGGCAGGCCACCCTGCCATGTGGTCGTCACGCTGCCCAAATAGCGCAGCCGGTCCTCGATGCACGTCACCCAAGGACCGGCCGCTGAAAGCGTCCTGCGCTCCCCAGACCGGGCCACCTCACGTAGTGGATCAGTACTGTTCGCGCCAGCGGTAGACGAAGCCCTCCGCGCTCTCGTCTCGCACGTAGAGGTCGGTCGGCTTGTCCGAGGCCAGACTCGGAGTGGCGGGCCAGAGCGGGCAGAACCGACCGTCGTCAGTCACGATCACCTCGTACGGGTGCCCGAATGCTCGCAGGTAGGGCACTGGGTGGCGGTCACCGTCTCGACGGCCTCCGACCAGCAGCAGTTCCGGGGGTGGCTCGGTCATGGCCCGCTCACGGGGGCGTTGCAGCTGGCGATGGCGTACTGGCCAGTGCTCGTACCGGTCTTGACGACGCGGCCGCCGACGCTGATAGTGCAGGTGATCGTGCCGCCGCCGGCGTTCTGCGCGCTGACCTGGAGGATCGTCAGCCTCTGCGTAGAGGGAACGTCGAGCTCGTGCTTCCACGGGACCGTGGCGCCGGTCTCCTGCTGGATGCTGGTCTCGCCGTCGGAGTTGTAGGTGATGGTGCTGGCGCCGGTCGCGGTGCCGGTGACCTCGTAGACGACGTGCCGGCTCACTGGCCGGGCCTCCCGCGTGGTCTCCACCTGGAGCGGGGCCGGGACGGCGGCTGGCACGCTGGTTGCTGGCACGGCTGGCGCCTGGTTGGCGGGCGGGCGGTTGGTCGCTACAACCGCGGCCAGCAGTACGACGAACAGGCCACCGAGGCTCAGCACGATCCACCGGACGGTTCGCCGCTGCTGCGGGGTCGGCTGCGGCGGCGCTTCGGCGGGGCTCGGCTCGTAGTGGAATGGGCCGGACACGGGACCTCCTGGAGGGGTGCCTCGGTGATGTCCCGCTGGCGGCGGGAAACGTTACGGGGCATCGATCCCTACTCGCCGGTCATCACAGGGGCGAGCGAGAGAGTGCTGGCCGGGGCACCGCCTGCGGGTGCGATGACGGTGCCAGTGGGGGAAGGCTGGTGTCGGCTGCGCGTACAGGTAGGTGATCGTGAGGACGATGGCGGTGAACGCGGCGAAAGCGGCCCACGGCCACGCCTCCGGTCGGTCCGGGGTGCTTTCCACATGCGTGGAGGTGGGTCGCGGCGACTGAACGGCCTGGGCCCGCTGTTTCCGTACTCTCTACATGCGTGGAGGTGGGTCGGAGACTGAGGTGTGTCTCGCGATTGCCGAACACCGGGCGATTGAAGCCGTCGTCGCTCCCCGGACCGGGCACGTCGCCCTAACCGAGCCTGTCGACCAGGCCTGGAGGTGGCCAGGCTGGGTGAGAACGCGCAGAGCGTGGGTTCTGCGGTGACCAGCTCGTACCGGCAGTGTGGGTGCCTGCCAGCACGCGTTGTCGGTGTGCCATCGAGTAGGCGCCGGGCCTGCTCGGGTAGGAGGACTCGAGGCTGCGGTTGGCTCGGCTAGTGTCCTGCGCCGGAAATCCGCCTACAAAATCGGGCGAGTGACTCGAGGATCTCTTCGGCGGTCTTGGTCCAGATGAACGGCCGTGGATGGGTGTTCCAGTCAGCGATCCAGACGCGGATGTCCTTCTCCAGCGCTTGGACGCTACGGTGGGTACCTCGGGTGATCTTCTGGTCGCTGAGAAAGCCGAACCAGCGTTCGACCTGGTTGATCCACGATGATCCGGTCGGGGTGAAGTGCATGCGGAACCTGGGGTGCTTGGCCAGCCAGGCCTTGATCGCCGGGGTCTTGTGAGTGCCGTAGTTGTCACAGACCAGGTGGACGGCCAGCTCCGCCGGGACCGTCTTGTCGATCGTGATGAGGAACTTCTTGAACTCGGCGGCCCGGTGCTGACGATGCAACTCGGCGATCACCGTGCCATCGGCGACGTCGAACGCGGCGAACAGGCTGGTGATGCCATTGCGGGCGTAGTCATGTGTGCGCCGCTCAGGCATACCCGGCATCATCGGCAGCACCGGCTGGGAGCGGTCCAGTGCCTGGATCTGACTCTTCTCGTCCACGCACAGCACCACCGCCCGCTCGGGCGGATTGTGGTACAGGCCAACGACATCGACGACCTTCTCCACGAACAATGGATCGGTCGAGAGCTTGAAGGTCTCGGCACGGTGGGGTTTGAGCCCGAAATCGCGCCAGATCCGGCCGATGGTCGACTTGCTCAGCCCGGACTTCTCCGCCATCGACGCCCGAGACCAGTGTGTGGCGTTGCGCGGGGTCTCCTCCAGAGTCGCCACGATCACCTCTTCGACCTGGTCCACCGTGATCGACGGCGGACGGCCCGGCCGTTCCTCATCGACCAGGCCCTCCAGCCGATGCTGGAGAAATCGCCTGCGCCACTTGGTCACCGTCGACGGGTGAACCCGAAGATCCTCGGCGATCTGCTTGCCTGGCAGGCCGTCCGCGCACGCCAGCACAATCCTGCACCGCTGTGCCAGCACCTGCGACGACTTCGCCCGCCGCGCCCACCGTTCCAGCGTTACCCGCTCCTGCTCGGTCAACGTCACCTCAGCAGGAGGACGTCCAATCCGCGCCATCAACCCAGACTAGACTTATGTGGCGGATTTCCGGCGCACGACACTAGCGGCGCGGTACCGGGATGCGCCCGTCCAGGCTGGCCGTGACGAGCTCCACCCGGGAGCGGAACCCGTTCCTGGCAAGCATCTTCGTCACGTAGCTCTCCACGGTCTTCTTCGCGACCTGGATGCTGCCCGCGATCTGGTGGTTGGTCCAGCCCTCGCGGATCAGCTCGATGATGCGCAGTTCGGTGGGCGAGAACAGCGCGCGCGGGCTGCGCGCCCTGGGCACCGTGACCCCGCGCGCCCGCATCACGGCGGTCACCCTGCCGCGCAGGCAGGACGAACCGAGCCGCTTCGCGATCTCGTAGGCCTCGCGCAGCCACGGGGTCGGGTCCTCGGCCAGCCTGCCCGCCACCAGGCAGGCACGCGCCAGGTCGGGCAGGCGCCCCCGCTGTCTGGACAGGCTCGCGGCGGCGCGCGCGCACAGCATCGTGCCGTCCACCACCGCGTGGGCCAGGAACAGCACCTCGTCCCCGTTGTCCAGCTCGCGGTCCTGGTGCAGCCGCACGACCTCGGCGAGCAGTTCCCTGGCAAACTCGCCCCGGTCCACCCGCACCGCCAGCCCGATCGCCCTGCCCAGCAAGGCATCCAGGTCGGATCGGACGCCCGCCGCGAGGGCGGCGCGGTAGCCGTCCACCGCCGTGCCCAACGCCAGCCCGAGGTCCCCGGCCCGCGTCGCCACCCCACTGTCCACCCAGGACCGCAACGCCGCCGTCGAGCCGTCCAGCGGGGTCAGCGCCAGCCAGTCCAGTGCCTGCCGCTGGTCCCCGCGCGCCGAGCAGATCTCCGCGGCCAGCAGCCAGGCGCGCCGGTTCACCAGGGTCGGCGGCCCCTGGGACAGCGCCAGTTCGCGGGCCGCCGACAGCGCGCGCGACCACCGCCCGCTGTTGTAGCACCGCAACACACGCCGGTAACGCGCCAGCACACCGCTGACGGGCAGCCGGTAGCGCGGCCCGAGCGCGATCGTGAACACCGTGGCGAGGTCACCAAGGCGGCCCGCGCGCAGTAGTCTGTCTACTTCGGACTGTTGCGCCCTGGACATGCGCGCGGCGCAGTCCGCGTACCGGCCGGTGAGCGCCAGGTGGACCAGTTCCAGCTGCGCGGCGGTCGGCAGCGAGGCCGCGACGCAGGACTGCCCGGACGCGGGCGCGGCGCCCAGCTCCTCGCGCGCGCCGAACCACCAGTCGCAGAACGCCAACGCGAAGTTCTCTTGCTCGGTGCCGCCCTCGAACGCCGCGCGCACGGCCGCACCCGGCGGGCGCCCGGTGTGCACGGCCGCCAGCACCGCCGCCACCGCGAGGTCCTGCCTCAGGTGCGGATGGCCCGCCGCCGTGGGACAGTGCCGGTCGAGCGCACGGGCAAGCACGTCGTAGCGGGCGGCGCGGACCGCGTTGTCCAGCAACTGCACCACGAGCCCGCTCCACCGCGCGTGGTCGGTGGGCAGGTGGTCCAGGGCGGCCTCGCACCACTGCGCCGCCTGCCCCGGCGAGTCCGCGGCGACCGACCGGGCGAGGTCGATCAGCCACTCGATCCGCTCCACCGGCGAGTCGAGCCGATCACCGGCGTGCACCAGGTGCTCCGCGAGCGACTCGGGTCGCAGGGCGCGGGTCCGCTCGGTGTCGCGGAGCAGCACCAGGTCCGCGTGCACCGCACTGATCGGCCCGGCGCCGAGCTCCTCCGTCAGCGCCTGACGCAGCGCTGGGCACACCAGTTCCACGTGGCCCACTGCGTCCACCAGCAGCAAACCCTGTTCCACCAACAGGTCCACGGCGGCGCCAAGCTCCTCCGCGCTGGTACCGGCCACTGGCGCCAGGTCAGCCAGCTCGCGTAGCCGCACCTGTCCCAGCGCCACCACGACGTGCAGCAGCCGCCGGGCCGCGTGCCCCGCGAGCCGCGCCCTGCGGACCAGCACGTGCTCCCTCGCCAGTGCGATCGGCTCCTGGGGGTCGGCCAGACACAGGTGGTTGGCCACCTGCGCGATCCGGCCCCTGCCGAGCAGGTCCTCGACCGTGCCCAGCACCGTGCCCGGGTTGCCCGCCAGCGGACCCAGCGCGGTGGACAGCGCGGGCATCAGCGCGCCGTCCAGCGGTCGCCCGGTCGCCCGGGACACCAGCCGCTGCACCGTGTCCGGGGCCATCGGCCCCAGCGTGATCACCTCGTCGGCCGAGTCCACCAGCCCCAGCACGCCCGAGGGCGGCTCCGGTTCGTCACCGCAGGTGGCCACCGCGAGGAACCCGCCACGCCTGGCCGCCTCCAGCACCAGGGTCGGGTCCGCCACGTCCGCCGCCCTGTCCAGCAGCAGCACGCCCGGCCGCCTGGCCGCGATCCGCGCGAACAGCGCCAGCAACGGCTGCCGCAGCCGCGCGTACAGGTCCCTACCCTCGGCGGAGATCCGCGCGATGGCGCTGACCGTGTCCACCAGGCCCGGTTCCGCGAGGTCCTCGAACCGTGCGCGGACCGCCCGCAGCAGCCCGTCCAGCCCGTACTCGCCCCCGGCCTCCACCTCGAGGAGCACGGCACCGCCGGCCCGCCACCTGGCCGCCGCCGCGTGCAGCAGCGCCGTCTTGCCGATCGACTCCGCACCACGCACCAGGACGAGCCGCCCCGGGGCCCCGGAAGCCGGCAACAGCGACACGAGGCGGTCCTGTTCGCCGCTCCTGCCGTAGAGATCCAACCAGCTTCCTCCGTCCAGTGATCGGCGGGCTTCCAGAAGAAGACCCTTTCACCACTCCAGACAGCGGCGAAAAACCACCTGGAAACACTACACCGTCGATCAACTGGCCCCACGAGCGAAAGACACACCGTCCCCGCTCCGAACACTTCTCGGATTCGCGACCAGCGACGTACCAGCAGGTGGAACGGCAGGGCCTACAACTCCGTGTGTCCCGCTGGGCGTTTCCCCGCCAACACCACAATGGCGGAGAACCACCCCGGTCCGGTATCCACACGGTCCGAGACCGCCGTGCGGAATTGCGGGTTTCAGCCGACCCGCCTGCGCGCGTAGCCGTCCAGCACCGCCCGCGACACGCCGACCGCCGACTGCACCTCGTCGGCGTCCAGGGCACCGCAGTCCAGGCCGCGCACCAGGGCGGCGCACAGCCCCTGTGCCGTCGCGGGCTCGTCCAGCACCGATCCGCCCGCGTTGCCCAGGTAGGCCTTGAGCCGCGCCGCGGCCTGCGGGAACGCCTCGCGGAAGAACGCGAAGGTCGCCAGGTACCGGGTGGGCAGCTGGTGGGCGTGCAGGTCCCAGCCCTGGTAGTACCCACGCCGCAGGGAGCGCTGGACCAGGCCCGCGTGCAGGCGCCAGGCCGCGTGCACCTGCTCGCCGATCGGCAGCACGTTCGTCGAACCGTCCGACAGCCGCACACCGGTCGCCGCCGCGGCCAGCAGCATGACGGCCTTGGCGTGGTCGGCGACGGGGTGGTCCATCGCCTGGTGCGCCGCGGTCACCCCGCACGCGGCGCTGTAGTCGTACGTGCCGTAGTGCAGACCCGTGCAGCGCCCGCCGCTGGCGTGCACCATCCTCGCGACGGTCGCCGTGCCGTCCGCGCCGAGCACGGCCTGGGTCGTCTCCACCTGCAACTCGAACCGCAGCCGCCCCGCCGCCAGCCCGGTCTCGGCCTCCAGTTGCTCGCAGAGCCACACCATGGCCTCGACCTGCTCCACCGAGGTCACCTTCGGCAGCGTGATCACGAACCCGGCGGGCAGGTCCTCCGCCAGCGCGTCGAGCAGCAGGCTCAGGGTCCGCACGCCACGCCGCCGCACGGCGGGCTCCATGCCCTTGACCCGGACCCCGCAGAACGGGGTCGCGCCCGCGCGCAGCACCGTCGCCGCGGCCAGCACGTGCGCGTCCTCGACCTCCTCGCCGGGATTGCCGTACCCGTCCTCGAAGTCGATCCGCAGATCCTCGATCGGCTCGCGCACCAGCTTGGCGCGCACCCGCTCGTACACCGGCCCCGCGTCCACTCCGGTGGCGGCGGTCAGCGCGGCGGCGTCGGGCGCGTGCTCGTCCAGTACGGCCAGCGCCTGCTGCCCCCAACGGGTGATCAGGTCCGGGGTGGCCCTGTCGGCGGGCACGTACACCGTGTGCACCGGTTGCCTGCCCCCGGGATCGCCCGGGTACAACCGGTTCCGCTGTTCGTCCACTTCGGACAGTCGCAGGTCCAGTGCCGAGGTGAGCCGATCGAGGTCCGCCATCAGTCGATCTTCGCGTACGCGGGCACGGTCAGGAAGTCGGGGAACTCGGCGGCCAGCGCGACCTGCTCGAACAGCTCGCAGGCCGTGTCCAGCTGCGCCACGGGCGCCAACTCGGCGCGGACCTCGGCCAGCGTGGCGCGCACCAGGTCGGCGGTGACGGTCCGCCCGTCGTCGAGCACCACCTCGTTGTGCACCCACTGCCACAGCTGCGAGCGGGAGATCTCCGCCGTGGCCGCGTCCTCCATCAGGTTGTGGATCGCGGCGGCCCCGTTGCCCGACAGCCAGGACACCAGGTACCGCACGCCCACGTCCACGGCCGCGCGCAGCCCCGCCGCGGTGGCCGCGCCCGGGGTGGACTTCACGTCCAGCAGCTGCGCGGCGGTCACCGACACCTCGTCCCTGGTGCGGTCCAGCTGGTTGGGCCGCTCCCCCAGCACCGAGTCGAACACCTCCTGGCAGACCGGGACCAGGTCGGGGTGGGCCACCCACGAGCCGTCGAACCCGTCACCGGCCTCCCGGCTCTTGTCCGCGCGGACCTTCTCCAGCGCGGCGGCCGTCACCTCGGGATCGCGCCGGTTGGGGATGAACGCGGCCATGCCGCCCATCGCGAACGCCCCGCGCCGATGGCAGGTGCGGACCAGCAGCTCGGTGTAGGCGCGCATGAACGGGGCGGTCATCGTGACGCTGTTGCGGTCGGGCAGCACGAACTCCGGACCGGCGTCCCGGAAGGTCTTGATCAGGCTGAACAGGTAGTCCCAGCGGCCCGCGTTGAGCCCGGAGGCGTGCTCGCGCAGCTCGTAGAGGATCTCGTCCATCTCGAAGGCGGCGGGCACGGTCTCGATCAGCACGGTGGCGCGGATCGTGCCGTGCGGGATGCCCAGCCGCTCCTGGGCGCGGGTGAACACCTCGTTCCACAGCCGCGCCTCCAGGTGGCTCTCCATCTTCGGCAGGTAGAAGTACGGCCCCGCGCCGCGGGCGAGCAGTTCGCGGGCGTTGTGGAAGAAGTACAGGCCGAAGTCCACCAGCGCGGCCACGGCGGGCCTGCCGTCGAACTCCAGGTGCCGCTCGTCCAGGTGCCAGCCGCGCGGACGGACCACGATGGTCGCGGGCCGCACGTCCGAGCGCAGCGCGTAGTGCTTGCCCTCGGGCGAGGTGTGCACGATCGTGCCGCGCACCGCGTCGTACAGGTTGACCTGACCGGAGATGACGTTGTCCCAGTGCGGGGTGTTGGCGTCCTCCAGGTCGGCCAGCCACACCTTGGCCCCGGAGTTCAGCGCGTTGATGGCCATCTTGCGCTCGGTGGGCCCGGTGATCTCCACCCGGCGGTCGGTCAGCGCGGGCGGGGCCTGCGCCACCCGCCAGTCACCGGCCCGCACCTGCGCGGTCTCCGGCAGGAAGTCCAGTCCGCCCGAGGCCGCGGCGGCCGCGCGACGGCTCGCCCGCAGTGCGAGCAGCTCGTCACGGCGGGCGGCGAAGGTCCGGTTCAGGTCGGCGACGAAGGCCACCGCCTCCGGGGTCAGGATCTCCTGCGGCACGGCGAGTCCTCCCAGGCATTTCCACATCGTGGAGTTTTGCTTCCAAATCTGACGGTTGTCACGCTACCCTCACCCGGTCCCCCGAGTACAGAAGGACGGCTGGGTGAGATGACTCCTGCCGAGCGCGGCTCCGGCGGGGTGCAGTCCGTGGACCGCACCTTCGAGCTGCTGGAACTGATGGCCGACGCGGGCGGCGAGGTGGCGCTGAGCCAGCTCGCGGCCGGGTCCGGACTGCCGCTGCCGACCATCCACCGGCTCATGCGCACCCTGCTCGCGGGCGGTTACGTGCGCCAGCAGCCCTCCCGCCGCTACGCGCTGGGGCCCCGGCTGATCCGGTTGGGCGAGACGGCCAGCAGGGCGCTGGGTTCCTGGGCGCGGCCCTACCTGGCGGAGCTGACCGAGGCCACCGGGGAGACCTCCAACATGGCGGTGCTCGACGGGGACCAGGTGGTCTACGTGGCGCAGGCCCCGTCACGGCACTCGATGCGCATGTTCACCGAGGTGGGCCGCCGGGTGGACGCGCACTGCACGGCGGTGGGCAAGGCGGTGCTGGCGCAGCTGCCCGAGGAGGCGGTGGGCCAGGTGCTGGCCAGGGCCACGATGCGCCCGCAGACCGATCGCAGCATCACCACCGTGGCGGCCATGCGCGCCGAACTGGACACGATCCGCGCGCGGGGTTACGCCGTGGACGACGGCGAGCAGGAGGTCGGGGTGCGCTGCCTGGCGGTGGCCGTGCCCGGTGCGCACGCCAACGCGGCGATCTCCATCAGCGGGCCGGAGGCGCGAATGGGCCTGATCTCGGTGGACGAGGTGGTGCCGCTGTTGCACCGCGTGGCCCAGTCACTGGCCCACGAGCTGGACCCGGGCTGAGCGACCCGGGCTGATGAGCCGGGCGCCCGCTTCTGGGGGGGTGCGAGCGCCCGGCCACTCACCACCAGGATGTACCGCCCAGGGTCTGGGGTTCCCTGGCAACGCGGGGCCTGGCGGGCTTCCTGTCTACGCCGATCGGGTTGTTCACGGTCGGTCGGCCCGACCTGAACAGACCTCCCTGAACAACCCTGCGTAGTGATCGGCCAGTTGCTCGGTGCGGCCGGTGGGCCACGGGCAGCGGATGTCGCCGTGCACCCCGGCGAAGAACAGCTCCAATTGCGTGTGCCACGCGGCGAGTGCGGTCGGTGCCTGGTCGGCCAGCCGGGCGGGCACGGTCTGGGTCAGTTCCACCCGTGAGCCGAGCTGCGCGTCGAAGGCGAACCGCCAGCGGACGAGGCCGACCGGTTCGCCCTCGTGCAGCCAGCGGTACTCCAGCAGGGTCGGCGCCTCAGCGGTGACGACCTCGCCAGCGGTCACGTACCCGTTGGTGGCACGCAGCGGGGCGCCGTCACCTGGCTGTACCGACTGTTCCTCAGTGATGAAGTTCCAAAGTTCTTTAGTTGACTTCCAGACTAGATCTCGGGCGAAGCGGAGTTCGCAGCCCGAATCGGTGGGCACGACCTCACCTGCACCGAGGCCGAACACCTCGATGTAGCGCTCCATCTTCGGCAGCCACTCGAAGGTCCCTACGGAGCCGCCGTCGAGTTGCGCGAGCAGGGCGTCCAGGCAGTGGTCCCAGCCCGCCGCGTTGCGGCCCGCGCCGAGCCTGCCGAGCGGACCGCCGCCGAGCACCTGGGAGAAGTGCAGCACGCAGCCCTCGCCCTCGGGCACGAGCTCGAACCGGAGCACGTCGTTGTTCCAGCGGAAGGCGTACACCCTGGGCGGGTCGTACTCCAGCACCTCGCCCTCACCCGTACCGTCCACCGGGGCCTGCTCGGGAAAGGTGAACCGCATGCGCGCCCCGACCGCCAGCTCGGTCTGGATCGCGGCGGGGAACCAGTTGGCCATCTCGGCCGGGTCGGTGACCGCCCGCCAGACCTTCGCCACCGGGTGCGCCAGCCGCCGCTCGAAGCGCAGCACGGGGTTGCCGTTGATCGCCTCCAGCCTCGCGTCCACTACCGGCCCCCTTCCTCGGGCATGGCGTCCAGGTGCCGTTCCAGGGCGTCCAGGTGCCGTTCCCACAGGTCCCGGTAGGGGCGCAGCCACTGGTCCACCTCGACCAGTGGCTGCAACCGCAGCCGGTACCAGCGACGCTGCGCCTCCTGCCGGACCTCCACCAATCCGGCCGCGCGCAGCACCTTCAGGTGCTTGGACACCCCGGGCTGCGGCATGCCGAGCCGCTCCACCAACTCCCCGACGTGCCGCTCCCCTGCGTACAGCAGGTCGAGGATCTCCCGGCGGCGCGGCTCGGCCAGCACCTCAAAGGTAGATACCATGTGAGGAATATACCCCTACCGGTATATACGCTGGCAAGGGCTTCACTCAGCCGTTGCGCAGCGCGAATGCGTTCGGGCGGCCCGCGCGGGCGCGGCCAGCGCGCCCGCCAGAGTCAAACCCGTTGGGACAGAACGAAGTGACATGGGAGCAAGACTGGCAGTCGGGCAGAACCGGGCACGAGTGGCAGGACCGACGAAGATCGATAGTATTCCGCCACATGATCGAACACCGGGTCCTCGTGCTGGTGCTTCCCGGGGTGCGGGCGATGGAGCTGGGCATGCCGGGCCAGCTGTTCACCTGCCTGCGCGACAACCGGTACACGGTCGTGCTGTGCGCGGAGCGGCCCGGCCCGGTGTGGACCGCGTGCGGGTTCACGGTGCAGGTCGAGCACGGTCTGTCCGCACTGGCCGAGGCGGACACGATCGTCGTGCCCGGCTACGCGCCACACGACCAGGAGCAGTCCCCCGAGGTGCTCGCCGCGCTGCGGCAGGCGCACGAGCGGGGCGCCCGGGTGGTGTCGATCTGCACCGGCGCGTTCACCCTGGCGGCGGCTGGGCTGCTGGACGGCCTGCGGGCGACCACGCACTGGACGCTCACCGGGGACCTCGCGCGATGGCACCCGGCGGTCCAGGTGGAGCAGGACGTGCTCTACGTGGACCAGGGCCAGGTGATGACCTCGGCCGGGGTGGCCTCGGGCATCGACCTGTGCCTGCACCTGATCCGCCAGGACCACGGGGTGGCGGTGGCCAACCAGGTGTCCCGGATCGCGGTCGCCGCCCCGCACCGCGAGGGCGGGCAGGCCCAGTACGTGGCCCGGCCCGTGCCGCAGGAGCAGGGCTCGAACTTCACCGCCACCCTGGACTGGGCCAGGGCCAACCTCGCCGAGCAGTTGACGGTCCGCCAGCTGGCCAGGCACGCGGGCATGTCCGAGCGCACGCTCGCGCGGCGGTTCGTCGCCGAGCTGGGCATCACCCCGCTGCGCTGGCTCACCGCGACCAGGGTGGCGCTGGCCCGGGAGATCCTGGAGCGGCAGGACTGCGGGGTGGAGGAGCTGGCCGAACGGGTCGGCATGGGCACGGCTACCAACCTGCGCAACCACTTCCGCCGACTCGTGGGCACCACGCCCTCGGCCTACCGCAGGACCTTCCTCCAGCGAGGCGGACAAGCACCGGACAGGATCGGCGCGGGCATTGACAGCGAAAAGCCCGTCTTGGTCTAGTCCTCTGGCTTGCCGACCACGGGGGAGGAACGCTCATGCGGGCATCCATCAGGCGGGTCACGGCGGTGCTGGGCACGGGCGCGCTGATCGGTGGGCTGCTGTGCGGCCTGACCGGGCAGGCCGCGGCGCGGACCCCGGCCGCCGATCCGACCACGCTGGTCAACCCCTTCGTGGGCACCCAGAACTCCGGCAACACCTTCCCCGGCGCGAGCGCCCCGTTCGGCATGGTGCAGGTCAGCCCGGACACCGGTGGCCAGGGCGGCTACGACTACCAGCAGGGCACGATGTACGGCTTCAGCCAGACCCACCTGTCCGGGGTGGGCTGCGGGGTGGGCGGTGAGCTGCCGGTCATGCCGACCACCGGCGCGATCACCACAGTGGACGCGGACGGCTACAAGTCGGCCTACTCGCACACCGACGAGCACGCCGAGCCGGGCTACTACCGGGTGGGGCTGTCCCGGTACGGGATCAACGCGGAGCTGACCGCCACCGAGCGGACCGGGTGGCAGCGCTACACCTTCCCGGCCACCGGCCAGGCGAACGTGCTGTTCAACACCGGCCGCTCCAACCAGACGGTGCTGGACTCCGAGGTGCACGTGGTCGGGGACCGCACGGTGGAGGGCCGGGTGCACGCCGGGCACTTCTGCGCCGGGCACGACGAGCACACGGTGTACTTCACCGCCACCTTCGACCACCCGTTCACCAGCTTCGGCGCCTGGCGCGGGACCGCCACCACACCGGGCACCCGCGACGCATCCGGTACCGGGGCCAACGGCGCGTGGGTCACCTTCGACGCCACCACCCAGCGCTCGGTCACGGCCAAGGTCGGCCTGTCGTACACGAGCCTGGACGGGGCTCGCCGCAACCTGACCCAGGAAACCGGCGGCTCCTACGACTTCGACGCCACCCGGGCGAAGTCGTACAACACCTGGGTCAGCCGACTCGGCTCGATCGGCATCACCGGGGGCAGCACCGAGCGGCAGACCGCCTTCTACACCGCGCTGTACCACTCACTGTTGCACCCCAACCTGGCCGGTGACGTGGACGGCTCGTACGCCGGGTTCGACAACAAGGTGCACGTGGCCAAGGACTACACGCCGTACCAGAACTTCTCGCTCTGGGACACCTACCGGCCGCAGAACCAGCTGCTGGAGATCCTCGAACCGGCCGTGGCGCGCGACGTGGCGCTGTCCCTGGTGGCGGCGGGCCGCGACGGGGGCTGGCTGCCGCGCTGGGCGCTGGCCAACAGCGAGACCAACATCATGACCGGCGACCCGGTGACCCCGTTCCTGGTGGAGGCGTGGTCCAAGGGGCTGCTGGCCGGGCACGAGCAGGAGGCGTACGCCCTGCTGCGCGAGAACGCCACGAGCACTCCGCCCGCGAACTCCCCGTACAACGGGCGTTCCGGGCAGCGGTACTACGCCGATCGCGGCTACCTTCCCTCCGGCCTGGTGCTGGGCAAGGACTGTGCGCACAAGGGCGGGGACAACGACTGCGAGCACCCCGCCTCGGCCACCCAGGAGTACGCGGCGGCCGACGCGGCGCTGGCGCTGATGGCCGAGGGCCTCGGGCACCGCGAGGACGCGCGCACCTTCGCAGCGCGCGGGCAGTGGTACCGCAACCTGTGGGACAGCTCGACCGGCCAGTTCCGGCCGCGCACCGTGGACGGCACCTGGCTCACGCCCTACGACCCGGTCGGCGCCGACCACCAGTTCCACGAGGGCGGCGCGTACCAGTACCAGTGGCTGGTGCCGCAGGACCCGGCCGGGCTGGTGGACCTGATGGGCGGCAGGCGGGAGACGGAGAAGCGGCTGGACTCCTTCTTCGCCTACCCGAAGCTGCTGACCGACCCGGCCGCGACCGTGCGCAGGGACTGGATCGCCAGCCCGTACGACTACTACTCCAAGCCAACCTACAACCCGAACAACGAACCGGACCTGCTCGCGCCCTACCTGTACCTGTGGGTGGGCGCACCGGCCAAGACCGCCACCGTGGTGCGGGCCGCGATGACCCTGTTCACCACCGGCCCGGATGGCATGACCGGCAACGACGACCTGGGCACGATGTCGGCCTGGTACGTGTTCTCCTCGCTGGGGCTCTACCCGACCATGAGCGGGTCGAACTTCCTCGCGCTGTCCAGCCCGCAGTTCGAGTCCGCCACCGTCCACATCGGACGGTACGGCACGCAGGGCGGCACGCTGAGGATCACCGCCCCCGGCGTGAGCGACAGCAACCGCTACGTGCAGCGGATCACGCTGGGCGGGCACGAGGTTCGGCGCAGCTGGCTGGACTGGTCGGCGATTGCGCACGGCGGCACGCTGGCGCAGACCGTCGGCAGCACGCCCTCGGCCTGGGCCACCGGCCACGAGGCGGAGCCGCCCTCGGTGAACGAGGCCGCGGCCGACTCGCGCAGGCACGTCGACTCCGCGCTGCGACCGTCCACTGTGGCCACCAGCCCGGGCCAGCAGGCCACGCTCACCCTGGACGTGCTCGGCCAGTCCCCCGGCGCGCTGCCCGTGCACGTGTCGGCCGAGGTGCCGACCGGGTGGGGCAGCAAGGTCAGCGCGCCACTGCTGGTGATCCACTCGCAGCGGCTGCCCGTGCAGCAGACCGTCACGGTGACGGTGACCGTGCCCGCGGGAACGCCAGCGGGCCAGTACCCGGTGCGGATCACCGCCAACGGGGTGGGTGCGAACTCGGTGGCGCGGACCGGAACCGTGACGGTGTCGTGAAAGTGCTTGCTGTCACCCGGCCGTCGGCGTGCCGGGCTGGTCGTGGGTCGAGCAGTGGATCCCACCGCCGCCGGACGCGATGGTGTCGATCCTGACGGGAACGACCTCCCGGCCGGGGAAGTGATCTCGCAGGATCTGCTGTGCGCGGTCGTCGGCCGCGGCGTCGCCGAACTTCGGCAGGAACACGGCCTTGTTGCCGATGTAGAAGTTCACGTAGGAGATGACGCTCTTGCTGCCGTGGACGGTGACCTTGTCCGGATCCGGCTGGGGAAGATCGATGACCTGGAGGGGGTTGCCGCTCGCGTCGGTAGCCTCCTTGAGCACGGTCCTGGCCTGCTCGGCAGCCTGGGACCAGATGTCCGCGGGTGTGCCGGGGGCCGCCTTGTCCAGCAGCACGACCCCCGGGGCGACGAATCGCACCAGGCAGTCGACGTGGGCGTCGGTGATGTCCTTACCGCGCACACCGGCGAACCAGATCACCTTCTTGACGCCCAGGATCTGCCTGAGTTCGTCCTCGATCTGCTGACGCGTCTTCCCGCGGTTGCGGTTGTCGTTGACCAATGAGCTTTCGGTGGCCAGCAGTGTGCCCTTGCCGTCGGTCTCGAACGAGCCACCCTCGGCGACGATCGAGGTCCGCACCCGCTCGATCCCGTACTTGGCCAGGACCGCGCGGGCGACACCGGCGTCGTTGCCGTGCGGCTGCTTGTTGCCCCAGCCATTGAAGTTGAAGTCGACGCCCATGATCTTGCCGCCCTCTTCCACGAACACCGGCACGGTGTCGCGAGCCCACAGGTCATCCACCGGGATCGCCACGACCTCGACACCACTTCCGCAAGCTCGCTGCGCGTCATCGGCGTCCTCGGGGCGGGCGAGCAGCGCCACCGGCTCATGATCCGCGACCGCGCGAACCAGGCCCGCGATGTCCCGGCGAACGGCTGGCAGGTCCTCCTCCCAGATCCTCGCCGTCGGCCAGGACATGAACGTCCGCGCGTGGCTCTCCCATTCAGCACCCAGCCGACGGGTCCCACCCGAGGAGGTCAGCGCTGCCGCGGGAGAGGGCACGGCAGACGAGGTCGCGGGCGCGTCCGGTCGGGAGCACGCCGCGCCCGCGAGAGCTGCCGCACCGATTCCGGCCAAGGTCCGGAGCGCGGTTCGACGGGACAGCGGGGAATCAGACACAACACACTCCGTGGGTAGGGGTGGGCCCTGGGCCGTGGGGGTGGCCCCACGGCACCCATCATGACGCTGACTGAAATTTCAGTCAAACTGAGTGCGCTGCCGTACCGGCTGGGAAACCGGAGACGGGCAGTGCGCCGATGGCCAGGCTGGTCAGTAAAATCCTGCTGACTGAAACATCAGTCAGTCAGCGAATCCGGGGATGAGACACCGTGTCGGAACGCCAGAAGTCGATCTTAGATGCCGCCGTTCGGGTGATCGCCCGCGCCGGCGTGCGCGGGCTGCGCGTGGAACAACTCGCCGCCGAGGCGGGCATCTCCACCGCTCTGATCTACTACCACTTCGGCGACCGCGCCGGGCTGCTGCGACGGACCCTGGAGCACATCAACGAGGACGCGGCCGGTTACACCCAGCAGGCGGCGGCCAAGGCCACCGACGCGCGCGGTGAACTCGAACTGCTGTTGCTGCTGGAATTGCAGGACACCGAGTCGGTGCGCACGAACAGCACCGCGTGGGGCGAACTCCGCGCCAGCGCGGTCTTCAACGAGGACCTGCGCGAGCCGCTGGCGGAGTCGACCCGCGTGTGGGTGGACGAGGTCGCCGAGGTCATCCGGCGGGCCCAGGCGTCCGGCTCGGCCTCACCTCTGGCTGACCCCCTCGACGCCGCCGAACGCCTCACCTGCCTGGTTGAGGGGCTCAGCGAACGCTGGCTCAGCGGGTCGATGACGATCGCCCGCGCGCGGAAGTTGCTGCGCGGCGCGATCGCGGCGGAGTTGGCCGAACGGTGAGTCGGCCGACGGCATGGTCAGGGCGTGGGTCGCCCGCCTGACACGCGGACCACCCAGACCGCCACACCCGGCAGCATCGGCGTGGGCGTGTCCGCGGGGACCTGCCACAACACGAGCCTGCGCAGGCGTGGCAGTGCTGACAGCGCGGCGAGCTCGGCCTCGTCGGGGACCCAGTCGAGCAGCACCGAGTGCAGGCTACGCAGCCCGGCGAAACCGATGCGGCGTCCACCCGCGGCCAGGGTGAGGTGCCGCACGCGCAGGTCGGTCGGCAGCCGGGGCGAGCCGGGCAGCCGGACGCTCAACCGCAGGCTGGTCAGCTCCACCCCGTCGAGGCTGTCCAGGTGCACCTTCGTGGTCAGCCCGGACACGACCAGCCTGTGCAAACCGAGCCGCCGCAACGGGGACAGGTCGATCGGCGCGACCCCGGACCGCGAGGAGCAGCGCTCCAGCAGCACCACCCGCAGCGACTCGGCCGCCGCCAGCGGGGCCAGGGCCGTGGTCGTGTTGTCCCGCAAGGTGAGTCGGCGCAGCCGGGGCAGCTGCGCCAGCGGGGCGAGGTTGAACACGTTGTTGCGCAGCACCAGCGTGGTGATCGTGCGCAGGTACCCGATGTGCTCGATGCGGCGGCCGTTCTGCAGGTCCACCGTGAACCGGCTGAAGTCGATCTCGCTGAGCACGTCGCGGGCGTAGGCCTCGTAGTCACCGGGACGGCCCCACGCCTCCAGCAGCTGGCTGATCGTCCCCGTGGAGGAGTCCCCGGTGAACTGGAGGATCTTGTCCAGGGCCCCGGGCGGGTTCCACTGCGCGGCGATCCTGGCCGCCGCCCGCACCACCAGCGCCGCCTGCCTCGGGCTGAGGTCCTTGGGCCCCGGCATCAGGTCCAGCACGAACGGGCCCGCCGCGGCGAGCTGGTCGGCGGCGGCCGCGGTGCGCGGCGGCATCAGCTCGGCCATCGCCTCGGCGACCAGTTCCCGCACGTCCGGGGTGCCGGGATCCCTGCGGGGCAGCACCGCCGTCTGCTCCAGGATCGCCGCCGCCAGCAGGTACAGCGCGTCGCGGTGCTCCTCGTCGCCCCGGCCCCGTTCCAGCAGTTCCACCAGGATCCTGGACCGCTCGGCGGGGCGGGCGTGCGCCCCGGCCATCACCACCACGTCGTGCCAGTGCGGCTTGTCCGCGTTGTCCAGCATCAGGCTCAGGTTCTCCTCCTCCACGACCTCCTTGGCCGCGAGGTGGTCGCGGAACGTGCGGTGCACGAACTCCAGCGAGCCGTCGGCCAGCTCCCGGAGCAGACCGCTGGTGTGCGCCAGATAGTGCACCACCCGGACCGGGTCCTCCGCGCTGTTGCGCAGGCCCTGCATGTACGAGCGGACCCGGCGGACCGCGACCTCGGGGGCCAGCACCAGCTGGCGGTTGGTCACCAGCCAGTAGGCGATGCGCTGGAACAGCTTGAGCAGTTCCTCGTCGTTGAGCGGGGAGTCCAGCCCCGGCTCCGGCTCGGCGGGCTCGTGCTGGCCGGTGGCGCGGCGCCGGCGGCGCAGGTGCCGCCAGCGCAGCAGGAGCAGGTCCAGCGCCGCGTCGTAGACCTGCTTGCGGCTCTCCGGCAGGTGCTCGCCGCGTTCCAGGTGCAGGGCGCAGAGCAGCCCGCACAGCAGGGGGTTCGCGCTCATGCCGCGCAGGGCGGGCCGGTTGGACAGCGTGCTGAGCAAGCCCTGCTCGCACCGGGTCAGCTCCGCGCGGACCGCCTCCCCGTCGGCGGTGTCCGGCTGGTCGTCGCGGGCCGTGTCGTGCCAGCCGCGCACGTACTGCTCCACGCTGTTGCGGCTCATCGGCAGCAGGTCGAACCGCTCGAAGCCGCGGTCCACCCACCACTGCTCGGCCACGATGGACGGCCGGGTCGTGACGAAGCAGCGGGTACCCGGATAGGCCTCCAGGTGCTCCTCGATCCACTCCTCCAGGTGCACCCGCTCCCTGGGCCGGATCTCGTCCAGCCCGTCGAGCAGCAGCAGCACCCGGTCCTCGGCCAGCACCTGGCCGACCCAGTCCTCGGGCATCGACCTGCGCAGGGTCTGCGCCACCAGCTCCTCCAGCGCGGGCGGGCGCCCACCGTCCAGGCGCCCCAGCTCCAGGATGAACGGCACCGCCTGCACCCCGTCCGCACCGGCACCCCGCGCGGCGTCCACCCCGATCCAGCGCAGCAGCGTGCTCTTGCCCGAGCCCGCCACGCCCCGCACCAGCGCGCGGCGGCACCTGCCCAGCGCCTGGTCCGCCCTGGCCCCGACCGTCACCAGCACGTCATCGCCCAGGTCGCGCTGGTTCAGCGTCAACGGCACGTAGCCCGCGCCGAACCGGTGCCTGCGCGGCACACCACGCGGGTCCACACCGAAGAACTCGAACCCGTCCAGCGCCCGGCCGAGGAAGTCCCGGTACCCGGCGGTGAACGCCTCCACCGAGCGCCCCGCGGGACGGTGCACGTGCACCCCGCCCTGGATGGTCCCCGCCTGGATGACGATCCCCGAGGACTCCCCCGCCTCGTTGACCACCCGGTCCCCCGGTGTGTCAGCCCCCATGCCCCCAGTATCACCCACCGGTCCCGGGAGATCACCCGGTCAGGGGAGCTGTTCGTTGCCCTGAGCCACGTGAGTCACCGACCACACCTCGTGCAATTTTCCCTTCACTGGATTATTCTACTGTCTAGAAGTTCGGCCGAGGATGCGGGTGAGGCGTGCAGGAGTCACGGCGGGAGCGCAAGAAGCTGCTGACCAGGCGCAGGATCGCCGACGCGGCGATCGCACTGTTCCTTCAACAGGGTTACGACCAGACGACGGTGGCGCAGATCGCCGCGGCTGCCGACGTCGACCCCAAGACGTTCTTCAACTACTTCGGCAGCAAGGACGAAGTGGTGTTCGAGGACGACCGGTACGAGGAGGTCCTGGCGGCGATCAGGGATCGCCGCCAGGACGAGGGGCCGGGGCAGGCACTTGCCCGACTCGTCGACGGCTACGACGCGCGTGTCGTGCCCACTCGATCCTCGCGCGATCCCGCCGAGCAGGCGGCGCTTTCCCGGCTGATCCTGACAACCCCCGCCCTTCAGGCCAGGTTGCAGTCCCTGCTGCACGAACTGCAACGCAGGATCGCCGACGTGCTGGTGGAGGAGTTTCCCGACGAACTCGACGAGGTGGCCGCGGCCGCGATGACCGGATCCCTCATCGGCGCGTTGTACCAGGCCGCCTTGGTGAGCATCGAACGCGGCCAATCCCGGCAACAGGCACAGCAGTCGATTCGGCGGGCGCGCGACATCGCCCTGCACGGCCTGCTGTCCGTGCCGCAGGCCGCTCAGCGAAAGGAGCGATCATGACCGACACCGTGCGAGGGCTAGGTCGCGACGCGCGGCAAGCCCTGCGGGAGGGTCCAGCGGGCATCGCGCGGCGACAGCGCACGAGGCTGACCGAGGCGGTGGCACACGCCCGTGCCAACTCGCCGTTCTACCGCGACCTGTACCGGGACCTGCCGGACCGGGTCGATGATCCGACCCTGCTCCCGGTGACGGACAAGAAGCTCCTGATGGCCCATTTCGACGACTGGCTCACCGACCGCGCCGTGACGCGGGCGAAGGTCGACGAGTTCCTGGCCGATCCCGGCCTCGTCGGACATCGGTTCCAGGGCAAGTACATGGTCGCCACCACCTCGGGCACCACGGGTGTCCGCGGTCTGTTCCTCAGCGACGACCGGTACGCGGCCGTGCACCTCGCCCTCGGATCACGGGCCAACAGCGGACTGGGGCCGCGCGCCACACTGAGGGTGCTGACTCACGCTGGGCGCACCGCCGTCGTCGCGGCGACCGGTGGCCACTTCTACTCCGTCGCTTCGACGGCACGATTTCGCCTCGACCACCCGTGGCTCGGCCGGATACTGCGGGTCTTCTCGATCAACCAACCGCTGCCGGAGCTCGTCGCCGAGCTCAACGACTACAACCCCGCCAGCATCGCCGGGTTCCTGAGCCTGCTCACGGCGCTGGCCGGGGAACAGGAGGCCGGCCGACTGCACATCCGTCCGGCGATGGTCCTGCCCGGGGGTGAGACGGTCAGCGACCAAGCCCGCCAGCGGATCGCCACTGCCTTTGGCGCCATGGTGCGACCCGCCTACATGGCAACCGAATGCGCGCTGCTCGCCTTCAGTTGCGGACACGGCTGGTACCACGTCAATGCCGACTGGGTTGTGGTCGAGCCGGTTGACGCCGACCACCGCCCGGTTCCGCCCGGCCAGCCCTCGCACACCGCGCTGATCAGCAACCTGGCCAACCGGGTTCAGCCGATCCTGCGGTACGACCTCGGCGACGGCATGCTCGTCCGCCCCGATCCCTGTCCTTGCGGCAGCCCGTTGCCGGCGATCCGGGTGCAGGGCCGGGCCGCCGACCTGGTCACCCTGCCCGCCGCGAGCGGCGACACCGTCGGCCTGTCGCCGATGCTGTTCGGCACCCTGCTCGACCGGGTGCCCGGCGTCGAGCGGTACCAGCTGGTCCAGACGGCGCCGGACCGGCTCCGGGTCCGGCTGCGGCCCAAGATCGGCGCCGACGGCGATCAGGTCTGGCGGACCGTGCAGGAGGAACTGAGCCGGCTGCTCGCCGAGCACCGGGTAGGTGGTGTCCGGCTCGAACGGGGCGAGGAGGCGCCCGAACAGGCGAGCAGCGGCAAGGTCCGCCGGATCATTCCCCTGGTCAAGCCCTGACCGCGAAACCCACCAGCGCGGGCCAACCCGCTCAGGCCAGTCGCAGCGCCAGGTACAGGTCCACCCGGTCGGCGAAGCGGGTCAAGTCGCGGCCGGTCAGCTCCTCGACCCGGCCGATCCGGTACCGCAGCGTGTTGACGTGCAGGTGCAGCTGGTTGGCCGCCTGGGTCCAGGAGCCGGAGCAGTCCAGGAACACCCGCAGCGTGTCGAGCAGCGCGGACTGGTGCGTGCGGTCGTAGTCGAGCACGGGACCGAGCAGACGCGCGCTGAACGAGCGGCGCAGTTCGTCGGGTAGGGCGCCGAACAACACCTCGTGGGAGGCCAGCTCACTGCCCGCCACGACGGCGGCCTGGGTGCCGCGGTGCCCGGCGACACCCCGCGCGTACCGGGCCTCCTCCACGGCGGCGCGCAGCCGCGTGGCGTCCACCGGCCCGCTCACGCCGAGCTCGAACCGGCTCGTGCCCAGCCCGGCCGCCAGCAGGCCGACCGCGTCCCGGACCTCCTCGAGCAGGCCCTCCCGGTCGGCGACGAGCCCGAACGCCTCGCCGTCCACCTCGGTCACCACGCACCGGCCGGGCAGCACCTCCTCCAGCACGGGCACGGCGGGTGCGCCCTCACCGGTGAGCACCGCCGACACCGCACGGACCTGCTCCTGCGCACCGAAGCCCGCGGCCACCAGCCGGGCGGCGATCTCCGCCGCCGGTGCCGCCTCACCGGTGGCCAGCCGCAGCAGCTGGCCCGCGGTGCGCCGTTCGGTGACCCGGCCCGCCGCGAGCGCGGACCGCTCCAGGCCGACCAGCGTGGCCAGCTCGGCGGCGACCTCGTGCAGTTCCGCGGGCCAGTCCTCGTGGTCCCCGGCGACGACGAGGATCCACGCGGCCAGCCTCGGACCGGAGCCGGCCGCCAGCAGGGTGCACCGGGGTTCGGCGTGCCGGGCGGGCAGCCGGGGCGCGGTGAGGAAGCGTGCGGCCAGGCGGGCGGCGTGCGGGGTGGCCGGGCCGGCGACCACCCGCCCGGTCGGGGTGATCACCCAGCAATCGGCGCCCAGCTCGGCGGCGCCCGCGGCGAGCAGCCCGTCGAGCCCGCCGCCGACGGCCACCGCGGCGACCAGTCGCCGGTGGTGGTCCAGCAGTGCGCTGGAGCGGCGTGCGTCCTCCGCGGACACCCGCTGCGCGATGGTCATGAACGAGACGTCCAAGGGCACCTCGAAGGCCCGGACCCCGTGTTCGCGGCAGGCCTCGGTGACCGCCCGCAGGGCCTCGGGCGTGGCCAGTTCGGCCGTGCCAAGGCCGACCGCCACCACCCCGGCCTGGGCCAGGGCCGCGACGAAGGCCGTGGCGTCGGCGGGCTCGTGGTACCAGAGCATGCCGGTGAGCACGACCTCGCCGCCGCTGAGGTAGCGGCGCGGGTCGCGCAGATCGGTGGTGTGCACCCAGCTGACCTGCGGGTCCGCGCTGAAGTCCCCGGCGAGCGGGCGTAGCCGCAGACCGGGGTCGGCCATCAGCTCGGCCAGCCGCATTGGAGGATCCTACGAAAACTGCCCACGAAAGGGGACGCGTTTCGTGGTCCGCGCCGCTAGCGACCCCGGCACGGCCGCGTGTCTACTACCTCACAACCACGAGCAGCCGACCCCGAGGAGCCCTGCGCAGTGGACTTCCTGCGGCCAACGAGCCTGGCCGACGCCCTGTCGGCCAAGGCGGACCAGCCCGAAGCGGTGCCGATCGCCGGGGGCACCGACGTGATGGTGGAGCTGAACTTCGACCACCGGCGGCCCAGCGCCCTGCTGGACCTGACCCGCGTGCCCGAGCTGGCGACCTGGGAGCCCACCGCGGACGGCGGCACCCGGCTGGGCGCGGGCGTGCCCTACACCCGGATCATCACCGAACTCGGCGCGCGGCTGCCGGGGCTGGCGATGGCCGCGCGCACCGTGGGCTCACCGCAGATCCGCAACCGCGGCACCGTGGGCGGCAACCTGGGCGCGGCCTCGCCCGCCGGGGACACCCACCCGGTGCTGCTCGCCGTGGACGCCGCGGTGGAGCTGCGCTCGGTGCGCGGGACACGGGTCGTGCCGGTGCGCGAGTTCTACACCGGGGTCAAGCGCAGCGTGCTCGCCTCCGACGAGCTGATCACCGCCGTGCTGCTGCCAAGGGCGGGCGGCCCGCAGCAGTTCAGCAAGGTCGGCACGCGCAACGCCATGGTCATCGCGGTCTGCTCGTTCGGGCTCGCCCTGCACCCCGGGGACGGCACCGTGGGCACCGGTATCGGCTCGGCGGGACCCACCCCGCTGCGCGCCACCGAGGCCGAGTGGTTCCTCACCGGGGAGCTGGCCGACGGCGATTTGTGGGAATCTCCGAAGCCGCTGACCGACTCCGTGCGACGGCGCTTCGGCGAACTGGTGGCCGAGGCCGCCGCACCGATCGACGACGTGCGTGGCAGCGCCGCGTACCGGCGGCACGCGCTGTCCGTGCTGGCCCGGCGCACACTGGGGTGGGCGTGGCAGGACTACCGCACCGGAGGTGACCAGCGATGCGCCTGAACGTGACGGTCAACGGCGAGCCGCGGCAGGCCGAGGACGTGTGGCCCGGGGAGAGCCTGCTGTACGTGCTGCGCGAGCGGCTGGGCCTGCCGGGCTCGAAGAACGCCTGCGAGCAGGGCGAGTGCGGGTCCTGCACGGTGTACCTGGACGGCACGCCGGTCTGCGCCTGCCTGGTCGCGGCCGGGCAGGCGGAGGGTCGCGAGGTGCGCACCGTGGAGGGCCTGGCCGAGGGCGAGGCGCTGGACCGGGTGCAGCAGTCCTTTGTGGACGCTGGGGCGGTGCAGTGCGGGTTCTGCACCCCGGGGCTGGTCGTCGCCGCGCACGACCTGCTGGCCCGCGTGCCGGAGCCGACCGATCCGGAGATCCGCGAGGCGCTGGCGGGCAACCTGTGCCGCTGCACGGGGTACGAGAAGATCCTCGACGCGGTCCGGCTGGCGGCCAGGCGATGAGCCAGCTCGTCATCGACAACGCCGCGATCGCCACCGTGGACGCGGCCGGTACCGAGCACGCGAGCGGGCACGTGATCGTCCACAACGGACTGATCACCGCCGTGGGCCCCGGCCCGGCGAGCCGTCCCGCCGAGCCGCACAGCTACCTGGACGCCGGCGGCTGCCTGGTCACCCCGGGGCTGGTCAACACCCACCACCACCTGTACCAGTGGGCCACCCGCGGGTTCGCCCAGGACGCCACCCTGTTCGAGTGGCTCACCGCCCTGTACCCGGTGTGGGGCGGGCTGGACGCGGAGATCACCGCGGCGGCCTCGGCGGCGGGCATGGCGCGGCTGGCGCTGACCGGGTGCACCACGGTGGCCGACCACCACTACGTGTTCCCGCGCACCGGCGGGGACCAGATCGCCGCGCTGGTGGGCAGCGCGCGCCGGATCGGGGTGCGGCTGCACGCCGTGCGCGGCTCGATGGACCGCGGGCGCTCGCACGGCGGGCTGCCACCGGACGAGATCGTCGAGGACACCGAGCAGGCGCTGATCGGCACCGAGCAGGCCATCGCCGAGCACCACGACCCGGATCCGCTCGGGCTCGTCCGCATCGCCGTGGGGCCGTGCTCGCCGTTCTCGGTCAGCCGCGAGCTGATGGAGCAGGCGGCCGTCCTGGCCCGGCGCCACGGGGTCCGGCTGCACACGCACCTGGCCGAGACCCTGGACGAGGAAGAGCAGTGCCTGGCCGAGAACGGGTGCACGCCCGCGCAGTACGCCGAGCAGCTCGGCTGGCTCGGCGAGGACGTGTGGCTGGCGCACACCGTGCACCTGTCCGAGGAGGCGATCAAGCGGTTCGGCGCGACCCGCACCGGTTCCGCGCACTGCCCCAGTTCCAACGGGCGGCTCGGCGCGGGCACGGCCCCGGTGCGCCAACTGCTCGACGCCGGGGCGCCGGTGGGGCTGGGCGTGGACGGGGTGGCCTCCAACGAGTCCGGCGGACTGGGTGAGGAACTGCGCCAGGCGTTGCTGGTGGCCCGGCTGCACGGTGGCCCGAAGGCGCTGACCGTGCGCGAGGCCCTGTGGCTGGGCACGATGGGCGGCGCGCACTGCCTCGGCCGTGCCGAGGAGATCGGCTCGATCGAGCCGGGCAAGGTCGCCGACCTGGCCGTGTGGCGGCTGGACGGCCTGGACCACGCGGGCATCACCGACCCGGTGGGTGCGCTCGTGCTCGGACCGGCGCCCCGGGTGGACACGCTGCTGGTCGGCGGGAAAACCGTGGTGTCCCAAGGCGAATTGCGGACGGCGGAGGTCGGCGCCGTGGCGGCGGACCTGCGCGCGGCGTGCCGCAGGATCGTGGAGGTGTCGCGATGACCAAGCCCGCTGAGGTCACCAGGTCCACGACGGGCGGTATCGGTGAGAGCCCGCTGCGCCCGGACGGTGCGCTGAAGGTCCGCGGCGAGTTCGCGTACTCCTCCGACCTGTGGCACGAGGACATGGTGTGGGGCGTCACCCTGCGCAGCCCGCACCCGCACGCGCGGATCCGCTCGGTGGACCTGACCGAGGCGCTGCGGGTACCCGGGGTGCACGCCGTGCTGACGCACCAGGACGTGCCGGGCACCAACCGGTACGGGCTGGAGCACGCCGACCAGCCGGTGCTGGCCGTGGACCTCGTGCGCTACCACGGGGAACCGGTCGCGCTGGTGGCCGCCGACCACCCGGAGACCGCCCGCCGCGCGATGAAGCGGATCAAGGTGGACTACGAGGTGCTGACCCCGGTCAGCGACGCGGAGCACGCCGTGCACGGGGACGGCCCGAGGCTGCACAGGGACGGCAACGTCGTGCGGCACGTGCCGATCCGGCGCGGGGACCAGAACGCCACGGCACCCGTTGTGGTGCACGGGGTCTACGAGGTCGGCATGCAGGACCAGGCCTTCCTCGGACCCGAGTCGGGGCTGGCGGTGCCCGCCGAGGACGGCGGGGTGGACCTGTTCGTGGCCACCCAGTGGCTGCACGTGGACCAGCGCCAGATCTGTTACGCCCTGGGCCTTCCCGCCGACAAGGTGCGGCTGACCCTGGCCGGGGTCGGCGGCGCGTTCGGCGGTCGCGAGGACCTGTCCATCCAGGTGCACGCCTGCCTGTTGGCCCGGCACACCGGCAAGCCGGTGAAGATGGTCTACAACCGCGAGGAGTCCTTCTACGGCCACGTGCACCGGCACCCGGCGAAGCTGTACTACGAGCACGGCGCCACCGAGGACGGCAGGCTGGTCTACGTCCGCTCCCGGATCTACCTCGACGGCGGCGCGTACGCCTCGAGCACGCCCGCGGTGGTGGCCAACGCCGCCACGCTGGGGTTCGGTCCGTACAATGTGGACAACGTCACGATGGACTGCTGGGGCGTCTACACCAACAACCCGCCGTGCGGGGCCATGCGCGGATTCGGTGCCGTGCAGGCAGGTTTCGCCTATGAGTCGCAAATGGACAAACTCGCCGCCGCGCTGGGCATGGACCCGGTCGAGGTGCGGGTCCGCAACGCGATGAGCGAGGGCAGCACCATGCCCACCGGCCAGGTCCTGGACTCCGCCGCCCCCGTGGCCGAACTGCTGAGGCTGGTGCGGGACAGGCCGATGCCCGCCGAGCGCGGTGAACTGGACCTGCGCGCCATGCCTGGCGGGGTGTCCAACACCACGCACGGCGAAGGCGTGGTGCGGGGCGTGGGCTACGCCGTGGGCGTCAAGAACATCTGCTTCTCCGAGGGGTTCGACGACTACTCCACGGCCCGGCTCCGGCTGGAGGTCCTCGGCGGGGAGCCCGCGGCCACGATCCACACCGCGGCGGCCGAGGTGGGCCAGGGCCTGGTCACGATCGAGCAGCAGATCGTGCGCACCGAACTGGGCATCCAGCAGGTGACCGTGCACCCGGCCGACACCACGGTCGGCAACGGGGGTTCGACCTCGGCCTCGCGCCAGACCTACGTCACCGGCGGCGCGGTCAAGGCCGCCTGCGAGGCGGTCCGCGAGAAGCTGCTGAAGCTGGCCGTGACCAGGTTCGGCGAGCCGCGCGCGAACCTGACGCCCGCGGAGATCGTCTCGGTGCTGGGTACGGAGGTGATCGAGGAGACGGTGGAGTGGCGGCACCGGCCGACCACGGCGCTGGATCCCGAGACGGGCCAGGGCTTCGCGCACGTGCAGTACGGGTTCGCCGCGCACCGCGCGGTGGTGGACGTGGACGTGGAGTTGGGCCTGGTCAAGGTGGTCGAACTGGCCTGCGCCCAGGACGTGGGCAAGGCGTTGAACCCGCAGGCCGTGGTGGGCCAGATCCACGGCGGCAGCGTGCAGGGCCTCGGCCTGGCCGTGATGGAGGAAATCCAGGTCACCGAAGGAAAGGTCCGCAACCCGTCCTTCACCGACTACCTGATCCCGACCATCCTGGACACTCCCCCGATGCCGGTGGACGTGCTGGAGCTGGCCGATCCGCACGCCCCGTACGGGCTGCGCGGGGTCGGGGAGCCGCCCACGATCTCCTCCACCCCGGCCGTGGTGGCCGCGATCCGCGCCGCCACCGGACTGGCGCTGACCCGCGTGCCGGTCCGGCCCGAACACCTGACCTTGGAGGAACCCCGATGACCAGGACCGTGACTTCGGACCAGGAGTGGCTGGCCGAGGCCGTCCGGCTGGCCACCGAGAACGTCGCGGCGGGCGGCGGCCCGTTCGGCGCGCTGGTGGTGCGCGGGGACGAGGTCCTGGCCACCGGGGTCAACCAGGTGGTGCCGACCAACGACCCCACCGCGCACGCCGAGGTGACCGCGATCCGGGCCGCCTGCCAGGCCCTTGGCGACTTCCGGCTCACCGGCTGCGTGCTGTACTCCTCCTGCGAGCCCTGCCCGCTGTGCCTGTCCGCCTCCCTGTGGGCGCGACTGGACCGCGTGGTCTACACCGCCGACCGCGAGGACGCGGCCGCGGCGGGCTTCGACGACAGGGCGTTCTACGAGTTGTTCGAGCGGCCCCGTTCCACCTGGACGGTGCCCGTGCTACAGGTGGCCACCACGGAGCACAACACCCCGTTCTCCGCGTGGCTGAACCGAGCGGACCGCGTCGAGTACTGACCCTCGCGTGGTGCTGACCGGAGCGCCGAGTCCCTGAAACGTCCGCGATCAGGCCCCCGCTGGGGAGGGGCCTGCTCGCGTACGCCCACCGGCATGGGAGTACGTCATGACCCAGTTGCGCGACCCCAGTCCGACCCGGTTACCCCGCACCTCCCCCGTCGACCGCCTCTTCCGGATCACCGCCCGCGGCAGCACGGTGGGCCGCGAGCTGCGCGGCGGGCTGACCACGTTCGTGTCCATGGGCTACATCGTGCTGCTCAACCCGCTGATCCTCGGTGCCTCCGCCGACATCACCGGGGCCCGCCTGTCGGCCGCCGAGCTCACCACGGCCACCGCGCTGACCGCGGGCGTGATGACCGTCCTCATGGGACTGATCGGCAACGCCCCGCTGGCCATGGCCGCCGGTCTTGGTGTGAACGGGGTGGTGGCCTTCCAGATGGCCCCGCAGATGACCTGGGCCCAGGCGTTCGGGCTGGTCGTGCTGGAGGGGCTGTGCATCGTGGCGATGGCCCTGTCCGGGGTCCGCGAGCGGATCATGAACGCGATCCCGGCCGCGCTCAAGACCGCGATCTCGGTGGGCATCGGCCTCTACATCGCGCTGGTCGGCCTGGTCAGCGCGGGCTTCGTGACCAGGACCCCGGACGCCGCGCACTCCACGGTGCCGCTGCGCCTTGGCGTGGACGGCCACCTGGTGGGCTGGCCCGCGCTGGTGTTCTGCGCCGGGCTGCTGCTCATGGCGGTGCTGATGGCACGAGGTGTGCCGGGGGCGGTGCTGATCAGCATCGTGGCGGCCACGGCGCTGGCGATGGCCCTCAACTCCGTGTGGCCGGGCCAGGACTGGGGACTGGTCAGCCCGAGCCTGCCCGCGCGGCTCATCGCCGCACCGGACTTCGGGCTGTTCGGGCGGGTGGACCTGTTCGGCGGGTTCGTCTCGGCGGGCGCGATCGGTGCCACGGTGTTCCTGTTCACCTTGGTGCTGTCGGGTTTCTTCGACGCCATGGGCACGATCACCAGTGTCTGCGCCGAAGCCGGGCTGACCCGCGAGGGCAAGGTCCTGGGTCTCGGGCGGATCCTGCTGGTGGACGGGCTGGGTGCGGTCGCGGGCGGGGTCAGTGGGTCGGCGCCGAACACGGTGTTCCTGGAGTCGGCGGCCGGGGTCGGTGAGGGCGCGCGCACCGGGCTGGCCAGCGTGGTCAGCGGGCTGCTGCTGGCGGCCACCCTGCTGTTCACCCCGCTGGCGGCCGTGGTGCCCGCGCAGGCCGCCGCCCCGGCGCTGGTGCTGATCGGCGGGCTAATGATGGCTCAGTGCCGCCACATTCCCTGGCAGGACAGCGACTTCACCATCCCGGCCTTCCTGACCCTGGCGGTGGTGCCCTTCACCTACTCGATCACCAACGGGGTCGGCGCGGGCATCGTCAGCTACGTGGTGGTCAAGCTGGGCAAGGGCCAGTGGCGGCAGGTGCACTGGCTGGTGGCGTTGATCGCCGTGGTGTTCGTGGCCTACTTCGTGGTCGGCGGTCTGGAGGCGGGTCGTGCGGGAACTGGCTGAGGACCTGGCAGGAGCCGGGCGGTACGCGGTGGCCAGCGTGGTCGGCCTGCGGGGCAGCGCACCGCGCGGGCTGGGCTCGGCGCTGGCCGTCACCGAGGCGGGCGCCGTGTTCGGCAGCGTGTCCGGGGGCTGCGTGGAGGGCGCGGTGTACGAGCTGGCCCAACGGGTGCTGGCCACCGGTCGGCCCGTGCGCGAGCGGTTCGGCTACTCCGAGCAGGACGCGTTCGCGGTCGGGCTGACCTGTGGCGGGGAGGTGGAGGTGTTCGTGCAGCCCGGTAGCGCCGAGATCGAGGCCGCGCTGGCCGAGCCGCCCGGGCGCCCCGTGCTGCTGGCGCGGGTGGTCGGCGGCCCGGCTGCCTTGCTGGGCAAGGGCATCACCGTGCTCGGCGACCGGGTGGTCGGCGACCTGCTCGACCCGGCAGACCTGGCACAGGCCCCGACCGGCACGCTGTGGCTGGACGGTCTGGAGGTGTTCGTGCAGCGCTGGGACCCGCCCGCACGGATGATCGTGTTCGGTGCGGTGGACTACGCGGCGGCGCTGACCAGGATCGGCAAGTTCCTCGGTTACCGGGTCACGGTCTGCGACGCGCGCCCGGTTTTCGCTACGGCGCAACGCTTCCCCGAGGCCGACGAGGTCGTGGTGGACTGGCCGCACCGCTACCTCGCCGCGACCGACACCGACGAGCGGACCGTGGTGTGCGTGTTGACCCACGACGAGAAGTTCGACGTGCCGGTGCTGGTCGACGCGCTGCGCCGCCCGCTGGCGTACGTGGGTGCGCTGGGCTCGCGCCGCACGCACGAACGCCGGCTGGAGCGGTTGCGCGCGGCGGGCCTGTCCGGGGCCGAGATTGGGCGGCTGCGTGCCCCGATCGGGCTGGACCTGGGCGCGGCCACCCCGGAGGAGACCGCCGTGTCCATCGCGGCCGAGGTGGTGGCCCTGCGCCGGGGCGGCAGCGGGGCGGCCCTGTCGATCACGCAAGGTCCCATTCATCGGGATCTCGTTACGACATCAGGGTGAACGCGTGCGAGTTTGATAACAGGACGGAGGGTGATCGCTACTTTCCCGGTGGTTGTACGCCGCCACTGGGAGGGACCCATCGTGATCGAGGAGCAAGCCCAGCCCATGCCGGGCTGGCGAGGGGGCGACGGCAACGCCGCCTACCTGGACAAGAACCTGCGGCACCGGCCGATGGACCTGTCCCTGGACGACACCGTGAGCTGGCGGGTGGTGTTCCAGCTCTGGTCGCGCGCGGCAGTGGTCTCGGTCGCGGTCTGGCTGGTGTTCGCGCTGATCGCCTTCCTGGTCGGCCTGGGCAGCGTGTCCTCCAGCCGGCTCAGCAGCTCCGGGCTGGGCGCCTCCGCGGTGCTCTACTCGATCGGCACCCTGCTGGCCATCGTGGCCTTCTTCGTGGTGGTGCTGCTGACCAAGCTGCCCGAGCCGGTCGCCGAGTGGCGGGTGCTGCTGGCCGACCGCGCCGAGTTCGCGCCCGCCGTGTACAGCCAGATCGCGGGCACCCTGCGGGAGCGCCAGCTGCCCCTCGGCGGCGGCGCGCGGCGTATCCGCACCGGGTTCGGGCCGACGCATCACAGCAACCGGCTGGTCCTCACCGAGGGTGATTTCCGGGTGTACGTCTCGGTGTTCAGCTACGGCACCAGCCTCTACCTGGGCTGGCTGATGTGGCGCTCGCGGCGCGGGGCCACGCTGATCGGCCAGTTCCTGGTCGGCATCGTGCGCGGCCTGGCCGGCCACAACGACCCGGAGGTCGCCATGCTGCGCGCCGAGCGGGCGCGGGCCATGCGCGAGGCCGTGCACGCCGCCTGCCGTGAGGGCCTGATCGTGGCCGTGGACGGCCTCGAGGTGCCCGACCAGTACGGCTTCCCCTACGGCATGCCGCCCGTGGAGGACGGGCAGTTCGCCAGCGCGCCGGTGCCCGGGGTCTACCCGCAGCAGGCGCCGCAGCCGGTGCCGCCGGTGCCGCCGCCGGACTCCGGACGGCACACCACGCCTGGGCCGCAGGCGCCGTGACCGCTCCTGGCGTGCTGCTGGAGAGTTCGGCGCAGATGAGTTGGGCGTGGATCGGCCTGCGGGTGGGCCCCGCCCCGAAGCTGGCCGACACCCGCGCGTACGCCGACGTGGCCGAACCCCAGCGGCGCGCGCAGACCACCGCCCGCGAGCGTGCCTGGCTCGCGGGCCAGTGGAACACCGAGTCGCACGCCCGCTGGGAACTGCGGTTCAGCAACGACCCGGTGACCCGGCTGGTGTCCTGCACCCTGCTGGGCCGGGTGCAGGACCCCGACCCCCGGATGGCCGAGCAGGCAGCGGTGCGGCTGCGGGACCGGCTCGCCGCCGCGCCCGCGCACGTGCTGACCGAGCCGCTGCTCGACGAGCACGAGATCAGCCACCGGCTCGCGCCCAGCCCATTGGACGGCCGGGGCAGCTTCGAGGTGCGCAAGCGGCTGAGCTGGGCGCCGTGCTCGCGGCGCGACACGGGACGGCAGGTCTGCTTCGCCGTGTCCCCGCTACTGCCCGAGGACCGGTCCTGGGAACCGCTGTGGCACGAGCTGGCACGGATGCCCCAGCCCACCGTGCTCAGCGTGTACCTGGAACCGTACGCCCCCTCCCCCGGCCTGGTCGGCGGGCTGCGGCGGCTGGTCGAGGAGTACGACCACCTCGCCCGGCCCGGCTTCGCCAACCCGATCTGGCCCGTGCCCCCACCACCCGACCGGTTCGCCGTGCGCGCGGCCCCGCTCTACGTCCAGGCCGCCGCCCGCTACACCGCCGGGCTCTGCTTCCGCACCCGCATTTCCATTGCCTCCCAAGGACCTGTGCCCTACGGCTTCGCCGACCTGCTCGCCGACACCGTGGGCGGCGGGGTGGTCCGCCAGACGCCCTCCGCCGAGCTCGACGCCGCCTGGCGCAACCTCGCCGCGCTCAACCGGGACTGGCTCGACCACAGCTACCGCCAGGGTTGTCCGCCCGGCAGCCTACGGGACACCGAGCGCATCCTGTGCGACCTGTGCGACCTGGACGAGGCCGCCGCCACGTTCCGGCTGCCCTACGAGGTGCCTGGCCACCTGCCGTTGTTCGAGACCGCGGGGCGGCGCCGCCGTCCCGGTACCACCGCCGCCGAAAGGTGACCGCAGTGCACGAGGTCCTCTTCGAGTTCGAGGGCACCCCCGCCGACCGCGACCGCGACGCCCGCGACCTGGCCGCCTGGCTGGAGGAGGACCTGCGGGGCAGCGTCAGCCTCCGCATGGTCGGCCCCGCCGAGGGCGAGCTGGGCGGTGCCGCCGACGCCGCGGTCGTGCTGGCCGCCACCGCCCCGCTGGCCCGGCCGTTCTTCACCTGGCTGACCGAGCGGGTCAAGGCACGCAAGATCAGTCTGCGGATCTCCGCCAGCCACAAGGGAGAACAGCTCAAGATCGACGTCGAGGCCCCGCAGGACGCCGAGGCGCTGCTGGAGCGGATCGTGCGGCTGCTGGACGAGGACTGAGTGCTCGACTCCCGTGCCGTGCTGGTCGGCACCTGCACCTACACCCAGGGCCTGCCCCAGTTGGACCAGGCCGCCGCCAACCTCACCGACCTGTTCGACGCCCTCGTCGAGGTCGTCGACCCCAGCGGCATGCACGCGGTCACCGACCCGACCACCGCCCAGCTCGTGCTCGACCCGCTCGACCGGTGCGCCTCGTCCCCAGCGGACCTGCTGCTGTTCTATTACGCCGGTCACGGCCTGCGCGACCAGGACGACCGCCTGTGCCTGGCCCTGCCCGGTTCGGTGGACACCCCGCGCGACGCCCGCCGCACCTCCCTGCCCGTTGACTCCGTACTGGAGATCATGAAGCGCGCCCCTGCCCGGCACCGGGTCGTCATCCTGGACTGCTGCTACTCCGGTCTGGCCATGGACTCCCCCGCCGCCGCCGACCTGCACCTGTTGACCGCCACCAACCGCACGGCCAAGGCCGCCTACCGGGTGGACGACCGCAACACCGAGTTCACCGGCGAACTCGTGCGGCTCCTGGTCGACGGCCCCGGGCCGGTCGACCTCGGCGGGGTGTACCGCCACCTCGACCGAGCGCTGCTCGCCCGCGGCCTGCCCCGTCCCCGGCAGCGCTGCGTGGACCACAGCGCCGAGATCGTGCTGCGGCCGTAGCCGGTCGCTAACGCCGTCCGAACTCGACGCGATGCACTGCCCTGAGACGACCCGGTTGAGGAGAGCGGTCAGCCCATGAGCACACCCAAGATCCTGGTTCGAGTCCCCGACGACCTGGTGCCCGAACTCGTCGCCGCCGGTCTTGCCGAGCAGGCCACGACCCGGCGCAGCGGCAACTGGGAGGTGGTCGCGAGCTGGCTCACCGGAGCGGGCACCGTGATCAGCCTCCTGCAGGGGCCGGAGACCATCGGTTGGCTGGCCAAGGCGTTGTTCAAGCGCAAGAAGGACAAGCCGCGAGCCTCGACCCAGTACCTCACGGCCAAGGGTGAGGCGGGCGAACTGCGCATCCCCATCACCGAGTCCACCTCGGTCGAGGACATCGAGCGCCTGCTGACCGCGACGCTGTTCCCCGCGGACCGGGACAAGCGGTAGCCCTCCGGTGCCCCATTTCGAGCGGGCTCGCCGAGCCCTCGGCCGGTGGGCGCTGAGCCGGGCGGCAGCGGTCGACCTGGCGCGACTGTCCGATCGCGACAGTGGTGACCTGAGGTCGGTGACGACGCTGTTCCAGTTGCTCGGCAAGCGACCGGTCTACACCGCGACCCTGGACCACTGCCTCGACGTGGTGTCCCAACTCGCCAATCCCGCCGAGATCACCCAGGTGGTCCTCGGGGCTCTGCTCGGTGACGTCGCGGCCGAATACCGGCGCATGGGGTTCGACGAAGGGGCCGACCGGGCCAGCAGCCTCGAGCAGTCGCTGGGCGGTGCGCGCAGGCCTGACCTGCGGGTGCTCGATCTCGTGTCGTGCCTGCACAATTCGAGCTATGGCCAGGTGAACGCCAAGGTCGTTGAAGCCGTGATCAGGGCCATGTTGTCGGACTTGGACCGCGCGCCAGCGGTGCGGCGCGTGAAGCCGGTGGTGACGGCCCTGGAAGCCGCGAACGGAGCGGGCAACATCGCCCTGCTCGCCACGATCGTGAGACGCGCGGGATCAACGGCTGTCCTCGACGGTGTGCTGGAACAGTTGAGGCACCGGATCACCGAGACGAGGACCGCCGAGGACGCACTGACCCAGGCCACCCGGTTGACCAACATCGCGCAGGTGATCGCCGAGTTCGATCCCAGCTACGAAGCAACTTGGCAGGAGGCACAGCAGACCGAACTCGCAGCCAACGCCGCGCTCAGGAACTCCGGCGAAGGGCCGAACCTCTTCCAGGCAGGTATTGAGGCCGCACAGCGCGGTGATTGGCTGAAGGCCGCACACTACTACGAGGAGTTCGCCCGGATTCGCGAGTTCTCACCGGCCATGCGCGCGGCGATGCTGGTCTACGCCGACGCGGCCAGGCTCAACGCGGATGCGGTCACCGACGAGGACTCGCTGAACCGACTGGTCCAGCGGCTGGTCGAGAACAGGGTGCTACAGGCCAGGTCGATCGTGGACCTCCCGTTGTTCCTGACCTTGCTGATAGCCCAGTCGATGGCCATCCACGACAACAGCGCGACGGCCGAACCCGCGCTTCGGGCGGCGGAACTGGCCGCGGAGTGCCGAGCCGGTGTCGCCGTGCAGCGGGGAACCCGCGCGATCCGCACGAGCGAGGACGAGGCGGTGGCGCTGGTGGACCTGCTCAACCACGACGCCGCGGCCTTCAGCCCGTCCGGGCTCGCCGCGCGCCACGCGGATCTCGTCTTCCTCTGGGTGAACACCTTCACCACCGAGGACGACCACAACGGTCTTCTCCTCTGCGGCCTCGACTGCGCCACCGGCCGCACCTGGGCCGCGAAGCACGTGCTCACCGGGGAGTTGGCGGCCATCATGGTGGACGCGCTGGGTGAGACCTCGATCGACCTCACCGAGGACCAGGCGGCTTCGCTGTCCCGACTGCTCTTCGCGGGCATGCCGGACACCGGACCGGTCAAGCTCGTGGTGGTCCCCGACGCGGTGGCGTGGATCATGCCGTGGAACAGGCTCGCCCCCGCGACCGCGCTCGAAGTCAGCACAGCGCCTTCGGCCACCGCGGTCGACCGGACGCGTGCTGCCTCGTTCGGCTCGCCTCGGCGCGTCATCGGCCTGTTCGACGACGACCTGCCCGGTGCGGTACTGGAACGGGCAGCGCTGCTCGACCTGGCGAGTGCGGACCTCATCGAGTTCCGCGAGGTCCACTCGTACGCGGAACTGGCCGACGAGCTCGCGACCAACGACTACGACCTGCTCACCGTCGCGGTGCACGGCACCTCGAACGACGGCTACGAGTACCGCCTGCTGTTCCCCAGCGGCAGGACGTCCCCCGCGGCGCTCTTCCAGCTCCGCCTGCCGCCGGTCGTCGTGCTCGGGTGCTGCTGGTCGGGTCAGAGCACCGAGCACCCCGACATGGTCGCCACCTCCGTTGGCTGCCTCGCCGCTGGCGCCGAACTCATGGTCGGCGGGCTCTGGGCCATCGACGACAAGGTGTCAGGACACCTGCTCGCCGAGGTCTACCGGCGCTGTGCCAGCGGTACGCCCTTCGCCCAGGCGTTCCGGACGGCCTACCAACACCTTTCGGCTGAACACCGCGCGGAGGCCGCGGGGGTGGCTCTCATCGGCGCGCCGCCGACCGGGGACGGGACTCCGAGCTGACGACGGCGGCGGTGAGCCCGTGCACAGCTCGGTCCCCTTCACTCCACGCGGTACTTCACCTACTGCGGTGTGAATCCGTCAAGAACACGACCGCCATGGCCGCCGCGGCGACCAGCAGCGCGGCGAAGGCGGGCCACGACTCACCGGTGAGGTGCAGCGCCAGGGTCGTGACCGACACGCCGAGTGTGGTGCCCAGGCCACGGGCCATGTTGACCAGGCCGCCGCCCAGGCCCGAGCAGCGGGCGGGGATCGCCGCCATGACCAACGCGTTGTTGGCGGGCGTGACCAGGCCCAGGCCCACACCGAGCAGGGCCAGTGCGCCGACGAGCGGGCCACCGGCGCACAACGTGGCCAGGGCCGCGCAACACAGCAGCGAGCCGAGCAGGCAGCGGCGCCGCTCGGACCACGTGGCGGGCACGAACCGCCCGCCGAGGGTGGCGGCCAGGGCGAACCCGGCGGGCAGGCTGGTCAGCGCCAGGCCCGCCCGCAGCGGTGAGCTGATCATCGCGGGCACGAGCACGAGCGGCCCGAACAGCACGAGGTAGCCGAGGGTGGCGGCGACCAGCCCGTACCGGGTCGCCTTGTGTCGCAACAGGTCCAGGTCGATCAGCGGCGAGCGGGCACGGCGCTGCCGCCACACGAAGCCCACCGCGGTGAGCACACCGAGCACGAACAGGGCGCCCACCGCGGTGGGCGGCAGCGGCAGACCCGAGGCGGAGGACAGGGCGAGCAGCAGCGCGCTGGCCGAGGTCGCCAGCAGCGCGACGCCCCACCAGTCCGGGGCACCGGCCGGGGTGCGCTGGCGGGTCCTGGGCAGCAGGTAGCGCCCGGCGATGATCGCCACGATCCCGATCGGCACGTTGACGCCGAACACCCAGCGCCAGCCGACCCCGGCCACCAGCAGGCCGCCGACGGTCGGTCCCAGCGCGAGGCCCAGGGCCTGTGCCGCCGCCTGCACGCCCAGCGCCAGGCGCATCCGTTCGCGAGGCGCGCTCGTGGTGACCAGCGCGACGCTGTTGGCCTGCAACATGGCGGCGCCGATGGCCTGGACCACCCGGAACGCGATCAGCGCGGGCAGCGAGTCGGCCAGCCCGCAGGCCGCCGAGGCCAGCGTGAACACCCCGAACCCGTACAGGTAGACCAGCTTGCGCCCGGCCGTGTCGGCGAGGCGGCCGACCGGCGCCAGCAGGGCGACCAGGGTGAGCAGGTAGCTCAGCGAGACCCACTGCACGGCTGCCAGGGTGCTGCCGAACTCCGTGCCGAGCGCCGGGAAGGTGAGCGTGACGATGCTCGCGTCGAGCTGGCCCATGAACGCGCCCAGGCAGACCGAGCCGACCGCGAGCCAGTGCGCGTGCGGCCAGTTCGCGATCCACCTGGGCCGGGCGGGCTCGGCGCGCAGCGACTGGATCAGCACGGCCCCAGATTACCTCGGACACCGACATACTCGATATACGACGAACCTGTGGCGGTGACCACCTACTACGCTGGTCGGATGTCGCACGAGGCAGCCCCGTCCAGCCCCGCCACCGACGCGCGGACCCTCACCGAAGTGGTGACCAGACTGCGCCGCGCCCTGCGCACCAGCATCCGCACCGACTACCCGTGGGAAGCCCTGCCCATGGCCCAGGTCGAGCTGCTGATGGCGCTGGCCGACCACGCCCCCGCCCGCATCGGGCAGCTGGCCGCCCTGCAACGCCTCGCCCCGAACACGGTCAGCGGCCTGGTCCAGCAGCTGGTCGAGTCCGGGCTGGCCATCCGGGAGAGCGATCCCAGCGACCGGCGGGTCGCCAGGGTCACGCTCACCGCGGCCGGTCACCGCCAGCTCGCCGAGTGGCAGCAGGCACACGAACGGCGGATCTCCACCGCCCTGGACAAGCTGCCCGCGGAGTCCCGCGAGGCCGTGGTCGCGGCCCTGCCCGCGCTGAACCTGCTGGTCGACCACTTGTTCACCCCCTGATCGAACCGCTGGCGCCCCCGCTGCGAACCCGGTATGGGTCAGCAGACCCGTACATGCGGCAGAAGGGGCCTGGAGTGGCTGGTTCGACTGGTATCGCGCAAACCCTGGCCGGACTCGTGGAGCGGTTCCTCGGCGCCGAGCTGCCCGTGCGGCTACGCGCCTGGGACGGCAGCGTCACCGGTCCGGTCGACGCCCCTGTCGTGGTCGTGCGCTCGCAACGGGCGCTGCGCAGGCTGCTGTGGGACCCCAACGAGCTGGGGCTGGCCCGCGCCTACGTCTCCGGGGACATCGACGTGGAGGGTGACCTCAAGGAGGGCCTGTCCCGGTTCTGGCAGATGGTCCGCAGGGAGGGCCTTGGCAAGGTCAGACTGACCGCGAAGGACCGCGTGGACCTCGTGCGCGCCGCGCTGCGGCTCGGGGTGCTCGGCAAGCGGCCCGCTCCCCCGCCGGAGGAGGCCCGGCTGTCCGGGGCCGAGCACACCAAGTCCCGCGACCGGGACGCGATCTCGCACCACTACGACCTGTCCAACGAGTTCTACCGCACCCTGCTCGACCCCAACATGGCGTACTCCTGCGGGTACTGGACCTCCGACGCCCCGGACTACACCGTCGAGGACTCCCAGCGGGACAAGCTGGACCTGATCTGCCGCAAGCTGGACCTCCAGCCGGGCATGCGGCTGCTGGACGTGGGCTGCGGCTGGGGCTCGCTGATCCTGCACGCCGCCACGCACTACGGGGTGCACGCCACCGGCGTGACCCTGGCCGCCGAGCAGCGCGAGTTCATCACCGCGCGCATCGCCGAGCGCGGGCTGGGCGACCGCGTGCAGGTCCGGTTGCAGGACTACCGCGAGATCCCCGAGGAGGGCTACGACGCCATCGGGACCGTGGAGATGGGCGAGCACGTCGGGCTGGGCAACTACCCGACCTACGCCGCCCAGCTGTTCCGGCTGCTCAAACCCCAAGGCAGGTTGCTGCTACAGCAGATGTCGCGGGTGGCCAGCGCGCCCAAGGCCCCGGGCGGCGGCTCGTTCATCGAGCGCTACGTGGCCCCCGACATGCACATGCGCCCGGTTGGCGAGACCATCGCCATGCTGGAGCAGGCCGGGCTGGAGGTGCGTGACGTCGAGGCGCTGCGCGAGCACTACGTGTGGACCGTGGACGCCTGGGCGCAGACCCTGGAGGAGCGGGCCGAGGAGCTGACCAAGCTGGTCGGCGAGGGGCAGCTCCGGGTGTGGCGGCTGTACCTGGCCGGTGGTGCGCTGGCGTTCAAGGAGAACCGGATGGGCGTGGACCAGATCCTCGCCGTGCGGCCCACCCTCAACGGCGCCAGCGGTATGCCCCACACGAGGCGGACCTGGGAGGTCGTGGCGTGAACCTGAGCGGTTTCCTGCTCAACCTGTTGATCAGCGCGGGCGCGGTGCTGGTGGTCATGCTCATCGCGTTGGGCCTTGCCGTGCGCCGTGGCCGTCACGACGGCATCGATGCGGTGTGGGGCCTGGGTTTCGCGGTGATCGCGCTGGTGACGCTGGCCGTGTCCGACGGGGACCTGGTCACGCGGCTGGTCGTCACCGGGCTGACGGTGGTGTGGGGCGTGCGGTTGGCCGTGCACATCCACCGCCGCAACCACGGCAGGCCCGAGGATCCGCGCTACGTGGCGCTGATGGGCCGGGCCACCGGCAACCCGGTCTGGTACGCGTTCCGCAAGATCTACCTGATCCAGGGCGTGATCATGTGGTTCGTCTCCATGCCGGTGCAGGCCGCGCAGTACGAGACGGGCGCCTTCGGCCTGCTGGGCTGGCTCGGCGTGCTGGTGTGGCTGGTGGGCCTGGGTTTCGAGGCCGTCGGCGACCAGCAGCTGGCCCGGTTCAAGGCCGACCCCGGCAACCGTGGCAAGATCATGGACCGGGGTCTGTGGCGCTACACCCGCCACCCCAACTACTTCGGTGACGCCTGCGTCTGGTGGGGCCTGTACCTGGTGGCCTGCCAGCACTGGATCGGGGCGCTCACGGTGCTCTCCCCCGTGGTCATGACCGCGTTCCTGACCAAGGGCACCGGCAAGGCGCTCACCGAGAAGAACATGGCGAACCGCCCCGGTTTCGCCGAGTACGTCAAGCGCACCAGTGGGTTCTTCCCGCTGCCACCCCGAACGGGAGGTTCCCGATGAACGTCGGCGACCAGGTCACTGACTTCGAGCTGCCGGACGACACCGGCACCCCGCGCAAGCTCTCGGAGTTCCTGGCCAAGGGCCCGGTCGTGCTGTTCTTCTACCCGGCCGCGATGACCGGGGGCTGCACCGCGGAGAGCTGCCACTTCCGCGACCTGGCCGCGGAGTTCGGGGAGGTCGGCGCCCAGCGCATCGGCATCAGCCCCGACCCCGTGGACAAGCAGGCGCAGTTCTCCCAGATGCACTCCTTCGACTACCCGCTGCTGTCCGATGTGGACGGTGCGGTGGCCACCCAGTTCGGGGTGCGCAGGCGGTTCGGCCCGCTGCTGACCCGCAGGCAGACCTTCGTCATCGGCGAGGACGGCAAGGTCGTCGAGGTGGTCAAGAGCGAGCTGCGCATGGCCGTGCACGCCGACCGGGCCCTCGCCGCCCTCCGCAAGTCCTGACCCACCCCGGAACAGCGCGTGTCGGCGCTTCCGGTACCGCGTGTTCGCGCTTGCAGCCCGAATTCCCACGAGTTGGGAAACTGCCCGCCCAGCGCCGACACGCCGCACGCGAAGCGCCGACACGCGCCGGGTCCTCGGCACCGCGGGTCAGGTCGGCCAGCGGTCGGCGCGGACCACTGTGGCGCTGCCGGAGCGGACCGGTTCCCCGCAGCCGGCGCACACGGTCTTCGGCGCCAGCACCTCACCGCACTCGTGCCGCCACACCGTGGGCGGCGGGCCCTGTGTGACGTACCGGTCCCCCCAGTCCATCAGCGTCAGCAGCACGGTGTGCAGCGCACGGCCGGCCTCGGTCAGCACGTACTCGTAGCGTGGCGGGCGCTCCTCGTAGAGCTGGCGCTCCAGCACCCCGGCGTCCACCAGCTTGCGCAGCCTCGTGGTGAGGATGTCCCTGCTGGCGCCGGTGTTCTGCACGATCTGGTCGAAGCGCCGCACCCCGAAGAAGACCTCGCGCAACGCGAGCAGGCTCCACCGCTCGCCGACCACCTCGAGCGCGTTGGCGATGGAGCACTCGCGAGCCTGTCTGCCCATGTCACGAGCCTACGCCGGTGCATCCGGAATTCCAACGAACCCCAAAACCCGGTAGCCGAGCCCCGCCGCGCTGCCTAGGGTCTGCGGACGTGGATCGTGAAGTACGACTGAGGGAACTGCTCATCGGCGTGGAGGGGCTCGCCCTGCTGCGCGGCCTGTACGACGGGCCGGTGGAGCAGGCCGACCAGCGGCTGGCCGAGGTGCGGCGCATCCTGGACGAGCCGGAGTTCGCCAGCGGGGAGCTGACCAGCGAGCAGGACGCCCGCGTGGGCTACCGGGCCTGGTCGGCGCGCTACGACGAGCCGGGCAACCCGATGATCGACATGGAGCAGCCAGCGGTCTGGGGCCTGCTGGCCGACATCCCGCCGGGCGAGGCCCTGGACGCGGCCTGCGGCACCGGGCGGCACGCCCGCCACCTGGTCGAACTGGGCCACCGGGTGACCGGTGTGGACCTGACCCCGGAGATGCTCGACGTGGCGCGCGAGTCGGTGCCGCAGGCCCAGTTCACCGAGGGCGACCTGTGCGAGCTGCCGTTCGGCGAGGACAGCTTCGACCTGGTGGTGAGCGGCCTGGCCGTGGCACACGTGGCCGAGCTGGACAAGGCCATCAGCGAACTAGCCCGCGTGCTGCGCCCCGGCGGGCGGCTGGTGATCTCCGCGCTGCACCCGTTCCAGGCACACCTCGGCTGGCACGCGCCGTTCCAGGACGCGGCGGGCAACCGGGGTTTCGTCCGCGAGCACGCGCACAGCCACGCCGACTACTTCGCCGCGTTCACCGCCGCCGGGCTCCAGGTGCGGGCTTGCCTGGAGCCGAGGCTCGATGTGGACCAGGTGCGCGCGAAGCGGCGCGCCTACCGGGCGGTGCCCGAGGCCGCGCTGGCCGCCTACCTCGGGCTGCCCGGCGCGCTGGTCTGGGACGTCCAGCGCTAGCACGACATAGCGTGAAGGTGGCTTTCACTGCGTTGAACGCAGTGAAAGCCACCTCATCTTGTGCAATGTCGCTGGTATCGGCCTTGCTGGGCGCGGGGCCAGTTGAGTGACCCCTTGTCGAGGAAGAGTGCGCAAGCGGATGCTGGCACTAGACCACCACCAGTGGCGAAAGTTGAACATCTATTCCGTTTTCCCTGATCACGTTCATTCCCTGGCCGTCAATTTCGCCTCCCGAGACGGCACTCGATGTCATGGCGACGACACTACTCGTGAACGCGAAGGAAACGGCGCACATGCAGGCCATTGGCTTTACCGAGGCCGACTGACGGACTGGTTGTCACGAAGCCATTGACCAGGCGTTTCGATGGTTCTTCCGTCGCCGCAACCGACACCCCGACACACGCGGGGGCTTGGATTGACACACCAACCAGTTTCGTTAGCGCGAAGGAATAAACTCATGATGAAGCGCATCATCGTTGCCGCTACCACGGTGCTGGCTGTCTGCGGATTGGCCGGTGGACCCGCGAGTGCCGCCAGCCCGACCATCAAGCCCATTGACGGGCCTGTTATGCGCTCCACCCTGTTCCTGCTCCCGGAACCCAACTTCTCGGGGAGCCCGCAGCGGGTGGTCGCTCCGGTGCCGTTCCGGTGTACGCCCGTGGATCCCAACATCCTGCCGGATGGCGCACACTCCGCATTCAACGACACCCGCCAGTACATCGCACTGTTCGCAAAGCCGCCCGCCGGAAAGGCCCCGTGCGAGGCGACTCCGGTCATCGAACTGTCGCCCAGCAACCCGGCCGCGGAATTCCCGGAGCCGGTTTTCTATTTCAAGGCGTTTCTCAGGTAACTCGCCGGTGATCGACCCCAGGTAAGAGCGTCCGAGGCGCGCTCTGGGGCGACGCGCGCTGATGTCCCGCGACCCGAACCGGTCGCGGGACATCGACGCGCGTGCCGTTCGTACGGTTGGCCGCGCGTGCTGGTCCTCGATCTTCTCCAGGTCCCTGGTGGAGTCGATCACGAACCGCGGGCCACCGCCGCCAGCGGGAGTAGTTCTCCCGATCCGCTTGTGGCCACGGGGTGCTCGCGGGACAGTACTGACCGTGTTGGCCGGACAGGTGATCGCTGGCAGATATCGGCTCGAGGAACAGGCTGGCTCCGGGGGAAACGGGGTTGTGTGGCGCGCCACCGACGAACAGCTGGACCGGCAGGTGGCGCTCAAGCGGGCGATCCCGGGCGAGCCCAGCCAGTACGCCGAACAGCTCCAGCAGTTGCGGCGCGAGGCGAAGTTGTTGGCGCAGTTGAACCACCGCAACATCGTCACGCTGTACGACGTCCTCAACGACGGGGACGAGTGCTGGCTGGTGATGGAGTACGTGCCCGCACAGAGCCTGGCCGAGCGGGGTGTGCTGCCCGCCGAGCGCGTGGCCGAGTTGGGTGCCCAGGTGGCCGGGGCGCTCGCGGCCGTGCACGCCAAGGGCATCCTGCACCGTGACGTGAAGCCCGCCAACGTGCTCATGATCTCCGAGCACGAGGCGAAGCTCGGCGACTTCGGGATCTCGCGGGTCCTGGCCGGTGAGGAGACGGTGACCGGTTCCTCCGTGCTGGCCGGGACCCCCGGCTACGTGGCCCCGGAGGTGGCCAACGGCAGCGACCCGACGGCGGCCTCCGACGTGTTCTCGCTGGGCTCCACGCTGTTCGCGGCGGTCGAGGGCGTGTCGCCGGTCGGCAGCACCACCGACAACGCCTTCCTCCGGCTGCGGCGCGCGGCCCAGGGGCAGATCGCCCCCTGCCGCAAGGGCGGTCCGCTGGCGCCGGTGCTGTCCGAGTTGTTGCGGGTCGATCCCGCGAAGCGCCCCACCGCGGCCCAGGCGCAGCGCCTGCTCACGGAGGTCGCCGAGGGCGTGGCGCACTCCCGTCGGCCGCGCAACGCCACCCGCCGCTGGCTGCTCGCGGCCGGGGCGCTGGCCGTGGTGGCGGGGCTGGCCGCCTGGCTGGTGCTCGGCGGTCAGCAACCGGCCGCACGGACCGGCTCCCTCATGGGCAAGGCCAGGACCGCCGATCCCTGCTCGCTGGCCGCCAGCATCGGCGGCCTGGACCGGTTCGGCACGGTCAACGTGGTCTCCGACGAGTACGGTTTCGACCAGTGCAACGTGCTCGTGAAGGTGGAGGACAACAAGCGGCAGTCCGACGTCACGATCCAGTTCATCAGCCAGACCGCCAGCGCGAGCCCGCTGCCGCCCGCGGACAACAAGCGCACCTTCAGCATTGTCCGGGACGCGCCGGGAGACGGCGCGTGCGCCCGGCACCTGTTGTTGCCGGACCACTACGAGATCCTGATCCACGCACACCGCGTCTCCGTGCCGGAAGCCGACTTCTGCGGCATGGCCGACGTGGTCACCGACTCGGCGGTGTCGGTGCTGGACAGCGGCCCGATCCCCCCGCGCGACGAGTCCAGGATCCTGCCGCAGTCCCTGATCAACAAGAGTGCCTGCGAGACGGCCAACTCCCCGAACTTCCCCACGCTGCCCGGAATCGACCCGAGGACTCCCGTGATCGGGTTCGGGGACTGGCGTTGCACCTGGAAGAGCGCCACCGACTCCAGGGAGTTGAAAGTGGAGTTCGCCCGACGCGAGGGGCTGCTCGAGAGCGCCCAAGGCGTGCGGACCCAGATCGCCGGTCAGCCCGCGGTCGTGGACGAGATCAGCACCGAGGACCCGAACACCTGCGAGGTGGAGGTCCTCAACCTCAACTACACCGCTGCCGACAAGAGCACGCGCAGCGAGGTCTGGTACGCCTACGCCACCGACAGGGACAAGTCCCAAGCCGAGCGCTGCGCGCTGGCGAAGGACCTGGCCACAGCGGCGGTGACGCCCCGGTGACGCCCCGGTCGGCCTGCCCGGCCCCCTCCTCCGGGCAGGCCGACCGGAACCCGACCCGTTCTACTCCTGCCGCTCGGGAACATTCCCGGGCCACCGGGCACAAACTTGCGATGCCAATCAGCTGAGGTGCCAGGAGGCGGAGATGAGGGAGCGTCTGACGGCCCCGGGGAGCCAGGTGCTCTCCCCCACCCACCACAGCCTGGCCTGGGGAGTGCCCGCCGGGGTCGTACCGGGCACGCTGCACGTACTGGCGGTGACCGGTGGCATCACCGTGAGCCCACAGGAGGGGCGTGCCATCCTGTTCGGCCGCAACCGCCCGGACGTGCACGTGTGCGTCGGGGAGAACGACCGGCGGATCAGCAGGCTCCAGGGCAAGCTGACGCACAGCGCCGACCGGTGGTGGGTCAGCACGACTGGCCGCCTGCCGCTGCGGCTGCCCGGGTCCAGGTTGCTGTTCCACCAGGACGAGCCGATCCCGCTGGCCACCGGCTACACCCCGATGTTCGTGCGGGGCTCCAGCGGACGCGAGCACCTGATCGAGGTGCACGTGCAGTCCGGTGAGGCCGAGCGGCCACCGACCGCGCACGAGGCCGCGACCCAGCCGCCGAACACCTGGGCGCTCTCCCCCGCCGAACGGCTTGCCCTGATCGTGCTGGGCCAGCGGTACCTCCTGCACGAGGTCTACCCGAACCCGCTGTCCTGGCGACAGGCCGCCTTGCACCTCAACGAGATCCGGCCGGACGAGGAGTGGACGCACAAGAAGGTCGAGCACCTCGTACTGGGCGTCCGTACCAGGATGAGCCGAGGTGGTGTCACCGGGCTGACCCGGGAGGAGGTCGGCGAACCGGTTGGCAACACGCTGAACCACAACCTGATCCGGGAACTCCTGGAGACGACCACCTTGGTACCGCCGGACCTCCGGCTGATCGGCTACGAGGAGTGAGACAGCCGAGCATGGGAGGAACACGATGACGAGGATCACTCACAGACACGCGGCCGTCGGGGCCGTGGTCGCCGTGGCGGTATTCGCCCTGGGCGCCGTCAACGCAGTGGGAGCGCCGAGTGAGGTGCCGACCGACAACGCCTGCGCCAACCCGGTGCTGGCACACGACCTGAGCGGCTGGGGGCCGTTCGACGGCGCCGTGGTCAGCCGGGACACGGTGGGCGACCACCCCGTGGCCAACCTGCACGGTTCGGGCACGGCACGGGTCGCGGCCGGCTGGTACGGGGCCTCGGGCAACTACCTCGGACAGTCCGAGGGACCGGCGGTGCCACTGCCCGCGTCCACGGCGACCGGCGAGTCGTGGACGCGGACGGCGTGCGGCTACCGGCTCGGCGGCGGGACCAGCACGACAACTCCGCCCACGGACAGCCGGGCCTCGGACCGGTATCACTGGGGTGCGGCAAACCCCGAGGAGTCCGACGAGTTCAACGCGGGCTCGGTGGACCTGGCCAAGTGGGGGCTGTTCGGCGCGAGCGAGGGGCAGTCGACCGGCTGCTCGCCCGGGTTCAACGGGCACGGGCAGCGCTGCGCGAGCCAGACCACCGAGGGCGGTGGCCTGCTGTCGGTGGTGGGCACCGCCGACGGGGTGACCGGCGGGCTGTACAGCAACCACAACGGGTTCAAGTACGGTCGCGTCGAGGTGCGCGAGCGAGCGATTCCGTTGGCGGACAACGGAGGCGCGGCCTACCACGCGGTCCCGCTGCTGTTCCCGGTGACCGCGGACTACCCCCAGGCCGAGATCGACTTCGCCGAGCGCGACGTGGCCGACCCCGGCGTGGACCTGTTCGTGCACCACCACGGCACGCAGGAGCACTGCGCGGCCACCGTGGACTCGACCCGGTTCCACAACTACGCCGTGGACTGGGAACCGGACTCGGTCACCTGGTACGTAGACGCCGAGCAGGTGTGCAGGGTCGAGGCGTCCATCGACTACTTCGACAAGTCCAACGGCGGGGCGCAGCTGGACATGTTCCCCGACACCGGGACCCTGATGCGCCCGGCACGCGAGGACGTGGACTGGATCCACATGTACCCCAGCCCGTCCACGGTGTACGGCCCCTGACGTCATGAAAGTGCCGTTCGAGACACTAGATGTCTCGAACGGCACTTTCCTGTCACGTCAGCAGGCGCCCAGGTCCTGCCAGACACCCCATTGGCCGGTGCTGCCGGGCTCGTCGCCCTGGGTCCACCACCTGGCCTTCCACTGGTGGCCGTTGTGCGAGACCGTCTGCCCGCCGGTGTAGACCGTTGCGCTGGCCCATTCCGGGGCCCCGCACGGGTTGCTGGTCGTCGTCGTGGTGGTCGTGGTGGTGGTCGGCCCGGTGGTGGTCGAGGTCGGCTGGGTGCCGCCCGAGCCACGCGGGTTGTCCGTGGACAGCGCGTAGGACTTGCCGCCGAAGGTCAGCTTGTAGTTGCTGGGCGTGGCGATCGGCATGTAGTACCGCACCGTCACGTCCACGCTGCTGCCGGACGGGATGGACTGCCAGCTCGGGATCGTCACCGACACGTGCTGGAAGTCGCCCTTCAGGCCGCCCACGTTCGGACCACTGTGGCCCTTGCTGGTCACCGACAGCCCGAAGCCGGACTGGTCGCTCATGCTGCCGGGCGCGCTGGTGCCGTAGTCGAACTCCAGCTTCGCCCCGCCGGGGATCGCCTGCCCGGAGTTGTTGGCCAGGTGCAGCTTCGGCGTGATCGGGTAGTTGTTGTCGCCCAGGGCGAACCCGGTGTACGACACGTCCACGTTGAGCACGTCGGACGGGGTCGTGTCGTTGGACTTGGTCGCACCGTAGGGCGCGGAGCTCCGCAGCCCGTCGTTGATCTTGTCGATCAGCGTGGTGCCGAAGGTGTACTCCCCCTTGCCCCCGTTGGCCGTGGCGCTCCAGCCGTAGTCGCCGGCCAGCTCCCAGATCATGATGCCGCCGAGGCCCTTGTCCGCAACGTACTTGGACTTGGTCGCCAGGGAGTTCTCGTCCTCCGTGGACAGGAACACCTTCTTCTGGTCGTTCCACAGCCAGGGCGCGGCCAGCGTGGAGCTGTAGTTCGCCGCGTAGGTGCCGCTGATCTGGTTCTTCGGGTCCTTCGGGTCAAGGCCGTAGGCGGCCAGGTAGTCCGGGGTGACCCCCTTCTCCAGGTTCTTGGCGTGCCACATGGGGTTCACGCCCGAGGGCACCTCGTCACCGGCGGCGGAGCTGTCGTGCCAGAGGTTGTCGATGCCCACCGCGCCGTTGCCGCACGGCACCTTGGAGTTGACGGTGCCGCCCGTACCCGGCGGGCACTTGCTCTGGTCGGGTAAGGCGGCGGTACCCCACAACCCGTTCGTGCCACCGGTCACGCCCTGCCAGCCACGGGTGTAGAACCCCACGCCGAGGTTGATCCGCCCGGCCTGCATGGCGCCGCGGAAGTAGTGGTAGGCCCAGTCGGAGTTGAGGTAGCCCATGCCCTCGTACTGCGGGGTCGTGTAGACGCTCCAGAACGCCAGCTCCGCGTCCTTGCCGTCGTCGTACAGCGCCGCGTTCGGCCCCACGTACTCGTTCCACGACCCGTGCAGGTCGTAGCTCATCATGTTGGCGTAGTCCAGGTACTGGGTCACCTGGTAGGTCTCCACCCCGCGCAGCAGCCAGCCCGAGGCCGAGACCGCGGCGGTGAGCATGTAGTACTTGCCGTCCGCGGCGCTGGCCGCGTCCAGCTTCTCCCGCAGGGTCTTCATCAGCGCGACGTAGCCCTTGACCAGATCACCGCGGTGGGCCTGGGAGATCGTGTAGTCGTCCGGGTTGCCAGCGAAGTTCGCCGAGGTGGCGTACTCGTAGTCGATGTCGGCCCCGTTGAACCCGTACTTGCGCAGGAACGCCACCACCGAGTCGGCGAAGGTGTTGATGTCGGCCTGGCTCTGGGTCAGCTTGTAGTAGCCCCCGGTGGCGTCCCGCTTGCCGTCCGGGTTGAGCACGCCGCCGGTCTCCGCCCAGCCGCCGATGGAGATCAGCGTCTTGACGTCCGGGTGCTGTGCCTTGTACTTGGTGAGCAGGTTGAAGTGGCCCTTGTAGGGCAGCTTCGGGTCCAGTTCGGCCCCGGGCACCCCCGGCCAGTCCATGCCGGTGGCGGGGTTGTCCGGACCGTCCGGGCCCACCGAGACCTTGCTGTCCTTGTCCACGTGGGCGAAGGCGTAGTTCAGGTGCGTGACCTTGTCCCACGGGATGTTGTTCACCAGGTAGGAGGGGGCGCCGTTCTTGCCGGTGCGCCAACTGGTGAAGTAGCCGATCACCCGGCGGGAGTGCTCAGCGCCGAGCTTCTCCCGGCCCGCGGTGTCGTAGTTCTGGCAGTACGGGACCTCGGCGCCCGCGGTGCGGGCCAGGCCGTCTGGGCGGCAGTCCTCGTTGCTCGCGGCACTGGCCGTGGGCACCGCGCCGGGCAGGGACCCGGCGGTGACCAGCAGGCCGGCGACAGTGGCCGCGGCAAGCAGGAGAGGGACTGTTCTTCGTGACAAGTCGACCTCCTTGGCGTGGCGGCCACAGGGGGTCAACACAACGTAAAGTTGGTCCAGACCTGTCGTCAACAGGTCTGGACCTTTTCACAGTTGTCCGCGGCTCACGGTCCGCTGAGCACGTCCTGGGGCACCGCGGCGTCGGTCTTGAGCGCCCCGAACAACCGGGTGGTCTTGTCCTTGTCCCAGATGACCACCGAGCCCACGTTGGTGCCGCGCGAGCCGGAGATCGGCACCGTGGTGGTGACCAGGTCCTTGCTGCTCAGGGCGAAGGCCATGCTCATCAGGTGCCACAGGTGGTCGCCGTTGTTCACCGTCAGCGCCGAGGGCACGCTGGAGACCAGCGGCACGGAGCGGAACGGGTTGGCCAGCACCGAGGCGCTGGTGACCTTGGACAGCACGGCGGCCAGGAACTGCCGCTGGTGCACCACGCGGTCCAGGTCGGCCGCGGGCGTGGCCCTGGTGCGCACGTAGCCCAGGGCCTGCGCCCCGGTCAGGTCCTGGCAGCCCGGCTTGAGGTCAAGCCCCGCCTTCGGGTCGACCATCGGCTTGTCGATGCACATGTTCACCCCGCCGATGGAGTCCACCACGTTGGCGAACCCGGCGAAGCCGATCTCCATGAAGTGGTCGATGTGCAGCCCCGTCGCGCCCTCCACGGTCTGCTGCAACAGCGGGGCACCGCCGAAGGCGAAGGCGGCGTTGAGCTTGTTCTTGCCGTTGCCCGGGATGTCCACATAGGAGTCCCGCAGCAGGCTGACCAGGGTCGGCTTGCCCGAGCTGGGCAGGTGCAGCAACAGGATCGTGTCGGTGCGCGCACCCTCGCTGTCACCAGTGGCCAACTGGTCCTTCTGGGCCTGTGTCAGGCCCTCACGGCTGTCCGAGCCGATCAGCAGCCAGTTCGTCCCCGACCCGGCCGCTGGCCGTCCGGAGTAGTCGGGCAGCGCGTTGGTGCGCTTGAGCGAGAAGTCGGCATATACGAACATGCCGACGACCAGCAGGAGCAGGATCACGATGATGATCCCGATCGTCCGGCCGAGGCCACCCCTGCGGGCACCTGCCCTAGTCACTCGTTACCTCCACAGCTGGATCGAGACCGAACCACACAATAGAGACGTGCCGCGGCGGGCGCCGGTTGCCCCACCGGTAGGTCGCGCCGTGGTGACTAGGGCAGCCGCTGCGACACGAGCAGGGCAGCGCCCGCCGCCGTGATCGTGGCCAGCGCACCCAGCGCCACGAAAGGCTTGCTCACGTCGGTCTGCTGGGTCTCGTAACCGATCTGCTCGCCGAGGGACTGGTAGATCTCGCGCAGCTTGTCGCTGGTGTCGGCCTTGTAGAACTCGCCGCCGGACATGTCGGCCAGCTCGTGCAGGGACTCGTCGTCCACGGGCACCGGCACCTGCTGGCCCTCCAGGTCCACCACCCCGTCGCTGGTGCCGTAGGAGATGGTGCTGATCGGGATGCCGCCCTCCTTACACTGCTTGGCCATGGCGAACTCGTCACGGCCCGCGGTCTGCTTGCCGTCGCTCATCAGCACGATGCGGGCGGGCGGCGCCCCACTGGGTCCGCCGAGGCCCTTCTCGAACTGCTGGATCGCCTGCAACGCGGCGGCGATGGCCTCACCGGTGGCCGTGGCGGGCTGGAGCTTGATGTTGTCGATGGCGTCGGTGACCGGCTTGCGCGCGGTGGTCGGGCTGACGTCCACGGTCGCCGAGCCGCCGAAGGTGACCAGGCCCAGGTTGATGCCCTCGGTCATGTTCTGCACGAAGTCCTTGGCGGCCCCCTGCGCGGCCTTGATCCGGCTCGGCCGGATGTCGGTGGCCTCCATCGACGGGGAGACGTCGATCACCAGCATCACCGTGGCCCGGTTGCGCGGCACCTTGGCCTGCGCCTGCGGACCGGCCAGGGCCACCGTGAGCAGCACGAACGCGACCAGGAACAGCACCGGGGGCACGTGCCGCCAGCGGTAGGACCCGGTGGGCGCCACCTGTTCCAGCAGCGGCAGGTTCGCGAACCGCACCACGTGCCTGCGCCTGCGCCGCGCACGCCAGAAGTACGTGCCGAACACGGCCAGGATGACGGCCAGCAGCGCGAACCACAGCGGCGTCGAGAACCCGTCGATGCCCACGAGCCCAGTCAACCGCACACCGCGTTCACACAGGGTGAAGTCAGGACAGACCTCGCAGACCGATCGTGGCGCTGGCCCGGCGCACCATGGCGGCCTGGTCGCTGGGCAGCACATCGCCGAGGAACCCGTAGTCGGCCAGCTCACCCGCGTCGCGGCGGCCCAGGTGGCGCCACCAGCTGGCGATGTCGTGCCAGCCCGGCGCCGAGAGCGAGCCGCCGAAGTGCTGCACGGACAGGGCCGCGCACAGGTTGGCGAAGTGCACCCGGTCGGCCAGCGGCCACCCGGCGAGCGTGCCGAACACGAAGCCCGCGCCGAACACGTCCCCGGCCCCGGTGGGGTCCAGCGCGGCCATGTTCAGCCCGCGCACGTCCACCGTCTCACCCGTGGCGGAGTCCACGGCGAAGGCCCCGTTGCCGCCGCGGGTCACCACGACCACCGGGACCAGCTCGGCCAGCTTGACCGCGGCGGCCTCGGGGGTGTCCTCGCGGCTGTAGCGCACGGCCTCCACGGAGTTGGGCAGGAACACGTCGTAGCCGTCGAGCTTGCGCAGCATGGAGGGCGCCCACTGCTCGGTGGGGTCCCAGCCGACGTCGGCGAACAGCAGCGCACCCTGGGCCTTGGCCTTGGCGACCCACTCCTCCTCTGTCAGGTCCACGTGCACGAAGCAGGCGCGGGTGACCGGCGGCGGGGCGAGCAGCTCGTCGGCGGTCACCGGGGAGGGGTGCCCGTGGGTGACCATGCTGCGGTCGCGGTCCACCGCCATGGAGACGGTCAGCGGGGAGTGCCAGCCGTAGAACCGGCGGCTGCACGACAGGTCCACGCCCTCCTGGTTGGCCAGCACGTCCCAGCAGAAGTCCCCGTAGACGTCCTCACCGAAGGCCGCGGCCAGTGCCGTGCTCAGGTGCAGCCTGCTCAGTGCCACCGCGAGGTTGGCGATGCCGCCGGGGCTGGAGCCCAGCCCGGTGGACCACACCTCCGTGCCCGCGGCGGGCTGGTGTGCCAGCCCGGTGAAGATGATGTCCAGGAAGACCGTGCCGGACAGCAGCACGTCGAAGCCCGCAGGCTGTTGCTCGGTCCCCACAGTGCTCCTTCCGCCGGGGCAGACCCAGACAGTATGCCGTGACCAAGATCAACACAGATCGCGACACTACTTTCGTCCGGTTTGGCCCCTACGTCTGGAGGATGGCTCACAACCGCACGCCGTGTGATCTTCGGTGCACACCGTTCCCCCTGTGAAAGGAACAGTCTGGTGAACCCCCTGCACCGCGTCACCCGTCTGGCCGCCATCGGGCTACTGGCTTCCACCTGCGTGCTGACCGCGACCACCACCGTCTCGGCGGCCCCCGCCTCACCCACCATCGTCGGCGGCACCGCCGCCAGCACCGCCGACCACCCCTGGACCGTGTCGCTCACCCTCCAGGGCGGCAAGTGGTGCGGCGGCACCCTGGTCGCCCCGACCAAGGTGGTCACCGCCGCGCACTGCACCGAGGGCTACGGCGCCTCGGACTTCGGCGTGATCGCCGGGCGCACCGACCTGCGCACCAGCGAGGGCACCACGGCCTCGGTGACCAAGCTGTGGCAGCACCCGGACTACCGCGGCGCCGATGCCGGGGACGACGTGTCCGTGCTGACCCTGGACAAGGCACTGCCGTACAAGACCCTGCCGCTGCCCAGCGCGGGCGACACCGCGCTGTACGCCCCCGGCACCCAGGTCACCACCCTGGGCTGGGGCGATGTCAAGGAGGGCGGCCCCGACTCGGACACCCTGCGCAAGGTCACCGTGCCGGTCACCACCGACCAGGTCTGCTCGGCGGCCTACAACAGCCGCTACGTCGCCGACAAGATGGTCTGCGCCGGGCTTGACGCCGGGGGCAAGGACTCCTGCCAGGGCGACTCCGGCGGCCCGCTGACCACGGGCGGCAAGCTGGTCGGCATCGTGTCCTGGGGCGACGGCTGTGCCAGGGCCAAGACCCCGGGCGTCTACACCCGTGTGATCAACTACCTCGACGTGATCAACGCCCAGCTCCGCTGAGGCGTGCGGCACCGGCCCGGCGTCACCCGGGCCGGTGCTTGTCGGCTCCCCCGCCCCGGACTTGGATGAGTCCATGACTGACGCGCTGACCCTGGACCCGGCCACCACCGCGGTCGTGCTGATCGAGTACCAGAACGACTTCACCAGCGAGGGCGGCGTGCTGCACGGTGCGGTGTCCGAGGTGATGGACAGCACCGGGATGCTGGCCAACACCGCCGCGGTCGTGCGGGCCGCCCGTGCGTCCGGGGCCACCGTGATGCACGCGCCGATCACCTTCACCGAGGGCTACAACGAGATCTCCGCGCACCCGTACGGCATCCTCAAGGGGGTCGTCGAGGGCAACGCCTTCGTCAAGGGCAGCTGGGGCGCGGCCATCGTGGACGAACTCGCCCCGCAGGACGGGGACATCCTCGTGGAGGGCAAGCGCGGGCTGGACACCTTCGCCAGCACCAACCTCGACTTCATCCTGCGCAGCAAGGGCATCACCACCATCGTGCTCGGCGGCTTCCTCACCAACTGCTGCGTGGAGTCCACCATGCGCACCGGCTACGAGAACGGCTACCGGGTGATCACCCTGACCGACTGCGTGGCCGCCACCTCGCAGGCCGAGCACGAGAACGCTCTCACCTACGACTACCCGATGTTCTCCGTGCCCGTGACCTCCGAGCAGGTCGTCGCCGCCCTGTCCTCGTAACGCCAACACGTCGTGACCTACCCGTGCTCGAAGACACTCTGCCCGGCGCGCTCGTCGACGAGTACCACGGCTGCTTCCTACACCTGGGCGAGTGCGAACAGCGCACCGAGGGCGGCGACGCCGGGCACGGTGGCGTCGCGGTCGATCAGACCACCGAAGCCGGGGACCGAGCCGCGGTCGGTGTGCTGGTGGATCGCCACCGCGGGATCGGAGTATTCGGCGTTGCCGGGGCCCCGTTCCAGTTCGCCACCCACAGCCACGTTGAGGGGTTGGCCCAGCGGACGGGGTGCAGGCGCGGGTGCGGAACCAGTCCAGGAAGGCGTAGACGAGCAGCCCGACCCCGGTACGAGCACGGAACACTTCCAGGAACGCGTCCACGAACCCGTCCAGGCCGCCGTCACCGAGGTCCGGGTCTTCGATGCCCAGCATCGGCAGTAGGCTGCCCGCGCCGAGCAGGCCCCGGAACTCCAGTTCGGCGGCGAAGTGCGTGACTTGGCCGGTGATGTCACCCGGCCGGGCGAAGTGGTAGCCCCGTGCGGCGACCCCGGCCAGACGCGCCTCATTGGCCTGGGCGTTGGCGCAGCGGTTGGTGTACTCGGTGCCCTCGTCCGCCGATTCTCTGCGCTGCCGAACTCGCTGACCAAGTCCCTGACCTGGGATCAAGGCTGCGAGATGAGCCGCCACAACGAATTCACCGCGGCCACCGGCGTGCCGGTCTACTTCTGCGAGCCAGCCAAACCCTGGCAACGCGGCTCGAACGAGAACACGAACGGCCTGCTGCGCCAGTACTTCCCGAAGGGCACCGACTTGTCCGTCCACACTGCGGCCGACCTGGCCGCCGTCGCCGCCGAACTCAACGCGCGCCCTCGCAAGACCCTCGGCTGGGCGACACCAGCACGCGAGTTCGATAACCTCATCGCAACACTCGTACCCCCGAACGTTGCGATCATCGCCTGAATCCACCCGGCCTGGAAGAGGCCAAATCAAGCCGGGGAGGCTGGCTTGTCGGTGCTCGGCCTAGTATGCGGAGCATGACGCGGTATGTCGACGAGGATCTACACGGTGCGGAGTTCCGCGAGTGCGATCTGACCGGGGCACGCCTGATCGGCGTCGTCATGCAGGATGCCGTGATCGACGGGCTCATCACCAACCTCGTGGTGAACGGTGTCGAGGTCACCGAGTACGTCGAGGCAGAGCTCGACCGGCGTCATCCGGTGCGGGTGCTGATCCGCTCCGAGGACCCTGCCGATCTGCGCGAGGCATCGCGTCAGCTCCATGCTGGCTGGGCCGCCACGATCGAGCGAATCCGTCGTACGCCCGGCATCGAGCGCCGCAGCGTGAACGACGAGTGGTCGGCGGTGCAGACGATGCGCCACTTGGTCTTCGTCCACGACTCGTGGTTCCGCCGCTGCTGCCTGGGCTCGACGGAGCTGTTCACGCCGATGGGCATCGGGACGACCGTCGAGCCCTACCGTGGAGCGCACGGGCTTGACCTCTCGCTCGATCCGGCCCTCGACGAGATCGCGAGCGTGCGTGACGCACAGACCGCCGAGCTCGAGGCCTGGCTCGACGAGGTCACCGCTATGCAGCTCGCAGCGCGAGCGCCGGTGCCCGACGACGATGTCTGGCCGCCGTACGCCCGGGGCCGCTTGGTGCGGCAGTGCCTCGGCACGGTGCTCAACGAGACCTTCGAGCACCATGGCTTCTGCGTCCGCGACCTCGACCTGATCGAGGCACAGGACGCTGAGTAGGGCCGGCTACGGACTCAGCATCTTACGGATGCGGGCATCGCTGACCGTCTGCGCGGTGCCGAGCTGCCGCAGACACAGGCAGAACCGCTTACATCAAGCCGATCTTGCTGAGATCACCTCAGTGTCTCGTAATTCTCTTTGGTTTACGCAGGTTTGATGGGGACTGGTGTTGGCTGGCGGGGTGGAGTTGGCAATGGATCAGCGGGCTGAGTTGCGGGGCTTGGTGAACAGCCCGGACGTGCCGGCACCGGTGCGCGCCGGGAAGGCTGATCTCATGTGGGAGGCCACTGTTCTGCCCCGGCCATGGGTAACGCTCGGCACAGCCCCGGCGTGGCGTCCATTGAGGACCGAGAATCCCGCGGCGTCGTAGACGTTCCAGCTGTATCGCCCCGCAGGGCTTGGCCACGTCTTCACAGCCCACTGGCAACAACGCTCGTGGTGGAACGACCGAGCTCAGCTCAGCCAGCACCGGCCGCGAGACGAGGGGCTCTGTTCAGCGAGGAGCAGTACCGTCCTGGTGTTCGGCTTCCAGGAGTGCGAGCAGTCCGGGAAACCTGCTCTCGACGTCCGTGCGTCGTAGACGGATGCCCTTGCGGTTGCCGTAGTCGATCTCGTCGATGAGGCCTGCTTCGCGCAGGATCCGGAAGTGGTGGGTCTGGGTCTGCTTCGAGATCGGGAGATCGAACGAGTTACAGCCTCGCTCGCTGTCGGTGCGGTCGGCGGCCAACTCCGTCATCACCGAACGACGATGCCCGTCAGCGAGAGCGCGAAGCACCACGCCCAGCTCGAGCGCATCGACCTCTGGACCGACCAGGTTCGTTCCGGCCACGGACACCTCCTTCAGGTACGTCTTGCATCGTACCTCAGTGGCGTGTTCTACTCGAGTACGAAATCAATCGTACCTAGACCGCCGGGAATGTGGTCGTCGACGCTCCGAGAGGTCTTGTCATGAAGAAGCCCGAGGTGCTGATAGTCGGTGCCGGAATCGCCGGGCCCGCGCTCGCGTACTGGCTCGCCCGGAATGGATACCGGCCGACCGTCGTCGAGCATGCCCGGCAGCTGCGCTCCGGTGGCAGCGCGATCGTCGTGAAGGGGCCCGCGATACCGGTCGCCGAGCGTATGGGCATCCTTCCGCAGCTGCGCGAGCTCGCCACCCGCAATCGGTCGCTGACCCTGCTCGACCCGGCCGGCAAACGAGTCCTGCGACTTCCCTCCTCCTCGGGAGGGTCGCCGACGGTCGAGGTGACCCGGGCCGACCTGTCCGAGGTACTCCACCGGTCGGCGCGGGGCGATGCTGAGTTCGTGTTCGACGACACGGTCACCGCACTCGATCAGGACGAAGGCGGGGCCGACGTCACCTTTCGACGGTCCGCGCCACGGCGTTTCGACTTGGTGGTCGGTACCGATGGGATGCACTCCACCATACGGCGTCTGGTGTTCGGGCCCGAGCGGCAGTTCGTGAGCGACCTGGGTCTATACGGCGCGACCGTCCCGCTGGAACCCGACGCCATCGACGACCCGAGCGAGCTGACGATGCTGACCGTGCCGAACCGGATGCTGGTCGTCCACCCCTCGCGCACCACGCCGCTCGCGATCTTCACCTTCCGGGCCGCACGGCCGGCGCCCCACGACCGCAAAAACATCGCTCTCCACAAGCAAACCGTGGCCGACACGTACGCCGACGTGCGGTGGCGGGCGCCGGAACTCGTGGCGGCGTACCTCGACCACCCAGCCCCGTTCTTCGACCCCCTGACGACCGTCCGGATGCCCTCGTGGTCCCGCGGACGGGTCGTACTGCTCGGGGACGCGGCGGCGGCCACAGCCCTGCTCGGCGACGGGTCCAGCATGGCGATGGCAGGAGCGTATGCCCTCGCGGAAGAACTCGCCTCCCACCACGGCGATCACGCCCGCGCCTTCGCCACCTACGAGTCGCGGCTCCGCCGCGAAGTGCGACCGCGGCAGCGACGCGTCGGCCTGCTCTCCAGACTCATGGTGCCCAGCACCCGACCAGGCCTCGTGGTACGCAACACGGTGGCCCGCGCGGTCGGTCGCACGAACCGGATCACCTCTCGCGAAACCGCAAACGGAAAGACCGTGTAGCAGCTGGAACCCATGACGGATGACGGCGGCGCATCGCAAGTGGTCGAGCGGCGCTACTACGTGCCAATGCATGTGTTTGCAGGCTCATCTGGGAAACGCGGCGCGTTTGCGGCGGGCGCGCAGGTTGGCTGCGTCCCGACCGGCGGTTTCTTCGGCTGGCAGCACCCGCACTACTTCGGCGGGGTCCCAGCGTTGGGCCTTGGCGGTGGGGACCAGATCGGTCAGAGCGTGCCGCAGGTGCGGCAACTTCAGCCGGCGTGTCAGCTCGGTCGCTTCGGCCAGCCGGACGCGATCACCGCGGTCTGGCCGGCGACGATCACCCAGACCTGCATCGTGCACTTGCTGCGCACCAGCTTCCGCTACGCGGGCCGGCAGCACTGGGACGCGATAGCCAAGGCGCTCAAGCCGGTCTACACCGCGCCGACCGAGGCCGCCGCCCGGGAGCGGTTCGCCGAGTTCACCCAGGAGTGGGGCGCCCGGTATCCGGCGATCATGCGGTTGTGGGACAACGCCTGGGCGGAGTTCGTGCCGTTTTTGGCGTTTAACCCGGAGATCCGGCGGGTGATCTGCTCGACCAATGCGATCGAGAGCGTCAACGCCCGCATCCGCCGTGCCGTCAAGGCCCGGGGGCACTTCCCCAACGAGCAGGCCGCGCTCAAGTGTGTCTACATGGCGGTGATGAGCCTGGACCCGACCGGGACCGGGCGCAAACGGTGGATGATGCGGTGGAAGCCGGCCCTCAACGCGTTCGAGATCGCGTTCGACGGCCGGCTTGCCGCTGGGCGTAGGTAGGTTCCTTCAACCCTGAGTTACACCGAACGTTTGACAGACCCTCACACTGCTCCCTGGTGGCCTCTTACTGGGGGCTAACGTGGGTTTGACCAGGGAAAACACAATCCTGCTCAGATCAGCAGGGCGGCTCGCAGGGCGGCGGTGTCCAGGTGCAGGCCCTGGTCCAGGTAGCCGGTGAAGGACCCGTACCGCTTGTCGGCCTCGGCGAACCCGTTGTCCAGGTACTCGGCGCGGGAGTCCAGCTGCGGGCGGATCACCTCGCGCTGGTCGGCGGGGGCCTGGGCCAGGATGGCGGCGTTGCGCGCAGCGAGGTAGGTGTTGCTGTCCAGGTAGTCCTGGTACACGGTCGCGCGGGGCACGCCGAGTGCGGTGAGCAGCACGGCGCTGGCCCAGCCGGTGCGGTCCTTGCCCGCCGAGCAGTGCTGGAGCACCCCGGTGCCGGTCATCGCGCCAAGCGTGCCGCGGTAGGCCACCAGCGCGCTCGGGGCGCTGACCAGGTACGCCTCGGCGTCGATCATGTAGCGCACGGACTGCTCAGGGGTCTTCGGCAGCGGGCCGGGGATACCCGCGCCGAGCACGTTCTGCTGGGTCACGGTCGCGCCCCGCGGCACGCGGTCGGGCGTCTTGACCAACTCGGCGTCGGTGCGCAGGTCCTCGATCACCCGCACGCCCAGCCGGGTCAGCGTGGCCAGGTCGGACTCGGTCGCCCCGCCGAGGTTGCTGGAGCGGTAGACCGCGCCCATCCGCACCCAGTGCCCGTCCGCAGTCCGGTAGCCGCCCGCGTCCCGCAGGTTCGGCACGCTGGCCAGGTGCAGGTCCCGGTCGGCAACGGTCAGGCCCTCGCCGCGGTCGGGCACGAGCCGGAACCAGCGGCGGTCGGCCGCGCCGAGTCCACTGACGGTGATCGCGGCGCTGCCCTCGCCACGGGCCACGGGGTGGCTGTAGTCGATACCGTCCTGGGTGGCGCCGGTGTACACCGACACGCGGCGCACCCCCGGCGCGGTCCAGTTGAGGGCGAACGAGCCGCCCTCGTGCTGGGTCACCGACGCGGTGGTGAACGGGATCGTGCGCGGACAGCTCACCGGGGCCGCCTGGGCGGTGGTGGTTCCGACGGCGAGCAGGATCAGGGCTGTCACCGACTTGATAAGCATCCGGCCAGCCAAGCACAGGTCGGGGCGGTCCGAAACGCCCGTTCCCGTGACCGCGCGCGATCACTGCCCCACCGTCCGGCTCGGCGATCACCTGGCGGGCGGCACCGCGGAACTGGTCACGAGCTCGGCTCGGTCCCACACCCGGTGCAGGCCGAGCGCGGTGACCAGTGCGTCGGTGAACGCCCTGTCCACCGCCCCGGCGACCAGCACCCCAGGGGCGTCCAGGTCGATCCCGGCCTCGAGCAGGATCTCGCCGTCTCCCCAGGTGCCGATCGGCTTGAGGTGCCGGAATGCCTCCTGCAACAGCAGGACGAGCTTGATGTCCCGGGTGGGCACGGTGCCGCCGGCGACCAGGACGGCGTCGAACTCGATCGAGCGGGCGGTCAGCAGGGTCCGCTCGACGACCTGCTCGCTGCGGCCGTGCTTGAGCATGCCTCCTGCGGGGGCGATGACCAGCACCTCGGCGCCCAGCTTCTGCACCGCCTTGCGCAGCTTGGTGATCCCCGACAGGTCGGCGGCGGCGTCGGCGACCACACCGATCCTGCGGCCCGCGACAGGTCCCGGTTCGGTCACCACCTGGGACAGCGCCGGGGAGATCGGCACGGCCCGCACGGGCTGGCCCGTCGGCGCGGGCAGGCCGAGCCCGTCGGCCACCTGGGCGCAGAGCTCGGCGTCCACCTGGGCCAGCACCGCCAGTTCACGCTCCTTGACGGCCTGCACGCAGCACTTGCCCAGCTCGAAGGTGAACGCCTCGACCAGGTGGGCCCGCTCGATCGGCGTGAGGCTGCGGTAGAACATCGCGGGCTGGGAGAAGTGGTCCTCGAACGAGGCGGGGTTGGCCCGCACGGCGTTGCCCTCGATCCGGCGTGGGGTCTGCACGTAGCCGCCGTCCTGGGCACCGGCCAACACCGGTGCGCCCCCGTCGAGGCTGTTGGGCCGGTACGGGGCGATCCCGGTGTGCACGACGGTCTGGTGCATGCCGTCGCGCAGCATGTCGTTGACCGGGCAGTGCGGCCGGTTGATCGGCAACTGCGGGAAGTTCGGGCCGCCCAGCCGGGTCAACTGCGTGTCCAGGTAGGAGAAGAGCCTGGCCTGCATCAGCGGGTCGTTGGTCACCTCGATGCCGGGCACCAGGTTGCCGGTGTGGAAGGCGACCTGCTCGGTCTCGGCGAAGTAGTTGGTGGGGTTGCGGTCCAGCCGCAGCCGGCCGATCGGCTGCACGGGGACGAGTTCCTCGGGCACGATCTTGGTCGGATCGAGCAGGTCGATGCCCTCACAGCTGTCGGTGCCGTCGTCGAGCATCACCTGGATGCCCAGTTCCCACACCGGGAACGCTCCCGCCTCGATGGCCTCGGCCAGGTCACGGCGGTGGAAGTCGGGGTCCGCCCCGGCGGCGATCTGCGCCTCCTCCCAGAGCAGCGAGTGCACGCCCGCCACCGGCTTCCAGTGGAACTTCACCAGGGCCGTCCCGCCCTCGTCGTCGACCAGCCGGAAGGTGTGCACCCCGAAGCCCTCCATCGTGCGGTACGAGCGCGGGATGCCCCGGTCGCTCATGGCCCACATGACGTGGTGGGTGGCCTCGGTGTGCAGGGAGACGAAGTCCCAGAACGTGTCGTGCGCGGACTGGGCCTGCGGGATCTCCAGGTCCGGCTGCGGCTTGCCCGCGTGGATGACGTCGGGGAACTTGATGCCGTCCTGGATGAAGAACACCGGGATGTTGTTGCCGACCAGGTCGAAGTTGCCCTGTTCGGTGTAGAACTTCACCGCGAAGCCGCGGGTGTCGCGCACGGTGTCGGCCGAACCACGTGAGCCGAGCACCGTGGAGAAGCGCACGAACACGGGGGTCTCCCGGCCCTTCTCGGCGAGGAAGTGCGCCCGCGTGACGGACGCGGCGCTGCCGTAGGCGGTGAACACCCCGTGGGCCGCGGCACCACGGGCGTGCACCACGCGCTCCGGTATGCGCTCGTGGTCGAAGTGGGTGATCTTCTCGCGGAGGTGGAAGTCCTCCAGCAGGGACGGGCCCCGCTCCCCCGCCTTGAGCGAGTGGTCGGTGTCGGGCAGGCGCACGCCCTGCGCGGTGGTCAGGAACCGGTCGCGCTGGTCCACGGTCGGCTCGGGCACGTTCGTGGCGGTCATCGGACCTCCAGGTGTGGTGGGGGCAACCGCACGGGCGGCTACCCCCAACGACCCACACCAAACGGATCCGAGCCGGACTCACCGGCCCCGAGGACGGGTCGACCCGGCGCGCCAGGCCCTGGGCCTGCTGCTGGCCGCACGCAGTGGGCGCCAGCCGCGGACCGGGGACGGCGCGGGCCTGGCCGCCGCCGCGAGCGCCGCGCCGAGGTCCGCCAGCACGGGCAGGGACCGGTCCAGGCAGGTCAGCCGCAGCGGGCGCAGCACCGCCCTGGTCGAGGCCACCAGCAGCACCCGGCACGGCCAGTCGCGCAGGGTGGACAGCAGCTCCAGGCCGCAGGTGCCCAGGAAGCACACCGGACTCAGGTCCAGCACCACGGTCCCGCCGCGGCACGCGAGGAGCATCGCCTCGGCCAGTCGCTGGCCCAGTTCGTGCACGGTGAGCATGTCGACCTCGGCCGGAGCGGTGACCACGACCGTGCTGTCGAAGAGGGGGGATCCGCTGGACGCGTTGTGGTGTGCGAGGGTCATACGCCTTTCCTGGCAACAAAAGTAGGGAGTGCGCGCACGAGCTGGCGCGGACTCCCATCGTAGATCACGGTTACCCGCGGCGGCATGCTCTACACCTGATCGGATGACCGGACCTGAATGTCCACTGTGGACACAGTGTTTGCCGGGACACCTCGGGGGTAGCCGCAGGACATGACCACTCCCCCACGGATCCTGGTTGCGGGCGGCGGCTACGTCGGCCTGTACACCGCGTTGCGCCTGGAGCGGCGGCTGGGCCGCGGGCAGGCCGAGATCACCCTGGTGGACCCGGAGAACTACATGGTCTACCGCCCGCTGCTGCCCGAGGTGGCCTCCGGCACGCTGGAGCCGCGTCACGCGGTGGTGCCACTGCGCGCGGCCCTGCGCCGCACCCGCGTGGTCACCGGCCGGGTCACCTCGCTGGACCACCAGGCGCGCTCGGCCACCGTGCTGTCCAGGGCTGGCGAGCAACTGCACCTGGCCTACGACCACGCCGTGCTGGGCTTCGGCAGCATGGCGAAGCTGCTGCCCGTGCCCGGGCTGACCGAGCACGGCATCGGCTTCAACTCCGTGGCCGAGGCGATGTACCTGCGCGACCACGTGCTGCGCCAACTGGAGATCGCCGCCGCCACGACCGACCGCGAGCTGCGCAGGCGGGCGCTGACCTTCGTGTTCGTCGGCGGCGGCTACACCGGGGTCGAGGCGCTGGCGGAGTTGCAGGACATGGCCTGCCACGTGGTCGACGGCTACCGGGACCTGCACCGCACCGAGATGCGCTGGGTGCTCGTGGAGGCGACGGACCGCATCCTGGCCTCGGTGCCGAAGGACCTGGCCGACCGGGCCACCGACGAGCTGCGCCGACGTGGCATCGAGGTCCGCCTTGGCACGCAACTGAAATCGGCCGAGAACGGCGTGCTGCACCTGTCGGAGGGCCCGGACTTCGCCGCGGACACTCTGGTCTGGATCACCGGCACCAAGCCCAGCCGCGCGGTCTCGAAGCTGGGCGTGCCCACCGACGACAAGGGCCGCATCAAGGTGGCCGAGACTCTCGCCGTGAGCGGCATGCCGGGCCTGTGGGCCGCCGGGGACAACGCGGCGGTGCCCGACCTGGACCGCGGCGGACTCTGCCCGCCGACGGCGCAGTATGCCGTGCGGGAGGCGAAACACCTGGCGGACAACCTCATCGCCACGCTGAACGGGCGACGTCCCGAGCCGTTCCACTACCGCGGCCAGGGCGAGTTCGTCACCCTGGGACGGCACAAGGCCGTGGCCGAGGTGATGGGCGTCAAGCTGCACGGCCTGCCCGCGTGGCTGGCGCGCCGCACCTACTACGTCACGCAGATCCCCACGCTGAACCGCAAGCTGCGCATCCTCGCCGACTGGACGGTGGGCATGCCCTTCGGCCACGACGTGGTGGACCTGGGTTCGCGCGAACACCCCCACGCCGCCTTCAGGGACGCTGCCGAGGCCGAGTGAGCGGTCACGGCTGCGCCGCAACGACGACCGGTGAGTGGCGGTAGGCGCGGGCCACGGCGAGCCACCAGGCGCACTCCTCGGCCAGGCCCGTGCCGTCGGCGGCGGCGCCGTCAGGTTCCCGCTCCCGGGTGGCGGTACTGGACAGGGCGGCCTTCAACTGCGCGGCCTCCACCACCACGGCCAGTTCCTGCCCGCCCAGGCCAGCCTGCCGCCCGAGGCTGTCGGCCGCGTCCCGCACCGCGGGGTCGAACCGGGAGGTGAGGGCCCAGCGCCACTCGTCCAGTTCCAGCACCGCGCGCCGGACCCGGTGGTGCGGGTCGAACCACTTGCGGCGCGACACCAGCACGGCCTCGGGGTTGACCTGCCGCAACGCCCGGTGCAGCGGGCGCAGCCGCAGGTACGCCCACCACTGGTCGAACCAGGACCACGGGACGCGTCCCAGCAGAGCGATCAGCGGTGTGGTGGGCACGAACGCCTCGGCCAGCCGGTAGCCCAGCGCGGCCAGGGCGAACGCCCCGACCAGGCAGGCCAGCCACGACCGCGACACCCGCCAGCAGCGGTGCACGAACACGGCCGTGCCGAGCAGGGTGGGCAGCAGGTAGAGCAGCACCCAGTACGCCCCGGCCGGGTTGACCGCGGCCAGCCTGGTCATGAGGGCGGCGGCCAGCACGTTGGCGATGTCGAAGCAGCCGAGCACCCGCAGCGCCCGGTCCCAGGACGGCCTGGGCCGCCAGTAGTACGGCGTGGCCAGCGCGACCACCGCGGACACGACCACCGACCAGATCAGGACCTGGGCGGCGGCAGGCGCGAGCGGCATCCGCCCGTTCAGCATCACCAGCAGGGTCACGGCATTGATCGAGGCGTAGACCGTCCACGCCCAGGGCTGTCGGCGGCGGGCCCCGAACGCGGGGAACCGGAACAGCAGGGTCAGCATGCCGAGCAGGCAGGACGCCAGGTAGAACACGTTCACCACCCCGGCTCACGGGAGTGCTCCGGCCCCAGCAGCTCCGCGAGCACCGCGTCCGCGAACTCCTCGGCCTCGCGCTCCTGCGGGTCGGTGAAACCGCTGCGGCTGAAGGAAATCCAGTCATGTCCCAGCACGACGTGCGCCAGTTCGTGCACCAGGACGTGCAGCCGGTGGTACCAGCGCGGTGAGTCGGCGCAGACCACCAGGTAGCTGCCGTCGGCCAGGGCGGTGGTCACCCCACTGAGCCGGGTGTCGGCCATCGGCACGAACCGCACCTCCAGTGGGGCGCCCAGCCGGTCGCGCATGACCTGGCACACCCGCAGGGCGATGGCGCGGTGCGAGGTGCCCGGCCGCACGTCCAGGTCGGCGAGTAGGTCCGCGATCACTCGGGAGCGCCGAAGTCCCACCGCTCGCCCTCCTTCGTCCGCAGCGCCTCGGTCACCGCGCGGATCGCCGCCGAGCGGGTCTTCGGGGTCAGGTGCGGGGCCCGTTCGGCGAGCCGGGTGGCGAACTCGATGACCCCCAGTTCCCGCAGCGCCGCCAGCTCGCCCTGGTCGACTTCCAGTTCCTCGTCGAAGAAGTAGGCGGGCGGCACGCCGAAGTACTCGGCCAGCCCGAGGATGTGCCGGAGCCGGGGGTTGTCGCTGACCCCGGTGAGCAGCTCCCGAATGTAGCTGCCGGAGATCGACCCGATCGCCTCGGCCACGTCCTCCGGAGAACCCTCGAACAGGCTCCGCAGCGCCGCCGGGCGCCAGCCGGGCCGTTCGCCGGGCCGCAGCTCGCGGCGGCCGCCCACAAAACACGCCGGGTGCACGCCCAGCGCCCCGGCCAGGTCCTCGATGGTCCTGCGGGTCGGGTTGTCCTTGCGCCCCCTGCGCAGCTGGGCGATGTAGCCGTGGCCGATCTCCCCGCCCCTGCGGTTGACCTCGGCGGCGAGGGCGACGTTGGTCCAGTCCCCGCACAGCTCGTCGAGGACCTCAGCGAAGCTCACCGGGGAATTGTACTGCTGTGAGACAGCGCTTCCACAACAGTTGACTCGGTGCTAGCGTCGATTGCACTGCCGTGAGACCAGGTGGCCACACGAGTACAAGGAGCACCGATGCGAGGTGGTCTGCATGCCCGGCCGACACCACCGGTGGCACCAGCTGGCGGGCACCCCGGACCTGTCGAACCGGCGGCTCGTGCTGGCCGTGGCGGCCTCCACCGTCGTCCCCCTGCTCGCCGCGGTGTGCACCTTCGTGGCCGAGGAGGGAGGTGGCGACCCGGCGGTCACGACCAGCCCGCCTGCGGCCTCCCGTTCCGAACCCCCTGGTGGCGACTGCACCTCGAGGGGCCCCTTGCGGTGTCCGCGGCCCTCTCCGCCCTCGCCCTCGCCGGGGTTGTCGCCGTGATGACGGCCGACCTGCCCTCAGGTCAGGTGCCGGTGCCCAGCCCGAGTGCCGCGCCCTCCACCGCGGTCACGTCACCGGGAAGGCGGTGATCGAGGATCAGGACGCCTTGATCCACTCGCAGACCGCACGCCAGCAGTACAGGCCGAAGCCCGCCACGGCGATCCCGAAGCCCGCGAAACCCAAGGTGGCGCTGCCGGTGATGATGCCCAGCACCAGCATGCACACCCCGCACACCCCGCACACGAGGATCAGCCCGCGGTACCTGTGCAGCACGCCGCGGCGCAGGGCCGAGGCCAGTTTGGGATCCTCCTCGGTGAGCGCCTGCTCGATGGCCTCCAACTGCCTGCGTTCGTACTGGCTCAGCATGAGGGGTTCTCCACTTCTCGCGCCGGGTCGGGATCGCGGTGCAGCACGCAGAACTCGTTGCCCTCCGGGTCGGCCAGGACCGTCCACGGCTCCTCCCCGCTCTGACCCACCGCCACCCGTCGCGCCCCCAGTGCGATCATCCGGCGCACCTCCGCCGCGGGGTCGGCCCCTCCCGGGTCCAGGTCGATGTGCAGCCGGTTCTTGGCGGTCTTCGGCGCCCCGTCCGCGATCTGCTCGAACAGCAGCGTGTCGCGATGGCCGCGCTCGGTGCCGGAAGGACCGATCTCCACGTAACGGGTGCCATCGGAGTTGATGCCGGAGTCGGTGACCCGCAGCGCCAGCACAGCGGACCAGAACTCGGCCAGTGTCTCGGGGTGTGCACAGTCGATCGTGACAGCGGCGATGGTCGTGGCCATGTTGCTGGGTTACCGCCTCCGGAGCAGGTCAAACCACCTCAACGGTCGCTGCGCGGGTCCTCGGCCACCGAGTCCTCCGCCACCTCGGCCCAACGCCCGTCCCGCACGGCCTGACCGGGCAGCTCCTCGGGTTCCTCCTCGGCCAGCCGCTGGTCCAGGGTCTCGCCCTCGGCCTGCTCGCGGGCGGTCATGCCGTACCTGTCGGCCTCCGCCCAGCGCTCGGGCGGTTCCACCCCACGCTCCAGCGGGTCCACGCCCAACCGGTCCTCGTCCAGTTCCTCGGCCGGGGTCTCCAGGTACGGCTGCTCCATCCGCGGATCGCTCATCGCTGCCCCTTCCCGCCCGCGGCCGCCCGTTCGGGCAGCCGGGGCCTGCCGCACCAGTTCGCGTGCACCGAACCCCTCGCTGGACACGCCGTACCTGATGCTCACCACGTACCCACGGGTACCGCTCGGAGCCAGGCCGAAACATGCGGAGTTTCGCGGCGCCCCGGCAGGGCACCCGTCAGGAGTGATCAGGGTGGCGATGGTCCAGGGGTGCACCGACTCGCGCCGCGACGGGGTGGCCGACTACTGCCGCCAGCTGGCCTGGGCGCTGCGCGAGCAGGCGGTGGACGTGGTCCAGTTCGAGCACGACACCGCTCGCGCCACCACGCGGGCGGTCCGCGCGATGCGGGCCGACGTGGTGCACGTGCAGTGGGCGCCCGCGGCATACGGCTTCAGCGGGCGGGTAGGCCTGTTACCGCTGCACCTGCACCAGCGGCCGCGGATCGTGACGACCTTGCACGAGTACGGCGGCCAGCAGTGGCCCGCGTGGGTGCCGCCCCGACTGTGGGAAGCGTTGGAGCGCCTGAACTTGTGGGACCGCGAGACGGGGCGCCTGGTGCCCGCCAGCGACGTGGTGGTGGTGACGAACCAAGCGCACGCCGAGTTGCTGCGCTCGCGGTCGCGCACGACGTGCCGGGTGATCCCGTTGGCCCCCACCGTGTCCGAGGCCGGGGACGTGCCGGGTGCCGCGCGGCCAGGACCGCCGACCGCCGTGTTCTTCGGCTTCGTCCACCCGGGCAAGGGCACCCGCCGCCTGCTGGAGGCCCTGCCGCTGGCGCGCCGGGACCTGCGCCTGCGGGTGGTCGGCGGCTTCACCTCGCTGGCCATGCCCGAGCGGGCGGCCAGGGAACACCTGCGCGGGCTGACCCGGTTGGCCGAGGACCTGGGTGTCGCCGACCGGGTGCAGTTCACCGGGTACCTGCCCGCGGCCGAGGTGTCCCGGCTGCTGCACGGGGCGGACCTTGCCGTGCTGCCGCTGGCTCACGGGGTCACCACGAGGAGCGGGGCCCTGCTGTCGGTGCTCGCCCACGGGCTGCCCACCCTGGTCACCGCCGCGGACCCGCCCGATCCGGAACTGGTGGACGGCAGCACCGTGTCGGTGATCCCGGTGCGAGGCGACGCGGCGGCCATCGCGTGCACGATCAACGGGGTTCTCGCGGACGACCGGTTGCGCGCACGGCTGTCGGCGGGCGGGCGCGAGGTGGCGGCCCGGCACAGCTGGCAGCGGGTCGCGCGGTCGCATGTCGAGCTGTACGAGCAGATCCTGCGAAGGTGAGCCGGGCGCACATCGGCACTCGGCAGCCACGATCGGTTAGTCGCGATGTCGCCGGGTACCCGGGGCCATGGGCGAGGACGAGCTATGGCTGTCCGGTCGCTACCGGCTTACCCGGGTGCTGGGCAGCGGCGGCATGGGCCGGGTCTGGCACGCCTGGGACGAGTTGCTGGCCCGCGAGGTCGCGGTCAAGGAGCTGACCGTTCCGCACGCGGAGCGAGCGCTACGCGAAGCCAGGGCGGCGGCCAGGATCAGCCATCCGAACGTGGTGACGGTCTTCGACGTGGTCGAGGAGGACCACCGGCTGTGGATCGTCATGCAGCTGGTGCAGGCGCGCAGCCTGGCACAGGTGGTGGCCGCCGACGGCCCGCTGGACGCCGAGCGGGCGGCCGCGATCGGGCTGGACGTGCTCCACGGCCTGCGCGCGGTACACGAACAGGGTGTGCTGCACCGTGACGTCAAGCCGGGCAACGTGCTGATCGACGGCACCGGTTCGGCCTGCCTGACCGACTTCGGCATCGCCACGTTCGAGGGGGACAACTCGCTGGCGGCCTCGGGGACGATCGTGGGCGCCCCCTCCTACATCGCGCCGGAGCGGGTTCGGGCGCACTCCACCGAACCGGCCTCCGACCTGTGGTCGCTGGGCGCCACGCTGTACTTCGCGCTGGAGGGCCGCGCCCCGTTCGACCGCAGCGACCCGCTGAGCACGATGACCGCGGTGCTGGTGGACGAGCCCACCCCGCCTCGGCACTCGACCCCGCTGACCCCGCTGGTGCTGGCGATGCTGGGCAAGGACCCCGCGCGGCGCCCCGACGAGGACCAGGTCGAGACCGAGTTACGGGCCGTCGCGGGGATGAGCACGGCCACGGTTCAGCTGTCCAGGGCCAGATCCCGGCGCGCACCTGCCGCGCTGATGGGTGTGGCCTCGATGGCGGTGGCTTTGGTGGCGGGCCTGGTTGTGCTGTCACACCAACCCCCGGCGCCGGGCCCGGGGCCACAGCAGCAGGGCGACCACCCCGCGGCGACCAGCGTGGCCCCCTCCGAGGTCGAAGCGCCCAAGCCCGCGGTGGTCAACCAGCCCCCGGTCGTGCAGCCCCCGGCGAGCACGACGACCACCACGACTGCGACGACTCGCCGATCCAGTCGTGACACCGCATCGACGAGCACGTCCACGACCAGGAGCACCCCCAGCACGACAACTTCTTCCGTTGTGCCGGAAACGACTTCGAGCCCCAAGCCGTCGAGCAGCACCAGCACCGACCCCGCCACCACGCCTGAGGTCACACCTGACCTCACAACCACAACTACCGTGACGCCGTAGCGCCGTCAGTACAAAGTGGCCAGCGGCAGGCGGTCCAGGTCGGCGCGCAGCGCGGCGAGGTCGTCGTAGACGCGCACGGCCCCGGCCCCGGACAACTCGTCGGCGCTGAACCCGCCCGTGTGCACGCCGATACTGGGAATGCCCAGCCGCTGGGCCGCCCGGCAGTCCCACACCGAGTCGCCCACGGCCACGGCACGATCGCCGTCGACCCTGCGGGCGGCGACCTCGACCAGATCGGGAGCCGGTTTGGTCCGCGCCACATCGGCGGAGGAGGTCCAGGCGTCGGCGATCTCCCTGGCCCCCAACAGGTCCACGTAGTGCTCCACGTGCTCGGGCTTGCCGGAACTGGCCAGCACGAGCCGGTAGCCGCGGCGCTTGACCTCCACGAGCAGGTCGGCGGCGCCCTCCAGCGGGGCGATCTCCGCCAGCATCGGGGCGAACAGCTCACCCCACAGCGCGCGGACCCGTTCCCCGTGCTCGGCCTCGACCTGCTCCCCCGCCACGGCGGCCACCAGCAGGTCACCGCCCATACCGATGGCGCGGTGCACCCGCCACGCGGGCACTGTCACGCCGCACGCGCGGAACGCCCGCACCCAGGACAGCGCGTGGTGGTAGTTGGTGTCCACCAGCGTGCCGTCCACGTCCGTCACGACCACGTCCCCGGTCATCGGGAATCGCCTCTCACCACATCAGCGCTTGCCAAGCACATCGCGCTTGACCCAGCCGACGACCGCGGTCACGACGAACAACACGGCACCGACCACCAGCAGCCAGACCATGCCCTTCACCAACGCGCCCACGACCGCGCACACCAGCCAGACGACCAGCAGCAACACGACCAAACCGAGCACAGCACACCTCCACCTCGAAACCGCTTACCGGACAAGGGGATTCCCGAACCACCCCGTGCGCAAACCAGGACGGTCAGGTGTGTGCCAACTCCTGCGTGGGGGCCGGTGCCGCGCGGCAGCGGGCGTAGACCCGCGCGGTGTCGGCGGCCACCCGGTCCCAGGAGTAGCGGACCACCGCCCGGTCGCGCCCGGCGGTGCCGTACGCCTCGCGCAGCGCCGGGTCGGCGAGCAGCCCGCGCAGCACGTGCAGCAGCTCGGCGGGTTTGCGCGGCGGCACGTGCACGCCGGTGACCCCGTGCACCACCGTGTCCACCAGCCCGCCGACCGGGGTGGCGACCACCGGCACTCCGCAGCCCATCGCCTCCAGCGCCAGCAGGCCGAAGGACTCCCGCCACGGGGTGCACAGCACGAGGTCGGCCGAACGCACGAGCTCGGGCACCCGTTCGTGCGGCACCCAGTCGAGCAGGCAGACCCGGTCGGCCACGCCGTAGTGACGCGCGCAGCGCCGCAGCCGGGACACCTCGGCGTTGCCCGAACTGGGTCCACCGACGATCACCAGCTCGGTGTCGGCCAGGCCGCTCAGCGCGCTGATCACCAGGTCGAAACCCTTGTGCGGCACCAGCCTTCCCGCGGCCAGCAGCCGGTGCGCCTGCCCCACCGGTGCCCTCGGGCCTTCCAGGGCGAACCGCTGCACGTCCACCCCGTAGGGGACGACACTGGTGTGCCTGCGCGGCACGCCCATGTCGACCAGCCGCTGCGCCTGCGCGGTGCTGGTGGCCAGCACCCGGGTGGCGTGCCTGCCCACCAGCCGCTCCAGCGTGGCGCGATCGCGCGGACCGGACCGGTCCAGCACCCCCAAGCCGTGGAAGGTCTGCACCACGGGAACCCGCGTGCCCTCGGCGGCGAGCACGGCGGCCAGCCCGGTCGTCCAGTGGTGGGCGTGCACCACCTCGGGACGCTGGTGCCGCAGGAGTCGCGCCAGCTCGGTGGTGAACCCGCTCAGGTCCTCGCCGGGGGTCCAGCGATGCGAGCACACCCGGTGCCCCCGCCTGCCCAGCGCTGCGGTCAGGTCCGCGACCTGCTCGTCCTGTTCGGTCCCGCGCTCGGACACCATGATGACCTTCACCAGCGACACCTCCTCTGCGCTGAAGGCTTTCCCCTGTTGAGTGGCGCAAAACCCACCTGTGGTGGCGACTACGCCTGGTCACAGCGGTACCTACGCGTCTTGGAGCAGCGGTACCTGCGCCAACTGCGCCAAGTGCACACGAACGTGTTTCGCCCTGGCCCGACCGGGCACTCCGCCGCCGTCAGGCCAGGCAGAGAGGAGGAGGCCATGTCGACCACGAGCATCGTGATCGTGGTTGTGCTGGTCGTCATCGTGCTGGTGCTGGTCGCGCTGCTGGCGAGGGCCTACCTGCGCGGCAGACGGCTCAGGCAGCGGTTCGGCCCCGAGTACGACCGGGTGGTGCGGGAGAAGGGCGACCGGCGCGAGGCCGAGCGGGAGCTGGGCGAGCGCGAAAGCAGGCACAAGCGGCTGGAGGTTCGTCCACTGTCGGAGGACCACAGGCAGGCGTACCTGCGGGACTGGTCCTGGGCGCAGGAGCAGTTCGTGGACGACCCGTCCGGCGCGGTGCGCCGTGCCGACCAACTGATCATCATGGTGATGGCCGAACGCGGCTACCCCACCGAGGGCTTCGAGCAGCAGGCAGTCGACCTGTCCGTGCGGCATGGACAGGTCCTTGGCCACTATCGGACAGCGCACGGCATCGCCAGCCGCGGCGACGGGCGCACGCCGTCGACGGAGGAGCTGCGCGAGGCGATGGTGCACTACCGGGTGCTCGTCGAGGACCTGATCGGCCAGCCCAATCAGGAACGGAGGTGACCGCGGTGGAGGTCGACCACATCGCGCAGCGGTGGCACGAGGTCAAGGCAACTTTCGTCGACGACCCGGCGCTGGCGGTGCGTGAGGCCGACCAGCTGGTGGAGGACCTGCTCAGGGCGTGGAACGAACGCAAGCGCAGGCTCAGCGACCGGCTCACCACCGGGAGCGAACCGCAGACCGAACAACTGCGGCAGGTGCTGCGCGACTACCAGCGCATGGTCGACGCCCTGCTGCCGGTCGAGGAGGAGGAACCGAGGACCGCTCACCAGCACAATCGTTCCCGGGACGAATTCTCCGCGACGGACACGGTAGATCCATTGGACTGAACTGTCCGTGTTCTCAATCACTGCGACCTCGCGCGGCGCGGCTGACAACTCCAGACGAAGGCGGACAACAGCGACGAACACCGACAGCTCGGGATGATCCGCCCAGTCCCAGGCGCTGCGCCGGGAGCACTGAGCCCGCACGGACCAGCGCAACCGCGCTCGCCCTCCCGGCGCAAGAGGATTCGGTACCCAGGACTACCGACGTTGAGCCCTGCTCACACCCGCACACCCGGTCAGACGATGGCGGTGCCGCTCAGCCGGCTTGCACGATGATCAAACCGGCAACCGCCGGTAATCGGGCAAGAACGAGGACCGGGGTGGTACTCCAGATGAACTTCCTCACGCGCCTGGCCGTAGCAGGTGCCGCAGGCGCGGCACTCGGCACGCTCCTGATCGCACCGGCGCAGGCCGCACACCTGCCCAGTGCGGCGACCGCGGCCGCGCACAACGCGCCCAAGTTCGCCGACGACACCTACTACTTCCAGCGCGGCAGCTACCTGGAGGTGAACAAGGCCTACTCGAACAGCCACGGCACGCTGGTCTTCCAGTCCGACGGCAACCTGGTGGTCTACAACGAGTACGGCAGAGCCCTGTGGAACGCGGGCACCTACCACCGCGGCAAGACCGCCGTGTTCCAGGGCGACGGCAACTTCGTGGTCTACGACGGCTTCGGCACCGCCGTCTGGGACGCGGGCACGACTGGCCGCGGAAACACCCTGGTGTTCCAGACCGATGGCAACCTGGTGATCTACGACTTGGCCAACCAGGCGGCCTGGAACAGCAGGACGGGTCACTGACCGAGAGGTCGGTGGAGGCGGTGGGGCCGCGCGCCCGGCCTCACCGCCGCAGGCCCGGCACGCTGTCCAGGAACTCGCCCATGGTCGCGCGGGCCAGTTGGCTGGCGTAGGTGCCCCAGCGGAAGTCGAAGATGTGGTCCGCGTACGGGATGCCCACCAGCGTGTGCGGCACGCCGCTGCTGGTCAGCACCCGGTCCAGCTTCAGCGACTGCTCGTAGCGCACCACCACGTCGTGCGTGCCCGCGGCGAGGTAGGTGGGCGGGGAGGTTGGGCTCACGAAGGTCATCGGCTTGACCAGCGGCTCCGCGTTCGGGTCTCCCCCGGTGTAGGCCAGCGAGTCGCCGGCGTTCTCGGTCAGCGAGCCAGACAGGTCGGTGGGGTCGGTGCCCGGGTACAGCGCCAGCACGGCCCGCACCGAGGTGTCCCGCGCGGGACAACTCGGCGGTAACCGGTCGTCCCCGGCCGAGTAGGCCGCCACCAGCGCGAGGTTGCCGCCCGCTGACCCACCGGCCAGCACGAGCCGGTTCGGGTCCACGTGCAGCTGCTCGGCGTTGGACCGCACCCAGCCCACGGCACATTTGACGTCGCCGGGGGCCTGCCGCCAGCGAGCGGGCGGGGTGAGCCGGTAGTCGATGGAGAACACGGCGAACCCGCGCTGGTTGAGCCACTGGTACCACTTGGCGGCCTCGCCGCGCTGGCCGGTGGCGAATCCCCCGCCGTGCACCCACACCACCGCCGGGTGCGAGCCCTCCCCCTGTGGCTGCCACACGTCCAGTCGCAGCTGCTGACCGTCCACAGTGGCGTAGGTGGTGCTGCGCCGGGAATCCGGGAAGGTCTCGTTGTCCTTGACGGCGGAGTAGTCCCACGGCGAGATCGTCACGCCGCGGCTCTCCGCAGCCCCTAGCACCGCGGCGATCGGTACGACCGCCAGCACCACGCAGATCGCGCTGGCCAGACCCGAGCCGACAGCGCTGTGCCGTGCCCCGTGCCTGCCGGCCAGCACCGCGAGCAGCACGCCGAAGACCGCGGCCAGGACCAGGTAGGGCCCGTACGGGTTGATCAGCAACGAGACGAGCAGCCAGGGCTGCCACGGCACCAGCGGCAGCACGTACACCAGCACCGCCACGCTCAGCAGGACCGCCCACAACACGGTGACCACGAGCAGGACTCGACGAACGACAATCCGCACGTGATCAACCTACCCACAGGTGGACGCGGTCAACCGCAGGACAGCTCAAGCGGGGTAGGGCGCGTCCCGGAGCAGGTTGGCCAGGTGCACCGCGTTGCTGGCCAGGGTCTTGGTGGTCGAGGCCACCGAGTCCGGTGCGCCGTCCAGGTCCTTGTAGTCGGTACTGCCCATCGCCTCGCCGACCCAGTAGGTGGCCCCACCGGCCGGGATGGTGAACCCGCAGTCGTTGAGCGCCTGGAACAGGTCCGCGCTGACCTTGTGCGCCCCGTCCTCGTTGCCCACGATCGCCACCGTCGCCACCTTGCCGTAGGTCAGCGGCTTGCCGTTCTCGTCGGTCTCCGACAGCTCCGCGTCCAGCCGCTCCAGCGCGCGCTGCGCCACACTGCTGGGGTGGCCGAGCCAGATCGGGGTCGCCAGCAGCAGGATGTCCGCGCCCAGGACGCGCCGCCGCACCTCCGGCCACGCGTCACCCGAGCCCATGTCCGCCTGCACACCGGGTTTCACGTCCAGATCGACCAGCCGGATCGCCTCGCCGCGCACCCCGTGTCCGTCCAGTTCGGACAGCACCTGCTCGGCGAGCACGTGGCTGCTCGACACGGCCGGGGAGGGGGTGAGCGTGCACACCAGTGCCTACGCCTTGAGTGTGGTCATGCGGCACGGTTACCCAGGGCGCGGCCGCCCACACTCACTCCGGTTCCAAGCCCACGGTGACGCCCGCGGCGAGCACCCCGGCGTTGGGCAGCAACAGGGTGCCGTTCTCGGCGGCGAGGGTGACGTAGGTCAGGCCCAGCGCGCGGACCCGGCCGGTGAAGGGGCCGTTGAGCGCACCGGAGCGGACCTCGATGGTGTCGCCGATGCGGAACGGCCGCACGAGCAGGATCATCATGCCCGCGAATACGTTGCCGAGGGTCTGCTGGGCGGCGATGCCGAGGATGACACCGGTGACGGCGCCACCGACGACCAGTTGTTGCAGGGGAACGGCGATCAGGCTGAGCACCGTCAGCACCACCACGCAGTACCCGGTGGCGGTCAGCACTGTGCTCAACACAGAACCTGCGGCCCAAACCCCTTGCCACGCAAGCGGGTCGCCACCTCGGTGGCGGCCGAGCGGGTGGCCGCGATGCCGCCGATGGCGAACAGCGCGGTGCCGCCCAGCGACAACCCCTTGGTCAGCAGCTTGTCCTCGAGCACGGTGTTGGCCACCACCACCCCGGCGACGGCAACGAGCAGCCAGCACACCAGTCGCAGCGGCAACTTCGCCTTCAGGTCCTCCGTTCTGGTCATGCTGCTGGCCTACCACCAGTTCGCGGAGGACAAACGCGCTGCGCCCCGATCGGCGAGGGCCTACCTTCGTCCCATGGCGGACATCACGAGCCTGATCCTGGACGACCACGACAGATTCCGGCGTGAGTTCGCGCGCATGGACGACGTGGTGGACAACGAGGAACTGGGGCGGATCTGGCGCGCGCTGGGTGATCTGCTCGACGTGCACGCGGCTGCCGAGGAAGCGATCTTCTACCCGCAGCTGATGCGGCGCGGGTCCGAGGCCGAGGACGAGACGCTGGACGCGGTCGGCGACCACAACGACATCCGGGACGGGGTGCACGACGCGGCACTGCACCCGGTGGGCAGCACGGCGTGGCGCGCGGCGGTGCACCGGGCGCGCATGGCCAACAGCGAGCACATGGCCGAGGAGGAGGACGGGGCGCTGGCGGACTTCCGCAGGCACGCCGATCCAGGACTGCGTGAGGAACTGGGCCGCAGGTTCCTGGAGTTCAAACAGGAACACGCGGGTACCCGGGGTCTGGACGTCAGCGACGTCGACCCCGAGCAGTACGTCGAGCAGCTCGCGCGGGTGCGGGGGCGGGACCCGGAACCGGACCCGTCCCTGCGCATCGGCGGCTTGAAGGAGCGGTGATGGACCACCTGACACGCGAACTCGCGCCGATCTCCACCGCCGGGTGGCAGCGGATCGACGAGGAGGTCCGCGAGCGGCTCACCGTGCACCTGGCCGCGCGGTGGGTGGTGGACGTGGCCGGTCCGCACGGCTGGCAGCACTCGTCGACCAACCTCGGCCGGGTGCGGTCGATCGGCACCGGCGGTGACGCCGTGCTTCGCCAACGACAGGTGCTGCCGCTGGTGGAGGTCCGCGTGCCGTTCACGATCGACCGCCAGGTGCTGGAGGACGCCGACCGCGGAGCCGAGGACCTGGAGTTCGACGACCTGGACCGGGCCGCCAGGCAGGCCGCGCTGATCGAGAACCAGGCGGTGTTCCACGGCAGCGCGGAGGCCGGGATCTCCGGCATCGCCGACCGGTCACCGCACGGCCCCCGCCCGCTGGGGGCGGAGGCCGGGAGCTATCCGGGTGTGGTCGCCCGGGCGGTGGACACCCTGCGGCAGGCGGGCATGAAGGGCCCATACGCCCTGGCCGTCGGTCCGGAGGGCTACACCCGGATCGTGGAGAGCACCGAACACGGCGGCCTGCTGGTGCTGGACCACCTGCGCCGCATCTTGGACGGCGGCAAGGTTGTGCGCGCGTTGGGCGTGCGCGGCGCGGTGGTGGCCAGCCTCAGTGGGGACAACTTCGTGCTGGAGCTGGGCCAGGACCTCTCGGTCGGCTACAGCCACCACGACCGCGAGTCGGTGTCGCTGTACGTGGAGGAGAGCTTCAGCTTCCGCGTCACCGAACCGGACGCCGCTGTGGTGCTGACCGACTAATGGCGCGTCGCACATTGTTGACCTGGTATCCGGTCCAGGCCGAGGCTGACACTGCCCGCGGCGGCGGGCGTTGCTGGGTGGTCACCGGCGAGACACGGTGAAGGTTCCGAGGCGAGCGGCTAGCGCCGGTCCGCACCTCACCGGAACCGGGCAAGGCTCGGCTGCGCTACCCTCAGCACAACCCGGTCCAGCAGCGTGGCCGGGAGCACCAGCGCTCCGCCGTGCTCCCCCGCGTGAGTGATCCTCACCAGCTCCCCGGACAGGAATATCCCGATACCGTCCAGGTTCCCGGCGGCCCGCTGCCGGTGTGCCCGCGTGGTCGGCGGGCCCTGAGGACACCGGCTGGCGGGCCGCCACCCCTCACAGCTCCACGTCGGGGTGCAGCCGAGCCGGTGTCCACATGCGTTGGCGCCGCACGGTGAGCGAGGTCAGGCCGAGGAACAGCACGAGGACACCGGCCAGCACGAGGAAGTCGCGCACCAGGTTGGCGGTCAGCCCGCCGGAGGTGGTGATGCGCAGCCCGTCGATCAGGTAGGTCATGGGCAGCACCGGGTTGAGCACCTGGAACAGCCCCGGCGTGGTGGGCATCGGGTACAACCCGCCGGAGGAGGTGAGTTGCAGGATCAGCAGCACCAGCGAGAGCACGTCACCGGGAGCGCCCAGGGTGGTGCGCAGGAAGTGGTCCACGGCAACGAAAGTGGCGGCACCGAGCGCGAGCAGGGCGACGGTCAGCACCGGGTTCACCGGATCCAGGCCCAGGCCGAGGTCCACCACGGTGAACAGCAGCAGCGCCCCGGCGACGCCGAGCACGGCTGCGGGCAGCCAGCCCGCGACGGCCACGGTCAGCGGGCTGATCCGGCTGGCGAGGGCGCGCAGGTTCACCGGGCGCAGCAACAGGTAGGCGAACAACCCGAACACCCACAGCGCGATGCCGAAGAAGAACGGGGCGAACCCGCGCCCATACACCCCAGCGGGGTTGAGGTTGTCGCGGTAGATGCGCACCGGCGTGCCCAGCACCTCGGCGGCGTGCGAGACCTCGTCCGGGCTGGTGGCGGGGATCTGCCTGAGCCCGTCGTCGACGGTGCCCGCGATCTCCGCGGCCCCGCTGTGCGCCTGGTCGGCGGCCGACTTCAGGCTCTGCGCCCCCTGGTCGGCGGCATCGGTGGCCTGCGACAGGGTGGCCGCTCCCCCGCTGACGTCCCGTGCGCCCGCGTCGATCAACCGGACCGGGGCGGTGGCGGCGAGCACGCCCTGGCGCGCGTCGCCGACGTTGGCCTGCAACTGCCTGGCCTCGCTCAGGACTTGCTGGGCGTTCGCGTCGGCGGCAGCCGCCTGCCCGTCGATCTGCCCTGCCAGGGCGTCCACCTGCTCGGCGTCGTGCACCGCCCGCTGGTAGACGGGGTTGCCACGCAGTTGCGGGGCTGCGTCCCCGAGCTGGTTGAGATCGGTGACGGCCCGTGCCGTGCCCTGTTTGACCTGGCTCGTCCCGGTGTGCAGCGCCGAAAGTCCCTGTGCCGTCAGGTTCGCCGCCGTGACGAGGGTGGCCGCCGCGCCGGGCAGCTTGTCGGCCACGGCGGTCGCCGCCTTGCTGACGGCGTTGTCCAGGGTGCTGGTGGCCTGGCTGATCTGCCGTGCGCCCTCGGCCAGTTGGGCCGTGCCCGACCGCAGCGCGGAGGTCCCGGAACTCAGCGCCCGCGTGCCCTGCTGGGCCGTGGCCGTGGCGTCGACCAGCCGGTGCGCCCCGTCCGAGGCCACGCCGAGCTTGTCGCGGACCTGGGACAGCTCACCGTAGATCGCCCGCACGTAGGCGGCGTGCGCCGCGGAGTTGACCTGGTCCTGCAACTCGGGCTGCACGGCCTCGCTCATCACCCCGATGACGTAGTTGTTGGCGTCGTTGAGCTGGATCGTGATGGAGGCCTGCTCGGGTTGGGTGTTGGCGGCGGTGGCGAGCTTGCCGCTGAGGTCCTCGGGCACGGTGATCGTGAAGTAGTAGCGGCCGTGCTCCAGCCCGTCGCGCGCTTCGTGGTCGTCCACGAAGTGCCAGTCGAAGGTGCCCGCGACCTTGAGCTGCTGCACGAACTGGTTGCCCGCGTCCACGCGCTGCCCCTGCTTGCTGTGCGCCACCCGGTCGTGGTTGACCACGGCGACCGGGATCTGCTTGAGCTTACCGTACGGGTCCCAGTTGGCCCACAGGTACATCGCCCCGTACAGCAACGGGATCAGGCACAGCGCCACCGGCACGAGCCGACGCAGCGGGCCGCGGAACCGGCGCAGTTCCAGCAGCGCCAACCTGATCGCGGTCACCGCCGAACCTCCAGCCGGTCGACACTGCGCCTCGGCAGCTCGACCAGCACCGGCTCACCACCGGGACCGGGCGGATCGCAGCACCCGGCAAGCACCGTGCACCCGTTGTGCCGCAAGCGGTCCAGCGCCTGCCAGACCTCGGTGACCTGCTCACGTGGACAGTCCCGGTCCACGTCGTCGATCACCAGCGCGCGGGGCCGCTCGGCCAGGGCCAGCGCCACGGCGAACAAGGTCGCCGTCCACGGCGGCAGGTCCTCGACCAGGTCGCGGCCGGGTGCTCGCACGCCAACGAGGTCCATCGCCTCGTGCACCCGCGCCGGGGTGACCTCCCGGCCGGTCCAGCAACGCTCCCGGACCAGTTCGTCTACGCGCAGGCGTTCCTCCAGTGCCACGGCCGGTTCCGCGCGGGCCACGCCAACCAGTTCCCGCACCGCGCGTTCGTCACCCGGGAGCCGGTGCTTCCCCACCGCGATCGCGCCCGCCGCCAGCCGCATGCGCCCGGACAGTGCCAACAACAGCGAGGTCCGCCCCGACCCACCAGGTCCGTGCACGGCGAGCAGGCCACCGGCAGGCAGGTCCAGGTCCACTCCGTCGAACACCGAGCCCCGTGATCCGGCCACGGCCAGTCCCCGCGCGTGCAGCGCCACTCCCGTCACCCGCATTACTGAACGGTAACCGGGCTGACCGCGCCCCGCGCGCCGTCCAGGTGCTTGCCCGCCGGGCCCGGGTTGACCTGGTGGACTGCGGTTCGAAGTACGAGCTACTGATACGCGAGGCGGGCGCGCGGGACTCTCGGCGCACAGAACGTGAACGGGGGCAGCACGGTGACCGGGGTCGAGGACAGACGAGCGGGCTTGCTCTCGCGGCCGGGAACCGGGCCGCCCGAGCGGACCCCCGGTGGCCCACAGCGAGGACCTGGCCTCCGCGACGCTGGGCATCCGGTCCCTGGTGTCCACCGCACTGCCGCCGGACTCGATCAACCCCTGACAGTCCGGGGCGCTCACCGTCCACTCCCGACTGCACGCGGCTTTCACCGCCGCCGAGCGGTTGTTCCGGGCACTGGACAGCCGGGACGCCACCGGCCAAGCCAACGGCATCCTGATGGCCCGGAGCGGGATCAGCGCGAAGGGGTCAGGCGATCAACCTCAAACCGCGCTACCTCGCCGAGACGGTGACCTCCCGTTTCACCGAGGTCGAGGACCTCGTCGACCACCGGTTGAAGCCGCACAGCCACGGCTGCGCGGCACCTCGGCACCGACCGCGGGATGATGGACTCCCGCCAGGGCGGCCCGACCGAGGGTTGTAGTCGGTCGAGCGCGGAGGTAACAGGCGGTGGACGGACAGCGCCGGGACCGGCTGTGGCAGCGCGTAGCCGAGCGTGCGGGTGACCGCGACTTCTCCGGCTGGGCGGGGGGCGGTGTGCGCTGTCGCGCTGATCAGATCTCGGTGGACGCCGTGGCGATCGGCACCGGGCTGGCAGCGGCGTTCGCCTTTCCCCTGCGGGGCGGCGCGATCCAGCTGGGCACGCTCAGCCTGTACCGCAGGCTGCCGGGACCGCTGGCGCAGGACGAACTCGCCGACGCCGCGGTGCTGGCGGAGTTGGCGACCACCGCGCTGCTGACCGACGCCGCGGAGGAGGCCGCGGACCAGGCCGAGTGGATCAAGCAGGACAACCCGGGCCACTACGACGCGGTGAACATCGCCACCGGCATGCTCGCGGCCCAGTTGCACATCAGCATGGAGGACGCGTTCCTGCGGCTGCGCGCGCACGCGTTCAGCCACAACCGCCCGCTGCTCGAGGTCGCACAGGACGTGCTGAACCGCAGCCTGCACTTCGAAACGCCACAGGAGTGAGGAATGACCGCTCTGCGTGAACCACGCGCGGCGCCGCATGCTGACTTGGTGAGGACCGCGCCGGAAGTGTTCAGCGACTGCGTCGCCGCCATCACCGCGCGACTCGCCGCCCGTCACGACAGGCTAAGCGTGCTCGACGCGGTCATCACCGCGTACGGGGACCTGCTCGCCCGGCCGTCTCGGGGACCCTGATCGCCGATCCCCGCGGCGGGTACGCGCTGCTCTCCGCCTCCGACGATCGGGTGCGGTTCATCGAGTTGCCGCAGATCCAGTTCGACCAGGGCCCCTGCCTGGACAGCATCACCGGCAACACCCTGGTCGACAGCCTCGACCTCGAAGCTGACCGCGTACGGTGGCCGCGCTTCGCCAAGGCCGCCGCGGACGAGGGCATCCGGTCCACCTACGCGTTCCCGCCGAGCCTGGACGGCCGGGCGGTCGGCGGCATCAACCTGTTCTTCACCCGCCGCACGGAGCTGGTCGGCTGGCAGCTGCGTCTCGGGCAGTCGCTGGCGAACCTCGCGACCCTCGGCCTGAGGCAGGAACGCGACCCGCGCCGGGTGGAACGGCTGGCCGAGCAGACCATGACCGCGCTCAACGACCGCGTGCACATCGGGCAGGCCATCGGGGTGCTCGCCGGCGACCTCGGGCTGACGCCCGAGGTCGCCCGCCACTGGCTGTACGAGTACAGCTCGCGAACCGGTCGCTCACCGCGCGAACTCGCCCAGGCGCTGACCGACGGCTCCCTTGCTCCCGCCGACCTGGTCGCGCAGGACGGCTGACCGCTGGAAGTCACTCCCAGCCCGCGTCGGGGTCGCTCAGCCCTTCCGCCGCGGCGTCGACGGCGCCGATCATGCGGATCGCCTCGGTGCCCTGGCTGTGCAGCGCGTGCATGTCCGCCCGGGCCTGCTGCTGCCCGCAGGATTGCCAGACCTGCAGGATTCCCAACCCCTCGCTATGAGCTGTCCGCAGCGCGACCAAGAGCAGGAGGCGTCGTGCCGCTGCCTCTTGGCGTGGTCCGAATTCAGGTGTGAGGGGCACACCGACCACCCTCCCCCACGAACCAGGTGAGTACCAGCCTCCGCTGACAACCCCCGTGGCAGAAGTGCGAGGTTGGCCAGTCGACGCCAGCGGCCGCGCGGGCGCGGGTCAGGGGCTGCCGGGCCGCTGCAGCACGAGCACGGCGATGTCATCGTCCTTGCCCTGGCCGAACTGGGCCAACAGCCTGCCGCACAAGGCGTCCGGACTCTCGTCACCGAGCATGCCCGCCCGCAGGACCTCCAGGTCCTCGTCCAGCGGCACCCCGCGCCGCTCGACCAGTCCGTCGGTCATCAGCACGACCGAGGTGCCCGGTGGCAGCGGCAGCACGGTCGAGGGCGGCCTGGGCACACCGATGCCGAGCAGTGCTCCGGGCAGGGGCACGTACCGAGCCCCGTCGGCGTCCACGAACAGCGGCGGGATGTGTCCCGCGTTGGCGATCTCCACGGTTCCCGCACCGGGGTCGACCACCATCAGGCAGACCGTGGTGAACCCAGTGGGGTGGAACCGCCGCAGCATGGCGTCCAGCCGGAGCAGGATCTCCGCGGGACCGTGCCCGTCCACGGCGTAGGCCCGCAGTGCGTGCCGGACCTCGCCCATCACCGTGGCCGCCTCGATGGAGTGGCCGGTGACGTCGCCGATCGCCACGAGCAGGCGGTCCCCCAGCTCGGTGACCTCGTAGAAGTCCCCGCCGATCTCGGCGGCGTCGGATGCGGGCACGTAGCGGGCGGCCATCAGCAGGTCCTCGCGGTGCGGCAGGCCTCTGGGCAGCAGGCTGCGCTGGAGGGTCAGCGCGAGGGTGTGCTCGGCGGCGTAGGCACGCAGCCCCTGGGCCGCGACCGCGGTGGCCTGCCCCAGTTGCAGCAGCAGGTCGTGGTCCTCAGGCAGTGCCGCAGCCTCGGCGGGCAGCGCGATGCAGCAGGGCGGCTGGTCCAGCTTGGTGCGCACCACCACGGCCACCGCCTGGTCACCGGTGGGGCTGTCGGCGGCGGCGAGCGTGACCAGTGCCGCGCCGACCTGACCGTCGAAAGCCTGCTCCGCCAGGCGTTCCAGCAGACCGGACTGCTCCTCGTGGGTGCTCACCCGCTGGTCCGGTCCCTCGGTGGTGGCCTGCCACTCCCGGCCGTCGGAGAGGGCCAGCAGCACCGAGGTCCCACTGTCGAAGATCGTCGCGGCACCGCGTACCGCCGCCGTGATCAGCGCGGAGAAGGTGGTCGCCGCGTTGACCAGCAAGCTGGAGCGGGTGAGCTGGTTGAGCCTGCGGGCCAGCCGTTCGGCGGCGGAGCGGGCCCGGTAGTAGCGCAGGGCGGCGGTCACCGTGGCGAGCAGTTCGGTGGGATCCACCGGTTCACTCATGAACGCGTCAGCGCCGCGCGTCAGCCCCTGCGCGCGTTCGGCGGGGTCCACCAGCGTGGCCGAGACGTGGATGACCGGCAGCACCGCGGTGGCCGGGTCCTCCTTGATCCGCTCGCAGACCTCGAACCCGCTGATGTCGGGCAGGTTCACGTCCAGCACGACCAGGTCGACCGCCTGCTCGCGCAGCACTGCCAGCGCGCTGGTGCCGTCCGCGGCCTCCACGACCTCGTGCCGGTCGCGGCGCAGCCAACTGGCGGTGATGTAGCGGCTGGCCTCGTTGTCGTCCACGACCAGGATCCGCGCGGGCAGGTCCGCGGAGATGTGGCGCAGGTGCGGGCTCACGACCGGTCCACGAGCAGGCCCAACGCCCGGCGCAGAGCCTCGCCCACCGTGTCCGGGGACAGCCTCGACTTGTGCAGCACCGTCACCAGTGGGGCGGTGGGCGCCTCCACGGCGTCGGCGGCGGTGAGCACCACGGCCGGGACCACGGCCAGCTCGCCCTCCCGCCACGCGGACAGCCGCTGCCAGCCCTCGGCCTCCTCGAACACCACCACGTCCGGGTGCGCCTGCCGCGTGGCGACCAGCGCGGACTCCACGTCTCCCGCCTCCAGCACCCGCTGCGCCAGCGGCACGATCAGGTGGCGCAACCGGGTGCGCAGGGTGTCGTCGTCGACCACGAGCAGGACGGTACCCACACCGGGCTCTGGCGACACCTCGGCGGGCAGCCGGAGCACGACCTCGGTGCCCGCGCCGACCGTGCTGGACAGGGTGAGCTCCCCGCCGAGCACCTCGGCGAGCCTGCGCGCGTAGGGCAGGCCGAGCCCGGTGCCCGCGCTGCGGGCCTGCAACGGGTTGGGCACCTGGTGGAACTCCTCGAACACCAGGTGCTGCTGGTCGCTGGGGATGCCGATGCCGGTGTCGCTGACGGTGAACCGCCACCAGCCGGTGTCCGGCTCGGGCTCGGCGGTCAGCCGGACCTCACCGCGCTCGGTGAACTTCAACCCGTTGGACAGCAGGTTGCGCAGCACGTGCACGAGCATGGTCTCGTCGGTGACCAGGCACGCCGGGTCAGCGGGCGGTTCCACGCGCAGCGCCACCGCCGAGTGCGCCGAGGTGGGCCGCAGCGTGTCGTGCAGCCCGGCGAAGACCAACCGCAGGTCGACCGGGGCCGCCTTCACCTCCAGCCGTCCGGACTCGGCCTTGGCCACGTCCAGCAGTTGGCCGATCAGGGCGAGCAGGTTCTCCGCGGAGCGGTTGATCAGGCTCAACTGCCGGTGCTGCTCGGGGCCGAGCGGGTCGCCGCCGGGGCCGAGCAGCAGCCTGGCCAGGCCCACCACCGAGTTGACCGGGGTGCGCAGCTCGTGGCTCACGCTGGACCAGAACCGGGTCTTGGCCTCGCTGGCCTGGGTCAGCTCGCGGGACTTCTGGTCCAGTTCCGCGTAGAGCGCCAGCACGCCCTGGTTGGTCTGGTCCAGTTCGCTGGACAGCTCCGAGTACAGCGCCAGCACGCCCCGGTTGGTCTCCTCCAGCTCCTCGTTGAGCCGGACCAGCTCACGCTGCTTGCGCTCCAGGTTGTCCAGGGTGACCAGCAGGTCCTGGTTCTGGGCCCGCAGCTCGTCCAGTGCGGAGGCGGGGCGCAGCTCGGACAGCTCGGCGCGCAGCCGCTCCAACTGGGGCACCGTGGGCGGCAAGCTGTCCATGGGCAGCTTCTTGCGCAGGGTCAGCACCTGGAACTCAGCGCGGGCCGAGGGCACCACCTCGTCCAGCAGCCGGGTCGCGGCGGCCCAGCCGGGCAGTTCCGGGCACACCCGCTCGCCCGGCCAGACCAGCTCGACGTCCAGTGCGGCGGGCCGGTCCGCGCTGAGTCGGAAGGTGGCGGTGACCTCGCTGCTGCCGCCGAGCAGGATGCGGCCCAGGTCGGACAGGGCGGTGGCGACCCGGATCTGGTCCTGGGCGTCCAGTCCGGCCGCGCGGGCGACCTCCCTGCCCCGCTGGCGGAGCAGGAACACGTCGGAGTCCTCGTGCAGTTGCAGGGCGAGCAAGGTCTGTCCGGTCACGGCTGCCCCACTCGTGCCACGAGCACGCACGCGTCGTCGCGGCGCACTCCCGCCTCGCGCAGCAGCGCCCCGGCGACCAGCAGCGGTGGCGCGGCCAGCAGTCGCTCGCGGCCGTCGACAGACCACCGGTCGGTGAGCCCGTCGGAGTGCAGCACCACCAGTGACCCCGGTGGGGCCTCGTAGTCGAAGCCGCGGAAGGTGCGCGCCTGGTAACCGGCGATGCCCGGTAGGGACACCATGCCGCGACGGCCCTGCTCGGAGAGCACGCTGCCCACGACGTTGCCGATGCCCGCGAACCGCACGGTGCCCGCGGCCTGGTCGATCCGGGCGACCGAGACGGCGCCGCCCCGGGTGCCAACCAGCGCGGTGTGGATGCGCTGCACGGCCACCTCGGGGGCGCACGGGTCACCCTCGCAGAACACGGCGACAGCTCGCTGCGAGGCGGTGGCCGCCATCGGTCCGTGCCCCGAGCCGTCGCACAGCATCAGCGTGAGCTGGTCGCCGTCCTGGCGCACGGCGTAGGCGTCCCCGCAGACCGGCTCGTGCGCCAGCGCACGGGTCAGGCCGGCTGCCGTGGTGCCCGGGTCGACGGGGTGCCGGGTGGCGTGGAACCTCGTGGCGAAACCGGTGCCCAGGCCCACCTCGGACAGCACCGCGAACGAGTCCGCCAGCCGGGTCACCGCGCCAAGGCCGATGCCCAGCGTGCCCGTGGTGGACTGGCCGTCGCGCAGGCACGTCTCCGGGTCGATCATGCCCGGTCCGCTGTCCACGGCGAGCAACTCGACCAGGGGCTGATCCGCCTGCACCGAGCGCAGCAGCACGACACCGCGCACGGCGTGCTTGCACAGGTTGGTAGCCAGCTCAGTGGCCACGATCCCGATCTCAGCGACCCGGGAGGGCGGGAACCCCAGCCGCTGGGCCAACGCGCTGACCCTGCGGCGCACCGCACCCACCGCAGCGGGGTCCTCCACCGGCAGCCACGCCTCGTCCTGCACTGCGGGCAGGCACCCCGTGGCGCGCGTGGGCTCGGTCATCCGGGTTACCGCGCCCATTTGGTGATGGTGACCGCCGTGCCGCGGCCCACTTCGGTCTCCAACTCGAACTCGTCCACCAGGCGGCGTGCCCCGCTGAGCCCGAGCCCCAGCCCGCTGCCGCTGGTCCACCCGTCGGTCAACGCCAGTTCGACGTCGGAGATGCCCGGTCCATCGTCGGCGAAACGGGCCCGCACGCCCACCCGCCTGCCGTTGCCGACCAGTTCGACCACCGCTTGACCGCCGCCCCCGTAGTTGACGGCGTTGCGGGCCAGTTCGCTGGCCGCCGTGACCAGCTTGGTCTGGTCCACCAGCGAGAGCTTGGCCCGCAGTGCGAAGCCGCGGACCACCTGCCGCACCCGCACCACGTCCTCGTCACCGGCGATCACCAGTTCGTCCCGCTCACCGGTGGGTGCGGTCACGAGTTCGCCTGAACGGGCTCGTCGAGGTCGTCCAGCCCCTCGGCCAGCTCCCGCTCAGCGGCCAGCTTGCCCAGGATCGCCAGCCCCTTCTCCAGGTTCAGCGCGGTGCGCACCTGGCCCAGGGTCAGGCCCAGCTCCACCAGGGTGATCGCCACCGCGGGCCGCATGCCGACCACCACGGTGTCGGCGTCGAACAGCCGCGAGGTGGCGGCGATGGTCGCGAACATGCGGCCGATGAAGGAGTCCACGATCTCCACGGCGGAGATGTCGATGATCACGCCGTGCGCCCCGGTGGCGCTGATCTGCTCGGCCAGGTCCTCCTGCAGCGCGAGCACGCTCTGGTCCTGCAGGTCGATCTGGATGGAGACCAGCAGCACCTGGCCGATCTTGAGGATGGGGATGCGGTCCATCAGCCCACCTGCGCCCGCTTGCGCACCACGTCGACCCCGGAGCGGCGCATCGCGTACAGCAGCGCGTCGGCCAGGCTCGCCTTGGTGGTGATGTCGCCGAACTCGATGCCCAGTTCCACGATGGTCTGCGCGATCTGCGGCCGGATGCCGGAGATCGTGCACTCCGCACCCATCAGCCGGGCGGCCATCACCGTTTTGAGCAGGTGCTGGGCTACCTGGGTGTCCACCGCGAGCACACCGGTGATGTCCACGATCGCCTGCTCGGCACCGGTCTCGACCAGCGCCTCCAGCAACTTCTCCATGACGACCTGGGTGCGCGCCGAGTCCAGGGTGCCCACCAGGGGCACGGCCAGCACGCCGTCCCAGAGCCGCACCACCGGGGTGGTCAGCTCCAGCAGCTGCTCGGCCTGCTGGGCGATGACCTCCTCGCGGGCGCGGGCGTAGCACTCGAAGGTCCACAGGCCGAGGGTGTCCAACAGCAGGGTGAACTCGATGACCTCGCGCAAGCCGGTGTCCCCGGTGCGCTGGCCACTTGTCTCCAACATGGCGCGCTTGAGGGCGAACACCCCGACCACGGTCTCCGAGGGGGTGAACCCCAGCCGCGCCCTGTTCCGGGACAGTTCCTCCAGCGCGGCCCTGACCTCGACGAAGGCCGGGTCCTGGAAGTCGCGGCTGCCGGTGGACACCGCGGCCACCAGCGTGTCGAACAGCTCGCGGCACTCCCTGGTGAGCTCGGCCTCGCTGACCTTGCCGCGCAGCGGCGCGCTGGTCAGGGCGACCCACCGGGCGATCAGGACGTCGGCGTCCTTGCTCAGCAAAACTGCCAAGCTGTCGGTATCGCCTGCGTCGACTGACATCCTGCCTCCTCGAAGCTGCTGACTCGCGGTGAACCCTACTTGCGCACCGCACCGGCCGTACGAACGAGCCGCCGACCGGCTGGGGTATCACGAGATCAGACCGGCCAGCAGGTCGGCAACCCCACCGGTGGCCCGCCCGTGCCGCCGGGAACTGGTCAGCACTGGCGCCGCGACGCCGGTGACGAGTATGTGCCCGGCCAGCCGCAGGCGGTCCCAGAGGTCCTGGTCCTCACCGGTGGCCAGGGCCGCGAACCCGCCGACCGCCAGGTAGGCGTCGGCCCGCACGCCCAGGTTCGCGCCGTAGACGTGCTCACGGCTCGGATCACCCGCGACCGCCAGGTACCGCAGGCGGGTCCGCTCGGTGTGGCCCGCCCAGTCGGTGATCTCGGTCGCCCCGGCGTAGCCGCACACCCCGCGCGCGGCCTGGGCCAGGTGATCACGCACCCAGCCCGGCCGCACCACGGAGTCGGCATCCGTGCTGAGCAGCCAACTCCGCCGCGCGGGCACACCGAGGGCCGCCAGCGCGGCGCGTGCACCGAGGTCGCGGAGCGTCCCCAGCGGGAGATCGGCCCGGTTGACCAGCAGCCTGGCCCACGGGGCGCTGCGGCAGGCGATCCGCTCGGTGTCGTCGGTGCAGCGGTCCAGCACCACGCACACCGCCGACCGCACCTCACCCGGCAGTGCGACCCGGATCGCGTCCAGGCAGGCCGCGATCGTGTCCTGTTCGTCCCGCGCGGGCACGACGACGGCGACCCCGCGGATCACCGGCGCCTCAACACGTCCAGCAGGAACTGATCGTCCACATGGGACACGACCTTGACGAGCCCGGGGCGTGCGGCCACCCGCTCGTGTGCGGCGGCGCCATCCCGCACGGCCTCCGGCGCCCACGGCCGCCAGTGCACGAGGAGCAGATCACCGCCCGGTTCCAGCACCTCGGTCACCGCGTCCAGCGTGCGGTCCAGCTCATCGTCGGACAGGTAGTACAGGATCTCGCTCAGCACGACGAGATCCGCCCGCTCGGGGCCGAACCCCTCGGGCAGGGCGGCTTGGCGGACAGCGACCCCGCTGTGCCGACGTGCCGCGGCCACCGCCTCGGCAACGGGGTCGAAGGCGTCCACACGGGTGCAGCGGGCCGCCAGCTCGCGGGTGAGCGCGCCGGCGCCACACGCCGGTTCGACGGCGAACTCGTAGTGCTGCCTTGGCAGTGCGGCCAGCACGAGTGCCCGCTTGCGCTGTTCGTACGGGCTGGTCGCCGTGCGCCACGGGTCCGGGTCGGCGGCGTACAGGGCGCTGAACCGGGCCAGCGGCGCGCTCTCCCGTCGCGGCTCGCGGAACAGCACCTCCTCGTCCCGCTCGAAGTGGGCCAGGACCTCTGGCGGCAGGATGGGCGGCTCACCGTTGGGGCCGCGCACCAACTGGGAGTCGAACGCCCGCAGCGCGGCGGACTTGCCCTGCCGCACCGGGTCCGTGAGCGGCACGCGATGGGCACGCTGCCAGGGGATGGCCGGATCGGTGGTGGACATCCAGTGCCACATCCAGATCGGGTACGACCAGCGGTGTGCCGTCACCGGGGCGGCTGCCAGTGCGGCCCCGGCCACGGCCCGGTGGTCCGGGTGCGGGTCACCCGGCCAGGGCAGCAGGCAGCAGTCCGCGTCCGCCAGCAGCTCACGCAGCCGTTCGGTCAGTTCCGCTTCGTGGTGTGCCAGGCCGGAATCCGGCAACCCGAGCCAGTGCACCTCCGCGTCGTGCACCCCCAGTTCGGCCAACGCCTCGGCCAGTTCACGGCGTCGCCGACGTCCCAGCTCCGCGCGGTCCTCCGCCTCAAGCTCGGGGAACGCCGCCTCGCCGTCGCTGGCGACCACCAGCCGGATCGAGGCGCCGAGTTCGTGCAGTTGCCGCAGAACACCGCCGGCACCAAGGGTTTCGTCATCGGGATGGGCCGCGACCGCGGTCACGCGCCGGTACCCGGTGGGGTCGAACACCGGCAGGACACGGCGGTCCTCGCCCCGCACGACCGCGCCGCCCAGCGCCGCCAGGTCCCGCTCCGCGTGGTGCTGCCGCACGTAGACCTGGAGGTCCGCCAGCCGCTGTGCGAAGCCCGCGTCCCGGCACAACGGTGTCGGCCCGGTGATGCGCGGTACCCGGTCGAGCACCTCCCACGCGGCCCGCTCGGCAGCGGCCCGGCACGTCCACACCAGGACTCTGTGGTCACCGCGCGGATCGTCGTCCACGATCTCGGCGGCCTGGTCGAGCAGGGCCTGGGTCGACCGCAAGGCCGTGTGCAAGGCGCCCAGGTGCGCCAACTGGTGCTCGTCCGGGGCGCGCAACCCGGCCAGCACTGAGTCGACGACACCCGCCGCGCCGCCCAGCCACACCGCGGCCACGCCCCCGCCGCCGAGCCAGAACCCGGGACGCTCCAGGTAGAAACCCGGTTCGCCCACGATCTGGTCGGCGTGCACGGGCACCTCGTCGAGCACCACGTCGGGGCTGTCCGAGTCTGCCATGCCCAACGCCTGCCAGGTGCCCTCCACCGGCCGCACCCGGTCCTCGCGAAGGTCCACCTCGACCAGCACGCTGCGCCGCTGCTCATCCAGGGCCACGACCAGCGCCCGGTCGATGCCGTGCGCCCCGGAGCAGAACCGCACCGTGCCGGTCAGCCGGTCGCCGCGCAGCACCGCGCCGGTACCGCCGGAGCGCGCGGCCCACACCCCGTAGAGCGCGCCCGGAACGGATTTGCGGTCGGCCTCGGCCAGGATCGCCACGGCATCGCAGTGCCCCTCGGCCACCCGCGCCAGGGGCAGGTCGGTTCTGCCGAGGCGAGCCAGTTCCGACCACCTGCGCCTGGTCGCACCAGATCCGGGCAGGGGCAGGTCGAGCGCTCCCTCGGCGAGCTTCGCGCGGAGGGTCTCCGGATAGTCCTGCATGGACTCGAAATACCCGCGCCCCGTACTTCCAATCGTGGTGTTTGAGCACCACTCGTCCGGGTACTCCCTAGTAGGTCCCGCGATCCTAGGGAAGGGAAAACACGGACATGAGCACTGGCGACAAGTTCGAGAACAAGGCCGAGGAGCTCAAGGGCAAGGCCAAGGAAGCCGCGGGCAACGCGACCGGCAACGAGCAGCTCCAGGCCGAGGGCAAGGCCGACCAGGCCGCGGGCGGCCTCAAGCAGGCCGGCGAGAAGGTCAAGGATGCGGTCAAGAACGTGTTCAACAAGTAGCGCTCGGCGCCGCGGTACCGGTGCGTCCTCCGCTTCCGGCGGAGGACGCACCGGCTTTTTTCGTGTGCGGGTTGGCCGCGCCGATCAGCGTCGCGCCCACAGCGGAACGCCGAACCACAGCAACAGGTAGAGCAGCGCGATGGCGGCGGAGAGCAGTCCGCCGACCAGGCCGCCGAAAACGGTGTAGCCGATCAGCAGCACGGCACCGGCCATCGCCAGCGCCAGTGCCGTCAGGCCGAGAACGGTCAGCACGGAGCCCCGGTTGACCACGGCTTCGCGGCGGCCACGGCGGAACAGCACGCGGTGCCAGGCGACCGGGGCGATCAGCAGGCACACCGCCACCGCGGCCAGCATGACGGTGGTGATGTGCACGATGTGCAGGAAGCCGTCGGTGTGCGCGTAGCGCTCAGTGAAAGCCAACGACAACAGGAAACCGAACAGCACCTGCACCCCGGTCTGGGCGACCCGCAACTCCTGCAACAACTCGTTGAGGTTGCGGGCCAATCGCCGTTGCTCGGAGGCCTCGGGTTCACTCACGTGCGGCGGACCTCACGTGCGGGTAGTGCAGATCAAACGCGGGCCGCTCGGAGCGGATCCGCGGCAGGGCTTGGAAATTGTGCCGCGGTGGCGGGCAACTGGTCGCCCACTCCAGGGCATTGCCGTAGCCCCAGGGGTCGTCCACGGTGACGCGCTCCCCGAACCGGTAGCTGCGCATCACGTTCCAGATGAACGGCAGCATGGACAGGCCCAGCACGTACGAGCCGATCGTGGAGATCGTGTTCAGCGTGGTGAAGCCGTCGGTGGGCAGGTAGTCGCCGTAGCGGCGGGGCATGCCCTCGGCGCCGAGCCAGTGCTGCACCAGGAACGTGGTGTGGAACCCGACGAAGGTCAGCCAGAAGTGCAGCCTGCCCAGCCGCTCGTCCAGCATCCGGCCGGTGAACTTCGGGAACCAGAAGTAGACCCCGGCGAAGGTGGAGAACACGATGGTGCCGAACAGCACGTAGTGCAGGTGCGCGATGACGAAGTAGCTGTCGGTCACGTGGAAGTTCAGCACCGGGGAGGCCAGCAGCACCCCCGACAGGCCGCCGAACAGGAAGGTCAGCAGGAAGCCGATCGACCACAGCATCGGGGACTCGAAGGTCAGCTGCCCCTGCCACATGGTGCCGATCCAGTTGAAGAACTTGATGCCGGTGGGCACGGCGATCAGGTAGCTGGTCAAGGAGAAGAACGGCAGCAGCACCGCCCCCGTGGCGAACATGTGGTGCGCCCACACGGTCACCGACAGGAACGCGATGGCGATGGTGGCGAAGACCAGCCCCCGGTAGCCGAACTGCGGTTTTCGGCTGAACACCGGGAATATCTCCGACACGATGCCGAAGTAGGGCAGGGCAACGATGTAGACCTCGGGGTGGCCGAAGAACCAGAACAGGTGCTGCCACAGGATGGCGCCCCCGTTGGCGGGGTCGAACACGTGCGCGCCCAGGTGCCGGTCGGCCTCCAGACCGAACAGCGCGGAGGTCAGGATCGGGAAGGCCATCAGTACCAGGAACGAGGTGAACAGGATGTTCCAGGTGAAGATCGGCATCCGGAACATGGTCATGCCGGGCGCGCGCAGGCACACCACGGTCGTGATCATGTTGACCGCGCCGAGAATGCTGCTCAGGCCGCTGACGATCAGCCCCGCGGCCCACAGGTCCCCGCCCACCCCCGGCGAGTGGGCGAGGTCGTTGAGCGGGGCGTAGGCGAACCAGCCGAAGTCCGCCGCCCCGCCCGGTGTGGCGAACCCGGCGAGCACGATCAGCCCGCCGAGCAGGTACAGCCAGTAGGACAGGGCGTTCAGGCGCGGGAAGGCCACGTCGGGCGAGCCGATCTGGATGGGCAGCACCAGGTTGGCGAAGCCGAACACGTTCGGGGTCGCGTAGAGCAGCAGCATGATCGTGCCGTGCATGGTGAACAGCTGGTTGTACTGCTCCTGGGAGAGGAACTGGAGACCCGGTGCGGCCAGTTCGGTGCGCATCAGCAGGGCCAGCACCCCACCGACGAGGAAGAACCCGAACGTGGTGGCCAGGTACAGCATGCCGATGCGCTTGTGGTCGGTGGTGCGGAAGTACTCCCCCAGCGCGGATCCGCGCGGGGGCCGCCCGAACCCCAGGACCGTCGGCGCGGTGGAGGTGGCCATCAGCCCCGCCCGGGCAGGAACTCCTGGACCTTGGTGCGTACGCCCTTGGTGAGCAGGTTCCACGCGTCGGGATCGCCCTTGAGCACGGATTCGGCGGCGGACTTGATCTGCTCGAAGGTGGCGTGCGGCGGGATCGGCGGGATGTTCGGGTCGCAGTGCACGTCCAGCAGCACCGGCCGGTCGGCGGCCAGCGCCTCGTCCCAGGCGGCGCCCATCCGCTCGGGATCGGTGACGGTGACGCCGCCGAGCCCGAGCGAGCGGGCGAAGTCGGCGTAGGAGATGTCCGGCAGCACCTGGGACTCCTCGAACTTGGGCGCACCGCCCATCGCCCGCAGCTCCCAGGTGACCTGGTTGAGGTCGTTGTTGTGCAGCACGCAGATCACGCACCGCGGATCGCTGAACCGCGGGTAGTACCGCTTGAGCGTGATCAGCTCGGCCAGCCCGTTCATCTGCATCGCCCCGTCGCCGACCAGCGCGATCGCGGGGCGGTCCGGGTGGGCGAACTTGGCGCCGATCGCGTAGGGCACGCCGGGTCCCATCGTCGCCAGCGTGCCCGAGAGGGATCCGCGCATGTTCCCGCGCATCCTGAGTGTGCGCGCGTACCAGTTGGCGGCCGAGCCGGAGTCGGCGGTGACGATGGCGTTGTCCGGGATGCGTGCGGACAGCTCCCAGGTGATGCGCATCGGGTTGATCGGATCGGCGGGCACCATGGCCTCCCGTTCCATGACCTCCCACCAGCGCCGCACGCCCCTCTCCACGCGCTCCCGCCAGGACCTGTCGGACTTCCTCTCCAGCAAGGGGATCAGTGCATCCAAAGTGGACGCTGCGTCGCCGACCAGATTGACCTCGGTCGGGTAGCGCATCCCGATGAACTTGCCGTCGATGTCGATCTGGACCCCACGGGCCTTGCCGAAGGAAGGCAGGAACTGCGAGTACGGGAAGTTGGAGCCCACGATGAGCAGGGTGTCGCAGCCCTCCATCAGCTCGTAGCTGGGCCGGGTGCCCAGCAGCCCGATGGAGCCGGTGACGAAGGGCAGGTCGTCGGGCAGCACGTCCTTGCCCAGCAAGGCCTTGGCCACCCCGGCACCGGTCAGCTCGGCCACCTGGACCACCTGGTCGGCTGCCCGCCGGGCGCCCTGCCCGACCAGGATGGCGACCCGCTCCCCCGCGTTGAGCACCTCGGCGGCGCGCTCGATCTCGGCGGGGTCGGCCGTGGTCACCGAGTGAACCGTGCTCGGCGGGCTGGAGGGCACGTGCTTGAACACGTGCCACGGCGGGTTGTAGGGCTCCTCCTGCAAGTCGTTGGGGATGATCAGGGCGGTGGGCGCGCGCTCGGCCTGTGCGACGCGGATCGCCCGGTCCAGTGCGTTGGGCAACTGCTCGGACACGTTGACCTCGACGAGGTACTCGCTGGCCACGTCCTTGAACAGGCTCTGTAGGTCCACTTCCTGCTGGTAGCTGCCGCCCATGGCGCTGCGGGCGGTCTGTCCCACGATCGCCACCACCGGCACGTGGTCGAGCTTGGCGTCGTACAGGCCGTTGAGCAGGTGGATGGCCCCCGGCCCGGAGGTCGCCATGCAGACCCCCACCTCGCCGCTGAACTTGGCGTAGCCCACCGCCTGGAACGCCGCCATCTCCTCGTGCCTGGCCTGGATGAACCGGGGCTGGTCCCCGGCCTTGCCGAAGGCGGCGACGATGCCGTTGATGCCGTCACCGGGGTAGCCGAAGACCTGTTCGACGCCCCAGTCGCGCAGCCGTCGCAGCAGGTAGTCGCCCACGGTCTCGCTCATGTGCTCCGCTCCTCGTCCAGTATCGACTCGATCAGGTGGCGGGTCACCGGGTCGCCCTGCCCGATCCAGCCGAGGATGTCCTGGTAGGTCGTGACGACCACGCGCCGGGCGACCCGGTTCTCCTCCGCCACGCGGTCCGGGTCCAACCGGTCCGCCCCGTCCGGGCCCTCCTCGGCCACCAGCGCGTTGGCGTCGAACTCGCTGTGCCCGCCGAGGTCGTTCAGCCGCCGAGCGACCCGCAGCGCGTACTCGATCTCCCGGCGGGCGTGCTCGCGCAGTCGCGCGGCGAACTCCGGCCGTCCGATACCGGTCAAGGCCATGGCTTGCCGGTTGTAGCGCAGGAAGCAGGCAGCCTGGATCGCCAGGACGGTGTCGAGCACCTCGGCGAGTTGGCCCTGCATCGCGGCGGCGTGCGCACGAGTCCAGTGCTCGTGCACCTTGGCCTCGAACTCGGCGGCGGTCATGAGGCCCGGATACCCAGCCGGAACGGTTTCACTCACCACCTCGCGGGTAGCTCAGCAAGGAGGCTCGACACGACTGGGAGGACAGATGGCCGACAGCGATTTCCGCCGTGAACTGGCACAGCAACTGCGAGTGGACTCCATCCGGTGCAGTGCCAAGGCCGGGTCCGGGCACCCGACGTCCTCGATGTCGGCGGCCGACCTGCTGGCGGTGCTGCTCGACGGCCACCTGCGACTGGACTACCAGGCCCCGGACGACCCTCGCAACGACCACCTGATCTTCTCGAAGGGGCATGCCTCTCCGCTGTACTACAGCGTGCTCAAGGCGGCGGGCGCGATCACCGATGAGGAGCTGCTCACCTTCCGGCGGCTGGACAGCAGGCTGGAGGGCCACCCGACCCCGCGCATCCCGCCGACCGACGTGGCCACCGGCTCACTGGGCCAGGGGCTGCCGATCGGGGTGGGCATCGCGCTGGCGGGCAGCAAACTGGACCGGCTGCCGTACCGGGTGTGGGTCCTCTGCGGGGACTCGGAGATGGCCGAGGGCTCGATCTGGGAGGCGTTCGAGCACGCGGCGCACGCCGGACTGGACAACCTCATCGCGATCGTGGACGTGAACCGGCTGGGCCAGACCAGGGAGACGATGACCGGCTGGCACCTGGAGCGCTACGCGGAACGGGCGAGGGCCTTCGGCTGGCACGCGATCACGGTTGACGGCCACGACGTGGACGCGATCGAGGAGGCCTACCAGGGTGCGGAGGCGACCACCGGCAAGCCGACCGTGGTGCTGGCCAAGACGCGCAAGGGTCGCGGGGTCAAGGCCGTGGAGGACCTGCCTGGCAAGCACGGCAAGCCGCTGGACGACCCGGAGGCCGCGATCGCGGAACTGGGCGGGGTCAGGAACCTGACCGTGCGGGTGACCAGGCCCGAGGTCAGGGCGAAGCCGTACGCGTTCGCCGTCACCGGCGCGGAACTGCCCACCTGGGCGCTCGGCGAGCAGGTCGCCACCCGCCAGGCGTACGGTGACGCCCTGCTGGCGGTGGGCGAGCAGCGCGGGGAGGTGGTCGCGCTGGACGGCGAGGTGTCCAACTCCACGCACAGCGACCTGTTCGCCAAGCAGCTCCCGGACCGCTACTTCGAGATGTTCATCGCCGAGCAGCAGATGATCGCCGCGGCGGTGGGCCTTCAGGTGCGCGACTGGGTGCCCTACGCCTCCACGTTCGCGGCCTTCCTGTCCCGCGCCTACGATTTCGTCCGCATGGCCGCGATCTCCCGTGCCGACCTGCGCCTGGTCGGCTCGCACGCCGGTGTGTCCATCGGTGAGGACGGGCCCTCGCAGATGGCCTTGGAGGACATGGCGGCACTGCGGGCGGTGCACGGCAGTACCGTGTTGCACCCGTCGGACGCCAACCAGACGGCCCAGCTCGTGGCGCAGATGGCCGACCGCAAGGGCATCTCGTACCTGCGGACCCTGCGCGGCAAGACGGTGGTGCGCACTCCGTCCACTGAGGACGTCCACATTGGAGGGAGCAGGGTGCTGCGCTCCAGCGACGCGGACGAGGTGGCCCTGCTGGCCTGCGGCATCACCGTGGGCGAAGCCGAGGCCGCCGCCGATCTGCTGGCCAGTCAGGGCACCACCGCGAGGGTGATCGACTGCTACTCGATCAAGCCGCTGGACGAGGACACCGTGCGGGCCGCCGCGCGGGACACCGGGCTGCTCGTCACCGTGGAGGACCACTGGCCCGAGGGCGGTCTGGGCGACGCCGTGCTGGCCGCCGTCTCGGACCTGGCCCAGCCACCCAGAGTGCACAAGCTGGCCGTGCGGATCATGCCCACCTCCGGCACGCCCGCCGAGCTGCTCGCCGCCGCCGAGATCGACGCCCCGGCGATCGCCAAGGCAGTGGGTTCGCTGCTGGGCAGGTAGACCGCCCCCGCGCGTCAGCAGTGCGATCAGCCGGACACCGCAATCAGTTCGATCACAGACTCTCCGGTCCTTGATTGTATGAGATCGAACAGTTAGCGTTGCGACTATGGACGGTCGGGACAGCACGTTGGCCACCCTTGAGCTCATCCGCTGGATCGCATGGGCCAAGCACAAGGGCGGCGAGGACTGGTTCCGGAGCCGAGAGCTCAGCTTCGAGCAGGGCTTCGTGCTCGGATACGTGATCCAGCAACCCGGGGCGATCCAGCGCGACATCGCGCAGAAAACGCGCCGGGGCGCTGCGAGCGTCTCGAGTTTGTTGCAGGGGCTCGAGCGCCGCGGTCTTGTCGAGCGCCGCATGGAAGGCGGCGACGAACGCAGTAAGCGCGTCTACGCGACGCCGGTCGGCATGGAGCTGATCGCCGGGATCGACAGCGCGATGGCTGACGTGGATGAGGCGATCCTCGCCCCGTTGGACCCCCTCGAACGTACCGCCCTGCACACCCTGCTCGAGAAGATCACCGCTGAACTACCGAAACCAACCCGGTCATAGCCCCAGATCGACACGTCCCGCCGCGCAACAGAGGTCACCTCATGAATGACAGCTCCCTGATTCTCATTCCCGGCGCGCAGCACGGCGGCTGGTGCTGGCGCAGGACGCTCGGACCGCTGCGGGCCCGGGGCCACGACGTGCACGCGGTCACGCTCACCGGCCTCGGCGAGCGCATCTACTGACCCCGGACGTCGACCTGAACACGCACATCACCGACGTCCTGGCGATGATCGAGTCGGAGGAACTGACCGGCGTGACGCTGGTCGGGCACAGCTTCGGTGGCATGGTCGCGGCCGGCGTCACCGCCCGGCTGCGGCACCCGGCCGTGCGCCGACTGATCTGTCTGGACAGCCCGGTGCCAGTCGACGGCGACAGCATCATCACCGTGCCCCCTTCGGCGACCAACTCCCCCAGATGCGCGAGGTGATCAACGGCGTGGGCGTGATCATGCCGGGCGACGCGGCCGCGATGGGTGTCCACGGCGAGGACCTGGCCTGGGTGCAGCGTCGGCTGACCCCGCACCCGTACGCCACGGTCACCGCGCCACTGCACCTGCCGGACGGCTGGAACGACGGCGTCGAACAGGTCTACATCCGCTGTGTCACCGGACAGGACCACGGACCGTGGGCCGACATGTCCCGAGTCGACGAGTCTGCTGGCTGGCGCTCCTTCGAGCTGCACAGCGGCCACGACGCAATGATCGACCAGCCCAGCAAGCTCGTCGAACTGCTGGATGAGGTGTGTACCACCAAGCAGGCCGTCTGAGGTCCGTCGCGTGGATCCTTCCAGATCAGGGACGGGACGCCGCGAGCCCAGCAAGGATCCAGCAGCCCCCGGGGCAGGCGCGCGGGTCGTGCCACGGCGCCTGACCCCGGTGGGTGGGTCACTCCCCGGCGAGCTGCCTGACCTCGGCGGTGATCGTCCAGTAGTCCTCGTGCACGGCCAGGAAGCGCTCGGCCCACTTGATCGCCTCGGCCATGTTCTCGGCCTGGACGATCGAGTACCCGCCGATGACCTCCTTGCTCTCGGTGAAGGGCCCGTCGGTGCGGCTGAGCTGGCCGCCCGACCAGGTGACCCGGACCCCCTCGGCGGTGGGCCGCAGACCGGCGGTCTCCAGCATGACCCCGGCCTTGGTGATCTCCTCGAACAGTGCGTCCATGCGCTGGTGGAGCTCGGGGCTGGGGCCGCCCTCGGGCACGTTCTTCTCGTCGATGCGGATCAGCGTCATGAAGCGCGGCATGGTGACTCCTCGGTCGCGGGGCGGGGTTGCTCCCCGCCTCTCACCACTGCGTCGAACGGGCGAGCGCGGGATCGACATCTCCCCCGAAGATTTCTTCCGGGATTTTTCCGGCCGCGCCGGGACCTCACAAATCGGCGAGCACCTGCCGGGCCGTGCGCCGCCCGGACACCAGCGCGCCCTGGATGGAGCTGGTGTCCCGGTGGTCCCCGCACACGTACAGCCCGGGCCGCACGCGGACGGGCCGCCGCACCGGGTGGGTGGGCGTCATGGCGGGCACGGCGCGCGGCACCGGGTAGACGGCGAGCAGCTCCCAGCGGCTGGTGTCGGTGCCGTAGAGCTGGGCGAGGTGGGCGCGCACGGCGTGCTCGTCGGCGCCGCCCAGCACAGAGGCGCTGATCAGGCTGGACCCGGCTGGCGCGTAACCCGGTGCGACCTGGCTGGGCACCAGGGTGTTGACCACGGGCCCGCGCGCGGCGTCCACGGTGATCACCGGCAGGCGCAGAGGCGGTTGGTCGGCCCGGTAGTACAGGGTGGTGACGCTGCGCCAGCCCGGTTCCCGCACACCGGGCAGCAGGCTCGCGGCGGTGGACCCGTCGGTGGCCACCACGACAGCCCGGCAGGACAGGCGGCGTCCGTCGGCGAGGTGCACCGAGTCGGGTCGCACGTGCCGCACGGGTGTGCCGGTGACCAGCGTGCCGCGAGGCAGCCGGTCGGCGAGTTGGCGCGGCAGCGCGGCCATGCCGGTGTCGGGCAGCACCGGGGCGGCCCGCAGGAAGGCGCGCCAGATCAGGTGGAACGCCCGCGAGGACGTGGCCAGGTCGGCGTCGAGCAGCACTCCGCTGAGGAACGGCCGCAGGATCCGCTCCGTGGTGGCCCGGGACAGACCGGCGCAGTACAACTCACCCAGGGTGTCGCGGTCCTCGGCGGTGGCGATCCGCCGACCGGGCAGCAGGAGGTCGCGGGCGGACAGGGCCGCCAGCGCGGCGAGGTCGCGGACGGGGAACTGGAGCGCGGAGCGCAGGCGCAGCAGGTGGACGTGGTCCCCGTCGCGGACACGCAGCGCGCGCAGGAACCGGCCCGGGCGCAGTGCGGGCAGATCGACCAGGTCGCGCACGGCGGGGTAGGCCGGGTTGAGCACCTGGAAGCCGCGGTCCAGCCGGAAGCCGTCGAGCAGGTCGGTGCGCACCCGGCCGCCCACCTCCTCGGCGGCCTCGACCAGCCGCACCGACCGCCCCGCGCCGGTCAGGCCGATGGCCGCGGCCAGCCCGGCCAGCCCCGCGCCAACCACGACCACCTCGGTGTCGGTCACCAGAACAGCTCCGATCCGCCAGTTGAACCGATTTAGAATCGATTCTAGGCTGGGTCGCCACACCGGACAACGCGAGCTGATCATCCGGCGCCGGGTGTCCCGCTATCGTGTCCGGACCGAGGTGGGAGGCGGAGTCGGATGGCGGAGTGGAGCCCCGGTGCGCTGGCGCGCATGCTGGGCGTCTCGCCGACCACCCTGCGCACCTGGGACCGCCGCTACGGGCTCGGTCCGAGCACCCGCGAGCAGGGCAAGCACCGCCGGTACACCGATGTGGACGCCGATCGCCTACGACGCATGGTGGAACTGACCGCGCAGGGGCTCACCCCGGCCGCCGCGGCGGCGAGCGCGCTGGGGCAGCCGGTGCCCGAACGCCCGCGCGACGGCGGTGGCGGCCAGGCCGTGGCGGTGGGCTCGCACGCGGCCGAGGCGCGCGGGTTCGCCAGGGCAGCGGCACGACTGGACGCGCCGCGCATGCGCGTGCTGGCCACGGACCTGATCGCGCGGCACGGCGTGGTGCCCGCCTGGCAGCAGGTCTTCATGCCGGTGCTGATCGAACTGGGCCGCAAGGTCGGCGAATCGGGCGCGGGCATCGAGGTGGAGCACATGGCCAGCGCGAGCGTGCTGCACGCGCTGCGGCAGGTCCCCGACCCACCGGAGCGGGGCAGGCTGCCCGCGCTGCTGGCCTGCGCACCGGAGGAACTGCACACCCTGCCACTGGACGTGCTCGCCGCGGCACTGGCCGAGCGGAGCTGTCCCACGCGCAGCCTCGGGGCCCGCGTGCCAGCACAGGCCCTGCTCCAGGCCGTCGACAAGCTGCGCCCGCAGTTGACCGTCGTCTGGGCGCACGGCGCCGAGCAAGCCGAGCAGGTGCCGCTGGCGGACCTGCTCGACGGGTACGGCATGCTCGTGCTGGTCGCCGGTCCCGGCTGGCAGTCCGTTGCGGTTCCCGAGGCCGTGCGGACCCTCGACTCGCTGCCCCAGGCCGTGCGCGTCCTGCTGGAGCTGACTGGCAGGAGGTGAGCCGGTGCGGCGGGTGGCCCGGCCAGCCCGCGAGGTCATCGGCACCCTTCAGCGGGGCTGATCGCGCTCGTTCCGCACGGCCTCGGTGGCCGCGTTGATGACCCGCATCAGGTCCCCGTGCAGGCGCATCAACTCGTCCAGCCCCATACCGAGCCGCGCCACGATCGCGGGCGGGATGCGCTCGGCCTGGGCCCGCAGCGCACGACCGGACTCGGTCAGGGTGACGGCCAGCAGCCGCTCGTCCTGGCGGTCCCGCTCACGGCGCACGTAACCGGCCGCCTCCAGCCGCTTGAGCAGCGGGGACAGCGTGCCCGGGTCCAGTTGCAGCAGCCCGCTCAGATCGCGCACCGACAGCGGGGAGTCCTCCCACAGCGCCAGCATCACCAGGTACTGCGGGTGGGTCAGGCCCATCGGTTCCAGCAGCGGCCGGTACACGGCCAGCACGCTGCGCGAGGCCACCGACAGGGCGAAGCACACCTGCCGTTCCAGCGCCAGGGGGTCGGCGTCCACGTCAGTCACGTCACAGATCGTACCAATGATTTGTGCACCAACGATTGGTGTACGATCGACCCATGCGGCCCAACCCTGTGCAGTGGATCTGGTACGTCTACGGCGGCCGGTTGCCCCAGCGGTGCCGGGAGTGGGTGCTGCACGACGTCACCTGCCGGACCTGGGCGCTGCGGCACCTGCTGCGCGCGGTGGTGCAGATCCTGCCCGCGCTGCTGGCGCTGTTCGTGTTCTTCACGCTGCTGCGCGGCCCGCTGTGGGTGGTGCTGATGGCCACCGGCCTCGGCGTGATCGTCAGCGTCTACTACTCGCTGTCGTACATGACCGAGTCCTGTGACGTGCGCCTGCAGAAGTACGGCTACCCGCCCCGGCACGCCCAGCACGTCCGCGAACAGCGGCTAGGCTCCGCGGGTGCGTGACAGGAAAGACCTGGGGCTGACCTCCGACTGTTCGAACTGCTTCGCCCTGTGCTGCGTGGGCCTGGCGTTCACCGCCTCCGCCGACTTCGCCATCAGCAAGGACGTGGGCACGCCCTGCCCGAACCTGCGGCAGGACTTCCGCTGCGGCATCCACCAGCAGTTGCGGCCCAAGGGCTTCCAGGGCTGCACGGTGTACGACTGCTTCGGCGCGGGCCAGAAGGTCTCGCAGGTGACCTTCGGCGCCCGCGACTGGCGCCAGGCCCCCGAGACCGCCGCCAGCATGTTCGCCGTGCTGCCCGTCATGCGCCAGCTGCACGAACTGCTCTGGTACCTGGCCGAGGCCCTGACCCTGCCCGCCGCCAAGCCCGTGCACCGCGAGGTGGCCGACCTGCTGACCCGCACCGAGGAACTCACCAGGCAAAGCCCTGAGCAGCTGCTGGCCCTCGACGTGGCGGCACACCGCCAGCAGATCAACACCGTGCTGCTGCGCACCAGCGAACTCGTCCGCTCCGGCGTGCGCGGCAAGCGCAAGGACCGGCGGGGCGCCGACCTGATCGGCGCCCGGCTGCGCCGCGCCGACCTGCGGGGCGCCAACCTGCGCGGGGCCTACCTGATCGGCGCCGACCTCAGCGGGGCGGACCTGCGGCTGGCCGACCTGATCGGCGCGGACCTGCGGGACACCGCCGTACCCGGGGCCGATCTGTCCGCGGCGATCTTCCTCACCCAGTCGCAGGTCAACGCCGCCCGCGGGGACTCGGCGACCCGCCTGCCGCCCACCCTGACCCGCCCCGCCCACTGGTAACCCCACCCAGCGAGTCCCGGCCTGGGGGGCGCGAGTCCTGGTCTGGCGAGCGCGAGCCCCGGGCTCGGGGACGCGAGTCCCGCTCTGAGGAGCGCAAGTCCCGGTCTGGCGAGCGCGAATCTCGGCCAGCGGGGCGCGAGTCCCAGCCTGAGGAGCACGACTCCCGCTCTGGGGCGTGCGAGTCCCGGCCTGAGAAGCGCGAATCCCGCGCCCGGGACCGCGACTCCCGGCCACCAGCACGCGAATCCCGCTCTGAGGAGCACGAGTCCCAGGCTCGGAAGCACGAATCCCGGCGACCCACACACGAATCCCGCCCAGCGGAGCGCGAGTTCCGGCCACCCGCACACGACTCCCGGCCTGAGAAGCGCCCCCGCCTGCGGCGCGAGTCCCGCTCGGACCTCGTTTCGCCATGAGCGATACCCGGCGCCCACCCCAACCGTGATCGATAACGTGTGCACCATGCCCAGCACCCAGGTCACGATCAACACCGAGGACGGCGCCTGCGCCGCGACACTGCACACGCCGTCGAGCAGCGGCAGCTGGCCAGCGGTCATTCTCTACCCGGACGCGGGCGGCGTGCGGGAGACCTTCTCAGCGATGGCGGACCGGCTCGCGGGGCTGGGCTACGCCGTGCTGCTGCCCAACGTGTACTACCGAACCGAGTACGCCCCGTTCGACCTCGCCACGGCGTTCGGCGACCCGGACGAGCGCAAGCGCCTTGGTGAGCTCATGGCGACCTTGACCACGGAGCGGGTCGTGCGCGACACCGCGGCGTTCCTCGATTTCCTCGCCGACCGCCCCGAGGTGGCCGGGACGAAGGTCGGCACCACCGGGTACTGCATGGGTGGCCGCATGTCGCTGACCGCGGCCGGGCACCACCCGGAGCGGATCGCGGCCGCCGCCTCGTTCCACGGTGGCCACCTCGCCGCCGCCGAGGATCCGGACAGCCCACACCTGCTGGCCGACCGGATCCGCGCCGCACTGCACGTGGCCGCGGCCGAGAACGACAGCTCGTTCCCGGCCGAGCAGTTCGAGCGACTGGAGCAGGCCCTGGTCAGCGCCGGGGTGCGGCACACCATCGCGACCTACCCGGCCGCGCACGGGTTCGCCGTGGCGGACAACCCAACGTATGACGTCGACGCCGCCGAGCGCCACTGGACCGCGTTGACCGAGCTCTACGGGGCGAACCTGCACAGCTGAGGATCAACCAGGCTCGCCACGGCGCTTGCGGTGCACGACCCAGCACAGGTCCACCAGCGCCGTGGCGGCCAGCACCACGAGCAGCACACCGGCCCAGACCACGCCGAGCCACAGCGCGAACACGGCGGCGGCCACACACAGCACCATGCCGATCGAGGCAAGCCAGATACGCGGGGTCAGCGCGCTCACGGTAGGCGCGGCCCCACCCAGTTCGGCGGTCGGGTCGTGGTAGCCGTAGAGACCCCGCTCGTACTCGGCGCGGGTCGGCTTTCGCTTGGTACTCATGAGAGTTCTCCTCGCTTCAACCACCGCAGGCGCTTCGGCTTGGCGGCCTTGCGCCACACGGCCGGGAACTCGGCCTCGACCTGCTCGGCGCGCTGAGCCTCGGCGGCGTGCAGCAGGCCGTAGGTGAAGCCGTTGTCCCCACCCAGGTGCGCCTGCACACCCAGTGCCCGCAGTTCTCCGCGCGCCGCAACGGTGTCCTGGTGCTCACCGAGCAGCTTCTGCACGGACTTGGCCCTGCGCACGGACTTCTCCGCGGGCTTGCCAACCGCGGGCACGACTGTCTCGGCGGCGTACCGGAACCGCTTGGCGGCCTTGCGCACGTCGTGCAGCGACTTGTCCCCGCCGCGACGGGCCCGTTCGACGCGCCGCCATGCCTTGCGCACCAACGGGATCAGCACCTTGGCCGCGGGGCGGCCGGCCAGCGGCGGGGTGGGCGGGTCGGCCACCAACCGGTCCAGGGCGTCCCGGAGCGCGAAGTACCGGTCGCCCGCCAACTCCGGCGGGCGGCTGGTGAAGTGCTCGGTGAGCCGCCCGCGCACCCCGCCGAGCACCAGCTCGTCGGGCAGTGCGGAGACCTGCTCGGTGAACCGCTCCAGCAGCACCTCGCGGTCCCGCGACTCACCCAGCACGGCGCCGAGCCAGCGCAGCTCGCGGATCAGCGCGCGCTGCCCCGGCACGACCTTGCGGAAGGCTTGCAGCGCACTGCGAGCACGCCGTGTGGCCACGCGCAGCTGGTGGACCGAGTCCTCCTCCGCCAGTCGCACGCGCACGTCCTGCGCGGCGATCGTCGCCACTTGGGCGCGCAGGTAGGCCAGCACGACCTCGCCCGCGGTCTTCGGCTTGCGGGTGACGCGGGTCGGCAACCGGTCGCCGAGCACGCGCGTCAACTTCGCCGGTGCGGACGAGCGTTCGATGCCCGCCTCGGCCAGCGCGGAGCCGATCCGGTCGAGCAGGCCCGGGTCGCCGCCGAGCAGTTCCACCTCGACCTCGCGCCAGGCCATCAGCGTGGCGGACTCGCCCAGGGTCTGGGCGGACACGTCGTCCACCACGACCTCGGCCAGCGCGCGGCCCGACTTCCGGCTGAGGGTCCAGCGCTGCCGGTGCGTGCGGATGTGCGCCACCGGGGCCAGCGCCGCACCCCGCGTGTAGCCGCGCACGGCCTCGGCCAGCGACTCGGGCAGCTTCTTGCGCAGCGGTTCACGCAGTTCGGTGCGGTGCTCGGTGTCCACGCCGAGCTTGAGGTGCCAGCCGGCGTCCTCGCCACCGGTGCGGCGGCGCAGGGTGATGCCTGCCCTGGCCAGCCGCAGGTCGGTGGTGTCGTGGTAGATCGCGTCCAGCACCAGCGCGTCCGGCCCGTGCCGGACGGTGCCTGGGACCTGCGGCAGCTCCGCGGCCTTCGGCATCTCGTACTTGCGTTCGATCTCCAGGGTTCGGGAAACCATGTCGTACGGGTACCCGAACCTGCCCGGCTGAACCTGCGGTTGGCACGGCGCGGGCACGGGTAGCCAGGTGTGGTGGAACGCAACGAGCTGGGTGTCCCCGCGAGCACGGCCGCGCTGCTGTTCGATCTGGACGGTGTGCTGACCAAAACGGCTGTTGTGCACGCCAAGGCGTGGAAACAGGTGTTCGACGAGTTCCTCGACGGCCGCGGCGAACCCTTCGATCCCGTGCACGACTACGAGGAGTACGTGGACGGCAAGCCCCGCGCCGACGGGGTGCGGTCCTTCCTCGAAGCGCGCGGGTTCCACCCGGACGACGAGCAGGCGCGGGAGATCGGCGACCGCAAGAACGACCTGGTGCTGCGGCTGATCGAGCAGGACGGGGTGCGGGCCTACGAGGGTTCGCGACGGTACCTGGAGGCCGCGCGCGAGGCGGGGCTGCCCTGCGCTGTCGTGTCCTCCAGCGCGAACTGCCAGGCGGTGCTGGACGCCGCGGGCATCGCGGACTACTTCAGCGTGCGCGTGGACGGGAACACGCTCAAGGAGCGCCACCTGAAGGGCAAGCCCGCACCGGACACTTTCCTGGCAGCGGCCGAGGAACTCGGGGTGCCCGCGGATCGGGCCGTGGTGTTCGAGGACGCGCTGGCCGGGGTCGAGGCGGGCCGGGCCGGGCACTTCGGCTACGTGGTCGGGGTCGACCGCACCGGTGAGGCCGAGCAGTTGCGCAGGCACGGGGCGGACGTGGTCGTGCGGGACCTCGCGGAGTTGGTGAGCCGGTCATGATCCCGCACGAGGCGTTCGCGGTGGACCCGTGGTGCCTGCGCGAGCACGCCATGCTCGAGGAGCACCACGCGCAGGCGGAGTCCCTGTTCGCGTTGTCCAACGGGCACATCGGCTGGCGCGGCAACCTGGACGAGGGCGAGCCGCACGCGCTGCCGGGCAGCTACCTCAACGGGGTGCACGAGATCCGGCCGCTGCCGCACGCCGAGAGCGCCTACGGCTATCCCGAGTCGGGGCAGACGGTCATCAACGTCACCAACGGCAAGGTGATCCGGCTGCTGGTGGACGACGAGCCGCTGGACCTGCGCTACGGCGACACCACGCGGCACGAGCGGGTGCTGGACTTCCGCGCCGGGGTGCTGCGCCGCGAGGTGGACTGGGTCTCCCCCGCCGGGCAGACCGTGCGGGTGCGCTCCACCCGGCTGGTGTCGTTCACCCAGCGGGCCATCGCCGCGATCTGCTACGAGGTGCGGGCTGTGGACGACCCGGCGCGCGTCGTGGTGCAGTCCGAACTGATCGCCAACGAGGCGATGCCCTCGCAGTCCGCCGACCCGCGCTCGGCCGCGGTGCTCGACCGCCCGCTGGTGGCCCAGGAGCACGCGGCCTTCGGCGCACGGGTGGGGCTGGTGCACCGGGTGGACCGCAGCGGGCTGGGCGTGGCCGCCGCCATGGACCACGTGGTGCTCGCGCCCGCGGGGCTCGAGACGCACGCGGAGAGTTCGCCGGACCTGGGGCGGGTCACCTGGGCCACGCTGCTCCAACCCGGCAGGACCCTGCGGCTGGTGAAGTTCGTGGCCTACGGCTGGTCCAGCCGCCGCTCCGTGCCCGCCCTGCGCGACCAGGCCGACGCCGCGCTGACCACCGCCGTGCAGACCGGCTGGGACGGGCTGCTCGCCGAGCAGCGCGCGTTCCTGGACCGGTTCTGGTCCGACGCCGACGTGGAGGTGGAGGGCGACGCGGAGGTGCAGCAGGCGGTCCGGTTCGGGCTGTACCACGTGTTGCAGGCCGGGGCGCGGGCCGAGCGCAGGGCCATCCCCGCCAAGGGGCTGACCGGTCCCGGCTACGACGGGCACTCGTTCTGGGACAGCGAGATGTTCGTGCAGCCGGTGCTGACCTACACCTTCCCGGAGGCCGTGGCGCACGCGCTGCGCTGGCGGCACGACACGCTACCGCTGGCGTTGGACCGCGCCGCGCAGCTGGGCATGTCCGGGGCGGCCTTCCCGTGGCGGACCATCACCGGCGCCGAGTGCTCCGGTTACTGGCCAGCGGGCACGGCCGCGTTCCACATCAACGCGGGCATCGCCGCCGCGGTCACCCGCTACGTCTGGGCCAGCGGGGACGAGAAGTTCGCGCGGACCACGGGCATCGAGCTGCTGGTGCAGACCGCCCGGCTGTGGCGCTCCCTGGGCCACCACGACAACGAGGGCGGCTTCAGCATCGACGGGGTCACCGGTCCCGACGAGTACAGCGCCTTGGCCGACAACAACGTCTACACCAACCTCATGGCCAAGAAGAACCTGCTGGCCGCCTACGAGTACGTGCGCCGCTTCCCGGACCGGGCGCGCGAGCTGTCGGTGGACGAGGAGGAGGCCGCCGCCTGGCGGGACGCGGCGCTGGCGGTGGTGGTGCCCTACGACGAGGTGCTGGGCGTGCACCCGCAGGCGGAGGGCTTCACCCGGCACCAGGCGTGGGACTTCGCGGCCACGCCCGAGCACGGCTACCCGCTGATGCTGCACAACCCCTACTTCGACCTGTACCGCAAGCAGGTCTGCAAGCAGGCCGACCTGGTGCTGGCGATCATGCAGTGCCCCGAGGAGTTCGAGCAGGCGCAGAAGGCCAGGGACTTCGCCTACTACGAGCGCATCACCGTGCGCGACTCCTCGCTGTCGGCCTGCGTGCAGGCGGTGGTCGCCGCCGAGGTGGGCCAGTTGGAACTGGCCCACGACTACCTGGCCGAGGCCGCGCTGATGGACATCGCCGACCTGGAGCACAACACCTCCGACGGCCTGCACATCGCCTCGCTGGCCGGGGCCTGGACCGCGCTGGTGGCTGGGTTCGGCGGCCTGCGGCAGGACGGCAGCTGCCCGTGCCTGGCGCCCCGGCTGCCCCCGGCGCTGACCCGGATCACGTTCTGCCTGCGGCTGGGCGGTGGGCGGCTCAGTGTCCGGATCCGCCCGCAGCGGGCCGAGTACCTGTACGAGGGCGAGCGGTCACTGGCGATCACCCACCACGGGCGGCGTGTGCTGCTCGACCCCGGCGGCAAGGTCGAACTGCCCATCCCGCCCTGCCCGCCACAGGAACACCTCGAGCAGCCGCCCGGCCGTGCCCCGCGCCCCCGCTCCGCGCGCGGGGGCGAGTAGTCAGCGACCAGCAGTTACGCGAACTCCGCGAATTGATCAAAAGGCGCGAGGACCTGTCGTTTTCTCCTGCGGGGGCACGGTTGAGCCGATCGGGCCGGACGGACACCACCGTGAAACTGGTACACCCGCTCGGAGCAGCACAGAGCTGGCCCCACGCACTGCGAGTACCACCCCGTCACCATCAAGGGTGAAGCAGCTCGAATTCCGCCGATAATCGCGAGCCACAATCCCTTCACTCCTCCGGGCGACTGTCGGTCGAACAATTCCGATGCTAGCTTCGTGGTTGCCCGGCAATGGTTGACATGAATTTCTCGGCAGCAATTTCGCAATTCACCTCGCCTTCTTCGCGGCGGTCATCCGCTGTGCCCAATTCATGAGGAGCTGTTGGTCGTGACGGAGACCTTGGAACCGGGTGTCGGCACCGAGAGTCAGTCCCAGCTGAGCCTGGGGACCGCCGCCGCGCGGAACCTGTCGACCACCACCAAGTCGGTCCCCCAGATGCAGGGGATCACCTCGCGCTGGCTGCTGCGGGTGCTGCCCTGGGTGCAGGTCAACGGTGGCGTGTACCGGGTGAACCGGCGGCTGAGCTACACGGTGGGTGACGGGCGCATCGAGTTCGTGGCCACCGGCGCCGAAGTGCGGGTGATCCCCGCCGAGCTGGGCGAGCTGTCGATCCTGCGCGGCTTCGAGGACATGGCGGTGCTGACCGCGCTGGCCGGGCGGTTCACCCAGCGCGAGTTCAGCGCGGGGGAGACCATCGTGGCGGCCGGGCAGGCCGCCGACCAGGTCGTGCTGATCGCGCACGGCAAGGTCAGCAAGGTCGGTGCGGGCAAGTACGGGGACGAGACCGTGCTGGGCACCCTGGCCGACGGGGACTACTTCGGCGACCGCAACCTGGTGGAGACCGAGGGGGCGTGGGAGTTCACCGCGAAGGCGGCGACCAGCACCACCGTGCTGACCCTGTCCCGCGCGGCGTTCCAGGAGGTGTCCACCTCCTCCGAGGCGCTGCGTGAGCAGCTGGTGATGTTCCAGGCCAACGCCGCGCTGGGCACCGACGAGCACGGCGAGGCCTCGATCGAGATGTCGGCGGGCCACACCGGTGAGCCGGACCTGCCGGGCACCTTCGTGGACTACGACTCCGCGCCGCGGGAGTACGAGCTGTCCGTGGCGCAGACGGTGCTGCGGGTGCACTCGAGGGTGGCCGATCTCTACAACGAGCCGATGAACCAGACCGAGCAGCAGTTGCGGCTGACCATCGAGGCCCTGCGCGAGCGCCAGGAACACGAGATGGTCAACAGCCGGGACTTCGGGCTGTTGCACAACGCCGACTTCAGCCAGCGCATCCCCACCCGGTCCGGCCCGCCCACCCCCGACGACATGGACGAGCTGCTGTCCAAGGTGTGGAAGGACCCCTCGGTCTTCCTCGCCCACCCCAAGACCATCGTCGCGTTCGCCACCGCCTGCACCAGGGCGGGCATCTACCCGGACACGGCCGAGTTCAACGGCCACCAGGTCCCCGCCTGGCGCGGTATTCCCCTGTTGCCGTGCAACAAGATCCCGGTCACCGAGCAGGCCACCTCCTCGATCATCCTGATGCGGACCGGTCAGGAGAGCCAGGGCGTGATCGGCCTACAGCCCACCGCGATCCCCGACGAGTACAAGCCGGGGCTTTCCGTGCGGTTCATGGGAATCAGCGAGAAGGCGATCATCTCCTACCTGGTCAGCGCCTACTTCTCGGCCGCCGTGCTGGTGCCCGACGCGCTGGCGATCCTGGAGGACGTCGAACTGGGCCGCACCGACTGAGACGGAGTTCCGAGTCGTGACCGAGACCCTCGACAGCCGGCAGTCCGCGCAGAGCCTGGGCACCGCCGCGGCGCGGAACCTGGCCACCACAACCAAGACCGCGCCCCAGATGCAGGGCATCAGCCCGCGCTGGCTACTGCGCGCCCTGCCCTGGGAGGACATCCAGGGCGGTACCTACCGGGTCAACCGCCGACTCACCTACACCGTCGGCGACGGATGCATCGAGTTCGTCCGTACCGGCGCCCAGGTACGGGTGATCCCCGCCGAGCTGGGCGAGGTGGCCGCGCTGCGCGGGTTCGACGACAGCGAGGTGCTCAGCACCCTGGCGAACCGGTTCACCCAGCACGACCTGTCGGCCGGGGATCTCGTGGTGGAGTCGGGACGTGCCGCCGACCAGCTCGTGCTGATCGCGCACGGTCGCGTGGACAAAACCGGCGCGGGCAAGTACGGGGACCAGACCGCGCTGGGCACGCTCGCCGACGGGGACCATCTCGGCGAGCAGGTGCTGACCGACCAGCCGGGCACCTGGCCGTACACCGCTCGTGCGAGCACGCGGTGCACCGTGCTGACCTTGTCCATACAGGACTTCCACGCGGTGGTCGACCAGTCCCCCGCGCTGCGCGCGCACCTGCGAGGGTTCCGCGAACGTGGCGCGCAGGCGCAGAACAAGCACGGCGAGGCCGCGATCGAGCTGTCGGCGGGCCACACCGGCGAACCGACCCTGCCGGGCACGTTCGTGGACTACGAGGAGTTCCCGCGGGAGTACGAACTCAGCCTCGCGCAGACGGTGCTGCGGGTGCACTCCCGGGTGGCCGATCTCTACAACGAGCCGATGAACCAGACCGAGCAGCAGTTGCGGCTGACCATCGAGGCCCTGCGCGAGCGCCAGGAACACGAGATCGTCAACAACCGCGACTTCGGGCTGCTGCACAACGTGGACCCCAAGCAGCGCGTGCACCCGCGCACGGGTCCGCCCACCCCTGAGGACATGGACGAGCTGCTGGCCCGCCGCCGCAAGACGCGGTTCTTCCTGGCCCACCCCAGGACGATCGCCGCGATCCGCAGGCAGTGCACGGCCCGGCGGCTGTACCCGCCCACAGTCGACTACCAGGGCCACCAGGTGCAGTCCTGGCGAGGCGTGCCGATCCTGCCCTGCGACAAGATCCCGATCACCGGGCACAACACCTCCTCGGTGCTGGCACTGCGCACCGGCGTGGACGACGACGGGGTGATCGGCCTGCGGCAGGTCGGCCTCGCCGAGGAGCGCGAGCCCGGTCTTTCCGTGCGGTTCATGGGGATCAGCGAGAAGGCGATCATCTCCTACCTGGTCAGCACCTACTACTCCGCCGCCGTGCTGGTGCCCAGCGCGCTCGGCGTGCTCGACGATGTCCAGCTCGGGTGACCACACCGGACTGAAGGAGTTCCTGCACATGACCACTACGGACCAGCCCGTCCTGCGCACCCCCTACCAGCGCTCGATCGCGTCCTACTGGAACAACGAGAAGGACCCGGTCAACCTGCGCCTGGGCGATGTCGACGGCCTGTACCACCACCACTACGGGCTCGGTGACTACGACCCCTCGGTGCTGGAGGGTCCGGAGAGCACCAGGGACGAACGGATCATCGCCGAGATGCACCGGCTGGAGACCGCGCAGGCCGAGGTGCTGCTGGACCACCTGGGCCAGGTCGGCCCCGAGGACGCGCTGCTGGACGCCGGGTGCGGGCGCGGCGGCACCAGCATCATGGCGAACCTGCGCTTCGGCTGCGAGGTCGACGGGGTGTCCATCTCCCAGCAACAGGTGGACTTCGCCAACGAGCAGGCCCGCAAGCGCGGGGTCGACGACCGGGTCCGGTACCACTTCCGCAACATGCTCGACACCGGGTTCGAGTCGGCTTCCCGCAGGGCCATCTGGAACAACGAGAGCACCATGTACGTGGACCTGCACGAGTTGTTCGCCGAACACGCCCGCCAACTCGTTCAGGGCGGGCGCTATGTGACGATCACCGGCTGCTACAACGACCTCACCGGGGGCCGCTCCCGCGCCGTCAGCCAGATCGACCAGCACTACATCTGCAACATCCACCCGCGCAGCGAGTACTTCAAGGCCATGCAGGCCAACAACCTCGTGCCCATCGCCGTCACCGACCTGACCGCTGCCACCATCCCGTACTGGGAGCTGCGCGCCAAGTCCTCGGTGGCCACCGGCATCGAGGACCCGTTCCTGACCGCCTACCGTGAGGGCAGCTTCCACTACCTGCTCATCGCCGCGGACCGGGTCTGACCACACACGCCAGGGGCGGTGCGAGGATCACTCGCACCGCCCCTGATGTGTTTCCGCGGTCAGGCCGCGGTGGTGGCGTGGTAGCGCCTGCTGGTGGCGTGCCACTCCCGGCTGCCGCCGCACCAGGCCCAGGTGTCGGCCAGGAAGCGGTGCAGCATCGGGGAACCCGTCAGGCTCAGCGCCGCGGCCTCGGCGACGAAGCCGCGCATCAGCTCGTTGTGGATCTCCACCGTGCGCTTGACGGCCTGCTGCCGCGAGCAGCCCTCCTCCTCCATGAGCGCGATCGGCAGGCTGATGTCGTCATCGGCCTCCTTGTCCATCGAGTGCAGGTCGTTGAGCAGCACCGCCGCTGTGCCCGCCATGCTGTACGCCCTGCGCACCTGCGGGTGGAAGAACTCCTGGGCGGGCAGCTCGTACCCGGCCACCACGTCGACCAGGATCATCGGCGGCAGGTAGCTGTTGTGCGAGCGGTGCATCAGGTACTCCCACACCCTGGGGCGCCTGCCGGTGTGCCGCCAACTCGCGTTCTGGTCCAGTGCGGTGAACAGGATCGCCATCTGGTGCTGGAACCTGGCCATCTGCGGCACCGTCGTGTACCGGGCGAGGTGTTCCATGCCGCTGCGGAAGGCCAGCGCGATCGGTTCCTCCTTGATGAACCGGTCGAGCTCGTGCCGGTAGCGCTGGGGCAGGGCCACCGGGTCCACCACCCCGTAGAGCACGCCGAAGCGGGCGGCCGTCATCTCCGGGTCGGCGCCCATCTCCGCCTCGTCCAGGTAGTAGTCGTCGGAGGCCCACTCCGCCACGACCACCTTGGTGGCCGCCAGCAACCGGTCCGGGTCCTCGGTGCCCGGGTGCGTGAGCATCATCAGCCGCCCGAACCCGCAGGACCGCAGGTGCTCCAGCCGCCCGTCGTAGATGCCCACCTGCGCGGCCCACTCCACCATGCGCTCGTTGACCTCCTCACCCAGCGCGGGGTTGTCCCGCACCGGGCCGGGGCAGAACAGCTCCGGGACCTCCTCGGAGTCCTCGGGCTCGGGCTCGGCAAGCGGCGGCGGCTCCCCCGGCCTGCCCGCGAGCAGCAGCGGCAGCCTGGCCGCGGACATGCCCAGGGTGGTGGGTTGCTCGGACAGGAACAGCAGGCTGGACGCCTGTTGCGGAGCCAGGCCGGGGTCCCCGCCGAGCAGGGCGGACAACTCGCCCGTGGGAGCAGCTCTCATGTCCGCCACCAGGGTGGCAGCCCGTTGCGCCAGGTCGTCGGCTGCGAGCGGGGTGAGTAGACGAGACATCACGGACATGCTGCACTGACCGCCTCTCCGTTGTCCTGTCCAGCCAGTAAGCCACAACGGGTGCGGCCGTAGGCCGAAGGTCACCCGGACGTGCGACCACCGCGACCGGGTTGCTCCGATCGTGGAAGTCCTTGCGGCGCAGCAAAGATCAGCACGGCGGCGAGTAGTCCACACCGGGCAGGTAGGTGTCCCACTCGGCGCGGCTCAGGCCGGGGCGGGCCAGCGCGCAGATGCGGGCGGCGGCGTGCTGCACGTCAGCCTCCCACAGCCGCGTGGTGTGGTCCGCGCCGCCGGTGGCCACCGTGTGACCGTTGGGGCTGAACGCGATCCCGTACACCGCCCCGGTGAGACCGGAGATCGTGCCCGCCTCGACCGGGGCGCGCGGATCGGTCACGTCCCACAAGCGCACGGAGCGGTCGGCGCTGGAGGTGGCCGCCAGGTGGCCGTCCGGGCTGAACACGATGCCGTACACCGTGTCGGCGTGCCCGGCGAGCGTGCCGGTCCGCTTCGGCGAGGCCGGGTTGGTGAGGTCCCACAGCAGCATGGTGTTGTCCGGACCCGAGGTCACCAGCGTGTGCTCGTCGGGGCCGAAGGCGGCCGCGTTGACCGTGCCCACGGTGTGCGAGGGCACGGTGGCGAGCCTGCGCGGGGTGGCCGGGCGCGAGATGTCCCACAGGCTCACGGTGCTGTCGTCCCCGCCGACGGCCAGCAGGGTGCCGTCGTGGCTGAACGCCGCGGACAGCGATCGGCTGGTCAACCCGGTGAGCGCGCCGATCCGGCGTGGGTGCGCGGGATCGGCGCTGTCCACGAGGGTGACGGTCGCGCCTGCTTCCCGGTTCGTCACGGCGAGCAGTTTCCCGTTGGCGCTGAACGCGGACAGCTGCACGCCCTCGGCCCGGCCCAGGGTGACCGGCTCGCCCTGCACGGCCCGCGCCGGGTCGCCGTCCGGCCAGCTCCTGATCGCCACGCCCGTGCCCTGGTCGGTGAGGAAGTCCAGGGTGTGGCCGCGGAAGGCCAGGGCCGCCAGCGCGTCAAAGGTCCACTGCCCGGTGTCCGGCTTGAGCATCACCGGTGCGCTGCCCGGCTTGCCGAGGTCGCGCACCTGCACCCCGCCACCCCCGGTCAGGCCCACGAGCAACTGCCCGTCCGGGCTGAACTGCACCGTGCCCATCGGGGTGTCGGCCCGCCACGGGTGCACCTGGTCGGCGACCTGCTCCAGCCTGATCGTGCGGTCGTGCGAGGCGACGGCCAGGATCCGCCCGTCGGCGCTGAACCCCAGCGAACTCACCGCGCTGCCGGTGGGCACCTCGGCGCTGGTGTCCGCCGCGCCGCCGAAGGGGATGTGCCAGAACCGGACCTTGCCGTCGTCACTGCCGGAGGCCAGCGTGTGGCTGTCCGGTGTCCAGGCCAGCGCGCGCACCACGTCGGTGTGCCCGGGGAAGGCGTAGACCTGCCGCGGGCGGCCCGAGCCGGACAGGGCCCACACCCGCACGGAGTTGTCCAGCTCGCCCGTGGCCAGGTACTTGCCGTCCGGGCTGAACTCCACCGCGTACGCGTCGCACCCCTGGTCGGCCAACGGGGATTGCAGCCGGGGAACACGCGGATCGCCGACGTCCCAGAGGAACACGTTGTGCACGTCCTGGGGGCTGACCGGGTCCGTGCCGGTGGCCAGCGTGCGGCCGTCCGTGCTGAAGGCCAGGGACCTGACCACCCCGCCTTGGCCGGACAGCGCCCCCAGCGGGCCGGGGTGCGTCGGGTCGGTGAGGTCCCACAACTGCGCCGCGTCGTCCTGGGTGCCGCTGCCGCCGGTGGCCAGCAGGTGGCTGTTCGGGCTGAAGGCCAAGGCGTACAACAAAGTTGTCTTCGTGGTGAACCTCGACAGCTGACGGGGGTGCGCCGGGTCGGTGACCTCCCACAGCCGCACCGACCCGTCGTTGGCGCCCACCGCGAGCAGGTGGCCGTCCGCGCTCCAGGCCAGCGCGGCGATCCCGGCCGTGGCCTCGGGCAGCACGGCCAGCTGCTGGGGGTGGTCCGGGTCGGCGACCCGCCACAGCCGCACCGACTTCACGTCGTCCCCGCTGGCCAGGGTGTGGCCGTCCGGGCTGTACGCCACGGCGCGCACCATGCCCGTGTGGCCGACGAGCCCGGACGCGTAGGGCGCGGTGAAGGCACTCAGCACGGCGTCGCGCGCGTCCGGGGTGGGGTCGAGCCGGTAGGCGGCCAGGTCCAGTTGCGCCGACAGCGCCGGGTTGCCAGGGCGCAGCTGAGCGGCCTGCCCGAGCACCTTCTGCGCGATGGCGCGGTTGCGTTGCTCGGCGGTGGTCTGCTGGGCGCGGATCGCGACGAACACCGCTGTGGAGGCCACCAGCAGCAGGCAGGACAGCATGGCCACGAACACGCGCAGCCGCGCGGTGTGCGAGCGGGCCGAGGCCTGCTCGGCGTCCTCGGCCGCGATGCTGGCGTCCAGGAAGGTGCGTTCCCGCCCGGTGAGCAGCCGCGGGTTGGCCTGAGCCCAGGCCCGGGCGATGGCCAGCCGCGCGCCGCGGTAGAGCGTGCCGGGATCGCGGTGCAACGACTCCCAGCCCGCGGTGGCCTCGGTGAGGTGCCGATGGGTGCGCAGCCCCTGGCGGTTGTCCCCGACCCAGCCGCGCAACCGGGGCCAGCAGCGGATCAGCGCCTCGTGCGCCACCTGCACGGTGTTCTCGTCCAGCGTGATCAACCGGGCCACCGCCAGCCGGTCCAGCACCGGTCTGGCCTGCTCGTCCAGCTCGTCCAGGGTGATCCGGCGCGCGGTGTCCTCCGTGCCCTCGCCGGGCGCGACCAGCCGCAGGAAGATCCCCCGCGCCACCTCGCGCTGCTCGGGCGAGAGCTGCTCGAAGGTCTGCTCGGCGGTGCGGGCGATGGCGTGCGCGATGCCGCCGGTCGCCTCGTAGCCGGCGAGGGTGAGCGTGATGCCCTGGCGGCGGCGCCAGGTCTCCAGCAGGGCGTGCGAGACCATCGGCAGCACCGCGGGCTGGCCCGCCGCGTCGGCCATGATCCGCGCCACCAGCGCGGTCTCCACCGTGCATCCCACCCGCACCGCGGGGCGGGTGATGACCTGGCGCAGCTCCTCGGGGGCCAGCGCGCCCAGCAGCACCTGGCCGTCGGCGAGCGCCTCGACCAGCTCCGGGTACTGCCCGCAGTGGCCGAAGAAGTCCGCCCGCGCGCCCAGTACCACCCGTGTCCGGCTGGTGGGCTCGCCCGCGGCCCGCACCAGTGCGGCGATGAAGCCCGCGCGCTCGGCCGGGTCCTGGCAGAGCGTGAAGACCTCCTCGAACTGGTCCACCACCAGCACCAGGTCGATCTCCGGCCGCTGCTCGAGCAGGAACTGCCGGACCACCAGGTGCAGGTTGCCCGGGTCGGCGGCCAGCTCGGCGCCCAGCACGCCGAAGGACTGCCCGGTCAGTGCCGCCAGCCGCACGGCGCACTCCTCCAGCGGGCGCGCCCCCGGGGTGAACGCCAGCACCGGCGCGCCCCGCTCGGTCAGCTCCGCGATCAGGCCCGCGCGCAGCACGGAGGTCTTGCCCGAGCCCGAGGCCCCGAACAAGCCCAGGAACCGCCGCTCCCCCACCCTGGCCAGCAGGGACTCGACCACCCGCTCCCGCCCGAAGAACCGGTCGGCCTCCTCCGCGCGGAACGCCGCGAGCCCCACGTACGGCGCGGTCTCGGTGAGCGCGGCCGCGGGCACGTCCCCGCTGAGCTCGCGCCAGCGGGCCTCCCACTCCTGCTCGTCCCCGCCGCAGGCCCGCACGTAGGCCAGGGTCACCGGCAGGGTGGGCAGCCGCCGCCCCGCGGCGGCCTCCGACAGCGCCGCCGTGGAGTAGTGCGCCAGCTTGGCCAGCTGGCGGTAGGTGGGGCTGCCCGCCTTCTCCCGCAGGCGCCGCAGATCGGCCGCGAACCGCAACAGGGCGCTGTCCTCGGAGTTCAGCGGCCGTTCGGGCCTGGGCATCGTCCCCCTCTCCAGGTCGTCCGGACCAGTCTGCCGCACACCCGATCGCCGCCGTGGGCTTTCGGCAGCTACCCGGACTCGACGGCGGCGCGCAGGGCCTCGGCGACCCGGGCGGCCGGTTCCGGGAGCGGGCCGGGCAGCCGAGCCAGCAGGACGCGCCGTCGTTCCCGCGGTCCGCCGCGCACCGGCAGGACCCGCACGCCGGGCGGTGCGGCGGCGGCCAGCGAGGCGGACACGGTGGTCAGCCCACACCCGGCGGCGACGAGCTGGAGCTTGGCCAGCCAGTCGCGGGCGGTGTGCGCGATGCGCGGCCGCTCGTCCAGTCCGGGCCACACGCCCATCAACTGGTCCGCGCCGGTGGACTGGGCGGCGATCCAGCTCTGGCCGTGCAACTGCGCGATGTCCACGGAGTCCCCGCTGGCCAGCGGGTGGCTGACGGGCACGGCGAGCAGCAGGCTGCGCTCGGCGAGCACTTGCAGGGCCAGCGGCGGGGATTCGGCGTCCGGCGGGCGGAACGGCGGGGCCGAGGAGATCAGCGCGAGGTCCAGGCTGCCCGCGCGCAGCGCACGCACCAGCGCGGGCGTGGTGCCCTCACGGGTGGTGACGGTGATCGCCGGGTGGCTGCGGCGCAGCGCGGCCACGGCCCTGGGCAGCAGCACGGCGCCCGCGCTGGCGAACCAGCCGAGCCGCACCGTGCCGCCCTCGGCGGGCAGGCCAGCCAGTTCCCGCGTGGCGGCGTCGATCTGGTCCAGGACCGCGGCGGCACTGCGCAGCACCACGTGTCCCGCGCTGGTCAGCCGCACGCCCTCGCGGCGGCGTTCCAGCAGTTGCGCGCCCGCGGCCCGCTCCAGCGCGGCGATCTGCCGGGACACCGCGGACTGGGTGTAGCCCAGCGCGGCGGCGGCCGAGGTGAGCGTGCCGCGCTCGGCCACCTCGCGGAACACCCGCAGTCCCACCAGTGACGCCTCCTGCAAGTCCATGACAATCACGCATACCACAGATGCTCAACTCTCGTTGGACGCATGGCTGTGCCGCTCCTAGCGTTGCTGTCATGACAGCTCCACGCACTGCCCTGGTCACCGGGGCCAATCAGGGCCTGGGCTTCGCCCTCGCCGAGGGGCTGGCCGCCAGGCTGGGACCGCGGGACCGAGTCCTGCTCACCGGGCGCGACCCCGGGCGGGTCGCCGAGGCAGCCGCGCGGGTCGACCAGGCGCCCACCACGCGCAGCCAGGTCATCGGCCGGGTACTCGACGTGACCGACGCCGGGGCCGTGGCCGCGCTCGCCGCGGAACTCGGCGCGGTGGACCTCGTCCTGTCCAACGCCGTCGCCCGCCTCGTGCCGGACGAGCCGCAGGCGCAGCAGGCCGAGGAGTTCATCGCCGTGGCCAACGACGGCACCCACGCGGTGCTGCGCTCGTTCGGCCCGGTGCTGCGCCCCGGCGGGCGGCTGCTGGTCGTGGCCAGCTCGCTCGGCACGCTCGGCCACCTGGACCCCGCACTGCACCCGCTGTTCGACGGCGTCTCGCTCGATCAGGTCGAGCAGGCCGTCCAATCCTGGCGTGCGGCCCTGCGCGCCGGTACGGCCGAGGAACTGGGCTGGCCGCGCTGGATCAACGTGCCCTCCAAGGTGGCGCAGGTCGCCGCGGTGCGGGCCGTGGCCGCCGAACGCCGGGACCGCGACCTGGCCGAGGGCACGCTGGTCGCCTCGGTCTGCCCCGGCATGGTCGACACCCGTGCCTCGCGGCCGTGGTTCACCGACTACAGCCAGGCCCAGACCCCGCAGCAGGCCGCTCGCGCCGTGCTCGACCTGGCCCTCGCCGAGCGCGTGGACCCCGCCACGCACGGCGAGCTCGTGCGCTTCGGCCGGGTGGTGCCCTGGCGCAGCGGCAGCCCGCTCACCTCTTCGAGCATCAGGGAGTTCGCGCAGTGAGCACGATCCAGACCCCGTTCGGCTTCGCCAGCACCGCCGCCGAGGTGGCCGCGGGCGTGGACCTGTCCGGCCGCCGTGCGGTGGTCACCGGTGCCTCCTCCGGCCTCGGCGTGGAGACCGTCCGCGCGCTGGCCGCCACCGGCGCCGAGATCACCCTCGCCGTGCGCGACCTCGCCGCGGGCGAGCGCACCGCGAAGGAGGTCACCGCCGCCACCGGCAACGAGGCCCTGCACGTGGCCCAGCTCGACCTGGCCGACCCCGCCTCCGTCACGGCGTTCGTCGCGGCCTGGCAGGGGCCGCTGCACCTGCTGGTCGCCAACGCCGGGGTGATGGCCTGCCCCGAGCAGTACACCCCGCAGGGCTGGGAGATGCAGTTCGCCACCAACCACCTGGGGCACTTCGCGCTGGCCACCGGCCTGCGTCCCGCGCTGGCCGCCGACGGGTCGGCCCGCGTCGTGGTCCTCAGCTCCAGCGGTCACCAGCTCTCACCGGTGATCTTCGACGACCCGAACTTCGCGTTCCGCCGGTACGACCCGTGGCTGGCCTACGGGCAGTCCAAGACCGCCAACGTGCTGTTCGCGGTCGGCGCCACCCGGCGCTGGGCCGCCGAGGGCATCACCGCCAACGCCCTCATGCCCGGCGCGATCTACACCAACCTCCAGCGGCACACCGGCGGTGGCGGCAGCGGAACGGTGCCGCCCGAGTTGATCAAGTCCGTGGCGCAGGGGGCCGCGACCTCGGTGCTGCTCGCGGTGTCCCCGTTGCTGGCGGGAGTCGGCGGGCGGTACTTCGCGGACTGCAACGAGGCCGAGGTGCTCGACCGGCGCGGCGACAGGCTTCAGGGTGTGGCCCGCTACGCACTGGACCCCGCCAATGCCGACCGCCTGTGGGACCTGTCGGAGGAACTGCTCGCGGCGGCGTGGTGAGGCCGCGAGGCGGCTGTCCCACCACGGGGTCAGGGCAGCCGCCTCGCCTCCCTCCACTCAGGTCCGCTGGCCGGGAGTCTCCTTCTCGGCCTGCGCGGGCTCCGAGCGCTGGAGTTCGGCCTCCTGGATGTGCGAGTCGATACTGGAGGCCAGTTGCTCCTGCCTGCGGCGGCTGAGCATCATCAGCGCCACGCCGTAGGCCAGTGCCAGCACGATGAGCAGGAAACCGATGCGCAGCAAGAAGTTCTGTTGCAGGTCCCCGTTGAAGGGCAGCACCGCGATCAGTGCCACCAGGCCCAGGGTCACGAGGTGGAACAGGGTCGAGACCAGGGCGGCCGCCGATCCGGCCGAGCCACGGGCGCTCGCCTCCGAGGTGGCGAGGTAGCGCCGCCCGCTGTGGACCAGCAGTCGACCGACGACCGCGACCACCAGGACCCCGGCCACCAAGAACAACACGCGCTCGGTGTCCATCTCCGACCAGCTCCCTCCGCCAGCGTCGGACATCGGGTGCCACCGCGCGGTCACGGCCAAACCCGCGCGGTGTGAAGTGCGCCGATCGGGGTAACCGGGACACCGGCGACGATCGTGGCGTGCTGCCGAGTGGCCGAGGACTTCGCGCGGAGCCACCCGGAGCAGATCGTGTCCACAATGGACCGAACCAGATGTGCGGGCCGCGGGCCGAACGCACGAGGCGTTCTCCCACCTTGCCAGGGCTGGGTTAGCTCCTGGCACACCGGGTAGCCACGCCTCATGAGCCAAGTCGTTGTCATCACCGGAGCCTCGGGCGGAGTGGGACGCGCGACGGCCAAGCAGTTCGGTGCCCGCGGCGACCACGTCGCACTGCTGGCGCGGGGCAACACGGGGCTGAATGCCGCCGCCGAGGACGTGCGCGCCGCCGGTGGCGTGCCGCTGCCGATCGAGGTGGACGTGGCCGACCCCGGGCAGGTGGACGCCGCCGCCACGCGGGTGGAGGCGGAGTTCGGCCCGATCGACGTGTGGGTCAACAACGCGTTCAGTTCGGTGTTCGCGCCGGTCTCGCGGATCAGCGCCGAGGAGTACCGGCGCGTCACCGAGGTCAGCTACCTCGGCTACGTGCACGGCACCCAGGCCGCCCTGTGGCGGATGCGCCCCCGTGGTCGGGGCGCCATCGTGCAGGTCGGGTCCGCTCTGGCGCACCGCGCGATCCCGCTGCAATCCGCCTACTGCGCCGCCAAGCACGCGGTCAAGGGCTTCACCGAGGCGCTGCGCTGCGAGCTGCTGCACGAGCGCAGCGGGGTGCACGTGACGATGGTGCACCTGCCCGCGATGAACACCCCGCAGTTCGACTGGCTGGTGAACCGTCTGCCGCGGCCAGCACAGCCCGTGCCACCGGTCTACCAGCCCGAGGTGGCCGCGCGGGCGATCGTGCACGCGGCCAGGCACCCGCGACGGCGCGAGTACTGGGTTGGCGCCTCGACCGTGACCACCGTGCTCGGCTCGCGGTTCGCGGGCGTCCTGGTCGACCGCTACCTGGCGCGGACCGGTTACGACTCGCAGCAGTGCGACCGCACGCCCCCGGCGGACGAGGGCAACCTGTGGCGCCCCGCCGACGGGCCGACGGGGCAGGACCACGGCGCACACGGCGCTTTCGACGCCACCGCACGGCCCGGCAGCAGGCAGTGGTGGTTCTCGGCGCACCGCGGGGCGCTGATCGCCGCCGGAACCGTCGCGGCGGTACTGGCGCTGATGTGGAGGGTTTCCCGATGAGCGAGCGCGAACAGCTGACCGCGTCCGACCGCGCCGAGCGCAGCCGGGTCGACCTGAGCCGGATCGTGCTGGCGGTGGAGGGCGTGCTGCTGCTCGTGGTCAGCCTGATCGGGCTGGCCACCGGGCAGGTCGCCTGGTTCCAGTTCACCGCCTGGCAGGCAGTGGTCGTGCTGGTCACCGGGGTGCTGGCCCTGCTGGTGATCCTGCGGCGCAGGCTGGTGCTACCCTTCGCCGCGCTGCAACTGGTCGGCTACCTCGCCCTGTACGTCTCGGGCATCGCCCAGGGCTCCACCGGCCGGGCCACGCACTGGCTGTTCCTGGGGATCGCCGTGCTGGGCGTGGTCGTGGCCATGACCATCTGGGCCGGTGGCCGCCGCGTGCTGACCCGCAAGCCCCCGTACTGACCCTTACCAGGCCTGGCCGTCCAGGACACGGGTGCCCCGGACGGCCAGACCTCGTACTGATCGGTCACGAACCAGCCATGGCGTCCAGCCACCGGGTGACGATCGGCTCACCGAGCCCGGTCACGTAGTCCCAGCCGGGACCCGCGGCCTTGCCGTTGTTGCCGGTGGTGATGTCGGTGTAGACGGCACGGTCCACGGAGTACACCTTCGGCCCGATGAACCCCAGGCTCGGGTTCTTCTCCCGCACCCTGGCGAGCAGCCCGGCGACCACCGGGGTGCTGGCCGAGGTCCCGGCCACGGTGTTGTCCCCACCGTTGTCGATGATCTTGTAGTTGGTCGCGGCGAAGGACAGGTCGGGCAGGCCGCGCTTGGTGCCGGTGAACGCCCCGCCCGCGTTGTCCTGCCAGGACGGCTTGTCCAGCAGTGCGCTGTTGCCGCCACCGGACCCGTGCCAGCCGGTGACCTTGTGCCCCGTGATGTCGGTGATCTCGGTGCCGCCGACGGCGATCGCGTGCGGGCTGGAGGCCGGGTAGGACCGTTGGTCGCGCACGCCGCCGAAGCAGTTCGTGCCGTCGTCACCGCTGGCGGCCAACAGGGTCTGACCCTGGGCCTCCGCCTTGCGCAGCACCGGCTCCAGCGCGCCCACCCAGTCCTTGGCGTTCTGCTCGCAGTCCCCCAGCGAGGCGCTGCCGACCGGGTAGGTGTTCTCGTCGGCCCACTTGCCGAAGGCGGTGGTCAGGTCCGAGTTCTCGTTGGACCTGGCTGCGTAGACGTGGATCTCGTCCAGGCCGGGGGCCATCGCCGTGGCGTACTGGGTGTCCAGGTCCCACTCCATCTGGTCGTTGACCGAGTCCGGCTTGCCGCTCACGTAGTCCACGGTCATCGGGACCCTCGGCAGGTGGTAGCGGTCCTGGAAGGCGGCCAGGTCCCGGACCACCCCGTCCATGGCGGTCCAGCCGAGGACGGCGATCTTCTGGCCCTTGCCGGTGGGCGTCGTGGGCATGGCGTAGAACTTGGCGAACTCGTCGGGCCCCATCGGGTGGAGGTCGGCGGGCGCGGCCACGCGATCCCCGTTGAGCCGCAAGGCTGTCTGCGCGGGCAGTGCAGCGGCCAGCCCGACCAGCCCGGCGGTGACCGCGGCGACCTGGCGCGGTAACCGGCCTGGCCCGGTGGAACCGAGCACCTCCAACCCGGCCACTCGGAAGCGGTGCACGCTGGTGTGGAAGGCGCCGGCCATCACCGGCGCCGCTGCCTGCAACGAGAAGACCTGACTGCCGGGCCGGTGCGCCACCTCGAGCCCGGCGCCGCGGGCCCAGTCCAGGACGGCGCGCTCGGCGGCCGGGGACGGACCGAAGGCGGCCTGGTACTGCGCGGAACTGAGCGTCGCGTGCCGCGGGTCGGCCAGGAACCGTTGCAGGCCAATCTCGTCCTGGGATCGCAGGGTCAGCGCCACCCGCTGCTGACCGGAGGCCGGGCCCAGGTCCTGGGCCCCGGGCAGGGCCTGGGCGGCCAGGCCCGGGACCTCGCTGGTGGAGTCGGGAGCGGCGATGGAGGTTGCCGTGGCGCACAACAGCAGCGCGGCAACGGGAACGGCAAGGCGGACGAACATCACGACCTCCTGAATCGGAGAATGCCCGGATGTTAGGCAGCGGGACAAGCAGGGCAGTACCTACCGAAGGCGGTGTCGGTTTCCGTTCCCGTAAACAGTATTGAGCGGTGTCGCGGCCGATCCCGCGTTTGCCCCGGCGCTGCACGGGTACGCCCCGGCATGAGGAAGGAGGTCACATGAACCTGTCCGAACTGGGCGAGCTGACCGCCGCGCCCGGCGCGTTCGCCTCGTTGTACCTGGACGCCTCGCACGATGCCGAGGACTCCGCACACGCGCTCGGACCGCACTGGAAGGCCGCGGAACAGGAACTGACCAGGCAGGGCGCCGACCCGCCGACACTGCGGGCCCTGCACGACGCGCTGACCAGCGGACCGCGGCCGGTGGGCCGCGCGGGGCGGGCGCTGATCGCCTCGGCGGGCCGGGTGCTGGTGGACAAGTGGCTGCCGGTGCCCCCGCCGCTGCCGATCGCGCGCTACTCGGAACTGCCGCACCTGCTGCCGCTGGTGGCCCAGGCCGTACCGCCCATCCCGTACGTCGTGGCCATCACCGACCGGCTGGGTGCGGATCTGCGCGGCTACGGCCAGGAGGGCGAGTTGGTCGGTGTGGTGAGCGTGCGCGGTGAGGACCACCCCGTGCACAATGTCGGCGCCGTGGCCGCCGAGGTGGTCTCGATGGCTGACGACCTGCACGCCGAACTGATCATCCTCGCTGGCGAGGTGCAGGCCCGCACCGCCTTGCAGGAGGAACTCCCCCAGCGCTGCCAACGGATCGCGGTGCAGGTGGCGAGCGGTGGACGGGCGGATGGCGTGGACGAGGCCGCCCTACAGGTGGAGTTGGCCACCATCGCGCAGGACTTCGCACGGTCCATTCAGGACGACCTGGTGGACCGGTTCACCGAGGAGCTGGCCGCCGGACGGGGCGACGCGGTGGACGGACTACCCGCGGTAGTCAGCGCACTGCGCGAAGCCAGGGCGGAAACCGTTGTGGTGAGCCAGTCCCTGGTGGGCGACCGTCCGTTGTGGACCGGTGACGAACCGGGTCAGGCAGCACTGGAGCAGGAGGAGCTGGCCGCGACCGGTACCACGAAGCTGCGCCGGCGCAGGCTGGACGAGGCGTTGCCGTGCCTGGCCGCGGCCACCGGGGCCGAGGTGGTCGTCCCCGACGGCCACGTGGAGCTGACCGACGGGGTCGGTGCACTGCTGCGCCACGCACAGGTGTGAGCGGAGCTCGGACGGGTAACCCCCGAGTACACCAAAGGAAGAGGAATCACCCGATGACGACCATTGAGAAGTCCGTCGACGTCCACGTCCCCGTGCGTACCGCGTACAACCAGTGGACCCAGTTCGAGTCCTTCCCCTACTTCATGGAGGGCGTGGAACGGGTCGTGCAGGTCGACGACACGCTCACGCACTGGGAGACCAAGGTCGGCGGCGTGCACCGCGAGTTCGACGCGCAGATCACCGAGCAGCACCCCGACGAGCGGGTGGCCTGGCACACCGTGGAGGGCCCCGAGCACGGCGGCGTGGTGACCTTCCACCGCCTGGACAGCGACACCACGCGGGTGACGCTGCAAATGGAGTACGAGCCGGAAACGCTCACCGAGAAGGCCGGGGCCGCACTGGGCATCGTGGGCAACCGGGTCAGCGGTGATCTGCACCGGTTCAAGGAGTTCATCGAATCCGAGGGCCACGAGACCGGGGCGTGGCGCGGCGAGGTCCAGCCCTCTCCGCAGACCGGCGGCGGCCTGGTCGACCAGGGCGCCCCGCCGGAGACCGACCCGGTGATCGGTGACGCCCCGATCTACCCCGAGCGCACCGGAGGCGTGATGGGCGCCAAGACCCCGCCGCCCCTGCACGAGGCGTGAGCGGGCAGTCCGGAAGGACTTTCGGGCACGGCCCGAGCGTGCACCGGCGCGAGCGGGTAGACCCACGTCGGTGGCCACCGCAGGCCCCACTGGCTAGCCTGCTCGCTGGAGGTCTGGTGGACGAAGACGTGGAGGCGGACCTGCTGTCGCTGGCCTTCCCCGGCGACAGCGCGATGGCCGCCCGGATGCGTGAGGTGGACTGGGCCAGTTCACCGCTGGGACCGCAGCGGGACTGGCCCGCCGCGCTGCGCACGGCCTGCCGGATCTGCCTGACCTCGCGCTTCCCCATGATCGTGTGGTGGGGCCAGGAGCTGCGCTTCCTCTACAACGACGCGTACCTGCCGCTGCTGGGCAGCAAGCACCCCGCGCTGGGTAAGCCGGGTGACCAGGTGTGGACCGAGATCTGGCACATCATCGGCCCGATGCTGCGCGGGGTGCTGGCGACCGGGCAGGCCACCTGGTCCGACGACCTGCTGCTGCCGATGGACCGGCACGGGTACTGGGAGGAGACGTACTGGACGTACTCCTACAGCCCGCTGCACGACGAGGACGGCTCCGTGGTGGGCGTGTTCACCGCGGTCAGCGAGACCACCGAACGGGTCGTCGGCGAGCGCAGGATGGCGATGCTACGCGGGCTCGGCGCCAAGGCGGGCGGCCTGCGCAGCGCCGGGCAGGCGTGCCGCGCCGTGGTGGACTCGCTGGGCCCCGACGTGCCGTACGCGGCGATCTACCTCGGCGGCCCGCCCGAACTGACCGCGGCCAGCGGCCCGGCCTTCGCGGGCTGGCCGGTGGCGGAGGTGCTGGCCACGGTCAGCGCGGTGCACGTACACGAGGTGCGCGAGCGCATCGGCGAGCTGCCCGGCGGGGCCTGGGACAGACCGCCCACCGAGGCGCTGGTGTTCCCGCTGCGCAACGACTCCGGCGGTGAGCCGCTGGGTGTGATCGTGCTGGCGGCCAGCGCGGGACGGGCGCTGGACGAGCCGTACCGGACCTTCCTCGCGCTGGCCGCCGACCAGAGCGCCGCGCTGATCAACGGGGCGCTGGCCTACGAGTTCCAGCAGCGCAGGGCCGAGGAGCTGGCCGAGCTGGACAAGGCCAAGACCGCGTTCTTCGCCAACATCAGCCACGAGTTCCGCACCCCGCTGACGCTGATCACCGGGCCGCTGCGGGAACTGCGCGAGGCCGCGCGGGGCGTCGAGCGCGAGCAGCTGGCCGTGGTGGAGCGCAACGCGCAGCGGCTGGGCAAGCTGGTCAACTCCCTGCTGGACTTCTCCCGCATCGAGGCGGGCCGGGTCGAGGCCGCGTACGAGCCGGTGGACCTGGGCACGCTGACCGCCGAGCTGGCCGGGTTGTTCCGCTCGGCCATCGACCGGGCGGGGCTGCGCCTTGCGGTGGACTGCCCCCCACTGGACCCGCCCGCCCACGTGGACCGGGGCATGTGGGAGAAGATCGTGTTCAACCTGGTCGGCAACGCGCTGAAGTTCACCTTCAGCGGGAGCATCCGGGTGGACCTGCACCCCGTGGCCGGCTGCGCGGTGCTGACCGTGGCCGACACCGGGGTGGGCGTGCCGGAGGAGGAGCTGCCCCGGCTGTTCGAGCGGTTCCACCGGATCGAGCAGCCCCGGTCCCGTTCCACCGAGGGCAGCGGAATCGGCCTGGCCCTGGTCCGCGAGCTGGTCGGGTTGCACGGCGGCGAGGTCGAGGTGAGCAGCGAGGTGGACGTGGGCACCACGTTCACCGTGCGGATCCCGCTGGGCAGCGCGCACCTGCCCGCGGCGAACCTGGGCGCCAGCACCGTGCGGTCCGACAGTGCCGCCCCGTTCGTCGAGGAGGCCGAGCAGTGGCTGCCCGGCACCGAGCCGACGGCCCCGCGCGAACCGGCCCAGGTGCTGATCGCCGACGACAACGCGGACATGCGCGGCTACCTCACCCGGCTGCTCGGGGCCCGGTACCGCACCGTCGCCGTGGCCGACGGGGTGCAGGCGCTGCGTGCTGTCCGCGAGGCCGCGCCGGACCTGGTCATCAGCGACGTCATGATGCCGGGCCTGGACGGCCTTGGGCTGGTGGCCGCGCTGCGCGAGGACCCGCGAACCGCTCGCGTGCCCGTGCTGCTGCTGTCGGCACGGGCCGGTGAGGAGGCCTCCGCCGAGGGGCTGACCGCGGGCGCCGACGACTACCTGGTCAAGCCGTTCTCGGCGCGCGAGCTGCTGTCGCGGGTGAACGCGCACGTGCGGTTGGGCCGGGTGCGCAGGCAGGGCGAGCAGCGCTTCCGCAGTATGGCCGATGTGGCACCCGCCCTCATCTGGGCCGCCGATCGTGCGGGCGACCGGGAGTTCGTCAACCGAGGCTGGACGGAGTTCACCGGTACCGGTCCGACCTACGCCCTGGGCATGGGCTGGCAGCGGCTGGTGCACCCGCAGGACCTGGACCGGTACCGGGCCGCGCTGGACTCGGCCGTGGACACCGGCGGGGCGCTGTCCATCGAGTACCGCCTGCGCCGCGCGGACGGGGCCTACCACTGGATGCTGGAGCACGCCGTGCCGATCGGGCAGGGCGCGGAGTTCAGCGGGCACGTGGCCAGCTGCGTGGACATCAACGCCCGCTACCAGGAGACCGAGCGGCAGCGGCTGCTCGCCCAGTTCGGCGCCGAGCTGGACGACACCACAGGTGTGGTACCACGCCTGGACCGGTTGACCCGCCTGATGGTGCAGACCCGGTTGGCCGACCAGTGCACGGTGCGGCGGACCGACCAGGCCGACGGCCCGCGCCGCAAGGGCACCGAAATGGTCGTACCGCTGCGGGCACGGGGCAGGACGCTGGCGGTGCTCACGCTGCGCCGCGACACCGGGGCCGCCGACTACACCGACGCCAACCTGGCGCTGGTCACCGAGATCGCCAGCCGGGCGGGCATCGCGCTGGACAACGCCCTGCTGCTGGCCGAGGAACAGACCACCGCGGCCAGGCTGGCGCTGTTGCAGCAGGCCACGGCCGAGCTGTCGGCGGCAACGACTCCGGCGCAGGTGGCCCGCACGGCCGTGGCGCACGGGCTGCGGCTGCTGGGCGAGTGCGAGATCGGCGTGTTCGAACTGCGCGATCCCGAGGTGCTCGAACCGCTGACCCCGCCGGGACACCAGCGCTCGTGGACCCGGATCGACCTGACCGACCGGTCCCCGGTGACCGACGCGGTGTCCACCCACCGGCCGGTCTGGATCGAGCGGCTGGAGGACTGCGCCGCCGAGCACCCCGCGTTCCCGGACCTGATGCGCGCCACGGGTTTCGCGGCCGGCGCGGTGGTACCCCTGATCGTGGCGGGCCGCTGCCTGGGCGTGATCACGGTGGGCGCGCCGGTGGAGCGGGTGTTCGACCCAGGGGACCGGCTGGCCGTGCTGTCGCTGGCCGAGCAGTGCGCGCAGGCACTGGACCGGGCGCGCATGTACCGGGCCGAGCACGAGATCGCCGAGGTCCTGCAGCGCAGCCTGCTGCCGAAGAGCCTGCCCGAGGTGGACCGGCTGGCGCTGGCCACCCGTTACCTGCCCGGGGCCGAGGGCACCAGGGCCGGGGGCGACTGGTACGACGTGCTGCGGCTGGACGCCGACCGGGTGGCGATCGTGGTCGGGGACGTGGTCGGTCAGGGGCCGACCGCCGCCGCCGTGATGGGGCAGTTGCGCAGCGCCGTCGCTGCCTACCTGCTGGAGGGCCACTCCCCCGCCGAGTGCCTGCGCCACCTCAACGAGTTCGCCGAGCGGGTGCCCGCCGCGCTGGCCAGCACGGTGGCCTGCCTGGTGATCGACTGCGGTACCGGCGAGCTGTGCTGGGCGCGGGCCGGGCACGTGCCACCGGTGCTGGTCCGCGACGGGGAGGCGAGCCTGCTCACCGGAGCGGTCGGCACGGTGCTGGGCCTGGGCGCGGAGCTGCCGCTGACCGAGGAACGGCGGGAGATCGCGCCGGGCGACACCGTGCTGCTCTACACCGACGGACTGGTGGAGCGGCGCGGCGAGGACCTGGACCTGGGCCTGGACCGGCTCGTCGCGAACGCGCGGGAACTGGCCGGGCTGCCCGCGGAGCAGGTCGCCTCCGACCTGGTGACCCACCAGCTCGCCGACCAGGGACCCAATGACGACGTGGCACTGGTCGTGGCCCGGCTGCTGCCCGTGACGCTGCGGGAGCGGTTGCCCGCCGTGCCCGCCGTGCTGGCCTCGATGCGCACCGCCGTGCGGGCCTGGGCTCGCAGCGCCAACCTGGCCGCCGACCTGCTGGACGACCTGCAACTGGTGCTCGGCGAGGCCGCCGCCAACGCCGTGGAGCACGCCTATCCCGGTGTGCCCGACGGCGAGTTCGAGTACGAGCTGCGCGCGCTGCCCGACGGGGCGGTCAGCGGCCGGGTGCGCGACTTCGGCGCCTGGCGACCGGTTCCCGCCGACAAGGGCAGCCGGGGCCGGGGCCTGGAGCTGATCGGCAAGCTGGCCAGGGACAGCTCGGTGTGCCGCGGGGCCGATGGGACGGAGGTCACATTCGTCCTGTCCGCGAACAGGGTTGAGGTGTCGAGGTAGCGGGTAAACCGGACCGTTGCTGTCCCTGCTGACAGGTGAGGCGCCGGGAGATGACCATCGATCCGCACAGTCAGAGCGCGTTGGGCCTTGGCTGCTACGTGGCCGCCGTGGCCGAGGCACTGCAGATCCCCGAACACGCCGTCGGCTTCGAGGTCTGCGAGCTGAGCAGCGCCTACTTCGCGCTCTCGGTCCGCAGCCCCAACTTCCCCGAGCACGATCTGATGCTGCTGTGGGACGAGCGCTACGGCTGGTCGATCGGCGTGGAGACCGATCCCGCCGCCCTGCCGGTCACCCTGGCCTACCTCGGCGGGGACCTGCTGCCCGATCCCGAATCGGTGCGCGAGTTCGTCGAGGACCTCGTCCACAGCCGCTATCCCGGGCAGCCTGACCCGCCCCGGTTCACCGAGCGGGCCACGCTGCCCACCCGGCTCACCCGGTACGCGGTCGGCGTCACCCGCCCGCCGCGCTGATCCGCTCAGTCACACCCGATGCTGGCGCACGCCTGCCAGGCGCCCCAATCACCGTGCGGGGTGAACTGGACGGCGTGCCAGTAGTCCTCGGGCGCGCTGCCCGAGGATCCCCACAGGATCGCCACGGCGTCCAGCTTGCCGTCGGGCAACTGCCGCACCTTGCCGGGTGCGGTCAGGACCCGGTTCGGCGGCAGGTTCTGGAACTGGTCGAGCGCACGCTTCGAGCCCCATTCGCCACCCGGCACTTCCTGAAGGATGTGCACGATCCTGTCATTCGAGTCCGAGCTGAACAGGTCCAGCCGCCCGTCGAATTCCCGGTAGACGAATGGGCCGCCGAAGTACGGGATCTTGCCGATGCCGAATTCCTCCGCCCTGCCCCAGTGCCCGTCGCGGTCCTGCCGGACGTGGAACAGCCCGCCCTGGAACACCGCGAAGACCTCCAGCGTGCCGTCCACGTCCTCGGCCGCCGTCAGCCCCCAGTCCTTGGGGCCCACGTAGTGGTCGGTGACCTGCTCCCAGTCCCCGGCCCCGCCGCGGTGCCAGATCGTGGCGTGGCTGGTCCCCGAATCGCGGACCTCGAACTCCTCGACCCCGCCGCCACATCTGGTCACCGACACGTGCGGCCCGGACACCGGTTGCCCCAGGCATTCCAGCCCGGTGTCGGCGACCGCATTGGGCGCCGCGACAATTCCCGCCGCCAACAATGACGCAATTCCAACGACCAGCACACGCATCATGATCCGAACGTACCGCCTGGCAGCCAGGGCCAGATCAGTTGACTGTTGACCAATCGGGAGTTCCTCAGCGTGAACCCGGAATTGTCGAACTGGTCGCCTCACTGATCAATCGACGGCCTCGAGCGCCAACGCGAGGTCCGGATCCCGCCAGCGACCGCCCGCCCGGCGAGAAAGAGTGATCATCGCGGCGCACAGCACAGGAAAGGCGGTCGCGATGCATGTGGTACCCGGTTTGAAGGTGTTGTACTTCGGCACGCCGGTGGTGGTGATCAGTTCCCGCAACGAGGACGGCACGACGAACCTCGCGCCGATGTCCTCGGCCTGGTGGCTCGGCCAGCACTGCATGCTCGGCATGGGCAACAACAGTCAGACGGCGGCGAACCTGCTGCGGGAACGGGAGTGCGTGCTCAACCTGCCCTCCTCGGCACTGGTGGACGCGGTGGACCGGTTGGCGCTGACCACGGGCAACCCGGTGGTGGCCGGGTACCGGGTGGAGCAGGGCTATCGGTACGTGCCGGACAAGTTCGCCGTCTCGGGGCTGACCGGCCAGGAGTCCGAACTGGTCGCACCGCTGCGCGTCGCGCAGTGCCCGATCCAGTTGGAGTGCCGGATCGTCTCGGCCCGTCCCTTCGGCGGCGCGGACCTCGCCACGGCCTTCGAGGCGGAGGTGCTGCGGGCACACGTGGATCAGGACCTGGTCATCCCGGGGACCCGGTACGTGGACCCGGTCGGCTGGGACCCGCTGATCATGAAGTTCTGCGAGTTCTTCGGCGGCGGGCACACCCTGCGCCCGTCCCGGCTCGCCGAGGGCTGGCAGATGCCGCACGCGGTCTCAGTACAGGCTGGGTGACACGGGCTCGGCGGCGGGTTCCAGGCAGTAGACGGCGTAGGCCGCACGCAGCACCGGCTGGGCCACGTTGCGGACCCGCACCCCGCCCGGCGTGCTGCCCGACTCGGTGCCGAAGTGGGCGTGCCCGTGCAGGGCGAGATCGGTCCCGGCGGCGTCGATCGCCTCGGCGAGCAGGTACGAGCCGAGGAACGGGTAGAGCTCCGGCGGCTCGCCGTGCAGGGTGTCGGCGACCGGCGAGTAGTGGGTCAGCGCGACGCGCACCTCGGCGGACAGCCCCAGCAGGGCGGCCCGCAGCCGGTCGGCGATCTGTTCGGTGTGCTGGATGAACCGCTTCATCTCCCGCTCGCCGAACGCGCTGGCACACTTGCCCGCGAACCCGCCGCCGAAGCCCTTCACCCCGGCCACGCCGACCCGGTGGCCGTCCGCCACCAGCACGGTCCCGGTGCCCTCCAACACGGTGATGCCGTTGTCCTGCAACAAATCGGTGATGGGCCGTTCGGCGTCACCGTGGTAGTCGTGGTTGCCGAGCACGGCGATCACCGGTACGGGCAGGTCGCGGAACTCCCCGGCCACCACCCCGGCCTCCGCCACGGTGCCGTGCCGGGTGAGGTCCCCGGCCAGCAACAGCACGTCGGCCCGGTCCCCCAGTTCCTCCAGCGCCGGGCGCAGCAACCCGGCGTTGTCCTCGCCGAGGTGCACGTCACCCACGGCGGCGATCCTGATCACAGCAGTTCCTCCCGCCCCTCGGGCGCGCCCGAGGGAACGACCCTGATCTCGTTGCGCACCAACAGTTCCGGCGCCAGCTCGGCGACCACCTCGGTCAGGTCGTCCCGCCTTGCCTGGCAGGTCACGTCCCCGCGCAGGAACACCTGGTCCCCGCGCACGGTCACCCGCACCCCCAGTTCGACCGTCCTCGGGTCCTCGGCGATGGCCCGCTGCACCCTGGCCACCGCGTACTGCGGTGGCTCCCGTTCGCTCACGATGCTTTCTCCATGCCGGAACGGGTACCCAGCGCACGGCCGGTTACCACCCGTGTTGCCCGAACGGGCACCCAGTCGTACTGTGGAGGTGCAGCGGTTGAGCACACAGCCGTGCCGGTGAGGCGGTGTACGCCGCCGATCCGGGCCGCATTGCGAGGCGACCTGTTCACATGGGCCGTTTCCGCTGCACCTGGCGGTCTGGGTCATCCGGGCTCGAAACACGATGCCCACGGGAGACACGACAATGACCATGCCACAGTCCGAGATCGGCACCGAGGCCAGAGCCATCGCCGAGCAAATCGAGATCGTGCTCGACCAGCCCTCCACCATGCTGTCGGTGCTCACGGTCAGCGGCGAGGTGGACATGCTGACCGCTCCCCTGCTGCGCACCCGCGTGCTGGACCAGCTCGCCACGACCTCCGTCGTGGTGCTCGACCTGAGCACGGTGAGCTTCTTCGGCTCCGCGGGACTGGCCGTGCTGGTCGAGGCCCGCCGCGCCGCCACCGCGCACCGCAGCGACCTGCGCCTGGTCGCGGGCAACCGCATCGTCACCCGCCCGATGGCGATCTCCGGCATCGACCAGGCGTTCCGCGTGCACTCCGACCTGGACGAGGCGCTGACCGGGTGAGTTCCGCTCTCCCGTGACGAGAATCCGCTTACCCGGCAAGGGACCGCTGCGGTGCGGCACACGAATCGTGCCGACCGTTCAGCCATTCAGGTGGGGACGGACCCACCTGTACACCACCAAACGGCACATGCGCACGCACGGCGAGCGTCAGCAGGCCTAGTCGGTCAGCGAGGCCACGTGCCTGCGCAGCGCCGGGATGTCGTCGGACTCGGTCGAGGGGTTGGCGAAGGAGTCCCCGCAGGGCCACAGGGCACGCACGGTCTGGTGCAGGGTCATCACCTCGATGTGCCTGCCACAGGCCGTGCAGGGGGCCTGCCCCATCGGGATCACGGCCAGCACGGGGCCGAACGCCTCGGCGGAGACCACTCGTCCCGAGCCGGGGCAGAACCGCTCGCCGTCCTTGTGCGGCACCAGCCTGCCCGCGGCGACGTCCACCCGCCACTCGCAGCTCGGGCAGCGGAACCTGTCCATGCGCACCATCGGCACCTCCTCGTCGGTTCAACCGTAGGCGCGGGGGTACCCGCCTGGACACGGGTTCCACGGTGCGTCAAAAAGTCAACGAGCTCAAGGCGTGCGCGATGCGAGAGATCCTCCGGTGACGGCGGGCCGCGGCAATCCGTGCACAAGCAAGGAGTTCACCGCGAACCGAGGAGCTGATCGGACATGACGACAACCGAGCGCAAGGCGCTGGCCAGGCAGTCCGTGACGGAGTGCCCGCCGCACCAGCTGCGCCGGGCCGCCCGCTACGTGGCGGCCAGCGCGGACAGCCCACAGGAGTGCGCCCAACTGCTGGACATGCTCGGGCTCAGCGCCGAGGACGGTCGGCACCCCGAGGACCTACACGGGCGCTGAACGGCCTTGCGGCTGCACGAACATCAGCTTCCACGGCGTGGCGAGCAGGACGTAGGCCAGGACCCCGGCCACCGGCACGACCACCAGCAGGGGCGTGGACAGCGCGCCGAGCCACGCGAGCCAGTCCGGCCGGAGCGGCAGGCGCAGTGCCGACTGTTCGACCAGGTGGATCCGGTACACGGCGGCGCTGGCCACCGAGGCGGTGTACACAGCGCCGACGCCGACGACGATCCGCGCGCAGCGGGCGCGCAGCACGGCGTCCACCTCGGGCTCGCCGACCACTGTCCGCAGCATGGCCAGGACGACCGTGCCGTAGACCAGGAGCAGGCTCACCAGGACCTCGGTGATGATCACCCAGGGCAGCGCCTCGTCGCGGAGCTGCGCCTGGGTCAGGTCGAAGCCCGCGCCAGTGCGTACCAACGGGTCCAGCGAGGCGGCCGCGCGGTCCGCCCAGGGCTGCGCGGCCAGCACGGCGAGTGCGAGTGCGATGGCCACACCGGCCAGGACCAGGTGGGTGGCGATCACCCAGCGCGGCACCAGTCCGCGCAGCGTGCGCCGGGTCAGGCTCGCCACCCGCGTGGCGCCACGCCGCGGCAGCACCGCCGAGACCAGCTCGGCCAGCAGCAGTGCGACCAGGACCGAGCTCACGCTCACCAGCGGGCCCGCGAACATCCCGACGCTGAGCTGCACGCCGACCGGGCCGATCACCAGCACTGACACCACAATCAGCCAGTACCGCCTGCGCAGGTAGGGCAGCGCCTGTGCGCCCTGCTCCTCGGTGGGCTCGGCCACCCCCCAGTTCCAGAGCAGCTTCCTGCTGCGCCGCGGCGTGGGCGAGAAAAGCGAGCATGCCGCGACGAACACCGCCAGAACCCCTGCCAGCACGAGGTAGTGCACGATCGCTCCAGGTTTGTATCGAGTCGTTGATACAATGCTGGCACGGCTGTCAAGTGGCGCCGGCGTGTCCACGACGGTGCCGCCCGTGTTGCGGATGTCGGTGCGGTCGCTTCTCCCTCCCGTTCGGACCAGGGTCATCCGGCTACCCGGACATCCCACGGTTAGTCGCCACCCGTTACGGGTAGTCCCGAACTCACAGTGGAGAAATCACCAGGGGGTGAAGCCGTGCACCGGCTGTTCCGTGACCTCACCGCACGCACGTGGTGAGCGGTGCGCTGGCTGTGGAGGTGCGGACCCGGGGCAGAACGGCACTCGTCCGGCCGCACGGCACGCTGGACGCGGTGGGGAGCCAAACCCTGCGGGCCGCGCTGCTGAGGTGCGTGGCCGAGGAGCCGAACGGCGTGGTCATCCGCACCGACCGGCTGCACGTACCCTCCGGCGTGGCGCTGAGCATGTTCACCGCCATCGCCCAGGAGGCCGCCGACTGGCCGGGCGTGCCCGTCGTGCTCGTGGCCGACCAGCCGCTGGACTGCGGGCTGCGCTGCTTCGCGACGGTCACCGCGGCGGTGGGCAGCCTGCCCGCCAGGGCGCACGGCGGGGTGGCGACCCTGCACCTGACCCACTCCGTGTCCGCCCCGCGTGCGGCCCGCCGCTTCGTGGCCGAGACCTGCCGCAGGTGGGGCCTCGAACACATGATCGCGGACGTGGAACTGGTGGTGTCCGAGCTGGCGGAGAACGCGGTGCGGCACGCGGAGTCACGGGCCCGGCTGCGCATGGCGCTGCGCGCGGACGGGCTGGCGGTGGCCGTGCGCGACGACAGCCCGGCCATGCCCGCCTACCGGGAGCCCGACGTGGGTGCTCCCGGCGGCCGCGGGCTGGTGATGGTGGCCGGGCTGTCGAAGGTGTGGGGGTGCCTGCCGACCTGGGTCGGCGGCAAGGTGGTCTGGGCGGTGCTGCGGCTGGCCGCCTGAGCTCAGGCCGCGGCGGCGCGCAGTGCGGGCAGCAGCTCGTCCTCGGCGAAGCCCAGGAACCCGTCCTGGTGCTCGCCACCGATCTGGACCAGGGCGACATCGGTGAACCCGGCCTGCCAGTAGGCCGAGACCGCCTGGACGATCTTCTCGGTGTCCGGGCCGCACGGGATCGACCCGGCGAGGTCCTCGGGCCGCACGAACCGCGTCGCCCCGGCGAACCCGGCGGGGCCGGGCAGCTCGGCGTTGACCTTCCAGCCGCCGCCGAACCAGCGGAACTGCTCGTGCGCCCGACGCACGGCGGCCTGTTCGTCGGGGTCGAAACAGATCGGGAGCTGGCCGATCGCCCGGTTGGCGTCCGGGGCGGCGATGGTGCGCCAGCGGCCGCACAGCCCGGCGTCGGGCTCCACCGCGATCAGCGCGTCGGCCCGCGCGGCGAACAGGTCCACCGACTGCTCCCCCGAGACCGCCACCGCCAGCGGCACACGCTGCCCTGGCAGGTCCCAGAGCTTGGCCGAGTCCACCCGGTAGTGCTTGCCCACGAAGTTGAGGTACCCGCCGTCGAACAGCCCGGAAATGATGTCCAGGGCCTCACCGAGCATCTCGTGGCGCACGTTGACCGGCGGCCAGCCGCTGCCGACCACGTGCTCGTTGAGGTTCTCCCCCGCGCCCAGTCCCAGGGTGAACCGCCCCTGGCTGAGCAGCTGCACGGTCGCCGCCTTCTGCGCGACCACGGCCGGGTGGTACCGGATGAGCGGGCAGGTGACGTAGGTCATCAGCTCCACCCGCTCGGTGGCCTGGGCGACCGCCCCCAGCACGCTCCACGCGTAGGGGGCGTGCCCCTGCTCGGTCAGCCAGGGCGAGTAGTGGTCGCTCATCACCGCGAAGTCGAAGCCCGCCCGCTCGGCGGAGACCGCGTGCCGCACCAGGGCGCGCGGTCCCGCCTGCTCGGTCAGCAGCGTGTAGCCGAACCTGACCCGAGGGCAGCTCATCACTTGTCCGCGACGCTCTTGACCGAGTCCCTGACCTTGTCCTCGGCGGACATGACCGCTCCCTTCACTGGGGTACCGATCACTTACCCGAGCCGGTCCCCGGTGAAACACCCGCCCACAGCGCGCAGTGGTGCTCGGCGGCGATGTCCTCGGCGTGGACGCCGCCCGCACCGTCGGGCGCCAGCCGCAGCCCGGTGGTGCCCGGCCAGTCGGTCAGGCCCGGCCCGTTGGGGTCGCCACCGCGGGCGAAGTTCGTCCAGTAGGCGATCATGTCCTGGGACAGCCGCTGCTGGCCGGGGTCCAGCGGCAGTGCCTTGCCGCCCAACTCGAACAGGTAGGGCAGTTCCATCGCGTGTGCGGCGCCCAGCGGGTACGAGGTCGGCTGGAACTTCGTCAACGGCGAGTGTGGGTCGGCGAAGTCGTAGGCGTGCACCGGTGCGTGGCCTGCGATGTCCCGTTCGGCGGCCAGCTGCGTACAGGCCCAGATCCGGTCGGTGGTCACCGCGCCCCAGGCCAGCGCGGGCGAGTCGTAGCCGGAAACCGGGTAGGCGTCGAGGATCCGCCGGGCCGCCGCCTGGTCGCCGTGCACCACGCCGGTGACGAGTTGCTCGTACCGCGCCGCGTCGATGGTGCCCTTGTCGAACGCCGCGAGCCAGGCCCGGTTCTCGTCGTGGTTGGTGCCCGACAACACCGGCACGTGGTGGAACTGCCCGTCGCGCAGGGCCTGGGCCGGGTCGCGGGGCAGCACGGGGTTGCCGTGGGCGGGCCGGATGAAGCTGGTCGTCAGCGGGGCGAGCACCTCCGGGGCCAGTCCGCGCAGGCAGGGCAGCACCTCGGCGGGCGCCCTGTCCGGGCACAGTTGTGCCGCCGTCGCGGTGCCGGTCCGCTGCACCTCCTGCTCGGTGGACCAGATCGAGGCCGCCCGCTGACCCGGGTACTGGCCGTTGTCGGGCCAGTTGAACTCGCAGGACCCGCTCTGCATGATCGCCTTGTGGAACAGCCCGGCAGCACCGGGTGAGGTCAGCTGCGCGCACACGCTCATGGCGCCCGCCGACTGCCCCGCGACGGTGACGTTGCGCGGGTCCCCGCCGAAGGCCGCCGCGTTGCGCTGCACCCACCGCAGCGCCGCCTGCTGGTCCAGCAGGCCGAACGAGCCGGAACCGGGCAGGCCCGGTAGCCCGAAGAAGCCGAAGATGCCCAGCCGGTAGTTGACGGTCACCACCACGGCGTCGCCGCGACCGGCCAGCCCCGTAGCCCCATAGCTGCCGCCCGCGCCCATGTAGAAGCCGCCGCCCGGGATCCACACGAGCACCGGCCTGGGCCTGCCGGTGTCGGTGGTGGGGGTCGTCACGGTGAGGTAGAGGCAGTCCTCGGCTGTGCTGCCTTTCGGCGCCTCGGGATTGGCCGGTTGCGCGCAGGCGCTGGCCGCCGTCGTGGCATCGCGCGGCTGGGTCCACGGCCGCACGGGTTGCGGCGCGCGCCAGCGCAGCTCGCCCACCGGCGGGGCGGCGTAGGGAATGGCCTGGAACTGCCGGTACTGGGCGGTGACCAGTCCGTGCACCGGGCCGCTGTCGGTCCACACGGTCGAGGGATCCCGCTGCGGGGCGGCCTGCGACGAGGAGGCCGCCAGCAGCACTGCCAGCCCTGTTGTCAGCATGTGTTTCAGCACCAGGTCAGCGTGTCCGGCCAGCGGGTCCGCCGGGATCACCTGACCTGTCAGACGGCGGTCAACCGATCGGTTGATGGGGCCCTTTGCCGGGCTCGACGGCAGTTGATCGCGATAGCGGGCGCCGGACCAGTTCTTCGCCCCCTCCCACTTTCACCATAACCCGCCCGGCAAGCCGAAAACATCGCACCACGGGTCGATTTTCCGCCGCCGTTGCCTGACTATCGTTGCGACCATGCCAGAACTGAAAGCGCTGAATGTCGGCCCGTCCGGAATCGAGATCGCCTACGAACGTTTCGGCGACCCCGGCGCCCCGCCGGTCCTGCTGATCATGGGGGGCGGCGCACAGATGATCAACTGGCCGGAGGGGTTCTGCCAGGAACTGGTGGACCGGGGCATGCAGGTGATCCGGTTCGACAACCGCGACGCAGGCCGGTCGACGCATTTCTCCGACGCGCCCGTACCGGATTTCACGGCGGCTTTTGCCGGTGACCTCTCGACTGCCTCCTACACACTGTCGGACATGGCGGCCGACTCCGTCGGTCTGCTCGAGATGCTCGGAATCGACAGTGCGCATCTCGTCGGTGCCTCTTTGGGCGCAATGATCGCCCAAATGGTCGCGATCGAACACCCGGACCGGGTCCGTTCACTGACCTCCATGATGTCCAGCACCGGTGAGCCAGGTGTGGGTCAGGGTGACACCTCGGTGTTCGCCAAACTGGGCAGGCCGCCGCAGGACCGGGAGTCCTTCGTCGAGTGGCACGTGCGAGCCATGCGCATCGGCGCGTCACCGGGGTTCGAGTTCGACGTTGCCGCCGCGACCGAGCGAGCCGGGCGGATCCACGACCGGGGTTACGACGTCCTCGGCTTCCAGCGCCAGGGCATCGCGGTACTGGCGACGGGCGACCGCACGGAACGACTGAGGTCGCTGCGGGTGCCCACGCTGGTGGTGCACGGCGCCGCCGACACCTTGTGCGACATCAGCGGCGGGCGGGCCACGGCGGCAGCCATCCCCGGCGCCGAACTGATGGTCCTGGAAGGCATGGGGCACAGCCTCCCGCGGGAGCTGTGGCCCGTGTTCGCCACGCACATCGCCGGTCTGGTCGACCGCGCCGACACTAGCGGGGCGCGGTCAGCAGCTGGGTGAGGAACTCGGCATTGGTGCTGGTCTTGCGCAGGCCCTCCAACAGCACCTCGATGCCGTACTGACCCTCGCGGCCGTCCAGCGCACGGCGCAGGGCGCGGGTGGCCGCGAGCTCCGCGGGGGACACCAGCAGTTCTTCCTTGCGGGTACTGGACTGCGCCAGGTCCACCGCGGGGAACACCCGCTTGCCCGCGATCTTGCGGTCCAGGCGCAGTTCGGCGTTGCCGGTGCCCTTGTACTCCTCGAAGATCAGTGTGTCGCCCGCGGACCCGGTCTCCACCAGCGCGGTGGCGAAGATCGTCAGTGAGCCGCCGTTCTCGATGTTGCGGGCGGCGCCGAGGAACCGCTTGGGCGGCACCAGGGCCGTGCTGTCCACACCACCGGACAGGATCCGGCCCGAAGCGGGGGCAGCCAGGTTGTAGGCGCGGCCCAGCCTGGTCAGCGAGTCGAGCAGCACGACCACGTCGCGGCCCATCTCGACCAGCCGTTTGGCGCGCTCGATGGCCAGTTCGGCCAGTGCCGTGTGCTCGGCGGGCGGCCGGTCGAAGGTCGAGGCGATCACCTCGGCGGGCACGGCGCGGGCCAGGTCGGTGACCTCCTCGGGCCGCTCCCCCACCAGCACGAGCATGAGGTGGCACTCCGGGTGGTTCTTGGCGATGCCGTGCGCGATGTCTTGCAGCACAGTGGTCTTGCCCGCCTTGGGCGGCGCGACGATCAGCGCCCGCTGCCCCTTGCCCACCGGCATGAGCAGGTCGACCACGCGGGCGGTCAGCGCGTGCGGCTCGGTCTCCAGCCGCAGCCGCTCGTTCGGGTAGAGCGGCACCAGGTCGGTGAAGGCGGGCCGGTTCCTGGCGTGGCGCGGGTGCTGGCCGTTCACGGTCTCGACCTGGGTCAGCGGCGGCAGTTTGTCGCCGCGGGCCGCGGTGCCGACCGTGCCGGTGACGGTGTCGCCACGGCGCAGGCCGTACTCGCGGACCAGGGCGGCGGGCACCTGGAGGTCGCGCGGTCCGGGCAGGTAGCCGTCCACGCGCAGGACGGTGCGGTCCCTGTGGATGTCGATCATGCCAGTGATGGCGGGATTGTCGTTGCTGGACATGGGAAGTACTCCTGACTGGGAAGGTTCGGCCGGGCGTGGACACGCACCGGCACGGGCCGTCAGGACCTCAGCGCGAAGCGAGGTCAGCTGGCGGAGCAGAGGGATCTGAAAAGTCCTGGCGGGCGGCTTGACGCCGACATCCGCGAGAACGAGACGCCACTGATGATACGCACGCTCCGCGCAGATGTGCAACAGGGATGTGGTGACGCCCGACAACGCCCCACGAACCCAATGGTCGAGCCTTGCTCATATTCCGGCGTTTTCGCTCACACAAAAGGGGAATCGCCGTTCCACGGTCGCGCAGACCCGTGCTCGTGCTCGGCGAGCTCGATCAGGGCCGAAGCGGTGCCGCACAGTGGCACGCTCCCCCAGTCCAGCAGGCGGTCGCCACGGACCTCCAATCTGGTCTAGACCAGCTGCGTCCCACCGGCTATCGTGACCGAGGGCCGCCCCCACCCGATGTTGGGAGTTGCCTCGTGTTCGGACGGATCTCACGTGTGCTCGGCGCCGTGCTGGCCGCCGCACTGGCCGTGCCACTGGCCGGTCTGGTCCCCGCAGGCGCGGCACCGCGCGCCGATACCTGCGCGGTCAAGTCGCGACCGGCGGGCAAGGTGCTCCAGGGCTACTGGGAGAACTGGGACGGCGCCTCGAACGGGGTGCACCCGCCGCTGGGCTGGGTCCCGATCACCGACAGCCGGATCGCGGCGCACGGCTACAACGTCATCAACGCGGCCTTCCCGGTGATCCAGTCGGACGGCACCGTGCTGTGGGAGGACGGCATGGACTCCACGGTCAAGGTGGCGACCCCGGCGGAGATGTGCCAGGCCAAGGCCGCTGGCGCGACGATCCTGATGTCCATCGGCGGAGCGGCGGCGGGCATCGACCTGAACTCCAGCGCGGTGGCCGACCGGTTCGTGGCCACGATCGTGCCGATCCTCAAGAAGTACAACTTCGACGGGATCGACATCGACATCGAGACCGGGCTGGTCGGTGGGGGCAGCATCGGCACCCTGTCGGCCTCCCAGGAGAACCTGGAACGCATCATCGACGGGGTGCTCGGGCAGATGCCGGCCAACTTCGGGCTGACCATGGCCCCGGAGACCGCCTACGTCACCGGAGGCAGCGTCACCTACGGCTCGATCTGGGGCGCCTACCTGCCGATCGTGAAGAAGTACGCCGACAACGGGCGCCTGTGGTGGCTGAACATGCAGTACTACAACGGAAGCATGTACGGCTGTTCTGGTGACTCCTACCAGGCGGGCACCGTGCAGGGCTTCACCGTGCAGACCGACTGCCTGAACAAGGGGCTCGTCGTGCAGGGCACCACGATCCGCGTGCCCTACGACAAGCAGGTGCCCGGTCTGCCCGCGCAGCCGGGGGCAGGCGGCGGCTACATGTCCACCGGGCAGGTGTCCCAGGCGTGGAACACCTACGGCAACGGGCTGAAGGGCCTGATGACCTGGTCGCTCAACTGGGACGGCTCGCGGAACTGGACCTTCGGCAACACCGTGAAGTCGCTGCAGGGCAGGTGATCGGCGCGGAAAACGCGTGGACAGCCTCGCCGGGGAACGGTGTGGCGGGCCCCGCACACCGGCCCCGGCGAGGAGGCGAGCGTTGGCAGAGGTGCGGCTGCGGCACGGGCAGCGGCAGGTGCGGCGCGAGCACCGGGCGGCCACCTCCGTGTACGAGCAGGCGCTGGCGGCGCCGGCCTGGGACGAGCCCCCGATGTGGGTGCACGGTGATCCCGCGCCGGGCAACCTGCTGTGCTCCGACGGCCGGTTGAGCGCGGTCATTGACTTCGGCACGCTGGCCGTGGGCGATCCCGCCGTGGACCTGGCTCTCCCCCGAGGCACGGCAGACCTTCCGCACCGCCATGCCCGTGGACGACGCGACCTGGGCCCGTGGCAGGGCGTGGGCACTGACCGCTGAGCGCATCGGGGTTGAGCTGGGCCTCCTCCGGGTACCCGCAGGCCGTGGCACGGATGGTCTGGACCAGCAGGCAGCTGGCCACGGCAACCCGGCCGATCGAGTCGACGAGCGGGCTTCGGCGGCCGGAGTCCTGCCGCGACACCTTCACCCGCAAGGTGAACAAGCTGGTCGAGGGCGAGCGGAGGGTCCGTGCGGTGGTGCAAGCTGAACCCGCACCGGAGGCGAGCAAGGCGGACCTGCCCGCGATGACCCGTCAACCGGACACCCCGGGCAGGTCGAGGACGAGCCGGGCCGAGTCGGCCAGGGCCGTGGTACGAGGAGCGAAGAAGGCATCATGACGGCAGCCATCGCGTGTGCCGAGTGCACCCAGCACCGCAGCCACTGTCACGGCACGCTGATCGTGCACGGGGACGGCTCGCGGGAGTGCGTGGAGCCCTCCTGCCGCGACGTGCACCGACACCGGCACGACCTGGTGATCGACTGCCGGGCGGTGCACGGCGGCTGCCGCTGCTCCAGGTGATACCGGCTCAGCTCTCGTGGCGGACCACGAGTTCGGCCACGGCGGCCATGCCCGTGGGCGTCGGGTGGTAGCCCGCGCGTCCGTTCGGCGGGGCGTACTTCTCGATCCACGGGCTGGCCGAACAGGCGTCGTGCGTGGCGCTGGCCGAGGCGGCGTCGATCACTGAGGCCCCGCTCGCCGAGGCGGCCCGCGCGGTGGCGTCCCGCAGGCGGCTGGCCACGCCGCGTTCGAAGTCGACCTGGGCCTGGGTCAACGGCACACCCGTGCAGGCCGGGCCGGTACGCGGCAGCACGGTCAGGTAGTTGACCAGCAGCACCTTGGCCTGCGGCGCCCTCCTCCGCACCGCGCTGACCACGTTGCCGATCTTGGTGTGCACCGACTTGAGCGCCGTGTCCATGGCCGCCTGGTCCACGCCGGCACACCCCGAGCCGCCGCTGGTCTGGCAGGAGTAGGCGTACAGGCTGCCCACGTAGTTGACGTCGTTGCCGCCGATGGTGACCGTGACCAGCTTCGTGTCCGCCGTGACGGCCTCGATCTGCGGGCCCTGGCCGGACTGCGCGGTGGTGAGGATGTTCGCCGTGGTGGCGCCGCTACAGGTGACGTCGGTCAGCGCCAGCTTGAGCTTGGCGGCGACCTGGCTCGCGTAGTTGTTGGCCGACCGCGCACAGGCGGGCGGGCTGCCGGGCTTGGTCGGGGGGATGCCCGGCCCTGCTGCGTACGAGCTGCCCAGCGCCACGTACTTGGCGCCGGACGGCACGGCCGCCGTGGCTGCCTGGGCCTGCCAGGAAGCGGCGAGTGTGGCAGCTGCGACAGCACCGGACAGGACGGCGGCACGCCAGACGAACCGCACCCTGCTCGTGTTCCCAGTCATGGTCAGGAGGCTAGGACCTCACGGGCCTGGGAAACAGCCGCCGACGGATGACGATTCAGAAGGCCGCCGAACGGTGCCCGTACGACCCGTCCACTGTGGACGTGCGGCTCCAGTGCGGCGCGGCGAACCCGGGCAGCGGTCAGCCGTCGTTGTTCTTCTTGTCCCCCTTGTCCTTCTTGGGCTTGCCGTGCTTGGTGCTGGCGGCTGGTTCCTCAGCCGTGCCGCCCTGCGGGGCGGGGGCCGAGGAGGGCACCGCTGTCGTGGCGGCAACGGTGGCCGGGGCGGAGGTCACGGCGCTGGTGGGGCTGGCGCCCACGCTGGTCGTCGTAGTCGGCGGCGAGGCCGGATCGGCCGTGGCGGGGGCGGAGGACTCGCCGCTGGGTTGTAACAGCGCGAAGAGCCCAGCGACGGCGGCCAGGGACAGACCGCTCGCGGCGGCGGCCCAGCGGATCCGGGCCGTACGGGGGCCGGTGGCGGTGCCGGGGTCGTTGGCGGCCCGCTCCAGCAGCGCGGCGCAGGCGGCGGCCTTGGGCCGCGCGGCACGGCGCAGCCGGGTCATCGCGGCGAGCACGTCGGCCAGCGCGACGGGCACGGAGGCGGGGATCTCCGGGGGCCTGCTCAGCCGGGCCAGCGCCGCCTCGACCGGGGTGCCGTCGTACTCCTGACGGCCGGTCAGGCACTGCAACAGCACCAGTCCCAGCGAGTAGACGTCGGCCTCGGCACCGACGCGTTCGCCGCGCACCTGCTCCGGCGCGAGGTAGGCGGCGGTGCCGACGACCTCGCCGGATCGGGTGAAGCCGGTGCTGTCGATCAGCCGGGCCAGCCCGAAGTCGGCCAGGTGCGGGTGGTTGTCCTCGTCCAGCAGGATGTTGGACGGCTTGATGTCGCGGTGCACCACCCCGCGGCCGTGCACGTACGCCAGGGTGGCCGCCAGGTTGGCGCCCAACTGCGCGACGGCGGTCGGCGGCAGCGGTCCCGCGCCGAGCAGTTGCAGCAGGGTCGGGCCGTGCACCAGTTGCAGCACCAGGTGGACGGTGTCGCGCTCCTGGAACGCGTCGTACACCGCGACCAGCCCGTGGTGGGTCAGCCCGGCGAGCACCTGCGCCTCGGTCTCGAACCTGCGCCGGTCCACCGGGTCCCCGCCCGGCCGGAACCGCTTGACCGCCACCCAGCGGCCCAGCCGCAGGTCGTAGGCCCGGTACACCTGGGCCATCGCGCCCCGCCCGAGCACCCCGCCCAGCCGGTACCGCCCACCCAGCACCACCTGGTCGGGTGAACCTGTCATGCCGCGCGCACCTCCTGGCTCCCGAGTCTTCACCGAGACGACATACCGGGCTACCCCCGAAGTGGATCAGTCACACCTGCCCCCGCGATGTCATGAAGGTGCCGTTCACTGCACCCAACGCAGTGAACGGCACCTTCATGACACACCTGCACCGGTGATTGGGCGCACCCGCCATTGGGCTACCCGGTTGTACCGACTTGTCCGGTACCCGGCAGGATCAGTGCTGAGCGGAGATACCGCTTCCCTGCCCGGTTCCTCTGGGAGGACCACCCCGTGAAGACCACCCACCACAAACTGGTGCTGGTACTCGCGTTGCTGCTCGGATTCCTCGGTACCACCTGCTCCGCGAGCGCCAAGCAGGCGCCGGTGGCCGACACGACCGCCGCGAAACCGGCGGTGAGCAAGGTCAGCGTGCACACCACCGGCGGCTTCGCCGGGATCGACGAACGGCGCACCGCCACCGCCGCCACCCCGGGCCACCGCGAGCTGTTCGACCTCGTGCAGCGGGCCGACTTCGAGGGTCTGGCCGACTCGTACGTGCCCAAGGACCAGTGCTGCGACCACTTCCGGCACACGGTGGACGTCGTGTACACCGACGGCACGCACAAGACCGTGGAGACCCTGGACTCGTCCGCGGCCCCGCAGGTGTTGTTCCAGGTCATCGAGCTGACGCGCAAGATCGGCAGCTGATTCCCGTCCCGTGTGCCCGGTTTGACCGACCGGGCGCACGGGCACCCGTGCTCGTGAACGCGGTGACCTTCGGGGTCGAAGAGGAATTCCTCGTCGTGGACGGGCAGGGACATCTGTCCTACCTCGGCGAGGAACTGGCCGCTGGCCAGGACAAACACGAGGGTGAGTTGCACCGCGAGCTCTCCCGCTGCCAGGTGGAGTCGGCGACCGGGGTGTGCACGATGGCCGACGAGGTCCGCGCCCAGCTGACCGACCTGCGCCGCAGGCTGGCCGAACGCGCACACGCCCGTGGTCTGCGCCTGGTGCCCTCCGGCACGCCGCTGCTGCCCGAGCGAGCGTGGCCCGATGTCACGCCCGAGTCGCGCTACCTGCACATCGCCGAGCAGTTCGGGCCGATCATGACCGCGGGCAGCACCTGCGGCTGCCACGTGCACGTGGCGGTACCGGACCGGGCGACCGGGGTCGCGGTCAGCAACCAGCTGCGACCCTGGCTGCCCACCCTGCTGGCGATCACCGCCAACTCCCCGCTCAGCCGGGGCACCGACACCGCGTACGCCAGTTGGCGGCACGTGCTGTGGTCGCGCTGGCCCTCGGCGGGTCCGCCACCGCTGTTCGACTCACTGGACCACTACGAGCACAGCGTGGACGCGCTGCTGCGCTGCGGGGCGATGGTGGACGACCACATGGTGTACTGGGACATCCGGCTGTCCGCGCAGCACCCCACCCTGGAGTTCCGGCCCTGCGACGTGGCGGTGACCGCCGAGCACGCCGCGCTGCTCGCGGTGCTGGTGCGCGGGCTGGTGGGCCGCGCCGTGCACGACCTCGCCGACGGCCGTCCCGCCCCGCGGCTGCCCCACGAGGTGTTGCGGGCACACCTGTGGCGAGCCGCGCGCGACGGCATGACGGGGCAGCTCGCCCACCCGGCAACCGGCGACCTCGTGCCCGCGCACGAGCAGGCGCTGCACCTGGTGGGGCACATCCGCCCGGCGTTGCGGGGCAGCGGGGACCTGGACTTCGTGCGCGAGCAGCTCGCGGACCTGCGCGAGCACGGTGGCGGGGCCGAGCGGCAGCGCCGAACACACGCCCGCCGCGGCCGGATCGAGGACGTGGTGGACGGGCTGGTGACCGGTCAGCTGAGCGTGAAGGAGACCGCCTCGTAGGCGGTTCCGTTGACCTGCAACGAGATCGTGTGCTCGCCCGGGTAGTAGACGCGGGTGGAGATCGGCCTGAACGAGTGCGAGCGCGTCACCGCCACCGAGGCCCCGGGGTCCAGCACTCGGGTGGTCAGCTTGAACACCTTGGGGCTCAGGGTGCCGTTGGCCTTGCGGTGGCCGATCACGTAGTCAACGGCCAGGCGCACGCTCTCGGCGGTGGTGTTGGTGAGGCTGAAGCTGAAGTCCAGCCTGCCGCCCATGGCGACCTCGGCAGCGACCAGTTCGGGACCGGTGACGGTCAGGCCGGTCACCGGGCGGAAGCCCAGCAGGGCCAACGCTTCGGGGTCGCCCTGCTTGACCAGGGTGCGCAGCGCGTGCCGGACCACCGCCGGGCTGGTGTCCTGCCAGCGGCCCGCGGTGCGCACCGCCAGCGCGGGGTCGCCGCGACTGATGTCGTTGAGGTGGTTGGCCACCGAACGGCGCACGTACTCCGACTCGTCGGCGTGCAGCGCGTCCAGGACCGGCACCGTGCACTCCGGGCGGTCCAGGATCGCGCGGACCCGCCGGGCCCAGGGCAGTCGCGGGCGGGTGCCCTCACTGGCCAGCCGCCGCACGTGCTCGTCGGGGTGCCCGGTCCACTCCAGGGCCCTGGCCAGGCCGCGGTCCAGGTCAGCGTCCAGGAAGGTGCGGATCGCGAACTCCGCGGTCAGCCGGGGCGTGAGCGCCGCGAGCAGGTCCATGCCCGCGTCGAAGGAGTCGGGCAGCGCCCTGCGGGCCACGGCCTCGGTCACCGGCCAGATCATCCACCCGGTGAACTCCGGGTCGGCCAGCGCCGTGCGCAGCAGGGCGTCCACCTCGGCGTAGCGCTCGGGCAGGTCGGCGAGCAGTGCGTCGCGCACCAGCTGACCGCGTTCACTGAAACTGGTCCCGGGCAACGCCCGCACGCTGCGCCGTACGGCGGTCGGGGTGCGGCCCGCGCGGCGCAGGCACCGGGCGAGCCCGGTCACCGCCTCGGCGCTGAGCATCTCGTCCGCGGTCGGCATGGTGGCACCAGCATCCCAGTCCAGCTCGCGGAGTTCGTCCGCAGGGTGCCAGACTCGCACCCGCCACAGTGGCCGCCACCGCAGAGGAGACGCACAGTGTTGAGCACGGACTTCGTCACCGGCGCACCGAGTTGGCTCGACCTCGGCAGCCCGGACATCCCCGCCACGGCCGCGTTCTACGGCGCGACCTTCGGCTGGGAGTTCCAGTCCGCCGGACCCGAGGCGGGCGGGTACGGCTTCCTTCAGTACCAGGGCCGTGCGGTGGCCGCGATCGGCTCGCTGGACGACGGGGCCAGCTCGGCGTGGACGGTGTACTTCCACACCACCGACGCCGAGGCCACCACCAAGGCCGCCGAGCAGGCCGGTGCCACGGTCCGCGTCGAGGCGTTCGACGTGATGGACGCCGGGCGGATGAGCTGCCTGACCGATCCCGCGGGCGCCGAGTTCGCGCTGTGGCAGCCGGTGGCCTTCCCTGGCCTGCAAGCCACCTGGGAGGAGAACACCCTGTTCTGGGTGGAGCTGCACACCGCCGACCCGGCTGCCGCGCAACAGTTCTACGGCTCGCTGTTCGGCTGGCGCACGCAGCACATGGACGTGCCCGGCATGACCTACACCGTGCTGTCCACCGCCGAGGGTGACGTACAGGACGCCAGCTTCGGCGGCATCGCACCCAACGCGGGCGAGCGGTCCCGGTGGGTCCCGTACATCCACGTGTCCGGGGTGGACGCCACGGTGGACCGGGCTCAGGCCGCGGGCGGCTCGGTGGTGATGCCCACCAGCGAGGTGCCCGAGGTGGGCCGGATGGCCTGGCTGGCCGACCCGTTCGGCGCGGTGTTCGCGGTGATGACCCCGAACCCGCGGCAGGGCTGACCGCGCGTGCGGATCGATCCGTCCAATGTGGAGCAGCTGAGGGCGTGGGACGGGGCGGACGGCGAGTTCTGGGCCGCCCGCGCCCGGCGCCTGGACGAGGGCGTCGCGGCCTACCAGGGACACCTGCTGGCGGCGGCGGGGATCGAGCGGGCCGACCGGGTGCTGGACGTGGGCTGCGGCAGCGGGCAGACCACCCGTGACGCCGCACGGCGGGCGGGTGCGGGCTCGGCGCTGGGTGTGGACCTGTCCGCGCGGATGATCGACCTGGCCAGGCGGTTGGCCGAGGACGAGCAGCTGGCCAACCTGTCCTTCGAGCAGGCCGACGCCCAACTGCACCCGTTCCCGCAGGGGCAGTTCGACCTGGTGGTCAGCCGCAGCGGGGCCATGTTCTTCGGGGACCCGCCCACCGCGTTCGGCAACCTCGCGCGCGCACTGCGTCCCGGCGGGCGGCTGGCGCTGATGGCCTGGCAACCCTTGGCGCGCAACGAATGGCTGCGTTCCTTCCGCGCGGCCCTGGACGCCGGACGGGACCTGGCCCCGCCGCCACCGGTGGGACCCGGCCCGTTCGGCCTGAGCGAGCCGGACCGGGTGCGGGCGCTGCTGACCTCCGCCGGGTTCACCGAGGTGCGGATCACCGGGCTGAGCGAGCAGATGTACTTCGGCCGCGACACCGAGGACGCGTTCGGGTTCGTGTCCGGGCAGTTCGGCTGGATGGTCCGCGACCTGGACCCACCGCGCCGGGAACGCGCGCTGGACACCCTGTGGGCGGTCCTGGCTGAGCATCAGACCGAACGCGGTGTGGTGTTCGACTCGGCGACGTGGATCATCCAGGCCCGGACTTGACCTTCACATCAGTGTGAGGGTTTGAGCATGGGCGCATGGACAACGCACTGTTCGACTACAGCCCGATCACCGAGCGCCCGCCGGTCCAGTGGCCCGGCGGCGCTCGGGTGGCGTTCTACGTGGGGCTCAACGTGGAGCACTACCAGGTGGACCTGCCCTCCACCAGCATCTTCGCCGGCACCTCGGCGCTCAAGCCCGACCCGCTGAACTACGGCTGGCGCGACTACGGGCCCCGGGTCGGCATCTGGCGGGTGATCGAGAGCCTGGACCGGCACGGCCTGCGCGCCAGCGTGCTGCTCAACTCCGATGTCTGCGCCCGGTACCCGCAGATCATCCAGGCGGGCCTGGCCCGGGACTGGGCGTGGCTGGCGCACGGCAGGAACAACTCGATCCTGCACGCCGACATGTCCGTGGAGCAGGAACGCGCCTACCTCGCGGAGGTCGTGGGCACGATCGAGCGGGCCACCGGCCGCAGGCCGCGCGGCTGGATGGGCCCCGGGTTGACCGAGACCTTCCAGACGCCCGCCCTGCTGGCCGAACTGGGTCTGGACTACGTGCTCGACTGGTGCAACGACGACCAGCCGTACCCGCTGACCGTGCCGGGGATGCTGAGCGTGCCCTACTCGATCGAGGTCAACGACATCAGCCTGTTCGTCGGCAAGAGCCTGAGCGGGCCCGAGTTCGTGCGGATCGTCAAGGACCAGTTCGACCAGTTGTACGCCGACTCGGCCGACAGCGGCCGGGTGATGGCACTGGCCCTGCACCCGTTCGTCGTGGGCCAGCCGTTCCGGCACAAGTACCTCGACCAGGCCCTGGAACACATCGCCAACCACCCCGGCGTGTGGCTGACCACCAGCGACGAGATCGCCGCCCACTACGCGGGCGTGAGGCGGTCAGCCCCGCGCTGACAACTCGCCGGCCAGCCGCCAGGTTCGCTGCTGGGCGAGGGGGCCGCCGAGGCCGGTCTGGGTCAGGACCACCTCGGTGGCCCCTGCCTCGAAGTACTGCCGAATCCCCTTGGCGACCGCCTCCTCGTCACCGATCAGCGCCAGGTCGGCGGCCCGCTCGGCACCGGACAGGGCGATGACGCGCTGGTAGGACGGGATCCGTTCGTACAGGGCCATCGCGGAGTTGGAGGCCTCGCGGACGGCAGCGGTGTCCTCGGTGACCACGGCGGCGACGAGGGCCACCACGCGGGGACGTGGGCGACCGGCCGCCTCGGCCGCGGCGGTGAGGGTCGGCACGATGTGCTCGCCAAGCGCCCGTGGCCCGGCGAGGAAGGGCAGGGTGCCCTCGGCCAGTTCGCCGGTGGCCCGCAACGCCTGCGGGCCCATCGCGGCGACCAGGACGGGCACGCTGGGCCTGGCCCCGGCCAGCCCGGCGGGCAGCGGTGTGACGGCGGTGATCGTCTCACCGCGCAGGTCCGCCGCGCCGGTGTCGAAGATCGAGCGCAGCACGTGCAGGAACTCCCGCAGCCGCTTGATCGGCCGCTCGTTGTCCACGCCGAAGGCCGGGCCGAGCAGACCAGCGGCGCCGAGCGCGATGCCCAGCGTGTAGCGGCCGTGCGTCGCCGCCTGCGCGGTCTGGGCCTGTGCCGCCAGCAGGATGGGGTGCCGCGCGAGGATCGGCACCGCCGCGGTCCCCACCCGCAGGTCCGGCACTTCCCGTCCGACCAGCCCGGCCAGATCGATGCCGTCGTAGTCGAACCGCTGGCCGAACCAGACCGAGCCCAGTCCGGCCTCCCGTGCCGCGCGGGCCTGGGCCATCACCTCGTCCACCGCGTTGACCCCACCGGCCTCGACCGAGCTGGGGTGCAAGCTCACACCGATCGTCATACCTGTGCGGACGGCTCGCGGACCCGATCTGTTCCGCGTCCCAGCAAGTGGGAACCTGCGGCCTTGACCTCAAGCTAGGTCGAGGTTCGAGACTGGGTCCATGCGAGCGATCATGGCTACTCGATTCGGCGACCCGTCCGTGCTGGAACTGGTCGACCTGCCCACCCCGGAACCCGCGGCCGGCGAGTTCCGGGTGAATGTGGCGGTGGCCGGGGTGGGCTGGCTGGACACGGCGCTGCGCACGGGGCACGGCCCCGCGGTGTTCCCGGTGCGCCCGCCCTACGTGCCCGGTGGTGCTGTGGCGGGCACGGTCGACGCGGTCGGCCCGGGGGTGGACGTGGGCTGGCTGGGCGCACGCGTGGTCACCAGGGCGGCCGGTGGTGGGTACGCCGACACGGCGATCGCCAGGCCGGAGCAGAGCTACCTGGTGCCGCAGGGGCTGGACCTGCGCGATGCCGTCGCGCTGCTGGACGACGGCAGCACGGCGCTCGCCCTGCTGGAGCGAACCCCCGTGCACCGCGGCGACCGGGTCCTGATCGCACCGGGCGTCGGCGGGCTGGGCAACCTGCTGGTGCAACTGGTCCTCGCCGAGGGCGCCACCGCGATCGCCGGTGTGCGGGGCCCGGAGAAGGCCGCCATCGCACGGGAACTCGGCGCCGAGGTCCTCGACTACTCGGTCCCGGACTGGACCGGTGCGGTGCCCGCGCTGGACGTGGTGTTCGAGGGCATCGGCGGCACCGTGGGCGCCGCGGCGGCTGGCTTGCTCCGCGAGGGTGGCCGGTTCTCCGGGTACGGCATGACCAGCGGGGCCGAGACGGCGCTGGACGAGTCGGACCGGCGGCGGCTGACCGTCGTGGACATGGCGCAGCTGCCCGAGTTCTGGCCGGAGACCCCGCGCCGGGTGGGGCGGGTGCTGGACCTGGCCGCGGCGGGGCGGCTGCGGCCCGTGATCGGCCACACCTATCCGCTGGCCCAGGCCGCCGCCGCGCACGCCGACATCGAGGCTAGGCGTTTCCTTGGCAAGAGCCTGCTGCTGGTCTGAGCGCCTACACCTTGTGCGGCACGCGGGCAGGGGCGTGGTTCCTGAGCCGTGCTCGCCTGCCCACGCAGGCGAGCAACAGCAGAACGCAGACAGCCAGCACGGGGTGGCCAGCGGCAGCGCCGAGCGCGGCCGCGACTGCCCACACCACCTGTCTCATGGCGGAAGGTTAGCGGGAAGTCACGGCCGCGCCCATCGGATTTCAGATGCCGAGCACCGACTTGGCCGTGGTCCAGTCGGTGAGCATCGCGTGCTGGGCCGCGCTCAACGTGGCCCGCCCCGCGCAGACCGCCTTCTTCACGGCGTTCTCCACCGAATCCTTGCTGTAGGAGTTCTTGTCCCCGCTGTGCGGTTCCGGCCACAGGTTGCGCGGATCACGAGGCGCCCCACCCAGTTCCAGCGGCAGGAAGTGATCCTCCTCGTAGTCGGACATGTTCGTGTCGGAGTAGCCGTAGTCCGCGATGCCCTGCTTCTTCAGGGCGTTGGTGTACGAGGTCGGCGGACGGACGGTGGCGGTCCAGCCGGACACGCAGATCGTGGAGTTGATGGTCGCCTGCGTGACGTCCGGGTTCGTGGCGCCCGGGGTGCAGTGCGGGTCGGGCAGCGGCAGGTACGAGGTCGAGCAGGAGGCGGCGGGCGCCGTGGGTGCGGCGATGGCGGTCGCGGCGGGCAGGGTGGCCACCGCCGCGCCCGCGGCCACACCGATCACGAGAAAACGGTTGAAGGACAAGGAAAAGGACATGTCACGCCTTTCGGATCGGGGCCAGGGATGATCCGAGGGGCACGCTAGGCAGGTCACGGGTCCGTTGTGAACCGCCAAGCATTCACAGGGGCCGTACGACTGTGAAGACCAGTCCAGGGTTCATCGGGCGTTCAACTCCAGGAGTGCACGCGGACATCGTTGGTGCGCAACAATCTGGTCGGCCTCACCCGGTACGGCGAGGCCAGCACCACTGTGCACGGTCCGCGAGGAGCACACTCAGGCACCGCACTCCACCGACCGCTGAGGCTTGCGCGCCAACAGGAATCCCTGCGGCCCCGCCTCGTGTTCCTCGGGTTCGCGCAGCAGCCGGGCGACCTCGACCAGCCCGGCCCGCCGCGCCAACCCCGCGACCTGGTCCAGCGGCAGCCAGCGAGCTCTCCGCCAGGTCGAGGGCGTTCATCGAACCCACCTCGAACCGCAGCCGCGACGGGATCGCTCACGAGTTCGGCGAGGGCCGCCAACATGGCGCGGCCCAACGGCTTGGCCTGGAGCTCGCACCGTGTGGAGCAGGCGCATGATCACCAGCAGCAGGGCCGTTGCTCCGGCCAGGTGCCAATCGAGCGCACCCCTTCCCGCACTACTACAAATATGTAGTATAGGCTTGCCTCAGTGAGGTGAGGCTTGCCGAACAGATGGAGTTGCGGTGTGGGCTGACGGTGTGCCGAACCTGGTCATCGGCCTGAGAGAGGGCCTGGAGATCGGACTGGTGGTCAGCATCCTGCTGGCCGCGGTGCGCAAGGCCGCCCCCGGCCGGTCCACCGCGCCGATCTGGCTCGGCGTGCTCGCCGCCGCCCTGCTCTCGCTGGGGTTCGGGGCCGTGCTGGCCTTCTCCCGCGCCGAGCTGACGCTGACCGCCCAGGCGGTGTTCGGCGGCCTGCTCAGCCTGGCCGCGGTCGGCCTGGTCACCTGGATGATCTTCTGGATGCGGCGCACGGCACGCGGGCTGTCCGCCGAACTCCGCGAGCAGGTCGGCCAAGCGCTCAGCGTGGGCACCGGGGCACTCGCGCTGACCGCTTTCCTCGCCGTGGCAAGGGAAGGGCTGGAGACGGCCCTGTTCCTGTGGACCACGGTGCAGGCCTCCGGCGACACCGTGGCACCGTTGGTCGGCGCCGCGATCGGCCTGGCCGTGGCCCTGCTGCTGTGCTGGCTGATCGTGCGCAGCAGCGTGCGGCTCAACCTCGGCGCCTTCTTCTCCCGCACGGCGGTCCTGCTCGTGGTCATCGCCGCCGGGGTGCTGGCCTACGGGCTCGGCGAGTTGCAGACCGCCGGGATCATCCCGGGCCGCAACTGGCTGGCCTTCGACCTGTCCACGGTGCTGTCCACCGACAGCTGGTGGGTCTCGCTGATCAGCGGGATCACCAACCTCTCGCCCCGCATGACGGTGCTACAGGTCGCCACCTACCTCGCCTACGCCGCGATCGTGCTCCACGCCCTGCTGCGACGCCCCTCCGCAGAACCCTCCACTGTGGACAAGGCCGAGCCGGTGGCTCGCAAGCCGTTGCCGCACTGGGTGTACGTCGGCGCGGCGGTCGGTGTGCCGGTGCTGGCCGTCGGCGCCTTCGCCCTGCTGACGAGTTCCTCGGAGGCGAGCACGAACCAGCAGGTCACCGTGACGGCCACCGGGTGCGCCAGCGACTGGACCGGCACCGCGGCGGGCCGGTCCACGATCACGGTGCTGAACAAGTCCGGGCACGGCGGGGAGATCTACCTGATCCGCTCCACCGACGGGGCCGTGATCGGCGAGATCGAAGGACTCGGCCCGGGCACGAAGCGGTCGATCACCGTGGACCTCACTCCGGGCCAGTACGCCTGGCGCTGCCTGGTGCCCGGCGAACTGGACCAGGTCTCCCCCGCCGCCTCGGTCAACGGCGGTTCCGGGCAGGCGGCGGTCCCCGCGGTGGTTCCGGTGTCCGAAAAGGACCTGCAAGGCCCGACCGAGTCCTACACCGCCTACGTGGCGGACAAACTGACCGCGCTGGCCACCCAGACCGACCAGTTGCGGGCGAGGCTGGCCGCCGGTGATCTGGACGGGGCGAAGGCGGCCTGGCTGACCGCACAGCTCACCTGGCAGCGCATCGGCGCCGCCTACGGCAGTTTCGAGGACCTGGGCAACGCCATCGCGGGGCTGCCACAGGGCTTGCCGGAGGGCACGGCCGACCCCGGCTTCACCGGCCTGCACCGGGTCGAGTTCGGGCTCTGGCACGGACAGGGCGCGGCCGAGCTGACCCCGATCGCGGCCAAGCTGCACGAGGACGTCCTGGCCCTGCAACAGAAGTTGCCGACGATCAAGACCGATGTGAAGGACCTGCCGCTGCGGGCGCACGAGATCCTGGAGGACTCGCTGCGCCGGGGCCTGATGGGCCTGTCCGACCAGGGCTCCGGAGCGGCCTACGCGGAGACCGCCGCCGACGTGGAGGCCACCAACGCCGTGCTGGACCGGCTGGCCGACCTGCTCACCGTCCGCCGCCCCGACCTGCTGCCCAAGGCCCGCGCGCAGCTGTCCGAACTGGCCGAGTCCTTGCAGGGCAAGACGAACAGCGCGCCGCTGGCCGATCGGCAGCGGGTGCAGTCCCGGCTCGGTGCCGCGCTGGAGACCCTGTCGGCCATCCCCACCCTGCTCGAAGTCCGCGCCGCCTGAAGGAGATCACTGTCATGTCGTTGAGCAGGCGCAGATTCCTGCAGGGCACCGGCGCCGGAGTTGCCGGTACCGCGCTGGCCGGCGGCCTGGTCGCCGTCGGTGCGCGCGCCGACGCCGCCGGTACCGCACCGTCCACAGTGGAGTCCTACCCGTTCCACGGCCCGCACCAGGCCGGGGTCTTCACCGCTCTCCAGCCCGCGGCCACCTTCGCGGCCTTCGACGTGACGGCCAAGGACAGGGCCGGACTGGTCGAGCTGTTCAAGGCGCTCACGGTGCGGGCCCGGTTCCTCACCGCCGGGGGCACGCCGCCCGACCTCGGGGTCGGCTCGCCGCCCTCGGACAGCGCGGTGCTCGGCCCCACCGTGCCCGCCGACGGGCTCACCGTCACCGTCTCCGTGGGCGCCGCCCTGTTCGACGACCGGTTCGGGCTGGCCGCGCGCAAGCCCGCGCGGTTGAGCGCCATGCGGACCTTCCCCGACGACGCCCTGGACCCCGCCTGGTGCCACGGGGACCTGATGGTGCAGGTCTGCGCGAACAACGCCGACACCGTGCACCACGCGCTGCGCGACATCGCCAAGAGCACCCGGGACTGGATGCAGCCGCGCTACCGACTGGACGGCTTCGCCTCCCCGCCACGGCCCAGCGGCACCCCGCGCAACCTGCTGGGATTCAAGGACGGCATCGTCAACCCCAAGGCCGCCGAGGGCGACGCACTGGTGTGGGTGCCCGCGGGCGGCCCGGAACCGGCCTGGACCGCGGGCGGCACGTACCAGGTGGTGCGGCTGATCAAGATGCTGGTGGAGTTCTGGGACCGGATCTCCATCAGCGAGCAGGAGCGCATGTTCGGCCGCCGCCGCGACAGCGGTGCCCCGCTGGACGGCAGCGCCGAGTTCGACAACCCGGACTACGCCAAGGACCCGGAGGGCAAGGTCATCCCGCTGGACTCGCACATCCGGCTGGCCAACCCGCGCACCGCCAAGACCGAGCCCAGCCGGATCCTGCGCAGGCCGTTCAACTACGACCGCGGCTTCGAGGTCAACGGCAACCTGGACGCCGGGCTGATCTTCTGCTGCTTCCAGCAGGACATCGCCAGGCAGTTCGAGGCCGTGCAGGAACGGCTCAATGGCGAGCCGCTGACCGACTACGTCAAGCCCTTCGGCGGCGGCTACTTCTTCGTGCTGCCCGGGGTCCGGGACAACAACGACCACTACGCCAGCGGGCTGCTCGCCTGAACCGTCACCTCGTGCAGGTCCACCGCGGCGTCGGTGACCAGCGCGAGCGCGAGCCCGAGCAGCAGCAGGGCCAGCACCGCCCAGATCCCGGCTCGTGGCGCGGGCCCGGTGTCCAGCAATGCCTTGACCCGGCGCGGAACCGGCCCGGTCGCGGCGCCCAGGGCCACCGGCGAGCCCCAGCTCGCGCCCAGCCCGACCAGCGCCGCCTTGGCCACCGCGTGGGCGACCGCCCGCCGGTCGCCGACCTGCTCGGCGGCGGCCTCGTCGGCGGACCGTTCCACGGCGTAGCGGATGGCCGCCCGCAGCGGGCTCACCAGCGGGTTGACCGCGGCGGCGAGATCACCGGCGATGACGAGCCGGTGGTGCCTGCCGACCAGGTGTGCCCGCTCGTGGGCCAACAGCGCGCGCCGTCCGGTGGCGTCCAGTGCGCGCAACATGCCCGAGGACACGACGACCCGACCCGGGCGGCCCGGCACGGCACAGGCGAAGGCCCGCTCCTCGGCCAGCACCTGTAGATCACCGTGCACCGCGCTGCCCCGCAACGCCTTCGCGCACCGGGCCAGCGCCCGGCCACGATCCACGGCGACCACGGCCAACCGCCCCAGCAGGACCACCAGCACCACGCAGGCGGCACCACCGGGCACCAGCGGGACGGCCCCGACCACCACCGCCACGGCGAGGGCCGTCAGCGCCCCGGTGCTGGCCAGGGCCGCCAGCAGCGCGACGGCCACCAGCACGCGACTGGCCCGGCGCGGGTGCACCCGCGCCGAAAGCCGTTGGGACACCGGGACGGCCACCAGTGACAAGAGCAGCGCGGCGGCCAGGTCGAGGTACAGGTCAGTGCTCATCCGCCCTCCCCAACAGTTGGCGCAACACCTGCTCGTCGTGCTCGGACAGCTCCGAGACGAAGCGGGCCAGCACCACCTGACGGTCCACTTCGGACTCCAGCACCTGCCGCATCCGCCGCGCCGCCATGCCGGGCTCGTCGGTCACCGGCCGGTACGCGTAGGCCCTGCCGACGGGCACGCGGCTGAGCACTCCCTTGGCGTGCAACCGGGACAACGCCGTGACCACCGTGGTGTAGGCCAGTCCCGACCCCAGCGCGCCCAGCACCTGGTTCGCCGTCAGCGCCTCGTCGGCCGCCCACAGCGCGGCCAGGACCTCGGCCTCCAGCTCGCCGTGCCCACGCCGCTGCCGCTCAGCATCCACGGGCTCGAATCTACAGCTGTTCGAGGTCGATGACGGCCCCGAGCGCGCCCAGCAGTGCCCCGACGCACATCTCGCGCAGTTCGGTGCGGGAGAACGCCTCGGCGCTCAGCCAGTCCACGCAGAGCGCGCGCACGAACACCAACCAGCTCATCAGCGCGGCCGACACCAACTCCCTGGCGTGGTCGGTCAGCCCCGTGGCGTCGAGCATCCGTCCCCGCAGCACGCCCAATTCGTCGGTGATGATCGCCTGGATCACCGGGTCGCCGACCAGTTCCCGGTTCGCGGCGAGCACGGCGTGCCGGTTGGCCTCGAAGTAGTCGATGTGTGCGTCCAGGGCCGCCCGCACCTGCTGCACGATCGGCCCGGCCGGGTCGATCTCCGACTGGGCCAGCAGCCGGTCGGCGGCCTGCTGGTAGATCCCGGCGAACAGGTCGCGCTTGCCGGGGAAGTGGCGGTACAGCAGGGCCCGCGAGACCCCCGCCCGCTCCGCTACCTCCTCCATGAGCACCTCGTCGTACGGCTTGGCCGCGAACATGCGCGCGCCGACCTCAAGCAGTTGCTCGCGGCGCGCTGCGGGGCTGAGCCTGCGGCGAGTGGTCACCGGGACACGCTACTTGACACGTGTCCACCCCGTTAGTAGACACGTATCTACTAAAACTCCAGGGGGCGAACCATGGCCGCACTGTTGAAATGGCTCATGCTGATCATGGGCATCGCCTGTGCCGCGATCGGCGCGTACCACCTCGTGCTTGGCATCGACTCGATATCGGGCGAGACCACGGCCGGTGCCACGGTCGACAGCCGGGAACGGTTCTACAACGCGATCTTCCTCGGCTTCGGGCTGGCCTGGGTCTGGGCCGCCCGCCAGTCGCCCATCCCGGCCTGGGCCGTACGCTGGCTCGCGGGCATCTTCCTGCTCGGCGGCCTGGGCCGACTGCTGTCCCTGGTCGTGCAGGGCACGCCGCACTGGTTCCAGGTGCCGCTCACGGTGCTCGAACTCGTCCTGCCGCCGGTCTTCTTCTGGCTGGCCACCGCCGACGAACGGGCTCAGAACCGGACCTCGGCCAGCTCGCGGTAGCGCCACTAACGCCGACTGCCAACACCGCCGTGAAGGTGGCTTTCACTGCGCGGGGCGCAGTGAAAGCCACCTTCACGGCACACCCGGGCGGGCCCTCAGCGGGTGGCGCGCAGCCAGCGCCGCATGCAGTCCAGCAGCTCGTCCACGTCCACCGGCTTGGTCACGTAGTCGCTGGCGCCCGAGGCGAGGCTCTTCTCCCGGTCGCCCTGCATGGCCTTGGCGGTCACCGCGATGATCGGCAGCTCGGCGAAGCGCGGCATCTCCCGGATCGCCGCGGTGGTGGCGTAACCGTCCAGCTCGGGCATCATCACGTCCATCAGGATCAGGTCCACCGGTTCGTCCCCGAGCAGCAGCTCGATCCCCTTGCGCCCGTTGGGGGCGTGCAGCACGGTGAGCCCGGCCAGCTCCAGCGCGCCCGCGATGGCGAACACGTTGCGCACGTCGTCGTCCACGACCAGCACCCGGCGACCGGCCAACTCCTCCCCCGTCGGCTCGGGACCGGCGAGCAGCTCGCCGAGACCGGACCGCACATCGTCCACAGTGGACAGGATCTGCACGGGAAGGCGCTGCGCGTCCAGCAGTCGGCGCTGCGCGGGGCTCAGCTCGCGGGTGGCGTGCGCCAGCACTGGAACTCCTTGTGCCACGGGTGATTCAGCCAATCGCTTGAGCAGGGTCAGCGCGCGGGCGTCAGGCAGGCTCAGGTCGACCAGCACCGCGGTGCACGGGCCGCCCGCGACCAGCCGCACGGCCTCGTCGGGCGTGGTCACCGCCGCGACGCCCACCGGGCGGGCCGACTGGGCGGCCACGGCCTTGGCCAACAGCCCCAGCACCCCGTCCTTCTCCGCCTCGACCACGACCAGCCGCTGGCGCCCGTCCCCGCCCTCCGGCTCGGCGGCCACCACCCGGCCGGGACGCGGCTCGACCACGTCCTCGGCGGCGAGCGTGGTCGGCAGGTGCAGGGTGAAGGTGCTGCCCACTCCCAGTTCGCTCTCCGCGCGGATCTCCCCACCCAGCAGGTAGGCCACCTCGCGGCTGATGGACAGGCCGAGCCCGGTGCCGCCGTAGCGCCTGCTGGTGGTGCCGTCGGCCTGCTGGAAAGCGCCGAAGATCGCGTCCAGGTTGCCCTCGGCGATGCCGATCCCGGTGTCGCGCACGCTGAACACCACGGTGTCCGCGCAGGCGCGCACGGTCAGCTCCACCCGGCCGGACTCGGTGAACTTCACCGCGTTGGACAGCAGGTTGCGCAGCACCTGGCGCAGCCGCGGCTCGTCGGTGACCAGCTCCTCGGGCACCGTGTCGGCCACGTGCACCCCGAAGCCCAGGCCCTTCTCCGCGGTCAGCGGCTGGAAGGTGGACCGCACGTAGTCCAGCAGCTCGCGCAGCCGGAACCGCTCCGGGTGGATGTCCATCTTGCCCGCCTCGACCTTGGACAGGTCCAGGATGTCGTCGATGAGCTGGAGCAGGTCGGTGCCAGCCGAGTGGATGACGTTGGCGTACTCCACCTGCTTGCCGGTGAGGTTGCGCCCCGGGTTCTGCGCCAGCAGCCTGGCCAGGATCAGCAGGCTGTTCAGCGGGGTGCGCAGCTCGTGGGACATGTTGGCCAGGAACTCCGACTTGTACTTCGAGGCCAGCGCCAACTGCTGGGCCCGCTCCTCGATCTCCCGCCGGGCCTGCTCGATCTCGACGTTCTTGACCTCGATGTCCCGGTTCTGCCTGGCCAGCTCGGCGTTGGAGCGGCGCAGCTCGGCCTGCTGCTCCTGCAACTCCCCCGAGCGGGCCTGCAGTTCCCTGGTCAGCCGCTGGGACTCCGCGAGCAGCGAGTCGGTGCGCACGTTGGCGATGATCGTGTTGACGTTGACCCCGATGGTCTCCATCAGCTGTTCCAGGAAGTCCTTGCGCACCGGGGTGAACGGTCCGAAGGAGGCCAGTTCGATCACACCGAGCGCGGCGTCCTCGAACACGATCGGCAGCACGATCAGGTGCGCCGGATCGGCGGAGCCCAGGCTGGAGGAGATCGTCAGGTAGTCCGCGGGAATGCGGTCCAGCACGATCGGCTTGCGGGTGCGCGCGACCTGCCCGACCAGGGACTGGCCCAGGTCGAAGCGCTGCGGCAGCGCCCCGTCGGCGTGTCTGCCGTAGGCGGCGACCAGCACCAGGTGCTCGCCGTGCTCGTCGGAGCCGGTCAGGTAGAACGTGCCGTGCAGCGCACCCACCAGCGGGGTGAGCTCGTTCATGATCAGCTCGCCGACGGTGCGCAGGTCCCGGTGGCCCTGCATGAGCCCGGACATCCTGGCCAGGTTGGTGTTGAGCCAGTCCTGGTCCTGGTTGGACCGGGTGGACTCGCGCAGGGAGTGCACCATGGCGTTGATGTTGTCCTTGAGCTCGGCCACCTCGCCCTGGGCCTCCACCGAGATGGACCGGGTCAGGTCCCCGGTGGCCACGGCGCTGGTCACCTCGGCGATCGCCCGCACCTGCCTGGTGAGGTTGCCCGCCAGCTCGTTGACGTTCTCGGTCAGCCGCTTCCAGGTGCCCGACACGCCCTCCACCTCGGCCTGACCGCCCAGGCGGCCCTCGCTGCCCACCTCCCGGGCCACCCGGGTCACCTCGGCCGCGAACGAGGACAGCTGGTCCACCATCGTGTTGATCGTGGTCTTGAGCTCCAGGATCTCCCCGCGCGCGTCCACGTCGATCTTCTTGGACAGGTCGCCCTGGGCCACCGCCGTGGTCACCTGCGCGATGTTGCGGACCTGGCTGGTCAGGTTGTGCGCCATGGAGTTGACGTTGTCGGTCAGGTCCTTCCAGGTGCCCGCCACGTTGGGCACCCGCGCCTGGCCGCCCAGCACGCCCTCGTTGCCCACCTCGCGGGCCACCCGGGTCACCTCGTCGGCGAAGGCGGACAGGGTGTCCACCATGGTGTTGAGCGCCTGCGCCAGGGCGGCGACCTCGCCCTCCGCCTCGACGGTGATCTTGCGGGACAGGTCGCCCCTGGCCACCGCGCTGGCCACCTGGGCGATGGACCGCACCTGGCTGGTCAGGTTGGAGGCCATCACGTTGACGTTGTCGGTGAGGTCCTTCCAGGTGCCCGAGACCCCGCGCACGATCGCCTGGCCGCCCAGGTCCCCGTGCGTGCCCACGTCGCGGGCCACCCGCGTGACCTCGTCGGCGAAGGCGGAGAGCTGGTCCACCATCGTGTTGATCGTTTCCTTGAGCTCCAGGATCTCCCCGCGCGCGTCCACCCGGATCTTCTGCGTCAGGTCGCCCCTGGCCACCGCCGTGGTGACCTGGGCGATGGACCGCACCTGGTCGGTCAGGTTGTCGGCCATGACGTTCACCGACTCGGTCAGGCCCTTCCAGGTGCCCGACACGCCCTTCACGTCGGCCTGACCGCCCAGCCGCCCCTCGGTGCCGACCTCGCGGGCCACCCGGGTCACCTCGTCGGCGAAGGAGGACAACTGGTCCACCATCGTGTTGATCGTGCTCTTCAGCTCCAGGATCTCCCCGCGCGCATCCACCGTGATCTTCTGCGTCAGATCCCCCTTGGCCACCGCCGTGGCCACCTGGGCGATGGACCGCACCTGCGCGGTGAGGTTGCCCGCCATGAAGTTCACCGAGGTCGTCAGGTCCCGCCAGGTGCCGCCCACGCCGGGCACCTGGGCCTGGCCCCCGAGGCTGCCCTCGGTGCCGACCTCGCGGGCCACCCGGGTCACCTCGTCGGCGAAGGAGGACAACTGGTCCACCATCGTGTTGATCGTGCTCTTCAGCTCCAGGATCTCCCCGCGCGCATCCACCGTGATCTTCTGCGTCAGATCCCCCTTGGCCACCGCCGTGGTGACCTGCGCGATGTTGCGGACCTGGTTGGTCAAGTTGCCCGCCATGAAGTTCACCGAAGTGGTCAGGTCCCGCCAGGTGCCGCCGACCCCGGGCACCTGGGCCTGACCGCCCAACCGGCCCTCGCTGCCCACCTCCCGGGCCACCCGGGTCACCTCGGCCGCGAACGAGGACAACTGGTCCACCATCGTGTTGATGGTGTCCTTGAGCTCCAGCATCTCGCCCTTGACGTCCACGGTGATCTTCTGCGTCAGGTCCCCCTTGGCCACCGCCGTGGCCACCTCCGCGATGTCGCGCACCTGGCCGGTCAGGTTGCCCGCCATGGCGTTCACCGAGTCGGTCAGGTCCTTCCAGGTCCCCGACACGCCAGGAACCGCGGCCTGGCCGCCCAGCTTGCCCTCGGTGCCCACCTCGCGGGCCACCCGTGTCACCTCCGAGGTGAACAGCGCGAGTTGGTCGACCATGCCGTTGAAGACATCGGCCATCTCGTCCATCAGCACGTCGTCCACCCGGGGCAGGCGTGTGCTGAAATCCCCGTCCCGTACCGCTTTGAGCCCCTCCAGCAGTTGCTGGAGACGCTCGTCGGCCATGCGCCGGGTGTGTGCGTTCTCGCCCTCAACCATCAACGCGCTCCCAAGAATGAGACCCGGTCGGAGAATCTACTGGTGCGCGGCGCGCTCGGGCAGGTGCGACAGGCTTGCCCCGTTGCTCCTACACTCGGCCGATGGCAGTGGACCGTGAGGTGCGCCGGCTCAACGAGGTGATCCGTTGCCAGCAGCGGGAACTGGTCCAGTTGCGCGCCGGTGCACAGGCCGAACTGGTGATGGCGCAGGCCAGGGGCGTGCTGTCCGAGCGGCTGGGCTGCGACGGACTGTGGGCGGCGGAGCACCTGGCGGCGCTGGCGCGCCGGGCCGGGGTCAGCCAACTGGAGCTCGCGGCCGAGCTGCTCGGCGGCCAGCCCGGCAGTGCCCAACTCGGCGGGGCCCAGGCGGGTGTGCGGCTGCGACTGGCCGAGGCCGGACTGCTCAGCGTCGAGCACGGTACCGGCATGGCGGCCACGGTGTTCACCGAGGTGCTCGCCCCACTGGGTGCGACCGCGCTGGGCATCTGGGCCCTGCGGCCGGACGGGGCACTGCACCTGGTCGGGCAGCACGGCCTGGGCCCGGCCGAGGCCAGCCGCTGGCACCACCTGCCGCCACAACTGGACTCCTCGCACCAGTTGGCGGTGCGCACCGGGCGGGCGCTGTGGCTGGACCGCACCGTGCTGCCGCTACAGACCGGGCGCCGGACGTTGGGCGTGCTGGAGGTCCGATGGCCCGAGGGGCGCACGCCGCAGCCGGGGCTGCGCGGTGAGCTGGTCGCGCTCGCCGAGTTGTGCGCGGGCACCCTGGCCATGGCCACCGAGGACGGCACCGACCCGGGCGGCCCCGAGTTCGCACTGCTCGACCAGCTGCTGGACCTGGTGCTGATCGCCCACGCCCAACGCGGGGAGGACGGCCAGGTCGCCGACTTCGTGGTGGACCACGTCAGCGCGGGCTTCGTCGACAGCGAGGGCCGCGGCGCCGATCAGCTCGTGGGCAGCTCGCTGCTGGCCAGCTACCCGCACCTGGCCGTCGCGGGCGGCCTGTTCGACAGCGCGGTGCAGGTGCTGGCCACCGGCCAGGCACAGCGCCTGGACGGCCACGCGCTGACCGACGGGTCGGTGGTGGACGTGCGCATCGCACGGCTGTTCGACGGGGTAGCCGTCACCTGGCGGCCCGGGGACCGGCAGGCGGACCTGCTGGCCCACGCGCAGCGGCTGGCCAGGGTCGGCGGCTGGCGGCAGGACCTGGCCACCGGCGAGGTGCGCTGGACCGCCGAGATGGCCGAGTTGCTCGACACGAGCCGTCCCCGGCCGCTCAACGAGGTGGCCGAGCACGACGTGCAGGCCCTGGACCGGCTGTTCAACGCCGCCATCGCGCAGCGCAGGGCGGCGACCGCCGTGCTACGGCGCAGCGGGGCCGACGGCACGGTCCGCCACCTGCGGGTCTTCGCCGAGCCCGCGCTCGGGGCGGCGGGCGAGGTGGCGGCGGTGCACGGGGCGGTGCAGGACGTCACCGCGCAGTACCACCCCGAGTACGTGCTCTCGGCCACCGAGGACCAGCTCACCGAGCAGCGGCGGCTCGCGCTGCGCCTGCAACACGCGATCATCCCGCCCAGCCCGCACCGGATCCAGGTGGACTCCGTGGAGGTGGCCGTGCGGTACCGGCCGGCCGGACACGAGCACCTGGTCGGCGGGGACTGGTACGACGTGGTGCGGTTGCCCGACGGCCGGGTGCTGCTCGTGGTCGGGGACATGGCCGGGCACGGCATCGGCGTGGTCACCGGCATGATCTCCATGCGCAACGCCCTGCGCGGGCTCGCGGTGACCGGGGAGTCGCCCGCCAGGCTGCTGCACTGGCTGAACATCGCCGCGCAGGAACTGTCCGAGCGGGTGAACGGCACCGTGGTGTGCGGGCGCTACGACCCCGACACCGGCGAACTGCTGTGGGCTCGCGCCGGGCACCTGCCGCCACTGCTGATACGCGACGGGGCCTGCACCGTGCTGCCGCTGCCCCGCGGCGCCATGCTCGGCGCCTTCACCGAATCCGTGTACGAGGAGACCTCGACTCCGCTGCGCGAGGGCGATGTGCTGGTCATGTACACCGACGGCCTGGTCGAGCGACCGGGCGCCGACCTGGACGAGTCCATCGACCAGTTGGCCGCCACCGCCGGGCGCACCGTAGGCGACATCGAGCGCTACGCCGACGACCTGCTCGACCACGCCGACCTCAACACCCGCGACGACACCTGCCTGCTGGCGCTGCGCATCGGCTGAGACCGCCGCTGGGCAGGTGTAGCCCGTGGACCGGCGGGTATCCGCAGCTCATGACGATTCCACCGATAGAGCCCGAACCGCAGCCCGACGAGGAGCGGCCGATCGGTGACCCGCACTTCGGGGCGCCCGAACCGCTGCACGGGTCGGGCCCTGGCGGGCCGGACATCGAGGAGCCGCCGCTGGACGACCCCGAGGACGAGTACCCGAGGCAGGACTGATGCGTGTCCTCGCCGAGGGCCCAGGTTTCAGTGTCACACGATCGGGTGCAGTTCTGCGTCGAGGCCGAGAGCAACCAGCAATGCGAGGTGACACTCACCGGCCCCGAGTTGGCCAGGGAGAGGGCGGTGACCGCGGACGGTAGCCCTTCTGCTGTCCCGGGTCAGACCAAAGTAGGAGACACGCCGATACCAGGAAACGATGTTCGACCACCCCAGGACTACCTACCCTCCTGCAATGCGGATCTGGTGGCTTGCGGGGGTGCTGATCACGGTGGTCACCGCCGTGGTGGTCGGCCTGGGCATCAGCGGGCTGATCGACCTGCAGGTCTACCGGGCGGGCGGCTGGTCCTGGATACACGGGGTGGAGCTGTACGGCCCCGGTTTCCCCAGCCCGGTGCCCGGTCCGCACGTGCCCGACATCGACTCCCCGCTGCCCTTCACCTACCCGCCGGTGGCCGCCGTGGTCTTCGCCCCGCTGGCCTGGGCCTCCTGGCCGGTCAGCATCGTGGTGATCACCCTGGCGGGCCTGCTCGCGCTCAGCGGCAGCACCCTGCTGATCGCGCGGGAACTGGGCCGTCCCGCCGCGTGCGGGCTGCTCGCGGCCACCCTCGGCCTGCTGACCGGCCCGGTGCGCGAGACGCTCATGCTCGGCCAGGTCAACCTGCTGCTGATGGCCCTGGTCCTGGTGGACTGCCTGCTGCCGGTGCGTCGCTGGCCGCGCGGGCTGCTGGTCGGCCTCGCCGCCGCGATCAAGCTGACCCCGGCCGTGTTCGTCCTGTACTTCCTGGCGCGCAAGGACTGGCGCGCGGCACTGACCTCGGTCGGCTCGTTCCTGGTCGCCACGCTGGTCGGCTGGCTGGCCGCGCCCGAGGACAGCCTGCGCTACTGGACCGCCACCCTGTTCGACTCCACGCGCATCGGCAGGCCCGAGTACAGCGCCAACCAGTCCCTGCGCGGGGCACTGCACCGCCTTGGACTGCCCGATCTGGTGGAGACCTCGCTGTGGATCGGCTTGATCGCCGCGGTGCTGGTGGCCGCGTGGATCGCCATGCGCAAGGTGGACCGGCTCACCGCTCTGCTCGTGGCCGCCGCGGTCGCGCTGCTGTGCTCGCCGGTGTCCTGGTCGCACCACTGGGTCTGGGTACTGCCCGCGCTGATGATCGGCTGGTACCGCGGCGGCAACCGCTGGGCCCTTGGCCTGGTGACCGCCGTGTTCCTGATCGGTCCACAGTGGATGCTGCCCACCTTCTACGGCAGGGAGTTCGCCTGGAGCTGGTGGCAGCACCTGCTCGGGGACAGCTTCGTGTTGGTGGGGCTGGGTTTCATCGCCTGGGCGGCCACCCGGCCACGGTCCACACCGGACAGTCCGAGGATCGTCCTGGACCTGGGGCCAGCAGTCCGACGCCTGTCGGGCAGCGGGGTCGCGTCCGTGGGCCGCGAGGGCCCAGGGCACTCCGACGCGCTCGTTCACCCTCCGGTACGGGTGGGCGAGTCGCCCAGCACGGCCGGGTCGGACCGGAACCCGGCCGCCTCCGGCACCTGACCTCCTGACCACCGAGGGCTCAGCGCGCCCCGGTGGTCCTGGCCACCAACCGGTCGGCCAGGTCCCGCACCTTGATGTTGTCCCGCTGGGACTGCTCCACCAGCAGGGTGAACGCCTGCTCGGCGGTGACCCGGTGGTTGGCCATCAGAATGCCCTTGGCCTGGTCGATCACCGCCCGCGTGGTCAGCGCCCTGCGCAGTTGCGCGCTGCTCGCCTGTGCCTGTTGGTAGCGTCTGGCGCTGCGCAACGTGGCCTCCACCGCGGTGGTGTAAAGCTCCAGCAGCCGCGCGTCCAGGTCGGCGAATCCCCCGGCGTGCCTGCTGTAGCAGTTGAGCGCCCCGGAGTAGGCGTGGTCGACCACCAGCGGGGCGGCCAGCACGCTGCTGATGCCCGCTTCACGTGCGGCGCGGGCGAAGCCGGGCCAGCGCTCACCCGACTCGCTGATGGCGGCCCGCACCAGCTTGCCGGTGCGGGCGGATTCCACGCAGGGTCCCTGCCCGGTGCTGTACTGCTGGCGGTCCAGCTCGGCCACCCGCTCGTCGGTGATCGCGGCGGTGTGCGCGCCGGTCTGGCGCACCAGGGTCAGTGATGCCGCGTGCACCCCCGGCACGGCGTGGGTGACCTGCTCACAGGCCTGGTGCAGCAGCACCTGGAAGTCCTCGGTGGTGTCCAGCGCGGCCGAGAGTGCCTCCAGTGCGCCGGTTACCTCGTCCAGTACGACCGGCCACGAGGCAGGCGCCTCCGGTGCGGGCGCGTCGGCGGGCTCGGTGCGGTCCATGTCGCCTCTCCTGATCGGGTGATCGAGTGAGGAGATCGCGTCCAGAGCGGCACAGGAAGGAGCCGACACCGAACACCCTGCCGCGGTGTCGCGACAGGGCGGGATGCCGTTCCTTCCGGCCACTCTGCTGGACCGGACGACAGTGCGCGCCTTTCGGCGGTACTCCGTGCCCCCGCGCGGTTCACGCGCAAGGGCCGGACCAGCTTAGAGCACCTGCGCGCATGATCAATCAGAGAGGTCGGCGAAGCGCAGCCGCCCGGCCACCACCTCGGCGGCCACCGCCAGCAGCCTGCGGTCCTGGCCGAAGGCGTGCGCCCGCAACCGGCTCAGCGCCTCGGCCACGCCCACCCCGCCCTGCGCGGCGAGCATGCCCGCGGCCAGGTTGACGTCCTGGTAGTGGCCGGGCCGCTCGCTGAGCCGGTGCGCCGCGCCCTCGTCCAGCAGCGAGGCGGTGGCGACCTGCGCCAGCACCGCGGCGTCGGCGGACTGCTGGCCGTCCAGCAGCCCCGGTCCGCGCGAGTACAGCCGCACCGTACCCAGTGGCGCACCGTTGGCCTGCAACGGGAAGGCGAAGACCGCGACCGCGCCCATCGCCAGGGCCGCGTCGGCGAAGACCGGCCAGCGCGGGGCGTCGGACAGGTCCGGGGCGAGCGCCGGGCGGCCGTCGAGGAAGGCACTGACCCCGGGCCCCTCACCGAGTGCGTAGTGCAGTTCCTCCAGCCGCCGCGCCCACTCGTCGGTGGCGGCGAGCAGTTCCTCGACCCCGTCGGGGGTGCGCAGCGACAGCGCGGCGGCGTCCACGGAGTTCAGGCGCTGCACGGCCGCGGAGCACACCGCCTCGGCCAGGCCGAACCAGCCCGCGAGCGGGTCGTCGGCGGCCAGCGCCTGGTAGGCGCCGCGGTAGCAGGTCGCGATGATCTCGTTGCGCCGTGCGGACTCGGCCAGGGCGGTGACGTCCTCGGCGTGGTGCAGCACGCCGACCACCCGGCCCGCCTCGTCCAGCAGCGGGGAGTTCACCAGGCTCCAGGTCCTGCACACGAACTCGCCCGTGCCGCCGGGCGGCGGGATGTCGTAGGGCTGCACGCCCATCGCGTCCGGCCTGCCGTACCGCAGCACGCGCTCCAGCGAGGCACGGAGGTTGCGCACCCCCTCGGCGCACGGGTCGGCCGGGAACACCTCGAACAGGAGCAGGTCCAGCAGTTCCTCGCGGGTGCGCCGGGTGGCCCGCAGGTAGGCGGAGTTCACCGCGCGGATCCGCAGTCCGGTGTCCAGCACCAGGTACGGGGCCGCAGTGGCCTCGAACAGCGCGCTGTCGGCCACCGATCTGAGCGACTCGTGCATCGCAGCCCTCCAGCGCGCTCCCGGTGGCGCATGACACTGCCACCGTAGGCCACGGGGCGTTCAGGAGGCGCCGCACGGCGGCCTCCAAGTCGTCCACGTGCCAGTACAGCACCGTGCCGGACGCGCCGGTGGACGGCCCCACTGAGGCGTAGCTGGCGTCGACCAGGTTGAGTTCGTGCTGGTGGTCGCGGTACGGAACCCGTGGCCCGCTACCGGTCCTGAGCCGCGAGCGAGCGCAGTTCCCTCGCCAGGTTGGATTTCGCCGCCGCCTCCCAGAGTTGACGGCCCGCTTCGGTGGCGTACAACGGTTCCCGCGACACGAGCTCGGTCAGGACCTTCGTGCGGCCCGCCCGCCAGGCGGCCTCGTCGTACGCGGAGTACTCCTGGCGCACCGCGGCACGGTACTCGTCGTAACCGGCCTCCTCCGCCGCGAGGATCGCCAGGTCGGCGTCCAGCAACGCGAGCGCGGTCAGGTCCCCGGCCGGCGCCGTGTGCGCCGCGGTCGCCAGCACCAACTCGGCCGCGCGGGCGGCGTGGACCGCGGCGACCCCGGCCCGGGTGAGCCAGTGCTCGACCCAGTCGGCGCTGCGCTGCTCGTCCTCACCCGGACGTCCGTCGTAGACCACGTCGTGCGCGCAGGCCGCCACCACGAGCAGCGCCCGCTCCACCTCGGCCAGCCCCAGTCGGTGCGCCAGCCCCGTCGCGTCCCGGACGACCGCCTCGACGTGCACCAGGTTGTGGTGCCGCCGGTGCGGTTGCGCGTACCGCCGCACGAGTTCGGCCGCCGCCTCGTCCGCCACCTGTCCGTCGCCACCCAGCGCGAGCACCGCGCACCGCCATGCCTTCCGCACAGGGCCATACTGCCTGGTTCAGGCGCCGCACTGCTGCTCAGGTGCTACCGTGAGCCGGAACCGGGGGGATCACGTCGTGGCGCCGGTTCCACACCGACGCACAGAGGACGAACGTGAACGAAGGCACCGAATTCGGGCACATCCCGCCGACCACCCTGGCCGACCTCCTGGGCCGCGAGCAGGTCATGGACATCGGCATCCGTCCACTGTGGACACCCGCGCGCCGGGTCGCCGGTCCCGCGTTCACCGTTCGCTGCCCACCCGGCGACAACCTCATGCTGCACGCCGCCATCTACCGGGCTGAGCCCGGCTCGGTCATCGTGGTCGAGTCCGGTGACCTCGACTACGCCCTGGCCGGTGGCAACGTGTGTGCCGTCGCCCAGCGTCGCGGGATCGCCGGGTTCGTGCTCGACGGGCTGATCCGCGACCTCGCCGAGGCCCGCGCGATGGACTTCCCCGTCTTCGCCAGGGGCGTCATCCCCATCCCCGGGGCCAAGTCCGCCGTCGAACCGCTCAACACCCAGATCCGGTGCGGTGGGGTCACCGTGCACCCCGGCGACATCGTGGTCGCCGACGAGGAGGGCATCGTGGTCGTGCCCCGGGCCCGGCAGGACGAGGTGCTGCGCGGCGCTCAGGCGAAGTTGGCCAAGGAGTCCGACGAGTCCCTGGACGACTGGGAGCAGGCGCATCGCACCCGCGTCAACAAGATCCTCGCGGAGAACGGGTTCACGGGCTGAGCCGTGCCAAGCCCGGCCGCGTCAGCCGACGGCGGTCAGCTGGTTCGCCACGGTCTCACAGGTCAGGCGCACCACGGCCCGCAGCTCACCGTCCGGGATCCCGGCGCGGCTGAGGACCGCGAGCGATTGGTTGACCGCGAGGACGTAGGTGGCGAGATCGTCGAGCGTCCCGGGATCGGCGTGCGAATCATCCAGTGCGGCCCTGATCCGTGCACGTTGGCGGTCGAGCAGGTGGCGGACGTGGGTCGCACTGTCGGCGGTCAGCACCTCTGACTGGGCCGCCGACTGGGCGACCAGGCAGCCCTTGGGCACGGCGGGGTCACCGATCCTGGCCAGGACTACCTCGAAGAACGCTTCGACGGCGCGGACCGGATCGCCCGGGTGTGCGGTGAGCGCGTCCTCGTAGCGGGCGCCGTACGTCGCGCAGTACCGGTCCAACGCCCGGCGGAACAGCTCGTCCTTGCCGGTGAACGTGCCGTAGAGGGAGCCGCGGCCCAGGCCGGTGGCCGCACTGAGCAGATCGAGCGAGGCGTCGGCGTACCCACGCTGCCAGAACACCGCCATGGCCTTGTCCAGGGCCTCGTCCACGTCGAACTGCTTGCGGCCCGTCATGCCCCGCCTCCTGTCCGTACTGACGGTGTGAGTCTACCTACTTCCTGGAATGAACAGTACAAGAATCATGGACCGATCGTTCCAAGATGGCCTATGGTGGGCGCTGTGACAGAACAAGAGAACAACCCGACAGGTCGCGGCTCGGTGCGCGGAGCCCCGGGATTGCCCGACGGCTTCGCCGACACGTTCCGCAGCGCCTGGGTCCAGGTCGGCGACCTGCGCCTGCACGCCGTGACCGGTGGCGACGGACCGCCGTTGTTGCTGCTCGCGGGCTGGCCGCAGACCTGGTACGCGTGGCGGGAGCTCATGCCCGCACTGGCAAGGGATTTCTCGGTGGTCGCCGCCGACCCCCGGGGCGTGGGACTGTCCGGCAAGCCGGACCAGGGCTACGACACCGGGACCCTGGCCGCCGACATGGTGGGATTGATGAGCGCACTGGGCCACCACCGCTTCGCGATGGTCGGGCACGACGTCGGCATGTGGACCGGATACGCACTGGCCGCGGACCACCCGGAACGGCTGGAGCGGCTGGCGGTGGCCGAGGCCGTGATCCCAGGCCTGGCGCCCTCCCCACCGCTGTTCGCCCCACAGGAGGCCATCGAACGGTTGTGGCACTTCGGGTTCAATCGACTCGACTCGCTCAACGAGCAGCTCGTTCAAGGCAGGGAACGACTGTTCTTCGGGCACCAGTTCACGACCAAGGCGGCGCAACCGCTGCCGGAGCACGCGGTCGAGCTCTACATCGAGACCCTGGCATCCGACCGCGAGGCGCTCCGTGCCAGTTTCGAGTTCTACCGCGCGATCGACACGACCATCGAGCAGAACACCCTACGCAGGCAACGAAAACTGACCATGCCCGTACTGACCATTGCCGGAGCCCGCTCCGTCGGCGAACTGGTCGGCGCGACCATGGCACCGGCCGCCGTGGACGTCACCAGCGTCGTACTCCCCGACTGCGGCCATTTCCCAGCCGAGGAAGCCCCGCAGGACATGCTCGCGGCGCTGGGCGAATTCCTGGCCCCCTACCGCAGGTCTGCGCTAGCCAGCGGCTGAGGTATCGGCCGGTCACTCCAGCCGCCCGGCCAACTCCGTCAGCGCCTGCCCCAGCGGCAGGTCGACCCGGACCGCCGCGTGCGGATCTCCCCGCGTCACGCCCTGGTTGACGATCAGCACGGGCTTGCCCGCCTTGGCGGCGTAGCGGACGAAACGCAGGCCGGACATGACCGTCAGCGAGGAGCCGAGTACGAGCAGGGCGCTGGCCCGGTCCACGAGCTGGTAGCACTGCCGCACGCGGTCGGCGGGCACGTTCTCGCCGAAGAACACGACGTCCGGCTTGAGCACGCCACCGGCACAGTCGGCGCAGTCCACGAGGGTGAAGCCGTGCACGGCCTCGGCGGGCAGTTCCACGTCGCCGTCGGGGTTGACCTGGGTCGCCTCGGCGGAGAAAGCGGGGTTGGCGGCGCGCAGACGCTGGTCCAGTTCCTCACGGGAACTGGTGCGACGGCAGCCCAGGCAGACGACCCGGTCCAGGCTGCCGTGCAGCTCCACCACACCGGGTGTGCCCGCGGCCTGGTGCAGACCATCCACGTTCTGTGTGAGGACCCCGTCGAGGTAGCCGCGGGCCCGCATCTGGGCAACGGCCCGGTGCCCACTGTTGGGCTGGGCGCGGGCGATGGTGCGCCAGCCCAGGTGGCTGCGCGCCCAGTAGCGGCGTCGCCCGTCCTCGCTGGTGGCGAACTCCTGGTAGGTCATCGGGGTGTGCCTGCGCAGACTGCCCGTGCTGCCGCGGTAGTCGGGGATGCCCGACTCCGTGGACAGACCGGCGCCACTGAGCACCAGCACGCCACCCGCGGCGACCACCTCGGTCACCTCGTCGAGGCTGGTGGTCCGCGGGAGCGGCTCCCCCGCGGGCGTCCAGGTCAGGGTCGGCCGCATACGCACGCGTGCAGCCTACGTGTCACGAGCCCAGTCGTGCCGTGAACAGCCTGCTGGCGTGCATGGCCTTGAGCTCGGGACCGAACGGCCGCCCGTAGGCCTCGCCCAGCGAGTCGGCCTCGTGCACCCGCACGGTCCACCCGTTGTCGGCGAGCCAGCCCGTCGGCTCGTACTGCTTGTCAGCGGGCCACATTTCCGTGATGTCGAACCCGAACTGCTCCACCATGTAGCTCATCGGCGGCTGTTCGGCGAGCGCGGTGACGTCCCCCTCGATGTTCTCCGCCGCGATGGCACTGCCGGGCGCGGACAGCGCGTGCATGTTCGCGAACAGCCGGGCCGTGGCGTCGTCGGGCAGGAACGGCAGCAGGCCCTCGGCGAGCCACGCGGTGGGCCGGTCCCGGTCGTACCCGGCGGACAGCAGCGCCCTGGGCCAGTCCTCGCGCAGGTCGATGTGCACCGGCCGCAGCTGGCACCGCGCCCTGGCGCTGCCCTCGGCGAGCACCTGCGACTTGAACTCCAGCACCTTGCGCACGTCCAGCTCGTACACCACGGTGCCGGTGGGCCAGTCGAGCCGGTGCGCACGGGTGTCCAGACCGGCCGCGAGCAGCACCACCTGGGTCAGTCCCGACTCGGTGAAGTACGTGTCGAAGAAGCGTGACCGCACACCCAGGTAGGTCCCCATGGCCTCCCAGGCGGCGCCCGGCGCGGCCTCGCCCGGCCTGGTGGGCATGGGCGGCTCGGGACGCGCCGCGCGCACGAACGACTCCGCGTACGGGTCGCTGACCAGCGGGTCCGGCCGGTAGGCCTCGATGGATCGCGCCGCGGACACCGCGAGCGCCGTGATGCCGACACCGCTGACGATGTCCCAGTCCGCCTGGTTCGCCACCCGCATCTCCTTCGACAGTGCGTAGCCACCCCGACACCGAATGTAGCCCAAAAACTTCGCTATGCTAAATAGTGACCTGGGCCACACCCCCTCGTGCCGTTTGCCGCGCGACCGCCCCGGGTATCCCCGTTTGTCAGCAACGCCAACCGAGGGAGCCGCTGGTGAACGAGACCCCGTCGGCACTGGTCAGCGTGCGCACGCAGCACCTCGACAACGCGGTGGTGGTCAGCGCGTCCGGTGAGCTGGACATGGCCACCACCTCCGCCTTCGCCGACGCGCTGGACAGAGTGGTCCTCGACGGCATGCACGCCATGGTGGTGGACCTCAGTGAGGTCGTGTTCTTCGGCTCCGCCGCGCTCAGCGTGCTGATCCGCCTGCACCGCGCGGCCACCGACCGTGGGCTGCAACTGCGCGTGGTGTGCGGCCCCCTGGTGGCCAAGCCGCTACAACTGACCGGTGTGGACCAGTTGCTGAACCTGTTCCCCTCGCTGGACGAGGCGCTGCACAACCTGACCCCGAACCCGCTGGGTAGCTGAGTTATTCGGGTTGAGTGCGGGGCCAGGCTGGGCAAGACTGCGCCGCATGAACCGCGCACCCCTGGTCGGCGACGAACGCTCACAGCTCGACGGCACACTGGAGCTGCTGCGGGCCTCGGTGGTGCGCAAGGCCACCGGCCTGAGCGAGGAGCAGGCCCGCCGGGTGCTGCTGCCCTCGGAGCTGACCACGGTGTCCGGTCTGCTCGGGCACCTGCACCAGGTGGAGAACTACTGGTTCGGCGTCGTGCTCGGCGGCATGCCGGACGCGTGGAAGCAGTACTACGAGGTGGATGACGACGCCGAGTTCCGGATGTCCCTGGACAAGCCGGTGTCCCAGCTGATCGCCGAGTACCAGAAGCAGTGCGAGATCAACCGGGGCATCACCGCCGGGCTCGACCCGGGCGCGGAGATTTCTTTCAACGGCAAGCAGTACACGGTGCGGTGGGTCTACCTGCACGTGATCAAGGAGACGGCTCGGCACGCCGGGCACCTGGACCTGTTGCGGGAACTGCTGGACGGCGCCACCGGCGAGTGACCGGCGGCGCCGCCGGGATCAGCCCCAGGTGGTGCCCGCGGGCTCCTGGATGGTGACGTTGATGCGGTTGAAGAAGTTGGTCGTGGCGATGGTCAGGATCACCCCGGCCAGTTGCTGCTCGTCGAAGTGCTCGGCGGCGGCGTGCCACACCTCGTCAGGCACGCCGTCCCCGGTGCGGTCGGCCAGCCTCGTCGCGGCCTCGGTCAGCGCCAGCGCGGCCCGCTCCGCCTCGGTGTAGAACGGGGCCTCCCGCCAGGCGGCCACGTTGTCCAGCCGGTCATCGCTCTCCCCCGACTTCCTCGCCAGCTTGGTGTGCCCGTACACGCAGGCGCTGCACCCGTTGATCTGGCTGGCCCGCAGGCCGACCAGTTCACGCGTGCCCTCGGGCAAGCCGCTCTGGTTGATCGCCTTGATCAGGTGCTGGATGCCGGTCATCGCCTCGGGCAGTACGAGGGCGGGGTTCTTGGTCCGGGACTGCATGGTGGTGTTCTCCTCTCGTCACAGCCCTGACGGATCGGGAACACCAGTTGTGACACCAGCTGCCGCGCTGCGGGATTAGGGTGCTCGAATGATCGAGGTTCGTCGCGCGGGCCCAGACGACGGGGACGCGCTCGGTGAGATCCACGCCGCGGCCTGGGAAGCGGCCTACGCCCCCTTCTTCGAGCCGGGGTTCGCCGCGCGGGCCGTGCGGGATCGGCGCACGCGATGGCACCGGCGGATCGAGGAAGGCACAGGGACGATCCTGCTCGCCGTGCTCGACAGCCGTCCCCTGGCGCTGTCCTTGGTCCTCCCGTCCTCGACCCGGCCAGGTCTGGCGGAGATCTACAGCTTCTACGGCCACCCCGACGGCTGGGGCAGCGGTGCCGCCACCGCGTTGATGACCGGGACGCTGCGCTGCCTGCGCGAGGACGGATTCGCCCGGGTACACCTGTGGACGCTGCGCGGCACCCCGCGCTCTCGCCGCTTCTACACCAAGTGCGGCTTCACCGAGACCGGTGCCGTGCGCACCCACGACTTCGGCGACGGCAACCCCCTCGACCAGGTCGAGTACGAGCGAGCTTGTTGACCCACAAGGCAAGTACGTGCCTCGTTCTACTCGAAGCGCGACACTCGGATCGGTATCGTCGCCGTGTGCCCGAACTGATCGCGCCCACCACCCGCCTGCACACCGCCTGGCTCCAGGCGCACGAGGAGTGGGGTCCCGGCGTCCACGAGGATGGTTTCGGGCTGCTGCCGTCTGATGATGTCGACTCGCCAGCAGGGTTCGAGGCCTGGGTGGCGCGGCTGGCTGAGGAGTCGGATCCAACCAAGCAGCTGCGTTGTACGTACCGGTGGATCGTCGAGGACGAGCAGGTGCTCGGCGGGATCGCGCTGCGGCACGGGATCAACGACTTCGTGCTGCGGGCCGGCCACATCGGCTACGGAATCCGGCCGTCCTCGCGCAGGCGCGGGCTGGCCACCTGGGCGCTGGGCCAGATGCTCGAGGAGGCCCGGGTGCTCGGCCTGGGCCGGGTGCTGATCGTCTGCGAGGTCGGCAACACCGCCTCGGCGAAGACGATCGAACGCCACGGCGGCCTCCTCGAAGGCGTCCGGGACACCGAACTCGGCGCCGTCCGGCGGTACTGGATCACGATCTAGTGGCGCGTCGCGCATCGTTGACCTGGTATCCGGTCCGGGCCGAGGCTGCGCCGAGCCACTAATAGCCGACCAGCCGCCGTCCCGGGTCCTCACGGCCGCCAGATGTCGATGGCGATCTCGCGTGTCCGTTCGCTGAAGACCCCGCTCGGGCTGGCGCTGTGCAGGAGCCGTCGAAGCTCGGCCTCGAACTCGGCGCGGCGCTCGCCGAACAGGTGTGGCGCCGAACTGGACAGGGAGAAGACGGCGGCCACGATGTCATCGGTCACGCGAGTGACGACGCGGCCCGGCACCTCGATCCGCCGCGGTCCGGTGAACCCGGCGGCCCGGTAGATGTCCGCCTCGCCCGCGACCGTGCCTTGCGGCAGCAGGCTTCGGCCCGCGCGTCGCACCGGGCCGAGGTGGCTGCGCACCAGTTCCGCGATTGACGAGTGCGGCGGCCGAGGATGCGGCAGCGCATCCCCACCCTCGGCTCCCTGATGCGTGGTGGCGTGGACGTGCACGCACGCTCCTGCGGGGTCCAGCATGCCGCGCACCGCCGCGGCGACCCGGGGCCGGTCCATCCAGTGGAACGACTGGGCGAAGCTGATCAGCCTGAAGCTGCCGAGCCCGGCGGGCAGGTCCTCACCGCGCAGGCACAGCCACCGGGTGTTCGATATCCCCGCCTGGGCGGCGAGCCGACCGGCTTCGTCGATCATGTCCCGGTCGGCGTCGAGCCCGATCGCCTGCTCGAACAGGGCGGCCAGCGGCAGGGTCAGCGAACCGGGGCCGCACCCGACGTCGAGGAGGCGACCAGAACCGTCGAGGTGCAACTCGGCGGCCAGGGCGTCCGCGAGGGCCTTGGGGTAGGCGAGGCGTCCTCGCGTGTAGTAAGCGGCACTGCCGGAGAACAGCGACGGGTCCCATTCCCACGTGTTGAGAGCCACAGTGGTGAGCATAGGCCGACGCACACCCCGCGAAATTGACCGCGTTCAAGTCAACCCAGCACCGCCGGGATTGCGCGGTGCCGCGCCCGGCGGGTGCAATGACCCTGTGACGCCATCGTGCCCGGAATGCGGAGCTCCCGCCCTGCCGAACTCCTGCGATGCCCTGTACCAGCAGTTGCTGGCACTGGACCATGCCCGGCAGGCGCCGTGGGGACCGCTGCACGGCGTCGCGATGGCCTGCTTCTTCCTCCAGCACTCTGCGCGTCAGCCCGCTGGGGCCCGGCCGGTCCACTGGGGGATGCTGCACGCCTACCTCCGCGACGGTCAGGTCGGGGTGGCCGCCCTGACCCGGCGTGTCCGCAAGCTCAACTCCCACCGCTCCGGGGGAAGGCCCCCGCGGGCCGAGGACTTCGCCGGGGCACCGCCGTTCCCCGACGTCGACCCACCCTCGGCCTTCGACACCACGATCGCCGATGTCGCCGGGGACGGCGGATTCCCCGCTGAGCGCTACGAGGACTCGGTCCGCGCCTGGGTGGCGGACACCGTCAAGGCCTGGCGGGACGCGCGCTGACCGACCTGGGCCGCGCAAGGTCCTCCAGTGCTCCGTTCCTCAATGTGCGCGCGATTGGCCCCTGGTCGTGATCTTCGGCTAGGGGCATCGTGCATGGTGAGGAGGCGCTGGCTATGCCGAAGTTGTTGTTCGCGCGTCCGCCGCGCGGGATGTCGAGGAAGAACGCGTGGTTCGCAAGCTTGCCCGGGCGCGGCACGCACCCGGGGATTGGATCCAGCGAGCCCGGATCATCGTGTTGAGTTGGGACGGGGTCCGTGGCCCGGCGATCGCCGCCCAGCTGGGGTGTCACCCCGAGTCGGTGTGCCGACGGCTGCGCCGGTTCAACGCCCAGGCCCTGGGCGGGCTGGGAGTATCGACCCCGGTGTGGACGTAAACGCCGGATCACCGAGAATGAACGGTCCCGGATCATCGCCTTGGTGAAGCTCACCCCACCTGGGCGGTTGCTTCCCCGCACGTGGGAGGAGGGCCTGGCGGCCTCCGATGAGGACGGCCCGCCGGTGGGTACGCTGGACTCCCTGGCCGAGACCGCCCGTGGCTTGGGGATCCAGTTCGGCCGCAGCCAGGTCCGGCGGATCCTGCTGGCCGAGGGGGTGCGCTGGCGGCGTACGAGGTCCTGGGTCACCAGTAGAGACCCTGACTTTGTCCCACAAGGACACGGATCCTCGAGCTCTACACTGATCCGCCGGACGATACGACTGTCGTCTGCGCCGACGAACTCGGCCCGGTGATCCCTCGCGCGTTCCCGTCCGCGCCAGGCTGGTCACCGGATGGGCATGGGGTCAAGTCTGACGTGGACTACTCTCGCGGCCCGGAGAAGACCTGGGTGTACGGCGGGCTACGTGTCCGGGATGGACAGGAGATCACCTGTACCGCGTCCTCGCGTAACAGTGTGTGTTACCAACGGTTTCTTCAGCTGGTCGAGGATGACAACCCTGAGGGCGAGATCGTGATCGTCACCGACAACCTGTCCAGCCACAACGGCAAGTCCACTCGCGAGTGGCTGGTTGATCATCCCCGGATCCGGCACGCGTTCATCCCTGTGGCCGCCTGCTGCCTCAACCTCCAAGAGAGCTGGTGGCGGCTGTTCCGCCGTGCCGCCCTGGCTGGCCAGTCCTTCGCCGGCCCCGATGACATCGACCACGCCACCCGAGTGGCAACCGCGCAGCTCAATTCCCGTGCCAAGCCGTGGGTTTGGGGGCGTCCGCCTCCTCCACCCGGGAAGCTGAGACGCCGGTTTGGCTATCTCCTTTGAGGAACGGAGCACTAGCCACCAGAACAACCGAGTAATAGGGCGCCGGAGATCGCTACCACCGCAGCCACCACCGTGGGTACCAGTCTCGTTGGTAGCGGAGGCAGTTTCGCCTGCTCCGGCACGGTCGGCGAGGGCTGTGCGGTCGAGTCGCTCATGCCGAATACCTCGCGTGACGGCTCACGGGTGCTACAGCCTGCGCGGTTGCCCTGCCCATGAGCGGCCAGGACGAGACAAATGATCGAACTGGACTACTTGTGGTCGAGCGGCTTGATGAGGTCGGGTGCGTCGTTGCGGATGTTGTTGACGCGGCTGGAGACCACCCTGCACGCGGCGGAAGAGTGCTGTTCGTGGCGTGGACGTGTGCTATGCCAGCGTGTTTGGCGTGCCGTCCGAGCGTCGTCTCCCCAGGCTGGGCCCCAAACACCAGAAATACGGGTCCTGGTCAGAACGCCAGGGTGATCATCGACCAGACAGCGAACAGAAGCAGTGACGAGCCAGCCCCCACTCCGGTAACCGCGCTGATCGTGAGGTTCCAGCGTCGGGCGAGGGGAACCGCGAGGAGTGCCCCAACCGTCAGGACCGTGGCGAGTACGTACAGGCTGACGTACTGGAGTACCGAAGCCATCGGATAGAAATGTATCCCGACCACGAGACAGATCCACGGCGCCAGGTACTCGGGTTTGCGGCGGATCACCAGCAAGACCGCCCCAAGAGCCGCCACCCCGAACTCGATGCCCAAGATGATCAGGTAGGCCCGAATCGCGCCGTCGTTGGCGAGGACCGACCCACTGTGCCAGTTCTGCCAGGCGAGGATGCCACCCGAGATCGCGGTGATCACACTGAGAACTGAGCCGGTGATCAGCGCCGCCTTCCACGCCGCCGGTGGCCGCTCCTGAGCCCACCCGAACCATGCGGAGGCGAAGAAGCCAAGAATGGCAGCCGTCATCGCACCATCACGTAGGAACATGTGGTCCAACGGGTGGGCCTCCCTAGGACAGGAACACGCGCAGGCAAGTCTCGCACCTGAAGGACAACGCCGCTCGCGTCTCGCCATCGCCGGTATGACCGGGCGACCAGGCCAGAGATCTCTTCCCGTTCAGCCAGCGACAACTGTAACTCCCACGAACTGTTGAGGGATGCAGCCGCATCGCCCGTGTCAGAGCCTCAACTGCCTGCCCTGACCACCATCGCCGCCAGACCTCATCGATCTCCGCCGGCAACAACGCACTCCTCACCATGATCCACCACGTCCTCTCTACCTGGAGAAACGCGGTGTTGGGGTGACCCGTTGAGACCGCAGTTACGGGACGGCTACGTGCCAGTGGCGGTCTTGCGCCACAGCTCACGCCCGGCAAAGGTCGTCACCGCCACTCGACTACGTGACGCACCATGGTTCATGGCGCACTTTGGCCGTTGGCCAGCCTTGTGCTTGTCTACATTGGGTGGTTCAGGGTGGACACTGCGTGGACTTCTCCGTGCATAGCGGCATTGAACCGAGACGCATGGATCGGCCGAGGAATCGCGGCGGCACTGACGAAGATGCGTTACGCAACGGCGACTTCCACGCCTCGTTCACATGATCAGATGACAGTGCCGGCGGTAGCGACCCGAGTGGCGTTGGACGAGTTGGTGTGGGAGCGGTGCGAGCTGCCCCGGCCACCACCACTCTGGACAAGAGGGTCACCTCGATTCCGGTGATGAGGAGGACTTAAGCGCGTGGCGCAGGAGGTCAGTGGCGGGGGCCGCGCAGCCGGACTGGGCCGCGCGGTGGTCGGCGCGGGCGTGGTGGCCCTCGCGCTCGGCGCAGGCACCGGGATAGGCACTGCCGTCACCGACGCGTTGGGTATCACTGGATTCGGCGCGCGGCTGCTGCCCGCGCTGCTGTGCAGCTCCATCGCCGTTCCCCTCGTGCTCGTCCTGCGCGTGCGATGGGATCACAGGTCCCTGACCGGAATTGGTCTCACGGGTCCGCGCGAGAGCATGGCAGCCTTGCTGCTCGGCGTCGTGGTCACCGGGGGCAGCGCTGCTGCCGTGCTCGGGGCCGGCACAACCATTGGCTGGGTGCGCTGGGGTCCGCTCGACCTCACCGCCCTGTTGGCGTTCGTGCTCACCAACGGTGTCATCGCGCTGCTGCTCGAAGCGCTGCCGGAGGAAGTGACCCTGCGCGGCTACGCCTGGACCTCACTGCGCGAACGACATCGGGCCGTCCTCGCCACGCTGCTGACGACCGCACTGTTCCTCGCCATCCCCGGCGCCGCCAGCGTGGTGTCCGCGGCGGTCACCGCGGTCCTCGGTGGCGGCCCGTCTCCGATCGGCATCGCCCCGGCAGGCGAGGACCCGTTCTCCTACCTGGTGCTGCTCACCGTGTTCGGGTTGACGTTGGTCGCGGCGCGCACGGCCACATCGTCGGCATCGCTGTGGACCTGCGTCGGCACGCACCTCACATTCCTGACCATCAACCGTGTCACTCTCTTCGGGCAGCAGCGTGGGGCCGGCTGGTCCGCCGAATTCACCACACCCGACGCCGTCCTCCTCATCCCCGCATACCTGATCGTCGCCGCGCTGACGTACCTCACGGTCGCCCACCTACGCAGGCGACGCTCGAGGTGATTCGCGGTTCCGCTGCCGCCGCAACTCCAGCCTGACGGTCTACACTCGGTGGCTACAATAGGAGCACACTCACGAGAATGCGCTTGTTCAGCGCAGACCAAGTAACCGAGCCTGTCAGCTGAGGTGGGTGTGACCGCTGGCCGTATATTGCGTGGCCTGGTTCGTACCCATCCCTTCATCGAGGCCGAATGCACTCAACAGGAGAAACATGTGGGCGGCGTCCGGCCCGCCGTGGGGAAATACACCACTCGGCAGCCATCCAGATCTACCTCGACCCCGGCCAGTAAATATACCGTTCCCTCCCCCAGTGACAACGTTGTATCGTGATGTAATAAAATCGCAGCTCTTCATGATCGACTGTCTAGACAACAGTCATGATCACGAAGAGCTGCGCGAGCCCTGCGCGATGGGTTGCACACCCAGATTCCATCACAAAGCGTCACCTTCGGCATCGACAGGCCCCTCGTCCCGCCAAGTTCATAAGGCGCGCCAATTAGAATTGAGGCCGTCGCGCGCACGTAATATTAACGTTCCTATGGATTCTTGCAGAGGCCGTTACACACATACAAGCCCAACGAGCCACACCCCTTATGGCGTTGACAGTTGTTGGTTTTTCCACAGTACTGATTGTTACTGCACCAGTTGTCCCGATCGGAGCACTGACACGACGGCTTATCCAGAAGCGAAGCGCGCGAGGCGGCCGACTCGTCGGGAGGTCCAAGTGTTGCAATCAGCGCGCGGGCCTCGTTGTATCCAAATGCCTCCACTGCGGCTTCTTTGAGGTCGCCGAGGCGTCGTGACATATCAGGGTCGAGGGTTCGTTCAAATGTGGACTGCGTGCCCGCAATCGCGGTGGCGCTGTCGAGAACCTTCACCTGTTCTGCCGTGAGTCCGGGATGTGTCGTACGGTAGCGGTTCAGGTGCTCCAACCAGAACCGGCTCTTAGATTCCGTCGACAGCGCCGAAAAGATGGCCATCCGATATTCCATAGGGTAAGCAATGATAGCGTCGTAGTGCTCCGGGAGGCGCTCTTTGTTCGCTTCAATCCAGGAATCTATGGCGGCACATTTCCGCTCCGCAAAGGCGGCAGTTCTGCCTGCGAGTATCATTCCTGCCACTACTGCGATACCGGTGCCGAGCTGAAGAAATTTCTTTCGTCCCACCGTCCTCTCGCCAGCTCCTTCTTCGGACGGGTGCTCGCCCGCCTGGCGGCGCAACTGCCCCAAGGAACGCAACACGCGCATTGTTGATCGTGGGCCTAGCCGACAGGCCAAGGGGATTCCCATCGCCGTTCCAGTCCAGGAACGAATCTTGTCAGCTTGGACCTTTATTAGTGTTGGCGTCCATGGCACTTGAGAACCTAGACTTTGTTCCCGCCACCGACCCACATCCGGATGAGCTAGTGGAAGTAACTCAAGTTTTCCGTCGCACGCTTGTGCGACCGCGCTAGAGATCTTGAGGCATTTCTCGCACGACGCATCAAAAGCGAGTATCCAACGCATTTCCGGGACGTTCATCCTAAAACTCCTAAAACTGTTAAGTGAAACGCCCGTCGGGTGCGACATGAGGGCGCGAAGCGCGCACACCGACCACCATTCACGCTCAGCGTTCCCGCAAGGCCGCATCAATAAAACAGGGGGCGGCAAGGTGCAGGAACGATCGTGATTGGCCGCGTGGCATCGAATCCATGCCGGTCACCTTGGTGAGTAGCATGCATGTTCGCGATGGGCGGTTTGTAATGCTATCAGCAACGCGTCCCACTCAGGTGGCGAAAATCCGTCACTGACAAAATTCGGCCGCGCCCTGGCTTGCCGACCTCAGGAGCTGGGACCGTCAGAACGCGTCGTCGAAGCCTTGCAGGGCAGGAGGCATCGAATTTTGTCGGAGCTTGATGGCTGAAGCGACCGCCTTATCGTCGACGTCCCGGAGCGCGCGGACTCGCCTTCGCGTCTAGCATCGGCGCCTCGATCGAGCCTGCCACCTGATCCACGGCCTGCTGCTCGTTGTCCGTCACGAACGCAGGTGTGTTGCAGCCGCAGCCGGAGTACCAGGGCCATCGGTTGGCGCCACTCACACGGAGCACCTGCGTGCACTAGTGCGGTGGTCATTTAGGTTTGTCGGGTTGGTCAAGCCGCTCGGGGACGGCCTCAGCGTTGCTGGCGTTGGCTACGGACTCGTGCTCGTTCGCGGCGTGAGGCGGCCAGGACATCGGGATGGCGGGCGTTGGCGTTGCGCCATCGCAGGTACGCCTGGAGTTCACGGGCCAGCACGGTGTGGTTCGGGTGAGTGGAGTTGCCGATGGTGCAGGTGCGCAGTGGGCCGAACTGGGCCTCGACCGGGTTGGCCCAGGAGGCGTAGGTCGGGGTCAGACAGAGTTCGACCTTGTGGCGTGCGGCCCAGACCCTGATCGTCGGGGTCTTGTTCGCCGACAGGTTGTCCATGATCACGTGGACGGGTGCGCCGTCCGGTCTGGCCGCCCTGAACGACTTCAGAGCGGCCGGGCTGTGATTGGCGCCTTTGCGGCGCCGGGTCACGCCCCACAACCGATCGTCCACGATGGAGTAGCAGCCGTGGAAGTAGCGGATGCCGTGGGTGCGCCGGTAGGTCGTCGGTAGTCGATCCGGGTGGCCACTCGGTGCCCAGCCGAGGCCGTGGTGCGGGCGGATGGGCAGTGGTCCGAGCTGGTCGAAGGCAAAACACCGCTGTGGGAGCGGGTCAAGACCTCGTCGATGCGGTCGAGCTTGGCGTCGAAGTCCGGGTCGTTGGATTCCTTCCAGGTGCGGGTTCGCTGGAAGGAGATGCCCCGCTCGCTCTGGATCTGCCGGAGTCGTTCCCGGCCGATGCTCATTCGCCGTCCGGGAGTGTTTCCCAGGTGGGCGGCGAGCTTGCGCAGGCTCCAGTGGGTGAAGGGCAGGCCCAGCCGTGTCGGGCGGGCCTTGGCCGTCGCCACAATGAACTCGATGTCGTCATGGCTGATCAGGCTGGGACGGCCTCCCGCCCACCGAGGGTCCAGAGCGACCAGCCCAGCAAGCTCGTCGAACTGCTGGACGAGGTGTGTACCACCGAGCAGGCCGCCTGAGGTCAGCCGACCAGGTCCTGGCAGCGCTGCACAGCTGACCTCGCCAGAGCTGCGACAGGCCACGAGACGCGCCTCAGCCATCACGCGCGACGGCTTGCCGCGGCGCCGAACGCGGCCCAGGCCAGCAGCATGGCACCGAGCACGCCGATCACCCAGGAGATCCAGGTCGGCGCACCGAACAAGCCGATCAGGATGCCCGAGACGCCGAACGAGGTGTGCCACAGCACCTCGGTCAGCGCGGAGCCGAAACCCTGCACCAGGCAGAGCAACCCCACGATCCACAACGCCGACCGGACGTTCTTGCTCGTCACAACAGCCTCCCCACGTAGTGATGCACTTGCATCAGTACGCTAGCATGGGTTCCGATGCAGATGCATCACTACAGTTGTGGAGGCCACCCATGCCGAGGCAGATCGACCACGAGGCTCGGCGCAGCCAGATCGCCGAGGCGGTGTGCGCGCTGATCGCCGAGCGCGGGGTGGAGGCGGCGACCCTGCGCGAGGTCGCCGCGCGCGCCGAGGTGTCGATGGGTGCCGTGCAGCGCGCCTTCCCCAAGGACGGCGGCATGCTGCGGTTCGCGCTGGACCACCTCATCGCCGAGGTGGAACAGCGCGGCACCGAGCGCATCGCGGGCTCCTCCTCGGCCAGGGTCCTGCTCACCGTCACGCTCCAGGAGATGGCGCTGGCCGGGACCGATCAGGGCGCCCAGGCCAGGGTCTGGCTCGCGTTCCTGGCCCACGCGGGCGTGCGCCAGGAGTTCGCCGCCGTGCTGCGCGAGCACCATGCCAAGGCCCTCGACCTGCTCGTGTGGATCATCGACCACGGCCGCCGCACCGGCGAGATCCGTGCAGGGCTCAACTCTCGCCTGGAGGCCCGCACCCTGCACGCCGTTGTCGACGGACTCACCCAACAAGTCGTGATCGGCACCGTCACGGCCGAAGATGTGCACCAACTACTCGATCATGCTGTGAAGCCTCTCTGGACCTAGGCGAAAACCGGTATCTTCGCGCCGAGCCAAGGGGGTACTTCGATGAAGGTCTACGCCGAACGCCCGACCCGATTCGCCTTACAACTGGCCAGCGATCTGTTCGCCGTGGCGCTGATGATCACGGCGGGGTGGCTCGCCTCCGACCTGTACGACGAGGTGATGCGGCTGCGCGCCCCCGGCGACGGCCTGGTCAACGCCGGGACAAGGATCAAGGGCACGTTCGACTCCGCGGCCAACAGCGCCCTCGACGTGCCGCTGATCGGCCACTCGCTGGCCAGGGCGCTGGACAAGGGTTCCGACGCCGGGGCCACGCTCATCGCGGCCGGGCGGGAGCAGATCGCCGGGATCGCGGAACTGGCCTCGTGGCTGACCTTCGGGTTGATCGCGTTGCCGCTGCTCCTGCTGTTGCTGACCTGGCTGCCGCTGCGGGTGCGCTACCTGCGCCGGGCCAGCGCCGCCGCCCGGCTGCGCGCGCTCGGCGAGCCTGGACTGGACCTGCTCGCGCTGCGCGCGCTGGTGAACCGGCCGATCGCCAAGCCCTACGCCACCGAGGGCTGGCGTGAGCGGGACCGCGAGGTCATCGCCGAACTGGCCACCCTGGAGCTGCGCCGCCACGGCCTGCGTCCCCGACCAGTTCCTCCGCCGAGCGAGTATTGATCACCTGCTCGGGCCGGATCCCGCAGCGCTCGGCGCGCTCACAGCCGTAGGCCAGCCAGTCCAGCTGGCCGGGGGCGTGCGCGTCGCTGTCGATGGCGAAGGTGCAGCCCAGGTCCACGGCGAGGTCCAGCAGGCGCATCGGCGGGTCCAGCCGGTCCGGCCTGGAGTTGATCTCCACGGCCACCCCGTTGTCCCGGCACGCGGTGAACACCGCCTCGGCGTCGAAGGAGGACTCCGGGCGGCGGCGCCCCGTCAGCCGCCGACCCGTGCAGTGGCCGAGCACGTCCACGTGCGGGTTGGCCACCGCCGCCAGCATGCGCCGGGTCAGCTCCGGCTCGGGTGCGCGCAGGTCCGAGTGCACACTGGCCACCACGACATCCAGTTGTGCCAACAACTTCTCGTCCTGGTCCAGGGAGCCGTCCGCGAGGATGTCCACCTCGATCCCGGTCAGCACCCGGAACGGCGCCAGTTCCTCGTTGAGCTGGGCTACCAGGTCGACCTGCCTGCGCAGCCGGTCGGCGGACAGCCCGTTGGCCACGGTCAGCCGTGGCGAGTGATCGGTCAGCGCCACCCACGAGTGGCCCAGTTCGCGCGCGGTCCGCGCCATCAGCCGCACCGGGCTGCCCCCGTCGGACCAGTCGGAGTGCATGTGGCAGTCCCCGCGCAGCGCCGCCCGCAGATCCGCACCGCCTTCAACCGGCGGCTCCTGCTCCGCCAGACGTGTGAGGTACTCGGGCTCCTCACCCCGCACGGCCTGGCTGATCACCCCGGCGATGGCCGTGCCGATACCGGGCAACCGGGTGAGCGTGCGCTGCCGGACGTAGCCGCGCAGCTCCTCCTCCGGCAGGTCGGCGACCTTGGCAGCGGCACGCCGGAACGCCTGCACCTTGTAGCTGGACTCCCCCGCCCGCTCCAGCAGGAACGCGATCTGGTTGAGCGCTCGCACAGGTTCCACCACGATTGGGTACCCCCTTTCCACCGGTACTGATCCCGCGTGCCCTCGCACACGGGACCAGGTTCACCCGGCCAGGGGTTTGCCCTCCGGAGGCGGCACCGACGCCCGCCGCGCAGCTTCGGTGAACTGCGCGGCCAGGTACGCGTGGGTGAACTCCGCAGCGCTCCCGTTGAGCAGGTGCACCGTCCGTGGCAGCACACCCGCGTCCCTGATCTGGTCCATCAGCTGGTCCACCCGACTGCGTGCGTCGAGCACACCAGTGGCCGTGAATTCCTGTCTCCTGCCCAGCGATTCCACGCTCACGCGCCACGTACCGCCGTTGTTGCTGTAGTTCGCGGTGAGCAGTTCCATCTCTCTCCCTCTGCAGCGACCTCCGTCCGCAACCACAAGCTACCCACGAACGAAGCCCCCAAGCGGGTCAATCCGGATTACTACCCGGATTTCGGTATGCATTCGGGTGGAACCCGTTGTGGCGCAACACGTTTGGCCGAATCGAAGGCTGCTCGGCGATGGCCGCGCGCATGCCGATGCTTCACGCGAACAGGTGAAACCGGCGGCTTGGGCCAGCAGGCGGCAGACTGGGCCGTACGGTGCAGCCGCCCAGAGAGGAACACGTGATGGCCAGCCAGACCGTTGCCGAACAGTTCGTCGACATCCTGGTGCAAGCGGGGGTCCGGCGGTTGTACGGGGTGGTGGGCGACAGCCTGAACCCGGTGACCGACGCGGTGCGGCGCAGCTCGCGGATCGAGTGGGTACAGGTGCGGCACGAGGAGACCGCCGCGTTCGCCGCCGGGGCCGAGGCGCAGGTCACCGGGCGGCTGACGGCCTGCGCCGGGAGCTGCGGTCCCGGCAACCTGCACCTGATCAACGGCCTGTTCGACGCGCACCGCAGCATGGCCCCGGTGCTGGCGCTGGCCGCGCACATCCCCAGCGGGGAGATCGGCACCGGCTACTTCCAGGAGACGCATCCCGACCGGCTGTTCGCCGAGTGCAGCCACTACTCCGAGATGATCTCCCACCCCGGGCAGATGCCCCGCGTGGCGCAGACCGCGGTGCAGCACGCGGTGGGCCGCTCCGGGGTCGCGGTGATCAGCATGCCGGGTGACGTGGCGGGCCAGTCGGTGCCGCTGCGGCCCGGCAGGTCGGCGCTGGTGAACCGGCGGCCGACCGTGCGGCCCGGCGAGGCCGAACTGGACGAGCTGGCTCGGCTGGTCGACGGGGCAGAGCGGATCACGCTGTTCTGCGGCAGCGGCACGGCCGGTGCCCACGCGGAGGTGATGGCCCTGGCCGACCGGGTCAAGTCCCCGGTCGGACACGCGCTGCGCGGCAAGGAGTGGATCCAGTACGACAATCCCTTCGACGTGGGCATGTCGGGGCTGCTCGGCTACGGTGCCGCCTACGAAGCGATGCACGAGTGCGACCTGCTCCTGTTGCTGGGCACGGACTTCCCGTACAACGCCTTCCTGCCCGAGGACGTGCGGATCGTCCAGGTGGACATCCGGCCGGAGCACCTGGGCCGGCGGTCGCGCCTGGACCTGGGCGTGTGGGGCGATGTGGCCGAGACCCTGCGCTGCCTGACGCCGAAGGTCCGGCGGCGAACCGACCGGAGCTTCCTGGACCGTATGCTGCGCAAGCACTCCAGCGCACTGGAGCACGTGGTGTCCGCCTACACGCGGGAGGTCGAGCGGCACCGTCCGATCCACCCCGAGTACGTCGCGTCCGTCCTGGACGAGGTCGCCGCCGAGGACGCGGTGTTCACTGTGGACACCGGCATGTGCAACGTGTGGGCGGCGCGCTACCTCACGCCGAACGGCCGCCGCAGGATCATCGGCTCGTTCACCCACGGGTCGATGGCCAACGCGCTGCCGCAGGCGATCGGCGCGCAGGCGGTGGACCGGGGCAGGCAGGTGGTCACCCTGTCCGGGGACGGCGGCTTCTCCATGCTGATGGGCGACTTCCTCACCCTGGTGCAGTACGACCTGCCGGTGAAGGTGGTGCTGTTCAACAACTCCTCGCTGGGCATGGTGGACCTGGAGATGATGGTCGCCGGCATGCAACCGCACGCCACCCGGTACCAGGGCACCGACTACGCGGCGATCGCGCGGGCCGCCGGGGCGCACGGGATCCGGGTCGAGGACCCGCGCGAGGTGCGCCGCGCACTCGAGGAAGCCTTGAGCCACAAGGGTCCTGCGCTGGTGGACGTGGTCACCGATCCCAACGCCCTGTCCATCCCGCCGCACATCACCGGCGAGCAGATGGCCGGATTCGCCGTTGCCACCAGCAAGATGGTGCTCAACGGCGGGGTGGGCAGGATGATCCAGCTCGCCCGCGCGAACCTGCGCAACATCCCTCGGCCGTAGGGGTGGCGGCCAGGTTGCTCCGAACGGTCCGTTTCCGGACCCGTGCCCGGGCTATCCCCTTCGCAACGACGAGAACCGTGAAGGAGTTGCTGAAGACATGATCACCTTGGGTGTCATCCTGCTGATCGCCGGATTTCTCCTCCAGATCCCCGTCCTGTGGTCGATCGGCATCGTGCTGGTCGTCGCCGGACTGGTGCTGGCGCTGCTCGGCAATGCCGGGCGCCGGATCGGTGGCCGCGCCCACTGGTTCTGATCGTTGCGACACCACGCGAGCCTGGTGCGTCCCACGGCCTGGGACACACCGGGCTCGTGCCGTGCGGGTGGCTTTGGTGCCGCCTGAAAGGGTTGGTACGGATGGAACTGCCGATGACACGGCCGTTCAGCGCGCTGCGTGCGCCGCATCCTGCTGACGGGTTCGGCGCCGTTCTCAGGGAGTCCACTGGGAATGCCCGCGGTACTGCTCGTCAGCTGGTGGCCTGGGCTCTGCCCCGTCCGCCTCCGGAGCACGCGGCGCGGGCCCCAGGTCCACGAACAGTCGTCCGTCGCTTCCCTCGAACCAGGTCAGCCCGCTCAGCCGCGCCAAGCGGTCGAAGATGGGTGTCTGCACGATTCCCCCTTGGAGGAAGTCAGGCGACGGCGACGGTCGCGGCCAGGTGGTCATGCACCTCGGCCGGGGTCGTCACGAGCACCGCGGCGATCTGCTGGAACGACAGCTCGAACTCCTCGCGCAGCAACTGGCACAGGCCCTGCCGCGGCGGGAGGTGGGCCAGCGCGGAGCACCCGGCGAGGACCGCGCGGTAGAGCCAGCACGAGACCGCGCCCTCCTCAAGGAGGTGGACCTGGCACCGCCACGCGTCGATGAGGGCCTCGGACACCACGTCCTCGGCACGGCCGGGCTCGCCGAGCAGGCGCAACGCCAGCCGGTAGAGCCTGTCCTGGTAGCTGGACGCCAGTCGCTCGAAGGCATCGAGCGACTCTGAGAACGGCGCGTCGACCACGCTTGACTCCTCGGGGACCGCTCGGAACGGGCACGTGACCAGTCAACGGCCATCGTGGACTGCTCGTAGGTCAGTACCCCCAACCCAAACCGCAAAACCACCCGGAAGGGGCGAACAGCGGTCAGCGCCAACCCGCAGCGCGCGCCACGGCCTCGGCAACCTCGGCAACGGCCCGGTCGGCAGCCACGACGAAGTCCTCGACCTGGGCGCGATCGAAGATCCTGTCGAGTTCCCGCGAGCGTTCCAGGTGCCACCGCAGGCCCTCGGCGTCACCGTCGTGTCGCTGGACGAGCCGATCGCGGATGACGGCCAGGTCCGCGCTCAGGCGGCACACGGTGAGGCCAACGCCGAGCGCCTCGACGTACCGCTGCCGGTCGGCGCGGCTCTCGACCACACCGGCCAGCACCAGTCGCCGCGCGCCCGCGTCGAGGTAGTTGCGCGCCACCGACCCCAGGTTGCGCAGTTCCAGGCCGAGGTTGAAGGGGTCATCTGACGGGCTGGGCCAGCTCCAGCGCAGCCAGTCCAGGTCGATCACGGCGTGCGGGACCCTGGCCTCGGCGAGCAGGTCGCCGACGGCCTCCGCCACCGTGGTCTTGCCCACCCCCACCGGGCCGGTGATGAGCAGTGCTCCGTCTTCGTGGGCCACACCGGGATGGTAGATCGGGTGCGGGTCTCCCTGGCTAGCTACTTGACCGCCGGGCACCGCCGGCCGAACGCGCGGGTGCGATCCGGTTGACCGCTGGGACGGTGGGTACCCGGAGTAGGTGAGCACACCACCGGATCCAGATCCCGCACGCGCCCCCACCGCCACACCCCTCGCCGTCGGCCTGGTGTCACTGGCCACGGTGCTGCTCGTGGCGCTGATGGTGATCAACCTGATCCGCAACGGCTGAGAGGAACACACACGATGCCGACCATCTCCGAGCACGTGGACGTCCAGGTCCCCGTGCGGACCGCCTACGAGCAGTGGGCGCACTTCGAGTCGTTCCCCTCCTTCATGGCGGGGGTGGACCGGGTGCGGCGGCTCAACTCCTCGACCATGCACTGGGAGACCAGCATCGGCGGTCTGCACCGCGAGTTCGACGCCCAGATCACCGAGCTGAGTCCCGGCCGCATCGCCTGGCGCAGCGAGGATGGCGCCGAACACAGCGGCGAGGTCACCTTCGAGTCCACATCGGACAGCAGCTCCCGGGTGAGCCTGCGCATGGAGTACGAACCGCACGGCCTGACCGAGAAGGCCGGTGCCGCCCTCGGTGTCCTCACCCGCCGGGTGCACGGCGATCTCCAGCGCTTCAAGGAGGTCGTCGAACGCGGCGGCACCGAACAGGTCACCGGCCCCGAGGACACGCCGAACTTCTACTCGCACACGGTGTTCCCCGGCCCGCTGGGCAACCCTCCGTTGCAGGGCAGGCGCATCGAGGAACCGTAGGGGCTTGCCCGGGGCGTGACCATCACGGACACTCTGCTGAACCAACTGGTCACACCCTGCGAGGACACGATGCGCCTGGCCGCGCCCTTCGGTTCAGCACCACCGCTGCCCCACCGCGAACTGCACGAGGCGTTGCAGCGCGGACCGTTCCACCGGGCGCTGTCCCTGGCGATCGACGCGAGCGGGCTGAGCCTGCAACGCCTCCAGCACCGGCTCGCCACCACGGGCACCCAGCTCAGCAAGAGCACGCTGAGCTACTGGCGCACCGGCCGCAGCCGCCCGGAGCGGGCGAGTTCACTGCGGGCGCTCGCCGTCCTGGAAAGCGCTCTCGGGCTGGCGTCCGGCGCGTTGAGCGCACTGCTCGACACGCCGCGCCCGCCGCGCAGACAACCGCGGGCCAGGCGCCCGAAGTCGTTGTGGGCCAACGCACCCGCGGCCGTGTCCCTGCTGGCCGAGGTCGGCATGCGCACGGAGGAACGGCTCTTCCGGCTGAGCCTGCACGAGACGGTCCAGGTCGGGGTGGACGGGGTGCAGCACGGGGTGCACGTGCGCGAGGTCGTGCGCGCCACGCACGGGCCGGTGGACCTCGCCTACGCGCTGCTGTACGGCCAGCCAGGCGGCGACCCGCCCGAACTGGTCATGACCCGCCATTGCAGCCCCGTCGAGGTGCGCTCCCTGCCCGAGCAGTGCCTCACCGTCTGCGAGTTGGCGCTCGACCGGGTCATCGCCCAGGGCGAGACGGCGATCATCGAGTACCAGTTCGCGTTCCGCGACACCGCACAGGACCTGCGCTACGAGCGCAGGTTCAGCTACCCGGTGCACGAGCACCTGCTGGAGGTGCAGTTCGACCCGGGCGCGGTTCCGGCCGCCTGCTCCTCGTACCGGCGTGACGCGCTCGACAGTGCCGAACGGGACCTTCGTCCGCTCACGGCGAGTCCCTCGGGCTCGGTGCACCTGGCCCAGGCACCCGTGCCCGCCGGTGTGTACGGGATCTGCTGGCACTGGGACTGATCGCACGGCTAAACTCTTGAAACACACTGAAGGAAACCACTTCCCGTTAGCAGCACGCGCCGTTCGGCGCAATACCCCCGGAAGTCGGGTCCTGTCCAGTTGACGCCCACCCCTCCTGCGTCGGATTTCCGGCGCGCGCAGGTCACCTAGATTCGTGGGGTCCCTGCTGAAAGACCCGGAACCCCCTGCAGCACCACCTCCGTTCCGGGTCCTCCTTGCTAGGAGAAACCCATGCGTGACAACAGTCGTGGGCCCCTGCGCGCCCTCGCACTGCTCGTCGGCTCCTGTGCCGCGCTCGGTTCGCTCGCCCTGGTCCCCGCCACCGCGAGCGCCGCGCCGGTGCCGAACACCGCCTCGCCCAGCATCATCGGCGGCAGCACCGCCCAGAACCCCGGCTACATCGCGCGGTTCAACGGGCACGCCAACGGCTACACCTTCTTCTGCACCAGCACGCTGATCTCCGCGCGCTGGGTGCTGACCGCCAAGCACTGCATGCACGACAACAACGGCGACGTGCTGACCGACATCGACCTCTACATCGGGTCGAACAGCGCCAGCGGCGGGGTGCACGCCAAGGCGGCCAACAGCTACCTGGACCCCAGCGGGGACCTCGCGCTGATCGAGCTGGACACCGACGGCGGCAGCACCTTCGCCAAGCTGGCCAGCTCCAGCAGCGACGCCAAGCGCGGCGACCGGGCCACCGTCTACGGCTGGGGCGCCACCCAGTCCACCGACGAGGGCCACCACCAGTCGCCGGTGCTGAAGAAGGCCACCGTCACGGTGTCCAACACCAACACCACCGACAACGACGGTGGCCCGGCGATCAGCGCCAGCACGCCCAACGGGGCCGTGGCGGGCGGCGACTCCGGCGGTCCGATGGTGGACAACGGTGTGCAGGTCGGCGTCTGCTCCACCAGCGACCGCTCCAGCACCACGACCTACGGCAGCGTCGCCGCGGGCCGTGACTGGATCCGGCAGACCTCCGGCGTCTGACCGCGTCCACCCCGGCGGGCCCGCACCGAGCTGCGGGCCCGCCATCAGCGGCTGGGGCCCCCGCCGGTGGCGATCGGGCAGGGCCAGCCCAGGTAGACCTGGGTGCCCCCGGGTTCGGGGATGAGCTCGAACTCCGGTGCCAGCCGCTCGATCAGCAGCAGGCCGTGCCCCCGCACTGACCTCGCATCCGGCCGGGGCACCCGCCACCGGCCGTAGTCGGTGACGGTGACCGTGACGCGCTGCTCCTCCCGCTCGTAGACGGCGTCCACGTCGAACCGGCCCGCGGTGTCCGGGTAGGCGTGGTCGATCACGTTGGCCACCGCCTCGTAGCTGGCCTGCACCAGGTCCGCGACCTGGTCGGCCGCCAGCCCCGCCCGCGCGGCCCACTCCCCCAGCGCGTGCCGGACGGCCGCCAGCCACTCGGGTGCGGCGGGCACCGCGTGCACCCGCAGGTCCGCCACCGGGGTCGGGACACTCCCGTCGCCGCCCTGGGGCACGGTCTGATCTGCACCGGTAGTCACCCAGCGGGGATACCCCGGTGTGACCGCACCAACCCGGTCGTCATCCCTCCGGGTGGACGAAGATCACTGCGGAGGGTCACTGATCGACGGCACAGCGCTGCCTGGCGTGGGAAGATGGGCGCATGCTGACCCAGTCCGTGCTCCACCTGTCCGCGCTGACCGAACACGTCGTGGCGGCGAACTTCCTCGAGGTGGTTCGCAACGCGATCCTCATCTTCCTGCTGGTCGTGTTCCTCATCGGAGGGATCATCGGCTTCTTCATCGGCCGCGCCTTCGGTCGCAGGCGCCCGTAGCGCGAACCCGCCCGGGGCAATCCACCGTCACCGGCAGGTCGGCATCCGGCAGCCCGCACCTGAACACCGGTCCCTGTTCAGACCGTGCTGTTCAGCGTTCGACCCCCGACCGTGAACAACGCATCAGCCCTAGCTTGACCTGGCCGGCCACCTCGGTCGGCCACATCAAGGGGAGTGATGATGCGATCACCCATGGGCAAGATCGTCGCGGTGCTGACGGTCGTGCTGCTCGCCCTGCTCGGCGAGACAGTGACGGCCTCGGCGCAACCGACCTCGCCGCGCACCGCCGACCTGACCCTGCGCGGCGGGGTCACCGGCCGCTGCATCGACGACAGCAACGACGGCGGGTTCCGCACGTTCAGCTGCAACGGCGGGAACTACCAGCGGTGGGGCGTGGACGACTGGGCTGACAACACCCACCGGCTGATGAACAGGGTCACCGGCCGGTGCATCGACGACAGCGACTACGCCTTCCGTACCAACACCTGCAACTTCTCCCAGTACCAGAGCTGGTACTTCATCGGCCACGGCGGCGGGGTGGTCCTGAAGAACCAGGCCACCGGTCGCTGTATCGACGACAGCAACGACGGTGGGTTCCGTACGTTCACCTGCAACAACGGCGCCTACCAGGACTGGTACTACTAGGCCGCGCGTCGCGCATCGTTGACCTGGTATCCGGTCCGGGCTGAGGCTGCGGTGTCATGAAGGTGCCGTTCAGGACATCCAGTGTCCTGAACGGCACCTTCATGGCACGACTTGCGTCGGCGGGCGCGGCTGGGTGGTCGCCGGCGAGACACGGTCAAGGTCCCGAGGCGAGCCACTAGGCCGAAGGGGGCGGTGCCACCCCTGCCAGGTGGCACCGCCTATTCGGTCAGCCGTAGAAGTGGATGTAGCGGAAGTCGCCCTTGTTCACGTTGTGCCGCAGGTAGTGGCCGGTCCCGTCCCAGTTGTAGTCCTCGACGGTGACGGTGTTGCCGCTGGCGCTGTCCACGATGGCCACGTGCCCGTAGGTACCGCGGTCGGTCTGGGCGATGGCCCCGGGCGTGGGGTTGTTGTCCACCTGGTAGCCGTGCTGGCGGGCGTTGTCGTCCCAGTACTTGGCGTCCCCGTAGTTCGAGGCGCTCTCGCCGTGCCGGTCGATGTTGAACGCGGCCCAGGACACGCACTCGCGGTTGTACATGTTCCAGTCGTCGACCACGCTGTCCTGCGGGATGTTGCGCCACTTGGCCGGGTAGATGTCACCGATCGTGGCTGGCGAGGCGGACTGCGGCAGCACGGTGCCGAACGCCGCGGCCATCGAGCCGGGCACGGCGTGCGGGGTGGCCGTGGCGGTGCTCGTGGTCGTGGCGGCGGTGGCCGGGCTGGCCATCAGCAGGGCGCAGGCGCAGGCGGCCAGAGCCGCGCTGGTCAGGCGGGTGAGGTTCACTGTGGTGCCTTTCGGTGCAGGGATTGTCAGAACACGAACCAGTAGAAGGAGGCCGTGGCCTTCTTCCCGGCCGAGTCGGTGACGGTCACGGTGACCTGCTTGTTGTCGAATCCCCTTGGGGTACCGGAGATCACGCCCGTGGACGCGTCGATGGACAGGCCGCCGGGTAGGGCGGAGGCCGACCACTTGTACGGGGTGCTGCCGCCGGAGGCCTTCAGCGGCAGGGTCACCGGCTGGCCCGAGCGGCTGGTCTGGTTGCCGGGGTTGGTCAGGGTCAACTCGCTGGGCGTGCCGCCGGTGACGGTCAGCGAGTAGGTCGTCGTCTGCGTGGACTTGGGCCCCTTGCCGCTGACGGTGACCTGGTAGGTACCGGCCGGGGTGTCCGCACCGGTGGTGATGGTCAGCGTGGACTTGCCGCCGAGGTCCACACTGGACGGACTGAACGAAGCCGTTGCGCCGCTGGGCAGTCCGGCGGCCGACAGGGTGATCGCCCCCGTCTGCGGCGGGTTCGGGCCGTCGGGCAGGTGCGGTGCGATGTCGGCGGCGTAGGTGGACACCCTGGCGTAGACGGCGTTCCAGTCGCACTGCGTGGACATCCACGAGAACACGCCGACCACGGTGTTGCCGACCAGGTACGGTCCACCGCTGTCACCGACGCAGGCCGCCGCGTGGTGGTCGGGATAGCCGGTGCACAGCATCGCCGGGGTCTTGTACTCCTCCTGGCCCTGCGGGTCGGTGAACCGGCCCTTGCAGGCGCTGTCCGCCTGGATCGGGACCTCGGCCTGGCGCAGGACGTTGCTGTAGGTGTTGGCGGCGGTCTGCCCCCAGCCGATGGTCAACCCCTTGGTACCGGGGGCGTCCAGGCTGGTGTCGGTGGCCAGCTTCGGGTAGGTCGTCCCGGCGGGCACCGGCATGTCCCTGTCCAGGGTGACCACGGCGATGTCGGCGCCCGCGGACCAGTCGGTGTAGTCGGGGTGGACCCACTGGCTGGCGATCTCCGCGGTGGTGCCGGTGTCCTTGGTGAGGTCATCGGCCCCGTAGACGAACCACTTGTGCCCCGGCTTCTCCAGCAGGCAGTGCGCGGCCAGCAGCACGGTGCGCGGGCCGAACAGGGTTGCCGTACAGGACTGCTGGCCGGGGAAGGCGGAACCCTCGCGGCGCATGGAGACGATGAACGGGTGCGCGGCGGTGGTGGTCGGGCTGCCGCCGACCACGGAGGGCTGCGCCGCCGCGGTGGCCGAGGTGGCGGTGATCGTGGTGCTGACCGACTTGCCCGCCTCCACCGTGCCCGAGGAGGGCGCGGCGGAGAGCGTGAAGTCCTTGGCGGGCGGCGGGGTGTCGCCGCCGGTCAGCTTGGCGCCCAGGGCGTCGGCCTTGGGCGAGCCCCAACCGGTGCACAGGTCGTAGCCGGTGCCCGCGTCGTAGGTGCCGTTGCCGCCCGAGGTGACGTCGTGGAAGGTGCTCGGGTAGTCCGCCGAGCCCGCGATCTTGTAGATGCTCTGGTTGAGCTGGCCGAGCCTGGACTTGCCGCCCGCCAGGGACTTCTGGTTGAGCATCGCCACGTAACCGGCCCACAGCGGGGAGGACAGGCTGGTGCCGCCGACGTCCTGCCAGCCGCCGTTCATGTACACCGAGAGCGCGCCAGCGCCGTAGTCGGCGACCAGCGAGACGTCGGGCACCGAACGGTACTTGTTGCTGCCGGGCTGCCAGTCGGGCTTGGCGTAGATCTGCGAGTAGGCGCCGCCGGACCGGGTGTTGCCGCTGCCGCCCTGGTTCCAGCAGGACTCGGACTGCCAGGTGCCCGCGCTGTCGGAGGTGCGCAGCTGGGTGCCGCCGACCCCGGTGAACAGCGGGTCGCTGGGCGGGTAGTCGGCCTGGATGGTGCTGTTGTCACCGTTGTAGCCGCAGCCGGTGGCACCCCAGTCGCCGGAGGCGGACAGCATCGTCACGCCCTGGGCGGCCAACTGCGTGTACGAGTCGTGCGAGGACGGGATCGGGTCCGCCTCGCACTTCTCACCGAGCAGCCAGGAGTTGGACAGCACGGTGATCTTGTTGTCCGAGGCGATCTTGGCCATCTCGTGCACCCACGCCTCGTCGGTGTTGGGCGCGGAGTAGACGATCTGCGCGGCCTTGGGCGCGGTCGCGGCCACGGCCTGCACGTCCAGGGTGACCTCGAGCTGGTTGGAGCTGGGCGAGGGGAAGCCGCCGTCGACCTTGACCACCTGCGGGGTCACGCTGGGCTGGTTGAAGTACTTGGTCCAGGCGTCGATGTCGGACTGCTTGAAGGTGTCGAACTCGGTGAGCCCGACCGTCTCGCCGGAACCGTCGTAGGAACCGGACAGCCCGGTCATCGAGTACGCCGTGCGCAGCTGCGCCGGGGTGTAGCCGCCGCCGGGACCGCCCGGACCGGCGGGTGATCCGGCCCGGTGCGCGGCGGCCCGGTCGGTCAGACCGGTGACGCCACGCACCACGCCCGCGAGGTCCGCGGGCAGTGAAACGCCCTTGGTGGCGTTGAAGAAACGCTCGCCGGAGGTGGCGCGGAAGCCGGACAGCGCGGTACTGAAGGCGTGTCCCACCTGGTCGGGCGTGCCGGTCGCCGTGATGACCTGGCGGTTGCCGGTGACCTCGGTGACGCGCAACCCGCTGCCGGACAGGTACTTGCTCACCTGGTCCACCGCTGCGGGGCTAGGGCCGAAGCGCTCGGTGTACTCCGCCGCGCTCAGGAAGTGGTGGTAGTCGGGGGAATTCGGGTCGGCCGTGGCGGCGACGAAGCGTTCGGCACCCGCCTGGTCGCGGGGCTTGAGCGCCACCGCCACGGTCAGTTCGGCGGGCAGGGCCGAGCTGTCGGCGGTGGCGCCGGACGGCAGGGCGGGTGCGGTGCCCAGCGGCACCAGCGGTGGCGGCGCGGCCGAGGCCAGCGGCGCCGAGATGACCGCGGCCACCGTGACGGCGGCCAGCAGTAAGGGACTCCTTGTCATGCGCTGCTCCGGGGTTGCAGGGAACGGAACAAAGCAACGCGGACGGTAACCAGGACAGGACAGCGGTTTCCAGGGCGCTGTGAAAACCCCGCGCGCTCAGCGGTGAACCCGCTGGTGGCGAGGGTGTGTCAACAGAATTGGCTACCAGTCCCAGCGGGCGCCGAGAATGCCCGCCCTGGCATCGCGGGCACTGAGGGTGACGGCGCGCGTCGCGCCGACCGGCAGCTCGCCGACCCGCCTGCGCGGGCCGTCCAGGCCGCGCTGCTCGTAGCGGAACACCCGCCTTGGCAGGCGCAGGCCGAACTGCACCTGGCAGAGGTACTGCGGGATCGGCCGGGTGAGCCTGCGGTGGTAGGAGTCGATCGGATCGCCTGGCGGGAACACCAGCTCGTACTCCACCGCGGTGACCTCGCCCGCGGCCAGTTCCCGGTCCAGCAGCAGTTCGCCGACGATCAGGCCGGTCGCCGGGTCGGTGCGGACCCTGCCGAGGCGGCAGAACCGCACGCCCCCGTAGCGCGGGGCCTGTCGCGCGAGATCCTCGGTCTGGTAGTAGGTCATCAGCCGGGTCACACCGTCCACAGTGGCCTCAGCGACCATGCGCACCCGCAGCGCCCGCTCGCGGCCCTGCTCGTCCACCAGCAGGTGGTCGTGCACCGACCAGAACGTGAGCTGCCCGTCCGGCGGCGGCTTCAGCTCCGCCGAGACCGGCCGCAGCGAGGGCCACAATCTGCGGCGTTCCAGCGCGTCGGCCGGGCGGCCCAGCCAGCGCCCGCGCGGAGCCCTGGGCCCGAGCAGGGAGGTCAGCGTGCCCGGAGACAGGCCAAGCACCTCCTCCAGCTGGCCGACCGCGTGCAGGGAGGACTCACGCTCCGGTTGGGAACGACCGTGCCGCCAGTAGGACAGTGCGCTGCGGGACAGGGTCACGCCGCGCGCGGCCAGGTGCTGCCTGATCCGGTCCAGGCTCAGACCGGCGTCTTCGATGGCCGCGTCCAGCGTGATCGCGAACGAGCCGGTGTGCAGGGAGGACACCGGCCCACTGTCCCGCCGATGGGCCGTTCAGTCCAGCCCCCGGGCGTCGGCTGCACGGGAACTGCTCCCCCGCCACTTGTTACGGTGCCGCGGATAGCTCAACGAGAGGGGATGGACGTGCGGACATCGACTTCGGTCGCCGTGGTCACCGGGGCGGGCCGCGGGGTGGGTGCGGCCACCGCGCGGGAACTGGGTCGGCGAGGCCACCACGTGATCGTCAACTACCGCAGCAGTGCCGCCACGGCACAGGCGGTGGTCGAGCAGATCGTGGCCGAGGGTGGAGCCGCCACCGCCATCGCGGCCGACGTCTGCGAGCAGGCACAGGTACGGGCAATGGTCGCCGCGGTGCTCGCCGAGCACGGGCGCATCGATGTGCTGGTGTGCAACGCGAACACGGTCAATCCCCGGTTCGGCCCGCTGTCCGAGCTGCCCTGGGAGGAGTTCATCGGCAAGGTCACCGGCGAGCTCGCCGGTGCCTTCTTCGTCACCAAGTCCGTGCTGGAGGTGATGCGCGGCCAGCGCGGCGGGCAGATCGTCTACGTGTCCAGCACCGCGGCCGATCACGTCGGCGGCGGGCGGCTGTCCCACTCCACGGCCAAGTCCGCGCTCAACACCTTCAGCAGGCACGTGGCCGCCGAGGCCGCCGCGGACGGGATCACGGTCAACACGGTCTCGCCGGGCCTGGTCCGCACCGAGGCCAGCGCCCCCGCGCTCACCGCCGAGCGCCAGGAGTACACGAGCGAGAACTCGGTCCTGGGCCGGATCGTGGAGCCGACGGACGTGGCCTCGGTGATCGGCCTGCTCACCGACCCGGGTATGGGCGCGGTCTCCGGTGCGATGCTCCGCGTGGACGGCGGTTTCGGCGTGCTGGTCGGTGGCCCCTCGTCCTCGGCCTGAGGCCGCTGGCCGCGAACCCGGGTCAGGGGCGCAGCAGGATAAGGCAGGAGGAGGTCGGGCGGTCAGCCCTGACGCGGTTCGGCCTGGTGGCTCGCGCCGTCCAGGCGTGCGCGGTCGGCGATGGCCTGTAGGGCCAGTACGTGCCCGCCGAGGGCGCGCCGCCCGCCGTCGGTGAGGTTGAGCCAGGTGCGCGGGCGCTTGCCGACGTACCCCTTGCGCACCTCCACGTACTCGGCCTTGCCCAGCGTGGTGACCTGCTTGGACAGCGCCGAGTCCGAGAGCCCAGCCGAGTCGCGCACGTAGCTGAACTCCGCCCACTCGACGGCGGACAGCAGGGACACGATCGCCAGCCGGGTCGGGTCCAGCAGCAGGGGGTCCAGTCCGTCCACGGCTCAGTCCCGCGCCTTCGCGGCCAGGATCCAGGCCTGCGTCCTCGGCCCCAGCAGGCTGAGGTACACCCCCACCACGACCCCGTAGACGATCATCATGTGCGGCACCTGGAGCAGGTGCAGCACGAGCATGAGCAGCCCGGTGCAGACCAGCAATCCGATCAGGTAGAACACCCTGGGTCGCACCGGGACCGAGCCCAGGTTCGCCCGGGCGGACTGGCCCATCAGGGTCGAGGCGAATCGACTGCGCACACCAAGGGCGTAGACGAGCATCACCGCGGCGAACGCCCAGCTGACCCAGCCGCGGGCGTCCTCGGGGAGCAGGTCCATGGCGGCGAGGTACCCGGCCAGGAACGCGCCGGCCAGGACCCACACCCAGCGGGGGTGCACCGTGCCGCGCAAGCCCTGCGCGCGGCGGTCCGACACCTCGCGCAGCGCCCTGGCAGCTTCTTCCGGCGTGGGTTGGGACACCGTGCTCAGACCTTCCTGTTCAGCGTGCGCAGCACCAGCCACTGATCAAACCACGCGCCCACCGAGGTCAGCACCACCATCACCAGTCCGATGACCAGGTGCGCGTAGCTGTGCAGCGGGGCCACCGAGTCGGTCAGCGCGCCCAGCCCCCACTGGAGCAGCAGCCGGACCGCGACCAGCGCGAGCACCAGCACGCGGGCGCCCGGTGAGCGCCAGACCGCCCGGATGTACTCGCGCCTGCGCGACAGCAGGCCGAACCACAGGCTGAGGTGCACCGCCGTTATCGTCAGCGGCAGCAGGCTGACCAGCGGGTACTCGGCGCTGAACTGCTGGCTGATGTCCAGGCTGCCCACGAGCAGCCCGACCAGCACGAAGTACCACGTGGGCAGCCCCTTGACCTGGGTCTGGTGCTCCACCATCAACATGTTGCCTCCTCGCGACTACTTGCCTGAAGAGAAAGTAGTACGCACTTTCTCTTCAGGCAAGTACTGTCGCGAAGGAAGGGGACTACCTCACTTCGCCCGCGGATCACCCTGCGCGCTGCCGGACTGGGCGGAGTGGGCCAGCCCTTCGGAGGGCGCGGGCATCCCGGCGATGTGCGCTTCGGCGCGGATGCGCTCACGCATGTGCGGGTAGTGCGACTCGAAGGCGGGCCGCTCGGAGCGGATCCTCGGCAGCGAGGTGAAGTTGTGCCTGGGCGGAGGACTGCTGGTGGCCCACTCCAGCGAGTTGCCGTGGCCCCACGGGTCGTCCACCGCGACCACCTCGCCGTACCGGTAGCTGCGGAACACGTTCCACATGAACGGCAGGACCGAGGCGCCCAGCACGTAGGAGCCGATGGTGGACACCGTGTTCAGCGCGGTGAACCCGTCCTGTGGCAGGTAGTCGGCGTAGCGGCGCGGCATGCCCGCGGCACCGAGCCAGTGCTGCACCAGGAACGTCAGGTGGAAGCCGATGAACGTGGTCCAGAAGTGCAGCTTGGCCAACGGCTCGTCCAGCATCCGGCCGGTGATCTTGGGGAACCAGAAGTAGATGCCCGAGAAGGTGGCGAACACGATGGTGCCGAACAGCACGTAGTGGAAGTGCGCCACCACGAAGTAGGTGTCGGTGACGTGGAAGTCGATCGGCGGTGAGGCGAGCAGGATGCCGGTCAGCCCGCCGAACAGGAAGGTGAGCAGGAAGCCCACCGCCCAGAGCATCGGGCTCTCGAAGGTCAACTGCCCCCTCCACATCGTGCCGATCCAGTTGAAGAACTTCACACCGGTCGGGACCGCGATCAGGAAGGTCATGAAGGAGAAGAAGGGCAGCAGCACCGCCCCCGTGCCGAACATGTGGTGCGCCCACACGGTCACCGACAGCGCGGCGATGGCCAGGGTGGCGAAGACCAGTCCCTTGTAGCCGAACAGGGGTTTTCGGCTGAACACCGGGAAGACCTCGGAGACGATGCCGAAGTAGGGCAGGGCCACGATGTAGACCTCGGGATGGCCGAAGAACCAGAACAGGTGCTGCCACAGGATCGCGCCGCCGTTGGCCGGGTCGAACACGTGCGCGCCCAGGTGCCGGTCGGCGGCCAGGCCCAGCAGTGCCGCGGTCAGGATCGGAAAGGCCATCAGCACCAGGATGCTCGTGATCAGGATGTTCCAGGTGAAGATCGGCATCCGGAACATGGCCATGCCCGGCCCGCGCAGGCAGACCACCGTGGTGATCATGTTGACCGCGCCGAGGATGGTGCCCAGCCCGCTGACCACCAGGCCGGTGATCCACAGGTCGGCGCCGACACCGGGGGCGTGGATGGCGTCGGACAGCGGGGTGTAGGCGAACCAGCCGAAGTCGGCCGCACCACCCGGGGTGAGGAAGCCGCCCAGCACGATCAGCCCGCCGAGCAGGTACAGCCAGTACGCGAAAGCGTTGAGCCGGGGGAAGGCCACGTCCGGTGAGCCGATTTGCAGCGGCAGCACGTAGTTGGCGAAGCCGAACACGTTGGGGGTGGCGTAGAGCAGCAGCATGATCGTGCCATGCATGGTGAACAACTGGTTGTACTGCTCGGGCGAGAGGAACTGCAGACCAGGTGCGGCCAGTTCGGTGCGCATCAGCAAGGCCATGAACCCGCCGACCACGAAAAAGGCGAAGGAGGTGACCAGGTACAGCATGCCGATCTGCTTGTGGTCAGTGGTGCTGAACAGCCGCAACAACGCCGTGCCCTTGCTCCGGCGTCGCACCGGGTACGGGCGCACCGCCACCGGCTCGAGCGAGACCGCCATGAGAGAACTCCCGTCTGACCGCGCGCAAATGACCGGGGCTCGACTACCCGGTCGATCGCGGATCATCTCCGGCGAACGGGTGAATTCCACCAGCCCACGCGGTCCGCGGGAGAACCGCTCACGGGTGGGTATCACTTCCGCCATGTCGAAACCGGAACCGGCCTTCCTCAGCACGGCCGAGCGCGAGCGGTTGGCCAGGGCTGAGCTGGCCATGGCCGAGGGCTGCCCCTCGGTAGAGCAGGAACTGCTGCTGATGGCGGCGGGCAGCACCGCGCACCGCGCACGGCGACACCCCAGCATCCGGCACCACAGCATCCGGCACCGCGGCCGTCATCGCACGGGGCCGCGGTTCCTCACCGCACTGGCGGTTGCGGCCGCACTGCTGCTGTTCGTGGCCGCACTGCTCCAGGCGGTCGCACCGGGCTGACCGTCCCGCGTCACTTCTTCGGCCACTCCCCGGTCGCCTTGCGGTACCCGGCCGCGCCGCCGCGGTCGATGGCCGCCTTGACCAGTCCGAACACGGCGCCCTGCACGGCGGCCGCGGCCAGCACCTCACCCCAGCGGCGCTGCTCGTCGGTGGCCTCCGGCGCCTGCTTCTCCCCCGTGAGCAACTTCCACACCTGGTTGAAGGCGGCACTGGCCGCCAGCCCGCCGAGCACGCTGACCACCAGCCCGAGCGGCTTGTAGAGCAGTTTCAGCACGGGATTCACCCCTTCCGGCCGCGACGCAGCAACAGTCCCAACGCGAGGAGCACGGTGACCGCCACGGCGATGGACGGCCCCGGCCGCCGCTGCACGGTGTTCACCAGGTGCCGCACCCGCGGCCGCACCTGCTCCTTGACGCGCGCGGGGACATTCACCTTGTGCGCCAAGGCTTCCACGGTGTCGCCCAACTCGGACCTGGTCAGTTCGATGTCGGCGCGGAGCGTGGCTTCGTCCAGTTCGGACTGGTTGCGCGGAGCGGTGCTCATCGGTGCAGTCCTTCCTTCACGGCTTCGACGTCCTTCTTGACCCCGTCCACGGCCTCCTCCGGCACAGGCGGTACGGCGGCCTGGATCTGGCTCTTGCCGATCAGTGCGGCGATCCCGGCCGCGATCAGCAGCAGCGCGCCGACGATCAGCGCGGCCAGCCAGGGCTGCACCACCAGTGCGAGACCGAGCACGCCCGCCGCGATCAGCACGGCGACCCCGTAGAGCGCGAGCACCCCGGCCCCGCCGAAAAGCCCCGCGCCCGCGCCGGCCCGCTTGCCCTTGTGCCGCAGTTCCACCGCGGCCAGGCGCATCTCCTCCCGCACCAGCCGCGAGAGCTGCTCGGAGGCGTCGTGCACCAACTGGGCCACCGACTGGTCCTGCGGTCGTGCCTGACCAATGTCGCTGGACATGATCTCCTGCCTTCCTGTGCCGCTCGGGTGTTGGTCTTCCCGTTCCGCCGCGACCTGGGCGTCCAGTTCGGCGCCCAGCAGCACGACGAGATTGGAGATCCACAACCAGACCAGGAACACGATCACGCCTGCCAGCGCGCCGTAGGTCTTGTTGTAGGAACCGAAATTGGCCACGTACAGGCCGAACCCCGCTGAGGCCAGCGCCCACAGCAGCACCGCGAGCAGCCCGCCGGGGCCGAACCACGGGCCGCGAGCCGAGTCCGGGCTGAGCCGGTACAACAGGGCCAGGACCAGCCCGACCAGCGCGGCGATCACCGGCCACTTCGCGGTGTCCCACACCAGCACGGCGGTCTCGCCGAAACCGAGCAGGGCTCCGAGCCGTTCCGCGAGCGCGCCGGAGGCCACGGCACCGGCTGAGCACAACGCGAGGACCAGCACGGCGACCACCGTCAGCGCCAGGCGCAGCCCATAGCGCTTCAACACCGGGCGCGATTCGGTGGCACCGTGGATGGTGTTGCTGGCGCGCATGAACGCCCCGACGTAGCCGGAGGCCGACCACAGCGCGGCCAGCACACCGACCACCGCCAGCGGGCCCGCCAGCCCCGAGGAGCGTTGCAGGTCGTCGATGGTTCCGATCAGCAGGTCACGGCTCTGCCCGGGCGCGAGCTGGTTGATGCTGTCGACCAGGGGCTGCGTGGACCGCGGCCCCAGCAGGCCCAGTGCGGCGGTCAGCACGACCAGGCCGGGGAAGATCGACAGCACGCTGTAGTAGGTCAGGGCCGCGGCCAGGTCGTACAGGTTGTGCTGCCCGAAACCGCGCGCCGTGCGCTTGAGCACCTCGGCCCAGGACATGCCACCACCTCCGTCCAGGCTGTCCGACTGGGACGTACCCGGTTCGGGTGGCGGTTATGCGCCCGCGTGGCCGCCGGTGAGCCGCTAGCGCTGCGCGTCGGCGGCCAGCGCCTCGTCCCGGTCGGCATCGACCACGCGGCGCCGACGTGCGCGCAACTCCAGTACGGCCACGGTGATGGCCACCAGCATGAACCCGATCGCGCACAGCATCGCCACCGACACGGCCACCGGGTACCTGCCCCCGGTGGCCGAAACGGTGGTGTAGTAGGCGGTGGCGAGCACCGCGGTCCCGATCGCGGTGCCGATCCGCTGCCCCGTCTGCAACGCCCCGCCCGCGGCGCCGGCCACCCGGTTGGGCACGCACTCCAGGGTCAGCGTGGTGTTCGGCGAGATCACCGCCCCACCGCCGACACCGGCGAGCAGCAGCGGCAGGGTCAGTGCCCAGCCCAGTTCCCGCTCGGGCACCAGCAGCACCACCACCGCCACACCGATCAGCCCGAGCGTCACCAGGCACAGGCCGGTGAGGGTGAGCCGGCGGCCGAACCGCGACACCAGCCGCCCGGCGACCACGGCGGTGATCGCCGAGCCGAGCGCGAACGGGGTCACGGCCAGCCCGGACTGCAACGGGGTGTACTGCAAGCCCTTCTGCAGGAACAGCGACATCACCAGGAAGATCCCGGTGAAGCCGCAGAAGTACACCGTGCCCAGCACGAGGCCGGGCGGATAACCCGGTACGGCGGTGAACAGGGTCAGGTCCAGCAGCGGCTTGCCGCCGCGCCCGGCGACCCGCTGCTCCCAGCGGACGAACGCGTAGCCGAAGGCCGGGGCCAGCAGCACGAGCAGCCAGAGCCACGGGGTGCCGCCGCCCTCGGACTGCACCAGCGGGAACAGCACGCAGAGCACGGCGATCCCGAGCAGCAGCGCACCCCGGTAGTCGATCTGGTGGCGCAGGGTGCGCAGGCCGGTGTCCGCCCTGGGCAGCCACAGCCAGGCCAGCGCGAAGGCCAGCGCCCCGACCGGCACGTTGACGTAGAACACCCAGCGCCAGCCGGAGTCCGCACCGAACGCGGCCAGGATCAGCCCGCCCAGCACCGGTCCGGTGGCCGTGGAGATGCCCACGGTGGCACCGAACATGCCGAAGGCCCGGCCGCGCTCCGCCCCGCGGAACATGTCCTGGATCAGGCCCGAGTTCTGCGGGGTGAGCAGACCGGCGGCAAGACCCTGCGCGAGCCGGGCCGCCACCAGCAGCCCCTCGTTGGGCGCGGCCCCGGCCAGCGCGCTGGTCAGCACGAACCCGGTCAGCGCGATCAGGAACATGCGCCGGCGCCCCAGCACGTCACCCAGCCTGCCGCCCGCGACCAGCGACAGCCCGAAGGTCAGCGCGTAACCGGAGACGATCCACTGCACGCCGCCGGAGGACGCGCCGAGCCCCTGCTGGATGGAGGGCAGGGCCACGTTGACGATGCTGACGTCGAGCAGGCTCATGAACCCGGCGGCCAGGCTCACGGACAGCGCCCGCCAGCGCCGTGGATCGGGAGAGGTCACCAACTCATCTTGGCCTCGGCGGGACCGGGCCGCTCGTCAGCCCAGCCAGGGCTGCGCGATCCGGTCGTACGTGCCGTCGTTGCGTGCCAGGTGCAGCCACTGGTCCACGTACTGCTGCCACACCACGTCCCCGCGCGGCAGCAGGTACGCCTTCTCCGCGAAGGTGAACGGCTGGTCCGGGTGCACCGCGCACAACTGTGGGTGCTGCTTGGCCTGCCAGCGGGTCTCCGTGGCGTCGGTGATCATCAGGTCGGCGCGGCCCGCCACCAGCTCCTCGAAGATCGTGTTGTTGTCGGCGTGCGGCACGATCGTGGCCCGGTGCAGGTTCTGCCTGGCGAACTGCTCGTTGGTGCCGCCGGGGTTGACCACCACCCGCACCCCCGGCTGGTCGACCTGCGCCAGGGTCTGGAAGCGCTGGACGTTCTCGCAGCGGGTGATCGGGGTCTTGCCGTCACGCAGGTAGGGCTGGCTGAAGAAGGCCCGCGCCGCCCGGTCCAGCGTCACCGAGACCCCGCCAACGGCCAGGTCGCAGCGCCGCCCGATGTCCTCCGGCAATGTGGCCCAGGTGGTCCGCACCAGGGTCAGCCGCACGCCCAGCCGCTTGGCCAGGTCGGCCGCCAGGTCGATGTCGATGCCGGTCCACTGCCCGGTGGCCGGGTCGAGGTAGGTGAAGGGCCGGTAGTCCCCCGTGCTGCACGCGGTCAGTTCGCCGCGCTGGCGCACCGAGTCCAGTCTGCTCGCCGCCACGTGGTCGGGTGCGGCGCCCGCGGTACCGAGGCCCACCAGCAGCAACAGCACCAGTACCGGCAGCCACCTGGAGAAGGTCGTCACACTTGCGGCAGCGTAGCGGTGCGCCGAGGTTTGACCAGTCACGACAAGGGGGATAATACGGACATGGCCTCCCTGATGAGCAAGCTGACCGACTTCCTGCGCAGCCCCCAGGGCCGTAAGCTGACCGAGCAGGTCAAGCGGGCCGCCCAGGACCCCAAGAACCAGCAACGCGTCCGCGAGGCCGTGCGCAAGCTCCGCAAGCGCTGACCGGCGGCGACCCCGTCACGAAGGTGCCCTTTGGGGCGTTCAACGTCGCGAACGGCACCTTCCTGACGTCCCGGGTTCGGTCAGAACTCGTTGCCGGTACCGGCCAGGTCGCCGCCCGCCTCGATGGTGGCGTCCGGCGGGTAGACCCAGGCGATGGGCAGGCCGCCGAGCCCGATGGACACCAGGTGCTCGCGGGCCTGCGACTCCGAGCAGCCGCCGTAGATCAGGTGCGTGATCAACTCGTCCCGGTCCTCGGTCGCCGGGAAGCGGATGGCGCACAGCGTGCCGGTGTGCACGGGCTGCTGCTCGATCACCTGGTCGCCACGGCCGTACTCGGTCAGCAGGGCCGCCAGGTACCGGTCGTCGCCCGCACCCAGTTGCAGGAACAGCTCTCCGGTCAGCATCTTCACCATGGGTCGCTGACCGTGCCAGTGGTGGATCACCGGATCGTCGTTCACGGCGCACCTCCCGTTCGCAGTGCACCAGCTATCCCCCGATCGGTTGGGGGCTAAACCCGGGTGCCCGCACTTGAGGCGGGCGGGCCAGCCCGCCACGGGCTCAGCGCACCGGGCCGGTGGACTCGCGCACGACCAGGGAGACCCCGACGGTGCGGCGCGGCGACCCCGCCGCGCCGCACCCGCGCTCAGGCGCCCTTGAGCCGCTTCTCGGTGGCGATCACCATCGACACACCGATCACCACCAGCAGCACGGCCACCCCGATGGCCGCGTACTGGGTGCCGCCCTCGGGCAGCAGGATCTTGCCCTCGGTGAACACCGCCAGACCGAGCACGTTGAGGGTCTGCGCCCACCCCAGTCTGCGGTTTTCCGCCGAGCCCTTGGGGGCCTTCTTCGACACCGAGCCCACTCCGAACGCCGCGCTCAGCGTCCACAGCAGCAGCCCGAGCAGGATCACCCCGGCCACCCCCGCCGCGATCAGCTGCCAACTCGCCACGTCACCACTCCTCAGCACTCAGGTCCGATCAGGACTGGCTGGTACCCGGTGCGCGGCCGGGGGAAACGCCTACCTCACCCGTGCTGGGGAGATCCCCACAGTCTCAGGTGGACTGACCGCTGGCGCGCAGGTAGTCCAGGCACAGGTCCAGCGCCGCCTCCAGGTGGTCCGCGGAGCCCGTGGACATGAGGATCGTCACGCCGCCCTGGATGGCGGCGATCATCGCGGCCGCGGTGCGCGCGGGATCGACCCCGGGCCCGACCTGGTTGTTGCCCTGCATGGCTTCGATCCCGGCTTGCACCTGGCGCTGCCACTGCTCGACCAGCTGGCCGGTCAGCGCCTGGGCCGCCGGGGTGTGCCTGCCCAGTTCGGTGATCAGCACGCCCATCGGGCAGTGCACACCCTGCCTGCGGTAGCGCTCGACCACCACGTCGCGCCACCGCTGCCAGGCCGTCCAGGAGGTGAGCTGCCCGAGATGCGGCTGCTGGTCCTCGATCACCCGCCCGGCCTCCAGCTGCGCCACCGCGAGCAGGAGCTGCTCCTTGCCCTCGGGGAAGTAGTGGAACAGCTGGCTCTTGCCGGTGGCGCTGCGCTGGCACACGTCCTCGAGCTTGGTGGCGGTCACGCCCCGTTCGCGGATCTCCGCGGCGGCCGCCTCGATGATCCGCTGGCGGGTCGCCGCACCCTTCGCCGTGAGCACTCGGCCTCCCCCTTTTTTCTGTACTTGCGGGTCCATTTTCATCGGACGACAGTGGCCTCGTCAACCAACGGAAGGACGGAACACCATGCGAGCCATCGTCGTCGAACAGCTCGGCGGACCGGAGGCGCTCGTGCCGAAGGAGGTTCCCGCACCGGTGCCGGGGCCGGGCGAGATCCTGGTCGAGATCACTGTCGCGGGCGTCAACTTCATGGACACCAGCACGCGACAGCACGGCCGCGCCGGTGCCGAGGTGCCCATCGTGCCCGGTGTCGAGGGCGCCGGTGTCGTGCGCGGGCTCGGTCCCGGCGTCACCGATCTGGCCGTGGGCGACCGGGTCGCCTGGGTCTTCGCCTACGGCAGCTACGCCGAGCAGATCGTCATGCCCGCCGCCGACGTGGTGCCGGTCCCGGACGGGATCAGCGACGAGGTCGCCGCGAGCGTGATGATGCAGGGACTCACCGCCCACCACTTCGCCACCGAGGCCTACCCGGTGCGGCCGGGCGACACCGCACTGGTGCACGCCGCCGCGGGCGGCCTGGGCCAGTTGCTGACCCAGCTGGTGAAACTCCGGGGCGGCACGGTCATCGGCCTGGTGTCACGGGAGGAGAAGGTCGAGGTCGCGCGCCGGGCCGGTGCCGACCACGTGCTGGTGTCCCGTGACGACGACTTCGTCGACCAGGTGCGCGAGCTCACCGGCGGTGCGGGGGTCGACGTGGTCTTCGAGGGCGGCGGCGCGACGACCTTCCAGGGATCGATGAAGGCGTTGCGGCGCAACGGAACACTGCTCTACTACGGCGTGCTCATCGGGCAGGCACCGACGATCGGCATCCGCGAACTGCCGAACAGCATCAAGGTCTGCTACCCGGTCTTCAGCGACCACATCCCCACCCGGGAGGCGCTGCTGACCCACTCTGCCGACCTCTTCTCGATGATCGCCGACGGCCGGTTGGCAGTGACCATCGGCGGCCGGTACCCGCTCGCCGAGGCGGCCCGCGCCCACCGCGACATCGAGTCCAGGAAGACCACCGGCAAACTGCTGCTGCTCACGGGGCAGCACGCCAGCTGACCGGCTCCACGCCCTCGCCGGGTCAGCGGTTCAGCGCGGGCTCAGCCGTCCAGCGCAGCTGCCGGGGCAGGGCGGCGCCACTCGTGGCGCTGCCCCGGCGGCACGCCGATGGCGACACCCAAGCCCCAACGAGCCGCACCTTCGCACGCCAACTACATATCTCTCAGTTCTTGCAGGAATTCAGATCAATTCTTCCGAAAGCCTCGACGATCTCGGCGCTGTGTTCGATGGCGAAGCGGACGATCTCGCAGACCCGGTGGATGTCGGAGGAGGTGGTGGCCGGTCCGGTGGGCAGGGCGATGACCTGTTCGGCCAGGCGTTCGGTGTGCGGGAGGGTGACGGGGTGTTCGCTGCGGTAGGGCTCGAGTTGGTGGCAGGCGGGGGAGAAGTACATCAGGGCGTAGACGTTCTCCGCGCGCAGCACGTCGAGCAGGACGTCGCGGTGCAGGCCGGCGTGGTCCTGGTCGACCTTGACCACGACGTACTGGAAGTTGTTGCGGTGGCGTTCGTCGTAGGCGTGCACGGTCAGGCCGGGGAGTCCGGCGAGCAGGTCGCGGTAGAGGTCGTAGCCGGCCTTGTTGTGGGCGACGACCTCGTCGAAGACGTCCAGGGAGGTCAGGCCCATGGCGCCGGAGGCCTCGCTCATCTTGGCGTTGGTGCCCAGGCCGCCGATCAGGCCGGGGGCGATGAAGCCGAAGTTGTGGGCCTGGCGTACGCGCAGGGCGAAGTCGTCGTCGTTGGTGACGATGGCGCCGCCCTCGAAGGAGTTGACGACTTTGGTGGCGTTGAAGCTGAAGACCTCGGCGTGGCCGAAGCCGCCGATGGGGGTGGGGCCGTGGCTGCAGCCGATGCCGTGGGCGGCGTCGTAGATGAGGGTGAGGTTGTGGCGGTGGGCGATGTCGGCGAGGCGGTCGACGTCGCAGGGTTGGCCCCACAGGTGGACGCCGATGATGGCGGTGGTGTGGGGGGTGATGAGGGTTTCGACGTGGTCGGGGTCGATGGTGCCGGTGACCGGGTCGATGTCGGCGAAGACGGGGGTGGCGCCCATGTAGCGCACGGCGTGGGCGGTGGCGATGAAGGTCATCGAGGGGATGATGATCTCGCCGTGCAGGTTCTGGGCGCGGATGATGACTTCCAGGGCGGCGGTGGCGTTGCAGACCGCGATGCAGTGGCGGGTTCCGGCCATGTGGGCGATGCGGTCCTCGAACTCGCGGACGAGCATGCCGCCGCCGGTGAGGCGGCCGTTGTCCAGTGCGCGGTCGAGGCGTTCGTAGAGTTTTGTGCGGTCGCCGGTGCTGGGGCGGCCGACCAGCAGGGTCTGGTCGAACTCCGCGTGGCCGCCGAACAGGGCGAGGTCGTCAACTCCGCGCTTCATGGCCGTCCTTCGAGTCTGGTTTGGATCAGGTCTGCGGCTCGCTCGGTTCCGCCTGCGGCGCGGGTTTGTTCGGCGAGGTCGTGGATGCGGGTGCGGGCTCGGTCGTCGCTGGTGAGTTCGAGTACGGCCTCGCGTACCGCGTGGGCGGTGACCTGGTCGCGGGGCAGGAGGCGGGCGATGCCCAGTTCGGCGGCGCGGCGGGCGACGAAGTGTTGTTCGGGTGTGTGCGGTACCAGGACCTGGGCGACGCCGTGGTGCAGGGCGCGCATGGTGGTGCTCATGCCCGCGTGGGCGACCAGTGCGGTGGCGTGCGGCAGGACCTCGGCGTGGGACAGGTACTGGTGGGCCTCGACGTTGGCGGGCAGGGGGCCCAGGTCGGCCACGGTCATGCCGCCGCCGAGGGTGAGGACCACGTGCCAGGGCAGGTCCGCGAAGGCCTGGGCGCAGTCGTGGAAGAACCTCGTGTCCTTGTTCTTCTCGGTGCCCAGGGACACGACCAGGACGGGGTGTCCGCTGGCCGGGGGCTGCCACGTGCCGCCGCTGTTGGTGGGTAGGCAGGGGCCGAGGAACTCGTGCCGGTCGTCGAAGAACTCGTTGCCCAGTTGGAAGAACTTGGGCAGGAAGACGAGGTTGTGGTCCTCGCAGGGGGCGTGGAACCGTTCCAGGTCGATGTCGTCGAGTCCGTAGCCGGACAGCAGTTCGCCCATGCAGTAGAAGAACTCCAGCAGGGCCGGGTGGTGCTCGTCGATCTCGGGGGCGAACTCGTCTTTGATCCAGGGCCCGAGTTGCCACTTCTCGTTGCTGGCGAAGGTCGGGAACATCTGGATGGCGGGGCGGGACCAGGTCAGGGCGGCCACGCGGGCGGCGGCGTAGGTGCTGGAGTCGTAGACCACCAGGTCGGGGGGTTGTCTGTGCTGGAAGTGGCTGCGGATCGGGGGCACGGTGGCGATGGCCTCGATCATGGCGCGCAGGGGTTCGCGGGCGAGGTAGTCGGGGTCGAAGACCTCCGGTAGTGGGCGTCCGGCCAGGGCTGAGGCGTAGGGCAGGACCTCGGCGCCGGTGGCGGTGACGGCCTCGGCGAAGCGTTCGGTGGTGGCGACGGTGACGTGCAGGCCGCGCCGGACGAGTTCGGCGGCCACCGGCAGCGTCGGGTCGACGTGGCCGTGACCTGGGAACGGCCACAACAGAACGTGGGGCGCGGCACCCTTGCCTGAATTGTCCATTGTCCATTTCCTCCGTGTTTCACGCACAGGCCCGCACCAGTTCCCCGATCCGGTGCGCCACGTTCACGGGGGACGGCATGTCGTGCATTTCCGCCCGCACCTCCCGGGCCGCACCGGCCCAGTCCGGATCGCCCAGCAGCCGGTCGATCAGCTCGGGGGTGATCTCCTCGCTCTCGACCGAGGCGCCCAGACCCCGCGCGGCCACCGCGGCCGCGGTCAGGTCCACGTCCTGGGGGACCACCAACTGCGGGATGCCCGCGTCCAGCGCCGTCATGGTGGTGCCGGACCCACCCTGGTGGATGACGGCGGAGCAGGTCGTCAGCAGCGCGTTCATCGGGATCCAGCCCATGGCGTGCACGTTCTCGGGCAACTGCCCCAGCCCCGAGGTGTCGGCCTCCCCCATCGCCAGCACGAACTCCGCGTCGACCGAGCGCGCGGCCCGCACCACCCGCTCGATCGGCCCCAGCCCGATCCGGTGCGGCGCGTAGGTGCCGAGCGTGACGGCGACGCGCGGGCGGGATCCCTTGCGCAGCAGCCACTCCGGCACCATGCCCGCGCCGTTGTATGGCACGTACCGCATCGGCCAACCGCCGTGCACGGTCCCCATACTCGGCGGGCTGACGTCGATCACGGCGGAGGGCTCGGGCAGTCCCCGCACCCCGAACCGGCCGAACAGCGGCAGTTGCGGGGTGAAGAAGTCGACCATGCCGGAGACGTCGTGCGCGACACCGAGACCGTGCGCGATCGAGGGCACCCCGGCGTTGATCGCGGCGAGCGAGCCGATCGGCAGGGTTTCCTCGTGCAGCACCACATCGGGCCGCCAGGAACGCACGAGGTCCACCAGCCCGTCGACGAGCATCTCGGCCATGAAGCCGAAGAAGTGCGCCCACAGGTGGTCGGCCGGGTCCGCGCCCTCCTCGACCTCGGGTGTGCGGCTGCGCGCGGGCGAGTCCTCCTCGGTATCCGGGGCCGCCATGCTGAAGCCGGGCGCGATGTCCACACCCTGCAAGCCGGTCCGTTCCACCGGGGCCAGGCCGCCCGCGGTGGCGATCAGCACCTCGTGACCGGCGGCGCGCAGCGCCCACCCGGTCGTGATCATCGGGAACATGTGGCCGTGCGCCGAGATGCACGCGATCAGCACTCGCATCGCTCAGGCCGCCCCATCCCACGGGAGGCAGGGCACCACGAACAAGCCGACACGATCGGTTTCCACGATTGCGCCTCTCATTGTTCACAGGAAATAACTGCGACAAAACAAACGTGACAGCGAGTCACGCCCAGGGTCAACACAGCGACAACTTTGTACGCGCACCAGACAACTTTCGTTGACGTCCATCAAGAGCAAAGTGACGAAGTCTCATAGGACGAATTGCGGCAATGCGACAACGGCTCCGCGCGCACCGGAGAGGTCCTGAGCAACGGGACCCGGGGCACCGGCGTCTACCCTGCACCAGTCACAGCGGCACGAGAGCGGAGTTGGGTGTTGGACGAGGCGGCGTCCTTCGACGAGTTCGTCCACCAGCACCAGCAGGCGCTGGTCCGGTACGCGGTGCTGCTGTCGGGCGCCCGCGCGGACGCGGAGGACCTGGTCCAGGAGGTCCTCACCAGGGTCTACCCGCGCTGGGCCGAGGTGAGCGGGTCCGCAGGATCGGCCTACGCCTACGTCCGGCGCGCGATCACCAACGAGTACCTGTCCTGGCGGCGGCGCTGGAGCACGCGGCACATCTGGCCCGCCGGGTCCGAGCTGCCCGAGCGGGAACACCTGGACCCGCTGCGCGACGAGCACGACGAACGGCTCTGGCAGCTGCTGCGCGAGCTGCCCAGGCAGCAGCGCGCGGCGGTGGTGCTGCGCTACTACGAGGACCTGGACGACACCGAGATCGCTGGGATCCTGGGGTGCCGGCAGACGACCGTGCGGGCGCACGTCAGCCGGGGGCTGGCCGCGTTACGGTCGGCGATCGCGATGCCGGAGCGGGCGTGGAGGAACCATGAGTGAGCCGGAGGACCAGCTGCGGCGCATGCTCGCCGCACGTGCCGACCAGGTCCGCTCGAACCTGTCCGGGCCGGCGATCCGCGCGCGGGCCCGTTCCCGTTCGGCCGTGCGCCGGTACGCCCCGCTGGCCGCCGCCGCGGCGGTGCTGGCGGTCCTGGTGGTCAGCCTGGTGCTCGTCCCGCGCGGTGGCTCCGAGCAGCAGCCGCCGGCGGCCCCCGTGCCGACCATGCAGTCGCCGACCACGCTGGAGCCGACGCCGCGGACGGGGCTGACGACCACGGTGAGCCCGACCACGGCGCCGGCGACCTCTCCGTCGGCCACGCTGGCGACCACCCGTCAGACGACCAGCGCGGCGGGGGCCGCGGGCTGATCCGGAGAAGTCACGGCCCCGGTGCAACAGATCGGCGGGGTGCCGCGTGCAAGTGGTGTGAGAACACCGGACGAGCCGTGGCAGACGCGGTCCGGTGCTGTGACACCGAGGAGGAACTCCATGCGAATCCCCACTGTGCTGAGCTCCCGTCGAGCCCTGGTCGCGGCGGCTGTCGCCGTCGGCGTGCTGGGCACCGGGGGGCTGGCGGTGGCGGCGACCTCGCTCGCCGACGGCGCCGCCACAGTGGCCCCGACCACCAGCACCACGAAGGCGCCCGTGACCGTGACCACCTCGAAGGCGCCGAGCGTCACGCCGACGACGATGACGACGTCGAAGGCACCCAGCGTCACGCCGACGACAGTGGCGCCCAGTGTCACGCCGAGCACGATGACCACCTCGAAGGCACCCAGCGTCACCCCGAGCACGACCAAGGCGCCCGAGCCGACGCCGAGCACCACGAGGGCGGTCGCGCAGGGCTGACGAACTCGCCCCTGGCAGCGCCACCGCTGCCAGGGGCGAGTCCTAGCGCCCGGCCCCGTGCGCGAAACCGGCGGCCTCGGGGCCCCGCTGTGGGCCGCTCCGCTGCTGCAACCGGCCAACCACCCGTTCCAGGTCGTCCAGGAACAGGTCGGCCAGGTCGTGGCTGAAACCGTTGCGCACCACCAGGCGCAGCACCGACAGGTCCTCACGATCGGGCGGGAAGGTGTAGGCGGGCACCAGCCAACCGTGCTGGCGCAGCTCGGCGGACACGTCGAACACCGAGTAGCCGGTGACCTCCTCGGCGAGGGTGAAGGCGACCACCGGCAGCTGGCTGCCGTCGGTGATCAGCCGGAAGGCGCCGAGCTTGGCCAGGCGCGCGGCCAGCGAGGTGGCCACCTCGCGGCAGCTCTGCTGCACCCGCCGGTAGCCGTCGAAGCCCAGGCGCAGGAAGTTGTAGTACTGGGCGACGACCTGCGCCCCCGGCCGGGAGAAGTTCAGCGCGAAGGTGGGCATGTCCCCGCCGAGGTAGTTCACCCGGAACACCAGGTCCTCCGGCAGCGCCTCGGCGTCGCGCCACACCACCCAGCCCACGCCCGGGTACACCAGCCCGTACTTGTGCCCGGAGGTGTTGATCGAGGCCACCCGGGGCAGGCGGAAGTCCCAGGCCAGGTCGGGATCGCAGAACGGCGCCACCATCGCCCCGGAGGCGCCGTCCACGTGCACCGGCACGTCCAGCCCGGTGCGCTCGTGCAACTCGTCCAGCGCGGCGCAGATCTCCGCGACCGGCTCGTAGCTGCCGTCGAAGGTCGAGCCCAGGATCGCCACCACGCCAATGGTGTTCTCGTCGCACAGCTTGACGGCTTCCTCCGCCGACAGGGTGAACCGCTCCCCCTCCATGGGCACCAGCCGGGGCTCCACGTCCCAGTAGTTGGCGAACTTGTCCCAGCACACCTGCACGTTCACGCCCATCACCAGGTTGGGGCGGTCCGTCGGCTTGCCCTGGGCGCGGCGGGCGTGCTGCCAGCGGCGTTTGAGCGCCAGCCCGGCGAGCATGCAGGCCTCGCTGGAGCCGGTGGTGGAGCAGCCGGTCGCGGTCTCGGCGGGCGGGGCGTGCCAGAGCTGGGCGAGCATCCGCACGCAGCGCATCTCCAGCTCGGCGGTGCGCGGGTACTCGTCCTTGTCGATCATGTTCTTGTCCGCGCACTCGGCCATCAGCCGCGCCGCCTGGGGTTCCATCCAGGTGGTCACGAAGGTGGCCAGGTTGAGCCGCGAGTTGCCGTCCAGCATCAGTTCGTCGTGCACCACCTGGTAGGCGGTCTCGGGGTCCAGCTCCGCGTCGGGCAGCCGGTTGCGCGGCACGGACAGCGGTTCCCTGGTGAAGATCGGATTGATGGACAGCTCGGGCCGGCCCGAGTCGCTGTGCTGCGAGGGGTGCGAGAGCGGCATAGGGTCCACGCTAGGAGACCTGGGTCGACCGCGCAGGGGAGGTGGCCACGGATGTGCCGATTGTTCGGGATGTCCGCCGCCCCCGCCCGGGTTCGCGCCACCTTCTGGCTACTCGACGCCAACGACAGCCTTGCCGAGCAGAGCAGGCACAACCCGGACGGCACCGGTCTGGGCACCTTCGACGCCGACGGCACGCCCCGGGTGGACAAGCAGCCGCTGGCGGCCTACGAGGACACGGAGTTCGCCGCCGAGGCCAGGCAGTGCGAGTCCACCACGTTCCTGGCGCACGTGCGCCACGCCACCACCGGGGCGCTGACCGTGGACAACACCCATCCGTTCGTGCAAGACGGCCGGATCTTCGCGCACAACGGGGTGGTGCGGGACCTGCCCGCGCTGGAGGCGCAACTCGGGCCGTACCGGGAGCAGGTGCACGGGGAAACCGACTCGGAGCGGCTGTTCGCGCTGATCACCAAGCACATCGCCGAACACGGCGGCGACGTGGCCGCGGGCATCCGCACCGCGCTGCGCTGGGTCGCCGGGCACCTGCCGATCTACGCGGTGAACCTGCTGCTGACCATGCCGACCGAGCTGTGGGCGGTGCGCTACCCGGACACCCACGGCCTGTACGTGCTGGCCCGCGAACCCGGCGGCGGCACGGGACGGCACCTGGAGCACGCCAGCCCCGCGGGCACCGTGCGCGTGCGGTCCGGGGACCTCATCGACTCCCCCGCCGTGGTCGTGGCCAGCGAGCGCATGGACGACAACCCGGCGTGGCGCCAACTCGCCCCCGGCGAACTACTGCACGTGGACGGCCAGCTCCGGGTCACCAGCCACGTGGTGCTCGACCGGCCACCGGCCCACCAGCTGACCCTGGCCGACCTCGGCGCGGCGGCACGGGCGCAGCTCAGCCACTAGCCGGTGGTCGTGCGGCTTCGCCAGCAGATCGTCCCCGAGCAGACTTCACTTTGACGGGACATTGGCGTCACCGGCCATGGGGCGCAGGTACTCCTGCGCCCACGCATCGAAGCTGGTGAGCGGGATGCCGAGGTCCCTCGCGTACTGCGGGCGGGCCGGTTGGCCGGCCACGTTCATCCACTCGTGCGAGGCACCCATCGCCGGCATCCCGGCGGCAAGTGCCTCCGCCACGGTCATGTCCGGCGCGGACAGGTGCGTGTCCAGAGCGCGGGAGAGGACCTCAGCGATCTCCGCCATCGACAGGTAGTCGCTTGCCAGTTCCAACTCGACCCCGTCGAACCGCTCCGGCGCGGATATGGCCGCGGCGGCCGCCCTGCCGATGTCGTCCACCGCGACCAGGGACAACCGGGTATCGGGTTTGACGACGCTCACCAGACCGCCCTCGATGCCGCGCGGGAACAGGAATGCCATGGACGGCAGGAAGTTCTCCATGAAGAAGCTCGGCTTGAGCAGCGTCCAGCGGGGGAAGCCAGCCGTGCGGACCCGGTCCTGGATCGCGCTCTTGGCTCCCAGGGTGGCTTCCATCGAGGCCCAGCGGCCTTCGGCCCAGCCGGGGGTTTCGGTGTGCTGACCGGCGCCGCTGACGGAGGTGTGCACGAACTGCGGTACTCCGGCGGCCTTCGAGCCCTCGATGAGGTTGATGCCCTGGGCCACCTCCCCTTCGAAGTCGAAGCCTTCTGCGGTCATGCCGGGCATCTGCACGGAGAAGACGGCGCGGGCGCCCTTGGCAGCGCGGATCACGGAATCGCGGTCGTGAAGATCGCCGGTGACCAGCTCGGCGCCGAGTGCTTCGACGGCCTTGGCCCGGGCGGTGGCCGGAGCGCGCACCAGGGCACGGACGGGTATCCCTGCCGCGAGCAGGGCACGGGCGGTGGCGCCGCCCTGCCTGCCGGTGGCGCCGGTGACCAGGACGGGCGCGGGATCTGTGGACATGCTGCTCCTCGAAGGCTCAACGCATTAAACGGCGGGGCCCGCCGTTTACCTTCGAGTACGATATGGCGGCCCCCGCCACTTAGCAAGCTTGGAGCTGCCGCCATGGTGGATCGCCAGCGCGCCGACGCCCGGCGCAACTACGCGCGCATCCTCGCCGTGGCCGAGGAGGAGGTCGCCACCCACGGTGCCGGCGCCTCCCTGGAACAGATCGCCCGCACAGCGGGAGTTGGCTCAGCGACCGTGCGCCGACACTTCCCGACCCGCCAGGCACTGTTGGAAGCGGTCTCCCGGAAACGGATCGAGGCCCTGCGCATCCGCGCGCACAGCTTGACCGGTGACAGCCGCGACGCGCTGCTGGAATGGCTGAGCGAGGTCCTCGCCTACTGCGTCTCCGCCCGGGGACTGGCAACCGCGCTGGCCTACGACGACGCCCGGTCCGACCCCGTGCACGAGAACAGCTGCTCGGCGGCACTGGAGGAGGCGGCAGAGCCCCTGCTGCGCCGCGCCGTGCAGGACGGCGTGGTGGCCAGTGGCGTCACTGTCTCGGATCTACTCACGCTGCTCGTCGGCATCGCCCTGGCCACCGAACACTGCCCCGAACCCGCCGCCCGGGCGGACCGGCTGTTCCAGTTAGCCGTGGCGGGACTGAGCCCGCAGAGCTGAACAAGGAGCCTGATCCGCACCCATCGCCAACATCGGCGATCACGCTGGCGTCGCCTCGACCTGGCTGGCAAGCGCTGCTGATCCTGGCCCGCCAGCGCAACGATGACACCTTCCCCCGGCCGACCGCCGGGTTCGAGATCGGGGTGGCCACCGCCTAGCGCTACGTCCGCGAAGCGGTCACCCCGGTTCACCGCGACCGCCGACACCTCCAGCAGGCGATGAGCAGGATCCAGCTGCTGGCCTACGCGATCCTCGACGGCACCCTGATCCTGATCGACCGCGCCCACCGCCAGAAGCCTTACCACTACGGAAAACACCGACGCCACGGCGTGTGCGTGCAGATCATCACGGACGCGGCCAGACGCCTCGTCTGGGCGTCAGCGGCCCTGCCCGGCCCGACACACGACCTGACCGCGGCCCGCGCCCACGGCATCATCGCCGCGTTGACCAGCGCGAAAGTGTTGTCCTTCACGGACAAGGCCTACCAAGGCGCCGGCAAAACGGTGCGTACGCCGGTCAAACGGCACCAGTACCGGCTGAAGCTGTCCACCCGGCAGAAAGCGTGCACAAAACCCACACTCGCCTCCGCACCTGCGGCGAACGAGCCGTCGCGACCCTCAAGACCTGGAAGATGCTGACCACACTGCGCTACAGCCCGTCACGAGCAACCACGATTGTGCAGGCCATCCTCGCCCTGCACCGCATCGAGAACCCGATCTACCGGGCCAGGACGGGCGTATCCCCCAGGCAGTGGGGATGACATACCGCGACGGTACCAACCGGGGTTCGACCAGGTCGCCCTCGACGAGCGCGAGGCGCATCCGGCCTGATCAGCGACCCGCTCTGACGGTCAGCTCGCTGACGGCCTGCCCACGTCAGTGGGCACAGAGGACAGTCGGCCGCAGGCCGTCCACTGGTTCAGCGGCAACAGCCACCCGGAGTGCACCGCTAGAACGCGAGCCCCTCCCCTGTAGCGCGATCGCTGCACCACCGACCAGTGGTGCTCGTCGAGAGCACGGCCCGCGCAACAACGGTTGCTCACGGAATGCTGTCGAACCCAGAGCTGTGGTCGAAGAAGTGCCGGAACAAGTTGGCGGTCAAGCGAGCGTCACCGAGCGCACTGTGTTGGCGCTGGTTGAGCGGTATGTCCGCCGCGGTGCAGCAGTCGGCAAGCGAGCGGCGGCCGCGTGCGTTCAGGCGTTGGTCCAGCCGCATGGTGCACACGGTGGTCAGCAGTGGCAGTGGCCGTTCGAGGCGGGCAAACTCAGCCGCCAGGAAAGACAAGTCGAACGCCACGTTGTGTCCAACCAGGATCCTGCCGTTGAGCAGCTTGGTGAACTCAGTGATTACCCGGCGCAGTGTCGGTGCGTCACGCAGTTGCGTGCGGGTCAGGCCGTGGACATGACTAGCGCCCGGTGATCGTTCGGGGTTGATCAGACTGTTCCACTCCCCCGTTACCGCGCCGTGTCGATCCATCAGCACGACGGCGATCTCGACTATGCGGTCGTGGGTGGGCGAGAGACCAGTGGTCTCCAGGTCGAGGACCGCGTAACCGGGCTCAGGCAGCGGGGTCCCGTCGATCGGGTTGGTGTCGTGCTCGGGTAGCTGGTCGACGATGCGCCGTAGGGCAGCCAATGCGCCAGGCAGGTCGAGATGTCCGCTGGCGTAGGCAAGGGTACGCAGCCGGTCGCCGAGGTAGCCGTCGTACTTCTCGATGATCGTGTCGGGAACGGTGGCAGCTAGATCAGACGCGTTGATCTCCCTGTCGGCGAGTAGGGTGGAAATGACCGCGCGCAGCCGCGCAGGGCCGCAGTTGGAGATCGTCAAAGCAAGGCCGTCGCGCCAGGTGGTAAGGCCAGCTTGGGTAAGCAGCACGCCGAGGGTGTCCAGTGCGCGATCCCCGATCCACGGGAACAGCACGGTATCGTTACCCCAGGACAACGCTGGCGTGTCGGCAAGCCGGAGGCGGCGAAAAGTCTCACGCCCCTCGGCCAGCAACTGCTGGGCGGCGGTGTCCAGGTAGTGGGGCACCACAGGCGAGGTATAGAGCTCGACCATGCGTTGCCGGACCTCGTCACTGATCTCCGCGGCCAGTCCTGCGAACAGCGGTGCCCGTCCACCTCGGGACTCGGTGAGTTCGATCAGCTTCGTCCTGGCGTCCACCGACAGCACCCGCCAGCGGCGGCCAGCGAAGATCAGCAAGGAGTCGGGCAGCACGGGCCGCAGGATAGGCAGGGTGCCCAGGGTGCGGCTGCCCGCAACGAGCCGGTACTCCTCAGCAGTCGCGAACGCGGCGTAGAACGAGTAGTGGTCCACGATCCGCTCGCCGAGCCCACCCAGCAGCAACAGTCCGTCCGACTCCTGTCGGATCAGGTCGTTCCCACCCAGATCACGCAGCAGCGTGCCGAACAGGTCCTTGTCGACGTGCTGGAACGGTCCGGTGCCACACAGGTCACGCCACAGGCGCGTCGGGGTCGCGCCCTGGTCCTGCGCAATGATTGACAGCACCTGTTGGACCAGCGTGGACAGGTGTAGAAGACCAGTGTTCGGTGGCTCGTACCAGCGGTCGCCGAGCAGGTCGATCATCGCGATGGTCTGGACGAGTTCGGCACGTAGCTGATCGGTCGGCGGGGTGCTCGGTTCGACGACCGGCTCGGAGACGTAGACGCGCATGATCGAGGGCTCGCCACGGCGGCCTGATCGGCCGAGTCGTTGGCGCAGGGCAGCTACGGTCGGTGGCGAGCTCAGTTGCGCGACCGAGTGCACCGACCCGATGTCGATCCCCATCTCCAGGGTGGAGGTGCACACCGCAGTGGTCGGTGCCCCCTCTTTGAGACGTTGCTCGACGAACTCGCGGACGTCCTTGGCGAGGTTGCCGTGGTGCGGCCAGAACTCGACCGGTACCTGGCGTTGCTCCGACAGCGTGCGCAGTGTGTCAGAGTAGCGCTCGACATCGCTGCGCCGGTTGACGAAGACGAGGTTGTCCTTGCCACGCAGCACCGTATAGAGGTGCTCGGCGATGGCGTGACTGCTGCTGTCGGTCTCCTCCTCCGCATCGGTCCCGTCCAGGTAGCCACGCAACTGAAGTTTGGCCTCACCGGGGTCATCCCCGGACACGATCACCGCGACCTCAGCCCCCGCTCCCGGACGCAGGAATTCCGCCGCAGCGTCCATGTCACCCAGCGTCGCGGACAGGCCGATACGCGGCACGCGCCTGCCTAGGGCGAGTTCCACCCGGTGCATGAGCGACCGCAGTTGTGCGCCGCGTTCAGTGCCCATGAACGAATGCATCTCGTCAATGACGATCCAGCCCAGCCCACCGAGGATCCTGGCGACCTCGGGACCGCGCAGCACGAACAGCGCCTCCAGCGACTCCGGTGTGGTCAGCAGAACGCCGTCCGGCCTGCTGACCACCCGTGCCTTGGCCGAGGCCGCGACATCCCCGTGCCACCTGTGCACCGGGATGTCCAGGTCCTCGCACAGCTCATCCAGCCGCCGGAACTGGTCATTGATCAGTGCTTTGAGAGGGGAGATGTACAGTGCCCGCACGCCGCTGGCCGGAGCGTCGGAGGACACCAGCACCGAACAGATCGGCAGAAACGCCGCCTCAGTCTTGCCCGACGCGGTCGCTGCCGCGATCACCACGTCCCGGTCAGCAGGGACCACCAAGGGGATCGCCCGTACCTGGGCGTCCCTCAGCGTCGGCCACCGCTGTCGCCAGACCCACCGCTGAACCTTGGGGTCGAGAAGGTTGAAGGCCGTCGCGGCTGGCTCAGAGTCGGAAGTCGGCGAGCTCATCGTCAGCGCCGAGGGCTTCGGCCTCCAGGTCGGTGTCCTCTGCGATCTGCACGGTGCCGAGTAGCGAGCGCCAGTCCGCTAGAGGATTGTGCTCCAGCACGGACAGCAGGTTCAGGAACTCCTTGATCGTATTGCGGGGCGTGCGGAAGTAGGTGTCCCCGATCCGTTCAGAGCAGTGCGTCATGAAGGCGGTCAACGCCTCGTCGGGCAGCAGGTAGGCGGACTGCTCTCCGGTAGCGAACACGTGGCGCAGCTTGGTGAGCAGGACGTAGAAGTCCTCTTGCGTGAGGTTGGTCAAACGCAGCACCGGGCCGGAGAAGTCCACCAGGCCGCCTGCGGCGAAGGTGTTCTCGGCGAGCCTGGACTGCAGTGCCTCGTAGGAGTAGAGACCGCGGCGAGTGTCCATCAGGAACTCGGGTGTGCCGCCGAACAGGAAGCCGAGGTGTGCGGCGCTGCCCTGCAGGCTGTCGTTGACGATGCGCAGAATCTGCTCGTAGTTGGCCGAGCGCGCCTGTGAGGAGGTGAGCTTGTACAGGTTGACCATTTCGTCCAGGCACACCAGAAGACCGGAGTAGCCAGCGAGCAGCACGAAACGGGACAGCAGCTTGAGGTGGTCGTAGAACCCAGCATCATCGATGATCGTGCGAACACCGAGCGCGGCGCGGGCGTCGGTCCTGGTCGCGAACTCGCCGCGCAGCCAGCGCACAGCGTCCACCTTGAGCTGCTCGTTGCCGGTGTCGTGCCCACGCCAGTACGCCGCGATGACCTCGGCGAAGTCGTAGCCGCCCACCAGTTCCGAAAGCTCAGCCAGATGCTCGCGGATGATGGTCTCCGGGCTGACAGCCCGTTCCCGGGCCGTGGTGAGCGCCTGGGTGACGAAACGCTCGACCACAGCACCCAGAGCGCCGCCCTCAGGCTTGGCGCGGGTTGCAGTGTTGCGCATCAACTCGGCGTACAGGCTGCGCGCCTGGCCGCCTGTGGCGTGCAGCCTCCGATCCGGTGCCAGGTCGGCGTGCACGGTGACCAAGCGCTTCTCCAGAGCGATCGAACGGATCAGCTGCAGGAAGAAGGTCTTGCCCGACCCGTACTCACCGATGACGAAGCGGCTCGTGGCACCGCCGTCGGCGAGCCGGTCGAGGTCCTGGATCAGTGCGCCGACCTCGTTGGCGCGGCCGACCTGGATGTGCTGCTGACCGATTCTGGGGACGACCCCGGCGCGCAGGGACTGCACGATGGCGTCTCGGTCTCGGGGGCGGATGCGTGGGGCGGTCACGGCAGCAGTTCTCCCGTCGCGTAGCTGTTGATGAGGATCTGCCCCGAAGCGTCGTCCTCGGCCAGCGGCTCTCCGCTGGCATCCATGGCCGCCTCGTTGAGCACGTCGAGCGCGCCATCGGGGAGCAGCCCGAGTCCCGCGCACAGATCGTCGATCTCGCCGCGGGTCCACGTCGCCTGCTGAGTGAGTCGGTGCAGCAGCGTGGAGTGTGCCGCGTCGAGACCGGCGACCAGCGTCACGTCGAGAGCAGCGGGCGCGGGCCGGGCAGGCTCGTCCTCGACGAAGATCTCGCTGAGCAGGGCGGACACCGCTGCGCTCTCGGCAATCTTCGCCTGGATCAGTGCGGAGTCGAGTTGCACCCGCCTGGGCTCGGGAGGCACCAGATGCACCGGCGCCTGCCCAGATGCCCGCCGGATCGTCACCGGCTCGGTGGCCGGGAGTGGACTGGCGACGAGCGCGTGCAGCCGCCCGTAGACCGTGTCGGGATCGAGTTCGAGCAAGGTGTAGATCTTGCGCACGGCAGTGACCTCAGCGGGTGCGATCGTGCCATCCGCAGCGGCCACCGTGGTCACGAAGTCCGCGATCTCACTGCGCTGGGCCGGGGTCAACCCAGCGAGCCTCTTCTTCTGCCCGGTCAATTTGACCCCAGCGGCGAGCAGCCAACTCAGGTGCGCAACAAGCCTCTCCCGCTCGCCAACGCCCAGGTGCAGGGCGGATTCCAGGTGGGTGACCAACAGTTGCCGCTCCTGCTCGGCGATCTCGTCGTCGGCGGCGCTGACCACAGCAGCCAGGTGTAGCAGGACGGTCGCCGCAATGTAGTCGCGGCTGGGCTGGGTCGGCCGGTCAGGTCCGAGTCGAAACACCACCATCGGCCCCTGGCTAGTCACCGGCCCGCCCATGCGCACGTCGGGTTCAACACCGACACCGGTTCGCGCCAACAACTGGGCCAATCCAACCGCGTCGGCCTTGCCCCATTTGCCGGGAACCTTGGCAGGCCAGTACTCGGTGAGCTCGGCGCCGTCCACGACGACCGGATCGGGGCCCTCGGGTAGCCGGGCTGCCAGGTACTCCCGCAGTGGCCGAAGCGCCGGAAGATCGCCGTCGAGGAGGCAGTCTGGTAGCACCGCGAGCCCGGCCACGGTACCGGCTGCCGACGGGTTCCTGCCGATCAGGCGGCTGTAGGCGTCCAGGCCGTCGGCACAGCTGTCAAGCAACTCCCCTAGCCGCCTTGTCGGGATCGCCGTCGTCAGCACGTCGGGCACGCCGAGTTCCCACTGCTGACCACGTAGTTCCCCACTCGCCGCGTAGTAGAAGAAGTCCAGTTTGCGTTTGACCGGCCGGACCGTCATGCCCGCACCGAACTTCTCGGTGTACTGGTGTGTGAACAGGGCTCGGAACTCCTGCGGGCATCGGGTGGCCGGGGTTCTCAGGTTCAGTTCGGGGTGCAGCATCGCCCAGGCGTAGGCCCAGTCGACGGGCACCGCTGTGCCCTGCGCAGCGAACTCACCTATACCTATGCGCAGCAGGACAGGCGGCGGGTACGTGCGTTCTTTGATGTTGGGCGGTGGTCCCGCAGAGATCGGTTCGCGCAGTGTGACCAGCATGTCCACGACGTCGAGGAACTTGGTCGCGTAGCCGTGGAAGGAGTGGTCGTGCCCATATAGGTCGAGCAGGCGTTGCACCTCGGCCCGGATCACTGGCAGTTCTGCGGCGACCTTGGGATCGGTCCGGAGGTCGACCAGCACACGGTGTTCAAGTCCGTAGAAGAAGAGGAATACGTAGCCGATGTAGGCTTGGGGAGCGCTGCGCCCACCTGCCAGCCAGGACAGGTAGGCGGCGCGGCACTCTGGTGGGATCGCGTGGTATGCGGGCCAGTAGTCCATACCGGCGCCCCGGAAGTCCGGCTGGAACTGGCGCACGGGCAGGCTGGGGTCGATAACAGCGACGTCCCTGTCGTGCTGCGGCCTGCGCAACGCGCCCACGTAGAGCATGCCGCCCGGAATCCGATACGGCCCGACCTGTACCTCGGCCCCTGCTGGTACCCAGCGGACCGGTCCGGGCAAGGGGGCCGCAGCACGTGCCGGTGGCGCGGGAGTTGTGGAGACGTGCGGGGGCGGCACCCGGAGCATCTGACCGGGCCGCGATGACGGCGCGGGCATGACTGGTGACTGCGGAGGTGGAGCGGGCGTTGGGCGAACCACGGACGTCGGTGAGCCAGGCGTCGACGCGGGGAACGGCATCGGTTGCACTGGAGGGGCCGTTGCCCACGCTTGCGAGGGACCGCTCACCGGGGTGTTGTCCACCTTGTGAGGCTGGTTCCCGAACGTGCGACGTAGCCAATCCTTCAAACCCAAGCGTACCCACCCCCGGACACAGAAACTCGATCACCACGGAGACAGTCGCGTGACCGGCACGGAGCGTTACATGAGACCTGACCACACTTCCAGGTAAAATTTACGTCGTTGCGATGCCCACGAAGTGCACAATTAATCCAAACCTTGACGGACAAGCCCCACCGACAGGCGACCGTATTGCCATTTTTCGAATTTGCACCCCAACCACCCACTCGGAGCTCCATCGACTTTCGCCGACAGCAACACAATTCTCGCCGTCACCCACCACTTCTTCCCCACCTCGAGATGCACCGAATTGTCACTGAGACGTCGAAATAAGCGTTGAAATGCCGAACTCCGACCATCGCCTTACCAATCCGGCGCGCCGGCACTATTCATCCGTTCTCGCGCAGCCTCCAGCTCACGTAGTCACGAGCGAGTTGCGCGCGATACAGGGTGCCCGGTGCCGCGCTGGTGGCGGCCCAGTAGCTCCACATTCCGGCCAAGTAGGCGGCGAACGCAGTCAAGGTGTGTTCGATCAGTCCGGCAGAGGTCGACTGCTCCCATGCCCAGGCTTCCGCCTCAGTGGGATGGTGGCCTGCGTCGATAAGGCGGAGCAACAGGAACGCGGTGTCGACCCAGAGGGCTCCGCGGCCAGGGAAGCCCCAGTCGACCACGTGCACGGTTCCGGAGTCGATCAGGAATTGCTCGCCGTGCAGGTCGGTGTGCAGGAGACGCTCACCATCGACTAGGTCGGGCACCATGGCGGACCAGCGGTCCATCTCCACCGTGTCCCAGTCGCGAACCAGTTCAGGCTCTTCCGCCGCTGTCTTGGACCACCAGTCCGCCTGGTTCCAACGCTCGGACAGCGAGCGCAGGTTTGGAGCGGCAATCGAACCGATGCGCTGCACGGTTTCAGCGACCAGCGGAAGGTCGGCGGAGCCGGGAGCCAGACTGGCGGCGCGTCCTGCGATGTGCTCGAACGCGACCACCAGCCAGCCGTCGATATCGGCGTGGAACAGCACCCGTGGCGCGATGCCTGGCGCCAGTGTGCTCGCGGTGATCTCGTTGCGCAGCCAACGCATCCGCCTGCTGCGGCCGTGAACACCCTTGAGGAACACCCGCTGGCCACAATCGAATCGCAGGACGGTGGTCAGGTCGCTGCTCTGCCCGCCGGCGACCTCTGCCGTGTCCTCGACCATGCCGAACTCCCGCTCCACGGCGGCTCGAACTGGTTGAGGCAGTTCACTCCAGGCCACGCGAGGTGTTCCTCCTGCTACTTCTTCTTGTGGGTTCCCTGGTTTTCATCCCCGGTCGGGCCGCTGGCCGAGCAGTTCCCGTCTTCGTGGCAGTTGCCGCAGTCGGTGGCGGACAACGTCCACAGCTCGGAGTCGACCGCGTATCCGGCAGCGGAGATGGCGGTCAGCGTACGGTCGCGGATCAGCCCACGCTCACCGGGCCCGTCGTCAGGGACATGGTGGATGAATCGACCGGCGACTCGCTGGCACAACTCGGCGTACTCCTTCGTGTGCAGGATCAGAACGTGCCAGCCGATGTCGACCAGTGCCGTCGGCGACAATGGTTCGCCAGCGTGCCGGGCCGCTGCGGCCAAGAAGGCCAGTGCCTGGTCCAAGATCCTCGTCGCGAGAACCGGCTCGATGCCCTCGTCCCGGACGATCCGGGCCACCAGCCGGGAGAACAATTCCTCGGTGATCAGCGACCGACCGCGGACAGCGTGTTCCTCGGTCACGGGCTGCAGCGTGTTCTCGCGTGTCACGAACATGGTTCGCTCTCCTTTACGGGGACTGACTGGCGCTGTGCTGGGGCGCCGTGGATCACGGCGAAGGCAGGTAGTGCGTGCTTGGCTAGTTCCTGTTCATGTGCCTCCCACCTCCGGTCAACGGTGGCCACATCGAGTAGTGCGCTGGCTACTGGTGCGCTGGTGCGGTTGATCCGCAGGACAACCCCGGTGCCGTGGTCGCGCACGTTGATGCCGTCGTTTTCGCGGCTGATGTCGAACTCGTCCCCGGGCAGACCAAACAATGGGTGGATCAGACCGGCTGCCACTGTCGGTGTCGTAGCTCCCCCTGCCCAGTCGACGTGTATCCGACCATCTTCGACACGGACGCTGCTCCACAGCGTGTCGCCGGTAAGCCGGATGCGGCGTAGCAGCGCGCTTAGGACTTCGATCCCGACCACATCCCGGCGTCCCTCCCCGACCGCGTGGGATTCCTGCGGGGTGAGTGGTTCCGGCGAACAGGTCCAGCAACTCGCCCTCTCGCCGGCCAGCTCAGCGTCGAGGAAGGCCATGGCGGCGAGCCATTGGCGGTAGGAGACGTTGGAGATCAGGACGGTGGCTGGTGGGTCGGTGTCGACGAGGTAGAGCTCGACGTGGCGTCGGTGCAGGCGGGCGCGGAGGCCGGGTAGGCCCAGGACGTCGTCGGCGGTGATGCGGGGCATCAGTTCGAGCATGAGTGGGGCCAGTGCGGGTGGCTCGATGTGCAGGACGAGGTCGCCTGGGAGTGAGCGGACCATGCGGAATACGCGTGCTGGCCTGAGGAGGTCGGCGGGGCGTCGCAGGTGGAGGTAGTTCACGGCGCGTCCGGCGGCGGCGAGGATGCCGGATTCGAGTTCGCGTTGGTCTCGGGTGGTGGCGTCGGGCAGGACTGCTTGGCGGATGCGGGCGGGCAGCGGGGGCAGGCTGTTCTCGCCGAGTGCGCGGGTGACCCAGTTGTGGGCCAGCGTCGAGAGCAGCTGGGCGCGCTCGTCGGGGTCCAGCAGTTGGCCGCCCTGGCTGATCGCGGGCAGCACGGAGGAATCGGTCTCCCCGGTGTAGCTGGAGCGCAACTCGGCGAGACGACGGATCAACGACGTCTTATTCGGCATCACGCACCTCGTTTCCACCCTGCTCAGGCGAAGCCGTAGTCATGGATCAACCGTCGTGGAGGCAGGTACCCGTGAGGGAGGCCAGATCGAAGCCCATGTGTGGTCAACCGGGGTCAAGTTCAAGAATCGCCCGCGCGGCCGGAGCACAATGCGGCTCGAACGCGCAAGAATTCCGACATGCCGGAGCCGAACAACTTGCTACGCAGCGCCCGTGAGCGAGTGCCGTCGCGCGTCGTGCCCGGTGAGCCGATGTCACGCCGCGAGCTGACCGAGGCCGTGACCGGGTGGCTCTGGAGCACAACGCGCAGGCGGTACGACCTGGACATCCGGCTGTTGGCGAAGTGGGAACGCGGAGAGGTCCGGTGGCCAGCCGCGCACTACCGAGCGGCTCTTCGAGCTGTCCTCGGAGCCGACACAGACTCGGAGTTGGGCTTCCGGCCAAGCCCGGCTGGCCGCGCGGTCGTGAACCACCTAAGCCTGGTGGACTCAGTGCCCGACTACGGCGGCCGTGTGAATCTCGGTGTGTCTCCTGAGGAGTTCCTCACCCGGATCAGGATGGAGTCGCCGGTTCCAGCTCGCGTGGGCTGGACCGACGTGGAGCAAGTGCGCACTACGACGCGTGCGCTGGCCACCTCGGAGAACCTGTTCGGCGGCGGCCTGTCCTGTGACGCCGCAGCAGGACAGCTGCGGTGGGCGGGACGGCTACTGAAGGCGCAGGCATCCAACGACACGAAGCACGCGCTGCTCGAAGCTGTCGGCAACCTGGCGGGCGTGGTGGCGTTCTCGGCCTTTGACGTCGGTGACCACCAGGCCGCAGCCCGGTGCTTCCAGTTCGCTCTGTGGTGCGCCGACGAGGGCAACTCCTGGCCGTTGCGGGCGGCCACCTTGGCGGACATGACGCGTCAGGCCGTCTACCTGAACAACATGGACGATGCGCTCTCGTTGATCGAGTACGCCCAGGTCCGGGCCGACAGGCTCACGGCGACCGGCCGCGCGATGATCTGGACGGTGCACGCCCGCCTCCTGGCGATCATCGGACGCCACGCCGAAGCACGTGACGAGGTTCAGCGGGCGGACGCATACTTCGCGGACCATGCCCCTGCCGAGGACCCGCCGTGGCTGGTGTATTATGACCGAGCTGAACACCAGGGCACCACGGCTCGGGCGCTGATTCCTGCCGCTGTCGCCGAACGCAGACCGGAACAGACCCTGGACCGTCTCGTGGAGGCCGTGGCCCTGCACAGTGACAGCTATCCGCGCTCCCGTGCGTTTTCCAGGACTCGGCTGGCCGCCCTATTGATGACCGTCGGGGACCCACGCGAAGCAGCTGCGGTCGGGCACCTGGCTATCGCGGATGCCGCTGGTCTGCACTCGCGCAGGATCACTGACGAGCTGCGAGCTCTCGACCGGGCGGCAGAGCGTCATGGGGCAATTGCTGAAGTCGCGGAACTACACCATGCCCTGGGAGCTGTGACCTGACACGATCGACGGGTGACATCAGCTGCGCAGCCCGCCCACCAACTCCTGGAGATCGCGGCCGGACTCGCGCACCTGCCCGTTGACGGCGCCGAGCTGATCCGTGACGGCGCGAACGTGCTGTACCAACTGCCCAATCGCATAGTGGCCAGGATCGGCCGACCCGGTACCTACGAGATCGCGCTACGCGAACTCCAGGCGTCACGATGGCTCGCCACATCCGGGTTCCCCGTGGTTCGCGCACTCGACGTGCACCAACCGACCCTGGTCGAAGATCGGCCGGTGACCTGGTGGGAGCTCCTGCCCGAACACCGCTCAGCCACTCCTTCCGAGTTGGGAGCCGTCCTGCGCGATCTACACGCGCTACCGCTCCCTGCGGAAACCCCACTGCCCGAACACAATCCTCTGCGCGGTCTGTCCACGAGCATCTGTGGAGCTAGCACGGTGTCCGCCGCGGATCGATCATGGTTGCTGTCACACCTGCACGACCTGGAGAAGCGATACAGAGAACTTCCGGAAGGCCTACCTCGCTGCGTGGTGCACGGCGACGCCTGGCAGGGCAACGTCGCGGTGATCCCGCAACGACGACCTGTCGTGCTCGACCTGGACCACGTCGCCATCGGTCGCCCAGAATGGGACCTGATCCCGCTGGCAGTGGACCGCATGGATTTCCAGCGCATCAGCGAGGCTGAATACAGGGCGTTCGTCACCGCCTACGGCGGCTTCGACGTCACCACCTGGCCCGGCTACCGGCCCTTGGCCGACATCTGCGAGCTCCGTTGGCTCTGCTTCGCGCTCACCAAGGCCGACTCGAACAAGCGCGCCGCAGCCGAAGCCGAACACCGTCTCTCCTGCTTGCGCGGCGACATTCCTCGTCCGTGGACGTGGTCGGCGTTCTGATCCTGTCGCACGCAACATAGCTGGAAGGCTGCGCTTCACGGCCAGCAGTGTTCCCTATAACATCCACCACTTCCAATAACAGAGAGTAGCAATTCGACCACAATGAGGTGATCTCAACGACTTTCAGGTCGGTCGGCCGTGTTCGAAATGGGTGAGCACGAGCGCGGCTTTGACGATGTCACCGATCTTGCGTGGACTGGCGGTGATGTGACGCAGGGCCCGCCAGCGTCCAGTGAGCACGGCGAACCCACGCTCACCCAGACATCGCAGACCCCGCAGCAGCGCGTTGTAGCAGCGGTTGTTCACGTCGAGCTCCTGGTCACCGGCGGGCCGTTTGATCGGGGTGCGCACGCCGATACCCGCGCCGTTGTAGCCGCCATCGGCCAGCGTGGGCAGATCGAGTTGCGAGGCGGCCCAGTACAAGGCACCCAGGACATGTTCCCGGGCCGAGGTCAGGTCGTGGACCGAGCCGGGCTCGACACCGGAGACCCACAGCGGGAATCCATCGGGCGCGGACAGCGCCTGGATGTTGCCACCGTGCTCGTGGGCTTTCCCGGAGAACCAGAGGTCGATGGGCTCGCCTGTGCCGCTGATGGTCTTCTCGCCGTAACGGTCGGCGGTGAAGACCTCGCCGTCCAGGATCACGTGAGCCGCGCCTTCGGCTTTGGCTTGCCGCAGGGCTTCGTGCAGGTCCGGGGCTTGCTGGGCGAGCACTGTGATCACCTCGTCGAGGTAGCGGTAGGCTGTCGCCCGGGAGACGCCGTGATCGCGGGCCAACACGGTCGGATCGCTGTTCTGGCGAAACCAGCGCAGGCCCAGCACCGCCTGCCAGAAGCAGGTCAGTGCCCTGCTGTCGGTGCGGGTGCCGCGTCGGCGGCGTTCGATGTGCAGGAGTTGGCCGAGGTGCTGGGCCAGTTCGCGCGGCACGTCGAGTGTGGCACGATACGTGATCACGGGGAGCCTTCTGGTTCGGACTTGATCTTCGCAAATCCAGTCTTACCAGGGGTTCTCCGGCTCTCTGCGCAGGGGTCGGGCCCGTTGACTGCCTGCTGATTCGTGCAGCTACGACCTATCGCTTGGATGCTCAACACCAGAATCTTGGTGAGATCACCTCAATAGCTACGACCAGGAGCGACTCCTTCGAGGAGAACCTAAAGATGACCAGTCTCAAAGCGCCCCTCAATGCGGCTCAGCATGAAGTCCTCACGTGGGTGCGCGACGGGTGCGCGACGGGAGTGTACGAAGGTTGGTCGCACCGTTTGGTGGCTCGCGCACTGCACAACCGTGGCCTGCTCGTCGTGAAGGGCCATGGACCGTCTTGGGTTGCTTCGATCACCGAAGAAGGTATCTGTTATTGAGCCGAAACTGTTTGGTTGCCTACATGATCGCGTAGCGGACGTGGCGTGCCTGGAAGTAGCCACGGACGAGGTGTGGCTGGCGCTGGCGGCGGTGCAGGAAGCGGCGCGTGTCCCGGGCGAGCCGCTCCACAGTGCGAGCACGACCGGCAGGCATGTTGCGTTTGAGGTCGGCGTTGAGCAGCTCGTCGGGGTTCAACTCGGGGCTGTAGCCGGGCATCAGGTGCAACTCGATCCGGTCGGTGTTGGCTTCCAGCCAGGTACGCACCACCCTGCTGCGGTGGACCGGGTGCCGGTCGGCGATCACGTACACCTTCCGCCCGGCCTGCCGGGCCAGCCGGGCCAGGAACGCGGTGAACACCGGCGCGGTGAACCGGCCGGTGAACACGGTGAACCACAACGCACCCCGGGACGCGACTGCGGACATGACGTTGACCCGCAGCCGTTTCCCGGTCACCCGCACCACCGGCGTGTGTCCCTTGGGCGCCCACGACCGCCCCGGCGGGGCCGCATCCGAGCGCAACCCGCACTGGTCAACCCAGGCCACCACCGCGCCCTCGGCCTTGGCTCGCGACGCGATCGCCGGATACTCGGTGTCCAGCCAGGCCCGCACCGCGGCCGGTTGCTGCTCGTAGGCGCGCCGGGCCGGGCGCTGCGGGGTGAACCCGTGACGACGCAACCACAGCCCCACGCCCTGCTCGGTCATCACCACCCCGGTGACCAACCGGATCAACTCGACCACCGCCGCCCGGGTCCACAACGGGCCACCGATCAGCAACTCCTCGGGCGTGTAGTCGGCCATCGCCATGAATAGCGTGCCCCGCTCGGCGGCAGTGATCAGCTCGGCCGGTCCAGGGCGGCGCACCCGCCGCACCGCCAGCGCCTCACGGCCACCATCCCGATACGCCCGCCACCACGCGCCCACCGACCGCTCGGCCACCCTGAACACCTCGGCCGCCTGCCGATAGCCGGTGACGGTGCCGGACTCCAACGCGGCCACTACCCGCAACCGCAGCACCTCCCGCTCAGCGGGCGACAGACGACGCGCGTCCTCGACCTCGATCACAAGTGAGCAACATACAGGCAAACGATCACTTTCGACTCAATACCTCGAGAACGACGCGTACTTGCCCTGGGAAGACGACCATCTTCGTTCGTCGCCTTCTGACACCAAGAAAACCGAGCAACGCTCCAAGGCTCCAGCGTCGGACACGCGGAAGCGCCCTGAGCCCAGCACGGTTGGACCCGCTGTCACGCCATCTCTGAAACCGGTCGCGCAGAAACGAGGACCGGTCGACCAGCTCATGCAAAAGCTCCAGGAAACAGTCGATCACCGCGTCCTGGTACCGACCGACCAGGTACCGAAACAACGCCAGCTCGCAGCTTTGGCAAAGCGGTTCGGGCGGATCCCGGAGGGAATGCGGCTGTCGTTCGAATACTGCCGACAAGACACCGGATACCGGCTGGCGATCACGCTGGAACCGCCGCCCGAGTGGCAGACCAGGTTGCTGGCCCAAGCCGTGTCCAAGACACCACCGGGCCCTACCGATGTCGTGCAGGCGAGCATGGAGCTGGAGGAATTCCCCGTCCAGGGAGCGCAGCGCGACCGAGCGTTCCGCCTGCTCGACGCCCTGGTGCGGGGTGCGCGCGAACTCGGGATGACCGTGTCGCTCCAGACGGAGCGGCACACACGTGGGTACGCAGCGAGGAGCGACCATCAGAACGAGATCCGCTTCGCCCTCGACCGGGACGAGGTCTGGCTCCGATTCACCCAGGCCACGCTCCGGCGTCCCCACGAGACCACAGAGCGCGAGCTCAAGCGAGCGCGACAGGGCTACATGTTCCCGGACTTCGACGAGGTCCCGGATGAACACCTCGGCATCGTCATGGCCAGCGCCGGCGGGCGGTTCTGGGCCGACAGCTGGAGGGACACCGACGAGCATCGACTGGAAGATGATCTCGTTGAGATTCTGGAGGAAGTCCGGCTCAGGCACGGGCATCTGGCAGTGCAGCGCGCGGCAGCCGAGGAACGGCAGCGGCAAGCGGAGCTGGAGAGAGCCGAACGCGCGAAGCGTCAGGCCGCAGCAGCGGAACGCGCCGCGATCGCACACCGGGAACACTTGATCGACGAGGAGGCACGGAGCCAAGCCCGGCACTGGGCCGAAGCAGGCCAGCTACGCGCCTATGCGGCGGAAGTGCGCCGGCACGCCTCGGCTTTCACTGCAGAACATCGGGCGCAAGCGCTGCACTGGGCAGACAGGATCACGAAGGTCGCCGACGCGATGGACCCGTTCCCCGACCGCGCGATCCGTCCTCAAGCTCTTGGCGAGCCGACCGCAAGCGAGCTTCAGGCCTTTATGAACCAGTGACACTCACCAGTGGCGATACCCCCAGCGCCGTGGCGCCCGCTCGTACCGGACTGGAATCTCCGACGGCTTCAACGGACGGTCGACCACGGGGCGGTAGTTGGCCGCGGTGATCCGCTCCTCCTCGTGCACACGTTCCATCACCTCGGCGAAATGGCCGTGCTCGTGCTCTTTCATCTGGTCGATGAGCCGGGTGATGAGCACGTCCAGGCGCTGCACCTCCGCCTCGGCCGCGGCTAGTCGCTCCTGCATGGTGACTGCGCGATGACCGCACCAGCCACGCAGCAGCTCGTGCCGAGGCCGGTAGCGCTCGAGGTACCACTGGTACTCCCAATCCGGATCCGACGTCCTCTCATGCCCGTCGTGGCTCGTGTAGGACTCGCCACGCTTGGTCTTCTCCCGGCACTTGCGTTCCTCCTCGATCACGCCGTCCAGGATCGGCATCGGGTTCACTCTGCAGGCGAACTCGGCGATCATGAGCGTGCCCTCGGGGGAAACCGTCGTACTTTCGTCGATCGCGAACGAATCGACCTGGTCGATGAGTTCACTGACCGGGATCCCGATGAGCGGCTCGAGCGCTACCGGGTCGTGGATCGTCGTGACCCATCGCACCTGGGCCGACCACTCCCAGCTCGCGACCGCTTCCGGGATCAACTCCGAAAACACGGTCTCGACGGCTGCTTCCTCCAGATCAGTCAGCTCGAACGCGGCAAGCCGTTCCCAGTTCGCCATCAGCACGTCGTACTCATGTACTCCAGACCACGCTCCGCGGAGCCGCTTCGCGGGAACTTTCTCCCGCTTCCCGGCCCTGTCTCCCTCCAAGAACTCGATCTCGTACTTCGCGCTCTTCTTTCCCATCTCGATCGCGACAACACGTACACGCTGCGACGAGTCGAAGTCCCGCGCGCGATAAATCTGCTCGTCACCGACCTGAATCATCCGCATTCCTCCCCGACGAGACACCGGCAGCCTCACCACATTAGCCGGTCAAACGAGACCCACTGAGGTGATCTCACCAAGATTCTGGTGTTGAGCATCCAAGCGATAGGTCGTAGCTGCACGAATCAGCAGGCAGTCAACGGGCCCGACCCCTGCGCAGAGAGCCGGAGAACCCCTGGTAAGACTGGATTTGCGAAGATCAAGTCCGAACCAGAAGGCTCCCCGTGATCACGTATCGTGCCACACTCGACGTGCCGCGCGAACTGGCCCAGCACCTCGGCCAACTCCTGCACATCGAACGCCGCCGACGCGGCACCCGCACCGACAGCAGGGCACTGACCTGCTTCTGGCAGGCGGTGCTGGGCCTGCGCTGGTTTCGCCAGAACAGCGATCCGACCGTGTTGGCCCGCGATCACGGCGTCTCCCGGGCGACAGCCTACCGCTACCTCGACGAGGTGATCACAGTGCTCGCCCAGCAAGCCCCGGACCTGCACGAAGCCCTGCGGCAAGCCAAAGCCGAAGGCGCGGCTCACGTGATCCTGGACGGCGAGGTCTTCACCGCCGACCGTTACGGCGAGAAGACCATCAGCGGCACAGGCGAGCCCATCGACCTCTGGTTCTCCGGGAAAGCCCACGAGCACGGTGGCAACATCCAGGCGCTGTCCGCGCCCGATGGATTCCCGCTGTGGGTCTCCGGTGTCGAGCCCGGCTCGGTCCACGACCTGACCTCGGCCCGGGAACATGTCCTGGGTGCCTTGTACTGGGCCGCCTCGCAACTCGATCTGCCCACGCTGGCCGATGGCGGCTACAACGGCGCGGGTATCGGCGTGCGCACCCCGATCAAACGGCCCGCCGGTGACCAGGAGCTCGACGTGAACAACCGCTGCTACAACGCGCTGCTGCGGGGTCTGCGATGTCTGGGTGAGCGTGGGTTCGCCGTGCTCACTGGACGCTGGCGGGCCCTGCGTCACATCACCGCCAGTCCACGCAAGATCGGTGACATCGTCAAAGCCGCGCTCGTGCTCACCCATTTCGAACACGGCCGACCGACCTGAAAGTCGTTGAGATCACCTCAATAAGCGAGCCACTCCGGATTAACTTGGGTTAGCGACCTCTAAACGGCGACAGAAACTGCCGCTCACCGAAAATAGGGAAACAGCCCATACTGTCAGCACTCGGCCGCTCAGCGCATAGATCGAACGCCCGAGCGAGCGCCGATGTTCGCCGCTGCCCAGTACCACAGAACCGCAAACAACCACCAGTTAGGATTTCCACCCAAGGCGGAGGCACTAGCTGAAGCCCTACGCGTAGCACCTCCGCCGAGGGATCTGGAGTCGCGACCGCGTCCTATAGAGGTCCGCCTGGCAGCGCCAGCAAAAAGTAGGCGGGTTCACACGGTCGAGCGATCTATGCGGAGTCCTGTAGTCGATCTACCATGGAGCGCACCGTGCATTCAACTAGTTCCATCCTTCCAGCGCTCAAGCTCGGGGCAATCGTCGACTTCGTCGTCTCCAACCCAGGAGAGCAGACCAGGCTCGTTGAAAAGCTGCGCAAGGCGTACCTGGATGAGGATGCTCGCCCGTGGCTGTACTACGAGCCCTGGGCGACAGGTCTCAAACAGGCGATCACGAGCCTGAACCCTGCAGAAGTCCTGCAGAGAGTCGTGGACTCCATTGATGATCCAATCAAGCTGGCCCACTTCAGGGAGCTGCACAACGGTTCGCTGCAGTTCCTCTCGAAGTACAGGCCTTCACTCGTACCTGTGCGATCGTCAACTTGGTCCGACGGTGTCAACACCATCGCGATCAAGCCACAACTCGGATTGAACTTGGACGCTGGTCCAACACCTCTAGCAGTCTTCACCTACATGAAGAAGGCTCCGCTCAGCCAGGGCACAGCGAACGTGCCGCTCTGGATGATCGAGCAAGCTTGTTCGGACATCCTTCCAAGCGGTCACGCCGGGATTTTGGACGTACGACGGGGCAAGCTCTGGACCTTGCGGCCCAACGCGGCGCCAAAGCGCTTGAACGCATCCGCTGCAGGCGTCGTAGCTAACTTCATGACCATCTGGCGCAAGATCGCGTCGTGAACCATGGGGTTCTGCCGGACCACTTCTCCAACGGTCCGGCAGAACCCCGGCGGCTCCACGCCTCAATCGAAGGCAACTACAAGCCGGATGGACAAGATTCACACACCCATGCCAGTAGTAGCCAGAACCCTCAAAATGAGGGTAAGGCAGATATCATCGATCACCGCCAATCTTGCTGTCCCGGCGGACTAAGGTCGCCAGGCCGGTCGCCAGCCCGACCACCAGCACGGGCACGGTAGAGACGGCGGTGGTGACCCACCAGGGGGCGGTGGTGACTTCGGCGGCGGCCATGACGTGGGAGGCGACCTGGGCGGCGGCGCCGATCGCCAGGCTGGTGACGAACGAGCGCTGGGCGAACAGCCTGGTGCGGTCGGACATGTGGGCCAAGGTGAGCAGGACGTGCAGGGCGTAGGCGGCGTAGGCCTCGACGGAGACGGGCAGCACAACAGCGGTGTTGAGGACGAGGCCGGCGCCGATGCCGGGGAGCAGGTTGACGGGGCAAAAGCCGGTGAGTTCGCCGAGGCGGATCCAGCCCCCCAGACCGCGACGGCGGCGGCCAAGCCGATGAACACCAGCGGCCACGGGCAGGGCAACCGGGTGTCTGGGGACGACGGTCAGGTTCCTGGGTCGCCAGGTTGGTGTCCTCGGCCGCCAGGGTCGCCAGGGCCTGGCGGACCTGGTGCTCGGTGGCGCCGATGAGCTTAGCCAACCGAGGACGGCCTGGAAGCACTCCCCCGGCCTCACGAGCGGCGGCAAGTGCCTGGCGGAGTTGGTCGAGCAGTTCGGTGGTCGGGGCGGTCATCGGTCACCTCGGAGGAGAGCGTCGACGCGGGCCTCAGTGACGTCGTCGGTGGCACGGATCTCGGTGAGCAGGGTGGCGCGCAGTTGGTACAGGTTGTGGAGCGGTGCATCGATGGACGCGACGGCCAGGGCGGCAGCCTGCTGGGCGCCAGGGTCGGGAGTGGTTGCCGTCGCAGTGGTTCCAGAGGAGCAGGGCGTCGTCCAGCCGATCGAGCTGGGCTTGCAGCCGCGTGGTGCTCATCGGGTCACTGCCCTGGCGCGCGGGTAGCAACGGGGGCACTTGACGGCGCGGCCCTGGGCGTTGGTGAGCCGCCGCAGGCCGATGGGGTCGCCGGGTCTGGCGTCGCAGGATCCGCAGATCGGCGGTGCACCAGGCGAAGAGAGCACCGCTGCGCACGAGGTTTCGGCGGGCAGGTAGCGGGGCGAGAACGCGGTACCAGGTACTTCACGGTGCGGGCTTCCTGGATCTTGCGGTGTGCGTACTCGGTGAGGGCCTCGGGGGTCACGCCTCGGTCAGGGGTGAAGGCGACTGCACGGGTGATCTGGCTGCGTTGGCGGGGCGAGGGAACGCAGCGGTTCACGTCCAGATCGGCGACGAGGCTCGCGGCGAAGCGCTGGTGTTCCTGCGTGAGCTCGATCCGTCCATCTGTCTCTGGATCCTTTCCGTATCGGAAGAAGAGAACGGACTAAGGTGTCCAGGATCTGGCACAGTCGAGCCCAGTTTCTGGACTTCCTGGGAGTCCAGAAACTGGACTGGGGCAGACCCTGCGGCTGGACTTGATCTGTCCAGATCCTGGACAGCTAAGAACTCGCCGAACGGGCTGAGGTGTTCGTCGGCGTCGGCCTCGCACTGCTCGGTGTGCTGGAGGCTCACCAGGAGTGGAGGTTGATCCAGATCCGCAGGGCGCGACGGCGTCTGACCCCGCGCCGGTTGTCGCGCTGGATCAGGTCGTCCTCTTCGAGCTCACGCAGGAGCCCGTACATGGTGGAGCGCTTGATGTCGGTCTTGCGGCACAGCGTGGGTACCCCCAGCGAGGTGCGCTCGCCCCGGTCGCTGGCGCGGTCGGCGAGAGCGAGCAGCACGAAGCGCTTGCTGGTGCCCGCGACGGTCAACCCCAGACACGGTGCCCACCGTGGTCGGCCGCGCGTTCCTGCGGGAGGCGGAGGTCGCGGTGAGCGCGGCGCGGCGGGCGAGGGCGACGGCGCGGGCCAGTGCCGATGAGCTGGTGGTCGCGGTGCAGATGGGCTTTGGCACGCAGCAGCTGCCGGGCGTGCTGGCTGCGCTGCGCCGCCGCTTCCCGCAGCTGGAGGTCACCGTCTTCGAGGAGCCGAGCTCAGCTAAGCTGGAGCGGCTGGGGCGCCGGAGCTGCTGCACCTCGCCCTGATGGCGGCGTGCGAGCAGTCCCCCGCCGACGCCCACCACCTCGGCGACGAGGAGTTCGTCGTGGTGCTGGGCGCCGCTCGCCGCGGACCGGGTTGAGCCGCGCGAACTGCCAGCGGAGCCGTGGTGAGGTTCGACCGCGACAGCGCGCTCGACGGCGTGCTGTTGGACGTGCTGCGGCGCAACGATCTGACCCGACCACGGTCGCCCGCGTGTCCCAGCCCGTCATCGCCGTGGTCCGGCGCGGCGCGGGCCCGGGCGAGACGGCCCTGCTCGAACTCCTGCGTCAGGAGACCTGGTCCGAGTCCGCTTCCTTCTCACCGGTGTCCTGACGGCCGAGAAGGAAGCGGATCGAGGCGACCGACAGCGCCCCGGCCTGCCTACCTCCGCAGAGGTGTCCACATGCGACGGTTGATCGACGGGACCTGTGCGGTCACCAGGGAATCGGGCCGTCCTCCTCGAAGAAGCCGCCGGTCGGGGCGTCGCCGTCGACGGTGGCCCAGTGCACCGAGACGCGGGCTCCCACGTCCGTGGTGCGCACACCGGCGAAGTTGTTCAGGTCAGTGGCGACGTAGCCCGGGGTGACGGCGTTGACCTTGATGTGCCTCAGCGCCGGGTCGGCGAGGAAGGCGTTGGCGTACTTGACGGTCAGCATGTTCACCGCGGCCTTCGTCGCGGAGTACACGAACGAGTCGTGCGACTGGGCGAACATCGAGCCCGGATCGGTGGTCTTGGAGAACAGCGAGGAGTCGCTGGAGACGTTGACGATCCGCGCCGCCGCGGACAGGCGCAGCAGCGGCAGCATGGCGTGCACGACCCGGACCAGGCCGAACACGTTCGTCTCGAACTCGGCCCGCATGTCCTCGGCCGACACCTCCAGCGCGGGCTTGCGGACGAGCAGGCCGGCGTTGTTCACGAGCACGTCGAGGCGGCCGAACTCGCTGCCGATGAACTCGGCGGCGTTGCGCACCGACCGATCGTCGGTGATGTCGAGCTGCACCGGCCGCGCCCCGACCTCCCGGGCGGCGCGTTCGCCTCCTTCGAGGTCGCGGCTGCCGAGCAGCACGGTGAGGCCGCGTTCGACCAACTGCCGGACGGTGGCCAGGCCGATGCCCTTGTTGGCACCGGTGACGAGAGCGATCGTGGTCATGACTTCCTTACAGGGTGACGGTTTTGTATTCGACGTACTGGGTGAGCCCGACGGCCCCGTACTCGCGGCCGATGCCGCTGGCCTTGAAGCCACCGAAGGGGCCGTCGAAGCCGATCGGGGCGCCGTTGACGGTGACGGTCCCGGTCCGCATCCGGCGGGCGACGCTCAGCGCGTGCGCCTCGTCGGCGGACCAGACACCGCCGGACAGGCCGTATTCCGAGTCGTTGGCGATGCGGACCGCGTCGTCCTCGTCCTCGTAGGCGATGACGACCAGCACCGGCCCGAAGATCTCCTCCTGGGCGATGCGCATCGAGTTGTCCACGTCGGCGAACAGGGTCGGCGTGACGTAGTTGCCCTTCTCCAGCCCCGCAGGCACCTCGGCGCCGCCGGTGACCAGACGCGCCCCCTCCTCGACGCCGAGCTCGATGTAGTCCCGGACCCGCTGCTGCTGGTCGGGGCGGACCATCGGGCCGATGAACGTGTTGTCCTCGGCCGGATCCCCGACCGGCAGCGACTCCATCATGTCCTTGAGGCCGGCGACGACCTCCTCGTAGCGGTCGCGCGGCGCGAGGATCCGGGTCTGCGCGATGCACGCCTCGCCGTTGTTGAGCAGGGAAGCGAACTTCAGGCCCTGGACCGCCTTGGCGATGTCGGCGTCGGGCAGGATGACCGCCGCGGACTTGCCGCCCAGCTCCAGGCTGACCCGCTTGAGTTGCTCCCCCGCCAGCGACGCGATCCGGCGGCCGGCCCGCGTCGACCCGGTGAAGGCGATCTTGTCCACGTCCGGGTGCTTCACCAGGTGCTCGCTGGTCTCCCGGTCCGCCGCGAGCACGCTGATCACGCCCTCCGGCAGGCCGATCTCCCGCAGCATGTCCGCGAACAGGTTCATGCTCAGCGAGTTCTCCGGGGACACCTTGAGCACCACGGTGTTCCCGGCCAGCAGCGCTGGCACGATCTTGGCAAGCGCCGAGGAGAACGGCGAGTTCCACGGGATGATCGCGGCGACAACGCCGATCGGCTCACGCCGTACCACCGAGCGGATCGGTTCCGCCGTCGGCAGCGCCTGCTCCCAGTCGAGTTCCTCGGCGGCCTTCAGGTACGCGGCGACCTGCCGGGACATTCCCTGCTGACCGCCGCGCGCGAACCAGATCGCCTGGCCGTTCTCCGCGGAGACGAGCGCGGCGATCTCCTCCGCGCGCTCCAGACGGAGCCGGTCGAAGCGGCGGATCAGCTCGATCCGCTCCGCGGGTGTGGTCCGCCGCCACGGCCCCTCGTCGAAGGCCGTGCGGGCGGCGGCCACCGCGCGGTCGATGTCCGCCGGCAGCGCCTGCGCGGCGCGGCCGATCACGGACTGGTCGTGCGGCGACACGATGTCGAGCAGGTCCGCGCTGGTCGGCGCCACCCAGGCGCCTCCGATGAACAGCTTGTCGTACGTCAGCACTTGCCCACCCCTCCGGTTGATCTGTCACATCACTGTAGCACTTGTGTCGATTAGTGTGACGATCATGTGCCAGTAAGCTCGGTTACAGTCACACCGAGGTGGTACCTTCACCTCGTGAGAGCCGACGCCGTGCGCAACCTCGAAACCGTGCTGACCACCGGCGCACGGATGCTCGCCGACGATCCGACGGCGAGCATCAGCGCGATCGCCGCGGCCGCCGGCGTCGACCGGCGCACGGTCTACCGGCGCTTCGCCTCCCGGGACGAACTGCTGTTCGCGATCTACGACGCGAGGTTGGCGGCGGTCGATGCGGCCATCGAATCCGCACGGCTGCGGGAGTCGCCCGTACCGGTGGCACTGCACCGCTTCGCCGAGGGCATCATCGAGGTGAACCGCAGGTGGCCGGTCGAGCTCACCCGGCTGCGCACCGAGCCGACGATCCAGGAGCGGCGCGGCCGGTCGACCGCCGAGGTGGCGGCGTTTCTCCAGCGCGCCACCGAGGAGGGCTTCCTGCGCGCGGATCTGCCGGACGGCTGGGCGCTCCGACTGCTCATCCAACTGCTGCACCTCGCGTCGAACGAGGACATGAGCGCTCCCCAGGCCGCCGACCTGCTGGTGCACACCCTGCTGACGGGCGTCGGCACCTGAGCGGTTCCGCAACGGCACGTCAGTCCACTATGGACGAAGTCGGCAGCGGTCGAGCCGCGACCGGCACTGCTCCGGGCGGGTGTCGTCAACATCCGTTGCGGTGACGCTCGATCGAACCTCTGTTCGACACCTCCGCGCTGTCGGTAGGAAACTTGAGTTTCGCGGTCAGGCTGCGGCGTCTGCCCAGGCCAGACGTATCGCGTGGATTTGTTCGAGGGTGGGATCGCCGGCCAGGTCGGCACGATAGTGGGCGGCGATGAGCACGCGGCGAAGCTTGATCAGCATGTCCTGGTAGCTGGGATGCGTCTTGGTCGTGTACCAGCGGGCGCGGCGCCGGTGCTCGGTGACGACCTTGGGTGAGTGGCCAGCCAGGTGGTACCAGAGCACGACGAGGGTGTGGACGAGTATGACGAACGGCGCGGTGCGCTCGACGGCCCGCCGGGTGCGGTTACGGGCCTCGCCTGCTCCGGTGAGGTGTGTGGCGTCGTGGAACGCGATCTCGATGGCCCAACGGGCGGCATGGCGTTCGATGATCTGCGCTGTCGAGGTGGTGAGGTCGGTGGTCACCACGGCGAAGCCGGGTGTGCGGGGTTCGCGCACGGCGATCACCCGAACCAACTGGGCACGGACGCGGGGACGGCCCCTCCGCCGCAATTGCTGCGCCTGGGCACTGTCGGGGTGGAGTTCGTAGAGTCCGGCGTGGCGGGGCGGCGGGCCGGTGAGGGTGACGTTGCTTGGTAGGTGGCGCAGGGTGCGGCACAGGGAGGCGCCGTCGGTGACGACGTGGACACGGCGGTCGGGCCGAATGCCCGCGATGAGAGTGATCAGTTCCTGGGCCAGCGTGGGTGTGGTCGGCCCGCCCGGCCGCCACAGTCGGTACAGCACCGGTAGGGCGATGGGGCGTTCCAGGAAAGGAAGCTCGACGACGAGGGCCGCGACCACGAACGTGGTGCCGCGAGACAGTTTCTCTTGGCCAGCGGCCACTTTCCGGGAGCCGTCGTAGGCCCAGAACGCGCCGTGGACCTTGCGGCCGGCGCGCCGGAACAGCGTGTCATCGACGGCGACCACTAGCGGTGCGCCAGCGGGAGTGAGCCAGCCGACCACCAACCCGACCATGGTCAGCCCGACCTGGTCCAGGCTCCATTGGGCGGTGGCGAAGAACCGGTGCGCGCGACCGTGGTGCCACACCCCGGCCATCCGTGCGGCGGTGAGCATGCCGCACACCGTCCGTCGCGCGGGCGCGGCGATCAAACCGGTCACCAGCGCGACGAACGTGGTGTAGGTCCGCGCGGAGAAGCAGGGCCGGAACACCTCCAGCAGTTGCGACACGGACCTCGGCAAGTACGGCATCCAGACCAACGCCTTCCGTGGCAGGCAGTACGCCCTGCGATGGGAACTCACCAGCCGGGCATGATCACGTGACACGCTGGGCTACGGATGCGCTGGGGAGCCGTGCGCGGGGACGTCGAAGGACACCAGTGGCGTAGCGAAGTTCGTGCGGAACGTGCTCGCATGTCGAGTTGAGGAGGTCTCGACGATGCCGGGCAGACAGTGACGACAGAACGGGGGCGTGTTGACGGCAGCCCAATGAAGGACTTAAGGCCCTAGTGCCGATTACCAGGCTACGGAGATTGTGTCCCCGGCATCGTGCGAGGGGGCCCACCCTGCCATGCCCCACATCCCACCCGGTTGGCGCGCCGCTGTTCTGCCCACCGGCATCGCAGCGAAAGGGAACGCGGCCGTGCCCGCACACCATGCTCTACTCCCGGTCGACCACTTTGATCTCACGACCTCAGATCCCGAGGTCGCGCGGGCCACGCTCAACAAACTGTCTGTGCCGAACCGAATCGTCTACCCGGACACGGAGGGCTTCACGATGCGGTTGCGCCAGTGCGGGGTCGGTGAGCTGTGTGTGCACCAGGTGTGGGTCACCGGTTCGGTGTCGCTGGACACCGATCCCTTCCCGCGCGGAGTGCTCGGCTTCCTGCGCGCCGGCCGGTGGAGCGGCGCCACCCGACGGGAGGAGCTGCGCGGCCGGGCCGGACTGACCTACGCGCTTCCACCGCAGGACGCGGGCGTCTACACCCTGCAAGAGTCGGACTGCTACCTCCTGATGCTGCCCGCCGGCACGGTGCGGCGGGTGGCATTCGAGCAGTACGGCCAGGACCAGGTGCACTTCGCGGGCATGGCCCCGAGCAACACCGCCATGCAGGACCACTGGTGGGCCACCGGCGAGTTCGCCCGCCAGCAACTGTGCGCCCCGCACAGTCCGCTGCGCGAGCCGCTGGTGCACACCCAGCTGGTGACCCTGCTGGCCACCATCGCTCTGGCCACCTTCCCCAACACCACCATGACCCTGGACTACCTGCCCGGCCCCGGCAGTGTCGGCCCCGCCGCGCTGCGCCGGGCGGTCGCGTTCATCGACGCCCACGCCGACCAGCCACTGACCCTGTCCGCCATCGCCGCCGCCGCACGGGTGAGCCCACGCGGGTTGCGGGACGCCTTCCGCCGCCACCGCGGCACCACCCCCATGGGCTACCTGCGCCAGGCCCGCCTGCACCACGCCCACCAAGACCTACTCACCGCCGACCCCACCCGCGGAGACACCATCGCGGCCATCGCCCACCGCTGGGGATTCACCACCCCCGCCCAATTCGCCGCCCGCTACCACGCCACCTACGGCCACCCACCCCACACGGACCTGGCCCAGCCCTCTCCGAGCACAGCACGAGGACCATCATGGGCATAGTCTTCCAAAGCACCCACCTGGACGAGATGCAGGAATACCTCAGCGCGCACTACGCGCCGATGCGGCTCAAGGCCCGCCTCCACGATCAGCTCCAGTTCCGGCTCATCCGGAATCCGTTGGGTCCGATCAGCCTGGACCTGGTTGACTGCGGTTTCGCGCTGGACTGGGCCGTCAACCCGCCGAGCTACCTCGGTCTCGTCGGGGCGAAATCCGGCACCGTTTCGCGCGGGGAAGTCAAGGGCGTGCTGGACCGTTATGGTCCGGGTGAGGTGTTCCTGGTCGCTCAGCCCGATCGGCCCTACGTCGTCCGGGTATGCCATGCGCGCTACAGCTTCACCATGCTGGAGCCTGCGTTGTTGTCGCAGGTGGCCGGGACCGCGCCCGGCCACATCGAGGCCCCGGTGCGGTTGACCAGCTACCGACCAATCTCCCCGGCTGCGGGCCAGCAACTGCTGCGCACCATCACCTTCCTGCGCAACCACGTCGCGACCGCCCCGGCGCTGCGGGGCGCGCCGTTGATCGCCTCCACCGCAACCCAGTTGCTGGCGGCCATGGTGCTGGCCACCTTCCCCCACACCGCGCTACTCGATCCCACCATCGAGGACCGCCACGACGCCCACTCGGCCACACTGCGACGGGCGATCGCGTTCATCGACGACCACGCCCACCACGACATCAGCCTCGCCGACATCGCCGCCGCCACCCGCGTCAGCATCCGCGCCTTGCAGTACGCCTTCCGCCGCCACCGCGGCACCACCCCCATGGGCTACCTACGCTTGGCCCGGCTGCACCACGCCCACCAGGAACTCGTGGCCGCCGACCCAACCACCGGGACCACGGTCACCGAGATCGCCGCCCGCTGGGGCTTCTTCCACCCCGGCCGCTTCGCCTACTACTACCGCCGCGCCTACGGCCAGCCACCGTCGCGGACCCTGCTCGGCCACGCTCGCTGACCCGTGCCTCGGCGCGGACTCCGGGCGTCGGGGGCAGGCCGCCAGGGACTGGGCGGCCTACCCGGGCGGCTGTGAGGGCCAAGCACCAGCCTGCCTGCCAGGGAACCCACCGCACTGCCCACCGCGCGCCCCCTCGTCATGCCTGCTCAGCGGGCACGCAATCCGGAAAACGACACCCCGACCGGGTCCCCAGCCCTCGAAGGACCCCCGGGTACGGCCCGAGCCGCCTTCCACCGCCGGGGCCATGCGGGCAGCGGCGCGCATCCGCACATACCGCATCGAGCGCGATGAGCGGACTTCCAGCGACTTGAGCTCGTGGTGAACACGCATTCGACCACAACGCGAAAGTCGAGGTAGGAAGGGATCTCACTGGTTGTCCCGCGACTGCGCGAAGGAGTTCTTGTGCGGTTTCTGTTTCGTGCCAACAAGGTTGACCTGTCACAGGATCCGTTGAGCGGAACCGACGACGAGCTCGTCGCCCCGGCGTGGCGGTCGGTGAAGCTGGAGCGTCAGGCGCACGCGGCCTCGCTGTGGGCGATGCTGCGGCGCCTGCCGTCCACCGCGCGCTACCTGTTCGGCCTGGCGTGGCAGGTCTCGCCGAGCATGACCCTGCTGGTGGTGGGCGCCAACGTGGTGTCCGGTCTCGCGGCGGGGATCAGCGTCTACTCCACCACCAGCGTGCTGCGGGAACTGATCACCGAGGGTCCGACCGCGGCCCGGCTGGTCGCTGCGCTGCCCGCGCTCGCGGTGGTCGTGGCGGCCCTGGCGGTGCAGCGCGGGCTGACCATCCTGGGCGGGTACGGCAGCCAGGTGATCGGGGCCGGGCTGGAACGGCTGGCCGAGCGCCGCGTCGTGGACGCCGCACTGCACGTGGAGCTGTCGGCCTACGACGAGTCGAGCTGGTTCGACTCCCTGGAGTTGGCCTACCAGTCCGGTGTCGCCCACGTGGACGGCGCCTTCGACCGGCTGGCCACCGCACTGGGCTCGCTGGCGGGACTGCTGGCCACCGCGGGCACCGTCGCGCTGCTGGACCCGCTGCTGCTGCCCGCGCTGGTGCTGTCGGTACTGCCCGACGCCTACGCGGCGCTGCACGTGGCGCGCCTGCTGTACACCTCGATGCGCCGCACCTCCACGCTGCGGCGGCGCCGTTGGCTGAGCACCCGCATGGCCCGCGACGACTCCCCCGCCGCGGAGATCCGCGCCTACCAGGCCCAGCCGTGGCTGCTGGCCGACCTGGACCGCATCGCCGGACTGCTCGTGGCCGAGGAGACCCGCCTGGCCCAGGTGCAGGCCCGCACCCGGGCGATCGGCCGCGCGCTGGGCGGGGTCGGGCTCGGCGCGGCGTATGTGCTGCTGGGGGTGTTCCTGGCCACCGGGCGGGTGCCGCTGGCGGTGGCCGGTGGCGCCTTGATCGCGATCCAGGTCGGCCGGGCCCGGCTGGAGGACGTCATCCTCTCGGTCAACCGGATCTACGAGGAAGGCCTGTACGTCAACGAGTACCAGCGGTTCCTCGACGATGCCCACACCCGCACCCGACCCACCACCGCCGTCACCGCGCCGGTGGCACCCTCGCGCTACCGGGTGGAGAACCTCAGCTTCCGCTACCCCGGCGCCGAGCGGGACAGCCTGCACGAGGTCAGCCTGGAGTTCACCGCAGGGCAGGTCATCGCGCTGGTCGGGGAGAACGGCTCGGGCAAGTCGACCCTGGCCAAGCTGATCGCGGGCCTGTACCGGCCCTCGGGCGGCCGGATCCTCTGGGACGGGGTGGACATCGCCACCGCCGACCCCGACAGCGTGTTCGACCGCGTGGCCCTGGTGATGCAGGATCCCATCCACTTCCCCACCTCGCTGGCCGACAACATCCGCCTGGGCCGCCGCGACCGCACCGACACCCAGGACACGGCGCTGCGCGCGGCCGCGGCCGCGGCGGGAGCCGATGAGGTCGCCGCGCAGTTGCCCCGTGGCTGGGAGACCTTGCTGTCGCGGCAGTTCGTACACGGCACCCGCCTGTCGGGTGGGCAGGAGCAGCGGCTCGCGATCGCCAGGGCGCTGTACCGGGAGGGCGATCTCCTCATCGCCGACGAGCCGACCGCCAACCTCGACGCCAAGGCCGAGGCCGCGGTCTACCAGTCCCTGGCCCACCTCGCCCAGGGCCGGACCTGCGTGATGATCACCCACCGCATGGCCAGCGTCCGCACCGCCGACCGCATCTACGTCCTCGACCACGGCCGCCTCGCCGAATCCGGCACACACCACGAACTGATGGAGCTCGGCGGCATCTACCACACCCTCTACACCATCCAGGCCGCCAGCTACCAGGACGCGCCAACACCCGCGAAGCAAGGCAGCACTCGTAGTCCTTCGGTATGACCTGCACTCGTCGTGAGACTGATGTGCGGCCGAGCAACCACCCCTAGTGTCGGCCGCAGTGCTCGGTCGAGAACTGAGAGGTCGTCAATGTCAGCTAGTAGGTTGAGTCGGTGGGCCTGCGCCAGCGTGAGCGTGCTCGCCGCGATGGCGGGAACGGCACCGTCGGCGCTCGCGGCCCCGGCCGCGAAGGTGCCCGCGGGCCTGGCGGAGTTCTACGGCCAGCAGCCCAAGTGGGAGCCCTGCGCCAAGGACGGCCAGCTCGCGAAGTTGCAGTGCGCCACGCTCGTGGTGCCGATGAACTACCGCAAGCCCGGTGACGAGCGCATCTCGGTCACGATCAGCAAGCTGCCCGCCAAGGACACCGCCAAGCGCCGCGGGGTGCTGTTGATCAACCCCGGTGGTCCCGGTGGTCCCGGCCTGAGCATGCCGCTGGCCTTCGCCGACCGGCCCATCGCGCGGACCTACGACCTGATCGGCTTCGACCCGCGCGGTGTCGGCCGCTCGACCCCCTTGCAGTGCGAGGTCTCCGACCCGCTGGGCGAGCTGCCCTCGCGGCCGACCGACAGCCAGTTCGCGTTGTTCACCGCGCAGGCCCAGACCGGCGAGTCGGACTGCGAGCGCTCGGCTGGCGGGCTGCGGCCGTACGTCAACACCCCGAACACGGCGCGGGACATGGACGTCATCCGCGGCGCCCTGGGTGAGAAGAAGATCAACTACCTGGGCTTCTCCTACGGCACCTACCTGGGCGCGGTCTTCGGCAGCCTGTTCCCGGCCAGCCTGGACCGCACTGTCCTGGACTCCTCGGTCAGCCCGGACTGGATCTGGCGCGAGCAGTCCAAGGAGCAGGCCGTCGCCACGCGCGCCAACGTCGACGCCCTCTACACCTGGCTCGGCGAGCGCAACTCCGTCTACGGCCTGGGCAAGTCCCACGACGAGGTGTTCGCCACCACCGAGGCACTGGTCGCCAAGCTGACCGCCAAGCCGGTCGTCGACCCGTTCTACGGCAGGGTGGACGGCAGCACCTACGACGGCGTGCTGGGCACCCTCGCCTCCTACCGCCCGACGTGGGACACCACCGGCAAGATGATCAAAACCCTCAAGGCCGCCGCCGACGGCACGGCCGCCGCCGACTCCGCCCAGGTCGTGGACGCGGGCAGGGCCGCCAAGCTGGTCAACGACCTGGGCATCGCGCGGACCATCAACGGCGTGTTCCAGACCGTCACCTGCGAGGTCGACTGGCCCAAGGACCTGTCGATCTACTACAGCGACATGAAGCTGTACCGGGAGAGGTACCCCTTCGGCTACGGCGTCTCCAATGCCGCGGCCAACCAGTGCACCTTCCGCAACTTCGCGCTGACCGACAAGGTCACTGACCTCAAGCGCAACGGCTACCCGACCGGGCTGGTGATCCAGGCCGAGGGCGACTCGCAGACCCAGTACGACGGCGGCCCCGCGATGGCCACCAAGCTGAACGACCAACTGGTGTCGGTCTCCGACGACGGCACGCACGGCCTTTACGGCCGCAACGCCTGCGCCTCGGACATCATCGACCGCTACCTGGTTGACGGCGTGCTGCCCGGCACCCGCACCACCTGTGCCGGTGACCCGCGCCCGAACGTGCCCGCCGACGGCAAGTCCGCGCTGGCCCCGCGCGCCGAGGCGGAGACCTCCGGCACGCCGCTGACCGACTCCGTGCAGCAGTACATCGCCGCGAAGAGGCTCACCGCCGGCGTGTTCTGATCCATGCCGCGTGCCGTATGGGGCACCTCGTGTCCCATACGGCACGCGACGTCTGCGCCAGGTCACCTCGAAGACCCAGGTGTGCTGCTCTAAATCGAAACCAGCCAACCGCCGAGCCGGATGAAAACCAGATTTTGACACCTGCGGGCCCGATCGAGCGTGCCATCAATACCCGATGAACGCGATGTCCCACGCGGAGCCGCCTCTTCCGCCGCGGTTGGGCTTATCGGATGGCGGGGAGGTCGCGGAGTTGACGTCGCGAGGTGATGGCGAGTTTGCGGAAGATGTTGCGCAGGTGGGCGTCGACGGTTCGTGGGCTGAGGAACAGTTTGGCGGCGACTTCCTTGGAGGTGGCGCCATCGGAGACCAGACGGGCGATGTGTACTTCCTGCACCGTGAGTATGTCGGAGGCTGAGGAGGAGCGGCCGCGTGCGTGTTCGCCGGTGGCTCGCAGCTCGTTCGCCGCTCGGGCCGCGAAGGCTTCCGCGCCGAGCCCGGACAGCAGCTCGTGGGCGTGCCGAAGTTCGGTCCGGGCGTCGCGGCGTCGCCCCTGTCGGCGCAGCCATTCCCCGTAGATCAGGTGGGCGCGGCCGCAGTAGATCGCCATCGTGGTGGAATCCAGCAGCGAGATGGCCTGCTGGTAGGCGTCTTCGTCCTCGTACACCAGGGCCCGTGCGTAGGCTTCGATGCCCAGCCCCCACGGTTGTCCGCCCGCGCTCGTGCGTTCGGTCAGTGCCGCGAGCGCGGAGCGCGCCGTCTGTTCGTGGCCGCAGCGCACGGCGGCTTCGACCAGTTCGGGCAGGGCCTGGCCGACCACTCCGAGATCGCCGGTTGCGACCGCCTGCGCAGCGGCGTGCATGGCAGCGGGATAGTCGGCGAGGCCGTTGTTGAGGACGGCTGTCGCGTACTGCACGCTGAGGGTCATGTTCGGGCCGACTCGGGAGAACAGTTCCTCAGCTTCCTCGCGCCGCCCGTGCAGGGCGGCCAGGTGGAGGCGAGGGTAGACGATGGGGGCGGCGCCGGTGGCCTCCGCGATCGCCTCCTCCTCGGAGATCATCTCCTTGGCGGCGCCGAAATCCCCGGTGTAGGCGGTGACGGTGGCGAGCATGGCCAGCCCGATCGGCAGCATGTGGAAGGAGCCGGACTCACGGCCGGACGCGGTGCACCGGACGGCGATGTCGTGCGCGGCGTCGGCATCCCAGAGTTCGACGGCGAGCAGGAAACCGAGGGTCGGCCACCGGGTCCACGCCTGGTCGCCGCTGTCCGCCACGACAGGGCGCAGGAGTTCCGCGGCAGCCTGGTGACCCCGGTCGGCCAAGGCGACCATGCCGTCCAGGATGATGTCGGCGCTGCGGGGAAGGTCGGGGGCGGGAGGTGCTGTCCGCGCGGCCTCGAGCACCGTGGCGAGGCTGCCGGTCTGCATGCCCATCTCGATGGCGTCCACGTAGATCGTCCGCGCATCCGCCGGCTCCTTGTCCGTCAGCTTGGCGGCGGCGCTGAGGAGATGATCGGTGGGCAGGTTCCCGCCCCGGAAGCGGGCGAAGGAGATCTGGCCGCGCAGCAGGTCGACGCGGGGATCGTCAGGTTCGAGGGTGGACAGCAGTTCGGCGGCGGCGTCGAAGTCCCCGGCGGACATCTTGGCCTCAACCGCTGCCAGTACCCGCTCGATCCGCAGCCCAGGTTCGAGTGTCAGCGCGGCGGAGCGTTCCAGGAAGGCCGCCGCGGCGGCTACCCCGCCACGGGCCTGCGCGCGAGAGGCCGATTCGGCGAGTGCGGCGGCCACGTCCTCGTCGGGGCCGACGCTGGCTCGGGCGCGATGCCAGGCAACGCGGTCCGGATCGGCGAGCGGGTCGCTGACCAGTGCGAGTGCGCTGTGCGCGCGGCGCCGCTGCGACTCGGTCGCGGCCCGGTAGACCGCCGAGCGGGCCAGCGGGTGCACGAATCGCACTCGGGTACCGAACTCGACCAGTGGTACGTCCTGTGCGGCGGTCTCCTCGACGCCCAGCAGCGCCGCCGCCCGCCACAGCAGGCCTGGATCGCCCACCGGCTCGGCGGCCGCCACGATCAGCAGCAGCCGGACCTGGGGCGACAGCCCTTCCAGGCGGGCGCGGAAGCTCCGCTCGGCGGCTGCCGGGGCGGGCATGTCGAAGCCTCCGGCCATCCCGGTCAGCCCCGCGGTTCTGGCCAGTTCCAACAGGGCCAGTGGGTTGCCCCGCGCCTCGGCGAGGACACGATCGCGGACCCGTTCGTCCAAGGGGGCGCGGATCTCGCGGGCCAGCAACGCGCGCGCTTCGGGCTCGCTGAGCGGCTGGACGTCCACCTTGGGCAGGTGGTCCAGTTCGTGCAGGCCCTCGCGGGCGGCGAAGACCATCGCCACCCGCTCCGCGGTCACGCGGCGGGCCACGAACGCCAACGCCCGAGCCGAGGCGTGGTCCAGCCATTGGGCGTCGTCGATCAGGCACAGCAGCGGCTGGTCGTGTTCCAGCAGCAGGCCCAGCGTCGCCGCGCTGGCCAGGAACAGGTCGGGGGTACCGGTTTCCATGCCGAACGCGATCCGCAGCGCTTTGCGGTGCGGGGCCGGGAGCACGTCCAGGTGCGCCAGAACCGGAAGGCACAGTTGGTGCAGCGCGGAATACGGCAGTTCGGTCTCGAACTCGGCACCGGAGGCCCGCATGGTCAGGAAACCGGATGCCGATTCGGCAAGGTGGGCCATCAGCGCGCTCTTGCCGATGCCCGGCTCCCCGCGCACCAGCACGGCACCGCCCCGAGATCGCCTCGCATCGTCCAGCAGTATCTGAAGCCGCGAGGTCTCGTTCCGCCGCCCGAGCAAGCCATCCATATGTAATGGATCCTGGCCGACGAACCGGGATAGTTCCAGCTTCAGCGGGGACGGAATAGCTGCCCTTCGCCGCCCTGGCACCGACACAGCCCCTGGTGGTACTGGGGAGACGCCGTGGGCGGTGGTGGATCGGTGAGCAGCAACTGGACGACCCGGACGCCGAGTTCCCACCACCAACGACCACCGCGCCGCAACGCCCAGCCACGGACACTGGATCCCCGACCCCGACTGACCTGCCACCGCCCCGCGGGTAGGCAATGTTCACCGACGCGAGCCGCACTCACTCGGCGGCATCGTGAACACCGTGAAGAGCACGACCGACGGCCACCAGACCCGGACGCTCCACACACCGAGGTTGTCATGGAGCCGAACACCCGCACGTCCACCTCGGCCATGAGCGACACCAGCACTTGTTCGACGAGCCTCACGACCTCCTCGCCCAGGCAGGTCCGCGCCGGTGAATCCGGTTTGCTGAGGTAGGAGGAGCAGCGCCCACAACAGTTCAGAACCTTCAAATCTGTTTGGTCACCCGTGTGGCGGCGGCGCAGCCTCGCAGCTGGACGGGTTCTTTGGCGTGAACTTTTTGACTAACGGGGCGTCGCACAGCGTGATTGGTCCAAAAGGTGTATTGATGCGGAGATCCGCTACCGATTACCGTTAGTTCGCCATGCGAAGTTGTAGTGTCGTGTGAGATAGTTATTGAGAAGGACCCCGCCTGGGTCCACTCATTATGAACGCGGTGCCGCGCGGGGGTGCGACATCGCCGAGGTGGTCGTCGAAACCGGATGGAAATTGGGGGCGGCATGGACGGCGCACTGAGCCCGTATGACACATTGCCCTTCTGCGGGTTTCACACGGGTGACGCGGACGGCCAGCTGGAAATGTGCGGCGCCGAGAGCATTCCGGACGTGGTGGACACCGTGCTGGCAGCACACGGGCGCGGGCCGTTCGCCGGGCAACGCCGGAGCGCGGTGGCGATGGCGGAGCCATCCCCGTGAGGCGCAGCGAGGGCGGCGGGCGCCCCCTTGGCCGCGGCGACACCACGCTGGCTGTCCTGCCGCTGCGCGCCAACCGGGACTTCACCGTGTTCTGGCTGGCGCAGGCGCTGTCGAACCTGGGCAGTTCGTTCTCGTTCGTGGCGCTGCCGCTGCTCGTCCTGGAGACCACCGGATCGGTCGCGCAGATGGGCCTGCTCACCGCGGCGGCCAGCGTGGGCGCACTGTCGACCGGGTTGTTCGCCGGCTTGCTCGCCGACAACGTGGACCGCCGTCGGCTGATGATCACCTGCGACCTCGTCCGAGTCGTGCTGATGGGCCTGGTACCGGTGCTGTGGCTGGCCGGCTCCCAGATCTGGTTCCTGTACGTGGTCATGGTCCTGACCTCCGTGTGCAACACGATCTTCGACGTCACCTACGTGACCGCGGTGGCCGGACTGGTGCACAGCAGCCAGCTCGTGGCGGCGAACGGGCGCCTGCAAGGGACGTTCGGCGTGGCCAACGTCCTCGGACCGGTGGTGGCCGGGCTGGTCGCCGCGGCGTCCGGCCCGGCCATGGCGGTGGGATTCGACGCGGCCAGCTTCGCGGTGTCCGCCGCCGGACTGAGCATGATCACGTTGCGTATGCCGGCCGACCAGAAGCCGCTGCGCGGCGCCACGTGGCGGGACCGGCGCGCCGAGTTCTTCATGGGTGTCGTGTTCCTGTGGCGCGTTCCCGTGCTGCGTTGGCTGACCGTGCTGCTCTCGGTGATCACGTTTCTCAGCCTCGGACTGACCGACGTTTTCATCTACTACCTGCGCTCCGGCCTTGGCCAGGACGACCAGGTGGTCGGTGTGGTGTTGGCGTTGGTCAGCGCTGGCGCGGTGGTCGGCGCGGTTCTCGCGGCGCCGCTGCGGAGGTCCTGGGGGTTCGGGCTGTGCTGGACGATTTCGTACGCCATCTGCGGTGTCGCGGTCGCGTTGCTCGGGATGTCGGAACAAGTCGTGGTGGTCGCCCTGATGGCGACCGCGTTCAACTTGGGGACGACATTGGCCGGCGTCTGCAACATGTCGTTGCGGCAGAGCATGACTCCGAGTCATCTGCTTGGCCGGGTGACGTCTGCGTTCTGGACCATTCACGGTGCGGCCGGCCCCATTGGTGCGGCCGTGCTCGCCGCGTTGGTGCAACACGTGGGGGTCCAGACGCCGCTGCTCGTTGTCGGCGCGCTTTACCTGGTGATCGTGCTCGCCGCACTGGCCACCCCAATCCGGCAGGCTCACCCGGAAAACGCACCGGGTCTACTGACGCCAGCTGATCATTGTTGAAAAGCAGTCGACAACTCGCACTGAATGAAATCCGGGGAAGAAGCGTCCTAGTTGGGGGATCAGATGACGCCGGACCAGATGGAATCGTGGCTGATCGACCGGATAGCCAGACACGTCGGCCGGGCCGCGGCCGACATCGACCCCGACGAGCCCCTCGCGTCGTATGGCCTGTCCTCGCGGGATGCCGTCGGGATGATCGGGGAATTGGAGACGGTCACCGCCCGTACGCTGTCCCCAGCGCTGATCTGGGAACACCCGACTATTCGCCAGTTGAGCCGGCACATCGCCGACGTCCCAGTCCCGGCACCGGCCGTCGAAGCCAGCGAACCACCGGCTGGCGCCCAGGAACCCATCGCGGTCGTCGGTGTCGGCTGCCGGTTCCCCGGCGCCGACGGGCCCGAGGAGTTCTGGCGACTGCTGGCTGACGGCGTCGACGCTGTCGCCGCCAGCCCACGCCGCGCCCAGCTGCCTGGCGCCCACGGTCTGCTCGAGGACATCGAGACCTTCGACGCGGAGTTCTTCGCCCTCTCCGCTCGGGAGACACCGTACGTCGATCCGCAACAGCGGCTGCTGCTGGAGGTGGCGTGGCGAACGCTGGAGTCCGCCGGCACACCACCAGACTCGTTGGCTGGCAGCCAAACCGGTGTCTTCGTCGGGATCAGCGTCGGTGACTACACCAGAGTCCAGACCAACACGCCGGAGCAGCTCACCGAGTACAGCGGCACGGGGTCGGCGCTCAGTGTCGCGGCGAACCGGATGTCGTACTTCTTCGACTTCCGCGGGCCGAGCGTGGCCGTGGACACTGCCTGCTCCTCCTCTCTCGTGGCGGTCCACATGGCGTGCGAGAGCCTGCGCGCGGGCGAGTCCACCCTGGCGCTGGCCGGTGGCGTGAACCTGATCGTGCTGCCCGAGGTGACCGAGATCCTCACCAAGGCCGGGATGATGGCACCGGACGGCAGGTGCAAGACCTTCGACGCCGCCGCGGACGGGTACGTCCGGGCCGAGGGCTGCGGCCTGCTCGCCCTGAAAACGCTCAGCGCGGCCCGCCGGGACGGCGACCAGGTGCTGGCCGTGATCCGCGGCTCGGCGGTGAACCACGACGGCCGGAGCAACGGCCTTGCCGCGCCGAACGGGCAGGCCCAGCGAGAGGTCATCCGGAGCGCCCTGCAGCGGGCCGCGATCACCCCGGCCGAGGTGGACTACGTCGAGGCCCACGGCACCGGCACGGCACTCGGCGACCCGATCGAGATCCGAGCCCTCACCGACGTGCTCGCCGAGGGCCGTGACGCGGAGGAGCCCGTGCTGGTCGGGTCGGTCAAGACCAATATCGGCCACGCCGAGTCAGCGGCCGGCATCGCGGGACTGATCAAGGTGATCCTGATGCTGCGGCACCGGCAGGTGCCACCGCACCTGCACCTGTCGCGGATCAACCCGGACGTCGCCGCCAAGCCGGTCAGGATCCCGCTCCGCCTGTCCGACTGGCCGCGGCGCCTCGGTGCCCGGACCGCTGGGGTGAGCGGTTTCGGGTTCGGTGGTTCGAACGCGCACGTGATCGTCCAGGAGGCGACCGAACAACCCGCGACACCCGACGGGGTCGACGGTAGGACCGTCCACGTGTTGGCCCTCAGCGCCCGCACCGAATCCGCACTCGACGCGGCGAGGACCGCCTGGGGCGAAAGGCTTCGCGGAGCCACCGACGTCTCGGTCGAGGACGCGTGCGTGACCGCGAACACGGGCCGACAGCACTTCACCCACCGGCTGGCCGTGGTCGGCGGCGACCGTGCACAGCTGGCCGATCAGCTGCTGCGTCGGTCCACATCGGATGTCCACAACGGAATTGTCCGTTTAGGACAGTCTGGCAAATTGGCCTTCCTCTTCAGCGGCCAAGGCGCCCAATTCTCCGACATGGCACGGCAGCTCTACACCACGAACCCGTGGTTTCGCCGGGAACTGGACCAGTGCGACGAGGTGCTCGGCGAGTACTGGGGCCGGTCGCTGTCGACAGTGCTGTTTCCGGACCCCGCCGACCGTGGACTCCTCGACCAGACGCGGTACACGCAGCCGGCGTTGTTCGCGATCGAGTACGCCCTCGCGCGGCTCTGGCAGTCCTGGGGCATCGAACCGGACTACCTGCTCGGGCACAGCGTCGGTGAGCTGGCAGCCGCCTGCGTAGCCGGGGTGTTCGACCTGGAACAAGGCCTGAGGCTGGCCGCCGAGCGCGGCCGCCTGGTCCAGGAACTGGTGCCGCCGGGCGCGATGCTCGCGGTGTTCACCGAGGAACAAGCGGTCCGTGCGATGCTCGACGAGTGGCCAGGGCTCGCCGTGGCCGCCGTGAACGGATCCCGCAACGTCGCGGTCGCCGGAGCGTCGACGCTGGTCGCCACGTTCGCCGAGGACCTCGCCGAGCGAGGCATCGACACCCGCCCGCTCAACTCCACGTACCCCTTCCACACCCCGGCGATGGCCGCCGCGGGCACCGCCTTCGGCCGGGCCGCGAGGGCCGTACCGCACTCGTCGCCGCGGATTCCGCTGGTCAGCGACCTGGATGGCCGGTTGTTCGACGCCGAGCACGTCCTGGATGCCTCCTACTGGGAGCGGCACCTGACCCAGCCCGTCCGGTACGCCGACGGGATCCGGCTGCTGGCCGGTCTCGGGTGCGACACCTATCTGGAGGTCGGTCCAGGTCGGACGCTGATCGGCGCCGGGCAACGCGAGGTCACCGGGCGGCTGTGGTTGGCCTCGCTGCGCCCCACGATCGACGACTGGGCCGTGCTGTCCGACAGCCTCGCCCAACTGTACGTCAGTGGTCGACCGGTGGACTGGGCTGGCCACCACCGCGGACAGCGCGCCCGCAAACAGCCGATGCCCGGCCACCACTTCGACCGCCAGCGCCACTGGTTCCCGCTCCCCGGCGACCCGCACCACGAACGGCCAGCAGAAAGGGCTGAGGTCCCCGTGCTCACCGCGCAGCCATCTCGTGATGTCCACACCGTGCTGGCCGAAACCGTGGGCCGGTTGTTGCACCACCACGGTCCGGTCGACCCGCACGCCTCGTTCCTGGAACTGGGCGCCGACTCGATGACACTGTTCCAGACCCTGCAAACGGTCCAGGAGACCTTCCAGGTACGGCTGCCGGTCAGCAGGCTGTTCGAGGAACTCAACACCGTCGACCGGTTGGCCGCGTACATCACCGAGAACGCGCCGAAACACGTACTGGACCAGCTGATCACGCCGGCACCTGTGCCGGTGGCGGCGCAACCGCGCACGGCGCCAGCTCCCGCCAACGGAGCAGCTCCGGACGACGCGGTCGGCCAGTTCCTCAGCGTGCACGAACGTGTGATGGCCCAGGCATACGAGCTCCTGCAAGGCCGCAAGGCGCCCCTCCCGCCCCGACCGGCCGAGCCGCAGACCCAGCAGACCAAGCAGCGGGAAACCTACGTCGCCTTCCAGCAGACCGAGGCCAAGCGGTCAGGGGCCTGGAACGCCGAGCAGCACGCGTTCGCCGAGGAGTTCGTCCGCCGGTTCTGCGCACGCACAGCCGGTTCCAAGCAACAGGCGATCCAGGAACGCGCGTACCACGCTGACGTACGACACGCGCCCCAACCCCACATCGACCTGCGGGAGACCCGCTACCCCATCGCGGTGACCCGTTCGCAGGGCGCGCGGATGTGGGACGTGGACGGCAACGAGTACCTCGACCTCACCATGGGGTTCGGTGTCAACCTGTTCGGGCACAACGAATCCTTCATCAACGAGGCCATCGCCGGTCAGCTGGCCCACGGCATGCAGCTCGGCCCGCACCCGCTGCTCGCCGCCGAGGTGGCCGAACTGGTCTGCGAGATGACCGGCAAGCAACGGGCGGTGTTCTGTAACACCGGTTCCGAGGCGGTGATGGTCGCCGTGCGACTGGCGCGGGCCGTGTCGGGACGCACGAAGGTGGCGCTGTTCGCCGGTTCCTACCACGGTTCCGCTGACCCGATCCTGGCCAGGCAGGACCCCAACGGCCGCACCGGCGACGCGGCTCCACTGGCGCCTGGCGTGCCGGCCGCCGTGGGGCAGGACACGCTCATCCTGCCGTACGGGGAGGACGAAGCCCTCGCCGTGCTCCGCGACCACGTGCACGAACTCGCCGCTGTGCTGGTCGAACCGGTGCAGAGCAGGAAGCCCGAACTTCAGCCGGTGGAGTTCCTACGGCAGCTGCGAGAGATCACCGCGCAGGCCGGGGTGGCGCTGATCTTCGACGAGGTCATCACCGGGTTCCGGGTGCACCCCGGTGGCGCGCAGGCCCTGTTCGACGTGCCGGCGGACCTGGCCGTGTACGGCAAGATCATCGGGGGCGGCCTGCCGATCGGCATGGTCGCGGGCAACAGCGAGTACCTCGACGCGATCGACGGCGGCGCCTGGGGGTTCGGCAACACGCCGTACCCGCAGTCGGTCAGGACCTTCTTCACCGGCACGTTCTGCAAGCACCCGCTCGCACTAGCCGCGAGCCGGGCCGTGCTGCGGGAGATGCGCCGCCGCGGCCCGGGTCTGCACGCCGAGCTCAACCAGCGGGTCGAGGGCATGGCCGACCGGCTGAACGCGATGTGCCGCGAGGCCGGTGTGCCGATCGCGGTGGTGAACTTCGGCTCGCTGTTCCGGCTGCGGTTCCCGGAGGAGCCGATGCTGTCGGAGACCGTGGAACTGTTCCACCTGATGCTGGTGGAACGCGGCCTCTACATCTGGGAGGGCCGCAACTGCTTCCTGTCCACGGCGCACACCGACGAGGACGTGGACCGGATCGTGTCGATCTTCGCCGACACGGTGAACGAACTGCGCGCACACGGGTTCTTCCCCGGCTCGAAGGCGGTGGCCGACCAACCCGGCGGGTACCCGCTCACCGACATGCAGCGCGAGTTCTGGCTGCTCAACCAGATCGGCCCGGAGCAGGCTCGGGTCTGCGTCGAGACGGCCTTGCTGGAACTACGCGGCGAGTTGCGCGTCGACGCGCTGCGGGAGTCGTTGCAGGACCTGGTTCGTCGACACGACACCCTGCGAACCACATTTGCCGCAGACGGTTCCGAACAGCTTGTCGCGCACTCGCTCCAGTTGGACGTCCCGGTCCTGGACTTCTCCGCCGATCCGGCCGCCCGGGTGCAGTGGCTCACGGCACAGACCGAGACCACGTTCGACCTGACAGCCGCTCCCCTGGTCCGCGTGGCCGTGCTCAAGATCGCCGACGACCGCCACCAGTTGCACGTGGCCGCGCACCACACCGTACTCGACGGTTGGTCGTTCGTCGTGCTCTTCAACGAGCTCGAGCACCTTTACAACACCCGCGTGTCCCTGGGTGCCGAGCGGCTTGCGCCCGCCCCGCGCTACCAGGAGTTCGTTGACCGGCGACTGCGCTATCTCAGCGGTGAGGACGCGGCGCGCGACCGGGCGTACTGGCTGAACCACTTCCCCAACGGCGTACCGACCCTGCGGCTGCCGACGGACCGACCACGTCCACCGCGAGTCACCTACCACGGTGGACAGGTACCGATGGTGCTGGGGCAGGACGTGGCCACTCGGCTCGCGAAGACCGCGCGGGAACTGGGAAATACCCCGTTCACCATCCTGCTCGGCGCATACGCGCTTCTGCTGCACCGCGTCACCGGTGACCAGGACGTCGTCATCGGCGTTCCCATCGCCCTGCGCGAGGACAAGGGTGCGGACCGGCTGGTCGGCAACTGCGGCAACATGGTCCCCGTCCGCAGCCGACTGACCGGCGCCATGACTGTGGCGGACTTCCTCACCTCGTTGCGACAGGACCTGTTCGCCGCGCACGACCACGCGGCCTACCCGTTCGCCGAACTGCGCACCGAGATGCTCGCGGGCGTCGACGGAACCCGCGCCCAGCTGATCAATACGACGTTCAACCTGGACAACGCCGTCACGGCGCCGCAACTGGACGGTCTGTCCGCGACCCTGCTGACCGCCGAATCCCACTACGCCAAGGCGGACATCGAGGTCGACATGGTCTCGATGGGCGATGAGATCAGGGCGGTATTCAAGTACAACGCGGACCTTTTCGACGAGCCGACGATTCGCGGTCACGTCGCCACGTTCGCACTGCTGCTGGACGCGTTCCTGACCGAGGCGGACCAGCACGCCAAGCGGATCCCGATGATCACCGCTGCGGCAAGCGCGACCTTGCACCAGTGGGAAGACGGTGGTACTGCCACGATTTCGGACACGACCCTGCACGCGTTGTTCGAGGAACGCGTGGAGCGGGCACCGGATGCGCTCGCGGTGCTGTTCGAGCAGGAGAAGGTCACCTGTGCCGAGTTGAACGCCCGCGCCAACCAGCTGGCGCGGCTGCTGGCCAACCAGGGGGTGGCACAGGAGAGCGTAGTCGGCCTGATGGTGCCGAGGTCGATCGACATGGTGGTCGCGGTGCTGGCGGTGTTGAAGGCTGGCGCCGCGTATCTGCCGATCGACATCGCGTACCCCGACAAGCGTGTCAAAACGATCGTGTCCGACGCACGGCCACGACTCGTCGTGACCACCAGCGAGATCGCGTCTCGGTTGGGACTGGACTGCCCGGTGGTGGCACTGGATGAACAGCCCCAGGCGGAATACCCCACCGAAAACCTCGCCCGGACGGTGACCCCGGCGAACCCCGCGTACGTGCTGTACACCTCGGGCTCCACGGGCAAGCCCAAGGGCGTCGTGATGAGCCACGAAAGCTTGGTGAACCTGTTCGACTGGAGCCACAAGGACATGGCCGTCGAACCTGGTGCGGTTGTGGCCCAGTTCGCGTCGTTGGGGTTTGACGCGTCCGCGCATGAGATCTTCTCGGCCCTGCTGTACGACAAGGTGCTCGCGGTGCCGACCGAGGAAGTACGGCGGGACGCCAGGAAGCTGGCGGAGTGGTTGGAGCTGTTCGGCGTTGGCGAGCTGCACGTGCCGAACCTGGTGCTGGAGGCAGTGTGTGAGGCCGCCGAGGAGCTCGGCGTGGTGCTGCCCGAGTTGAAGGTGGTGACGCAGGCCGGCGAGGCACTGACCCCGAGTGACCGGGTGCGGCGGTTCTTCGATGCGGTCGAGGACCGTCGGCTGTTCAACCACTACGGTCCCAGCGAGACACACGTGGTCACGACCGCGAAGCTCGCGGCCGAGGTCGCGGACTGGCCGGTGAACGCGCCCATCGGAAGGCCGATCAGCAACACCCGCAGCTACGTGCTGGACGAGGAGATGCAGGCGGTACCGCCTGGCGTCGTGGGCAACCTGTACGCGGCCGGAGTTGGTTTGGCGCATGGCTACCTGAACATGCCCGCCCGTACCGCGGAGGTGTTCCTGCCCGACCCGTTCGGTGAGCCTGGCACGCGGATGTACCGGACTGGTGACCTCGCGCGGTGGTTGCCCGACGGGCAGTTGGAGTTCTTCGGGCGGGCTGATCGTCAGGTGAAGGTCCGGGGAAACCGGGTGGAGCCGGGCGAGGTGGAACTGGCACTGGATCGCCAGCCGGGAGTCTCCCAGGCCGCAGTGGTGGGACGCGGAGACGTCCTCGTCGCCTACATCGTCGCCGCAGCTGGCAGCCAGGTGGACGCCGCAGCACTGCGCGACGCGGTACGCGAGTGCCTTCCGGACTACATGGTGCCGTCACTGTTCGTGCCACTGGAGTCGTTGCCACTGACACAGAACGGAAAACTCGACACCAAGGCACTGCCCGACCCTCTCGAAGCTGCCCGAGTCAACCAGACTGAATACGTCGCCCCACGCACCGACACCGAAACCGTACTGGCAGCGATCTGGGCGGACGTGCTGGGCGTAGACCGAGTCGGAGTGTCCGACGACTTCTTCCTCATCGGCGGCCACTCCCTGGCAGTCACCCGGGTGATCAGCAAGATCCGGGCGGAACTCGGCAGCGAGGTCCCGATCCGCTGGCTGTTCGACGCGCCCACGATCGCCGGCCTCGCCGCACTGCTCGACGGCCCGCGCACGACCAGCGAAACCCGTCCGGAGCTGTGCCCACGCGTACGTCCCAACGAGATCCCGCTGTCCTATGCGCAGTCGCGGCTGTGGTTCCTCAATCGGCTGGAAGGCCCGAACCCGACCTACAACATGGCCCTGCCGGTGCGCCTCACCGGAGAGCTCGACCTCGCCGCGTTGACGGCGGCGGTCCAGGACGTGGTCGCCCGGCACGAGACCCTGCGCACGCGGTTCGTCGAGTTGGACGGCCAGCCGACCCAACAGGTCCTGGACAGCGCGGAGGCCACGGTCGACGTGACGGTCCAACGGGTCGACCGCGATCAGGTCGAGCAGGCGGTGGAAAGGGCCTGCGAGTATCCCTTCGACCTCACGACCGACCTGCCGTTGCGGATCTGCCTGTTCCAAGTGCGGCAAGACGAACATGTGCTCGTCATCGTGGTGCACCACATCGCGGGCGATGCCTGGTCGGCTAGCCCGCTTGCCCAAGACCTCGGTACCGCCTACGCGGCCCGCCGAACGGGCACCGCGCCCACCTGGCAGCCGTTGCCCGTGCAGTACGTGGACTACACGCTGTGGCAGCGGGAGTTGCTGGGCTCGGAGGAGGATCCGGGGAGCGTGGTCTCGCGGCAGCTGGCGTTCTGGCGCGAGCGGCTGGCTGGCATCCCGCTGGAGATCAGCCTGCCGGTGGACCGCCGTCGGCCTGCCGTGGCGAGCTTCCGTGGTGATTCGGTCGACTTCGTGGTGCCTGCGGAGGTCCACGCGGGGTTGGCGCGGATCGCCGCCGAGTGGGGCGCCTCGTTGTTCATGGTGGTGCGGGCTGGCCTGGCGGTGCTGTTGTCGCGGTTGGGCGGCGGGACTGACGTGGTGGTGGGCAGTCCGGTGGCTGGCCGGCTGGACGAGGGCGTGGCGGATCTTGTCGGGTTCTTCGTGAACACGTTGGTGTTGCGGGTGGACGTGTCGGGCGACCCGACCTTCGGCGAGTTGGTCGGTCGGGTGCGTGACGGCGACGTGGGTGCGTTGGAGCACCAGGACGTGCCGTTCGAGCGGTTGGTCGAGGTGCTGAACCCGGAGCGGTCGTTGGCGCGGCACCCGTTGTTCCAGGTGATGCTCGCCTTCGACAACACCAGCGACTTCCAAACCCAGCTGGTGGACCTGGATGCGACCGAGATCCCCCGCGGCAGCACGGCCGCGAAGGTCGATCTGGTCTTCCAGATGCGCGAACGGCGTGGCTCGGACGGAACGCCCGCGGGCATCGTCAGCTCCCTCGAATACGCCACGGACCTGTTCGACCGGTCAACGATCGAGCGGATCACGACGTACTTCCTCCGAGCCCTCACGGCAGTCGTGGCCGAGCCGGACATCCGCTGCGGTGCGATCGACCTGCTGTCCCCAGCGGAACACAAGCGGTTGAGCGAGAGCTGGACCGAACTCGCACGCCCGGTACCGGTCGACACCATCCCGGACCTGTTCGAGGCACAGGTGGAGCGCACCCCCGACGGGGTGGCCGTCGTGTGCGGCACGGACCAGGTGACGTTCCGGGACCTCAACGACCGCGCCAACCAGGTGGCGCACCACCTCCGGCGGTACGGCCTCGGCAACCAGTCCCGTGTCGGCGTGCTGATGGACCGGTCGACTGAGATGATCGCCGCGGTAGTCGGGATCTGGAAGGCCGGCGCCTCCCCGGTTCCGCTGCCCTCGGACATGCCGGTGCGGCGCCGGGATGCCATCATCGCCGAAGCTCGCGTCACACATGTGCTCGCACACCGACGCCTCGCCGAGGACTTGGACAACCTCGACGCGACAACGGTTCTCGTCAACGGGAACCCGAAGCTGGACAACGAGCCAACGGACAACTCGGGCGTGGTCGTGCGGCCGCACGACATGTTGACCACCGTGTTCACCTCGGGGTCCAGCGGTACACCCAAGGGCGTCATGTTCGAACACCACAACCTGGTATCCGGTTTCGCGGCATATGACGAGACCTACCGCCTGCGTGGCCGGGTCACCTCGATACTCCAGATGGCCAGCGAGGGCTTCAGCGTTTTCACCTTCGACCTCGTACGGGCCATCCTGTCCGGCGCCAGGCTCGTACTCTGCCCGCAGGACCTGCTGCTGCGCCCCGCCGAACTGTTCGACCTGATGCGCCGCGAACGGGTCGACTGCGCCGAATTCGTGCCCGCGGTGATCAAAGGCCTGGTGGCACACCTGCGGTCGACCGGTGAACGGCTGGACTTCATGAAGGTGCTGATCGTCGCTTCGGACACCCTCTACGCCGACGAGTTGGCCACGATCAAGGAACTGACCGGGCCGGATTGTGTCGTGGTCAACCAGTACGGCATGACCGAGTGCACGACTGACAGCACCTTCCACCCAGCGCGTGCGCAGGACAGCGAGTACGAACGCCGGAACCTGATCGGCAAGCCGTTCCCCAACACCGTCGTCTACGTCCTGGACGAGTCGATGCGGCCGGTCCCGCAGGGTGTCCCCGGTGAGTTGTACGTCGGCGGCGAGGGACTCAGCCGCGGCTACCTCGACCGGCCGGACCTCACCGCCGAACGCTTCCTGCCCGATCCGATCACGCCACTGCCCGGTACAAGGCTGTACCGGACCGGTGATCTTGGTCGGCAGCTCGCGGACGGCAGCCTGGAGTTGTTCGGGCGGGCTGATCGTCAGGTGAAGGTCCGGGGCAACCGGGTGGAACCCGGCGAGGTCGAGCTGGTACTGGAACGCCAACCGGGAGTCTCACAGGCCGCAGTAGTGGGACGCGGAGACGTCCTCGTCGCCTACATCGTTGCCGCAGCGGGCAGCCAGGTGGACCCCGCGGCACTGCGCGACGCGGTACGCGACAGCCTGCCGGACTACATGGTGCCGTCACTGTTCGTGCCACTGGAGTCGTTGCCACTGACACAGAACGGAAAACTCGACACCAGGGCACTACCCGACACCCTCGAAGCTGCCCGAGTCAACCAGACTGAATACCTCGCCCCACGCACCGACACCGAAACCGCACTGGCAGCAATCTGGGCAGAAGTACTGGGCGTCGACCGAGTCGGCGTGGCCGAGGACTTCTTCCTCATCGGCGGTCACTCCCTGCTGGCGACCACTGTTCTTGCCGCCGTGCGCGACCAATTCAAGGTCGAGATTCCCCTTCGTCGACTGTTCGAGAATCCGACGGTCGCCGCACTCGCCCGCGAGATCGCGGATCAGTTGACCCAATCTGACGATGTCGCGGACGAACTCGACGACCTCGTCGCGATGGTCGAGAAGTCGGTGCACACCGAGCAATGACTATCCATTCGGACAATGGAGGACAACGTGCCGTTGGACACGGATGAGAACCAGGACAGCACGCGGTACAAGGTCGTGCTCAATCACGAGGAGCAGTACTCCATCTGGCCGACCGACCGGGAGAACCCGGCGGGTTGGCGGGATGCCGGCAAGGTCGGTGACAAACGCACCTGCCTGGACTTCATCAACGAGGTGTGGACCGACATGCGGCCGCTTAGCCTGCGGCGGCAACTCGACCAGGAAAGGCCATGAGCGGGTACAGCAAGGGCTACCAGCTGCGGGAACTGCGAGCCTTCGACGGGTGGACCACGGGCCCTCTCGACAGCTCGCTGGACGAGGACGACATCGCGTACCTGCGAGACGACCTGGCAGTGGTCCGCGACCCGGTGATCGCCGAGGCCGCCGTGATCTTCAGCTCGACCACAGCGCAGTGGCGGGACTTCTGCGCGTTCACGTTGGGATTCCCAGCGGTGGAGGGAAGGACAGATGGTGACTGACTCGCACCCGGTGCGGCGGGAAGCAGCCGTGGACACGTTGGCGACGATGATCCAGCGGCACGCTTCGCGCACCCCCACCCAGCCCGCGTGCGTCATGCTGGGCCGCGATGGCCAACCCGTGGAGACCCTGACGTACGGCGACTTGGACCGGAGGGCGCGCAGCGTCGCGGCAGCGCTGCGGCGGCGAACCACCCAAGGGGACCGGGTCCTGGTCTGGCAACCGTCCGGTTTGGACTTCGTGATCAGCTTCTTCGGCTGCGCGTACGCCGGGCTGGTCGCGGTGCCCATCCCCTACCCCGAGTCATTGACCGGCGGGACGCGGTTCCTCAGCCGCGTGCAGTCGATCGTCAAGGACGCCTCCCCGGTGCTGGCGCTGACCACCCCGGCCGCGGCGGAGTTGCGCTCCCAGTACGACCTCGGCGGCCTCGAACTCGCCACGGTCGACCAATTGACCCGCACCCCGGCGGAGGAGTGGACGGCCTCGGACACCGCTGCCTCCGACCTCGCCTTCCTCCAGTACACCTCCGGGTCGACCAGCGCACCGAAGGGGGCGATGATCGCTCACGAGAACGTGCTGGAGAACTTCGCCGCGGTCGCCGGCGCCATGCGGGTCAGCACCGATCCCGCGATCGCGGCGAGGTTCCGGACCGTGAGCTGGCTGCCGCTGTTCCACGACATGGGGCTGGCGAAGCTGCTGCTGCCGATGTACCTCGGCGGCACGGCCGTGCTCATGGCACCGACGACGTTCATCATGCGGCCGCTGGTGTGGCTGGAGGCGATCGATCGGCATCGCGCGGTCATGTGCAGCGCGCCGAACTTCGCGTACGACCTGTGCGTTACGAGGACAACGCCCGAACAACGCGAACGACTGGACCTGTCCTGCTGGGAGTACGCGCTCAACGGCGCCGAACCGGTACGCGCGGAGTCCCTGGAGCGGTTCCGGCAGGCGTTCCGGCCGGCGGGGTTCCGCGACACGGCGTTCATGCCGTGCTACGGGCTGGCCGAAGCGACGGTCTACGTCAGCGGTGGACGGCGGCCGGAGGACCGCCGGCTGGTGACCGTCGACAGCGACCTGTTGGAGGACAAGGGAATCGTCAGGGAAGACCCAGGCGCTCAACGGAAACTGGTGCCGTGCGGGCGGGTTCCGGAGAACCTGACCGTGCGGATCGTCGATCCCCAGACGTGCGAGCCGTGCCCGCCGGACAAGGTCGGCGAGATCTGGGTCGCGGGCGCCAGCATCGCGCAGGGGTACTGGGGTCAGCCGGAGGCGACCGCGGCGAAGTTCCACTGGAAGGTACCCGGGGTGGCGGGCTCGTTCCTGCGCACCGGCGACCTGGGCTTCTTCAGCGAGGGGCACCTGATCATCCTGGGCCGGCTGGACGACCTGATCATCATCGACGGTCGCAACCACTATCCGTCCGATGTGGAGCTGACCGTCACCGCGAGCCACCCGGCCCTGGCGTCGAACCGGTGCGCGGCCTTCCGGTACGAGGTGGACGGTGAGTCCCGGTTGGGGGTGGTGGCCGAGGTCGCACGCCGGTTCCGAGTCGTACCGGACGGCCCGGCCGAGTCCCGGAAGTCCGGCGAGGTGACCGAGGCCGAACTGCTCCAGGCGGTTCGCCAGCGGGTGGCCGAGGAGCACCAGCTCGGCGTGGCCGCGGTCACGTTACTCAAGCCGGGCGGCCTGCCGACCACTACGAGCGGGAAGGTGCAACGCCGGCACAGTCGGCAGCTGTTCCTGGAAGGCGCGCTTCGCACCTGGTAGCGCACGGTTGAGGGGAAACCGAGGGGGTGTCCTGATGACGGACCTGGCGGCGCGGATCGCCGAACTGCAACCGGGCAAGCGGGCCGAGCTACGGCGACGGCTCTGGGAGAGAGGGATAGTCGCACAGGCGCTGGACGGCGAGCAGGAGTACGCCCCGCCCTCGTTCACCCAGCGTCGGATGGTGTTCCTGCACGAGATGGATCGGCACAGCACCGCCTACGTCAGTTCGGTCCCGTGCCGCCTCACCGGGCGGGTGCGACCCGACGCCCTCGAACACGCCCTGAACGAAATCCTGCTTCGCCACGAGGCGCTACGGACAGCACTCGTGGTGCACGAGGGCGAGATCAAGCAACGGGTACGCCCCGCCGAACCACGCCAGCTGCCGATCATCGACCTGACCGGGCTGTCGCCGACACAGCGGCAGCAGGAGCTGCGTCGGCTGATGGCGACCGAGGAGTCGGCCCCGTTCGACCTCGCCACCGACCCCCTGGTGCGGTTCCACCTGCTGCGGATGGACTGGCACGAATCGATCCTGCTGTTGACGTTCCACCACGCGGTCGTCGACGGCTGGGCGCTCGCGGTCTTCTCCCGTGAGGTCGCCGCGTTGTACGACGCCTACCTGGCCGACAAGCCCAGCCCGTTGCCCGAGTTGCCGTTGCAGTACGCCGACTACGCCCGCTGGCAACAGGACTGGTTGGCGAGCGAGGAAGCCGCCGACCAGATCGGGTACTGGACGGCGCAGCTCGCGCGGGCACCAGAACTGCTGCGCCTGCCCACCGACCGGCCGCGGCCCGCACACGCGAGCTATCGCGGTGCCGCGCACAACTTCGTCGTTCCGGACACGGTACTGGACCGGATCCACGCGGTGGCCCGGGAGACCGGCGCCACGCTCTACATGGTGCTCCTGGCAGCATTCCAGACCGTGCTGGCGCGTTACAGCGGGCAGGACGACATCCTGGTCGGTACGGCCGTGGCCAACCGCAGGTTCACCGAGTTCCACTCCCTCATCGGGTTCTTCGCCAACTCGGTGGTGCTGCGGGGCCGCCCGTCCGGGCACGTGCCGTTCCGGGAGTTCGTCCGCCACACCAGGACGACCTGCCTTGCCGCCTACGAGCACCAGGACATCCCGCTGGACCTGCTCGTGCAGACGATCCAGCCGGAGCGCGACCTCAGCCGCAACCCCGTCTACCAGGTCAACTGTGTGCTGCACAACCAGCCCGAGGCGGTCGAGATGGCGCCGGGCATGGTGATCACCCCGCTCGAGGTCGAGCAGACCGGTGCCCGGTTCGACCTGGACCTCAGCCTCGTCGAGACCCCGGCCGGGCTGGAGTGCCAGCTGATCTACGCGACGGATCTGTTCGACCACTCGACGGTGGCGCGGATCGCGCGGTCGTTCACGGTGCTGCTCGAGGCCGCGGCCCACGCGCCCGACACCCTGCTGCGCGATCTCCCGATGATGACCGAGGATGACCAGCGGCGACTGTTCACCGAGGGCACCGGCACCGACCGCGCCGTCCCGGACACGACGGTGGTCGAGTTGGTCGAGGCGCAGGCCCAGCGCACGCCCGACGCCATCGCCGTCACCGCCTCGACCGAAGAGCTGACCTACCGCGAACTGAGCCAGCGGGCCAGCGCGTTCGCCGAACACCTGCGTGGGCTCGGTGTCGGACGTGGATCACTGGTGGGCGTGCTGCTTTCCCGGTCGCCGGCGTTGCCAGTCACACTGCTGGGCATCATGAAGGCCGGGGCCGCCTACGTCCCCCTGGATCCCCAGCACCCCGACGCTCGGCTGCGGTGGCTGCTCGACGACAGCACCGCCGGGTTCCTGGTCACCGAGTCCCAGTTCGCCAACCGGTTGCGGCCCGAGACCGCGCGGATCGTCCTCGTGGACGAGTGGTCCGCGGACGGCGCCTTGAGCGAGGTTCGGTGCCGGCCGGACGACCCGATGTACGTGATCTACACCTCGGGTTCGACCGGCGGCCCCAAGGGGGTGATGCTGTCACACCGCAACCTCGTCAACTACCTGCTGTGGGCGGTGGAGGCGTTCGCGGTCGCGGAGGGCGACGGGGTGCCGCTGCACTCCTCGCTGAGTGCGGACATGACGGTGACGAGCGTGTTCGCGCCGTTGCTGGTCGGACAGCGGTTGATCCTGCTGGACGAGTCCGGCGCGCCCGGGGAGGCGTTGCGGACCTGTGCGGAGCGGATGACCAACCTGAGCTTGGTCAAGCTCACGCCATCGCACCTCCAACTGCTCGCCGATGCCGCCGTCGACAGTCAGTGGGCCCGGTCTCTGGTCGTCGGCGGTGAAGCCCTGTACGAGGAACAACTCCCCCAGTGGCACACGGCCAGGCTGTTCAACGAGTACGGGCCCACCGAGACAGCTGTGGCGTGCGCGTGTTACGAAACCGCCGACCAGGTGGGTTCGCGGGTGCCGATCGGGCGGCCGATCCACAACACGTGCTGCTACGTCCTCGACGACCGGATGCGTCCGGTTCCGGTTGGCGTGGCGGGGGAACTCCACGTCGGCGGTGCCGGTGTCTCGCACGGGTACTGGCGGCGGCCTGACCTGACCGCGGAACGGTTCGTGCCGGATCCGTTCGGGCAACTGCCCGGAGGGCGGCTGTACCGGACGGGCGACCTCGTCCGGTGGCGCGGCGACGGCGAGCTGGAGTTCCTGTCCAGGGTGGACGACCAGGCCAAGGTGCGCGGCCATCGAGTCGAGCCGGGAGAGATCGCAGCGGTGCTGGAGGGGCACCAGCACGTCCGGCAGGCCGCCGTCGAGGTCGCCGACCGCCCCTCCGGTGCCGAGCTGGTCGCGTTCGTCCGGGTTGAGGCGGGCACGCCCGATCCCGGTCAGGCGGAGAACGTGGTCGACCAGTGGGAGATGCTGTACCAGAACCTGTACGGGGACCTACAAACCTCGCCGACGCCGTTCTTCGACCTGGCCGGTTGGACCAGCAGCTTCACCGGTAGCCCCATCGCCGAGGACGAGATGCGGTCCTGGCTGGACAACACCGTGGCCGCCATCCATGCCCTGCGGCCCCGCCACGCGCTTGAGATCGGCTGTGGCACCGGAATGATCCTGGCCCGCGTCGCACCCGAGTGCGTCAGCTACCGGGCGACGGACCTGTCCGCTTCGGTGGTCGACCACGTCCGGGAGGCGTTGGCCCAGGCCGTGCCGGACCTCGTGGACCGGGTCGACCTGCGGGCCGCACCGGCGCACCGGAGCATCACCGAAGGTGATGAGTACGACACCGTGATCATGAACTCGGTGGTCCAGTACTTCCCGTCGGTCGACTACCTCACCGACATCATCCGGCAGGCTGTCGCCGCGATCCCGGTACGCGGCCACGTCTTCGTCGGGGACGTCCGGAATTTCGCGATGTTGGACCTGTTCCACACCGACGTCGTCATGCACCAGGCGGCGAACGGGGACACCGCCGGCACCCTGCGCGCCCGCGTCCGGCGCGGTGTCGACGGCGAGGAGGAACTGTGCGTCGACCCGCGCCTGTTCACCGACCTGGCACAACGCTGGGAGCGTGTCAGCGCTGTGCGGGTGGTGCCAAAACCCGGGCCGTACCGCAACGAACTGGTCTCCTACCGGTACGACGTCGTCATCGAGGTCGGCGGGAACCGACTTGAACAGTCCGAATGGGACAGTCACAACGCGGTCGGCATGGACCTCGCGGCGATCGAGAACCTGCTGACCGGGGGCCAGCCGCGACGGATCCAGCTGCGGAACCTGACCAACTCCCGGCTGTCCGAGGCGCTTGGCGGGCGGGCTGCGCTGGCTGACGCACCGGCTGGAGAGGTGCCGCGCGCGAGTGTGGCGGCACCAGAGGGGATCGATCCGGACGAGGTCCGCGCGCTGGCCGAGCGGCTGTCCTACGAGGTCGACCTCAGCTGGGCAGCTGGCGCCCCCGACGGCTCGTACGACGTGCTCCTCCAGCCAACATCTGCGCCCGCGGTTGCCAACCCCGCCGCGCCCAAGGCTGCCGGTTCTGGCGAGTACGCGAACGACCCGATGTGGCGAACGACCGCCGCACGAAGGCTCACCGCGGTGGCGGCGCACGCCAAAGCACACCTGCCGGCACACATGGTGCCCGCCCGTTACGTGCTGCTGCGCGAGTTCCCCTTGACGCCCAGCGGCAAGGTGGACCACCTGGTGCTGCGGGAGTTGATGGCGCTCGACGACCGATCACACGCGCACGGCCGGGACGCACGGCCGCTGACACCGACCGAGCGGACGATCGCCGACATCTGGGAGGAACTGCTCGTCAAGGACGGCATCGGGTCGGACGACCACTTCTTCGAACTGGGCGGCCATTCGCTGCTCACGTTCCAGCTGCTGTACCGGCTGCGCGACGCGCTCGGGGTCGACATCCCGATACGCACCCCCTTCGAGAAACCGGTCCTGGCCGACATGGCGGCAGCGGTCGAGGAACTGTGCGCTCAGGCCTCGGGTTCCACCACGCCCGCGCTGGCACCTGTGCCCCGCACTACCTTGATGCCCACTTCCCGCGCGCAGGAACGCCTCTGGTTCCTGCACCAGCTCGCGCCCGACAATCCTCGGTACAACGTCCCCCTGTACGTCCGGCTGACCGGGGACCTGGACGTGCCAGCCTTGCACCACGCGCTCAACGAGATCGTCCGCCGGCACGAAGTGCTCAGGACGGTGCTCGTCACCGAGGACGGCCGGCCCTACCAGTCCGTACAGCAGTACCAGCCGGTCGACCTGGTCACCGTGGACGTCAGCACCGTCGACGATCCCGAGGCCGAGGCGATGCGATTGGCGCTTGCCGAGTCCGTCCGGGCGTTCGACCTGGCCAACGGCCCCGTGATGCGGACCCACCTGGTCCGGCTGTCCGCCACCGAGCACTTGCTGCTGGTGAGCGTGCACCACATCTCGTTCGACGGGTGGTCCACCGGCGTGCTGCTGGACGAGTTCAGCGAGCTGTACGCGGCGCGGCAGGAGAACCGTCCGCCGGTGCTGCCCGATCTCCCGGTCCAGTACGCGGACTACGCCGTGTGGCAACGTTGTCTGCTCGACGAGGGCCACCTGGCGAAGGCGCGGGACTACTGGCGCGACCAGCTCGCGGGCATTCTGGAGATCCCCGCGCTGCCGATGACCCGTCCCCGCGAGGCCCCGGCGCAGTTCGTCGGCCACCGGGTGGAGTTCACCATCCCGAGCACGACCGCGGACAAGATCCACGCCCTGGCCCGGCAGGAGGACGCGACCCTGTTCATGGTCCTGCTCTCCGCGCTGTACGCGCTGCTGCACGAGCGGACCGGCTCGACCGACCTCGCCGTTGGCGCGAACCTCGCCAACCGGTCGGACCCGGCGGTGGAGAACCTGATCGGCTTCTTCGTCAACCAGGTCGTGCTGCGCACCACTGTGGACGGTGAACCGACCTGGCGGGAGCTGGTGTGCCGGGCACGTGCCACGACCTTGGCCGCGTACGCGCACCAGGACCTGCCGTTCGAGGAGGTCGTGAAGGTGGTGAACCCGCCACGCGACCGCGGCCACAGCCCGCTGTTCCAGACCAACCTGATGCTGGACAACACCCGGCGCGGCAACCGGACGCTGCCTGGTGTCCGCCTCGATCCGCTGGAGTTCGACCTGGACACCACCCGGTTCGACCTGACCCTGCTGATGGCCGAGGAAGGTACGACGATCGTCGGCGCCTGGGAGTACGACGTTCAGGTGTTCGACCGGGATGCGGTCACCCTGCTGGCGGCGGACTACGTGCGGCTCGTGACCGCCCTCGCCGAGCAGCCAGACCACCGGGCCGAGCTGTCCCGCCCCCGACCGGAGCGGGGCAAGACGCACGGAATGGACAGGAACAGCGTGCGGGGCCGCCTGCGCGAGCTGAAGCGAACCGCGCCGAAGAAGGTCATCGCGAACTCCGCGGACCTGGTTGGCCTGGCTCCTCTCGCACCGGGGACCACCCTGCCGGTGGTGGCCACACCGAATCAGGAACAGGTCGACCTGGTCGCGTGGGCGCGGAATAACCGAGCCATGCTGGATGATGCGCTCCTCACCAGCGGGGCGCTGTTGTTCCGCGGCTTCGAAATCACCGAATCCGAGGAACTGGAACGGTTCGCCTCCGTCTTCGTGACGGATCTGTTCGTCGACAACGGCGAGCACTCGCAGTCCTCGCTGAACGGCCGAGCCTACCCGCCCACGCTCTTCCCACCGGAGGAGAAGCTGCTGTGGCACAACCGGGACTCCTTCAACGACAGCGGCCCAGGACGGATCTGGTTCTGTGTCAAGTGCCCGGCGACATGGGGTGGGGAGACGCCGATCGTTGACAGCCGGGTCATGTACCGGACCCTCCATCCGGACCTGCGCGCGGAGTTCGCCGCGAAGAACGTGATGTACCTGCGCGGGTACGGCACCGGCCTGGGCCTCGACTGGCGCACGGCGTTCCGGACCGACAGCCGTGCCGAGGTCCAGGCGCGGTGCGTCGCGCAGGGCCTGCGGTACGAGTGGCGGGACGACCGGCTGTACACCTCGGCGGTACGTCCTTCGGTACTCCGCCATCCGGTGTCCGGCGAGTGGTCGTGGTTCAACCAGGCGCAGCACTGGCACCTCTCGTGCCTCGACGAGCGGACGCGGAAGTCGATCCTGGCGACCTTCGATCGTGACGAACTCCCCCGGGACTGCCGGTTCGGCGACGGCACTCCCATCCCGGACGACGCCATGGCCGAGATCTGCCGGGTGTACGCGGAGTTGGAGGTCAGCTTCCCGTGGCAGGTGGGTGATGTGCTGATGCTGGACAACATCTCGGTCGCCCACGCCCGCAACCCGTTCGGTGGCGAGCGGAAGCTGCTCGTGGCCATGGGCGACATGATGAGTTTCGGCTGATCCACTGGGATCAGCTGCTCGAGAACGGACGAGGTCATGGCGGTTCAGGTCGAGGGATATCGGCTGTCTGCACAGCAGTTGCGCGTGTGGCAGCAACGGCAACGCGGCCGGGAGTGCCGGGCGCAGGCACTGGTCCGGATCCGTGGCCAGCTGGACGTGGACCGGCTGGCGTCCGCCGTCGCCACAGTGGTTCGGGAGCGCGAGATGCTGCGCACCTCGTTCCATCCGGTACAGGACGGAATGACCGCGGTCCAGGTGGTGTCCGATGAGGCACCTCTGGTCGCGGTGCGTCGAATTGTCCTTAATGGACAGTCGCATCTGGAGCGGATCCGGCGCGCGGAGTGGACCGCGCGTGGCGACCTCCACACGGGATCGCCGCTCAGGGTGGTGCTGATCACGCGTGGACCCGACGACCACGCACTGCTGATCACGACCACGGCCCTCGTCGCGGACAGCGCGGCATTGCGCACGATAGTCGCCGACCTGGTCTCGGCCTACCGGCAGGATCCGTTGGACCATGTCGGTCTTCGACACAGCCAACTCGCGCAGTGGCAACATGAACTGGGACAGGAACCGCAGGAGGAGGCCGTCGCGCTGCTGCGCCGCCGGTCCGTGAACACCCTGCTGCGTCTGCCACTCGCGGGCGGGCATCAGGAGGGCGCACTGGCCGACGGCCGGTACGTGACCGTCGAGATGCCCCAGGCGCTGCACAGCTGCGCCGCCAGGTTGAACACGTCGGTGGAATGCGTTTTGCTGGCGTGCTGGCAGGTCCTGCTGTCCCGGGTCTCCGGCCGGCCAGACCTGACCGTCGGCACCTGCTTTCCCGGCCGGGACCTGGACGAGTTGCGGGACTGTGCCGGGCCGCTGGCCCGGTGGGTCGGCGTGCGCAGCGAGATCGGCGAGGACACCAGGTTCAACGAGCTCGTGGCAAGCACCGAGGCCGAACTGTCCGAAGTGGACGAGTTGGCGGAGTGCCTGCTCGACCCCTACGCCACCGAACCCGTCGCATGGGAAGCGGCCTTCGAGTACAAGACCGCGGTCGAACCGCTGGCCGCCGGAGCGGTCACCTTCACCTTGGACTGGGAGGACGTCGAGGCCGAGTCGTACGACCTCAAACTGGAGTGCGTGGTCGGTGCGGACACGGTCCGATTCGTCTGGCACTACGTACCGGACCGCTTCGCACACGACTACGTGACCGTCTTGGCTCGGCAGTACGCCACCGTTCTCGCCGAGGTGACCGGTGACCCGACGGTCCGGGTGGCCGACCTCGACCCACTGGACGCGCCGACCCGGCACGACCTCGTGGTCCGCTTCAACCTGACGGCCAACACCGAACCTGCCCGCTGCCTCCACGAGCTGTTCGAGGACCAGGCGGCCGCGACCCCGAACGCGGTTGCGGTGCACAGCGGTGATGAGCGGTTGTCGTACCGCGAACTCGACGAGCGGGCGAACGCCCTCGCCGGGGTGCTGCGGGCGCGAGGCGTCGGCCCGGAGGTCCTGGTCGGGGTCGGCGTGCGGCATTCGGCGAACCTCGTGGTGGCGTTGCTCGGCGTCCTGAAGGCTGGGGGCGGGTACGTGCCCTTGGACGTCGACCTTCCCGCACACCGGGTGGCCACGTTGCTGGGTCGGGTCGGCTCGACGCACCTGGTCACCGACGACCCCGACCGGTGGGTCGGCGGCTTCGAGGTGCTGGACATCACCGAGAGCAGGCCGACCTGCCCTCGCCCCGATTCCGGGGTGACACCGGACAACCTGGCGTACGTGATCTTCACCTCCGGGTCGACGGGTGTCCCGAAGGGCGTCATGATCCCGCACAGCGCCGTGGCCAACTACGTGCGGTGGAGTGCCGCCGCGTACGGAACAGCCGACACGGCAGCCGTGCTGCACTCCTCGGTCGCGTTCGACCTGACCGTCACCAGCCTGTTCACACCGTTGGTGGCTGGCGGTTCGGTGCGGATCAACCCCGCGTGGCGGGACGTGCTACGGCTGGCCGAGGGCCTGCCCACTCTGGACGAACCCGCGATGCTGAAGTTGACCCCGTCGCACTTGAAGGTACTGAACCACAGCTTTGACCAACTCGCCGGTCGGGTGCGGGCGCTCGTCGTGGGCGGTGAGGCGCTGACCGCGGACGTCGCCCGGCCGTGGCGCGATGGGCCGACCAGGTTGTTCAACGAGTACGGGCCAACCGAAGCCACCGTCGGGTGCAGCGTCCACGAGGTCACCACCACGACAGGACCGGTGACGATCGGGCGGCCGATCGCGAACACCCAGATCTACGTGTTGGACCAGCGGCTACGACCGGTCGGCGTCGGTGTCACGGGCGAGATCTACATCGGTGGTGCCGGGCTGGCCAGGGGCTACCACTCGGCCCCCGGCCTGACGGCGCAACGGTTCGTGCCGGACCCGTTCGCGGACACCCCCGGCGGCCGGCTCTACCGGACCGGTGACCTGGCCTGCCACACGCCCGGCGGGGGCCTGCACTACGTGGGCAGGGTGGACGACCAGGTCAAGATCAGGGGTGTCCGCGTCGAACCCGAGGAGGTACGCGCCGCCCTCCTGGAGCACGAGGCGGTCCGCGATGCGGTTGTGGTGGCGAGCAACGATGAGAACCGCGGCACACGCCTGGTCGCGTACCTCCTCGCCGACGTCCCGCCCGAGGCGGAGATCGACGCGTTCGTCCGCGAGCGCCTCCCTGCGGAGCTGGTCCCGGAGGAGTACCACCGGATCAGCGAGATCCCGTTGACCACGAACGGGAAGGTCGATGTCCGCTCGCTGGCCGAGCAGTCCACGACAGCCCGGTCGCGCCATCTGGCCCAGCCCGTCGACGCGGTGGAACTGGTCATCCTCCGCTGCATGGAGGAGCTGCTCGGTACCCAGGTCGGTGCGGACGAGGACTTCTTCGACCTGGGTGGGCACTCGTTGCTCGCAGTGCAGCTCATCGCGAGGATCAACGAGGCGATGGGCCTGCGCCTGCCCGTGACCGTGCTGTTCGACGTGGATGACGATGACGGTGGCCATCGGCTGGCCTCCGCCACACGCCTGGCGCGGCTGGTGCGCACCGCCAACTCGTCGGTCCCCCTGGGCAGCCTGGTGCGGTTGCGCAGGGACGGTGCCGGGCTGCCGTTGGTCTGCGTTCACCCGGCAGGGGGCGATGTGCTGGGGTTCCGTTCCCTGTCTCTGCGGCCGGAACTGGGCCGTCCGGTGTACGCCCTGCAAGCTCCCACCGAACCGGACGCCGGTCAGGACGTGACCGGCCTGGCTGACCGGTACGTCGCGGAGGTCGCCGGGGTCCCCGGGCCGCACGTGCTGCTCGGCTGGTCGATGGGCGGCCTGGTCGCGCTGGAACTGGCCCGCCGGTTGGCCAGCGCGGGTGAGCGCCCCGCCATGGTGGTCCTGGTGGACACGTACCCGCCTGAGCTGGTGCTCGATGGCGAGCCGGTGACCATCGAGGACGTCACCGGCCAGGACCCGAGCGAGCTCTCGGCGGTGGCGAGGGAGCACCTGCAACGACGCCTCGAGCTGTACCACGTGCACTCGCTGGCGGCCAGCAGGTACGTGCCAGCGCCGTGGTCCGGACCCGTTGCCCTGCTACAGAGTGCTGACACCGACCCGGCTGTGCGGGAGAAGGCCAGCGCGAGGTGGCGGGAGTTGTGCCCGGGTCTGGTGGACACCCGGGTGATCGCGGGCGACCACTTCTCGCTCTTCCAGGAGCCCCAAGTCGGGGCGATCGCGGAATTCCTGGCGGAGGTGGCAAACCAGGGCCATTGAGCCCGCACCAACGGAGGTGCAGCCGATCGCACAGGGCGACGCCGCGTTCAGTCAGTACCACTGGTGCAGATCACCAGGGTAATCACCGAGAGATTGTCGGGGGAGAACATGCTCACCGATTCGCAGTTCGCCACCTACCACACCGAGGGGTTCGTCGTCGTTCCCGACGTCATCCCGCCCGCGGATCTCGCGCTGGTGCGGGACGATGTCGAGACGTTGTTCGCGCTGGACCACCCCGGCCGCATGCTCGAGACGGACGGCACGACCGTGCGCGGCGTGCACGGCTGCCACCAGGTCAGCTCGCTGTTCGACCGGCTCACCCGGCTGCCGAGGTTGCTGGGCGCGGCGGAGCAGGTCCTTGAGAGCAAGGTCTACGTGTACCAGTCGAAGGTCAACGCCAAGCTGGCGCTGCGTGGCGACGTGTGGCCTTGGCACCAGGACTACATCTTCTGGGAGCGCGAGGACGGCATGCGCACCCCGCGGGCGATGAACATCGCGCTGTTCCTCGACGACGCGACGGACTTCAACGGTCCGCTGCTGTTCCTGCCAGGTTCGCACCTGCTGGGCACGGTGCGGACCGAGCGGCGCAGCGCCGGGGATGACTGGGCCGCGAACCTCAAGGCCGACCTCAACTACCAACTGAGCCCGCGGCAACTGGCCTCGGTCGCGGCGGACCTCGGTATCCGCGCGGCCACTGGCACCGCGGGCAGCCTGCTGTTGTTCGATCCGCGGCTCATCCACGGGTCCGGTACGAACATGTCCCCGCAGGACCGGCGGCTGCTGTTGATCACGTACAACAGCGTGGACAACGTGCCCGTGCCGGTCCCCAATCCGCGACCGGAGTTCCTGGTGTCGACGGACACCACCGCGCTCACCGCGTGGGAAGCGGGCCTGGGCGCATGAATCCGATCGAACGGCGAACCGCGGCCGCGCGGCCTTGCGCCGCGTGTCGCTGACCGGGCTGCGAGCCAGTCCCGGTCGCGGTACGCCCGGTCAGGGTCCGGCGACCTGTCCGACAGGTGGCGGCACTGACCGGGCGCACCGGATTTGTTGCCCTTGCGGACGCTTGGTCTGTACAGGGACCGGCCCGAGGGCTACCTTCCGGCGCCACGAGCGGCAGAAGGAGTGTGCCTGGTGCACTGGTCAAGGACTCGCGCTGTTGTGTTGGGCTGTGCGCTGAGCACGCTCGCGACCACCGCCACCGCGCTGCCCTCGGCCGCGGCCCCGCGGTGCGGCGCGTTCTTCGACGACTTCCAGTACTCCTCCACGGCCGACCCCGCCTTCTCGGCCAACGGCTGGCAGGCCCGCGGCGGCTCGGGCGGTCCCGGCGTGCCTGGCGCGACCTGGTCCCCGGACAACATCGCCTTCCCCGACGGGGACGGGGGCAAGGTGCTGCAACTGAGCGTCTCCACCGACGGGTCCGCGGGCGGCACCACGCAGGCCGAACTGTCCCAGGGCAGGCGGCGGTTCTACGAGGGCACCTACGCGAGCCGGATCCGCTTCACCGACGCCCCGTCCGAGGGGGCCGACGGCGACCACGTCAACGAGACCTACTTCGCGATCAGCCCGCTCAACGGGGACTACGACCCGCTCTACAGCGAACTGGACTTCGCCGAGTACCTGCCCAACGGTGGCTGGGGCGTGGGCGAGGCCACGAACTACCAGACCAGCTACCACACCTACCGTCCGGACCCGCTGGACCTCACCCACCGGGCCTACAACACGCAGACCCGGTCCATGGCGGGATGGCACGAGTTGGTCACCCAGGTCGCGGATGGGCACGTGAAGTACTACATCGACGGCGAGCTCACCGCCGACCACTCGCTGGACCCCGACGGGGAGAGCGTGGCACCCCGGCAGCCCATGTCGTTGAGCTACAACACCTGGCTCATCGACACCGAGGGGCACCAAGGCGGCCGGAGCACCTACACCCAGCAGGTGGCCTGGACCTACTACACCCGCGACGAGGTGGTGTCCCCGGCCGAGGCCGCGGACCGCGCTGCCCGGTACCGGGCGGCGGGGACCCACCACGAGGACACCCTGGACACGGGCTGCCGCGTGGCGCGCTGAGGTCCTCAGCGGCACCGGCGATCCGGGAGGATCAGTCCCCCGCACAGGGCTGGACGGCCGCGGACCGGTCCACGTTCTCCTCCACCCAGGAGCGCAGCTGGCCCAGGGGCACGGCCGCGCTGCGCCCGAGCTCGGTCAGCGAGTACTCCACGTGCAGGGGCACCGCGGGAATGACTGTGCGGTCGAGGAAGCCGAAGGTCTCCAGCCTGCGCAGGGTCTGCGTGAGCACCTTGGGGCTGACGCCCTGTAGGCAGCGCTGCAACTCGCCGAAGCGCAGCGGCCCCTCCTCCAGGGCCCCGATGGCCAGCGCGGACCACTTGTTGGCCAACAGGTCCAGCATGGCGCGGCAGGGGCACTGCGCCGCGTACACGTCGTGGTCCGAGTGCTGACCGGTCGTGCAGGCGATGGTCATCCTCACGCTCCTCACCAGGCTACTTCCCAATGGGAAGTAGCAACCCTTGCGGGTAACTATATCCCCGGAGATACGGTCGGCATCGTACAAGGAGAGGCCACGCAACGGTCTTGGCCGATATTTCTCTGAGGAGTTGTCATGTCCGCATCCCCAATGCGCGCGGTGGTCCAGCACGGCTTCGGCGGCCAGGACGTGCTGCGGCTGGAGCGGGTGCCCCGGCCCGAGCCGCTGCCGACCGAGGTCCTCGTGCGGGTGCACGCCGCGGGCGTCAACCCAGTGGACTGGAAGACCCGTTCCGGCGGCGGCATGGCCGGGGTGCTGGGCGAGCCGCCGTTCATCCTCGGCTGGGACGTGTCCGGGGTGGTGGAGCAGGTCGGCTTCGGGGTGACCACGCTGGCCCCCGGGGACGAGGTGTACGGCATGCCCTGGTTCCCGCGTGCCGCGGGCGGCTACGCCGAGTACGTCACCGCACCGGCCCGGCAGTTCGCCCGCAAGCCCAGCAGTGTCAGCCACGAGCAGGCGGCCGCCGTGCCGCTGGCCGCGCTCACCGCGTGGCAGGCACTGGTGGACACCGCCGACCTCCAGCCCGGTCAGCGCGTGCTGATCCACGCGGCCGCGGGCGGGGTGGGGCACTTCGCGGTGCAGTTCGCCAAGCACCTGGGCGCCCACGTCATCGGCACCGCGAGCGCCAAGCGGCACGACTGGCTCACCAAGCTCGGCGCCGACGAACTCGTGGACTACACCACGACCCGGTTCGAGGAAGTCGTCCAGGACATGGACCTGGTCATCGACCTGATCGGGGACGGGCAGGACAGCACCAGCACCCGGTCGTTGCGGGTGCTGCACCCCGGCGGCCTGCTCGTCGCGATCCCGTCCGGGGTCTCCCCCGAGCTGCATCAGGCCGCGCAGGCTCTTGGGGTGCGGACGAGCCCGTTCCTGGTGGAGCCGGACGGCCCCGCGCTGACCACGATCGCCGACCTGATCGACACCGGTGCGGTGGCGGCGGAGGTGGCGGAGGTCTTCCCGCTGGAGCAGGCCGCCCAGGCCCACGCCCGCGGTGAGAACGGCCACACCCGGGGCAAGCTCGTGCTGAGCGTGACGGGCTGAGACCGGCACCGGGTGGCCTTCGCCGGGCGCGAGGGCCACCCGGCGCGCGTCCTTTGTCCAGCGTCTCAGCGGAAAAAGGGGAAAACACCTAGACGAGTGCCCGTCCCGAGCAGTGTGCTGCTGGTTCGGGAAAGGAACCAGCAATGCACCTTCGACGAATCCTCTTCGCACTGTGCTCCCTGCTGCTGGCCACGATCGCCGCCGCTCCGGTGGCCCACGCCCGCACCCAGCACACGGTCACCTTTGTCAATGGCACCAAGCAAACCCTGTGGATCGGCAGCACGGTCAACGCCGACGGCTCGGTGAACTTCGCCAAGCTGCCCAGGCTCGCACCGGGCCAGTCGGCCACCGTGACCATCCCGGAGGCGTCCGCACCCGGCCACTGGCGCGGCAAGTTCTTCGCCCGCCAGGGTTGCACCGGCCAGTCCGGCAACGGCTTCCACTGCCAGATCGGCGACTGCGGACCGGCCGCCGACCACTGCACCACCGGCGAGCAGCCCGCCAGCCTCGCCGAGTTCAACTTCGACGCGGGCGACTCGCTCGCACCCTGGTACGACGTCAGCTACGTCAACGCCTTCTCCCTGCCCATCACCATCTCCCCGCGCAACGCACCCGCGCCTCCCCCGGGCGGTGGCAGCTGTGAGCAGATGGGCTGCCCCGAGAACCTGTTGCCGTACTGTCCCAGCGGAGACCTCACCGCGGGCGGGAAGCTGTGTGTGAACCCCAACCGGGACGCGGAAACCAGCTACAGCCGCAACCTGACCTCCCACTGCCCCAAGGCGTACACCTGGTCCAAGCAGGACACCGTGCCCGGCAACAGGGTGATGCGCCAGTGCTCCTCCTGCTCCGGGTTCACGGTCACCTTCCACTGAGGGGGAAACTGTGCGCACTTCCACTCGACTCGCGGCGCTCGGCCTCACGCTGACCCTGCTCGGCGCCGTCCAGCCCGCACACGCCGCCACGGGCCCGCGCAAGGGAGTGAGCGCCGAGGCGTTCAGCGGCGCGAGCCAGGACCTGATCGATGTCGGCGCCTCCTGGTACTACGACTGGTCTTCCACAACGGGAAGCATCACCAAGCCCGCGGGCGTGGAGTTCGTGCCGATGATCTGGGGTGCGGCCTCGGTCAACCCCACGGAGTTGGCCAACGCACGCCGTGCGGGCAGCACACTGCTCGGCTTCAACGAGCCCGATCTGCCGGGACAGGCGAACATGTCGGTGCAGCGGGCACTGGACCTCTGGCCCCAGCTGGCGGACACGGGGCTGCGGCTCGGCGCGCCCGCGGTGGCCTTCGGCGGGGCCACGCCGGGCGGCTGGCTCGACCAGTTCATGTCCGGGGCGGCGGCGCGCGGCTACCGGGTCGACTTCATCCCCCTGCACTGGTACGGCGGGGACTTCTCCGCGCAGGCCAGCAACCAACTGCGCGGCTACCTGCAAGCCGTGCACGACCGCTACCACAAGCCGATCTGGCTGACCGAGTACGCGCTGACCGACTACTCCACCGGCACTCCCCGGTACCCCAGCCAGCAACAGCAGATCGACTTCGTCAGGGCGTCCACGGCCATGCTGAACGGCCTGTCCTTCGTTGAGCGCTACGCGTGGTTCACCCTGTCCGCCAACGCCCACCCCACCGGCCTGTACCAGGGCACGGCACGTAACGCCGTCGGCACCGCGTACCGCGCCGTGCGGTGACGCCAGCGGTCACCAGCACGCGGCCGGAGGCATTGGTCAAGGCCTCCGGCCGCTTCTGACTGGTTGTCAGGGGTTGAGGCTCCACACCGCGAGGTTGAGCGCGGCAGCGAAGGTGGTCCACAGCCAGTACGGCACCAGCAGGGCGGCCGCCCCGCGGTGCAGGCGCGCGAAGAGCCCGGCCGTCACCCCGATGGCGATCCACAGCAGCACGATGTCGGCGAAGGCCACCCCGAACTGGCGCGCGCCGAAGAAGATCGGGGTCCACGCGGCGTTGAGCAGGAGCTGCACCCCGTAGACGGTCAGCGCCGCCCGCCCGCGACCGGTGCCCGCGACTCGCCGCCAGACCAGCCAGCCCGCGACCGCGATGAGGGCGTAGAGCAGCGTCCAGACCGGCCCGAACAGCCAGGAGGGCGGGGCCCAGGACGGCTGTCGCAGGGCGAGGTAGTCCTGGGCGGTGCGAGTGCTGGACAGCACCCCGGTGCCCGCGGTGAGCACGACGAGCAGGGCGAACACGGCTCCGGCGCCGGCCTGGCGCCGCAGGGGCAGGGTGGACATGCACACTCCCGGTCAAGTTGAAACGGTTTCGAATCGATTCTAGAGTGGGTCTCCCCGGCGTGCCCGATGACCGCGAAGGAGACGGCCATGCCCGAACTGAGTCGACTGCCCACCCCCGTGGCCGAGTCCTGGGACTGGCAGCTGCGCGCGGCGTGCCGGGGGCGGGACAACGCGGTGTTCTTCCACCCGCGCAACGAGCGCGGCTCGCACCGCGAGGAGCGGGAACGGCACGCCAAGGCCATCTGCGCGCACTGCCCGGTGCTGGCGCAGTGTCGCGAGCACGCGCTCACCGTCGAGGAGACCTTCGGGGTCTGGGGTGGCCTGGGTGAGAGCGAGCTGCGCGACCTGATCGCCTACCGCCGCCGCACCGCCCGCCTTTCGCCGTGACCGGCCCCGCGGTGTGGACACCCGGGGCGCTGGCCCGGTCGCTGGGCATCTCGCCGACCACCCTGCGGACCTGGGACCGCCGCTACGGACTGGGCCCCAGCGCACGGCAGGACGGCAGGCACCGCCGCTACACCGACCAGGACGCGGCCCGCTTGCGGCGCATGGTCGAACTGACCGCCATGGGCATGGCCCCGGCATCGGCGGCGGCACTCGCCCTGGGGCAGCCACCGCGTGACGGCGATGTCGGGCCCGCCGCCGTGATCGGGCCGCACGCCGCCGCCGTGCGGGGATTCGCCAGGGCCGCGACCCGGCTGGACGAGCCCCTGCTGCGCGGGCTGAGCCAGGACCTGATCAGCGAGTACGGCGTGGTCACGGCCTGGGAGCAGGTGTTCATGCCCGCGCTGATCCAGATCGGTGACCGGGTCGCCGACCGGAGCAGCGGCATCGAGGTGGAGCACATCGCCAGCGCCACGGTGGGGCACGCCCTGCGCCAGGTCCCCACGCCGGAGCACCGGGGGCGGCTACCGGTGCTGCTGGCGTGCGCGCCCGAGGAACTGCACACACTCGCCTTGGACGCCCTGGGCGCCGCCCTGTCCGAACGGGACTGCGCGCACCGCGCCCTCGGGGCACGCGTACCGCCGCGGGCGCTGCTGGACGCGGTCGGCAAGCTGCGCCCCGCGGTGGTCGTGGTGTGGGCACACCGCGAGGACCTGGCACGGTCGGTGCCGTTGGCGGCGTTGGTGGCCGAACCCGGGGTGGCGGTGGTCGTCGCCGGACCGGGCTGGTCGCAAGTGGGGACACCGCAGCCGGTGCGGGCGGTGCGGACGCTGCCCGGGGCTGTCCGGACGGTGCTGGAACTGATCGGCAGGAGTTGGGATCGTGCACACGGCTGAAGCACTCGCGCACCGCGTCACCCGCCTGATCTGGACGGTGCTGACCAGGTGCGGCCGCACCGAGCTGGCCGACCTGGTCGTGGACCACGCCGCGGGTCTGCGCGGCACCGACCTCCGCGCGCGGGCCGTGCTCGCGCTGCGGCACGTGCTCGCCGACCAGGCGGACCAGCAGGCGGTGGACGCCGCGATCCGGCACGCCCTCACCCGCGACGAGATCGACCTGCTGCCCGGCCCGGACAGGCACCTGGTCGAACTGTTCACCTCCGCCGGCACGAGCGGTGCCGCGGGCTGGACGCGTCAGCGCGCTCGGCAGGTGGTCACGGCACTGATCGCGCGCGTCGCCCAGGCGGCAGGCCCTCGCCCGCCGGAGGGCCGTGCTCACCGGCGCAACAGCTCGGGGACAACGCCTTCACAGCTGCGCACTCACCACTCCGGGGCGGTGTCGCGGGCCCGGTGAACCGCGGCACTCAGTCGGGTGCGATGCGTTTACTCACCGTATTGACTAGTGAGTTTTTCCCGCCTCCACCAGGAAAGCATTTACCATTCAGGTAAGCCTCACCTAAATCGCTCCGGTTGCCGACCTCGCAGGTCAGTGGCACCGTGTGAATTCCACGAACCGCATTTCACGGGAGCGTTCATGACCACCACCGAAATGCCCGCCGTGCACGAGTGCACCGTCACCGGCTGCTCGTACAACCACGACGGGTGCCACGCATTCGCGATCACCGTGAACGGGGCGAACGGGACCGCCGACTGCGGCACCTTCGTGCCGCTGTCCACCAAGGGCGGCCTGCCGAAGGTCGTCGCCCAGGTCGGCGCCTGCTCGCGCGCCGAGTGCACGCACAACTCCAACCTGGAGTGCACCGCCTCCGGGGTGCGCATCGGGCCCGGCGGCGGGGACCACGCCGCCAACTGCCTGACCTACTCCAGCAGCTGATCTCCCGGCCGGGGCGCCACCGCGCGCCCCAACCCTCAGCGGCACGCCTCAGCCCGGCCGCTGCTCGCGCAACTGGCCGGTCAGCTCGACCATCGCCCTGGCACGGGCGAACTCGTTGCCGGTGAACGGCATCCGGGGCCGCTCGAGCACCAGCACCCCGCCCCGGTAGCACAGCCGGATCCTCGTGCCGTCCACCTGGTCCACGGGACCGGCGCCCGCGGGGTGCGCCGACACCCGGGCGGCCAGCAGCCGGGACAGCACGCCCGGCAGGCCGTCCGGATCCAGGACGAGGTCGCCCGCCAGGCCGATGGCTGCGGTGGCGGCGTCCATCAGGTCGTGGGTCTCCGCGGGCAGCACCCTGACTTCGCGGCCACCCGCTCCGTGCAGGGCACGGACCAGGGACTCGGCGCTGATGTCCGCCGGTGCGTGCACCAGGAACTCGTCCACCGGCCCCTCCTGCCCGGTGTGCACGTGCAGCGCCCTGATGTCACAGCCCAGCCCGCCGAGCACTCCGGTGAGCACGGACAACTGGCCGGGCCGGTCCTCGACCGCGGCGCGGATCAGCCACAGCGACGGGTAGTGACGCCACGCCCTGCCGCTGCGCGCCTTGCCGCGCGGCCTGGTGCTCGCGGCGAGCTGGCCCGAGGGTCCGGAATCGATTCCGACGACACGTCTTCTGGTCACCCGGCCATGGTTGGGGCGGGGTGTTGCGGGCCCACGACCCGTGGTGACGGCCGGGTAAAGCCTGCACGGAGGCCATCCGATCGGCCGATGAGCGCGGTCACACACACCCGCTCGTAGCGGTGTAGTGGCGGTGTAGCGGGGGCCGCCAGGCTCTGCCTCGTTCGAAGTCGCCGGGATCCCGGTCCCGGAACCAGAGGGAGGAACCCATGCTCACCAAGACCGCGTGCCAGGTGGTCGCCATCTCGGCGGCACTGCTGTTCGCGGGCGGGGCCGCCGCCTCGGCCGTGCCGTCCGATACCTACGCCGAGATCTCCGCCGCCGACATCGCCGACCCCGGTGCCCTCATCGCCGACTCCCCCGCCGACCTGGCCCTCGCGCGGACCGCCGACCAGGCGATCGCCTGGTACTCCAGCCGCAACGGCAGCACCGCCTACCAGGGCTACTGCGAGAAGGCAGCGCGCCTGGCCTGGGACCGCACCACCCACCACGCCAGCGCGATCGAGCACTGGCGCTCCTCCGACGGCGTCCGGCACACCACCGGCACCCCGCCGAAGGGCGCCTTCGTGTTCTGGGACATCTCCGCGTACGGCCACGTCGGCATCGCCGACGGTGCGGGCGGGGTGTGGGCGACCAGTGTCAACGGCCGCATCGGGCACGCGAAGCAGAGCTACTTCAGCCACTACCTCGGCTGGAAGCCGGGCAACAGCAACTGAGCCACCCCGGGCACGGTGGCGGCGGGACCCCGTCGCCGCTGTGCCTGTTCCAGTAGGGCCAGTCCGGTCGTCTCCCCCTGCCGGTTGCCGGTCTCCCGGAAAACCCGCAACGCTCGGTCGCACACACCGCGGGCCTGCACCGGTTCACCGGAGGCGAGCAGGGTCTGACCGATGCCCAACAGCGCGTAGGCGCTGCACCGCTCGTCCGCCAGTTCCTCCAACGTGCTCAGTGCGCGCCGCAGGCAGGTCAGCGACTCCGGCAGCCGCCCGCAGTCGCGGTGCAGGGTGCCCAACTCGGTGAGCACCTTCGCCTCGCGGTGCGCGTCGCCGATGCCACGGGCCAGTTCCCGGGCCCGGTCGAGCCAGTTCTCGGCTTCCGCGAACTCCCCGCACAGCGCGTGCGCCGAGCCGATGGAGCTCAGCATCTGCGCCACCCCGCTGTGGTCTCCCGCCCGCTGGAGCCCGTCGAGCGCACGCCGGTAGAAACCCAGTGCCTCCGCCGGCTGGCGCTGGACCCTGGCCGCGGTGCCCAGTCCGGCCACGGCCAGTGCCTCGCCGCGGACATCGCCGAGTTCGGCGAACAGCGCAGCCGATCTCCGCATGTGCCGCACGGCCTCGGTGTACTCGTCGTGGTAGAGCTGGACCTGGCCCAGGCCGCGCGCCAGCACCGCCTCCCCCGTCCGGTTCCCGGCCGCCACGACTGCCTCCAGCGCGACCTGGTGACTACGCCGCCAATCCTCGTAAGCTCCGCTCAGGTCGTAGAACGGCACCGCGGTCGCCGTGAGCTGCCAGGCGATCTCGTCCAGCCCCGCCTCGGCGGCGATGTGCACAGCGCGGGTCAGCATCGTGCGCTTGGCCGCGAACCAGACCGGCGGATCGGCCACCAGCCGCCGCGCCACCGCAGGCTCGAACTGCCACCCGATCACGGGCCCGGTCATCGCGCCGAACGCGGGCGGCAACCCGGCCGCCGCCACTTTCGCCAGCGACAGCAGCCCGGACAGCACGCGCTCCAGTGCCCGCAGGCGGTCCTGCGGCGGTTCGGCCTCCAGCAGTTCCGCCGCATAGCACCGTAAGAGGTCGTGCAGGCGGTAGCGCGGGTGGCCGGCGGCGTCCACGCCGACCAGGGAGATCAGGTTCGCGTCGACGAGCAGGTCGAGCACCTCGTGGGTGTCGCGGCGGTCGAGCAGCGCGTCGAGCACCCAGCTCGGGAAGTCCTGCGCGCCCAGCAGCGCAGAACGGCAGAACGCCGTGCGCGCGGGCCCGCACAGCTGGCGCAGGCTCAGCTCGAAGCTCGACCGCACACCGAGATCGCCGACGCGCAGCTCGCTCAGCCGGTTCGACTCGTCGGCCAGCCTGTCGTGCAGGGTGCGCAGGCTCCACGCCTGGCGCCCGGCCAGGCGGGCCCCCGCGATGCGGATCGCCAGCGGCAGGTACCCGCAGCACCGCACGATCGCCGCGGCCTCAGCCGGTTCGCCGAGGACCCGGTCCGCACCGGCCACCCCGGCGAGCAACTGCTCGGCCTCCCCCTCCTCGAACACCGCCAGCGCGAGGTGCTGTGCCCCGGGCAGCTCGGGCAGCCTGCCACGGCTGGTCACCAGCACGGCGCAGCCCGCACCCGCGGGCAGCAGGGGCCGGACCTGATCGGCGCAGGCGGCGTCGTCAAGCACCAGCAGCACCTGACGGCCACTGAGCTGGGACCGGAACAGCGCGGCACGCTGGTCGAGCCGCGCCGGGACGAGGTTGCCGGTGACGCCCAACGCGTGCAGGAAGTCGGCGAGCACCTCGGCCGGGCCCCGCGCCACCCCGGTACCCGCGAGGTCCACGTAGAGCTGGCCGTCCGGGAACCGGTCCGCCAGCCGGTGCGCGACGTGCATGGCCAGCGCGGTCTTGCCGGTGCCCGGCGAACCGGTCAGCACCACCACCGGCGGGGTTGCCCTGTTCGCGGCGAGGACCTGTGCCAGCTCACGGACGTGGTCCGCGCGGCCGGTGAAGTCCGGGAGATCGGCGGGGAGTTGCCGCAGCGGTGGCGGAGGGCTGGCCGAAACCGGGCCGCTTGGCAGGTTCTCCCCGTTCAGGACCGCGTCCTGAATCGCGCGCAGCTCGGGCCCCGGCTCCACACCCAGATCGGCGACCAGCCGTTCCCGCGCCGTCGCGTAGGCGTTGAGCGCCTCGGCCCGGCGCCCGGCGCCGTTGAGCGCGAGCATGTACTGCTGCCACAACCGTTCGCGGTACGGGTGCTCGGCGAGCAGCACCGTGAGCTCGGCTATCACCGGGTCGTGCTCGCCGAGCAACACCTGTAACGCCAACCGCTCCTCGACGGCGGCCAACCGCTTCTCCACCAGCCTGCCGAGTTCGGCGTCCCAGGCAGGAGCGGTCGGCAGGTCCGCCAGCGGGTCACCCCGCCACAACGCCTCCGCCTCGGCCAACAGCGCCAACGCCGATCGCGCCGCGCCCTTCCTGGCTGCCCGCGCGGCCTCCTCGACCAGCCGGGTGAAGCGGTGCGCGTCGAGGTCCTCGGGGTCGACGGCCAGCGAGTAACCGGAGCCGCAGGTGCGCAGTCCAGGCATCCCCGGCGCCGTGGGCAGCCGACGGCGCAGCCGCCACACGTAGGTCTGCAGGTTCGCGGCGGCCGAGGCGGGCGGTTCACCCGGCCAGAGCGTCTCGATCAGTTGCCCTGGCGAGACCAGCCGGTTCGCGTTGAGCAGCAGGTGGGCCAGCAACACCCGCTGCTTCGTACCGCCCAGCGGTATCTCCTTGCCGTCCACCAGCACGGCGAGCGGCCCCAGTAGGTGGAAGCGCACCACACCTCGACCTTGACAGTCCCCCATGTGAGTACCCCGCTTCCCCGGCCGAAGGCAGCCCGGGAACGGACTCTAGGGCGGACAAAGCGGTTCTGGTGGGCGGTTCACGCAGTTCGCGTTGTTCGCAACGGAATGCACGCGGTGCCCACACCGCCCGCTACCGGCCGTCCCGGAGGGCCTTGATCAGCTGCTCGTCGATGTGCCTGACCTGGTCCCGGTACGGGTGCAGGGTCGCGTCCAGGTCCTTGAGCTGCCAGTCCTCGTCCACGTCCTGCTCGGTGATGACCAGTTCGAGGTGGTCGGGCAGGGTCCGCATGTGCAGGCCCTGGAGCACGTCGAGCAGTTGGGCGGCACCCCGGTTGCCACCACGGGTCCCGTAACAGGCAACGGTCGCGGGCTTGTCCCGCCACTCGTGGTACAGGAAGTCGAGCGCGTTCTTCAGCACCGCCGGGTAACCCCAGTTGTACTGCGGGAAAACGAACACGAAGGCACTGTAGGAGCTGACGATACGGCTCCACTGCCGGGTGTGCTCGTGCTCGTAACGCTGGAGCGCGGCCATCAGCGGCTCGTCGAGCAGGGGCAGATTGGCCTCGGCGAGGTCGAGCAGTTCATAGCGCAGCGGACTGCCCTGCTGCGCGAGGTCCCGGATCCACTGGGCGATGCCGGGGCAGATCCGGGCCGGGCGGGTGCTTCCGATGACGACCGCGACCCGGTCGTTGTTCTCCATTGCGGTGGACCCCTTGTGCTGTGACAGGCGCGAACAGCTCAGTGCCGCGCACGTGATGAGGCGGAGGTTCCGGCCGTCAGGTCGATGCCCTGGCGGTCGGCGTGGTGGTGGACGACCTGACTGGCCAGCCGGGACAGGCGTGCACGGTTGGTCTCGGTGAGGTCGGCGGCGGCTTCGTTCAGGCGCAGCGCGACATCGGCGGCGAACTCCTCGGCGAGCCGCTTGCCCTGCGCGGTCAGCACGACGCGCACGGCCCGCAGGTCCTCGGGAACCGCGGTGCGCCGCACCAGCCCCCGCCGCTCAGCACGGGTGACCAGGCCGGTGGTGCTGGACTTGTCCAGGTCCAGCACGCCCGACAACTGGGCCATGCCCAGTTCCCGGTCGCGGAGCACACCGAGCAGGCGCGTCTGCTGGAGCGTCAGGTCGTGCGCGTCGGCGACGCGGCCCAGGATGCCCTGCACGAGGAAGGACAGTTGTACAAGCCCGTCCACGATGCCCAGGTCCGCCACCTGCCGAGGACGGTGCGATGCGGTCATGGCCCTACTGTAGCCGCTGTTAGTACGTGCCACCAACTACTTTGGACGTATCGCAAAACAAATCCACCTGTAGCGGACCTCACACTCACCCTTCGTGAGTAGAGCAGTACCCAACGTATATTTAGCTATGGTAAGTATCTGTTCGTGGGACCAACGTCGTTCCCCCTCATACACGGCGCGACCGATGGGAGGCTGACAGTGGTGACGACGGGTTCGTGGTCTGAGACCAGTGAGGTCCACGGGGTGTCCGGCCCCCGGGAGGAACGTCGCGCCGCGCAGCTGCGCGCACAGGACGAGCAGGTCAGGGCGGCCGCACCGCTCGACGCGGTCAACGAGGCGACGAGCAGGCCCGGGCAGCGGCTCGCGCAGGTGGTGGCCGCGATCATGGCGGGCTACGCGGACCGGCCCGCCCTCGGGGAACGCGCGCGGGAACTGGTCACCGATCCCGGCACGGGCCGGACCTCGATCCGCCTGCTGCCATGGTTCGACACCATCAGCTACCGCGAGCTGTGGACCCGCGTCGGCGCGATCGCCAGCGACTGGCACCACCACCCGGACCACCCGCTGGCCACGGGCGAGTTCGTCGGCATCCTGGGCTTCACCAGCTGCGACTACACGACCTTGGACCTGGTGTGCCTGCACCTGGGCGCGGTCTGCGTGCCGTTGCAGTCCAGCTCCCCCGCCTCCCAGCTCGGGCCGATCATCGCGGAGACCGGCCCGAGCATCCTCGCCACGAGTGCCGAGCGCCTGGACACCGCCGTGGAGCTCGCGCTGGGCAGCCCGACGGTGCGGCGGCTGGTCGTCTTCGACTCCCACCCGGAGGTCGACGAGCAGCGCGAGGCACTGGAGTCGGCGCGGCAGCGGCTGACCGAGGCCGGGCACCCGGCGGTCGTGGACTCGCTGGCCGCGGTCCTCGAGCGCGGGCGCGCGCTGCCGCCCGCTCCGCTGTTCACCCCCGGGCCCGACGAGGACCCGCTCACGATGCTGATCTACACCTCCGGCAGCACCGGTACGCCCAAGGGCGCCATGTACCCCGAGCGGCTCGTGCACTCGCTGTGGGACGGGCTCTGGCGCGACAAGAACGCCCTGCCCGTCATCGGCATCAACTACATGCCCATGAGCCACCTCGCCGGGCGCATCTCACTGCTCAGGGCGCTCAGCAGCGGCGGAACCAGCTACTTCGCGGCCAAGAGCGACCTCTCGACCCTGTTCGAGGACATCGCCCTGATCCGGCCCACGGAACTGAACCTGGTCCCGAGGGTCTGCGACATGCTCTTCCAGCGCTACCAGAGCGAACTGGACCGGCGCGCGCCCGGCACCAGCGACCTGGACGCGGTCGACGCACAGGTGAAGCAGGAGCTGCGGGAGGGCTTCCTCGGCGGGCGGGTCGTGCGCGCGATGTGCAGCACCGCACCACTGTCCGCCGAGATGGCGGCGTTCGTCGAGTCCTGCCTGGACCTGGAGCTGCACGACGGCTACGGCTCGACGGAGGCCGGTGGGGTCGTCATCGACAAGCACGTGCTCCGGCCGCCGGTGCTCGACTACAAGCTGGTCGATGTCCCCGAGCTCGGCTACTTCCGCACCGACACGCCGCACCCGCGTGGTGAGCTGCTGATCAAGACGCGGACCATCATCCCCGGCTACTTCAAGCGCCCCGACGCCACGGCCGAGATCTTCGACGCGGACGGCTACTACCAGACCGGCGACATCATGGCCGAGATCGGGCCGGACCAGCTCGTCTACGTGGACCGCCGCAAGAACGTGCTGAAGCTGTCCCAGGGCGAGTTCGTGGCCGTGTCGCGGCTGGAGGCCGTCTTCGCCACCAGCCCACTGGTCCGCCAGGTCTTCGTCTACGGCAGCAGCGCGCGAGCCTACCTGCTCGCCGTGGTCGTGCCCACCGAGGAGGCGCTGCGGCGGACCGTCACGGACAACGCGGCGTTGAAGTCCTCGATCAGCGAGTCCCTGCAACGGATCGCCCGGGAAGCCGAGCTGAACTCCTACGAGATCCCGCGCGACCTCCTGATCGAGACCGACCCGTTCAGCACCGAGAACGGCCTGCTCTCCGACGCCAGGAAACTGTTGCGCCCCAGGCTGAAGGAGCACTACGGCGAGCGCCTCGAACAGCTCTACGCCGAGCTCGCCAAGGGGCAGGTGGACGAACTGCACGCGCTGCGCGTGACCGGTCGCGACCGGCCGGTGCTGGAGACGGTCACCCGGGCCGCCCAGGCGCTGTTGGGGTGTGCGAGCACCGACCTGAGCCCCGACGCGCACTTCACCGAGCTCGGCGGCGACTCCCTCTCCGCGCTGTCGCTGTCCAACCTGCTCCAGGAGATCTTCACCGTCGAGGTCCCGGTGGGCGTGGTCATCAGCCCGGCCAACGACCTGCGGCAGTTGGCGAACTACGTCGAGACCGAGCTCAGTTCCGGGGCCAAGCGGCCCACGTTCGCCACCGTGCACGGGCAGGGCAGCCTCGAAGTGCGAGCCGCCGACCTCACCCTGGACAAGTTCATCGACTCCGCCACCCTGGCCGGGGCGAAGGACCTGCCGGGCCCGAGCGGTACCGCGCGGACCGTCCTGCTGACCGGCGCGAACGGCTACCTGGGCCGGTTTCTCTGCCTTGAGTGGCTGCGACGCCTGTCGCAGGACGGCGGCAAGCTGGTCTGCATCGTGCGTGGGAGCAGCGCGGAGGCGGCCAGGCGGCGGCTCGAGCAGGCCTTCGACAGCGGCGACGCCGAGCTGCTCCGGCTCTTCCGGGAGCTGGCCGCCGAGCACCTGGAGGTCCTCGCCGGGGACATCGGCGAACCGGACCTCGGCCTGGACGAGCAGACCTGGCACCGGCTGGCCGACAGCGTGGACCTGATCGTGCACCCGGCCGCGCTGGTCAACCACGTGCTGCCGTACAAGCAGTTGTTCGGGCCGAACGTGGTCGGCACCGCGGGGCTGATCCGGATGGCGATCACCAAGCGGCTCAAGCCGTTCGTGTACCTGTCCACAGTGGGCGTCCTGTCCGCTCAGATCGCGCCCTCGGCGCTGCGCGAGGACCTGGACATCCGCGACACCAGCCCCGTGCGCCGGCTCGACCAGAGCTACGCCAGCGGCTACGGCACGAGCAAGTGGGCGGGCGAGGTCCTCCTGCGGGAGGCGCACGAAGCCTTCGGCCTGCCCGCCGTCGTGTTCCGCTCGGACATGATCCTCGCGCACAGCCGGTACACCGGGCAGCTCAACGTGCCCGACATGTTCACCCGCCTGCTGCTCAGCCTCGTGCTGACCGGGATCGCGCCGAAGTCGTTCTACCGGACCGGTTCCGACGGGGGCCGTCAGCGGGCGCACTACGACGGGCTGCCCGCCGAGTTCACCGCCGAGGCCATCACCGAACTCGGCGCGCGGGCCGCGGCGGGGTACCGGACCTTCAACGTGCTCAACCCGCACGACGACGGCATCTCGCTGGACGTCCTCGTCGACTGGCTGACCGAGACCGGTCGCCCGATCCAGCGGATCGAGGACTACCAGGAGTGGTTCGCCCGGTTCGACACCGCCCTGCGGGCCCTGCCGGAGAAGCAGCGCCAGCACTGCCTGCTGCCGCTGATGCACGCCTTCGAGCAACCCGGTGTGCCCGTCGCGGGTTCGGTCATTCCCGCGGACGAGTTCCGGGCCGCCGTGCGGGCCGCCAAGATCGGACCGGACAAGGACATCCCGCACCTGTCGGCCTCGCTGATCACCAAGTACGTGCGGGACCTGGAGCAGCTCGGCCTGGTGTGAGGCGGACGGCGGAACGGGAGGTCCCGCACACGGCAGCCGTGTGGCTCACCGCGGACGAGGAGGTCTCCGCGTCCGGGTCCACACGGTTGCCCGCTCATCCCGAGTCACGGGGCGTCGGAGCCACGCCCCGAGGGAGGAACGTCGCGGCGATGAGCCCGGCGAGCCCGATGGCGGCCAAGGTGATCATCGCGGCGATGTACGCCCGGGAAGTGGGGTCGGCGACGAGGATCGTGCCGGCGATGGCCGTGCCCAGTGCGGAGCCGAGGTTGGACACGCTGCGCGAGAGGCCGGAGATCTCGCCCTGCTGTTGCTCGCCGAAGCTGGACTGCACGACGTTGACCGACGGGGTCAGCATGACGCCGAGTCCCAGTCCGATCAGGAGCAGTCCAGGGGCGAAGGCCCAGGGATTCGGGGAGGCACCGACCATCGCGAGCAGCACACCGATGCCCACGATGGTCAACACGAAGCCGACCACGATGAGGGTTCTCTGCGCACGGCGTTTCGCCAGGCGCTCGGCGGCCAGTGAGGACACGAGCAGGCCCAGGGTGGCCGCCGTGAAGATCACACCGGTCTGGATCGCGGTGTACCCGCGCACAACCTGGAGGTATGCGGCGACGGTGAACGAGGTCCCCATGAGCAGCAGCCACTGAATGTTCTGCGTGGCGAGACCGAGGTTGGACGTACGATTGCCGAACACGCTCGGTGACACCAAGGGCTCGCCGCCAGCCTTGTCCTTGGCGTGGATCCAACGGAAGAACCACAGCAGGACCAGCACGCCGAGAGCGAGCAGGGCGAGCATCAGCACGATGTTGTTGTCGGCCGCCAGGATTCCCGTGACGAGAAGGAACAGGCCGACTGCCGACAGGACGGCCCCGCCGAGGTCGAAGGGGTGAGTCGGGTCCGGCGGCAGGGGGTCCTTGATCCGGCGGCCGAGCAGGATGATCAACAGGGCCACGAGGGCCTGGAAGACGAAGGCGGCCCGCCAACTGAGCATCGCGGTGATGAGCCCGCCGATCAGCGGTCCCGCCGCGGCGCCGATGCCGCCCATCGCCATGATGGCCCCGAACGCGCGGGCACGGGTGGTCAACTCGGTGAACAGCAGCGTCGCGAGGATGTAGACGGGCGGGATGAGCATGGCCGTGCCGAGGCCTTCGAGAATCGAGTTTCCGAGGATGAGCACGCCCAGGCCTGGCGAGACCGCGCTCAGCACGGCACCGACGCCGTACACGGCCAGACCTGCCATGAAGCAGCGCTTGCGGCCGTATCGGTCGGTCACTGTGCCGCCGGGAATCATCAGGGCGGCCATGACCAGCAGAAAGATCGTGATCGTGACCTGCACACCCTGCACCGTCGTGCCGAGATCGGCGCTGATGTCGTTGATCATGACGTTCATGTTGGAGCCAGCGAAGGTGCACAGGAATTGCGCGAGCGCGAGCGGGACGAGCACCGCTCGCAGTGCGCTGGACGTCCCCGCTCCAGCCATCAGCGTTCCTCTCGCCTCGGGGCCAGGTTCTCGCCCCGCCCACTGGGCCGGCGCGGAGCGTCGAGTCCCCACTGGCACGTGAGCTACCAGGTTCACTCCCCGGCAGGGCAACCACATCGCCCGCAGCGGGTGATGCGGTTCGCGCCGTACCGCTACAGGGTTTCCAACAACAGGCAGTACATGCAGGGAGTCGGCATGGCGACGTTGACGGTGTGGCGGTTCGAGACGGCGCAGGGTGCGCATGCCGCGCTGGAACTGCTGGAGCGGCTGGCTCGCGGGCAGCTCGTTCAGGTCGACGATGCGGCACTCGTGACTTGGCCGCGGGGGCGGGAGAGTCCCCGTACCGAGCAGGTGCACGGCAGGGCGGGTGCCGGTGCGCTCAGCCGGAGCCTGGCGCTCGGCGGCAGCTTCTGGGGTCTGCTGTTCGGACTGGTCTTCTTCCTGCCGCTGGTGGGCATGGCGGTCGGCGCCGGAATGGGCGCGGTGGCAGGCTCGCACCTGTCCGGTGTGGGCATCGACGATCAGTTCATCGACCAGGTGCGGAGGAAGGTGACCCCAGGGACCTCCGCGCTGTTCATCCTGTCCTCGCACACCGTCGTGGACACGGCGGTGCGGAAGTTCCATGCCACAGGGGCTGAACTGGTGTCGACGAGCCTTTCACAGGAGCAGGAGAGTCGGCTGCGGAAGGTGTTCGCCGAGGACGAACCTTGAGGCGTGTTGCTCAACCTGTGAGCGGGGCTCGCGGGTGAGTCTTGATGCGTGTCGAGTGCGGTGATCTCGGACGAAGCGTGGGCGGCGATCGGTCCGTTGTTCCCGGTCGCGAAGGCGACGGGGCGGCGTCTGGGCGCGGGTGCTCGAGTGCGTGCAGGAGCTGGCGAACGCGTCCGAAACCGTCTGATCACGCGATCGGCCGTTCCCGCGAGGGCCTGACGACCAAACGGAACAACCTTTGGAGCGGTGAGGACTCAGCCGTGATGGGCGACCGGCTCGGAATCGGCGTCGAGCGCATCGAGGACCGCGTCGCCGTTCGCCCTCGCCCACTCGGTCAGGATGTGGATCGGATCGATCAGCGTCGCTCCGAGAGGGGTGAGCTCGTACTCGACGCGGGGCGGCGCCTCGGCATACGCGTGGCGGCGGACGAGTCCGTGCGCCTTGAGCCGGCGAAGCGTCTGGGTGAGCACCTTGCGGGAGATGCCGCCGATCAGCTCGATCAGCTCGCCATGGCGCACCGGGCCCTTGCTGAGGCCGGCGAGCACGACCACCGTCCACTTGTCGGCGATCAGCTCGACCGCCAGACGCGCCGGACAGTCGGCGAGAAAGGAATCACCGGGACCGAAACCTCTCATGACCTCGAAGGGTACCTGCTGGTTCCTATCGGAAACCTAATCTGGGGTTCTCCCATCCAGAGCCAGGAGAGTCATGCGAGTCATCACCCAGCAGAAGCTCGGCGGTCCCGAGGTGCTCACCATCGTGGACGCGCCCGCGCCCCAGCCCCTGCCGACCGAGGTCCTCGTCCGTGTCAAGGCGATCGGGCTGAACCCGCTGGAGGCGCGACTGCGCGCCGGCGAGTTCCCGCTGCTCGGCAAGCCGCCGTTCACCCTCGGCTGGGACATCAGCGGCGTGGTCGACGAGGCGCCGCAGACATGGCGGTTGCGGCCCGGCGACGAAGTGTTCGGAATGCCGCTGTTCCCCCGGGCGGCCAACGCGTATGCCGAAATCGTGTCTGCACCGGCATTGCACCTGGTGCGCAAGCCGGCGTCGCTCTCGCACGTCGAGGCGTCGGCGCTGCCGGTCGTCGGGCTGACGGCGTGGCAGGGCCTCGTCGACCTCGGCGGCGTGACCGAGGGCGACCGCGTCCTGGTCCACGGCGGTGGTGGCGGGGTCGGCCACGTCGCGATCCAGATCGCGAAAGCGCTCGGCGCGCACGTGATCGCGACCGCCAGCGGGAGCAAGCGGGAGTTCGTCGAGGGGTTCGGCGCCGACGAGGTGATCGACTACACGGCGGTCGACTTCGCCGAGGCGGTCCGCGACATCGACCTCGTGCTCGACACGATCGGCGGCGACACCGTCGAGCGGTCGCTCGGAGTGCTCCGCCCAGGCGGTCACCTGGTGACGGCGGTCGCCGAGGAGGACTCGGAGCTCGCCGCCAAGTTCGAGGCGGCCGGCATGCGCTTCAGCGGCATCGCGGTCGACCCCGATCCGGTCGCCCTGCGTGGTCTCGTCGAACTCGTCGAACAGGGCAGGCTCCGGGTCCACGTGCAGGAGACGTTCCCGTTCGAGCGCGTCGCCGACGCGCACCGGCTGCTCGACGGCGGTCACCTCCAGGGCAAGCTCGTCCTCACCGTCTGATCCCGTCGTGGGGCCTCGTGTGAGCGAGGCCCCACTGATGAACGGCATCGCCGACAAGGGCTACGACTACCTCCGTTGGCGGCGCTACCTGTACCGGCGCGGGATCGAGGTCCGCATCGCGCGTCTTGGGCCGCCTACTGATTGACTTGCTCCGACTCGTGCAGCAAGAGTCGTGAGACCAGGATTCGTGACAGGAGACTCTGATGGGTTCGTTCGATGTGCCGCTGGACGACGAACGAACCCAGCTCGATGCGTTCATCGAGGAGTATCGCAGTGCCATCGAGGTGACTCTCGACTGCCTCACCGAGGAACAGGCCCGCCGCCAGCTCGTCTCCTCGGCGACGACGTTGCTTGGGCTGCTCAAGCACGTCACGTGGATGCAGCGGGTGTGGTTCGAGGAGTGCGTCGGCGGCACCTCCCGCCGGGAGCTCGGCCTGGTACGGACTCCGGATGAATCCTTCCGGCTCTCCGAGGACGACACCGTCGCCTCGGTCACGGCAGCCCACCGGGAAGCCTGCGCCACGGCCCGGAGGACGGTCGCAGACCTGTCACTGGACGCCGTCGTGACCGGCCACCGGGCCGGACCGCGCACGCTTCGCTGGGTGTACCTGCAAGTTCTGCGGGAGCTGGCCCACCATTGCGGACACGCCGACATCCTGCGCGAACAGGTACTTGCCGACTGAGTTCTGAGACCAAGCCCCAGCGGGCTGGCGGTTTGGTGCCGCCGTCGGCCAACGGTCACCACGCTGGCCGACGGCGGTACTGGTCAGGACTCGCCGTGCCGCTGGAGCTTGGCCAGGGTGAGGACCTCACCCCGGATGCCCCAGCCACCGTCGGCGACCTCGTCCACGAGCACCATCGTGTTGTCCCGCACCCGGTCGCCGAAGGTCTCGGCGTACAGGTCGGTGACCTTGGTGATCAGGTCCTCCTTCTGCTCGGCCGTGAGCAGACCGGCGGGGACCTTCAGGTTGGCGAACGGCATCGTGTCTCCAGTGCTCTTGTGCTGTGCTGCGGTGTCCACCCTGAACCGGCGAACGCCGGGCAACCAGGGGGTGCCGTCCCCTGGCTGCGCCCGCCGCGGGCCGGGATACTGACCGGGTGAACCTGCCTGAGCTCGGGGCCTTCCTGCGGTCACGGCGTGCGCGGATCAGCCCCGCGGAGGTGGGGCTGCCCACCGGGTCCCGCCGCCGGGTGCCCGGTCTGCGCCGCGACGAGGTCGCCCAGCTGGCCGGTACCTCGGTGGACTACTACACCGAGGTGGAGCGCGGCCGGGGAGCTCAGCCGTCCACGCAGGTGCTGGCGGCCCTGGCCCGCGCGCTGCGCCTGGACGCCGACGAGCGCGATCACCTGTTCCGGCTCGCGGGCCGCGCGGCACCGGAGGCACACGGCACGGCGGTGCACGTGCAACCGGCCATGCTGACCCTGCTCGACCGGCTCGACCAGACCCCGGCGCAGATCGTCACCGACCTGCACGAGACCCTCGTGCAGAACCGCCTCGCCGCGGCGTTGATGGGCCCGCCCGCACACACCGAGGGGCACGCGGCCAGCTTCGTGTACCGCTGGTTCACCGAGCCCGAAAGCCGGCTGCTCTACCCGGTGGCCGACCACCCGCACCACTCCAGGGTCCTGGTCTTCGACCTGCGGGCCGCCGTCGCACGCCGTAACCACGACGCACGGTCCACGGAGTTGGTGCACCTCCTGCGCCGTGCCAGCCCGGAGTTCGCCGCGCTGTGGGACACCGGCGACGTCGCCGTCCGCCGCGGTGAACGCAAGCGCGTGATCCACCCCGTGCTGGGCGTGGTCGACATCCAGTGCCAGAACCTGTTCAGCGAGGACGGTCGGCAGCGGCTCCAGTTCTTCACCGCCCCGGTGGGCAGTCCCGCCGTCGAGCAACTGCGCAGGCTCGCCCGCATCGGCGACCGGGAGCTCACCCCTGCGAGGTGAATCGCGCAGGACGTGCATGACCTGCGCATGAGGTGGGTATTCGGCGCCCATGTGGATCTCGCTGCTGGTGCCCGTACTGCTGATGGTGCTGACACTGGGCTTGGCGCGCGTCGAGGAACGGGTCCTGCCGCAGTCCTCCGGCGCCGCCCCGCTCGACCCCGTCCGACATCGCGGGCACAAGCTCCCGGTGGGGCGCTGCACGTGCGGCGGGCCGGTGCGCCGTTCCGCCTTCCCGACGGCCAATCGCAGGCCCGCCAAGGCGAATCGCCGGATGTGCCGGTGCCGCCAGAGCCGACCGGTCGGCTGCGGGGTGGGTCCGGTCGGGCCGACCACCGCGCTGCCCCTGGCGCGCTCCCTGGACGCGAGGGCCCGCACGCACCGCAGCCGCGAACGGCGCGTGCTGGTTCGGCCAGCCGGGTAACACCGGGAGTCGGCACCTGGTCGGCCGGGTACCCCCGTGGTGACGGGAAGTGCTTGCCGCGAAGGGGTTGGTGGCCATGACCCAGGTGATGAGTGATCGACAGGTCCTGCCGCTGCCGCGGACCGGTCCTCCCCCGTTGCGCCAGGTCCGCTCCTGGACCGCAGCCCTGCTGGACGAGCACCCGGCCGACACCCGCGACGACGTGGTCCTCACCGCGAGCGAACTGGTGCTCAACGCCTACGAGCACGGCGAGGCGCCCGTCGAACTCGCCCTCGTGCTCGGCGAGGGCAGCACGGTCCGGGTCGAGGTGAGCGATTGTTCGGCCCAGCCACCGAAGGTGCGGTCACCTCGGCCCGATGAACACCGGGGCCGGGGTCTGGTCATGGTGACCGCGTACGCCAGCCGCTGGGGCTGGCGGCCCACTGCCGAGGGCAAGGCGGTGTGGGTGGAGTTCGCGCCACACCACGCCCTCAGGAGTCCTGGGACTGCCCTCGGGTGAGCGGGGGCGTACCGGTCAGGAACCCCAGCGTGCCGGTGATGTCCAGCAGGCGCTCGAACGCCCGCGAGCGGTTGTCCAGGCTCAGACCGGCGTTCGCGGCCAGCAGGTGACGGCGGATCTGCAACAGCACGGCCAGTCCCCACGAATCGCACACGCCCAGCCCCGCGCAGTCCACGCGCAGCTCACGCAGCGCGGGCCGGTCCTGGATGTGCCGCACCGAGGAGCGCAGGAGTTCGTCGGCGCTGTCGTAGGTGAGCTCGCCCTCGACCACGACCTGGCAGGTGTGCTCGTCCGGCGCGGTCCAGGTGCAGGTCAGTCGGTGGGACGTGGTCATGCGGGCTTCCCGGGCTCGGCGACAGCGGCGGTGTGGCGGCCCACCTGCGCGCGGGCCCGGGCGAGCATCTCGGTGGCCCGGGGGAAGTCGCGCAGTTCGACCTCCAGCAGGCGCACCGCGGGTACCAGGGACTGCGCGGGCACACCGCGGGCGGTGAGGATGTCGGCGGTCCAGGTCAGGAAACCGCCGAACAGCGCGGGATCGCCCACGTAGAGCGCCGTGGCGAGGAACTCGACGATGTGCGCGAGGTCGTCGGCGGTGTGCTGGCGCTGGAGGTCGGTGTACTGGCGCATCGCGGGCGTGTCCCGCTCCAGCCCGGCGAACACCGCCTTGACCAGTTGGGCGGAGTTGCGCGAGACCATCGTGTACTCCTGGTCGGCCAGGTGCGGCAGGTGGTCGAGCACCTGGTGCCCGCCGGGACCGGGACGGGGCAGCGGTTCGACGCTGAGCCGGTCGGCCGCCGCGCGGGCGTCGGGCTCCCAGGCCTCGGCGCCCAGCAGCCGGGCGTACCGGCCGTCGGGTCCGAACGCGGCCCCGCCCGCGATCACCGGCACCCCGGCCGCCTGGCAGGCCGTGATGGTGGCGTGTGCGGTGGGCAGCCGGGTCGCGATCGAACTGGACAGCGCGACCGCGTCCGGTCCGGTGCGGTGCAGGTGGGCGATCAGGTGCGGGGCCGGCACCTGCGCTCCGAGGTAGTCCACCGCGAAACCGCGCAGGGTCAGCACCTCGGCCAGCAGCCGCGCGGGCAGGGCGTGCCACTCCCCGTCCACGCAGGCCACCGTCACCCGGCCGCGCGAGTCCGCACGGCGACGGCCGGGGCGGTGGGCCAGCGCGGCGATCACGCGGTCGTTGATGGCGGTGGCGGTGTGCTCCTGGGCGACGGTCAGCCGGTTGGCGGCCCACTCCTGGCCCACGGTGCGCTGCACCGTGCCGATGACGTCGAGCAGCAGGCTCTCCTCGTCCAGCCCGGCCGCCAACGCCGCGGTGGCGACCTCGCCCGCGGCGTGCTCGTCCCCGTCGCGGACCGCCGCCCACAGGGCGTCCACGTACTCGCGCAGCTCGGCACGGGGTGGTGCGAGGCTCATGCGGTGTACCTGCCGCGCCCCTGTCCGCCCACGGCCGTCAGGTGCTGCCCGCGCGGCGCGGTGATCGCCAGCACCGCCATGTCGTCGTGCCCGCCCCGGCCGATCCACTGCGCGGCCAGCATGTGCACCCGTTCCACCACGGCCTCCGCGGGCATGCCCCCGCACTCGGCCAGCACGCGGCGCAGGCGGTCCTCGCCGAACATCTCCTCGCCCAGCGGGCCGCCCACGGCCTCGGTGACGCCGTCGGTGAACACCAGGCAGGTCTCCCCCGGGGCCAGCGCGATGTGCGCGGTCTCGACCACGACCTCGGGCAGCACCCCGATCAGCGGGCCGCGGGTGGGCACCTCCTCCACCTCGCCGGTGGCCCGCACGATCAGGGGCGGCGGGTGCCCGGCACTGGTCACCCGCAGGTGGACCTCGGGCCCTCGGCGGACCGCGGAGGCGAGCACGAGGGTGACGAAGCGCGTGCTGTCGGCGCTGAGCAGCGCGTCGTTGAGCAGGCCGAGCAGACGGGAGTGGTCCTCGGCCATCGGCAGCAGCGCGTGCAGGGTGGTGCGGATCTTGCCGGTGAGCACGGCCGCCTCCAGGCCCTTGCCCGCCACGTCGCCGAGCACGGCCAGCGACTCCACGTCCTCGTCCGTGCCGGGGTGCACGTCGTAGAAGTCCCCGCCCACGCGTTCGCTGTCCAGCGAGGCCCGGTACCTGCCCGCGAACTCCACCCCGCGAATCTGGTGCAGGACGGGCGGCAGCAGGTCGCGCATGAGGGTGTCGTTGATCGAGACCTGCTCGGCGAACATGCGCGCGGCCGACATCGCGGCGCCCGACCGCGCCGCGAACAGGCGGGCGAAGACCTCCTCGTCCTGGCTGAACACCGCGTGCTCGGCGGCACGCAGCAGGACGAGCGCGCCCGCGGGAACTCCGTGACCGGGCAACGGGGTGACCACGATCGAGCCGACCTCGCCGAACTCCCCGGGCACGAGCCAGGCCGGGGCCGCGGCGGGGTCGATCCACCGCGAGGGCACGGGCGGGAAGCCCTGCAACGCCTCGGCCAGACCGGGGACCTCCTGCGAATCGACCTGGAGTTCCACGTGCGCGGGCTCCTCGCCGCGCAGGCAGCGCACCGAGGGGAACACGCGGCGATACGAGGGGGCGATCACGAACGCGGCATCGGCCAGGTGCTCGGCCGCCAACTGCGCGACCACCTCCATGCAGCGCCGCAGGTTCAGCGAGGACAGCAGCGCACTGGACGCCTCGGTGAGGAAAGCGGTGCGCGCACGTTCCAGGCCCAGGGCGTGCCGGGCCAACTGGGCGTCGGTGTCCTCGACGAGCCACCACACCACGCTGTCCCCGGCCAACCGCACGGGGTGGGCCTCGAAGCTGCGCTCGCCGATCCGCCCGGTGGGCTGTGGTCGGCCGCCGGGTCCGCGCTGGTCGAGGAACCCGTGGTGGGCGTCGGTCAACCACGAGGGCAGGCCCTCCTCCAGCGTGCTGCCCGCTTCGAGGTGGGCGAACACCGTGCGGGCCGCCTGGTTGGCCGCGTGGACCGATCCGGCGGCGGTCACCACGACAGCGGCCAGCGGTGCCTGGTCCACGGCCGGGGCGAGGGCCGCGGCGGACAGGGGCAGGACCTGTTCGGTCTCAGTCACATGGACAAGGCTCGCGGTGCGGGCCCCTCACCTCTCACAACTCGACTACAGAACTGAGCAATCCATTGTCCCTGGCCCCCGGAAGGCGTGCAACCGCGCCCCGGACGGCCACCTGCACACCCTTGTACAGCAATTTGTCATCTCGGCACCCGAAACAGCGGTGGCAGGTAGCGCAACATCAGCGTGGACCACACCAGGTGGGTCACCACCGGTGCCAGCACACCACCGGTGACCCGGCGCTGCACAGCGAACAGCGCGCCCATCACGAGCGAGGCCAGCACCAGCGCGGGGTTGCGGGTCGCCGCCGTGGCCAGCGCGTACAGGGCCGTGGACAACGCGACCGGGTGCTTGTCCTGAACGGCCTCGTAGACCGCTCCCCGGAAGAACAGTTCCTCGGCGAGCCCGTTGGCCAGGGTCGTGGCCAGCACCCACCGGTCCGACCCGCGGTGGGCGTAGCTCAGCACGCCGGTGATGGCCCGGTCGAGCACCGGAACCCGCCGGGCGAGCAGCGCGCAACCGTAGAACGCCGCGAAGGCGCCCACCCCGAGCAGGGCCGGGCCGAGGACCGGTCCGCGCAGGGAGTTCGCGCGCACCGAGCCGGAGGCGAGCCCGCCCGCGGCCCACACCCCGGCCACCCCTGCCGTCATGCCGTAGAACCGGGCCGTGCCGGGTTCGGTGGACAGCGAGGCCCCGAGCAGCGCGGAGCCCGTCACCAGGGTCGCGGCGACCAGGCCGCGGCGGCGTCCGGCCCTCACGCGGACCGCTTCTGCCTGGCGCGCTCGCCCAGGGCCAGCAGCACGGCGCTGTCGTAGTCCATCGGTTCGAACGGCACCAGCTCGCGGATACCGTGCTCCGCCACGACGACCTCGTTGCTCATCGAGTCCACCAGGGACCGGCCGGTGCGCGCGTCCACGTCGGTGACCAGGGCCAGCCACAGCGAGGACAGCCGCGGGGACAGCAGCGGCACGGGGACCACGACCAGCGGGCGCCCCTGGATGGCGGCCACCCGGCGCATCATCTCCAGGTAGGTCAGCACGTCCCGGCCGCCCACCTCGAAGGTGCGCCCGGTGGCCGCGGGGTCCTCCAGCACACCGACCAGGTAGCGCACCACGTCGTCCACCGCGATGGGCTGGGTCCGGGTGTGCACCCAGCGGGGCGTCACCATCACCGGCAGGTGCTCCACCAGTTGGCGGGTGATCTCCCAGGAGATGCCGCCGTGCCCCACGATGATGCCCGCGCGCAGCGTGGTCACCGGCACCCCCGCCTGGCCGAGCAGGTGCTCCACCTCGCGGCGGCTGCGCAGGTGCGCCGACAGCTCGTCGGAGTCCTCGCCGAGCCCGCCGAGGTAGATGATCCGCCGCACCCCCGCCTCGGCCGCGGCGTGCGCGAAGGTCAGCGCGGCCTCGGCGTCCTGCCGCTCGAAGTCCACGTCGTCCAGTGAGTGCACCAGGTAGTAGGCCGCGGCGCAGTCGCGCAGCACGGGCACGAGCGAGTCGCCGTCGTGCACGTCCCCGCGGACCGGCTCGCCAACTCCTCGGTACGCACCCGGCTTGCGGGTCATGGCGCGGACCTGGTGGCCCGCCGCGTCCAGTGCCACGCACAATCGTGACCCGACGAACCCGGACGCCCCTGTCACCACCACTGGCATGCCACGACGATCCCCCACCCGCGCGGGGTGTGCGACCTGTCCTGGCCGGTGGTCCACTCCCACACCGCCTCCTCCGGGTCCGGCTCGGTCCTCTGCGGCCGCTGCGCCGCCGTGGTCGTGCACGGCTACCCCGCCCGGCGCGACCGAAAACACGTTCGACGCGGGCCTCGGTGCTCACCGCTGGTGCCAGGATGGGTCGTGCAGGTGAGCAGGAGCGGACTTCTGGAGTGTGGCTGTGGGCAACAACGGTGACCTGGTCGCCGAGCGCTACCGGCTGGTGTCCCGCGTGGGCAGCGGGGCGATGGGCGTGGTCTGGCGTGCCGAGGACACCCTGCTGCACCGCGACGTCGCGGTGAAGGAACTGCTCGTGCACCCGGGCATGAGCCAGGCCCAGTCCGACGAGGCCCGCCGCAGGGCCATGCGGGAGGGCCGGATCGCGGCGCGGCTGCACCACCCGAACGCCACCGCGGTCTACGACGTGGTGCAGCACGAGGGCCGCCCCTGCCTGATCATGGAGTACCTGCCCTCGCAGAGCCTGGCGGACCTGCTGGCCGCGCAACCGGTGCTGCCCGCGGCGCGGGTGGCCCGGATCGGGGTGCAGTTGGCCGCTGCGCTCGCCGCCGCCCAGAAGGCCGGGGTCGTGCACCGCGACGTCAAACCGGCCAACGTGCTGCTCGCCGCCGACGGCACCGTCAAGCTCACCGACTTCGGCATCTCCCAGGCGACCACCGACGGCACGATGACCGGTACCGGTCTGCTGGCGGGCACCCCCGCCTACCTCGCCCCGGAGATCGCCCGCGGGCAGGAGGGCGGCTTCGCCAGCGACGTGTTCTCCCTCGGCGCCACGCTGTACGCGGCCGTGGAGGGCGCACCCCCGTTCGGCGTGGACAGCAACCCGATCGCCCTGCTGCACCGGATCGCCACCCAGGAGGCGACCGAGCCCGCGCAGGCCGGGCCGCTGACCGCCCCGCTGGTGGCCATGCTGCGCCAGGACCCCGAGGACCGCCCGACCGCGCAGCAGGTGCACGAGGTGCTCAGCGCGGTGGTCGAGGCCGCCGCGGCCGAGGTGCCCGCTGCCGCCGCACCGGACCAGCAGCGGCGCAGGCGCGTGCTGCTGCTCGCCGCGGCGGCCGTGGTCGTGGTGATCGGCCTGGCGGTCGTGGTGGTGCTGAACACGCCCAACCAGAGCCCGGCGGCCGACGGGCAGCCCCCGGCGGTCACGACCGGTTCCGCCAAGCCGACGACCACCGCGCCCACCACCACGACGACCACGACGACGACCACGCAGCAGCCGCCCCCGTCCACCACGACTCCGTCGACCACGACCGCCGCCCCGCAGGACCTCTCGGCCCAGCTCACCTCGGCGATCACCAGCTACTACGGGCTGGTGCCGCACGACCTGGCCCAGGGCTGGAACCGGATGACCGCGGGCTACCAGCAGGGCCACGCCGGTGGCTACGCCGGTTACCAGGGCTTCTGGCAGCAGTACACCAGCGCCAGCGCCTCCGACGTGGTGGCCAGCCCGCCGGACCGGGTCACCGCCACCATCGCCTACGTGCACCGCGACGGGCACGTCACCCAGGAGCGAACCCAGTTCGGCCTGGTCCAGCAGGACGGCCAGTGGAAGATCGCCAGCTCGGCGGTGGTGGGCTGAGGCCGCACCGCCCTGTTGATCATCAGGCTACGGTGGTCGGGTCGTCGAAGCTGGAGGCAGGCATGCCCGAGTGCGCACGTCCGGACCTGTCGCGGTTCGACCCCTTCTCCGCAGATTTCCAGCAGTGCCCGTCACCCTGGTACCGGGCACTGCGCTCGGCTGCTCCCGTCCACCTGGTACCCGAGTACGGCCTGTGGTTCGTGACCTCCCGGGCCCTGGTGCAGCACGCGCTGGAGCGCCCGGAGGTGTTCTCCTCGCGCTTCGGGCAGCCGCAGTCGGCGAGTTCGCCCGCGGTCGCGGGGCAGGTCGCGGCGATCCGTGCGGAGGGCTGGCCCACCGTGCCGACGATCCTGACCGAGGACCCGCCGGCGCACCACCGGTTCCGGCAACTGGTCGCCCGTGCGTTCACGCCCCGACTGGTGGCCAGGCAGGAACCGGGCATCCGTCGGCTCTGCGCGGAGTTGTTCGACACCGTCGCCACCGGGGAGGAGGTCGAGTTCGTCAGCCGGTTCGCGGTGCCGTTCCCGATCGCGGTGATCGCCGACGTGCTCGGCGTGGACCGGGACCGGCTGCCCGACCTGACGCGCTGGTCGCGGGCGCTGGCCGAGAGCATCGGGGCCCGCGTTGACGACGAGAGCGAGCTCGCCAACGCGCGGTCCACGCTGGAGTTCCAGCGGTTCTTCGCCAACCAGCTGGACCAGCGGCGCACCGACCCCCGGGAGGACGTGCTCACCGGTCTGGTCAACGCCCACCGCGACACGGCGCAGGTCACCGACGAGGCGCTGTCCACGGCCGAGAGCCTGAGCATCATCACGCAACTGCTCGTCGCCGGGAACGAGACCACCGCCAAGCTGCTCACCAGCCTGCTGCACGAGCTGGGCCGGTCCCCTCGACTGTGGGCGTGGCTGCGGGAGGACCCGCTCACCCGCGCCGATCCGCTGGTCGAGGAGGCCCTGCGCCTGCACAGCCCGGTGCAGGGCATGTTCCGCGTCCTGACCCGGTCCACGGAGTTGGGCGGGGTGGAACTGCCCGCCGGGGCGAGGGTGGTGCTGTGCTTCGCCTCGGCGAACCGGGACGCGCCGGACTCCACGCACCCGGACGTGCTCGACCCCGAGCGCGGTGACGGCGCCGGGCACCTGGCCTTCGGCCACGGCATCCACTACTGCCTCGGCGCGCCGCTCGCCCGGCTGCAAACCCGCGTGGCGCTGCGGGAACTGGCCGCCCGGGTCGACTCGATCAGCCTCACCGGCCGCGATGACCGCTACACCCCGAGCTTCCTGTTGCACGGGCTGAGCACCCTGCACTGCCGACTCACCCCATCGGACTGATGGTTCGACTAGGCCAGTCGGGCGATCAGTGCGGGGTGGCGGTCGACGCCCGCGGTGGGACGTGTGACACCATCGCTGACCGACAGGCGCTCACAGTAAGTGACCATCGGCGACGGGGTGGAGTCAACTTGGGAACGCGCTCACGACGAACCGCGCTCATCGCGCTGACCTCGCTGACGCTGGCCCTGACCGCGGTACCGGCGGCGCACGCGGCGAGCGCGTCCTGCCGGGAGGTCGACCTGCCGGTCAGCCTCACCCGGGGCCAGGCCGCCGGTGAGCACGTGCACGGGCGCCTGTGCCAGCCCGCGGGCAGCCACCCCCGCACGGTGCAACTGCTGCTGCCGGGGCTGACCTACGACCACACCTACTGGGACCTGCCCGACCGCGAGGACACCGGCCGCTACTCCTACACCCGCGCGGCCACGGCGGCGGGCGCCGCGACCTTCGCCCTCGACCGGATCGGCACCGGGGCCAGCTCGCACCCCACCGGGCTCGCCGTCACCGTGGACAGCAACGCGTTCGTGGTCCACCAGGTGGTGGCCGCGCTGCGCTCCGGGGCGGTCGACCCCGCCGGGTTCGGCTCGGTGGTGCTGGTCGGCCACTCCTACGGGTCCTGGGTGAGCTGGTACGAGGCCAGCGACTACCAGGACGTGGACGCCGTGGTGTTGTCCGGGATCAGCCACCAGATCAACCTCACCGCACCCGTGCGGCTGCTGCCGAACTTCTACCCCGCCGCCCTGGACCACGCCTTCACCGGGCGCGGCCTGGACCCGACCTACCTGACCAGCCAGCCGGGGCAGCGCTACATGATGTTCGCCGACCCCGCCCCCGTGGACCCCGCGCTGCGGGCCTACGACGAGGCGCACAAGCAGACCGTGACCGCGGGCGAGATCGCCAACTTCCCGCTGATCCTGGTGCGCCCGCTGGACATTCGGGTGCCGGTGCTGCTGGTCAACGGGACCGAGGATCGGCTGTTCTGCGGGGTGCCCGGCGGAGCGGACTGCTCCAGCGCGCAGGCGCTGACGGCGGCCGAGCGGCCTCGCCTTGGCGGGCGGGTGCCCTCGGTGGACGCCTTCGTGCTGCCCGGCTCGGGCCACGACCTCAACGAGGCGCCCAACGCCCGCGACTGGTTCGCCGTCGCGCAGCGCTGGATCGCCAGGACAGCGCCGTGAGCCCGGAGTTGTTCCCGGACGACGCCGCACTGCGCGAACAGCCCTCGGTCGCGCGCATCTACGACTACGTGCTGGGCGGTGGCAACAACTTCGCCGTGGACCGGGCCGCCGCCGAGAAGATCCTGGCGGTGTTCCCCGGTTACCGGGAGTTCGCGCTGGCCAACCGGGCCTTCCTGCTGCGCGCGGTCAGGCGCCTGCTCGACCTCGGCATCCGGCAGTTCCTCGACCTGGGCTGCGGGCTGCCCACCGTGGGCTCCGTGCACGAGATCGCCCACCGCACCGCGCCGGAGAGCAGGATCGTCTACGTGGACCGGGACCCGATCGCCGCGGCGGCCTGCTCGATGCTCACCCTGGGCGACGACCGGATCGGCGTGGTCGAGACGGACCTGCGCGAGGTGGACTGCGTGCTGAAGTCCCCCGCCGTCACCGAACTGCTCGACCTGGACGAGCCGGTCGGGCTGCTGATGGTCGCGGTGCTGCACTTCCTCACCGACGACGCGGAGCTCACCGACACCATGAACGCCTACCACGAGCGCCTGGCCCCGGGGAGCTGGCTGGTGGCCTCGCACGCCACCGGCGACAGCCTCGGGCGCACCTCGACCGCGGCGGCCGAGGAGCTGTTCGCCCGCTTCGGCGTCCGCGTGGCCGCACGGACGCAGAGCGAGTTCGCCTCGCTGGTGCCGCCGTGGCAGGCCACCAGCGAGGGCGTGGTGCCCACCAACACCTGGCGGCGTGACGGTCAGCTCGACAAGCTGCCCACCGCCAGCCTCGGCTACGCGGTCATCGCCGCGCACGGCGGGTCCGGGGGCTGAGCCTCAGGGACGCGTCCTCACACGACGCCCGCGATGACCGTGGTCACGACCTTGCGGACGGCCTCAACCCCCGGCGGGGCGCTTTCCCGGTCGGCGAACAGCAGGTGCCCGGCCCCGATCAGCGTGGGCGCGAGCGTGTCGAGGTCGGCGTCCGCCGCGATGCGGCCCAGGTCGCGCTCCGCCGCCAGGTACGAGGCGATCATGGCTGCGGCCTCTGTCACGAGCGGGATGCCCGTCGGCCAGTCCCGGCGCAGTCGGGCGCGCAACTCGTCCCGGAAGATGAGCAGGGCCACGATCGCCACCGCGACCGAGCCGAACAGGGCCGTCAGCGCACCGGTGAGGTTGTCGACGACCGTGCCGGTCCCCGCGGACTCGCGCAGAGCGGCGGCCTGGCCGTCCAACCGGCGCACGCGGTCCAGCACGAGCTCGGCGAGGAAGGCGTCGAAGTCGGTGAAGTGCCGGTGCAGCACACCCTTGGCGCAGCCCGCCTCCTCGGTGACCGCCCGGCTGGTCAGCGCGCTCGGCCCAGCCCGGAGCAGAACGCGCTCGGCGGCGTCGAACAGCTGCTCGCGCACGTCCCGGATGGCCACCCCTGTCGGCACCGCACCTCCACTCGCCCGGCCGCACCCGGTTGCCGAGTGGGCGCGCGCCCACCATACCGTCGTCGCGAACGCCCTCCCCGAACGCGACGGAATGGAGCTGATCTGTCATGGCCAAGTACGTGATCGGTCCGGACGTGGCCCTTCGCCTGGCCCGCGACCAGGCCGTGATCGCGGAAGGGCACCGGATCCTGGCCCCGACGCTGCTCCGCTCGCAGGCGCTGTCGCTGCTCTACCAACAGGTGCACCGCGGTGAGTTGACGAAGCAGGAGGCCGCGCGAGGCTTGGACTACCTGCGTGGGCTGCGGATTCGACTGCTCGGCGACCGCGTGCTCCAGGCCACCGCCTGGCAGGTCGCCGACCGACTCGGATGGTCCGACACACTTGTCGCCGAGTACGTCGCGCTGACCCAGCTCCAGGCAGACGCGTTCATCACGCTCGACGCACAACTCGCCCACGCCGTGCAGCAGCTGGTGACGGTCGCACCGATCGACGTCCTGTTCTGACGCGCTCATCGGGCAGCAACCCGCACCTGGGGCAGCGCGGGTTCGGGCAGGGTGCGGAACAACAGCCAGGCCAGGGCGGGCAGCACGACCAGCGGGGCGAGGGCCACCTGGAGGGAGGTCGCATCGGCGAGCCCGCCGAGCACCGGACTGGCCAGGCCGCCGATGCTGACGGTCAGCCCGAGGGTGATGCCGCTGGCGGTGCCGACCCGGCTGGGCAGGTAGTCCTGGCCGAGGGTGACCTGGAGGGAGAACGGCACGTAGAGCCCGGCGGAGGTGAGCGCCACGAACAGGTAGAACGCCGGACCGGGCACGAACACCACCCCGGCGACGGCGGCCACGGTGAGCAGGTACGACCGGCGCACGGTGGTGACCCGGTCCCAGCGGTTGGCCAGGCTGCCACCCAGCACCGTGCCCACCGCCCCGCCGAGGTACAGCACGAACAACGCCGCCACGCCCGCCGAGGTACCGCCCCCGGTGCGCTGCTGGGCGTAGAGCGAGATGAACGTGCTCAGCCCGACGAACACGACAGACCGGCAGACCACCGCCAGCGACAGCTTCACGAACGAGGCCGTGTCGTCGGGGACGATCGGCGCCGCCGTGCTCGAACTGGTGCGTGTCGACCGGCCGAGTGCGTGCAGCACCGGCAGGCACAGCACGCTGCCCGCGAGCGCCGGGATCACCAGCAGCGGCGTGAGCCGCAGACCGCCGGTGGCGACCACGGCCGCGACCAGGACCGGCGCCAGGGCGAAGCCGATGTTGCCGCCGAGGGAGAACCAGCCCATCGCGGTGTGGCTGCCCTGGCTGGCGATGCGCGCGACCCGGGCGGACTCGGGGTGGTAGGCGGCGACACCGATCCCTGACACGGCAACGAAGAGCAGGGTCAGCGGGTAGGAACCGGTGATGCCGCTCAGCGCGATGCCCACCCCGCCCAGGACCGTGCTCACCGGCAGCAGCCAGGGCAGCGCCCTCTTGTCCGTCACCGCGCCGAACAGCGGCTGCGCCACCGAGGACAGCAGTGAGGCGGCGAGCACGATGCCGGACGCTGCGGCGTAGGTGTAGGCGCGTTCGGCGATGAAGAACGGGATGAGCGAGGCCACGGCGCCCTGGTAGACGTCAACGCAGGCGTGCCCGACCGACAGCAGGATGATCGACTTGTTGCTCCGCACCCCGTCATGCTGACCGGCGGGCCGCCTGTCGCGCTTCCGATAAACTGCCAACCAATGCAGCAAACCCGCCACCAACCCGTCGCGCCGACCGACGCCCGCCTGCTGGCCCCCGGGGACGCCATCGACGCGCACCGGCACGACGACCACCAGATCGTCTACGCCGCCCGAGGGGTGCTCGCCGTCACCACCGACGCCGGGTGCTGGGTCGCCCCGGCCACCAGGGCGATCTGGGTCCCGGCCGGGACCGTGCACGCCCACCAGGCACACGGTGAGCTGGAGCTGCACCTGATCGGCCTGCCCGCGACCGAGAACCCGCTCGGCCTGGACCGGCCCACGGTCCTGTCGGCGGGGCCGCTGCTGCGCGAGCTGATCCTGGCCTACACCCGCGCCCCGCACGAGGAGAGCCCCGAGCGCGGACGCCTGCGCGCGGTCCTGCTCGACCAGTTGCGCGCCGCGCCCCAGCAGCCGCTGCACCTGCCCACGCCCACCGATCCCCGGCTGCGGGCGGTGTGCGCGGTGCTGCGCGCGGACCCGGCCGACCCTCGGACCCTGGCCGCACTGGGCAGGCAGGTCGGCGCCAGTAACCGGACCCTGGCCCGGCTCTGCAAGGCCGAGCTCGGCATGACCTTCCCGCAGTGGCGCACCCAGGTACGCCTCTATCGCGCCCTGGTCCTGCTGGCCGGGGGCACCCCGGTGACCGCCGTGGCGCACGCCTGCGGGTGGTCCTCGGCCAGCGCGTTCATCGAGGTGTTCCGCCGCGCCTTCGGGCACACGCCGGGCGTGCACCGATAGCGGGCTCAGCCACAGCGCCAGTACGTGGCCTGGCCATTGCGCCTGCCCGCGATGGTGCCGTCCTCCCCCGCGGTCCACAGCTCGGCGTCGGCACCCAGTTCGCTGTCGAAGGTCCCCAGCCGCCACACGGCCGAGCGCTGGGCGGTGTCCTCGCCGATGATCAGGCCGGAGCTGGTGATGTCCCTGGCGCCGTTCGCCCTGGGCAGCAGGGTGATCGTGCCGTCACGGTCCCACAGCACGCCGTGCTGCGTTCCCGAGATCGTGGCGCTGCCGACCACCCGGCCGCCCGCGATGGCCTGCACGCTCAGACTGGTCGCCCCCGCGGGCCTCGGCAGCGCGGTGACCACTCCGTTGCGCCACAGGAAACCCGGCCTGTCGTCACCGAGGTTGCGGCTGAGCAGCACGGTGCCGTCCGCGTCCATGTCCACCGCCGCGGCGTTGAGCCAGTCGGCGGGCAGACCGGGCAGCACCTCCATGGTGCCCGGCCGGTCCGCGGGCCAGCGCACCGGCAGCAGCCGGTTCTGCCCGGAGGAGTCCGGGACCGAGCCGAAGCCCACGATGTCCCCGTGCTCGTTGATGGCGTAGGCCCTGCTGATCCCCTTGCCCGGCAGCAGCTCGACCTTGTCACCCGTGGACCGCAACGCCTGCGGCACCGGGTAGTGGCCGCGCACGCCCTCGGAGCCGACGAGTGTGCCCGCGCTGTTCACCCCGTCCACCGAGTGCATGCTGGAGGTGTGCCCGACCAGGTTGCCGAAGTCGGTCAGCTTGCCGTTCTTCCACAGCACGAAGTGGTACTCACCTCGTTCGGCCACACCGGCGTAAATGCCGTGGCCGTCCGTGGCGTACACCGTGGAGCCGGACACATCCGTGGGCACCGGCAGGGCGGTCGGCCGCCACGTGCAGGCGGCGGCCGAGGCGTTCGGCGCCGGGACGAGCACCGCGGCGGCGGTCAGCAGGGCGACGAGCGGCAGTCTCATGTCAGGTTCCCCCAAGGTCGATGACACGCACAAGCCTGCTCGTGATCCTCTCAGTGCTTTTCCCATACCCGTTAAGCCGGAAGGGTGCATTCACACCGCGTTGAGCATCCAGTGGCTGAAGGTCGCGTAGCGCCGGGCGAACTCCTGCGGGGTGCGGTACGCCGCCACCGCCTCGGACAGCGCCCGGACCCGTTCGTAGCGCGGGATCCGCTCCAACTCGTACGCCGCAAGGGCTTCCGGCACCGCCCGCGCCGCCAGGTGGCGGGCGAGTGCGGCGGCGTCCTCGACCCCCAGCGAGGCGCCCGCGGTGACGTGCGGGGACATCGCGTGGGCGGCGTCCCCGGCCAGGGCGACGCGCCGCGAGGTCCAGCGGGACAGCGGCGGCACGACCATGATCGGATTGTGCAGGACCTGTTCCTGCGCAGTGGCCTCGATCAGGTGCAGCAACCCGTCGTTGACCTGCCGCGCGCGGTGCAGCGCTTCGGCTTTGGGCGTGCCGGTGGGCGCGGGCGAGCCGAACTGGGACACCAGCCAGTACACGCCGCCGTCGTGGGTGCGGGCGTAGCCGCCACGGCATCCGTGGCGCCCGACGGTCATCACGCCGTCCCCGACCCACACGGCGCCGGGAGGCAGCACGGCCCGCCACACGTGGTGGCCTGGATGCGGTTGGGCGCCCGCCTCCGGGACCAGGTGCGCGCGCACCGCCGAGTGCAGGCCGTCCGCGCCGACGAGCAGGTCGAAGGCCTCGCTGGCCCCGTCGGCGAAGTGCACGGTGACCCCGTCGGCGGTCTCCTGGTAGCGCGCGACACGCGTACCGAGCCGGATCGTGTTGCGTCCCAAGGCACTGGCCAACACCGCGTTGAGGCGCGGCCGGTCGACCAGCAGGTAGGTGTGGTCCTCGACGGCGAACCCCGGCGTGTCGATGAGCCGCCCGGCCGCGTCGTGGAAGCGCATCGAACCGGGCCGCCCGATCACTGCGATCTGGTCGGCGACACCGAGGTGCTCGAAGACCGCGAGCGCGTTGGCCCACAGCCCCAGCGAGGTGCCCGTGGCCCGGATCTCCTCGGCCCGCTCGGCAACCGTGACGTCGAAACCGTTGTGGCGCAGGGCAAGGGCGGTGGTCAGCCCGACAATGCCGCCGCCCGCGACCAGGACCCGACTCACCGACCACCGTCCACGATGGACAGAGCGAAGGGCTTGCGGCCGCGGTTGCGCAGGATCGAGGGCACCAGCAGCACCAGCGCCTCCGTGCCGCGAGCGGTCGTGATGTCGCCGAGGTCCTCGATCCAGGCTGGCGGCCAGCCGAGGTCGGCCAGCAGGCCGCGCACGACGGCCTTGGCGGCGGGGTCGTTGCCGGAGACGAAGGCCGTTGGCGGGGAGCTCAGGGCTCGGGGGTTGGCCATGACGGTGAAGAACATCGTGTTGAGCGCCTTGACCACGTGCGTGCCGGGCAGGGCTTGCTGGAGGTGCTCGGCCAGGCTGCTGCCGGGGTAGACCAACCCGGCGGGCATGCCATCCGGTCCGCGCAGGGTGGCATTGGAGACGTCCACGAGTACCTTGTCCCGCAAGGCATCGCGCAGTGCCTCCAGTCGCCGCACCGAACTGTCACCCGGTGTGGCGTTGATGACGACCGCTGCGCGCCGGACCGCCTGTTCGGGTTCGGCGAACTCCACGGGTCGACCGGTCCAGTTGGCCGGGGCCTCGGCGGGGTTGCGGGTCCCGACAAGCACGGTGCGCCCGGCCTCCGCGAGCTTGTCGGCCAGCACGGCTGCGACCCGACCCGATCCCAGGATGGCGGTGGTGTTCATTGCTGGCCCCCTCAGGCGATCGTGGACAGGACGTCGACGGCGGCGGGGTGCACACCCGGTGCGGCGGCGAGGAAGTCCCGGCTGGCCGGGGTCCAGGGCTCGCCCCGGGTGTCGGTGACCACTCCCCCGGCCTCGGCCACCAGCAGCGCGCCCGCCATCAGCCCGGAGCGCACGTCGCTGTACTGCCAGAACAGGTCCATGCGCCCGGCGGCCACCTGGATCAGCAGCAGCGTGGCCGGTACCGACATCTTGCCGACCAGCGCGGCGTCGAGCATCGCGGTCACCGACTGGCCGATGCGCCGGAAGGTCTCCGCGCCCTCCCCCGGCTTGGCCTGACCGGTGCCCACGAACGCCGCCTCCAGCCCGGTCTTCGCCGAGGTGCTCAGCCTCGTGCCGTTGCGGAAGGCCCCGCCGCCGCGGACCGCCGTGTAGGTGTCCCCGGCCAGCGGCAGGTGCACCACGGTGAGCACCGGCTCGTTGTCCCGCACCAGGGTCGCGGTGACCGACCAGTCCGTCATGCCGTGCACGTGGTTGATGTTGCCCTCCACCGGGTCGGTGACCCACCACTCGCCCGCGGGCAGCGGCCCACCGGCCAGTTCGTCCTCGGCCCACCGCGCACCGGGCCGTGCGGCGAGCAATCCCTTGCGCAGCACCTGGAGTGAGGCCTCGTCGTTGGCCTGGAGCGCGGCGAGCACCGCGTCCAGGTCGCCGGGGCGCGAGCCGGGGGTGAAGCGCTCACGCAACCGCGCACCAGCCGCCTGCACCACGGCGCGGACCTCGGGCAGCAGTGTGGAGTCCACAGACATGGGATTTCCCGTTCTTCCAAAGGGGTTTTCGGTGATTCCCACGCTAGGAGCGGCGCGACATGACGTCAAATGCAACTTTGTAAGGTATCACCTTACTCAAACGCAATTCGCTGGAACAGCTCGCGCAGCGCCCCGACCACCTCGGCGGGCGCCTCCTCAGCCATGAAGTGACCGCAGGACACCGTGCGGTGGTCCAGGTCGGGGGCCCACGCCTGCCACCGGGCCCTGGCGTCGAAGCCCAGGGCTGCGCCCCAGTCCTGTTGCAACACGGTCACCGGCATGCGCAGCCGGTTCCCGGCCTCCTTGTCCGCGGTGTCGTGCTCGAGGTCGACGGTGGCGGTGGCCCGGTAGTCGGCGACGATCGAGGTGACCGCCCGCGCCGAGGCCGCCAGGTAGGCCGCGCGGACCTCGGCGGGAATGGCGTTCGGGTCCCTGGTCCAGCTGTCCAGGAAGTGGCCGAAGAACGCGTCCGCGCTGTTGGCGATCATCAGCTCGGCCAGGCCCGGCGGCTGGGCCATCAGGTACAGGTGGAAGCCGACCGCGGCCGAGGTGCCGTGCATCACCTGCCAGGTGTCCAGGGTCGGCAGCACGTCCAGGCAGGCCAGGTGGGTGACGTGCGCCGGGTGGTCCAGCCCGGCCCGGAGGGCGACCAGGGCGCCGCGGTCGTGCCCGGCCAGCGCGAACCGCTCGTGACCGAAGGCCCGCGCCAGCGCCACCACGTCGGCGGCCATCCTGCGCTTGGCGTAGGTCTGCCCGTCCCGGTCGGCGGGCTTGTCACTGTCCCCGTAGCCGCGCAGGTCGGGCACGATCACGGTGTGGTCGGCGGCCAGGTCGGCGGCCACGTGCCGCCACATCAGGTGGGTCTGCGGGAAGCCGTGCAGCAGCACGACGGGGCTGCCCGAGCCGCCCACGGCCGCGGTCAGCGCCACGTCCTCGGCGACGGGCACGCGCTGGTAGTCGAATCCGGCGATCCTCGGGGTCACGGTCAGGCCTCTCTGCTGAACTCCGCTTGCTGCCCGGCAGCGTGCCCGGCCCCGATCAGCAACCAATCAGCACCGGCTCACCACGCCACCTTCGCGGCTCCTCTCGGCGACGTCATGAAGGTGCCGTTCGCGACACTGGACGTCTCAAAGGGCACTTTCATGGCGTCGGCCGGGCGGGCGGCTAAGGTCGGTGCCGTGAGGTGGACGGGCCGGTGGTGAGCTTCGGCGTGCTGGGGCCGCTGGTGGCCCAGGACGGGCGGGGCCCGATCGGACTCAAGGGCCCGCGGCACCGGGCGGTGCTGGCCCGCCTGCTGATCGCCAGGCGCCGGGTGGTGCCGGTGCGGCTGCTGGTCGAGGACCTGTGGCCGGACCCGCCGCAGGGCGCGGTCGGCGCGGTCCAGACCTTCGTCGCCGCACTGCGCCAGGCCATCGAGCCCGACCGTCCACCGAGGACACCCGCCACCGTGCTGGTGACCGAGGGTGCCGGTTACGCGGTGCGCGCCGCCGACGACTCGGTCGACGCGTGGCGGTTCGAGTCCGCGCTGACCGAGTCCGCCGACCTGCTCGCCGCTGGCCGCGCCGGGACCGCACTGTCCAGGTTGGACAGTGCGCTCACCTGGTGGCGCGGGCCCGCCTACGCGGAGTTCGCCGAGGAGCACTGGGCGCGGGCGGAGGTGGACCGCCTGGAGGAGTTGCGGCTGCTCGCGGTGGAACGCCGTGCACAGGCCGCGCTCGCGTTGGGGCGGGCCGACGCCGTGGCCGCCGACCTGCGGGCACACGTCGCCGACCACCCGTGGCGCGAGCACGCCTGGCACCTGCTGGCACTGGCCCTGTACCGGGCGGGCCGCCAACGCGACGCCCTGGAAGCCCTGCACACGGCCAAGTCCGCGCTCGTCACCGAACTGGGTGTGGACCCCGGCCCGCGGCTGCGGCAACTGGAGGCCGACATCCTCGCCCAGTCACCCCGGCTCGACACGCCGGTCCAGCAGGGGCCAACCCCGCCGAGCCTCGTGGGCCGCGAGCGAGACCTCGCCCGGTTGACCGCACTGGCAGTGTCCACACGGGACACGCCGAAGCTCGGACTGGCCCTGGTTTCCGGTGAAGCCGGTGCGGGCAAGACAACACTTGCCGAGACGCTGACCGCGACCCTCGCGGCGCAGGGCTGGATCATCGCCTGGGGGCGCAATCCCGAGCACGAGGGCGTGCCCGCGGCCTGGCCATGGACGCAGGTCCTCGACGCCATCGCCACTGCGGTCCACACACCTGCGCCAGCAACAACTGTGCCGTCGGACAGCACAGAGGACCCTGCCACAGCAAGGTTCCACGTAAACCGATCCGTTGTGTCCTATGTAGACAAAGCGGCTGGAAGCGGACCGCTGCTGGTGGTGCTGGACGACCTGCACCGGGCAGATGAACAGACCCTGGCACTGCTGGCCGCGCTGGTCGCCGAGCCCCTGGCGCGGCCGGTGCTGGTCGTGGGGACCTTCCGGGCCGATGAGATCACCCCTGGCCTCACGGCCCTGCTCGGCCGTGCCGCTCGCCTGGAGCCGGTCCGGATCTACCTCGGCGGCCTGACCGAGACAGCGGTCGGCGGACTGGTGCGGGCCGCCGCCGAGCGCGAGGCGGACGAGGCCACGGTGCGGGTCATCCACGAACGCAGTGGCGGCAACCCCTTCTTCGCCCGCGAACTGGCAAGGCTGTTCGACGCCGAGGGCGAAGCCGCGCTGTCCGCCGTGCCGACCGGCGTCCGGGACGTGATCCGGCACCGGCTCACCGCCCTGCCGCGGGCCGCCCGCACGGTGCTCAGCCAGGCGGCGGTGATCGGCAGGGACGTGCACCTGGACCTGCTGATCCCGTTGGCCGGAGCGGAGGAGCTGGTGTTGGACGCGCTGGACTCCGCACTGCTCATGGGATTCCTGGTCGAGTCCGGGCCCGAGCAGGCCCGGTTCGCGCACGCCCTGGTGCGGGACACCCTGTACGAGGACGTGTCACAGGCGCGACGGGCCCGCTGGCACGCCGTGGTCGCGGAAGCCCTGGAGCAGGTGCGCCCCGGCGAGGTCGAGGTCCTGGCCCACCACTTCCTGCTGGCCGGGAGCCCGCGCGCGGCCCACTACGCGGCGTTGGCCGCCGGGCTGGCGGAGCGCCGGTTCGCGCCGCACGAGGCCGCGCGGCTGTGGCAGGCGGCGATCACCGCGCACGACCGCTCCCCCGCCGCCGACCCGCGGACCAGGCTGGAACTGGTGATGGGCCAGGTACGTGCGCTCGCCGTGACCGGCGACCTGGCGGGCGCGCGGCGGCACCGGGCCGAAGCGATCACCGTGGCCGGGGACCTCGGCGACCCCGAACTGACCGCCCGCGTGATCGGGGCCTTCGACGTGCCGGGCATCTGGACCGCGAACGACGATCCCGCGCTGTCCGACCGGGTCGTCGCGGTGACCGAGCGCACGCTCACCGCACTGCCCGAACACCTGCCCGCCGAACGGGCCCGCCTGCTGAGCACGATCGCCATGGAACTGCGCGGCACCCGCTCGGCACGCGGGGCCGAGGCAGCGCGGGAGGCCGAGTCGCTCGCACGGGGGCTGGCCGATCCCGTCCTGCTCGCGTTCGCGTTGAACGGCCGGTTCATGCACACCTTCGACCGCGCGGGCCTCGCTCCGCAGCGGGCGGCGATCGGCCGGGAACTGGTCGAACTGGCCGCCGAGCACGAGCTGGTCACCTTCGAGGTGCTCGGCCACCTCGTCCTGGTCCAGGCGCACTCGGCGCTGGCCGAGTTCGGCACGGCCGACGAGCACGCCGCTGCCGCCGACCGGCTCGCCGCGCGCCACGAACTGCCGCTGGTGGGCGTGTTCACCGAGTGGTACGCGGCGCTCCGGCTGGCCGCGACCGGGCCCGCCCAGGCCGCGCGGGCCGCCTACCGCGCTGCCGCCGCCCGGCTCGGCGGCACCGGGATGTGGGGCCTGGAGCGGGGAGCCCTGCCCTTCGCCCTGCTGTGCCTGAACATCCAGCACGGGCGACTGTCCGAAGTGGACCTGAAGGCCGACTGGGGCCCGCACCTGGACTGGGTCCGTCCGCTCGGGCTGCTGGCGGCCGGGGACCGCGACGGGGCGCTGGCCGCGGCACGGGCCGTGCCGGAGTCACCCCGCGACCTGCTCTACGAGGCCCGCACCTGCCTGCTGGCGGTGGCCGCGATCGAACTGCGGGACCGACCGCTGATGCGGCAGGCGCACGCGCGACTGCTGCCAGCGGCCGGAGAGCTGGCCGGGGCGGGCAGCGGACTGGTCACCCTGGGCCCGGTGTCGCGCTACCTCGACGCGCTGCATCCATGATGTGGGACAGCTTGTTCGGAAGTGTTTACACGGAGTTCTGATTTCTTGCCGCGCCAGCCGGGGCGTCCCTAGTTTCGGGAGTGGTGGCGGAGCAGGGACGAGGAGGCGGACGTGACCGTGCAGGCAGAGGTAGCGGCCAGGGTGGTACGGCTGGGCGAGCACACCGGCGCACGGATCGACGGCGTGCGGCTGGGCGGGGACCTGGACGCGGCCACCGTTGCCCGGATCCGGGCCGCGCTGCTGACGCACAAGGTGATCTTCTTCCGGGGCCAGCAGCACCTCGACGACACGGGACAACTCGCCTTCGCCTCCCTACTGGGCACGCCGACCCTGGCCCACCCCACGGTGCCGGGACAGGGCAACGCCGCCGTGCTGCCGATCGACTCGGACTACTCCAAGGCCAACAGCTGGCACACCGACGTCACCTTCGTGGACCGGGTCCCGGCGATCAGCGTGCTGCGCGCGGTGCGGCTGCCACCCTACGGCGGGGACACCACCTGGGCGAACACCGTTGCCGCGTACGACAAACTGCCCGAGCCGCTGAAGGCGCTGGTGGACCGGTTGTGGGCGGTGCACAGCAACGCCTACGACTACGCCGCGAGCGTGGACGAGGCGCGGATCGGCGGTGTGGACGTGAAGTTCCAGTCCTACCGGGACACGTTCGAGTCCACTGTGTACGAGACCGAGCACCCGGTGGTCCGCGTGCACCCGGAGACCGGTGAGCGGGCACTGTTGTTGGGGCACTTCGTGAAACGGCTCGTCGGGCTGACCAGCGGCGAGTCGCAGGCGCTCTTCCAGTTGCTGCAACAGCGGGTGACCCAGTTGGAGAACACCGTGCGCTGGCACTGGCGCGAGGGAGACGTCGCGATCTGGGACAACCGCGCGACCCAGCACTACGCGATCGCCGACTACGAGGACAACCCCCGTCGGCTGCACCGGATCACGCTGGCCGGTGACGTGCCGGTGAGCGTGGACGGCACCAGGAGCACCACCCGGATCGGCGACGCCTCGCACTACTCCGCCCTGGCCTGAGCGGCTACTCCTCGATCGCCCCGTTGATCCGCCGCAGGTGCTGCCGGAAGGTGTAGGCCGGGTCAGTGGCCCGGCGGGCCAGGAACTCGGCGAAGGACGTCTGCTCGCGCAGGGTCCGGCCCGCCTGGATCTGCTGTGCCTGCTCGCGCTCGGTCAGCCAGATCCGCCGCGCGGCGGCCAGCACCTGCTCGACCTGGTCGAGGGCGAGGAACAGCACCCCGTCCTGGTCACCGAACACGGCGTCCGCGGCGCTGACCTCGTGCGGCCCGAACCGGGCGGTGGTCAGCGCCTCGGGCTCCCGCTCGTCCAGCCGCACCGGGCCGGGCGGGTAACTGCCGTAGCTGAACACCGGCAGCCCGATCTCGACCAGCTCCGGGCTGTCGCGGTGCAGGCCCCACACCACCAGCCCGGCGACCCCCGCCGACTGGGCCTCCAACGCGGCCAGGTCGCCGACGCAGGCCTCGTCGGTGCGCCCGCCGTTGTCGACCACCAGCACGTCACCCGGTTCGGCCTGGCCGTAGGCCTCCAGGAACACGTCCACGCTGCCGTAGTGCCGCGCGGGCAGCACGCGGCCCGCGACCCGGTGACCGGGCACGACCGCCGCGATACCGGCGGGCGCGACGCGCAGCGGCACCCCGGTGCGCAGGCACGCGTCGGCCACCAACGGCGTGGACAGGTCGGCGAAAGCCTCGAGCATGACCCTCTCCCTGGCTCTGCCCCGCCACCGGCGAGTGCGCCATGATCCTATCCGCGAGGGCCTGCGCGCCAAGGGGAAACGGTCGGCTGCTCAGCGACGGCGACCACGACGGCGACGGGGGGTCGGCTCGCTGATCCGCTCACCCAGGCGCACGATCCGGTCCCCGAGGCCGTCGCTCCACCGGGCGACGGCCGCCGAGGCCCGGTCACAGGCCTCGCGGGCGTAGCTGCCCGCGGCGTCGGCGGCGTTGCGGGCGAGGTGCGCCGCGCTGTCGCTGGCGCTGTCGGCCAGGTGCGCGAACCGGTCACTGGCCTCGTCGGTCAGCCCGGCGGAACGCCCCGCGAGCTGGGCGAGGTGCTCGGTGGCCTCGGACTGCCACCGGCCAAGCAGCGAGGCGGTCTCCCGCTTGGTGCTGCCGAGGAACTGGGCCACAGGAGCGGGCAGGTTCATGGTCGGTGTCCTTCCGGGTCGGACCGGCCGATTTATATGTAACTCGCGGTAACAGATTATGGCCACGCCGAGTTCACCCGCAAGCACGGAACGCTCGATTTGCGTGGGCGCCAGACCGGAGTAGGATTACAGGCGTCTGCAACAAACAGCGCTTGCAACTATTGCTCACGCACGGAGGAATGCCCAGCATGTCCGAGATCCCCACCGTCAAGCTCACCAACGGCGTCGAGATGCCGCAACTGGGCTTCGGGGTGTTCCAGGTGCCCGACGAGGAGACCACCGCCGCGGTCGGCGCGGCACTGGAGGCCGGGTACCGCAGCATCGACACGGCCGCCATCTACGGCAACGAGGCCGGGGTCGGCGCCGCCATCGCTCGCAGCGGCCTGGCCCGCGAGGATCTGTTCATCACCACCAAGCTGTGGAACAGCGCCCAGGGCTACGACTCCACCCTGCGCGCCTTCGACGAGAGCATGGCCAAGCTCGGCCTCGAACAGCTCGACCTGTACCTGATCCACTGGCCCACCCCGGCCCGCGAGCTGTACCTGGACACCTGGCGTGCCTTCGAGAAGCTGTACGCGGACGGCCGCGTGCGCGCCATCGGCGTGTCCAACTTCCAGCCCGCCCACCTGCGGCGCGTGCTCGAGGAGGGCTCGGTCGTGCCGGTGCTCAACCAGATCGAGCTGCACCCGCTGCTGCAACAGGCCGAGCTGCGTGCCTTCCACGCCGAGCACGGCATCGCCACCGAGGCGTGGAGCCCGCTGGCCCAGGGCGGCGAACTGCTCGCCGACCCGACCATCGCCGCGATCGCGCAGCGCCTGGGCCGCACCCCGGCGCAGGTCATCCTGCGCTGGCACCTGCAACTGGGCAACGTGGTCATCCCCAAGTCGGTCACGCCCTCGCGCATCCGCGAGAACTTCGCCGTCGCCGACTTCTCGCTGACCGAGCAGGACCTCACCGCACTGTCCACCTTGGACAAGGGGCACCGCACCGGCCCGAACCCCGACGAGTTCAACGCCGCCTGAGGCAGCGGCCCGCGGGGAGCGCCCCGCGGGCCTGCGGGGCTCATTTCGCCAGCGGGCGGCCCTCCGCGTCGAGGGCGGACAGGGTGAGGGTCCCCGACCTGGCGAACTTCGGCGCGGTGTCCGGGTCGAACCAGTAGAGCACCACGGTGCGATCGGTCGACCAGGTGGTGGTGTGCGCGGTGACCTCACCCTCGTCCAGCTTCGCGACGATCCTGGCCGCGGGGCCGGTGTAGATCCCGTAGGTGGCCAGTCCCCGCTCCTCGTTCTGGCACAGGTCGAACACGCCCTCGGTGAAGCTGGCGTTACTGGTGGTGTCCGCGGTGATCCGGCCCTGCCCGTCCCGGTGCGCGAGGGTCAGTCCGTACCCGCTGTAGCGCTGCGCGGCGTTGATCGAATTCTTCACCCGGTAGTCCCCGGACACGAAGTACAGCAGCACCTGCCCCCGGTCGTCGCGCAGACCCGTCTCGACCACGTCGCTGACCGTGGTGGAGCCCGGGTCGGCGGGGTGGCTCTGGCTGAGCAGCACCGGGGCGGCGGGCGGGGTCGACTGCTGCTGGCTGATCGTGCTGACGGAGATCAGCACGGCCGCCGTCACCCCGAGCACGGCCGAGGCCCGCAGCGCACGCCGCCGGGTTCGCATCCGGCCGCCGAGGGCCATCACCCGCTGCACGTCCACCGGCGCGAACCCGTCAGGCGGCGGCGTGCGCAGGGCCCCACGCAGCGACTCCAGGTCGTTCACCGGGCACCCCCGCTGGCCGGTACGGGCTGCCCGGTGGACACGCGCAGCTTCGCCAGCGCCCGGGAGTTCGTGCTCTTCACGGTGCCCAGCGAGATGTTCAGCTCGGCGGCCACCTCGGCCTCCGGCAGGTCGTGGTAGTGGCGCAGCACGACGATCGCCCGCTCACGCGGGGTGAGTTGGTCCAGCAGGCGGGCCAGTTCGCCCTGGTGGTCCAGCCCGCGGGTGAAGTCCTCCGGCACAGGCCGTTCGGGCACCTGTTCGTACGGGTCCTCGCGCAGGGGACGCCGCCAGCGATCGATCACGAGGTTGACCAGCACCTTGCGGGTGTAGGCGTGCGGGTCCCTGTTGCGGATCCCCGACCAGGCGGCGTAGGTCCGCGCCAGCGCCGTCTGCACATCGTCCTCGGCCTGGTGCCGGTCCCCGCTGAGCAGGTACGCGGTGTGCAGCAGCCGTGGCGCGCTGCTGCCCACGAACTCGGCGAACTCGGCGTCGCTCCTCACCCGGGGTCAGACGACCGGGCAGCGGGAAAGGTTGTCGGCCCCGGACCACAACTTTTCCGGCGACCGGCCCGTCGGGACCGGCATGAGGATCAGACTGGAAGTGCTGGCCGCCTGCGTGCTGCTGACGGGCTGCTCGACGACGGTCGCACCGCCGGTGCGTGTCGCCGAAACCGTCACACCCCTGACGACCACCAGCACCCCCGCGCCGACCACCCAGGCCGTCCCGGTGGCGCCGTGCACCGCTGTCGTCACCGGGGCGTGCGTGCGGTTGTCCACCAGGCAGGCGTGGCTGCTGCGCGACGGGGCGGTGGTGTACGGCCCCGTGCCCATCATGCCCGGTGCCCCCGACACACCGACCCCGACCGGCACGTTCGCGGTCGCGTGGAAGAACAAGGACCAGTACAGCAGCGAGTACGACGCGCCCATGCCCAACTCCGTGTTCTTCGCACCCGGCGGCATCGCGTTCCACGAGGGCAGCCTCGAACAGGCCTCACACGGCTGCGTCCACCTCCGCGCCGAGGACGCCCAGCGCTTCTTCGACACCCTGGCCAAGGACCAAACAGTCCAGGTCCTGCCCTAACCCCGCGAGTCCCGCTCTGCGGAGCGCGAGTCCCGCTGAGCCGCTCGCGAGTCCCGGAGGCCAGCGCGTGTCGGTGTTTTCGGGACGGTGTGTCGGACGTTCCGGGGTGGCCTGGCGGGTGCGGGAGAGCGGGACTCGCACGCGGGAGAGCGGGACTCGCGGGGTGGGGTGAGCGTGAGGGTTGGGGGTCGGGCGTTCGGGGTAGTCGGGAGGATGCACGGAGCCACCGGGGAGGGATCGTGACCGAGGACTGGACCAGGTCGCACCTGCGGGACGCGGTCTGCCTACTGCGCGCGGAGGACCCGCAGGGCGCGATCATGGCGCTGGAGAACCTGTACCAGACCGAGGAGGACACCGGTCTGGACAACCTGCGGGACGCGGCGAACGAGCTGGTCAGCGCCTCGGCACAGATGCTGCGGGCGCTCTCGGAGCACGCGGGGGCGGGCGGCGAGCTACAGATGCACCTCGGCGACCTGGAGGGGGCCCCGATCCCGGTGGACGAGGTAGAGCCGCCGCTGCGGGCGACCTACCGCTCGCTGCTGGCGGAGCTCAACGAGGACCACGAGTCGGCGGCCATCCAGTTGGACCTGCTGTTCGCCAGGGACGAGCCGCAGGAGACGGTCACCGCGCTGCTGCACCTGCTGCTGTGGGCGGCCAGCCTGCTCGACGACTGCGAACGCGGCGGTGCCCGGGTACCGGCCTGGCTGTCACCGCACGGGTGACTCACTCGACAGGTTGAACCAAGACCAAGTGGGTAACCGCCGGTCATGAACCTCGACCCGGACAGTCAGGCAGCGCAGGGGCTTGGTGCATACGTCGCGGCTGTGGCGCACGCACTCACCGTGCCAAGACACGCTGTCAGCTTCGAGATCGCGGAGTACGCCAGCGCCTACCTCGCGCTGGCCGTGCGCAGCGGCAACTTCCCCGACCGCGACCTGATGCTGGTCTGGGACGAGCACCACGGCTGGTCGGTGGGCGTGGAGACCGATCCGGGCGATCCACCCGTGGTGCTGTCCTACCTCAGCGGGGACCTGCTGCCCGAGCCGTCCCAGGTGCGGGCCTTCGTGGACGAAGTCGTTGCGGGCAGCTATCCGGGCGAACTGCACCCGCCGCGGTTCAGCGGCGCCGAACTGCCCGGACGGCTCGCGAGGTACGCGGGCGAGTCCATCGTGTGAGCCCAGTTTGGGCGTCCCCCACACCGGGTATGCCCAAACAATGGTGAAGCTCGCCGCGGAGCAGCAGGCAGCGCTCAAGGCGCTGGTGACCGAGGGAACGATCTCCAACGGACAGGCCGAGGCCGTGCTCGGCGCGCTGGAGACAGACCGGGGCCCTGCCCGCGCACGGCTCGCCGAGGTGCTGGGCTACGTGGGCGCCGCACTGCTGCTGGCGGGGGCCTCGCTGGTGATCAGCCTGTCCTGGAGCGGGTTCACCCACGCGGGCCGCGTGGGCCTGCTCGCCGGGGTCACGGTGGTGCTGGCGGTCGCCGCGCTGGCCAGCGGGGTGCTGCGGGGCCGGGTGAACCCGGTGCGTGCCCGCGCCGGGTCGGTGCTGCTGGCGCTGGCCGCCGTGACGGGTGGGTTCACCGGCATGATCGCCGCGGAGAACCACCAGCCGGCGCTGGTCGGCGGCGGGGTCGCGCTGGTGCTGGCCGTCCTCGGGTACGTGCTGGCCCCGGCGATCCCCTCGCTGCTGGTGGCCGCCGTGGCCAGTTTCACCGCCGCGCTGGGCCTGGTCGACCTGTGGGGCTACAACCTGCCGCGCGCCGGGCTCATCCTCGTGCTGGTGGGCATCGCGTGGTCCGCACTGGCCCTGGGCCACACCATCGAGCACCGCTCGGTGGGGCTCGGTGTGGGGGCGGCGATCACCCTGATCGGCACCCAGTTCCCCATGGGCGAGCTGCGCGACGTGTGGATCGTCTACGGCGGCACGCTGCTGCTCGCCATGATCTGCTTCGTGCTCTACTTCGTCGACCGCACACCGGTTCTGCTCGGCGCGGGCGTGGTGAGCGTGACCGTCGCGGTGCCGGAGGCGGTGTGGGACTGGACCGGTGGCACGGTCAACGGCGCGCTGCTGGTGCTGCTGGCCGGGCTGGTGCTGCTCGCGGTCGGCGGGCTAGGGATGCGGCTGCACATCGGTCGTCACGCGTAGCCGGACCAGGGTGCCGTCCCGCTCCGAGGAACGCAGCTGTACCAGGTCGCACAGCTGGTGGATCATCCACATGCCGCGGCCGCGCGCCTGCCCCAGCGTGGGGCGCGCGCGGCCGACCAGCGGGTCGGTGAGCCATCCGCTGTCCCGCACCTCGCAGACGAGCTGCCCGCCGTCCTGCCAGATCCGCAGCACGCCCTGGCCCCCGCCGTGGTCCACGCTGTTCATCGCCGCCTCGTGCACCGCGAGCGCCAGGTCCTCGGCCAGCTCCTGGCGGGCCCCGGCCTCGGTCGCCAGCCGCACGACCACCTGCCGCGCCCCGGCCAGCCGCCCCGCATCGAACCGGTACTGCTCCACGGGACCGGTCGGCTCCGGCAGGGACTGCGCCAACAGGGCGAGCGGCTCGGGCTCCCGGTAGCCGGTGTTGACCTCCGCGGCCAGGTACGGGTGGTTCGCCAGCGCCGTGTCGATCACCTCGGGGTCCAGCCCCGACACGTCGTAGGGGCACATCAGCTGCCAGGACGCCAGCCCGTCGAAGACCAGGTTGAGCAGGGACTCGTGGTGTGCGCACTCGGTCAGTTCCTCGGCCGAGCGACCGGGCCAGGCGGGCTCGCCCACACCGCGGAACCCGCGCACCCCCGTATGCTCCCCCACCCAGTCGCGCCAGGCGGGGATGATGCGCGCCGGGTTGCGGCCCACCTCGGCCATGTCCACGAAGCACACCCGCTCGGCGTCGGCGCCCAGTTCCGCGCGCAGCGGGGCGGCCTTGTCCTCGGTGACCGCGACCAGTACGGCCTCGTCGGCGCCCAGCCCGGACCGCACGAAGGACAGCACCCCGTCGCAGAACTGGTCCGCTCCGTCGTACAGGAACGCTGAGTGCTGGAAGGCGGAACTGGCCACGGCCTCACTCCCGGTGGGATGCCACCACGGTACCGTCAGCGAGCGGCCCGCGCGTAGTGCGCCGGGGTCGTGCCCAGGGTCCGCCGGAAGTGCCGGGTCAGGTGGGACTGGTCGTAGAACCCGGCCAACACCGCGGCCTGCGCGGCGGACTCGCCCGCGAGCAGGTGCCGCCGGGCCAGGTCCACGCGACGTCCCGTCAGGTACAGGTGCGGGGGCATGCCGTACTCCCGGCTGAAGGCACGCACCAGGTGCGTCTGGTGCGCGCCCAGTTCGGCCGACGCCTCCGCCAGGGACAGCCCGTCGGGGACCCGCGCGTCGAGCAGGTCGCGCAGGCGCCGGGCCAGGCTGGGGTCGCGCACGGCGCGGGGTGCGCGCACGGCGTGCCACAGGTGCTGGTCGAGCCGCTCGGTCACCAGCGCGAACCTGCTCTGCGCCTCCAGGTCCTCGGTGCGCGGGCCCAGCGCGTCGTGCAGTTGCCGCACCCGCAGCCGCAGGGCCGGGTCGTGCAGCGCGGGCACGTCCACGGCGGCGCCGATCAACCGCTCGTCCAGCACCGCCCGGTCCAGGTACAGCACCCGCTTGCGGAAGCCCTCCGGCAGCACCGAACGCCCGTTGTGCGGCACGTCCGGCGGCAGCAGCGTGACGAAGGAACGCTGCGCTCCGTGCTCGTGCCGGTCCATCTCGTAGCTGACCACCCCGGAGTCGATCAGCAGCAGGGTCCAGGCGTCGTGGGTGTGCGCGGGGTAGGCGTGATCGGTGAACCGCGCGTGGAAGACCTCGTGGATGCCCGGCACCCCGGGCTGCCACGCCGTGACCTCCGACCTGCCCACCACGTCAAGAACGTACAAGCCGTGACCGGCCACTGTCGACAGACTCGACCGCGTGCACTTCACCACCAAGATCGCCGTACTGCTGCGCGAGGACCTGCTCACCTGGCAGCGGCTCAACGTGACCGCGTTCCTGGTCAGCGGCATCGCGGCGCTGAACCCCGACCTGGTCGGCGAGCCCTACGTGGACGCCGACGACACCACGTACCTGCCCATGTTCGGCCAGCCGGTGCTGGTGTTCGAGGGCGGCAAGGAGGTGCTGACCTCGGCTCACGGCAAGGCCGTCGCCCGCGGCATGGCGCTGTCGGTGTTCACCTCGGACCTGTTCGCCACCGGCAACGACGCGGACAACCGCGCCGCCGTGCGCGCGGTCGGCCGGGACCAGCTGGACCTGGTCGGCATCGCCGTGCACGGGCCCAAGAACGCGGTGGACAAGGTCCTCAAGGGGGCACGCATGCACCCGTGACAACGGCTCGCGCAGGCAGTTTCCGGGTTACTGGTCGTGCTACTCCGCCGGCTCCCAGGCGCGGAGCAGGTCGATCAGACCCGCGTCCCCGTCGATCCGCAGGGAGTCCGCCGGGATACGGTCGTACATGAACAGGACCAGGTCGCTGGCCGTGCCGCGGACGGAGACGCCGGCCGCTTCCGGGCCCTCGTCGGCAGCGGTGGCGGGCGCGGGGAGACGGGTGGAGCGTGCGCCGTCACCGTCGACGGTGAGGCGCCAGGACTGGCCCTCGGTGGTGCGGAAGTCGAAGGCAGTGGGCTTGTGCGGCCAGGCGCTCGTCGTCGCGCAGCAGGTGAACAGGAACTCCTCGACACCGTCGAGTGCCACTTCGTCCGGTAGCGGCCGCGGGGCGCCCAGGATGAGCTGGGCGTCGTAGGTGTGCACCGCGATCTCCTGGAGCTGGTGCCGGGCGACGGCACCGCAGGTACGCGGCGACTGCGAGGCACCCCACCACGTCCAGCAACCGCGATCCGGGCCGGCCTCCCGCAGTGCGTCCAGCAGTTCCTGCGTCGATGCGGCCAACCAGGCCGCCAGGGCCGCGCGCTCCCGAGGTGCGGCCGGGTCGCCCTGCGGTGCGGACTTGGCCGTGGCGGCGGGCCCGGCGGCGATGGTGGCGGCCCAGGAGCGGCGCCCCTGCCCCAGGTGCCGCACCAGATCGAACAGCGTCCACTCGGGGCAGGTCGGCACCTGCGCGTCGAGGCTGGGCGCGGCGGCGACCGCGGCCCGGAAGGCCGTCGATCGATCGTCGATCAGCCGCAGCAGAGCGGGGAACTCCAGGGTCTTCTCCACTCCGGATGCCTATCACTGTGCTCCGGCAACCGAACAGCGATTTTCCCAGCCGACGCGGCGGGCGCAGGCAGTTTGCGGGTTAGAGTCGCACCATGGTGTCCAGTGCCCCGATCGCGTGGCTCCTCGACTCCGATCCGGCACTGCGCTGGCAGGTCGAGCGCGATCTCCTGGGCGAGCCGGCCGCGGTGTGGCAGGCGACGCGGGCGAGGATCGCGACCGAGGGGTTCGGCGCGCGCCTGCTCGCGCTCCAGGACCCGGACGGCCAGTGGGCGGGCGGCGCGTTCTTCCCCGCGGACTTCGACTTCCACGGTCCTGAGGCGGCAGAAGGTGCCGGGCAGCCCTGGACGGCCACGACCTGGACGCTCAACTCGTTGCGGGAGTGGGGCTTGCGGTCCACGGTCCTGCGCGAACGCCGCACGGCCGAGCTGCTCGCCGAGAACAGCCGCTGGGAGTACGAGAACCTGCCGTACTGGGGTGGCGAGGTCGACTGCTGCATCAACGCCTGGACGGTCGCCAACGGCCAGTGGCTCGGCGCCGACATCACCGGCATCGTCGACTGGTTCCTGGAGCACCGACTACCCGACGGTGGCTGGAACTGCGAGTGGGTCGAGGGCTCGACGCGATCCTCGTTCCACTCCACGCTGAACTCCCTCAAGGGACTGCTCGCCCACGAGTTCGCGACCGGGGGCACGGAGGCGACCCGCGCCGCTCGGTGCTCCGGCGAAGAGTACCTACTGCGGCGCGGGCTCTTCCGCCGTCTGTCGACGGGTGAGCCGGTGGCACCATGGGTGGACCAGTTCGCCTACCCGTTCCGCTGGTCCTACACCGTGCTCAACGCGGCCGAGTACTTCCGCCAGGCCGCACTGCTCGACGGCACGCCTCCCGACCCGCGCATGGCCGACGCGATCGAGCTCATCCGTGCCGCCAGGCAGCCCGACGGCACCTGGCTCCAGGCACGGCCACACCCCGGACGGGTGTGGTTCGAGGTCGACGCGCCAGCGGGCGAGCCGTCGAAGTGGCTGACCCTGTTCGGGACGCGAGTGCTGAACTGGTGGGACTCCCAGGCGTGAGGCCCTAACCCTGCTTGGCGGCCGCCAGCGCCGCGGCCCAGGCCGCCACGGTCGGCTCCTCCACGAGCTGGGCGAAGGACAGGCTGAGCCCGCGCTCGTGCCAGGACTCGATCAGCGCCATCACCCGGATCGAGTCCAGGCCGTGGTCGGTCAGCGGGTCATCGTCCCCAATGGACTGCGGCTCCACCTCGAGCAGTTCCGCGAGCTGCCTGCGCAGCTCCTCCGCGCCCTCACTCACTGTCGGTTCCCTTCAGCTGATCGATCAGTCGTGCCGTGGAAGTGACCACCCCACAGCGGTTCGCGGCGTAGCGCACGGCCATCTCGTGGTCGGCGCGGGAGAAGTCGGCCACCGCGTCGGCCACGAAGAACGTCCGCACGTCACGCATGAACGCGTCGGCGGCGGTCATCAGGCAGCCGATGTGCGCGTAGATACCGGTGATCACCAACTGGTCCCGCCCGCCGAGCAGCTCGGCAAGTTCGGTGCGGTGGAACGCGTTGTAGCGCCACTTGGTCATGCGCACGTCCCCGTCGGCGGGGGTCAGCGCCTCGGTGATCTCCGCGGCGGCGGGGTCGGCACCGATGCCCTCGCCCCACATGTCCAGTTGCAGGCCGCGCTGCTCGTGGGTCTGCCCACCGGGCTGCGCGGAGTAGACCACCGGGATGCCCGCGGCGTGCGCGGCGGCGCGCAGCTCGGCGATGTTGGCCAGCAACTCGACCACCGGCGACTGGTCCACTTGGAACGGTGCGAGGAAGTGGTTCTGCATGTCGTGGATGAGCAGCACCGCGCGGTCGGGCTCGCAGCGCCAGGACACGCGGCTGGCCGGTAGCTCGGTCTCGGTGGGCATCGGGTACGGGTCGATGCGGGGCAGTCCCATGGTGCTCAGGTCCTCCAGTCAGCGGGTGAGGTGCTCGGTGAGCACGCGGCGCAGGTCACGGCGGCTGGTCTTGCCCACCCCGGTGTGCGGGAAGGACTCGACCACCTCGATCCGGTCCGGGATCTTGTACCCGGCCAGCCCGCGCTCGCGCAGGAACGCCCGCAGCTGTGCGGCCGTCGGCGCGTCCTGGCCGGACGGGATGACGAACGCGCAGGTGCGCTCGCCCAGGTAGGTGTCGGGCACCGCGACCACGGCCGCGTCGTGCACGGACTCGTGTGCCAGCAGATGGTTCTCCACCTCCTCGGGCGCGACCTTCTCGCCGCCCCGGTTGATCTGGTCCTTGACCCGGCCCTCCACCACCAGGTGGCCCGATCCCAATCGCCGCACCACGTCCCCGGTGCGGTAGAAGCCGTCCTCGGTGAAGGCCAGCGCGTTGTGCTCCTCGGCCCGGTAGTAGCCGCGGATCGTGTAGGGCCCGCGGGTCAGCAGCTCCCCCGGCTCGCCGGGCGCCACCTCGTTGCCCGCCGGGTCGAGCACGCGGATCTCGTCGTCCACCGAGATCGGCCGGCCCTGCGAGCCGTGCACGACCTCCTCGGGGTCCTCGTCCCGGGTGTAGTTGACCAGTCCCTCGGCCATGCCGAACACCTGTTGCACCCGGCAGCCCAGTGCCTCGCGCACCCGGACGGCCGCCTCCCGCGCGAACTTCGCCCCACCCACCTGCAGAACGTCCAAACTGGACAGATCATGCTGGTCGCGGGCGGAGCTGGCCATCCACGCCAGTGCGACCGGCGGCACCACCCCGGTGATCGTGACCCGTTCCCGCTCGATCAGCGGGAAGGCGGTGTCCGGGCTCGGCGCGGGGCACATCACCACACGACCGCCCGCGTGCAGCACGCCCAGCACCCCGGGTGAGCTCATCGCGAAGTTGTGCGCCACCGGCAGGCTCACCAGGTAGCTGGTCCGGGTGTTCAGGCCACAGATCGCAGCACTGTCCCGGACACTGTAGAGGTAGTCGTCGGCGGTGCGCGGGATCAGCTTCGGCACGCCCGTGCTGCCCCCGGACAGTTGCAGGAACGCCACCTCGCCCGCGGCCGGCCCCTGTGGCAGCGGTCCACCCTCGGGCAGCTCGTCCAGCTCGGAGATCGCCAGGACGTGGCGCAGCGCCGGGCAGTCCGCCCGCACCTGCTCGGCGAGGGCGCGGTAGTCGAACCCGGCGTGCCGCTCGGCGATGACGTAGGCGGCGGCCTCGGTGAACCGGCAGAAGTAGCCGATCTCCTGGCTGCGGTGCGCGGGCAGGGCGAACACCGGCAGCGCGCCGAGCCGGAACAGGGCGAAGATCACCTGGAGGAACTCGGCCACGTTGGGCAGTTGCACGACGACCCGGTCGCCAGGGACGATGCCCAGCGCGTGCAGGCCCCGTGCGGTGCGCCTCGCCCGCTCGTCCAGTTCGCGGTAGGTCCAGCGGTTGCGCTCGTCGCACACCGCGAGCCGATCGCCGTACTTGGCGGTGATCTCGTCCAGCCACTGCGGGAAGTTCTGGCCCTGCCAGTACCCGGCGGCCCGGTAGCGCTCGGCGAACTCCGGCGGCCACGGGGTGAACTCGGCACCGATCATCGCGCGCCCCCGTCCAGTTCCTCGTGGGCGAAGCCCAGCGCGGTCAGCAGCGGCCGGAACTTCGCCGAGGTCTCCGCCACCTCGTCCGCCGGCCGCGAACCCGGCACGATGCCCGCACCGGCGAACAACCGCACGGTGTTCGCGTCCACCAGGCCGCACCGGATCGCCACGACCCACTCCCCGTCACCGTGCTCGTCACACCAGCCCACCGCGCCCGTGTAGAAACCACGATCGAACGACTCGATGTCCGCGATCGCGGCACGGGCCGAAGCGACCGGCGTGCCGCACACGGCCGGGGTCGGGTGCAGCGCCCGCGCGAGGTCCACAGAGGACACATCGGGGTCGGTCAGTTCGCCGGTGATCCGCGTGGACAGGTGCCACAACGCCGTGGTCGGCAACAACTCCGGCTCACTCACCTCAAGCTTGCGCACGAACGGCCGCAGCCCCTCGGCCACCGCCTCCGCCACCAGCCCGTGCTCCAGCCGGTCCTTGGCCGACCCCAGCAACCGGGTGGCCCGCTGGCCGTCCACCACCGGATCGCGATCCCGCGGCAGCGTGCCCGCCAACGGGTTGGCGAACACCGTGCCGCCCTTGCGGGACACCAACAACTCCGGGCTGGAGCCGACCAGCGTGCCCTGCCCGGTGTCCACCGCGAAGGTGTACCCCACCGGGTCCAGCTCGATCAGCGAGCCCAGCAACTCGGCCAGGTTCACCGGTTCGCCCGAGGTGACCTCCAGCGCGCGGGCCAGTACCACCTTCGCCAACTCGGTGCCCCGCATGAGCTCCAGGGCCGCGCGCACCCCGTCGGCGTAGACCTGCTGACCGGGCACGGCGCGCATCGCCAGCGGGCGGCGGCGCGGCCTGGGCACCGGGTTGGGCGTGACCACCGGCGGCGGTCCGTGGTGCACCGCCTCGGGCACGACCAGGCTGGCCGGTGCGCCGGGGGCGAAGGGCAGGGCGCCGACGACCACGGACCCGGGCCGGGCCGCGGCGAGCACCGCGCGCACCGCCTCGGCGGGATCGGCCGCATCCGGCGCGCGGTGCGCGACCCCGTGTGCGAGCAGGGTGCCCGCGCGGGAGGCCAGGAAGAACGATCCCGGGCGGTAGGCCGCCACCAGTTCACTCCCGGCCGTCCTGCCCGCCAGACCCGTACTGTCCACAATAGACCCCAACTGTTCGGTCGCTGCCATCACGCGCGGAGGGTCGCTCCGCCGTCCACGTACAGGTCCTGCATCGTGATGTGCCTGGCCCTGTCCGAGGCCAGGAACACCACGGCGTCCGCGATGTCGGCAGGATCAGCCAGCCTGCCCAACGGGATGCCCACCTTGAACGTCTCCGGCGAGCCCGCGATCACCCGCTGCGCGCCCTGCTCGTCGGCCCACATGTCCCGCTGCATCCGCGTGTCCGTGGAACCGGGATTCACCACGTTGCACCGGATCCCGTGCGCCGCGAGTTCCAGGCCGAGACAGCGGGTGAACATCACCGAGGCCGCCTTCGACGCCGCGTACGCGGCCATGCCCATGCGTGGCACACCCGCAGAGTTCGACGCCACCGTGACCACGACCCCGCGCCCGCGCGGCACCATGCGGCGCGTCACCGCCCGCGAGAGGTGGAAGACCCCGTCGGTGTTCACCGCGAAGGTGTGCCGCCAGTCCGCGTCGCTGATCTCGGTGATCTGCGCGGTGTGCAGGACCCCGGCCACGTTCACCAGCACGTCGATCGGGCCGAGCTCGCGCTCCACCCGATCCACCACCGACTCCACGGCGTCCACATCGGACACGTCGGCGGCGTAGCCGTGCACGCCGTCCGGTTCGGCCAGGTCCACGGCCGCGACCGTGGCGCCCTCCTTGGCCAGCGCCTCGGCCACCGCGGCACCGATCCCCCGCCCGGCCCCGGTCACCAGGGCCACCTTGCCCCGCATCAACTCGTCCACCTCATCCAGTCCGTTCCGCCAGCAGCGCCCGCCGGGTCCTGCTGGCCCCGGCCAGTGTCCGCACCAGCTCCTCGGTGACCCGCCAGCCCATGCACGCGTCGGTGATGCTGCGCCCGAACACCAGCGGCCTGCCCGCGGCCCAGTCCTGGCGCCCCGGCTCCAGGAAGCTCTCCAGGAGCAGCCCCCTGATCTGCTCCTGCCCAGCGGCGATGCTGCCCGCCAGTTCCAGCGCGACCTCGTGCTGGCGCAGGTGGTCCTTGCCGCTGTTGCCGTGGCTGGCGTCGATCACCACGCGCCGCGGCAGCCCCGCCTCGGCCAGCAGCGCCATCGCCTCGGCCACCTCGGCGGGCCCGTAGTTGGGCCGTTCGCCACCGCGCAGCACCAAGTGGCAGTCGGCGTTTCCGCTGGTGTGCACCACAACGGGCCGCCCACGGGCGCCGACCCCGGGGTAGACCTGCGGTCGGCTCGCGGCCACGATCGCGTCCACGGCGTGCCGCACGTTCCCGTCCACGGCGTTCTTCAGCCCCACCGGCATGGGCAGGCCGCTGGCCAACTGCCGGTGCACGGGGCTGGTCACCGTGCGGGCCCCGATGGCGCCCCAGGACACCAGGTCGCCGAGGTAGTCCGGCACCGCCGGGGAAAGCCACTCGCAGGCCGCCGCGACGTCCATTTCGGACACTTCGAGCAGCAGCGCCCTGGCCATGCGCAGGCCGTCCTCCAGGGCGTAGCCCCCGTCCAGCCACGGGTCACTGAGCAACCCGGGCCAGCCCACGCGGGTGCGCGGCTTCTCGAAGTACGTGCGCAGCACCAAAACCACGTCCTCGGCCAGCTCCCGACCGAGTTCACGCAGCCGCCTGGCGTACATCAGCGTGGCGTCCAGGTCGTGCACCGAGCACGGCCCCAGCACCACCAGGAGCCGGTCGTCCGTGCCGTCGAGCACGGCGGTCACTGCGGCGCGGGCCGCGGCCACACCGGCCAGCACCTGCGCCGAGGCGGGTTGCTCCTGCCTCAGCTCCTCCGGGGAGAGCAACGGAACGGACTTGCACTGCCCGCCAGCCACCAGTACTCCTGCCCTTCCCTCGCGGGTGGGGCGCCCAGTGCGGGCACCCCACCCGTCCCGCTCAGGATTGCTTGAGGATCTTCTCGATCTCGTCCTGGAAGGCCATCGCGGCCTTGTAGTGCAGCGCGTAGAAGTTGCCGGTCGGGAAGGACTTGCCCGCCTTGACCGCGCGCAGGCCCTGGTACGCGGGCAGGTCGATGATCTGCTGCGTGTCCGGCCCGGCCTTGCCCTGGTAGTCGGCCTGGTAGAGGATCACGTCGGCCTCGTTGAGCTTGTCCAGGTTCTCGATGGAGAACTCCGGGGTGTTGTTCTTGGGGTCGGTGATGCCCGCCCGCGCGAACTGCACGCCCATGTCGTGCAGGATGGTGCCGCCCCAGGACTCGTCCAGGTTCAGGTACCACTTGCCGCCGCCACCGTTGATCAGCGCGAACTTGAGCTTGGCCAACTTGTCCGCGTACTGCTTGCGGATCTGCGCGGCGCGGTCCTCGTACTGCTTCTTGAGCGCCTCGGCCTCGGCCTTCTTGCCCACCGCGTCGGCGGCCTGGATGACCCACAGCGGCCAGGCGACCCCCGGCTCGCCGGGCGCCCCACCGAGGATCGCCGTGGGCGCCAGCTTCTGGTAGTCCTCGACCTTGTGCTTGTCCAGGGACAGGAACTTGTTGCCCAGGATCAGGTCCGGCCCCTGCACACCGACCTGTTCGATGTCCACGTCCAGCGAGTTGCCGACCTTGGCCACCTTGTTGTACTCGTCGGCGTAGGGCGGGAACACCGCGAAGCTGTCGGTGTAGCCCGAGGCGGTGGCCTTGGGGTGCACGCCCACGTCCAGCAGCCCGAAGTAGCTGTACTGGTCGAGTGCCACGACCGACTTGGGGTTGGTGGGGATCTGCACCTTGCCGCTGGGTGTGTCGAAGGACCGGGTGCTCCCGGCGGCGCCGGCGTTGTCCGCGGTGGAACCACACGCGGCGATGCCCAGCGTCAGCGCGGCCACCGAGGCGGCCACGACCGCCCAGCGCCACGTACTGCCCCGAAGACCCTGCTGGAACTGCGTCGTCACGACGCGCTCCTCCCTGTATGTCAGCGAACGGCGGATGCCCTGGCCCCCACTAAGGGCAGGCTACCCTAACCCATCTTCTCGGCCCCCGCGGTCACCAACCGATCAAGATTGGCCGTCCAGCTGCTGGCAATGCGCGTCACCACCTCGTCCGGGAGCACTTCCGGCAGGTAGGACCACTGCGCGGTGAGCACTCCCCCGCTGACCGAGGCGTTGATCGACAGGGCGTGCGTGGCCGGTGCGTCCGGGTTCACATCCCCGCCCAGCGCGTTCTCCCCGCTGGTGACCAACCAGTCCTCGTCCCGCGCCCCGCCCACCTCGAACTGCCCGACGTAGTTGAACAGCACCTCACCCGAGGCCAGCGGCTCGCCACCGTGGTAGCGCAGCACGCCGTAGCCGATCCCGTTGTCCGGCAGGGACTCCCGCTGCCGCTGGGCGTTGCGCGCGGTCTGCGCGAGATCCTCCGCCACGTCCACGCGGACCGGGAACAGCGAGGTGAACCAGCCCACCGTCCGGGACAGGTCGGCCTCGGCGAGCAGCCCCTCCTCGCGCCCATGCCCTTCGAGGTCGATCAGCAGCGTGCGCCCGCCCCGGTGTTCGGCCACGGCCATCGCCAGCGCCGCCACGAGCACGTCCTGCACCCCGCAGCCCAGTGCCGCCGGGACCTCGCCCAGCAGCGCGGCCGTCGTCTCCGTGGTGATCGTCACGGTGTTGTTGCGGCCACAGCTGATCGTGTCCCGGCTCGGGTCCAGCGGGCGGTCGCCCAGCCGGACGTCCGCGTCCCGCACGACCTCCCGCCAGTACGGCAACTCCGCGCTCTTGTCCAGGCCGCGCAGCCGCAGCGCCCACTCCCGGAACGGCACCTCCACCGGCACCAGCTCGGGCCGCTGACCGGCGTCCAGCGCCCGGCCGATCACCGCGATGTCCTCGAACAGCGCACGCCAGGACACCGCGTCGACCACCAGGTGGTGGATCATCAGCAGCAGGCGGCCCGGTCGCCGCTCGCCCCCGTCGAACCACACCGCGCGCAGCACGTCCCCGGCGAACGGGTCCAGCTCCAGCACGGTGCGCTCGAACTCCGCGAACTCGGTGCCGAACAGGTCCTCGTCCGGGCGGTCGCCCAGCTCCACCCGCCGCAGCAGGGAGTTGACGTCCACGGCACCGCGTTCGGGCACGTGCACGGTCCAGTCGGCGCCGAGCTTCGCGCGCAGCACCTCGTGCCGGTCGAGCAACGCCGTGAGCAGGTCAGCGAGCCGGGGCAGCCCGACTGCCGCCGGTACGCGCAGTACCGCGAACTGGCTCAGCCTGCCGATCGGCCCACCGCGTTCGCGCTGCGCGAGCATGATCGGCGTGGCCGGGAACTCGCCCACCGCGGGCACGACCGGCCGGGTGCTGCCGGTGATTTCCTCGGCAACCAACGCGAGCGCGGCCACGCTGCGCTCCTGGAACACCTTGCGCGGGGTGATCCGCAGCCCCGCGGCCCGCGCCCGGCCGACCACCTGCATGGACAGGATACTGTCCCCGCCCAGCGTGAAGAAGTCGTCCTCCACACCGACAGCCGGCAGGCCGAGCACCTCCGCGAAGATCGCCGCGAGTTGGTGCTCGCGGGGCGTGCGCGGGGCCGTGCCGCCGCTGAGCGCGCCGAGGTCCGGTGCCGCCCAGTCCGCTGTGGACAGTGCGATCCGGTCCACCTTGCCGTTCGGTGTGACGGGCAGCTCCGCCAGCAGCACGACGGCAGCGGGAACCATGAAGTCCGGCAACGCCTTGGCCACGTACGCCCGCAACGCGACAGCGTCCACACAGGACTGATCGGCCACGGCGTAACCGACGAGCCGGTTCCCCCGCGCCACCACGATCGCGTCGGCAACCTCGGGGTGGCTCGCGAGCCGGGCCTCGATCTCACCCAGTTCCACCCGGTGACCGCGCACCTTGACCTGGTCGTCGACCCGGCCTAGGAACTCGATTCGGCCTTCCGCAGTCCACCGCGCGAGGTCTCCGGTGCGGTACATCCGGCCGCCGCCAAAGGGATCGGCCACGAACCGGCTCGCCGTCAGACCAGGTGCGCCCAGGTAGCCGCGCGCCAACTGGGCGCCGCTGAGGTACAGCTCGCCGACCATGCCAGGGGCCACCGGCATGAGCGCGTCGTCCAGCACGCGGATCCGCGTGTTGGCCACAGCCCGGCCGATCACCGGCTGCTCCGAGTCGCGCATGCGTGCGATCACCGTGTCCACGGTGCACTCCGTGGGCCCGTAGAAGTTGTAGCCCTCGGTGGTGGAGCTGGCGCGCAGGTCGGCCCACAGCCCCGGTGGCACGGCCTCGCCGCCGACGCCGACCACCGCGAGCGGGCAGTGCCCGTCCCGCACCAGTCCAGCCGCCGCCAGTTGCAGGAAGTGCGAGGGCGTCACCTCGACGAAGTCGATCCGCCGCCGCACGAGGAACTCCGCCAGCGCCTCGGCGTCGGCGCGCACCTCGTCGGTGGTGACGTGCAGCGCGTGCCCGCCGAGCAGGCCCAGGGTGGGCTGCCAGGAGGCGTCGAAGGCGAACGACCAGTTGTGCCCGATCCGCAGCGAGTCCCGGCCGACCCGTTCGGCGGCGGGCCGCAGCACGTCGCGATCGTGACTGTGGAACAGGTTCACGATGTTGCGGTGCGGCACCACCACGCCCTTGGGCTTGCCGGTGGACCCCGAGGTGTAGATCACGTAGACCGGGTGCTGCGGCAGCAGCGGCGCGTGCCGGTCCGCGTCGGTGACCGGTTCTGGGGACTGCGTTTGCCAGCTGGGCCAATTGTCCTCGTCCAGGACGAGCAGGGGCCGTGCATCGGCGAGCATGTCGGCGGCGCGCTCCGCCGGGTGGTCGGGGTCCAGCGGCAGGTAGGCCGCTCCGGACTTGAGTACCGCCAGCATGGCCACGAAGAACCGCTCCGAGCGTCGCAGCCGCAGGGCGATGATCCGCTCCGGACCGGCACCCCGTTCGATCAGGGCCCGCGCCAGGCGGTTCGCCCGCGCGTCCAGCTCGCGGTAGGTCAGCGCACGGTCCTCACAGGACAAGGCGATCGCCTCGGGCACGCGCCGCACCTGGTAGTCGAAGGCTTCGACCACAGTGGACTCCGGCACGGTGAGCGCCGTGTCGTTCCACGCGTCGAGCACGAGCGCCCGCTGCCCGGCCGGGAGCAGGTCAAGCCGTCCCACCGGCGTGTCCTGGTTGTCCGGCACGCTGGCGAGCAGGTCCACGAAGCACTCCGCGAGTGCCCGCGCCTGCTCCGCGCTGAACACGTCGGTGCGGTACTCGAAGATCAGCTCAAGGCACTGTCCGGGGGCGACGACGATCGTCAGCGGGTAGTGCGTGGCGTCCTCGCCCTGCACGCCGGTGACCTGGACCCCCGCGCCGCGCTGGCTCTCCCGCAGGGCCTCGGCGTCCACCGGGTAGCTCTGGAAGATCACCAGCGTGTCGAACAGCTCCCCGGACCCGGCCTGGCGCTGGATCTCGGCGAGGCTGAGGTACTGGTGGTCCAGCAGCTCGGCCTGTTCGGACTGGACCCTGGCGAGCAGGGCACCCAGCGGTTCGGCCACCTCGGTGCGGACCCGCACCGGCAGCGTGTTGATGAACAGGCCGATCATCCGGTCCGCCCCGGGCAGGTCGGCGGGCCGTCCGGACACCGTGGCGCCGAACACGACGTCCCGGCGGCCGGTCCGCCTGCCCAGCAGCACCGACCACACGCCCTGCACCACGGAGTTCAGCGTGACCCCGGCGGTGCGGGTCCACTCGGTGAGCCGGGCCGTCTGCCGCTCGGTCAGGCCGAGGGTGAGCTTGTCCGGCAGGCTCTGCCCGCGCCCGATGCCCGGCGGGGCGACCAGGCTCGAACCGTCCAGTTCGGACAGTGCGGCCCGCCACGCCTGCCGCCCGCGCTCGCGATCCTGCTTGCCCAGCCACTCCAGGTAGTCCCGGTACGGCCTGGCCTTCGGTGGGGAGTCGGTCCGGTACAGCTCCAGCAGCTCCTGGCCCATCAGCGGGGCCGACCAACCGTCCAACACGACGTGGTGGCTGGTGATCAGCAGCCGGTGGCCGCGCTCGCCGAGGTCGAACAGCACGAACCGGATCAACGGCGGGTTCGCCAGGTCGAACGGCCGCAGTCGTTCCTCGGCGACGACCCGCTCGACCTGGTCCTCGCTGAGTTCGCGCCAGTCCAACGGGGCGGAGTCATGCACGACCTGCACCGCCCGGCCCGAGGACAGGTAGCGGAACGCCGCGCTCAGGTTGGGGTGCCGGTCCAGCAGCCTGGCCGCCGCGGCACGTAGGCGGGCCGGATCGGCCTCGCGCAGGTCCAGCAGTTGCTGCGTGACGTAGACGTCCAACGCGTCCTCGTCGAAGGAAGCCAGGAACAGCATGCCCTCCTGCAACGGAGACAGCGGCCAGACGTCGACGACTCCCGGCGCCGAGACCTCGTCCACCTCGTCCTGGCTCAGGTCGAGCAGCTCGAAGTCGGCGCGGGAGAACCCGCCCGCGCCCTCCGTGGCCAGGTGATCGGCCAGCTCCTCGGCGGTCCGCACCCATTCCACACCGATGGCCAGTACGTCCTCTTCGGACAGAACACTGGGCAGGAACGCCAGCGAGGCCCGGAGCCCGTCCGGGGTGACCGAGCAGTTGACCTCCAGCGGGTGGCTGGCCGGTGCCGCCGGGTCCAGGTCGCCGCCGAGCCCGCCGTGCCGGGGCCCCGGCTGCCAGTCGACCTCCTGCCCCGCACTGTCCACACCGAACCGGCCGAGGTAGTTGAACAGCAGTTCCGGCTTGCCCAATCCGGCCAGCTCACTGGTCAGGTAGCGCAGCAACGGGTAGCCGGAACCGTTGGCGGGCAGGCGAAGCCGCGTGTCCTTGACCTGCTTGAGCTGGCGGCCGGGATCGCTGCCGAGCGAGATCCGCATCGGCGCCACGTTGGTGAACCACCCCACCGTGCGCGACAGGTCCAGGCCACTGCCGTCGTCGCGGCCGTGCCCTTCGGTCTCGACCAGTACCGAGTCGACGCCGCGGACCCGTGCCACCGCCGTGACCAGCGTGCTGAGCAGGGCGTCCTGCATCCCGGCGCGGAACAACCGCGGTACGCCAGTCAGCAACGACTCGGTCACCTCCGCCGACAAGGAGACGCTGGTTTCCCGCGTGCTGCCAACGGTGTCCGTCCTGGGGTCGAGCTCGCGGCCCGGCGCGCCGAGCACCGAGCGCCAGTGCGGCAGCTCCGAGCGGTGTGCCGCGGCGCGGGCGGCCAGCCCCGAAGCCCAGGCGCGCAACGAAGTCGGCACCGCGGGGATCTGTCCCCGCGCGGCCCGCGCCAGGTCCTCGAAGATCACCCGCCAGGACACGCCGTCCACCACCACGTGGTGGATCACCAGCAGCAGGCGGCCCGGCTGTTCGCCCGCGTCGAACCACACGGCGCGGACCATCACCCCGGCCGAGGGGTCGAGCGCCGACTCGGCCAGCGCCGCCTCGCGGTGCAGCAGCTCGCGGTCCGGCTCACCGTCGACGGCCACGCGGCGCACGACGGTGGCGGCGGGCACGCTGCCGGGCGGCGGGATGCGCAAGGTGGTTTCGAGCGTGGCGCGCAGCGCGTCGTGCCGGTCCAACAGGGCCTGGACCACCGCGTGCAGCTCGCCCTTGGTGAGCCCGCGCGGGGTGCGCACGACCGCCGACTGGCTGAACCTGCGGGGCACGCCGCCGCGTTCCAGTAGCGCGGCGATCATCGGGATCTGCGCCACCTCACCGATCGCCGGGACAGCGGCCGGTTTATCCACAGTGGTCAGTGGCTCGGCGAGTTCGGCCAGCGCGGCCACGGTGCGGGCCTGGAACACCTGGCGCGGGGTGATGCGCAGCCCCGCCTGCCTGGCCCGGCTGACCACCTGGAGGGACAGGATGCTGTCCCCGCCGAAGCCGAAGAAGTCGTCCTCCACGGCGATCGAGGGCAGGCCCAGCACGGCGGCGTAGGCCTGCGCGAGCACCTTCTCCGGTTCCGTGCGGGGCGCGGTCTTGCCGGTGAGCCCGCTCAGGTCCGGGGCGAACTCCGGGGCGCTGGCCAGCGAACCGCGGTCGACCTTGGCGTTCACGGTCAGCGGCAGCCGGTCCAGCACGACGATCGCCGAGGGCACCGAGTAGTCCGGCATCCTGGCGGCCAGCGCGGCACGCAGCTCACCGGGAACCGTTGTGGCGCCGGGTTCCTCGGTGACGTAGGCGATCATGCGACGGACACCGGGCTGGTCCTCGCGGATCACCGCGACCGCCTCGGCCACGCCGGGCCGCTCGCACAGGGCCGCCTCGACCTCGCCCAGCTCCACCCGGAAGCCGCGGATCTTGACCTGGTGGTCCACCCGGCCCAGGAAGTCCAGCTCCCCGTCGGCGGTCCAGCGCACCAGGTCGCCGGTGCGGTACATGCGCTCGCCGGGGGCGCCGTACGGGTTGGCCACGAACCGGGTCGAGGTCAGCCCGGGCAGCCCGAAGTAGCCGCGCGCCAGGCCGCCCGCGATGTAGAGCTCACCGGCGAAACCCGGTGGCACCGGGCGCAGGTCCGCGTCCAGCACGTAGGCCTGCTTGTTCGGGTCGGGCAGGCCGATCACCACGGGGCGGCCCGCGCGGCAGCGCCACAGCGTGGAGTTGACCGTGGCCTCGGTCGGCCCGTAGGCGTTGAACATGCGGTGCTCACGGCTCCACCGGGCCACCAGCTCCGGGGTGAGCGCGTCGGTTCCGGCGATCACCGTGATGCCCGCGGGCAACTCGCTCTCCGCCAGTGTGGCCAGCGCCGAGGGCGGCACGAACATGTGCGTCAACCCCTTGGCGGCGACGAACTCCGCCAGCGGGGCGCCAAGCCTGCTCTCCTCGGGAACGACCACCGCCGTGGCGCCGACCAGCAGTTGCGTGGACAGCTCCGCAAGGGACACGTCGAAGCTCGGCGAGGCGAACAGCAGCACGCGGCTGCCCGGTCCACTTCGGACGGAGTCGGCGAACATGGCCACGAGGTCGGGCACGCCGCGGTGTGGCACGAGCACACCCTTGGGCCTGCCGGTGGAGCCCGAGGTGTAGATCAGGTACGCCGAGCTGTCCGGGTGCGGGAGCACGAGTTCGCCCGGTAGCTCGGGCAGGTCCTCGTCCACGACCAGCACCGGGACCTCGTGCTCGCACAGCTTGTCCACAGTGGAGGGTTCGGCGACCACCAGTGTCGGCCGCGCGTCGGCGAGCATGTGCGCGATCCGGTCCGCGGGGTACTCGGGGTCCAGCGGCAGGTAGGCCGCCCGCGCCAGCTGCACGCCCAGCATGGCGGTGAGAAAACCCAGTCCGCGCTTGATCGCGATGCCGACGATGCGCTCCGGCCCGGCGCCCCGGCTGATCAGCACCCGGGCCAGGCGGGCCGCCCGCTCGTGCAGTTCCCGGTAGGTCACCGCGGACTCGCCGTCCTCCACGGCGATCGCCTCGGGCCGGGCCTGTACCTGCTGGGTGAACAGCTCGATCAGCGACTCGCCCGCCCGCGGCAGGGTCGCGCTGTTCCACTTGTCCAGCACCAGCTCGCGTTCGGCTGCGGTGACCAGCTCCACCGCGCCGACCCGTCGTCCCGGCTGGGTGGGCAGCGCGGTCAGCAACTCGGTCAGCATGCTCGCGACCCGCTGCACCAGGTCGGGCCCGAGCAGGTCTTCCCGGTACACCAGGGCGATGGCGAACTCGTCCCCCGGCAGGGCCACGGCGGTCAGCGGGTAGTGCGTGACGCTGCGGGTGGCCACCGCCTGCACGTGCAGCCCGGCGGCCTCGTCCGCGCGGCGCATGCCCTGTTCGTCGGCGGGCGCGCTCTGGAACACGGTGAGCGTGTCGAACAGTTCGCTGTGACCGGCCTCGCGCTGGATCTCCGCCAGCCCGAGGTACTGGTGGTCCAACAGCGCGGCCTGGTCGGACTGCACTTGGGTGAGCAACTCGGTCAGGGTCTGCGCGGGGTCCAGCCGCACGCGCACCGGCAGCGTGTTGATGAACAGGCCGATCATCCGGTCCACGCAGGGAAGTTCGGCGGGGCGGCCGGACACCGTGGTGCCGAACACCAGGTCACGGCGGCCGGTGAGCTTGCCAAGCGCGATCGCCCACAGGCCCTGCACCACGGTGTTCAGCGTGACCCGGTGCTCCCGCGCCCACGCGTTGAGCCGTCCGGTGTCCTCAGTGGACAACCGGATCTCCAGTTCCGCCGGGAACTCGGCCGCCGCGCTGGCGTCGGGCGCCAGCAGGGTCGGCTCCGCCAGTCCGGCGAGCGAGTCGCGCCAGGCGGCACGGGCCTTGTCCCGGTCCTGGCGCTTGAGCCAGGCCAGGTAGTCCCGGTAGGCCGGGGCCGGGGGCAGGGCGCCCTTGCCGTAGAGGGTGAACAGCTCCTCGCCGAGCAGCGGCCCGGACCAGCCGTCCAGCAGCAGGTGGTGCGCGGTGATCACCAGCTTGTGGTGCTCGGCGCCCAGCCGCAGCAGCCGGAACCGGATCAGCGGCGGGCTGGCCAGGTCGAAGCGCTGTGCCCGGTCGGCGTCCAGCAGGGCGTCCACTTCGGACTCGGCGACCTCGTCGACCCGCCAGGGCACCGGCACGCTGTGCGGGATGAGCTGCACGGTCTCGCCGGTCTTGCGCGGGCGGAAGGCAGCGCGCAGGTTGGGGTAGCGCTCCAGCACGGACTGGGCCGCCGCGCGCATCCGCTCGGGGTCGAGTGCGCCCCGCAGGTCGAAGACCTGCTGGATGGTGTAGACGTCCGTGGCCGAACTGTCCCAAGTGGACAGGAAGAGCAGGCCCTCCTGCAACGGGGACAGCGGCAGCACGTCCTGTACGCCACGGGCGGTACTCACGAAACGCTCCAATCACCGGAGAACTCGGCGAACTCGTCCTCGTCCAGCTCGATCAGCGGCTGCTCGTCCACGGGCGGCTGCTCCTGCGCGACCGCCTCGGCGACCTCGGCCAGCGCGGCCACCGTGCGCAGCTCGAACACCTGCCTCGGCGTGATCCGCAGGCCCGCGCCGCGCGCGCGGCCGACCAGGTGCAGCGACCGGATGCTGTCCCCGCCCAGGGCGAAGAAGTCGTCCAGCACCCCCACCCGCGCCAGGTCCAGGACCTCGGCCGTGCAGGCCGCGAGCACCCGCTCGGTCTCGGTGCGGGGCTCGACCGCACCGACCTCCGCGGCGTGATCGGGCTTGGGCAGCGCCGCGCGATCCAGCTTGCCGTTGGGGGTCAACGGGAACTCGTCCAGCCACACGAAAGCACCCGGCACGAGCTGTTCCGGCAGGGCGGCGCGCAGGTCAGCACGGATCTCGGCGGCCGGGCGCCGGTCACCGGTGAGGTAGCCGACCAGCCCGGTGTCCCCGTCGGCCAAGACCTCGGCCCCGGTCACCCCCGGCAGGACCGCCAGCGCGGCGGCCACCTCGCCCAGCTCCACCCGCAGGCCGCGGATCTTCACCTGGTCGTCGGTGCGGCCCAGGTACTCCAGCACCCCGTCGGGCCGGCGGCGCCCGAGGTCACCGGTCCGGTACAGCCGCGTGCCGTCCGGTCCGGCGACGAACCGGCTCGCGGTCAGGCCGGGGCGCCGCAGGTAGCCGTGCGCCAACTGCACGCCGGACAGGTACAGCTCCCCGACGCACCCGCGCGGCACCGGCCGCAGCGCCGGGTCCAGGACCTGCACGCCCGTGTTCCAGACCGGCCGGCCGAGCGGCACCGGCCTGCCCGGGTCGTCCTGGCTGGTGTCGTGGTAGGTGACGTCCACGGCGGCCTCGGTCGGCCCGTACAGGTTGTGCAGTTGCGCATCGCGCAACATGTTGCGCACAGCGTCCACGAGGTCGCCAGGCAGCGCCTCACCACTGCACACCACTCGCCGCAGCGGCAGGCCGTCGACCGCGGGCTCCGCCAGGAACGGCCGCAGCATCGAGGGCACGAAGTGCACGGTGTCGACCCGCTCGGCACGGATCAGTTCGGCCAGCCGCGCCGGGTCGCGATGTGCCTCAGGATCGGCCACCACCAGCGTGCCGCCGGTGATCAGCGGCAGGAACAACTCCCACACCGAGACGTCGAAGGAGATCGGCGTCTTCTGCAAGGTCCGCTGCCCCGCGCCGAACCCGTACTCCGCCGCCATCCAGCGCAGCCGGTTCACCACCGCGCGGTGCCCGACAACCACGCCCTTGGGCTGGCCGGTCGAACCCGAGGTGTAGATCACGTAGGCGGGCGCCGTGTCGGGCACAGTCACCAGCGGCTTGCGCTCGGCACCGGCCAGCAGCGCTGGCAGGGTCTCCGGGGTGACGAGCACGGCCGGGGCCGAGTCGCTGGCCAGGAACTCGCGGCGGGCCGCCGGATAGCTGGGATCGATCGGCACGTATGCCGCACCGCAGCGGTGTACGGCGTACAGCACGGCCACCATCTCGATCGACCGCGGCAGGCTCACCCCGACCAGGCTGCCCGTGGCCACGTCCAGACCTGCGGCGATCCTGCCGACCAGGTCCTCGAACTCCGCGTAGGTCAGCGACCGCCCATCGGAGGTGATCGCCACGGCCTGCGGAGTGGCGGCCACCTGTGCGGCGAACAGCTCCGGCAAGGTCGTCGGCTCGACGGAGACCTCGGCGCCCTGCGGTTCCCCGGGGATAGTCAGCGGGATGCGGCCCACGAGCACGCCGGGGTTGGCGGTGACCTCGGTCAGGACCTCGGTGAGCCTTGCGAGCACTGTTGCGGCATCCGCAACACCCGGCCGGTAGTCCAGTCCGAGCGAGAGCCGCTCCCCCGGCACGACCACAAGCGTCAGCGGGTAGTGCGTGGCATCGGTGCCGGTCACGGCGTCGACGGTGATGCCCGCAGCGGCTTCGGTGCTGGCCAGTTGGGCGTTGTCCACCGGGTAGCTCTCGAACACCACGAGCGTGTCGAACAGCTCGCCGGTACCGGCCCAGCGCTGGATCTGGGTCAGGCCCACGTGCTGGTGGTCCAGCAACCCGACTTGCTCGCCGTTGACCCGGCGCAGCAGCGCGGCGAACGGTTCGGCCAGGTCCACCCGCACGCGCACCGGCACGGTGTTGATGAACAGGCCGATCATCCGCTCGGCACCGGGCAGGTCGGCCGGGCGGCCGTGCACGGTGGCGCCGAAGACCACGTCGGAGCGGCCGGTGAGCTGGCCCAGCACCAGGGCCCAAGCCACGTTGACCAGCGTGCTCGTGGTGGCGCCGAGCCGACGGGCCAGCGCTTCCACGCGGGCGGTCAGTTCCGGGCTGAGCTCGGTGCTGGCCCGCTCCGGGCGGGTGACGGCGCGCGGCTCGGCGGCCGGTACCAGCAGGGTCGGCCCGTCGAGACCGGTCAGTGCCTTGCGCCACGCCTGCTGGGCGGCCGACGGGTCCTGGGCGGCCAGCCACCGCAGGTGCTCCACGTAGGGCCGCACCGGGGGCAGCGCCCCTGTTCCGTAGAGCGCGAACAGTTCCTCAGCGAGCAACGGCCCGGACCAGCCGTCCGCCAGGATGTGATGGTGCGCCAGCAGCAGCCGGTGCCGCGTGGGGCTGATCCGGATCAACGCCATGCGCAGGGCCGGGGCCTGCGCGAGGTCGAACCTGCTGGTGGCGAACTCGGTGGTGAACTGCTCCACGTCGACGTCCTGCACGACCTGCCAGGGCAGGTCCACGTACTCCGGAACCACCTGCACCGTCACCCCGGACCGCAACTGCCGGAACGACACGCGCAGGTTGTCGTGCCTGGCGAGCAGGGCCTCACCGGCCGCCCGCAGCCGCGCGGGGATCACCGGCCCGGTCAGGTCGTACGCGTAGGCGACCGAGTAGACGTCCTCGCCCTCGGTGTCGAAGGAGGCCTGGAAGAGCATGCCCTCCTGCAAGGGGGACAGCGGAAGCACGTCGGCCACACCGAGCAGTTCGTCCACATCGGACTGATCGATCTGGACCAGCGGGAAGTCCGAGGGGGTGTGGAACGGCTCCCGCACGGACTCGGCCAGCTCGGCCAGCGCCGACTGCCAGCCCTCAGCCAGCTCACGGATCTCCTGCTCGGAGAACAGGTCGCGAACGAAGGCGAACTCCCCGTGCAGCCGGGAGCCCTCCTCGTGCCGCACTGTCACAGCGTTGATCTCCAGCGGGTGACTGACCGGGGTCACCAGGTCCGCGCTGCCGTCCAGCAGCCGCGATTCCTCAGCAGGCGCCCAGTTCTCCGCCGCGGCGCCACCGCCGAGCCTGCCCAGGTAGTTGAACAGGATCGTGCGCGGGCTCGCGTCGGGCAGGTCGAGCACACCGAAGGTGATGGCCTCGGGCAACGAGCGCAGTTGTTCCTTGACCGCCTTGAGCCAGGCCACCGCGTCGCCGCTCACGCCACCGATCCGCGCCGGGTAGACACTGGTGAACCAGCCGACCGTACGGGACAGGTCGGTGCCGGGCACCAAGTGCTCGTCACGCCCATGCCCCTCCAGGTCGATGACCAGACCGTCCGCATCGGACAGTCCGCGAGCGGCCCGCCAGCGCGAGACCGCGAGTGCGAGTGCGGTCAGCAACACGTCCTGCACACCGGCGTGCGCTGCCGCGGGCAGGCTGGTCAGCAACTGCTCGGTCAACTCCACTGGCAGCTCGACCGAGCACTTGTCCACAGTGGACCGCTTGTGCACAGCGGGATCCAGAGCGGACTTGTTGCCCAGCAAGGCGTTACCAGCGAGGACTTCCTGCCAGCGCTCGGCGTGCTCCGCCCAGCGCGGCTCACGCAGCGCCTGCGCCCAGTCCAGCAGCGAGGTCGTCGCGGGCGCCAGTGCGGGCAGCCCACCACGCTGGATGGCCGCCCAGCCCTCGGCGAGATCGTCCATCAGGATCCGCCACGACACGCCGTCCACCACGAGGTGGTGCGCCACCAGCAACAACCGGCCGGGCTCGCGGCCCGCGTCGAACCAGACCGCGCGGAGCATCACGCCCGCAGCCGGGTCCAGTTCCTCGATCGCGGCGGCGAACTCCTCGCGGATGCCCTGGTCGGCACTGCGCAGCAGGTCGGCGGCCGACACGCTGCCCTGTGGCCGGATCCGGTACACCCAGCCCGGCTCCAGCCGCGCGCGCAACGCGTCGTGCGCGTCGAGCACGGCGTCGAGCAGGCTGGCGATCTGCGGCAACGTGGCACCGGCCGGGGTCCTCAGCAGCATCGACTGGCTGAACCGGCTCGTGTCCCCACCGAGATCGCGCAGCGACTCCATCACCGGCAGCAGCGGCACCACGCCGGTTCGCGCGCTGGTCCTGGCCGGGGCCTCGCCGGTCGTGCGGGCGATGACTGCCAGCGCGGCAGGCGTGCGGTGCTCGAAGACCTCGCGCGGAGTGAGCTGATAGCCCGCCTTGCGCAGCCGGGCGATGAGTTGCAGCGAGGAAATGCTGTCCCCGCCAAGTCGGAAGAAGTCGGCGGTGGCGCCGACCCACTCCAGGTCGAGCACCGCCCCGATCGCGGCGGCAATCGCCGTCTCCACCGGCCCGCTCGGCGCGAGGTCTTCGGCGTGTGCGGCGAAGTCGGGCGCTGGCAGGGCCTTGCGGTCCAGCTTGCCGCTGGGTGTCAGCGGCAGCTCCGCGAGCACGATCACCGCTGCGGGCACCATGGCACTGGGCAGGTGCTCCACCAGGTGGGCGCGGACCTGCTCGCCGTCGACCAGTCCGGTCACGTAGCCGACGAGCTGAGACTCGTTGTGCACCAACACTGCCGCAGCCGTGACGTCCTGGACTTGGCGCAGCGCGTGCTCGACCTCACCGAGTTCGATGCGCTGCCCGCGCAGCTTCACCTGGTGATCGGTGCGGCCCAGGTAGGCCAGTGTGCCGTCGGCGTTCCACATCGCGAGGTCGCCCGTGCGGTACATCCGGCCGCCGCCGAACGGGTTGGCGACGAACCGTTCCGCGGTGAGCCCGCTGCGGCGCAGGTAGCCGCGCGCGAGCTGGCTGCCCGCGAGGTACAGCTCCCCGGGCACACCGGGCGCCACCGGTCGCAGCGCCGAGTCCAGCACGTACGTGCGGGTGTTCCACACCGGACGACCGATCGGCACCGGCCGCGACCCGTCCTCAGCGGCGGTGTCCCAGGCTGTTACGTCCACAGCGGCTTCGGTGGGGCCGTAGAGGTTGTGCACCGCAACACCGAGCACGTCACGGGCCCGCAACGCGAGGTCTGCGGGCAGGGCCTCGCCACTGCACACGACCCTGCGCAGCCCGAGGCCGATCGCCGAGGGCTCAGCGAGGAAGGCCGCAAGCATGGACGGTACGAAGTGGACGGTGTCCACCCGGGCAGATCGGATCACCGCTGCCAGCTGTGCCGGATCGCGGTGTGCCTCGGGGCCAGCGACTACGAGCGTGCCGCCGGTGATCAGCGGCAGGAACAGTTCCCACACCGAGACGTCGAAGGAGGCCGGGGTCTTCTGCAGGGTCCTGGTGTCCGGGCCGAACCCGTACTGCTCGGCCATCCACAGCAGGCGGTTGACGATCGCGGAGTGGCTGACCATCACGCCCTTGGGCCGCCCCGTCGACCCGGAGGTGTAGAGCACGTAGGCCGCGCTGTCCGGGAGGACCCGCACCGGGGTGAAAGCCGACCATCCGTCCACATCGGATAGCCATTCCGGAGTGACGACCAGCGCCGGTTCGGCGTCGGCCAGCATGAACTCGATCCGATCAGCGGGCAGGCCCGGGTCGACCGGCAGGTAGGCACCGCCGCACAACTGCACCGCATGCAGGGCCGCCACCAGGTCGACCGAGCGCGGCAGGGCCACGGCGACGACCGTCTCCGGTCCCACGCCCTGGGCCTGCATGGCAGCCGCGAGTTCGTGGACGCGTGCCGCGAACTGCGCGTAGGTCCACTCGCCCTCGCCAGCGACCAGTGCGACGGCCTGCGGCGTTCGGGCCGCCTGTGCCGCGAACAACTCTGGCAACATCGCCGTAGGCACCTCATGTGCCGTGTCGTTCCAGGCGTGCACCACGGACGCGCGTTCGTCGGCGGTGAGGAACTCCGCCCGTCCAACGGCCGTGGTGCCACCCTGTGGCAGCCACTCGGCCACTGCGCGCAGGCGGCTCGCGAACCGGGTGACGTCCTGCCGGTACCGCAGGGTCACCGCCAGCCGCTCCCCCGGCGCGACGAGCAGGGTCAGCGGGTAGTGCGTCTCGTCCCGTTCGGACAGTCCGGTGACCGCGAGCCCGGCCTGCCGCTCGGCCTCGGCCAGTGCGGCCTCGTCGATCGGGTAGCTCTCGAAGACCACCAGCGTGTCGAACAGCTCGCCGGTCCCCGCGGCGCGCTGGATGTCGGCGAGTCCGGCGTGCTGGTGGTCCAGCAACCGGGCCTGTTCCACCTGGATCCGCGCCAGCAGCTCCGCCAGTGGTTCCTCGGGCCGCAGGCGGACGCGGACCGGAACGGTGTTGATGAACAGGCCCACCATGCGCTCGGCCCCGTCCAGCTCGGCGGGCCTGCCGTGCACGGTGGTGCCGAACACCACGTCACTGCGGCCGGTCTCGGCGGCCAAGGTGAGCGCCCACAGGGCCTGCACCACGGTGTTGACGGTCAGCCCGTGCTCGCGGGCCAGCTCGCCGACCCCTTCGGGCAGCTCCAGCCGGAGCTCACGCACAGGTTGGTCGGAGGCGCCGACCAGCGTGGGCTCGTCCACATCGGACAGTGCGTCACGCCACGCCTTCGCGGTCTCGGCGCGGTCCTGCTTCGCGAGCCAGTCCAGGTAGTCCCGGTAGTCCGGTGCGGGCGGCAGCACTGCTGTGTCGCCACCGTTTCCGTACAGGACGAAGAGCTCACGTCCGAACAGCGGTCCGGACCAGCCGTCCATCAGGATGTGGTGGTGGGTCAGCACCAGCCGGTGCGTGCCGTCGGCGAAGCGCACGGTGGTCGCCCGCATCAACGGCGGATTGGCCAGGTCGAAGCGTTCGGCGCGGTCCTCGGCGAGCAGCCGCTCGAACTCCACTTCGGACAGTTCGAGGTGCTGCCAGGGCAGGTCCACCCGCTCGGGGATGAACTGCACGGGGCGTGAGGTCTCGCTGAGCGTGAAGCCCGCGCGCAGGTTCGGGTAGCGCTCCAGCATCGCGTGCAGGCAGCGCCGCAGCAGCTCGGGATCCAGTTCGCCCCGCAGCGTGAAGACCTGTTGCACCAGGTAGACGTCGGATTCGAGCTGGTTGAGGTAGAGCAGGCCCTCCTGCAACGGGGCGAGCGGCCACACCGTGCCGTGCTCGGCGCGGGGCTGGGGCGCGGCCTGCGGTTCGAGCCGTTCGGCCACGGCGGCCAGCTCGGTGATCGTCTGGTGCTCGAAGACCTGGCGGGCGGTGATGCGCCAGCCGCTGGACCGCAGGCGGGACACGACCTGGATCGAGGAGATGCTGTCCCCGCCGAGGGCGAAGAAGCCCGCGTCGGCCCCGACCTCGGTGAGCCCGAGCACGCCGCGGAAGGCCGCCGCGATGGCGTGCTCCGCCTCGGTGTCCAGCGCACGGCCCGCGCTCTCCCGCGGTGCCGACCAGTCCGCAGTGGACAGTGCCCGGCGATCGATCTTGCCACTGTTGTTGAGCGGCAAGGTGCTCAGCGGCACGATCGCCGCGGGCACCAGGTAGTCCGGCAGCGTGGCGCCGAGTTGGCGGCGCAGCTCGGTGCCGTCCGGTTCGTGGTCCTCGGCGGCCACGACGTAGCCGACCAGTCGCCGGGGGCCGCCGTCCTCGCGGGCCACCACGGCGGCGAGCGAGACCCCGGGCAGCGCCGTGAGCGCGGCCTCGACCTCGGCGGGCTCGATGCGGAAGCCGCGGATCTTCAGCTGGGCGTCGACACGGCCCAGGAACTCCACGTCCCCGTCGGCGGTCCAGCGCACGCGGTCCCCGGTGCGGTACATCCGGCCGCCGTCGAATGGGTTGGCCACGAACCGCTCGGCCGTGGCCTTCGGTGCACGCCAGTAGCCCAGCGCGAGCGCGTCACCGCCGACGTAGAGCTCACCGGTGTGGCTGGGGCGCAACTGGTCGTCCAGCACGTACAGGGTGCGCGCGGTATCCGGCCGTCCAATGAGGACTCGACCGTCGAAGGACGCCGGGCAGGCCCAGACCGTGGCGTTCACAGTCGTCTCGGTGGGGCCGTACGCGTTGAACAGCTCGCGACCCGGCGACCAGCGGGCCACCAACTCGGCTGGCACCTTGTCCGAGCCGACCACGATGGTCGTCGTGGCGGGCAGCCCGTTGTCCGGCAGGGCTTCCAGGGCAGCGGGCGGCAGGTCGACGTGGGTCAGGTCGTGGCGTCGCGCGAACTCGGCCAGCGCGGCGCCCAGGCGTTCCTGCTCGCCGGGGATGTGCAGGGTGCCACCGGAAAGCACGGACATGGCCAGCTCTTCCAGGTACACGTCGAACGCGGGCGAGGTGAACTGGAGGACTCGCGCGCCCGGACCGGCACCGTAGGCGTGCACCGCCGTGTGCACCAGGGACTCGACGCCCGCGTGCGACACGAGCACGCCCTTGGGCTTGCCGGTCGAGCCCGAGGTGTAGATCAGGTACGCGGCGGAGGGCGCCGGGCTCGACCCGCCGAGCACTGTCACGCCCCCAGCGGTGATCTCCACGATCGGCTCGGCGTCGGCGATGATCTCGGCCCGCCGCGCGGCGGGCGCGCTCGGCGCCAGCGGCAGGTAGGTGGCGCCCGTCTTCGCCACGGCGAGCAACGTCACGACCGCGTCCACACCACGGTCCAGCGCAACGAGCACGCGCTCCCCAGGTACAACGCCGTGACCAGCCAGTTCGGCCGCCAACTCGGTGCTGGCCGCGTCCAGTTGCCGATACGTCAGCGCGCGATCCGCGCCGCACACGGCGTCCACGTCCGGGTACCGGGTCACGGCCTCGGCGAACAGCTCGCTGATCGTGTGGCGCCCCGTGAACGGCTCGCCGCGTCCCTGGGACAGCAGGAGATCACGGTCCGTTGTGGACAGCAGCTCCACCGAGGCGATCGGCCGGTCCGGGTTGGCGGCCAGCTCGGTGAGCAGGCGCACCAGCCAGTCGGCGATGCGCTGAGCGGCGGGGCGGGTGAACAGGTCGGTGCGGTACAACACGGCGCCGCTGACCCGGCCGGGGCCGAGGGTGACGAACTCGAAGTCCAGGTCGAACTTGGCGACCGGGAAGTGCACGCGGTGCGGGGCCACGGTCAGCTCGCCGTACCGCTCGGCCTCCACTTCGGCGTGCTGATAGGCAATGCCGACCTGGAACAGCGGGTGGTGCGCCAGCGAGCGCTGCGGCTGGAGCCGGTCCACGAGGCGGTCGAAGGGCAGGTCCTGGTGGGCGAACGCGGCCAGGTCCGTGCTCCGGACCCGGTCGATCAGCGCGCGGAAGGTGGGGCGTCCGGCGAGATCGGTGCGCAGCACGATCGTGTTGGTGAAGAACCCGACCAGCTCGTCCAGCGCGCTGTCGCCCCGACCCGCGACCTGGGTGCCCAACGGGATGTCCTCGCCCGCGCCCATCAGGTGCAACAGGGCGGCGACCGCGGCCTGGGCGAGCATGAACTGCGTGGCACCGGACTGGGTGGCCAGCTCACGCAGCCGCTCGGCCACCTGCACCGGCAACTCGAACTCCACGGCGTCGCCGTGCTGGCCGGCCACGGGCGGGCGGGACAGGTCGGCGGGCAACTCGATCCGCTCGGGCAAACCGGCCAGCTCACGCAACCAGAACTCGGCCTGCTCGGTGATCAACTGCTGGTCGTCCTGCCACAGCGCGAAGTCCGCGTACTGCACGGGCAGCACGTCCCACTGCGGCGCCCCGCCCCGCAGTCGCGCCTCGTACGCGGCGAACAGGTCGCGGCGCAGGGGGTGGGACGACCACTCGTCGCCCGCGATGTGGTGCAGCAGCAGGACGAGCACGTGGTTGTCTGCACCGAGACGGAACAGCGTGGGCCGCATCGGTGGCTCGCTGTCCAGCGCGAACCCGTACCCGATCGCCTCGGTCAGCCTGCCCGGCAGGTCCTCCTCGGTGGCGTCCACAACCGGGCAGTCGACCGGCGCCGGGGGCAGCACGTGCTGGTACGGCACGCCGTCCCGGTCGGGGAAGATCGTGCGCAGGACCTCGTGCCGCCCGGCCACATCGCCCAGGGCGGACCGCAGCGCCTCGTGGTCCAGCGGCCCGCGGAGCCGCCACACCAGCGGCAGGTTGTACGTGGCGTTCGGGCCGTCGACCCGGTGCAGGAACCACAACTGCCGCTGCGAGGCCGAGAGCGGCACGAACTCGGGGCGCGGCCCGGCGACCAGCGCGGGTCGGGCAGCGGGGGCCTCGTCCAGCGCCGCCGCGAGCGCAGCGGGCGTCGGGTGGTCGAAGACCGTGCGCGGGGACACGTCCACGCGCAGCGCGGAGCGCAGCCCGGCGACGAGCTTGATCGCGAGCAGCGAGTGCCCGCCCAGCGCGAGAAAGTCCTCGTCGGCGAAGACCCTGGGCACGCCGAGCACGGCGGCGAACAGCTCGGTGATCAGCTGCTCGGCGGCCGTCCTGGGCTCGCGCCGGACCCCGCCCAGCGCACGGCCCGGCTCGGGCAGTGCGGCACGGTCCAACTTGCCGTTGGCCGTGACGGGCAACGCTTCCAGCGCGACAATGATCGAGGGCACCATGTGTGCTGGCAGGGACTGCGCAAGCTCACGACGCGCGCCCTCGGTGTCGACCCGTTGCGGGGTCACGTAGCCGACCAGCGTGTCCTCACGGACGATCACCGCCGCACTGTCCACATCGGACACGGCGAGCAGCGCGTGCTCTACTTCGCCCAGTTCCACGCGGAAGCCGCGGACCTTCACCTGGTGATCGGTGCGGCCCAGGTAGGCCAGTGTGCCGTCGGCGTTCCACATCGCGAGGTCGCCCGTGCGGTACATCCGGCCGCCGCCGAACGGGTTGGCCACGAACCGCTGCGCGGTCAGTCCGGGACGGCCCAGGTAGCCGGTGGCCAACTGGGTTCCGACCAGGTACAGCTCCCCCGGCTCGCCGGGCGCCACCGGTCGCAGCGCCGAGTCCAGCACGTACGTGCGGGTGTTCCACACCGGGGCGCCGATCGGCACCTGCCGGCTGCCGTCCTCGGGCGTGGTGTCCCAGGCGGTGACGTCGACGGCAGCCTCGGTCGGGCCGTACAGGTTGACCAGGTTCGCGGCGGGCAGCACCTCGCGTGCCCGCAGCACGTGCTCGGCGGGCAGGGCCTCACCGCTGCACAGCACGGTCCGCAGGGACTTCGCGCGGGAAGCCGTTGGCTCGGCGAGGAAAGCGGCCAGCATGGACGGCACGAAGTGCAGCACCGTGACGGCCTCGCGCTCGACCAGTTCCGCCAGGTAGGCGGGGTCGCGGTGGCCCTCGGGGCGGGCGATCACCAGCGGCTGGCCGGTGTACGCGGGCCAGAACAGCTCCGGTACCGACACGTCGAAGGAGATCGGGGTCTTCTGCACGAACCGGTCAGCGGGGCCGGGGCGGCAGGCGTCGGCGAACCAGCGCAACCGGTTGGCGATCGCCCCGTGCGGCACGACCACGCCCTTGGGGCGGCCCGTTGAGCCGGAGGTGTAGATCACGTATGCCGGGTGCTCCGCGGTCACCGGCGCGGACCGCGTGACCGGTTCTGCCCGCTCAGCGAGGAATTCCGGGGTGACGACCAGCGCGGGGCGGGCGTCCTCGATCATGAACTGCACGCGCTGCGCCGGGTAGTCCGGGTCGATCGGCAGGTAGGCCGCGCCAAGGCGGTGCACGGCGTACAGCACGGCGATCAGTTCGGCCGAACGGGGCAACGAGACCGCGACCAGGTCCCCGGCGGACACACCGCGGGCCGCGAGCGCACCGGCGAAGCGGGCGACCTGCTCGTCCAGCTCGGCAAAGCTCCAGCGCGCGGCCTCAGCCAGGACGGCGGGCGCGTCCGGTGTGCGGCGCACCTGCTCGGCGAACAGCTGCGGCAGGGTGGCGCCGGTCAACTGGTGATCGGTGTCGTTCCAGCTGGTCAGCACCGTGTCGGCCAGCTCGGCGGGCAGCAGCGGCAGGCGTCCCACGGCCTGGTCGGGGTTGGCTGCCAGCGCCAGGAGCACGCCCACGACGCTGTGCAGCAACTGCTCGGCCCTGGCCACCGGGACAAGATCGGCGCGGTGACCGCAGGCCAGTTCGAGCTGCTTGCCGGGCACCACGATCAGGCTCACCGGGTAGTGCACGGCGTCCTGCGTGGTGACCGCCCGGACGTCCAGCCCGGCCTCGTTCTGCTGGCGGACCAGCTCCTGCTCGTCCACCGGGTAGCTCTCGAACACGACCAGGCTGTCGAACAGCTCCCGGCCGCCGACGAGTTGCTGGATCTCCGCGAGCCCGAGGTGCTGGTGGTCCAGCAGCCCGGCCTGCTCGGACTGCACGCGCCGCAGGAACTCACCGACCGGTTCGGCCGGACGCAGCGTGATCCGCGCGGGCACGGTGTTGATGAACAGGCCCACCATGTCGTGGGCCCCGGGCAGGTCAGCGGGCCTGCCGTGCACGGTGGCACCGAAGACCACGTCGTGCCGTCCGGTCGCGCGCCCGAGCACTAGCGCCCAAGCCGCCTGCACCAGGGCGTTGAGCGTGACGCCCCGGCCGCGCGCGAAGTTCGCCAGCGACTCACTGTCCTCAATGGACAATCTGTGCCGGATGCGCTCGGCGGCGACCGGGCTCTTGCCAAGGCCTTCCGGCGCGAGCAGCGTCGGTCCATCCACTTCGGACAGAGCGGCGCTCCAGGCCGCGCGAGCGGCTTGCTTGTCCTGGGCGTGGAGCCAGGCCAGGTAGTTGCGGTACGGCCGGACTCTCGGCAGCACCGAGGGATCGCCCTTGCTGCCATAGAGCGCGAACAGGTCACGTCCCAGCAGCGGCCCCGACCAGCCGTCCATCAGCAGGTGGTGGTGGGTCAGCAGCAGGTGGTGCTCCTCGGCGCCCAGGTGCACCAGGGTGAACCGGATCAGCGGCGGGGTCTCCACGTCGAACCGGGTGTGCCGGTCCCGCTCGACGATGGCCTCCACCTCGGCCCGGTCCGCGGCGGGCAACTCGGTGAACGGCACTTCGACCCGCCGCATCACCAGTTGCACTGGCCGGTCCACCCCGGTAGCGGTGATCGCCACGCGCAGGTTCGCGTGCCGGTCGAGCAGTGCCTGGGCGGCGGCCCGCAGCGCGGCGGCGTCCACCGCCCCGGCCAGCTCGAAGCGGAGCTGGACGGTGTAGACGTCCCGCTCCCCCCGGTCGAAGGAGGACAGGAAGAACATGCCCTCCTGCAACGGAGTCAGCGGGAGGACGTCTTCGAGTCCCGCGCGAGTCATGCCTTGCCCCATTTCGCTTCGAGCAGGTCGATTTGCTGCTGGCTCAACGACACCAGCCCCAGGTCGGACGGGGTGTGCCCGCCCGCGCCTTCGCCGGCGGTGTGCTCGGTGATCGCGTCCAGCACGTCGAACCAGGTGTCGGCCAGCGCCACCACCTCGGACTCGGCCACCGCCCCGGGCGCGTAGAGCCAGTCCACGGTCAGTTCGGGTTCCCCGTCGTAGTCGGTGACGACCACGGTGATCTCCAGCGCGTGCGCCATCGGCAACTTGGGCTCGGTCGCCCCGTTGACCCCGGTGGAGTCGGGCGCCGCCGCCCACGGGCGTTCGTCCTCGGCCGCGGTGAACCGGCCCAGGTAGTTGAACCCGAGGTTGGGCGTACCGAGCGCGGCCAGTTCCTTGCCAGCACTCGGATCCAGGTAGCGCAGCACGCCGTAGCCCAATCCCTGCTCCCCCGGCACGGCCCGCAACTGCTCCTTGACCGCCTTGACGGCACGCCCCGCCGACTCACCGGCACGCAGCGCCTCGGCCACGTCGATGCCGTCCAGCCTGAGCCGCACCGGATAGGCACTGGTGAACCAGCCCACCGTCGCCGACAGGTCGGCGCCTTCGAGCAGTTCCGTACGGCCGTGCCCCTCGACCTGCACCAACAGGTCACGCGGTCCGCGCTTGGCCACGGCCAGCGCCAGCGCGGTGAGCAGCACGTCCTGCACGCCCGCGCCGTACGCGGCGGGCACGCTGGTCAGCAGCGGCTCAGTGCTGTGCGCGGGCAGCACACGACGCACCCGCTTGGCAGTACCGACCAGGTCCCGCGCCGCGTCGGGTTGCGCGAAACCGGGCAGCACCGGCGCGTCCTCCAGCGCGGCATGCCAGTGCGACAGTTCGTGCGCGAACTCGCCCTCGGCACCGGCCTTCGCCAGACGGTGGGCCCAGGCCCGGAACGAGGTGCCGACCGGGCCGTGCTCGCCCGCCAACTCCGCGGGCAGGATCCGCCAGCTCACCCCGTCCACGGCCAGGTGGTTGACCAGCACCAGCAGGCGGCCCGCCCGGTCCTCGCCCCGGTCGGCCCACACGAACCGTGCCTGCACCCCGTTGTCCGGGTCCAACCGGTCGGCAGCCGCCGAGACGTCCACTGTGGACGTGTCTACCTGAGTGATCAGGTCGGCGGCGGACACGGCGCCCGCGGGCGGCACGTCCAAGGTCCAGTCCTCGCCGGTGCGGATCAGCTTGGCCCGCAACATGTGGTGCCGATCAAGCACGGCCTGGACGCGCTCGGTCAGCTCGGCCAGAGTCAGGCCAGCCGGGGTCACCAGGGTCTGTGCCTGGCTGAAGCGAGCGATCGGCCCACCGAGTTCGCGCAGCCAGTGCATGACCGGCGTGATCGGCACCGTGCCGGTGGCTGCCACCTCCTCGTCCACAGTGGACTGGGTGGGCGTGCGCGACTCGGCCAGTGCGGCGAGGTTGGCCACGGTCTTCAGGTCGAAGATGTCCCGGGGCCGCAACTCCAGTCCGGCCGCGCGGGCTCGGCTGGCCACCTGGATGGACAGGATGCTGTCACCGCCCAGCGCGAAGTAGTCGTCGTCCAGCCCGACCGCGGGCAGCCGCAGCACCTCGGCGATGATCGCCGCCAGGGTCCGCTCGGCCTCGGTGGCACCGGTCAGGTCACCGGTCGCCGTGGGCTCGGGCGGCGCGGGCAGCGCACGCCGGTCCAGCTTGCCCTGCGAGGTCAACGGCAACGCGTCCAGCTGCACGAAGACCGCGGGCACCATGTGGTCCGGCAGCTTCGCCAACGCGGCGGCCCGCACCGCCTCGGTGTCCAGGTCCCCGTCCCGGCCCACCACGTAGGCGACCAGCCGGTTGCCGCCCCGCGCATCGGGCACCGCGAGCACGGCCACCCGCGCCACGCCGGGGTGCGCCGAGAGCACGGACTCGACCTCACCCAGTTCGATGCGGAACCCGCGCACCTTGACCTGGTGGTCGGCGCGGCCCACGTACACCAGCGCCCCGTCGGCGCGGCGCCGCGCGAGGTCACCGGTTCGGTACATCCGGCCGCCGTCGAACGGGTTGGCCACGAACCGGCTCGCCGTCAGCTCCGGCGTGCCGAGGTAACCGCGCGCGAGTCCGGTCCCTGCGGCGTAGATCTCGCCGACGGTGCCGGGCGGTACTGGGCGCAGGCGCTGGTCCAGCAGGTAGACGGCCGTGTTGTGCACGGGGCCGCCGACCGGCACCGCGCTGGACCCCGGCTCGGGCACGCACTCCCACAGCGTGATGTCCACTGTGGTCTCAGTGGGCCCGTAGGAGTTGAACATCCGCCGCTGTGCGGCCCATTCCGCGACCAGGGCAGGGGTGCACGCCTCGCCCGCGGCGATCACCACGAGGTCGGCGGGCACCTGCTGGGGCCGGATCGAGGCGAGCGCGGCGGGCGGCAGGGTCGCGTGCGTGACGCGGTGCTCGCTGAGGAAGGCCGCGAGCGGGTCCCCGGCGCGCTGGTCGTCGGGGATGATCACCAACGCGGCCCCGGTGAGCAAGCCCATGCACAGCTCCCACACCGAGGTGTCGAAGCTGACCGAGGCGAACTGGAGGACGCGGCTGCCCGGCCCGACTCCGAACGCCTCGACCATGGTGTGCACCAGGCTGGCCACGCCCGCGTGGCTGACGATCGTCCCCTTGGGACGGCCGGTCGAGCCCGAGGTGTAGATGATGTACGCCCCCGCACCGGTCGAGCAGACGCGGCTCAGCGGGTGCTCGCTCGGTGGCAGGTCGGTACCGGTCACCGTGAGGACGGGCGCGGCGTCGGCGAGCATCGCCTCGACGCGGTCCGCCGGGTAGTTAGGGTCGATCGGCAGATAGACCCCGCCCGCCTTCTGCACTGCGAGCAGTGCCACGATCAGCTCGACCGACCGCGGCAGAGCGACGGCCACCACCTGCTCGGGTCCAATCCCCCGTGCAGCAAGGGAGTGCGCCAGCTCCGTCGATCGCCGGTCGAGTTCGGCGTAGGTCAGGGCGGTGTCCCCGTCGATCACGGCTTCTCGGTCCGGGTTGGCCCTGGCCACGCGCTCGAACAGCTCCGCGATGGTCAGGTCGTCAACGGCGTGGCCCGTGTCGTTGGCCGCCACCAACAGGTCGTGCCGTTCCTGTGTGGACAGAACCTCCACGTTGCCGGTGGCGCGGTTCGGGTTGTCGACCAGTGCCCGGCAGATCCGGACGAACCGCTCGCCGAGCTGCTCGACCTCGTCGGCGCTGAAGGTCGTCGCGGAGTACTTCCACGTGACCCGCAACTGCTCGCCGGGCTCGGCCACGAGTGCCAACGGGTAGTGCGTGTCGTCCAGGGCCTGGACCGAGCGCAGCGCCAGCTCGCCGGAGGCCGCCCGCACGGATGCGCTGTCCAGCGGGTAGTTCTGCACGACGAGCATGGTGTCGAACAGCTCGCCGGTGCCGGTGATGCGCTGGATCTCGCCGAGTCCGAGGTGCTGGTGGCCGAGCAGCGCGGCCTGCTCGGCCTGGACACGTCCGAGCAGCGCGAGCAGCGGCTCTTCGTGGCGGGTCAGGACGCGCAACGGGATCGTGTTGGCGAACAGGCCGATGACCTGGTCCGCACCGTCCACTTCGGCCGGTCGTCCGGACACGACGGTGCCGAACACCACGTCCTCGCGGCCGGTGAGCCTGCCCAGCAGCACGCCCCACACGGACTGGATCAGGCTCGTCACCGTCAGCCCGGACCTGCGCAGCAAGGTGGTCAGCTCGCTGGTCAACTCCTGTGGCAGCACCGTCTCGTGCCGACCGGCGGACCGCTCACCAGCGGCCGTGGGCGCCAACAGGGTGGGCTCGTCGAACCCGTCCAGGGCGATCCGCCACGCCTGCTCGGCGGCCTGCGCGTCCCGGGAGGCCAGCCACGCGAGGTGGTCCCGGAACGGCCGTGAGGCGCGAACCGGTGCGGCGTCACGGGTGTAGGCGTCAAGCAGGTCACCGATGATCAGCGGCCCGGACCAGCCGTCGTAGAGCAGGTGGTGCGCCGTGAACAGCAGCACCGAGGTGCCGTCACCGCGGTGGATCAGGGTGAGCCGCAGCAGCGGGGGCTCGGCTGGGTCGAACCGCTCCGCCAGGTCGGCGGTCACGAACGGGGCCACGTCCTCGGCGGAGTGCTCGGCCCAGCGGGGTTCGAGCGACTCGGGCACGAACTGGATCGGTACACCCGCTGCGGTGTAGCGGAATCCGGCGCGCAGTGCGAGGTGGCGGTCGAGCAGCGCGGCGGCGGCGCGGCGCAGTCGTGCGGAGTCGACCGGCCCGTCGAAGTCCAGGCGCAGTTGCATCAGGTACGGATCGGGTCCGCTGGTGGCGAAGCCGGTCAGGAACAGCAGACCGGTCTGCAACGGGGTCAGCGGCAGCACGTCCCGGACAGCGGGCAACGAGTCCACATCGGACTGTTCCAGCTGGGCGAGCGGGAAGTCCGAGGGCGTGTGGAAGGGCTCGTGCACGGCCGCGACCAGTTCGGCGACGGCCTGCTGCCAGCGCTGGGCCAGCGCACGGACCTCAGCCTCGGTGATCACCTCGGGCACGAACGCCCACGAGGTGCGCACCACCGAGCCGTCCACGGCCGCGTTGATGTCCAGTGCGGAGGCCACGGCCGTGCTTGGATCGGCACTGCCGCCCATCGGGCCGATCGGCGTCCAGTCCCCGTCACTGCCGGTGAACCGGCCCAGGTAGTTGAAGCCGATCTCCGGCTCGGGCAGGCCGGGCGCGCGGTCCAGGTAGCGCAGCCGTCCGTACTGGAGTCCGGCCAGCTCGCCTCCGGGCAGCCCGCGCAGGGTGTTCTTGACCCGCTTGAGGGTGTCGACCGGGCCGTCACCGAGGTGGAGCGGAACCGGGTAGCGCGAGGTGAACCAGCCAACGGTGCGGGAGATGTCCAGGCCGAGGTCAGCCCGTCCGTGCCCTTCCACGGCGACCACTAGCGGGTGGCCCACCGCCATCGCCAGCGCGGCGAGCAACACGTCCTGCACGGTGCCGTGTGCCCTGGCGGCGACCTCGGTGAGCCCCTGCCACGGCAACTCCGTCTCGATCTTCACCGCGGAGCCGACCAGGTCCGTCGCCGGATCCACCGGGCGGCGGCCGATCCGCTCGAACGGCCCGTCCAGCAGGTTCCGCCAGGCCGTGAGGTCGGTGTCGACCTGTGCCGCCGCCTGCGTCCAGCGGGCGAAGCTGCTGCTCGTGGCGGTCTCGCCCGCCAGGCTCTCGATGAGGATGCGCCAGGACACGCCGTCCACGACGAAGTGGTTGGCCACCAACAGCAGTTGGCGCTTCTGCGGGCACCACACCGCGCGCAGCATGACCCCAGCAGAAGTGTCCAGTTCGGACAGTGCTCGCTCGCGCTCACCTGCCAGGTCGGCGACGACGCGAACCGTGGGCGCCCCGGTGCTGCCGGGGATGAGACGGCCGTCCTCGGTGAGCCGTGAACCGAGTTCGGGGTGCCGTGCGTAGAGGTCCGCGAGGAGTTGCTGGAGACGTGCCAGGTCCAGCCCGGCAGGGGTCCGCAGGAGCATCCATTGCGCGAACCGGTTGTGGTCACCGCCCCGCTCGGCGGCCCAGGCCATGATCGGCGTGCGGGCGATCTCGGCGGGCTCCGCACTGGGGAGTTGCCGCACCTCAACGGTTCTGCTGCCGATCCGCTCGGAAAGGGCCAGCGGGGTGGCCAGTTCCACCACGTCGCGGGCGCCGATGGTCAGACCGGCCGCACGGGCCTTGCCGACCACGCGCAGGGACAGGATGCTGTCCCCGCCAAGGCTGAAGAAGTTGTCCCGCTCGCCGACCCGCGGCAGGTCCAGCACCTCGGCGAAGATCCCGGCCAGCAGCTCGGCCGTCACGTCGCCCGTACCGGCCTCGTCGACGGCCGCGACCGCACCCGGCTCGGGCAGGGCCGCACGGTCCAGCTTTCCGCTGGGGGTCAACGGGAACTCAGTCAGCGGCACGAGGGTAGTCGGCACCATGTAGGCGGGCAGCCGCGAACGGCAGTGTGCCAGCACTTGCTCGAAGTCCATAGTGGACTCAGTGGTCACGTAGCCGACCAGGGCGCTGCCCGAGCGCGCCAGCACGGCGGCGGCCGTGACACCGGGTGCGCCGGTGAGCACGTGCTCGACCTCACCGAGTTCGATGCGGAACCCGCGGACCTTGACCTGGTGGTCGACCCGGCCCAGGTAGTCGATCTCCCCGTCGGCGGTCCACCGCGCGAGGTCCCCGGTGCGGTACATGCGGCCCCCGTCGAACGGGTTGGCCACGAACCGCTCCGCGGTCAGCCCGGGACGGCCCAGGTAGCCGCGCGCGAGCCCGCCCGCCAGGTAGAGCTCACCGGCGACCCCGGGCGGCACCGGGTTGAGGTCGCGGTCCAGCACGTAGCAGCGGCAGCCCGTCAGCGGGGCGCCGATCAGCACCCGGCCGTCCTGGGCCACCGGCCAGCTCGTGGCGTACACGGTGGCCTCGGTCGGTCCGTAGATGTTGACCAGGCGGGCCCCGGGCAGCGCGGTGCGGATCTTGCGCACCAGGTCGGCCGACAGCGCCTCCCCGGCCAGGGCGAAGGTGTCGACCGCCAGCCCGGCCAGGTTCTGCTCGAAGACCCCGGCGATCGCGGAGGGCACCCCGCAGACCAGGCTCAGCCTGCCGCCCTCCCGCGCGTCGGCCAGCGCGAGCACGTCGGGGACCACGTCGATCCGGCCGCCGCTCAGCAGCGGGGTGAAGATCTCGAACACGGACACGTCGAAGGTCAGCGGGGTGGCCGCGAGCACCCGGGACAGCCCCTGCGGGCCGAAGGTGGCGCGGCCCCACCCGACCAGCCCGAGCACGCTGGCGTGCTCCACGACCACGCCCTTGGGCCGTCCGGTGGAGCCCGAGGTGTAGATCACGTAAGCCGCGTTGCCCGGCCGGGCCTCGATCTCGGCTCCGCCGGTCAGGTCCAGGCCGGTCAGGGACAGGTGTTCGAAGCCCTCGAAGTAGGCGTCGGTGGTGAGCACCAGTGCGGGCTTGGCCTCGGTGAGGATGCCCGTGATCCGCTCGGCCGGGTGGCCGAGATCGATCGGCAGGTAGGCGCCGCCCGCCTTGTGCACGGCCAGGATCGCGGTGATCAGCTGGACCGAGCGCGGGATGGCCAGGGCTACCAAGGATTCCGCGCCGACTCCGCGCTCGACGAGCAGCCGCGCCAGTCCGCGAGCCGCCGCGTCCAGCTCGGCGTAGGTCACCTGCGTGTGCTCGTCGGTGACGGCGATGGCGTCCGGCGTGCGCCGCACCTGGGCGCGGAACTCCGCGGCCAGGGTTCGGTCGGCGGCGAACTCGCCGGTCCGGTTGAACTGCCGCAGCACCAGGTCCTGTTCGGCGGGGTCGGCGATGCCCAGCGTGCCGACCGGGGCCGAGGGCTGGGCGATCACCAGGCGCAGCACGCGGACGAACCGGTCCAGCAGCGCTTCCGCCTGCGCGGCACCGAATCCCGGCTGGAACTTCAGCCCCAGGTAGAGCCGTTCCTCGGGCGCGACGATCAGCGTCACCGGGTAGTGCGTGGCGTCGACCGGCGGTCCCCCGGCCACGTGCAGGCCCGGCCCGGCGTCGCACTCGGCGGCAGCCGGGTAGTTCTCCACCACGAGCAGCGTGTCGAAGAGCTCGCCGACGCCCGCCGCGCGCTGGATCTCCGCGAGCCCGATCTGGTGGTGCGCCAACAGGTCCGTCTGCTCACGCAGCACTCGGCCGAGCAGCTCGTCCACGGTTTCCCGCGGGCTCAGGCTGATCCGCACCGGCAGCGTGTTGATGAACAGCCCGGCCATGTCCGTGACGCCTGCCAGCTCGGCGGGCCGCCCGGACACGGTGGTACCGAACACCACGTCGGACCGGCCGGTGAGCCTGCCCAACAGGATCGCCCACACGGCCTGCGCGACAGTGTTGACGGTGTAGCCGCCCGCGCGCGCCCGGTCCACCAGCGCGGCGGTCAGGTCGGCGCCGAGTTCGCGGTGGATCTGCTCCGGCCACTGCACTCCGCTGGCCTCCGGCACCAGCACGGTCGGCTCGTCCAGTCCGGCCAGCGCCTCGGCCCAGGCCGCACGGTCCGCATCGCGATCCACTGTGGACAGCCACTGGAGGTGGTCCCGGTGCGGGCGTCGCACGGGTGCGTCGGCACCGCCGTAGGTCGCGAGCAGTTCGCGGGCCAGCGCGAGTGAGGACCAACCGTCCAGCAGGACGTGGTGGTGGCAAATGAGCAGGCGGTGCTTCGTCGGCCCTTCGCGCAGCAGGGCGAACCTGATCAACGGAGCCTCGGCCAGGTCGAACCTGGCACGGCGGAACTCCTCTGCCACTACGTCCTCGTGCCAGGACAACTCGGGCTCGGCCGCGATGACCTGGATCGGGTCGCCGTTGTCCCGCAGGTGGAAGGTCGCCCGCAGCGCTGGGTTCCGACGGACCAGGTCCTCGGCACACGTGCGCAGCCGCGCCGCGTCCAGTTCCCCGGTGAGGTCGAAGGCGAGTTGCACCGTGTAGACATCGGTCTCGGCGTCTTGCACGCTGGACTGGAACAACAGACCAGCCTGCAACGGGGACAGCGGCAGCACGTCCTCCACCGCACCCAGTTCGTCCACTTCGGACTGAGTCAGTGCGACGAGCGGGAAATCCGAGGGCGTGTGCCCGCCACCGCTGGTCAACGCGGTCAACGCGGCCTGCCAGGCGGTCAGCAGCGCCTCGATGTCGACACCATCCACAAAGGACCAGCGTGCCTTGAGCACCCCGTCCTCGACGAGCGTGGAGACCTCGACCGCGTGCGAGGCAGCCAGGCCCTCGTCCACGCCACCGGCCAGGAAGCCCAGCCCGTCGACCGGAGCGAAGTCCGCGTCCTGCTTCGTGGCACGGCCCAGGTGGTTGAACAGGATCGGCCGCGGCGCACCGGGCACCTGGTCGCGCAGCAGCCCGTACCCGGTGCCGTCACCGGGCACCGCACTGAGGGTTTCCTTGACCCGCTTGAGGATCTGCTCGGCCGTGCCTGCCAGTCCGATCCGAACCGGGTACAGGCTGGTGAACCACCCCACCGCGGACTCGGCGCCGACCACGTGGTCACGGCCGTGCCCCTCCAGGTCCGCGCGCAGCGCCGACTCACCCCAGACCTCGCGGGCGGCCAGTCCGAGCGCGGCGAGCAGCACCTCACGGGTACCGGTGTGGAACGCGCGCGGGATGTCCTCGGTGACGGCCCGCGACAGGTCGGCGGGCAGCTCGACCACCCGGTGGGAGAGCTCGCCGACCGTGCCGGTGGCCGACAGTGTGCTGCTCCCGGCCGACATGTCCTGCCAGAAAACGATCTGCGTCTGGTCGGCGGCCAGGGACGCGGCCCAGGCGCGGGCAGCGAACTCGCCGGGTCGCGCCTGCCCCGCCCAGTCGGCGGCCAGGTCGGCGCCGATCACCCGCCAGGACACGGCATCCACCGCCAAGTGGTGTGCCACCAGCAGCAGACGGCCCGGCTCGAAGTGGACCGCGCGCAGCATGATCCCGGCGCGCGGGTCGAGCGCGGTGACCTCCCGTGCCAGCTCGGCCACCGGGTCGGCGTCCGAGGGCACGGCGCGGACCGTGACCCGCACGTCCTGAGCGGGCAGGATCTCCAGCGACTCACCGGTCAGCCGGGACCGGAGGAACTCGTGGCGTGCCACCAACCCGGCGAGCAGTCGTTCCAGGTCGGCGGTGCTCGCCGTCACCGGCACGCGCAGCAGCGTGGCCTGGCTGTAGCGGTCGATCGGCCCGCCGCGGTCGAGCAGCCAGCGCAGCATCGGGGTCGGCGCCACGAGTCCGGTGGACTGCTCGGCGGAAACCCTTGGTGCGTCGGCGATCGGCTGGGCGCGGTCCGCCAGCACCGCGACGGTCCCGGCCTCGACCACGTCCCTCGGCGTGACCCGCAGACCGGCGCGGCGCAGCGCCGCCACCAGGTGGATCGCGAGGATGCTGTCCCCGCCGGAGGCGAAGAACCCGGTGTCAGCACCGACCTCGTTCAGGCCCAGGACCTCGGCGAACGCCTCGGCCACGGCCGTCTCGCGGGCACTGCGTGGGGCCACGAGCACTGGGGCAGCTGCCCCAGCGGGCTCGGGCAGGGCGGACCGGTCCAGCTTGCCGTTGCGGCTGAGCGGGAACTCGGTCAACGCCACCAGCGCGGAGGGCACCATGGCAGCGGGCAGCGTGGCCGCCAGCCCGGTGAGCACGGCTGTGGTGTCCACAGTGGCCGGTACGCAGTAGGCGACGAGCTTGTCCCCGCGCTGCACGACCACCGCGCCATCGACCTCCGGCAGGGCGGTGAGCCGGGACTCGATCTCCCCCAGCTCGATGCGCTGGCCGCGGATCTTGACCTGGTGGTCCGTGCGCCCCAGGTACTCCACGGCCCCGTCCAGCCTGCGGCGCACGAGGTCGCCGGTCCGGTACATCCGTCCCCCGTCGAACGGGTTGGCCACGAACCGCTCCGCGGTCAGTCCGGCGCGGTCGCGGTAGCCGCGTGCGAGCTGGACCCCGCCGAGGTACAGCTCGCCCGCGACGCCGGGTGGCACGGGCCGCAGCTCGGCGTCGAGCACGTGCAGGCTGGTGTTCCAGACCGGCACGCCGATCGGGACCGGCCGGGTGCCGTCCTCGGCCGAGGTGTCCCACTCGCTGACGTCCACGGCGGCCTCGGTCGGGCCGTAGAGGTTGTGCAGCGGGGCGCCGAGCACCTCGCGGGCGCGCAGCACCAGGTCGGCGGGCAGCGCCTCGCCGCTGCACACCACGCGGCGCAGCGAGCCCAGGTCGTGCCGGGTCTCGGCGGCGAGGAAGGCCGCCAGCATGGACGGTACGAAGTGGACGGTGGTGATCCGCTGGGACTCGATCAGCGCGGCCAGCCGCTCGGGATCGCGGTGGTCACCGGGTTCGGCGAGCACCAGCGTACCGCCAGTGACCAGCGGCAGGAAGAACTCCCAGACCGAGACGTCGAAGGAGGCCGGGGTCTTCTGCAACACGCGGTCGGTGGCGTCGATGCCGTAGCGCTCACGCATCCACAGCAGTCGGTTGACGATGGCCGCGTGCTCCACCAGCACGCCCTTGGGCCGCCCGGTGGAGCCCGAGGTGTAGATCAGGTACGCGGAGTTGCCCGGTGTGAGCGCGGCCTGGACGAACAGGCCACCCGCGGCGGCGGTGTCGGCGGTGATCACGGCGGCGGGCTGTGCGTCGGCGATCAGCTCGTCAACGCGCTCGGCTGGGAGCTCGGGGTCGACCGGCAGGTAGGCGCCACCCGCGCGGAGCACGGCCAACAGTGCGACGACCAGCTCCGGGGAACGCGGCACGACTACAGCCACCACCGACTCGGGGCCAACGCCCTGGGCCTGCAATGCGGCGGCCAACTGCTCGCTGCGCTCCCCCAGCTCACGGTAAGTGAGACTTGAGTCGCAGAAGACCAGCGCCTCGTTGTCGGCGTGCTCGGTCAGGGCCTGCTCCAGCAGGGCGGTCAACGTGGTGTCCGGCAGGACGTGGGTCGTGTCCGGCTGGACGCGCTCACCGGGCAGCAGCACGGGAACGGCGCCGATCGGCTCGTCGGCGGAGGCGAGCAAGCCGACCAGGAACTGCGTGAACCGGTCCGTGAACAGCGCGGCCTCGTCCAGGTCGAACAGGTCGAGCGCGAACTCCAGGAACCCGCTCAGGCCGGTGTCCGACTCGGTGAGGTTCAGGGTGAGGTCGAACTTGGCGGTGCCTGTGGTAATCAGCTCGACCTCGGCGTCCAGCCCGGCGAAGCCCTCCGTGCCGCCAGCGGTGTTGCGGTAGGCGAACATCACCTGGAACAGCGGGTGCCGCGACGGGGAGCGCGGCGGGTCCACCCGGTCGAGGACCTGCTCGAACGGCACGCCCTCGTGAGCGAGCGCTGCCAGGTCGGCGCGGCGGACCCGGGCCAGCAGTTCGCGGAACGTGGGCCGCCCGGCCAGGTCCGTGCGCAGCACCACGGTGTTCACGAAGAAGCCGATCAACCCGTCCAGGGCCTGGTCGTGCCGCCCCGCGACCGGCACGCCGACCGGCACGTCCGTGCCCGCCCCGCAGCGGGACAGCACGGCGGCCAGCGCGGCGTGCAGCACCATGAACACGCTGGTGCCGGTCTCCGCGGCCAGGGCACGGATCTGCTCGAACACCCCGTCCGGCAGCTCCAGGTCCAGCACGAGCCCCCGGCCGGTGGGGCGGGCGGGACGGGCGCGCCCGGTCGGGACGGCGATCTCCTCCGGCAGCCCGTCCAGCTCACTGGCCCAGAAGTCCAGGTCGGCCGCGACGGGCAGGTCGCGGTGCCACAGGGTGTAGTCCGCGTACTGCACGGGCAGTGGCGCCCACTGTGGCTGCTCGCCGCGAAGCCTTGCCGTGTAAGCGGTTTCAAGGTCGGCGAGCAGCGGCCGCAGAGACCACTCGTCGGTGGCGATGTGGTGCGCGGTGATCAGCAGCAGGTGCTCGTCGGCGGCCAGCGCGAACAGCACTGCTCGGACCGGCAGCTCCGACTCCAGCGCGAACGGGCGGCGGCTGTGCTCACGGACCAGCGCGGGCAGCTCCGCCTCGCTGGCGGTGATCACCCGGCAGCGCATCGCACCGATCGGCAGGACGTGCTGCCAGGGCTCGCCCCCGTCGTCCAGGTAGACCGTGCGCAGGGACTCGTGCCGGACCACCAGGTCGTCCAGTGCGGCGACCAGTGCATCCCGGTCCAGTGCCCCGTGCAGGCGCACGGCCAGCGGCAGGTTGTAGGTCGCGCTGGCACCCTCCAGCGCTTGGAGCAGCCACAGGCGGCGCTGGCCCGCGGACAGCGGGATCCGCGCGGGACGGTCCACAACGGACAGTGTGGGCCGGGTGGGCGCGGAGTCAGCCAGGTGGCGCACCAACGAGCTGGGCGTGGGCGCGTCGAAGATCACCGCGATGGGCAGTTCCACGCCGAACTCGGCGCCCAGCCTGGTGCTCAGCCGCATGGCGAGCAGGGAGTGCCCGCCGAAACGGAAGAAGTCGTCCTCCGGGCCGAACTGCCCAACGCCGAGCACGTCGCCGAACAGTGCGCAGAGCCGGGCCACCCGTGCGTCCGTTGTGGACACACCGGAGCCGGAGTGCGACCGGGCGGCCAGTGCGAGCCGATCCACCTTGCCGTTGGGGGTCAGCGGCAACTCGTCCAACGGCACGATCAGCGCGGGCACCATGTAGTCCGGCAACTGCCGCGCCAGGTGCTCGTGCAGGTTGCCGACCTCACCGGTGGCCACGTAGTAGGCGACGAGCCCGGCGCCCACCGCGACCACCGCGCAGTGGCCCACGCCCGGGGCCTGGCCGAGCACGGACTCGATCTCACCCAGTTCGACCCGGAACCCCCGCACCTTGACCTGCTGGTCGGTGCGGCCCAGGCAGTCCAGCTCGCCGGACTCGGTCCAGCGGGCGAGGTCGCCCGTGCGGTACATGCGGCCCCCGTCGAACGGGTTGGCCACGAACCGGGCTGCGGTCAGCGCGCCGCGGCCCAGGTAGCCCAGTGCCACGCCAGCTCCGGCCAGGTACAGCTCACCGGCCACACCGGGCGGCACCGGGCGCAGCGCGGAGTCGAGCACGTAGGCGTTGGTGTTGTGCAGCGGGCGGCCGACCAGCGGCCGGTCTGCGTCCGCCGTGGTGATCTCACGGGCAGTGGACCAGATCGTGGTCTCGGTCGGCCCGTACAGGTTGGTGACCTCGGCCGCGACCGCGGTCAGCTCGCGGGCCAGCGCGGGCGGCAGCGCCTCGCCGCCGACCAGTGCCCGCACGCCCCGCAGCGACCGTGGCGCCAGCTCGACCAGTGCCTGCCACAGTGCGGGCGTGGCCTGCATGGCGGTGATCCGCTCACGTGCGAGCAACGCGGTCAGGCGAACGGGGTCGCGGGTGTCCTGCTTGTCCGCCAGCACCACGGTGGCGCCGTCGAGCAGGGGCAGGAACAGCTCCAGTGCGGCGATGTCGAAGCTGATCGTGGTGACGGCCAGGAACCGGTCGCCGACACCGAAGGCGAACCGTTCGCGCAGCGAGGCCAACAGGTTGGCGAGGTTGCGCCGGGTGACGACGACCCCCTTGGGCCGCCCCGTCGATCCCGAGGTGTAGAGCACGTACGCGGGCGCGTCGGCCGGTACCACCGGAAGCGACTCAGCAGGTTCGCCGCTCTCGTTGGCGGCCAACCACTTGCCGTCGACCACCAGCACGGGCTTGGCGTCGGCGAGCATGAAATCCACGCGCTCGGCGGGGAATTCGGGATCCACCGGCAGGTACGCGGCACCCGACTTGAGCACCGCCAACAGGGTCACGGCAAGATCGGTGCTGCGGGGCAGCGCCACGGCGACGAGCTCGCCGGGCTGGACACCGCGTGCGAGCAACAGCGCGGCGAGACGATCGGACCTGTCGTGAAGTTCCGAATAGGACAGTGCATGATCCCCGGCGCGGACTGCGACCTCCGCTCCGGAAGGGATGGTCGCGAGCAGGTCGAGTTGATCGTGCACTGTGGACACCGTGCGCCCCGCCGACAGGGCGTGGCCGATCTCCTCGGCCGTGGCCACCTCGAACCGGCCGACCGGGGTTTCCGGCTCGGCCTTGGCGAGGGCGTCGAGCAGTGCGACGAAGCGCCGTGCGTGCCCGCGCAGCTCCGATTCGGTGTAGGCGGCCGGGTTGGCGTCGATGTCCAGCACCAGCCCGGCGCTGGTCGGCCCGCCCTGCACGGTGATCGACAGGTCGTCCACCGGGCCCGCCGCGAGGTAGTGCGTGGTGCCGGGCAGGCCGCCGAAGGACAGTTCCCCGTCGAAGGGCTTGATGTTGATCCACGGTCCGACCAGCCGACGGCCGGAGCCGAGCAGGCCGAGGTCGCGCCGGATGTCCTCGCCGCGGTACCGGTGGTGCGGCCGGGTCAGCTTGAACTCGGCGGCCACCGTGGCGGCCAGCAGGGCCACGGTGCTCGACGCGGTGACGGGCACCCGCAACGGCACCACGTTGACGGTGCTGGCCGGGATCCGTGCCGCCGCCGAGCCGAGTCGGCCCATCACCGGCAGGCCCAATACGACCTCCGGCGCCCCGGTGGCGCGGTGCAGGTACAGGGCGGTGGCGGCGGTGATCAGCTCGGCCCAGCCCACCCCCAGCCGCTTGCCGAGAACCCCCAGCGCGGCAACGGTGTCCGCGCCGACGGTGGTGTGCTCGCGCAGGAAGTGGTGCGAGGCCGGTGCGGGCTCGGCCAGGGACACGACCTCCGGCAGGTCCACCAGCCGCTCGCGCCAGAACCGTCGGTCGCGGTCGAACCGCTCGGATCCGCGGTAGGCGGCCTCCTCCGCGAGCAGGTCCGCGACCGGCCGGAACGGGTTGTCGGCAACCGGGTCGCCGTCGACCAGCGCGGTGTAGACCTCCGCGACGCGGCGTGCCAGCAGGCCGTAGCCGTAGCCGTCGAGCAGGATGTGGTGGCAGCGCAGGAACCAGTGGTACCGGTCGGGTGCCACCCGGTAGAGGACCTGGGTCACCAGTGGACCCGTGGTGAGGTCGCGGGCCAGGGCCAGTTCCGCCCGCATCGCCGGGACAGGATCCCCATCGATGTCCACAACGGACAGTTCGGGGAGCGGGGCGACACCGGGGCGCTGCCACGGACCCGACTCGTCGTGTCCGAACAGGACGGTCAGGCCCTCGGCATCGGCGCAGGTCCTGCGCACGGCCTCACGAAAGGCCACCACGTCCAGGTGGCCGCGGATCTCCACGTGCTCACCGGTGTTGTAGGCCGGGCTGGCCTGGTCGATGCGTTGCCCGTACCAGACGCCCTGCTGCGCCGCGGTCAGCGGCTGGCGGTCGTCCCCTCGCACCGATGACACTGCTGGTCCTCTCCCCGTCACTTGACGATCAATGCCCGCCGTGCCCGCCGTTGGGTGGCAGCTCGTGGTCCATGGACATCGCCACGGCCAGCACCTCCTTGGGCTGCACCAGGAACGGCCGCATCATGCTCATGTCCTCGTGCTCGAGCATGTGGCAGTGGTAGACGAACTTGCCGGTCACCTCGGCGAAGTGCGCGATCACGTCCACCGACTCGCCCGCGGCCACGTTGACCACGTCCTTCCAGCCCTGCTGGGAGGCCACCACCGGCTTGCTCTCCTGCCAGAACACCGGCGTGGCGGTACCGCCGCCGATACCACCGCCGGGCAGGTCGATGAACTTGAAGCCGTCGATGTTGTAGAACCCGCGTTTGACCGGCTGGAACGCGCAGACGTGCACGTGCATCGGGTGCGGCCAGCCCGACCAGTCCAGGTTCAGGAACCGCCAGCGCTCCCACGCCCCGGTCCGCACCGTGTACTGCGGCGGGTCGGTCCACCGGTAGGCCATGCGCTGCCAGGTGGTGACCGTGCCGTCCTGCTCCTTGACCTGCACCACGCCGTCGATCGGGAACGGCCCCTTGGGCGCCTCGATGCGCTGCATCTCCCAGAGCCGGGCGTGCGAGACGCCCACCGGGGTCAGCATGACCATCCGCTCGGCGCTGACCGGCTGCTGCTCGGTGACCTTGGTGAAGGACTTCGCCAGGGTCTTGGGCAGTTGGAAGCCCGAGGGCCTGCCGTGCTGGGACACCCGGAACTGTAGGAAGTCCGGCCACGGGCCCGGGTCGTAGTTGATGTTGCGCAGTACCAGCTTGCGCCCGGCGAACCTACGGAAGTCGATCAGGATGTCCGCGCGCTCGGAGGCGGCGAGGCTGAACCCCTCGCGCACGTCCACGGGTGCGCCCAGCAGCCCCGAGTCGGTGCCGATCATGTAGATGGTGCCCTCGGGTGCGGGCTTGCCGTCCTCGGTGACCAGCTGCACGTCGTACGGCCTGGTGTTGGAGGCGTTGGCCATGCGGAACCGGTACCAGTCGGGCGAGACCTCCTTGTGCGGCCAGATGACGCCGTTGACCAGGGTGTAGGGCCCGGCGAAGGACCGCACCTGGCGCAGTGGGTCGGTGCGCATGACGGTGGTCTTGTGCAGCATCGTGCCGGTGAGCCGGTTCTGCGCGTCGGTGTCGAAGTTGCGGTCGCAGATGACCAGCGGCACCTCGCGGTCCCCGGCGGGCAGCCGCAGCGACTCCTCCTCGTCATCGCGCAGCACGTACATGCCCAGCAGCCCGGACATCACGTTCCAGCGGGTGATGTGCATGGCGTGGTCGTGGTACCAGAGCGTGGTGGCCGGCTGGTCGTTGCGGTACTCCACGAGCTGGCTGCGCCCGGCGAGGACGGCGTCCTCGGCCCAGCCGTCGCTGCTGCCGTCGCTGAACTGGCCGTGCAGGTGGATGGAGGTCCAGCCGGGCAGCGCGGCCACGTCGGCGCGCGGGGCGACGCCCTCGCGGCCGGGCAGGTCCCACTGGTACGGGTTGGCGTTCTCGTCGAACGGGATCTCCACCACCGGCAACGGGTAGGGACCGGTCAGCTCGTTGGTCCACACCACGCGCAGCGGTTGTCCGCGCCGCGCCTCGATGATCGGCCCCGGGAACTGGCCCTCGAAGCCCCAGATTCGCGTCGGCGGCAGCTGCGAGTGCAGCCGCACCGTGGCCGGTCGCATCCGGATGGTCAGCTGCTGCACACCGTCCACACGGGACCCGCGCACCGAACGCAGTGCTGGCAACGGATCCCGGAACGCCTCCAGCTTGGTGACCGTGCCACGGGCGGGCGGGGTCGTACTCGGGGACTTGGCGGCCACCGGCTCGACCGGGTCGCCCTGGGCGCGCGGTGCGCCGTGCACGTGCGGGTTGATCGTGGTGATCGGCTGGGCCGCGTCGGCGGCCGTGCGCCGCACCGGGAGGGACTGCGCGGTGACCGAGCCTACGCCCAGCACCAGTGCCCCGGCCGCGCCCGCCTTGAGCAGGAAACCCCTGCGGTCCACGCCTTCTCTCTCGCTCAAGACCGCTCGGCCCCGGCTGTCCCCATGGCGTCGATGAGGCTCTTGGGCCGCATGTCGGTCCAGTTGGCCTCGATGTGGTCCAGGCACTCCTGCCTGCTGGACTCGGTCTTCACCACGGTCCAGCCGCCGGGCACCTCGGCGAAGGCGGGCCACAGCGAGTGCTGGTTCTCCTCGTTGACCAGGACCAGGAAGCGGCCGTTGTCGTCGTCGAACGGGTTGGTCATGTCGTCTCCCCTCCAAGAGCTTAGGGCAGGCTAGCCTAATTTCTGCGAGCTGCCTATGCGCCGAAGATGTGACGACGACTGCGTTGCCCGATCAGGCAAGCCCCTTGCGCGACTCCCCCACGAGCAACCAGCCGAGGTACAGACCGCCCAGCACCACCGTGGCCACCCCGACGGGCAACTGCGCGGCCGGGAAAAGCCGCTGTGCCAACAGATCCGCAACGGCCAGCAGGCACCCTCCGGTCAGACCGGAGATGGCCAGCGAGGGACCGACCGAGCGCGCGAGCCGTTTGGCGATCTGCGGTGCGGCCAGGGCCACGAAGGAGATCGGTCCGGCCGTGACGATCGCCACCGCGCTCAGCAGCACCGACATGGTGATCGCCCAGCGGCGCAAGGAGTTCACCGGCAGCCCGAGCGAGGTGGCCGCCTCGGGCCCCAGCTCCAGGGTCAGCAGCGGATTGCTCAGCGCCAGCGACGGCGGCAGCACCAGGACCAGCACCACCAGCAGGATCCACACCTGGTCCCAGCCGCGCCCGTTGAGGCTGCCCACCATCCACACCTGGGCGTTGAGCGAGTCGGTCAGCTCGGCACGGCTGAGCAGGTACGCGATTCCCGCGCTGAGCAAGGCGTTCACCCCGACCCCGACCAGCACCAGCCGGTAGCCGCGCACCCCGCCCCGGTAGGCCAGCAGGTAGACCAGCACGGCGACCGCGGCCCCACCGCCGACCGCCCCGACGCCGGTGGCCAGCAGGCTGGAATCGTGCATCAGCAGCATGCACACCAGCGCCCCGGCCGCCGCACCACCGTTGAAGCCGATGATGTCCGGGCTGCCCAGCGGATTGCCCGACAGGCTCTGGAAGATGCCCCCGCTGACGCCGAGCGCGGCGCCCACCAACAGGGCCACCAGCACGCGGGGCAGGCGCACGTCGTTGACGAAGTAGCGCTGTTGCAGCGTGCCCTGACCGGCCAGTGCGCGGAACACGCCCTCCACGGTGATCGGGAACTGCCCGGACAGCAGGCTGGCCAGCACCACCGCCAGGCACAGGACCACCAGCACCGCGGCGATCCAGGCCGTGCGCCGGTGCAGGCGCAGCGAGATGCCCCCGCTCCTGCTGCGCAGCGTCCACTGAGGACTCTTCTGGGGACTCTCGGTGGTGGTCACAGCTTCGCCAACTGCTTTCGACGGACCAGGTGGATGAACAGGGGTGCGCCGACCACAGCGGTGATCACACCGGCCTCCAGCTCGCCGGTGGGCAGCAGCACCCGGCCGAGCACGTCGGCCCCGAGCAGCAGCAGCGGGGCGGCGATCATCGAGTAGGGCACGACCCAGCGGTAGTTCGGGCCGACCACGGCGCGCACCGCGTGCGGCACGGCCAGGCCCACGAAGCCGATCGGCCCCGCGGCGGCCGTGGCCCCGCCGCACAGCAGCACGATCGCGGTGGCGGTCAGCACGCGGGTCCGGCCGATGTGCGCGCCCAGCGAGCGGCCCACCTGCTCGCCCAGCGCCAGCGCGTTGAGCGAGCCGGTGACCGACAGGCCGATCAGCGCGCCGAGCACCAGGAAGGGCAGCACCTGCCACAGCACGTCGTAGCCCCGGTTGACCAGCGAGCCGATCGTCCAGAACCGCATGAGCTGCCAGGACTTGGCGTTCATGGTGGTGAACGCGGTGATCACACCGGTCAGCACGGCGGTGACCACCGTGCCCGCCAGCGCGAGCCGCACCGGGGTCGCACCGCCGCGGCCGGTGGCACCGAGCACGTAGACCACCACGCTGGCCGCGGCGGCACCGGCCAGCGCGAACCACACGTAGCTGGACAGGCTGGTCAGCCCCAAGGCCGACACCGCGACCACCACCGCCACGGCCGAGCCCGCGTTGACCCCGAGCAAACCCGGGTCCGCCAACGGATTGCGGGTCATGGCCTGCATCAGCGGACCCGACACGCCCAGCGCCGCACCCACCGCGAGCCCGAGCAGGGTGCGCGGCATGCGCTGGTCCCACACCAGGTTCGCGTCGTAGGAGCCGTCGAAGTGGAACAGCGCGTTCCACACCGCGTCCAGCGGGATGTGCTTGGAGCCCACCGCCACGCTGATCAGCACGGCCAGCAGCACCAGCCCGGCCCCGAGGAGCAGTCCGGCGGCACGCAGCACCGCGAGCTTGCGCCGGTTGGCCGCACGCGGCTGGGGCGGCCGTAACTGCGTGACGGTGGCCATCAGCTGCTCACCTTGGTACGACCGGCTTCCAGCCGGACCGCGTGCGGGAGTCGGTCTATTGTGGACTGCCGGTGCGCGATGACGATCAGCGACCGGTCGGCGTGCAGCCGGTCCAGCGCGCGCTCGATCCGGTCACCGGTCACCGGGTCCACGTCGGCGGTGGCCTCGTCCAGGATCAGCACGGCCGGGTCCACCAGCGCGGCCCGGACCAACCCGATCAGCTGCCGCTCGCCCGCGGACAGCGTGTCCCCGGTGGCGCTGACCGGCGTGTCCAGCTGTTCGGGCAGCCCCTGCACCCACTCGCGCAGCCCCAGCTCGCCCAGCGCCCAGTCGATCCGATCGTCGGTCGGCGGGCTCGGCACCAGCCGCAGGTTGTCCCGCAGCGTGCCGGTGACCACGTGGACCCGTTGCGGGATAAGCATGATCCGGCTACGCAGCTGCTCGGGGCCGATCTGCTCCAGGGGCACACCGCAGTAGCGCACGCTGCCCCCGTCGGCGGTGTAGAGCCCGGCGAGGATCTTGGCCAGGGTGGTCTTGCCCGAACCGGTCGGCCCGACCAGCGCCGAGCGGGACCCGGGCGGGAAGGCACAGGACACGTCGGTGAGCACGGAAAGCCCGTCCACGTAGGAGAAGTGCAGCGAGGAGGCCTCCAACGCGCCACGGGGCGGCACGCTGACCCCGTTCGAGCCGATCTTCGGGCGGGCGGTGGTGTCGAGCAGGTCCAGCAACCGGGCCAGGCCCACCCGCGAGGTCTGCAACTGGCCGATCAGGCTGGTCAACTGGTTGGTGGAGTCGAACAGCTGGCGCATCGCCAGCACGAACACCGCCACCGTGCTCAGCGGCATACCCCAGGCAAGCACCAGGCCGCCGCCCAGCACGAGGATCGTGGCGTCGGCCACGGCCTGCGCCACGGTGACCCCGCTCGTGCGCAGCACCACGAACTCCGAGACCAGCGTGGCACGCCGCAGCCTGCCCGCGTCGCGGTCGAAACGCTGCCGCCACTCCTGTTGCGCCCCACGGGACACGAGCAGCTCACGGGCCTGCACGCCCTCGCGGTAGGTGGCCGCGATGGACGCCTTCTCGGCGGCCTCAGCCGCGAAGGCCACGCGGGCGCCCCGCTGGAACCAGCGCATGGTGAGCACCGCCAGCGGCAGGAAGACGAACACCAGCACCAGGGTCAGCTGCCAGGAGTAGAACAACAGCATGACCGTGGTGAAGATCAGGTAGCCGCTGACCGAGAGCAGGTCGGGCAGGTCCGAACGGACGAACGAGGCCAGGTCGGCGATCTCGGCCGTGCTGCGGCGCAGCAGGTCACCGGAGCGCTGTGCCTCCAGGAACCGCAGCGGGGCCTCCGCGAGCCGGGTCACGGCCAGGTCGCGCAGCGAGGCGACGACCCGCTCACCGGCCCGTGCGAGCCAGAGTTCCGCACTGCGCAACAGGACCATGCGCGCCACGACCAGCGCGGCGAAGGTCCCGGCGGCGGCGTACAGGCCGGTGAGATCGCGCTGCTCCACGCGGTTCACGGCCCAGCCGATCACCGAGGGGAACAGGGTCATGGCCAGGGTCGCGGCCACGCTGAGCATGATCGCCAAAGCCAGGATCACCTTGTGCGGCTTGAGGAACGGCCATGCACGCCGGAGCACGGCGGTCTGCTTGGGGCGCTCGCTGAGCACCAGGGCCTCAGCCACCGTGCACACCTGCCATCTGCTCCTCGGCCCGGGTCCGCGCGGGCAGGTCCACGGTGCGGTCCGCCTCGGCGACCACGGCCGTGCGGTGACTGGCGAACACGATCGTCCTCGTTCCGTCCACTTCGGACAGCCAGGCGCGCAGCCCGGCAAGGATTCGCCGCTCGGTCCCCGCGTCCACCGCCGAGGTGAGGTCGTCCAGCACCAGCACGTCCGCTCCGTGCAGCAGGGCGCGGGCCAGGGCGATGCGCTGCAACTGCCCGCCGGACAAGGTGGTTCCGCCCTCTCCGGTCTCGGTGTCGTAGCCCTCGGGCAGGCCCGCGATGTGCTCGTGGATCGCCGCCGCGGAGCACGCCGCGTGCAGCTCCTGCTCGGTCAGGCCGGGGCGGCCCAGCACCAGGTTCTCCCGGATCGTGCCCGAGATCAGGTCGGGGCGCTGCGGCACGAAGGCCAGCCGCCTGCGGACCTCGCTCAGCCGGGTCTCGCGCAGATCGGTCCCGCCGTAGCGCACGCTGCCCGCGTCCGGGTCGTCCCAACGGGTCAGCAGCCGCAGCAGCGTGGACTTGCCCGAGCCCAGCGGTCCGGTCACCACGAGGAACTCCCCGGGCCGGGCGGTGAGGTCGATCGGCCCGACCACCCTGCCGTGCTGGGCGTGCACCTCGACCCCGCTGGCCACCAGTTCGCCCCGCGCGGGCAGGTCCACCGGCCGCGCCGGGTCGGCGACCACGGGTTCGGTGCACAGCACCTGGTTGATCCGCTTCGCCGCGGTGAGCGCCTCGCCGAGCTGGGTGAACCGGTGGGTGAGCACGCTGATCCAGTTGCCCAGCATGGTCATCCAGCTGGTGAAGGCCACCAGCCCACCGATGGTGAGCGAGCCCGCGATCACCGCCTGGCCGCCGACGAGCAGGCCGACCGCGGTGGCCAGGCCGGGCACGAACGGCCCGCCCGCGGCCCAACTCGCGGCCACCCGTGCGGTGGCGATGGTCTCCTCGGTGACCTTCTTGCTGTGCTCGGAATGCCGCTCCAGCAACGGTCCCTCGCCGCCGATGCCGCGAATGGCCGCGCTGGCGGTGAGCAGTTCCTCCACGGTGTCCGCACGTGCCCCGTGCGCGGCGGCGAGCCGCTCGTTGGCGGCGGCGAACCGCTTGGGCAGCACGATGTTCAGCGCGATCAGCAGTGGGACGGTGCCCAGGCCGACCAGTGCGAGCAACCCGTCCTGCGAGCCGATCAGCACCAGGATCACCGTGAAGCCGACGAAACCGGTGACCATCGAGGCGGCACCGGCCAGCCAGTTGTGCACGAAGTCCACGTCACGGGTGCCGCGGGTGGCCAGGTCCCCGCGTCCGAACCTCGCCAGCGAACGGCGGTCCAGCCGCATCGCCCGGTCCAGCAGCGCACCACGCAGGTCGTTGGTCGCCGACACCGCGGCGAGGGTGATCTGCCACTGCATCAGGGCGAGCCCGGCCACCAGGGTGATCGCCGTGCCCACGATGGCCAGCGCCCAGCGCAGGGTGGCCGCCTGGTCACCGGGTTGGATGCCCTGGTCGATGGCGTACTCCACGCACAGCGGGAAGACCACCGAGGACAGCTGGAACACCGTGCCCCCGGCGACCGCCGCCAGCACCCGAACCCAGTTCCGGCGCAGGCAGTCCGCCAGCAGCCGGGCCGCCCCCTTGCGCCCGTGGCCGAGCGTCATCGCTTCTCCCCTGTCCCAGACCGGCTTCTCGGGTGATCAGTCCTCGCTGCCGACCGGTTCGTGCGGGGCGTCCTCGGACTTGCCCTGTCGCCAGTACCCGCAGAAGTAGATCCGCTTGCGGTCCACCCCGCGCTCGCCCACCAGGTGCCTGCGCAGCCCACGTACCAGGCCCGACTCACCGGCCAGCCAGGCGTAGCCGGGGCCCTCGGGCAGTTGCGCGGCACGGACCGCCGCCAGCAGGGCGGACCCGCCCCCGGCGTGCACCCCGTTGCGCGGCAACCAGGTCACCGACACGTCCCCCGCGGTCTGCCACTGCTGACGGTCCGCCTCGGTCGGCACCTCCAGGAACACCAGGGCCCGCTCGCCCTCGGCCAGCCCCTCCACGATGCCGCCGATCGCGGGCAGCGCGGTCTCGTCCCCGGCGATCAACTGCCAGGTCGTGTCCGCGGGCGGGGCGTAGTCCGAGCCCATGCGCGAGCCCTCGGCGTAGTCGGTGAACCGCGCGTTGGGAGCCCAGATCACGGCGCGGTCCCCCGGCGCGGCGCCGCCCGCCCAACTGGAGGCCGGTCCGGTGTCGCCGTGCCGCACGAAGTCCACGTCGATCTGGCCGGGGCGCGCCGAGCGGATCGTGTAGGTCCGCATCACCGGCCGCTCGCGTTCGGGCATGTCCCGGTAGCGCGCGTACCAGTCGGGGCCGGTGGGCACGCGCGGGCTGGTCTCGCCCGCGCGCGGCAGGAAGATCTTGATCCGTTGGTCCGGGCCGCAGGTGGTCACCTCGCGCAGCCCCGGCCCGCCGAAGGTCACCCGCACCAGGCTTTCGCCGATCGGCAGGGTGGCCAGCACCTCCGCGTCGAAGTGCAGGAAGGGCTCGACCTCCAGGGTGGCGGACTTGCTGGTTGCCATGCGTGGACCATCTCTCGTGATACCGGACCGTTGAGGCGAAGGTTAGCCTAACCATAGTCCGTACCGCGAGTGCCGATCAGGGTCAGAGTGCCATGAAGGTGCCGTTCGTGACGGTGAACGCCGTGAACGGCACCTTCGTGACATGGCGGGGTGGGCGGGCCGGATCGCGTCGCACTGCCATGAAGGTGCCGTTCGGGACACCCAACGCCGTGAACGGCACCTTCAGGACATGGCGCCACCGAGACGCGCCGCGAAGGCGGCCGTGGCAGGCCCACGTGGCCCACCCACCACGCCGTGAACGGCACCTTCAGGACGCTACGACGGCCCGATCTCGTAGTCGCGCACCCGCGGCGGGATGTCCTCGCGGCTGCGGATCGGGTCGCCCGCCGCGGCGAACTTGGCGTAGATCCGGCTCAGGTGGGTGCGCACGCTGCCCACGCTGATGCGCAGCCGGTGCGCGGTCGCCTCCAGGGTGCAGCCCGTGCCGTACAGGTGCAGCACCTCCACCTGGCGCTCGGTCAACCTGGGCGGTTGCAGGGTGATGATGAACGCCAGCTCGGGGGTCATCGCCAGCTCACCGGCGTGCACGGCACGGATGGCCTCGGCGAGCTTGTCGGTGTCGTCGTCCTTGAGCAGGTAGCCGGAAGCCCCGGCACGGATCGTGTCGCGCACGTGGTGGCGGTCGCCGTGCACCGACATCACCAGCACCCGAGCGCCGGTCTCCCGTATGGCGGCCACGTTCTGGCTCGGGTCCCGGCCGTCCTCCAGGATCAGGTCCAGCAGCACCACATCGGCCGACAGCCCCGCCCGCAGGTGGTCGTGCACGCTGGTGCTCGTGCCGACCACCTGGATCCCGGCCACCGGCGCCAGCATCGCGCGCAGCCCGGCGGGCACGAGCTTGTCGTTGTCGACCACCGCCACGTCGATCACCCGGGCCACCTCAGCTTGATCCTCGTGCCCTGCTCCGGCGCGCTGTCCACCTCGGCAAGGCCGCCGACCTCGCGCATCCGCCCCAGGATCGACTCCGGCAGGCCGCGCCCGGTCACCGCGCGCACGGGGTCGAAGCCCACCCCGCGGTCAACGATCTCCACCACCACGCCGCCGCCGGAGGGCAGCGCGGTCAGCCAGGCCCGGTCGGTGCCCGCGTGCGAGGCCACGTTGTTCAGCGCCTCGCGACTGGCCCCGCTCAGCGCGCCGACCACCTCCGGGCTCAGATCCGCGGGCAGGTCGGAGAACTGGTAGTGCACCCGGACCCCGCGCGCGGCGTGGTCAGCGCAGGCCTCGGTCAGCGCCAGCGACAGGTCGGTCAGCGTGCTGTTCGGCTCGTCAGGTGTCAGTCCCCGCAACAGGTTCGCGTTGACCGCGCACTGCCTGCGGATCTCCGCGTCCGGGTGCGCCACCGGCCCGCGCCCCGCCAGCGCCGTGAGCAGGGACAGCGGCCCGTCGTGCAGCGCCCGGTAGCGGCGGTTCTGCTCCTCGAAGTGCCGCGCCCGCTCCTGCTCCAACGCGTGCCGTTCCCGGCTGGCCACCAGTTCGCTGGTCGCCGCGTCGACCTGGGCCGCGGCCTTGCGCAGCGCGTCGGCGACCATGCCACCGAACCACGAAGCCCCCAACTGCCAGCAGAGCACGCTCAACGTGGCCATCACGTCGTAGCCCTGGAGCTGGGTCGCCGGGACCTGCGCGACCCAGTACGCCCCGGCCAGCACCAGGCAGCACACCGCGGCCCGCTTGGGCGGCAACAGGATCGCCGTGGACAACGAGGACGCGATCGCCAGCGCCTCCAGGTCCGAGTCGCTGATCGTGCTGAGGAAGAACTCCGGCGCCACCGCGAGGCTCAACGCCATCAGGCAGATCGCGACCAACGCCGTGTCCACCAGCGCAACCCAGGCGGGCAACGGATCCCGGCACACGGCCAGTACCAGGAACACCACGCTCCAACCCAGCGCCACCACGTAGCAGGCACCGGCCAGCACGGGGTTGGTGTACAGGTGCTGACCTGCGCCGAAGACCACGCTCAGCGCCACCTGGGGGAACACCAGCACCCGCAGCAGCACCAGGCCGACCAGCACGACCGCGCGGCGGTGCCTGCGCAGACCTGCCTCCCCCACGCCGTTCACACCTCCAGATCTTGGCTCACCAGGCACGTTCACGGTGTCAGAACGCCAACTTCGGCCGCCAGGTCGCGCAGGTGCGACCTGGCGGATCGGCCGCTCGTGGCGCCAAGTGCAGGTAGGTGGCGAACACCTGCGATACGCTCGAGGATCAAGAATGCGTGAGGTACTGCTGTGGGGGACAACAGCCAGGAGCTGTTCAGCGATCCGCCGACGTCCAACGAGATGCCGGTGTTCAACGGCGTGACGGAACTGGTCGACCTGGTCGAGCAGCTGACGCGGCGTCCGAAGTGGGGGGACACCCCGAGCGAGCCGGTCAGCAGGCGGGAGAGCAGGGTGCGGCGGGGCCTGCCGCTGCTCTGCCTGATCCGCACTCAGCCACACGACGGGCTGTTGCCCGCGCTGGGCGACAAGTTGGCGACGGCCAGCCCGTCCCGCATCCCGCACGCCTACCTCCGGCTCAACGAGGAGTTCGGCACCGGGACGCGCACCCGTCTCACCGATCACGACCCGTTGGACCACGCGGACGTCGAGGTGCTGCGCGCGCTCCTGCTCGCCGTCGCCGCCGAGTTGAGCAGGAGCGTCAACTCGCGCTGGGGCCGGTTCCGGTTCCCCGCGCTGTTCCTGATGACCGGGCTGATGGAACAGGACCTGGACGAGCTGGCCGAACCCGGGGAGCGGACCTCGAAGCTGCGATCCTGGTTGCGCCAGCGGGACATCACCTCGAGGCTGGAGAACTCCCTGGGCGCGGCCACCTCGGTGCCCAGCGACGGCCCGACCTGGCTGGGCTGGGTGGCCAGGGCACTGCGCCTGCTGCCGCCACTGCTGTTCGCGGCCAAGGTCACCGGCCGGGCACCGGGCCTGTCCGGGATCTACCGGTGGTTCCTGCGCCAGCCCTACCTGTCCCCGCAGATCCCCGGGGACTTCATCGGTTTCGCCGAGCGGCTCACCGCCGGTGAGTGGGCCCGCGAGGACCCCGAGCAGGTCGCCAGGCTGCTGGTCAACGCGCTGCTGGAGGACCTGCGGCGGTCCTACCGCTGGCGGCCGTGGCAGTTGCGCGGCAAGCGCAGGAGCACCTACACCGCGCTGCTGCTGGACAACATCACCCGGGCCAACGGCGGGTACACCCTGCTGCGCATGATCAACTCGGTGCGCAACGAGATCGGTCGCTTCGACCCGCTGCTGGTGATCAGCGCCAGTCGCAAGGTGCCGCCCAGCGCGGTGGAACCCGGGGACCACACGCACAAGCCGGTGGTCTACAACGCGGACAAGGCCGCGGTGGGGCACGGGCACTGGCGCGACTCGCTCGCCAACGACAGGAGGGCCAGGAGGTCCACGGCCTGGTACCTGCGGGTGCTGGTGCCCGGCGCGCCCACCGGGGAACAGGTCGAGGAACTCAGGCAGACGTTCCGCCCGCGCGAGCGGTACGTCGTGCCCCCGGCGCCCTGGCTGGTCTCCCGGACCACACGTGTGCTGCTGGTGGTCGCGCTCGCCGCCAGCGCGGCAGTGGGCGCCTGGCAGTGGACCGACCACCGCTGCGGGGATTGGGGCGCGCTGCCCTGGTACTCACTTGGCCTGACGCGCACCGTGGACGGCTGCGCCGGGGTCACCGACGGCTCCGCCGACATCTTCGAACCGACCTCCGGTCCGTTGCAGTTCAGACAGGTGCTCGACGCCGTGCTGGCGAACAACCGCGAGGCCGTGCAGTTGCACGCTGATCATCCGGACTGGCCTTACCTGACCCTGGTCAACATGCAGGCGTTCACCGCCGCCGACGACAAGGCCGACAGCCTGACCGCGCAGCGCGAGGGCCTGGAGGGTGTCGCTGTCGCGCAGAGGGCCCAGTTGACCACGGCCAGCAGGACCGAGCCGATCGTCCGCGTGCTGATCGCCAACGCGGGCCGGAACATGCTCCAGGGTCCCGCGGTCGCCGCGCAGCTGGGCCGGATGGCGGTCAGCGACCCCAGCATCGGCGGGGTGGTCGGGCTGGACATGAGCAGCAAGCCGACCCAGGACACCATCGACGCGCTGACCACCGCGGGGCTGCCGATGGTCGCCTCCACGCTGTCCGCCGACTCGCTGGTCGACAAGAACCCGTTGTACTTCCAGGTGGCCCCGCAGAACCGCCGGGAGGCGGCGTTCGCGGCCGAGTTCGCCAGGAACACCGGAGCCGTTCCGCACGGGCCCGGCACCAAGGTCCGCGTGTACTACACGGCCGATCCCCAGGACACCTACAGCACGAACCTGGCCGATGACGTGGCCACCGCGTTCACCGACCGGAACTTCGTGGTGGACAAGGTCCAGTACGACCCGGCGGGCAAGGACGGCAAGCCCGCGAACGCCGCTGGTCGCGACACCTGTGGCTTCCGGGGAATCGTCTACTTCGCGGGCCGGGGCGTGCCGGACTTCCAGGACTTCCTCAACGGCGCGCAGCAGTGCGAGGTCACCGCGACCTACCTCGCCGGGGACGACGTGACCCGCTACGTGGCCGACACCGCCAAGCGACAGGCCAACAAGGCGGTTCCCTTCTACTATGTGTCCTTCTCGGTGGCCAACGAGAGCAAGGCGGCCGCCGGTGCGCCGGAGGGGACCAACGGCACCACGTTCGGGCTGTCGGACCAGTTCGGCTTCGAGAGCCCGGACAACCTCGCATCGCGTTCCCTGGACGGCCACGCGGCCCTCTCCTTCGACGCGACCAGGGTGCTGATCAGCGCGGCCAGGTACCTCGCTCAGCACGACATCCCGATCACCCCGGCCGGGCTGTGGCGGGAGATCGGGCTGATCAACCGCGCCACTGACCTGGCCGACCAGGGCAACACGGCCCTCGCCGGGGTCACCGGCGACATCGACTTCGGCGGCAGCCTGACCCACCACGTACCGCAGAACAAGGCCATCGCCATGTTGCGGGTGGTCTCCGGCGAGGTCGTCAGCAAGGTCGTCGCCGCCTGCCCGGCGGAGAAGTGGTGCCCGCAGGACAACGGCCGCTAGTGCCGTCCGCGCGGCGATGAGTTCTCGCGCCCGCCCGAGTCCAAGCTCGTACAGTCCGTGCACCGTAGGAGGAGGACGCAGTGAGCACAGGTCTGACGGCGGCGGGGATCGAGAAGCTGCGCGAGACCGCAGCCGAACACGTGGGCGACACGCAGGTGCCCGGCCTCGTCGCGCTCGTGGCAAGCGGCGAGCAGGTGCACGTCGAATCCTTGGGGCACTTGACGATCGGCGGTGCCCCCGTGGCACGCGACTCGCTGTTCCGGATCGCCTCCACCACCAAGCCGATCACCGCCGCGGCCGTGCTCCGGCTCGTCGACGAGGGCCTGGTCGACCTCGACGAGCCGGTCGACCGGCTGCTGCCCGAACTGGCCAATCCGCGCGTGCTGCGCCGGCCGGACGGGCCGCTGACCGACACCGTGCCCGCGCGGCGCGCGATCACCGCCCGCGACCTGCTCACCTTCACCGGCGGCTTCGGCATGGCCATGGAGATGTTCGCCGCCGCGACACCCTGGCCGGTGGACCAGGCTCAGCGCTCCCTCGGGCTGGCCACCTTCGGTCCGCCCGAACCCGCCGTGCAGCCCGACCCCGACACCTGGATCGCCAACCTCGGCAGCCTGCCCCTGCTCGCCCAGCCCGGTGAGCGCTGGCTGTACAACACCGGTTCCTCCGTGCTCGGCGTGCTCGCTGCCCGTGCCGCGGGCACCCCGTTCGCCGAGGTCCTGCGCAGCCGCCTGTTCGAGCCGCTCGGCATGCGCGACACCCGGTTCTGGGCCGCCGACAGCTCGCGGCTGGCCACCGCCTACGTGTCCGGGCCCGGTGGGCTCCTCGTCTGGGACCAGCCCGATGGCGCGTGGAGCCGCCCGCCCGCCTTCGGTGACGGCGCTGCCGGGCTGGTCTCCACCGCCGAGGACCTGCTTGCCTTTGCCCGGATGCTGCTGCGCGGCGGCTCGCCCGTGCTGTCCGCCGAGGCCGTGCGTGGCATGACCACCGATCAGTTGACCGCCGAGCAGAAGGCGCGTGGTGGCCTCGGGCCGGACTTCTTCACCGGACGGTCCTGGACGCTTGGCCAATCCGTGCTCGACAGCGGCGCCTACGGGTGGGACGGCGGGCTCGGCACCTCGTTCCTCGTGGACCCCGGCCGGGACCTGATCGTCATCGTGCTGACCCAGCGCATGTTCGACAGCCCCGAGCCGCCGCCCGTGCACCGCGCAATCCAGGCCGCCGCCTACGCCGCACTCGCCTGACCACACCCCACATGTCGTGAAAGTGCCTTGGGTTCAGGGGGTGGTTGCAACATCCCTGGTGACCGAGTGGAGTGGTGATGACTGGACGGGCCCGCCAGGCTGGGGCCTCGCGCCGAAGCCAGCGGCTCCGCGTACCCCAAGGCGGGACTCACGCCCCACGGAACGGGACTCGCACAACCCAGAGCGGGACTCGCACCCGCCAGACCGAGACTCGCGGACCACGGGACGGGACTCGCGCGTCCCAAGACGGGGCCGCGCCCGCCAGACTGGGGCTCACTCGGAACCCAGCGGCTTCACACACCCCAAGGCGGAACTGCGGCGCCACATAGCGAGACTCGGGCACACCAAGGCGGGACTCACGCGCCGCAGAGCGGGACTCGCGCCGAAGCCAGCGGCTCCATGTACCCCAAGACGGGACTCACACCCGCCTGAGCGGGACTCACGCCCCACAGAACGGGACTCGCGTTCGCGTGAGCGGGACTCGCGGGGAGGGGGCGGCGGCTTGGCCATTCAGAGCGGGGCTCGCGGGGGGAGGGGTTGCGGAGGGGTCGGCAGCGATCTACAGTTCTTTTATTCTAATGTTCTTTAGAGCTTGAGTTCTTGGGGGATGACGTGTTCTGGATCTGCCCGACCTGCGGGGCCCACTACCCCGACACCGAGCAACCGCCTGCGGAGTGCGTGTTGTGCGAGGACGAGCGTCAGTGGGTGCCGCCGACGGGGCAGCGTTGGACGACGCTGGCGGAATTGGCGGCGGCGGGGCACCGCGCGGACATCCGCGAGGTGGAGCCGGGACTGCTGGGCATCGGCGTGACCCCGGACCTCGGTGTGGGCCAACGGGGCCTGTTGCTGCGGACCGACCAGGGCAACCTGCTCTGGGACCCACCGGCCTACCTGGACGAGCAGGCGAAGCAGGCGGTGCGCGAGGCGGGCGGCCTGGCCGTGGTGACCTCCAGCCACCCGCACATGTACGGCGCGCTCGCCGAGTGGAGCCACGAGTTCGGCGCCGAGGTGGTGCTGCCCGAGGCCGACGTGCACTGGTTGCAGCGCACCGACGTGCGGGTCCGCACCTGGTCGGGCACCGAGCAGGTGCTGCCGGGGGTGACGCTGGTGCAGTGCGGCGGCCACTTCCCGGGCAGCACGGCGCTGCACTGGGCGCACGAGGGCGGGGTGCTGCTCACCGGCGACACGATCATGGTCACCCCCGGCGAGGACCGCTTGACATTCATGTGGAGTGCGCCCAACCGCCTGCCGCTACCGGAGAAACAGGTGCGCGGCATAGTCGCGGCGCTGCGCGACTACCCGTTCGAGAGGGTCTACGGCGGCTGGTGGACCCCGGCGCTGAGGTCGGGTGGCAGCCGGGTGCTGCACAATTCGGCAGAGCGGTACATCCAGTTCCTGCGCGGTGAGGTGGCGATCGATGGGGGCGTTCGTTGAGGAGCCGATCTACGCGCAGCTGGCGCGGGTGGGCAAGGCCCTGGCCAGTCCGATCCGGCTGCGGCTGCTGGACCTGCTCGACGGTGCGGAGCTGACCGTCGAGGAGCTGTCGGAGCAGGCGGGGGTGCCACTGAAGAACACCTCGGCGCAGTTGCAGCAGTTGCGCGCGGCGAACCTGGTGGCCACCCGCAAGGAGGGCACCCGGGTGCACTACCGGCTCGCCGACGGGTCGGTGTCGGTCTTCCTGGGCCAGGTGCAGGAGTTCGCCGAGGCCAGGCTGGCCGACCTCCGCGAGGAGGTGGCGGCCAGCCTGGGCGATCCCGAGGTGATGCGGCCGGTCACCGTGCGCGAGCTGCGCACGCGACTGGCCGATCCCGGGGTGCTGGTGCTCGACGTGCGTTCCGCGGCCGAGTACGAGCGTGACCACGTGCCGGGCGCGGTGTCGCTGCCCGCGTCTCAGCTGCGGCAGCGGCTCGCCGAGCTGCCCACCGACGTGGAGATCGTTGCGTACTGCGGTGGGCCGTACTGCGTGGTGTCGCCGAAGGCGGTGCGGCTGCTGCGGGAGCACGGCCACCGCGCGCGCCCACTGGACGGCGGGTTCGCGCGGTGGCGCAGGTCCAGGCCGCTCAAGCCGTAGCGGGCAGCAGGTGCTCCCTTCGGTCCAATGTGTACAGTGCGAGCGTGCAGGCCAGTCCGAGGCACGCCAGCGCGGCCCAGGGCAGTGCGGGCACCCCGGCGGCGCGGGCCAGGTCGAGCGCGCTGCCGGTGACCAGGTTGCCGAGCAGGATCCCCGTGCCCACAACGGTGTTGTAGAGCCCGTAGTGCGTGGCGACCAGCCGGTTGCCCGCCAGTGCGACGATCGTGTCCATCTCGAACGGGAACACCACGCTGGTGGCCAACGCCAGCAGCGCCGCCGCGAGCACCAGTGCCGCCATGGCCCACACCGTCTCGTGTGGACTGATCGCGGGCGGCAGGAAGGCCAGTGCCATCAGTCCGAGCCCGAGTACCAGGCAACGCCCGGAGCCCCAGCGCTGACGGCACCAGTCGGTGATCCGCAACTGCCCGGCGATGGCCAGCCCGCCGGTCACCACGAACAGCGCGGTCACCAGGGCCGTGCCCCCGGGTCCGTCACCGGCCAGCCTGCGGGCCTCCAGCGGCAGCGCCAGGTAGATCTGGAAGGACAGCACGTAGGAACCGACCATGGCCAGGGCGAACAGCAGGAAGGACCGGTTGGCCAGCACCGACCGCCAGTCCGCGAGCACCGACCCCACCCGGGCCGAGCGACTGTCCCGTGGCAGGGCGCGGACCTGCAACACCGTCAGCGCGGCGAACACCGCGGCGGCGACCCCGCTGGTGAGGCGGAAGTCCACTGTGGTCAGTGCGAGGCCGACCACCGGCCCGAGCACGATTCCCGCCTGGTAGAACACGTTGAACAGGGCGAAGGCCTCGACCCGACGCTCCCCCGCGTCCTGCGCCACGTAGGCGCGCACGGCCGGGTTGAACAGGGCACCGGCGAATCCCGTTGCCGCGGAGGCGATCAGCAGCGCGGGCACCGAGTCGGCGAAGCCGAGCAGCACGAAGCCGCCGGTACGCAGGGTGCAGCCCGCGACGATCATCGGCTTGTGGCCGAGCCGGTCGGCCAGCGTGCCGCCGATCAGGAACATGCCCTGCTGGGAGAAGTTGCGGATGCCCAGCACCAGGCCGACCGCCCAGGCGGCGAGGCCGAGCTCACCGGACAGGTGCGCGGCCAGGTACGGCATCAACATGTAGAAACCGAGGTTGATGGTGAACTGGTTGAGCAGCAGCAGGCGCACCGGCAGGCCGAAGGACCGGTACTGGGCGAGGATCCGGTTCACGCGATGCCCACCCGCACCGGGTCCTGCACCGCGGCACACCGGGTCCAGCTGGTGACCACCCGCTCACCGGGGTGGGCGATCACCTCCGGTTCCTCCGGTGGCGGCCCGGTCAGCAGCTCGTGGCGTGCGCAGTACTCGTCGTTGTAGACGGTGTCGAAGTAGCGGTGCGGCGAATCCGGGAACACGGCGGCGATCCGCGTGTCCGGGTCCAGGGTGCGCGCGGCCCAGCCCGCGACCAGCGCCACCGCGCCGACGCTCCACCCGCCGCTGGCGTGCCGGGAGGCGGCCAGCGCGCGACACGTCCACACCGCTTGGGCCGGAGCCACCCAGTGCACCTCGTCGAAGGCGGAGTAGTCCACGTTGCGGGGGAAGATGCTCGATCCCAGGCCGCGCATGAGGCGCTGGCCCGCGGGCTGGCCGAAGATCGTGGAGCCGATCGTGTCCACGCCGATCAGGCGCAGGTGCGGGAAGTGCCGCCGCAGCACCCGGGACACGCCCGCGGAGTGCCCGCCGGTGCCCACCGAGCAGACCAGCACGTCGATCCGGCCCAACTGGGCCAGCAACTCCACCGCGAGCGGCTCGTACCCGGCCACGTTGTCCGGGTTGTGGTACTGGTCGGGGCAGTACGAGCCGGGGTGCGCGGCCATGACCTCCCGCACGCGCAACCGCCGTGCCTCCTGCCAGCCGCCCACCGGATGCGGCTCGGTGACCAGTTCCACGCGGGCGCCGTGCGCGGCCAGCAGCCGCCGCATGATCGGCTCCATGCCCGGGTCGGTCACCAGGGTCACCGGGTGACCGTGCACGATCCCGGCCAGCGCCAGGCCGAGCCCGAGCGTGCCGCTGGTCGATTCGACGATCATGGCGCCGGGGGCCAGTTCCCCGCGCCGCGCCGCCTGCGTGACCATGTGCAGTGCGGGCCGGTCCTTCATGCCGCCGGGGTTGAAGCCCTCCAGCTTGGCCCAGAACCCGCGTCCCCTCGGGGACAGCGGCTGGTCGATCCACAGCACGGGGGTGTTGCCCACGGTGGCCGCGGGCGTGGACGAGTTCGGGTCGGGCAGTGTCGCAGTCATGCCGCTGCTTCGCTTTCCACGTCGGTGGTCTCGGGTGACGGGGTGGGGCGCGTGGGGCGCCCGGCCCGGTCAGGACCTGGCGACGCAGAGGTCGACGAGCAGCGCTCGCCCTGCCTGACATCGGCTGGGCGTCGAATTCCTTGCGGGAGAACCGATCGCGTGCGTGAGCGGTGCCGGCAGGTCCAGTGCGGTGGCCAGCAGTGCGAGCTCGTGCTGCCACAGATCGGGCGCCGACCAGCCGGTCTGGACCCGGTCGTGCACCAGCGGGCAGTCCGGGCCGTCGCAGTCGGCGGGCGCGGTGTGCACGCTCACCGAGTGCACGCCGACGGAGCCGTCGTGCTGGTGGAACACCGAGCAGCAGGCGAAGTGCGCGAAGACGAGCACGACCAGCACCACCGCGGCCAGCAGGCCACGGTGACGTGAGGTCGTCAACCCATCGCGCACGGTGAGGAGAGTATCCGGTTTAGCCGATTTGGCGGGCGGCGGTGACCCGGGTCACGTTTTTGCCGGTTGCCGCACGGAGTCCCCGGTGGCCGGGTGCAGGCGCAGTGCGCCGACCATCGCGACCAGCGGCAGCACGGTGATCAGCGCGAACGCGATGCCGTACGAGGTGGCCGGGGATGTGTTGCCGGGCAACAGGTCCCCGGCACGCAAGGCCACGGTGGCCGCCGCCACACCGAGCCCGGCCGCGGTCTGGGTCGCCGTGGCCGAGAGCGTGTTGGCGTGCCGCAGGTGCTCCTCGGTGACGTCGCTGAAGGCGATGGTGGAGTAGCCGGTCAGCCCCACCGAGCGCGCCGCGCCGCTGATCAGCACGATCACGGCGATCAGCACCAGCGGGGTGGATTCGGTGATCAGCGCGCAGGCGAACACGCTGGCGGCCATGACCGCGGCGGAGACCGCCAGCAGCTTGCGGTAGCCGAACCGGTTGAGCAGGTACGTGGTCGCGGGCTTGATGCCGATGTTGCCCGCGAACACGAACAGCACCACGGCGCCGGACTTGACCGGGCTCCAGCCGAACACTTCCTGGAACAGCAGGGGCAGCAGGAAGGGCACGGCCCCAACGGCGATCCAGAACAGCGAGCCCTCCAGCACGGCGGCCCGCAGCGAGGCGAATCTCAGCGTGCGCAGCTCCACCAGCGGGTGAGCGGTGCGCAGCAGGTGCCACGCGGCCAAAGCCAGTAGCAGCAGGGAAACCGCCCCGGCAGTCACGGTGAGCGCCCAGCCCGTGCTCGTCTCCGACACCAGGTGTGCGGTGTAGGTCAGGCCACCGAGCCCGGTGGACAGCAGCAGCACGCCCAGCCAGTCCAGGCGCCGCACGGCGGAATTGCCCGCGCCCGCCGGAATCAGCCGCCACGCCACCAGGAAGGCCACGAGCCCCAGCGGCAAGTTAATCAAGAACATCCAGTGCCAGCTGGCGTAGGTGGTGAGCAGCCCGCCGAGCAGCGGGGCCACCACCGGCGCGACCAGGCCGGGCCACACCACGTACGCCATCACGCGCGGGATGTCGGTCTTGGCGGCCTTGGCCATCACCACCAGCCTGCCGACCGGCACCATCATCGCCCCGCCGACGCCCTGCGCGACCCGCATGGCGACCAGCTGGCCGAGTCCGGCGCTCAGCGCACAGCCCAGGGAGGCCAGGGTGAACACGGCGATCGCCGTGAGGAACACCCGGCGCGCGCCGAAGCGGGCGGTCAGCCAGCCGCTGAGCGGGATCAGCACGGCCAGGGTCAACAGGTAGGCGGTCATCACCAGGCCGATCGCGGTCGGCTCCACGTGCAGGGAGGCGCCCAGCTGCGGTGCCGCCGTGGACACGATCGTGCCGTCCAGGTTCTCCATGAAGAAGCACCCGGCGACGAGCAGCGCGGTCGAGCGGTGGGTTCGGTCAATCACCACTTCATCCTGCGGCCCAGAACTGTTGCACACCAGTTCCGAGTCAACAATGCAGCATTGCGTCCGATGCAACTATGCTGCTCGGGTGCTGTTGCCCGACATGAACCTGCTGCCCGCACTGGACGCCCTGCTCCGCGAGGGCAGTGTGTCCGAGGCCGCCGCCGCGCTGAACGTCTCCCCCTCGGCCATGAGCCGCACCCTGGGCCGCCTGCGCCGGGTCGTCGGCGACCCACTGCTGGTCCCCTCCGGGCGCGGGCTGGCCCGCACCGAGCGGGCCCGCGCGCTGCAACCGCAGGTCGAGGCGGCACTGGCCGGTGCACTCGCGGCGCTGCGCCCACCCCAGCCGGTGGACATCGCCAGCCTGGACCGGACCTTCGTGATCCGCACCAGCGACGGGCTGGCCGTGGCGCTGGGTGCCGCGCTGACCAAGCGGGTGGCCCGCGAGGCGCCGGGCGTGCGGCTGCGCATCCTGCCCGAGGGTGAGGAGGATCCCGCCGACCTGCGGGACAAGGTGGACCTGGACATCGGTGAGCTGCCGGAGCTGCCGCACGACGTGTGCAGCAGCTACCTGTACCGGCACCCCTACGCGGCGATGGCCCGCGCCGGCGGTCCGCACGACGAGCAAACCCTGACCGTGCAACGGTTCGCGGCCATCCCGCACCTGACCGTCTCACGAAGGGGCCGCGCGCACAGCGTGATCGACGACCGACTGGCCGAGCTGGGGCTGACTCGGCACGTGCTGGCCACCGTGCCCAGCTGCGGCACCGCCTGCCTGCTCGCGCTGAGCACCGACGTGCTCGCACTGGTGCCCGCCTCGTTCGCGGCCGCGGCGGCACGGGTCATGCCGTTGGCGTGCTGGGAGATCCCGCTGGATCTGCCGCACACGGCCGTCGGCATGGCCTGGCACATCCGCGTGGACGCCGACCCCGCGCACCAGTGGCTGCGCACCTGCGTGGCGGAGATCGCCATCTGAGGGTACTGGCGGTCAGACCGGCGCGCCGCCGAACCCGATCTCGTTGCCGTCCGGGTCGCGGAAGGTTGCCTTGCGCACGCCGTTGGCGTAGGTCTCGCGCTCGGCCGGTTCCAGTCCCCGCTCGGCGATCCGCGCGATGCGGGCGTCGAAGTCGTCGACGAAGACGGTGTGCATGGCGTGCCCGGCGTGTTCGGGCCGCACGTCGATGTACACGTACCGGTGGTCGGCGAGCTCCCACACCGCCTCGGTGTCGTTGGGCAGGAACGACGGCGGGGCACCGAGGAGCCGCTCGTACCAGACGGTCGCCGAGGTGTAGTCGCGGACGGGGATGCCCGCGAACAGATCCGTGGTCATGAGGTCATGCTAGGCAGAACCTGGCGACCGGCGGTGGGACGATCACCCGACGATGAGCGGGAGTTTCGCGGCCAGCTCACCGAGTTCGGCGTTCTCCGCCTCGGTCGGCGCACGCCGTCCGGTGCCCACCAACAGCGCGTCCTTGTCGGAGAAGGAAGCGGGGAACCTGGCCCCGGCGATCTTCTCCAGGATCTCGCGTGTCCGGGCGAGCCCTGCCGCGGGCGGCTCGGCGGCCTCCGGCAGGTGCGCGATCAGGTCGAGGTGGTGCAGCGTCCACTCCAGGACGTACGCGGAGAGGTAGTCGCCCGCGGTGAGCACCACGTCGCGCGTGCTGACCCGCACTCCTGGGTCGGCGAGTTCGGCGGCGCGGCCGGCGGCGGAGCCGAGGTCGTCGAGGTGGAACTTGAGCAGCCACGGCTCCTCGTACGCGGCGGCCAGCCGGACGATCAGCGCGTCGAGCGGGTCCGCACCGGTCGGCGGCGTCTCGGCGACCTCCCAGTAGGTCACCGCGTCGCGTGTCGGTTCCGCCTCGGTGGGCGTCACGAGGGTGATCAGGACGTCCTGAGCGTCGATCACCAGGTGGCACACCAGGTCCCGCACGAGCCAGCCGGTGCAGCCGGAGGGCTGTGCGAAGTCCTCGTCGGTGAGTTCGGCGACCGCCGTGCGCAACGCGGTCCAGGAGCGTGAGAAGAGATCCACAGCCGCAAGCTAGCAGTGCCCGCCCGAAGCGGCGACCGATTTCGTCGGCCCAGCGGGATATTCCTCAGCTGGCGCGAGCGGGCACGGCACCCTGGACCTCGTGGTGCTCAACGCAGGCGGCCCGCCGCCTGGCCGGGCGGCGGGCGTTCGACCTGTTGCCCGGTAACCAGTTCCACGCCGAGATCAGCGGTATCGGTGAGGTCGGTGTGCGGTTCCAGGCTCAGTCAGCCGTGTAGGAGCCTTCGGCGATGTCCGCCAGCAAGGAAACGGCCGTGGGCTGCCAGCCGAGGACCTGGGTCGCCCGGCTGGAATCGATCACGCTGTCCAGGGCGAGGGCGAAGGCGTTGTGCGGCTCCAACTCGTCACGCGCCTGGTCCGCGGTGATGGAGCAGGCCGCCGTGCCGGTGTTACGGGCCACGGCCCCGGCGATGTCCCTCATGCTGACCGGCTCCGCAGTGGCGGCGTTGAAAATGCGCTCCGCGGGCCGCTTCGCGAGGAGCCGGACGTAGAGGTCGGCCAGGTCCGCCACGTGCACGGCCGAGATCCGGTTCGCCCCATCGCCGATGTAGACGGCCTTGCCGCTTTCCCTTGCCGTGTCGAGGAAGTTGCGCACCGGTCCCGGCCCGTTGTGGCCGTGCACGAGTCCCGCGCGGATGACGTGGACGGGCACGACCCCGTTGTCCAGGACCTGCCGTTCGCCCGCGATCTTGTGCAGCTGGATCGTGTGCTCGTCCACGGGGTCCTCCTCGCGGGCGGGGCGCTCACCGCCGGGCGGGTAGACCAGGCCGGTGCTGGTGTAGACCAGCTGGCGCGAGGCGTCGAGGCCGCTCAGGAGTGCTTCCAGGGCAAGGCGTTCGGTGGTGCCCAGGTCCGGGTCGGCGAAGTCGATGGCCGCGTGGATGACGGCATCGGCACCGCTCGCGGCCGCGCGCAACAGGTCCAGGTCGGCCAGGCTGCCGCGAACCGGGGTGCCGCCGTTCGCCTCGACCCTGGCCGCTGAGGCGGCTCCACGGGCCAGGCCCGTGACGAGGTGCCCGGCCGCGACGAGGTGGCGGGTGAGCACGGAGCCGACGTATCCGCTGGCTCCGGTGAGCAGGACCTTCATCAGTGCTTCTCCTTGCTGGGGTTCAAGCGCGGTTGCGGGGCAACAGCGCGACGAGGGGCAGACACAGGGCAGTGAGGGCGAACACGACGCCGAGGGTCGTGGCCAGGGCGGGCGTGCCGGGGGCGACGGAGTGCAGGTAGACGGTGGTGACGAGGGCGGAGCCGATGCCGTTGGCTATCTGCTGCACGGCGGTCAGCGAGCCGCTGGCGCTGCCCGCCTGGCCGGGGGCGAGCCCACCGAGCGCGGTGGCGAAGACCGTCGAGAAGCAGGCGCCCATGCCCACGCCGATGACGAAGGTGATCGGAGCGAGCGCCGGCAAGGTGATCGTCGTGCCGTCCAGCGTGACGAGCAGCAGCCAGCCGACTCCGGCCAGCGTGACGAGCAGACCGAGGAGCACGATGGTGCGGCCGAGGCGGGTGACCAGCGCCATCGCGGCCGCGGAGGACACGACGATGCCGATGGTCAGCGGCAGCAGGCCCAGGGCCGCCTCCAGCGCGGTGGCGTGCAGAACGTGCTGCACGAACAGGGAGAGCACGTAGACCAGTCCGCTGGACGCGGCGAAGAACACCAAGCCCACCAGCAGTCCTGAGGTGAACCCGCGGTGGCGGAACAGGCTGGGTTCGAGCAGCGGGTTGGCGGCGCGCCGCTGCCGGAGGGCGAACAGGACGAGCAGGAGGACCCCGAGCACCAGTGCGAGAACCGGCAGGACCGGCCAGCCGCTGGCGGGACCGGCGACCAGACCGGACAGGACGCCGAGGATCGCGGCACCGAGCAGCCCGGCGCCGAGGCCGTCGAGTACGACGCCGCGATCGCCCCGATCGTGGGGAAGAACCCTTACCGCGGCGAGGAACCCGAGGGTTCCCAGCAGGATGTTGATCAGGAAGATCGGCCGCCAGGAGAGCCCGGCGATATCGGCCTGGATGAGCACCCCGCCGAGCAGCGGCCCGCCAACGGAGGCGATGCCGACCAGCGGGCCGTAGATCCCGAACGCGGTCCGCAGCAGGTCCGGCGGGAAGGCCTTCGTCATGATCGCCATGCCCTGCGGGATGAGCAGCGCCCCGAACGCGCCCTGCACCACCCGGGCGGCGACCAGGACCACGGGGTCCGGGGCCAGACCGCACGCCGCCGAGGCGATCGTGAACCCGGCCAGTCCGATCAGGAACAGCCTGCGCTGCCCGAACCTGTCCCCCAGCCGCCCGCCGAGCACGAGCAGCACCCCGAGCGCGAGGGCGTACCCGGCGCCCAGCCAGGTGATCAGCCCCTCGCCTCCGCCGAGCCCGGCCGCGATGGTCGGCGCCGCGATGGAGGTGACCGTCGAGTCGATCATGTCGAGCACGTCCGCGAGCAGCACCAGCCCCAGTACCGCCCAGAGGGCCGAGCGGGGCGGGGCACCGGTTGTGGTCATGCCGGGCACCGTACGCGTAATGACTACGCATGCGCAATCACTACACATACGAAGTCACTACGCGACTGTGTACGATGAGTCCATGAGTGCGGAACTGGGCCTGCAGGCGCAGAAGAAGCTGGAGACGCGGCGGGCGCTGACCGCCGCGGCCACGGAACTGTTCCTGGAACGCGGCTACGACCACGTGACGGTCGCGGAGATCGCGGCGCGGGCGCGCGCAGCGGTGACGACCTTGTTCAAGTACTTCCCCGACGGCAAGGACGCGCTGGTCTTCGGCCGCGAGGACCGCGTTGCCGCGTTCGAGGCGGCGATCACCTCGCGCCCCGCGGGCAAGACCGTGCTGGACGCCGTGGAGGACTTCGTGCTCGAACGGGCACTGTCCGCACCGGGACGCGACACGACACAGGCCGCGATCGAGCGGCTCATCCTGGAAACCCCCGCGCTGCGGGCCTACGCGCGCAAGATGTGGGCCGACTGCGAACCAGTTCTCGCCGAACTGCTCGCCAAGGAGGCCGGGCGGGACGTGGACACGAACACCCGCGCGCTGGCCCGGTTCGCCCTGGAGGTCCCCGATCTGGCCGCGCAGGACCGCAGTCCCCGGGAGGCCACAGCCGCCGTCTTCAGCCAACTCCGCAACGGCTGGGCGAACTCCCGGCGATGACGGCCGACCGCCGATGCGGACGCTTCGCGGTCAGCTGGCGACCGGCGCGGACGGCATATCCATAGTCGACAGTTGCTCGAGCAGGGTCGGCGTGACCTCGCGGTAGGCGGCGATCCAGGCCGCCGCGGTCGGAGAGCGAGTACTGGGCCTTGGGGCTCTGCGTGGTCACCCCGGGGGGGGTAGCGCCGGGTGCGGCACCGAACTCGACCGGGACGCCCGGCCGAGCGCGTCGGCGTGGCCTCGCCGCGCTCAGCTTGGGGGCGACCCGCAGTCGGGAGTCCCGCTGAGCGGGATCGGGTCACCGGGGCGTGGCTGGGAGCCTGGCCAGTACCCGCAGAGCTTCCCGCTCAGCAGGACTTCGACCGGTCAGACGAGCAACGCGGCGCGCAGGGCGGCCGGGTCGACGTGCAGCCCGGCGGACAGGTACCGGTCGAAGCCGCCGAACTCCTTCGCGACCTCGGCGAACCCGCTGTCCAGGTACTTCGCGCGCACCTCCAGGATCGGCCGGACGATCTCGCGCACGTCCTCGGGCAGCTGGGACAGCACGGCCTCGTTGGCGGCGGCGCGGTAGGTGTTGCTGGCCAGGTAGTCGGCGTACACGGTCTCGCGCGGCACGCCCAGCGCGGTCAGCAGCACCGCGCTCGTCCAGCCGGTGCGGTCCTTGCCCGCGGTGCAGTGGTACAGCACGTTGTGCGTGCGCCGATCGGCGATCCCGGCGAGCACGGAGTGGTAGCCCGCCTGCGCGCTGGCCGCGCGGACCAGGTGCACCTCCGTGTCGATCATGAGTTGCTCGGCCTGCTCGGGCGTCTGCGGATCGGTGTCGGGCCCGCCGGTGCCCACCACGTCGTAGGTGTGCGCGGTGGCGCCTGCCGGGACCCGGTCGGGGGCCTGCTCCCGCTCGGCCGGGCTGCGCAGGTCGTCCACGGTGCGGATGCCCAGCCGTCGCAGCTTGGCCAGGTCCGCCTCGCTGAGCGCGCTCAGGTCGCTGGAGCGGTAGACCGCGCCCATGCGCACCCAGTGGCCGTCGGCCGTCCGGTAGCCGCCCGCGTCGCGGAAGTTGGGCGCGCTGGCCAGGTGCAGGTCGCGGTCGGCCACGGTGAGCCCGGCGCCGTGGTCGGGCACGAGGCGGAACCACCAGCGATCAGCCGCCCCGAGCCCGCTCACCGTGATCGCCGAGGTGCCCTCGCCGCGGCCGACCGGGTGCCCGTAGTCGATGCCGTCCTGCGTCCTGCCCGCGTACACCGTGACCTGGCGCACCCCGGGCGCGGACCAGCTCAGCGCGAAGGACCCGGCGTCGCGCTGAGTGGCCGTGGCCGCGGTGAACGGGATCTCCTTCGGCGCCGCCCCCGCTGGGGCCGGGGCCGCGGTCAGCGTCAGCGCGAGCAGCGCGGTCACCGTCTTGATCAGCATCGGCCCAGCCAAACACGGCCCGCGGCCCGCCGGAAGCCGCGGCAGCGAACGTTGCCCGCCTGTCAGCCCTGGTGGCTGACCCGCAGCCCGTACACGGTGACCTCCCCGTAGTTGTCGGCGGAGCAGGGCTCGGAGTTGCCGCAGTTGGCCTGGGTGTAAACGCCTGCCTTGAAGTAGTCACCTGAGGAGTCCACGGAGGTGGTGGCCACTAGTTGGTCGTTGTAGTACGCCCTGACCTGACCGCCACCCGCCACGAAGCGGGCGCGGAACCGGGTGCCGAGCCGGTAGTCCGAGGTGACGAGCCGGTAGTGGGTATCGTCGCCCTTGGTGACGTAGAGCTTGCTGCCCTCCAGCCGGAACACGGTCACGTCCTCGTCCCGGTCGTGGATCTGGGCGGTGACCACGTGGTCCTTGGTCCTCGGCAGGTGCGTGACCGCCTCGTCGACCTCCAGCGTGCTGGTGCCGGAGGTGGTCGACCAGCTGGCCTCGCGCGAGCCGTCGGGGCTCATCTCGCGCAGCTCCGAGCGCGGGTAGCCGCTGCCGCTGGTGGTCACGCCGTTCACCGCGGCGCGGAACCGGACCCCGTCACACTGGGCGTCCGGGGTGAACCACGGCGCGGCCTCGTAGGTGGCCAGCGCGGGCTGCTTGACCTCCGTCGGGTGGCCTTTCGACCCCGTGGGCAGGGTCAACTTCCAGCTCTTCAGGTCCAGGACCTGCGCGGGGTGGCCGCACGCGGGCTGGGGTGCGGCGACGGGCAGGGGTGTGAGGGTGCCGAAGACCAGCACCGGAGCGAGGATCCACTGCATGCCGGGACCCTAGCGCCCGCGTTCGGCTGACCGGGTGCTACCAGCGGTCACGCCTTGCCCGGCTCAGGCGGTGCTCGGGATCCTCGAATCCCGAAAGAGACCATTCGGACAGGTGTGGAGGACTGTCGATCATGGCTGTGGGAACCGTGAAGTGGTTCAAGCCCGGTAAGGGGTACGGGGTCATCAAGCAGGAGGACGGCAACGAGGTGCTCGTGAACTCCGAGACACCGCTGCGCGACGGTGCGCGGGTGAGCTTCGAACTGGTCGACAACCAGGGCATGCAGGTGGCGAGCAACGTTCAGCCCGCCTGAGCCGGGAGTGTGGGCGCGGCAGGTCCGCGCCCACACCGGGCGTCACGGCTTGCGGAACACCGCACGCCAGCGGTTGACCTCGGGCACCTGCTCCACGTGCTCGGCGCGCAGCCCGTCCACCGCGAAGGAGTCCAGCTCCGAGCGGGTCAGCGGCCAGGGCGGCCCTACCGGGTCCGTGCCCTCCTCACGGATGCCGGAGATCACCAGCAGTTCCCCGCCAGCGGCCACCATCCGTCCCACGTGGATGATCGACTTCTCCCGCACGTCCAGCGGCATGGACTGCACGGTGATCGACTCCACCACGAGGTCGAAGGCGCCGGTCCACTCGGCGGGCGGGTCCAGCAGGTCGGCGACCACGTAGTCCACCGAGGACTCGGGGAAGCGCTCCCGCGCCCCGCGCACGGCCGTGGCCGAGATGTCGAAGGCCGTGGTGTGGAACCCCAGTGAGGCAACGTATTCCGCATCGCGCCCCAGCCCGCAGCCGACCACCAGCGCGCGGCCGGTCGCACTGCCCGGCCCGCGCTTCTCGGCCCAGCCGACCAGCAGCGGGTTGGGCTGCTCGCGATCCCAGGGCACGATCGCGTCGCCGGCCTCCGCCGCCACGTACAGCCGCTCGAACCACCCGGTGGGATCGCCCTGCGCGATCGATTCGGCTGCCAGTCGCCGGTCCGCGTAACGGTCAACAGTCATGCCGCCAGTCTGGCACGCGCACCGGCGGCTGTCCGCCGATTTGACCAGGTCGGTGGCGTGCGCCCGAGCCCGGCTCACAGGTGTGGCCGGGACTCGGGCGCGGCTGAGCTGGGTGGCGGGGTCAGGCCAGGGACACCAGGTCGGCGTACTGCTCGCCCCAGAAGTCCTCGACCCCGTCGGGCAGCAGCAGGACCCGTTGCGGGCGCAGGGCTTCGATCGCGCCAGGATCGTGGCTGACGAGCACGACCGCGCCTCGGTAGCCGCCGATCGCCGCCAGAACCTCGTTGCGGGAGGCGGGATCCAGGTTGTTCGTCGGCTCGTCGAGCAGCAGCACGTTGGCCCGGGAACTGACCAACCCGGCCAGCGCCAGCCGGGTCTTCTCCCCGCCGGAGAGCACCGACACCGGCTTGTCCAGGTCGTCACCGGAGAACAGGAAGGAACCGAGGACTCGCCGCACCTCCTGGTCCTCCAGATACGGCGCGGAGTCGACCAGGTTCTGCCGCACGGTGCGCGCGCCGTCCAGCGTTTCGTGCTCCTGGTCGTAGTAGCCGAGCCGCACACCGTGCCCGTGCACGACCCGGCCGGTGTCGGGCCGCTCGCGACCGGCCAGGACGCGCAGCAGCGTGGTCTTGCCCGCGCCGTTGAGGCCGAGGATCGCCACGCGGCTGCCCCGGTCCACGGCCACGTCCACGGAGCTGAAGACCTCCAGCGACCCGTAGGACTTGGACAAGCCGTTGGCGGCCAACGGGGTTCGCCCGCACGGGGCGGGATCGGGCAGCCGCAGCCGGGCCACCCGGTCGGTGCGCCGCTCGGGCTCCAGCTCGGCGAGCATGCGGCCAGCGCGGCGCGCCATGTTCTTCGCGGCCACGGCTGTCTTCACGTTGGCGCGCATGCGATCGGCCTGCGCGATGAGCTGCTCTGCCTTGCGCTCGGCGTTGACCCGCTCCCTGCGGCGCCGCCGCTCGTCGGTCTGTCGCTGCTCCAGGTACGCCTGCCAGTCCAGGTTGTGCACCTCGACCGTGGCCCGGTTGGCGTCCAGGTGGAACACCCGGTTCACCGTGGCGCGCAACAGGTCCACGTCGTGGCTGATGACCACCAGCCCGCCGGGGAAGCTCGCCAGGAAGCGGCGCAGCCAGCCGATCGAGTCGGCGTCCAGGTGGTTGGTGGGCTCGTCCAGCAGCAGGGTGTCGTACTCGGCGAACAGCAACCGGGCCAGCTCCACCCGACGGCGCTGGCCGCCCGAGAGCGTGCCCAGTTCCTGGCCGAGCGCGCGTTCGGGCAGGCCCAGGTTGGCCGCGACCTGTGCCGCGCCCGCCTCGGCCGCGTACCCGCCGCGGGCCACGAACTCCGCCTCTGCGCGGGCGTAGGCGTTGAGCGCGCGCTCCAGCGCGGGACCGCGCGCGGCGGCCATCGCCGACTCGGCGGCCCGCAGCGCGCGCACCGACTCGTCCAGCCCGCGCGCGGACAGGATGCGGTCGGCGGCGGTGCGGCCGGGGTCCCCGCTGCCGGGGTCCTGCGGCAGGTAGCCGACCTGGCCGGTGCGGGTGACCGAACCGGCCGCGGGCTGGCCCTGGCCCGCGAGGATCCGCGCCAGGGTGGTCTTGCCCGCCCCGTTGCGGCCGACCAGGCCGATCTTGTCCCCGGGGGACACGCGGAAGCTCACGCCGCCGAGCAGCAGGCGGGCGCCGACGCGCACGTCGACACCAGTAACGGTGATCATGGAAGTGCTCTCCGGATCTAGCTGAGGACAGACTGGTGGCGCAGAACTGTCTGAAGCAGCTAGGAGATCCGGGGCAGAGCCATGTCAGCGACTGTAACAGGGGGCGGCGCGCACGGCAGCCGGTTAGTCCGCGGCCGGGCGCAGTGGCCGGAAGAACTCCCTGATCTCGTGGACCAGCTCCGCCGGCCGCTCCAGCGCCGCGAAGTGCCCGCCGCGCTCGAACTCGGTGAACCGCACCAGGTTGTGCGCGCGGCGCACCCACTGCTCCGGCGGGGCGTAGATCTCCTTCGGGAAGCGTGCGTACCCGGTGGGCGTGTCGATGTAGCAGGGCTGCACCGGCAGGCTGGACGGGTTCTGCCTGCTCTCGTAGTACAGCCGCACCGAGCTCGCGATCGTGTTGGTCAGCCAGTACAGGCTGATGTTGGTCAGCAGCTCGTCCTTGCTGTGCACCGACTCCACGTCCCCGTCGCAGTCGCTCCAGGTGCGGAACTTCTCCACGATCCACGCCGCGAGCCCGGCGGGCGAGTCGGCCAGCCCGGCCGCCAGCGTGGCCGGCTTGGTGCCCTGGATCTGCCCGTACGCGCCCTCCGCCGCGCGCCAGGCCGCCCGGCCCTCGTTGTACTCCCGCTCGGCCTCGCTCAGCGGAGCGGAGTCCTCGTCCAGCACCGGGTTCGCCGCGATCATGTTCAGGTGGATGCCCGCCACGGTGTCCACGTGGTCGCGGCCGAGGCAGGTCGTGACCACCGCGCCCCAGTCCCCGCCCTGCGCCCCGTAGCGCGGGTAGCCCAGCACCTCGGTCATCAGCCGGTCGAACAGGTCCGCGATCTGCTTCGGGCCGATGCCCGGCCGCCCCGGGTGCGGGGAGAAGCCGTAACCGGGCAGGCTCGGCGCCACCACGTCGAAGGCGTCCGCCGGGTCCCCGCCGTGCGCCGCCGGGTCGGTCAGCGGCCCGATGATCTTGTGCACCTCCCAGAACGAACCCGGCCAGCCGTGCGTGAACAGCAGCGGGAACGGTCGCGGGCCGGTGCCCTTGGCGTGCACGAAGTGCAGGGTGCAGTCGTCCACCTCGGCCTGGAACTGCGGCAGCTCGTTCAGCTTCGCCTCGGCCGCCCGCCAGTCGAACCGGGTGCGCCAGTACTCGACCAGTTCGGCGAGGTAGCCTGGCGGCGTGCCGTGGGTCCACTCCTGCCCCGACAGCGCGGGTGCCAACCTGGTGCGGGCCAGCCGCTCGCGCAGGTCGTCGAGCTGTTCCTGGGGGACCTCAACGCGGAACCGCCTCACATGTGCCATGGCCCCATGGAATCACAGCGGTGTCATGAAGGTGCGGCGGATTCATGTGGTGGTTGCAACGGGGGGTTGGTGTGACAGTACCCGGGTCAGGGACTGGGCAGGGGTCAGCATGCCCAGGGTCTCGCGGGGGCGGCTGTTGAGCTGGGCGGCTACCGTGGCGAGGTCCTCGGCGGTGTGGACCGCCAGGTCGGTGCCTTTGGGGAAGTACTGGCGTAGCAGGCCGTTGGTGTTCTCGTTCGACCCGCGTTGCCAGGGTGAGCGCGGGTCGCAGAAGTAGATCGCCATGTCCGTGGCCAGGGTGATCTCGGCGTGTCGGGCCATCTCGGTGCCCCGGTCCCAGGTCAGGGACCGGCGCAGCTGGGTCGGTAGGGACCGGATGGCCTCGATCATCCGGTCCCGCACCGCGATCGCGTCATGCCCGTTCGGTAGGTGCAGCAGCAGGCAGAACCGGGTGGAGCGCTCGACCAGGGTGCCGATCGCTGACCGATTGCCATGCCCCAGGATCAGGTCACCTTCCCAGTGACCAGGCACTCGACGGTCATCGGCCTCCGGCGGGCGCTGGGCGATCGGTACCAGGTCGGGGATCCGTGACGAGCGGGCCGCGGCCTGGGTCTGCCGGGTGGGCTTGCGTAGGTCCCGCCCGGTCCGCAGGCACACCGCCAACTCCCTGCGCAGCGCACCCCGGCCCTGGACGTAGATCGACTGGTAGATCGTCTCGTGGGACACCCGCATCTCCGGCCGGTCGGCGAACACTGTGTTCAGTGTGAGCGCGATCTGCCGTGGTGACCATCGTTGTAGCAGCGCGGTCTGCACCCAGTCACGCAGCTCGGGGTGGGCTGCCAGTTTCGCGGTCTTGGGTCGGCGGGCGCGCTCGCGCGCGGCCCGGTCCGCGGCCACGGCCCGGTAGCGGTGGCGGCCGCCGTTGTTGTCGACCTCGCGTTTGATCGTGGACGGGCTGCGTCCCAGATCGGCGGCGATGCGACGGTAGGGGCGCCGGGCGGTCAGGCCACGGGAGATCTCCTCGCGCTCGCACAAGGACAGGAACCGGTTCGACAGTGGGCGGGGTGCGTTACCGATCACCCCGCCAGCCTGCCGGAACCAGGCCGGGCCGGGCCCGTGGCTGATCCCCGCCGCGTGGCACGCCTGCCGCAGCGACAGTCCGCTACGGATACCGTCCCAGAACGTGATCCGCACAGCGCGGGGTAGCTGGGCCCGTCCAGTCATCACCACTCCACTCGGTCACCAGGGGTGTTGCAACCACCCCCTGAACCCAAGTGCCCGTATGAGACATCTGATGTCTCATACGGCACTTTCATGACATGTCGCTCAGCGGGCGGGGCGGCCCACGGTGTGCAGCTCCAGCCAGGCGGCACGGCGACGCCGCTGGCGGGCGTCGAGCCGGTCGCCGTAGCCGGGCAGCAGGCGCCGTGCGGCCTCGTCCACGAGGTTGGGCAGCACACGGGTCAGCGGCAGCCAGTGGGGCCAGCCCGGGCGGTCGAGTTGGATCGCGCGGAAGGTCTGCTCAGTATTGACGGCTGCCAATATTCGATGATCACGAGGCTGCTGCTCGCGACCACCACCGTCCTGGCCGCCGAGCACAAGTGCGGGTTCTGGGCACGGCTCGCGGAGCAGCCGACCTGGTAGCGTCCGGCTGGTGATCAGCCTGTCGGAACACGCCGTGCGCTACCTGGACTCCTGGCTGGCGCTGCGCCAGCGGCACCTGCGCGTGCCCGGCGTGCAGGCGGCGGTCCTGGTCGGCGACGAGGTCGTGCTGTCCACCGCGCACGGCGTGGCCGACCTCGCCACGGGCAGCCCGATGACGCCCGCACACCTGTTCCGGATCGCCTCGCACTCCAAGACCTTCACCGCGACGGCGGTGCTGCAACTGGTCGAGAGCGGGGCATTGCGGCTGGACGACCCAGTGGGCGCGCACCTGACGTGGCTGGCCGAGCGGGCGCCCAAGCTGGCCGGGCTGACCCTGCGCGAACTGCTCGGGCACGGTGGCGGTCTCGCCCGCGACGGGCAGGACGCGGGATTCTGGCTGCTGACCAAGCCGTTCCCGGACGAGCGGGAACTATGCGAGTCGCTGACCGACGCGGACGCGGTGCTGGGCGCCAACGAGCGGTTCAAGTACTCCAACATCGGCTACACGCTGTTGGGCCAGGTGATCGCGGCAGCCGCCGGCGAGCCCTACAACGACTACGTGACAACACACATCATCAACCGGCTCGGGTTGGTGGACACCACGCCCGAGCTGGATCCCAAGCGGCTGGAGGACTTCGCCACCGGCCACACCGCGGCCGCCTACCACGAGCAGCGCTTCCCCATCGGGCACACCGACAGCCGCGCGATGTCCTCGGCCACGGGGTTTTGCAGTACGGCGTCCGAGGTGTGCAAGTACGCGGCGGCGCACTTCGCGGAGGACACGCGGCTGCTCTCCGAGCGGTCCAAGCGGTTGATGCAGCGCGAGGAGTGGCGGCTGCGTGGTGAGGACACCGGGTACGGCCTGGGTTTCAGCGTGGACGAGGTGGCCGGGCGCAGGCTGTTCGGGCACAGCGGCGGCTACCCCGGCTACATCACGCGCACCGTGTTCGACCCGGTGGAGCGCCTGGCCGTGTCCGTGCTGACCAACGCCATCGACGGACCGGCCGCCGAGCTGGCCACCGGCCTGGTCAAGCTGATCGGCATGGCGCAGGGCGAGGACAGGCCGGAGCTGGAGCGGTACTGCGGGCGCTTCGCCAACGTGTGGGGCGTGGTGGACATCAACTGCCTGGGCGGCCGGCTGCGGGCGCTGCGGCCCGGTGCCGCCGACCCCGCGCTGCTGCCCACCGAGCTGGCCGTGGAGTCGGCGCGGACCCTGCGCATCACCGAGGCTGGTGGCTACGGGGCGCCCGGCGAGACCCTGGAGTTCGACTTCGACGGGGACCGCATCCGGTCGATCACCGGCATGGGCGGGATCGTCCTGCACCCACTGGCGGAGTTCGCCGCGGGCCTGGGCCAGCGGGCTGAGGTGACCCTGCCCTGACCGCGGTCACCGGCTGGGCGGAACTCGCGCACCGCTGGACGGGACTCACGGCCCCCAGAACGGGACTCGCCGCTCCCCACGGCGGGACTCACGCTCCCCAGAGCGGGACTCGCCGCAGCCCACAGCGGGACTCACGCTCCCCACGGCGGGACTCGCGCACCGCGGAGCGCGACTCACGCTCCCCAGAGCGGGACTCGCCGCAGCCCACAGCGGGACTCACGCTCCCCACGGCGGGACTCACGCTCTCCAGAACGGGACTCACGCACCGCTGGACGGGACTCGCGACCCGCTGCGCGGAACTCACGCACCGCTGGGCCGAACTCACAGCCCCCACGGCAGGACTCACGCGCCGCTGGACGGGACTCGCGGCCCTCAGAGCGGGACTCACGCTCCCCAGACCGGGACTCACGCTCCCCACAACGGGACTCACGCACCCCAGAGCGGGACTCACGGCCCGCAGAACGGGACTCGCGCACCCCAGGGCGGGACTCACGCTCCCCAGGGCGGGACTCGCCGGAAGTCGGGTCAGATGGCGCCTTGGCGGATGGCGTAGGCCACGGCCTGGGTTCGGTTGCGCACCGGGAGTCGGCGCAGCAGGCGGCCCAGCATGCTCTTGGTGGTGCGCACCGAGCAGCCGAGCCGCTCGGCGATCTGGTCGTAGTTCAGGCCCTCGGCCAGCCAGCGCAGCAGTTCCCGTTCCCTGGCGGCGATCTCCCCGTTGGTCGCGGTGATGACCACCGTCAGTTGGCCGCTCAGCTCGGCGAGCACCCGGCTGGAGGCGCGCGCCCGGCCCTGGGCGGCCTGGTACACGACCTCGGTGAGCTTCGCGGGGCTGACCGCCCAGCGCCCGAGGATCTGGCTCACCCCGCAGTCGGCGGCCAGCGGCAGGTCCTGCTCGTCCAGGTGGTCGGTGACCAGCACGCAGCCCTTGGGGCGCCACACCCGCAGCTGCTCCAGGTGTTCTCGCTCGCACAGCGGTTCCACCAGCACCAGCACGTCCGCCGACCTCGGCGGGACCACCACGGAGGACCCCTCCGCGAGCAGGCTGGCGGCCCCGGCTCTGAGCAGGGGTGCCGAGGAGATCACGGCAACGGTCCACTGGTTCACGGCATCCCCCGATGCAACCGGTCGGCAGTTCTCCCGAGGTCAACCGCGAGTCCGGCCCCGCAGGGTGGGCGGGTCGTCTGCTCGTCACCACCACGGTCCTGTGGTCGGCAACGGCGGCGTGACACGGCGCCAACTAGACCATTGGTCTAGATGACTCACAGGGTTCACGGTGGTCCACGACCAGTGGTGACGTCAAGGGGAACGGGGCAGGTCAGCCCGAAGTACCACCGAACCTGAGCCGGGTGGTGATCCGGTACCTGTCGCCCCGGTAGAGAGAGCGGCTGTACTCGACGACCCGGCCGGTGACGTCCCGCGTGGTGCGCTCGAACAGCAGGGCGGGGGCGAACTCGGGCACACCGAGCAGCTCGGCCTCGAGCGAGTCGGTCACCGTGGGCTCGGTGGTCTGCACCGCCTCCTCGGCGACCACCTCGTAGCGCATGCGCAGCAGCTCGTAGAGGGAACCGGAGGCCAAGTCATCGGAGGTCATGCCCGGCACCAGGACCGCGGGCAACAGGATCCGCTCAATGGCCATCGGCCGGTCCTCGACCAGCCGGACCCGCACCGCGCGCACCACCTCGGTGCCCGGGGAGACCTCCATGCGCTGGCCGAGCCGGGCGCCCGCGGCACACCGCTGGAACTCCACAACCCGGCTGAGCCAGGTCGGGTCGCCCGGTGGCACCGCCTCGTCCCGCACCTGCACGGGTTCCAGTGACCGCACGGTTGTGGGCGAGGCGGTGAAGGTGCCCCTGCCGTGCTCGCGCACCAGCAGGCCGTCGTGCGCCAGCTCGGCCATGGCCGCTCGCAGCGTGGGCCGGGAGACGCCGAACTGCTCGCTCAGGCTGCGCTCGGAGGGCAGCACCGCCCCGGGTCGGCGACCGTCGATCAGCTCCCTGAGCCGCTGGCGGACCTCTGCCCTGCGCATACCGGCATCGTACTAGTGGTCGGATCTCTGGACAATCTCTGACTTGACCAGTGGTAAAGGCCGGGGCGGGCCCCACCGTGCGGGGCCCACCCCGACAGTTCCGGGCTACCGCGTCCGATCGGGCGGCGGGGCGGGGATGGCGCCTGTCCCGGGCTGCGGGTGCGCCGAGTGCGGTGGCAGGAAGCACTGGTCCCGCCCCATGTTGGCCGACCAGGTCCCGAGGGGGTTGACCCCGTTCGGGCTTGCGTGCGTGGCGACATGGTCGAACCGCGCTGCCACGTCGGGGGTGTGCGCGGAAGCGACCGCCGCACCGGCGAACAGGAGCGCGGGCGTGGCGAGCACTACCGCGCGGACAAGACGGGTGATCGGGTTGGGCATGACGATCCCTTCGAACTTCGCGACACGCGAATAGCTGGACGCCGACACAGGTACCGCCAGGATCCGGCTCGAAACCCGAGTCGGCGGAACCCGTCGAGGTCCACCCGGGTGAGCGACCGGGCGCAACGGACCGTGCCCGTTACGCCCGGTACCACTCACTCGTCCGGATGACGAGCAGCGCTCAGTTTTCCAGTGCCTGCGCCAGGTCCGCCCAGAGGTCCTCTACGTGCTCGATGCCCACGGACAGCCGCACGGTGCCCGCACCGATGCCCGCGTCCCGCAGTGCCGCGGCGTCCAGCTGGCGGTGCGAGGTGCTGCCGGGATGCAGCACTGTGGACTCCACCCCGCCGAGCGAGGCCGCGAGCCGGACCAGCCGCACGCCCTTGCTCAACGCGTACCCGGCCTCGCGCCCGCCGACCAGGTCGAAGGCCAGCATGCCGCCGTAGTCGGCGAGCACCCGGCTGGCGACCTGGTGGTCCGGGTGCTCGGCGCGACCGGGCCAGTGCACGGCGGACACAGCGGGGTGCGCGGCCAGCCGCTCGGCGAGCACCGCCGCGTTGGCGCAGTGCTGGCGCATCCGCAGCGGCAGGGTCTGCACCCCGCGCAGCACCAGCCAGGCCGCGAACGGGTCGGCACAGGCGCCGATCTCCATGGTGTGGTGCCACAGCTGGCGGTAGCGCTGTTCCTGGGCGGCGACCAGGATGCCGCCGGTGACGTCGGAGTGCCCGCCGAGGTACTTCGTCGCCGAGTGCAGCACCACGTCGGCCCCGTGCTCCAGCGGGCGGCACAGCAGCGGGGTCGCGAAGGTGTTGTCCACCACCGTGATCAGCCCGGCCTCCCGGCCCGCGGCGAGGAAGGCGGGCAGGTCGACCACCTGGGTCATCGGGTTGGCGATGGTCTCCAGGTACAGCAGCCGGGTGTTCGGCCGCAGCGCGGCGGCGACCTCGGCGGGGTCGTGCCCGGGGATGTAGCTGATCTGCACGCCGAACCGGTCGGCCAGGTCGGCGAAGGTCGCGATGGTGCCGCCGTACAGGCAGTTCTGCGCGATCACGTGGTCACCGGAGCGCAGGCTGGACAGCAGCACCGAGTTGATCGCGCCCATGCCCGAGGCGGTGGCCACCGCACCGAAGCCGCCCTCCAGCGCGGCCACGGTGGTCTCCAGCGCGCGGGTGGTCGGGTTGGCGTAGCGGCTGTAGACGAACTCGGCGTCGGGGCGGCCCAGCGCCTCGGCCAGCGCGTCCGGGTCGTCGAAGGCGAAGTTGGACGCCTGGTAGATCGGCACGCTGATCGGCCGGGAGTGCGGCAGCTGCGGTGCGCTCACGTGCACCGCGGTGGTCTCCGGGTGGTGGTTCATGGCGTTCAGCCTGGCCAGGACGGCGGGTGCCGGACAGCGCCAATCCCGGCTAGATTGGACCGCTTGTGGAGCCAATCCCGTGGCCGGTGGACCGGCTGGTCGCCCAACTGGGCCGCTGGTCGGCCGGGCGAGGACCGCTGTACCTGCTGCTCGCGCTGCGGCTGCGGCAGCTGATCGAGTCCGGGCAGCTGCCGCCGATGGCCGCACTGCCCGCGGACCGCACGCTGGCCGAGCGGCTGGCCGTCGGTCGCGGCACGGTGGTCGCCGCCTACGACCGGCTGCGCCAGGACCACAAGTTGGACCGGCACCAGGGCCGCGGCACCTGGGTCGCCCCCGCGGTGCTGTCCGGGGCCAGACCGGGGCCGCCGCCCACCGCCAACCCGCTGTTCCTGAACTACCTCGAACCCATGTCCGGTGTCCGCCCCCTGGCCTGCGCGGCGCCACCCGGTCCGCCACCCGAACTGGCCGCCGCCTACCAGCTGGCCCTGGCCGCGCTGCCCGGCGAGGACTCCGGGGACATCGGCTACCACCCGCTGGGCCACCCGCGGCTGCGCGAGGCGCTGGCCAGGCGGTACACCGAGCAGGGTGTGCCGACCGGTCCCGAGCAGGTCCTGGTCACCACCGGCGGGCAGCAGGCCCTCGCACTGATCGGCAGGCTGCTGCTCGGACCCGGCGAGGTCGTGCTCGTCCAGGCCCCGACCTACCCCGGCGCGCTGGAAGTGTTCCGCGAGGCCGCCGCGCTGATCAGGACCGTGCCGCGGGACCTGGCGCCGACCGGGTTCGCCAGCGCGCTGTCCAGGCACCGCCCGCGCCTGGCGTACCTGAACCCGACCAACCACAACCCGACCGGCACCACCGTGCCCGCGCTGGCCCGCCGCGCGCTGGTCGAGGCCGCCGACGCGCACGAGGTGCGGCTGATCGACGACGAGGTGCTGGCCGAACTCACCTTCGACGGCGCAGGTCCGCCCGGGCTGGCCGCGTTCGACCCGCACGGGCGTGTGCTCACCGTCGGCTCGTTCAGCAAGACCGTGTGGGGCGGCCTGCGCACCGGCTGGATTCGCGCCACCGAGGGCGACATCGCGCAGCTGGCCCGCTTCAAGGCGATCCACGACAAGGGCAGTGCCGCGCTGGAGCAGGTCGCCGCCGCGGCACTGCTGCCCGAACTGGACGCCGTGGCAGCCCGTCGCGCCGCCGAGCTGCGCAGGCGGCACGACCACCTCGCGGGCGAACTGCGCACCCTGCTGCCCGAGTGGTCCTTCGAGCAGGCGGGCGGCGGGCTGTGCCTGTGGGTCCGGCTACCGCGTGGTGACGGCTCGGCCTTCGCGCAGGTGGCCTTGCGCCACGGGGTCGCCGTCCTGCCGGGTGCCGCGCTGGACGCCGACGGGGGTTGTGCCGACCGGCTGCGGATCCCGTTCACGGCCACGCCCCAGGAGCTGAGCGAGGCGGTGCGCTGCCTGGCTGAGGCCTGGGCCGCCTACGATCGGGCGGGCGGCTCGGCGGGCGCCGTCTCCGTGCACGCCCTGGTTGTCTGAGCGCCCAGGGTCCGCGCCGACATGCCATGAAAGTGCCGTTTAGGACACTGGGTGCCAGGAACGGCACTTTCATGACATGCCAGCGGCCAACCCCGCAGCACGGCCACCTCACGCCGGGCCGCTCCGAGGATTCCCCCGGCCAGACCGGCCAAACCGCCACTCACATGCAGTAGGCTCGGTTCGAGGCAAGACCTCCGGGTTGAGCACCCAGCCCGCGTACCGCATCCGCACAGGAGGCCGACGCGAGATGACCGACCCGCACAGCACGCTCGAAGTGGTCCGCGAGGACGAGGAACACGCGGTGGTGGTGCGCGTGCTCGGTGAGCTGGACATGGCCACCACTCCCCTGTTGGCGCAGCGGCTGTACGAGGCCGAGTCCACCGTGGTGCCGCCGACCCCGGTGGTGCTGGACCTGGGGCGGGTGCGCTTCATCGGGTCCACCGGGCTCGCCCTGTTGATCGAGCACCACCGGCGCTGCGCGGAGCTGGGCATCGAGCTGCGCCTGGTCGCCGACCACAACGCCGTGCTCAAACCGCTGCACCTGACGAGCCTGGACACGATCTTCACCGTGGTGCCCACCATGCGCCAGGCACTGGACATCGAGGGATAGTCGGTTTGCGCCCCCCGCGGCACGGGTAGTCCAGCGCTTCCGTTGCCGAGGAGGAGTTCACCGCCATGAGCAAGAGCCCGATCACCAGTCCGCTGCCCGCCGCTGAGCGGGACGCCACCGGCAAGGTGCTGCAGGAGGCGTTGGTCGACCTGATCGACCTGTCCCTGGTCGCCAAGCAGGCGCACTGGAACGTGGTCGGCCGCAACTTCCGCAGCGTCCACCTGCAACTGGACGAACTGGTCGCCGCCGCACGTGAGTACACCGACCAGGTCGCCGAGCGGGCCGCCGCGATCGGCGTCTCCCCGGACGGCCGGGCCAGCACCGTGGCCAAGCACTCCGGGGTGCCCGAGTTCGCCACCGGCTGGCAGAGCGACACCGAGGTCATCGCTGTGATCGCCGCCACCGTGGAAGCGGTGGTCAAGCGCATGCGGGCGCGCATCGCCAAGACCGACGACACCGACCTGGTGACCCAGGACCTGATCATCGAGCTGACCGCCAAGCTGGAGGAGGCGCACTGGATGTGGCAGGCCCAGCTGGCCTGAGCCCTCAGGCGCCGAACACCTGGGTCCACAGCGAGTGGCCCTCGTCCACCCCGCTACCGACCGCCACGTACACGCAGTTGACGATCACGTCCCGGCTGGCGCTGCCGCGCAGCCAGGCGTCCATCACCTCGGCGGGCGTGGACGTGCCGTGCGCCAGGTTCTCCTGGCCGGGGTGCGGGTACCCCACCTCGCGCACCCGCTCCACCGAGGAGGTGCCGTCCGGTGAGGCGTGTGAGAAGTAGCCGTTCTCGGCCATCTCCACGCTGTGCTGTTGCGCCGCCCGGTCCAGGCGCGCGTCCTGCACCACCGGGCGGCAGCCCGCCTTGGCCCGTGCCTGGTTGACCAGGTCCAGCAGCTGCGCGCGGACCTCGGCGAGGCTGGGCTGGCTGGGCATGGGCGGGGCCGTGGTGGTGGTCGGCCGGGGCGTGGTCGTCGGCGGGCGGCTGCTCGATGTGCTGCTCGGGCTGGGGATCGGCACGCTGCTCGACCCCGGCGAGGGCAGCGGAACCCGCGTGGTGGTGCCGAGGATGACCTGCCCGCCCGCGTTGGCCCGTTCCTGGCTGGTGTCCCGGCTGTTGGCGGTCAGCACCACCCCTGTCGCGGTGACGGCCGCCAGCAGCGAACCGACCAGCACCAGCGCGGGCCGCAGCGGGCTGCGGAACGGGGCGCTGGTCCGGTGACGGCCCGGTTCGGCCACGGCGGTGCGCTGCACGGTCGGCGCGGTCACGGCGATCAGCACCGTGGGCGCCGACACCAGCGAGCGGCGCGGGATGAACAAGCCCGCGACCACACCGACGCCCACCACGGCAACGCCCACCCAGATCGCGGGCACCATGCCGTGCACGAACGCCTGGGCGGCGTCGGCCGGTGAGCGGACCGGGACCTCGGAGGAGAAGTCGGTGAACACCGTGGCCAGCACGGCAACGCCGAGCGCGCCGCCGACCTCGCGCACGGTGTTGTTGGCGCCGGAGGCCTTGCCGTGCTCGTGCTTGCGCACGGCGCCGAGCACCACGGCGGAGGTGGGGCCGAACACCAGGCCCATGCCGATGCCCGCGACCACCAGCGGGGGCACGACCCGCGCGTAGTCCAGGTCGGCGGTGGCGATCAACGCGATCCAGGCCAGGCCGACACCTTGCAGCGCAAGGCCGAGCGTCATCAACCGGCCGCCGCCCACCCGGTCGGTGATCAGCCCGGACAACGGGGCCACCAGCAGGGGCATGGCGGTCCACGGCAGGGTGCGCAGGCCCGCCTGGAACGGGGAGAAACCCAGCGGGCCCTGGAGGTACTGGGCCAGGAAGAAGATCGAGCCGAACACGCCGAAGAACATCGCCAGCGAGACGAGGTTGCTCATCACGAACGCGCGGATCCGGTAGAACCGCAGCGGCAGCAAGGGGTTTTTGGCCTGCTGCTCCCAGAGCACGAACAACACGAACACAGCGAAGGCCGCCAGGAAGGCGCTGAGGATCTTCGTGGAGCCCCAGCCTTCCTCACCGGCCCGCACGATCGCCCACACCGTCAGCGTGACGGCCACGGTGATCAGCACCATGCCGGGGATGTCCAGCCCGCCGTCGGCACCCTTGCCGTTGCGGAGGAAGCGCAGCACCAGCGGCACCGCGAGCAGGCCGACCGGCACGTTGATCCAGAAGATCCACTGCCAGGCCAGTCCCTCGGTGACCGCCCCGCCGACCACCGGACCCAGTGCCACGCCGAGCCCGTTGACGCCGCCCCACAGCCCCAGTGCGGCACTGCGCCTGCGCTCGGGCACGGCCGCCGCCAGCAGGGTCAGCGACAGCGGTTGCACGGCGGCGGCCCCGATACCCTGCACGACCCGCGCGATGACCAGCGTGGTCAGCGAGTTGGCCAGTGCGCACTCGACCGAGCCCAGGCTGAACACCACGACGCCGATCACGAACACCGTGCGCCTGCCGTAGCGGTCGCCCAGCGCAGCCCCGGTCAGCAGCAGGCTGGCGAAGGCCAGCACATAGGCATTGACCACCCACTGAAGGTTGCTGACCTCGGCGGAGAAGTCCTTGCGGATGGCGGGCAGCGCGTTGGTGACCACCAGATTGTTCAGCGACACCATGAACATCGGTACCGAGGCGGCGAGAATCGCGAACCCGGGCTTGACCCTGCGCACCGCCACCGTCTCGGTGGGCACCGGCTGTGCCTTGCGGCTCATCGTGCCGTTCATGCCTGCCCCTTGGCCAGTGCGAACTGGCGGTAGCCGAAGGACCGGCCCTCGGCGTGCAGCGCCCGCAACGCCGCGAAGCCCGCGTCCACGTCCTCGGGTGTGCCGAACCGTTGGTGTGGCTGGAACTTCAGCCAGATCCGCTCCAGGCCGAGCAGCACCGGGACGGGTCCGGCCAGCGGGGTGCCGCGCAGCCAGTCGGCGGAGTGCGCGGCGTGGCCGAGGCAGACCGCCGCGGCGTGCACCAGCGCGTACCGCTCGGCCAGGTCGAACAGCTCGGCGGACTGCCCGTGGTGGCGCAGTTCGGCGACCTCCACCGCCATGCGCTCAGCCTGGCCGACGAGCAGCTCACCCAGCCGCACGCAGCGCTGCCAGCGGTGGGCGTCCAGCCCCTGCGTGGTCATGGCACGGGCCCGCAGCACGTCCAGCGAGGCGCCCACGGAACGCACGGCGTCGTCCTGGCCCCGGCTGAACGGCTCGGCCGCCCACGGGCGGTACGCGGGCAGCTCGCGGTCCCAGTCGAACAGGGTGCGCGCGCGGTCGGTCACCGGTGAGCCGGGGCCGAACCCGTTGCCCAGCAAGCGGTTCACCTGCAAGGCGATGTTCTTCAGGTTCACCAGGGCGTTGCCGTCGGCAAAGGTGGCGATCAGCATGTCCCGCCTGGCCTTCTGGAACATGCCGTAGCGCGGGTGGTCGCGCAGGTAGTGCCGCGCGCCGAGCACGGTGGCCAACTCCGTGACGGTCCGCTCCAGCAGTACCGGCACGAGGTACTTGGCCACCGAGGAGAAGACGCTGCTCTGCTCGGGGGCGGTGTGCAGGCTGCGCGCGGCACAGGTGGCGACCACCTCGGCGATCAGCAGGTCGGCGAAGCAGCCCGCGAGAGCACGCCGGGACACCGGCAGGTCCGCCACGCGGCGGCCGAAGATGTCACGGCCCAGTGCGAAGTCGGTGGTCAGCCGCAGGGCGGTGTCGGCGCAGCCCAGCGCCAGCCCGGTGACCATCACGCGGATCGGGTGCGCGGCCTTGAGCGCGATCTCCAGGCCCTGGCCGTGCGTGCCGACCAGCGCCGAGTCCGGCACGAAGCAGTCCTCCAGCCGGAACCCGCTGGTGTCCACGCCCCGCACCCCGTGCAGCCGCTGCTTGGGCAGCAGCTGGATGCGGTGCGCGGGCACGGATCGGCGGTCCAGCACCAGGATGGAGAACCCGGCGGGCCCGCCGCGCTGGTCGGTGCGGGCGAACAGCACCAGGTGGTCGGCCAGGGAGCCGTTGCCGATCAGCCACTTCTCCCCGCTGACCGAGTAGCCGCCCGCCACCCGGTGGGCCGTGGTGGTGTTGGCGAGGATGTCGCTGCCGTGTGCGCGCTCGGTCAGGCCCCAGCACATCTTGGCCCCGGAGCGGACCTGGTCGGCGTAGTAGCGCTTCTGCTCCTCCGAACCTGCGACCCAGATCGGCATGTAGGACAGGCTCGTGGTGCTCATGGCCATGGCCACGGTGGCGTCGCGGCGGGCGATCTGAGTCACCAGCGCGAGGCTGTCCTGGATGTCCACGGCACGGCCGCCCGCGCTGACCGGCACCGCGTAGTCCTGTGTGGACCAGGCGTGCAGGTGGCTCAGCGGCACGTGCGGGTACAGCTCGCGCTCGTCGTGGTCCAGCGCGGTGGCGAAGGACAGCGGTGTGCCCTGGTCGAAGGGATCACCGAGGTGCCGTTCCAACTCCTCGACGAGCGCGGCGAGTTCGGCTACCCGAGCCATGGTGTGCTACTCCCCTCGGCCAGTGGCAGCGGCGCCACGGAGAACAGGTGGCCGCGGGCGTGCAGGCCCTCGGCCTGGGACGCGGCGGACTCGGCCGCGGCACCGGACAACCGGCGGGCTCCCCCGGCGGCACGGTCCAGCAGCAGGTCGACCGAGGGCGCGAGCGACTCGCCCAGCGCCGGGGTGAACCAGGTCAGGTGTAGGCAACTGGCTGCCGCGTGCAGGAAGCAGAACCGCTCGGCGAGGTCCTGGCAGTCCTCGCCGGGTGCCAGCGCACGCACGTCCTGTCGCCACAGCTTGAGCTCGGCGGCCACCCGCGAGTCGATCGCGGGCAGCGCAGCGGTCACCTCGTCACGGCCCCGGTTGGACAGCGCCAGGTCGGCCAGCCGCAATGTCGGCAGTGGTCTGTCTATTGTGTACGTCGTGGCCAGCTCGGTGCTGGGCTGGGCCTCAGGTTCCGCGGCGGCCAGCTGGCGCAGCTGCATGCACACCAGCCTCAGGTTGGCCACCGGCCCGGTGTCGATGAAGCGCACCAGCTGGTTGTCCCTGCGGGCCACCGAGAACGGGCCGTCCAGCACCGCGCGGGTGCCGAGCACGTCGGCACACCGGGTGAAGACCTCCTCGGACAACTCGGTCAGCACCTTCTTGGCCACACTCGCCCACAGGCTCTGCGCCCCGGGCAGGGTGTGCAGCGCCCGCGCCGCGGTGATCGCCACGACATCGCAGGCCAGCAACGCGGCAAAGGCCGTGCCCAGTTCACGCCGGACATGCCCGTGCTCCAGCAGCGGTCGCCCGCCGAAGTGGTGTGCCGCCGCGAAGTCCATGGTCAGCCGCAGCCCGGTGTCGGCACAGGCCAGGTTCGCCGCGGTGCTGGTGGTCCGCACCACCTGCATGGCCTTCATCGCGATCTCCAGGCCCCGGCTCGGCTCGCCGACCAGCGCGTCGGCGGGCAACTCGGTGTGGTCGAAGGCGAAGCCGCCGAAGTCGGCCCCGCGCATCGCGCTGGGCAGAGCGGGCACCGGCACGCGTGCCCGCTCCAGCGCCGCACCCCGCACCAGCACCGCGGAGAAGGCGCTGGGTCCGCGCCCGCCGGAGCGTGCCACCACGAGCAGCGCCGAACACCGGCGGCCCGCTCCGACGAGCCATTTCCGGCCGTGGAGCCGGAAACCTGATTCCCCCCGTTCCAGGCGGCACTGGTTGGCCAGCAGATCGGCCCCGTGCTCGGCCTCCGACAGTGCGAACCCGATCTGCTCCCCCGCCTCGATCAGTCGCAGGACCTCCTCGCGCTGCCGCTCGTCACCGGCCAGCAGCACGCAGGTCGCCGCCGTGACGCTGTACAGGGTCGCCGGCATGACGGTCACGTCGCGGCGGCCCGCCACCCGCACCAACATCAGCAACTCGTCCATGGCGGTACCCGGCAGCAGGCCGGTGCGCAGCAGCGCGGCGCGGGCCGCCAGCGCTTGTGGGTACGCCGCTTCGGCGTCACGGCGGACCATCGCCTCGAAGCCGCACGGGTTGGCCGGATCGCGCGGGTCGCCCAGTGCGCGGTCCAGGTCGGCGGCCCGCTCGTAGGTCATGAGCCACCGCCCAGTGGCCGCGGGCGGTAGGTCGTGCCCGGCAGGCTGATCCCGGCCAGCGCGAGTTGGCGCAGACGGATCGAGAACGCGGCGCCCCGCAGCAGGTGGGTGGCCACCTCGCCCACGGTGCGGTTGGCCGGGTCGGCGAGGTGGCTGCCGCGGGCCCACTCGTTGAAGCTGCCCATCGCGGGCCCGCACCACACCTGGTAGTCGGCGGCGCGCTCGGTGTCCCCGCTGGTGGCCCAGCGTGAGGACATGCCCAGGTACCAGCGGAATACCAGGGCCATGCGGCGTTTGGGGTCCTCGGCGGCACGGCGCAGCTGGTCGGGGTCACGGCGCTCGAAGTAGCTCGCGACCTCCGCCCAGATCTGGTCCACTGGACGGCGCAGCACCTGGCGTTCCAGTTTGGACTTGTCCTCAGTGGACAGTTGGTGCAGCCCCTCGTAGCGCCGGTACAACTCGTACAGGTAGCGGGCCCGCATCGGGAACAGCGTGCCCTTCTTGAGGACCTGCAACTGCACGCCCAGCTCGAACATGTCCGCGGCCGGGGCCAGGTCGAAGTCGGCGATGCCCGCGCCCGCCAGCATCCTGCGCACCGGCTCGGAGGTGCCGGACTCCACACAGGACTGGTTCACCGAGCCGGTGACCACGTAGTCGGCGCCCAGTGCCAGCGCGGCGGCCACCGCCTCGGGCGTGCCGATGCCACCGGCCGCGCCGAGCCGGACCGGCACGGGGTAGCGGCGTTCGCGCTGCACCGCGTCGCGCAGTGCGGCGATCACCGGGAACAAGGCCACCAGCGGTCGGCGGTCGGTGTGCCCGCCGGAGTCGGCCTCCACGGTGACGTCCTCGGCCACGGGCACGGTGCGGGCCAGTTCCGCCTGCTCGGCGGTGACCAGCCCCTCGGCCAGCAGCTCGGCCACAAGCGACTCGGGGGCCGGGTGCATGAACCGGGCGGCCACCTCGGGCCGGGACACCTTGGCGATGACCCGGTTCGCGGCGAGCACCCGGCCGTCGGCGGCCCGGCTCAGGCCCGCGACCCGGTAACGCACGACGTGCCGCGTCAGGTCAAGGAAGGCCGAGGCCTCCACGCAGCGCACCCGGTGCATCAGGTACAGCTCCACGGCGGCGCGTTCCAGCGCCTCCTCGCTCGGGCTGTGGATCAGGTTGGCGGCGAAGGGAAGCCCACCGATCTCCGCGCTGATCCGGCGCAGCGCGCGGTCGATCCGCTGCGGCAGCAGCCCGGCCGCACCGAACGAGCCCAGGAAGCCCGACTTCGCCAAGGCCACGACCAGGCCCTCCGAGGCGATGCCCCCGGCCATCGCGCCGCCGAGATAGCTGTGCCGCACCCCGTGGTACGCCTGGAAAGCGGGCGACCCCAGAACGTGCACCGGCAGCGGCCCGACCGAGGCCAGCACCGTGGTGCGCTGGGCGGGCGGTTCGTTGGTCAGCGCGATGCCCGTGTCGGTGCGCAGCACGAAGCACGGCTTGTCCAGCTGTGCCAACACCTCTTCGTCCGACCGCATGGCCAGGGTCATCGCCTTACCTCCACCGCGACGTCGGTGAGCTCGTAGATGCGCGGCCCACTGCCGCGCCAGACGTTCGCGTCGGCGACCACCAGCAGCCGGTCCGGCTCGGTGCGCACCTCGCGCACGTGCAGGTCGAACACCATCAGCTCGTCGGTGGGCAGGATCTGTCCCCGGTACTTCCAGCTCATCGGCACACCCCGCGGTACCGCGAACACCGCGTTGTCGAAGCCTTCGGCGAGCCCGGTCTCGATGATCAGCACCTGAAGGCCCTGGATCACCGCCTCCACCCCCAGCGAGCCGGGCATCACCGGGTCGCGGTGGAAGTGGCAGTCGAAGTACCAGTCGGCGCGGGAGATCCGGCGTCGTCCGCGCAGGTAGCCCTTGCCGTGCAGGCCACCGTCCTCGACCAGGTCCACCTCGTCCACCAGGCGCAGGTGCCCGTCGGCCAGGCGCAGCCCCGTCTTCGGGTCCGGGCTGAACCAGCGGTCCTCGCTCCGTACCGGGAGGGTGCGCGAGCCGGTCAGTTCGGGCAGTTCGCCGGGCAGGCCCACCTGGTTACCCAGCGCCTGCTCGGTGAAGTAGCCGAACAGCGACTCGCCCACGTAGAACACCTCACCGTCAGCGGAGAGCTCGTAGCGGAAGCGTTGCAGGACAGTGCCGGTGACCGCTTGGCTGGACAGCAGCACCGACTCGTGCCGGATCGTCCTGCCCCTCAGGTCGATCCGCTTGACCAGTTCAGCCTGCCCGTCCAGGTTGCGGATGCGGTACTCCTGCTCGGGACTGTCCACAGTGGCCCCGAGGTAGTAGCCCAGCAGGATCGCGGCCTGCAAAGAGGTCTCCATGTGCACGCAGTTGGGCAGCTCCGGCGCGGAGTTGTCCGCGAAGTACCAGGCCTCCGGCGGGCAGTCGTACTCGGTGTGCATGCGCGCGCCGGGGGTGAGCCTGCCGCGCACCCCGTCCAGTAGCATGATCCGGTCCACGAAGCGGAAGTCCCCGTTCGGGATGTACGGGGCGCGGCGGTGCCGGTACACGTCGAACTCGGGGCCCATGGCGGTGCCGAGATCGCCCTTGGCGGCGTGCGCCAGGTGCAGTTCGTTGATCAGCGCGGGCTCGCCTCGGTGGTTGCGCCTGCCCAGGAACGGCGGCACCCCGCCCGGGCCGGGCCGGTACGGGGTGCCCGGCTTCTCCCTGACCTGCACGCCGAACTCGCGCATGCTGATCACCGCTCGCTCCCCGTCGTACACGGCGATGTCGGCGATCACCGTGGGCCGGGGCAGCATGCTCAGCCCGGTGATCTCCACCTGGTAGCGGATGCGCCGGGTGGCCGGGGTGATCTGCCCGCGCACCTTGACCTCGGTCTCCAGCCCCGGCACGGACTGGAACTCCGCGTCGGGCAGCACCAGGTGCATCCCGAGGTACATCGCGTACACCTGGAGCAGCTGCACCCCGCCCTCGGCGACCAGCGACCCCGCCAGCACCGGGTCCCCGGCGAAGTGGCAACGGAAGTACCAGCCCTGCGGGTCCAGCTTCGTGACGGCGGACAGCTCGCCCAGACCGCGCGGGCCGCCGAGCCGGTCGATCGAGGTGACCTCGTCGATCATGCGCAGCATCTGGCCGGGCAGCCGGATCGAGCTGTTGCAGCCGTCCTCGCGCTGGTCCCACCGCGGCCCGAACACCTCCCCCAGCCTGCCCTCGGCCAGCAGCGCGAGGTCCTCGGCGGACAGCTCGGTACGCCCGGTCCTGGCCAGCGGGGTGAACCAGGCACGGGTCATCGCCGCGCGTCGACCGCGGTCGGCGGCGCTGGGCACCACGCCCACGGAGTTCTCCAGCTCCGCGGTGGTGAAGAACCCGGCGCAGGCGTCGAGTAGCTCCAGGATCAGCTCACCGTCGGCGAAACACTGGTAGCTGAAGAAGAACAGCATGGTATCCCCGCTCCAGACGAAGCGGTCGATCGTGATCTCGTAGCGCAGGGTCTGCCCGGCGCGCGGCAGCCCGCCGCGGAAGACCAGCCTGCTGTCCAACAGCCGGTAGAAACGCTCGCCCCGGTTGCGGAAGTCGATGCCCAGATAGCTGATCAGCAGCAGGTCGCACTGACCCGCCTCAATCGTCACCGCGCACGGAACCAGACCGTCCACTGTGTACCAGGCATCGTGTGGGAGGTCGTACTCGGTGGTAATCGCGGACGGCTCGAAGTGGCCGGTCCTGCCGCGCAACTCGGTGACCCTGCTGACGAACAGGTAGGGCGGTTCGGGCAGCCGGACCCGGCTCGGGTAGGTGTCGATCACCGCGTAGTCCGGGCCGAACACCTTGCCGACCTCGCCGCGGGCGAACTCCAGCAGTTCCGCCTCCTCCCAGATCGCGCGCCGCTCCAAACTGTCCAGCGCCTCGAACTGCACCGCGGCGTGCGCCCGCAGTGCGGCCCGGTGTGCCTGCGCGAGGGTGCTGGCGATCGAGTTCGCGCCGGTGGGAGTGAGGCCACTCGCGGCCCGGTGCACGCGGTCGACCAGCGACTCCCCGCCGACCTGGACGCAGTGGGTGATCCGCCGCGGTCGCGGCTCGCCGAGCAGCCGACGCAGGTCCACCGGGACTCCGTGGCTGATCAGCCGGGCCAGGGCCGGTGCCAGCGTGGTCCCGGTACTGGCCCCGCGCCGGTCCACCGACACCGCGGCGAACTCGCCGCCAGCCAGGGTCTCGGTGATCCAGCGCGTGCAGGTGGCGCCCGGTCCGACCTCCACGAAGTAGCGGAACCCGCGCTCGTGGGCGGTCCTCACCAGTCGCACGAAGTCGATCGGGCTGCGCAGGGTCCAGGCGATGTTCTCGGCCAGCTCAGCGGAGTCCGCGGCCTCGATCCGCTCGTAGTCGAAAGTGGACAGAAGTTCGGCCTCGACAGGCTTGCCGGTCAACGGGAACGTGTTCAGCTCGGCGAGTTCGGCCAGCGCGGGTCCGACGATCGGGCAGTGCATCACGTGGTTCGCCGGGGCCTTGGCGGCCTGGCAGCCGATACGGCTGATCAGCTCGCGGCACTGCGCCGGGTCCCCGGACACGACCACCTCGGTCGGCGTGTTGATGTGCGTCAGGTACACCCTGTCCAGGTCCTCAGCGGCGGTGTGCACGGCGTCCGCGCTGGTCAGCAGCACATGGGTGGCCCACACCTCGTTGTCGGGCACCGAGTCGGCGATGCCCCACGCCTTGCGGACCATTTCCTTGCGGCCGGTGAGCTGGTCGCGGAACAGGCGGGTCGCCACCAGGTCGCTGTCGTCACGGGCCGAGTCGTCCCACAGTCCCAGCGCGAACAACATCGTGCTCTCGCCTAGGCTGTAACCGAATCCGCCGTTTGGCCGCACGCCGAGCACGTCGCGCAGCAGTCGGGTGTGCAGCACGGCGAAGTTCGTGCCTGCCGCCAGCATCACCGGGATCTGTTCCTGCAACTGGGCTTCGTGCCTGAGCAGGGCGCGGCGGTCCATGCCGTCACGGGAGCGCGGGTACAGGGCGGCGTGCTTGAACCGGTCGGTGTCAAGTTCCGGCGTGAGCAGTTCTGGGAACAGCCGGAACAGGTCACGTCCCGCACCGGGATAGCTCGTGAACGCACCGGGGTACACGAAGGCGACCCGGCCCTCGGACCCCAGCGGGCGGCCCGTGCAGTAGCTGCCTGACGGGGTGCTCCACTCGCCCGCGCTGGCGATCACCTCGGGCAGGTCCCGTTGCGCGAGAACCAACTCCTCGCGCAGGCGAGCACCGCTCGCGGCGACCAGCACGGCTGTGAACCGCTTGCCACGCGTGGCCGACCGGCAGAGCGCAATCGGCTCACGTCCACTGTCCAGTTCGGACACAGCACCTGCGGCGGCAGCGGCCAACTCGGCGCCGGTGTCGCCGGACAGCGTGAGGATCAACCCCACTGGCTCGGGCTTGGCCGCCACGTAGTCGGCGGACAGCACGAGGTGGGAGGCTCCACAACTGATGGCGGCCACCCGTCGTGGGCGATCGGCACGGCGCAGCCAGGGCTGGGGCGCTTCCAGGCGGCACCACGGGGTTCCGGTCGTGCCAGCCAGGTCCAGACCGGCCGGAGTGGGCGGCAGTTCGGCAGCGCGCAGGCACTGGACCACCTTGACCAGAGCGGCGAGTGGGCCGCACAACCGCGTGTCGCCGACGATCGGGAACAAGCTGCCCACGACACAGGTCGGTTCGTCTACTTCGGACTGGTACGCAGACACGGGCAGTTCGCCACCGACCTCCAGGTAGTCCACGTCCTCGGGCCGCACACCGGCGCGGGCGAGCGCTTCCGCAGCGGTACTGGCGATGGCGTCGATCGTGACGCCGCCCTCGCGCGTGAGAACGACCGCCGCCGCCCCGTCGCCCAGCGGCCCGGAAGCGGTGCTGGTCAGCACGTTCTCCACCCCGCAGGCCAGGTCCACGGCACCGAGGAGCACAGCCTCCACACTCGGGTCGAGCAGCAGCAGCCCGGCCACCTCCAGCGCGTGGTCCGCCGAGGCGATGGTGAACGCCGGTCCGGTGAGGTTGCGGGAGGCCGAGATCCGGCTCGCCACCACGTTGCCGATGTGGGACAGCACCTCGTTCGCCCCCAACGGCTCGTGCACGGCTCCCCGGACCCCGGCCTCCAAGCGGTCCAGCGCCTCGTCACCGAGGTGGGTGCCGGTCCGCGCGCACTCGGCCCGCACGTACGCCCCGATGTCGAACCGGGCCCGGTGCGTGTGCGTCCGAGGTTCCATCTCCATCACCACGACCACGGCCACCCGTGCGGGCTGGAGGTCCTCCGTGCGGCTGCCCGGGGCGGGCGGCGGGTACCCGGCCTCGGTCAGCGCGGTCTCGGCCGCCTCGAACAGGACGGCGTGCTGCGGGTTGAGCTGCGCGAACTCCGCGGGCGGGATCCGGTACGCCGCGAGGTCCACCTCGGCATCGGTCAGGTACCCGGCGGGGCCGTGCTCGGGACCGGGCAGCCCGTACCACCGGCCCTCCGGGCGCGAGCGCAGCGCGGGCGTGGCCGTGCGCACGGCCTGTCCCAGGTCGTCCGCACACAGCTTCGCGCCGACCCCGGCGACCGCCAACTTGGGGAGTACTGGCTGTTCCTCGGCCTGCGGTGAGGCGGAAGCGGCGAGCACGGCGTGCGCGTTGGTGCCGCCGAAGCCGAACGCCGACACCCCGGCACGACGTGGCCCGTGCCAGGGCCGTTCGGTGTGCAGCACGCGGTCGGTGATCGGCTCGCTGACGCAGGGCGTGGCGGGCAGCACCCCGTGGCGCATGGCGAGGATCACCTTGAGCATGCTGGTGAACCCGGCGACGGTGAGCAGGTGGCCCAGGTTGCCCTTGACCGAGCCGAGCAGCGGCAGGTCCGCGCCGAAGAACTCGGTGAGCCCGCGCAGTTCCACGGCGTCGCCCAGCGGCGTACCGGTCGCATGGCATTCGATGTAGTCCACGGGCGCGCTGTGGGCGTAGGCCCGCCGGTAGGTGTCGACCTGGCCGGAGGCGTTGGGCGCCAACAGGTGTCGGCCCGCGCCGTCGTTGCTCAGGCCGATCGACTCGATCACGGCGTGGATCCGGTCCCCGTCCCGCACCGCGTCGGCCAGCCGCTTGACCACGAACACGCCCGCGCCCTGGCCGGTGACGATCCCGGTGGAGCGCCGGTCGAAGGGCTGGCTGATCCCGTTGGCGGGATAGGCGTGCAGGTCGGAGAAGGACAGGTGGATCAGCAGCGGGTCCGGGGCGCACACGGCGCCCGCGATCATCACCTCGGCCAGGCCGGTGGCCAGGTAGTCCCGGGCCAGAGCCAGGCTGTACAGGGCCGAGGAGCACGCGGCCTCCAGCGCCAGGCGCGGACCGCCCAGCCCCAGCGCGTCGCCGACCACCTGCACCGGCAGCCCGAACGGTCTCAGGTTTCGCTTGTCCACTTCGGACTTTTGCGACTCTCCGGCGGGGATTCCCGCTCGGCGCAAGCCTTCCGCCACCGCGCCGTGCAGCAGCGGCACCGCGATCTTGCACGACTGCTCGGTGGGGAAAGCGTAGTTGCCCAGCACGATTCCGGTACGGTCCAGCTCGGTGATCCCGGCGTCGGCCAGCGCCTGACGGGCCACGTACAGCGGCCACTGGGCGACTCGCCCCAGCCCTGCCACAGCCGGGTCCGGCTCGGGGTCGCGCACGAAACCGCCTCGTACCGCGGTGATCCGGTGCTCGGCATCACCCCAGCCGCCGGGTACTTCCGGGCTGGTGCCGAACTGGTCCGGGCCGCCGTCCGTGCGGAGGTCGGCGCCTGCCACCAGGTTGGCCCAGAACTGCTCGGGGTTGTCGGCACCCGGCAGCAGGCAGCCCAGCCCGACGATGGCGATCTTCATCGCACACCTGCCCCGGCCAGGGTGAACTTCTCGCCCAACGCGGTGCTGCACACCAGGTCCACCCCGGCGAAGCGCAGCAGCACCTCGCCCTGCGGGGTGCGGGCCGTCACCGTGCACCGCGCCCGCGACTCGCCTTGCGGTCCCGGCTCGACGATCATCACGAAGGGCTCGCCGTCCGGCAGCGCCCCGTAGGACTGGACCCGCCCGACGGCCACCGGCAGGCTGGCCTGTCCCCGGCTGCGGCGCACCCACACCAGTGCCGCCTGCAACAACAGGTCGGCCAGCACCGGGGAATAGTTCGGGGCGGCGTAGGCGCCGTCGGCGAGCGGCACGTCAGCGAGCTGGCAGCCGATCACCAGCCGGTCGCCGTCCTCGTGCAGGGTCCGCAGGCCTCGCAGGGTGGGGCCGTGGAACAGCGTGCCGTCACCGTAGACGGGCAGCGGCTCGCCCGCGCCAAGCTCGGCCAGCGGCGGGGCCCAGCACTGGGTCGGCGCGGACAGTTCGGCGCGGTAGCGCGGGCGGTCCCGCTCGTCCAGGGCCGTCACGTGGTTGCCGGTGATCCGCAGCCGCAACCGCTCGTTCCGCTCGGTGAAGACCACGCCCTTGAGCACGGAAAAGGCCGCCAGCTCACAGGGTTCCCGACGGATGCGGGCCACCGCGTTGAGCATGGCGCCGATCGCGACGGTCACGGGCAGCACGGGTAGCCCGCCGATGGCGTGGTCGGTGATCACCGGGCTCGCGGCCAACTCGGCCAGGTCGCGGACCACGGTGACCCCGGCACTTCTCGGCGCGGGACTGGACAGCGGGGTGCTCGGGCCGATCACGCACACCACGTCGTCAGGACGTTCGGGTGCGAACTGCTCCACGAAGTGCCGCACACCCTCCTGCACGGGGATCAGCGTGACCCCGCGTTCGGCGAACATCCTTTGCAGCGCGGGGGTGACCATGCCACCGGCCCACGCGCCCCAGTTGATCGACACGACCGAGGCGGCCGGGTGCTCTCGCTTGAACACGCGTGCCTCCGCGTTGAGCTGCTCGTTGGCCATGGCGTAGTCGGACTGGCCGCGGTTGCCGAAGAACCCGGCCACCGAGGAGAACAGCACCACGTGGCGCAGCCGGTCGGCGTCCAGCGCACCGAGCACGGCACGCAGCCCGCCGATCTTCGGGGCGAGCACGCGCTCGATCTCCGCACGGGTCTTGTCGGTGATCAGCTGATCGGCGAGCACGCCCGCGCCGTGCACCAGGCCAGTGATCCGCTCACGGTACGGTGCGAGTGCGGCGGCCACGGCGTCGGCGTCGGTGATGTCCACGGCCAGGTAGTCGGCTTGCGCCCCAGCAGCACGGATCGACGCCAGCGTGGCGCGGATCTGCCGCTGGGCCAGCAGATCGCGGTAGATGGGCTCCACCTCGCGCGGTGTGGGCCGCTCCAGTCGCGCGGCGATCACCGGCTTGATCTTGTCTTCCGGTACGCCCTGTGCCCAAACGGGCTCCTCTGCGAGCCTGGTCCGTCCTAACAGGACCAACGCGGGCCGGTACCGCTTGGCGAGTCCGAGCACGCAGTCGGCGGTGATGCCGCGCGCCCCGCCCGTCACGAGGACCACGTCCTGCGGGGTGAGCGCGGCGGTACCGGTGGCACGCGGCGAACCGTCCACAGTGGTGTGCCAGCGCTGACCGGCCTCGTCGTAGCTGACGTGGGTCAGCGCGGCCTGCGAGTCGTGCAGTTCGGCCAGGACCAAGTCGGCGCAACGGTCCACCGCCAGCTCCGGGTGCAGGTCCACGGCACGGCCGAACAATTCAGATGTCTCGATCACGGCCGTCTTGACCAGGCCAGACAGTCCACTGCCCTCAGCACGGCGTGCGACGGTGACCAGCGCGGTGCGCCGCCGCGAGTTCAGTACCGGCAGCGTGTCCCTGGCGGTGAGCAGGGCATCGGCCAGGTGGTCGCCGCCCAGCCACAGCACCAGGTCCAGCCGTTCCGCTCCCGGTCCGGTGTGGACGGTCCAGCCCTCGGCGCGCAGCCGCTCGGCGAGCAGGTCGGCCAGCGGCCCGCGTTCACCGGCCAGCAGCGCCACCGGGTCTGCGGCGAAGCAGCCCTGCACCCGGTCCGGCGCGGGCAGTCGGCTCAGGCGTGCCGACAGCCGACCGATCAGGCTTTTGGGCCTGCCGCCACCTCGCCCTCGGCCAGGAAGGTCACGATGTCGTCCAGGGTGCGCAGCTCGGCCAGTTTCTCCGGGCCCGCGCTGGCCGTGCCGGGGAACCGCTCGCGCAGCACGCCCATGATCTCCACGCGCTTGATCGAGTCGATGCCCAGGTCCGCCTCCACGTCCATGGCCGGATCCAGCATGTCCGTGGGGTACCCGGTCTTCTCGGACACGACCTCCAGTAGGGCGGCACGCACGGTCGGCGCCTGCGCCACGGCGGGCTTGGGCGGGGGCGGCGGGGTCGGCACCGGCCTCGGCGAGGGGTCCGGCACGAGCGGCTGCGGCCCGGCCTCGGGCAACGCGGGCCTGGCAGCGACCGGGGCGGCGGGAACGGCGTACTGGTAGGTGATCGGTGCGGGACGCGTGCCCGTGTCCAGCTGCGCGACGCTGCGCAGCACCTCCGTGGCGTGGACGTGCGTCTGTCCGATCGCGACACTGTGCTGCACGATGGAGTTTATTCCGGACAACACGCCCTCGCGGGGGCCCTGCGCGGCCTCGCGCTCCAGCACCCCGCTGAGGCGTTCCGCGATGCGCAACTGGTTGTCCAGGTAGTCCCGGTGCATGGCCAGGTGCTCGGCGGCCGCGGAGTGCGCCGCGGGCGCGGTGCCCTCGATGCGGTACCCGTTGTCCAATGCCTGCCGGTAGGCGCGGCGGCGATCGTCTGACACGTGGTTCACCCCGTTCAACGCGATCCTCATTCCCTTGGTGTGCTTGGCCTTCCTCGGCGGTGCGGGGGCGGCGTGGCGGTTGAGCCCGCTCAGCGGCAGCCCCAGCACGAGCAGCCTCGCGGCCACCTGCTTGAGCGCCCGGTCCCCGTCGGTGCCGGGGCCGCCGTCCGCGGTCAGCACCACCACCTCGGGCCGGTCGGCAAGGATCCGCCGCACCAGGCCGGACAGCACGCCGCGAGGCCCGAACTCCACGAACACCCGGAAACCGTCGGCGTACATGTCCTGCACACGAGCGGCGAACTGCACTGGTTCACCGAGTTGCCGAACCAACAGTCCGCGGTTCGCCTCGACATCCGAGCCGTAGCGGCCGTCGGCGAGGTTCGAATAGACCGCGATCTTGGGTTCGCGGACCTCCACTTCGGACACTGCCTGCCCGAAGCCCTGGACCGCATGGGCCACGTACTTTGTGTGGAACGCCGCTGCCACAGGCAGTTCCTGCGCGCCGACACCGGACGCACGGCACTGCGCCACGAACTCGCGAACCGCCTGCGTTCCCCCACCGACGACCACCTGGTCGAGCGAGTTCACGTTGCAGACGAACACATCGGCCCGCCCCGCGAGCAGCTCCTCGACCTGGGACGCACCCAGCCGCACGGCCGCCATCGTGCCCGGATCAGCCTGGTCCTCGGGGCGGCGGGCCATGGCCGCACCGCGGGCCCTGGCCAGCGCGGTGAACTCCTCCTCAGTCAGGCTTTCGGCCGCCCACAAGGCAACCAGCTCACCGAAGCTGTGACCGAGCACACCGTCGGGCACGAACCCGGAATCGCCCAGGTACCGGTACTGACCGACAGCCAGCGCGCCGATCGCGGGCTGCGCGAACTCGGTGCGCCGCAGCGCCGCGTCCTGCTCGGCGCGGGTGGCCTCGTCGAACGCGGGCGGCGGGAACACCACGCGCCCCAACGACTCCGGACCGCCGAAGGCCGCCGACGCACGGTCGAAGGCCGCGCGGACCGGCGGCAGGGCCAGCGCGGTGCCGGTGCCCATGCCCACGTACTGGCTGCCCTGCCCGGCGAACAGGGCGCCGACCTTGCCCGCCCAGCCGTCGCGGACCATCGCCACCCGCCGGTAGTACGCGCTGGCGAGTTCGAAGGACTCGGCACCAGGCTCGGCACGAAGCCGTTGCAGCGCCTCGGCTCGTGCCGCGTCCAGTTCGGACTGATCGCCTGCGACCACAGCGAGCCGCGCGTGTTCGGCGGGCACCGGCCACTCCGGCCCCGAACCGTCCACACCGGAGGCCAACACCTCGATCAGCTGCTGCGGGGTGGGCGCGCTCCACACGTGCACCCGGCTCACCGGGTGCCCCGCCGTGGCCGACTCGTCGTGTTCCTCCAGCACGCAGTGGAAGTTCGTGCCGCCGAAGCCGAAGGAGGACAGGGCGGCGCGGCGGGTGGGCCGCATCGGGTCGGTGATCCACGGCCGCGCGATCGTGTTGACGTAGAACGGAGAGGTGGCGAAGTCCACGGCCGCGCGCGGGCGCCGCACGTTGATCGTGGGCGGCAGCACCCGGTGGTGCAGGGCCAGCGCGAGCTTGATCATGCTCGCGGCGCCCGCGGCCGCCTTGGTGTGCCCGATCTGGGACTTCACGCTGCCCACCGCGGCGAACTGCCGCTGCGAACTGGCCGCGCCGTACACCTCGCGCAGCGCGGTCAGCTCGGTGAGGTCGCCGACCGAGGTGCCGGTGCCGTGGCACTCGACCAGCCCGATCTGTTCGGGCCCGAACCCGGCGTGCTGGTAGGCCCGTCGCAGTGCGAGCACCTGGCCCTCCTTGCGCGGGGCGTAGATGCTCTTGTACCGGCCGTCGCTGGAACTGCCGATCCCCCGCAGCACCGCGTAGATCCGGTCCTCGTCCCGCTCCGCGTCGGCCAGCCGCTTGAGCGCGAGCATGCCGATTCCCTCGCCGATCAGCGTGCCGTCGCTGGACTCGTCGAAGGGCCGGATCACGCCCGCGCGGGAGAAGGCCGGGGTCTTGGAGAAGCACAGGTACATCAGGATCGTGTTCTCGGCGTCACAGCCACCGGTGAGCATCAGGTCGGCGCGGCCGGACAGCAGCTCGGCGGCGGCCACGTGCACGGCGGCCAGCGAACTGGCGCAGGCGGCGTCCACGGTGCAGTTGGTGCCGCCCAGGTCGAACCGGTTCGCGATCCGCCCGGCGACCACGTTGCCGAGCATGCCGGGGAAGGAGTTCTCCTCCCAGGGCGCGAACGCGGAGACGAACTTGGCGGCGATCGCCTCCGCGTCGCGCTCGCTGAGCCCGCAGGACCGCACGACCTCCTTGAGCACCGGGGTCTGCAACCGGGTGGCCAGCGGCTGGGTCAGCGAGTTCGCCCCGGTCACGCCGAGCACCACACCCGTGCGCGCGGGGTCGTAGCTCCCGGCGTCGGCCAGCGTCTGCTTGGCCACGACCAGGCTCAACAGCTGGAGCACGTCGGTGACGTCCAGGGTGTTCGGCGGCAGGCCGAACTCCAGCGGGTCGAAGGGCACCTCGGGCAGGAACCCACCGCGCTTGCAGTAGGTCTTGTCCGGGGCGGCCGGGTCCGGGTCGTAGTGGTCCTCGACCCGCCAGTGGCTCTCGGGCACCTCCTCGATGCAGTCCCGGGCCTGCACCACGTTGGCCCAGAACTCACCGAGGTCACCGGCCTTGGGGTACAGCGCCCCGAGGCCGACGATGGCGATGGCGGTGTCGTGGTGGTCCATGGTGTCGGGTCCTCACGCGGAGCGGGCGGTCATCGGGGTGGGCAGCAGTTGCCTGGTCAGCCGGGCGACCAGGGCCACGGTCACCGGGTCGCGCAGCATGGAGTAGTGGTCGCCCGGGCAGCGCAGCACCCGCAGGTCGGTGGCCAACCGCTGCCAGCCCAACGGGTCCGCGGTGTCGATCAGGCCGTTCTCGGGGCGCACCAGGGTGATCGGCACGCGCGCGGCCCCGGCCCGGTGGGCGCTGGTCAGCCCGACGTTGCGGAACAGCCCGTGCAGGTAGACCTCGTACACCTTGCGCAGCCCGGCCAGGGTCGTGTCCGGCCAGAGCAGGCCGCTGTCGATGCCCGCCGCCAGCACCAGGCGCAGCCCGGTCTCGGTGTCCATGCCCCGGAACCGCTTGCCTGGCAAGGAAAGCCGCCCGCCGCGCTTGGCCGCGAGGTAGGTCACGAACCAGGGCAGCAGCACCTCGGCGGTGAAGTCCTCGCGGGAACGCCGGTACCCCCGTGCGGGCGCGATGCTGTCCAGCAGCACGAGGTGGGCGGGCAACTGGTGCTCGGCCAGCAACTCGGTGAGCGCGTAGCCCACGACCCCGCCGACCGACCAGCCCGCCAGCAGCCACGGGCCGTGCAGCAGTCCGGCGGCGCGCAGCTGCTCGGCGGCGCTCTCGGCCAGACCGGCGACCGACAAGCCGTCCTGTTCGCCGGTGACCATCATCCGGCGGTAGGCGGGCAACTGCTCCAGGTCCACCACGTGCAGGGTGCCCAGCGCGGCGGCCAGGTCCTGGTGCACGGTGGCGGGCAGCGCCCCGGGGTGCACCAGCACGACCCGTGGCGCACTCGGGCACTCCGCCAGTGTCCTGATCACAGCCCACCCCCGTCCCGCTTGGCCACGATGTGCGCGGAGAGCTCGGCGATCGTGGGGTGGTACCAGAGCGCGGTGGTCTCCAACTCGAAGCCCAGCCAGGACTCCAGCTCGCCGGAGAGCACCAGCGCCTCGGTGGAGTCCAGGTCGAACTCGTCGAAGTAGCGGTGCACGTCCACCTGCTGCGCGGGCACACCGAGCCGGTGGGCGATCTTGTCCACCAGCCACTGCCACACCTCGGGCTCGGTCGGCGGGCGCTGGGTCACGACCTGTTCGGACATGGGCTGTCTCCTCCTGGCGGGGCGGATCAGGCGGGGCGGTCCGCGAGGCTGCGGTCGCGCAGGACCGACTCGGCGGCGGCGAGGCCGGAGTCGAAGGCGGACTCGTGCGAGCCGACGATGTCGGGGCCCAGCCGCCTCGCGTGGAAGTAGGAACCGGCGAACTTCACCCGCGAGCCCTCGTTGACCGCGTGCAGCGTGGGCTGCATCCGGCGGACCTCGGCGGTGAACACCGGGTGCCGGAAGGACTTCTCCGCCAGCACCGCCTCGGGGCGGATCGGCAGCGGGCAGTCCAGGGTCAGGAAGTAGTCACGGCTCGCGGTGAGGTCCTGCAACCGGTTGAGGTAGTAGACGACCCAACTGTGCCGCTCCCCGAGGCGGCCGTAGTTCCAACTGCGCCAGGTGTCGCGGTCGGCGGGCAGCACGGTGGGATCGGTGTGCAGCACCGCGCGGGTCGGGTGGTACGCGATGGCCGACAGCCGCCGCTGGCTCGTGGTGGGCCGGTCCAGCACGGCCAGGGCCTCGTCGGCGTGGGTGGCCAGCACCACGTGGTCGAACCACTCGGTGCCGTCCAGGCTGTGCACCTCGACGGAGTCCTGGTGCTCGACCACCCGGTGCACCGGGGTGGCCAGGCGGATCAGCCCGCCCGCCGCGCGCAACCGCCCCAGGGCGGCGCGGACGTAGCTGATGCTCCCGCCTTCGACGGTTCGCCACGGCACGGTCCTGCCCCCGAGGCCCTCCGCTCCGTGGGCGTAGAAAAACGCGATGACCGTGCTCGCGGGCATCTGCCAGATCTTGTCCGCGGGCACCGACCAGGCCGCCGTGGAGATGAGCACGACGAACCCGTACCGAAAAGCCTTGCTGTAACCGTTTCCGTCGAGGTAATCGCCCAACGACATATCGGCACGCCCGCGGATGAAGTCCTTCGGCGCTTCACGCTGGAACCTGGCGGCCTCGCGCCACAGCAACTGGAAATCGGCGGGACAGCGCTGGGCGACTTCCTCCTCACCCAGTTCCAGGTCCTCCGAGACGTAGGTTGCATCCGATTCCGCATCGAAGAAGCAGAATCGTCCCGTGTGCGCTTTGGTCGCCACGCCGAGCTCCCCGAAGAATGCCGCGATCGAGGGGTAGTGCGGTTCGTTGTACACGACGAATGCCGTGTCCAGGCCCAGCACCCGGCCGTTGTCCTCGACCTCCACCGTGCAGGCGTGACCGCCCGCGGTGTGCGCCGAGTCGAACAGGGTCACCTCGGCCTCCGCCCGCAGCCGGTAGGCCGCCGACAGCCCAGCGACACCGGCCCCGATCACCGCGACGCGCATGCTCACCGGCCCTCAGTTCCCCATCGCCATGCCAGGCATGGACATGGGCTGCATGGACACGGCGGCCTGGTCCTCGGCCTCGGTGGAGCGCGGCCGGTTGGCCGGGCCCGCGGTCCTGCCGATGGCGTTGCGCAGCGGCCCGTCGAGCACAGTGCCCAGCGGGTTGCCCGGGTTGAGCACGTCGAGGAACTGGGTCACGAAGGCCGCGTGGCCCGCCTGGTCCCAGGAGTTGACGAAGTCGGCGTGCCCGGTCATCGTGCCGCCGCTGGCCAGGCTCAGGCCCCGGCCGGACTTCTGGTCCGGCCAGAACACGGTCTCCTTCAGGCCGGGCACCGGGACGGGGTGGTCCGCGGGGCACCGGCCGTCCCTGCTGAAGGCCATGTGGCTGATGTGGTTGGGGCTGTCCAGGTCGCTGCCGTTCCAGCAGTCCGGGAACCACACGGTCATGGTCAGCGGGTGCCCGTCCTCGGGGCAGTCCGGGATGACGCTGGCCGAGGCGTGGCTGAGGTCGTCGTTGCAGGACCACTCCACAGTGGACAGTGCCTGCGGGCCACGCGTGTTGGCGTTGCCGGAGAGGATCTTCAGCCCGGGCGGGAACGGCTGGACCCTGCGCTTGAACCGGGCCTGGTAGGTGGTGATCATGGTACGCGCGGTCAGCGGCTGGCCGTCCTTGCGCAGGTTGGCCACCCAGTAGCCCGCCTTGTCGAACGGGTTGTTGCAGGTGGTCCCGCCGCCGCGCAGGGTGTCCGCGGTGGAGAACGCGTCGGTCTGCCTGTTTCCGTAGAAGTCGTGGGTGTGCGATTTGCCCCGTTCACCAGGAAAGACGATCGGGTCGTCGTCGTTGCGGTGACTCCAGGTGCAAATCGCCTGGAACGAGGCGTCGGTCCTGCCTGCCCACAGGCCGGGAACCGCCGGGGCCGCGTCACTTGACCGCGCGGTGAGCGCAATGGCGCCACCCATTGTCGCCACGGTGACAAACGTCAGCCCCAGGGCTAGCCAGCGACGCCTCGCTGGTGTGAGGTAAGCACCTAAGTGGTTGAACATGCGACAAAACCTCTCGCTGTCGTGGGCCGGGAATTAATTGACCCGCCACTCAGCGTAGAGATGACCCGCCTAGCCGCAACATTGCACGTGGTTAAACGTGGGTAAATCACCCTGGACGGTCAGTGACAAGACTCACCTGAACCATTTACCCGCACAATTCGTAAACTCACCCGGCTGAGCGATCGGGGCTGCGCCGTTGTCCACGCCGTGACAACCTGGCCCCGGCACCCCACCACTCAGCCTGCCACGAAGGCCGCCGTCACGGCACGGGCCCGCGCGCCGCCCCAATGTCCCAAAGGTGCCCTTCATGACGCCCAACGCCTCAAACGGCACCTTCATGACGCACGCCCGCGCCGCACCCACCCCGCGCCGCGAAAGTGGCTTTCACTGCACTGGACGCAGTGAAAGCCACCTTCACGCCACCGGCACCCCGTCCCGGCGCCAGCCGCGCAAGCCAGCGCGGATCGCCCGCTCATAAGTGGCCGCCGCGTCCACCTCCCCGGGCAGATCCGCCCGCAGTTCCAGCGAGACCATGCCGTGCACCAGGGCCCAGCAGGCGATCGCGATGCCCTCGGCGGGTTCGTCCACCAGCACGCCCTCGTCCACCGCGCGGCGCACGGCGGCCAGCAACGGGGCGAAGGTGCCCTCGGCCTGTTCACGTGCCTGCGCGTCGGGCTCGAAGCCGGGGATCACGGCGGTGAACATGATCGCGTAGAGGTGGCGGTCGGCCAGCGCGCTCTCCCGGTACAGCAGGCCCAGCCGCACCAGGTCAGCCTCCGCGTCGGGGCCGGGACGCACCTGGGCCAGCCGCGCGTTGAAGCGCCGGAACGCCTCCACGTAGACCTCGCGGATCAGCGCGGCCTTGCCGCCGAACAGCGAGTACACCGCCGTGGTCGAGGTGCCCGCGTCGGCGGCGAGCCTGCGCAGGCTCAGCGCGTCCGGGCCCTCGCCGGAGATCAGTTCACCGGCGCGGTCCAGCAGCCGGGTACGCAGGGCGTCGTCGTGGGTCTTGGGTCGGGCCACTTGACAAGCGTATCGCAACAGCGTTTTATAACTGCGTCACAGAACCTCTGGGTTGCGAGGCGCACATGACCAGCACAGTTCTCCAGGGCAACTTCGGCCCGGTAGCCAGCGAACTGACCGTCACCGAGCTCCCGGTCACCGGACACATCCCCGAGCAGTTGGACGGGCGCTACCTGCGCAACGGCCCCAACCCGGTGCTGCCGCCCAACCCCCGCACGTACAACTGGTTCCTGGGCAGCGGCATGGTGCACGGGGTGCGCATCCGCGGGGGCCGCGCCGAGTGGTACCGCAACCGGTTCGTGCGCGACGGCTTCGTGGCCAGCGCGCTGGGCGAGCAGCGGCCCGCCGGGCCACGGCACGCCGGGACCGACTTCTCCGCCAACACCAACGTGCTCGGGCACGCCGGGCGCACGCTGGCGCTGGTCGAGGGCGGCAGCCTGCCCTACGAGCTGACCGAGGAACTGGACACCGTGGGCGCCTGCGACTTCGGCGGCACCCTGCGCGGCGGCTACACGGCCCACCCCAAGATCGATCCCAGGACCGGCGAGCTGCACGCGGTCTCCTACTACTGGGCGGCGGGCAGCACCGTCCAGTACACGGTGGTCGGGCTGGACGGGCGTGTGCGGCGCACTGTGGACATCCCCGTCGGCGGCAGCCCGATGATGCACGACTTCTCGCTGACCGAGAACTACGTGGTGCTCTACGACCTCCCGGTGACCTTCGACTTCGAACTGGCCGCCAAGGCCGCGCCCAAGCTGCTGCGCAAGCCGGTGGAATTCCTGCTGTCCCAGTTCATCGGGCGCAGGCCCGTGCCGGGGCGCATCGCCGAGCGCGTCAACCGCAAGGGCGGCGGTGCGCTGCCCTACGCCTGGAACCCCGACCACCCCGCGCGCGTCGGCGTCCTGCCCCGCAACGGCTCCGTCGCCGACCTGCGCTGGTTCGAGGTCGAGGCGTGCTACGTCTTCCACGCGCTCAACGCCTACGAACAGGGCGAGGAGCTGGTGCTGGACGTGGTGCGGCACCCGCAGATGTTCGCCACCGACAGGCTCACCCCCAACGAGGGCGGCACCACGTTGGACCGGTGGACGATCGACCTGTCCGCGGGCAAGCTCCGCGAGGACCGGTTCAGCGAGGTGCACCAGGAGTTCCCACGCGTGGACGAGCGGCTACTCGGCAGCAGGCACCGCTACGGCTACACGATCGGCTCCGACGGCGGCGTGCCCGGACTGGAGCTGAACTCCCTGTGCAAGCACGACCTGCTCACCGGCGACACCCGTGTGCACTCGTTCGGGAAGGGGCACGGCGCCGGCGAGTTCGTCTTCGTGCCCACCGGTGCGGAGGAGGACGCGGGCGTGCTCATGGGCATGGTGTACGACGCCAGCGAGGACCGCAGCGACCTGGTCCTGCTCGACGCCCAGACCCTCGACACGGCCGCGCGGATCCACCTCCCCACCCGCGTCCCCTACGGCTTCCACGGCAACTGGATGCCGAGCTGACCCCACCCACCCCGCGAGTCCCGCCCAGGTGCCCGCGAGTCCCGCCCAGCCGGGCACGAGTCCCGCCCGGCAAGCGCCGACACACCGCACCGGAACGGCGAACACGCCGTGCGGAAAGCGCGAACACGCCGTACCGCAGGCGCCGACACGCCGTACGCGAAGCGCCGACACGCGCCGTAGGCCAACAGGATCCGGTCCGGGGTGGGGCTGCGATCGGCAGTTGCCGCCAGGAACTGCGCTTCCTGCGCGGCACCGGGGTCCCCGGCGAGCAGCGAGCCATCGCGTGATCAGCTGGCCACAGACCGGAACCGACCAGGCGGCCAGCAGGGTGGGCCCGTCGTGCACGGCAACCGCGGCGTCGCGGGAGTTCCACAGGTTGTCCCCAGTCAACAGTCCGTCGAACCCGGCCTCCTCCGCGGGCCACTTCGTCCCAGGTGTGCGGGTTGACCTTCAGTCCCATACCGCATTGCTGGAGATCTGGTGAAGACGTGGGGTCGCGGGAAGCGCGAGTTGTGACACACTTCCTAGGTGGCGCAGGACCTGATCGACGACGAGACCGTGACCGTCTTCGGCATGCTCACCGACGCGTTGACCAGACTGAGGGATCTCACCCACCAGGACCTCGGCGTGCCGGAGACCTGGTTCGAGGTGTTGCTCTGCCTGGGACGCGCGCCGGAGCACGCGCTGCGGGTGACCGAGCTGGCGACCGCGATCTCGTTCAGCTCAGGCGGTTTCACCCGACTGGCCGACCGCATCGAGCAGGCCGGACTGGTGCGGCGTACCCCCGACCCGGAGGACCGCAGGGCGGCGTTCGTGGTGCTCACCGACGCTGGCCGCGAGGTGCTCGACCAAGCGCTGGCCCGCCACGCCGCACTGGTCCGCGAGCACCTGACCAACCGGCTCAATGCACACGAACGGCGCAGCATGTTGCGGATCGCGCACAAGCTGAAGGACTGCGCGGAGCTCAACCGGCCGCGCTGAACACCCGGGTCTCGCGGATCGCGTCCACCTCGCAGCTGAGGATGTCTCGATCCAGCACGGCGAGGTCGGCGGGCTTGCCTGGTTCGACCGAACCCGCCCCAGCAGCCGCACGGACACGGCCTTCCGCGGGGTGAGAAGGTTTTCCCCCGGTGCGCCTGCCAAGGCTGGAACATCGGGTGGAGCCTGCCTCCGTCGCTGGCCTGCGCCACGGCGGCCAGGTCGCGGATCCGCCCGCGGGTCGGGTGCGGCAGGCACGCCCGCACGGTCGGCCGCACTGCCATCCTGGCGATCTCGGTGAGCTGCCCGGCGGACACGGTCGACCGGCCGTTGCCGGTAGGGCACCGAAGTAGATCGTGGTGATCATGCCACGCTCCGCACCGGCACACCCCGTGGCAGCCCGGTTCCGGCGAATTCCGGCGCAACACGCGTGTTCGGCAGCCAAATCCCCTGCGACGGCCTACCGTCGTGGGCATGTGCCGAAGCATCAAAACGCTGCGACCGCCGTACGTCGAGGACGCCACCGGTGAGGACGTGCGCGCCGCCGCACTCCAGTACGTGCGCAAGATCAGCGGGTTCCGCGCGCCCAGCAGGGCCAACGCCGAGGCGTTCGAGCACGCCGTGGACCAGATCGCCGCCGCAACGCAGCACCTGCTGGACCACCTGCACGTCAAGCCCACCGCATAGGCCAGAATCAGCGCGTGGCGACCAAGCAGTGCCCGTGCGGGCTCGGAGATCCCTACGAGCAGTGTTGCGGCAGGCTGCACCAGGGGCGGGCCAGCGCCGCCACCGCCGAGCTGCTGATGCGCTCGCGGTTCAGCGCGTTCGCCGTGCGGGACGAGGCGTACCTGCTGCGCACCTGGCACAGCAGCACCCGCCCGCCGGGCGTGGAGTTCGACCCCGGCCTGCGCTGGGTGCGGCTGGAGATCCTGGACCGCGTCGAGGGCGGCATGTTCGCCACCGAGGGCACGGTGGAGTTTCGCGCGCACTACCGCGAGGGCGGCCAGCGCGGCGCGATGCAGGAGCGCAGCCTGTTCGTGCGGGACGCGGGCAACTGGGTCTACCTGGGACCGCAGTGAGCGGGCACCCCGCCGAACTGACCGGACTGGACCTGCACGAGGTGTGGACCGGGGCCCCGCCACTGGGTGACCGGTTCGACCCGTTCAGCTTCCCGCAGCGCATGGCCGCCTACCGCGCGCTGATCCAGGCCACCAACCACAACGGGCTGTTCGGCGCGGACAACCGGGACAACCCGTTGTGGGGACTGATGTTCCAGCACCAGTGGCAGCACCGCACGGGGCGGCTCGGTCTCGGTGACCGGATCGACCCGGACGCGGGCTGGGGCTTCGGCAACTACGCGCTCTGCGTGATCCCATGGCTGGGCGCCGTGGCCGCGGGGGTCGTGCCCCCGGCGGAACTGCTCGAACCACCTGGGCCGACTCGGTTCCGTTACGGGCCGGAGCAGTTCGACACCGGGCTGGCCGACTGGCGCCGCTACTTCGAACTGGTCCGCGCGACACGACCGGGCAGCGACCTCGAACCGCTGCGGCTCGCGCTGTGGAAGGCGCACAAGAGTTGCCTGGACGTGGTGGCCGGGCAGATCGCCACCACCGAGCCGGACCCGTACTCGCCCACCGAACTGCTGTTCCTGCGCGGGTGGTGCCGTATGGTCGACTACCTGTGGGCCGCGGCCTGGCGCACCGACTTCGACTTCATGGTCGAGTACGGCCTGGACGTGCTGCCCGAACACCCGTTGCGGGCGGAGTCCGACCTCGCCGCGCTGCCGACCAGGGCACGCCGCAACGTGCGCAACGTCCTGCGGCTGGCCCGCACACCAGACTGGCGCTACGCGCTGAACCTGCTGCTGTGGCGGCGCGTGATGCGCACCCGGCAGGCGCGCGACGAGGTGCTCGCGATGCTCGAAGCCGTGTTCCAGCCCAGTACGGGCACCAAGGCCGCCCGCAGGCGACTGATCGGCTACCTGCTCAGGCCGTGACGGTCCAGGAACGACAGCACGGTGTCGGCGAAGGCCCGCGGCTGCTGCTCGTGCAGCCAGTGCCCGCAGCCGGCGAACTCCACCAGCTCGGTGTTCGGACGACGCGCGGCCATCTCGGCTGCGTGCTCCCCGGTCAGCAACATGCTGTGCTCGGCCCGCAGCAACAACGCGGGACACGTCGACCCGAGCCAGTCATCCCACCAATCGCCGACGCAGTGCCGTTGCACCGCCATCATGTCCGCGTAGTCGAAGGCAAGCCGCCAACCGTGCTCGTCGCGGACCACGCTGCGCAGGAAGTACTCCGGCGCCGGACTGTCCACGAAGAACTCCTGCCACAGCGCACGGCTGCCCAGGTGCACCGGCCAGCCCGTGACGTCCAAAATGGACGGTGGGACCACCGCGCCCTCGTCGACCACGACCAGTGCGCTGACCAGTTCCGGTTGCCGGGCCGCCAACTGGTAGGCGGTGAGCCCACCCATCGAGTGGCCCAGCACCACGCACGGGCCGACGCCCGCCGCACGGATCTGCGCGGCGGCGTCGGCCACGAACGCCTCCCGGTCGAAGGGCCCGCGCTGCGAGGCGGCACCGTGCCCGCGCTGGTCGTGCGCGATCAACCGCAGTCCCTCGACCGGCGCGAAACTCTGCGCCGTACCGAACGTGCCGTGCAGGGCGAGAACCGGAACGCGGCGGCCGGGTCGGCGGGACTCGGGCTCCTGCGGGCGGGACTCGCGGGCCCTAGAGCGGGACTCGCGCGCCTCAGACCGGGACTCGCGCGCCTCAGAGCGGGACTCGCGCTCTACTCGGCGGGACTCGCACACCCCAGACCGGGACTCGTGGGGTTGCACCTCAGGTCCTCGGGTTCAGGGTGAGCCCGAAGTGGTCGAACACGTCGGTGGCCTCGGTCCAGAACACACCCGGCGCGCCGTCACCGGCGTCCCCGTCGGACAGCACCCCACGCGCCTGCCGCTTGTCCCCGGCCTGCACCGCGAAGATCGTCGCGCCCGAGTCGCCACCGGCCGCGCCCCAGCCCCGGTTCACGGCGTCACCCCACACACCACGCACCCGGTAGCCCAGCCCGGGGCAGCCCTCGGTGGCACTGCACCACTTGTCCTGGTTGGTCACCTTGATGTTGCACGGCGTGGGGTGCCCCATGAAGAAGGACCGCTGCCCGGCGTGGCAGACGTAGTCCCCGTTGTAGGAGTAGGCGTAACTGCTCAGCGGCTTCCAGCCGTCGGTGTCGGACTCGTCGGCGTTGTTGTCGGCCCCGTCGATCGTCTCGGAGTCGAACTGCTCGTAGCGGGCGGTCACCTTGCCCACGGAGTTGCCGCGCTGACCGTTGTTGTAGTCCCCGGCACGCCCCGCCCGCGTGTAGACCTGCGTGCCCACACCGAAGCAGTGCGCCGCCGTGACCATGATCGGGTGGTTGTCGGACTTGCGCACCGCGGGCAGCCCAGCCGTGCAGCCCACCCCGCTGCCGCTGCTGGTGATCGCGTCCCCACCGATGAACGGGGCCGTGTCGTTCCACTTCACGTCCGCCCACGCCTTGGGCACCAGCGGGCGTCCGGGCACGAGGTTCACCGGCAGCTCCAGGCTCGCCTGCGCGGCGACCGGCTTGCTGGCGCCCACCGTGACCTCCAGCCCCGAGGCGTCGGGCGCCGGACCGGCCAGGTACACCTGGTACGGCAGGCGGTTCGCCTCGGCCAGGTCCAGCAGGTGCTGGCTGGCCGCGTCCAGCTCGCGGTGCGTGTAGGCGGCCTTGACCACCTGCACCCGGCTCGTGTCCAGGCCCGGGTCCACCGCGCGCGCCGCGGCGAAGGCGCGGCCGGTCTGCGCGGTGTCGGTCAGGTAGAGCCGCACCACCCCGTGGTTGGCGTCGATCGCCAGGTTGCCGTACACATCGGCGAGCTCACCCCGCCCCGCAGCGCCCAGCGCCGAAGCGGTCGCGCGCAACGGGTCGAGCAGCACGGCCTGCTGCTGCGGGCTCATCGCGGCGATCTGCTCGTCGCTGAGCACCCGCGCCTGCGCGGGCGCCGAGACCGTGCACAGCAACCCGACCGCGGCCAGGCACACGCCAGCCCAACGTGACTTTCCCCCCATGACAAATCCCCTCCGTGAGATCAACTCCCGAAGGGGATTGTGCCCGCCCCGTCAAGCCTCAGCCGCGCTCGATGAGGTGCCCCACCACTTCCGGGGCCGCACTCGGCGTACCGGAACCGTCCCGCCGCTGGTCCACCTCGGGCAGCTCCACCGAGGACCCGTTCGCCTTGGCAGCCGCCGGTCGCGGACCCACCCAGGCCACGTCCAGCCTGCTCTCCCCCTTGAGGAAACGCTGTGCCCGCACCCCGCCGGTGGCCCGGCCCTTGCTCGGGTACTCGCTGAACGGGGTCACCTTCACCCCGACACCGGTGGAGGTCACCACCATCGGCTCACCGTGCCCGGTGTCCTCGGTGCGCACCGCGCCGAAGAACACCGTCTCCGCGTCCAGGGCCAGGTTGATGCCCGCCATGCCACCGCCCTTGAGGCCCTGCGGCCGCACCAGGGACGCGGCGTAACGCAGCAGCGAGGCGTCCGAGGAGACGAACACCAGCGACTCCGACCCGTCGGTCAGCCAGGTCGCGCCGACCACCTCGTCGCCCTCACGCAGCCCGATGACCTCGAACTCCTCCGAGCGCACCGGCCACTCGGGCGCACACACCTTGACCACGCCCTGCCGCGTGCCCAGCGCGAGGCCGGGCGAACCACCGTTGTCCTCGCTCAGCGGCGCCAGGCCGATGACCCGCTCGCCCTTCTCCAGCGGCACCAGCTCACTGGCCGCCATGCCCCCGCTGAGCGAGACCGTGCCGACCTGCTCGGGCAGCACGGGCAGCGGCAGCACCTCGGTCTTGAACGCCCTGCCGAGGTTGGTCACCAGCAGCACCCGGCCGCGCGCCGTGGAGTGCACCATCGCCGACACCGCGTCGTGCTTGGCCCGGCCGCTGCGCCGACGCCCCTCCGAGACCTCCTCGGACTCCGCCGCCGTGCGCGCCACCAGGCCCGTCGCCGACAGGATCACCTGGCACGGGTCGTCGGCCACCTCCAGCGGGCCCGCGGGCTTGGAGGCCGCCAGCACCTCCTTGAGGTCACCGTCCATCAGGATGGTGCGCCGCTCGGTGGGGAACTCCTTGGCCACCTTGGCCAGTTCGCTGGACACCAGCTTCTTGAGCACCGACTCGTCCTCAAGGATCTTGGTCAGCTCCGCGATCTCCCCGCGCAGCTTGTCCTGCTCGGCCTCCAGCTCCAGCCGGTCGTACTTGGTGAGCCTGCGCAGCGGGGTGTCCAGGATGTAGGTGGCCTGGATCTCCGAGAGCCCGAACCGGCTCATCAGACCGTCCTTGGCGGCCTGGGCGTTCTCGCTGTCCCGGATCAGCTTGATCACCTTGTCGATGTTGAGCAGGGCCTTGAGCAGGCCCTCGACCAGGTGCAGCCGTTCCTCGCGCTTGCGCCGCCGGTACCGGGTGCGCCGGGTCACCACCTCGTAGCGGTGGGCCAGGAACACCTCCAGCAGCGCCTTGAGCCCCAGGGTCCTCGGCTGGCCGTCCACCAGCACCAGGTTGTTGATGCCGAAGGACTGTTCCATCGGGGTCAGCCGGTACAGGTCCGCCAGCAGCGCCTGCGGGTTCACCCCCACCTTGCACTCGATCACCAGCCGGGTGCCGTTCTCCCGGTCGGTCAGGTCCTTGACGTCGGCGATGCCCGAGAGCCGCTTCGACTTGGTGACCTCGTCGGTGATCTTCTCGATGATCCGCTCCGGGCCGACCCCGTAGGGCAGCTCGGTCACCGTGATGGCCTGCCGCCCGCGACTGCCCTCCAGCGGGCCGATCTCCACCTTGGCGCGCATCCGCACCACGCCGCGACCGGTCTCGTAGGCCTTGCGCACCTCGTCCAGCCCCAGCAGGGACCCACCGGTGGGCAGGTCGGGGCCGGGCACGAACTCCATCAGCTTGTCCAGCGTGGCGTCCGGGTGGCTGATCATCCACCGGGCCGCCGCGATGACCTCGCCCATGTTGTGCGGGATCATGTTCGTGGCCATGCCCACCGCGATGCCCGAGGTGCCGTTCACCAACAGGTTCGGGAAGGCCGCGGGCAGCACCGAGGGCTCCAACAACGAGCCGTCGTAGTTCGGCCGGAAGTCGACGGTGTCCTCGCCCAACTCCCCGACCAGCTGCATCGCCTCGGCGGACATGCGGGCCTCGGTGTTGTGGTTGACGAAGCCGCCAGCGAGGAACGAGTGATCCGCCGAGTCCACCCGGACCGAGTAGACCTCAGCCGGTGCACAGCTCTCCACCTCTGTCACGGCCTCGAACCGGTACCCGGAGTCCATGATCGGCAGGATCGTGGCGAGGACCTCGGTGTCCTTGATCCGGTCGATGATGCGCAGACGCTCGGTCTCCCAGCGCTCGACCCGGTCGAAGTTGTGCCGCGTCAACCACTTGCGCCCGCTGCCACGGCGGTCGAAGTCCAGCGCACCGCGCACGTAGTCCGCGACGAACGGCACGCTGTCCTGGCTGAGCCGGTGCGTGCGCAGCGGCGAGCGCCGCAGCAACTGGTCGAGCTTGGCCTGCTTGGTCTTGAGGAAGCCCACCCGCTCGGCGTAGGCCTTCACGTTGCGCAGGCCGGACACCACCAGCCGATGCTCCACGGAGCCGCTCTTGCGCACGTACTGGCAGTGCCTGGCGATCACGCCGAACTCGGCAAGCAGCTCTTGGACCTCCCGCGCGAGGCGGTCGCTGTAGGTCGAGTACTGCACCGTGAAACCGTCCAGGGCGACCCGCACTCCCCCGTCACCCTCGAACGCGGCCATCAGGAACGCCCGCTTGACGCCCCAACCGCCGTTCCAGACGAATTCGGGGACGAACTTGTCTCGGGCCTGGTGGCCGATGAACTCAGCAAGCGGGCTCGCCCTGAAGGCATCCATACCTCCGGCGTAGTCCTGGACGTCCAGTTCCCAGATGCGCTTGCGGTCGACCCGGGTCTGCCGGTTGGCGACGTAACGACGACCGCCGACAACCTGGTCGTAGGCGTGCAGCACCTCGTTGAAGAAGTGCTCGTCAGAATTGTTGAAGCCCGCGCGATTCTCACTGGCGAAGCCCTCGGACGCCCAGGCGCCGGCCAGCACCCCGAGCATGTACTCACGAGCGGTGGGAACGACCTGCGCCCAGGAGTTCCTGGCGATGCAGACCACCGCGCCCGGCTTCAACTCGTCAAGCCTGCGCCACTGGAACAGCGGCACACCCATCGGTGCCTCCAGGCAGAGCACCAGGTGGTTCTCGCTGCCCCGCAAGGAGAATCCAGACTTGGTGGTGACCCGAAGCGTGGGGTGCACACCCGAGTTGAACACCTTGTTGACCCGGACAGCCTTGCCGTCCTTGTCCAGTACTTCGAAGTCGGCGTCCGCCTCGGAATCGGCGGGCAGGTTCACCAGGTCCCCGATGCGCGCGCTGGAACCATCCGCGAGCCGGATCCTGGTGTCGCCGACAACGCAGTACCGCGACGCCGCCGGTCCATCGTCCGGGCTCCCAAAATTTCCGTGCCCGTCGATGAGCGGCACGTTCATGGAGAAGTCCTGGGCGAGCCGCACCATGGCGTCGTAGATGGCGGTGTCGCCGTGCGGGTGGTACTTGCCCATGCAGTTGTGCACGGCAAATCCCTCGACCACGAAGGTGTGTTCCTCCGCACCCACTTGGATGTCGAAGGTGGTGTCCGGCTCCACCGGCTCCACCGATTCCACGGTGAGGAAGGACAGCCCGGACAGCGCGTCGAGCCGGTCCGCCAGGGGCGAGCCAATCCGGCGCAGCTTGTCCACCCAGCCGTCCTGCTCGGCGCGCGCAAGGGAGAACACGGGGTCTGCCAGGGCGGAGCCGTGCCGGTCCTTGCCGTAGCGCACCGGTGTGCCACTCACCCCGGAGAGCGAGGACCTGAATGCCACGCCCTCGGTGTCGCGGAACCAGCCACCGCCCAGGTGTGCGGCGGAGAACTCCGCCATCACCTCCCGACAGGGCAGCCGGTCGTGGCCCTGCTTGCCGCCATAGCGGTAGGAGATCTCGGTGAGCTGGCGCAGGTTGTCCTGCTTGTAGCCGATCCGGCTCCAGGTCAGCAACTGCCCGGCGAGCCCCGCGGCGTCAACCCCGGACAGCGACAGCCCGTACAGGGTCTTGTGACCGTTGGGCTTGGCCTGGGACCAGTGGTGCCCGTGCCAGCCCATGTCGGCCAGCATCGAGTACACCTGCCGGATCAACCGCGGGCTGGTGCTGACGAACACGACCTCGCGGTTACGGGCGCGCACGTAGCCGTCACCGTCGAACAGGCCTGCCAGGAACGGGATCCAGGCCGAACGGTCGGCGAGCACGCTCGCGGGCACGCTCTTGTGGTCGCTGAGCGGGGTGGCCACCTCGAGCAAGCCCTCGTGCCGCGCGAAGGTCAGGATGTGCTGGTCGCGGTGCTTCGGGTTCTTCGCGACCCGCTTGCCCCGCGAGACGGTGACCCCGTTGGCGATCGCCCAGCCGTGTGCCAGGTCCAACGGCTCCACATCGCACATGTGGATGCGAACCCGGCCGTCAGCCTCCCGCGCCCGGTCCACGGCGAAGCCCTCGGCAACGATCAGGCCGAGCACGTAGCTGTACAGGTCCTCGCGGTTGGCCGGGGCCACACCGCCGCGCGCGCGTCCATAGCCCACGGTGCGATGCCCGGTCAGTGCCCGCGCCTCGGTCCAGCCCAGGGACAGGTCCTCGCCCACGGTGCGGAAGCGCTGGCCGGGGGTCACCAGCATGGTGTGGCCGTTGGACCAGGTGACGCGGACCAGTTCGGACACGGGGTTCTCGTACACGGCGGTGACGGGCACGGCGGCACCGCGGGCGTCGAGAACCTGCTCGCCGAGTTCGATGTCCTCGATCGGCCGGAGCCCGTCCGGGGTGGATACCAGGGCGCCGCGCACGAAGCAGTCCCCCACCACGCGCGAGGACTTCACGTACGCGTGGGTGGGGCGGTAGCCGTTCTCGTTCATCGAGAACAGGATCCGGCGGTGCACGGGCTTGAGCCCGTCGCGGGCGTCGGGAAGCGCGCGGGAGTGGATGACCGAGTAGGCGTACTCCAGGTAGGAGTCCTCGATCTCGGTCTTCAGCGAGTTGTCGAAGACCTGGGCGCCCGCCTGGTCGAAGGCGGTGTGGTCGACCCTGTTCTGCGTGCTGTCCTTGCGGCGTGCCATCTCTGCGGTACTTCCCTCTCGCGGACGGATCTCAGGCGTCGAGCGCGTCGCGGTCCACCCGCGCCGCGGACTCGACCAGCCAGTTGCGACGCGGCTCGACCTTCTCGCCCATGAGCAGTTCGAGGGCCTGCTCGGCGGCCTCGGCGTCGTCCAGGGTGATGCGGCGCACCGAGCGGGTGGCCGGGTTCATGGTGGTCTCCCACAGTTCGTCGGCGTTCATCTCGCCGAGGCCCTTGAACCGGGGCACCGGGGTGACCACCTGCTTGCCGGACTTCTCCAGCCGTGCCACGGTGGTCTGCATCTCCCGCTCGGTGAAGGTGAACAGCGTCTGCGGGTTGCGCCCCCTGGTGGTGATCTTGTGCAGTGGGGGCATCGCCGCGTACAGCCTGCCGTCCTCGATGACCGGCCGCATGTACTTGGCGAACAGGGTGATCAGCAGGGTGCGGATGTGCGAGCCGTCCACGTCGGCGTCGGCCATCAGGATGACCCGGCCGTAGCGCATCGTGGACAGGTCGAAGGTGCGCCCGCTGCCCGCGCCGAGCACCTGCACGATGGAGGCGATCTCGGCGTTCTTCAGCGTGTCGCCCAGGCTGGCCTTCTGCACGTTGAGGATCTTGCCCCGCAGCGGGAGCAGGGCCTGGTACTCCGAGACCCTGGCCATGCGCGCGCTGCCCAGCGCGCTGTCGCCCTCCACGAGGAACAGCTCGCTGCGGGCGACCCCGGTGGAGCGGCAGTCCACCAGCTTGGCGGGCATCGCCGCGCCCTCCAGCGCGGTCTTGCGCCGGGCGGCCTCCTTCTGCTGCTTCTGCACCAGGCGCACGCGGGCCGCGTCGACGATCTTCTGCAGCACCGTCTTGGCCTCGGTGCGGCTGCGCTTGTCCTCGGCCCAGGCCTTGATGTGCTGCTCCACCACGCCCTGCACGACCTTGGTGATGCCCGCGGTGGACAGCTCGTCCTTGGTCTGCGAGGTGAACTGCGGCTCGGGGATGCGCACGTGCACCACCGCGGTCATGCCCTCCAGGACGTCGTCCAGGGTTGGCATGTCCTCCTTGGGCTTGAGCAGCCCGCGGTTGCGCGAGATGGCCTCCTGCACGGCCTTGAGCGCGGCCCGCTCGAAGCCCTTGCGGTGGGTGCCGCCGTGCATGTTGCGGATGGTGTTGGTGAAGCACTCCAGGGTGCGCTCGTAGCCGGTGCCCCAGCGGAAGGCGATCTCCACCTCGGCGCGGCGCTCCACATTGGACTTCATGACGCCGTTCTCGTCGGCGGCGTTCTCCTTGTAGGTGCCCTCGCCGTTGACCAGCAGGGTGGCCGAGACGGCCTTGTCCCCGGAAGGCGAGAGGAACTCGACCATGTCGGACAGGCCGTTGGGATAGGAGAAGGTCTCCTCGCCGATGGTGCCCTCGGTGGCGTGGCGCAGCACGTAGGTGACGCCGGGCACGAGGAAGGCGGTGTTGCGCAGCTTGGCGCGCACGGCCTCCACGTCCAGCGCGGCCCCGGTCTCGAAGTAGCGGGCGTCGTACCAGTAGCGGATGGAGGTGCCGGTGGACTCGCCGCGCTTCATCTTGCCGACCACGCGCAGCCCGGACTGCGGGGTGAACCGCGCCTTGGGGCCTGGTGCGTCGAAGGTGCCGGGCTTGCCGTGCGCGAAGGACATCTCGTGCACCTTGCCCTCGCGCTTGACGGTGACGTCGAAGCGGTGCGAGAGGGCGTTGACCGCGGAGGCGCCGACTCCGTGCAGGCCGCCGGAGGTCTTGTAGCCGGAGCCGCCGAACTTGCCGCCCGCGTGCAGCCGGGTGAGCACGAGTTCGACCCCGGACAGACCGGACTTGGCGTGCACCCCGGTGGGGATGCCGCGCCCGTCGTCGTCGACCTGGACGCTGCCGTCGGCGTGCAGGGTCACCACGATCCGCCCCGCGTGACCGGCCACGCCCTCGTCGGTGGAGTTGTCCACGACCTCGGAGAACAGGTGGTTGATGCCACGGCTGTCGGTGGACCCGATGTACATCCCGGGTCGCTTGCGGACCGCTTCCAGTCCCTCCAGGTGCGTGAGGTCGTCGGCCCCGTAGAGGGGCTCAGCGGAGGCAGACAAAGGTTCGTTCTCCCGGATCGAGGCGAGCGGGCGGTGAGGACACACCGTACTGGAGACTATCCGAGCCCACCGACAGGTCCGGGCAGGTGATCATGCACGAGCCGCGCGGACGTGCCGCCGGCCCGTGGGCACGGCGGCACGTCGGTGCGGCGGTCAGACCCCGGCGTGGGCGAGGCTGGGCACGCGGGAGACGGCGCCGGCGCGGCGCAGGTAGCAGAACCAGGTCAGCGCGGCGAGCACCAGGTAGGTCAGCACGAACACCCCCAGCGCGGAGGTGGACCAGGTCGCGTTGGCCTGTGCGGCGGCCTCCTTGGCGGCGAGGGTCTTGGCCGAGGCGACGGCCTCGCCGACGGGCAGGCTGGCGATGCGGAACACCTGTTGGACAAGGAAGCCTCCGGAGGCACCGATGGCACCGGCGACCCCGATCACGGCCGCGGCCTGCCGCTTGAACAGCACCGCGGTGGCCGCCGGATCCGCACCGGTCTCCGCCGCCCGGGTGCGACCGAGCTCACCGAAGATCACCGGGATCATCCGGTAGATCGAGCCGTTGCCCGCGCCGGACAGCGCGAACAGCAGCATGTACGAGGTGAAGAACAGTTCGAAGCCGTGCTGGTTGACGCCGATGGCCGCGAGCACCGCGACCACGGCCATCGCGAGGAACACGCACACGGTCATCCGCGCCCCGCCGACCCGGTCGGCCAGCCAGCCGCCCAGCGGCCGGGTCACCGAGCCGATGAGCGCGCCGAGGAAGCCGAGCCCGGCCAGGTAGGTGCCGATGAACGGGTTCTCGGTCAGGAAGGTGGGGAAGGTCAGCTTGATCACCAGGGGCAGGGCGAAGGAGAAGCCGATGAACGAGCCGAAGGTGCCGATGTAGAGCAGGGCGACCACCCAGGTGTGCCCCTGGCGCAGGCAGGCCATGTAGGACTTGGTGTCCGAACGGGCTATCGCGAGGTTGTCCATGAACAGCCAGGCGCCCACGGCGGCCAGCACGATCAGTGGCATCCACATGATGCCCACGTAGGCCAGGTGGACCGGGTGGACCGGGTTGCTGGCCACCGCGTAGGGCACGCCGAGGATGACCGCGAGCGGGCCGAGCAACTGCACGACGGTGACGCCGAGATTGCCGCCCGCCGCGTTGAGGCCGAGCGCGAAACCCTTTCGCTTCTCCGGGTAGAAGAACGAGATGTTGGCCATTGACGAGGAGAAATTGCCGCCGCCGACACCGGCCGTGGCCGCGATCAGCAGCAGCACGAGGACCTGGGTGTCGTGGGACTGCTGCCGCAGCCAGTCGAAATGCACCATCGCGGCGAGCAGCACCGTGGGCACCAGCAGCAGCATGGCGCTGACCGCGGTCCACAGCCTGCCGCCGAACCGGGGCACCGCGAAGGTGTAGGGAATGCGCAGCAGGGCGCCGACCAGGTTCGGCACGGCCGTGAACAGGAACAACTCGCCCGGGGTGAACGGGCTCGCACCACCGAACCCGGCGTTGCCCAGGTTGAGCACGACCACCGACCAGAGCACCCACACGGAGAACCCGACGTGCTCGGCGAACACCGACCAGATCAGGTTTCGGCGGGCCACCCGGCGTCCGGTCCTCGCCCAGAACTCCGGGTCCTCGGGCTCCCATTCCTCGATCCACCTACCTCTGGCCGGGCGCGCGACCGCGGACTCCCGAGCCGTTTCGACCACTGCCATGTCCACCTCCTATATCGATCGAGCAGACCTTATGAACGACATATTTCGTGAACATTTCAGCCGGTGACACGGCGGCTAATTACCGCACACACCGGCAGTCGCACTGCCGTGCGGAATAGCATTCTTGGATTGGGTGCACGAATTCTCTTGCACGGAGTGCACGAATTGCCGTCCCACTGGGACTGCCGACTGACGGTGTGCGGCGCTACGGTGGCCGGGTGTCGAACACCATGATCGCCGGACGACTGGACCTGGACAGCCTGAGCTTCGCCGTGGAGGAGGTGCCGATCCCCGAGCCCGCCGCCGACGAGGTGCTGGTGCGGGTCGCCGCGGCCGGGGTGTGCCTGTCCGACCTGCACCTGATCGACGGCACGCTGCGGCTGCCCGGTGGGGGCGGCAAGGTGACCCTGGGCCACGAGGTGTCGGGCACGGTGGTGGCGCTGGGCTCGGGCGTGTCACAGGGTGCGGTCGAGGGCCAGCGGGTGACCTTGCAGGCCGGGCAGACCTGTGGGAGCTGCGCGAGCTGCCAGCGGCGGCGCCCGCCCTGCCTGGACGTGCGGACCCGCGGGGTGAACTACGACGGGGGCTGGGCGGAGTACGCGCTGGCCCGGGTGGACACGCTGGTGCCGATCCCGGACGACCTGCCCTTCGACCAGGCCGCGATCATCCCGGACGCGGTGTCCACGCCGTACGGGGCGATCGTGGCGACCGCGCAGGTTCGGCCCGCGCAGTCGGTTGGCGTGTGGGGTGTGGGCGGTCTGGGTGTGCACGGGGTGCAGGTGCTGCGGTTCTGCGGTGCGGCCCCGATCATCGCGATCGACCCGTTGCCGGGGGCACGCGAGCGGGCGCTGCGCTTCGGCGCGGACCTGGCGCTGGACCCGACCGCCGAGGACTTCGCCGAGCAGGTGCGGGCCGCGACGCAGGGCCGTGGCCTGGACTACGCGTTCGACTTCGCCGGGGTGTCCGCGGTGCGCGAGCAGGCGGCGAAGGTGCTGGGGCTGGGTGGGGCGCTGGTGCTGGTGGGCCTGACCGACGCGCCGCTGTCGGTGGCCGACGGCACGCGGTTCAGCGCGCGCAGGCAACGCATGCTGGGGCACTACGGTTCGCTGCCGCAGCACGTGGAGGAGCTGATCGCGCTGGCGGGCCACCACCGGCTGGACTTCTCCGGTTCGATCAGCGGGCACGTCAAGCTGGCCGACGCCGCGGACGCGGTGCAGCAGCTCGCGGACAAGGTGGGCGACCCGATCCGGCTGGTGCTGGTGCCCTGACCTGTCAGAGGTCGAGGACCAGCCGGTCGGAGAGGGCCCGGGACACGCACGGGTAGAGCCGGTCCGCCGCGCCGCCGACCTCGTCACGGTGCTCGGGGGTGCCCTCGAGCACCGTGACCTCGCAGGTGCCGCACACACCCTCGCGGCAGCCTGCGGGCACACCGGCCCCGGCGCGGTCGAGCACGTCGAGTACCGGCTCGTCCTGGGACACCGGCAGGGTCAGCCCGCTGCGGGCGAGCACGAGCTCGAACGGCCGGTTGGCGGGGAACTGCCAGGTCCTGGGCCGGAACCGCTCCACGTGCAGCTGCCCGGCGGGGAACGCGTCCTCGGCGGCGGCGAGCATGGCTTCGGGCCCGCAGCAGTAGACGAGCGTGCTGGGGTCCAGGTCGGCGGCCAGCGCGGTGAGGTCGGCGCGACCCACGCCGATCCGGGTGTCGTGGCGGCTTGCCAGTTCCTGGGCGAAGGGCATCGTGTCGGCGGCGCGCCCGGTGTAGACCAGGCTGGTGGCGGCACCGAGTGCGGTGGCGGCGCGCAGCATGGGCAGGATCGGGGTGATGCCGATGCCCCCGGCCACGAACAGGTAGCTCGGGGCGGGCACGAGCGGGAAGTTGTTGCGTGGCAGGGAGACGGTGAGCTCGCGGCCTTCGCGCAGGAACAGGTGCACGTACTCCGAGCCGCCCCGGCTCAGCGGTTCGCGGCGCACGGCGATGCGGTAGCGGTCGGGGTCGGCCGGGTCCCCGCACAGGGAGTACTGGCGTTGCAGCCAGTTGGGCAGGGACAGGTCGATGTGCGCGCCGGGCTGCCAGGGCGCCAGCGGTCCGTGCCTGCCGCGCAGGGTCAGCGCGAGCACGTCCCGGGCCACCGGTTCGACGCGTTCCAGCAGCGTGGTCTGTGACATCGGGGCCTCGCTCAGTACAGGACCTTGTAGGCGGCTTCCAGGTCGGCGTCCACCGCGGCGGCGTCCAGCGCCAACTGGTCGGCGACGATCTGGCCCAGCGAGGGCACCTCCTCGGCCAGCGCCTGGCTCTCGGCGTGCCACAGCCGGGAGCGGACCACCGCGCGCCCGCAGTGCATGAACGCCTCGCGCACCTCCACGATGGTGGCCAGCACGGGCCGCTTGCCCTCGACCTGCATGCGGGCCAGCACGTCGGGTTCGTCGGTGGCGTAGGCGGTCCCGTTGACGCGCAGGGTCTCCCGGTGGCCGGGAACCAGGAAGATCAGGCCCACCCCGGGGTTGTCGGCGATGTTGGTGAAGGAGTCGGCGAGCTTGTTGCCCAGCCGGTCGGGGATGGCCAGGGTGTGCTCGTCGAGCACCTTGACGAAGCCGGGGTAGTCCCCGCGCGGGGAGCAGTCCGCGTACCCGGCAGCGTCGGTGGTGGCCAGGCACAGGAACGGCGAGTGTGCGATGAAGCGGTGGAAGTGGCTGTCGATGCGGGTCCGCACCTTGGCCTTGATCACTTCTCCGGGTTCACCGAGCACTGCTCGCACCTGCTCGTGGCTCAACCGCCTCGGACGTGTCATGACCCCAGTCTTGATCAGCGCGCCCCCACGCGGCAATGCATGGTGCCCAACACCCGGGTCGCCCTCGGTGCCGGGGCACCTCGCGCCACGAGGTCAGGACCGGCGCGGATGGTGCTGGGCGTGGATGGCGTACGTGGCCGCGTACGCCACGGCACGGGTGACGGCGGGTTCGGTGAGCTCGGGCAGCCGCCGCCCTGGCGGGGTGGCCGCGGCCAGGGCCATTGCGCAGGCCCGCAGCACCTCGACCTCCAGGCTGGTCACCGGCGAGCGCAGCACCGCCTGCACCAGTCCGGGCAGCGCGAGCAGGTGGCAGGCCGGGTCGGCGGTGGTGACCAGGACGTGCCGCGGCGGCTCGATCGCCGTGGCGGCGCCGGTCGTGGTGTCCAGCAGGCAGATCAGGGCGTCGGCGTCCCAGGAGACCCGGTGCAGCGGGAACACCGGGGCGTCGCACTCGTTCCAGCTGACGATGTCGCCCACGCCCGCGGCCAGCAGCAGCACGCACAGCCGGGGCAGCTGCCGTGCGCCCGCGATGACCACGCGGCTGTCGGAGGGCGAGCGGCCCCGCCGGGCCAGGGTGGTCAACGTCGAGGCGGTCAGGCTGATCGCGGTGGTGTCCTGGTCGGTGATCACCAGCGGGCCGCCCGCCTTCGCCACCGCGCGCTGGACCTGGAAGGCCCGCTCCGGGTCGGTGTGGGTCAGGAAGACCGCGCGGAACCGCTTGGGCAGCGCGCACAGCTCGGCCGCCAACCGCGCCGAGTCCACGGCCAGCGGCACCGCGGACAGCCCGGCGTGCTCCCGGACCAGTTCGGCGTAGTCCTGCAACAGCGGCAACGTGGCGGGCGGTGAGGCGTCCGGGATCGCGCTGCCGTCGCTGACCACGGCGACCTCGGCGGTCATGGGCGGTTCGCCTCGGCCACGGCCAGCACCTCCGGCCGGTCACGCAAGCGGCTTGACATCGTCATTGAGACTCCTCTCGACAATCACCATCCTATGCAGTTGCACAATTTTGCAAGTCTTTACCATGCGAGGTCCGTCACCGGCGCTGTCGGTCCTCCCCCCTAGACTCGCCCGCATGGCGTCCCCGGAAACCGGAACCGACCTCAGCGAAGCCCTGCGGGTACTCAACACCGTCTTCGGCTACGACAGCTTCCGCGGCGACCAGCAGCAGATCGTGGAGCACGTGGTCGGCGGCGGCGACGCGCTGGTGCTGATGCCCACCGGCGGCGGCAAGTCCCTGTGCTACCAGATCCCCTCGCTGGTGCGGCCGGGTGTCGGCGTGGTGGTCTCCCCGCTGATCGCGCTGATGCAGGACCAGGTCGACGCGCTGACGGCGCTGGGCGTGCGCGCGGGTTTCCTCAACTCCACGCAGACCATCGAACAGCGCAACCAGGTCGAGACCGCCTTCGTGGCCGGGGACCTGGACCTGCTCTACCTGGCCCCGGAACGGCTCAGCATGGAGTCCACCGCGCGGCTGTTCGACCGGGCCGAGATCGCGCTGTTCGCCATCGACGAGGCGCACTGCGTCTCCCAGTGGGGCCACGACTTCCGCCCGGAGTACCTGGCGCTGTCCACCCTGCACGAGCGCTGGCCGGACGTGCCGCGCATCGCGCTGACCGCCACCGCCACGCACGCCACCCACGAGGAGATCGCCCGGCGGCTGGACCTCGGCGAGGCCCGGCACTTCGTGGCCAGCTTCGACCGGCCCAACATCCAGTACCGGATCGTGCCCAAGAACGATCCCAAGCGCCAGCTGCTGGACCTGCTGCGCACCGAGCACCCCGGCGAGGCGGGCATCGTCTACTGCCTGTCCAAGGCCTCGGTGGACAAGACCGCGGAGTTCCTGGTGGCCAACGGGATCTCCGCCCTGCCCTACCACGCGGGCCTGGACAAGGACACCCGCGCCACCAACCAGTCCCGGTTCCTGCGCGAGGACGGGCTGGTCGTAGTGGCCACCATCGCCTTCGGCATGGGCATCGACAAGCCCGACGTGCGCTTCGTGGCGCACCTGGACCTGCCCAAGTCGGTGGAGGGCTACTACCAGGAGACCGGCCGCGCTGGCCGTGACGGCCAGCCCTCCACGGCCTGGATGGCCTACGGGTTGCAGGATGTCGCCCAGCAGCGGCGGCTGATCGACATGAGCGAGGGCGACCAGGCGCACCGGCGCAGGCTCTCCGCACACCTGGACGCGATGCTCGCGCTGTGCGAGACGGTGGAGTGCCGCCGCGTGCAGCTGCTCAACTACTTCGGCCAGCAGGCCCAGCCCTGCGGCAACTGCGACACCTGCCTGTCCCCGCCGCAGACCTGGGACGGCACGATCCCCGCGCAGAAGGTGCTGTCCACGGTGCTGCGACTGGACCGCGAGCGCAGGCAGAGCTTCGGCGCGGGACACATCATCGACATCCTGCTTGGCAAGCAGACCCCGAAGATCAGCCAGCACGGGCACGACAGCCTGAGCACCTTCGGCATCGGCGAGGACCTGAAGGACAACGAGTGGCGCGGGGTGCTGCGCCAACTGCTGGCCCAGGGCCTGCTGACCGTGCAGGGCGAGTACAACACCCTGGCGCTGACCGAGGCCAGCGCCGAGGTGCTCGGCCGCCAGCGACAGGTCATGATGCGCCGCGAACCCGAGCGGGCCGCGCGTCCCGCCCGGTCCGAGCGCAAGGCCGCCGTCCCGGTGGACCTGCCCGAGGGCGCCGCCGCGGTGTTCGAGCAGCTGCGCGCCTGGCGCACCGCCAAGGCCAAGGAGGAGGGCAAGCCGCCCTACATCATCTTCAACGACGCCACGCTGCGGCAGATCGCCACCGAGGTGCCCTCGACCCTGGAGCAGTTGCGCGGCATCAGCGGGGTGGGCGACAACAAGCTGGCCAAGTACGGGCAACAGGTGCTGGACACGCTCAGCGGCTGATCCCACCAGGTGAGAGCTGCCTCGCACCAGGGCGTGATCAGGAAGAGTGCGGGGTCGGAGCGCGTTGTCACCCACCGCGCAGACAAGCAAGCCTCACCTCGGGAGCAGCACCGTGTCCCTCATCCGGACGTACACCAGACCCAGGGTCTTCGCCAGTGCCGTGCTCGGCTCGCTGGTCCTGGGTGCCCTGCTTGGCGTACTCGCCAGGACCACCGGCGCGAGCTGGCTGACCACCCTGCTGGACAGGATCGGCACGGTGTTCACCACCCTGTTGCAGATCGCGGTGGTCCCGCTGGTCTTCACCGCCATCGTGGTCGGCATCAACAGCCTGCGCGGCCTCGGCGGCGGTCGCCGCGCGGCGCGGCTGGGCGGCAAGACCGTGCTCTGGTTCGCCATCACCTCCTTCATCGCCTCGCTGATCGGCATCGCGGTCGGCCTGCTGATCAACCCGGGCAGCGGCGGTCTGGGCGCCGGGGTCGCGGCCACCGCGAAGAACACCGACAAGGCCGTCAAGAGCGTGGACCACTGGGGTTCCTGGCAGTCGTTCATCGACGGCCTGATCCCGAAGAACTTCCTCGCCGCCTTCACCGAGGGCGAGACCCTCCAGGTGCTGTTCCTCGCCGTGGTGATCGGCGCGGCGGCCTACAGCCTGGGTGAGAAGGCCAAGCCCTTCGTGGACTTCACCAGTTCGGTGTTCGAAATCATCCAGCGCTACCTCGGCTGGATCGTGCGGCTGGCCCCGCTGGGCATCCTGGGCCTGATCGGTGCCGCGGTCGCCAACTACGGTGACGCCCTGTTCCGCCCGCTGCTGTCCACCACCATCGCCGTGTACGTGGGCTGCCTGCTGGTGCTGCTGGTCGTCTACCCCGTGCTGCTCCAGTTCGTGGCCAGGGTCAGCCCGGCGCGCTTCTTCGGCAAGGCGTGGACCGCGATCCAGTTCGCCTTCGTGTCCCAGTCCTCGGCTGCCACCCTGCCGCTGACCCGGCAGTCCGCGGTCAACCTCGGTGTGGAGCCCGGTTACGCCGCGTTCGCCACCCCGCTGGCCAGCGCCACCAAGATGGACGGCTGCGCCGCCGTGTTCCCGGCGATCGGCGCCATCTTCATCGCCAACCTGTCCGGGGTGCAGCTCAACGTGTGGCAGTACGCGGGCATCGTGTTCGTGGCCGTGGTCGGCGCCCTGGCCACCGCGGGCACCACCGGCTGGCTCACCGCGCTGACCCTGACCTCGGCGTTCATCGGGCTGGACGCCAAGCAGGTCGCGCTGGGCATCGCGCTGATCTACTCGGTGAACCCGATCATGGACATGATGCGCACCGCCACCAACGTGGCCGGGCAGATCGTGGTGCCGACCATCGTGGCCCGCAGCGAGGGCCTGCTCGACGACGAGGTGCTGCACTCCCCCAGCGCCCCACCCCTCGTCGCCACCCCCGCCTGACCCCGGCCTGGGGCTCGCGAGTCCCGCCCAGCGGACCGCGAGTCCCGGTCACAGGACCGCGAGTCCCGCCATGGGGCACACGAGTCCCGCCCTGCGGGGTCAATCCAGCACACGCGCCGCCGCGATGGGCCGCTCGGTCACCGGGTGGATCGTCGCGGCGGCGCTGTTCACGCTCCACCGGTAGCCCGAGAACCGCCCGGTGGCGTTGTCCGCGTAGAACATCATGTGGCCGTAGCCCGCCCCGCTGTGCTGGGTGTCCGCGTCCACGATCCGGCTGTCCGGGTACGCGTCGTACTGGCCGACCCCGTACTGGCCGTGCGGTTCCGCGGTGCAGTCGGCGATGCTCACGGCGTACTGGGTGCTGCCGGGCAGGTTCAGCGCCTCGTTGGCGGCCACGTACTCGCCGAGCAGCTCGCGCACCATCACGACGTGCCCGGTGTGCACCTCGTGCTGCTCCGGGTACTCGATGGCGATCAGATCACCGGGTCGCAGCTCGGTGACCCGCTCGACCTGCGTGAAGTGCGGGACATCTCCCTGGTTGAAGGCGCGCAGGTAGTCCTTGGCGTACGGGCTGGTGCTGTCGAAGTGGGCGGTGAAGAAGGAGCGCCGGGCCCACGGGTGGGAGCGGCGCAGCACCGCCGTGATGAAGGACGCGCACTGGCTGCGGTTGACCCAACTGGCCGGGCGACCCTCGCGGCCCCACTTGACCACGTTGCGCTCTTCGGGCCGCTTGTAGACGTTGTTGGCGGGCACCAGGTGGTCGATCAGGCGTTCCGCCTGTCTCAGGTGCGGCGGTGACTGCACCAACAGGCCGGTCGTGTCCACCTCGGGTCCTCTCCGTGCGGTTTCTGCACCGAGCAAGGTACCTGGCCCGTTCCGTCGATTCGACTTTAGTCGTCACTGAAGTCATAGTGGATCATTGGAAATGGAGCCGGATGCCCGCCAGCGTGGCGGCGTGCGCCTTGACCGCCTCCCGCACCGTGACGGCGGCCAGCGGACGCGGCGCCTCGATCCGCATCCGCTCGACCACCCGGGTGCCCGACTCGATCGGCTCGAAGCGCAGCACGGTGTGCAGCCGCACCCGCGGGAACTGCCGCGCCTGCGCGAGCACGTCACCGGCGACTGGCACGTGCAGCCGCGCCCAGTAGCCGGTCGGCAGCGTGATCGGCCCCAGCGGGATCCGGTCGCGCACCCGGTAGGTCTGCACATACCCGTCCGCCGTGGCCGTGCGCGCGGTGCTGCGGACCGCCACCACCAGCGGGTGCACCAGCTTGATGTTGTCCAGGTCCACGTAGAAGTCCCGCACCCGCGACGGGTCCGCGGGCACTTCCTCGGTCAGCGTGCGCTCCGCACGGGTGATCCACCAGCTCACCGCGCGCACCGTACGGGGTTCAGGGCCTGGGGGCGCCGATCGGGTTGGGCACCGGCACCACCCCGCTGTCGACGAGGTGCCGACTCAGCGGGGTCGCCAGCTGGATGACCTCGTGCACCCCGGACTCGCCGAGTGCGGCGACGGGGCCCGCGGCGAGCCGGTCGGTGTCCTCCTCGATCTGCCTGCGCAGCGCGCCACCGGTCTTGGTGAGCCGGTTCGTGCGGTCCAGCAGCCCACGGGCGACCAGCCCACGCCGCGACTGCTCCCAGTCCTCATCGGTCCAACCGCGGTTGATCTGCAACAGCTCGCGGGTCACGGCCCCGGTCGCGACGTGGGTGAGCGTGGCGTCGATCCCGGCCAGCCCGGCGTGCACCGCGGCGAGCACGTGCCCGTCGCCGCGGTGCTCGCGCAGGACGGTGGCGGCGAGCCAGATCCGGGACAGCGCGTCCTCGGGCGGGCGGACCGCCGACCAGGCGGCGGCCAGCGGGCGGCCCGCGAAGCCGCAGCCCCGCACCGCGCGGTCCAGCAACTCCGCCAGGCGGTCCAGGTCGGTGCTGGGTGGCAGGGTGCGCCGCAGTGTCGCGCCCACGGAGTCGATGCGGGCGTCGAGCGCGGTCTCGGGGGTGGTGAAGGTCCAGGCGGCGGGCAGGAAGCGGGCCACCATGCCGGGCGCGAAACCGAACACCACGGCGGTGGCCGCGGCGGGCCCGAGCGCGCCCAGCGGGGCGACCCGGCCGGTGAAGTAGCCCATCCACCAACTGGGCAGGCCGATGGCCTTGGCCGCGGCGGCGGGCTCGGCGGCGAAGTAGGCCACCGCGTGGATCGGCTCGACGGCCTCCCACAGGCGCCTGGCGAGCGTGGGGCTGGGGTTGGTCATGCACCGCAGCGTCCAGCTTGCCGCTCGCGGAAAACAGGGCCAATGTGCACGAGTGGACCAGGATCTGGCGTGGTGGGTGCGCATCGCCGTGGACGGTTGGCGGCAGCGTCCCGGCCCGCGCTACCGGCGGCTGGCCGCCGCGGTGACCGAGGCGGTGGACTCCGGGCTGGCCGCACCCGGCGCGCGGCTGCCCGCCGAGCGGCCGCTGGCCGAGGCGCTGGGCCTGAGCCGGGGCACGGTGGTGCGCTGCTACGAGGAACTCGTCGCCGCCGGTGTCGTGGCGCGGCGGGTCGGCGCGGGCACGTTCGTGCGCGGACGGCCCGCGTGGACGCAGACCCCCGGCGAGAGCGCGGCCTCGGCTCTGCTGCGGCGGCGGATCGCCGAGGACGGGCACGCGATCGACCTGTCCCTGTCCGTGCCCGCGGGGCTGGAGCACCTGCCCGACCTGCCGGGGCTGCGCGGACTGCGCGGGCACGGCCTGCACCCGGCGGGCACCCCGGAGCTGCGCGCGGCCCTGGCCGAGCACCTGACGCACCGGCTCGCCCTGCCCACGACGGCCGAGCAGGTGATCGTCACCTCGGGGGCCCAGCACGCGCTGACCGTGCTGGCGGCGGCCGTGGTGTCGCCGGGTCGCGCCGTGCTCACCGGCTGCCCGACCTACGCCGGGCTGGCGGGCGCGCTGGCCGGGCGCGGCGGGCGGCTGCTCGGTGTGCCGGTGGACCCGCTGGGTGTGGAGGTCAACGCGGTGCGACGGGCCGCCGCCCAGCTGCCCGCGCCGATCATCTACGTGGACTCCGCCGCGAGCAGCCCGACCGGGGCGGTGCTCAGCCGCGCACGGGGCGAGGCGCTGCTGCACGTGGCCCGGCGCAGCGACGCGCTGCTCGTGGAGGACCTGGCGCAGGCCGGTCTGCCGCTTGACAGCGGCGAGGTGCCGATTCCTCTTGCGGCACAGGATGATTCGGTGATCGCGGTGGGCTCGCTGTCGAAGATGTTCTGGGCGGGGTTGCGGATCGGCTGGATCCGTGCGCCCGCCGCCCTGCACGGTCACCTGCTGCGGCTGCGCTCGGCGCACGACCTGGCCCCGTCGGCGCCGTCCCAGCTGCTGGCGGTGCAGTTGCTGCGCGCGGTCGACGGGGCGTGGCTGGCCGACCTGCTCGCCGTGCTGCGGGACAGGCGCTCGCTGGTGGTCGACCTGCTGGCCCGGCACCTGCCCGCCTGGCGGGTGACGCCGCCCGCGGCGGGTCTGTCGGTGTGGGCGGAGTTGCCGGTACGCGAGGCGGAGACCTACGCGCACCTCGCCGCGCGCTACGGGGTGATCGTGGCGCCGGGTGGCACGAGTTGTGCCTGCGGCGGGCACCGGCACGGGGTTCGCCTGTCGCTGGCGGCTTCCCGGCAGACCCTGCAGTCCGCGGTGGACGGCCTGGCCGCCGCCTGGCAGCACCACGCGGAGCAGCTCGCGGCCAGCCCCTGACCGGCCAACCCCAGCGCGTGTCGGCGCTGCCGGTGCCGCGTGTCGGCGCTGCCGGTACGCCGTGTTGGGCGAACACACCGTACGGGAACGTCCGACACACCGTACGGGTAGCGCCGACACGCGCGGGTTCCGCCCGGGCGGCTCAGATCCAGCCGTTGCGTTTGGCGTGCAGGGCCAGCTGGAACCGGTTGGCCGCCCCGGTGCGGCTCATCAGCACCTCCAGGTAGCGGAACAGGGTTCGGCGCGAGATGCCCAGGGTGCGCGCGATCTGCTCGTCGCCCAGCCCGGCCGCCAGCAGGGCGAGCAGGCGGCGTTCGCTGGGCTGCAGGAACGGCCCGGTGCGCTGCTCGCCAAGGCTCAGCGGCAGCGCGGCCCGCCAGCAGACCTCGAACAGGCCGATCATCGCCGAGAGCAGGCTGGAGGGCCGGATCAGCACGGCGGTACCGCCCACCTCGGCCTCGGCCGCCGACAGGGAGACCACGGCGCAGTCGGTGTCGAGGATGAGCAGCTTCACCGGGACGTCGGGCAGGGTCCTCGCCTCCTCCCCCGCGCGGACACAGGGCACGACGTTCTCGGCGAGGTATTCGGAACGCTCCAACGCCGGTTTCGCGTACACCGCCCGATACCTGACGCCATTGGCCAGGTTGTCCATTTCCACCTGATTCGCCACGCCCACGGCGTAGTAGGGCGGCGAATCAAGTCCGCGGACCTCGGCCCGCACCGATCGTTCCAATTGGGTGATGCGGTCCTCCACCTCGGGGCCGCTGATGACCTCCAGCAGGTGCTCACCGCTGTCACCGACCATTCGGTGCAGTGCCTGGTACGCGCTCGCGGTGGCCACCCGCGCCTGGGCCAGTTCCGCCTCGCGCCGCCGGGACAGCAGCTCCAGCGCTGGATTGGGCGGTACCGGGGTGACCAGGGCGCGGCCGTCCCCGACCCGGACGACGAGCCCGACCTCGACGAGTTCGGCCACGCAGCGGCAGGTCTGCTCCTCCGAGCACCCGGCCAGTTCCGCCAGTTGGGCCACGGTGCGCGAGCCGTTCGCCAGCAAGGACGAATACAGTTCCGCGGCTTCGTTGCCGAGTCCGAGAGTGACGAGGTGACCGATTTCCGCAAGAGCCATCGTGAAACCCTCCGCCGCCTGCGGATCGGCACATTAGTGCCAGTGTCAGCACAGCGCCACCAACACCTGGTCCGGCGAGGTAGACAACACGGCACTGCTGATTGTTTCCCGGCCCTGCACCTGGAGGAACCGTGCGCAGTACCCAACGATGGCTCGCCGCCGTCACCGGATTGGCCGCACTGGCGCTCACCGCGGGATCGGCGGTGGCCACCGCGGCACCGGCCACCCCGAGCGCCTCCCCTGCCGCGACCAACACAGCCGCGACCAACGTGTGCGACCAGGCGGTGAAGCCCGGTTACGCCGCCTGCTTCGCACTGAGAAGAACCGACCTCGCCCAGCAGCACCTGGCGCCCAACGCGCTGCCGAGCGGGCTGGGCCCGTCCGACCTGCGCAGCGCCTACAACCTGACCGCCTCGGGCAGTTCCTCGGCCACCGTGGCCATCGTGGACGCCCAGGACGACCCCAACGCCGAGTCGGACCTGGCCAGCTACCGGTCCACCTACGGGCTGCCCGCGTGCACCACGGCCAACGGCTGCTTCCGCAAGGTCAACCAGAACGGGCAGGCCAGCCCGCTGCCCACCGCGGACAGCGGCTGGGCCGGTGAGATCTCCCTGGACCTGGACATGGTCTCGGCGATCTGCCCCGGCTGCCACATTCTGTTGGTGGAAGCCAGTTCCGCCTCGATGGACGCGCTGGGCACCTCGGTCAACACCGCCGTGAACATGGGCGCGAAGTACGTGTCCAACAGCTACGGCGGCAGCGAGGACGGCACCGAGAACACCTCCGACTCCAGCTACTTCAACCACGCCGGGGTCGCGATCACGGCCAGCACCGGGGACAGCGGCTACGGCATCAGCTACCCGGCCTCCTCCGCCTACGTCACGGCCGTGGGCGGCACCTCGCTGTCCAGGGCGAGCAACGCACGCGGCTGGTCGGAGAGCGCCTGGAGCGGCGCGGGCAGCGGCTGTTCCTCCTCGGTGGCCAAGCCCTCGTTCCAGAACGTGACGACCAGCTGCGCCAAGCGGGCCAACGCGGACGTGTCCGCCGTGGCCGACCCGCAGACCGGTGTGGCGGTGTACCAGACCTACGGCGGCAGCGGCTGGGCGGTCTACGGCGGCACCAGCGCCTCCTCGCCGATCATCGCCTCGGTCTACGCGCTGGCGGGCACCCCGGGTGCCGCGGACCGCCCGGCGGCGTACCCGTACTCGCACGCCTCGAACCTCTACGACGTGACCACCGGCTCCAACGGCAGCTGCTCGGCCACCGTGCAGTGCAAGGCCGGTACCGGCTGGGACGGCCCCACCGGGCTGGGCACCCCCAACGGCACGGTGGCCTTCACCGCGGGCGGCACCCCGCCGCCGCCCGGCTCACCCTCGGTCACCAACCCGGGCGGCCAGACCGGCACCGTCGGCACCGCGGTGAGCCTGCAACTGTCGGCGTCCGGCGGCACGAGCCCGTACACCTGGACGGCCAGCGGCCTGCCCGCCGGGCTGTCGATCTCCTCGGGCGGGCTGGTGTCCGGCACGCCGGGCACCGCGGGCAGCTACTCGGTGACCGCCACGGTGACCGACAGCGCGGGCAAGACCGGCAGCGCCACCTTCGGCTGGACGATCAACCCCACCGGTGGTGGCTGCTCGGGCCAGCGACTGGGCAACCCCGGCTTCGAGAGCGGCACCTCCCCGTGGACGGCATCCTCCGGGGTGGTGAGCGACTCCTCCTCCGGTGAGGCAGCGCACAGCGGCACCTACCTGGCCTGGCTCAACGGTTATGGCACGGCTCACACGGACTCGCTGTCACAGTCGGTGAGCATCCCCGCGGGCTGCCACGCGACCCTGTCGTTCTGGCTGCACATCGACACGGCCGAGACGAGCAGCTCGACGGCCTACGACAAGCTGACCGTCAAGGCCGGGTCGACCACCCTGGCCAGCTACTCGAACCTGGACAGGAACTCCGGCTACGCGCAGAAGAGCTTCGACCTGTCCGCCCTTGCCGGGCAGACGGTTTCGGTGTCCTTCAGCGGGGTGGAGGACTCCTCGTTGCAGACCTCGTTCGTGATCGACGACACCGCGCTGACCCTGAGCTAGCAGCACACACACCAGCAGGGGCGGGACGCCGGTCGGCGTCCCGCCCCTGCGCACGTTTTGTCACCGCCATGCGCACGGCGAGTCCGGCAGTTGTCACCTGTGCCGAGAGTTGCCGATGATTACTCAGCGGATTCGGCCTCTTGCGGACTGTGGCAGAATTCGGCTTCGTGCACGGCCCATCGCCTGTGGGGGCACGGTGTCGCCCGATGTCGATCGAACCGCCAGTCGATCCGGGCGGGTCCGCACCGGAAGGAGCACCGGGATGAGACAAGTGAGCACGGTCCGCCCTCTCGGCGAGGCACTGCCCAAGGAGCTGGCCACGCTGATCCGGCCGCAGCTGCCCGCGCTGGCGGAGGACATCATCCACACCATCCGGGCCACCATCCCGGAGTACGCCCGGCCGATGGACGGCTGCTACGGCCAGGCCATCAAGCTGGGCGTCAACCAGGCGCTCGCCCAGTTCGTGGACCGCATCGCCGACCCGAACACCCCGCGGGACGCCTCGGCCGAGGTCTACCGGCAACTGGGCAGGCTGGAGGCCAGCGAGGGCCGCAGCCTGGACCTGTTGCAGGCCGCGTACCGGATCGGCACCCGGGTGGCCTGGCGGCACATGATCCGTTTCCGGCAGCGCAGCGGCCTGCCCACCCAACTGATGTGGGCGCTGGGCGAGGCCGCCCTGGCCTACGCCGACGAGCTGGCGGCGCTGTCGGTGGAGGGCTACGCCGACATGCAGGCGCGCACCGCCAGCACGGTGGAGCGCAGGCGGCGCAGGCTGCTGCGGCTGCTGCTGGCGCCCACCGGTACCTCCCGGCAGGAGATCGCCGAGCTGGCCGGACCGGCCCGCTGGCCGCTGCCCGAGCAGGTCTGCGTGATCGTGCTGGACCGGCTGCCCGAGGTGGAGCCCGCGATCAGCCCGGCCCTGCCCGAGGAGGTGCTGATCGACCTGGAGGGCGGGGACCCCTGCCTGATCGTGCCCGAGCCGAGCGGGCAGCACTGGTGGACCCCCGTCGAACACGCGCTGCCCGGCTGGCGGCTGGTGATCGGCCCCGTGGTGCCCACCTCGGACGCGGCGAAGTCGCACCGGCAGGCCCAGGTCGCCAGGGAACTGGTGCAGCGCAACGCCATCGAGGCCAGCTCCCCGGTGCACTGCTCCGACCACCTGTCCACGCTGTGGCTGCTCACCGACGAGTTCCTGGTCGAGCAGCTGATCCGCAAGCGCCTGGCCCCGTTGCAGCCGCTGACCGACAAGCAGCACAAGCGGCTGGGTGAGACCCTGCTGGCCTGGCTGGAGACCCGCGGCGGGGCGCCGGAGATCGCGGCCCGGCTGCGCGTGCACCCGCAGACCGTGCGCTACCGCATGCGCCAGGTGGAGGGCCTGTTCGGCGACCAGCTGCGCGACCCGGACAGCCGGTTCGAGCTGGAGGTGGCGCTGCGCGCGGCCTCGCTGACCACCGCGCCCCAGGAGCCCGGCGAGGAGCGCGCGGGCTGAGCCTTGACGCCGCGGCACCCCCTGGCTACCGTCCGGTAAGAATTTTTTTCACGTTCTAGCCTGGGGGCGTGGATGCGGGCGGTCGCAGCGGTACTGGTGGCGAGCCTCGCCGTGGTCCCGGCACCGGCCGACCCACCGCCGCCGACCAGCGCGATCACCGTGCGCGGCAACACCTTCGTGGACGGCGCGGGCCGTGAGGTGGTGCTGCGCGGCTTCAACGTCTCCGGCGGGGTCAAGCTCGGCGAGCACGGCGGCCTGCCCTTCGCCGAGGCCGAACAGGCCCGCCAGGCGGCCACCGAGATGCGGCGGCTCACCGGGGCCAACGCGGTCCGGTTCCTGCTGAACTGGGCCGCCGCCGAACCGGTGCGCGGGCAGAGCGACCCGGACTACCACGCCCGGCTCACCGAACAGCTCAGGGCGTTCCTGGACCAGGGCTTCGCGGTGATCACCGACTGGCACCAGGACCTGGTCTCCCGGGCGCTGTTCGCCAGGGACAGCTGGTACACCGGCGACGGGGCACCGGCCTGGGCGCTGGCCCCGCACCCGCACGAGTCCTGCGGGATCTGCGTCCACTGGGGACAGAACATCACCCAGAACTCCGTTGTGCAGCAAGCCAACGCCGACTTCTGGCACAACCGCGACGGGGTGCGGGAGGAGTTCCTGGCACAGGCGGGCCGCACCATGGAGTACCTGCGCACGCACCTGTCGGCGGCCGAGTTCGCCGGGATCGTGGGCATGGACCCGTGGAACGAGCCCTACGCCGGGCGCTACGACCAGGGCCAGGACAGCCGGTCCTGGGAGCGCGACCTGCTGTGGCCGTTCTACCAGCGGTTCCGGGCGCGCATGGACGCGGCGGGCTGGCAGGACAAACCGGCGTTCGTGGAGCCGAACCTGTTCTGGAACTCCACCATCGGCCTGGTCAGGCAGACCGGCGGCCTGCTGGACGCCGGGGTGCCCGGCCCGCGCTACGTGTTCAACTCGCACTTCTACGACACGCGCGCGCAGTCCGGGGTGCTGATGCCCGGCAAGGCCGGGGACGGGCAGTACACCGCCGACCTGAACGCGGTGCGCGGCCGGGCCGAGGCGCTGGGCACCGCGGCCGTGCTGACCGAGTTCGGCCACCCGCTGACCGGGTTCACCTCCGACAAGGCGCCGACCGTGGACAAGGCGCTGTACCAGGCCCTGGACTCCACGGCGGCGGGCAGCCACTGGTGGGCGCACCCCGTGGGCGCCGTGCTGTCGGGTACCCAGTGGCACTGGGACACCGCCAGCGGGCGGCACCACGAGCTGATGAACGACAACCCGGACAAGGTGATCACCGCCGCCGACGCGTGGAATGGTGAGGACTTCTCAGCCGTGCGCACGGCGGAGGACGGCACGGTGCTGCTGCGGCAGGACCAGCGGCTGCTGGACCGGTTGTACCCGAAGGCGGTGGCCGGGCACCTGCTCGGCTTCAGCTACGAGGACCGGTCACGTGACGGCGAGCAGGCACTGACCTTCGCCCCCGTGCCGGACTCCCTGCCCGCGACCAAGGCGCTGGTCGGCGAGGGCCGGTACGGCGTGCTGCTCTGGCGGGGCAGCACCGGTTCGGCCCCCACCGCACTGCACCTACCAGCGGGTTTCGCCCCGCAGGTCGTGTCCGACGTGCCCTGGCACCAGGCCGGGGACGAGTTGCTGCTCGACTCCTCCCCCGGCACGCACTGGGCGCTGGTCCTCGACCGTTCCCCCGCACCCGACGGGGCGGCCCGGGCGGAGTTGGTCCGCTGGGTTGCCTCCGTCCTGAGTGGAAAGTCCCAGTGCGGTGTCCAAGAACCGCGTCGGGTGCAGGACAGCGCACTAGGATCGCCCCATGGCCCATGACGCTGATGTGATCGTCGTAGGCGCCGGTCTCGCCGGACTGGTCGCCACCGCAGAACTCGCCGCCGCGGGGCGCAAAGTGCTGCTGCTCGACCAGGAACCCGAGGCGTCACTGGGCGGGCAGGCGTTCTGGTCCTTCGGCGGGCTGTTCCTGGTCAACTCCCCCGAGCAGCGCCGTCTTGGCGTGCGCGACTCGCACGAGCTGGCCCTGCAGGACTGGCTCGGTTCGGCCGCCTTCGACCGCGAGTGCGACCACTGGCCCAGGCAGTGGGCGCACGCCTACGTGGACTTCGCCAGCGGGGAGAAGCGGGCCTGGCTGCACGCGATGGGCGTGCGCTGGTTCCCGCTCGTGCAGTGGGCCGAGCGCGGCGGCTACCTCGCCGACGGGCACGGCAACTCGGTGCCGCGCTTCCACGTCACCTGGGGCACCGGCCCGGGCATCATCGACCCGTTCGTGCGCAAGGTCCGCGAGGCCGCCGAGCGCGGGCTGGTGACCTTCAAGTTCCGCCACCGCGTCACCGAGCTCACACAGTCCGGCGGGGTGGTGGACGGGGTGCGCGGGGACGTGCTCGAACCCAGCACCGTGGAGCGCGCCGCGCCCAGCTCGCGCACCGTGGTCGGGGACTTCGAGCTGCGCGCCCAGGCGGTGATCGTCACCAGTGGCGGCATCGGCGGCAACCACGACCTGGTCCGCCGCAACTGGCCCAAGTCCATGGGCACCCCGCCCAAGCACATGCTCGCGGGCGTGCCGGACTTCGTGGACGGCAAGATGATCGGCGTGACGGCGGCGGCCGGGGCCAACGTCATCAACGAGGACCGGATGTGGCACTACCCGGAGGGCATCGACAACTACGCGCCCATCTGGGGCAAGCACGGCATCCGCATCCTGTCCGGCCCCTCCCCGCTGTGGCTGGACGCCACCGGCAGGCGGCTGCCCATCCCGCTGTTCCCCGGCTTCGACGCGCTCGGCGCGCTGGAGCACATCGTCAAGGGTGGCCACGACCACTCCTGGTTCCTGCTCAACCAGCGCATCATCGGCCAGGAGTTCGCGCTGTCGGGCTCCGAGCAGAACCCGGACCTGACCGGCAAGGACGTGGGGCTGCTGCTCAAGCGCGCGCTGCCCGGGGCGGTCGGCCCCGTGGAACAGTTCGCCCGGCGCTCGCCCGAGTTCATCACCGGCCGGACCGTGGCCGAACTGGCCAAGGGCATGAACGCGCTGACCGGCTCGGACCTGGTGGACGTGGCCGAACTGGAGCGCACCGTGGTGGAGCGCGACCGCGAGGTCAGCACCGGGCTGGGCAAGGACATGCAGGTCAACGCGATCCACTCGGCGCGCCGGTTCTTCACCGACCGGGTCATGCGCGCGGTCAAGCCGCACCGGCTGGCCGACCCCAAGGCCGGGCCGATGATCGCCGTGCGGCTGTCGATCCTGACCCGCAAGACGCTCGGCGGGCTGGAGACCGACCTGTCCGGCCGGGTGCTGCGCGCCGGGGGCGAGCCGCTGGCCGGGGTGTACGCCGCGGGCGAGGTCTCCGGGTTCGGTGGCGGCGGGGTGCACGGCTACCGCGCCCTGGAGGGCACCTTCCTCGGCGGCTGCCTGTTCTCCGGCCGCACCGCGGGCCGGGCGGTGGCCAGGGCCGTGGGCTGAGCCACCCCGCACGGGGGTGCTCTGACGTGGGTTTTGAGTTTTCTTTGATGACCGGCACGCAGCCTTTGCCCGTCAGCGGAGATCACTCCCACGAAGGGCACCACCGTGCACACCACACCTGCCCGCACCCTCGTCCGCACCGTCACCGCCCTGGCCGCCACCGCGGTGGTCCTGTCCGGGCTGGCCGCGACGAGCGTGCTCACCGCGAGCCCGGCACTGGCCGCCACGGCCAGACCGGCGGTCGCGAACTCCACAGTGGACGGACAGATCACCAGGAGCGAGGTGCTGACCCGCGCCCAGTCCTGGATCGACGAGCACGTCCCCTACAGCCAGAACGACTCGCACACCAACCAGTACGGCACCTACCGCCAGGACTGTTCGGGTTACGTCTCGATGGCCTGGCACCTGGGAACCTCCCGTTGGACCGGCAACCTCGGTGAGGTCATGCACGACGTCGCCCGGTCCGACCTCAAGGCCGGGGACGTGCTGTTCCGGCACGACTCCACCCAGCAGCACGTGGCGCTGTTCCTGCGCTGGAACGACTCCGCGCACACCCAGCCGGTGGTGCTGGAGGAGTACGACTACGGGCACAACGCCGAGCAGCGCACCTGGGCGGCCAACTACGCGAACTCCTTCGCCCCCAAGCGGTACAACCGCATCGTCGACGACCCGGTGCAGCGCGAGCAGACCACCGCGCGTTCCACGGTGTCGGTCACCGGGGGCGCGGGCTCGCGGACGATGTTCGCGCGCGGGGTCGGCGGGGACGTGGTCGCCAGCTGGCAGAACACCGAACTGGGCGACTACTCCCCCTGGGCCAGCCTCGGCGGCAAGATCGCCGGGCAGGTCACGGTGACCGGCCCGTCCGGCGCCCGCGTCCTGTTCGCCCGGGGCACCGGCGGGGACGTCGTCGCCAGCTGGCAGACCGGCAACCTCGGCGACTACACGCCCTGGACCTCCCTGGGCGGCAACATCACCAGTGACGTCACCGTCGTGGGTGAGGCGGGTTCGCGCATCCTCTACGCCCGCGGGGTCAACGGCGATGTGGTGACCAGCTGGCAGACCGGCAACCTCGGCGACTACACCCCGTGGACCTCGCTCGGCGGCTCGATCACCGGCAACGTCACCGTCACCGGCCCGGCCGGAGCCCGCGTGATGTTCGCCCGCAGCAAGAACGGCGACGTCGTCGCCAGCTGGCAGAACGATGCCCAGGGCAACTACTCCGCGTGGACCTCCTTGGGCGGCAACATCACCAGTGACGTGACCGTGGTCGGCGAGGGCGGTTCCCGCACTCTCTACGCCCGGGGCGCAGGCGGCGACGTCGTCACGAGCTGGCAGACCGGCAACCTCGGCGACTACACGCCCTGGACCTCGCTCGGCGGCTCGATCACCGGCAACGTCACCGTCACCGGCCCGGCCGGAGCCCGCGTGATGTTCGCCCGCGGCAAGAACGGCGACGTCGTCGCCAGCTGGCAGAACACCGCGCTCGGCGACTACTCGCCCTGGACCTCCTTGGGCGGCAACATCACCGGCGACGTGACCGTGGTCGGCGACGCGGGCTCTCGCATCCTCTACGCCCGCGGGGTCAACGGCGATGCCGTCGCCAGCTGGCAGACCGGCGCGCTCGGCGACTACACGCCCTGGACCAGCCTCGGCGGCAAGCTCGCGGGCTGATCCGCTCCACAGCAAGCAATTCCGAATTCCACAGAGGGGACAACTGTGTCTACGCAAGGAAATGCCAAGTTCCGTGGTGCCGTGGCAGCCGGTCTGGCCCTGGCCGGGGTGGTGGGCCTGAACGGGGTCGCCGCCGCCGCACCCAGCGCAGCCAGCCAGGACAGCGCCTACGCCCAGCACCAGCGTGCCCTGGCCGACATCGGCTACACCGCGTGCCACGCTGGTGGCCCGACCGCCCAGGACGGCGCGCTGGCCAACTCGTTGCGCGGCAGGCTGCACGCCAAGATGTCCGGCGGCCTGTCCGCCGAACAGGCCTCCTGCGCCAGAGCGATCGTGACCAACACGCTCAACGCCGGGTACAACAGCCACGCCGCCGTGATCGAGGTCGCCGCGACCATCGTGGAGACCAGCATCCTCAACCTCAACGGGGGCGACGCCACCAGCGTCGGCCTGTTCCAGATGCTCGCCGACAAGGGGACCTTCGCGCAGCGCACCGACGTGAACTACGAAGTCCGCTGGTTCCTCAGCACCATGTCCCGCACCTACCCCAACAACACCTGGCAGACCAAGCCCGTCGGCGAGGTCGCCCAAGGCGTGGAGCGCTCCGCCTACCCCGACCGCTACCAGCCCAACGCCGAGGACGCGCAGACCATCGTCAACGCGGTCCTCGCCCAGGGCACTGCCGCGGGCACGTCCACCGTGCACGTGCCGGTGGCCGTCGCGGGCGAGGGTGGCTCACGTGTCCTGTTCGCCCGGGGCACCGGCGGGGACGTCATCTCCAGCTGGCAGACCGGCAACCTCGGCGACTACACCCCCTGGACCAGCCTCGGCGGCTCGATCACCAGCGACGTCACCGTCGTCGGCGACCCCGGCTCGCGGATCCTGTTCGCCCGCGGGGCCAACGGGGACGTCGTCACCAGCTGGCAGAACACCGCACTCGGCGACTACTCCCCCTGGACCTCCCTCGGCGGGCACATCACCGGTGACATCACCGTCACCGGCCCGCCCGGTGGCCGCGTCCTGTTCGCTCGCGGCACCGGCGGGGACGTGGTCGCCAGCTGGCAGAACACCGCGCTCGGCGACTACTCGCCCTGGACCTCCTTGGGCGGCAACATCACCAGTGAGGTGACGGTCGTCGGCGACGCGGGCTCACGGGTGCTCTACGCCCGTGGCGCAGGCGGCGATGTCGTCACCAGCTGGCAGACCGGCGACCTCGGCGACTACACCCCCTGGACCAGCCTCGGCGGCTCGATCACCGGCAACGTCACGGTCGTCGGCGACCCGGGCGCCCGCGTGCTCTACGCCCGAGGCACCAACGGGGACGTGGTCGCCAGCTGGCAGAACGACGCCCAGGGCAACTACTCCCCCTGGACCTCCTTGGGCGGCAACATCACCAGTGACGTCACCGTGCTCGGCGACCCCGGCGCGCGGATCCTGTACGCCCGGGGCACCGGCGGCGACGTCGTGACGAGCTGGCAGAACACCGCGCTCGGCGACTACTCGCCCTGGACCTCGTTGGGCGGCAACATCACCGGCAACGTCTCGGCCACCGGCCCGGCCGGGGCCCGCGTCCTGTTCGCCCACGGCAAGAACGGCGACGTGGTCGCCAGCTGGCAGAACGACGCCCAGGGCAACTACTCCGCGTGGGCCAGCCTCGGCGGCAAGCTCGCCGGCTGACCCCCGCACCCCGCGTGCCGTCCGGGATTGCTCCCGGACGGCACGTGTTGGCGTCAGCGGTGGGAGGCCGCGGTCAGGAGGTGACGCCCAGTTCGCGCGCGAGCGCGGAGGCGACGGTCGCGAGGACCTTGTTGTCGATGGTCGAACCCTGCTGCCCGTAGGTGTAGACCGTGAACACCAGCGGGGCGTGCGAGGGCGGCCAGGCGACCGCGATGTCGTTGGCGCCCGCGTAGGCGTTGATGGTGCCGGTCTTGTCGCCGACCACCCAGTCCTTGGGCAGGCCCGCGCGGATGCGCTCGCCCCCGGTCTTCGAGGAGCGCAGCCAGCCGTTGAGGATCTCGCGGTCCTGGGCGGTCAGCGCGCTGCCCAGGCTGATCTGGTTCAGGTCGCGGCCCATGGCCGCGGGGGTCGTGGTGTCCTGCTCCTCCCCGGGCTGCCAGAGGTTGAGCGCGGGCTCGGTGTGGTCCAGCCGGGAGACCGGGTCGTTGAGCGAGCGGTAGTACCGGGTCAGGCCCGCCGGGCCGCCGATCTGCTCGATCAGGAGGTTGGCCGCGGTGTTGTCGCTGGCGGTCACCGCCGCCGAGGCCAGCTCGGACACGGTCATGCCCGCGGCACCGTGCCCGTTGACCGTGGAGCCGTCGAGCGGCACCTCCTTGTCCGGGGTCCAGTGCAGCGTCCGCTCCAGCAGTCCGGGGTCGGACCGGCGTGCCTTGTCCAGGATGGCGGCGGCCTCCACCGCCTTGAACGTCGACAGGGACGGGAAGCGTTCGTCCGTCCGGTAACCGACGGTCCTACCCGTACCGGTGTCCAGTGCGAACGCGCCGATGTGCTTGTGGGAGGAGGCTTCCAGCTCCTTCAGTTGCCGCTCCAGGCCGCTCGGCGCGGCCGGGGTCCCGCTGCTCTGGGGAGGATCCTGGCCCGCCGAGGCCGTTCCCGTGCCGCAGGCCGTCGAGGCCAGCAGCGCCGAGGCCGCCAGCACGGTCACGCCGAGCCGCTTCCAGCGGGAACCGCGCAAGGCCGGGACGGGCGCGCCTGCCTTGGTGCACAGCATCTGTCACTCCAGTGGTCGGGGTCGCTGTGCCATCGAGCCAACCAGCCCACCTGATCACATGTCCAAGAGACAAAGTTGAACGACCCATGCCTTTCTGATATGAGTCGGTGGTGGACCTGCTCGTGCACCTCGAGACCTTCGTCGCCACGGCCGAAGAGCTGAGCTTCTCCCGCGCCGCCGAGCAGCTCGCCATCGCGCAGCCGCTGCTGAGCCGCCGCATCAAGACCCTGGAGGACCACCTGGGCGGCGACCTGTTCGACCGGTCCCGCCGCCAGATCGAGGTCACCGACTTCGGCGCCGTGCTGTTGCCGTACGCCCAGGACGTGCTGCGCAGGACGGAGCGGCTGCGTGCCGTGGCGCAGTCCGCGCGGACCTCCGCGGTGCGCACGCTCGGCGTCCCGCCGGACTGCGACCCACCGGCCCTGGCTCGGGTCATCCGCACCGCCGCCGAGCGCGGCATCGCGATCAACGTGCACGAACTGCCAGCCGGGGCACGGGCGACGGCGCTGGCCGAAGGCTCGCTCACCTTCGCCCTGGTGCGCGTCCCACCGGGCACGGGCGCCCTCGACGTGCCGCTCGGGCTGTCCTCGGCCGCACCGGGCGAGGTTGCCCGCGGTGGGCGGCCGGTGCACCTGGACAGCCTCCGGCCCCGGCGAGGCGCCGACCGCACCGCCTGGCCGACCCTGCTGGTCACCCCCGAGGACGATGTCTCGCACCTCACCGAGCACCTGCGCAAGGCGGCGGCCCGATCCGGTCTGCCCGAGGCGTGGATCCGCGTCACCTCGGCCGCGTCCACCGCGCTCGCCCAGACCCTCGCCGGTGACGGTCTGCTGCTGTGCACCGAGCAGTTCGCACGGCGGCACCAGGTGTCCTGGGCCCCGCTGGCCGACACCGCGATCCGCAGGAGCTACGAACTCAGCCATGCCCCCGGACGGTCCGGCAAAGCGAGCGCGGCGGGGACGGCCAGTTGGCTGATGCCGTTGCTCGGCGCGGCGGTGGGCAGCGCGCTGGGCGCACGTCCTGAGGGCACGGACGCGCGTGCCCGGCTGGCGATGCGCGGATGACGGCCCACCCGGCGTACCTCGCCAGCACACCCGACCTGCTGCCGCTCGCGGAGTCGATCGCCGAGCAGTGGGCACGGGCCGGTGTCCGCGGGCACCTGCTCGCCCGCAACCTCGACACCGGCGAGCAGTTCGGGTTCGACGTGGACGTTGCCATCCCACTGGCCTCGGTGGTGAAGGTGCCGCTCGCGCTGGCCGTGCTGGAACGCGTGGCGTCCGGGGCGCTCGACCCGGCACGCCAGATCACCGTCGATCCGGCGACGAGCAGCCTGGGCTCCACCGGGGTCTCGGCCTTCCGGTACCCGGCGACGCTGGCGGTCGGCGACCTGGTGCACATGATGCTGACCGTCAGCGACAACGCCAGCTCGGACGTGCTGCTCGACCTGATCGGCATCGACGGGCTGACCGGCAGCCTGCGCGCCTGGGGCTGCGCGGACATCCACGTCAGGCACCGGCTGCACCGGATGTACGAGTGCGCGGCCGGGGTGGCGGGCAACGACTTCGGGCTGGCACTGGAGCTCGCGATCCAGTCGGACCGCTCCGGGCAGCACACGATCGAGACGCTCGACCCCGCGCACGCCAACTCCGCGAGCGCCGCGGCGCTGGTCGACCTGCTGCACCGCGTCTGGCTGGACCGGATCAGCGAGCCCGCGGCGACGGCGGAGCTGCGGCGTCTGATGTCCTTGCAGGTCTTCACCCACCGGCTCGCCAGCGACCTGCGCACCGACACGGTGCGGGTCAGCGGCAAGACCGGCACGTTCCTGCACCTGCGCCACGAGATCGGCGTGGTCGAGGCCGACTCCGGCGACCGGGTCGCGATCGCCGCGCTCACCAGGTCCACCCGCCGGGCCACCGTCGCCCAGGACATCGACCTGGCCATCGGCTCGGCGGCCAGGTCCGCGTTCGAGGCCCTGCGCGCCTGAGGCCCGCGCGGTCCCGGGTGGAGGCGTTTCTCCACCCGGGAATACGGCGCTGGTCCCAGGACTTCCCGGCCGCCGGTGCCTAGCGTTCGGATCACTGCGATGCGCAGTCCGAACAGCCAGGAGGCAACGCGATGAGCAGTCCCGTCCAAATCGTTCTGGTGCTGGCCGCCGTGTGTTACGTGCTGGTCCGCCGGATGATGGGGGAACCGGCAGAGGCCAAGCGGATGCTGGTCCTGCCCGCCGTGCTGGGGGCGATCGGCCTGTCGCAGGTCTCCGCCGACCTCAAGTCCCCGCTGTCGATCCTGTTCCTGGTGCTGACGGCCGGGATCAGTGTGGTGATCGGGGCCCTGCGGGGTGCGAGCGTGCGCGTCTCGGCACGGGACGGTCTCGCGTTCGTCCAGTACACCGGCGTCACCGTGGCGCTGTGGGTGGCGAACCTGGCGGTCAAGTTCGGGGCGAACTTCGTGCTGCGGGCCATCGACCCGCAGGATGCCGCCGCGCTGGGCAACAGCCTGCTGCTGACCCTGGGCGCGGGCATGCTCGTGGAGGGCCTCGTGGTCCTGGCCAAGGCGGTGCGCGGCGAAGGCCGCATCCTGTGGGCCAAGGGCAAGGACGGCGCACCGCACCAGCTGTCCCCCTGGCTGGACAGCATGCAGCAGAACAGGAACGGGCGGACCGCACCGGCGGGCACGCCGCACGCCGAGTACGGTTCGGACACCGGGCCCACCCCGAGTACCGGTACCCAGCAGCAGTTCCGTCGGTGAGCGAAGGAGCCCGGACCGTGACCTCGCGCGAACCGAGTCCGGCTCAACCGCGGCCGGACCGGTTCCACGACGCGCTGATCCGCCCCTTCGCCACCGTCACCGTGATCATCGTGACCGCGGTGGAACTGCCGGGCGCACGGCTCATCGCCCCGGTCCTGGCACTGTCGCTGTTCGCGGTCGTCTCGGCGCTCTCGATCAGCGCCCTGTTCCCGTGGCCCCGGCTACGTCCCTGGCACCGGGCCGGTCTCCTGGCCGGTTACGCGGTGGGCGCGGCGGTCCTGCTCCCGCTCGCCCACGCGACCTCGGTCTCGGCCGCGTTCGCCTTCCTCGCCTCGGCCGCCGCCGGTGCCAAGTTGGCGTCCCGGCGGGCCGCGGTCGCGGTCGCGGTCCTCGGCGCGCTGACCGCGACGGCCACGACCTGGGTCGTCACCCAGGTCACCTCGGCGCCGGGCCAGTGGCCCTGGTGGCTCACGCTGACCGTCGGGCTGCCCGTCTACATCGGAATCTCCCGCCGGGACCAGGTGAACGCCGTGCTGAGCGCCCGGCGGGCGGCGCTGCAGGCCCAGCGGGCGGCGGCATCCGAGGCGCGGGAGGCGGCGCTGGTGGAACGCGGCCGGATCGCCCGCGAGATCCACGACGTGCTCGGGCACTCCCTGTCCGGGATCGCGCTGCAACTGGACATGGCCGACGCCCTCAACAGCAGTGGCCGGGGCGAGGAGGCCGTCCAGGCCATCCGCACGGCGCGGGCACTGGCCGTGAACAGCATCGGCGACACCCGGCGCGCGGTGCACGCGCTGCGCGAGGACACCTTGCCCCTGACCGAAACCCTGCGCCTGATGGCCAACGGTGACGCCGTCGCATTCCAGGTGGTCGGGGAACCCGGGGCGGTGACCGTGGAAGCCGCGCACACCGTGGTCCGCGCGGCGCAGGAGGCGCTGACCAACGCCGCCAAGTACGCACCGGGCGCGGCCCGCGCGATGACCCTCACCTGCACCGAGGACCAGGTGTCCCTCACCGTCGCCAACGCGCCCGCCACCGCCGAGGCGCCCGCCGAGGTCGCCAGCGGCAGCGGCATGGGCCTGATCGGCATGCGCGAGCGCGTCGCCCTGCTCGGCGGCACGCTCCGGGCCGGGCCCGACCCGGACGGCGGGTGGACCGTGCACCTGGCGGTTCCGCGCTGAGCCGCGACGACCACGTGCACGAGACGACCGAGGCGAGCACGGTGGCGGCCCCCGGCGCTGACAGCGGGGCTATCCGCCGAGTGCCGCCCGGTGCGCCGAGACGAACTCGGCGAACGACCGGGCGGGGCGTCCGGTGATCTCGGGGACCACCGAGGTGACGCGGTCCTCCGCACCGTGCCGGATGTCCTCGTCGAGACCGGCCAGCACGGCGGCGAACTCCGCCGGGATCCCGGCGGCGAGGAACCTGTCGACCATCTCGGCGGTGCTGACCGGCCGGTGCCGGATGGGTCGGCCGGTGGCCCCGGCGATCACCGCGGCGGCATCGGCGTAGCTGAGGGCCTCCGGCCCGGTGATCACGTGCTCGGTGTTGTGCGGCAAGGGATCCAGCAGCGCCCGGGTGGCGACCGCGGCGATGTCGGCGGCGTCGACGAAGGCGACCCGGCCCGCACCGGTCGCGGTGACGATCTCGCCGCGGTCCCGGATGCCCACGGCGATGAGGTGCTCGTGCAGGAAGTTCTGCATGAACCAGGACGGCCGCAGCACGGTCCACTCCGGCACGCTCGTGCGCACCAGGCGGTGCAGGGCGCCCGGTCCGGAATCGCCCTCACCGATCGCCGACGAACTGAGCAGCACCACCCGCCGCGTGCCCGCCCGCAGCGCCTCGGTCAGGAACGGTTCGACCAGTGGCACCGGGTTGGCCTCGCCGATCGGGGCCACCAGGTAGATCTGTTGCACCCCAACCAGTGCCGGGCCGTGGGTGGCCGGATCGGCCCAGTCGAACCGCACCTGCCCGGGATCGCCGTCCGCCGGTGTCCTGGTGGCGATCCGCACCGCGGCTGCCCGCTCGCGCAACTGGGCGGCGACCCTGCTGCCGGTGGTGCCGGTTCCGCCGGTGACCAACACGCTCACGCGTTCGGCTCCCCACTGGCGAAGGAGGCGGTCAGCTCGTCCAGCCCGCCCAACGCCTCCGCGGCGGCCAGCGGGCTCCAGTAGTCGCGGTAGTGCACGATCGAACCTTCGCGTGCCGTGACGACCGCGATGTAGCGCACCCGGTAGGGCCTGCCGGTGCGCACCGCCTCGCCCGCCACCTCGAACTCGACGATGACGACCTCGGGGTCGGTCGTGTCGTGCACGGTCTGGGCGGTGATCGCCCGCACGTCCAGGTGGTCGGGGTAGTCCCGCAGGTAGTCGGCGATGGCATCGCGGCCGACCAGCCGCTGCGGGTAGTCCGCCGGGGCGAAGGGGAACTCGAGGATCCCGTCGGCGGCCCACAGCCCGGCGAACCCGGCCATGTCCTTGGCGAGCAGCAGCCGCAGCGCCTCGGTGACGAGGTCGCGGGCGGTACGGCGTGGTCCTGACATGAGGCGACTCCGATCACTTCCAAATGGACGGAACGGTACCGTCCCGTCCAAACTATAGACCAGGGCGGGCGATGCCATGAAAGTGCCGTTCACTGCGTTGAACGCAGTGAACGGCACTTTCATGACACCTGCGGCTCAGGCGGGCTGGCCCACGTGTCGGCGGCGGCCGACAGGTGCACGGCCTACGGTGGGGCCATGTCCGACAAGGTGATCAAGTTCCGGCACATGCACGAGAGCGGGCTGCTGGTGCTGCCCTGCGCGTGGGACCTGCCCTCCGCGCGGCTGCTCGCGGCGCTGCCCGAGGTGTCGGCGATCGGCACCAGCAGCGCGGCGGTGGCCGCCGTACTGGGTGCGGCGGACGGCCAACTGGTGCGGGCCGAGGCGATGATCGAGGCCGTCGGGGCAGTCGTGCGGGCGGTGGACCTGCCCGTTTCGGCCGACCTGGAGGGCGGCTACGGGGACGTGTACGGCACGGTGCGGGCGGCGATCGAGGTGGGGGTGGCCGGGGTCAACCTGGAGGACACGGCCCACCCGAGCACCGACCTGCACGGTGCGGAGCAGGCGGCGGACCGCGTCGCGCAGGCCAGGCGGGCGGCCGAGGACGCCGGGGTGCCGATCGTGATCAACGCGCGGACCGACACCTGGTGGTCGGGCGGCGGGGACCACTCCGAGGGGGTCGACCGCCTGCTGCGGTACTGGGACGCGGGCGCGTCGTGCCTGTTCGCGCCGGGTCTTCCGTGGCAGGAGTTGCCGAGCGTGCTGCGCGAACTCGGTGGCGCCCCGTTGAACGTGCTCGCGGGGCCCGGCATGCCCTCGCTGGCGGAGTTGGCCGCGGCGGGGGTGCGCCGGGTGTCGACCGGTTCGGGCCTTGCCCGCGTGGCCTGGGACGCCGCCCGGCAGGCGATGTCCGGGCTGCTGGCGGGCACGGCACCGGCGACGGGGCTGAGCTACGAGGAGCTGTCCCGGGTGATGGCCCGGTAATACGCTGCTGCCCGTGACAGAACTGGGGTACGAGCACTACCTGACCGAGATGCCCGCGGAGGCGGCCAGGTTCGTCGAGGCCGTCGCGGGGGCTGACACCGCGCGACGCGTGCCGACCTGTCCTGAGTGGACACTCGCCGACCTGATCACGCACGTGGGCCGCGCGCACCACTGGGCAGCCGACATCGTGTCCAGCGGGGCCCAGCAGCCGCTGCCGAACGAGGCCGAGCCGCCACAGGACCCCGCACAGCACGTGCAGTGGGTGCTGGACGGGGCCGAGCGGCTGCGTTCGGCGGTGGCCGAGGTCGGGGTGCACGCCCGGGTGTGGACCCCGACCGGCCGTGGCGCCGGGTACTGGCTGCGCCGCATCGCGCACGACACGGTGGTGCACCGGGCCGACGCGGCGTTCACCACCGGTGGTCGCTACGAGGTGGACCCGGCGCTGGCCGCCGACGGCATCACCGAGTTCCTGGAGCTGCTGCCCGCGCTGATCGCCGTGCGGATGTCACCGGGGCTGGCGGAGTTGCCGGGGACCGGCCAGAGCCTGCACTTCCACGCCACCGACCTGGACGGGGGCGAGTGGCTGGTGCACCGCGTGCCGGAGGGGATCAGCTGGGAGCACACGCACGGCAAGGCCGATGTCGCGGTGCGCGGCCGGGCCGTGGACCTGCAACTGGTGCTCACCAACCGGATCGGGGTGGACGATCCGCGAGTCCAGGTGTTCGGCGCCGTCGAGGAACTGGTGCACTGGCGCCGTTGCACGACTTTCTAGCGGGGCGTCGCGCATCGTTGACCTGGTATCCAGTCCGGGCCGAGGCTGCGGTGTCCTGAATGTGCCGTTCGGGACATCCGGTGTCTTGAACGGCACTTTCATGGCACGGCCCGTGTCGGCGGGCGCGGCTGGGTGGTCGCCGGCGAGACACGGTCAAGCGAGCCACTAACGGGGCGAGAGCAGGTCGGGGAACCCGATGCGCTCGTAGAACTCGGTGCGGATGCGGTCGCCGAGCTCGAAGACCTGCTCGGCGCCGTCCCGTGCCGGGTCCACGTGCACCCGGAACGGCCGCTGCCCCTTGGGCAGGTCCACCACGCGCACGATCTCACGGGCCACCTCGACCGGGTCGGCCTCGGCCGGGGTGATGGCGGCCAGCCGTTCGGGCACCTGCGCCAGGTCGGCGTAGAGCTGCTCGTACTGCTCGGCAACCGCCGTGTGCTCGGGCCGCCCCGAGTGCGCGAAGTGGTTGGTACCGCTGGGAAAGGCCCCCGGCACGACTATCGTGGTGTCGATACCGAAGCGGGCCAGCTCGGCTGCGTAGCTGACGGCCAGCGCGTCCTCGGCGGCCTTCGCGGCGAAGTACGGCGCGAGGTAGGGCGGGGTGCCGCCCCGGCTGCTGCTGGAGCCCACCCAGACCAGCAGCCCGTCGCGCTGGGCACGCAGGTGCGGCAGGGCCGCGCGGTTGACCCGCTGCGTGGACAGCACGTTGGTGTCGTACACGGCGGCGAGCTGCCGCACGCTGAACGCCTCGGCCGGACCCAGCACCATGTGCCCGGCGTTGTGGACGACCACGTCCAGCCGGTGGGACTCGGCCAGGATCCGGTTGATCGCCGCGTCCACCGAGTCCTGGTCGGACACGTCCATCTCCACCGCGTGCAGCCGAACCCCGTGCTGTGCCGAGTACTGCTCGGCCGCGGCCACGGCGGGGACGTTGCGGCCGGTGGTCTCGCGCATCCCGGCGTACACGGCGTGCCCGGCATCGGCCAGGGCACGGGCGGTCATGGCGCCGAAGCCGCTGGACGCGCCGGTGATCACAATGGTGCTCGACATCAGATGATCCCTCCGTTGGTGTAGATGACCTGGCCGTTGATCCAGCGGGCCGGACCGGCCAGGAAGGACACGGCCTCGGCGATGTCCTCGGGCACGCCCAGCCGCTCCAGCGGGGCCATGGACGCCATGTGGTCGACGGTGGCCTGGTCCTTGCCGTCCAGGAACAACGGGGTCGCCGTCGGGCCGGGTGCCACCGCGTTCACGGTGATGTCGCGGCCCCGCACCTCCTTGGCCAGGATCAGGGTCATCGCGTCCACCGCGCCCTTGGTCGCCGCGTAGGCCGCGTAGCCGGGCAGCGCGATCTTGACCACCGAGGTGGAGAAGTTGATGATCGCCCCGCCCTGGCGGACCCGGCGCACCGCCTGCTGGTCGACCACGAAGGTGCCGCGCACGTTGGTGCGGTGCAGCCGGTCGAACTCCGCCAGGTCCAGCTCGGCCAGCGGGGACAGGTGCATGACGCCCGCGGTGTGCGCCACCACGTCGATCCCGCCGTAGCGCTGCTCCGCGAGGTCGAACAGGGCGGCGACCTCCGACTCCTCGGCCACGTCGGCACGGGCCGCGCTGGCCGTGCCGCCCGCCTCGGTGATGGCCCGCACGGTCTCCTCCACGCGGGCCGGGTTGCCCGCGTAGTGCACGAGCACGCTCATGCCGTCGGCGGCCAGCCGCTCGGCCACCGCCCTGCCGATACCTCCCGACGCCCCGGTCACGATCGCCACCCGCTGCTGGCCGGTCATGGAACCCACTCCTCGTATCGCCGTTCCGTTCAACTGGTAACGACGCTACATCCGGATGCGTATCCGCGCTAGCCAAGAGTCGTAACTGCGCTAACATGGGCTCATGGACGTGCGCACACAGATGCTGGAGGCGGCCGAGGCCCTGCTGGACGCCTCGCCCGACCGGGACATCGCCACCCGCGCGGTGTGCGAGGCCGTTGGCGTGGGGGCGCCGATGCTGTACCGGCTGTTCGGGGACAAGAACGGGCTGCTCAGCGCCGTGGTCGACTACGGGTTCGAGCGCTACCTGTCGACCAAGCGCGCCGCGGAGCCCTCCGCCGACCCGGTCACCGACCTGCGCACCGGCTGGGACACCCACGTCGCCTTCGCCCGGGCCCACCCGGCGGTGTACCGGCTGATGTTCTCCCCCAGCTTCAGCGCGGTGCCCAACGCCGCGGCCGAGGCGATGGGCCTGCTGCGCGAGGTACTCGTGCGCTGCGCCGAGGCGGGCAGGCTGCGCGTCGACCCCGACACGGCCGCACAGGTGATCATGGCCGCGAACATCGGGGTGGCGCTGAACCTGGTGACGCAGTCCGAGACCTACACCGACCCCGAGCTGTCGCACCGCGTGCGCGACGCCGTGCACGCCTCGCTGCTCACCGAGGCCCCGACCCCGGCGCAGCACGACGGGGCGGCGACCGTGCTGCAACTCGCCGCACGGCTGCGCGCCGACCAACCCGAGGCGCTCACCCCCGCCGAGACGGCCCTACTGCTGGAGTGGCTGGACAAGCTGGCGCGCTGACCAACCCCGCTCAAAAGGCCATGAAAGTGCCGTTCCTTGCGTCGAACGCAAGGAACGGCACTTTCATGGCACGCCTCGCCGAGGTCGCGAAGGTGCCCTTCAGGACCTGGCCGACCAGGCGTCCTCCACCGCGAAGGTCGTGTCCTCCTCGTAGTGCGCCGGATTGTCCTGCGCCCCGCCCCCGCCCAGCCCGGCGATCCACACCTCGGCGTTGATGTGCCGCAGCAGGTGGTCCGGGAAGTTGCCCGACTGCAGGCTCACGTCGTGCCCGGACAGCCCGGGCAGCAGGCAGAACGTGGCGTCGGCGGCGAACAGCGGGGTGCCGTTGTTGTCGTCCAGGTGCAGCCGGAACTGGCTGTGCCGCAGGTAGGCGCCGGGGAAGTTCACCGACTGGAGCGAGTAGCAGTCCGGGTTGGCCAGCCCGGGCCGCACGGTGAAGCTGGCGTCCTGCTTGTCCAGCGGGCTGCTCGCCCCGTTGACCACCGAGGTGACGCCGAGCCCGAACTGGTGCCGCACGTACCGGTCGGTGAAGCCCGGGGTGGTGACCCGCAGCGACACGCGGCGCCCGATCTGGAGGGACTCCGGGGTGTTGAGCCACTGCGAGGCCGCGAGGACTCGCTGGTTGGCGGCGCGGATCGCGGCGGGATCGCCCTTGACCGCGCGGCGGTCGTAGGTGAGCAGGCCGTTGACCTCGGACTCCACGTCGGTGACCTGGGTGAACACCGAGGCCCCCAGCGCGCGGGCGCGCATCCAGCCGATCATGTCCGACATCAGCCCGGTGTAGCGGCGGGTCAGCGCGGCGGCGTCGGGCTGCATCTCGTAGCTGACGGTCCGCGCGGGGTCCCAGACATGGCCGGGCACGACGAGCCCGAGCCCACCGAACTCCCCCAGCACACCGGCGCGACCGCCGTGGCCGGGCGAGCCGGGGCCGACGTAGACGTGCACGTCGGCGAGGTCCCCGTTGCCGCCGTCCACCGAGCCGCAGCAGTTGATCCCGCTCATGTTGTCCACCAGGCGGCTGGGGTCCCAGGACTTGACGGCGGTGGCCAGCCGGGCCTGGTCGAACTGGCCCCAGCCCTCGTTCTGGTTCACCCACGCGATGATCGAGGGCGAGTTGCGGTGCTGGTCGACCATCGCGTGCAGCTCGGTCTCGAACTGCGCCCGCGCGGTGCTCGACGGCGGCTTCTCCTCGTCCATGGCGGGCATGTCCTGCCACACCAGCAGCCCCAGCTTGTCGGCCCAGTAGTACCAGCGCTGCGGTTCCACCTTCATGTGCTTGCGCACCATGGTGAAGCCGAGCTGCTTCTGCTGCTCCAGGTCGTAGCGCAGCGCCTCGTCGGTGGGCGCCGTGTAGATCCCGTCCGGCCAGTAGCCCTGGTCCAGCGCGCCCACCTGGAAGGTGAACCGTCCATTGAGGACGGGTCTGGGCGCGCCCGCGACCCGCTGGACGCCGATGCCGCGCATGCCGAAGTAGCTGGTGACGGTGTCGGAACCGGCCGTGACGGTGAGGTCGTACAGGTACGGGTCCTCCGGGGACCACAGGCGTGCGTTGGGTATCGGCAGCAGCAGTTGCTGGAACGCCGCCCCGCTCACCGAGGTGCCGCTGGCGGCCGAGGAGACCCGCACCGGTACGCCACCGGTCTGGTCGGTGCGCACCGTCACGCGCAGCACGCCCGCGGGCACGTCGGGCACCAGGTCCAGCCCGGCGACCGACTGGGCCGGGGTCGGCTCCAGCCAGACGGTCTGCCAGATGCCCGAGGCCGCGGTGTACTTGTAGAACTGGTCCGGGTTGAGCCGCTGCTTGCCGATCGGCCCGTCGCCCGCGTCCACCGGGTCGTGCACCCCGACCACGAGTTCGTTCTCACCCGCGTGCAGGGCCGGGCTGATGTCGAACCGGAACGAGTCGTAGCCGCCCCGGTGCGTACCGACCTGGGTGCCGTTCACCCAGACGGTGCTGTCCCAGTCCACGGCGCCGAAGTTCAGCCATACGTGTTGCCCGGACCAGTTGGCGGGCACGGTGAACAGCCGCCGGTACCACATCCGGTCCTCGTGCCGCCGGTGGCCGGACAGCAGCGACTCCACCGGGTAGGGCACGGTCACGGCGTCGGGCAGGGAGGTGCCGATCGGCGGGGCCTGGCCCTGGGTGGCGGGGGCGAACTGCCAGCGGCCGTTGAGGCTGAGCCAGTCCTGGCGCACCAGTTGCGGGCGCGGGTACTCGGGCAACGGGTTGTTCTGGTCGACCTGGGTGGTCCACGGGGTGGTGAGCTGGACCGGGGCCGCCAGCACCGGTTGCGCGAGCAACACGGTCAGGACACAGGTGGACAACGGAACGGATGGGTGCACGATCATCGCCTCCCCTGACGACGAGACTCCCAGCGCGCGGGCGGGACTGCCCCAAAGGGCGCAATGGCACCACGCGGTGCCACCCGCGAAGACCCATTCTGTACCGTCCGAGCCGAATTCGGCTGGGCAAAGTTCGTTGGAGGATGTCGCACGTGACCACGCCTGGGACCACACGACTGGTGGCCGGCCGCTACGCCCTGCTCACCGAGATCGGCAGGGGCGGCATGGGCGTCGTGTGGCGCGCCGAGGACACCGTGATCGGCAGGCACGTGGCGCTCAAGGAGCTGAGGCTGCCCGACGGGGTACACGGTGAGGAGCGCGCGGTCCTGGAGGAGCGCGTGCTGCGTGAGGCGCGCAGCGCCGGGCGGCTCAACGACCCGGCCGTGGTCACCGTGTTCGACGTGGTCTCCGACGCGAACACCACCTACCTGGTGATGGAACTGATCGAGGCGCCCACGCTGACCGAGCTGGTGCGGCAGAACGGGCCGATGCACCCGGCGGCTGCCGCGGCGATGGGCAAGCAGGTGCTCTCCGCGCTGATGTGCGCGCACGCGGCGGGCATCGTGCACCGCGACGTCAAGCCCAGCAACGTGATGGTCTCCGCCTCGGGGCGGGCCAAGCTGACCGACTTCGGCATCGCGCGCATCGACGACGACCCCCGGCTGACCTCCACCGGGGCCGTGGTCGGTTCACCGGGTTACCTCGCACCGGAGCGCATCCAGCTGGGCAGCGCCACACCGGCCACCGACCTGTGGGCCCTGGGCGCGACCCTGTACTACGCGGTGGAGGGCCGGTCGGCCTTCGAGCGGTCCACCACGGCGACCACCCTGCACGCGGTGATGACCGAGGTGCCCTACCTGACCCGCTGCCAGGGCCCGCTCGCCTCGGCGATCATGGGCATGCTGATCAGCTCGCCGCAGGCCCGGCTGACCGCCCAGCAGGCGGCGCACCTGATGGACCTGGCCGCCGCCGGGCCGCACAACGGGCAGTCGCAGCCCAACCTCGCGGTACCGGCGACCACCCCGATCACGCCCGAGCCGAGCACCGGCTCACGGGTCAGGCGCGTGGCGGTGCTGGCCGGGGTCGCCGTGCTGGTGGCCGCCGCGGCCTTCGGCGGGGGCTGGCTGACCGGCAAGCTCGGCGGCACCGCGACCAGTGTCGCCTCGCCCGCGCTGCAACAGACCTGGACCTACGGGGACGGCGGGCAGATTCCCCAGTTCAAGCTGAACACCGGTAGCTGCGCGAGCGGGGCGATGGCCACCAGCCGCTCGTACACCACCGGCACCGCCTGCACCGAGCCGCACGACATCGAGGTGTTCGCCAACCCCAGCACGCTGGACACCAGCTACAAGGGCAGCTACCCGGGGCAGGACGCGGTTTCCCGCGACGCCGAGGGCAGTTGCGCCCTGGTGTTCGCCTCGGACAAGATCAGCTTCCAGGACCGGGACACGAAGCTGCGCTTCCGCGCGCTGGTGCCCTCGGCCGACGCGTGGAACCGCAAGAAGTCGGAGGACTCCTCCGAGGGCCCGGCCCGGGAGTCCTTCTGCGTGCTGTTCGCCGCCGACGGCAGCCAGCTCACCCAGTCCGCCATCGCGCGCCCGTCCTGAACCCGCCGCTGAAAAAGTCCGCGCCGATCGCAGGTGCTGACCGGAACACGGCTTCTGGTGCCCTGTAGGCGGTATCGGCAACCCTGCCGGTACCGCCCGAGAGGAGCCCCTGCATGTTCGGGATCAGCAAGGTCCTCGGCGCCCTCGTCGCCGTGGCTGCGGCACTGGCGATGGCCGCGCCCACCGCGAGTGCCGCCCAGATCAAGGACGACTCGATCGTCACGCTCACCCCCAGCAACCAGCAGCAGGTCCTGGACATGTCCAAGACCAAGCTGGTGATCATGGACTTCGGCGCCACCTGGTGTCCCGGCTGCCGCCAGCTCAAGCCCTGGCTGGAGCAGCAGGCCAGGTCCAACGGCGGCAAGTGGATCCTGGCCGAGGTGGACGTGGACCAGAACCGCAGCTTCACCAACGGGTACAGCATCAAGTACATCCCCACGCTGATCGCGCACAAGAACGGCGCGGAGATGGGCCACGACCGTGGCGCTGCCCGGGACAACGGCACCATGATGTCCAACGAGCAGATCAAGGCGTGGATCGCCAAGAAGATCACCGAGTACGGGTCGTGAAGCGACTGCTGGCGGCGTTCGCCCTGCTGATCGCACTGCCGCTGCCCGCGGTGGCCGCCCCCTGCGAGTGCCACCTGGGCAGCAGCGACGAGCTGTGCGTGTGGACCGGCCCGAACTTCACCGGGCAGCTCTACCGCCTGCCCGTCGGGGCGAGCAAGGTGACCCTGCCCTCCTCGGTGGAGGTGCACAGCTACCGCAGCGCCTCACGGCAGAACGCGCTGGTCACCTCCAACACCGATCCCGGCGACGACCACGCGCTGGTCCTGGGCAAGGGCGAGGTCGCCCAGTTCGCGGGCGGCGACTCCGCCGACCCGGTCAAGCAGTTGCTGCACAACTGGAGCGGGCGCCGCTGTGAACTGGGCACCAAGCACCAGGTGTGCGTCTGGTCCGGGGAGAACTTCACCGGCGAACTGCTCACCCTGCCGGTCGGGGCGCCGAATGTGTTCGTGGCCATGGACTTCACCGCGCGCAGCTACCAGAACACCCGTGAGGGCAACATGATGACCAGTTGCCCGCCCGGCGGTACCTGTCGCGTGCTGAACATGACCGCGAACGAGCGCCAGCCCAGCACCAGTTGGCTGGTCACCGGGATCCGGGCCGTCAGCGGCTGATCCACCCGGTCAGTGCCATGAAAGTGCCTTTCACTGCGTTGAACGCAGTGAAAGGCACTTTCATGGCACGTTCCGACGTCGACCGCTCAGTCCTCGTCCAGGCCGATCGCGGCGATGAGCTGGACGAGTTGGCGGCGCAGGCCCTCGTAGTCCTCGACCGCGCCGAGCAGCACGGGGTCCTCGCGCTCGGCACGGGTGGCGCGGGCGTGCACGGCGGCACCGGCCGGGGTGATCGACACGAGGACCTTGCGGCGGTCCACCTCGTCCACGGTGCGCTCGGCGTGCCCGGCGGTGACGAGCCGGTCCACGGTGCGGCTGATCGTCTGGTCGGTTACGCGGCAGCGCCGCGCGAGCCCGCGCTGGGTCAGCGGCCCCTCGGTGAGCACGTGCAGTGCGATCAGACCGGCGTGGGTCAGCCCCATCCCGGCAAGGACCTGTTCCCAGGAGCGCTCGGTGAGTCGGGCGGCGACCGACAGCAGCCTGCCGGTGGGCCAGGTCGCCAGCGGATTGGGCTCGGTCATCGGGCAATCCAAGCGCAGGTGTCAGTCGCTGTCCACGGCGGCCAGCACGCTGGCGAGCAGCCCGGGGAAGCGCGCGTCGAGGTCCTCGCGGCGCAGGGACATCAGCACGGTGCGCCCGACCCTGCGCTGGAACAGCACCCCGCCCTCGCGCAGCACGCGCCAGTGGTGGCTGGCGGTGGACTTGGACACCTCGGGCAGGGTCGTGCCGCAGGTCAGCTCCTCACCGGCGGCCAGCCGGTGCACGATGCGCAGCCGGATCGGGTTGGCCAGCGCCTCCAGGACGTCCTCGATGCGCAACTGCTCCCGGGCCGGGTGGACGAGTGCTACCACGCCCCCAGCCTAGCCGATGGGCTACAGTTCACGTACATTCGAACTATCGAACGGTCAGGAGTCACCATGCCCACCGCCGACGCCACCCTCGCGCACCGGTTCCTGCACGCCTTCACCACCGATGATGCGGCAGCGCTGCGCGAGCTGTTCACCGAGGACGCGTGGTGGAGCATGCCCGGCGAGGGCACGATCTCCGACCGGATCGAGGGCGCCGACGCGGTTGTCGCGCGGGCCATGGCGATCCGCGGCAACGGGGTGCGGACCGAACTGCTGCACGTGCTGGTCGGACAGGACGGCGTGGCGCTGTCCCTGCACAACACCGCCACCAAGCCGGACGGCCGGGTGCTGGACGAGCACCTGGCCACGGTGCTGACCGTGCGCGGGGACAAGATCGCCGGGATCGACACCTACCTCAGCGACGTACCGGGTATGAGCGCTTTCTTCCGCTGAGCTACGGTGGTTGAGAACGTGAGTTCTCACGCGCCCGGAGGTGTCGGTGCTGACCCCAGAAGCGGTGCTCGAAGCGGTCGAGCCGCTGTTCTACGGACGCGGCGTGCAGCAGGTGGGCATGGACCAGGTCCGCGCCGCCTCCGGGGCCTCGCTCAAGCGCCTCTACCAGTTGTTCCCGTCCAAGGACGCGTTGGTGGAGGCGTACCTGCTGCGCCGCGACGAGCGGTGGCGCCGCTCGGTGGCGCAGTACGCGGACGCCCGGCCCGAACCGCTGCTCGCGGTGTTCGACTGGCTGCACGACTGGTTCAGCGAGCCGGACTTCCGCGGCTGCGCGTTCGTCAACTCCTTCGGCGAGCTGGGCGCGAGCTGCCCGCCGGTGGCCGAGACGGCGCGGGCGCACAAGCTGGCGTTCCGCGAGTACCTGGTGGGCATCGCGCCAACCCCGGAGCTGGCCGACCACGCCCTGCTGCTCGCCGAGGGCGCGATCACGATGGCGGCGGTGACCGGTTCGGCCGAGCCCGCCCGGCAGGCCAAGCGGGCGTTGCTGGCGCTACTGGGTGACGGCGGCGAACACGGCGCGGATGCGGGGTAGGTGCTCACGGCCGCGCCGGGCGGCCAGGTGGAGCGGGTTGAGCACGGGCTCGCGCGGGGTGTGCAGGACCCGCACCGAGCCGGCGTCGATGGCGGGCTGGGCAAGGTAGCGCGGCACCACCGACAGACCCGCGCCCGCCTGCACGGCGACGACCACGGCCCGCATGTCGGCGACGGTGAACACCGGCTTGGGCGGGGCGGTGCCCCAGCAGTCCCGGAAGTAGCGACGGGCCATCGGCATGTCCTCGGAGTAGCCGACGAACGGCCGCTCCCCCGGCTCGTACGGCGCCTCACCGGCCCGGCCGATCAGCACGAACTCCTCGTCGTGCGAGTGCACCAGGTACAGGCCGCGGCTGGACACGCCCTCGATCTTGGTCAGCAGGGCCACGTCCAGCTCGTCGGCGAGCAGCCCGGCCAGCAGGTCCGGGGACAGGCCCACCCGGCAGCGCACAGTGAGCCCGGTGGCCAGCAGCGGGGCGAGCCGTTCGATCAGGTGCCCGGCCAGCAGGTCGGCCGGGGCGCCGAGGAACACCGGGCCGGTCGCGCACTCGGCCGCGCTGCGCAGGGTGTCCAGCGCGCCCTCCAGCGCGTCCACGTGCTCGGCGATCTCCGCGGCCAGCTTGTGGCCCGCCTCGGTGGGTGCGATGCCGCGGCCCGCCCGGTGGAACAGCGGCCGCCCGACCACGGACTCGATCGCCCGCAGGTGGTGCGACACCGCGGGCTGGGACAGGTGCAGGGCCTCCGCGGCCCTGGACACGCCCCCGGTCCGGTACACGCTCAGGAACGAGCGCAGCGCGACCAGTTCGGGGCGGGTGGACACATTCGCGAACTTTAGCAGTGACCCAGGACACCACAACTTCCTGAATGGGTGCGGTCACGGATCGGGATGGCCCCGGCGGGCGGGCAGCGGTTAGCTCGGATCATGCGCAGCTTCGCCTGGTCCGGCTCACCGGCCCGCATCGTGTTCGGCGCGGGCACCCTCGCCCAGGTCCCCGAGGAACTGGCCAGGCTGGGCAGCACACGCCCACTGCTGCTGGCCAGCGACCGGTGGGCCGACTGCGGCGTGCCCGCGGCGGCCCGGTTCGGCGGCGCGACCATGCACACCCCGGTCGAGGTCACTGAGCAGGCGCTGGCGGTGTTCCGCGAGCACGGCGCGGACAGCATCGTGGCCATCGGCGGGGGCTCGACCACGGGGCTGTCCAAGGCGCTGGCCGCGCACACCGCGGCGCCGCAGATCGTGGTCCCCACGACCTACGCCGGGTCGGAGGTCACCCCCGTGCTCGGCGAGACGCGGGACGGGGTCAAGACCACCCGGCGGTTGCCCGAGGTGCTGCCCGGCACGGTGGTCTACGACGTGGAGCTGACCCGCTCGCTGCCGGTGGCCACCACGGTCACCAGCGCCGTGAACGCCCTCGCGCACGCCATCGAGGCGCTCTACTCGCCGCAGGCCTCACCGATGACCGATGCCATGGCACTGCACGTGATCGGCACGATCCCGCGCGCGCTGCGCGATCTGTCCACCGTGGATTCCCGCGCCGAACTGCTCGAAGCGGCCTGGCTCGCGGGCAACTGCCTGGCCTCGGTCAGCACGGGGCGGCACCACAAGCTCTGCCACGAACTCGGCGGCCGGTACCGGCTCCCACACTCCGAGACGCACACGGTGTTGCTGCCGCATTCGTTGGCAGCACACGGTTCCACCGACACAGTAGCGCGGGCCATGGGCGTCACGGACGCACCCGGCGCGCTGTACGACCTGATCTCGGAGTTGGGCGGACCGACCTCGCTGCGCGAACTGGGCATGCCCGAACCGCAGGACGAGTTCCTGCACCGGGCGTGGCGCGGACAGCGCCCCGGCGAGGCGGTGAGCGCGCTGACCCGTCAGGTGCTCGCCAGCTTCGCGGGCACCGAGGACCCGCGCACCCACCAGCTGATCACCGACCTGGTGCGGCACCTGCACTCCTACGCCGTGCGCAACGACCTGACCGAGCGGGAGTGGACCCGCGCGATCGAGTTCCTCACCGACACCGGGCACATCACCGACGACAAGCGCCAGGAGTTCGTGCTGCTCTCCGACGTGCTCGGCCTGTCCAGCGTGGTCGACCTGCTCACCAATTCCCGCACGCCCGACACGACGCCCTCCGCCGTACTGGGACCGTTCTATGTGGACGGTCCGCCCGCCGCCGAGCACGGGGCCGACATCTCCGACGGGTTGCCCGGCACGCCGCTGGTCGTGCGCGCGCGGGTCACCGACGAGGCGGGCGAGCCGGTGCCGGGCGCGGTCGTCGACGTGTGGCAGTCCAATGAGGACGGTTTCTACGACGTGCAGCTTCCCGAGCTGGACGGACCGGTGCTGCGTGCCCGGTTCCACACCGACCCGTTGGGCCGCCTGCACTTCCGGTCGATCCTGCCCTCGGCGTACCCGATCCCGGCCGACGGCCCCGTCGGCGGCCTGCTGGCCGAGGTGGGCCGCCACCCGTACCGCGCCCCGCACGTGCACTTCATGATCTCCGCGCCGGGACACCGCAGGCTGGTGACCCAGTTGTTCGTGCGCGGCGGCGAGTACCTCGACTCGGACACGGTGTTCGGCGTGAAGGACGCGCTGGTCGTGGAGTTCACGCCCCAGCCGGACGGATCCCGGCTACTGGACTACGAGTTCCGCATCGGCCGGCTCAGCTCGTGATCAGCGCCGGGTCCAGGCTGGGGCGGCCGGGGCCGTAGGCGTTGGCCAGGGCGGCGCGGCGGCGGAAGGCGGGCAGGCTCGCCAGCAGGCGGAAGACCCCGCCGGGGGCGAGCGGGCGACCGGCCGCGATGTTGGCGGCGATCCGGCGTTCGACCCGGACCTGCTGGTCCTGGACCTGGACGATCGCGGGCTCACGCAGCCGCTGCACCCGGGCCAGCGCCTCCTCCGGTAGGGGCAAGCCCTTGCGCAGCAACGGGATCAGCTCGTTGGCGGCGACGACGGCGTCCTGGATCGCCATCAGGATGCCGTTGCCGCCCACGGGTGAGATCACATGTGCGGCATCACCGATCATGAGCAGACCCGGCCGGTGCCAGCGCGGGGCGCGGGCGATCTCCACGGACAGCAGGGTGGTCTGCGCGAAGTCGGTGAGCAGGTCGGCGCGGTCGGCCAGCCAGCTCACGTGCTCGCGCAGGAACCGCCGGATCGGCTCGACCCCGGCCTGCCGCGCGGCGGCGTACCCGCCCTTGGGCAGCGTGTAGCCGATCTGCCACTGCGTGGGCCGCCCCAGCAGCCCGACGTAGTGGTCGCTGCCGAAGTACAGGTCCACGTCGGCCTCGGGCGGATCGGTCTCGGGTCGGCGCGGCAGCAGGAACCAGAGCAGGTCGCTGCTGGCGCCCAGTGAGGTCACGGGCAGGTCGGCGAGCCTGCGCATTCGCGAGAACCGCCCGTCCGAGGCGATCACCAGGTCGGCGCGCGACTCCTGGTCGCCGTAGCGCACGCCGGTGATCCGCTCGCCGTCCCGCAGCAACTCCACGACCTTGGCACCGGTGATGATCCGCGCCCCGGGCAGGTCGCGGGTGCGCTCGGCGAGGAAGTCCAGGAACCGGGCCTGCGGCATCAGCGCCACGTAGGGAAACTTGGTGTCCAGCCGGTTGTAGTCGGTGGTGGTGAAGCTGCCGCGCGGAGTGTGGAAGCGGAAGTGGCTGGCCTTGAAGTGCTCCAACGCCAACAGGTCCTCGGCCAGGCCCAGGGTGTCCATCAGCTCCAGGGTCGCCGGGTGCAGCGAGTCGCCCCGGAACTCCCGGTCGAAGTCCTGGTGCGCCTCCAGCAGGGTCACCTCGACCCCCGCCCTGGCCAACAGGTGCGTCAGCACCATGCCGCCCGGTCCCCCACCCACCACGCAACAGCGCACACCGGCCTCCCGGAAATTGTTCAGCAAGCTGAACATATCCGCTCAGGCCCGCGGGCGCCACTCCCGCACCAACTCCGCCAACAGGTCCAGCGGCACGATGCCCGCGCCGAGCACCAGGTCGTGGAACGCGCGCAGGTCGAAGTCGGCGCCCCAGGTGCGCTCGGCCAGCCCGCGCAGCCGCTGGATCTCCAGCCGCCCCACCATGTAGCCCAGCGCCTGCCCCGGGTTCTCGATGTACCGGTCCACCTCGTTCACCACGTCGACCTCGGTCTGCGCGGTGTTCTCCCGCAGGTAGTCCAGCGCCTGCTCGCGGCTCCAGCCCAGCGCGTGCAGCCCGGTGTCCACCACCAGCCGGGCCGCGCGCAGCGAGTCCATCGCCAGCATGCCCAGCCGTGCCACGTCGTCGGAGTACAGGCCCATCTCCTCGGCGAGCCGTTCGGCGTACAGGCCCCAGCCCTCCACGTTGGCGCCGATCGCGGCGAACCGGCGCAGCAGCGGCAGGTCCCCTCGGCCGACCGTGGTGGCGAACTGGAAGTGGTGCCCCGGCACGGCTTCGTGGAAGGCCGTGGCCTCCGCGGTGTACCGCTCACGCTCGTCGGGGGTGGAGGTGTTGGCGAAGTAGGTGCCCAGCCGCGCGCCGTCCACGGAGGGGATCGTGTAGTAAGCCGCGGGCAGGTCGGCGGCCAGCTCCGCCGGCACCGGCTCGACCAGGCACTCATGCTCCGGTAGCCGCCCGAACCAGCCGGGTGCCGCCCGGTGCGCGCGAGCCACGGCGTCCCTGGCCACGGCGAGGATCTGCGCCTCGTCGCGCCAGCGCAGGCCCGGGTCGGTGAGCAGCCGTTCGCGGACCGCCGCCGCGGTGTCCAGGCCGAACGCCCGGCCGCCGATCTCCCGGTACTCCTCGTCCAGGCGCTCGATCAGGTCCAGGCCCGTTCGGTGCAACTGGTCGGCGGTCAGCTCCGTGGTGGTGTGGTCGCGGATCAGCCTGGCGTACGCGGCTTTCCCGCCCGGCAGCCAGCACAGGCCGGGGCGGGCGTCGGGCCGGGCGTGGCCGAGCAGCTGGGTGGCGAGCAGCTCCCGGTAGCGGGCGTAGGCCGGGCGCACGGCCACGGTCAGCAACTGTTCCCGTTGGGGCACCAGGTGATCCGCCAACTCCGGCCTGCGCAGCGGGTCGTTGCCGGGGTCGTCCAGGTACCGGTCGATCGCTCGGATCGCGGAGCGCACCAGGCTCGCCACCGGGGCGTGCCCCCGCGCGAGGGCTTGCCGCTGCCGATCCGCCAGCGCGCCCAGGGCCTCGGGCAGGGCCGCGAGCCGGGCCAGGTAGGCACGCTGCTGGGGCTCGTCGGCGGGCCGGATCAACGGCAGCACCAGGAGCAGTTTCAGCGCGCAGGCCGACAGCGGCGAGGCCACCACGTGGTCGATCAGCGGGAACTCGATGCGGGAGACCAGCGCCTCGGCCTGCTGCACCACCAGCGCCGCGGTGATCCGGTCCTGCTCGGGCAGCCCACTCGCCAGCAGGTCCCGCGCCCGGTCGGCGAGCTGGCCCGCCCGCTCGCGCATCAGCTGTCTGGCCGACTCGTCCAGCTCCGGCAGCCGCTCGTCGTGCTCGTGCACCCCGATCAGGGTCGCCTGCACCGGCTGCTCGGTGAACAGCAGCCCGAGCAGCTCCCCAGCCAACGCGGACACATCGGTCACCCTTGCATTACTACCAGAAACGCTAAATTCATTCGGGTGTATGTCGCTGACCTGGGGACGAGCTGCTATCTGATCTTGGCGGCACAGTTCGGGCACAACCTACTGTTGATCTTGGCCGCTCGCCAGAGTGGCGCCATCTGCCGAGGCAACCGTCAGTGCGTCCTGCACCAGAACCCGGTTCTGTGCGGCGGCCTCCGGCCAGTACCCGGTGTAGACGTCGAGCGTCGTCGACGGCTTGGTGTGCCCGAGGGCTTTCTGCACCGTCTTGACCGATGCCCCGCCGTAGATCAGGACCGTGGCGTAGAAATGGCGCAGGTCACGCAGCCCGTATCCGGCGGGCAGGCCGACAGCCTTGACCGCGGGGGCCCAGATCAGCGACCAGGCAGCACTGCTGATCGGCTTGCCGTTCTCCAGCGTGAAAATCAGCTTGGCCTTGCGCTGAACCGGCCTGCGCGGATCGTCGGTCTCGTCCTCGATCTCCACTGTCGTCGGCGGGAATCGCTCCAGGTGCCGCGCCATTGTCAACCGCACCAGGTCGGCCATTTCATTGGTACGAACACTCGTGCGCGTTTTCGGTCGCGCGATCCGCAGCGGCGCCTTGGGTACATTCAGGAGCTGTTGACGAACGTACGCCTCACGACGCAGGAAGTTCAGCCCCTCGGGCTCCAGGCCCATAATCTCGCCCGCACGCCATCCACATCCAGCAGCGAAGATCGGGACTGCGCCGAACCTCTTGGGCAGCGCCTCCGACAGCGCGTGCACCTGTTCGGCAGTGGCGATGGTGTACTGCGGATCGACGAGTTCCGGCAGGCGAATCCCAAGGCATGGCGAGAAACCGATGCGGCGGTCGACGAGCGCGGACTTGAACAGCGCCGCAAGCACGCCGCTATACACCCTGTGAAGCGAGTTGGGCGCGAGAACGGCCGACCTGTCGAGGACCCAGCTTCGGATGTGCGAGGCCCGCACACCCGCGAGCGGCAGATGTCCCAGTACAGGGACTATGTGCAGGCGGAGAAACCGTTCGACGTTCGCCGCCGTGTTCTTGCGCTGGAGCAACGACTTCCGCCACTCCTCGGCGTACTCGGCGACTGTGATCTGCCCGTCGCGCGGGTCGATGTACTGGCCGCGGCTGATGTCGGCCTTGATGCTGTTCTCGTGTCGCTCGGCGTCGGCCCGGCGCTCGAACAGCTCGGACCTGTCCTTGCCGGTGATGGGGTCGGTCCAGCGGACTCGCCACCGCGAGCCGCGCCCGTGTCTCTTGCTGGGCAACGGCTTGTCGTCGCCCTTCTTCTTCAGGTACCACAGATCGTCTGGCATGCGGCTGCCCCTCCTCACCCGCAGCCCCGTGGCCGCGGGACGTCGTGTGTGCGCGAAGAGCGCGAGCGAGTGGCGTGGCCTCGGCAGGGGAAGTACCGAGGCCACGCTGCGGCCTACTCGCCTCGGCCGGCCTCTCCTATGAGTTCGAGCATGTGCACGCGGTCGAGGATGCGGTCACTCACTGCAATCGCGATGAACGCAACCCACGCCACCAGCGTGAGGCCCCTGCCGAACGCGAAGAGGTCCCGCACGCCGTCGTCGAGGTCGACCATGAGGCCGAGCACAATCCCTTGCACCGCAATGAAACTAAGCGCGAACGCCACCAACAGCAGTTTGTGTCTGAATAGCACTGGCCCGCCCTTTCCCACTCCCCTGGGGCCGCCGCAGCCAAGCGGTCCGTCGTCTGACCACCGTTGCACTGTGTGATGGACCACTCAAGGGGTTGAGGCTGATCGGCCGCTTGCGGTACCCGATCGGACTAACTTTCTCGCCCACCGTCGTCGGCCGACTCCGCTGCGCGGTCGCGCTCTCGCACGGCGTCTCGGTCACGCAAGGCCTGCACGATGAACCGGTCGGCCTGCTCCTCGCCGAGGGTGTCGCGCACCTGCTTCCAGGTGGCGAGTAGCTCCTCGATGCCGTCGCCGGGGGCGACCGCGAACGCAGGCACGTCCACGCCCGTAGCTACGGGCCGCATCGCGTTGAGCACGTGGTCGACGCCGCGGCCGGGCTCCCAGCTCATCGCGCGATCGATGGCTCGCTTGGACAGTGGGGTGAGGCCGATCTCGCCGTTGCGGATGCGCAGCAGGTTCTGCGCCGTCATGCCGGCGCGCTTGGCCACGTCGGTCCAGTACAGGCCCAGCTCCAGCCTGCGGTCGTTCATCGCCAGCGCCAGTCGTTCACGTGCCAGGTCCACCAGGGCTCCCCGTGCTCATGAGTGAACGTGTTCGCACATTTACGACGCAGAGCGTAGCACGCGGGTTGCTCTGCGAAGTAGTTCATACACATGTGTCGTAATGTGTTGCCATGCGTTGCCGCGCGACCTAATGTCCACGCATGCCCCGATCACACCTCAGCCTCCCGTTCAGCGGGAGCCGACTCCGCGAGATGCGCGAGCGCCGGGGATTGACGAGGCCCGCCCTGGTCATGAGATGCAGGGAGGTTGGCCACTCGGTCACCGCACAGCACCTCTGCCGCCTAGAAGCGGGCACGCACAAGCCCTCAGCACCGCTGCTCAAGGCGCTCGCCGAAGCCCTCGGCGGCGCCGTCGACGACCTGCTCGACGCCACGCTGAAGAGCGCGTGATGGCCGCCCCCAAGGCTGCTCCTCGCGACACCCGGCCGCTGGCCACGATCGCCGAAGTGGCCGCCTACCTCCAGATCCCGGTCGCCACGCTCTACAACCAGCGGCACCGCCGAGTCGACATCGGCGCCCTCGCCAAGAAGATCGGCGGTCACCTGCGCTGGCGCTGGGCCGACATCGAGGCCTACCTCGACCAGCAGCAGACCGCCTGATCAATCCCCCGCACACAGAAGCGGGCCGCCCGCGCCAACGAGCGACCCGCAGTGACCACAGGAGACATCACCTCCCATGGGCAAGCACACCCTACGAACCCCTGAGCAGGCGGGCAAGAGTCACCAGCCCGACGCCAGCAGCGACCCGGACCAGACGCAGCGGATCGAGGGCCTCCGGCAGGCCATCGACTCCCACCTCTACGACTGGCCGACGACCGACCCGGACGGAGACGCCTGATGGGCCGCAAGGAGACGGACGCCGAGGCGTATGCCCGGATCGCCCGCGAGCAGGGCGACGACGACCAGGACGCCCGCGAGCGCCTGCTGATCGACCTGATCGAGCGCGGTAACGACATCGAACCGGAGGTTGGCCGATGAGCGACGACAAGCTGCTCGACCGCGTTCGCGCACTGCTCGCGCAGGCCGAGCACCCCAACACCTCCCAGATGGAGGCCGAGGCGTTCACCGAGCGCGCGACCGTGCTGATGGCCAAGTACGGCATTGACCAAGCCCTGCTCGCCGACCGCGCACCAGCCCGCGACGAGGTCGGCCAGCGCCGGTTCGGGTTCGCGCAGCCGTACACCCACGAGAAGGCCGACCTGCTCGCCTCGGTGGCGTACGCGTTGCGCTGCAAGGTGATCACCACGTCCTTCGGGCGAGTCGTCAACCACGCGACGGTGTTCGGGTTCACCTCGGACCTGGAGCGCGTCGAACTGCTGTACACCTCATTGCTGCTCCAGGCCACCCGTGACGTGCTGCGCGCCGAAGTTCCCTACTACGAGCAGACCGCACCGTTCCGCCGAACCTGGCTCGTTGGGTTCGCTTCCGCTGTCGGCAGGCGCATCCGGCTGGCCGAGCAGCGCGCCGCGACCGACGCCGAGCATGAGCGCGGTTCTGCCGCCACCAGCGAAACCGTTGGGCGGTCGGTCGAGCTGGTACTCGCGGACCGGTCGGCCATCGTCGAGCAGGTCATCCGAGCCGCCTACCCGAAGGTGAAGACCGGCAGGCGCCGCTCGTCGACCGGAGGCGGCATGGCCGCCGGGTATAGGGCTGGGCAGCGCGCCGACATCGGCAGCACACGGATCGGCAGCAACCATCAGCAGATCGGTGGGGCCCGATGATCAGCACCGTCTACACCGGACTGATCGACGAGGACGTTGACCACGTCGACGGATGCCTGTGCGGCACCGCCGTGTGGCGGTCCCTGTTCGCTGCCGATCGTCCCGTGCACACGGTGTGCCCCGTTGGTGGCACTGAGATGCGATGGAACGCCAACCTGCCGGTGCTCCGCTTCACCGAGCCGACTCCGCCCGCTGGCGGTGCCCGGTGAACGCCAACACGAAGTGCTGGGTGTGGCTGCACGAACGCTGGCGTCCGGCCATCCGCCTGGAGCAGGTCTACGGGACGTCGCTGGTGCGCGTGCTCATCATCGGCATGGCGCCGTCCCGGCTCGTCGACCCCAGCGACATCCGCAACACCAACCCATACGCCGACACCGAGCAGGAGGACACGTTGACCCGGCAGCAGGACGCGCGCCAGGCGCAGCAGCGAGACCGGGACATGCTCGCAGAGCTGGCCGAGGACGCGCAGCGCAAGCTGCGCGAGGCCGAGGCCCGGGAACGAGCTGCTGGTGATGACCGTGACTGAGCGTCTCGGCCTCTACGGGCCAGCAGTACGCCAGCCCACGCCTGCCAAGGTGCGGCGGCAACCCGCGCCATGTGGTTCCTACGGCGCATACCAGCGGCACTACAAGAGGGGCGAGACCCCGTGCAGGCCGTGCAAGAAGGCCGCCGCCACCTACATCGCGCTGTGGCGAGCCCGCTCCGGCAAGACCAAGCATGTGCTCGTCCCAGTCCAGGTGCTCGGCGCCCTGCTGGCCGCCGCTCCCACCGAGGTCGAGGAGTGGGCCGAGCAGCAGATCGGGGCGAACCCGGTCACTGCCGCCGTCGCAGTCGCTCTCCGAGATGGACGCACGGAAGGAGATGTGCTCGATGCCTGACGTCCTCTCCCGTCTCGGCCGCGGCGCCGACCTGGTCCTGCGCTACGCGCTCGGTGTCCTCGGTGGACTCGGCCTCGCCGTCGCTGGCGTGCTGCTGTCGCTGGCCGCGTCCGCCGACTACGGGCCCAGCGTGGGCGTGGTCGTGCTGTGGGGCTGGCTCATCGTCTGCGTCGCCGTCCTCGTGACCTACGCCGTCCGCGACCTGAAGAAGGGCGGTACCGGTGCCTGACTCGCCCAACTGCCCGTGCCCGGTGGGCACCACGGCCGACTGCTCGTGGCCGGACTGCTCCGCCGGGCTCCCCAAGCGGCTCCGCCGCACCTGCACCACCAAGCAGAGAGGAGTGAAGACCCGTGGCTGACACACAGTCCGATCAGAACATCCAGGTGGTGCACGGCACCAACGGCGGCTACCGCCAGCACCTGAAGAGCCGCACCCGCGCGTGCCTCGCCTGCTCCGACGCGAACGCCCGCTACCAGCGCGCCCGCAAGATCCTCACCGGGAAGGTGACGACGGCGAACCTGCCAATCACCACCGTGGCCGCCCTGCTGGAACCCGGCGTGGACGTGCCTGCGCTGCTGGCCGAGGCGCTCACGGGCGAGGTGCTCGACGCCATCGAGATCCGCGTCGCTCAGCTGAAGGGACAGGCCGATGCCTAGCACCCACCTGTGCCCATGCGGATGCGGCAGCATGGTCCGCAACCAGGTGTTCGCGTGCCGCGCGGGCTGGCTGCGGCTCCCCCGCGACCTCCGCGAGGCCATCACGTTCGCCCACGGCACCGACCCGGCCGCGCACCGCGAAGCCATGGCTGACGCCATCCAGTGGTACGCCGGTGAGCAGGCAGTGCTGCGGAACATCAGCGGCACCGTGCACCCCGCCGTCGAGCGTATCGCCCGCCGCCTGGCCGCGTCCGCAACCGGCAGTGACCGCATGTGGCAGCGCCACATCGCCGACGCGCAGCACCTCAGCGGCATCGCCATCGCCGCGTTCCTGCGCACCACCGCCGCCGACAGTGTTGGCCTCGACCCCGCGCGAATGATCGTTGTTGCCGACCAGTTCGACCCGCAAGGCGGTCGCCATGGCGCTTGAGGACTACGCGGAGCGCTGCCGTCAGGCCCACGCCGCCGAGGTCGAGCGCGGCGAGCACGACGCCAAGTGCGAGTACGGCAAGACCGACCGTCACGGATCCGTCTTGTGGTTATGCCACTGCTCGATGCGCCGCCGCCACGCCGCCGGGCACACCGAACCGCCCGGCGAGCTGGAGTGGCAGAACCCGATCTGCCCGCGCTGCTCGGAGGAAGTCGAGCTGGACGGGGACAGCTGGACCTGCCCGCGCTGCCGCTGCGTCTGGGACAGCGGCGGCCGCGAGGCCGAGTTCTACGACGAGTACGGCGACATCACCCCCGCCGACGAGGTGGTCACCGAAAACACCTGCGACACCAGCACCTTCGACGCAGCGCTCACCAAGGCACGCACCGCGCTGGAGGTGACCGACCGTGGCTGACCCCGACCTGCTGCCCTGGATCACCCTCGCCGCCATCCTCGGCGGGATCGCCTTCGCCCTGCTGGTAAGGCACTTCCTCGACCTCGACGAGCCGGAGCACGACGGATGGGAGGGCGAGCACGAGCGCGAGCTGATCGACCTGGTGGTCGAGCACGGCGAGCTGACCCGCATCACCGAGGACACCGCGCGCCTGCGCCGCGAGGAACTGCCGCGAGGTGACCGGTGACCGCGGCTCCGTCGCCGACCGGCGACCCCAGCACGGACGCGCTCCTCCCGCTCGCCGGGCGCTTGGTCGGCGCCGCGCACGACAACGACGCCACCGGCATCGAGGCCGCTCTCGGCGAGGCCGAGCAGCTCCTCGGCGACTCGCTCGCCGCAACCCGAGCGCTCGTGGTGGTGCTGGCCGCGATGTGCGACGACGACGCCACCCCCGCCGAGCTGCTGGCGTGGCGCAGCAACCCCACCGAATACCAGCGGCTACGCGGCCTCGGCGTCGACACCCGGACCGCCGCGGTGCTGGCCGCAACCGCATCACCGTCCAGGAAGGACACAGCAGCATGAGCACCGAGCAGAAGCCGCGGGCCGCGATCGACGGCGCCGCGCCCTGGGTGGCCGCCTACCGTGAGGCGACCGCGAACGCGAAGCGGTGGACGGAGATCGCCGACCGAGCCCGGAAGCACATCACCGACGCGCTGGGCGACAACGAGGTCGGCACCGTCGACGGCGAGCCGGTCGCCCGGTACACCGTCGTCAACGGGACGCGCCTGGACTCGAAGAAGCTGAAGGCCGAGCACCCCGACATCGTCGAGCAGTTCACGGTGCCCACCACGTCGCGCCGGTTCACCCTCGTGGACGGTGCCTGATGGCTACCGGACCGGAGCACTACCGCGAGGCCGAGAAGCTGCTGCGCATGGCAGCTGACACGGAGAACACGACTCTTGCCTCCGACTGTGAGCAGGCAGCGAAAGTTCACGCCACGCTCGCGCTCGCCGCCGCGACGGCGCTGATGACCACGGCTGGCGACAACACACCGACGGTCCAAGACGCCGAGGAGTGGCGGCGCGTCGCCAGCGCGCTGCCGCCCTTCGAATTTGCGGGCGATGCCTGATGCAGTTGGCCACCTTCGCCGCCGCCCCTGAGCCCGGCGACCACCCACTCGCCGCCGGGCTCCGCCAGGTCGTCATCGACACCGACCGGCACGCGCCCCGCTCGGTGCAGGTGGCCCTCGGCCCGTCCGAGATCGGCGAACCGTGCGCACGCAAGCTCGCCTACCGGCTCATGGACGAGACGCGCACCAACGCCGACTCCGACCCGTGGGCCGCGATCATCGGCACCGCCGTGCACGCCTGGCTCGCCGACGCCTTCGAGGCCGCCAACACCCGGCTCGGCCGCATCCGGTACCTCGTCGAGCGCCGCGTCGAGGTCCGCCCCGGCCTCACCGGGTCCTGCGACCTGTTCGACGCCGACACCATGACCGTCATCGACCACAAGGTCGTCGGCACCACGAAGATGCGCGAGTACCGGCTCCAGGGCCCACCGCCGCACTACCGCGCGCAGGCCCACCTCTACGGCGTCGGCTACGCCAACCTCGGCCTGCCGGTCCGCGAGGTCGCCCTCGCGTTCTACCCGCGCGGCGGCCTCCTGTCCGGTCTGCACGTGTGGTCCGAGCCGTTCGACCCCGCCATCGCGCAGGCCGCCCTCGACCGGCACGACCAGGTCCTCGCGCTCGTCGACACCCTCGACGTCGAGCGCAACCCCGCGAACTACCGGCACCTGCCGGCCACCCCGTCCCACGGATGCACCTACTGCCCGTGGTTCAAGCCCGGCACCGACACCGGCCGCGGCTGCCCCGGCCACCTGGCCAAGTAACAGCAACGAGAAACGGAAACCTGAACATGCAGCTCGGAACCTTCACCGAACGCGAGCACACCGCGCAGGGCGACAGCCTCCAGGCCAAGGAGACCGTCGACAAGCCCCTCGTCGTACTGGTGCGCGAGCACCGCACCGGCATCATCACCAAGTTCAAGCCCGAGGGCGGCGAGGGCGTGCAGCTCGACGTCGCTGTCATCGCCGAGAACAAGGTCTACATCGACGTCCTGTGGATGAACGGCGCCGTCGTCGACAACCTCGCCCCCTACCTCGGACAGGCAGTCCCGATCAAGCTGGTGTGGACGCCCTCGGCGAAGGGCGGCAACCCCTACATCAGCGTGCGCCCGCTGGAGGGCGCCGAGCTGGCCGCCGCACAGCAGTGGGCCACGTCGAACCCGACCCGGTTCGACACCGAGCGGCAGCAGCGCGCCACGCAAGCCGCCCAGTTCCAGCAGCAGACGCCGCAGGCCGCACCCGTGCAGCAGGCACCGGCCCCGGTCGCGCAGCAGCCCGCCGCCGCGCCAGTGGCCGCACCACAGCCGCCCGCCAGCAACACCGGCGCCATCGACGTCACCGACCCCGCCGTGCAGGCCCTGCTCGCGCAGATCGCCGGAGGGCAGACCCCGCCCAAGGCGTGATCCCAGCCGCCCGGCGCCCCTTCCCCGGCGCCGGGCGGCCTCCCCCGCCCCAGCACCAGCATCACCGGAGGCCACACCGTGCACCACACGACCCCCAGCGAGATGCTCGCCGCCGCACTCGCCTGGCACGACGCCGGATGCGCCGTCGTGCGGGTCGCCCTCGACGGCACCAAGGCCCCCGACGGGCTGTGGAAGACCTACCAGACCCAACGCGCCGACCGCGACACCATCGCCACCTGGTTCCAGGCCGGTCACCCCGGCATCGGTGTCATCACCGGCGCCATCTCCGGCCACCTGGAGATGTTCGAACTCGAGGGCCGCGCGACCGCGCTCCTCGAGCAACTCGCCGCGCAGCTGGCCGCCGACGGCCACCCCGACCTGTTCGCCCGCATCGCCGCCGGGTACTGCGAGACCACTCCCGGCGGCGGCATCCACGTCCTCTACCGCGTCGAGGGCGGCGTCGACGGCAACACCAAGCTGGCCCGCCGCCCCGGCGAACCCGACCTGGCCACCGGTCGCCCGCGCGTCGACGTGCTCGCCGAGACCCGCGGCGAAGGCGGCTTCGTGGTCGTCGCTCCCAGTGGCGGGCCCGTGCATCCCACCGGCCGCCCCTGGACCACCGTGTCCGGCAGCCCGACCAGCATCGTCACCATCACCCCGGCCGAGCGCGACGCGCTGCACCTGGCCGCCCGCCAACTCGACGAGATGCCGCCCCCGCCGCCGATCCCCGACCCGGTTCCCCTCGACCGCGACCGGCGCCCCGGGGAGCGCAGCCCCGGCGACGACTACAACGAACGCGCCACCTGGGCCGAACTCCTCGGCGACCACGGCTGGACCCCAGCACGCCAGCACGGCGACCGCACCTACTGGACACGCCCCGGCAAGTCCTTCGGCATCTCCGCGGTGACCGGGGGCGACCAGGGCGACTACCTCTACGTCTGGTCCACCAGCACCGAGCTGCCCGCCGAGGAGGCCATGTCGAAATGGCGCGTCTACGCGCTGCTGGAGCACGGCGGCGACTTCTCGGCCGCCGCCTCGACATTGCGCCGCAAGGGCTTCGGCACCCCGCTTCCCGAGCCCACACGCCCGGTGCTCACCGTGCTGCCCACCATCGTCAGCGGGTCCACCGTGGTCGTCACCGAGCCCGAGCAGACCGAGCAGGCCGCGGCCACGACCCTCGCGCACTCCGACGACGCCCTCGCCCTCGGTCTGGTCGACCACTTCGGCCGGCACATCCGCTACGTGCCCGAACGCGGACGCTGGCTGCACTGGACCGGCGCCCGCTGGGAATGGTGCCCCTCCGGTGGCGGCGTTGTCCGCGAGCACCTCAAGACGCTGGCCCGCCAGCTGCCCGACGACACCAAACCTGAGGCCCGTCACAAGCAGCGCGCCCTGTCCGCGATCGGCACCACCGCCGCGCTCACGCAGGCCCAGACCGACCCCCGCATCGTCGTCGCACTGTCCGACCTGGACGCCCACCCGTTCGAGCTGAACACCCCGTCCGGGATCGTCGACCTCCGCACCGGTGACCTGTTGCCCGCGGACCCGGCCCGCCTGCACACCCGGATCACCGCAACCGCACCCGACCCCGACGCCGATCCGGCGAGGTGGCTGAACTTCCTCGGCGACACCTTCGACGGCCACGACGAGCTGCCCGCCTACCTCCGGCGCCTCGTCGGCTACTCCGTGACCGGCGTGGTCCGCGAACACGTGCTGCCGTTCGCGTTCGGCCCCGGCGCCAACGGCAAGGGCGTGTTCCTGGAGACCCTGCGCGCCGTCCTCGGCGACTACGCCACCACCGCGCCCAGCGGCTTCCTGATGGCCAAGAACTACAGCGGCCACGAGACCGAGATCGCCCGCCTCGCCGGGGCCCGCATGGTCGTCTGCTCCGAGATCAACGAGGGCGACCGGTTCGACGAGGCCAAGGTCAAGCAGCTCACCGGCGGCGACACGTTGGCGGCGCGGTTCATGCGCATGGACCACTTCACGTTCCAGCCCACGCACAAGCTCTGGCTGATGGGCAACCACCAGCCCACCGTCAACGGCGGCGGGCACTCCTTCTGGCGGCGACTGCGGATCGTGCCGTTCGTCAACACCGTGCCCGAGCACCGCCGTGTCGAGGACCTCCAGGGAATCCTGGCCACCGAGCACGCCGCCGCCGTGCTGGCCTGGGTCGTGCGGGGCGCCGCCGAGTACAGCACCGGGGGCCTGCGGGAGCCGCAGAGCGTGCGGGACGCCACCGCCGAGTACGCGCACGAACAGGACACGGTCGGCCGGTTCATCGAGGACCAATGCCACCTCGGCGGTGGGGAGAACGTGAAAATCCGGGTCGGCAAGCTCCGCGACGCCTACGAACGCTGGTGCCACGCGGAGAGCCTCACCCCGGTGTCCGCCAGGAAGTTGGGCACCACGCTGCGTAGCCAACATGGGGTTGGTGACGACCGGTCCGGGAGCACGCGGTTCTACACCGGAATCACCTTGTTCGCTGACCCGGATGAGGTCGACAACGCGTCACAGCGCTTCGAGCGGCTGGACTTCCAGTGACCCCGACGACCGGACCGCGCTGTGACGCATCGCCTTTGACGCGTCATCACCGGAATGACGGATGTGACGCGTCATTTCAAGATCACTCCGTCACGGTCCAAACGGGACACGGAGTGATCTTGAACCGATCCGTCACGCCGAAATATGTCTGTGACGGATGTGACGCAAGCCCTTGCTATCCCTCCTCGCGCGAGCGCGTACACGCGCCCAAAGGAGCCGAACCGGAACATGCGTCACTTGCGTCATCACGTGATCTTGAGCAGGTGCGGCAATGAGCCACTTCATCAACCGCCGCCCCACCCTCGGCAACTGCGCCGCCTGTCACCGCCTGCTACTGCGAGGCATCGACGACGGACTCCCCCACCGCGTCGACCCCACCCCACTCACGCCGCTGGGCGAACTGCACGCCCGCCTCGCCAGCCGCCAGACCTACGGGCTCGTCGCCGGCTACCTCGCCCACCGCGACCAACACCGCATCCGCGGCGACACCACAACCGGCCGTCCCACCGTGCTGGCCGACCACCGTTGCCAACCCTGGCCACCCGACCCCAGCCACATCGACACCACCCGCGTGGCCCACGTCGCCCAGCTGCTCGACCGGCTCACCGGTGAGACGGCCACCGCCGACGGCGACGACGAGAACGCCCTGTTCCTACTCGCCACCAACCTCGGCGCCCGAGTCATCGACATCACCAACCACACGCCCCCGTTCTGACGGCTGAACGCCACCAGGACGCGAGAACGGACCGATCATGACCAACGACACCCCGCCGGACGGCGGCGAAGCCCTGAGAGCCGCACAGCGCCTCGACGTCTTCGTGCCCGGCCGCCCCGCCCCTCAGGGCTCCAAGCGCCACGTCGGCCGCGGCATCCTCGTCGAGTCCTCCAAGACCGTCGGCACCTGGCGCGACGACATCCGCGGCACCGTCCTCGCCACCATGGCCACCACCGGCCACACCGGATTCCCCAGCGGCACACCGGTGTTTGCCGCCCTGGAGTTCGTCCTCCCCCGCCCCACCAGCACACCGAAGCGCCGCACCCCGCGCGCAGTAAAGCGCCCCGACCTCGACAAACTCGCCCGCGCCGTCCTCGACGCGCTCACCTCGGCGGGCACCTGGCAGGACGACTCACAGGTCGTCGGCCTGGTCCTCACCAAGCGGCTCGCCGAGGTCGACGAGACACCCGGCTGCCGGATCAGCCTGAAGGAACCCGAGGTGACCCCATGAACATCGACATCAGCCGAGCAACCGCCGCCAACATCCGCCGATTCCGCAGACAGCGAGGCTGGACCGTCCAACACCTCGCCTCAGTGATCTTGGGCCTGGGAGGCTGCGTCACTGGCCACTCCATCGCCCAGATCGAAACCAAGCCCCGGCACAGGGTCACCATCGACCAGGCCGTCTGGTTCGCCCGCGCCTTCGGCGTGCCCATCACACTCCTGGTCGACCCGACCAGCTGTGAGCGCTGCAAGGGCATGCCGCCCGCAGGCTTCACCTGCAATGACTGCGGGGTGGCCGGATGACCCGCTACGCCCTCTGCGTCGTCGACGCCCGCCCCGTCCTCGTTGCCGGTCGAATCTGTGGGGCCTGCTGGAGCGACCTGGAGCACGACCTCGTCGAGCTGGTCGACTCCCTTGCCGCCGACCTCGACATCACCCTTGCCGGGCTCGGCCGCTCCGGCGGGAGTCCGATCGGCATCGTCGTGCGCAGCGCCAGCCGCGGACTTGGGTTCGACGAGCGAGCCGCCGACCTGGCCCGCGACCTGCGACAGTGCCTCGGCGGGTGGGTCCGCGTGCTGTGCGAGGACAACGCGCTGCCGCTGCGGGTGCGGGACACCATCCCCGCGCTCGCAGCCTGGCTGCTCCAGCACGAGACCGAGGTTCGCGCGCACCCCGCCGTTGACGACCTCTGGCAGGAGGTCCGCGAGCACATCGAGCAGGTGCGCCACGTCATCGACCGCAGGCCCGACCGGCGCTACGTCGGCATCTGTTCCGAGTGGATCGAGGCCGCCAACGCCCGCGTGCGCTGCGGCGCCGACCTCTACGTTGACGAGGACCGGCCTACCGTCACCTGCCGCGAGTGCGGCGCCGTGCACCACGTCGGCCACCGGCGCGAGGTGCTGCTCGGTGCGCTCGACGACCAGCTCGGCACCGCGACCGAGGTGGCCCGCGCCTTCGCCGCGTACGCCGGTGTCGAGCTGACCCTCGCCCGCATCGGCATGTGGGCCCGGCGCGGGCAGATCGTCCAGCACCGGCCGCGCAAGGGCGAGCGGAGCTTCAGGTACCGGGTCGGCGACGTGCGGCGACTCCTCGACCAGTCGAGCGACATCGCGCGGAAACCGCTCCACACCAACGCATCCACGGGAGAATGACCACCATGACCACCACCGAGCGGCCCCTCAACAACTGCCCCCGCGGCTGCACCGACCCCGACGGCGACGACTGCAAGGCGTCAGGGCTCTACCCCTGCCCACAAGGCCGCTATCAAGAGCACCGGTCCGGCCAGTTCAACCCCGCTTGCGGCCACCTCCGCCGCGAGACATGCGGCGGCTGCGGAGTCTGTACCAACTGCGACGGCTGCTACTGCGGCGAGGAATGACGATGGCCGTCCAGATCAGGCTCATGGGCCAGGACCACGCCGAGGTCGCCGCCGTCATGGCCGCGCTCGTCGCCGGAGAGCCCGTCACCGTGATGGCCGACGGGGGCCTCGCGCGGAACCACCGCGACAGCGGCGCCCGCGCGTTCGGCATGGCTCAACTGCCCGGTTACCGACCCCACGAGACCGAGGCGAGCCCGCCCGCGACCCGTCGACCGCGTCGCGCCTACTCCGAGCGCGCTGACCGACGCCAACTGCCCCGCTGACCAGCGTCCTTGATGGACACGATCACGGGTGTTAACCTCGCGTGCAGCGGGAACAGGACTGCCAGAAGCCCCAGCCAGGCGCAAGTCGGCTGGGGCTTCGGCGTTACTTCTCGTCTGCGCCGACCGACGCCGACTTCCATTGGCTGGGTGCGTAGATCGCAACGACATCGCCGCCGTAGCCGTCAGACTCACCCATGACATGCAGGTGCCCTTCCTCCACCTTGATCGAGGCACCTTGTTCGAATGTGGCGTCACCGCCAACTGGCTTCTTCACTCGCACACTCATGGGCTGAACTTCGCTCGGCTCTGCAAGCGCGTTACCTGCACAGACCGCGACCACCACCGCGCCCGGTCGCGCTACCGGTCGCGCGCGAGGAGGTGGTCACCGTGCCCAACGGCAACCCGCCCCTCACCGAGCAGGATCGGCAGCGTGTCCGCGAGCTGCACGCGCAGGGGCTCACCCGGAACGAGATCGGCCGCGCCATCGGCCGCTCGGCCTCCACCGTCTCGAAGCTGGCGAAGGAACTGGGCCTCACCTTCGACCGGTCCAAGACCCGTGCCGCCACCGAGGCCAAGGTCGCCGACGCGAAGAGCCGCCGCGCCGCGCTCGCCCTGAACCTCCTCGGTGACGCCGAACGCATCCGCGAGCAGCTGTGGCAGCCCTGCCGGGTCTACTCCTTCGGCGGACGCGACAACGTCTACAGCGAAGAATGGCACGAGCGCCCCGACTTCGCCGCCCAGCTGAAGATCCTCCAGGCCACCGGCGTCGCCCTCGACAAGGTGATGCGCATTGAGGCCCACGACGCCGACACCCACGGCTTGGCCGCCGTCGACCAGTGGCTCCGCGACATGATCGGAGACTGAACGGGGGCACGATGGCCGTCACCCCGCTCGTCGGCAAGCAGCGCGAAAGCCTTCGCCTGGCCACCGCCCGCTGGAACATCTGGGAGGGAGCGGTCCGGTCCTCGAAGACCGTGTGCAGCATTCTCAACTGGCTGCGCTACGTCCGAACGGGACCGAGCGGCAACCTGCTCATGGTCGGCAAGACCGAACGCACCCTGAAGCGCAACGTCATCGACCCGATCCAGGAGATGGTTGGCAAGCGCCGCTGCCGCTACCGCGAGGGCGCCGGCGAGCTCGACCTCTTCGGCCGCACCATCTACACCGTCGGTGCCAACAATGAGCTGGCCTCCGACAAGATCAAGGGCCTCACGCTCTCCGGGGCCTACTGCGACGAGGTCACCACCTACCCGCAGTCGTTCTTCTCGATGCTCGGCACCCGGCTCAGCACCGACGGCGCCCAGGGGTTCGGGACGACCAACCCTGAGGGCCCAAACCACTGGTTCAAGAAGGACTACCTCGACCGGGCCAGCCTGCACCTCACCCGCGACGGCCGCATCGTCGAGTCCGCCGACCCCGGCGCGTTGGACCTTCACCGGTTCACGTTCCAGCTCGCCGACAACCCCACGCTCTCCGCGTCCTACGTGGACGCCCTCAAGCGCGAGTACGTCGGCCTGTTCTACCGGCGCTTCGTCCTCGGCGAGTGGGTCCTCGCGCAGGGCGCGATCTACGACATGTGGGACCCCGACCGGCACGTCGTCGACATCCTGCCGCGCATCGACCGGTGGATCGGGTTGGGCGTCGACTACGGCACGGTGAACCCGTTCGCCGGGCTCGTGCTCGGCCTCGGCGCAGACGGCCGCCTGTACCTGACCAACGAGTGGCGCTACGACTCGAAGGCCGCGCGCCGGTCCCTCACCGATCACGAGTACTCCGAGCGGCTCCGCGGCTGGCTCGCCCGCATCCCCCACCCCGGCGCACCGAGCGTCCTCGGCGTGCATCCCGAGTGGACAGTCGTTGACCCCTCGGCCGCCTCGTTCGTTGCCCAGCTCTACCGCGACGGCCTGTCCCCCACGCTGGCTGACAACAGCGTGCTCGACGGCATCCGCCTTATCTCGTCGCTGCTGGCCGCCGGGCTCCTGCTCGTGCATCGCTCATGCGCCGGGTGGATCGAGGAGGTTGGCGGCTACTCCTGGGACGACAAGGCCGCGGCCAAGGGCGAAGACCGGCCGATTAAGGACGCCGACCACAGCCTCGACGCTGGCCGGTACGTCCTGAAGACCACCGAGGCGCTGTGGCGCCCGCACCTCCTGGAGGCAGCAGCATGACCGAGCAGCCCGATGCGCCCGGCACCGTCGAGCCCACCGACATGGACCCGCCGACCGTGGACCAGGCCGACCCGGCGACGCCCGGCACCGAGTCGCCCGAACCGCTGATCAACATCCACCCGAACACCCCGCCGGTGCGCGGCTACCGCGACCTCACGCAGGCCGAGGTGGACCTCATCAACGAGATCAAGGCCCAGGGCGAGCAGCTCGGCCAACTCGTCGACAAGGTCCGCGCCACCGACGGCGTCGACCAGCGCTGGGCCTCGATCGCCGCCACCGACATGCAGACCGGGCTCATGGCCCTGGTGCGCGCGGTCGCCCAGCCCACCAACTTCTGAGCTCCCCCAAGGAAGGGCCCGGCCGCCTACCGAATCCGGGATCGCTCGGCCAGGCCGAGGAGTGATCAACCTCGGCCTGGCCGATGTCGAACGAGAGGAGGCGCACCGTGCCGCTCCCCATCGGAGGCAAGACGCCGTGGCCGCCCCGCCAGCTTCAGCCCGTACAGGCCCGCGTGGGCACCTGGTCGGCTTGGTACAGCGGCGACCCCGACCAGCTGTCCTCTGTCTACGGCGGACAGATCGGCACCGACCCCGGCAACACCGGGTTCTTCGCCTCCCAGCAGGGCGGCTACCCGCGCGGCGGCATGGCCGGGTTCTTCTCGCGGATGTGGTGGGGCCGCCGCACGCCGCAGGGCGAGCAGCGCTCGAAGCTGCACATCCCCATCGCCGGGGACATCGCCGCCACGAGCGCCAACCTGCTGTTCTCCGAGCCACCCACCATCACCGTCGAGGCGGAGAAGACGCAGGCCCGCCTGGACAAGCTGACCCGCCGCCTGAAGACGGCCCTGCTGGAGGCCGCCGAGGTGCAGGCCGCGCTCGGTGGGGTGTACCTGCGAGTCTGCTGGGACAAGGTGCAGCGCCCCGACGGGCCATGGATCTCCGCCGTGCACGCCGACGCCGCGGTGCCCGAGTGGTGCTACGACAGCTTGGGCGCGGTCACCTTCTGGCGCATCGTCGACCAGGACGCCGACGTGGTCTGGCGCCACCTGGAGCGCCACGAGCCCGGCGCCATCGCCCACGGCCTCTACAAGGGCAGCCCCGACACCCTCGGCACCCGCATGGCGCTGGAGGACCACCCGGCAACCGCCGACCTCGTCGACGAGCAGATGCTGCCCGGCGACATCGTCCCGACCGGTGTGGACAGGCTCACCGCGGTCTACGTGCCGAACATGCGCCCGAACCGGCTGTGGCGTGCGAACCCGGCCGCCGCCTACCTCGGCCGCAGCGACTACGCCGGGATCGAGGGACCCATGGACCAGCTCGACGAGGTGTGGTCCAGCTGGATGCGCGACATCCGGCTCGGCAAGGGCCGCGCCGTCGTCCCGGAGAACTACCTCGACAGCAACGGGCCCGGCCGCGGCGCGCGCTGGGAAGCCGACCGCGAGGTCTACGAGACCCTCAACATGCTGCCGCAGCCCGGTGGGCCCGTGCAGCTGGAGGTCGTGCAGTTCGCGATCCGTGTGGAGGAGCATTCGCGCACCGCGACCGAGCTGCTGGCCCGGATCGTGTCCGACGCCGGGTACAGCCTCCAATCGTTCGGCATGGACTCGGCGACTGCGGCCACTGCGACCGAGGTCAACAGCAGGGACCGTAAGAGCGAGACCACGCGGGGCCGCAAGCAGGAGTACTGGCGGCCCGAGCTGGCCGAGATCCTGGAGACGCTCCAGCTCGTCGACGCCACGCAGTTCGGATCGGGCATCACCGCCGAAGAGCCCGACGTCGAGTGGCCCGACGCCGCCACGCAGGACCCCGAGTCGATGGCGCGGACGCTCCAGCTGCTCCAGGCCGCCGAGGCTGCCTCGACCCGCACCAAGGTGCAGATGCTGCACCCGGACTGGGACGAGCAGCAGATCGACGACGAGGTCGCTGCGATCCGCGACGAGCAGGGCGCCAGCACAGCCGACCCCATCGAGGTGGCAAGCCAGATCGCCGCCACTGGCACAGTCGGCCCGCCTGAGCCGACCAGCGTCGAGGTGGACCCGCAAGGGGATCCTGTCGGGAGGTGATCGGCGATGGCGGTGGACGTCGAGCAGGTCGACCAGATCGCCGCCACCGTCACCGACATCTACCAGGAAGCCGAGACCGCGCTCGCGCGGCTCATCGCCCGGCACCTGGCCGGGAACCTCGACTCGGACATGCAGGCACCCGAGTGGGCTGAGCGGAAGCTCGCCGCTGTCGGTGCGCTGCGGCGCTCGGCGCAGGGCATCGTTGACACCCTGAACGCCGACAGCGGCACCGCGATGCGGGAGGCGGCTGCCACCGCGTTCCGGTCCGGGTGGCACTCGGCGCTGACCGACCTGCCAGCACAGTGGAAGCCTCAGTCCAAGCTGGCCGAGGAGGCGCAGCGCGCGACCGCCGACGAGGTCCCCGGCTTCGGCGCCGTCGAAGCACTGGCCACCGCAGTGCACCAGGACGTCGGCGAGCGCTCAGCAAACATCCTCCGCGACGTCACCGACGCCTACCGCGAAGTCATCACCGCGGCCACCGCCCGACTGGTCACCGGCGCACAGACCCGCCGCGACGCAGCACAAGCCGCCTGGAGGCGGCTGACCGACCGCGGCATCACCGGGTTCACCGACCGTGCCGGCCGCCGCTGGCAGCTGTCGTCCTACGTGGAGATGGCCACCCGCACCGTCACCCAGCGCGCTGCCGTCGCTGGCCAGACCGACCGGCTCGACGCGCTCGGCGTGCAACTGGTCGTGGTCAGCAACGCCGCGCAGGAGTGCAAGCTGTGCCGTCCGTTCGAGGGCAAGATCCTTGCCCTGAGCGGCTCGGCTGGTCGGATCGAGGTGCAGCACGCCACCCAGGACGACCGGACCGTCACGGTGAACGTGGTGGCCACGCTGGACGAGGCAAGGCGACAGGGCCTGTTCCACCCGAACTGCCGACACAGCGTTTCCGCCTACCTGCCTGGACTGTCCAGGTTGCCCGACAAGCCCACCGAGGACCCCGAGGGCGACAAGGCCAGGCAGCAGCAGCGCGCGATCGAGCGGAAGATCCGGCGGCACAAGGTGGCCCAGGCCGCGGCACTGGACGACGAGGGCCACAAGGCAGCAGGCCGCAAGGTCGCCGCGGCACAGGCCCAACTGCGTGACCACCTGGCCGCGCACCCCCAGCTGAAGCGACTGCGGTACCGCGAGCAGATCGGTGCCGGGAACATCCCCCCGAAGGGCCGTGACGACGCCGCTGGCGGCATCGTTCCGCGCTCCAAGCCGACCCCGCCACCGCCACCGGCGAAGCCGCGGGCCAAGGTCGGCGAGGAGACGCGCCAGAAGATCAAGCACGCGGCGGCCAGCCTGCCGAAGTCCAGGCAGGACTGGGACGACGTCGTCGTCCGCACCGAGCGGCGAGTCGACACCCGGATCAGGGAGACCGAGGCCGAACTCGACAAGCTGAAGCAGCAGCGCGACGAGCTGGTCGCCGAGGTGCAGGCGGAGTTCAAGCGCAAGCGCACCCCGAAGTACAAGCGGGACGACCTGCTGCGCGAGCGCACCCGCGACCTGGACAGCGCAATCGTCCAGCGCGAGTACATGCTGACCTCCTACCGGGAGACCGCAGCCAAGGCGCCCGGCGAGGTGCATAGCTCCGAGCAGTTCCTGCACCAGGTCGAGACCCGGTACCACTACCCACTGACCTCGGACGGGCGCCGACTGGCGCCGCGCGAGTACGAGAAGCACCTCGATACGGTGCTCGACGTCGGAGCCTCGATCCACAACGACTTCTACGACGCGCTCACCAAGGACGCCGAGGCCGAGCGACTACAACACCTGCTGGAGGAGGCCCGCACCCAGCACGGCACCGGCAGCGCTGAGGCAAAACAGGCGCAGCGACAGGCCCGAGCCAGGCACTCTGAGATCCTGCGCGACCTGCTGGCCTCGGTGCGGGACATGGCCGGACACCAGCAGCGGATCGGCACGAGAGCGGACGGAGTCCGGTCCGATGCGGTGGATCTGCTGCGGGAAGCCGAGTCGATCTACCCGACCGACTGGCTGAAGCTGGCCGACGCCCGTGGTCCGCTGGACATCCTGCCCACCGACCGCGCCTACTTCCTGGCCAAGAGCGGCACCAGGACGGCCGACCGCATCGCCTTCGACACCGACACGTACGAGGCTGGCACCGCCTTCAGCTCCTACGCCGCAGAGGTCACCGCCCACGAGGTCGGACACCGTATGGAACAGGCGGTGCCTGGCCTGACGCACATGGAGTTCACGCTCGTACGTCGCCGGGCCACCCGCAGTGGTGTGCTGGAGGAGGAACAGCTACTCAGCAAGGTCACCGGCAGCAGTGCCTACAGTCCGGCCGAGATCACTCTCGCGGACGAGTGGCCGGATGCCTACACCGGCAAGACCTACGAGGCACGCAACCGGGAGCACCCAGCCAGCGTGGCGTGGGAACTGTTCCAGGTCGGGGTGCAGGACACCTTCGGCCGTGGCGATGTGGTTTACGCTGGCACCGAGGCTCAGCACTTCGTGCTGGGCGTGCTGTCGCTGCTGGGAAGGAGCTGATCAACGTGCCCGCGTGGACGATGCGCGGTCGGCTCGACTCCAGCCGCTGGCTCCAGTGGACCGGCTCCACATGGACAGCCGATGCGGCCACCACCGACAGGCTTCAGCAGCTGCCGCAGGGCCCGCACGGGCCCGCGCTGTGTACCCCGGTCGGGCCCGTGTACCGGCCCGAAGGCGAGGCCGACGAGGTCGCGTTGTACCTGAACGCCGCCGCGGCGATGCCTGGCGGTCCGGTGGTCACCGGGAACGCACCGGCTCTACCGCCGGTGCCCCCGGTGCCCAACGACGCCGTGTCCTAGCCGCAGAGGTGCTGGCGAACAGCGTCGACCACCTTGGCCGCCTGCTCGGCGGTCAAGGTCACTGAGCCGCCACTGAACCGCTGGCTCGCGTTGCTTGCCACCGTGGCCGCGTCCTTGCCTGCCTTGATCTCCTGGCAGGTGTTCTTGCCCCGGTCAATCGCGCGGCTCTCGTTGGACACCAGCCCCGGATTAATCGCCCGGAGCGCCGACAAGTAGCCCGCCTGGTCGCCTGGCGCCGAGCCCGTCGACACCACCGTCGTAGCCGTGCCGGTCTGCACGGGCACCTGTCCGGTCTGCTGCGCCGCACCGCCACATCCCGCGAGCAGCACGCCCGCACCCAAGACCACCGCAGCCAGTCCCCACCTCGTCATGAGCTGGGTATCGCTGCGGCAGCAGTGATCGCTACACCGCGCAGGCCAGGTGCCCGCGCCAGCTCGACACCGCGGCCAGGCGCCGCGCGTGCACACCACCAGCCGGGCCAGGCGCCCGCGCTGACGGAAGGACCACCGTGACCACTCCAGCAGCAGGCACCCCCGCAACCACGCCGGGTACCCCGACCGAGCAGGGCCAGGCGCCCACCGGTCAGCCCGACCCCGCGGCCCCGGTCGCCCCGCAGCAGCCGCAGCCAGCCGGGCAGACTCCCGGCGCCGAGGACGTCAGCACGCTGCCCGACTGGGCGCAGAAGCTGATCACCAAGGCCCGCGGCGAGGCCGCCTCGGCGCGCACCACGGCCAAGCAGCAGGCCGCCGACGAGGCCCGCACCGAGCTGGCCAAGCAGATCGGCCAGGCCCTCGGCCTCGTGCAGGACGACAAGCCCGACCCGGCCAAGCTCACCGAACAGCTCACCGCGCAGACCGCCGCAGCCCGGCAGTCCGCCGTCCAGCTGGCGGTGTACCGGGCCGCAGGCAAGGCCGGAGCGAACGCCGACGCCCTGCTCGACTCGGTGACGTTCGCCAACGCAGTCAAGGAGTTGGACCCCGCCGCGGCCGACTTCGCTGCCCAGGTCGAGCAGGCCATCACCACAGCGGTTGCGGGCAACCCGCTCCTCAAGGCCGCTCCGAGCGGTCCGGCTCGGTCCGGTGGCCAGTTCACCGGGGCGCCCGGCGCACCGGACCAGATCACCGAAGACCAGCTGAAGACCATGACGCCCGAGCAGATCGTCGAGGCCCAAGCGAAGGGCCAGCTCCGCAACCTGCTCGGCGGGTAACCAGAGAGGCACACCCCCATGTCCATCACCAGGTTCCGCCCCGAAATCTGGAGCGCACAGCTCCTCGTGGCCCTGCGGAAGAAGCTGGTCTACGCGGGCCCCGCCATCGTCAACCGCGACTACGAGGGCGAGATCACGCAGGCCGGTGACACCGTCCGCATCACCTCGATCTCGGACCCGACCATCGGCACCTACAGCCCCAACAGCACGGTCATCACCCCCGAGGAGCTGACCGACGCGCAGCGGACCATGGTGATCGACCAGGCGAAGTACTTCGCGTTCTTCGTCGACGACGTGGACGCCCGGCAGGCCAAGGGCAACGTCATGCCCGAGGCCATGCGCCGCGCCGCCTACAAGCTGGCCGACGTCGTCGACCAGTATGTCGCCGCGCTCTTCACCGGCGCACCCACCGCCAACACCGTCGGCTCGACCGGCTCGCCGATCTCCCTGGCGACGCCGACCGACGCCTACGACAAGGTGCTCGTGCCGCTGGACGCCCGGCTCACCAAGGCGAACGTGCCTACCGAGGGCCGGTACGTGGTCGTCTCCCCCGAGTTCAAGGCCGCTCTGCGCAAGGACAACCGCTTCATCCGGGTCAACGAGTCCGGCGACGGCGGGGACGCCCTGCGCAACGGCAACATCGGCCGCGCCGCAGGCTTCGACATCTACGAGTCGAACAACACCCCGGTGCCGACCGGCACGGTGCAGGCCCTCACCGCAGGCACGAACATGGCGATCAGCTTCGCCGAGCAGATCAACAAGACCGAGGCGTACCGGCCCGAGTCGAAGTTCGCCGACGCCGTCAAGGGTCTGGCCCTGTACGGCGCCAAGCTGGTCCGTCCCGAGTGCCTGGCCGTGGCCTACGTCGACGGCTCGACCGCGGGCATCTGACCGGCGACCGCCTGAACCAGAACAGGAGCACTGATCATGGCGCGCACCGCCGTTCCCTACAGCAACCTCGTGCCCAACGGGCACCTCACCGACCCGACCCCGACCACGGCCGACGCGACCAACGGGCACACCATCGCCAAGGCCAAGCCCGAGCTGACGATGCTGCGCGTGTTCAACACCGCGGGCACCGCCAAGAACGCCACGGTGAAGGCCGGGGCGTACCCGCCGGCCATCGCCTCGGTTCAGGGCGACTTCACGGTGTCGGTGGCCAGCAACGGAATCGAGTGGCTCGGCCCGTTCGAGTCCGGTCGCTTCCTCCAGGCCGACGGTTCCCTGTCCCTGGACCTCGGCAGCGGTTTCACCGGGAGCGTGACCGCGTTCCTGATGCCGCGGAACACCTGAGGTGACTGGGATGGCTGAGACCAGGTACTACCGGGCACCGGGCGGCCAACTCCTCGCGCTGGACTGGCCGCCGCACGAGGCCGTGCTCGCGCAGATCACCCGCGGCGAGATGCGGCGCTGCGACGAGAACGGCGACCCGTACGTCGAGCCGGTCGAGGACGGTGGGCCGCAGGAGCTGACGCCGCCCGCGGCCAACGCTCGCAAGGACGAGTGGGTGGGCTACGTCGTGCGGGTCACCGCCGACACCGAGCACCCGGTGACCGTCGACGAGGCGCAGGCCATGACCGTGCAGGACATGCGCGAGCGCTACGGCCAGCAGTGAGGACCCGCCAGCCCGGCCGCATCCCCTCCGGCCGGGCTGGCTCCTCACGGGAAGGAAGCACCGTGCCCACCTACGAGAACGTCGTCGACGGCGAGGTCGTCGAGCGCGTGATCCCCGTTGACGGCGACTACACCGACACCCTGCTCGGCTGCAAGGCCCTGGAGTACCAGGGCGGCGACGGCTGGCGCCGCGAGGGCCAGGTCGTCGAGCAGGCCGAGGAGTCCAACCAGGACGGCGACGGCGAGCAGCCGCCCGCCGAGCCCGCGAAGCCCGCGGACAAGCAGAACAGGAGCGCCCGCGATGGCTCGTGACGTCCCCACCCCGCAGGCATTCGTCATTGACGGGGTCGCGCCGACCTACAGCGCGGTGTCCGGCAACAACGACCAGGTCGCCAACAACGGCCGTCGCCTGGTGCACGTGAAGAACGGTGGCGGCAGCTCGCTGACCGTCACCGTGGGAATCGGTGGCGCCATCAACGGCCACAGCCCCACCGGCGTCGCTGTCAGCATCGCCGCGGGCGCCGACAAGTTCATCGGTCCTTTCCCTGCCAGCTACAACCAGGCGGACGGCACTGTCTACCTGGACTACTCGGCGACCGCCAGCGTCACCCGCGCGGTACTCGAACTGCCGGTGGTGTGAGCGGTGGCGCGCGTCTACGCCGACCGCGCTGCACTGGTCGCCTACGCACCAGCCGGTGTCATCGTCCCGACCGACCCGGAGGCGACCCGGCTCCTGACGCGCGCCTCCGAGGTCATCGACCAGGTGCTGCTGTCCGCGGTGTACGCCACCGACGACAACGGGATGCCTACCGACGCCGCAGTGATCGAGGCTCTCCGCAACGCCACCTGCCAGCAGGCCGTGTGGTGGTTGCAGAACCCCGGCGTGGAGTCGGGGCAGGCCAACCAGTACCAATCGGTCAGCATCGGCTCGGTGAGCTTGAGCAAGGGCTCGGGCAGCTCGGCAACGGACCCCCTGCCGCGCGTCTGCCCGTACCTCGGTGGCCCGCTCAAGGCCGCCGGGCTCACCCCTGGAGTCATCACCACCTGGTGGTGAGAGGAGGTGTCCGCCGTGGCCGACATCCCCGCCTGGTTGCTGCGGCACACCGCGACCATCGAGCCGTACGAGGGCACTGGCGCCGCGGGCCCGATCTACGGGGCGCCGGTCACCGTGCGCTGCTTCGTCGACGACGTGTCCCGGCTGGTTCGTTCCGGCGACGGCACTGAGGCGGTCAGCTCAGCCACGCTCTACTGCCCGCTCGACACCGTCGCCCCGGCTGAGTCGCGCGTCACCGTCAACGGCCACAGGCCCGCGACGGTATTCACCACGTTCCGGCGCGACGGCGGTGGCCTGCCGACGCCCGACCACCTGGAGGTGGTGCTCCAGTGACCCAGAACGTCAAGATCAAGTGGAATGGGGACATCGCCTCGAAGGCAGCGAGAGAGGCTGCGGTCAAGGGCCTCGCACTCGCCGCCGAGCACGTGCTCCAGGTGTCCCGGACCGAGGTCCCGCTCGAAGAGGGCACGCTCGAACGGTCCGGGGTCGCCAGCGTGGATGAGGCCAACCTCCGCGCCGCCATCAGCTACGACACCCCCTACGCCGTGCGCCAGCACGAGGACATGAGCCTCAGGCACGACGAGGGCCGCAAGGCCAAGTACCTCGAGGGCCCGTTGCACAGCGAGGCCGAGACCGTGCAGGAGATCGTGGCCGCGCAGATCCGGCGGGCACTCCAGTGACGCTCACCGAGGAGTTCGCGCAGCTGCTCCACGACCTCGCCCTTGGCGTCTACAAGGCCGACGGCACCGCGGGCGGCACCATCTACCTGACCAACCTCCCGCAGGCCCCCGACGCCGCGCTCGCGGTCGCCCGGTACGGGCTGGCCGAGCCGGACTCGCGGCTGCACTACGACGAGCCCGGAATCCAGGTCCGCATCCGCGATGCCGCAGCCGACGTCACGGTCGGCGAGGCTCGCGCCCAGGCGGTGTGGGACGCGCTGCACGGCCTCGGTTTGCGCACCCTCGCGGGCGGTACGTGGCTCCAGCTGGCCATCGCACAGCAGGGGTCACCGAACTACATGGGTCGCGACGGCAACGGCCGTCACGAGTGGACGGTCAACCTGCGCTGCGAGATCGAGCACCCCACCCCGAACCGCCCCTGACCTACCAGCAACCCCAGCACCCGGCCGCCGCGCCGGGTTCTCGTCATGCACGGAGGAACCCACGATGCCCACGCGGAAGGTCAACGCCCGCGATTTCATCCTCCAGGTGCTCGCCGCTGACGGCACCACCTGGATCGGAATCGGCGCACTGAACAAGATCGCCATCAAGCTCGACGACTCCGAGGAGACCGTCGACACGACCACGTTCGACTCCGCGGGCAACGCCGAGTCCGAGGCCATGCAGCGCGGTGCGGCGCTGGACCTGGAGGGCTTTGCCCTCATGGACCCGACGACCGGCGCGCAGGACCCCGGTCAGGCTCGGTGCGAGGTGCTGGCCACCCAGACCGGCTACAACTCCCTCGGCTCGGTCAGGTTCCGCTACCCGGCACAGAACACGTGGAAGAACTGGACGGCCGTGTTCAGCGTCGGTGAGCAGGGAGGTGGCACCAACGACAAGGGGTCGTGGAAGTGCTCCATCACCCGGTCCGGCGCGAGCACGACCACGAGCGCCCCGTGACCGCGGTCGAGCCGACGAGCGTCGGCGGCGAGCTGTGGCCGGACGACGTCGAGGACGTGGTCGACTACGATTTCGACGAGGCGTGGCGCGAGCGCAAGGCCGCCCAGAAGCCCCCTAGGATCAGGCTGTTCGGCAAGGTCTACACCCTGCCGAACTCGCTGCCCGCCAAGCTGATCCTGTTCGCAGTCAAGGCCAGCCGCAGCGGTCGCCCGGCTGACAGCCAGGTGCAGATCGAGGAAGCCTACGAGCTGCTGGCCTCGCTGCTCGGCCGGACCAACCTCGCCGAGATCCTCGACGCCGGGCTGGAGATGGCCGACCTGCCCGACGTGCTGGAGCGCTGCCAGGAGCTGTACAAGCGGCGCCAGGGAAACCCCGGCGCCCCCGCGACGACGGGGGCAACGGACGCGCCGTCGCCGAGCTGATCCTGAAGCACTGGCGGCTGCTCTACGCGGACTGGCGCCGCGAGTACCACGCCGACCTGATGGACGAGATGGACGCCGGGCTGTCCTGGTGGGAGTTCGCCGCCCTGCTGGCCGGTCTGTCCGAGCACAGCGTGTGGCGCCGCATCGCTTCCGAGGAACCGGTCGAGCTGACCGGTGACGCCGTAGCAGCGGCCATCGACAACCTGTGAGGAGGTCCCGCAGGTGAACATCGGCGAGTTGGTTGGCTTCCTCTCCCTGGAGGACAAGGGTTTTGGCGAGGGCCTGGCCAAGGCCCTGGACAAGGTCGGCGAGTTCGGCGGCAAGATCGGCAAAGGGCTCGCGGTCGCCGGTGGCGCCGGTGCAGTCGCATTCGGTGCCGGGCTCGCTGGCGCCATGGACTTCCAGGACGCCAACGCCAAGCTCGCCGCCCAGCTGGGCAGCACACCGAAGCAGGCGCAGCAGCTCGGCGAGTCCGCTGGCCACCTCTACGCGGGTGGCTTCGGCGGCTCTATGGAGGAAGTCAACGACGCCATCAAGGGGGTCGTCAACAACCTCGGCGACCCGGAGATTCACGGCCAGGGCCTGGAAGACGCCAGCCGCAAGGCACTGACCCTCGCCTCGGTGTTCAACGTGGACGTCAACGAGGCCACCGCAGCCGCCGGTCAGCTCATGCGGACCGGACTGGCCAAGGACGCCACCGAGGCGTTCGACGTCGTAACCGCCGGGTTTCAGGCCGGGGTGGACAAGGGCGGCGACTTCCTCGACACCCTGAACGAGTACGGCACTCAGTTCCGCAAGTTGGGCATTGACGGCACTACCGCGACGGGCCTGCTCTCGCAGGGGCTCCACGCTGGCGCACGGGATGCGGACGTGGTCGCGGACGCGCTCAAGGAGTTCAGCATCCGGGCTCTGGAGGACTCCGACTCAACCCGGCAGGGCTTCGAGGCCCTGGGCTTGTCCGCCACGAAGGTGGCCGCGGACATCGGCAAGGGCGGCAAGCCCGCCTCTGACGCGCTCCAGCTCGTGCTGGACAAGCTCCGCGGCATGAAGGACCCGGTGGCCCAGTCGCAGGCCGCCGTGGCGCTGTTCGGCACGCAAGCCGAAGATTTGGGCAAGGCCCTGTTCGCTTTGGACCCGGCGCACGCAACCGACGCGCTCGGCCAGGTCGGCGGGGCTGCCGACGAGATGGGCAAGACGCTGTCGGCTACCGCGTCCAGCAACCTGTCCACGTTCGCTCGTCAGGTGCAGGTCGCGTTCGTAGATTTCGTCGGAGGCAAAGCACTTCCGGCCGTCACGGCGTTCACCGGCTGGCTGTCGGCGAACTTCGGTCCGGCGCTCGCCGCCGCCTCGGACATCGTGCAGAACCAGGTCATTCCCGCAGTGCAGGGCATGGCCCAGTGGGTCGAGGCCAACAGGACACCGATCGAGGTCATCGCCGGGCTTGTGACGGCCGTGTTCCTCCCGGCGCTCGTCGCGATGGGCATCCAGGCCACCATCAACGGCGCCAAGGTCGCTGCCGCGTGGGTGATGCAGAAGGTCGAGGCCATCGGCTCGGCGCTGGCGATGTCCTGGTCGGTGACCACCACAGTGGCCGGCTGGGTGGCTATGGGCGCTGCCGCGACCGTCAACGCCGCCAAGACCGTTGCTGGGTGGGTAGCAGCTGGCGCCGGAGCAGTCGCGCAGGGCGCCGTGATGGTCGGCAGCATGGCCGCCACCGCCGCCAGCGTGGTTGCCGGGTGGGTGATGATGGGTGTCCAGTCCCTGATCCGCGCGGCACAGATGGCCGCCGCCTGGGTACTGGCCATGGGCCCAGTCGGATGGATCATCGCCGCCGTTGTGGGTCTGGTCGCGCTCATCATTGCCAACTGGGACACCGTGGTGCAGTGGACGACCACCGCCTGGAACGCGATCGTGGGTGTGGTCACCACTGTGGTGCAGGCGGTGGTCGGGTTCGTCACCGACCGGTGGAACCAGATGCTCGCGTTCTTCCAGACCGTGTGGAACGCGATCCTCGCCGTGATCAATTTCGTGTGGGGCCTGATCAAGGCGTACATCATGCTGTACGTCGACGGCATCAAGGCCGTGCTGAACTGGTTCGGCCAGCTCGGAAGCCTCTTCAGCGGCTGGTTCCAGGCCGCCTACAACGGCGCTGTCGGCGCGATTCAGGGCCTGCTGGGCTGGCTCGGTGGCCTACCGGGTCGGATTCTCGGCGCGCTCGGCAACATCGGCTCGTGGCTGTGGAACGCGGGCTCTGACCTGATCTCCGGCCTCTGGCGCGGTATCCAGTCCATGGGCTCGTGGCTGGCCTCGCAGATCACCGGGTTCATCAAGAGCTTCGTTCCCGGACCAGTCCTCAAGTTCTTGGGGATTGCTTCTCCCTCAAGGCTTTTCGCCGACATCGGCCGGTGGATACCCGCCGGTTTGGCACAAGGCATCGACGGCGCCGCGAGCCTGGCCAGCGACGCGACCGGCCGCCTGGCCGCAACCGTCGCCGGAGGCATGTCCGGGCTGTCCACGCCCGGCCTGGCTGGAATCGGCATGTCCGCCTCGGTCAACGCCGTGGGCGGCACCGGGTTCGGTTCGGCCGGCACATCGCCGTCCGGCGCGCTGGTGCACATCGAGCAGTTCAACGCCACCCCTGCGCAGTCCCCTACGGACATCGCGCACGACCTCGCGTGGCTCGGGAAGGGTGGTGGCTGATGACGGCCGGGGACCTCATCACCGCCGATGGCCAACTGGAGTGGCGTGGCGCCCTGCTGGGGAGCGCCACGCCGTTCCGGCTCACCAAGCTGGAGGGCTGGCTCGACCTGACCGAGATGCGCGGCGACGACTACGACCGGCCGTCCCGGCACGGTATGTACCCCGGTGCGTCGCTGATGGGCAAGCGGGTCGTCACGTTCTCCTTCCTCGTCAAGGGCGTGCCGCTGGCTCAGTTTCAGTCCATGGTGGACTGGATGCGAGCCCTGACCGCGCCTGTCGAGCAGCCAGTTGAGCAGCCCCTCGTGATCCGGCTCGGCGGCCAGTCCTGGATGACCATGGCCCGCTGCAAGGGCCGAACCCTCAACGTGGACAAGTACTATGCGCTCGGCTACACCACGGGCGCGATCCGCTGGGAGGCAACCGACCCGCGGCTGTACTCCCCCGCCGAGCACGTGCTCACCACACCCCTCGCCAGCCCAGCGACAACGGGGCTGAAGTTCCCCGTTCAGGCACCGTTCGACTTCGGGACTGGGCCGACGGGCGGCTTTCTGACCGCGACGAACACGGGCAGCGTCGCCAGCTGGCCGACGCTCCAGATTGACGGCCCGGTCACCGGCCCGGTCATCACCAACCACGCCACCGGCGAGCGGCTGGCCTTCGACCCCACAGTGCCCATCACTGCTGGCCAGTCCCTCGTGCTCGACACCGACCAGCGTGCGGTCACCCTCAACGGCGGCAACGCCTCGAACCTGCTGCTGACGCGCGGCTGGTTCCCGCTCCTGCCCGGCACGGCGACCCGGCTGGACTTCACGGCCTCGTCCTACGACCCCGCAGCACTGCTCACCTGCCGCTGGCGCGACGCCGCAGCCTGACCCCTGGAGGAACTCGTGGCCGATCGCAACCCGCTGTGGGTCAGCGACACCGGCGGTGTCGTCACCATCGACGACGCCCGGATCGGCGACAGCGCGCTGTGGACGCCGGGTAGCAGCAACGTCAGCGTCCGCAAGGGGCTGCGCGTCGGCTCGTCCAGCCTGACGACACAGCCCGGCCTGGTCGCACAGCAGACCGTCGCCGACAAGACCATCAAGATCCAGCCGTTCCAGGCCGTGATCCCCGCCAGCCGGGGTACTGGGTCCTACGTGGTGACCCTCGACGCGGTGAAGAACATTGACCTACTCACCAGCCACCCCGCGCACGGCAGCCTTCAGACTAATCACCTGATCGTCGCGCAGGTGTCCGACAAGACGTGGGACAGCGTCAACGGGTTCAACGTGATCCCGGTCTGGGGCACGCCCAGTGGGACGCCGACCGACCCCACCGTCAACACCACCAATGGCGCCACGACCAACAGCCCGGACTACATCACGTTGGCCCGCATCCGGGTGCCAGCCAACGCGCTCACGATCACCGCCTCGATGATCGACGACTTGCGTCCACCATGGATGGTCGCGCTCGGCGGGCTGCTGCCCATCAAGGACGCCACCGACCGAGCCACCTTGACCCCGTACGACGGCATGGGCATCTGGCGCATTGACCGGCGCTGGGCCGAGGTCTACTCGATCGCCGCGGGTGGCTGGCTGGTGCAGTCCGACGCCGTGTGCTCGTCGACTGCCGACCGGGATGCGGCGATCACTACCCCGTACGACGGCCAGATGGCCTACACCACTGACGCGAGGACTCTGTGGGTGCGGCGCTCCACGACGTGGCAGGCGTTGCCCTACGGCCGGATCGGTGGTTCGTCGGCGACCAGCCAGGTGGCCGGCATCGTGGCCGAGACCGTGACCGACAGCATCACCTTCACGGCGATTGCAGGCAGGCGGTACAAGCTCACCGCCAACTTCGGGTGCTTTTCGTCTGCCGCGGGCGACCAGATCCAGTACCAGATGCGGTGGCAGGCCGGCAGCTCACTCACCACGTCCGGCACGCTGTTCCAGTCCCAGCGCGATGGCGTCAAGGCGACGAGCACCCGGGAATCGATTTGTATGGTCGGTGAGGTCACCGGCATCACCGCGGGCACGGCGACGATCGGCCTGTCGCTGCTGCGGTCGTCGGGAACCGGCACCATCACCCGCGACGGATCCGCGGCCGAGGTGGCGACGCTGATCCTGGAAGACGTCGGGGTGTGAGGTGGCTTCCCAGTACTCGTACCTGATCGCCGACCTGAGAACCAACGCCATCCTCGGCGAGCTGCCGTTGACCGGGGTCAGCTACAGCAAGAAGCTGTGCGACTCGGGCACCTTGTCGGCGACGCTGAACCTGTCGTCGAAGTTCAAGGGCGACCCGTACGACCTCACCTCTCCGGTGCTGCGGGTGGTGTACGTGATGCGCGGGGACACGCCACGCTGGGGCGGGATCATCTGGACCCGCAAGTACTCCTCGGCGAGCAGGCAGGTGCAGATCGGTGCCGCCGACTGGTGGTCGTACTTCAACCACCGCAAGGTGCTGCCGGTCCTCTCCGGCGCCGAGCAGTCCGACCCGACCTACGTGGCCGGTCGCGTCGTGTCCTACTCGTCGGTCGAACAGAACCAGATCGCCCGCAACCTGGTGACCCTCGCGCAGTCACACACCGGTGGCAACATCGGCGTCGACGTCAGCGACACGACCAGCTCAGGGTTTCCCCGTGACCGCAACTGGTATGGGTACAAGCTGACCAACATGGGCGATGCCCTCAAGGATCTGTCACAGGTGCTTTTCGGGCAGGACATGCTTTTCGACGTCGGCGGTACGGACGCGAACGGCCGCCCGAGGCGCCTTCTTCGGCAGGGCACGCCGCGGCTCGGGCAGCAGGGCAGCAGCTGGGTGTGGGAGGTCGGCGGGAACTGCTTCGACTACGACTGGCCTTCCGACGGCACTCGAATGCAGACCCGCGCGTTCGCCGACACCGACGGGACCGCCGAGGGGACGCCGATCGCCGTGGCCGAGGACGCCACGCTGTACCCATTGAGCTGGCCCCTGCTGGAGGGCGACGCCAACTACAGCAACGTGTCCGACACCTCGACCCTGTACGGGCACGCACAGTCTGACCAGGATGTGAACCGACTCCCGGTGGTGCTCCCCGTGCTGCACATCAACTCCGGCCTGTCGCCCACCCTCGACGAGCTGTCCGTCGGCGACGACGCGCGCTTCGTAGTCCCGCCCGGCGACCCGTTCCACACGCGAGGACTCGACACCTCGCTGCGGATCATCGGAGTGGACGTGAAGCCACGCGATGAGGGTGGCGAGGACTGCTCACTGACGATGGCGCCCGTGCTCGACGACGTCTACTGAGGAGGCCACCTTGGGCCAGGTCAACCAGCCCAGCAACCTACTCGACCAGATTAAGGAGTTGCGCGGGCAGATCGCCGACGTGCGGCGGGCGGTCGGCCTCGCCTCGGCGACGATCACCAAGGGCGGGCTCAAGCTCCTGAGTGGCGCGTTCCTCTCGATGGTGAACAGCACCGGTGTGCAGGTGCTCTACATCGGCCCGGACGGTGCGGGCTATCAGGGCATCGTGGTGCGTCGCCGAACGGGCAGCCTGGTGATGTCCGTGCAGCACGACAACACCAGCAACGACGACTTCTGGGCGATGTGGGACAAGGCGGGCAACATCGTGTTGTCCGACGACATCCAGGCCGGTGCGGGGCTAGCCCGCCCCTACCTCGATCTGCCGCTATACCCGGGCAACGTCAACCAGTGGTGCAGCACGACCTCGTCGAGCTTCGCCTCGGTGTACAGCGGTGACGTGACGGTCCAGCACGCGAATTGGGACTGGTCGTTTAACGTCACCGATAACGGGTGCAGCGGCGAGGTACGCATGATGGTCGACGGCGTGCAGCTCGGACCGACTTTCACCTACACCCAGGGCAATCCGACCAGCTGGCAGCTGAAGGTCGCGCACGGCAAGGCGATCGGGAGCACCTGCAACATACAGCTCCAGGCCCGCCGGACCAGCGGCACTACCAGCAACCAGATCGCCATTAGTCCCAGCAGGTTCCGGGGTGTCCAGTCCTGATGCATCGATCCACTGTAGACAGAGGGGGTGACCGTGGGTGACGTCGCGACGCTGCTGGGGGCGATCGCATCACTGGTTACCGCGCTCGGCGGCGCGGTGGCGGCAGTCCTCCTCGCGCTGCGCACCAGCAGACGTGAGCGCACCGACGCGGCCAAGGAGGTCGCCGCCGAGATCCTCGACGGCGACTACACCGAGGACGAGCTACGCCAGATCCGGCGCGCGCTGCGCCCCGGCAGGCACCGCCAAGAGGACCGCCAGGAGGTGGACGAGCCATGACGGATGACGTGCGCGCCAGGATCGTGGAGCCCGCGGCCGAGCGCGCGCGGGACCAGGGTGGCCACCGAGCTATCTGGCTGGCCGCCGCGGTCGCGGTGCTCGGGGTGCTGGCCCTCGGCACCCTGTTCCTCCTGCGCAGCACCGAGTTGCAGTCCCAGGTGGATGCGCTCACCGCCTCGGCCCAGGACAACCACACTGCGGCGCAGCAGCTGGCGAACCAGGTGCGGGCGCTCGGCGGCACGCCGTCCACGGTGCCCGCGGGCCCTGCCGGTCCGGCTGGCCCGCAGGGTGCCACCGGCGCGACAGGCCCCGCTGGGCCGACTGGTCCGACCGGGCCCACGGGTCCGTCTGGGCCTCCTGGCCCCACCGGTGCCCAGGGCGCGACCGGTGCGGACGGTGCGGCGGGCACCGCGGGGCAGGACGGTGCGCCAGGCCAGCCCGGCCAGCCGGGCGCCGATGGTGCTCCTGGCACGAACGGCCGTGACGGGCAGCCGCCCGCCGGGTGGGTGTGGACCGACAGCACCGGCCGTGAGCAGCGATGCACCCGCGACACCAGCAGCCCGGACACCGCACCGACCTACACCTGCACCGCGACCACTCCGACGACCACGAGCGGCGTGACGCTGCTCCGAGGGAGGTGACCGCCGTGACCGTGTTCGTCGCGGACATCAGCAACCACAAGCCCGGCTTCGACATCGCGGACGCGGTCAGCGAGGGCTACTCGGCGATCTTCGCCAAGGCGTCTGAGGGCGCGACCTACGCCGACCCGACCTTCCTGGGTTTCATGGCCGCCGCCCGTGCTGCGGGCGTGCTGTTCGCCGGGTTCGTCTACCAGCGCGCAGAGTCCAGCGCGGCGGACCACGTCGCGGTGCTGCGGCGCATGGGCGTGCCGACCGACTGCCCGATCATCGTGGATGTTGAGGCGAACTCCGGCAGCGTCGGCCTCACCCGGGGCATCGTCGCCGAGCTGCGCGCCGCGGGCTACCAGGTGCCGCTGGTGTACCTGCCGCGCTGGTACTGGCAGCAGATCGGCTCGCCGGACCTGTCCGGTCTGCCGCCGCTGTGGGCATCGGCCTACCCGGGGACGGCTGGCCAGTACGGCGCGGAGAAGTACGGCCAGGCGGGCGGCGACAACTCGCCCAACTGGATCGGGTACGGCGGGAACACCGTGGCCCTGTGGCAGTTCACCGACAACGCCACCGTGGCGAACTACCAGCGCGCCATCGACGTGAGCGCGTTCCGGGGCAGCGCGGCCGAGCTGGCCGAGTTGCTGCACAGCAACACAGAAGGGACCGACCTGATGAGCGCACTGTCCGACCAGCAGCAGGCCAGCCTCGCCGACATGGCCGACCAGTACCTGCCCGGCGAGGAGGGCGTACGCGGCGCCGGGCGCATGGTGCTCTGGCTCGACCAGCGGTTCGCCGAGCAGGGCGCCCAGGTGGCCGCCCTGACCGCCGCCGTGCAGGCCCTCGCGGGCGGCACCGGCTCGCCGGTCACCGCGGACCAGCTCCGCCAGTACATCGATGAGGCGGTCGCCCGCCACGTGCAGGTGACGGTGTCCGTCACCGGCTCCCCCACCGACCAGACCAGCTGAGGAGCTGACGTGTCCGACCTGATCACTGCCTGGCTGCGCACCGTGGTGCCCGGCCTCTGGGCCACACTGCTCGGCTGGCTGGCCGCCCACGGCCTGCTGCCCGCCGACGTGGTCGACCAGGTGAGCCCGCTCGGCGGCACGCTGACCGTGCTGGCCGTCGGCATCGCCCTGGCTGCCTGGAAGGTCGTGTGGTCCTCGGTCGAGCAGCACCTGCCGCCGTGGCTGACCGCGCTCCTGTTGGGCAGCAACAAGACTCCGACCTACAGCGCGCCGAGTCCCAGCTCGGCGACGACCGGACCGGTGGTCGTTCCCCCGCGGCCCTGACCCGCGCTGTACGACAAGGCCCCCGCGCTCTTCGGAGCGTGGGGGCCTGTTCTGCGTTCTGGGTGGGGTCAGCGGTAGTGGGTGACCGTCTTCTTCTTCGGGCCCATCTTGTGCCACAGCGTGAGCGGCAGCCACACGCACAGGCCCCAAACACCGAACGTGATGATGGTCAGGAAGAGGTGCAGGCCATGCGAGGTCTTCTTGCGCTCTCTGCTGATGGCCTTGTGGGGGAAGTCGGACATGGCGGTGTGCTCCTTCACGCGCTCTCGTTGCTGCTGGTGTCGTTGCGTGCCTGGCCGGTGTTACGGCTTCGTTTGCCCTGTCGGCGCCGAGCTGCTCGGCGCTGGGCGCGGTTGCCAGCCGGATCGGGCGGCAGGGCCTGCACCACCCGGTACCCGCCCGCGGTGGTCGAGACCGTGGCCTCCACACGGTCAACTGCGTACGCCATCGGGGACCCTTCCTCGCCCGGCCCGGTACCGGGCCGTCACTAGTCGGTGCGCCAGCCGGTCGCGGGCAGGAGCGGAGCGCCGGGGGCGCCGGGTGGGGGCAGCACGGCGACGGCGGCCAGCACCTCGGCGACGGTGCCCCGGCGCTCCCACACGGCGCGGTTGTCGAATGCGCGCTGCGCTTCGCAGTCGTCCGGTCCGAAAATCAGCAACACCTCCAGCCACAAGCCGCTCAGCGTGAGCGACCGGTAGCCGAGCAGCCCGTCTCGGCTGACGACTGACCCGCAGACCTGCCACGTCCACCCGTCGAGGTACCGCAGGGCCTCCAGCTCCGGCCAGACTCGGATGGCGTCCTCCAGCGCGGTGCTGGGCGCCGGGCGCAGCGGCACCGGTTCGCCGGTCATGGCCGCCGCTCCAACTCGTCGAACGCCGGTGCCGCCCGATACACGTCGAGCACCTTGTCGAGGCTGCCGCCCGCATGGCCGAGAAGGCGGTAGCCGTCGGCGAACCGCATCCAGGCGCACACGAGCGTCCGTCCATCCGGGTCGCCGTAGGACAGGTGGTCCCGCAGCACTCCCGCGTCCCCACAGGTGCCGACCAGCCGATCGTCGCGCGGGTACTCCCACGTCCAGCCTTGCCAGGTCCGCAACTGCTCCAGCTCTGGCCAGCGGGCGATGGCGTCATCGAGTGCGCTCACGATGCGCCCCGGCTGGGGCACTCCGGCGGCACGGTGCTCATGTGGTCACGTGCCGCCGGAGCGGGCTGGGTGCCACCCCGCGCCGACGTGCGCAGGGTGGCGGCCTCCGTCCCGCGAACGGGGGTTGTCGGGACGGAGCTGGGTCCGACGGGAACCGGGGAAGGTCCCGCCGGAGACTGGGCCCCGGCCAGCGGCGTCCGGCGGGTGCCGTGGCTGCGCGCGCTGGCCGGGAATCCCCCGCACCGGCGGTGCCGGGCGGGCTGGGGGCCGTGGCCGCGCCGCAGCGGACGGCGTGACGACCACGACGTCGGCACGTAGCTGCTCTCTCCAGTTAGGCGGAGAACAAGATCCTGAATCGCGACCGTCTGCCAGGCCCATCGCGCGAGCGCCACGAGCAGCATGCCCACGAGGTACACGAGCAGGGCCAGGGCCGCGATCGGTGCTGCTGGGGTGTCTGCCATGACGACTCCAAGGGGAGCAGGTGGGAGCCCCACTCTGCGCCCGACATGAGAATGACACAAGAAATCTGAGAAATATCGCGGCCGTGTCCACTCGATTGGGCGAACCGTTCTCGGCATTCGGTCGGGTTGTATGGGCGTACGGACGTGACCAGCACGTCCCGCTTACTGGAGGCACCCATGCGGTTGACCCACCTCGGCACCGAGTCCGGCGAAGACGGCTGCCCGAGCATGTTCCTGACCGACCGCACGCACGACGGCGAGCCGACCGTCGTCGTGCAGGGCTGGCGCGTCACCGACCCCGAGGCCATCGCGGAGATGCAGCGTCGTGGGCTGCCGGACCACGAGACGGCCGTCGAGATCCCGCTCCGGCTGCTTAAGCACTCTCCGGCCCAGCCGGAGACCGGCGCCTGATGGGGCAGTTGGTCACCCGCGAAGAGCATCGGGAGCTGGTGCGCTCGGTCACCAAGTCAGCATGGCGGCTGGAAATCCAGGGCACCTACAACGAGCCGAGCGAGCGCGAGCCGGTACGCCGGTACCTCGCGGGCGAGCCGGACGACCTCGTGTGGTTCCAGGGCTGGCTCACCCGGATCCGTGAGCTGGAGGCCATCGGCGTGCGATTCGAGCGGGTGCGGGTGCTGACGGACCCGCTGACCGACTACCTGCGGTACCAGCTGGCCAGGATCACCAGCCCCGCGGTGACCGCCGGGGAGGACATTCGGATCTTGCCCGCGACGGTGGCCCGCCGCCTGGACCTCGGCACGGTCGATTTCTGGGTGCTCGACGACGAGCGGGTGCTGGTGCCGCACTTCGTCGACCACGCGGTGACAGGTGGCGAGCTGGTGACTGACCCGGTCGAGGTCGCGCGGTTCCGGGAGGTGCAGACCCGGGCGTGGGATCATGCTGTCCCGTTCCGGGAGTACACGAACTGATCGAGGAGAGCGTGAACGACTTCGAGTCCGAGCGGCTGGCATTCGGCGATGAGCTGCTGCGGCTACGTGAAGCCGCCGGGTTGACCGGCGCCAGCATGGCCGAGCGGTTGGGCTGGACAGCTTCGAAGGTGTCGAAGATCGAACGCGGTCGCCAGACGGCGACCGACTCCGATGTCGTGGAGTGGTGCGCCGCCCTCGGCCTTCGGAAGTCGGTCGCCGACGCGCTCCGCGAGCGAGGCCGCAAGCTTCGGATCAAGCAAGTCGCGTGGCGCCGCCAACTGCGGCACGGCCACCAATCGCGCCAGCAGCAGAGCGGGTCGAGCTGGGCGACCGCCTCCACGATCCGCGGTGTCTCGACCATGGCCGTGCCCGGTATCCTCCAGACCCCGGTGTATGCGCGTGCCGTGTTCGAGACTCAGGCCGAGCTACTGAAGATCCCGGCCACCGACGTACCCGCCTCGGTCAACAAGCGGATTGAGCGGCAACGGCACCTCTATGACGGCGACAAGGTCATCGAGATCCTGGTGACCGAAGCTGCGTTGACGAATCCGGTTTGCGAGGCACGTGACATGGTCGCGCAACTCGATCGTCTCGTTGCGGCGGTGGATCTGCCCACGATTCAGTTCGGCGTGATCCCGCTGTACCGGAAGCTGCCGCGGCTGGTGCCGCACGGCTTCTGGATCTTCGATGCGATGGTCAGGGTCGAGACGGTGTCGGCCGAGTTGGAGGTCGTCGACTCTGAGCAGGTCGCGGTCTACGCCGAGCTGGCCGACGAGCTGTGGACGGTTGCGGTCGAGGGCGCCGAGGCGCGAGCGATCCTCCTGGCGTGCGGTCGTCACTGGGCCGAGTTGGCGGACTGACCGGCATGCCGGATCTGCACCCGACCATGATCATCGGGCACAGATCCGGCACATCTGAGGGTCAAAAACAGTCCAAACCAGTCGGTAGTAGTCGGTACTGTTTCAGCAGGTCAGACGACCTTCAGACGGTTCGCCCCCAGGTCGAGGACAACCCACTTGGGTTCCTACCAGCAACACAAGGGTGACCGGATATCAATTCAGCGCACGTCAAGTGCCCTGGTGATGGTGTCGAACAGGTCGGTCTGGTTGGTCACGCCGACCACGTTGGTCCACCGCACCGGCAGGTTGCCCTTGGCGAACAGGCCCAGCAACGGCTTGTCCACGCGAGCCTTGCTCAGCCCCGCCGCGTCCAGGCACCGCCGAGGTCGTACAGGCGCCAGGCTACTGGGATGTGCCGCACGGCGGCTTCGAGGCACGGGCTCACGACGGCTCCAGCCGGTATACCGTCCAATGCTGAGCGGGGTCAGCCGCGGCGTGGCACGCCGGACACTCTGGCCGCCACCACGCCTCTCGCACTGGCCGCTGTGCGGGGATCTCGATGTGCTCGCCTGCGAGGGTGCGAGCCGGGCCGGGAGCAGGCTGGGGTCCGCGGCTGGGTACCGCGTGCCGGGCTCGTGGACCGGGCCACCACGTCCACGTTTCCACCTCGGTGGGCGTGCTCATGACACGTTCCGGGTGGCGTGCTCCGGCGACGCGGCGATCGGGGCGCAGCACGCCGCCGGAGCAGGCTGGGTGCCACCCCGCGGGCGGCTTGTGGGAGCGGTCCGCGGGGTGGCGTCCGCCTCGTTGAACGGGGGTGACGAGACGGAGGGTCCGGCCGGCACCAGGGAAGGGCCCGCCGGAGACTGGGCCCCGGCCAGCGGCGTCCGGCGGGTGCCGTGGCTGCGCGCGCTGGCCGGGAATCCCCTGCCCGGCGGCGCCGGGAGGGCTGGTAACCGTGGCCGCGCCGCAGCGGGCGGCGTGACGACCACGAGGTCGGCACGTACGACGACTCCCCGGTTAGCCGCAGCACAAGATCCTGAACCGTCACCGTGGTCCAGGCCCAGCGCGCGAGCGCAGTGAGCGCCAGGCCGCCGAGGACCACGAGGCCCGCGATCAGTGCTGCTGTCGTGTCCGCCATGACGACTCCTCAGGAGGGGGTGCCGCAACCATCCTCCCGCGTGAGTAATCAAACAAGCAATCTGAGCAATCACAGCTGCATGTCCACCTGATTGGAGGACAGTTGCTCGGCCGACTGGACGGGTTGAATGGCCCCTACTCCCATCCGGCACAAAGCCAGGAGGAACCGTGAAGCTGACGCACATCGCCACCGAGTCCGGCAAGACCGGCTGTCCGTCGTTCTTCTCGACCGACCGCGGCACCTACGTCGTGCAGGGCTGGCGAATCACCGATGCCGAGGCCCGCGCCGCGCTCCAAGAGCGGGGCTTGCCGGACCACGAGGACGCGATCGAGATCCCCGCAGCTCTGGTGCAGCGGATCCGCGAGTCGGCGTGACGCGCATCAGCCGCGACCAGTTCCAAGACCTGTTCAGCCGATTCGAGCGATCGGCGTGGCGGCTGGAGACGCAGGGTTGGTACGACGAGCCGGACGAGGGCGCGCTGCTGGCGCAATGGCTCGCTGCCCCGGACGCTGGGGCACAGGCAACGTTGGAATGGTTCGCTGACTGGCCAGAGCTGATCGTCGCGCAGGTCGCTGAGGGCAAGAGGTACGCCCGGGTCCGGGTGCTCACTGAGCCCCCGACGGACTACCTGCGCTGGCAACTCGGCGTCATCACAGCTCCGGCTGTGGCGGCTGGCGAGGACATCCGGGTCCTGCCCGCCGACACGGCGGCCGGACTCACGCTCGGCGCTGCCGACTTCTGGCTGTTCGACGATTCGACCGCCGCCGTGCTGGACTTCGAGCATGGTCAGGTGATCGGTGCCGACCTGATTGCCGGTCCCGCGGTGGAGCAGTTCCGCGCAATCCGAGCAACCGCGTGGGATCATGCTCTGCGATTCGAGGAGTACCAGCGTCGACAGTGATCGAGGAGAGCGTGAGCAACAGCTTCGAGGCGGACCGGCTGGCGTTCGGCGACAAGCTGCGGCGCCTACGCGAGGCGGCCGAACTCGACGGCAAGGACCTTGCCGCCCGGCTTGGCTGGCACGCTTCAAAGGTCTCGAAGATCGAGCGCGGCAAGCAGACACCGAGCGACTCGGACCTCGTGGACCTGCTTGCCGTGCTCGAAGTGCCGGAGTCTGCCGCCGAGGCGCTCCGCAGCGAGCTGCGTGAACTGCGACTGAAGCAGCTGTCATGGAGACGCCAACTCCGTGCTGGCCATCGCGACCGGCAGCGCCAGGATCTGGCCGACGAGTTGTCCGCGAGCACGATCCGCGCCGTCGACATGATGGCCGTGCCCGGCCTGCTCCAGACGCCGGACTACACCCGCGCAATCCTGACCACCCAGTCCGAACTGCTCGACGTGCCCGCAGTCGGCCTCGACGAGGCGGTCGCCGAACGGATGAAGCGGGCACAGGTGCTCTACGACAGCAGCAAGCAGATCACGATCCTGATCGCTGAGGCCGCGCTCCTCCATCCGGTGTGCACGCCGGGCGTGATGGCCGTGCAGGTCGACCGGCTCGTGTCAGCCACCAGCCTGCCGACAGTGCGCGTCGGCGTGATCCCTGCCTATCGGCCGCTTCCGGTCCTGTTGCCGCACGGCTACTGGATCGTCGACGACGTGGTCAGCGTCGAGCACATCGCGGGCGAGCTGCGGATCACGGACGCTGAGCAGGTCGCGATCTACAATCGGCACGCCGACATCCTGTGGAGTGCGGCGGCCGAGGGCGACGAGGCCAGGGCCATCCTGCTGGGGTGCGGTCGGCACTGGGCCGAGCTGGCGCGCTGACCGGCGTGCCGGACCTGTGCCCGTCCATGATCATCAGGCACAGATCCGGCACATCCGACGGCCAGAACCAGTCGGTAGCAGTCGGTACTGTCTCAGCAAGGTCAGACGATCTTCAGACGGTTCGCCCCCAGGTCGGGGACGACCACATGGACAATTCAGCGCACGTCAAGTGCCCTGGTGATGGTGTCGAACAGGTCGGTCTGGTTGGTCACGCCGACCACGTTGGCGGCCTGCGGGCCGTACCCGGCGATGCGCACCTGGGTGCCGGTGTGCTCCTGGGACTGGCCGGGGGTGTTGGTGGCGTAGTTGATGGTCATCGGCACGCCGTCGTGGGTGATCAGCGTGGCGGTCTGGCCGGGGCTCTTGGCGTCAGCAGGGATGATCTGGCTGGTGTGGCCGTGGTCGGCGGTGACCACCACGAGGGTGTCGGGGTGGCTGCGGGCGAAGGCCATGCCCGCGGCGACCGCCTCGTCGAAACCGACGGTCTCACCGATCTGCCCGCACGGGTCGGCGGCGTGGTCCTGCTTGTCGATGCTGGCGCCCTCCACCTGGAGGAAGAAACCCTTGCCACCACGGCGGTCCTGGCGGTCCAGCAGCTCGATCGCCTTGCGCGTCATGTCGGCCAGCTTGGGCTGCGTGGCGGGCAGCGCGGGGTTGGGCGTGCAGGTGCTGGCCGGGGTGCCGCCGACCTTCGCGCCGGGCCCGGTCCACTGCACCGGCAGGTTGCCCTTGGCGAACAGGCCCAGCAGCGGCTTGTCCGCGCGAGCCTTGCTCAGCCCCGCCGCGTCACCGACCACCTGGTACCCGGCCGCGGTCGCCTGCTCCAGCACGGTCTTGCCCGCGAACTTGCCCGCGCGGACCTTCTGGTCGAAGGAGGCCGAGCCACCGCCGAGCAGCACGTCGGGGCGGGTCTGCACCAGCTGCTCGGAGATCGAGCCGGCGCCGCCGTTCTCCTTGGCGTTGGCCGGGCAGTTGGCCATCGTGTCGGGGCCGTAGCACTTGCGGTCCACCACGTGCGCGCCCAGCACGGCCGGGGTCGCGTCCTGGACCTCGGCGGTGGTCACGTCACCGGTCCGGTAGCCGCCACGCTTGGCCAGCTCCAGGATCGTGGGCAGCGCGTTGCCGTAGGCGTCCACCGAGATGGCGCCGTTGTAGGTCTTGGACCCGGTGGCCCAGCCGGTGCCCGAGGCCGCCGAGTCGGTGACGTAGTCGGGCTTGGCGGGGTTGCCCTTCTGCACGGAGTAGGTGGTGTAGTCCCCGGTCAGCGGCAGGGTGTCCAGCGCGAGCCTGCCCTCGGCGCCGCGCGCGTAGTTGCGCGCGATGGTGATCTCGGAGTCGCCCATGCCGTCCCCGATGAACAGGATGACGTTGCGGGCCTTGCCGCCCTTGATCGCGTTGCGGACCTCGCTGGTGCGGTCCCCCATGGCGCGGGCGCTGCGCTCGGTGGCGTCGCCGTTGCTGGCCACGGCCGGTGCGGCGGCAGCGGTCAGCACCAGCAGGGCACCGGCCACCGCGGTGAGGCGCCGGGCGCGCGTTCTGGGCAGATTCATCGTTTTATGCCTCCTTGACAATATTGATCGGTGTGTACCCAACGTCCCGTTCACGGACATCGGCTGACCCGGTGGTGGCCCGGCGATGAGGATGCGGTGAACTACTAGCGAGTAGGTGCCGCCGACAACGAGGAGCTCCGCCGTGGAACTGCTGCGCCTGGACCGGGACCCGTCCGGCTTGGCCGTGCTGACCATCGCCGCCCCACCGCTGAACCTCTACACCGCGCAGTTGCAGGACGAGCTCGGCGAGGCGGTGGGCCTGCTGGAGGCCGACCGGCCGAGGGCCGCGCTGATCAGGGCCGAGGGCAAGCTGGTCAGCGGCGGCGTGGACGTCGCACTGTTCGACGCCCAGGCCAGCACCGAGGACGCCAAGAAGCTGTTCGACCAGATGCTGACCGTGCCCGACCGGATCGCGGCACTGCCCTTCCCCACCGTGTTCGCCGCGCACGCCCTGTGCCTGACCTGGGCGTTCGAGATCGCGCTCGCCTGTGACGTGCTGCTGGCCGCACAGCGCGCCAAGTTCGGGCTGGTGGAGAACGTCATCGGGCTGACCCCGACGATGGGCGGCACGCAGCGGCTGGCCGCCCGTGCCGGGGTGGGCCGGGCCAAGGAGTTCGTGATGACCGGGGACCGCTACGAGGCGGCGACCCTGGAGCGCTGGAACGTGGTCAACCGCGTGCTGCCCGACGAGGGCTTCGACGAGGCGGCCCGCGAGTTCGCGCTGCGGCTGGCCCAAGGGCCGACCCTGGCGCACGCGGCCACCAAGCAGGTGCTCGCGCACTACGAGCACGGTGGGGTCGCCGAGGCGAACGAGCAGGTCACGACCATCGCCGCCGCGCTGTTCGACAGCGAGGACCTGCGCGGCGGGGTGCGTTCCTTCCTGACCGACGGCCCCGGCAAGGCCACCTTCTCCGGCCGGTAGGGAACTCCCGGACTTTGCCAACCGTTTACCTTGCGTGGAGCAGGGAGTTGTTGTCTTGGCCGACGGTCTCGCCGTCAAGGTGCACCACGGCGAGACCGTCGGCACTGAGCTGACGCGGCGGCTGGCGGTCGCGGCGCGGCCCGAGCTGCGCGCGATCCTGTTGCCCCCGAACGAACTCATCCCCGCCGGGGACCGCTGGGTGTCGCTGTGGCCCGCGGGCGAGCCCGTGCCGCGCGACCCCGAGGCCGCCCCCTGGGCCGAGGCCGGGCGCTTGCTGGCGGCCCTGCACCAGGTCGACCCGAGCGGGCTCAGCGCACTGCCGCAGGCCGGGACCCCGGAGCGCGTCGCCCGCGCCATGCGCCGCCTCGTCCGTTCTGATTCCCCGCACGCCGCAACGGTTCTTCGCGCCTGGACCGGCCTGCCGGTGTCCGCCGCGCCCCGGCTCGTGCACGGGGACTGGCACCTGGGCCAGCTCGTCCGGTACGAGGGCCGCTGGCTGCTGATCGACCTGGACGACCTCGGGCTCGGCGACCCGTCCTGGGACCTGGGCCGGGTCGCCGGCTACTGGGCCGCGGGTGTGCTGCCCGAGGACTCCTGGCCACGCCTGCTCGACGCCTACCTCGCCGCCGGCGGGCTGTGCGGCCGCCACTGGTACGAGGTCGACGCCGCCGCCCGCGCCCACGTGGCCCACAGCGCGGCGCGCTCGCTGCTGCGCGGCACCGAACTCGACGAGGTCGACCTGGCCCTGATCGAGGCATGTCACCGAATGAAGGAGATCCGATGATGATGGCCTGCCCGAAGTGCCCCGGTCAGATGCGCACCTACGAGCGCAACGGGGTGCACGTGGACCAGTGCGACAGCTGTCGCGGGATCTTCCTGGACCACGGTGAGCTGGAGGCCCTCTCGCGCGCGGAGGCCCAGTGGATGCAGCAGCCCCAGCCGCAGCAGTACCGGCCGCAGCCCCAGTACCAGCAGGGGCAGTACCAGCAGGGCCCCGGCTGGGGCGCCCCCGGCCAGTACCACCAACGCGGCAAGAAGGGCTTCAGCCGCTTCCTCTTCTCCTCCTGACCCCACCCAGCGCGCGAGTCCCGCCCTGGGGTCCGTGAGTCCCGCTCTCAGGCACGCGAGTCCCGGGCTGGGGCGTACGAGGTGCGGCCTCCGGCGCGTGTCGGCGCTTCCGGTACCGCGTGTCGGCGCTTCCGGTACGGCGTGTTCGCGAGTCGGGTGGGCGCGGGACTCGCCCGCACCGGAGAGCGGGACTCGGCGACCGGTGGACGGGACTCGCGGGGGTCGGGCGGCACTCACCAGCCCGGCGGACGGGGCTCACGGACGCCAAGCGGGACCCGGCATGCGCCAGAGCGGGACTCGGCCACCGGTGGGCGGGACTCACGGACGCCCGGCGGGACTCGGCGACCACTGAGCGGGACTCATGCGCCCCAAGACGGGACTCACCGGAGCCGGGCAGTCGCGCACACCAGGACGGGACACCCGCACCAGAGCGGGACTCGGCCGCAGCTCAGCGGGACTCGCGCACCGGAGAGCGGGACTCGGCGACCGGTGGACGGGACTCGCGCACCAAAGAGCGGGTCACCAGCGGATGCCGGGGATGGTGTCGGCGACGGTCCAGTAGACGGCGGACCGGGGTAGCACCTCGGTGTCGGCGTCCATGAGCTGCTCCTCGGGGGACCGCCACACGCGGAGTTGCTCGCGGTAGTGACGCAGCCCGGTGCCGGGCTCGGTTGGATCATCCGGGTACACGTAGGGCATGCGGAACCAGCCGGAGATCGGCTCGGTCGGGTCGTCCTCGACCTGGGGTGGCGGCGGGCGCAGCAGCTCGCGGTCGAACTCGGTGCCGTCGGCCTGCCCGTAGCCGTTGACCACGTCGACCGAGTACAGCGGCAGGTTCGCCCACGCCGACTCGTCCTCGTCCTGGCCAGCAGTGGCGAGCCAGTCGCGGACCTCCTCCTCGGTCATGTCGTAGCCGAGCGCGGCCAACACCCCGGCCCACACCCCCTCCACGTCACCGGCGAAGGCCGCGGCGGTGTGCCGCAACACCGCGCACTCCGGCGCCCGCCGACTGCCGGGCAGCACCTTGCGCCAGCCGCGGCGCGGTTCGCGGCAGCGGCGGCAGCGGCCTCGCTCGTCCACCTCGTGCTCGCCGAGCAGGGCAAGCAGGGCCGCGGTCACCCGCAGCATCCAGTCGCGCTCGTCGGTGGTGCCGAACAGTTCGGCGCTGTCGACCCCGCCGGTCTCCAGCCAGTCGACCAGCCGGTCCAGTTCGGCCAGGGCCCTGGCCCGCCGCACCAGGTGTCCACTGCGCGCGGCAGCGCCCCCACCGGTGTTCATCGGTCTCCGCTCGGCCTGGACCCGCAGGGCGCGCGGCGGCGTCACCCCATCGGGGCAGGATACGACGGCCAGTTGGGGCAGCCCCACCCGAGTGGGGTGTTTTCCTTTGGCGCGAACGAGTTTGGCAACGATGTGACAAAAATGCCGATCACCGGCATGTGCCGATATCCGATACCTTTCAGTCTCGATACCGTGCACGCGGAGGAGCCGCCATGACCGAGTACCACACCACCCGCAAGGTCTCAGTACCGCCCGACTCGGTCTGGGCGGTGCTGGCCGACCACGAGGGCATGCCGCGCTGGACGGCGAGCCGCTCGGCCCACCTGGAACGGATCGGGGACCAGGACCGCAACGGGGTCGGCGCCATCCGCGCGCTGGGCACCCCGGTCGGCCGCATCCGCGAGGAGATCACCGAGTTCGACGCCCCGAACCGACTCGTCTACCGGATGCTGTCCGGTGCGCCGGTGCGCGACTACGTCGGCACGGTGCGGCTGAGCCCGGACGGCGCGGGCACGCTGATCGAGTGGTCGGTGTCCTTCGTGCCGCGCCTGCCCGGGGTCCAGCTGGTGATCAAGGCGCTGATCGGTCAGCTCGCCACCGGCCTGGCCAAGGAGTCGGCCAGGCGGGGCTGAGACTGGAGTCTCAGACCGTGCCGGTCCAGTAGAGCGGATTGCCCTTCTGGAAGGCGATCTTCACGCTGATCTCCGCGGGCTTGGTCGGCGCGGCGACCACCAGCGAGGCCTTGCCCTCCTTGCCGGGCAGCACGTCGGCGCCCAGCTTGCCGGTGACCTGCTTGCCCTCATCGGTGACCAGCACGGCGGGCTGCCCGTCGGTGGTCACCGTGAAGACGAAGTCGCTGGCCTGCAACGCCTGCTGCCCGGAGTTGCTGACCTTGATGTCGAAGCGCAGCCCACGGGTCAGGTCCTTGTTGCGAGCCGGGTCGGCGGGCAGGTCGAAGGGCACCGGGGCGGAGACGTTGAGCACGCCGTGCGTGCCCTTGCGGTCCTCGCCGAACTTCATCACCTGCGGCTTGGCGCTGGTGGAGGTGGGCGGCCGCTGGCTCGTCGGCTGCGGCTGGCTGGACGGCTTGGACTCGGTCCCCCCGCAGGCCACCAGGGCGAGGCCGGTGGCGGCGAGCAACAGGACGAGGGTGCGCTTCACGAGTACTCCAGGCATCCGGTTCGAGTGCTTTGACCGGATCAACGTAGCCCGTTCGGCTCAGGTTCCGAGCGCGGCGGGCAAGTCGCCGATGTCACTGAGCACGGCGTGCACCTGCGCCAGCACGGCGGGGTCCGGCGGGAAGTGCGGGTTGGGCACGGCGTAGACGGTCATGCCCGCGTTGAGCGCGGAGCGCAGGCCGTTGGTGGAGTCCTCCACGGCGGCGCACCCGGTTGGGTCCACGCCCAGGGCCTTGGCCGCGGCCAGGTAGACGTCCGGCGCGGGCTTGCCCGCACCGGTCTGCTCGCTGGACAGTGCCACGCCCACCACCTCCGACAGGCCGGTGGCGTGCAGCACCGCCTCGATCAGCGCGGGCGGTGAGGAGCTGGCGATGGCCACGGGGTGTCGCCGTGCGACGGCCAGCACCGCCTCGACCGCCCCGGGCAGTACGGGCGGTCCCTCGTCGTAGCGGCGGATCATGCCCGCGATCACCAGTTCGGCCACGCGCTCTGGGTCGAGCCGCACGCCGCGTGCGGTGACCAGGTACTGCGCCCACTCCGGTGTACTCATGCCCATCATCGCCCGGGTCGTGTCCTCGGCCCAGGTGCCGCCGTGCTCCGCGGTGACCGCCCGCCGCACCTCGTCCCAGGTGCGCTCGGAGTCGACCAGCACACCGTCCATGTCGAACACCACCGCGTCCACGATCTTGCACCTTACGCTGTGAACCGGTTGCCGTCGGCGGCCGAACCTGCCACGCAGGGCTGACGGCTGAGCGGGACTCGCGAGCGGCAGGACGGGACTCGCGGACCGGAGCGCGGGACTCGCGGGCGGCAGGGCGGGACTCGCGGGTGGAGGGGGTAGCGGTGAGGTTGGGGACGGGGTTGGCGTTGGCGGCCGGGGCCGCGGGCGCGGCGGTGACGGTGTTCGCGCGCAGGGCGCCGTGGCGGGTCCACCCGTGGTACCTGGCTGGCATGCTGCCCGGCGTGCTGGGCAGCGAGTTCGCGCTGCCGGTGGCCGGGGCCCAGCTGGCGGCCTCCGCCGCTGCCACCGCGCTGGGGGCTGGTCGCAGCAAGCTGGGCGTGGCCGGTCTGCTCGCCGCGACGGGGTCGGCGGCCGGTCTACTTGACCTGCACCGTCAAGCCGTGCGCGCGAAGGGCGTGCTCCAGGACGCGCTGGACGAGGCGTTCGGGCCGGGCGCGGCCCCGCTGCACGTGGCGGGCCCCACGCGGAACCTGCGCCGGGAGCTGCTCGCGGCGCGGGACGTGCCGTACGGCACCGAACCGGCCCAGGTGCTTGACGTGTGGCGTCAAGCGGGGCTGCCGCTGGACGGCAGGGCCCCGGTGCTGGTGCAGATCCACGGCGGCTCCTGGACCGGCGGCAGCAAGAACACACAGAACCTGCCGCTGCTGAGCCACCTGGCCGCCAACGGCTGGGTGTGCGTGGCGATCGACTACCGGCTCGGGCCGCGGACCCGCTGGCCGGAGATCATGATCGACGTGAAGCGCGCGCTGGCCTGGGTGCGGGCCAACGCGCACCGCCACGGCGGGGACCCGGACTTCATCGCGGTGACCGGCGGTTCGGCGGGCGGGCACCTGGCGGCGCTGGCCGCGCTGACGGCCAACGACCCGGCCCTGCAACCGGGCTTCGAGCAGGCCGACACCTCGGTGCAGGCCGCCGCCCTGCTCTACGGGGTGTACGACCTGACCGCGCTCAACGAGGACGGCAAGCCCCGGCTGCGCGGGCACCTGCGCCGGGTCATGTTCGACGCCGACCTGGACGAGGACCCCAAGCCCTGGTGCGCGGCCTCACCGCTGGCCCGGCTGCACGCCGGTGCCCCGCCGATGTTCGTGGTGCACGGGGACCGGGACGAGATCGTCTCGGTCACCCAGGCCCGCGAGTTCGCCGCGCGGGCCAGGCAGGTCTGCGCCGAACCGTTCGGCTACGCGGAACTGCCCTACGCGCACCACGCCTTCGACATGCTCGGGTCCACCCGGACGACCGCGATGGCGCACGCCGTGGAGCGCTTCCTCGGCGCGGTGCGGGCTCAGGTGCGCCCCAGACCCACGTGACAGCGGGCGGGCACCCGGCGGTCCCCGGTGTCGCCCACGCCCAGGGTCCAGCGCGGGTCGGACTCCACCGAGCCCAGTGACAGCCACGGTGTGAGCGCGGCTCGGGTCGCCGCCACGGCCAGCGCCAGCGGCTGGCGCCCGCAGCGGCGGACGAGGGCGGCCACGGCCTCGGGCTCGGCGGCGACCCGGTCCCAGCCCAGGTGCTTGGCCAGCAGGGAGGCCGACTCGTCGTCGCTGAGGGTGTCCAGCGGCATGGGCCGGGCACCCTCCCGCACCACCAGTCCCGGCAACTGGTCGCGGCTGGTGACCAGCACCAGGCAGTCCGGGCTGGCGGGCAGCAGTGGGCGCACCTGCTCGGCGTCGCGCGCGTTGTCCAGCAGCACCAGCAGTTTCCGGCCAGTCGTCACGGTCCGGTACAGGGCGGCCTGCGCGCCGAGGCTGACCGGCACCTGCGCGTGGGGCACGCCCAGCGCGCCGAGGAAGCCGCGCAGCGCGACCTCGGGGCGCAGCGGATTGCCCGCGCCACGCAGGTCCACGTGCAACTGCCCGTCGGGGAAGCGGTCGGCCGCCTGGTGCGCCCAGCGCAGGGCGAGGGTGGTCTTGCCGATGCCCGCCGGGCCGTACAGCGAGGTGACCTGCACGGTGCCCGCCTCGCGCGCCGGGTTGTCCAACAGCTTGTCGAGCTGGCCCAGTTCCTCTGCGCGGCCCACGAAGTGCGGGGTGTGCACGGGGAGCTGGCGTGGCACGGGCGTGGGGTTGTCGTGCAGCTCCGGCACGCGCGGCGGTTCTTCCTGATCAGGCAGCACGATCCAGGCGTCCGCGCTGGTCTCCTTGACGCTGACCTGGATGCGGCGGTAGGACTCGGCTGCCGCGTGCACGCTGTGGCACACCACTTCCTCGTAGAACCACTGGGAGGTCACCAGGGCGAGCACCCCGGGCGAGTCGGCCAGCGCGGCCTTGAAGGCGGGGGCCTCCATCAGCCGGAACACGTGGTTGATCGAGGAGGAGCTGACCCCGTGCTCATCGAAGTTGATCTCGCCGGCGTGTAGGCCGGCCCGAAGGCGAATCCGCTCCCCCTCCGGACTGCTCCGGTTGTGCTCGCTCAATGCCTCGGCGAGTTCCAGCGGAAGTGAATCGACCAGGAATGCCTTCGGCACCTCCGGGGGCACGAGCACGAGCACGCCGTCACCACAATCATTGAGTTCACAATCCGCCCACAGTATTCCTACCCGCGTGAATGCGCGTCGCAGCGCTCGATAGACTCCGCACCGGACGGCGACCCGGTGCGGATTCGTGCGCTTGCTATCGCCGAACCCTTCCACGTCAACAGCGAAAATGGTCCGGTGCAGCGCTGGTCGCGGATGCGGCATAAGCCCCTCGGGGTTGGGCAACAATTGTCATTGTGGCCCACAGCATGACGTCCGTGGAGGCCAGACGCAAGACACAGCACAATTGCATCCGATTCGGCGAGTTTCGGCTAGGGGGCGTAACAGTGAGCCGGCTCACGCACAGTCGCTATCGGATTGTGCCCGCCCGGAGGCGGCCTACCTGGTGCAGGTCGGTGTGAACCCTCACGTCAGGGCACCGGGAGACCGCTTGCGACAACGCACCGTCACCGGGCGGGCGAGTCGGCGGGCTCGGTGTGCAGAGTGGACTCGATGCGTCCCAGTTGCAAACGGAAGCCGCGCACCTGAGCGCGCTCGTCCACCCGCTCCAGGTACTGGAGGCTGCCGTCACCGAGCCAGCGAACCAGGTCGCCCGTCCGGTACATGCGTGAGCCCGGCTCACCGAAGGGATCGGGCACGAAGCGCTGTGCGGTCAGCCCCGGCTCCCCCTGGTAACCGCGTGCCAGCCCGCCCGCCACGTACAACTCACCGGGCACGCCGATGGGCACCCGGCGCAGGGCACCGTCCAACACGTACACCCGGCGGCCGAACGCGGGCCTGCCGATGCCCGCCACCGCGCCATCCTCCAGCGGATCGCTCATCGTGGCACAGGCCGTGGTCTCGGTGCCGCCGTAGCAGGTGACCACCCGTCGCCCGGTGGCCCAGCGGCGCAGCACCTCGGGCCGGCAGCCCTCGCCGCTGACCGCCACCACCGCGGCCTCGGGCACCGCCCCGTCGGGCAGGGCGGCCAGCGCGGCGGGCGGCAGCACCAGGTGGGTCACCTGCTGCTCGGCAAGCAGCTCGGTGAGCGCACGCCCCGGCGCCAGCCGCTCGGCCGGGGCCAGCACCAGCCGCGCGCCGGTGAGCAGGGCGGCCACCAGTTCCACCACGTAGCCGTCCTGGGTCGGCGGGCTGTACTGCAACACCCGGCTGTCCGGCTCCAGGCACCACCAGGTGCGGGTGGACTCGGCCAGGTCGGCGATGCCCGCGTGCGGCACGACCACCGTCTCACCGCGACCCGCGGCCCGGATCAGGTAGGCCGGGTGCTGCGGGTGCAGCCGCCGCCTCGGGTTGCCCACCGGAGCCGAGCCGGGCTCGGTCGGCACGTCCCCCGCGGTGAGCACGTGCGCCACGTCCGGCGGCACGTCCTGCGCCGGGTCCAGCACCAGGTGGGCGGCTCCGGCCTTGAGCACCCCGAGCACCGCCACCACCAGTTCGGGGCCGCGGGGCAGGGCGAGGGCCACCACGTCCTCGGGGCCGATCCCGTGCAGCAGCAGCCGGTGCGCGACCTGGTTGGCCCGCACGTTGAGCTCGGCGTAGGTCGTGTCGCGCCCCTGGCAGGACAACGCGATCGAGTCGGGGCCCAGCCAGACCTGCCGCTCGAACAGGTCGGGCAGGGTCGTCTGCGGGGCCGCCGAGCCGGTCTCGGCCCAGTCCGCCAGCACGTGCAGTTCGCCCGGCTCCAGCAGGTCCAGCTGTCCGATGCGGACGTCCGGATCGGACAGTGCCTGGTCGAGCAGGCGCAGCAGCCTGCGCACCAGCGCCTCGGCGGTGTCGCGCTCGAACAGGTCCGCGCGGTAGCACAGCACCGCCTCGCCGGACGCGGCGAACCTCAGTCCCAGGTCAACCCCAGCGGCCTGGTCTCCGATCGGTTCGCCGCGCACCGTGAGGCCGGGCAGTGGCAGGGCGCGCTCGGCGCCACCGTCCTGCACCAGCAGCACCTGGAACAGCGGGTGCCGTGCGGCCGACCTGGTCGGGTTGACCGTGTCGACCACGTCCGCGAACGGCACGTGCCGGTGTGCGAAGGCGGCCCCGTTCGCCTCGTGCACCCTGCGCACCAGTTCGCGGAAAACCGGGTCCCCACCCACGTCGGTGCGCAGCACCAACGCGTTGCCCGAGAACTCGTCGTGCTCCGCGGCGATCACCGTGCCCAGCGGCAGGTCCTCCCCCGCGCCCAGCCGGAACAGCAGCGCCGCCAAGCCCGCCTGCACCACCGTGAACGGGGTGGTGCCCCAGGCCCGCGCCACCTCGGCCAGTTCCGGGTCGAACGCGAACTCGACCTGCCCGCGCCGATGCCCCGGCATGTGCGGGCGCGGGTGGTCGGTGGGCAGCGGCAGTTCCTCCGGCAACCCGGCCAGGGTGTCCGACCAGTACCGCAGCCTGCGCGGCTGGGGCACCCGGTCGACCGCCGCCACCGGGACCGGCGCCCAGTTCGGCACCCGGCCCGCGCTGCGTGCGGCATACGCGGTGGCCAGGTCGGCCAGTACCGGCCCGAACTGCCAGCCGGTCCCCCCGTGCAGCACCAGCAGCAGCACGTGCTCCTCGGCGGACAGGGTGTGGATCCGCACCCGCAGTGGCTGCTGCCTGCTCAGGTCGAACGGCTCGTGCGAGGCCGCACTCAGCGCGGCGGGCAGCTGCCACCGTGAGCAGCGCAGTTCCAGCAGGTCCAGGTCGGTGCCCGCGATGAGCCTGCCGTCGGCGTGCAACAGTTCGTGTCGTACGACCACGTCCCGCAGAGCTGCCCGCACCACGTCCAGGTCCAGCGGCCCGTACAGCCGGAAGGCGATCGAACCCTGGTCGCACCCGGCCAGCTGCCAGAGCCTGAGCCGGGTGCGAGACAGGGGGAACATGACCAGCAGTCTTCGTGCCGCATCGGGCTCGCGGATGGGTACCGCACCCCCAAATTCGTCCGGTTCAGGACAACCTGGCGGCGAGGGGAATCTGGGGGCCAGTCCCCCATGTGCCGACGGCGCCCGCGTGCAAAGTTTCAGCGCGTGAGCCACCGTGAACCCCCCGTGGCCGTCGGCGACCGGTCGTGGTGGGCCGGTGGCCTGACCCTGCACGAGCGGCTGACCGCGCCGGGACCGGCCCCGCGCGACCACGCGGAGTCCGCGCGGCTGCGGCTGGAGCAGTGGCGGTCCGCCCACGGTGCGCCCGACCGCGACTGGCTGGGCCGGCGGCTGGCGGAGACCGGGCTGGACGAGGCGGCGCTGACCGGTCTGCTGGGTGAGGCGCCCGAGGAGCTGGCCGCCCGCGTGCACCGGCCGGACTGGGCGGACTACGTGGCCACGGCCCTGCGCTGGCGGGTCCGCGCGAGCGAGGCGGCCGAGAACTGGGTGGAGGTGCTGGCGGGCGCGCTGTGGCCGCTGGTGCGGGCGGCCTGCCGCCAGCTCGGCGAGGGGCCGCTGACCGAGGAGTTCGGCAAGCGGCTGGGGGCACGGCTGGTGCGGGTGGCCGCGCGCACGCTCGTGCTGGAGCTCAACCGCGCGCGGGCGCGCGGGGACCTGACCGGGCAGACGCCGACCGAGCGGTTCGCCGACTTCGCCCGCGGCCTGGACCTGCCGGGCCTGCTCACCACGTACCCCGTGCTGGCCCGGCTGCTCGCGCAGAGCTGCCAGCACGCCGTGGCGGCGCACCGCGAACTGCTGGAGCGGCTGGACGCCGACCGGGCGGTGGTCGTGCGGGAACTGCTGGACGGCACCGATCCCGGTGAGCTGGTCTCGGTGCTGGCCGACAGCGGGGACGCGCACCGGCGGGGCCGCTCGGTGGCCGTGCTGGTCTTCGCGGACGGCAGGCGGGTGGTCTACAAGCCCCGGCCGCTGGACCTGCACGAGCACTTCGGGCAGTTGCTGGACTGGCTCAACGGCAAGGTTCCCGAGCTGGGCCTGCGCGGGGTGCGGCTGGTGACGCGCCAGGGCTACGGCTGGCTGGAGTTCGTCGAGAGCCGCCCGTGCGGGTCGGTGGCCGAGGTGAGCCGGTTCTACCACCGCCAGGGCGCGCTGGTCGCGCTGCTCTACGCCCTGGACGGCACGGACACGCACTACGAGAACCTGATCGCCTGCGGGGACCAGCCGGTGCTGGTCGACGTGGAGACCCTGTTCCACCCCACGCTGCCGCCGGTGAGCGCCTCCGGCGAGGACCCGGCCGCGGCGGCCCTGCTGCGTTCGGTGCAGCGGACCTGCCTGCTGCCGCAGGTACTGCTCGGGGACAACGGGGCGCTGGACGTGTCGGGGCTGGGCGGTGACCGGGACGCGCACCTGCCGGTGGACAGCGCCGACTGGGCCGCCGCCGGTACCGACACGATGCACCTGGTGCGCCGCACGCTGCGCAGCGCGGGCGCGCTCAACCGGCCGCGCCTGGGTGAGCTGGAGCCCGAGCCGGGTGACTACCAGTCCGTGCTGCTCAACGGGTTCCGCGCGGTCTACGACGGGATCGTGGCGCACCGCGAGGAACTGTCGGAGCTGCTGGCGGGCTTCGCCGAGGACGAGGTCCGCTACGTGGCGCGGCCGAGCCAGCTCTACGGCACCCTGCTGGACGAGTCCACGCACCCCGACGTGCTGCGCGACGCCCTGGACCGGGACCGGGTGTTCGACCTGCTGTGGACCGACTCGCTGCGGGACCCGCTGCACTGGCGGCTGGTGCCGCACGAGATCGCCGACCTGTGGGCCGGGGACGTGCCGCTGTTCACCTGCCGCCCCGGCAGTCGCGACCTGTGGGCCGCCGACGGCAGCCCGGTGGGCCAGGCCCTGCCGGTCAGTGGGCTGTCCTCGGTGCGGGCCAAGCTGTCCCGGATGGGCGAGGTGGACCGGCACGCCCAGGAGTGGCTGATCGCCGCCGCCTTCGCGACCCGGCCGGGTCCGGTGCCGCACCGCTCCGCCGAGGCGCTGCCCGGGCACCTGACCGCCGAGGTGCCCGACCCGCAGCGACTGCTGGCCGCCGCCTGCGGTATCGCCGACGAACTTCTCGCCCGCGCGCACCCCGGCCAGGACCGGGTCAACTGGCTGGGCCTGGAACTGGTGGACGAGCGGCAGTGGCTGGTGCTGCCCATGGGTGCCGGGCTGGCCAACGGCTACACCGGGGTGGCGCTGTTCCTGGCCCAGTTGGCGGAGCTGACCGGCGCCCCGCGCTACGTGGACCTCGCGGTGGACGCGCTGCGCCCGCTGCCCGCGCTGCTGTCCAGCCTGGCGGCCAACCGGGAACTGGGCGCCGCGGTGGGGTCCGGCGGATTCCACGGGCTGGGCGGCATCTGCTACGCGCTGGCCAGGCTGTCCGGGCTGCTCGCCGGGGCGAACCTCACGGACACGCTGCGCCTGGCCCTCGATCTGGCAACGGACCTTGAGCGGACCACCGGCAGCGACGAACCTGCGGATGTGGCGGAGGGACTTGCGGGCGGGCTGGCGGCGATGCTGGCCGTGCACCGGGAGACGGGCTTGGCCCAGGCGGGCGACCTGGCCATCCGCTACGCCGATCGGCTGACCTCCGGCGTACACCGGACCAGCACCGGCGCCGGGTTCGCACGCGGACCCGCCGGTGTGGGCTGGGCGCTGCGCAGGCTGGCCGCGACGATCGGCAGCGAACGGCACGAGCGGGCGGCCAACGAATTCGGCCACGGCACCGACATCGAGGGTCAGGGCTGGTGCACGGGTCTGGCCGGCTTGGTGCTGGCCGAGCGGGAGCCGCAGCAGGTGTCCCTGCTCGCCGAGCAGCCACCGTTGCGGGACCTGAGCCTGTGTCACGGTGAGCTCGGTGTGCTGGACGCGCTGGCGGCGCTCGCGTCACGGGGCGATCAGGCGGCCGAGGCCGCCCGCAACCGCCGGGCGGGGCTGCTGCTGGGATCGCTCAGCCAGTACGGTCCGCGCTGCGGCACCCCGGACGGCGTGCCGACCCCCGGCCTGCTCAGCGGGCTGGCCGGGATCGGCTACGGCCTGCTCCGGCTGGGCTTCGCCCACGTGCCGTCCGTGCTGCAACTCGACACAACCAACTCGACAAGGAGTCAACTGGGATGAGCGAGGCCATGCGCAACGAGCCGGTCGTGGACGAGACCGTGGACAGCGGCGCGAATCCCGCGGGCGAGATCTCGGTGCAGCCGAGAACACGGGCCGGACTGCGCGCCACCGCGCTGCTCGGTCTGACCGTGGGCATGGGGGCGTTCGCGGCGGTCACCGCGAACGTGAGCACCGTGGTCAGCATCGTGGGCCACCCGCAGGCCTGATCACCGAATTCCGCGGGCATCGGCCTGGACGGCGGGGAAAGTCACGCCCCGCCGTCTAAGGTCTGCACATGCAGACCCGCGCTCCGCTGATCGTCGGGCGTGACGAGGAACTGGCCGAACTGAACACGGTGCTGCTCGCCAGGGGCAGCTCGGCGTTCCTGGTCGGCGAGCCCGGTATCGGCAAGTCCCGGCTGGCGGCCGCCGCCGGGGGCACGGCCTTCGACCGGGGCATGCGGGTGCTGCGCGGACGGGGCTCCACGATCGGCCCCATGGTGCCGTTCCGGCCGCTGGCCGAGGCGCTGCTGTCGCTGTTGCGCGGTGGGGAGCCGTTCCAGGACGAGGAACTGGGCCCGTACCGCCCGGTGCTGGGCAGGCTCATCCCGGAGTGGCACACCTCCGAGTCCGCGGGCGGCTCGCTGGTGGTGCTGGCCGAGGCGGTGCTGCGGCTGCTCGCGGTGGCCGGGCGCGGGACGGGCTGCCTGCTGGTGCTGGAGGACCTGCACGACGCCGACGCCGAGACCCTGGCCGTGGTCGAGTACCTGGTGGACAACCTGGACCGGCTGCCGATCGTGCTGCTGGCCACGATCCGGGACGAGCCCTGCGGGGCGCTGGACCTGGCCCGTGCCGCCGAGCAGCGGCACACCGGCCGGCTGCTCCCGCTGCACCGGCTCACCCGCGGGCAGGTGCGCGACATGGCCGCCGCCTGCCTGGAGACCCCGCCCGGCTCGCTGCCCGCCGAGGTCGTGGACAAGCTCTACGCGGACAGCGCGGGCATCCCGTTCGTGGTCGAGGAACTGCTGCACGGCATGGTGGCCAACGGGCTGCTCGTGCGCGGGGGCGGCGGCTGGCGGGTCGTCGGCGAGCTGCGCACGGAGGTGCCCGCCGCACTGGTGCGCAGCATCGCGCACCGCACCGACCGGCTCGGTCCGCAGGGCAGGATGCTGCTGTCGGTGGCCGCCGTGCTCGGGCACCGCTTCCCGCTGGCGGTGCTGCGCGAGGTCGCGGGCACCGACGACCGGACCCTGCTGTCGCACCTGCACGCCGGGGTGGCCGCGCAGCTGGTGACCCCCGACGAGCCCGCGCCCGACTGGTACGCCTTCCGCCACCCGCTGACCGCCGAGGCCCTGCTGGGCCAGCTGACCCCCAGCGACCGCGCGGAGCTGTCCGGCCAGGTGGCCGATGTCGTGCAGCGCCTGTACCCGGGGCTGCCCGGTCACTGGTGCCAGCTCGCCGCCTCGCTGCGGCTGGACGCCAACCAGACCGCGGAGGCGGGCAGGCTGCTCGCGGAGGCGGGTCGGCGCGCGCTGGGCGACGGGGCAGCGGGCTCGGCCGTGGCCCTGCTCGACCGCGCGAACCGCCTGCTGACCAGCCAGCTCGACGCGGGTATCCGCGCGGACATCCTGGAGTCCCTGCTGCCCGCGCTGGCCGAGGCGGGCCAGTTCGAGCGCGCCTTCCAGCTCGCCGGCACCCTGGACGAGTTGGACGGGACAGCGCTGAATGGGGCTGGGCTGGACCGCTCGCGGCGTGCGGCCCTGCACACCCGGCTGGCCAAGGTCGCCTACCTGGCCGGGCGCGGGGCCGACGGCATCGAGCAGGTGGAGACCGCCCGCGCCCTGCTGGGCGGGGACGCCCGCGACGAGGACAGCGCGCCGGTGGACATGATCGCGGCGTACCTGGTGTTGCAGACCCCCAGCCCGGAGCGGATCCGCACCGCGGAGGCGCTGGCAAGGCGGGCCGCGGCGGCGGCAAGGCGGGTGTCCCTGCCGGTGGTGGAGTGCGAGGCCTGGGAGCTGCTGGGCATCATCGCCCGCGAACACGACCTGGCGGAGGCCGTGGCCTGCTTCGAGCGGGCCAGGCAGATCAGCGAGGAGCACCACCTGCCGTTGCAGCGCAGCTACGCGCTGACCAGGCTGGCCGGGATCGACTGGCTGGCCGAGGCCGACACCGGCAGCCTGGAGCGGGCCAGGCAGGAGGCGCTGCGCATCGGCGCGATCACCATGTCGTACAACGCCGAGGCGGTGATCGCGCTGGGTGCGGTGCTGGGCGGGCAGTTCGGCACGGCGCGCGAACTGGTGGACCGGCTCTGGGAGTCGGCGACCCGGTTGCAGTTGGCGGGCATCGCCCGGTACGTGCTGATGACCCGCGCGACCCTGGCCGCGCACCAGTGCGACCGCGGGGGCATGGAAAGCGCGCTGGCCGAGTTCCGCGCCTGGGGCGGGGACAAGTCCCAGGAGCTGACCCTGTCGGTGGGGCTGGCCAGGGTGTTCTGCGCCCTGCTTGAGGAGGACCGCCCGCTGGCCGAGCGCGAACTGGGCCAGGCGCTGGCGCACGAGGCGGCGAACCCGACGAACTTCCACCTGGCCGGGCGGCACGGGCTGCACCTGCTGTTGGGGGTGCTGGCCGGACGGGCCGGGTGGGCGCAGCACCGGGAGGTGACCGCTTCCCCCGCGGGCGCGATGCGCTGGAACCGGCACTTCGCGGAGCTGGCCCGTGCGATCCTGCTCGGCAGGGACGGACGAGCCGAGGAGGCCGCGGCGGCGATGGAGGGCGCACAGCGCGCGGCGGTGGCCTTCCCGATGGCCCGCCACTTGGGCCTGCGGCTGACCGCCGAGGCGGCGCACGCGGACGGCTGGGGCGAGCCGGTGCTGTGGCTGCGCCGTGCCGAGGAGTACTTCCACCAGCTCGGGGTCACCGCGACCGCCAGCGCGTGCCGGGGCCTGCTGCGTCAGGTCGGCGTCTCGGTGCAGCAGCGAAGAACCGGCACGGACCAGGTGCCCCGCGTGCTGCGCGCGGTGGGGGTCACGGTCCGTGAGTACGACGTGTTCCGGCTGCTGGTGGAGCGGCTGGGCAACAAGGCCATCGCGACCAGGCTGCACATCTCCCCGCGCACGGTGGAGAAGCACGTGGCCAGTCTGATCGCCAAGACCCAGCAACCTGATCGGGAGGCGCTCAGCAGCTACGCCAGCCAGCTGCTGCGAGCGTGATCCGCACCACGGAGAAGCAACCCGTGCCCTGCCCGAGGCACCCTCACTCCGTGAGGGGAGTTCCAGTATGACCGGTGTTCTGACGCCGCCGCGCATCGACACGGCCGTCAGCGAGGGGGACCGGCCACGACGCGGCCTGCTGCACAGCGACGCCGTGCGCGTGCTGCTGCTGGTGCTCGCCTGGCAGGCCGTGCTGACCATCGCCGGTGCGCTGATCCAGTCCGCGCTGTCCAAGCACGCGATGCCCTCCGTGGTGACGCACACCGGCAACTGGGACGGCGGCTGGTTCCAGCGCGTGCTCAACGGGGAGTACGCGACGAACAAGGCCGCGCCCGCGTTCTACCCGCTGTTCCCGTTCGCGGTGCTCCTGGTGCAGTGGGCGAGCTTCGGTGCGCTGCCCACGCTGTGGGCCGGTCTGCTGGTGAACACCGCGGCCACCTGGCTGGGTGTGCTCGCGCTGCTGGGCATCGGCAGGCACCTGCTCGGCGGGCGCCTCGCCCCGTGGCTGCTGGTGGCCCTGTACCTGGCCGCTCCCCCGGCGTTCTTCCTGCACGAGTTCTACAGCGAGGCGATCTTCATCGCGCTCGCGTTCTGGGCCTACCTGTTCGCGCTGCGGCGGCAGTGGGTCTACATGGGACTGTGCCTGATCCCGTTGACCGCCGCCCGGATCACGGCGATTCTGTTCGTGGGCCTGTGTTTCCTGGAGTTCTGGCGCTCGCGGGACTGGAAGGTCCGCGGGCTGCTGTCCTGGCAGGTGTTGTGGTTCCCCGCCAGTGCACTGGGTTGGCTCGGCTACGCCACGTGGCTGTCCATTGTGGCCGGTGACCCACTGGCGATGGCCAAGGCGTACCGGGCCACCAACGAGTGGGCCTACCACGTGTTCGAACCGAACATCCTGCTCACCCTGGTCAGGCAGTCGCACCAGGCCTGGCGGCTGCTGAGCGGGCAGGCGGCGTGGGGCCAGTACGACCTGCCGAACACGATCCTGCCGCTGGTCGGCCTCGCGCTGCTGGTGCTCGCGAGCTGCTACCTGGTGCGGGCACTGCGCGGACCCGGTCTGCCGCTGGCCCTGTTCGGCGCCGCCTCGCTGGTCATGTTCACCCTGAACAGCAACCTCGTGTCGGTGTACCGGTACCTGTTGCCCTGCCTGGGGTTGTACCTTGCCGTGGCGGTCTTCGTCCGGCGCAAGCCGTCCTGGTCGGTCCTGCTGATCCCGCTCTTCGCGCTGTCACTGGGTGTGCAGGCCACGATGATGACCTTGTTCACGGTGCTGAAGTGGGCGGGCTGAGGATTTGCCCTGGAGTGCGCTCCAGGTCGTAGCGTGGTTGGCTGAGATCCGCCACGACTGGGAGAGAGCATGCGCGCGACCCTGATGTACGGCCCCGGCGACGTCCGCGTCGAGGAGGTCGCCGACCCGAGACTGCGCGAGGCCACCGACGTTGTGGTGCGCATCACCCGGTCCTGCGTGTGCGGCAGCGACCTGTGGCCGTACCAGAAGATCCCCGTGCAGGAGCGGGGCGTGCGCATGGGGCACGAGTTCATCGGCGTGGTCGAGGAGGTCGGCGGCGAGGTCGCCACCCTGCGCCGCGGTGACCTCGTGGTCGCACCGTTCGTGTGGTCGGACAACACCTGTGACTACTGCAAGGCCGGGTTGCAGACCTCCTGCCGCAACGGCGGCGGCTGGGGCCCTGGCGACGTGGACGGCGGGCAGGGCGAGGCCGTGCGCGTGCCGCAGGCCGACGGCACCCTGGTCAAGCTGCCCGTGGGCGAGGACGACGCGCTGATGCCCTCGCTGCTGACCCTGTCCGACGTGTTCTCCACCGGGCACCACGCCGCCGTGTGCGCCGGGGTGCGGAAGGGCTCCAGCGTCGCGGTGATCGGTGACGGCGCCGTGGGCCTGTGCGCCGTGCTGGCCGCCCGGCGACTGGGCGCGGAGCAGATCCTGTTGCTGGGACGGCACACCAGTCGCACCGACCTCGGCAGGGAGTTCGGCGCGACCGAGGTCGTGGCCGCGCGGGGCGAGCAGGCCGTCGCCGCCGTGCGCGACCTGACCGGTGGTGACGGCGTCACCTGCGTGCTGGAGTGTGTCGGCACCAAGGCGGCGTTCGACACCGCGCTGGACGTGGTGAAGCCCGGCGGATCGGTGAGCCGGGTCGGCGTGCCGCAGTACTCGGAGGCCAACGTGGGTCCGTCGGTGTTCCGCCGCAACCTGCGCATCGTCGGCGGCATCGCCCCCGCGCGGCAGTACATCCCCGAACTGCTGCCCGACGTGCTCTCCGGTGCGGTCGAGCCGGGCCGCGTGTTCGACCGGACCGTGGGCCTGGACGAGGTCCCCGACGCCTACCGCGCCATGAACGACCGCCAGGCCCTGAAGGTCCTGATCCGCCCCTAACCCCCGGCGAGTCCCGCTCAGCGGGGCGCGAGTCCCGCCCTGGGCCACGCGAGTCCCGCTCTACGGGGCGCGAGTCCCGGCCTGGGGCGGGTCCGGCGCGGGGAGCACCGCGTGTCGGCGCTTCCGGTACCGCGTGTCGGCGCTTCGTGGACGGTGTGTCCTGCACTGCGGAGCAGGTCCGGGCCCGGGATCAGTCCCCGGCCCGGACCCGCCGCGTGGGTCAGTGGTTCGGGGCCGCGCGGTGCCAGATGAGCCTGCTGGGCGCCTGGCCCGGGGCCGGGTCGAGCACGGTCAGCGACAGGACGTCGCCCTGCAACAGCACCTGTCGACGGTGAATCGTGCCGACCCAGGACGCCTCCAGCGAGGTCAGCACGCTGTGGCTCACGACGTCACCGGCGAGGGTCCAGGTGCCCGCGTAGGCGACGACTTTGCGGGTGCCACCCGGTGCGGCCAGTTCCAGCACCGCCGACATCGCGTGCTCGGCGGTGTAGGTGAGCCTGCCGCGCGACTGCGGGGCGCGGGACTCGTAGGTCACCTCGCCGTTCGGCCCAAGCACCTGGTAGACGGCCAGGTCCCAGGTGCTGACCAGGGTTGGCTTGGTGGCGGCGAACGCCGTGGCGGCGCCGACCGTGGAGACGGCACCGGCCACCATGGCGGCCAGCACGCCGCGCCGGGCGAGGTTCGTTGTCACAGCAGGGTTCCCTTCGCCAGTCCTTGATCGTCTGATCGAGGGTAGGCGGTGGCGCTGGTGCCGGATACGGCCGGGCTGGCGCTCAACCGGCTCAGCCGCTGGGGGCTGGGCCAGCGCACGTCGTGGACCCAACCGGCGCGCTCGAACAGCCAGATCAGCCGCGCGGACACGTCGACCTGTCCGGGCAGCACCCCGTGCCGGGCGGAGGTCGGGTCGGCGTGGTGCAGGTTGTGCCAGGACTCGCCCATGCTGAGCAGGGCGAGGGGCCAGAAGTTGGCGGAGCGGTCACGGGCGCTGAACGGCCGTTCGCCGATCAGGTGGCAGATCGAGTTGACCGACCAGGTGACGTGGTGCAGCGCGGCGACGCGCACGACACCGGCCCAGAAGAACCCGGTGACCGCACCCCACCAGGACCAGGTGACCAGCCCGCCGACCAGCGCGGGGCCGAGCAGGGTGACCGCGGTGCACAGGCCGAACAGCCGGTGCACGGCACGCATGTCGGGATCGGCGGCGAGGTCGGGGGCGAACCGCTCGCGGTTGGTCAGCTCGCGGTCGAAGATCCACCCCATGTGGGCGTGCCAGAACCCGCGCGCGAGGCCGAGGGGCGAGCCGCCGTAGCGCCACGGGGAGTGCGGGTCCCCGTCGCGGTCGGAGAACGCGTGGTGCCGTCGGTGGTCGGCGACCCAGTGCATCACCGGGCCCTGCACGGCGAGGCTGCCCGCGAGGGCCAACGCGATGCGCATGGGCCGCCGCGCCTTGAAGGCGCCGTGGGTGAGGTAGCGGTGGAAGCCGACGGTCACCCCCAGGCAGGTGATCGTGTACCAGACGGCGGCCGACACCAGGTCGGCCCAGCCGATGCCCCAGCCCCACGCCAGTGGCACGGCGGCCAGCAGCGCCAGCAGGGGCACGATCGCGAAGACGTACACCGTCAGGTGCGCGGGCAGGGTGCGCCTGCCAGCCATCAGTCCTTTGGACGACACGCGGTGAGCGTGACCCACCCGCGCGGACTGCCGACGAACCGATCCGCACGGGTGGGTGAAGAGTCCGTGGCCAGTGCGGTGTCCAAAATCCTCGTCGGGTGATTTCGCGGCCCAGGTGGATGGATCGGCGTGCCGGCCCCGTGTCTCCATACTGGTTGTACGGGGGCGCGGGGGCGGTGCGGCGAGGCGCCGCCTGGGCGCGGAAGGACCGGCGAGGGCTGCCGGACACCGCACTACTAGATGAGGGCCTGGTACACCAGTTGCCGCAGGCCCTGCCGGATCGGGTGCAGGCTGGAGGGCAGCAGCTGGGTGAAGAACAGCGCGGTGATCCGCTCGACGGGGTCCACCCAGAACGCCGTGCTCGCCGCGCCGCCCCAGGCGTACTCCCCCGCGGGCGCCAGGCACTTGGCGGCCACCGGGTCGAGCAGCACGGAGAAGCCGAGCCCGAACCCGGTGCCCGCGAACGGGGACTCGCTGAACAGCGGGCGGCCCACCGCCTCCAGGTCGGCCCCGCCGGGCAGGTGGTTGGCGCGCATCAGGTCCACAGTGCGCGGCCCGAGCACGCGCACCCCGTCGAGTTCACCGCGCCGCAACAACATCTGGGTGAAGCGGTGGTAGTCGGCGGCCGTGGACACCAGTCCCCCGCCGCCGGACAGGAAGGTGGGCGGCCTCGTCGCCGCCTGCCCCACCGCCGGGTGGGGCACGGCCTTGCCGGTGTCGGGTGCCGCCACGTACAGCGCGGCCAGGTCCTCGCTGTCGCTCCAGAACGCGGTGTCGGTCATGCCCAGCGGATCGAACACGGCCTTCGCGAAGTACTCGTCCAGTGGTTGCCCGGACAGCACCTCGACGAGCCGCCCCAGCACATCGGTGGCCACCGAGTAGTTCCACTCGGTGCCCGGCTGGTGCACCAGCGGCAGCTCGGCCCAAGCCCGGCACGCCCCGGCGAGGTCCATCCCCGGCGGCACGTCGGCCTCGAACCCGGCCTCACGGTACATCTCGTCCACCGCGTGCGCATGGTGGAAGCCGTAGGTCAGTCCGGCGGTGTGGGTGAGCAGGTGCCACACCCGGATCGGCTCAACGGCGGGCACCGTGCGCGCCGCACGACCCGCGCCCGCGACGTAGACCCTCATGTCGGCGAATTCGGGCAACCAGCGGGAGATCGGGTCGTTGAGGTCGAACGCGCCCTGTTCGTACAGGGTCATCGCGGCCACGGAGGTGACCGGTTTGGTCATCGAGTAGATCCGCCACTGGGTGTTGCCGTCGACGGGCAGACCGGCCTCCCGGTCACGAAAGCCCAGGTGGGAGACGTGCGCCAGCTGCTGGTCCCGGGAGATGGCCATGGTGGTGCCCGCCAGCAGGCCCCGGTCCACATACCGGGCCAGGTAGGAGTCGACCCGCCTGAGCCGTTCCGGGTCGAAACCCAGGTCCACCGGATCTGCCTGCGTTTCCAGCGCCACTTCCGCCTCCGAAAGCTGTCAAGAGCACGTGGGATACACCACGGGGCATGCGGATAACCCCCTGTTCACATTATCGTCACAAGACCCCGGTGACCCCGGGGCCGATGGCAGCTACCCCCAAGAGGGGCGCCCTTCCGCACAGCGTCGTGCGAATCGAACTCACTCAGCGTTGAGAGCACCCCCGCGCACCTTACGCCCTTTGGGCGTCCCACCACGGGAGGGCCGCAAGCCGTGACCCACCACCAGCCTCCGCTCGGAGGTCTGTACGACCCGCAGTTCGAGCACGACGCGTGCGGCGTGGCCTTCGTGGCCGATCTCGCCGGGCGCCGCGACCACGAGATCGTGCGCAAGGCACTGGTCGCGCTGCGCAACCTGGAGCACCGCGGCGCACGCGGTGCGGAACCGGAAACCGGTGACGGGGCAGGCATTTTGCTCCAGGTACCCGACGACTTCTACCGCCAGGTGGTTGATTTCGCACTGCCCGAAGCGGGCGGATACGTTGTCGGAACGGCGTTCCTGCCTGTGAACCCGGAACAGCGGGCCGCGGTGGTCGCTGTGGTGGAACGGATCGCGGCCGAGGAGGGCACGCGTGTACTGGGCTGGCGTGAGCTGCCGGTGGACACCGACCACGTAGGACCCACTGCGGCGGCCACCATGCCGCACTTCAGCCAGCTCTTCCTGGCCCCGCTGGACGAGTCGGCGACCGGGCTTGCGCTGGAGCGGATCGCGCTGTGCGTACGCAAGCGCGCCGAGCACGACGCGGACGTGTACTTCCCGAGCCTGTCCTCGCGCACCGTGGTGTACAAGGGAATGCTCACCGAGCCCCAGGTGGAGCGGTTCTTCCCGGACCTGACCGACCCGCGGGTCACCTCGGCGATCGGCCTGGTGCACTCCCGGTTCTCCACCAACACCTTCCCGTCCTGGCCGCTGGCCCACCCGTACCGCTACGTGGCGCACAACGGTGAGATCAACACCTTGCGCGGCAACCGGAACTGGATGGACGCGCGCGAGACGGACCTGGCCACCGACCTGATCCCCGGCGACCTGTCCCGGATCTACCCGGTGATCACGCGGGGCGCCAGCGACTCGGCCTCTTTCGACGAGGTGCTGGAACTGCTGCACCTGGGTGGGCGCTCGCTGCCGCACGCGGTGCTGATGATGATCCCCGAGGCGTGGGAGAACCACACCGAGATGGACCCGGCGCGGCGGGCCTTCTACGAGTTCCACTCCACGCTGATGGAGCCCTGGGACGGGCCCGCGCTGGTGTCCTTCACCGACGGCACGCTGATCGGCGCGGTGCTGGACCGCAACGGCCTGCGACCCGCGCGCTACTGGATCACCGAGGACGGTCTGGTCGTGCTCGGCAGCGAGGCGGGCGTGCTGGAGATCGACCCGGCCACCATCGTGCGCAAGGGCCGCCTGGAGCCGGGCCGCATGTTCCTGGTGGACACCGCGGCGGGCCGGGTCGTGGACGACGAGGAGATCAAGCGACAGCTCGCCGCGGAGCACCCGTACGCCGACTGGGTCGCGGCCGGGCTGGTGCGGTTGGACGAGCTGCCCGAGCGGGAGCGCGAGGTGCCCACGCACGCCTCGCTGGTGCGCCGCCAGCAGGCTTTCGGCTACACCGAAGAGGAACTGCAACTGTTGTTGCGGCCCATGGCGCTCACGGGTGCCGAGCCGATCGGCTCGATGGGCAACGACGCGCCCTTCGCGGTGCTCTCCGACCGGCCGCGCCAGCTGTTCGACTACTTCACGCAGCTGTTCGCCCAGGTGACCAACCCGCCGCTGGACGCGATCCGCGAGGAGCTGGTGACCTCGCTGGGCACCGTGCTCGGCGCGGAGACCAACCTGCTGCTCGCCGAGCCGAGGTCGTGTCGCCGGGTGGCGCTGTCCTTCCCGGTGCTGGACAACGACGAGCTCGCCAAGCTGGTGCACATCAACGACGACGGGGACCTGCCCGGGTTCCGCGCGGTGACGGTGCACGGCCTGTACGAGGTGCACGGCGGCGGGCAGGCCCTGGTGCGCAGGCTGGACGAGATCCGCGCCGAGGTGTCGGCGGCGATCGCGGGCGGGGCGCGGCTGATCGTGCTGTCCGACCGGGGCGTGGACGCCGAGCACGCGCCGATCCCCTCGCTGCTGCTGACCGGCGCCGTGCACCACCACCTGGTCCGGGAGAAGACCCGCACGCAGGTGGGCCTGGTCGTGGAGGCCGGTGACGCCCGCGAGGTGCACCACATCGCCCTGCTGATCGGCTACGGCGCGGCGGCGGTCAACCCGTACCTGGCCATGGCCACGGTGGAGGAACTGCCCGACACCAAGCCGAAGAAGGCCACCAGCAACCTGATCAAGGCGCTGGGCAAGGGCGTGCGCAAGACCATGTCCAAGATGGGAGTGTCCACAGTGGCCTCCTACACCGGCGCGCAGATCTTCGAGGCGATCGGCGTGGGCACCGAGGTGATCGACTCCTGCTTCACCGGCACCACCTCGCGGCTGGGCGGTGTCGGCTTCGAGGAGCTGGCCCGCGAGGTGGCCCTGCGCCACCGCAGGGCCTTCCCGGTCGACGGGGTGCGCGCCGCCCACCGCGAGCTGGAGACCGGCGGGGAGTACCAGTGGCGCCGCGAGGGTGAGGCGCACCTGTTCAACCCCACCACGGTGTTCAAGCTCCAGCACTCGACCCGGTCGCGGCGCTACGAGGTGTTCAAGGAGTACACCGAGGCCGTCAACGACCAGTCCGAGCGGCTGATGACCCTGCGCGGGCTGTTCCGCTTCCGCGAGGGTGTGCGCGAGCCGGTGCCGATCGAGGAGGTCGAGCCGGTCTCGGAGATCGTCAAGCGGTTCGCGAGCGGGGCCATCTCCTACGGCTCGATCTCCCAGGAGATGCACGAGGTGCTGGCCATCGCGATGAACCGGTTGGGCGCCAAGTCCAACACCGGTGAGGGCGGGGAGGACGCCGAGCGCTTCCTGCCCGACGCCAACGGGGACCTGCGCCGCTCGGCGATCAAGCAGGTGGCCAGCGGGCGGTTCGGGGTCACCAGCGAGTACCTGGTCAACGCCGACGACATCCAGATCAAGATGGCCCAGGGCGCCAAGCCCGGCGAGGGCGGTCAGCTGCCGGGCGCGAAGGTGTACCCGTGGATCGCAAGGACCCGGCACTCCACGCCGGGTGTCGGGCTGATCTCCCCGCCGCCGCACCACGACATCTACTCCATCGAGGACCTCGCCCAGCTGATCCACGACCTGAAGAACGCCAACCCGGCCGCGCGCATCCATGTGAAGCTGGTATCCGAGGTCGGCGTGGGCACGGTGGCGGCGGGGGTGTCCAAGGCGCACGCGGACGTGGTGCTGATCTCCGGGCACGACGGGGGCACCGGTGCCTCCCCGCTGTCCTCGATCAAGCACGCGGGCGCCCCGTGGGAGCTGGGCCTGGCCGAGACCCAGCAGACCCTGCTGGCCAACCGCCTGCGGGATCGCATCGTGGTGCAGACCGACGGCCAGCTCAAGACCGGCCGGGACGTGGTGGTCGCGGCCCTGCTGGGCGCCGAGGAGTTCGGCTTCGCCACGGCCCCGCTGGTGGTCTCCGGCTGCGTCATGATGCGCGTGTGCCACCTGGACACCTGCCCGGTGGGCGTGGCCACGCAGAACCCGGCGCTGCGCGCGAAGTTCACCGGCAAGGCCGAGTACATCGTGAACTTCTTCGAGTTCATCGCCGAGGAGGTCCGCGAACTACTGGCGCGGCTGGGTTTCCGCTCGCTGGAGGAGGCCGTCGGGCACGCCGAGCTGCTGGACACCCAGCGCGCGGTGCGGCACTGGAAGGCGTCCGGGCTGGACCTGACGCCGATCTTCCACGTGCCCGAGCTGGAGCCGCGCGCGGCCCGGCACCGCACCACCGACCAGGACCACGGGCTGGAGCGGGCGCTGGACAACACCCTGATCCAGCTCGCCGAGGGCGCGCTGTCCTCGGGCGACCGGGTGCGGCTGGAGTTGCCGGTGCGCAACGTCAACCGCACCGTGGGCACCATGCTCGGCTCCGAGCTGACCAGGCGCTGGGGCGGCGAGGGGCTGCCGGATGACACCATCGACGTGACGTTCACCGGAACCGCGGGCCAGTCCTTCGGTGCCTTCCTGCCACGGGGCATCACGCTGCGCCTTGTCGGTGACGCCAACGACTACGTCGGCAAGGGGTTGTCCGGTGGGCGCGTCACGGTGCGCCCGCACGAGCAGGCACAGTTCACCGCCGAGCACCAAGTGATCGCGGGCAACGTGATCGGCTACGGGGCCACCGGCGGCGAACTGTTCCTGCGCGGGCGCGTCGGCGAGCGGTTCGCCGTGCGCAACTCCGGGGCGCTGGCCGTGGTGGAGGGCGTGGGCGACCACGGCTGCGAGTACATGACCGGCGGGCGGGTCGTGGTGCTCGGGGCCACCGGGCGCAACTTCGCGGCGGGCATGTCCGGCGGCACGGCGTACCTGCTGGACGCGGTGCCGGTGCGGGTCAACCCGGAGATGGTGGACCTGGACCCGCTCGAGGCCGAGGACCTGGCCTTCCTGCGCGAGGTCGTGGGCCGCCACCACGCGGAGACCGGGTCGGCGGTGGCCCACGCGCTGCTGACCGACTGGGAGTCGGCGGCGGGCCGGTTCACGAAGGTGATGCCCAAGGACTACAAGCGGGTGCTGGCCGCGCGGGCCAGCGCCGAGCGCGAGGGCAGGGACGTCAACGAGGCGATCATGGAGGCCGCTCATGGCTGACCCGAGGGGTTTCCTCACCACGCCGAGGGAGAACGCCCAGCACCGGCCGGTGGACCTGCGGCTGCTGGACTGGCGCGAGGTCTACGAGGAGTTCGGCAACGACCGGCTGGAGCGCCAGGCCGGGCGGTGCATGGACTGCGGCATCCCGTTCTGCCACCAGGGCTGTCCGCTCGGGAACCTGATCCCGGAGTGGAACACCCTGGTGTGGAAGCAGGACTGGCAGCAGGCCATCGAACGGCTGCACGCCACCAACAACTTCCCGGAGTTCACCGGGGCGCTGTGCCCCGCGCCCTGCGAGGCGGCCTGCGTGCTGGGCATCAACAGCGAGGCGGTGTCGATCAAGCGGGTCGAGGTGGAGATCATCGACCGGGCCTGGGACGAGGGCTGGGTGAGCCCGCAGCCGCCGGTGAGCCGCACCGGCAAGCGGGTGGCCGTGGTCGGCTCGGGACCGGCCGGGCTGGCCGCCGCGCAGCAGCTGACCCGCGCGGGCCACGACGTGGTGGTACTGGAGCGGGCCGACGCGATCGGCGGGCTGCTGCGCTACGGCATCCCCGAGTTCAAGATGGAGAAGTGGCGGCTGGACCGCCGACTTGAGCAGATGAAGGCGGAGGGCACGCAGTTCCGGGCCAGCGTGAACGTGGGCGTGGACGTCACGGCGGCGCAGCTGCGCGGCGACTACGATGCCGTCGTGCTGGCGGGTGGGGCCACGGCCTGGCGGGACCTGCCGATCCCCGGGCGCGAGCTGACCGGGGTGTACCAGGCGATGGAGTACCTGCCGCCCGCCAACAAGTCCTACGCGCAGTCGCCGATCAGCGCCGAGGGCAAGCACGTGGTGGTGATCGGCGGCGGGGACACCGGGGCGGACTGCCTGGGCACCGCGCACCGGCAGGGCGCCGCCTCGGTGACCCAGCTGGAGATCATGCCGATGCCGCCGCGGACCCGGCCCGAGCGCAACCCGTGGCCGACCTACCCGATGCTGTATCGGGTCACCTCCGCGCACGAGGAGGGCGGCGAGCGGCTGTACTCCGTGTCCACCGTGGAGTTCCTGGGCGACGAATCCGGCGCGCTGAGCGGGCTGCGGCTGGTGGAGGTCCGCAACGAGGGCGGGCGGTTCGTGCCGGTGGAGGGCACCGAACGCGAGCTGCCCTGCCAGCTGGCGCTGCTGGCCATGGGCTTCGTGGGGCCGCAGCGCGAGGGCCTGCTCGCCGAGCTGGGCGTGGACCTGGACCAGCGCGGCAACGTGGCCCGCGACCGGTCGTTCGCGACCAGCGTGCCCGGGGTGTTCGTGGCCGGGGACATGGGCCGCGGCCAGTCGCTGATCGTCTGGGCGATCGCCGAGGGGCGGTCCGCCGCCGCCGGGGTGGACGCCTTCCTGACCGGCCGGGACGTGCTGCCAGCGCCGATCCGGCCCACCGACCGGCCCCTGGTGTAGCGGGCCGGGATTGGGCCGGTTGGCCCGATTCACGTTGGCTGGTCCCCGGGAACACCGTGGTTCCCGGGGACCGGCTGACTCGGACTGGCCCGGTTGGTGGCGCGGAGCGGGCGGGCGGCGGCCCCAACTAGTGGAGTGGAGTGGAGCTGGCGGGCGTGGCCCGGCTGGTGGCGGGCGGGCGAGCATGGCCCGGCTGGCGGCGCGGAGCGGGCGGGCATGGCGCGGCTGGTGGCGCGGAGCGGGCGGGCGTGGCCCGGCTGGTGGCGGGCGGGCGACGGCCCCGGCCGCCGCGAAGGTGGCTTTCACTGCGCTGAACGCAGCGAATGGTCCTTTCGCAGCGCGCCTCGGCCGCGCCACGAAGGTGCCGTTCGAGACGTTGAACGCCCGCAACGGCACCTTCATGACGTGTGGCCGCGGGCCCGGCACGGCGCCGCGCCTCGTGCTGCCGCACCCCGCTGGCCCCACCCCGTGCCACGAAGGTGCCCTTCGCGACGCCCAGCGTCCTGAACGGCACCTTCCTGACACGTCTCGGCTACCGTGACCTCCCGTGAGCATCGATCTGCACGCCCGGGGCGCGGGGTTCGCCGAGTTCTGGCGTGAGCGGCACCTGTGCACGCTGACCACGATCCGGCCGGACGGCACGCCGCACGTGGTGCCGGTGGGCGTCACGCTGGACCTGGACGCCGGCCTGGCGCGGGTCATCACCTCGGGCGACTCGGAGAAGGCGCGGCTGGTCGCGGCGGCGGGTGCGGCGGGGGCCGTGGTGGCCGCCTGCCAGGTGGACGGCCGACGGTGGTCCACTGTGGAGGGTCGAGCGGTGCTGCGCTCGGACCCCGGGTCGGTGGCCGAGGGCGAACGTCGTTACGCGCAGCGGTATCGGACACCGAGGACCAATCCCCGCCGGGTGGTGCTGGAGATCGCCGTAACCCGGGTGCTGGGCAACTGCTGACCCGCTAGCGTCGGCCGGTATGGGACTCAGGTTTCTCACCGTCGCGTGCCTGACCGCCGCGGCGAGCCTCGTGGCCACCGCCGTCACCGCGACCGCGGCCACCCCGCCCCAGCTCAAGGGCGCGCACCCGTGCCCGGGCCAGCCGGGCTTCACCTGCGCCACGCTGACCGTGCCGCTGGACCACACCAGGCACCAGCCCGGCAGCCTGGACCTGCCGGTGGCCACGGCGGACAACGTGGCCGCGCCCAAGGGCGTGCTGCTGTTCCTGACCGGCGGACCGGGTCAGGGCGGGGTCGGCGCGATCACGCGCATCGCCAGGCAGCGACTGCCCGAGCTGGCCGCGGACTACCGGTTCGTCATGCTCGACCAGCGCGGCACCGGCGCGGGTGCGCTGGACTGCCCGCAGTTGCAGGTGCAGGTCGGCGGCTCGGACATCGCGGTGCCGACCCCGGCCGCCGTGCGCGAGTGCGCGGGCCTGCTCGGCGACCGCGCCGGGCTGTACGGCACGGACCAGACCGTGGCCGACTTCGACCTGCTGCGCCGCGCGCTTGGCGTGGACAAGATGGTCGTGGACGGCGTGTCCTACGGCTCGTTCACCGCCGCGCGCTACGCCATCGCGCAGCCCGGTCACGTGGCCAAGCTGGTGCTGGACTCGGTCGTGCCGCACCACTACAGCACCGGCTGGGACTCGATCTACCTGACCGGCCTGTCCGCGACGGCCCGGGTGTTCCGCGCGGTCTGCGCCGAGGCGAAGTGCGGCTTCGACCCGGCCGAGGACCTGGCCTGGGTGGTGCGCCACCGCAGCGCCGCCGACGGGGTGCGGATCTACGACGCGATCGTGGACTACGAGTTCTCCGACCCGACCTACCACGACCTGATCGCGGCGATCCACTCCGCACGCGGCGGGGAGAGCACCGCGCTGGACGGGTTGCTGGCCGACAGCGCGCCGGGTGGCGGCAGGCCCGCCGACTTCAGCTCGGGCCTGCACACGGCCACGCTGTGCACGGACAACCCGCAGCCCTGGGGCAACGCCGCGACCCCGCGGTTCCTGCGCGAGCCGCTGCTGGAGCTGAGCGGGCGCCTGCTGCCGGAGCGCCAGGTGTGGCCGTTCACCCAGGCGGTGGCCATCGGCCAGGGCTACCAGCAGACCTGTCTGGACTGGCCGGTGGTGCGACCGGGCAGCAACCCGGCGGGCCCGTTGCCGAAGGTGCCCACGCTGCTGCTCAACGGTGACCACGACCTGTCCACCCCGCTGGAGCTGGCCAGGCAGGAGCTGCGGTCGGCGCCGGACGGCAAGCTGGTGGTCGTGCCGGGGGCCGCACACTCGATCCAGAACCGCGAGCGGGGCCACACCGGACGCGACGCCGTGATCAGCTTCCTCAACCGCTGACCGGGACTCGCGGTCGGCTGGCCGGGACTCGCGGTCGGGCGAGCGGGACTCGCGGCAAAGCCCGCGAGTCCCGCTCTGGGGAGCGCGAGTCACGCTCACCGGCGCGCGAGTCCCGTCCTCAGCCCTTGCGGACGGGGCGGCGCCGAGTCGCGATGCCGTCCAGCACCACCGACAGGTACTGGTCGGCCACGGCCTGCGCGGACAGCTCGCCGCCCGGGCGGTACCAGTGCACCGCCACCCACACCGTGTCGCGGATGAACCGGTACACCAGTTCCACGTCCAGGTCCGGGCGGAACGCGCCCTCGCGCACCCCGTCCTCCAGCAGGCCCACCCACAGCTTGCGGAACTCGGCGTTGCGGTCGTCCAGGTAGCCGAACCGCTCGAACTGGGCGAGGTACTTGGCCTCGTTCTGGTAGATCGCGACCGCGTCGTGGTGGCGGTCGATCGCCTCGAACGAGGCCACCACCACGGCCTCCAGTGCGGCGCGCGGCGGCAGCCCGGAGCCGGTGATCTCCTGGTAGCGGCCGAACAGCTCGTCCTGGAACCCGGTCAGGATCTCGTCGACCATCGACTCCTTGGAGTCGAAGTGGTGGTAGAGGCTGCCGGACAGGATGCCCGCGGCGTCGGCGATGTCGCGCACGGTGGTGGCCAGGAAGCCCCGTTCGGCGAACATGCGCGCGGCCAGTGCGAGCAACTCGGCACGGCGTCCCTGCTTGCTCAAGATGTCCTCCTCACGGGTGCTGGCTGGACACCGACAGCACCTCGCCGGTCAGGTACGAGGCGTAGTCGCTGGCCAGGAACACCATCGCATTGGCCACCTCCCAGGGCTGCGCCGACCTGCCGAACGCCTCGCGGGCGGTCAGTTCGGTGAGCAGGTCCTCGGTGGTGACCTTGGCCAGGAACGGGTGCACCGCCAGGCTGGGCGCCACGGCGTTGACCCGGATGCCGTGCTCGGCCACGTCGACGGCGGCACAGCGGGTCAGCGCCATCACGCCCGCCTTGGCCGCCGCGTAGTGCGCCTGCCCGGCCTGCGCGCGCCAGCCCACGACCGAGGCGTTGTTGACCACCGCTCCCCCGGCGCCCTGCTCGACCATCAGCCGCAGCGCGGTCCTGGTGCAGCGGAACGTGCCGTTCAGGGTGACGTCCAGCACCCGCGCCCACTCCTCGTCGGTCAGCTCCAGCACCGACCTGGTCCCGCCGAGGCCAGCGTTGTTGATCATAACGTCGAGCCTGCCGAACCGGTCGACCGCCGCGCCCAGCATGGCGTCCACCTGCGACTGGTCGGTGACGTCGCAGACCGCGGCGGCCACCGCGTCCCCGTGCGCCGTGACCAGCTCGCGGTGGGTCTGTACCAGGCGCCGCTCGTGCCAGTCGCTGATCAGCACCCGGGCGCCCTCCTCCAGGCAGCGCCGAGCCGTGGCCGAGCCGATGCCGGTGCCCGCGGCGGCGGTGATCACCACGACCTTGCCCGCGAGCAGGTCGTGCCCGGCGGGGTAGGGCGGCAACGTGGTCATCGGCGCTCCTGTCTGGGCAGGCCGAGCACGCGCTCAGCGATGATCGTGCGCTGGATCTCGTCGGAGCCGCCGTAGATCGTGTCGGCCCGGCTGAACAGGTACAGCCGCTGCCACGGGTCCAGTTCCGGCTCGGCGATCACCGACTCCGCACCGAGCACGTCCACGGCCAGCTCGCCGAGCTCGCGGTGCCACCTGGACCAGAACAACTTCGTCACCGAGGCGTCGGCGGCCTTGGTGCGCAGCGCGTGCGAGCGCATGACCTCCAACTCCATCGCCGACCTGGTGAGCCGCTCGCGGATCAGCGGGTCGGCGACGCTGCCGTTGCGGCGGGCCAGCGCGATGATCCCGTCCAGCTCACGCCGGAACCCGATCTGCTGGCCGAGTGTGGCGGCCCCGCGTTCGAAGCCCAGCGTGGCCATGGCCACCGCCCAGCCGTTGCCCACCCCGCCGACGACCAGCCCGGCCTCGGTCCGCGCCCCGTCGAAGAACACCTCGTTGAACTCGGCGGTACCGGTCAGCTGCCGGATCGGCCGCACCTCGATGCCCGGCTGGCGCATCGGCACCAGCAGGTAGGACAGACCGCGGTGGCGGGTCGCGGCGGGGTCGGTGCGGGCCAGCACGAAGCACCAGTCCGCCAGGTGCGCCAGCGAGGTCCAGACCTTCTGCCCGGTGATCACCCACTCGTCCCCGTCCAGCCGCGCGCTGGTGCGCACACCGGCCAGGTCCGAGCCCGCCTCCGGCTCGGAGTAGCCCTGGCACCACAACTGCGTGACGCACGCGATCTCCGGCAGGAAACGCCGCTGCTGCTCGGGTGTGCCGTGCGCGATCAGCGTGGGCCCCAACAGGTTCTCGCCAAGGTGGTTGACCCGCGCGGGGGCGTTGGCCCGCGCGTACTCCTCGTGCCAGACCAGTTGCTCGTCCAGGCTCGCGCCCCGGCCGCCGTGTTCCACCGGCCAGTCCAGGCAGGTCCAGCCCGCCGAGGCCAGGTGCCGGTCCCAGTCCAGCCGGGCCTGGAACGCCTCGTGCTCCCGGCCGGGACCGCCCAGCCCCCTGAGCGCGGCGAACTCGCCGACCAGGTTGTCGGCCAACCACTGTCGTGCCTGAGCTCTGGTCACCGCCATGCCCGTAGGCTAGCCTACCAAGCAATTGCTTGGGAGGTGGTCGCGTGGTCCCCAGCACCGTCCCGGCCGCCGTCACCGCCGCGGCCGAGCGCTTCGGTGAGTCCGAGGCCGTGGTGGACGGTTCGACCCGGATCGGCTTCACCGGGTTGCGCGAGCGGGTCCGCTCGCTGGCCCAGGTCCTGCTCGACGCCGGGGTGCTGCCCGGCCAGCGTGTCGCGATCTGCGCCCCCAACACCTGGCACTGGGTGGTCGCCGCGCTGGGCACCCTGTACGCCGGGGCCACGCTCGTCCCGGTGAGCACCCGGTTCACCGGTCACGAGGTGCGTGACGTGCTGGAGCGGACCAACGCCCGCGCACTGGTCGTCGACACGGGTTTCCTCGGCAGGGACCGGCTCGCCGACCTGCACGCGGCTGGCGGGTCGGTGCCCTTCGTGCTGCCCACCGGCGACTGGACCGACCTGCCCCGCGCGAGGGCGGAGGTGGATCGGCACGCGGCGGAGGTCCGCCCCGAGGACGTCAGCGACGTGTTGTTCACCTCGGGCACGACGGGGCGCAGCAAGGGCGCCATGAGCGCGCACCGGCAGGCCCTCGCGGTGGCCGAGGCCTGGGCGGAGTGCGGGCGGCTGCGGGAGACCGACCGCTACCTGGTGATCAACCCGTTCTTCCACAGTTTCGGCTACAAGGCGGGCATCCTGGCCTGCCTGCTGCGCGGGGCCACGATCGTGCCGCAGGCGGTGTTCGACCTGGACCGCACGGCAGCGCTGATCACCAGCGAGCGGATCACCGTGCTGCCCGGGCCGCCGACGGTCTACCAGCAACTGCTGGACCGTGACGGGCTCGACCTGTCCTCGCTGCGGCTCGCGGTCACCGGCGCCGCAACGGTTCCCGTGCCACTGGTGGAGCGCATGCAGCGGCACTTCGAGTGCGTGCTGACCGCCTACGGGCTGACCGAGGCGGTGGTGGCCACGATGTGCCGCCCCGAGGACGACGCGCGAACCGTGGCCACCACCTCGGGCCGACCGACCGCCGGGTTCGAGTTGGCCACCGACCCGGTGACCGGCGAGATCCTGTTGCGGGGCAGCAACGTCATGCTCGGCTACCTGGACGACCCGGCGGCCACGGCACAGGCGGTCGACAGCGCGGGCTGGCTGCACACCGGGGACATCGGCCGGGTGGACGAGCGCGGCTACCTGACGATCACCGACCGCCTCAAGGACATGTACATCTGTGGCGGGTTCAACGTGTACCCGGCCGAGGTGGAGCAGGAACTGGCCGGGCTGCCCGGCATCGCCGAGTCGGCGGTGATCGGCGTGCCGGACGGACGCCTCGGCGAGGTGGGCAAGGCGCTGGTGATCACCGCCCCTGGACATCAACTGTCCACTGAGGATGTTCTCGCGCACTGCCGGGAACGACTCGCCAACTACAAGGTGCCCCGGTTCGTGGAGTTCCGTTCGGAGCTGCCGAGAACGCCAGCGGGCAAGGTGCTCAAGCGCGTGCTGCGAGAGGAGCAACCGTGATCGTCGAGTACGAGCGGCGCGGCCCGGTGGCCGTGGTGACCATGAACCGGCCCGAGTACCGCAACGCCCAGAACTCGGCCATGACCTACGCACTGGACGAGGCCTTCACCCGAGCCGTCGACGACCGGGAGGTGTCGGTCCTCGTGTTGGCCGGTGCGGGCAAGCACTTCTCGGCCGGGCACGACATCGGCACGCCGGAACGGGACGCCGACCAGTCCTTCCCGCGAAGGGCGGTGCTGTGGTGGGACCACACCGGGTGCGAGGGGGCCGACCGGCGGTTCGCCCGCGAGAGCGAGGTGTACCTGGGCATGTGCCGCCGCTGGCGGGAGATCCCCAAGCCGGTGATCGCCATGGTGCAGGGCGCCTGCGTGGCCGGCGGGCTGATGCTGGCCTGGGCCTGTGACGTGATCGTGGCCAGCGAGGACGCGTTCTTCAGCGACCCCGTGGTGCGCATGGGGATCCCCGGGGTGGAGTACTTCGCGCACCCCTGGGTGCTCGGCCCGCGCCGTGCCAAGGAGGTGCTGTTCACCGGCGAGCGGTTCAGCGCCGCGCAGGCGTACGAGTGGGGCATGGTCAACCGCGTGGTGCCGCGCGACTCGTTGGAGGACGAGACCCTGGCACTGGCCGCGAAGATCGCCGCGATGCCCCAGTTCGGCCTCGCGCTGGCGAAGAAGGCCGTCAACCAGGCCGAGGACCTGATGGGGCTGCGCGCGGGCATGGACTCGGTGTTCGGCCTGCACCACCTGGCGCACGCCCACAACGCCGAGGTCTCGGCGGATCCGCTGGGCGGCATGGACGCCCGCGCGATGAAGGCCGCGGGCCAGTGACCTTCCGCGCCGAGGTCCGCTCCTGGCTGGCGGCCAACGTCCCGCACAATCTGTCCTCAATGGACTCGGCAACAGGTTTCGAGCAACACCGCGAGTGGGAACGACTACTCGCCCAGGAAAGGCTTTCCGCCATCACCTGGCCAGCCGAGTACGGCGGACGTGACGCCTCGTTGTGGGACTGGCTGGCGTTCGAGGAGGAGTACTACGCGGCCGGGGCCCCGCCCCGGGTCAGCCAGAACGGGATCTTCCTGCTCGCGCCGACCCTGTTCGCCCACGGCACCGGGGAACAGCTCGCCCGGCTGCTGCCCCGCATGGCTCGCGCGGAGGACATCTGGGCACAGGCCTGGTCGGAACCCGAGGCTGGCAGCGACCTCGCCGCGATCCGAAGCCGTGCCGTACCAACGGAAGGCGGCTGGCTGCTCAGCGGGCAGAAGACCTGGAGTTCCCGCGCGGCCTTCGCCGACCGGGCCTTCGGCCTGTTCCGCAGCGATCCCGGCGCGCAACGGCACCACGGGCTGACGTACTTCCTATTCGACCTGCGCGCCGAGGGCGTCACCGTGCGGCCCATCCCGCAACTGGACGGCGAACCGGGCTTCGCCGAGGTGTTCCTGGACAACGTGTTCGTACCGGACCACGACGTGCTCGGCGGGGTCGGCGAGGGCTGGCGGGTGGCGATGAGCACCGCCAGCAACGAGCGCGGGCTCACCCTGCGCAGCCCCGGCCGGTTCCTCGCGGCGGCCGATCGGCTGGTGGACCTGTGGTGGCAGCGCCGTGACCCGTACCTGCGTGACCGCGTAGTGGACGCCTGGATCGGCGCCCAGGCGTACCGGCTGCACACCGCGGAGACCGTGTCACGACTGGTCGGCGGCGGCTCGCTGGGCGCGGAGTCCAGTGTGGGCAAGCTGTTCTGGTCCGAATTGGACACTGCGCTGCACGAGACCGCGCTGGACCTGCTCGGGCCTGAGGCTGAACTCCCCGGCCCGTGGCTGGACGGCTACCTGTTCGCGCTCGCGGGTCCGATCTACGCCGGTACCAACGAGATCCAGCGCAACCTGGTGGCCGAGCGACTGCTGGGGCTGCCGCGATGACGCCCGAGCAGACCCAGTTCGCCGCCGTACTGCACAAGGCGCTGACGGAGTCCACCGAGTGGTCCACACTGGACGAACTCGGCCTGCACGAGGTGACGGAGCCGCCGGACCTCGTGGTGCTCTTCCTCGAGCTGGGCCGGTTCGCCGTGCCCGGTCCGATCATCGAGTCCTTCGCCGTGCTGCCGAGCTTGCTGTCCGGCTTCACCGGCAAGGGCTCGCTCGCCTGGCCCCCACACCTCCCGCACGCCCAGCAGGCCGACCAGCTCTTCGTGGTGCAGAACGGGTTGCTGCACCACGGAGTCGCCTGCTCGGAAATGTCCTCAGTAGACCGGTCCCGGCACCTCGTCACCGTGCGGGCCGCAGACGTGATCGGCCCAGCCGACGCCCGCGCCTTCGACCTCGGCGTGCTCGCCTGCTCCGCCGAGCTGCTCGGCCTCGGCCAGGCCCTGCTGGCCCGAACCGTCGATTACGCCTTGCACCGCAAGCAGTTCGGCCAGCCCATCGGCCGCTTCCAGGCCGTCAAGCACCAACTCGCCGACACCCACGTCGGCCTCGAACTCGCCCTGCCGCTGGTCCGCAACGCCGCCATCGACCCCACCCCGCAGCAGGTCTCCGCCGCCAAGATCGCCGCCAACCGGTCCGCCTATCGTGCCGCCCGCGTCGCGTTGCAGGTGCACGGCGCGATCGGCTACACCGCCGAGTACGCGCTGAGCCGCTGGCTGACCCGGGTCCGCGCGCTGATCACGCTGTGGGGCACCGATTCGTACCATCGCAGCCGAGTCATGGAGGCGCTGTGTCCCTGAGCGAGGAACAACGTGTGCTCCGGCACGCCCTGCGGCGCTGCGAGGTCCGCTCTGTCATGCCGGGCCACGACGCCGAGCTCTGGTCGTTGCTGCGCGGGCAGATCGGCGTCGCCGGGCTGATGATCCCCGAGTGCCACGGCGGGACCGGCTCTGGTCTGGCCGCGGTTCAGCTCGTCATGGAGGAACTTGGCCGCATCCTCGCCCCAGTGCCCATGCTCGCCACGATCCTTGCCACGCAGGCCCTGCTCTGCCTCGACAACAACGGGGCAAGGGAGCGCCTGTTGCCCCGAATCGCCGCGGGTGAGGTCACGCCCGCACTCATCTGGGGCGAACACGTGCCTGACGCCGATATCGCCGACGTGCTCCTGCTGCTCGACGGCGATGAACTGTCCGAAGTGGACGGTGCACGGTGCCGCCAGCTGACCACGATGGACCCGACCCGTCGTCTGTGCACTGTGGACATCAGTGAGGCCGAACTGCGCCCCCTCGGCCGCACCGATCCCACCGCCGTCCGCGACCTGGCCTGTGCGGCCCTCGCCGCCGAGCAGGTCGGTGGCGCCGCGCGGTGCCTGGAACTGACCGTGCAGTACACGAGCCGCCGCGTGCAGTTCGGGCGGGCCATCGGCAGTTTCCAGGCCTTGCAGCACCGCATGGCCGACCTGCACGTGCTCGTCGAGACCGCCCGCTCCGCCGCGCTCGCCGCCACGACCCCCACCCGCGCCGCCATCGCCAAGGTCCACTGCTCCGAGGTATACCAGCGCGTCGCCGCCGAGATGATCCAGCTCCACGGCGGCATCGCCATCACCTGGGAGCACGACGCGCACCTGTACTTCAAGCGCGCACACGGCAGCGCCCACCTGTTCGGCACGCCCGCCGAACACCTGGCCCGGATCGGCGAGGTACTCCTCACAGGGTAATTAACTTATCTGGTTAGAGACTTCTCCAGTAGTCTCGCCCTGTGACCACAGCGCGGACCGGCGCGGCCCTCGTGGAGCGCCTGCGACAGACCGGGGTGATCGAGCAGCGGCTGAGCCGGGTCCTGCGCAGCAACCCCCAGACCTGGCGGCGCTGGAACACCTGGTCATCGAGAGGCCGCTGACCGCGAAGGACCTCGTCTCCACGGCCGCGAACACCCACGTGGTCGATCGGCTGGACCGGGCGGGCCACGTTCACGCGCCAGCCGCACGGTGCTCGTAGTGCCCGCCGACACCATCGCCGCCCACTGAGATCAGGAGCGCTTTCCCATGTCCCGCAGGGTACTCATCTCCGGCGCGAGCATCGCCGGTCCCGCACTCGCCTTCTGGCTGACCCGGTACGGCATGACCCCGACCGTCGTGGAGCGCTTCCCCCGGCTGCGCCCCGGCGGGCAGACCGTGGACCTGCGCGGCGCGGGCCACACCATCGTGCAGCGCATGGGCCTGGAGGGCGAGGTCCGCAAGCGGCTCACCGGGGAGCGGGGCGTGCGGTTCATCGGCGGCGACGGCCGGGTGAAGGCCAGCCTGGGCGCCGACTCCTTCGGCGGTGCGGGCTTCGTGATCGACCTGGAACTGCTGCGCGGCGAACTGTCCGAGGTGCTCTACGACAGCACCCGGGAGGACACCGAGTACCTCTTCGGTGACGAGATCACCAGCCTGGACGACACCGGTGACCGGGTCCAGGTCAGCTTCCGCAATGGCCCCGACCGCGAGTTCGACCTGGTCGTGCTCGCCGACGGGCTGCGTTCGCGCACCCGCGAGCTCGTCTTCGCCGACACCACCCGGATCCGCTCCTTCGGGCTCTACACCGCGTACTTCACCATCCCCCGCGCCGAGTCCGACAGCGACTGGGCGCGCTGGTACAACGCGAGCCTGGGCCGCACCGTCGGCCTGCGCCCCGACAACCTGGGCACCACCAGGGCGCTGCTGTCCATCGTGTCCAAGCCACGGGGCTGCGAGAAGCTCACCACGCCCGAGCAGAAGCGGCTGCTGCGCCGGTTGTTCGCAGGTGCCGGCTGGGAGACCGACCGCGTACTGTCCGGAATGGACACTGCCGAGGACTTCTACTTCGAGGCCATCGGCCAGGTGCGCGTGGACCAGTGGTCGCGGGGACGTGTGGCCCTGCTGGGCGACGCGGGCTACTGCGCCTCCCCCATCAGCGGCATGGGCACCAGCCTCGCGCTGGTCGGCGCCTACGTGCTGGCCGGTGAGCTGTCCCGGCTCCACGACCACCATGCGGCGTTCCGCTCCTACGAGACGATCATGCGGCCCTACGTGACCCAGGCCCAGGGCGTGTCCTCGTTCGCCCCGCGCATCGCCGCGCCCCGCTCCACCGCCGGCATCCGGTTGCTGCACACCGCGCTCGGGCTGGCCGCCAGCCCCGCCGCCAGCAGCCTGTTCAGCCGGTTCGTCGTGCCCCCCGCCGACAAGATCGACCTGCCGGACTACGCCGCCTAGACGCCATGAAAGTGCCGTTGCTGGCGTCCAATGCCAGCAACGGCACTTTCATGGCAGACGGGGTGGGTCAGCGCAGTTCCTGGGAGCTCTTGCCGAGCAGGCGGCGGGCCACGACGAGTTGCTGGATCTGCTGGGTGCCCTCGAAGATGTCGAGGATCTTGGAGTCTCGGCTCCACTTCTCCAGCAGGGCGTTCTCGGTGTAGCCCAGGCTGCCGCACAGCTCCACGCAGCGCAGGGTGATCTCGGTGGCGGCCCGCCCCGCCTTCGCCTTGGCCATGCTGGCCTCCAGCGAGTTGGGCCGGTTGTTGTCGGCCATCCAGGCGGCCTGCATGGTCAGCAGGTAGGCGGACTCGTAGTCGGCCTCGGCGGCGAGGAAGGCGGCAGCGGCGGCGTGCTGGCTGTTGGCGGGCCGGTCGTAGTCCACGGCGACCCCGGCCTCCGCCAGCAGCTCGCGGGTGGTCTCCAGTGCGGCACGGGCCACGCCCACGGCCATGCCCGCGACCAGGGGCCGGGTGTTGTCGAAGGTCTGCATGGCGCCCGCGAAGCCGCGTTCGACCTCGATCTCGGGGCTGCCGAGCAGGTTCTCCTTGGGGACTCGGCAGTTCTCCAGCCGCAGGTGGGCGGTGTCGGAGGCGCGGATGCCGAGTTTGTGTTCCAGGCGCACGACCTCGAAGCCCGGAGTGCCCTTCTCGACGAGGAAGGACTTGATCGCGGCACGGCCCTTGGACAGGTCCAGGCTGGCCCACACGACCACGGCCTCGGCCCGGCCACCGGCCGTGACGAAGATCTTCTCGCCGTTGAGCACGTAGTGGTCGCCGTCGAGCTTGGCGGTGGCCCGGATCGCGGCGGAGTCCGAGCCGCAGCCCGGCTCGGTGATGGCCATGGCGGCCCACTTGGTGCCGAACCGGGACAGTTGCTCCTCGTCGGCGACCGAGGCGATGGCGGCGTTGCCCAGTCCCTGCCTCGGCATGGACAGCAGCAGGGCGACATCCCCCCAGCACAGTTCGATGATGCCGAGCAGGGTGGCGAGGTTGCCGCCGTTGCGGATGCCGCCGCCGCTGTCCTTGCCCCGGCGCACCCCGCCCGCACCGGCGTTGCCGGTGGCGCCCTCGCCGGAGGAGTTCATGCCGTCGAGCACGGCGGCGAGCAGGTCGAGCTCCTTGGGGTAGGCGTGCTCGGCCTGGTCGTACTTGCGCGAGTTGGGCCGGAAGAACTCCACCGCCACCTGGTGTGCCTGGTTGACCAGACCGGCGAACTTCCTGGGCACCTCGAGGTTGATCATCTCCGCTACCTCTCCTAGACCAGGACGATGCCTTCGACGACACCCAGTGCGCGCAGGTCGCGGTACCAGCGCTCCACCGGGTGCTCCTTGACGTAGCCGTGCCCACCGAGCAGCTGCACCCCGTCGCTGCCGATGGCCATGCCCTTGTCGGTGCACAGCTTGCGGGCCAGCGCGACCTCGCGGGCGTAGGACTTGCCCTGTTCGGCGCGGCTGGCGGCACGGTAGGTCACCAGCCGCATCCCGGCCAGTTCGATGCCGATGTCGGCGACCTTGAAGGCCACGCCCTGCCGGTGGCTGACCGGCTCGCCGAAGGCCTGCCGCTCGTTGACGTACGGGATGACGTAGTCGAGCACGGCCTGGGCGGTGCCCAGCGACAGCGCGCACCAGCCGAGCCGGGACAACCGCACGCACTCGGTGTAGACCTCGCGGCTGCCGCCGCCGAGCAGGGCGGTCGCCGGAACCGACACCTCGTCCAGCAGCACGCGGCCCATGTTCGCGGCGCGCAGGCCCATGCCGGGCTCGGACTCCACGGTCAGCCCGCTGGCGCTGGACTCCACCAGGAACAGCGCGGGCCCGGATCCGGGCAACTCGGCGGCGATGACGAACAGTTCGGCCTCGGATGCCCTGGGCACCAAGGACTTCACCCCGTTGAGCACGTACCCGCCCGGTCCGCGGCGCGCGGTGGTGCGCAGCACGAACGGGTCGAACAGCGGTCGCGGTTCGAGGATCGCCAGCGCCGCGGCGGGCACGTCCTCGCCAACGAAGGAGGGCAGGTAGATCGCCTGCTGGTCGCCGTCACCCCACAGCACCAGCGCGGTGCTCACGGCGGACGGGGCCAGGCAGGCCACCGCCAGGCCGAGGTCCCCGTGCGCCATGGCCTCGGCGACGAGCACGTTGGTCACCGCCGAGCGCTCGGTGCCCGCGCCGTCGAGCTGCTCGGGTACGCCGAGCAGGCCCACGCCCAGCTCGGCGACGCGGCCGAGCAGCTCGCGCGGCGGGGTACAGGACTCGTTGGCCGCTGCCGCGGCGGGCCGCAGCTGCTCGGCGGCGAACTCGGCCACCGTGTCCACGATCATGCGCTGCTCGTCGGTGGGCGTCAGGTCGAACAGGCCGCTCTCCGGCGCCGAGGGCAGTCGCGCCGGGGCACCGCCCAGCTTGCCGACCGCCTTGAAGGTCCTGGTCGCCGCGCCGATCGTGCGGAACCCGGCCCTGGTCGCCTCGTAGGCCACCTTCTCCACTGGCTTGTGCAGCCCGAACCGCTCCAGCAGTGGCGCACCGGCCACCTTGTTGAGCAGCCCCAACGCCAGCCCCATCGGGTCCAGTCCGGCCCGTTTCGCCATTGCGCGCTCCTCCGCGTCCGCCCATTCCTACTCTAGAGTAGGGTTACTCGGGCGTAAAGCAGGGGTCACCACGTCACGGGCATCGAGTGCAGGCCGAAGATCGCACTGTTGTACTTGAACGGCAACTCGGCCACGGGCGCGGCCAGCCGCAGCGTGGGCACCCGCTCGAACAGGGTCCGGTAGGCGATCTCCAACTCGGCGCGGGCCAGGTTCTGGCCGATGCACTGGTGCACGCCGTAGCCGAAGGCCAGGTGGTTGCGGACGCGGGTCGGGTCGAACTGCTCGGGGCGCTCGAAGACGGTCTCGTCCCAGTTGGCCGCCAAACCCAGGGTGACCACGGCCTCCCCCGCGCGGATCAGCTTGCCGCCGATCTCCACGTCGGCCACGGCGACCCGGTCGGTCACCAGGTCGGCGATGGAGTGGTAGCGCAGCAACTCGTCCACGGCCCGTGGGTCCTGGGCCCAGCCGGGGTTGTCCAGCAGGGTCAGCACCCCCAGCGAGATCATGTTCGCGGTGGTCTCGTGCCCGGCGATCAGCAGCAGCACCGAGGAGCCGATGATCTCCTCCGGGCTCACCTTGCCGCTGGCGAGCATCCGGCTGATCAGGTCGTCTTGGGGCTCGCGCCCACGCTGGGCGACCAGCTCGCCGAGGTAGTGCCCCAACTCCTCGCCGAGGGCCCTGGACTCCTCCGGCTTGGTGTCGAAGTCGACCATCTTCGAGGTCCTGGACTGGAAGAACTCGTGATCGGAGTACGGCACGCCGAGCAGCTGGCAGATCACCAGCGAGGGCACCGGCAGCGCGAACGCCGTGACCAGGTCCGCGGAGTCGCCCGCGGCCAGCATGTCCTCGATCAGCCCGTCCACGACCTGCTGGATGCCAGGGCGCATCTTCTTCAGGCGGGGCACGGAGAACTCCGGGATCAGCAGCTTGCGGAACCGGCTGTGCTCGGGCGGGTCCATGCCGATGAAGCCGCCGGGGACGAACTCCTCGTCGGCGTTGGGGTGCCCCGGGTTGCGGGGGTCGGCGCTGAACCGGGGATCGATCAGCACCTGCCGCATCTCGGCGTGCCGGGTGATCAACCAGATCTTGCCCACCCTGGGATGCTCGGCCTGCACGGGACCCCGTTCCCGCAGCTCGCGATACGGCTCGGGCGGGCCGTACGGGCACGTCCTGAGCACTGGAAAGCTCGTCATCTCCTACGCTCCCCACGTTGGTGATGGATACTTACTTGCCGACCGGCTAGTTGCCACGGTAGCGGCGAACTAGCCGGTCGGCAAGTAAGTTGCGAGGATGGGACGAGATGGCCGAACGGCGCAGCGACACCAGGCAGCGGATCCAGCAGGTCGCGCTGGAACTGTTCACCGAGCAGGGCTACGACAAGACCTCGCTGCGGGAGATCGCCGAACGGCTGGAGGTCACCAAGGCCGCGCTCTACTACCACTTCAAGAGCAAGGAGGACATCGTCACCGCGCTGATCGAGGACATGCGCGGGGACGTGACCGAGGTGGTCGAGTGGGCCAGCGGCCTGCCACGCACGCCCGAGCACAGGGCCGAGATCGTGCGGCACATCCCCACGGTGCTCGCCAGGAGCATGCCACTGCTGCGGTTCGCGCAGGTCAACGAGACCGCGTTGCGCGACCACCCGCACGGTGAGGACCTGGGCCAGCTGATGTGGCAGCTGCTGATGCTGCTCTCGGACGAGGACGCCGACGCCGAGCACCAGCTGCGCTCCGTGCTGGCGATGGCCGCACTGATGATCGGCATGGTGCCGCTGCCGATCATCACCGCTCCGGCGCCCGAACGCATGGGGGCGGCGGTCAAGGTGGCACTGGAACTGGTGACGGGTCAGATCCAGTCGGCGTGACGGGTCCAGGTGAGCAGGCTGTCCAGCTCCCCGTCGGTGGGCAGGCTGGTGTCGGTCGTGGCGTAGCGGCCCCGGTAGAACAGTAAGGGCTCCTGACCAACGCACGGCCCCAGCGCGGTGACCTCGCCGATGACCACGTAGTGGTCCCCGGCCGGGTGCACCTGGCGGACCGCGCAGTCCACCCAGGTCAGCGCCCCGTCGAGCACGGCGGCCCCGCCCGGTGAGCGGGTCCAGCCCACTCCGGCGAACTTGTCGGCGCCCCGGCTGCCGAAGCGGGCCGACACCTCGCGCTGACCGGCGGTCAGCACGTTGACGCAGAACACGCCGGTGCGCTCGATGACCGGCCAGCTCCGGGAACGCCGGTCGGGGCAGAACAGCACGAGCGGCGGCTCCAGTGAGAGCGCGGCGAAGGACTGGCAGGCGAAGCCCACCGGCTCGTCACCGTCCACTGTGGTCACAACGGTGACGCCGGTGCAGAAGTGGCCCAGCACCGCGCGGAACTGCCTCACCGCTGCTGGCCCACGCTGAAGTCGTGGCCCCACAGGCTGACCGCGGTGCTCTCCCGGGCGATCCAGGTCTCGTCGGCCACCTGCCGCCCCTCGGTACCGAACTCCACGTCGAAGCCACCGGGGGTCTTCATGTAGAACGACAGCATCAGGTCGTTGACGTGCCTGCCCAGCGTGGCCGACATCGGCACCTTCCTGCGCCGTGCGCGGTCCAGTGCCAGGCCCACGTCATCGGTGTTCTCGACCTCGACCATCAGGTGCACGATCCCGCTGGGCGTGGGCATGGGCAGGAACGCGAGGCTGTGGTGGCGCGGGTTGCAGCCGAAGAAGCGCAGCCAGGCGGGCGGCCCGTCGGCGGGCCTGCCGACCAGTTGGGGCGGCAGCCGCATCGAGTCGCGCAGCCGGAAGCCCAGCACGTCCCGGTAGAAGTGCAGGGCCGCCTCGTCGTCCTTTGTGGACAGTACGACGTGCCCGAGCCCCTGCTCCCCCGTCACGAACCGGTGCCCGTACGGGCTGACCACCCTGCGGTGCTCCAGCGCGGCCCCGTGGAAGACCTCCAGGCTGTTGCCGGACGGGTCCTCGAAGCGGATCAGCCCCGCGACGCGCCGGTCGGCCAACTCGGCCTCGGTGCCCTCCTCGACCGACACCCCGGCGCTGTCCAGGCGGGTCGCCAGTTCGGCGAGTTCGGCGGCGTTGGCGGTCTCCCAGCCGGACTGGGCGAGCCGGTCGCGCTCCCCCGGCACGATGACCAGCCGCGCGGGGAAGTCGTCCATGCGCAGGTAGAGCGCCTCGGGGTCGCCGCCCCTGCCCTCCACCATGCCCAGCACCTTCAGGCCGAACTCCCGCCACGCCCCGAGGTCGGTCGCCTCGATCCGCAGGTACGCCAGCGAGCGGATCATCACGCCTCCCCGGTCAGGAACTCGATCGCCAGCCGGTTGAACTCGGCGAACTTCTCCAGCTGCGCCCAGTGCCCGCAGCCGCCGAACACGTGCAACTGCGCGCGCCGGATCAGCTTCAGCGCCACCAGTGCCCCGTCGAGCGGGTTGACCCGGTCCTCCCGGCCCCACACCAGCAGGACCCGCTGCCGCAGCCGGTACGCCTCACGCCAGAGCATGCCCTGCTCGAAGCTGTCCGGTCGGCTGAACGAGGCGCCCATCGCCGCCATGGCCCGCAACGACTCCGGGTCGCTCGCCGCCGCGTAGCGCTCCTCGACCAGCTCCTCTGTGATCAGGGACTGGTCGTGCACGAGGGTGCGCAGGAACGCGGCGAGCGTGTCGCGGCCCGGACGCGCCCCGAAGGCCCCCAGCCGCTTGACGCCCTCTGTTGGATCGGGCGCGAACACGTTGAGCCCCAAGCCGCCCGGCGCCATCAGCACGAGTCGTCCCGCGCGGTCGGGGTGGTCCAGCGCGAAGCGCACGGCGGTGCCACCACCCAGCGAGTTGCCCAGCAGCGCGACTCGTTCCACATCGAGTTTGTCCAGCAGCGCCAGCAAGGCGTCACTGCTGAAGGTGAAGTACTGGCCGTGCTCGGTAGGCTTGTCGGAGCGGCCGAAGCCCGGCTGGTCCACGGCGATCACGCGGAAGCGCTCGGCGAACACGGGGATGTTGCGGGCGAAGTTGCTCCAGGCCGAGGCGCCGGGTCCGCCACCGTGCAGGAACACCACCGGCGGGCCGTCACCGAAGTCGTGGTAGTGCAGGCGAAGCCCGCCCGCGTCGGCGAATTTCCCCATCACAGCATCGCATCCTGCACGGGAAGGCCGAACTCCCCGGTACCGAACATGTTCAGCGCGCGTTCGGGGTCGTTGATGGCGTGCACGCGCCCGGCGTGGGCGTCCCGCCAGAAGCGCTGGATCGGCGTGCCCACGCGCAGAGCGCGCCCGCCGGAGTTCTCGAACAGCCGGTCGATCGCCTGGATGCAGCGGCCCGTGCCGCGCACCTGGTCGCGTCGCACGCGCAGTCGCAGCGACAGGGGGATGCGCTCCCCCGCGACGGCGTGCCGCACCAGCTGTTCCATGTTGTCCTTGAGCTGCAACCACGCCGCGTCGATCTCGCTGGCGGCCTCGGCGATGCGCACCTTGGCGTACGGGTCCTCTTTGGACTTCTCCCCCTTGAACGACACGCGCACGCGCTCGGTCATGTACGCCACGTGCGCCTCGTACGCGCCGGTCGCCATACCGATGATCGGCGTGGTGATCGTGTAGGAGAACACGGCGCCGAAGGGCAGCCGGTACAGCGGTCCCGGGTTGACCTCCTGCCCGGGGCACACGCACTTCGAGGTGTCGGCGAAGCTCAGCGCGCGGTGTGCGGGCACGAAGGCGTCCCGCACCAGGATGTCGTTGCTGCCCGTGCCGCGCAGGCCGACGGTGTCCCAGACGTCCTCGATGGCGTAGTCCTCGCGGGGCAGCAGGAAGGTGCAGAAGTCCACCGGGTTGCCGGACTCGTCGGTGACGATGCCGCCCAGGAAGACCCAGCTCGCGTGGTCGCAGCCAGAGGAGAAGCTCCACCGGCCGGACAGCTGGTAGCCGCCCGCGACCAGGCGGGCCTTGCCGGTGGGCGCGTAGGAGGAGGAGATCCGAGTGTCCGGGTCCGGGCCCCACACGTCCTGCTGGGCTTGCTCGGGGAACAGCGCGAGCTGCCACGGGTGCACGCCGACCACCGAGCCGACCCAGCCGGTGGACCCGCAGGCGCTGGCCACCAGGCGGACCGCCGTGTAGAAGGTCAGCGGATCGGCCTCGTGGCCGCCGAACCTGGCCGGTTGCAGCAGCCGGAACAAGCCAGCCCGGTCCAGGTCCTTGATCGACTCTTCGGGCAGCCTGCGCCGGTCCTCGGCCTGCTGTGCCCGCTCGCGCAGCGCGGGCAGCAGGTCACGGACGGCCCCGATGACCTGATCGCTCATGACCCCAGACTAGAACGTGTTCTCGTCCATGTCGATACCGCGCAGTAGCGCTGAGGCCGGGCGAAACTATAACCTGTTCCAGAACTACGACTGGAGGTGTCATGAGCACGGCAGCCGAGGTTCGCTCCATCGACGCGGGCGCCGCGCCGACCCGGTTCGCCCGCGGCTGGCACTGCCTCGGCCTGGCCACCGGCTTCCGCGACGGCAAGCCGCACGCCGTGGAGGCGTTCGGCACCAAGCTGGTGGTCTTCCAGGACGGGGCCGGAGCCCTGCGCGTGCTGGACGCGTACTGCCGCCACATGGGCGGGGACCTGAGCCAGGGCACGGTCAAACAGGGTGCGATCGCCTGCCCGTTCCACGACTGGCGCTGGGGCGGGGACGGCCGCTGCGTGGACGTGCCGTACGCCAAGCGGGTGCCGCTGCGGGCACGAACCCGGGCGTGGACCACCTGCGAGCAGAACGGGCAGCTGTTCGTCTGGCATGACCCGCAGGGAAACCCGCCGCCGCCCGAGCTGGCGATCCCGCGCATCGAGGGCGCGTTCAGCGCGGAGTGGAGCGACTGGACCTGGGACTCGGTGCGCATCGAGGGCGCCAACTGCCGCGAGATCGTGGACAACGTCGTGGACATGGCACACTTCTTCTACGTGCACTTCGCGTTCCCGACCTACTTCCGCAACGTCTTCGAGGGCCACGTGGCCAGCCAGTACCTGGACTCCAAGGCGCGGCCGGACGTGGCGGTGGGCTCCAGCTACTCCGGCGCCGCCGAGCTGACCACCCGCTCGGAGGCCTCCTACTACGGCCCCTCGTACATGATCGACAGGCTGTGGAACGACTACCAGGGCACCACCGTGGAGACGGTGCTGATCAACTGCCACTACCCCGTGACGCCCACCTCCTTCGTGTTGCAGTGGGGCGTGATCGTGAAGAAGCTGCCCGGGCTGACCGACGAGCACGCCAACAGGATCGCGGCGAAGTTCGCGCGCAACACCGGGGTCGGCTTCATGCAGGACGTGGAGATCTGGCGCAACAAGACCCGCATCGACAACCCGCTGCTGTGCGAGGAGGACGGCCCGGTCTACCAGCTGCGCCGCTGGTACGAGCAGTTCTACGTGGACGTCGAGGAGGTCACCGAGGACATGGTGCGCCGCTTCGAGTTCGAAGTGGACACCACGCGGGCCAACCAGGCCTGGCAGCAAGAGGTCGCGGAGAACCTGGCGCGGCGGGCCGAGCAGTGCTGAACTCCACCCGTGCCGACATCCAGCGCCAGCTCACCGAGGGGCTGGTGCCGCACAACTGCCGCAGCTGCGCGACAACCGTGCTGGTGAAGAAGAACAGCTTGGCGCACACCAGCGTGCAGTGGACCGGCGAGCCCGCGGCGAGCTGCCCGGAGTTCGCCGCGGCCGGGCAGTCCAGCGCGCTCGTGCCGATGTGCGGCCGACTCCGCGAGAGCATCGCGCGGGCGGTGCTGGACGGCACGATCCCCGTGGCACGGCATGACTGAGCGCGCGCCACTGCGGCTCCGCGTGGCGCGGGTGGTCGAGGAGACCGAGGAGGCTCGCTCCCTGGTGTTCGACGCACCCGATCTCGCCTACCGACCAGGGCAGTTCCTGACCTTGCGGCTGCCTGGCGGCGTGTCGCGGTGCTACTCCCTGTCCAGCTCGCCACACCTGGACGAGCCGCCGCAGGTGACGGTCAAGCGGGTGCCGGAGGGGTACGGCTCGAACTGGTTGTGCGACACCGTGTCCGCCGGTACCGAACTGGAGGTGCTGCCGCCCGCCGGGGTCTTCAGCCCGCGTTCGCTGGACGGGGACTTCCTGCTGTTCGCCGGGGGCAGCGGCATCACCCCGATCCTGTCGATCGTCAAGTCGGTGCTGGCGGCCGGTACCGGGCGGATCGTGCTCGTCTACGCCAACCGGGACGAACGGTCGGTGATCTTCGCCGCCGTGCTGCGCGAACTGGCGGCACGGCACCCCGAGCGGCTGCACGTCGTGCACTGGCTGGAGTCGGTGCAGGGCCTGCCCACCGCGGCCCAGCTCCGCTCGCTGAGCGAGCCGTTCCGCGGGTTCCAGGCGTTCCTGTGCGGGCCCGGCCCGTTCATGGAGGCGGTGCTGGGCGTGCTGCGTTCCCTTGCGGTGCGGGAGATCCACGTGGAGCGGTTCGTCTCGCTGACCGGGGACCAGGGCTCGGCGGCACCCGCTGACGGGCCGGTCACCGACCTGGAGGTGGACCTGGACGGGCGGCACCACAGCCTGCGCTGGCCCGCTGGTCGGCGCCTGCTCGACGTGCTGCTCGACAGCGGGCTGGACGCGCCGTTCTCCTGCCGCGAGGGCGCGTGCAGTGCCTGTGCGTGCCGGATCACCGAGGGCGAGGTCCGCTTGCTGCGCAACGAGGTGCTGGACGAGCAGGACCTGGCCGAGGGGTACTCGCTTGCCTGCCAGGCGGTGCCGGAATCGCCGGTGGTGAAGGTCAGCTACGACTGAGCTGACGAAGGTGTGGTGCCGCCTCAGTCCCTGGGGCGATGCCCGGTGAGCGTGCGCGTTCCTAATCTCCTGGTGGTCAACCGAGGGAAGGAAGCTCATGCATCGCAGGACCTGTGTGCTGCTCGCGGTCACCGCGGGCGTGCTGCTGGGCGCGGCACCGGCCTTCGCCGTGTCCGGGGGCACGCAACTGCCGGACCAGTCGGCGGCCCCGTGGATGGTCACCATCGCCTCGGCTGGCGACCGGCCGCTGGAGCAGCGCGAGCTGTGCGGCGGGGTGCTGATCGCCCCGGACCGGGTGGCTACCGCGGGCCACTGCCTCGACCACGGCGACCCGACGCACTGGGAGGTGCACCTGGGCGCCTCGGTGTTGTCGACCAACCCCGGCACCGTGCTGCCGATCCGCGGTGTGGCGATCCACCCCGGCTACCGGCTAATCCCCTCGCCCAGCGACCCGAACAGCTTCGAGAAGTCGGCGGTCGCCAACGACGTGGCGATCATCGCGCTGGCCCGGCCGGTGTCCGGGGTCCAGCCGGTGCGGGTGGCCGAGAACCCGCCCGCCGAGGGCACGGCGGTACACGCCTACGGGCACGGGCGCACCAAGGCCACCGGCCCGGCCGATCCGCTGAGCAGCATCGGGGACGTGCTGCGCAGGGCCGACCTGTCGGTGATCAGCGACCAGCGGTGCGGTGCGCGACTGGGCGGCGTGGTCGACGGTGGCTCGGTTGTCTGCGCCCAGGGCAAGGACACGATCTGCGCCGGGGACAGCGGCGGCCCGCTGGTGCGGGACACCGCCACCGGACCGGAACTGGTCGGCATCACCAGCTTCGGCGGCGAGGTGGTCGGCAAGCAGTGCGGCCAGGACCGCTACCCCGGTGGCTTCGCCGACACCGCGGCGCTGCGGTCCTGGCTGACCCAGCCGGACCCGGTGCTGGCGCCGATGCCCGTGGGCAAGCCGACCATCACCGGCTCGCGGGCCGTTGGTGACACGGTGCGCTGCGAGCAGCCGCGGTGGGCGGGCAGGGCACCCGACTCGGTGGCCTACGAGTGGGCGCGGCAGCAGACCGGCTCGGACGGGTTCGTGTTCTACACGACGATCAAGGGCGCCACCGCGCCGCGGCTCGCCATCACGCCGGACCTGGACGGTGTGCCGGTGCTGTGCGTCCAGACCGCCAGCACCGCGGGCGGCACGATCGAGCAGTACACCGCCCCGCGCTGAGGACCGGCCCGTCTTTCCTTCGGCCTTCGCGGAACGCCACCCCGGGGCGGGTGTTTGTCCCACCCCGTCCCGGGCGACGCCTCCCCAAAAAGATATATCTGAGCACCCATCACAAAACGCTCCGGGAAATTCAGCATTCCTCATACCGGGCATCACCGGACAAATCGTTGCGAGGCCTTCCAGCACAGTCGTGACCGATCGTCCAGAGTCCTAATCCTCCATCCGTGTGACTACTGGCTGTATTCCACTTGGCGCAGTACACTCGCTTGAGTGACCACCTGCTCACTCAATGTAGTGAAAATTACCCTCGCGCTCCCGTGCGGGACGTGGAGACGCTGACCAATGAAACACGGCCGTCGGAATTCCTGGTCCGACTCCGCATTGACAGTTGACGAATCCGCGCGACGTTTGCACCACGTCTTCGAACACTCCGTTGACGCCGTGCCCGCCGCGGTCGCCCTGGAATGCGAACGGGAAGAACTGACCTATCGCGAACTCGACGAGCTGGCCAACCAGCTCGCGTACCGGCTCAGATCGCGCGGAATCGGCGAAGGCTCACGGGTCGCCATCCTGCTGCGCAGATCGGTGCAGACCTACGTAGCCCTGCTGGCGGTGGGCAAGGCCGGTGCCGCCTTCGTACCGATCGATCCGGCCTCCCCCGCCGACCGGGTGGGTTACATCCTCGAGGACGCCTCGGTCGACCTGCTGCTGACCACCTCCGACCTGGTGGTCGCCACGATCTGCCCGGTGCTCACCGTGGACGGCCCGGCCGAGGCACACAGCCCCGGCAGACCGGGACCTGCCCCGGACACGTTGAGCGATCCGGACCCGGCCGCCTACGTGATCTACACCTCCGGGTCCAGTGGCCGCCCCAAAGGGGTCGAGGTCACCCAACGCAGCATCTGCAACTTCCTGGACGTGGTGCCCAAGCTGTACGACGTGCGCCCCGGCGACCGCGTCTACCAGGGCATGACGATCTCCTTCGACTTCTCGATCGAGGAGATCTGGCCCACCTGGGCGGTGGGGGCCACGCTGGTGGCCGGGCCCACCGACTCCCGGCGGCTGGGCGCCGAGCTGGCCGACTTCCTCGACGAGGCACGCATCACCGTCCTGTACTGCGTGCCGACCCTACTGGCCACGATCCCGCGCGAACTGCCTCTGGTGCGCAACCTGCTGGTCGGCGGCGAGGCCTGCCCCGGCCAGCTGGTCGAGCGGTGGAGCAGGCCCGGCAGGCGGATCCTCAACACCTACGGCCCCACCGAGGCCACCGTGACCGCGACCTGGGGTGAGCTGGTGCCCGGCAAGCCGGTCACGATCGGCCGCCCGCTGCCGACCTACTCCGTGGTGCTGCTGGACGAACAGCGCGAGCCGGTGCCCGACGGCGCGGAGGGCGAGATCTGCATCGGCGGGCCCGGGGTGGCCCGCGGCTACGTGGGCAGGCCGGAGCTGACCGCGGACCGGTTCATCCGGCACCCGCTCGCCCCCGACGGCGGCCGCCTGTACCGCACCGGGGACCTGGGCCGGATCACCGAGGACGGGGAGATCGAGTACCTCGGCCGGGCCGACGCCGAGGTGAAGATCCGCGGCTACCGGGTGGACCTGGGCGAGATCGAGAACGTGCTGCTGGAGGACGCTGGGGTCGCGGTGGCGGTGGCCGCGATGGTGCCGGTCTCCGAGGAGCCCGACGCGCCCCGCGAGCTGGCGGCCTACGTCATCGCCACCGACGGGGAGGGGCTGGTCGCGCGCCTGCACGAGGAACTGCGGCGGCGGCTGCCCAACTACATGGTGCCCTCGTTCCTGGACGTGGTCGAGGACCTGCCGACCATGCCAAGCGGCAAGGTTGACCGCAAGCGCCTCGCGCCGCCGCGCAACCGGCTGCTGACCATTGTGGACGGTCCGGTGGTCGCACCGGAGGGCGAGCTGGAACAGCAGGTGCACGCCGTGTGGGCCGAGGCCTTCGGCCTGCCGCCGCAGTCCCTGTCCGTGCTGGCCGACTTCTTCGGCGACCTCGGCGGGCACTCGCTGCTCGCGGCCAGGGTGGTCTCGCTGCTGCGCGAGCGCGGGACCAACGCCGCGGTCCGCGACCTCTACGACAACCCGACCGTGCGCGGCATGGCGGGCCACCTGGCCGCGGCCGTGCCCCCGCAACGGGTGCCGCCCAGGCCGGAGGCGTTGCGGCACAGCGGATCCCGCATCGCACGGGCCGGTGGCGCCCAGCTGGTGATGATCTACCTGCTGATGCTGGTGATCACCTTGCCGGTGTCCTACGTCTACACCGTCAACGACGGTGACGTGTCGGTCGCGGTGCTGGTCCAGCTCATGATCGCGATCCTGGTCAGCTACCTGGGCGTGCGCTGGCTGGTGCCGCTCGTGCTGGCCCGCCCGCTGGCGCTGGGCATCAAGCCGGGCCGGTACCCGTTGTGGGGCCCGACCTACCTGCGGCTGTGGCTGCTGGACCTGTTGCTGGCCATCGGACCGCTGCCGGTGGTGAGCGGATCCCCGCTGATGGCGGCGTACCTGCGGGTGCTCGGTGCCCGTGTCGGCCGGGACACCACCGTCGCCACCAGCATGATCGCCCTGCCGACCCTGGTGCGGATCGACGCGGGCGCCTCGATCGGTTACGGCGCGGCGCTGCGGCCGTGGCGGGTCGAGGACGGCTGGGTCGTGGTCGCGCCGATCCACGTGGGCGAGGGCGCCTTCGTCGGGGCCAACACGGTGCTGGACGCGGGCGCCTCGGTGGGTGCCCGCGCGGGCCTGGGTGAGCAGTCGGTGCTCGGTGACGGCGAGTCGGTGCCCGCGGGTGACCGCTGGTCCGGGGCACCGGCGCGCCCGGTGCCGGAACTGGAGTCGGCGGCCGAGGTCATGATGGCGGCACGGGGGCCGCTGCGCCGCTGGCGCCCGCACCACGTGCTCGCGGGCCTGTTCGGGTTGCTGAGCCTGGAAGTCGGCGCGATCGTGATGATCCTGCCCGGGGTGGCGCTGGTCTGGTGGGCGCTGCTGGAGTACGGGGTGCTCGCCGGGTTGCTGGCCACGGTGGCCGCTGGCCCGGTGTTCGTGCTCACCGTGTGCACCGTGGTGGCACTGGGCAAACGCCTTGTGCTGCCAAGGGTTCCGGTCGGCGTGCACCCGATGCGTTCGGGCCTGGGCATGCGCAAGTGGGTGGCGGACAAGCTGCTGGAGTTCAGCCTGATGTTCACCAACTCGCTGTACGCCACGCTCTACACCGTGCCGTGGCTGCGTTTGCTGGGGGCGACGGTCGGCAAGCGCGCGGAGGTCTCCACGGCCGCGCACCTCGACCCGGACCTGCTCACCCTGGGGGACGAGAGCTTCGTGGCCGACATGGCAAGCATCGGCGCGGCGACCTTCGCCAACGGCCGGTTCACCCTGCTGCCCACCAGCGTGGGCCAGCGCGCCTTCGTCGGCAACGCCGCGTTCGTGCCCGCGGGCACCGAACTCGGCGACGGCTCCCTGGTCGGCGTGAGCACCGTGCCGCCGCCCGCGGGTGTGCCCGGGGGCACCTCCTGGCTCGGGTCGCCCGCGATGCACCTGCCGCAGCGGCAGGACAGCGGTTCCTTCTCCGAGGCGGAGACCTTCCAGCCCCCGCTGAAGGTGGTGCTGCACCGGTTGGCCGTGGAGTTCTTCCGCGCCACCCTGCCCGCCTCGGTGCTCGGCGTCAGCTTCTACCTGTACCTGCTGGCCCTGTCCGGCCTGGCCCAGGGCCGCGACCTGCCGGTGCCCGCGCTGGTCTCGCCGTTCGTGGCGATCGCGGCGGGCCTGGCGGTGATCGCCTACTGCGCGGCGATCAAGCGCAACCTCATCGGCGCGTACCGGCCCAGGGTCGAGCCGCTGTGGAGCCCGTTCGTGCGCCGCTCGGAGTTCGTCACCGGCATGTTCGAGGCCGCCGCGGTGCCCGCCGGGGTCGGCATGCTCGTGGGCACCCCTTTCCTGCCGCCGGTGCTGCGGTGGTTCGGGGCCAGCATCGGCCGCCGCACCTGGATCGGCACCACCTACCTCACGGAGTTCGACTTGGTCCGGATCGGCGATGACGCGGTGGTCGGCACACAGGTCTCCTTGCAGACACACCTGTTCGAGGACCGCGTGATGAAGATGTCGCAGGTGACCGTCGAGGCCGGGGCCACGGTCGGCACCAGGGCGATCGTGCTCTACGACGCCGTGGTCGGCGCCGGGGTCTCGCTGGGTTCGCTGTCCCTGCTGATGAAGGGCGAGCACCTGCCCTCCGGCTCGCGCTGGCGGGGCATCCCGGCCCAGGGCGTGCTGGAGGACGAGGAGTCGGTCCCCGTGCGGCCCGGGGCACGCCGTCCACGGTTGTGGCGGGTGATCCGCGACCGCGGCCTGGTGCGGGCGGGTGCGCGATGAGGGCGCTGGTCTACCGCGGACCGGCCTCGCTGCCGGGCTGCCCCGAGGCGGTCGCCGAGTTGCTGGCGAGCAGCAGCTGGGACTTCGAGGTCCGGTACACCGGGCCCAAGGAGAAGCTGAAGCTGACCCCGGAGACGCTCGGGTCCGCCACGGTCTACGCCCAGCCCGGCGGCGGCGAACTCGAGGACGCCTACCCGCACCTGCGCAAGCAGCGGGGCGCGATCCGCGAGTTCGTCCGGGCGGGCGGCAGGTACCTGGGCTTCTGCCTCGGCGGCTACTTGGCAGGCGCCACACCGGGTTTCGGCCTGCTGCCCGGCGACACCGACCAGTACATCGCCTCCCGCAAGGCAAGTCTGGACACCGACGAGAGCACGCTGGTCCAGGTGCGCTGGCGGGGTCACAAGCGGGTGCTGTTCTTCCAGGACGGCCCGCACTTCCTGCTGGAGCGGGGCGCGCCGGGCACCGTGCTGGCCACCTACCGCAACAAGACGGTGGCCGCGCTGGTGACCCCGTTCGGGCAGGGGCGGGTCGGCGTGGTCGGCCCGCACCCGGAGGCCACCGAGGACTGGTTCACCGACATCGGCCTGGACACCCCCGACCGGCTCGGTGTGGACCTCGGGCACGACCTGGTGGACGCGGTGATGGCGCCGTGAACAAGCGGCTGGTCGGCGTGGACGCCGCCAGGGGCGTGGCGCTGCTGGGCATGATGGCCGTGCACTCGCTGAACGAGTCGAACCCGGACGGCAGCCCGACGTTGGCGTTCGCGGTCTTCGGCGGCCGGGCGGCCGCCACGTTCGCCGTGCTGGCCGGGGTCGGCATCGCGTTCATGACCGGGCGGGCACGGGTCCGCCGCCCGGCGGCACTGGGCACGGCGGCGGCCCTGGTGGCCCGCGCGCTGGCCATCGGTGCGATCGGTCTGCTGCTGGGCTACACCGATGCCAAGCTGGGGGCGGTGATCCTGCCGTACTACGCCGTGCTGTTCCTGCTCGCCGTGCCACTGGTGTTCCTGCCGACCTGGCTGGTGGCGATCCTCGGCGTGGCGGTGACGGCCGGTGCCCCGGTGCTGACCCACCTGTGGCTGCCCGACCTGCCCAAGCCGAGCCTGGCCAACCCCACCCTGGGCTACCTGCTGCACCACCCCGTGGCGTTGCTGTCCGAACTGACGATCACCGGCGAGTACCCGGCCTTCCCGTGGCTGGCCTACCTGTGCACGGGCCTGGTCATCGGCCGCCTGACCCTGTCCAAGGTGGGCGTCGCGGCGGGGCTGCTGGTCTCCGGCGCCGTGGTCGCGGTCGGGGCCGCCGTCACGTCCTGGTGGCTGCTGAACCCGATGGGCGGCCTGTCGCACATCTGGATCGCGCAGCCGGACAGCCCGCTCACCGTGCCCGAGACGAACGAGCTGCTCACCCTGGGCGGGGACGGCACCACGCCGCCGGGCTCGTGGTGGTGGCTCGCGGTGAACGCGCCGCACACGAGCACCCCGCTGGACCTGGCCGGTACGGCGGGCGCGGCGGCCGGTCTGCTGGGCGCGATGCTGCTGCTGACCCGCCTCACCTGGCCTGTAGCGCGCCGCGTGGTGTGGGCGGTGCAGACCCCGCTGGCCGCGGCGGGCAGCATGACGCTCACCCTGTACACGGCGCACATCATGTTCATCAACTCCGACTACGACGTCTACGACCCGGGCACCGGGTACGCCCTTCAGGTGCTCGTCGCGCTGCTGATCGGTCTGGCCTGGCGGGCCACCGCCGGGCGTGGGCCGTTGGAGTCGCTGGTCACCGCGGTGGCCAACCTGGCGAGAAGGAGGTTGACGAGATGGCCGACTGCCGGGGTTGCCGGGGTGCGGGGCGCTCGCGGCGCGACTTCCTGATCGCCGCGGGCGGCGTGGGCCTGCTCGCCGGGCTGGCCGCGTGCGGAGGGCAGCCGCCCGCCCCGCCCGCGGTCCGGCCGGTGGCGCTGGTCTACCGCGGGCCCGCGTCCTGCTCCGGCTGCTCGGAGTCGGTGGCCACCCTGCTGGAGAACTGCCCGACCCCGTTCCGCGCCGTCTACTGCGGGCCGAAGGAGGACGTGCGGCTGTCGGCGGCCAGCCTGGCCACCGCGAAGGTGTACGCCCAACCCGGCGGTGGCAGCGTCGAGTCCGCGTGGCACAGGATGCGCGAGCACGCCGAGGACATCCGGGGCTGGGTCAAGGCGGGCGGGCACTACCTGGGCTTCTGCCTGGGGGCCTACCTCGCCGCCGCGACACCGGGTTTCGGCCTGCTGCCGGGCAACACCAGCCAGTACATCAGCACCCGGCACGCCAGTGTGCGCGACACCGACGACGCGGTGGTCAGCGTGACCTGGCGCGGGGCGAGGCGGCACATGTTCTTCCAGGACGGGCCCGTGTTCAAGCTGGACGCCGGGGCCGCCGCGACCGTGCTGGCCACCTACGACAACGGTGAGCCGGCGGCCGTGGTGGCCGGGTGCGGGGCGGGCCGGATCGGACTGGTCGGGCCGCACCCGGAGGCCGACAAGAGCTGGTACACCTCGGGCTTGGCCAACCCCGACGGCATACGCCCCGACCTCGGCTACGACCTGATCCAGACCACGCTGGCGCCTTGACCCGGCGAGTCCCGCCCACGGGGCCGCGAGTCCCGCCCACGGGAGCGCGAGTCCCGCTCACCGGTGCACGAATCCCGCTCACGGGAGCGCGAGTCCCGCCAGAGCATCGCGAGTCCCGTTGACCCGGCGACGAACCCCGCCCACCGGACCACGAGTCCCGCCCAGCCAAGCCCGAACCCCGCTCAGCCGAACCCGAGTCCCACACACCGGACCGCGAATCCCGCCCAGCCGACCACGAACCCCGCTCAGTGCTGCCTGCGGCGGCGGACCAGCACGGTGACGAGTGCCCCACCGATCACGAACAGGGCGCCGATCAGGGTCAGCCAGCCGACGTCGGCGCCGGTGCTGGCGAGCCCCGACGAGGAGTCGCTGTCCACCGGCGGGGCCACGTTCGTCGTTGTCGTCAGTGGCAAGCTCGGCGTGGTCGACGTGCTGTCCGACGTGCCCGAAGTCGTCGGAGTCGAAGTAGGAGTCGAAGTAGGAGTCGTCGTGGGCGGCGTGGTCGTGGTGGTGGTCGTGGGCGGGCTCGCGCAGGTCGGCAGGTCACCGGTGAACGGGTAGGCGTGCAATTCCTGCCCCTTGTTGGTGGATCCGCCGTGGGTGAGCGAGCCGGTGGTGAACAGCCGCCCGGCCGTGCCCGGCGAGGTGACGGTCGTCGTGCTGCCTGGGTTGCCGACCAGGATGCTGCCCTGGAACTGGGACAGGCCGCCGATCGTCACCGAGGTGGCGGTCGGGAAGTTCCACAGCAGCCTCGGCCGCAACGCGTTGACCGGATCGGTATCGTCAAGACCACCTGTGTAGGTGACGATCTTCCGGGCGTCACCGGTCAGGTTGACCAGCACGGTGGCGCCGGCCGGGATGCCCGTGAAGGCGATGCCCTGCTGACCGCCGCCGCTGCCGACCAGGTCGAAGTCCACGGTGAAGACCTGTAGCGCGGAGTGCCCGTCGCCGGTGAACAGGGTCTGGTGGCCCTGGTTCACCGCGGTACCGGTGGCCGCGCTGGTGGCGTAACAGGTGCTGGCCGCCTGGAGCTGGGCCGTCAGCGGGGCGAACCCGGCGAACGCGGCGCTGTCCTGCACGGACTTGCCGGTGATGGTGCCCGTGGCCGGACCGGCGTGGCGGACCACTCCCCCGTCGGCGAGCAGCCGCTGTCCGGTGGCGACCGTGACGGATCCGCCGGTGGTCAGGAAGTCGGAGCCCTCGGGTGGGGGCACGCGGGAGCCGACGCCGACGATGCCGATGTTGTAGACGGCGGATCCGCCGGGGTCCTTGGCCAGGTCGAACCCGCCGCCGACCACGACCTTGCCCTCCGCCTCGGCGGCACCGCCGCGCACGGCGAAGGTGCCGCCGACGAACACGTTGATCGCTTCGTCACGCCCGGTGAACGGCCCGTTGTTGACCGGCGGGAACGTGCCGGGGCAGGCCGGTCCGGCGCACGGGCCCAGTCCGCCGGGCAGCGGGGCGGCCACGCTGGGCACGGCGGCGGTGAGCAGCACGAACGGCACGACGGCTGCGAGCAGTGCACGCGACATGGCTCCCATCGTGTGCGAACTCGGCGGTCTTCGCTCGTCCAGACTTGACATGCAGGCATTTGCCTGCCTAACTTAGGGTGTGCGATCTGAGCTGGACTTGGTGTTCAAGGCCCTGGCGGACCAGACCAGGCGGTACCTGCTGGACCGGCTGCACGAGCAGAACGGGCAGACCCTGGGCGAGCTGTGCGAACACCTCGGCATGACCAGGCAGTCGGCCACGCAGCACCTCGGCCTGCTGGAGCAGGCGAACTTGATCAGCACGGTGCGGCGCGGCCGGGAGAAGCTGCACTACCTCAACCCAGTGCCGCTGCACGAGATCCAGGAGCGGTGGATCGACAAGTTCGAACGGCCGCGCCTGCGGGTGCTCAGCGCCGTGAAACGACGAGCGGAGGGACAGGACATGGGTGACCGGCCCAACTACGTGTACGTGACCTACATCGAGAGCACCCCGGAGAAGGTCTGGCAGGCGCTGACCGATGCCGAGCTGACCGGCCAGTACTGGGGCCACCACAACGTGTCGGACTGGCAGGTCGGCTCGCGGTGGGAACACCAGCGCACGGACGGCACGGGAATCCCCGACGTGGTGGGCGAGGTGCTGGTCAGCGAGCCCCCGCGCAAGCTGGTGACCAGCTGGGCGCCGCCGGGCGACGAGGTGCCGGAGCGCACCTCGCGGGTGACCTTCGACATCGCCGCGCACGAGGGCGTGGTGCGGTTGACGGTGACCCACGAGGACCTCGCCGACGAGGACGAACTGCGCGGCATCACCAGCGGGTGGGGCGCCGTGCTGTCCAACCTGAAGTCCCTGCTGGAGACGGGCAGCGTGCTGCCGAAGGCCCCGTGGGAGATTCCCTAACCGAGCAAACGCCGGGCCTCGGCGAGGCGGTCGATCTGGTCGAACCAGTCGCTGCCCGCGAAGCTGACGACCAGTTCCTCCGCGCCCACCGCGAAGTGCGCCGCCATGCGTTCGGCGGCCTCGGCGGGCCCGCCGGTGACCGGGATCGAGGCCGCCTTGTCCTGCGGCAGGTTGTAGCCGCGGGCCAGGCTGTTCACCACGGCCTGGGTGCTGGGCGCGCCGGGGCCGAGCGAGGCGACGACCCCGGTGGTGATGCCGGGGGCGGGCCGACCGCGTTCGGCGGCGCCCTCGCGCAGGATGGCGGCCACCCCGGCCACCGACTCCGGGGTGGTCATGGACGGGAACCAGCCGTCCCCGAACTGCAGGGTGCGGCGGATCGCCACCCGGCCGGTGCCGCCGACGATCACCGGCGGCATGGTGGCGCCCGGCGCGAGGGTGACGGTGGGCGTGCCGGGCAGGTGCGCCAGCCGGGTCGGCTGCCCGCGCACCAGGCCGGGCAGCACGGCCAGGGCCGCGTCGGTGAGGCGGCCTCGCTCCCCCTGTGGCACCCCGACCGCCTGCCAGGAGGACACCCCGTGCGGGGTGCCGCCGGAGCCCACGCCGAGCAACAGCCGGTCCCCGGAGATCCGTTGCAGGGTGGCGATCTGCTTGGCCACGGCGGCCACCGGGCGCAGCGGCAGGATCAGCACGCCGAAGCCGACCTTCAACCGGGTGGTGACCGCGGCCGCCGTGGTCAGCGTCACCATCGCGTCCAGCATGGGCGAGTTCGAGCCGACCACGATCTGGTCCCCGGCCCACACCGAGTCGATCCCGGCCTGCTCGGCGTGCCGCGCGCAGGCGGCCACGTCACCGGGCTGGCCGCCGGGACCCCGTCCGACGGTGGGCAGGAAAACACCGATCCTCACCGGAAAAATCTACAACGCGGTGCCCGCCGCGATCTCCAGGGCGATGTCCACCAACTGGTCCTCCTGGCCGCCGACCAGCTTGCGCGCCCCGGCGCGGACCAGGATCTCCGCCCCGGACACCTGGTAGCGCTGGGCGACCCGGTAGGCGTGTTTGAGGAAGCTGGAGTACACCCCGGCGTAGCCCATGATCAGCGCCATCCGGTCCAGGCGGCACTCCTCGGGCATGGTGGGCAGCACCACGTCCTCCGCGGCGTCCACCACCGCGAAGAAGTCCACTCCGGTCTGGATACCGAGCTTGTCGCACACCCCGACGAACGCCTCCACCGGCGTGTTGCCCGCGCCCGCGCCGAACCGCCGCGCGCTGCCGTCGACCTGCGCGGCGCCCGCGCGCACGGCCAGCACCGAGTTGGCCACGCCCAGTCCCAGGTTCTCGTGCCCGTGGAAGCCGACCTGCGCGTCCGCACCGAGTTCGGCCACCAGTGCCGCCACGCGGTCGGACACCTGGTCCAGCACGAGCGCGCCCGCGGAGTCGACCACGTACACGCACTGGCAGCCCGCGTCGGCCATGATCCGCGCCTGGGCGGCCAGCACCTCGGGCGGCTGGGAGTGGGCCATCATCAGGAAGCCGACCGTCTCCAGCCCGAGTTCGCGGGCCAGCCCGAAGTGCTGCGCGGAGATGTCGGCCTCGGTGCAGTGCGTGGCGATCCGGCAGACCTGCGCGCCGTTGCCCGCGGCCACGGTGATGTCCTCCTTGACGCCCACTCCGGGCAGCATCAGGAACGCGATGCGGGCCCGCCGTGCGGTGGCCACCGCGGTCCTGATCAGCTCCTGTTCCGGGGTGTGGCTGAACCCGTAGGCGAAGGAGGAGCCGCCGAGCCCGTCCCCGTGCGCGACCTCGATCACGGGCACGCCCGCCCCGTCCAGGGCGGCCACGACCGCGGCGACCTCCTCGACGGTGAACTGGTGGCGCTTGGCGTGCGAGCCGTCGCGCAGGGAGGTGTCGGTGATCCGCACGAACATGCTGCGCCCCTTACAGTGTCGCGGTCAGTTCCGCGCCGACCCGTGCCGCGGCGGCGGTCATGATGTCGAGGTTGCCCGCGTAGGGCGGCAGGAAGTCGCCCGCCCCGGTGACCTCCAGGTACACCCCGACCCGCCCTTCGTCGAACTGCGGCGGGCCGAGCAGCCGGTAGCCGGGCACGTACCTGGCCACCGCGGCCACCATGTCGGTGATCGACACCGCCACCAGTTCGGTGTCGGCGTCCTCGGGGATCGCGCAGAACACGGTGTCCCGCATGACCATCGGCGGCTCTGCCGGGTTCAGCACGATGATCGCCTTGCCCCGGCCCGCGCCGCCGACCGCCTCGATGCCGCGGCTGGTGGTGCGGGTGAACTCGTCGATGTTGGCGCGGGTGCCCGGCCCGGCCGAGCGCGAGGACACGGTGGCCACGATCTCCGCGTACGCCACCGGCACGGCCCGTGCCACGGCGTGCACGATCGGGATCGTGGCCTGCCCGCCGCAGGTGATCAGGTTGACGTTCGGCGCGTCCAGGTGCTCGGCGAGGTTGACCTGCGGCACAACGTACGGCCCGATCGCGGCCGGGGTCAGGTCCACGACGCGGATCCCGGCCTCGCGGTAGCGCGGGGCGTTGGCCGCGTGCACGGCCGCCGAGGTCGCCTCGAACACCAGGTCGGGCAGCTCGGGCCGGTCCAGCAACCAGTCCACGCCCTGCGCGGTGGTGGCCAGCCCGAGCGAGGCGGCGCGGGCGAGCCCCTCGCTTGCCGGGTCGACGCCGACCATCCAGCGTGGCTCGATCTCGTTGCCGCGCAACAGCTTGTGCAGTAGGTCGGTGCCGATGTTGCCGGAGCCGACGATCGCGGCGGTGGCTTTCACTGCGGTCCTCCCAGGAAGTTCAGCGACACGCTGCCGAGCCCGGAGAACTCGGCGTGGAAGGCGTCCCCGGGCCGCACGTCCACGGCACGGGTGCAGGAACCGGGCAGCACGACGTGCCCGGCGCGCAGGCGCACCCCGAACTCGGCGACCTTGCGCGCCAGCCAGGCCACGGCCGTCACCGGGTTGCCCAGCACGGCATCGGACCGGCCGCGTTCCACCACTTCCCCGTTGCGCAGCAGGCTCGCCTCGATCGTGCGCGGGTCCAGCGCCCCGGGTGGCACCCTGGCCGCGCCGAGCACGAAGCCCGCGGAGGAGGCGTTGTCGGCGATGGTGTCGGCCAACCCGATGCGCCAGTCGGTGATCCGGCTGTCGATCAGCTCGATGGCCGGGGCCAGCGCACGGGTCCCCGCGAGCACGTCCTGCTCGGTGCAGTCGCGTCCGGGCAGGTCGGCGCCGAGCACGAAGCCGACCTCCACCTCCACCCTCGGGTAGCAGTAACGACCACTGTGGACAGACTCCTGCTCGGTGAGCAGCATGTCATCCAGCAGATGCCCGTAGTCCGGTTCGTGCACGCCCATCATGCGCTGCATCGCCAGCGAGGACAGGCCCACCTTGTGACCGAGCACCCGGCGGGCCCTGCGGCCGATGTTGAGCAGTTGGATCTGGTAGGCGTCCACCACGTCCACGCCGGGGAAGGACTCGGTCAGCGGCGGGATCGGCGCCCGGTCGCGTTCGGCGGCGGCGAGCAGGTCGGCGGCCTTGGCGCGCTGGTCATCGGTGAGCACTGGACCTCCCGGCACGTCGTCCGGAGAACACGCAGTCGGCCAAGGACAGGCCGCTGACATAGGAGTTCGAGCACACGCCCACCGCGGTGCGGCCCGCCGCGTACAGGCCGGGGATCCCGCTGCCGTCCGCGCGCCGGACCTGGCCGGTGTCCTCGTCCACGACCAGCCCACCCAGGGTGAGCACCGGGCACGGGTAGGCCGCGCTGGGCCGGATCGACAGGTCGATGCGGCCCGGTTGCAGCAGCAGGTGGATCGCCTGGATGCGTTGGAACCACAGGGTTTGCGCGCGCAACTGCCGCCACGCCCTGAGCCGGGCACCCTTGTCGAGCACCAGCCAGGCGCGGCCCCGGTGCTGGGTGATCATGGCGTGGCCGATGGCGGCCCCGTAGCGGGTCGGCTCGCAGACGGACCGTCCGTGCTCGTCCACCAGCCTGCCCTCCAACAGGGCGCTGGGCGGGCTGATGAACCGCCAGGCCGAGACCCGGTCGAGGTGTGCCGTGGCGGCACCGGCCCGCACGCCGAGTTCGACGCCGCTGCCGTCGTCGCCCAGCGTGCCCAGCGGCAGGCCGCCCCGGTACGCGGGCGCGTGCTCGCGCATCATGGCCCGGTTCAACACGAACCCGCCCGCTGCCAGCACAACGCTGCGGGCGTGGATCGTCACCGGCTTGCCGTAGCGCCGTTCGACGGTAGCGATACGCCGGGCGAGCAGCCGCCGCAGCGCGGGCACGTAGATCCCCGGCTTGGCGGCCCACCGCGCCAACACCTTGTGCAGCCAGCGAATTCCGCGCGGGGCTTGCGCCAGGCTGCGGCACTCGGCGCCGACGACCCGGCCATCCCGCACCAGCAGCCGTTGCGCCGTGGTCTGCGGCATGAGCCGTACCCCCTGGGCCGCAACGGCTTGCGCCAGCTTGGCGTAGAGCAGCTTGCCGGAGGTGCCGCGCCCCTTGGTGCGGTGCCCGCGCGGAGCCGGTCGCGGGTGGGCGGTCTCGCTGCCGGAGTAGTACAGGTAGTGCCGGTTGGTCGGGTACGAGGTCTTGTACGGGCACAGGCTGCCCTCGAACGGCACGCCGAGGTCCTCCAGCCAACGCAACTGGTCGGCACTGGTCTCGCAGAACCGTTGCAGGGTCCGCTCCGTCACCGCGTCGCCGACCTCGTGCCGCAGGTAGTCCAGCATCGCCTGCGGGCTGTCCTCGACCCCGGCCTCGCGCTGCTGCCGGGTGCCGCCGCCCGCGTAGACCACGCCGCCGGACAGGGCGGTCGCGCCGCCGCCGTGGAAGCGGTCCACCAGCAGCACCCGGGCCCCGGAGCGGGCCGCCTCGATCGCGGCGCAGGCCCCCGCGGCACCGGAGCCGACCACCAGGACCTCCGCCCGCACAGCCACCTCCAGACTGAAACACGTTCCAGTTTGACTTGTCCCTAACCATAGCGTTCTGCGCGAGGTTGTCTATAACCTGTTCTACATGTCGGAGGAACACGACGTACTGGTCGTCGGCAGCGGGGCGGCGGGCATGACCGCGGCACTGACCGCCGCCCGGCACGGGCTGCGCGTGCTCGTGCTGGAGAAGGGACCGTGCTTCGGCGGGTCCACGGCGCGCTCCGGCGGGGCCGTGTGGGTGCCGGGCAACTCCGTGCTGCGCCGCGCCGGGCTGGACGACACCGCCGAGCAGGCCCGCGCCTACCTGGCCGCGATCGTCGGCGCGGACTCCCCCGCCGACAGGCAGCGCGCGCTGCTGGACCACGGCCCGGCGATGCTGGACTTCGTGCTGGCCAACACCCCGCTGGAGTTCCGCTGGGTCAAGGGCTACTGCGACTACTACCCCGAACAACCCGGTGGGCGCGCGGGCGGGCGATCGGTGGAGCCGCGTCCCTTCGACAGCCGCCTGCTCGGCGCGGAACTGGCCCACCTGAACAAGCCCTACGTGGCGGCGCCCAAGTCGATGCCGATCCTCACCACCGACTACAAGTGGCTGACGTTGATCGCGCGACACCCCCGTGGGCTGCTCACCGCCGCCCGGGTCGGGCTGCGCGGCCTGCTCGGCCGGGGCCACCTGCTGACGATGGGTCAGGCGCTGGCGGCCGGGCTGCGCGTCGGGCTGACCAGCGCGGGAGTGCCGGTACGGCTCGACACCCCGCTCACCGGCCTGCTCACCGAGGGCGACCGAGTGTCCGGGGTCCTGACCAAAGACGGGGCGCTGCACGCCCGGTACGGCGTGGTGCTCGCCAGCGGCGGCTTCGAGCGCAACACCGAACTCCGCGAGCTGCACCAGCACGGTGCACGGTGGACGGTCGGCGCGGTGGAGAACACCGGTGACGGAATCCTTGCCGGGCAAAGCATCGGCGGCGCCCTCGACCTGATGGACGACGCGTGGTGGGGCCCGTCGATCCCGCTCACGGGCGGCCCGTACTTCTGCCTGTCCGAGCGCACCCTGCCCGGCTGCCTGCTGGTCAACTCCGCGGGCGAGCGGTTCGTCAACGAGGCCGCGCCGTACGTGGACGCCGTGCACGCGATGTACGACACCGGCAGCCTGCCCTGCTGGCTGATCGCCGACCAGCGCTACCGGGACCGATACGTGTTCGCCGGGCTGCCGCCGCGCCGCCCCTTCCCCGGCCGTTGGTACAAGGCCGGTGCCGTGGTCCGCGCCGAGTCGATCACCGAACTGGCCACGGCGATCCAGGTGCCGCCCGAGGCGCTGGCACGGACCGTGAGCCGCTTCAACGGATACGCGCGGACCGGCCGCGACGAGCAGTTCGGCCGCGGCGAGAGCGCCTACGACCGGTACTACGGGGACCCCCGCAACCGGCCGAACCCCTCGCTGGCCGAGTTGGTCAGGGCCCCTTACTACGCGGTGCGGATCGTGCCGGGTGATCTCGGCACCAAGGGCGGACTGCGCACCGACGCCCAGGCCCGCGTGCTGCGCGCGGACGGCTCGCCCATCCCTGGGCTGTACGCGGCGGGCAACGCCAGCGCCTCGGTCATGGGCCACACCTACGCCGGGCCCGGTGCCACCATCGGCCCCGCGATGACCTTCGGCTACCTCGCCGCGCTGGCCATCGTCGCCGCCAAGGAGTCCCAGCATGCCCATTGACCCGAACACCGCCGTCGGCGCCGCCCTGCCCAGCACCGAGTTCGCCTGGACCGCATCCGACGTGCTGCTCTACCACCTCGCCCTCGGCGCCACCGAACTCCGCTACACCTACGAGCGCGATCTGTGCGTGCTGCCCACCTTCGCCCTCGTGGCACCGACCCTGCACGCGACCGAACCCCCGCGCGTGCGGTTCCCCGGCATCGAGGTGGACCTGGCCGCTGCCCTGCACGGCGCCCAGGAACTGCTCGTGCACCGCCCGATCCCGGTCACCGGTCAGGCCCGCTCAACCGGCCGGATCGCCGAGGTGCAGGACAAGGGCTCCGCCGCAGTGATCATCACCGAGCACGAGACCACCGACCTCGCCGGTGATCCGCTGTTCACCACCCGCTCCAGCATCTTCGTGCGCGGCGAGGGCGGCTTCGGTGGTCCGCGCGGCACCTCCGCTCCCACAGCGCCGCCAACCGGCAACCCCGAGCACGTGCTCGTCACGCCGACCCTGCCCCAGCAGGCCCTGCTCTACCGCCTGTGCGGTGACCGCAACCCGCTGCACGTCGACCCCGAATTCGCCGCGACAGCAGGGTTTCCCGCGCCGATCCTGCACGGCCTGTGCACGTACGGCATGGTGTGCAAGTCCATTGTGGACAGCATTCTGCCCGGCCTGCGCCGGTTCCAAGCCCGTTTCGCCGGGGTCGTCCTGCCCGGCGACACCCTGCGCACCGCGCTGTGGCCCACCGAGTCCGGCGTGCGGTTCTCGACCTCCGTTGACGACCGTGTCGTGCTGACCGGAGCGGCTGAGGGTTGACCCTTGAACAGTGTTCAAGCTAGCTTGAACACTGTTCAATCAGGGGGGTCGACATGCACGTTGTCATCATCGGATCGGGCATCGGCGGGCTGTGCCTGGCCCAGGGCCTGCGCAGCGCGGGCGTGGCGGTGACGGTCTGCGAGCGGGACGCCGCGGTGGACGATCGGTACCAGGGCTACCGGATCGGGCTGAACCAGCACGGGCTACAGGCACTGGCGGACTGCCTGCCGCCGCGGCTGTACGAGCTGGTCGAATCGACCTGCGGGGACCAGATCGGGGCGCGACCGGTCACCGACGAACAGCTGCGGCAGACCTCCGACCTGGGCTGGGTGGCCGGGGGCACGGTGGCCGACCGCCGGGTGCTGCGGCACGTGCTGCTCACCGGCCTGGACGCCGACCTGCGCTTCGGCAAGCAGTTCACCAGGTACGAGGAACTGCCGGACGGCACGGTGCGCGCCGAGTTCGCCGACGGCACGAGCACGGTGGCCGACGTGCTGGTCGGCGCGGACGGCATCGGGTCCGCGGTGCGCCGCCAGCTGCTGCCGCACGCCGTGATCACCGACACCGGGGTCCGCTGCCTGCTCGGCCGCACGGAACTGACCGACCGGTTCGCGAGGCTGGTGCCGGGCGCGGGCAAGGTGGTGATCGGGCCGAACGCCACCTTGATGCTGGGCAAGATGGCGTTCCGCAGGCGCCCTGACCAACTCGCCGCGCAACTACCCGCGACCGCCGACTACCTGCGCTGGGTGCTGATGGTGCCCAGTGGCCAGCCGACGATCGACGCGGCGGCGCTGACCGCCGACTGGCACCCGGAGCTGCGGGCGGTGATCGCCGAGCAGACCACCAGCTCGCTGATCTCGATCCGCTCCGCCGAACCGGTGCCCGCGTGGCGGCCCGGGCCGGTGACGCTGCTCGGCGACGCGATCCACGCCATGTCGCCCTCCGGCGGCAGCGGGGGCAACACGGCGCTGCGGGACGCGAACCTGTTGCGCCGCAAGCTGATCGACTCGGGCCGCGCGGGCATCGGCGACTACGAGGCGCACATGCGCGAGTACGGCTTCGCCGCGGTCGCCGCCTCACTGGCGGCGCTGCCCACGTTCGTGCCGCAGCTCACCTGATCGGCAGGGCCAGGCCCCGCTCGGACTCCGGGCGGGGCCCGTGGATCCGGCGCTGCTCCGCGGTGATCTCCACGTCGTTGATGCTCGCCTCGCGCCTGCGCATCAGGCCGTGCTCGTCGAACTCCCACAGCTCGTTGCCGTAACTGCGCCAGTGCCGCCCCTCGGCGTCCCGGCACTCGTACTGGAAGCGCACCCCGATCCGGTTGCCGCGGAAGCCCCACAACTCCTTGCGCAGCGCGTAGTCCTGCTCGCGGTCCCACTTGGCGCGCAGGAACTCCACGATCTGCGCGCGGCCGGTGACCCACTGGTCCCGGTTGCGCCACACCGAGTCCTCGGTGTACGCGAGCGAGACCCGCTCCGGGTCGCAGGTGTTCCACGCGTCCTCGGCGGCCTGCACCTTGATCAGCGCGGACTGCTCGTCGAAGGGCGGGAACGGCGGTCGTGCGGACACCGGCTACCTCCAGCACACGGTGGAGAACGTCCATTCTCCGATTGTGACCAGCCTAGAGAACCGACGTTCTCCACCGCAAGCCCGCACCGAACCCGACCTATTGACAAACGATAGCTATCGATCGAAACTCGATAGCGTGAACCGCATTGCCATTCACATCCTGCGTTGCTGCATCGCCTTCGCCCTGCTCGTCTCCGTCTTCGGGCAGGTGGTGGTCATCCCCAACGCCGTCGCCGACGAAGCCGAGCTGTACCCGGAACTGGCGGACCGGGTGGCCGCCTACACGGCGGTCGGGATCATCGGCGTGCTGTGCGTGCAGATCGCGCTGGTCGCGGTGTGGGCGCTGCTGTCCATGGCCCACGCCGACCGGCTGTTCAGCGAGCGGGCCTTCCGCTGGGTGGACGTGGTGATCGGCGCGACCGTCGCGGCGATCGCGCTGACCTCCGGCTTCGGCGTGCACATGCTGTTCAGCACGCAGCCGGGGCCGCCCGCCCAGATCCTCGGCGTGGCCGGGCTGACCTTCGGCGGGTTCGCCCTCGTGCTGGCGATGCTGGTGATGCGCGGCCTGTTGCGCAAGGCCACCGCCCTGGAGGGCGAACTGGCAGAGGTGGTGTGATGCCGATCGTGGTCGACCTGGACGTGCTGCTCGCCCAGCGGAAGATGTCGGTGGGCGAGTTCGCCGAGGCCGTCGGCATCACCGTCGCCAACATCGCCGTGCTCAAGAACGGCCGTGCCAAGGCCGTCCGGTTCAGCACGCTGGACGCCATCTGCCGGGTGCTGGAGTGCCAGCCCGGTGACGTGTTGCGCTGGATCCCGGACGCATCCGAGGACTAGCTAGCCGATCGTCCGGGCCCTGCACGCAGGCAAGTCAGGAGAGCTGACCAACTCGAAGCCGCCCGTTGCACGGGTACTCCGTTCAGGAGCGCGGCCCCGAGCCCATTGCGACGATCACCCGGTACTGTGGCGAGGTGGCTGAGCTGGTCGTGTTGTGCGCCCCGGACGGATCCGCAGCCGGTGAGCTGCCCAAGAGCGAGGTGCACCACGCGGACACACCGCTGCACCTGGCCTTCTCCTGTTACGTCTTCGACCGGCGGGGCCGGTTGCTGACCACTCGCCGCGCGCTGACCAAACTGACCTGGCCAGGAGTCCTGACCAACACCTGCTGCGGCCACCCCGGCCCCGGCGAGTCCATGCGCGACGCCATCACCCGGCGGCTTGGTCAGGAGCTCAGACTGACGGTGCAGGGCCTCGACCTCGTGCTGCCCACCTTCCGGTACCGGGCCGTCATGGCCGACGGCACCGTGGAGAACGAACTGTGCCCGGTCTACCGCGCGATCGCCGAGGATGAGGCCGAGCCCGACCCCGACCCGTCGGAGGTGCACGAGGCCGCCTGGGTCCCGTGGCGGCAGTACGCCGACTCCGCGCTGGCCGACCCCGCCTCGGTGTCCCCGTGGTCGGCGATCCAGGTCGCCGAACTCGACGCCCTGGGCCCCGACCCCCTCACCTGGCCCGCCGGCGACCCCGGCCAACTCCCCGCCGCCGCCACCCCCTGACGCCCCGGCGATGCGCCATGAAGGTGCCCCTTGCGACACCTAACGTCCTGAACGGCACCTTCGTGACACCCGCCCCGGGCCGCGCGCCGTCCGGTACCGCCACACACGGCCCCCGCTCAGCCGCACCCCAGACACCACGAAGGTGCCCTTTACGACGTTGAACGCCCCCAACGGCACCTTCGTGACAGGAACGACCTACGCCCCACTAGATTCGATCGTCACTGAAGCCATAGCGCCCCACAACGTCATGAAGGTGCCATTCATGGCACTGAACGCCCCCAAGGTGCCGTTCGAGACACCTAACGTCTCAAAGGGCACCTTCATGACGCTGCCGGGCCGTGGTGCGAAAGTGCCGTTCGCTGCGCTCAGCGCAGTGAAAGCCACCTTCGCGGCACACGGAGCCTGGGCCGCCGCCCCCACACACACCCGCCCCGGGCCGCGCGCCAGCATCACCGCACAGCGCCTAGGCTGGCGGCATGGCAGTGGTGAAGATCAACGCGGTTGAGGTGCCCGGGGACGCGGGTGCGGAGATGGAGCGCCGGTTCGCGGCCAGGGCCGGGGCCGTGGACAAGGCGAAGGGCTTCCTGGGCTTCGAGCTGCTGCGGCCGGTGGCCGGGGACAGCCGCTACTTCGTGTACACCCGCTGGGAGACCGAGCAGGACTACCAGGCCTGGGCCGCCGAGGCGATGGGCTCGCACGGCGGTGGGCGCCCGGTGGGCACCGGCTCCAGCCTGCTGGAGTTCGAGGTCGTGACCAGCTCGGGTCCCCAGCAGGCCGACTGATCACTCCGCGGGCAGCGCGGCCTCCAGCCCGTCGAGGATCGCGGTGCAGTCCTGGCGCAGGGTCTCCGCGTCGTTGGCGGTCACCAGGAACACGCCCAGCCAGTTGCGCGAGCCGCCGGAGGGGTCGTACCTGGGCACGGGGCTGCCCTCGGGCACGGCGAACGCCTTGACCTGGTCGGCGGTGGTGCCCTCGGACAGCAGCTCCGACCAGTTCACGGCGGAGGGCCGCCAGCGCGGGGTGCCGCGCCAGGGCGTGCCCTTGGCGTTGGCGGGGATCGTGGCCAGCGAGGCTGCGGCGCGCTTGCCCCGCACCAGCATGGCCTGCGGGTAGTCGACCGGCTCGCCAAGCAGTTGCCGCACCAGCATGGCGATCGGGTCGATGCCGAAGACCTCCTCGATCTGCTTGACGACCATCAGCCCGGCGAACCGCGCCCCGGTCTCGATCACCGCGGCCCACCCGTCCGGACCCAGCTTGAGCTCGGTGTGCGTGCCGCAGGTGTGCAGCCCCAGCGCGTCCACGGCTCGGCGGGAGATCTCCTCGATCTGCCGCTGCACCGGCTCGGGCAGCGTGCTGGGCATGGTGCTGGCCACCTCGGTGAACGGCGGGATGGTCGGCAGCTTGCTGGTGATGCAGAGCGGGTGGTAAACGCCGTCGGCCACGATGCCCTCGACGCTGACGTAGTCCCCGTAACCGGGTTCGGTGTACCAGCCCTCCGTGCTGCCGCTGAGGATCTCCTCCACGAGCAGGTCCCGGTCGGTGTCCGGGGCGTACAGCTCGTTCATGCCCGCGTCGCTGCCCAGGGCCAGCGCCTCGGCGACCTGCCGCCAGGCGGGCGCGACGTCCTCGGGGGTGCGCAGTACGAGCTGCGCGACCGAGCCCGCGCCCCAGGCGGGCTTGAGCAGCAGCGGCGGGGTCAGCTCGGTCATGGCCGCGGCCAGATCGGCCTCGGAGTCGACCCGGCGGAAGCGCGGGATCGGCACCCCGGCCCGGTCCCAGGTCTCCCGCATGAGCCGCTTGTCCCTGGCGTTGATCAACCCGGGGCCGCCACCGGGCAGGCCGAGCCGCTCGGCCACGTGCGCCACCAGCAGGACCGCGAACTCCGACATAGTGATCACCGCGTCGGCGCCCAGCTCGCGGGCGTGCTCGACGACCAGGTCGACCAGGGTCGCACCGCGCGCGTCGGTGTGCAGGTCCACGATGTTCGTGCAGCTGGGCCGCCACTCGTCCTGCGCCGCGGTGGGCAGCGGGGTCAGCGCCAGCACGTGCAGTTCGCCGCAGCCTGCGATGCGCGGGAACACGTGCTCCAGCGGAGCGCCACCCTTGACGTAGAGGTACAGGATTTTCTTCACGAAGCAGTATGTCCGGAGCCGCTCCGGACAACCGTGCCCGCGGCGTGACAATCCGCGATTCGTTGCCCGAAAGTCAGCAGTGCCGTAGCACGCGGAAGATCGCGGCGGGATCGGCGTCCCCGCTGGGGTCCAGGCAGGCGGTGAGCCGCTCGGTGATCGCGGCCTCGTCCAGGCCGGTACCGATCAGCACGAGCTGGGTCTCGCGCGCTTCGCCCGCCCGCCAACGTCCCCGCTCGAAGCTGAGGTAGTTGCCCACGGCGTGCACCGTGAACTTCTGCCGGTGCTCGGGGTGTGCGAAGTGCACAAAACCCTTGGCGCGGTACAGCCCGGCCGGGCGGTCGTCGAGGAAGGCCATCAGCAGCGCGGGGTCGAACGGGTGCGGGGACCGGAAGGTCACGCCCTGGTAGGCGCTGTGCAGATGGTGGTCGTGCCGCAGCAGTTCCTCGAAGGACAGCTGGCGGGCCACCGTGGTGTCCTCCGGCTTGGCGTCGAACAGCAGCCCGGGGTCGATCCTGCCGTGCGCGGTGGTGATCACCGGTGTGCCGGGAGCCAACTGCTCCACCAGCGCCAGCACCACCTCGCGCTCCTCCTCGTCGAGCCGGTCCTCCTTGTTGAGCACCACCAGGTCCGCGTAGCGCAGGTGCTTGGCGAGCTCCGGGTGTGTATCCAAAGTGGACTCGAACTCGGCTCCGTCCACGAGCTGGACCAGCCCGCCGTAGCGCACCCGCTCGTGCGAACTGGCCAGCACCATGCGGATCACCGACTGCGGCTCGGCAAGTCCGCTGGCCTCCACCACGATCACGTCGATGCGCGCCGAGGGCTCGGCCAGCCTGCCCAGCATGTCGTCCAGCTCACTGGCGTCGGCCACGCAGCACATGCAGCCGTTGCTCAACGACACCATCGAGTCCACCTGACCGGCCACCAGCAGGGCGTCGATGTTCACCGAGCCGAAGTCGTTGACCACCACGCCGACCCGGGTGCCGGAGCGGTTGGTGAGCAGGTGGTTGAGCAGGGTCGTCTTGCCCGAACCCAGGAAACCGGCGACGAGGATGACCGGGATCTGACTCGGCACTGCCCAACCTCCGACTCGACGGCTGGCCGTGATCCTAGTCGAGGTCCTCGACCGTGCCCCGGCCCACGTAGTCCACCTCGTAGTCCTCGGCGGCGAAGTCGGGCGGGCTGCCCCCGCGCAGGAACGCCTCGTGCTCGCGCCGCGCGTACTCGTCGTTGGCCGGGCAGCCCGGCACCGCGGCGATGTACATGACGTTGCCCCAGCGCCGCATGCCCGCGACGTCACCGACCGAATGGATCAGGTCCGGGTGCCACCACACCGTGTCCCCGGGCAGCATCGCCGGGATCGGGGTGTGCGCCTGGGACAGCGCGGGGTGCCACTGGTCGGTGATCGGCAGCGCGCGGCCGACCTGAGCCCCGCACAGTTCCTCCTCGGGCACGTCGTCCAGCAGCGGGCGCAGCATCAGGTACAGGGCCGCGCTGGCGATCGGCACCACGTGCAGCACCCCGTCGGTGGGCCGCATCTCGGTCAGCGCGGTCCAGCCCTGGAAGCTGCGGAACACGCTGCACATCTGGGTGGACTCGTACTCGCGGACCTGCGTGCGGTGCGCGGCGTCCCAGGGGTCGTAGCTGCGCCAGTCCCCGGCGTAGAGATGCCGGAACACCGCGCGGTAGGCCGGGTCCAGCCAGCGCTCCACCGAGCCGGAGTCGATGTGCGGGGACAGCCCGAAGGAGGAGTCCCCCGGCTGGCGGCGGCGGATCCGGTCGGCGTAGCCGCTGTCGCGGTCGGGGTCGAACCAGTCCCCGTGCTTCCACAGGGAGTTCAGGAAGCGCCTGGTGACGGCCATGCGCGGGTCGTGCCTGGCGCGCACCTGCGGCCGGGACCAGTAGATCGGGTAGATCTGCGGCCTGCTGGAGCTGAGCGTGCCGAAGAACTGGTCGGCGGCGCCGCGGTAGTTGGCCAGGAACTGGTTGCGCTCCAGGTACTCGGCCAGCTCCTGGTCCCAGTCCTCGGCCAGCTCGCGCGGGAAGGTCTGGCGCACGACGGCACACCCGCGCCGGTGGATCTCCGCCCTGGCCCGCTCGCTGACGGTGCCCGCCAGGATGTCCTCGAAGCGCAGCACCGGCAGCACGTCCGCACCGCCCGCACGCTCGGCGGCGATCTGCTCCGCCTCGGCCCGCATGTGCTCCTCGACCTGGGCGAACACCCCGGCCACGTCCCCGATGCCCGCCCTCAGCTCGGCCTTGACCGCGCGGATGGCGGCCCCGAGCTCGGCCGGGGCCTGGATCGCCGTCGTCATCGACACGTCCTCCCGGTTTTAGTTAGTCAGGTGTCCTGACTAAACCCGTGCCGGTACGGTACACCCATGGTCAACCGCAAAGCCCTGCCCAGCATGACCCTGCTGCGCGAGTTGACCGACCAGATCGTGCTGGACACCGTGTTCGGCCAGGCCCCGATCACCCGCGCCGAGATCGCCCAGTGCACCGGCATCTCCAAGACCACCGTGTCCGAGGCGGTGCGCAGGCTGGAGGACGCCGGTCTGCTGCTGACCGCGGGCACGCAGACCGGGCGGCAGGGCCGGGTCGGCACCTACTACCAGGTCGCCGCCGACGCCGGGTTCGCCGTGGCGGTGGACCTCAACTCCACCGAGATCCGGGTCCGCGCCGCCGACCTGTTCGGCGTGCCGTTCCTGGACGAGTGGCACGCCCCCACGGACCCGCCATGCCAGCTGCGCGGGCTGGTGACGCGGGCCATCGACCGCGGCATGGCCGAACACCGCAGGCTGCTCGCGGTGGGCGTGTCGGTGGCCAACCCGGTGGACCCGGCCACCGAGTCGGTGGTGGAACTGCCGGACACCCCGTACCCGCAGGGGCTGTTCCGCCCGCAGGAGGTGCTCGACGGCCTGTTCGAGGCTCCCCTGCTGGTGGACAACGACGTCAACCTGGCGGCGATCGCCGAGCGCTGGCACGGCGCGGGCAGGGACGTGCACAGCTTCGCCTACGTGCACATCGGCGCGGGCATGGGCATGGGCCTGGTGATCGGTGACCAACTGGTACGCGGATCGCACGGGGTCGCGGGCGAGATCGGCTACCTGCCACTGGACTCCGGCCTGCGACAGGGCTTCACCCTCGCGGTGCTGGGCTCGCCGAACACGGCGGCACGGGGCGCCGTGATCGGCCGCGCCATCGCCTCGGTGTGCGCCCTGGTCGACCCCGAACTGGTGCTGCTCGGCGGCCCGCTGGGCCTGGACCCGGACCTGCTCGACCCGGTGCGTGCCACGGTGGCGGAACTGGCCCCGGTCCCGCCGAAGATCGAGTTCGGCGCGCTGGGCGAGAGCGCCGCCGTGCGCGGTGCGCTGGAGCAGGCGCTACAACGCGGGCGCGCCGACCTGTGGGCGAAGGCATAGCAGCCGGTACAGCACCGCGGGCACCAGCAAACCCAGCAGCCACGCGATGTCCGCACCACCCAGCAGCGGGGCGAGCCAGCCGGTGAACACCCCGTCCACGTTGGCGAACGGGATCTGCACCAGCACGCCGAACGCGTAGACCAGCAGGGCGCGCGGATTCCACCGGCCGTAGCGGCCCGCCGGGTCGTACAGCGCGGCCAACTCGTAGCGCTCGTGGCGCACCAGGTAGAAGTCCACCAGGTTGATCGCCGACCACGGGGTCAGGAAGTACAGCAGGAACTCCAGGAACAGCACGAAGTTGCGCAGGAAGTCCCCGCGCCCGAGCACCGCGAGCGCCGCACCGAGCACGGCGAAGACCAGCACGTAGCCGATTCTGCCCACTGTGGACAGTGCGGCGCGGCGGGTGAAGGCCGTCAGCGTGGTGGCCACCGACATGTAGCCGCCGTAGACGTTGAGCACGTTGACCGTGAACTTGCCCAGCGCCACCGCGACCAGCAGCGGGATCACCAGGCCCGCTCCGCCCAGCCCCACCACGTAGTCCACCTCGTGCCCCTTGAACGCCCTGCCCGCCAGGGCGAAGGCCAGCGCGCCGAAGGACATGGCCCACGCCGCGCCGAGCACCGTTCCGCCGTAGGTCCACCAGAACGTGGCCCGCACCGAGGTGGACTCGGGCAGGTACCGGGAGGTGTCGGCCACGTACGGGCCGAAGGTCAACTGCCAGGAAGCGGTCAGCGACAGGGCGAGAAGGAACGGCGGCAGGTCGAACCGCGCCCCGGACAGCAGCGCGCCGAGGTCGTGCCCGGCGACCAGCCTGATCGACAGGTACACGAAGACCAGCACCGACAGGACCGAGGCCAGCCAGCCGAACCGGTGGATCAGCCGGTAGCCGAGGATCGCCGCCAGCGCGGTCAGCCCCGCGTAGAGCACGATCGACAGGTCGACGGGCAGGCTGGTGATGCCGGACAGGGCCTGCCCGCCCAGCACCGTTCCGCTGGCGAAGAAGCCCAGGTACATCAGCACGACCAGCACCAGCGGCAGCACCGCCCCGTACACGCCGAACTGCGCGCGGCTCTGGATCATCTGCGGCACGCCGAGCTTGGGGCCCTGCGCCGCGTGCAGCGCCATCGGCACCCCGCCGAGCGCGTTGCCCAGCAGCACCGCGGCCAGTGCCCACACCGGGTGCAGGCCGACCAGCACGGTCAGCGCCCCGGTCACCGCCGAGGTGATCTGCATGTTGGCCGCGAACCACAGGGCGAACAGGCTGCGCGCATGCCCGTGCCGCTCGGCCGCGGGGATCGGGTCGATGGATCTGCTCTCGATCTCGGGCACGCCTCATCCTGTCACCGACAGGAGCAGTGCGACTACTCCGTTCGGCCTGTTGTCCAGACCAGTTGTGAGCGCTCTCATGGATGGATCCCGAACAGACGCCGCCGTCGAAGGGGACCGAATGATCTCTCGCAGGGCCTTCCTGGGTGCCACTGCCGCAACCGCGCTCGCCACCACCTTCGGTGCACGAGCCCTCGCCGCCACCGGGTCCACACTGGACGTCGCGCTGGTCAACAACACCGGGAACAACACCGTCTACTGCTACGTCACCGGGCAGGACCCCAACGCGGGCAACGCGTGGATGTTCCTGCAGGCAGACGGCAGCACCGTCTACCACCCGCCGTCACCGCCCTCCCCCGGCACCCCGCTGGGCGCCGACTGCGCCATCGTGCTCAACGCCAGCGGGGCGGGACCCCGCACGATCACGGTGCCGCGCATCGTCGGCGGGCGCGTCTGGTTCTCCGTGGGCAAGCCGCTGACCTTCCTGGTCAACCCCGGCCCCGGCATCGCCATGCCCTCGGTGTCCAACCCGAGCGATCCGAACATCAACACCAGCTGGGGCTTCTGCGAGCTGACCTTCGACGCCAGCCAGCTGTACGGCAACATCAGCTTCGTGGACTTCGTGTCCCTGCCGATCGCGCTCTCGCTGAGCACCCCGCAGGGCACGCAGACCGTGCCCGGGCTGCCGCAGGGCGGGCTGGACAAGGTGTGCTCCGCGCTGCGCGAGCAGGGCGGGGACTGGGCCAAGCTCGTGGTCGACGGACCGGACGGCAAGCCGCTGCGCGCGCTGAGCCCGAACCAGGCGATCTCCACCAATCCCGGGCTGTTCAACGGGTACCTGGACGACTACATCAACCAGGTGTGGCAGAAGTACGCGGGCACCGACCTGGTGATCGACACGCAGTTCACCTGGGGCCAGGCACGCGGTCGGGTCTCCGGGGACACGCTGAGCTTCCCCGGGGTCGGCAGCTTCGCCAAGCCCTCCACGCCCGCGGTGTTCAGCTGTAGCCAGCCGCCGTTCACCACCGCCAACGACGAGATGGGCAACCTCAGCGCGCGGCTGGCCGCCGCGTTCAACCGGACGACCCTGCTGGACAACCCGGTGCAGCCCACCAACGAGGACCCGTCCCGGTTCTACCAGCAGGCCGCCACCAACCACTACGCGCGGATCCTGCACGCCACCCTGCCCGACGGCAAGGGTTACGCCTTCCCCTACGACGACGTGCACCCCGACGGGGTCGACTTCGAGGGCAAGGTGCAGTCCGGTGAACCCGGCACCCTGACGATCACCGCCGGGCTCACCTGAGCGGGGCGGGACTGCGGGTGCTGTCCCCGAACAGCGACAGCGCCCGCAGCGCCGTGCCCAGCTCGGCGATGTCGGCCGGATCGGTCAGCGAACGCCCCAACTCGTCGGTGATCCGCTTGAGGCGGTGCCGGATCGTGTTGGGGTGACAGAACATCCGCTCACCAGTGAGCCGGGTGGAGCCCTGGCACTCGAACCAGGCGCGCAGGGTCAGCAGCAGCACGTTGCGCTCCTCCCCCGGCAACTGGAGGATCGGCCGCAGCACGTCGTGCGCCAGTTGCACCGAGGCCTCCGGCGCGCTGGCCACCAGTCCCGCGAGCGGGGACTCGTTGAACTGCACCATGCCCGTGCTGCCCGGGCTCATGCTGGACAGCGCGACCCGCGCCAGGTGCAGGGCGCGCGCGGTGTTGCCCAGTCCAGAGTAGACCGGGCTGACGCCGACCCGTCCGATCACGTTCTCCCGCAACAGCCCCACGATCGTGCTCGCCGCCTGCGGCCCGCGCAGGGACACCACGCCGACCTGGAGGTCTGGGGTGAGCCGCCAGGCCGAGGCGTGGTGGTGCTCGCGCAGCCGGGACTCGGCCTGGGGTAAGGCTTCCCGCCCCAGGCCCGGGGTCTCCGCCGCCACCACCACGTAGGTGCCGTCCAGGGACAGCTCCAGCACCCTGGCGATGTCCCACAGCGTGCCCTCGATCGCCGCTCCCCCGGCGAACAGCGCCTCCACCAGCGCCGAGCGCCGGGTCTGCTGGGCGAGCAGGACCTCGGCGGTGGTGTCCCGGTACGAGGTGGTGAGCACCTCCGCGTAGTCGTCGATCAGCGCCCAGATCGCGGTGGTCGCGGCCACCAGCGCGTCCCGGTCCACGGCCAGGTCCACGAACCGGTACCACACCTCGGTCAGCCCGATCCGGTAGGCGCGCAACAACTCCGGCAGCGGAGCGCCCTTGAGCGCGCGGGCCCGCCCGGTGGCCGCGGCCTGGGACAGGTCGGGCGAGCCCTCGCCCTTGAGCGTGCGCATCGCGGAGTGCAGGTTGGCCGTGACCGAGGCGCGCAGCTCCTCGTGCGAGACGAACTCGGCGCGGCCGTAGACCGCCATCTCCTCGACGATCTGCTCGAAGGTCGACTTCACCAGTTCGGGCAGCTGCGGCTCGACCCGCGCGGCCAGGTCGGCCACCACTGGGTCCGGGTGAACGAAGTGCATGACGCCGACCTCCTTGTCCAGGCCCCGGACGCAGCAATCTACATCTTCGCGGCCGCGCTGCGAATCGCCTCCCTGATCCGGAAGTAGGTCCCGCACCGGCACACGTTCTCGATCTCGTCGATCTCGGCGTCGGTCGGGTTCCTCGTCTTCTTCAGCAGGGCCACCGCCGCCATGATCTGGCCCGGCTGGCAGTAGCCGCACTGGGCCACGTCCTGCTCCAGCCACGCCTCCTGCACCGGGTGCAGCTTGTCGCCCTGGGCAAGGCCCTCGATCGTCGTGACCTCGCGGCCCTCGGCCTCGGATACCGGCACCACGCAGGGGTTGATCTTCTCCCCGTCCAGGTGGCTGGTGCACGCCTTGCAGACGTCGATGCCACAGCCGTACTTGGGGCCCTTGACGCCCAGCTTGTCCCGCAGCGCCCACAGCAACGGCAGATCGGCGGGCGCGTCCACGGTCACCGTCTTGCCGTTGACGGAGAAGGTGTAGTTCGGCACGGCACTCCTCAGCGGGGGAACGGGTCGAAGTCGACCGGGAAGTTGATCGGGAAGCTGGTCGGCCTGGTGCCGGTCGCGCAGGTGTAGGCGTTGGCGATCGCGCCGACCGCCGCGGGCAGCCCGAGCTCACCGGCGCCGCCGGGCTCCCCGTTCGCGGGCATCACGAAGATCTGCACGTCGGTCGGGGTGTCCTTCTGCCTGGCGTAGTGGAACTGCGAGTAGCTGCCCTCCAGCGGCAGGCCCTTGTCGATGTGCAGGCCCGCGCGCAGGGTCGTGGAGATCGCGTCGGTCAGGCCGCCCAGCAGCTGGGCCTGGAGCCCGCGCGGGTTGATCGGCCGCCCCACGTCCGCGGCGATCACCGCCTTGACCACCCTGGGCGCCTTGGGATCGCGCGCGTCGATCTCCACCAGGCAGGCCGTGCAGGACTTGTACTCGTCGTGCACGGCCACGCCCTGCGCGAAGCCCTTGGGCATGGCCCTGCCCCAGTTGCCCGCCGAGGCGACCTTGTCCAGCACCGCGCGCTGCCGGTCGGTCTTGAGGAACTCGCGGCGGAAGGCCACCGGGTCCTTGCCCAGCTTCGCCGCGAGCAGGTCCACGACCATCTCCTCGGCGCCCCGGGTGTTCGCCGAGTACACCGAGCGGAAGCTGCCGGTGTGCATCTGCAGCGGTACCTCGTTGAGCAGCTGCGTGGTGACCCCGAAGTTGTACGGGGACTTGACCGTGGTCAGGAAAACGGTCTGCGCGAAGCTCAGGTTGCCCGCCACCGGCAGGTGCGCCGCCGTCGCGGTGAGGATCTCACCGAGCCCGTGCCGGAAGTCGGTCTCCACGCTGGCCACCCGGTGTTCGAAGGTGAGCACCTGGCCCAGCGCGAAGGTCGCCCTGATCTTGTGGTGGCTGGCCGCGCGCGCCCTGCCGTGCCGCATGTCGTCGATGCGGCTCCACATCAGCTTCACCGGCCGCTTCATGGCCTTGGAGATCTGCGCCGCCTCCAGTGCCGCGTCGAAGAACAGCCTGCGCCCGAAGGACCCGCCGCCCTGCACCACGTGCACCGTGACCTTGTCCACCGGCAGGCCGATCGCCTGCGCGATGGTCTGCTTGGCCACGATCGGCGACTTCAACCCGGCCCAGATCTCCGCACTGTCCCCGCGCACGTCGGCGATCGCCGAGTTGGTCTCCATCGGCGCGTGGCTGACGAAGGCGAAGTCGAACTCCGCGTCCACGTACTGGGTCAGCAGCGGCGGCACCACGAAGGGCAGCGCCGCGGCGTGCAACTGTTTGCGGATGTCCACATCGGACAGGTTGTCGACCGTGCCGCCGTTCCAGGTCACCTGCAACGCGTTCTTCGCGTCCAGCGCCTGCCCGAACGTCTCCGCCGTGACCGCCACGCCGGTCGGCACCACCGCCAGCGCCAGCACCCCCGGCATCGCGCGCACCGCCGCCTCGTTGGTGATCGCCCGCACCGTGCCGTTGATCGTCGGCGGCCTGCGGACCATCGTCGGCATCGCACCCGGCACGTCCAGATCCAGGGTGTAGCGCTGCTGGCCCGTCACCATCGCGCGGGCGTCCACCCTGGACGTCGGGGTGCCCACCACGTTGTGCTGGGCCTCCGGCTTCAACCGCACCTCGCCGATCGCCAGCGTCGACCGCGCCGCGGCCGCCGTCAGCTCCCCGTAGCCCGCGCTGCGCCCGTCCGCCGTGTGCACCGCACCGCCCCTGGTCACCAGCTTCGCCGCCGGCACCCCGAACCGCTCGCTGGCCGCCGCCACCACGCGTGCCCGCGCCGTCGCCGCCGCCGTGCGCACCGGCGTGTACAGGGACCGGATCGAGTTGGAGCCGCCCGTGAGCTGGTTGAACAGCAACTCCGTGCGCGCGTCGCTCAGGGTCACCACCACCTGGTCCAGCGGCACGTCCAGTTCCTCGGCCACCAGCATCGCCGTGGCCGTGGTCAGCCCCTGCCCCACCTCCGCCCTCGGCAGTTGGAGGTGCACCCTGTTGTCCCGCTCCACCTGGAGCACCAGCATGTTCGCCGTCGGCGTGCCCGCCAGGATCAGGATGTCGCCCAGATCGGTCAGGTCGGCCGGGGCCGGCAACGTCGGCACCACCGCGTTCGCCGTACCCGGAGCCACCGCCTCGGTCGCCAGGTCCGCGGCCACCGTCAACACCGGTGCCGCCACCAGGAACGTCAGGAACCCGCGACGACCGATCCTGGTCGGCTCGCTCTGGGGTGGGCTGGCCATCTGACTCCCGTTTCTCCAGGGGCTGTGACCGCCGTCACGCTAGGGAGCCGCTCACTCGGGGTCAACCGCGCGTAGTCGTGTCGCCCCATCTCTGTGACCAAACCCAGTTTGATCCCCAGAAAAGTGTGCCGCGCCACACCCACGCCCCCACCAACCCCCAAAACCACCCCCAAACCCCCGCTGACCTCGGTGATCAACTAGAGGTACCCCCCTGTCACGAGCACCCTCCGGCATGCGCTAAGCTATGCGAGCACTCAGAGAACAGCGAGTGCGAGAACGACCGGGACGTGGCGCAGTTTGGTAGCGCACTTGACTGGGGGTCAAGGGGTCGCAGGTTCAAATCCTGTCGTCCCGACGGTCGAGACGGGGCCCGTCGGCTCTGGGCATCAGCCCAGGTCGGCGGGCCTTTGTCGTACCCGGCGATGATCTTGCGGCGACCGTCCACTGTGGTCGCAACGGAGATCAACAAGCCCGAGGCTGGAGCGAAACAGGAGCGACCTCCTCCAGCCAAGATCCACAACACCGTTATTGCCGCGCGGACCCCCATCCCGACCGGGTGAACTCCCCAACCGACGCCAAACACCATCGACCGACCTCAACCGGCCAGGACCACGCACCGGTTCCGGTCACCACACAACCGTTGACGTCGAAACCAGGACCCACAGGACCACACGGCGACGTTCACGCCATTACCGGGACACAGACACCCGCACCGGTCTCCTGCCGCATCACCACGCCTGCTGAAGACAACCATCACCAGCGACCTGATCCACACAGGACGCCCCACCCCCACCTCCGGCGAACCCAGGACTGCGCGACATCGGAACACCCTGCAGCCCCTAACGAGCCGTCGACGAAGCAAGCCCGCCACCACCACCGCCCACTCCCCCGGCACCGCGCGAATCCAGCCATGATCGCCACCAGCAGTGTGACCAGCGCAAACAGCAACGCCACCGAACCTGTGACCTCTTCGGTGTGAACCAAGGACGACGTAGTGCGCCGACCTGCGGAAACGCACTTCCGCAGGTCGGCGCGGATCCGTTCAGAGTCGTTGTGCGCAGTTGGGGACCGTTCAACGCACATGTTTGCTCCCCATCTGCTCCCCGCCGTGCTCCCCAGCTCCCACCGCCTATCGACGGCGGGCCTCAAACTGGTTGGCTGCGACGCGGGCCCCGCGAATTTTGTCGCAGACGAGCGGTCAAGACGGTAGCCATCGAAACCAGTAGACGGCCTGCCCGCCGACGACGACCAAGCGGTCGTTGTCCAGCCAAGCACAGTCAACCAGGTCGCTGTCCAGTCGGAGCTCGGCGAGGCACCGCGCCTCGGGCAACTGGTGAATCCGCAGCATGCTGTCGTCCGAGACCGTTGCGAGCCAGATGCCGTTGGGTGACCATGAATGCTCGGTCACGGACGCGCCACTGTCCAAAGTTGTCATCGCGCTTCGGTGGATGGTGTAACGGAACTTTGCCGATGGTCGACGTAGTGCGGTATGACGGCGAGGGAGGTCGACCGCGTCGAGCTGTGGCGGCGCGCTGGCGGTAGATGTGCGGTCTGCAGACGCAAGGTGCTACAAGTGCCAGGGCATCCCGACGCCGGTCATGAATACTCGATCCGCCCGCGGCTCGCGAGCGGAGAAGATGGCCTTGTCGTACCACTGGATTACTTCGAAAGCCACGAGAACCGCATACTGCTGTGCAGAGAAGACCTCAAGACGATCGGCGGGAACAGGAGCAGTTTCACCGCTGAGCTACTGAGTGACCTCAAAGCTAGGCACGAGAAAATGATCGTCCAGACGGGCTCTGACGGGACGGGTGCCGTTGTCACATTCCTGACTCACATCGCGTTCTTCGATTACGGTGGCCGCGCGTACTACTTCCTCAAGGTCGCGAACGAAGGCGCGGAGCCCGTGCAGCTGAACCGGATCTGGTTCGCCACCGACCCCGAAGTTTCCGTACGCAACCCGCAACGGCCTCTGCCGACCAGGCTCGATCCTGGCGACCTGTTCGAGACGTGGAAGCTGGTTGAAGAGCTGCCACACGATCCACGCCTGCCTTACCTCGCGCGCCTGCTGCTGGACGACCGATCGGTCGTCGAGTCGCTCCCGAACCTTGACGTGCTGCCGGCGGGGAGCGTAGGTGGAGCCGGAAATCCATTGCGATCCCTCATTCCCTCGGTGGCGGCGGAGAACCACCTCGATGGCAATCTCGTGGAGAAGGAATGGGACGTATTTATCTCCTACGCTCATGAAGACGGCGACGTGGCCGCGTCACTTGCGGGGGCGTTGCGCGATCTGGGGCTGCGCACATGGTTTGACAAGTTCGTGCTGAGAGTCGGCGATAACTTGGCTTTCAAACTCGCCGAGGCTATCAACCGTAGCGCTTTCAGCATAGTCATCCTGTCTCGTGCCTTCTTTGAATCGGGATGGGGAAAGTACGAGATCACTGGAGCTCTCAACCGCAGTGTCGTTGGCGACCAGGTCGTGTTGCCGATTTGGCATGGAATAACCGAGGAGGAGGCCCGCGCCTACAACCCCTCGCTGGCTGGTGTTGTGGCGCTGGACACAGTGAAGGCGAGTGTCCAGAAAATGGCCAGCGAGATCCATGAGGTGGTCACGGAGGCACGTCGACTAGCCATGTGAGGTGAACAGGACCTGAAAGGCCGAAGCGTCGCGCCGGACCCGGCGCGACGATGGAGTTCGACAGGCGCGGTCACGGCCACTTGTCTGGAGAAGCATGTCCGACGACATACGCAACCTGGTTCGGTCGGACCAGGTCGGCGTGGCGATTCAGGCGGGCATCGTGCACGGAGGTCTGCACGTGACCGGTGCGCAGCCGCTCAGAACGCCGAGACAGCTGCCAATGGTGCCGCGCTGGCACGTGGCCCGTGAGCGTGAGCTCGGTGAACTGTCGGCTGCGTTGGAGGAGAGACGACCGCCCCTGGTCGTCATCGAGGGCGCAGGAGGAGTCGGCAAGACGACGCTGGTGCTGCACTGGGCGCATCACCACGCCGACCGGTTCCCGGACGGACAACTCTTCGCCAACCTCAGGGGTTTCGACCCGCAAGTCGCTCCAGCCAGGCCTGCCACGGTGTTGCGCGGGTTCCTCACTGCGCTCGGAGTCGAGCCCGCCGCGGTCCCCGCAGATCCGGACGCTGCGGCCGCGCTCTTTCGCAGCGCGGTGGCGGACCGGCAAATGATGATCGTTCTGGACAACGCGAGGGACACTGATCAGGTAGCGCCGCTGTTGCCTGGAACGCCGTCGTGCGCGGTGCTGGTGACGACGAGAATGCGGCTGTCCTCGTTGCGTGTCCAGGGAGCCCACATCGTGCGGCTTGAGGCGATGGATGAGTCTGACGCCTCGGCGCTGCTCAGCCGGTTGTTGCCGGCCCGTGCCGCCGAAAGGGAGTCCGAAGCTGTGTCGGCGATCGTGCATAGGTGCGGTGGGCTACCGCTCGCGCTGGCGATCGCCTCGGCCAGAGTTGCGGCGCACCCCGAATTCCCGATGTCGGTTCTCGCCGACGAACTGGACGACGAGACGACGAGACTGAGCGCGTTCGACGCCGACGATGAATCCGCGAGCCTGCGGGCGGTGCTGTCCTGGTCGTCCGCGTCGCTGAACGACCGGCTGCGACGAGCGTTCGGACTGCTCGGCGTCGCGCCGTTGGGCGAGATCAGCGTCGGTGCGGCGGCGTGCCTGTGGGCGGTGCCTCCTCACGAGGCGGCCGCAACGCTCCGCTCGCTGGAGGCGGCGAATCTGGTTCGCCAACACGTTCCCCACAGGTTCCAGATGCATGACCTGGTGCGCCTGCACGCAGCCGAACTGCAGCCCTGGGCGGAGTCGGTGTCGGCGCTGCAGCGGCTGGTGGCGTTCTACGCACACACCGTCAGGACCGCTGACATCCTGCTGTATCCGCACCGGCACGCTTTCGAAGTGCCTGCTCTGCCGGACGGTTGCCACCCTTTACGCCTGACCGACGAACCTGCGGCGGTCGCGTGGTTCGGTGCGGAGCACGCGTTGATTGCCGTCGTGCACCGGGTCGCGGCCAACCACAAGTGGTACGAGGCGGTGTGGCACATAGCCCACGGGCTGGACACCTACCAGTACCGGCTCGGTCTGCTAGCGGAGAATGTGGCGTCGTCGCGCCTCGGACTGGAGGCGGCCATGGCGATCGGCTCCGTGCGGTTGCGCGCGTCGTCGTTGCGTCAACTCGGACGCGCCTGCACCCGCGCGGGTGATCTTGAGGAGGCCGAGCGACGCCTCACGCAGGCGTTGAGCCTCGAAGAAGAAGCCAGGTTCGTGATGGGGCAGGCGCACACCCACCACGATTTGCAACGGGTCCTGTCACTGCGGGGTGAGCACGAACAAGCGTTGCAGCACGCCATTTCCGCGATGGAGTTGTACAGGGCGGAGAGCAATCCTGTCGGCGAGGCGCACGCCCTTAACGCGCAGGGCTGGCAGCACGCACAGCTTGAGAACTTCGTTCTTGCCCGTGATTGCTGCGAACGAGCCTTGGCGCTCCACAGCGCGCACGGCAACGTGAGCGGCCAGGTAAGCACCTTGGATGCGTTGGGACACATCGCTCGCCGGGACGGCCGCATGGATCAGGCCGCGGAGCACTTTACGGCAGCCGTACGACAGGCGAAGCAGCTCGGAAATGTCTTCGCTGAAGCCGAGTACACCGAGCATCTGGCCGACGTCCTCGCACACCAGGGAGACGCGGAGAAAGCACACCAAATGCTGCGCGTGGCGTACGATCTCTTCCTCTCCCAGCACCGAATGGGCGATGCGGATCGTGTGCGGGTACGATTGTCCGGGGAAGGCTCGGTGAAAGGGTTAGATTGACCTCGATGAAAGGCGCGAAAGCCAAGCACGGTCAGCTGCCAGGACCCGCGTTGGGCGTTGTGCGCACGGCGCTCACCAGCCTCGTCACGGGCCACCCGGTCCTTGGCCTCGCCGGGTCGGTGGCCCGGCTGTGTGTCGAACCGGCGGGCGCAGGCACGTCGGTCCGCATCGATGTCGCCGGCGGCAAACCGGGTCCTCGCCGGCTCGACGTGCGCATCCTTCCTGCGGAAGTGGATGACGACGCGCTCGCCGAGCTGATGGAATCCGCGCCGCTGGACGTGGCGACCGTGCTGGTCGTGGTGGGCGAAGGGCCTTCGGACGCGCCTAGCTCCATGATCAAAGCACTGCGTTTGTTGGTGCGTACGGCACGTACCACGGAAACGGTCGATGAATTCGTCGGCGCTATATTGCGTGCGGATCGAAGATTGTCAGCGCAGCGAGTTCTCAGTGTTCTCAACGGTAACGCTTCCACTGATCACCAGCGTCGCCTTCTGCATACGAAGTTCCGCCGCATGTGGATTCCGCGGCCGGTAGAATTCGAGGATTACCTTAGGGTCCGGCCGGGTCAGCCGGACCAGACCGCCCAGGTCAGCCGGCTGGCCGACGAGATCGTTCGGGAGTGGCCTCGCCCCGCCGACCTCTCCGCCGTGGCCCGCGAGGAGACACGCCAGGTCGAGCGCGTGTTCGTAGTGCCACAGCTGGGCAGTCCCGCCGAGAACGTGACGCGACGATCCGTGGTGGAAGGCCTAGTAGCGCGCTTCGCCGACACCCACGGTGCGGTACGCGCGGCGATCGTCGCCACATCGGGCATGGGCAAGTCCGCGCTGGCCGTCCGGCTGTGCCACCTGCTGGAGGAGAACTACCGCGTCGTCGGCTGGCTCACCGCCGACGACGCCACCGCGTGGCGGACGTCCGTCGCACTGCTCGCCGAACGGCTCGGCATGACGGAGGATGACCCCGCGCACGTCTTCGACGCGCTGGTTGAGCGCGGCCCAGCCCTGATCGTGGTGGACGACGCCCCTGAGCCCGCGCTGTTCGCCACGTCGCTGCCGTCGAGGCCGGGGCTGCACGTGCTCGTCACCTCTCAGTCGGCGCGCTGGAGGTCGGCCGCCCACGTCGTGGAGCTGGATCCGCTGACCGTTGGTGAGTCCGTCGACTACCTGCTGGCGCGCACCGGTGCAGAGGATGAAGATCTGGCACGCGCCGTTGCAGAGAGAGTGAGCGGCCATCCGTTCGCACTGGAACAGGCCGCTGCCGCCGTCGTGGACGGGATCTCTCTGCGTGGGTGGTTGGAACGTCATCACGAGAGGGTTTCCGCGCTGCATTCGGCCTGGCAGGTGCGTATCGAATTGCTGCGAGAACGCCGTGCCGACGCGCTGGCCGTGTTGCAGATTCTTTCGTGCGCGGGCAAAGGCGCGGTGCCCGCCGAACTCCTCGCCGGGCTCCGCGAAGATCCCGATGACGAGGTCACCCTGTTGTGCAGGGACACGGCGCGACGTGACGCCGCCGTCACCGAACTGCGTGCCCAGGGTCTGGTTCGCACAGGTGCCGACGAGGAAACGCTGCTCGTGCACCCGCTGCTCGCCGAACTGGTCAGAGACGATCCCGAGTTCGACGTCGGGCACGCCGCGCTGGGAGTCGGCGCGGCGGCGGGCGACCTGATCCGCGAACTTGACGTCGACGACACGACCCAGTGGTCCCGCGTACTGGGGCTGAGCGGTGCCGCGGTCGCGGCGTCCCGGATCGTCCAGCGTGAACGCGAACGCGATCCGCGCCTGCTCTCCGCGGATCGCGCACAGCGGTACGCGAATCGCGCGCTGTGGCTTCCCGCCGCCTACCTCCACGAGCGCGGAAACGCACGCGGTGCGTATCGGGCGCGTCTGCTCGGAATCGCCCTGCACGGCGATAAGGCGGCGGCCGCTGCGGTACGTGACTGGTCCGGCGATGTATCAGACACGTTTACCGACCTCGACCCGGCGGAGATCGTGCCCGCCGCGGAGCTGGGCCAGGTCGTCCGCGGGCTGCGCAGTCAGTCGGTGGCGCGCTGGCTCAACGAGAACTCGATCCTGATCTCCGACGTGGATCTACCCGCTGCCGAGGCGTACGGCCGCCGCGCTCTGGAGATCATGCCGCGACGAGCGCCAGGCCCCGCTCCCGCAACTGCGGACGAGGTCCCATGGCGTGAGCGCGTGCGCGTCGAGATCCTCGACAATCTCGGTTTCCTGGTGTCGCTGGGCCCGCGGCGCCAGGAGGCGTTGCGGATCTTCGACGCCGGGCTGCGGTTGCAACTGTCCTTTCCGGACGGAGAGAACGACGGCAAGTACACCGAGCTCGTCAGCGACCGGGCACTCGTGCTCATGGAGAACGGACACTACGTCGACGCGAGGACCGAGTTCACTCGTGCCCTGGAGACCTCGCTCGATCACTCCGATCCCAGCGTCCAACACAGTATCGGGAACAACGTCGCCAGAACGGAGCACCTCACCTGGCTTCTTCGCGCCGCGCATGAACGCCTCCGTCGCGGGCTCGACTTCCTCCTGGACCGGCACTCGCCTCAGCACAGCAGCGTCCTGATCCAGCAGTGCAACCTGGGATTGGTCGCCTACGACCTGGGCTTCACCGGTGAAGGGTTCGAGCTGGTGCACGGCAGCTGGAAAACCGCAGCGGACCGGCTCGGCGAGGACGACCGCGAGACGATGATCCGCCGAATGATGCTCACCGATCTGCAGGTCTTCCGCGGCGAGTTCACGGCCGCCAACGACGCGGTGCTCGCCGACCTCCGACTCACCCCGGCGAACGACGACGGGACGGAGTCGGTGTGGATTCCCCTGCGCCGAGTGCAGTCGGCGTGGCTCACGGGTGTGGCCGCTCTTCCGCCTGCCACAGCTCGAAAACTGGCCCAGGAGCTCGCGGCGACCTTCGGAGATCGAGGCGTGCACGCCGCTCTCGCACTGGACTTCCACACAGCGTGGGCACTGGCTGGTAGCGATGAATCGGACGAGAACGACGTTCGCGCGGCGGCGCGCGCCGTGCGCGTGCGCGAAGCCGCCGTCGGCGCCGCACACCCGACCACCTTGCTCGCCCGCGCACGGCAGGCGCTCCTGCGCTCCAACATTACAGGCCGGCCGTTGCGGGCCAGCGCGATTCGGCCGCTGCTCGACAGCCTCGATTCCTTGAGCGGCGTGGAGGCCGGCGGTTTCGACGCTGATCTGGCGAGGCATGGCCAGCCACCTGTGGATCCGGCACGACCTGGCTGGGAGGCGGGCAGACTCACACACCTGCTCGCAGACGAAGTCGTAGATCTGGACGCGGGCGAACGGCTCTGCTGGCAGGCCAACGCGGGCAGGCTGGCTGCTCTCGCGAAGCTGCCGGACGCGGAGATCTCCCTTCGGGAAGCCGCGTCGGGAAGCGCGGCGCTGTACGGCCGATATCACCCGTGGACCCTGCTGCGGAAGGCGACCGCGGCCGTTGCCGTCGGTGACACCGAGCAGTTGCGAACGGTGCTCACTGATCCACTTTGGACGTAGGAAGCGAGACATGGACCAGCTGCCGGTGTTTATCACGTGGGCGCACGCCGACTACCGGGCGTCCGCCGAACAGACGAAGGCGTGGAAGACGATGGTGTACGACTTCGCGCACCTGCTCGGGAACTACGTCCACGTCGACGCAGACCTGTTCCACTACACAGATGCCGGGATGAACTGGACGGAGTACGGTCCGCGTGCCGTCGAGGCGGCCGGCACCGTCCTGATGATCAGCAGCAAGGCCTTCTGGGAGCGTTGGAAGGGAGAGAACCGGCCGGACGAGGGCGCCGGTGCGGTTCGGGAGATGGACGCGCTGAAAGGCATCTTCGACCGCGATCAGCAGGAGTTTCAGCGCAAGGCCGTGATCGTGCTGCTGCCAGGGGAGTCGGACGCGCTCATCCCGAACGAACTGCACCGTGTCGCGTGGTTCAAAGTCACCAGCATCGATCTGGCCGGTGTCGAGACGTTGCTGCGCCGGTTGCTCGCCGAACCGTTGCATGTGCAGGCTGAAAAGAAGATCCGGCCCGACCTGCCCCGGTACCAGCCCGGCAGCGGACCCCGGAAGGATGGTCCGGCTTTCGGCGTACCGGCCGACAGGGCTGATTTGTTGAAGGAGCAACGTGCGCAGCGCCGATCGGGACAGGAGCCGTACGACGCCGGGCAGGCAGTGAAAGAAGCCCTGCAGGTTCGGCTGCCCAAGGTGCAGCCCGAGACCTTCAGTAAGTTCCAGGAGCTTCAGAACGTCTACGAGTACCTGGCGACCAGTCTTCGAGATGCTGGCGACCAGCTCGCCAAATCGGGTTTTCCGACATCGGTGCGGCGAACGGATGAGCGGATTACGCTGCGCGTTGAACGCTTGGGAAGGACTGTCTACGCGCTCGACATTATGTTTGGAAGGGGGCTGGGCCGTGGTGACCAACTGACGTTCAGCTTCAACGGCGGCAGCGGTTACAACGCCTGGCTAGAGGCGGTCTACAACCTAGAAGCGCAGTGTTCGGCTGTGAAGGTGTTCAACCTGTCGCTACTCTCGAACGTCGGGGGATCTGATCAGGTCATATCTAAAGAAGAATTTTTTCAGAAGCTGTGGGGTCGAATTATCGAGACCGTCGAGCGTCAAGTTCGATAGTGAGACTGCTGTGTGAGGGCTTGCGATAACGGGTTGACCGCGCATGCATCGCCGAGACGCCGGCGTGGGCTCGGTGTGGTGACAGGTTGCCTGTCCTGGTCGAGAATCCGGTCAGTAGCCTTGGCCGGCTGATATGCCGCATTTGACGATCGGTGGGCCGCGGTGCTCGACTGCTGTACCAGGTCTTGGTCCAGGGATTGTCCTGGCTGGCGCTGCTCGCTCGGTCCTCGGCATCCAAGGACGCGGAGATACTCGTGCTTCGTCACGAGGTCGCGGTGCTGCGCCGGACCAACCCACGCCCGCAGCTCAACTGGGCCGACCGGGCGGTGCTCGCGGTGCTGTCCCGGCTCCTCCCCGAAACCCTGCGTTCGTGCCGCATCGTCACTCCCGCCACGTTGCTGCGGTGGCACCGGCGCCTGGTGGCCAGCAGGTGGCGACAGCCGAAGCCACCGGGTCGGCCGCCGATCACTGAAGAAATCACCGCACTGATCGCCCGCCTGGCGACGGAGAACCGGACCTGGGGCGTGGTCCGCATCCAGGGTGAGCTGCGTCGGCTTGGGCACCGCGTCGCCGCCTCCACCATCCGCCGGATCCTGCGGAGCCACCGGATTCCGCCACCGTCCAGTCGCGGCGACGCGTGGCGCACATTCTTGCGCGCACAGGCCGATGTTTGCTCGCGGTCGACTTGTGGGGCTCGCAAAGCCATCGTCGCAGGTGGAAGCCTGCGGGCACAGCCCCCGGCGCCGGCTGAGATGCTGCCCCGATGATCGTTTCGCTACTGTATCGAGCAATGCGTGCGCTGCTGTCCATACCGGCGGTCCTGCTGCGCCGGGACACCGCCATCGAGGCTGAACTGCTCGTGCTGCGGCACGAGAACGCGGTGCTGCGCCGACAGCTCAACGGTCCAATCCGCTACGAGCCCGCGGACCGGTTCTGGCTGGCGGCGTTGTCGTCGCTGCTGCCGCGCCACCGCTGGCGCAGTGTCTTCCCGGTCACCCCGGGGACGCTGCTGACCTGGCATCGCAGACTGGTCGCCAGGAAGTGGGACTACACCGCTCGACGCCGACGCACCGGGCGCCCACCTACTGTGGCCGGGCTCAAGAAGTTGACGCTGCGCTTGGCGCGGGAAAACCCACGGTGGGGCCACCGCAGAATCCAGGGCGAGCTGGCCCGACTGGGGCATCGGATCGCACCGTCCACGGTCTGGAAGATCCTGCACGCGGCTGGCATCGCCCCCGCTCCGCGCCGCACCGGCCCAAGCTGGCGCGAGTTCCTCACCACCCAGGCCGAGGGGATCATCGCCGCGGATTTCTTCCATGTGGACACGATCACCGGCAGACGGCTGTACGCACTGGCGTTCCTTGAGCATCACACCCGCAAGCTCCGTATCACCGGCGTCACCGCGCATCCGACCGCGCAGTGGGCGCTCCAGCAGGCCCGTAACCTCGCCAGCGACCTGGACAGCCGTGTCGAGTCCCTCCGCTTCCTCCTCCGCGACCGCGATCGCAAGTACACCGTTTCCTTCGACGCTGTCTTCGCAGCCGAGGAGATGAAGGTGCTGCTCAGCGCGCCCCAGGCGCCGCGCATGAATGCCCACTGCGAACGAGTGATCGGCACCATCCGCCGCGAGGTCCTCGACCACGTTCTAATCATGAACGAGGCCCACGCCGAACAGGTCCTCGCCGAATACCAGGAGCACTACAACAGGCATCGACCACACCGGTCCCGAGACCAGCGACCACCCGACGTCCAGGAGCACCCCTGTTCCGTCCGGGACTTCGAGGCCCGCAGGCTCGTGCGCACCCGCGTCCTCGCGGCGGTCATCAACGAGTACCGCTACGCCTCCTGAGCTGCAGCGACGACTTTTCGAGCCCCACAGGCTATCGACGCATCCACGGCGAACTCGCCCTCCTGGCCATCACGATTGCCCCATCCACTGTGTGGGAGATCCTCAAGACCGGTGGCATTGACCCGGCCCCGCACCGGGCAACCATCACGTGGGCGTCCTTCATCCGGTCCCAGGCCAACGCGATCTTGGCCATGGACTTCATCGAGACCGTCACCCTGACCGGGCAGCGCCAGTACATCCTCGCCGCCCTTCACCACGCTGGCCGGCGTGTTCGTATTCTCGGCACCACCGCACACCCCACCCACACCTGGGTGACGCAGGCGATCCGCAACCTGCTCATGGATCTCGAGGATGCCGGCAGCCTCGCACGGGTCAGGTTCCTCATCCGCGACCACGACGCCAAATACCCCGCGCTGATCGATGAGATCCTCAACGCCGCAGGGATCGCCACGGTGCTGACCGGTGTCCGGATGCCCCGCATGAACACGATCACCGAACGCTGGGTCAAGACACTCCGCGCTGAACTCCTGGACCGCACGCTGATCTGGAACCACACCCACCTACGGCACGCGCTTCGCGGGTACGAGCGGCACTACAACCAGCACCGAACCCACCGCTCACTCGCCGCCGCGACACCCTTGCGAGCCCGACCCCTGCCCCTTGAGCCCGACCAGATCGAACACCTCACCGTACGCCGACTGGACCGTCTCGGCGGAGTCATCCACGAGTATCGACATGCCGCTTGACCTGCGTGGACGCAGTTTTCGGCACGCACAGGGTGCACGTTTCCGGGCTGCGGGCGACCGGCCCGGTGGTGCGACGCGCACCACGTGCGCGCGTGGTCAAGACTGGGCAAGACCGCGCTCCACAATCTCGTGCTGCTGTGCCGCCTGCACCATCGCATGATCCACGCCGGTGAGTGGACAGTCGCCATCCTGGATGGGCGACCGAGATTCACCCCACCACCCTGGCTCCCCCTCCGACACTGACCAACACCCACCAGGTGGTGCCCCTGGTCAATGGACCACACTGCGCGGCGCCGAGCCCAGCGATCGGGAACACTCCCGTCGTCGGGTCGGTGTTCCCGCGAGCCAGACCCATTGCACGTCTGAAACGGCCCCTTCAGGACACGCCGTTTCAGCGTTTCGACACGAGGAAGTCGCCGATCACCAGGTGGTCGATGTCCGTGCCGAGGAAGCAGGCCACGGCGTCGGCGGGTGAGCAGACGATCGGTTCGCCCGCGACGTTGAAGGAGGTGTTCACCAGGCACGGAACCGAGGTGCGGGCGGTGAAGTCACGCAGCAGCGCGGCCAGCCGGGGGTTGCCCTCGTCGGTGATCGTCTGGATCCGGGATGTGCCGTCCACGTGGGTGGCCGCCACGATCTTGTCCCGGAATTCGGGCCGGACCGGGAACACGAAGGTCATGTACGGCGACCGCGTCTTCTTCCCCAGGTCGAACACGCGCGGCGCGTCTTCCTCAAGCACGACAGGGGCGAACGGGCGGAACGGCTCGCGGTGCTTGACCCGATTGTTGATGACGTCCTTCATGTCCGGGAAGGACGGGTTCGCGAGGATGCTGCGGTTGCCCAGCGCCCTCGGGCCGTACTCGGCACGGCCCTGGAACCAGCCGATGACGTTCTTGTCCGTCAGCAGTGCAGCCGTCTCGGCCACGAGTTGGTCGAACGGTAGCTCGCGCCACGTCACGGCGGTGGCGTGCTCGTCGAGGGCCGCGCGGATGGCCTCGGCCTCGTACTCCGGGCCGAGGTAGGGAGACACGTCCGCGATCGACGCGTCCGCGACGTGCGCGGCGGCGCCGATGGACACGCCAGGGTCGCTCGCGCCGAAGCTGACCTCGACCCGGTCGAACGGCAGGTCCTCGAGCAGCTTGGTGTTGTTCACGCAGTTCAGCGCGAGGCCGCCTTCGAAGATGAGCGAACGCAGGCCGGTGACCTCGCTCAACGCCGTGAGCTGGTGCGCGGTCACACGTTCGATCATGTCCTGGGCCGCCGCGGCCACCCTGACCTGGAAGTCGAAATCGCCCCGGGACACCCGGTCGCCGTCAAAGGTCGCGTCGAGCAACGCCTCATACCGGCCCGGCCGGTCCCCGTTCGCGGGTGCCAGCGAATAACGGCCGCCCTGCGCCAAGGCGACGACCTTGTCCAGGAGCGGGTTGTGCTCAGGCGGCGTGCCGAATCCGGCCAGACCCATCACCTTGTACTCGTCGTTGTTGGGGACGAAGCCAAGGTAGCGGGTGATCTCGGCGAACAGCAGCCCGATCGAGTGGGCCCCGCCGACGGTGAACTGGTCGAGGACCCGGACCCTGCCGCCGCGGATCTCGCCGGCGATCGCGCTGTGCTCCTCGGCCTGGCCGTCGCTGACGTAGAAGGCGGTGTCGCCGAATCCGGCCAAAGCCCGACCGCAGGCCAGATGCGCGCGATGGTGCGGGACAACCACGTACTTGCCGCTCGGTGGGGTGAACCCGGTGTTCCGGGCGAAGTCCTCGATCAGCGCCGTCCGGCTCAACGCCCCGGTATACAGGTCCCCGAAGTCGGCGATGGCCTTGATCTTCTGCTCGGCCGGCAGATACGCCGAGGCGATGCCGCTGATGGCCCGGTCGGCGAAGTCGTTGGTGAAGCACCAGCTGAAGGCGAACCGGTCGACCTCGGTGTAGGTCAGCCCGGCCTCGCGCAGGCACCACGTGATCGCGTTGATCGGGAAGGCGGTTGTCTTCCTCCTCCGGTTCAGCCGCTCCTCCTCGACCGCGGCGACCAACACCCCGTCCACGAAAACCGCCGCGCCGGCGTCGTGGCCGAGGAACTGGTGCCGGTCAATCCCCTCCGTCCCATGGCCCACGATCTTCCCGAGCAGTTCGGTCACGCGGGAGAAACCGTTGTAGCCCAGTACGATCATGACGCTCCTCCAGTGGCTCGTGCCGCACCATGCTCCGCGCGGCGGATGGGGATCGGGTCGAGAACCAGCGGAACGCGGCGAACCCTGCCAAGATCGAGGGCAGTGGCAGGCGAGTGGAGTTCGGAGGGCTTGAGATGCGTGGCGAACGGTTGAACAACGGGTTGTCCGTGGTGATCGCGGGCGACGGGCCGCCGCTGGTGTTCCTGCCCGGGCTTGGTTCGGGTGCGGACCTGTCCGTGGCTGTGCCCAAGGAGATGGAGCGGTCGGCCCGGTCGGTCGCGATGGGGTCGAACCGGACCGTTCACATGATCAACCGGCCGCTGGTCGTCCCGACCGGCACGACCATCGCCGAACTGGCCGGCTGGTACGCCATCGCGCTACACGAACGGTTCGGCCGGCCGGTCGATGTACTGGGCATCTCGGGTGGTGGCGTCACGTCGTTGCAGATGGCCATGGACCATCCGGAGGTGGTGCATCGCCTGGTGATCGGCGTCGCTGCCAGCCGAGCCAGCGACCGGGGGCGGCGGGACCTGCTGCGCGGTGTAGAACTGGAGCGGGAGGGGCGCTCCGCGGCGTGGGTCAGCAGCGGCCTTGTCGCGCATGGACCGTTGCGCCTGCTTCTGGCGGGCATGTACCGGATGGGGCGGGGTGCACCGCGCGCCCAGGGTGAGACCGCGGTCATCGAAGCGCTTCAGACCTGGGACGTGACCGACCGGCTCGGCGAGATCAGCGCGCCCACTCTGCTCGTGGGCGGCTCCCGTGACCCGGTGATTCCGCCGGAGTTGGTCGAGGCCACGGCGAACGGGATCCCGAACGCGCGCATGGTCATGCTCGCCGGCCGAGGGCACATGACCGCGCTGATCGATCCCCGGTCGATGCGGGCGATCAGCGCGTTCCTCGACGAACCCTGAGCCTGGCTCGCAACGTTGTCCCCTTTCCTGGCGGGAGCGAGATCCACTTCACGCACGCCTCAAGCGCCGTTCGAGCACCCGCGCGCAGAATCGACGGACGTCGGGCCAGTCATCTCCCACGTCCTACTGCCTTGGAGGAACGGGCATGCAGCTCATCGACCTGTCGGTAGCCATCGATGCCGACGCCTGGGATCCAAACCAGATCACGCATGAGATCCAGAGCGCGGCGGACAACGCCAAGGAGTTCTGCACCGAGATGGCCCAGTTCGGGCTCGCCCTGGAACCGAACGAGTTGCCCGGCGGCGAACTGCTCGTGATGGACAACCTCACGTTGAACACCCACACCGGTACGCACATCGACGCGCCCGCGCACTACGGCTCGGCCGCCACCATCACCTACGGCCGCGCGCGGACCATCGCCGAGGTGCCGCTGGACTGGTTCTACCGACCGGGTGTGCTGCTCGACCTGCAGAACGTGGACGGTGCCGTGGCCGACGCCGCGTACCTGGAGAAGGAGATCGCCCGGATCGGATACACCCCGCAGCCGCAGGACATCGTGCTGCTGCGCAGCCGCGCCGCTCAGTGGGCCGACACCCCGATGGCGTTCTCCGAGTACGTCGGCCTGGACCGGTCCGCGACCGAACTGCTGCTGGACCACGGCGTCCGGGTGATCGGCACCGACGCGGCCAGCCTGGACCCGCCGCTCGGTGACATGATCACCCGGTTCCGCACCGAGGGCGACCAGTCGGCGCTGTTCCCATCGCACATGGTGGGCCGCGAGCGGGAGTACTGCCAGATCGAGCGACTGAGCAATCTGGACGCGCTGCCCGGCGCCACCGGGTTCACCGTGTGCTGCTTCCCGGTGAAGATCGCCCGCGCGGGGGCCGGCTGGACCCGCGTGGTGGCGCTCGTCAACGACTGATCTGCGGCAGGTGTCGCGGCACGAACGTACCAACGGCGGACCATCGGGGTGTGGCATGGCGGACTCGCGCGTTTCCAGTGCTCCCCGCCGAGCGCTGATCCTTGGGGCAGCGGGGTTTCTCGGCTCGCACCTCGCCACCGACCTGCACGGTCGCGGGTGGCGGGTGACCGGGCTGGTCCGGGACCTCGGCTCCCCCGTGGCCGTGGCCCGGCTGGCCATGGTCCCGCCGGGTGTCGTGCTGGTGCAGGGGGACGCGACCGACCGGGACCTGATCGACTCGCTGGTGCGGGACGCCGAGGTCGTCTACGTGCTGACCGGCGGAACCGAGGTGAGCGAGACGCCGAAGGACCTCGACCGGGCGCTGCGCGGCTACCTCGGGCCAACCATGACCCTGCTCGAGGTCATGCGCGCCCAGAACAGCACCGCGCGGGCGGTGTTCGTCGGATCCCGGCTGCAGTACGGCATCGCCTGCCAGCTGCCGGTCCCCGAACACCACCCGCTGGCGCCGATCAGCTGGTACGCCAACTGCAAGACCTTTGAGGACAACCTGGCCCGCACGTTCCACGCGGCACAGTCGCTCGACACGTGCCGGCTGCGGGTCGCCCACCCGTACGGTCCGTGGCAACGACTCGCGCAACGACCCTTCGGGATCGTCGGGATATTCCTCGACCTCGCCGATCGGGGCGAGCCGATTCCGCTCTACGGCGGCGGTCGACAGATCCTCGACTTCGTGCACGTCCGGGACGTCACCGCCGCGATGGCCGCGGCGGCGACCTCGGACGCGGCGCGCGGTGAGGTGTTCAACATCGGCGGTGCCCGGCCGGTAACCCTGCGGACGATGGCCGACACCGTCGTCGAGGTGGTGGGCCCGACCTGTGTGCACAGCGTTGACTGGCCGCCGCGGCGGCGACGGGTCGAGCCGGGCGACTTCTGGGCGGACGTGACCAAGGCCCGCCGGCTGCTCGGCTGGCAGCCGACGGTCGGTCTGCGTGCGGGCCTGGCGGACACCTGGCTGGCCGAATCCGCCGCCGGCTCAACCGTTTCGGCCGGCTGACAGCAGCCTCGGCAGGTCGGCCACGAACTGGTCCGGTGTCGGCATCGCCGCGGCCGAGGCGGCCATCCGGTCGACCGCGGCCCGGATTCCCTCGTCGGTGAGCACCTTCCGCAGCCCGTCGCGGATCGCCGGGGTCTGCTGGGTCGACCTGGTCGTCAACGTCACCCCGATCCCGCTGGCACGCAGCCGGTCGGCCACCTGGAAGTTGTCGTTCATCTGCGGCATCGCCAACTGCGGGACACCCAGCGTCGCCGCGGTGTAGGCGGTGCCGCTCCCGCTGTGGTGCACGATCGCCGTGCACGTCCCGAGGAACAGGTCCAGCGGCAGCACCCCGGTCAGCCGCAGCCGGTCGCCGAGCGCGTCGGCCAGCTCTTTGTCCACAGTGGACTCGGTTACCACGATCTCGGTATCCGACAGGTCGTCCAGTGCTCGCAGGACCCGGTGCAGCAGGCTGGCCGGGCCACCGAACATCCCGGAGGAGCCCACGGTGACGCAGATCCGGCGCGGCCGGGTCGGCTCGACCACCCAGCGGGGCAGGCTGGCGGTGCCGCTGTAGGACATGAACCGCACCGGTTGCCCTGGCGGGGCCTCCGGCAGTTGCATCCCGGGCGGCGACATGTCCACCACCACCGCCGGTTCCGGCAGTTCGGCCACCCCGTACCGACGGTAGGTCGGCGCCAGCAGCTCGCCGATCCGCGTCTCGAACGGGCCGGTCAACGGGTCTACCGCCCAGCGGTGCCGGATGAACGGGATGCCGAGCGCCGCCGCAGTCACCCGGCTGGCGAGTTCCAGCGGGTCGGCGATGACCAACTCGGCGCCCCAGCCCTTGGCCAGGGCGAAGTACTCCTCGACGATCTGCTCGGCGCGTGTCACCGCGGCCTTGATGCCCATGCTCCAGAACGTGTTGTTCCACTCCCGGGTGCCGGCGACCGGGAGCATCTGGGGTGGCAACGCCGCGCGTACCTCGGCGAGCGGGTCGAAGTCGTCGGTGAGCGCGATCGTGCTGATTCCGGCTTCGTGCAACAGCTTGGTGGCGTTGGGCGGGGCGACCACGAGCACCTCGTGCCCGGCCACCCGCAACGCCCATGCCAGTGGGATCATCGGGTAGAAGTGGCTGCGCAGCGGGCAGGCGGACATCAGTACGCGCATTCGAAAAGCCCTTCCCTTCGCGAACATGACAGTGCGAACATGACAGTTCTGCCCGACCATCCTCGCGACGGCCGTTGCCGACGGGATCGAGCATTGCTTGAGTGAGGACATTTGTCCCGGCAGAGCACTGGCATTTGACTCTGGGGCGGCCCTGGCCGCTGTGCCAGAATTACGGTATGTCTCCCACGGAATCGCCGCGGTCGACGGCAGTGGACGTTCCGAATCCCGATATCGACGAGGTGGGCCTGCTCCGACTGCGTGAGCCGGCGCACCGGGTCAGCCGCAAGGCGATCCGGTGGTGGTCGGCCCGGATCGCGATGGTCTGGACCATCCTCCTGGCCGGCCAGCTCGTCTGGTGGCTGAACACCAGCAGCTTCGGTGAACTGCACATGTGGTTCTTCGTCGGCAGCGTGGTCCTCGCCGTCGCCGAGTTCCTCATCGAGCCACGGTGGCGTTACCGCGTGCACCACTGGGAGGTGACCGAGGACGCCGTCTACACCAAGTCCGGCTGGCTCAGCCAGGAGTGGCGGATCGCGCCGCTGTCCCGGGTGCAGACCGTGGACAGCCACCGCGGCCCGTTCGAACGGATGATGGGCCTGGCGACCGTGGCGGTGACCACCGCCTCGGCCAATGGCGCCATCCACATCGAAGGGCTGGACCAGGAGGTCGCCGAACCGTTGGTGGACCGGCTCACCCGAGCCGCCCGCGCGGCCAGGGAGGACGCGACGTGAGCCAGGTCGACCAGTCCGGTTCGGATACGGACACCAAGCCGGCGGATGACGCCATCGACAAGCGCCCGCTGTCGGAGGCGCAGGCTGAACTCGCCGGTGACCAGACCCCGTGGCTGCGGCTGCACTGGCGCACCCTGGTGATGCACTTCGTGTCGGAGGTGACCAAGGGCCTGCCGGTGCTGATCGGTGTGGCCCTGCTCGGCGGCATCTTCTCCGGATGGACGATCTTCGGCCTCAGCGTCACCGCATTGGTGATCATCGCCGCGATCCTGCGGTGGACCGCCACCCACTACCGGGTGACGCCGGACCAGTTCCAGGTTCGCCGGGGCGTGTTCAACCGCAGCTTCATCTCGATCGCCCGGGACCGGATCCGCAGCGTCGACATGCACGCGAACCTGAGCCACCGGGTGTTCTTCCTGAAGAAGGTCGCCATCGGCACCGGTCAGTCGGACCGCAAGCGGGGCGGCGAGATCCACCTGGAGGCACTGTCCAAACGGGACGCGGAGGCGCTGCGCCTGAGCCTGCTCGGCCAGGCGGTCCTGGACCGGACCGCCGGCGTCGAACTGGCCCGGATGGGCCGGAACTGGTGGCTGCGGTTCGGTCCGTTCACGCTGTCCGGGCTGATCCTCGGCCTGGCCGGGGTGGCCGCGATCGCCCAGGCGCTGCACGAGGCCGACCTGGGGCGGGGCAGCCTCGGATGGTTGCGGGCCCTGGCCGAACAGATCAGCAACGCGCCGGTCTGGCTGGCCGTGCTCGAGGTCGTGGCCGCGGCCCTGCTGGTGATGGCCGTGCTGTCCACGGTCGGCTACGTGCTCCTGTTCGGCGGCTACCGGCTGTCCCGGGAACCCGGCGGTGTGCTGCACCTGTTCCGTGGCCTGGTCAGCACCAGGGCCATCACCATCGAGGAAAAGCGGCTGCGCGGCGTGGAGTACAGCGAACCGCTGCCGTTGCGGACGATGGGCGGCGCCCGGCTGATCGCTATCACCACCGGCCTACGGGTCGGCCAGGGCTCGGCCCGTGGCGGTTCGCTGCTGCTGCCGCCCGCGCCTCGCGAGGTGGCCAAAGAGGTCGCCGGCTCGATCCTCGGCGACAACGCGCCGATGGTCGTGCCGCTGGCCCGGCACGACCGTAAGGCCCGCAACCGCCGGTTCACGCGCGCGTTCTGGTTCAGCACGATCGTGGTCGGTCTGCTGGCGCTGCTGTGGTGGTTGGCGGGACTACCCGCACTTTGGTGGCAGGTGGCCCTGGCGTTGTACCCGGTCACCGCGCTGCTGGCCGCCGACCGATGGCACAACCTCGGCCATACCGTGGCCGGCGGTTACCTGATCAGTCGGTACGGATCGCTGGTGCGCCGGCGGTTCATGCTCACCACTCCCGCGGTGATCGGTTGGCGGCTACGCCAGTCGGTGTTCCAGCGGCGGGTGCGGCTAGTGACCGTGGTGGCCACCACCTCGGGCGGGCGGCAGTCGTACCGGATCCCGGACGTCGGCCGGTCGGAGGCGCTGCGGATCACCCTGGCGGCCACGCCGGAGCTGATGCGGCCGTTCCTGGAGCCGGTCGGCAAGAGCCGGAAACCGAAGGCCTGACGGGCATTCGAGAACCGCTCGAGTCGGTGTCGGGATGGTAGCGGGGACGACGCTTTTCGGAGTGCAGAAAGGACGTGTCGTGCCCGAGAACCAGACACACGTGGCCAGTGCCGAGTGCACGGTGGCCGCCCCGGCCGATGCCGTCTTCGCCGTGCTGGCGGAGGTCGAGAAGTGGCCCCAGTTCTTCCCCTCCATGGTGCACACCGAGTACCTGGAGCGAACGGAGACCAGCGACCGGGTCGAGTACTGGGCGGTCACCCCGCAGGAGGCCATCCGGCACTGGATCGCCCGCCGGGAGCTGGACCAGGACGCCGGCCGGATCACGTTCACCCAGGAAGGCGCGGTGGGCCCGTTGGCCCGGTTGGGCGGCACCTGGCAGGTGACCGCCACCGGGCCGGGCTCCACTGTGGTCTCGTCAAAGCACGAGTACACCCTCGCCGAGGAGGACCCGGCCGTGGCCGAGCGCGCCAAGGCCGACCTGGAACGCAACAGCGGTGTCCAGTTCGCGGTCATCAAGGACACCGCGCAACGCCGGGAAGAGCTGGCGGAGCTGGTCATCTCCTTCGCCGACGAGCTGTTCATCGCCGGCTCCGTGGAGGACTGCTACGCCGTGCTGTACGAGGCGGACAAGTGGCCCGACCGGTTCCCGCACGTGACCTCCCTCGAGATGACCGAGGACGTGCCGAACTTCCAGTTCTTCGACATGGGCACGAAGAGCGCGGACGGCAGCACCCACCAGATGCGGTCGGTCCGGATCTGCCTGCCGTACCGGAAGATCGTGTACAAGCAGCTGAAGACGCCCCCGCTGCTCGCCGCGCACACCGGGCACTGGAGTTTCACCGAGACGCCGGAAGGCGTGATCGCCCAGACCCGGCACGCCGCGACGATCCGCCGGGACCGACTGCACGTCCTCGGCGAAGGCACCACGGTCGCGGACGCCCGCCGCTACCTGCGCAAGGTGCTCAGCGCGAACAGCATGGCCAACCTCGTGTTCACCAAGGACTACGCGGAACGCCGCGCGGAATGATCCTGGTGATGTCATGAATGTGCCGTTCGGGACGTCCAGCGTCCCGAACGGCACATTCATGACACGATTCGCCGGGCGAGCCACTACCTCCCGTTCTGGTGGGTCGCGGTCGCCTCGGCGGCCAGCTCGGCCAGGCTGGTCCCGCTGAGCATCCTGGTGATCGGGATCAGTACGCCGTGCGTCTTCTGCAACTGCGTACGTACCTCGGTCGCCATCAACGAATCCAGCCCCTGCAGGCTGAGCGGTCGGTGCAGGTCCAACTCGGCGGGTGCCAACCCCATCGCCCGAGCCATCCGGCCGACCAGGAACTCCTCCATATCAGGGGCCTTCATAGCGTCGGCCTGCGGTTGCGGAGCGACGACCGGGGCTACCGACTCAGGTGACGCAACTGGCGTGACCGGCTTCGACGGTACGGCCGGGCCGGCCACGTGTGCGGCGCGGGCCGGGGCGGTCGACCGCGGCAGCAGGTCGAGCAGCACAGGGTCCGGGGCCAGGTCCGGATATGCCGCCGCCCAACGGTTCCAGTCCGCCGGGTAGAGCGTTGCCTGGGTCAGGCCCGCGTCCAGCAACGCGCCCAGTGCCGCCAGCCCTTCCTCGGGTGTGAAGCTGGACGCACCCAGTGGCAGCAACGAGCGGCCGTGCTGTTTCTCATACCGCGCCGCCATTCCCGCCTCCGACCACGCACCCCAGTTGACCGACAGCGCCGGCAGCCCCATGCTCCGCCGATGCCAGGCCAGTCCGTCCAGCGCCGCGTTCCCTGCCGCGTAGCCGCCGATCATGGGCGAGCCGATGATCGCCGAGCCCGAGGAGTACAGCACGAAGAAGTCCAGCGGCGTGTCGGCGAACACGGTGTGCAGGACCCAGCCACCCGCCAGTTTGGGCGCCAACGAGTTCGCCATCGCCGCGTCGTTCATCTCCCCCACCGACCGGACGTCCAGCACCCCGGCCGTGTGCACCACCCCGCGGACCTCCGGCACCCCATCGGTACGCAACCGCTGGAGCGCCGCCCGCACCGCTGTCTCGTCCGCCACGTCAACCGGTTCGTAGTGGACGGCGACCCCGGCACGTTCCAGGTCCTGGATCGCGTTGATCCGGACCTGGTCGGTGGGCCGCAGCGGAGTACGACCGAACAGCACCAGGTGGCGAGCGCCCCGGCCGGCCAGCCAGCGGGCCGCCGCCAGACCGAGACCGCCGAGGCCGCCGGTGACCAGATAGGCGGCGTCAGCCGATAGCCGTCCAGTGCCCACCCGCCGGGCTGGGCCGGGACGGGTGCCGGTGAACGACAGGACCACCTTGCCGGTGTGCTCGGCTCGGGCCACCGTGTCGAACGCGCTACCGGCGTCGGCCACGTCGAACACCTTGTGCGGCAACGGAATGCACACACCCGCTTGGACCAGACGGAAGACCTCGCGCAGCAGGCGGCCGGCCCGTTTCGGCTGGGTGTCGCCGAGCCGGAGGATGTCCACCACGGTGTACGAGGCGTTGCCCGGCAGCTCGCCTTCGAGGCGGTGCTTGGTCAGGTCCACGTACCGGCCGGAGTCCGCGAGCACCGACAGGTTCGCGCTCACCGCGTTACCGGACAGGGTGTTGAGGATGACGTCGACCCCGTCGCCGTTCGTCAGCACTTTGATCTTCTCGGCGAACTCGGTGGTCCGCGAGTCGAACACGTGCTCGACCCCGAACATGGTGAGCAGCCTGCATTTGCTCGCGCTGCCGGCGGTCGCGTAGATCTCCGCGCCGAGCCACCTGGCCACCTGGATGGCGGCCATGCCGACACCGCCGGTACCGGTGTGCACCAGCACCCGCTCGCCGTGCCGCAGCCTGGCCACCTCGTGCAACCCGTAGTACGCGCTGAGCAGCACGCTCGGCAGCGTCGCCGCCTCCTCCGGGAGCATTCCGGCCGGCATCGGGTGCACCAGGTGCGCGTCCACGGTGACCTTCGTGGCCATGGCGCCGTGCGCCGGGGTGGCGACCACCTTGTCACCGACCCGCAGGCCGTGCACCGCGCCGCCGACCGCGGTGATCGTGCCGACGCAGTCGCAGCCCAACTGGGCCGTCCCGGTCCGGCTCGGGTCGGTAACGGCGAGCACGTCCCGGAAGCTGATCGACGCGTGGCTGACCGCGATCTGGACCTCGTGCGGCGCGGGCGGCTGCTCACGCACCGCCCGCAGTGCTAGGTCCGACACCGAACCGCTTCCTGGCGCCGTCAACCCCAGGGCTTGATCTTCGTCCGTGACAGGATCGGGCAACTGTAACGGGATCAGCCGAGGGACGTACCGGGTTCCGGCACGCAACGCCACCTGCGGCTCATCGCCTCCGGTCAGCTCCGCCAGCAACGCGGGCAACTGCTCCGCGGCCGTGGTCGCGGCGAGGTCGATCAGGCTGGTCCGCCACTCCGGCTGCTCCGGCGCGAGACTGCGGCCGAGCCCCCACACCGCGCTCTGCCCGATGTTGATCATCCGGTCCGCGTCGGTGACCCGTATGGCGCCACGGGTCACCAACCACAGCCGCACCGGCGGCAGGGTGTCCGAGGTGGCCAACGTGGTCGCGACCGCCGCGGCCTGGGTGACCGCGGTCGCGTCCGGGCCTGGCCCCGTATGTCCGAAGTAGACGATGCCGGCCGGGATGGCCGGGTCGGCGGCGAGCCGTCTGCGCAGATCCTCCCGGCCGATGAGGTCGGCCTGGCCAGGAAGCGAGGCAGCCAGGCCGGCGGCCAGGCCGGAGCCGTCATCCACGACCAGCCAGCGGTGCACCGGGGCCGGACCGCTCGTCGAGTTCGGCACCGCCCGCCAGCGCAACTCGTGCAGCCCGGCGGGCACCGGGTCCGGCGCGGGAGCCGAGCGCTGCAGGGTGTCCAGGTAGCGCAGTCGAAAGCCGCCCAGTTCCGCCAGCGGAGTACCATCCTCTGCGGTCACCACCATGTCCACGCGAACGGTCCCGTCCGCCTCGGGGGTGCTGTGCGCGTACGTCCACATTGGATCCCGTGGCCGGCCGAGGAACCGGGCGCGCTCGATCCCGCCCGCGAAGAACGGGGCGACCTCGTCCATGCCACGGGACACCACCGCGCTCAGCTGCGCGGCGGCGTCGAGCACCGCGGGGTGGAACAGGTACTGCCCGAGGAAGGGGGTCACCTCGGGCGGGATGCGAACCGTGGACTCGGCTTCGCCATCACCGAGGTGCAGCGACTCGATGCCCTGGAACGACCCCAGCCAGTAGTTGCCCACCGAGGCGTACCGGGCATAGAACTCCTCGCCGGCCCAACGTTCCACGCAACGCGCCCGCACCTGATCCATCGGTGGGACGGATACTGGCTCACCGGGGTCCGCGACGACCTTGCCGGTCACATTCTTCGTCCAGGCACTGCCGTCGGTCGTGCTGGACACCTCGAACTTCCAGCCCTCGCCCGCCCGGTTGAGGTCGAGCCGGATCGTGGGGTTCGCGCCGGTGAGGTACACGGCCCTGCGGAAGGTGATGTCGGTGAGCATGGGCGTGATGCCGAGCGCGGTCACCGCGGCGGTGTGCACCATCTCCATGTGTCCGGTGGCGGGCAGCACCGCGATCCCCTCGACCTGGTGCTCCGCGAGGTACGCGAGGGCGGCGGGGGCGATCGTGCCCTCGAACCGGTAGGTGTCCGGCCCGTTCACGACCGCGGCGCCGAGCAGCGGATGCTGGCGCGAGGTCGGGGCCTGCGTCGGCGTGAGCCAGAACCGTTGGTGCTGCCAGGGATACGTGGCCAGGCCGACCCGCCTCGCGTCCGATGTGGACAGTGTCGGCCAGTCGACCGGGCTGCCGGCGCAGTACACCGCCCCCAGGCCGGCCAGCATCGTGGCCAGCTCCGGTTCGTTCCGCTTGGTCGAGCCCACGGTGATCGCGGTCGCGCCCGCCACCTCCGCGCACTCCTCCACCGCGGCGGTCAGGATCGGGTGCGGGCTGCATTCGACGAAGACGGTGGGGCCGTTCGCGAGCAACGCGGTCACCGCGTCGGCGAACCGCACCGGCTCGCGCAGGTTGTCGGCCCAGTACTTGGGGCCGAGTTCGTCACCCGGGACGATCTCGCCGCGTACCGTGGAGAAGACAGGCACCTCGCCGACGGCGGGCTCCAGGGCGTGCAGCGCCTCCAATAGGTTGATACGCAGGGGATCCATCTGCGGGCTGTGCGAGGCGACCGGGATCTTGAGCTGCTTGCCGTACACCTCCCGCTCGGTCAGCTCGGCCAGGATCTCGCGGAGGGCCTCCGGGTCACCGGCCAGCACGGTCGCGGTCGGCCCATTGCTGACCGCGACCGAGACCTTGTCGGTGCGGTCGCCGATGGCCTTCTCGGCGTCGGCGACGGCGAGCCCGACCAACATCATGTCGCCCTTGCCGACGACCCTGGTCAGCAGCCTGCTACGGCGGCAGATCACCGTGGCGGCCTCCGCCACGGTCAGGGCGCCCGCGACACACGCCGCCGCGATCTCGCCGAGGCTGTGTCCCACGACAACATCCGGGACAACCCCCCAGTACCGCCACTGCGCGGCCAGCGCCACCTCGATCGCCCACAGCGTCGGCTGCACCACGTCGATGCCCGCGGTCTCCAGCCCGTCACCGGCCACCACGTCCAGCACCGACCAACCGGCTTCGGCCTGCACCGCAGCCGAGCACTCGGCGAGTGTCGCGGCGAACGTGGGACACGAAACCCGCAACTCACGCGCCATGCCGATCCACTGCGAACCCTGGCCGGGGAAGACGAACACCACCTGTAGGCGCGCGGCGCCGGACTGGCCGCTGTGCAGCCCGGTCGCCGGTTCGTCGGTGAGGAACGCGCCCAGTTGCTCCCGCAGGGCGGCCAGGGAGTCCCCGGTCGTCGCGAGCCGGTACTGGTGGTGGGCCCGGCCGGTTGACGCGGTGTGGCACAGGTCGGCGACCGTCAGGTCCGTGTTCTCCTCCGCCAGAAAATCGTGGTACCGCTGCGCCAGATCACGCAGGGCTTGCGGGGAACGCGCGGAGAGCGGCAACAGGCCGGGCCGGGCGTACGCCGGTTCGGGGCGTGGCCGGACGGGAGCCGACCCGAGCACCACGTGCGCGTCGGTGCCGTGGATGCCGAACGAGTTCACCCCGGCGTACAGCACCTCCGCGTCGGACGGCCACCGCGCCAACTCGGTCTGCACCCGGATCGGGAGGTTGGCCCAGTCGATCTTGGGGTTCGGCTCCTCCGCGTACAGGCTCGGCGGCAGCATCCGGTGCCGCAGGCAGAGCACGGTTTTGACCAGCCCGGCCAGTCCGGCGGTCGCCTCGGTGTGGCCGATGTTGGTCTTGATCGAGCCGACCCGCAACGGGTTGTCCGCCGCCCGGCCCGGACCGAACACCTGGCCCAGCGCGGTCAGCTCGACCGGGTCACCGACCGCAGTGCCGGTACCGTGTGCCTCCACGTACCCCACATCGGTCAGCTCCACCCCCGCGCCGGCATAGGCGGCCCGGATCGCGGCCACCTGCCCGGCCACGCCAGGACTGACCATGGCGCCGCCGCTGCGGCCGTCGTTGGTCACCGCGCTGCCATGGATCACCGCGTGGATCGGGTCGCCGTCGCGCTCTGCGGCGTCCAGGGGTTTGATCACCAGCGCGACGACGCCCTCGCTGCGGATGAAACCGTTGGCGTGCACCGAACTGAACTTGCACCGCCCGTCAGGGGACAGCATGTGGCTCTGTGAGTACGCGATGCTCTCGTGCTCGTTCAGCACCAGGTTGGTCGCGCCGACCAGGGCCACCTCGGACTCCTCGGTGCGCAGGCTCTGACAGGCCAGATGCAGCGCCACCAGACCGGAGGAGCACGCGGTGTCCACGGTGAAGCTCGGCCCGCGGAGGTCCAGCACATGCGACAGCCGGCCGGACAGGCCGCCGCGCGAGTTGCCGGCAATGGCATAGACGTCGTAGTTGCCCGCGGCGGTCAGCAGTTCCCAGTAGTTGCCGCCCAGCGTGCCGGTGAACACGCCGGTACGCCCCGCCGGCAGCCGCTCCGGCGGCATCGCGGCGTCCTCCAGCGCCTCCCACATGACCTCCAGCAACAGGCGCTGCTGCGGGTCCATGCCTGTTGCCTCGCGCGGCGCGATGCCGAAGAACGCCGCGTCGAACCCGTCGACCTCGTCAACCGTGCCCAACCGGCGGGTCGCGATCTTGTTCACCGCGTCGGGATCGGGGTCCCACAGCCGGTCGATGTCGAACCGGCTGGGCGGCACCTCGCGGATCGCGTCGACACCGTTGGTCAGCAGGGACCACAGCTCGGCTACGCCGTTCGCGCCGGGCAGCCGGCAGCTCATGCCGATGATGGCGATCGGTCTGGTGGGATGTCCGGGCATGATCGTCTCTTTCGGTCAGCCCGCCCAGGCGGGCGTGTCGGTGATGGTCAGCACCACGCCGGTGATGCAGTAACCGGATGCCGCGCCGAGCAGCAGCACGTGATCGCCCTGCCGGAGCTTGCCGGCGCGGACCAGGTGATCGAGCGAGATGACCTGGTCGCACGGGCCGGCGTGGCCGATGCCGCGGCCGTACTCGAAACTCGACCGGGCCAGCGACAGACCCAACGGGCGCATCACCCACTGGTCGGTGATGTACCAGGCCACGTTGGCGTAGATCAGCCTGGCCAGGTCCTCGGCGGCCAGGCCGGCGTCGGCGAGGCAGCGTTTCACCACCGCCAGCTGACGTTCGATCATCAGCTCGGTCGCATCGGTCACCGGCATCGTGCTCCGGCCGAACTCGCTCGCCCTTCTGGCCAGGTCCACCTCCAGGTCCTGGCCGGGGACGGGCATCAGCGGCTCGTCCCCTCGGTGCAGGCCCTCCAGCTCGGGCACGGTCGCCGAGTGGATCGCCCGGATCCGCGCGAACCCACCGCTGTTGCTCAGCATCATGGCCGCGCCCGCGTCCGCGCAGATCATCCCCGGCCGCGACATCCGCCACCGGTCGGTCCGTGCCGACGCGCAGTTCTCCGACCCGGTGATCAGGGCGGTATCCCGGCCGGTGCCGGCCAGCAGCTGCCCGGCGGCCACCTCGATGCTGGCCAGCATGCCGTTGCACGCCTGCATGACCTGGAGCACGAACGCGTGCGCGTCGCCGCCGAGCTGGCCGAGCAGGTAGCCGGGCGGCGACCAGAGCGGCGGCCCCTGCGCGAACGTTCCACTGTGCACCAACAGGTCGATCGCGCAGGGCGATCCACCCCAGCGGTCCACCGCCTGCCTGGCCGCGTCCAACGCCATCTGGACCGGCGGCCGGTCACCGGCGATGAGCACGCCGGTCATCCCGGACTCGATCTTGTCGGCGGGGTCGTACAGGCCGAGTTCGACCGCCCGGTCCGTGCTCATCCGCTCGGGCAGGTACACCCCGAGCGAGGCGACCCAGAGATTGTCCACCCGCATTGGGTCAGCCTCCGGGTACGGCGTCGAGAGCGTCTCGAACACCCCTGGAGTGGTCCGTCCTCGACCCTCGTTCGAGTCCGACGACACACCCTGGTGGAATGCGGGTCCTCATCTATCCCCACGCGCTTCCCAGCCATGTGTATCCCATGACGCCGTTGATCTGGGCGTTGCGGCTCGCCGGGCACGACGTGCTCGCCTGCTGCCCGCCCAACCTCGAACACGTGCTGCACAACGTCGGCGCGGACACCGTGCCGCTCGCCACCGAGTTCGATCCCATGGCGCTGGCGGGTTCGTTGCTGCCCACCGGCCTGCTGCCGGTGGAGGTGTGGGGCGTGGCCGACGACGAGCGTTGGCGCTCCACCGCGCCGATGCTGGTCGAGCGTGGCCTCAAGACGACCGCCGAGTCGCTGGACCTCGCCCGGACCTGGCGCCCGGACCTGGTCATCAGCGATCCACTGGAGATCGCCGGCCGGATCGTGGCCGGTCACCTGGGTGTGCCGTATGTCCGGCACCGGTGGGGGATCGACCCGGTCACCCACGTCATCGATTCCCTCATCGACGAACTGCTGGCAGAGCACGTGGCCGACCTGCCCCAGCCGGTGGCCACCACCGACGTGTGCCCGCCCAGCCTCCAGGTCCCCGGGATACCAACGGGTCTGCCCCTGCGGTACGTGCCGTACAACGGCGCCGGCCCGGTGCCGGACTGGGCGATGCGTAGGACGGCGCCGCGCCGGTTGTGCGTGACGATGGGGACCGCGCTACCCGAATTCCGTGGCGCCCAACTGTTGTTGCAACGCATCCTGCGCGCCGCCGCGGAGCTGGCGGACCTTGAGGTGGTGCTGGCCGCGAAGAAGATCGACTCGGCGTTGCTCGAGGAGTTCGGCGACCTGATCGTCGGGGCCGGCCAAGCGCCGCTCACCAGCCTCCTCGGCACCTGTGACGCCGTCGTGCACCACGGCGGTTCCGGCGGCACCATCACGACGACCCGGTTCGGCCTGCCGCACGTGGTGACCCCGCAGTGGGGTGACCAATACGCCTGTGCGCAACGGATTCGTGGCCTCGGCATCGGCGTGGCACTGGACACCGCCGCGCTGCAACGCAATCAGGGCGCGATCACGGACGCGGTACGGACCGTCATCGAGGACGAAGCCCCTCGGCTGGCGGCCAAGCAGCTCGCCGAGGAGGCCGCCGCGCAGCCCTCGCCGGCGGAGGTCGTGGACCAGCTGGTGGAGCTGGCACGATGACGGCCCGGCTCGCCGGCCGGGTGGTCGTCATCACCGGTGCCGCCCGCGGTCAGGGTGCCGCCGAGGCGGAGTTGTTCGCCGCCGAGGGGGCACGTGTCGTGCTGACCGACATCCTGGATGACGAGGGTGCGGCGGTGGCCGCGAAGATCGGCCCCGCCGCCCGGTTCCTCCATCACGACGTACGCAGCGAGGAGGACTGGAGCCGGGTGTTCGCGCGGGCCCGAGCCGAGTTCGGCAAGGTCGACGGGTTGGTGAACAACGCGGGCATCGCCGGCTACAACACCCTTGAGCGCACCACACTCGCCCAGTACCTGGATATGGTCCAGACCAATCAGGTTGGCGTGTTCCTCGGCATCCGGGCCGCGATTCCGGCGATGCGCGAGGCCGGCGGCGGCAGCATCGTGAACGTCGCCTCGATCGCCGGCCTGTCCGGGATGCCGAGCATGTCCGCCTACGCCGCCACGAAGTTCGCCGTGATCGGGATGACCCGGTCCGCGGCGATGGAACTGGGGCCGGTCGGGATCCGGTTGAACGCGGTCTGCCCCGGGTTGGTCGAGACGACCATGAGCACCTCCGTGCCGCACCTGCGCCATGACCGGCTCACCCGGGCGATCCCGTTGCGCCGCAGCGGATCCGCACGGGAGATCGCGGACCTGGCGCTGTTCCTGGTCAGCGCGGAGTCCTCGTACTGCACGGGCGCGGAGTTCGTCGCCGACGGCGGCCGGCTGGCCGGCACGCCGTTGACGTGACGGTGTCGCGCTGACCGGGCTCCCCGGTCAGCGCAGCTCCTCGATGACCTTGGCGAAGTCCGTCATCGCCGGCTCGAGGACGGTGAAGTAGGTCAGGCCGAGTTCGTCCCGATAGGTCCGCAACTGGTCGGCGATCTCCGCGGGCGTGCCGACGAACAACGTCGGCACCTCAAGCAGTTGCGCCGGCGTCAGGTCGGGGTTGTAGTGCCGCAGATCGGCCGCGGCGGCGTGGCGGTCGTTGGTGAGGACGGTGGCTTTGGACAGCACGTTGAACTCGACCTCGTCGGTGCGCGCCTTCGCCTCCGTACGAGCGAACTCGACCCGTTCGTCGAACACCGACCGGCTCACGATCCGCATCCTTCCCGGCTGCGCACCGGGTTCCGCACCGAGGAAGCCGACGACGTCCGCCTGCTGCGCGGCCAGCCGCAGCAACCTGTCGCCGTGGCCACCGAGCAGCAACCGAGGACAGTCGACCTGATTGGTCTCGCAGTACTCGCGCAGCGTGAGAACGGTTTTCTCCAGCCGATCCACGCGACTGGACACCCGGCCGAAGGGCACACCGGCGGTCTCGAACTCCGCCTTCACGTACCCGGCGCCGAGCCCCAGCTCCACCCGTCCGCCGCTGAACCGGTTGATCGCGGTGACGTCCCTGGCCAGCGCGACCGGGTTCTGGAAGGCGGTGTTGAGCACGAACGTGCCGATCCTGGCCCGCTCGGTCGCCTCGGCGGCCAGCAGCAGGCAGGGCAGCGGTGCGATCATGCCGAGGTGGTCGGGCACGTTGACCACGTCGTACCCGAGTTGTTCGGCCTGCCGGCACTTGGTCATCCATGCCGCGCGCGAGTCCGCCGAGACCAGTAGCACGCCGAACCGGAACGGTCGAGGCCTGTCTGACACCTGATCCTCCAGCTCCACTGAGCGATGGTGGGAAACCGTGCCTGCAACGATGCGGCGGAACGCTCGAATCCCGCCTCAGCTCCCCTGGAGGGCGCCGGTTCCAGTTCGAATCGAGGCGATGTCCAGGTCGGACGGACACGATCGGGCGGAGGTAATTCTTCTTGTCTGGAAAGGAACCGCCGATGGGAGTCCGAACCGCCACCGCGACCGAGAGTCGGCCGGACGACCCGGCACCGTGGTTCTCCGGACTGCAGGCGATGGCCGACCTGGTCACGCCGATGACCTTGCGAGTAGCGGCGACCCTGCGCCTGCCCGACCTGATCGTGACCGGAGTGGACACCGCGGTCGCGCTGGCCACGAAGACCGGCACCGACGCCCAGGCGTTGGCACGGGTGCTGCGCCACCTGGTCGCGGTGGGCATCTGCACCGAGGACGGCACGGGCCGCTTCGGCCTGACCGAGCTGGGCGACCGGTTGCGTGCCACCGGGCCCGGCGACGCCCGCTCCTGGCTCGACATCAACGGCGCGGTCGGCCGCGCGGACCTGTCGATCGTGCACCTGATGGACGTGGTGGCGACGGGCGCGCCCTCGTACCCCCGGTTGTACGGCAAGGACTTCTGGGATGACCTGGACGCGAACCCGGCGCTGTCAACAACGTTCGACGAGCAGATGAGCGCGGGCGCGGCGGTGAAGACACGGACGTTGGTGACGGCGTACTCCTGGGACCAGCTGTCCCATGTGGCCGATGTGGGTGGCGGAAACGGCACCCTGATCTCGGCCATTCTGGCGGCCAACCCCGGGCTGCGCGGAACGCTGGTCGACCGCCCGGGGCCGGTCAGCGGCTCCCGTGCGGTGTTCGCGGCGGCCGGTGTGACCGACCGGGCGACGGCGGTGGCGCAGAGCTTTTTCGACCCACTGCCGACCGGTGCGGACGTGTACCTGCTTTCCGGTGTGCTGCACGACTGGGACGACGAGCGCGCCACCGCGCTGCTGCGCCGGACGGCCGAGGCGGCCGGGGAACAGGGCCGGGTGGTGGTCGTGGAATCGTTGTTCGACGGCTCCGCCCGCGAGATTCCCAAGACCGTGATGGATCTGCGGATGCTCGCCTTCCAGTACGGGCGGGCGCGTACCGCGGACGAACTGCGTGGCCTCGCGGAGCAAGCCGGCCTGACCAACACCGCGGAGATCCCGATCGCCCACCCGCACACCCTGCTGGAGTTCACGCCGGCAGGTCGGTGATCGCCAACGTCCGGCAGCGCGTCCCCAGGCGCTGCCGGACGTTGGTGATCCGGCTCAGCCCAACTGCCGGGTTGCCTCCGCCAGGGCCGCACACGCCGCCGTCCAGTCCTCACCAACCGGGCACAGCACCAACTGCCGCGCCCCGGCCTCCACGTACTGTGCGAGCAATTCCCCCAGCGCGTCCACCGGTCCCGCGGTCACCAGCCTTGCCGCGGTCTCCGGCGACTTGCCCAGGCTCTCCAGCCGGGCCACGAACCTGTTCCGCGCGGGGTTCTTCCCGGCGCTGTTCACCGGTCCCAGGAACACCAGCGCACCCACGCGCGGAGTCGGCCGATCCATCCGCGCCGCCAGGTCGGCCAGTTCAGCGGTACGCGCCCGAAGATCAGCCGGCGTGATCATGCTGGCCAGCCAGCCGTCGCCGTAACGCGCGGCTCGACGTAGTGCCGCAGGAGACCCACCTCCCACCCACAGCGGGGGCATTGGCACCTCCGGAGCCAACGTCACCATCGGCGCGTCGGGCTCGGTGATCAGGGTTGTGGGTTTTCCGGCAAGCAGGTCCGGGAGCATCGCGAGGATCTGGTCGGTGCGTTGCCCTCGGGTACGCCGGGGTATTCCGGCCGCGGTCCATTCCTCGGCTACTTCGCCGCCGGCGCCCACACCGAGCAGGAGCCGTCCGCCGGAGACGTGCTGGAGCGAGGCCACCTGCTTGGCCAGCCAGGCCGGATGCCTGAGCGCGACCTGGAGGACACCGAAGCCGAGGCCGACGCGGGTGGTGGCGCCGGCGGCCGTGGCCAGCGCCACCACGCTGTCCAGGAGTGGTCGTCCGGTGGCCAGGTGGTCGCCGACCCAGACCGAGTCGAAGCCGAGTGCCTCCACGGTCGCCGCCGCGGCCGGGACGGTCGGGGTATCGGGTTGGGCGAGGGGCAGGGACACACCGGTCGCAACGTCCATTGTGGACTCGTCTCGTTCGCCGGGCACCGGTTGCCCGGGGGCACCCGCCAGCATCCCCTCGGCCACACGGGAATCACTCGACCACTACTGAAGTCGACCGGGGTTCGAGCCGCCGAAGAGCCGCGTCGACCAGGGTGGAGGACGTGGATATCGAGGTCGACGTGATGATCGCGGGCGCAGGGCCGGTCGGGCTGATGCTCGCCGCCGAACTGGGCCGGCACGGGGTTTCGGTGGTCGTGCTGGAACGTCTCACCGAGCCGACAACGCAGTCGCGGGCGCAGGGGCTGCACGCCAGGACCATCCAGACGCTGCATGCCCGTGGCCTGCTGGACGGGTTCGTCGACGCGACGGCGGCGACCAGCGGGCGCGCGGTGCCGAAGCCGCACTTCGCCGGTGTCGGCGGCCTGGACTTCAGCGTGCTGGACACCGGCCTGCCGACGATGCTGTTCACCCCGCAGGCCGAGACCGAACGGATCCTCGCCGAGGAGGCCGCCAAACTGGGTGTGATCGTCCGGCGCGGCCACGAGGTGACCGACTTGTCCCAGACCGAGGACAGCGTCACGGTGACCTGCGGCGGGTACACGCTGACCGCCCGGTTCCTGGTCGGCTGCGACGGCGGGCACAGCACGGTCCGCAAACTGGCCGGCATCGACTTCCCCGGCAGCCCGCCGACGGTCTCGACCATCCTGGGTGAGGTACGGCTGCTCGACCCGGACGCGGCCCCGGCCGGCTGGACCCGTACCCCGCGCGGTGTCACGGTCATCGCCAAGCACCCCACCGACGGGCACAGCCGAGTGCTCGCCATCGACTTCGTCGACATCCACGTCCAACCCACCACCCCGCCGACCCTGGCCGAGCTACGGGACCGGGTCGCGCACATTCTCGGCCGCCCGGTACCGATTGACGAAGCCGCCTCGATGACCAGGTACGGCGACAGCGCCCGAATCGCCGAGCGCTACCGCAGCGGCCGGATCCTGCTCGCCGGTGACGCGGCGCATGTCCACTACCCGATCGGCGGCCAGGGCCTCAATGTCGGCCTGCAGGACGCGGTGAACCTGGGTTGGAAACTGGCCGGCCACATCGCCGGCCGGCTGCCTGAGGCGGTGCTGGACACCTACGAGGCCGAACGCCGGCCCGCGGCGGAAGCCGTACTGGAGAACACACGGGCACAGATGAGGTTGTTGCACCCCGCACCGGCCAACGACGCGTTGCGCGAGCTTTTCGGGCAGCTGCTGTGCCGGCCCGAGGTGAACCGGCATCTGGTCGGGTTGATCAGCGGCTGCGACATCCGGTACGACCTGTCCACGAAGGACCACCTGGTCGGCCGGTTCCTGCCGGCGCGCAAGATCACCACCGACGCGAGGACCTGCCTCGCGGCCGAGCTTCTGCGCAGCGGCCGTCCGCTGCTGTTGCAGCTAACAGCCACGGACGCGTTACGAAAGCTCACCGCCGGGAAACACCTCGACGTCGTCACGGCGGTGCCGAGCGAACCGTGGGAGCACACGGCGGTGCTCGCGCGCCCGGACGGCTACCTCGCGTGGGCTGGCAAGGCGGATGACCCGACCGGCCTTGAAGAAGCGCTACGCACCTGGGTCGGCTGAAATCAGAGTGGGAGCGACTTCAAGAAGGTCGCCCAGTGGCTTGACGCGGCGTTACAGATCTTGAATGGCCAGGGTTGATCATGCTGTTCACGGCGTGTCCTCCACGACGGTGACCGTGGTCGGGTCTATGCCGGGGTGATGAGGTACGCGGACGGAGGAGGCCTGTCCGAGCGGGGCAGGGCCACACGAGAGGCGGTCCGGTTACAGGCGGCCGAGTGGTTCGCCCTGGACGTGCCGGTCGCTGAGATCGCTCGGCGGCTGCGGGTGTCGACTAACGCGGTGTACGTGTGGCGCCGCCGTTGGCGTGCCGGTGGCCGGGCGGCGCTGGCCACGAAAGGGCCGGGCGGATCGGACTGTCGGCTGGACCAGCAACGCCTGGATCGGTTGGCCCAAGCGCTGGAGCAGGGCCCCGCAGCGCACGGCTTCGGCGAGGATCAGCGCTGGACGCTGGCGCGGGTGGCGGACCTGATCGCGCGGATGTTCCACACCCGCTACACCCTGCGCGGGGTGTCGTATCTGTTGCACCGCATGGGGCTCTCACCGCAGGCCCCGGCGCATCGCGCCGTTGAGCGCGACGAGGACGCGATCGCCACCTGGCGGAAGGAGACGTGGCCGGAGGGAAAACGGTAGCGCCGGAGCGCGACGCGTGGCTGTGTTTCGAGGACGAGGCCGGTCAGACCCTGCGTCCGCCGAAGGCCCGCACGTGGGCACGGCGGGGCCAGACCCCGACGGTGGCTGTGTCGGGCAAGGGATCGGGCCGGGTCTCGGTTGCCGGGTTGGTGTGCGTGCGGCCCGGCCAGCGCGGCCGGTTGATCTACCGCACCCGGACCCACCGCGGTCGCAAGGGTGAACGGCGCAGCTTCGCCGAGACCGACTACGCCGCCCTGCTCGACGCCGCGCACCAGCGACTCGGCGGCCCGATCGTGTTGATCTGGGACAATCTGAACACGCACGTCAGCGCGGCGATGCGGGAGTTGGTTGCGGCGCGGGACTGGCTGCACGTGATCCGGCTGCCCGCCTACGCTCCGGACCTCAATCCGGCCGAGCATGTGTGGTCGCATGTCAAGCGTGGCTTGGGAAATCTCATCGTGCACGGTGTCGATGAGCTGGTCGCGGTGGTGAAGAACCGGCTCAAGCGGATCCAGTACCGGCCCGAGTTGATCGACGCCTTCCTCGCTCACACCGGGCTGGAGCTCGACCCAGCACCTCCGTAATGCTGACCATTCAACCTCTGTAGCGGTAGTTTGTTAAGGCGGGAGGTAGAGGTTCAGCGTCTGTCCCTTCGCGACGGCGTCGATCAATGCCTGTAACTCCACGGGCGGGGGCCTGGTTGACCACGCTCGCCAGTAGCGCTGAAGCAACCTCCAGGGGGCCAGCCATCCACGGACTCGTCGAAGGGCGCGCGGCCAGGACGGTCGCGGTGTCACTCTGTCCGCAGTGGACTGTGTGGCAGAGCCCCCTCTCTCGCCGGTCCCCTCGCGCGGCCGGGACTGGCTGCCGCGACACAGGATCCGGTGCCGCCGGTGCCGGATCACCGAACCAGGTGTTCCAGCAGAAGGAGAACGCACAGTTGACCAAGCATTGGTGGCGGCGGATCGCGGTATCGGAACGAACCTGGAAATCGGCCCACCCGAGTTCGTCCTTGATCTGCTTGTAGCTCTGCTCGATCCAGTGGCGGATGCCGTAGAGCCGGACGATCTCGGCCAGATCCGCTGCCTGGTAAGGACTGTCGTGTTCACGGGGTCCGCCGGGGCGGGGCAGATTCGTGGCCAGATACCAGGTGGCCTTGTCCGGCAGGGTGCCCGGGTCTGTGGTGGCAACGACCAGCCGTGTCGTGCCGTCCGGTCCCCACCAGCCCAGCTGGGCCTCGGCGGCCCACCAGGTCTGGGTATGCCCGTCACGGAACACGCGGGTGACCTTGACCCAGTCACCGGGCTCCTCGGGGCTGGTGCCGGCCAGCGCGCGGGCGGCATCCACCGGCGTGTGGGCCTGGTCGCCGTAGGCCCAGGTTCCCTGCTTCGGCTTGAGCGCCATCGCGAACGGCAACCCCGCGATCGACAGGTCACCGCGGAAGGCGTCCTGATCGCCGTGGGCGGCATCGGCCACCACCGCGCGGAAGGCCACCCCGGCCGCATGTGCGTCACGGGCCAGGCTGGCACCGATCTGTAGCTTGGTACGAAACTCCGGGTCGTTCTTGCCCTTGGGGAAGTAGGAGGCTGGGGTGTAGGGCACCGCGTGCAGCGGGTAGTACAGGTTCTCATCAGCCCACAGCGTGGTCACGGTGACGATCCCACGGTCGGTCTTGCCGTAGCGGCCCAGCCACTGGCTGCCCACATGCGCGGTCGTTTTCCCGTCTTTGCGGTCCCCGGAGTCGTCGATCGCCAGTACACCGCCGGCATGTGGCGCGGTGGCCGGATCGGCCAGCAACAGCTCCAGGCGTCGGGCGTTGATCCGTTCGGAGTCCCACGTGGACTCTGACAGGAAGAACTGCAATCGCTGCACTGCGGGGTGCTGTGCACCGCTTATCGGCTCGGCCCCGGCCAGGCACGTCAACGTCTTGTTCCGGTCACGCGGGGCCAACAGCCCGGTCAGATACTCCCGAAAACCTCGCCGCTGGGCAAGCGTGCCGAACAGATCATCGAAACGGGCCGCGTAGCCTTCCAACGGCCCCGGTGCCGGTGGACACGGACGACGTGCGGTCATGGCGCACACCCCGAGAACGCTCGTAAAATCCCTGCACCTCAGGGCATACCGCAACCACCAGCCGCCGTCAACAAACTACCGGTAGCTGACGATGGCGCGGTCGCGGCGTTTGGGCGGGATGGCCAGCACACGTTGGATCAGCGCGGCGTGCTCGGGTGCTCGGGGTAACGCGTGGCGGAAGAAGGAGTGGATCGCGGCCAGACGCGCGTTGCGAGTCGCGATGGTGTTGCCCCGATCGGTCTCCAGGTGCCCCAGAAACGCCCCGATCATCGGGGCGTCCAGATCTCCCAGACCCAGTCGGGCTGGCTGTCGGCGGGTGCGGATGCTGGCGAAGCCGAGCAACAGCGTGAACGCGTCACGGTAGGTCGTGATGGTGTTCGGGCTGGCTTGACGTTGCCGCATCAGCTTGTCGGTGAAGAAACTTTGCAGCAGCGGCGCGAGGTCGCTGGTGTCGGTGTGTGCGGTCACGGCTGGGCCTCGCTCTCCGCAGTGAAGGCGTCTTCCAGCCGAGCGGCGGCCAGGGACAGCAGCGGCAAACGAACCTGGACGTCGACGCCGGCCCGATACCAGTCCAGCAAGGTCGCGACGGTGAACGTGTGCCGCAGGTCATGGATCCTCTGGCGGCGTTGGCCCGGGACCGGGGCGATGCCGGCGGCGTCGCGCACCTGGGTGAAGGTCCGGGACATGTTGGCCGCGTCCAGACGCGCGCGTGCCCCGAGTGGAAATGAAGAAAGCCGGGCTGGACGGCGTGGGGCCGAGCCGATCACGCACGAGCGCGTAACCAGCCAGCGTGGCTCTGGTCGAGGCGTGTATCGGCAGGTCGCGGGACTTGCCGAACTTCGAGTCCCGCACTGTGAGTACCCCGCGGCGCAGGTCGACATCGCGGTGGTCCAATCGGCATGCCTCGCTCACGCGCATGCCGGTCACCGCCAGCAGACCCAGCGCGGTCTGCCAGGTCGCCGCCCGTAACGACGGACTGAGTCTGCCGGCGGCCAGCAGCAGGGCGACGATCTCGTGGGGCGAGTAGAGATAGGGGGTGACCCGCCGGTAGCGGCGTGACAGGACGTCCTCGGGTGGAATCTCCGTTGCGGGTTCGAGGGTTTTCAGATGCCGGGCGAAGATCCGTACCACGTCCAGGCGGCGGACCCAGTGCACTCGGTCGGTGCTGCCTTGGGGTGTCGATGTCGCCCAGGCGATGGCGTCGTCGGTGGTGATGACGGTGTGGTCGCGTGATTCGAGGTAGCCGATGAAGCTCATCAGTTTCGGGCCCCAACTGGTGAGCTTGAACCCCAGGGCGCGGCGCATGGCGAGGTACTGTTCGGCGTGTTCTCGCAGCGTGGTCATGAGGGATTCCCCACCGACGCGGGAAGCGGCCAGGGACGTGCCAATGCGCTCAGTGCGGTGTGGTCGACCTTGGCGTAGACGGTGGTGGACAACTGGTTGCGGTGTCGCAGCAGCTGCCCGACCTCGGCCAGCCCGGCGCCAGCTCGCAGCACCTCGGTGGCCAGGGTGTGCCGCAGGCGGTGCGCACCCAGCCGGGGCAAGCCGGCTCGCTGGCAGGCCCGCCCCATGACCGCGCGGACCGCGGTTCCCGACAGTGCGTGATAAGGGGCGCGGGCGGTGACGAACAACGCCGAACACGAACACGGCGGCCGCCCCTTGGTCAGATACGCGGCCAACGCGGTGCCGACCTCGACCGGCAGCGGGATCCGCTCGACGGTGGATCCCTTGCCGCGCACGATGATCTCCCCTGAGTGCCAGTCGACGTCGGTCAGGCCGAGCGCGGCTGCCTCCGCACCGCGCAGTCCGAGCCGAGCCAGCACGGTCAAGATCGCGTGGTCGCGCAATCCTGCCGGGGTGGCGGTGTTCGGGCCGCCGAGCACAGCCGCGACCTGGTCTCGGTGCAGGCCGCGGGGCAGTCCGGCCAACCGCCAGCCCGCCACCGCGGGGACCGCGCCGGTCAGCGGGCCCGTGATCATGCCTTCCACGTGCAGAAATCGCAGCAGTGACCGCAACGCTGTCACCAGTGCTTTGGCCGACCACACGCTCTCTGCCGCAGTGGTGCGGTCGACGATGAACGCGGTGACCGTGGCAGAGTCCAAGCCTGCCAGCGCGGCGTCCAGCGGAGCGGGCAGCCACACAAGGAACTTCTTGGCCTGACCGCAGTAACAGCGCACCGACTCGCTGGCCAACCCACGCTCATCCACCAACCACCCCCGATACCGGACGAGCAGGGCGGCTACCTGATCGGAGCAGTACACCTCGCCGCGGCCCGGTGCGGCTCCGGCACCACGCAGAAAACGCAGCAGTGGCCCTACTCCTCGGCGGGCCACCATCTCGCTGGTGCTGTGTTCCCGTCGCAGTGCCACGAACTCGTCCACGACCGTTGGCGTCAGGTCCGCCGCGGCTCGGCCGGTTACCCGCAGCCACCTGCTCAGTCGGCCCATCGCCCGCACGACATCGGTGACGGATGAGTCCGTGTATCCGGTCGCTGTCAGCTGCGCGCGCAACGCGTCCTCGTAGGGGGCCTAACGGGCCGCCCTCAGTGCGGTAAGCCTCGTCCATGATCCTCTCCCAACCTGGAGCGTGATGCTCCTCCGGGTCAGGATCGAGGCTCATAGGGCTTGTTATGCCGACTGACGCCCGGATGCCCTAGCCGTCTACCAGGCCAGACTCAACAACAGCAGGCATAACCCGACACTCCACATAAGCGGACTTATGTGGAGTTCAACATAAGTCGGCGTACCGGGTCAATCGGAACGTCGCGCCACCGCGTCGGCGGTGCCGCATCCGATTGGTGGCGTTCTTGTGGTTCTCCCAGAGCTGATGAAAATAGTCGTCCAACTCGGAGAGTGCGATGTTGGCCAGCAGCGGCGACAGAATACCGCCCTGCGGGGTCCCGGACTGGGTATCCCGGTCGGTACCGTCCTCGCTGAGGATTCCGGCGTGCGGGAACGCCTTGATCAACTCCAGGATCCGCTTGTCCTTGACCCGTCGCCGCACCAGCCCGAGCAGGGCGGTGTGGTCGATCTCGTCGAAACACGCGGCGATGTCGCCCTCGAAGACCCACTCGTAGCCCTCACGAGCGTGTTTGCGGATCTCCTCGATGGCGTCCTGGGCCCGGCGCCGGGGCCGGAACCCGTAGCTGGAGGACTGGAACCCGGTCTCGAAGATCGGCTCCAGCACCAGTTTCAGCGAGGCCTGAACGACCCGATCGGTCACGGTCGGTATCCCCAGCCGACGGGTCTTCCCGCCAGGTTTGGGGATGTGTCGTTCCCGGACTGGAAGCGGACGGAACGTCCGCGCCTTCAGATCGGCACGGATTCCCTCCAATAACCCGACGACACCCCGTCGACTCGGAGATCGACCGGACGGTTCGCCGATCGATTCCGGCGCTGCGCGCCCCGGTGTTCCCCGACACCCGTTCCCACGCCGTGACGAGGAACGCAGGGTCGGCCACGAGGTTGTACAGATCATCACAGCGGCGGCCGGGATCGGCCGCCGCCCAACGGTGCAGTTTCGTTTGCATTCCCAGTACCCGCCGCACGGCCGCGAACGACAGCGACAGCAGATCACCGATATTCAGCGGTGAAGACTCTTCTGGCATTACCTCAACTCTCCTGCTCGATCCGCTGCCGCTCTTCCCCATGTGGACGGCTTTCCCGTCCTCGGAGTACTACAGCGGCTCCGCCCCACCACGAACCCGTCAGTGGACAATGCACCTATCCCTCCCGCGACCACTGGTGGTGATCGTTGACTGGAGAGCCGTGATGGTTCCCATGTTCACGTGATTCCGATCGACGAGTGAGGCACCCAGCTTTACCCCGGCGGCCCCGGTGAGTACGCCACAGACTTTCCTCACCGGCTGCCCGATCCTTCTGTTTCGGGCGGACGCTACACCCGGCCTGGTTCGCGCGCACCGCAATACCAACCCTGATCCGCCAGGTTCGAGTTGGTTCCACATAACGAGGCCTCTGACACTGGTTCCTCTCGTATACCTTCTCGTCTCGCTCATCGAGCCCGCACCATCTGGCAGTACTGGCACGACTCGACTTTGTCAGGGCCGCTTGCCACCTCAACCCGCCCATTCCCGCGAATCAGGCTGCCCTCAGCTTCACCATATTGCTGTGACAATCTGGCGTCGGAGGTCTTTCACCTCCGTTCGGAAATCACGCGCCTCATGGCGCACGTGCCGCACGTGGTGGGCGTGACACTGCCGGGGCAGCCGACCACAACCAGGGAAGGCACAGCCTCCATCCCGGTATTCCAGTGCCCGGCGCATCGCTTGTGGCACAACGTAGGAGGAGCGACCCACGTCCAGGGGTTCGGAGCGGGTGCCCAGCACCATGGGGACGATCTTCGCGTCGCACGCCAGCCGCCGTGCCCGCTCCGAAACCGGGGTGCCGAGCCGGTTTTCCAGTTCCGCCAACGGAACCGTCACCGTGACGTGCGGCTGGCCGGCGTGGCCAGCAAGGAGATCGGCGAAGGCGTCGCCATTCCGCTCAGCGGTCGAGCGCGGATCGTCCTTGGAGTCCGGCTTGGCGAGGGTATCCAGCGCTGAGGTGAGGATCTGCCCGCTCTCGGCATCCAACACGCCCCGAAACGCCAACGACCCATTCGCCCTCGGGCTGACGTACAACTCACGACGCGGCTGCTCCGGCTCCCGGGGTTCGCGGCCATCAGGGTCGAGACGCGCGGCCAGCTCCCGGCCCAGCGGTTCAATGCCTTGGTATCCAACGACTCCGCCGCCGTCACCAAGATTTCCTCGGCCTCCACCGGCAACCCACCGGGCAGCTCGCGAGCCAGCTTACGGATCATCTCGTACTGCTCCGGCGCCACCTCAGCCTCAACAGCCTTACCCAACCCGGCGTGCGCGACACGCGCATTGGCTTCCCGACGGGAGATCCCCAACAACTGATGCAGATAGTCCCGCATGGACGAACACTTCCGCCACGCCGGCAACCCTCGATCAGCCGCCTCCTCCACCGCTCGCAGCATCCGCGCATACTCCCGCCGATACCCGGCTTCGGCCTGCCTCAGCTCGTCCTCCAGCTCCGCATCACTCAACCGCCACACGGTATCGAGGGAACTTTTCATAGCCCCATTTACCACCGAGAACCACACGAAACCCTTATGTGCCAACAAAGCACCCCACTCGAGTGAAGATCAAAAACGTCTCCCAAGCCCCACAAAACCGCCGGCAGGCCACCAAACCCAACCAACCCTCGGACCCGTCCAAAGCCATCCTGAAACCCAACCACCCCACCAACAAGACCAACCACCAAAGTCCTGGCCGTGGAACCCTTACGCGACAAGGACCCCCCGAACGATGCGTTCAGGCCGTCCTGGTCAGCTCAAATCCGTGTTCAGGTCATCCCGAGTCACCCGGCGCGACCGCACCTTCAGCGTGCCGCCCTCCCGCACCAACACGTCATGGCACACACAGGTCCGGTGCAACCGCGGCTCCCCACCGAACAGCGTGGAGAACACCAGCGCGTAGCAACGAACAGCGAGCTCACCCCCCGGCATCTCGTCAACCGTGATCATCCCGTGCCAGTGCCTACGCTGCTCGCCGCCGGCACGCAGCTGCGCGATCGACTTCGCCATCATCTCCGCCAGCGCGGTACGGCCGTGCACCGGTTCCAGGTTCGGCAGGTCCATCAAGCAGTCGTCGACGAACGTGGCGGCCCACTCCGCCGCCGCGCCTGCGTCGAGGAGATGCATGTGCCGCGCGTAGAAGTGCACCACCTCCTGATAGACATCAGCGGAGACCACACCGGTTATGGCTAGCTGCTGGGTCATGTCGTCTCTCCTTTCGCTACGGGGGCAAGAGGTTCGTCCATGATCGCCACGGCGCGGGCCCAGCCGGCGCCCGCCCCGACGATCCGCACTGGCAGGCAGGACACGATGAAGCCGGTCGACGGCAGGGCCGACAGGTTGGCCAGCCGTTCGATCTGGCAGTACTCCCGTTCCCGGCCAAGGAAATGTGCCGGCCACAGCACCGACTGGTCGCCGCTCTCCTGATAGCGGCGGAGCATGTGGCCGAACGGGGCGTCCAGGCTGAACGCGTCCGTCCCGATGACCCGTACGCCCAGGTTCAGCAACAGCGCGGTCGCCGACCGGTCCAGGCCGACGAAGTCGGTGAAATACGACGGGGTTCCCGCACGTACGTCGGCACCGGTACGCAGCATCACGATGTCGGCTTCGCCCGGGCGGTAACCGATTCGGCTGAACTCCGCCTCAAGGACGTCCGCACCCACGCTGCCGGTCGGCGCGTCACTGATGTCCAGTACGACCCCGGCGCCGATGAACCACTCCAACGGCAGTTCGTCGATGTGCCGCATCCGGCCATATTTCGCGGAGGAACCGTAGTGCGACGGTGCGTCGACGTGGGTTCCGGTGTGCGTGGTCAGGGTGATCGTGTCCAGGGACAGCAACTCGCCGCCGGGCAGGTTGGCCGGGTCGAAGTCGATGCCGTGGTTGGCCTTCATCCCGTCGGCCATGTGCCGGGCGCCTTCGGCCGCGGACATCACCTCGTGGATGATCGGGTTCGGCTCCCACTTGTTGGCGTCGACAGGGGTACTCAGGTCGATGATGCGCATCAACGGATTTCCTCCGCGGTCACGGCGTCGGCTGGCATGGGGACGGGCAACAGGTGCAGCCGTCTCAACACCGCCGGCAGGTCGCCGAGGGTGCCCCGAGCGGCCAGGTAGCCGTCCGGGCGGATCACCGCGAAGGAATCCTCCGAAGCCGTGAAGTCCGCACGCACCCGCCCCGTCGGGTCCACCAACTCCGACGATCCGACCACGTGGGCGGTGACACCGCGGAACCGAAGATTGACCTCCTCGGCGACGTCCCGTGCGGTCTCGGCGAACAGCAGCACCAGCCATCCGGGTTCGGTCAACTCGGAAACCAGCCGTTGCCAGCCGAGGTGGTCGCGCACGGTGCCGTCGCCACAGCTGATCCGGTCGCCCGGGGCGAAACCGCCCGGGACCTCGGGAGCGCGCAGGCTGAGCGAGCTCTCCCGATAGTTCAGGGCCAGCCCGGACATCGTCCGCATCATCTTCTGTTCGATCTTGCGCTTCAGCGGCTTGATCGCGTCGACGATGCCCAGCCCGAGCGGCATCACGACCGGGGCCGCCGCGTTGCGCAGGGCGATCAGCGCGGTCGCGGTCTTCGTGCTGTGCAACAACGTCTCGCCGATGGGGACGCGCTCCTCGCCGTAGGTGTCCAGCAGCTCCTCGGCCGCGTTGCCGTGGATCACGTCCGCCAGCTTCCATGCCAGGTTGTACGCGTCCTGGATGCCGGTGTTCATCCCCTGCCCGGACGCGGGGCTGTGCACGTGCGCGGCGTCGCCGGCCACGAAACAGCGGCCGACCCGCATCTGCTGGATCATCCGCTGCTGGATGGTGAACACCGACAGCCAGCTCGGCCGGTGCACGTGCACGGGCCGGCGCAGGGCCCGGCCGATCTTCTCGCTGAACCGGCGCGCCACCGCGTCCGGGTCCTCGGCCGAGCCGGTGTCCTCGGTGTCCAGCAGCCGCCACTTCCCCTCCTCGGGGAACGGAACCAGCAGGACCGTGCCGGTGCCGGTGTGTACCCAGTGCAGGCTGTCCCGGGGCAGGTCCGCGTCGACGATGGCATCGGCGACCAGCCAGGTCTCCAGCGAGTCACCCACCAGGCGCAGGCCGAGCCGGCTGCGCACGGTGCTGTGCGCGCCGTCCGCGCCGACCAGCCAACCGGCCTGTGCCGTCTCCTCCCGCCCGTCGCTGTGCCGCAACGCGGGGTACACCCGGTTTCCCTGCTGCCGCAACGACTCCAGGGTCACACCCCACTCGATGTCCACGCCGAGCCGACGGACCCGTTCGCGCAGCACCTCCTCGGTGATCACCTGGTCCACCTGCAAGGTGAACGGAAACCGGGTGGGCAGCGCGGAGTAGTCGGTGCCGAACCGGATCAGCACGCGACCACGCATGTGGATGCTGAAGTTCTCGGCCCGCTGGCCGCGTGGCAGCAGGTCCGCCAGCAGACCCATCTGCTCGTATATCTCGAGTGTCCGGGCGTGCGTGGCGGTGGCCCGGCTGGTCGTCGCCGGGCCGGGCGCGCGGTCGACCAGTCTGACCGCGATGCCCCGCCTGGCCAACTCGTGCGCGGCGGTCAGGCCCACCGGGCCGGCGCCGACCACGAGCACCCGTGCGTCATCTCCCGCTACAGTCATGACTTCCTCTCACCGGATCTCGGCCCCCGCCCGCCGGTACGTCACGGTCCTATGACCGTCCTTTGTGGTCGTAAGCCCGCACGGTATCCATCAGCTCCAGCCCACGCAACGTCGTCCGGAGGTGGTCCCGCGGTCGCGTCCTGTCCAGTACGGCCGCAGTAAAGGCGTTGACACTGTTAAGGAACTGCGGGCTGGCGGGGAGCGTACGGCACTCGCTCCGGTCCTGGGCCTCGATCCGCAGCACCGGCTGCCACGACGGCGGCGGCGTGAACGCGCGTTCCAGCACCAGTCTCGCCTGGCTGCCGCTCAGTTCGTACGCCGCGCGGTAGCTGTGCTCGATACCGAACGTCAGGTGGGCGGTGACACCATTGGCGTCGCGCAGCAGCACCGCACCGCGCACGTCCACGCCTCGCTCGGGATGCCGGTGCAGGTCCGCGCCGAGCACCTCAAGCGGTTCGGTCAACAGCAACAGCGCGGCGTGCAACGGGTAGAACCCGACGTCGAGCAGCGCACCGCCGCCAAGCTCCGCTCGGTACCGGGGATCGTCCTCCGGCAGCGGCGGAATCGTCATGGTCGCGTGCAGCGTGCGCAGTTCGCCGAGTTCGCCGTTCGCGACCAGCTTGCGCACTTCCTCGTGCTGGGTGTGATAGGAGAACATGCGGTTCTCCATCAGCACCAGGTCCCGCTGTTCGGCCAAGCTGATCAGCTCGGTCGCTTCGCTCGCGGTGGTCGCCAACGGCTTCTCGGCCAGCACGTGCTTGCCCGCCCGCAACGCATCGGCGGCCCAGCGCGCGTGCAGCCCGGTGGGCAACGGCAGATACACCGCGTCGACGTCCTCGCGCTCCAGCAACGCCGAATAGCCGACAACGGGAGCGCAGCCGAACCGGACCGCGAACCGTTCCGCCTTGTGCGGATCCCGGCTCGCCGCGGCGACCACGGTCGCGGTGCTGGACTCCGCGAAGGCGGGAAGCGTACGACGCCAGGCGATGTTGGCGCAGCCCAGCACGCCGACCCTGATCGGTGCGACCATGACCTACCACCCCACCGGCAGCGCGGAGATCCCGGACACGAACGAGTTGCCCAGGAACGGCAACTGCGCCAACGGTTTCGTGATGTGCAACCTGGGGAACCGCTGGAACAACGCGGGGAACGCCATCCGCAGCTGCACGCGGGCCAGCGGGGCACCGACGCAGTGGTGCACTCCAAACCCGAAGCCGACGTGCGCGGTGACGCCGCGGTTGAGGTCGAGGTGGTCGATGTCCCCGCCGAGGGTGCCGTCCCGGTTGGCGGCGGGCAACGAGCAGAGCACAACCTCACCGCGGCGGATCGGTTGGCCGCCGACCTCGGTGTCCACTCGGACGATTCTCGGCACGGTGGTCGGCACGATGGACAGGTACCGGATCAGCTCCTCCACCGCCGGATAGCTCAGCCGTTGCTGGTTCCGGACCAGCTCGACCTGTTCGGGGCGCTGCAACAGCGCGATGGTCCCCAGGGCGAGCATGTTCGAGGTGGTGGTGTGGCCGGCGAACAGCAGGACGTCGGCGAGAGCGACCAGTTCCTCGTCGTCGAGTTCGTGGCCGTGCTTGCTGACGAGCTCGCCTATCACGCCGGGGCCCGGCGAGCGCCGCCGGTCGGCGACGATCCGGCCGAGCCGAGCCAAAGTGGCCTCGGCCGCCGCGGTCCGCTTGCCGACGGGCAACGCCAGGTCGGCGCGGATCCGGCTGTAGCCCTCGATGTCGGTACGGTCCGCAGCGGGTACGCCGAGCAGCTCGCAGATCACCAGGGTTGGCACCGGCAGTGCGAAGTCGGCGACCAGATCGGCGGGGCTGCCCGCGGCCTCGATCGCGTCCAGGTGCTCGGTGACGATGGTCTGGATCCTCGGTTCCAGCCGACGCATCTTGCGGACCGTGAAGCTGGGGGTGAGGAACCGTCGGGCGCGGGTGTGGTCGGGCGCGTCCTGGTTCAGCAAAGGCAGGCCCGACTCGAAGTGCGCCTGTCCTTTGTGGACGGAGTCGGTGGTCGCGTCGTTGCCGAACGTGGCCGCGTCGGCGAGCACGGCCCGGACGTCGGCGTACCGGGTGACTAGCCAGCCCGGCGGCCCCCACGGCATCCGGACCGGAATCGGTTTCTCGCTCTCCCGCAGGGCGAGCAGCTCAGGCGCCGGTTCCGGGCCCTTCCTGCGCAGGTGCAGGTTCAGTGGCGCGCCTCGTGATGTGGTCATGACGGTCCCTCCAGTGGCGGACAGCACGGAGGTTATGGCCCGGTACAGGGCTCCGGGCTTGAGAAACCCTCGATGAACCACGCGTCCGATCGAGCCAGCCTTGAGCCGGGCGCCGAGTCGCCGCCGCGAGGATGGCGCACATGCGAGTCCTGTTCTCGACTTCTCCACTGCACGGACACCTGTTTCCGATGGTGCCGCTGGCCTACGCCCTGCAGGCCGCGGGACACGAGGTCATGGTCAGTGCCACGCGGAACTTTCACGGGCCCATCGAGGAGGCCGGTCTGCTGCCGGTCGGCTGGCTGCCCGAGATCGAGGTACCGTCCTTCATGCTGCGCGACCGGTCCGGCGCACAGCTGAGCCACCCGAAGGACCCGGCCGGACGTACCGAGGCCGCGGGCCGAGCATGGGGCCGGTACGCGGCCATGGTCCTCGAGTCCACTCTGGACATCTGCCGGGTGCTGCGACCCGACCTGGTGATCACCGAGCCGACCGACTACGCGGCCGGTATGGCCGCCGCCCGGCTCGGGCTGCCCTGGGTCGAGCACGGCTGGGGCTTCGGCGGGCTGCCCGAGTTCCGCCCGGCGGCCGGCGCCGAGCTGGCGCCGGAGTTGGCCGAGCTGGGCCTGTCGCGGCTCCCCTCCCCCGACCTCGCGGTGGACGTGTGGGCCCCGGACCCGAGACGGGATCACGCTCCCCGGGTCCGGCGAATCAGGTATGTGCCCTACAACGGCAGGGCGGTCGACCCCGGCCTGCCCGCGCCCCGGCCGGACCGGCCACGGATCTGCCTGACCTTCGGCAACAACCTGCCGCGATACGGCCGCAGCCGGTTCGAGCCGATGCTGCAGGCCACCGCGAAGGCATTGGCCGACACCGGCGTCGAGGTCGTGGTGGCACTGGCGGATGACCTCGCCGCGGATTGGCCACAGGCACCCGACCAGGTACGTGTGGTGTCGTGGCTGCCGCTTTCCCTTGTGGTGCCGCGGTGTGCCGCGGTCGTGCACCACGGCGGCGCGGGCACCACCTTCGTCGCGATGCTGAACGGCGTGCCGCAACTGGTCATCCCGCAGGCCGCGGACCAGTTCGCCAACGCCGAGCACGTGCACCGGTTGGAGGCCGGCCACCACCTGCCGGCAGCGGTGGGCACGCCGGAACGGATCGCCGTCGAGTGCACGCGTCTGTTGGCGGACAACCGGTACCGCGTCGCGGCCCGCGCGGCGGCGGAGGAGAACCTGGCCGCGCCGCTGCCCGGCGAGATCGTGCCCGAACTGGAGGCGCTGGCCGCCGCGGTGCCCTCCGGCTGCCGTTGACCCGGGTTCGAGTTCCCGGCGCGACGATATGCCACAGCTGCCTTCTCCTGGAGGATCACCATGAGTTCCACCCTCGACGTTGGCGCGGTACCTCGGCACGGTGGCCGCACCGGCCAGGCGCTGCGGTTCGCCGCCTCGGCCGCCGAACCGGCCGGCCGGTTCATGACGACCGCGCAGTTCCGGCAGTGGTTCGCGCAACGCAGTCATGTCAACGACTTCCGGACCGAGCCGATCCCCCTGCACGACCTGCGGGACTGGTCGATCGACCCGGTCACCGGCAACATCGGGCACGCCAGCTCGCGCTTCTTCACCGTCGAGGGGCTGCGGGTGCGGACCGACTTCGGCCCGGTACCCGAGTGGCGCCAGCCGATCCTGCACCAGCCGGAGATCGGCATCCTCGGCATCTTGGTCAAGGAGTTCGACGGGGTGCTGCACTGCCTGATGTCGGCCAAGATGGAACCGGGCAACGTGAACGTGGTCCAGCTCTCCCCCACCGTGCAGGCCACCCGCAGCAACTACACGAGGGTGCACCGGGGGAACGCGATCACGTACCTGGAGTACTTCGTCCAGCCCCGGCAGGGCCGTGTGCTGGTGGACGTGCTGCAGTCCGAGCAGGGGTCGTGGTTCTACCAGAAGCGCAACCGCAACATCGTCGTCGAGGTCACCGAGGACCTCCCGCTGGAGGAGGGTTTCTGCTGGCTGACCATCGGCCAGCTGCTTGAGCTGATGACCGAGGACAACGTCCTCAACATGGACACGCGGACGGTGTTGTCGTGCATCCCGTTCGCGACCGATGCGAAGACGGCACCCGGCGGCGAGTGGGAACGCGCGCTGGCCGCGACACTCGACGTGGACTCCACCGACGCGACGGCGGTGCACGACACGGTCGAGATCCTCTCCTGGCTGACCGAGTTGAAGGCCCGCTACTCCTTGACGGCGGAGCTGATCCCGCTGCGCGACACCACCGGCTGGGAGATCTCCGACGACCGGATCACGCACCCCGACGGCAAGTACTTCGATGTGTTCGGCGCCCGCGTCCTGGCCTCCAACCGCGAGGTGACCCAGTGGACCCAGCCGCTCATGGCGCCGAGCGAGCAGGGGGTGATCGCGGTGATCACCAAACGGATCAACGGCGTGCCACACGTGTTGCTGCAGGCGAGAATGGAGCCCGGCTACCTGGACTCGGTCGAGATCGGTCCGACCGTGCAATGCTGCCCCGGCAACTACCGTGACCTGCCGAAGGCCCAGCAGCCGGCGTTCCTCGACCTGCTCGACACCCTGCCGAAGAGCGCGCTGCGCTACGACGTCGTACTGTCCGAAGAGGGCGGTCGGTTCTACCACGCGAGCAACCGGTACCAGGTGTTCGAGGTCGGCGATGAGGTACCCGTGGCCGTACCGGAGAACTACATCTGGATGACGCTGGGCCAGATGGGCACCCTGGTCCGGCACAGCCGGTACCTCAACGTCCAGGCGCGCAGCATGATGTGCTCGCTGCACAGCCTGTGGGCGGTGTGAGGAATGGCGAACTCCCAACGGGTCCTGCTGGCGACCTCGGTGACCACCACGCACCACCACTCGATGGCGCCGTTCGGCCGGGCGGCGTTCGCCGCTGGGCACCAGGTGCGGTTCGCCGCCCCGCCGGGACTGGTGGATGCGGTCGCCCGCACCGGTCTGCCCGTGCATCCGGTCGGCCCGGACCTGCCCACCGAGGTGGTTGTGGAGCGGGCCGTGCAGCGGGCCGCGGCGCAGGGACGTCCGTTCGACGGAAAGCTCATCTTCTGCGACGTCGCCGAAGCCATGACCGAGGATCTGCTGGCACTGGCCGAGCAGTGGCGGCCGGACGTGGTGGTGTGGGACACCGGCACGTTCGCGGGTGCGGTGGTCGCCGCCAAGCTCGGCGTGCGGTCGATCCGGTTCCTGTGGGGCGCGGACATCCTCAAGCGCGGCCGGCCACTCGCCGAGCGGATGCCGGCCGAGTTCTGGAGTTTGTTCGACCGTGTCGGCGCACCCCGGCCGGCGGACAGCGACTGGGTGACCATCGACCCGGCCCCGCCGAGCCTGCGACTTCCCACCACCGACGAACTGCACCCGGTGCGGTACGTGCCCTACGGCGTGCACGGCGAAATCCCTCGGTGGCTGTGTGAACCGCCGCCCCAGCCCCGGATCTGCCTCACCTTCGGCATGACGGTCAACGGACAGATGGGCGAGCAGTTCGCGATATACCGCCAGGTCATCACCAGCCTGGTGGACATGCTTGCGGAGCTGGACGCCGAACTGGTCATCGCGATGCCGCCGGACCAACTGGCCGGCATCCAGCTGCCGGACCGGGTCCGCGCGGTCGGCACGTTCCCGTTGCCGATGCTGCTGTCCACCTGTTCGCTGCTGATCCACCACGGCGGCATGGGATCCGCGCTGACCGCCGGCCTGCTCGGCGTCCCCCAGCTGTTGATCCCGCAGCTACCGGACAACCGCTTCTACGCCAACAGTTTCGTGCCGACCGGTGCGGTCCGGTGCGTACCCGCGGACGAGATCACTCCGGCCGGCCTGCGCCGGGACGTCACCGACCTGCTCGGTGACCCGGCGTTCCGCGCCGCCGCTGACCGGGTCCGCACCGAGATGCTGGCCCAGCCGCTGCCCAACACCGTGGTGGACAAGCTGCTGGCGCCGCTCAGCACGGCGAGCCGCTGACATGCGCGTGCTGTTCGCCACGACCGACTGGTCCGGCCACTACATGCCGATGGTTCCGCTGGCGTGGGCGCTGCGCGCGGCCGGGCACGAGGTGCTCGTGCTGTGCGGCAGCGCGTTGCAGCCGACGGTGGCGAAGTCGGGCCTGGCCTCGGTGCCGTTGGCGGAGGGCAACGGGTTGTTCAACGCACGGGTCGGCAATTTCCTGCGCGCCGTGTCCGGCCACGAGGTCGTGCCGGGCCTGCCGCCGATCCACCCGATCACCGGCCGGGAGATGACCGACCTCGGCCGGTTCGACTGGCCCGCGATCGAGCGCTGCATCCCCGCGTGGCGGGTCCGGCGGCAGGCCCTGATGACCGAGTTCGCGCACGACTGGCGGCCCGACCTCGTGGTACACGATCTGCCCAATGTGGACGGTCGGCTGGTCGCGGCCGCGGCCGGCTGTCCGGCCGTGCTGCACCTGTGGGGACTGGCCGGAACGCTGGAGACCGACTGGAGCATGCGGGTCCTGCCGGAACAGGTTGACCACACGTTCGCCGGATTCGGGTTACAGGGCAAGGGATCGCGGGTGACCCATGTCATCGACCCGTCACCAGGCCCGATGGAACCGGCCATCGCGGAAACCCGGCTGCCGATCCGCAACCTGAGCTACAACGGCCCCGGCGCGTTGCCCGACTGGTTGCTGGATCCGCCCGAACGCTCACGGGTCTGCGTGGTGTGGGGCACCTCAGTGACCCGGATCTTCGGACCGGGCTCGTTCTTCGTGCCACGAATCATCGACGCGCTCGCCGAATTCGACGTCGAGATCGTACTCACCATGACCGCCGCGGAAACGGCCGGGCTGCCGCGGTTGCCGAAGAACGTGCGGAGTGTCGAGTACGTGCCGTTGCGCCTGCTGCTGCCCAGCTGCGAGTTGCTGGTCCACAACGGCGGCGCCGGGTGCAGTATGGCCGCGCTGGCCGCCGGCGTACCGCAGTTGGTGGTCGCGGTCTCCGACGAACACGTCATGAACGGCACCCGGTTGGCGAATGCCGGGACGGCCGAGTGGCTGCGTGGCTCGACGTCCACGGTCGAGGACATCGCCGCGGCCGCGCGCCGGGTGCTCACTGGTACGAGCCACGCCCGGTACGCCGCCGAACTGGCCGCGGCGAACGAGGACCGGCCCGCGCCTACCGAACTGGTGGCCCCACTTGTCGACCTCGCCTCGGCCACGGCTCGATCGGCTGTGTAGCCGCCGTGGTCACGATGGGCGCTGTGCCCGTCCGAGCAGGAAGGTAGCCCGAATGCGAGTCATGTTCACCGTTTCGGACATCACCGCGCACTATTTCCCGATGGTGCCGCTCGGCTGGGCGGTCCAGGCCGCCGGGCACGAACTGCGGGTGGTCTGCGCGCCGGGCCAGTCCGAACGGATCACCGGTGCGGGCCTGACTCCGGTGCCGGTGCTCACCGATATCGATATCTTCCTGCTGACCAGGTTCTACTTCCTCTGGCAGACGCTGGACGGCAATGTGCCCGCCGGCACCTGGCTGCCCCCGATGGACCCGGAGACCGGCGCGGAACTCGACCGGATCGAGGACTACGACTTCTCCGCGCTCGCCCAGCGCATGCTGGCATCCGAGCCACCCAAGACCGAGCAGCGCATCGACGCGATGGTCGACTTCGCCCGCTCATGGCGGCCGGACCTGATCGTGCACGACAGCCTGCAACTGGACGCGGTGGTCGCGGCCCGGGTGACCGGGGTGCCCGCGGTGATGCACCTGACCGGCCCGACCGGCACTGCGGAGACCGAGTGGGGCGCGCAGATCGTGCCGTCCCAGTTCAGCCCGGCGTACCAACGGCACGGCATCGCCGACCCTGGTGCCGGCCTGATCGAGCACGTCATCGACCTGTGCCCACCGAGCATGGCGCCGCCGACCGACGCGGTACGCCACCCGTTGCGGCCGGTCCCGTACAACGGGTCGGGTGGCCTGCCCGCCGAGCTGCTGACGTGGTCGCGGTCCCGGCGCCGGCCGCGGATCGCGATCGTGTGGAGCTCCACAATGGTCAAACTGCACGGCTGGACCGCGTTCCCGGTCCGGATGTTGGCCCTGGCCGCAGCCAAACTGGATGTGGACGTGGTGGTCACGGTGGATGCGCAGAGCCGGGCCCGCCTCGGCACGCTGCCGGACTCGGTGCGAGTGCTCGAACAGTGCCCGCTGAACATGCTGCTGGAGCACTGCGAGGTCGTTGTGCATCACGGCGGCCACGGCTCCACGATGACCGCGGTCGCGGCCGGCGTGCCGCAGCTGATGGTGACGTACTCGCCAGAGCACACGATCTGCGCCAAACGGCTGGTGCCCACCGGCGCCGCCCGCTGGCTGTACGGGCCGTACTGCCAACAGGAGGACGTGACCGCGGCGCTGGCCGCACTGCTGACCGAGACGGTGCACCGCGACTCCGCCCGGCAACTGCGCGCGGAGGCCATGGCACAGCCCAGCCCGGTCGAACTGGTCACCGAACTGGCCGACCTGGCCGCCACGCCGGTCAGCTGACGGGAAGTTCGCGATGCGTGTCCTGTGCTGCGTCTCGGACTACCCGACGCACTACTTCCCGCTCATCCCGCTGGGTTGGGCGTTGCAGGCGGCGGGCCATGAACTGCGCGTATGCGCGGGCCCCGCGCAGGCGGCCACGATCGAGCGGGCGGGCCTGACACCCGTTCCGTGCGGCCCGGACGTGGACCCGGTGACCGACGCGCGCTGGCTGGCGTACAGCCTCGCCCGGCAGGGCCTGCGCACCGGACAACTGCCGCCGCTCAACCCGGAGACCGGGGCCGAGCTGGCGGATCTGGATGCCTTCGACCACGCCGAGTTCGCCGCCCGCCGGCAGCAGGAGCTGGCCAGGGTGGGCGAGGCGCGGACTCGGGACGTGCTCGACCTGGCGAAATCATGGCGGCCGGACCTCGTGCTGCACGATCTGGTGGCCGCGGAGGCCGTTGTCGCGGCACAACTGAGCGGGGTTCCCTCGGCCTGTCACCTGTGGGGCCTGACCGGTACGTCGGAGACCACACCCGGGCTGGACAGCCTGGCCGCGGATGTGCCGGCGCCGGTCCGTGAACTGATCGGCATGGCGGCCGACGAGCCCGCTATTCGGTTCGTGCTCGACCCGACACCACCACCCATCGCGCCGCCGACAGCGGCGCCGCGCATGCCGGTGCGCTACGTCCCCTACAACGGGCCCGGCGCGTTGGCCGACCCGCCACCCTGGCCCACCGAGATCGGGCGGGCCAGGGTCGCCGTGGTGTGGGGGTCGGCGATCCGGCGGATCAACGGCCCGGGGTCGTTCCTGGTGCCCGCTCTGGTTGACGCGTTGGCCGCCCGCGGCGTGGACGTCGTGCTCGCGATCGGCGCGGAGGAGGCCGAACTGCTGGGCCGGTTGCCGGCGAACGTCCAGGTACTCCCCCAGTACCCACTACGACTGCTGCTGCCGCACTGCACGGCCGTGGTCCACCACGGCGGCGCGGGTGCGGCGCTGACGGCGGCAGCCGCCGGGCTGCCGCAGCTGGTGGTGGCGTTCGGACCGATGGAGCTGCGATCAGCACAGCGGATCGCCGACGCGGGTGTGGGAGTGGCCCTGCCGGGCGCGCACGCCGCGCCCGGGACGATCCGGGCCGCGGTCGACCAGTTGCTCGACACCCCCGAACTCGCCGCGGCTGCCGCCGAGATGGCGAGGGCGAACGCCGCGCTGCCGAGCCCGGCCGATGTCGTGCCCGTACTGGAAAAGCTCGCCGAGACCGGCGAACAGATGGGCGGTTGACCATGCGCGTGCTGTTCACCGTGACCCGCTATTCGGCACACTACTTTCCTTTGGTACCAACGGCTTGGGCGCTGCGCGCGGCCGGTCACGAGGTCGTGGTCGCGTGCCCGCCTTGCGAGGTGGCCCTGGTCGGCCGGGCCGGGCTGGCCGCGGTGCCCATCGAGGACGGTCACGACCCGATGTACCTCGGCCGGCTGCACCAGTACTTCCAGGCGCGGCAGGGCCAGGCCCTGTTGTCCGGCGGTGTGCTGCACCCGGTGACCGGGCAGCCCATGCGTGACCTGACCGAGTTCGACTGGGCCCGGTACAAGGCCGAGCACCGCGACGCGAACGTGGCGCGGCTACGGGCCGGCCTGGACACCACTGTCGCCTTTGCCCGCGACTGGCGGCCGGACCTGGTGGTGCACGACCCGTTGAACATGACGGGCGTGCTGGTCGGCCAGGTGCTGGGGATCCCTGCCTGGTGCCACCTGTGGGGTCCGGTCGGTCCACTGGAGGAACGGGTCGGTACGCAGCTGGTGCCCCGCGACCACACCGACAGCTTCGCCCGCCACGGCGTGCCCCCGATGGGGCCGGAGCTGATCGAACGGATCATCGACCCGTGCCCGCCGGTCATCGGCAGCGGCACGGCGCTGCCCACCCTGCCGGTGCGGTGCGTGCCGTACAACGGGTCCGGCACCGTGCCCGAACTCCCGCCGCGCGGCGGCCGGCCCCGGATCTGCGTGGCGTGGGGCAACTCGCTGGACCTGTTGCTGGGTCCGGGTTCCTTCCTGGTACCGGACATCCTGCGCGCGCTGGCCCCGCTGCCGGTCGAGGTGGTGGTCGTGTGCGGATCGGCCGGCCGCGACCGACTGGGTCCGTTGCCGGGCAACGTACACGTGCTGAGTGACTTGCCGCTGCGCCTGTTGCTGCCGTACTGCGAGGCGATCGTGTACCACGGCGGCGCCGGCAGCGGGATGACGGCGGCCTGGGCGGGCGTGCCCCAGCTCGCGTTGCCGTTCACGGCCGAGCAGCAGCTGACCGCCGAGCGGATCACCCGGGCCGGGTCCGGTGTATGGCACGTCGGGTACGAGGTTGGTACGACCGGGATCCGTGACGCGGTCAGTCTGCTGCTGGACGAACCGCGATACCAGCACAACGCCGCCGCGCTGCGCGAGGAGATCGCCGCCATGCCCAGCCCGGCGCAGGTGGTCGAGGACCTCGTGGCGAGACCGCGATGTCACGAAGGTGCCGTTTGAGACATCCAGTGACACTGTTGATTAATTGATCGCGCTGTGGTTGAGCTTGGTGATCATCTGGTGTCGTGGGGTGCATGTGGTCGTTGCTGTGGTGGTTCCTTGTCGCGTTGGGGTGCCTCGGCCGGGACTGTGGTGGTTCGGTCTCGTTGGTGGGGTAGGTCGGTTTCAAGCGGCTTTGGACGGGTCCGGGGATGTTTGGGTCTGGTGGCCTGCCGGCGGCTGGGCGGGGGCTGGGAGACGTTTTCGATCTTCACTCGGATGGTGATTTGTGTTGGTGCGTAAGGGTTTTGAGGATTTTCGGTGGTAGAATGAGGGCATGGAAAGTTCCGTTGAGACCGCGTGGCGGTTGACTGGTACGGAACTGGTCGATGCCCTCGCCCAGCGGGATCGAGCATTCCGGCACGCCTACGCCGAACTGCTCCGAGTGGTACGGGAAGCCGAGGATCAGGGCCTGCACACCGAGGTGGGCTACCCCTCGCTGCGGGAGCTGCTGCATCACGTGCAAGGCATCTCTCGTAGGGAGGCGGCAGCGCGGATCGAGCACGCGAAGCTGCGGGTGGCCACTGAGGTCGAGGTGGCGCCGGAGCAGTACGAGATGATGCGCCGACTGGGGCGTGAACTCCCCAACGGACTACCCGCCGACGCCGAGATCGTGTTGGCCCAGGCGGCGAAGTCCTTGGATGCCAAGGCGATGGAGCCGTTGGGGCGTGAACTGGCCGCCCGGATCGACCCCGATGGACCGCAACCGGTCGAACCCAAGGAACATCGGCGAGAGCTGTATGTCAGTACCCGGGCGGATGGGTCGGTGTCGTTCCGGGGGAAGATCGATCCAGAGGCGGGGCAGGTGCTGACCTCGGCGTTGGATGTGCTGGCCAAGCCCCGATCCGCAAAGGATCCGCGCGATCTGGCCGAGCGCAACGGGGACGCGTTCGCGGAGTTCCTACACGGCAAGGCCGATCGGGCACACGTCACAGTGACCATTCCGTTGTCGGAGTTGGACAGCGAGCCGTCGCGGCGGCTGGCGTGCGACGCGAAGATCATCCCGATGGTGCTGGGCACCCGATCCGTGCCCCTGGATGTCGGCCGGGCCTCTACACGGTACCCACGGCGATACGACGAGCACTGGAGCACCGCGACGGCGGATGCGCCTTCCCAGGATGCGGGCGACCGGTCCGGTGGTGCGACGCGCACCACGTCCGCGCGTGGTCGAGACTGGGCAAGACCGCGCTCCACAACCTCGTACTCCTGTGCCGACTCCACCACCGCATGATCCACGCCGGCGAATGGACAGTCGCCATCCTCGACGGGCAACCGACATTCACCCCACCACCCTGACTCCTCCTCCGACACTGAACACGCCGCGCGGCGCCGAGCCGAACCCAGCGATCGGGAGAGCCAACCCACGCCCCACCTCGAATCAACCAACAGCATCATCCAGTGTCCCGAACGGACCGCGACACGACTCACGCCGGCCGGGCGGGGTGAGCCACTGGTTCCCGACTTCAGGAAGCGAGGCGGAGCACGGTATGCGCGTGCTGTTCACCACGTCGGCCTGGCCGACCCACTACTTCTCCCTGGTGCCGATCGGCTGGGCGTTGCAGGCCGCCGGGCACGACGTGCGCATCACCTGCGCCGAGTCGCAGACCGACACCATCGCCCGCGCTGGGCTGACCCCGGTGCCGATCATGGACGGCCTGGAGATGACCTTCGCCAGCCGGTTGGCCCGCTACCAGCGGGCGCTGGCGGCGGGCGGGCCGTACCAGCCGGGCTCGATCCTGCACCCGCTGACCTGCGAGCCGCTGCGGCGCCTGGCGAACTTCGACCTGGCCGGTTACCGCGCCGCGCACCGGGAGGCGAACCTGGACCGGATGCGGGTCAGCTGCGACAACGTGGTCGCACACGCCCGCGCCTGGCGACCGGACCTGATCCTGCACGACCCGCAGAACGTGGAGGGCGTGTTGGCCGCCGCACTGACCGGGGTGCCGGCGGTCTGCAACCTGTGGGGGTTCGTCGGCACCCACGAAACCGAGCCAGGGTTGGGCATCGTGACCGGCGACCACAGCGACTCCTTCCCACGCTACGGCCTGCCGGAGATGACCGCGGACATGATCACGCGCGTGATCGACCCGTGCCCGGCAGGCGCACCGCCGATGACCACGGCTGAGCGGTTTCCGGTGCGGTACGTGCCGTACAACGGCGTCGGCCACGCCCCGGACTGGGTCCGTGCGAAGCCCGCTGACGGCAGGCCACGGGTGCTCGTTTCGTGGAGCACAGCGCTTTCCCGGGTCTATGGCCAGCACTCGTACCTGCTGCCGACCATCCTGGACGCACTGTCCAAAGTAGACGCTGAGGTGGTGCTCGCGGCGACCCCTGCCGATCTGGAACGGCTCGGCGACGAACTCCCGTCCGGGGTGCGGGTGCTGGTCGGCTGCCCGCTGCGGCTGATATTGCCGAGCTGCGCGGCGGTAGTGCACCACGGCGGCGCCGGCACCACGATGACGGCGGTGCTGGCCGGGGTGCCGCAGCTCGCCCTGACGTTCGAGGCCGAACAGGCCATGCAGGGCCGGCGCGCGGTGGCCGGCGGCGGTGGCTTCCAGCAGGACGGCACCGAGGCGACCGCAGAGCTGATCCGCGACCAGGTGACCGCACTGCTGACCGCACCGCGGTACGCCGAGGCGGCCGAGCGGCTGCGCGCCGAGGCACTGGACCGGCCGACACCGGCACAGCTGGTGGACGACCTGGAGAAGCTGGTGGGCTGACAGCCGAAAGCGGCCGGGCTGACAGCCCGGCCGCTTGTCACCGTGGGCTACTGGCTCGCCTGACGAACCTTGACCGTGTTTCGCTGGTGACCACTCAACCCGCTCGCCGGCGCGAGTCGTGCCCTGAATGTGCCGTTCGGGACACTGGACGTCCCGAACGGCACATTCAGGACTTCGCCCGGGCCAGCCGGCGCTCGATCTCCCGAGCCCGGTCCCAGTCGATGACAGCGGGCGGCGCCCCCTGTTCGGCGAGCCGCTCCAGCTCACCGACCAGTTGCGCGGGACTCGGGTTGGCCGCGATCTCGTCCCGTAGCCGCAGCGCCGCGGCACGCGCGTCGGTGTCCGCCAGCAGCCGGTCCAACTCGGCGCGGATCGTGTCGCCGTCCACCCCCGCGGCGCGGATGCTCCGGCCCGCGCCACCGGCCGCGACCCGGTCGCCGTTGGCGCGTTGTTCCTCCTCGTACGCCACCGTCAACTGCGGTGTGCCACAGGCAAGGGAAGTCATCACCACACCGGCCCCGCCGTGGTGCACGATCGCGTCGCAGCTGGGCAGCAGTTCGGCCAACGGGCACTGCGGCAGCACAGTGGCGTTGCGAGGCAGGCGGTTGCCGAGCATGGCCACGTCCGCCGGGCGGATCACCACGGCGATCTCGGCGTCCAGGTCGGCTAGGCTGGCCAGGATCTCCGGCAGGATGAAGGCCTTCGGCCCGTGCCGCCCGCTGGTGCTGCCCCAGGTGAGCGCGACCCGGCGGCGCGGCGGCGGCTGCACCGCCCAGGCCGGCGCCGCGCCCGGCCCGTTGTACGGCACGAACCGCACGGTGAGCCGGTCCGCCTCGGTCGGCGGCGCGAGGCTCTTCGGGCACGGGTCCAGCACCGTGGAGATGAACTGCCGGCCCCGCTCACGGACTCCGATGACGTCGAAGAACAGGTTGGAGTACGCGGGCACCAGGTCCAGCGTCGGGTTCGGTTCGTGCGTGCCGACCAGTCCCCACAACGCGAGCACGGCGGGCGCGCCGGCGACGATGGCGCACACCGGACCGTCCTCGCACATCATGTCGTGGATCACCAGTTGTGGTTTCCAGGCGTCGACGAAAGCGCCGATCTGCTGGGTGGTCTCCCACCACAGCGCGCCCTGCTCCTTCTGGTTCCCCCGCTGGTACGCGGCGAAGTCGAACTCGTCCGGCCGGGCCATCGGCTGGCCGGTCAGCGGGTGCAGCAGTGGCAGGCCGTTGTCCTCCGCGGTGCCCGCCAGCACCCGCTTCTGGTGGAAGACCCGGGACCAGAACAGCGGGTCCCCGTTGTCCAGCAAAGGAACCGGCGACAGCCCGGAGTTCTCCACCACGGTGGTCATGCGGGGCGCGCACAACACCCGGACCTCGTGGCCAGCGGCCCGCAGCGCCCAGCCGACGGGCACCATCGGGAAGTAGTGCGCGGGCCACGAGGACGTGGCGATGAGCACTCGCATGGGATCTCCTGTCTGGGTATCAGGCGCCGACCTGGACGGTGGCGTGGTCGCCGAGGATGAACCGGCGACCGGGTGTCGCACGCGAGATCTGTGCCTCCCGCCCGATCAGCGAGCCCTCGACGCCGGTGACGTCGGACAGCGAGGCGCCCTCGAGCACAATGGAGTTCTCGATGCCGGAGTTGCGCAGGCAGGTGCCCGACCCCAGCGCGGTGTACGGCCCGACCTCGCTGTCGCACACCACCGCGTCCGGGCCGATGATGGTCGGCCCGACCACGTGCGAGCGCACCACGCTCGCGCCGGGCTCGACGAGCACAGGGCCGATCAGGGTGCTGGCCGCGTCGACGCTGCCGAGGACGGCGCTGGGACATTCCGTGCGCAGCACCATCCGGTTGCACTCCAACAACTCGTCGAGCTGCCCGGTGTCCTTCCAGAACCCGGTGTAGACCCGGGCGCGGACCGGCTGGCCCTGCTCCATCATCAACCGGATGGCGTCGGTTATCTCCCATTCGTTGCGGGCACTGGGTTTGATGCTCCGAACCGCTTCGTGCACCGCGGGCGTGAACAGGTAGACCCCCATCACCGCGAGGTCGCCGCGCGGGCGCCGCGGCTTCTCCTCCAGCCGGTACACCTCGCCGGTGTCGGTCAGCTCGGCGATGCCGAAGTCGCTGGGATTGGTGACCTGCTTGACCAGCAGCTGCACCGCGGGCCGGTGCTCGTGGAACTCGGCCAGCGTGCCGCCGAGCCCATCGCTGAGCACGTTGTCGCCGAGGTACATCAGGAAGTCGTCCTGGCCGAGGAAGTCCCGCGCGATCATGACGCAGTGCGCCAGGCCCATCGGCGCCTCCTGCGGGATGTAGTGGATCCGCAGGCCGAACCGGGAGCCGTCGCCGATCACCCGTTCGATCTCCGGGCCGGTGTCGCCGACGATCATGCCGACCTCGCGGATGCCGGCCTCGCGGATCTTCTCCAGGCCGCGCACCAGCACCGGCTTGTTGCCCACCGGCACGAGCTGTTTGGGCATCGAGTGGGTCAGCGGGCGCAGCCGGGTGCCGAGCCCACCGGACAGGACCAACGCTTTCATGACGGGTGATGTCCCCCTTGGTTACCGTCCTGTTCGGACTGAGCGGTGTGCCACAACGCGGTGAGCCGGGCCACGGTGCTGGCCGGCAGGTCCAGCCGGGCGGCGACCGCGTTCTCGGCGAGGTGGCCGCGGTCGCGGGTACCCGGTATCGGTACCACGGCCTCGTCCCGGGTCAGCAGCCACGCGAGCGCCAACTGGGCGGGCCGTACGCCGTGTGCGTCGGCGAGTTCGGTGAGTTCGGCCAGCGGGCTCGCCTCGGCGGCGAGGTTCTCCGGGCTGAACCGGGGCTGCCGGCGGCGGTAGTCGGTCGGCCCGAGGGTGAGCCCGCCGGTGAGGAACCCTCGGCCGAGTGGGCTGTGCGCGAGCAGCCCGACGCCCAACTCCCGCAGAGTGGGCAGGATCCGGCGCTCCACGTCCCGGAACCACAGCGAGTACTCGCTTTCCACGACGGCGAGCGGTCGCACGGTCGCGGCCCGGCGCAGCGCGTCCTCGGACACCTCGCTGAGCCCGATGTGCCGGACCATGCCGGCGTCGACGAGTTCGCCCAGCCCACCCACGCTGTCCTCGATCGGGACCGCGGGATCGGGCCGGGCCAACAGGTACAGGTCGATGTAGTCGGTGCCGAGCCGCCGCAGCGAAGCCGCACATGCCTGGCGCAGGAACTCGGGGCGGCCGTCGTACTCGGTCGGCCGGGCGCTGCCCCGCGTGACGGCCCCGCCTCGGGTGGCCACCGTGGCCTCGGCACGCCGGCCGCGGATCGCGGTGCCGACGATCCGTTCGACCTCGCCGCCACCGTAGAAGTCGGCGGTGTCGACCAACCTCACACCGAGGTCGAGCGCGGTCCGGATGGCGGCCACCGCCTCCTCGGCGGCGACCTGGCCGTAGCCACCGGTCAGTGGCAGACAGCCCAGCCCGACCGCGGAACTGGCCAACCCGCCGAGCATCCGTGTCGGTACGGTCACGGTCGTCCTCACTTGTTGGCGGCGACGAAGGTGCGGATCGACTCGACGACGTAGTCGAGCATCTCGAAGGTCAACGCCGGGTAGACCCCGACCCAGAACGTCTGCTCGGTGATGAGGTCGCTGTTCTTCAGCTCACCGCAGATCCGGTACGTGCTCTCCGCGTACGCCGGGTGCCGCACGAGGTTGCCACCGAACAGCACCCGCGTGCCGATCGCCCGGGACTCCAGGAAGCCGACCAGATCCCGGCGGAGGAACGGCGCCTTGGGGTCGATGGTGATGATGAACCCGAACCAGCTCGGGTCGCTGTCCGGCGTGGCCGAGGGCAGCAGCAGGTACGGCACGTCGGCCAGCCCGTCGTGCAGCCGCTGCCAGTTGCGCCGCCGCACGGCCCCGAATTCCGGCAGCTTGTCCAACTGGCTCAACGCGAGCGAGGCCTGCAGGTCCGAACTCTTCAGGTTGTAGCCCAGGTGCGAGAAGATGTACTTGTGGTCGTAGCCCTGGGGCAGCGAGCCCAGCTGGTGGTTGAACCGCTTCAAGCACCGGTTGTCCTCACCGGGTTCGCACCAGCAGTCCCGGCCCCAGTCACGCATCGACTCCACGATCCGGGCGAGAACCAGGTTCGAGGTCAGCACACAACCGCCCTCACCGGTGGTGATGTGGTGCGCGGGATAGAAGCTGACCGTGCACAGGTCACCGAACGTTCCGGTGTTGCGTCCCCGGTAGGTCGAGCCGACCGCGTCGCAGTTGTCCTCGATGAGGAACAGGCCGTGCTGCTCGGCCAGTTCGGCCACTTCCTTGGCCGGGAACGGGTTGCCGAGGGTGTGCGCCATCATGATCGCCTTGGTGCGTGGCCCGATGGCGGCGGCTATCCGGTCGATGGTGGTGTTGTAGGTGCCGAGTTCGACGTCCACGAAGACCGGCACCAGTCCGTTCTGGATGATCGGGTTCACCGTCGTGGGGAACCCGGTGGCCACGGTGATCACCTCGTCCCCTGGCCGCAGCCGGAGCTCCTCCAGCAGCGGCGAGGTCAACGCGGACAACGCGAGCAGGTTCGCCGAGGAGCCGGAGTTGGTCATGTGTGCCTTGCGTACGCCGAGCAGCCCGGCGAAGCGCCGCTCGAACCGCCGGGACAGCACGCCCGCGGCGATCCGCATGTCCAGTGCGGCCTCGACCAGCGCCACCCGGTCGCTCTCGTCCAGGTACGCACCGGACGACTGAATCCGGGTGACCCCGGGCACGAACTTGGCGGGCGCGTCCATGCTCTGGTGGTACTTCCGCACCAACTCAAGAATCGGCTCACGTGAATCGGTCATGCTCGCCTCCAGCGACCTGGCATCCGGCCGTCGTCATGTTGACTTTCCCGCTGGCCGCTCGAAGAACCGTCCAGCGTTGCCCATGCCGGGGACGGAGTCCTGCTCCACAGTGCGGCCATCCGGCCGCGCACCGGCCGGCGTGGCTGCCAGCCCAGCAGGCGGGCCGCCCGCCGGATGTCCACCTGCTGCCAGCGCAGCCCCGACCCACGGATGTGGTCGCGTGCCTCCGACTCCACGATCCGGGTGGGCACGCCCGCCACCTCGGCCAGCGCGCGGACCAGCGCACGCACCGGGATCGCCGCGCCACCGCCCACGTTGATCACGAGCGCGTTGACCAGTGCGGCCGGCGCCGCCGCGGCGCGGAGCACCGCGTCGGCCACGTCCTGGGCGTCCACGAAATCCCGGCAGGCATCTCGCGGCGTCACCTGGATCTCCGCGGCGGTGCCGAGATCGAGCGCCTGTCTGAGCTGAGCGGCCACGTTGCTCAACAGGCTCCCGGGCGGGGCGTCGTGGCCGATCACATTGGCGACCCGCAACACGGTCGCGTCCAGCGCGCCGGTGCCGGCCGCGGTCAACGCGGCCGTGGTCGCCCGCAGTTTGGTCCTGCCGTACGGCGACACCGGCCGCGCCGGAGTGTCCTCCGTGGCCGATGTGCCGTACGGGATGACGCCGTACTCGTACACGGTGCCGAGTTGGATCAACCGGCCTCGGCCGGGCAGGGTGGCCATCGCCGCGCAGAGCGTCTGCACCAGAACCTCGTTGGTACGGACCATCTGCGCCTCGGTCGCCTGCCACACCGCACCGGCCGCGTTGACCACCACGTACGGCCGATCCGGCCGGGAAAGCGCGGTACGCAACACGTCGGCCAGATCGCCCGCGGACAGCGTCACCAGGTCCGCTACGACCGAACGCACCGCCGGGTTCGCCCGCCTGGCCACCGAGACGACCTCGCAGCCGGCCTCGTGCAGCGCGGCACACACCGGCACGCCCACGAAACCGCTGCCGCCGAGCACGGCGATCTGGGGGCGGTGTTGGGATCCTCCGGTGTCCACGTGCTCACAGATCCAGCGCGAGGTCGTAGCCGGCGAGCCAGTCGTTGAGCCAGATGGCCAACTCCAACCCGCCTCGGTCGTACGGCAGACTGACCCGGCCGCTGTCCCTGCGCACCGCCTGCTCGGCACGCGCCAGGTTCAGCAACGGTCGAACCGGCGCGTTCAGGTCGTCCAGGATGGCCGCGAGCGCGGAGCGCAGGGCGGTCGCGTAACCGGGGTCCTGGGTCGCGGGGTACGGCGTCTTCTTCCGGTCCAGAACCGACTGTGGAACAAGGCTTTCCGCCGCCGCCCGGAGCAGTCCCTTGACTCCGCCGCGGTTCTTCATCTGCCACGGCACGTTGAACACGTACTGCACCAACCGGTGGTCGCAGAACGGCACGCGTACCTCCAGACCGTTGGCCATGCTCATCCGGTCCTTGCGGTCCAACAGGGTCTGCACGAACCGGGTGAGGTTCAGGTAGCTGATCTCCCGCATCCTGCGTTCCGGCAAGGATTCCCCGGCCAGCACCGGCACCTCGGCGACCGCCTCCTGATAGCGCTCGGCGCGGTAACCGGGGATGTCGAGCTTGCCGATCAGCCCGGGGTCGAGCAGGGAGAGCCCACCGAAGTAGCGCTCGGATCCCGGGGTCAGCCACGGGAACGTCGACGCGCCCACCGCCCGGGGGTTGTGGAACCAGCGGTAGCCGCCGAACAACTCGTCGGCCGCCTCCCCGGACAGGGCCACCGTCGAGTGCTGCCTGACCGCGCGGAACAACAGGTACAGCGACGGCCACATGTCCCCCCAGTACGCGGGAGGCGTATCGGTGGCGCGCAGTACCGCCGCGCGGGTGTCGGGGGCGGCCAGGTCGGCGCTGTCCAGCAGCACCTCGTTGTGCCGTGCGCCGACGTGGGCGGCGAGTTCGCGGGCGAACGGGGCGTCCTGCTGGGCGCGGACCGCGTCCGGCTCGAATCCCGTTGCCGCGCTGGTGAAATCCACCGAGAAGGAGCGCACCGGTCCGGTCCCCTGCTCGGCCAGTGCCGCGGCGCTGAGCGCGGTGACCACGGAGGAGTCGAGGCCGCCGGACAGCAGCGTGCAGATCTCGACGTCGGCGACCAGTTGCCGGGTGACGGTGTCGCGCAGGAGTTCCCGCACGGTGGACACCGTGGTCGGCCAGTCCTCGGTGTGCGGCTCGGCGGTCAACCTCCAGTACCGCCACGAGCGCGAACCGTTGCGGTCGAACCGGACCATCTGTCCGGGGATCACCTCCGCCATGCCGGAGAAGACCGCGGCGCCCGGGGTCTTGACCATGTCGAGGACCTCGCAGAGCCCTGCGGCGTCCACCCGCCTGGGCACCATCGGGTTGGCCAGGATCGCCTTGGGTTCCGAGCCGAACAGCACGCCGTGCGGTGTCCGGAAGTAGTACAGCGGCTTGACGCCCATCCGGTCGCGGACCAGCAGCAGGGTCTCGGTCCGCCCGTCCCACAGCCCCAACGCGTACATCCCGTTTAGCCGGGTGGCGAAGTCGGCGCCCCACCGCAGGTACGCCGCCAGCACCACCTCGGTGTCGCTGTGGGTACGGAACCGGTACCCGCTCGCGCGCAGTTCCGCGCGCAGTTCGACGTAGTTGTAGACCTCCCCGCTGAAGGTCAGGGCGACCTGGTGACCGCCGGCCTCGGCGGTCATCGGCTGGTGCCCGCCGGCCAGGTCGATCACGGCCAGCCGGCGGTGGCCGAGCAGCGCGTGCCGCTCGCGGTGGGTTCCGCTGTCGTCGGGGCCACGACAGGCCATCGTGGCGGTCATGGCGTTGAGCGTGGCCACCTCGTTCGTCAGATCACGAGCGAAGTCGACCCAGCCGACGATTCCGCACATCCGGACCTTCTCCTCGGATACGGGCGAACAGGGTCAGGCGGGCTGGCCGATGGCCTCGTTGACGAGGCCGAGCAAGGCCCGCGGGGTAGTCACCTCGCCGACCACGCCGTCGGGCAGTTGCACCTCGTAGTCACGTTCGATCCGGCCGACCGTGTTGAACAGCGCGAGCGAGTCGTAGCCGAGGTCCTCGAACTCGGTGTCCAGGATGTCGCCGGTCAGGTCGACGGTCTCGTCCTCACCCGCGCACTCCTTCAGCAGGATCACCAGGTCGTCGAGGGACAGTGGAGCGGACATCAGCTGGTTCCTTTCCTCTTGTCATGCCGGCCTGCGCAGCACCATCGCCGAGTTGAACCCGGGGAAGCCGCGGGCCACCACCAGCGCGGTGCGCAGCGGTTGTTCTCGTGGGGTGGTACGAACCAGGTCGATCAGGGACGCGTGGTCGAACTGATCGATGTGGACGGTCGGGGGGATGACCGAGTCGCGCATGGCCAGCAGCGCGGTCGCCAGGTCCAGCGCGGCACCGCCGCCGAGCAGTCGGCCGGTCATCGTCTTGGGCGCGGTCACCGGCACCTGCCTGGCGCCGAACACCTCGGCGAGCACCTCGGCCTCCCTGCGGTCGGCCGCCGGTACCCCGGCCGCGTCCGCGAACACCACGTCCACTTCGGACGGTTCGACCCGCGCGTCGGCCAGGGCCAGTTCGATACACCGGCGCAGGCCGTCCGGCCGGTCGGAGCCCGGTCGCGGGTCGAATGTGGCCGCGTAGCCGAGGATCTGACCGTACCTGTGCCCGGCGTCCCGTTCCGCGGCCGCTTCCGGCGACTCCAGCACCAGCAGCGCACCGCCCTCACCGGGCAACCAGCCGCTGGCCTCGGCGTCGAACGGCACGTACGCCCGCTTCGGGTCGGACCGGTCGGACACCCGGCCGGACTGCAGCTGGCACACCCAGCTCCACGGGCACAACGAGCCGTCCACCCCGCCCGCCACCATCAGCCGCGCCCCCACGCCCAGGTTGCGGCGGGCCTTGGCGACCGCGTCCAGGCCACCGGCCTGTTCGCTGACGACCGCGCCGCTCGGGCCGCGCAGATCGTGCCGGATGGAGATCTGGCCGGTGTTCACCGGGTAGAACCAGGCGAACGACTGGTAGGCGCTGACGTACTTGCCGCCCTTGTGCCACAACGCTTCCAGCTCGCGCTGGCCGAACTCGAACCCGCCGCCGGAGGCCGAGGTGACCACCCCGGCCGAGTACTCGGGCAGGTCCTCGGTGACCACCTCGGCGTCGGCCAGCGCCTGCTCGGCGACGACCAACGCGGCCTGGGTCATGTGGTCGGTCTGCGGGACCAGCCGGCCGGGCAGCCGGCCGGCCGGATCGACGATCAGCTCGCCGGCCAGCGCGGCGGTGTAGTCGGTCGGGTCGAACCGGGTGATCCGGCGGATACCGCTCTCGCCGCGCAGGACGGCGGCCCAGTACTCCTCCGTGCCGATCCCGTTGGGAGCAGCGACACCGATCCCGGTCACCACCGGGGCGGTCATCGGGCCACCGCCCCGGGCTTGGTGAGCACAACCGCGCTCTGGAAGCCGCCGAACCCGCTCGCGACGTTGAGCGCGACCCGAACCTGTTGCTCCCGCGCCACCAACGGCACGTAGTCCAGATCGCACTGCGGGTCCCGCTCATGCAGGTTCGCGGTCGGCGGGATGACCGAGTGCTCGATGGCCAGCGCGCACGCGGCGACCTCCAGCGAACAGATCGCGCCGAGCGAGTGCCCGATCATGGACTTGATGGTGCTGATCGGCTTCTGGTATGCCACGTGCCCGAGGCTCGCCTTGTACGCGGCCGTCTCGTGCAGGTCGTTCTGCTTGGTGCCCGACCCGTGCGCGTTGATGTAGTCCAAGTCCGCCGGCCCCACTCTGGCGTCTCTCATCGCGGCGGTGATCGCGGCGGCGAGTTCCCGTCCGTCCAGCCGTAGCCCGGTCATGCTGTACGCGTTGGCGCGGGCGGCGTGCCCGGCGATCTCGGCGTAGACGTGCGCGCCGCGGCGGCGGGCGTGGTCGACGCTCTCCAGGACGAAGATGGCCGCGCCCTCACCGAGTGCGAACCCGTTGCGGGTACGGTCGAACGGCCGCGCCGCGGACTCCGGGGTGTCGTTGCGCGGCGTGGTCGCCTTGATCGCGTCGAAGCAGGCCACGGTGATCGGTGAGATCGCGGCGTCCGAGGCGCCGGCGATCACCACGTCCGCGCTGCCCTCGGCGATCAGCTCGGCAGCGTGCGTGATCACGTCGATGCCCGAGGTGCACCCCGTGGACACGATCCCGACCGGCCCCTCGGCACCGGTGCGCCAGGCGATCTCCGCGGCCATCGAGGACGGCAGGAAGTAGTCGTACAGGTACGGCGAGGCGTGCGCCTGGTCGACCTGCCAGGCGCTGCCCTCGTCGCTGACGATCGCGTACTCCGAGTCAAGGCTCTGCGTCATCCCACACGCGGTGCCGGTGATCACCCCGGTCCGTTCGGGCACCAGGACGTCGAGCACGCCGCTGTCGGCCACCGCCTCGGCCGCAGCGACCACGGCGAACTGCGTTGTCCGGTCCCACATCCGGATCTCCCGCCGGGACAGCCCGTTGGCCACCGGGTCGAAGTCGCACTCGGCCGCCACTCTGGACCGGAACTGGCTGGCGTCGAACATGCTGATCGAGCGGGTCGCGGTCCGGCCGTTGGTCAACAGGTCCCAGAACTGCTTGGTGCCGACACCACCGGGCGCAACAATGCCGATCCCGCTGATCGCGACCCGGCGACTCCCATCTGTGCTTGTGCCTGACACCACGACTCCCTCACTCCGTTGGCTGCCTCGGACCAGCGTGCGGCCGAACCGTTGAGTACGCCTCGAATGCGGTTCGAACACCGCATGGCGGGCCGGCTGGAGTCGGAGCCGATCGGTTCTCAAGTCGCCGCTGCGAGGTTGGCGCTTGTCCAGCTTCTCCCCCCCAGTCTGCTGTGACCCGAAAGGAGATGGTGTCGATGCGAGTCCGACGACTGGCAGTCGACGGCGCGTTCGAGTTCACGCCGGACTGCCACCGGGACGACCGCGGCCTGTTCGTGTCCCCGATGCAGGAAGAGTCCTTCGTCGCCGCGACCGGCCACCGGTTCCGCGTGGCACAGATCAACCACAGCCGCTCGGTCCGTGATGTGCTGCGTGGCCTGCACTACACCGCGACCCCGCCCGGCCAGGCGAAGTACGTGCACTGCGGGCACGGCCGGGCCTTGGACGTGGTGGTGGACCTCCGGCACGGGTCACCCACCTTCGGCGCGTGCGACGTGGTCGAACTGGACACGAAGTCGTTCCGTGCGGTCTACCTCCCGGTCGGCGTCGGCCACGCGTTCCTCTCGCTGTCCGAGGACACGGTCATGTGCTATCTGGTCACCAGCGACTACCGGTCCGAGTTGGAGCACGCGATCAACCCGCTCGATCCGGAACTGGCACTGCCCTGGCCGTCCGGGGTCGACTTCATCCTGTCCGAACGGGACCGAACCGCCCCCTCGCTCGCCGAGGCCCGGGACCGGCTGCCGCGTTACGCGGATTGCTTCCCGTTCTCGGAAACCCTGGTATCACCGTAAGAAAGGGAACCCCATGACAGCCACCGAGCCGGCAGTCGGGTCGGACGAGGTCGCCGACGAACTCAGGGACGACTTGCAGGGTGCCTTCCGCGCCCAGCTGATCCGGGCGTTCGCCCAGCTCGCCATCGCCGACCTGCTCGCCGACGGGCCGAGGACGGCCGAGGACCTGGCCGGCGCCGTCGGCGCGGACGAGCGGATGCTGCGGTCGTTCCTCGGTGCCTGCGAGGATCTCCGCCTGGTGGTGACCGAGGGCAGCGAGCGGCTGGCGCTGACCGAGCGCGGTCAACGACTGCGGACCGACGCCGAACCGAACGCGCACGCCAGGTGGCTGCTCGGCCCGGGCACCAGCCGGACGTACGAGCACATCGCCGACGCGGTCCGCGCCGGCACGAGTGCCGCCGAGGTGCTTGGTACCCATCCGTACCGGCATTTCGCCACCAGCACTGAGGAAGGCAGCGCCTTTGACGAGGTGATGGACGCGTTCACCGGAATCGCCGTGCCCGCGCTGCTCTCCGCGTACGACTTCAGCGATGCCGGCCGGATCGTGGACATCGGTGGCGGCAAGGGCACGTTGCTCGCCGGCGTGCTCGCCGGCACCCCGAACGCCACCGGCGTGCTGTACGAGGCTCCTCGGCTGGTTGAGCTGGCGCGTAAGGAACTCGCCGGCACGGTCCCGAGTGACCTCGTCGAGCGGATCGAGTTCGTCGAGGGCGACTTCCTGGAGTCGGTTCCGTCCGGCGGCAAGGTCTACCTGCTCAAGAGCGTCATCTGCGACTGGGACGACGACGCCGTCGAACGGTTGCTGCGCAACGTGCACGAGGCGATGGACCCCGACTCGCGGTTGCTGGTGATCGAGTGGTTCGGTCCGGAGCCCCAGGAGGCGACGCCACAGTCGTACGCCAGGGACTTCTTCCTGCGCGCGACCTTCGGCGGCCGGCTGCGGTCCTGGCAGAGCCTGGCCACCGCGCTGGTCACCACCGGGTTCACGATCAATTCGGTGGTGCCGGCGTTCGCGCCGCCGCCGAGTTCGTGGAGCCTGATCGTCGCCACGCCATGACCCCCATCCCTGGAACAGAAACGAGGATCAGCTCATGCGTGTCCTGGTCACCGGTGGCGCGGGCTTCATCGGTTCGCATCTGATCGACGCCCTGCGGGCCGCGAACGCCGAGGTCGTCGTGCTGGACAACGGCGCGGCGGGGCGCGCCGACCTGGCCGAGCGGCTGCGCCGGTCCGACATCCCCGTACACGCGGTCGACGTCACGGACACCGAGCCGGTGCGCAGGCTGGTGCACGAGATCCGGCCGGATGTGATCGCGCATCTGGCCGGGCACATCAACCCCCGCGTCTCGGTCCTCGAACCGGCCCTCGACGCGCGCACGAACGTGGTCGGCACGGTGAACGTGCTGGACGCGGCGGATGCCGTCGGGGTGCGGGTGGTGTTCGTCAGCACCGGTGGAGCGGTCTACGGCGAGCACGCGCTCGACCTGATCACCGAGGACACCCCGGCCCGACCGGAGTCACCGTACGGCACCAGCAAGTACTGCGCGGAGCAGTACGTGGCGTTGTCACGGCGGCGAACCGGCGCGGGCCACGTCGTGCTGCGGCTGAGCAACGTGTACGGCCCGCGCCAGGATCCCGACAGCAGCAACGGGGTCATCGCGGTGTCCTGCGGGCACGTGGTGCGGGGACGAGCGCCGCTGGTCTACGGGGACGGCAAGCAGACCAGGGACTTCATCCACATCGCCGACGTGACCAGCGCCCTGATGGCCGCACTGTCCTATCCGGACGGTGGGATATTCAACGTGGGCACCGGGGTACCCACGAGCATCCTCGATGTGGTCGGCGTGATCGGCGCGGCCGTTGGCCGGCCCATCACGCCGAAGTTCGTGCCCAACGGCGCCGGCGACCTGCGGCACAGCTGCCTGGACAGCTCGCGGATCGCCGACGCGCTGGGCTGGCGGGCCACGGTGGGCCTGCTGGACGGGGTGCGGTCCACCTACGAGTGGTTCGCCGCCGAGCTGGCCAGCTCGGTGAGCTGATCCCTGGCGGCACACCAGGTGGACCAGTCCTTCTCGGGTCGGTTGGCCAGCAGGGGAACCACTCTGCTGGCCCCGCCGCGTACCGCCGGATGGCGCCGCGCCAGGGTCGAGAGTTGTTGCCCTGGACCGGTTTCCACGAGCACGTGGTCGCCGGTACCCAGCAGCGCGTCCAGCGCGGGCCAGAACAGCACCGGCGCACTCAGCTGACCGGCCCAGAACCCGGGCGACCCGGCCTGGTCCGGGGTGACCACCTCGGCCGTGGCCGTGGACCAGATCGGGATCCGCGGCGCCACAAGGGAAATGCGGCCGAACGCCGCGGTCAGCCGGGCCACCGCGACCGACATGGCCGGGCTGTGGAACGCCTGCCGCGCCGGAACCCGCCGCCACGCCATCCCAGCCCGGGTCAACGCGGCACCAACCGCTGCTAGCTGGTGCTCCGGGCCGGAGAGCACGGTCTGTACCGGCGCGTTCTGCCCACCGAACACGACCAGGTCGTCGAGGAACTCGCCCAGTTGCTCCGGGCGCGCCGCGACCGCGAGCATGCCGCCCGCCGGCGCCTCGGCCAGTGCCGCGGACCGGCTGGCGATCACCTCGGCGGCGCCGGGCAGGTCGAACACCTCGGCCAACGTGGCCGCGGCCAGCTCCCCGATGCTGTGCCCGAGCAGCGCTGTCGGCCGAACCCCGTGGTGACACAGGGTTCGGCCGACGGCCACGCCGAGGACGAACAGCAACGGCTGAGCGCGTGTGCCGTCGTCGAACAGTTCGGACGCCTTGCCGCTCAACCATTCCGCGCGCAACGTGCGACCTTCCGCACCGAGCAGGTCGAAAAACGCGTCGACCACCCGAGTGAACTCCGGCTCGCGGTCGTAGAGCGCCACCGCCATCCCGGGGTGCTGCGCGCCCTGGCCCGGCAACAGCAGACACACCGGAGGTGTCATGCCACCGAGGCCTCGACCAGGTGCAGGTACGCGTTCACCGGACGCACGTCGAGCACCCGCAGCCCGGCCCGCTCGCACAGGTCCGTCAGCCCCGCTTTGGTGTGCTTGCGGCCACCGACGTTGCACAGCAGCAACAGGTCCATCGCGGTGGTGAAGCCGATCTCCGGGCTGCCGTCCAGCAGGTTCTCCACCACCAGCACCCGGGCACCCGGCGCGGCCGAGGCGGCCACGTTGCGCAGGGTCCGTACGGTGCTCTCGTCGTCCCACTCCAGCAGGTTCTTCAACAGGTAGACGTCGGCCTTGACCGGGACTTCGGCGTTGCTGTCCCCCGGCATCAGCTCGACGCGGTCGGCCAGCGCGCCACCAGGTCGTAGCCGCTGGTCGGCGTTGTCGAGCACCTCGGGCAGGTCCAGCAGGGCTCCCCGGGCGGTGGGGGACCGTTCCAGCACCGCGGCCAGCACGCTGCCCTGGCCGCCGCCGATGTCGGCGAACACCTGGTTCTCGGCCAGGCTGATCTCATTGACGAGCGCGGCCACCGACAACTGGCTGGACTGGGTCATCGCCTGGTCGAACACCTTGGCCGAGTCCGGCGCCTCGGCGTGCAGGTAGTCGAAGAACTCCCGGCCGTGCAGCTTGGTGAACGGGTTCTCGCCGGTCCGGATGGCGTCACCGAGGTGCGGCCAGACCTCCCACGCCCACGGCTCGGTCACCCACAGCACCATGTGCTTCATGGTCCGTTCGGCGTCGCTGCGCAGCATGCGGGAGACCTCGTTGTGGGCACACGTGCCGTCGTCGGTCACGGTGAACACGCCATACGTCGCCAACGCGCGCAGCAGCCGGTGCAGCGTCGCCTGCTTGGCGCCGACGGCCGTGGCGAGGGTGGCCAGCGGCATCGGCTCCTCGCCGACGGTATCGGCGACACCGAGTTGGATCGCGGCGCGGACCGCGGCCGCGCGGGCACAGGACAGCGCCAGGTCGCGGACGGCGTGTACCGCGGGTGGTACCGCCATGGACGGCCCCGGGTTCGGCTCGGCCGTGACTTCAGCGGACATCGGAAACCCTTTCGCGGGACAGCGACAAGACGGCGGCGGTTCCGGTGTGCGCACGGACCTGTCGGAACGGCGCGGGTTCCGCGGTGGCCAGCGCCTTCAGCTCGGTGATCAGCCCCTGGACGAGGTCGCTGCCGATGGCGGACCGGTGCACGGCGGCGTCGGTCCACTCGGCGGTCTCGACGTAGACGCTGTCCTCCTTGACACTCCGGTACAGCGAGTGCGTGCGCAGGCCGGGCTGGTCGGCCAGGTAGGCGCTGATCTGGTCCAGGATCCGTTCGAACGCCTCGGGATCGCCGGACACGCGGTAGCGGTTGATGAAGACGAACATGATGGCCAGCTCCCTTAGTTCTGGGTCTCCACTGGTGTGGGCGTTATCCCGTGGTGGAGGAGCGCACGCAGCTGCTTGCGGTCGACCTTGCCGGTTGCCGATCGTGGGATGTGGTCGGTCAGCGCCACGTAGCGCAGTTGTTCGTAGGACGGCACGTTCTCGTTGGCGGCCTTGGCGATGTCGACGCCGGACGCCGACGGCCCGGTCGGCACGATCACCGCGCAGGCGACGGCGGTGTGCTCCTCGTCGGGATGGTCGACCACCGCGCACTCGGCGACCTCGGCGTGCCGCATCAACACCCGCTCGATCTGCGTCGGCGACACCAACCAGTTGTCACACTTGAAGACGTCCTTGATCCGGTCGACCACGTAGAGGTGGCCGTCGGCGTCGAGCCGACCGATGTCGCCGGTGGCGAACCAGCCATCCGGGGTCAGGTCGGCGGCCAGGTCCCGGCCGAGGTAGCCGAGCATCAGCTGCGGCCCGCGGACCTGGATCTCACCCGACCTGCCCAACGGCACCACCGCGCCGGTGTCGATGTCCACGATCCGGGTCTCGGTCCCGGGCACCGGCACGCCGGACGACCCCGGCCGCGGCCGGTCCAGGTCGGCGAGGTGGACCGACGGCGAGGTCTCGGCGAGGCCGTACCCCTGGACGACGGGGACGCCAAGCTGGGCGGACAGCGCGGTCGCCGCGTCCACGGGCAGGGTGGCGCCGCCGGACAGAACGGCACGGAGCGAAGGCACCTCCAGCTCGGCGAGCTCCGGTGCCCTGGCCAACGCGGCCAACCGGGGCGGAATCGCGTAGAAGTGCGTTGCCCGGTACCGATTTGCCATCACCATCGCGGCCGTCGGGTTCGGCTCGGCGCACAGCAGCATCGTCGCCCCCGCGTGCACCGCGATGTTCAGGTGCATCAGGTGGAAGGTCGGCAGGTTGTTGCACAGCACCGAGGTCTCGTCGAGCCGGTGGTGCAGGACGGTCTGCGCGGCGTTGACGAGCAGGTTGCGGTGGCTGAGCCGGACCGCCTTCGGCGCGCCGGTCGTACCGCTGGTGAACTGCAGGCACGCTACCTGCTCCTCGGCGACGGCCGGCATTTCCACGCCGTCGGAGCCGTTGTCCCGGGCCCAGGTGGCCACGGTCGGCACGTCCTCAGGCAGTTCGGGATCGTTGTGCGTGAGCAGGATCAGTTCCAGGTCGGGCAGGCGGTCGCGGACCGGCACGAGCCGCGCGTGCAGCGCCGGCGGCACGATCGCGACCCGAGCCCGGCAGGTACGCAGGACGTGCAGCAACCCCTCCTCGCGCAGCAGCGGGTTGACCAAGGCACTGACGTGACCGGCGCGCGCGGTCCCGTAGAAGCCGACGGCGAACGCGGGCTCCAGGCTCATCGCCACCGCGACGACCAGGTCCGCGTCCCCATATGTCCTGCGCAACGCGGCGGCGAAATGGTCGACATCCTCACCCAACCGGCCGTAGGTCACTTCTCGGTCCCCGGCCCGCAGCACCACCCGGTCCGGGGCCCGAAACGTCGCGTTGGCAAGGAGCTCGTCGATTCGGCGACCGCCCACCAGTTCGGCAATCACGGCCAGGCCCGGCCCCGTCGCGATACTGAGGGTGTCCGTATTTTTAACGTGGACTTGACATTTAGGATCGACCTGATGTTCTGGGGCAGCGTCCAGGTCATGCGCCCCACCCCGGACCGTCATTGCGCCCCTTTCCAGCCCTGCTGTCCGACCCTCGTCGCCCGCCGGCGATCCTCCCCAGTCTGGTCCCGCTGCCTTGAGTTTCACTGGATCGAACCGACCAGGATCGGTGGAGGACTATCCGTTGACGTTCGATCGAGCGGCTGCTAGCGTGCAATTGATCTCCAAATCTTATGATCATGGGTGCACCGGAGGGGAGCCGGGCACTATACAGGCCACCTGCGGATGCTCGATAAAGCAAAGGCGTGCGCCACATTGTCGACACGACACAAAACCGTTGGAGGCAGCGTTTGGGTACGCGCTTCGGGGCGCAGCACTCTGAGTGGGGATTGCAGATAGACTTCAAGCCAAGATCCAGGGGGGGGAGAAGCAGTGCAACTGGGGATACTGGGGCCAATTCAGGCGAGCTACGCAGGACGATCATGCGTGCCTTCCGCAGTGAAGTCACGAAAAGTCCTCGCAATTTTGCTGGTCAATGCCGATCGGCTGGTTTCGCTGTCGGCGATCAAGCAGGAACTCTGGGACCAGGACGCGCCGAGAAGCGCGTCGACAACGCTTCAGACGTACATCCTGCAGTTACGCAAGCTCCTGCGGGCGGCGTTACCTTGCGGCACCGAATCGCCCAAGGACATCCTGGCGACACGGCCGGGCGGTTACGTCTTCTACACCGGTTCCAGCGAGCTCGATCTGCACAGATACGAGAAACTCATGGCGGCCGGGCATTCCAGTATGGACCAGGGCCAATGGAGACCGGCGGCGGACAATTTCCGCCAGGCACTGGCCCAGTGGCGGGGTCCGTCATTGGTGGATGTCGAGCACGGCAGGCAGCTCGAGTCGCACGTGATCAAGCTGAACGAGTCTCGGCTGTACGCGATGGAACGGCTGATCGACGCGGAAATGTTGCTCGGCCGGCACCACGCGATTCTCGCCCAACTGGCCGCGCTGGTGACCGAACATCGGCTGAACGAGGACCTGCGCGCCCAGTTCATGGTGGCGTTGTACCGGTGTGGTCGACGTGCCCAGGCCCTTGAAACATTCCGCGACCTGCGTGACGAATTGGTGGCCGAGGTCGGCGTGGAACCCTCGACCCGGCTGAGCCGATTGCACCAGGCCGTGCTGACCGCCGACCCGCGACTGGACGACTGGCAGGACTCGGCGGCGCTGACCGAACACTGGCCGTTGACCCCCACCGGCAGCTGAAGAGTCAGAGCCAGCCGTTCTGCCGAGCCAGCTGAGCGGCCTCGAATCGGTTCTTGGTGCCGGTCTTGCCGATCGCGGACGAGAGGTGGTTGCGGACCGTCTTCTCGGACAGGTAGATCGTCGCGGCGATATCGGCGACCGGCGCCCCGGTGCCGGCCAGGATCAGGATCTCCCGTTCCCGGCTGCTCAGCAGCGTCCGGCCGAGTCGCATGGCAGCCGCGGCGAGCTCCGGGTCCAGGACGGTCTCGCTGGCCGCCACCTGGCGGATCGCGGTCGCCAATTCGTCCACCGGCCGGTCCTTGACCAGGAAGCCTGTGGCGCCCGCGGCAACCGCGCGCTGCAGGTAGCCCGGCCGGCCGAACACGGTGATCATCATGATCCGGCAGTCGGGCAGCTGCCGGTGCAGTTGCTCGGCCGCGTCCAGGCCGCTGCACCCCGGCAGCTCGATGTCGAGAACGGCCACGTCCGGCTGGCAGCGCAGGGCGGCCGGCACGATCTCGGGTCCGGTGCAGACCCGCTCGACCACGGACAGCCCCGGTTCGAGGTTCAGCAGCTTGACCAGCGCACTGCCCACCATGTTCTGGTCCTCTGCCAGCAGAATGCGGATCACGCCGTGCCCTCCTCGGTGGTGCTGCCCGCGCTCGTCCGGGCGGCGGTCGGCAGCGGGACCAGCGCCCGCAGCCGGAAGCCGCCGTTGTCACCGCGCGGCTGGGCGTCCAGCTGTCCCCCCACCTTGACCAGCCGCTCGAACAGGCCGAGCAGCCCGTTGCCGCTCACCACGCCCGGGGTCGGTGGGCCGAGGCCGCCCGCGCGCCGGCCGCCGCTGCCGTCGTCGATCAGCTCGGCGACCGCGTACCGGTCCTCCTGGTAGATGGTGATCTCGCATTCCCTGGCCCGGCTGTGCCGGACAATATTGGTCACGCCCTCCCGGACGACCCACGACAGCACCGCCTCCACCACGGCCGGCAGCGGCTCCCGTGGGGTGCGCACCACCACCTGGATGCCCGCGTCGCCCAGGGCGATCCGTGCCTGGGCGATGACCGCGGCGAGGCTGCCGGTCCGGCACTCGGTGACGCTCTCCCGTACCTGGGCGATGGCGAGCCGGCCGATCGACTCGACGTTTCCGGCCTCGCTGGCGATCTCGGTGAGGGTGGCCAGGTCGTCCCCGGTGAGCCCACGAGCGGTGTTGGCGGCGAGCTTGCGGATGAGCTCGGACTTCAACACGATGCCCAGCAGGGTGTGCCCGAGCAGGTCGTGCAGGTTCCGGGCGATCCGCAGCCGTTCCTCGACCGCGACGGCGGTCGCGACCCGTTCCCGGTCCCGGTACAGCACCGCCACCAGCTCCAGCATCCGCCGGAAGCTGGCCATGCCCAGGCCGACCAGGACACACTCCACGATCACGGTGCCGGTCGCGATGCCGGTACCGACCGCCGTGAGCAGGACGGCCAACGCGACCGGGACACCCAGTGTGACAAGCAGCAGCCGGCTCGGCAGCGAGATGGCCAGCGCGGCGGCCAGGTACGGCAGCAGCAGCGACCAGCCGGCGCCGAACCACCACACCTGGACGCACGCCAGCACCGCCAGCACCCCGCACAGCAGACCGCGGCGCGCGTCGCTGAGCCGGCCGAGGTGGAAGGACACCGCGGCCAGCACGTGCACGGCGGCGAACAGCACCACCAGCGCGGCGGCGGTGGCGGTCAGCAGGACGCGGCCGCCGGCCGCCTGGTTCGGCACCAGCGCGAATAGCGGGAACTCACAGGCGATCGCGCCGGCGACGAGGGCCACGGCAGGCTGCCGCCGGTCGCCCACATTGGCCAGGCTGAGCAGGATCGAGTTGCGCCGCAACGGTTCCCGTTGGTCGGACTCGCTCGAATCCGGTCCGTCGGCCATCACGCCCCTACCCCGTTCCCCCAGTGCCGCCCGTTGTCCGGACATCATCCCAGTGTACGGCCACCACCCGTGGTCACGAGCCGTTCCAGCTCGGGCACGATCGAGGCCGGCGCGGGCATGGCGTACATCTCGGCGGCCACCTCGCCGGCCGCGGTCCGCATGGCGGTGTCCTCCAGCAACCGACGTAGGCACTCCTGGTCCACCTCCGCGAGCTCACGAACCATCGCCGTGCCGCGCTGGGCGACCGGGACCGCGTGGGCCGAGTACGCGGGACCAACGGGGACGATCAACTGGGGTATCCCCGCCGCCAGTGCCGCGAGCGTCGAACCACTGCCACCGTGGTGCACAACGGCGTCGCAGTGCGCCAGCAACTCGTTCATCGGCACCCAGCCGACGGAAAAAGCGTTGTCCGGCAACGGTGTCGATGTCTCACCGAGGGCGCACACGAACTCCGCGTCCAGCTCCCCCGCCGCCGCCAGCACGCCCCGCAACCAGCGCCGCTTCCCGTCGTCCTCAACGGTGGTGCCCATGGTCACCGCGATCCTCGGCCGGGCAGGGCGCCGCAGGACCCATTCCGGCAGCACACCACCGCCGTGGTAGGACATGTACCGCACCGGCCACCCGTCGAGCCCGTCGCCCTGCAGGCTCTGCGGCAGGATGTCGATCCGCTCGCAACGAGTGGGGTAGGTCGCGCCATGCCGCTGGTACGCGTCCTGCAGCGTGTCCCGGACAATGCCGGCGACCACCTGGTCGCTGATCAGCCCAAACCCGTGTGCCACCACGGGAATCCCCAACTTCCCGGCCACCAGCGGCGCGGCCTGCTGCAACCCGTCGTACACGAGGAGGTCGGGCCGCCACTGTTCGGCCACCGCCACCGTACCGTCCACTGTGGCCGCGCAGGAGACGGCGGTGATGACGATGGCGAGGTGAACGTCGTCCGCCTGAATGGCATCACTCACCATTTGATCGAATTCCCGCTGCCCAGCGGCGGCGAGCACCTTCTTGTGCGCGGCCAACAATTCCTCGTCATCAGCCACCTTGGCCACCGGCAGACCGGTGGCGGCGGCCACCGGCACCCCACCGCCGGCGGTGGCCAGCAAAACATCGTGCCCGGCGGCTCGAACCGCCCAGGCCAACGGAATCAGCGGAAGCAGATTTGCCGAATTCGAGAAGGAACAGAAAAGTACCCGCATGTCGCTCCTGTGTATGGGTGAACTGTCACTCGAACGCCAAGAATGCGGCGTCGATTCGCGGCTAGCCGCTAATAAGGCCCGACGACGCCAGATGCGACGTCATCGAATGCCGACAACTCCACTTCGCCGCCGTCGAGCAGGTCAAGGCAGGCCTCGACGATCCGGCCCGCGTTGGGGTGGAACGCCTGCTCCAGGGGCATCGACACCGGGGCGGGGCAGTCCGGCAGGGTGAGCCTGCGTACCGGCTTGCGCAGCGCACCGGGCAGGTTCTCGGCCACCACGGCGGCCACCTCGGCGGAGAACCCGTAGCGGGCCCAACTGGTGTCGGCCACGACGAGCCGGCCCGTCCTGGCCACCGACTCGCACACGATGGTCTCGTCCAGCGGCCGGATGCTCCGGATGTCGATCACCTCCACCCCGATCCCCTGCCCGGCCAACAGATCGGCAGCGCGTTCGGCCTCGTGCACCATGAGCGAAGCGGCCACCACCGTCACGTCCGAACCGTGCCGGGCGATCCGCCCACGGCCGAACGGGATCGGCACCGCCTCCTCCGGCACCGGCCCGGTCAGCTGGTACAGCCCCCGGTTCTCCACCAGCACCGTTGGCGTGTCCAGACGTAGCGCCTGCACCAACAGTCCCTTGGCGTCGGCCGGGCTGGCCGGGGTGGCCACGTACAGCCCGGGGAAGTGCCCGAACACCGAGTGCAGGCTCTGCGAGTGCGTGGCACCCTGGCCCCAGCCCCGGCCGACCACCGCCCTGGTGACCACCGGGACCCCGCCCTTGTTGCCGTACATGTAGCGCCACTTCGCGGCCAGGTTCACCACCGCGTCCATCGCCAGGAACATGAAGTCCTGTCTGGTGTACACGACCAGTGGCCGCATCCCCTGCGCCGCCGCGCCCACCGCGACACCGGCGCAGGCGTTCTCCGAGTTGGGCAGGTCGAGCACCCGGGACCGGCCGAACAGCCGGGTCGCCTCCTTGGTGGTGCCGTGCGTGCCGACCGGATCGTCCACCCCTTCGCCGGCCACGAAGATGCTCGGGTCCTCGGCCATGCACTGCACGATGGCTTCGCTGATGGCTTCGCAGTACCTCAGCTCGCGCACTTGGCTACCTCCTGCCCGGCTGACTGCTCAGTGCGTCCTCGTAGGCACCATCGAGCAGGTCCTCGACTGGCGGGAACGGACTGGCCTTCGCGTGCGCGACCGCCGCGCCGATCTCCGCGTCGAACTCGGCACGCCAGGTATCGACCAGCTCGTCGACAGCGGGTTCCTCGGCTCGCAGCGCCGCGGTGGCGCGGCGGATGGGACAGCGGTCGATCCAGGAGTCCACCTCAGCCTCGGTCCGGTAGCCGATACCGCGATCCCAGTTCGGGCCCACGTGCTCGCGCCAGCGGTAGGTGCGCAGTTCGAGCAGGTACGGGCCGTTGCCGGCGCGACACCACTCGACCGCCGCCGCGGCGGCCCGGTGCACGGCCAGCACGTCGTTGCCGTCCACGTATTCGGCCGGCATGCCGTATCCCTGTGCGCGCTGCCAGATCGTCGTCCCCGCGGGCTGGCGGGCCGCCAGCGGCGAGTGAATGGAGTAGTTGTTGTTCTCGCACACGAAGACCACGGGGATTTTCCGCACCGCCGCCAGGTTCAGCGACTCGTGGAAGGTGCCCTCCTCGGCGGCGCCGTCGCCGAAGAAGGTCAGCGCGACCCGTGAGGTGGACCGCATGGCCAACGCCCACGCGGCGCCCACGGCAACCGAGATTCCCTCAGCCAGGATCGCGGTGGCACCGCCGAAGCCGGCCGCCAGGTCGACCAGGTGCATCGAACCACCCCGGCCGCCGGCACACCCGTCCTGCTTTCCGTACAGTTCCGACACCATGCGTTTCAGGTCGCCGCCCTTGGCCAAATAAGGCGCATGGCACCGGTGCCCGGTGTAGACGAGATCGTCCTTTCGGGTGGCCGAGCACACCCCGACCGCGGTGGCTTCCTGACCGATGGAGAAGTGCGTGGGAGTGCGTATCTCCCGCTCGTCGCGGTAGAGATCCGCGAGCATCTCCTCGACACACCGGATTCGCACCATTTCCCGGAGCAGCCCGCGGTGCGTTGTGGAGGTCATGCCGTTCTCTCCGAGGTGCCGAGCTGACCGTTACCAGAGTTGACGGCAGACAGGGGCACTCGGTGGACACACCTCCGATAGATGCTGGGTGGCACACCCACCGACTTGCTGAACTTCGCACCGAATGTGCCGACACTGGCGTAACCGACAAGACGGCTGACCTGGATGACACTCATCGGTGTCGACAGGAGCAGGCGCTTCGCCTCCTGCAGCCGGACCGCGGTCAGGAAACGACCAGGCGAGGCTCCGGTAACCCGCCGAAACAGCCTGGTGAAGTGAAATTTGCTGAACATTGCCGCACGAGCCATATCCTCGACCGTGACTTCTTCTCGCAGGTTCGAGAACATGTATTCAATTGCGCGCGCCACCGCCCGCTCAGATGTATTCATAATATTGCACCTTCCCCCTGGGCCCCGAACAATTACCCAGGGCCAATTAGCACGATAGCAACGGCATCATCCCGTGTCAACGTGAATGCGCTGACCTCCACTTGAGACGAAGACCGTTGAACGCGACTTCAACACCTTGCACTCTTCACCGGAATGGCGCATCCAATGTGCCGCAGAGTAGTCATCTGCCAGATGAGCTGAAGCTGTTGCCAGCCAGACACCGCCGATCGAGTGCCGATCACGTAGCGCGGCAACATATTTCGTCACGGACAGCTACGACCGTGCGGTACAAAGCCCGCTTTTCGGACGGGCAAGACGGCACATTTGAAGACGAACGCCAACGACCAATGCTCCATCGACACTCGACCGAGCAACACTATCCGGGTCCGGCCGAGAAGAAGTACCCACGTAACCCCACACCCGGTTACGATTCGGGGCCGACTCCGTTGCGTAGGGCCGTGAACAACCGCTCGAGGCGCACGCGGTGGTCCTTCACCACGGTGCGCGTCGGCTCGTCGGCGATGAGGCGGCGTGCGGTTTCCACCATTACCGCGCTGTAGCCGGCGATGAAGAACGCGGCGAGCAGTGTCGCGTCGCCCTCAAAGGTCGGGTCGCGATCGAGTTCCTCGGTCAGCGTGCCCTGAAGTTCGGACACGATGACTCGCGCCCGCGCGACGAGGGCGGGCGACTCCGCGACCGTCCGAAAGAAGGGCACGGAGCGGTCAGCGACACCGGAGAGCGGGTGTCGGGCGTCGAAGAGGCGGAAGCTCGTATCCCGCAAGGAGGTCAGCGCATCGACGCCCGGTGCGCGGTCGCGGACGGCCGAGCGCAGCAGATCGACCGCGTCGGCCGCACGGTCCATGAAGAGGTCCTCCTTGCGCGGGAAGTGGTTGAACACCGTCACGCTCGAGACCCCTGCCTCGCGCGCGACCTCGGCGACCGTGACGGCTTCGTACCCGTGCTCGAGGAACAGTCGGTTCGCGACCTCCAGGATCCGGGCACGCGTCCGCGGGCCACCGCGCTCGCCGGTTCTGGGCATGCGTCCCACTCTCTTGTGTGACTAAATTTAGTCGGTTAACCTAGTGCTCGGTGAGCCACTGGGCAACGACCATGATTGCCGACGCCGCCCGGTGAGTCGTGTCGGTCGAGGGGGGAGGACTCATGAAGGCGGCCGAGTTCAGCCGGTTCGGGGGCCCGGAGGTCCTCAAGATCGTGGACCTTCCGGATCCACACCCGGGGCCAGGTCAGGTCCGGATCGCGGTGCGCGCCGCCGGGGTCAACGCGTGCGACTGGAAGAAGCGTCAAGGTCTGCTGGACCAAGACCTCCCGCAGACCATGGGCCATGAGGCGGCGGGCATCGTCGACGAACTCGGCACGGGTGTCACAGGTGTCGCCGTCGGTGATCGCGTGTTCGGGTTCTCCGCCGTCAGTGGCGCACAAGCGGAACTGACGGTGCTGTTGTCCGTGCCGAGAAATACGTCCGTGCAGGTCAGCAGGCATCGGAGTATGACCGGTCGCCGTCCGGCATGATCGCGGCTCGTGCTGGTCCGCTTCACCTACCTCGCCGTCACCCACGCCTTCGCCGCGCTGCGGCTACTGCGCATGACCGACCGTGAGAAGGACATCGAGATCCTCGCGTTACGCCATCAACTCACGGTCTTGCACAGACAACTCGGCAAGCGGCGCCCACGACTGAGACCCGAGGACAGGGCGTTGCTCGCAGCCCTGCTCGTGCCGCTGTCGCGCGCGACGTTGCGCCGGCTCCAGCTGCTGGTCAGTCCAGACACAGTGCTGCGGTGGCATCGCAACCTGGTGAAAACCCGCCACGCCCGCGCAAGTGTGCACCGAGGGCCCGGGCGTCCGCGTACTGTCGCGTCGATCCGCCGGCTCGTCCTGCGCCTGGCGACCGAGAACCCCTCGTGGGGTTATCGGCGCATTCACGGCGAACTCGCGCTCCTGGGTGCCACGATCGCTGCCTCCACGGTGTGGGAGATCCTCAAGTCTGCCGGCGTCGATCCGGCCCCGCACCGGACGACCGTTACCTGGGCCGACTTCCTGCGCTCGCAGGCTGAGGCAATCCTGGCGATGGACTTCATCGAAACGGTCACGCTCACCGGGCAGCGCCAGTACATCCTCGCCGCCATCCACCACGCTGGCCGGCGCGTCCGAATTCTCGGCACTACCGCCCACCCCACCCATGCCTGGGTCACCCAGGCCGTCCGCAACCTGCTCATGGACTTGGAGGACGCCGGGAACCTCGCGCGGGTCAGGCTCCTCATCCGCGACCGCGACGCCAAATACCCCGCGCTGCTCGACGCGATCCTCAGCGCCGCCGGAATCTCCACAGTGTTGACCGGTGTCCGGATGCCCCGCATGAACTCGATCACCGAACGCTGGGTCAAGACACTCCGCACCGAACTGCTAGACCGCACGCTGATCTGGAACCAAACCCACCTCCGGCATGCACTGCGCGAGTACGAGCGGCACTACAACCAGCACCGAACCCACCGATCCCTCGCCGCCGCAGCACCCCTGCGAGCCCGTCCCCAACCCCTTGAACCCGACCAGATCGAACGCCTCACCATACGCCGGCAAGACCGTCTCGGCGGAGTCCTCCACGAGTATCGACATGCCGCTTGACCTGCACGGACGTAGTTTTCGGCACGCACAAGGTTCCAACCCGCCGTCGCGCAACATGCCGTCGATGCATGCGGTGCACCATGCTGGCTTGCTGCGGGTGGTAAACGCCGCCGGGTTAGCGCAGCCACTGGTCGAGCACACCTGAGCCATCCGTCCCCCCTTCCCCACTCCCGACCATATCGGAATCGCTCGACGAGCCGATCTACCAAACTCAGCGTAACCGCACGCCGGGAAGGTACGTCGGCGTGGCCGTCCTGCTCCAGACCCTCGCCAGGCACGGGCTCGACGAATCCTGGTACAGGTACCTCAGCATGTTGCTATGCAGCCCGACAGGGGGAACCTCTGAAACGAGCTGGCTCATGTTCGTCGACGAAGTCTCTGGTCCCGTAGCCGCTCTCGTACTTCAGGCCGCGCCAGTACATCCTCGCCGCAATCCACCACACTGGCCGGCGCGTCCGCATCCTCGGCATCACCGCACACCCCACCCATGCCTGGGGCACGCAGGCCTGGGTGAAGACGCTGCGCGCCGAACTGCTGGACCACACCCTGATCTGGAACCAGACCCACCTCCGGCACGCACTTCGGGAATACGAACGGCACTACAACCTGCACCGAACCCACCGATCACTCGCCGTCGCAGTACCCCTGCGAACCCGGCCCCAACCCCTTGAACCCGACCGGATCGAACGCCTCACCATACGCCGGCGAGATCGTCTCGGTGGAGTCCTCCATGAGTATCGACATGCGGCTTGACCTGCATGGACGTAGTTTTCGGCACGCACAACCTTGCCGTCGAACCGATTAGTCATTCGAAGTCCTCCTCGCTGCCAACAGCACAATTCTGAGGCTAGTGCTCCAGCGGGAGTCCGTGATCTTGCTCGGCCTGAACGTCCGAATCGAGCCTCAGCCGCGGGCTCTGCCCAGCTCGGCGGTCACCGTGTCTCGCCCCTCCCGCAACCGAAGCCGCAGGGCTACGGAGCGTGATATTGCAACCGGCCGTACCCGGGGAATTGGAACTGGCCACTGACATCATCCTACCTCCGCGAGGCTCGCAGGTTCCTCCAAAGGGCTCAGATCAGCGCGCCCCTGCTCATTGCGTTGGACCGCCACCTGAACCTGCGCACCTGTGCCAGTGTGCTGCGGTCGCTGCACCACGGATACCTGACCTCGGTGAGCCCACCGCTACGTCCCGCGGCCAATCGGCGCCTGGCCGCCGAACGCGCCCTGGCCGCCCGCTACGCCGACGCCGTACGAGAGCCCGACGCCCGCGCGGAGGCCCTCAGCGAATTGCTGGCCAAGGACTTGCCCAGCCTGGCCAATGACCGCGACGGGCTTCGCCGCCTGGTGGAGTCCGGGCAGTGGTCCCTGCTGGTTCTGTCCGAGGAGATCGCGAGCAAGTCCTGGTGGCTGTTGGCACGAGCCCAGTACTGGGGCGCTTCGCGGGGCGAGGACCGGAGGAAGACCGCTGTGGTGGTGCCCCGCGTGCTGGCTGACGCCGTGCCTCGCTTGGCCGCAGCGGGTCCCGACCGAGTGCGGGTCGCGGGTGAGGTGAACTCCCACGAGGCGTCCGACGAGTTCTGTGCCACCGTCCTCGACGCGCTGCCGCAGTTTGTGTTCTGCACCGGCCGTCCCGGCATGGTGGCGTGGCCAGCACTGGATCTCGACCGTGTTCTGGCACAGGCACGCCTCCCCACTCGACCCAGCGCCAGCGGAACACCGCTGGTGCCGACGGCCGATCTCGCCGACGAGATCCTCGACGACGCCCGCGGCTACCTCGGCGATTTCCTGTACGACGAGGACTGGTTCGACGATGACGCGATCCAGGACTGGTTCAACGCCTTGGGCGAGCACGTCCACGCACTGCCTCTGACTCATCCGCATGTCCGCGCGGCGGCGCGCTACCTGCGACCGTTTCTGGATGACGACGAGCGCATTGGTGCCCTGATCTACCCGGACGGTAAGGCGATCCAGTACATCGAGCGGCACGAGCCGGGAGGTGACTTCGACGACTACCTGACCGGATTCCTCGACGCCGTGGCCATCGACTGGCGCGCGTGGCGTGACCTGGAGGAACACTTCGGCACCCACGCCCGCTGGGATTGACCTGAACCAACACCGCCATCAGACCGCATGCCCACTGCACCGCAGACGCCACTGCGTGTCAGGGCACGGCGACCCCCGCCCAGATCCAGCGCTAACCCGCGTTGTCCCGAACCCGCATGCCATGCTGAGTACCCCTGCACGCCGGTACAGGCGAGAACTGGAGATCCGCATCGCCTGTACCTGTGGTCGGGTTCACGCGAGAGCGAAGGCTGGTCCTTGGCATGCCGCGACCGTGCGAGGTCAGTGGGTCGAACCGTCAGCTGTCCACGGTGGGGAGCGCTACCGGGCCAGTTCGGTCAGGTCGAGCGTGATGGCGAACGGGACCGGGACGGTCAACTGGTTGTGGAAGATGCCGGTGAGGGTATAGGTGTGGGTGGCGGGGTCGAGTTCGTAGACGTAGGCCACCGGCCGGCCGCCGTCGTTCTCCACCCGCCAGAAGTGCCGGATCCCCGCCTCGGCATAGCGGCGCGGCTTGGTCTCGCGATCGCGGATCTCCGAAGACTTCGACACCACCTCCACCACCAACGCCGTGTCAGCGGGCAGGTAGAAGGTGCGGTCCAGGTCCGCAGCCGCCGCGGTCGTCACGACCGACACGTCCGGGCACGGTCGCTGCCGCTCCCCCAGGACCACGTCCATCTCCCGCGTCGCGGTCCACTCCACAGGCGCCTGTCCGGCCAGCGCGTCACGCAGGCGCTCCACCACCCGTCGGTGGAACTCCGTCTGCGGGCTCATGACGATCAGATCCCCATCGATCAGTTCGATGCGCTTGAGCGCGTCGAGTTCCCCGTACGGCCCGTCCAGGCTGAGCTGATCCAGATCAGCCGCAGTCCAGCCGTCCGGCGGCACGTAAGGCCACTGAAGTCCGACAGTCACACCCACAGCGTAGTGCGCCACAGCTGCCCCGTCTCCAGTAGCCGTTCGGGAAGCCACCGCACGGCGCGTCTGGGGTCAAGCCCAGAGCAAACACGGGTGCCGACGAAATGTGTTGGCCGCCGGAAGGCCTGTATCCATCGGCTTCGGGTTGATGGACACCTGGCAGTACCGCAGCCGGCGACGGCTGCCCGAGAGCGTGACCCAGCCGTTGAGTGGCTGCGGACCACGCCCTAGGTTTTACCTTATTCGATAGGAAACTTTCCTAACCGTGTTGTGGACCCGCTGCCCCGCGACGCCTCGGACCACTCATGGTTATGGCCTCAGCGTAGGCACAGCCACCGGGAGCCCGCCGACAATTCGGCACCAGGCATCGTGTGCCGTGCCAAAAGTTCATGCGTGGGCGGTGACCAGGTGTTTCGCCGGCCAGGTCAGGCGACACGCCGGTACTCGTTGATCACGCCACCGAGGACCTTGCGGCGTGTGATCGGAGCGTCCAGGGGAATGACGCTCGCTGGATCATGGTTCGGTGGCCGCTGATCGAGGCCCTGGTGTGGCCGGTGATCATTGAAATGCCGGGCGTACTCGCCCAGGACGGCGGTGGCGTGGCGCTCGTTGTAGATCAGTATCCGGTCGGTGCACTCCGCTCGGACGCTGCGCACGAACCTCTCGGCGTAGCAGTTCGCTCGCGGTGTCCGTGGCGGGATCTTGACGGGCTCGATCCCTTCGCCGAGGAATACAGCGTCGAATCTTATGGTGAACTTCGTGTCTCGGTCGCGGATGAGAAACCGGAACGAGGCGACCCGTTCGCCCAGACCCTCCATCAGGTTGCGTGCCTGCTGGGTAACCCACGATGCGGTCGGATGCGTGGTGACACCGAGGATATGCACTCGTCGAGTGCGGACCTCCATCGCGAACAGCACGTAGAGCCGGCGCAGGCTGATGGTGTCGAGGTGGAAGAAGTCCACCGCGAGCGGGCCCTGTGCCTGGTTACGGAGGAACGCTCGCCAGGTCGTGTCCGCGCCTCGTGGAGCCGGACCCAGACGGCCCCGGCTGAGGATCCGGCGGATCGTGCCCGTGCCGACCTGGTGACCCAACCGGGCGAGTTCACCCTGGATTCGGCGGTGTCCCCAGCGGGGATTCTGCTGCGCTACAAGCAGAACCAGGGAACGGATCTCCTCTGCGACCGGTGGGCGCCCTGGCCGGTGCGGATAGGTCCACTTCTTCCGGACCAGACGCCGGTGCCAGGCCAGCAGTGTGGCTGGTGTGACGAGCCGATGCCGCCGCAGTGGGTGCGGCAGCATCCTGGCGAGAGCGGACAGGACTGCCCGGTCCGGCCAGGTGGGACGCAGCCTATTGACCTGGCGGCGTAATACCGCGACCTCATGACGCAACGCCAGCACCTCGGTGATCAACACAGTCCTGCTGCCAGAGAGCAATGCCAGCCATTCGAGCATCCGAACAGTGATCAGGTACAGGAGACGGAACGCCACGGACGGTGATCATGCCTGACCCTGGCCGCGAACGGAAAGTCCAGGTCACGGCATCAGTGCTGAGTTCTGGCACGGTACAGGTCGTCCGTACGCAGAAGTGGCCGGAATCCGCAACGGCTTGCGCCCATTCAAATCTCGCCTCGATGTCGTTTACGGCATTCGCGCGACATCGAGGCGAGATTGCGAGATAATCCACGATGTCCCATATAAATGCAGGGTCTCGCCACCGACGACATGTCGATCTTCGTCGACGTGGACTTTCTCGGCTGTCTCACGGCCGTGTCACCCATGATCAGTCTCGAATGCGGGGCATTTCCTCAGCTGGCAACGGCCAGGTCAGCGGTGGTCCAGCCAATCACCGGCATCGCTCGGGTTGTCGAGGTCGTCGAGTTGCCGTTGGACGCGTTCAGCGTCGGTGTCGCGGCCCTGTTCCTGGTACAGCTCCAGTGCCTCCCGCCACACCGCACGGGCCCGATCGTGTTGTCCGAGGGCAACGTGAGGGTGGCCCACATCGTCGAGGGTGTTCGCGATCCTGTAGGTGTAGCCGAGGGTGCGATACAGGGTGAGGGCCTGGTGATAGTGATCGAGGGCCTGTAGCTGGTTGCCGGTGCGGTGCGCGATGAACCCGAGGCTGTCCAGGGTAGCCGCCTCACCGTCGGGGTTGTGGTGGTGTCGGTGCAAGGTGAGGGCTGCGTGGCAGTGATCGTGGGCGGTGTCGAACTCGCCCAGGCGCGCGGCGCATCGGCCCACGGCGTTGAGCGCGTTTGCTTCCCGCACCGGGTCACCGAGGGTGCGGTGGAGGTCGAGGGCTTGTCGGGCGTGGTCCAGAGCCTGCCAGTCGTTCCCCCGCCGTCCCCAGGCAGATGCGAGCGAATAGTGGGCATGTGCCTGTTGAGTGGGATTGTGGTGGCGGGCGGCCAGGGCAAGGGCTTGGTACAGGTGCGCAGTGGCCTCTGCGTGCAGGCCCAGCCGGGAGCAGGCGCCACCGAGGTTTCGGTGGGCGCGGATACGGGCGGTGGGGTCGGGCAGGTGGGCGGCGGCGTCCAACGCGGCCCGCCATAGGATGAGCGCGTCGCGCCGATGCCCCCGCCGGCGGTGAAAGATGTTCAATGCCCGGGCGAGGTGCCAGACGACATGGTGGCGGCCGAGGACAACGGCGGCGCCCTGGGTGGCCAGCAGGGTGGCGTGCTCGGCCTCCAGCCAGGCCATAGCGGCGGCGGCGTCGGGTAGCGGAAGCGGGTAGACGCCAGCCGCGGGCGGGCCAGGATGCAAGAGCAAGCCCTGCCGATCCAGGAGGCGGTCGGCGGTGTGGGCGGTGTGCAGGTGGAAGTCCATCACCCGTGTCAGGGCCGCCTCCCGAACGTCCTCGGGCAGTGTGGTGTTTGCGGTGGTGGTGGCGTAGTCGCGGACTAGGTCGTGCATCACGTACCGGCCGCCCGGTCGCCGTTCGAGAAGGGACGCGTCCTCCAGCGCCGACAGCGCCCTTCCTGCGGCGGCGTGCGGCAGTTCAATGAGGGAGATGACGGCAAGCAGGGTGGTATCGGGGCCTGGGGCGATGCCCAGCAGCCCGAACACGGTGTGCTGCTGCTCGGTGAGGTGACGCAGGGACCAGGACAAGACGGTCGCCAGGCTGGCGGCGGGGTCGTCGGAGTGCAAGGCGTCCAAGCCCAGGTCGCGCAGGTCGGCGGCGAGGTCGCGCAGCAGGTCAGGGTCGTTGCGGATACGAGCAGCAATCAGGCCGAGCGCCAACGGGAACCCTTTACACAGACTAATCAACTCGGTGATCGCCTGCTTGTTGTCGGTGGTAGCGCTGGTGTCGCCGAGCGCTTCGTGCAACAGAGCGCGGGCTTCGGTGTCGGTGAGCACGTCGACGTGCAGTGGCCGGGCACTGTGGCGGGCGACAAGACTGCGGAGCAGATCGCGGCTGGTGACCAGGACGGTGCAGGTGTCACCGCCGGGAAGCAAGGGCAGAACTTGGTCGGTGGTGGCTGCGTTGTCCAGCAGGACCAGCAGGCGCTTGCCCGTGGTGTGGGTGCGGTAGAGCGCGATGCGGGCGTCGACGTCGGTGGGCTGGTGGTCGCGGTCGACGCCGAGGGCGGCGAGGAAGTCGGCCAGCACGTCGGCAGGACGCTTGGGGTCACCGGGACTAAATCCGCGCAGGTCGACCGAGAGTTGCCCGTCGGGGAAGCGGTCCAGGTTGTGGTGGGCCCAGGCGAGCGCGAGCCAGGTCTTGCCGATGCCGCCGGTGCCGCCGATCGCGGAGATCACCGCCGTCGCGCCCGAAACCTCCCTGCTGTCGAAGGGTGATGGAGTGAGGACGCGGTCCAGCGCGGCCAACTGGTCGGCACGGCCAACGAATCCGGCCGGTGCAGCGAGCAGTTGGCGCGGGATAGGTACCGGCGGCCGCGGCTCGGGCTGGTAAATGTGAACGCCGCCATGCACGACGCCGGCCTGAACGACCCCGGTCGCCTCGTCGACGTTGATCGTGTTGATGGTCTCCGGCACCTGCTCGCCGTCGATGTCGGCATCCTCGGCATCGTGCTGTCCAGCCTCCGTCATCGCCTTGACCCCTGTCGTACGCCACACGGAGCACTCGACGCTAGCCAAGCGAAGCCGCAGCGACTACTCGATTCACGCGGACAGGCGTGCCGGGCCGCCTCGGGCCCCTAACTTGAGGGATTCCCGACAACTTCTTGGTACCGGCCGAGACAACATCGTCGAGCGGCCAAGAGCAAGCCTGCTCAGCACTCTTCCGAGACGGCCAGCGCACGCCAACGTCGAACAAGCAGTGCAGCAGTTCGCTGTTGAGCCGATCCGGATCGAGCCCCGGCGGACCGGCAAACGATCTTGATCGAGACTGCTGCCTCAAATCCACTTCACAAATGAAGCTGACATGAAGTCGACCGTGAGAATATGAAGTCAGTTTCGAGACCCTCGAATAGTGTAGGGTCCGCGTTTCGGTGTCACATGGCGATGTTGTGAGCCGCGCGTTCATCTCAGTCCGCGCTTCATGTCACCTTGATCGTTCCGAGTTTCGTGTCACTTCTCTGTGCGGTGTCGGTGCTCCCGAAGGCGAGCTCGGGGTGTGGGACTGGCTCGGAAAATTTCGGGGCGGAACCGGTCCATCCCGACCAGCGGGAACGTGGTCAGGCAGTCCGGTCATCGGGAAGGGATCGGGTTTGCCTGGTCTGACGTGCGGTCAGGACTGGTCCAGGGCCCGGTCGATCGCGCGGCGGGCCCGGCCCGCGGCCGTCCGGTCGTGCTGGAGCTGCATGGCCGCGTTCAGTGCCAGCCCGGCGGCGACGATCTCGAACAGCGCCTGGTCGACGTCGAAGCCGACGGGTAGCTCGTCGTTGTCCACCGCCACGGCCAGGTCCGCTCGCAGCTGTTCCCGCCAGCGCGACCACACCTCGGCCACCGCGTCGCGGACCCGGCCGGGGCGGCCGTCATACTCGCTGAGCGCCGCGGTCATCAGGCAGCCGCCGGGCAGTAGCGGCGCTTCCAGGTAGTCCACGGAATTGGCGCACACCGCGCGCAGCCGACGCAGACCCGGCGGCTCGGCCAGCGCGGGCTCGACCACCCGGTGCCAGAAGTCCACGAACGCCTTGTCCAATGTGGAGATCTGCAGCGTCTCCTTGGTGCCGAAGTGCTTGTGCACCCCGGACTTGCTCATCTCCAGTTCCTCGGCGAGCCGGCCGATGGTGATGCCGTCCAGCCCTTCCTCGGAGGCGATCTCGGCGGCACGGCCAAGGATCCGACCCCTGGTGGCCTGGGCTTCGGCCGCTGAGCGTCGCGGTGACATGTGAGGAGAATAGCGTACGCGCGTTCGCTATTGATTTGGCGAACGCCCGTACGCTAACTTTGGTGGCATCCACCGGGATGAAGGAGTGCGGGATGCGGGTGCGACGGCTGGGTTGGGCCGGACTGGAGATCGAGGCGGGTGGCACGCGACTGGTGATCGACCATGTTCGGGACCTCTCACCGGTGTTCACGGGGTGGAAGGCAGGTGAGGGACTGGTGGCGCCGAGCGGGAACGTCACCGCCGCGCTGGTCACGCACCTGCACCGGGACCACACCGACGCGGCCGCGCTCGCGGACGTGCTGACGCCGGGGGCGCCGGTGCTGCGACCGGCGCCCGGTCCCGGCGATGACGTGGACAACGTGACCACGCTGCCGGCCGAGCGCGAGCTGGCCCTGCACCGGCTGACCGCCGAGGTTGTGGATGCCTGGAGCACCAACGAAATCGGGCCGTTCCGCGTCACCGCGGTCCCCGCCGTCGACGGGCTGGGTGATCCCCAGCTGAACTGGGTGGTGCAGGCCGACGGGCAGCGGGTCTTCCACGGCGGTGACACGATGTTCCACGGCTACTGGTGGCGCATCGCGCGCCGGTTCGGTCCGTTCGACGCGGTGTTCCTGCCCGCCAACGGCGCGGTGGTCGACGCGCCGCACCTGCAGCCGCCGAGCCCGCTGCCCGCCGCGCTGGACCCGGGGCAGGCAGCCGCGGCAGCGGAGATCCTCGACGCCCGGTACGCGGTGCCGATGCACTACGAGGCGGAGCAGCCGGACAAGATCGCGGGCTACGTCGAGGTCCCCGACCCGGAGAACGAGTTCCGCACGCACGCCGGACAACGCGCCCACGTGCTGCCCATCGGGGAATGGCTGGACCTGGCCGCATGACCGCAACTCCGCGACGTAGCTCCGGCATGGACGCAGTCAGCTCAGGACAAGGGAAAGGACTCCGGGTGAGTACAGAGATCAGGGTCGTCGCGGTCACCGGCGGCGGTACAGGCATCGGCGCGGCGGTGGCCCGCCGCTACGCGGCCGAGGGCGCGAACGTGGTGGTCCTCGGACGGCGGCGTGAACCGCTGGAGAAGGTGGCGGAGGAAACCGGCGCGCACGTCATCGCATGTGATGCCAGCGTGACCTCGGACGCGGAGAACGCGGTCGCGGAGATCATCGGCCGGTTCGGACGGCTGGACGTCGTGGTCGCGAACGCCGGCGGGCACGGGCTGTCGTCGGTGACCGACACCGACGACGAGGAGTGGGAGTTCGCGCTGCGCTCGAACCTGTCGAGCGCGTTCGTGTTCTGCCGGGCCTCGCTGCCCTCGCTCGTGGAAGCCGGAGGACAGGTGGTGATCGTGTCCTCGTTGGCCGGTCTGTTCGCCGGCCCCAACGTCGCGGGGTACACCGTCGCGAAACACGCGCTGATCGGCCTCACCCGGTCGATCGCCCGGGACTACGGGCCCCACGGTGTCCGCGCGAACGCGGTCTGCCCCGGTTGGGTCCGCACCCCGATGGCCGACGGCGAGATGGACCAGTTCGCCGAGGCGGCCGGGTTTGCCGGAGGACGCGACGAGGGCTACCGCCGGGCGACCGCCGAGGTCCCGCTCCGACGCCCGGCCGAACCGGACGAGATCGCTTCCATCGTTCGGTTCCTCGGCTCGCCGGAATCGTCGTATATCACCGGCGCGGTACTGGTCGCCGACGGCGGCGCGCACGCGGTCGACCTGCCCACACTGGCCTTCGAACGCGTCGGCACGGACACCTGACGCCAGCCTCGCCAACGTAAAACTCGCGACGTCGAGTTTTCACGTTCAGGAAGGCCTGTCGGGGGCTGCATTCGCCGCGGCAGGCGGAGCACAGGTGTCAGACCGCGGTGTTCGAGACACTCGTCGAGGACGTCGGAACCCGCGAGGAGTTCGTCGAGGTGCTGGTCGACCTCGTCCATGCGAGTCCTGCCCGCCGGCGCAGCGCGGTCCTCGTTTCTAGTTGCACCTCGCGGCACTGCGCAACCCCGAACTGCGCGTCCTGGCCCAGAGGTGGACCAGGAGCAGCCAGCAGGTACTGGCCCGCTTCACAGGCGCGGACGACGCCGCACGCCTGGACGCGCTGCTCGAAGGGATGATCATGCACGCATTGCCGGCGACCGGACCGCGGTCAGGGGAGGCGGCACGGGCCGCGATCGCCAAGACCGTCGAGCCGCCCGGCAAGGACGACTTTCCGCGAGTGCAAGGAGAAAACCATGGTGCTCGCCAGGCCCGTACTCGAGGTCACCGATGCCGAACTCGGCGAGCCGCGAGCTCGGCTGGCCGCCACGCGATCCACCGCACGGCGTCCCGGATGTCCGTGGCCAGGCCGGTGTCGCCGGCCAGGGCCGAGCCCTTGCTCGCGTACGCGGTGGACATGGTGACCAATCGGGCTACCGACTCGGTGGTGTACCACTCGTCGTCACCGGCCAGGTCGGCCCACAACGCGGTGCGTCCGGTCGATTTGTCCAGTGCGCCCCAGTGCCTCTTCGCGTCGCCATCGACCCGGCCGAGCGCCGTCTCCAGCGCCGGATCGGCGGGGTCGTAGCCGTCGCCGTCGGTGAGCACGTATTGCCACCGTTCGGTCATCGTCCCGCCGGTCGTGGCCGCGGTCGCCGTGGCCGGCGACAGGAGTGTCGCCGCCACCGCGACCGTCGACAAATGTACTCACTAATCGAACGGGTTCCCCCTCGTTGTCTGAGGGGGAACCTAGACGATCATTACCGGCCGAACCATTGGAGCAGCGCGGCTTCTGGGCTCTCAGCACCCGCTGCCCAGCACACGTGGCCGTCCGGGCGAACCAGCACCGCCCGCGCGTCCACCGCGTCCCGCCAGTCCTCGGTCACGGTCGCCGACACGTGGTCGACCCGGCCCCGCGCGTGGCCGGCCAGCGTCGCCTCGCCGTCGAGTTCCAGCAGCAGGCCCCGACCGCCGCGGAGCAGGTCGCAGATCCGGGTCGGGCCGACGGCCGTGGTCAGCCCGAGATCGGGCATCCGGGAGCCCACCAGGGGATGCTCCGAGTCGCCGTAGCGCACGTCGAGGCCGGAAATCATGCCGGCCAGGTAGCGGTTGCCGTCGGGTGTCCGCGCGAGATCGAGGACGATGTCGCGCAGCGCCGCGACGTTCTCGTCCTCGATCACGTTCATCAGCACGCCCTGCGCCTTGGTGTTGTTCAGCACCCGGGCGGCCACCGGGTGGCGCTCGACGTGGTAGCCGTCCAACAACGCGTCTCCCGCCCGGTCACGCAGGCGCGCCGCGAGCTTCCAGCCGAGGTTGACCGCGTCCTGGATGCCGAGGTTGATGCCCTGCCCGCCGACCGGGAGGTGGATGTGCGCCGCGTCGCCGGCGAAGAACACCCGGTCCACCCGATACCGGTCGACCTGCCGCGAGGCGTTGCTGAACCGCGATGCCCACCGGATCTCCTGGAGGTCGGTTTCCTCGCCGTACACGGCCTGCAGTGCGGTGCGCGCCTCGGCCAAGGTGACCGGGGTATCCCGGGGGACCCGGGTCGGCGAGCCGAACATCAGCCGGTAGCACCCATTATCCAATGGAGACAGTGCCGTCCAGTGGCCGTCCTTACCGCGGACGTGCCGGCTGAAATGCTCCACTGTGGTCGGTACCGCGTCCGACCGGCTGGTCAGCACGACATCGGAGACGACCGCGGAGATCGTGCCCGCCGTACCGGGGAAACCGACGCCGACCAGCTTGCGCACCCTGCTGTGCGCGCCGTCGCAAGCGACCAGGTATTGCCCACGTAGCCGCACCGCCTCGCCATCCGGACCGGTCACGGTCCCGGTAACGCCCTCGGTGTCCTGATCCAGTGTCACCAGTTCGTGCCCGCGCAGCACCGGGATGCCGTACTCGACGACCCGCTTCTCCAGCACTTCCTCGACCCGGGCCTGCGGAATCGGCACACCCCACGGATGCCGGGTCCGCCAGGGCCGGCAGTCCAGCGGCACCGGCAGAGCCGCGAAGTGACCGCCCGACCCGCGCCGCGCCGTCGCGCGGTCCAGCACGTTGTCGAGCAGGCCACGCTGGTCCAACACCTCGGCGGTGCGCGGCTGTAGGCCGCCAGCCTTGGACTGGCCGCTGCGCTCGACAAGCTTCTCCACCACCACGGTCCGCACCCCGGCCAGGCCCAGTTCGGCGGCCAGCATCAACCCGGTCGGCCCACCGCCCACCACGATGACCTCAGTCTCCATCGCCCCTCCACTCCTTCGGTAAACCCGGTAGATATGTATACCAGGTTTACTTACCGCCTTGGTGTAGGATTTGCCGGTGACCGGGTTGCGAGAGCGTAAGAAGCTGCAGACCAGGACCGCGATCTCCAAGGCGGCGATCGCGCTGTTCCTGCGGTCCGGCTTCGACCGGGTCTCGGTCGTGGAGGTGGCCGAGGCGGCGGAGGTCTCCAAGCGCACCCTGTTCAAGTACTTCCCGACCAAGGAAGACCTGGTGCTGCACCGCTTCGCCGATCATGAGACCGAGACCGCCCGGGTGGTCCTGGACCGTGCGGCGGGGGAGACGCCGTTGGCCGCGCTGCACCGGTTCTTCCTGGACCGACTGGCCGAGCGCGATCCGGCCTATGGCCTGTGCGACGACCCCGAGGTGCTCGCCTTCTATCGGATGGTCTCCACGACCGACAGCCTCACGGCCCGCTTGATGCAGTACGGAACCCGCGGCGACGCCGCGCTGACCGACGCGTTGCGTGCGGCCAACGCCGCTCAAACGACCGCATACCTGGCCGCCCGCCAGATCAACCGGACCTTTCTGGTCCTGGTCGAGCTGAACTGGCGGCAACTGGCCGAGGGGCGCCGCGCCGACGATCTTTACCCCGAGGCCGTGGCCAACGCCAACCACGCCTTCGACCTGCTTCGTGGCGGTCTTGGCGACCATTTCGGCTGACCCGGGACGGAAATCCCGGCCGACTGGGAGCCTGCTTCGTTACTGTCAGGACCCGTTCGGGAGTCCGCTGATGTCATGAGAAACCTCTTTGTACGCATCGGCGGTCGCCGTCGCGTCGTCCTCGTGGGAGGAGGCTGGGACGGTGCCGCTCGGCCGCGTTCGCTACGGCCACGCCCAATGCAACGCCATCCGCAACCCCATCAGCCACACCGAGGGCGACCTGGACGAGGACGAAGCCCTTGAGCAACTCGCCGTCGAAGCTGATCTGAGTGCCCACGCCGATGCGCACCCCGGCGGCGGTCACGATGCGACCCGCAGCACGGTCGTGGCGCCGAGTGGCCGGGACAGGTCGACGCGGAAGTGCTGCCGCCACAGCAGATGCAGAACGACGGCCCGTGCGACATCCGGCGCTTGTGTGGGCAGGGCCCGGAACGCCTCGCCCAGCGTCACGCCGTTCAGGTCCGCTGTTCGCAGCTCGTCCACCACGGCCTGGCCGAACAGCCAGGGGCGGCGGTAGCCGGCCAGCAGCCGGACGTTGGCCAGCTCGACCGCTGCCGGCTCGGTCCAGACCTCGTAGCGCCACCCGCGCGACTCGACCGCCCGCCTCGTCCACACCAGCGTCCGCGCCACCGTCGGGGCCGTCGCGCGCCGGGACGGCTTCACGTCGACCACGACTGGCGTGGAGTCGGTGAGCAGCAGGTAGTCCGGGACATGGCGGCGCACGCGCCCCTCGATGTCCGCGTGCAGGAGGAACGGCTGAGCCACGATATGCCGCACCGACGGGTCGAAGTCGGCGAACAGCAGCCGAGCAAGTTCCAGCCGCGACTCGTAGAGGACGAGATCGCCCACGGTCGCCGACCAGAAGCTGCCCGAGTAGTGGTTTTGCCCCTGGTAGAAGCGAAAGGTCCGCCAAGGCACGGCCACGCCCAAGGTTCCCGTGCTGATCTCGGACCAGGGCGACACGACTTCGTCGGCCTGGCCGGGAAGCCGGACACGGACAGACAGCGGAAGGTCGTTCGACGTAGCCGCCATGGTGCTCCCTGCCGCCGGTGAGCCGCCGGACACCTACAGAGCTACTCCACTCGGCCGCGCCGCGGTTCGCCAGGCAGCGGTGAGTCGCCAGGTCCCACTCGAACGGCCCATGGACCAGCTGGAAAGATCAATCCCAGTTGGATGGACCCGGGGCCATCCAGGGGCCAAGATCTTCGGGAAAGGGCCATCGAAATCGGGACCCTACAGACGCATGTAGGTTCTCACCGCGTGTGACATGTTGATCTCCGCTGACCTGCGATTTTTTGGTCGTCTCACGGCGATGTCACCCAAGATCAGTCTCAAACACCTGGCATTTCCTCGGTGCACGACTGTCTGGTGCAACTGAGTCCGTCATGATGAGCGGTCGTGACTGGACGTCGGGTCAGGCTGTTGGGTACGCCGCGGCCTGGCATGACCCCGCTGGGCTGATCCACGTGATGTGGTGGACGGCTCTCCGATAGAGGCCAACGCCAGCCGCGACGCGAACCACCGCCTGGATCGGTTGGAGGAGACCATCGCCCAGGCGGAGGCCGATGTCGACGCGTTGATGCGCCAGATCGCCGAAGACGCCCTGCGCGCCGAGGCGCTGCGGCTGCCACCATCCTCCGACCGTGCTGGGAGCAGCGCCCCTGCCCGGTTATCGCGCTTGGCCGACCGACTAGGCCGGGCTCGGGCCGCCAGGGACAAGCTCTACCAGCGGGCTTTGCCGCCGCCCAGCGACCTGCGGGCCAAAGTCGAAGCGTTTGAGCGGATGGTCGCCCGCGCCGAGCGGCGCCTGGCCTGGTGACCGTCGCTCACCAGGCCAGGCTCGACGACCACGCTCGGCGGACCCTCCACGACCAGGCGGCGGGATGGCGGGCCGCCAACGGGCGTCCCCCAGTCCCACTGAACACCAAGGCCGTCATCGTCCGGCAGCGCGTGAGGCTGGACCGGGCGAGGACAGCGCTGGAGTGCGCTCGTCGCCCCGCGCCGGTGCCGTCAGCCATGGCCCGAGCCTCGCTCACTGACCCGGACTCACGACTGATGCTGAACAAGCGCGGGGGCTACTGTCAGGGCCACAACCTGCAGATCGTCAGCGCCCGCAACCAGCTGCTGCTCGCGGTCGACGTGCACGACAACCCCGTCGATAGGACCGCATTGGTCCCCATAGTGGGCAACGCCCGACGCAACAGTCACGCGGCCGGAATCGCCGACGAGGTCAAGGTGTGGCTGGCCGATAGCGGTTACGCCTCCACCGAGAACTTCCAGGCGCTCAACGAGCTGCCGCTGCTGGTCTCGGTGACAGACGAGAGAATCCAGACCGGCCGGGAGGCCTCACGAGAGGACAAGCCCGTTCCCGCGGGCTGGCGCGAGATGGCCGCCCGGCTGGCTACACCCACCGGCCGGGGCCTCTACAAATGGCGGGGCGCGTTGGTTGAGCCCGGGTTCGCCCAGCTGTTCCAACGATTCGGACGCCGCCTCCAGCGCCGAGGTGCTGACGCGGTTCACACCGAGGCCAAGCTCCTCGGAACCGTCCATAACCTCAGCAAACTCTTCGCCCACCAGAAGAACACGAACGCCTTATTGACCAGATGAGATCAACAGATACGCGACAGGCTCCCGCGCGTCCAGCGGCGACACCGAAACCCACCAGGTCGGGGCCGGGCCGTCCCGCTGACTCGAAGAACCGTGTTGCCGCACAAGGCTTCGATGTCGGTCTCGTCCTGGCTACCGGCCAGGCATACACCCGGCCGGTGCACCATAAGAAGGGCACCAAACCGCGCCGAACCGCTTAAACAACAAGCTTATTGAGCCGAAACTGTTTGGTTGCCTACATGATCGCGTAGCGGACGTGGCGTGCCTGGAAGTAGCCACGGACGAGGTGTGGCTGGCGCTGGCGGCGGCGCAGGAAGCGGCGCGTGTCCCGGGCGAGCCGCTCCACAGTGCGAGCACGACCGGCAGGCATGTTGCGTTTGAGGTCGGCGTTGAGCAGCTCGTCGGGGTTCAACTCGGGGCTGTAGCCGGGCATCAGGTGCAACTCGATCCGGTCGGTGTTGGCTTCCAGCCAGGTACGCACCACCCTGCTGCGGTGGACCGGGTGCCGGTCGGCGATCACGTACACCTTCCGCCCGGCCTGCCGGGCCAGCCGGGCCAGGAACGCGGTGAACACCGGCGCGGTGAACCGGCCGGTGAACACGGTGAACCACAACGCACCCCGGGACGCGACTGCGGACATGACGTTGACCCGCAGCCGTTTCCCGGTCACCCGCACCACCGGCGTGTGTCCCTTGGGCGCCCACGACCGCCCCGGCGGGGCCGCATCCGAGCGCAACCCGCACTGGTCAACCCAGGCCACCACCGCGCCCTCGGCCTTGGCTCGCGACGCGATCGCCGGATACTCGGTGTCCAGCCAGGCCCGCACCGCGGCCGGTTGCTGCTCGTAGGCGCGCCGGGCCGGGCGCTGCGGGGTGAACCCGTGACGACGCAACCACAGCCCCACGCCCTGCTCGGTCATCACCACCCCGGTGACCAACCGGATCAACTCGACCACCGCCGCCCGGGTCCACAACGGGCCACCGATCAGCAACTCCTCGGGCGTGTAGTCGGCCATCGCCATGAATAGCGTGCCCCGCTCGGCGGCAGTGATCAGCTCGGCCGGTCCAGGGCGGCGCACCCGCCGCACCGCCAGCGCCTCACGGCCACCATCCCGATACACCCGCCACCACGCGCCCACCGACCGCTCGGCCACCCTGAACACCTCGGCCGCCTGCCGATAGCCGGTGACGGTGCCGGACTCCAACGCGGCCACTACCCGCAACCGCAGCACCTCCCGCTCAGCGGGCGACAGACGACGCGCGTCCTCGACCTCGATCACAAGTGAGCAACATACAGGCAAACGATCACTTTCGACTCAATAACCATACCGCCCACCTCGCCGCCCACCACCGCAGACGTTAACATCCATTCCTGGAAATCAGCCTTTGAACTACTCTGCCACATTTCGATCCACGTAGCTAATTTTTGCATCGCCGACCACTTCTCAAAATGGAACACCGATGCCAGTACGCAATACGGCCGCCAGCGCAGGTACCTACCCACAAGCCTGATCGATCAGGTACTATACCCACGTGACCGAGCAAGAGATTTCTCCACAGAGTACCAAAGCGAACCACGTCCGCGTTCGATTCCTATTACAGCCGAGTCAGGATGGCTGGCCTCCGGTCGACAACGAAGGCCTCTGGGGAATTCCTCTTACAGAAGGCGAACTAGTTCAAGTTGACAATATACCATGGTTTGCTCGTAATGTTGCAGTAGGTGACATCGTCCGAGTCTCAACCAGTAATAATGGAACCCTATGGGCCATGGAAAAAATCTCATGGTCCGGAGCGTGTACCATTCGCATAATCCCCTTTCCTGATGGTCCGCTAGCCGGTAGCAGACAAGCAGTACTAGATGCCTTCTCTCCGCTCGGCGTCGACGGCGAAGGCATTGAGCAGTTCGGCATGGTCGCTCTCAGCGTACCACCAGACGTAAATCTCCACGAAGTGAAGCGCCTGCTACACCGTGGCGAATCAGAGGGCTGGTGGGAGTACGAGGAAGGGTGCATTGGCGACGCCTGGGAATCTATTAAGATATAACACCAATCCCGCTCCATTATACAAGTCAAACGATCAGAAAAGGAGGTTATTGAGGCTCGGCATGACTTCTCGCAAGGGTTGGCTCAAATTTCAATTTGAGCCAACCCTTGCTGACGAGTAACGTCTATTTGAGCGCTATGCGGCCGTGCAAATCAAGCGCCAGAGCATCACACGGCAAGGGAGAATTCGGCTTCGAGAGGTCAACTCTACCCTACTAACTATTCTATCACTCACCATGGAAGGCCTCCGTTCGGGAATGTTCCCATCTGCTCGTACAGCTCCCAGTAGGAATATCCCCGCTTGTCTACACTGTTGCACACCGCACATAGCAGGTCCCCATTGCTTGGATCGCCCGAGCCACCTTGAACTTTCGGAATACGATGGTCGACGGCTGTGCGTGCCGAAAACTACGTCCATGCAGGTCAAGCGGCATGTCGATACTCATGGAGGACTCCGCCGAGACGGTCTCGCCGGCGTACGGCGAGGCGTTCGATCCGGTCAGGTTCAAAGGGCTGGGGCCGGGCTCGCAGGGGTGCTGCGGCGGCGAGGGATCGGTGAGTTCGGTGCAGGTTGTAGTGCCGCTCGTACTCGCGCAGCGCGTGCCGGAGGTGGGTCTGATTCCAGATCAGCATGCGGTCCAGCAATTCCGTGCGCAGCGTCTTCACCCAGCGTTCGGTGATCGAGTTCATGCGGGGCATCCGGACACCGGTCAACACTGTGGAGATTCCGGCGGCGCTGAGGATCGCGTCGAGCAGCGCGGGGTATTTGGCGTCGCGGTCGCGGATGAGGAGCCTGACCCGCGCGAGGTTCCCGGCGTCCTCCAAGTCCATGAGCAGGTTGCGGACGGCCTGGGTGACCCAGGCATGGGTGGGGTGGGCGGTAGTGCCGAGAATTCGGACGCGCCGGCCAGCGTGGTGGATGGCGGCGAGGATGTACTGGCGCTGCCCGGTGAGCGTGACCGTTTCGATGAAGTCCATCGCCAGGATTGCCTCAGCCTGCGAGCGCAGGAAGTCGGCCCAGGTAACGGTCGTCCGGTGCGGGGCCGGATCGACGCCGGCAGACTTGAGGATCTCCCACACCGTGGAGGCAGCGATCGTGGCACCCAGGAGCGCGAGTTCGCCGTGAATGCGCCGATAACCCCACGAGGGGTTCTCGGTCGCCAGGCGCAGGACGAGCCGGCGGATCGACGCGACAGTACGCGGACGCCCGGGCCCTCGGTGCACACTTGCGCGGGCGTGGCGGGTTTTCACCAGGTTGCGATGCCACCGCAGCACTGTGTCTGGACTGACCAGCAGCTGGAGCCGGCGCAACGTCGCGCGCGACAGCGGCACGAGCAGGGCTGCGAGCAACGCCCTGTCCTCGGGTCTCAGTCGTGGGCGCCGCTTGCCGAGTTGTCTGTGCAAGACCGTGAGTTGATGGCGTAACGCGAGGATCTCGATGTCCTTCTCACGGTCGGTCATGCGCAGTAGCCGCAGCGCGGCGAAGGCGTGGGTGACGGCGAGGTAGGTGAAGCGGACCAGCACGAGCCGCGATCATGCCGGACGGCGACCGGTCATACTCCGATGCCTGCTGACCTGCACGGACGTATTTCTCGGCACGGACAGGCTAGTAAGCTAGCGTCCTGCGTCAGAACTTGGGCGACAAAATCGGGCGAGCGACCCCATGATCTCCTCAGCGCTCTTGGTCCACAGAAACGGCCGCGGATGGTCATTCCAGTCAGCGATCCAGGCACGGATGTCCTTCTCCAGTGCCCGCACACTCTTGTGGGCCCCACGGCGGATCTTCTGCTCGGTCAGGAACCTGAACCATGGCTCGACCTGGTTGAGCCAGCTGGATCCGGTGGGGGTGAAGTGCATGTGGAACCGGGGATGCTTGGCCAGCCACGCCTTGACCGCGGGCGTCTTGTGCGTGCCGTAGTTGTCGCACACCATGTGGATGTCCAGCCTGGCCGGCACGGTCTTGTCGATGGTGGCCAGGAACTTGCGGAACTCCGCAGCCCTGTGCTGACGATGCGGCTCGCCGATCACGGTCCCGCTGGCGACGTCGAAGGCCGCGAACAAGGTGGTGATCCCGTTACGACTGTAGTCGTGTGTACGCCGTTCGGGCATGCCCGGCATCATCGGCAGCACCGGCTGGGACCGGTCCAGCGCCTGGATCTGGGACTTCTCGTCAACACACAGCACGACCGCACGGTCGGGTGGGTTGTGGTATAGGCCCACGACATCGACGACCTTGTCCACGAACGACGGGTCGGTGGACAGCGTGAAGGTGTCCGCCTGGTGGGGCTTGAGGCCGAAATCCCGCCAGATCCGCCCGATCGTGGACTTGGACAGGCCCGAGCGCTCGGCCATCGTCGCGCGGGACCAGTGTGTGGCGTTGGTCGGAGTCTGCTCCAGCGTCGCCACGATCACGTCCTCGACCTGGTCCAGTGCGATCGAGGGTGGCCGTCCCGAACGGTGCTCGTCCACCAGGCCATCCAGCCGACGCTTCAGGAACCGTCCCCGCCACTTGGTCACCGTCGCTGGATTCACACGCAGCTTCTCGGCGATGTCCTTGCGGGCCAAGCCGTCCGCACAGGCCAGGACGATCCGGCAACGCAACACCAACGCCTGCGACGACTTCGCCCGGCGCGCCCACCGCTCCAGCGTGTCCCGTTCCTGGTCAGTCAGCGTCAGCTCGGGCATCGGTCGGCCAGTACGTGCCATCCACCGACCCTACACTTCAGGGACGAACTTAAGACGCAGGACACTAGCGAAGAGCCAACCTAGAATGATGTGATCAGTGTTTGGCTACCAATTTGACCATCGGGTCGACGAGGACCCGCCCGCCACAGAGGCGCGAGCGCACACAGCGAGGGCACACGAGAGCAGACCGATGTGAGCGTCGCGATTGCGTCCATCCGCCTGAGATGGAGTAACCGTCATCAGCGTCCCGGCAGCCCGAGAACCAGCCACAGCGGCGGCCACACCTCCCGCCCGCGATGGGTACAAGCGAAGGCGCGTTGCCGCACCTCCGGCCCGGCGAGCGGGAACAGTGCGACCTCGGTTCGCGGCCCATAACCCGCCGGCAGCAGGCCGATGACCGGTGCCGGGCCGGTCGCGATGAGATCCTCCACCAACCCCAGGCTGTCCGCACGATGCGTGATGCGCGGAGTGAACCCCTCATCGCCGCCAGCCTGCGAACCACGTCCTCGTCGGCGGTGTCGCGAAAGTTGACCATCCAACTGTGCTCACGGAACGCCTCGAAGACTGCCACCGTGTTGCCGCCGCGCGCGCTCACCTCGTCAACCGCCGGGGCGGCAACGCCCCACCTCTCTGCCCATAGCAGACTTGAGCTGACGGCGGGTCCGTAGTGGCCGGTGCGAGGTCGTAGTCATAGGTGAGGGCAAGGTCGACGTCGTCGGCCAGCAGCGCGGCAAAGGCCTCGTGCGGTTCGTACTCGCTTATCCGCAACTCCACTCGCGGGTAGTGTTCGGCGAGCACGGCTGCCGCCGGGAGCGGAGAACGCCGCACTGCCGCGTTACTGGGGTCGCAGATCTGCCCATGATCCACTGGAGGACGGCCCTCAGCGTCCTTCGAGTTCCCGGCGCACGGTAGCGGCGATGCGAGTGAGCCCGGCTGCGAGGTGGCGGCGCTGAGCGGATCGAACACGAGCCGCTTCACCTGTGCGACGTGTTCCGGCGCGCACTCGGCGAGCTTCCGCCGGGTAGCGTCGGTCAGGGTGGCGAGGGTGTATCGACCGTCGCTGGGTCGAGGCGGCGGACGACCCGGTCGCGGGCTTCGAAGCGGTCCATCACCTTCGACAGCCGGGGCTGGGTGCTGTCGCAGAGGCGGGCCAGGTCACTGAGCCGCATCGTGGCCTCGTTGGCAATGGCCAGCTGAGCCAGAACCCGTACTCGAAATCGGAGATGCCCGCGTCTCGCTGCAAGTGGCGGTCAAGGGCTGCAGGGAGGGCGATGACGACCGTGAGGAGCGCCTGCCACAGCTCCTGCTGGTCGTCGTCGAGCCAGGGCGACCGGGTGTCCATGAGCCGTATCATGCTTGTCCATACAACTCGAAACACTTGCTAAGGAAACTCTTGATGAGTTACCTTTTGACTTGCCTCGGCAAGTGAAGGAGTTGTTTTCGTTGACCGCCGCGGGTCGCCTAAACAACAAGTTGAGTGCCTATTTTTGAATTCGAAAGTCGTTGTGCACCAACGGTTTTGTGCATGATCGAGGCCACCCGTCACCCTTTGTTCCCGGCATGGGCGTCGTACACCTCGCGGGCGGCGAGGACCTCCGCCAGGTGCCGCACCGACCACTCCGTGAGCGCCTTCAGGGGCACCCGCAGCGTCTGGCCGAGCGGAGTCAGCTCGTACTCGACCCGCACCGGCACCACCGGATAGACCGTTCGCCGGACCAGGCCATCGCGCTCGAGGGCGCGCAGGGTCTGGGTGAGCATCTTCTCGCTCACCCCCGACAACCGATTGCGCAGCTGGGTGAACCGGCACGGCCCCTGCTTGCCGAGTTCGCCGAGCACGAGGATGGACCACTTGTCGCCGATCCGGTCGAGCAGGTCCCGTGACGGGCAGCCACGCGCGTACGGGTCCCACGACGATGTCGCCTCGGTCACGGACTTGACGGTTGCCACCGCGCTCACCTCATTGCTTTCGGACAGGTGGTTACCTTACCAAAAAGTGGCTACTTCCCAACAGTAAGTCATGAGGTCATCGTTCACCCCGTGATGCCGCGAGAGACCGCGGCGGAAATGGGGATCGTCGATGTCAATCGTTGTCACCGGAGCCACCGGCCAGCTGGGCAGGCTCACCGTCGAAGCGTTGCTGCGGCACGGAGTTCCCGCCTCGCAGATCATCGCAACCGGCCGGAACCTCGCGGGGATCAAGGACCTGGCCGACCGCGGTGTCCTGGTGCGCCGGGCCGACTTCGCCGACCCGGACAGCCTCGTGGCGGCCTTCGCGGGAGCCGACAAGCTGCTGCTGATCTCGGCCACGATCCCGGTGGAGGAGCGCCTCGCCAACCATCGGCGTGCCATCGACGCCGCGCTGGCCGCTGGGGTGTCCCTGGTGGCGTACACGAGCATGGTGCACGCCGACACGGCCACCACGATCCTCGCTGCCACGCACCGCGACACCGAGGAGTACCTGTGGGAGCGCGAGGTCCCCAGCGTGCTCCTGCGTAACAGTGGGTACCTGGAGAACTACACCGCCCTACTGCCCATGGCCCGCCAGCACGGTGCCTTCGTCGGGGCGGCGGGGGAGGGCAGGATCAGCGCCGCGTCCCGCGCCGACTACGCCGCGGCAGCCGCGGCCGTGCTGACCGGCGAAGGCCACGCCGGTGCGGTGTACGAGTTGGGCGGGGACGAGGCGTTCACCCTGGCCGAACTCGCCGCCACCGTCTCGGTCGCCACCGGGAAGCCGATCGCCTACACCGACCTGCCCGCGGCGAAGCTTGCCGAGGCGCTGACCGGTATGGGCTTGCCCGCCGAGGTGGCGGCCGCCCTCGCCGACGCCGATCTCGGTCTTGGCCGCGGTGAGTTCTACACCGACTCCGGCGACCTGAGCCGGCTGATCGGACGGCCGACCACGTCCCTGGCCGACGCGGTCGCCGACGCGCTGCGCTGATCAGCGTCAGCGAGACACTTCCCGCCGAGTCCATTGGAAAGGTCCAGCACGATGTCCACCCGCACCATCGCACCCACAGCGTGGCGGCGTGCGCTGCTCACCCTCGCCGCGATGTCCGCCGCCCTGACCGCTTTCACCGTTCCCGCCACCGCCGCGCCGGCCCATGGCCATGAGTGCGGCGGCTACCCGATCACGATCAACGGCCGCAATGCCTTCCCGGAAAGCGTCGCGGCCGACAACCACTACGTCTACACCGCCAGCATCGCCGACGGCACCGTCTACCGTGGGCGCGTCGGCGCGAGGACGCTCGACCCCTTCCTGCCGGGCGGCCAGGACGGCCGCACCCAAGCCACCGGGGTCAAGATCACCGGCGATCGGCTACTGGTCGCCGGCGCTTTCACCGGACGCTTCTTCGTCTACGCCGACAACGGCAAGCTCGTTGCCAGCTACACCGTCCCCGACACGGGCGAGCCAACCCTCGTCAACGACGGGGCCGTCACCCCCGACGGGGACGTCTACATCACCGACTCCTTCCGTGCCGTGGTCTACCGGATTCCGGCCGCCGCGGTGCACGCCCCCGCCACCGGGGCCCAGCGGACTCTGGAGGTGGCCTACCACTTGCCGGACTATGTGGCCGGCAAGTCCAACGGCAACGGCATCGTGGCCGCCCCCAATGGTAAGTCCCTGATCATCGGCTACTGGTACAGCGGAGCGCTCTACCGGCTCACCCTGGCCACCGGCGAAGTCCGCAAGATCACCGCACCGCCCCTGACCAGTGCCGACGGCATCGCGCGGCGAGGCAACACCCTGTACGTCGCCCGTTCGGTGAACAACGAGATCGCCACCGTGCGACTGTCCGAGGACGACACCCAGGCCAGCATCGTCTCCGAACGCACCTACCCGGGGGCCGACACGACCACCGGCGTCGCCGTGAGCGGAGACCGGCTGCTGGTGACGAATTCCCAGATGGACACCTACCTGGACGGCGCTCCGCTGACCAGCCCGGTGTTCACCCTCGAAAGCCTGCCGCTGCACTGACCTCACGGCCTCGGCGAGGTCGGCCTCGACCACGGAGGTCGACCTCGCCGATGTCGCACCCGCACCTGCCGCGTTGGCCCTTGACCGCCCTCGATCGGTGTGAGCGAGGTCAGCGGCGGTTCGCCACGGCGGGTGGGATCGGTATGTCGGCGTCGTAGCCGGCCTGGGCCGCCTGGATCGTGCTGGTGTGGCGGGAGACCCAGGTGACCAGGGCCGCCAGGTGCGGTGTCAGATCCGTGCCCAATGCGGTCAGTTCGTAGGTGACCTGGATGGGCACGGTGGGAACCACGGTGCGGTTGACCAGTCCGTCCCGGGTGAGGGCTCGCAGGGTCTGGGCCAGCATCTTCTCGCTGATGCCGCCGATGCGGGCCGCGAGCTGCGAGAAGCGATGCGGTCGGGTCATCAGCGTGGTCAGCACCAAGGTGGCCCAACGGCTGGTGATGTCGTCATAGATCGGCCGGACCGGGCAGTCGGCGGCGTAGAGGTCCGGTGAGCCTGCCCGCTCCACGTGGTGACCGACCGGGCCGGGCTGCCGTTGGTGGTCGGCGTCTCGGGCGCGAACCTGCACGACAGTCAGGCGCTCAAGCCGATGCTTCGGGCGATACCGCGTGTCCGCTCCCGTCGTGGTCCGCGCCGCTTTCGGCCGGCGAAGCTGCACGCGGATAAGGCCTACGACGTCGACCACCTCCGCCGATGGTGACGTGACCGCGGCAGCATCCCGCGCATCGCCGGTAAGGGCATCGAGTTCTCGCAACGACTCGGGCGGTACCGCTGGGTCGTCGAGCGCACGATCTCGTGGCTGTTCGGCTACCGCAGGCTCGTCATCCGTTATGGGCGCACGGCCGTCAACTACTGCGCCTTCGCCACCCTGGCCGCAGCGCTGACCTGCTTCAAACGACTCAGCAAAGCAACCACGTGAGATTACCTCAAATTATCCGCCAACTTCCGGTGAAGCGATAGTCTCGGTCCTCACCCAGGGTGCTCGGGAAGATTGTGGCGTCGCCCGGCCCGACACTGCCAAAGGTTGGACCGGGATTCGACACCGAGACCGGTGTCGGTGTTCCGACCGGGAACTACTTGCAGATGATGGGCAGGGGCTGACCCTCTTGGTTGCGCTGCGGTTCGGGCTCGTAGCGGCCGGCCTGTTGCGACGTGGGTTCCAACAGCGTCCGGTGAGTACACGGCAGAGGCTTGCGCTGTGGCCTGCCGGACGTCGGGGTGGCGCGATCAATACGCTCGGTGACGCGTGGGGTTTGGACCTGCTCACTGCTTGGCGAGCGTCGGCCGTCGTGACGACGTCGCGACGGGCATCCGCCCTGCTGGTGGTCAACCGGCTCGGTGTCGGGTCAGGTCCAGCAGGCCAGGCACGCCGGGATCGTCCGCGTGCTGTGGAGGGTGGGCACCGACTTGGACCGGATTCTCCATGCGGTGCTGCGGCTGGAACGAATCGGCGTGGCGACCATGCCAGGCCCGGACCACGGGCAGTCTGGTGCCAGCTTCGCCCAGCTCAATTTCGCAACCCCGTGCGACGGCCTCGAAAGCGTTGTGCTATAGCACGGATCGTCGACGTCATCCACAATAACGGGTGAAAGCCGGGCGGGAACTCGGCACGTTTCCGCCACGACTTGTCAAAGATTGGAACCACGACTTCGAAGGGCTGATGGATGGAACGCAGGGACTTTCTGAAGGGGACAGTCGCCGCTACGGGTGCCATCGCGGTTGGACCGCTGGCGGCGCCTGCGGCTTCGGCGGCGGACAAGACAGGGCGCGAAGGGCCGTTACGTGTCCAGATCTTGATGTTCGATGGGGTCGAGGAGCAGGACTTCGTCGGTCCGGTTGAGGTGCTGGGTCACGCGGTGCACGCCGGTGGGCAGGTACGGACGACGTTGGTGAGGCCAGGCGTGCCCGGTGAAGTGGTCGCGACTTTCGGGACCAGGATTGCCGTCCCGACAGCGTGGCACCCGACGGACGCCGACCTGCTGATCGTGCCCGGTGGCGGCTATGCCGCCAAGGACGGGCCCGGTGTCAACGCATTGATCAAGGACAGGGAAGTCCTGCGTAATCTGGTCCGGGCACACCAGGCAGGGATGATCATCGCTGGGGTGTGCACCGGCGTCATGGTGCTCTCGGCTGCCGGTCTGACCCGAGGCCGCCCGTGCACGACCCACCACCTCGCCAAGGCCGACCTCACCGCTCAGAAGGGTCAGGTCGTCGACGCACGGGTCGTCGACGACGGTGACCTCGTCACCGCGGGCGGCGTCACCTCTGGTCTCGATCTCGCGCTCTGGCTGGTCACTCGCGAATTGGGGTCCGCCGTTAGTGTCGGTGTCGAGTCCGTGCTGGAGTACGAACAGCGCGGCGCGGTCTGGCAACGCCCCTGAACAGGCCGTGGTGTCCGCCCGGAGACGGGTGGACACCACTGGAGTCAGGCTGCGCGGGGTCGGTTTGCCGGGCGGCAGCAGCGACACCCACATTCGACCCCGCCCCATAGCGTGTGCATCGGCTACCGTAATTACTCTTCTTGGTCGGGTCGCAGCACCCGGTGCAGGCCTCGCTCACCGGCGGCAACCGCCTTGTCATCACCCAGTTGATGCCACTAATCCAGTCGATCCCTTCGATGCGGGAACGACGCAACCGTCCTCGCCGTCGCTCCGAGACGATGTACGCCGATCGGGTTTACGACTCCGATGGTCACCGGGATCAGATGCGTTACAAGGGAATTTCCCCACAGATCGCGCGTCGGGGCGAGGAGCACGGCTCCGGCCTGGGCAAGGTCCGATGGCCAGAAGAGCACACCTTCGCCTGGTTAGAAGGCTCCGACCGCTACGAGTTTGCACTGAGGGGCGTGCCAATATCCACCAGGCCATCCTCAGTCTGGCCTGCTCGATAATCTGCCTCCACACACTAAGTGCCCGTTTCTGATCTACAGGGTCTGTGTCAATCGGCGGCTGGTGATGCGGATCATGGCCCAGCGGACCATCGCTTCGTGGTGGTGTGGAAGTCGTTCGTAGTCACGGACACAGCGGCGGTGACCGGTGATCCACGCCAGGCTCCGCTCCACCACCCAGCGGCGGGGCAGCACCGTGAAGTGGGGCAGGTCGGGGCGTTTGACGATCTCCACCACCACGCCGAGCGCTTGTCGCGCCCAGTCCAGCAAGGTGCCGGTGTAGCCGCCGTCGGCCCACACCAACCGGATCCGGTCACCGACCGTGGCACCCAGTCACAGCAGCAGTGCGCGGGCGGCGACCCGGTCCTGGATCGAGGCCGGGGTCACCAGCACCGCCAGCACGAACCCGACGGTGTCCACCACGATATGGCGCTTGCGGCCGTTGACCTTCTTGCCCGCGTCCCACCCGCGAGTGGCCCGTCCCACGGTCTCGGCCGCGCGGACCGACTGCGAGTCGATCACCGCCGCTGACGGCGCCGCCACCCGGCCCGCCGCCAGCCGGGCACGGTCCCGCAGCCCGTCCAGGATCCGCTGCGTCGCACCGGATTTCTCCCACAGGGCGAACCGTTTGTAGACCGTCGGCCAGGGCGGGAAGTCCGCCGGCAGCGCACGCCACTTGATGCCGTTGTCCACCAGGTACAAGATCGCGTCCACGATCACCCGGCGGCAGTGCCGCTCTCGACGGCCACCCCGGCCACCCAGCCAGGCCGGATCCGGCAGCAGTGGGTCCAACACCGCCCACTGCGCGTCGGTGACATCCGAGGGATACCGGTTGGCACGCCGTGTGGGCTGGTGGGTTGCGGCCAGCCGGCAGCACGAGGCACCCGCGGTGGCCTCGCCCGCGGGCATCGGGCACGATAGCAACGGAACTCCTGGCGGAACGGCGCTTCGACAACGTCCGATCTACCAGGAGTTCCCCTGTCTCGTCACCCACCTTCACACCCGGCCCTCAGTTCGAAAACGGGCACTTAGAGGTGGTGCCGGCCTGTCCGCCGGTGGCGGTGCCGTCCACTGCGGCGACTGTCAGCCCGTCCGACGCGCCGTAGACGACCGTGGCCAGTCCCGCCGGACCGGCGCCGATCACGAGCAGGTCGGACACGTCGGGCTGCGGCTCCAGTCGGCGCAACCCCATCCTGCTGGCCAGTTCGGCATTGCTGGGGTTGCGCAGCAGGTCCGCGCCGTGCAGGACGACCACCGGGGTCTCGTCCGGCGGCAGACCGAACCGGGTGAGCAGCGTCTCCGCCGAGGCATCCTTCTCCACGTCCAGATACCGGTGTGGCAGCCGGTTGCGGGCGGCGAACTCCAGCAGTCGCCGGGTGTCCGGCGAGAAACACGAGCCGATGATCCGCAGGCCGGCGCCGTGCCCGATCAGCAGCGACCGTCGGATCAGGTAGGCGCGCAGGATCTCCTCGCCGAGCGCCGGATTGCCGAGCACCACCGGCCGCAGGGAATCCAGCGGCACGGCGAGCACCTCACCCGGCTGCGCGACGATCACGTCGACGAAGGCCGGTTGCCCTTCCAACAGACCGACTTCGCCGAGGAAGCGGCGGGGGCCGTGCACCTGCTCGATGCGCTGCCGCGCGCCGAGGCCCTCGACCACGGCCACCATCCCGGCCAACACCACGTAGAAGTCGCCGGCCGGCGCACCCTGCTCGTACAGCCGGTCGCCGACCCTCGTCGGCCGCACGGAGCCGAGTCGGGCCAGGGTCTTGATCTGCTCGTCGGTCAGTCGGGGGAAGGCGCCGTCCGGGTCCGGCGTCTCCAGCAGCGGCTGCCCCACGCGGGCGGTCACGCGAAGGCCTGGTCGACGTAGCACCATCGCCAGTTCTCACCCGGTTCGTACGACTCGACGATCGGATCGCCGACCGCGTGCGCGTGCCGGCTGGCGTGCCGCATCGGCGATGAGTCGCAGCAGCCGACGTGCCCGCACCTCGGGCACAGCCGCAGGTGCGGCCAACTGGATCCGCCCACTAGGCACTCCTCGCAGCCCTGAGGGGTGCGAGGCAGCACGTTCCGCACATACATCAGATGCGGATCCACGGTCGCGGTCATCACCACTCCTTCGCTCCGCGTTCGTCGACGTCTGTTATTGAGTCGAAAGTGATCGTTTGCCTGTATGTTGCTCACTTGTGATCGAGGTCGAGGACGCGCGTCGTCTGTCGCCCGCTGAGCGGGAGGTGCTGCGGTTGCGGGTAGTGGCCGCGTTGGAGTCCGGCACCGTCACCGGCTATCGGCAGGCGGCCGAGGTGTTCAGGGTGGCCGAGCGGTCGGTGGGCGCGTGGTGGCGGGCGTATCGGGATGGTGGCCGTGAGGCGCTGGCGGTGCGGCGGGCGCGCCGCCCTGGACCGGCCGAGCTGATCACTGCCGCCGAGCGGGGCACGCTATTCATGGCGATGGCCGACTACACGCCCGAGGAGTTGCTGATCGGTGGCCCGTTGTGGACCCGGGCGGCGGTGGTCGAGTTGATCCGGTTGGTCACCGGGGTGGTGATGACCGAGCAGGGCGTGGGGCTGTGGTTGCGTCGTCACGGGTTCACCCCGCAGCGCCCGGCCCGGCGCGCCTACGAGCAGCAACCGGCCGCGGTGCGGGCCTGGCTGGACACCGAGTATCCGGCGATCGCGTCGCGAGCCAAGGCCGAGGGCGCGGTGGTGGCCTGGGTTGACCAGTGCGGGTTGCGCTCGGATGCGGCCCCGCCGGGGCGGTCGTGGGCGCCCAAGGGACACACGCCGGTGGTGCGGGTGACCGGGAAACGGCTGCGGGTCAACGTCATGTCCGCAGTCGCGTCCCGGGGTGCGTTGTGGTTCACCGTGTTCACCGGCCGGTTCACCGCGCCGGTGTTCACCGCGTTCCTGGCCCGGCTGGCCCGGCAGGCCGGGCGGAAGGTGTACGTGATCGCCGACCGGCACCCGGTCCACCGCAGCAGGGTGGTGCGTACCTGGCTGGAAGCCAACACCGACCGGATCGAGTTGCACCTGATGCCCGGCTACAGCCCCGAGTTGAACCCCGACGAGCTGCTCAACGCCGACCTCAAACGCAACATGCCTGCCGGTCGTGCTCGCACTGTGGAGCGGCTCGCCCGGGACACGCGCCGCTTCCTGCGCCGCCGCCAGCGCCAGCCACACCTCGTCCGTGGCTACTTCCAGGCACGCCACGTCCGCTACGCGATCATGTAGGCAACCAAACAGTTTCGGCTCAATAGCTGCGACGGCGACCAGTGCCGCATCTGGTTCCTGGTCATGTCCTGGCCTCCTCGCTGCGGTTCGCGAGCACGCGGTCCAACCAGGACCGCAGCTCCGGCACGGGCGCGGCGCCGGCGTGCCGTGCGGCGACCTGACCTTCCTTGAGCACCAGCAGGGTCGGCACGGCGAGCACGCTGAACCGTTTGGACAGCACCGGCGCCCGATCGATGTCGACCTTGACGAGTTTCAGCTCGCCGGCCTTCTCCTGCGCCAGCCGCACCAGGGCGGGGCTGATCCTGAGGCACGGCCCGCACCACGTCGCCCACAGATCGACAAGCACGGGAAGCGTCGCTCGCTCGGCGATCTCCGCGAAGTCGTTGTCACCGGCGTCCACGATCCACGGCAGCGGCTCGTGGCAGTTGCCGCACCTCGGCCGGCCGGCTGCCGCCGGCGGCAGCCGGTTGCGGTGTCCACAGTGGCCACACACGACCGTAGTCATGCCGCCACCCCCGCCGCCCCGAGGCGCACGACGAGTTCACCATCCTGCGCGTCGACCGTCACCGCCTGCCCGTCGACGAGCTCGCCACGCAGCAGCGCTCGGCCGATCCTGGTCTCGACCTCGTGGGAGATGAATCGTCGTAGCGGGCGTGCCCCGTAGACCGGGTCGAAGCCGCGGCCGGCGATCAGCTTGCGGGCCGCCTCCGTCAGCTCGATGAACACGCCCTGCTCGGCGAGCCGGTCCCGCAGTTGCCCGAACTGGAGTTCCACGATGCGTTCGATCTCCGGCCGCCCCAGCGGCGTGAACAGGACGATGTCGTCGACCCGGTTGAGGAACTCCGGCCGGAAGTGCCGGCGCAGTTCGGCGAACACCACGTCGCGGGCGTCCGGCTTGATCTCGCCGGTCGCGGTGACGCCGTCCAGCAGATGCTGCGAGCCGATGTTGGAGGTCATGATCACCACAGAGTTGCGGAAGTCGACGGTGTGGCCCTGCGCGTCGGTGATCCGGCCGTCGTCGAGGACCTGCAACAGCGTGTTGAACACGTCCGGGTGCGCCTTCTCGATCTCGTCGAACAGCACCACCGAGTACGGCTTTCGGCGCACCGCCTCGGTGAGCTGGCCGCCCTCGGCGTAGCCGACGTAGCCGGGCGGCGCGCCGAGCAGCCGGCTGACCGTGTGCCGTTCCTGGTACTCGCTCATGTCGAGGCGGACCATGTTCTCCTCGCTGTCGAACAGCGCCGCGGCCAGCGTCTTGGCCAGCTCGGTCTTGCCGACGCCGGTGGGGCCGAGGAAGACGAACGAGCCGATCGGCTTGCGCGGATCGCGGATGCCTGACCTGGCCCGGATGATCGCGTCGGCGACCAGCCGCACCGCCTCGTCCTGGCCGATCACCCGCTCGTGCAGGATCTCGTCCAGGCGCAGCAACTTCGCGCGCTCGCCCTCGCGGAGTCGGGCGACCGGAATGCCGGTCCAGGAGGCGACGATCTCGGCGATCTCGTCCTCGGTGACGACCTCGCGCAGCAGCCGTGCGCCGCCCTGCTTGGCGGCCAACTGCTCCTCCTCGCTGGTCAGGCGGCGTTCCAGCTCGCGGATCTGGCCGTAGCGGAGCTCCGCGGCGCGGTTGAGGTCGTAGGTGCGCTCGGCCTCCTCGGCATCGTGCCGCAGCCGTTCCAGCTCCGAGCGCAGCTGCTGCACCCGGCGGATGGCCTGCCGTTCCGCGCTCCACTGGGCGGTTTTGGCGTCCGCCTCCGCGCGCAGGTCGGCCAGTTCGCGGCGCAGGTCGGCGAGCCGGGTCCGGCTGGCCGGATCGTCCTCCTTGGCCAGTGCGGCCTCCTCGATCTCCAGCCGAGTCACCCGCCGGGTCAGCTCGTCCAGCTCGGCCGGCATGGAGTCGATCTCGGTGCGCAGCCGTGCGCACGCCTCGTCGACCAGGTCGATCGCCTTGTCCGGGAGGAACCGGTCGGTGATGTACCGGTGCGACAGGGTGGCCGCCGCGACCAGTGCGGAGTCCTGGATCTTGACGCCGTGGAACACCTCGAACCGCTCGCGCAGCCCGCGCAGGATGGAGACGGTGTCCTCGACCGTCGGCTCGTCCACTAGCACCGGCTGGAATCGGCGCTCCAGCGCGGCGTCCGGCTCGACGTGCTTGCGGTACTCGTCCACCGTGGTCGCGCCGATCATGTGCAGTTCGCCGCGGGCCAGCATCGGTTTGAGCATGTTGCCGGCGTCCATCGCGCCCTCGGTCGCGCCGGCGCCGACCACGGTGTGCACCTCGTCAACGAACAGCAGGATCCGGCCGTCGGCGGCCTTCACCTCGGCCAGCACGGCCTTGAACCGCTCCTCGAATTCCCCGCGGTACTTGGCGCCGGCCAGCAGGGCCCCCATGTCCAGCGAGAAGATCGTGCGGTCGCGCAGGCCCTCCGGCACGTCGCCGCGCACGATCCGCTGCGCCAGGCCCTCCACGATGGCGGTCTTGCCCACGCCAGGGTCGCCGATCAACACCGGGTTGTTCTTGGACTTGCGGGAGAGGATCTGGACCACCCGCCGGATCTCCGTGTCCCGGCCGATCACCGGGTCGAGCTTGCCGGCCCGTGCGTCGGCGACCAGGTCGCGGCCGTACTTGTCCAACGCCTCGTACGCGCCCTCCGGGGTGGCGGAGGTGACCCGCTGGTTGCCCCGGATCTCGGTGAGCGCGGTCAGGAACCGTTCCCTGGTCAGTCCCGCCTCGGTGAGCAGCCGGCCGGACGGTCCGTTGTCGAGCAGTGCCAGCAGCAGGTGTTCAACGGAGACGTAGGAATCCTTGAGGCGCTTGGCTTCCCGCTCCGCCGATTCCATCAGCGCGGCTAGCCGACGGGTCAGGTACACCTGCCCGGGGGCCGCGCCCGGTCCGGTCACCTTCGGCCGGCGGCCCAATTCCTCCTGCACCGCCGCGCGCAACCGGGACACGTCGACGCCAGCCCGTTCCAGTAGCCGGGGAGCCAGGCCGTCGGGTTGGTCGAGCAGGGCGAGCAGCAGGTGCTCGTCGTCGGTCTCGGTGTGCCCCTGCCGGGTCGCGACGGCCTGCGCGTCCCGCAGCGCCTCCTGCGACTTCTGGGTTAGTTCGCTCATGTCCATCGCTGTTGGCTCCCGACTTGGGCTTCCAGCACCCTGATCCGATCGAGCAGGTCGAGCACCAGCCCGATCGCCGCGTAGTTCAGCGCCAGACCGCTGCGCAGCCGCTGCACGCGGGCCAGCACCGGCACCGTCGCCGGTGGGAACCACAGCCGCCCGGTCCGGTCGGTCGTGCTCTCCACCAGGCCCAACGTGGCGTAGCGGCGGACCAGATCTGGATGCAGCCCGCTGCGTGCGGCCACCGTCTCGGCGCTAAGCAGCACCGGCCGGACGAGTTGGTATGCGGCCATCAGGTCCTCCTTGGGGTGAACTCGGACACAGCGGCCAGTTCTTCGAAGAGTTTGCGTTCACGCCGGGTGAGGTGCTGGGGCACCATCACCCGCACCTCGGCGTACAGGTCGCCGGCTGTGCCGCGTGGATTCGGCATGCCCTCGCCGCGCAGTCGAAGCCGCCGGCCGCTGGACGATCCGGCGGTCACGCGGACCTTCACCTCGCCGCCGGGCGTGGTCACCGACACCGTCGTGCCGAGCGCGGCCTCCCACGGCGTCACCGGCAGCGTGAGGTGAATGTCCCTGCCGGACAATCGATAACGCCGATGCGGTCGGATCCGCACGACCAGGTACAAGTCCCCTGCCGGTGCGTCGCCCGCGCCGCGCCCACCCTGTCCAGCGAGCCGAATCCGTTGCCCGTCAACGACTCCGGGCGGCACCATGACGTCGTACCGTCTGTCGGTATTGGGCAGCGTCAACCGCCGGTGCCCGCCGCGGTACGCCTCCTCGACCGACAGCTCGAGCACCGCTTCCTGGTCGGCGCCGGGAACCCGGCCGCGGCCACGGAACAACCCGCTCAGCAGGTCCTCGATGTCGATGCCCTGGAAGCCCCGCGCCGCCGAGGTTCTGCGCGACCGACCGGCGTCCTCGGCAACCCGGCGGAAGTCCACGCCGAACCGGTCGTACCGGCCGCGCTGCTCCGGATCGGACAGCACCTGGTACGCCTCGCTGACCTCCTTGAAGCGCTCCTCGGCTCCCGGATCAGAGTTCACGTCCGGGTGGTACCGGCGGGCCAGTCGCCGGTATGCCCGCTGGACGTCGTCGGCAGACGCGTCGCGGGCAATGCCGAGCGTGTCATAGAAGTCGGTCGCCACGGACCATCACTCCCGGGCCCCGGCCACTGTGACGGCCGCCGGCCGCAGCTCGTGGCCACTCTCGCCGTAGCCCGGCCGCACCACGTGGACCACCGTGTTCGGTTCCGTCTCCACGTCGTCGACCACGGCGACCACCTCGTGCCGGCTCGGGTCGAACGGCACACCGGTCTCGTCGTCGCGGGGAAATCCCAGCGCGGCGAGCATCTGGACGGCCTGGTCCCGGATCGAACGCACACCTTCCAGGATGCTGCCCGGGTCGGCATCCGCGTGCGCGAGCGCCAACTCTAGGTTGTCCAGCACCGGCAGCCACGCCGCGGCGACCCTCGCCCGTTCGGCGGCTCTCACCCGTCCCAGCTCGACCGCGTGGCGCTTGCGCAGATTGTCCAGTTCCGCCATCGCCCGCCGCCATCGGTCTTCGAGATCCTCGATCCGAGCCTGCGGGGTCGGGGCCGGCGCCTCGGGGCGCGCGTCGGCGCCGGCCCCGACATCGGCCGCAGTGGCAGCGTGGTCCGCCGCAGCGTGCTCCGGATTGTTCATGCCTGTCCCTCACGTCCGGTCGAACTCGGCGTCGACCACGTCGTCGTCGCTGTCCGACGAGGTACTCCGGCCGTCGTCGCGACGGGGCACGCTCAGCGACGCGTGCACCTGCTGCAACTCCGAGTTCAGCGACCGAATCTGGTCCAGCGGCGCCTCCGACTTGACAGCGTCACGGGCCTGTTCCACCAGCAGTTGCGCACGGGCCCGCTCATGTTCGGGTGTGCTGTCGGTGAGGGCCCGCTCCACCTGGTACGCGACGGTGTCGAGGGCGTTGCGGGCGTCGACCTCGGTGCGCAGCCGTTCGTCGTCGGCCCGATTGCGGTCGGCCTCGCTCACCATGCGCTCGATCTCGGCCTGGTTGAGGTTGGAGCTCTCGCTGATGGTGATGCTCTGCTGGGCGCCGGTGTCCTTGTCCTTCGCGGTGACGTCGAGAATGCCGTTGGCGTCGATGTCGAAGGTGACCTCGATCTGCGGCTCGCCACGCGGTGCCGGTCGGATGTCGGTCAGCTGGAACCGGCCGAGAACCCGGTTGTCCGCCGCGCGTTCCCGCTCGCCCTGCAGCACCACCACGTCCACTGCGGGCTGGTTGTCCTCGGCGGTGGAGAACACCTCGGTGCGGCGGGCCGGGATTGTGGTGTTCCGCTCGATGATCTTGGTCATTACCCCGCCACGGGTCTCCACTCCCAGCGACAGCGGCGTGACGTCGAGCAGCAGCACGTCCTTCACGTCGCCCTTGAGCACGCCGGCCTGCACCGCTGCGCCGAGCGCGACGACCTCGTCCGGGTTCACGCTCATGTTCGGGTCCTTGCCGCCGGTGAGCCGACGGACCAGGGCCTGCACGGCTGGGATCCGGGTGGAGCCGCCGACCAGGATCACCTCGTCGATGTCGTTGGCGGTGACCTTGGCGTCGGCCATCGCCCGCTTGACCGGGTCGAGGCAGCGCTCGACCAGGTCGCGGGTGATCTCCTCGAACACGGACCGCATCAGCGTGGTGGTCAGGTGCTTGGGGCCGTCCCGGTCGGCGGTGATGAACGGTAGGTTCACGGTGGTCTGGCTGACCGAGCTGAGCTCGACCTTGGCCTTCTCGGCGGCCTCGAACAGCCGTTGCAGCGCCTGCGGGTCGGAACGCAGGTCGATGCCGTTGTCGCGCTGGAACTGCTCGGCGAGGTGGTCCACGATCCGGCGGTCGAAGTCGTCGCCGCCGAGGTGGGTGTCGCCCGCCGTGGAGCGCACCTCGACGACGCCGTCGCCGACGTCGAGCAGGCTCACGTCGAAGGTGCCGCCGCCCAGGTCGAACACCAGCACGGTCTCGTGGCCCTTGTTGTCCAGTCCGTAGGCCAGCGCTGCGGCGGTCGGCTCGTTGATGATCCGCAGCACCTCGAGGCCGGCGATCCGGCCGGCGTCCTTGGTGGCCTGCCGCTGCGCGTCGTTGAAGTACGCCGGCACCGTGATCACGGCCTCGGTGACCTTCTCGCCGAGCGCCTTGCCGGCGTCGTCGGCGAGCTTGCGCAGCACCTGTGCGCTGATCTCCTCGGGCGCGTGCAGCTTGCCGCGGACCTTGAACCGGACCACGCCGCCGTCGCCCTCGACCACGTCGAAGCCGACCGCCCGTGCCTCCTCGGCGACCTCGTCGAACCTGCGGCCGATGAATCGTTTCGCCGAGTAGATGGTGCCCTTGGGGTTGAGGATCGCCTGGCGGCGGGCCAGTTGACCGACCAGCCGCTCGCCGGACTCGGTGTAGGCGACCACCGACGGGGTAGTGCGGGAGCCCTCCGCGTTGGGGATCACGGCGGGCTCGCCGCCCTCCCACGCGGCGATCACCGAGTTGGTAGTGCCCAGATCGATGCCGACAGCCCTGGCCATCACTTGCCCCCGTCCATCCGGGCCAGGAGGGCGCGCGCCCGGTCGGCCACCTCGACGTCGGCGACCACCTGGTAGCGACTCGGGGCCATCGCGCGGATGGAGGCGAAGTCCCGGCGGCCGCGCTGCAGCGCGTGCGCGACGAGACCGAAGATCGCGCCCAGCACCGCGCCGATGACCAGCCCGTACGCGGCCAGTGTCAGCGACGCGACGATCGGTGCGACCCAGTTGAACAGTCCGAACAACCAGCCGATCAGCACGCCGGTGAACGCGCCCGAACCGGCCCCGCGCAAGGCGGCGCCCGCGTAGTTCACCCGGCCCACGATCTGTTCGACCAGCCGCACGTCGGTGCCGACGATGGCGACCCGCTCGACCGGGAATTCGTGATCGGTCAAGTACTCCACCGCCCGCTCGGCGTCATCGTAGGCGGGGTACTCGCCGACTGTCCTGCGGTGTTCGCTCCCGTGCGGGGGTGCGGTGGGCGCAGGCGCGTCCTGCTGCGCGGCCATCTTCACTCCTCCTAGGCGTGTGCCGGCTCGCGGGAGCCGGTCTCGATGGTGCGGCGTTCGGCGGTGTCGCGGCCGATCTCCACCCGGCGCGGCTTGCTCGATTCGGCGACCGGCACGGTGATTGTGAGGACACCTCGGTCCACGTTCGCGGACAGCTTGGCGCTGTCGAGGTTGTCGCCCAGGAACAGTTGCCGGCTGAACTCGCCCTGCGGCCGCTCGTCGATCACCAGTTCATCGTCGTCCGCGTGCAGCGGGCGGCGACGAGCGCGCACGCTCACCACGTTGTGCTCCACGGTCACGTCCACATCGGCCGGGTCGACTCCGGGCACGTCCAGCGCGACCACGAACTCGTCGCCACGCCGGAACGCCTCCATCGGCATGGCCCGCGAACCGCGGCCGAAGGCCTGCTCGGTCAGCCGATCCAGGTCGCGGAACGGATCAAAACGCATCAATGTCACAGTTTCGCTCCTTCCTTGTCCGCAGCACGTCCGCCGCCGGCAGTAAGGCTCACGTCCGTGTTTCCGTTGCCTTCTCTTGCTTCCTGCTCCGGGCGCGGCACCGGTGGCAGTGACGACTCTGGCACCGGAACGGGCTTGACCACATGCGCCTGCGAGGTCGAATTTCCGGTTCGCAATCAACCTGCCGGGTCGGGTTGCCGCGAGTAGGGTGCTTGGCGAGGGGAACGCATGGAGGACCACCGTTTCGGTGCAGGGCCAAGGCGGACCGGGCGGCTGGTGGCGACAGCAGCTGGCGAACCTGTACGGACTGCTCGCGATCTCCATGATGATGTTCGACGGCCGGGAGGCCGACGACATCGTCCGGCTCGCTGTCACCACCGTGCCGTCGCTGAACGCCGGTGAGGTGGTGGCCGTCTACGTCGTCGCGGACGGCCGACTGGAGCCGGTGCCACGCGGTCCGGTACCGGATCCCGAGCTGGACCGGCACGTCCGCGACCTGGGCGAGGCCGGCGGCGAGATCGTCCTGGCGGACGGCATGTGGCGCTGGGCCTATCCGCTGACCGGGCTGGGCGCCGGCATCGGCCGCCTGGTGGTGAAAGCCTCACGCGGTCCGTCACCGGACGAGTTCTTCCTGCTCAGGGCACTCGGGCAACAGCTGTCCGCTGCGCTGGCGAACGCCTCGATGCACCGCTGCGAGCGTGTGGGGTGCCACAAGTCGGCCACCAACGCTGACCAGCAGCTTCAGGCTGCATCCTCGTGCTCATTGATCAGGCTCCAAGCGCGAGGCGCGCCAGGTGCACGAGCGCACACCGCAGCAAGAGCAGGAGCAGAACAGGAGCGACATGCATACCAGAACGGCCTTGAGCCGACGTCAACTAACGGCAACAGACCCACACCACGCAGCAGATTCTCTGTTTCCTCAGGTCAGCAGCATGATCGGGCGCTACTGGGGGTCAAGGGGTCGCAGGTTCAAATCCTGTCGTCCCGACGGTCAGAACAAGGCCCGTCGACACTGGGAAAAACCCAGTTCGGCGGGCCTTTTTCGTACGCGCATGACGATCTTGCCGCGACCGTCCACTGTGGCCTCAACCAAGATCAAACCGGCCAAACAGGAGCGAAACAGGAGCGTGGACCCAAATTTTTGACTGTGACACTGTCATGGGGTCGCGGTTCCAGCCACACGATCAGGTGGATCTACCAACCGACATTCACCGACCCCAACCACCACCAACCGACCGCAGACGACACCCGTTCGCCACCGTTGACAGCCCTTGCCGCAGACCGACGCCCCTACACGCCCCGTAGACGCTGTACCAGCCCATCTGGACCCGTTCACGCCAAATCGGCACCCTCACCGCACCACCGGGCCCGCCAAAGTACGCGAACCCGACCACAAGTGATCAACTCCACTTGATCACTCGGACCCCGACGAAGTCTCCCCCTCACCTCCCTGCAGCCGAAGGCGCGCAGGTTCGAGTCCTGCCGGGGGCACACAAAACATGGGCAACATCAACAAGCACCCTGCTGGTACTCGAAGACACCTTCAAGGTGTAGGCGAGCATCAGCTTTTCGATCGTTCTCGCAGGTCAGCTTCGCAGGCCACCGAGACCGCTCGTGGCCGAGGTGGTCACAACACGAGCCTCGCTCTTGCCCGTCGCCCTTCGTAGCCAATTGCCCACTCGGAACAAGTAGTAATCGGATCACTCCGGTACGTCACTCCCATTCACCGCAGCTTCACGATTTGGACGCTGCATCGTGCAATCGGCCGCACGGCTCGTCGGCTATTGGCGGTATCCCAGTTACGTCAAGGCGTCCAGCCTCCTCGCCGCAGCGGATTTCAGTCCACGACAGCAGCGGGTGCCGGCCGGCCGGGGGCGCAGCCAGCGGGCCACGACCGGGTGATCTCGGCTGGCGATGTGCCCACTGGCCACCGAGGCTGAGCACACGGCCGATAGCGCAGCGAACGAGCAGGCGACCAGGGTCCTGCTGATCGATCTAGAGAACCTGCTGGGCTCGATCAAAGTTCGGGAACGGGCGTTGCGCGCGTCCCTGGAGGTGTTACGGGCCACCGCTGGAGCCGAGGTGCATCACACGGTGGCTGGCTACGCCGTCCCTGACGGGGAGCCAGACCCGATCGCCTCGCTGCTGGCCGAATACCAGATCGGCCCGCTGCGCACCTCACCGCATCCGGATGCGGCGGACCATGTGCTTCTGCACCATGCCCGCAGGCTGCACCACGGCAGAGTCCGGAACGGCGGGCCGGGCTTGGTGTTCCTGGTGGCCTCTGCCGACCGGCGGTTCAGCGAGCTGGCCGAACACGGTCGGGGGCGGCTGGAGGTGCTGGCCTGCGACGGGCAGCCCGTCGCGGCCCGGCTGATCGAGGCGGCCCAGGTCGTGCATCGGATGCCCAGGCCCGTCGCTGGTGCCTTCACCTTCTCGACCCAGCCGGCCGGCCTCGCCGGCCCAGCGGCGGCGCCCGCGCTGGCAACCGACCGCGGGGCGCTGGACCGAGGTCTGCTGAAGGTCGGAATCATCGCGGGACTGGTAGCCGGTGTGAGCGCGGTGGCCACCAGGGCAGCCTTTGACGCGCTCTACCGCTGACGGACCCGGGTAGGGCTCGAGTACGTGATCGCCGCCCCGGTAGATGGGATCCGCGCCGCTTCGAGCCGCACGGCGCAGAGCGGCGTGCCGAGTGACCGCGACGGGTTCGGAGGCCTCGAAGTCCGGGATGCGTCATCTACTCCTGCTGGTTCGCGCAGGCTGGCGGCGCTGACAACGCACCGCGGAGTGACCGTGGCTACTCGGCCGTCAAGTGACGTCACCAGAACTGTCACATGCAGCGGATTCTCTGTTTCCGCAGTTCAGCGGCACGATCAGGCGCTACTGGGGGACAAGATCTGTCGTGAAGTAAAAGGGTCGCCGCCTCCGGATTTCGCTTCGAACCCAGCGTCCCGACTCCCCCACCTTACAGAGGTCGAGCTGCAGCGACGAGTTTTCGAGCCCCACACGACGTTCGACAGCGCCATACCGAACACCGAGACTCCATCTGTCACCCGTACTCAGGGGCATCGACAGGGTCGGTGCTGTGCTCGTTGGTCTCAACGATCTCGACACGCAGCGGAGTTGACAATCGATATGCCTCCGGCGGGTGAATGGTGTGTGATCAGCGGTGAAGTACGGCGGTGAGCAGTTTCTCCGCGAGCGCGCCCAGGCTGGACAGCAGCACCACGGGGCCGGCCGGCTTGTTGTCGGGTGCGGCCGCTTCCGGCGGGTTGACGCTGGCGCAGTCGACCCGGCCGGTCGGCAGAACCCCGTCGACGAGGTAGGCGTTCACCTTGTCGTCCACGCACTTGTTCGGCTTGGCCGGCATGCTGGCGTCGCCGGAGGCGTTGTACTCGCCGTGAAAACCCTCGTCGGGCACGGTGATCAGCACGCTGCCCAGGGTCGCGGCCATGTGCACACCGTTGATGTACGGCGTGTTCACGTCACCGGTGGCCTGGAGTACCAGCCCGCGCGGGTACCGAGCGGTACCGATCGGGGTGGGTGCCTCGAAGCCGACCTTGCTGAAGGCGCAGTTGTTCGGCGCCACGTAGGACACGGCGTTGCCGTAGGGCATGCTGTCGCGGGCGGTGCGCATGGCGCGGTAGTAGGTGTCCATGTCGGTGGGCCACGGCGTTTCACAGGTCACCGCGTTGTAGACCCCGTTGACCGGAGCGGAAAGCTGCTTCATGGCGGCCACGGCACGCTTGTTGTCCGCCGCCAGCGCGGAGTCCTTCGCCGCGACCTTCAGTTCGGTCAGCGCCTTGTACATGTTCGTGGCGAACGCCGCCCACAGCGGTCGGTAGCGGGTGGACGTGCCGACGGCGGTGTCGAAGTCGGTCTGGTTGTCGAACCCGGCGGCCGGCTTCACGGCGGTGGCCGCGGCGATCTTCTCGATCGAGGCGCGCACGGCGCGTGGCGTGGTGCCGAGGTGGAAGGTGCCGTTGCGGTCCGCGGTCCAGGCCGCCCACGCGTCGAAGTTGGTCTTGATCACCCCGAGCGCGTCGGCGAGTTGCTGGCGCACCGGCTCGTTCGGGTCCATCGCGGAGTCCAGCACACTGCGGTCCAGGTGGTTGGGGAACAGCTGGCCGTAGACGGCGCCGAGGAAGGTCCCGTAGGACATACCCAGATAGTTGATCTTGGATTCGCCGAGGGCGGCCCGGACCCGGTCCATGTCCCGCGCGGTGTTCATCGTGGTGACCTGTCGGCGCAACTGCCCGCCCGTGGCGAGGCAGGCGGCCTCATCCCGCCGGGCGACCTCGGTGAACCGGGGCAGTTCGGCCTCCGTGGGCCGGCTGGTCAGGTCGGGACCGCCCTCGTTGGCCTGGCAGGTCAGCTGGGTGGACCGGCCGACGCCACGCGGGTCGAGCCCAATGATGTCGTACACCGCCGTGATGGGCTGTTCCCGGTAGTCCGCCGGCATCGACAGCCCGGCCCCGCCGGGGCCGCCGGGATTGGTGAACAGCACTCCCCTGCGGCGGCCGGGATCGGTGGCCCTCAGCCGGCTGATCGCGATGTCGACCTGAGGGCCGTCCGGCTGCTGGTAGTCCATCGGCACGCCGACCCTGGCGCAGTCCAGGCCGGCCAGGTCGGTGTCCGTGCACGACGACCACGCCACCGTCGAGGCACCTTCCGCCGAACCGGTGACGACCACGGCCGTGATGACGCAGGCCGAGGCCAGTGCGAATCCTTTCCTACCGATCACCTCGCGACTCCCTCATCGACTTGTGCGCCAAAAGAAAAAATTCGTGATGGACAACGGACCTGAGTACTTCGCTGTGGGACACAACGAGGTCGGATCCACCGCCCGCTGCCGTCAGCCCAGCGGTGACCCGGTGGGCACTGCAGGAGTTCATGACTGCTGGCAGCCTTGCGGCCGCGTCCCCGCCCGGCCGTTGGGGCGGCCCGGCTGATCCTCGAACAGCACGCGGTGAGATGTCAGACGACCTCCGGTACACCGACGGTCGCCCTGGAGCCCCTGGTTCTGGGTGCGATGTCCAAACGCCGCCAGCTGGCCCAGAACAGCAGCGCGGTGATGATCGAACAGGCGGAGGCGACGAGGACCGCGCCGTCGTAGACCATGTCGAGTTGCCCGGTGTCGAAGCGCTGCGGGTCGCCCCAGTTCCGGAGGGCGTAGACGCCGACGCCCCCGCCCAGGACAGCGGCCAGCACTCCCAGCAGCGCCACGAAGGACACGAACACCACGCGCAGGACGCGGCGTCGGCCGGTCTGCCGGATGATCGCCCCGCGCCGGGCCAGCCACCAGGACGCGGCGCAGGCGCACATCAGCGCGACCGCGTCGGCGCCGATGGTGTCGCTGAGCCGGTGCCACCTGGCGGTCAGCGTGTCGGCGCCGATGGCCACCGCCCAGGTCAGCGTGAGCACCATCGCCAGGCCCCGCCACTTGTACGAGGTGACGATCAGCAGGGCGAACAGCACCGTCATGGCGATGGTGGTGTGCCCGCTGGGGAAGCTGTTGGCCGCGAAGTGTCCGACCATCGGCACCAGATCGGGTCGGGGCAGCACGAACCGCTTGAGCGACTGGGTGATGATCTGTCCGGCGACGATCACCCCGACCGCCGCGAGGGCCAGATCCGGGCGTCGGCGGAGCAGTCCGATCAGGCCGACCAGCAGCACCGCGACGGCCAGGGAGTACACGGTGATCTGGTCGAGGTCCCCGGTGGCCTCGCGTATCAGGACCGCTTCCTCCTGGGCGGCACCACTCAGTGCGGCGTTGTCCAGTGCTTGGCCCGTGGTGGTGCGCACGGCGAACAGGTAGCTGGTGATGAGGATAAGCAGTCCGGCCAGCGCGGTGATCAACCACCGCGCCGGACGGACCGGCTGGTCCCGGTCGCGCGGCGTCGACCGGTCCTCGGCGGGGTGCGCCGTGGCAGCCAAATGCCCGGTCGATGGCTCACGGTTCTCATAGTCCTTCATGGACACAGGCACGCTCGGGTGTTGGTAGGAGTGGGAAGTCGTGTGACGATGACCGGGACTTGGGTGTTCAGGACGCCAGCTGCGGTTGGGGGCCGTCGTGGCGCGAGACGACGTAGCGTGCGTTGCCGAAGGCCAGGACGGCCAGGCCGATGATGTTGAACACGAACAGACCGACGAAGCCGAAAAGACCGCTCTTGCCGAAGACGCGAGCCAGGTCCAGGCACACCACGATGCTCACCACGATGTCCACGATCGGGATGAGGAACAGCAGAAGCCACCAGCCCGGTCGGCCCGCGATCTTCAGCAGGACGTAGAGGTTGTAGATCGGGATGATCGCGGCCCAGCCGGGCCGGCCCGCCTTGGTGAACACCCGCCACAGTGCGACGGTGGAGAACACCGCGACCACCAGCGTGAGGATCAGTACGGGAAGTACGGCCGCGTCGTCCAGGGTCACGTCGTCCATGGGTGGTCCTCCGGTGTTCGTGGTTGTGGGGGCTGACTTGGTCCGCGGGTGCGGCAGCCCTGGGATGGATGTCTCAGGTGGTCACGCGACCGACCGGGGCGGTGGTGAGCGGAGCGCGCGGGCCGCCGAGGGGTGCGAGCTGGTGCCCGCCCCTCGGCGGCCCTGCGGTCACCGGGCGGAGTGGGGCAGGATGGTGTGCAGGAGTTGCTCGGCGAGGTGGCCGAGGTCCTCGATGCTGTCCAGCACACCTGGTGCCGGGTCGGTGGGCACGGCAGCCGGGGGGTTGGCGGTGGCGCAGTCCACCCGGTTGCCGGCGGGCAGCCTGCCGTCGATCAGGTAGGCGTTGACCTTCTCGTTGACGCAGGTGTTCGGCTTGACCGGGATGTTCGGGTCCGAGGGGCCGGCGCTGTACTGCCCGTGCTGTCCCTCGTCGTGCACCGCGATCAGCGTGCTGCCCAGGGTTCGGGCCATGGCCTCGCCGTTGGCCAACGGGGTCTGGGTGTCCCCGTCGGAGGCCAGCACCAGGCCCTTGCCGTACTGCGCCCGGCCGATCCTGGGCAGCGGCTCGCCCTGGTGCCGGTGGAAGGCGCAGTTGTTCGGCGCCATCTGGGAAACCGTGTTGCCGTAGGGGAAGTCGTCCCGCACCCGGCGCATGTCCCGGTAGTAGCCGTCCAGGTTGGTCGGCCAGGCCCACTCGCAGACCACGCTGCGGTACACGCCGTTCTCGGTCTTCGCCTTCGCCGCCAGCTGCCCGGCCGCGGCGGCGGCCCGCCGGTTGCTCTCGGCCAGCTTCGGGTCCCCGGTGGGCAGCGGCAGCTCGGCCAGGGTCTTCTGTAGCTGCTTGGCCAGCGGGGCCCAGCTCTGCCGGTACCTGGTGAACTGGCCGACGGTCAGGTCCAGCTCGGACTGGTTGGCCAGCCCGCCGACCGGCTTGGTCGCCAGCGCGGCGGCGATCTTGTCCACACTGGCCCGCACCTTGCGCGGGGTGTTACCGAGCCGGAAGGTGCCGTCCCGGTCGGCCGCCCAGGCCGCCCACTTCCCGAAGTTGGCCTTGATCGTGTCCACCACGTCATAGGCCTGGTCGTGCCAGGTGGTGGTGGGGTCCAGCGAGGAGTCCAGCACGCTGCGGTCCAGGTGCTCGGGGAACAGCTGCCCGTAGACCGCGCCCAGCCAGGTGCCGTAGGACACGCCCAGATAGTTGATCTTCTCCTCGCCCAGCGCCTGCCGGACGCGGTCCATGTCCCGCGCGGTGTTCGCGGTGGTGACGTACTGGCGCAGTTCCCCGCCGCCGCGCTGGCAGCCGGCCTCCCACTGCCGCTCGGCCTCGGCGATCTGCCGGAACTGCTGATCGCTGGGCCGGGTGGTCTCTGGGGCCGCGACGCCGGGCACCTCGCAGTTGAGCTGGGTGGAACCGCCGAGGCCACGCACGTCGATGCCGATCAGGTCGTACACCTTGGCGATCGGGTCGTCGGCGTAGCCGGTCGGCAGTTCGCGACCTTCACCGCCGGGCCCGCCGGGGTTGGTGAACAGCACGCCCCTGCGGTGCTCAGGCTCCTTGGCCTTCAGCCGGCTGAGCGCCAGGGTGAGCTGCGGGCCGTCCGGGCGGCTGTAGTCCATGGGCACCGCGATCGTGGTGCACTCCAGCGGTTGGAGGTCGGTGCACGGCGACCAGTCCGGTCCGGAGCCGCCCTGCGCCGCCGCGGCGGTGCCCACCGTCACCGAGGCTGCCGCCGCGGTCACGACGACCCCCACGAGAAGTTTCCTGCGAAACACCTACCGTCTCCTTCACTGGTTGACCACGGCTGTGTTCGTTGTCACGGCAGTCGTCTTTTCCCTGCCGAAACGAGCGGCGCATTGGAGTCAGGTCGATAATTCGAACCGCGGCGACCGTAGCAGAAACAGGGGCGCAGCGCCCGAGGCACTTCACTCCGTCGAGTTGCGTTCTCTCCGGTTGTGTAGCCGGAGGCGAATTCTGTGGCGGCGCACTGTTGTTCGCGGTCAAGATTCGAGCGTCAACGTCATCTTTCGTCAACGTGGGTGTTGACGAAAGTTGACGTGTTCGGGTTACTAAAGAATGGATGGTCTGGTCTGGGGGAAATCGCCGAACCGTCGTGGGTGAGTTCAGTGCCGGTCACGCACATCACGCCAGCCCGTGGCGGCCGCACGGTGGCGGTCGGTCCTGGTCGAGCGGCACGGTGGCTAGGGTGGCCGCGTGCGGGAACTGCTCAGCGGGGTGGCACGGTGGCCTGTCGATCGTGCGCGGGAGGCTGTCGACGACCTGCGCCGGGTGCCGCGCTGGCGCGTGGTGTCCGAGATCGGGCTCATCGCCTTGGTCGTTGGTGTGGACGTGGCCAGTGCGGGTGTGCTCACCGGCCTGACGGGCGGGCAGCTTGCCGGGCTTGCGGCCGTGTTGGTGGCGTTGTTGCTGCTGCGGTGGCTGTTGCCGTCGGTGACGCTGGTCGTCGGGCTGCCGCTGGCTTATCCGTGGGACCTGAGCACGGCCGCCGTGCTGGTCCTGGTGTTCTGGGCCGGGTACCGCATCGCGGGCTGGCAGCGGTCGGCGGCGGCGCTGATCGTCGCGGTGGCGGTCAGCATGGCGCTGTCGGGCGATCTGCACGCGGTGCTGCGTTCTCCGGTTGCCGGAGCACAACAGGTGGTGTTTGTGTGCATGGGTCTGCTGTTGCCGTTCTTGATCGGCCGCTATGCCGCGCAGCGCGCGCAGTTGGCGCGGGCGCTGGCCTGGCAGGAGCGTCAGGTGCGCCGGGAGCGGGCGTTGTTGACCGTGCAGGCTCGGCTGCGTGAGCGCAATCGGATCGCTCAGGACATGCACGACGGGTTGGGCCACCGGTTGAGCCTGATCTCTGTGCTGTCGGCGACCATGGAACTCAACACCGGCCTGCCCGCCGAGGTCCGCGACACGGTACAGGCACTGCACACCACCGCCCACGACGCGGCGGCCGAACTCCGCGAGATCATCGGGACCCTGGCCCCCGACGCAGCTTCCGCCGACGAACGCGGTCCCCACACCGTGGAGGCGATACCCGCCCTGGTCGCCGGGGTGCGGGCGACCGGGGTGCCGGTGGAGCTGCGCAGCGCCGGGCCCGTGGTGGACCTGCCCGCAGCGGTCAGCCACGCGGCCTACCGCGTGGTCCAGGAAGGACTGACCAACGCGCACAAGCACGCCGCGGGCGCCGAGATCACCGTGTCGGTCGTCCACGAGCCCGACGGGTTGCTGGTCGAGGTCCGCAACGGCCCGTCGGTGAACACCGCCGATCGGGCGGCGCCGGGTACCCGGTTGGGGTTGGTCGGCCTGGCCGAACGCGTCAGGTTGGCCGGTGGTGTTCTGCACTCCGGTGCCGCCCCCGACGGCGGGTTCCGGGTCGCCGCGACGTTGCCCTACCAGGCAACGGACTCGCCGGTGTCCACCGAGGACGACCCGGCCGGGCCCGATCCCGAGGCCGAACTGGGAGCCGACCCGGCCCCGCGGGGCACGGCGCGGGCCCATGCTGGCACCGGTGCGCTGATCGCCGCGGGGGTGTGCGCGGTGGGTGTGGTGAGTCTGTTCTTCTGGATGGTCGGCACCGGCTACGGGGCGACCGTGTCACGGTCGGTCTACGACGCGGTCTGGGTCGGGCAGTCCGAACCGGAGGTGCTGGCCGTGCTGCCCGAGCCGTCTGAACCGGCGCTGCTGGACATCCGGTCCGGTCAGCCGCCCGTGCCGCCGCACGCGGTGTGCCGCTACTACCTGGCCGACCAACAGCCGCTCAACGGACCCGACTTCACCGTCGTCCGGTTCTGCTTCGCCGACAACGCCCTGGTGAGCAAGGACTCCTACTCCAGCTGACCATGCTGGCGCCAGTCCGGTCGCACGAGTGGGTCCTCGGGTGGGGGCAGAATGGTGGTCGCGTTGTCCACGTCGGTCTCCAACAGCGTCAGGTAGCACTCGCGCACCAGCAGCGTCCGGTCCAACTCGACGATCAGTACGTCGAAGAACTCCGCGCGGTACTTGGCATCGGTGACCTCGTAGATGGCGAAGTACAGCGAGGCGAACCCGGCGATGACGATGGAGACCTGGATCAGTTCGTTGGACACCGGCACCGGTACCCCGAACACGGTGCCCGAGGTGGGTGGGTGTCCCACCCACTTCTCCATCACCTCCGGGCGGACCGCGATGTGCCCGAACACCATGAAGAACACCCACAGCAGCACACCGAGCAGCACCACCTGGACCACCTGTCCGATCAACAGGATCAGGACGACGTTGGCGCGCTCACGGCGGCGCAGCGGATGCTTCGTCCAGTACCGGATCCGGGCGGGAAACCCCTCCAGCGGGGTGCCCGCGCAGGCCTCGGTGGCGGTCTGCTGGCCCAGGTCCACGGTGAGCGCCCGCAGTTCGTCGGGCAGCCGCACCGACAGGAACAGCAGCATCACCACGAAGAACACCAGGATCACCGACCACACCTGGGAGCGTGGCAGCGAGGCGGCCATCATCCAGTTCGCCGGGCTGACGAACAGGAAGGTCACCAACAGCAGCAGCATCGGGATCGCCCGGGTGCTCAGGTGCACCACGGTGGCCAACTGTTGCCAGGCACGCCGCGCCGACCAGACCATGATCGCGGCGACACCTGTGGCCACCAGGACGTAGCCGAGCACCAGGATCACCGCCACCTGGACAGCGCTCAGCGCGAGGACCTGGGGACTGTGCTCGGCGAGCCCGCCCGCGGCGAGGTAGCCCACGACGAACACCCCCGCGACCACGGGCGAGGCCGTCCCGGTGCGCAGCCACCGGACCCGGTCGCGCAGCCGGACTCCGGCCAGCGGCACCACCGTCACGCTGACCAACAAGCCCAGGAACGAGGCCACTATGAGCAGCATCTGGTTGACCGTGAAGTCGGTGTCCCCATCCGGCAGGAGCAGGTCGCCGAGCGCGTCGAAGAACTTGAAGGACAGCACGGCCAGCAGCACGGGCAGCATCCGCACGAACAGCGGGAACCCCCCGTTGCCCTTGATGACCAGCGGCAGACCGTTGCGCAGCAACCACCGTTCGACAGCCGCAATCTCAACCTCGGACGGTCGGGTTTGTGGGGTCATGACAAAAAATCCTCTCACCCACGAGGAGGAGGACCTACCTCGTTGGAAAAACGCGGCACAGAGTAACCGCGAAACCTCGTCCTCGGGTAGCGCGGGGCAGTGTGACCGACGGCGATTCCCTAACCCGAGTGTGCCACCGACGACTGAAGCGGCACATGCCGTCACGGACGACAGCCGGTCAACACCACGAAACGTCAGGTACGGTGAGGAAATGGGGCAATCGGTGTTTACTTTCGTCGCCCCCGAACAGCGACGTTGGATGAGCGACGTACCGGGGGGCTCGCTTCTAGGCTTCGCAGGTGCGCACGACACAGGCATTCCTTCGCGCACTGGTGGTCGAAGCGAGACGCGCATATGCCGAGTTCGCTCCGACGGTACTGGCCGACCTGCGGGCGGTGACCGCGCACGAGGTGCTGCGGCAGGTCACCGTCGTCCTGGGGGTCGCCGTCCTCGAGGTGCTCATCAGCGTGGTGGGCGTGACCGGCCCGCACGACGGTGTTCCCCGCACCGGCGGCGAGATGGTCATCTCGGTGGCGGTGCTGCTGGCCGTGCTGGGGTTGCGGCCGTGGTTGTCGGCTCCGGCGCTGCCGCTGGCCGCGGGTGTTGTGCTGCAACCGCCACACCTGGGTGGTGTGGTGACCGTGGTGCTCGCGTACTCGGCGGGCTACCGGATCGCTCGGCCGGCGTGGGCGGGCTGTGTTCTCGTGATCACCGCGCTGGTCTGGGCCATGCGCCTGCCCACCGAGGTCAGCAGCATCGCGGTGGCGGCCCTGGCGGTGGCCGTGTTCGCCTCGACGGTGCTCCTGCCGTTCCTCGCCGGCCGGCACGTAGCCCAGCGCCACCTGCTGGCCAGTGCCCACACCCGGTACGAGCGGCAGTCCTCCCGCGAGCGGTCACTGCTGGCCGCCCAGGCCCGGCTGCGCGAACGCAACCGGATCGCCCAGGACATGCACGACGGGTTGGGCCACCGGCTGAGCCTGATCTCGGTGCTGACCGGCGCGCTGGAAGTGCAGTTGGCCGCGCCGGACATGGCACGGCAGACGGTCCGCACGCTGCACGGCGCCGCGATCGGTGCGATGGAGGACCTGGCGACGATGGTCGGTGCTCTGGCCTTCGACGGTGCCGGAAGCGCGGGCCAACACGCCCACACCGCGCAGGAGGTGGACCGACTGGTCGAGGGGTCACGGGCCAGCGGCGTGTGGGTGGACTTCCAGCAACGGGGACCGTCGCGGAAGTTGCCGGCCGCGGTGAGCCACGCGGTGTACCGGGTTGTCCAAGAAGGACTGACCAACGCGCACAAGCACGCCCGGGGTGCACCGATCACCGTGTCGGTCCACTACGAACCGGACGCACTGCTGGTCGAGGTCCGCAACGACACGGCCACCCCGCTCGCGGCACCGGCCTCACCGGGTACGAGATTGGGCCTGGTGGGTCTCAACGAACGCGTCCGGCTGGCCGGCGGCGTCCTGCACGCGGGAAGCACACCCGAGGGAGGGTTCCGAGTGGCCGCGATCCTGCCCTATGACACCGTGGCAATCGTCGACCGTGAGCCGGACCAGTGAGCAACGGCCCGGCGCGCGACCATCACCACGACACCAAGCCCACCCCAGTCTTTCAGCACCAGCGATACGAGGCCCCGCGTGATCCGCACCCTAATCACCGATGACGAACCCGTGCTGCGGGCCGGGATCACGACCCTGCTCTCCGCGGCCGACGACATCATCGTCATCGGCCAGGCCAGCACCGGCCTGGAGGCGATCGACAGGACGCTGGTGGAGCAGCCGGACGTGGTGCTGCTGGATCTACGGATGCCAGGCATGGACGGGCTCACCGCGATACCGCGACTGCGTCGGGCCGCGCCGAAGACCCGGGTGATCGTGCTGACCACCTTCGACGAGGACTCCAACATCACCGCCGCCCTGCAGGCCGGCGCCACCGGTTTCCTGCTCAAACGCTCGGCCGCGGAGGAATTGCTGCACGGCATCCGCGTGGTCCATCGCGGCGACACCTACCTGTCACCAGCGGTCACCCGCCGCGTCGTCGCCATGATCACCAGCCCCGACCAGTCCCGGCGGCAGAGGGCCCAGCAGCTGATCGCCACCCTCACCCCCCGCGAGCGCGACGTACTGTGGCTGGTCGGCGAAGGCCTGTCCAATGCCGACATCGGCACCAGGTTGAGGATGCGGGAAGCCAGCATCAAGACCTACGTGAGCCGTATGTTGGCGAAGCTGGGCTGCACGAACCGCGTGCAAATCGCATTGCTGGCCCACGACGCGGGACCGACTCCACGCCGCGGCCAGGATGGGTAGACCAGGCTGGCGGTCACCAGGGTAGAACCGCGATGTGGCGGTGGAGGAAGGCCGCGAGCAGCTTGTGTCTCGTGGAGGACAGCGAGCGGGGCCAGCTCGTTGCCAGCGTGACCCACAGGCTGTGTGACCTCGTGGTAAGGCCGCGGGGCGAACGCGCCCGTCGACAGGATGCCGGCCTGGACACCGCGTGGCTGGACCGGGTTCACCGATCACTGCGCACCCGCGGGTTTCCACCACGCCGACGGCGATCATCCTTCAACCCACCATCCTGTGCCCGCTCGACTGCACCTACTGCTACCTACCGCAACGGGACCTCAGCCAGCGGATGGTGCCCGCCACGGCGGAGACCATCGCGGCGGCCATCCCGCCCCGGTGGTCAGCGCGGGCACCGGTCGGGATCGTGTGGCACGGCAGCGAATCCCTGGCCATCGGCCGATCACGGTTGGTCGAACTCCTAGCGCCGTTCGAACCGCTTCGCGCGCAAGGCCGGATTCAGCACGTGTGCAGACGGGCGCGACGCTGATCACCGACCAGTGGTGCGAGCTGTTCAGGTGGCACGACTTCACGGTCGGGGTCAGCATCGATGGACCCGAACCGTCCCGGGGGCACTCCACAGAACTGCGCGCCGCTGACCATAGGTTTCGCGGCGACAGTAATCATCAGCCGTTCGTGGCTGTAGCCGGCGAAGCTATCTAATTCGCGCACGTTCGTCGTTATGTCTGGGCCGGACGGGCTGTGCCAGCCTTCAGGAAGCCACCCACGCCGCCACCGCTCGCCGCGCCATCGTGACACCCACCGAACAGCAAGTGCCCCCATCGACCGCCGATCTCCGGAACGACGAACACCCGCTTCGCGGCATGACCGTGCGCCGCGCGGACGGCGTCATGAGCGTTTTGCCCACGGCGCATTCGCCTCAGGGGTGGTGTGCGCGGAGACCATCGACGAGGATCGACAGCAGCCGCGGCCCTCGGGCGTCGAGTTCGGCGTCGTCCAGCCGCGACAACCAGCTGATGAGCACGATGACGTCGCGGGCTTCGGCGTCGGCGCGGACGCCGCCGGCCGAGCGGCCGGCCGCCAGCAGCAGTTCCACCGCCTCACCGATCGGGCCGAGGCTGTGGGCAGCGAGGTCGCGCCAGGTCGCCGCCTCGACGGCGGCGAACACGTCGCGCTTGACCCGGGCGTAGGCGGCGACCCGGTCGAACCACTCCGCCAGCGCGTCCAGCGGCTGGTGAGTGGCCAGCAGCCGCGGAGCTGCGGCAACCAGTTCGTCCACCTCATGGCGGTACACCTCGGCGAGGAGGTCCTCACGGGTCGGGAAGTGCCGGTACAGCGTGCCCTGCCCGATGCCGCAGGCCTTCGCGACCGCGTTGAGCTTCAGCTCTCCCGGCTCGCGCACGAGATCGCGTGCCGCTTGAAGGATTCGTTCGCGGTTGCGCTGTGCGTCCGCACGCCGCGTTCCGCCGCCCTGGACAGAATCGGACACGTGTCCGCTAAGGTCGTCGAGGTAACCGGACATGTGTCCATTCTACCCGGAGGATCTTCATGACCATCCACGGCAAGGTCGTCGCCATCACCGGCGCCAGCAGCGGAATCGGTGAAGCAACAGCTCGCCACCTCGCCTCACTCGGTGCCGCCGTCGTCCTCGGCGCCCGCCGCACCGACCGGCTGGACCGGCCGGTCGCCGAGATCGAAGCCGACGGCGGCGAGGCGGCCGCCACGCGCGTGGACGTCACCCATCCCGACGACCTCCAGTCGCTCGTCACCGTCGCCATCGAGCGCTTCGGCCGCCTGGACGTCTTGGTGGGCAACGCCGGGATCAGCAGGATCAGCACCATCGCCGACCTAGACGTCGAGGGCTGGTCGGCAATGGTCGACGTGAACGTCAAGGGGATCCTGCATGGGATCGCCGCGGCCCTGCCAGTGTTCCGCCGTCAGGGCAGTGGTCACCTCGTCACGGTCGTCTCGACCTCCGGCCTGAAGATCGTCCCCACCCAGGCGGTGTACGCCGGGACGAAGAACGCGGTGCGCACCCTCCTGGAGGGCCTGCGGCAGGAGAGCATCGACGGGGTTCTGCGGACGACGTCGATCTCCCCGGGCTACGTCCGCACCGAGCTTGTCGACAACGCCGTCGACGACCCGGCCGTGCGCGAGCAGGTCAGGCAGAACATGGCCAACCTCGGTATCGACCCCACGGCAGTGGCTCGGGCGATCGCATTCGTGATCGACCAACCCGACGACGTCGAAATCGGAGACCTCACTATTCGACCGACTCGCCAGGGCTGAGCGCCCGCTCATCGGCATGAGAGGACGCGGCCGGGCGTGAGCTCGCACAGGTTGGTGACTCCAGCGGAAGTTTCAGGTGCCCCCTACCTCCGAGAAACGCCAGGTCAGAGGCGATGCAAGAAGATCGACATCGCAGGTGCACTTCTTCCCGGGGGCACACAAAACATGGGCACCATCAACAGGCGGGCGGCTGGCACTCGAAGACACCTACAAGGTGTGAGCATCAGCCGCTCACCTGTTCCTACAGGTCAGCTCCACGTGGGGCCGCCCAGCACAGCCACACCCAAGCTGACCAGCAGGTTCGCACGTTTACCCCAGATGGCTCGGCGTGTTTGAGTTGCCGCAGGGAATCCGGGCAGTCCACCAGGGAAATACCTACCTGTCGCCCGCGGTCACTTGCCGCGTCGTCGGCATGATCACCACGACCGACCGGCCGCGACGGCAGAAGGCCCAGCAGCTGATCGCCACCCTCACCCGCGTGAGCAGGATGTGCTGCGGCTTCTGGGTGAAGGGCTGTCGAATGCCGACATCGGCACACGGCTGCGGATACGGGAAGCGAGTATCAAGACCTATTGAGCCGAAACTGTTTGGTTGCCTACATGATCGCGTAGCGGACGTGGCGTGCCTGGAAGTAGCCACGGACGAGGTGTGGCTGGCGCTGGCGGCGGCGCAGGAAGCGGCGCGTGTCCCGGGCGAGCCGCTCCACAGTGCGAGCACGACCGGCAGGCATGTTGCGTTTGAGGTCGGCGTTGAGCAGCTCGTCGGGGTTCAACTCGGGGCTGTAGCCGGGCATCAGGTGCAACTCGATCCGGTCGGTGTTGGCTTCCAGCCAGGTACGCACCACCCTGCTGCGGTGGACCGGGTGCCGGTCGGCGATCACGTACACCTTCCGCCCGGCCTGCCGGGCCAGCCGGGCCAGGAACGCGGTGAACACCGGCGCGGTGAACCGGCCGGTGAACACGGTGAACCACAACGCACCCCGGGACGCGACTGCGGACATGACGTTGACCCGCAGCCGTTTCCCGGTCACCCGCACCACCGGCGTGTGTCCCTTGGGCGCCCACGACCGCCCCGGCGGGGCCGCATCCGAGCGCAACCCGCACTGGTCAACCCAGGCCACCACCGCGCCCTCGGCCTTGGCTCGCGACGCGATCGCCGGATACTCGGTGTCCAGCCAGGCCCGCACCGCGGCCGGTTGCTGCTCGTAGGCGCGCCGGGCCGGGCGCTGCGGGGTGAACCCGTGACGACGCAACCACAGCCCCACGCCCTGCTCGGTCATCACCACCCCGGTGACCAACCGGATCAACTCGACCACCGCCGCCCGGGTCCACAACGGGCCACCGATCAGCAACTCCTCGGGCGTGTAGTCGGCCATCGCCATGAATAGCGTGCCCCGCTCGGCGGCAGTGATCAGCTCGGCCGGTCCAGGGCGGCGCGCCCGCCGCACCGCCAGCGCCTCACGGCCACCATCCCGATACGCCCGCCACCACGCGCCCACCGACCGCTCGGCCACCCTGAACACCTCGGCCGCCTGCCGATAGCCGGTGACGGTGCCGGACTCCAACGCGGCCACTACCCGCAACCGCAGCACCTCCCGCTCAGCGGGCGACAGACGACGCGCGTCCTCGACCTCGATCACAAGTGAGCAACATACAGGCAAACGATCACTTTCGACTCAATAGCACGACGCCGCGCGGCGATGGGCTTCACCCAAGAGTCGCTGGCCGAGCACCTGGGCATCGATCGATCGACGGTTGGCCGGTGGGAACGAGGCACGCTAACGCCCCAGCCGTGGAACCAACCTGATCTCGCGGGCGCCCTGAAGGTCTCGCTCGACACGCTCGACACCCTGCTCGCCCCTGCCGCATACGCCGCCCAGCCAGCACCTGACCGGGTCTCTGAAGCGTTGGTCGCGCCGCAACGCCTGGACTTGATCACGGTCGGACACTTGCGACAGCGCGTACAACAACTCGACCAGCGGTACGATCGCGTGCCGTCCACCTCGCTGCTCGCAGACGCCGGCCTCACGCTGGGCCAGATCTCCTTCTTCGGACAGCACGCCCCAAACGGCCGGACAAGGCTGGAACTGCGCGAGGTCGAAACCGAAGCTGCGACGTTGATGGGGCAACTGGTCTGGGACGCCTCCCAGCGCCGGGACCACGACAACGCACGAGCCCACTTCGACAACGCCATCGCCGCTGCTCGCGAGATCGGCAACACGACGGCCGAAGGGCACGCGCTACTACGCAAGAGCTACATCTCCCTGTACGGCGAGCGTGACCCCCAGGTCGGACTCTCCCTGACCGAGCAGAGCGCCCACACGACGTCCCACACCAGCAACGTGCTCACCGGTTTGGCGCTGCTGCACACCGCCGAGGCGCACGCCATGATGCGCGACCAACGCGCGTGCGAGAAGGCGCTCTCCGAGGCGCTCACCCGGTTCGAGAAGGCACACGAGAACGACCTCGCCGGGTACTTGTTCTCCCCCTCCCAGTTCGACCGCATGGCCGGCTCCTGCTATCTGTTCCTCGGCGATCACCGCCGCGCCCAGAAGGTTCTGGAGAAGACCGCGCGCGGAATCCGGCGACAAAACAAATCCCGCGCCATCGTACTAGGCAATCTGAGTCTCGCTCATTTACGTCAAGGCGAACTCGACGCCGCCACCGCCGCGCTCCACGAGGCCATCGACGTGGTCGAGGAGACACGAGGCGGCGGTGGCCTGAACATCGTGTTCGACGCGGGAAAGGAACTTCGACGCTGGCGAAGTGAACAACTCGTCAGCGAGGTCTATGACCGGCTGCTCTCCCTGATGACCGCCGCCTAGAAGGAGCGCTGTGACAAGCAAAAACGTCGACGACGCGAAGAACGCCATCCGCGAACGCATCTGGGACCTTCTCGAACAGCACAACGCCGCACTCGACACCGACGTCCACGGCCGCATCCCGAACTTCGTCGGCGCCGAAGCCGCCGCCGACCGGCTAGCCGAGTTGCCCGTGTGGCAAGCCAGCCGCGTGATCAAGGCGGTCCCGGACAAAGCCCAGCTCCCCGCCCGAGTCCGAGCCCTGCGCGAGAACAAGGTCGTCTACATGGCGGTGCCGAAACTCGCGAAGCAGCACCCCTTCTACCTGCTCGACCCGACGACACTGCCCGTTCCGCCCGATGTCGCCGCGTCCAGCCAGGGCGCCGCCGACGTGGCACCCAATGTCGGCGTAGACGAACTCCGTCCGATCGACCTGATTATTTGCGGCAGCGTGGCGGTCAACCGTGACGGCGTCCGTTTGGGGAAGGGGGCTGGCTACTCCGACCTGGAAGTGGCTCTCCTTCAAGAGGCTGGGGTGATCGGACCGGATACCGTCATCGTGACCACCGTGCACGCTCTACAGGTCGTTGACACTGCGCTGCCGGAGACCGAGCACGACTTCAGCGTCGACCTGATCGTCACGCCGGACGAAGTCATCCGCTGTGGCCCTGCGCGTCGCCCCGCCGGGTTGATCTGGGACCACTTGAGCCCGGAAAAGATCGCCGCGATCCCTACCTTGGCGGCGCGTGCTCCTGGTCGCGCCGATCAGTAGGCGATGCCCGCGCTGGGCGCCCATCGAGGTCAGGTTGGCAGCACTCCGATCGCAAGTAAGGCACCCAACACCAGAAATGGCCCCATCGGCAGCAACGAGCCTCGCGGTGTTCGCCACGCCACCCGGAGGATCAGCCACACAAGGGCCGCGACGAACCACCCCAGGAAAGTCGCCGTGACCAAGGCCAACCACCCCAGGGCCAGCCCGAGCAAGCCACCCAGCTTCACATCTTTTCTGAACTAACGAGTTGATGACCTTCAGCATGTGACGGTCGGCATTACAGCCGGTGATGCCGTTGCTCCGGTAGTGTTGGTATTTCCGGGCGTGTCGCCGTCCTGGTCTATCTTCGGAGGCGACTGCACGGTGCGAATGCTCGAAACCCTCTGCACGGTGGCTTCGCGAACGGGATTCCGCTGGCTGGCCGCGGGTAGATGATCAGGAGGGGGAGCGTTCCGGCGTCGGTGCTCATGTTGGCAGCCGGGTAAGCGGCCGAGAAACGATGAACTGTGGGAATCGCTTCCGTTCCGCGCGATCCGAGGACCGCGCGGAGGGTCAGTCGGAGCGGCGGAGGTCGGCGTTGAGCTGTTGCGCTTCGTGGAGCTGGTCTTCGAGACTGACGATGCGGCACGCGGCGTCCAGACCGGTGCCCTGGTCGACGAGTTCCCGTACTCGGGCGGCGATGCGCAGTTGGTAGCGGGAGTAACGGCGGTGGCCGCCGGCGGAGCGTTGCGGCTCGATCAGTTTCGCCTCGTCCAGGCTGCGCAGGAATCCCGGAGTGGTGCCGAGCATCTCCGCAGCCCGCCCCATCGTGTAGGCGGGGTAGTGCTCGTCATCGAACTTGTCGGCCGCGTCTGCGGCGGCCGTGTCACGTGGGTCCGGGATCAAAGTCACCTCACGGTCACAGGGCCCCGGCGCTGCAGCACCGGGGCCCCAGGGTTTTGGGTTTCATCATTTCCCGATCGTGAGATCGGGTTGTGGTACCCGCGTGCGCTCGACGGGCAGACATCGCGGGGATCGCGTGTTCGTAACCGAGCACCACCTACCAATCTGATGGGACTGCGGTACCCGCCCGGCCCGATGGGGCCTGGGCGGCCGATCCAATGACGTGACCCATCCCTTCTCTCATGTGCTGTCCACTTACCGTGTACTACCACGAACGTCGCGCGTCGGGACCTCTTACCGAGACCGGTCCCAGCACGCATGACGCCTCGCTCACTACCGGGGCCGGAACCGCTTCTCCTGATGGGTTCCGGCCCCAACCAACCGTTCTCCTACTCACTTCACCTGCTGCGTGGGCGCGACATCTCCACCCACGTACTGCTACTTCATCATCAGAACCGGGTACTACCTCGATCGTTCACTCACTGGTCCCGGTCTTCCCGGCTGTCGAGCATGACCTCACTGCTGCACTGGTCTTGCCTCGACCGCCTGTCTCACCTCACGGGTAGTTCCGTCATCTCCCGTGCCTGCTCGACATTGTCTCTCTCGCTACGGGTAGAAGACTACATACATCCATCGCAGAATGTCTACCTCGGCCAGCATAGATTTTCTCGGCGGGTTGGGTGCGTCAGTGACCGGCTGGCCAGAGCTGCGATCACGGACACCAGCGAACCCGGGCTCCGGCCGCGCGGCCGTGCGACGGTGACCATGGCGGTCGATCGAGCAGGTGCTGTCCGGCTCTGGCTGGCATCCTGCGCTGGTGGCCGGGCGACCAATGACTACTGCGAGAGGAGGCCAGCCAGAGCCGACGCCGAGGCGCGACACCACCTGGCTAAGCACGTGGCCAAAAGTCTTGTCCGAAACCTTCGGGTAGCCAGGGGCTGGTCCAGGGCGCGGCGGTGATCAGGTTCTGTTCGGTGCTCCGGTCGCGGAAGTAGGCGTGTGCCTGTCGGACGCGGCCGGCCATCGTGGCTGGCGCGGTGTTGGCGATGTGGTGCTTGAGGCCGGCCCAGACGCGTTCGACGGGGTTGTCCTGCGGGCTGTATTTCGCGCCCTCGATCAGTAACAGGCGCGGGTGTTCGGCCAGCCAGCGGCGAGTGATCCCGCTGTGATGGGTGCCGCCGTTGTCACAGATCACCGCGACAACAGGGGCGTCGGGGTAGGCGTCGAGTACCTGTTGCAGGAAGTAGCAGAACACCACGGAGACGTTCTTGACGGAGACGTGGTGGTGCCAGGCGCCGGTGGTGAGGTCGATCGCGCCGTGGATGGTGCGGCGGATGTTGCTGCCGGGAGTCAGGATCCGGTGACGCAGGCCGGTGGGCATCCAGCACGATCGGACCCGCGGCAGCAGGTCGAGGTGGGTTTCGTCCTCGGCCAGAACCACGGAGCCGGTGGGGAGTGCGGCGAGGCGGGCCTGGATCGTGGCGCAGGTCGTGTCGTGGTCGGGGTCGCCTTTGGCGATCAGCCGGGGACGCCGCCAGCTGGCGTGTTCACGCAGTCGCCGGTAGAAGGTGCGCAGGCTCATTTCGGGGCGTCGGGCGGCGCGCCACAGTCGTGCGGTGGTCCAGGCTTTCGGGGTGTGCAGCAGGGTGTGGATGCGGTGTCCGAGCGTGGGGCTGCCCAGGCGGGGGCGTCCGCTGCGGGGTCGGTCGGGTAGCCCGTTGATGCCGTCGCGGGTGTGTCGGGTGATCCAGCGGCGCACCGTGACCGGCTCGTAGTGCAGAAGTTCCGCGATCTCGGGCGCGCTCATCCCGGACGCGGACAGCAAGACGATGACGATGCGGGTGGCGACTCGCCAGGGTCCGTGCAGCGCGGTGACCAGTTCGAGGTGCTGGGCAGGGGTCAAGTCGGCGTAGACATGCGCGGGGCGCATACTGGTGGAGGCCTCGTCGTGGTGGAGTCTGGTGTGGTAACCGAATCCAACCCGACGAGGCTCTTCACGTTCACGGCAAGGTCAACTCACGCGAGTTACAGACACAACTTCTGGCAACCTGCTTAGTGGCTGGGCTCAGTGGCGGCTGTTGGTCCGACGCTCCGCGGTGGGTGGTGAGCCCGACCGCGTCGCGTGGGTGGTGTGGCGGATCTGCGTGGCCTGGTCGGTGATGGCCTGGATCTGGGCGGCCAGGTCGGCATGGTTTGCCGTCAGGTGGGTGTGCGTGTCGGCCAGCGGGGACAACAAGGTGATGGGATCGTTGTCGGCGAGAGCCTGACCGACCAGGTTCGCATGATGCTGGGCGCGGTGGGGAAGGTCCGGTAGGGCGCTGACCTGCCCGGCGAGCTGTCGTAGGACTGCGGCATTGTCGCGGGCCCAGGCGGCGACCGCCCGGTCACCCGCTCGCTTGTCGCGTTGGGCGCGGACACGTTGTTCGCCTGTCCGTTCGCCGGTGTCGGAGGGCCGCAGGCGCAGGTAGCGGCGTTCGGCGGCCTGGCGGCTGGTGACCCCGAGCGCCGGGGCCAGGGCGGCCCAGCTCACGTTCTGCGCGCGTGCGGCGGTGATCAGTGCGGGTTCCCAGTCGGCCAGCTCCTCCCGGAGCCGGCGCAGTGCGGTGAGCGCGGCGACGAGGTCGGCGGGAGTCGCCGACCTCGCACGGGTGTCGGTGAGCACGCCCTGGACCAGGGCGAGTGCCTCGACGGCGGTGTATCCGCCTGCACTGTCGTTCAGCGTGTCGTCCTTTCAGTGACATGTAGATTGTCATCGTTTCGATGACATGCTATACCGGAGTTGCGCGTTGGCACCAGAACACCACAGGGAGGAAGTCATGTTGATGCGCACCGACCCGTTCCGGCAGTTGGACCGGTTGACCCAGCAGGTCTTCAACAACACCGCTGGAACCTGGTCGCGTCCCACGGCGATGCCGATGGACGCCTACCGCGCCGGGGACGAGTTCATCGTCGCCTTCGATCTGCCCGGCGTCGATCCCGACGCGATCGAGTTGGACATCGAGCGCAACGTGCTCACCGTCAAGGCCGAGCGGCGGCCCACCATCTCCACCGAGTCGGTGGAGATGCAAGTATCCGAGCGGCCCCTGGGTGTGTTCTCCCGGCAGTTGTTCCTCGGCGACACCCTGAACACCGAGGCGATCAAGGCCGACTACGACGCGGGCGTGCTGACGTTGCGGATTCCCATCGCCGAGCAGGCCAAGCCCCGCAAGATCGAGATCGGCAGTGGGCAGGACACCCGCAAGGAGATCAAAGCCTGACCCGGTGACGTGATCGCCGAGCTGATCACGGGGTGATCACCATGGTGTCGGCTACGCGAATGGACCCGCAGGAGGAGTTCCTCGTCCTGCTGTGCGCGGATGAGGACCTGCTGCGCGCCGAGTTCGACGCGATCGTGGCGGCGAACTGGGACCGCCCCCGGCCGCCACGACCGACCCCGCCGCACCGGCCCTTCGAGGCATGGCCACGCCAGCCGCCGTCGAGGGCGGCACGGGCAGGATCGGCCCATCGCCGGTGCGGGTTCGTGTGGCGCCGGGGACGGTCCCCGCCCCCAGTGCTGTTGCCCGGACCGAAACCCGGGAAGGAGTCAGAAAGGAGGGCGATCACCTGTCGCTGAAGGACACCGCGGGACGTGCTGTCAGGCCGTTCGCCACCGTAACCACAACACCGCGGGCCCTCACCCCCAGGCCCGCCAACGCCAACACGGCACTGTGACACGGCGAGCCGTACTGGCAGCCTCGTCCGATGCTGGGGTGGTCCCGGCAGACAGCCGGGACCACCCCAACCGTCTGATCGAAAGAGCGCGACATGACCCACGACCTGCCCGACTACTACACCGTCCTGGGCGTGGTCAGCACCGCGTCGTCGGCCGAGATCGCGCACGCCTACCGCTGCCGGGTCCGCGATCAGCACCCCGACGCCCGGCCCGACGCCGGTCATGACACTGGGCATGACACGGGGTCACAGGGGCTGCGCGAGGTGATCGCCGCTTACGCGGTGCTGCGCGACCCGGCCCGGCGCGCCGAGTACGACCGGCAACGCCAGCCGACCACGCACACCCGTCCCCCGACGCCCGGTACCCCACCCCCCAGCACGCCGTTCGCCCCACCGAGCCGGACGCCGCTGCTGCGCGTGGGTCCTGTCCGCTACCACGGCCCACCCCACCGAGGACACCAGTGATCACGACTCTGCCTACCCAACAGCCACACCACCCTGCCCCTCCGCCGCACCTGGGCACCCACACCAGACCTGCGGACGGTCTCGGCGGTTGTCCTGACCGGGAATGTGCCGTGATCCTGATGCCTGTCACCGAACACGCCGACGGTCCCACCGACGACGACGTCTGGCACGAACTGGCCGAACACGGCTTACACCACTACATCGCCCAAACCGCCAACGCCATGGGCGCCGGACCCGAAGCGGCCTGGTCGGAGTGGGCCGACGCGCCCACCGCCTACATCGCGCTGGAGAGCAGGCTGCCCGACCACCCGGACCGGGACGCGGCCCTGATCTGGGCCGCCGAGCAGGGCTGGGCGGTCGCGGTGGAAACCGGCTGCGGCGAGGACCTCTTGATCACCGCGTCACTGGGCGGCGATGTGCTACCACCGCCAGCAACCGTCGCCGCGTTCGTCCGCGCCGTGATGACCGGTCGGCATACCGACACACGCGTGCCTCCCAGCACCGCGGTGAGCGCCGACCTCACCCGCCGGCTGATCGACTGGGCCGAGCCCGAGCCGACCCTCGACAATCGAACCGGCTGATTCCCTGCGCGTGTCTGGCCGGCACCGGCGTCACGTGAGGCGTTGACGGCAGCGGGACGTGACAACCCAGCACGCAGCCGGTTGGCGGCACCGGGCAGCCAGATGATCGTTTGGCGAATCTGAATTCCGGTCATCCGATGACAAGCACGACGAGCGCGCCCGCTATCAGGAACGGGCCAAGGGCAAACTGCGCGCGCCATCGCGAGCGGCTCGCGACGATCGCCGCGAGCCCGTATATCGCAGCCAGGAACAACCCGAGCAGCGTGCCCCCAACGACAGCGGTCACGCTGATTCATCCCATACCGGTGCCCAGGCTGGCGGCGAGCTTGACATCCCCCATCCCCAGCCCGCCCCGGCTGGCCACGGCGATCAGGCCGTAGAACGCGACCAGCCTGATCCCGGCCAGCACCGCGCGCAACAGAGTGGCCGGATGGTGCTCGACCACGCCGGCCACCGCCAGCAGGGCCACCACGCCCGCGTAGGCGGACACCGCCAGCACATTCGGCACACGCCGCACGGCGACGTCGACCAACGCCACGGCAGCGCCCTGCGCGGCCAACCAACAACACGCCAGCGCCACCCACACCCCGGACTGTCGGCACGCGAGCAGCGCGAACACCACGCCCAGGACCACCTCGACCATGGCCGGCGGCACCCCGATGCGAGTGCGACAGGAACGGCAGCGCCCCACCAGCACGGCCACAACCGCCCGGCGCTCGCGACGCAACACCAGGGCATGGCATCGCGGGCACGACGTGCGCGGCGGCTGTCCGGTCGGCACGGATAGCGCGAACGCGATCGGCCGTACCCCCATGCCGGCCAGCACGCCGATGATCGCGAACACCGTGATCACGCCGGGCGACACGAGACCTCCCCGGCGCTGGCGCGGCCGGTGACCGACCCGAAATCGGGCATCCCCAGGTGCGTGACCTGGTGACGGGTGGCCAACTCGCGCATCGCCATGAGCTTGTGTTCCGCGGCGGCGATGCTGACCTCCAGGCCGGCGAGTTCCCCGCGCCAGCCCTGGGTTTCGGCCTCGGCCTTGCGGTCGTGCAGGTTGGCCTGTGGGGTTCCAAAAGTCAGCCACTGGTGCTGACCTGTAGTTTTACGCGGCTCGTTCGTACTCGTTGATCAGGCCTCCGAGGAGCCGCCGTCGCCTGATCCGCTGGAAGCTGAGGTTCGCCACCGGGTAGGTCGGCCGCGGTGGGCGAAGCTCGCGAGACCGGTGCGGCCGTCGACCGTTGTCATGCCGGACGTACTCGGCCAGCACGGCGCCCAGATGCCGCTGGCTCAGGACCAGCATGCGATCGGTGACCTCGGATCTGGCAGTGCGCACGAACCGTTCGGCAAAGCAGTTCGCCCGTGGGCAACGCGGCGGGATCGTGACCGCCTTGATGCCCACATCAGCCAGCACGGCATCGAACGAAGCCGCGAACTGACCTGCCCGGTCGCGGACGAGAAACCGGACCTCGCCGACCCACTCCCCCAGGTCCATCACGAGGTTGCGGGCCTGCTGCGTGGTCCACGCGCCGTCCGGATTGGTCGTCGTGCCGAGGACATGGACGGAGCGGGTGGCGACCTCCAGCACGAACAACACAGAGACCCGCTGGAGGGTGAGCGCACAGTCGACGTGGAAGAAATCGCACGACAGCATCGTCGAGGCCTGCGTGCGCAGGAACTCCCGCCAGGTCGTGTCGGTACGCCGGTCCGGCGCGGGAGGTATGCCTGCTTGTTTCAAGATCCGCCGGATCGTCGAGGCGCTGACCCGGTGGCCGAGCTTGAGCAGCTCACCCTGAATCCGCTTGTACCCCCAGTTGTGGTTCTCGGTGACCATCCGCTTGATCAGCCTCGTGATCACATCGTCGACGGGCGGACGTCCATGCCGGTGTGAGTAGGTCCACCTCGCCGCCACCAGGCGCCGATGCCAACGCAGAACCGTGCCCGGGGTGACCAACCGGTGCAGCCGCAGCCCCTTGGGCAGCAGGCGGACCAACGCGGCGAACACGGCCCGGTCGGCCCAGTCCAGGCGAGGTCGCGGGTTGCCTCGGCGCAGCACGGCCACCTCGTGGCGGAGCACCAGCAACTCGACATCCTTGGAGGTTGACGAACGACCGAGCAACACCAGCAGGCCCACCAGCCGGAGGAAGATCAGGTAGAGCAGACGCAGCCCCATGACTGGCGATCACGCCCTGCCCGTCACGCGTCCACTGTCACAGGTCGGACGCATGGACCGACTTCTGGAACCCCACACGCACCCTGCAGCACATCGTGGTCCATGCCCGCCCGATCGGCCGGTTCTACGAGGTGCCCATCGTGCGGACCCGGCTGTTGGGGCCCACCACTTTCGCGACCCTGCGTATCGCCGACAGACCGTGGCGGGGACCGGTGGATCGCCTGCTGGTGTTACGAGGACTGACCCTCCCGCAGTGCGTAAACCTGATCGCCAGGCGTGGTGACACGACGCGAAGCCCCCAGGTCGGGTCCAGGCCACCAGCCGCCAACCCGAGGACCGGGCCGCGAACGGCCTGCTCGCGTGAGGATCCGGCGCCAGAGTCGGTGCGTACCGGTGCACATCGGTGTCCACGGCGGTCTCCGCAGCGCGACCTGTCCTGCCGTGTCGGCGCCGGGCACGGCTACCGGTGGACCACCCTGGCCGCCCTGCCCTGGCCCCCAAGGGACCAGCCCCTCGATCGTGACGGCCAAGATCAGCGATGATGTGCGGTGACCCCATTCCAGAACCGGGGTGGGATCGGTCGCCGCCCGGGCGGCAGGGGGACCTGACACGAGAAGGTGCTCGCTCTCCCTCCCGCCGCCCAGACCGGTGCCGCCCCGGCGGTCGCGGTGGCGGCTCATTCCTGGCGATAGTGCAGCAGCATGGCCTTGACATGCCGCGCGATGGCGATCGCGGCCTCGGTGGGCATGGGCAGCGACCGCGGTGGCGGCGTGGCGTGGCGGTGGGCCTCGGCCGCTTCGGCGCGCCGCAGCATCAGGTCGTACCAGTGCTGGAGCTCCTCGGTCCGGCCTGTCACTCACGCCGTTCTTCAGCCCGCCAACCGTGACGGGGTCAGGCAGCTCCACGATGCACGTCTCGGCGCCGTTCCAGGCGGGCACCTACAAGATCACAGTCACGGGCACCGACAGCGCTGGCAAGTCCGGCACCGCTGAGTACGTGCTCACCGTGGCTTGACCGCCGCCATGAGGACACCCCGCCGGAGTGGGGTGTCCTCATGGCACCACCTTCGGTCGCACTGCCCCAGTGGCCGCCGTGCGACGAGACGTCCGGCCGCCACAGCTGAACCACGGCCCGCGACAAGCACCGTGACCAGGCCGAGCAGTGCGCCACCGATCGCGCGCATTGCCGGTTGTCGAGGTACTCGACACGGGTGTGCGGGGTGCGGCCCATCCGGTCGAGCAGACGGACCTCGGTGATTGCGTTGCCTGCGAGCTTGAGGACGTGGAAGGCATCGGGCAGCCGCGCACAGAGGCGCCGGTCTGAGCTGTGGGGGAGGCCGACCAGGACGGCGATGTCGAGAACCCTTGGCTGGCTCCGTCCCAGGGGTGAACGTAACCAGAACGGGTCCGACCAGCACCGAGGAGAAGCACTGACGACACGCTCCAGCTCTGCTTCCTGTGCGCCCACCCGTCGCTGAGGCCGTCGGCGGGCTGATTACCCGCCGCACCGCCCAGGCCTGTTCAAGCGATTGTGACCCGCGTTGACGAGAGAGGTCTTGCCCGTTGGTCGCAATGGCCCACCGGATAGGGACGCACCTCAGCGGGTCATGCAATGCCGCCTGAACGCCGCTGACCTCCCTGCCTGCCGCTTCGGTCGTTCGCGGTTGGTCGGCCGGAGAGCCGCCTCGTTGTGGAATATTGTCGCGCGGCAATTGATTTTCATAGGTGACGGCACGCATTGACGCCACCTGAGCGGGCCGGGAGCGTCACCGGTTGGAATCGCATTCACCACCCGTGATGGAGGTCCCTGCGATGGACAAGACCCGATTCCTGGTCGGGACGAAAACTACTGGCGTGCTGACAGCGGTCCTGTGCGCCGCGTTGGGAGTGGCAGCACCCGCGTCGGCACACGCCGGTCCGCACGAGGCCGGGGTGCACGCCTACCTGGTGCTCACCGCACCGGGGGCGATCGACCCGGCGGTCAAGGCGGTGACCGCGAACGGCGGCACGGTGCAGGCGTCCTACGCGCAGATGGGCATCGTCCTCGCTCATTCCAGCGCGGAGGACTTCGCCGCGAAGGTGCGGGCGGTGCCCGGCGTGCAGCAGGTCGGTGACACCCGCGGCGGCTACGACGTCCCGGACGAGGGTACGCGCGTGGCTGCTCGCGCGGATTCCCCTGCGGCCAAGCACCTCGCACCCGAGCTCGGCCGGGCGATCGCCGCACCGGCCGAACCGGTGGACTGGAACATGCAGCAGATCGGGGCGGACAAGGCGTGGGCGATCAACCCGGGAAGCCGGGACGTGCGGGTCGGCATCCTGGACACCGGGGTCCAGGGCACCCATGAGGATCTGCGCGACAACTTCGACAGCGCCGACTCGGTGTCCTGCCTGTACGGCAAACCCAACACCACCCCGGGCGCGTGGGAGCCCGACGCCAACGCCCCCGCCGCCGGCCACGGCACCTCGGTGGCCGGCATCATCGCCGCTGCCAAGAACGACAAAGGCGTTGTCGGGGTAGCCCCGAACGTGCGGATCGCTTCGGTGAAGGTGATGGAGCCCTCGGGGAACATGTTCCCGGAGAACGTGATCTGCGGCCTGGTTTGGTCGGCCGACCACGGGTTCAAGGTGACCAACAACAGCTACTACGTCGATCCCAACCTCTACAACGACCCCCATGACCAGGACGGCGCCGCGGTCATCGAGGGGGTGCGCCGCGCGGTGGACTACGCCAAGGGCAAGGGAACCGCGACCGTCGCGGCTGCCGGCAACTACTCCAACAACCTGGACACCCAGCCGGGCGTGCTGCTGCCGGGCAACCTGGACAACGCCATCTCGGTCACCGCGGACACCATCGACAAGAAGCTGGCCTCCTACTCCAACTACGGCCTGAACACCGTGGAGGTGACCGCGCCCGGCGGCGAGGGCTCGGCGATGATCAACACCACCGCGCTGGGCGGCGGCTACACCACCTTCAACGGCACCTCCGCCTCCTCCCCGCACGCCGCCGGGGTCATGGCGTTGCTGGCCTCGGCCCACCCCCAGGCCACCGTGGACCAGCTGCGGTCGATGCTGCTGACCCAGGCCATCGACACCCCGTGCCCTGCCGGGGACAGCCGCTGCACCGGAACACCGGCCAAGAACTCGTTCTTCGGTGAGGGCATCGTCAACGCCCTGGCCGCGGTCTCCGGCGGGGACAACCCGCCCGGTCCGGGTGCGCAGACCACCGTCTACAACGAGGACTTCGAGAAGTCCACCGGGTGGACGATCAACCCCAACGGCACCGACACCGCCACCTCGGGACGCTTCGAGATCGCCGCCCCGCAGCAGACGACCTACTCGGGGCTGGCCATACAGCCGGGGAACACCCCCACCGGCACCAAGGCATTGGTGTCGGGCGCGGCCGCCGGTGCGTCGGTGGGCGACAACGACATCGACGGCGGGACCACCAGCGCGCTGTCCCCGGAGGTGACGCTGCCAGCGGGTGCACCGGCGTCGCTGTCGATGGCCTGGTACCTGGGGAACCTGGCCAACTCCGCTGGCGCCGACTACCTGCGGGTCCGGGTCGTCTCCGGTGGGCAGAGCAGCGTGGTCGCCGAACGCAAGTCCACCTCCACCGACACCGCCGCGACGTGGAGCACGACCACCGCGGACCTGTCGCCGTGGGCGGGCAAGACGATCCGCGTGCTGATCGAGGCGGCCGACGCCGACGCCGGTAGCCTGGTCGAAGCGGGTGTGGACGATTTGCGCGTCACCAGCGGCAAACCCACGCACTGAGCCCGCCGGTGGTGGGGCCCGCGGAGACCGCGGGCCCCACCACCGCGGCCATTCACGCACGGTCCCTACCATCGTCCGTGGTCACCTCGACCGCGGCGTCCCTAGGTTGAGCGACATGACAGTCATCACCCGAGGTACGGGGATCTGCCAGATACCGCTGGTCGGCCGGGATGACATCCTGGCCGCCGTGCTGGTGGCCGGTCGGTCACGTCCCGCCCTGATCGGGGTACGGGGTGGACCCGGGATGGGCAAGTCATGTCTGCTCGCCGAGCTCCAGCGGATCAGGCCGGCCCCGTTCCGTCACGTCCTGCACGCGAGGTGCCGGCGGGGATCGTGCACGCCGCTGGCACCGGTACTCGAAGCCCTGCTCAGTGACACCAGCGCGCCCTGGAGTCCTGACGCCACCGCAGCCCTGGGGCCGTTGCTGCCCGAACTGGCCGATCGGCTCCCGCCCACGCTGGCAGGTGCCCCGGACCTGCACCGGATCTTCCGGGCGCTGCGCCAGGTGCTGTGCGGACCGGACGCGGTCCTGCTCCTGCTCGACGACGTCGACCAAGCCGACACCACCACGTGTGCCTTCCTTGACTACCTCACCGGTACCGCGACGGGCGATCTCGCCGTGGTACTGGCCCACACGAGCCCGGTACCCCACGTCGGTCTTGCCGAGGCGGGCACAATGCTCACCCTCACGCCGCTGGACCTCACCCAGACCGCGGAGCTGGTCCGGGCTCTGCTGGGCTGCGACGCGATTCCCGAGGACGTGGCGACGGCGTTGTTCGACCGCTCGGCAGGCTGTCCGCGGGCGATCACCGCCGCCGTGGAGCAGGTTCTCCACGAGCCCGATTCCTGCGGCCGGTCGGTGTGGTCGGCGCTGCGCGACCTGCACGTCCCGACGCGCTTGGTGGACACCATCGCCGAGGAGATGGCCGACCTGGACGCCGCCACCCGAGCGGTGATCACCGCCGCGGCGGTTTGGGCGACCGGTGCCACCGAGGACCAGTTGCGCGCCCTGACGGCACTGCCTGTTCGCCGCTGTGAGTCGGCGTTGGATACCGCGGTTGGTCATGGGCTGCTGCGCGTGGCGGGAACTGGCTACCGCTGCCGCAGCGAGTTCGTCCGCCGTGCGGTCGAACACGCTGTGGTGGCCTCGCAGCGGCGGCGAGCCCATCGCCGGGCCGCGACCCTGCTTGACGCCGCGGGCCAGCCCGCCCCGCTGGTCGCCCGCCACCTGCGGGAGGCGGGCGACCTGGATCACTGGCGTGAGTACAGCGAGGGGCAGGCGGACACGGCGCTGGCCGCCGGGGACTGGAGCACCGCGGTGCAGCTGCTGTCGCCGCTGGTGGAGGACGAGCAGCAGGACGAAGCGCGTCGGGTGCGGATCGCGGTCAAGCTCGGCTCGGCGGCGTTCGAGGCCCTGGACTACCGCGCGAGCGTGCGGATCCTCCGGCAGATCCTCGGCGAGCTCGTGCTACCCGAACGAATCCGTGGGCAGTTGCGCAACGACCTCGGGGTCCTGCTGCTCAGCCAGGTTGGCGATCACCAGGCGGGCTACGACGAACTCGAACACGCCGCCGCGGAACTGCGCGACAGTGCACCCGAGATCGCGGCGCGGGTGATGTCCACCCTGGCCAACCCCTACGCCGGTCGGCGCCACGTCAGCACCCACCTGCGGTGGCTTGCCGAGATCGAGACGCTGTCCCCGGTGGACCTGGACCCGGTCGGTGCCGCGATCGTGCGGGTGAACCGGGCCACTGCCCTGTTGACCTGCGGGTTGCCCGAGGCGTGGGAGCACACCGAGTTCGTCCTCGGTGACAGCGAGCACGCTGAGCTCCGCCGCCAGTTGATGCGAGGCTGCCTCAACATCGCCGACAGCGCGGCCTGGCTCGGCCATCACGAGGTCGCCACCCGATTCCTGGCCCGAGGCCAGCACTGGTCGCAGACGCTCGGTGCGGCGCACCTGACCGAACTGCTGGAGGTCGCCGCCCTGACCAACGACTGGCTCACCGGCCGATGGCAAGGCCTGGAGCGCCGCGCGGAGTCGCTGGCACAGCGGTGTCAGGGACTGCCGGTGGTGGAGGCGGAGTGCCGGCTAATCGCCGGTGCGCTGGCGATGGAGGCAGGGGCGTCCGAGCGCGGACGCGCGCTGCTGCCGGGGATCAGCGCTGCCCGCACCACGTCCGCGGGTGCCCCACCCGTCGCCATCACGGCCTCGGCCGTGCTGGCGCGCGACCACCTCCGGCGGGGTCGCCGCGCCGAGGCCTGGCACGAAGCCCGGGCGGCGCTGGCCGTGGTGGAGCGCACCGGCCAGTGGGTGTGGGCCAGCGAGCTGGCACCCGTGCTGGGCGAACTACTGCTCGACAACGGAGATCACGCCGCATTGGAGCAACTCCTGGACTGCTTGCAGTCCGGTGTGGACGGCCGTGACGCACCAGCGGCGTTCGCGGGCCTCGACCTGTGCCGGGCCATGGCGTTGCAGGCCGGTGGAGCCGACACCGCACAGGTGCTCCACGCTTACCAGGTGGCGGCCGAGGCGTTCGACGCGGTGCCCCGGCCCTACTGGGCAGCCACGGCACTGCTGCTCCGTTCCCGCTTCGCCGGCCCGGGTCCCGGCGCTCAGGACGCCGCCGCGGCAGCGGACCGGTTCCGCGCCCTGGGTTGCACCGTCGCGGTCAGGTTGTGCGAGGACCTGCTGGGGGTGCCCGAGCCAGCCCGGCGGGGTCGGGGCCGCCCCGGGTACGGGGTCCAACTCTCACCGCGGGAGGCCCAGGTCGCGCGGCTGGCCGGACGCGGATGGACCAACGCCCGGATTGCCCAGTCGCTGGGTTTGTCGGTGCGCACGGTCGAACAGCACGTCAGCCGCGCGATGCGTAAGACCGGAGCCCCCAGCAGGTTCGCCCTAGGCGGCTGACCAGCGCGACAACGCGGTTGCCGTCCACCGAGCCGCATGATGGACGGCAACCGAAGCTGTGCGCTCAGTGCACGGGGACGAATCCCGCCACCCCGTCGGGCGTGCCCAGGCCTGTGGGGCCGTCCCAGCCTGCGTGCGCGCCGGGGCCCTCGGTCACGTCGTTGAACGCGCCGGGGTGGGCGTACAGGTAGCTCGCGGGCCGATCAGCCTTGCCGGGTGCACCGGCCAAAGCCCACAGCGACACCACGATGGGCATGCTCGCGCTGGTGCCACCGGACACCCGCCAACCGCCGCCGGCACCCCAGTAGTAGGCCACCCCGGGGTAGAGATCGGCGACCGCGGCGACGTCCGCGGTGGCACGCTTGCCGCACCCGGTGTTCACACCGTTCTGGAATGCGGGCTTGGCCGAGTAGATCGAGCAGCCGTAGCCGGTGCTGTTCCACGCCTTTTCGCTCCAGCCGCGCGCGGTGCTCGGGTCACGGACCAGAGCAGTGCCTCCGACCGCGATGGTGTAGGGCGAGGAGGAGGGGTGCAGCACCGAAGCCGGGCCGTCGCCCGAGGCGAAGCCCAGCACCGCACCGGGGATGTCGAGGACCTTGCCCTCGCGGACCTGCTCGGGGTACTCGGTGCCGCCCCAGCTGCTGGAGACGAACGGCGTGACCTGCTTGGCCAGCCGGGCGACCATCGGGAGCAGCACCGTGCTGTCACTGCTGTCCGCCTCCGCCAGCACGATCCTGCACCGGGGGCACAGGGCGGAGACCAACTGGATGTCCATCGCGGCCTCGCTGGACCAGGCGCCGTCAGGAGCCGGGAGCGGGCTAGGGTTCAGGTTCTTGTTGACCTTGCGGAAACAGCCGTCGGCGCTGGTGCAGGGCGGCAGGCCGTACTGCTTGCGGTAGACCGCCAGATCGGCCTCGGCGTCCGGGTAGTCCGCACCAATCGTGACTGCCACCGTGGTGCCGGCGCCTTGCTGGATCGGTGCCTTGTAGGCGGCCTGGAGGTCGGCCGGCCCGTAGCCGTAAGGGGCCGCCGCGGTCAGCCCCAGATGGGTCGGCAGATCGGTACGCAGCAGCTGACGGCAGGCGACCTTGCCAGGAATTCGATCCATACCGGCACAGACCGCGCGCACAGCTGACGGTGCCGGCGCGGCCAAGGGCTGCGCCGCAGCGGCCGGTGTCAGGACGGTGGCCAGGAGCATCGATCCGACGAACAAGCCCCGTGCAGGTCCGGGTATACGCATGTTCTCTTCCTTCCGGCGTCCGTGCCTCGGGTTCCCGACCGGTCCTCCGATCGGCAACCGGAGTGCACGACCACCATGGCCACGCGCAAACCGGCCGCACAATCCGTGCTCCACCACTACTCCCAACGACTGGGCGAGACGAAAACCGCGTCCTGTAAAGGAACGTGCGCCCGCCCAAGCAGACTCAGCCACGAGCGTTCGACCTGGCGAGGCTGCCGTGGGCTCACGTTGGGTGGAGTGCAGCCCTCGGTGTGGACTCGATGCCTGGGCCTGCTCTGGGCTGGCCAGCGCTGCTGACGGCGACGCTCCTCGGCTGGTGCGCTGCGGCGGCGACCTGGTTCGTCCTGCGAGTCGCGCACCGCCAAGCGCCCGGCTCAGGATTGCCGATGGGGCCATTCCTCATCGCCGCCGCACTGACCGTCGTCGCCACCACCCGGCATGACCACGCGCACCCCAATGGGCTTCTGCCAGCGGTTGGCGCGTCCAGGGCTTCGGTTCACACGTTCGCGCCAGATCCTTCAGGGCTGCGCGGGCCGTGATCGACACCAAGACCGTGAGCACGACGTAAGTGAACACTTCGACCACGACGTGCCAGGAGCCGGGTACCGTCGACCCACGCTGACTGCGGCGCACCGGGGTACCAGGAGCACCACCGGCCACGATCACGCCTCGCGCGGCATCCGGGTGTCGGTTGAGGAACTGCAAAACGAGCTCGTTTGACACGTTCGCGGTAGAAGAACACATCCAGAGCGAGGGACGGCCTCGAGGGTGAAGGGTGCGACCGGTGCGACCGGTGCGACCGGTTGTGCCGAGAGCCCGCCCGGCGGAAGAGGCCGGGCGGGCTCAGGGTTCGGGGTCAGCTGGTCGTCCGGTAGTCGATCGTGTGGGTGTAGACGAGGTCGCGGGTGGTTGAGGAGATGTCCAGGTTGTATGCGGGGCGGTCGGTCGTGAACCACTCCTTGAACGAGGACGACGGGTAGCTGATCATGTCCGCGAATGTGCTCGTCGGACCGTTGTCGACCTTGCGCCACAAGTCGATGAGCGCACCCGCCACGCGCAACTCGACCTGGTCGCCGTCCTCCGGGTTGGTCCGCGACGCGTATTGGGTCGGGTCGTTCCACGTGGTGTTCATGAGGTCCACCGAGGCGCCGTTGGGCCAGTAGTACATGCCGTCGCCCATGGTGTAGCCGGCGATGGCGTCGGCGAAGCCCTCGGTCCACGCGCAGTTGGTCCCGGAACGCAGGTGCAGGGTGTGCGGGTTGGGGCAGTCGCTCTGGGCCCACCAGCCGCCGTAGAGCAGATCCATCAGGGCGTGGCCGGACTCGTGCAGCACGGTGTGCTCGGAGTCGGGGTCGGCGTCTTTGAGGGCGACGTAGCGCGTGCCGACGTTGTTGAAGTACGTGCCGTCGGTGCTGCCCGGCTGCCAGTGCAGGGTGATGGGGGTGCAGTTGCTCGACTGGCGGTCGGTCCAGCAGGAGCTGGAACCATGCAGTGCCCACAGCTTGTTGAGCGTGTCGAACGCGTGCCACGCCCGCATGTACGTGCTGGGGGGCGATGTCGTGCCGAATGCGGCGGTGCTCCCGCTCGCGACGTTCGACTTGGCCACGGTGGTGAGCGTGTAGGCGCTCGATCCCGCGTTGTCGGTGACCCGCCACAGGTTCGAGTCGGCCGTGAACTGGATCCACAGCTGGTACATGGTGGTGACCGGCGCCGTGAAGCACAGCGAGTAGGAACCGTCGTTCCACGAGGTCAGACCCGAGGCGTAGAACGCGGCGGCGGACGTGGAGGTGGCCCTGCCGGCGATCTGCACCCTGACGGTGCGGCCGGCTTTCCAGTTGCCCGCCGCGTCGGCGTAGGTGAGGGAGCCGGTGGCACAGACCTGGCCCGCCGCGGCGGTGGTCAGCGCGGCGGTCGGGGCGGACCGCGTGACGGCCTTCGACTCGGTGCCGGTCACACCTTGGCGCGAGGTGCCCGGCCGCTCGCCCACGACCAGGGGCGCGGCGGCGTGCGCGGCGCGCTCGATCGCCGGCGCGTCGGGGTCGGTGACGTCGGCTTCGATGTGCGCGGGTCCGGGTGCGACGGCGGTGACGCCGAAGGTGACCGTGCGGCCCTTGGTGGTCAAGGGGAACTGCTGGACGGCGACCTGGGACAGGCCGGTGGTGCGGGGTTCGGACAGGCCGCTGGAACGCCGGTCCAGCGTGAGGGTGTCGGGCAGCCTGACCGTCAGCGACGCGTGGTCGAGCGCCACCCGGGACTTGATGGTGACGGTCACGGTCGCCGACTCGCCGACCGCGGGCAGCCGGTCGAGCCCGATGTCGGCGGCCACGCAGCTTGGCCGTGCCTCGGAGCGCTCAGCGGAGCCGGTGGTGAACGCGCAGGCCGCAGCGGCGTGGTTCGGCGCCGCCGACGCTGGTGACGGGAGCAGGGCCGTGGCCGCGACAGCCGCGACGACCACGGGGAACACGAGTCCGGATTTCATGTGCAGGGATGCCTTCCGGGGCGGAAGTGTCAGGGGATGTCACCGCGCGGTGACGAGCGAAAGAATGACCACCGCCGGTGACTCCGCGCAATATTGCGGCGCGATTCGAACACCGTCCGTCATATTCTGTGAAGAACGCTGGTGGGAGACCCAGGATTCTTGTCGGAACGCCGGGTGAACGGCGCGCAAATCTGTGAAGAACCCGCTCACCACGTCCAGCGGGTGCCGATGACTCCGGCAGACAGGTTGATCCTGACGAAGCAGGTGGAATCGGACGGGCCGACCTCCAGGCGTTCCACCACGCGCTCCGGGACGTCGAAGTCGCTCATGTGGAAGCTGTGGCAGCGCTTGGGCAGCGTGCCCTCGAACTGGATCTGCTGGCTGTACTCGGCGACCGGTTCCCGAAAGCGCCGGGAGTAGTTGTCGACCGGCAGCCCCGGTTCGGCCGCCATCCGGTACTCGACCACAGCGTGCTCCCCCGCACCGAGCGGACGGTCCAGCAACAGTTCGGCCACCATGAGCCCGGTGTCGGGCTCGGTGGCGATCCGGCCGGCCCGGCAGAAGCGGACGCCGGTGAGCGCGGGCGGGAACTGCGGGTGGTCGGCCCGGTAACGCACCAGGCACCGTGTCACGCGGCCGTGCTCGCCGCGCAGGACGAGCCGCGACCACGTGCCGCGTTCGAGCCGGTCGGACCCGACGGTGAACACGTCGTGCGCCGACACCACGGCGTACTGGCCCTCGTCGGGCTTGTGCAACCGCTGTTCCAAGGGCATCCCGGCGTGCCGCACCCGCCGTCCGCGTGGCTTGGGCGGACCCAGCAGCGTGATCAATGCGGTGGGCGGCAGCCCGAGCACGTCCTCCAAGACCCGTACGGCACGCATCGACTCCGGCCGTTCGGGCCGCCTCTTGTTGTGCCGCCAGTAGCTCAGCGTCGCGACACTGACGTCCACACCGCGCTCGCCGAGGTGGAACCGCAACCGGTCCAGCGTCAGCCCTCGCACCGCGATGGCGGCGTCGAGCACTTCGGCGAACGACCCGCCCCGCACCACGCGGGCCAACTCCTGCGCACTGATCCGCCGTCCCGCAGCCACCGACACGCGCCACCTCCGTCAGCCCGTCGGCCGCACTGGAGCAGCGACCGGAGGTCCACTATCAGCACCGCCAAGCCCGATGTCCAGCCACACTCTGGACGTCCCTGCGCGTGCCGAGCACTACGCCCGCACAGGTCAAGTGGCATGTCGATACTGTGGAGGACCGCACCCAACCGGTCCCGCCGGCGTATCGCAAGCTGTTCGATCCAGTCAGGCTCAAGGGGCCGGGCGCGCGGAGGTGCCGTTCGCCGTGGAGGCCGGTAACCCATGAGGAGTTCTCGGCTGCCCATCGAAGCCGCTTGGCGACCAGTTGACGCCGTCCTGGCAGTTCCGGCGCTCCTGCGCCGTTGTGCGTTGGTACCCCGCAGTGCTCGACACGCGATCAAGCGATCGCTGTTCGAACTTCCCGCCGTTCCCGAGGTCAGTGAAAACGACTGGCGGAGCCAGTCACTGCGCGTTGTGGCGCGGAGCACATCATCCCTGACTTGGTGCCTACTCACGTTCCGTGTGGTTACGGTTGCACCTTGCGACATCCGTCTGACATGTGCGACCGGCGGGGCGCGGGGGCGCAGTGTTCGGCTGCGGTGGGAACTAGCGCGTGTCTGATAGAGCTTTGGTCCAGGTGATCACAGCGTGCAGGACGATCGCCGCCCGGTAGAACACGGCAGGCGTGTCGTACCGGGTGGCGATGCCCCGCCACTGCGTGAGCACGGTGAAGCCACGCTCGATCACGGTGCGGCCCCGATAGTCCACCGGATCACACGCCGGTGGTCGGCCACCGGCAGACCTGTACGTGCCGAAAACCACGTCCATGCGGGTCAAGTGGCATGTCGATACTCGTGGATGACACCGCCGAGACAGTCCAGCCGGCGTACGGTGAGGCGTTCGATCTGGTCGGGCTCAAGGGGCTGGGGTCCGGCTGGCAGGGGTGCTGCGGCGGCAAGTGATCGGTGGGTTCGGTGCTGGTTGTAGTGCCGCTCGTACTCACGAAGCGCGTGCCGGAGGTGGGTCTCGTTCCAGATCAGCGTGCGGTCCAGGAGTTCGGTGCGGAGTGTCGTGACCCAGCGTTCGGTGATCGCGTTCATGCGGGGTATCCGGGCACCGGTCAGCACCGTGGTGATCCCCGCGGCACTGAGGATCTCATCGATCAACTCAGGGTAATTGGCATCACGGTCGCGGATGAGGAACCTGGCCCGCGCGAGGCTTCCGGCATCCTCAAGGTCCATGAGCAGGTTGCGGATCGCCTGCGTCACCCAGGCGTGGGTGGGGTGTGCGGTGGTGCCGAGGATGCGGACGCGCCGGCCAGCGTGGTGCATGGCGGCGAGGATGTACTGGCGCACTCCGGACAGGGTGATGGTCTCGATGAAGTCCATCGCCAGGATCGCGCCGGCCTGGGAACGTAGGAAGGCAGCCCACGTGATGGTGGCCCGGTGCGGGGCCGGCTCGATGCCCTCGGTCTTGAGAATTTCCCACACGGTGGATGCGGCGATCGCGATGCCGAGGAGGGCGAGTTCGCCGTGGATGCGCCGGTAGCCCCAGGAGGGGTTCTCGGTTGCCAGGCGCAGGACGAGGCGGCTGATCGAGGCAAGGGTGCGCGGACGCCCGGGCCTACGGTGCTTGCTTGCACGGGCGTGGCGGCGTTTCACCAGGTCTCGATGCCATCGCAGCACCGTGTCTGGGCTGACTAGCAGCCGGAGTCGGCGCAGCGTCGCGCGGGTCAGGGGCATGACCAGCGCCGCGAGCAACGCCCTGTCCTCAGGGCGCTGATCGCCGAGTTGTCTCTGCAAAACCGTGAGTTGATGGCGTAGGGCAAGGATCTCAATGTCCTTCTCACGGTCGGTCATGCGGAATAGCCGCAGCGCGGCGAAGGCGTGGGCGGCGGCGAGGTAGGCGAAGCGGACCAGCACGAGCCGCGATCATGCTGGACGGTGACCAGGCACACGGCCGATGCTCGCTGACCTGCACGGACGTAGTTCTCGGCACATACAACGTCGAGCGTGCAGGCCGGCCGGTGGAGAAGGACGTCGTGCTGGACGAGGAACGCGACGCCTGGCGGTGAGTGACCCCCGCGAGCACCGCCAGGCGTCGCCGGGCCTCAGAGGCCCGGGATGGGGGTGACCGGCGCGGTGCTGCCGGCCGGCGGGTTCTCGCACGGGACCAGGATGACGATGCCGTTCGGGTCCTGCTTGAGCTCCAGGCAGGTGTCCCCGCCCTGCGGGTCGCCGGACTGGGCGTGCTGGAAGCCGGCGGTGGCGGGCGTGGCGGTGGCGGCGGACGCGGGGCTGGCGCCGAGCGCGATGGCGCCGACGGCGGCCAGCCCGGCGATGCCCGCGGCGAGATGACGACGAGTGCTGGTGGACATGATCGCTCCTCGAAGGTGAGTGCTGCTTGGTTGACGGGCCCAAGCCAACCGGAGCCCACCTTTCGAAAAGATCTCCACCGCGGCCGGCCCGCCGATACCTTTTCGCAACCCCGCGGCCGATAGCCTGCCCCGACCGAGCGGATTGGGGAGACGATGCGCGTGCTGGTGGTCGAGGACCAGACCCTGCTGGCCGATCTGGTCGCCACCGGCCTGCGCCGGGAGTCGATGGCGGTGGACGTCGCCTACGACGGGACCGCCGCCCAGTACCGTCTCGGCCTGCACGACTACGACGTGGTGGTGCTGGACCGGGATCTGCCCGGCGTGCACGGCGACGACATCTGCAGCGAGCTGATCGGCTCCGGCTCCCGGACCAAGGTGCTGATGCTCACCGCGGCCGGGTCGCTGGACGACCGGGTGGACGGCCTGGAACTGGGCGCCGACGACTATCTCACCAAGCCGTTCGAGTTCCCCGAACTGGTGGCCCGGGTGCGGGCGCTGGCCCGCCGCGTCGCCAGGGCCGTGCCGCCGGTCCTGCGTCACTCCACTGTGGAGCTCGACGCCGCCGCGCGGCGCGTGAGCCGCGCTGATCGCACGATTGTGTTGCAGCCCAAGGAGTTCGCCGTGCTATCGGTGCTCATGGCCGAGGCGGGGACCTTCGTCAGCGCGGAGGAGTTGCTGGCCAGGGTGTGGGACGAGAACGCCGACCCGTTCACCAACGCGGTGCGGGTGACCATCTCCAAGCTGCGGGCCAAGCTCGGCGACCCGCCGGTGATCGAGACCAGTTCCGGGGCCGGCTATCGGATCGTGCCATGAAACTGCCGGTTCGCGCCCGGCTGGGCCTGCTGTGCGGGGCGCTGATGGTGGTGTCCTCGTCGGTGCTGATGGTCGTGGTCTACCTGCTGCTGCAGGCCAACCTGCCCGACCGCTTCGACTCCATCGCCATCCGGCTCATGCCCGGCGGGAGCGCCGCCGAGCTGACCTCGACCGAGGGCGCCGCCGTGTGGTCGCTGGGCGGCGGCCAGGCCGATCCGTTCCTGTCCGCGGCGCTCGGCCAGTACGTGCTGTGGTCGGCGCTGTCGCTGGCACTGCTCGGCGTGGGCGCGATCGCGGTCGGCTGGTGTGTGTCCGGCCGGGTGCTGCGGCCCCTGCGCCGCATCACCGCCACCGCGCGGCGGCTGTCCGCGCAGAACCTGCACGAGCGGATCGCTTTGACCGGCCCCAAGGACGAGCTCACTGACCTCGCCGGCACGGTCGACGAGATGCTGGACCGGATCGAGGCGGGATTCACCAGCCAGCGGCGGTTCATCGCCAATGCCGCCCATGAGCTGCGCACCCCGCTCGCCGTGCAGCGGACCGCGCTACAGGTCGGCCTGCTCGACCCCACCCCGGCGGAGCTGGCGCTGATCCGGGAGCAGCTGCTGGCCGACAACCGACGCAGCCAACGGCTGATCGAGGGACTGTTGTTGTTGGCTCGCAGCGACCAGGGGGTGCTCCGCTCGGAACGGGTTCGTCTGGACGAGGTGGTCACCGATGTGCTGGCCCAGCAGCGGCCCGACCCGGAGCTGACCTTCGAGGTCGAGTTGCTGCCGGTTCTGGTCCGCGGTGAGGCCCTGTTGCTGACTCACCTGGTGGGCAACCTGATCGCCAACGCCGTGCGGTACAACACCATCGGCGGCACGGTCTGGGTCCGCACCACACCCGACGGGGTGCTGGAAGTGCGCAACACCGGCCCGCTGGTGGCGGCGGACACGGCGGCGGAGCTCACTGAGCCGTTCCGCCGCGGTGCCGGCCGCACGCACTCACCGGCCGACGGCTGCGGTCTGGGCCTGTCCATCGTCGACTCCATCACCACTGCCCACCACGGCGCCCTGGATCTGACCGCGCGCCCGGAAGGCGGCCTGTGCGTCCGCGTCACCCTGCCTGTGGCACCGTCTCGCCGCGTGCCACCGCCAACTGCTCCGTGATCCCGGCCATGATCCGCCTGTCCTGGTCCAAAAGTCTGTCATCGGCTGTGAGCTGGGGTGTTAGGCGGCTGGTTGATAGTCGTTGAGTAGCTGTGGGGTTCCAAAAGTCTGTCACCGGTGCTGACCAGTAGGTTTACGCGGCTCGTTCGTACTCGTTGATCAGGCCTCCCAGGAGCCACTGGCGCTTGATCCACGCAGAGTTGAGGTTCGCCACGGGGTAGGTCGGCTGAGGTGGGCGGAGTTCGCGGGACCGGTGCGGCCGTCGACCGTTGTAGTGCCGGACGTATTCGGCGAGCACGGCGTTGAGGTGCCGCTGGCTCAGGATCAGCATGCGGTCGGTGAGCTCGGATCCGGCGGTGAGTACGAACCGTTCGGCGTAGCAGTTCGCCCGGGGGCAACGCGGCGGGATCGTGACCGTCGTGATGTCCACGTCAGCCAGCACAGCGTCGAACGAGGCCGCGAACTGGCCAGCCCGGTCGCGGACGAGAAACCTGAACTCGCCGACGCGGTCACCGAGATCCATCACAAGGTTGCGGATCTGCTGCGTGGTCCACCCGCCGTCCGGGTGGGTGGTCGTGCCGAGAACGTGGACGTAACGGCTGCCGACCTCCAACACGAACAGCACGTAGATCCGCTGGAGGGTGACCGCGCAGTCGACGTGGAAAAAGTCGCGGGCCAGCATCGTCGAGGCTTGCGTGCGCAGGAACTGCCGCCAGGTTGTGTCGGTCTGCCGGTCCGGCGCGGGAGGTATGCGCGCCCGTTTCAGGATCCGCCGGATCGTCGAGGAAGCGACCCGGTGTCCAAGCTTGAGCAGCTCGCCCTGAATCCTCTTGTAACCCCAGTTGTGGTTCTCGGTGGCCATCCGTTCGATCAGCTTGGTAATCGCCTCATCGACGGGCGGACGGCCGACTCGGTGTGGGTAGGTCCACTTCGCGGCTACCAAACGCCGGTGCCAGCGCAGGATCGTTGCGGGGGTGACCAACCGGTGCAGCCGCAGCCCCGTGGGCAGCAGGCGGACCAACGCGGCGACCACCGCCCGGTCGGCCCAGTCCAGGCGCGGTTTCGGGTTGCCTCTGCGCAGCACGGCCACCTCGTGGCGAAGCACCAGGAGCTCGACGTCCTTGGACGCCGACGAGCGACTGAGCAACACCAGCAGGCCCACCAGCCGGAGGAAGATCAGATAGAGCAGACGCAGCGCCACGGCGGACGATCATGCCCTGCCCGTCACGTGTCCGTTGCCGCAGGTCGGATGCGCGGACCGACTTCTGGAACCCCACAGGCGGGCGTACCCGGCTCGATCCTGATCGCTGCCAACCTCGCCTCGCCAGCACCCCACGGCAGGCTCCCGGGCAGCGCCGATCCGGAGTACGACCTGAGCGGTTTCCTCGCCGCCCTGCACGCTCGGACCACGGCCCGCAGCGACCCCGACCGGGTCCACGACGACGCCGGGATCGTGGTGATCGGCGGGTTCAGCCAGCCCGCGACCGGCCGCGCCGCCCGTATCGCGGCTGCCCGCGAGCAGGTCCGCCAGAAGTCCACGGAGCACCAGGACGCCGCCGAAGCAAGAAAGGCCGTTGAGCGCAAGGTGATCAGCGCCGAGCGTCGGCAAAAGGGCGCGCGGGCGGCGGCGGAGGCAGGCCGGCTGGAAGCGCACGCTGGCACGTTACGAAAAAGGACCAGGGGGCCAGAAACGCGCGTAGGGAACTCGCCCCGACGCTCAGCGCCGCGCAAGACGAGCGGGACGAGGTACTCCGCCTGGCAGGCGTTCGCCAGCAGCAGGTCGAGTCACTGCTGCGGCAGAAGACCGCCCTCGACAACACGAACAAGATCCGGCGTGAGAAGCGTGGGAAGCTCGAGGATGAGCAAGCGCAGCTCGGCCTTCCGGAACTGATTACCCGCTGGGACGGTACATCTGGCTCTGCCAGCGAGTATCTGCTCGCCCTGCCGGACAACCAGCAGTCATGGACGGCAGACGACTGGTGGGAGGAAGCCAAGGGCCTGATCAGCACGGCGATATCCGAGTGCTTCCCTCCCTGCGCGTCGGACAGTATGCCTGCGGAGATCACCGGCTTGCTGAAGGAGTCCAGCGAGCGCGGGCCCGGCAGCAACCGACGGGCGCAGGCCGCCTTTGCCCCGCTGCTCCACGCGCTTCACGTTTACCTGCGCCAACAGGAGGGCACCGACCGGTACGAGCGCTGGCAGATCGCCATCCAGCGCGATGAACGCCACAAGAGCTTCGACGCCGCGCGGATCGGCCACGAGGAGGCGGTTCAGGCCAGCCGCGCCTACCGAGGGGCGCTCACCTCCGCCATCAAGAAAAAGCTGGCCGACGTCGCGGCCGAGTTCGACCGGCTCGACAGGGCACACGGTGGGTACGGGGCCACGCTCCAATACGAAGAACCTTCGCCGCCGGCCGACCCCACCGAGGCGTGGAGCTGGAAAGTCACGCCGATGTGGCGGCGCGCCGAGGGGCGGCGCCACATCCCCTACGACCGGCGGGCCAACACGGCACAAATCGATGACCGGGCGATCAAGCTCGTCTGTGCCGCCGCGGCCGCGAGTGGCACCGGCCGCCCTTTGGTGCTCGTCTTGGACGAGCTAGGCCGCAACCTCGGCAAGCAACACCGCCGCGAGGCGGTCGCCCTGCTCGGGCAGATCGGCAGGGACAGCGGCATCACAGTCGTCGGGGCACTGCAAGACGACATGGAGACCTACGCCATCGACGCCTGCGGCCAGTACGTCAAGCTGCGCCGCAGCTCGGACTCCAGCCCGTACAACGAGCAGCCCGTCGTCGTCGGCTATGACGAGCACACTCCGCGTGTCGAACTGCTCCGTGCCTGGCTGACCGGCAACGAGTACTGCGAGCCGGCATGACCGCCCGCCCCCGCCCGCGAGGTTTCGCGATGCGCCACCTCAGCGTCTACCCCGGCCTCACCACGTACGCCGTCCCCTTACCTGACGGCAGCTACAACACCGACCGCAACGGCAATCCGAAGATCACGCGCGTCACTCTGGAACCGGAAGGCTTCCCGCTACCGCACCGCCCGGGCGGTCTGACCGACAGTCAGTGGGCCTTCGCCACCAACAGCCCCCGTCGGTGGCAATCTGCGGTGACCACGTTCGGCGACCGCGCCGAAGACATAGCCGCAGAACTAGCGCGCAACGGTTGCATCATCCTCGAATGCGACTTCCGCGGCGCCCGCGTGGTCCTGCCGCCCCGTGGCTGGGCCCCTCATCCTGACCTGCACACGGCCCGGCAAGAGCAAAACAGCAAGCGCGCCATCCGCCGGGCGGCTCAGGACGACGAGGCACGCCGTCTCGCTGCCGAACTCGCTCACTATCCGGCCGCCGGGCCACTGGCAGCCATCCTCAGAGCACAACGGGACGGGCCCTACCGTGACCACGGTATCGAGGCTGCCCGCGCCTTCCTCACCGACGACACCATGACCGACACAGCCGGGGCCGCGCCGTGGGCCGCTGTGCGCTGGCTCAAGCGCGGAACGAAGTCCGACTACGACAGGGACCCAGAGCCGCTCGCTGAAGGTGGTCAGGGCGCGGTCTACAGCGGCGTGCACAAACACACCCGCATCCCCGTTGCGCTGAAGCAGCTCCGCTACGGCGATGAAGACGCTGTACACCGCATGCGCCGTGAGATCTCCATCGGGCACCTCTACGGAGAGCACCCGAACGTCATGCCGGTCCTGGACTCCGACCCGGACGGGCGGTGGTTCGTGATGCCGCTCGCGAACGGCAGTGCCGCCAGCCACGCGGAACGCCTACAGCGGGAAACAGGAGCCCTTCTGGACCTCGTCAGGGCGGTCTGCGAAGGACTGCGCCGCCCACACACCGATGACCGGATCCACCGCGACATCAAGCCCGCCAACGTCCTGCTCCTCAACAGCAAGTGGGTCGTAGCGGACTGGGGGCTGGGTCGACAGCCCCGAGGGGAAACCAGCGTTCCGCGCCGAACTCGGACCGGCACCGGCTTCGGCTCCGAGGGATTCGCCGCACCGGAGCTGTCGTCCGGAAACCCCCACAACGTGACGGCCGCCGCCGACATCTACAGCATCGGGCGGCTCATCGCAGCCATCCTGACCGGGGAACGACCGGAGCAGAATCTCCCGTTGCTGCCTGCCAGCGGACTATGGCAGGCCGTAGTAGCGGAGGCAACCCACCACAAGCCAACCGACCGGCCGCAGGACGTGGACGAATTCCTCCGCCTGCTCAAGGACATCCCGTGACCGCTCCCTCGCCGTCCCAAGCCCGCCAGACACAGAAAATTGTGGCCCGCCTCAGCTGAAGGGATCATGTTGTCGATGACGCGCATCGCGCTCGAACCGTACTTCCTGCACCAGGACCAGGTTCAGTCCCTCCTCGGAGAGCAGCGGACGGAGTCCGCACGGGCACGCGCGGCCCGCCGGAGCGATCTTGAGGCGGCACTGCCCTACGTGCTCGCCGCGGAACTCGCCGAGGTGCTCTCCTCGCTGGGAGTCGGCGAGCTGGCGAGGCACGTCCTGGAGCGGAACCTGCGCGCGGGGCAAGTCGTCGGCACCGAGCTGGAGTTCGCGTTCCAGCGAGACCGGGACCTCGACGCCCCTGGCTTCAAGCCGGCCAGCTTCACGGCGGTGCTCGACGCGGGCGAGCCGGTGCGCGTCATCGGGACATTCAACGCGGCAAGAATCGCCAGTTCCTCCGCGCCCGGCAGCCTCACCGGGAACAGGCGGGCCTACCTGATCGGGACGGTCACCAATCTCAGCGCAGAGCAAATTGAGCTCAGGCCGGTCTTCATCGGAATCAGGTCGTTCGTCGATGACGACCTTGCCGCTGGAGGTCCAGTGCCGGGAGCGCGGGTTTACCCCAGCGATATCCGCCAGTTCAGCGGGATCGACTTCGCCTCTCCTCTCGCCGAGGCGGAGGGTGAAGCGGTCCTGCGTGTGCCGGAGGACACGGTGAAGCGCGCCTTTGCCAGGCTGATCGGCGAGTCGTACGTTCCGAAGGACTGGGGTGGGGAGCGCTCCGACCTCTACACGTCACGAGTATTCACCCGCGGGCGCCAGATGTCGGCCGCGTGGCTGTTCAAGGGACCGGGCTACCCTCGCGCGATGGATGTCAAGGCCCTGGGCAAGAACGGCGACCAGATCGATCGGCTGTTCACCGAGCCCGCGGAGCTACTCGTTCTGCAGCACTGTCATCAGATCAAGCCGAGCGTGGTTGGCATGATGGACGCCTACGCCCACGACGCCCGGCATCCCCGTTTCTACATGATTATTGACGGGGCCGATACCGGACGCATACTGAGGTCTCTGGGCCTGCTCCGGTAATCCCAGCACGCCCGCCCTGTGCGTGCCAAAAACTCCATCCACCCAGGTCGGTACTCATGTGCGACCCATACGAGACAGCGCTGGGCGGCGTGTAGCGCCACAGTCCCACAGATCAGCGGCTCTCCCCAATAGCTTGACACGGACGGGGAGCACGGCGGGGAGCAAATGGGGAGCAGACATGTGTGCTGAACGGTCCCCAACTGCACACAACGACACTGAACGGACCCGCGCCGACCTGCGGAAGTCGCATTTCCGCAGGTCAGCGCATACGACCGTCCATAGTTCACACCTAAGAGCTCAGCCGCATGTCGGTGAGCCGGCGGCGGCTCCTCGGACGGTACCGCGGCCAGGTAAGACGGCAGATCGATGCAGGTGCCACTCCAACGCACAACACCGGGTGTGGTTGCTCCGAGGTCGCTCTGCTGCAGCGTACGTACCGTGATGCGATGGATACCGACACGCGAATTTGACACGACATGCGAGAACAGCAGCAGCGAGCCGGTTCGACACAATCCCGATATGACAGCACGGGATGTCTCAGCCAACGGGTTTAGGGTTCGAGTTCCTGCCGACACGATCACGAATGCGCAGGTCAACGCAACGGCTGGGTTACAACTTGTGATCCAGCCGCCTGCACAGTTCTGCGACGAACCGCGCCGGGGGCACACAAAACTTGGGCAACATCAACAACGGGACGACTCCTACTCGAAGACACCTACCAGGTGTGAGCAGGTGTCGTCTCGTTTGTTGTTGCCGCTGAGTCACCACACCGGCATTCCTAGCCTCGATCCAACCTGGTAGCCCTTGACGTTCGGCGGAGATGTTGAACGTCCCGAACAGTGAGGACCGGGCCTGCAGATCCGTCGGCTTGATCGCTATCGGGCTTGCTGGTCCGGTCTGATCGAGTCCGATTGGATCGACCTGTCCCTCTGGAGAGCGGAGCCGGGGAACGTCGAGAATCCGCCCAAGTAGCCGCTGACCGAGCAGGTCAATCGATCACGTTGTTCGACGTCCGCACATGCCGACGTGGAGCCGCGCGAGGGCCTTGGTGAATGGCCACAACCCGCCAACTCCGGCTGCTGCGCCCGGGTGCCCCACATGGTCCGGGCGGAGCAACTTCACCTGGATCGATCTCCCAACCGCGTCATGTGCCCTCGACACCACCATCTCCCTGCCGACAGGCGCAAGCTGACAGCCAAACCGGCGGCGGGAGATCATGGGAATAGCTTTCGAAAGCACCGACCTGAACGAGATTCACGAATTTATTCGCGTGTGCTACAAGTCGATGCGGTTCAAGTCCCGCTCCCAAGACCAGCACAAGGCACAGATCATCCAGAACTTGTTGGGGCCGATCAGACTGGATCGGTTTGACTGCGGTTTCGAGCTGGACTACGTCGCCAACCCGAAGGGCAGCGTCGGCCTGGTCGGGCTGGAATCCGGCACCTTTCCCCGCGTGGAAACCGAGGGCGTGCAGGACAGTCACGGCCCGGGTGAGGTGTTCCTGGTCGCCCAGCCCGATCGACCCTATGCAGGCCGGTGTTGCTATGCGCGCTTCAGCTACACCGTGCTGGAGCCGGCGTTGCTGTCCCAGGTGGCCGCGACCGCACCCGGCCGCACCGACACCCCGGTGCGGTTGACCAGCTACCGGCCGGTCTCCCCGGGCGCCGGCCAGCACCTGGCGCGCACCATCACCTACCTGCGCGATCACGTCCTGGCCAACCTGACACTGCGGGACACGTCGTTGATCGCCTCCACGGCGCCGCAGTTGTTGGCGGCCACGGTGCTGGCCACCTTCCCCAACACCGCGCTACTCGACCCCACCATCGAGGACCGCCACGACGCCCACCCCGCCACCCTGCGCCGCGCCATGGCCTTCATCGACGACCACGCCCACCACGAGATCAGTCTCGCCGACATCGCCGCCGCCGCCCACGTCACCATCCGCACGCTGCAGTACGCCTTCCGCCGCCACCGCGGCACCACCCCGATGGGCTACCTCCGCCAGGTCCGCCTGCACCACGCCCACCAAGAACTGCTCGCCGCCGACCCCACCACCGGGACCACCGTTACCCAGATCGCCGCCCGCTGGGGCTTCTTCCACCCCAGCCGTTTCGCCGCCTACTACCGCCGCGTCTACGGGCACCCGCCATCGCGGACCCTGCTCCGCCACACCCCCTAACCCAGGCTCCGGGCCCGGCCGGCGCTCGAATCGATGCCGAGTGCGAATCGTCCGCTCATGCCGGCGGTCTCAACGGGTCAACGCAACACTGCGTACCTCCAGGTGGAGAGGACGTGGTGGAGCATGGCGAGGAGACCGTTGTCTGCGGAGGAGGTCGATGAGGTTTGGCGTCGATGGCGTGGCAAACCCTGGACCTCCAGACACCCTACGAAGCACTGGCACAGGTGTTGCGTTGACCGCCTGAGTCCGCAACGGCTTTTTTCAGAAACTCGTTCTCCATCCGCAGGCGACGGATCTCGGCTTCCAGCTCGCTTACCCGGGTCTGGTCGGTCGGGCTGGGCTCGTCATGCGGTTCGGGGTGAGCGCGTGTGAAGGCGTTGCCCCAGTTGCCTAGGGTGCCGTGATGGATGCCCAGGTCGCGGGCGACCTGGGCGATCGGCCTGCCGGTCTCGAGCACCATCTGCACGGCCTCAGCTCGGAACTGAGGGCTGAACTGCCGGCGACGTTCGGGCACGGTGGTCATCCTCTCGGATCAGAGTCCCTATCCAAGATCCTTGGTACATCCCATTCAACGCCGTCCTGGCTGACGTGGCCATCAAGACGGTAAGGATTCCTCCACGCTGCCCACAGGCGAACTACTACGCCGAACGGTTCGTACTCACCGCCAGATCCGAACTCACCGACCACATGCTGAGGCTGAGCCAGCGGCACCTCAACGCCGTGCTCGCCGAATACATCGAGCACTACAACGGTCGACGGCCGCACCGGTCCCGCAAGCTCCGCCCACCACGGCCGACCCACCCGGTGGCGAACCTCCACTCCCAGCGGATCAAGCGACAGCAGCTCCCAGGAGGCCTGATCAACGAGTACGAACGGGCCGCGTAAAACTACTGGTCAGCGCCGGTGACTGACTTTTGGAACCCCACGAGCTGTCACCTGCACCGATGACTTTACGAGCCCCACACCCTATGAGGAAGAAGGACTGCACGCCTTCGCCGCCGACCTCGCGCCCACCACGGCGGCCGACCTGATCGCCGCAGTGGCGAGGCTGCTGACCAGTTTCGGGACAGGTCTGGAGGATGACGCCGCCGCGCTGGCGGTGAGCGTGCCGCGGCTGCGGCGGTGAGCGAATTGACGATCACCACCGCGACCTCGATATCGCCGCGGTCGCAGTGTCGCTGGTCACCGTGGACCGAACGACACCGCAAGCCGGACGGCAACAGGCTGTCGGCCTGGCGCAATTCCATGCCGCGACTCGCCCGGATTCACCGCAGTTCTCGGCCGTCCGCAGTGGCGTCGCCATAGCCCGAGCGATGCTCACTTCAACCCGACCCGGGCCGCAGAGCGTCGGGTCGGCTCAGAACCAGTGCGCCCGCCCGCCGACCTTGCGCCCCGTGCCGCCGAGGATCGCCAGCACCGCGCCGATCACCACGAGCACGATGCCGATGGTCCACAGAATGGAGATGTTGAGCAGGAAACCTGCGATCAGCAGGATGACACCTAAGATGATCATGGGCTTGCGAGGCTCCTTCGACCGGGACGCCGGCCGCCGATCGGCGGAAATTCGTGGCGTCGCTGGGGGAATGCCCACTCACGGCCCGCCGAAACCTCACCGGTCCCGGGCAATCCCGATCCGGCGGTGCGGGCTGCGATCATCCGACCGATGGCCGCGAAACGACGAGGGTGGGCCGTCGCCGGTTCGGCGAGGGCCCACCACTGTCCACTGAGGTCAGTTCTTCTTGAAGACGTCCTTGACCTTCTCGGCCGCCCCCTTGACCTTGCCCTTGACCTGGTCGCCCTTGCCTTCGGTCTCCAGGCTCCGGTCGTCGGTGGCGCTGCCGACGCCTTCCTTGACCTTGCCCTTCACCTCGTCGGCCTTGGCGTCGATCTTGCGTTCAGTGCTCATGAGGATCCTTCCTCCGTCAGGTTCACGCACAGACCCGTGGCCGCCCGGCCCTGCCGGCTCGGTCCAGGAGTGACGTCCTCGGTCCTTCCCCTCAGGGAAAGCTGCGACCGGCTACCCCAGGGGCAGATCGGGAAACCTCGACGTGTCGAAGGCGAGCGCGGTCCGGGCATCGTGGTGCTCCCCGCTCCTGTGCCGGGAGCACCACGACCAACAGGCGGCGTCGCCCCTGACCTGACGCCGGCCTGTCGAACCCCGGCCGGACAAGCGCCGCAGTCGGCGGGCGATTGTCGGGACATGCTGGAGCCGCGGCCTCGGCCGCTCGGGTCGACAGCTACATGTCGCGGGTGAGATCGGGAAGCGGGTCGGCGGGACCGTCCAGCGTGATGGCCGTCGACATCCGGCACACGGTGCGCTCCTCAGAGGTAGGGCTGACCGCAGGTCCGGGCGGCTGCTGGCAGAAGCAAGTGCCGAGTAGCCTAGCGTCGGGCGGGCTGACGCCCCTATAGCGCAACTGGGTGTCAGGAATCGACGCCGTCCGGCGCAGGCAGGACTTCCCGCGGCAAGATGCCACCGGTGACCAGTCGGTGCGCGACCTCGCTGAGACGGATCCCTTGATGACGGGCGTACCGGCGCAGGGTCTCGAACGCCTGCTCCATCTCCAGGTCACCGGCGTAAGCGAGCACACCCTTGGCCTGCTCGATGATGATTCGGCTGTTCAAGGCGGTCTGCAACTGCTCGGTGAGTACCTCGCCGCGGCGGATGGCCCGTTCCTGGAGGATGCCGATGGTGGCCGTGTCGGCCAACGCCCGCGCGACCTGGGCGTCCTGGTCGTTGAGTGGCCCGGGTTCGCGGCCGAACAGGTTCAGCGCTCCGATGGTCTCCCGTCGTAGCCGCAGCGGCACGGCCGCCACGGAGACGAAGCCGTCCGCGACCGCCAGTGGGGCGAACATCGGCCAGCGGCGCGTGGCCGCGGTGAGGTCAGCGACCAGGACTGGCTCACCGCTGCGGACACAGTCCAGGCAGGGGCCTTCGTTGTTCTGGATCTGGAAGAGTTCCAGCAGCCGCGTTCGTTCGGACGAGGAGGCGAGCACCTGTAGGTTCCCGCGCTGGTCGGACAGCATCAAGCCGGCCGCGGCGGCGTCCAGCAGCCGCACGCAGTGGTCGACCAGCTGGTGCAGCACGTCGGCCACGTCGTAGTCGTCGACCAGTGTGTCCGCCATCTGGACGAAGGCGTGAAGCAGCTGCGATTCCCGTTGCGCGCCAGTGGGGGCAGTGCTGCTCATGGGTTCGCTCCGCTCCTGTCTGCTCTGTCGAGGATAGCCAGTTCCGCCCTCGCTCACCTGTCCAGCCTCTCGGTTCACCTGTCGAGATCCTTCGGCTCGAGCGTGCGGGTGACGATGTCGTGCGCCACCTCGTCGACGAGGCGGCCGGCGGCGAATGCGTATCCCCGTAGCCGGGCCAGCGCATGATCGGCCGGAATCCCGAAGGCGGCGATGACCATTCCGACGGCTTGGTGCACCTGGTCCCGTTGCTCGGGCAGGGTGAGCCACCACTCGTCATGGTCCGTGCCGGCCAGCAGGCTCAGCACCACCAGCACCGCTGCGTCGACCACCGCCAGCGCCGTGGCCAAGTCCGCCGAGGACAGCCAGCCCGGCTGCCGTCGGTAGAGGTTCATCGCGCCGGCACAGACGGTGCCGCTCTGCAAGGGAAACGCGAAGACAGCCCCCACGGGCTCGCGGGCCATCTCGGCGGCGAAGGCCGGCCACGACGGGGCGGTGGCGGTGGCCAGGTCCGGCACGAGCACGGGCCTGCCGGTGGTGAACGCCTCGAAGCAGGGTCCCTCGCCGAGGCTGAACTGGAGTGCCTCGATTCGAGCGCTGAGTTCGTCGCTGGCGAACATCACCTCCCTGCGGTCCGTGTCGCTCATCAGTGAGATCGACATGCCGTCCACCGGCAACAGGTCTGCGCACGCGCGGTACACGTGCGCCAGCAGGTCAGGGTCGCCCGCGTGATTCCGCATCGCGGCTGCGATCACGGCGCGTACCCGCCACCCCGCGCCGTCGGTGTCACTCATCGGTGGCTACCTCAGTGCGCACCAGCCACGCGACCGGCATGCGTCACCTCCGCCACATCGACAACTCAGGATCGGTCCTGGTGCAGCGGGTCCGGACCCACGCCAAGATGGTCAACACACGACGTCGTTCGTGGCTCACTGTACGGGACCGGGCGGAAGCCGACGGTCGGGACATGTGTGGGTTGGCCGGCGCGTTCCGGGGTAGCCTCGTGGTGAGAGTTCGCAGCGATCGCCCTGGACCCGGCGGCCGTAACACCGCCAGGCCCAGGAGGTTTGTTCGTGACCGCTTCTGTTCGTGTACCTCGCGTCGCCGAGCCGGAACCGATGTTCGCCGGCGTACAGTCCACCGCCAGGATCGCACTGGTCGTCGTGTTCACGGCCGTGCCGATGCTGGCCCTGGCCGCCGCCGTTCCCGCCGCGTGGGGCTGGGGCCTGAGCTGGCTCGACATCGGGCTTGCCGTGGTCTTCTACTGCCTGACCTGTTTGGGTGTGACCATCGGGTTCCACCGCTACCTGACCCACGGCGCGTTCAGGGCCAACCGCGCACTGCGGATCGCGCTGGCCGCCGCCGGAAGTGCGGCCATGCAAGGCCCCGTCGTCACCTGGGTCGCCGACCACCGACGCCACCACGCCTTCGCCGACCGGGACGGTGATCCGCATTCGCCATGGCGGTACGGCAGTTCCGCCACCGCCCTGGTGCGAGGGTTCTGGCACGCGCACATGGGGTGGCTGTTCGAGCGAGACCTGACCAACGCCGTCCGGTTCGCCCCGGATCTGTTGGCAGATCGCGACATTCGGCGCGTGGATCGGCTGTTCCCCATGCTCACAGCGGGTACGTTGCTCGCCCCCGCTCTCGTCGGCGGTCTGGCCACCATGAGTTGGTGGGGCGCGCTGACCGCGTTCTTCTGGGCCGGTCTCGTGCGTGTCGCGGTGCTGCACCACGTCACCTGGTCGGTGAACTCGATCTGCCACCTGATCGGCGACCGGCCGTTCACCGCACGCGACCGATCGGCCAACTTCTGGCCGCTGGCCATCGCCTCCATGGGCGAGTCATGGCACAACTCTCACCACGCGGACCCGACCTGCGCGCGTCACGGCGTGCGCCGGGGACAGATCGACATCTCCGCTCGCATCATCTGGATATTCGAGAAGTGCGGCTGGGCGACCAAAGTCCGCTGGCCGGCGGCACGGCGCGTCGCCCGCAACCTGCGCAACACCCGATGAACGCCCGGTCGACCCCCGGAGGCTCCGTGAACACCGAACGGCTGCGCTCGCCGCTCGCCGACCTGTCCGCGGCCGACGTCTCGGTCTGGCTCGACGACCTGTCCCGTGAGCTGCTCGCGGGCGGTGCCCTGGAGGCGCTCATCACCAGTCGGCACGTCGTCGGCGTCACCACGAACCCCACCATCTTCGCGTCCGCTCTGTCCAAAGGAGACAGATACGACGAGCAGTTGCGTGCGCTTGCGCAAGCTGGCACCGAACTCGACAATGCCGTTTGCGCCATCACCACGACGGTTGTCCGCGCCGGCTGTGAGGTGCTGCGGCCGGTTCACGACCGCACCGACGGCGTCGACGGCAAGGTGTCGATCGAGATCGATCCTCGTCTGGCCAGGGACACCGACGCCACCGTCTACCAGGCGCACGCGCTGTGGAACGAGGTCGGCCAGCCGAACCTGATGGTGAGGATTCCCGCCACCGTGGAGGGACTGCCGGCCATCACGGCGGCGATCGCCCGGGGCATCAGCGTCAACGTCACCCTGATCTTCGCATTGGACCGTTACCGTCAGGTGGTCAACGCCTTCGCCACCGGCCTGGAGCAGGCGTGGCGTGCCGGCCGCGACCTGTCGGACATCCACTCGGTCGCGTCGTTCTTCGTCTCCCGGGTCGACACCGAGGTGGACCGCAGGCTCGACGCGATCGGCGGCGAGGAGGCCATCGCTCTCAAGGGCAGGGCCGCGGTGGCCAATGCCCGCCTGGCACACCAGATTCACGAAGGGTTCGTCGCGGGCTCACGCTGGCAACGCCTCGCCGCGGACGGCGCGCATCCGCAACGACCGCTGTGGGCGTCCACCGGGGTCAAGACCCGACCTATCCGGACACCATGTACGTCAGGGAACTCGTCGCACCCGGAACCGTGAACACCATGCCTGGTGGCACGCTGTCCGCGTTCGCCGACCACGGCCTCGTCAAGGGCGACACCGTGCACGGCGGCTACGAAGCCGCAAGGGAGCACCTCGACTCGTTGCGGCACGTCGGCGTCAACTACGCGGACGTCACCGAAACCCTGGAACGCGAGGGCATGGCCACGTTCGAGTCGAGCTGGGACGAGCTCGGCCGCACGGTGGCCCGGCAACTGGAGGCCGGCCCGAGCTGACCCGGGGCGCGGCCGTCCCGGTCGGCCGGGACCTCGTAGCCGCTCTCGTATCGGTTCTCCCGGCTCGGTCGACCCGCACACTACGCCGCGTGTCGACCCCGGGAGTGCGCCCTCGCCTCGACTCCGACCCGACGGGAGCGCTGCCACGATGATTGTCCCTTGTGGACCGAATACTCCGGGCGGTCTTCTCCCGCGGGCTGGTCGTCGCCGGGAGGCGCGAGAAATCGCACCGGCGCGCAGCACGGCGCATGGGCGGTGGATCCGGGTGTCGCGTCCGTCCAGCGGCGCACGGGCTCGTCCAGGGCCGGATGGCTGAACCGGATGGCGTCGACTGGTCTGCGGCCGTCTCGCGTCGGCACGACTGTGGAGGTCTGAGTGATGATCATTGTCCTTTCGTCCGGCGCAGTGGCGCGCCGATGGCGTGCAGGTGACTGAGCACCTGTCGGTAGGAGTCCAGGGCGCCGGTCTGGCGGTAGGCGATGCCGTTGTTCGCACAGAACCGCTGCACCAGGGGTTGGGCGTGGCGCAGGTTCGCCCTCGGCATGTTGGGGAACAGGTGGTGCTCGATCTGGTAGTTCAGGCCGCCCAACAGGAAGTCGACGACCCGGCCACCACGAACATTGCGTGAGGTCAGCACCTGCTTGCGCAGGAAGTCCAGCCGCTGACCGGCCGGCACGGTGGGCATTCCCTTGTGGTTGGGAGCGAAGGAACATCCCATGTAGACGCCCCACAGGCCCTGGTGCACCGCGATGAACACCAGCGCGTGCACCGGCGGCAGCACCCAGAACACCGCCGCCAGGTAGCCGGCGGCATGCGCCGCGAGCAGCGCCGCCTCCAGCGGGACCGCCTTGACCTCACGCCGCCAGACAGCCTTGACACCCGACACGTGCAGGCCCAGTCCCTCCAATGTCAGCAGCGGGAAGAACAGCACGGCCTGGTGCCTGGCCAGCCAGCGGGCCAGGCCGCGCTTGGCGGTGGCCTGCACGCCAGTGAAAGCCAGCACCGAAATCCGAATGTCCGGGTCCTCGTCCTCGTGGTTGGGATTGGCGTGGTGGCGGTTGTGCTTGCCCAGCCACCAGCCGTAGCTCATGCCGACCAGACCGGCGTGCAGGTAACCGACGACGTCGTTGCCCCGCCTGCCGGTGAAGATCTGCTTGTGGCCGGCGTCATGGCCGATGAACGCGAGCTGCGTGTATGCCAGAGCCAGGACGATCGCGGTGACGAGTTGCCACCAGGACGAGCCCAGCACGGCGAAGGCCGTCCAGCCCGCGGCCAGCAGCACCGCGTTGACCGCGAACTTGACGAGATAGCTGCTGCGCCGGCGGTCGAGCAGGCCGTGTCGCCTGATCACGCGGGACAACTCGGCGAAGTCGGTGCCGCGTCGCGTGGCAGCCGGTCCTCGGTCGATCGAGGTCATATGTTTCCGATGCTCGAGCCGGGGACGGCCGACGCGGCCGCATGCCGTCGTCGGTACAACGCCCCGCGATCCGGAAAAGTTCCGACGCGACGGCGGTGCGTGGCCGGCGAGGCGGTCACCGACGTCACGTGCTACGTTGACGTCGAGTGTCGTCGCTCGCCATCACATTGTCGCGGATTCCCGCCGGCATCTGGTTCTGAGCGTCTCATCAGCCGATCGGGTCGCCACACCCACGCGACCCCGTTCGTCCATTGTGGATTGTATTGGCCGCACCGCGGCTCGCCCACTCGATCTTTGATGCCAAACGACGAAAGACGGTGCGGCACCTTGATATCCTTTGTCTGGTCACCCGGAAACCCGCTGCCCGCCGGCACCGGCGGCTCGGAGAACTACACCGTCGGACAGGTCCGAGAACTGACCAGGCGCGGCATCCCGGCGCAGGTGGTCACGGTCGGCCTCGGCGCCCGCGACGGCCGGGACGGCTTCGCCGACGTCCCGTTCCGGTCTCTGTCGCGACTGGCCGATGTCGGCGATCTGGACGGCACGGTCGTGTTCGTCAACGAACCGCACACGGTGCCCACCAGACGTCCGGCGTTCCTGATCCTGCACAACCCGCCGCCCATCCGCGCCCGCCACCGGGCGTTCGCCACCGAGGGAACCAGAACACGGGCGCTCATCGCCACCAGCCGGTACGCCGCCGCGCTGTGGTCGCAGTATCTGGACGTGGACGTCGCGACGATCAACGTGGTGCATCCGTTCGCCGAACCGTGTTTTGCCGCCCAGTCCCGGCCGGCCATTCGGGTCGGCACGACCCGCGTGCTGTTCGCCGGCAGGCTGAGCCCGGAGAAGGGCGTCTACACCTTGCTGGAGACGCTGCACATCGACATCATCGAGCAGGACAGGCGTATCGCGTTCACCGCGACGACCGCGGGCGCGGACAAGCCGCAGGGAAAGATCATCGAAGGGTTGCTCCGCGGGCACCCCGGCATCACCGTGGTGCCCAGCCGCACGACACCGGCGGCGATGGCCGCGCTGATGGCCGACCACGACATCGTGGTGATGCCGTCGAACAGCCAGTACTGGCACGAGACCTTCGGCATCGTCTCGATCGAGGCCCAGCACTCGGGCTGCCGGGTGATCGCCTCGCACGACGGCGGTCTGCCCGAGACCGACTGCGGCGGCCTGGCGCTCGTCGCACCGGACGATGCCGAGGCACTTGCCTGGGGCATCCGGCAAGCCGTCGACCTCGGGCCGCTCCCGGTCACGGTCCGGCAGCGGGCGGGCACGAGATTCACCGTCGCGCAGTCCGTGGACACGCTGCTGGCGGTGTTCGCCACGCCCCAGCCCACGCCGCCCGCTGTGGTCGTCCGCCAGCTTGAAGAACTGATCGCGGCGCCGTCGACGGCTCCCGCGCGCCCCGCCCGGATGCCGGGAAAGACGACGGCGTAGGCCACCGGGCTGCGCCGCGCCCGCGACGGTCGGCACAGCCCGGCATCACCGGTCGTTGCCGTCGACGGTGAGCTCCGGCGCTCGGCTCGCCGCGGTCGCGGCGGCGAGTGCCACGACGAACTCCCCCGCCGTCGCCGAGGCGGCGCGCATCTGCCGCTGCCGGTCCGCCCCGCTGCCGCCGAGCACCAGACCGGAGGCCAGCCGTTCGACTTCCTCCGTGTCACCGGTGATGTCCAGCCCGGGCCGCAGGTGTTCGAGCAAATCCTGGAACAGCTGCCGCTGCGCCACGACCTCGCCGGAGCGGACATCGATGCCGGGGCCACCCAGGCCGTGTCGGGCGGCGGCGGACAACGCGGCCGCGATCCTCGCCGTGGGCACGGCCGGCGCCGACCGCCCCTCGCGGAATTCCTCGACCGCGATCGCCACCAACGCCCGGACCAGTCCGGCGAGCAGCACGGCATCGTCCACCGACAGGCCGACGTCGGCGACCCGCACCTCCACCGTCGGGTACCGCGGCGACAGTCGGGCGTGCCAGTACACGCCGCGTGGATCCGCGGCTGCGCCCTTGTCCACGAGATGGCGCACCGCCGCGTCGTAGTGGGTGGTGTCCGCCCAGATCTCCGGTGGTCGTGCGGTCGGCCACCGCGACCACACCGGGTGGCGCCAACTGGCCCAGCCGGTGTCCCGTCCCAGCGCGAACGGCGAGTTGGCGCTGACCGCGAGCAGTTGCGGCAACCACGGTCGTATCCGCGACAGCACCTGCACGCCGAGTTCCCGTGACGGCATACCGACGTGCACGTGGCACCCACACGTCCCGGGGGACGACAACAGTGTCGGGAACCGGTCGACGAGTTCCCGATAGCGCGGCAGGTCGGCGACCGCGGAGAGTGCGGGCGGGGCGTCGAACGGCGGCACGCCGACGGCCACGACCAGGCAGCCGACTTGGTCGGCCGCGCCCACGAGCAGGCGGCGCAGCCGATCCAGCTCCGCGCGGACCTCGCCGAGCCCGGCACAGACCGGGGTGGCCGTCTCGACCTGGTACCGCAGGAACTCCGGAGTGACGGCCGGCTCGTCCGTGAGCAGCCGCACCATCTCCGGTGCACCGGAGATGGCACTTCCGGTCACGGCGTCCACCAGGAGGAACTCCTCCTCGACACCGATGGTGCACCACGATCCGGTCGACCTCGGCGCCACGGCCGGCCTATCGGGCGGATTCGCCCGTGACACAAACACATCCGCGTTCGAACTTCCCAGCCGCAGTCGCAACGCAGTACCTCACGCCGATCTCGTCATGCGTGTCCGGTGGATGTGGACACACGGGACAGGCGGTTGGTGCGGACGTCGTGTCGGCCGATGTGCGCAGGGATTCCGCCAAGACCTGCCTCCAGTTTCCGTCGGCCGGCCGCGTCAAAAGTCTGAAGTGGACGGATTCGGTCACCACGCCGTTGTCCTCAGGCCGTCGCAGTCGCGGCGCTCCTCCGACAGGGGTTTCTGGCGATCGCCGCCTACCCGGACATCGGACGCAACGCGGCGCGCGTGCCCCGGGAGGACGCGGCCCAGCAATCCGGACGCTCACCGCGAACGCACCGCAGTGGCCCGGATCCAGTTGGACCGGACACCAAGAGGAGTGGTCGACGGCGGTGGCTCCGCCGCCAACTCGCGCGGCCTCGGCCACCAGCCGCCGTCGACCGAATCGGACTTCAGCGGCCCGACGGTGACCCGGTTCTGGATCTTGCGGACGATCGGGCCCGACCTCATGTCGGTCTCCCTGTCCCCGGCCGCGGCACGACCGACATGGACGTTCCCCGGGGACGGCGTCGGCCTGACCGTCGACACGCGAGATGCTCCCGGTACCGACAACACTACACCTGCTCGTGTGACACCGACCGGTTCCGGTCACGCGCGGTCGAGGCGTGGATACAGAACCTCGTTGGCCAGCAACAAGGCCGCCGCAGCGACGGGGATCGCGACAAGGGCGCCGACCACGCCGAGCAGCGCCCCGCCCAACAGCACCGCCACCACGGTGACCAGCGCGGGCACCTTGACCGCGCTGCCGATGATCTTCGGGACCAGCAGGTAGTCCTCGGCGAACCGGTAGAGCAGCACGAAGCCGATCGTCGCCAGGCACACCGGCACGGACACGGTCAGCGCGACCAGACTCACCAGGACGCCGCCGATGACCGAACCGACCACCGGGATCAGGTCCAGCACGGCGACGGCGATCGCGAGCAGCACCGCGTAGGGCACGCCGAAGACCAACGACCAGGCCAGGGTGAGCACCCCGGCGATGACCGAGATCAGCAGGTTGCCCAACACGTAGCCGCCGACCTTCACACAGATCTCGTCCCCGATCAGGATCGCCCGCGGCCGTCGCGAGTTCGGCACCAGCCGGTAGAGCGCGGTCCGGATCCGGGGCAGGTCGGCGACGAAGTAGACGGTCAGCACCACCAGGATGCCGAGATTGGCCAGCGCCCCGAACACCGCGACACCGGCGTTGAGCAGACTGGCACCGCCGCTGAGCGAGTTCTCGATCGCCTGCTGGAGGTGCAGCCGGTCGTTGATCTGACCGAGCCAGGAATTGTGGTCCTGGGCCTGGCGCAGATAGTCGGGGACCCTCGCGACCAGTTGGGTCGCCTGCGTGACGACCACCGGGATCGCGGCGGTGAGGAAGCCGCCGACCACGCCGAACGCCACCACGAACACGGTGGTCACCGCGAGCCAGCGGGGTACGCGTCGGGACACCAGCCAGGACACCAGCCAGGACACCAGCGGCTCCAGGCCGATCGCGATGAACAGCGCCAGTCCGAGGAGGATCAACACCTCCCGTAGACCCGTCACCACCAGCACCAGACCGTAGGTGACGGCGACACCAGCGGCGGCGGCCATCCCGATCAGGAACGGCGACCTGTGGTCGAATCGCTCGCCAATCGCCCCCAGCGGCCGGTCGGACTCGCTGATCTGGGCCGCCTCGGCTTCAGCGTCGGCCACCGGGCCCTCGTGCTCATCGTCGTGCGGCTGGCCGATCAGGTCGTGATGACCATCGGCGGAATCCGGGGACGATGCCGGCATCTCATGGTCTCGGTTCTCTGCACGCGGCACAGTCCGAGCGCCGCTCCCGGGTACTGGGTTGCTCCGCGACGGCTGTCCCAAACCCCGGCGTCCTTGCCGCCAGTCGACGACGCGGGGGCGGGTGTCAGTGGCCACCGTGTCGCACTGCGGTGACACCGGCAGCACCCAGCACCAGCGTGAGCTCGAGCCCGTGCGCTATCGCACGTCCTCCTTGATGTGATCGAGTGCGTCGAGGACCTTGGCGGCCAGTTCGGCGAGCGTCTTTCCCTTGCCGGCATGGATCTTCTCTGTTTCCAGAACGTGCTCCACGGTGGTTCGCCGTTGGTCGTACGTCTGACTCATGAGACTTCCTCTGGACTGCTCTCACGCCCTCGGATCCTGGCCTCGGTGACTCGCTGGCCGGACTGTTCGATGTCGATACGGCGTCGAACTTGATGGTACGCCGGTCACGCCCGGTCGTGGACGTGAACCTGGGGTGGACAGGCGGCGTAACGTAGAGGGTGCTGAGAGCACATCGCGCGTCGGCAGTCACGCCGGCGCCGTCCTCAGCGGATCACAGAACGGTCGCGACGCGATCGGGTTGAGGAGCACCGGCATGACGTCGGGCCCGCATGTTCACGCCAGCCCCGCTTCAGTCGGGCAGCGACAGCTCAGGTTGAGACTCAAGCCTCAAGGGCCGACGACCGGATACGTCGACGGCGGCTGGTGGCCTCGGTCCCGGGATCTGGCCACGGAGCTGCCCGCCCTGGCCGCGGTGCTGGCCGTACGGCTGGGAGTGGTGCATCGGGTGGTGTTCGCGATGGCCGCCTGGGGCACGACCCCGCGTCGTGTCGAGATCGATGGCTGGCGCGTCCGGTTGGAGGGTTTCCACTTCCAGGACAAGGATGTCGTGCACGTCATCGGGCTGGACGGGCGGCGCGTCAGCCTGCTGGTGGTCCCTCCGGAGGCCGGGGACACGGCCGGGCACGACGCGATGATGGCCGCCGGGCAACGCGACAACGCCGACAGCCCGGCGACGATCCTGGCCGTGTCCGGGGTCTCGGCCGGCGAACCGATACCAGTCCCTCGCATGGCTTCCGACAGTGCGGAGGAACGTTGGGAGGTCGACGGCGGTCGCGTACACGAACACGAGTGGCCGTCCGCTCGATCCTGATCCCTCCCGGCTGCCCGTGTTTCCCCGGCCTGGCGGGCCCGTTCGGCGTCGCCGCACCGTGGGGTGCTCCCATATTGAGCCGAAACTGTTTGGTTGCCTACATGATCGCGTAGCGGACGTGGCGTGCCTGGAAGTAGCCACGGACGAGGTGTGGCTGGCGCTGGCGGCGGCGCAGGAAGCGGCGCGTGTCCCGGGCGAGCCGCTCCACAGTGCGAGCACGACCGGCAGGCATGTTGCGTTTGAGGTCGGCGTTGAGCAGCTCGTCGGGGTTCAACTCGGGGCTGTAGCCGGGCATCAGGTGCAACTCGATCCGGTCGGTGTTGGCTTCCAGCCAGGTACGCACCACCCTGCTGCGGTGGACCGGGTGCCGGTCGGCGATCACGTACACCTTCCGCCCGGCCTGCCGGGCCAGCCGGGCCAGGAACGCGGTGAACACCGGCGCGGTGAACCGGCCGGTGAACACGGTGAACCACAACGCACCCCGGGACGCGACTGCGGACATGACGTTGACCCGCAGCCGTTTCCCGGTCACCCGCACCACCGGCGTGTGTCCCTTGGGCGCCCACGACCGCCCCGGCGGGGCCGCATCCGAGCGCAACCCGCACTGGTCAACCCAGGCCACCACCGCGCCCTCGGCCTTGGCTCGCGACGCGATCGCCGGATACTCGGTGTCCAGCCAGGCCCGCACCGCGGCCGGTTGCTGCTCGTAGGCGCGCCGGGCCGGGCGCTGCGGGGTGAACCCGTGACGACGCAACCACAGCCCCACGCCCTGCTCGGTCATCACCACCCCGGTGACCAACCGGATCAACTCGACCACCGCCGCCCGGGTCCACAACGGGCCACCGATCAGCAACTCCTCGGGCGTGTAGTCGGCCATCGCCATGAATAGCGTGCCCCGCTCGGCGGCAGTGATCAGCTCGGCCGGTCCAGGGCGGCGCACCCGCCGCACCGCCAGCGCCTCACGGCCACCATCCCGATACGCCCGCCACCACGCGCCCACCGACCGCTCGGCCACCCTGAACACCTCGGCCGCCTGCCGATAGCCGGTGACGGTGCCGGACTCCAACGCGGCCACTACCCGCAACCGCAGCACCTCCCGCTCAGCGGGCGACAGACGACGCGCGTCCTCGACCTCGATCACAAGTGAGCAACATACAGGCAAACGATCACTTTCGACTCAATAACTCGGTGTCCACTACCCAGGGTGAACCTCACACCACTGATTGTCCGCTGGGACGTTGTCCTGTGCTCTACAACGCGATGCTGTTGAGACAACCCTGTCCATGATCATCTAGGAAGGTCATCCACTGGGAGCCTCGATACCGGTCCCTTGGTGGGGATCGACGAACGCCGAGTCCGACAAGATGACTTCCAAGTCTTCCCGAAAGACAGCGACCGCGACGCGTTCGTCGTCGTAGAACCGTTCCCAGAACCCGTCGTCGAGCCAGCGGGCCGGGGCGAACTCGATCACGCCTGTGCCGCGCACCCTGGCCGACCAGTTCGGGGGAATGCGAGTGGAGGTCGTCTCGAACATCTCGGCATCGAACCAGCCTGGGTCAGGACGCGCCTCGTCAACGACTTGCAGCATGGCTCGTCGGTTCGAGTCCATCATCAGGGAGATCACGACGTACTCGGCACCGATCCTGATCCACGGGCTGTCCTCCAGGGCCACCCCATCAACCACGCGGGCTGCCCGCACACAGCGAACCCTCATCACCGACCTCCCACAAGCTTGATCTTGTCGTCGTGGCTAACCTCGCGCCCGTGACCTGGTTCCGGTATAAGCACACTCGGAAGAAAGCAAATGTGAGTGCCCCTCACCATAGTGAGTATCTTGTGACAGGTCAGTGTGCTTGCGAGCATGAGGAAGGCGTAGAAGTGGTTGGCCCTGCGCCCGCAACGCACGCCCGGGCGGCGGTAGCCGAACAGCCAGCCAGGGCACCACTCGACAACTCAACGATGTCTGCCGGGTTTCTCGCTGGACTCCACGTCCTTCCTAACGACGCGCACACCGATGCCGCAGCCATGGATCCAGTCCCGCAGTTCTGCCTGGTCGTAAGCATTGACCGGGTGAAGCTTGCCCGGCGTGCGTCGGCGTAGCCCGCAGTGGGACCGAATCACGGGAACGGCCATGACCAGTGGCGTGAGCGCGACCGCGCCAGTGGTGTCGACAAGGAGAGACCCCACCAACAGCGGCAGATCGACAGGAGCGATCAGGACGTAGCCCTTCGAGCCGAACCTGCCCGGGCCAACCAGGGTGGGCCCGGGCATGGCTCACCCGTTTGCCTCTGACCGACGCGCCGCCCAGGACCTTCCGAGACCATTCGGCCAGGCCTGCCGCTGAGGTCGAGACCTCTTCATTCGAGCGGCACGTCACCTCAACAATCTGCCTCAGCCAGGACCTTCAAGAGCCTTCCCTGGTCAGTTTCAACAATTCTAAGTATATTCTCCACAATGACCCGCCATTTTGTAAAGACATGCGAGTATAGCATCCATAGACCTTGCCGAATTTCACCAATAGCAGAATCGGACTGACCTCGGACGATCTGGAGAACGAGTTCTAGTACACACTTGTTCACATGCTCAGGAAGCGATGACCCGAGGGCGGTTATCAAAACGGCGGCTAGTGCGGGTGTCACTCGAGACGAAGATTTCTGTCGCAGAAGCGCGCTCTCCAACTCCCAGAAGTTGAGCAGGGCATCATCTTCAGCGGAGGCATCCACCAGCCCCTGCAGTGCGCGCACAACATCCTCTCCCCCGCCGTCACCGACATCAGATAGGGCACAAGTACGCAACTGTATCTCGGCCTCGACAACCCTCATCACAACACTACCCTCACATTTGCGAGTGCCATCTAGAACCAGCGGAACAGATTCACTTCTTCACTTTACCCCTGCGCTCAACATGATGAAATAACCTCCCCTTGTCTACCTCGACAACCTCAAGTATATCTCTAGCCGCCACCGAAAAGTGGCCATAAAGTTCGGAGTAGAGCACAGAAATTCCCAGGCGAGCCTGTTCGCGGCAGGCGGCGCCCAGTTCCGGATTCCCTCGCTCGATAGCTTCCTCATCCGACTCACCCGACACGAGCTGGAAGAGGAGCTCGAGGATCATCCTCCGTGCCGAAGGAGACAACTCGCCAACCAGCGAAGCAAGCAACACTGAAACTACCGCAGGTGCAGCTTCGAATAGCTGACCCTGCACCACCACAACGTTCTCAAGACCCCAGTAGAACTCCTCAACGGCGCTCTCGCTATCGGCGGCGATCAGACCGAACAGGTTCAGAGGAACCTGTTCGGACCGGTCTCCCATTACCGGCATTGAGTCCCAGTCGTACCGTTCAATCTCGATCGCAGCAAGAGACTTCACTCACTTACTCCAAGCTCCACCGGTATCAAAGAGAACATCTGGTTAAATTGCCCTTGCCCGTATCGCGCCGGGCACCGCACGCAGATAGGAATTTCAACCTAATGCCCTCCATGCCACCCGGAAGCCTCAGGCATGTGCGCGAAGGCGCACCGGACATCCCCGAAGGCGCCCGCGGGGCCGCCGGTGAATCCGGCAACGCCACCCCTGAAACGCGCCTCGGGCGGATTAGGCTGCGCGAGGTGCTCGTGCCCGAAGCAGCAGGGAAACTCCAGAACTCAGCAGCAGTACTATTCCAGGCCCCAACGCCGCCAGATTCGACAGCACGGGAACCGCGCTGGGCGCCTGGTCCACCATCAGGAATCCCAGCCTGGTGTCACCGCTGCTGACAATGTGGCGTGCCGTCCATGCCGTGAGGGCCATGAGTGTGATGGAGGCCGTCGCCGCGACAATCGCACGCTCGTACCAAGCCAACGCGGCGGCCCCGACCGCAACAAGCAACACCAGTACAGAGACCGTGAATTGCGATACCAGGAATGTTGCTACCGCGAACGCCAACGTCAGCGTCGCACCCACACCCCAGGCCGGGCGACCGAGATGATGATACCGGAGGAACAGGACACCTGCGGCAACAAGAAGAACAACCGAGGTCGAAATTGCCAGCCTGACACCCTCGCGCCCATTTCGGACCATGTCCGCCAGGAGTGTAAGCAATGCGCCGCCAACTACGGCCACCACGGCAGCCCTTATAGCGACCGCACCCGGGTGCCATCCCTGCCGGTTCAATCGTCGATACCACCAGATCGTCGCGACTATCAGGATAGCGGCCACGATAGCGCTCGACAGAATCCAGGCCAAGCTGCTGTTGGGGGTAACCTCACCCCAGGGAGATTCGAACCTATTGTCCTGGACTGTGAACGGTTTGCCGGCAGGCAGGGCGGCGTCCTCAACCGTCTCCATGATGTACCTGTACGGCAGAAGCAGGACACCGGCGAGGAACAAGGGGAACCAGTAGGAGTGCCGGTCGCTCATTGCTCGCCTCCGCTGTGAACGGCGTTGTCACCCATGCCGCGTGCGCGCATGGGCAGTGTAGCGTGCCGATCTTGACGCGGACCCGTCAGTCACTGTCGTCGTCCGCTATGGGCGACCGGTGCCATAGTTGGAGGAGGTACCTCTCGATCGCGTCACCGTTCGCCGAGGTGGGCGGCGCGGCGGACGAAGTGCCCTGCCAGTTCGCCAGCGCGTCGTTCCTGGCTTGATCGGCTTGTTCCCTTCCTGCATGTCGAACACGGATAGCGTAAACCCCAGATCCATCTGGAAGCGCGACGGTGAATCCGTAGGTTGTGGGATCTCCAAGGCGGAGTTCTCCACTCGGACAGGTCAGCTCATAGTCAATTCCGCGACTCCACTCGAAATCGCAGTCACCGGGCTCGGGCTCGCCTGGCAGGGTCTCGATGGTGACGGAGACATCGAATAGATCTTGGGCGCACGCTACGTACACCTCATAATCGGTGCACGCGCTGGCGTTCCGGTTGGCCTCGCGGACGGCCTCCGATCTGCCGACCCCCGCATCGCATTCGACGTCACGCAACGTGAAAATCCGATAGTCAGGCTTGAACGTGAATACCTGCCTCGGGTTCTGCGTCACCATTGAACCTCAGCTCGCAAGTTGATCGGCCACAGGCTTACCCCTACACCCTTCTAGCATACTCGAACACCGACCTAGATCCGCATTCGGCGATGCGGTTGCGTGCGGGGGCCCGGGAAGGTGCGTCCCGGACCCCGCATGCGGCCTATGGGACAACACTTACCGTGAACGCTTCGTTATCGAGAACCCGATTGGTGCCGTAGAAGACACCGAGTTGAGTTCCGGCCTCACTATTGTCTTCCTTGTTGATCGGGCGTGCGGAGCCGTTCCAGGCCTGCGGATTACCGTTGGTCGAGGTATAGGAGCCTTCTCGTGTCGTTTTGTAGGGGTATTCGTCGCAGTCCAGACCTCCGGCGGCGTAGTCAGGACCCCACACGTCTTTGCAGATTCCTACGGAGGCGTCGTGGTTCCTGTTCCGCTCGCCGACGTCCATGAGCCGGTGGAGGGGGTTGCTCAGGCTTGCGCCTGGTACCGACTTGCCAATGACGCTGGGGAAGGTCCGTTCGGGATGATGCAGCGCGTCGTCCACGTTCCTGGCCTCCTGGTCTGTCCCGTGACCGGTGAGGTGGATCTCCAGGTTCGGAGTCAGGTCTGTGAAGACGGTTCCCTCACATTTCCCACCCAGGCGTTGTCCGACCGAATCGAACCTAACCCGGTTGATCGCGGTAACGTCCTCATTTTCGGGGATGGTTTTCCCGTCGCGGTACTCGGCCACGAAGCCGATCTTTCCGGTGAAGTATGCGAGCAGGTCGGGGCCGTCGCCGGCATCGTTGGGCGAGGTCACCGTGATGGTGTCCATACGCGGCTGTGGTACCAGTCCTCGATGGTGCTGGACCGCGCGAGGGTGCCACTGCATGAAATGTTGGGTTGACCATCGCATCCGTTGAATCCGATGGTCAGAAACGCGATGTCGGAGAAGAGCTGTTTCGACTGTTTGGCGTTCTCGACGCTGACCACATAGTCGACTCGGCGGCTTCCGTCATAGGCGAACGCGAGTATCCATTCCTCCCACTGATACTGTACCATGTACTCGTGGTTTGAGTTGAAGAGGTTGACCACCTTGGTGAAGTGGTAGCACTGTTCGAATCGGTTTCTTGCCCATCCCTGCTGCCTGTCGGCAAGCGCGTTGTGGGCTTGGCAGCCCTGACGAAGGTTGTTCTCGTCTGCTGGGCCGGCGACGGATGACGGTTCGTGTGCATGCGTGCCGTGGGCCGCGGCGGGCGGCGCGAGAACAGCGAGCGCGCATGTCGCGGCGAGTAGCATCGTCCATGCTCTACCGGGCATTGCTGATCCTCGATATCAGTGGTCCAGAGTCGCTGTGGGCAGAGTTCTCGTGGTGTGGTCGTCCTAAAGGTTGTCCCGTATTGATCAAGAGTGTTGGCGGGCATGGGTGACAGCGGCCTTGTCTGCTGTCGGGGGCCGCTCAGGCCGTCATGGACAGATTGCGCATCTGCGCGATGCCTCGGGTGGCGTGCCAGACACCGTCGCGTGTGCGGCGGCAGTTGCGCAGGATGTTCCAGGACTTCATGTGTGCCAGGGCGTGCTCTACCCGTGCGCGGACGCTCTTGTGGACGGTGTTGAGGTCTTCTTTCCATTGCGGCAGCGGTGGTTGTCCCTTGCGGGGCTGGCGGTAGGGCATGATCACCCCTGGGTTGCCCTGGTAGCCGCCGTCCGCCAGCACGTTCGCGCCCCGGCACTGCTGATCGACGCCGGAGTCGGTGTAGGCGCGGCAGTCGTTGCGGTTGCCCGGCGTGGGTTCGCCGACCGCGACCACCAGGCGGGTATTGGCGTCGATGACGACCTGCATGTTCACCGAATAGCGGTAGTTCTTCGACGAGGCGGACATGCCGCGGTCGTGGGTGGGCACCAGCGTGCCGTCCACGATCAGCACGGTGTCCGGGCCGTGCTCGCGGGTCACCGGCGCGAGCGCCAGCAGCGGCGCCAGATGATCCACCACCCGGTTCGCGGCCGACTTCGAGATCCCAAACAACAGCGCCACCTGCCGAAACGTTAGATTCGTCCGGTAGTACACCGCCACCAGCAACACCCGATCCGCCAGCGACAAGCCCCACCGCCGGCCGGTGCCGGTCTGCTCACCACCCCGACGGGCCACGATCCGCACGAGCTTGCGAAACACCCGCACCGACACGCCCGTGAACACCGGCACCCACTCCGGCCGGTCCGCACTGATCACCCGCTCCACATCACGATCATCGATCTTGCCGAGACGGCGTTACGGGACAACCTTTAGCTCACCGAGTTGGGGCCTGTGTTCGCCGTCGCCGGGGCGGCCTGCGCTGTCCGCAGTAGGTGAGGCGGAGTGCGGCGTTGACGAAGACCCGCGGGAGGCTGGAGGCCGCGGTCAGGGATGGGTGGCGCAGGTGTCGCCCAGGCAGGCGTGCACCACCTGGTGGTGTGAGCGATCGAAGACGATCACGGCACCACGGTGGTGCCGGCGGGAATCGGTGGGTTCGCGTACCTCGCCCTGCGCTGTCACGGTGATGGTGGACGCGTCGGACGAGGGCGTGCCTGCCGCCGCGGTGTCTGCCTGGTCGCCTGGTTGCGGGGGCTGGTCGTCGTAGACGGCGGTGAGGTTGGCCGGGGTGTCGGTCAAATGGAGGAAGTGGGTGGCGGCGATTCGGGCCTGGTCGACTGTCATCGGTGCGGTTCGCGTAACGGGCTCCCTCGCGTGAAGCGCGTCAAGGCCGTCGCTGTTGCACGCTTTGCGTTGCTGGAGGCAGCGTGACAGGCCAGGAACGGTGGTCAGGCACTGGTCCGGGGCGGTGTGCATGCACTGGCTGAGCTGGGCCTGGTCCACACCGTTGAAGTAGCCGCGTGTCGCTACCGGGCTGGGCGCGCCAGTCGTCGTGGTGGTCGGTGCCGTGCGGGGCGAGAGGCGTGGTGGTGTGACCACGTCCTTGCTGACGTCCCAGGAGATCACGGTGCGTGCGGGGCTGACGTTGGCGCCGGTGGTGAAGCGGAAGCAGTATTTCGGGTCCGCGCCTGGGGAGCAGTTTCCTTCCGGTGCCCTGATGGTGAGGTCCTTGATGCTGAACCGTTGGAAGGTGTTGTTGCCGTCGAGGTACTGGATCCTGTTCTGTGTCTGCGGGAAGCTCACGTTCGCGAGCTCCCCGTCGAGTGTCCAGCCTGTGCTGACGTGGTGGGCGGTCGGCGTGTCTCCTGCCTGGGTGGTGCCGATCATGTTGAAGTCGTAGAAGACGTCCCACGTGGTGCAACCGGTGCAGTGGGGCATGCCCATGAAGCTGTGGAGGCGGTCGTCCGGCTTGAACAGCACGTCGCCAATCGGGTTGTAGCGTGAAGTCGGTCCGTAGTCCCAGAAGTAGGGCTGGTAGACGAGCGCGCCCTGGTCGGTGAAGCTGGCACCCATGCCGAGTTCGAATGATGTCGACAGGTTGTTGCTGGTGAACATCCGCGTGCCGTTGTATGCCGTGGAGTTCAACGGCGCTGTCGAGGCGTAGGTGATGGCGGGGTATCTGAAGGTCGTGAAGGTGCCATACACGTTGGCGTTGGTGTCGGCGCAGAGCGTGGCGACTGCGGAATTCGTTCCCGCGTCGCACAGTCCGCCACCCTACGCGAAGGCGGGGGCGCCTCCGAATGAGATGATCGCACTTGTCAACGCGACGGTCGTCACGGCAGAGCACAGCGAAGTTAATTGTCTCAGCACGCTTCCCCCATACTGTTTGCACAGTTCGTCGAAAATGCGACAAACCCGACCGGGGCTAACGCGGGCCACAGAAAGTGAGCAATGCTCCAACTGGGTGGTGACAGGTCCTGCAGGCAACCGCTCAAGGTGGGCAGTCTGAGTCGATAGCCAGTGGCGTCGGAAGATAGGTCGCGCGCAGCCATCAGCCGCGGCACTGCGGATGGTGGTCCGCGGCAGTCCTGCGAAGTGACAGCCCCCCGGTCGCGTATCGGCCTCGCTTCAGGCGCGGGCGTCGCCCGCAGTTCACGTGGCCTGCTCACTGCGATCGAAGAGTGCGGTTCACCGGGCGATAGCCGGGGCTGTGGCAGCAGCTCACAGAGCACTACGGCTGGGGCCCGGCCTGTCCGCTCGTGAGCTGGGACTACATCGGCGTCGGCACCACGCTGGCCGCCCTGACCGCAGCGGGAACACCCGGGGTCACCGGCGCCGGGCACGACCGTCCGCACCCCCCGTGGTTGCACCGCTCTCCCCTCGCCAAGCCGACTGGAAAATTGTCCAGGGGTGGCTGTAAGGATGGGCCCTGCTGGCGACATTGCTCAGTGACACCACCTCGAGGGAGTTCGGAGGTCACCGGCACATGGGGGTCGACCAGGAGCGGTTCACCCAGCTCTACCGGGCGCTGCACCCGCGGGTTCTCGCCTACGCGCTCAACAGCTGCTCCCCCGCGGCCGCACGCGAGGCCGTGGACGAGGCGTTCTTGGTGGCCTGGCGCAAGCGTGCCGAGCTGCCCGTGGATGCCGAGTTGCCCTGGCTGCTGGTCACCACCCGCCACCTCATCGCCAACCAGCGGCGCCGCAGCGACCGGCAACTCCTGCTCGCCGACGACCTCGCCCGCATGACCGGCACGGGCCGCGCGGTCGGTCCCGAGGCAGGGGTGGTGGAGCGGATCACGGTGCTCACCGCGCTGGCGGAGCTGCCCGAGCGGGACCGGGAAGCGCTGATGCTGACCGTGTGGCACCAGCTGAGCGCACGAGAGGCGGCGCGCGTCGCCGGGTGCTCCACGGCCACGTTCGCGGTCCGGCTGCACCGGGCGCGGCGTCGGTTCACTGAGGCGTTGGCACGTGGTGAGGAACTGCCTGATGAGGATGGTCTCGGGACTGCGACAGTCACGTTCGAAGGGAAGGTCGCCCAGTGAAGCAGCGGATCGAGCGCGCGATGCAGCGGCTGGCGGCGCAGTCGCCCACGACCGCGGACGGGGCGACCCCGCCCTGGGAGGCGGCGGACATTGCCCAGGACTCGGGTGAGAATCAACGGGTCACGAAGGGGTTGAGTCGTCGGCGTGTGCTGGTCGGTGCGGGGTTGGCCGTGGTGGCGGTGGGCGGTGCCGGGCTGCTGGCCACCCAGGTGATCGGGACGTCGACCGCGGTGGCGGCTACCCCGCCCCTGCTCGCTTTCCAGCCTGTCGCGCAGCAGACCGACGCACGGAGCCTGCTCGGCGACCTGTCAGTCCGCGCGGCCGGTCAGCCCGCACCGCCTGGCCGGGGACCGGTCTTCTACTCCCAGAGCCGGTCCTGGTCGTTCACGGCTGTGCAGGGCACCGGTGGTGAGGACCTGGGATCCCTGCTGGCCGAGCGCCTCTCGGAGGTCTGGGTCCGGCCCGATGGCACCGGTCGCGGTGTGAGCAGGGAACAGAACCTTCCGCCCGGGGCCACGCCGATGACTGACGACCGGCCGTTCGACAAGACCCCGTGGCCGGACACACTGACCGATCACGGTGGGCTGGTGGACTGGTTCACCCGTGCCGGGCAGCAGCACGATGCGGCGTGGTTCCTCACCGAGGCGGTGCACACCTGGCCCGTGTGGCTGAACAAGCCAGCGGTGACGTCCGCGTTCCTCGAGGTCCTGTCCACCCGACCGGGACTCGCGGTCGAGGGACGGACCACCGACCGCGCCGGTCGTCCGGCGATCGCGGTCTCCGCAGTATTGACCGACTCCGGCAGTTTCCCCACGCAACGGGCCTATCTCCTGATTGACCCGGAGACCGGCGTATTGCGTGCGGTGGAATACGTGGCGTTGAGCGTGGACACCGCGCAGCTGCACACGACCGTGCGGACACCAGCCACGGTGCGCTATCACCTGTGGTTGGCCTCGGCATTTGTCGCGGATACCAGCAGCCGTCCATGACAGCGGTGTGTGGCGGTCTCGTGCGGTGGACCGCCACACACTATCGCCGAGGTGCGAGCGGACGGATCAGCTGTGCGCGTGGATCAGACCGACGTTGTCGTTGTAGCCCTGCAAATTCCCAGCGTAGTACGGGTCGATCCGGAAGTCCTGGGCGTAGACCAAGGCCTTGTCGGTCAGTCGTGCGGTGTGGCAGTTGTTGTCGCCGACAAGGGAGGACAGATTGTCCCTCCAGAAGGAGTCGGTCGGGATCCGGTAGCCGGCCGCGTCGCAGGGCCCGTCCTTGCCGTCGATCCAGTCCGACCGGTGCCCGTTGGTCGTACCGGTGGCGGGGTTGTAGTCGTTGAAGTTGCCGTCCACGTACCAGATCATGATGCGGACGCGGCCCGCGGGCGCGGCTGAGGTGCCCGCACGCTGTGCCTGCTGCGCGTCGAGTTTGGCTGAGGCCGCTTCCGGCGAGATGTCCGAGCACGCCTTGTCGACCAGCGGCGAGGGCTTGCCTGCCTCGGACTTGCCGTACAGCCAGACACAGTGGTCGCCATCGCGCCGGGTGTCCACCGGCGTTAGCGTTGTGGAGGCGGAGGCGCCATTCGGGTGCCCGGTGGCCGCACTGGAAATCGGCCCCGCCTGAATCAGGGTGGCAGCAGAAATTGCCGCGACAATCATTGCCGCGCGAGACCTGCTGAACACAGAACCCCCATCGTGAGACATGACGCTGATGCGTCTTCGACCAGTCAAGCCGGTTTCCGGTGCGCGCGACAAGCCACTGTTCGGGCTAGTGGATCACCCCCTACTGTTTCAGTGCTTTATTGAGTCAACCGTTAACCCGACACGAGGTGCTCGAATTCTCCGACCGCGCGAGGCCAGCAGATTACGCCAGATACGTTGGCTTTATCACAACCAGGCCCGTAACGTCACTGAATAGGCGTCGATAAATCGTGCGTCACCGCACCTGATCGGGCCGACGGGTCCCTGGACCGTCGTCGAGTTCCTCCACGCGCGGGAGCATGGCCGAAGCGGCCTGCAGCATTGGGCCGCGCACGCAGGCTTTCCTGGCCTGCGCGGTCAGGGCTGGTCAGGTGGCTGCCCGACACCGGTCTCACGGCAGTTGGTCACGGATTCCACGCCAGCCAGTCACGCGATCCTTGGCTGGACCGGCTGGTAGGTGGCCGACAAGCCTGTCGAGGTGGGCTGTGAGGTTCTGGTGTCGGCGAAGGCTCGCCGATCTGCTCGATCGGACGATCACGCCAGTCCGTGCACAGCGCAGCGGCCTGATCGGGGGCGAGGGAGAGCACTGCCAGGGTGCCGGTGGCGAGGGTCTCGGGGAGCCCAGTCCGGGACGTCGCCTGAGCCGAGGTGCTCGATGATCCAGGTGCGGAGTGCGAAGTTGTGGCACCACTGCCGGGCCCGCTCCTCGGGGTCGTCGCTGGGTAGTCGCGCATTGGCGGTCAAGGAGAGCCTGGGCCAGCGTCTGCGGGCCTGCCGTGACTGCTCGGAGTGGTAGGGGTGCGCCTGGGCAACCACCCAGACTCGCTCGAGCCCGGGGCGGCTTGCACGGGAGGCCACGTGGTGTTCGAACTGGCCGATCGTGCAGGTGCCAAGGTCTGGGGCCGACTGGTCGGGGCCGGTGTCGTCGCTCAACGTTCCTCATCGTCCGATAGCACTCAGGCCGGGTTCGACAGCAGTGCTGTGACTGACAGGAGTGCACCTGCGGCCCGACCGGCACGGGCTCCCCCGATCGTGTAGAGAGAAATCTGCGCCGCGACCGGGTTCGGCGCTATCGCTGGCGTCCTCGTGCTGTGGAAGGCACTCTCACTCGTGATTGCCGTACTGCACTGCACGAGGCGACCGCCACCGGCACCGACACGGTGCCGCGCCCCGTGCTGGGCGCACTCACCGCGCGGGTGCGGCCAGTCCACTGCGGACAGGCCCGCTGGCAACACGGGCCTGCTCGCCCGCTCCCGGTGCTGGCGCCTCCCGGGTCGTGGCGGCCACCCGTGTGGGTGTCCTGATCTGCGCCGATCGCGGTCCACGGTGAGGATCACGGACGTGGGCGGGGTGTGGGAGAACCTGACGGTCGCGGTCGACCGCGTGCTGCTGCTCGATGCCGACGGTGCGGTGGCCCGCGCCTGGCACCGGGAGCAGGGTGAGGTGAACCTGTACGAGGAGCTGGTTCTCGCGGGCCTGCCCGTCACCTACGACCCGAGCACGGAGACCGTCTGGGCGACCGGGCACGCCGACACTCTGCGTCTGGCCCTGGATGCCGTCGCCGGGAAGGTCCTGGTCCTGACCGACCGTGGCGAGGGGGTGCTCCTGCCCGCCGACCTGGCCGGGCAGGTCCTGCACTGGTTCCAGACCCACGCCGATGACTGCGAGTAGGCCCCGACGCCCACGCGCCCGCCGGACAGTGCCTGCGCGATGCGATGCGCTGCGGGCCCAGGCCCAGGCCCGTGTCACCGGGGAGATCGGCCGGGAAACCCGGGTGCTGATTGGTGGAGATGTACTGCGACTTCCAGTTCGGCTTCCCGCGCGAGCGGGGGTGGTCCCCGGGCGGGTGGAATCCCGCGAAGTGATCCACCTGATGTGGCTCAGCGGGGTCATGCCCTGAAGTCCCGGTGGGATGGAGAGTGAACCGTCACGGGTAAGGGACCGGCTTCGGTATCAGACCAGCGCCGGTCGGCGTGGCGGATGTTGAGCGTAGTAGACGGTCTCATACTCGGCCGGTGTGAGGTAGCCCAGTCGGGAGTGCAGACGGGCGTTGTTGTACCAGTCGACCCACTCCATCACCGCGTACTCGACCTCGGCCAGCGTCGTGAACGGGCCGTGCTGGTTGACGACCTCGGTCTTGAACAACCCGATGATGGACTCCGCCAACGCATTGTCATAGGCATCTCCGATAGACGGTGAATTCAACCGGTCGTCGCAACACCTCGGTCGTGGAGGTGTTGATGGGCAGGCCAGCAGGCTGGATGAAAGCGTTGATGGGCAGGTCGGCGATGGAGCCGAGGCTGTCCGGGATGCGATCGCCGCAACGATCGTCACGCTTCCTGAGCAGCTGCGTCGAACGCTGACGTGGGACCGTGGCAAGGAACTGGCCCAGCATGCTCAGTTGACGATCGACACCGGCATGCGGATCTTCTTTGCTGATCCTCACAGTCCGTGGCAGCGGGGCACGAACGAGAACACGAATGGCTTGCTGCGTCAGTACTTTCCGAAAGGAACCGACCTGGCCCGCTGGGACCGCGACGAGCTCGATGCCGTTGCCGCCGCGCTCAACAACCGTCCACGCAAGACACTCGACTGGAAGACACCAGCCGAAGCACTGAACGAGCTGATACGTCTCGCTTCAGTGAGCCGGTGTTACGACGACCGGTTGAGCCTGAGCAATAGACCTCGAGCGATTTTTCCTTCTACTGCAAGAAGAACGAGGTTCACGCCAGTGTGGGGCGGACGGGGTGTGACGGGACCCCGTGAAGTGACCCACCGTCTGTGAGAGTCGGTTATCGGTGGATGCAGGCCCCAGCGTAGCCGGCCGGGGTCTGATAGCCCAGCGCGGAGTGCCTGCGATGGTGGTTGTACTCGTCCTTCCAGTCGCTGATCACGACCCGGGCCTGGATCAGCGACCAGAACAGGTTGATGTTCAAGCATTCGTCACGGAGCCGGCCGTTGAACGACTCGACATAGCCGTTGCGCCACGGCTGGCCCGGCGGGATGAACGCCAACCCGACACGCTCACCGGCCCAGTCGCTCATCGCCGCGCAGGCCAGCTCGGGACCGTTGTCACTGCGCAGCACCGCCGGGTAGCCCCGATCGCCAGCGATGCGGTCCAGCTCATCGATCAGGCGTTCCGCGGTGATCGAGCGTTCGACCAGACCGCCCAGACATTCCCGGGTGTGCTCATCCACAATGGACACAATCTTGACGGGTTTGCCATCGGTGGTGGCATCGAACTGGAAGTCGACCGCCCACACGCGATTCGGCGCGTCCGCCTTCGGAGTGTCTTTCGCGGTCGAGGTGCCCAGACGCTTGCGGCGACGCCGCTGGGGCACCCGTAAGCCCTCCTCGCGCCACAACCGCTGGACCTTCTTGTGGTTGACCGTCCAGCCCTCGCCACGGGCGTCGTGGTAGGCCCGCCGGAACCCCCATCGCGGATGCGCCTTCGCGTAGTCCCGCAGCCAGGCCCGCAACGCCGCGTCCGGATCTGCCGGGGTCTGGGTCACCGGCGCCCGCCGGTGGGTGCCCCTGTTCTGCCCGGTCACCCGGCAGGCGAACCGTTCACTCACCCCGAGCGCCCGCATCAGGTGGTGCACGGCCGCCCGCCGGCGGTCCGGGCTTAGAAGTTTCCCTTGGCGATCTCCTTGAGCGCCGCCTTCTCCAGTTCCGCGTCGGCCAACAGCCGCTTGAGGGTGGCGTTCTCTCGTTCCAGGTCCTTCAACCGCTTGGCGTCATCGGCCTTCAGACCGCCGAACTGGTTACGCCACCGGTAGTAGGTCGGCTCGCTGACCTGCAACTCCCGGCAGACATCCGCGATGTCCTTGCCCTCGCCCAGCAGCCGGTCGGCCTGGGCCAGCTTCCGCACGACCTGCTCGGGGGTGTGCCGCTTCCTGGTACTCATCGTCATCGAGCCTTCCTGCCCACAGCGTGGGCCGCAAGACTCTCACTCGAGCTGGATCAACCCAACGGGGTCACGCCAGGTGTGCTGGGACAACGCCGCTGCCGAGTCGTTCTTCGCCTCGTTGAAGAACGAGATGTACCACCGCGAGCAGTTCCCGACCCGTGCGCGGGCCAGGTTCGCCGTCGCGGAGTACATCGAGGTGTTCTACAACCGGAAACGGCTCCACAGCAGTCTGGGCTACCGCACTCCCGCGCAGGCCCTGCTGGACCATCTGACCGCAGCAGCCGCTGCGTGATCAACACTCAGAGGACCTGTCCAAGTTCCTTGACACACCTCAGCTCACGGTAGTAGGCGGCCTCAAGCTCGGTGGGCGGGAGGTGCCCGATCTGGCCATGCAGCCGTCGGTTGTTGTACCAGTCGATGTACTCCAGGGTGGCGTATTCGACCTGGTCACGCGTGCACCACGGACCACGCCTGGTGATCAGTTCGGTCTTGTACAGCCCGATCGTCGACTCGGCCAGCGCGTTGTCGTAGGCATCCCCCACCGACCCGATCGAGGCGTCGATGCCGGTAGCAGGGATGGTGGTCCGGCGGGTCTTGCCGCGGGTCGCACCGGCGATCCCCAACTGGCGCATCAGCCGCTCGACTGTGCACCGTGCGACCTGGACTGCCTGACGGCGCAATGCCTGCCACACTTTCCGGACGCCGTACACCTCGTAGTTGTCCTTCCATACCCTCATGATCTCGGCTGAGAGCCGCTGGTCGCGCTGGGCTCGATCCGAGACTGGGCGGGACTTGGCCGCGTAGTAGGTGCTCGGGGCGATCGACACGCTCGCTTGACGCAGGACAGCGCAGATCGGCTCGACCCCGAATAGCTCCTTGTGCCGGCCGATGTAGCCGATCACCCGGTGTGTGGGCGGTCGAGCTCCGCCGCGAAGAAAACTGCCGCGAACTTCAAGATTTCGTTGGCACGCTTGAGTTCCGCGTTCTCCCGACGCAGTCGCTTGAGTTCTGCGGACTCCTCGGTCGTGGTACCCGGACGTTGTCCGTGGTCGACCTGGTCCTGCCGCGCCCAGTTACGCAGCGTCTCCCCGCTGACTCCGAACTTCTCCGCGATCGAGCAGATCGCTGCCCACTCCGAGCGGTATTCGTCCCGGTGCTCCTCAACCAGACGCACCGCGCGTGCCCGCACCTCAGCGGGGTGTCGTGAAGCTCCAGCCATGACTCCATCCTCTCAAGGGACAAAGCCTCCATCACACCCGGCGCGGTTCAGGTCCGGAGCCGTGCTCGGTGTTCTTGCGAGTGGTGTCGCCCCTACAGGACGCTGAGAATCGCTCGACTCCTGTGGCGGTATGGCTGTCCTCGTGGTCGTCAGTCGCTGACTCGCAGGCTGCCGCTGCTACCGGGGTCGAGTCGGTCGTCGGTAGTGATATCCAGCACGCCGTTGAGGATGTCGTCGGCAACCTCGGACAGGCGTCGATCGCTGCGGTAGGCGTACGCGCGCATGCAGACGAACGCATCCGCGAGACCTGCGTGCAGTTGCACCGCGACAGCTCCCGTGGCCTGGTGGACCTTCTTCCAGCGCTCGTCGACCTGGTCGAGGAACGAAATGTCCCCGTTCATGACCTGTGTATCGCCCGTCTGGTTAACCATCTTTATCATCACGGCATCGGCGAACAGCAGCGCGACGTTGAGATCAGCATCGGAAAGCGCACCCTGCCGTGCCCGGTAGATCTCCAGCGCGCCGACGCTCACCACTCCCAGCTTCAGCGGAAACGCGAAGATCGCGCGCAGTCCTTCGCGGACCGCGGCAGGCGTGAACACGGGCCAGGACTGGTCGCACAGGCCGCAGGTCAAGTTGGCAACCAGCACTTGATGATCCTCGTTGAGGGCCGCCAAGGCAGGACCCTCCCCCAGGGTGACCTGAAGTTCGACCACGCGTTCGGCACCCTCATCGGTGGAGTAGACGGACTCACCCAGGCCGAGGCCGCCCAAGAAGTAGATCCCGACACCGTCGGCGGCAAGCATCCTCTTGCAGGCGAGCGCGATGTGCCGGACAGAGACCGGAACTCCCTCCTGCCGTGCGCAAGCGCAGATCGTCTCGTAGGCCCTCTCCACTTCGTCATCGATCATCGCTGTCGTCTCCTCAGTAAGCTCGCAAGTACTCACTGACGCTAGGCCCGAGCAGCACATTCGGGAGGGGGAAAATACCTGTACCACTGCCTGCTTCAGGAGTTGGCAGCCACACGCGATCGCGGACTCGCGGTGGCGGGTGATAGCTGACGCCCGGCGGATAGTCCGCTGGCGGTGCGGTCACGTGCCTGCTGCGCGGCAATGCGTTGCAGCTTGGCCCCGATGCGGCAGATCTACCTTCACGCCGACATGGCCATCAAGGAACGCGTGAGCTTCCCCCGCATGCCGGAGACTTTGCCAGTCTGGCCACAACACGCCAAGGCAATCACCTGAATGACCGTTGCTTCCGCCTTGGTACCGGCAGCAGGCTCGCAGCTCAAGACCAAACGGGGCACGCCACCGTCACACCAGTGATCAACGGGGCGGGCGACAGCCTCGGTACGAGATGACGGTGGTGGTCCCGGTGGTCGATGCCGACGGAGAGTACAACCCCCACAGGGCGTTGGAGACAGATCCCACGGCCGCACCGCTGCCGAGGTTGGAATGTTCATTAAGGGCAACCACGGCCCGAAGATGTCGGCGTCGGGATTACGGGACGTGAAGCCTGCGTGAGGCTAGTCGCCGGACCTTCTTCCCCTGAACGCGCCACCGCCGCGTACTCGTTCAACCGTCAGGAACCATCATGTGTCGGAAGATCCTCGGCCTACCTCACGCATCTAGCGGAGGAATCCTGCTACAGACCGCACCGTTCGACGACGGTGGGACACGCAACCGAGTCTCGCGGGTATGGTGATCCGGTGTCCGCATCACGAGGCGGAACATCGGCGAACCGACGTGCCGAACTCCCGGCTGATCTCACCAGTTTCGTGGGCCGTCACCAAGAGGTGAGCGAGATCAAGCGGCTCCTGTCGACCGCACGGTCGGTGACCCTGACCGGCGTCGCAGGTGTAGGTAAGACCCGGCTGGCGCTGCACACGGCCAGGGCGCTCCGCCGCACGTTTCCCAACGGCGTCTGGTTTGTCGACCTGGCCGTGGTGAGCGACTCGACGCTGGTGCCGGAGACGGTGGTGACCGCCCTCGGTGTGGACCGCAGCCCGGGTGTGGATCCCCTGTCAGTTCTGGTCGACCGGTTACGTGACTGGCATATGCTGCTGGTTCTCGACAACTGTGAGCACCTGTTGGACGCCTGCGCGAAGCTGGCTGCGGCGGTACTGCTCACTGCGGCCAAGGTACAGATCCTGGCCACCAGCCGGGAGGCGCTCGGCGTGTACGGCGAGCAGGTGATGTCGGTCGCGCCGCTTCCTGTGCCACCACTGTCCACACCGGACTGCGGGGTACCGCATTCGCTGCGCGCTTATGACGGGATCGCCTTGTTCGAGGAGCGGGCCAGGACCGTGGTCGCAAACTTCACGCTCACCGACGACAACTACCCCATGGTAGCCCGTCTGTGTCACCAACTGGAGGGCCTGCCGTTGGCGATCGAACTGGCCGTGACTCGCTTACGGGTGCTGGAGCTAGGCGAGGTTGAGCAACGGTTGGACGACCGTTTCCGGCTCCTGACAGCGGTACGGCGCAGGGGCGACCGCCACCAGTCACTGCAGGCCGCGGTCGAGTGGAGCTACGACCTGTGCACACCCGCGGAGCGGCTTGTCTGGGCGCGTGCCTCGGTGTTCGCCGGCGGGTTCGACCTGGAGGCGGCCGAGTTCGTCTGCGCTGGGGAGGACGTACCCGCGGGGATGGTGTGGGAACGGGTGGCCAGTTTGGTTGAGAAGTCCATCCTGCTGGTCGGGCAGGTCGCGGGGCACCGCCAGTATCGGCTGCTGGAGACCCTGCGTTCCTACGGGCAGGAGCGGTTGCACGAGACCGATGAGGGTGCGCTGGCACAGCGCCGGCACCGTGATTGGTTTCTGCGGTTGGCCGAACGCTTCGAGGCCGAAGCGACCGGGCCCCGCCAGCTGGATTGGTTGCGTGTGTTGCCGAGCCACCACGCCAACCTGCGTGCCGCGTTGGAGTTCTGCGCCACCCAACCGCAGGAGGGCCAAGCCGGGCTGCGCATGATGTCAGCGCTCTGGTTCTACTGGCTCGGCCGCAGTCTGCACACCGAGGCGCGGCACTGGTTGGGCTTGTTGCTGCAGGCGGCTCCTGAGCCGACCGCCGAGCGGGTCGAAGCACTGTCGTGGGCGACGTTCTTCGCCTACCACAAGGGTGACCTCGCCGCCGTTCGACTCAACGCCGAGGAGTGCGCGCTCCTGGCAGCGCAGCATGACGATGACTACCTCAGGGGACGCGCCGCTCACGCGAAGGGCTACCTCGCGCTCCGTGAGTCCGACTATGCGCAGGCCGAACGGAGCTTCGCGCAGGCGGCCGACAGTTACCAAGCGCGCGCCACGGCGCGCGGCGTGCTGATCCTCGCCTGCGGGGTCTGTGCCCTCACCGCTACCGTGCAAGGAGCGCATGAGCGTGCGGAAGAATGGATCGATCTGGCCCGCACCACCGCCGAGGAGGGCGGTGAACGGTATTGCTTCTGCTCACACGTGCTCTACGCGCTCGCCACCACCAAGTGGGCGTCGGGGGCCGTTGACGAGGCGGCCGCGCACGCACGTGAGTCCCTGCGGGTCCAGCACGGGCAGCACGACATGCGCGCCGTGCTCACCATCGAAATGCTGTCCCGGACGGCGGCCTCCACCGGGGAGTTCGAACGTGCGGCGGTGCTCATGGGCGCCGTTGACCATCTGGATCGAGTGTTCAGCCTGCGTGTGCTCCGGATCGGCGCGATCGCCGAGCCTCGGTCGGCCTGTGTGGCCCGGACCCGCGAGGCCCTTGGTGGACGAGCATTCGAAGCCGCCTTTTCACGCGGCCAGGAACTCGACTACGACCAGGCTGTCGCCTATGCCTTCGGCGAGCCTCCACCCAGTACCGCCGAGGCCGCCAATGATGCGGTCCTCGCCGAGCCGGAGTCCCCACTGACCTACCGCGAGCGACAGGTAGCCCAGTTGGTCGCCGAGGGCATGTCCAACAAGCAGATCGCGGCCAAACTAGTGGTTGCCCAGCGCACGGCCGAAGGACATGTCGAGCGCATCATGCAGAAGCTGGGGTTCACCAAACGCACTCAAATCGCCACGTGGGTCGTCACCCAGGGTTCCTCTTCGCCAAACCGCGGTGTGCACGCGCCGGGACCGGTGAGGTGAGTGGAGCGAACTGCGCTGACACGCCGTTCGCCCTGGAGGCGTCCGCCCTGAAGTCGATCCCGGTGACCGTGCGCTTTCCGTGCAGCCCCAAGTACCCCTCCCGCGGCTCGGTCAGGGTCACCAACCCAATCGTCGACTTGGCAATCTCCAGTACCGGTGGTTTGTGAAAGCGCTCAAACCAGATCGGTCACACACCCTTTGAAGACGCACCCTTGGGAAGTGGACTCCGAGCGGCCCCCGACGCTCGGAGTCCGCACCAGGGCGCGGGTCAGGGGGCGTGGCGGAGCAGGGTCCGAGACGGCGGGTGGCCGTAGGCGTGCCGGTGGTAGTGGGCGAAGCGGCCTGGGTGGAAGAAGCCCCAGCGGGCGGCGATCTCGGTCACCGTGACCCCGGTGGTGGGGTCGGCGGCCAGCAGCTCCCGATGGGCGTGGTGCAGGCGGACCTGGCGGAGGTAGCCCATCGGGGTGGTGCCGCGGTGGCGGCGGAAGGCGTACTGCAGCGTGCGGATGGTGACGTGCACGGCGGCGGCGATGTCGGCGACGCTGATCTCGCAGTGCGCGTAGTCATCGATGAACGCCATGGCACGCCGCAGCGTGGCCGGATGGGTGTCGTGGCGGTCCTCGATGGTGGGGTCGAGCAGCGCGGTGTTGGGGAAGGTGGCCAATACCGTGGCCGCCAACAACTGCGGTGCGGTGGAGGCGATCAACGGGGCGTCCCGCAGCGTCGGGTTGGTCAGGACGTGGTCGCGCAGGTAGGTGATGGTGCGCAGCAGGTGCTGGCCGGCGGCCGGGGAGATCGGCCGGTAGCTGGTCAACCGCACCGGGGCCTCGGTGCGGCCGGGCGCGGTCGCGGCCACCTGGGACAGCAACGCCGGCTCCAGCACGGTGAAGCTGAAGTGCGCATGGCACATCCGGCCGGCATACGGCCGGTCGGGCTGGGCAACCAGGAACACCTCACCCGGGCCATAGCTGTCCTGCACGCCCTCGGTTTCACTATGCGAAATGGTGCCGGACTCCACCCCGGCCAGAACGATGCTGCCCGGCGGGTTGAAGGCGTAGTCCACCTCAAAACACCAGCCGACCAGATCCAGTCTGATCGGCCCCAACGGATTCCGGATGATCTGCATCTGGTACTGATCTTGGGAGTGGGCCTTGAGCCGTACCGGCGTGTAGTCCGCGCAGATGAATTCCTGGATCTCATCCAGGTCGTTGCTTGTGAAAACTAGTCCCATGATGGTCCCCGTGCCGTGCTCAGAGGGGTTCGTGGACCAGGTCCCGGTGGGGCGGGTGGCCGTAGGTGTCGCGGTAGCGGGCGGAGAACTGGCCCGGGGTGGCGAATCCCCAGCGACGGGCGATCTCCGCGATAGTGTCGCCGGTGGCGGCGAGCAGATCCTGGTACGCGTGGTATAGGCGGACCTGGTGCAGGTAGGCCATGGGGGTGGTGTCGTGGTGGCGGAAGGCGTCCTGCAACGCCCGTGGGCTCCCCCGGGCGGCTGCCGCGATGGCCGACAGGGTGTAGGCGCCCGCGTCCTGCGGCGGCAGCGCGTAGGTCAGCCCAGCCCGGCCGCGCAACTCCTCCCGCCGAGTGGCGCCGCTCCACTGGCCGGCGTGCAGGAAGCCGAACACCCTGCGCGGGAAGGCAGCGGTGTCCAGCGACAGCGAGCCGCTGATCCGCACCTGGTCCACGCACAGGTCACCGACCGCGTGTCGGCGTAACCGCAACGTGAAGCTGTCCGTATCCGGGCGGTGGAGCCAGTTCGGCACATACAGCTCGTCGAGCGTCGCCTGCGCGACCTCTGGATCCGACGTGGTGACGTCGACGTGTTCGATCGGGAGTAGGGCACTGTGTGCGGGCACGACCGCCCTCCCTCCGCTGCGACGCCGACGGCGCGGGACAGCGACGCGCCAACCGTTTGAGGTGTGGGGCATGTGCACGGTGGGACCCCACGCACGATGCCGGGGACACGATGTCCGTAGCCTGATAATCGACACTAGGGCCTTAAGTCCCTAATTCGGCTGCCGCCCACACGTCCCGTTCCGTCGCTGTCTGCCCGGCATCGTCGAGACATCCTCAACTCGACATGCGGGCGCGTTCCCCACGATCAGCGGTACGCCGCTGGTGTCCTTCGACGTCCACGGGCACGGCTCCCGAGCGCATCCGCAGCACGGCGTGTCACGTGATCATGCCCTGGTGGTGAGTCACCATCGCAGTTCGTGTTCCTTGTTGTGAAAGGCGTTGGTGTCGATGCCGTGTCTGCTGAAGTCCGTGGCGCAGCCGATGGAGGCGTTACGGAAAGTGACCGCTGACTTCTCGCTGCTGCCGCCGCGGTCAACCTCGCACGGTTGGCCGTGCTCCGGATCGCCCACACAGCAGAGGGATGGGCCGTGGCCACCGTGTGATTCGGCTGATAGGCGCCCATCACGGCCGCTCGGTGCCCCTGGCTGACCCGGCATGCGGCACAACGGCGTCGGGTCCCGCTGGATGGACGTTCCTGGTTGACCACGATTGGTGATCGGCCAGCCTCCTCACCATCCAAGGTCCCGAGCAATCGTCCGGGCCCCCACCCAGCAAGGTTCAGGACCTGCACGCTGCGGCGCACCCAGGCACGGCAGTGGCAGTGCGTGGCTTGGCTCTGCGGGCCGTCCCCCATCCGAACGCGTGATCTCGATCGTGCTGGACAGCCTGACCGCGGTCGCAAATACATAGGATCTCTGCTCGATCAGATGCGATGATCAGCATTGGATGCCGATTCGAGAGGATTCGAAGGATAGTCTGTTCTGGCTGGTGGGACTGGATCTGGTGATCACGCACGACGCGACCCTGAGTCTTGACTCATCCGATCTTTGGTGCTTCTCTGGTGGGGCCGCCGCAGTAGCCGTCGTAGATGGCTGCCACCCGACGCCGGGAGTGGGGATGAGTGTGGTGCGGATGCGGGGCCGGTCCAGGATCCGTTGGACGGTCGCGGCGGCCTCGGCACGGTTAGCGTCGTCGCCCTAGGTAACCAGGCCAGCGGGCTGTTTGCCGAGTACCCCACTACCCACCGCGCCGTCACCGTGAAGGCCGGCAACCCGGCCGTCGACGCAAACGGCCACTTCACCCCCGAACCTGCCACCCAGGTCCCGACATCCGGCGAGGCCTGCCCGCATCACCCTCGGGGTCCAGCAGCGCCGCCCTCATCACCCTGCCCTGACCCGCCTGAGAGGCCCCCAACTCTAGGAGCACACATGGTCCGCACCGTACCCCTACTCCGGAGGCTTGGCGTGCTGGTCGCCGCCGGCCTGGCCGGACTGCTCGCCGTCTGCGGTGGCCAGCTCGCCTCGTCGGCCAGCACGGCCACCGGGACAACGCCGCGCACACTGACGGTATCTTCACCCGGCCAGCTGCCCGTGGTCCTGGCGCAGGCTCGGCCGGGCGACCGGCTTGAGGTGGCCGCCGGCGTCTACGGCGCCGGTCCGATCCGGGTGGGGCGCTCGGGTACCGCGCAGGCGCCAATCACGATCGCCGCGCTCGGGCAGGTGCGGTTCACCGGGTCTGGCGGGCTGGACCTGACCGGGGCGTCCCATGTCGTTGTGCAGGGGTTCGTGTTCGCCAACGACGCGGGGCTAACCGTACCCGGCGGCGCCGCCGGCAACCGGATAACGCGAAACGTGTTCCAGGGCAACCCGGGGAACGCCGACCTGACCGTCGCGGCCAGCGACACCGAGGTCGACCACAACACTTTCGAGAACCGTACGGCGGTCGGGGTGTACCTGCAGGTCGTCGGGCCGGGTGCGCACGACATGGCGCAGCGGGTACACGTGCATCACAACTACTTCTTCAACCACCAGTACAAGGGCGCTAACGGCGGCGAGTCGATCCGCTTCGGACTGTCCGGCCGGCAGCACGCTGTGGCGAACGGGCTGATCGAGGACAACTTGTTCGACAAGGCCGACGGTGACTCCGAGGCGATCTCGGTGAAGTCGACCAACAACGTGGTGCGGTACAACACCATCGTCAACAGTCGTGGCACGATCTCGTTGCGGCACGGGTGGAACACCCTCGTCGAAGGCAACATTCTCATCGGCGGTACCACCGGCATCCGCTTCTTCGGCAACAACCACGTCATCATCAACAACATCGTGGAGGACACCGCCGGGACACCGATGGAGGTCGGCGGCGGCGAAGTGCGCGACGACACCACCAGCGGCACCGACCACGAGGCTGCCGACCACTGCCTGGTCGCCTTCAACACGCTCTCCGGTACCGGCAACATCGTCTGGTACGAGAGCAGCAAGCCGTTCCCGCCCTCCGACGACACGCTGGCCGACAACATCCTGCTCGGCCACGGCCAGCCGGCGGCCACCGGTATCGGCACGGCGTTGCACTTCACCGGCAACATCCTGTTTGGCGCACCCGCCGGCACCCTGCCCGCCGGTGCGTACCGCACGATCGACCCGCGGCTGGTGCGGGATGCGCACGGGCTCCTGCGGCCCACCGCCACCAGTCCGGCGATCGGCGCGGCGACCGGCTCGTTCCCGCAGGCAACCCTCGACATCGACGGGCAGACCCGGCCCGCCGCCAAGGACGTCGGCGCCGACCAGTACAACGTGGCCACCCCAGCCCGGCCGCTGACCACGGCCGACGTCGGTTCCACTGCGCCGTAGCGCCGGACTCACCCGAGGAGACAACGCATGCGAACGCGATCCGGCGCCGCCGTCGTTGCGGGCCTGTCCCTCACCGCTCGGTCAGGGACAGTCGAAGTGCTGCGCGTCGGTGGGACGTCGGGCGCACACCACCACAACGCCTGAGTAGATCCCGCACGGTCGAGGGGTGTCGCCTCATCTGCCGGGCTGACACCTTCACCGCTTGCCCGGAGCGCCAGCGACGCCAGACCTCGTCAACCTCCTCCAGAGACAACGGCGTCCTCGCCATGTGAGCTCCCCAGCGTGTGGGGGAACTTCGCATTTCCGCCGCCAGCGGCGGGACGTCGGCCGAGACGGACGCCGATCGCTGCGACCACCACGATCGCGACCGCCGAGCCGATGTACTGGGGGATCGAGGTGACCACGCCGTAGGTGTGGATCGAGGCGGCGCGGCGGGCCATCGAGGTCCGCGTGCGCGGCCTGCCTGGCTAGTCAGACGACTCGCGCCTGAGTGCGGATGAGGCCGGGTGTGCCGGCTGGTTTGGTCTGCCGGCCGGGCGCCAGTTCCGTCATCCTGGCCTCGGTCCCACCCCTAGGTTCCAGGACCGGCTTCGGCCAGGTCCGTCGCCTCAAGCTCGGTTCTTCGATGAAGGTCCAGGTTGGACACAGGCCGCGACGCGCAGCCCAGGGGCAAAGTGGCCTGGCAGAATGGGAATGTCCCACGGTCCACCAGACGCGCCCGTAGGCCGACCGACACCACACGGTGCCGACCAACAACTCGTGCTCATGCCGACGGCATGGTGTCGTCCTCTTTGGGCACACCGAGAACCGCATGGGAATATTCAGGTGTGTCGGCTACGTTCGAGCGCTGGCGAATTGGCTAAGAATTCCAAGTTCCGGCACGTCGTCAGCCGGTGCTCTGCTGACTCGGACGCTCTCCGGGGATCCACACGCGGGTCTCAAGATCACGCAGCCGGGTCGGCGGCGCGCACCCGGCGCGCGGTGGCCACCACGGCGTACGCCGACGGCAGCATCTGGTTCGGTCGTGGCTCGGCGATCCACCGCCAGCCCGCGTCGGTGAGCTCTGTCGGGATCACGGCGTACCTGCCGGCCGCGGCGTGCCGCACATCCTGCTCGGCAAGATCGTTCATGAGGTCGTTCCGCGGCGTCGACAACGTCTGGGTCAGGAAGGTCCAGAACCTGCCGTCCGGGTGCGCGATCACCGGGCCGGCCAGCATGGCGATGCCCAGTTGCGCGTGCACCCGCGCGGCCAGCTCGGCCGGCATGGTGATCGCGTCCACCACCTGGCCGAGCGTGACGGCCAGCTGCCGTTCGGCGACCTGCACAGCCATCGGCCAGCCGAACCGTTCCTCATAGTGGGCCCTGGCCGCGGCAAGATTCCGCAGCCATTCAGGCGCCGGTCGGGCCGTCGACGGCAGTACCGGTGAATCCGTCATTGTCCTCACACCCCCTGCGGGTGGCCTCTGTTGCTCCATTCGAGCGATCCCCGGTTCACGGGGTTCCTGCGCGCCGCCACCAAACATGCAGCAAATACAGGTATACTCGGCCGGCGGCGACAATTCGCAGCTCCGCCGGCAAACAGCCTGTAAAAAACACTGCACTGCGCGAAGCGTGCCCTCGTGAACGTTTATTCCGGTTCTGCCTCAAGGCTGTGAGGTTGCCCCACGCTCCACTCCCGCCTGGATCGTGGGGTCGATCTTGCTCCGGTGTCATGGCGACGGGGAATCCCAAGACTGCCACGCAACAACACTGATCATTACCGGCAAACCCCTACCGTCTTGATCATCTGATCGTAGGTCCCCTGCGGCCGAGTCAGTTCGTTGGGCTGTTCGAGTGGCACCCGCACGGCAACCCGGGCGTTGACCTGCTTCCGGCAGGCCGTGCTGGGTCTGCGGTGGTTCCGCCAGAACACCGATGTCACCGCGCTGGCACGCGATTACGGCGTCTCCCGCGCCACTGGCTACCGTTACCTGGACGAGGTCATCACGGTCCTCGCCGAGCGGGCACCAGACCTGCACGACGCCGTACAGCGAGCCAACGACTACGCGATCCTGGACGGCAAGAGCTTCTCGGTCGACCGCTGCGACGAGCAGACCACCTGCGTGAAAGGCGAACAGATCGACCTCTGGCATTCAGGAAAGGCCCACGAGCACAGCGGCAATATCCAGGCGCTGTCGGCGCCGAGTGGGTTCCCGCTGTGGGTCTCCGATGTCGAACCCGGTTCGTTCCACGACCTGACCTGCGCCCGCAAACACGTGCTCGGCGCCATCTACTGGGCTGCCTCCCAACTCGACCTGCCCACGCTGGCCGACGGCGGATACGACGGCACGGGCATTGGCGTGCACACACGCCGTACTTGCCGGACGCTGGCGTGCCCTGCGGCACCTCACAGCTAGCCCTCGCAAGATCGGCACCATCGTCAAAGCCGCACTCGTACTCACTCAGTTTCAAGCATGGACGACTCGTCTGAAAGTCGCTGAGATCACGTCAATCAGCGAGAGCAGGAAGATCGACACTCCCGGTGACGTTCGTGGGTAGGGGCAGGAGGCCAAGGGAGAACGCGCGGGCGATCGCGTGCGCCCGGTCCCTGGCTCCCAGGCGTCCGCGCAGTTGTTTGATGTGGGTGCGCACCGTGGCTGGAGACACGAACAGTTTCTCGGCAATGGTCGCCTCACGTATTCCGCTGGCGATCATCCGCAGGATCTCGTGCTGCCGTGGCGTTAACAGCGTGTCGGCGTTGTCGGGCCCGCGGTGTCCGGCCACGCGAAGGCCGGGGTCGATGAACCGCCGGGTGGTGTACGCGGATACGACTGCGGTGACCAAGCTGGACGGGGCAGCGTCCCGGCGAACCACGCCGTGGGCACCGGCGTCTCGGACGGTGCGCAGCCACACGTCGGTGCGTTGGTGGTCATGCAGCAAAGCCACCACGGTCAGCCTGGGATTCTCGCCAACAAGATCCCGGACGAGGTGACCGTAGGGGTCGACCGCGCCATCGACGATCACGATGTGCGGCAGCAGCGTCGACAGACCCCTACGTAGCTCGTTTGGGTTGTCCGTAGCGCCGAGCCACTCCAGGCCTGCCGCCTGCTCGATCACGATGCGCAGCCCCACGCGGACCAGCGGGGTCGCGTCGATGGCCAGGACCCGCAGTATCCCCGTGAACCGGACGTGGGTCTTCACGACGAGGTGTCCATCGCGCCAAGCCCTGTCTGCTCTGTCCCGTACCCCTGCCTGGCGTCGGGCGGTTCAGCCGAGTCGCCGGGCCGCGACCCGACACCGTCAGCCGTGTCGCCTGGGGCTTCGCCCAGGTGTTCGTCGCTGAGGCTGGACCGGGCCTCCACGTACAGGCGCTCGATCGTTTTTTGCGCTTCCTGGGCGGCTTGGTCCAGCCAGTCCCAGGCCCCCTTCTGGCTGGTCACTCCCTGTTCCCTCCCCTGTGCCGACATCTGGCGGATCACCCCGCTGCCACGGCCACCGTCACACTCCGCGATCAGCGGAGCCACAAGGTAACCGATACGTCGATGTACCAGCAATCGCGTGTCGCGCGTCGGGTTAAGCACATAGAGTGAGAAAGACGAGATTCAGGTCGCCGCGTCCGCTAGGGGCGGCAGCGGCTCGTCGGGGTCGATGACCACGCCGGCCGCGCGGCACATGAGGTCCAGTAGGCCCCAGATCCACATCGACAACTGGGCGACCAGTTCGTCCCTGCCCAGCGGGCCTGGCGCGACCAGCCATCGCTGGCCGGGACCAGCCCCGATGAGCCCGGTGACTGGTCCAAGGTCACCCGCGTGTTCCGCGACGGTCGCACCCAGACCTGGTGGGCCGCTGACGCCCAGCTGGGCTGGTGGGGACCGGACGGCACACGGAGACACACCGCGACCGTCCTGGCCACGCGCTCTTCGGCGGGTCCGTGGATAGCTGGCCTCGTGGAGGTTGCTGCAGCACTGGTGGCGAGCGTGGTCAACCAGGCCCCCGCCCACAGAGTTACAGGCCATGCTCGACGCCGTCGCGAATGGACAGACCTTGAATCTCTACCTCCCGCCTTAGACCAAATCTCATTTGGGGTTGTTGTGGGTCAACAAGCCCAGCTTGATGGCCCGTCGGTAGCAGATCACCGTGCAGGCCAACTGAGCGAATGCCGCGAAGTAGGCGGCCTTACGCTCGTAGCGGCGCGCCAGCCGTCGGAACCGGGAAACCCACTCCAGGGTCCGTTCGATGACATACCGGTGGCGCCCCAGCCTCCTGGCCGACTCGATGCCTCGGCGGGCGATCCGGGCGATGATGCCCCGCCCACGCAGCGCCTTTCGACAGGTCGGGTAGTCGTAGCCCTTGTCCGCGTGCAGCGTGCGCGGTCGACGCCGGGGCCGCCCGACCGGGCCGACTACCGGCGTGACGGCATCGACCACCGTTTCCAATTCCTGGTGGTCATTGCGGTTGGCGGCGGAGATGACCACCGCCAGCGGCAGGCCGCCCCGCTCGCTCATCGCGTGGATCTTCGAGCCGGGCTTGCCCCGGTCGACCGGGCTGGGGCCGGTCAGGTCCCCCCTGTGACCGCCCGGACGTGCATGCTGTCCACCGAGGCCCGTGACCAGTCAATCGCCCCAGCGGAGCCGAGTAGGTCCAGCAGTGTCTGGTGCAGCCGGGCGAACACGTCCACCTCGACCCACTCGGCGAACCGGCGGTGCGCGGTGGGACTACTGACTCCGAACGATGCGGGCAGTGCTGACCAGGCACATCCGGTCTGCAACACGTATAGAATCGCGGCCAACACCGCGCGGTCGCCCAGTCGACGCCGGCCCCCGCCCTGATGGCGTTGCGGCGCATCGGGCAACAGCGGCTGCGCCAGCAGCCACAATGGCTCCGGACACCACTTCTCTACATCGCTCATCGTTGATCAACGATATCGCCTGCCTGAGAACATAGCCAAATGAGATTCGGTCTAACCTGCGTGTCTCGCCCAACGAGGCGTACGCGATGGCGATCGCGGTCGCCGGCTATGTGGACTGCCCCACCGACGCGGTCCTGTACTACGAACTGCTGCCCATCGCGGGTGGGGGCCGCACCATTCAACCCGAGGGTGTCCAGATCGATTACCTCACCTACAACGCCGAGATCCTCTACCGCTACCGCAAGGCCCGATCGCCCTATCCGGATGGGCTGTGGCCGATCCGTCGCGACCCGCGCAACCTGCTGCACGCCTACTTCCGCGATCCGGCCGACGGGCGCTGGCATGTACTGCGCTGGACTCACGCCCTGGGCGAACATCAGCCGTTCACCGACGTGACTCACCGCGAAGCCCGCCGCCTGATCGCCTCCCACGGCCGGAACCCCGCTGACCAGGATGAGATGGCCGCCGCGTTGCTGGAGTTGCAGAACCGCACCGACGCGCCGGAAACATGGACCCGCACCGCACGACACGGTGGGCCCGCGACGCTCACCGTGGTCGAGCCCAACGCCGTGACGCCGACCGCGCCGCGCCCGCTCACACGGACCCGCCACCGGTCGAGCAGCAATCCGAGGACGAGAACGACGGATTGGACCTGGACACGGTGCGGGCTGCGGACATCTGGGACCCTCACCACACGGTAGGCCGGCCGTGAAGCACTTCGCGCACCCAGGGCTGGCCGAGCCTCGCACGAAAGAGGAATAGCGCGCCTACCTCGACGCCGTACCACCTCCGAGGCCCGTTATGCCGTCCTATCGCGACTATCTGCGGCTGCCGGAGGACGAGCGTGCTCGACTCGATGAAGACAGGGAGGACTACCACAGCGCGCTGGTCATCGTGCGCACCGAGCAGATGAAGCGGATCCACCACCAGATCCATCGGCGGAAGCGCACCAACGCTCGCCAAGCCCCTGGCGCTCGTCGTGGCATCGTGCTCGATGGTCCGGCCACCATCGGTAAGTCCACCTTGGTCGAGGTGTTCGCGGCCGACTTTGAACGCCACCTTCGCCATCGTCGCCCCGAACGCTTCCCTCGGCGCGGTTCGACCCGGCCCTACACTGTGGACGGTTACCTCGTGGACTACACCCCGGTGGTCTATCTGAACATCCCGTCCCAGGCCACACCGAAAGACCTCTCGATGTTGCTGGCCGACTACCTCTGTCACCCCCAACCACATCAGGCGACCAAGAACGAGATCACCACGACCGTCCTTGACGGGATGCGCCTGTGTGGCGTCGAGCTGGTCGTGATCGACGACGTGCGCTTCCTCGATCTCTCGGCCAGGTAAGGGAAAGTCGTCAACGACCACCTAAAATACCTGGCCAACCACACCGCCGCCACCTTCATCTACACCGGCGTCGATCTGTTCGCCTCTGGCCTGTTCCTGGAAGGCCACGGCAGCACCCGCGCCACGCAAACCTCCGGACACAACACACTGCACACCATGCGCCCGTTCAGCATCACTACCGACCGCGGACGCCGAGAATGGGCCGCCGTGATCAAAGCGATGGAAGGCGCCCTCGTCCTGTACCGACACAGCCTCGGCACCTTAGCCCGGCTGTGGCGGTACCTGCACGACCGCACCGGTGGCAGCATCTGCGGCCTGTCCGACCTCATCCGCGAGTCCGCCATCGAGGCCGTCCTGAGCGGCCAGGAAACGATCACTCGCGGCCTCATGGACACCATCGAGATCAGCGAGTACGCCCAAACGTACTACCACCGCAACCGTCGAACCGCTCACGCACGTCGGTAGCCCTCGCACCTGGGCACGGCGTAGGTCCACGACTATGAGGAATCCTCCGTGGCCTGACCGGCGCGGAGGCCGCTGGTGCGGTGCTCGCCCCACCCACCCATTCGGCGTCGTGAAGACTTGCTAAGGTCTGCAATTGCTGAGTCCTGCGGAGCGTGTGGTTGGCCCTCGGGCAGGGGTTGGACGAGGAAGGATCGACGACATGACGATCATGGGCATGACTGGTGCCCCAGCCACGTTCCGCCCCGCCGCTCCTCACGCCGGTGGTCGCAGTGAGTAGGCCCCTCTATCAGCTCAAGGCCGAGTTCTTCAAGACGCTGGGGCACCCGGCGCGGATCCGGGTGCTGGAGCTGCTCAGCCAGCGCGAGCACGCGGTGGCGGAGATGCTGCCGGAGGTCGGGATCGAGGCCACCAACCTGTCCCAGCATCTCGCTCTCCTGCGGCGAGCCGGCTTGGTGGCCACCCGCAAGGAAGGCTCGAACGTGTACTACTCGCTGACCAGCCCGCAGGTGGCCGAATTGCTCGCGGTGGCCCGCGCGATCCTGACGGGCGTGTTGTCCGGGCAGGTCGAGTTGTTGGAAGACCTGCGTACCGCCGCGTCCTCGGTGGTGGCGACGGGGCAGGCGACCGATATGCCAGATTCGGCCTCAGGGGGTCATTGAGACGCGGTCACCCCGCCGCCGCTCCTTCTCGCCCGGCGGGGTGACCGCTCCCAGGTTCACAGGATCGGAGTGCAAGCATGCTGAGGTTGTGGCGCAAGATCCGCCGCGCTGGGCGGGTGGCCGAACCGGCGCCGCCGCCACCGGCCGATGAGCAGCCGGCTGTCGCGGCGGGTCTGGGTGGCTCGGTTCAGTTCCGGCATCTGGATGCCGGCTCCTGCAACGGCTGCGAGGTGGAGATCGCCTCCGCGTTCGGGCCGGTGTACGACGCCGAGCGTTACGGCGCCCGCCTGGTGGCCTCTCCGCGACACGCCGACGCTCTGTTGGTGACCGGCCCGGTCACCCGGAACATGGCCGAACCGTTACGGCGTACCTACGAGGCGGTTCCCGCGCCGAAGCTGGTGGTCGCGGTCGGCGACTGCGCCCGCGACTGCGGCGTGTTCGCCGGGGCCTACGGGGTGGCCGGTGCGGTGCGTGACGTGGTCCCGGTCGACCTGGAGATCACCGGTTGCCCGCCCCGCCCGGAGGCGATCGTCGAGGCGGTCAGGGTGCTGACCGGACGATGAACCTCGCACAATCGGGCCTCGGCACGGCCGTGGCCGTCGGCCTGCTGTCCGCGCTCGCGGCACTCCTGGTGCCGCATCGGGTGCGGACGGCCGTGGTCGGCACCGGGACAGCGGTCTGCGGCGCGGCCGGGGTGGCGTCCGGGATCGGCGCGATCGGCGGCCAGACCTTCTCCCTCACCATGCCGGCACTGCTGCCGCTGTCCGGTATCACGGTCGCGTTGGACCCTTTAGGCGGGGTGTTTCTGGCCGTCACCGGTGCGGTCGTGGTTGCGGCGGGTGTCTACGGGATCGGCTACGCCCGTCACGGCCTGGACGGGCGCTTGGTGCAGGCGGTGCTTCCGCTGTTCGTGGTGGCGATGCTGCTGGTTCCCGTTGTGGCCAGCGTGGGCACGTTCCTGGTGTGCTGGGAGCTGATGGCGCTGTGGTCGCTGCTGCTGGTGCTCGCCGAGCACAAGCGGCGTCCCGAGGTCGCGGTCGCCGGGCGTTGGTACGCGGTGATGACGCACCTGGGGTTGGTGGCGATCCTGATTGGGCTGCTGGTGCTGGTCGGCAACGCCGACGGTGACTCCTTCGCACAATTGCGGGAGGCCGCCCGGCACCTGCCGCCCGGCGTCGCCGACCTGGTGTTCGTGGTGACCCTGGTGGGGTTCGCGTCCAAGGCTGGAATCCTGCCGCTGCACGCCTGGTTGCCGCGCGCGCACCCGGAGGCGCCCAGCCACGTGTCGGCCCTGATGTCGGCGGCGATGGTCAACATGGGCGTGTACGGGATCGCTCGAGTCGGCTTCGACCTGCTCGGCGGCGGCTCCCGCTGGTGGTGGCTGCTGGTACTGGTGCTCGGGGCGGCGTCGGCGGTCTACGCGATCCTCCAGGCGGCGATGAGCACCGACCTCAAACGGCTGCTGGGCTACTCCACCACCGAGAACATGGGGCTGGTGCTGGTCGGGGTCGGCGCGGCCGGCATGTTCGCCGCAGCCGGGAACACCGTGCTGGCCGGGCTCTCTCTGGCCGCCGCGCTGCTGCACGTGATCAACCACGCCGCGTTCAAGACCCTGTTGTTCCTGTCGGCCGGATCGGTGCTGCACGGCACAGGAAGCCGGGATCTGGACGAGTTGGGCGGGCTACGCCGGTCGATGCCGCTCACCACGGCCGCGTTCGGGCTCGGCGCGCTGGCCGCCTCGGCGTTGCCGCCGGGCACGGCGTTCGTCAGCGAGTGGCTGCTGCTGCAAGCACTGATCCACGGGTTGCCCACCGCCGGGGTGACCACGGCGATCGTGATGCCCGTGGCGGTGGCCGCGGTGGCCCTGACCGCCGGGTTGGCGGTGGCCAGCTTCGTCAAGGCCTTCGGTGTCGGATTCCTGGCTCGCCCCCGTGGCGCCGGGGCCGAGCAGGCAAAGGAGAGCCCGGTCAGCATGCTGATCGGGATGGGTATGGCGGGTGCGGCCTCGATTGTGTTGGCGTTGGCACCGACCTCGGTGCTGCCGGGGGTCGGGTCGGTGGCCGCCCGCACGGTGTCCGCGCCGGATCCCGCCGTGGCCGACGCGGTGACGGTGCGGCTGTCCGGCGTCGCCGGCTCGCTGTCACCGGTGATGCTGGCCATCGCCCTACTGGTCACGATCATGCTGCTGTTCGGGGCGCTGCGGCTGGTCGCGAGCCGCCGGGCCCGTCGGACGGCGCGGTTGTGGGACTGCGGGGCCGGACCGTTGTCGGCGCGCATGGAATACACGGCGACCTCGTTCGCCGAACCCCTGCAACGAGTGTTCGACGACGTGCTGGAACCGGAGACCGACGTGGACGTCACGCACACCCGCGAGTCCAGCTACCTGGTGGCGGCCGTGGAGTACCGGCGTCGGGTGCCCGACCGGATCGAGCGCCGCCTCTACCAACCGGTCCTGACGCTGGTCAGTGGCTGGGGCCAGGTGGGACGACGATTGGCCACCGGCAGCGTGCACCGCTATCTCGGCTACGGCTTCTATACCCTGATCGCGGTGCTCGTCGTGTTGACGGTGATCCGATGAACGCACCCGACACCCGTGAACCCGCCGTGATCGTGCTGCTGCCCGTACCCGACGAGAGGCTGCCGTCCGGCCCGATCTGGACATTCCTGGACGACCACAGCGACGGCGTGACCGTGGTCAGTCGGCCCGCCGACCGGCAGGTCGTGCTCGACGCGCGGGCACTGGCCACCGAGGGCACCCAGGCCGTGCTGCGGTTCACTCCGAGGACCACCCGCGCCGTGGCCGCCGCGCTGCTGGCCGCCGCCGATCACATCGAGCAGCAGGAGACCCGATGAGCGCGCTGGGTGTGGTCGGCGGCGTGCTGCAACCACTGCTGGTCGCTGCCGGGGCTCCGCTGTTGGTCGGTGTGACGCGGCAGGTTCGGGCGCGACTGGAAGGCCGAGCCGGTCCCGGTGTCGGCCAGCCCTGGCGGGACCTGCGCAAGCTGCTGCGCAAGGAAGCGATCACCCCGCGTGGCACCAGTGAGGTGTTCCGGCTCGCCCCCCTGGTTTTGGTGGCCACCACGCTGGTGGTCGCGGTGGTCGTGCCGTTCGTGACCACCGACTCCGCACTGGACCCGGTGGCCGACCTGTTCGCGGTGGTCGCCCTGCTCGCGCTGGGCACCGTCGCGGTGGCACTGGCCGGACTGGACACCGGCACCGCGTTCGGCGGCATGGGCGCCAGCCGGGAAATGACCATCATCGCGCTGGTCGAGCCCACCCTGCTGGTGGCGATCTTCGCGCTGTCGGTGCGGGTGGGATCGACCAACCTGGCCTCGATCGTCGCGTCGACGCTGCACGATCCGGCGCGGGTGATCTCCCCGGTCAGTCTGCTGGCCGCGGTGGCGCTGATCGTGGTGATCGTCGCGGAAACCGGGCGGCTGCCGGTGGACAACCCGGCCACCCACCTGGAGCTGACCATGGTGCACGAGGCCATGGTGCTGGAGTACGCCGGACCCGACCTGGCCCTGGTCGAACTGGCTTCGGCGATGCGACTGACCGTGTTCCTCGGTCTGCTGGCCAACCTGTTCCTGCCCTGGGGCATCGCCACCACGGCCACTGCGCTGGCCGTGCTCGGCGGGGTGCTCGCGTTCGCGCTGAAGGTGACCCTGCTGGGCGCGGTGCTCGCGGTCGGCGAGGTGTTCCTGGCCAAGCTGCGCCTGTTCCGGGTGCCCGAACTGCTCGCCGGCTCGTTCCTGCTCGCGCTGCTCGCCGTCGCCGCCTCGTTCTTTTTGGCCTGACAAGGAAGGATCCCCGAGTGTCTGGATGCGACTGGTCCCGCCGTGAGTGACACGACCTACACGCAACTGCTGGACCTGGCCTGCGGCGGTCTGCTGCTGACCGCGGTACTGGTGCTGTGGCGCCGGGAGCTTGCGGTGATCATCCGGGTGTTCGCGCTGCAGGGGGTCGCACTGGCCGCGCTGGTCGGGGTGCTGGCCGCGCGCGAGAGCTCAGTCGAGCTGGGTGCGGTGGCGGTCGGGCTGCTGGTGTTGCGCGCCGGGGTGCTGCCCTGGTTGCTGTACCGGGCACTGGTCGGCGCGGGGCCGGCGCTGCGGGAGACCCGGCCGCTGGTCAACGTCGCCGCCTCGCTGCTAGCCGCCGCCGTGCTGGCCCTGCTGGCCTACGCCGTCGCCCAGCCGCTGGTCGCGCTCGCGCCAGCACCGGCGACGCACGCCGTCCCGGTGGGGCTGACGGTGGTGCTGATCGGGTTCTTCGTGCTGGTCACCCGTCGCCGCGCGCTCTCGCAGCTGGTCGGATTCCTGTTGTTGGACAACGGCATCACCGCGATCGGGTTCCTGACCACCTCCGGGATCGGGCTGCTCGTCGAGCTCGGTGTGTCACTGGATGTGCTGTTGGCGGTGCTGGTGTTGCAGATCCTGACCACTCGGATGCGGGAGACCTTCGGCGAGGCGGATCTGGACGAGTTGCGGGAGTTGCACGACTGATGACCACCCTGTTCCTGCTCGTCCCGGTCGCGTTGCCGGTGCTCGGGGCGCTGGTCTACCTGGTGTTCGGGTGGCGGCCGGCCACGGCCTGGGTCAGTGCCGCCAGCGCGGCCGGTGTGCTGGCCGCCGCGATCCTGATCGCCGTGGAGGTCGCCGCCGGCCCACGCACCGCCATCGCGGGGCTGCTGCGGGTCGACGCGCTCTCGGCGTTCATGCTGATCGTGATCGGCGCGGTGGCGCTGCTGGCCACCGCCGCCACCCCCGCGCACCTGCGCGCCGAGATCGACGCTGGCCGCGCGACCGCGCGTACCGCCGCCCGGCACAGCGTGCTCGTGCAGCTGTTCCTGGCCGCGATGGCCCTGGCCGTGTCCGCGGCCGACCTCGGGGTGCTGTGGATCGCCGTCGAGGCGACCACCATCGTGACCGCGTTCCTGGTCGGGCAACGCCGTACCCGGTCCGCGGTCGAGGCGGCCTGGAAGTACGTGGTGATCTGCTCCACCGGCATCGCGTTGGCGCTGCTGGGCACGATCCTGCTCAACTACGCCGCCCAGCACACCCCGGCCACCGCCGGGCTGGACTGGGCCGGGCTGGTGGCCAGCGCGCACACCCTGGATCCCGGCGTGACCCGGATCGCGGTGGCGCTGCTGGTGATCGGGTTCGGCACCAAGGCCGGGTTGGCGCCGCTGCACGCCTGGCTGCCCGACGCGCACAGCCAGGCCCCCGCACCGGTGTCCGCGCTGATGTCCGGGGTACTGCTGTCCGTCGCCTTCTACGCGGTGCTACGGGTGAAGGTGATCGCCGATGCCGCGCTGGGCACCGGCTTCACCCGCATCCTGTTGGTGATCATGGCGCTGGCCTCGCTCCTGCTGGCCGCCTCGCTGTTGTTGGCGCAGCGTGATTACAAGCGGATGCTGGCGTATTCCAGCATCGAGCACATGGGGTTGCTCGCGTTGGCCGCCGCGGTCGGCGGCCCGCTGGCGATGGCCGCGGCGCTGCTGCACGTGTTGGGCCACGGGCTGGCCAAGGGCGTGCTGTTCCTGTCGGCGGGCCGGATCCTGCAGACCACCGGCACCAGCCGCATTGAGCGGGTTCGGGGCCTGGCCGCGCGCCAGCCGCTGCTGGCCGGGTGTGTCGGGTTCGGGGTGCTGGCGTTGATCGGGTTGCCCCCGTTCAGCGTGTTCGCCAGCGAACTGGGCATCGCCCGCGCCGGCTTCGCGTCCGGACTGGGCCCGGTCACCGCCGCCGCGCTGCTCGTGGTCCTGGTGATCGCCGCCGCCCTGATCGCCCACACCAGCCGGATGCTGCTGGGGAGCCCGCCGGAAGGGCCCGGTGCCGCCACCGCGGTGCCGCGCCTGCCGGTGACGGCGGGGACCGCGCTGGTTGCCGGGCTGGTGGTGTGCGCCGCGATCGGGGTGAGCGCCGGGCCGCTGTCCGCTCTGCTGCACTTGGCCGCCGAGATTCTCACGGGGACGCGATGACCACCACCTTCGGCGAGCCGGTCGGCCACCGCCGCACCGCTCAGACGCTCACGCCGGCCGAGCTGCCCGGCCGCGCAGGGTCCTTGCTGGCGGCCGGTTCCCGGCTGGCGCTGGTCGCCGGCCACGACGACGGCGATGGACTGCGCGCGGTGTACCTGTTCACCGACGCGGCCACCGACCATCGGGTCGAACTGCACGTGCCCGTGGACCGCGCGGACCCGCACGTGCCGAGTCTGGCCGGGATCTCCTTTCCCGCCGGGCGCTTTGAACGGGAGATGCGTGACTTGTACGGCATCGTCCCCGACGAGCACCCACTGCCCCGGCGGCTGGTCCGGCACTTTCACTGGCCCCGGGGCTGGTATCCGATGCTCGCCGACGCGGGCGAGCCGCCCGAGTTCGGCGACGTGGACGGCCCCTACCCGTTCCGCACCGTCGAGGGCCCCGGCGTCTACGAGATCCCGGTCGGCCCGGTGCACGCCGGGATGATCGAGCCAGGGCACTTCCGGTTCTCCGTGGTCGGCGAGACCATCCTCAACCTCAAGGCCCGCCTGTGGTTCGTGCACAAGGGCATCGAGAAGCTGTTCCACGGCCGCAGCCCGGAGGGCGCGGTCGAGTTGGCCGAACGGATCAGCGGCGACACCGCGGTCGGGCACACCCTGGCGTTCTGCCAGGCGGTCGAGGACGCCCACACTTTGTTGGTGCCACAGGACGTCCAGCGGATCCGGGCGATCCTGCGCGAGCTGGAACGGCTGTACAACCACGTCACCGACATCGGCGCGCTGTGCAACGACGTCGGCCACGGCATCCTGCACGCCCACGCCCAGCGGATCCGGGAACAACTCCTGCGGATCAACGACACCGTCACCGGGCACCGGCTGCTGCGCGGCGCGATCCACCCCGGCGGCGCCACCATCCGGCAACTCCCCGACCTGCGCGAGCTGGCGGCCATCGCCACCGACATCGCCGAGATCGTCGCGCTGGCGCTGGACCACAGCATGGTGCGTGACCGGTTCGCCGGCACCGCCGTGCTCACCCGGGAGCAAGCCGTGGACCTCGGCACCCTCGGCTACGTCGCCCGTGCCAGCGGCCTGAGCGTGGACGCCCGCCACGATCACCCGTTCCTCAGCTCGGAGTTCCCCCGCACCCGGCACACCCACACCGACGGTGATGTGTTGTCGCGCTTCCTTGTCCGGGCCGAGGAGATCACGGCCTCGGTGGGACTGATCGCCGCGCTGTCCGGGAGCCTCGGCGGCTACCTCGGGGGCGCCGCGCCGGCACCGGGCGTTGGGCACCCCCGGTCCGGGGTGGGGATCGTCGAGGGGTGGCGTGGCACGATCACGCACCGCGTCGAGCTGGCCGCCGACGGCAGGCTGACCCGCGTGAAGATCGTCGACCCGAGCTTCTTCAACTGGCCGGCACTGCCCGTCGCCCTCGCGGACACGATCGTCCCGGACTTCCCGCTGGTCAACAAGAGTTTCAACCTGTCCTACGCCGGCAACGACCTGTAGCCGCCCCCGAGATGACATTCCGCAACGGACCATGCTGGCCGGTCGTCGTGGGCGTGGATGGCTCCACGACCGCGCTGTACGCGGTGCGGTGGGCCGCCGGCGAAGCGGCCCGCCGTCAGGTGCCGCTGCGTCTGGTGTACGCCCAGACGCCGCCGGACGACCCGTGCGGCCACACCACCTCGGCACACGAGCCCCCAGGCGATCGGGCATGAGGGTGGCTGTGTGAGGCCGCCGAGGTCGCCTCCCGTAGGGCGCCCGCCGTGGAGTTGGATCTCCATACGTGCCGGGCCGACCCCGCCACCGTGCTGCTGGGAGAATCCGACACGGCCTGTCTCGTGGTCGTGGGCGCCCGCGGACGCGGCGGGTTCCCTGGCCTGTTACTGGGATCCACCGCGCTCGCGGTGGCCACCGGCGGCCACTGCCCGGCGGTGGTGGTGCGCGAACAACCGGTGGACAGCGGCCCCGTGGCGGTCGGAGTCACCGGTTCGCCACTGAGCGACATCGCCGTCGGGCGCGCCTTCGACCAGGCATCGGCCCGCGCTGAGCCCCTGATCGCGGTGCACGCCTGGCATCCCCTGGGCGGGGACGTCGAGTTCGCCGCGGCGATGGGCCGGGACTGGGCGCAGCTGCAGGACGAGCAGGACCAGCTGCTCACGGGGTGGCTGGCCGACTGGCAGCGCGGGTATCCGGGTGTGCGGGTGACGCGCATGATCGCCACGAGGCGCGCGACCCGCCAGTTGCTCGACTACGACCGTATCGCCCAGTTGATCGTGGTCGGCTGCCGTGGCCGGAGCAGGATCAGCGGTCTGGTGTTGGGGTCGGTTCCTCGCGTACTGCTGCATCAGGCGCGTTGCCCGCTGCTGGTGGTGCGCACGGGACATGAGGTGAGCCTGCCGGCACGACCGCACGGCGACCGGTAGCCGCCGTCCGCACCGCCTCCTCCACCCCCGAACGTGACACATTTCGCGCAACTCTACACTTGCGAAATTCTTTAAGTGCGTAGATCATTAGGTCGTTGTTCGGTGGATGCCTTGCGGGGATGTGGAGATGATGAGCCAGTTCGCGACCGTTCTGCGCGAGAACATCGAGACCACCCAGCGCCACCTGACGGCCGCCCAGGAGGCCGGCCACCCCTTCGAGGTCCATCTGCACAGCGCCCGCCTGATGGACCTGCTCGACCGGGCCGCCAGCAACGGGGTGGACACCACCGGCTGGGTACCCGAGGCCGCGTTGGCCGCCGCCACCGCGAACTGCGCGTGATGGTGCCCCTCTACCAGGCCAAGACCGAGCTGTTCCGCGCCTTGGGCAACCCGGTGCGGATCCGGGTGCTGGAACTGCTCTACGACAGCCCCAAACCGGTGCACCGACTGCTGGCCGAGATCCCCATCGAGGGATCCCGACTGTCCCAGCAACTGGGCATCCTGCGCGGCGCCGGACTGGTCACCGCCCGCCGCGACGGCAACACCGTGGAGTACGCACTGAGCACCGGCGAGGTCGCCGAACTGATGGCGACCGCACGGCGGATTCTGGCCCACCTGGCCACCGGTCAGGAAGAACTGCTGGCCGAACTGCGGGTGGAGCGCGCCTCGTGACCCTCGCCGACCTCGGCACCGTCCGATACACCGCCCACGACCGGCCCGAAGGCGCCGGTGCCCTCGCGAAGGAAGAACCTGTGCGCCGCGGCCCGCACCCACCAGGCCCGGCCAGGACTGGCGCGCCCGCGGCCCGCGGGAGAATCGGCGTGACCGCCGGCGGCGCGCAAACCCCGGTGCCCGCCCAGCGCTCTACCGTGGCCCCTGCCCGGCGCGCACGCCCGGAGCGGGTGGCCGGTGCGGTGGCGGTGGTCAGCGACGGCAGCGGGCTGCGACACCGGGGCCGCGCCGTGGAGCCGGAGTCGGTGCACCCGGTTCTGGCCGACTACGCGAGGCTGATCCACGATCTCACCGGACTGCCCGCGCACCCGCTGACGGTGACCGCTACCGACGCCGACCACCTCGCCGTGAGCCTGCGCGGTCTGCCGTCGACATCGGGGCGATCGTGCTGACCCACACCGCCCCCGCACTGGCACGCGCCGCCCAGCAGGCCCTGCACGCGGTGGGCGGCCTGCCCGTGGTCACCGACCAGGACACCACCGCCATCGCCCTGACCGCCGCCGTGCTGACCGCGGTGACCCGCGCCGACCGCACGCCCTCGGCCAGCACAGTGGTGATCGCCGGCACCGAGCGCATGCCGGGGCTGTGCGCGCTGCTGATCGCCGTCGGCGTCGGCGACATCGTGTCCTGGAACAAGGCCGACGCCCACGCCTTTCCCCTGTACCACGTGGCACGCGGCGCCGATGCCGTCGTTGACCTGCTCGGCGGGACGCGGGAACTGGCTGAGGTCGCCGAGCACTCCCGCCGGACCGTGATCGCGCCCGACAACCCCGCCAGCCACCTGCTCGCCCTGCCGGGTCTGCTCACCGCCCTCGTGCAGACCCCCGAACCCGTCCTGGATGTCGCCCTCTACCGCGTGTGCGCCCTCGCGCTGGCCGCCTCCACGCCGCCAGGCCGACTCCTGCCCGACCTCACCGATCCCGCAGTCACCGACAACATCGCCCACGCGGCGACTCACACACTCCAGCACCCCCGAAACCATCGTTAGCCACTCATTTTTCGACACCCTCAACAATGAACGCCAACAGAAGGGAGTCACCCGAGTCGACACGCACAGTCGTAACCACGGGGCCCACGAGGCCGCTATTCATGCCTGACATGCATCCGTGGGTGCGGATAGCCGCAGCGCGGTGATCCGGCAGTCACCGTCCACACCTCCAGAGCCGCGTTTCCCCAGACAGGGGACATCACGGGCGCGTCAGCGGCAGTGCGGAACCCCCATGCGTGAGCGGCGATCACCCCGCGGACAGCGCCACGCCGCGGGCCGCTGGATTTTGTCCTTAAATTGATTTTCGCACACACCTCTTCGGTCGATGCGGTGAGCCGAAAGACACATTGTGTCGCCGCACGGCATCGATTCGGAAGCAGTACCCTCCACGCATTCAGATTGTCAATGACTTCGCGTCAGCGGTGCTGACGCACCCGTGAGGAGCGGCAGGATGACCACGGCACCCATCCCCGGCCTGGACCGGGCACCCACCACCCACCGGCGGCTGCTGGCCTGGGTGCGGGAGGTGGCCGAGCTGACCACACCAGAGCAGGTGGTGTGGTGCGACGGCTCGCAGGGGGAATGGGACCGGCTCACCACGCGGTTGGTTGAGGCCGGCACGCTGGTCCGGCTTACGGCGAAGCCGAACTCCTTCTGGTGCGCCTCCGACCCCGCAGACGTCGCGCGGGTCGAGGAACGCACGTTCATCTGCTCCCGCGAGCGCGCCGATGCCGGACCCACCAACAATTGGATGGACCCGGTCGACATGAAGATCATCATGACCGAGCAGTTCCGGGGCGCCATGCGGGGCCGCACCATGTACGTGGTCCCGTTCTGCATGGGCCCGCTGGGGGCCGAGGATCCCAAGCTGGGCGTGGAAATCACCGACTCGGCCTATGTGGCGGTGTCGATGCGGGTGATGACCCGCATGGGCTCGCAGGCGTTGGCCGCCTTCCTCGACGACGAGGGCACCGAGCGTGACTTCGTCCCGTGCCTGCACTCGGTGGGCGCCCCGCTGGCCCCCGGTCAGCAGGACGTGCCGTGGCCGTGTGACAACACCAAGTACATCAGTCACTTCCCCGAGGAGCGGATGATCTGGAGCTACGGCTCCGGCTACGGCGGCAACTCCCTGCTGGGCAAGAAGTGCTACTCGCTGCGCATCGCCTCGGTGATGGCCCGCGAGGAGGGCTGGCTGGCCGAGCACATGCTCATCCTTAAACTCACCTCCCCGCAGCAGAAGGTCCACTACATCGCCGCCGCGTTCCCGTCGGCCTGCGGCAAGACCAACCTGGCGATGCTGGAGCCGACCATCGAGGGCTGGAAGGTCGAGACCCTGGGCGACGACATCGCCTGGATGCGCTTCGGTGAGGACAGCCGGCTCTACGCGGTCAACCCGGAGTTCGGATTCTTCGGCGTCGCACCGGGCACCGACTGGCACACCAACCCCAACGCGATGCGCACCGTCGAGCGGGGCAACACCCTGTTCACCAACGTCGCGCTCACTGACGACGGCGACATCTGGTGGGAGGGTATGGGCGAACCCCCCGCGCACCTGACGTCGTGGAAGAAGCAGGACTGGACCCCGGCCTCCGGAGAACCGGCCGCGCACCCCAACTCCCGTTACTGCACCCCGATCACCCAGTGCCCCATCACCGCCCCGGAATTCGACGACCCGAACGGCGTGCCGATCTCGGCGATCCTCTTCGGTGGCCGGCGCGCCGACACGGTGCCGCTGATCACCGAGTCCCGTGGTTGGGAACACGGTGTGTTCCTGGGTGCCACGCTGTCCAGCGAGACCACCGCCGCCGCCGTGGGCAAGGTCGGCGTGGTGCGCCGTGACCCGATGGCGATGCTGCCGTTCATCGGCTACCACGCCGGGGACTACCTGCAGCACTGGATCACCATGGGCAAGCACTCCGACGCCGACAAGCTGCCGAAGATCTTCCACGTCAACTGGTTCCGCCGCGGCGAGGAGGGCCGCTTCCTGTGGCCCGGCTTCGGCGAGAACTCCCGGATCCTCAAGTGGGCCATCGAACGCATCGAGGGCACCGCCTCCGCGGTGGCGACCCCTATCGGTTACGTGCCCACCACCGCTGCTCTCGACCTGACTGGACTGGACACCCCGATCGAGGACGTCCGGGCCACGCTGAAGGTCGACGAGGCGCAGTGGCGTGCTGAACTCCCGCTCATCGAGGAGTGGTTCGACACGATCGGCGACAAGCTGCCCGCCACGCTGCGCGAAGAACTGGACGCCCTCACCGAGCGGCTGGCCTAAGGCCGGTCCCATGCTGCTGGCGGGGTCCACACCCCTGGCCCCGCCAGCAGCCCGAAACGCCCGCGCCCTGGGCGCGGCAGGCACGTGAGGATCGACCCGATGGCGTTGACCGACCTGGCCCCAACCCGGACTCGCACGGGGACGGTCACCAAGCGGCTGCGGCTGTTCGCCGGCCGAGCCCATCCCGCGTTGGCCGACAGCGTCGCGGCCCACCTGGGTGTCCGCCTCACCCCGCAGTCTGCCTACGAGTTCGCCAACGGAGAGGTCTTCGTCCGCTTCGCCGAATCCGTCCGCGGCTGCGACGCCTTCGTCCTGCACGCCACCGCCGCCCCGATCGACCAGTGGCTGCTGGAACAGCTGATCATGGTGGACGCCCTGAAACGGGCCAGCGCCAAACGCATCACCGTGGTCATGCCCTGCTACCCCTACGCCCGCCAGGACCACAAGCACCGAGGCCGCGAGCCGGTCACCGCACGGCTGGTCGCCGACCTCGTACGTACCGCGGGCGCCGACCGGGTCATGACCGTCGACCTGCACGCCGCCCAGATCCAAGGCTTCTTCGACGGCCCCGTGGACCACCTGCTCGCGCACACCCTGCTCGCCGACCACATCCAGCCCCATTACCGGGGCCGGGACATCACCGTCGTCGCACCCGATGCTGGCCGCGTCCGGCTCGCCGAGAAATGGGCCGACCACCTCGGCGGCACCCCGATCGCCTTCCTCCACAAGACCCGAGACCCGCGACACCCCGACGCCACCACCACGAACCGCGTCGTCGGCGAGGTCACGGGCCGGTTGTGCGTGGTCGTCGACGACATGATCGACACCGGCCACACCGTCGCCGACGCGACCCGGGCCCTGCTCGCCACGGGCGCCACCGAGGTCATCGCCACTGCTACCCACGGCGTGCTCTCCCACGGCGCCACCGCGCGCCTGGCCGCCTGCGGGGTGGGTGAGGTCGTCCTCACCGACACCCTGCCCATCCCCGAGGACCCCCACTGCCCGCAACTGACCGTGCTGTCCATCGCGCCGCTGCTGGCCAGGGCCATCCACGAGGTCTTCGACGACGGCTCGGTCACCAGCTTGTTCGACGGCCACGCCTGACACCGCCCCGCACCAGATAAAGGGAAACGCGGCTTCCGCGTACTGTCGACGGAGCGTGTGGGGTTCCAGAACTTGGCCGCGTGGACTGACCTGGTGTTTCACGCTGCGCGCTCGTATTCGTTGATGAGACCTCCCAGGACCTGTCGGCGCTTGATCCGCTCGTGGTTGAGGTTCGGTGTGGGTTGCTGCGACCGGGGAGGGCTGAGCTGGCGACCCCGATGAGGTCGCCGGCCGTTGTAGTGCGCTGCGTACTCAGCGAGGACGGTTCGCAAGTGTCGTTCACCGAAGACCAACATGCGGTCGGTGAGTTCGGTTCTGGCCGTGAGCACGAATCTCTCGGCGAAGTAGTTCGCCCTCGGGCAACGAGGGGGAATTTTCACTACTTGGATGCCCGCGTCAGCCAGGACAGCGTCGAACGATGCGGTGAACTGGTCGGCTCGGTCACGGATGAGAAATCGGAAATGGGCCGCGCGATCGCCGAGGTCCATCAGAAGATTGCGGGCCTGCTGCGTGGTCCATGCCCCATCGGGGTTCGTCACCATACCGAGGATGTGCACGTAGCGGCTGCCCACTTCCAGGACGAAGAAGACATAGATCCGTTTGAGCGTTACCGCGCAGTCGACGTGGAAGAAGTCCACGGCCAGCATGGTCGAGGCCTGCGTACGGAGGAACTGTCGCCATGTCGTATCGGTGTACCGGGATGGTGCTGGCGGTATCCGACACCGCGTGAGTATCCTGCGGATCGTCGACGCGCCCACGCGATGGCCGAGCTTGAGTAGCTCACCCTGGATTCTCCGATAGCCCCAGGTTTGATTTTCGTTGGCCATCCGGACGATCAACGCTGCGATGGTGTCATCGACGGGTGGTCGACCAGACCGGTTCGGATAGGTCCACTTCTTGGCCACCAGCCGGCGGTGCCAACGCAAGATCGTGCCCGGTGTGACCAACCGGTGCCTGCGTAGCACCGTGGGTAACAGTCGGGTCAGCGCGGCGAGGACCGTCCGGTCGGCCCAATCCAGGTGGGGCTTCGGGGTGGCCCTGCGCAGTACAGCGACCTCGTGGCGCAAGACAAGCAGTTCGACGTCTTTGGACGCCGAGCTGCGACCGAACAACAACAGCCAGCCGAGAAACCGGATAAAGATCAGATACGGCAGGCGCAACGACACATCCACGATCATGCCCCGCTGCCGGAGAGCACCGATCATCGCAACTCACAGACGCAGGCTGACTTCTGGAACCCGACAGGTCCTTTCGGTTGTCTCATGCCGACGTCACCCAAGATCAGTCTCATTTTCACGGCATTTCTCGGCAGTGACCTGGGGAGTGGTGATGATGACTCGGCAGCGAAGCGGTAGCTTCGCCAGCACTACGAACGTGCTCATCGCGGCGTGACAGTGCGTTTGAACCAACCCTGGCCTGAACGTCTGACCGAGTGGTCTTGATCCGGCAAAGGTAGGACTGCACAAGTGACCCGCACACCTCCTCAACGATCCCGGATACGGTCACGGAGGTGATCTCCATGTCCGTACATGTTGGAGGCTGCGATGGAGCGTTTCCTCGCCCCGCATGAGGCGGCTGTGTTAGCCGGCGATGTGCGAGTCGTGCTGTGTAGCGAGGTTGACGGCGATCTCAACGAGCAGACCGTCGTAGCCGCGCTGACGCATCTGCAGACCTGCTACCCGCTGCTAGCGGGGACGTTCTCCACCAAGGATGGCCGTCCCCAGATCGTGGTGAATGACCGGCCAGCGCACGTGGCACTCGATCACGGCACCAGCTACGAGGAGGAGATCAACGCCGCTCTCACCTGGACGCCTGGCCCCTTGCTGCGAATCACCCTGCTCCGTGAACCCACCCGTACTCGCGTGGTGATGACCCTGCCGCGCGCCTTCGTCGATGGCATGAGCTATCTGGCGCTGCACCGCCGGTTCTGGGCCATCTACGCCGCGCTGCTCGCGAACGAACCAGTGCCCGTCGAGGTCGTCGAACCCGTACTGGGACCGGCGTTGGACGACCTGCTGGCCGCTCGCTTCTCACAGCAGCAGCTCCACGACTTCGTAGCGCAACGAGCACAGTCGGACGCCGACGCGGTCCCAGCGGTCCTGCCACCACTAGCGTCGGTGAACGGCATGCCCGGCGCCGACCAGACGTTCCGGACCATTGCCGTCGAGGTCGACGCCGACCGGAGCGCAAACCTGGCCCAGTACGCCCACGACGCCTCTCTCTCCCGCAACGCACTGGTCTCCGCAGCCCTGCTGACGAGTCTGCGAACGTTTCTGGAACCGGCGACCGGAACGGTGCGGATGCTGTGCACCACGGCCGTAGACATGCGCCGCCGGCTGCAACCCCCGATCCCGCCTGAGGTACTCCAGTCGGCGGCGACTACGACCTCGATCCGGTTGGAGGTCGACTCGGCCGCTACGCCGGTGGATGTTGCACGCGAGCTCGCCAGCCAGCTGCACGCTGCGGTGGACTCCGGCGCCGCCGCCATGGAACTGGCCACCTTCGAGTACATGATCGACCAGCACCCGCCCACCCTCGTCATCACCGACGTGGGTGCCATCGCTGAGCCTGTCTTGCCCGACGGACTGGACGTCACCGGTGTGCGCCTGGCCCCTCTCGGCCATCTACCGATGATCTTCGCGGTCGTCAGCCGATACCGGCAGCGTCTCGACATCAATCTCGCCTACAGCAGGGCCTGGTTCATCGACTCCCAGATCAACGACCTCGCCACCAGGGTGTCAACGACCCTGAACGACCTCGCGGAGCCCACTGCCTCCGTGACTAGTGAGTGAAGTCCGGCACGACTCTGTCCCATGGACCAGCGGAAAGGCCGCTACAGCAAGGCCATGCTCAAGGCATCGAGTTCGACCACGTCCCATGGACGGGCCTGTTCCGAGCGGGTACCTGAGCATCGGAAGTTGACCACCGGCAACACTGGGTCGGCCGCACTCGCCACGAGCACTCCTCACTACCGAGTAGCTGTTGGCAAAGAACACGGTCCCACCGGACAGACACGCTGGTGCAACGCCGCGACGGCATGTCGACCGCACCACCCAAACGGCCCAGGACCAACTCCACCCCGACTGTAGTCGTCTCAACCGCACTTCATAAATGAGGTCGAGATGAAGTCGGCAGTGAGAAGATGAAGTCAGTTTCGAGATCCTACAACATCTGTAGGATCCCACCGCCGCTGACATGTAGATCTTCACTGACCAGGGCTTTCTCGGCGGACTCGCGGTCGTACCACCCATGATCAGTCTCAAATCCGTGGCATTTCCTCGCCCGACACCGGCCAGGTCAGCGGTCGTGCAGCCCATCGCTGGCGCCGCTCGGGTTGTCGAGTTCGTCGAGTTGCCGCTGCACCCGGTCGGTGTCCTCGTCACGCCCCTGCTGCTGGTACGGCTCCAGGGCATTTCGCCACACCGTGCGCGCCTGCTCATGCTGGCAACTGGTCGAGTTTGGCACGGACTTTGTCGGCGTCGGGGCGGCCGCCGAGTTCCTCGAAGATCGTCAGGGCTCGCTGCCAGGCATCACGGGCGGCAGGCCGGTTGCCGGCGGCGAGATGGATGTCGCCGAGATCAGTGAGCGTCCGGCCTTCAGATGGGCGGTCGCCGAGTTCCCGCCACCGGGAGATGGCCCGCTGGTAGTGGGCGCTGGCCAGGGACTGCTGGCCGAGGTGGTGTGTTGGTTATGGGAGTGAGTTCTGGCCCCGCCCTACGACCTCTTGAGTTCTGGCCCCACGGGCTTGATCACGAGGTTGGTTCCGGGGAGTTCTGGCCCCCGACAGGGGCTGTCTGGCTGGGACATGGTGCCAGCGACGCGCTGTCGTCATTGACGAAGAAACGACGCGCGATTGTGGGGACAGAGCCGCTCGTCGGAGGAGGATGCGTGCTGCTTGTCGTGAGGGAGTGGCATGCCTCAGAGCAAGGTCGAGTTGTTCGCCGCGATCCGGCGGGACTCGAGGATCGAGGGCCTGTCGGTTCGGGCGTTGGCGCGCAAGTACGGCGTGCATCGCCGCACGGTGCGGGAGGCGCTGTCGTCGGCGTTTCCGCGGCCGCGGAAGAAGCTGCCGCCGCGGAAGTCGCGGCTGGATCCGTTCAAACCGGTGATCGATGCGACGCTGCGTGCGGATCTGGACGCGCCGCGCAAGCAGCGGCACACTGCGAAACTGACGTCCCGGCGCTCGTCCGGGCCGTCAACCAGCTCACCTTGGAAAACGAACAGCTCCGGGAAACGCTGGCCGATCCCGGCGGGACCGTGACCGCGCTACGACCACGTCACTCACCCTCTCGCACGACGGGGCCACGACGCGGGTCACTGTCACACGAGCAGCACCTCGAGCTCCGGAAGTCGGCCGAACAGGTCGGGGAGGCCGCGCACGCCGTTGCGCACGGCCTCGTGCGACAGCGCGAGGTCAGGGCCGGTGCTCGTCTCAACACCGGCCAGGCACCGGAGAATGTTCCACCTCGTGTGCCCCAGCCAGCCGCCGATCATGAACACAAACCAGCTTGGACCTGACGCCGGCAACGCTCCGCCCCCCTCGACATAGCCGTCGAGGACCGAGCGGAAGATGGCGGGCTTGATGTCGTCGAAGCCAGGTCCCTTCGCGAGGCTCAGCGCGGTCGAGCCGAGCTCACTGGACAGGTCGAGCATCCCCGAGAGCTCCCAGTCGAGCACCACCGGCCGACCCTCTCGAGCCAGCAGGTTCCACGGTTGGATGTCCCTATGGGTCAGCACGATGGGGCCTGGCCGTTCGCAGGTGTCGACGAAGTGGGCAATCGCGAGGAACGTCTCGACGTGAGAGGCGAGTTCGTCAGCCCACGGCTGTCCGGTCGCCGCCGCCCGCGCGGCGAGCTCGGGCCAGTCCCGTGACGTCGGTTCCTCGATCGACACGTGGGTCCACGCGACGTCGAGCGCGTGGATGCGCGCGAGGATCTCACCGATCTCACACGCGTACGCCGCCGACACCGGTGCTTCTGGCACCTTTTCTCCCTCGACCCATCGGTGAACGAGCGTGTCGTGGCTGGCCGAGATCGGCTCTGGCATCGGGATGCCGGCGGCGAAGGCCGCCCGCTCAAACCTGAACACGTCCTCGACGCGATAGGTCCAGCGGCGGTCGACGAGATTCAACTCCTTCACCGCGAACGACCCTTGGTCGGTGTCGAGCCGGTACATCCGGTTGGCGAACCCGCCGTGGACGCGGATCATCGGCCCGATCGGCGAGCCGAGATGCGAAAGGTTCACCCACGCATGCTAGGGGCTGGCAGTTCATCGATGCACCGGACTTTCCCACGATGCATGCTCACGATCACCGCCACGCCGACGAACGGCCACAACCCGACCACTCACCAAACACGCCTTAGGGCTGATCATGCGCACCCAGCACGGCGGCGACATCAACCTCACTCGGCCCGTGTTCGTCGGACAAGCCTGGGTCGACATGTTCATGCACACCGACGAGGGACGGATTCCGGCTATGAAGTGGCGCTACGTGGTCTAGCCGGACAGCAGCACGCGCGAACCATGACAGCAATCCGACACGTTCACTTGACAGGGAACATCATCGAAACCGGCACCGACTCCTACCGGCTGGCCCATACCCGCACCCAGCACGCCACCCCACCAACCTGACTGTTCCCGATGCCTGCCTACCAGCCCAGCGACCTGCCGCCCGAGGACGCGGACTTCGGGCCCAGCCACGACGAGATCACCGCCGAGTTGCTCACCCTCTCCTGGCAGTTCTTTCACACCAGCCCAACGGCTTGGGAAGAGCTCCGACGCTTCCTCGCTAGCCATGACCACCACCCCGTCGCCGGTCTCGAAGCCTTCCTGGACGGTCTCCAGTTCAGCGCCAACCACCTCCACCGCCGCAGCCGCGGACACAGCACCTGACTCGAACGAGGATCGACAAGTGGGGCCAAAACTCACTCCCACGAATCGTGATCACGCGAGCCAGGTGGGGCCAAAACTCGCCGCCGCAATCAAGCCCAGTCAGACGTTGCAGCTGGGGCCGGGCGTATGCGTTGCCAAACGCCCCCTCATGCCGGTGGTCTCCACGTGCGTGGAGGTGGGTTGTGGGATGCTCGGCTGGTTAGGACGCGGGTTCCTGTGCGGGGGCAGGCATTTACTCATGGGCGGGTGAGCTCTACTCGGCGTGCCGCCATGTCACCAACGCGGGCTTGTCTCCGTTCTGCATCAGGAGCTCGCGCATCCCCTCCGCGACAGTGGACTGCGGAATCTTGTCCTCGGGCGGAAACTCGCGGTGGCTGCCCCTGTAGTAGTACGTCAGTGGTTCAAAGAAGGCGGGCGGTTCGCCGCCGTGTGGCTTCGCTCGCGAATTGCGACGGCGCATGTTCTCCAATCACATAGACGCAGATGAGTGCCGCCCATGATCCGTGTCGTCTCTGACCTATCGCCAGACCGGACCAGTAGATCAGAGAGGGTTTGGTGGTGACGGCGAGATTCGCGAGCAGACGACGCCAGCATTCACGAGCAGAGCCAGCCGTGGCTCTAGCAATGGCACGGCCCGTCCGGAGTGGAGTCCTGCTCGGGCCTGCTCCACATCAGGACACCGGCCTCGCCGGGGACGCCGACGATCAACAGGTGGTCCCAGTCCTCCACCACCGACACCTCCAGCGGGACAGGCCCTTGTCCCGGTACTTCTCCGCATACGGGCCAGCACGGAGCCGATGTCGTCAGGGTTGGTGATAACGACGGGATCGTCGGCGTGACTGTGGTCCCAGTACACCTGTTGCTGCGGTGCCATGACGGCCGTTCACCTGCTTGGTAGATCTTCACGAATCCGATCAGGCCGTGCATGGTCAACCGATGGCCCTCGGCCAGCAGGACCGGCAGACGGCGATCGCCGCACCACCCACCCACGTTGAACGCGACGACAGCCCCTACACCGCGATCACACGCATCTCACTGTGTTGCCCAGGCCGTGGTGGTCGCCGCACCCTCGTGGTCCAGCGACCGTCACAGGCCACCTCGCCCAGCACACCGGTGGCCTTGGACTCATCCGGTTGCGTGCCAGATCTGGATGATCCACGACTCGAAGGTGTCATAGGACCGGTCCGGGTCGCGCTGATCGACCGCCCAGCGGCGGGCCCGGAACCGGTACCGGCCGGGACTGGGCAGGGCGATCGCGGTATCGCTCGGGCTACCGGTCAGGCTCGCGAGCAGAAGCCTGCCCGTCGGGGTCGCGAACTCGCCCTCGCAGCCGTGGACCACCTCCGGCATCGGGTCGGCGGGAGCGTGCTGGTGTACCTCGACGGCGATCGCCGCGAAAATCGACTGGTCCATGGCGTGAAACCGGGCTCCGCCGTAACCGCTGGCAGCCACCCACGCTGAGTCCCTCGGGATGTCGATCTCGGCGAGTGAGGCATCACCGAAGACGTCGAACAGCACGAACTGCGAGAACTCCACGAGCACGTCCCGGGTGATGCGGCTCGGCATCGTCCTCAACTCCTTGTGCCGCATGGCGCGGGCGTGTCACTGGGGGCGAGGTTGACGTACTGCGCGATCCGGTGTGCCGACAGGTCCAGCGCCGCTGCCTGGATGGTCAAGGTGCCGGGGCGCTGCTGGTCGGGACAGCGGTGGGCCGCGGTCTGGGGTGTCGGGGAAGGTCGCCGGCTGGGATCCGGGACTGGTTGCGCACACTGGTCAGCCACGGCGCCAGGATAGTGAGCGCCACGGAGGTGCCGGTGGCATCGGGAGTGCCGCGCATCCGGCCAGGATTGGCCAGGCGTGAGGGATGATGCCGTCGCGCCCGGTGAGGCGCGGGTGCATGGGTTTAGTTCCGCAGGTCGGTGGGCGTGTAGACGCAGCGCAGCGACAGGACCAGCACAGTCACGTAGTGATGTGTGGCCAGCAGCGCCAGCGCCGCCGCCGAGCGGTCCAGAGGGTCTCTGTGCTGGTAGAACGGGGTGTCGGTCGTGCTGTACCGGGACACGGTGTATTGCCCTGGTCCCAGGGGCTGTCCGGCTTCCAGCCAGGTCACCGCCAGGCTCCACGGCTGCGGCTGGGCCGCGCACGCGGTCGTGTGCGCAGCGGTGTAGTACAGGCCGGGCAGGCTGCCCGCGTCGTAGGTCCGCGGGCCCTCCGGCCGGCCCTTGTACCACTGGTAGTAGTTGATGGGCATGTTCACGTCGGTGGTGCCGCGGGTCCAGCCCGCCGCGGTGAGGCTGTCGTCGAGGCGCCGGATGGCTGCCGGTAGGTCCCCGTCGAATCCGGTGTACTGCACGACGCTGGTCCGGCATGCCAGTGAGTCCGGTGGCGGGGACCCGAAGGTGGTGTGCCCGCTCAGGTCCAGGTCGCACAACTCGTCGCTGGCGTGCGGGCCCCAGTCCAGTCCCGGTAGGTGGGTTCGCAGTGCCGCCAGTTCCAATTGGGCGGAGGCCAGGTGCGACTGCCGGTCGCGGGCGGCGATCCCACTCTCGGCCGCGTGCTCGTACTCGGCACGCGAGAGGCCCCCGCCGCACCCGGCCAGGACCAGGCACAGCGCGAGGGCCGCCAGCACAGCAGGACGCACCAGTCCAGGACACCAGCCCCGGGCCGGGGGCACCACAAGGATGGGAACAGGATCGCCACTCGTTACGGGTGACTCCTGTTCCTTTTTACTTTGTTTGCGCTGGTCACGACGCTGCCGGCCGCCGTCGAGCGACAGGAACGCCGCGTCGTGGGCGGTCCGGCTGGCTGCGGTGACATCGCGACGGTGTCGGCGGCGGACCGTGAAGCCGACGCTTCTCGGTCGCCGCCCGTGGTCACCTGTCGATGCTCCTGTGGGTCACTCGGCACCCGCTTTCAGGGCCTCGCTCATGGGAATCCGGAGGATCTTCCTGCTCGACAGCTGTTTGGTGACCTGGTATATCGCGATGATCGCCACGAAGGTGACGACGACGTGCAGCGGGCTTATCACCATCGGTATGACCATGTTGATGGTATCGGCGACCACACCGAACAGGGCGTCCCCGAAGCCGATCATCAATGGCACCCCGAGGACGAAACCGAGGATTACCGCCGGTGTCGAGCTGTTCAGGATCAGCTTCGCGATCTCCTTCCTGCGGTAGCCGAGGATCTTGAGCAGCGCGATGGAGTGGCGGTTCTCGTCGATGATCAGTGATGTGACGAGGAAGAGGATGACGACCGCGATCAGGACCGCGAGCGCCGTCACCGAGCCGACGATGAGCCCGGTCGGTGCGCTCAGGTTGTCGAAGGCCGTGGGATCGCGCGTGTCGAGCACCCCGGCCAGTTGGTTCTTGTCGAAGTTCATCTCGTGGTCGGCGAGCACGGTGCCGTAGCTCCCGGCCGGATACCCGGTCATCCGGTTGAGATCGTCGATGGGCATGGTGATGAACTGCTCGCTGTAGGCTTGGACGATCCCGTCGATGCGCAGGGTATACGCCGCACCGTCGAGCTTGCTGACCAACCGGACGGTGTCGCCCACCCCGATTCCCAGCCGGCTCGCCAGCGGAGCGGTGATGTTCACCTGGCCCCGCGGAAGAGCAGCACCACTGGTGTCCTTGAGCCGCAGGCCGACCGAGTTCGGTTCTACCCCCGTCAGGTAGAACTCGAGCGAGTCCTTTCCCTCGGGATGCACACGAATCGTGTGGTAAGGCTCCGCGCCCTGCGGCAGGGGCCGCTGCTGAAGGTTCTGTATCTGCGTGAAGTTGTACTCGATGGGGTACTGGTATCGCACGAGGGAGCCCTGCTCTGTGGCCACGCTCATCGAGTTGTTGAACGTGAGTCCGAAGAGCATGACCATCGACGCCGCAGCCACACCGAGGATCAGGAAGAGCAGGCGCGGGATGCTCCGCGCCTGTTCGCGGATCCTGAACTTCGTGGCGAACCGGAACCGGTCGAGCGGGAGTGCGCGTTCGAGCGCGTTCACCTTGGCCGCCTGCTCGTCGCCCTTCATGAGCTCGGCGACGCGCTTGCCGAGAATCCGACGGATCACCAGCAAGCTCGCCGCTCCGATCAGGACCGTCGGCATCAGCACGGCGATCGCGAGGTTGAGCGGGGAGAAGCTGGTCCCGATGCCGGGCAAGTTGTACGCGGACAGCATCGAGTCGACGACGGGCCCAACGGCGAGCAGCGCCAGCAGCATACCGGCGATGGCTCCCACTGCCGCGACCAGCAACGGTATCGCCAGGTAGTGGCGAGTCATCTCGCGGCGACGGTAGCCGAGCGCGTACAGCGTGCCGATCACGACGCTGTCGGACTTCACGGTACGCATGACCATCACGCTCACGATCACGCAGCTCAGCAGAAAGAAGGCGACCGCCACCGGGAAGCTCATCGCCTGCATGCTCTTGATGTTGCCCTGGGCCATGCTGATCCGCGGATTGTCCGAGGCGCTCATCCACTCCGAGATCGAGTACCCGCCGGCACGGATCCGGTCGCGCAGGTTCCTGGTCTGCGCTTCGATGTTCTCCCGGTCCCGGAAACGCACGCCGTAGGTCCCGGTCGGGTTCGCGGCGGCCCCCGAGAATGCCGCCATATCGGCCGCCGACACGACACCGATACCGAAACCGGTGGTCGGCAGCACGTCGTAGAAGTTCTTGAGGATGTAGACGTAGTTCGGCACGGCCGCCGTGCCGACAATCGTGAAGGGCTTGCCTTCCAGGACGATGCCGCCACCGACCCGCAGGCCCTGCGCTTGCAGGAAGCGCGGATCGAGGAGGATCTCCCCTTGGCCCCGCAGGCCCCGACCGGTCAGCACCGTCGGAACGTCGACCTTGTTGCCCGCGGTGAGAGCGCGCAGCACCCCGTGCGGCAGCGTGACGTCGTGCCGCTGTTGCGCCTCGATCGTCGAGCCGGACCCCGCCCCCAACGCCGCGATGTCCGCGAGGGGCCGGTCGGTCGTGAAGGTCAGATCCTCCTGCTGGTTCGCCGTCGCGAACCCGTCCACCGTCCGCTCCAGGCTGCCTGCCACGCCGGTGGCCGCCGTGAAGTAGAAACTGCCCAGGAGAACGAGGACGACGATGCCGGCGAACCGGAACTTCTGCTCGGCGAGGATGCGCCGGACGCGGTGGCGCAGGGCGGTCACCAGCTGATCCTCTCGGCCGGCACGGGCTCCGCATTCTGCGTCGCGTGCTCCACCTCACCGTCGCGCATACGGAAAACGGCGTGCGCCATCTCGGCGACGGCGACGTTGTGCGTAATCATCAGAATCGTCGTTCCGAACTGGGTGTTCACCCGCTGGAGCTGCGCGAGGACATCGCGCGACGTCGCGATGTCGAGCGCACCGGTCGGCTCATCGCACAGCAGCAGTTTCGGGTTCTTCACGATGGCTCGCGCGATCGCGACACGCTGCTGCTCGCCACCAGAGAGCTCCCGGGGGAACCGGTTCTTCTTCTCGGTCAGCCCGACGGCGGCGAGCACCTCGTCGATCGCCAACGGCTGCTTGCTGATGTTCGACACCACCTCGATGTTCTCGCCCGCCGTGAGGTTGGGCACGAGGTTGTAGAACTGGAAGACGAAGCCGACGCTCTCCCGCCGGTACTCCACGAGCCCGTCGTCGTCGAGATCGGTGATGCGCTCGCCGTCCACCTCGACGACGCCCTCGTCCGCGCGATCGACCCCGCCGATGATGTTCATCAGTGTCGATTTCCCCGAGCCGGATGGGCCCAGGATCACGCCGATACGGCTGCGGTCCAGTTCGAGCGCGGCCCCCCTGAGGACGGGCGTGACCACTCCCGTGTCGTAGCTCTTCGCGAGCCCTGATGCTGATACGAGCATTCCATGTCCTTTTCTTATGCGGTGCCGAAGGTTCTGTGCTCATCGACACCGAGTAGCAGAAGTGGCCGGTGGGCAAGCGGATGACAGCGATGCTCAAGGGCGTCCCGGAATCGCCGCGTGGCTCTGGGCCAGGGATTCACCGACATCGCCGAGGGCACCGTCTTGCGGCGGAGTTTCGGCGTTGACGGTCAGTCGAGCGCGCGCCGCAGGACGATGTCGCCGTGGCGGTTGCGGGCGTGGATCTTGACGCTGTCACCGGACTGGCCCGCATCCTGCACGGGCAAAGAGTTGCGAACAGTGCCCTTCGTGCTCTCCGCGTCCACGACGGCGGAGGTGTACTCGCTGACACCGACCTCGATGCCGCCGGAGCTGTTCTCGAGCTCCGCCGTGCCCCGCGTCAGCCTGCCGATCCGAATAGGACAGTTGGCGGCCTTGGCGACGACGTCTCCGTCGGCGCGGTCCACCTCGATGCCGCCGCTGGAGGTGCTCAGGTCGACGGCCGCCAACGCGTGGCCGATCCGGATCGTGCCGCTCGACGCCCGGTAGCGGACGGCGCCCTCGATCTCGCCGAGCCACAGCGCTGCCGAGCTGTTCTCGATGACCGCGGTGCCCGCGACGCGCCCGACGATGACGTCACCGGCCGTGAGGCTCGCCTTCAGGGAGCCGACGTGGTCGAGCTGGAACTTCCCGCCCGACGCCACGTGCAGCTCGCAGTCGCCGAACCGGCCGTTGGCGTGCACGTCCGTCCACACCGTGTTGATCAGCAACCTGGACCCGACCGGCAGTTCGACCGCGATGGCGGCCGATCCCGTCCTCTCCCCCGACTTCGAGGTCTCGATCGACAGCGTGCCGTTGGAGAAGTCGACCTTGGTGCGCTCGGCGACCTTCACATCCGACTCGATCGCGCTGTTGATGGGCTGGACCGTCACCACGGTGTCCGGGCGCTCTGTCGTGGCGATCCGCACCTGCACTCCGGCGGTGGCGAGCTTCACCGTGATGGGCTCGGGCGTGGCGAAAGTAGGCATGACAAATTCCCCTCTTGTGCGTGTGTGTCCCGGGGTGCCCGGTCTGCGCGGCGGTGCCTGCGGAGACCGGGTGACTGCCCCGGTGTGAAAGCGGAAGCCTGCGGCGATCTGATGTGCGCTAGCGCCGTGGAACTAGGAGATCTTGCGGCGGTATGCGGAGATGGCGAGGAAGTACGCGACGACGAGAACGCCGACGCACCAGCCTAGAGCGATCCAGATGTCGTTGCCCACCGGCTGTTCGGTCATCAGCGCGCGGATGGCGCTCACGATCGGCGTGACCGGCTGGTTCTCGGCGAACACGCGGACCGGGCCGGGCATCGTGGCGGTGGGGACGAAGGCGGTGCTGAGGAACGGCAGGAAGATGAGCGGGTAGGAGAACGCGCTCGCGCCCTCCGCGGACTTGGCGGACAGACCGGGGATGACGGCAATCCACGTGAGCGCCAGCGTGAAGAGGAACAGCACTCCGGCGATCGCGAGCCACGCCAGAACCCCTGCCCCCGAACGGAACCCGATCAGCAGGGCGACCGCTAGCATGACGACGAGCGAGATCAGGTTGGCGACCAGGGAGGTGAGCACGTGCGCCCACAGCACCGACGAGCGCACGATCGGCATGGACTGGAAGCGTTCGAAGATACCGCTCTTCATGTCCGTGAAGAGTCGGACCGCGGTGTAGGCGATCCCGGACGCGACGGTGATGAGCAGGATGCCGGGCAACAGGTAGTTCACGTACGAGTCGGAGCCGGTGTCGATGGCGCCACCGAACACGTAGACGAACAGGAGCATCATCGCGACTGGCATCACCGCGGTCGTGATGATCGTGTCGACGCTGCGCACGATGTGCCGCAGCGACCGTCCCAGAAGGATGGTGGTGTCACCCAGGAATCTAGTGATCATCTGCTTTCCTGACTCGTGGGTTCCGCGGAACGCCCGCCACCGTCTTCGCTGACGAGCGCGAGGAAGACGTTCTCCAGTGTCGGCTTCTTCTCCACGTACTCGACCTTGGCGGGCGGCAGCAGCTGCTGCGGCTCGGCGAGCGTGCCGTTGACGATGATCGTTCCTTTGTGGAGGATCGCGATCCGGTCGGCGAGCTGTTCCGCCTCGTCCAGGTACTGCGTCGTGAGCAGCACCATGGTGCCGCGTCCCGCGAGTTCCTTGACCGCCTGCCACACCTCGAGGCGCGACTGCGGGTCGAGGCCCGTCGTCGGTTCATCGAGGAAGATCACCGGCGGGTTGCCGGACAGGCTCATCGCGATGTCGAGGCGGCGGCGCATGCCACCGGAGTACTCCGACACCCGCCGGTTCGCCGCGTCGGTCAGGGAGAACCGCTCGAGCAGTCCGTCCGCGATCCGGCCCGGATCCTTCAGGTTCCGCAGGCGGGCGACGAGCACGAGGTTCTCCCGCCCCGTGAGGATCTCGTCCACCGCGGCGAACTGCCCGGTGAGACTGATGGACTCCCGCACGCCCGCAGACTGCGTGGCGACGTCGAAGCCGTTGACGTCGACCGATCCCGCGTCGGCCTTGAGCAACGTGGACAGGATCCGCACGACCGTGGTCTTGCCAGCTCCGTTGGAGCCGAGCAGCGCGAAGATGCTGCCTCGCGCCACCTCGAAGTCCACCCCGCGCAGCACGTGCAGATCCTTGAAGGACTTCTCCAGGCCCGCGACGCGGATCGCGAACTCCTGGTTCTAGTCGACTGCCATCCAGGTTTCCGTCCTCTGGTCGGTCACTGCATGCCTCCCGTCACGCGGTCGATCGCCTTGGTCAGCCGGTCCCGCTCCCTGCGGATCCACGAGCCGCCGGGGTAGTTGCGCAGGAACGTCTCCGCGAACTCCACCGGGTCCTCGCCGACGACCTCGCGCAACGGGATTCCGTCGGCCGTGCTCTGCTCGAACAGGTCTGTCAGGTCCTCCAGCATCGTCACCAGGCTCTCCGACTGGTCAGGGCCAAAGTGCTGCATGTACCGCTGCAGCGCCTCGACCGCCGTGCGGTAGTCGTGAGGGAGCCGTTCGATCCGCTCCTTGCACTGCCGGTAGCGCCGTTTCTCCTCGAACGATCCGGTCACGACCTCCAGATACCGCAGGTAGCGGTTCTTCTGCTCGCCCGGCTCAGTGCCCACTGCCGTTCCCCCCTTCCCGGAGCTGTTCGAGCTGTTCGCTGAGGAAACTCCAGGTCTTCCAGAACTCTTCGAGATACTCCCGCCCCTCGTCGTTCAAGGAGTACACCTTGCGCGGAGGCCCCTTCTCTGAAGGAACCTTCTCCACGTCCACGAGGCCGCGCTGCTCGATCCGGACCAACAGCGCGTAGATCGTTCCCTCCGCGATCTCGGTGAACCCCCTGTCCCGAAGCCACGCCGTGATCTCGTACCCGTACGCGGACCGGCCGGCGAGAATCGCGAGGACGATGCCCTCGAGCGTGCCCTTGAGCATTTCCGTCGCTTGCCTGCCCAAGGACGCCTCCGAGCTACCTGGTGTTGCTGAGTACCGGTACACAGTAGCACTGAGTACCACTCCCGGCGCAAGGTCGTTTGGACGGACATGTGGCCGAGGTCGCGCGGCCGGACCCGCCCGGACCCGCCAGCGGGACAAGCAAGGCTCGGCGACGGCTTGCCCGCAGGGACAGGGCGCTGTATTGACCGGCCAATCGGCTTCGAAGACCGTGAGGGGTGATTCAAGTACGTCGTCTACGCAGTGGACTGGGGGCGAAACACCTTGGGGGACAAAGATTTGAACACGGACGTGGTGCTCGCGGGCGGCGGGCCGACCGGCCTGATGCTCGCCTGCGAACTCCGTCTGGCGAACGTCGGCGTGACCGTGGTCGACGCGCTGCCCGAGCGAACGGGTGAGTCGCGGGCGGGTGGAATACATTCCCGTACCTTGGAGGTGCTGGACCAGCACGGTGTGCTCGACCGCTTCCTCGATGCGGGCGATCCGACGCCGGTGGGCCACTTCTCCGGGCTGTGGCTGGACTTCGACGGACTCGAGTCCCGCCACCCGCACCCGCTGATGCTCCTGCAGTCCGTCATCGAACGGCTGCTGGAACGGTGGGCGGCCGAGCTCGGCGTGGAGGTGCGCTGGTCGTCCGAGGTGACCGGCCTGCGCCAGGACGAGAACGGCGTGGAGGTCGGCCTGGCCACGGGAACGACGCTGAACGCCCGGTACCTCGTCGGGCGCGACGGTGGGCGCAGCGCGGTGCGCAAGCTCGCGGGAATCGGCTTTCCCGGCACCCCGGCGACGATGACCGCTCTGCTCGGAGACGTCCGGCTGCCCGACCTGCCCGAGGACTTCATCTTCATGCGGCGGTGCCCGACCGGCCACTTCTCCGCCATCTCGCTGGAACCCGGCTGGTTCCGGATGATCACCTCCGAGTACGACCACATTCCCGGCCGTGACGAACCCACGACGTTCGCCATGCTGCGGGAGGCGCTGATCCGGCTCGCGGGAACCGACTACGGCATGCACAGTCCAAAGTGGATCTCCAGGTTCGGGGATGCGGCGCGGCAGGCGGACAGGTACCGCGACGGACGGGTGCTGCTCGCGGGCGACGCGGCGCACATCCACTACCCAGCGGGCGGGCAGGGGTTGAACATCGGCGTGCAGGACGCCGTCAACCTCGACTGGAAGCTCGCCGCGGCGATGCGCCGGACGCGCTGCTCGACAGCTACCACACCGAACGCCATCCCGTCGCGGAACGCGTGCTGCACAACACCCGCGCGCAGTCGGCACTGGCCAGGCCCGGCGCCGAGATGGACGCACTGCGCGAAGTGTTCGGCTCGCTCATGGTGTTCGACGACGTCAACCGGCACCTGCGGGAGATGATCACCGGCCTGGACGTGCGGTACCCCGCGGGCGACCACCCACTGGCCGGTCGCCGGGTACCCGACGCCACGCTGAAGACCGCGCACGGCGCCACCCGCGTCCACGAGCTCCTGCACGCCGCTCGCCCGGTCCTGCTCAACCTGAGCGGCAACACCGAGGTGACGGCGGCGGGGTGGACGGATCGCGTCGACGTCGTCGAGGCACGCAGTGAGCACGACTACTGGCCCGTCCCCGTCGTCGGCGAGGTCGACGCGCCCGCAGCGCTGCTCATCCGGCCCGACGGTCATGTCGCCTGGGTGGCCGACGCCGACGTCCCACCGGACGTCCCGGCTCTGCGGACCGCGCTGTCCACCTGGTTCGGCCCCGCCAAGACCGTCACACCGTGAAAGGGGTGCACGCTCCATGTTCGTCCCCAGCCACTACCGGGAACCGGACGTCTCCTGGATGGTCGACCTGATGCGGCAGAACCCCCTGGCGCTGCTGGCCAGCAACGGGAATCCGGCCGACGGGCCTTTCGCCACCCACCTGCCCGTGATCACCGATCCCGCCTGGGACGGTCCGCCCGCCGAGAAGCTGGCCGGCTGGCCGTTGCTGGGCCACATGAACCGGGCCAATCCACAGTGGACGGCGTTGGAGAACGGCGCCACCGTCCTGCTGACCTTCACCGGCCCGCACGCCTACGTGTCCCCGACCGTCTACGAGATCAGTCCGGCCGCACCGACGTGGAACTTCACGTCAGTGCACGCGCACGGCGTCGTGGAGAAGATCGAGTCGATCGAAGAGACACTGGAGGTCGTGCAGGCGACCGTCAAGGTTTTCGAGAAGTTCTTCGGCGACAGCTGGGACATGACCGAGTCCCTCGGCTACTTCCGCAAGATCGTGCCGGCTGTGGGCGCGTTCCGGATCCGGGTGACACGAGCCGATGGGATGTTCAAGCTCAGCCAGGAGCAGAAGCCCGAGGTCCGTAAGCGCGTGGTGACGTCGTTCTCCGAGCGCGGCTGCGGGAGGCACGCGCAGACCGCCGCTCTCATGACCCAACTGCCGTAAGGACTTCAGCGAGGCGGCCGGGCGTCACCTCGGCGCCCGTCATCCGTTCACGGTCCTGCGTTCGCCGACGTTCAGCTCCGCGCGCCGCGTGATGATCGAGTCGGTGATCTCGCCGGTGCGGATCACGATGTTCGACAGCAGCGACGACGTCAGCCCGTGGGTGTGCTCGGTGCCGCCCTGGAGGTAGATGCCGCACCGCATCTCCGGGACCGTGACGACGCGGTAGTCCCGTTGCACCTGAAGCCTGTGGGGTTCCAGAAGTGGGCCCACGCATCTAACCTGCGACGACAGGCACGGTCAACGGACACGGCATGATCGCCAGCCATGTCGCTGCGTCTGCTCTACCTGATCTTCCTCCGGCTGGTGGGCCTGCTGGTATTGCTGGGCCGCACGTCGGCGTCCAAGGACGCCGAGTTGCTCGTGCTCCGCCACGAGGTCACCGTGCTGCGCAGAGGCAACCCGAAACCTCGCCTGGACTGGGCCGACCGGGCTGTGTTCGCAGCGCTGGTCCGCCTGCTACTCAAGGGGCTCCGGCTGCACCGGCTGGTTACCCCGAGCACGATCCTGCGCCGGCACCATCGACTGATAGCCGCGAAGTGGACCTATCCACACCGGCACGGGCGTCCGCCCGTCAACGAGGCGATCGCCGGGCTGATCGAACGGATGGCCACAGAAAACCACAGCTGGGGCTACAAGAGGATTCAAGGGGAGCTGCTCAAGCTTGGACACCAGGTCGGTGCCTCGACGATCCGGCGGATCCTGAAGCGGGCGCGCATACCTCCAGCGCCGAGCCGGCACACCGACACGACCCGGCGGCAGTTCCTGCGCACGCAGGCCTCGACGATGCTGGCATGCGACTTCTTCCATGTCGACTGCGCGCTCACCCTCCAGCGGATCTCCGTGTTCTTCGTGCTGGAGGTCGGCAGCCGCTACGCCCACATCCTCGGCACGACCACCAATCCGGGCGGCGGGTGGACCACCCAGCAGATCCGCAACCTCGTGATGGACCTCGGTGACCGAGTCGACGAGTTCAGGTTTCTCATCCGCGACCGGGCTGGCCAGTTCGCGGCCTCATTCGACGCCGTCCTGGCTGACGTGGGCATTGAGACGGTAAGGATTCCTCCATGCTGCCCACGGGCGAACGGCTACGCCGAACGGTTCGTACTCACCGCTAGATCCGAGCTCACCGACCGCATGCTGGTCCTGAGCCAGCGGCAGACCTCAACTCCCAGCGGATCAAGCGCCAGCGGCTTCTCGGAGGCTTGATCAACGAGTACGAACGGGCCGCGTAAAACTACTGGTCAGCGCCGGTGACCGATGTTTGGAACCCCACACGATCAAACGCGAGGTCGACAACAACGGCGGCCGCCACCGCTACCGGGCCGTGGCGTCGGCGCCTGCACCGCCGATCATGATCGCCGGGCGGGCGGCTGAGCTGATCCGATCGGCCTGACAGGGGCCGCCCGATACGACGTCCTCACTCGGTGACTTCGCCCCTCGTGCGCGGCGCTGCGTCCGCAAGCGCGGCGCCGGGGAGCGTACCGCGCGGTGCGGCCGCATCCGCTGTCCCCAGACACTGGCCGCTGTCGAACAGTCCCAGTTCATAGTGCACGGTGTGCTCGTCGTGCCCGCTGACGGCGATCCCGATGTCGTAGGTGCCGGGGTAAAGGACCTCGCCGAGGTAGTTCACCCGGTAGCGCCAGGGGACGAACCGGGGAAGCTTCCTGGTGGAGCCATCTCCCAGCAGGCCGTGTGCATGAGACGCGATCGCCTCGTCGTACCAGCCCAGCTGGGCGATGTAGTTGACGTGCCGGTTGAGATCGACGTCCCCGACGCGAGCGTGGATGGTGGCAGCGGCCGGGTAGTACTGCCGCTCGCGGCGGCGCGGATCGGGTTTCGACGCGACCGCTACACCTGTTTCCGCCAGTCGCAGCTCCTCGAGGTCGGCGAGCAGCTCGTCCGGCAAGGTGATCGGCCCGGACTTGTCGGCGAACACGATGGTGGCGTCGGCCGTGGCGACGAGGTTCCCGTCGACGAACATGCCCTGACCGTAGGTGTACGAGGACCGCCCAACCGCCTGGATACCGGTGCCGATCCGGATGGTCCCGCCGAACTTGCCGAACGCCGTGTGCCGTTCGACACACTGGCCGACAAACAGGATGTGGAACGGCCCGAACCCGCCGTCGGCCGCGAGCTTGTCGAAGCGCGAGAAGCGCAGGCCGACCCGGGGATGCTCGAACAGGCGCGACAACGCCACTGTGCTCGTCGTGCCGTCCGGTGCGAGGTCGCCGAACCGTTGCACCACCTGCTGGTGGTGGGGAAAGTCGGCCTCGGCCAGGGGCGCGGCGGCGGACTGCTCGTCGATGGTCAACGTTGTTCCTTTCGGGATGGTCACCAGGCTACGGGCAGGGACCGCAGACCGTAGATCAGCGCGCGCTGCTTGAAGGCGGGTGTGGCTGCGGGGTCGGCGAGGCACAACCCGGGGAACCGCTTCAGCAACGCCGGAAGCGCCAGCTGTAGTTCGAGGCGAGCCAGGGTCGCGCCGAGACAGTGGTGGATACCGTGGCCGAAGGCGACATGTGGGCAGCGGCCGCGGGTGACGTCGAGTTCGTCTCCGTCCTCCAGCAGCGCCGGATCGCGGTTCGCCGCGGGCAGCGAGGTCACCACGTGGTCGCCACGCCGCACCGGATGCCCGCCGATCGTGGTGTCCTCGACAGCCACCCGGACGAAGCCGGCGTGCAGGACCGAGGTGAAACGCAGCAGCTCCTCGACCGCGTCCTCGACCGCGCTCGGATCGTCGCGCACCAGCGCGAGCTGGTCGGGGTGGCGCAGCAACGCGAGCGTTCCGAGTGAGATCACGTTCGCAGTGGTCTCGTGGCCGGCGATCAGCAGCAGATCCGCCAGGCCGACCAGCTCCTCGTCGGAAAGCGCACCCGAGCCGTGCTCGCGGATCAACAGGCTCAGCAGGTCGTCTCCCGGCCGTTCCCTATGCCGCGCGACCAGCGTGTGCATGTAGGCGTCGGCTTCGGCGTCCAGCCGCAGCCGTTCCCGAGGGGTCATGGTCGTGTCGAAGAACCGGTTGCTGCGCGCACCGAACTCGGCCCGGTCGGCGAACGGCACCCCGAGCAGCTCGCAGATCACCAGCGAAGGCACCGGGAGCGCGAACGCGGAAACCAGATCGGCGGGCGGGCCGGCGGCCGCCATCGCGTCGAGGTGCTCGTCGATGATCGTCTGTATCCGCGGGGCCAGCGCCCTGGCCCGCCGGACCGTGAACGTCGCGGTCAGCAGACGCCGCAGGCGGGTGTGCTCGGGTGGATCCAGCATCAGCAGCCGACCTGCTCGGCGCCGCTTCATCTGCTCGTCGTCCACGCCCTCGGCGGCTAAACCGGGCGAGGGGCCGATCGCGTCGAGCCGCAGCCGTTCGGCATCGCCGTGCACCGCCCGGACGTCGTCATAGCGGCTGAAGAGGGTGGCCTCATGCCCCAGCGGCGACCGCACCCGGTAGACCTCGCCGGAGTCGCGTCGCCGCCGAACATCCGGGTCGAGACCGAACCCGTCTCGTTGGGAGGCCAGTTCGGGCAGAGCCGGTGAACTCGCGTCGTCGTCCATTCTGATCTCCTCTCAGGGGCCGGGGCCTGTCAGCCTGGTCCGACGGAGCCACGCTGTCGGCGGCCAGGTTACGGGGCCGGCCGGAAGGTGCCGCACGGCGAGTCACCGGGCGCCCGTTGCGTCGAGGAGGCACACGGCGGGTGCGGGAGGCGGATCGGAGAAAGCCAATGGTGGAAACACCGGGAGGGCTATCCGAGCCTGCCTCACGTCGGGTGTGGTTCTTGGACGCCAAGCTACCGCTAACGAGCCGGCGCCAGCAACGACACCGGCCGGCCGTCGATGGTGCCGGTCACCTTCACGTACGGTGCGTCGCCGTCGAACAGTGGGGCGGTCATGGTCAGCGTGTCGCTGCCGTTGACCGTCACGGTCGCGTTCAGGGCGTTGGTCTTCCTGTCGAACACCGCGTGCCCGGTGACGGTACTGTCCACAGTGAACTTGGTTGCCTGGTAATCGATATGGTCGCCAGATTTCACAGAGGATCCACCGCGCAGGCCGCGGCCGTGCGTGCCGGTCATCCGGATGCTGCGGTACGCGCCGTCCTCGACAGCGTTCCACGCCACCATCGCCAGCTTCCAGTCGGCCAAGGTGCTGCGATCTTCGCTGTACGCCGCTCAGCGCACGAGTTCCACGAGCTCGCCACGTGCCCGGCGCTCTACACGACGACGAACGCGGCCTGCGGGATGACCTTGGTCAGCTGGGCTTCCTCCTGGCTGTCAAGGTAGTCCAACCCGCCGGACAGGATGAGCTCCGGCACACCGGGCGGGAACATCTGGTCCTTCGGGAACGGCCGGAGCGGGGTCGACGGCCGCGGCCAGTCTGCGCAGGCGTCCGCGGCTGGTACGAGCAAGACCGGTTGGGAGGCAATGAGCCCGGCCCAGGTCGTCACCGAGAACGGTGCACTGGCGTCCTTGGGCAGCGCGCAGCGCGGCCTGGTACTGCCGCTCCCGCACCTCCACTGAAGCGTTGTCGTCCCACGGGAAATGGTGTCGGTGCAGAACGTCGCGTAGTCGGAGCCGACCGACTGCACACCGTCGGCAGGGCCGAAGTGTGTGGCGCCCGGGCTCTCCGCCACCAGCCGCAGCAGCGGCGTCGCGTCGCCGTGGTCCAACACGTTGGCGGCGGCGAAGATCTCGCCGATCTGCAGGAACGTCGGGTCGGCGAAGTAGTTGTTGTACAGGATGCCGAGCAGCGCCTGCTCGTCGACCACGAGGTCGTGCGGTACGCCGTCGCTGTCGTAGCCGGTGCCACGCACCGGTGCCTCCTGAATCCGGTGCACCAGCTTGGTCAACACACTCGCCGGATCGCGCACACCGGCGTGACAGGACGGCGACCGATCGCACACCGTGGCGGCGATGCGGACCATCGCCGTCGGCAGCTTCGCGTAGAAAATGTCGTCGGTCGTCCAGTGCAGCGCAGCCCGGACGTCGTCCACATCGCCGGCCCAGGTGGCCGAGCCGTACAGGTTGGCCTTGTCACCCAGCTGCGCCGCGCACTGGTGGGCGGCCGACTGCCGGTCACCTTGCAGGTGCTGCAGCCCGGGACAGTCGATCGCCCCAGACCTCCCGGTGCCATGGTGGTCGATGGTGAGCAGGTCGTGATCGACCAGCGCCGGCCTGAATCGGGAGGCCCAGAACGCGCCGAACAGGGGGTTCGAAGCGCCTGGGCCATCGTCAAAGGTGCCGGTCGTGCTCACAGCCGACTTCGAACCGTCGGAATGCGAGCACAGCTCGAAACAGAGCGGAATAGTTCCGGCGGCAGGGTTTCCCCGGTCGACCGGGACGGTCACGGTGCCGCAACGGGCGCCGGGACCAGCGGATGGTGGACACGGTCCAAAGACCGGCTGGCCCGCCGCGTACGCTACCGGCGGCACCGCCGCCACCAGCGTCACCGCGACGATGACCAGCGCGGTTCGCATAACGATGCTCACGTTCCGGCACGCTAGCCGCAGCGTGCCGCGGTCCCCCGTCCGCTGACCCTACGTCGCCTGAAGACTGCCCTTCCGCGTCGAAATTCCGAAACTCCCCGGCAACCCGGGGACGGCGTAAGGCTCCGCAGGGTGCGGGGCAATGTTGGCGGCGATGCCGGAAGACGTCCGGGCCGTGGTAGACGCTCTCCGAACGGTTTCGGAGCGCCAACGTACTCAGGGGCAAGCTATGGCGGCAGTAACGACAGTCCCGGCGTATCGGGTTGACCTCCACCAGCGGGATATGCCACGTTGTAGTCATCGTTGATGAGAGCGATCACGGAATTACCGACGCTCACCGTGCGGCGTGGACTCTGCTGTTGTCAACGGTTGAAGAAGTGGGGGAAGTACGGTTTTCCTCACTCGCTGGCCATTGCCTGGACCGCAGAAGCATCGACTTCTGTCGGCGCCGACTGTCGGGGTGACTGGTCGAGCGATGCGGCCATGGATTTTTGTGTTCACAGGCTCCGTGAGCTATTTGTCGTACGTGACTACTTGCCGTGTCGTGTAGCTGGTGAAAGAACGACCGCAAGGTCAGGGAGAGTGGATGAGGGCGTTTACCGACAGCTGGGTCGAGAAGTTCTCGACTTCCTACGAGGACGAGCCGCTCGTGCAGCTCACCTGGTTCACCGCGTCACCCGGTGTCGAACTGATCAAGCTCGTCATCGACGGGGTGGTCAAGCGCGGGGACGACGTGATCGATCTCGGGTGCGGACCCGGCGTCGACGCGGTGTTCCTCGCCGCGCAGGGCATGAGCGTGGCCGGCCTGGACCTCTCTGAGGCCGCTCTCGAGCGGGCGCAGATGCTCGCACGGCTCGCCGGCGTCTCGCCGAGGTTCGTCCAGGGTGACGTGTTGGATCCGCCACTGCCCGACAACGCCGCTGACGTGGTCACCGACTCCTTCGTCTTCCACAACATGAGGAGTTGCGACTGTATCGGAATCTTCCGACAGCGGCGAAGCCTGATCAGGTCCACCGGATCGGTCGGTTCAAGAAGCGCGTGTGAACCACCTGCCGAAATCAGTCGAAACCCCTGCCTGGATTGGCGATAGCGGCGCCCATTGGAAGATGGTTCGGTGATGACCCTGCCCAGTTTCAGCTTCTCCATATGCGTGTTGTGCGGCGTTTCGAGCGGGCCTGATCCCAGCTACCCACGCACTGTGGGCGAGCTGGGAGAAATTCTCGGAAGGCGTGGCCACCAACTAGTGTACGGGGCCGGGGGAATCGGTCTCATGGGTATGCTCGCGCGAGGTGCGGTATCCACCCAGGGCGATGTCGCCGGAGTGATCCCCCACTTCCTCCGCTCGAGGGAGATCGGTGACGACCTGCCGCCGCAGACGGTGGTCCTGACCGACGATCTGGTGGAACGCAAACGGAACATGATCGAGCGTTCCGACGCCTATATAGCACTACCCGGCGGTTACGGCACTCTGGACGAGGTGCTCGAGGTGGCCTCGATGGCCGCGCTCGGCCTGCCGGTGGGTCCGCTGGTCCTCGTCGACGTCGCGAACGACTGGGCGAGCTTGTTTGCCATGGTCGACGACATCCTCGCCAGGGGCTTCGTGCGCCGCACCGACCTGTTCCACCTGGTCTCCTCGCCCCTCGAGGCGGTGGAACTCGTGGAGAGGCTGCTGGACTCGAGCGGCACCGCGGTGGGCACCAGGTGAGCTCCGCCGTGCGACACCGGGAAATCCTCGTCCTCGGAGCCGGGTGCGTCGGACTCACCATCGCCGCGTGCCTGGCCGCTGACGGCCACCGCGTGACGTGCGTCGACGTGGACGCCGACACAGTGGCCGAACTGTACGCACACGCGGACGCGCCGGTGCTCGTGACGGACAACGCCAGCAACGGGTTGCTCAGCGTGAAGCTGTCGTACGCCAACTCGTTGGCGAACCTGTGCGGGCGGGTGGGCGCCGATGTGAACACCGTTGTGCGAGGCATGGGCCATGACAACCGCATCGGCGAGGCCCGTCTGCGACCGGGGCCCGGCTGGGGCGGTGCCTGCCTGCCAAAGGACGCTCGTGCGCTGCTGTCGCTGAACCGCCTGCACGGATTGGACTTCCCGCTGATCCAGGCAGCGCTGGACACCAACATCGCGCAGCACGAGCGGGTCGTGCAGGAGGTGCGCGACGCACTCGGCGGAGAGCTGGCCGGAGCCCGGATCGGGATCATGGGCATGACGTTCAAGGCGGGCACGGCCGACCTCCGCGACTCGCCCGCGATGGCCATCGCCGAACTGCTGCGCGGCCACGGCGCCGATCTCACCCTGCACGATCCCTCGCTCGCTGATCTGCCGTCGAACATCCTGGCGCGCTGGTGCACAGTGGACGATCCCTATCTCGTCGCGAAGGGCGCCGAGGTGGTGGTCGTGCTCACGGAGTGGCCGCAGTTCCGGACCATTGACTGGCGGCGGTTCGCGGCGCTCATGAGCGGCTCGACGGTCGTGGACACCCGCAACCTGCTCGATGTCAGGGCATTGCGCAAGGCCGGTCTCCTGTTGCGGACCATGGGTCTCTCGTGCTGACGGGGGTCGACACACACCGGCCGCTGCTACGGATGTACCTGTTCGGCTGGACCGTGACCCGGCTCGGTTCGGGGCTGGTGCTTCCGCTCACCGCGGTCCACCCCCGGGCCCCTGAGCCTCTTGGCCGCGGCCATGTCCGGTGCGGGAACAGGGTTGTTCTACGCCGTGCTCACACCGCTGCTCGTGTCGCTGTTCGGCGAGCCACGGCTCGGTCGGGTGCTCGCGGCGCAGTACCGCATCAACGCCGCAATGATCGCCGGGGGCGCGATTCCCGGTGGTTACCTGGTCAACTCGTTCGATGCGGCCGGTTACCGGTACTGCTTCGCCACGAACGGTGCCACCTCCCTGATGTATGGCCTCATCCTGATCTCGATCCGCCACGTGCGTGGCAGCTGGTCACCCGCTGGAGAACCAGTTGCGGCGACTACGCCAAGGTGTCCGACACCTGGGCACCGTTGTTCGACCGCCTCTTCCGCAGCGTGCTGGTACCGCAGGCGGTACTGGTCGTGTTCGGTTTCGGCCAGGTCGAGTCGGTGCTGCCCATCGTGCTGCGCGACAGCACCCATACGGACGTGACGTACCACAGGACTTCAGGGCACGAGAACGATCAGCGGATCTGGTCGCGGAGTGGGCCGTCGCAGTAATCACCAGCTGGACACGTCCGGCATTGTCACCACACTCGACACTTCAATCGTCGATTGGCGACACCATTAGGTTCGAGGCTGCCAGGCTTGAACAAGGCGGTACCGCCACAGAGACACCTTGTGTTAGTCACGCCTGATGAGAGGCGTCAATCCCGGAGGAGCGTGAACCATGACCCACGACCTACGCTTCGAGATCCTCGGTCCACCCCGCCTCGTCGTCAACGGTCGCCCCCACGCGATCCGGTCGCGAAACCTGTCAGTGATCCTGACCACCCTGCTGGTCCGGAGTGGCCGCGTGGTCAGCGTCGAGGAGTTGATCGGCGAGGTGTGGCACCAGCCGCCACGGCGGGCCCGGGATGCCATCTACGTCTACATCTCCAAGCTGAGGGACCAGATCGGGAATGGGGTCATCGACAGCCAGTTCCCCGGCTACACCATGCTTGTCCGCGGTCAGCAGCTGGACGTGCAGCTGTTCGGCCGGTATCGGGCCGACGGCCATCTCAGCATGGCTAACGGTGATCATGAGGGGGCTGCGCGGGCGTGGCGCAACGCGCTCGCCCTGCACCGGGGCAGCCTGGTAGGGGACGTGTATTCGGGACCGATCCTCAGCTCGTTCGATTCATGGCTGCGGCAGTCGCGCACCGAATGCGTGGAACTCACCGCATGGGCACAGCTCAGCGCAGGCCTGTACCACGAGGCAATCAGCTTCCTCACTCAGCAACTGCCGCAGAATCCGCTCAACGAGATCCTGCACCAGCAGCTGATGCTGGCGTTTCTCCTGGCTCGTCATCGTGCCCAGGCGCTACGGGTGTTCGGCAACGCCTGTCGGACGTTCTCGGACAGGCTCGGTCTGGAGCCCGGCGGCGACCTGGTGAAGGTGCACGACATCGTGCGGTCCGACGACGTCGGCCGGGCCAAGCGGGCCATCTCGAGCGCCGTCGCCTCGCGACTGAGCTCGCACCGGTCGCCGGTGGCGTCCGCACATCAGACGTGCGGGGAGCCCAAATGGGCTCCCCGCACCGCCTAGTCCGGTCGGACGGTGAGGCGGCCGACGCTCATATACGTAAACCCGTGCCGTACCTGTTCTGCCGGATCGAGCAGGTTGCGCCCGTCGAACAGAAGCGGATCGCCCATCACCTCGGCGGCCTTGCCCCAGTCCACGTCCTTGAGCTCAGGCCACTCCGTGACGAGCACAGCGGCGTCGCAGTCGGCGACCGCCGCCAGCACGCTGTCCTTGCGTTCCACGAGGTCCCAGGGGTTGTCGGTCAGCTGGGGAGCCATCGGATCCCATCCGGTGACCGTGGCTCCCTCGGACAACAGCCGGGCCGCGATGACCGCGCTGGGCGCCTGCCGCATGTCATCGGTGTCCGGCTTGAACGTCAGCCCGAGCAGCGCGACCCGACGTCCACGCAGACCGCCGAGCTGGGACTTCAGCCGCGCGACGGCCCGCCGCGCCTGGAGGTCGTTGATCTCGATGACGGCACCGAGCAGCGGCAGCGGCAGCCCGCAGTTGGAGGCGGTCGCTCGCAGCGCTCGAGCGTCCTTGGGGAAACAGGATCCGCCGTAGCCGACGCCGGCCCGCAGGAAGTGCGGGCCCAGCCGGTGGTCCAGGCCGACGACCACCGCCACTTCCTCGACGTCGGCACCTGTCGCCTCGCACACAGCGGCGATCTCGTTGATGAACGTGACCTTGGTGGCGAGCAGGGCGTTCGACGCCACCTTGGCCATTTCCGCGGAAGCTACCGACACTGTCTGCACCGGACCGTCGATGCCCCGGTGCAGTTCGGCGACCAGATCGGACACCGCCGGGTCGGCCGCACCGACGACGATGCGGTCCGGTTTCAGGAAGTCCCGGATAGCCGTGCCCTCGGCTGTGAACTCGGGATTGGACGCGTACCCGACGTGTGCCATGCCTGCGGCGTCCAGAGCGCTTCGCACCTGGTCGCCGGTCCCCACCGGCACGGTCGACTTCATGACCAAGGTGGTGAGGCGAGGTGCTCCTCGCAAGTCCTCGACGACGGACCAGATCCGGGACAGGTCGGCGTCACCGGAGGACGTGGGCGGCGTGTCCACGCAGATGAAGGCCACCTCGGCCGCCCGCAGCGCCTCACGGGCGTCGAGGGTGAACCAGAGCCGCTCCCAGTTCTCGGCGATCAACTCCCCCAGGCCCGGCTCATAGATCGGCACCTCGCCGCGGCGCAGGGCGTCGACGCGCCGCGGCTGGATGTCCCGCACGGTGACCCGGTGTCCCAGCTGCGCCAGGCAGGCCCCGGTGACCAGGCCGATGTAGCCGGCCCCGAATACCGCGATGTTGTGCATGCATCCCTCTTCTTCCTTCCAGTGCGTCCCCAGGCGCGGGCGCCCACCAGCGGTGGCGAGGAGCACCGCGGGCTCAGACGAACGGTCCCTCGACGGTGAGCCGGCGGCCCGCCTCGGCCAGCCGCTCGCGGACTTCGTCGGCGTGCTCTCCGAAAACGATCACCCAGCCGGCCCGACCCCAGAAGTCGATCGGCGGGGGCGCGATCACCGTGCCCCTGGGCCGCAGCTCCCCGACCTGGTGGACCCACGGCTGGGCACGGAGCTCAGGAGCCTCGGCCAGCCCCTCGAACAACTGAGGGCGCTCGGGGTAGATGAACTTCAGACCGGCGGCCCGATCGGGCACGATCTCCGCCTCCAGCGGCTCGCCGAGGGCAGCGGACACCAGCAGCGAACCCATGCTCAGGCCGAAGGCCAGGTGGACCATCTTGGACAGCATGTCCCCACCAGGGCGGCCGTTGAGCTCGATGATGCGAGGTCCCTTGGACGTCATCTTGACCTCGACGTGGGCCAGCGTCCGATCGATCCCGGCGGCCAGCACGGCGGCGCAGGCCAGGGCAAAGCCCTCGACGAGCGGCTCGATGTCGAGCGCGCCCTCGCCGCACACGTAGCCCACCTCGATCGGGTGCGGGTCGAAATCGAACGACTTGGGGCACCAGTAGAGGACCTCGGCCTTGCCGCCACTGCTCCACACGTCGACGTCGAACTCCAGGCCGTCCAGGTACTCCTCGACGAGCAGCCCGTCGCTGACCATGCCCTTCTTGTCGATGTCGGCCGCGGTCCGGAAGTACCGGGTGAAGTCGTCGGCGCTGTCGATCCTGCAGACGCCGGCACTGCCGGACAACCCTCGCGGCTTGATGATGAGCGGGTAGCCGATCTCCGCGGCGACCTTCAGCCCCTCCTCGACCTCGTGCACGAGCACGGACGTGGTCGGCGAGAGGTCGGCGAGCACCTCGCGCTGGCGCTTCTTGTCCCGGCAGATCTCCGCCGCCTCGACCGGCAGGCCTGGCAGCCCCAGGGCCTCGGCGAGTTGGGCCGCCAGCAGGACGTCCGGTTCGTTGTAGGTGATGACGGCCCGCACGTCGTGGCGCTCGGCCAGGCGGCGCGCCTGCTCCAGGGGGAACGGGTTCTCGTCGCGGTCGTAGGTCTCGAAGTCCTTCAACCACGGCTTCTGCCACGTCGGCTCCGCGGCGTCCAGCAGGACCACGTCGGCTGCGGTGCCCAGGTGGGACAGCAGGTGTTCGTGGCCGATCTGGTAGCCGGAACCGACCAGCAACAGCGTGGACGGCGCGGCCGGGCGCGCCGGCAGCGGAAGTTCCATGTGCTGACTCCTCAGTGCGAAGTGGGTGTGGTTTCCAGAAGCCGTGCCGTGCGGCGCCGGAAGGAGAGCAGGGCGTACAGGGCCAGGCCGAAACCGCCGAGTTGGAGCACGAAGTAGGCCGCGACTCCGGCGATCTCGACGACCGGCAGGAGGATCAGCGGAGCCAGGAACGTGCCCAGGCCGTGTGCCAGGGACGTGGCCGCGGCGTAGGACTCCAACGAGTTCGGTGGCGCCGTCCTGGTGACGAGCGGCTGGACGCTGGGGGCGATCAGGCACTCGCCCACGGCGAACAGGACGCCGAACACGGCTCCCAGCGCCACTTTCGGCAGTGTGCTGGACGCCAGCAGCGCGCAACCGAGCACGGCCAGCGCGGCCGTCCACGACACGATCGCGGCGACCAGCGCCCCGACGTAGCCGATGCGCTCGACCACGCGGAGAGCCACGCCCTGCAAGATGATGACGCCGCCGGTGTTGCAGGCGATGACGATGCTGATCGCCGTCACCGACAGCTGCGCGTTCCCGAGGATCGCCGGCACGACCGAGTCGAACTGGCCGAGTCCGAAGATGACCAGGGAGAACTGGAACACGAGCAGGAACAGGAACACCGGATCGCGCAGAGCCGTGCCGCGCACCCGCCGTGACGATCTGGCATCCTGCGGCCGGACCACGGGCACTGCGCCGTGCTTGCGCACGAGGCTGACCAGGACGGCGCCGTGGACCAGGTAGCTCAGGGCGTTGGCGGTCAGGCAGGCGGTATAGCCGTCGACGCCGAAGCGGTGGACGACCTGGCCGCTCAGCAGGGTCCCCACGGTCATCATCAGCGCCGTGGTGCGGTTCTGTCCGGAAAGGACCCGGCTGAGTGCACCGTCGCCGAAGAGACGAGTGAGCAGCGGGGTCTGTACCGCGTAGTACATGCCCGTTCCCGCGCCGGACAAAGCAGCCGCCGGCACGACCAGCGCCATGGAGTCCGCCACGGCGAACAGGCCCCAGCCCGAGGCCTGGAGGACCGCGGCCATAGCTACCGCCGTGCCCGGTCCGTGCGCGCGGCCGAGCCGGATGGCCAGCGGGTTCACTCCCAGGCCCGACAACGCGAACAGGGCGAAGTAGACAGAGACGCCCGACAGCGGCAGATGCAGGATCTCCCGCAGGTAGGTCACCGTGATCGGGAGCATGAGGCCGCTGCCGAATGTGGTGGCTCCCCAGCCGGTCAGGAAGGCCCCGTAACCGGGCAGGGGTGCTCGGGGCGTCGCGGAGGTCACGGAGCCGCCTGCCCGCTCAGCGGAGCTCCCGTCCCGGCGAGGGCACCGGCCGGCGCGACCAGGTCGAGAGCCTGCTCCGGGGTCGTGGCCACGCGCAGGATGCCGGCGTCGCGCACGAAACCCCGTCGCTCCAGCCCGTCGACGTAGTCGAGCAGGGACCGCCAGTCGTCGTCCACGTCGAGGAGCACGATGGGGCCGACGTCCTGTCCGAGTGCGGCCATGGACACCACCTCGAACACCTCGTCGAGCGTGCCGTAGCCGCCGGGCAGCGCGATGAAGGCGTCCGAGCGGTCGATCATGACGCGCTTGCGTTCCAGGAGGTCGCTCGTGAGCACGATCTCCTGGGGCGGCAGGTCGTCACCCATCTCCTTGGCGCGCAGGAACTCGGGGATGACGCCGAGGATCGGCGCGCCTCCCGCGGAGGCGCCGCGTGCCACCGCGCCCATCAGCCCGAGACCGCCCGCACCGTAGACCAGCCGGTGACCGCGGACGGCCAGGCCGGCGCCGAGCGCGGTGGCGACCTCGGCGTAGCGGGCCGACGGTCCCGGTGCGAAACCGCAGAAGACCCCGATCGACTGGGAGCTTTCAGAGGTATCCATAGCTGAGCCAGCCTCCGTCGACGACCAGGGTCTGGCCGTTGATGTAGTCGGCCTCCGGAGAGGCCAGGAACAGGACAGGTCCGACGATGTCGGCCGGTCGGCCGCGCCGGCCGGAGGGGATGCGCCCGACGATGGCGTCCTCGTCGAGCGCGGCCGGGTGCGGGGTCTCGATGCGGATCATCCCGGGGGCGACCGCGTTGACGTTGACGTTGTGCGGCGCCCACTCCACGCCCAGGCTGCGGGTCAGCTGGAGCACGCCGCCCTTGCTCGCCGCGTACAGCGCTCGTTCCGGGAAAGCGGTGTAGGACAACAACGAGCAGAAGTTGACGACCTTGCCGTGCCCCTGCTCGACCAGGTGCCTGCCGAAGGTCTTGCAGGCCAGGAAGGTGCCCAGGACGTTGGTGTCCAACAGGGTCCGGGCGGAGTCGAGCGGGAACCCGGTCGTGGGGCCGAGGTCGAAGACGCCGGCGGCGTTGACGAGGACGTCCAGGCCGCCGAACCTGTCGACCACCTGCTCCGCGGCCTCGCCCATCGCCGCCTCGTCCGCGACGTCGACTGCCAGGGCCACGCTCTCGGCCCCGAGTTCCTCGATCTCACCGGCCACGGACTTCACCTGGGACTCGGTACGTGCCAGCACCGCGACCTGGTCACCGCGGGCGGCGAAGCCGAGGGCGACGGCACGCCCGATCCCCCGGCCTCCTCCGGTGACGACGACCCTCATCAGCGGGCCCGGAACTCGCCGAACCAGTGCAGCTGGTCCGGCTTCGCGCGGGTGGGAACGTTGCGGTAGACGTACAGCGCCACGCACTCGAAGCGGTCGGCGGTGAACGTCGTGAGGATGTCCTCGCTCGTGATGCGGCGCGGTCCGGTGCCGGGAACCATCTTGTCGGAGAACGAGTTCAGCAGGAACAGGCCGCCGGGCTTGAGCAGGCGGTGCACCTCGTCGGCGTAGCGGGCCCTGGCGTCGTCGCGCATGTTGTGGAACACGAAGGAATCGGTGACGACGTCGGCCGACGAGTCCGGCAGTGGGACGTCGAGCACGTCGCCCTGGATGAACTCGGCGTCGACGCCGGCCAGTTCGGCCCAGCGGCTCGCCCTCGCGACGGCGTCCGGCGACAGGTCGACGCCGGTGACGTCCAGGCCCTGCACGGAGAGGAACACGGCGTCGACGCCGGGGCCGCTGCCGAGGTCGATCAGCCGCTGGCCCGGCTTGAGCGTGCCGTCGATCACTCGCTTGATCAGTTCCAGGCCGGGGGACGCGTTGAACCAGGAGAGCTTGGCCAGCGACTCCTTCGCGTAGACGGTGGAAAACGTGTTGGTCCAGCTCTGCGTGAACGCCGTCATCGGGTGATCTCCTCCAGTCGTGCCGCTGTCCACGGCGGCGGTGTCATCGGTGAGAAGGCGGACATAGCCGGGAACGGCCGGGATCCGGTCGTCCGGCAGGGTGAGGACGACGCGGTCCTCGGAGCGGGATTCGACGACGAACCCCGCGAAGCGGTAGGTGACGAGCATCTGGCGGTTGCGGTCCGTGGGCCGGAAATGGGCGACGGTGCGGGCGCCGTGCGCGGCGGCGGTGCGAGCCAGCGCCGCGATGAGCGCGGTGCCGACGTTGCGGCCCATGACCCGGCAGGACATGAGCAGCAGCCGGATCGTCCACTCAGGACCGGTGGACAGCACGGCCAGCCCGATGGTGCCGTAGGTGCCGAAGCAGTCGTCGAGCTCGGCGACGAGCACCCGGTGGCCGGGGTCCCGCACGAGGGCGGCCAGCTCCTCCTGGTCGAAGGTGATGCCGGTGGTGTTGAGCTGGTGGGTGCGCTGGGTCAGCTCCGCCGCGCGGTCGAGGTCGGCCTCGGTCGCGTGGCGCACTCGCAGCGTCATCTCCAGCGAGGCCAGGAACTCCTCGTTCGGCCCTTCGAACGTCTCCTCGTGCGAACGGCGACGGTCCTCGGCCTGGTACATCTCCCGGCGTCGGGCGGCGTCGGCGGTCACGTGCCGCGGCAGGACCTGACCGGCCGCGACCAGCTCGTGCAGTTCCCGCCGGGTCATGCACCGGACCTCGGGCAGTTCCCGCGCCACCTCGGCCCGTTCGAAGTCCGAGTCGTCGACGAACAGCACGCTGTCGGCGCCGATGTTGAGCGCCTGGACCAGGTTCCGCAGCGACGCGGACTTGGCCGACCAGCCGACCTGCGGGTGCAGGAAGTACTCGTCGAGCCCGAACGCGCGGAGCCGGTCGTCGACGGGGCCGGGCTCGTTGCGGCTGGCGACGGACTGGAGGATGCCGTGCTCGTCGAGGACGCGCACGAGCTCGCGGTTGGCGTCGGGAACGTGGAGTTCGTCGCCCTCCAGGAGCGTGCCGTCCCAGAGGGTGTCGTCCAGGTCCCAGACCACGCATTTGACGGGCTTCTCCGTCGTGGCCCGCGTCATCACTGCTGTCCTTTCCACGCGGCGCCGGGATCGCGCAGCAACGCGGCGGCCACGACGTCCTGGAGCACCTCGGTCGGTCCCTCGATCACCTCGTGCACGCGTGCCGCGGCGACCAGCCGAGCCAGGGGGTGGTCTTCGGTCTGTCCCTCGGCGCCCAGCAGGCGCGAGGCGGTGGCGGTCACGCTGCCGGCCGCACGGGAGGCCAGCAGCTTGGCCCGGGCGGCGGTCACCGCCGCGGTCGGCGCGCGGTCCTCGACCTCTCGCGTCGCCGCCCGCAGGTAGTGGGCCGCCGACTCGGCGGCGAGTGCGGCATCGGCGAGCAGTCCGCGCACGAGCTGGTGGTCCCCCAGCGCCCGGCCGCCCTTGGAGCGGGTGGCGGCGTGGCCGACGGCCAGGTCGAGCGCGGCCTGCGCGATGCCCGCCGACCCCGCGGCGACGTAGAGCCGCCCCAGGGTGAGGCAGGACGTCGCGACGAACGGGATGCCCGTGCCCGGTCGCCCCACCGCGCGGCCGGCGGGTGCCGTCGCCCCGTCGAAGGTGACGCGGGCCAGGCGCGCGGCGCGCAGCCCCGCGGTGCGGGGTTCCGGCTCGACCCGCACACCGGTCCCCGCGTCCACGAGCGCGCAGCTGTCCAGGCCACCCGTGAGTCCGAAGACGAGGTAGGCGTCGGCGATCTGGCCGAACGACAGCCAGCGCTTCACGCCGGTGACGCGCAGGGTGTCGCCGTCGCGGTCGATCCTGGTGGCCAGGGCCCCGGCATCGGCACCGCCTTCGGTCTCGGTGAGGGCGAAGGCCGCGATGACCCGGCCGGTGGCCAGTTCGGGCAGGTAGCTGTCGCGAAGCTCCGGGGAGGCGAAGCGGCGCAGGGCGTGGCAGACCATGGCGTGGACCACGAGCAGGCTGTGCAGGCTGGGCGAGGCGGCGGCCACCCGCCGGTGCACCTCGACCACGTCCACCAGCGGGAGGTCGCTGCCGTTGTACGCGGTGCCGACGGTGATGCCGAGCAGGCCGTGGCCCGCCAGGTCGTCGACGTCCTCGCGGGGGACGGCGCCCGCGCGTTCCCACGCCGTGGCGCGGTCGGCGAACTGCTCGTCCCGCAGCACGTCGAGGACCGCTGCCGGCGCTGCGGTGCTCACGCCGCCGCCACCCTGCGGGTGACCAGGGCGGCCAGTCCCCGCACGGAGTCGAAGTTGACCAGTTCGAGGTCCTCGTCGGTCACCTCGACGTGAAACGTGCGCTCGACGAAGTCGACCATCTGGACGGCGGCGATCGAGTCCAGCACGCCGCCGGAGATGAGCGGCCGGTCGTCCTCGATGCCGGGACGGCCGCTGAGCCGGGTGATGAACTCCCGCACCACGGCGGAGACCTCGTCGGTCGTGGGCGTGCTCTGAGCAGTCATCGTTCAGTTCCCGTCGTAGGAGTAGAAGCCGCGGCCGCTCTTGGCCCCGGTCCGGCCCTCGTCGACCATCCGGCGCAGGTGCGGGTGGGTGACGAACTCGTCGGTCCCGTAGTGCTCGTGCAGGACCTCGAGAGTGCGCACGACCGTGTCGACGCCGATCAGGTCAGCGGTGCGCAGCGGCCCGGAGGTGTGGCCGAGGCAGCCCTTGAACAGCTCGTCGACCTCGCTCGGTGTGGCGACACCGTCCGCGACGACGGCGGCCGCGAGGTTGACCACCGGCATCAGGATCCGGTTGATGACGAAGCCGGGAGCGTCGTTGACGACGACGGACCTCTTGCCCATGCGGCCCAGCAGGTCGTCGACCGCGGCCAGTGCCGCGTCCGAAGTGGACGGTGCTCGCACGACCTCCACCATGTCGATGCGGTCGACCGGGTTCATGAAGTGCACGCCGACGACGCGTCCGGGGTCGGTCAGGCACTCCGCCAGCCGCGCGATGGGGACGGCGGAGGTGTTGGCGGCGATGGTCACGCCGGGCGCCAGCACCTTGTCCAGCAACGGGTACAGCTCGCGCTTGCCCTGCTCGGACTCGGTGGTGTTCTCCACGACGAAGCCTGCGTCGGCCACGTCGGCGAGGTCGGTGGTGGGACGGATGTCCAGGTGGCGCGGTCCCCGGCCGCCGAGCAGCGCGGCCAGCCTCTCGTGCCGCCGGACGGCCGCGCGGGCCGCTTCCAGGGCGGCGGGATCGGTGTCGACGAGGGTGACGGCGTAACCCGCCGCCGCGGCGGCGTGGGCCACGCTGGAGCCGATGACGCCGGCTCCGATCACTCCGAGCGTGGGTGTGCTCATGGCGCTGGGCTCCCGTGGTCGGTGGGCTCCGGTTCGTGCTCGGTGGCGGTGAGCCAGGCCTCCACCTCGCGCGTCATGCCGCCGAGGGTCGCGGAGGCGAAGACGACGGAGGAGGGCACGGCTCTTCCGGTGAGCTCCTTGAGGCCCGCGATCAGGTGCACCCCCATCAGGGAGTCGCCACCGAGGTGGAAGAAGTGGTCGTCGGGGTGCACTTCGCGCAGGCCGAGCAGGATGCGGAAGCGGTGGGCCAGGAACTGCCCGACCGCCGTGCCGGGTGCATCACTCGCCTGCGGCGGTGCCGGTGTATCCGGCACAGTCTCGGCTTGCCGTGCCACGACCGGTGCCGACCAGGGGTCGGTCGGCGGTTCGGTGTCGGGCAGATGTCGGCGGCGCAGCAGGGCGCGCGGGGGCAGGGTGGTGCGGCGCCGCGGGCCCTGGTGCAGGCGCGGCCAGTCGGCTTCGACGCCGTGGGTCCACAGTTCGCCCAACGCCTCCAGCAGGATCTGCCGGTCGCCGGCGTTCTCGTAGGACTGCCGCACGGTGCGCACACACGCGGCGTCCGGGTCGGCCTGGGCGATCCAGGGACGGGCGGTGCCGGGACCCACCTCGACCAGGACGCGGTGGCGGGCCAGGACGAGCTCGGTCGCGGTGCGGAAGCGCACCCGGCTGACCATGTGGTCGCGCCAGTAGTCCGGCTCGGGCGTCGCCCCGTCCAGCCACGCGCCGAGCACGCTCGAGGCGATGGGAATGCGGGCCGGCGTCAGGTCCACGTGGCGCAGGTCCTCGCCGAGCATCGCGGCGGCGCCGGCGAGCTGCGGGGTGTGGAAGGGGTGCGCGGCGTCCACGGGCAGCGTGGTGAACCCCTCGGCGCGCAGCCGGTCGGCCAGCGTCGACACGGCTTCCGGGCGGCCGGAGAACACGCAGTGGCCGGGGCCGTTCTCGGCCGCGATCCAGGTGTCCTTCACCGCGTGCTTCTCCACCTCCTCGGCGGCGGCGAGCACGCTGAGCATGGCCCCGGGCCCGGCGGTCTTGACCAGGTCGGCCCGGCGGGCGACGGCGGCCATGGCGTCTTCCACCCCGATGACGCCGGCCAGCACGGCCGCCACCCACTCCCCCAGGCTGTGGCCCAGCAACGCGGCCGGGCGGATGCCGAGGTCCATGAGCGTGCGGGCCATGGCGTGTTCCATGCAGAACAGCGACAGGTGCACTTCGCGCAGTTCACGGGGCGCGGGGGCGTCACCGCCACGGCGCAGCAGGGCGCGCAGGTCCATGCGGTCGCCCTGGCGGTCCGGGCGGGTCGGCTCGGCGGCGAACGACCGGCCCACGGCGCCGTCGGTCAGGGTGTCCGCCACGGCCACGACCTCGCGGAGGTTGCGGGCGAACAGGGACTCCGTGCGAGCCAGTTCAGCGCCCATTCCCGGGTAGTGGCTACCGATGCCGGGCAGCACGAAAACGACCTCGGGGGCGTCGGCGGTCGTGTGACCGCGCTGGATCCGCAGCCGGTCGCTGACGAACGCGTCGGCCACCTCTGCCGGGGAACGCACCACCGCGTAGGCGCGATGGGGGTAGCGGTGGCGGGAGGTCTGGGTCGTCCAGGCCGCGTCCGCGACGTGCGCGGGGTTCTCGCCCAGGTGGTCGCGCAGGGCGGCCAGGTCGGTGTCCAGGGCGTCCGGGTGGTGGCTCGAGAGCAGCAGCAACTCGCTGTCGTCGGACGGCGGCGTCGCCGGTGCGGCGGGCGCTTCCTCCAGCACGACGTGGCAGTTCGTGCCGCCCAGGCCGAAGGCGCTCACCCCGGCCCGCCGGGGCCGGCCGGGCACGGCGGGCCAGTCCAGGGCCTCGCCCAGCGGCCGCAGCGGGCCGGAGCGGGCGGCCAGGTCGGCCGGCAGCCGTTCGAAGTGCGGGGTGGCGACGAGGCGCCGGTGGCGCAGCGAGAGCACCGCCTTCGCGAAGCCCGCCAGCCCGGCCGCCTCCCGCAGATGTCCGAGGCCGCCCTTGGCCGCCCCGACGTGAACGGGGTGGCCGGCGTCGGCGAACACCTCGGCCAGCGCGGCCCACTCGGTGGAGTCCCCGATGCGGGTTCCGCTGCCGTGGGCCTCCACGTAGTCGATGTCCCCAGGGCCGAGCCCGGCCACGTCCAGCGCGGCCCTGACCACCTCGACCTGGGCGGCGGCGTCGACGCCGGCGAACCCCGACTTGCCGGAGCCGTCGTTGTTCATGGCGGTACCGCGCACCACGGCCCAGATCTCGTCGCCGTCGCGCAGCGCGTCGGCCAGCCGCTTGAGGACGACGGCGCCGGCTCCGTCACCGGGGACGGACCCGCCGGCGGCCGCGTCGAAGGGACGGCACACGCCGTCCGGGGAGCCGATGCCACCGAGCGGGGCGTCGTAGCCACCGGGAGCGGGGACGCGGACCGACGACACGGCGGCCACGGCCAGGTCGCTGCCGTGGCTGAGCAGGTCCTGGACGGCCAGGTGAACGGCGGTCAGCGCGGTGGAGCAGGCCGACTGCACGGTGACGGCGGCCCCCTGGAGGCCGAGCCGGTAGGCGATCCGGGTGGCGGCGTAGTCGCCGCGGTTGGTCACCTCCAGGGACTGGGCGTCGACTCCGGGACGGCCGGCCAGCGCGCTGCCGACCCACCGCTCGTAGTCGCTGTGGCCGACTCCGGCGTAGACGCTGACGGCCATCGTGCGTGCCCGGTCGACGTTGGCCGTGGTCAGGGCCTCGTCGGCGGCCTCCAGCAGGAGTCGTTGCTGCGGATCGGTCAGCAAGGCCTCGGACGGAGCGATCCCGAAGCGGCCCGGGTCGAAGTGACCGGGGCTCGGCACCGATCCGTAGGCGGGCACGAACGTGCCACCCGCGGCCGGCTCCCGCCGGGTGATGGCGTCCTCACCGGCGTCGAGAACAGACCAGTACCGGTCCACGCTCTCACAGCCGGGCAGCCGCACGGACAGGCCGACGACCGCGACGGCGTCCTCGTGGTCGAGCGGGTTCACCTCGGGTCACCTCCTTCGACGTGGGTGGCGGTCCGCGAGCGGACGCGCCGGCGGCGGTCGGACGGCCGCCGGGCAGGCGTGCGGGCGGGCTCCTCGGCGTCCAGCAGACGGGCGCAGCCGCGCGGGGTGCCGGCGGCGAACACCTCGGCCAGCGCGAACTGCCTGCCGGTCGCGGCTTCCAGGGCGCCGCGCAGCAACATCAGTCGCAGCGAGTCACCGCCGAGGGCGAAGAAGTCGTCGTCGACGCCGACCTGGTCCAGTCCCAGGGCGCGGGCCACGAGCTCGGCTGCCCTGCGCTGACCATCGGTCGCCGGTTCGACGTACGGCACGTCGAGCTCGGGACGGCCGCGGAAGGAGACCCGCAGCGCCTTGCGGTCGACCTTGCCGCTGCCCAGCAACGGGAGCGCCGGCACCGAGGCCAGCCGCGCCGGGACCATGAAGTCCGGCAACCGCTCGGCCAGGTACTCGCGCAGCCGCTGGACGGGCACCTCCTCGCCCTCGGGCACGACGTAGGCGACGAGAGCGGCGCCCTGGTCGGGATCCGGGGCGCTGACGACGGCGGCGTTGGCGACGCCGGGATGGCCTCGCAGCACGGTCTCGACCTCGGCCGGCTCCACGCGCTGTCCACGCACCTTGACCTGGTCGTCGGCCCGGCCCAGGTACTCCAGCTCGCCACCGGGCAGGTACCGGGCGATGTCCCCGGTCCTGAACAGGATCGGCGGGTGGCCGGGGTCGTGCCGGTTGGGCAGGAACCGCTCGGCGGTCAGATCGGGCCGCCCGAGGTAGCCGTCGGACAGCCCGGGACCGCCGGTGTGGATCTCGCCCGGGATGCCGGGCGGCACCAGTCGCCCTGCCGGGTCGCAGAGGTACACCCGCATGTCGAGCGGGACGCCGACGTTGGTGCCGGGACCGCCGGTCGCGGGCGAGGCCGGTGCCGCGGTGCGGTGGCAGACGTAGTCGGCCTCGCTGAGGGTGTAGGTGTTGTGCACCTCGAAGCCCAGTGAGCGCAGTTCGTCCTCGAGGTCCCGGCCCAGCGCCTCGCCACCGACGAACACGTGCCGCAACGCGGGCGCCGAGCGGAACGCCGGCTGGGTCAGCAACAGCCGCAGCATCGACGGCACGAAGCTGACGGTGGTGATGCGCTCGTCGTGGATGAGCTGGGCGAGGTAGCGGTCGTCCCGGTCGCGACCGGGCTCGGCCAGCACCGCGGTACCGCCACCGGCCAGCGGCCAGACGAACTCCCGGAAGCTGATGGGCGACTTCAGCAGGTGCCGGTCCGCCGGCCCGAGGGCGTAGATGCCCTGTTCCAGCCGGATGCGGGAGGTGTGCATGCGGTGCGGGCGCACCACTCCCTTGGGCGTGCCGCTGCTGCCCGAGGTGAACAGGACGTACGCCGTGGTGTCCGGCCGTGCCGTGTCCGGTGGCGGGCCGGCCGGCTGGTCGAGGGCGAGCAGGGCGTCGACCTTCAGGGCCCGGTCACCGACGGCGGAGTGCCCGCTCGCCGTGGTGAGCACGGCCACCGGATCGGCGAGAGCGAGGACGTCCGCGGCTCGCGGCGCGGGCAGGGCCGGGTCGAGGTAGACGAACCCACCGCCCGCCTTCCAGATGCCGAGGATCGCGGTGAACAGGTCGAGGTCCCGTTCGCCGGTCAGCACCACGAGGTCACCGGGAGCGCCGATGTGCGGGAGCAGGGCGTGCGCGAACCGGTCGGAGGCGGCGTCCAGCTGTCCGTAGGTGATGTCGGTGTCGCCGTGCCGCAGGGCCACCGCCTCGGGCGTGCGGGCGCTCTGCTCGCGGAAGAGGCCGTGCAGGGTGACGTCGGCGTGCGGGGTGTGTGGGGCGTTCCAGGCTTTCAGCAGGAGCGTGCGCTCCTCTGGCAGCAGCAGGTCGACGTCACCAGCGGGCTTGTCCGGGTGCTCGGCCACCTCGTGGGCGAACAGCGCCAGGTGCTCCGCGACCCGGTCCGCGCTGCCGGCGTCGAGCACGGTGGTGTCGTGCACCAGGTGCAGCGCCTCGCCGTCCGCGCTGAGCGTCCAGACGGGCTGGCGGAGCACGGCCGGTGGCGCCTCGGTGCGGGTGGACAGCACGGCGGCATAGGGCTCGCCGTCGGCCGGCAACGCGGCGGGCAACGGCCGGACGGCGTCGGCGAGCGCGCCCAGCGGGGTGGTCTCCTGGTCGGCTTCGCTGTCGTGGCGCACGGCGGTCCGGCCGTCGTCGGAGATCCCGATGACGGCCCAGCCCGCGCCGTAGCGGTGCAACAGCAGCCGGCTCAGGGCGGCCAGTCGCACCTCGACGTCAGTGCCGGTCAGCAGAGTGGTCGCCGGCGCGGTCAACGGTGCGGTGGCGTGCCTGAGGCGCGGCTCGCCGCCGTCGGGGATGCGCTGCGGAAGGGTGATCATCAGTGGCCCCCGCCCGCCGTGGTCGCGAGGCCGGCCCGGCGGCGCAGCACGGACCGGGCCGCCGCCATGCCGGTCGCGGCGCCGTAGGTGATGCCGATGATCTTCGAGGAGCTGTCGCCGACGAAGTACAGGCCGGGGATGGACGACTCCAGGTCGTCGGAGAGGTCGAGGTCGGGGAAGAGCCGCTCGACGACGGGGGCGGCGACGGTGGACGTGCCGGGCACCATCCCGGGGTGCAGGGCGTTGAGCCGGTCGACCATCGCCAGCACGTCGCGGACCAGCGAGGCCGGCAGGCACTCGCGCAGGTCGCCGTGGTGGTAGTTGATCAGGCTGGTGGTCAGCGGGCCTTCCGGCACGGGCCGCCCCGCCAGCTCGTCCACAGTAGACACGACCGGAAGTCCCTTGCCGTAGGCCGCGACCCTGGCCGCGAACGCGGCGGCGTGCTCGGTGCCGTCGGTCCCCTCCGGCAGGTCGACGGTGGTGAGCACGCCCATGTTCGACTTGCTGGTGGGCTGGTTGAGGCAGTGCTGCCCGTCCAGGGCGACGGCGTCCAGGAAGCCGTACTGCATGACCCGTCCGCCCCCGCAGACGCAGAACGTGCGCACCGAGTGGCCCTCCTCGTTGAGGAAGGACAGCTTCGGGTTGTGGCAGCCGTTCAGCAGGTGGTCGAGGTCCTCCCGCCGAGTCTCCAGGCGCACGCCGAGGTCGACGCGGCTGCTGGGCCGGTGGCGCACGCCGATCCGGCCGATGAGCTCGCGCACCCAAGGCAGGCCGAGCTTGCCCACGCCCACCACGACGTCGTCGGCGTGGAACACGGCCGGCCCGTCGGGAGTCGCCGCGCGCACCTCGAACCCGCCGCCGGTGAGCGGCTCGACGTCCTCGGCCCGGTGGTACAGCAGCACGCGGCCGCCGTTCTCCTCCAGCTCTGCCTTGAGGCGCGCGATCACGACCAGGGAGTCGTCCACGGTGACGCTCTGCGAGAGCGCGGTGTCGACGTGCTGGAACATCGAGCCGAAGGAGTCCTCGTGATCGGCCTCGTCGGGCTCGGCGGGCGGCAGGCCCAGTTCGTAGAGGATCCGGTACGCCTCGGAGATCAGCTCCTGGGCGCGGTCGAACGAACCGAGGGCACGCTCCAGCCCGCTGTAGGAGCGGACCGTGCCGTCCGGCGCCGACTCGATCTTGGAGCGGGTGAGCGAGGAGATGTAGCCGAGGTTGGTGTCGAAGTGGAAGGCGGCGCCACCCAGTCCCGTCAGGCAGGTGCAACGGGGGCACTGCAGGCGGAACTTCTCGGCGTCCCGCACGGAGCGGCCGTCCATGCGGGCCACCAGGCGGGAGCACAGGCTCTCCCGCATGTCGCCGCCTGCCTCCAGCAGGGCGACGCGGCGGCCGGCTCGCACGAGGGTCAGGGCCGCGAACAGTCCCGCGGGGCCACCGCCGATGACCACGGCGTCGGTCCGGACCGGCGTGGCGTTGGTGTCAGACATGGTTGCTCCAGTGGACCGTTGGGCGACGTTCGAGGTAGCGCTCGAGGAAGGGGCGGTAGAAGAGCCGGCTGGTGTCGCGGCCCTCGGCCTCGATGCGCTCGATGAGCCACTGGCAGGTGAACGGCAGCAGGTCGAGCACGCGGTCAGGCCGCTGGCCGGTGTGGGCGCCGTAGTGGTCGAGACCGCGGGCCAGGACGGAGCCGAACCAGTGCTCGCCGTCGAAGACCCGGTCGTAGAGCCAGTCGAAGCCGCGCTCCTGGTAGTCGGGGAAGACCGCGAGCGCCGTCGTGACGAGCAGGTTGACGAGGTCCATGGCGGCGATGCCGGTGGCGCGGTAGTCCTCGAAGTCCAGCACCCTGGCCGTGCCGTCACGCGGGTCGCAGCGGACGTTCCACGGGCCGAGGTCGCCGTGGGTCGGCGCCAGCAGTGCCGTGCGCAGCGCCTCGTCGGCGTGCTGAACGCCGAACTCCGGCGTGCGGACGTAGTGGGCGGCCGTCTCCAGCGCGAGCTCGGGCGTGCTGGCGACCGCGGGACCCGACCGGTGCAGTTCGACGACGCGGTCCACTGCCGGGCGCAGCACCTGCCACAGGCCGTCAGGGGTGTCCACGCCCGTGACGGCGGTGGGCAGGTCGACGCCGGGCAGGTAGGTCATGGTGAACCCGTCGCCCAGCGCGTCGAGCGGGGCCGGGCAGCCCAGCGGTGACGGGGGATGGAAGGAGCGCAGGACCTCGAGCTCGTGGGCGAGCTTGGGATCGCTGTGCGACAGCGGGATCTTGGCCACCGCCACGGGTTCGCCGTCGACGTCGAGACGGACGAACGTCCGACGGCGGACCTTGCGGGCGCTGGCAGGCGTCCAGGTGCTGGTGTTCACGCGCTCCGGCGACACCTCGCCCTGCCCGGTGCGTTCCCGGTGGGCGGCCAGCATGAGTTGGGTGATCTCGTCGGTGTCGACGGTGCGCTCCGCGAGGTCTGCGGCGGTCACGACGTCCTCCCGGCGGGAGTGAGGTGGTCACCGATGTGGGCCAGTAGGTCGGCCAGGGCGGGGCCGCCGAGCAGCCCGCCGAACTCGTCGACGGCGGCGTCACGTTCCTGGTTCGTCAGCTGCCGGTAGTCGGCCAGCCGCTTGTTCAGGTAGTCGGCGAAGGAGCGGTACTCGGCCTCGTCCGAGAGGAGTTCGCGGGTGAGCCGGTCCAGCGCCCGCGTGCCCTCCAGGTCGTCCTCCGGTACCTCGAACCGGGTGCCGAGGTCGATGAGGCTGGCCGCGTTGTCACCGATCGCGGTACCGCGCAGGGCCCGCAGGTTGGTGACGTGCCCGTAGTGCTGTTCGGGCAGCAGCAGCGGGAGCTTGCGCAGGATGACCGCCTCCTGCAAGGAGGTGAGGCTGGGCGGCACCGCGTACAACGGGGCGTGGGCCAGGTGCCGCAGGAAGTCCTTGTGCGGCAACATGGTGTACTCGATCTCGACGCCGCCGTGGGTCTCGGTCACCGATTCGCGGAACGCACCGCCGCACACCAGGACGCGGCGCAGCTCGGGCTGCGTTGCGGCGAGTTCGGCGACCCACCGGCGCAGCAGGTCGAGATAGGCGTTGTGGGACTCGTAGTCCAGGAAGAAGTTCTGGAAGCCACCCAGGTTGATCAGCAGGTCGGGAACGCGGTCCGGTGCGGGAGCGGACAACGCGGCCTCCAGCGCGCCTCGGTCCACGATGGGGCCGCACAGCTGGATGTGGCTCGCGCCCACCCTGGCCAGGGAGTCGATGCGCGCCGCGACACCGGGGAAGTTCTGCGCGTACGACCGGGTGGCCAGCAGGTGGGCCAGCAGGATGCGCTCGTGCGGCGTCAGCGTGTCGAAGACGAACCGCGCGGTCTCGTCGTCGGACCAGCGCACGAGCTGAGCGCGGGCGGCCAGTTCCTCAAAGCTGCGCTCGGTGAGCCAGAAGCTCAGCAGGCTGTCGAAGAACAGCACCGGCACGTCGGCGCGCACCGCCCAGAACACGAGTTCCGCGTCCATCACGCTGACCACGAAGTCGGCCTCGGCCAGGCCGGCCGCGACGTCCTCGTGCCGCTGGGTGTCGCCCTCGTTGATGGTGGTGAAGCGGTGCGCGTGGCGCCGCGCGAAGTCCAGCGCGACCTCGCGACCCGTGAAGTCGATCGTGGCGCCCTCGAACAGCGGCGATATGGCGGTCAGTTTGGAGACGGGTCCGAAGCCGCAGGCCTGGGCGCTGGAGAAGATCCTCATCGTCACGCTTCCCTCGTCTTCCGGTTGCGGTAGCTCAGTACGGCGGACCGGATGCTCTGGCCGTCGACGCCGTAGAAACGGAGAAGGTCCTGGTGGGAGGCGACCGGCGGGTACCGGTGGTCGGTGTGCAGGCTGATCACCGCCGGACCTCGGCGGCCGAGTGCCTCCGCGGTGGACGGACCGAGACCGCCGGGCGCCAGGGATTCCGCCGCGGTCACGACGAGCGGCCGGCGGCCGGCGAGCTCTCGGATCGCGGTGGCGGGAAAGGGGTGCAGGGTGGTCACCGAGGCGACGGCCGCCGCCACCCCGTCCGCGGCCAGCCCGTCCGCGGCGTCGAGCGCCTCGGCCACGCATCGCCCGGTGGCGACGATCAGGACGTCGTCGCCGTCGCGCAGCAGCCGGGGAGCGTGGGGGGCACCGGTGGAAGCGGCGGGCGGCAGCACGGGATCGGGACGCGCGGACAGCCGCACGTAGGCCGGTCCCGAAGCGTCCGCCAGCACTGCCCGCATCACGGAGACGGCGTCGGCGGCGTCGGCCGGGCAGTACACCTTCATGCCGGGCATGGCCGACATCAGGGTGATGTCGTCCGTGGCGTGGTGGGTGGGGCCGAGCGGCCCGTAGCCGAGGCCACCACCGACACCGAGCAGCACGACCGGCAGACCGGGCACACACACGTCCAAGCGGATCTGCTCGTACGCCCGGCGGACCAGGAACGGCGCCATGGCGGCGGCCACCGGGCGCAGGCCGGAGCGAGCAAGTCCCGCGGCGACGCCGACCAGGTTGGCCTCGGCGATGCCCGCGTCCACGTAGCCACGCGGATTCTGCTCGAGGACCTGCTGGAACAGGGCCCGTCCGTCCGCGCCCAGAGTGATCAGCCCGGCATCGGCGGCGACAGCGGCGGCCAGCACCGGGGCGAGCGCGACCCGCATGCTTTGCGGCGCAACGGATGTGTGCGCCGGTGGGATGGATGTGGTGGTCAAGGTGCTCTCCTCACGCCGTCGTGGTCAGCGCCGCGACGGCGATCCGGTGTTGGACGGCATCCAGCTCTCCCATGTGCCAGGAGGGATCGCCCTCGGCGAAGGGAACTCCCTTGCCCTTGGTGGTGTGGGCGATCAGCACCGCCGGGGTGTCACCGGCCCTCAAGGCGTTGAGCGCGTCACCGATGGCCGTGATGTCGTGGCCGTCGGTCTCGCCGACCCGCCAGCCGAAGGCGCGCCACTTGTCCGCCAGGGGTTCCAGGGCGCAGACCTCTTCTGTGTCGCCCTCCTGCTGGAAGCGGTTGCGGTCGACGACGGCCACGAGGTTGCCGAGCCGGTGGTGGGCGGCGAATTGCGCCGCCTCCCAGTTGCTGCCCTCGTCGAGCTCGCCGTCGCCCGTGATCACGTAGACCCGGCGGTCCTTGCCCGCGAGCCGTGCGCCCAGCGCCAGGCCACTTGCGAGGGACAGGCCGTGGCCCAGCGCCCCGGTGGCCGCCTCGATCCCGGGAATACCGTCCGACGGGTGCCCTGGAAGCTCGTTCAGGTCCGTGGTCAGCACGCCCAGTTCGGCGAGCACGGCGTACAGGCCGTAGGCGCCGTGGCCCTTGCTGAGGACGAGCAGATCGCGCTCCGGCCAGTCGGGGCGGGCTGGGTCGCGACGCAGGATCCTGGTGTAGAGCGCGGCCAGCACGTCGATCAGCGAAAGCGCGGGGCCCAAGTGGATGGCCTTGCGCGCCGCTAGTTCGACGACGCGGAGTCGGGCCCGCCTGGCCAGTTCGTCCGCGTTCGACATAAGGAACACTCCTCGCGAGAACGGGGTTGGAATGAGCCGGATAAGCGCAGGGTAAAGCCGTCTGGCTTTTAGACGCAGAAAAGTTCTTCCATGGTTTCGTGCGAAATTTCCTTGCTCAGATCCCGTTCGGCCGCGTAAGCCATGTTGATGATCGTGCGCGTGGCGCCTTCCTCAACGGGGTGCACGCGGTGCAACGTGGTGTCGGTACGCAGCAGGTAGATGTCACCGGGCCGCAGCTCGTACGAATAGATAGGGTTGTTCACGAGCTGCTTGAACACCTGCGGGTTCTTCCTGTCCCATGCCGTGTTCGGCACCGTCTGGACGAACCCTCCGAACTCGACGTCCGGGCAGTCGACCACGAAGATCACGCCGAAGCTGTAGTCGTCCCAGTGCCAGCCATGCGTGTCACCAGGCCGTTCGAGGTGCGTGATGACGTAGTGCTCGGGCTCGTACGGGCACTCCAACACCTGTTCACCCGCGACGTTGCTCAACGCCTTGACGAAGGCGGGGCTGTTGTACAGAGCGACGGTCGCGCCCGCGTGAGCGCGGATGTCGGCAGCGGTGACGTTGCGCATGTACCGCGGGCTGTTGCTGGTCTCCGCGAGGTGCAGATCGCGCCGGACGGAGTGTTCAGCCAGCAGCTCGTTCACCTCTGCCGAGACCATGGCTTTCACGTCGTCCGGCAGAAGGTACGACACGAGCGCGAAGCCCGTTTCGTAGAACGACTTGCGCGAAACCCACAGCTGCTCGTTGCCCACCTCACGGTGAACATGCTCCTCAATGGAGGAATTCAGTGAAGTTACAATGGACAATTCCGTCTCCCTAGAGCGTTATTCACGAAGGGTTGCCAGCCAAGTCGGTAGAACTCAAGCGCCACGACGATCCGGAGCGCGACTGGAAGCTCCGCGAGGCAGCCCCGGTACCCGGTGGCAAGAATCTTCCAGTTCTTGAGATGCGCAATGCATCACTCGACAGCGGACCGTATTGAGGAGACCGTCTTGTTGTTGGCCTCCTTGAGATCGGGAACATGAAGGCAGAGAGCTTCGCCAATGAGCGGCAGGATGCCACGGTAGACCCTCACAGTCGGTTGACTGAGTTCGAATAGCCGGTATTCCGCCCGAACAACTTCCCGCCAGCCTCAGGCATCTCTCCACCTCCTGATCACGACCGGGCAGATGCCCACCCGTGGTCGAGAACGGTCGGCTCTACCGCCCCGTGGACCCGAAAGAAACGTGGGGCATTTTTCTACCAGCCCAGATCCCCCGGTTGCCAGTAATGTAAATGCCACCTAAACGCCCGCCTACACCTCTTCTAAACGAAGCATTGCAGACGCCTTGAAAACCTGGACAGCTGCCGGTTGCCGTGTTTGGGTTGGAGCCACGGCGTCCGTGATCACCACAGGTCGGCTGCGAATCGAGCTACACGTACTGGCAATTCACTTCGAGGGAGCACCATGATTTCGATGCGTCGCCCGTGGCACGAGGTGTCTCTGGTAGAACGCGAGTCCTGTACGGCACTGCATGGCTCAAGCTGGCCGACCCGAGCAGCTGCGCGAACGGGTGCTGGCCGTGTGCGGGGTGCGGATGTCAATCGACGTGCAGCTCAGGCACATCAACGCCCCGTTCGACGGCCCCGGCAGCTGCCCCTGCCAGCCAATACGGCTTTGCGCGCATAGGCATCCCCGTTCTCTGTCCCACCCTTTCCGGAAAGGAACATCATGTCTGCTGGCTACGGGCGGCTGATCTGGCGCAACGGCGTCCTCATGCCGTGGGAGGAGGCCACCATCCACGTCAGCTCAGTGGGCCACGCCTCGGTCTCGGCCGCGTTCGAAGGCGTGCACTCATACTGGAGCAGCACGCGGGAGACGTTGCACGGCTTCCGGTTGCGCGACCACATGCAACGCCTGCTCGAATCGCTGCGCCTGAGCTGGATGGAGCCCGAGTTCGACGCGGACGCGCTCGTCGCCGCGACGGTCGAACTCCTCGCGTCCTGGCAAACCACGGGCAAGGACCTGCACATCCGCCCGTGGGGCTTCGCCGCCGGGACGCATCGCCAGCAGATGGTGCCACGCGGCACCCCGGCCGAGATCGCCATCGAGACCTGGGAGTTCGAGAGCAAGCTGGGCCAGGGCCGTACTTGCACGCTCGCAGTCAGCTCATGGCCGCGGTTCAACCACGGCGCCTCACCGGCGTCGATGAAGGTGTTCTCCAATTACCACAACGGCCGGCTGGGCAACATCGACGCCGCGGCACGCGGGGCCGACTGGCCGATCTTCCTCAACACCAACGGTCACGTCACCGAGTCGTCAGGGTCGTGCATCGCCCTGGTCAAGCGGGGCCGGCTGGTCACACCAAGCCTGTCCGACGGTGTACTGGACAGCATTACCCGGCGCACGCTCATCCAGCTGGCGCAAGAGGAACTCGGCCTCGAGGTGGAGACCAGGTCGGTGGAACGCACCGAGCTGTACCTCGCCGACGAGATCTTCCTGATGGGCACCTCGGCCGAGGTGCTGCCCGCCGTCTCGGTGGACGGCATCCCGATCGGCGACGGCAAGACCGCGGGCGAGGTCACGCAGGCGATCGAGGCCTGCTACCACGACACCGTGCGAGCTGCGACCCACAAGTACGACGAATGGCTGACCCCGGTGCACCTCGATCGAACTCCTGGCGCGCCGGGGTTGTTCTCCCCCACTGGTTCGAGCGATGCCAGGAGTTCGAAGTGAAGCGTCTCGTCCATGCCGTCGTGGGCTGCGGCCGTGTCGCCCCCAACCACGTCGATGGCTTCTCCGTTCTGCCCAATGTGGAGGTGCGCTGGGCCTGCGACCGCGATCTCACGACCGCGCAGTCGCTGGCTCGTACGCACGGCCTGCCGCGCGTCACGACGGACGTGCACGAGGTGCTGGCCGACCCGGAGGTGGACAGCGTCTCCGTCGCGACCGGGCACGCCACGCACCACGGGCTGGTCGCGGCGGCGCTCAAAGCGGGCAAGCACGTGCTCGTGGAGAAGCCGCTCGCCCTCAGTGTCGCGGACGGCACGGCACTGACGTCCCTCGCCGAACGCGCCGGACGGGTGCTCTCGGTCGTCTCCCAGCACCGCTACGACCGCGTCGTCACCGCCGTCCAGGACTGGATCGGGGCCGGCCTGCTGGGCAGCCTCGTCTCGGGCGTGGTCAGCCTGCAGTGCGGGCGGGACGACGCGTACTACGCGGGCAGTGACTGGCGCGGCACCTACGGGGGTGAGGGCGGCTCGGCACTGGTCAACCAGGGCTACCACGCGCTCGACGTGACCCGCTGGCTGACCGGTGGGCTCGAGGTGGTCGGCGCGGCCGCCGGGCACACCGCGCCGCGTGGCGGCATGGAGACCGAGGACACCCTCGCGGCGCTGCTGCGCGGCCCGCAGGGCGCGCTCGTGACCTACCAGGTCACCGTGGCCAGCAGCATCACCTGGCGCACTCGTGTTGAGATCATAGGTACCGGAGGAACGGTCGTGTTCGACCTCGACCACCCCGGGACCCTGCACGTGGCGGAAGGCAACGAGGAGCTGCGTGCGGCGGCGGCGGAGCTCACCTCGGAGGTGGTGGAGCAGGCCCCGCCGGGGATCGGTTACTACGGCATCTCACACCGCCGGCAGATCGCGGATTTCGTGGCGGCCGTGCGGGACGGGCACCGGATGATCGCCGACGACCGGGCCGGGCTGGACACCCTGGTCCTGCTCCAGGACATCTACCGCGCGGCCCGGCGTGAGGTGGCGGCACCCCTCCTGTCAGCGCTGGGGAGCTGAGTCACCGGTGGCGGAGCTCGACACCGGTGACGACTTCGCCGGACCTCGGGCAAGCGCATTCCGCCGACTGTTGCCGGGTTGGGCCAATGTTCAGTTCGTCATGCAGTTTCCGCAAGCAAGTGGGTGGGAGTTCGAAACATGCTGCACGACATCGCCGACGCCACGCGCCGGTACATCGGTTTGCTGGACGCTGACCAACGCGAGAACTCGATTCGCGCGGTCACCGACGACGATCTCAGGCACAGCTGGGGATACGCACCCGGCACACGACCTGGCCTGGTGCTCGGCGATCTCCGGCGCGACCAGCGCAAGGCCGTGCACGGCATGCTCGCGGCAGTGCTCAGCCCTCACGCCTACACGCAGGCCGCAACGGTCATGGCGTTGGAAGACGTCCTCGACCACCGAGAGGGCGGGCACCGCGACCGCCACAGCGGCGACTACTGGACAATCCTCTTCGGCACCCCGGACGGCGACGAGCCGTGGGGATGGCGAATCGAAGGCCACCACCTGTCGGTGAACGTCGTCGTCGCCGACGGCCGCGTCTCGGCGACACCGTTCGCCCTCGGCGCGAACCCGGCCCGCGTCAGCTACCGCGGCCGCGTCGTCGGCCAACCGTTGCGGCTCGAAGAAGAACTCGCCCGCGAACTGCTCGACCGCATGGGCCCGACCGCCCGCCGTCTCGCCGTCGTGTCGGACCTCACGCCACACGACATCCGCAGCGGCAACTCCCCGCGCAGCACCCCGTCAGAACCGGTCGGCGTGACACCGGCGCAACTCGACAAGCCCGCCGGCGAGCTGCTGGTCGACATCGTCCGCTTCTACCTCGACCGGCTCCGGCACGAACTCGCCTACGAGGAGTTCGCGCAGATCGACCCGGAACGCCTGCACTTCTCATGGGAGGGCTCGCTGCGCCGCGGCGAGGGCCACTACTACCGGATCCAGGGACCGGAACTGCTCATCGAGTACAACAACACGTTCAACGAGGCCAACCACATCCACACCGTCTGGCGTCGCCATTCGAGTGACTTCGGCGACGACCTCCTCGCCGCCCACTGCGACGCGTCACGGCACCTGGTCGCCAGTGGAGTGACCCAGAACGGTTGACGACGCCGTCACCACAGCAGGAGAGGAAGCCGATGGAAGTCCGTCTGGACGGCCGCAGCGCCATCATCACAGGTGGCAGCAAGGGCCTTGGGCTCGCGATGGCCAAGGAATTCGCTGCCTCCGGTGCCGATGTGGCGATCCTGGCCCGCGATCCCGACACGCTGGCCGAAGCCAAGGCTGTCGCATCGGTCGGTGCCCAGGGGCGGGTCGAAACCTTCAGCTGCGACGTTTCCAAGGCCGTCGACATCCAGAACGCCCATGAAGCGGTCGTCCGCGCGTTCGGGCACGTCGACATCCTGATCAACAATGCCGGCCAGACCCGGTCCATGCCGTCGGACCAGATCACCGATGACATCTGGCGGGAAGACCTGGATCTGAAGGTTTTCGCGGCGATCCGCCTCACCCGGCTCGTCTGGCCGGGCATGAAGCAACGCAAATGGGGCCGGATCATCAACGTGCTCAACACCGGGGCCAAGACACCGCAGGCCAATGGTGCCCCCACGGTGGTGTCGCGCGCGGCCGGCATGGCGCTGATGAAGGTCCTCGCCGGTGAGGGCGCCCCGCACGGCATCCTGGTCAACGGCATGCTTGTCGGCCAGATCGTGTCGGACCAGATCGCGTGTCGCTACAGGGCCGAGGGCACGGACGTCTCATTCGAGGACTACGTCGCCAAGGCCGGCGCCAACATCCCGGTCGGCCGCATGGGCAAGGCCGAGGAGTTCGCCGCCATGGCCTGCTTCCTGTGCTCGGATCATGCGGGCTTCACAGCCGGGACGGCGATCAACATGGACGGCGGCGCCTCGCCCGTGGTGTGATGCCGCCGGGCTGCGGTCCGGGCCGTCTGGTGATGTTCAGGTCCGCCGGGCGGCGCCGGACGTAGCCAAGCCCTGCGCTGTGACCTACAGATCTTGAAAGTCTGGGATTACGGTGGCGGCGGGTCGAGGACCAGCCCGGTCTGGGCGAAGAACGCGTCGGTCAACTCGGGTCGGTACTGGATGCGCTTGAGCCGGTTCTTCACGATCGCAGCCAGGTCATCGATCCCCTGGACTGCGAGGTTGCCCAAGCTGCGCTTGAGATGCGACCAGACGCTCTCGACCGGGTTGAGGTCCGGGCGTAGGCCGGCAACCGGATCACGCGCAGCCAGTCCCGCGAGGCGATCAGGGCACGCATCGCGGCGCTGACGTGAGTGTTGAGATTGTCCCAAATCACCGTGATCGAACCGCCCAACCGCTGGTGGGCGGCATCCTGCAGCGCGGCGTAATCGGTCTCGGCAAAGCTCCGCCGCTCACCCTTACGCCCGCGGTGCACCAGGACGCGGTAGATCAACCGGCTACGGTCCCCAGGCCTGACACACACCAGCCCGGCAACCGAGACCCGACCGGATCCCTTGCCCGACACCGGAATCACCGGCGTCTGTCCACACCGACCCCACGTGTGAGCTTTCGGCGGTCGCAGTGTCTGGCCAGCCTCGTCCTCGAAGCACAGCCACGCGTCACGCTCCGCCGCTACCGTTTTCCCGCCGGCCACGTCTCCCTCCGCCACGTCGTGACGGCGTCCTCGTCACGTTCGACCGCACGATGCGCCGACACCCGCGGAGAGAACCCCATACGGTGCAACAGATACGACACCCCGCGCAGGGTGTAGCGGGTATGGAACATCCGCGCGATCAGGTCCGCCACCCGCGCCAGCGTCCAGCTCTGATCCTCACCGAAGCCGTGCGCCACAGGGCCTTGCTCCAGCGCCTGCGCCAGCCGATCCAGCCGTCTCTGATCCAGCCGACAGTTCGCCCCGCCCGCTCCCCGCGATGCCAGAGCGGCGCGGCCACCAGCTCGCCATCGGCGGCGCCAGACATAGACCGCGTGAGTCGACACCCGCAGTCGGCGGGCGATCTCGGCGACCGGCATGTCCTGGGCGAACCACTCGGCCGCTTGTAACCGGACTGCCTCGCGTTTGGCCCTGCCCTGCTCGGACAGGCCACCTCCATCCGCGTACCTCATCACTCCGGCATAGACCCGATCGCGGTGCCGGAGGTGAAGGACACGCCGCCAACAGCATGACCAACCCTGGCCATTCAAGGTCTGTAGCATCGTGTCCAGAAGCTCTACCTACAACCGAACTCCCTTCCACGTTCGCGGCACACGTAGGATCTCACCGTGGGTGTCATGTCGATCTTGATTGGCCTGCGGTTTTCCCTTTGCCTCATGGCGATGGCATCAAGATCAGTCTCACACTTGCGGCATTTCCTTGATTGCGATCACGCTGAACTCTTGTTTCCTATGCCATATCTCGGTTGACGGCCTGGAGATGGTCGTCAGCGTGAAGATGCACGCGGACGAGGTAGACATTGACGAGGCGCTCGTGGGCCGGTTGGTGGCCGGACAGTTCCCGGAGTGGGTGGGCCTGCCGCGATCGAGCTGGTGGTGTCGTCGGGCACGGACAACGCGATGTTCCGGCTGGGGTCCGACTTGGCTGTGCGGATGCCCCGCATGACGAGTGCGGCGAAAGACGTTGCCGTGGAACAGAAGTGGGTGCCGCTGCTAGCGCCGCACCTGCCGGTCGCGGTGCCGACGCCGGTCGCGTGCGGCGAGCTGGCAGAGGGTTATCCGTACCAGTGGACGGCATGCCGGTGGCTGTCGGGCACCTGCCCGGCCGTGCACGACCTCGCGTCACCCGAGCAACTGGCCAGACGGTTCCAGTTTCATTGAGATCGCTCCGCAGCGGCAGGCCGGGCGCCACGCCAGCACCGGCAGCCACGGTTCGCGGCGGGTTGCCGTTGGAGCGGTCGCCTACGACGGAGTCGATCCGGCTTCGGGATCTGCTGGCGCAGCCGATCAGGATTCACACTAGGTCAAGAACGGCGGCGAGCAGGCCGGGGAATCGCTGCTCGAACTCCGGGCGGAGCGAGTGCCAGCAGCGGGTGCCCTCTGGCCTGATGAACACCACGCCGGCGTTACGGAGTGTGGTGAAGTGGTGGCTCAAGGTCGACTGGGAGACCTTCACGTCGACCTCCGAGCCCTGGTGTTCCTGGCCGTCGCTGAGCATGCGCACGATTGCGAGGCGGACAGGGTCGCCCAGGGCTGACAGGGCTTTGACCAGCGTGACTTCGTCGAGGTTCGGGTGGCTGAGGCGGCGCACGGCGAACAAAGTACCATTCATCGATGTTCGACGTTTATCGATGAAAGCAGGGTGCTGATGATCTTGATTACGGGTGCGACCGGGACGATCGGTGGCGCCTTGGCGCGCCGTCTCACGGCGGACGGGGTGCCGTTTCGTGCGCTGGTGCGTCGGGAGGGCGTGACGATCCCCGGTGCGGAGGTGGTCGTCGGCGACCTCGACGATCCGGCGACGCTGCCGGAGGCGTTCGTGGGTGTCAGCCAGCTCTTTCTGAACACCCCCGGGCCTTACCCTGATGAGGAACCGGTGATCGCTCAGCAGCTTGCCGCGATCGACGCTGCGGTGGCGGCCGGGGTTGAGCATGTCGTCAAGGTGTCCGCCGTGGGGGCGAGGGCGGGTGGGCCGATGCCGTTCGGGACTCACGCGAAGATCGAGGCCTATCTTGCGGACTCGGGGCTTGCCGGGACAGTGTTGCGGCCGAACACCGTCATGCAGAACCTCGTTCGCGGGATCACGATTTTCACGCCCGACGGCGATCTTTTCGAGGCCTTCGGCGGAAAGATCGCGCATGTCGATGCTCGGGACGTCGCGGACTGCGCCTTCGCGGTGCTCACCGGGTCGGCGCCTCGGGGTGGGGCGCACGACCTCACCGGACCTGGGGCGTTGACTGCGGCGGAGCTGGCGGCGGCTCTTTCGGCTGCTCTGGATCGCGAGATCGGGCTGGTTCAGCCTGACCTCGACGAGCTCGAACCGATCCTTGTCGGCCAGGGGATGCCGGAGTCGTACGTGAAGCACTTCGTCGAGCTCGCACGGCTCGTCACCGCCGGCGCACTCGCCGAGGTCACGACGGCGGTCACCGACCTCACCGGGAACTCGCCGCGCTCGATCGAAGCGTTCATCGCCGAGCATCGCGACCAACTACGCGGGGTTCCGGCAAAGTCGTTTTGGGCCTAGCCGCGTTCATCATTGCGCTGCGGTGCGTCGGCCCGGTCGACGCACCGCCCACGGGCCGTGGTGTGCCGCTGGCCACGCGGGACAAGTCGACCAGGCGGCCATTGCCGCGTCGGATGGGCTTATCGACATCGCCGCGGTGACCGCGGTGTGGCAGGACGCGCTGCGCATCCCGGCGTGGTCCGGCCAGCCCGCCTGGACGCACGCGGACCTGTCGCCCGGCAACCTACTGGTCCGCGACGGCCGCCTCACCGCCGTGATCGACTGGGACATTGCCGGCGTCGGCGACTCCACCGTGGACCTCATCGTCGCGTGGAACCTGCTGCCAGCCTCTGCCCGGCGGGCATTCCGCGAGGCACTGGCAGTCGACGACGACGCCTGGCATCGCGGCCGGGGCTGGGCGCTATCAATCTCGCTGATCCAGCTGCCGTACTACCAGAACACGAACCCAGCACTGGCAGCCAACTCCCGCCACGTGATCGCCGAGATCCTCGCCGACGCCGGGTGAAGGTACTTGCGCCGGAACGAATCTCAACGCGCGCTGTCGCCGTTGCTGGCTGGCGGTGTTCGGAGGTAGGTGGCGGGCCTTCGACAACCAGGCCGGAGAGGCCAGGACAAAGTCCCGGTGCCGGCGGTGCCGCGCCCGCCGAGCAGTTCGAGGTCGGCTAGGTCGACGGCCAGCAGCGCCTGCCGCTGACCGAGGTGTGATTTCGCCACGCTGCGATCACGTCACAGGCCCGAAGCCCTTGACTACACGGCCTTGGCCTTGAGGCGAGTGGCATCCGGCCACGGAGCCTCCGCAAAACCCGTTGGCGGACCACGGCGACCACTGCTACTTTTCCGGCGGCCGTGCGAGAGAACGAGGAGGTGGTACCCGTGAACGTATCGACATGGGTGCTCCCCTCCGGGGTCACGGTCGGGCGATAGGTCGTCCGGGAGCGCCGTTCACGAGCGCTCCCGAAAGGCACGACCATGCGATTCACTTCCGAACAGCGCCTCGACGACGGTGTCCTTGAGCGCGGGTTCACCCTCGGCGAGATCCCCGGCATCCTGTGGACGCCTGGATCCGCATCCGCACCGGCCCCGCTGATCCTGCTCGGCCACCCCGGCGGACTGCACACGATGTACCCCCGACTGGTGGCCCGGGCCCGGCACTCCGCGGCGGAGGGCTTCGCCGCGGCCACCATCGAGCTCCCCGGCAGCGGTGACCGGCCCCGTTCCGCCGCCGCCGAGCAGGCCCGCGCCGACCTGCGCCGGGCGCTGGAGGCCGGCGAGCCGGTCGACGACGAGATCGTCGACCGGCTCGTCCTTCCGCTGGTCGACAAGGCGGTCCCGGAATGGCGGGCCGCCCTGGACGCCCTCCTTTCACTGCCCGAGATCGGTGGCCCGGTCGGGTACGCGGGAGGGGTGATCGCCATCGGCATCCGGCTGGCGGTGGTCGAGCCGCGCATCTGCGCCGCGGGTCTGTTCGCCGGGAGTTTCGTGCCCCGCACGATGTTCGAGGAGGCCCGGCAGGTCACCATTCCGCTGCTGGTCCTGCTGCAGTGGGACGACGAAGGGAACGATCGGCAGCTGGCCCTGGACCTGTTCGACGCCTTCGGCTCCAAGGAGAAGACGCTGCACGCCAACATGGGCGGGCACACCGGCGTCCCGCAGTTCGAGGGGGACGACGGGAACCGGTTCTTCGCCCGGCACCTGAAGTGAGGCCGGGCCGTCAGGCCGACAGCCGACGCTAAGCACGTGGCCAAAAGTCTTGTCCGAAACCTTCGGGTAGCCAGGGGCTGGTCCAGGGCGCGGCGGTGATCAGGTTCTGTTCGGTGCTCCGGTCGCGGAAGTAGGCGTGTGCCTGTCGGACGCGGCCGGCCATCGTGGCTGGCGCGGTGTTGGCGATGTGGTGCTTGAGGCCGGCCCAGACGCGTTCGACGGGGTTGTCCTGCGGGCTGTATTTCGCGCCCTCGATCAGTAACAGGCGCGGGTGTTCGGCCAGCCAGCGGCGAGTGATCCCGCTGTGATGGGTGCCGCCGTTGTCACAGATCACCGCGACAACAGGGGCGTCGGGGTAGGCGTCGAGTACCTGTTGCAGGAAGTAGCAGAACACCACGGAGACGTTCTTGACGGAGACGTGGTGGTGCCAGGCGCCGGTGGTGAGGTCGATCGCGCCGTGGATGGTGCGGCGGATGTTGCTGCCGGGAGTCAGGATCCGGTGACGCAGGCCGGTGGGCATCCAGCACGATCGGACCCGCGGCAGCAGGTCGAGGTGGGTTTCGTCCTCGGCCAGAACCACGGAGCCGGTGGGGAGTGCGGCGAGGCGGGCCTGGATCGTGGCGCAGGTCGTGTCGTGGTCGGGGTCGCCTTTGGCGATCAGCCGGGGACGCCGCCAGCTGGCGTGTTCACGCAGTCGCCGGTAGAAGGTGCGCAGGCTCATTTCGGGGCGTCGGGCGGCGCGCCACAGTCGTGCGGTGGTCCAGGCTTTCGGGGTGTGCAGCAGGGTGTGGATGCGGTGTCCGAGCGTGGGGCTGCCCAGGCGGGGGCGTCCGCTGCGGGGTCGGTCGGGTAGCCCGTTGATGCCGTCGCGGGTGTGTCGGGTGATCCAGCGGCGCACCGTGACCGGCTCGTAGTGCAGAAGTTCCGCGATCTCGGGCGCGCTCATCCCGGACGCGGACAGCAAGACGATGACGATGCGGGTGGCGACTCGCCAGGGTCCGTGCAGCGCGGTGACCAGTTCGAGGTGCTGGGCAGGGGTCAAGTCGGCGTAGACATGCGCGGGGCGCATACTGGTGGAGGCCTCGTCGTGGTGGAGTCTGGTGTGGTAACCGAATCCAACCCGACGAGGCTCTTCACGTTCACGGCAAGGTCAACTCACGCGAGTTACAGACACAACTTCTGGCAACCTGCTTAGGCGGTGTCGACCCTGATGCCGCTCATCGAGGACAGGTCCCGGCCCTCCTCAATGGCGGTGGCCAGCAGATGCACAACCGCCCCGACCGCGACGGTACCGCCACGGTCGGGGCGGCGCTCCGCGCTTTGCGACAAGTAGGGCTGACATCTGGTGTCATCCATCGGGATCCGACACTGGTTGTGTGATCAACAAAGCGCGAAGGTGCGCCGATGAAGGGACGCACGGCACGGCTCGACAGGTCCTGCTACCGCGGCACCAGCCCCCGCTGCCCCGCAGACCGACCGAACAGGCCAGGTCCTGCGCCGGAGACGTTCGGGGCTGACCGGCATGGGGGCTATGCCGATAGCGGTCATCCGCGGGACGGACGTCGCCGGGCTGAATGCTTGAGTCGGCCAGCCAGTGCCACGACGAGGTCGCGCAGCTCGTCCGGTCGCTCGATGACGAATGGCAGATCCAGTGACGCGAGTACGGCGGGCAGCCAGTCGAGCCGTTCCGTGCGCAGGTCCACACTGGACCAGCACGTGGTCTCCGCGTCCGCGCTACTCGCGGGCGGCGACTCTGCCACGATCGCGACGCTGCCGGAAGCCGGGTGCGGATCTGCTCGGTCGTCCCCTAGATACCGGGCGGATTCTGTCCAGTATCGGTCGTAGCGTGCGGTCACAAGCACCCGACCACCAGGAGACAACCCATGGACTTCGTCTCGATCCGCATCATCACCGGCGACGACGCCCGCCTCGTGGACTTCTACGAGCGCGTCACCGCCGTGCGGGCGAGCTGGGCCAACGAGGACTTCGCTGAGCTCAGGACTGCCTCGGCCACCCTCGCGATCGCCAGCACCCGCACCGTCCCCCTGTTCGCGCCTGGCTCCGCCCACCCGGCCGACAACCGCAGCGTCATCCTCGAGTTCCTCGTCGACGACGTGGATATCGTGCACCAGAACCTGACCGGCTTCGTCGAGGACTTCGTCAACGAACCCACCACGATGCCCTGGGGCAACCGCTCACTGCTGTTTCGCGACCCAGACGGCAACCTCGTCAACCTCTTCACCCCTGTCACCCCGGCCGCCATCGAGAAGTTCGCCCGCTGAGACCAGCACAGTCGCCGGTAGGCGCCCGCGGCCGGATGACAGTGCAGTGCCGACCGTCAGAAGCTGACGACCTCATGCTGGTGTCGGGCCGATCGGATTGCGCCGGGGTTGGCCGCCGCTGTGCACAGGGTGTCGATCGGGATCCGTGAGCGCTACCGCAGTTGGTCGCGGCGGCGGGTCAGGTAGGCGGTCTCAGCGGTGTTGCCCGCCAGTTGGATGGCTTTGTCGTAGGCCGCGCGCGACTGCTGACTTTGGCCCAGCCGGCGTAGCAGGTCGGCGCGGGTGGCGTGGTAGGGGTGGTAGCCGGACAGCTTGTCCTCAAGGCGGTCGACGGCCGCCAGTGCCACCTCCGGGCCATCGAGTTCGGCGACCGCGATGGCCCGGTTGAGGGCGATGACCGGCGAGGGGTCGAGGCGGACGAGCTGGTTGTAGAGGGCGAGGACCTGCGACCAGTCGGTGTCGCGTATGTCGCGGGCGGAGGTGTGTACGGCGTTGATCGCGGCGAGGATCTGGTAGCGGCCCGGAGCGACCCCGGCGGCGGCAGCGGCGAGGCGCTCGCGCACCAGCCGGTGGCCCTCGGCGATCAGCGCGGCGTCCCAGGACCCACGGTCCTGCTCGTCAAGGGGGACCAATTCGCCGCTGGCCGAAACCCGGGCGGTGCTGCGGGCTTCGATGAGCAGCATCAGTGCCAGCAGCCCGGCCACCTCACCGTCCTCCGGTAGGAGGGCGCGGATCAGGCGGGTGAGCCGGATCGCCTCGGCGGTCAGGTCGTGACGTACGGGATCGGTGTCGGGGCCGGTCGCCAGGTAGCCCTCGTTGAACACCAGGAACAGGACGGCGAGCACGCTGGACACGCGCGCCGGGAGATCCTCCACGGACGGCACCCGATACGGGATGCGGGCCGCCTTGATCTTGGCCTTCGCGCGGGTGATCCGCCGCTCCATGGCGGTCTCCTGCACCAGGTAGGCGCGGGCGATCTCGGGCACGGTCAGACCGCCGACCATGCGCAGCGTCAGCGCCAGGCGGGTCTGCATCGCCAGCGCCGGGTGACAGCAGGTGAAGATCAGCCGGAGCCGGTCGTCGTCGATGGCGCCGACAGGCTCGGGCGGGTCGTCGTCGTACACCATCTGAGCCTCCTTGTGCTTGTCGTCGCGCTTGTTCTCGCGTCGGATCCGGTCGATGGCCTTGCGGGTGGCGGTGGTGGTCAGCCAGGCGCCGGGGTTGGGGGGTACACCGTCGGCCGGCCACCGTTCGACGGCGGTCGCAAACGCCTCGGCCGCCGCTTCCTCGGCGATGTCGAGGTCACCGAAGCGCCTGGTCAGGGCGGCGACCACCCTGGCCCACTCCTCGTGGTGGGCCCAGGTGACCGCCTCGCGGACGTCGACGTCGTTCACTGGAACGGCCGCACCTCGATCTTCCGGTCGCAGACCTTCGACGCCTCGGCGGCGAGCTTGAGCGCCACATCCAGATCGGGGGCCTCCCACACCCAGACGCCGGCGAGGTACTCCTTCGACTCCACGAAAGGCCCGTCGCTGAACACCGCCTGCTCGCCCCGGTTGTCGATGACCGTGGCCGTGTCGGTGTCCGCGAGTCCGCCCGCGAAAACCCAGTAGCCCTCGGCGATCAGTCGTTCGTTGAACGCGCTGATGGCAGGCTGCCTGTCCGTGCTGCCGGGATTGCTCTTGTCATCGATCACGGAAACCAGGTACCGCATCTGAAGATCATCTCCTGTGGTGTCAAGACAGCGTGGTTCGGTGGTCAGGGACTTCAAGCCGTTGGCGCATACTGCGGGCGCCCGGCCGGCCGGTAGACCTGGATCGTCACGCCCTTGGAGTCGACGCGCGACTCGACCAGGTCGAGCGCAAGATCCGGGCCCGCGTCGGGGAACAACCGCGCGCCCTGGCCGACGACCACCGGGACGGTGATCAGAGTCATCTCGTCGACCAGATCGTTGTCCAGCAGCCACCGGGTCAGGATGCCACTGCCGTGCACCTGCAGCTCACCCCCCGGCCGGGCCTTCAGTTCTCGGACGGCGGCCGCGACGTCTCCGGACAGGACGGTCGTGTCCGACCACGCCGGATCGGTGAGCGTGGTCGACGCCACGTACTTGGGCCGTGTGTTCAACGCTTCCAGGACGGACTCCCAGCCAGGGGCATCCTGGACCGTAAAGGTCCCCCATGAGCTGGCGAACAGCTCGTAGGTCCTCCGGCCGAACAGGAACGCCTCGGCGCGCTGGTAGGTCTGGTTGATGAACGCGTGGGTCTCGTTGTCGCCCTTCCCCCGGGCCCATCCGCCGCGCTCGAATCCGTTCCTGCGGTCCTCATCCGACGCGTGGCCGTTTCCCTGCATCACTCCATCGATGGTGACCTGAGTCACGGTCGTCAGCTTCATGATCGCGGTTCCTTCACCTTGGCGCCGCCCCCTTGCGGGCGGCCTCACCCCTGCTACGAACGCCTCTGCCCCGATCCGACACCGCCTCCCGGATTTTTTTGAAGATCTTTCCGGGACGCCGGTCGTCAGCGATCCAGCAACGCGACGGGTTCGGGCGACCGCGCTCCCCCTGCCCATGGGCGCCCAGTGCGGACAAGCTCTTGGACCAGATGGGCAGCGGAGACCCCGACTCGTCGTCCGCTCATGCCGCCGACAGCGCGTTCTCCAGCCCGAGACGCGATCATGCCCAACGTCCAGCGATCCCCCGCCGATGCTTCTCGACCTGCGCGGATGGGATAACCGGCACGCACAACGCCATCGGCGGCATCGGGGCCCGGGCGCACCCGCAAGTGGGGCGACCCCGAGTTCGGCCAGCACCGAGGCCTGCGGGTCCGGCTGGCCATCCAGGGCGGAGTAGCCGGCGACGACGTGATGGACCTCGCCGAGGGCGGCCAGCAGCGTGGTCACCCGGGCGCGCAGCAGTTTCTCGCGGTGGCGGCCGGGGCCGACGACGTTCTCCAGGTCGATGATCCCCAGCCTGAGCTCGTTGGACTCGTTGTCCACCGCCCCAGCGTGGCCGTGCGGTGAGCTCCGGGGATCCTTGCCGGGAATGCGAGGGTCCGAGGTCGCCCCGTCGAGCTTGGTCCCGCTCAGCAGCGGTGCGTGCTGGTCACGCTGCTGGTGCAGGCCAATCACCTCATGCCGGTCGAGCAGCTGGTGGACCGGGTATGGGCACACGACCCGCCCCAACGCCACCGCGGGATGGATGCCTAGAGGGCAGCTACTCGTGGTCGAGGGCGTCGAGTTGCCGCTGCACCCGTTCGGTGTCGGCGTCGCGTCCCTGCTGCCGGTACAGCTCCAGCGCTTCCCGCCACACTGTGCGTGCCTGCCCCTGCTGGCCGAGAGCAGCATGGGGGTACCCCAGGTTGTCGAGAGTGTCGGCAGTGTCGGCGGTATGGCTGAGGCTGCGGAACAGCGCAAGGGCCTGCCGGTAGTGGGTGATGGCCTGATGGTGGTGACCGGTGTGGTGGTCGATGTAGCCCAGGCTGTCCAGAGTGCTCGCCTCGCCGTTGAGATTGTGGTGGTGTCGATGCACGGTGAGGGCGGCCAGGCAGTGGGCGCCAGCGGTGTCGTAGTCACCCAGCCGGGCGGCGTACCAGCCCACCGCGTTGAGCTCTAGGGCTTCCCAAACCGGCTGGTCGAGCGTGCGGAAGAGGTCCAAGGCCCGGGTGGAGTGCTCCAGGGCCCGCCGGTCGTCCCCCCGCCGCTCCCAGGCCAGCGCGAGTCCTCGGTGGGTATGGGCTTGTTCGGCGGGGTCGTGATGGTGTTCGGCCAGATCGAGGGCCTGGTGCAGGTGCCCGATCGCCTCCTCGTGGCGGCCCAAGACGGCGTAGGCGCGGCCCAGGTAACGGTGGGCGAGGGCGCGGGTGATGGGGTTGGGCAGATGTTCGGCGGCGTCGAGCGCGGCCCGCCACACGGCAAGCTCGTGGTGGCGGTGTCCCCGCCGGCGGTGGAAGGTGCTCAGGCTTGAGGCCAGTTGCCACGTGGTGTGATGCCAGCGGCGGGTGGTGGCGGCGTGCTGGGCCGCCAGCAGGCTGGCGTGTTCGACATCGAACCAGGCCAGCGCCGCTGGGGCGTCGGGCAGCGGTTGGGGGTGGGTGCCGGGTGCGGGCGGGTCGAGCCGGATGTCCAGTCGGTGGGGGTTCAGGCGGCCGTCGGCGGTGTGGGCGGTGTGGGTGTAGAAGTCGAGGACCCGTCGCAGCGCCGCCTCCCGGTCGGCCTCGGGCTGGTCGTGGCGGGCTTGGTCGGCGGCATACAGGCCGACCAGGTCGTGCATCCGGTAGCGGCCCGGAACCTGCTGCTGGATGAGAGAGACCCGCTCCAAGGCCCGCAGCAGCGCCCTGGCCTGGCTGGTGGGCAGGGCGGTCAGGCTGGCGGCGGCGGACAGGCTGATGTCCGGGCCAGGGGCAATGCCCAGCAGCCCGAAGACCCGCGCCTGCTCCGTGGTGAGGGCGTGGTAGGACCAGGACAGCACCGCGGGCAGACTGGCCGCCGGCGTGTCCTCGTCCAGGGCACTGAGCCGGGTACTGGCATCACATAACTCGGCGGCCAGCCCGGCGAGCGGAAAGTCGGGGTGGGCCTGGGCGCGGCCGGCGAGGATGCTCAACGCCAACGGCAACCCGGCGCAGCAGGCCAGCAGCTGTGCGACGGCCTTCGGCTCAGCGGCCAGCCGATCGGCGCCGAGACGGTGCGCGAGCAGGTCGCGGGCCGTCGGCTTGTCGAGGACGTCCAGGGCCAGTGGGTGAGCGCCGTAGGCGGAGAGCAGCCCGGTCAGCCGGTCGCGGCTGGTGACCACCACCGTGCAGGTGGGGCTGCCGGGCAGCAGCGGGGCGACCTGGGTGGCGTCGGCGGCGTTGTCCAGCAGGATCAGCATCTGTTTGCCGGCGACCAGGCTGCGATACAACGCGGCCTGCGCATCCAGGTCGACCGGGATCGCGTCCGGGGCGACGCCAAGCGCGTCCAGGAAACCGCGCACCACGGTCGCCGCCGACATCGGCTGCCCGGTGGGGTCGAAGCCGCGCAGGTTCACATACAACTGCCCGTCGGGGAACAGGCCGAGATGCTGATGTGCCCAGTGCAGGGCCAGCCAGGTCTTGCCGATCCCGCCCACCCCACCGATCGCGGAGATCACCACCGTCGCACCCGACTCTGAGCCGGCGTCCAGGGCCTGGGTGAGTGCGGCGAGTTCGTCGGTCCGGCCGGTGAACCATCGGGGTGGTGCCAGCAGCTGGTGTGGCACCGGCGGCCGGCGGTGGCTGGCCGTACTGTGTGTTGGACTGGCCAGGTGCGGGTCGGCGGTCAGGATCTCCTGGTACAGGCTCTGCAGCGGCGCGCTGGGATCCGTGCCCAGTTCCTCGGCCAACCGCTGGCGGCTGTGGTGGTAGTGCCGCAGGGCGTCGGCCTGGCGGCCACTGCGGTACAGGGCGAGCATCAGTTGACCGGCAATGCGTTCATCCAGTGGGTGTTGCGCGGCGCGGGTGGACAGAGTGGGCAGCATTTCGGCGTGCCGGCCGCAGCGCAGTGCCGCGTCGGCGTGGTCGAGTTCGGCGGCCCGCCGCTCGGCATCCAGGCTCGTCCGGAGGTCGGCCAGCCAAGGGGTGTCCAGGTCGGCGAAGGCCTCTGCCTGCCACAGGCCGAGGGCCTGCTCGAACAAGGTCAGGGCGTGCTGGTCGTCGTGGCTTGCTCGGGCTTGGGCGACCAAGTCGCGGAAGCGGTGCAGGTCCACCGCCGTCTCGTCGACGCTCAGCAGGTAGCCACCGGATCGGCGGGTGATCGTCACGCCGGTGGTGGCAAGACTTTTCCGGAGGCGGGACAGGTAGGTGTAGAGCACTTCGCGGTGGCGTTGGGGCGGGTCGTGTGCCCATACCCGGTCCACCAGCTGCTCGACCGGCATGAGGTGATTGGCCTGCACCAGCAGCGTGACCAGCACGCACCGCTGCTGCGCGGGACCAAGCTCGACGGGGCGACCGCCGTTGGAGGCCGTCACCGGGCCGAGCAATCGGAACTCCACCGCCATACGCGGCTCCCTAGGTGTCATGAACTCCTGTGTGTCCCAGGCCCCTGGTCGTGGGCGCAGCGGTTCTGACGTGCCGAATCAAGGTTCTCGCCAAGGTGCGGTCAGGGGTGTCGGCGCATCGTGGTCCCTGCGGCGGCCCGACTGGCGGAGGGGATCGGTCGGGCCGTGGCGCCGACACCACGACCGTGGTGCGGCACCCACTGATTGCTACGGGGCGGAGGGTTCGCGTGACACATGATCTCGCTCGGTTACTCGCAGTACTGGGTTCGCTCGGTGAGGATCTAATCGAGCAAGGCTCTCTTCCTCTGGTGTACTCCGAGTTTCGCCGCACCGGTGGCGACTCACTGACGCTGGCGTCAACACGCCCCTGCGGGTCTTCCGGCGGGCCTCAGCAGCATGTGCGACCCAGCGGCAGCACACCTGCCTGGACGGGTGATTGATCCAAGTGGCTTGGTCGCCCGTTTCAAGCAGGGCGGCCAAGCCATGTGTCCGGACGAAACCAGCAGTGGTCGTTTAGGAACCCGCGTGCTACACCTGGCACGAAGTTCCGGCCGTCGTCGACAACCCGGCAGGTGTCGGCGGCATCGTCGTCGCGCTCGACCGCTGAGTCGCCCTTCTCGTAACCAAACCCGGTGCCCTGGGCGCCCCTGATGATGGGTTCCGCAACGCCGCAACGGAAGAGGCGGCTTGTAGGGGGCGAAGAGGCCCGAGGAGCCAGGGGCAGACCAGCGGGGACGACACCCCTTCAGTTCCGATGGGGTGCCACAAGTCGGCCACCAGCGCTGACCAGCGGCTTCAGGGCCGCCTCCTCGTACTCGTTGATCAGGTTCCAAGCGCGAGGCGCGACAGGGGCACGAGCGCACACCGCAGCAGGGGCAGGAGCAAAAGAGGAGCGGCGTCAACGCACCGCAACCCAGCTGATCATGAACGCACCCTTTGGTCGATGATGCACTTCTGGTCGCCGACCGGCTGACCACTGGGGCCGTCGTTGGCGAACGTCACCACCACCGAGCTGGGTGCGGTGCGACTACTCGGGCGCGCATCGGCGTCACTCGGCCCGCTGCGTCTGGCGTGCCGCCCTGGCCAACCGCGACCGTCCTGCAGCCGGGAGTGTCAGACACGTCATGCAGTCGAGCTTCCAGGTGCGCGAAGTGTCCGGCGGACGGCGTCGCGGAGCCAGCGGTGGGCGCCGTCGGCGGACTGGCGGGGATGCCAGGCCATGCCGATGGCCAGCGGCGGCAGAGGCAGGGGGATATCGAGCAGGTGCAGGCCGAGGGCGGTGGCGTCGGCGGTGAGGGGCGAGGAGGTCGCGTCGGAGAGTGCTGCGGGGACCAGACAGACGAGGTCGCTACGGGCGGCAAGGGCCATCGCGGCCAGATGGCTGGGGAGGACAACGGCCACCCGCCGGCGGAGGTCGTGCTCGGCCAGGGCGGTGTCGAGAGGACCGGTGAACCGGCCGCGGCGGCTGACCGCGACATGGTCGGCGGCAGCGAGCCGGGCTGGGGTCACGGGCTCCTCGGTCAGGTGGTGACCGGGTCGGACGGCCGCCACCATCCGCAGGGTGAGCAGCTTTTCGACCTGGGTCTCGGGATCGACGTGGTCGATGGAGCCGATCTCCAGGTCGATCCGACCGTCGCGGAGGGCCGACCCAGCCTCCAACTCCTCGGCCCGGAACCGCAATGAGATCCCTGGCGCCTCTCGCCGAGTCAGTTGCAGCAGGCCAGCGGCCAGTGCTGCCCCGACCAGGTCGGCGGCCTGGAGAGTGAAGGTGCTGTGCAGGGTGGCGGGGTCGACAACGGTGGCGGGGGCGAGCAGTGCTCCCAGGCTGCGCACCACGGCAGCGGCCTCGTCGCGCAGGGCGTGGGCGCGTGGAGTGGGGACCATGGTCTGCCCTGCCCGGACCAGCAGAGGGTCCTGGAGGATGCGGCGCAGGCGGGCGAGGGTGCGGCTCATGGCTGCCGGGGAGGTGTGCAGGCGGGCGGCGGCGCGCGTAACGCTCTGCTCAGCCAGCAGGGCGTCGAGCGCGACGGCGAGGTTGGCGTCAATGACCGGATCAGGGCTGTTCACCAGTGTAATTCCATTTCAGGCAATGATTACATGCTGAAGTTCCTATTGTGGCATTGCGGTGGTTCTCAGCAGCATGTGAGGCGTACCGACCGGCACGACCCACGAGGTTTTCATGATCGTCATCACCGCTCCCACGGGGAACATCGGCCGCCACCTGCTGCCCCTGCTGCTGGAGGCCGCCCCCACCCACGACGAGGAACTGCGGGTGATCGCACGCGACCCCGCCCGGCTGCCTGACGCGGTGCGCGAACGCGTCGAGGTAGTCATCGGCTCGCACGGCGACACCGAGGTCGTCGACCAAGCCTTCGAGGGCGCGGACGCCGTCTTCTGGCTCGTCCCCCCGGACTCCTCGCTGGCCCCGGCGGACGTCTGGAGCAGCTTCACCCGCCCCGCCGCGAAGGCACTCGCCGCCCACGGCGTCGGACACGTCGTCGGCGTCTCCGCGCTCGGCCGCGGCACGCCGGTCGCCGACCGCGCCGGACTCGTCACCGCCTCCCTCGCCATGGACGACCTCATCGCGAGAACCGGCGTCGCCTACCGAGCCCTGGCCAACCCCTCCTTCTTCGAAAACCTTCTGGAGGAAGCCGACTCGATCCGCGAGAAGGGCGTCTTCACCGATGTCGTCGACGCCGATCGCAAGGCCCCCCTCGCCGCCGTCGCCGATATCGCCGCCGTCGCCGCCCGCCTGCTGCTGGACCGCTCCTGGACCGGCGTTGAGGACGTCCCGGTTCTCGGGCCCCAGGACCTGTCTCCCAACGACCTGGCCCGCATCATGACCGAGCAACTGGGCCGCCCCGTCCGCTACGAGCGCCAGTCGATCGAGGACCTGCGCACCACTCTCGTCGGCTACGGCCTCGACGAAGCGTTCGTCCAAGGCATCGCCGACATGAAGCAGGCCAAGGACAACGGCCTCGACATCGGCGTCACCCGTACCGCGGACACCGCCTCACCCACCACCTTCGAGCAGTGGTGCGCCCAAACCCTCAGGCCCGCCGTCCTGTCCTGACCCACACCCGCCGACGCATCACCGGAATCCGCTTGTGCCGCAAACACTTCGAGACCACCTGCCACTGAGGAAGGACCCGTCATGCCCGCTGAGGAAGCCGAAGCAACGGTGACCGCTTTCATGCTCGTCAAGACCACACCTGAATGGCTTGCCATGACCGTCCAGGAACGGGCGGACGCCTTCACCACCCAGGTCCTCCCCGTGATCAAGGCCAGAACCACCGGCGTCCGGTCACGCTTCTACGACACCGAGTTCTACTCCGCGCGCGTCACCGACGTCTGGGTCTGGGAAGCAGACGACCACCACGCCTACCAGCTCCTCATCGACGCGCTGCGGGAGACTCCCTTCTGGGACCGCTACTTCAAGGTCGTCGATTTGCTCGTCGGCGCCGAGAACGGCTACGCCCGCGCCTACGGCCTCGACCCCGTAGCCACCATCACCACCTGACCCACCGGCGCGTCTCCGCGTGACCGGGCCGGTGTCCATCGAAGAAACGCCACAGGGCAGCGAGCCTTCCATGGGCCGCCTATCAACAGGCGGCCCGTGGGCGCCTGGCCGCTTTGGCCGATGCGTTCTTCGAGCACACTGGTGCAGTGCGGGCCCGCCGTAGCGGCAGCGGGCAATCACTGATGACGCCGTTCGAAGAGATCTGGCACCTGATTGCCCACAAGGCGAACATCGAGGTCCAGATCGAGGCCAGGCTGGCCCCGCGTGCATCTCGCCGAGCGAACCGCCCGACCTGTCTCAGCACAATCCCGACAGACCCAACAGCTGGGTCGTGTCTGACAAATCGGCGCGGACGCATCGGCAGGGCAGGCCGTTCGCCGATGCACGGTCGATGGTGGAGGGCATCATCTACCGCTACCGATGCGGGATCGCCTGGCGGGACGTGCCGGCGGTGTTCGGGCCGTGGCAGACGATCTGGACCTGGCACCGTCGGCTGTCGGTCGCCGGCACGTGGGACGCGCTGCTGACACGCTTGCTGGCGGCGGTGAACGGCACACTCAGCCGACACACCAGCGCTGTCCCGCCGCCAGCAACCGTCCTCGTCCGGCAGCCTCGACAGTCTCGCCCTGCCGTCCTGAGAAGTGAGCGGGAGTTTGCAACGCAGTGCCCGTGCGGCCCCTTCCACCGCAGCACGCGGGCGACCCGCTGCTGTGAGAGGCCCTTACATCAAACGAGTTAAGAGGATTCCCTCACCACCATCCAGCCTCCGCGAACAGCCGCATTCGCCGTGGGCAGCGGAAGCAAACGGCTGATTGACCGTCGACAAGGGCCCTAGGAAGCTGATCATCGAGGTATCCGTTGTCACCTAGGGGGAAACTATGTTCCATCGTCTGCGCACGGTGGTGTCCGCGGCGCTGTCACGGGCCTGGCAATGACCGGCTTCACGATGTCAGCCCACGCGGCACCGGCCGACCAAGCCGACCAACACTGCGCGGGGATCGTGAGCAAGCAGCTCGACGAGCACGGCGCCTCCAAGAAGCTCGCCGAGGCATGCTCACCTGTGTCCATTGAGGACGCTCTCGCCAAAGCCAAGGCGTCACTGCCGACCACCAGATCGGTACAGGGCCTGACGCTCCTCGCAAACGAGTACAAGGATGCCAACTACCTCGGGGACGTCATCTACACCTGGTACGGGGACGGCGGCCCGTGCGACAGCCAGGGTTATCACCTCGTCAATACCTGGTCGGTCGAGCACAACGTGTCCTCAGTCACGGGCTACAACAGCTGCAACGGACTGGTCGTCAATGACGAGGACTCCGTCGTAGGCACCTTCGACCTGCCGTGCAACTACCTGGGCCACTGGAACGACAACGCCGTCGCGATGCGGGTCTACAGGAAGTAACCACCCTCACGCCCTGGCACACCACCGCCGGAGGCTCACGGTTGAGCCACCGCCAGCCCCATGTCCGCGCAGGTCTGCTGATTGCCCGGGAACACCCCGACGGCACCGCTTTGCGCCTGCACCGCGCTGGAGTTGAGAACACACGCCACCAGCGGCGGAACGTCGTACACCTGGCCGGGTGGTTTGAGTGGCTGCCACGCGTAGGCGTTCTCCTTCCAGCCGATGCCGCACATCTCCAGGATGTGCCCAGCCGCGTCCCCCCGCCCACTGGCCGCGGCCAGACCCGCCGGGACGTGCTGGTTGGTTTCCGTGCTGGTGATGGAGGCCGACTTGTAGCAGTAGGCCGTGTCGCGGATCGTCGGGCTCTCGGTGCGGATCGCCGCCTTCGTCGTGCCCGAGCCGGCCACTGGCACGGCCGGGGTCACCTCCATGGGGCCGGAATCGTGTACGGAGAAGAACACGGCTCCAGCCAGCACCACCGTCACCGCGGCCCCGGCACCGACCAGTGGAAGCACACGGCGCCGCGTGTCGCGACGTGCGGCATCCTCGATCCGGTCGAAGTCCAGCTGCATCGGCGGCGGCTCATCGCCACCCAGCGCCCGGTCGAACACCCGCTTGTCCAGTTCCATGCCCGGCTACCTCGCTTCCAGCTTCGACACGTGCCCGACCTCATCGACCGTGAGCAACGACCGAAGGGCCTGTAGTCCGCGCAGCGCCTGGGACTTCACCGTCCCCTCGCTCACCCCGAGCGCCTTCGCGGTCTGCGCGACGGTCAGGTCGCTGTAGAACCGCAACACCAGCACCGCGCGCTGCCGCGGTGGGACCCGCCGTAGCGCGGCCCGGACGTCGAGGGTGTCCTCGGTCGTCATTGGTGCCCCGGCCAAGTCTGGAGGGGGGATCTGCACCTCGGCCGTGCGGTATGCGCGTCGCGCCTCGTCGACGGCGAGCCGGGAGATGATCTTGTGCGTGTACGCCTCGACACCCTCGGGGTCGATCCGGTGCCACTGCTGGAACAACCGCACCAACGCCACCTGCACGATGTCCTCGGCCCTGCTCCAGTCCCCGCACATCAGGAACGCCAGCCGACGCCAGGCAGGCGCGCGCTCCCGGGCAAGCTGGGTGAAAGCCTGCCGATCCACCATCGCAACACGCCCCTCACATCTGGTCCGCACTCCTATACAGGCCCCACCGGGCAGAAGGTTGCACGGCCGACCGAAAAAGATCCGCGGCCGCAGCCTCGGCGAGCACGGCGCGCCCCTGGGGGGCATGGACCGCTAGCCTGCCAGGCGTAGCGGAGTTGGCCTGTCGGGCGATGGGGGTCGTATGGAGATCGAGTTGGCCGATGCGGTCGCGGCGGTGCGTGACGAATTGCTGGAAGCCGCCGAACGGGGCGCGGGGGCGGACATCGAGTTCGTGGTGGGGACGATCAAGCTGGAGTTCGACGTCGAGTTGAAGGTTGACGCGAAGGCCAAGACCGGGTTCAAGGCGTGGGTGGTGACCGCCGATGCCGAGGCCGGGGTGGCCCGGACCAGCAAGCACCGGGTCTCGATCGAGCTGACCCCCCGTCTGCCCAGTGGTGGTGACCTCGCGGTCGCCGGTGACCGGCGGCTGGATGGCCCTGGTGATGTATCTGGGCACATCGGCCGCTGATCGTGTCCACCGCGCGAGTGCGCGGGTTCGGGGGTTGTTGTGGAGTGGGAACGGGTCGTCGCGGTCACCGGTGCCGGTGGCGCGGGTTCGGGCTACCTGCTGGGCCCGGATCTGGTGTTGACCTCGGCGCACGTGGTCGCCGCCGATGGTGGGGTGCGGGTGTTCCGGCCGGCGCGGGAAGGTCGGTTCACCGGTGACGTGATCTGGTGCGGCACTCCCCACGGGCGCGATGACGCGGCGCTGGTCCGGATCGATGATCCGGGCTGGCAGCCCCCGCGAGTGGGGCCGGTGGTGTGGGGCCGGTCGGTCACCCATCGTCCGGGAATCGCCTGTGAGTCCTGGGGCGTGCCGGACGTGGTGCAGCGTGGTGGGCGACCGGTCGAGGTGCTCCAACCGACGGGGGTGCTGAACCCCGGTGACCGGATGGTCAGCGATCGGTACGTGATGAACCTCGACGGTGCTCCTCCAGTGCCCACGGTCGAGGGGCGCTCGCCCTGGGGTGGGATGTCCGGGGCGGCGATGTTCTGCCATGGCCTGCTCACCGGGGTCATCGCGACCGACCCGGCCGGTCGCGGCCACGCGGTCCTGGAGGCGGTCCCCGCCTACGTGCTGCTGGCCGATCCCGCGTTCGTCGCCGCGGTCTCGGCATACCTGGGGCCCGCGGGGGTGCGGTGCGAGGCCGTCGAACTCCAGCCCCTGGCCGCCGGCCCCCTGCCCGGTCGGGCAGAGCGGGCGGTGGCCTCGCCCGCGGGGTTGTTGGCCGCGCGGCGGGCGGTGGTGCCCTTTCACGGCCGCGAGGACGTCCTGACTGAACTGCACACGTGGGCCACGCTGGCGGGGCTGGGGGTCGTGCTGCTACACGGTGCGGGTGGGCAGGGCAAGACCCGCCTGGCCCTGGAGTTCACCGAGCAACTCACCGGGCTGGGGTGGGCGGTGCTGTGGCTTCGCCCGGACACCCAGGCCCAGGAGTTGGCGGTGCTGGCGCACACGGTGGCCCCGGTCGTGGTCGTGGTCGACTACGCGGAGAGCCGCACGGCACAGCTCACCGCGCTCGCGGATGTCCTGGCACGCCGTCAGGGGGATGCGGCGGTGAAGGTGCTGCTGCTGGCCCGCACCGCCAGCGGCTGGTGGGAGGAACTGACCGCGACCGGTGATGCTGCCAGGGACTTCGTCGACGCCAGCCATGTGCACCGGTTGACACAGTTGGACCCGTCAGCCGCGCAGCGGGCGGCGGCCTATCAGGTGGCGGTGACCGCCCTGGCCGAGGCCGTGGGACAGATCCCCGGCCTTACTCACTTGGACTGGCCAGCCATCGCCGCCGAGCTGGCCGGGAAACCGGGCCAGCGGGTGGAGCAGGCATCGACGGTGTTGGCGGTGCAGATGACCGCGTTGGCCGACCTGCTCGACACCGCACCCACCACGCACGCCGCGGTGCCGTTGACCGGTGGTGGGCGGGGGCCGGAGGACCGGGTCCTGGACCACGAGCGCGGCTACTGGCGCTCCACCGCGACCGCACAGGCACTGCTGCCCGCGCTGGGGTTGGACACACTGACCGACATCGTCGCCGCGACCGTCGTGCTTGGGCCGGGCACCGTGGAGCAGGTGGACGGGGTACTGGTGCGGGTGCCGGAGTTGGCCGATCAGCCGTTGGTGCGCCGCAACCAGGTACGGAGTTGGCTGACCCAGCTCTACCCGCCGGGTGCGGACGGGGTGTTCGAGGGTCTGGTCCCGGACCGGGTGGCCGAACGCCTGATCGGTCGGCTCATCCTGGACACCACCCGGCCCTGTGTGATCGACGCCCTTCTCGGCCAGATCCGGGAGGACGAGGCCGAGCGGGTGGTGACGGTGTGTACGCGGGCGGCGGCACACGCAGCGCTGGGCGTCGGGGTGGGTGAGCGGGTGACCGAGTGGTGTCTGCGCAACACCGACACACTGCTGCCGACGGCTGCGGCGGTGGCCACCCAGGTCGAGACCCCGGCGCCGCTCCTGCGTGCGATCGAACGCGTCACGGCCGATAGCGCGATCGCCACGTCGGTGTTGGAGCGCCTGATCGATGGGTTTCCGGAGCGGAGTCAGGTGTTGGCTTCGGCCGCGGCCGAGATCAGCATCGTGCTGGTCCAACGCCACCGGCAGGCAATCACCGAGGACCCCAGCCTCGACGACTCCCGATTGGCTACCGGCCTGAACAACCTCTCCAACCGGCTCGGTGATTTGGGTCGGTGGGAGGAGGGGCTGGCGGCGATCATCGAAGCAGTCGAGATCCGTCAGCGGCTGGCCCAGCAGCGCCCGGAGGTGTTCCTGCCCGACCTCGCCATGAGCCTGAACAACCTCGCAATCCGGCTCGGTGAAGCGGGTCGGCGGGAGGAAGCGCTGGCGGCGATCACTGAGGCGGTCGAGATCCGTCAGCGGCTGGCCCAGCAGCGCCTGGAAGCATTCCTACCCGACCTCGCGACCAGCCTGAACAACCTCGCGATCCGGTTGGGTGAGTTGGGGCGGCAGGAGGAGGGGCTGGCGGCGATCATCGAAGCAGTCGAGATCCGTCAGCGGCTGGCCCAGCAGCGCCCGGAAGTGTTCCTGCCCGACCTCGCCATGAGCCTGAACAACCTCGCAATCCGGCTCGGTGAAGCGGGTCGGCGGGAGGAAGCGCTGGCGGCAGTCACCGAAGCGGTGCAGGTATATCGGCAGTTGGCCCAGCAGCGCCCGGACGCCTTCCTGCCCAACCTCGCGACCAGCCTGAACAACCTCGCGATCCAACTCGGCGAGTCGGGGCGGCGGGAGGAGGCGCTGGTGGCAGTCACCGAGGCGGCCGAGATCCTTCGGCGGCTGGCCGAGCAACGCCCGGACGCCCATCGCCCCCAGTTGGAGCTGTCGGAACAAGTCCTAGCCTGGCTAACCAACAACTCAACCACCTCGCCAGCCGATTGAGTTGGGTCCACCGATCCTCACTGATGTCGCTCAATCGCCGCGACGAGCTGGGCCATGCCCGAACCCCAGGCGATCAAACGACTGCACCGTCTGCTGCCCGGAGTCGTTGACCAGTGGCGCGAAGAAGTTCCTGTCCACCAGGCAAGACTGGACAGTCGGTGAATGCGCCCGACGGACACCGGTTCGGCACCGACGATCCCTTCTTCAGTTCGTGGGCCCGTTGGGTAGCGCCCCGGTGTGCGCGGGCGAGGTCGGTGCGGGCTTCCCAGATCGTGTCGCCGAGCGTGCCCAGGCTGGTGGTCACCGTGGAGACCTTGATGCCGCCTTCGTTGACGCCGATGCGGAACCACTGCGGAATGCCTGCCTGCGGTGCCCCATACGGTCGGGTCGAGCGCGGGGATCTTCGACCTGCGGTTATGTGGCAACGGGACACACTTCGATGCCAACGAACAACCACCTGCGGTCCCGCCGAAGAGCAAGCAGCGTGCGGCCTTCGCCAACTGGCTGGAGGTGTCGCCGCGCATGGTCGGCGACGAGATCACCGAGTACTGCCGCAAGGGTTCGGCGTCATGAGGGTGCCCGACGGGCCACTCAGGACACGGCCGGTGCCTCCTCGGGGAAGGCGCGCCCCGCGCGGCGGACGATCCGCTGCCCCCGCTTGATCATGGGCAGTTCGACCCACCGGTAGCAGAAGTGCGCCACCAGCACGGCGACCAGCACGGCCGGTACGGCCTTGGCCATCCCGGTGGCCCACGGCAGCAACACGATGACCACCCCCGAGGCGATGGACTGCACGAGGTAGATCGAGTACGACCGTTCGCCGAGGAATACCATGGGGCGCCGGGAGAGTAGCCACTGCGGCACACCGGGGGCGATCAGCGCGGGCAGCAGCACAGCCACGGCCAGCGCGTAGAGCGGCACCACCGCGACGAACCCGGGGACACCGAGGACCTTGTGGTGGTCCAGGAAGTCCACGATGAACGACACGCACAGGTGCGCGGCGACGAACGCCACCGCCACCCAGGGCCGGGCCAGCGGCCGGAGCAGCGCGTAGCCACGGGGGTTGTGCATGACGACCGCCAGCAGGCAGCCCATGAGGATCGAGAAGTAGTGCACGGGCCAGCCCCGTGGATCGCTGGACACCGTGAACGGCACGGCGGCCAGTGACAGCGCCATGAGCAAGAGCGTCAGGCCCAGCCTGAGGCCGAAGGCGGCATTGCGGCCGACACCGATGGCGCAGAAGGCGAGCACCGGCCAGAGCAGGTAGAACTTCTGCTCGATGCCCAGTGACCAGGCCTGGCCGTACGCGCCGCCGTGCCCGAACTCGGTGAAGAACAACAGGTACTGCGGCAATTCGGTACCGGGCGGCTGGCTCAGGAACTGGCCGGCGACGAGCAGGCCGGCCAGGGTCAGCCCCAGGATCAGGAAGTACACCGGCAGGATGCGGAAGGCCCGCCGGATGTAGAAGGCCCGCAACGACACCCGACCGGTGCGGTCCCGCTCGCGCAGCAGCAGGGTGGTGATCAGGAACCCGGACAGCACGAAGAACACCTGCACCCCCAGCCAGCCCTGGAGGATGTCCGGCCCCTCGTTGTGGAAGAGCACCACGAGCAGCGCGGAGACGGCCCGCAGTCCGTCCAGTGCGGGAAAGCGTTTCAGCGCAAGGTATTCGGCATGACTCCGCATGGCCGACAGTGTCGGCTGTGGACCCATAAGGAGCGGATAAGCGTGGCGCTTATACCGGCCGTAATCGACGTTTCCTAGCTTGTTGCCCGTGTCGAAAACTGTTTGGCGGGCGCTGCCGTTCGTCGGAACCGCGGCCACCGCGGGTGCCCTGGTGTTCTTCGTGTTCATCTACCACATCGATCTCGACGTGTACCGCATCGGCGCACGGGTGCTGCTGTCCGGCGGTGACCTCTACGGGCACCTGCCGGCAACCGAGTCGGGTGTCTCCCTCGGTTTCACCTATCCCCCGATCGCCGCGGCGCTGTTCGTGCCGCTGGCGTTGGTGCCGATGCCGGTGGCCGGGCTCCTGCTCACGCTGGCCACCTTCGGGGCACTGGCCGCGGTGATGCGGATCACCTTGCCTGCGCTGGGAATCCGGTTCGACAACAGGCTGCTGTTCCTGCTCGGGCCGATCGCGCTGCTGTTCGAGCCGATTCGCGGCACCCTGGGTTACGGCCAGGTCAACCTGCTCCTGATGGGGCTCGTCGCGCTGGACTGCCTGAGCCCGCGGCCGAAGTGGCCACGCGGGCTGCTGATCGGCATCGCCGCCGCGATCAAGCTGACCCCCGCGGTGTTCGTACTGTTCTTCCTGCTGCGCAAGGATTACCGGGCCGCGATGGTCAGCGTGCTGTCCTTCGCCGGGATGTCGGTGATCGGATTCGCGTTGAGCTGGCGGGACTCCTGGCACTACTGGAGCGCGCTGATCTTCGACCCGGACCGGGTCGGCGGGGTCGCCTACGCCGCCAACCAGTCGATCCAGGGCGTGCTCGCCCGGTACGGGATGCCGCACGCAACCGCGCTGTGGCTGCTCGCCTCGGTACTCGTGCTCACACTGGCCGCCGTGGGGATGCGGCGCGCGCTCACCTCAGGCGCACCGACCTGGGCATTGGCGCTCAACGCGTTCGCCGGGCTGCTCGTGTCCCCCATTTCGTGGTCGCACCACTGGGTGTGGATCGCCTTCGCCGTGTTCACCCTCCTGGTCCTGTCGAACTCGACGGTGCCGAAGGTGCTGGCGTTGACCGGCTCCCTCGTGTTCGCCCTCGGCCCGCACTGGTTGGTGCCCAACGGGAACGACCAGGAAGTCGCGTGGTCACTGGGGCAACAGTTGCCCGGCAACGCGTACTGCCTCTACGCCCTGCTCGTCCTGGTGTTCGCCGCGGTCGGTGGCATCGGCCTGAAGCCCCGCACCGTGCCAAAACTCCCTGTTGGGCTTGTGGCCAGCGGCTTGGCTGATTAGTCCAGGCGGCTCGCCGACACTTGTTGATCACGGAACCGATAGCGTTCCGCGAGCAGGCCCTGCGCCTGACATTTTCGGCACCCACAACGCCGCCTGGAGAACTGCTTGCTGAACGCGACGGGGCGGCTACCAGGCCAGCCGTTCCAGCGACGGTTCCACCAGCCCGTCAGGAACTACTCATCTGGCTCTTCACACGATTCGGAACCGGATTCTTCAACATGCCCTCGTGGAGCGCGACAACAAGGGCTTCGCTACGACTGGACACGCCGAGCTTGGCGAACACGGAGGTGATGTGGTTCTTCACGGTCTTCTCCGAGATGTTCAGCGTGGCCGCGATCCGCCGGTTGGACAGCGCGTGTGCGAGGAGGGCGAGTATCTCGTGCTCGCGGTCGGTGAGCCGGGCACGCTGCCGGGGAATCCCCGACTGTGGCTCCGGCTCGGCGCTCGCGATCAGAGCATTGGTGACCAGGCGTAGTTCGTCCGCCGCCCGGCTGGCGGCCGCGGCATACTCGTCGATGAAATCAAGAAGCAGCGAGGGAACGGTCTCCGCGGTTTCCTGCCCACGCAACCACAGTATGACCGTTCTGAGCAGTTCGGCCTTTTCCGCATCCTGATCCGATGATCGCAAGGCGTAGTGAGCCAGCGCTTCCAGATCAACCCTGTCCAGGCCGGCCATTTGCAGCCACTGCTCGAACCGCTGTTCAGCGACGACACCGGACATCGAACCCCCACTTGCCTTGACACCGACTCTTCCGAACAGTCCCCACAATTCACAGGATGAAGAGAAGTGATTGTTTTTACAATCAATTTTCGACGCTACCACATGGGCGATCGACCGGTCGAGAGAATTCACCCGTTTGGCCCGAACGGCCGAAACCCAACAGACCAGCAAACCCAAGCGACTGCGTCTGAAAGAAACAGTGGTTCCGCCAGACACGCTGCCGACGGCAGACCGGACGAAAGAAGGGGCCTACCATACCCGAACTCTTTCATGAAAACCCGAAATATGGTCATGCGAACATGGCATCCTGCCCGACCGAACTGATGTTCACCAGGATCGACCGGCCCGGGGCGCGGCGTGCTTCGGCGATCACCGCGGCCAGCTGGTACCCGGTCTCAAGGGCAACCCTGCGGCCCTCAGTCCTGGCGAACAGCGCGGCGGCGGCCTGCGCCTGGCCGATGCTGACAGTGGTGGTCCGGATCAGGCCCTCGGCGTGGCAGCGGGCGACCGGGGCCGCCACTATCGTGGACCCGAGGCCGCCGATGTAATCAGCGCCGAGCAGCCGCTCCAACCCGTACGTGTGCAGTTTCGGGTAGAAGCCCTGGTTGTCGATCGAGTACTGGCCCAGGACGCCTTTGCTGACGATCGGACACAGTTCGGACTCGGCACACACCACCTCGGGTCCCTCCGCCCCCGCCAGGCGGTCGGCGAGGAAGGCGCCCGAGATGCCGAGCAGGTTGGCCCCGCCGCCGCAGCTGCCCACCACCACGTCCGGCCGCAGTTCGCCGAGTTGTTCACGGGCCTCCAGCCCGACGATCGTCTGCGGCAGGATGAAGTAGTTGTAGACGCTGCCGAACACGTAGCGGGCGCCCGGCTGCCGCCGGGTGTAGTCGACCGCGTGGTTGGCGGACAGCACGAGCGGATCGAACTGGGCGGCGTCTTCGGGGTGGACCACCTCGACCCGGGCGCCGGCGGCACGCATCAGCTCCGCGCGGTCCGGCCTTGCCCGCAGACTGGCCTCGTCGATGAAGCAGAGCACCTCGATGTCGAACTCGGCCGCCGCCAGGGCCAGTGCGATCCCCCAGTTGCCCGTCGTCTCGGTGGTGATCTTCGCTGTGCCGTCCCGCGCGCAGTGGTACGCGACCCACCAGGCGCTGTTCGCCTTGTGGTTGCCCGAGGGCGTCGCCCCCTCGTCCTTGACGAACACCCGGCAGCCGTTGCCCACCGCCTCGGCGAACGCCCTCGCCTCGAACAGCGGAGTCGGGCGGTAGCGGGCGAAACTCTCCCGCAGCGGCTCGGGCACCGGCACCACCGGATCGGTGGACAGCTCCAGCTCGGCCAGCGAGGGCGGCAGCACGGCGGCCAGCCGGTCCAGGGTGATCGGATCACCGGTCTCCGGGTCCAGCACGGTGTTCGGGCAGTACGCGGACAGGTTCAGCAGGGTGTTGAACAAGACGTCTCCACGGGATTGGTTGCGGCCAGGTTCACGAACTTCCCGACGATCTGCCGGCCTTCCCCCCGCAGCGCGAACTCCCGAACCCGGTCGACCATCTGGTAGACCGGGGCCTCGTCCCGGTAGGCGGTCACCTGCCCGGCCAGCGCCGAGTGCCAGGCAGCGGCAGCCGGGCTGAGCCGCTGCGCGCCGAGCAGGTGACCGGCCTGGAACAGGCAGCCGGCCAGCACGGCGAGCATGGTGCCGACGTTCTCGCACAGGGTGAGCGCCTTGCGGGCCGAGTTCAGGCTCATGCTCACGATGTCCTGGTTGCCCCCGTTGGAGGGCAGCGTCTTGACCGACGCGGGCGCGGCCAGATCCAGGTTCTCCGCGGCGATGCTGGTGGCCAGGTACTGGGTCCCGCTCAGCCCGGAGGACAGCCCGCTGTTGTCCAGGGCCAGGAAGTCGCTCAGCTCCCCGTTGAGGTGGGGGTCGACCAGACGGTTGATCTGCCGCTCGGCCAGCACGCCCAGCTCGGTCAGCGCGACACCGAGGTAGTCGCAGGCCATGCCGACGTACTGACCGTGGAAGTTGCCGCCGTGGAAGGACTCCTCGGCGGTCTCGAAGATCAGCGGGTTGTCGTTGGAGGAATTCAGCTCGCGGGTCAGCACGGCCCGGCAGTACCGCATGGTGTCGTGGATCGGGCCGAGCACCTGGGGCACGCAGCGCAGCGTGTAGGCGGACTGGATGTAGACCCCGGCATCGACGACGCCCTCGCTGTCCTGGGTGCGCGAGCTGATCTCGTTCATCAGGTCGACGTGCTCGCGGGTCAGGGCGCTGCCTTCGAGCAGTTCGCGCAGCGACGCCGCCACGGCGATCTGGCCGGGGTGGCCCTTCAGCTCGTGGCCACGCGCGTCGAACGCCCTGGTGCTGCCGCGCAGGCACTGCACGTACAGGCTGGACAGGAACACCGCGAGCCGGAGCAGGGCTTCCGCCCGCACCAACGCCACGGCGGCGGCCCCGGTGGACGCCGAGGTGCCGTTGATCAGTGCGAGCCCCTCCTTGAAACCCAGGGTCACCGGCTCCAGACCGAGTTCGGCCAGCACGCCGGCGCTGTCCCGGTGCACGCCGCCGTGCACCACCCGGCCCTCGCCGATGATCGGCAACGCCATGTGGCACAACGGGGAGATGTCCCCGCTGGCCCCCAACGAACCCTGCTGCGGGATCAGCGGGTGCACCCCGCGGTTGAGGAACTCCACCAGCATCCGCACCACGGCTGGGCTGGCCCCCGAGTAGCCGCGGACCAGGCAGTTCAGCCGGGCGGCCAGGATCGCTCTGGTCACCACCTCGTCGAACACCGCTCCTACCCCGGTCGCGTGGTTGCGCAGCAGGTTCACCTGGAGCTCGGTCTGCCACTCCGGGCCGACCACCACGTGCGCGAGCTCGCCGAAGCCGGTGTTCACGCCGTAGATGGGCACCCGCTGCTCGCCCCACCGCTGCACCCGGTCGAACGTGTCGCCCAGCGTCGCGACGCTGTCCGCCGCCACCTCGACCCGTTCGCCGTCGAAGGCGATCGCGGAGAGCTGTTCCGGACTGAGGCCGTAGCCATCAAGGACAATCATGGTTGCTCCTTCGTGGGCGCGCGCAGTGTGGTGAGGTAGGCGGCGAAGTCGCCGAACCGGGAGTGGTCGAACACCGCCCGCTGGGGCACGGCCAGACCCAGCCGGACCCGCACCTGGGCCACCACCTTCGGGGCGAGTAGGGAGTAGCCGCCGACTCCGAAGAAGTCGTCGTCCACACCGACCTCGGCGCATCCGATGGCCTCCCGCCAGATGCAGGCCAGCTCCCGCTCCAGTTCACCGCTGGGCGAGCCGCCGTGGGGCGCCGACGCGGGCACGGGCAGCGCCGCCCGGTCCACCTTGCCGGTCGACGTGCGGGGCAGCTCGTCGAGCAGCACGTAGTGGGCGGGCACCATGACCGGCGGCAGCGCGCGCACCGCGTGGCGGCGCAATGCGGTCACATCCGGCCGGCGGTCGGGGTGCGCGGCAACGTACGCGACGATCTTCGGCGCCACCTGGTCGACGCCGTGCAGCCGCACGGCCACCTCGGCGACATCGGGCGCGGTCAACAAGGCCGCCTCGATGTCGCCGAGCCGGACCCGCACGCCGCGGATCTTCACCTCGTCGTCCAGCCGGCCGACGAACACCAACTCCCCGTCCGCGTCGTACCGTCCGAGGTCGCCGGTGCGGTACACCCGGATCGCCGGATCACCGTCCGGGTCAGCCAGAAACCGTTGTGCCGTCTCGTGTTCGCGGCCCAGGTAGCCGTGCGCGAGGTAGCGGGAGCGGACCAGGACCTCGCCGCCGTCCAGGAGGATCTCGCGCCCCGGGATGGGGCGCCCGATCGGCACCACCTCGCCGGTGAACCCGGGCGGCACGCGGTACCAGGTGGCCAGGGTGCACTCGGTGGGCCCGTAGAAGTTGCGGATCTCGGCGTTGGGCAGGAGACGGGTCGCGGCCGTGAGCAGATTCGGTGGCAGCACCTCGCCGAACAGGCTCAGCGATCCGACCTCGGGCAGCGGCCGGTCGGGGCGGGCGGCGAACAGCGCCCGGCACAGGCTGGGAACGGTCAGCAGGTGGCTGATCCGCTGCTCGCCGACCAGCGCGGCGATCCGGACCGGATCGGCCTTCTCGCCGGCGGACGGCACCACCAGGGTCGCCCCGGCGTACAGCGCCGCGAGCACCTCGGCGTAGGCGGCGTCGTAGGTCATCATGGCCCACTGCAACATCCGGCTTCCCGGCGCCAGCGCCAACTCCGCGGCGAACCAGCGGGTGAACTGGTCGAGATTGACGCGGCGCTGCACGATTCCCTTGGGAATGCCGGTGGAGCCCGAGGTGTACACCACACAGCCGGTGTCCGCCGGCACCGTCACCGGCCGGCCGCCGACACGGCGGACGACGGGTCGGCCGCCTTCCCAGGTGAGCAGCGCCGCCGGCCGGCAGTCCCGCACCACCTGCTCGCGGCGCATCGGCGGGTAGGCGGGGTCCAGCCAGACAAAGGGCACCTCGGCCCGCAACGCGGCCACCAACGCGATCACCGCCGGCAGGCCCTCGTTCAACTCCACGGCCAGGATCTCGCCGGGGGCCAACCCCAGTGCCCACAGCACCGCCGCGCACTGGTTCACCAGTTCCGCGAGCTCACCGTAGCTGGTCACGCCCTCGACGCTGTGCACGGCCGGCCGGTCCGGGTCGTGTTCGGCAAGCCGTTCCCGCACGTTCATGGCACCGGCTCCGTCACCTCGACGACCGCCAGCGTGCAGGTGAAGCCGCTGCCCCCACCGACCAGCAACACCGTGTCGCCGGGGCGCACGGCGCCGGTCGTCACCAGGTGGTGCAGGCCGACCAGGTTGTCGGCGGCGCCCAGGTGCCCGGTCGTCGCACCGAAGTCCCAAGTGGACAGAGTGTCGTCGAGGCCCAGGATGCGTTGGAACAGGCCGAGAATCACCGGCTGGGTGGCCACGACCGGCACCGCGCGGGTGATCCGGTCGGGAGTGACGCCGGCCTCGTCCAGCACCCGCTTGAGCGTCGCCGTGATCACGTCCTTGATCCGCTCCAGGTGTTCGGGCACGGGCATCACGTGGTTCAGGTACCGCTCGCGCATCCCGGTGAAGTCCACCGGCCCGGCATCGGGCGGGAACCCGTCACCGCGCGACTCGGCCTCCAGGCCGTTGTCGATGCCGGTCGCGATGGCGGTGATTCGAGCGAAGCCGCCGTGCGTGCTCAGCAGCATCGCACCGGCACCGTCGCCGAACACCGTTTGGGAGTCGCAGTTCCACCGGTCGAAGCCCACCGTGTCGAACCGGTCGGCCGCGGTGACCAGCACGTGGCCGCCGCCGTCGGCGAGCAGTCGCGCGCCCAGTTCCACCGCGGCCAGGCCGCCGTTGCACGACAGGAGCATGTCGTAGCCGGGCACTCCGGTGCCGAGGGTGTGCAACGCGATGTACGGCGCGGCGCTCCAGTACCGAGGGCCCTGGGAGTTGAGGTAGGCGTGCAGCACCGCCCGCACCGGTGGCGGCGAACTGCCCAGCGCCTCCTTCGCCGCCAGCACGGCCATCTCGGCGGCCACGTGCTCGTCGGCGACACACACCGAGGTGATACCGCTGGCGTCGGCCTGCTCGGCGGAGTACCAACCCCGGGACACGGCGTCGGCTGTGCTGACCCGCGCGGGCAGGTAGGCGCCAAGGCCCGCGACGTACAGCTCGGGTGTGTGCATCTGGGCTCCCCTCAGCGGAGTTTGGCGGCCAGGATCGGCCCGATCTGGGCCAGTGACTCGGGTTGGGTCATGCGGTGGTGGCGGCTGACGATGTCGTGGTTCTCGATCGCGCCGCCGACATAGGGCCGCCACGCCTCGGGAGTGGCCACCCTTGGGTCCAATGTGGACGTGAACAGCAACAGGTCGCCGGGGAAGAAGTCCGGGACGTGTTCGGGCGCCAGCCGGGTGTTGTTCAGCATGGTGTCCGCGATCGCCGTCACGTGCCGCTCGGACAGGCTGGCCAGCGCGCTGCCCCGGCCGCGCAGGATGGCCACGAACTGCTCGAAGGTGACCGGGTCGTCGGTGTCCGGCGTGCCGTCCAGCGTGAACCGCACGGGCTCGCCGTCCTGCGGGGTCCCGAACAGCAGGAGCAGCAGCGCCAGGATGCTGCGCTCGCTGGGCACCGGTTTCTCGGGCAGATCGCACACCGGGCAGGAGTCGAGCATGGCCAGCGTGGCGGTCCGCTCCCCGCGCCGGTGCAACTCGGTGGCCACCGCGTGGGCGGCCAGACCGCCGAAGGACCAGCCAAGCAGGTGGTAGGGACCGGTCGGCTGCACCGCGCGGATCTCGTCGACGTAGTCGGCGGCCATCTGCCGCACCGAGGTCGGCAGCGGGCCGGTCCCGGCGAGGTTGTGGGCCTGCACCGCGTAGATCGGACGGTCCGGGTCGAGATGCCGGAGCAGGCCACTGTAGGCCCAGCCCAGGCCGCCGGCCGGGTGGATGCAGAACAGTGGCGGCCGACTGCCCTTGGCCCGCAACGGAAGGATCACGTCCACGGCGTCGGCGGGCTCGTCGATGTCCAGGCGGGTCGCCAGCTCGGCCACGGTCGGGTGCTCGAACAGGGTGCGCAGCCCCAGCTCGGCGCCCAGGGTCGCGCCGATGCGGGCGATCAGCCGGGTGGCCAGCAGGGAATGCCCGCCCAGCGCGAAGAAGTCGTCGTCGATGCTGACCCTCGGCACGCCGAGGATCTCCGCGAACAGCCCGCACAGCAGTTCCTCCTGCGGGGTTCGCGGCGCCCGGCCGCCGGTGGAGACCACGTCGGGCTCCGGCAGGGCGAGGCGGTCGAGTTTGCCGTTCACCGACAGCGGCAGGCTTTCCAGCGGCACGAGCACCGACGGCACCATGAACTCCGGCAACCGGTCCCGCAGGAACCGCCGCAGCGCCGGGGCGTCCACCGGTGGCACCACGTACGCCACCAGCCGGTTGTCCCGCGCCGTCACCACGGCCTCGGCCACCTCGGGGTGGTCGCGCAGCACGGTCTCGATCTCGCCCAGCTCGATCCGGAACCCCCGCAGCTTCACCTGGTGATCGGCCCGGCCGACGAACTCCAGGTCCCCGTCCGGACGCCACCGCACGAGGTCGCCGGTCCGGTACATCCGGCTCCCGGCCGGGCCGTGCGGATCGGCCACGAACCGTTCGGCCGTCAGCGCGGGCCGATTCAGATAGCCCCGAGCCACCCCCAGACCACCGAGGTACAGCTCCCCCACCACACCTGGCGGCACGGGACGCAGGCCGGGGTCCAGCACGTGCAGCTGAGTGTTCGCCACCGGCCGGCCGAGCGACGGTGGCAGCGGGATGGTGTCGGCCAGCGGATCAGTCATGCTGGCGCAGGCCGTGCTCTCGGTGGGTCCGTACGCGTTGACCATCCGCCGGCCGGTGGCCCAGGCCGCCACCAGCGCCGGCGGGCAGATCTCACCGCCGAACACGAGGGTGCGCAGCGCCGGCAGGGGTTGCACGGGCACGGTGGTCAGCGTGGCTGTCGGAATGAACGCGTGGGTTATCCGTTGCTCGGCGAGCACCTCGGCGAGGGCGGAGCCGGCCAGCGGGATCGGCGGCGGGATCACCAGGGTGGCTCCGGCCGGGAACGCCATCAGCTGCTCGATGACCGAAAGGTCGAAGCTGGGTGAGGAGAACTGGAGCACCCGGTCGCCCGGCCCGATCGCGTACCGTTCGGTCTGCGACACGGCGAGGCTGGCCACCCCGACGTGGGTGTTGACCACCGCTTTCGGCCTTCCGGTCGAGCCAGAGGTGTAGATCACGTACGCGGAGTTGGCCGGCAGCACCGGGATCGCGGGGTTGTCGGCCGGGTACGTCGCCGCGGCGGCGGGGATCTCGGTCAGCACCAACGCCGGTTGGGCGTCGCTCAGCATGAACGAGATCCGCTCGGCCGGGTACTCCGGATCCACCGGCAGGTACGCGCCGCCGGCCTTGAGCACGGCCAGCAGGGCGATGACCAGCTCGGCGGACCGGCGCATCCGCAACGCCACGATCCGTTCCGGGCCGATCCCCTGCTCGATCAGCAGCCAGGCCAGGCGGTTGGCCCGCTCGTTGACCTCCCGGTAGGTCAGTTCGATTCCGGCGTCCACGAGGGCCACGGCGTCGGGTTCCTGTCGTTCGAACAGGGTCGCCATGGTCGCGGTCGGGATCGGGGTGGCGGTGTCGTTGTAGGCACGCAACCGGTCTCGCTCGTCGTCGGTGAGGACGTCGAACTGTCCGATGGGGCGGTCCGGGTCGGCGATCAACGCCCGCAGCAGGCCGGTCCAGCGGGTGACGAGGGTTTCGACGCTGCTGCGGTCGAACAGGTCGGTGCTGTACTCGAGGACGCCGTGCACGCCGTCGACCGTGCCGTCGGAGCCGCGCCGCTCCCAGAGGCTGAACGCGAGATCGAACTCCGCGGTGGTGACGGGCGTCGGGACCTGGCTGATGTCGAGGCCGGGCAAGGAGAAGCCCAGTTCCGGGGCGTTCTGGAGCGCCAGCATGACCTGGACCAACGGGTGGTGGGACAGGGACCGCGTGGGGTTGAGGACTTCCACCAGGTACTCGAACGGAACATCCTGATGGGCATAGGCGTCCAGCGCCGTCTCCCGAGCCCGCTTCACCAATTCGGTGAAAGTGGGATTGCCACTGGTGTTCGTCCGCAGCACCAGGGCGTTGACGAAGAACCCGACCAGATCGTCGAGGGCTTGGTCGGTACGGCCGGCGATCGGGCAACCCACCGCGATGTCGTTGCCGGCCCCCAACTTGCCGAGCACAGCCACCAAACCCGCTTGCAGCACCATGAACACACTCGCCCCGAGCCGCCGAGCCAGCGCCGCCAGGTCACGATGCAGTTCCGCGTCGAGGTGTACCGGCACCCCGTCACCGCGGTAGGAGTTGACGGCCGGGCGCGGCCGGTCGGTGGGCAGTTCCAGCTGGTCGGGCAACCCGGCCAGCGCTTCGGTCCAATAGGCCAACTGCTCGGCGACGAGACTGTCCTCATCGGACTGGTCACCCAGCAGACTTCGCTGCCACACCGTGTAGTCCGCGTACTGCACCGGCAGCGGCGACCAGTCCGGCGCCCTGTCCTCACAACGAGCGGCATAGGCCGTGGTCAGATCGTGCGACAACGGGTACATCGACCAGCCGTCGGCGGCGATGTGATGCACCACCAGCACCAACACGTGCACATCCGCGGCCAACTCGAACAACACCGTCCGGATCGGCAATTCCGTCGCCAGATCGAACTGGCACCGCGTCGCGCTCTCCACCGCGGCCGACAGCTCGGACTCGTCGATCCGGGTGATCAGCAGCGAGGGCACGGTGCCGACAACCTGTTGGCGGGCCACCCCGTCCGTCTGCGGAAACACGGTGCGGAGACTTTCGTGACGGGTCACCACATCGGCGAACGCGGCCTGCAACGCGCCACGGTCCAGCTGGCCGGACAGGCGCAGGGTGAGGGCGATGTTCTGACTGACGCCCTCCAACTGGTGCAGGAACCAGAGTCGGTGTTGGGCGAAGGACAACGGCACGACATCCGGACGCTCCCCCGCCGCCAACGACGGTCGGGCCTCGTCCGCGCCACGCAGCAGCCGCGCCACGCCCGCGACCGTGGGGTTGTCGAACAGGGCGCGCAGACTCACTTCCACGCCCAGAGTCGTCCGGATGCGGGCGATCAACCGTGTGGCCAACAGGGAATGCCCACCCAGCGCGAAGAAGTCGTCATCGACACTGACCTGAGCAACCCTCAGCACCTCGGCGAACAGCCCGCAGAGGAGCTCCTCCTGCGGGGTGCGCGGCGCACGACCGCGCACCGCGGCCAGCTCCGGCACCGGTAGGACGGCCCGGTTCAGCTTGCCGTTCACCGTGAGCGGCAGGCGTTCGAGTGGCACGAACACCGACGGCACCATGAACTCCGGCAGCCGGTCGCGAACGAAGCCGCGCAGTACCTCACCTCGTTCCGCCGACACGACGTAGGCCACCAGCCGATCCTCGCGCGCCACCACGGCGACCTGGTCCACGCCGGGATGGGCGCGCAGCACCGACTCGATCTCCCCCAGCTCGATCCGGAACCCCCGCACCTTCACCTGGTGATCGACCCGGCCGACGAACTCCAGCTCACCGTCGTGCCAGCGGACGAGGTCCCCGGTCCGGTACATCCGGCTCCCGGCCGGCCCGTAGGGATCGGCCACGTACCGCTGGGCGGTCAGCCCCGGCCGACGCAGGTATCCGCGGGACATGGACAGGCCGCTGATGTACAGCTCCCCCACCACACCCGGCGGCACCAGCCGCAACGCGGAATCCAGCACGTGCACCCGGGAGTTGGGCATGGGCCGGCCGATCGGCGCCGGCTGCGGACAGTCGAGATCTTCGGGCACCATGTAGGTGGTGATGACATGCGTCTCCGAAGGCCCATAGTGGTTGTGCAGCCGCCGGCCCGGGGCTCGTTGGAAGAACTCGCGCACCTCGCTGTCCAGCACCAGTGGCTCGCCGCCCTGCGCGATGTCCAGTAGGCAGGGCAGGCTCCGGCCCTGTTCGTTGGCGGCCTGCGCGAGGCTGCGCACGACCAGGTTCGGCGCGAACAGTTCCGTGACCTCGTGCCGGTCCAGCCACTCGGCCAGCAGGGCGGAGTCGTGCCGCACCTCGTCGGTCGGCACCACCAGCGTCTTTCCGTACATCAGGGTGGACAGGACCTCCTGCACCGACACGTCGAAGCTGAGCGCGGTGAACTGTGCGGTGCGGGCCCCGGGGCCACCAGGGAAGGCCGTGCGGTGCCACAGCAGGAGGTTCAGCAAGCCGCCGCCGGACATGACCACGGCCTTGGGGGTGCCGGTGGAACCGGAGGTGTAGATCACGTACGCCGCGTTCGCGGGTTCGGCTCGCGGGCCGGGATCGGTCTCCGGGCCGCGGCTGATCTCCGCGGCGGTCACCGGATCGTCCACCACCAGCCGGGGCGTGTCCGCGGGTGCGAAACCGGCGTGGGTCAACAACAAGGACGGCCGAGCATCGCTGAGCATGAACGAGATCCGCTCGGCCGGGTACTCCGGATCCACCGGCAGGCCGGCGGCGCCGGTCTTGAACACGGCCAGCAGCGCCACGATCATCTCGGCCGACCGGGGCAGCGCGAGCGCCACGATCTGCTCGGCGCCGACGCCGCGGGCGATCAGGGCGTGCGCCAACTGGTTGGCCCGGGCGTTGAGCTGGGCGTAGGTGACGGTGGTCTCCTCGAACACCACGGCCGGCGCGTCCGGGGTGGCCCGCACCTGGGCCTCGAACATCGCCGGCAGGCTGATCACGGGAACCGGGGCGGCGGTGTCGTTGTAGGTGTGCAGCTGGTGTCGTTCCTCGGCACTGAGCACGTCGACCTGGCTGATCGTCAGTTCGGGAACCGCGACCATGGTTTCCAGCAGGTGCACCCAGCGGGCCACGAAGGCCTCGACGCCGGCCCGGTCGAACAGGTCCGTGGCGTATTCCAGGACACCGCCGATGCCCTCGGCGGCGCCGCCGGGACCGCGCCGCTCGGTGAGGTCGAACGACAGGTCGAACTTGGCGGTGGTGGTGGGAGTGGACACGAACTCGACGTCCAGGCCAGGCAGGGTGAAATCGGTCTGCGGGGCGTTGTGCAGCGCCAACATGATCTGGAAGAGGGGGTGCCGGGACAGGGAGCGGGTGGGATTGAGGACTTCCACCAGGTATTCGAACGGCACGTCCTGATGGGCGTAGGCGTCCAGCGCCGTCTCCCGGACCCGCTTGATCAGGTCGGTGAAGGTGGGGTTGCCACCGGTGTCGGTCCGCAGCACCAGCGTGTTGACGAAAAACCCGACCAGGTCGTCGAGGGCCTGGTCGGTGCGGCCGGCGATCGGACTACCCAGGGCGATGTCGTTGCCGGCACCCAGTTTGGTCAGCAAAGCGGCCAACCCCGCCTGCAACACCATGAACACACTCGCCCCGCACCGACGGGCCAACTCCACCAGCTCGGCGTGCAGGCCGGCATCCAGGCGGACGAACACGTGATCGCCGCGGTAGGAGGCGACCGGCGGACGCGGGCGGTCGGTGGGCAGTTGCAGTTGGTCCGGCAACCCGGCAAGCGTCTCGGTCCAATAGGCCAGCTGCTCGGCGAAGACACTGTCCTCATCGGACTGATCACCCAGCAGACTCCGCTGCCACAGCGTGTAGTCCGCATACTGCACCGGAAGTGGCGGCAACTGTGGGTCCTGTCCCTGCCGTCGCGCCGCGTACGCCTGTGCCAGATCCAACGCCAACGGGCTCAACGACCAGCCGTCGGCGGCGATGTGATGCACCAGGATCAGCAACACGTGCTCGTCCGGGGCGAGCTCGAACAACGCGGTCCGGATCGGCAGTTCCGAGGCGAGATCGAAGTTGTGTTTCATGGCCGCCAACAGCGGCTCCGACAGGTCGTCGACCCGCGTGACCTCCAGGGTGGGGGTGCGATCCAGAATATCCTGGTATGCCACGCCTTCCACCTGCGGGAAGACCGTGCGCAGACTCTCGTGCCGCAGCACGACATCACCAAGCGCCGCCTGAAGCGCGCTACGGTCGAGTTCGCCGGACAGGCGCAGGGCGAGCGACACGTTGTAGGTGGAGTTGGGGCCTTCCAACTGGTGCAGGAACCACAGCCGCTGTTGCGCGAACGACAACGGCACCGCGGCCGGCCGCTCCCCCGCGGTCAACGCCAGCCGGGCCCGTCCCATCTGGTCCAGGCCGGCCGCCATACCGGCCGCTGTCGGGACCTCGAACACCAGCCGTAGCCCCAGTTCCACGCCGAGAGTCGCCCGCACGCGGGCCGCCAGCTGGGTGGCCAGCAGCGAATGCCCACCCAGGGCGAAGAAGTCGTCGTCCACCCCAACCCCGGGCACGCCCAGCACCTCGGCGAACAGCCCGCACAGCAACTGCTCCTGCGGGGTTCGCGGCGCCCGGCCAACCGCGGACGGCATCTCCGGCGCCGGCAGCGCGGCCCGGTCCAGTTTGCCGCTGGCCGCCAACGGCAGGCTTTCCAGCACCACGTAGGTGGACGGCACCATGTAGTCCGGCAACCGCTCCCGCAGGTACGCGCGCAGCACCGCCGGCCGCTGCGCCGTCACGACGTACGCCACCAGTCGCTGATCGCCCGGGCGGTCCTCGCGCACCACCACCACGACCTGGTCGACCCCGTCATGGGCCCGCAGCACCGCCTCGATCTCGCCCAGCTCGATCCGGAACCCGCGCAGCTTGACCTGGTCGTCGGCCCGACCCACGAACTCCAGCCCGCCGTCACGCCACCGAACCAGGTCACCGGTCCGGTACATCCGGGTCCCCGGCGGCCCGAACGGGTCGGCCACGAACCGCTCAGCCGTCAGTCCGGGCCGCCCCAGGTACCCGCGCGCCAGTCCGACGCCGGCCACGTACAACTCGCCCACCACGCCCGGCGGCACCGGTCGCAGCGCCGCGTCCAGCACGTAGGTCTGGGTGTTGGTCACCGGGCGGCCCAGCACGGGGGTGGGTGAGTCGCCCAGCGAGGCAGTGAGCGAGTCGACTGCGCACTCGGTCGGGCCGTAGAAGTTGAACGCCAGCGTCTCCGGCTTCGCCCGCAGTTCCGCCCAGAACTGCTCGGAGGTGGCCTCGCCGCTCACCATGACCGTCACCGGATGCCAGCCGGGTCCGTCGAGCAGCCCGCCGGCCACCAGCTGCCGCAGGTACGACGGCGTGGTGTCCAGGTAGTCGATGTGCCGCTCGGCGACGTGGCGCACGAATTCGTCGGGGTCGGACCAGGTGGCGTCGTCCACCACGTGCAGCTCGTGCCCGGCGAAGATCCACAACAGTTGGTCCCACGAGGCGTCGAACGACAGCGAGGAGGTCTGGGCGATGCGCAGCCGCTGGCGGCCAGCCTTCGCCATGGTCTGCGCGAACAGGTTCGCCCGATGGTGGTGGAACAGGTTGACGATGCCGCGGTGGGTGGCGACCACGGCCTTGGGCGCGCCGGTGGAGCCGGAGGTGTGGATCACGTACGCCGGGTGCTCCGGGTGGATCGGCGCCTCGAAGTCGGTGTCCGGGTACTCGACCGCCGCGGCCATGTTGGTCGCGGTCAGCACACAGACCGGCCGCACGCCGTCGAGCATGGCGTCGATCCGGGCGGCCGGGTAGCCGGGATCGATCGGCACGTACGCGCCGCCGGCCTTGAGCACCGCCAGCAGCGCCACGATCGCTTCCGCGGACCGCTCCATGAGCAGTGCCACCAGTGATTCCGGACCGACTCCTCGGTCGATCAGCAGGCGGGCCAGTTGGTTCGCGCGAGCGTTGAGCTGCGCGTAGGTGAGAGTGGTTTCGCCGAACACGACGGCGGTGTCGTCCGGGGTGCGTGCCGCCTGGGCCGCGAACAGGGCGGGCAGGGTGTCGGTCGGGACCGGGGCGCTGGTGTCGTTGTGGTCGACCAGGTGGCGCAGCTCGTTGGCGCTCAGGATTTCGATCCGACTGAGCGGGTGGTCCGGGGCAGTGACCGCCGCGGCCAGCAGGCGTTGCCACCGGGCCAGCAGCGTGGTCACGGTGGCCTGGTCGAACAGGTCCGTGGAGTACTCGATGGTGCCGACGATGCCGTCCGGGAGGCCATCCGGACTGTGCCGCTCGGACAGGCTGAACGCCAGGTCGAACGCGCCGGTGACGGTCGGGGTGGGCAGCAGCGTGACATCCAGGCCCGGCAGTGCGAACTGGGCGCGCGGCGCGGTGTCCAGGGCGAGCATGATCTGGAAGAGGGGGTGGTGGGACAGTGAGCGGGTGGGGTTGAGGACTTCCACCAGGTACTCGAACGGAACATCCTGATGGGCGTAGGCGTCCAGCGCCGTCTCGCGAACCCGCTTCACCAACTCGGTGAAAGTCGGATTGCCGGAGGTGTCGGTCCGCAACACCAGCGTGTTGACGAAAAAACCGACCAAGTCGTCAAGCGCCTGATCCGTACGACCGGCGATCGGACTCCCCAACGCAATGTCCTCGCCAGCACCCAGCTTCGTGAGCAGAGCAGCCAAACCCGCCTGCAACACCATGAACACACTCGCCCCGCACTGACGGGCGAGGGCGACCAGGTCGCGATGCAGCGACGCCTCCAGCCGAACCGGCACGCATTCGCCCTGATACGTCGACACGGCCGGGCGGGGGCGATCCGTGGGCAGCTCCAGCTGATCGGGCACCCCGGCCAGCGCCTCGGCCCAATAGGCCAACTGTTCGGCGGCCAGACTGTCCTCATCAGACTGATCACCCAGCAGACTCCGCTGCCACACCGTGTAGTCCGCATACTGCACCGGCAACGGAGCCCAATCCGGCTCCATACCGCGACAACGAGCGGCATACGCCGTAGCAAGATCACGCGACAACGGATGCATCGACCAGCCATCGGCCACAATGTGATGCACCACCAGCAACAACACGTGCACATCCGCGGCCAACTCGAACAACACCGTCCGAATCGGCAGTTCCACCGCCAGATCGAACTGGCACCGCGCCACACTCTCCACCGCGGCCGACAGATCGTCGACCGGCCTGACCTCCAGCGTTGCCACCGCGTCCACAACCTGCTGGTACGGAACACCGTCGGCCTGGGGGAAGACCGTCCGCAGACTCTCGTGGCGGGCCATCACGTCGGTCAGCGCGGATTGCAGCGCCGAGCGGTCGAGCCGGCCGGAAAGCCGCAGCGCGAACGGGATGTTGTAGTTGGCGCTCCGACCTTCCAACTGGTCGAGGAACCACAACCGGTGCTGGGCGAAGGACAGCGGCAGGACATCCGGGCGTTCGCTGGTGGTCAGGGCCGGCCGGACCGGACCGGCAGCAGCCAGACTGGCGGCAATGCCGGTCACCGTGGGCTTCTGGAACAGCACGCGCAGCGGCACTTCCACGCCCAGGGTCGCCCTGATGCGGGCGGTCAGCCGGGTGGTCATCAGCGAATGGCCGCCCAACGCGAAGAAGTCGTCGTCGACACCGACCTGAGGTCGCCCCAGCACTTCGGCGAACAGGTCGCACAGCACCTGTTCCTGGGGCGTCCGCGGGAGTCGGCTGACTTTGTTCTCGGCGACGCCGGGCGAGTCTGGGCGGAGGACAGCGAGCGGCTCCACGTCGAACCGGCTGAGCGGACGGTCGGGATCAGCGACGGCCTCGGACAGCAGGCGTTGCCACCGTTGCACCAGCGCCTCGGCGGTGCCGTGTTCGAACAGGTCGGTGGCGTACTCGAGAACCCCGGTCAGGCTGGGCCGCTCCGTCAGTCGGAAGGCCAGGTCGAACTTGGCGGCGTTGCCCGGTGGGGGAAGTTGGCTGACGTCCAGTCCCGGCAGCGTGAACTCGGTTCGCGGATCGTTGTCCAGCACCAGCATGACCTGGAACAACGGGTTGTAGGCCAGCGAACGCTCCGGGTTGAGCGCCTCGACCAGGCACTCGAACGGCAGGTCCTGGTGGGCGTAGGCGTCCAGCGCCGTCTCCCGGACCCGCTTGACCAACTCGGCGAAGGTCGGGTCGCCGGCGGTGTTCGTCCGCAGCACCAGGGTGTTGACGAAAAAGCCGACCAGATCGTCGAGGGCCTGGTCGGTGCGACCGGCGATAGCGGAACCCACCGGGATGTCGTTGCCAGCCCCCAACTTGCCGAGCACGACCGCCAATCCCGCCTGCAACACCATGAACACACTCGCCCCGAGCCGCCGAGCCAGCGCCGCCAGGTCACGATGCAGCTCCGGGTCGAACCGCATTCGCACGGTGCCGCCCTGGTAGGACGGGATGGCCGGGCGCGGCCGGTCGGTCGGCAGACGCAGGCAGTCCGGCAGGCCAGCCAGCGCATCGGTCCAGTACGCGAGCTGGGTGGCGAAGAGACTGGACGGATCGGACGGATCGCCCAGCAGATTTCGCTGCCACAGCGTGTAGTCCGCGTACTGCACCGGCAACGGCGCCCACTCCGGGTGCCGTCCTTGGCAGCGGGCGGTGTAGGCGGCGGTGAGGTCCCGGGTCAACGGCCGCATGGACCAACCATCGGCGGCAATGTGGTGCACCAGAAGGACCAGCACGTGCTCGTTCGGAGCCAGCTCGAGCAACTCCGTCCGAACCGGCGGTTCCTCGGCGAGATCGAACTTGTACTGTCCGGTATTCGCCAGCGCCGCGGGCAAGTCGTCGATCCGCGTGCGGTCCACGATCGCGGCCGCGTCCACGGCCAACTGGTACGGGACGCCCTCGGTCTGCGGGAAAACCGTCCGCAGACTCTCGTGACGGGCCATCACGTCGGTCAGCGCGGATCGCAGCGCCGAATGGTCGAGCGGTCCGGACAGCCGCCAGGCCAGCAGGATGTTGTAGGTGGCGTTCGGGCCCTCCAACTGATCGAGGAACCACAGGCGGTGCTGGGCGAACGACAACGGGACAACGGGCGGACGCGCACCGGCGGCCAGCGCCGGTCGGGCCGGCACGGCAGTGTTCATCGTGGCCGCGAGCCGGGCGACGGTAGGGTTGTCGAACAGCGTGCGCAGCGTCAGCTCAGCACCCAACTCTGCGCGGACCCGGGAGATCAGCCGGGTGGACAGCAGCGAATGACCGCCCAGCGCGAAGAAGTCATCATCGACACCGACCTGAGATATGCCCAACACCTCGGCAAACAGTCCACACAGGACATTCTCTCGTGGCGTGCTCGGGCCACGGCCCAGGACCGGGGGCGCTTCCGGCGCGGGCAGCGCGGACGGGTCGACCTTGCCGTTCACCCCGATCGGCAGGCTGTCCAGCACGACAACGGCCGACGGCACCATGTACTCCGGCAACCGACTCCGCGCGTGCTCCCGCACCAGCTCCGGCCGCGGCCGCTCCCCCGCCGGCACCACGTAGGCCACCAGGCGCTTGTCCTCCGGCCGGTCCTCCCGGACGATCACCGCGACCTGGCCGACATCCCGGTGCTCGCCGAGCACCGCCTCGACCTCGGGCAACTCGATGCGGAACCCGCGCACCTTGACCTGGTCGTCGACCCGGCCGCGGAACTCGAACGCCGAGCCCCGCCGCGTGACCACGTCCCCGGTCCGGTACATCCTGGCGCCGGGCGGTCCGTACGGATCGGGCACGAACCGCTCGGCCGTCAGTCCGGGCCGTCCCAGGTACCCCCGGGCCACGCCGTCGCCCGACACGTACAGTTCGCCGGTCTCGGCCGGCCGCAAGTGGGCGTCCAGCACGTAGGCCCGGGTGTTCGGGACGGGCCCGGCGACCACCGGCTCCGGTGACACCTCCAGCGAGGTGATGAGCGGGGCGATCGTGCACTCCGTCGGGCCGTAGGCGTTGTACGAGTTCAGGCCGTCCGCCGCCCGGAGTTCCGCCCACAGCCGCGGGGGCACCGGCTCGCCGCCCACCCCGACGGTGACCGGCCGCCAGGGGTGGGTGAGCAGGCCGTGGGACAGCAGCAGTCGCACGTACGAGGGCGTGCTGCCGATGTGGTCGATCCGGTGCCGGACGAGGTAGGAGACCGCCGCGTCCGGGTCGGCCCAGACGGTGTTGTCCACGATGTGCAGTTCGTGCCCGGCGAACATCGCGAACAGGTGGCTCCAGGACGCGTCGAAGGACAGCGAGGCCGTCAGCACGACCCGCAGCCGGCGATCGCCGACCGACCGCACCGACATCGCGTAGGCGTTCTCGCGGTAGCCGTGGAAACTGTTGAGCACATTGCCGTGGCTGACGACCACGCCCTTGGGACGCCCGGTGGACCCGGAGGTGTAGATCACGTACGCCGCCTGCGCCGGGTCGACCGGCGCGAGGTCGGCATCCGGGCAGCAGGCGACCGTGGCGGCGGTGACCGGATCGTCGAGCACCAGCACCGGAGTGCCGTTCCCGGCCGGCATCCGATCCGTCGTGCGGCGGTCGGCGAGCAGGAGCACCGGTCGGGCGTCACCGAGCAGGTAACCGATGCGGTCGGCGGGATACCGCGGGTCAACCGCCAGACAGACGCCGCCGGCCTTCAGCACGGCCAGCAGCGCGACGACCATCTCGGCCGATCGGGGGAGCATCAGCGCGACAACGCGTTCCGCGCCCACCCCCTCGGCGACGAGCGCGTGCGCGAGCTGGGTCGCCCGGGAGTCGAGCTGGCCGAAGGTGAGCGCGGTGTCCTCGAAGACGACCGCCACGGCCTCCGGTGTCGCGCGCGCCTGCGCCTGGAACATCGTGACCAGGTCCGGGGCCGGCGGTTGCTCCCTCAGCACGAACAGCTCCGCTGCCGAATCGCCTGCACCCGTCGGCCTCCTCACGCGATGAAGCGGACCTCCCGATCTTCAGTCTTAGGCCAGCGAAGCGGAGCGGACCATGGGACCTTGGTCCCAGCCCCAGGTAGACGAGTGCCACTCACGATCACCGACAGCAGGACCAAGGTCCCATGGTCGTCCGCGCGAGGTTCCTCCCAGACTGAAAGGAGTAGCTCCACCACGCGAGGAGGCTCCGAGTGCTGCAGGCAAGCCAAAGCCCGCGCGCAGACAGCGCCCGCCGCTCCACCGTCCCGGAACGGATCGCGGAGTGGGCGGCCCGCCGCTCGGCGGCGGTCGCCGTGGTGGACGAGCACACCTCCGTCACCTACGGCGAACTCCAGCAACGGGTGGACGCCCTGGCCGACCGGCTGCGCCAACTCGGGGTCCGGCAGGACGAGCGGGTCGCGGTGTACCTGGAGCGCTCGGTGGACTGCGTGCTCGCCGCGGCGGCCGTGCTGGCGGCCGGCGCCGCGTACCTGATGCTCGACGTCCGGCAGCCCACCGCCTGGACCCGTCTGCTGCTCGACGACAGCGCGGCCCGGGTGGTGATCACCCGTCCCGAACTGTGGGCCACCACGGGGGTGGAGGGGTTGTCGCCAGTGGACGTGACGGCCGCGCAGCGCCCGCTGCTGATCGGCACACCGGCACGGCCTTCCGAGCCCGTGCCGGACGATGCCGTGGCCTACCTCAACTACACCTCCGGCTCCTCCGGTGCGCCCAAGGGCGTGCTGGTCGAACACGCCGGCCTGGCCAATCTCGTGGACTGGTACCTCGATCGGCATCAGGTGGGTCCCGAGGACCACCTCACCCAGCTGGCCCGCCCCTCGTTCGACGCCTTCGCGTTGGAGGTCTGGCCCTGCCTGGCCGCCGGGGCCACGCTGCACGTCGTGGAGTCGGCCCTGCTGACCGCCCCGGCCGAGCTGCGCGACTGGCTGTGCCGATCCGGGATCACCACCACCTTCGTGCCCACGCCGCTGGCCGAGCAGTTGCTGGAGCTGCCGTGGCCGGATCACGGCTGCCTGCGGGACATGCTGGTCGGCGGCGATCGGCTCACCGGCTACCCCGACGCGGCGCTGCCCTTCCGGCTCCACAACAACTACGGGCCGACCGAGTGCACGGTGGTGGCCACGTGTTGCGAGGTGCCCCCCGGTGGTCCGCCGGACGAGCCGCCGCCGATCGGTGCGCCGATACCCGGCGTACTCGCCTACGTACTGGACGAACGGCGCCATCCAGTCGCAGACGGCGAGCCGGGCGAGCTGCACCTCGGTGGTGTCGGCGTGGCCCGGGGATACCTGGGCTCTCCCGAGCACAACCAGTTCTGGGCCGACCCGTTCCGCACGGAACCGGCAGCCCGGGCCTACGCCACCGGCGACCTGGTGCGGCGGGCGCCGGACGGGCAACTGCACTTCCTCGGCCGGGTCGACGACCAGGTGCAGGTCCGGGGAATCCGGGTGGACCCCGGCGAGGTCGAGCCGGTGCTGCAATCGCACCCCACTGTCCGACGCGCGGTCGTCATCGGTCGGGACCGGCAACTGCTCGCCTACGTCACCGCTCGCGACGGCTCGGTGGACCCGGTGGCACTGCGCCGTTTCCTCCAGGCGCGGTTGCCCGACTACATGGTTCCGGCGATGGTGGTGCCGACCGAACAGCTGCCGATGACCGAGCACGGCAAGGTGGATCGGCGGGCTCTGGCCCAGCTGCCGCTGCGTCAACCGGGGGCCGAACCGGCGCCGGAACCCGTTGACGAGGTGGAACGCGCGCTGACCGAGGCCTGGCTGGAGGTCCTCGGCGCCACCGAGGTGAACCCGCACGACAACTTCTTCGAGATCGGCGGGGACTCGCTGCGGGTCAGCCGGCTGGTCGGCCGGTCGCGGCACCGGGGGCTCGTCCTGCGCCCCGACGACGTCTACGCCCACCCCGTGCTCAGGGACCTCGCGGCCGCGCTGCGGGAACAACGTCGAACGGCGGTGCCCCGATGACCAAGCACGTCACCTTCGTCGAGCTTTCGGTCTACGACAACACAGTCCCGCTGGTGTCCGGCTACCTCCAGGCCTACGCGATGCAGGACCCCGTCATCGCGGCGTCGGTGGACTTCCGGTTCTACTCCCGCAGCCTGCGCCAGGACCCCGAGCAGATCCTCGCCGAACTGCTGGACCTGGACAGCGACGTCTACGCGTTCAGCTGCTACATCTGGAACACCGGGCTGATCCGGCGGCTGCTGGCCGGACTCCTGGCCGAACGGCCCGACGCCTGGTTCCTGCTCGGCGGGGCGCAGGTGATGAACCACGGCGCGGACTACATCCCGGCCGGCGCCAACAACGTCGTGGTGTGCAACGGCGAGGGCGAGCAGCCCTGCTACGAGTTCCTGCGGCAGATGCTCGTCGACGAGCCGGACCTCGCCGAGGTCTCGGGCGTGACCTTCCGGACCGGCCACGGCGAGCTGGTGACCACCGACAAACCGCCCCGGCTGCGCACCCTCGACGACGTGCCGTCCCCGTTCGCCGCCGGGCTGTTCGACGGCCAGGACTACACGTTCACCGTGCTGGAGACCAACCGCGGCTGCCCGTTCCACTGCGGATTCTGCTTCTGGGGCGCGGCGACCAACTCCAAGGTCTACAAGTTCGACGAGGACCGCGTGCGCGGGGACATCCGGTGGATCGCCGAGCACGGCGTGGCCAGCGTCTTCATCGCCGACGCCAACTGGGGGCTGTCGCCGAGGGACGTGGAGCTGAGCAAGCACATCGTGAGCTGCCAGGAGGAGTTCGGCTTCCCCACCTCGATGGTGCTGGCCGCCGCGAAGAACCGGCCGGAGCGGGTGGCCGAGATCACCGAGATCCTGGTGCGCGGCGGCCTGGTCACCAGCCAGCCCATCTCGCTGCAGACGGTGAACACCGACACGCTGCGGCTGATCGACCGGGAGAACATCCGGGAGGCCACCTACACCGAGTTGCAGCGCAGCCTGAACGAGAAGCGGATCAGCTCCTTCATCGAGATGATCTGGCCGCTGCCCGGCGAGACGCTGGCGACCTTCAAGGCCGGGATCGCCCGGCTGTGCCGGCTGGAGGCGGACACGCTCACCGTCTACCCGCAGCTGCTGCTGCACAACACCGCGCTGTACGAGCAGCGGGAGACGATGGGCATCGAGGTGGAGCGGGCGCCGGATCCCGTGGCGGAGGCCGACGTGGTGGTGGCGACCCGGTGGGTGGACCGGGCCGAGTGCGAGCAGGGCACCTGGTTCTACTACCTGGTGCAGAGCCTCTACAACGCCCGCGGCGCCTACCACCTCGCCGGCTACCTGGACCGCAGCGGCCTTCAGTCCTATGAGGACTTCTTCACCGCGGCGACGAGCTTCTGGCAGCGGGCGGACAACGAGCTGTGCCGCTTCGTCGCGGACTCGGTGGCCACCGCCGACAACTACGACCTGCTCAACATCGGCAAGGCGGCGCACCTCGTGCTGCACTCGCACCGGCACGCCTTCGACGCGCTGCTGCTGGACTTCGCCCGTTCCCAGCCGTGGTGGTCCGACGCGGGCGCCCGCTGTGCCACCGACCTGGACCTGGTCGCCCGGCCCTACATCTACCGCGAGCCAGTGCAGGCACCCGGCGTCGAGTTGACCGAGGCGCGGCTGCTGGAGGTCGAGGACACCAGGATCGTGGTGTCGCTGCCCGAGGCGTTGGCGCAGCTGCCGGTGGATCTGCGGCTGGTGTCCGAGCCCACGACCGGGCTGTGCTTCGAGCACCCGCGCGACGGCAAGATGCCGGTCCCCCGCCACCACACCATCGAGCAGAACGCCAGCTACTGCCACGTGATGATCCAGCGGCTGCGCACCCTGCTGCCGACCTGTCAGCCGATGGGGCTGAGCACACTGTGATGGCACGGGACATCTTCACCGACGACCACCGCGCGTTCCGGGAGATCGTCCGGGAGTTCATCGCCCGCGAGCTCACGCCCAACCTGCCCAAGTGGGAGGAGGCCGGCGTCGTCGACCGGGACGTCTGGCTGGCGGCGGGGCGCCAGGGCCTGCTGGCGCCGGAGATCGACATCGAGTACGGCGGCGGCGGGGTCCGGGACTACCGCTACCACGTGGTGCGGGGCGAGGAGATGGCCAGGGCCGGCACGCTGAGCCCGGCCTTCAACCTGCACTGCGAGATCGTCGGCGGCTACCTGGACGGTCTGGGCACGCCGGAACAGAAACGCCGCTGGCTGCCGGGTTTCTGCTCCGGCGAGCTGATCGCCACCATCGCCATCACCGAGCCGGACACCGGCAGCGACATCGCGGCGATCACCACCACCGCGCACCGGGAGGGCGACGGCCACTACCGGCTGCGGGGCCGCAAGGCCTTCGTCACCCACGGGCTGCTGGCCGGGCTGGTCCTGGTGGTCGCGCTCGACCCGGCGGCCGGCCCCCGGTCGGCCAGCCTGCTCGTGCTGGAGCCGCCGCTGCCGGGGCTGACCGTGGGCAAGCCGCTGTCCAAGATCGGCCTGCACTCGCTGGACACCGTGGAGATGACCTTCGACGACGTGCTCGTGCCCCGGGCGAACCTGCTGGGCGAGGCCGGCGCGGGCTTCCGCTACCTGATGCGGAACCTGCCCCGCGAACGCCTGTCGGTGGCGGTCACCTCGCTCGCGCTGGCCGAGCAGGTGCTGGCCGAGACCATGCGGTACTGCGGCATGCGGTCCGCGTTCGGCCGGCCGATCGGCCAGTTCCAGCACAACCGGTTCCAGCTGGCCGAGATGGCCACCGCGGTCCAGGTGGCCCGCGTCTTCACCGACCGGTGCGTGGTGGAGCACGACCGGGGCGAGTTGACCTCGGAGCAGGCCGCGATGGCGAAGTGGTGGAACACCGACCTGTGCGCCGACGTCGTGAACCGCTGCCTGCAGCTGCACGGCGGCTACGGGTACAGCGCCGACTCCCTGGTCGGCCGGGCCTACGTGCAGGCCAGGGTACAGAGCATCTACGGGGGCACCACCGAGATCATGAAGGAGATCATCGGTCAGTCCCTTCCGCTGTGACCACAGGGGGATAGACGTGAGAAACCTCGACGAGGCCGCCGTCCGGGAGCTGCTCCCGATGAGCGCGGCGATCCCGGTGATGCGCGAGGCGCTGTGCTCGTTCAGTGCCGGCCGGGTGCACCAGCCGATGCGCACCATGGTTCCCGGGGCCGGCGGCGACGTGCTCGCCGTGATGCCGGCCTTCGTCTCGTTCGGCGGTGAGCGCGGCATGTTCGGGTTGAAGGCGATCGCCGTCAAGCCCGACAACCCGGCTCGCGGCCTCGACCCGCATCCCGGGCTCGTGCTCGTGCTCGACCCCGACACCGCGGCGCCGGTCGCGGCGGTCGACGGCACCAGCCTGACCGCGATCCGCACGGCCGCGGTATCCGCGGTCGCCACCGACGCGCTCGCCCGTCCCGACGCCGGTGTTCTGGCGCTGCTCGGGTCCGGGACGCAGGCTCGGGCCCATCTGACGGCCCTCGCGCTGGTGCGGGAACTGCGGGAGGTTCGGGTGTGGAGCCGCAACCCGGATCACGCCCGTGCCATGGTGGAGTCGGCCGTCGGGCTTCCGGTGGTGCGGGCCGACTCGGTGGCCGAGGCCGTCGCCGGCGCGGACCTGATCTGCACCACCACGGCGAGCCCGACGCCGCTGCTGGAGGCCGGCATGGTGGCGGCGGGCACGCACGTCAACGCGGTCGGCGCGGTGTTCCCTGACTGCCGTGAGCTGGCGGGAGACCTGGTGGGGCGAGCCGGCGTGTTCGTGGACAGCCGCGAGTCGGCCCTCGTCGAGGCCGGGGATCTGTTGTCGGCCATGAGGGAAGGCCACTTCGAGGCGTCGGACATCCGGGCCGAGATCGGTGAAGTGCTGCTGGGCAAGCATCCTGGCCGCGACAACGACGACGAGGTGACGGTGTTCGAGTCGCTGGGCCTCGCGGTCGAGGACATCCTGGCCGCCAGGTACGTGTACGAACGCGCCGTCGGCCTAGGCTGACGGCGCGTTCGGGTGGGCCGGTGCGGGCGGTCGCCTGGTGGTCACAACACCTCGACGCACGCGTCAGGTCCACCAGAGCAGCTCACCGCGGTCGTTCACCCCGGTGAAGCAGGTCAGCAGCAACCGCCTCCGGTGCTGGCCAGCGGGTTCGCCACCCAGCACCGCGTGCACGAGATTCCCGTTGACGAAACAGAGATCGCCGGTTTCAACGGGGATGACCGTGGATGGCACGTCGGTCAGCAGCTCGGCCGGATAGGGGAACCCGCTGTACCGCAGCCCCAACTGGTCCCGCGACGCCTCGTCCGGCTCGACGTTCCACACCTTGAGCTGCCCGGTCCCGGCGATCACCTGCGGGTAGACGTTGACCGCCAGCACCCGTCGCAGCCGCTGGATCTCGAACCCGGCCTGGAGCGGATCGCCGAGCTGCGCCAGGTCGTCGTGCGGTTGCAGCAGGAACTCGCCTTCCTGGTTCCAGCACACGGCTTTCGAGTCCCCGGCCGGTATGCCGTGGTGCCGGGCCACTCGGGCCGCCGACACGACACCGTGGGCCGTCAGCGAGGAGCGAAAATCGGCAATAGGGTTGACGGCGTCCCGGTAGAGTTCACGCACCGCGCCCGCCGACTGTTCCACCGAAGCCAGGTACTCCTCGGTGGTCTTGTCGATGTGCGACGCGCCGACGAGGTAGCCCTCGACCCCGCCGACTCCGTCGCCGTAGCGCGGCGTGCGGGACATCGCGGGCGACCAGAAGTTCGCGGCGATACGCTCACAGTCCGATGTGGACAGATATGAGCGGACCCGGTAGGCGGCGAGTTCGCCACGCAGCACCCGTGACACGGCGTCGAAGTCGACGACCCGGGTGGTTTGGTGAACCTGGAATCCGTTGTCCAGCAACGACTTGCCGACAATCCGTGGCGCAGTACCGTCAATGGTCACGAACGTCCCCCCTCGTCCGGGCGTGGTGCAACAGCGGCCGGCGAGCGTGCAGGAAACCCAGCATGGCCGGCAACGGGCTGATGATCCGGGGCTGTGCGTCCAGTCGGGCCTGATGCCGCCGCCGCACGGCCGGCAGTTGCGACCAGTGCGCGCCCGGGTTCAGGTGGTGCTCCTGGTGGTAGCCGTCGTTGAACGCGAGCCGGTTGTACAACCGCCCGTAGTAGCTGACCGAGTCGGCGGCCCGGTTGTCCGGGTCGGCGCCGTAGTGCCGGTAGTAGTTCTGCACGTTCACCATGGCCAGCGCGAGGAAATAGGCCGGCAGGTAGCAGAACAGGGTCCACTGCCAGCAGATCGCCGTGAGCGCGGCCAGCGACAGCCAGCGCACCACGCGGTCGATCCTGATCTGGCGAAGTTCCCGGCTGCGCCGGGGTTCCCGACGCCAGGCCAACGAGTTCAGCATCCGCTCACCGGCATCGGCCTTGCCCAGTCCCACGAGGATCAGCAACTCACGGCCGCGGTCGCGCAGTGACTGCAAGGCCCCGCCGACCGCATAGCGCAGCAGCGGCGCGTGTTCCCCGTCCTCGCCGTCCCGATAGGTGGAGGACAAGTCCCTCGTGGTGCCGGTGTCCCCCGGGGCGTCGTTGTTGTACCGATGGTGGTTGCGCACGTGCATCAGTTCGTAGGCCTGCACGGACTGACCGATGTTGGCCGAGTTCAGCGCCGACACCGCCGCGTTCAGCCGGGTGGAGACGAACCACGGCACGTGGGTGAACAGGTGCGACACGACGATGATGTTGTACGCGGTCATCCCGGCGAGCACGGCGACCTGCGCCACCCGACCCACCAGGCCGGCCTGCTCCCAGGTTGCCGCACACCAGAACAGAGCCGCGAAGTGGACGAGGCTGTAGGCCAGCAACAGGCCGTCCCACGGCGAGACCCTCCAGACGCGCATGGCACCGCCTCAGAAGTAGGACTCCAGGGCGCCGCTGCGTCGCACGTCCAGCGTGGCGCAGTGGAAGGAGCCACCGAAGCTGTTGAAGTTGCGGAAGTCGCAGAGGATCGGGGTGAACCCGAACTCCTTCATGGCGGCGATCATCGGCTCGTCCTGCCGCTCCACCACCACCCGCTGCTCGTCGAGCACCAGCAGGTTCATGTTGATCCACTTGCTGGTCAGGTACAGCGGGTGCGAGTCGGGGATCACCGGCTCCGGCGCGGCCAGCACGTCCCAGTCCCGGAACTGGCGGGGTACCTCGGGCACCCGCTCGGCGTTGATCAGCAGCTTGCCCGGCGCCAGCGGGACCAGGGTGGCGTCGATGTGCATCGGGTGCGTGTCGGCGAACTCGATCACGTGCACCCGGTAGTCCGCCCCCAACTGCCGACGCAGCCACTCGATGCCGAAGTCGTTGGTGACGTTGCTGCGCTGGGCGAAGATGTCCCGTCCACAGCGGACGAAGTCGGCAGCGTCGAAGGTGGGCTCGAACTCGGTCACCACCAGTCGAACCGGATCGGATTCGACCCAGTCCTGGTCGAACTGCTCGTCGGTCAGCTCCGGCTTGGGCGCGGCCGTCCACCGGGCGCCGCCGTGGAAGTACTCCTTGAGCAGCGGCCGGTAGGCCAGCGTCTCGTAGTAGCGGGAGCGCCAGGCCATCGGGCACTCGATGATCTGGTCGCCGACCACCAGCAGCGAGTCCCTCGGCATCGCCGCGTACATCCCGGTGCTGGTCCAGTCGAGCGTCCGGTACGGCCGGTCCTGCGGGATGGGCTCGGGCCGGCGCACGGTCACGCCTTCGCACTCCAGGATGTGCGCGAACTCGTCGAGCTCAGCGGCCGCGGCCGCGACCTGCTCCGCCGGGAACGGCTGCCCGGCCATCCGGCGGAATCTCTCGTGCTGGTCGGCCGGCAATACCGGGGGAAGAGCGAGGTGCCAGCCCGGAAAACAGGCCCCGTCGACGACGCCGACGATCACCTCCTCCAACGGATCCCACTCCGTGTACGAACGCACGGGGCTCGCCGATGCGGCTGGGTGGGGCAACGGTTCCTCCTCGCCGTGGGTGGCAGTTCCCGGTTGAGCGGTGGACTCGCGAACCCGAGCCGCTCAACCAGTGTGGTCCGGAGTTTGGCGCGGGGACCATGGGACCTTGGTCCCGCAGACCATCCGGGGCGGGTACGGGAGGCTCACATGCATGCACCCGTCCCATCCTGTCCGAAATGGCTGGTCCAGCTCGATGGCTTCGGCGCGAGCGGTCGCGCTACCAGGAAACCGCTGAATTCACGGCCACGCAGTGCGTGAATGGAGACTGAACCATGGATTCCCTGCTCCAGCGGCGCTACCTGGACGATGTCGTCGAAACCGACACCGTCTACTTCGAGGCAGGTGCCGAATCATTACAAGGCAACGGTTTCACACTCGTCCGAACTCCTGGTCTCGAGCACCTCGCCGCAGGCTGTCTGGCCATCCGCGTCGATCTCTCCGCCGCAGAGGAGAGTGCGCGTCGATGGCGGCTCGAATTCGAAGATGCCGTTCGAATCGGGGGTGGGCACCGCTATCGACTCTACCTGACCGACCGATCGCCTGCCCTCGAGACCGAACTGCTCACCCACGGATATGTGCGGCGTTTCGAGTCGATACTCGTTCGCGACCCGGAATGCGCACCACAAGGGAGTACCCGAGTACGGCTACGGGAGATCACGTCGGCATCGAACTGGGCCGAAAAGGTGCGTATCGACAGCGAATCCACTCATGCTCCCGACGGCCACCATGTCGATGTACGGTCATGGGCGGAATACGAGCACGGAAAATGGAAAAGTGGCATCCTCCGCTACTTCATGATCGACGGCGCGAATGAGACGTACGGAACGGTGGGAATCATGCATTCGGCCACAATGATTCGAGTCAAGAACCTGCTCCTCCACCCCAGTTGGCGAGGGATGGGAATCGCTACCGAAGTTGCACTGGCCGCCCATGCCACCGCCTGTGCGACAGGGGTACCCGCCAGCCTTTTCGCGGCCACCGGAGGCGTCGCCGAACGCGCGTACCGGCGGGCCGGCTTCCGAAAGATAGGAGTCGTCACCGAATTCATTTGCGAACCAGGCAGACGGAACTTCGATGAAGCTCCCCACAACTGACCGAAATTCCTACCAGTCCCCTCCGGTTGGAGTATCACATTTGACGTAGACAGCCGACCGGCATGCTTGGATTACATAGAGCAGCACTGGGTAACCATGAGGCCAAGGAGTCTTCAAGTCGCCATGGCCGATGAGGCTAATCCGTAGCATCATCGTTGCCAGCAATCGACCCGCTGGTTTGAACAATTGTGTTGTGGCGCAATGCTTCGACGTTGTCCGTTCTTGCGGACCCATTCATCGGGCGGCCGACGATTGGCGGAGCAGTTTCTTGTCGGGCTTGCCGGCGTCGGTGAGCGGGAGTTGCTCGACCACGTGGACCTGGTGCGGCGCGTACATGGCGCCCCGTTCGGCAGTGACGAAGGCACGCACCTGTTCTCGTGTGACGCTGTGTCCCCATACCGCCACGATGGTGGCGTGCACCTGTTCCACCGCGTCCGCATCAGGTACCCCGTACACCGCGGCCTGGGCGATCGCCGGGTGCCGCACCAACAACTCCTCCAACTCCGCTGGGTACACGTGCCCACCAACCACGATCACCATGTCCTTGATCCGGTCACACAGGTGCAGGTAGCCCCGCTCGTCGAGGTAGCCGACATCCCCGGTGCGCACCTCGCCGGCGCGCCACACCTGCGCGGTCAGTTCCGGGTTGCGCCAGTACCCCGTCGCAGCCGCCCTCGTCGACCGCACGCAGATCTCCCCCGGCTGCCCGGTGGGCAACTCGTTGCCATCCTGGTCACAGATCCTCACCCGCGTTCCGGGGATCGGGCGTCCAACGGTGGCCAGCAGTTCCGTATCCAGGTGCTCCTGGGCGGACAGTTCGCAGATCACGCCAGCCTCGCTCTGGGAGTACACCTGCACGAGCACGGGACCGAACAGCTCGACGGCCCGCGCGATCCTGGTCGACGACGCGGGACAGCCGCCGTAGCTGATCGAGCGCAGGCTGGACAGGTCGTGGTCGCCGAACCTCGGGTGGTCGATGATCTGATACAGCAACGGTGGGAGCAGAGCCAGGTCGGTCACCCGATAGGCGGCCACGTCGGCGAGCACCTTCGCGGGATCGAAACCTCGGTGCAGCACCAGTCGACCCCCCAGGCTGAGCACCATTTCCGCCGACAAGCCACCGGCGTGCGCCAACGTCGTGCACAGCAGCAGCACCATGTCCGTGTCGACGACCGTGCTCACGAGGTCGACGATGCTTGCCTGAGTCGCATAGCTGAACACGACTCCCTTGGGGTTGCCGGTGGTGCCGCCGGTGTGCCGGACGTAGCACACGTCATCGGCGTCCACTTCGCTCGGGCGGACCGGATCGCTGGAAGCCTTGTCCGCCAACGTGAGCAAGTCCTCGCCGACTCCCGCTGGGCCGAGGCTGAGCACCGTGGCCACCGGCACCCGTTCGAGCAGTTCGGCCGCCCGCTCGGCCAGCGCGGCGTCCACCACGAGCACATCGGTGTCCACGTCGGCGACGATGGCTGCCTGCGCGGCCGCCGCCAGTCCGTTGTAGAGGAACGCGATCCGTGCGCCGAGCAGGTTCGCCGCCCACTTGACGGCCACGATTTCGATCCGGTTGTCGGACAACAGGGTCACGCTCGATCCTCGCCGCGCCCCCTTGGCCGCCAACACGTGCGCGAACCTGTGGACCAGCGCCAGCAACTCACCACGGCGGATCACGCTCCCGTCGGGTTGGTGGCAGGCGATCCGCTCGGGCCGCCGACCGAGCAAGTCCAAAACCCTGTGCATGTAGTTGGCGCTCACCACTCGATCCTCGCAGCCCACGGCAGCTTCAGTACAACCGCCAACAGGACGCAGTCGAAGAGAAAACGGGCATGGCGCGCGTACTCGGCACCTCACCGGCCTGGGCATGCCACCGTACCAGCCAACGACGCCTGAGAATTCCTAACAGAGCAAGAGGTTGGCCAGTCGGCGGAAGCAGATGATCCCGCACGCCAAGCGGAGGAACGCCTCATGGATGTCATCCCGGTTCTCCCAGCGGATGCGCAGCCGTCGGAACCAGTGCAACAGCGCAAAGCCCTGCTCTCCCACCCAGCGGTGTACCCCCAGTCCGGACCCGTTCTCGGTGCCACGTCGCGCGATGAACGGCGTGAAGCCCTTCTCCCACACCAGCTTGCGGTACCTGTCGTGGTCGTAGCCCCGGTCGGTGTACACGGTGTCAGGACGCTTCGAACTCGGATTCACCTCGCTTGTGGCGGTCGACCTGCGCAATAGGGCAGTCGCCGCGATCGGCTTGGACATTCCCGCCATGGTCATCTACGACCACCCGACGCTTGGGGCGGTGGCGAAGTATGTGGACTCGCTCATGTGATCACCGCGAACCCATGCGGCGCAACAGGTACGACACCCCACGCGGCGTATAGCGGACGTGGAACAACCGTGCGATCAGATCGGCCACCCGCGCCGGGGTTCGGCGCTGGTTCGCACCGAAGCCCAGCGCGGCAGGGCCTTGCTCCAACACCTGAGCCAACCGATCCAGACGCTATGCGGCCAGCCCACAACTCGATCCGCCCGGCCCTTTCGAGGTCAGTGACACTCGACCTCGAGATCGCTTCACCGTCGATCGAGCCACAAAGTCCAGGGGCGTACTTCCTTGATGCGTAGTACTCCGTTCAGTGCCCACGGGTCCGTGGCGAAGATGGACCGCACTTCGTCCTCATCGGCCGCCACCACGGCGAGGAGTCCGACATCCTCACCGCCGCCGTCACCGATCGGACCGCCGAGAATGATGACATCACGGTCGAAGAGGTCGTCGGCGAAATCTGAGTGCTGGTCCCATTCGGGTTGCTCCCGAATGCCGCGGGTGTACTCCCAACGGGGTCCCTTTGCTGTCGTCACGGCGAAGACGGCCATGGCAGCTCCTTGTCCTGGTCGCGGGAGGCCGACCATCACCCACGCCGTGGTCCGCCGTGGACGGTGTGGCCTCGTTCGTGGACACTTACCTTCCCATGGGCGGCTGACAATTCTCAACCATGGGCTCATCGGCTACGGGCCAGCGTTCCTGCCTTCCTAGCGGTAGTTTGTTGACAGCGGTTCTGAGCTGCGGTAGGGCAGAAGAGGTAGGAAGCTCCGTGAACCGTTGGAGGACTACGCGGCCCGGTTCGATGAGGTGTTCTCCTCGCTGGCGCAACGGCGAGGGTTTCGGGAGTACCTGATCGGACTGTTGGCCCCGCGGGACCGGAACAATCGGAGTCCCGATGGGACCATGAGGTGATCAACGTTCGCCGGTTGGGGTTGCCGCTGGCCGACTCGGCCACCGCGCATGTGGGCAGTCAGTGGCTGGGCCGCTATGGCAAGACCGACCGTGGGATCGTCACCGTGACCACGTTGTGGGCCAGGACGGTCCGGGTCGTGGACGAAGGTCACCCGCCGATTGCGCGTCCGTTCCGACACGGCGATCCGCCGTGTCGGTCCCGTCCGCGCGGTCGGACAAGCGGCGAGAGAGGGGAATCCACCAACAAGTCCATATCGGACAGACGCAGGCGAACACCCTGCTGGCCAGTGGCTCTTCGTCACGCGACGAGGACAAGATCACCGCATGGCGGACCACCACCTGGGCGGAGATGCGAGGCTAGCGGCGTCGACCGGGGCATGGGTGGTCTTCGAGGACGAGGCCGGACAGGACTCGCCTTCGATGCCGAACCACCGTGGAGACCCTGGCCCTTCAACCTCCGTAACAGCACAAACCGACTTTGAAATCACCCCGGGACCACCGCATCCATTTCTGCTCCTACAGCTCATACTGCGGGTCAATCCCGAAGGGCTTCAGGGGCAGCACGATGGTCCTGATTTCCCCGTGGACAATCTGCGAAAGGAAAGGGGATGCCGAGATCGTTCGCCGACAGACTTCCGTCGCGATCGCCCGGGTCTCCTCGCGATTCCGACTGATCCGGAACAGAGTCACGTACAGGCGGTCGCGCATGACCAGGGCATGCACGTGCTCGATCGAATCCTCGGGCGTCGCCGTGGCCCACATCGCGTCCACGGCGGCGCTCTCCAGCGAGGCCTCGTCAGTGTGCGAGCCGCGAAGCCGCAGCACCACCGTCGCGTGGTTCACTCGGCCACGCTGGTGCTCGAACCGGTGGGCACGCACTCGGTGCCGTCCCAGGTGAACCCGCCCGGGCATCGGCCGGGCGCGTTGTTCGACGCCGCCACCGGCGCCCCGGTGAGGCTCACCCCGAGAGCCATGGACGCGGACGCGAAAAAACGAACGATTTTCGACATGGCAGATCCGCCCCCCACAGAGTAATTCGGATGAAAAACCTGACAAGTTGCGGCCTTGCGTTCCCCCGCCCGGCCCCGCTGAAAACTTTGCCCGTCGCACGGCCGAGGCGCAAGAGAATCGGATTGGCACCAACCGGCCTGGCATGTTGAGGACTCGCCCCGCAGGAGGCTGACCGCCAGGTTGCGGAAGCTGGCCATCACCCGCGGGGCGTTGCCGGCGCGGACCATCGTCGGTCCCTGCGTGCTCCGTGAGCGGCCAGCAGGTGGTGGGACGGGTCGGCGGCTCATTCACCGATCGCGGTGAATGAGCGCGCGCCGGTCAGTGCGGCGGCGGTGGCGATCAGCAGGATCGTCGTGATGGTGTGTCGTGTTCCGCGTCGAACCAGCACCGCGTCCCCTCCCCCACCACAACCGCGTTCCAGCCTCGGTGCGAGTCCTTAGCAGGTCTACACAGGACCACACCGAGGTCCAGACAATTGCTGGTCGTCGGGATGGTTGAGCGTGTCGAGTTGTCGCCGCACCCTGTCGGCGTCCTGGTCGCGGCCCTGCTGCCGATACAGCTCCAGTGCCTCCCGCCAGACCGTGCGGGCCCGCTCGTACTCGCCGAGTGCGACATAGGGGTGTCCGAGGGTGTCGAGCTCCCCGGCGACTTCTGAGATGTCGCCGAGGCATCGGTACACGATGAGGGCCTGTTGGTAGTGATCGACGGCCTGCCGGTGGCGGCCGGTGTGGTGATCGATGTAGCCCAAGCTCGAGAGGTTTTCCGCCTCGCCGTCGAGGTTGCGGTGTTGTCGATGTAGCGCGAGGGCGGCGTGGCAGTGCGCACGGGCAGTGTCATAGTCACCGAACTGGGCCAAGTACCAGCCCATCGTGCCCAGTGCGCCGGCCTCCCACTCCGGCTCGTTGAGGGTGCGGACGAGGTCCAGGTTCCGGGTGGCGTGGTCCACGGCTTTCCGATTGTCCCCCCGCAGCGCCCAGGACGACGCGAGCCCTCGGTGAGTATGGGCTTGCTGGTGGGTGTCGTGGTGTTCCTCGGCCAGGGCGAGAGCCTGGTACAGGTGCCCGATCCCCTCCTCGTGACACCTCAGTGTGGAGTAGACGAAGCCGAGGAGCCGGTGGGCGAGGATGCGCGGAGCGGGGTCGGGCAGGTGCGCGGCGGCCTCCAGCGCGGCCTGCCACACGGCGAGCCGGTCGTGGTCTCGTCCCCGCCGAACCTGGAAGCTGTAGAGGGTCCAGGCCAGCTGCCAGACCGTGAGGTGCCAGGCATGGCCGGCGGCGGTGTGTTGGGCGGCCAGCAGGTTGGCGTGTTCGGCCTCGAGCCAGGCCAGCGCCGACGGCACGTCGGCAAGCGGTTCCGGCCGGGCGCCGGGGACAGGTGGGGCGAGCTGGATCGGGGGGCGGTGGGAGTACAGGATGCGATCGGCGGTGTAGGCGGTGTGGGTGTAGAAGTCGCACAACCGCCGCAGTGCGGCCTGTCGCTCGGACTCGGTGTCGCAGATGTGGGACTGGTCGGCCGCATAGGCGCGGAGCAGATCATGGAAGGTGTAGCGGCCGGAGGCGCGTTCGGTGACCAGGTGCGCCCGGGTGAGCTCGTCGAGCAGACGACGGGTGAGACCTGGGTCCAGTGCCGTCAGGCTGGCCGCGGCGGCGAGGCCGATGTCGGAACCGGGGTGTACCCCCAGTAGCCGGAACACCCGGGCTGCCTCGGGGGTGAGCCTGCGGTAGGACCAGGAGAACACGGCGCGGACGTCGGCTGCGGCTTCTCCGGTGCTCAGCGTGTCCAGCCTGCGGTGGGCGTCGCGCAACTCATCCACGAGCGCGGCCAGGGGGCGGGTGGGGTGTAGTGCGGCGTGCGCGGCGGCGATGTTCACCGCCAACGGCAGCCGAGCACACAGCTCGATCAGTTCGTCCACCACGGACTGCTCGCGCTCGACGCAGTCGACGCCCAGGCGGCGGATCAGCAGGTCGTGGGCATCGTCGCGGGTGAGCAGGTCCAAGGTCAGCGGCACGGCGCCCTCAATGGCGACCAGACCGGCCAGCTGGTTGCGACTGGTCACCAACACCACGCAGCCGGGAACGCCGGGCAGCAGCGGCCGCACCTGCTCGGCGTCGCGGGCGTTGTCCAGCACCACCAGCATCCGCCGGTCCGCCAACTGCGAACGGTAGAGCATGACCCGCTCGTCCGAATCCGCTGGAATCTGCTGGGCGGGCACGCCCAGCGCGGTCAGAAATCCCCGCACCGCGGCCGCGGACGGCACGGGTGCGCCGCTGGGGTCGAAGCCACGCAGGTTGACATACAGCTGCCCGTCGGGGAACCGGTCGGCGTTGTGGTGTCCCCAGTGCACGGCCAGCGTCGTTTTGCCGATTCCGGCGGTGCCGCCGATCGCTGAGATCACCATGAGCGCGGAGTTGCTCGCGGCCGCCAACTGGGAGTCGAGGTGGCGCAGTTCCTGGGTGCGGCCGACAAAGAATCCAATGGGGGCCGGCAGTTGCCGGGGCACGACGGGGTGGAGCCCGGCGACGCCGGGTACGGGGTCAGTGATCGTCAGGTCGGGGTCGTTGGTCAACACCGCCTGGTATACCCGCTGCAACTCCGTTCCGGGATCGATGCCCAACTCCTCGGCCAGCACCGTGCTGGCTTGGCGGTAGACATCCAGCGCCTCGGCGCTACGCCCACAGCGGTACAGGGCCAGCATCAGCTGGGCCCGCATCCGCTCCCGCAACGGATGTTCGGTGGTCAGCGCGATCAGGTCGGGGACCAGTTCCCGGTGCCGGCCCAGTCGCAGCGCGAGGTCGATGCGTTGTTCCTGGGCGGACATCCGCTGCTCGACCAGCCCGGGAACCACCTCGCGGTGCAGCACCTCGCTGGGAATGTCCGACAGCGGGTCCCCATGCCACAACCGCAGCGCCTCATCCAGCAACTCCGAGGCCGACTCCGGCTCGCCGGCCGTCACCTCGGACCGCGCGGACCCCAGCAGGGTGCGGAACCGGTGCACGTCGATCGCGTCGGCGTCCGCCTCCAGGTGATACCCGGCCGCCGTCGTCACCAGCGGACACGGCTCGTCGTCCACCGTGAGGGTGCGGCGCAGCCGCAGCACGTAGTTCTGCAGCGTGTTCCGGGAACTGGGTGGGGGTCGGTCACCCCACAGGCACGTGATCAACCGGTCGACCGTCACCGGCTCGTTGGCCGCGAGCGCCAGCACCGCGAGCAGCACCCGCTGCTTGGTGGCCGGCACCGGCACCAGCACATCGCCGTGCCGGACCTCCAGCGGCCCCAGCAAACGGAAGCCCCATCCGTCCCCCAAGACTGGTTCCCCTCGACATCCTGGCCACCCCGCGCAGTCCAGGCATGGACGCCCCAGCACCCGCGTACTCGCCGACACAAAAACCGTGTTGGTAGGCGGCCGCGACTGGTGCCAGCGTGCTGTCGAGCCCAGCTTCTGACAACCCCAGCCTGCGGCACTTCATGTCCTTCGTCCACGGATTGCTTCCCTTATTTACGTCCGGGCCGCGGCCAGCGATCCAGGTATGGACCTCGGCCCACGCCCGCGCGACCACGCGGCGACCACGCGCCGCCATGCTGATGGCGGCTGGTTGCCATGCAGGGGCAGCGGGGTCGAGCCAGCTCAAGGAGGGGATATGCCAGGCCCGAGATCAGAGTCCTGCGCGTGGTCGGAGTCGCTGAGGAGACGGGGCAGCCGCATGCGGCCCTGCGTCGGGCAGCGGGACCGCTCTTACTCGATCTGAACTGCCCGAACCGCAGGGGCGTCGGCCCTGGCTTGTGTCCGTTGCCGGGGCACTGGCCATGGATCTGTTCGTGCGGTCGGGATCGTGATCTGCGGGACCCGGTTGGCGGAAGGGAGTGAGGTCGTGGTCGTAGGGCTGGGTTTGGACTCGTTGGCGGAATCGGTTTACAGAGTGATGCTCGTCGAGCCCGACTGGGGGCCGGCCCGCCTTGCCGAGCACCTGCGGGTCACCGGGAACGAGATCCGCGAGGCGCTGGACACCCTCGTCGACCTGGCCCTGATGCGAGAGTCCGTTGAGCGCCCCGGCACGTTGCGCCCGGTGGACCCGCATTCGGCCTTGCAGGCCCTCATACTGCGGCAGCAGCAGGACATCCAGCGGCAGCAGCAACAGATGCGGGAGAGTCAACTGGCGTTCTCCCGGCTCGTGGCCGAGGTCGCCGGGCGGCAGCCGGACACGAAGTCCGACAAGGTGGAGACGATCATCGGCCTGGACAACGTGCACCAGCGGCTGGAACGGTTGTCCAGTGAGGCCGAGTCCTCAGTGTGCACGCTGGCTCCCGCGGCCATGCGCTCCGTGGAACTGGCTGGGGCGGCGCTGCGCAACGACCGCAGCGCGCTGGTCCGCGGTGTCAGCATTCGCACCGTCTTCCCCGACAGCGTCCGGACCGACGAGACCACGCTCGACTACGCCCGCCGGCTCACCGAGTTCGGCGGTGAGGTGCGCACCGCACCGGCGCTGCCGCTGCGCATGCTGATCGTCGACGCCACCACCGCGCTCGTGCCCATGGACACCAGTGGGCCCCGGAAAGGTGCCGCCGTCGCCCGGTTGCCCGGTGTCATCACCGGACTCGTCGCGCTGTTCGAGATGATCTGGACCAGCTCCTGTCCGCTCGGTGCCGAGTGTGCCCGCGACGACGGCCTGACCACCCAGGACCGGCAGATCCTGCAACTCGTGTCCCAGGGCCTGACCGACGCGGCCACCGGCAACCGCCTCGGCCTGTCGCTGCGCACGGTTCGCCGCGCCATGGCCGGGATCATGAAACGGCTTGGGGCGCGCAGTCGATTCGAGGCCGGTATGAAGGCCTCCCAACGCGGTTGGCTCTGACCCACAGCGTCATTCGGCCGTGGCACCGGACGTCGCGGCAACCGTGACGGAACCGAATTCACCGGCACCCATCGAGGGCGAACGGACCACGGGGGTGGTCCACTCCCGGATGGTGAGTGGGCCTGACGACGCCATCGCAACGCCGGATAACGGCACGCCCACCGCCCCACGGTCCCGGCAAAGTCGGGTAGGGGCTGGTCAGGCCGCGTGAGAGGCAGGCACCGTCTCGATGATCATCTGAGTGTCGAGTCCGTACGATCAGGTGCGAGAGCCGTGCCTGCCGCCACAACATCCCGGATCCCTGCCGCCCGATGCCGAGGCCGCCCGCACCGCCCTGGAGTCACTGGGTAAGGCCGCCGACGAGACCTGGTTGGCCGCCTACTCCGACTACAACCCGCTCCTGGACGCTCTGGCCTCCGCGCACAACGTCGGCATCGCCCTGGGCATCCTCATCGGCCTCGCCGACCTCCAGGCTGGGTTCCTGATCCCGGGCTCGGAGGAGACCCGGCATCGCGGGCAGGTCGGGATCGAGGTCGTACTCGGTACCCGCACCATTCCCGCCGCCGCCCTGACCCGCAGCCTCGAGACCGCGGTGGACGCCGGGCAGGTCGAGGCGGACAACCCCTGACAGTTGCTCGACCAACTACTCGCCGACGGCGCGTAGGCAAGGCGAATCAACCAATCGACAGAACTCACGCCCGCCGGAGACGTCCTAGCGTGGGAACACGCCAGACCGGTGCTGGGGATGGCTTTGTGGCCAACGCGTTCGCAGGCGTGACCGGAGAGCTGATCCTCGGCGGCTGGGTCGACGACGACCCCCACTGCGACAAGGACCTCGCCTTCGTCTACTTCGGCACCACAGACGACGCCAGCGCCCCTGCCGGTGACCAGATGCGCTCGCGGGCGGCCTCGGGCACGCACCCCAACCCCGTACCGTGCTCCCCCGCCCGACGGTCGACACATACCTGGCGTTCACCGACGACGGCTGGGCCCGCCTGTACGCACCGGACGGCGAGTACATCACCGACCCCGTGGACCAGGAGTGGCGCACCACCGCCGTAGACCGCCGCGAGATCATGCTCGTCCTCACCTCCCCATGGCACCGGACATCGGCCCCGAAGCCCACCTGAACGCGACCCTGGCTGCTGGCGAACCGGCCACCAGTAGCTCTCCGCGCTAGCCAGCCTGCTCGGGTGGCAACTGCACTCCGGGGCACCACGACGGGGAACCCGCACGTGACCGATCCAAGTGGGGCATCTACTTCACCAGATGTGCCCCGCGGAACCGAGTTCCGGCCGTTGCCCAGATGGCTGATGCCTGCGGTCGTCCTCGCGATGCCGTGGTGTTGTCCCTGCCGGGGCAGGGACAACACCATCGGCACGACCTCACCCCTGGACGAAGCCGCTTACCGAACTGCGGGTGCCAACGCCGCTAAGAGCGTCGACACCCGCAGACTTGATCAGTGGACCTGATCTGTTACCACTTCCAGCCGCCGTGGCCGTGGCCGTGGCCGTGGCCCTGGCTCCACCAGTCGCCCTGGCCCCAGCCGCCGCCCCATCCGCCGTCAGCCGACTGAGGCGCCTGAAGATCCTTGATCGATTCCATTGAGCACCGCTCTCTCTTCGATTTCAACGGTTGTGAAGACAGTTCACCTCGAACAGTCGTGGGACTGCTGCGAGCCCACGATCGTCTCCACGTTCACTACATGCAGGCCACTCAACAAATAGCGCTCCGCTCTCCAAGCCAACTTGCTACTGAACCGCATCCCAAATAGACGGTCACACCGGAAATCAACCTGGAGGAGAGTTGAGCCAGTGTGACACTGGACGGAATGCGCTACATGTTAAACAAGGTATGCGTCACGCCTTTCGCTGAACCATTGAGTGAACGGCTCAACTCTAACGAGGAGGATGGCGGCTACAGAGAGGCCACCTAACCGGCTCCGACCAAAAATCCGCGAGCGGCTTACCGAAGCCGCGCTCGTGACCTCGACCGAGACAATCAGGCAGTCCATGGACCCGCGGTCGCGTCCGTGATTTATTTCGCAACTTGTTACACCGCCGACCCTAAATCTATTGTTTTAGTGGCTATCCTTCGTGCGCCGTACCGGCAATTGACCTCCGGGAGCGCCGGACCAGGATGCGGAACTTCTCCCGAGAGGACGTTTGATCCTGAATCATGCTCATTGTGATGGTTCTCAGGCGTGAGTGTGGCTCGATGGGTCGCGTTGTCGGGCCGTCGAGGGGGTGGGCGGCCCGGCCTGAGCGGGTACGCCGGGGCATGACCGAGCGCAGACCCCATCCCAGTGACCTGCCCGATGCCCGGTGGGCCTTGGTCGAGCCGGTGCTGACCGCCTGGCGCGAGCGCACCGACGCAGGGGCCTGGACATCGGCCGTCCGCCCAAGCAGGAGTTGCGGGACTTGCTGGACGCCGTGCTCTACGTGGACCGCACCGGCATCCCGTGGCGCTACCTCCCGCACGAGTACCCGCCGTGGCAAACCGTCTACTCCTGTTTCGCGCACTGGCAGCGCGAGGGTGTCTTCGAGCAGCTCAGCGGCCTACTACGGCGGCTCGCGCGCACCGACCAGGGGCGCGCCGACCTCGCTGGTGGGCGTGGTCGGCGCCATCTTGTCTTCGTGACCAGCTCTTGCTGGTTCGTCAGGTCGTGGGGTCCGCGTGCCAGTCCAGATGCCCCGGCATGGCCGGTAGGGTGCCAGCGGCGTAGAGCCAACTGCGCAGGAACGGGCCGAGGTCCTGTCCGGCCACGCGGGAGGCGGTGCCGATGAACTTGCTGGTGTCGGCGACCTTGTCGTGGTTCTCGGTGACCCACGCCCGCTCGATCCGCTGGAACGTCTCGGCGCCAACGTGCTGCCGCAGCGCGTACAACGCCAGTGCCCCGCCTTCGTACGCGCCGGACGCGAACGGACGGCCCTCGGAGTTGTTGAAGCTCGCCGGATCCGGCGCGGCGATCGGACCGAACTTTCCGAGCCAGCTCCGGTGCGTGCGGTAGGCCTCGCGCATCTGCTCATCGACCGTGCTGTGGCCGTGTGCCTCGTCCCATTGCCATTCGTAGAACCTGGCGTGCCCCTCGTTCAGCCACAGGTCGCTCCACCGTGCTGGGGATACCGAGTCACCGAACCATTCGTGCGTGATCTCGTGCGCGATGATGGAGTCGGTCCCGTTCCGGGGGAAGCCCTCCGGCGTCAGCTGCCCAGAGTTCAGCCAGGTGAGTCCCTGGGTCTCCAACGCTCCGCCGGTCGGTGTTGCGTAGGTGCCCGCGATTCGGCCGGGGAACGGCCCGAGCTGCCGTTCGAGAAACTCGATCGCCGCCGGAAACGTTGTGTCGAGCTGCGGGAGGATCGTCGCGGACTGGGTCGACGGCAGCGCGTAGCGCAGGTCGATTCCGCCCGGACCGCGTCGGTGGGTGACCGTGAACGGCCCGACGCCGACCTGGAGCAGTTCGGTGGCCAGCGGCCGGGGCTCGTCGAACACGCGGGTGGTCCGGTCGCCCGCGGTGGTGGTGGACGCGAGCCTCCCGTTCGCGACCGAGTTCACCGCGCCCGAGGTCGTGATCGCGACGCTGGTGGGTGCCTTCGCCGACGGGTGGTCGTCCACGGCAAGCACACGCCGGGCACCGGCGGGCTGGTTGTGCAGCTCGATGAAATCACCCATGTGAAACAGGCCGTTGTGGAGGTTTTCCGGGGTGGGCGGGTTCTTGATCAGGTCGGGTGCGGTGTTGAAGACCGTCACGGTTGTGGTGAACGTTGCTCCCTCGCGCACCGGCGTGGGCGGGGTGATGACCAGCTTGCCCTCCGGCGTGGTCTGCCAGGCGGCCGGCTTGCCGTCCACCTCCACCGCGCGGACCTCGGGGCCGAGCAGGTCGAGGTCGAATTGGGACAGCGTTTGCGACGCGCGTAGACGCAGCCGGGACGTCGCGTTGTAGGAACCGAGATCGGCGGCGAAATCGAACGACAACCACTGCCGTTCGACGCAATAGCCGCCGTTTCCAGTGGTGGGCCAGATCGGATCACCGATCCCCGATGCACCAGGCGATGGCGTTGCGGCGGTCGCCGTAGTGGCCGCCGGCCCGGTGAGCAGCAGCATCGCCGCCAGCGCGGCAGCCGCGATGGACCGTGGTTTCCGTTTACCACGCCAGCCTCCCGCGCCGGTCCGGGCGGATCGGCCTTCTGGTCGGGCTGGGTCGCCCACCGGGCTATTCAGGGACGCTGCTACAGTGCAGCGGCCTACGTTTTCGCTGACCAGCCAGAATCCGGCAGCCTGCCTTTTTCGAGATGCCATAACCCCCTCCTCAATACCTTCTCCAATTCGGAGCCTATCGGGACTCATGTCACCACGCGCGTCAGACCACAGACTGATCTCGCTATCAACCTGAAGAATGATTCGGCGAGTGTCATCTGTCCACCGATACCGCGTGCCGGCCCGGTTCCGCGGCACCACAGTTCTCATGATCATCCCGCCGGTTGGTCCTCGCATGACACAGTGAGCCTTCTTCAACCTGGTTGACGGCCGGGTGAGGTGGCGTTGCCAGCACACGGAGTGCCCGCGGGAAAAGGTGAAGCTCCTGGTAGATGAGAGCAACCTGTCCACCCAGAGCTTCATGTGCTTGTCTACCCATCAGGGCTGGATCTGCCCATCTGCGGTGCGGACATACCTACACCCAGCTCGCGGCCGGTTTCAGGGTCGGGACCACCACGGTGTACCGGTACGTGGCCGAAGCCGTCGACATCCTCGCCGCTCTCGCCCCGGACATCACAGCCACCATCCGCTCGGCCGCACGCAAGGCGTTCGTGATCCTGGATGGAACGCCGCTGCCCATCGACCGGATCGCCACCGACCGGCGGTACTACTCCGGCTGTGAGGATGTGGGAGTGTCGCCACGGAGTCGGTTTGACCCGTACTCTGGCTGGCCCTCGGTGCCCTGTGTTTGATCTGTCAACCGGGTCCGTGGCGGTACTCGCAGCCGCCGGACCGGCAGAGCGTGTCCCGAGGGGCCTTGCCACTACAAGGCGCCGTCACAGTCCAGACCGCTGACGCCGGCCCGGCGACGGCCACCGAACCATGATCCAGCGAGCGTCACCCCGCTGGACGCTCGATCACACGCCGGACGGTCCTCGGCGGCATGATCAGGGCACCACTCGGTGGCGACCGCCCTTACCCAGGGCATAGGGGACGTCAAGATCCAGGTCGACGTTCTCGACCTTGTTCCGCGCTGCGCGGTGACAACCGCCGTGTGATCCGGCCGAACAGCTCCGCCAGCGACTCGCCGATGTCCCGGCCGAACTCGGTCAGCCCGTAGGTGACCTGGGGTGGCGTCGTCGGCTCGACCCGCCGCCAGACAAGGCCGTCCTGGACCAGTGCGCGCAGGGTCTGGGCGAGCATCTTCTCGCTGATGCCCTGGATGCTCTCGCGCAGCTCGTAGAACCGGAGGTCGTTGCTCTGCAAAGAGATCAGCACCCAGATGCCCCACCTGCTGGTCACGTGGTCGACCACATCGCGCGCAGGGCAATCGGTGTGAAACACCTCATACCGCGCCCCCGTATCGGCCTGTGTGAACTGCACGCCTCCCGTCACGTGATGAGCTTACCTCAAGGTATGTCCTTACCAAGAGTTAGCCCAGCTCCTAGCGTCCTGCCCACAGAGGACATCGAACAAGGAGCTGTTCATGATCGTGGTGACCGGGGCTACCGGGAATGTGGGCCGGCCGTTGACGCAGGCGCTGGCCGAGGCGGGCCAGCAGGTGACGGCGGTGTCGCGGCACGCCGCGGCCGTGCCGGACGGCGTCCGCCACGTGGCGGCCGACCTGGCCGAACCCGCCGGCCTCGAGCCCGCGCTGACCGGGGCGAAGGCGTTGTTCCTGCTGCTGTCCGGCGACCTGCACGCCGCCGGAGCCAGCCCGGCCGACATCATCGGCAAAGCCGCGGCCGGCGGAGTCCGCCGGGTCGTCCTGCTCTCCTCGCAGGGCGTGGCGACCAGGCCCTTCGGCACGACGCGGATCGCGATGCGCGCGCTGGAGGACGTGCTGCGGGAGTCTGGCCTGGACTGGGCCATCCTGCGGCCGGGCGGCTTCGCCTCCAACGCCCTGTGGTGGGCCGAGTCCGTCCGCGCGCGGCAGCTCGTCGCCGCGCCCTTCGGCGATGTCGGCGTGCCGATCATCGACCCGGCGGACATCGCCGAGGTCGCGGCCGCCTGCCTGCTGGATGACCGGCACACCGGCGGGGTGTATGAACTGACCGGTCCGGAGGTGATCACGCCGCGCGAGCAGGCCGAGGCCATCGCCGCCGCGCTGGGCTCACCCGTGCGGTTTCACGAGCTCACCCGCGAGGAGGCCAAGGCCGGCATGGCCCAGAGCATGCCGGCGGAGCTCGCCGATGACACCCTGGACATCCTCGGTTCCCCGAGCCCGGCCGAGCAGCGCGTCAGCCCGGACGTGCAGCGGGTTCTCGGCCGCGCCCCGCGTTCCTTCGCCGACTGGGCCACCCGCAATGTCGCCGCGTTCCGCTGACACTGGGACTGGGACTGGGACTGGTCAGCGCTACCGGAACTGCTCGGCACGCTCGGCGATCCACTGCTGATAGCCGAGGAACTGATCCGAAGTTGACATTGGCGCCAGGGCTCGGGACTGACACTCCAGATAACTAGAGGGTGCTTGAGAAGGGGGTGTTCGGGTACGTAGGCGCCTTGGGAGCGTGAGGTGTTGTTGGGGTTGTGGTGATGGTTGCTCACCGTGCGGCGTATCCCACGGATCTGTCCGATGCCGGGTGGGCTCGGCTGTCCCCGTTGGTTCCTGACCCGAAGCCGGGAGGCCGTCCCGCTGTTCAGGAGCGCACGCGACTATGCCGTGCCCCCATCCCGAGCGCGGGCGCGATCGACAGTCAGTGCGCCAGCCATCGACGGGGGCGGACGGAGTCAAGCGGCATCTGCTTGTCGACACCTTGGGCACGGTGGTGGTGGCATGTGTCAGTCCGGCCAGTGTGGACGATCGGGATGGCGCGAAGGGCCAGGTTGCGGTCGACAGACACCGTGCCGCAAGGCCTGGTCCAGTCCTCCGCTTCCGACATACACGGGACGTTCGTGGCCTGCGCTGATGTCGTCTGGACACCAGCGCAGGCCGAGGTGTTCAGGAGATCGCGATCAGAACGCCCGCACCCTTGCCCGGGGAGTTGTTCCACCCTCGGATCTTGGCTGCGACCTTGGCCAGACGGGGGTCTCCGGGACCGACCTCGATCTGGAAGTGCCCCTCATCCGGGTGGCTGCGGTCCCCACCCCAGCCGACGACTCCCTCGCAGTCGCCGAGCACGTCCCGCAGCACGGTCAGCTCGTGCGGCAGGAAACCGCCCCTGACTCCCGGCGGATACCAGCCAGGGCGGATGTCGACGGCTGTTCCGGAGGCGTGATTGGTCTCGTAGCCGGTCACTGTGCTCGGGCTCTTGTAGCCGACCACTTCGCCGCGGTTGAGCGTGCCGATCTCGTAGTGGAATCGCCGCACGACGTGCACCAGGACAACGGCCACGTCACCGATGCGCAGCGCGGCGGTGACCGGACTGCCGGGGATTGGCCGTGTCCAGATCGAGCCGCCGATGTCGGCGCCCTTCTCGATGGCCCAGCCATTGGCGCTGTGTTCTCCGGTAAGCACTCGTGCCCGTGCCTGGTCAGCGGCCGTACTGGCACTTGCCTTACTGTCCGTGGCCCTCGCGGTTGTCGCGAACACGGTGCTGAGTCCGACGGCGGCTACCGCAACGGCGCCGGATCTCAACACGGTGCGACGGGACAGGCCGTTGTTGGCCTTGGTCATTGAGGTTCCCCCTAGTTGCTGCGTTGTCGGATTTCGAGGTCGCCGGTCAGTACCACCGAATCAGCGACCACAGGTGCGGCCAGATCTGTACGACGACGACAGGGATGAGCAACACGAGAACGCTCAGTGGCCAGTACCACCGCGCCGGGGCCCTGCCAATCCGAGCCAGCGGATAGTTGACCGCGGCGAAGACGGCAAGCACGAGCATCGACAGCACCGCGCCAGTCAGGACCACCACCAGCACGCCATCGTTCATCGTCGGATCCGGCTCGGCCCAGCCCACGGCCGTGCCCAGGGCGCCAGCCAGGAAGCCGAACGGGATGACCCCGAAGTAGCCCAGCACGGCGTTGAGCACGACCATCAGCGGCCAGACCCACCAGCGCCGTGACGCGACCGCTGGTGTTGCTGTGCTGCTCATCCCGAATACCTCTTACCTTCTGCGCAGTGCCGCGTTGTACTTCTCGAACACCCGGTACAGCCCGATCAGCTGACGACCGTACTGCTCGGCCTTGTCCCCGGTTCCGTTGTACCGTGCCAGGGTCTTGCGGCTGTCATCCTCGCTGAAGTCCAGGCCTGGCCGCCCCAGACCCACCGCGTGTGCTCCCTCGATGAGCACCAGCGGGATGGTGCTGATGTTGTAGTTGGCGTCGTTGTGCAGGTTCTGCCACACCGGCCACAGGTCGGACTCCTTCCCGGGATCCATGATGGGGCCGGAGACGATGCCCTGGTTGATGCAGTGGTTACGGGCACGGATCGCGGTGGCTGCGAAGATCTGGCCGAGCCCGGTGCTGCTGTCGTTCTTGGTGCTGATCCCGGTGCCCTGGTAGTGGTCCTTGACCAGTTGGTCGGCGACCGGGTCGTCCAGGTTGTACTTGCGGATCTCCCACATCAGGGGGCACTGGATGAGTGACTTGCGGATCCGCAGGTTACGGGCCAGGTTGGTGATCCGCACGTCGTGGGTCAGCATGGTCTCGAACGAGAAGGTCGTGCTGTTGGGCTGGCCGATGTCGGTTCCCGGTCCTCCTGTCTCCGGTACGTTGATCGATTCCAGGTAGGTCTGCGCGTCCTTGAGCATGGCGGCCTTCTGGGACATGTCGAACTCCACGTCCAGGCCGAACCCCTTGACCGGTTCGTCGAACACGTTCTGACCGAGGTCGATGCCGGAGGCGATGTCGTTGTCGATCTCGATGGCGCCCTCACCGGAGCCGACGCCGACGGTGGCGATCTGGTCGAAGGCCCAGTCCAGCCCTCAACTCTCATAACCGCGGCTCAGCAACAGGGGGCCACATCATCCTCAGCAGAAGGATTAAGGAAGTCGAGCGTCTCCTGTGGGTACGGCTGTTCGACCGCACCACTCGGCAGCTCGACACCACGGCTGCGGGTCGGGCCCTTCTGCTCATGACGGGCGCCGTCCTCGACGACAGAGACATGCGACTGCACCGCAGACCGCCCCCGCGTGCGCGGGGAAGACTGGATGCGCGAGCCGGTCGGCGTGTGGGGCGGCGGACCACCCCCGCTCACGCGAGGAAGACGATCGCTTTCGCGTCCTCCAGGGTGTCGCGCTGGGACCACCCCCGCTCACGCGAGGAAGACACTTCCTGACCTGTGGCAATGTCGGTACACGCCCGATTTCAGCGTCACTTTCATCGACCAGGCATCACAACGCACAACAGCCAGCACCCACCTACGGCACACGAGGAAGGTGGTCGGCTGGTGGAGTTCCGGCCAACGTAAGGACTGTCCCGGTGGGCGGGCTGATGACCGGACCAGAGGTGAGGGGAGGTCAACCGGTTGGCGACCAACGCCTCGATCACCTGTCCGTGGGTGATGCGCGCCAGATCGCGTACGCGCAGGCTCGGTCGTTGATCCCGGCTAGGCCCAGACGCCGACAGAAGTCAGCCGCCACCGGCAACGCTCCGAGTTGCATTTCCGCGCTCGCCGCGATGTAGCGGGCCCGCCCCTCCCCCGTTGATCCCCCTGGCAGAACCGCAGGTCGGGCGTATCCGGGACCTACCTGCCCGGCGCAGCCGACCTCGCGTGTGGAAGATGGGGCTAGCCGGGGTGGAGGGCGCGGTTCAGCAGGGCGATGAGCTGTCGCAGTTCGCCGTCGGTCAGCGCCGCCAGCGGGGTCTTCTCCAGCGTCGCCCGTACCACCTCGGCGCGGACCCGGCGGCCCTTGGCGGTCAGGACCAGGACGCGGGAGCGGCGGTCGGCCGGGTCCACGGCGCGCTCCACCAGGCCTCGGTCGACGAGCTGGTTGGTCATGAAGGTCAGGTTCGGGGCGTTGCAGTACAGGCGCTCGGCTATCACCTTCATCGAGGGCGGCGGCTCGTCCGGGTCGATCGCCCACAGCACCTGGAACGTCGCCGGGGTCAGGCGGTTCCTGGCCAGCGCGGGGCCAGTCAGGTCGACGGTCCGCATCCAGATGTCGTAGGTCGCGGCGACCGCCGCGGTGAGATCGGGCGCGGTCATGCCACCATCCTACCGATGCTTCGAGACTCGAAGGATCGTGCTAGCGTCGGTACTTCGAGACTCGAACTATCGGAGGGTCCTGTGAGAGACGGCTATCGCGGCGTCACCGCGCTCGTCACCGGTGCGTCCAAGGGATTAGGGCGGGCGTACGCGCTGGAGTTGGCCCGCAGGGGAGCGCGGGTGATCCTGCTGGCCCGCTCGGCGGGCGACCTGAAGCGGCTCGCCGCGCAGATCCGGGAACAGCACGGTGGACCGGACGTCGAGGTGATCGCCGCCGACCTCGCCGCCGCGGACGGACCGGAGCGGATCCTGCGGGAGCTGCACGATCGCGGCCTGACCATCGACCTGCTGCTCAACAACGCCGGCGCGGGCAGCGCGGGCCCGTTCCTCGACCGCCCGCTCGAGCCGCAACTGAGCTCGGTCGGACTCAACGTCAACGGCTTGCTCGCGCTGACCCACGCGATCGGGGCCGAACTGGTCGCGCGCGGCCGCGGCGGCATCATCAACGTGTCTTCCACCGCGGCCTTCCAACCCATGCCCTACCAAGCCAGCTATGCCGCGACCAAGGCGTTCGTGCTCTCCTTCACCGAGGCGCTGGCCGAGGAACTGCGCGGCACCGGCGTCCACGTCATGGCCGCGCATCCGGGCGCGATCGCGACCGGCTTCTTCGAGGGGACCTCGGCCACCATCAACCCGGCCATCGCCGACGCGCCGGCCACCGTCGCGGCCCGAACACTGGACGACTACGCCCGGCGGCGCGCGGTGTCCTACCCGGGCCGAGGCGTGACCAGGGCCATGACTTGGCCCGCGCGCCTGCTGCCGCGCACCGTGGTCGCGCGGGCGACCGGTGCGCTCAACCGCCGGCTGGGCCTACACGAGGTCGTCGACCTCGCCTAGTACCCGCGGCGGCGATCACGGCAGAATTGCAGGCCCCACCGTGATCGCCGCCATCCACCATCCGCGAAGTGGAAAACCTCACCGATCACAACCAGGATCCGGTCACGTCGAGGCGTCGCCGATGGCGACTGCCGCCGCTCGTGCTCTCGGTCGTGATCGTGGTGGGCGCCCTGGCGATCATCGTCTTCCGGCCTTCTGGCGATCAGCCGGCCGCGACCTCGAAGGCGCCCACCACTACGAGTACGACTGGCACGCCGAAGCCGGCGACCTTGGATCCCGCCGGATACCAACAAAGCCGACCAGCCTGCGATCATCCCGTGCAAGCCAGGCTGCTGGATCTGCTTGCGGTCGGCCCCACCCGGCCACCACGATCAACCAGTTCCGGATTCTCCGGCACGGTCCACCCTCCACGTCGTCACCTACAAGGCAGTGGAGACCAGTGAAGGTATGCTGACCGTCACCTGCAACGCCTGCGCCGCAACAGGTTCACCGCACGCAACCTGGTACCTCAGCCTGTCCGGGGCCCGACCTGACCTCGGCGAACTCGACGACGACCCGTACGTCTCGATCACACGCACCGGGGACCCCTGCTCCCCGTCCAACCACACGGCGACATCCAGCACCAGGGGCCAAAGTCAACGACATTCAGGTTAAAAACAGGCGAAGTCAGACTTACGTCTTGACAGACCGGAGTCGTCTGGTTACCGTAAGTTATATTGGGCGATTAGGTACTTCTCAATCTGCGTAGGCGGCAGCCTGGTTTGACCCAAGCAGAATGGGGGAAAATCTACATGCACATCGACTCTGTGACCAACGATATTCGGCGCGCCCGTCTTGGCGAGCTGGTCGCCACCCGTCAGTGCATTCGGATCATTGAGGCACACAATCCGATCTCGGCGATTATTGCGGAAAACGCGAGCGTGTCGCTTGGAAGCAGTCTCGGCGTCGAGGAGTTCGACGGCTTGTGGTCCAGTTCGCTGACCGATTCGACGCTTCACGGGCTGCCAGATATCGAGGTGCTCGATCCGCAGACCCGCTTGGCGAACATCCGCGACATTTTCGCGGTCACCACCAAACCACTGATTATGGACGGCGATACCGGGGGGAAAGTCGAGCATTTCGAGTTCTTCGTGCGGAACATGGAGCTGGCTGGGGTCTCCGCGGTGATCATCGAGGACAAGACCGGCCTGAAGCGCAACTCGCTGCTCGGCACCACCGTCAAGCAGGTCTCGACGGACGTCGGCGAGTTTACCGCCAAGATCAGGCGAGGTAAGGCCGCGCAGCGCACACCGGAGTTCATGATCATTGCGCGGATCGAGAGTCTGATCCTGGACCTCGGCATGGCTGACGCTCTGACCAGGGCAGATGCCTACGTTGCGGCCGGTGCGGACGGCATCATGATTCACAGTCGCAAGTCGAACCCGGGTGAGGTACTGGAGTTCGCTCGCGAGTTCCGCCGCATTCACCCATCGGTGGTGCTGATCTCGGCGCCCACGACGTACAACTCGATTCACGCGAAGGAACTTCAGTCGGCCGGGTTCAATGTGATCATCTATGCGAACCACATGCTGCGCGCTGCGGTAAAGGCGATGCAGGACGTGTCCATGGACATTCTGCGACACGGCCGCACCGCCGAGGCGGAGCGCCGCTGCGTCGGCCTCGAACACATCTTGCATATCGGTCCCGCTAGTGCGAGCACGAGAAATTGAGCAATCCGGCATGAGTGGGTGACAGCTGTTTCTGGGCGCCCGTTGGCCGGGTACAGCTACTTTTTGGCCGTTGTCGAGAAGAAGATCGGAGTACGATCATGCGCGATGACATTATCCTTGAGGACACCACTCTCCGGGACGGAGAGCAGGCGCCCGGAGTAGCGTTCTCTCGGGATACCAAAATCGCCATCTTCAACGCGTTGGTGGACGCCGGCGTGCGCTGGATCGAGGCAGGCATCCCGGCCATGGGCGGCCAGGATGTCGAGGCCATGAAGGTGATGTTGGAACGCCGCGACGAGGTCAACCTGATCGGCTGGAACCGGGGCGTACTGGACGACCTGAAATACACCATCTCGCTCGGCTTCAAGGCTATTCATCTTGGCTTGCCGACCTCGAACATCCACCTCGACAAGAGCGTGAAAAAAGACCGCGGCTGGCTGCTGTCGACCGCGCAGGACATGGTCAAGTTCGCCAAGGACCAGGGCTGCTTCGTCTCGATCAGCGCCGAGGACGTCGGACGCACCAACCTCAACTTCCTGCAGGAGTACGCTGGCAAGGTCGCTGAGGCGGGAGCGGACCGGCTGCGGCTGTCGGACACCATCGGCATCCTGGACACGGCCGGCTATGCCGAGCGGGTCGCGGCCGTGGTCGCCGCAGCCGATATCGACACGCAGACCCATTGCCACAACGACTTTGGCCTCGCGGTGGCCAACACGCTGGGCGGCCTGCAGGCCGGTGCCCGGTATTTCCACGTCACGGTCAACGCGATCGGTGAGCGAGCCGGAATGCCGGATCTGGCCCAGATGGTGTTGGCACTGTCCCAGTTCCACGGGAAAGACCTGGGCATCGATACCACCAAGCTGGTCGCGCTGTCCCAGCTGGTCGCAGAGGCCTGCGGCACCCCGATCCAGCCGTGGCAGCCGGTAGTCGGCATGAACGTGTTCGCGCACGAATCGGGTATCCACACCAAGGGGATGCTCAGCGACGCCAACACCTTCGAGCCGTTCATGCCAGAGCTGGTCGGCGGCACCCGCCGGCTAGTGGTCGGCAAGCACTCCGGCCGGGCGGTGATCAAGCACCAGCTGGAGCAGGACGGTGTCGAGGTGAACGAGTCAGTGCTCGGCGAGTGCCTGACCCAGGTTCGGGGCTACGCGATCGAGCATCGCGGCGAGGTACCGGCAACCGCGCTACGACAGATCTACCGCACAGCACTGGCCGGAGCGAGCTCACACAAGGCCACCCAGTGACCCAACTCGAAGTGCGCTTCACCGCACCCGATCCCGCGGAGGCCGAAGACCGCAACACCCGGCTGCACGCCCTGGCGAGGCCAGCCCGGTGAAACTGCTGCCCCCACCCGGGCCGAAACGCTGGCTGGTGGTCTCGTGGCTGATCAAGAACGTCGGGAGCGGGCTGTACCTGCCGACCAGCACGCTGTACTTCACTCGTGTGGCCGGCTTCGGCGTGCATGAGGTCGCACTCGGCTTGACGGTGGCTGGGCTGGTGACTTTCGCCGGATCGCTGCCATTGGGCGTCCTCGCCGACCGCTTCGGTCCCCGGCGGCTCTACACCATGCTGCTGACGACCCAGTTCATCGTTCTCGCCGGTCTGGCACTGGTCCGATCGTTCCCCTTTTTCTTCTGCGCCATCACGGTTTTCCTGCTTGCCGAACAAGGCAGCACAGCGGCGCGTGGCGCCCTCGTCGCCACGGTCGGTGAAGGTAGCGAACGCGTCCAGTTCCGGGTATATCTGCGCATCGTCGCCAGCATTGCGGTCACCATCGGGGCCGGCCTCGCCGCACTGGCCATCCAAGCAGACACGACCGCTGCCTACACTGTGCTGCTGCTGGTGACCGCCACCACCTACCTCGCCGCGGCCGCGCCGTTACGCGGCTTGCCTCTGGAGACCCCAGCTGGTTCCACCACTCCGCGTAGCCGCCCGACCAGGGTGTTCAGGGACGGGCGCTACGTGGTGATCACGTTCATCTGTGGGGTGCTTTCGCTGCACGCCCAGGTGCTTTCGTTCGCCGTCCCGCTCTGGGTCACCGGCCACACGACCGCGCCGCCGGTACTGGTATCCGTGCTGGTCGTGGTCAACACCGTCCTGGTGATCTTCCTGCAGGCGCGGGCCAGCAAGGGCGCCGAGGACAACCCGACCGCTGCCCGGCTCTGCCGCTGTGCCGGACTGGCCCTGCTCGCGGCCTGCTGCGTCGTTGCCCCGACCGGGTCCCTGCCGCAGTGGCACGCCGTTGCGCTCCTGCTGATCTTCGCCGTCCTCCTGACGGCCGGCGAACTCTGGACGTCAGGAGGTTCGTTCGGCCTCAGTTTCACCCTCGCACCCGACGGTGCACATGGGCAGTACCAAGGCTTCTTCGCTCTCGGCCGGGGTTTGGCCACCGCCGTTGCACCTGGTCTGCTCACCGTCCTGTGCCTCGGCAGCGGGTACGGCTGGCTGATCCTCGGCTTGTGCTTCGCCGGTGCGGGTGCGCTCGCTCCGCTGGTCGTCACTGGTACGAGGTCCGCAGGGCGGCAGGACACAAGGAGTTGATCATAGACGGAACCTGTGGAGACGACACAGTCGGCGAGTACTCGTAACAACAGCTGGACACGCGCCGATGTCCAGCGGTGCCCAGACACAGACCCAAGTATCACAACGAGATCAGCGGGCACGTCGAGGGCCACGCGATCATGGCGGGGACGATCGACCACCTCACGCTGCACGACCGAGAGGCCGAACTCGAAGGGCGACTGTTCACCGCCCGGGACCGGCTGATCGGCTCGGCCGCCGTGCTCGCTGTCGCGCTCGTGGTGCGGACTGCGGCACCCACGGTGTTCCCGGACGCCCTTGTCATCGCGGTGGCCGCCGCCGGTGCCGGGTGTGTGCGCTTCGGGTTCGCGCTGGCGCAGTCCTTCGCACGGTTGCGCGCGTTCCGGAAGATGGACGCGGCGGGCACCCAAGCGCGGCTGAACGCAGCGCTGCGGCTCCTGGTCGACCAGGAGCGGAGCCACGCCAACCAGGAGCTTTCACTGGTGGACTGGACAAGCACGATGCCGGTGCGGCTGGCCACCGCACCCGAGGGGCTCGGCGATCACTGGGCGAACATCCACGGATCGACGGGCGGGTCGGGTCCGCTGGATCTGGACGGCACGGTCGAGGGCGTGTCCGAGGTGTTCACGCGGGTGCCGTCGGGCAGGCTCGTGGTGCTCGGCCCGGCCGGTGCCGGAAAGTCCGTGGCGGCCTGGTTGTTCGTCCGCGGGGCACCCGATGACCGGGCGGCTGTCGTGGTACCGGTGGCGAACTGGAACGCCGAGCGCGGCCTGCAACGGTGGCTGGTCGACGAACTCGTGGACAGGTGCGGCGAACTCGGTGCGGTCGAGCCGGACGGGCGGACCCGCGCCGAGAAGCTGGTGCTGGCGGGCCGGGTACTGCCGGTGTTCGACGGGCTGGACGAACTGCCCAAACCGGCACGCCCGGTGTTCCTGCGCCAACTCAACAAGGCAAGATCCGTGCTGCCGCAACTGGTGTTGACCAGCCGGACCGCGGAGTACCAGGGCTGTGGGCTGGTGGTGTCGGGTGCCGCCGCAGTGGAGTTGCAGCACCTGTCGTTGGCCGACCTGACGGAGTACCTGTCGCGCACCACCTCGCCGGTCCGCGACGGTGGCACGAAATGGGACCTACTGATCGGGAAGCTGCGCCCGACCAACAGTCGGAAGCAGCCGCACCGGCTCACCAGGGTGCTGGAGTCCCCGCTGATGGCGTACCTGGCCTGGGTGGCCTACAGCGACACCGAAGCCGCACCGGAGGAACTGCTCGACCGGAAGCGGTTCGCCAACTCCGAGGAGGTCAAGGCGCAGCTGCTGGACGGGTTCGTGGACGCCCGTTTCGAGGGATCGGCTCCCCAGGTGAAGCGCTGGCTGGCCTTCCTCGCCACCCACCTCGACGCCACCGGGAGCACGCAGATCGCCTGGTGGCGGTTGTGGCACGCGGTACCGCGCTGGGTGCTCGGCATCGCGCTCGCCGTTCCCTACGCGGGTACCTTCGCCGCGCTCATGCTCGGGGACTTCTTCGGCCCGACCACCGACTTCGTCCGGCAGGTGTCCCCGTTGCCATCGCTGGCAGTGATGGTGGTGGTGCAGTACCTGACCGCGTGGAAGGCACTCACCAGCGAGGATGCGACACCCGTGCGGCTATCGGCGCACAGCCGTGGGCGGAGGCTGCTGGCCGTGACCGCGACCGGGCTCGGGTACTACCTGCTGGTGTTCATCGCCGACCGACTCGGACTGTTCGCCTACCTGACCGGCGGTCTGCCGTGGTTCGCGATCTCCGCCGTGGTCGGTCTGGGCTCTGTCGCGCTGACCTTGCTCAGCGAACCGGGAGACGCCGCCGTCACCGTCACCCCGCGCGTCCTGCTGCGTACCGATCGTGCCGCGGCCTGGTTCGGTTGGTGCGCCATGATGCCGTACCAACGTGATCCGCTGGCCCGATCCGCGTTGTTCCTGCTGCTGCCCGTGATCATGACCTACGTGTGGCTGGGTGGGGACTGGATGACCACCCAGCGCTGGATCGTGGCGCTGGGCGTGACGGGAGCCGCGATGCTCTGGTACGGCCTGCTGGCCTCGGCATGGGGCAGGTTCACCGTGGCCAGACTGTATTTGGCGCTCACCGACCGGATGCCGTTGTCCGTCATGGGCTTTCTGGCCGAGGCCCATCGACGGGGCGTGCTGCACCAGGTCGGTGGCGCGTACGAGTTCCGGCACGACCTCCTCCGGGCAAGGCTGCTGGAACGCGCACCGGAGTTCGGTGTGGCCTGGTACCCGAGCCCGCAGCCCAGGTACCAGGCCTCCGTTGTCCTGCGCGGGGCGAACGTCGGTTTCCTGGTGGTGTGCCTGCTGGAGACGCTGCTCGCCTACACCGAACTGGGGCTGCGCTAGCTACCGGAACAGGCGGTCGCCCGGGTTGGCCATGCGGTGCGTGCCGCCGTGCTTGCCCACCCAGTCGCGGATGGCCGCGATGGACTGGGAGCACTGCCAGGTGTCGTTGTACTCGGTCACCTGGTCCTTGGCCCACCCGGCGATGATGCCGTTGACACCCGCCTCACCGAGCAGTTTGTCCACGTACCACGGGTCGTTGTAGTCGGTGGTCCAGGAGAAGGTCGCCCCGAGCGAGCCGGAGTCGCGGTACCCGGCGGCCTTCTTCAGCTCCGCACAGGTGTTGTAGCTGGCCTCCGTGCAGTTGCCGAAGCCCTTCCTGATGTCGGAATCGCCGTAGTCCATCGCCCGGTGCCCGTTGGGCAGGCCCGACCCGTGCTTGGCGTACACGCCCTGCACCGTGGACAGCGATCCGGTGGTGGTGATGCCCTCCAACGGGCCCAGCCGGCCCTGCAGGCTCTGCCAGCCGCGTCCGCCCACGTCCGGGGTGTTGCCAGGGTGGTACTCGAAGAACCCGTAGAGCACCTGGATGCCCGCCGCGGTCAGCTTCTGCGCCTTGTCCCGGAGGCCGGCGACGGCGCACGTACGGTTGGGCTGTTCACCGCAGTAGTTGGGGTCCTTGATGTCCAACCACACCAACGACAACCGCCGGCCCGCCCGCGCCTCGGACACGATCAGGTCGAACATGCTGTCCACGCTGGGGCCACGGCGGTTCTCCCCGGCCGAGGAGCAGTCGTGGTATGCCCGCCACTCGTTCGGGTTCCACCAGGAGCACATGTCGATCTCGATCGCGTTGGCCCCGTGCTTGATCGCGGCGTGCACCCCGTCCAGGGTGTCGACCCGGTGCGCGATCGCGTACACCGGCCGCTGCCCGGCGGCCACCGCCGTGGGAGCACCGAGGACAACCGAACCCAGTGCCGCGACAACCGCAGCCACTATCCGGAGTTTCACCGCACTACCTCCATCGCCATCAAGGTCCGTCGAGGCAAGCTCATGAACAGGCCGCAGCACAGAGTCGTCCAGAACGCATCGGAAGGATTGCGCATCGGGGGAACCTGCCCCCAGCACTTCGGAACACTGCCCCAGAACACCCGAGTTCGCCCTGAGTCAGCAGGTGAGCACGGACAACTTGTTGCGCGCAGTGGCCTGGTGAGTCGGAGTGCCGTCGGAGAACGCGGACCGGATGGCTCACCTGCTCTCCTTGGGGTAGGTCGCGGACACGGCGAACCCGCCGGCCGGGGTCGGACCGACCGACAGGCTGCCTCCGGAGAGCAGTACCCGTTCCCGCATGCCCAACAACCCGAACCTGGATCGCGGCGCCGGTGCCGTAGGCTCGCCCGCGGTGTTGCTCACCCGCACATCCACCGATTCGGCCAGCTCGTACAGGGTCACCGTGACCTCGGCGCCCGGCGCGTGTTTGGCGGTGTTGACCAGGTACTCACACACCATCCCGTAGACCGCACGCGCGATACTGCCCGGCAGCTCAGCGGGCAGCTCGGTGCGGGCCCCGACCAGGACGGCCGCGACCATCGTGACCACGACGGCGGCGCACGGGTACTGGCGGCGTACCAGCAGGAACCCGAAGCCAGGACGGCGATCCAGACTGAGAGCGTGCCTGCGGGCAGCACGCCCAGCGGGGTGACGTCCTCCTCCTGCGCGCCACCCTGTTCTCCTGCCAGGCCCGCCCGTACCACTTTCGGACAACGGCCGCTCATTCCGCAGTCGATTGCCGGCACGCGTTGGCCTTGTTAGGACTACGACACGGGCCACTTGGTCTGGCTGCTGCGGATCAAGCCACTGACCGACCTCGGCCTGCCCCTCCCCCAGGTCGCCCAGCTGGGCAACGCCGACGAACACCCCGAGCAGGCGCTGCGCGTGCTGGACGGGGAACTCGCCGCGACGATCGAACAGCTGGAACGAACCCGCACCGTGGTGGGCAGACTGCTGTGCCACGGCACGGGAATCGACCTGCCGCGCCTGTTGGCCCAACCCCTCGCTGAGGTCGGCGTCACCGAAGCCGACCGCCTCGTCAGCGAGTGTGGAGGCGTTCGCTATCGGTCGCTACTCCTTGTCCCGTTCCGCGATCTGTTTGAAGTTCTGACGGGACCTGGAACCGACACGCCCCCGGTGATCACACGCCGTCGTCTCCACGGCGTGCCCGCGATGGCTGAACACGCGACCTCACCAGTCAAGCCCCTCTAGGCGTGGCGCATCCAGACATCTGTTTCCCTGTAGAGCCCCTGGTCGTGCTCGCGGTCGATCTCGACCAGATCGAGCCCGCCGGGAATGACGTATCGCCCTGTTTGTGGGAACGCCATGCCCGTCCACTCCTCCCACTGCGCGACGGTGCCGGACACGACCATGGAGTCCGGGGCCGGAGCCAGGATCGTGGCGCCGAGGCGTTGGTGGGTGCGGATCCAGGGATCCAGGTGGAGACCGTCCTCGCGGGTCCACCGCAGGTAGTCCGCCATCGAGGTCAACGGGTAGCTCGCCTTGAGTGTTGGCCGCACTGGCACGATCACTCGTCGCAGTCCGGCGTCCGCGGCACGATCGCGCAGGGCGGTGAGTGCTGCCCCGGCCAGTCCGCCGCCGGTGCGATCGGGTCGCACGGTGGCGGCCACGATGCACAGGGTGTCCGGTTCCACGCGGCTTTCGTGCTCAGCGACCGCGGTAACCACGGCGCCGTCGTAACCGTCGGGAAGCGTGTCCGTTGTGCCGTCCCAGCGCAGGGCCACCGCAACTGCTCTGGCCAGCACCTCGGCATCGTCTACGAGCAGCACGTCAAAGCGCGGGAAGTAGCTCTCCACGGCACGACGGTGGGTCCGGGAGACCGGATCGTGGCGGATGAACGTCGGCCAACCGACATACAGGGGCGCCATGGCACCGCCCTTGAGGTCGGGGCGCTCGCTGGTGGTGATGACCTTCATCGACGGCACCACCAGATCCTAGGAGCTCCCGGAACCAGCCTCTGGCGCAGGCCACCTGGAACCAACATACCCTGGGTTTTCACTGAGAGTGACGAGCTCCAAGCACTGGCGACAGTTCGAATACGCGACCTCACCAGTCCGGAACGCCGTCTTGGCGCGGCGGCAGTAGCGGTGGACCGCGACGGGCGGGCCACTGCCAGAGTCGGCAGTTCCCGGTGGCCGACGCCCAGCTGCGCTCAGCGACCGGTCGTCGCGGTTAGTCACGCACGTACGACGAAAGAAGGGATGTACAAAGGCAGGGCCAAGCCTACTTTAATGCGCAGTCACGGCGTGCCCTGACGCCGTGACACCGGATCATCACCCTGCGATGACGAGGAGAACCCGCATGTCCCTCAGGACCCTGGCGATCGGCGCTGCCAGCGTCGCCCTGCTGGCCACACCGCTGCTCGCCCCGACCGCTGTCGCCGCGACCGACTCCAGCGCCCTGCGCACCACCACCGTCTACTACGACACCTCCGGCGCGCCCACCTTCCGTGACGCGATCCGCGCCGGTGCGGCGAACTGGAACGCGGCCGTGCGCAACGTGCAGCTCAAGGAGAGCAGCTCGGGCGCCACGCTGCGCTACACCGAGGGCAACGACTCGCGCGGCTCCTACGCCAACACCAACGGCCACGGCCGGGGCACGATCTTCATCGACTACACCCAGGCCAAGCAGTACGACAAGGTCCGCATCACCGCGCACGAGACCGGTCACGCGCTCGGCCTGCCCGACCACTACAGCGGCCCGTGCTCCGAGCTGATGTCCGGTGGCGGCCCCGGCACCTCCTGCCACAACTCCCGGCCGAACTCCGCCGAGGCGGCCCGCGTCGAGCAGAACTGGGCCAACGGCCTGACCGTGGACTACGCGCCCTCGCGCATCTACGCGGACAGCTTCCCCGTGCTGCGCTGACGATCCAGCCGGCTCACCAGGACGCCGCGTGCACTCGGGTGCGCGGCGTCCTCGCCGTCCAGAGGTGATGACCGAGGCGAAGTCGGTCGCGGTCAGGACCATCCCCGCGTGCGCGGGGAAGACCGCAGGATCGGGGCGAACAACAACCCGATGTGGGGACCATCCCCGCGTGCGCGGGGAAGACCGACATCCAGGGGGCATTCGCCGTCGATCGCAGGGACCATCCCCGCGTGCGCGGGGAAGACACTTCTTGACCTGCGACGATACAGCGGCAGTCCCCAATCTGGCATCACTTTCCTCGTGCCGATTCACCGATGGTGCGATGCAGTGAAGTCTCCTCCATGGGAGACGCCTCCTGCCGTCAACGCACCTCCCCCACAAGGGAGGGGGCCTTCGCGTCATCTCCTCGGCCTGGCTCCGCCCGATCACGAGGATCAAGGGGACCGCCTGCCATCGGCTGCCGGGCTGGGACTGGCCCTGTGCGTGCCGAAAACTGCGTCCACACATGTCAAGCGGCATGTCGGTACTCGTGAATGACTCCGCCGGGACGGTCCTGCCCGACGTATCGCAAGGCTTTCAATCCGGTTGGGTTCAAGAGGCCGAGGCAGTACGCGCAAGGGTGCCGCTGCAACAAGCGACCGGTGGGTTCGGCACAGGTTGTAGTGCTGCGTCTGGTCCTCTCCCCCAGATTCGCTCCCTTGCCCCCAACAGGTCCTTCATGTCCTTGTTGGCTTCCGCGAAGGCATAGACGTACAACTACCTCGCACCACGCGCACGTGGATTGACTACCGGCAAACGGCAACGACCGCGCGCCCTTGCGTGCCAGAAGTGGTCTAGGCCACTGTGGGATGCCCGCTCCCGACGAGCCGAGAGGTGCTTGGTCATGGCAGCCGGACCCGAAATCGCCCGCACCAGGTTCGGGCGGCGCCCGTTTCTCGGCATGGTCGGACTGGCCGTGTCAGCCAGGCCCGCGGGTGGCGTCGCGGCGTACATCGGCAACTTCACGAAGGCGATCGGACTGGCCAGGCTCGGCGACACCGGAACGCTCACCGCGACCGGTACGGTCAACGGCCTCGACAACCCCGCCTTCCTCACGCTCGCAGCACGCGGAACCACGCTCTACGCGGTGAACGACACCGACAGCGGTCGCGTGACCGCTCTGGCGGTGGGCGCCGGCGGCGGCCTGACAGTGCTCGGTGGCCAGCCCACCGGCGGAGCCATGCCGACCCACCTCACCATCCACCCCAGCGGCAGGTTTCTGTTGGTGGCCAACTACGGTGCCGGCAGCACCGCGGTGTTCCCGATCAACTCCGACGGCACTCTCGGCGCGAGGACCGACCTCGTCCAGTACACCGGGAGCGGTCCCGATCCGACCAGGCAGGACGGACCGCACGCGCACATGGTGGCGTTCGACCCCGCCGGCCGATACCTGTACGTGCCCGACCTCGGCACCGACCAGGTGCACGTGCACGCGCTCGACCTCGGCACCGGTCGACTCCGCTCGATCGGCGACACGGCGCTGCCATCCGGCGCGGGGCCTCGGCACCTCGCGTTTCACCCGACCGCGCCCGCGGTCTACGTCGCCGACGAGCTCGATTCCACGGTCGCCGTCTGCGCCCAGGATCCGACCAGCGGGCTGCTCACCCCCGGACAGGTCCTGCCCGCCGCGCCGCCCGGTGGAGCCCGCAACTATCCCGCGGAAATCCTTGTCTCACAGGACGGACGGTTCGTGTACGTGTCCAATCGGGGGCACAACAGCGTCGCGGTGTTCGCGATCGAGGCGGACGGCCGGCGGTTGCGCGCCGTGGGCACCACCCCGTGCGGCGGGAACTGGCCCCGGCACATCACCATCGACCGGTCGGGGCGATTCTTGTTCGCCAGCAACCAGTATTCAAATTCGGTGACCGCGTTCAGCGTCGACCAGGCAACTGGTCGGCTCTCGCCCATCGGACGGCCGCTGTCGACGCCGAGCCCGGTGTGCCTGCTCCTGGGCCAGCCGGTGCCCTAGTACTGCGATGGCGCTGCTCCTGATCAGCTCGTCGAGGTGAGCATCTCGGGCAGGGTCGGCGCCTCTGCCCGAGATGCCGCGTCACCGCTTCACCAGCGAGGACCAGTAGGCCAGGGTCGGGCGTTCCAGCAGGTCGGTGTAGCGGACGATGGATCCGTTGCTGCTCCAACTGTTGGCCAGGGTCATCACGGCCAGCGACGACAGGCCGCGCATCATCAGGTCCTCGTGGTCGCCGACCTCGCCGGGGTCCACGCCGAGGTGGTCGGCGATGGCGCGGCGCATGTCCAGCCGGTCGTCGGAGACGGCGGGAACCACGTGCAGGGCAACGCTGCGCAGCTTCTCGCTGGTCTCCTGGACCTCCCGCGCGGCCGTGGACTGCGCGACGATCCCGGCGCCGGCACACAGCCAGGTCCGGTCGTTCGCCCGGAACACCGTCCGCAGCACCAGGGCCGCGTCCAGCGACCCGTCCTGGCCGACCGCGAGCACGGCCCCGCCGTACCAGCCCCGGGGACCTGACTCGTACTCACGGATGCACCGGTAGGCGGCGTCCTTGGGGACACCGGAGACGGTCACGGCGGGGAACAGCGCGGCGAACGCGTCCCACACCCCCTTGTCCTCCGGCAGTTCGGCGCGGACCTCCGAGCCGAGGTGCTGCACGCTGCCGCGTTCCTTGACTGCCATGAACTCGGCGATCAGCGGCGCCCGTGCGCCGCACACGGCGGCCAGTTCGTCGTGGGCGACCTTGACCGAGATGGCGTGCTCGAAGATCTCCTTGCTGTCGGCGAGCAGTTCCGCCCGCACCCGGGCGTTCTGCTCGGCATCCCGGTGCAGCGCACGGGTTCCAGCCAGTGGTTGGGCCGTGACCTGCCGCTGCGCGTCCACCTCGACGACGATCTCCGGGCTGAACCCCACGGCCTCCTGCCCGGCCAGCCGGATCAGGAAGGAACGGACCGGGGTGTTGTTGCGCCGCCCCTCGACGTAGGTGGCCACCAGGTCCACCGCCGCGGGCACGGGTACGACCCGGGAGAGGATCACCTTCTGCAGTTTGCCCTCGTTGATGTCCCGGATCGCCCGGTTGACCGCCCTGGCGTACTCGGCGACGCCTTCCTGCTCCACGGCCACGGGCATGCTCTCGACGACCTGGTCGGGCACCGTACCGGACAGCAGCCCGAGGATCCGGTCGAGCCGTTCCCGGTCCACCGCCCGTACGGCGGCCTGCCCGGCCCGCAGCGACACCTCCGCCTCCGGGACCACCAGCCGCAGCAGCGGCCGGTCGCCCAGGGTGCCGTGCAGGTCCCCGCCCACGTAGCTCAGCTCGAAGTCGGCGACACCGTAGGCCCGCCAGTCCGCCACGGGCAGGCCGGCCAGCACCCGGTCCAGCACCGGATAGGGGCTGTCGGTCCACGGTTCGCGGCTTTCCACACCGTTGTGCCGCACCAACACGCAGTCCCGATCGACGGTGACCTCCGCGAGGCGCCCCAGGGCGAAGGTGTACCCACTGGTGTTCTCGTAGACGATGTGGTCCTCGGCGTGGAACGTCCGGGCCAGCGCCGCCATGACGAGCAGCGGATCGTTGGAGGTGGGCACGACGCTTTCGTGGTAGCGCTGGACGGACATGGTCCTCCTCGGGTTTCTTGACGGGGGCGGTCAGCGGCCGCGTTCGGCCAGGCTGCGGGCGAGCGCCTTCTTGTCGATCTTCCCCACGCTGGTCAGCGGCCAGGAGTCCACGACTTCGACGCTGTCCGGCGCCTTGTACGCGGCCACTCCGCGGGCCTGCACGAACCTTCTGATCTCGGCCAGGCTGGGCGCGGGTCCACTGACCCGCACGAAGGCGCAGATCGTCTCGCCGAGCACGGGATCGGCCGCACCGACGACCGCGGCCTCCTGGATCGACGGGTGCTCGGCGAGATGCCCCTCGATCTCCGCCGCGGCGATCTTCTCCCCGCCCCGGTTGATCTGATCCTTGATCCGGCCCTCCACCACGAGGTTGCCCTCGGCGGTCAGCCGGACCAGGTCACCGGTCCGGTAGTAGCCCTCCGGGGTGAAGGCGAAGCGGTTGTGCTCGGCGGCGCGGTAGTAGCCGCGCAGGGTGTACGGGCCACGGGTGAGCAGTTCGCCGCGGCCGCTCCGGTCCTGGTCGGCCACCAGCACCTCATCGGCCGGCGACAGCGGCCTGCCCTGGGTGGTGACCACGACGTCCTCGGGATCGTCGAGGTGGGTGAAGTTGAGCAGCCCCTCGGCCATGCCGAACACCTGCTGCAGGGTGCACCCGAAGGTCCCCAGTGCCTCCCTGGCCTGCGGTTCGGCCAGTTTGGACCCGCCGACCTGGAGCAGCCGCAGGCTGGACAGGTCCGCGTCGAACCGGTACCGGGCGTCGGACCACAGCGCGAGCAGCGGTGGCACCAGGGCCACCATGGACACCTGTTCCCGTTGCACCAGCGGGAAGACCTCGGCGGGGCTGCCGTTGCCGGCGAGCACCACCTTGCCGCCCGAGCGCAGGACACCGAGCACCCCGGGACAGCCCCAGGCGAAGTTGTGCGAGACCGGGAGCACCACGAGGTAGCTGGTGTTCTCGTCCACGGCGCACAGTTCGGCGCTGGCCCGCACGTTGTAGGCGTAGTCGTCGTGCGTGCGCGGGATGAGTTTGGGCAGCCCGGTGGTACCGCCGGACAGCAGCAGCATCGCGACCCCGGCGGGATCCGGTGCCGGCAGCGGTTCGGGTTCCGCGGTCACCGAGGCCAGTGCCGTGAACTCGCCGGAATCGCCCAGTACCAGCACGTGCCGGACCCTCGGCACCTCGGCTACGACTTCTCTTGCCAGGCCGAGGAAGTCGAAGCCGCCGTGCCGGCTGGGGATGACGTAGCCGACCGCGCCGGACAACTCGCACAGGTAGGCGATCTCGCTGCGGCGGTGTCCGGGCAGGGCCAGTACGGGGATCACCCCGGCCCGGTAGGCGGCCAGGCACAGCACCACGAATTCGCCGACGTTGGGCAGCTGCACCACGATGCGGTCCCCCGCCTGGATGCCCAGTTGCCGCAGACCGGCCGCCATCCGGTCGGCCTCGTCGTCCAGTTCGGCGTAGGTCCACGACCGGCGCTCGTCCACCAGGGCGGTCCGATCACCGTGGCCTCGCGCCGTGCGGCGGGGGATGTCCCCCAACACCTCGCCCCGCCAGTAGCCCTCGTGGCGGTAGCGCTCGGCGAGTTCGGCGGGCCAGGAAACGAACCCTTCCATCACACCACCATTCCCAGGACATCGGACAGCCGGGCCGAGGAGTCGGCGCTGACGAACGCCTCCAGGAACGCGGCGATCCCTTCGGCGTGCCCAGTGGTCTCGTTCTGTGAGTACAGCTCGGGGTTGGTGTCCACGTTCACCGCGAGGGTGGTCTCCCCGGAGGAGTCCTGGACCTCCCACACGGCCAGCATGAGATCGTCGATCGGGCCGGTGCTGAGGTTGTGCGTCCGGCCGCGCACCCCGGCGAACTCGAACTCCCGGGGGAACGGCATGATGTTGACCAGCGGTCCGTACAGCGGTGCCGACACCTCCCCCGGTTCCCGGCAGTGCCGCATCTCCTCCTGGCGGAAGCGCTGGTGCCCGAGTACGCGGACCATGGATTCCAGCACCTGGGCCACATAGCGTTCGGTGGTCCAGGTCCGGAGGACGGCCAGGTGCAGCGGCAGCACGTTGGAGACCATCGCCGGGACGTTGGCCGCGTCGGTGCCGTACCGCCCGGTGGCGAACAATCCGAGCACCACGGCCTCCGCTTCCCGAGCGGCACTCAGATACGCGGCAGCGCAGCTGGTGAACAGGACCGGCCAGGTGGCCCCGAGGGCCCGTTCGGCCCGTCGCACCAGGCTCATCAGCGCGGGTGGGAGCACCACCGAGGCACGCAGGAAGGTCTCCGAGGCAACGGAAGGCCAAGCGGTGGACAGGGAGAACGGGCGGGGCTGCGCGGCCAGTTGCTGGGTCCAGAAGGTCCGGTCGGCGGTGAAGCGGTCCGAGGACCGGTACGCCGCCTCGCTGGCCAGCAGGTCCCCCAGCGGCCGGAACACCGGGGCGCGCTCCTCGGCGCCGGTGGTCAGCGCGACGTACCGATCGGTGACCCGGCTGGTCATCTTGGACAGGCTGAACCCGTCCACCAGCAGGGTGTGCACCCGCTGGTACCAGATGAACTGCTGCTCGCCGAGCCGGAACAGCAACTGACTGGCCAGGGGGCCGTTGATCAGGTCCACCTTCTGGTCGAGATCGGCCCGCATCCGGGACAGCGCCTCGGCGTGCGGATCGGCGCAGCCACTGAGGTCGACGAACCCCAGCGGTTGGTCCTCGGGTGAGCAGATCTTCTGCCGGGGCCCGTCAGGGGTCTGCACGAAGGCCACCCGCATGGCCTCCGCCTCCTCGACGACCTGGTCCACCGCGAGCAGGAAGGCGGCGAGGTCCAGGTCCCCGGTCAGCTCCACGTATTCGGCGGAGTTGAACGCCGGGCTGTGCGGCCGGTCGGCCAGTTCCTGCCAGATGCCCTGCTGGGCACCGGTCAGTTCGAGGAGTTCCACGGTGGGTCTGCGCACAGTTGCCTCTCCAATTCCCACGGGGTCAGAACTCCAGCAGGTTCTCCCGCAGCGTGTGGCCCGCCGTGTAGGCCGCCCGGGTCAGGCCGCGGCGCTGGAGCGCGGGGACCAGTCCGTCGGTGACCTCGGCGATGTAGCGGCGGTTCATCCGCAGCAACGGGGTGGTGAGCATGAACCCGTCCCCGCCAACCTGCTCCATCACCTCGCCCATCCGCTCGGCGACCTGGTCGGGGGTGCCGACCAGGGGCACCGAGGACACCAATCCGCCCGCACCGTCGATCACCAGTTCGCGCAGGGTCTTCCCGCTGCCCCACTGCTGGAACTTGTCCAGCGTGCCCTTCTCCCCGTTGGTCTCCAGCCGGTGCGGCAGCGGCTTGTCCACGTCGAACTGGGCGAAGTCGATCTCGGTGAGGGCCGACATCTGGGCGAGGATGTCCTTGACGAACCTGGTCGAGGACACCATCCGCTGCTGCTTGTCCTGTGCGTCGCGCTCGGTGTCGCCCAGCGTGGGGGTAACGCAGAACAGCACCTTGATCTCGTCGGGGTCCCGGTCCGCCTTCTCGGCGCGCAGCCGGATGTCGTCGCGGAAGTCCTTCATGCTCTGCACGCCGTTGGCGATGGCGATGATGGAGTCGGCGTTGCGGGCGGCGAAGTCCCGTCCCTGCGGGGAGGCGCCGGCCTGGACGAACGCGGGTCGGTGCTGCGGGGAGGGCACGGTGTTCAGTGGGCCTCGCACGCTGAAGTACTTGCCCTCGAAGTTGATGGGGCGGACCTTGGTGTGGTCGGCGTAGATCCCGTTGTCCCGGTCGAGCACGACCGCGTCCTTGTCCCAGGACTCGAACAGCGCCCGGACGACCTGGACGTACTCCTCGGCCCGCTCGTAGCGCTCCTGGCGCGGCGGCAGCTTCTTCATCCCGAAGTTCTGCGCGGCCAGGTCCTCGGCGCTGGTGACGATGTTCCAGCCGTACCGGCCGCCGAGCATGTTGTCCATGGTGGAGGCGAGGCGGGCGGTCATGAACGGTGGATAGGCCAGTGTGGACAGTGTGGTGACGATACCCAGCCGCGAGGTCGCCAGTCCCATGGACACCGCCAGCGGCACCGGGTCGTGCTTGGGCACGATCATGGCCTGGCTGAGCGCGGCCTGCCTGGAGCCGCCGTAGCTCTCGGGCACCATGAGCTTGTCCTCGACCACGACGAAGTCGAAGCAGGCCCGTTCCAGTGCCACCGCCACCTCGGTGTGGAACTTGCCGTTCCAGGGGGAACCGCCGTTGCCGAACGGTCCCTGCCACTCGTCGGCGGCGAAGTCGAAGATGAAGGCGAGGTGGAATTTGCGTGTCATTGTTCCTTCTTCCCGGCCTTGCGCGACAGCAGCCCGGCACCGTCGCGGATCATGGCCACCGCCTGCTCGATGACGTGGCTGAACAGCTTCTCGCCCAACTCGGCACTCGATCCGGAGGTCGAGGACAGGACTCCCTGCTCGGTGATCTGGTCCACGTCCACCGGGTGCAGGTACACGCCGGCCCGTGGCGGGCGGTCGTGATCGGGTCGCAGGTCGGTCACCAGGTCCGGCCGCAGGTGCAGCATCAGGCTGGTCTCGGTGACCCCCGCGTGCTCGGCGTGCCACCCGGGGAAGTCCGTGGTCTCGGTGGCCAGCCAGGAGTCCTGCACCAGGCTCCACCAGCTGAAGGCGAAGACCTCCCGGTCGCCGATCAGGCCCTCCTGGCGCACCTGGTCGAGCGCCTCGAACAGGAACGGCTCGTTCTCGAAGTGGCCGTTGACCACGACCAGCCGGCCCAGCGGCAGGCGGAACAGCGATTGCAGTGCCTCGCGCAGGAACCGGACCAGAGTGTCCCCGCCCACGTGCACCGTGCCGGGGAAGGACAGCCCGCCGCCGCTCTGCGGCAACGACCGGGCGGCGATCGCCTGCACCGGGAGGGTGAACCCTTGGAAGGCCTCGGCGATCGGCCCTGCGAAGGCCTCGGCGAGCACCGAGTCCACCGATAGCGGCAGGTGCGGGCCGTGCTGCTCGGTGGCGCCCAGCGGCCAGACGACGGTGCCGCCCGCCACCCGGTCGAGGACCTGGGCGCTGGTCAGGTCGGCGAGTTCGCGCGGCATCAGCTGCTCACCCGTACCCCGGTGTCGGCCAGGATGTGCTCGGCCCCGGTGACGATGGCGTCCAGCGTGGCGTACATGTCGGTGTGCAGTGCGGTGTACACCTGCACGACGTCGGCGCCGGCCTGGAGGTAGTCCACCACGTCGCGGCCGGAGGCCACGCCGCCGCTGCCCATGATGGGCAGGTCGAAGCCGCGCTTGCGCAGTCCCCAGATGGCCGCGAGCACCAGTGGTTTGATGCCCGGCCCCGAGTAGCCGAACACTCCGTCCAGTTCCAGTTCCCCGGTCCGCGGGGAGACCGCCGCGCCCGGGATGGTGTCGCTGAGGGTGATGGCGTCCGCGCCCGCCTCGACCGCGGCGTGCACCCGGCCGGCCAGGCCTTCGCCCACGGCCAGCTTGACCGAGAACGGGATGGCCACCCGGCGGCGGGTCTCGACGGTGTAGGCGTACACCCGGTCGGCGTCCTCGTCCGCGCCGGCCTCCTCGTTGATGCAGGAGATGCCGAGCTCCAGCGCGGGGCAGCCGGTGGCCTCGACCTCGTGGGCGAGCGCGCCCAGCTCCGCCGGTGTGTCGGCGTGCACGTTGGCGATGACCGGCAGGCCCTCCTCGGCGCAGGCACGCAGCATCTTCAGCCAGTAGCCCACCGGGCGCTTGGAATAGGTGGTGCTGTTGAGCATGCCGACGGGCAGCCGCACGATCCGCTCGTCCAGCCCCTGCGGGGGACTCGGGTGGATCGTCTTGGTGATGACGGCGCCGGCCCCCCTCGCCAGCAGTTTGCGGATGTTGCTCGTCTGGTCGGTCAGCAGACCGGAGCCGACGATCACCGGGTTTGTCGTCCGCAGGCCCAGGATGCGGAAGTCGGGCATGGGTGCTCCATCTGAGTCGGACAGCGGGAACGGCGGTTCTTCCTGTCGATCAGGCGGTCATGCCGACCTCGGCGGCCTCCCGCTGCGGGCGAACCGCGGCGAGCACGGCGTCCACCAGCAGGGCCGGGTTCTCGGTGAAGGTGGTGAAGTCGATCGCCTGCACGCGGCCCACCCAGTTCAGGCCCTTGAGCAGGTGGCTGGCCCCCTCCGCGAACGGCTGCTCGGTGATCAGCACGACGGGCCGCTCCAGCGCGGTGGCCCAGCCCAGCTCGATGTGCGTGCCGTCGGTGCGGTACAGCGTCCCGTCCGGCAGCGCGGGCAGCACCGGGACGAACACGTCACAGGCCTTCATCCACTGGAAGTCCCGGGCCGAGACGTCCTTGGGCGTGTAGGCGGCGGTGTCCAGGCCGAACTTCTCCACGACGTGCGCCGAGAAGACCTCGCCGCCGTGGTCGCGCACGGTGCCGATCGCCGCCTCGATCGCCTCCTGCAACGGGACGAAGAAGCTGTCCTCGAGAATGGCGTGCTGGATCGGCCCGCCGACGAAGACGTTCAGCCCGGCAAGCAGCTCCGCCCGATCCCCCGAATCGTTCGTCACTTGACAGCCTCCTGATCACGTGTTCACAAAGAGAATTCTCGGAACCGGTTGGTCAGCTGGCGGTGGCGGACCCCGCGACGGTCTCTCCCCTGAGACCCAGCCTGCTCGGCGCGGGCGCACCGACACACTCCAGTCGACACCGCCGTTACGGCACGGTCAACATCCGAGCCATCCTCCGCACCGTTGTTCGGCACACCGTGCCCGGAGCAGCTCTCGGTGCCGCTTTTTGGTTGACGGAAAGGAAAAGCTGCGCTAAAGCCGTGCCCTCCGCGGCGGCACGGCGAACATCGCTTATGAGGCATATTCGCGGCCATCGTGTATGTCCTGGTGAGTACGTGCGCGTGACGATCTGTGCCGTCACCGGTGGTCCGTCGAACGCAGCCTGGCCTGGCTGCTGGGATGTCACCGCCTGCCACCTCGATACGAGCGCAATCCCCGCAACTACCTGGCATTCCTCACTCTCGCCGCGGCACTGGTCAGCTTCACACTTGTAGGCGTGATGCCGTTTGGCGGCTGACAGGCGATGATCGTCGCGGTATGCCCAAGCCATGAGGTTGGCGGTCTGACCGCCCAACGGCGAGCGTTTCGCGAGCGCATCCGGATGCGGGCAGCCGAGATGTTCACCAGCGGGCACAGCAATGCTGTGATCGCCAAGCAGTTGCGGGTCAGCGTGCGATCGGTGCAGCGATGGCACCGAGCATGGCAGCACGGATGGAGCCACCAGCCCCGGGGCGGCCACACGCCGATCGTGCGGGTACTGGGTCGCTTATCGGTCGCCGCGTTGGCGTGCTTCTTCAAGCCCAGCCACCCATCCCGGCTGATCTGCTGGCCCTGTCCGGATGCTCGTCCGGACGGGCGCAAGAGCTTCGCATGGACCGACTATCGGCACCTGGTCCAGGCGGCCCATCTACCAGCTCCCGGCCTACGCACCGGACCTCAAGCCAGTGGCGGGAATCTGATCGGTGTTGCGGTGCACCGTACTGGCCAACAGGGCGTTCAAGGTCAGTAAGCAGTACCTGGCCGACATCAACCACTGCCTGGGTTTCGCCACCGTGCGCCGGCACTCCGTGGTAGACCGGGAACTGGACGGGTTGCGACTCTGAGTGGGGGGGAAGAGAGACCGATGCTTGCCGGGCATCGGCACCGAGCTGCTGCACGCGCTGGAACCGGGGCTGCGGGAACGGGCTCGGCCTGGCGATGAAGGCGGCGATGCTGCGGTTGTGAGCCTGCGGCTCACAAGAGTCCAGCGAGCAAGCGCAAGGCCATCGCGGCCAGCGGCAAAGGTAACGCCGCCAAGCCCTTTACCGCACAAGCGATGTCGGCCCCGGCGTGACGTCCGAGACGACGACCAGCTCGTGCCACGCGCACTGGTCCGACCACAGCGCTCGCAGCGGGCCGGTGTCAGGCGTGCTCAGGCGTTTCCGGTGCCACTTGGTGCGGAAACGCAGTCGATCACGAACGGTTGGCGGCCGAATGTCCGCGTCGGAACACGCACGCGGCAAGCTGGTCCTACAGATCGGCTAGCGCTGCGTCCAGGTGGGTTGCTGGGGTGGCTGCCGTGCCGGTGACGGGCTGGCCGCCCCATCAGCGGCCGTTGCCCTCGCATCGGTCTCCCCCCTTCGATCATCCTCATTGTTCAGATTCGAGCGTTCAGGGTCTTGCCACCGACACTGAACAACCCGTTCGGCCTACACAGGTACCGACACCGCCGAGGGGTCCTCCCGGCCAGGAGAGACCCGGTCGGGTTGCCGGTGCGCACATGGCGCCTGGCACCCAACAACGCGAGAAGGGGACTACTCGCCACCTTGAGAGGAAGGCCTGATGAGAAACAGGGTTTCGCTGTCACTGTCCATGTTCATGTCGGTACTGGTGTCGCTGGTTCTGGTTTCCGTTCCCGCGTCAGCCGCCCCGTCGAGGCCAGCCGACTCAAATCCGTTCTTGCTGCTCAACAGAGGACTCATCATGTTCCTATAAGCTCACGGCGACGGCCATGTATTCGCGTACGAGTGCCACAAGGACTACCGCGACCAGTACTGGCGCGCACGGAACTTCGGGCCCATGTACGTCAACGAGCAGACCGGGCAGTGCCTCGCGGCCCACGACGACAACTCGGTCTTCACCAACCCGTACAACCCCAACTTCACGGACCAGTTGTGGCCTCCTTATCAAGGAAACGGTGAAGTGCGGGAGAACTGGCATCTCGCGGGCCGTTGCCTGGCCGCGCACGCGGACGGCGCCGTCTTCCTGTCGCCGTGCAACGAGGGATTCAACGACCAACACTGGACCAACTCCGGTCTGCGCTGATCTCGATGCGCGATCAACCTGACGACCTGTCAAGTTCAATTGACCAACCCTGGAGCACCTGATGTCGAAGAAGATGTTGTTGGCGAGTGGGATGGCGGCTGTCGCACTGGCGAGCATGGTGACCACCGCGGCGGCGACTCCCGCTCTCGGTGCGCCCCCGGCGACCGCACTGCTGTGCAACTCGCATGACGAGCCGGATTCGAACGGCAACATGTGGCTGGTCTTCACGAACTGCCAGCAGTCGCTGTACATGACCGTCACCTGGAATTCGATTTCGGCTCACGAGTGGAAGACGCACTGCGTCGCGCCGGGGCACACGGATCTGATCGCACCGAGGAGCGACATCGAAAGCTCCAGCGAGGACTTCGGCTGCTTCTAGTAGTCCAGCAGTAGTTCGTGCTCTTGCGGGGTGGCACGCCGCCAGACGGGCACAGCCAGGCCCTTTCGTCCCCCAAGACCACAAGCGACGGGTGACGGCTCGGACGCTGTCAACTGCCGAGCTTGAGCAGTAGTTCGCTGAGTTCGGTGGGCATGGTGATCATGCAGTCGTGACCGGTCGGCAACTCCCATATCCGCGCGGCGGAACCGTTGGGCTGGATCGCGGGAACGGGTCGCCGGGTGATGCCCGCCGGTGTCGCGCCGACGCAGTGGATGTGCGTGCGTTCGATCGCGTTCACGGCCGGGTTGTCCAGGTGGACCGGCTGCCGCAGGCAGCGCACCGGCTGATCCGAGAGCATCGTGCGCAGCCAGGCGATATCCGTCGGGTCGGTGACCCCGAACAGGCCCAACGGCGGCGGCTGCTCGGGCAGCGGGGGAACGCGCCAGCCGCTGCCCGAGCTTGCGGCGAGGTCGATCAGGTTCTGGGTCATGGGTTGGACGTCGACCGCGGTCTCGCCGTCCTCGGGGACCATCGCGTCGAGATACACCAGGTGGGCGATCCGGTCCGGGATCTGGTTGGCCACGGACGAGATGACCAGTCCCGCGTAGCTGTGCCCCACGAGCACGACCTCGGTGAGGTCCTTGTCGTTGATCAGCTTGACGAGGTCGTCGACGTGGGTGTCGAGCCCCACCTCGGGGGTGAGTAGATGCTCCTTGTCGCCGTAGCCGGTCAGCGACGGCGCGTACACCTGATGCCCCGCCGACTCCAGCAGCGGCACCACTCGCTGCCAGCACTGGCCACTGTGCCAGGCGCCGTGGACCAGCAGAAATGTTGACATGATCTCCCTTTTCCGGATGCGACCGCACACGCAACACTGGCGGTTACTATTCATACCTCGGTACTGTTTGGGAACCACGATCATTGTGGTGCGCTCGATACAAGACGGGCAATAAGGCACTTTTCGGTGCCCCGGTTCCTGGGAGGTAACCATGACCGCCACAGCGGACGATCCGCGGCAGACGCAGGACGACGCGTGCCGGACCCGGGAAGTGCTGGACATCATCGGGGACAAGTGGTCGCTGCTGGTCGTGCGCCATCTCAGCCAAGGGCCACGCCGATTCACCGAACTCAAGCGCACCGTCGACGGCATCAGCCAGCGCATGCTCACCGTCACCCTGCGCGCACTGGAACGCGACGGCATCCTGACCCGGACCGTGCGCAACGTCATGCCGCCCCACGTCAGCTACGAACTCACCCCGATGGGCACGACCCTCCGCGCAGCCGTCCTCCCCCTGTTGGAGTGGAGCATCACGCACCTGGCACACATCGACGCCGCTCGCGCCGAATACGACGCGCGTGTCGACACCTCGCCGGCCTAGTCCGAAAGTCGAAGCGGTGTCGTGAAAGTGCCGTTCAGGACATCCAGTGTCCTGAACGGCACTTTCACGACACGGCCTGTCCTCACGGCTCTGGACGGTCGAGGAGATCTTCGCGCCGGAACTGCTCGATCGTGAGGTTCGCCGCAAGCTCGTGCCAATGATCATTGAACGCACACTCACGGTCGTTTGGGGGACGGTCTGGGTGGGGTCGGCACAGGATGGGTGTATGGGCGAATATTCCTGGTAAGGGCTTACAGCCCTGGTGTCGACCTACCGGGCTGTGGACACTGTTGCCCGGCGTCGTGGATGGGGTCGCACTGTGCACATGCCCCACCCATCGGCGCCGCAGCGGAAGGGAACGCGGCCGTGCCCGCACACCAGGCCCTACTCCCGGTCGGTCGGACCAGCTGCGGGTCACCGGTTCGCTGTCACTGGACACCGCTCCCTTCCCGCGCGGAGTGCTCGGTTTCCTGCGCGCCGGCCGGTGGAGCGGCACCACCCCGATGGGCTACCTCTGCCAGGTCCGCCTACACCACGCCCACCAGGACCTACTCACCGCCGACCCCACCCGTGGGGACTCTGTCGCGGCCATCGCCCGCCGCTGGGGATTCACGACCCCCGCCCGGTTCACCGCCCGCTACCGCGACACCTACGGCCACCCGCCCCACCGGGACCTGGCCCACGAACCCCTCTGAGCACGGCACGAGGACCATCATGGGACTGGTTTTCCAAAGCACCGACCTGGACGAGATCCAGGAATTCGTCAGCACGGGCTACGCGTCGACGCGGTTCAAGGTCCGGTCCCAAGACCAGCACAAAGTGCGGCTCATCGTGAACCCGTTGGGGCCGGTCAGCCTGGATCTGGCCGACTGGCGCTTCGAGGTGGACTACGCCGCCACCCCACCGGGCAGCCTGTGCCTGATCGGAGTGGAGTCCGGCACCTTTCCGCATGTGGGAACCGGGGGCGTGGAGGACAGCCATGGCCCGGGTGAGGTGTTCCTGGTCGCCCAACCCGACCGGCCCTTCGCCGGCCGGCTGAGCCATGCGCACATCAGCTACACCATGCTGGAGCCTGCGTTGTTGTCGCAGGTGGCCGGGACCGCGCCCGGCCGCATCGAGGCCCCGGTGCGGTTGACCAGCTACCGGCCAATCTCCCCGGCTGCGGGCCAGCAACTGCTGCGCACCATCACCTTCCTGCGCGACCACGTCGCGACCGCCCCCGCGCTGCGGGGCGCGCCGTTGATCGCCTCCACCGCAACCCAGTTGCTGGCGGCCATGGTGCTGGCCACCTTCCCCCACACCGCACTGACCGACCCCACCATCGAGGACCGCCACGACGCCCACCCCGCCACACTGCGACGGGCGATCGGTTTCATCGACGACCACGCCCACCGCGACATCAGCCTCGCCGACATCGCCGCAGCCGCGTACGTCAGCATCCGCGCCTTGCAGTACGCCTTCCGCCGTCACCGCAGCACGACCCCCATGGGCTACCTGCGCCAGGTCCGCATGCACCACGCCCACCAGGAGCTCGTGGCCGCCGACCCGACCACCGGGGTCACCGTCACCGAGATCGCCGCCCGCTGGGGCTTCTTCCACCCCGGCCACTTCGCCCACTACTACCGCCGCGCCTACGGCCACCCACCGTCGCGGACCCTGCTCCGCCACACTCGCTGACCCGTGCCTCGGCGCGGACTCCGGGCGTCGGGGAGGGATCGCCCGGAGTCCGCGCCCCAGGGAGGCAGGCCGACAAGGACTGGGGCGGCTTGCCCGGATGGCTGTGATGGCCAAGCACCAGCCTGCCTGCCGGGGAACCCACCACGCTACCCACCGCACGCACCCCGCATCGCCCCTGTTCAGCGGGCACGCAATCCGGAAAACGACACCTCGCCTGGAGCCGCGGCCCTCGGCCGACCCCACGCACGGAGGCGCAAGGCGCCGCTCCACGGGGAGCGGAGTGGGTGGAAGGGGGCGAGTTCGGGTAGGGCGGTGCCGGTCATGATCTGTCGGGCGAGGAGTTTGCCGGTGACGGGTCCGAGGGTGAGGCCCCACATGCCGTGGCCGCCCGCGATGTGGATGCCGTCCACCGCGGTCGGGCCGATCAGGGGCAGACCGTCGGGGGTCAGGGGACGGGCGCCGACCCACGGGTCCTGCACGTCGGCCCAGTCGGCCCCGTCGATCAGGGGGTGGATCGAGCGCAGGATCGCGTCGAGGCGGCGGCGGTCGAATGGCGCGTCGCGGTCGCTGATCTCCATGGTTCCCGCGACACGGACGCGGTTTCCGTACGGCGTCAGGGCGACCCGGACGCCGGGGAGGTAGATCGGGGTGGTGATCGGCTGGGCGAGCGGGATGCTGCACGAATAGCCGCGGCCGGCCTGGACCGGGATCCGCACGCCGAGCCGACTGGTCAGCTGTGGCAGCCACGCGCCGGTGGCCAGGATGACGGCCTCACCGCGGTGGGGCGGGCCGGTCCAGGTGTCGACCTGGAGACCTGCGGGGCCGAACCCGACGGAACGGGCCTGGGCGCCGTCGAGGATCTGGCCGCCCCGCTCGCGCACGGCCTCGGCCAGCGCGTCGAGGAACCGGCCCGGCGCGAGGAAACGCTGGCCGTCCAGGTGCACGATCTGCTTGATGCGATGGGAAAACGGCGGTTCGTGGCTGATGGTTGACTGGTAGCGCACGGTTTGCCCGGCCGCGCGGGCGGCGGCCAGTTCGTGTTCGAGACCGGCGGGGTCCTCGCCGTCCCCGAATCCGATCCGGATAGTTGCCTCGTGAGTTTCCGCCGCGACGCCGCCAGTGACGAGTTCGTCGAACGCTGGGAGGCTGTCCCGGCACAGCGGACCCAACGCGGCCATTCCCCGCCGCCACCGTGCGCTGGTCGAGTTCCGGGCGAAGCCAGCCAGGAACGCCAGCGTCGCGGCGGACACCGGTCCGGTGACCGTGACCGGCGAGCCCGGGGTGAGCAGGCTTCGCACGCCCTCACGCAGGAGCGCGGGTTCGGGTAGGGGTGCCGCCATCGCCGGGGTGAGGTATCCGGCGTTGCCCCAGGAGGCGCCGGCTCCCACGCCCGACCGGTCCAGGACGGTGACCTCGGCGCCGTGCTCCAGCAGGAACCACGCGCACGAGAGCCCCACCGCTCCCGCCCCGACGACCACAACCCGTTGTGGCGGAACGTGTTTCATCCTGTCAACTCCTTGGATTCGGCACGGGCTCCGGGCTCTGGACGGGCAGGCTCGTCCTTCCCCGCGGCAGGCTGCCCGCGGTGAGGGTGGCCACGACCGCGACCACGGTGGCGGTGATCAGGGCGGCGAGGAAGCCGCCCCACGCCGAGACTCCGAACTGGGGAAGCACCATGAGGGTGAGCAGGCTGCCCGTGACCTGCGAGCCCAGTGTGCTGCCGACGCCGCGCACCACGTAGACCGTGCTGCTCGCGCTGCCGAGACGGTCCACCGGCACGGCGCCCACGACGATGTTCATCGCCTGCGAGAAGCCGAGCCCGGAACCGAGCCCGATCAGCCCGGCGGCGATCACGAGCCGGGTGAGGTCGGGGTGTCCGAAGAGGAGCACGACCGGGGCCGCGAGAAGCGGGAGGCACGACAACACCAGCAGGAGCCGCGGACCGGTCAGCCGCTCCAAAGGCGCGGCGAACGGGGCGGCGGCCGCGCCGAGCAGCCCGAACACGGTGAGCAGCACGCCGGTGGTCAGCGGGCTTTCGCCAAGCCCGTAGCCGGACGCGGTGGGTGCGGAGACAATCAGCGGCAACAAAACGAACGTCGCCGAGCCCGCCCAGCCGGTCGCGAACCCGATCACGTACGTGACGAACATCGAGCGGCCGCCGACCCGCAGGTCGACCAATGGCTGCGCGGTACGCCGCTCCACGAGGAAGAAGACCGCGAGCAGCACGACCGCGCCGGTGAGCAGGGCCAGGACCAGCCAGGAACTCCAGCCCGCGGTGGGGACGAACGTGATGCCCAGCAGCAGCGCCACCAGTCCCCCGCACAGCAGGACGGCGCCCGCCCAGTCGATCCGGCGCTGGGCGCTCGGCGCGGTGGCCGTCAGCACCCGGGCCGCGAGCAGCCCCGTCAGGACCAGCACTGCGAGCGGGATCCAGTAGATGAACCGGTACGGGAGCACGGTGAGCAGCGGACCGGCGAGGAGGCCGCCGGCGACCGTGCCGAGCCCGGACATCCCGATGATCATCCCGACCCCGCCCTTGCCGGACGAACCGCGCCGCATGCCGCTCAGGATCGCGATCGACAGTGGCACGAAGCCGAGCCCGAATCCCTGCAACGCCTGGCCGAGCGCGAGCACGACCATCGAGCCGGCGAGACCGGCGAGCAACGTGCCGAGCGCGACGAGGGCCAGGACGGCGAGCAGCACCCGCTTGGGCCCGTACACGTCGGCGAGGCGGCCGATCAGCGGCGCGGCGACCGTGCCGGACAGCAGCAGCCCGGTGAACACCCAGGCGATGGCCGCGGGTGAGGCACCGACGGCCTGCTGCAGGATCGGCAGTGCGGGGGCGACCATGCCCTCGAGGGTCGAGTAGGTGAGCGCGACCACGCACAGCACGGTGACCGATGCGATGCGGTGCGCTCTCGTTCTGCCGGAATCCACTGGAGTCGACATTGACTGCCTCCGGATGAATGGGTGGGCTGCGCGGGACGGGACAGCCCGGGAGCTACTGGAGCGGAAGGTGCACGGTGCTCGGGTGCGTGGGCCCGTGGTGGACCCGCACGGCGAAGGGACGCCCGTGTTCCTGGTCTGCCCAATGGGCGTCGCTGCCGGTGGCCGGCGCGCAGGTCGGGGTGAAGGCCGAGCTGATGAGCACGCGGATGCGGTGCCCGGCGGCGAAGGTGTGGTGCAGCCATTGCGCGTCGACACCGACCCGCACGACTTCCCCGTCGGTCAGCGGCTCGGGCCGCGGTCCATTGCGGACACTGAGCCGACGCCCTTCGAGCTCGAACCCGGCGGGGAGCATGGATCGGCCGTCGGGGTGGACGTCGGTGATCCAGGCGAACACGTCGGCGTCGGCGGCGTCGGCCGACACCGACAGCTCGAACCGCCCGCGTCCGCTGACCGTCACCGGTGCGGTCAGGGGCGCGGAGGTGTAGACGCGAACGTCCGGCCGGGCTTCCAGGTAGCGCTGGTCGTGCGGCGGATCACTCCAGGCGAAGGCGTCGAGCGGGGTCAACGTCGCGACGGGGTCGGCGGCGTCGTGTAGCCACTCGTCCGTGGTGTCCGGCCCCGACGCATCCCGCCGCAGGACACCGCTGCCGGACTCGTCGAGCGCCAGGTGCAGCACCCGCTCGCCGGTGCCGCCCGGATAGCCGGCCAGATCTTCCCAGCGGTTAGCCCCGCTGTGCCACATCCTGGCGCGCGGCAGCTCCGGGACGGTGCCGCCTTTGAGGTGGCGGTCCAGGAACTCACCGACCACCGCGAGCGGGTCGAGGGACCCCGCGGACACGTCCTCGCCGCCGAGCCGGGCGCGGGGCACGATGTTGCCGACGTGATCCCACGCCCCGACGAGCAAGTGCTTGTTCGCCGCGTGCGGGCCGGCTTGCAGGGCCTGCCAGGTCTCCAGCGTGGTCAGGTCGTCCCACCAGCCGAGCACGATCAGGGCGGGCAGGTCGACGGCGGCGAGCTCCTCCTCGCTCAGCCGCCAGCCCGGCCCGAGGCAGTCGATGCGGCCCTCAACGTAGTCGGGCCAGGCGGCGGTGGGAAAGCCGACCGCCTCGTGGAAGGTCCGCAATGGACGGTGCGCCCAGTGGCGTCCCCACGCCGGCGCGGTGACGTCCTGCCGGGTCCGCCCCGCGGTGAGCGCGAACCACCACATCCAGTACTGCCAGGGAATGCCGGTGTCCATGAACGGCCGCCCGCCCGGGCGGCCGCGAACCCCGACGGCCATCGGCACGATGCACCGCAACGGCGCCGGCCGGCCCGCGGCCGCCCACCACTGGGTCAGGCCGTCGTAGCTGCCGCCGATCGTGCCGACCCGTCCGTCCGACCACGGCTGCGCCGCGGCCCATTCGATGACCGTGACCCCGTCGCCGGTGTCCCGCTGCCACGGCGCGAACCGCCCGTCGGAGTCGCCCCGGCCGCGCAGGTCGCAGGCCACCAGCACGTAGCCGCGATCGACCAGCCGCAGCCAGACCTCGCGCAGGAAGCTCTGCCGGCCGTAGGGCGTGCGCGCGACCAGGGTGGGCAGCGGGCCGGTCGTCTCGTCATGTCCGGGCGGGAAGACGACGTCGGCGACCAGATCGCCGTCGCCGGTCGGAATCCGCCTGGCCCAGAGGATTCTCCGGATGGAACTCATCGCACGACCTCCGGAAGCCGCAGCGCGGTGCCCGCGTGGTGCACGCGGCGCTGCTCCCGCGCGGGGACATGGTCGGCCGGACGGAACAGCGGCGCGCAGGTGGCGGCGAGCCGCAGCCGCACCCGGTGCCCGGGCAGGAACCGGTGCCCGATCGGACCCAGCCGCAGCACCGCCTTTCGCTCGCCGGGCCGGACGGCCGCCACGCCGAGCGCCAGGTGCAGGCTCGCCGTCCCGCCGGGGAACACGTCCTCGACCGACGCCACCCAGAGCGCCTCGGCGGGCGAATCGCTGTCCGCGTCCAGTTCGAGCGTCAGCTCCCCGAGGACCAGGCGCGGCGCGGGCAGTGGCGCGGACGTGTAGACGAGCACGTCGTGCCGACCGTCCACAAAGGTCAGATCGAGTTGCGCGGGCGCGCTCGGGCTGACGGCCTGCCCGAGGCTGGGCTGGGCGGGCACCGGGTCCGCCAGGTCGCTGGTGAACTCGTCCGCGCCCGTGCCCGCGGTGTCGGCGAGCTGTCCATCGCCCGCCGTCGTCCATGCTCCCCGCGAGGACGACGGGCGCAGCGTCCACTCGACGGTCGACGGGGTGCGCGGCAGGTCGTGCCAGGCGTTGTCCCCGGTGACGAACACGCGGGTGCGCCGGGCGGGTTCGCTCGCCCGGTGGAGCAGATCCACCTGCAACTCCAGCGGATCGACGACGCTGCCAGGGCCCCAGTCGATGCCGCCAACGTGCTGCGACGGGTGCCGCGCCGCGTACGCCGTCCACGGGCCGACCACCAGCTCGGCGTCCGGGCAGCTGCGGGCCAGTGCCCACGACGGGCGGCACGCCGGGTCCCACCAGCCGGTCAGGATCGTGACGGGGACCGGCAGCGGCGCGTCGCCGGGCAGCCCGGCGGCTGTGGCGCCGAAGTCGGCCCACCCGAGGTTTTCGTGCCCGAGGCCGTGCTCCTGCTCCTGCCACGGCCGGGTCAGCACCTCGGCCCAGTCGGCGAACCCGGTCGGCAGCGGATGCCGTCCGGCCATGAGGTGGCGCCAGACCAGCAGGTCCGCGCGCCGGACGCCGTCCCGCCCCGGGAACACCTCCCCGGGCCCGCCGGGCGGGCTGATCAGGAACGCCGCCGTCACGAGCCCGGTCGCGTTCCGGGCCGCGGCGACCGCGCAGGCGGCGCCGTAGCCCTGCCCCATCACCACGACCGGGCCGGCGCACCACGGGTGTCCGGCGAGCGCCGTCACAACCGCGTCGGCGTCGGCCTGCTCGTGGACGAACGGAACGAATTCCCCGTCGGAGTCGCCGCGGCCGCGGATGTCCACCGACACCACGGTCACCTGTGCCGCCGCGGCGAGGCGACGGCAGTGCCGCGGCGACCCCAGCGACGGGACGGGCGAGGGGCCGAGGGGGGTGGACCGTCCGTTGCCGAAGGGAGTCCACACGATCACCGTGGCGGACGGCCGGATTCCGTTGGGCCGGAACATGTTCACCGACAGGCGGCAGCCGTCGGACCCGGCGATTGCCTCGTCGAATCGGACGTCGACGCCGTACTCGTCGAGAAAACGCATGGCTACGCCGCGGACACGCGCCGGAAGATCCGGCCGACGTAGACGTACGAACCGTCGTCGACGAAGCTGACGGGCAGCCCCACATCGCTGAGGAACCGGCCGTCCGGGGCGAACGGGGTCAGCGTCATCGGCGGCAGCGGCACCACGCCGGGCGCGATCAGGTCCAGGTGCTCGGTCAGACTCGCATCCATGTCCTGCACCACGTTCAGCCGGTCGTCCCGCACGGTGACGGTCACCGTGCCGCCCTCCGCCTGGTACGTGCCGACATAGCGGTCGAGGTCGACGGCGACCGGCTCGGCGGGCGTGTCCGGCGCGGGAGCCGCCGAGATGCCGCAGAGGTCCTGAAGCAGTTCGCGGGTCAGGGCGGCGTTCACGAGCGCACCGGCGCTGCTGTTGGTGAGCACCGCGATGGCGCAGCCGTGCTCCGGCGCGATCGTCAGGATCGAGTGCGACCCGGCGTTCCCGCCGGTGTGGCCCAGCGTGCGCCCGGCCCCGGTACCGCGGATGTACCAGCCCAGGCCCCAGTTGTCGAAGTCCAGGCCCCATCGCGGATCGAGCGACGGGGTCTGCATGAGCGCGACCGATTCCGCGTCGAGCACCTGCTTCCCATCGACCGACCGGCCTTCGCGCAGGTGCATCTGCCCGAACCCGATCATCGCCTCGATGTCGCACCAGAGCGTGGCGCCGGCCGGTCCGTTGGCGGAGTCGACCAGCAGCCGGGGCACGCGGGTCACCTCGCCCGACACGGGGTCGACCAGGTGGCCCACCGCGGTGGACCCGAGGATCATCTCCTCCGGGTAGGTCGTGCCGTGCGCCCCGAGCGGGCGCAGGATGCGCTCGGCGAGCGCGTCGTCCCAGGTCTGCCCGGTCACCACCTCGGCGATGCGGCCGGCGACGACCATCCCGCCGTTCGAGTACGACCAGAACTTGCCGGGCGGCGAGGTGAACGGGTGGTCCCGCAGCAATTCCACCTGCTGCGCCACGACCTCCGGGCTGCGCGGCAGGCCGAACATGCAATGCCCTGAGATCCCCGCGGTGTGGTTGAGCAGCATCCGCACCGTGATCTGCTTCGAGGCCGCCGGGTCGGCCAGCCGGAAACTCGGCAGGTACCGTTGCACGGGCGCGTCCAGTTCGACGAGCCCGTCGTCCACCAGGGTCATCACGAGCGAAGCGGTGAAGACCTTCGTGACCGATCCCGCCGCGAACAAGGTGTCGTGACGGACCGGCAGCGAGGTCGTGGTGTTGGCGCAGCCCGTGTGGGCGGTCACGACCTCCTCGCCCACCGCGACGGCGGCCGCGGCGCCGGTGACGTTGTGTTCCCGCACGAGCCGGCCGAGCCGGTCCCGCAACTCTTCCGCAGTGATCATTGCTGGCACTCCTTCGTTGTCGTTCAGCCGACGACCTGCTCGAAAACGCGTAGGAAGTTGCCGCCCAGGATCATTTCGATCTGCTGGTCGGAATAGCCGCGGGAAACCAGCCCGCGGGTGATGTTGACCAGGTCCCGGTAGTCCCGGAACCCGTCCAGGGTGGCCGCGACGTCGAGCTGGTGGTCCGGCCGGAAACCCATGGTGGACAACGCCATCGGCAGGAACGTCCGCTCCAGGACCTCGGCCGGCAGCGCGAGCGGCCAGTCGGTGCCGATCCCGACGTGCTCGGCCCCGACCAGCCGCACCAGGTAGTCGATGTGGTCGAGGGTCAGTTCGATCGTGGGGGCCGGATCGGCGGCGAGGTCGGTGAGGAAGAACGGGACCGCGACCACGCCGATCACCCCGCCGGTGGCCGCGATCGCCTGCAACTCCTCGTCGCTCTTCGCGCGATCGCAGGCGTACAGCGCCGCGGCCGAGGTGTGGGTGGCGAGGACCGGCGCCGCCGAGCGGGCGCACGCGTCGATCGTCGTGCGGGGGCCCGAATGCGCGGTGTCGACGATGACCCCGATGGCGTTGCACCGGTCCACGAAGGCGTTTCCGAACGCGCTCAGGCCCGGGTCGTTGCGTTCGGTGCACCCGGCGCCGATGAAGGTCGCCGTGTTGTAGGCGCAGTCGACGGTGTGCGCCACGCCCAGCGCCGCGGCCGCGTCGAGCAGGTCGATGTCGCTCGGGCGCAGCATGTTCAGCTGGCACATGCCGACCAGTGCGTGCTCCCCGTCGGCGTGGGCCTCGCGGATGTCCTCCGCGCGCCGGGCCGGGCGCAGCCAGTCGAACGCGGCGAGCGTCCGCGCCGTTTCCGCCGCGGCTTCGAGGACTCCCTGCGCATTCTCCAGCACACACCCGGTGAGGCCGGTCGTCGCGCCCGAGGCGTCGAAGAGGGCGCGGTACTCGGGGAACTCGCCGCGGATCGCCTTCTCGAGCAGAAATGACGCCGCTGTACCGTAATCCGCTGATTCCGGCAGTTCGGCACGCAGCTGTTCGGTCCACACGTCCGGGGAACACGGGCCCTGGTAGGTCATGTCGATCACGATCGAGTCGCGGTGCAGCCGGGCGGCCCGCGCTTCGTCCTCAGGCGACAGTCCGAACGGGAAACTGCCGTACTCAGGCATAACCGCCTCCGTTCACGAGTGCGTCCAGGAGCAGTCCGAAGGTGCGCGCGAAGTGGTCCGCCACGTTCAGGTCCTCGGCTCGGCGCAGCACGGCCGACAGCAGCGGGCGCTCCGGGTCGGCGGCGCGCTGTTCGGCCGGCGGGACGCGAGCGTGCGCGGCGGCCGCGCTGCCGATGGTCAGTTCGAGGAGAGCGAGGTGGACGTCCGCGATGCGCGACTGGTCCACCCCGAGATCGGCGAGCATGCGGTAGACGCGCTCGGCGAGGTCGAGATCCATGCCGACGGCCGTGGGCCGCACGAGGCGGGACAGGTCCGCGTACTCGACCATGAGCCGGAACGCGGCGGTGAAGAACGCGGTGAGCCCCTGCCTCGGGTCCTCGACCTCGCCCGGGAGCGCATCGCCGATCGCGCTGAAGACGTGGTCGAACATGGCCGAGAGCAGTTCGTCCTTGTCGGCGACATAGGTGTAGAGCGCCATGGGGTTCACGCCCAGCCTGCGCGACACGCTTCGGAACGACACCGCGTCGATGCCGTTGTCCCGAAGCTCGTCGAGGGCGGCGCGGACCACCTGGTCACGGGTGAGGCTCCGGGCTGGTCCGCGGCGGCGCGGACCCGGAGTCGCGCCCTGAACTGAACTCACGATTGCCTCCATCTTCGGCGGCGGGATCAAAATAGGCTACGGCGTAGCATATTTCTCGGTCAAGGCCGCCGGGACCGCCACAGCATGGGCTGCCCGCCACCGCCGAGGCCCCTGACAGCTGTCAACCGGCGGGGGTCCGCGACACGACAGCTGTCACGCGCGGGGCTCGCGGCTCGCGGCTAGATTCGCGGCAAAGTGACCGTCCGGAGCCGAAATCCCGGTGTCGCCGGCTCACCCCGAGACCACACCGTGATCGCTGCGGAACCCTGCCCATCGTCCTCAGGAGAGTCATGGACACCGACGTGCGGTTCGGCGCCACCTGGCGCCGGGTCACCGAGTTCTTCCGCCTGATGCACTCCCCCGGCGAGCTCCGCGCTTCGGACCTCACCGAGGTGTCCGGCCGCCCGGGGTCTGCCGAGGTCCTCGCCACGGCGACCGTGTGCGACTCGCTGAACGACCCGCTGCGCCGCGTCATCGTGCGCATCCGTGAGGGCGAGCTCGCGCAAGTCAGTGACGGCAAGGCGGACAGTCACGCGGCCACCTGGTCCTGCGACGGAACCCGGCTGGCCTACCTGTCCGCCGCGGACCCGCGACGCGGGCACCACCTGTGCGTGCAGGGCCCGGACGGTTGCCGCGAGATCCACTTGCCGGGCGCGGCCGAGCAGTGCGTCTGGGCACCCACCGGTGCCTCGCTACTGGTCCGGGTGGCCGATCCGGGAGCCGACAAGGCCGGGGCGGAGGGTTCCGGCCACCGGCCCGGGACCGCCGGCCCGGCGAACTGGCTCCCGGCCGTCGACACCGCCGCGACCACGAGCCCAGGACGGTCGCTGTGGCTGGTCGAGGCCGAAACGGGCGCGACGCGTCCCGTTCCGTGCGGCCACACCGTCTGGGAGGTCGGCTACGCGGGCCCGGACCGCGCGGTCGCCGTCGTCTCCGCTGGGGCCACCGAAAGCGACTGGTACCGCGCGCACTTGTCGGTCATCGACCTGGACACCGGCGTGGCCACCGAGCTCTACCGCAGCGAACGGCAACTGGGCCGGCCCACCGGCTCCCCCGGCGGGGCATGGATCGCCGCGGTCGAGGCGGACTGCTCCGACCGCGGCATCATCGCCGGGACGCTGCTGCTGTTCGACCACAATGGACAGCCGCGCCCCGTCGACACCGGACAGGTCCAGGTCACGGCCACCCAATGGCTGGACGACCGCCGTCTGGCCTTCAGCGGGATGCGCGGACTCGCCAGCGTCGTGGGCGTCCACGACCTCGTGAGCGGCGAGACCCGCGAGCTCTGGGCGACCGAAGCCGGTCTCGGCGGCCTCCACGAGCCGGACGCGTACGTCCAACCCGACGAAACCGTCCTCGCCGCCGTCCAGCAGTACCGGAAACCGCCCGCGATCGCGCACCGGCTGGCGGGCGCAAGCACCGTACTGGTCACCGCCACCCATGCCGGAACCGAGGCGCTGCGGGCCCAGATCGGCGACTGCGCCACGCTCTCCTGGGAGGCGCCGGACGGTGAACGGATCGAAGGGTTGTTCGTGACGCCCAACCGGCCAGGGCCGCATCCGCTGATCGTCTACCTGCACGGCGGGCCCATCTGGGCGTTCCGCGACCGGTGGCTCGGCAGCAACCCGATCATCGCGTTGCTCGCCAGCCACGGATACGCCGTGCTGTGCCCGAATCCGCGCGGATCCTCGGGTCGGGGGCCGGAGTTCGTGGCACCGGTTCTCGGGGACGTCGGCGGACTCGACGGCGGCGACATCCTGGCCGGTGTCGACCGCCTCGTCGATGCCGGCCCGGTGGACCCAGCGCGAATCGGTGTGATGGGCGGCAGCTACGGCGGGTACATGACCGCGTGGCTCGTGACCCAGGACAGCCGGTTCAAGGCGGCGGTCCCCGTCGCTCCGGTCACCCATTGGCGCTCGCTGTACTACACGACCAACATCCCGCGGTTCGTCACGAACGTGGTTCGGGCCGAGCCGTCCGAGGCGGGTGGCGTGTACGAGGCTCGCAGCCCGCTCACCTACGTCGCGAACGTCCGGACCCCGTGTCTGAACGTCGCCGGCGCGCTGGACCTCTGCACTCCCGCCACCGAAGCACACCAGTTCCACCGTGCGCTGCTCGATCACGGCGTGGAGTCCGCACTGGTCGTCTACCCGGCCGAGGGCCACGGCATCCGCACCTTCCCCGCCACCGTCGACTACTGCACGCGCGTCCTCGACTGGTTCACCCGGTTCATGCCGGCCGACGCGCAGTCCGGGAGGTGACTGTTCGTGCTGGTCTACGTCTCGGTCGATCTCGAGGGGGTCGCCGGCATCGCGGCGCTCGATCAGGTCCTGCGCGGCGGCTCCGGCTATCCCCGGGCGCAGTCGTTGATGACGGCCGAGGCGAACGCGGCGATCCGCGGCGCTTTCGCGGGCGGCGCGACCGAGGTCCTCGTCAGCGACAGCCACGGCACGATGGACAACCTCCTGGTGGCCGACCTGGATCCACGCGCGCGGATCGTCACCGGGGCGCCGCGTCCCGCGTGCATGGCCCAGGGCCTCAGCCGAGACGCCGCCGTCGCGATCTTCGTCGGCTATCACGCCGCGGCCGGCGCGCCGGGCGTCCTCTCCCACACGTTCTCGGCCAACTTCACCCAGGTCCGGATCAACGGTGCGGCGGTTTCCGAGGCCGAGGTCAACGCGTTGTACGCCGCCGACCGGGCAGTACCGATCGGCGCGCTCACCGGTGACGACCAGATCTGCGCGGTGGCCCGGGAAGCCTTTCCCGGTGTCCGGACGGTGGAAACCAAGGAGGCGATCGGCTGGTCGGCGACGGGTTCCCTGCACCCTGCGACCGCATGTGCCGCGATCGAAGAGGTCGTGGCCCAGGTGACCGCCGAGGTTTCCCACCTGTCCGTACGACCCGTCCCGGAGCAGCTGGACCTGGAGGTCGACTTCGCCTCCGCGCTGGGTGCGGACCTCGCCGCGGTCACGCCCGGCACCCAACGGATCGCCGCCCACACCCTCCGGTACCGCACCTCCAGTGTCGACGAGCTGCTCCGGGCGATCATGGCGTGGTACTACCTCGCCGCCCTGGCCGCGCAGCAAACCTCCGCGCTCGCGTTCCGCCGTTGATGCAGAAGACGCCCTTGCCCGTATCAGGCTACGGTGTAGCATGATAGCCTTCCGGCCTCGCGAGAGGCGCCTTGACCAGGGGCGCGGGGACCATGAGCAACGAATTGCAGCACCTAGTCGACGCACTCGCCCGGCGGCTGGGGCGGCCGGTCGCCGTCGACGACAGCGCGTTCCGGCTGCTCGCCTACAGCTCGCAGAGCGGGGAGGTCGACGAACTGCGGAAGGCGGTCGTCCTCACGCGAGAGGTCCCGCCGGAGGGCATCGCCTGGCTCCGTGGCTACGAGCTGTCCAAGGCCACCCGTCCGGTGCGGCTGCCCGCCAATCCGGAACTGCGTGCCTACCCCCGGATCGCGATTCCGGTGCGCTGTCGGGGAATGCACTTCGGCTGCCTGTGGCTCATCGAGCAGGATCGGGCGGTCGGCGACCCCGACCTGGCCGTCGCCTCGTCCTTCGCGGACCAGGCCGGCGAAATCCTGTTCCGGGAACGGGTTTTGTCTGACCAGCAGAGCGCGCGCAGCGGTGAGCTGTTGCGTGACCTCATTTCCGACGAACCCGAGACGCGCAGGTCCGCCGCGGCCCGCCTGACCGAGAGCGGCCTGTTCGCCGCCCGCGGGGCCGCCGTGTGCATCGTGGTGGTCGCGGTGCCCGCGGACGGCGCGGACCTCGACGAGGACGATCGGCTGGCATTGTCGGTGTCGCTGGACCGGGCGGCCCAGCTGTTGCCAGCGCGGGAATGCCTCCGCATGGTGCGGCCCACCCACGGAGTGCTCGTCACCACCGAACCGGCCCTGCGCCGCTGCCCGGACCTCCCGATGGCGGTGTACGGCACGGCATCCCGGCTGTTCGGCCGGGCGGGCAAGGGGCACAGCGTCGTCGTGGGAGTGGGGCCGCCCGCGCCCGCGCTTGCGGATGTGGTGTCCTCGTACCGGAGTGCGGCGCAGGCGGCGCAGGTCGCCGATGCCGTGCCGTTCTTCCGGCCGGTAGCGGAGTTCGGCAAGCTTGGGGTCTACGGGCTGCTCGTCGGCCTTGCGCCCGACCGGCTCCCGGGCCAGCTGGACTCGATGGTGAGCCGGCTGCTGAAGGCCGACCCCGTCCTGTTCGCCACCGCGGAACTGTTCCTCGACCGCGCCGGCGACGTCCGCACGGTGGCGGAGGTCCTTTCCGTGCACCGGGCGAGCATCTACCAGCGGCTGCGGCGGATCGAACAGGTCGCCAGCGTGGACCTCGCGGACGGGGAACAACGCCTGGCACTGCATCTCGGGATCAAGGTCGCCCGGATGCGGCGCCTGGTCTGAGCGGCGGCTCAGCCCATCACCGTGCCCGAGGTCGCGGTGTTGCGGCTGCGCTTGCGGGAGAACGCACCCAGGTCGATCTCCAGTCCGGTGCGCGGCGCGCGCAACCGCACCGGCGACGCGTCGTGGTCGGCGCCGTTCTCGACCCGGCCGATGAGTTCCGCCATGAGCTGCCCGACGACCGGCGCGTTCTTGAACTGGTTGCCGCTGGTTCCGATCGCGACGTAGAAGCCGCCGAGTTCGGTGCGGTCGTAGATCGGGCTCCAGTCCTCGGCCACGTCGTAGACGCCCACGACCCCGCGCGCCCGGTTCGGCACCGCCAGCTCCGGCAGCCGCCGCGCCGCCCGCGTCACCTGGGCCTCGAACACCGCGGCCGTCGGATGGATGTCGACGGTGTCCGGGTCGTCGATCCACGGCAGCGGATCGCATTCCGGTTCCGTTCCGCCGACGAGCAGATCCCCGCCGACCTCACCGCGGAAGTAGGTGCCCAGGTCCATGTCCGCCACCGCGGGTCCGCGGTAGCCCGCCGCAACCGGCACGTGCGCGACCTCCTGCCGCATCGGGCGCACGCCGATGGTGAAGTCGGAACCCACGCCCGCCAGCCGGTTCACCGCGCCGGACCACGGACCGGCCGCGTTCACGACCACATCGCACGGGATCCGGCTGCCGTCCGACAACCGCACCGCCACCACCCGTCCCCCCGCCTCCTCCACCGACCTCACGGTGCTGCGAAACCGGAACTCCGCACCGTGAGCGGATGCCGCGGCCGCCAGGTTGACGGCGGCGAGGGCCGGGTCCGAGACGTAGCCCGCATCCGGTGTGTACACGCCGCCGAGCGAGTGTTGCGCATCCTTCCAGAAACCGTCCTCGTCAAGACGTTTCGGCGGCCAGTAGCGGCCGGTGTCGATACCCGGGATCCGCTCCGCCAGCGTCGCACTGTCCCATTCCTCGTAGGGCACGCCGATCTTGTCGAACAACGGGAGCCACGACGCGCGGGGAGCCGCGTCGACGTCCAGCATGACGAGGCCGCACTTCCGGAACGTGGCGAGGTCGCCGACCTCGTGCCCGAGGTGGCCTGCCCAGTCGAGCCAGTCGAAGTGCGCCTCCCACGCCATCGCCACTCCGGCGGTGGTCGAGAAGTTGAACCGCACCACCGCACTCGAGGCCGACGTCGACCCTTGCCCCGGTCCCGGCGCCCGCTCGAGCACGATCACCCGGTGCCCCGCCCGCGCGAGTTCGAGCGCGATCGACGAACCGATCACCCCAGCCCCGATCACGACCATGTCCGTACTCATGCTGTGTCCTCTCGCCGAACCGATTCCCGTGGCCTGCTCCAGTTTCTGGGCCATCCCCGGGCGAACGCAGTCGACTGGAGTCGAAGATTCTCCCCAGCCGGGACGACACCTGTGGCGCCGACGGACAACCTGACCGGCTCGCCATCACCACCGCGGGTGGGCTGTATCAGTGTTCGGGGCCCGCCCGCCTCGGCAGGGTGGGCGCGGCGAGGGCGCGTAGATCGTCGAAGGCCTGGGAGAGATGCGCGTCCAAACTCTGCGCGGGGTCGTCGATCCAGGCTTGGACCGCGTGCTGATAGGCGGCCCAGCCGGTCCGGGCGGCCAGGCCGGCGGGCCCGTCACCGACACCGCGCTGCCGCAGCGCCTCCGCCACGGCATCGGTGAGCGACGCGTGCTTGGCCAACTCGCGTTCGCGCAGCGCCGGTGTCTTGGCGATGATTTTCCACCGTGGTTCGGAGAACGGACGGTTGTTCTGCAGGTTTTTCGCGGATTTCCGGAAGGCGCGCAGCAGTACTTCGAACGGCTCGAGCCCGTCGGGGGCTTCGGCCACCGACTGCATCAGAGCGGCGCGTAGGTCGGCTTCGCCGTCGAAGAGCACCTCGCGCTTGTCCGGGAAGTGCCGGAAGAAGGTGCGCTCGTTGACCCCGGCCCGGGCGGCGATCTCCGCCGCCGTGGTCTGGTCGAACCCCCGTTCCTGATACAGCTCCAGGGCCGCCTGTTGAAGGCGGCGACGCGCTTCTGCTCCGCTCCGTGGCACGCCCCGAGCCTACCGCTTTGCGCCAGTGACTGACACCACATTGCGCCAGCGACTGACGCTACGCGTAGAGTCAGTGACTGGCGCTACTTAGCGCCAGTCACTGGCGTTAACCGGGAGAATGTCCATGCATGTCTTTGTCACCGGTGGCACCGGCCAGACCGGCCCCACTGTCGTCGCCGAACTCCTCGCGGCCGGCCACACCGTCACCGGCCTGGCCCGCTCGGAAGCCGCCGCCGCTCGGGTGGAGTCGCTGGGCGCCACACCACACCGCGGCTCCTTGGACGACCTCGACAGCCTGCGCGGCGGCGCCGAAGCCGCTGACGGCGTCCTGCACATGGCATACGGCGGCGACTACGCCGATCCGGACGACCTCATCCGCCGCGACCGCGCCGCGATCGAGGCGCTTGGTCACGCACTGACCGGGTCCGGCAGGCCATTGGTCAGCACGTCGGGCACGTTGGTGACCAGGGCTGGCCGGGTCAGCACCGAGCAGGACGCGCCGGATCCCGATTCGGTCGCTGCCTTTCGTATCGCGGGCGAGCAGGCCTGTCTGGGCTTCGCCGATCTGGGGGTCCGATCCAGCGTCGTGCGACTCGCGCCGACCGTGCACGGCCCGTGCGATTACGGGTTCGTTCCGGCTCTCATCGCGGCCGCGCGCAGGGCGGGCGTCTCGGCCTACATCGGTGACGGCGCCAATCGTTGGCCAGCGGTCCATCGCGCCGATGCCGCCAGCCTCTTCCGGTTGGCGTTGGAGAAGGCTCCCGCCGGCAGCGTGCTGCACGGCGTCGGCGAAAGCGCCATCACGATCAAGAGCATCGCCGAACAGATCGCGCGGATGCTCGACATCCCTACCGCATCGCTGACCCTCGAGCAGGCTTCCGAGCATCTGGGGAACCCTTTCCTGGCCAGGTTCTTCTCCCTCGACGTGCCCGTCTCCAGCGAGCACACCCAGGCGCTGCTGGGCTGGACGCCGGAGCATGCAACCTTGCTCGAGGACCTCAAGACCGGCGACTACTTCACTCCGGAGGCCAGCATCCGCGCCGAGGAGATCTGGTTGCCCCGCCACGGCTCGCACCAGCACAGCCAACGCTGACGGGCACACCCGAAGACACCAACCCAGGAGAGAAGGTCAGCCATGCCCATCGACGACCTACGTCCCACCATCGACTGGGGCAAGTACCAGACACTCACACTCGAGCGGCGCGACAACGGGATCCTGCTCATCACGATCGCCGCGCCCGACGGATACCCAGCCCCCACCCTCACCCGCCGCCACACCGAAATCAGTTACATCTGGCGCGATTTCGCCGACGACCCAGAGTTGCGCGTCGCGGTCATCACCGGCACGGGTGAGCGGTTCTGGACGGTCGAAGGCAACGACGGCATCGACGAGATGCTCGCCAACCCCGGCAACTACGACAACACCGTCAATCTCATTCGCGAGGGCCTGGCCAACACGCACGGCATCGTCAACTGCGACAAGCCGATCGTCTCCGCCATCAACGGCGAGGCCATGGGATCGGGGCTCGCGACCGGCCTGCTCGCCGACATCAGCGTCGCCTCGACCGACGCGCGCCTGATCGACGGGCACCTCCTGCAAGGCATCACCGCGGGAGATCACTCCGTGATGATCTGGCCCCTGCTGTGCGGCCTGGCCAAGGCCAAGCTCTACCTGCTCGCCTCAGAAGACCTCACCGGCGAGGTGGCCGAGCGAATCGGCCTGGTGAGCCTCGCGGTCCCGCCCAGCGAGGTGCTCGACACCGCACTCGGCATCGCCGAACGCATGGCTACCGGCCCGCAACACGCTTTGCGCTGGACCAAACGCTCGCTCAACCACTGGCTACGGACCGCGACCCCCGCCTTCGAAGCCTCACTCGGGTTCGAGGCGATGAGCTTCTTCGGGCCGGACCTCGTGGAGGCGCTCACCGCCCAAGTCGAGCACCGCCCACCGAATTTCGCCGAACCGCTGCCCTGGTAACAACCGCGCGGCGGCCGTCCTGGTCCGAGAGCGGGCCGCCCAGCACAGTTCCTCAGGGCACCCATGCGGCGCGTCGAGCGTTCTCGACGCGCCGCTCTGTCACCCGCGATCCGTGCCGCCGATAAGGTGGCCATCCTGCCCGAGGTCAGCCGCATTCCCCTGTCAGCCAGGGCATCGAGCGCTGACCGCTGAGTCTTGGGCAGAGTGAGCCCCACCTCAGGGTGTGCGTGCAGTTGAGGTCGCAACGCCACCGTCTCCGCTGGCAGTTCCTCGGCGTCGGTGAGCAATTCGCGGTTCGACGGCTGGACAGTCATCTGGTCACTCCAGTCCTGGTTTCGCGGAGCGCCGCCGAGGCAGCGATGGCGAAGACGGGCAAGAAGGCGAGTACGACGAGTGCTCCGCGTGGGCCGTACTGGTCGGCGATGAGGCCGAGCGGGGGCATGAACAGGCCGCCCGCGCTGACGGCCAGGCCGAACGTGACCCCGGCCGCGGTGGCGGGGCGGGTCGGCAGGTAGTCCTGGCCGAGTTTCACCAGGACCGCGAACGGCAGCCCGGTCATGACCCCCACGAGCAGTACCAGTGGGAGCGCGAGGAAGCGGTTGTCGCAGAGCAACAGTGCGATCAGGGCGGGCAGAAGCAGCACGTTGCCGAGTTGGACGGCGCGGACGAGTCCCACCCGGTCGCCGATCCGACCGCCGAGCAGCGTCCCGAGCACGCCCCCGGCGAGGTCAAGGGTGAGCGCGAGGCCGCCCAGGGCGCTGGAGGCTCCGAGGTGGCTCATCCAGTACAGGGACACGAAGGTGGTCACACCGACCGACACGGTGGAGCGGATGACCTCCACGCAGGTCAGGACCGCGAACAGGCCCATGCGGTCGGCACCGGCCCGCGTCGGGGCGGCCGTCGGTGGGGCGAGGCAACGCCGTTGGTGGCGGAACAGGATGAACCCCATGAGGACAGCGGGCGGGATGAACAGCGCGGTCGCGCCGAGACCGAGTCCGTCGAGCGCTGGGGTCACCAGGGCCGGAGCGAGGAAGGCTCCGATGCTGCCACCGGCGGCGAACCAGCTCATGGCGGAGGCGCTGCCTGCCGAGGCGGTGCGGGCGGCCCGACCGGCGGGCGGGTGGAACAGGGCGACGCCGAGCCCGGAGAGCACCAGCGCGAGGAAGATCAGCGGGTAGGACGGGAGCAGACCGGCCAGTCCCGCACCGATCCCGGCGAGGGCCACACCGAGCGGCGCGATCCAGGGCAGGTGGTGCCGGTCCACCAGCAGCCCGATGCCGAACTGCGGCAGGGCGCTGCCAACGGTCGCGGCGAGGACCAGTCCGGAGGCATCGGCGTAGCTGATGTGCCGTTCGAGGACGAAGTAGGGCACTGCTGCGGGAACCAGTCCCTGGAAGAAGTCGTCGACCGCGTGCGCGCTGGCCCAGATCCTCATGCGCCGCCAGGGCGACTCCCGTACCTGTGTCATGCCCACACGATGGCGCCCCGCGAACAGGGTGCGCTTCCGATAATCTGACTCCTTGTGTCGCAAATCCGCCACCAGCCGATCGCGCCGACCCAGACCGAGTCGCACCCAGCCGGTGACGTCATCCCCCGGCACCGGCACGACGATCACCAGCTCGTCTACGTGAGCGCTGGGGTACTGGCGATCAAGACCGAGCAGGGCGACTGGGTCGCCTCACCCCACCGCGCCGCCTGGATCCCCGCCGGGACCTGGCACGAGCACCGCTTCTACGGGCAGAGCGAGGTGCACACGGTCGGCTTCCCGGTACGGGAACTGCCGCAGGCCGACCCCGCCCCCGCCGTGCTCGCCGTCGACGGACTGCTGCGCGAACTGCTGGTCGCGTGCACCGATCCCGCCCTCAGCGCGGGCGAGCGACGAAGAATCCGAGCAGTGCTCAAGGAGCGTCTGCACCACGCGGCCGTACAACCCCTGTCGCTGCCTGCCGCGCAGGACCCCAGGCTGGCCAGGGCCTGCCAACTCGTCGTGGACGACCTGCGCCGACCCCGGTCCCTGCCCTGGCTCGCCCGGCAGGTCGCCGCAAGCGAACGGACCCTGACCAGGCTCTTCCGCACCGAGTTCGGCACGACCTATCCCCAGTGGCGGACCAGCGTGCGCATGTTCCACGCGATGGTCCAGCTCGCCGAGGGCGCGACCGTCACCGAGACCGCGCACCGCTGCGGATGGGCCACGACCAGTGCGTTCGTCGACACGTTCTCCCGCACCATGGGGCAGACCCCCGGCGCGTACCGGTCGGCCGCGATCCCCTAGCCAGGCCATGGTGCTGGCCTTATGAGCTGGGGCTGGCGGTACGCCGGGGCGTCGGCGTGGCGGACCTGTGGCAGTGCGACGACCACCAATTCCACAAGGAATCAACAGCACATCCCGATTGGCGCGCCGGTCTTTCGCTGGATCTCGCTCACCGGGACACCGGGCGCGCGGTCGACGAGTCGCAGTCCCGCCGGGGTGACGTCCAGCACGGCGAGGTCGGTGACAATCCTGTCCACCACACCGGCGCCGGTCAGCGGCAGGGTGCAGCGTTCCACGATCTTGGGACTGCCGTCCTTGGCCACGTGGTCGGTGACCACCACGATCCGTCTGGTGCCGGACACCAGATCCATCGCGCCACCCATGCCCTTGACCAGAGCACCGGGAACCATCCAGTTCGCCAGGTCACCGTTGGCGGCGACCTGGAGGGCACCGAGCACGGCGACGTCGATGTGGCCACCGCGAATCATGGCGAAGGACGCGGCCGAGTCGAAGAAGCTGGCACCGGGCACCACGGTGACGGTCTGCTTGCCCGCGTTGATCAGGTCGGCGTCCTCGTCACCGTCGAACGGAAAAGGTCCCAGTCCCAGGATCCCGTTCTCGCTCTGCAGCGTGACCCGGACGCCGGCGGGCATGTGGTTGGCCACCAGCGTGGGGATGCCAATCCCCAGGTTCACGTAATCGCCATCGCGTAGCTCACGAGCCGCGACGGCGGCCATCTCCTCCCGTGTCCAAGCCATGGTCAGACCTCCAGCTTCGGTCGCACGGTGCGCTGCTCGATCTCCTTGACCCGGGGTCGCGCGGCGACGACCCGATCGACGTAGACGCCGGGCGTGGCGACGTGGTCGGGCGGGAGGTAGCCGTCGACCACAATCTCCGCCTCCACCACACTGATCCGCCCGCACGTCGCGACGAGCGGGTTGAAGTTGCGGGCGGCGTACCGATAGGTCAAATTGCCTGCCTGGTCGGCCGTGTGGGCATGTACCAGCGCGAGGTCGGCGACGATACCGCGCTCCTGTACGTACGTCGTGCCGTCGAACTCGGCGTGCGGCTTGCCCACGGCGACCGGTGTGCCGACACCGGTGCGGGTGTAGAAGGCGGGAATGCCGGCGCCACCGGCGCGCATCCGCTCGGCGAGCGTGCCCTGAGGCACGAACTCCACCTCCAGCACCCCGTCGAGGTACTGCTGGGCGAACAGCTTGTTCTCCCCCACGTACGACGCCACTACTCGGCGCACCTGGCCGTTGCCCAGCAGCAGGCCCAATCCCTTGCTGTCGACCCCCATGTTGTTGGACACGATCGTCAGGTCCCGCACTCCGGAATCGCGAACGGCCTCGATGAGATCGCTCGGATTGCCGCTCAACCCGAATCCGCCAACAGCGACGATCATGCCGTCCGCGAGCAGGTCGCCCAGCGCCTCGGCAGCGCTGCCGAACATCCTGACCACAGGTACTCCTTCCGAGGACGTCCGTTGGTCGAACACCGCGAAGTCAACGAGTGCAGAGCTAGGCTGGTCAAGCACAATGGCTTCGCTGGCCTCGAAGCTCTCGGACGACGAACGACCAGCCAGCAGTCGTTCACTGAGTGGACAGAGGTCGCAGGTGTCTGCCCCAGACAACGTCTCCGGACGCATCGCCGCCCTGCTGCGAGCGTTGTCGCGCTCGCCGGAGTCCGGTGCCTCCACGTCGAGCCTCGCCCGTGCGACCTCGCTCGCCCGCCCGACGGCGCACCGGCTGCTCACAGCCCTGGCCGAGGAGGGCTACGTCGACCGTGACCGACACAGCGGCGCATGGTTCCTCGGTCCGGAGCTCTACCTGCTGGGCGAGGTCGCCGCACGGCGCTACGACGTCACCCCGCAGGCCCGCTCCAGCGTGCAAAGGCTGGCCGCGGCAACCGGGGAGAGCGCCTTCTTCTCCGCCCGTCGGGGTGACGAGACGGTGTGCCTGCTGCGTGAGGACGGCGACTTCCCCATCCGGTCGTTCGTGCTCCACAAAGGCGCGCGTTTCCCGCTCGGTGTGGTCTCGGCGGGGCTGGTCGTGCTGGCGATGCTGCCGGACCGTGAGGTGACCAGCTACTTGCAGCGCACGGACCTCACCGCGCGCTGGGGCCCTGCTCATGCACCGGGCGCCGTCCGGGAACGCATCGCCCGCACCCGAGAACTCGGCTACGCCGTCAATCCCGGCCTTGTCGTCGAGGGAAGCTGGGGCATGGCGGCGGCGGTCTTCGACCGCTCGGGCTCCCCTGCCTGGGCACTGACCCTGACCGGTGTGGAGTCACGGTTCCGCGACGACCGCCGCACGGAGCTGGGCGCCCTGCTGCTGCAAGAAGCCCACGGCCTGACCCGCGCGCTCCAGGGTAGCTCCTGACCCTGACGGAAAGGCGCCGCGGTGTATGCGGACCAGAACGTACCGGCCGGCATGTCCGCAGCGGCAGGGGCGCGAATTCGTGGTCGGCCCACAGGGTCGCGGATGTGCGCTCCGGGTAGGGCTGTGCGGCTGGTTCGGTGCTGATCACCCAGGTCGTCCCGGCGTTGTCGTACTCGCCCCAGCCGGGATCCTGCCCGTGGGCGAAAGCGATCCATGCCTTGCCCATGGCCGCCGAGATCGCCACGATCTCGGGGGCAACTCGCCAGGGAGAGTGCGGCTCTGGCTCCCGCTCGCATGCATGGGAAATCCCCTTCCGAAGCTGGTTCTCGGCCACATGCCGAGACTGCTGCGGACCGCTCACCTGGGGCGCACACGGCGCTGCCACGGGGGCACACCGGCGCTGCCCTGATGTGAGGGCCGAGGGTGTGTAGGCGAAGGCCGAGGGATGGACGGGGGTGCGCGGCTGCGACAGGACTGCGACGTGGCGTGGACGGAACCTCGACACGGGCACCGCACAGTCGGCGTCATGAGGCAAGCTCAGCCAACCCAGGCCGCTCGGTCCACCAGTGGGCGCAAGCCACATCTGCCCGCGTTGGACGGGTTGCGAGGTGTCGCGATCCTCGGGGTGTTGCTGTTCCACACCGGCCACCTGTCGGGTGGTTTCCTCGGGGTGGACCTGTTCTTTGCCCTGTCCGGTTACCTCATCACCGATCTGCTGCTGCGGGAGATCGAGGTGACCGGCGCGGTGTCGCTGATCGCGTTCTGGGGTAGGCGGATCCGCCGGCTGTTGCCCGCGCTGGCGACCATGCTCGTCGGCGTCACCGTGCTGGTGTGGGCGGTGGGGGCGCCGGACATGGTGCGGACGACGCTCGCGGACGGCCCGTGGGTGCAGCTGAACCTGGTCAACTGGCACCTGCTCGCGGAGTCGGCCAGCTACTGGGACCGGTTCGGGCCAGCCCGGGTGTTCGAGCACCTGTGGAGCATCGCGGTCGAGGAACAGTTCTACCTGGTGTGGCCGGTGCTCTTGCTGATCATCGCCCGGTGTGGTCGGCAGGTGGATCGCCGGGTCATGGTGGCGGCGTCCCTCGCCTCGGCTGCCTCACTGGCGTTGATGATCATGCTCGTCAGCTCGGCGGACCCGACTCGGGTCTACACCGGCACCGACACCCGGGCGTTCTCGTTGTTGCTCGGCGCCCTGGTCGCTACCCGGACGGTGCGTGCCGTGCTGGCCCGTGCGGTCAGCCGATGGGCGGGCGCGGTGGTGGCGTTGTTGGCGGTCGGCATCGGCACGGCATGGTTGTTCGTCGACGGTGTGAATTCGTGGTGGCTGTTCACCGGCGGGCTCTTCGCGCACTCGCTGGCCGCGGCACTGTTGATCGGACTGTGTGTGCAGGCGCCGCACGTGTTGGTCGTCAAACTCCTTGCCTGGCAGCCATTGCGGTGGCTGGGGCTGATCTCCTACAGCCTGTACCTGTGGCACTGGCCGGTGTTCGTGCTGCTCTCCCCGCAGCAGACCGGACTGGACGGGTGGCCCCGGACGGTGGCGGTGTTCGCCGTGTCGATCGGCTTGGCCACGCTGTCGAAGTACCTGGTCGAGGACCCGATCCGGTTCCGTGCCACGTGGGCCAGGGGGCGAAGTGGGGTGCTGGCCTCCGCAGCGGTGATGGTCGGGCTGGCGGTGCTGTGGCTGGCGCTGCCTACCCCGGCCCCGACTGCCATCGACATCACCAAGTTGGGCTGATCACCCGAGCAGAGGGCAGGTCCGCTGCTTGGCCAGCTCACTCTGCACGACAAACAATTGAGGAGAAGGAATGTCCCGTACCAGCATCGGCGCGGTGACGGCGCTGCTGCTCGCCTCGTCCGGCGCCCTCGCCGCGCCGGCGGCCGCAGCGGAACCGTCTGCGGATCTGCGCCTGTTCTACGACCAACAGCCGACATGGGCGCCCTGTGACTTCGACGCGACGGTCGACTGCGCGTCAATCAGCGCCCCGCTGGACTACACCCGTCCCGAGGGCAGGCGGATCACGATAGCGATCAGTCGGCAGCGGGCGTCCGATCCGGCGCACCGCCGTGGGGTGCTGCTGTCCAATCCCGGCGGCCCTGGCGGCTCGGGGCTCATGGACACGGACGCGGCGGGCAAGGTGCTGTCGTGGCCAAAGCAGCGGTTCGCCAGCACGCCGCTGAGCAAGTACTACGACCTGATCGGCTTCGACCCCCGAGGCGTCGGTCGATCCACGCAGCTCTCCTGCGAGCAACCGTCGATCTCGCGACCGATCGTCTCACGGCCGACGGCGGCCGACTTCGACGCCGATGTCGCGTGGGCGAAGGCGGCCGAGGAGGGCTGTCAACGTGCCAGCGGCGAGGTTCGTCCGTCCATCAACACCCGCAACACCGCCAGGGACATGGACCTCATTCGAGGCGTCCTGGGCGAAAGGACGATCAACTACGTTGGCTACTCGTACGGGACCTACCTCGGCGCGGTGTACGGCAGCATGTTCGCCAACCACCTCGACCGCAGCGTGCTCGACTCCTCGCTGCCGCCGGATCCGAACTGGCGGCAGGTGGGCATGGCCAGCGCCCTCGCCAACCAGCAGAACGTCGAGTCGTGGGCGGAGTGGGTCGGCGAGCGCAACAGCCGGTACGGATTGGGCAGGACCAAGGCCGACGTGCTCGCCACGGTCGAGACGACCTCCACGCGGCTGCCGAGCACACCGGAGAGCAACGGCTTCAGCCAGCAGACACTCTTCGACCAGACGATGGGCTTCCAGTCCACACTGCGCTCGGACTGGCCGGGGCTGGCCGAACTGGTCCGCAAGACCAGGGACACCGGCGTGTTCACCCCGCCCGCGCCGCCGACGGGGTCAGCACCGGGGGCCTCGACGGTGTTCGGCTACATACCGGTGAACCAGACGATCCAGTGCGAGACCGACTGGCCGTCCGATCTGGACGTCTACCGGCGTGACACCGCCCTTTTCAGCCAGCGATACCCCTACGGTTGGGGCGCGACGACCGCCATGCCAGCGCCCTGCACTTTCCGGTCGTTCGCCCTACCGGAGAAGGCGACCCACATCGAGCGGACGAACTACCCGGTCGGGGTGGTGGTCCAGGCACGGGCTGATGTGCAGACTCCCTACGCCGGCGGGGCCGCGATGGCCGAGCGGCTCGGCGACCGGTTGATCACCGTGGCCGACGACGGCAACCACGGCCAGTACGCCAGGCGCGGCAACCCGTGCGTGGACAATGCCGTGAGCAGTTACCTGATCGACGGCGTGCTGCCAGCGCCAGGGCTGACCTGTGCCGGCCAGCCACGGCCCGACCTCCCGCCGGACAGCTCGGCAGGAAACGGAAAGTGAGGTATCGAGCGGTGCGGCAGGGGCGCCGTTCACCAGTACAGTGCCGTGCTGGGCTGATCACCTGATCAGGGGGCAGGTCCGCTGCTTGTCCGACTCCGGGGTGGGTTGGGTGAAGCGGACCTGCACCTTCATGTTCCTCGCCCCGCCGCCCTGCACATGGACCCCCAGCGCGGTACACACGATTTGGTCGATGCCCAGCGGGCTCATGTCGTGGATCGTCAATGGCACCAACAGTTGGATCACGCCGGGCGTGGTGGTCACCACGACCTGGGTCACCGCTTGGGACGCGATCTCCGTGTGCAGGTCCGAGTTACCGGGCCCGGTCAACAGCAGGGCCGCCGCCTCGGAGATCGCGCCCAGGTGACCAGTTGGCCGCAGCTGCGGCCGGAGTTGCTCGTGCGCGTCGACGAAGTACAACGTCACTCCGGGCGCCACGCCTGTCGGGGCCTCTCCCCCGGCGGTCACCCAGGAGGGCTGGACTCCGCAGCCCGCGAGCAGCAGAACCACTACCGCCAGCCAGATCCGCTTCACACGTCCTCCAGGTCTCGCGGCAGGCGCAGCACGAACCGGGCACCGCCGCCGCTGGAGTTGCCCGCGGTGAGGTCGCCGCCGTGCAGGCGGGCGTTCTCCAGCGCGATCGCCAGCCCGAGACCGCTGCCCGGGGTGCGGGTACGTGCGGAGTCGGCCTTGTAGAAGCGGTCGAACACGTGCGGCAAAACGTGCTCGGGCAGGCCCGGTCCGCTGTCGGTGACCTCGATCCACACCTGCTCGCGGGACGCCGAGATGTCCAAGCGCACCGGCGGTTCCCCATGCCGCAGCGCGTTGCCGACCAGGTTGGCCACGATGACGTCCAGCCTGCGCCGATCCAACCGCAGCAGGATCTCCTCCGGTGCCACCAGTTCGACCAGGTCCAGCCAGCCACGGGCACGCAGGCCGTCCCGCACGACGCCGACCACGTCGACCTCCTCCACCCGCAGGGAGGCGGTACCGGCGTCCAGGCGGGAGACCTCCATCAGGTCCTCGACGAGCCGGACGAGCCGGTGGGTTTCGATGATCGCCATCTGCGCGGACTCCCTGGCGTCCGCCTCCATCCCGTCGGCCGTGGTCGCCAGGACCTCCACCACCGCCGTGAGCGTGCTCAGCGGTGTGCGCAGCTCGTGGGAGACGTCGGCGGCGAACCTTCTGGCGTCGGCCTGCATCCGCTGCATCGCCACCATTGACGTCTGCACCGACTCGGCCATCTCGTTGAGGGTGACGGTCAGTTCGGCCAACTCGTCGGCGCCCTGGGGTGGTGTCCGCGCGTCGAGGTCGCCGGCGGCCAACCGGCGCGCGGTGTCGCGGAGCTCGCGCACCGGGCGCAGCACGCTGCCGGCGGCCAGCAGCGCCAGTAGCACCGCCAGCGGTACCGCCAGCGCGGCGGTGCTGACCGCGGACCCGGCAAGGCCGTCGATCTGCTGCTCGACATCGGTGAGGTCGCGCACGGTGTACACCTCGATGCCGGACGGGGTGCGCGTGCCGTCCGGTGCGGTGATCGTGATGGGCGTGCCGACCAGCAGCCACGGCCTGCCGTTCACGGTGATTCGCTGTGTGACGAGCTGGTTCTGGGTGTGCACGGCGGTGCGCAGCGCATCGGTGACCAAGCCGAGGTCAGCGCCGTCCACGGACCGTAGGTTCTGGTAGGTCACCAGCGTGTCCGTGCCGACGGCCGCGCGCAGCAGGTCGAGCGCGCCTTGGTCCGGCGGATAGGTCAGCTGCGGGGTGATCGCGCCGATCTGGCCGACGATGGTCTCGGTGAGCCGCTGCTGAGTCGAGGTGACCAGCGCGGTGCTCGCCGATCCGGCGCTCGACCAGGCCGCCGCGACGGCACCGAGCACGGTCACCAGTACGAAGGCGACCAACAGCCGGGCGCGCAGCCCCCGCGGCCACAGCCGCCTGCTCATACCGGTCCGAACCGGTAGCCGAACCCGCGCACGGTCTGCACGTACTCCGGGGTCGCCGGATTGGCTTCGATCTTCGCCCGCAGCCGTTGCACGCAGTTGTCGACCAGCCGGGAGTCACCGAGGTAGTCGTGCTCCCACACCTCCTCCAGCAGTTGCTGCCGGCTGAACACCCGGCCGGGAGCCCGGGACAGGGTCAGCAGCAGCCGCAGCTCGGTTGGCGTCAGTTGCACCGGTTTGCCGTGCAAGGACACCGTCAGCGCCGTGGTGTCGATGTGCAGGTCGCGGTGCGTTCGCACGCCGTCCGGGGTGCTCGTACTGCGGCGCAGCACCGCTCGGATCCGCGCGTCGAGCACGGTGGGCTGTGCCGGCTTGATGACGTAGTCGTCCGCGCCTGCTGCCAGGCCGCCGACGACGTCGAAGTCGTCGCCCCGCGCGGTCAGCATGATCACGGGCACCTCGCTGGCTGCCCGGATGCGGCGGCACACCTCGAATCCGTCGATGCCCGGCAGCATCAGGTCGAGCACCACCAGGTCTGGTGTGGCCGAGTGGAACTCACGCAGTCCGCCCTCGCCGGTGTCCGCGGTACGGACCTCGTGGCCGTGCCTGGACAGCGCGAGCTGGAGTCCGCGCCGGACCAGGGGGTCGTCCTCGATGAGCAGAATCGCCACCATGCGTCCAGTATGGACAATGCCGGGCGGGCTCAGTGGTCGCGGGGGGGTTCCTGCGACACAACCGCGACACGACGGCGGAGGCGCCGGGACACGGCGGCGGCACCGTTGAAGCCATGACCACGACACGAAACCTCGTCCTTGGCCTGGCCGGGCTGCTCCTGCTGACCGCCGCCTGTTCCGGCCAACCCGCCGCGACCGACGCGCCCGCGGGGGCGGCCAGCTCGGGACTGTCCAAGGTGCTTTTCCTCGGCGACTCCGTGGCGGCGGGCGAGGCGCTGCCCCTGGCCGCCGCGTTCAAGGCCAGTGGCGCCGGGTTCCAGTCGATCGCCGCCGACGGCGGCGGGAACGTCGTCGGACCGTTCTCGGAGGAGAACTGGAAGACGCTGCCCGAGCAGATCACCTCCGCCAAACCCACCGTGGTCGTCTACCAGCTCACCACCTACGACTGGGGCAGCCAGCAGGAACAGCGAGCCGCCTACGACAAGCTGCTGACCACGGTGACCGGAGCCGGCGCGAAACTGGTCTTCGTCACCGCACCACCGATTACGCCCGACGAGTTCTACAAGCCGCACATGGCCGACCTGGACCGCACCCCCGAGGTCGCCCGAGCAGTCGCGGCGGGTTCCTCGGGTAAAGCCAGCGTGCTCGACGCCAGTGCGGTGTGGGGCAGCGCCTATCAGCAGGTCAAGGACGGCAAGGCCGACCGAAGCACCGACGGCATCCACACCTGCCCGCAGGGCGCCGCTCGCTTCACCAACTGGCTGCTCGCCGAGTTGGCGAAGCTGTTCCCCGGCTTCACCCCCGCAGCAGCGCAGTCCTGGGCCAATACCGGCTGGTCCTCGGACAACCACTTCAAGGGCTGCTGACAAGCGGGAGCTTGTGATTGGGCCGAAAATACCGGCCTGTCGCCCGGCGACGTCCTGAGTGGGCTGTCGCCGGGGGCTAGGGTCGCGCTTGTGGACATCAACCACCTGGACCAGAGCACCAAGGACGACCTGAAGCAGCGAAACCTGTTCCTACGGCAGCGCGGTACGCCCACGGTCGTGGAGATCCGTGTGGCCGACGGCAGTCCCTCCGGGTTTCTCATCGGCTGGGTCGAGCAGGTAGAAGATCCACTCATCCCAGGAACTCTCGCCTGGCGGGACCACGCTCGACGCGCCACGCTGCAGGCCGGCTACTGGCGCGGCCGAGTCGACGCCCCGTACGACGGGTCGGAGGGAATTGAGGCGGAGTCGATCGAGCAGGCCATCTCGGAGATACTCGACCGCGCTTCGTATGGGGACGTCCCGGCTGCCCATGAGCGGGCATCCGGCCGGGTGGAAACCTACACCGCCACGATCGGCGAGGAACAGGCAGAGTGGTTGGCCGACTGCGAGGAGCCGAAAGGCATGACCCACCGTGGCGGCGGCAGGATCGAACTCACCAATATCGCCGTCGCCTATCTTCGAGGCTCACCACGGAATACGCCGTACGTCGACGCCAACAACCAGTTCTACCTCGATCGGTGGGAGAACCCCTACCAGCTCACGCGCAAACGCGTCTGAGCGTCGCCTCCCACCGTCACAGAGCAGCAGGGCTCCGCCGCGGACGCCTCGCGCGAACTGCTACGCCGAGCGGTTCGCGCGCAGCGTCCGGGCGGAGTGCACTGACCAGATGCTGATCCACAACGAGCGGCACGCCGCCGCTGTCTGACAAAGTACGCCCGGCACTTCAACGACCACCGGTCAGACGACGGCCCAGCGCTGGTTGGCCGGGTCGGTGCAGGTGGCCACTACTCCCGTATCCAGCCCCTGGTGATGTTCGTGCCGCTGCCCACCTGGACGGACTTGTAGTTGCCCTGCCCCTTGCAGTTCCCGTACTCGTACTGCGCTCGTGCGGAGCCGCTCACGCCGCCCGCGTCGGTGGAGGTCGGTCCGCCGAAGACCACGTTGATCCACTGCAGTTGCGAGCAGGTCGGCGGGCTGCTGTAGTACTCGACGAAGCCTCCCTGGCTCGGCTTGAGGCTGCCGCTTCCCGAGGGGAGTGTCCAGCTACCGATATGAGTGGCCTTCCCGGTCACGGTATCGACCGCGTCGCCGGTCCACGTGGTGCCCGAGCGGCGCTTGACGGTGATCGCGTAGGTGTGGCCGTAGACGGCGTCGAACTCGTAGCCGCAACTCACGCCGGGACCGCCGTCGGCACCCGGGGAGCAGTTCGGGTCGGTAGTGGTGGTGCCGCCTTGGAAGCTGGAGAAGACTCCGCGCAGTCGTTCCCGACCATTGAGGTTCGGCCGGGGCTGCAGGCCGGTGTAGCCGCCCTGTTCGACGTCGGCGAAGTCGAACTGCATGGCGAAGTAGGTGCCGTTGTCGTGAACGGTATCGGGGTTGACCGTGATGGGGAACGTGATGTTGGTCAGCCCGGCGGCGGGGGCGTTGGCGATCGACCAGCCCACGGACACGTTCCCGCCGTACACTTGTGCCGACGCGGTGCCGCTGGTTCCGAGGAACGCGGCACCGGCTAACAGGGTCACGCCGAGGCCGGTCGCCAGCCGTTGCGACCGTCGTGAAATAGACATGACTCATCCACCATTCATGAGGTGAAACGCAGGGTTGGGTGGCGCCAGGACCAGGCGGATCACCCGACTCGGCCCCAACCGTCGACAACCGCGACATGGGACCACAGGGGAGTCCGTAACCAACCTGGCAGCGCCGACACCGCGGCTTGCGGCCGCGTTTGGTCGATCCTCCTCCCGTCTGGGCGGGCCGGACACCCGCGAGCGGATCAACGTGCTCCACGTGATGACACCGCAAGACGCTAGGTGTCGCGCGCCGCACCCGTCAAGGAAAAACTGCTTTCAGATGATTGATCCATGCCAGTTCCAACCATCAGTGCGCAGCATGCATACGTGTTCGCGCACGGCTTCGAGCTGATCGTCGCGCGGCTACCCGGCTGACGTTGTGATCACGCGCGACGTCATCGTGTCGGTGTCGCGGCCGGGCAGGTATGGAGGCTGGGGCCGCGCGCCGCTTGTCAGTGACCACTGTGGACGGTCTGGGCGGGTTGACGGCGTAGTCGGTCTTGGCGAAGCTGCGCCGCTCTCCCTTGCGGCTGCGGTGAATCCGGGTGCGGTAGCTCAACCGGCTGCGCCGCCCGGCGTGCACGCAGACCAGGCCGGCGAGCGAGACTCGTCCGGATACCTTTCCTGACAACGTGATTATCGGTGTTTGTCGCGCTTGGCCGCGCGGTAAGCCGGGACCGCAGTGCGCCTCCGCCGCGTCCATAACGCTCACGGTCGCCCGCTTGCGTCGACCGTCATCGCATCCCGTCCGAAGCGTGCTGCGAGCACGAGCTGGTCGATGGCGCCGCCGCGCCACCTGGGTTTCTGTCCTCGCGTTCCGAGTCGAGGCCGCCTGCTGGCTGCTTCGTGGCGGGTGTTCATGCCGCCGGTGCGGGCGGGCATGAAGAGTGCGTTGGCGCTTCCAAATCGGGTACTCACGGGCCCGACCGATGGGACGACTCCTGACGCGTAGCTGACCGAAGGTGAAGCCGATGACCATCGTCAGGTCCCCGGCCGCGGTTGCCCGCACCGCCGCACGTCAGACCGCAAGCGCACAGACAGCGAAACCATGACAGGAGGACGACATGCGTGCCACCAACACACCGACGCCGGCGATTCCGGCTGTCCTGAACGATCCGATGACCAACCACGGGGTGGCCTTCAACCAGGCCGAGCGCGAGGCCCTGGGGCTGACCGGGCGCCTGCCCACCGCGGTACTGACGCTGGAGCAGCAGGCGCAGCGCGTCTACCAGCAGCTCCAGGAGCAGGGTGGCGATCTGGCCAAGAACGTCTACCTGGAGCAGCTGCACGACCGCAACGAGACGCTGTACTACCGGGTTCTCACCGACCACCTGGCCGAGTTGCTCCCCATCGTGTATGACCCGACCATCGGGGACGCGATTGAGCGGTACTCACATGAGTATCGCAGGCCGCGCGGCATCTTCCTGTCGATCGACGCACCGCAGGACATCGCGAAGGCGTTCGGCACGCTGCGGTTGGGGCCCGAGGACGTGGACCTGATCGTGTGCAGCGATGCGGAGGAGATCCTCGGCATCGGTGACTGGGGTGTCGGCGGCATCCAGATCGCGGTGGGCAAGCTGGCGATCTACACCGCCGCGGCCGGCATCGACCCCCGCCGGGTGATCGCGGTCTGCCTGGACGTCGGCACAGACAACGAGGGCCTGCTCAACGACCCGTTGTACCTGGGCAACCGACACACGCGGGTCCGCGGTGCCGACTACGACGCCTTCATCAGGCAGTACCTGGAGACCACGTCCACCCTGTTCCCCCACGCGCTACTGCACTTCGAGGACTTCGGCCCCGGCAACGCACGCCGGATCCTGGAAACCTACGGCGCGGACTACCGAATCTTCAACGACGATGTCCAGGGCACTGGCGCGATCACCCTGGCCGCCGTGCTGTCCGCGGTCAGGGTCACCGGGATCCCGATGCGGGAGCAGAAGCTGCTGGTATTCGGTGCCGGGTCCGCGGGAGTGGGCATCGCCGACCAGATCCGCGACGCCATGGTCCGCGACGGAGCGACCCGCGAGCAGGCCACCGCACGGGTGTGGTTGGTGGACAAGCAGGGACTGCTCACCAGCGACATGACCGACCTGCGGGAATTCCAGCGACCGTATGCCCGCGACCCGGGCGAGGTCGCCGACTGGTCCAGCGGCGAGGTGATCTCGCTGCTGGACGCCGTCCGCCGCGTCGCGCCGACGATCCTGCTCGGCACCTCCACCGCGCACGGCGCGTTCGCCCGGGAGGTCGTCCAGGCTGTCAGTGAGGCCGTGCCCCGGCCCATCATCCTGCCGCTGTCCAACCCGACCTCGCGGATCGAGGCCATGCCCGCCGACGTGCTGGCCTGGTCCGGTGGAAGGGCGCTGGTGGCCACCGGCCTGCCGATCCCGCCGGTCGAGTACGCGGGCGTGACCTACCAGATCGGGCAGGCCAACAACGCGCTGGTGTATCCCGGCCTCGGCCTGGGCACCATCCTCGCTGGCGCCCGAACCGTCACCGGCGGCATGCTGATCGCCGCGGCCGAGGCAGTCGCCGGCCAGGTGGACCTCAGCACGCCAGGCGCATCGCTGTTGCCCCCGGTGGAGAACCTGCGCGCGTCCACGGCGATCACCGCGGTCGCCGTCGCCCAGGCCGCTGCCGCCGAGGGCGTCGCCGCCAGGCGGTTGGCCGACCCGGTCCAGGCCGTGCAGGACGCCATGTGGCAGCCGGTCTATCCCGAGGACGGTGCGTGATGAGCCGGTCGAAGGACGCACCACCGCAGGCGCCGCGGATCCTCGACCTGCCGGTCGGTCTCGCGCAGACCGGGACGCGGCGGGAGACCGACTCGATGGGCGCCATCGACGTCCCCGCCGACCGGTACTGGGGCGCGCAGACGCAGCGGTCCCTGATCCACTTCTCGATCGGCGACGACCGGATGCCCACGGCCGTGTACCACGCCTACGGGTACGTGAAGAAGGCCGCCGCGATCGTCAACGGCCGCGCCGGCCGGCTGCCCGCCTGGCAGGCCGCGCTGATCGAGCGGGTCAGCGAGGAGGTGATCAGCGGCAAGCTGGACGAGCACTTCCCGCTGTACGTGTGGCAGACAGGGTCTGGCACCCAGTCGAACATGAACACCAACGAAGTGATCAGCAACCGGGCCATCCAACTGGTCGGCGGCCGACTGGGCAGCAAGACCCCCATCCACCCCAACGACCACGTCAACATGGGCCAGTCGTCCAACGACACCTTCCCCACCGCCATGCACATCGCCGCCGTCCAGGCCGTCCACCGGCACCTGCTGCCCACCGTGCGGGCGCTGTCGCAGGCCATCGAGGCCAAGGCCCAGCAGTGGCGGGACGTGGTCAAGATCGGCCGGACCCACCTGGAGGACGCGGTTCCGCTGACCGTCGGGCAGGAATGGTCCGGCTACGCGACCCAACTGGCCCAGGCCACGGACCAGGTCATCACGTCCTCGGAACGCCTGTACGAGCTGGCCGTCGGCGGCACGGCGGTCGGCACCGGCCTGAACACTCCGCCTGGTTTCGGCGAGGAGGTGGCGGCCGAGATCGCCAAGGCCACCGGCTTCCCGTTCCGCGCTGCCGCGAACAAGTTCGCCGCGCAGGGCGGCCTGGACGCGATGGTCGGCGCCTCAGCCGGGCTGCGGGCGTTGGCGGTACCACTGATGAAGATCGCCAACGACATCCGATGGCTGGCATCTGGGCCCCGTTGTGGTCTGGGCGAGCTGGTCCTGCCCGCCAACGAGCCGGGCTCGTCGATCATGCCTGGCAAGGTGAACCCGACCCAGTGCGAGGCCATGGTGATGGTCTGCATCCAGGTGCTGGCCGAGGACGGCGCGATCGCGTTCGCCGGCTCACAGGGGAACTTCGAACTCAACGCCATGCGACCGGTCATCATCAGCAACTTCCTGCACTCGGCCACGATCCTGGCTGACGCGTGCGAGAAACTGCGCGAGTACTGCGTCGAGGGTATAGAGCTCAACCGCGAACAGATCGACGGCTATGTCAACCGGTCTCTGATGCTGGTCACGGCGTTGTCCCCGGCTATCGGCTACGACAAGGCTTCCGCGATCGCGCACAAGGCCCACGACGAAGGCCGTACGCTCCGCGAAGCCGCACTGGCCACCGGATACGTGACCGCGGCGGACTTCGACCGCATCGTCGACCCCACTGCCATGGTTGGTCGGCCCCCGGTGGCAACTACCTACCGCTGACCCCACCCGTCGACACGGCGACGACTGGAGCGGCGCGGGCGATCCCGCACAGCACTGGATCCACCTCCGCAACGGCAGTCGCGGCATCAAGAGGACTTGAGAAGCTGGGCCAGCAGGACGGTGTCGCGCAAATACCGCTCGTACGGGAAGCCGGCTTCGAGCAGGCCATTGCGCAGCTCCTCGTAGAGCGGCTTCCCGCTGTCGTGGAAAGCTTTACGGCCGGTCTCGGTGATGCTGACCAGCCGTCGCCGTCCGTGCTCGGGATCGAGGCGGACCTGCACGAGCCCGGCTGCCTCCAGTGGGCGCAGTGCCCGGCTGATCGCGGGGTCGGACACTGACAGGGCCTGCGCCAGCTGGTGCTGGGTCACCGGCTGGATGTCCTCCAGTGTCCCCAGCAGCCGCATCTGGCTGTAACTCAGGGCGCTGGGGTCGTTGCCGCGCCGCCGCGCCGCCTCTCCCAGCAGGAACACCACACGATGCAGCAAGTCTGCGAGTCCGTCGTCCACAGTCCGACCATACCCTGAATATTGACAAGTTAATATTAACCATGCAAGACTTGATGCATGCCTTGGTCCACGACCCGCTCATCCCCGTGGTCATGATCATCCTCACCCGTCGCTCGCAGCGACTGCCCATGCTCGCGGATACGATGACCAACAGGAGCCGTCGCACAACCGGACCGCCACGGCATGCTGAAGCCACACCGGGCGGGTGATTGCGTGGGCACACCCTTGTTCGCGTCGCGACAGTCATCTGACTCCTGCCGGTCCGCGTGGGAGATGTGTGTTACGGAGGCAGAATCCGCCCATGGCTCGTGAGATGTTCATGGCCGCCCGCCGCTCGCTCGTCGGTCGGCACGAGGAGATCGATCGCCTCCTTGCCCTCGTCCGTCGGGCGGAACAGAGTGAGGGCGGTGTGCTTGTCCTGCGCGGCGAGCCGGGCATCGGCAAGAGCGCACTGCTGGACCATGTCGAACACGCGACGCCGGAACGGTTTCAGGTCATCCGCGCGTCCATGTCGGAGTTCGAGGGTGAGCTGCCATTCGCGGCACTGCACCAGTTGTGCCTTCCGGTGCTCCCGCACCTGGACACGCTGTCGGTTCCCTACCGCGACTCCCTGCTGGTCGCGTTTGGCCTGGCCGACGGAGCGCCGGACCCGTTCCGCGTCGGCCTTGCCGTGCTCGAACTGTTCGCGGCCGCCGCGACGGAACGTCCGGTGCTGTGCGTCGTCGATGACGCGCACTGGATGGACGTCGCCTCGGCGAGGGCGTTGACTTTCCTGGCGCGACGCATCGCGGCTGAGCCGATCGCGATGGTGTTCGCGGTCCGCGACCAGGACGTTCCCCGTGAACTGGACGAGCTGCCGGGCCTGATGGTCGGTGGCCTGAGCGACGCGCACGCACGTGCGTTGCTGGCCGAGGAGAAGACCGTGACGCTCGATGAGCGGGTACGTGAACACCTTCTGGCCGAGGCGCGCGGAAACCCGCTCGCCTTGATCGAGTTGCCGAAAGCCGGCGGCTTCGAACTGCCGACCCCGTCTCCGGTCGCGCGCCGGATCGAGCGGTGCTTCCGGGCCAGGATCGCGCAACTGCCCCCGGACGCACGGCTGCTACTGATTCTCGCGAGCGCCGAGCCTACCGGTGACCCACGTCTGCTGTGGGCGGCCGCGCAGCGGCTGGACATCGACGTGCCCTCCGCGAGCGCCGCCGCCGAGGCGTCCGGGCTGGTGCTGTTCGACACGCGTGCGCGCTTCTGCCATCCATTGGCGCGCTCGGCCGCCTACCGTGCGGCCGAGCCGAACCAGCGCCGTGCGGCGCATCGGGCGCTGGCCGATGCCACCGACCCGGCCGTCGCTCCGGATCGGCGGGCCTGGCACCGTGGCCAAGCCACCGCCGAGCCGGACGAACAGGTCGCTGAGGAGCTGGAGTCCTCGGCGTCGCGGGCGCAGGCGCGTGGGGGTGTAGCGGCGTCCGCCGCGTTCCTCAAACGTGCGGCGGTGCTGTCCCTTGACCCCGGCAAGCAGACCGAGCGCACCCTCGCGGCCACGAGGGCAGCGCTGGAGGCGGGCCAGATCAACGCGGCGGCGGACCTGCTGGCCAGCATCGACACCGACACGTTGGATGATCTCCAGCACGCGTCCGTCGATCTGCTGCGCGGGCGGATCGCGTTCGTCCACGGTGCGGACGGTGCGGTCAAGGGACCGCAACTCATCCTGCGGGCCGGACAGCGGCTCGCCGCCAGCGACCCGGAACGATCGCGTGAGTGCGTGGTAGCGGCACTGGAGATGGGGCTCGTCGTCGCGAGGGCTGCGGGGGTGATGGAGCTGGTGCTCGACGCGGCCCGCTCGGCGCCGGCGGCATCGCGACCGCCGGATCTGCTCGATGCGCTGGTGTTGTTGAGAACTGAGGGACACCGCGCCGGACTGCCGGCGCTTCGGGAGGTTCTCACCGGCGAGGATGCTGCCTGGACTCGTGCGCCGGCGTTGGCCACGGTGCTCGCGGGTGAACTGTGGGACCTCGACCTGCACGGGACGATCATCGACTGGCTGATACGCGACGGGCGGGACACGGGGTCCCCGATGACCATCCGGCTCGGCCTGTCGCAGGTGGCCCTGGCCGCGGTGTGCACCGGCGACTTCGGGCAGGCGATGGCCGCGATCGCCGAGGAGGAAGCGATCGCGGACGCCCTCGGCGATCTGCCGCAGCTGTATCCGAGAGTGCACCTGGCGGCGATGCGAGGCCGCCGCCAGGAGGTGCTTGACCTGTTCACCGAGTCCATGAGCCGGGGCAACGGTCAGTTGACCGCGAACGCACACTGGGCGAAGGCTGTGCTCCACAACGGCTTGGGCGAGTATCCGAGCGCGCTGGACGCGGCTACCCGAGCCGTGGCGGACGGCGACCTTTTCATCACCGGTATCGCGCTGCCCGAGTTGGTGGAGGCCGCGGTCAGGTGTGGTGAGAATGCCGTCGCGCGGTCGGCGCTGGACTCCTTGGCCGAGCGCACGGAGCCCGCCGGAACCAGCCTCGCCCTTGGCGTGTTGGCAGGTACACGGGCACTGGTCAGCGATGCCGAAGACGACTATCTGGAGGCACTCAAGCACTTGACGGACAGCCGACTGCCGCCGAACCTCGCACGGGCGCACTTGCTGTACGGGGAGTGGTTACGCCGCGCGGGCCGCCGTCTCGACGCACGCGAACACCTCCGCACCGCGCAGGAACAACTGTCGGAGATCGGACTGGAGGCGTTCGCGCAGCGGGCTGCCGAGGAACTGCGCGCGACCGGAGAAGTGGCCCGCAGCCGGTCCAAGCACACTTACGACCGTCTGACCATGCAGGAGATGCACGTCGCGCGCCAGGTAGCGGCGGGCGCGACGTCGAAGGAGGTGGCCACGCGCCTGTTCCTCAGTCCGCGTACGGTAGACGCTCATCTGCGCAACATCTTCCGCAAGCTCGGTGTCACCTCGCGCAGGCAGCTCAGGGACATGCCGGGTCTCAGGTGACAGGGCTTGGTGGCGGCCTCAACGGTCTTGCCGTCGCCGGGCAGGGGTCGACGACGGCAAGACCGTTCAGGAGAGTGTCAGGACCTGCCGGACGAGGCGGTCCTGACCAGCTCCTTCCAGATCACCGTCGCCGGATGCGGCGGTGACAGTTCGTTGACGACCACAGCGATCGTGATGCCGCGGCCGACATCGGTCGCGGCAATCGAGGAGAATCCGCTGTAGGTGCCGCCGTGGCCCTGCCAGGTGCGTCCAGCCTCCCTGGTCTGGTAGGTCCCCATCCCATAGGTACCGAGGTCCGGGTCCTGACTCCGACCTGCCTGCGGCGATGGCGTGACCATCATGCGCACTGTGTCGGGCCGCAGCAGGTTCCCGCGGGCGAACAGCGAGTCGAGCAACAGACCCGCGCCGGTCGCGGTGCCGGCGAACGCCCCGTCGGTGAACGGAAGGCCGTACAGGTCGGTCGGGATGCCCTTCGCGCCGTACGCGGTGGAGAAGTCCTCCAGTTCTCCGTTGTCGAGGCGGTTGTAGCCGTGCACGAGACGACCGAAGGCTCGCTGTGTGCGTTCCATGGTGAGGACGTCGTCGGTCATCGGAACCTGCGCGGTACCCGCCCGCCGGACGAAATTCCGGTAGGCACGCTCCAGCGCCTGGTCGCCACCGGAGGTCTTGGCCAGGACGTGTCCCAGAATGATGTAGCCGGTATTGGAGTACTCGAAGCGCCTGCCAGGGTTGACCGGCTGGCGGATCCCGGCGTTCAGCATCGCGAAGGTGTACGGACGATCGGGGTCGTACTGATCGCCCGGTGGGAACAACGGTGCTGTCGCCGGATCACCGTACAGGTCCGGATAGCCGGCGGTGTGCGTGAGCAGCATGCGGACCGTGACCACGCGCGATCCCGCCACCTCGTCACCGACGTAGGCCGAGATCGGCTTGTCCAGGTCGAGCACCCCGTTCTCGACCTGGTGCAGCGCGAACGTCGCGACCATCAGCTTGCTGAGACTGGAGTACGGGAACATCGCCTGATCCGTGACCGGCTTCGACGGGTCGTGGATCGCCTTGCCCCGCTTGCCGGACCACACCACCTGGCCATTGTGGATCGCCACGGCCTGGACACCGGCATCACCGAACCGCGATGCGGCCCGCTCCAACGCCTCATCCATCCGTTTCCCCAAGTCACTCCCTGGTGTCGCCGCCGCGGTCGTCGGCAGGACGACCGCCATTCCGACTACGAGAGCGAGCAAACAACGCCACATTCGTCGACTCATACCTGCTCCCTGAGCTCAGTTGTCCGGCGCCGCGTACGCCGCGGTGGCGGAGGACAGCACGAGCACCGCGGCCAGGACGGCCGCCGTGCCCCGCCGTGGCAGGACCTGAACGGTGCTCATCCTCAGGCACCGAGCCGCGAGTGGTGGCGGCCGTAGAGCACGTACACGACCAGCGCCAGCACCAGCCAGCCGCCGAACAACAGGTACGTGTCGACCGGGAGTTCGTGGACCAGGTAGGCGCAGCAGCCGATCGACAGCAGCGGCACCACCGGGTAGCCGGGCACCGTGAAGCCACGCTCCAGGTTCGGCTCCCGCCGCCGCAGGATGATCACGCCGATGGACACCACGGCGAACGCCACCAGCGCTCCCATGCTGGTCAGATTCGCCAACTGCTCCAGCGGGACGACCGCGGCGATCAGCGCGACGAATCCGCCCACCAGGAGGGTGCCGGTCACCGGCGTGCCCCTGCGCGGATCGATCCGGCAGAAGGCCGGCGGGATGATGCCGTCCCGGCCCATCGAGTACAGGATGCGCGTCTGCCCGTACAAAATGATCAGGATCACGCTGACCACGGAGACCACCACACCCGCCGAGAACACCGGTCCGGGCCAGCCCGCTGTGGTGACCTTCTCCAGGATCGCGGACAGACCGGCCTGCTGGCCCTCGAACTCCGTCCACGGCTGCGCGCCGACGCCGACCAGCGCCACCAGCACGTACACCGCGGTGATCACCAGCAGCGCGAACATGATGGCCAGCGGCAGCGTCCGGCGCGGGTTACGGACCTCCTCACCGGCCGTGGACACCGTGTCCAGGCCGACGAACGAGTAGAAGATGGTGGCCGCCGCGGCACCGACACCCGCGACGCCCATCGGGGCGAACGGCTGGAGGTTGTCCGAGTTGAAACCTGTCGCGCCGACCACGAGGAACAGCACGAGGATCCCGAGCTTGACCAGCACCATGACCGTGTTGACCAGCGCGGACTCCCGGGCGCCCCGGACGAGCAACAGGCAGCACAGTCCCACCAGGATCACGGCGGGCAGGTTGATGAAGCCACCTGCGCCGGGCGGTGCGGAGATGGCCGCGGGCATCTGGGCACCGAACAACCGCTCGGTCAGTTCGTTGAGGTACTGGCCCCAGGTGACCGCGATGACCCCGGCGGAGACGGCGTACTCCAACAACAGACACCAGCCCACGGCGACCGCGGCGAGCTCGCCGAGCGTCGCATAGGCGTAGGAGTACGAGGACCCGGAGACTGGGACGGCGGAAGCCAGTTCGGCGTAGCACAGCGCGGTCAGTGCCGCCGTGACCGCGCCGAGGACGAACGACAGGATCACCGCGGGTCCGGCCTTGGGTACGGTCGCGTTGAGCGTGAAGAAGATGCCGGTGCCGATCGTGCCGCCGATGCCGATCATCGTGAGCTGGAAGGTACCCATGGTGCGGCGCAGGGCACTGCCTTCGGGTGCGGACGTGGCGTCGGTGCGGAACGCGTCCACTGGTTTGCGCCTGAGCAGCTGCTGACGAAACGACACACCGGTTCCCAACGCGGCCTCCCTCCGTTCCGTGGATTGCTCCAATTCTGGAGAGCGGAGATCGTCTCGTCGTTGGCGGAACTGCCTATACTTCGCCGATGCTGATGTCGGAATCGCCAAACACCGGCGGCACCAGCGAGGAGCTCTACGCCCTCGCGGACGCCATGGCGGCGGTGATCGGCGGTTCCGTGTCGATCGAGGACCTGGACAACCGCGTGCTCGCCTACTCGTCGATCCCCGAGCAGCACATCGACGACCTGCGCCGCCGCGGCATCCTGGACCGCCGCGTCCCCGACCAGCCCGAACAGCTGCACCAGTACCGGCAGGTCCTGGCAGCGACGGGCGTCGTGCGACTGCCGATCCTCGCCCCGGACGAACTGCCCCGCGCGGCCGTCGCCATCCGAGCGGGCGAGCGACCACTGGGCACGATCTGGGCGATCGAGGGCGCGGCACCGATAGACGGGACGGGCGAGTCCGCCCTCCTCGACGGCGCCCAGCTCGCCGCCACACATCTGCTGCGCCACTGGGGTGCCGCCGAACTCGACCGTCAGACCAGAGAAGACGCGCTGCGCAGCCTGCTGGTCGGCGACGGCACCTCCAGCGAAGCCCGTGTCCGCCTCGGCCTACCCGATCCACCGCGCCTGACACTGCTGGGCTTCGCACCAGCACTCGGCGAGCCACCACTGGACGCCAACCTCAGCACGGCCGCGGCACGCCACTGGTCAGCGGTGTCCGCCTCGGCGGCCACCGCCACGATCAACCGCACGGTCTACGTTCTGCTGCCCAACGACCCACCAGCTACCGCCCGCCGCCTCGCCGAGCAAGCGGTCGCGGCCCTCGGCAGAACACTGGACGCTCCTGTCCGCTGCGCCCTGAGCCGCACCACCAGCGACGCATCCGAGGTCCCCTCACTGCGCACAGAAGTAGCCGACATCCTGCGCGTCACCACAGCAGATCCCCACGGCCGCCCAGTCGCCACACTCGGCGAGGTCCACGCCAGCGTGCTCCTCACCCACCTGTCGGACGAGCTGGCCCGCCATCCAGGTCTGCGCCACCCAGGAATCGAAGCGATGCTCGAGTACGACCGCACCCGCCGCACGCACTATGCGGCGTCAGTGACCGCCTGGCTGGACGCCGCGGGCAACATCGGCGACGCGGCCCGGCACCTGACCATCCATCCCAACACACTGAAGTACCGGCTGCGCCGCGTCCACGACCTGTTTGGCGTCGACCTCCTCGGCCATCCCGACGACAGGCTGTCCTGCTGGCTGCAACTCCGCCTCCACCAGCCGCCACCGGCCTAGGGACTCTCGGTTTCCCCCGGGACCGTGCCGCCTGTGCGGACCTCGGTGGGCACCGCACTACACGGAGGTGAAGTCCAGCACGAGACGGCCCCGCACCCCGCCCTCGGCCAGCCGCCGGTGCGCCTGGGCCGCCTGGTCGGCGGGCACCACGTCGGCCACGCGCAGAGTCAGCTCGCCCGCCTCGGCCTGGTCCCGCAGCCGGAGCAGCCGGGCGTGGTCGGTGGCCACCTCGTTGACCCAGACCGGGTGCACCCGGACACCACGGTCGACCGGGCCGTCCCAGCCACGGATGACGGCGATCCCGCCACCGTCCCGGATCGCCGGGACGACCAGCTCGTGCAGCATCGCCCCGTCGAGCACGCCGTCCACCCCGTCGGGCGCGAGAGCGCGGAACCGATCGGCGACGTCGTCACCGCGCCGCACCACCTCGTCGGCGCCCAGATCGGCCACCAGTTGCGTGTCGGCCGCCGAAGCGTCGGCCAGCACGCGCAGCCCATCGCTCTTGGCCAGCTGCACCGCGTACCCGCCGAAGGCCCCGGCCGCTCCGGTCACCGCGACGGTGCCACCGGCCGGCACCGCGAGCAGGTCCAGCCCGAGACGAGCGGTGAGGGCGTTCATCAGCAGCGTCGAGGCGGCCGGAAAGCCCACACCGGACGGAATCGGCACCACCGACTCCGCGGGCACCACGACAAACTCGGCGTAGGCGCCGCCGCGCGGCCCGTAGGGACGGACGATCGCGATCACCGCATCCCCCTGTCGGAGCGGGGTGTCGGTGTCCGGTCCGATCGCGTCGACCACGCCCGCCGCGTCCATACCCGGCACGTACGGTCCGGGACGGCCGTTGAACCGCACGCTCGTGGTGCCGGAGCGGAGCACCGTGTCGGTGGGGTTGACCGAGGCGGCGTGTACCCGGATGCGCACCTCACCGCTGCCGGGCACCGGATCGGGCAGCTCGATCACCCGCAGCACCTCGGGTCCGCCGAACTCGGTCAGGCCGATCGCGCGCATAGCCCCCACCCTCCTTGTACGTCCACCATCAAACTAAACACTACCGTACAAGGTCTCGCACATCCGGTGTCCGCGCGGCCACGGTGACCGTCGGCTTGCTGCGCGCCACGGCCGGCCGTACTGATGCTGTCTCACCCATGCCCGCTCTGGCCATTGGCGAGTATTCCTCGGATTTGCCCGAAACTGCTGCTACCAGCCGTACCGGCCCTCCCGGTGGCGCCAGTAGCGGTCGGCGATGGAGCTGTTCAACTGGTTCCGCTGCTCGCACAGGGGTGAGGTGTTGGGACCGTCCGGCCAGGTCAGGGTGTGCGTTCCCGCATACCCGCCAGCTCGGCTGGTGGCGGGCCGGGATGCACGACACCGAGCCGCTGGGTGGCCCGGGTCATGGCCACGTAGAGGTCGTTGTGGCCCAGGGGTGCGGCGAGAATCGCGGCCGGATCGGCGATCAGCACCGAGTCGAATTCCAGTCCTTTGGCCTGGCTGGGCGTGAGCAACACGACCGTGCCGGTGAGGTCGGTCGGCGTGGCGACGGACAGGGCCGCCGCCAGCCGACCAAGGTGGACTGACGGGGCGATGATCGCGAGCTGTCCGTCGGTGTGTGTTCCGGCGAGTTCGGCGACAACCTGGGGCAGGTCGGTGTGGGTGGTACGCACACGCCACGGTGGTTGACTGGTGGAGCGGGCCGATCGCGGTGGCCGCAGTCCGGGATGGTGCGCGGCGACCAGGTCGGCGGTGGCGGCCATGATCTCCGCCGGAGTGCGGTAGTTGACGGTGAGTTGGGCCAGCCGCCAGCGATCGTCGAGGTGCGGCCGCAGCACGCCGTCCCAGGACGTGGCGCCTGCCGGATCGCCGGTCTGGGCGAGGTCGCCGACGAGGGTCATCGACTTGGTGGGGCATCGGCGCATCAGCATCCGCCAGGCCATCGCGGACAGTTCCTGCGCCTCGTCGACGACCACATGCCCGAACGTCACCCCGCCAGCACGGTCACCGATCACGGCGGCGGCCTCGTCCAGCAGCGGGATGTCCTCGACGCTCCAGCCGCCGGACGAAGTGCCGAGCAGGTCGGCCACCACCTCCTGCGGGGTCAGTGGCGGCCACAGTTCGTCGAGCGTGTTCCGCACGGTGGTGTCGGCCAGCAGTGCGTCCCGCAGGCGGGCTCTGTCGGTCTGATCCAGCAGGCTCCTGGGACCGTTCAGATCCTCGTCGTGCTCATCGGGGCCGATCATGACGCCGGCGGCCGCCAGCGCGCGCAGGTCGGCCTCGCTGAGCCGTCCGTCGGGACTGCCACCGTCGAGGGCGTGGCCGGTCTCGGTGAGCACCACGCGCTCCATGCGCTCGATCAGGCCCTGCGCGAGCAGGTCCACAACCTGCTGCTGAAAGACGAGTCTGGCCTGGTTGTGCGGAAGCCCAGTCCGCCTTGCCGTGTCCACGGCGCGGCGGCAGCTGTGCGGGTCAAGCCGCAGCGTCTGCTGTTCGAACTCGACCTCGACCGGCTCGTCGGGAGTCCGCACCCGCGAGCGCACCGCGGCCGCTACCCGATCGGCCATGTCCACCCGGCCCTTGGCCTCGGCGGTCGCGGGCGGATCCACGCGGCTGGCCCGGATGTTCGGACGCAGATCGGCGATGGTGGCCGTCACGACGGTGTGCTCGCCCAAACCGGGCAGGACCTGCCCGATGTAGTCCAGGAAGATCTGGCTGGGGCCAACGACCAGGACGCCCCGGGTGCGCAGGTGCGGGTGGGTGTAGAGCAGGTAGGCCAGCCGGTGCAGGGCGACCGCGGTCTTGCCGGTACCTGGGCCACCCTGCACCACAAGCACTCCGGGGTACCCGTCGCGGATGATCTGGTCCTGTTCGGCCCGCAGGGTCGTGACGATGTCGCGCATCCGCCCGGTTCGGTCCGCGGCAAGCGCCGCCAGCAACGCGGCCTCCCCGATCAGGTTGTCCTCGCCTGCGGTGTCCAGGTCGAGCAGTTCGTCGTTGAGCGCGACGACCATCCGCCCACGTGTGGTGATGTGTCGCCGCCTCCGGACGCCGTGTGTGGCGGTCGGGGTCGCCGTGTAGAACGGCCGGGCAACCGGTGCGCGCCAGTCGACCAACAACGGCTCGTCATCCCCCTCCCGGAACAGACCCTGCCTGCCGACGTGGACACGGCGGCCCTCCTGCATATCCAGCCGGCCGAAGCACAGCCCGTGCTCGGCGGACTCCAAGCGGGTCAGTTCCGCCTGCCAGAACGCCACCGCGTCCCCGCCCCGGCCAGCGTCTCGCGCGGCTGCCAAGTGGGTCGCCGCCTGTTCGCGCAGGGCGTCCACCCAGGTGTAGAGGGTCGCCAGGTGCTGCTGCTCGATGTCGATCTCGCTACTGGTCAAGCCTCTCGTCTCCCCGCGAGTCGGTGATCAGTGGCATCGAGGGTGCTTGGCGATGTCAGAAAACAACAGTCTTGTTCTTCTCGGTGGCTTCAGCCGCCTTGGGATGGCGGGAGCGGAGGTCCGGGCGCACGGTCCGCCTCCAGCGCGTGCACGATGAGTGCCAGGAACGCCGGACCGACGGGTGGGGTGACCCCGAGGGCGTCGAAGGTCGCGGTGATGCTCGCGGTGTGCGCATCGCGTGCGATCCGTTCGCGGTCGGCGAGCTGGTCGCGGAACGAGGGGGTGCGCAGCGCGGAGAGGATCAGCCCGGTGCGCAGGGACAGCCAGCCGATGAGGTGCACGGCGTGCTGGCCCCGCCAATCGGCCGGGCCAGCACACTAGCTCAATGGGGACGCAGACCTACGCGGACTGGGGGCGATATGCAGCCGTTGGGAGAAGATGTCCGAAGGTCACTGCGTCAGCCAGACCGGCATGTTCGACCAGTTGCATCACCGGTACCAGACCCGCGCATGACACAAGATTGGGTTCGTCGAACGTCGCCGACACCGCGGCCGGTTTATGAGATGCCCTGCATCCAGCAGATGCCCTCCGACCCGGTGATGCAGAACCGTTCACCGTTGATGCTGCATTGCCTTGTTGGCGGCTTGGTTCATGTCCCAAACACCCAGGGCAGCAGTCTCCCGGACGTATGCTTCGAACGACCTTGGAGGGCGTTGCAGTAGCCGTTCGACCGTGTCGAACTCTCCGGCGAACACGCCGCTGTCATGGCTGTGTAGCACGTGTTCGACCAGACCGATCACGGTTTCATCGACTCCGGTCGCGCGGAGTCGTTCGAACCAAGCAGTCGGCTGAAATTCAGTGTACTGGATCGGACGATCGAGCGTTCGGGCAATGATCCGCACCGCCTCTGCGAACGGGAACGCCCGAGGACCTGAAAGTTCGTAGGTTTGACCGTGGTGACCGGTGCCCACCAGGGTCTCAACCGCCACGTCGGCGATGTCGGCGGCATCGATGAAGTCGATCGGCGAACCCAGGTCCATTGCTTCCAGGCTGCCGTCGACAATAGATTGCCGCAGCGGGTTCGCGGAATTCAATTGAAAGTTTTCCGCGAAGTTCTGATGAAACGCGGACGGACGAAGGATCGTCCACTCCACCCCCAATGCCTTCACGACATCTTCCACGGCAACCACCTCAGGGTTTCCGGCACGACCCGAACGGGCAGAGAGCAATACGAACCTGTCAACACCCTGCTTCACGGCGTACTTGCAAAAGCCAGAAATATCACCCATACCCCGAGGAACCCCTGTCGGAGAATCTTCGATCGGTGGAACGGCGTAGAGGGTATCGATATCAACCAAGGCATCGACCCAGGTGTCCTGGTCCCGCCAGTCGAAGGCCGGGGCACCCCGTCGAGATGCTGGCCGTACCGCAACACCACGTTGACGTAATCCAGCCAGCACCCTGGAACCAGTGGTACCGGTCGCACCAGTCACCAAAACAGTCCGCCGACTCATCACGCACCCTCTCTCCTCTGGGCCGATCAACCATTCCACTCGCAACGATGCCGCACCTAGCAGCCTGAGCGTCGTGCTGATGTCCAGCCTCCCCCAACAAAAATGGACCCGCAAGTCCAGTCTTGCTAGTCTGGGTGCCATGCCCAGTGGCAACACCGCCAAAGGTCAACACACCCGCGCCCGCATCCTGTCCGGCGCTATCGAGCTTCTTCTCGAACAAGGTACCGGCACGGTCACACTCGACGAGATTCGAGCACGTACCGAAACCAGCAAGAGTCAGTTGTTTCACTACTTCCCGGACGGGAAAGAGCAACTATTGCTCGAGGTCGCTCAACACGAGACAGAACGGATCCTGCAAAGAATCCACGATGGCGCCGGTCCGCTGACCACACGGCAAGCATGGAGAAGATGGCGCGATCAGATGCTCAAACAACATGATCGCCATGGTGAAGCCTGCCCGCTATATATATTGGCAAGCCATCTCGCAGCCGCAACACCAGGCGAAAAGGCTGTCGTATCGCAAATCATTCATCAATGGAATAACAGCATTCGGCGAGACATCGAGCAAATGCAATCCGCAGGCGAAGTCGCTCACAGTGTCGATGCCAGCAAGATCGCATCAGCAATCACCGCAGCCGTGTGCGGCGGCACCACGATGACCGCGATCACAGGCTCACCCCAACACCTCACCGACGCGCTCGACTACGCCCTCAACCAATTGTCCATTTAACGAAAGCGCGCGCTGGTGACCAACCTCATCTGGCGGCGGGGTGAAGTGCGAGGACGGTTCGGGTCGGGTCGGTGATCCGGGTGGTGGAGCAGCGGAGTCTGCGCGGTGGCCGCCAGGCTTTGAGGATCGAAACGGCTTGTTCGCTCAGGGCACCGGACGGGGGCTTGCGAGCGGTTGACCGGTAGGTCTTGTCCGCTCAGCAGGGGATGTCGGCTGTGGTGAGGGCGTCGATGATGCCGTGGGTGCGGGCCGCGGTCAGGTCGTGGGCCGAGCCGGGCAATGCCGGCGAAGTCCACAGCAGCCGCCCTGCCGGGTCGGCGAGGACGTGGACGTTCATGAGGACGTCGTGGAGCACGCCGATCTCCACGGCGGCTCGCCCGTGACCTTGACCTTGTCACTGTGACAAGGTCTTCACTGGCTGTCGGAGGTGGTCCCCATCAACTCGACACACAGGAATCCACAGGACACGCGACTGCTCGACGCACTGGCCGCCGGGAACTCGTCCACGCGGTTGAAGGCGGCCCTGGCAATCGGTACGCATCCCGAGCCCGGTTTCGTCGACGCGCTCGTGGCACGGTGCGCGATCGAGCCGGACTTCTTCGTGCGTGACATGCTCACGTGGGCGCTGACCCGTCTCCCGTCGGAGATTACGGTTCCGAAACTGCGCGCGGAGCTTCGTTCCGAACGCGCTCAGGCCCGGAGCCAGGCGTTGCACACCCTGTCCAAGATCGGGGACAGGAACGCGTGGCCCGCGATCACGCGGTCGTTGCTGCACGACGCCGACGACGAGGTCGCGCGGAGTGCGTGGCGCGCTGCCGTCATTCTCGTGCCCGACAGGGAGAAGGAAGCGCTGGCCGCGGGACTGGCCACACAATTCGGCCGCGGTGACCGGGAGGTACGGTTGAGCTTGAGCCGCGCCCTCGTCGCGCTCGGCGACGTGGTCGAGCCGGTCCTGCGAACGGCACTGGCACGTCACGACCCGGCGGTGCGTGCGCATGCCAGCGCCACGGAGCGGCTCCTGCGCGACCCAGATGCCGGATTCGACCTCGCCGTCGATGAAGCGAGGCGGGTCGTCGCGCTCGGTCCGGACCGGGAGGAGACAACTGCGTGCTGATCGGTGAGGTGGCGCGCCGCTCGGGAGTGAGCGCCCGGATGCTCAGGCACTACGACTCGCTCGGGCTGGTACGACCGACAGGCCGCACCGTGGGTGGCTACCGGGAATACACACCCGAGGACATCCGGCGGATCTTCCACGTGGAGGGCCTGCGGGCCCTGGGACTGTCACTGCGTCAGATCGCACGCACTCTCGACGATCCCGGATTCACCCCGGCAGCGCTGGTCGGCGACCTCATCCGAAGGACCGAAGAACGACTGAACCAGGAGCAAGAGCTCCTCGAACGGCTCCGTACGGTCGATGCGGCCGAACCCGCCGGCTGGCAGGACGTCGCGCGCATCGTCGAACTCCTGCACGGACTGGGTTCGCACAGCGCCGCGCGGCGACAGCAGGCCGTCCTGGCCCCGGCCGAGCATGCCTCGGTTCCCGCCGAGCTGCTGGCAGAGGCGGTCCTCACCGAATCCGATCCGAACGTTGCCGGGGCCCTGCGGTGGGCCCTCGCGCGGGCCGGCGGTGACGGTGTGGCGAGCCTGGCAACCGGCATGGCCTCCGAGGACGTCGACGTCCGGCGGCGCGCGGTCCTGGCGCTCGCCGAGCTACCCGGCGACGAGGCGACCGCGATGCTCACGGACGCGCTCGGGGACACGGACGCGACGGTCCGCAGACATGCCGCTCTCGCACTGGGGGCGCGGGGCGTGACCCGTGCTGTGCCGGCACTGGTCGGCATGGTGGTCGAGGGCCCGAACGATGTCGAGGCGGCCGAGCTCTTGGGAACGTTGGCGCGGGACGCGCAGTGGACAGACCGGATCCTGAGTGCGCTGGTTGACGAACTCGCCGCACACACCGCGGACTCGGCGGTGCGGATGCGACTGACCCAGGCACTCGCCGAGATGCCGGGGACCATCGCGCTGGACATCCTTCAGCAACTGGCCCACGACGATGATCGGCCCGTGGCCCTCATCGCCACGGCCCTCGTGAAAGTGCTCGAAGAACGGCCGGGCGAAGAAACCCAAGACGCCGCAGATCAGTAAACGATCAACATCCAGAGCACACATCGGTAGTAGCGGATGTTGTGGAGCGACGATGCTGGGTGCGGAGGCTGGCGGGGGCACCACCAGCCTCCGGTAGGTCACCGTCAGCCGCAGCAGCCAGTGGGCTTGGCCGTAGCCTGCTGCTCGGTGTCGGTGGAACACCCGGCAGCGGTCAATTCAGGGTCGGTGCCGTACGCCTGCGAGTCGGCCTTGACGACGTAGACCTCCCAGGGCTCCTTGCCGGGGCCGTGTACCCAGACCTTGTCCTGCACGGCGTAGCAGCAGGTGGTGTCGTTCTCCACGTCGGTGAACAGCCCGAGGGCGGACAGCCGCTCGCTGGCCTCGGTGACCTGCTCGCTGGACTCGACCTCCACCCCGAGGTGGTCCATCACCGTCTCCTGGCCTGGCTCGCCCGCCAGCAGTACCAGCTTCAACGGTGGCTCGGTGACGGCGAAGTTGGCGTAGCCGGGACGGCGTTTGGCTGGTTCGACGCCGAACAGCTTGGTGTAGAAGGCGATCGAGGCTTCCAGGTCGGCCACTCGCAGGGCCAGCTGCACACGGGACATGACATCACCCTTGGATAGACGTTCATCGAATCAGTGCGTTGCCAGATTGCGCTCTAGATAGATGTCTGTCAACCTAGATGCATGTCTAAACAGTTGCCGCTCGTCCCGGTCGAGTCGCTGTGCTGCTCGCCCTTGATGCGCCAGCCCCTGACCGAGGACCAGTCGGTCGAGCTGGCGCGGGTGTTCAAGGCCCTGGCCGACCCGGTGCGGCTGCGGCTGCTGTCGCTGATCGCCTCCCACGCCGGGGGCGAGGCGTGCGTGTGCGACCTGACCGACGCCTTCGACCTGACCGGCCCGACGATCTCCCACCACCTCAAGGTGCTGCGCGAGGCCGGAATCATCGACGGTGAGCGGCGCGGGACCTGGGTGTACTACCGGGTGCTGCCCACTGCGTTGCAGACGCTGTCCACGGTGCTCATGGCGCCCGACCAGGCCGAGCCGGTGACCGCATGAGCACGGCAACCGATCGTGGCGTGGTGGGCAAGCTGTCCACGCTGGACCGGTTCCTGCCGGCCTGGATCCTTGCCGCCATGCTGGCGGGCCTTGCCACGGGTCGCGTGATCCCCGGCCTGGGCGCGGCGATCGACGCCGTCCAGGTGGATGGGATCTCGCTGCCGATCGCGCTCGGCCTGCTGATCATGATGTACCCGGTACTGGCCAAAGTCCGCTACGACCGGCTGGACACCGTCACCCGCGACCGGCGCCTGCTGTTGCCCTCCCTGCTGCTGAACTGGGTGCTGGGCCCGGCGCTGATGTTCGCGCTGGCCTGGCTGCTGCTACCGGACCTGCCCGACTACCGCACCGGGCTGATCATCGTCGGGTTGGCCCGGTGCATCGCGATGGTCATCATCTGGAACGACCTCGCCTGTGGCGACCGCGAGGCCGCCGCCGTGCTGGTCGCGCTGAACTCGGTGTTCCAGGTCCTCGCCTTCGGGGTGCTGGGCTGGTTCTACCTCGCGGTGCTGCCCGGATGGCTCGGCCTGCCGCAGGCCGACCTCGCCGTGTCCGGCTGGGCCATCGCCCGCTCGGTACTGATCTTCTTGGGCATCCCCCTGCTGGCCGGGTACCTGTCCCGCCGCCTGGGCGAGCGTGCCAGGGGCCGGGACTGGTACGAGACCCGGTTCCTGCCCCGCGTCGGCCCGCTCGCGCTGTACGGGTTGCTGTTCACCATCGTGGTGCTGTTCGCCCTGCAGGGTGGCCAGATCACCAGCCGTCCCCTGGACGTGGCCCGCATCGCGCTGCCCCTGCTGGTCTACTTCGCGATCATGTGGACCGGATCCTTCGTGCTGGGCAAGGCCATCGGCCTGCCCTACGAACGGACCACCACCCTCGCGTTCACCGCCGCGGGCAACAACTTCGAGCTCGCCATCGCGGTGGCCATCGCGACCTTCGGCGCCACCAGCGGCCAAGCCCTCGCGGGCGTGGTCGGCCCGCTCATCGAGGTGCCCGTGCTGGTCGCCCTGGTCTATGCCGCCCTGTTGGCACGCCGCTTCTTCGCACCGTCCACTGCCACCGTCTCCGAAAGACCCGGTCATGACACGGCACCCTCCGCCTGACGACCGCTGCTGCAACCTCGAAGCCTGCCAACCCGCCGACGCCGACACCCTGCTCGCCGCCACCGCCCGCGTCCACACCCGCCTGCCCGTGCCGGCCACCCGCTTCGCCGCCGAACGCCTGCGCGCCATCGCCAAGAACCAAGGAGCCGTCGTGTCCGAGCTGCCCGAGGTGCTGTTCGTCTGTGTCCACAACGCCGGGCGCTCCCAGATGGCCGCCGCCCTGCTGCACCACCACGCGGCCGGCCGGGTCACCGTCCGCTCTGCCGGGTCGGCACCCGCGGACACGATCAACCCGGCCGTGGTCGAGGCCATGGCCGAACTCGGGCTGGACCTGTCGCAGGAGTTCCCCAAGCCGCTGACCGACGACGCCGTGCGTGCCGCCGACGTGGTGATCACCATGGGCTGCGGCGACGCCTGCCCGGTCTACCCGGGCAAGCGGTACCTCAACTGGGACCTGGCCGACCCCGCGGGCCAGGACGTCGAGCACGTCCGCCCGATCCGCGAGGACATCGACCACCGGGTCCGTGGGCTGCTGGCCGAACTGGTCCCCACCGGCGCCTGACCAGCCGCTTCCCGCCGCCCCTTTCATCGTCTATCGTCGATTAACGATGAAAGGGGCGGTCATGCTCGACCGGCGACTCGCCGAGACCTACGCAGCCTGGTTCCGCGCCTTGGCCGACGCGACCCGCGTGCAGATCCTCAACCTGCTCGCAGAACACCCTGAGCCCATGACCGTCGGCCAGATCGTCGAGCGGGTCCCGGTCGGCCAGTCCACCGTCTCCGCCCACCTCAAGGTCCTCGCCGAGGCCCGGTTCGTGCTGTCGGACAAGCGCGGCACCGCCACCCTGTATCGGGTCAACCAGCGCTGCGTGTCCTGCTTCCCCAGCGCCGCCGACCTCATGATGGGCAAGACCCCGGCCGAGGTCGAGGCGATGCTCCCATGAGCGCCGCGCCGCGCATCACGGCAATGCGCGCCGAGCACGCCGAGCAGGTGCTGTCGATCTACCAGGCAGGGCTGGACACCGGCAACGCCAGCTTCGAAACCACCGCGCCGCCCTGGCCCCAGTGGGACCAGGCGCACCTGCCGGAGCACCGATTCGTCGCCCTCGACTCCGGAGGCGAGGTGCTGGGGTGGATCGCCGCGATGCCGGTGTCCAGCCGCTGTGTGTACGCCGGGGTGCTCGAACACAGCGTCTACGTTCACCCCGATCGCCACGGCACCGGCGTCGGCCGTGCCCTGCTGGACACCTACATCGCGGCCACCGAGGCCGCCGGGGTGTGGACGTTGCAGTCCGGCATCTTCCCGGAGAACACCGCCAGCCTGGCCCTGCACCAGCGGGTCGGCTTTCGTGAGGTGGGCCGTCGCGAACGCATCGGCCAGCACCTCGGTGCGTGGCGCGACGTGGTGTCGATCGAACGCCGCAGCACCAGAACTGGTCTATAGCGCGGCACAAGGCTGCCGCGCCGGTCGAGCAGCGTCCAGCCGTCGCGGATCATCAACACCGTCACCAAGGTCATCCGCATCATGTGTGGGAGGCGCCGCAGCCACCACCGCCAGCCAGCTCTTGGCTGATTCCCGACTTGTGTAGTGCAGTGAAGCTTGTTCCCGACCGAGAACGCGGCTACGAGATCCACCACCTGGGCACGACACGCCTGCCGGGCTGGTGCCTTGACCTCGAGATCGGCGCAACTGCTATGGTCGAAGGGCAGAGAGCCGTTTTAGGGAGACTTGACGTGGCAGGTGAAGACGACATCTCCGGGTGAGCCCGGAGTCAGCAGGCCCCCGGCACGTACCGCCGCGGTGGCCATGTCGTCGCACCCATAGCCACGCGCCGCTCACTGGCGCGCCCCACATCTTCCGAGGTCTCTCTTTCATGCCAGATTCCCGCATCGTCGTGTCCGGTCTGTCCTTCTCCTGGCCCGACGACACCCCGGTCTTCGACCAGCTGTCCCTCACCGTCCCGGACGGCCGCACCGGCCTGGTCGCCCCGAACGGCGCAGGCAAGACGACCCTGCTCAAGCTGATCGCGGGCGAGCTGCGGCCGACCGCGGGCACCGTGTCCGTCGACGGCCTGCTCGGCTACCTACCCCAGGACCTGCCGCTGACCGGCGAACCGTCCGTGGCCGAGGTCCTCGGCATCGAGCCGGTCCTGCGCGCGCTCGAAGCCGTCGAGTCCGGTGACGTGGCCGAGGAGCACTTCACCACGATCGGCGCCGACTGGGACATCGAGGAGCGCACCCGCGCCCAGCTGGACCGGCTCGGCCTGGGTGAGGTCACGCTGGACCGGAGGCTGAGCACCCTGTCCGGCGGGCAGATCGTCTCGCTCGGGCTCGCCGCCCAACTGCTCAAGCGGCCCGACGTGCTGCTGCTCGACGAACCCACCAACAACCTCGACCTCAAGGCCCGCCGCAAGCTCTACGCCGTACTCGAGGACTGGTCCGGCTGCCTCCTGGTGGTCAGCCACGACCGCGCCCTGCTGGACCGGATGGACCGCATCGCCGAGCTCGACGCCGGTGAGGTCCGCTACTACGGCGGCAACTTCACCGAGTACGAGGAGGCCGTCCAGGCCGAGCGCGAGGTGGCCGAGAAGCACATCCGCAACGCCGAGCAGGAGGTCAAGCGCGAGAAGCGCGAGATGCAGCAGGCCAGGGAGCGGGCCGCCAAGCGGGCGAGCAACGCGCAGCGCAACCTCGCGAACGCGGGACTGCCCAAGATCCTCTCCGGCGCCCGCAAGCGCAACGCCCAGGAGTCCGCGGGCAAGGCCGACGGCACGCACGCGGCCCGGGTCAGCGCGGCCAAGGCCAAGCTCGACGAGGCCGAGCGGTCGCTGCGCGAGGACCAGAAGATCACCCTGGAACTCCCCCAGACCGCGGTGCCCGCCGGGCGGACCCTGTTCCTCGGCGAAGGCCTGCGCAAGCGGGACCTGTTCGGCGGGGGCGTCGACCTGGCCATCCGCGGACCGGAACGCATCGCGCTCAGCGGCGCCAACGGCTCCGGCAAGTCCACCCTGCTGCGGATGATCACCGGTGACCTGGAGCCCGACGGCGGCGAGGTCAAGCGCGCCGACGGCCGGATCGCCTACCTGTCCCAGCGCCTGGACCTGCTCGAGAACGACCGCACCGTCGCGGAGAACCTGGCGGCGTTCGCGCCCGCGATGCCCCCGGCACAGCGGATGAACCTGCTGGCCCGCTTCCTGTTCCGAGGCGACCGCGCGCACCTGCCCGTCGCGGTCCTGTCCGGTGGGGAACGGCTGCGCGCCACGCTGGCCTGCATCCTGTTCGCCGAGCCCGCACCGCAACTGCTGTTGCTGGACGAACCGACGAATAACCTCGACCTGGTCAGCGCCGGGCAGCTGGAGAGCGCGCTCAACGCCTACCAGGGCGCGTTCGTCGTGGTCAGCCACGACGAACGCTTCCTCGGCGAGATCCGGATCGACCGCTGGCTCCGGCTCGACGCGGGCAGGCTGCTGGAGACCGCCGCGCCCGTGAGCCGCTGACATGGAAGCGGCTCTGATCGCGCACGACCTCGTGCGCGTGCTCGGTGACCGGCGCGTGCTGGACGGGGTGTCGCTGACCGCGGCGCCGGGGCACCGGATCGGGTTGATCGGCGAGAACGGCGCCGGGAAGTCGACGCTGCTGCGAGTGCTGGCCGGGGTGGACCGGCCGGACCGCGGCAGCGTCGAGCGCCCGGCCGACCTCGGCTACCTGCACCAGGAGATGCCGTTCGACCCTGCGGCGACAGTGGCCGACGTGGTCGACGAGGCCCTGGCCGATGCGCGCGCGGATCTCGCCGAACTGGACCGCCTCGGTGCCCTGCTCGCCAACGACGAGAATCTGCTGGCGGAGTACGCCGAGCGGCTGGAACAGGCCCAACTCCACGACGCCTGGGACGCCGACCGGCGGGCGAAGATCGTCCTCGACGGACTGGGGCTCGGCGGCCTCGGACCCGAGCGTGCGTTGCGCGAACTGTCCGGCGGCCAGCGCGGGCGGCTCGCGCTGGCCGCGTTGCTGGTCCGCCGGCCCTCCGCGGTCCTGCTGGACGAGCCGACCAACCACCTCGACGACAGCGCCGCGGCGTTCCTCGAGGAGCAGTTGCGCGGTCTGCCTGGCACCGTCGTGCTGGCCAGTCACGACCGCGCCTTCCTGGACGCGGTGTGCACGGACATCCTCGATCTCGATCCCGCGGTGGACGGGCCGGTCCGGTTCGGTGGCGACTACAGCGGTTACCTGGCGCGCAAACGCGCGGACCGGGAACGCTGGGAACGTCGTTACGCCGAGGAACAGGAGGAAATCGCGGTTCTGCGGGAGGCGCTCGGCGTGACGACGCACCGGGTCGCGCCGAACCGGGCTCCGCGCGACACCGAGAAGATGGGCTACGGGCACCGGGCCGGGCGGGTGCAGAACTCGATTTCGCGCCGGGTCCGCAACACCGCGCGCAGGCTGGAGGAGCTGGAACGCCGCCAGGTGCCCGCTCCCCCGCCACCGCTGCGGTTCCGCCCGGACGCGCTCGCCGGGCAGGCACCGGACGAGATCCTGGTGTCGCTGCGGGAGGTGCACGTTCCCGGGCGGCTCACCGTCGATCGCCTCGACATCCGCGCCACCGCACGGCTTCTGGTCACGGGTCCCAACGGGGCTGGCAAGTCCACACTGCTGCACGTCCTGGCGGGACGGCTCGACGTGGCCGGGGTGCGGCGGCATCCGGGACTGCGCGTGGCTCTGCTGAGCCAGGACACCGAGCTCGACGAGCCCGGGCGCACCGCACGCGAAACGTACTCGGCCGCACTCGGCGCGGCGCGCGCGGCGGCCGTGCCGCTGGAATCGTTGGGGCTGCTGGGAAACCGGGACGCGGACAAGCCCGTCGGTGAACTGTCGGTGGGCCAGCGACGGCGGCTGGCCCTCGCGATCCTCGTCGCGGATCCACCGCAACTGCTGTTGCTCGACGAACCGACGAACCACCTGTCCCCCGCGCTGTGCGACGAACTGGAGGATGCGCTGGGCCCGGGTCCGGGCGCGATCGTGCTTGCCGGCCACGATCGACGGCTGCGCGCGAGATGGCGGGGCGCCGAGCTTCGCGTCGACAGCAGTTCTGGCGCGACCTCGAGACCGCCGCGCGCCATCCCGCGCTGAACTTCGGGCTGAGCCGGGACAGCTACGGCCGTCCGATCGTTAGGCACCCCGAGCAGGTCGCCTCCCGCTGTGACCCGGCTCAGCGCCCGCCGAGCCCCTCGTGGAGGAACAGGTCCGGCCCCCGCGGCGCCCACAGCTCGTCTTCCAGGTGGTGGTCCTGCCAGCGCGACGGGGGATCGGCGAGCCAGTCGTGCCCGAAGACGGCGTCCGGGTAGTCCGACCGGGAGCGACCCAGTTCGTAGTGGCCCAGGTAGTCCATCAGCGGCGACCACAGCTGCCGGTTCGCGATGACCAGGTAGGAGGCCGCCAGGCCTGACTCGTGGACCCAGCCCCGCATCATCCGGGCCAGGAACAGGTCGGTGATGGGGTTCGGCTTGGCCTCGAAGGCGGGGCAGATCAGGTGCCGGGCGACGGCCAGGTGCGCGCCGGACGGCAGGTCCCCCCGCCTGCCGACCTCGTTCCACACGTCCGCGATGACGGGGTCGGCAGCCAGTTCCGCCCGCTCCGGCGCGCGGAGGGTCAGCCAGCTCATGAAGGCGCGCAACCGGTTGCTCCTGGCGCACCGCAGCACGGAGAACGCCTCCGGCTGGCGGTTCAGCCAGAACCGGACCGAGGACGCGGTGAACTCGCCATAGGCCTCGCGCGCCAGGGCGACGAGCTCATCGTGGTCGGCCGGGGTGCACCGGGTGACGCGCACGTCCGGGTCCCCGGTCGCCGACACGTAGCGGCACACCACCCCGCCCCGGCGCCGCAGGTGGCTGATGGTCCGCGTGACCGCCACGCTCGCCCGCGGTTCGGTTGCGTCGCGCAGCAGCGTGTTCATCACGTAGTGCCGGATCCGCCGGTGCATCCGCTCGTAGCCGACCGGATCCCGCCACCGCAGGTGGACCTCCAGCGCCTCCCGCAGCACCCCGTTGATGTCCAGGCCGTGCCCTGGCGTCTCGACGTACGGTTGGGCACGCAGCCAGTCGAACAGTTCCGCGGGATCCCCGTCCGGTACCGCGACGCGGAGAAGGTCCTCGGTGGTGTAGCGGGCGTGCGCGCAGACGTGCAGCGCCCACCGGTGCCGCGGCGTCGGGACCTCGCCGACCAGGAGGTCCAGCACCGTGTCGACCACGTACCGCACGGCCTCGCGCCGCGAGGGCTGCCCGGTGTGCGACATGCTCCGGCCGACCTCGGCGGCCAGCGACAGCGCGAGCGGGTTGCCCGCCGCGAAGTCCACAATGGACGTGACGAACCCTGGGTCCACGCCCCGCGCTTGGACCAGCGCCGCCGACTCCGCGGGGCTGAGGGCGTCCAGTTGCCGGGTCACGATCATGCCGGACCAGGCCGGGTCGGTGATCCAGGCGACGCTCGGACCGCTCCGGCCAGCCAGGACGACGATCGCGTCCGCTGGCAACATGCGTAGGTAGACCTCGCGCAGCCACGGCTCGAGTTCGCGGTGCCGCTCGCAGGAGTCGAGGAGCACGACCGGGCCCGTGGACGTCCCCGCGAGCCCACCGGCAAGTTGGTCGAGACGTTCTCGCAGTTGCGCGGTCGTGAGGTCGTGCAGGTGCCACACCGTGCGCCCCGCAGCCTCGGCGTCGGCGGCGAACCGGCGCAGCAGGGTCGACTTGCCGATCCCGGCGTGACCGCGGACAAAAAGCACCTCGAGCCCTTCGCTGTGGCCGCGCTCGAGCATGGCCCCGAAGGCCGCGCGCTCGGCGTCCCGCCCGACGAACCGCAGACCGAGGTTGCGGTCCAGTGCCGCGCCGGCCGGCTCACCCGGTGGTTCCTTGGCCACCGGTGCCGGAACCCGTGGGCGGGGGGCGGGCACGAACCCGTCCTCGGTGTCGGCCTCGGCCCGCAGGATCTTCTCGTGGATCGCCCGCAGGCGCGGTCCCGGGCTGACGCCCAACTCCTTGCCCAGTAGGTCGTAGACCATCCGGTAGACCTGAAGCGCCTCGGCGCGCCTGCCGCTGCGGTAGAGGGCGAGCAGGTAGATCTCGTACAACGGCTCCTCCAGCCGGTTCAGCTGGAGGAGCAGGGGCACCTCGGCCACCACCTCGGCGTGCTCCCCCAGCTCCAGGCGCAGTTGCAGCAGCTCCTGGGTGGCGATCAGCTTCAGCCGCTCCAGGCGGGCGCGTTCCCGCTCGGCGGCCTCGCCCGGCACCCCGGCCAGCGCGGTGCCCGTCCACAGGTCGAGAGCCTCCCGCAGGTACCTGGCCGCGGCCGGTACGCCGCCGCCAGCGCGCTCCTGCCGTGCGGTCTCGACCAGCCGCGTGAACTCGGTGGCGTCGAGTTCGAACAACGACGGGTCGAGCATGTAGCCCCCGGACTGCGAGCGGATCGCCCAACCGAGGCCGTGCTCGGAGAGCAGGCGCCGGATGCGCGAGATGTAGGTGCGGATGACGGCTTCGCCGGTGGCCGGGGCGCGATCGCCCCACAGGCCGTCAAGCAGCTCGCCGCTCCGGACGAAACTGCCGCTGCGGGACAGCAGTAGCATCAGTACCGCCTGTTGTTGCGGCGCGCCCAGATCCAGCTCCGCGTCACCGCAACTGAGTCCGGGTGGTCCGAGGATGGTGAACCGGCACTGGGTCGAGACCACGTTCTGCTGTCCAATCACGGCTGCCCGGCGGTGCATTCCCGGAAAGTAGGTCTGCCGGGACGGCCCTCGCGAGCGTCACGTGACGCTGTGCTTGTACGTCACCCCTGGTCAGTACGACCAGCATCGCACTTCGCTGTCAGCGCACCATTCCTAGGGCAGCGGTGTAGACAACGCGTAGACGTCCGGTCTACGAATCGCGGTGCGGCGGATTCCTTCGACGCTGTCCCAGCGCTTCTGACACAGTGGTGACAGGGGCCGGTCGGAATCGCCCAGGCTCACATTCACGATCTCGCGCGTCGCGAAAGGGCGGGGAACCCTCATGGCCGGGATGAGTTTCGGGTTGCTGGGCCCGATCAGGGTGTGGAGTGGCGGGCAGCAACTGGACGTGGGATCCCCGCAGCAGCGCGGGGTACTCGCCCTGCTCCTGCTCGGCGAGGGGCGCCAGGTCACGCTCGAGGAGATCGTGGGTGCGTTGTGGGGCACCGAAGCGCCACGCAGCGCGGTCGTCACCACCCGCACCTACATCTCGCGGCTGCGCCGGCTGCTGATCGAGGTCGGCGCCGCGGGGCGGGGCACGGAGGCGGAGATCCGGTCGGCGGGCCGCGGTTACCAGCTGCTCGTCGACCCCGCCGCGGTCGACGTGACGGTGTTCCGCCAGACCACGGCCGCCGCGCGCGATGCCCGTGACCGCGGCGAGGACGCCGAGGCGGCGCGGCTGCTGCGTGGAGCGCTCGCGCTGTGGCGTGGGCCCGCGCTCGACGGGCTGGGCGGCCCGTTCTTCGAAGGCCGCCGCACCTGGCTGGAGCAGCTGCGGGCGTCGGCGATGGAGCAGCGCTGGGCCCTGGACATCGGCCAGGGCAACTGCGCCGGGGCGATCGGCGAGCTGACCCTGGCGACGGCCGCCGAGCCCTACCGCGAGCGGTTGTGGGAGCTGCTGATGTGGGCGCTGGACAGCGAAGGCCGCCGGGGCGACGCGTTGTCCACCTACCAGCGGATCGCCCGGTTGCTGGACGAGGATCTGGGGCTGGAGCCCGGCCCCGGCCTACGGCGGATGCACGCGCGGATCAGCGCGGCGGACGCCTCCCTGGTCTGATCCAGCGCGGTGACGTACACCGGTGACGTCGCCCGACAGTCGCCGCGGCACACCCGGCGTTCCTACCGTGGTCGGCACACACCACGGAACGCAAAGGGAAAGCCGATGTCTGAAGTCACGTACACCGCGGTCGCCTCCTCCACCGCGGAGGGCCGCAACGGGGGTCACGCGGTCTCCGACGACGGTGCGCTCGACGTCACCCTCGCCGTGCCGAAGGCGTTTGGCGGCGCGGGCAACGGCACCAACCCCGAGCAGCTGTTCGCCGCGGGCTGGGCGTCCTGCTTTGTCGGCGCGGTACGCCGGGTCGCTGCGGCGAAGAATGTCAAGCCGAACGACCTCGCCGTCGTCGCGGAGATCACCCTCCACCACGACACCGAGGCCAACGACTTCAGGCTCAGCGCGGCCCTGCACCTCGAGGCCTCCGGCATCGACCAGGCCACCGCCGACGAGCTGGTCCAGGGCGCGCACCAGCTGTGCCCGTACTCGAAGGCCACGCGCGGCAACATCGAGGTCACCCTGGACGCGACCGTCGCCTGACATCCGTCGTGACGGCTCGAGCCCGGTGGCGGACTCGAGCCGTTTGTCCATAGTGGACGGATGCGGTCCACCCGACCTCGGAGCCGCTATGACGAGGTGGCGGTCCTGGTGGCCAGGCTGACGCTGCCGGTGTACGTCACTCGAGCTTGCTGAGGACTCCGGCCAGGTCGGCGCGGGAGCTGATCCCCAGTTTGGGGAAGATCCGGTGCAGGTGCGTGCCGACCGTCCGGTGCGACAGGTACAACCGCTGCCCGATCTCCCGGTTCGTCAGCCCCTCCGCCGCCAACTGGGCGACGCTCAGCTCGTGCGGGGTCAGCTTCTCCCGCGCGTCCGGGCCACGGTTCGGGCTCGACTCCCCCGCGCCGCGCAGCTCACGCCGCGCCCGCTCGCCCCACGCCGTCATGCCGAGCGCGTCGAACGTCTCCCGGGCGGTGCGCAGGTGCGTGCGCGACTCCACGACCCGCCGCTGCCGCCGCAGCCATTCGCCGAACGCCAGGTGCACGCGGCCGCGTTCGGCGGGCCACCCGGTCAGATCCGCCCGCAGCGCTGCCAGGAACAGCTCTTCGGCGTCCCCAGTGGACGCGAGCACGGCGCGGGCGTAGCGCAGTCCTATGTGGAGCGCCGGGGACGAGGTGGTGGTCCCGAGCGGTTCCATCTCGGCCAGGATCTCCCGCATCGTCTCGGTCTGCCCGGACCGCACCGCGGCCTCGGTCAGCTCCGCGAGGCAGTAAGCGCGCAGCGCCAGTTGGTAGGCGGGGTCAGCCGGGTCGAGCATGCGGCGCAGGTCGGCGAACGCGTCCTCGTAGCGGCCTTCGCTCAGGGCCGTGAGCCCGCGGGTGAGCTGGACGGTGGCCAGGACGGGCCGCGCGCCCGCCGCGAGCCCGGCGCGTTCGGCCTCGTCGGCCAGCGCCGTGGCCTGCTTGTGGTCACCACGGAGCGCGGCGATCTCGGCCTGGACGGCTTTGGCCAGCCCGAACATGAACGGCTGGTGTGTCTCCTTGGCGAGTCTGGCGGCCTCGGCGGCGATCGGCACCGCGGTGGCCAGGTCGCCGAGCCGGGTCCGGCTCCACGCCTGTACGGCGAGCGCGCGGGGCAGCACCCCGAGCAGGCCCTGGGCACGCAGCCCAGGCACGGCGGCCGCGGCGAACCGCGCGGCCAGGTCGAACGCGCCGACCTGCAACGCCGCGCTGCCGAGGTAGCGGTCGACCTCCGGGTTCGCACCCGCGGACCGGGCCAGGGTGCGCAGTCCGGCCAGGACGGTCTCGCCACGCTCGAACGGCGCGACGTACGCGGCGATCGCGACCTTGCGCGGGTCCTCGTCCGGCAGCGGCAGGCGGTCCGACACGGCGAGCAGCGCGCGGCGGGTCCGCGCGCCGGGTTCGGACCAGAAGCAGCGCATCGCGGTGCTCCACAGGATCCGTGCCGCCACCTCGGTGTGCCCGTCGCCGGCGACCGACGCGGCCAGCTCGCCCAGCTCCGCGACGCGGGCGATGTCCTCGCGCACGCCGTCCTCGAAACCGCTGAGCAACCAGGCCGCGGCGGCGCGCTGGCGCGGCGCGAGGTCCAGTGCCTGGGCTTCGCGCACGAGGCGTTCGGTCAGGTCGCGGCGGCCGCATTCGGTCGCCAGTTCCGCGGCCCGCAGCAGGCGATCCCCGCGCCGGTCCTGCCGCTCGGACAGGCGGGCGGCCTGTTCGAGGGCGGCGATCGCGGCGGTGGTCCCGCCCCGGCGGCGGGCCCGTTCGGCGGCCTGCTCCAGTTCCCCGGCCACCGCCTCGTCTGCGCTGGTGGTCGCGGCGGCCTGGTGCCAGGCCCGCCGGTCCGGTTGCCCGGCCAGCGTCTCGGCCAGTGCCAGGTGGGCCTGCCTGCGCTCGGCGAGGGTCGCGGCCGCGGGAATGGCCGACCGCGTCAGCGGGTGCCGGAACGTCACCGATCCCGTGGCCACCTCGACCAGGCCGGCCTCGACGGCGGGGGCCAGGACCTCCACCTCGACCGTGCCGCCCAGGAGCGGGCCCGTGGCCGCCAGCGTTTCGGCGACCGAGCCGGTCTGGCTGAGCGCCGCGACCAGCAACGCGGTCCTCGTCGGCGCCGGCAGGCCGACGACCCGGGCGGTGAAGGCGCGTTCGAGCCGGTCGCTCAGCGGAAGCACCGGGTCGAGCTGGGCCCGGTCGAGCTGGGCCGGACCGGACAGGGCGGCCGGCAGTTCGGCCAGCGCCAGGGGGTTGCCCGCGGCCTCGGTCAGCACCTGCTGCCGGACCGGCGCGGCGAGCCCGGGGGCGACGGAGTCCAGGAAACCGGCGGCGTCCTCTGTGGACAGCCGTGCCACGGGCATCGGGGACAGTCCGGCGTCCTGCAACGGGGAGCGTTCGCCCTCGCGCAGGGTCGCGAGCAGGGCGACGGGCTCGGACTCGATCCGGCGGGCCACGAAGGCCAGCACGTCCACACTCGCCCGGTCGAGCCAGTGCACGTCCTCGGCGACGAGCAGCAGCGGCCGGTCCACGGCCTGTTCGGCCAGCAGGGTCAGCGCCGCCAGGCCGACCAGGTAGGCGCTGGGCTCGGCACCGTCGGCGAGGCCGAGCGCGGTCCGCAGGGCGGCCTTCTGCGGTGCCGGCAGCGCGTCCACACCGGCCCGGACGGGGTAGAGCAGCTGGTGCAACCCGGCATAGGCGAGGTTCTGCTCGGCCTCGACGCCGGTGGTCGTCAGCACGCGCAGGCCGGCGACCGACGCCGCGGACACGGCTTCGGCGACGAGCGCGGACTTCCCGATGCCGGGCTCCCCGGTCAGGAGGATCCCGCCGCACTCCTCTGGTCCGTCCACGAGTTCGGTCAGGCTCTTGAGTTCGGTTTCCCGTCCGAACAGCGGCATTGTGCGGCACCCCTACCCTCGGTCTCCCGAAGGCGACGATACCGAAAGTATCCGGTGCGGAGTTTCACCAGTTCAGGCAGGTGTGACCGGGTCATCAGAACAACGGCAGACCGGGTTCCAGGCCCAGCCGCACGCGTCCCGAGCCGCCGAAGAACTCCGGTGCCTGGTTGACGTGCTGGAGTGCCACCATCCCGTCGCGGTAGAGCCGCTCGAGCGCGTTGCCGAGATAGAGCGAAGTGGAGCTGCCCAGCTGGTACATCGCGACCAGGGCGTCCCGGCCGACTGCGGCCGCGTGGGCCATGGCCGAGTGCAGGTCGGCGTGGATGTCGAGCGTGGTCGGCCCGCCGCGCCGGGCCGCTGCGTCGATCCGCTGCGCCACGTCGAACAGGAACAGGCGGGCCGCCCGCACCGCGGTCTCGTGGCGGGCCAGCAACTCCTGGACGCGGGGCTGCGCGGCGAGCGGACCGCCGAACGGGGTGGTCTTGCCGGGGGCGAGCGCGACCAGTTCGTCGATCGCCTGCTCGACCGTGCCCAGTGCGACGGCGGTGCAGCCGGCGAAGACCAGCAGGATGGGGTTGAGGCGGTAGGTGGGCCGGTCCAGGCGCAGCGGCGTGTCGATGTTCGCGGTCAGCTCGGCGGGGACGAACACGTCCTGCACCACGACGCCGTGGCTGCCGGTCGCGCGCATGCCGGCGACGTTCCAGGTGCGCTCGATCCTCAGCTGGTCCTGGGGGACGTGGAACAGGCGCACGTCCGGTTTGCCCGCCTCGGTCATCGTGGGCCGCTCGCCGTCCATCACAACGCCGAGCGGGACGAACCACTCGGCCGCCTCGATCCCGCTGACGATGCGCCACTGGCCGGACAGCCGGTACCCGCCCGTCACCGCGACGGCGCTGCCCGGCTGGCCCGCGTTCGCCAGCACCGGTTCCGGGCCGCCGGGCCAGATCCTCGCGGCCCCCTGCTCGCCGAGCATCGCCGCGGTGAAGCCGAAGTTCGCGTTCCACACGACCCAGGCGGCCGAGGTGTCGATCCGGCCGAGCTGCTCGTAGACGGTCAGCGCGGTGGTGAGCGAGACCTCCAGCCCGCCGTGCTCGGCGGGAGTGAACAGGCTGAAGGCGCCCGCGTCTCGTAGTTCCTCGACGAGATGGTCCGGCAGGCGGCCGAGTCTGTCTGCTTCCTCGCGCGCGGCCTCGATCGCGCCCTGCACCAGGTTCGGCAGCGCGAGTGCCCGGGTGTCCCCGGAAGTGTTGTCCGACATGAGATCCATGGTGCCGCCGCGATGTGTACGGGCGATCGACGGCGTCGATTCCACGTACAGCGACTGTCCACTGTGACACCATAAATTTCGCCGCATGCACAGGAAACCAGCAGTCGTGCTGATCGCCGCCGCCGGCCTGTCCCTCACCGTCCTGCCCGGCACGGCGAACGCGACGCCCGGCCGGGGCGTCTCGGCGGTCGCCATCTCCGACCACGCCATCGGCGGCACCGACTACGTGCTGAAGGAGATCACGCTCGCACCGGGCGGCAGCACCGGCTGGCACTACCACCCCGGACAGGTCACCGGCTACGTCAAGCAGGGCGTGCTCAGCCACAACGACGCGAGCTGCGACAGCGACGGGGTCTACCACGCCGGCCAGGTCATCTCCGAGGAGAGCGGCCCCGGTTACGTCCACATTGGACGCAACCTCGGCACGACACCGGTCGTGCTCGTCGTGCTCTACCAGAGCCCGGTGGGGCAGCCACTCGCCGTGGACAGGCCCAATCCCGGCTGCTCCTTCGAGTAACGGCGCCGACCGGACGTCTGCGAAACATCCATCGATTGTCAATTTCCGGCGTTTACGGTCCCTCCCACACGTGACGGACCCAACGCAGGATTGCCGCGCCGCCATCCGGTTGAGCACGCCGATCGCCGCCCGGGGCGCGGTCCGCGACACCGGCCTCGACCTGCCGGACGGGTTACGGACGACCAACGACGAAGGTGCCAGAAATGCCGGAAAAACGAAGAGGTAGATCCGTGAGACGCCTGACCAAAATACTGGCGGTGGCCGTTCCGCTCGCCGCGCTGATCCCCTCCGTCGCGAGCGCGTCGCCCCAGCTCGCCGCCGCGCCGTCCGCCCAACCGGCGTGCGCGACGGTTCCGGTCGCCGCCCCGCAGGGCGCGAAGATCGAATCGGTGCGGGCGGAACGCCACGCGGGCGGGACGGTCTCGTTCCCCGCCACGCCGCAGTCCCCGGCGACCGAGATCACCGGTGTGCCGGCGTACTGCGAGGTCACCGTGACCCTCACGCACGTGGGTGCGAACGACCACGTCAAGGTCGCGGTCGCGCTGCCGGAGACCGGCTGGACCGGCCGGCTACAGGGTGTCGGCGGGAGCGCCTACGCCGCCGGTGACTTCGGCGCGCCGCTGGTGCGGGCCGTGAAGGACGGCTACACGGGCGTGACGACCGACGCCGGTGTCCTGACCGGACTCGACACCAGCTGGGCGCTGACCGCGGACGGGAAGATCAACCGGCCGCTGCTGACCGACTTCGCGACCCGCTCGGTGCACGAGTCGGCCGTGATCGGCAAGGACCTCGTCCAGAGGCACTACCACCGCGCGGTGTCGTACTCGTACTGGAACGGCTGCTCGACAGGTGGCCGACAGGGCTACTCGGAAGCCCAGGACTACGCGAACGACTTCGACGGCATCCTGGCCAACGCTCCCGCGGTGAACTGGACCCAGTTCGCGGTCGCGACCCTGTGGCCGCAGGTCGTGATGAACAACGACCGCCACTTCCTCAGCAACTGCGTGCTCGGCGCGTTCCGGCAGGCCGCGATCCAGGCCTGCGATCCGCTCGACGGTGTCACCAACGACATCATCGACCGACCGGACACGTGCCGCTACGACCCGCGCTCGCTCGTGGGCACCAAGGTGGTCTGCGAAGGCAAAGAGGTCACCGTGACCGCCGCGGACGCGGACGTCGTGCGCAAGATCTGGAACGGCCCGACCGACGAGCGCGGGCGCCAGTTGTGGGCCGGGCTGCCCAAGGGCGCCGACTTCATCTGGCTGGCGGGCACGCAGCCCGGCCCGGACGGCGAGCTGACGGCGCCCGGTTTCCCGGTGGCCGTGGGCTGGGTGCAGAGCTTCCTTGAGAAGCAGCCCGGCTTCGACACCTCGAAGATCACCTACGCCGAGTACACCGACTTGTTCCGCCAGTCGGTGCGGGAGTTCGACCGGGTCATCGGCACCTCGGACCCGGACCTGTCGGCCTTCCGCCGCGCCGGCGGCAAGCTGATCACCTTCGTGGGCACGTCCGACCAGCTGATCCCGCCGGGCGGCACGCTCGCCTACCGCGACCAGGTCGAGCGGCGGATGGGCGGCGCGGAGCGGGTGAACGACTTCTACCGCCTGTTCCTCGCCCCGGGTGTGGAGCACTGTGGGGGCGGCGTGGGCCCGCAGCCGGTCAACCCGCTCGGTGCGCTGGTGGACTGGGTCGAGCATGGCAAGGCCCCGGCAACCCTGACGGCGGCCACTCCGGACGGTTCGGCGACGCGGGATCTCTGCCCACTGCCGCAGGTCTCGCGCTACACCGGGCACGGTGACCCGGCGCAGGCGTCGAGCTACAACTGCACCAGGCACTGAGTCCGAGGTGAGGAATGCCGTCTGTGCCGATATTTCCGGCACAGACGGCATTTCCGTTGTTCAGGGTGTGCCGAAGTGTGGAGCACATCATGCGCCGGGCGCATACGGGTGATCCGCAACTTGCGTTGGTGAGGACTTGATCCGCCGTGGATGCTGAATTGCATGACGCAGTATGAGGGCATCACCAGACGTGGAATGCTCGGTCTGGTCGGTGCCGCGGCCGCCACCGTCCCGCTGGACAGCGGAGCTGCTGGGGCGCAGGCCGCGTCCGGGGAGGTCACCGTGCGCATGACCGTCAACGGGTCGGCCACGTCGCTGACCGTGGACCCGCGCGTGACGCTGCTGGACGCGTTGCGGGAGCGGCTGCAGTTGACCGGTACCAAGAAGGGCTGCGACCGCGGTCAGTGCGGCGCGTGCACCGTGCACGTCGACGGGCGGCGGGTCGTCTCCTGCCTGACCCTGCTGGCGACGCTGGACGGTGCGTCCGTGACCACGATCGAAGGACTGGCCGACGGCGATCGCCTGCATCCGCTCCAGCAGGCGTTCATCGAACACGACGGCTTCCAGTGCGGGTTCTGCACCCCTGGGCAGATCATGTCCGCCGCCGCGGTCATCGCCGAGGGGGGTGCCCGCACCGACGCGGAGATCCGCGAGCAGATGTCCGGCAACATCTGCCGGTGCAGCGCGTACCCGGGCATCCTGGCCGCGATCCGCCAGGCACGGACGGAGATGCGCTGATGCGTGAGTACCGGTTCGAGCGCCCCGGTACCGTCACCGAGGCCGTACGGCGCTCGGGCTCTGACACCGCCTACCTCGCGGGCGGGACCACGCTCGTGGATCTGATGAAGCTCGAGGTCATGACCCCCGGCCGCGTCCTGGACATCAATCGCCTACCGCTGCGCGGGCTCGACGCGACGGGCGGCGGTCTGCGGATCGGGGCGCTGGAACGGATGACTGACGTGGCGGCGGATCCCCGCGTCCGTCTCGGCTACCCGATGCTGAGCCAGGCTCTCGAACTGAGCGCCTCCGGCCAGCTCCGCAACATGGCCAGCATCGGCGGGAACCTGTTGCAACGCACGCGATGCGGCTACTTCCGCGACGTGAGCATGCCCTGCAACAAGCGGCAGCCGGGCAGCGGATGCCCGGCGATCAGGGGCGAGAACCGGATGCACGCCGTGCTGGGCACCAGCGACTCGTGCGTGGCCACCCATCCCAGCGACCTCGCCGTGGCACTGGCCGCGCTCGACGCACGGGTGCAACTGCAGGGCCGGGACGGCGTACGCACTGTCAATCTGTGCGACTTCTACCTGCTGCCCGCCGACACCCCCCACCTCGAGCACGACCTGCGACCCGGCGAACTGGTCACCGGCGTCATCGTTCCGCGTCTGGACTGGGCCCAGCGCTCGATCTACCTGAAGATTCGCGACCGGCAGTCGTACGAGTTCGCGCTCTCGTCGGCGGCGGTGGCGATCCGACGCGAAGGTGACACCATCGTCGAGGCGCGCGTGGCGGTCGGCGGCATGGGTACCCGGCCGTGGCGGCTACCGGCGGTCGAGCGGGCCCTGGCCGGGCGCCCGGCGACAAGCAACACCTACGCGGCAGCGGCCACCGCCACCGTCGACGGAACTCGTCCGTTGCGGCACAACGCCTTCAAGCCCGAGCTGATGCAGCGAACCCTGATCCGCGCTCTGCTGGAACTGGAGCAGACCCGATGACCGTCTCCCCCATCGGACGCGAGATCGATCGCGTCGACGGACCGCTGAAGGTCACCGGCAGCGCACCGTACGCCGCCGACTACCGCCCCGAAGGCCTGGTCTACGCCTATCTCGTCCAGGCAACCGTCGGCCGGGGAACGGTTCGCGGCATGGATGTGTCCCGCGCCGAAGCCGCACCAGGGGTCATCGCCGTCTTCACGCCGTTCCACCCGCTCCCGCTCAAATCCCCGAGCGGTGAGAGCGGTGAGAACTACAGCGCGTTGCAGGACACCGCTGTGCGGTTCCGCGGTCAGATCATCGGCCTGGTCGTGGCCGACACCTTCGAACGAGCCCGGGATGCGGCCGCGCTGGTCTCCGCCGACTACACGGTCACGCCGTCACGGACCTCACTGGCCGACGCGGGCCCAGGCGTGCCGCAGGGCCTCGTGCAGAAGCTCGCCCCGGGTGTGTCCTCCATCGACGCCGCACTGGCGTCGAGCCCGGTCACCATCACCACCTCGGTCAGCCAGCACGCCCACCACCACATCGCGATGGAGCCGCACGCCACGACCGCGGTGTGGGTGGACGACCAGCTCACCGTCTACTGCGGGGCGCAGTCGCCGCAGCGGGCCGCCGCGACGATCGCCGCTCGCCTCGGCGTCGAGCCGGCCAAGGTCCGGCTGATCTGCCGCTACACCGGTGGCGGTTTCGGCCAGCGGTCACCGGTGTGGAACGAGGCACTGCTCTGTGCCGCCGCCGCCCGCGCGCTCAGGCGTCCGGTGAAACTGGTGCTGAGCCGTGAACAGGTGTTCACCGCCATCGGCCACCGAGCAGCCGTCCGGCAGACGATCCGGCTCGGCGCCGAGGCCGACGGCAGGCTCCGCGCGCTCAGCCACGACAGCGACGGGGAGCTGCCGGCGGCCGGAGGCTGGCAGATGATGCCCGGCCGCGACACCTCGGCGGTGGCCTACCGCACGCCGAACATCCGGATCGACCAGCGACTGGTCACATTGGACACCCCGCCGACCTGGTCGATGCGGGCACCCGCCGAGGCGCCCGGCATGTTCGCGCTCGAGACCGCGATGGACGAGCTCGCCGTGCGCACCGGAGTCGATCCGGTGGAACTGCGACTGCGCAACTACGCGACGGAGGACCCGGTCGAAGGCCACCCCTTCTCCAGCAAGTACCTCGACGAGTGCTACCGGGTCGGAGCCGAGCGGTTCGGCTGGAGTCGGCGCACCGCGCTCCCCCGGTCCCAGACCGACGGCGACTGGCTGATCGGCATGGGCATGGCCAGCGCGCTCTACCCGGCGTGGCGCCAGCCCGCCTCGGCGCGGGCACGGTTCCGTGACGACGGTCGCGTCGCCGTCGCCTCGGCCACCTCCGACGTCGGCACCGGCGCCTTCACCATGCTGGCGGTGGTCGGGGCGGACGAGTTGGGCCTGCCGGTCAGCTCCATCGCGGCGGAGGTCGGCGACTCCGCCCTCCCGCCCGGCGGCGTCGGAGCGTACGGGTCCAGCGTCACGACGAGCACGGTGCCGGCGGTGCAGGCCGCGTGCCGGGCAGCCGTCAAGGCACTCGTCCAGTCGGCCGTGGACAACCCGCGCTCCCCATTCGCCGGCCTCGCCCCCGCGACCGTGCGCTATCGACAGGGCCGGATCGAGGCAAACGGCAGATCGGTCGATTTCCGCACCCTGCTTCGCACCATGGGCGTGCCGCACGTCGAGGCGGTCAGCACCTCGGCACCGGACAAGAGCGCATCCCAGTACAAGTTCCACTGCTTCGGTGCCCACTTCTGCGAGGTGCGGGTCCACCGGCTGACCGGTGAGCCGCGGGTCAACCGGTTCACCTCGGTGTTCGACGTGGGGCGAGTCGTCAACGCCAAGGCGGCCCGCGGCCAGCTCACGGGCGCGATCATCTGGGGCATCGGGCACGCCCTGCTGGAGGCCGACCCGATCGAGCCGGATGGCAGGTTCGCCGCGGCGAGCATGGCGGACTACCTCGTCCCGGTCCACGCCGACACGCCGGAGATCGACGTGCACTGGCTGGACCGCCCGGACCCGCACATCAGCGAGTTCGGCGCCCGGGGGTTGGGCGAGATCGGCCTGGTCTCGTCCGCCGCGGCGATCGGCAACGCCGTGTTCAACGCGACCGGGATCCGCGTCCACGACCTGCCCATCACGATCGACAAGTTGCTGTGAGGCAGGCGCGCGCGGCTGTCAGCTCTCCGGTCGACAAGAGGTCAGGTCCGCTGCCGCCGCGCGGATCATGTCGCGCAGCCAGGAGTGCATCGGATCGGATTCCAGACGTGTGTGCCAGACCATCCCGTACGGAAACGCATCGAACCCTTCCGGAGCCTCGACCAACCGCACCCGCGGATCAGTGGCCGCCCGCAACTCCGCGAGCCGCCGCGGAATCGTCGCCACGAGAGCCGTACCGGGCAGGGCGGTGAAGGCCGAGCTGAAGTGCGCCACCCGCACCGCGGCCGTCCTGCTGTGGCCGAGTGTCTGCAACCACCGTTCGATCATTGGTTGCTCGCGTTGTATCAGGGTGACGACCACGTGGCGGGCCGCGACGTAGTCGGCCAGTGCGAAGCGGTCCCGCACAGGGTGATCGCGGTCCACCACGCAGACCACGTCGTCGGTGAACAATCGCTCCCACCGCAGCGGGGCGGCTGGGCGGAGCACGGACAGAGCGATGTCGGCCCGGCCTCGTTCGAGGTCCGCGTACGAGTCCTGGTCCCGCGGTTCGATGTGGACTTCCAGCTCGGGTGCGGCCAGAAGCAGCCGGGGCAGCAGGTGCGGTCCCAGTGTCGAGGTGGTGTAGTCGGTGCCGACGATTCGCACGATCCCGGTCGCCGTGGAGGGATCGAAGCCCCGGCCGGCCACGAGACTCTCCAGCCGCGGCAGGAGCTGGGCGAGCTCGCGCTGCATCTCCCGCGCACGAGGGGTCAACTCGTAGTCCCCGCCGGATCGCACCAGGAGCTCGTCGGCGAACAGCGCGCGCAGCCGCTGCAACGTCCGGCTCATCGACGACTGGCTCAGGTGAAACCGCACGGCAGCTCGGGTTACGTTTCGCTCCTCGAGCAGGATGGAGAGGGCACGCAGTTCGTGCAACAGCCCGAGGTCACTATGCGGCATGCGCATAGTATGCACCCGCATTCTGCGTTGGCGACCCGTGGCACGGATCGGCAGACTGCCATCGTGCTTCGTTCACCACCAGATCGGCCGAGACCACTGCGGCGGTCGTCATCGGCGCGATCGACCTGCGCGGCTCGATACCGAGTATCCGCGCACTCCCTTCCCGCTCGTGTGCCGCGCCAGCATCGCCGGGTCGGGCCCGATCACCTGGGTGATCCCCGCGCGGACTGATCACGGTGACGAAATTTCCCTGAAACAACGCTACCCCTGCCACCTTCTCGTTGATTCCGGTGCGACTCGGCCATCGAGCGCCAATGGACATATCCGAGCGACTTGGGGAGCCAAGCTGCCGGAAGGGCTGATGTGCTGTGACTGATGACGTTAGGCCGGATCTCGCCGCCGCGATTTTCTCCGCCACCTCCGAACCCTACGTGCGGATCTTGGGTCGGCTGGCGGCCAAAGCCCCACGGCAGCCCGCCATCAGCTGCGATGGCGAGACGATCACGCGGGGCGAGCTCGAGGCCCGCTCGAACCGGCTCGCGCGGGCGTTCGGCAACCTCGGGGTCGGCTACGGTGACTTCGTCACCATCGGCCTGCCGAACTCGATCGACTTCTACGTCACTGTCCTCGCTTGCTGGAAACTCGGCGTGGTACCCCAGCCGATCTCCCCTCGGCTTCCGGCCACCGAGCGACAGGCGATCGTCGAACTCGCCAACTCCGCACTCGTAGTCGGCGCCGACCCGATCGATCACCCCGACCGGACGTGCATCGCCGTGGGTTTCCAGCCCGACCCGGCCTTGGACGACGGGCCGCTGCCGGAGGTCGTATCGCCGGCGTGGAAGGCTCCGACCTCCGGTGGCAGTACCGGGCGACCGAAACTGATCGTGGCCGGTGCCGCGGCCGAGGGGGCGCCGGAGCTGGCCGGCGCCGTGGCCCGGATGCGGCCGGACGACAGCCAACTGGTCGCTGGCCCGCTCTACCACAATGCCCCGCTCACGGTCTCGCTCACCGGGCTGCTGTTGGGTCAGCACCTCGTGGTTCTGCCCAGGTTCGACGCCAAGCGCGCTCTCGAGGCGATCGCCGAGCACCGGGTCGGCTGGGTACAGCTCGTGCCCACGATGATGCTGCGGATGCTGCGGCTCATCGAGGAGAGCCCTCATACATATGACGTGTCCTCGCTGCGCGTGCTGTGGCACACGGCCTCACCTTGTCCGCCGTGGCTCAAGGAGGCCTGGATCAACCTGCTCGGCGCCGACAAGATCTTCGAGATGTACAGCGGGACGGAGTCGCAGGCCGCCACGATCATCACCGGTCCGGAGTGGCTTGAACATCGGGGCTCGGTCGGCAAGCCGGCGCTCGGGGAGATGGCGGTGTTCGACGCGGACGGGAACCGCGCACCAACCGGTGAGATCGGCGAGATCTACATGCGCCGACCGTCCGGCACTCCTGCCACCTACCGCTACATCGGCGCGGAAGCCAAACAGCGGGATGGGTGGGAGTCACTCGGTGACCTTGGCTGGATTGACGCCGACGGCTACCTCTACATCAGCGACCGTCGCACGGACCTGATCGTTGCTGGCGGAGCGAACATCTACCCCGCCGAGGTGGAAGCCGCGATCGACGCCCACCCACTTGTCCTGTCAAGCGTTGTCGTCGGGCTTCCCGATGAGGACCTCGGCCAGCGGGTCCACGCGCTGGTGCAGGGCAAGCCCGGACTGACCGCTGATGACCTGCTCGCGCACCTCGACGAGCGCCTCGTGCGTTACAAGGTGCCACGCTCGGTGGAGTTCATCGACAAGCCGTTGCGCGATGACAACGGCAAGGTCCGGCGCAGCGCGATGCGAGACGCGGCCATCGAAAGGATGTCCCATGATCGGTGACCTCTCCAGGGGCTGAGCACCCTCACACCACAGGTGCGCAGGCACCAGGAGGCGCGAACAGTTGGACTCCTTCACAGGCAGGATCGCCTTCATCACCGGCGGAGCTCGTGGCATCGGGCTCGGCATCGCACGAGCCTGCGCGCGGGCTGGAGCGAAACTGGCGCTCGTCGACATCGACGAAGGTGCCCTTGCGCAGGCCAGGGCCGAACTTTCGCCCCTGACCAAGACCGAGACCTACGTACTCGACGTCCGCGATCGCGAGGCGTACGCCCGGGTCGCGGACCAAGTCGAATCCGACCTCGGCGTGGTCTCACTGCTTGTCAACAACGCCGGCGTGTTCGACAACGTCTCGCCCGCGACAATGGACTACGCCCTCTGGGACTGGGTCATGGACATCAACGTCAACGGTGTCTACAACGGCATCCAGACGTTCGTCCCACGCATGATCAGCAACGGTGGCGACCACCACATCGTGAACACCGCGTCCGTGGCCGGGCTGGCGATGTTCGATGCCGGTTTCCTGTACCACGCGTCGAAGTACGCCATCGTTGGTCTGACCGAGTCGCTGCATGCCAAACTTGCCCAGCACGGCATCGGCGTCAGCCTGCTGTGCCCCGGCCCTGTCGCCACCGACCTGGTCAACAACACCCAACGGTTGCGGCCGGAACACGCCCCGGCACACTCGGAGCGGATGGCTGGCGCCCTCGAGCGTTTCCAGGCGGACCTGACCAACCACGGCACGTCCATCGACACGGTCGGGAACATGGTTCTCGACGCGATCCGCGAGGGACGCCTCTACATCCACACCGACGACTCAGCCGCGCCGGCTATCATCGCGCGGACCGAGGCGCTTCTCGCGGCGCTGCCATCGGCACTCCGTATCGTTCCGGAAAGTGACTGGCTGTGGCACTGACCATAATCGCGACCATTACCGCCAAGCCCGGATCGGCGGCGACCGAAGTGCCTATGCTCTGCGCGGTGCCCGACGTCCAGGCCGGCGTCCGGCCAGATTTTATCCTGAGGTCAGCAGAATGAGCTCGAACGATCACGGTTTTCCCACCCAGATCGACCTCCGTGTACGGCAGGCCGACCTCGGCCGAGACGGCTCGGCAAGCACGATCGGTATGGCCCGGTGGCTTGAGGATGCCCGGATCCGGTTGCGGCTACCCCGCTTTGAGCGTCTCATGACCACGGGCGGGTTCGGTCCATACACTATTCTGCTTGTTGGCCAACATGTCAGTCGACACGTTAAGGCTGGGTTTACCGGGGCCCGCGTTCAGGTACACACTGGTATCCGCCGTGTCGGACGCTCGTCGTTCACCTTCGAACAAGTGATCGTGGCTGGCGAGGAGCAGGTGGGCAGTGGAGGCGCCACTGTCGTGCTGGCCAACAGCTCGGGGCCGCTTCAGCTTCCCGAGGAGCTGATCGCGGATCTGGCCGAACTCCAGCTACCGGACACAGGACCGTCGGCGGCCCGCCCCGGCCCACAGCGCTTGCAACGCGATCATTACTCGTACTGGGCTCCGCTGCGCTCCCGGATCGGCGATGTCGATTCCAATCAGCACGTAAATTTCGTCGCATTGGCCACTTGGTATGACGAGGCCGTTGCCGCGTTCACACTGCATTCGATCGGAACGGGTGGTGCGGGCCCGGTGCCGGACCTGCCCCCGCAGTCGTACGAGATCCACTATCTCGGCGAGGTGACCTACCCGGGCGACTACGAGATCGGGCTTGCTGTCCGCACGGCCGACGCGGATTCCGTGCACTACGAAATGGGCATCTTCCGCAATGACACCTGCCTGGGCGTGGCCAACGCCGTCGGCCCTCGTGGCGACTTGACCGACGAGGCCCTCAAAGCGGTCCAAGTTGTGGACTGAAGCTCTGGGTGTGCCGAGTGTTCTTGGCACACCCAGAGCCGTCTGACGACCCCAGGTCAGGACGAGGCGGCCGTCAGGGTCTGGAGTTCGGCCTCGGACAGGCGCAGGTCGTGCAGGGCGACCAGTGCCGACAACTGCTCGACTGTGCGTGCGGAGGCGATCGGCGCGGCTACCGTCGGCTGCTGCGCAAGCCAGGCCAGCGCGACGGTCGCCATCTCCACGCCGCGGGCCGTGGCGACTTCCCCCAGGGCGGCCAGCGCCTTCGCGCCGCGCTCGGTGTCGGCGTAGCCGCCGGCCAGACCGGGCAGGTCACGCACGCTCTCGACGGTTTTGCCAGGGCGGTACTTGCCGGTCAGGAAGCCGGAAGCCAGCGCGAAGTAGGGGACGCAGGCCAGCCCTTCGCGCTGCACGATCTCCTGCCGTTCACCCTCGTAGGTGCCGCGCGAGACGAGGTTGTAGTGCGGCTGGAGCGCGACGTAGCGGGCCAGGCCCTCGCGGTCGGAGAAGGCCAGCGAGGCGGAGAGCCGCTCGGGGCTGATGTTGGAGGCCGCGATGGCGCGGACCTTGCCGGACCGCACGAGGCTGTCGAGCGCGGTGATGATGTCCTCGACCGGGACGGACTCGTCGTCGAAGTGGGTGTAGTAGAGGTCGATGCGGTCGGTACCCAGCCGCCGCAGGGATTCCTCGGCGGCGGCCTTGACGTTCGCGGGTGCGAGGCCCTTGTACCGGGGGTGGTCGCCGACCTTGGTCGCAACGACCATGTCGTCACGGTTACCGCGGGCGGCAAGCCACTTGCCGATGATGGTCTCGGACTGACCCGCCTCGTTGCCGGGGAAGTGGTACATGTACGCGTCGGCGGTGTCCACGAAGTTGCCGCCAGCATCGGAGTAGGCGTCGAGCACCGCGAACGATTGTGCTTCGTCGGCAGTCCAGCCGAACACGTTCCCGCCCAAGCACAACGGGGACACGGCGAGGTCGGAGGAGCCGAGGGGGCGAAGTGCAACCATGATTGATCCAACCACGCTCAACGCCCCGTATTCGCCTGCCGGGCAAGAGTTTGCACCTTCGTACCTGCTACAGCCCGATGTACGTGCCTGATCGCCATCACGTCGCAAGTGGTGACACGGGTCGTGGTGACCACCACGCCCGACATGCTTCAACTGTTGGTGCCGCTGACGGTCCACTCGCTCAGCACGGCGGCAGCAGCGATCGGCAGATCGGGGGTGTGGGTCAGTTGGCCCAGGGCGCCGGGAGCGCGACCGCACCGATCGTCTGACAGGAATGCCCGTCAAGACAGAAATCCAGTCATCCGTTGACATCGGAAATGGTCCAGTCCACGATCCTGACCAGGACCACGGACTCTGCCGTCCCGGCCGGAGGCGAGCCCGCCCGGCGCGGTCGTCGCGCCACGGCCTCGGCGCGCACGGAGCCGGAAGCCGGGTGAAGTCCACCTTCGTCGTGCACTGATTTCTCAGCTTACCGAGCCATTTCCCGAATGTTGTCAGGCGGGAGAGGAGAACCGGGCGTGAGAACACGGGGATTCGACCGACGAATGTCGCGGCGCGGCGCCGTGGTGGCCGCGCTGGTAGTGGGAGCGTCCTGCGCGTCGGCAACACCGGCGAGCGCGAACAGTCCTGCGGCCACGGCGCTCACCGAAACAACTCAGCCGGCACAGCAGGTCACGCTGATCACCGGTGACCAGGTCACGGTCCTCCCGGAGTCCAACGGCGTCACGAACTACGCACTGTCTCCGTCCGCGCAGCTCAAGATGGTCCAGTCCGTCCAGTCCGACGGCGGCGACCGGTATGTCATCCCGGCCGACGCCATGCCCTACCTCGGTCAGCTGGAGCGGTCGTTGTTCGACGTGACGGCACTCGCCAGGACAGGTGTCGGCAAGACCGGGAAAATACCGCTCGAACTGTCCTTTCCGGACGGTGCGGCACCGGCCGCACTGCCCGGGATCACCCTGACTTCGGCCGCCCGGGACACCGCGACGGGGTATCTGGACCTCGAGTCCGCGCGCGCGTTCGGTGCCGCGCTACACCAGCGCATCGCCGAGGACCTCGCCGCCGGGCGCCCGGCCGGGAGCACCGCCCTGCCCGCCACGATCAGGCTTGCCGGGGCGCCCCGGCAAGACCAGGACCAAGGTGCGCAGCCCCGCTATCCGATGCACTACCTGGAGATCGCCCTCACCGACCTGAACGGCAAATCGGTCAACGGCATGGTGAGCCTGGTCAACACCGATTCGGCGGCCAAGGCGAGCAAGACCGTCGAGGTGAGGGACGGTGTCACCAGGATCGCCGTGCCTGCGGGCCACTACGCGGCGTACTCGACGTTCACCGACCGCGACGCGGACGGAACCGTGAAGGCCTCGAGAACCGCCACGGTGGAAGGGTTTGTCGTCGACGATTCCCCAACCACGCACACCCTCACGCTCGACGAGCGGACCGCGACCACCCTGGTCAAGGTGACCGCGCCGAAGCCCGCCACCGAAGACCTGCTCACACTCAGTTTCTACCGGGAGGATCCGGCCGACCGTGGAATCGCCCTCACGGTCGTGGGATACCAACTCCCCGAGTACGTCACTCCGATCGCGAAGCCGACCTCCGGCCGGCTGCACTACGTGGTGCAATGGGGAGGCAAGGCACCCAAGGCCGAAGACCGCTACCGCGTCGACCTCTCGTTCGCCGCCGAGGGCATTCCCGCTCAGCAGTCGTTCTCCACCAAGGAAAGCGAACTCGCCACGGTCCGGGACGTGCTGCACACCGACCCCGCCGACACTGTGCCCGTCGCGATCGACAACGGCCCGGTGGACCCGGTGATCCTGCGGCACGGCCTCGGCGGAACGGGTTTCTTCGTTCCGGCGCCCGGGGTGCTCACCGACTACCTGGGCACCAGCCACACCACCAAATGGGCGCAGTACGAGATGAAAGGCTCGTCACGCCAGCTGATGACGGCCGATCCGCACACCTACCGCCCGGGAACCACCACGTCCACCGACTGGTCCCGCGGCCCGCTCTCCGCCGGTCTCGGGCAGTGGACCGGAAAACAGAGCTGTCAGGCCTGCTTCGCCGGCGGCACGGTCGCCCTGGGCATCCCGATGCTGCGGGACAGCATGCCGGACCACACCGCGGTTCCGTTGTTCTACTCGCCCCAGACACACTATTCGCTGTACCGGGACGACAAACAGCTGTTCGACCAGGACGGCGTCCAAGGCGCCGTGGTCGAGGTGCCCAAGACACCGGCCACCTTCCGGGGCGTGCTGGACGTCGACCGGACGGCGATTCCCGGCGTCGGGCAGGCGAGCAAGCTGCGGACCGAGCTGACCGTCAAGTACGACCCCGGCGCGAGGAACACCCCGCTGCCCGGTCCACACACCTGTCACGCCGCCAATCCCGCCCAGCCGTGCCAGATTTTCGGCGCCCTCACGGTGGACTACCGGCTGGACGCCGATCTCACCACGACCTCGAAAGCCGCGCTCCAGAAGCTCGGCCTGCACGTCGGGCACGTGGCCTACAGCGGGGCCGGATCGCACTCGCCGATCACGTCGGTAACGGTTTCGGTGTCCTTCGACGACGGTGCCACCTGGACGCCGGCGAAGGTCACCGGGGCGCTGGGCAACTACGCGGCCGTGTGGCGGAATCTCCCCGAAGCGGCGGGAAAGTCGCCCTCGCTGAAGGTGACCGCGCAGGACAAGGCCGGCAACGCGATCAGCCAGACGATCACCAACGCCTACACCATCGCGAAGTCCGGCAATTGACCGTGGGGAGACAGAAGATGAACAGCACTCGCCGCCTGTTCGCGGCCCTGGCCGCCGCCCTCGCCACGACCGCCGCGCTCGTCCCGGCCGCCCCCGCGACACCACTGCCGGTCCGTTCAGGGGATGCCTGCGGCCCCGCCGCACCGGGCTTCGCCCGTTGTTTCGCCACAGTGGACGATCGACCGTCCGGAGGGCTCGGCGTGCGCGGTCAGGCGGCGCCGGGCAGTGCCTCCGTGCTGCCTGCGGGGTACAGCCCGGCCGACCTACGCTCCGCCTACCACCTGCCAGCCACCGGCGGAGCCGGCGAGACCATCGCCATCGTCGACGCCGGAGACTCCGCGACCGCCGAGGAAGACCTGGCGGTGTACCGGAAAACCTACGGCCTTCCGCCGTGCACCACGGCGAACGGCTGCTTCCGCAAGGTAAACCAGCGCGGCGACACCGCCCCGCTGCCGCCGGCACAGGGCGGATGGCAGGTGGAGATCGCGCTCGACCTCGACCTGGCATCCGCGGCCTGCCCCCAGTGCAAGCTCCTGCTGGTGGAGGGCGACGACGCCTCGTTCGAAGCGTTGGGCACCGCGGTGAACACCTCGGTGAAACTCGGTTCCACCATCGTGTCGAACAGCTACGGCGCCGCCGAAAGCCACGTGAGCAAGGATTTCGCCGCCTACTACAACCACCCTGGTGTGGCCATGGTCGCTTCGAGCGGTGACAACGGGTTCACCATCCCCAACGCACCGGCGGTGTACCCGAGCGTCGTCGCGGTCGGCGGCACGTCACTCACCAAGGCGAACAACGCGCGTGGCTGGTCCGAATCGGCCTGGCAGGGCGCGAGCAGCGGATGTTCGGCCTGGGTGACCAAACCGGCGTGGCAGACCGATCCGAACTGCCCTGGCAGGACCGTCGCCGACGTGTCCGCGGTGGCCGATCCCCATACCGGCCCGGCCGTCTACGAGACCTCTGTCTCGCAAGGCTGGACGGTCGTCGGCGGGACGAGTGCCTCAGCACCGTTCATAGCCGGGGTGATCGCGTTGGCCGGCCACCACGACCAGTACCCGAACGCGTCCCGGCTGTATGCGCACGCCGCGCAGCTCAACGACGTCATAGGCGGCAACAACATCCAGTACGAGGAATGTGGTGGCGACTACCTCTGCACCGCCGTGACCGGCTACGACGGTCCCACCGGCAACGGAACCCCGAACGGACTGACCGCCTTCTGAGCCGCCAGCGAGGACGCCGCGCTGGATGACCAAGGATCCCGCGGCGTTGCACCTGGCCCCTGGTCGCGATCTTCGACCAGGGGCCAGGTGCGTGGTGGGCTACTCAGTAAGGGTTTACGCCTGTAGCACGCTCAGCGACACGGTGGCTGGTAACCGTCAATGGGCAGTCCGCGGAAGTCGAGCGTGTTCGGGGTCTTGCCGACGAAGACCAGGCCGCGCGCCTCACTCAGCGCCGAAGCGAACGAGTACGAGGGCTTGCCCAGTTCAGGCAGCCACGTCCACTTCTCTGGCGAGAAGCTGAAGAACCTCTGCACGAGCTTCCCACCGGTCGACGGCACCAGTGTGAGCCACTTGTCGCCGCCGCTCCAGTGCGAGGCCGGACGCAACTGGACGTAGAGATCGTCGGTCGCGCTGTAGGTCAGCCAGAAGCCAGAGGATGTGGAGAGATCAGCCTGCGCATCGAACTGATTGCCGAGCCACACGACGATCACATGCCACTCGGCGTTGAGAAATTTCACCTTGGCCGCGTACTTGTCGCCCTCGCGTACGAGCAGGCTGCCACTCGCCGGCACGGTGGTGCCCTCGCCAGAAGCAAGCCACTGCTGCAACCGGTCGATCGACGGGGTCGCACACTCATGGCTTCGATGGTGCGGCAGCGCACTGTTGTCAGCGCCGGACGCCGACGGGCCCGCATGAGCGGCCACTTCTGACCCGAAAAGCGAGAGCACCAACACGTAAGTGAACGCCGCGAACGTCTTGGCGAACGCGACCGTTGCATGACCGTACATCGGACCTCCGCGCATTCTAGGGAAAGTAGCACATCGACAGACTCAGCAGTGATCTTGGCGAGGTGCCGAACATTGACGGTTAAGGAAGTCCTGCGACACCACAAGCCAGCCACCTGGCGGATACTCATCGACGGCGCTGAACCTGATCCGAGTCGACAGCCTGCCGCTGGACTGGTTGCTAGAGTCGCGGAGTGCCGCGATTGATCCTGCTCAACGGTCCGCCAGGATGCGGCAAGTCGACGCTGGCTCAGCGGTATGTCGACGAGCATCCGCTGGCGCTGAACCTGGATGTCGATCGGGTTCGGAGCTTGATCGGCCGATGGCGCGACGATCCTCATGCCACTGGCCTGCTTGCTCGCGAGATCGCGCTGGCCGCGGCACGTGCCCACCTGCTGTCCGGCCACGATGTAGTGGTTCCGCAGTTCCTGGGCCGGATGCCATTCATCGAACAGCTCGAAGGTCTCGCACGCGAGGTGGACGCCACGTTCGATGAGATCGTGTTGCTGGACAGCAAGGAGAACATGTTGCGGCGCTTCGCTGAGCGCAGCCGTGCGGCAGCCGATCCGTTGCATGTCGAGGCCCAGGAGATGGTCGAGCGCGGTGGCGGATTTGAGGATTTGTCGGTGATGTACGACCGGTTGATGTCGGTAATCACCGCTCGGCCTCGCGCACGGATCGTCCACGTCGAGGAAGGCAAGGTAGACCTGACATACCAAGCCGTGCTGCACAACCTCGTGTGAGGCTGGCAACCACGAGGCGGAATGTCGAGCAGACAACCCGGCATCATCACAGTCTGTTGTACTTGGTGCTCTACCGGTTCACGTCGTGGATCGCACTACTCGCGGTGTCCACTGTGGAACGCTGGATCGGCTTCTGCCGCCGCGACTGTCTCGACAACCCAGCCGAACACCACGACGAACTGCCCCAGGGCGCACCGGGGTGGGCTTGCTTCGATCACCCATCCGTTTCGCCTGTCGGGTTGCGTCGGTGTGTCGATACCCCAGGCACCAATCGTGGCGCTGGTGGCAGCGGCGAGGACGCGGGCGAGGTGTGGAACGCCTGGAGCGTGAGCGCGGCGAAGCGCCGGGAGGCCGCGACCCGGGCGGCCGGTGAGCTGGCGTGGATGCCGCTGTTGGCCATGAGCATGAGGATCAGGTCGTCCAGGACGAAGTCGGGGCGCAGGCGGCCGGCGTCCTTGGCGCGGCGGGCAAGTTCGGCGACCGAGGTCAGTGAGTACGCGCGGATCGCGGCGAAATCCATCGCGTGGGGGAAGGTCGACATGAAGGCCGCGGTGAAGCCTCGGTCGCGGGCGTGCAACTCACAGATCTTCTCGATCACCAGGCAGAAGCCGTGCCACGGATCCGGGTCGGCGAGCCCCTCGTCGACGATGGACTGGCACGCGCGCATCTGGTCCGTGAACGCCTCGGTGACCAGCATCTCCTTGGTCGGGTAACGCCGGTACAGGGTGGCAGGGCCGACCCCGGCGCGCCGGGCGATCTCCCGCATCGGCACGGTCAGACCTTCGGCGGCGAACACCGCGCGAGCCGCGTCGAGGATGCGTTCCCGGTTGTCCCGGGCATCGGAGCGCAGCGTGTGAGGCAAACGGTCGGTCACTACTCTCACTTTAGCTAAACGGACGGCAGCGTCCGTTACTGTCCGTCGGCGAGTCCCGATCGATCCCAGAACAGGGAGACGACAGTGAAGGCAGTTGCGGTCCAAGCGTTCGGAAGTCCCGAGGGCCTCGCGGTCATCGACCTTCCTGACCCGAGTCCCGCCGACGGGCAGGTGCTGATCACCACCGAGGCGATCGGCGTCGGCGGCGTCGACACCAAGATCCGGAGCGGCGCTCTGGCCGCCTACGGCTTCTCCGAAGGTCATGTCCTCGGCGGCGAGATCGCGGGCACCGTGGCCGCGGTCGGCGATGGCGTCGACACATCATGGGTCGGTCAGCGCGTGTGGGCGTTCGCCGGCGTGGGCGGCGGCTACGCCGAGCAAGCGATCGCCCCGGCCGCGACGCTCCTCCCCCTCCCGGCGATCATGTCGGCCGTCGACGCGGTAGCGCTCGGCAGCTCCGGAGCGGTGGCCCACTTCGGTCTTCGCCATGCCCACTTCGCTCCCGGCGAGTCGGTGCTGGTGCGCGGCGCGGCCGGTGGCATCGGGATCATGACGGTCCAGCTCGCGGCTCGCGGTGGTGCCAGTGCGGTGGCGGTCACGACCTCGTCGGCCGAGCGTGGCGACCGCCTGCGCAAGCTTGGTGCGACCCACGTGCTGGACCGCGCCGGCGATGGAGGTGAGGACGCTCCCGCGGGCTACGACGTCATCATCGACATCGTCGCCGGCGCGGACCTGCCTTCGTTCTTCGCCAAGCTCAACCCGAACGGTCGCATGGTGGCCGTCGGCGCGGTCGCGGGCGAGCCGCCGGCGAACTTCGCCATGGAGATGTTCGCGGCATTCCAGAAGTCGATGTCGTTCGCGACCTTCAGCGCCAACACCGTGCCCGCACCCGACCGGCACGCCGTGACCGCCGAACTGATCGCTGCCGCGAGTCGTGGCGAGCTGGACACGGTTGTGCACGAGGTGCTGCCGTTGGAGCAAGCTGTGCTGGCTCACCAGAAAATGGACGCGGGCGAGGTGTTCGGCAGAATCGTGCTCACGCCATCGGGAAGCTAAGTGGTTGAGCTGGGTGTCTGCTGTCCCTACAACGCGCCCGGATGCCCGGCGCCCCGGGCGCGGAGCCGGTCGTTGTAGGCCCGTGCGCCCGGGGACATGCTCAGTGCGGCGAACGCCTGGAAGCTCAAGGCCTCGACGAACCGGTCTTGATGCACGTGACGTGCCAGTACGGTCTGCTTCCTGCCATGTGCTCCTCGACCGCGACGACCTTCATGCCCGTCGCCCGCCGTCGACCGACAGCGCGATCCCGGTGATGTAGGAGGCGGCGTCCGAGCAGAGCCAGACCGCGGCCGCGGCGGCCTCCTCCGGCGTGGCCAGCCTGCCCAGTGGCGTGCTCGCCTCCTGCCGCGCGATCATCTCGGTGCCAGCCGCCACCTTCTCGAACCCGGGAGTACGGGTCGGGCCGGGGCAGACGGCGTTGACCCGGATGCCCTGCGGCGCGTAGTCGACCGCGGCGGTCTTGGTGAGCCCGACGATGCCGTGTTTGGCCGCCACGTAGGCGGGGGCGGTCGGGATCGCGTACAGGCCACCGTTGGAAGCGACGTTGACGATCGCGCCGCCGCCTGTGAGCAGGGGCAGCTCGTATTTCATGCACAGGAAGGTGCCGGCCAGGTTGACGTGGACCACGCGCTCGAACTCGTCCAGGGGCATCCGGTCGAGCCGCCGGTGGTGGGAGGCCATACCGGCGTTGTTCACGGCGAAATCGAGGCGACCGTAGGTGGTGACCGTGCGCTCGACGGCGGCCCGCACGGAGCGTTCCTCGGCGATGTCGACGGTGACGGCCAGTGCTTCCCCGCCGTCTTTCCGGATCAACTCGGTGGTCTCGGCCGCCGCGGGTTCGTCGATGTCGAGCACGGCGACCGCGGCGCCCTGCCGGGCGAACTCGATCGCCGCCGCACGGCCGATCCCGCTGCCGGCGCCGGTGACCAGTCCCGCCTTCCGGGTGCCCTCGCTCATGACAGCGGCTCGTGGTTCGCCCAGGCGACCTTGTACGGGTGCCGCGCCTGCCAGCGGTCGATGACCTCGTGCATGCCGGGCGCGGCGAACGCCTTGGCCAGCGTGTCGATGTCGGTCACGGCGACCTGCACGATCGCGGTCGCGATCAGTGCCGGGATGGCCTCCTCGCCGGGAATGGGCAGGTGGCGCCGGGTCACGACCGACTGCGCGAGACCGGAGTCGAGCATGACCCGTTCGATATCCGCGAGGTAGTGGTCGAGCTCGGTGTCCAGCAGGGGCTGCTCGAAGGAAACGATCATCGTGTGGTGGATCATGCCTCAATTCTTGGCCGCGTACGCCCTCGGCGTCCAAGACCGGTTCGATCTTCAGCGATAACCTGAAGGCATGGTTGAACTGGAGACACGCGAGCTCGAGTACTTCATGGCGGTCGCCGACGACCTGCATTTCGGCCGGGCGGCCGTCCGGCTCTCCATCGCCCAGCCCGCGCTGTCGAAGGCGATCCGACGGATCGAGACCCGGCTCGGCGTCCCGCTGTTCACCCGCTCAAGCCGGCACGTCGCGCTCACACCCGCCGGGCGGGCTTTGCAGGAACACGGACGCCACGCGCTCAACGCGGTCAGCGCCGCCGTCCGCAACGCCCGGCGCGCCGCCGACCCCCACACCCACCTGCGGCTCGTGCTCAAACCCGGCGGCGACGCGGGCCTGCTGTCACCGATCCTGGCCGAATACGCCCACCAGCCCGACGCCCGCCAGGTGGACATCCTGTTCAGCGGCCCCGCCGACCGCACCGACTTCCTGCGCGACGGCCGGGCCGACGTCGGCCTGCTCTACGCACCGTTCGACCCTCTCGACGGCCTGGCCCACGAGACGCTGCACGCCGAGGACCGCGTGGTCATCGTCCCGGCCGGACACCGGCTGGCCGGGCGCACTTCGGTGCGACTGTCCGATCTGGAGGGTGAGACGCTGCCACGCTGGAAAGGCATCCCCGGGGGCGACGGCACCGGCCCCGAGGTCGCCGACGTGGTCCAGCTGCTCCACATGATCACGGTGAGCCGGATGGTCGGCGTGCTGCCCCGCTCGCTGGTCGAACCGGCCCCGGCCGGTCTGGTCTGCCTCCCGGTGACCGACGCACCGCCCAGCCGCCTCGTGCTCGCCTGGAACGAGCAGGACCGCCGACCACTGGTCACCTCGTTCGTGGCCGCCGCACTACGTCATCGCGACAGCGTCCTGACCGCGATGGTTCGGTCCTAGGTGTACCCGGCCTTGGTCCAGTTGGTGAACCGGCGAAGCGCGGTCGGGCCGGTGATCCCGAACGAGGGCGGCAGATCCCGCCAGGCACAGCCACTGGTCAGTGCCCACAACTCGTCAGGCACCAGACGCTGCGAGAGTTCGTCCCCCACGGCCCGTCATCATCGCAGCACCCCGTCAACACCCACGTGAGACGCGCTCTGTGGAGTTAGCGGAGCAAGTCCACCAACACCACAAGCCCGACCAGTCCCGCCGCGACGACCAAGCTCCTGAGCCAGTCCCGCAGCGAGTGACTGATGACCAGAGGCAGGAAAAGCCCAACAGCGATAAAGCACACGCCCTCTACCATCTTGGCTTCCACGTTGAGACCGGTCGCGACGGTACCCATGATTCCGCGTACCCCGTCAGCGATCCACGGCGCACTGGCAACGCCCAGGCTCAACACCCGAATCAGGAGGCGACGATCGCGCAGACACGCACCGGCCGCGCCACAGAGGGGACCAGCGAACACCGCCACCAGGGAGTAGATCACCAGACTGGCGACGGATAGCGGATGACCGGCCAGCACGGATTTGGCCGAATAGTAGCTGGTCACCAATCCGATTTGTGTGACAAGCCCGGCCAGCGCGGCGAGCCGCCACTGGTTCCTCAGGTTGGCACCGACTCCGATAGTGATCATCGCCCACAGGGTGAGACTGTGAAATATGCCAACCCACACCGGAGAGTCGATCAGTCCCTCGGCGAGGAACGTGGCGACTCCACCTACCAAGCCGATTACACCCGCTGCGACGACAGCGAGCCACAAGCGCCTGGCGTGTGGCAGCTGCGACGGGGGCACACCCAGTTCACCAGGGCCGGTACCGGACCTCGCCCCCGACCGCGATCGAGCTGGCGAACCTGTCTCGTTAGATCCCGGTAGCTGGGCCATGCCGGCCATCCTAAGGTAACCAGCGATCGGCGCGATGTGAGCCCGCACGGCACGAGCCCAATCGTGTAGAGCTTGGTCAGGGTAGGTGAAGGGCCGACGCGTTCGGCACGAAGCACATTGCGCGCACACCTCAGATCTTGCGCAGGTGCTGTCATGATCGGGTCTCGCGGTTGACTCCTGGCGCCTGATGAATTGTGGGCGTTGGTCGAACCGTTGATCCCGGAGTTCACCGCGATCGTGTTCGTGCTGACCAGCGGCCGCGCCTGGCGACACCCACTGCCGCCGTTCGACGTCACGGTACCCACCACGCATCGAAGGCATACGACCACGCCGACCTCCGAGTCTGGGTAAGCCGACGCGGTATCGGTGTGTGTCTCGATACGAACCTTCTGTGCCTTCCTCACCGCAGCACTGACCTGCCACAAGAAACACCCCACGTGAGACACGGTCTTAGCAGCGGGCCAGGTGTTGGTTGATGAAGAGGGCGGCCCGGTCGAGGGCCTGGTCGGCTTCGTCGAGGGTTCCGGTGAAGGCTTGGAACACGTGCGGGACGTCAGCGGTGATGTCGAGGATCACGTCGGTGTTCGCGTCACGGGCGCGTTCCGCGAACCGTACCGCGTCATCCAGGAGCACTTCGTTCGTGCCCACCTGGAGCAGGATGGGCGGGAACCCGGCCAGGTCCGCGTGCACAGCGGGGGCGAGCAGGGGCTGATCGGGATCCTGCCCAGCGAGGTACATGGCACCGGTGTGCCTCATGCTCTCCCGGGTGAAGAACGGATCGATTCCGTCCTTCGTCATCATCGTGGACCCGGATCGGGTGTGATCCAGGCCGGGCGAGAACGCCACGATCCCGGCGGGCATCGGCACTCCCGCTTCGCGGGCGGCCAGGCAGGCCGTCACGGTCAGACCGCCGCCTGCGGAATCACCGGCGAAGACGACCGAGGCCGGGTCGACCCCGGCGTCCAGCAGGCTCCGGTAGGCGGCAAGGCAGTCCTCGATCGCGGCCGGGAACGGGTGCTCGGGCGCGAGCCGGTAGTCCAGTGAGATCGCTCGTACACCGGTGCGCAGGACGAGGTTCGCCGTGAGCACCATCGCGGTCCGCGGCGATCCAAGGGCGAAGGACCCGCCGTGGAAGTACAGGATCGTTCCTGGCCGTGCGGTCGCCTCCGGTTCGACGAGGATCGCCGGCCGACCGGCGAGCGCGGTCGGGGTCTGCACCACCTCGTCCGGAACGGGGAAGGCGTTCATCATCGCGGCGAAGCCCAACCGCATCTGCTCTACCGGCAGCGGCTCGAACCCCTGCGGCGCCCGCCGCAGCATCTCGTCCACAGCGCGGCGCTGTTCCCCGCTCATCCGACCTCCCAGATCTTCGGCGAAAAGTACATGCCGAGGCATGCACTGCTAGACTGTATGCCGTGGCATGCACTTCGGCAAACGAGCAGCTCTTCGACCACCTGGTGCGGTGCGAGACCCGGCTCTACAACGCTGTTGGGGAACGACTCAAAGCCGATCACGGCATCGTCGCCTCCCAGTTCGAGTTCCTGCGCTATCTGGGGCGCCACCCACGTTCCCGTGTCGCCGACATCGCCACGACCTTCGCCGTTGGCATCGGCGCGACCAGCAAGGGCATCGATCGTCTCGAAGCGCGCCGCTGGGTGCGGCGGGTGCCCAACCCCGAGGACCGACGCTCCTCGCTCATCGAACTGACGCCCGCAGGCCGGGACTTGGTCGCCGCGGCGGAGCAGACCTTTCGCGAGCAGCTCGAGACGCTGCTCGCCCCCGCGATCACCGATGACCAAGCCAGGACCCTCATGCCGGTGCTCGCGGCGCTTCGCCACGCGCTTGAACAGCGGAACATCGGGCTCCCCACGGGCTAGACGGGCGAGAAGTCGGGATTCTGGAGTGCAGCAATACCTCCCACACGACTTCTCACCGCGTGCCGCCGCGTCTCGTAGGCCGCGTTGGCGGGCATACGACCACGCCGACCTCCGTGCCTGGGTACGCCGACGCGGTTTCGGTGTGCGAACGCAAGGCCAACCACTTCTGCGCCTTCCTCTGGCGAAGGTGCGCCGCCAGGGGCGCGGGTCGTTTCCCTCAGGGGCGACCCGGAACTCGGCTGCGGCGTCGAGCAGCGCTTTGAGCTTGGCCGCGGACCGTCGCGCGAACGGCGTGGGCATGAGGCCGAGATCTCCGGGCACGCCCCGGGCACGCTCGTGCTGATCCCCTGACCGCGGCACCGAGCGAACCCGCCCTGCGCCGCCAGCTTCGACGGCGAAACCATGTGCACGCTGGCGAGGCTTTGAACGGTACTCACCGTCGCTGGCTGGCCGGCTCGGCGCGGGATCGCCGACGGGGCCGGCCACCTCGTGCGGCAGTTCGCGCCAGGTGATCCCGGTCCCCGAACACGATCCCGGCCAGCGCCGCTCGGTCGTCGGCGGGCAGTACGCGGGCGTGGCCATCAGACACTCCGCTCATTGTGAAACCAGTTGTGAGGAGCAGGTATCCCCGCAGGGCGCAGCGTGCGGTCACCCCTTGCGGAGGGTGCCCCTGATCCAGGTTAGTCCGCTGTGGACGGATGCGTAGACGCCGTTCTGATCGCGTACGCCACGGGAATCCACTCCGTGCACCGTCCAGGCCCCGTTCTTCTTGGTCAGCAGTGGGCCGCCGGAGTCGCCGGAGCGGCTGGTCTGCCGCCACTTGCCCTTTCCGGGCAGGGAGGCCATGCACAGTTCGTTCGGCGCCATCGGTTCACCACTGGCGCCGAGGCAGTGTTCGGGCTTGATGAGGCTGCTGTCGAGCTGTCGCAGCATGATCGGGCGTGCGGGCCAGGGGTCGCCCGGGTTCTCGGGAAGTTCGTGATCGCCCCAACCGATCGTCCGAACCGCATCACCGGGTTTCAGTTCTGTCCGGGGCAACGCCGCGGGAGTGCGTCGGGACGGAGCGTCAAGCTTGAGCAGCGCCAGGTCAGGCCCGTCTGCGGTGGAGTCCGGAGGTAGTTCGATTCGTGCCACACCGCGTACCTCACCACCTGTGGTGCGGTTGTTGGTTCCCAGCCGTACCCGGAACGTCTTTGGATCCCTGCGGTTCCCCATGGCGTCCACCACGCAGTGCCTCGCGGTGACGATCCACCGCCGATCGATGAGCGTGCCGCCGCAGAAGTGCTCACCGTCAGCGCGCTGCTGCAGAGACGCCATGAACGGATAGACCTCGGTGGCCTCCTCGCCTCCGCTGATGGCCGACGCGGGCACCGCGCTCGCGACCATCACCGCCGCCCCGATGCCTGCCACCAGCCATGCTCGACTCTTCACTGTAGAAATCATGAGGCGAGTCAAGCATGTCGGGCATTTCACGAGCGTTACGGCAAGAATCAGGTGCTGGCAATTGGGGCGGCGGCTGTCTCGGCGACCTGATCGCGCACCGACAAGACAGCTCTTACCGTTTGCCTGGACGCCCAGTTTCCACAAGTAGCCGGTCAGCTGGAGTGACCAAAGTGGACGATGCGTCCGGGATTCGCACCTCGACGACGAGGCCCCCACCGCGCCGTGGCCGAGCAGAGGCGGTGCCACCGCAGGCGAGGGTGATGGCTCGGACGATGGACAGCCCGAGCCCGGCTCCACTGGTTCGCCCGGTCCTCGTCGCGCCCCGGTAGAACGGCTCGAACAGGCGATCTACTTCGTCCTCACCGATCTCCGGGCCGGTATTGCTAATTGTCAGGTTTCCCTCCGCGTCGAGTTCCACGAACACCTCGCCGCAGGAAACGTTGTACCGCAGGGCGTTGTCGACGAGGTTGCGCACCATCTGGGCTAGCAGCACTGGATCGCCGAACACCATGCATCGCGTAGGCGTGTCAATCCGCACGTGCGGCCCGTCAGCAGGCCGGGTGGCAGCCAGTTCACCGGTGACGTCGTGCACCACGGCAACGAGGTCCACGGGGTCTTGCCGGTGTGCGCCCTGCTGCCCGCGGGCCAGGGTGAGCAGACCGTTGATCAACGCGATGCAGCGGTCGTTGTTGTGGAGCAACTCCTCGCGTACGCGCCTGACCCGGTCCGGGTCCGTTGTGGCGAGTCCTACTTGCAGTGTCGTGCGGGCTACGGCGAGCGGAGTGCGTAGCTCGTGCGATGCGTTGGCGATGAACCGCGCCTGTGCGTTGAACGCGTTCTCCAGTCGGGAGAGCAAGGCGTCGAAGGTATCGGCCAGTTGTTTGATCTCATCTTCTTGTCCCTGAAGGGCAAGCCGCTCGTGCAGGTTCGCCGTGGAGATGCGGCGCGCCTGGGAGGTCATCCGGTGGACCCGGTTGAGCACCCGCCCGGTGACCCACCAGGCCAGCAATCCAGCGAGCGCGGTCACCACGGTCAGCGCCACGATCCACTGCGTGAGCAGGCTCCCCAACGCCTCGTTCTGTTGTATGGCGATCGCGTCTGTCTCCGCCGCCCCATGCGGCGCGTTCTCGCCCGGCCCCGGCTCTCCTGCGGTCGGCAACATCAGGTCGACGGGTGCGCCTGTGGAGCCGATCTTCATGATGACGAGGCGGTTCTGGAAGTAGACCATCGTGACCACTATCGCGGCCACGATCAGGAACGCGGCGGTGTGCAACAAGGTGAGCCGCCACCGCAGCGTGCAACGGCTCAGCACTCGGGGCCATCCATCCGGTAGCCGACACCGGGGAGCGTGTCGATGACACCGGGCTCGCCGAGCTTGGCACGCAGCCGGCACATGGTCACCCGCACGGCGTTGGTGAAGGGGTCGGCGTGCTCGTCCCACACGACGCGCAACAGCTCCTCGGCGCTGACGATCCTCCCGTCCGCCGCCATGAGCCTGGACAGCACTCCGAATTCCTTGTTGGACAAAGCAATGGGCTTGCCCTCGCGGAAGACCTCGCGGTGGGACGAGTGGAGTGTGATGCCGTGCCGGCGGAGTACCGGTGGCACGGCCGGGTGGGATCGACGGCCGAGTGCGTGGAGCCTGGCGACGAGTTCGTCGAAGTCGAACGGTTTGCCGAGGTAGTCGTCGGCGCCGAGGCGCAGCCCGGCGATCCGGTCACCGACATCGGCCAGCGCGGTGAGCATCAGCACTCGGGTGTGTCCGCCGTGTTCGATGAGGTGTCGGCAGATCTCGTCGCCGTGTGTGCCGGGAAGGTCCCGGTCCAGCACCACGACGTCGTAGCAACGGGTGAGGAGCTTGTCCAGTGCGCTGGTGCCGTCGTGTGCGAGGTCGACCGACATCGACTGGTCCCGCAGACCTTCCGCGATGTATCCGGCGAGCCTCTCCTCATCCTCCGCGACCAGCACACGCATCGCCATCTCCGTTCACGGAATCCGACTCCGGCCCCGACGGTAACGCCACCGGTGTTTCACCGGCATAACGCCCGACCTTGGCCACGCGGCGGTGAAACGCCCGTGAAACACCGGGGTCCATACCGTCACCTCACTGGTTCTCGGTGGAAGGAGCGCGTATGGCGCGCAGAGCAAAGCGTGGGTCCCTCGCGGGGGTCGTACTCGTGGCCGGGGTGACCGCCGGGCTGGGATTCGGGGTGACGCCGGCCGGTGCCACCCCGAACGGGCTGGAGGAGTTCTACCGGCAGCGGGTCGACTGGCACCAGTGCCCGGAACCGCCACCGCCGGATCCCTCGGAACAACCCGACCCCGGCGACGGCATCATCGTCGATCCGTGGCAGGGCCAGTGGGGGCAGATGGAGTGCGCCACGGTGACCGTGCCGCTGAACTACCGCAAACCCAGCGACGGCAGGCTCAGCATCGAGGTCAGCCGGATCAAGGCAAGCGATCCGAGTCGCAGGAAAGGGGTTGTGCTGTTCAACCCCGGCGGCCCGGGCGGCGGCGGGCTGTCCATGCCCCTTGGGGCACGGAAATCGGCGCTCGCCACGCACTTCGACCTGATCGGCTTCGATCCCCGGGGCGTCGGCCGCTCCAGCAGGCTTCAGTGCGAACGGATCCCCGACAACCGGCCGCGCGACTCCCGGCCCAGCGACGACCAGCTCGCGGCGTTCACCGCCTACGCCCAAGCCCGGGAAGACGCCTGCCGACGCGCCGGTGGCGGCATCCGTCCCTTCATCAACACGGCCAACACCGCGCGGGACATGGACCTCATCCGAAGCGCCCTCGGCGAGAAGAAGATCAACTACCTGGGGTACTCCTACGGCACCTACCTGGGTGCGGTCTACGGCAGCCTGTTCCCCCAAGGGCTCAACCGCAGTGTGCTGGACTCCTCGATCCACCCTGACTGGCTGTGGCGAGACCAGGGAAAGCAGCAGTCGGTGGGCAACCGGTTCAACGTCGAGCAGTGGGCCACCTGGGTCGCTGAACGCGACCACGTCTACCACTTGGGCACGACGCGGGACGGGGTGCTGGCCACCACGGAGGCCCTCGCCGCCAGGCTCGCCACCCACCCGGTCTCGCTGAACCGCGACCGGCCCGCCAACTGGCCCGCCTACTGGCCGCGGAAGTTCGACCGCACCGCCCTGGACATGTTCCTGGCACAGGGCACCCAGCCACGGCCGGTCTGGGACGTCACCGCCGAGGTGGTGGCGGAGGTCCGGCAGGCGGCCTCGAACGGCACTGCCCTGTCCGCGGATGTCAGTACCGCGGTCGGGATGCTGTACCGGCAGGGCATCCGCAAGGTCGACTCCGGCGTGTACGACGCGGTCACCTGCGAGGCGGACTGGCCCACCAACCTTGATACCTACTACGAGGACATGCGCCGGTACCGCGTCGAGTACCCGTACGTCGACGGCAACGGCAGCGGCGTCATCGGTGCCGCACCGACCAACTGCACGTTCCGGTCCTTCACCCCGCCCGAGAAGCTGGTGCCGTTGAAACGGGACGGCTACCCCACCGGAGTCGTGATCCAGGGCGACGGTGACCCCGCCACTCAGTACGACGGCGGGCCCGCGATGGCCGCGGCACTGGGCAACCAGCTGATCTCCGTCCGCGACAGCGGCCAGCATGGTCACTACGGCTCCAACGCATGCGTCACCGACAAGATCGACAACTACCTGATCAACGGAGTGCTCCCGCCGTCCCGCTCGGAGTGCGCCAGTGACCCGCGGCCCCCGGTCCCGGCCGACGGAGCCCGCACACCGAACCTGCGCGCACAGAACACCAAGCAAGCACGCGTCCACGACGCCGTCGAACACCGCTCCATCTGGCGGTGACCGGCACCGGCATCGCGTCCATCGAAGGCTGCGTCCGGCTCACCCCGTCGGGGTGGGCCGGACAGCTGCACGCGGCTTTCGGTTCGGGCGCAAGGGTGCTCAGTCTCGGGCCGGTCGACGCCTGGTTGGCGCGGCTCGTTGAGTGTTGCTAGAGGTTGACGCCGCCGGTGACGTCGATCTTGGTACCGGTGATCCAGCGCGCGTCGTCGGAGGCCAGGAAGGCGACCGCGTCGGCGATGTCCGGGACCTGACCGATCCGGCCGAGGGCGGTCAGGCTGATGTTGCGCTCCACGTTCGCCGGGTCGGCCAACACCTGGGCGGTCATGTCGGTGTGGGTGTAGCCGACGACGACCGAATTGACGGTGATGCCACGGGGACCGAGGTACTTGGCCAGGCTGTGGCCGAACACGTCGAGCGCGCCCTTGGTCATCGGATAAGCGATGCCATGGGCTGAGGCGATACGCGTGGAGACCGACGAGATGTTGATGATCCGGCCACCGTCGCGCAGCCGTGGCAGCAGCCGCTGGGTCAGGAAGAACGGTGCCTTGACGTTGACCGCGACCATCTGGTCGAACTCCTCCGGGGTCAGCACCTCGATCGGCCGCCCCATGAGGTTGAGCCCCGCGTTGTGAACCAGGATGTCGATCGTCGACTCCCCGTGTGCGCGCAGTCCGGCCTCCAGCCCGGCCATGAGCGTGTCCACGTCGTTGGGAACGCCCAGTTCGGCCCCAACGATGAACGCGCGGCCACCGGCCTCGGCGATGGTCGCGGCGGTCTCCTTGGCCGCCGCCTCGTTGCTGCCGTAGTGCACGGCGACCAGAGCGCCGTCCCTGGCCAGGCGTTCGGCGATACCTCGCCCGATCCCCCGGCTGCCGCCGGTGACCAGTGCGACCTTGCCATCGAGGTTCCCCATGCTCACTCCTTGATCATGCTCTGCAGAGTTCGTTCCAGCCCATGGAGTTGGGTGCGGCGAAGGTCTGCTCAGGTCTTCTCTTCCCGTTACGGCGCGAGGATCGTCAACAGCTGGCTCGCTACTTCGCCCGCATCTGGCCCCGCCGTGTAGACGTAGTTGTCGGGACGCACGGCAGCAGCGGTGGCACCGAGGTCGGACAGCCAACGCCGGTGAGTGCCGTCCGGGTCGGCCACGACAGCTCCTGCGGCGGAGGGGCCGAAGCCGACGACCGTGACGCCCGCATCCTTGAGCGAGGCGAGCTCCAAACTGGGAAGGGCCTGCTCGGCGACCAGCAGGCGGAAACCTCCGCCGACGAGGTCGTCCAGCAGTCCTGTCCTTCGGCCGTCGCTCACTCGCCCCTGGACTGACAGTCGGCCTCCGCCGGACCCGAACAGACCGGGGCCGAGGTCCGGCAGGCGAATCCGTTCCGGCGCCCGGAGTGCGGCTTGGCGCGCCAACAGTGTCTTGTCACGCTCTCGGGCAAGCGCGGGGTCGCGCAACGTGTGCTGGCGACCGAGCTCCATGCTCGTGGTCATCACGCCACGCACGTGCGGTTCCCGCTCGCTCTGGTAGGTGTCGAGCACATCGCTGTCCTGGATTCCCCTCAGTACGAGATCCATCTTGAAGGCGATGTTGAGTGCGTCCCGTATCCCCGAGCACAGTCCTTGGCCCAGAAAGGGCGGTATCTGGTGTGCGGCGTCCCCCGCGAGCAGGACCCGGCCGTCCCGCCACCGCCTCGCGACCAGTGACTGGAAGGTGTAGGCGGCGACACGGACGATGTCCGCGTCATCGCGGGAAAGGTAGCGGTGCACGCGAGACCACACAGTGTCCACCGCACGTTCCCGCTCGAAGTCATCGCCATCGTCGAGCATGAAGCAGAACCGCTGGCGCCTGGCACCGGTGGTGATGATGGTGGTCGGTCCCTCAGGATCGCCGATCTGCAGCGCCGACGGCAGTCCCAGTTCGGCCGCGGGGCGCCGGAGCGCGAAGTCACAGACCAGCCAGGGTTCGGAGAAGCCGAGGTCTTCCTGCGCAACGCCGAGGGCGTCCCGAACGAAGCTGTTACCGCCGTCGCAACCGACCACGTAGCGCGCTGAGAGGGTCGCACCGTCCGCCGTGCTCAGGGTGACCTGGTCGCGGTCCTGGACCAGGCTGGTGACCGTCGTACCGAAAGAGATGTCGACGTTCGGCAGTGACGCGCACAGCGAGTACAGCGCCTTCTCCAGGTCTGGCTGGTGGAACATGCAGAGCTCGGCCCAACCGCTGGCGCCGACCTCCCGGCACACCTGCCGGATGAGGAGCTCACCTGCCCCGTTGCGCCACTCGTATGCGTTCTGTACGTGCAGGGTGGGCTTCAGCTCGTCGGCGAGTCCGAGCCCTTGCAGCGCGCGCATGATCTCGCCGTCGAAACTGGTGGCGCGGGGAAGGCCGTACAGACTGGGATAGCGCTCGAGCACCACGACCGAGTGCCCGGCCTTGCCCAGCAGGGTCGCGAGCGTCAGACCGACCGGCCCGCACCCGACCACGGCAACGTCGACAAGAGGCGTGGTCTGCTTCTCCATGTACCTGTCGGTCATCTTTACCGCCTCTCCCTCGTGTATGGACGGGTTGTGACAACGCGACCGGGTTGTCGCCCACACCAGGACGCCGATCACCAATCGATGGCCGCCAGTACCGGCACTGCCGGGCTCGCGGTGGCCAGTAGGCACCGGGCCGTCGGTTCGTTGATCACGACTTCAGTGTCGAACGCACCTGACATGATGTCCAATGCATACTTTGCACAGATAGTTTGCGTGAGACGCAAACCTGAAGGGGCGGTCCGTGGCCGAACAGTTGGATCTCAACCTGTTGCGTGTGTTTGACGCGTTGATGGACACCGGTAGCGTGTCCGCGGCTGCGACACGTCTTCATCTGTCCATCCCGGCCACCAGCAGGGCGCTGGGCCGTCTGAGACGAGCGATGAACGACCAGATCTTGGTGCGCGCCGGCCGAGGCCTCGTGCCAACCCCGTTCGCCCAGCGGTCGGCCGCCAGGGTCAAGGCGCTGCTGGATGCCGCGGCCGAACTCCGGGTGGATCCTGCCGGGAGCGACCCACGTTCGTGGCGGCGCACCTTCGCCATCCGTGTCAACGACGGACTCAGCCCTGTTCTCGCGCCCCGCCTCACTCACCGGATCGCCGTCGAGGCCCCCGAGGTCCGACTGCGGTTCGTCGCCCAGGACACCAAGGAACCTGACCAGCTACGCGACGGCTCGCTCGATCTCGACGTCGGCGTCGCCGACCCACCTCCGCCAGACCTGCGCACACAAACACTGTTCTCCGACCACTTCGTCGCAGTGGTGGCGGCGCATTCCGACCTGGGCAGGGCTTCCCGACTGACGGTGGACGACCTGTGCGCTTATCCACACATCTCCGCGTCCCGCCGAGGACTCGCGCGCGGGCCGCTGGACGAGGCACTGCAACGACTGGGCCGCTCTCGCCGCGTCGTGGCTGTCGTCCCCTCCTTCGCCGTGGCGGCCTTGATCGCCCTGGAGGGGGACGTCATCTGCCTTGGACCCCGCGTCGTGGCAGAGCATCTCGTTGAACGACAGGTCCCCCTGCGGTGGCACAAGGTGCCCCTGGAACTGCCCTTGGCCAAGGTCGAAATGCGCTGGCACCGCCGACTCGATGACGATCCCGCGTCCCAATGGCTCCGCCACCACATGGTGGAAGCCGTCCAACCCCTGGTCACCACGCTGAACCGCACGTGAAGCGGCTACCGGTTGGCCGGTACCCGGCCGCGCTCAGGCTGAGACGGTCTGCGAGACGGCCCTCTTCGCGGCATGTGAGTGCGTTCGGGGGACGCCCTCCGGTCCCGAAGGGCGTCGCAACTCGCGTCGAGCTGATCTTCGACCGGGCGCTACCGCTGGGTCGTCGCCGAGATGAGGGTTGAGGAGATGTACGCGTGCGCGGGATCGGCCGGGACGAAGAGCGTTTCGATGCCGCTCAGGTGACGGTTCGTCTGAGCCATCGGCAACTCGTGCTCCAGGTCGTCCAGGGTGCGCAGGCCTCGCACGATCACGCCGATACCCGCCCCGCGGCAGTAGTCGACCAGTAGCCGGCCGGCACTGGAGTCCACCGTGACATTGGCCAGGTCGCTGGTCATGTCGGCCAGCAGGGCCAGTCGTTCGGCGAGGGGGAGCCGGCCGGTCTTCTTCGGGTTGGTCAGGACGCACATGACGACTTCGTCGAACATGCTCGCGGCCCGGCGCGCCACGTCGAGGTGTCCCTGCGTGGCCGGGTCGAAGGAGCCGGGGAATACGGCGCGCATGGCTTGCCATGCTAACGATCGGCGGTGGCCGCGCGGGCGGCCGGTGACAGGAGTCTCTCCCAGGAACGGAACAGCTCCGTCAGGGCGGCCGCGTACCGGATGCGGAGCTCGGTCGAGTGCGTCATGACATCCAGTTCGTTGGCGGCCGTGAGCTCCGCGAGGTCACAGGTCATGGACTCGGTGAGCGGCACGCGCTCGCCGGTGAACCGGTCGGCGAGCAGCGGCTCCTTGCCCGCCAGGGTCGGGCAGGTCGCCGCGCGGGCGCAGGCTTCGTACGGGTAGGCGATCCGCTCCGCGTCCGGGCGGATCGCCGCGGTGAGCGTGTCCTGCTGTACGAAACCACCCTCGCCCACTGTGAGCGGGTGCTGGGCCACGAACATCCCACCACGAAAATCGTCCGCTCGAACTTGGCATCCTTGAACGACTAGCTCCGCGCTCACTACCCAAGCCTGCACGCGAAGTCGCAAGAGCGCCGTCAACGTCCGGTCATCGGTGCGCAGCACGACCGTGCCGCGCACGGCCTCGGTGACATCGCGGCTGGCCCGCCGGTGCCTATGACACGTTTGGTGCCGTGAGCCACCCAGTCGGAAGGCGGTATCTCGGCCCGGCGTCGGACCACGGCGGGGATGGCGGTATTCGCCCACAGCCGCACGGTGCTGCCACGGGCGATTACCTCCGAGATTCGGTTTCCGAGTCAGCCGGTATCGCCGTGGCCTTGGCGGCTGTCGCGGTTCAGGAAACGGTTGACCAGAGCGAATGCCTCATCGGTCTTGGGATGGGTCCTGCCCAGTTGGGTGTGCAGGATCTGCGCGCCCCGGCGCGCGAGGTCGACCGCGGTCGGATCGTTCAACTCGTGGAGGGCTTGGGCCTTGAGCAGCAGGGCGTACCCGATGTACAGGTGGTCCGGTGCGTAACTGGCCTCGCGGATCCGCAGCGCTCGCGAGATCAGCGGCACGGCCGTGGCATGGTCGCCGAGGTCAAGATGGACACCTGCCAGTGCTACCAGGTCGAAGCTCACGTACGGGTCGTCCGGCCCGTACGCCGCCTGGTCGATCTGCAACGCACGTTCGGCCAGCGGCAGCGCCGCCCCATGGTCGCCGAGAAGGCGCAGTATCCGCGCCAACGTGGCCAGGTCCGTCGCGATGGCTGGACTGTCCGCCGGCAGGCAGGACTCGTGCAAGCACAGCGCGCGTTCCGCCAGCGGGCGCGCCTTCTCCGGCGCGTCGAGTTCCCGGTGGATCTGCGCCAGGGTGATCAGGTCGAAGCCGACCTCGGCATCCCGGCCCGCCAGCGACTCGTCGATCGCGAGGGCACGTTCACACAGGGGCAGTGCCACCGCGCGATCCCCGATCTGAAGCAGGAACGCCGACGCCAGCCGCAGCAGCACCGCTGTCTCCGCGGCGCACTCGGCCGGTGGATCGTCCTTTGTCACCGCCAGTACGTGCGCGAGCAGCTCCTGCCACCGCGGTCGCGCATCCGGGTCACCATGGATGTCGTGCGGCACGGCCGCCAGCAGCGCATGGCACAGCCGGACCCGAGCGTCGGTGTGCACCTCGTGCGGCATCGCGGCCCGGATGGCGGCCTGAACCAGCCGATGCAGCACCAGGGAGGAGTCCACGCGCCTGGCCAGACCCAGACCAGCCAGAGCGCCGACCGTCATGTCCCACGCCAGCGGGTCGGCCGCGGCTTCGATCAGCGTGTCCGGGCTGCTGGTGAACAGCTCCAGCGGGATCGGCTCCGGCGCCAGCAGGGCACACAGCTCCAGCAGCCGCACCGCTTGCGGCTGCTCGGTCTCCAGCCTGCGCACACTGAGCTGCCACAAGGTCGCGACCACCACCGCCGGCCGGTCGGCCAGCTCGCCCCGCGCGATCATGTCCTCCAGCCGCGACCTCAGCAGAGCCAGGTACTCCTGGGGTGCCGTGTGGTTGTAGTCCATGTACCCGGCCGCCTGCTCCAACGCCAGCGGCAGGTCCCCCAGTTGCTCGGCGATCCGGTCGGCCACCACTGTGGTCATGCCGGGCACCCGCCGGATCAGCAGCTCCACCGACTCCTGCCTGGTGAACACGTCCAGGTCGATGACGCCGGCCTTGCTCGACCAGCCGCTCACCCTGGTCGTGACGATGACGTGGCCGTTGCGCACCAGGTCACCCGAGGGCAGCGCGTGCGCGAGCGTGCCTGGTCTCTCCCCGTTGTCGAAGATGATCAGCCAGGGCCTGCGGTCCAGCAATGTGCCGTACACCCAGGGGATGACCTGCTCGGCGCTCACCTCCGTCAGTCCCAGCTCCCTGGCCAGCGAGGCGAACTGCGAGGCCACCAGGTCGGGGTGTTCGGCGTCCACGAACGCGACGAACCGGTACTTCGACCGGTAACGGTAGGCGTACTCGACCGCGAGCTGCGTCTTGCCGACACCGCCCAGCCCGTGCACGACCTGCATCGCGATGTCGTTCACCGAGGTGAGGCGCTGCCGCAACTCCCGCAACGTGGCGTCGCGGCCGGTGAAGTTGGTGTTGCGCGGCGGCAGCCGGTACGTCGCGGGCGCGGGCCGGCCCCGCGCACGGTCCCGCCGCGGCGCCTGCCACAGCCCGATCAACGCCAGCGGTATCAGGAGAAGGAGCACCACCCACGGGTGGGTGCGCACCAGGTCGAGCGGCCCCGGCCAGCGGCTCTGCTCCGACGCGGCGTTGAAGGCGAGACTACCGATGAACAGCACGAGCAGACCGGCCACCGCGCTGGCCAGCCTTCGCCACATGGCTCCCTCTTCGGTATGACAGCGACCGCGACGATCAACAGCCAGCGTGATCCTAGCCTGGGAGCCGCTCCGCCCGAGGGGAATCGATCAGCTCCCCAGTGGAGCTGTCGGGTCGACGGTCCACGTGGATTCCACGTCCTGCTCCTGGCGGATCGTGGCGGACCAACTGGCGAGCAGTCGCAGACCTTCCTCGGCGGCAGTCCCCGGTGGCGCGCTGTAGACGACCACGTTCAGTCCGCTTTCGTCCGGCAGGCTCAGGGTCTCCTGATCGAGTTCGATGTCGCCGATGAGCGGATGATTGAGGCGTTTCGTGGTGTCACGGAAGACATACACGTCGTGTGATCCCCACATTGCGCGGAAGGCGTCGCTGCGGGTGGACAGGTCACCGATCAGGTTCGCCAGGTCCCGGTCGTGGGGCCTCCTCCCGGCTTCGACGCGCAGCGCACCCACGGCGAAGCGGGCCATGCGCTCCCAGTCGGTGTAGAACCGCCTGGCGGCGGGGTGAAAAAAAGCAAAGCGGGCGACGTTGGCCCCGCAGGCCGGGTCCGCATACATCTCCGAGTACAGGGCCAGCCCCAGCGGGTTGGCGGCCAGCGTGTCGAGGCGGCTGTTCATCACGAACGCCGGCAGCTCCGGCATCCCCTCAACGATCCGTGCCAGGCTTGACCGCACCGTCGGCCGCACCACCCGCTGCTGGGCCCGTGCCTCGGACGGCGGCCCCGCGGCGCGGGCGAGGTCGTACAGGTACATGCGCTCAGTGTCGTCGAGCCGCAAAGCGTGGGCGAGGGCGTCCAGCACACCGTCGGAGACACCACTGAGATTGCCGCGCTCCATGCGCGTGTAGTACTCGATGCTGATCCCGGCTGACGCCGCGACCTCACCCCTGCGCAGTCCTGGTACCCGCCGCTGACCGTACGCCGGCAAACCCACCTGCTCGGGGGCGATCTTGTCGCGCCGGGAGCGGAGGAATGCGCTGATCGCGGCCCGGTTGTCCATGGGCACAGGATAGGCAGGCCACGCGATGGTTGAGGGGCACTGCCCGTACCCCTCACAGCAAAGACTCCCTCGTCACGACCGTTTCCCCTTCCGTGTGGGGTGGACTCGTAGTACATGGATCAGGCCGTCCTCCCACAGCGTCGAGACGCGGTGTTCAGTGAATACATGAGCTCCACCTCGAGAGGAGCTCACCTCGACTCCCCAATTGAAGGCAGAAGAATCGCCATGACCGCTACACCCCTGCTCACCCTGAACAACGGTGTCACGCTGCCCGCACTCGGGTTCGGTGTGTTCCAGAGCGCACCGGATGAGACCGTCACAGCGGTGGAAACCGCGCTTGCCACCGGCTATCGCCACATCGACACCGCGGCCGTCTACTTCAATGAACGCGAGGTCGGGGAAGCCATCCGTCGTTCCGGCATCGACCGGTCCGAGGTCTTCATCGAGACGAAGGTGTGGGTCAGCGACTACGGCTACGAGCAGACCCTCCACGCGTTCGACAAGAGCGCGGGGAAGCTGGGCGTCGACCAGATCGACCTGCTGATCCTGCACCAGCCGATGCCCGTCGCCTTCGAAAGGACCATCGCTTCCTACAAGGCGCTGGAAACGCTGCTCGCCGACGGCAAGGTGCGCTCGATCGGCGTTTCCAACTTCACCGCGGAACACCTCGAGACTCTGCTCGATCGCACCGAGATCGTGCCGGCCGTCAACCAGATCGAACTGCACCCCTACTTCACCCAGCGCGACGCGCGACACGTTGCCACCCAGCACGGCATCCTCACGCAGGCCTGGTCGCCCATTGGCGGGGTGACCTTCTACCCGGACACCATTGGCTGGGGCGCCACGAACCGCACGAGCACGCTCACCGAACCGGTGATCCTCGGCATCGCCGAGGCCCACGGCAAGACCGCTGCGCAGGTGATGCTCGCCTGGCACCTCCACCAGGGCCGCTCCGCGATCCCGAAGTCGGTCAAGCCTGAGCGAATCGCCGAAAACTTCGACGTCTTCGACATCGCGCTCAGCACCGACGAGCTGTCGGCCCTCGACGCCCTCGACAAGGGCGTCCGCAACGGCCCTGCCCCTGAGGCCGTCACGCCGGAAAACAGCAACTGGACGATCCCCGAAGCGTGACAGCGCGCTCCGCAGGAGGCACGCCGTCAGCGCATGCCCTTGCACAGCGCCGCAGTGTCGGCGATCAGTACTCATCGGATACCAAGAAGCGAAAAGGCAGCGGAAGATGGACTTGCAACTCAAAGGCAAGCGAGCACTCGTAACGGGATCGAGCACAGGGATCGGAGCGGCGGTAGCGACTACACTCGCTCGCGAGGGAGCCGCCGTGATCGTTCATGGCCGTGACGAATCGAAGGCGCAGGCAGTCGCCGACTCGATCGAATCGGAGGGTGGAACCGCGCGCGTCGTCACCGGCGACCTCGCTACCGACGCCGGCGCAGCGCAGGTCGCGCGGAAAGTCCGCGAGGTCGGCCCGGTGGACATCCTCGTCAACAACGCTGGCGTCTACGAGACCAGCTCATGGGACACCGAGACCACGGACCACTGGATCCGTGCGACCGAGTCCAACGTTCTCTCCGCCGTGCGAATGATCCAGGCCTTGTTGCCCGACATGAAGCGCCGTGGCTGGGGACGCATCATCCAGATGGGGTCGGGAACTGGCCACCAGCCCCTTGCGGGGTATCCACAGTACGGTGCGACCAAAGCCGCGATGCTCAACATGACGGTCTCGCTCTCGCGCCACCTGCGGGGCACCGGCGTCACGTCGAACATCCTCACCGCGGGCCTTATTCGCGTGGACTCGCTGGAGAACATGTTCCGCGCGACCCGCGACGACTTCGGTTGGGGTGAGACATGGGAGGAGATCGAACAGGGCGCACTTCGCGACTTCGTGCCGAACGACGTGGGGCGGATCGGAACGCCTGAGGACGTCGCGTGCATCGTGGCGATGCTGGCGAGCCCGCTGTCGCGATACGTCAGCGGCGCGAACTGGCAGGTCGATGGCGGATCCACGATGGGGATCTGAGCAGGGTCGACCCGATCCGCCGAGGATTGGTCCCGCCACAAGAGGTCGCACATAGCCCAAGCAGGCTGTGCGGACGCGACCGAGGTTGAGGGGTAATGCCAGTGCCTCCTTCAAGTGGTTGTTCCCGGTCTAGTCTCGGCTCATGGGACCGGAGAACGAGGTGCGTAGCTTCCTGACCTCCCGTCGCGCCAGGATCACACCGAAGAACGCGGGCCTTCCGGTCTACGGTGGAAACCGCCGCGTGGCAGGCCTGCGTCGCGAGGAAGTCGCATTGCTGGCGGGTGTGAGCACCGATTACTACAACCGCCTCGAACGCGGCAACCTCCGGGGAGTGTCAGTGAACGTGCTGGACTCGGTCGCACGTGCCTTGCAGCTCGACGAAGCCGAACACGCATACCTGAGGGACCTCGCGCGCGCCGCGAACGCTACATCCGCCGTGCGACGTAGCGCGAGTCCTCAGGTTGTCCGTCCGGCTCACCAGCTCCTGCTGGGCGCGATGCCGGGGGCCGCGGCCGCGATCCTGAACCGCCGGATGGATCTGCTGGCGACCAACCAGCTCGGACGCGCGCTGTTCGCCGACATCTTCAGCAGTTCCGAGCAGCCGGCCAACCTCGCGCGCTTCGCGTTCCTCGACCCCCGTGGAAGGGGCTTCTACACGGACTGGGAAAAGACCGCCGACGACGCCGTCGCGGTTCTTCGCTCCGCCGTCGGCAGCAACCCCGATGACCATCAGCTCTCGAGCCTGATCGGCGAACTCCTGGCGCGCAGCGATGACTTCGCGACCCGCTGGGCGGCACACAACGTCCGGTTCCACTGCACAGGAACGAAGCGCCTGCACCATCCCGTCGTCGGCGATCTCGCATTGACGTTCGTATCCATGGACCTCGGCGTAAACCCCGGTCTCACAATGCTGGCCTATATCGCCAAAGTCGGCTCCACCTCCGAAGACGCCCTGCGGATGCTCGCGAGCTGGGCCGCGACACAGGAGCCCCGCACGGACCTTCATCTGAGCCCGAGTCCCAACGAGCACTGAGTGAGTTGCCGTGCCACACGGACACAGATTATCTTGACAGCTCGAGAACGGAAATATACATGAAAAAGCCGCGCCTTGCGGTGGTAATTCCGGCAGTAGTGGGCGGGCTGCTCGCTGGGATGACGCCGGCGTTGGCAACCCCTGCCGCCGTGTCGCTGAACACCACGAACATTCCAGACCGCTATGCCGGGCAGTCGATGACCTGGCATGCCTGCGCCAAGGATGAACTGGCCGATCTGCCGCCGGAGACCGACATCGAAGGCCTCGAGTGCGCCACGTTCCGCACCCCCCGAGACTAGGAGCGTCCAGACGGACGCCGTGACCTGTCCATCGCGGTCAGCAGGCTCCGATCCACAGGCGCGACCACGGCGTCGGTGCTCACCAACCCCGGCGGCCCCGGTGGGCCTGGCCGTTCGTTGCCAGCCTCGCTCCGTGGTCAGAGCAGGTTGCGCGCGCACCAGGAGATCATCGGCATCGACACCCGCGGCACCGGCCGGAGCACGAACGTCACCTGTGGCGGCGCGGCCGGCGGCAACGGCGCCGAGCTGGACCCGCTCGACCGCAGCCCGCGCAACCTGAATCTGATCGTGGACTCGGTCAGGTATGCCGCGGCGGCCTGCCGACAGGCCGCCGGAGACCTAGGCCCGTTGATCACCACGTTCCAGAACGTCAGGGACCTGGACCTGCTTCGGGTTCTGCTCGGCCGGGAGAAGATCAACTGGATCGGGTACTCCGCAGGTACCTGGCTGGGTGCGCACTACGCCCAGCAATTCCCGCAGCGCACCGGCCGGTTCGTCCTGGACTCCTCGACCGAGTTCACCGGCACCTGGCAGAACTCGTTCGACTCGCAGCCCTTTGCGGTCGAGCGGCGCTGGCGGCAGGACTTCCTGCCGTGGATGGCGCGCTACGACGCCAAGTACCACTTCGGCTCCAGCGGTGAGGAGGTCCTCCAGGCCTACGAGAAGGTCCGGTCCGCCTTGGGCAGCGGCCCGGTCGATCTCGACGGTGCGCAGGTCGGACCGGTCGCGCTGGACAACTACATCGTCGGTGCGCTGAAGTCCAAGAAGCAATTCCCCGCGGTGGCCGACAGCCTGGTCCGGGCCAGGACGCTGACCGATGGCCGCGCGTCGGCACAGGCCAAGGTCGATGCCCGCGCGGCGCTCAAAGCCACGTTGTCGAAGTCGAGGTCGTCCGGCCCGCCGCAAGTACCGGCGACCGCTGCCAGCGCCTCCGACGCCATGGCGGCCACACTGGTTACGACCCTGTGTGGTGAGGGAGTGTGGACGGGCGATCGCCACTCGCTGATCCGGCGATCGCAGGAGTACATCGACCGCGGTGTGACGCTCTACAGCTCGATCTGGATGCCTTTCCAGCTGTGTGCCTTCTGGAGAAACCAGCCCCGGCCGCTGCCGGTGATGAACGGCGAGGGCGTTCCGCCGGTACTGATCGTCCAGTCCGAGAACGACCCCGCCACGCCGGTCGCAGGAGCCAGGAGGGCACACGCCGCCTTCCGCAACTCCCGGATGCTCACCGTCACCGGCGAAGGCGATCACGGCATCTACGCGGGAGACAACAAGGCAGTCAACAAGGTCGTCGATGACTACCTGGTGGACGGCGTCGTGCCGCAGGACCAGAACCTCCCCGGCCTGCCACTGCCCACTCCGTAACCGCGCACGGCGCACGAAGGCCTGCTGGTGGCCACCGGCGGGCCTTCGTGCGCCGTCCGTCAGGCGGGGTAGCTCATGATCAGCAGGGCACGACCGCCTCCCGGACCGGCCGCGTAGACGTGCACGTTGTTGCCGTCGAAGTAGGCGGTGTCACCGACCTCGAGCGTCAAGGGCTGTTCGGCAGGGCCACAACGGACCTGGCCTTCCAGGCAGTACACCGCCTCCCTGGTGCCCGCTTCGTGAGCTTCTCCCCTGAATTCGGAACCCGGCGGCAGGTCCAGTTCGAAGATCTCCGTGCGGTGCCGGCTGTGATCGGTGTGCAGCAGTCGGCCGCGCATCCCGAAGCCCGAGACGACCACGGGTCCGTCACCATGGCGCAGGACGGTGGCTTCCCCGGTTTCCGCGGCGTCCAGCAGTTGGCCGACGCTCAAACCCAGCGCTCGGCCAAGCCGCCACAAGGTCTCAAGCGACGGATTTCCCTCACCGGCCTCCAGCCGCGCCAGGCTCGTCTTCGACAAGCCGGTGGCTTTGCTCAGGTCACCGAGGGACAGGTTGTTGAGCTCGCGGTGACGGCGGAGCGCACGGGCCATGCGATCCACCATCATCTGCGCCGGAAACGAGTCGTCCTCTGATTGCATCTGTTCCTCATAGTTTACGAACCGTGACCCAGCCGTGCCGGTTGCCAATCGTAGCGTCTCCCCAACGGTCGGCGTCCCGCGAACGTCACCAGGCGATCCCGCGCCCCGATACAGGCTTCTGACCTGCACTTTTCCAGGCCCACTCAGCCAGTCATGGCTACGTCGACCACTCGGAGCACGAGGTTGCCGCCGGCTTGCGCGAGCCATCAGCGTGTCATGTACTTGCCAAAGTGGACCATATATGTGACGCTTGCCCAGCGCCCAACGTCAGTGTCGAAGGAGACGAATGAACCTCACGACCCGTATCCATGAGTGGATCGAGCCGCGCGCCGAGGAGATGGCCTCCCTGCTGGAAAAGCTTGTGGCTATGGACACCGAGAACCCTCCAGGCCGTGGGCTCGGTCGATGTGCGGCGTATCTGCACGAGGTCATGGAGCGTTTCGGTTTCGCGCCGGAGATCATTCCGTTGGCCCCGCACGACCAGCTCGAGGAGCCCTGCGTCGTCCGCGGTCGGGTCGGCAGCGGCGCACGATTGATCTACTTCCACGGCCACTTCGACGTCGTGCCCGCCCAAAGCCGGTCCCAGTTCACGGCCGAGAGGCGCGACGGACGATTGTTCGGCCGCGGCGCAGCCGACATGAAGGGCGGGATCGTCTCCATGCTTTATGGGGCGGCGGCTGCCCGCGACCTCGGCCTGCTCGGTGACGGATCGATCGTGTTCCACCTCGTGTGCGACGAGGAGACCGGGAGCGACGCCAGCTCGGGCCACCTACAGCGGGCTGGCCTCATCGACACCTCCGCATTGGCCATGGTCACCGGAGAACCGACAGCCGGCACGATCTGGCACGCCAGTCGCGGCGCCCTCACGATGCGGGTCGAGCTCAAGGGAACCGAGGCACACGTCGGGCAGGCTCATCTCGGCGACAACGCGTTCCAACACATGATCAACGTGGCCGCCCCACTCAACGAGCTTGCAGGCGAACTGCTGAAGAAGCGGACCGCGTTCCCGATGGAGGACGAAACCGCCAAGGGATCGATGATGGTCGTTGGTGGAGCCAGCGGAAGCGGCGTGAACTTCAACGCGGTCCCCGGCTCCGCCTGGTTCTCCATCGACCGCCGGTTCAATCCCGAGGAGGACGTCGACGAGGAGATCGAGCGGCTGACCACCATCATCAACTCCGCGGCCGAGGCGTCGGGCACCAGCGCCTCGATCGAGATCTTGCAGCGTCAGCCTTCCGGAAGCGTCGACCAGGCTCACCCCATCGCGCAGAAGCTCGCCGCCAGCGTCGCCGAGATCGAAGGAACCGCACCGACCTTCGAGCTGTGCCCCGGAATTCTCGAGACTCGCTGGTACGCACAGCTGGGTGTCCCTGCTTTCGGGTACGGCGCCGGGCGACTCGACGTGTCCCACGGTCCAGGTGAATACATCGACGAGGCCGCCATGCGTCGGTGCGCCGGTGTCTACGCGATGTTCGCGGCGAAGGCCTTCGGATGATTCCTCCCCCGCTGGTGAGCACCCTCGATGCGAGGCTGGAGTCCGGAGACCGGGAGTTCAGCGTGCGGCCCGGCGCGCCGGGCCGCATCTCGATGGGTCACCGTGAGCTCATCAACATGGCATCTTGTGATTATCTCGGGCTCGCGCGGCATCCCGCCGTGGTCCGGGCAGCGCACGACGCACTGGACGACTGGGGGCTGGGCACTGCCGCCGGCCGCGCGCTCAGCGGGACCACCGTGCTCCACCGCGACTTCGAACGCCGCCTCGCCTCATGGGTCGGCTGCGAGGACGCCGTTCTTCACTCATCGTGCTGGGCGGCCAACGCGGCGGTGTTCGCCACCCTGACCGTACTCGCCAACCAGGCCCGCCGGCCCCTGGCCGTCTTCTCCGATCGCCTCAATCACGCCAGCATCATCGACGGCATCCGTGCCCAGCGGTCAGCGGTAGCCCACCTGGTGCTCTACGACCATCACGCCGGGCTCGACGACCTCCGTCACGGTCTGACCACTGTCCCGACGGACGCCGTCAAGGTCATCGTCACTGACGGGATATTCAGCATGGAGGGCGATCAGGCTCCCCTGCGGGCCCTGCGGACTCTGGCGGAGGAGTACGGCGCCCTGCTGGTCGTGGACGACTCACACGGCAACGGAGTCGTCGGCCCGCACGGCCGGGGAACCGCTGAGAGCCAGCAGCTTCTCGGCCGGATCGACGTGATCACCGGGACGCTCGGAAAGGCACTCGGCGGGGCGATCGGCGGCTTCGTCGCGGGGCCACGCGCGCTGACCTCGACGCTGCGGTCCATGTCCCGCCCCTACACCTTCTCCAACAACCCGCCACCGTCGGTCGTCGCCGGGGCACACGCCGCCCTCGATGTCCTGGCAGGACATGACTCGCCTCTCGCCACCCTGCGCACACGTGTCGAACAACTGCGCTCCGGGGTCATCGCCCTGCAACTGCCCACCTGGCCCGGCAAACACCCGATCGTTCCTGTCGTCATCGGTGACGAGCACGCAGCGCAGGAGCTCAGCGCGAACATGATCCGCAAGGGTGTCTTCGTCACCGCGCTGACTTACCCGGTCGTGCCCCGCGGTGCGGCGCGACTGCGACTCCAGGTGTCGGCCGCTCACGCCGAATCAGCAATTGACCATGTCCTCAACGTGCTGGCTGACTCTGGCCACGCGTAGCGCGCACAGGTGTCCTGAGAAGCGCAGGACCTATCGCCGGCCCCGCTCCGGTCTTCGCCGCGAGCTCAGGCTGAGTCGCCAGGACGTGTTCGTGGTCCGAGGCGGGTCATGCCCACCATCATCCGGAGTTTGATTCATGTCCCATTCGCGTGTCCAGTTCCGTGTCAGCGCCGCCCTGGTCGCCGTCTTCGTCGGTGGCACCGCGTGCTCGTCGTCCGCATCGCCGGCGGCCACGGGTACGGCACCGCCACATGCCACGGTTACGGCACCGCCGGTCACGGCCGGTTTCGACTACCAGATCGGCGGCGCGTACACGCCGCCATCACAGGTGCGGGTGGTCAGCCGTGACCACACTGCCCAGCCGGCCGCGGGCCTCTACAACATCTGTTACGTCAACGCTTTCCAGGCCCAGCCGGGCGCCGAGGGAGAGTGGGGCGACCTCCTGCTGCGCGACGCGAACGGCAATGTCGTGATGGACGAGGATTGGGGCGAGGGTCTGCTCGACCTGCGGAGCGCGGACAAGCGGCAGCGCGTGGCGGCGAAGGTGAACGTCTGGGTCGACGACTGCGCGGCGAAGGGCTTTCAGGCGATCGAGCCGGACAACTACGACAGCTTCACGCGCTCCAAAGGCCTTTTGTCCGACAGCGACGCCCAAGCCTACATTCGCGTGCTGTCCGCCCACGCGCACAAGAAGGGCCTGGCCGTCGGACAGAAGAACACCTCGGAACTGGCCGGGCAGCGCCAGGCCAACGGGCTCGACTTCGCCGTCGCAGAAGAATGCGGCGACCAGAACAAGTGTGGCGAGTACACCCCCGCGTTCGGCGACCACGTGATCGTCATCGAGTACACCGACGCGGGCCTGCGCACCGCGTGCGATCGCTGGGGCGGCTCGCTCAGCATCGTCCGCCGTGACCACGGCGTCGCCCCGGCGGGTGCGTCCGGTTACGTCCGCAAGACCTGCTGACGCCCCATTCAGGGACAACATCAACACCGGGACGGCTGGTACTCGAAGACACCTACAACGTGTGAGCACCAGCCCTACTGCTTCGGTCAGGTCGAAAGACGCTGGTCCAGCTTCGCGAGTCGTGCCAGTCCCGCGGGGTAGCAGCGTTTGCCGATCAGCAATGCGACAATGGCTCCGACATAGGCCAACGGCGCCAGACGCAGTGCTGCCAACAGTCCAAGACGGTCGGCCAGCACGCCGACGACGAAGGGCCCCAAGGCCATCCCGAGCAGGCTGTTGACCAGAGTGAGTGATCCGAAGCCGGTGGCCCGGATGGAATCGTGGGTGAGGTTGGCGACCATGGCGGCCGCCGGGCCGGACGCGCCGGCCGAGAAGAACGCGCCTGCTCCGACCAGAACGAGCTGGAGCCCACTCACATCGAGGTTGAAGCCAACGATGAGCAGCACCGCCGCGAGAAGACCGTAGGAGACGGCCGTAGTCCACCTGCGCGTTGGTCGCTCGTGGCTGAGCCGGTCGGTGACGAGGCCGCAGAAGATCATGCCAGCGCCGATGACCAACACAAGGACCGCGGCGACCGCACCGGCCCGGTCCGGAGGCATGGCGTAGTAGCGATTGAGGAAGCTGGGCGTCCAGGCCAGTAGGACCGCAGCGGCGAACAGCTGTAGGCCGCTGCCGATGTAGGCGCAGTTCACCGCCGCGACGGAGAACAGGCTGGAGACCGGAGCACGATATCCAGCACCCGTTGTCGTTTCACCGCCGGTCGCGGTCGTATCGCCACGTTGGTACCGATCCACCTTCGCCTGGGAGACGAACACCCGGAACAGTACGGCCAGGAGTAGCCCGAAGATCGCCATGGCCGCGAACGACCAGCGCCAGCTCAGCTGCACGGCGATGACGCCACCGAGCGCGACACCGATCACCGAGCCGAAGGATCCACCGGCCATGAACGCACCACTGAGCGACGCACGATGGTGGGGCGAGAACATGCCGAGCACCACCGCGATGCCCACACTGCCGTATGCCGCCTCACCCACCCCGGTGAGGACACGCGCGCCAAGCAGTTGGCCGTAGTCAGCGGCGAGGGCGCAGAGAAGGGTCGCGATGCTCCAGGTGGTCGCCATCAGGACCAGGCTCCTGACTCGCCCCCACCGATCCGCCAACAGGGACAGCGGAAAGGTGAGTAGCCCGACCACCAACGCGACGACGCTGTTGAGGGCGGCGAGCCGGGAGTCGGACAGCGCCCACTCCTCCTTCAGGAACGGGAAAACCGCGTTGAGGGCCTGCCGTGACATGTAGTCCGACAACAGCAGTGCGAACGTCAGGCCGAACACGACCCAGGGGTAGGTTCTTCGCCCTCCTGGCACGGAGTCAGGGTCTTCGGCAGGCTCAGCTTGTGGTCCCATGGCAACTTCCAGACGGACTTGGACGTTTTCGGCGCGAACCTTCACCCTGATCGTCCCCGAAGGACAGTGGCGTCAGGCGTGGTGCGTGAAGCCCACCTGCCCCGGTCGACGGTTCGGCGCGAACCCGACCTTGGCCAGGGTTTCGTCGGCGTCGGCGTACCGCTGGCCGATCTTGTAGATCTCGAAGGCCTCCTTGCCGGTGGCCACCTCGCGGCCGAGTTCGCCGGCGATGCGTACCAGCTGCTCGACCTGTTGGACCGAAGTCATCTTCTGGCCCTTCTTGCCCCACAACGTGTCCTCGTTGCCGCAGCGGGCGTGCAGGCCCATCGCGATCGCCATGGTGTTGATCGGCAGGACACTGCGCATGAGGGTTTCCAGCGTGAGCACCGCACCGTCGGGGACACGGCGGATGAACTCCATCATGTTGTACGGGCTGGGGCCGTCGAACCCGCCTCCGATGCCGACCCACGTCAGCATGAGCGGGCCGGTGTAGACGCCCCGCCGGATCAGCCGCTCGACGGTTTCCAACTGCGGGATGTTGGCCAGTTGGAAATGCGGCTGGATGCCCGCGGCTTGCAGCCGCCTGAGGTGTTCCTCGACCCAAGCCGGACCGGCCGGTACGAACATCTCGTGGTATGCCTCCGCCACGGCCGGTCGCGTGAACGAGGTGCCCGCGATGTCGTCCGCCGTCATCAGCTCCATGATGTTCATCTGGCAGGTGTTGATGGCGATGGTCACCTGGTCCGGTGCGGGATCCAGCGCGGCCAGCAGGTGGCGGGCCTCGTCGCTGAGCCACTTGGCGTCCGCCCCTTCGCCTTCCGGTGCGAAGGAGATCGAGCCGCCGACCTGCAGGACCATCTCGGGGACGGCCGCACGCAGCCGGCCGAGCAGCTCGTTGAACCGCACCAGTCGTTTGGAGCCCTTGCCATCAAGCTCCCGGACGTGGATGTGCAGCACCGTGGCGCCCGCGTTGTAGCAGTCGACAGCCTGCTGGACGTGCTCGTCCATGGTCAGCGGCAGGTCTTCGGGGAAGTCGGCCGGTTCCCATTCCGGTCCATAGGGAGCCGCCGTGATGACCAGCTTCTCCTGGTTCTCAGGGAACAGCGAGTCGTCGAGGAAGTTCATGGCTTTCTCCGATCGAGAGGAAAGGATTGAGCCGGAGGAGTCAGAACGGCCGGTCACCCATGATTCCGGCCCGCTCCATCTTGCGGACCGCAGGCCAGTAGTCCTGGACCGCGTAGTGCTGCGTGGACCTGTTGTCCCAGATCGCGACACTGTTGCGGGTCCACCGCCAGCGGACCTGGTACTCCGGGATCGAAGCCTGACTGATCAGGTAGTTGAGCAGGTTACTGCTGCCAGGGGCGTAGTCGATGCCACAGCGGATGTTCTTCGGGGTGTGGAAGTTGACTAGATGCGTGGCGTACCCGTTGACGAAGAGGACCTTTTCCCCGGTTTCCGGGTGGGTGCGCACGACCGGGTGCTCCGCGTCGGGGAAGCATTCCTTCAACCGGTTGCGTTGTTCCGTCGGCAGCGCCGCGCCGAATGTGGCCCTGATGCTGTGGCTGGCGCGCAGCCCCTCGATCCGTGCCTTGATGTCCTCTGGCAGCTTCACGTACGCCTCGACCATGTTCACCCAGATGGTGTCGCCACCGATCCTCGGCGTCTCCACACAGCGCAGCACACACCCCATCGGCGGCTTCTCCCGCCAGGTGGCGTCACAGTGATAGGCGTTCTCGTAGTGCTCGGCGGGGCTGTCGAGATCCTTGTAAATCCGGACCAGGCCCGGATGATCCGGATCGCTGCTGGCCACCGGGTGGTCTTCGAGCTCGCCGAAACGCCGGGCGAATGCCACGTGTTCGGCGCGGCTGATGTCCTGGTCGCGCAGGAACAGGACCTTGTACTTGAGCAGCAGCGCCTTCAGTTCGGCGAACAGCACGTCGTCCCGGGCGACCTCGCCGAGGTTCACGCCGAACAGTTCGGCACCGATAGTGCAGGTGAGCGGCTCGAACCTGATCGTTGACGACCTGAAGGGCATCGAGTCCACCGACTCAGCGGTATTGGTCATGACCATCCTCCGGGTTGGGTTCCGTGTGGCGGGTCAGAGCGAGAAGACGGAGGAGCCGATGCTGGCGCCCGCCTCCAGGTCGCGATGAGCCCGCACAGCATCAGCCAGGGCATAACGCTGATTGATGCCGATCTTGATCCGGCCCGACCCGACATGGTCGAAGAGCTCTCCCGCCAGTTCAGCGCGCTCCGCGGGGTCGGCGATGTAGTCGGCGAGGGCCGGGCGGGTGACGAACAGCGAGCCCTTGACGGCGAGCTGCATGGCGTCGATCGGCGGGACGAGCCCCGACGCGGTCCCGAAGCACACCAGCAGCCCGCGCCGGGCAAGAGAGTCGAGGGAAGCCGAGAAGGTTGACCGGCCGATGCTGTCGAACACGACCGGCACACCGGCACCACCGGTGAGTTCCCGGACCCGTCCGGCCACGTCCTCGCGTGGATAGATCACCACGTGGTCGCACCCGTGGGCACGCGCTATCTCGGCCTTCTCCTCCGTCGACACCGTGCCGATCACCGTGATACCCAGGAGTTTCGCCCACTGCGTGAAAATCAGGCCGACGCCGCCAGCGGCCGCGTGCAGCAGAACGGTGTCCCCCAGCTTCAGCGGGTGGATCCGGCGGAGCAGGTATGCCGCGGTGAGACCGCGCATGGTCATCGCGGCGGCGGTGTCGAACGCGATCGCGTCCGGTAGCGCGATCAATGGCGCGGCGGGCATCACGCGCTCGGTGCTGTACGCCCCGAGTGGGCTGCCGGTGTAGGTGACGCGATCGCCCTCCCGCACATGCGTCACCCCTGGTCCCACGGCCTCGACCACGCCGGCCGCTGCCACGCCCATGCCCGCGGGCAACTCGACCGGGTAGAGACCGGAGCGGAAGTACGTGTCGGCGAAGTTCAGCCCGACCGCCTCGTGGCGGACCCGGACCTGGCCCGGACCTGGTTCGCCGACCTCGACGGCTTCCCACCGCATGACCTCCGGGCCACCGGTCTCGTAGCAGCGAACCGCGTTTGCCACGGCGTTCTCCTCGGATCTTCCTCGGGTGACGCTTATCAGCCACGTACAGCACAGACAGTAGGCAGCGTCGACCTCCGATGCTTATCCTGAGGTGACAGCAGAATATTCAATCCGGGACATGGTCATGAAAGCCCTCGCCCGCTACGCCGCGTTGAACAGCTACGTCGAGGTCAGTCAATCGGTCGGCATCGACCCCGCACGACTGATGAGAGGAGTCGGCCTCGACCCTGCCAGCCTGGTCCTTCCGGATCGCTGGATTCCCGCCGTGGCGATCGCCAGGCTCCTCGAGCGGTCGGCGGTGACATCCGGGTGCCAGGACTTCGGCCTGAAACTGGCCGAACGTCGACGATTGGCCAACCTCGGTCCCCTGAGCCTGGTCATCCGCGAGGAGCCGGATCTCCGCGGCGCCCTCAGAACGTTGATCCGCCACGGAAACATGTACAACGAGGCCCTGCGAATACACATGTCAGTCACAAACGGGCTGACAACCGTGCGCATTGGTTTCGAATTCGGCGAACCCGCGGAAACCAGGCAAGCGAGCGAGCTCGCGGTGGGCACACTCCACCGGCTGTTGCGCGACTTCCTCGGCACCCGGTGGCAGCCGCTCACCGTCTGCTTCACACACCCGGCACCGGCGGACCCGAGCACCCATCGAAAGTTTTTCGGCCCCACACTCACGTTCGAGCGAGAATTCAACGGGATCGTTTTCTACGAGACCGATCTCGATACACCGAACAAGACGTCGGACCCACAGTTGCGCACCTATGCCCGACAGTTCCTCGACTCCCTCGGATTCCCAGAAGAAACGACGACCCTGGATCGGGTCCGGGGACTCGTCGAGCTTCTGCTGCCAACCGGCCGATGCTCCGTCGAGCAGATAGCCCGTAGCCTCGGCGTCGACCGTAGAACCGTCCACCGGCACCTCGCCGACGAGAACGAGACGTTCTCGTCGGTGTTGAACTCGGTACGGGCCGAACTGGCCGAGCAGATGGTGGGCAGCCGACGTTACTCCCTGACCGAGGTTGCCGCTCTTCTCTCCTTCTCCTCGTCGAGCAATTTCTCTCGCTGGTTCCGGGAACGATTCGGTTGCAGCCCCAGCCAATGGCGCACCGAAAAGAGCACACGATCTCCGGGGTAAACCTCTTCCGGGTAATCCGGCTCTTCGCAGACGAGGGTGTGGTCGCGGCCTGAAGCCGCCGGTCTCGAGCAGGGATCTGGCGAGTAGTTGGTGAGGTTGCGGAAGCCGAGAGCGGAGCCGCGTAGGTGTTCGAGTCGTCCGTTGATCGCTTCGGTGGGTCCATTGCTGGTGCCGGGGTGGTCGAGGTGGGCGAGCACGTCGTCGGCGCACTTGTTCAGTGTCCGGCCGAGCGTGACGAGCTCGGTGAGGGCAGCCGGGACGCCGGCGCTGAGGGAGTCGATCAGCTTCTCCATCACCTCCTTGCCAAGCTTGCGGTCAGGTTCGCGGTAGGCGGCGATCATCTGTTGGTGGATCCCCCAGGTCGCCTCGACTTCGACGTGCGTGTCGCCGTGGCTCTCGGCGTCGAACAGGTCGGCGGGGCGGTCCTTGTGCTTGTCGGTGAGTAGGTCGGCGCCGGTGTGCCGGGTCCGCCGTGCCCGGTGGAGCGGGTCGTCCTTGCGGCCGCGGTGGCCATGGATGCCCTGCTGGATCCGGCGCCAGCACTGGTCGAGCGCCTCACCGGCCAGCCGCACGACGTGGAAGGGGTCCATAACCGCGACCGCGTCAGGGAGCTCTTCGGCGGTGGCGGTCTTGAAGCCGGTAAACCCGTCCACCGCAACGACCTCGACCCTGTCACGCCAAGCCGTGGGTCGTTCGGCCAGCCAGGTCCTGACCCCCTGCTTGGAACGGCCCTCGACCCTGTCCAGCAGCCGCGCCGGCCCGGTGCCGTCACTGAACCACGACCGCCCGGCCCGACGTCACACTCCGTCCACCCCAAGTGTGAAGAGCCGGACAGGTGATCACCCCGGGGTAAGCAAACGTCGCCCGGATTCTCGAGTCTCGGGCGCAACCGCGGTCTGCGGGGGCCGGTGATCGTCCGGTGGCGCTTGGCCTATCAGGCGCGGTCGTGGAGAGTGACCTGGTAGCCGTCGGGGTCGGCGAAGGTGAATGTCCGACCGAAGGGGCCGTCGATCGGTGCGGAGACGATGGTGTGACCGTCGGCGACCAGAGCATCGTGAATGGCCTGGACGTCTGTGGCGTGGAGCCAGATCGCGGCACCGATGCCGGGCTGGGCAACGGATGCGAGGTCGGTGCCGGGAACGACGTCGCGGAGCGCGAACGCGATCGGCTTCGTCTCGAACACGACGGCGTGCGGAGGTCCGGCCTGCGAGCGGACGAGGCCGAGGTAGTGCTCGTAGAACGCCCGCGAAGCGTCGAGGTCGCGGGCTTGGAGCGAGATGAAGTCGGGGCCGGTGGCGGGCATGATGATGCTCCTTCTTTTCATGTCAGTCTTCTGACACGGGTCAACCTATGTCAGAATTCTGACATGAGTCAAGACGGTGTCGGCGTCGACCTGAAGACGTCACTGGGCTACCTGCTGAAAGAGGCGTCGAGCGTCCTGCGCGCAGCCATGGAGGAGGTGCTGCGGCCGCTCGGGATGAGCGTGACGCACTACTCCTGCCTCGAGCTGCTGGCGCAACGACCGGGCTTGTCGAACTCCGAGCTCGCGCGGGGCGCGTTCGTGACACGGCAGACGATGAACGTCCTGCTCCAGGCCCTGGAACGAGAGGGCCACGTGACCAGGCCTGCGGAGGCACCCGTCGGGAAGGTTCTTCCCACGCGGCTCACGCCTCGCGGCCGACGGAGCCTGGAGAAGGCGACCGTAGCGGTCCGGTCCGTCGAGGTCAGAATGCTGGCCGGCATGACCGAGACCGAGCAGGCAGGCGCGTTCCGGATCCTACAGAGCATGATCCATTCCCTGCGCGATGGCAACGACGGTGCATAGCTCGTTCCCCGGCGCACGTCTCGCCGCGCCCGGACAGGAGTGCAGCCGAGCATGAAAATCCGTGCAGGCAACCTCGAAACCGACAGACCCCGACTACACCCTCTTCTGCGATGAGCCGGCAATCCACCGAGTCCAGCAGCACGAGCGCCGTACGCCGACGAGTAGGGAGTCAGTGAAGCTCATCGCGAACCCAAAGAGGGCACGTCTGGCGCGGAGCCGTCTCCTGTCAGGGGACCGGTTCCGGTCACCAGGCAGCCGTTGTAGCCAGATCAAGCCCCTACGGGGCCGACTGGGCGCCGTGGCCACCCCCGCCTGTGCACAGGCCCCCTGCCGGAGGGCGGCGAGCACAGGAACCGGCGCTCGGTGTTCACCGACCACGGCTCGACCGGCATCGACAGCGAAGACACAGCTGCGATCCGGGCAGCCGAACCCGTGGGAGGTGGGCTGGGTTCCAGCCCTGATCCTCCGCGAGGCGCTCGGTCTTGCTCCACGAGTCGCGCCAGGCCAGGTGCCGCCCCAGCGCCTTCGCCGAGGCCAGCGCCCCCAGCAACAGCAACCCGGGGTACACCAGGCCGACCAGCACGGTTCGCCACAGCGGCTCGTCACGCAACCGGAACCGGTGCACCACACCCCACAACACCCCGGGCGACATCAGTGCGGTCAACCACAGTGCCACCGCCATCGGCGAGTCGGACCAGCTGGAAACCCGGCCACCAAAGGTGTTCCCGGTCAACCAACCGTCCACAGTGGTGCCGAGCAGCACGGCGACCAGCACCGCGAGCGGCACCACCAGCCAGGGCGCGAGCAGGTAGTACGCGAAGTCGAGCAGCGCAGGCACCCGCACGTTGGCCGACCGGACCAGTCGCGGCAGGTAACGCAGGCACTGCAGGTTCCCTTGGCCCCAACGGGTTCGTTGGCGCCCCAGCCGACTCGGGTCGACGACCGCCTGTTGGGTGATCACGGCGTTGGTCGCGTACCGGACCCGCGCCCCGGCCAGGTGCAGGCGCAGTCCCAGGTCCTCGACCAGGCAGCAGGACCACGGGCTGTCGCCGAACCGCATCAGGTCGGTGAGCCGGACGAACTGGCCGTTGCCGCCCAGGTCCACGCTGCCCAGCAGCTCGTCACCGGTCTGCGGGGCATGGGCTACGCCTTCACCACGGCCGCCGCGGTGGCTGCCGGATGAGGCGGTCCGGGGCGGGCTGGCGCACGAGGCCACCCCAACTCCTGCTCGCCGCGATCCTGCTCGTGACGGTCTGTGCGGCGGCCAACGAGTCCGGCGGCTGGCTGGTCACCGTGTACTACACGGCCGTTGCCGCGTACCACCACGGACCGCCACGACCGCTGGACGGCCTGAGCAGCTTCCCGGCCGACTTCGTGGACGCCGTGCAGGACGAGGGCACCGGGCGCACCGCGGACGGCCAGTACCTGAACTGGTCCTCGGACAACGGGTTCTGGCTGGACAGCGCACCGCGGGACGCCAACGGCAACGTGCTGCGGCCGTTCCGCAGCGCGGCGGCCGACGACCTCCCCCAGGGGACACGGGTCCGGCTCACCAGGTGCGGCCGGGGCGCCACCGCGGCCGTGTGCGCCCGGCTGAGCGCGGCCACGTGGACCATCACCGACGCCTTCACCCCCGGGCTGGGCGGCCCGAAGCACATCGACCTGTACGTGGGCGAGGAGACCGGCCCGGAGTTCACCGAAGACCCGCTCTACACGACTATGACCGGCGCGACCCTGCGAATCGGATGAGCACCGAGGTCCACCGCGTCACCGAACTCCGCCTCGTCCGAGATCGGGCAGGCCAGCCGCCCTGTGGCGATCCGGGGCGGGGTGCCGTCGACTGGTCTGGTGTCCTGCCGGGCCGGGACGTAGGTCCTGGACCCGTGCCGCCATGATCCCCTGGTCGCGATGGGCGGCGGGGCCGAAGCTGAAGGGCGTGAGCACAACCATTCCCCTCCCCCCTGCCAGGGAGAACCCTGCGCTGTCAGCCGCCTCGGCGAAGGTGCTGCGCTCGACGCTGCCCGCGGTCCGGGAGCACGCCGTGGAGATCACCACGGAGTTCTACTCCTCGATGTTCGCCGCCCATCCCGAGCTACTGGACGTGTTCAACCAGGGTAACCAGGCCAGTGGCCGGCAACGGCTCGCGCTGGCCTCGGCAGTGGTCAGGTTCGCCGAGAGCCTGCTCGATCAGAGCAGTTCCGAGTTCGCCCCGTTCTGCCAGCGCATCTCGCACAAGCACGTGTCCTTGGGCATCCGGGCCGAGCAGTACCCACTGGTGGGGCACTACCTGCTCAACGCCGTGCGCAAGGTGCTTGGCGCTGCGGTGACCCACGAGGTCGTCGCCGCGTGGCAGGAAGCGTACTGGCTGCTGGCCTGTCAGCTGATCGCCGCCGAGGCGCGCCTGTACGAGCGCAGCGGGGTGGATTCTTCTGGGGTGTGGCGGCGCTGGCGGGTGACCAAGCGCCAGGACGAGGCCGTCGACGCCGTGTCGTTCACCTTCGTTCCCGATGACGGCGGCACGGTACCCGACTTCCTGCCGGGCCAGTACATTTCCCTCGCGGTCGACCTGCCCGGCGGCCGACGGCAGATCCGCCAGTACTCGCTGTCACAGGGACCCGGTCGCGGCGCGCTGCGCGTTACCGTCCGCCGGGTCCGCGGCACCGGCAACGCGCCGAGCGGTGCTGTGTCCACCTGGCTGCACGAACGGGTGGACAACGACGATGTCGTGCTGCTGGGCCCGCCGGCGGGCGAGAACACCCTGGTTGGCGGTGATGACCCGGTGGTGCTGGTCAGCGCCGGGATCGGCATCACCCCGATGGTGTCAATGCTCGACCAGATCGCCCGTAGCCAGCCCACCCGCGAGGTGGTCGCCGCACACGCCGACCGGTCACCGCAGCGGCACGCGTTGCGGGCCGAGGTGGCCCACCTGACGGGTGCGCTGCGCAGCTTCCGCCAGCAGACCTGGTACGAGACCGGCGCCGACGGCCCGGCGCGCACCGGCCTGCTCGAGGTCGACGCGATTCCCTTGCCGGAGCGGGCAACTGCCTATCTGTGCGGGCCGCTGCCGTTCATGCGGCACGTCCGCGACGGCTTGCTGAGGCGTGGGCTGCCTGCCGAACGGATCCGGTATGAGGTGTTCGGTCCGGGCATGCTCGACGAGCCCGCCAGCTGAGCAGATCGCCAGCGAGCACGGCAGTCCCGCTCTCTGGGCGAGTGCTTCCCCGGGTCGGGTAGATCAGGGATCATGCAGCATGCGCTCGGATGACTGGCACCTCACCGAAGACGTCGACGAGTTTCTTGCCGGAGCCGGAGATTTCCTGCGTTCGCGCCCCGCCCTGCACACCACGCCGCTGACGGTGACCGAGAAGCTGCGGACGCACGGCGCCGAGGCCACCGTCTTCGGCTGGCTGGAGTCAGGGGGCGAGGTCCGCGCCAGTTTCTACCGCCGTCCGTCCCACCGCCTGACCCTCACTCCCCTGTCCGCCGAGCAGGCTGACACCCTCGCCGCCCGCCTGGCTGACCTCGGCCACTCCCTCTCCGGCGTTACCGCGGACCACGACACCGCCACCGTTTTCGCCGAGGCATGGCAGCGGCGAACAGGCGCGGCGCCGGTACCCAGCTGGCGGGGCCGCCTCTACCGTCTCGGCACGCTCACCCCGCCGGAGCCGCGCCCAGCGGGCCGGGGCCGAGTCCTGGACGCGCGGGACCAGGACGACCTCATCCGCTGGTGCGGTGAGTTCGCCGCCGACGTCGGCGAGGCCCCCTCCCTGGACGCCGACTCCTGGGCCGGCTCGCGCTTCGCCGACAAGCACTTCACGTTCTGGGAGACCCCGGACGGCACTCCCGTCTCCCTGGCGGGCTCGACCTCGATGGTCGGCGGCATGGTCCGGGTGGACCCCGTCTACACCCCGGCCCGCCTGCGGGGTCGCGGCTACGCGGGCGCCGTGACGGTCGAGGTGAGCCGGGCCGCGCTGGCCGCGGGCGCGACCGAGGTCGTGCTGTTCACCGACCCCGCCAATCCCACCAGCAACGCCCTCTACCAGCGAATCGGATACGTCCCGGTCGCCGACTTCACCGGGTACGACTTCTCCTGCGGCGCACCAGAAGCCGGGTGAGAAGGCTCGACGTGGCCGCTGCCTCGTACTGACCGGGTGACCTCTACTGCGGTCCGGTGGGCGGGTGGAGAGTGGTGATGCCGGTGAGGACGAAATCGATCCCGGCGAGGAACTGCTCGCGGTCGTCGTGCTCGCGCACCTGGTCCGCGACGGCCCGGGTGAACGGGTAGTCCTCGGGGTCGAGCTCCTCCCATGCCCTCGACGCGGCGGCGAGGAACTCGGCGCGGTCCACGTCGGGCCCGAGAACGCGGGCGTTCGCGGCGTTCTGGCCTGCGGCGCCAAGGATGTAGTGCACCAGCGCCGAGGTCGCGGTGAACCAGTTGCGCTCGGGCACGCCCAGCGCGCGGACCTGCTGACCGATGCTTTCGAAGATCCGCGGCGTCACCGACCCCAGAGGGCTGCGGGACAGCTGCATGGCGAGCTGCGTGGCGAGCCACGGGTGTTCGGTGATCGCGTCGAACAGGCCGAGCGCGACGGCGCGGATCTCGTCCTGGGGCGTGTCCGGAGCCTCGGCGGACTCGGTGGCCAGAGCGGCGGCGACGACGGCGTCGGTCGCGGCGTCGAGCAGCTCACCCCTGTTCCCCACGTGCCAGTAGATCGCCCCGGGCCCGGTGGTGAGGCGCTCGGTCAGCGCCCGGACTGTCAGCCCGCCCGCACCGGCCGCGTCGAGCAGTTCGACGGCAGCCTCGACGATGCGCTCACGGGAGAGCGCCTCTGTGCGCCGCTGTGACTGGCGGGTCCGGGTAGCCATGCTGCCATCTTGACAGGTTTGGAGCGCAGTTCCAACATGGAGCACTGTTCCAACATTGGAACGACGCACCAGAGAGGCCGGCCGAACCTCACCGGGCGGCCTCGATCCCGAAGGAGCCACCATGCACACTCCCGTCACGATCATTGGCGCCGGACTCGGCGGACTGACGCTCGCCCGCGTCCTGCACGTCCACGGCATCCCGGCCACGGTCTACGAGGCGGAGTCCTCACCGATGGCACGAGCACAGGGCGGGATGCTCGACATCCACGACTACAACGGGCAGCTCGCCGTCAAGGCGGCGGACCTGATGGACGAGTTCCGCGGCCTGATCCTGGAAGGCCGCCAGCAAATGCGGATCCTGGACCCGGACGGCACCGTTCTGTTCGACAAGGCCGACGACGGCACGGGTGGACGCCCCGAGGTGCAGCGCGGCGAACTGCGACAGCTCCTGCTCGACTCGCTCCCGGCCGGCACCGTCCGGTGGGGGCACAAGGTCAGCAGCACCCGTGCCCTCGGCGAAGGCCGCCACGAGGTGAGCTTCGCCGACGGCAGCACCGTCGTCACGAGCCTGCTGGTCGGCGCGGACGGCGCGTGGTCGAAGGTCCGGCCGCTGTTGTCCGAGGCCACGCCCGAGTACGCAGGCACGTTGTTCGTCGAGACCTACCTGTTCGAGGCCGACACCCGCCACCCCGCCACCGCGAAAGCGGTCGGCGGCGGGTCACTGATCGCCCCCGCGCGGGACAAGGGAATCAACGCCCACCGGGAAAGCGGCGACACCCTGCACACCTACGTGATGCTCACCAGGTCACAGGACTGGTTCGCCGCCATCGACTTCACCGACGCCGCCGCGGCCACCGCACGAATCGCACAGGAATTCGACGGCTGGGCACCGGAACTCACCGCGCTGATCACCGACGGCGACACCGCGCCGGTCCTGCGCCCGCACTACGCCCTGCCGATCGGGCACCGGTGGGATCGAGTGCCGGGAGTGACCCTGGTCGGCGATGCCGCCCACCTCACGGCACCCAACGGCGAAGGCGCCAACCTCGCCATGCTCGACGGCGCCGAACTCGGCCAAGCCCTCGCCGCACACCCCGACGACCTCGAGACCGCCCTCACCGAATACGAGCAGGCCATGTTCTCCCGCAGCAGCGAAGCCGCCATCGAAGGCACCCGCCTCATCGAGAGTTTGTTCGGCGACAACGTCCCCCAAAGCCTGATCGACATGTTCACCGAACACGTGTAGGCCCAGAACCGGCCAGGGGCTGGCGCCGCCGCACCGAAATCCACCTCGCTGCCCTCAACGCCTGGTCAGCGAGGTGGTCCGCAGAGAACGGCCTGGATCAGGGTCGACGGCGAGCAAGCAGCGTGGAGTCGTGAGCGTTGACAGTAGTTCCGTCACGGGTCAGCTTCCGTGGCCGCTGTTCGACCACGAGAGCTTCGAAGTCCTCCGGCAGCCCGGGCAGCAAGTCTTCGGCGAGGAACATGGCCCTGCGCTGGCTCGCGGCCAACTGGGTGAACTCCTCGGACGGTGCGTGGCCAACCACGAGCAGATGTCCCCCGGGCGTGACGGCGGTGGCCAGTCGGCGAGTCACGTCCACCATCCCGCCGTCCGGTGCGTGCAGGTAGTGGCTGGTCACCAGGTCGTATGACCGACCGGCCGCCGCGAAGGACCGCGCATCGACCCGCCACCAGTCAACCCGATCGGCGATGCCGGCCTTCTCGGTGTGCCAGGCGGCACGTGCCAGGCCGTTGACGGAGAAGTCCGCGCCGGTGACCCGCCAGCCTTGGCGGGCCAGCCAGATCACGTCACCGCCCTCACCGCAGCCGACGTCGAGTGCGCTACCGGGGGTCAGTCCGGCCACCTCGGCGACGAGCTGCGGGTTCGGGTTTCCGCTCCAGAACTTGTCCTGGCCGGCGTACCTCTCGTCCCAGCCCGACGGCTCGAACATGGCGGCCGCTTCGTCTTCGGTGAGCTGGTGGCGATGTTCAGCCATCGGGGCACTTTCCCTTCCCGTGTTCATGATCGGATCGTGGGACTCCTTGATACCTGCGTTCACCATCCCTCCGCCGCGAGAGTGCACTCGCTCCCAGCACCGGGACAACAATTGTTGCCGGAACAGCAAAGTACCCGCACCGCCGCCCCTAGATCAGCCGGTGGCGGCGCGCATCGTTGACCTGGTATCCGGTCCGGGCCGAGGCTGCGTTGTCTTGAAAGTGCCGTTCAGGACATCCAGTGTCCTGAACGGCACTTTCAAGACACGACCCGCGTCGGCAGGCGCGGCCGAATACCGTGACCAGGTAAGGCAAACCTGGCCGCCAACAGCCGGTGGCGGCGCGTCCGCCGTGCGGTTGGCGGCGAGGCCGTGCTCGCGGTAGGTCACCGCGCGGTCCCCGTCCACCACCGCGATCGCGTCCGGCGTCCGCGCCGCCCGCTCGCCGACGAGCACCTCCAGCCGGGTCAGGTCGCGCTCCCGACCTTGGTGAGGCCGACCCGGACGGCAGCGCCGTCGCCGATCCGGCCAGCGAAGCCGTCCGGCACCGGGCCGAACTCCAGCCGTTCCACGGAGGTCTCGGCCAGCACCAGGTCGCGGTGCGCACGCATCCGCGCCAAGTGCTCGCCGTCCAGCTCAACCATCAGCGAAGCTGGCTCGCCCACGTCGAAACCGGCGGCCTTGCGGGCCTGCCGCACGACCCGAACCAGGTCGCGGGCGAACCCCTCGTCGGCGAGTTGCTTGGTGACATCGGTGTCCAGCACCAACAATCCGGTGCCATCCGGCAACGCGGTCACCGCGTCCGCGCCGTCGGCGACCACCCGCTCCTCGTACTCACCGGGCTCCAGCGCGATGCCCGCCGCGAGCACCGTGCCGGACTCGTCCTTGGCCCAGTCCCCCGCGGCAGCCGCCCGGATCACCTGCTGCACACGCGCGCCAAGACGGGGCCCGGCCTGCCGCGCGTTGACGACCAGCTGCGCCCGGCCGTACGCGGCGATGTCCGCGCTGAACTCCACCGCCTTGACGTTGTCCTGGTCCCGCAACAGCTCCGCGTACGGGGCCATCTCCCCGGCGTCGGCGGCGACCACCAGCAGGCGTGCCAACGGTTGCCGCAGCCGGAGGTTGTGGCTCTTGCGCTGCGACAACGCCGTGGACAGCACCAGACGCACCCGGTCCACCACCCGAACCAGCTCGGGATCGGCGGGCAGTTCCTCCGGGGACGGCCAGTCGGTCAGGTGCACCGACAGCCCGCCGGTGAGGCCACGCCAGACCTTCTCGCTGATCATCGGCAGCAGCGGGGCGAGCAGCCGACAGAGCACCTCCAGCGCGGTGTGCAGGGTGTCGACGGCCTCCCGGTCGCCGGCCGCGAACCGCTGCCGGGAGGACCGGATGTAGAAGTTGGTGACCATGTCGAGGTGGCTGTGCAGCAGCGAGCACGCCCGCGACATGTCGAACTCGTCCAGCGCCCGGCCGGTCTCCTCGATCAGGTCCCGCGTCTTGGCCAGCAGGTACCGGTCGAGCTGGTGGCTCGGGTCGGTGCGGGTGCGGCCGTCCTCCTCGCCCGCGTACAGCACCAGGAACGACCACGTGTTCCACAGCGGCAGCACCACCTGGCGCAGCGCGGTCCGGCTGCCCTCCTCGGTGACCTCCACCTCGATCGCGCGCAGCAGCGGGGAGCTCATCAGGAACCAGCGCATCGCGTCCGCGCCGTCCCGATCGAACAGGTCGTTGACGTCCAGGTAGTTGCCCTTGGCCCGGGACATCGACTGCCCGTCGTTGCCCAGCACCACGCCGAGCACCGTGCAGTCGGTGAACGCCGGCCGGTCGAACAGGGCCGTGGACAGCACGTTCATGCTGTAGAACCAGCCGCGGGTCTGGGCCTCGTGCTCCACCACGAACTGGCCAGGCGAGTTCGCCTCGAACCACTCGGCGTTCTCGAACGGGTAGTGCACCGAGGCGTAGGGCACGGCGCCGGTCTCGAACCAGCAGTCCAGCACGTCCGGCACCCGGCGCATGGTGGACTTGCCGGTCGGGTCGTCGGGGTTGGGCCGGGTCAGCTCGTCGATGTAGGGGCGGTGCAGGTCGTCTGGGCGCACACCGAAGTCGCGTTCGATCTCGTCCAGCGAGCCGTAGACGTCGGTGCGCGGACAGGCCGGGTCGTCGGAGCGCCACACGGGGATCGGCGCGCCCCAGTACCGGCTGCGGGAGATGTTCCAGTCGCGGGCCCCGCCGACCCACTTGCCGTACTTGCCGTCCTTGATGTGCTCCGGCCGCCAGGTGACCTGCTTGTTCAGCTCCAGCATCCGGTCCCGGATCCGGGTCACCCGGAGGAACCAGGACGGGATCGCCTGCTGCACAAGGGTGGAGTCGCACCGCCAGCAGTGCGGACGGGAGTCGGTGAACGGCCGGCTGGACACCAGCGCGCCGGACTCGGCGAGCAGGTCGAGCACGATCGCCGCGGACTCCAGCACCGTGCGACCGGCCACCGGCGGGGCGTCCTCGGTGTACCGGCCGGTGGCGTCGACCAGGTAGGCCCCGCCGAGCCCCTCCGCCTCGGCGACGGCGTGGTCGCGCTCCTCGAAGCACGGCGTGACCGGGACAGCGTCACCGCTGACGTCCACATAGGACTGCACGATGACCTTGTTGGCCCGTCCCTCGGCGAACGGGAACAGCGGCTCGAACCTCCGGCCAGCCAGCTCGGCGCCGGTCACCTTCCGGCCGGATCCCAGCTCGTACTCGCCTTCGGGGTGGACGGCCACGGCGACCATGCCGGGCAGCGCCCACGGGTGCTCGGCCGCGACCCGGAGCAACTCACCGGTGTCCAGCCGCACGGTGACCACGACCGCGGTGCCTTGGACGTCGCGGAGCGTGTCGCCGCCGTACATCCGGCCGTTGCTCTCGTTGTTGGCCAGCGGCGTCTCACAGTGCGCGCAGTACCAGGCGATCGAGTGCCCCTGGTAGATGAGTCCCTTGTCCCACAGGGTCTTGAACGCCCACAGCACGCTCTCGGTGTAGGTGATGTCGTGCGTCCTGACGTCGTTGTCCAGGTCCACCCAGCGGGCCTGCCGGTTCACGTAGGCGCGCCACTGCTCGGTGTAGCGCATCACCGTGCCGCGGCAGACCTCGTTGAACTCCTTGATGCCCATCCGCTCGATGTCGGACTTGGTGGTGATGCCCAACTGCCGTTCGGCGTCCAGCTCGGCAGGCAGGCCGTGGGTGGTCCAGCCGAACCGGCGCTCCACCCGCTTGCCGCGCATGGTCTGGTAGCGCGGCACCACGTCCTTGGCGTAACCGGCCAGCAGGTGGCCGTAGTGCGGCAGCCCGTTCGCGAACGGCGGTCCGTCGTAGAACACGAATTCGCCGGTCGCCTGCTCGCGCGGCCGAACCGACTTCGCGAACACGTCCCCGGCCCGCCAGTGGTCGAGCACCTCGAGCTCGATGTCGGGGAAATGCGGCCGCGCCGGCACGCCGTCCGAGCCGTCATTCGGATACCCCATAGCCGGATACTCCTCGCCGAATCAGATCAGCACAACACTATCCACGATAACCATGGCCATCACCAGGAACGGTAATTCTTTGGTCGCCGACGGAATTGTGCGGGAATGACCGGTCAATTACCGGACTCTGCTACCTTCCGAGGTATGCTGAAACGATTTCCAGTGCCGCCTGGGCCGCCGCGGCGGCTGGCGCTGGCCAGCCTGCTGATGACCGCTGGCAACGGCGCGTTCATGACCTGCTCGGCTCTGTACTTCACCCAGGTCGGCGGGCTCACGCCGACCACGCTCGCGCTGGGCCTGACCATCGCTGGCGCGGTCGGGCTGCTGGCCGGTGTGCCGCTCGGGCACCTGGCCGACCGGCGCGGGCCGCGTGAGGTCGCCGCCGCACTGGTGGCCCTGAACGGTGTGGCCGCCGCCGGTTACCTGCTGGTGCGCGGCTTCCCGGCGTTCGTGCTGATCGCCTCGGTGTTCGTGGTGTCCGAACGCGGATCGCGGGCGGCCCTGCAGGCGCTGATCGCCGGGCTGCTGGAGGGCGATCAGCTGGTGCGGACGCGGGCCGTGATCCGGTCCGTGAACAACCTCGGCGTCGCGGTCGGCGCGCTGCTGGCCGGCGTGGCCTTGCAGATCGGCACCACGTGGGCCTTCTCCACCGTGCTCGTGCTGGACGCGTTGAGCTTCTTCGCCTCGGCTCTTGTGCTGCGCGGGCTGCCATCCGTGCCGCCAGCTCCACCAAAGCCAGCCGGTGCCCCGAAGCTCGCGGTGCTCCGGGACGCCCCGTTCGCCGTGTTCACCGCGCTGAGCGGCCTGCTCTCACTGCACACCGTGCTGCTGGAGGTGATCGTGCCGCTGTGGATCATCAACCACACCCACGCGCCCATCGCGATGGTCACGGTGCTGTTCGTGGTGAACACGATCAGCGTGGTGCTGTTCCAGGTCCGCGTCGCGACCAAGGTGCACGACATGACCACCGGGGTGCGCGCCTCCCGGCTCGCCGGGCTGATCCTGTGTGCTGCCTGCGTGCTGTTCGCGGCCTCGTCCACAGGGGACGCCGTGGTCGCCGGCATCGTGCTGGTCGCCGCCGGGGCCGTGCACGTCTGGGGCGAGATGGTCGTCTCCGCCGCCGGGTGGACCATCAGCTACGAGCTCGCCCCCGCCGACAGCCAGGGCCAGTACCAGGGCTTCTTCTTCACCGGCTACGCAGCGTCGGTGATGGTCGCGCCGACCGTGCTGGTGTTCCTGCTGATCCAGTGGGGCACCCCCGGCTGGCTGCTGCTCGGCGGCGTCTTCGTGCTGGCCAGCCTCGCCATCGGTCCCGCCGTCAACTGGGCCACCCGCAACCGCGTCGCCCCCGCCACCGCCTGAGGTTCCAGCATGCGAAGGCGGCCCCGCGCGCACGGGGCCGCCCACTTCGTCACGTCCGGGCGAGGTGGATCTGGAGCTCCTCACCGGCAGCCAGGGAGATGTCCAGGGCGAGGGTCTCCGCGGCGAGGAAGTCCCGGTGGGTCTCGACGGCGGCCAGCACGTCCGCCGGTGCCGTGATCGTGACGGTGATCTTGTCGGCCACGTCGAGGTCCGCGTCACGGCGGGCCTGCTGCACGGCGCGGACCACGTCCCGGGCGGTGCCCTCGGCGGCCAGCTCGGGGGTGATCTCCGTGTCCAGGGCGATGGTGACGTCCCGCTGCGACTCCACGACCCACCCGCTCCTGGGCACCTCCGTCACCACGACATCGGCCGGGCCGAGGGACACCGCCGTGCCGTCCACGAGGACCGACGCGGCGCCGGTTGCCCGCAGGCTCGCCACCAGGGCAACGGGGTCGGCGGCGGACACCGCCTTAGCCACCAACGGGGTCTGCTTCCCGTGCTGCTTGCCCAGTTCCCGGAAGTTCGGCTTCACGGTCACGTCCAGCACCTCGCCGGCCAGCGGCGCGACGGCCTTCACGTTCAGCTCGGCGGCGATGTCGGCCAGCAGCCCGTCCGGCAGGGTCACGCCCGGCGGCACGCCGACCAGTGCCCGCCGCAACGGCTGCCGCACGCGGACGTTGCACGCCTTGCGCGCCGCCCGCCCCGCCTCGGCCAACGCCCGGACCACCCGAACCTGCTCGGTGAGCTCGGGATCCAGCAGGGTCTCGTCGGCGATCGGCCAGGACGCGAGGTGCACGGACTCGGCGGCCTCGGGCAGCCCGGGGCGGATCACCAGCTGCCACACCCGTTCCGCGATGAACGGCACGAACGGGGCCAGCAGCCGGGTCAGCACGTCCAGGCACTCGAACATCGTCGCGAAGGCGTCGGAGTCGTGCGCCCAGAACCGGGACCGCGAGCGCCGCACGTACCAGTTGGACAGGTCGTCGACGAACTCGGCGAGCCGACGGCCCGCCCCTGCGGTGTCGTAGTTCAGCAGCCGGTCGTCGACGAACGCGGTGACCTCGTGCAACTCGGCCAGGACCCAGCGGTCCAGGGCGGGCCGCTCGGCCACCGGCGCCGGCCGGGGCGGCCACTCCCGCACGTAGAGGGTGAAGAAGGAGGCGGTGTTCCAGTACGTCATCAACACCTTGCGGGCGATGTCGTCGAGCACCTCGTGCCCCACCCGCCGCGCCGACCACGGCGACCCCGAGCAGGCCATGAACCAGCGCAACGCGTCGGCGCCGTGCCGGTCCATCAGCGGCACCGGCTCCAGGACGTTGCCAAGGTGCTTGGACATCTTCCGGCCGTCCTCGGCCATGATGTGCCCGAGGCACACCACGTTCTCGTACGCGGAACGGCCGAACACCAGCGTGCCGACGGCCATCAGCGTGTAGAACCAGCCCCGCGTCTGGTCGATCGCCTCGCAGATGAACTGCGCCGGATAGGCCGCCTCGAACCGCTCCACGCTGCCCGGCACGTGCGGGTAGCCGAGCTGCGCGAACGGCATCGAGCCGGAGTCGAACCACGCGTCGATCACCTCCGGCACCCTGGTGGCCAGCTCGCCGCAGGACGGGCACGCGAAGGTGATCTCGTCGATGTACGGCCGGTGCGGGTCCAGGTCGGACAGGTCACGGCCGACGTGCTCCCCCAGCTCGGCCCGTGAGCCGACCACGGTGACGTGGCCGGCCTCGCAGCGCCACAACGGCAGCGGCGTGCCCCAGTACCGGGTCCGCGACAGCGCCCAGTCGATGTTGTTCTTCAGCCAGTCGCCGAACCGGCCGTGCTTGATGTGCTCCGGGAACCAGTTCGTGGCGTCGTTCTGGCGGCGCAACTCGTCCCGGATCTCCGTGATGCGGATGTACCAGGCCAGTCGCGCGTAGTGCATCAGCGGCGTGTGGCAGCGCCAGCAGTGCGGGTACGAGTGCGAGAACCGGCTCGCCTTCAGCAGCAGGCCGCGCTCGCGCAGGTCGGCCAGCACGGGCGCGTCGGCGTCCTTGAAGAACAGGCCGCCCACCAGCGGGAAGTCCTCGTAGCGGCCGTCCGGGCCGATCGGGATGACCACCGGCAGCCCGGCAGCCTTGCACGCGGCGAGGTCGTCCACTCCGTACGCTGGCGCCAGGTGCACCAGGCCGGTGCCGTCGCTGGTGGTGACGAAGTCGGCGGCCAGCACCACGTGCGCGTCCGGGATGTCGACGAAGTCGAAGGGCCGCTGGTAGCGCCGCCCGACCAGGTCCGCGCCGGGCATCGTGGCCAGCACCTCGGCATCCTCGCCGAGCACGGCCGTGACCAGCGGTTCCGCCACCACGAACGTACCGGCATCGGTGCGCGCGACCGCGTAGACGACCTCGGGGTGCACGGCGATGGCGGTGTTGGCCGGCAGCGTCCACGGGGTCGTCGTCCACACCAGCAGGTCGGCTTCCTGGTCGACCAGCGGGAACCGCACGTAGGCGGAAGGGTCCTCGACGGTCTCGTAGCCCTGGGACACCTCGTGGTCGGACAGGGTCGTGCCGCACCGCGTGCAGTACGGGGCGACCCGGTAGTCCTCGAACAGCCGCCCGGCGTCGAAGATCTGCCGCAGCGCCCACCAGACGCTGTCCACGTACTCCGGCGACATCGTGGTGTACGCGTCGGCCAGGTCGGTCCAGTAGCCCATCCGCTCGGTCAGCGTCTCGAACTCGCCGACGTGCCGCAGCACCGACTCCCGGCAGCGGGCGTTGAACTCGGCCACCCCGACCCGTTCGATGTCCAACTTGCCGTTGAGCCCCAACTCCTTCTCCACGGCCAGCTCCACCGGCAGGCCGTGGCAGTCCCAGCCGGCCCGGCGCGGCACCGAGTAGCCCTTCATCGTGCGGTAGCGGGGCAGGATGTCCTTGAACACCCTGGCCTCCACGTGATGCGTGCCGGGCATGCCGTTCGCGGTCGGCGGGCCCTCGTAACACACCCAGGCCGGGCCGTCGGCGGTGCGGGCCACGCTGCGCGCGAACACGTCGTTCGCCCGCCACCATTCGATGATCCCGCGGTCCATTTCGGCGAAGTCGATCCTTGCCGGTAGTGCCGCGAAGGGGGAGGCATGCGAACTCATGCCGGCCAGTCTATAGACGGCGCGGCGTCCGCGGCACGCGCGATTACCGGCGAATGAGCGGGCGGACTCCACCAATTACCGGCCAATTAGCGTTTCGCCGCTACGGTGGGAGCCACATTCGTCATTCGCCGGAACGTGAGTCCATTGCGCGAACCGTCACGCGCGTCGTTCACGGTGTACTCGCGGCAGGAATTCCGCGCGGAGGAACTCCTCGAGCGAGGTCGGCGTCGTCGTCTCCGCGCTCCGCGGCTGCTCAGTCCGCAGGTGCCGGGAGTTCACCGCGGCCGGGACCTCGGCCATCTTCGCCGCGACGTTGCCGGCGATGCCCGCCGCGAGCAGCCGCCTGTGGAACTCGGCGATCTCGATCCGCTCGTAGGTCACAGGCTGGCCAAGCAACGCGCCGAGCACGGCGACCACCTCGGACATCGGCACGTCCCGCGGGCCGTGCAGCTCGCGCACCGGCGGGCCGTCGCCTTTCACCAGTTCCTCAGCCGCCGCGACGCCGACGTCACCAGTGGTGATCAGCGGCAACGGCACGTCCGGGTCGAAAGGGGCGGAGATCCGCCGCTCGGCACGCACCTGGTCGGCGAAGCCCAGCAGGTTCTCCATGAAGTAGCCGGGCCGCAGCAGGTGCACCCGCAGTGCCGGTACGGCCCTGAGCCGCTCCTCGAACCGGTGCAGCCCGGCCACCGGCCCGACACCGGTGGCGTGCGCCCCGCCCCAGCTGCTCAGCCCGACCACCCGCGGCACGCCGGAGTCCGCCACCGCCTGCGCCAGCGAGGCGGACACCGCGTCCTGGAACGCGCCGAAATCGGGATGCTCGGGCAGGTAGTTCGGCTGCACCACGGCGTAGGCCGCCGTCGCGCCGCGCAGTGCGGCGGTCATTCGGTCCGGGTCGGTCTGATCGGCCTCGCGGACCTCGGCACCGCGGTCGGCCAGGTCGGCGAGCCGTTCGGCGCTGCGTCCGATGACACGTACGGCGTGCCCGCGCTCCAGCAGGTGCAGCGCGGCGGACCGGCCGGTCCGTCCGCTCGCTCCGGTGATGGCGTACATGAGGTCCTCTCGTCTCAGGAATGGTCCGCGTATCCGGCCAGGCGCCCCAGCGCGGCCGAGGTCGCCTCGTCGGCCGGGTAGTAGGCCCAGATCCGGTGCCCGCCGGTTCGCGGCAGTTCCAGCACGTGCTGGTCGAAGGCCAGCGATCCGGCCACCGGGTGCCGCAACAGCTTGTGGTCCAGCGCCTTCTCGTACAGCCCGTGCCGGGCCCATGCGGTGCTGAACTCCGCGCTGGCCACGGCGAGTTCGCCGACCAGGTCCGCGAGCCCGGGCGTGCCCGTGGCGGCGCGCAGGGAGGCGACGACGCATTCGGCCAGCTCCGGCCATTCGGTGAAGAACTCCCGCGCGCCCGGGGACAGGAACACCATGCGCGCGTAGTTCTCGCGGTGCTGAAGGCCGGCGTGCAGCCGTGTGCCGAACGTGTTCGCGGCCACGACGTCCAGCCGCCGGTTCACCAGCAGCGCCGGTACCGTCAGCGCGCCGAGCAGCACGCGCACCGCGGAAAGCCGCGACGGGTCCGGTTCCCCCTCGTCGGCCGGCTCACCCGTGGCGAGCATGCGCAGGTGGCGGGCGGCGGTGCGGTCCAGCAGCAGCGCGGTCGCCAGCCCGTCCAGCACGGATTGCGAGGGGCTCCGCTCGCGCCCCTGCTCCAGGCGGACGTAGTAGTCGGTGCTGATCCCGGCCAGCATCGCCACCTCGTCCCGGCGCAGCCCCGGCACCTGCCGGTCCGGTCCGGGCGCGAGACCGTGCTGCTCTGGGCACACCTGCTGCCGCCGAGCCCGCAGGAAGTCCGCAAGCGGCTTCGCGGCTGAGTCATCCATGCGGCCACGGTAGGCGCGGCGCGGGGCCACCGGGGTAGGAGCGCCGCACCCACCCCCGTCACAGGCGAAGGGGTGCCGCACCCGTCTCGGCGGGACCGAAGCAGACCTGCTGGTATCGAGAAGGCGCGCGAGTTCGTCGCTGGGGATCGAGCTGAACAGCGTGTGACCATGCGAAAGCGCCCGGACCGGGGCCGGAATCCGGGCACATCCGTTCGCTTGACGGCTCCGGGCCCCGGGTCCCTCTGCCTCCGCTCACTGCGGCAGGGCGGCGCAGGTCTCGGCGCCCTGCTTCTCCTCGGCCAGGAAGATGGTCTGGGCCATCATCTTGTAGTTCCGCATGCTCTCGCGAAACACCTCGATGGACTCCTCGGGATGCACCGAGTCGATGACCGCGTTCGGGCCGATCGCGTTGAACTGGTGCGAGGTCCCGCGCGGGATCTGCATGTCCACCCAGGAGTTCTCCGGCACGATCAGGTTGTACCGCGTACGCTGGTGCCCCTCCGGAGTTCCGGGCAGATCGTCCTCGAAGGTGTCCGGGGAGAACGGCGTCACCCCGCGCACGTCGGAGACGATGAACGGCGACAGGCTGGACACGCGGATGCGGGTGCCGGGACCGGTCATCATGCGCACGAAGCGCAGTCCGGTGTGCAGGTGCATCCGGGAACAGATGTCCCGCTCCTCGACGTCGTAGAAGTCCATCAGGTACCGGTCGGCGAAGTACCCGTCGAACGGGCTCGCCAGCATGTAGACGTCGCCCTCCTCGAACGTCTGGGCGCGGACGATGCCCTCGTCGTCGGCGGTGGTGGCTTCCGCGGACTTGTGCGCCTCGCGCACCACCGACGCCAGCCGGTCGACGACCGCGAAGGCGATGTCGGCCCGGAACTGCGCCACCGGGATGACCCGGTTCTGCGCCGGGTCACGGAAACCGATGAGATCCTGGACCTCGTTCTCCTCATCCGGCGCGTGCTTCATGGCAGGGTTCATGGCATCCATCGACAAATCCTTTTCCTCAGTGTTTCCGGACCTGACTCCGGCAATGAACGGTGACTCGACCGAGCGCTGGATGTACAGCACAAGGAAATGCCCCGGACCGTGGGAGCCCTCCGGAAATCCGGGCTGTCATCGATCGTACGACACCGGTTAATCGATGTACAGTGACGACTCCCGATGCTCTCATCGCACGGTAATCCAGCTCGCCGATTGCTCGCCGATTACCGGCCTCTGTCACGCCTCCCTGGATGATTACCCGACAATGGGTGCATAAAAGTGCAATACCGTTGGGGCGAATCGCCAATGCGATCAACGCCGACCATTCGGACCGGACATTGCCGGGCCGCGGCGGTCAGGAGAGGCTGAGCCGCGGTCGGTAGACCTCCAGCCACTCGGCCAGGTTCAGGCAGCGCTCCAGGCCGGACCGCGTGGTGACGTCGACCTGGCCGGGGTCCGCCTCGACCGCGGCGCGCAGCCATAGCCGGTGGACCAGTTCGAACACGGGGTGGTCCTGCTCGTGCAGCAGGCGCGCCGCCTGCCCGCGCACCGCCGCCAGGTAGTCGGGGGCCTGCACGGAGGGGTAGGCGCTCTTGACCCGCTGCACCACCGAGGCGGGCACCACGTCCCGGACCGCGGCCCGCAGCAAGCTCTTCTCCCTGCCGTCGAAGGTCTTCATCGACCACGGCGCGTTGTAGACGTACTCGACCAGGCGGTGGTCGCAGAACGGCACGCGGACCTCCAAGCCGACCGCCATGCTCAGCCGGTCCTTGCGGTCGAGCATCATGCGGAGGAACCGGGTCAGCCCGAGGTGGTTGACCACCCGCCTGCGGCGGGCCTGCTCGTCATCGCCGGGCAGGTGTTCGACCTCGGCCACGGCGGTGGCGTAGTGGTCGCGGACGTAGCCCTGCACGTCGAGCGCGGCACGCAGCTCGGGGCGCAGCACGTGGCCGTCCCGGCCGTGGTGGTGGCCGCTGAACGCGATCCACGGGAACGTCGCGGCCTCCTCGAGGCGGAGCTCGTGGTGCCAGCGGTAGCCGCCGAACAGTTCGTCCGCGCTCTCCCCGGACAGCGCGACCGTGACGTGCTGCTGGATCTCGCGGAACAACTGGTACAGCGAGGTATCGGTGTCCCCGGTCCCGGCAGGAACATCCCGCGCGGTGATCACCGCACGCCGGATCCCGGGTACCGCGAGCGAACCCGAGTCCAGGACCATGTCGGTGTGCACCGTGTCGGCGCGGGCCGCCACCTCGTGCGCGAACGGCATGTCGTGGGTGTGGCGTTCGGCGTCCGGGGCGAAGTTCTCGCCCTGCCCGGTGAAGTCGACGGCGAAGCTGTGCAGCTTCTCCCCCGCGACGGCCAGGTGCTCGGCGGACAGCGCCGTGATGGCGCTGGAGTCCAGCCCGCCGGACAGCAGTGCCCCGCGCGGCACGTCCGAGACCAACTGCCGGGCCACGATGTCCTCCAGGAGCTCGCGCACGTGGGCGACCGTGGCGTCCTGCCCGTCGCCGTGCTCGATGACCGGGAGCGACCAGTAGGTGGCCTCGTGGATCCCGTTGACGTCCACTGTGGTCACGGTGCCAGGCTTGACCTCACGCATACCCGCCCACACGGCGTGTCCCGGGTTCTTGATGAACCCGAACAGCTCGCGCAGGCTGTCGAGGTCGACCACGGGCGCTGCCAACGGATTGGCCAGGATCGCCTTGGGTTCGGAGCCGAACAGGACGCCGTCGTCGGTCGGGTAGTAGTAGAGCGGCTTGACGCCCATGCGGTCGCGCACCATCACCAGCGCGGCAGCACGGGCGTCCCACACGGCGAAGGCGTACATGCCGTTGAGGTGTTCGGCGACGGCCCGTCCCCATTCGAGGTAGCCGTGCAGCACGACCTCGGTGTCGCTGGCGGTACGGAAGGTGTGCCCGCGCCTGCGCAGTTCCTCGCGCAGCTCGGTGTAGTTGTAGACCTCCCCGCTGTAGACCATCGCCACGGTCCCGGTCGGGGTGTCCACGGCCATCGGTTGGACACCGCCCTCGACGTCCACCACGGCCAGTCGGCGGTGCCCGAGGGCGGCGTGGCCGCCCTGCCGGTCCACCCAGGTCCCCGAGGCGTCCGGGCCCCGGTTGGCCATGGTCCCGGTCATCGCCTCCAGTGCGCCCTGCTCTCGACTGAGATCGCGGTGGAAGGCCACCCATCCGGTGATGCCGCACATTCGATCACTTCCTTCGGGGAGCCGGACGGTGTTGGGTGGGTATCGGCTCCGACATCACGGCCGCTCCCCTGCCGACTGCGAGCTGGCGCCGAACGCGTCGAGCAGCGCCCTGGTGGCGCGCAGGTCACGCTTGCCGTTGGCGTCGACCTTGATCTCGGGCACCGCGTGCACCCGCTTGGGCACCAGCTCGGTCGGCAGGAACGAAGCCAGCCGTGAGCGCATCTCCAACTCCGAGGGCGGTGCGGCCGGGGCGTGCTCGTCGAACACCACGAACGCCTCCACCACGTCCAGCGTGCCGCCGCGGATGATGTCGAAGGCGGCGTCGACCACCTGCGGCAGCGCCAGCGCGTAGTCACACAGCTCGGCCAGCTCGAACCGGTACCCGTTGATCTTCAGCTGGCTGTCCCGGCGCCCGAGGTGCAGCAGGACCCCCTCTGGGAGGACCTCGACGATATCGCCGGTCTGGTATGCCTTTCCGCCGAACTCGGCCGCGTGCAGGAAGCGCCCGCCGTCGCCGTTGAGGTACCCCCGCGCGATGCCGAAACCGCTGATGATCAGCTCACCCGGCTCGCCACGCTTGACCGGGTTGCCGCCCTCGTCCACGACGTAGGCCGCGGTGTTCCACGCCGGGCGGCCGATCGGCACGGTCGGCGTCCTGGGCAGCTGGGACACCAGGAACTTGTGGGCGCAGCAGCCGATCGTGGCTTCCGTCGGGCCGTAGTGATTGACCACCTGCACGCCGTTGAGCCGGTCGGCCATGGTGGCCAGCATGGCCGGTTCCAGCGGCTCGCCGCCGATCATGAGCGTCTTGATCACCGACTGGTAGGAGGGCCGCAGCATTCGCTCGAACAGCCGGACGTGGCTGGGCGTGGCCTTGACGAAGTCGTACGGAGTGGGGCGCTCGGCGAACAGCGCGGCGTAGTCCCAGGACCTGTCGATCATGACGATGGCGCGCCCGTGCCCCAGCGGCACCCACAGCGTGGTGAGGGCGAGGTCGAACCCGAGGCTGCCGAACACCGGGCAGGCGGCGCCGCCCGCGCCGGGCAGGGCGAGGGATTCGGCCCAGCCGATGTAGTTGACCAGGGAACGGTGTTCGACCATGACCCCCTTGGGCACGCCCGCGGTGCCGGAGGTGAACACGATGTAGGCCACGTCGTCGAGGCCGGGCACCTGGTGGGGCAGCGGCCAGCCGGGGTCTGCCCCCTCGGGCAGATCGGGTGCCCGCGAGGTGTCCACCGAGGGGAAACCCAGTGTGCAGCCGGGGTCGCCGGTCCCGTCCCAGAGCACGACCCGGGGCTTGGCCTGCTCAAGGATGACGCGCACCCGCTCGACCGGGTTGCTCGGGTCGACCGGCAGGTAGGTCGCGCGGAGCGCCATGACGGCGACCATCGCGGCCACGGTCTCGGCGTTGCGGTGGGCGACCACTCCGATGACCTCGCCGGGCTGCACGTCCAGTTCCCGCAGCAGCTGCGCGACGGCCGTGCTGCGCGCCCACAGCTGGCGGTAGGTGGTCACGGTGTCGCCGCAGTGCAGCGCCGGGGCGTCCGGGGTGGTGCGGGCGTACCACTGGATCAGGTGCACCACCGAGGGCGCGAGCAGTGTGCGCGTCTCCCCGATCAGGGTGGCGCCGAAGAATTCGCCCGCTTGCTGGCCAACCATCAGTTACCCCTCGTTGTCGTCCGGTGGCGGATTGGTCGGGACGCGGTCGCGCTCAGCGCCATCCCCTGCCGGTCACACCGCGGAAATCCCACACCTCGGGTTCGAGCAGCCCCGCCAACTCCGCAAGGACACCGGCCGTGCCCGTGTCCCGGATAATGAGGTTGGGCAGCGGGCGGTCACGGGTGAACCGTCCCGTGGGCTGGACGATGTCGGCTCCCAGACTGGTGAGCACGTCGAGCCCGGCCCGGCACACGTCCCTGGTCCCCATGACGACCCGCCTGCCAGGGAGGCGTTCGTGCGCGGCCAGGACCAGGTCGGCGAACACCTCGTCGGTCCTGGCCTCGCATTCGACGATCGTGGTCGGCGTGGGGCCCTCGTCGGTGTCGACCCCGGAGCGGTGCGCGACCAGGTAGCCCTGGGGCTCCTCCCCGCCCGCGACCAGGTAGTAGTACCGGGCCAGCGGATTGGCCGCGCGCCAAGTGAAGTAGGCCCTGTCGCGCACGACTCGCACGCGCCCGTCCTGGGGCACGCCGCGGGCAACCGCGACCATGGCATCGAGGTCCGCGCCGGGCGTGGCCCGCAGCAGGACCCCGGAGTTGGCGCCGCTGCTCGGCGGGACCTCCTCCCACGCGGCGGGAGGCCGGAAGCCCTCCGGCCTGGTGAGCGCGGACTGGGCCCACGGGCCGACCATCCGCCACCCACGGACGAGCATCGAGGGGATCGTGCCCTGGTCGCCGAAGTCCAGCAGCCACGGCACGCCATCCCGGCGCAGCAGCTCCAGCACCGTGTCGACCATGTCGTGGAAGGCCGAGCTGTTGCGGTACTCGGGGGCCACGATGGTGTCGGTGAGGCAGGGCAGGACGAAGCGCTGCCCGCCAGCCTCCCAGCACGAGCCGAAGACCCCGACCATTCCGATCAGGTCGCCGCCACCGGCTCCACCCGACCTGGCCAGCACGGTGTACCTGTCGTCCAGATAGGGGTTCGCACCGTACTTCCACTTGAGGTACGCCAGGTTGCCGTCCCGACCGCCCGCCAACAGTCCCTCCTGGATGTCGGCGATGTCGGCGTAGTCGGCCGGGGTGCAGCCCGTGACCGAGAAGGGCTCGCCCACGTCAGCTTTCCGTTCGCTTCGCGCAGACGAACTGGGTCATGCGATCCAGGGTCTGGAAGTTCTCGGGGTTCATGTCAGTGCCTGAGATCTGTATGTCGAACCTGTCCTCCAGTTCGACGAGCAGCGCCAGGAACATGGAGGAGTTGAGACTTCCGTTCGAGATCAGGTCGAAGTCGTCCGGTACCCTCTCCATGAGCAGCAGCTCGGCGAGGCATGAGCTCAGGCGATCCCGCACTGCGGCCTCGGTCAACGCGGCACGACCGTCCATGTCTCACCCGTCCTTTTCGTTTTCGCACCGCGGTGGCTTGTCCGACACACCTCGAATGAGTAGCACTCGACTTCAGGTTACAGCGCACGCCCGCGTTGGACGGTAATCGCGATCCCACTCGCCCACGACCTAATCCCCGAGGACAACAGTTACCTCTCGGTTACCCCGCGGCAGCTAATGTCTCGATGTCAAATCTTGACGACCAAAGGAAGTTTCCCAGCTGCTGCCGTTCTTCGCGGCGTGAGCTCGTGGCTTTCCCCGGTGCACGGCGACAGGACCCGGCCGGACGCAGGAAGCAGCTGGCACCGTTGACGACCACGCACTCCCGGGTGCACGCCATGAGTTGCTTCCCGGCCGATGCCGGGAGGGGTGGAGTTCATTGTGCGGACCAACCATTACACCGAGCAGGACCACCACGAACACGTGCCATGGCGGCACAAGTTGCTGGACGCCGGAGAGGTGCTGCCCTCGCCGCTGGGCGGTGCGGTTCGGGCGTGCGGGCCGCGCCCGAAGGAGGTGCTGGCCCTGGTCGCCACGGACCTGAGCACACACGGCGTGGCGGCCGTACAGCTGAACGAACCCTTCAGCGACAACGACTTCGTCGAGTTCGGCGCTGGCCTGGGCACCGCCACCGAGGAGACCGACCCTGCGGTGCAGCCGTTCGTGACTGACGGGGTGATCCTCAACCTGCTGGGCAAGCACCACCACACCAACGACGTCTCACTGCAACCTTTCGCCGAGAACTCGCTGTCGTTGCACTCCGAGGGCAGCGGCCGGATCGCCGCTGAGCAGCCCCGCTACATCGTGCTCATGTGCTGCCACCCCGGGGACGACCCAACCTCCTCGCAGACGGTGCTGATCTCGATGGCCGACGTGGCCGCTCGACTGTCCGCCCAGCAGGTGAAGGTGCTCTCGCGCACGCGGTACGCACACCTGCCCGCTGGGGAGACGATCGTGCGACTCGGTACGAGCCAGCCCGTGTTCTCCTTCCGAGACTTCCTCGGCGACCGCCTGGACTGGATCAACGACGAGGACGACGACCCCGAGACCGTCAACGCGGCCATCGGGGCCCTGCTGGCCGCCATGTACGCGCCCGGCGCGGCCGGCGTGCACTGGCGGCGCGGGCTGATGGTGGTCATCGACAACACGCGCCACTTCCACGGCAGGACCGCAGGACTGGTCTCGGTCCGCAACCCCCGCCACCTCAAGCGCCTTCGAATCCGCTGACGCGATCGCGTCGGACTCGTGCAGAAACGGTAAGTCATTCATGGGCCTTTTCCAGGATTTCGCAGGAGCGCGGCGCATCTCGACGGTGCAGCCGGACGCCCGTGCCGCGGCAGCGTGCGCGCGCCCAGTCGCCGAGGACGTGCGCACGTTCTTGCCGGACGTAGACGCGAGGCTGCTCGACGTGGTCGCCCGCGCCCGCAACCCGCTGGACCCACTCGAACTGCGCGACCTCTGGCTGGGCCGGGTCGAGCACGAACTCGGCACGCGGTCGCGGCGCCCCGAACTGGCCGAGCAGTGGCGGCGTTCACGGCTGTGGCGGGAGGTGACCGCCGAGGAGGTGCTCTCCTCCCGGTCGACCGTGCGGTTCGTCAAGGAACTGTTCAACTGGTTCTTCCGGGACGACCTGTACGGCGATCTCGCCGAGCAGCGGGCGCTGCTGCTGTCCAGCGGCTCGGTCGACGAGGAGCACTGGGGGCTGCCCGAGACCCTCAAGGAGTGCTTGCGTTTCGCGTTGCGGCGAGACTGGTACGGGTACTCCGACTCGCGCGGCCGGATCCCCGCGCGCGAGGCCGTCGCCGCCTACGAGAACGCGTTGATGGAACGCCCGGTGTACGACGAGCGCAACGTGGCGATCACCCTCGGCGGCACGTTCACCGTCAGCACGCTCGCGGACTTCGTGCTCTCCGGCACCACGGCGGCGGCGGGCCAGGCCCTGTGCGGCATCCCCAACTACCCGCCGCTGGTGGAGGCGGTGGCCCGGCGCCGCGACGTGCGTCTGGTGCCGCTGCCGAGCACCGCCGGGCGGACCTCGCTGCAACCGCTGATCGCCGCGCTGACCCCGGAAACCCCCTTGGTGCTGCTGCAAACCGCCGCGAATCCCACCGGCGCGCTGGTCGACGAGGCGGAACTCGCGCAGCTGATCAACACGGCCTCGCCGACGACGACCATCGTGCTCGACGAGTGCCACGAATGGCTGGGGCCCGAGCGGCTGCGATCGGTCGCCCGCGCGGCGCGCAACGTGGTGCGGGTGTCGAGCCTGTCGAAGAACTGGTCGGCGCCCGGCATGAAGACCGGGTGGATGCTGGCCGACCGCGGTTTCATCGACGAGTACTACGAGCACGCCTCGACCATGTTCGGCGGGCCACCCTCGTTCCTCTACACCGTGGTCGAGGTGCTGGCCAGGATGGAGCGCTGGCGGATCACCGGCCTGTCCGACGCCGGTATCGCCGAGTTGGCCGAGTTCGAGCCCAGCTACGGGCTGACCGCGGATCGGCTGAACCGGGCCTTCCACGCCTACCTGACGGAGCGGGACACGCGCGAGGACGCGCTGTCCACGCTGCGCGCGGCGACCTGCCACCGGCTCGGCAAGCTGGCCGAGGTGACCGTGCCCGCCTACTCGATCAACGCGGCGATCACCTTCCCCGAGTGGGACGACAGCTACCTCTGCTTCCGCGACCTGCTGCGGGAAACCGGCGTGGCGGTGTACCCGGGCATCCTCAACTTCTGCTTCAACGGCGGCGTGGCGCGCGTGACCACCGCCCGGCCCTGGGACGAGCTGTCGGCGGCGGCGGACCGGCTGCACGTGGCACTGGGCTCGATGGCGGGAACCGCCGATGCCTGAGCACCACTGGGGCAGCGGGCACAAGCAGGTCCTGGGCATGGTCCACCTGAAGCCGCTGCCCGGCACACCCTTCCACGAGGCGGGGAGCCTGGACCGGATCACCGAGACCGCCGTGCGCTCCGCGCGGGCGCTGCACGAGGGCGGCGCGGACGGCTGCCTGGTGCAGACGGTGGACCGCGTCTACACCGCCGCCGACGAGTCCGACCCGGCCAGGACCGCGGCGATGGCGCTGATCGTGTCGGAGGTCGTCAAGGCGACCGGCCCGGGCTTCCAGGTCGGTGTGCAGATGATGCGCAACGCGGTGACCGCCTCGCTGGCCGTGGCCGCGGTCGCCGGCGGCTCCTACGTCCGGGTCGGTGCCCTGGTCGGCGCCACCCAGACACCGCAGGGCATCGTGCAGGCCAACCCGTTGGCGGTGATGTCCTACCGGCGGTCCCTGGACGCCAGCCATCTCGGGGTCGTCGCCGACGTGGCCTCGATGCACTACTCGTGGCTGGGCGGGACCAGGTCCGTCGGTGAGGTGGCCAAGGCAGCCGCCACCGCCGGTGCGGACGCGGTGGCCGTCAGCCACGCGGAGGAGGAAACGGTCCTGGCGATGATCGCCGCCATCCGGCAGGCGGCCCCGAAGGTCCCGGTGTTCCTGGCCGGCGGCAGCGACCACGGCAACGCCGCCCGCCTGCTGGCCGCCGCGGACGGCGCGTTCGTGGGCTCCTGCCTGGAAAGCGGCGGCTGGGGCGGGGAGATCGACCAGCGCCGCGTCAGCGAGTACACGGCCATCGCACGCTCGCTCGGGTGAACGGGGAGGCGACATGACCGGCACGGCGGCAATCGAGGAGCAGGTGCGGCGGCTCGGCGCGGACGTGCGCGAGCTCGTGCCCGCCCTGGCCGACCAGTTCGGCGCGCTCAGCGGCCTGGCCGAGGCCGACCAGGTCGTCCTGGTGGGCAACGGCGATTCCCTGCACGCCTGCATGGCGGCCGAGTTGGCCTTCACCACCACGGCGCGGTTGCGGTGCACAGCCCGCTGCGCCCAGCGGCTGGCCGACTACCCCGGCGCCGACTGGATCACCCCACGCACGCTGGTGATCGGGATCTCGGTGTCCGGCAGCAGCCCGCGCGTGGTCGAGGCCCTGGCGGCGGCAGCCACGCTGGGCGCCTCGACGCTGGCGGTGACCGGCAACCGCGACAGCGCACTGGCGCAGGCCGCGCAGCACCTGGTCATCCCCGTACTCCCCGGCCTGCGCCCCGGCCCCGGGGTGCGCACACATCAGGCGAACCTGCTCGCCCTCCTGGTGGCTGCCGTCCACCTCGCGCAGGCGCGCGGCGCCATCGACGGCGCGGCCGCACGGGAACTGACCCGCGAACTCGCCGACACCGGGCGCGCCGTGGACCACACCGCGGAACTGGTCCGCCCGGTATGCCGGGCTGCCGCGGCGGAGATCGCCGCCGCGCCCGTGCGCTTCCTGCTCGGAACCGGCCCCGGGTTCGGGACCGCTTCCTTCGCGGCCGCCAAGCTCGTCGAGGCCGCGGGGGCGCCCAGCTTCGCGCAGGATGTCGAGGAGTGGTGGCACGTGGAGCGCTTCTGCCGCCCCACCGACATGCCGATCATCCAGATCGCCCAGCCCGGCCCCACCAGGGCCCGCGCGGTGGCCCTGGCCCAGCGCGCGAGCGGCATCGGGCGACGGGTGCTGACGGTGACCCGCGCCCAGGACACCGACTTCGCGCCCGGGACCGTGCTGCCCACGGCCACGGTGCCGCGCGAGGAGTTCTCCCCACTGGTCCACTCGGTCTTCGCGCCGCTGCTGGCCGCAGCGGTGGCTGACGCACTCGGCCGCCGCCCCTTCCTCGGTGACCTCGTCACCGGCTGACTCCAACCACCATCAGTAGGAGGCCAAGGTCCATGACCGCGCCGCCCGACAAGGATGCGCAGCCCAGCGTCCGCTTCGACCCGAGGAGTGAGCGGTGGACGCCACCACTGAAGAGGTGATGGAGCTGGTGCGCGGGGAACTGCCCGGCGCCGCGGGCGTCGGCGTGGACACCCCGCTCAGCGAGGTCGGCTTGACCTCGCTGGGTTCGGTCGCCCTGCTGGTCGCCCTGGAACGGCGCTTCGGCTTGGAGTTCCCGCCGGACCTGGTCACCGCCGAGACCTTCGGCAGCGTCCGGACCATGGCGGACGCGGTCCGCTCGGCGTCCTCCCCGAGCAGCGGATGACCCCGCCGACTGAGCGCGGCCTGCGCTTCGGTGTCCACTCAGGACAGCAGAACCACGCGTTCGAGGAGTGCCTGGCGCTGTGGCGGGGCGCCGAGGAACTGGGCTACGACTGGTGCTCGGTGTTCGACCACCTGCGACCGCCGATGGGCGGGCCGGACGGGCCGTGTTTCGAGAGCACGACCCTGCTCTCGGCACTGGCCGCCCACACCAGCCGGGTCCGGTGCGCGCTGCTGGTCTCGGCGGTGGCCTGGCGGCACCCGGCGATGCTCGCCGCGGCGGCCGCGACCATCGACCACGTCAGCGGCGGGCGTCTGGAACTGGGTATCGGCTCGGGCGGTGGGGACTTAGCCTACCAACAGTACGGTCTGCCGTGGCCCTCGGCGGCAGAGCGCCTGCAACTGCTGGATGAGACCGCACGCGTGCTGCGCGGCCTGTGGTCGGGAGAGCGGTTCTCCTTCCAGGGCAAGCACGTCCAGCTCACCGACGCCCACCTGCGACCGGCACCGTTGCAGGCCAGGGTGCCGCTGGTGATCGGCGGCGCCGGGCCGCGGCTGCTGCGGGTGGTCGCCGAGCACGCCGACGTGTGGAACAGCCTGGTCGTCCCGCAGGAGGTGTACCGCGCCCGGTGCGAGTCCCTGCGCGGGCACTGCGCCGAGGTGCGGCGCGCGCCGGAGGAGATCCGGCACTCGATGACGTTCCGGGTGCTGCTGGCCGAGAACCTCGCGGAGGTACCGGCGCGGCTGGCCGAGCTGCGGCGCAGCTACCCACCGGACTCTCCGGTGTGGCCGGAGTTCCTGGTGTTCGGCACACCCGAACAGTGCGTGGAGGCCCTGGTGCCCTACGTCCGGCTCGGCGTCACCGACTTCGTACTCGGCGCCCGCCCGCCGGTGGACTGGCTGACCGTCACCCTGTTCGCCGAGCAAGTCGTGCCGGAACTTCGCCGCCGATTCGCCTGAGAGGAGTCACCATGGCCACAAGTCCTCGCATCGAGCGCACTGCGGTCGGTACCGCGCCCGCGTGCGAAGGCCGCCCTGCGGCCGAAGTCGAGTCGTACTCACTCGAGGTTGGCCAGGGGTGGGGCGTCACCGTGTGGACCTACGGCGCGACGCTGGTGGAGGTCCGGGTACCTGACCGGGACGGGCAGGTGGACAACGTGTGCGTGCGCCTGCCGGACCTGCCCGCCTACCTCGACCAGGCGAGCAACCCCTACGTTGGCGCCACCGTCGGGCGCTACTGCCGGTGCGTGTCCGGCGGGGAGTTCGAACTGGACGGCCTGCGCTACGAGCTGGACCGCAACCAGGGGCGCCACCACGTCCACGGCGGCTCCGACGGGTTCGACCGCCGCGTCTGGTCGGCGGAGGCGGGGCGGGACGGTGACGCGCTGGAAGTGCGGCTCTCGCTCACCAGCCCGGACGGGGACCAGGGCTATCCCGGCGAGGTGGACGTCACCACGACGTACCGGTTCGAGCCGGGCTGCACGCTGACCATCGAGCACTCCGCGCGCACCACGGCGCCCACCATCGTAGGGCTGACCAACCACACCTTCTGGAACCTCGCCGGCAGCGGCACGATCGACGAGCACTGGCTGCGGTTGGACGCCACCGAGGCCGTGCGCTTCGACGAGGAGGTCATTCCGCTGCCCGGTCCCCCCGCCCAGGTACGCGGGACGGGGTTGGACTTGACCACCGCGCGAAGCCTGGCTGGCACCAAGCTGGACAACTGCTACCTGCTTGGCGACGAGTCCCGCGTAGCGGAGCTGTCCCATCCTGGCAGCGGACGCACCATGCGGGTGAGCACCGATCAGCCCGCGGTCGGCGTGTACACCGGCGACTTCTTCAGCCAACGCCCCCGGGCCGGGATCTGCCTGGAGACCGGTGCGCTGCCGGACGCCCCCAACCGCCCGGAGTTTCCCTCGGTCCGCCTGGACCCCGGGCACACCCACCGGCACCGCACCGTTCACCACTTCAGCTGCCGCTGAGAGAGGACAATCAGATGGGCAACTACTACGGCGCGGGATTCGCGTCCTTCTTCGACAGCAGCTACACCGGCTGGGTGCACCGCTTCTCCCCACGGCTGGCCGAGCACCTCACGAGGACCACCCAGCTCCCGCACACCGCGGTGGACCTGTGCTGTGGCACCGGGATCACCACCTCCTACCTGCTCGACGCGGGGTGGCAGATGGTCGGGGTAGACGGATCCAAGGCGATGCTCGACATCGCCAGCACCCGCAACAGCGAGGCCAAGCAGGAGGGCCGACTGCGACTGGTGGTCAGCGACGCCCGCGAGTTCACCCTGCCGCAGCAGGTATCGGCCTGCTTCAGCCTCGACGGTGCACTCAACCACCTGCCCTCGTCCGCGGAGCTGGAGCGGTGCTTCGCCGCCGTGCACGCGGCCCTGGCCCCGGGCGGGGTGTTCGTGTTCGACCTGTTCGAGCAGTCCCACTTCCTGCACTGGAACCACGTCACCGTCACCGACACCCCGGAAGCGGTCGTGGTCAAGCGGGGGGCGTGGGACCCTGAGACGCGCTCGGGCATGCTGCGAGTCTCCGGCGTGTACAACGGCGGCGACCGCGTTGAGCGCGTGGACCAGACCCTGACCAGCTGGTACTACGACCACGAGACCGTCGTCACCGCGCTGTGCTCGGCCGGGCTGGAGCCCGTGACCCACGAGTTCGGGGGTGCCGACCTGAAATGCGACTCGGGGTCCTGCTCTCGCACCAGCACCCCGTGCCGCACCGTCTTCAAGGCCGTCCGCCCCTGACCGACCGATCAGGCCGCAGGCGTGTCCCCCAACCACTGGTACAGATGGACACGCCTGCGGCCTGAGTCGTCGGCGAACACCTGCTCACATCGCGTGAAACCCAACACCACCAACATGTCCACGGTGGCTTCGAGGTCGGGATTGGCCTCGGCGCGGATCATGTCCGCGCCCTGCTCACGCGCCAGCGACAGCGCCCGTCGCACGCACTGCGCACCCGCCAGCGAACCCGTCCCGGCCAGATCGGGGCGTACCGCGAGGCGGCCCAGGTAGGCCGGGCGACGAGCCGCCGGGAACACGCCGGAGGGCTCCTCGAACGCGGGTTCCCAGGTCAGCGTGAACATGGCCGCTGCCTGGTCGTGCACCCGCAGCAGGTGCACGACCCCGGCGGCCACCCGCTTGGCTGTGGTGGCCGGATTGCGTGTCGGCACTGGGGAGTCGAACCGGCCCGCCTGGAATCGGTCGCTGGCGCAGAGCAGCTCGTGCACCTCGTCCGGGTTCGAGGCGACTTCCCAGGTGTGCGCGGCCATCAGTACGCCCCCCGGACGGTGACGGTCTTGGGACGCTGGTAGTCCGCCAGCGCCAGCACACTCAGGTCGGTGCCGGTCCCGGACTGGCCGCGGCCGCCGTGCGGGAGTTCCGCGGTCTGCTTGAGGTGGCAGTTGACCCAGACCTCGCCCGCGTTGACCTCGCCAGCCACGGTGAGCACGGTGCCCACGTCCGACCCCCACACGCTGGCCCCCAGCGCCTGCGGCACCGAGTTGGCCAGCCGTACCGCACCAGCCAGGTCGGGGGCGGACTGCACGGTCAGCACCGGGCCGAACAGTTCCTCCACCACGGCCGGGTCGTCCGGGCTGAGGTCGGCCAGGATCTGCCCGGCACGCCAGAACCCGTCCTGCTCGTCCTCGGCGAGCCGCAAACCAGACTCGTAACGGAAACCGGCGCCGCTGCGGGCCAGGATCGAGTCGAACCGGTCGAGCTGGTCGGGGTTGTTCAGGGGCCCGAAGTCGCGTCCGGCCAGTTGCTTCTCCATCGCCGCCGCGAGGGCGTGCACGGTCTGCTCGTAGTTCTTCCGCAGGGTGATCACGCGGGCCGGGGCCGCACAGCTCTGCCCGGCGTTGTAGAGGCAGGCCGCCACCAGCTCGGCCGCGGTGTCCGCGGGCGCGTCGGGCAGGACCAGCGCGGGGCCGTTGCCGCCCAGCTCCAGGCTCACCCTGCGCACACCGGCACGCTTGACCACGTCCAGACCGCCCTGCAGGCTGCCGGTGAAGGCCACCGCGTTGATCCCACTGCTCACCAGGTGCTGTCCGGTGGCGCGGTCGCCGGGCAGCACCGAGATCACGTCGGGACCCAGGATCGGCGCCGCGTGCTCGGCGAGCAGCTGCACCGACTCCGGGGTGGTCTCCGCGGGCTTGAGTATCACGGTGTTGCCCGCGGCCAGCGCGGGGCCCAGCCGCCACATCGCCATCAGCAGGGGATAGTTCCACGGCACGATCGCGGCGACCACGCCCAGCGGCTCCCACCGCACCCAACTCTCCAGCCCCGCCATCCGACGGCCGGAGCCCGGCGTGGTCTCCGCGCGGGCCGCGCCCGCGTAGAACCGCAGTACATCAACGCAGTTGCCCACCTCGACCCGCGCCTCGGCCTCGGGCTTGCCGGTACCCGCCTGTTCGGCCCGGGTGTAGCTCTCGGTGTGCTGCTCGATGACGACCGCCAGCTCCAGCAGTCGGCCGGACCGCTCCCGTGGGGTCAACCGGGCCCATGCGACCGCCGTTTCGCGGGCTGTGGCCACCACGGCAGCCACATCGACCTCGTCGCTGATCGGCGACTTGCCCCTGGGGCGCCCGGTGCGCGGGTCAACCAGGGTCGTCGCACGCTCGGCCATCAGCATCTGTCTCCTTCGACTGGCGGGCGGCCGGCTGGGTGCCCCGGCCGCCCGCGGTGGATCACAGGTCGGGCATCCCGACCAGTTCGCTTCGCAGCTGTGGGCGCAGCACCTTCCCGGTGGAGGTGCGCGGAATCTCCGGCACGAGCACGAATCGGCTGGGCAGCACCGCCGGGGAGAAACGGGCGCGCAGCGGGGCGTCCAGACACGCCTGGTCCGCCCAGGGGGCAAGCACGACGGCGGCCACGATCCGCTCGCCGGAGAACCGGTCCGCGGTGGCGATGCAGGCGGCGTCACGCACCTCGGGCAGGGCACGCAGCACCCGGTCCATCTCCTCCAGCGACACGGTTTCCCCGGCGACCTTGGCGATGTTCTTCAACCGCCCGGTGAGGACCAGGAAGTCCCGGCCACTCCGCTCGTCGTGGCGGAGAAACCCGAGGTCCTGGGAGTGGAACCAGCCACCCTGGAACGCCTCGGCCGTGGCCTGGGGATTGCCCGCGTAGCGGGACATCACGTTGTGGCCGCGCATGCACACCTCGCCGACCTGACCGGCGGGGACCGGCGCGCAGTGCTCGTCGAGCACCGCGATCTCGTTGCCGGGGAAGGCGACGCCCACCGAGGGGATGTCGGTGTCCAGCAGCAGCGCGCGGTAGGCGTCCTCGGACAGGTTCGGGGGAATCGTCGCGGAGAAGTTCGTGGTCTCCGACAGCCCGTAGCCCTGGAGCACGCGCGCGCCCAGCCGGTCGGCCACCGCGCGCGCCGTGCTGGCCTGCAAGGGGGCCGCGGCGGAGACGAAGTAGTCGAACTCCGCGGGCAGCGACGGGGCTCGCCAGGTCTCCACCAGTGCCTCCAGGACACTGGGCACCACGCTGGCGATGCGCGGCCGGAACTGCCGCACCAGAGCCGGGTAGCCGAACGGCGTGAACGAGTGGGCGAGGATCGTGTGAGCGCCGGCGAACATCGTGCCCAGCACGGTGAAGTGCAGCCCGTTGACGTGGTGGATGGGCAGGCAGCCCAGGACCCGGTCACCGGGGCGCAACCCGTGCAGGCGGCCCAGGCCCGCCGCGTTGGCGACCAGGTTGCCGTGGGTCTGCGCGACCAGCTTGGCGGCCGCCGTCGAACCGGAGGTGCCGAAGAACAGCGCGTCGGTCATCGGATCGATCCGGGGGTCGACCGGTTCGGCCTCGGGCAGGTCCTCCCAGCGCGGCATGACGACCGTGCCGGTGCCGCCGTCCGGGGTCCGCAGTACGGCCCGCACGCCGAGCGCGGCGGCCTGTTCCGCGTGCCGCTCCGGCGGATCGGCGGGCCCCAGCATCAGCACGCCGTGGCCGGCGCGCAGGGCCGCGAGCACGGCCAGCACGGACGGGACGTCGTTGACCGGCGCCAGGCCGAGCACCGTGTTCGGCGCCGTCCCGAACTCCGCCTGCAACCACGCGGCCAGCCGACGGGTGGCCAGGTCCGCCACGCCGTAGGTGAGGGTGGTCTGGGCACCGTCCGGCGCGACAGCGGTCAGCATGGGCGCATCCGGCCGGGACCGCGCGTGTGCGGCGAGGACGGCCACCGCGGTGCGCCACGGATCGGCCGGGGAGCGCGCGTCGGTCCCACGGTACTGGTGGGCAAGGTCGAAATCGGATTTCGCCATCGCGTGCTCCACCTTGTTGGTTGGCAACGGTCTTGAAACGAGGGCGAGCGTAGATCGGGGCGGGCAAGCGCCCGGTAATCCGACCGCCAGTTACCGGGCGGCGGCGGCGCGTCGAGCCGCCACCCGGTAACTGGCGGCTAACCGGTGAGGATTTCGGGTTGGTTGGCTGGTGACGCGATCAGGCACCGCTTACGCGCCAGTACCGCCTCGGGGACCCGCGCCCGTGCCACCGCGCGCAAGTGCGCACTGACGAACACGTACTCCGCCTCACCCTGACCACCCGACCCGGTAACGCGCCGCAGGATGTCCCGATGCTCCAGATATCGCAGCCACCGATAGGGCACGGGCTGGCCACCCTGCCGCGCGAGCACCCCAAGCACCGACTCGGTCGCCCCGTCATCGAACAACGCCACGTCATAGAGCACCACCCGCGCCGGAGTGGGCAGACTGTTCAACAACAACGCCAACCTGGAACGCACCGAATACGGCAACGCGGTAGCCATCTCCGCGACGGTCGCCCCGGTCGGCGACTCACGCAGAACCCGCCCGTACTCCACCGCGAACAACGGGTTACCCCCCAATGGGGCCACCATGACACGCAGGTCCTCCGGCGACCACCGCCCACCGCGCCCACGAGACTTCTCCCCGGGGGCCGCGTAGGAGTTCCACAGCACACGCAGGGTCTCCTCATCCGACAACCCCTGCAACCACAACGAACAACTGCGCGACCACCCCGCACCCCACACGGGATGCCGGTCAAGCAACTCCGGCCTACTGGTGGCCACCACCAGCAACGGCACCCCACCCAGGCGCGTCACCATCAGGTTGAGGAAGTCCACGACCGCGGTATCGGCCCAGTGCAGGTCCTCCACCACCAACACCAGCGGACGCCACCCCGCCAGCGCCTCGAACAACACCGCGCAGGCCTCGACCGCGGCCTCCGCCAACGAATCCCCGCCACGGTCGGGATTGAGCAGCGTGCTCAGGTGGGCCAGCACCCAGGAACATCGGTGCTCGTCCACGACCCGCTCGATCAGTTCGGCGAGCTTGATATCGACCACCGCGGCCCGGGCACCGGCCTCCACCCCCGCGGCCGCACGGACCAGGCTCGCCAGCTCCGCGGTCGGGGAGCTGCGCGTGATCGGGGCCTGGGACCGCACCACCACACAGCTCACCCCCGGATCCCCCGCGACACGGTCGAGCCACTGCTTGATCAACCGGCTACGCCCCACCCCGGCATGGCCGAACACCGTGACCAGATGCGGCTGCCGCTTGACCCGGGTCGCCTCCAGCAGACAGTCCAGGGTCTCCAGCTCATCCTGGCGCGCCACGAACGGCAGGTGCTCAGCCCGGTCCAGCATGCTCACCGCCTCCAGCGTGGTGGCACACATCCGTACCGGTGCCCTGCCTTCGTCGGTCAGCAGCCGCAGGCACCGGGCGAGCAGGTCCTGCTCCGGACACGGCCACACGACCGCCCCCTCCGCGCTGCCACGGCGCACGCGGGCGTTGCCGGTGGTGACCACGATCCGCACCTCAAACGGCGGCACACCCCCACCGCCGGGCAGCCCGCCCCGATCCACCGTCAGCTGGCTGTGCACACCCCGGGCCAGCCGCACCGCCCGCCAGGTATCGAATTCCCGCACCTCCCGCACCCCGGTCGAGGCCAACCACAGCACCGACCCACCCCCATCACCGGCGTCCTGCCAGCCCGCGCCCACCTCCGCCAGGAACGACCCGAGGTCAGCCTCGGGCTCCTCCAGCAACGCCACCTCCCGATCCCGCGCCTGCTGGGCCAGGACGGCACCGACGTAGTCGCGGACCAGGTCGAGGCCCTCGGCGGTCAACGACTGACCCGGCGGGGCACTGGCGACCACCAGCACGGTACTGATCTGCTGGATCTCCTCCAGCTCAAGACTTTCCCGCGACGACAGAGCCGCGACCTCACGTTGTTCGGGGACCGACTCGGGCACCTCGGTAGGCGGGGTGTCCAGGTCGTGGTTGAGGATCGCTCGCTCCAGCTCCTGCAACTGGGGATTGGGATCCAGTCCCAGTTGCTCGGCCAGCACCGTACGGGTACGGCGGTAGACGGCCAGCGCCTCGGCCTGCCTACCGTGCTGGTACAGCACGCGCATCAACTGCCCGCACAAGCGCTCGCGCAACGGTTCCTGCTCCGCCAACGCCTCCAACTCCCCCAGCAACTCCCCGCCCCGGCCCAGACGCAGGAGGGCCTCGGTGCGGTCCTCGATCGCGGTCAACCGGACCGTGCTGGCCAGGCCGATCTCCGGCCAGTCCGCGCCCGCCTCCAGCAGATCCGACAGCATCGGCCCGCGCCACAATCCCAGCGCCTGCCCCAGCACCTCCGCGGCCTGGGCCCACTGGCCAGCGGCGACCTCGCCCTGCCCCTGCTGGACCAGCAACTGGAAACGCATCAGGTCGACCTGCTCCGGCGAGACCTGCAACAGGTAGCCGGGGGCCTTGGTGAGTAGTTGCGGCGCGTCGGGTCCACTGTCGGCCACGGCCAGGAGTTTGCGGATCCCCGATACCGCGTTGTGCAGGATTTTCCGGGCGGAGATGGGGGTCTCGTCCGGCCACAGCGCCAGCATCAGCTGGCTGGCCGGTACCAGTTCATTGGCCCGCGACAGCAGCAGAGCCAGGGCCAGGCGCTGTTTGACCCCACCCAACTGCAGCGTGCGATCGCCGACCGTTACCTCCAGCGACCCGAGAAGGAAGAAATGCATCGAATATCCCCAGAATAGTCGCGCGCCCCCCGCTCGCCAGTAAGCTGATCTCACAGAACTTCATGGGAGTCGAACCCATTCGACATGCGTGTGCCCGGGTGCCGCCCCGCCGAGGCCACCGATCCCGCAAGGACCGGCGGTGAGCTGCCACACCGATCGTCGGCGGCCGGTCAGCAACGTAGACCGCACACCAGCGCGTTGTATCCGCGCGTGTCCACATCAGGGACCCGCCCGGCCGGAGTGAGCACACCGATCCCAGTGGCGGTCAGGGACATGAACCGAGCCGGGCTCGACATCGGAGCCCCACAGCGGGAACCCGTTGGGTGCCATCATGGCCTGGACACGGAGCCGCCTGCTCCAGCGCTCACTCATTCCCCCTGGCCTGTGATCACTCGTCGACGCCCCCACCACAGCAGCACTCCTCACTCGCCGCCAGGACGTCACTGGGTGACACTCTGGCGAGTTGCGTCCTCTGTCACCAGATCCAGGATCGAAGAGATCGTTTTCCTTGCCCTGAAAGGTCAGCGAACCGGATGAGTGGCGTAGCCGGACACCGCGCTCCGGCCGGCGGTGGCACCGAGGAGCCCAGCAGCAGGATCGGCATGGTGGGCGGGTTGGTGTTGATCACGACTCTTCCCCTCCTCACGGACAGCTCGGCGACCGATAGTTAGCAGTCCTCGTTCTAGTTAGAAGCTATAACGCTACGAGCTCGAGAGTCAATAGGGATAGTGATAGACTCTAACTAGAGTCCATGGTGGTCGCGCCGACCCGGGAGGAGTTGCCGATGACGGACCCGGGCGGGCAGAGCCCACGGGAGCGCTACCGGGCCCAGGTGCGCGCGGAGATCAAGAGACACGCGTGGGAGCAGATCGCCGCGGCGGGGGTGCCCGCGCTGTCGCTCAACGCGATCGCCAAGTGCATGGGCATGAGCGGCCCCGCGCTGTACCGCTACTTCGCCAGCCGCGACGAGCTGATCACCGCACTCATCCGCGACGCCTACCGAAGCCTCGCCGACACCGTCCGGGCGGCGTACGACTCCGGAGCCGACCTGGCCGGACTGGCCCACGTCATCCGGGACTGGGCTCGGAGCGACCCGCAGCGGTACTTCCTCATCTACGGCACACCCGTCCCCGGCTACCACGCGCCCGACGACACCACCGCCATCACGTTCGAGGTCATGACGGTACTGCTCGAAGCCTGCGGTGCGCTGTCGGCGGACACACCGCCAACACCGTTCGACGCCCACCTCGAAACCCATCGCGAGTGGGCCAACGGCCACCCGGCAGCGGCCGCGACCCTGCACCGCGCGCTGTCCTTCTGGACCCGCCTGCACGGCGTGCTCTCGCTCGAACTCGCCGGCCACTTCACCGGCATGAAGTTCGACCCCAACCTGCTGATCGCCGACGAACTCAACGCCCTGGTCTCGCAGTGACCACCTCGTTGACCGCGCGGCAGTTCGGACGGACTGTCCGCGGGGATCTCGTTATTGAGCGTGTACTCGTCGATGCCCGAGCCACCGGGACCGCCGGGGGCGGAAGGTAACGCTGTCAGGGCGCGGGAGCGCATTGAATCCTCCCAGTGGATGAGCGGTCTCCAGTTACCCGCTGACCGGCACGTGCTTGCCTAGAAAGCCGACCACACTGGGCACCACGGTCCGGCCGAACGGAGCACCATGCTCGCCGATACACGCCACGACCGCTTCGTTGACAGCACCAAGAAACGACGCCCAGACTTGATGCTGGCAAACAAGTCCCGAGCCAGGGAGTCGGCGGATGAGTGAAATCGCCGTCGGCCAGTCCTTCGATCGTGGTCACGGACGCGCCGTCCAGCGTGGCCAGCAGGGTTGGGCGCGGGTCCACGGTCAGCGAGGGGGCCGACCCGTTGACGGTCATGCACACGGTGACCTCCCCAGACGCGGCCTGCGCCCCAGCATCTCCGCTGCCCAGCGGGACGGCGGCGGCCGCAGCACCGACCAGACCGAGCAGTCCACGTCTGGTGATGCCCTCGTATTGCGTCATGCAATTCAGCGTCCACGGCGGACCGGGTGCTCACCAACGCAAGTTGCGGATCACTCGTATGCATCCGGCGCATGACACGCTGTAAAGGCCCCGGTCGAGCACAATGCCCCGCGCAACGCCGCCCCACGGCAGCCCCAACTCTCCCCCGCCGCACCAATCCGCCGCGCCTCCTGGTGGCGAAGGAGAATTCCGGTCAGCGGAGGTCGCGGATGAGCTTGCCGATGACGGAGTCAACCTTGTCGGAGTTGTACGTGTCCGTGCCGATCAGCAGGGTCACGGCCCGTTGGCCGTCATCGGTGACGGCGTTCCTGAACCTGTGGCCGCTGGCCATACTGCCGCTGTGTCCCCAGGTGACGAGGCCTGGGGCGCGCCGATTGCGTTCGACTCCCAGGCCGTAGTCCTCGCCGAAGTTGTCCGCAACGGTCCGTTTCATGTCGGCGAGTTGGGCCGGGGCCAACAGTTTCCCGGTCAACAGCGCGGTCCAGAAGGCGGTCGTGTCGGCACCGGTGGAGATCAGCTCACCCGAGGCGTCGGCCTCGGAGGTGTTCCATTCCGTCCTGTCCACCAAGGTCCCGGCCCGCTTCAGGTAGCTCCGCAGGTCCGGCTTGGGGATCGTGGTCCGGTCGCCGGGCCAGTAGGTCTCGCGAAGATTGAGGCGCTTGATGATCCGCTGGTCGATCTCGGTGTCGATGCCGCGGCCGGTGACCTTCGTGACGATCAGTCCGGCCAGGTTGTAGTTGGTGTTGGCGTAGGCGAAGCCGGACGGAGCCCGGTCATCGGGCGGGGGCAGGGTCAGCGCCTGCTGGACCGTCTGCAAGGGCTCGATGTGATCCCAGCGGTGCGCCTCCTCGTTGCGCCAGAACGGCGCGTCCAGGTAGTCGGGCAGGCCACTGGTATGTTGCAGGAGCTGCCGGATCGTGATCCTGCGCCCGTCGTAGAGCTCGGTGCGGATGAGACCCGGCAGATAGTCCTCGACGGTGCCATCGAGCTTGATCCTGCCTTCACCGACGAGCTGGAGCACGACCGTGGCCGTCCAGGTCTTGGTGTCGCTGCCGATACGGCTGTGCTCATCGCCGAGGACCTTGCGGCCCGTCCTGCGGTCGGCAAGGCCGACGCCGCCGTTCCAGACACCGCAGCGCGGACTCTTCACCGTCATGGCGATTCCTGAGGCGCCGACACTCTTCAGCGCCTCCAGTGCTGTCTGGATGGGCTTGGTGTCACACCGTGGTATCGCGGCCGATGCGACTGGCACCACCGCCAGAGAGGCCGTGACCGCCAAGGCCACGACAGCACTCACCTTACCTCGCATGATTTCTTCCTCCAGAAGACTACTGCTTGCGGCGTAACTGGTTTCGCCTCTCGCTTGGGAATGCGGCCGCTACCGCGTCGAGCCCCGCTTGTACAGCTTCCGCGTCGAGACGGCGTATCGGCCGAGCGCTGCGGGTCGCACCGTCACGCCGCTACCTGGCCCGTCCGGAACAGACAGGCAACCGTTGTCGAGCTCGAACGCGTCGGTGAGGTCCTCGGCGTAGTAACGGCTGGAGGCCGAGATGTCGCTCGGCAGCACGAAGCCGGGAAGTGCGGCGAGTGCGAGGTTCTGCGCACGACCGATACCGGTCTCGAGCATCCCGCCGCACCAGACGGGTATCCCATGTGCGGCACAGATGTCATGGATCCGCCGGGCCTCGAGGTAGCCGCCGACCCGGCTGGGCTTGATATTGATGATGCGGCAGGCGCCCAGTGCGATCGCGGCGGCGGCCTCGCGCGCCGAGCGGATCGATTCGTCGAGGCAGATCGGCGTGCGCAGCAACTTCGCAAGCTCGATGTGGCCGCGCAGGTCGTCCTCGCCGAGCGGTTGCTCGATCTGGACGAGTCCGAACTCGTCGAGGCCGCGCAGGTGTTCGGCATCAGTGAGCGAGTAGGCGGTGTTCGCGTCGACCTGCAACGCCAGCTCGTCACCGAACTCGCGGCGGACCGCACGAACGGGCTCGACGTCCCAGCCCGGTTCGATCTTGAGTTTGATCCGGACATATCCCTGTTCCAGGTAGCCGGAGACCGATTCCAGCAGTTCCGCGATCGTGTCCGTGATCCCCACGGACACCCCGGCGGGGACGCGGTCGCGCACCGCACCGAGGTAGGTCGCCAGCGGCATCGCGTGCGCGCGGCACTCGGCGTCGAGGATCGCCGTTTCCAGCAGCGCCTTGGCCATGTGATGCCCCTTGACCGGGGACAACGCGGCGGCGATCCGGGCGGCACTCGGCCGGTGCAGCGCGGTGACCCTCGGCACGAGGTGATCGAGCAGGACGCGTTCGGCGCCGACAGCGAACTCCGCGCTGTACAGCGGTTCGGGGTCGCCGCCGAATTCCGCCCAGCCCTCGGCGGCGTCCGTCACCACACGCAGCAGGAAGGTGTGCCGTTCGGTATCGCTCGCGCACGAGGTACGGAACGGGCGGACCAGGGGAAGGCGAATCTCGACGAGTTCGATGAGTTCGATCTTCACGACTGTTCCTTCCTGGTCAGGTGGTACCAGCCGGACCTGCTGAACCCGGTCGCGGTGAAGCCCGCGTCGAAGGCCGGGAGCAGGACATCGCGTACGGCTGCCCGCCATTTGGCGGTGAGCGGCTGGTCCTGGCGACGCGTGGTGAGGATGTCCAGTGGGACTCGGCACCAGTGCCCGCTTTCGTCGCGTGCGCTGAACGGCGCGCCGTCCGGCGCGGGCTGTGGGTCGAGTTCCGCACTCTCGAGATCGGGTCCTGCGAGGCGGACGGGATGGGGATCGCACAGCGGCCAGACGGCGGTGAGCCGGTCGGTCTCGTCATGCCCGTTGACGCCGTCGTCGATCCGACCGAAGAGGTCCACCGAGTACTCTGTGGCGGTCGCACCGAGTTTGGCGAGGTTGAAGTAGGCGTTGCGGCTCACCAGTGGGTCGAAGGTCCAGACCATGGCGGTCGCGCCGCGTTCGAGCGCCCAGACCCGCTGCGCCTGCTTGAGGGCGAACCCGACTCCGTGATCGCTGGTGCGGGCGGCTGCGATCATCGAGTAGACGGCACGGGAACTCGGCGAGCAGAAGAGCAGTACGGCTGCGGCGGCGACGCCGTCCCCGTCGCTTGCGTAGTGTACGGCGCCGCCAGCGTGCACGAAGGCCCGCAGCACATCGGGTGCGAACGGTGGTTGGGATTCGGGGGTCTGCCACACACCGGCGAGGAATCGTGATACCGGCTCGAGCGTGGGGAGGTCCTCGGCCAGGTGGAACCGGACACCCGCACGGGTCGCGGCGCGCGTGGCGGTTTCGGTTGCGCTCGCCTGGGCCGAGGCGGGTACGGTCGCTGGGGCTGCCCGCGGCACGCTTGCTGTACTGCGCATGCTGACAGCCTCGCGCCCGCACTGGGCACGTGCATGCGTTGCCCGTCCAGAGAATCCGCGAAGGTTTTGTGCGTCTGGCCAAAGAGGTGAGGATGCTCGACACGGCGGTACCCGATCTTGGACAAGTCCTCGACGCGTTGGGCTCGTCCATGCTGCGGCCGTTGACCGTGCTGCCGGACAGGCCGGTGCCGGTCTCTGGCGTGCTCATCTTCGAGCGGCGAGCCCCGCTTCCCCCCGTCAGGGACGCGATCCTGCTCGCCGTCGGCGTGGGGTCGGCCGAGGCGCGGGCGAAGGAGCTCGTTGGTTCGGCGGCCGAGGCCGGATACGCCTGCCTGGTGGTGAAGAGTTTCGGCGAGCCGGTCACCGAGTTGGTGGCAGCCGCGCAGCGGTCCGGCATCGTGCTGCTCGCCGCCGACGAGGCCGTGGCCTGGCACCACCTGGACGCCATGATCTCCTCAGCCCTCGCCTCCACGGCGCGTTGCGCGCAGGCCGGGGGCGCCCCGGCCGTCGGCGATCTGTTCGCCCTGGCCAACGCGATCGCGGGGATGGTGGGAGGTGCCACCGTGATCGAGGACCCGCACCGACGAATCCTCGCGTACTCGACTTTGCCCGGCCAGGCCATCGACGAGGGCCGACGCCAGGGCATCCTCGGTCTTCAGGTGCCCGTGGCCCCGGACTACTACGACGAGCAGTACCGCGTGCTCGCCCAGGTAGGGCGCACCTGCCGGTTCCCAGCCGTTCCCGGCGGTCTTCCTCGGCTCGGTGTCGCGGTCCGCGCGGGGAGCGAGGAACTGGGTTCGATCTGGGTCGTCAACGCCGAGGACTGCCTTGACTCCGCTGCCGAACAGGCCCTTTCCGAGGTGGCGGACATCGTCTCGCTGCACCTGCTCGCGGCCCGTACCGCGGTCCACGGCGTCCGGCGCAGGCGCGCCGAGCTGTTGCGGCGGCTGTTCGCCGACCCGAGCAGCGTCACCGCGGTGGCCCCACAGCTCGGCCTGGACCCGAACCTGCCCGTCGCGGTGGCCGCGTTCGCCGTCGCCGCCAATGACGCCGAGGAGGTTCTCGCGGCACACGCGGCCACTCGGCTCGCCGACCTGGTGAGCCTGCACTGCGAGGCCCACTACGGCAGGCACGGCTGCGCGTTGATCGATGGAACGGTCTATGCGCTGCTGCCCAACGCGCACCGCGAACTCGTCGCCGACATCGCCCGGCGAGCCCACAGCGCGTTGCGGGTGCCGGTCCAGGCCGGACTCGGCTCGCTCGTCCAGGGGCTGCGCTCGATCGCGAGCTCACGCGCCGACGCGGATCTTGTCCTGCGCACACTCACCGACCGGCTGGGTAACCCGAACCCGTGCCAGGTGGCCACGATCGACGAGGTCTGGGCCAGCGCGACGCTGTCCGCGCTGGCCCAGATCCTGGCCGCGCAGGAGGCGCTGCCCCGCAGGCTCGGGCCGGCGGTCCGCGCCCACGATCTCCAGCACGGCACCACCTATGCCTCCACCATCCTCGCCTACCTGGACGCCAACAGCGATATCGCGGCCGCCTCACATCGGCTGTCCGTGCACCCGAACACGATCCGGTACCGGCTTTCCCGCGCCGAGGAGATCTTCGGGTTCGATCTCGCGGACCCGGACCAGCGTCTGGTGCTGTGGCTGCGGTTAAGGCTCGGCGACCAGCTCGGCTACTGAGCCCTGTCGGCGTCGCGGTGCGCTTCGAGGTACCTGGCGTTGTCCGGCGGGAGGACGGCGGTCAAGTCCGCTGCCGCCGAATCCGGTGGATCAGTCCGCCTCCTGGGCTGGCCGATCCACCAGTGCCGGGGCGTCCGGCTGCTGCCGCAACGCGGTGAGCACCAGGTTCACCGCGGCCCGCAGCGGTGAACCCCGGCGCACCACCGCCGCGATCGTTCGGTTCACCGGCATCGCCAGCTCCCGCGTCACCACCCGGTACCGCCGGTCCACCGCCAAGTCCGGCAGCAACGCGATCGACAGGCCCGCTTCGACGTGCTGCAACGTCATCAGGTAGTTGCTGAACCGGCACGCCACCCTCGGCTCGAACCCCGATTCCCGGCACAGCCGCAGCGTCAGGTTCGCCATGTACGACTGCGGCACGTCCAGCGCCCACGGCTCACCGGCGTAGGCCGACAACACCGCGGGCCCGCGCGGCACAGGACGGTCCGGCGAGGCGACCAGTACGATCGGGTCGGTCGCCAGCGGCACGATCTCGAGGTCCGGCCCCAGCGGCAGCTCGACGAAGTCCGTGGCGGTGATGATGACGTCGGCATCGCCGCCGCGCAGAGCCGGGATGCTCTCGTGCGGTTCCAGTTCCAGCAGTTGGACCTCCAGATGCGGGTAGGCGCCTGCCAGCCGCGTCACGACGGGCACCGCAAGGGTGTGGATCGCGCTCTGGAACGCCCCGAGCCGCACCAGGCCGACCGGATCCTCGGTGAGGCCGCGCAGTTCCGCTTCGACCGTGTCCATGTGGTCGAGGATCGCTCGTGCGCGCCGCGCCAGCAGGAGCCCTGCCGGTGTCAGGCGGACCCGGCGGCCGGTGCGCTCCAACAGCCGGGTGCGGGTTTCCGCCTCGAGGACGGCCAACTGCTGCGACACGCTCGAAGCGCTCATGTTCGCGTCCTGCGCGACGGCGCGGATCGTGCCCAGCGTGTCGAGCCGGCTCAGCAGGCCCAGGCGCCACGGGTTCAGCATCCCGCCATCGTTGTTCGGCAGAACCGAACAAACAAGCCGGAATTGTGAGATGGACCTGCCGCACCGCACGACCCTACGGTCGAGCGCATGGCCACCACCTCCGCCGCCTTCTGGGCCGATGCCGACCGGCACCTCGTGCGCTACGCGGGCCCCGCCGACTTCACCCGCGAGATCATCGCCCGCGCCGAGGGCAGCTTCGTCTTCACCGAGGACGGCCGCCGGATCCTCGACTTCACCTCCGGCCAGATGAGCGCCATCCTCGGACACTCGCACCCGGAGATCGTCGCCGCCGTGCGGCGCCAGGCAGCCACGCTCGACCACCTGTTCAGCGGGATGCTGAGCCGCCCGGTCGTCGACCTCGCCCGCCGCCTCGCCGAGACGCTCCCGGCGCCGCTGGAGAAGGCCCTGCTGCTGACCACCGGCGCCGAGTCCAACGAGGCGGCCATCCGGATGGCCAAGCTCGTCACCGGCAAGCACGAGATCGTCTCGTTCGCCCGGTCCTGGCACGGCATGACCCAGGCCGCGGCGGGCGCCACCTACAGTGCTGGCCGCAAGGGCTACGGCCCGGCCGCGCCGGGCAACCTCGCCCTCCCCGCGCCCAACCGCTACCGGCCCGACTTCACCGACGCCGACGGGCGGTTGGACTGGCGGCGCCAGCTCGACTTCGGGTTCGACCTGATCGACGCACAGTCGGTCGGCAGCCTGGCCGCGTGCATCGTCGAGCCGATCCTCAGTTCCGGCGGCATCATCGAGCCGCCGCCCGGCTACTTCGCCGCGCTCCTGGAGAAGTGCCGGGAGCGCGGCATGCTGCTGATCCTCGACGAGGCCCAGACCGGGCTCTGCCGCACCGGGACCTGGTACGCCTTCGAGCGCGACGGCGTGGTCCCCGACATCCTCACACTGTCCAAGACACTCGGTGCCGGGCTACCGCTGGCCGCGGTGCTGACCAGCGCCGAGATCGAACAGGAGGCGCACGAACGCGGGTTCCTGTTCTTCACCACGCACGTCTCCGACCCGCTGCCCGCGGCGGTCGGCAACGTCGTGCTCGACGTGTTGATCCGCGACCGGCTCGACGAGTGTGCGCAGCACCTCGGCGGCCTGCTCCGGCGCGGCCTGGAGCAGATCGCGCACCGGCACGAGGTGGCCGGCGACATCCGGGGCCGGGGCCTGCTGGCCGGGCTGGAACTGGTGGTCGACCGCGAAACCAAGCGCAGTTCGGACGAGTTGGGCGCGCGGGTCACCCGTCGTTGCCTGGAACTCGGGCTGCACATGAACATCGTGCAGCTGCCCGGAATGGGCGGCGTGTTCCGGATCGCCCCGCCGCTGACCGCGTCCGAGGACGAGATCTCACTCGGCCTCTCGATCCTCGACGAGGCGATCGGCGACGCGGTGAAGACGCGCTGACCGGGACCACCGGCCCGACTCGGTCACGCGGCGATCTGGTGCTCGCTTGTCAGCCCCTCAAGCACCGGCCGTCGCCGGGTCAACGAGTGGCTATGTCTCCCGTGGCGCGCGGTCCAGCCGGTCGAGTTGGCGGTCGAGGATGGCCACGGCCGCCTCCGACGTGTGGTGGCCCAGCAGCACGGCGTCGGCGAGGCCGCTGACCACGGCCAGCAGCAGGTCCGCCTCCTGGGCCGGGTTGGCGTGGCCGGTCGGGTACGCGGCCTCGACCCAGCCGGCGACGGCGTCGCGCAGGAGCGCGTGGCCCTCCCGGAACCGCTCGGCCATGGCCGGGTCCTTGAGCGCGCGGAACAGAAACGCGTTGGCCACCAGGGATTCCGTGCGGCCGTCCGGGTCCAACGGCAGCAGCGCGAGCAACGCCGCGTGCAGCGCCGCCCTCGGCCCAGCTGGCGCGTCGGCCGTCCGGGCGGCGATCCGCTGCTCGAGGCGTTCCCGCAGGTAACCGGTGGCGTAGCGGAGCATCAGGTCCTTGTTCCGGAAGTAGTGCTGGACCAGGCCTTTGGACACGCCAGCCTCGGCGGCCACCTCGCCGAGGCTGACGCCCTCCAGGCCGCGCTCGCTGGCCAGCCGGCACAGCGCGGCGGCGATCTCCCGCCGCCGCTGTTCGTGGTCCACCTGCTTGGGCACGACACCCCTTTCGCAAGCCGATCGGATTGCACACGATCCCGTGAATCTTTACCATCCGATCGTATCGCAAAATCGCGTGGAGGAGGTGCCCATGGGGATGGGCAGGTTCGTCTCGCCGGCGGCCCGCGCCGAGTTCGACGCGGCCTACCGGGCCGGCATGGCGCTGTTGCCGGAGCCGACGGAGACGCGTGACGTGCACACGGGGTTCGGCACAGTCCGGGTGTACCAATTCGGATCCGCTGAGGCCGCACCGCTGGTGCTGTTGCCCGGCCGGGCCAGCACCAGCGTGATCTGGCAGCCGAACCTGGCCGGGCTGACCGCGCGGCACCCGGTGTACACGGTCGAGCCGTTGGGCGAACCGGGCCGCAGCGAGCAGACTGCCCCGCTGCGCGGCGGAGCCGACCAGGCCGCCTGGCTGGGCGAGACACTGGCCGGCCTGGGCTTGGACCGGGCGCACCTGGTCGGCCACTCCATCGGCGGCTGGCTCGCGGCCAACCTGGCCGCGCGGGACTCCAGCCGGCTGGCCTCGGTCAGCCTGCTCGACCCGATGTACACCCTGGGCCGGTTCCCCGCGCAGCTGCTGCTCCGCACCGCGCTCGCGGCCCTGCCGGTGGTCTCCCGGTGGGGCCGACCGTCGTTCCAGACCTGGGTCAACGGCGGCGTGCCCGCCCCGCCCGACGACCCGCTCGCGGCGGTGATCGACGCCGGGATGCGGACCTATCGGATGGCCATGGCGGTGCCCGAGTACCCCACGGACGCCCACCTGCGGTCGATCGACATCCCGGCGCTGGTCCTGGTCGCCGGCCGCAGCGTGATGCACCATCCGCGGGCCGCCTACACCCGGGCTCGGGCGCTGATCCCCGGTGTGCAGGCCGAGTTGTGGCCCACCGCCACGCACTCACTGCCAGCCGAGTCACCGGAGGAGGTCAACGCCCGGCTGCTGCGCTTCATCGCGGAGATGTCAGCGTGAACCGGTCCATGATCTCGGCGTCAGCGTGAGACATCGGGCTGGTCAATCCTGACCATTTGGGCTCTTGCAGCTTTGGCCGTGGTAGGCGCGCAGTTCGCGTCGCGCCTGGCGACGGTCGCGACGACGCTCCTGGCGACGGAAGTGGTACCACTCCCGGCCTCCGCTGGTGCCGCCGCAATCAAACAGGAAATGGTCGGTGGCAAGCCAGTAACAGCCGCTCGGCAGCGGCCACAGGGACGCACTGTCAGCGGTGATCTCATCCGGCAGCGTGCACGGCCCAAACCTGTGATTGTGCGCGGGTACACAGGTCACCATCGGTTCGTCGGCGATCCGCACCCACCAGGGTCGGGTCTTGTCGGTCTTGCTCATACGGTCACCTTTTCGGCTCCGTGACGCCCCAGGCTGGGGCTGTCATAAGACCGGGTGCACCGTGATCACCTCCCACATCGCGCGCGATAGCCGAACCCATGCGAACTAACGCTTGAACTGTTTGACGCTACTGTAGCCGCTGGCGCGTGAAGGTGCGAGCAGTCGTCGCGTTCCAAGGCCAGCCTCTGCGAAATCGTGCTCAGTCATGGGAAACATGACGTGGTGTCACCTACCGGGCCTCCTGCCGTGCTGTCCGACCAACTCAAACACCTGCTGAGGCTCGTCCAGCCGATGTTCTCAGACGTTTCCGAACTGGGCCGGATTCGGTTGGCTGGCAAAGGGATCCTCGCTGGAGCGGAGGGTCCAGCCGAGTGCCCGGGGTTGCCGCGGCCGGATGCCGCGCCAACCCCGGGACTCCGCGCTCATGTGGTCGGCATGAGGGTCACTGCGCGCGATTCGATGCGGAAAGCTGCGTTGCGACTCGCGTGAAGGTCAACACCTGCGCCGCCGAGGGGGTGCGATCGCCACCGGAGGCGCTGCTGGTGTTGTCCCAGTTGCGTTGCGGGGTGGTCACCAGGGATTGGCCGGTGACGCTCAGAGCCAACCCGTTGTAGCGGTTGATCAGGCGGTAGGTTCCGGTGGCACGGGACGATCCGCTGGTACCCGAGTCAGTAACGACCGGCCGCAGAGACCACTGTTGCCGGACTTCGGTGCCGAGTACCGGTGCCGCGGTGACGGCAGTGCCCCAGGCTCGGCCGGCCGCGCCGCTGCCGGCCACGCCCAGAGCTTGGCCGGTGGCCTTGTTGGTGACGGTGTAGAAGCCGTCGCCGGTGGGGATCAGCTTCCACTGCTGGGATTGCGAGGAACTGGCGGCGGCGAAGTTCCCCGCACTGCCTTGGGCCAACTGTCGTCCGTTGGCGGCCGTGATCTGGTAGGAGGTGGTGCTGTCAACTGGTGCCGCGAGCGGTGAGTCCGTGAACCGCGACGCCCGTACGATCGTGGTCGGCACGTAGGTGGCGCTGGAACTGGCGGTGCAGAAGAAGGAGCAGTAGGTGCGGAACGTCTTGCCCACTGTGTTGGAGGTTGTCAGGGTGGCGGAGTCCACGAACCACCGGTACCACGAGGAGGCGCTGAGCTTGTTGGCCGGGATGCTGCCGATGTCGGTCCACTTCTGGGTGGACAGGTCGTCCGTGGCATAGATGTGCAGCGGCGGGTGCTGGCCGGGGGGCTGGTTCTGCGGCGTCCCGATGTACATGTTCAGGTAGGAGTCCCAGGCGATGTTCATCAGGGCCAGCGGCGAGTCACCGCCGGGTAGGGTGCCCGTGGACTGCTGCTGTGCGACCGTGCCCGACTGGGTGGGGTCGTAGTTGACGGAGGTGTAGCCGGTGCTGGACTGGCTGGTGGGAACGATGTTGCTTTCCTGCCCGCCGACACCGGGGGCCTGCCACGCGCCGTTGTACCACTTTGTCCACGACGACGGTGCCATCTTCTGCGAGATGGGCGCACGAGCCACATGCTCCAGCCACATATTGCCGCCGCCGCTCTTGTCCAGCACCCTGCTGCCGTAGAAGACGTAGAAGTAGCCCGACGCGTTGTCCACGAACAGGCGTGGATCGCCGTCGCCGTAGTAGTACGTCTGGTTGGGGAACTGGGCGGTGTCGTTGCGCACGGTGCTGAACGGTGAGGTGATGACGTGGCTCTGGATGGTCCAGGAGTTGCCCTGGTCCTGGGATGTGGCGTAGTCGATTGAGTCGTAGTGCAGGCCGTCACCGAACGGCCTCGGCGTGAACTCGTTGTGGATCAGGCCGTACCAGGCGCCGCTGTCCGGATCGACCCACACGCCCATCAGGTCGCAGTAGTTTCGCTGCGAGTAACCGGAGCCGGATGTGTAGGTGGCTTCCACGCCAGTGGGGCTGTTGTTGCACAGCGTTGTCGTGTCGGCGTTGGTGCCGCCGTTGCTGATCGACGCGAGGCTGGCCGTGTCGAAGTTGCTGCCAGTGTAGAAACTCCACGTGCGGCTGTCGTTCGCACCGTAGAGAGAGTGCGATTCCTGGTAGTAGAACTGGCCGTTGCTGTCGGTGAACAGCCCCGCAGGGGTGTCATCGGCGTGGCTCCAGGAGCCGGGGTTACCCGCGGTCACGGTGTATGTGGCGGCTTCCGCGGTGTTGGCGACAGTCGTCACCAGCGCCAGGGCCGCGGTGACCGCGATCCCTAATCGTAGGGTTGTCTTCCGTGCCATTGCGATCCTCTCGTTGCGGCGTCGACGGAGGAGGCCAGGGGGTCGGGCAGTGCGGTCACGGGCCACCGGCGCCCGAGTGCCACACCGACGGCACGGCGAGAGCCGGTCACCGATCGCATGCGCGGGCCACCTCCCCGAGATGAGCAGCTGACCTGCTACTACTTCGTTCGTTCATTGGCCAAACTAAGGTTGCGGGGCAAGTGTCCGAGCCGACCCACCGAAAGTCAAGAGTGCGCGTCCCCTCGTAGCGTGGAGACCTGAACCAAGTGAGAGGTGATCAGGTCGTGGGAAGCACAAGGCGCCGGCTTGATCAGGAGTGCCGGGCGGGTACGGTGCGCATTGTGGTCGAGACCGGCAAGCCGGTTACCCGGGTCGCGCGGGATCTGGGGATCAGCGTGTACACCGCTGCACAGTTGGGTTCAGGCCGTCCGACGCCAGGTCGAGGCCGAGCAGGCCAGGTTGAGAATGGCTTGGTGGACGTCAGCCCGTCGCTCGGTTCGAACCAGCAGCCGCCGGAAACCCTTGAGCCAAGCGGAAGGTTCGCTCCACCGGCCAGCGGGAGGAGTTGGGTGACGTCGTTGCGATGTCCGTCGGCCAGCGTCACCGCGAGCGGGACGCCGCTGGTGTCGGTGATCAGGTGGTGCTGTGAGCCGGGCTTACGGCGGTCGACCGGGGTGTGTGCCGGTGCGGTCCCCCCTGATGAGTGCTTCGCGCCGGCTGTGCGGCAGGCTCGGTCCGGTAGCAGCCGGTGGGTGAGCACTCGTTCCCCCAGACCTCAAAGGTCTGTTCAAAGATCGTGCCCTCGCCGACGGCCGGGAAGGTTGATCGCTGATGGGATGTCGTGCCCGCTCGGCGCGTGAGCACTTGATCATTAGGGCGCTGACGGCTTTCCCGCCGCCAGCCGGACACGGTCCCGCAGTCCATCCAGGATCCGTTGCGTCGCAACGGCTTTCTCCCAGATCGCGAACCGTTTGTAGACCGTCGGGCAGGGCGCGCCACTTGATGCCGTTGTCCATCAGGTACAAGATCGCGTCCACGATGACCCGACGGCAGTGCTTCTCGTGACGTCCGCCTCGGCCCTGGTGCCAGGTGGGGTCGGGCAGCAACGGAACACCTGGTGGAACGGCGCTTCGACAACGTCCGCTCTACCAGGAGTTCCCCGTCTCGTCACCACGTCCACACCCGGCCCAGTTCAGCAACGGGCACTCAGAAGGTGGAGTGCTCACTTGCCCCGCGGAGCGAGTTTCTGGGTGCCGATCGCAGCGAGGAGGTCGAGCTTGCTCCGGGCATCCGTTCCGGGACGGGGCGTGTACACGACCACACGAAGGTTCGAGCCCTGCGTGGTGAGTGTGTCGGAGTCCAGATCGACAGTTCCGACCTCCGGGTGGTCGATGACCTTGTGCCCGCTCTGGTGCTGGGCCACCGCGCCCAGTGCCCACAGCTCGCGGAAACGTGCGCTGCGCTTCAACCGCACGATCAGCGCCCGCACATCCTGGTCGTTCGGGTACCGACTGGTGGTGGCGCGCAGGTCCGCCACGAGGGATTCCTCGAACGCGGAGCGCTCGGCCGGTGTGAACTTCGCGTGGTTCGGCTTGTCCTCGAACTGCCGCAGCAGCATGTTCCGGTCATCGGCGGACAGCGCGGTGGGGTCACCGAAGGTCGCTGCGAACAGCGGGTTCCAGTGCAGCAACTGCCAAGTGGCGTCATAGACCGCCAGTGGGTGCCCGGAGAGCTGGTCCATGATCCGGTGCACGCTTCCTGGGATCAGCCGCGGTATGCGGTTGGGGTCCGCCGCGTGACCGGCGAGGCGCATGAGATGGGCCTGCTCCTCGTCGGACAGCTGCAGCGCGTGGGCCAGTGCCAAGCACACCTGCGCCGACGGGGTCGTGGCCCGGCCCTGCTCGAGCCGGACCACGTACTCGATCGAGATGCCAGCCAGAACGGCCAACTCCTCGCGCCGCAGCCCAGGAGCACGGCGCGGGGAGTTGTGCGTAAGCCCGATCGCCTGGGGGTCGAGCCGATCTCGCCAGGCACGGAGCTCGGCACCTAGGTTGTTCATCCACTCAGTCTCCCGCACAACTCCTGGCCGCCGCCTGGTACCAGCTGTACCAGGACGATCCTTGGCTGCCACCGCCAGTTCCGGCGCTGGATCTTGGAGGACGTGAACCGACTGAACCTCGCCGATGGCCTGGCGAACCTCAACGGGCTGACGAATGGCGACGGCAGTTCGACGTTGGCGTCCCCATGGCGGCCGTCAGCGACCCGCTGCGCCGCGCGGTGGAGGAGTTCGGCGCTTGTCCTCCCGGGCGCCATCCGAACCAACCGGTGATCTCGCGAGCCGTCGCCGATCGAACTCACCAATTCGCCTAGACGAAAGGTCCCCCATGTCCAAGAACACGAACGCCCCCGCACGCCACTGGATCGGCGGCAAGTGGACGGAATCCACACAGATCCGCGAGTCCTTCAATCCCTCCACCGGTGCGGTGGTCGGAACCTTCTACGACGGTGGCGAGGCCGAGGCACGCGCGGCCGTTGACACTGCCGCGGACGCCTTCGCCTCGACCGACTGGGGCCGTGTCCACCATGTGCGGGCCACCGCCCTGGAGCGGCTGGCTGACGCTCTGGAGGCGCGTGTTCCCGAGATCGCCGCCACCCTCTCCCAGGAAAACGGCAAACTGCTCCGAGAGACGATGTGGGAGGTCAGCGCCGCCGCGACGTGGCTGCGCTACACAGCGGCGAGTGCACGCACGCAGATCGCTGGCCGGGCCGCCGAAGTGGCTCCGGGACAGTACTTCCACTCGATGCCGGAACCGGCCGGTGTGGTCGGCATCATCTCGCCATGGAACTCCCCGGTGATCCTGACTGTCCGGGCACTGGGTCCGGCGCTGGCCGCTGGCTGCACGGTCGTGATCAAACTGCCTGCCCAGACCGCGTTGACCAACGCGCTGTTCGCCCAGGTGGTTGCCTCGGTGGCGGAGATCCCGCCCGGGGTGGTCAACATCCTCACCGAGACCGGCAGCGAGGTGGCCCGCCATCTCGTCGCCTCGGAGCAGGTCAGCATGATCAGCTACACCGGCAGCACTCCGGTGGGCCGCCAGATCGCCGCCGCTGCCGCGGCCACGCTCAAGCGGCTCGGCCTCGAGCTGGGCGGGAAGACACCCATCATCATCTTCCCCAGCGCCGACCTCGACATCGCCATCCCCAACCTGCTCCGCGCGGCCACTCTCATGAACGGGCAGTTCTGCTGCACCGGCTCCCGCGTCCTGGTCCACCGCGACATCGCCGACCAGGTCCGCACGGCGCTCACCGATGCGCTCTCGCAGGTTCGCCTTGGCACCTGGGACGACGAGACGGCCCAGCTCGGTCCGCTCATCGACCGCGCCTCGGCGGAGCGGGTCGACGCCCTCGTCGAGGAGGCCGGCTCGTACGGCACGGTGTTGGTCCGCGGCGGGCAGGTCACCGAGGGTCCCTTGTCCTCGTCCGGCGCCTTCTACCGGCCCAGCCTCGTGGAGGTCACCGACACCGAGGCCCGAATCGTCCAGGAGGAGGTCTTCGGGCCGGTGCAGACCTTCGAGGTCTTCGAGGACGAGGCCGACGCCGTGCGCAGGGCGAACGCCACCCAGTACGGGTTGGCCGCCTCGATTTTCACCGCCGATCCGGTTCAGGCTCGCCGGGTCGGTCGTCAGGTGCAGGCCGGCGGGATGTGGATCAACACCTGGGGGCTGCTCACCGAGCACTTCGAGCAGGTCGGCGTCAAGGGCAGCGGATACGGCTACCTGGGCGGGCTGAAGGCGATCGAGGAGTTCCAGGTCCTGAAGGTGTACGCCGAGATGGACTATGCCGTGGCGATGGGCTGAGAACCTCCGCCTGACTCACCCCGCGGCCACCGCCGTCAGGGCGTGGTGACATCCGGTGCCACCGCGCCCTGGTGGCATCGTCTCGGACAGGCCGTGCCGCTTCAGTCAGTCCTCGTCCATGTCCGCGGATTGTCAGCCACACCAGCCAGATCCACGGGACACACGCTAGAAGCCTGCCTGGGTCCGGGTCAGCTGCTGGATGTCCGCACCGAATCCCAGTTCCTTCACGATCGCGGACGTGTGCTCGCCCACGGCCGGGATCGGGTCCATGCGTGGTTTTCGCCCAGGCACGGTGATCGCCGGAAGGATGGCGGTCAGCTTTCCCACCGGCGAGTCCACTGTGGTCAGTCGGTTGCGGGAAACCAGCTGCGGGTGCTCGACGACCTCTCGCACTTCACGCTGGCGCGCGTGCGCGATGTTGCCAGCAGCAAGCCGCTGTTCCAGTTCGTCACCGGTGATGTGGCCGAGGACTGCGGCAATCTCGGACTCCAGCTCGCCACGGTTGGTGACCCGCCGGCTGCTGGTGCCGAACCTCGCGTCCGCTGTCAACTCCGGGCGCTCCAGAACCTGCTCGCAGAACGATCGCCACTCTCGCTCGTTCTGCACGGCGAGAACGATCTCGGTACCGTCCTTGGCCGCGAACGTCCCGTACGGCGCGATGGCCGCGTGGCTCGTTCCGGTCCGAGCCGGTGGTGTGCCGCCGTATGCGGCGTAGTACAGCGGGTAGCCCATCCATTCGACGAGCGAATCGAACAGGCTGATCTCCAGCGAGGTACCCGCACCTGTCTTCTCTCGCTCGTACAGCGCCGAGAGGATGCCCGAGAAGGCGTACATGCCGGCGCCGATGTCCGCCGCCGGGATGCCGCTCTTCGCGGGTGCGTCGGCGCTGCCCGTCACCGACACCAATCCCGCCTCCGCCTGGATCAGCAGGTCGTACGCCTTGGCATCACGGTAAGGCCCGCTCGACCCGTACCCGGAGATCGAGCACGTGATCAGTCGCGGGTGCCGCGCGCGCAACTCGGCCGAGCCGAGACCGAGGCGCTCGGCGGCGCCGGGCCCGAAGTTCTGCACGAACACATCTGCCTCGGCGACGAGCCGCCGCATCACCTCCTTGCCGTGGGGCTGCTTGAGGTCGAGGGCGATGCTCTCCTTGGAGCGGTTCAACCAGACGAAATGACTGGAAAGCCCGCGCACGGTTTCGTCGTAGTCCCGGGCGAAGTCACCGCAGCCGGGGCGTTCTACTTTGATGACGCGCGCGCCCAGGTCGGCGAGTTGCCGGGTTGCGAAGGGCGCCGCCACAGCGTGCTCGCACGAGACGACGGTGATTCCGGTCAGCGGTAGGGAACTCATCGCTCTCCGATCGTGACACTCTTCGTCTGGGGATGGTTGAGGAGGTGTTCCAGGCCCCCAGTCGAAGGGGTCCCGGCGAGGAGGGCCTCGCACAGCTACTCGGGCAACCCCCAAGCAAAGATGTCCGCTACCCGTAACAAGAGGATCAGCCGACGTCGAGGTCGAACGGGTCCGGCGAGACGTTGCCGCGCAACCGTTCGGTGATCGCGGCGAACCCGTGCCAGATGTGGCGCTCGGTCGCCTCCGCGACCGCGTCCACGTCGCCGGAGTCGAGCGCATCGATGATCTCGAGGTGTTCCTGGTGCGAGGCGGCGAGGCGTTCCTCGGAGTCGAGCATCACGTCCCAGGGAAAAGCCTGCCACATTCCCCGGATCTGATCCCTGAGAGCGGGGATGCCGCAGCGGTCGTAGAAGAGGAAGTGGAACTCGCGGTTCAACTCCCGCACGGCAGCCCGGTCGTCGCGCCGGGCTGCCGCGGTCATCTGCTCCTGCAACTCACGAGCCACCGCCAGGTCACGCCGCGAGATCCGGGACGCCGCCCGCCGCATGGCGTAGCTCTCGGCGAGTCGCCGGACAACGTAGATGCCCTTGACGCGCTCGAGGTCGACGGCGGCCACTCGGACCCCGCGATGCGGTTCGGCGACGACGAGACCTTCGGCCTCCAGAAGGCGCATGGCCTCACGGACGGGCGTGATGCTCGCGCCGAACCGTTGGGCGAGTTCGTCCTGCGGCATCCGGGCGCCCCGGGCCAGTTCACCGGTGAGGATGAGTCGCCGCAACTCGTCGACGATCTGATCTCGCTTGGTTGCCGATGACGTGGTCACGGTGGCGGCCCTCCTCGCCCCAGCGGACATGATCGCCCCATTGTGACCGCCGCGCTCCCGACTTTGACACACTGGGGCAGGTTCATGCATCATCCTGATGATAATGCATGATTCTCGGGCGGAGGTGAAGCATGGTGACCTACGTCGACCTGCTGGTCTCGGCTCGGAGCTTCCTGTTCGTTCCCGGCGATCGCCCCGATCGCTTCGACAGTGCCCGCGAGTCCAGTGCGGACGTTGTGGTGCTCGATCTCGAGGACGCGGTAGCGGAGACGGCGAAAGACGCCGCACGCGCGCACGTGTCGGCATGGCTGCGCGGCGGCAACCGGGCCGTGGTCCGCGTCAATGGTGTTGGCACGCCATGGTTCGAGGACGACCTGCTCGCCATGGCCGGCCTCGCTCCGGCGCTGATGCTTCCGAAGGCGCAGACCGCCGCCGACATCACGCAGCTGCCGACCGGCATTCCGGTGCTGCCACTGGTCGAGACTGCGGCCGGAATCCTGGGAGCGGCGGAGATCTGTCGCGCGCCCGGGGTCGTCCGGCCAGCCTTCGGGAGCGTCGACCTCGCGACTGAACTGGGCATCGAGCACACGGCCCGTGGCGCGCTGCGTCACGCGCGCTCCATGCTGGTCCTGGCGTGTGCCGCCGCGAACCTCCCAGGACCGATCGACGGCGTTACGACGGCACTCGACGACAGGACAGCCCTGCTCGACGATCTGGCAGAGGCTCGGGCCCTCGGGTTCACCGGAAAACTGTGCATCCACCCGCGCCAGGTCCCGGTTGTCCACGGGAGCCTCGCCCCATCGGAGAGTGAGGCCAGATGGGCGCGCACGGTCGTCGACGCCGCTGCGGATGGCGCGGCCAGGGCCATCGCGGGACAGATGATCGATCGCCCGCTACTCCTGCGCGCTCAAGCCCTGCTCGATCGCGCGACACCCGCCTCGGCAACCCTGCACCTTGCCGCAGACGACACCGCATATCGTCCGCCCCCCACCACCACTGACCTCGCTGTCGAGCACGTTGGCAAGCGCACCTCCCGGACCGCGGGGTCATGATCGCCTCTTCATGTTCTACCCAAAGGACCACGACGTGAACGACTTGTCGCCGCTGACAATCGAGGACACGATCGCATCGCCAGGCCTGGGCGGATTCTTCTTCGATGATCAGGTGGCCATCAAATACGGCGCACAGCGTGACGGAAACTTCTACTCGGGCGCGGGAGTGACCGCAGGATACAAGTCCGTTCGCGAGCCGGCTGAATCGGTATGCGTGATGCTCGTGCTCAGCGACGGATACGTCGCACGTGGCGACTGCGCGAGCGTGCAATACTCCGGAGTTGGCGGCCGAGAACCGCGATTCCACGCGGCCGAGATAGCCGCCCTGATCGAGTCCGAGTTGGCTCCGAAGCTTCGCGGGCTGGATGTGACCTCTTTTCGCAGGTCGGCGGCTCACGCTGAGCAACTCGTCAGCGGAATTGCGGGCTTGGGCCGAGCAGCGTCGTACGGCGTGTCGCAAGCCCTGCTGGATGCGGCGTCACATGCGGCCGGCCACCACCTCATGGGACGGGTCATCAAGGACGAATGGCAGCTTCCAGGGCTGCTCACCGCGGTCCCGCTGTACGCCCAGAGCGGCGACGACCGGTATGACAATGTCGACAAGATGATCATTAAGCAGGTTCCGGTGCTGCCGCACGGTCTGATCAACAGGCCCGCACTGGTCGGCCCTGGGGGTCGCGCTCTTGTCGATTACGTTCACTGGATTCGACAGAGGTCCAGGAAACTTTCGAGCGACGAGAGCTATGTGCCCATCATCCATCTCGACGTCTACGGAATGCTCGGGAGCGAAGCAGCAGGCTCCGTTGTCGGGACCGCCGACATTCTCGTGCGAATGGAGGAGGCAGCGGGTCCGCACACGCTGCGGGTGGAGCACCCCATGGACGCCGGCTCGCGAGATGCCCAGATCGAGGTGCTGTGCCAGCTGCGTGAGGTGCTGACCGCCAGAGGATCACAGGTGGAACTCGTCGTCGACGAGTGGGCGAACACTCTGGAGGACATCGTGGCTTTTGCCGCAGCAGGAGCGGTACATCACATTCAGGTCAAGACACCGGACCTGGGCTCCATTCATCACGCCGTCGAAGCCGTGTTGGCATGCCACGCCAACGGCGCCGGTGCGTTCGTCGGCGGATCCTGCTCCGAGACCGATCTGTCGGCCCGCGCGACCACACACATCGGAATTGCGACCGGAGCCACCCAAATGCTGGTCAAGCCTGGCATGGGGGTCGACGAGGGTTTGGCGATCGTCACCAACGAAATGAACCGCGCGGTTCGCCTGGACCGGTATCTGGCCCGAGAATGAGAGGTCAGCCGCAGGTCACGGCAGTCCACATCGTCGGTCAGCTGGTTGTCCTGACAGGAGCACTGCTGCGGCCCTGGTGCCGACCGCTGAGTTCGGCGTCGAGTGTTTCCTGAGCCACGCGCATGACCTCGGCGTACGTGGGGTCCTGAAGCCGCTTCCACATCTCGTCTTCAGAGACGTCCTCAACGTGGCTGACCACCCACCAGATGTTGCCGAAGGGGTCCCTGATACGGCCCCCGCGCTGGCCGAAGGCGTCGTTGGCCAGCGGAGTGAGGACATGGCCGCCAGCTGCGACCGCTTGGGAGAAGGCTTGGTCGGCGTCAGTGACGAACACGCGGAGAAGACTCGGCATGGCGGGCCAGTCCGCGTGCCGGTCGAAGGCCAACACGACGGTATCGCCGACTCGGATCTCACCATGGCCGATCGCACCATCCTCGGTCGGCACCCGCCCCAGTTCCTCACCCCCGAACGCCTGGGAGACGAAGTCGAGGAACGCCCCCGTGTCCTCGGTGACCACCCAGGGCGCCACGGTGGTGTAGCCCGCCGGCGCGGCGTTGGTCTGCTCGGGCATCACGATCCTTCCGCCGATGTCGGTTGCCAGCAGCGACGATAGGCGGGGATTAGGTCACCCCGTGTCCTGTACTGGCCCGAGTCGGGGCGGCAACCGGGCCACCGGTCCGCGATGGGGATCGTCATACCGGATACTCCCGGCAGAGGAACCGATGATTACGCCAACAGTGTGACGGCCAGAGCAACCGTGAGCTTGTGCCGTTTCCCGTTCCATCGAGCGGGGTACCCTAGGGATTCCTAGGAGCGGGGGGACTTCCTATGGTCGAGATCAAGGTGACGCACGAGCGGAAGAGGGCTGGCTGACCATCACCCTTTCCCTGGTCGTGCCGGCCACGGCCATCCTGGGCATTTTCGCCGACCACTCGTCCTCCGCCAACAACACCCCGGCGTCGACCACATCGGTCCAGCGGACCTACCTCCCGCCTGCTACAACGATCGAACGCGCCCCGTCGGCCACCCACGATTCCCCGCAGACCATTGATCCGTCACGCTTCGACCCTCCGCGACTGACTCCCCGGACCTTCGACTCGTCACGCTACGACCCCCCGCTACTGACCCAGAGGTAGCACCCGACGCGGGGATGCAAGGTGTGGTTCGACGACTCGGAGGCGACGCCGTCCGTCGGGAGTTCGGCACCGGTCGTGATCACCTGGACAAAACACTGTCAGACACGCCCCAGGTGTGCCCGAAGGTCCTCGACACCAAGTGAACCTGGTCGGAGTCCTTCACGGGCCGCGCGGCGAGCCAGAGCGGTGAGCTTGGCGTTCAGCGGAGCCGACCGCCCGATCCTGCGGGCGATCAGCGCGATCTCCCCGTTGAGGTAACTGGTTTCGATCGTGCTGTGTCCGCGGACGAGCGACTGCCAGCTGGAGCTGCCGAGTTGGGCTGGTTCGCCGGGGACTGGCTCGATGGACAGGGCGCCCCAGGCGGCCTGCGACTCCTCGTCGCCGGCGAACGCGATCCCGGCACTTGCGAAGATCTCGCGGCACTCGTCCTCGGCCGCGCGCCGCAGGTCCTCCGCGCCGGCGGTGTCACCGAGCAGGGCCTGCAACACGTTGCCCACGTTGGCGAGCAATTTTCGGTACTTCCACCTCAGCACGTCCTCCGACCGGATGACCTGAAACTCAGCTGCTGCCCACTCTTCGCCGATGCTTGCCACGAGTTTCGTGTCAGCAGCGGGATCGGATGACACGCCGTAACGACCAACGTGGAAGATGCCCCGCGGTGGCAGTGTTCGAACGATGACCTCTCCGGGTTCTGTCATCACCGTCGGGAACCACACGCACACCGCGAAGACCCGCTCGAAGTAGCGCAGCGCGATCTCCTCGCTGGCGACCCCGTTCAACGCGGTGAAAATCGGCAGCAGTTCGGCGGCGCTGCCGAGGACGGTGCCATCACGGTCGTGCACCGGCACATCGGCCCACTGCTCGACGGCCGCCTCGGCCTGATGCGTCTTCGTGGTCAGCACCAGCACATCGCGGTCGGTCAAGCGCACCTGGTCAGGCCCGGTCACCGTCGGCACGTGAACAGTCGACCTCGTGTCGGGGCACCGCACGGTCACGCCGTTGGCCATCACCGACCGGGCGTGATCACCGCGCGCGATCAACAGGACCTCGCTTCCCCACTGTGCCAGCAGGCCGCCGAGCGCGCTACCGATGGCTCCCGCCCCGAGGAAGACGAATCGCATTACGTCACCTGTCCACTCAATCCTCGTGTTCGGCACTCTCGGAACATGATCAGGCCTGCCTGGTGGGCATGACGGCGATCTGCTGGAGGTTCACGTGTTTGGGGAGCCCCACGGTGTAGACGACGATCTCGGCGATGTCAGCCGGGCGCAGCGGTTCGATGTGTTCACTAGCTTTCGCATACCATTCTTGCGTGGTCCGGTCGGCGCCGGTGGACCACAGTTCGGTGCTCACGATACCCGGTTCGATCACGGACACGCGCACGTTCCTGGGGCCGAGTTCGGCGCGCAGTTGGTGAGTGAAGTGGGTGAGGAATGCCTTGGTGGCGCTGTAGACGGCGAAGCTCGGCACGATCCTCTTGGCGGCGACCGACGAGGTAGTGATCAGATCGGCCGGGCCACCTTCCGCTGCGGCGGCCACCAGGTCGGTGACGAACGCGGCGGCAGTGGTCACCGCGGCGGTGACGTTCAGGTCGATCTGCCGGCGCCAGCGCTGGTCGTGCAGGCCCTCGACCGAAGACGGCAGCATGATCCCGGCGTTGTTGAACACGATGCTGGGCCGCCCCAACCGCGTGCGCACTTGCGCGGCAGCCGCGTGCACGGCAGCGACGTCGGTGAGGTCGAGCGGAACGCTCAACGCGGTGCCACCTGCGGTGGTGATCTTCTCGGCGAGCGCGTCGAGTTCGTGCGCGCGGCGGGCCAGCAAAGCGACCTTGACGCCCTGGGCGGCGAGCAGTTCGGCAGTCGCTGCCCCCATCCCGCTGGACGCGCCGGTCACGACACCGACACGCCCAGCCAGGGCTGGAACCAGAACGCGCTCCGACATCGTGCTTCCTCCAGTTGCTCGAGTGCGATGCCACCACCTCAGCAGGTCACCGACCATCGCAGGGCCGTTGGCCGTGCCCCGCTGTACCTGGTTCTCCCAGGGCCACCCTGAGCCGACCACCACAGCGATTTCGCGGGCAGAATGTCCACCGTGGAACGCAATGCCGAACTCGCCGACTTCCTGCGCACCAGACGTGCACGTCTGCGTCCGGAAGACGTCGGACTGGTGGCGGACGGGCGTATCCGACGGGTACCGGGGCTACGACGCGAAGAACTCGCCCGCAGCGCAGGGATCAGCACGGAGTACTACACCCGTGTGGAGCAGGGGCGGGCAGGCAACATCTCCCGCGAAATCCTCGACGCGATCGCCACCGCGCTGCTGCTCGACGAGGTCGAACGGTCCCACCTGGATGACCTGTGCGCTGGGGACAGCCCACGTAGGAACGGCGTCAGCCGCCCTCAGCAGGTGCGGCCCGGGCTCCTGCAACTGTTGGACACCCTTGGCCACGTTCCCGCGTTCATCCTCGGCCGCAGGACAGACGTGCTGGCCAGCAACCAACTCGCCCGGGCGCTGATCACCGACTTCTCCGCACTTCCTGCCAGGAAGAGGAATTTCGCGCACTTCCTGTTCCTCGACCCCGCGGCCCGGCCGCTGTTCAGTGACTGGGAACGAATCGCAGCCGACACCGCGGCCGTCCTGCGCATGGAGGCCGGGCGCCACCGCCACGACCACCGGCTCGCGGACCTCATTGGCGAGCTCATGCTGCGCGTGCCCGAGTTCAACGGCTGGTGGGCCAGTCACCACGTCCGCCAGCGCAGCCATGCCACCAAACGCTGCCGTCACCCCGTCGTAGGCGAGCTCAGCTTCGACTACGAGGCGTTGCAGCTTCCCGGCGAACCGGAACAGACCCTGTGCGTCTATACGGTCAAGCCCGGTTCACCGACCCAGGACTCGCTGCGGCTGCTCGCCAGCTGGTCGGCGGACGGCCAGGTCGGCCTCGGCGTTCGCGGTGGCGAGGACATCGCGGCGGAATCCGTAGGCCAGCCATCCGGCGGCAGCGCCAGTCACCCGCGCTGAGCAGGGCGTGTCGGCTAAGGGATATCGCGGGATCGCCGCCCGCAACCACCTCGCCGTGCCGACCTGGAAGCAACACCAATGACAAATCATTCCGCGGAGATCCAAGCAGTGGACTGAGCAGCAGTTGCACTCCCCCGCCGCCGCAGTACCGAACGAACCCGCCGCTGCGGCACCGGTAAGCCTGGGCGGGCTCTCAGCCGGGAATGGTGCGGCGCTCGACTGGGGCGTGAGGATCTCCCAGCCACTCCTCCAGGGAACCGTCGTAGACCATCACCTCGTCATGCCCCGCGGCGAGCAGGCTGAACCCGACCAGAGGCGCGTTCAAACCGGAGTTGCAGTACACGATCGCGGGCCTACCCCTGGTCACCGATGCAAGGAACTGCGCACGATCCTCGGAGGCCCGCAGCATCGACGTGCCCGGCTGCGCCAGGGACGGGTAGGGCACGTTGACACTGCCCGGGATGGTGGTGGACATGACCCGGACAGCCTCCTCGGGAAGCAACGAGGTGTCGGCAGGGAGCTCTGGAACCGCGTTGACCAGCGTGGCCTGGACTCCGTCGCGAACGACCGCCATCACCTGCTGCTTGTCCGCCCACATCCCGGGCCTGGGGGACGCTGCGAACGCGGCAGGGACCGGCTCCACCTCGCCCGACTCGACCGCACGGCCCTCCCCGGTCCACTTTCGCAGGCCTCCGTCGAGGACCGCGACCGCGTCGTGGCCCGCGGACTTCAGCAGCCACCACAGGCGTGCGGCGTACTGACCGAACTCGCAGTCGTAGGCGACGACCCGGGTCCTCGGACCGATGCCCAGCTGACCGAACACCGTGGTGGCTCGGTGCGCGGAGGGCCGGGTGATGGCCAACGGGCTGTCCGGGTCGCTGAGGTCGTTGACGAGGTCGGCGAAGACCGCGCCGGGGAGGTGCGCCTCGCGGTAGGCCTCACGCATGGGCACCCGGTGCGGCGGGGTGGGGACCATCTGGACCGAGGCGTCGAGCACGAGCAGATCGGGCTCGCCGAGGTGTTGTGCGAGCCAACCGGTGGTGACCAACGAGGCCGGGAGAAGGGCACTCTGGCTGTTCATGCCGGGCAGTGGACCACAACCAGCACCGGGCCGTGAGTTTTGTTGCCAAATCAGCAAATCGAGCGGTACCTGTTCAACGTGACGAGGTTCAGGTGCCGCCGCCGCAGCCAGGTCGCGTTTGGCCATTGTTGAGCCGGTGCAGCACGAAGCTCAGGTCCTGCTGTGACGTCTTGCGGGTCAGGGCATGCACCTTCGGCTTGCCCGATCGGATCGGCTACTTGCCGACGAAGGTGTACACGTACCACTTGTCCGTTCCTTGTTCGCGGCGCCACGTGCCGGTTCCGGGCTTGGACCGCTCGAAGTGGCTGCGCCCGCTGCTCACCGCTCCTCGGCTGGACCGATGCCTCGTTCAAAGAAGATCCAGTACTGCTGGAGGTGCTGCGGTATTTCCGTCTGCTGGTAGGGCTTCCTCTCGGCGAATCCGCGCGAGCGATACAGACGTTGGGCATCGACCATGAACCGGACGGTGTCGAGCCGCACAGTCGACGCCCCCATTCGTGCGGCCTCGCCAAGCAGGCAGTCGAGCAGACGCGAGCCGACATGCAGGCCGCGGCACTCAGGCACCACGTACATCCGCTTCACTTCTACAACGCCGGGCTCGATGACCCGCAGCCCGGCCACCCCCACCAACGTGCCGCTCGAGTCCTCCGCTACAAGCAGCACTTTGGACGGATCACCGTACTCCTGAAGCGATGCGCGCATGCCGGAAACATCGGTAGGTGCGTCCTTGATGCCAAACGTTGTCAGGAGTTGTTGCTGGGCCGTCGTCATGTAGTCCACCAGGAGCTTGGTGATCTCCTCGGCCTCGGCAACGAGATCGGCGCGTCGGACGACGACAGACATGTTGTCAGCACTCCCGGGATCTTTCACGACCGACAGCTGCATAGCCGACGCCGTGCACATATCAGCAGTTTGCCCTCTGCCCACCTCCATCAAGGCTACAGAGGCTTGTCGTGTGAGGTCCAGCAGTGCCGAGGCACACCAAGTCGTCCGGGACGCGGGCTTTGCGTTGCACCGCCGGGAACTGGTTGAGCCAGGCGGCACACCGACCGGCACCAGATCGGCGGTTCACTCCTGGACGGTCGGCCGGGACTTCCTGCGCAGGAGGTGGCTGGCGATCGCGGTTGCGATGGCTGTGCCGACGATGAGTACGGCGAAGATGGGGTTCATGTCCTTGGACAGGCTCGGCGCGCGGTGCGGTCCGATCGCCCAGAGGGCCAACGGAATGGCGTAGGCCACGGCGAGGGCAGCGGCCCACCAGCGGAGTGCTCGGAGGCGGGTGTCGCGCAGGACACCGATCAGCACGAGTGCGACCGGGACGACAGCGACCATGGCGAACTGGCCGACGATCAGGACTGGCGTGGCCCAGGCCGAGATGGTGACGAGCCGCCAGGTGGCGCGGTTGCGGGGCGGCGTTGCGGTGGACGGTGTCGTGGTGAGCATTGTCTTCTCCTGGGGGCCAAGGCGGAGCGCGGACGAGCCAAGCTATCAGCTCTCACAGTAGTTAAAACCTATAACAGCATCCAGTGAGTGTCAATAGGGAAGGTGATAGCCTCTAACTTAAGTGGAGCATCGTAGCGGCTGGAGGATGACTGGCGATGGACACGGGCGGGACGAGCCAACGGGAGCGCTACCGGGCCCGGGTGCACGCGGAGATCAAGCGACACGCGTGGGAGCAGCTGGCCACGACCGGTGTGTGCGCGCTGTCCCTGAACGCGATCGCCAAGTGCATGGGCATGAGCGGCCCCGCGCTGTACCGCTACTTCGCCAGTCGTGACGAGCTGATCACCGCACTCATCCGTGACGCCTACCGGAGCCTGGCTGACACCGTCCGAGCGGCCTTCGACTCCGGTGCCGACGTGTCCGGGCTGGCCCACGCCATCCGAACATGGGCCTTCGACGACCCACATCGGTACTTCCTGATCTACGGCACGCCCGTTCCCGGCTACCACGCACCCGAGGAGACCAAGAAGATCTCGTTCGAGATCATGACCGTGCTGATCACCGTCCACACCGCGGTGTCCCCGCGGACCTCGGCGACACCGTTCGACGCCCACCTCGAAAACCACCGTCAATGGGCTGGTGACCACCCCGCACCACCTGCGGCCCTGCACTGGGCCCTGTCCTTCTGGACCCGCCTGCACGGCGCCCTTTCGCTCGAACTCGCCGGGCACTTCGCTGGCATGGAATTCGAGCCCGCCCTGCTCTTCGAGGACGAACTGAACGACCTGCTGGCACACTGACCGGATCTGCCGATCGGCCACTGCATGCCGGACTGGACCAGCAGTTGCACCGCACGCCGAGCTTGGTACAGCCGTACGTCACGACAGGGCGGGCACGGCCGTAGGCAGTGTCACCGACACCTCCAACCCGCCGCCCCGTCGCGGGTAGGCGTGCACGGCACCACCATGTGCCCGCACGATCGATCGTACGATGGAAAGCCCCAGGCCGGAGCCCTCGGCGCCGCGGGTCCGCTCCGCGCCCCGGCGGAACGGCTCGAACAGTTCGGGCAGCCGTGCGGCGTCCACCTCGGGACCGGTGTTGCTGATCAGCAGTCCGGTACGGGCATGGGTGTGCACCCGGATCTGTCCACCGTCGACGTTGTGCCGCACGGCGTTGCCGACCAGGTTGCTGACGAGCTGCGAGATCAGCACCGGATCGCCGAGCACCCAGCAGTCGTCGAGGCTCGTCCGCACCTCAAGCGCACCCACCGGGGCGGCGGCCAGCTCATGAGCCACGACCTCATGCAGGGCAACAGGTTCCCGGTTCTCCAGTCCGCGATCACTGCGCGCCAGCACCAGCAGGCCGTCGATCAGCCGTTCGCTGCGTCGGTTCGCGGCGAGCAGTTGCTCACGCACGATCGAAACCTTGTCAAAGTCCTTTTCAGACAGTCCTATCTGGACAAGTGCACGCTGGATCGACAGCGGAGTGCGGAGTTCGTGCGAGGCGTTGGCGATGAACCTGCGCTGGCTCTCGAAGGCGTCCGCCAGCCGATCCAGCATGTCGTTGAAGGTCTCGGCCAGCTCGGTGAGTTCGTCAGGCGGCCCGCCCAGCGCGATCCGCTCGTGCAGGTTCTCCGAGGACAGCCGTTGCGCGGTGGCGCTGATCCGGTGCAACGGCCGCAGCACCCGGCCGGATATCCACCAGCCGACGGCAACGGCCAGCACCGCCAGCACCACGAGGGAAACCACCGACACAATGATCAATTTTGTCAGCACGGTGTTCTGCGAGACCACCGCGATGTCCTGCGAGACCGCCGCGATGTCGGTCGGGATGGTCCGGGTCACCGCATCGTCGTTGACCGGCAGGGCCGCCGACACGGCCGTCGCGACCTGGCTCACCAGGTTGACCTTGACCAGTAGGTACACCACGAGCACCAGCACGAGCCCGCCCACCACGAACAGCAGGCCGTACAGGGCGGTGATCCTGGCGCGCACGGTGAGCCCCATGATCAGATCCGGTAACCGGCGCCGGGTACGGTCTCGATCACCTGCGGCTCGCCGAGCTTGGCCCGCAGCTTCGACATGGCCACCTTCACGGCGTTGGTGAACGGGTCGGCGTACTCGTCCCACGCGCTGGCGAGCAGTTGCTCCGCACTGACCACGGTGCCCTCCGCCCGCAGCAACACCTCCAGCACCGCGAACTCCTTGGGGGTCAGGCCCACCCGCCTGCCGTCCCGGGTGACGCGCCGGTTCGCCGGGTCCAGCTCGATCCCGGCAGCGGTGAGCACCGGCGGCAGCGGGGCCTGTGTCCTGCGGCCCAGCGCGCGCACTCTCGCCAGCAGTTCGGGGTACTCGAACGGCTTGGTCAGATAGTCGTCCGCACCCAGGTCCAGGCCACCCACCCGATCGTCGAGCGTGGCGGCGGCGGTGAGCATGAGCACCCGCGTCCGGGCACCGCGCGCGACCAGCTCGGCACACAGGTCGTCTCCGTGCACGCCGGGCAGGTCCCTGTCCAGCACAGCCACGTCGTAGTCGTTGACCAGCAACCGTTCGTGCGCTGCTGTCCCGTCGTAGCAGACGTCGACGGCCATGGCCTCCGACCGCAGGCCGGACGCCACGAGATCGGCGAGGACGTGTTCGTCCTCGGCGACGAGTACTCGCATTCGGTTTCCTCTCCTCGACCCGACCAACGAGGATGCGCCGAACCAGGTTTCCGAAAGGTTTCCGTTCACAGCAACATCTCAGAAACCGGGCGCCGACTAGAACAGTCAGCCATGAGGACTTCAACGATGCTGCTCGCCGGGCCGCTGCTCGTGTTGAGCCTGCTTGCCGGGTGCGGCGGCGGCACCGGGGACAACGGGGTGGCCAGCCTCAACGGAAGCAAGGTGACGAGCACCGGCAAGGCGGCCGACTCCGACGTGCCCACCGATCCGGACAAGAAGGCACTGAAGTTCGCGCAGTGCCTGCGCGAGCACGGCATGGACGTGCCCGACCCGAAGCCCGGCAGCGGTGGCGGAATGATGATGCCCGCGCTGCCCGCGGACGCCAGCGAAGCCGCGGACAAGGCGATGGACGCCTGCAAGAAGTACGCCCCCGTCGGGGACATCGATCCGAACGACCCGAAGGTCAAGGAAAAGGAGTTGAAGTTCGCCAAGTGCATGCGCGAACACGGTGTGGACACGCCCGACCCGGGTTCCGGCCAGGGCCAAATGCTCAACGCCGATGACGAGAAGACCAGGAAGGCGCTTGAGGCGTGCGGCATGCAGGTGCCCTCGAAGTGAACAAGCGCGGAGTGGTCATCACCGGGATCACCGTACTCGCCGCGACCTCGATCGGCGTAGGCGCCGTGGCGGCCTTTGGCCAGAACGGCGGGACGGACGCCACGGCCAACAAACCCGCACCAGCGTCCACGGCCGAGGTGACACGACAGCAGTTGGTACAACAGGACACAGTGGACGGAACGCTGGAATACGCGGGCGGCTACCAGGTGATGGGCGCGGGCGGTGGAGTACTCACCTGGCTGCCCAACGCGGGGCAGACCATCGCACAGGGCAAGGCCGTGTACTCGGTCAACGGCCACTCGGTGCCACTGTTCCGCGGCGACGTACCGTTCTGGCGTCCACTCAAGTCCGGAATGGACAATGGTCCGGATGTCAAGGTGTTGGAACAGAACCTGAAGGACCTCGGTTACTTCTACGGTGTACCGGGCGAGAAGTTCACCGACGCCACGGCGGCGGCGGTCAAGCGCTGGCAGAAGGCGCTCGGGGTGACGCAGACCGGCGTGGTCGATCCGGCTGACGCCGTGGTTCTACCTGTGGACATCCGTGTGGCTACTGTGGACGGAGTGCTGGGACAACCAGCGCAGGGCAAGCTGATCGGGGCCACGGGTACCGGAAGGCGGGTCGTGGTCAAGCTGTCCGTCACCAAGCAGAAGCTCGCCTCAGTGGACGCCAAGGTGGACGTGTCACTGCCCAACGGGCAGCACGGCAGCGGCAAAGTGATCTCGGTGGGTACCGTGGTGAACAAGCCCGATCCGAACCAGCCGAGTGGCACGCCGACGATCGACGTGGTGGTCGGGCTGGACGACCCTGGCATCGCGGGCTCCCTGGACGGCTCGCCGGTGCGGGTCTCGTTCACCAGTGAGCGCAAGGAGAACGTGCTCACGGTGCCGGTCAGCGCACTGCTCGCGCTGGCCGAGGGCGGCTACGCGGTGGAGCTGGTCGATGGCTCCGGCACTCACCTGGTGAAGGTGGAGCTGGGCATGTTCTCAGGCGGCCGGGTCGAGGTGAAAAGCTCCGAACTGCGGGCGGGAGCCAAGGTCAAGGCGGCGGGCGAATGAGCACGCCGGTGATCGAACTGAACAATGTCAGCCGCAGCTACGGCGAGGACGTGCACGCGCTGCGCTCGGTCTCGCTGCGTATCGACCCCGGTGAGCTGATCGCAGTGGTCGGACCGTCCGGGTCAGGCAAATCCACGCTGCTGCAACTGATGGGCACGCTGGACCGGCCGACCAGCGGGGTGGTCCGGATCAACGGGCACCCGGTGATCGGGCTGCGTGAGCGGAACCTGGCGGCCGTGCGGGCGCGCTGGATCGGCTTCGTGTTCCAGCAGTTCTACCTGACCCCGTACCTCAGTGCGCTGGACAACGTGGCGAACGGCCTTTTCTACCACGGGATCGGCCGGTCCGAGCGGGTGCGCAGGGCGCAGTTGACCTTGCGCAGGGTGGGTCTCGGGCACCGGATCGACCACCTGCCCAAGGAGCTGTCCGGGGGCGAGTGCCAGCGGGTGGCCATCGCCCGCGCACTGGTCGGCAAGCCCACGATCCTGCTCGCCGACGAACCCACGGGCGCGCTGGACTCGCGGTCGGGCAGCGAGGTGATGGCGCTGTTGCGCGAACTGCACGAGGAGGGCACCACCATCGCGGTGATCACCCACGACACCGCGATCGCCGCCGCACTACCGCGTCGCGTCGAACTGCTGGACGGTCGGATCCGACACGACACAGGGGTTCTGGCGTGAGCGCGAGTGTGGCACTGCCACGACCGGCCCGGCTCAACCCGATGGATCTGGTGCGCGCCGGGCTGACCGGGGTGGTCGGCCGGCCCGCGCGGGCGGTGTTGTCCGCGCTGGGCATCGGGATCGGCGTGGCCGCGATGGTGGCGGTACTCGGCATCAGCGCGGCCAGCCAGGCCAAGCTGGCCGACCAGCTCAACGCGTTGGGCACCAACCTGTTGAAGGTCCGTGCGGGCAACACCTTGTTCGGTGCCAAGTCGAAGCTGCCAGTCAACGCCGTGGACATGGCCAAACGGATCGGCCCCGTGCAGGTGGCCACCGGCACGGGTGAGGTACCCGACTGCGCGGTGTACCGCAGCGACCTGGCCGATCCGCGCGCGACCGGCGGCATCACCGTGCTGGCGGCCAAGGTGGATCTGCCGGGAACCGTTGGCGCGTCACTGGCCGCGGGCCAGTGGCTCAACGCGGCCACGAGCAAGTACCCAGCCGTGGTGCTCGGTGCAAAGAGCGCGCAACAGCTCGGCATCGACCACCCTGGCGCGCAGGTGTACCTGGGCAAGCAGTGGTTCACCGTGGTCGGCATCCTGGCCGAGGTGCCGCTGGCGCCCGAGTTGGACCGGGCCGCACTGGTGGGCTGGGACGTGGCCGGTGCGCGGCTGGGCTTCGACGGTCATCCGACCACGGTGTACGAACGTTCGACCGAGAAGTCGGTGGACGCGGTGCGCGCGGTGCTGGGGCAGAGCGTCAACCCCGAACACCCCGAGGAGGTCGCGGTCAGCAGGCCCTCGGACGCGTTGCAGGCCCAACTCGCCGCCAAGTCCACTTTCCTGACGATGTTCCTGGGCCTCGGCGCGGTGGCCCTGCTGGTCGGCGGGGTCGGTGTGGCCAACACGATGGTGATCTCCGTACTGGAGCGTCGTTCGGAGATCGGGCTGCGCAGGGCGCTGGGAGCGGGCCGGGGCCAGGTGCGCCTGCAGTTCCTCACCGAGGCGGTGTTGTTGTCCGGGCTGGGCGGGCTGTTCGGGGTCCTGCTCGGACTGGCCGTCAGCATCGGGTACGCGCTGAGCAACGACTGGCCAGCCGTGCTGCCGCTGCCCGCGATCGCGGCTGGGGTCGGCGCCTCGATGCTGATCGGCACGGTGGCGGGCTGGTTCCCCGCCTCCCGCGCGGCCCGCCTGCCGCCGAACGCGGCACTGGCGGCGGGCTGAGGCGTCCCCGGTGCCGCTGTCGGGGGCGGCACCGGGGGCTGGCCTGCTGGGATGGTCCGGTCGAGCGACACGCCCCCGCCCGCAGCTCAGGCAGGGACGGGGGCGGTCAGCCTCCGGGTACGGCGCGGGCCGTCGCGACGGTTCGTTCGCTGACGCGCCCGCGCGTCACCCACACCTCCGGACGAACTCGCTCAGGCGGAGTGGATCGGCGTGATCGGGGCCGGGGCCGATGGCGGAGTGGTCGGCCAGACCGCGGCGCAGCGCGTGCCGCGTGCCGGTGCCTGCTCGGTGACCAGGTACTCCTCCACCTTCGCGCGGACGCAGCTGCTGTTGAAGAACTGGCCGTGGCCGATGCCGTCGTACTCCAGCAGTGCGGCGCCGTCGAGCTGCTCCGCGACGGCGTAGTTCCACGCGCGCGGGGTCGCGACGTCGTACTTGCCCTTGACGATCAGGATCGACGGGTCGCCGTGCACGTCCAGCCGGTGCTGCGGGTTGACCACCTTCGCCGGCCAGCCGAGACAGGTCGTCACGTCGCTCCAGAGCGCCGACAGCTTGGTGCGTGGTGCGTGCTTCGCCGCGTTGTCACGGTAGGCCTTCAGCTCCGAGAACCCACTGACGCGCCAATTCCAGTCCTCGCACCAGATCGCCTGGTACGAGTTGCCGGTCAGCTTGGCTTTGGCCGCAGCGGTCGTCTTGTCGGGCGTACCGGCGTTGAGGCTCTTGAGCCGGTCCGCCTCGCCGTACCACTGCTTCCGCGGTTCGTACATGGCGTTCATCAGCTCGGACTGCAGTGCCTCGGAGCTGATCTCCTCGCCGTCCTTCGGGTCGGTCAAGGTCCCGGCCTCGGCCTTCGCGAGCAGCCCGTCCCAGACCTTCCGAACGTCCGTGCCGTGCAGCGGGCAGTTCGCGGTGCGCGCACACCAGTCCGCGAACGCGGTGAACGAGCCCTCCAGGTCCGCCGAAGCCGTCTCGATGTACTTCGCCCCCGACACCATGCTGTGGTCCATGTTGGAATCGATGGCCATCGCGCGGACCCGGTCGCCGAACAGTTCGGCGTACTGCTGGCCGACCTGGGTGCCGTAGGAAACCCCGTAGAAGCTCAGCGTCTGCTCGCCGAGCGCGGCCCTGATCGCCTCGAGGTCCCGTACCGCGCTGACGGTGTCGACGTGGTCGAACAGCGGGCCGGTGTGCGCGCGGCAGTCCGCGCCCAGCTTCGCGTTGTGGGCGAGCAGTTTCCGGTACTGCTCCTCGTTGTCGGGGAAGGTCGTCGGCGCCTGCTCCAGCAGCGCCGAATCGCACTGGACCTCGTGGCTGCGCTTCACCCCGCGCGGGTCCCAGGTGACGATGTCGAACCGTTGGTACAGCACGCTGTCCGCGGGGATCTCGTTCTTGAGCGTGTACTCGTCGATGCCCGAGCCGCCGGGACCGCCGGGTGCGGAGAACAGCACCCCGATCCGGTGTGCGGGGTCGGTCGCCCGCCGCCGCCCGATCGCGAGGTCGAACTTCGGGCCGGACGGGTTCGCCCAGTCGATCGGCACCGCGATCGTGGCGCACTCGCCACCGACATCGCCACATGCATGCCAGGCGATCCGGGGCGACGTGGGGGTGGCGACGGCGGTACCGGCAAGGGGTAGCAGTAGCACGGCGGAAAGTACCGCTGTCAGGGCGCGGGAGCGCATTGAATCCTCCCAGTGGATGAGCGGTCTCCAGTTGTGCGCTGACCGGCACGTGCTTGCCCAGGAAACCGACCACGCTGGACACCACGGTCTGGCCGAACGGAGCACCATGCTCGCCGGTGCACGCCACGTCTGCTTCGTTGACAGCACCAAGAAATGACGCCCAGACTTGATGCTTGTAACAAGTCACGAGTCAGGGAGTCGGCGGATGAGTGAGTCTGGCGTGCGGCGGCACCTGGCCGAGCGGTACCTGCCCGTCCAGCAGCTGGTGCGCGACGTCGGCCCCGCACTGCTGCGCCTGGTCCAGGAAGGGGCCGGCTTCGACGAGCCGCTGACCGAGATCGCCATCTACGCCCCAGGCGCGCCGACACAGCTCGGGCCGGGGTGTGTGGTGCTGGGCATCGGCGTGACCACCGAAGCCGAGCTGCTCGAACTGGCGGCGGCGATGGACCGCGCCGACGCGAGGGTACTGGCGGTGAAGGCCCCGCTACCACCGTCAGTGGGCGGCGGCAAGCTGACGATCATCGAGGTCAACCAGAACGCGTCCTGGATGCACGTCGCGACGACCGTCCGCGAGCAGTTGCTCGAATACGCCAGGGCACGCGTCCGCTCCGACGACAGCGGCTCGGAGCTGTTCACCCTGGCGAACGCGATCTACACGGCCCTCGGCGCCCCGGTGACCATCGAAGACCGCTTCTCCGCGCTGGTCGCCTGGTCGGAGGGCCAAGACCGGACCGACGCCGAACGGATCGAGACCATCCTGGGCCGTGCGGTGCACCAGCGGACGCTGGCCGAACAGCGCGAGCGTGGCGAGTTCGTGCGCCTGCACGCCAGCGGCGACCCGGTCTATCTGGAGGCGACTGAGCCGGACCAGCTGCCGAGGGTGGCGATCGCGGTCCGGGCCGGTTCGGATGTCCTCGGCTACATCTGGGCGGTGGTGACCAAGCCGCTCGACGAGGCGAGCACGGCGCGGCTGCGCGAGTTCGCGTCGATCGTCGCGCTGCGCCTGGTCGGCCTGCGAACCGAGACCAGTTATGCCCGCCAGCAGCGCGGCGAGCTGGCTGCGGCGGTACTCGGCGGTTCGGCCGACCGAGTGGAGGCCAGCCGGTTGCAGTTGGGCTCCGGCCCGGTCTGTGTGCTGGCCGCGGCACCTCGGCTGTTCGAGACCGAGGACTCCGACGCCGCAACCGATGCGGTGACCGCCGGCGAGCTACGCCGGTTCGCCGAAACACTGGAGTACTTCCTCGCGGCCGTGCACCCTCGTTCCGCCTCGGTGGCGGGTACCGGCGCGGTGTACGCACTCGTCGCCTGGCCTCCGGAACACACCACCGCGCTGGAGGCGACCGTCAACCTGGCACGTGATTTCCTCGCCCGCACACCGCTGGCCGGCAACTACGTGGTCGCCGTTGGCGGCCCGGCCGACTCGCTGGGGCAGATCGCCGAAGTGCGGGCACAGGCGGACGCCGCGCTGCGGGCGCTACGGCACCCGACCGCGCACGGACCGGCCGTGCGCACCGTGGCGGATATGGCGCTGTCGGTGTTGTTGCTGCATCTCGCCGACGTCACCGAGTCGCTCGGCCTCCCGGACAGCACCGGCGCCTTGCACCGGCTGTGCCAGCACGACGGCCAGGACGGCCTGTTGACCGCGACCCTGGCCACGTATCTCGACGCCGCGGGAGCCACTGACATCGCGGCGGCCACCCTGCACATCCACGCCAACACGATGCGCTATCGGCTGCGCCGGATCCGCGAGGTCTCCGGGCTGGATTTCACCAATGCCGATGCCATGCTGCTCGCGCACCTCCAGCTCAGGGTGCGCGCGCTGCGGAGGGCTCAGGCCTAGTTGCTCCAGCTATTCCCGGAACGAGCGTGTGTAGCGACATCCGTCCAGATCGACCCACAGCACCGCGCCGTCGAGTGCGGGGCCAGCCGTCAACCGCTCCGGCAGTCGTGGGTCAGCTCCGACACGGAACGTTCCGTCATCGAGTTCGATGAGTTCCGGTTCATCGGAAGGCGCTTCGACACCGGTCGCGGCGATCATGTGCAGCCGGCCGGCTCGCTGCACGATCCTGAAGCTGGGATACCAAGGGGTGTAACTCCGGTAACAGCCGGCGAGCGGATGGGGGGTTGAAGCCGGCGCGGAGTCGCCGCCAAGTGAGTCTGCTCCGCAGAGCCACTGCGGCTTCCCGGCGATAGTGCTCACCGAATGGTGGTAGGTGGACCAGTGCGGGTGGTCGCAGGCGAGCCGCCCCTCGCCGGTGTCGTACAGCTTGCCCGTTATCCCGTCCGAGGTAAGCAACAGACCGTTGTCCGCGGTGGTGCTGACGCGGATCTGCCGCGAGCCCGTTCCGTAGGTTCCGACGTAGCGCTGAGCATCCGGGATGCTCTCCCGGTCGAACATCGTCGGATCTGGCGCGGCACCCTGTACGACGGAAAGCACATGTCGGCCGAAGAGTTCGATCGCCCGGCATTCGCCGGGAGCATTGGTCAGCACCGCGACACCGTGTCCACCATCGAGATCGACGGCGAGGAACGAGCGGTACCCGACCATGCCACCAGAATGCAGCAGCCAGGTATGGCCATCGACGTGTTCCACCTCGACGCCGAGTCCGTAGCCGCGTGGGCACTCCGCCGTACCGCCCAGGTCGGCGCGGTCGGTGATGATCTGCTCGAACCGCTCCGGGGTGACGATCCTTGTGCCGTCCAGGGCACCGCGCCCCAGCAGCATCCGGGCGAATTTGCCCAGATCGGATGCGGTTGCCGTCACGTTCGCATCGGCCGCCGAATACTCGAACCAGGTGGCCGGGGTGAGCGGAGCCGACGGTAGCGGCGGCCGGTCGTCGTGCAGGAACTGGTATCCGGTAGCGAGCAGGGCCTTGTCATCGTGAGTGATGTGCGCTGTCGAGTCGTGCATGCCCAGCGGACGTAGCAGGCGCTCGGCCATGGCGTTCGCGAGTGGTTTTCCCGTGACGTGTTCGACTGTCAGCCCCAACAGGTTGTAGCCCTCGTTGGAGTAGTGGAACATCTCGCCTGGTTCCGCATACGTCCTCGCGTTGCGCAGCGCGTAACCGCGTGCGGCGGCATCAGGAAGCGCGTCGGCCCCGGCCAACAAGCCTGAGGTGTGCTGCATGAGGTGGCGCACCCTGATCGTCTGCGACCCGTTGTTCGGCGTGAACCACGGTAGATAGTTGGCGACCGGTGCCTCGAAAGCCAGCTTCCCCTCATCTGCCAACTGCCCGAGCAAGAACGCGGTGAAGGTCTTGCTGATCGAACCGATCTCGAACCGCGTGCGATCAGTGACCGGTACCCCAGTTCCCGCGTCGGCACATCCCTCAGTGATGAGCGCGGATTCGCCGGCTTCGGTGACAATGCTGATCGCGACACCTGTCACGGGCCACCAGGTACGTACCTGCCTCGCCAGCTGGGAGACCACCGAATGCATGTCCATCAAACTCCCGCCTCCGGCGAGCTGGGTTTCGCGTACCTGTCCGGCCCCAGGTCGACATTGGAGTGGTCGATTTCCGCGTCCGGCCGACCAGCCTTGACAAATCGGCGACACAGTGGGTACAGCGCCACGCCCAGGAGTGCCACCGCGAGACTCGTGACGAACGTAGCAGTCTCATTGACGGCCGTACTCCACGCGAGATACACGGCCATCGCGGTGGGGAGCGCGACTACCAGAACAGCGCCGGGCCAGCCACCGGGGACCCGAACCGGCCGACGCATCCACGGGTACCGCCAGCGAAGGACAAGGAAAGCCGCGAATTCGAGCAAGATCGATGACAGCGTGAGCAGCACCGTGGCTCGCAAAATCGAACCGAAATCGGCCGCGGAGAGAACCACGACAATAGTGCCACTCGTCAGGAGAGCGCCAACCGGCGTGTTGAATCGTTTACTGTCGCGCGCCAACCAACGAGGGAGGTATGAATCCGCGGCAAGCGCACGCGGGATCCGGGTACTCACCATGAGGATCGCCGCGAACAGGCCGATCAGAGACAGTGCCGAGCCTACGGAAATCAGCACCTTGAGCCAGCTTCCGCCCAGGATATCGCCGACAACGATGAAGTCGCCCTGAACCCAGTCGCCGGGCGAACCCTGATGCAGACCGCTGCCGAGCGCGGCAATCGTGGGCAGCAGGTAGGCGGCGATGATAAGCGGAACCGAGATGACCAGGGCTCGAGTGTAGGTCCGACGCGCGTCGGCGACCTCGCCCAGCACGGTACTCGGGCCGTCGAAGCCGAGGTACAGCCACACGATCACACTGAGCGCGCCGGCCACCGACGAGTGAATGCTGTGACCGGGAATCGTGAAGGGTGAAGTGACATCAATCCCACTGCTGATCGCATGGTAGATGCCGATAACCGCCAGGATCGCGAACGGGGCGAGAATCAGCACCATCATCCCGACCGAGTAGTCACTCACCACCTTGGAGCCGCGATAGTTGAGGTAAACCAGCGGAAGCACAAAAGCGACAGTGACGATCCAGTGCAGATCCACAACGAAGCCGCCATTGAACAACGACAAGATGACCCAACCCTTGCCGCGAGCGACGTCCGGCAGCCAGGTCGCCAGGTAATCGGCAAGAAGAATCGGATAGAGCGTGAGGTTCAACACCGCGCCGATTGCGTTCCACATCCCGAACAGAAATGCCGGAAAACCTCCGAGCGCGATCTTGGTCCAGTAGTAGTAGCCGCCGTTGACCGGTATGGCGGCACTGAGTTCCGCGGCCACCAACGCGTTCGGCACGCCGAAAACCATCGGCACCAAGGCAATCATCAGCAGTGTCATGCCCGGCCCAGCGCTGGAGACGGAAGCTTCGAGCCCGAAAGGGCCTCCGGATACCGTGAAGAAGAAGATGCCGACCAATGACAGTACGCCGAGCGCACGTTTCCCCGACCTCGGTGCCGATGACGCGATATCGGATGAGGCCAGTTCAGTCATCGCAGTCTCCAGTTCTCCACTAACCGATCCAAGCTGGGGGCACCCGTCCCCAGGGGGACCCGCCAGCTGGGTCACGCCCGTTTGTCTTTGCGGCACGGACGAGAGCGGCCAGGCATCTGATCGGCACAGTGTGCGGCGCGCCACAGTGACGCCTCTTGTTGCGTACGTCAAAATCTATCCGCAGATATTGTTACCCTCACCAATCCCGACACGGGACTCCGCTGGGTCGCTCCGCTGTCGGACCGCACGCGCCCCGATGACCGCCAGTCCGGCCGCGTGAGTCCTTCGCAGCCGACCCTCACTTGTTGCCGACATCAATACGCAGTCATCGCGATTGACGATCGCAACGAAGGTCGGGGCGAGCCTCGCGGGCATGCTGATCGCATGACCACCACGACGGACCTGGCCCGGCACGAGGTGTCGGATCTGACGGAGCTGGGCCAGCTCGAACAGCTGCTAGCGCTGTTCAAACTGGTCTGGGGCGCCCGCGACGCCCCGATGCCACTGGATCTGCTGCGGGCGATGAGCGACGCGGGCGGCATGGTTCTCGGGGTGTTCGCCGGGCCGTCGCTGGTCGGCGGCGCGGTGGGCTTCCGCTCCGCCGAGGACCCGGCACGCCTGCACTCGCACATGGTCGGCGTGCACCCCGACTGGCGCCGCCGCGGGGTGGGCAGCGCGATCAAGTACCACCAGCGGGACTGGTGCCTCCAGCGTGGTATCTCCCGGATGAGCTGGACTTTCGATCCGCTTCAGCGCCGCAACGCGGTCTTCAACATCAACCACCTCGGCGCGGTGGGACACACCTACCTCGTCGACCACTACGGGCCAATCGACGACGCGCTCAACGCCGGGGTACCGACCGACCGGGTCCTGATGCGGTGGGACCTGGACCGTGGTCGCCCGCCCGTACCGGCCGAAGCCGAGCGGATCCTGGACATCGGCGAACACGGTGAGCCTCGGCAGACCGGCGGTGGTGGTGACGGCGCGGTCCGGTTGCGGCTGCCGGCGGTGGTCGCTTCCCAGCACGTGCTCGCCTGGCGCGTCGCGTTGCGCACGGCCATGGCGCCCCGGCTGGCGGCCGGCTACCGCTGGACGGCAATGACCGAGGACGGCTGGTGCGTACTGGCACCGCCGCGGACCCAGTGCGGGACGGAGACGCGATGAAGATCAGGGCGGTTGAGCTGATCCGGGTGACGATGCCTTTGGTGGCACCATTTCGCACCTCGTTCGCGGTCGAAACGAACCGGGACGTGCTGCTCGTCCGGGTGGAGACCGCCGAAGCGCAGGGCTGGGCCGAGTGCGTCGCGATGGACAGCCCGCTGTACTCCAGCGAATACCTCGACGGGGCCCAGCAGGTGATCAGTGACCACCTGCTGCCCCGGCTGTTCGCGGCCGACGAGCTGAGCGGCGCGGCGGTCGGCGGGCTGCTCGCCCCGGTACGCGGGCATCGAATGGCGAAGTCGGCGGTGGAAACCGCGGTGCTCGACGCCGAGCTGCGCGCCATGGGCATGCCGCTGAGCCAGTACCTCGGGGCGACCGCGACGGAGGTCGTGTCCGGTGTGTCGGTGGGCATCCAGGACACCGTTCCCGAACTGCTCGACGCGGTCGAGGAGTACCTCGACGCCGGCTACGCCCGGATCAAACTGAAGATCGAACCCGGCTGGGACCTCGCACCGGTCGCCGCCGTGCGAGAACGCTTCGGCGAGGACATCGTTCTGCAGGTGGACGCCAATTCGGCGTACCACAGGGCAGACGCCCGCCACCTGGCGCAGCTCGACACCTTCGGCCTGCTGCTGATCGAGCAGCCGCTGGCGGAGGAGGACCTCGCCGGGAACGTCGAACTCGCCAAGGTGATCCGGACGCCGATCTGTCTGGACGAATCGATCGTGTCCGCCCAGGACGCGTACGAGGCGATCCGCACCGGCGCCTGCGCCATCGTGAACATCAAACCCGGCCGGGTGGGCGGTTACCTCGAATCGCGCCGGATCCACGATGTGTGCGCCGCGGCCGGCATCCCGGTCTGGGCGGGCGGGATGCTGGAAACCGGAATCGGGCGCGCGGCGAACCTCGCGCTCGCCGGGCTGTCGAACTTCACCCTGCCCTCGGACATCTCCGCCTCGGACCGCTACTACGCCCAGGACCTCACCGAGCCCATCACCATGACCGGCGGACGGGTCGCGGTACCGACCGGCCCAGGTATCGGGATCGACCCGATACCCGAGGTGGTCACCGAACTCACCACGGCCCGGACGGTGATCCAGCCGTGACACCGGCCAGCAGCGACCTGCTCGCCGAGTTGACCGGGCGCACCGAGGACATGGTGCGCGACGTGCTCGCACTGTGTCGCATCGAATCGCCATCGGACTCGCTGACCGCGCAGCACGCGGTGGCCGATCTGGCGGAGGAACTCGGGTCAGTCCTGTTTGGACGGCGTCCCGAGCGGATCGTCGAGCACGGCAGACCCGCGCTGCTGTGGGCGCCGGAACCGGGCGGGGTACTGCTGCTCGGTCATCTGGACACCGTGTGGCCGACCGGGACACTCGCCCGCTGGCCGGTGCCGCAACGCACCGAGCACGCGCTCAGCGCACCCGGGGTCTTCGACATGAAGGCAGGAGTGGTGCAGGGCTGGTACGCGCTGCACGCCATCGGTGCCCCGCGTGGTTGCGGCATGCTGCTCAACACCGATGAGGAGATCGGCTCACCGGACTCGCGCGCGCTCATCGAACGCGCCGCGGCCGGATCGCGCGCGTTACTGGTCCTCGAACCCAGCGCGGACGGCGCGCTCAAGACCGGCCGCAAGGGAGCCAGCAGATATCAGGTGGCGGTCACCGGCCGGGCCGCGCACGCCGGCCTGGATCCCGCGAACGGGATCAACGCCCTGCTCGAACTCGCCGACCAAGTCCGCGACATCGCGGCGCTCAGCACGGGCGAGGTGACGGTCGTGCCGACCTTGGCCCGCGCTGGCACGACCACCAACACCATTCCCGCCGAAGCGCTGGTTCACATCGACGCGCGCTTCCCGACTCTGCGCGCACAGCGTGCCGTCGACACGCGTATCCGGGCGCTGATCCCGTACCGCTCCGGCGCGTCGGTCCGAGTGTCCGGCGGCCCGGACTGCCCGCCGATGGAACCCAGCCAGTCCGCCGAACTGTTCCGCCTCGCGCAGCGGGCCGCCCGCACACTCGGGCTCGCCGAATTGACCGCGACCACAGTCGGTGGCGCTTCGGACGGCAACACCACGGCCGCACTTGGCATCCCCACCCTCGATGGGCTGGGCGCGGTCGGCGCATGCGCACACGCGGAAGGCGAGTACGCGCTCATCGCTGAAATGCCCCGGCGGGCCGCGCTTGTCGCGGAACTCGTGACAGCCCTGCTCGCAGCCAGCGACCAAGACCCCTAGTCGAGCAGCGCCCTGGCTTGCCAGCGCACGCTCGAGGAGGCGCGAGGGTTGTCGGCGAGCTTGCGCAGCAGCTCGTCGGCCGCTGAGCGGTCGAGCTCCCGCCACGTCTTGGCCAGAGCCAGTTGGATGTCGGGGTTGAGGTTGCGCCGTCCGGCGAGGGTGCGCAGCCGCTGGGCGGCCCCCGCTCGGTTCTTCCGCCCGAACACCGCCAGCGCCTTGATCGCGTCAGCAGGGGGCCAGGTGTTGATCACCATGTTTGCTACCTCGACTAGCTGCGATGCGGTGGCCCACGCGGACAACGAGCTCAGCTCCCGAAGACGGACGTCGGGCTTGTGGCTTCCGTCGATGATCTCCTCGCGCAGCAAGGTGAACGCGTCCGAAGGGCTGAGCACTCGCAGCGCTGTCGCCACCACGAACCGACTCTCGGACCTCTTCGCAAGACCGTCGTAGATCTCGCGGATTCGGCGGACCGCCTCGGCCGTCTCACCGGTGCGCGCGCCCCACTCGGCGCACGCCCTGGCCTTCGGCACCGGCTTGATATCGCCGATCGCGAGTCCAGCGAGCAGAGCGCCACTGTCGCCGAGGCGGTCCGCGGCGAAAACAGCGACGTCAACCCGGACATCGCCGGCAAGGCCCTCGTCCTCAGCCACTTCGCGGATCATCTCGGCGACGTGGTCGGGAGGCTGTTCGGCCAACCGTTCCAGCGCCTCCTGCCGCATCTGCGCTGATGTGGAGGCACGCAGCAACGCGAGCCATCCGTCCAGGGCCAGTTGGGGCGCGTGCAGGTCGAGCAGGACGAGTTTGTCCTCCCAGCCAGCGCTGTCCGGTGCCGTGGTCCTCAGTTCTTCGGCGAGCGCCCGCGCGCCCCGCTCCGGAAACACTTCCAGCATCGCCTTGGCGAGCTTGTTTCCTGGCTCGCCAGTGGTCGTCCGGACCAGCCGAGCCAGCAGATCGAAGCCCTCCTTGGCATGCTTGCGGTCAAGTTGCCGAGCCAGCGTGCTGATCGCGTGCTGGTCAACCTGGGAATTGGTCAGGAACCGGGCGATCTGCTCCTCGGCGGTGTCCCAGCCCAACGTGAGCAGGGAACCGACCGCCTCGAACCAGCGGTCGGTCGGCAGGTTCGGCGTGGCCACCAACGACGAGACCCGGGTCCGCAGCTCGTCGGGGTCCAACTGGCGCAACCATTCGACGGCGTTACGCCATGGTTCTGACTTCAACCGCACGTCGGTGATCATCGAGCACAGCACGGTCACGGTTTTGGCCAGCAGTTTGTCGTCCACCGGGACGCCGTGCCGGACCAACTCCACGACGAAACCCGCGTTGTGCTGTCGGTTCCACGGCGTCAGCAGCCAACTCAGTGCCAGGTTCAGATCACGGCCCCAGTTGGCGGCGAGGAACACCTTGACGTTGAGGTCCGGCCACGGCCACTGCGTCTGCGCTCGCAACGCGAAACAGGCGGCCAGCGGGCCACCGCCGCGTCGGCTGCGGAACATGTGCCGGGCGGCCAGGTACTCGGCGATCGTCGGGTGCAGGTAGACGAGTTTGCCGGTGGGCTCCACGGTGATCAGCCCAGTGGCCTGGATGACCTTCTCCAGCACGTATCGCCAGTCCGGGTCGGCCACCCGGGGCGGGAGGCCGGCGTCCGGCCAGCGCATGGCGCGAGTGACCAACTCCTCGCTTGTGCCGGCGTGCCCCTTGGTCTGATCCTCGTGTGCCAGGTACTCCATCAGCTCAGCGACGTGGGCGAACAGGTGCTCCCCCGCCGCGACTGCCTCGTTGCCGTGGGGCGAAAGCGCCTCATGCAGTTGCGCTCTGATGTCGACTTCCGGAAACTTCGACCGCAGCAGCGCGACAAACCGCTCGTACAACTCCGACTGGTTGTCCGGCAGCCTCCGTTCCGGGTTGTTCAGGTGCAGCAGGCAGATCATCGACGCGGTCAGCGGGATCCGGGTCAGGTCGCCGAGCTTGGTCCGGTCCACCTCGGCGAGCAGTTCGGCGGCCCTCGCCCCGGCATCGGGCAGGCCGTACTTGGTGAACCACCTGGTGGCGAACTCGATCCACTTCGAGTCGGTGAATCGCAGGATCGTGTAGGTGGGATAGCGCTCCCGCTCATCGGCCGTCTCGTTGACGCCACCACCGGTCGGCCGGCTGGCCACCACGAACCGGTACTGCGGGCGCTTGCGGCTCTCCCGGATCCGGCGCCGTGCCTTCTCCCAGCCACGTCGGTCCACGACCTCGTCCAGGCCGTCGACCAGCACCAGCCAGCGCCCGCCCGGCAGCGGCGGTTCACGGAACATCTCGGTCAGCTGCCCGGAGTCCAGTACCTGGTCGGTCTTGTGGACCGTGCCGGCGACCAGTGCCTCCTGCACGGAGTTCGCGGTCGCCAGGTCGTTGGCCGTGATCAGCACCGGCACGAAGCCCGGGTCGGGGTCCCTGGCCGCGAGGGCTGCGATCCGGCGCAACAGGCTGGACTTGCCGACCCCGGGTTCGCCGGTCACCTGGAGGCTGTCGTGCTCGTCCAGCAGCTTCTCAGCCGCCATCGGCGCACCGTCGGCGGTGCCGTGCAGTACGGCGGTGCGCTCGACGTAGACGTCCGCCAGCGGCGGACCGTCATCCAGGATCGTGCTGTATTCGTGCCGCTCATCGGCCTGCGCCAGCGAACTCAGGTACTCGCGCAGCCACTCCGCCGTGCGCTTCGGGGCGCCGATGTGCACGTCACCGTGGATGTCCCTGGCCTGGACGCCATGCATACTGCCGATGACGGAGTTGTTGACGGCTCCCTCGCCGGGGTCGGAGTCCATGACCGCCAACCTACTACCTTTTGGACGGACCATTCCTGTTATCGAGTGGTGGGAACGCGTCTTTCCTGGCAACTGGTTTCACAATGAGTGGCGTGTCTGGTGGCTGTGACCGCGTGTCGCTCGTGATGCTGGCCCGGTGATCGAGGGCCTGGTGCCCGATGAGTTGTGGCAACGGGTCGGGCCCTTGCTGCCTGCCCGACCGCCGCGTCGAACCCGGTACCCCGGCAGGCGGCCCGCCGACGACCGTGCGGCGCTGGCCGGGACGGCCACCGTCGAGCGTTGCGCGCCTGGGGGATCACGCCACGCATCGCGCGGAAGAACACCGAGCACGGTTCCGGGTTGGGTGCCATCCGCTGGGTAGTCGAGCAGACTTTCGCCTGGCTGCACCAGTTCAAACGCCAGCGCACACGCCACGGGTGCCGCGCCGACATCCACCTGGGCCTTCTCCAGTTGGCATGCGTCCTGAGTTGAATTCACCCACTGCACCTCGAACGAGTTTTCCTTCTGCCGCAAGCAGAACCAGGTTCGTGCAGCGATCGCTGCGTGATCAACCTTCAGCGGGCCCGCCCAAGATCCTTGACGCACCCCGACCCACGTCAATGTGGTGAGCGTTGCAACTACCATTGCCCACCAGGGGAAAAACCTATGACCAGGGCATATCCTGATCCACATGTTACGCCGAACGGTCTTTTCCATCAGAGTTCTCTTGACCATCTTCGGGAGGCGTAACAAGCTGTGTGACGCACCAGGAGGCACAAGTCTCCTGCTCGGTTTTGGGGGATTGATCCGGGATGGCGTGCCAACGGGGAATCCGTGTGTACGGCGGAGAAATCGGCTGGCTGAGCGCGGCCACTTTTCGCCCTGGACACCGGCCGCCGTCGACAACTGTCTCCGCACCCCCGGCTCTTGGTGCCTCATGCGTCCGGTGCCGGAAGGGAATGGAAGGGAATGCCGACGCACACGGCCTATCCCGGCGTCCACCTCGGTGACGGCCTTCGTCGGCCACACCTGCCGCGGGCCGCTCATCTCCGTGCCACGTCCCGCCTCCCCCGATGTCGCCCGAGCCCTGCGGCCACCCGCAGCTCTGGGCGACAGCGGCGGGGCGTTGGCACCGACCGCGGCGCCCGCGCCGTTCCATCCCGGCGCGGGCGCCGCTCCCCCACCCACCACACCGCCAGTGCGGCCACGCCCGGCCTCGCCAGCGACGCCGTTCGCACCGTGACGGTTACCCAGGCACTTGCGCTTCGGCCAGCGGCTGATCGGCACCGTCTGGCTGCCGTCGGCTGAATCTGAGCCTTCGTCAGCGACGGATCGGCTCAGCGCTGTGCGGTGACCCCGCGCGGGTGCGGGTCACTTGGCGAGCCACTCCGACAGCCGGGTCTGCCCGACCAGCGAACCGGAACCGGGCAGCAGGGTCTTCTCGTCCAGCAGCGTGCCGAAGTAACGGGACTTCGGGTCGGCGACCACCTCACGCGGGTCGTTCCTCGCCACCAGGACGGTGCGGATCCACCCGTCCATGCCGAACACCTCGGGACCACCGATCTCCACCACCCCGTTGAGCGGCGAACCGACCGAGGTCCGGGCCACGGCCGCGGCCACGTCGGCGGCGGCCACCGGCTGCACGCCTCCGTTGGGCAGGGTCACGACGCCGTCCGCAGTCGCGGTGTCCGCGATCGCGCCGGCGAACTCGAAGAACTGTGTGGCGTGCACCAGCGAGTAGGGCAGCCCGGACTCACGGATCAGCTTCTCCTGGGCCACCTTCGCACGCAGGTACCCCGAGTCCGGCGCCCGCTCGGCGCCGACCACGGACAGTGCGACGTAATGGCCGACCCCGGCATCCTTCGCCGCCTCGATCAGGTTGGTGGTGGCGGTGCGGAAGAACGCCAGCACGTCCTCGTCGGCGAAGGAGGGCGAGTTCGACACGTCGACCAGCACGTCGGCACCCCGCACCACCTCTTTCAGCCCCTCCCCGGTGATGGTGTCCACCCCGGTTGAGGGGGCTGCCGCCACCGCCTCGTGCCCGTGTTCGCCAAGCCTGGCGACGACGTTGGAACCGATCAGACCGGTCCCACCGATCACGACGACCTTCATGGTGACTCCTTTCACCGGCGCCCGGCCGGTCCGGGACGCCCTACGGTCAACTAGGACCGAGCGACGGTCTGATTCGTGACAGCGGGTCTGTCCGGAGGACCGTCGCCGGAGACGAAAGCAGCCCTGGGTACCCCCAACGGGGACAGCGACACGATGTCGCGCAGCAAGGCCGAACTGGCCGGGCAGCGCCTTGACGCCGCCCGGTCGGCCCCATCTGATCGAGGCAGTGGAGGACTCGGCTTTCCTTTTCACCACAGTGGTTCCACTCACGTGAGGCAGCGGCACGGGGCCATCCTGTCGTGGCTGTGCGCCTGGCTCCGTGCCCTTGTCACCCCATCGGGCAAGTGATCACCAGGGACGGTACCCGCGAGTACGATCGAGGTGAGTCGTGTTGTCGACACGATGAGCAGTACGGCCACGCGAGCGGGAGGACGTCTCGACCATGGCGGAAATCGCCGGCGTGGATCTCGACCAGGCGACCGCCGTGTTCGCCGAGGTGCGGCCCCGGTTGTTCGGCATCGCCTACCGGATGCTGGGCAGCGCCGTCGACGCCGAGGACCTCGTGCAGGAAACGTGGCTGCGCTGGCAGGCCTGTGACCGGTCGGTGGTGCTGAATCCAGCCGCCTACCTGGCCACTGCCACCACGCGACTGGCCATCAACGCCAGCCAGACCGCGAGGGCACGGCACGAGGCCTACGTCGGTCCCTGGCTGCCTGAACCGGTCGACACCTCAGCCGACCCGCAGTTGGGGGCCGAGCAGGACTCCGCGCTCGAAGTCGCCGTGCTGGTCCTGCTCGAGAAGCTCACGCCGACCCAACGAGCGGCGTACGTGCTCCGTGAGGCGTTCGACTACCCCTACCGCCAGATCGCCGAGATCATCCAGGTCACGGAGACCTCGGCGCGCCAACTCGTCAGCCGCGCGCGCCGTCAGCTCGCTGACGGGCGGCGCACCCCCGTGACCGGCCCCGAGCAACGCCGGTTGCTGACCGCGTTCGTGGCCGCCGCGCGAGAGGGCGACCTGGCCGCCCTGGAGGAACTGTTCGCCGCCGACGTGGTGAGCTACTCCGACGGCGGTGGCGTGGTGCGGGCCTCGCGCATCCCGGTTCGCGGCTCGGTCACCGTGGCCAAGTACGTCCGCGCTTTCGCCGAACGGTTCTGGGAGGGTGTCGAGGTTTCCTGGGCTACGGTCAACGGCGACAGCGCCGTGCTGCTGCGACGTGAGGGCACCACGTTCGCGGTGCTCACGGTGGCGGCGTCGGCGGAGGGCATCGACCAGATCTTCTGGATGATGAACCCGGGCAAACTCACCTCGTTCGGCTGCGCCTGACCGGAGCCCGTTTCGTCCCGGTCGGCGAGGCGCCATGGGCCGAGGTGCCTCAGCCCACGCTTTGCCGGTCGGGTTCGATGAGCGCGACGACCCGCTGCTCCTCGCGCGAGTAGGGGCTGCCGATGTACTTCGTCGAGATCCGGTCGACGATCTCCCATGCGGCGTCGCCCTCGAGCCACTCGACGACCCTGCCGCGGAGGATGACGGGCTGGAACGGGTTGTCGGCTGGTGTCAGGGAGAGCGCGACCCGCGGGTCACGGCGCAGGTTGCGGGCCTTGCGGGAGCCCGGGCCGGTGAGGATCACGACGTGGTCGCCGTGCGTGCCGATCCAGACCGGGACGGAGTGGGGTGCGCCGTCGGGCAGGACGCTGGCGAGGTGGGCGATCGGGGTGCCGTCGAGCACGCGGCGCACATCGGGGTCGAGCATCGTGGTCATCTCCTGGTGTGGGTTCTGGCGGTGGTTGTCGGCGAGCGGCGTGACCTGGCCGGTGGCGAGGGTCATCGCTCGACCTCGTAGTGGAGGTGGGTGACGCCGGGCGCCGGGACGGCCTCGACGAGGCGCAGGCGCACGTGCTCGGGCAGCGCCTGGAAGAAGGGCCGGCCGCCGCCGAGCAGGACTGGCACCTGGTGGAGGACCACCTCGTCGACGAGCCCCGCCTTGAGCGCCTCGGTCACGACGCCGCCGCCCATGAGACCGACATCCTTGCCGCCGGCGGCCTCGCGGGCCGCGGCGATCGCGTCCTGGATGCCGGTGGTGACGAGGGTCTGCCGCTCGGTCAACTCCGGTGCCGGCCGGTGGCTGAGGACGAACAGCCGGGCCGCCGGGTGGGGGCTGCCGCCGCCAAAACGGTCGGAGTCCTCATAGGTGTTGCGGCCCGCCACGATCGCGCCCACGCGCCCGGCGAAGGCGTCGAAGACCCGGGCGCTGGGCGCGCTCAGCTTGAACCCGTCGAACACCTGGCTGGGCGTGTCGCCGTCGAAGTACCAGTCGAAGAGCATCGTCCCGTCGCCGAGCCCACGCCCGGCACCGGGCTCGCGTCCGGTGATGTACCCGTCGACCGACACCGCGTGAGCGCTGAAGACCTTGCCCATCTCCGCGATCCTCCCTGGAGTTCCTTCAAGAGACGCTGTGACCGTAGCACCTGAAGTTCCCTAAGGGAACCCCGATTGGTAGACTGGTCCCATGCAGCGCACGGACTTCAGCAAAATGGCGTGCTCGATCGCGCGAACGCTCGACGTCATCGGGGAGCCCTGGTCGCCGCTGGTCCTGCGGGACGTCTGGGTCGGGCTCACCCGGTTCGAGCAGCTCCAGGCCGACCTCGGGATCTCACGCAAGGTCCTGACCGAGCGGCTGAACCACCTCGTCGACCAGGGCGTGCTCGACCGCCGTCCCTACGACCGGCGACCGCGCTACGAGTACGTCCTGACGCAGAAGGGCGCCGAGCTGGTCGACCTGCTCATGGTCATGACCAGCTGGGGAGACAAATGGCTCGCGGGCGAGGCCGGCCCGCCAGTGCTCTACCGCCACCACGCGTGCGGCGAGATCAGCGGTGTCGACCCGCGCTGCACCCACTGCGGCGAGCCGATGCACGCAAACGACGTCGACCTGCTGCCAGGCCCCGGCGCGGCCGTGTGACCGAGACGAGCACATCGTCCCGGGTGAGTGTTCCTGCTGACCGCGCGTCGAACGGGCGGCTCGCTATGCGGTCTTGACGGGCTGCCTCAGGATCGTTTTGAGCTTGGCGGGTGCCGTTCGACGTGCGTCGCTGAGGTAGATCTCGTGATGGTCACCGTTGAAGGTGAGACCGTTGTCGGGCAGGTAGTGGTTGTGGAGGCGGTCCAGGGTGGGGGTTTCGTCCTCGTAGGAGCCGATGTGCAGGATCTGCACGCAGGTCCCTTCGAGGAGGGTGTGCAGCCGAAGATCTCCGAGTGCGGGGTTGTCCTTCTTCCTCGCGACATTGTCGATGGCGGCCTGGACCATCTCCTCGGCGATCCAGTCCGGCTGGCTGATCATCATGGTCCACTCCCACGCCTGCTTGCGCCGTGCGACGAACACGGTGGGGTCCTCCGCTCGCCACAGCCCCTCCAACGGGCCGACCACGAAGTCCCGGCCGAGGGTCTTCTTGCTGGCGAACTTCAGCGTGTACGCCACCCCGTAGAGGGCTTCGATCGCGTTCGCGTACGCGGGGGCCGTGTTCGGATCACCTCGGCCGTCGACTGCGATGTACCGGAGCTCGGGCACGTCGACGACGGTGAACTCCTTGGACGGCGGCGAGTAGAGCGCGCGGTGGGCCTTCTTGATGTCGTACTTGTCCACCGCGGTCTCCTTTGCCAACGTGCCCAGCGTGGTTTCGGTCCAGCCGATATCGGCCGCGAGCATGACCTCGCTGTAGTCGAAGATCGCGGAGGCAGCCGCAGGCAAGGGGGCTTGCCGGGAACGGGCCGCCCGCACGTCCGCGAGCTGGGTTCGCAACGCGTCCAGGCGCCGGGTCAGTCCGGCCACCACCTCGGCATCGGGCAAGCCCGGACTGTTGGCCATCGCGATCAGCACGCGTGCGCGCATCGGTGTCAGCGTCGTCAGCGCCTCGCGCGTGGCGGCAGCACACAGCTCACGGCCCGACACCGTGGCGCGGAAGGTGGTGCGCGACTTTCCCGATGATGGGGCGTCGGTTGCTTCGATCAAGCCGCGCTTGGCCAACTTGTCGAGCACGTAGTAGATGGAGGAGAAACCGAGCGCCGTCCATGCGCGCACTCCGCGTTCCTCGATGACCCTCTCCAGCTCGTACCCGTGGCGGGGCTGTTCGACGAGCAGCCCGAGCACGGTCAACTCGCCATCGGTCAGAGCGGAGGACATACCGCTATTCTAGCGCTAGAATAGAGCCCGATGCCACGGCAGTACATCCAGACGGCTCTGCCCGACGCCGAGGCCGCCACCGCGGCGGCCTCGGCGTCGGCACCAGTCCGGGCCGCTAGGGACTGGGTCAGTAGCACCGACCATGACTGGGCAGCACGCCCTACACCGTCGGCACACTCTCGGACGGCGAACTGCTCATCAGTGCGGCCAGGGTGGACCTGAGGTCCATGCCGCGGTGGTACCGCACGGCATGCAGGCCCAATTCGGCCGCAGCGGTCACATTGGCCTCCTGGTCATCGATGAAGATCGCCTCTTCTGGCGATACGGCCAACCTGGTGATCGCCGAGTTGAAGGCCGCCGGGTCGGGTTTGGCCAGGCCAGTCAGACAGGACGCCCGGACGTCAGCGAACTCGGAGAGCACCGGGGTGTGCTCCTGGTGCCAGCGAAGGGTGTCCAGCGGCAGGTTGGACAACAGTGACACGGTCACCGGCTGCTCACCCAGTTCACGCACGATGTCGACCACGCTGTCGTCGACCCGGGACGCGCTGGCCACGTCCAGTTCGATCAGCCGGGCGGTGGTGGCCGCGTCCAGTTCGGTGTCGGCGACCGCCCGCCAGAACTCCCGGCCGTCCAGCTCGTTGAGGTCATGGGCACGCCGGTATCGCCAGTAGCGTTGCCACAGGGTGGGCGCCGGGACGTCGAGGACCTGCTCGATCCGCTCCCTGGTCGCAGGGTCCTGGTCGTAGGCGATGACCCCGAAGAAGTCGAAGATCACAGCTCGGACGGGCTTGGGCATCGGGTCACTCCGCAGTTCAGGCCGGTCGGCTCAGGCTCGGGTTCGAGCTCGGATCAAGGCTGGGGTCCGGATGGGCGCGCGCGGAGATCCGGCGGCGCGCGAAGAACGTGATGACGGCACAGCAGCCGTAGCAGGCGATGGCCAGCACGAGAACCGCGCGCAGGCCAACGGTCTCGGCCACCACCCCGGAGATGGCGGGCGCCGCGGTGAACGCGCCGTAACTGCACGCGGTGAGCACGGACAGGGCGGCCCCGGCCGAGTTCCCGGCGGTGCGGCCCAACAGCGAGTAGGCGATCGGGATCACCGGGGACAGCATGAGACCGGCCAGCGCCATGCCGATCAGCGCCAGCCAGACCGAGGATCCGATGGCCACCAACCCAACGCTGAGCGTGGCAGCCGTGGCGCACACCACGAGCACCGCGACCTCGTTGCCGCCACGCAGCAGCATCGGCGTCGCCGCGACCCGCCCGCACAGCGAGGCCGAGTGGAACAGCGCGACGCCCGCGGCCGCGCCCACCACGCCCGCGCCCGCCGTCTGGTTCAGGTACAGCGGGGCGAAGCTCTGCATCACGCCGTCACCGAAGAAGCACACGGTGCCCACCACGATGATCAGCAGCACTGCCGGGCCGCGCCACGACACCCGGCGACCGGCGCCCGCCGCGGCCACCGGTGGGGTGCGCAGGTGTGGCGGGAACCGGGCCACCAGTACGAAGCCGCAAGCGGCCAGCATCAGCACCACGGTCAGCGCGAACAGTTGGTGGTGTCCGTATCCGGCCAGGCCGAACAGCACAGCACAGGCCGCGCCGACCGCGGCTCCCCCGCTGAAACCCGCGTGCAGGCCGACCATCAGCTTCCGGCCGGTCGCGGCTTCAAGGTCGCTGCCGACCGCGTTGGCCGCGATGTCCACCAGCCCGGTGGCCACGCCGTAGCAGGCGAAAGCGGGAAAGGAGAAGGCCAACGGCAACGGCCCCAACAGGAACAACGCGTAGCTCAACGCGAGCAGGGCCGTGCCACAGGCGGCGACGCCCCGCCGACCGCGCCGGTCGGCGATGCGTCCCGCGGCCAGTACTCCGAGCACACTGGCCGCGGCCAGTGCTGCCAACCGCCCGCCGAGCGCGCCGGGGTCGAGCCCCTGCTCCCGGGCCAGCGACGGCAGCGACGCGGCCCAGACCCCGACCTGCCAGCCGAGGGCACCGAACAGCAGCATCGCCGTCGCACGGACGGTTGGCACCCGCCTGGTCCATTCGGTCAAGACCGCACCCGGAGCCCTGTCGTCAGGGGCGCTGTGGCCCGCAATTGGTTGTCCCGGAACAATGACTCGATCGCGTGACCATAACCGATTCGCCTGAGGTTCTCGCACTGCTTTGCGATGTACCCGGTGCCGGCCGCGACGATACCGTCCGACCGGTACCACAGTCCGTTTCCCGCACGCAACTGAAGGTGTTCACCGGCCATGAACGGCCGTTCGGTGTCGTCGGTGATGCCGATCAGCCGGCGCGGGCCCAGGTAGTCCAGGGTGCGCCGACAGATCTCCAGGTCGACGTGGTCACCGTCGAAGTTGATGAACGGCATGATCCGGTCGGCCTTGGCCGCACGCACGATGGCGGCGGGCACGGGTCCGAGCAGGTCGTCCAGGATGTCGTCGGTCCACTCCACGGACAGGAACTCCGCGAGCAGACCGTCCCGCCGGGCCCGTTCCTCGCCGGTACGCCAGGCGTGCTGGAAGTTCCTGGGCATGTCGTTGTAGAGGTGGTCGGTCAGCACCACGTTGGCGCCGGGGCCGCACCGCTCCTGTAGGTAGTCGATCACCGCCACGGTCCGGTCCGCGCTCAGTTGCGGGTGGTCGTGCCGGAAGTGGCCCAGCGCCAGCCGTACGTCCGCGGCGCAGAACAGGTCCATGACGTCACGGAAGGAGACCCCGCCCACCAGCCGGTCGTCCAGGTCCCCGCCGTCCGGCCCGATGACGATGTACTTCAGGCCCAGTCGTCCCAGGTCGGCGATGAACTCCCATTCCTCCGGGTCCGGCGACCAGATTCCCCGGGGCGGAACCCCGCCCACCTTGCCCAGCAGCGGTCCCTCCACCGAGAAACCCAGAATGTGCGGATATTCCGCCCGGTGGTCGTCGTAGTGTTGCAGCACGTCACGGAACCCGCCGAGGTAGTCACGGGCCAGGAACACGCTCGGCAGAATACGCAGATCCTGCTCGGCAGCAGCCCGCTCGACAGTCGCGAGCTCTTTCCAGCCCATCGAGCTGTAGTCGATTTCCCCGATTCCGTGCGTATGGATCAGGACATGTCCGTTCACAGCACACCCTCCCCTCTGAGGCCAGTCCCTCCCGCGCGCACGGCGGTGGCACTGGCAGGCGCTAGTGGCACACCAAAATCCCGCGTCACCTGGGGCAGCGCGATGTCCCCCTGAGGCTTGGGCTCAAGAGCAGACTTGACTTGTCGGCGGCGAAAGTCGCCGACGCGCACAATGGACTGAATCCTTCAAGCGTCAGCTCAAATCAACCCCCATTTGGCTCCCCCATGAGCGACAAGATCCACGCTAGGGGCGCCTCGCCAGCTGTAGATACCGCCGAAAGTGTGACGGCAACGAAGGGAGTTCGACCCCAAAAGACTTCCTTTGTCAAGTGTTAATTTGGTGCGATGTGTCTACAGTCACATACCTCGCGCGGAGGTTGGTCGCGCCAATCAGATGGGGATTTTAGGTACAACTCGCCGATGCCAATCCGTGAAACCACCGATTCCACCGGGGGTGGACCTACGCAACGAGAGCGCGCCACTGGTTGGGACCTCGCCCACGCCCTGCGCACACACCGTCTGCCGCCCGACGCACGCGGAGACGTACCTTGCAAACGCCCCCTTTGCCGCTGACAGCGCGTTCTCACGACGCGAGCTCGCCGTGTGCATGGCCTGGCTCGGGGAGATCGAGGGCCCGCGCCGCGAGCGGGGTGCTCGCGGCGCGGGCCCTTGATCGGGTTGTTCAGCGTGTTTCCGCGGCGCAGAAGGTGTCGTGCGCGGGGCGCTTGCCCGTGACGAGGAAGTCGGTCACGGTGTTGTTGCCGCACTTGTTCTTGGCGAACACGTAGACCCCGTGGCCGCCCTGGTCGACGGTGACCATCCGGGCGCGGTCGCCGAACGCGCCGCGCAGCTTGACGGCATTCGCCCACGGGGTGCCCGGGTCACGCAGGTTCTGCACCATCAGCACGTTCGACGGGCCCCGGTCGGTGATCCGCACCTTCGGCTCCACCGGAGCCGAAGGCCAGTACGCGCACGCCGCGATGTTCGCCGCGCCGGCGCCGATCATCGGGTACCGGACCCGGTTGACCGCCACGTCCGTCTGGTAGCTCCGCACCGATCGCGGCCAGCTGGAGTCGCCGCAGATCACGGAGAACCGGGCGGCCCAGAGATTGTCCGTGGTCGGCGCCTGCCCTTCCAGCTTCGGCACCTCGCCCTTGTCCAAGGACTGCCACGCTCCCGCGAGCGCCCCGAACCCCTCGTCGCCGTAAAGGAAGCTGAACGTGAGCGAGCGGAACAGTGAACCGTCGAACGGCGCGACAGGCGCCTTGTCCAGCCGCGCGGCCAGGTCGTGGAACTTCGCGGTCACCTGCGCGGGTGTCGTGCCCAGCCCGTACTTCGGGCTTGCCGCGGCGAACTTCGCGAAGTCCGGAAACCGATCTTCCATGCCGCGCGCGAAGCCCCGCATCGCATCGATGTCGTAGCCACCCGGCCCCAGGTTGCTGTCCAGGACGACGCGGTCCGTGCGCTGCGGGAACATCGTCGTGTACACCGCGCCCAGGTACGTGCCGTACGAGGCGCCGAGGTAGGACACAGTGGACTCACCCAGCGCCTGCCGAATCCGGTCCATGTCCCGCGCGGTGTTGGCCGTGGTCACGTACGGCAGCATCCACCCGGTCTTGGAGCTCGCGCACTGCTTGGCCTCCGCCTTCGCGACCTCAGCCTGCTTCACCACGTCAGCCGAGTCCTTCGCGTACGGGAGGTTGCCGATCGCCCGCTGCTCCGGAGTCAGATCGCAGGTCACCGGGCTGCTGTGCCCCACGCCGCGCGGGTCGAACCCGATCACGTCGTACTCGTCCCGCACGCTCTGTGGCAGCGGCATCGGCAGCTCCGAACGCGTCAGCACGCCCGGGTAGTCCAGGCCCGCGCCGCCGGGGCCGCCCGGATTGGTCAGCAGCACCCCACGCCGCTTGTCCGGGTTCTTGCTCGCCAGCCGGGAAATCGCCAGGTCGATCTTCCGGCCGTTCGGGTCCTGGTAGTTCAGCGGAACCCGCAGGGTCGCGCATTCCAGGTCTGGATATTTGACCTCGGCCGGGCAGGGACCCCATTTCAGGTCGTTCGAGGGCGCTGGCGCAGCCGCTGCTGCCGGCACGACGGCCAGCGCCGCGGTGATGGCGGCGAAAGCGACCAGAACAGCTTTCCGCATCGGATTCCCTTTCCTGCGGCACCTAACGGCACCGGATGACGGATGAACGGAGTTCTTCACGGCGATCTCCTTCGCATTTCCCGGGTTCACCGGCGCGGTTCCCACCGGAAGAGACGGGTGGCCAGGGTGACCGCGACGAGGACCCAGGCCAGGGTGGGTGCGAGCAGGACCAGCGAGTCGGTCACGGAGACCCCGCCGTTCCAGGCGTCGAGCACCAGCTCGGTCGCCGATCCGCCGGGCAGCAGCCGCTTGAGCAGGGTGAGCTGGTCGGTGCCGGTGATGCCGACCCAGCCGGCCACCGCGATCACGCCGAGGCTGAGCGGCAGGGTGGTGACCTGGGCGTGCTCGGGCGAGTTCGTCAGGCCGGCCGTGGCCAGGCCCAGCGCGAGCATCATGGCCACGGTCGCGAGGACGGCCACCACCAGCAGCAGCGGGTTCGCGGGCGTCCCGGTGACCACGGCCAGCACGCTGAGGATGACGGCGATCTGGACCACCGAGATCACGGTGATCGGCAGCAGCAGCCCGGTGAGGATGCCGACGTCACGCGCCGCGGTGGAGCGCAGCCGCTTGAGGAAGAGGTTCTGGCGGCGCGCGGCCAGGGTGGTGACCGTGGTGGTGTACAGCCCGATCCCCACCACGAAGAACAGCACGAGCGAGGCGATGTAGCCGAGGCTGCCCACCGCGGCGAACACGTCGTGCCGGTAGATGAAGAACGCGCTGAGCGCGGCGGGCAGGATCAGGGCGGTGACCAGCACGAGCCGGTTGCGGAAGATCTGGATCAGCTCGCCACGAGCGATCGGGAGCATGGAGGTGTCCTCTCTCGGGGATGGCCTATTCGGCGCTGATGGCGCGGAAGACGTCGTCGAGCCGGGTCGGCCCGGCCTCCAGGTCGCGCAGTTCCACCGCGTTGTCCTGCGCCCAGCCGAGCAGCGTGTGGAGGTCCTTCTGCAGGCCGAAGGTCTCGACGAGGAACCGGCCGTCGGTCCCGCGCTTGGCGTGCAGCGGCGGCACGGGTGCGTGCGAGGGGAGTCCGAAGTGGATGGTGGCGGGCAGGGTCCGCGTCAGCTCGGCGACTGTTCCCTCCCGGTGCAGGGCGCCCCGGTGCATGAGCCCGATGCGGTCGGCGCGCTGCTGGGCCTCTTCGAGGTAGTGCGTGGTGAGCACGACGGTCGTGCCGTCCTCGCGCAACCGGTCCACCGCGGCCCACAGGGCGTCGCGCGACTGGATGTCCAGGCCGGTGGTGGGCTCGTCGAGGAAGACCAGTTCGGGTGTCCCGTACACGGCGGTGGCGAAGTCCAGCCGCCGCTTCTCGCCGCCGGAGAGCTGGCCCACCTTCGTGGTGGCCTTGCGAGTGAGGTCCACGAGGCCGAGAACGCGCCCGGTGTCGTCGGTCCGCTCGGTGAGCCGCCCGATCAGCTGGACGGTCTCCCGCACGGTCAGGTCCGGTGAGAACCCGCTCTCCTGCAACATGATCCCCATCCGCGGCCGCACGGTGGCGCGGTCACGAGGGTCCTTCCCGAACACCCGCACGGCACCGGAGGTCGGCGCGCGGTGGCCTTCGACGGTCTCCAGGGTCGAGGTCTTCCCGGCGCCGTTGGTGCCGAGCAGCGCGTAGAGCTCCCCGCGTTCCACTTGGAACGAGAGGTCCTTGACGGCGGGGAAATCCCCGTAGGTGAGGGTGAGGCGATCGACGTCGATGACCGGTGTCGTGGACATGACTCGATTCCAGCGTGGACGGTGCCCGGCCGACAGTGTGGCCGCGTCACCAGCTCACCGTGACGTTGCTGGCCCCGAAGGCATGACGCAGTGTCACTGGTGGCGTCCTGGCGGCTGCGGCATGCTGGGACGAAACCGCCGCCCGACTCCGGAGAACCATGACAGACATCCGTCCGGTGGCCCGCCGGACCTGGGTCGGCGGAGCCGTCCACGCGCGACTGCGTAGGCTCAACCTGTTCACGACGGTCCCCCCACTCGCCATCGTCGGGGTGGTGCTGGTGGTGTTCACCGCCCACTCGTGGTGGCACGTCGTCATCCAGCTCGTGGGGCTGGCGGCCGCCCTGGTGACCGCCGAGCGCTGGACCGCGGGCGATTTCGTCCGCGTCGCCCGGCCCTGCCTGGCCGTCGCGGCGGCGGTGTGGCTCGCCGGGGCGCTGACCGACAGCACAGCCGGGTTCTACGGCCTGTCCGTCGTGGGGTCGTTCCTCATCCCACCGCTGCCACGCCACCGGCTCGCGGCCCTCTTGGGCCTGGCCGCGCTCGTCGCCGCGCTGGGCGCGACGAACCTGCTCGTGTTCCACGACCACATCGGCAACCGGCTGGTGCAGTACGCGGCGATCCCCGCCCTCGCCGTCATGGTGTCGACCGGGTTCATGTTCGTCAGCCAGCGGTTCTACGACGTGGTGGCGGAGCTGGAGCAGTCGCGGGAGCGCGAGGCGGAGCTGGCCGTCGTCCGGGAGCGCATGCGCTTCGCCAGCGACCTGCACGACATCCAGGGCCACACCCTGCACGTGGTGAAGCTGAAGGTCGCGCTGGCCGAGAAACTGCTGGACAGCGACCTCGACCGCGTGCGCCAGGAGCTGCGGGAGGTGCACACGCTGGTCGGTGACACCATCGTGCAGACCAAGGAGCTCGCCTACGCCCAGCGGCGGCTCAACCTGTCCGCGGAGCTGGAGAACGCGAAGAACCTGTTCGAGGCCGCGGGCATCCACGTGCGTGTGGAACGCGAGGCCGAGGTCAACGGCCGCGTGGGCGAACTGCTCGGCCAGGTCCTGCGCGAGACCACGACCAACATCCTGCGGCACGCCCAGGCGCGGCAGGTGCGGATCACGCTGTCGGAGTGCGGGATCGCCATCCTCAACGACGGCGCCCAGGAGACCGGACGGCCCGAGTTCAGCGGGCTTTCCACGCTCCGGCAACGCCTGGCCGACAGCGGGGGCGAGCTGGAGGTGGAGCAACGGGACGGCCGGTTCCTGACCGCGGCCGCCTTCCCCACGCTCAGGACGCGGGAGGACAGCCGATGACCACCGTGGTGCTCGCCGACGACGAAGCCCTGCTCCGCAAAGCGCTGGCTTCGCTGCTGCCCCTCGAGGGCGAGATCACCGTGCTCGCCGAAGCCGAGGACGGTGCCGCCGCGGTAGCGGCCACGCTGCGGCACCGCCCCGACGTGCTCGTGATCGATCTGGAGATGCCGAACGTCGATGGTCTCGGCGCGGTCGCGGAGATCCGGCGCGCGCGTCCGGAGCAGGTGATCCTCATGCTGACCCGGCACGCCCGCCCCGGTGTGCTGCGCAAGGCGCTCAAGCTCGGCGTCCAGGGTTTCGTCAGCAAGTCGGCCGAACCGGCGCACATCACCTCGGTGATCAAGACCCTGCACGCGGGCAAGCGCTGGATCGACCCGGACGTCTCCGTCCTCGCCGTCGTCGACGACTGCCCCCTCACCGACCGTGAGATCGACGTCCTGCGCGCCACCCGCGAGGGCTTCTCGGTCGCCGACATCGCCGGCCAACTGCACCTCGCGGAGGGAACGGTCCGCAACTACCTGTCGAACGCGATGCAGAAGACCCAGACCCGCACCCGCCACGAAGCCGCCCGCTACGCCCGCGAACACGACTGGCTGTGAACGGGCGGGGTCCGGTGCAGTCGAGCTGTCCGCTCGTCCCCGAGCCAAAACCGTTGCGGTCAAACCACTTTTCGCACAAGGTTGGCGTACCCGGGAAGTCGGTGTCCGCGCGGTGTCGTACCCTCACCAATCGTGAGCTTCACTGACTATGACCTCGTGATCGTCGGCTCCGGCTTCTTCGGCCTGACCGTGGCCGAGCGCGCCGCCACTCAGCTGAACAAGCGCGTGCTGGTCCTGGACCGTCGCGGCCACATCGGCGGCAACGCCTACTCCGAGGCAGAGCCGGAAACCGGCATCGAGGTGCACCGCTACGGCGCCCACCTGTTCCACACGTCGAACAAGCGGGTGTGGGACTACGTCAACCAGTTCACCGACTTCACCGACTACCAGCACCGTGTGTTCACGATCTACCAGGGCCGGGTCTACTCGTTGCCGATCAACATGGCGACGATCTGCGAGTTCACCGGCAGCTACCTGACGCCGGACGAGGCGCGGGCCTGGGTGGCCGAGCAGGCGAGTGAAATCGACTCCCAGGATGCGAAGAACTTCGAGGAGAAGGGCATCTCGCTGATCGGGCGCCCACTGTACGAGGCGTTCTTCGGTGGTTACACCGCCAAGCAGTGGCAGACCGATCCGAAGGAACTGCCGACGGCCACGTTCAGCCGGCTGCCGGTTCGCTACAACTTCAACAACCGGTACTTCAACGACACCTACGAGGGCCTGCCCGTCGACGGGTACACCGCGTGGCTGGAGAAGATGGCCGACCACCCGAACATCGAGGTCCGGCTGAACACCGACTACTTCGACGTTCGCGACGAGATCCCGGCCGCCACGCCAACGGTCTACACCGGCCCGCTGGACCGCTACTTCGACTACTCGCAGGGCTGGCTCGGCTGGCGCACGCTGGACTTCGAGCAGGAGGTCCTGCACACCACCGGCGACTTCCAGGGCACCCCGGTGATGAACTACGCCGACCAGGACGTGCCGTACACGCGCATCCACGAGTTCCGGCACTTCCACCCGGAGCGCACGAACTACCCGAGCGACAAGACCGTCATCGTCCGGGAGTTCTCGCGGGCGGCGGACAAGGACGACGAGCCCTACTACCCGATCAACACCCCTGAGGACAGGGCGAAGCTGGAAAGCTACCGCGAACTGGCCAAGGCCGAGGCCAAGAGCAACAACGTGCTGTTCGGCGGTCGGCTCGGCACCTACAAGTACCTCGACATGCACATGGCGATCGGGTCGGCGCTGTCGATGTTCGACAACAAGATCGCGCCGTATTTCACCGAGGGCCAGCCGCTCGACGGATCCGCCGACGACTGACAGGGATCGACGATGGCTCTTGGGAATGCCGGGCGTACGGCCGTTCCAACGCGCTCGTCGTACCACTGGTCGAGTGGGCGAACTGGCGGAGTTCCTTGCCCTGTACGGGTGATCTGACCGGCCAGGGCGCTGCGATCCGGGACCGGCGAGCGATGTGCGGCTGGGGACGCCCAGCAGCGCGGAGGAGAGGCCGGATGGCGGATTCGCGGTACGAGCAGGCCAAGGCACTGCACCGGGACGGGCGCACCGCGCAGGCACGTGCGGTGCTGCTCGACCTGTTGGCGGAACAGCCCGGTGACCTCGGTGCCCGCTACGCGCTGGCGATCTGCCTGATCGACCTCGGGGAGACGCCGGACGCGCAGGCGCAGCTCAGGCAGGTGCTCGCCGACCACCCGCAGCACTACGAGGCCGCCTACCAGTTGGGGTGCCTGCTCCAGGACGAGGAGCAGTACGAGCAGGCCGCCGCGGCGTTCCGGCAGGTGCTGGCCGTGACGGATCTGCGGGACACCGCGGACCGCCTGCGGCGCTGCGAGGCCGCACTCGGCGGGTCGGTCCCGCAGCCGCCTTCCGGCCCACCGCCGGTGCGCCGACTGATCGAGAGTTCGCACGTGGCCAGCCGCGGCCAACTGGTCATGTCCCTGAGGCTCAAGGCCCGGCACATCCTGCCGCTGCGGTCCGCCACCGCGGTGGTGCTGATCCTGCTCGCGCAGGGGCTGTCGCGGCCCACCTTCTCCGTCAACCGCATCATCTACATCTACACCGGGTACAGCACGGTGACCCTGTTGGCGCTGGTCAACTGGCTGCTAGTGGGCTACCTGGTACTCGCGCTGCTTTCGCTGGCGCTGAGGGCCCGGATGTACACCGCCGAGATCTACGAGTACGGCATGGACGTCAGCTCCGGGATCCTGCGCCGCACCCGGCAGTTCGTCTGGTACTACCAGATCACCGAGCCGCCCACCTACCTGCGCAGGCTGAGCAACTACCTGACCCACACGGCCTCGCTGGTGGTCAGCTACAACAACACCGCCTCGACCACGGCAACCGTGCAGCTGCGCGGGTTCGGATCGCCCCAGCGGGTCGACGAGGTGCGCTCCTACCTGGAGTCCCGCATCCCGCCTGAGCGGCTGCCGATCCGGGGCCCCTGGACCTGAGAGAGGACGGACACCATGGCCGATCCGAAGTCCCCGCCCGGCGCCGACTTCCACAAGCACCCGGTGCACGAGATCCGCCCCGAGGTCCCGTTGCCGGGACACGATTTTGTTCCGCACCACAAGGACATCGCCGGTCACGACAAGGGACCTGTCCACCACGTCACCCGTGATCACGACCTCAGCCCCGAGCACCACGCAACCCGTGACGCGGGTGTCCCCCACCCGAGTCCGCCGCTCACGCCAGGCCCGACTCCGGTCCACCCCGCGGGCACCCCGGTGACCGCCGCGGACTTCCGGATCGAGCCGCACGGCAGGACCGCGCCGGACGCCGATGTGCACGGCGGCACGGACCTGAGCACCTACGGGATCTCGCCGGAAGGCCTGGTTGGAGTGCCTTCCACCCCGGAGAGCGACCCGGCTCCGGTGTTGGCGCCGACTGCGCAGAAGCTGTCACCCGAGGGACCGGGCGGCGGTGCGACGCACCTGGCCCCCGGCGTGGACTTCGGCGAGCCACACCACGATTCCGCGGGGCCCGAGGCGGAGGGCGGCTTCGACGTGGTCGTGGACGTCGCGCCCCCGCCAGGGCTGTGATCGGTCCTTCCGAGGGGGCCGCCCCACGCAGTCGATCGAGCTCGGCGAGCACCTGGCCCAACTCCGCCTGGGCCGGGCCGTGGACCGCGGCGTGCCGGTTCCGTCACGCATATCCTCTACAACTATGTAGAAATTGATCGGCCAGACGGGTGATGCAATCGCATTAAGCGCGAGCAATGTGGACCTGCCCAACGAATCGACTGGCAGCCCCGCGCCACTGTCGATTTCTCGCCGACATCTTGATGGAAACAGCCTGGCGATCCCCCTATTATTCATCGGCGGTTAACTTTCCGTTCAACTTGCTGAGGCGGGTGCGAGCGCCTTCGGGGCCTCGTTCCTGGTTCGACTTCACCACCCAATTCCCTCGTGACGGCCAGGATGGGGTGAACGCGAGTGAAGATGTGTTTCATCGTGGAGAATTGCTATCGAAACGAGAGCATGCCGATCGAGGTGGCCAGGCAGATCAGCCAGTGGGGGCACGAGGTCGACGTCCTCGAACCGGAGCGGTCGGCGACGCGCATCACGGAACTGCTGCGGGAGTCCCGGCACGACGCCTGGGTGCTCAAGACGGTCTCCGGTGGTCCCGGCCTGAGTCTTCTGGAGGCAGCGGCCGTCGCTGGGCGCAGGACGATCAACAAGGTCTCGGCGATCCGCAAGGTGCGGGACAAGGCGGTGGCCGCCGCGGTGGCCAGGCGCCACGACCTGCCCTTCCCGTTGACCTACTTCGCGGCCACCCCGGACCTGCTGGCCGCGATCCCGGCCGAGCACTACCCGCTGGTGGTCAAGCCGGCCAACGGCAGTTGCTGCCGCTCGGTCCACCTCGTCCGCGACCACACCGAGCTCGCCGAGGTGCGGGGCAGGGTGTCCGGTGAGGGCTTCCTGCTGGCCCAGCCCTACATCGCCAACCCGGGTACGGACATCAAGGTGTACGCGGCAGGCGAGAACCTGTACGCGACTGTCCAGCGTTCCCCGCTGCACCCGGAAGTACACGTGCGCAACCAGCTGATCACCGTGCCTCCCGGGGTCGCCGAGTTGGTCATCAAGGTGGGCAAGGCGTTCGGGCTCGACCTGTACGGAGTCGATCTCCTCGAAGGCCCGGACGGCTGGATGGTGGTGGACGTCAACGACTTCCCCAGTTTCCGCTGCGTACCCAACGCGGTGGCACGCGTGTCGCGCAGCATCCTCCGGCTCGCCGCCGACCGCTCGCGGGGGCGAGAGCAACCGCCGAGCGTGTCCCGACGTCCAGCGCACGCCGGGACAGCGATCTGACATGCACGTCTGCGTGCTCACCGACACGCCCGGCCATCCCACGCTGGCGGCCGTGACCGCGCTGCTGTACTCCGAGCACAGCGTGGAACTGCTCGACCCCCAGCACGGTGCCCCCGCCACGCTCGCCGACCTCTACCTACTCAAGTCTCGCTCGGCGCGTGCCGTGGCGCTCGGACACGCCCTGCGCCGACGCGGCGCGGTGGTGGTCAACGATCCCGTGGCCACCGCGATCTGCCAGCACCGGGCCCGCATGGCCGAGTGCGTCGCCGCGGCGGGGCTACCCTTCGCGCCCACCCGCGCGGTTGCCCGGCTGTCCGAACTCCTTGACCTCGCCACAGGCCCCGCGGTGTTCCCCCTGATCGTCAAGAGCACCCGGAGCCGACGCGGTGACCTCGTGTCCAAAGTGGACGACCTGTGCCAGCTGCGGTCCGTGGCGGCACTCTGGGCGCACGAACCGGTCGTGGTGCAGCCCTTCCTCGCGAACGACGGCTGGGACCACAAGCTGTGGGTGGTCGGAGACGAGGTTTTCCTTGCACAGCGCCGGACTCCGCTCACCACCGACATCGTCGGCGCGCCCTGCCCCACGACTGACGCCGAACAGCAGCCGGAGTTGCGCGCGATGGCCCGCGCGGTCGGCAAGGCACTTCGGCTCGAGGTGTACGGGGTGGACGTACTGCTCACCGATCGTGGTCCGGTGGTGGTGGACGTCAACGCCTTCCCCGGCTGCCGGGGCGTGCCCGGTGTGCCCGAGGCACTGGCCGCGCTGGTCGGGCACATCGCGGCCGAACGCGGTCGGCGGCCTGATCGCGAGACGGCCACTCTGCGAGCGCCGAGCGCCGGTGTGGCGGCGGAGGTCCTGCCTGCCCTGCACCGCGTGGTCGGCGACCTGGTCGCGGCCCACGACGGGAGTGCTCGGCTTCGGGTGACCCGGCTGCGCCGCAAGCCGGAGCAGGGACTGACGGTCAGCTACATGGCACTCCCGGCTGGGCGGCTGATCTCCGCGTCACTGCCCGAGCGGGCCGTGTCCACGCCGCGGACCGCCGCGCTGCTCGCCGACGTGTGCCTGCCCGACCTGAGCGGCGCCTGGCCCGCCGCCGTCGCGGTTGCCCGGATCGGCCTGTCCGTGCAGCAGTTCCCCCACGACCGGGCGCTTCCCGGTCTGCGCACCGCACTCGCACCGGACGACCGGCTCCGCGGCCAGTTGACCGCGGCGGCCCGGCTCGTGCTGGCCGATCCCAGCGCACACGTGGAATCGGTGCGAGCGACGCCGGTGCGGTACAAGCCGGGATCGCGCTGCGTCATCCGCTACCAGGTCCGGGTCGGCGCCGGTCGGGAACTGGTCTTCTTCGGCAAGGTCTACCGCGACACCGACAAGGCCGTCACCGCGCACCGGATCGCGAGGTCCCTGTGGGGCTCGCCTGTTCCGTTCGTGGCGCGGCCGCTGGCGGTGGTGCGCGAGCTCAACCTGGTGCTCAGTGAGGCGGCCGGTGACGCGGGCGGCCCTGGTGGCTCGGCGGAATCGGCGATCGCCTGCGCTGAGGTGTTGTCCCGGTTGCACCTGAGCACGCCGCCGGCAGCACTGCTCGAGGTGGCCTCGGGCCCTCGTTTCGCCGGGCGCGCACGTGAGTGGGCGCGGGCGCTCGCCGGTCACGTTCCCGAGGTCGCCGGTGACCTGGCGGGGCTGCTGGCACCGCTGGTCTCGGGCCTGTCCAGCGCCATCCCCGCCCACCGGGGGCTGGTGCACGGCTCGTTCAAACCGAGTCAGGTGGTCTTTCGCGGGCCGACGCGGCCGATCGTGATCGACTTCGACTCCGCATGCGTGGGTGACCCGGCACTCGACCTCGGCTACTTCCTGGCCTACCTGCACCCGCACAGCAGTGCACGCCATCAGCACGAGGCGTGGTCGGAATCGGCCCGCCAGGCGTTCCTCGACACCTACCTCAACCAGGTGTCGGCAGTCGGCGACGGTCTGCGTCGGCGCGCCAGCCTGTTCGAGGCGGCCGTGTTGCTCAAGATCGCCTCGCGGCGGGCTCGCCGTCTGAGCAGTCCTCGGCCCGCCGCGGCGCGGGCGGCGCTCGCCGCTGTCGAGGACTGCCTGCGGCAGGCGCACGACGGGAAGGCGGGTGGAGTGTGATCGGTTTCCTCTACCAGCAGCTGCACGGGCGCCGACTGCTGGTGACGGCCGCGATCGGGTTGACCTTGCTCGGGGTCGCGGGCACCGTGTTCGCGGCGTTCCCGCTCAAGTGGATACTCGACAAGATCGTCAATGATCGCGATCCCGGCCTGCCCCTGCTCGAACCGCTGATCACCGCCTGCGACAGCCTCGCCCCCGGCACCCGACCGCCCGGCACGGGCGGGCACACCCAGTTCGGCGTCCTGCTGGCCTCGGGTCTGGTGCTGCTCGCGCTCGGTCTGATCGAGGCCCTCGTGACGTTCGTCCGGCTGTCGGTGGCCACCAGCGTCGGGCAGGACCTGGAGGCCGGGCTGCGCAACCGCGTGTTCGACCACCTGCAACACGTCCCACTGGCCTGGCACAGCGGTCAGCGGGTCGGCGAGCTCACGCAACGGGTCAGCGGCAACATCTCCGACATCGGCAAGCTGGTCACCGACGGCCTGGTGGACCTGTTGTCCGGGGTGCTGACCCTGCTCGGGGTGCTCGCCGTCATGCTGGTGATCAGTTGGCAGTTCACCGTGCTGTCGATGTGCGTGGTGCCGCCGCTGTTCCTGATCGTCGCCTGCTACACGCGCTGGACGAAGCGGGCCTCCAAGCAGGTCGCCCGCGCCGCGGGACGGGTCGCCGAGGCGGCCGCGGCGACGATCGGCGCGATCACCGAGGTGAAGGTGTTCACCGCGCAGCGCTGGGCCTCGGGGAAGTTCGCCGACCGCGTCGAGGCACAGCGCCGACCGGGATTGCGGGCGGGACGGCGGCAGGCGGAGTTCGGGCCGCTGGTCATCGTCCTGCTCACCCTGAGCAACACGGTGATCGTCACCATCGGCGCGTGGATCGCGGCGGGCCACGGGCACGAGTTCGGCCTGTGGTTCCTGACGATCCCGGCGGGCAGTCTCACCGTGGGGACGCTGACGGTGTTCCTGGCCTACTCCAAACTGCTCTACCAGCCCATGCGCGATCTGGCCAAGCTGATGCTGCTGGTGTCCACAGCCTCCGCCGCCGTCGGACGCGTGCGGGAGATCCTCGAACAGCCCTGCGAGCAGCGGCCCGGCGAGCACGGGCGCTCCTCGCCGGTCAGGCTCCACGGGGAGGTGGCCTTCCGCGGAGTGGTGTTCGGGTACCGCCAGGGCGATCTTCCCGTGCTGCGCGGGGTCGACCTCACGGTGCGGGCGGGCAGCCGACTGGCGTTGGTCGGCCTGTCCGGGGGCGGCAAGTCCACGATGGTCAAGCTGCTGCCGCGGCTGCACGACCCCTGGCACGGCGCGGTCACCATCGACGGACTCGACACCCGTGAGTACCCACTGGACGTCCTGCGCGGCAACATCGCGATGGTCCTACAGGACTCGGTGCTGTTCGAGGGCACTGTGCGGGACAACCTGCTGCTCGGCAGGCCGGGGGCCAGCCAGGAGCAGATCGAGACCGCGGCGCGGCAGGCCTGCGTGCACGACACGATCAACCGGCTGCCCGGCGGGTACGACACCGTGGTACACGAGGGCGGCAGGAACTTCTCCAGCGGGCAGCGGCAACGCATGGCGATCGCGCGGGCCATCCTGCGCGACGCACCCGTGCTCATCCTCGACGAGCCGACCGCGAGCCTGGACGTCGAGGCGGAGGTCGAGGTGATGCGCGCGGTGGAGTGCCTGGCCGAGGGCCGCACGGTGATCATGATCTCGCATCGGCTCAGCCTGCTCGGCCACGTGGACGAGATCGCCGTGCTCCAGGCGGGCCGGATCGTCGAACAGGGCAGCTACCAGCAACTGAAGGCCCGCGGTGGTGTCTTCGCGCGAATGCTCGCCGAGCAGAACCGCTACGCGACCGAACCGGTCGAGCTGGATCTGGGTGATCACGCCAGTGCTCACCGGGAAGGCAGGGTGCGGACCACATGACAAACCAACGAACGGAACCAGAAGTACGCGGGCGCCACCGGGGTATGCGGGTGGCTGTTGTCGGCGTGGGCAACTGTGCGGCGTCCCTGGTGCAGGGCGTGCACTACTACCGTGACGCCGAGCCCGGTAGCAGGGTGCCCGGGCTGATGCACGTCCAGTTCGGTGACTACCACGTGCGAGACATCGAGTTCGTCGCCGCGTTCGACGTGGACGCCAAGAAGGTCGGCCGGGACCTGTCCGAGGCGATCGTGGCCAGCGAGAACAACACCGTGACCATCGCCGACGTGCCCCCGCTGGGCGTGCCGGTGCGGCGCGGGCACACCCTGGACGGGCTGGGCCGCTACTACCGCGAGACGATCGAGGAGTCCGACGAGGACCCGGTCGAGGTGGTGCGGGTACTGCGCGAGACCGGGGCCGAGGTGCTGGTGTCCTACCTGCCGGTGGGCTCGGAGGACGCTGACCGGTTCTACGCCCAGTGCGCCCTGGAGGCCAAGGTGGCCTTCGTCAACGCCCTGCCGGTGTTCATCGCCTCCGACCCCGCATGGGCGGCCAAGTTCACGCAGGCCGGGGTGCCCATCGTGGGGGATGACATCAAGTCCCAGGTCGGTGCCACGATCACCCACCGGGTGCTGGCCAAGCTGTTCGAGGACCGCGGGGTGCTGCTGGACCGCACCATGCAGCTCAACGTGGGCGGCAACATGGACTTCAAGAACATGCTCGAGCGCGACCGGTTGGAGTCCAAGAAGATCTCCAAGACCCAGTCGGTGACCTCCCAGGTGGACCGGGACCTGGGCGCCCGCAACGTGCACATCGGGCCCTCGGACTATGTGGCGTGGCTGGATGACCGCAAGTGGGCCTATGTCCGGCTGGAGGGCCGCGCGTTCGGGGACGTGCCGCTGAACCTGGAGTACAAGCTGGAGGTCTGGGACTCCCCCAACTCCGCGGGCATCATCATCGACGCGATCCGCGCCGCGAAGATCGCCCTGGACCGGGGTATCGGTGGCCCGATCCTGTCCGCGTCCTCCTACTTCATGAAGTCCCCGCCCGAGCAGTACTCCGACGCCGAGGCACACCAGGCCGTGGAGCGGTTCATCCGGGGCGAGGTCGAGCGCTAAACGGACATCCCGCCTGGCGATCAGGAGGCGATGCTGGCGTCGAGCAAGGCCTCCGCGGCCGCTCGGGCGTGATCACCGCACGCGGGGTCGTTGAGCACCATCGATCTGCTGGCGACTCCGTCGGCGAGGATCGCGAGCTGCTCACCGAGGACCTCGGGGTGTGCCGCACCGAGTTGGCGCACCAGATCGACGACGCGCTGGGCGAAGCGCTGCTTCTCCTGGCGGGTGTAGGCGTGCACCGGGCTGTCCGGGTCCGGGAACTCGGCGGCGGCATCGACGAACGGGCAGCCCCGGATGGGCCCGGCACCGGGGTCGGGCACGGTGAACAGTTCCAGGAGACGTTGCCTGAGGGGTAGATCCTGCCGGTCCAGCGCGCTGTCGATCGTGCGTCCAGTCTCGGTGAGGTGGCGCAGGTAGGCCACCACCAGTTGATCCTTGGTGGGGAAGTGCTGGTAGAGGGTGCGTTTGGACACCGGGGCCCGGCCCGCCACCTGCTCCATGCCCGTGGCGGTGATCCCCTGCGCCTCGAACAGCGCCGTGGCCGCGGCCAGGATGCGCTCTCGTCCCCCGCGCCCGCGACGACGGGCGGTCTCGTGCTGCTCGACCACACCTTGAGTATACGCCACCGTTTACCTCTGCCCGGTCATCCGCTACAGTCCACCACTAGGTAAACGGAATCGTTTACCTAAGAAGCCTGACACTGTACGGACGAGGCCATGACCACTGACTACCTGCCCGAATACGCCGAACACCTGATCCGTGGGCGACGCGCCACCCGCGCGTTTCGTCCCGACCCCGTACCCGAGGACACACTGCGGGCCGTCTTTTCCCTGGCCAGCGCGGCTCCCTCCAACTCCAACACCCAGCCCTGGCATGTCGAGGTGGTCAGCGGCGCGGCCCGTGACCGCCTCGGCGAGGCGCTGGTGGCCGCCCACACCCGCAAGGACCTCTCCCTGGACTTCCCCTACAGCGAGGACCTCTACCAGGGCACCTACCAGCGACGACGCCAGCACGCGGGTGAACGGTTGTACTCGGCCGTGGGGATAGGCCGCGACGACCACGCCGCACGCGATGCCTACAACGCCCAGAGCCTGCGCTTCTACGGCGCTCCACACGTCGCACTGCTGTTCACCGCCCCCAACGCGGAGGTGCGCATCGCCGCCGACGTGGGCATCTACGCGCAGACGCTCATGCTGGCGATGACCGCGTACGGCATAGCCAGCTGCCCACAGGGATTGCTGAGCTTCTACGCCGAGACCATCCGCGCAGAACTGGGCATCCAGGACAGGAAGGTCTTGCTCGGCATTTCCTTCGGCTATGCCGACAACTCCGCTCCGGCCAACACCGTCAGGGTGTCACGTGCCGAACTCGGCGAAACCACGCGATTCCACTCCTGAACACCCCAGCCAGCCAACAGGACCCGCTCCGGCGACACGCCAGAGCGGGACTGTCAAACCTCTCCAAGCTCGTCGTATTTACAGAATTGTTGCGCCGGTCATGGAGAGTGAGCTGGACCTTGCTGGCTACAGGATGCAGAAAAGGTCCTTGGCGTCGAAGCTCTTGTAGTGCTTTCCGAACGCCCAGTACCAGGCCCTACCCGACACTCCGAAGCACAGGTTGGAGCCGTAGAGACCCAGGGTCAGGTCCACGCCAGCCACCGCAATCGAAGGGTGGATCGTGATCTCCTTTTGTTCGCTCGAGAGCGAAATGCTGGAGGGTGTCAGTCCGAAGCCGAAGACGGTGGGCGTCACGGTCAGGGACGCCTTCCAGTTCGCACCAGTGTCAATGTCCACCGCGATCCGCAACGAGAGGACGCCGGGGACGACTGTCAGGCTGAATTCCTTGTGGAGTTCCGCCTTCGCAGCGGCCACCGCCAGTGGCTGGAAGTGGACCTGAGGATCAGTGGAGATGGCCTCGATGTATACCCACACCAGGTCGTCTACGTCTTGCGCGAGCTGCTTGGCGATCGGACTCAGTGCTTCCCTGATGTACGCCACCGGATCGTACCTTGGCGGCTTTTTCACAATTGGCGTTGTCATGCCGTACTCCCTGTCGATTGACCGGAATGGCCAAAGTCCGGCTATGGCCGGAACGGTCGGAGTGAGGACCCACCGTCGCTGCGGAGATGGGGGTCTTAGTCACTATGGCACGGCAAGAAGAAGGCTGACGAGCAGCCAGTGCGGCGGCCTCGGTTACCCACCTGGCGGAAACGAGATGCGCCGCGACACTAGCCTGCGATCACGACAAGTAGTGGATGTTCGAGAGCTCCTCGGCGCATTCAGCGACATGGACTACAGTCCGTGAATCGGGTCGGTGGCACGTGCACTGATGGACGAATGCGTAGGCCGAACGTATGAGATCGGTTTCGCAGTCCGCAAACGAAGCCTTGCAGGAGTCACCTCCTGGGTTCCCACATCGCTGGCCACCGTCGCCGATGTTCAAGCCCGTCCCCCAAACCCGTTCGATGACGAGCAGAAGCGGTCGTTCGGTGGTCACGGGGTGCGTCATCTGATCAAATGTTCGAGGGAACGCTGGGGTTCTGCTGAGCGGGGGATGCGCGTGAACCGAGTGGGGTCGGAGTTGACGGCCGAATTGGTGGTCGATGGTCGTGTGCCGTACTCGCCAGTGTTGTCCCCGGACGGCCGGTGGGTGGTGTACCTGCTGGCGACGGTGGGGCAGGCAGGCGAGCACCCGTCGAGCCAACTGTGGCTGGCCGCTGCCGATGGCAGTGTGTCGCCGCGCCAACTGGACATCCCGGCAGCGCACCTGTCCTGTCCGCGATGGTCCCCCGACTCCGAGTCGATCTTCTTTCTGTCGGATTGGTCCACGCCGGGCACGGCACAGTTGCACCAGATCGAGCGCACCGGTGGCTCCCCGCGGGTCCTGACCGCCTGGCGGAGCACGATCCACGCTCACCGTCCCCTGACCAATCCCGCGCTGGTCGCGGTCATCGCCCCCGACGAACCGGCCGATCAGGACGTCGAACGGGGCGATGACCGCGATGACGCCCACGTGCGCGGTCATACCCCTCCGGCCCGGCTGCGGCTACTGGACCTGCGAACCCGGCAGATCCGCACCCCGGCCCTGTTCGACGATCGGCACGTGGCCGAGGTGGTCCAGCGCCCCGACGGTGGCCCACTGGCGGTACTCACCTGGTCGAGCCCTGAGCTCGACCCCGGCCTGCTCGACACAGCGCTGCACCTGCTGGACCCAGACACCGGCCTGGCCCGCGACCTCGGTCCTGCCGCAGTGGACGCACACTCCCTGGTGTGGTGGCACAGCAAGGGCTGGCACCTGGCGTACCTGGCGCTGACCCCGCCCGGCCTACAAGCCGGTACCGCCGTGTTCGACCTCGCGGTACCCGAGAGCGGGCAGGCCGGAGTACACCGCAACATCACCGCCGGGATGCCGTGGTGCCCGGCGGAACTGGCCCAGGTCGACGGGGGCACGCCGCTCGCGGTGGTCGCCGACGGCCTGGACACCACGATCCACCGGCTGGCCCCGGACGAACTGCGGCTGGTGGAGATCTCACGGCACACCGGCCTGGTCAAACACCTCACCACGGATCGGGACGGCGCGGTGGTCGCGGCTGTCGTGAGCAGATCCGAGGAACCAGAGGATGTGTGCGTAAGCCCGGCCAGCGGCTCGTTCACTCGGCTGACCGAGGCCCGACCCGAACTCCGCGCAATCGTCTGGGGTACCCAACAACGCCTGTCCTACCGGGCGTCTGATGGGTTGGCGCTGGATGGAGTGCTGGTCCTGCCGCCGGGCCGCTCCCGGGGCGACGGCCCGTTTCCGCTGGTGACACTGGCCCACGGCGGTCCGTACGACCGGTATGCCGACCAGTTCATGCTGCGTTGGGCGCCCTCCGGGCAGTGGCTGGCCCACGCCGGGTACGCGGTCTTCCTGCCCAATCCCCGCGGCGGTCAGGGCCGTGGCCACGACTTCGCCGCCAGCGTCGCGGGCGCGGTCGGCCAGCAGGAGTGGACCGACATCCTGACCGGGATCGACCAGCTCGTCGCCGAGGGAGTCGCCGATCCCGATCGGTTGGGCATCGGGGGCTGGAGCCACGGCGGTTTCCTGGCCGCGTGGGCCGTCGGGCACACCGACCGGTTCGCCGCCGCGATGATGGGGGCGGGGATCAGTGACTGGGGCATGCTGGCCGCGACCGGCGAGTGGGGAGTGTTCGAGACCGCACTCGGGGGGAGTGCGGGGTGGGAGGGCACCGGTCCGCATCGGCACGACCAACTCAGCCCGATCTCCTACGCCTCAGCGATCCGCACCCCCGTGTTGATCGTGCATGGGGCGGAGGACACCAACGTGCCGCTGTCCCAGGCCGAATACTTCCACCGCGCACTGCGCAGGTTCGGCGTCGAGCACGAGTACGTCGTGTACCCCAGGGAGAACCACTCCTTCCGGGAACGCAACCACCAGCTCGACCTGCTCCGCCGCACCCGTGCCTGGTTCGACCGCTGGCTCATGCCGCCCACGACCCCGACATGATCACTACTCAGTGGGTCGTCCCCGCGCGAACGGTGGTCCGTCACGTTGCAACGAGGCCACGCCAGCGTGGCAGTTGTCCCCCGCCACAAACGGGGTGTCCATCCGTCCGGCCGCAGGTGGTCTCCGTACGGGGCGCTTCCACACAAGCGCAGGCGGTCGACGGCCTCGGTGGACGTCACCAGGTGCCTCGTGGCGAGGGCCCGGTGGCTAAGAGATCCCGCGGGTAGGGGCGCCGTCGCGAGCGCCGCGATACCGCCGCCCGGCCCCGCGGAATCTCTTAGTGGTCGAGCGATGATCGGTCGTGGCGACGGACCCGCGAGGGCGGTTTGCCGTCGGGGGGCTGAGTAGTGCCCCACGCGCTCGGCCGAGAATTGACAGTTTGTTACTCGCTACCACTGGGTTCTCTGGTACTCCCGCCGAAACGGTCGAAACCTGACAGGGCACACATGCCCCACGCCTCCGAATTCCAGACCGAGACGTATTGCGTTGGAGCGCACTCCAACTCCTAGGTTCGGAAGCATGCGATACATCAAACTCGGAACGACCGGACTGGAAGTCTCCGCCATCACGCTCGGCTGCATGAGCTTCGGCGAGCCGGACCGGGGCGGCGAGCCCTGGTCGCTGGGCGCGGACGCCAGCCGGGACATCATCAAGCAGGCCCTCGATGGCGGCGTCAACTTCCTCGACACGGCCAATGGGTACAGCGCCGGAAGCAGCGAAGAGATCGTCGGCCAGGCGGTCAAGGACTTCACCCGGCGCGAGGAGGTCGTTCTCTCCACCAAGGTCTGGATGCGGATGCGCCCCGGCCCGAACGGCGCCGGGCTGTCCCGCAAGGCGATCTTCGCCGAGCTCGACGCCTCCCTGAAGCGACTGGGGACCGACTACATCGACCTGTACCAGATCCACCGCTGGGACTACGACACCCCGATCGAGGAAACCCTCGAGGCGCTGCACGACGCGGTCAAGTCCGGGAAGGTCCGCTACATCGGAGCCTCTTCCATGCACGCCTGGCAGTTCGCCAAGGCCCTGTACCTGGCTGACCTGAACGGCTGGACCCGGTTCGTGTCGATGCAGGACCACTACAACCTCATCCACCGAGAAGTAGAGCGGGAGATGCTTCCGCTCTGCGCCGACCAGGGCATCGGCGTGATCCCATGGAGCCCGCTGGCGCGGGGCAGGCTGACGCGGGCCCGGGACACCGCCACGGCGCGTGCCGAGACCGACGAGGGTGGCAAGATCCTCTACCGCGACGAGGACCAGGCAGTGGCCGAGCGCGTCCACGAGATCGCGGGCAAGCGGGGTCTGTCCCCGGCCCAGGTCGCCCTGGCCTGGGTCATGCGCAACCCGGCGGTGACCTCGCCCATCGTCGGGGTCACCAAGCCGGCCCAGCTGGCCGACGCGGTCGCCGCGGTGGACGTCGAACTCGACGAAGACGAGGCCGCCTACTTGGAGGAGCCCTACCAGCCGCACGAGGCCGCCTACCTGGCGGAGTCCTTCTACAAGCCGCACCCTGTGGCGGGCTCCCGATAGTCCGGGCTACCGCCGGGCCTTCGACGAGTCCTTGGCCTCGGCCTTCACAGCCCTGCGGTCGGCCCGGCGGTGCTTGCGGGCGGTCGCGCGCAACTGCATGATCCGCGCGCTGCCCGCCAGCGCGGTGAGCAGGATGCCCGCCACCGCGGCCAGCAGCAGGGCCACGCGCAGTGGAACGTGCCCGTGGGCACCGAAGTAGCTGACGTCCACCGACTGCTCCTGAGTTTGGTCAATTGGTAAGAGATTTCGCGGGTAGGGGCGTCAGGCTGATGTGACGCGGGCACCGGGATCCGGTTTGATGTGGGACTCCTACATCTCTACATCTGACAACGGAGCACCGGTGCCCGCCGTCGAAGCATGGGCGATCGAGCCCTTGTGGGTCCAGTTCGAGGCCCTCCTGCCACCGCATCTCGAGACACATCCGTGGGGCTGTCACAACCCACGGATCCCGGACCGGATCGTGTTCGAAAGCTCGTCGCGAAACTCGTCTTCGGCGGCTCGTACGAGAAGCACGCCGATCAATCGTGCTCGGCAACCACGATGAGAACCCGACGCAACGAGTGGATCGCGGCCGGTGTCTTCGCAGGGCTGGAGCAGATCGTGTTGGAGACCTACGACCGTGTCATGGGCCTGGACCTGGCCGACATCACCGTCGACGGGCAGATCACCAAAGCGCCCTGCGGTGGCGAGGTCGCCGGGAAATCACCGATTGACCGGGGAAAACTCGGGATCAAGTGGTCGCGGATGACCGACGGACGCGGGATCCCGCTGGGCTGTGTCGTGACCGGCGCGAACCGGCACGACTCCCCGTTCCTGCGCCCGACACTAGCGAAGCTCGGGCGTTTCGAGCTCGCGTTGCCTGATCAGATCACGGTGCACCTTGACGCGGGCTACGACTCCACGGTCACCCGCAAACTGCTGACCGAGCTCGGCTGCGAGTGGCGGATCCAGCCCAAGGGCGTCGTGATCCCGATCAACCACACTCGCCGCTGGGTCGTCGAGCGCACCAACTCCTGGTACAGCCGCGGCTTCAACTTCACCCTGTCCTGCACGGAACGTCGAGCGGTCGTCATCAACGCACTGCTCGCGTTGATGACCGCGATCATCGTGATCCGACGCCTCATCCGCGAAGCCTGGACCAGCCAACGCTGGGACACACGGCCAGCCCGCCGACCATGACGCCTCGTCCTCTACCCGCGGAATCTCTAAGTTCATGTGAAGTGGCTCTGGCTTCCGACACGACACGTGGGCTTGGCGTGCGTACCGTGTCAGGCACACCCACTCCGTCTGAAGGTCCTCCCCACGTTCAAGCCGACACACCCTCAACATCGTCCCGAGTTACTACAGTCAGAGTGAGTCCAGTCGCTGCGGTGCTGGATCGCGCAGGACGTAGTCAGGATCAGTGGAGGCGGTGTTGGCCTGGCCGCTGCGACGCAGTAGCGACCAGGCCGGTGCGAGCGGTACCGCCGCAGCCAGTTGTAGTACGCCTGTCGGGTGCTGCCGAAGTACCGGCGGGTCATCGTGACGGTGTCGGTGACCTCACCCGAGCTCGAGACGGATCCGGCCGGAGTCACGCTGTTCAGGCGCGGCGCACGGTGATCTCGTCGATCAGCGTGCCGTCCTCGGCGAGCGCGCGCACCGTCATCTGGGCGGCAGAGCCGTTCGCCGCCGGAGCGACGTCGACCGCTACCAGGCCATAGCCCCGGTAGCGCACTCGGGACCAGGTGACCGCGGTGTCCGTGTGACTCGTGCTGTTCTTCTTGAAGCACTTCATCGTCGGGGAACCGCTGCTGCTCTCGTGGTCCAGGTAGCTCTCCGGGGCGTTCTTGTAGAACGTGTCGAGGCCTTGGCCACCGCCGCCGACCGTGATGTAGGTGGTGCCGTCCAGGGCGGGGGTGACCGATCCCCGGGGCTTCACCTGTTTGGTGCCCTTGCCCGCACGGATCGGGTCGGTGCGTTCGTAGAGGCGATTGTGCGCATTGAGCACCAGGTCGACCTTGTGCTTGTCGAACAGCGGGGCCCACTTCTGCTGGGCGATGCTCTCGGCTCCGCCTGCGTCGGCGGTGGAGTACGGGGCGTGGTGGAGGTAGACCACGATGAAGTCGATCGTGGGATCACCTCGGAACTTGCCGAGCTGGGTGTCCATCCACTTGAGCTGCTGGCCCTTGGTGTAGTCGTAGTTGCCGGTGTTGCGGTAGCAGATGTCGTTGCCGTCCAAGCAAAGCAGCCCGACGTTCTGGTACCGCCACGAGTAGATGCCGGTGGCGCCGCTCCACGCGTTGTCCGGCATGGTGAACCTCGCCTTGGTCCCGCCGTAGCCGTTCGGGGAGTACCGGTCCTCCATCTCGCGGTTGCCGAGTGCGATCATCCACGGGGTCCCGGCGGCAACGATCTCGTTCTGCGAGAAGTAGGAGTCCCACCTCCCGGCGTCGTACTTGTCGGTGTCGGTGTGCCCACCTTCGGCGTTGGCGGTGCCCGAGGTGATGGCGTAGCTCAGGTTGCCCAGGGCGAGGTTGAAGGCCGGAGCGAGATCCGCGACCAGGCTGTTGGCCCGGCGCGCGTTGTAGCCGACGCCCTGGTCGCCGAAGGCGGTGAAGGTGAACGCCCCGGTGCTCCCGGCGGCCGGGGCGGTGCGGAAGCTGGCGATCTCGCCGGGGCGTCCGCTGGTGGTGGGGTCGTAGCCCTGGTGGCCCACGACGTAGTGGTACGTGGTGTTGGGCGCCAGGTCGTTGAGCCGCACGTGCAGGTAGTACTGGCTCATGGTGGCCGGCGCGTGCGGCGGGAAGTCGTGTTCGGAGTCCTGCCACGCGAGCTCGCTGTTCAGCGTGCGCGCCTCGGCGGCGATCGGTAGGCCGAAGGTCCCCGAGGCGGTCGCGATCCGGACGTACGGCCCGGTCACCGCGCCCAGTTCCTGCCAGGAGATCACGACCTGCCTGGACGGGTCCTCGCCGTAGGCCAGGTGCCGTCCGAGCGGTCGCAGTCGCAGGCCGGCGGCGCCCGCCCCGGTGCTGGGCGCGGCCGCCGCGACACCGGGGAGCAGTGCACCGGCGGTGGCGAGCGCGCCGCCCATGGCACCCACCCTGAACAGCGCCCGCCGCGAGTACTGTTCTTCGTTCTGCGGAGTCTCAGACATGAAGGAGCCTTCTCAACTAGGTCGAGGGGGGACGTGACTGTCGTTGCCGGGTGCGTGGAACGCTGCGATTGACCCTGGAGCCGGCCGTCAGCTGCGCCGCACGGTGATCTCGTCGACAAGCGTGCCCTTCTCAGTGAGCGCGCGTACCTTCAGCTGGGCGGGAGTGCCGTTCGCGGCCGGGGTGACGTCGACCGCGACCAGGCTGTAGCCGCGGTATCGCACGCGGGACCAGGTGACCTTGACCTGGTGTTCCTCCCCGTTCTCCTCGTCGAACCGCATCGTGGCGGTGGCGTCCTTGACGTGGCCGTAGTAGGAGTCGTCGATCTTCGAGTCCACCCACTTGTTGATGCTCTCGCCGCCGCCCCCGGCGGTGATGTACGTGGTGCCGTCCGTGGCGGAGTTGACGGTGCTCTGGATCGCCGCCTTCTTCCTGCCCTTGCCCGCACGGATGGGGTCGGTGCGCTCGTAGACGTGGTTGTGCCCGTTGAGCACCAGGTCCACCTGGTACTGGTCGAACAGCGGGGCCCACTTCTCCTGCGCGCCGAGTTCGGCCCCGTTGGAGGACGAGGTGGAGTACGTGCACTGGTGGCAGTAGACGATGATGAAGTCGATCGTGGGATCGCCGCGGAACTTGCCGAGCTGCGCCTTGAGCCAGTTGAGCTGCTTGCCCTCGGTGTAGTTCAGGTTGGACGGGCTGTTGTAGCAGATGTCGTTGCCGTCCAGGCTGATCAGACCGACGTTCTGGTACCGCCAGGAGTAGATGCAGGTGGAACCGTCCCAGGCGTTGTCGGGCATGGTGAACCGGGCCCGCATGCCGCCGTAGCCGTGGTAGTCGTACCACCCCTCCATCTCGTGGTTGCCGAGCGCGACCATCCACGGGATCTCGGCGGCGATGGGCTCGTTCTGTGCGAAGAACGAGTCCCACTTGCGCGCGTCGTAGACGTCCTCGGCCGGGTGCCCGCCCTCGCCGTTGAGCGCGTAGCTCATGTCGCCCATGGCGAGGTGGAACTGGGGCGCGAGATCGGCGATCAGGCTGTTGGTCGCGAGCGCGTTGTAGCCGACGCCCTGGTCGCCGAAGGCGGTGAAGGAGAACCCGTTCTTGCTCGCCGGGGTCGGGGCGGTGCGGAAGGTGGCGACCTCGCCGATACGTCCGCTGGTGGTGGGGTCGTAGCCCTGGTGGCCCACGACGTAGTAATAAGTGGTGCCGGGCAGCAGGTTGTCCAGCCGGACGTGCAGGTAGTACTGGGTCACGGCTTTGCCGAGGTGCGGCGAGAACGTGTGGTCCGGCTTCTGCCAGGCCAGGTCGCTGGTCAGCGCGCGCACCTCGGCGGGCACGGCCTCGCCGAACTCCCCCGGGACGGTGCCGAACCGCAGGTAGGGGGCGCTCACCTTGGCGGGCGTCTGCCAGGAGACCACGAGGGTGCGGGAGGGGTCCGCACCGTAGGCGAGGTGCCGCCCGAACGGCCGCAACGCCGACCCGGCGACCGTCTCGGCGTTGAGAAGCACGGTCGGGACGGCGAAGGGGCTGGCCGCCGCGGCGGCGTTGGGGACCAGGACACCGCCGGCCGTGAGTGCGGCGCCCCCCATGGCGCCGATCCGGAAGATGTTCCGGCGGGAGTACCGCCGCATGGCGTCGTCGTACTGCTCCGCCAGGCAGGGCTGGTTGGCGGGGTCGCGGGAGGTTCGAGACCTCCTGCGCCGCGGAGTCTCAGACATGCGTTGAGATTAGGAAACCTTCTTAACTAAGTCAATGGTGGTCATGACGTCGTTGTTGCACGCACCGAATCCCCGGCCACACCGGTCAGGCAGCCGTCGAGGACACCGCGGCGGCACTGGAGTTGGCCGGTGGGTGCCCGACTTCTCGTACGTGTCGATGTCCTCGGGCCGGGCGTACGCTAGCCTGGTGGAATTTTGAGCGCGATATTTCTGCACACAACTGGTTTCACGGGAACCAATGTCAGGACCTGGCTCAGGTATCACCGGAAGGTCGCAGGACCTTGCGGGCTCCGCGCAGCCCAGCAGATCAGCCGCGCCGTTTCCGGTCCCCAATGGGTGAAGTCCGATGAGTGCCAGCACTACCCCTCCCCGACTGCAATGATAAGCGGGACTGAGACCTCGCCAGGACCGACAGGTCTGCCCTCGCACGCGTTCCGCTTGCCAGGACGTCAGCAGCTAACGGGAGCTAGTCACGGTGATCGACGACAGCATTTCAACGAGCTCACGACTACGCCTGAGTTACGCCACCGCGATACTCATCGCCAGTAGCGTGACCACATTTCTACTCCCCCTGGACTACACCGTCGTCGCCGTGGCACTGCGGGATATCCAGCGTGACCTCGGTTCGAGCTTTTCAGACCAGCAGTGGGTGATCAACGGCTATACCATGGCGTTCGCCGCGCTGCTCATGGCAGGCGGTGGCATGGCCGACATCTTCGGCCGCAGAAAGGTCTTCCTGAGCGGGTTGACGGTGTTCACCCTCGGCTCGCTCATGGCGGGCGTCGCCCCGTCGATCCTGCTGCTCAACCTGGGCAGGATCGCACAGGGACTGGGCGCCGCCGGGATGTTCAGCTCCTCCCTCGCGCTGCTCGTGCGGGAGTTCAGCGGCCCCAAACGGGCGCACGCCTTCGCGGTTTTCGGTGTCGCCTCCGGCCTGGGCGCCGCGCTCGGGCCGTTCATCGGCGGCCTCGCCGTCGGCCTGGGCGGTTGGCGCTGGGCCTTCCTGCTCAACGTGCCGTTCGGGGTGGCGGTACTCGTTCTCGGCATACTGCGGACGCGCGAGTCGAAGGACCCCAACGCGACTCACCTCGACCTCGGCGGGCTGGCCCTGTTCAGCGCGGCCACCCTTCTGTTCGTCTACTCGATCGTCACCGCACCCCAAATCGGGTGGACGAACCCGGTCATTCTCTCGGCACTGGCGGTCGCCGCGGTCCTCATCGTCATTTTTGTCTTCTACGAACTTCGCAGGAACTACCCGCTGATCGACCTGCGCCTGTTCCGGAACCGAACTTTCGTTGGCGCGACAACGGTACCACTGGTCCTTTCCTTCGCGTTCTGGGGCCTCTTCCTCTACGCCCCGTTGTACTACCAGGCCGTACTCGGCTACAGCCCGTTGCAGGCCGGACTCGCAATGCTCCCGTTCGCGATTCCACTGTTCGTCGCCGGTCCCCTGGGCGCGCGACTGGCCAGGATCCTGTCCGCACGGGCGCTGCTGGCGCTGGGCCAGCTCCTCGTCGCGGTCGGTGCGACCCTGTTGGCGCTGGTCCCCCTGGGCGCAGGGTGGCAGACATTCGCGCTGGGTGGGCTGATCAGCGGCATCGGCACCGGGCTGGTCAACGGCGAGATGAGCAACATCGCGATCAGCATCGTGCCAGCGGACCGCTCCGGCATGGCTTCCGGGATCAACTCCACGATGCGGATCGTCGGCATGACAGCAGGTTTCGGTGGCATCGGCGCCGTACTCGCCGCAGCGGTCACCGGCAGCCTGTCCGCCGCGGTCGGCGCGATCCCCACGCTGACCGAGCACGTCGACGCGCTGGCCGTCACGGTCGCGGCGGGTGACATCAGCGGAGCGACCAGCACAGTGCCCTCCGCCCTGCACCAGCAATTCCAGCAGGCCGCCGAAATGGCGTTCTCCTCAGGTATGCGGACGGCCTACGTGGTGGGCGCCGCGGTCGCCCTGTGTGGAGCGATCCTCAGTTTTCTGCTCATCGACCGCCATCACCGTGCGCCGGTGGAGGAACCAGCCGAGTAGCACTTCCGACAAGTTCTGCCATACCCACGAACTTTCGGGCCGGCCTTCGCAAACCCCTCACGAGGGCCGCCTGGTGGTCCCCACGGCGGTGGGGACCACCAGGTTCTCCCCTCCGGTCGGCCGATCATGTCCGATGATTGCTAGCGGATCTCCAGCACCGCTGGAACAGTGGAGGTCGTGAGGCTGGACTTCGAACGTTGCTGGAGGGCAGTACTAAGAGGTCGTGGCCGAGGAACTCCAGCTCGACCCCCAGGTACTGGCGCCGCTGCTGCGCCAGCCAAGCCGAGGAACCCTTGATTCCAGTGTGCCGACGGACCCCACTGTGTACCGCCTCTACGAGGTGCTTCAGGTCTACGGCCCAGCAATCAAGGAACTGATCCACGAGAACTTCGGTGACGGGATCATGAGCGCCATCAACTTCCGGCTCGACGTGGCGCGGCAGCCAGATCCCGATGGAGACAGGGTGGTCATCACGTTGAACGGCAAGTTCCTGCCCTACCAGTGGTGAGCCCGGCAGCGGCTGCCGATGTCGCCGCGTTGATCGAGCGGTTGTCGTAGGCCCCAGCGGGAGCTGTCCGGACAGGCGACCCGCGGGAGCAGGCCAACGCGGTCGCCAGGATGGGGCTGCGTTGGCCGCACTGGGTCGGGCTGGGGAGACGCTGGTGAGACGCTGCCCACCGTCCCCATCTGGCCCGTGTCCCCCACAGGTGGACGCAGTCCACCGATCCGAACGTCAACGCCACGCTGGATCACATCGAGGAGGTCGCCGTCCAACTGCGGGTGGCGGGGTGACCGCATGACGGCACAGACAGCACTGCGAGGTGCCCCGAGATGTGGGGCTCCTGCTTGTCAGCGCACTCGTGAGGTGCGCTGCTCACTCGTGGCTAGGCTTCGGGGTCTCGGTCAGGAGTTGGTATCGGAGGGCGGTCGACGAGTTGGCGGAGCACCTCGCGGTAGCGGGTGAATGCCTCGCGGCCGGCGGGTGTGAGTGCGAACCAGGTGCGGGGGCGTTTGTGGTGGTAGCCCTTGGTCGTCGTGACGTAGCCGGCGTTGTCGAGGTGGGTCATGTGCTTGGACAGCAGCGAGTCGCTGACCTCGATGGAGTCGCGCAGGAAGGTGAAGTCGGCGCGATCCACCGCGGCCAGGGCGGCCATGATCGACAGCCTGACCGGGGCATGGATCGTGTCGTCCAACGCGAAGCGCGGATGGGTGTCGTTCACCGGTCAGGCCCGCAGGACCCGCCACGCGCCCACCAGGCACGGCAAGGCCATGGCAAGACCGAACACCACGAGCCAGACCGTCAGCCCGGCGGGCAGCACGGTGAGCTTCACGACCGTGCCGATCACGACCACACCGACGAAGGCGGTGGCCACCGGGCGTTCGATGCGCGCGGCGACCCGGCCGATGACACGCCGACGCGCCTCGAGCAGGTACAGCGCCGGTGTCACGACGAGCGGGAGCGGTGCGGCGATCCCGACGACCGTCTCGATCCCTGAGCCCGTTCCCAAGTAGAAGGCGAACACGGTCGCCGCCGCGGCGATCCAGAGCCATCCGGTCCAGCGAGCGGCCTGCCGGGCGCGCGCGTTGACGCGGTCGATCTCGGTGAGGGCCCCGTGCGGGCTGAGATGCGGGTCCTGGTTGTCCGTCATGGCCTGGTCCTCCCCTGGTCCAGCCGAAGACTTGAACTGCCGTGAAGTACTTTACCGCAATTCAAGTCAACCTGGGGCTGGTGGGCCCGACAGCACGTTCCGCGGGCCCACTGCCTCTCGCTCCTCACGGACGGCCAGCCGACCGGTCACGATGGTTGGACCCGTTCACGGTTCTTGGCCCGTACCCGTGATGATCAGCGGGATCGGAAGGATGCCGTCCGACCGCTTTCCACGCCTGGCGATGCACTCTTCCTCGTAGACCCACCAGCCGTCCTGCTCACCCTGCCGGGGCAGACGCGTCACACCACCGATGTCGGCGATCGGCGGCGCGGGTGACCTGAGTGTTCTACCGGGTCCAGGCGGGCGGGGCGGTCCAGCGATCGGGCTCGCTGAGAGCGGACCAGAACGGCACTCGGCGAGGCTGATTCGAGTCGAGCGATCACCATCACCTGTCAACCGATAGCCCCTAACGACCAGGAATGCCCATGCGACAACGGTTCTGGCCCGCCCGCGACCGCACTACCGACCGTCCAGTCGTTGATCCACACTGGGAGGATGGACCGGCTATCCACTGATGTCACCGCGCCCTCGCTCAAGTCGAGCGAGCTGCTGGGGCATCCGCCCGACGCACGAGTACTGATCGTCAACTGCGACGACTTCGGGATGCACGAGGGCATCAACACGGCGGTGATCGACTCGGTCGAGCGGGGGATCGCCAGTTCGTGCAGTCTGATGGTGGTCTGCCCCGCGGCACCTCAGGCCATGCAGCTGTTGCGGGACAGACCGGAGGTTGCGTTCGGGATCCATCTCACGCTGGTCCGCGACTCACCCCGAGACCGGTGGGAACCGCTGAGCGCGAAGAACACGGTGCCGTCCCTGCTCGACGACACCGGCCAGTTGCACACCTTCACCCCCGTCGGGCGTGCTGAGCTGCTGGCACGCGCCCGCCTGCCGGAGGTCGAGATGGAGTTCCGGTCCCAGATCAACGCCGTGGTGGACGCCGGACTCACCCCGACACATCTGGACTTCCACTGCTTGGCCGACGGTGGACGCGAGGACATTCTCGAACTCACCATGACGCTGGCTGCCGAGTATGGCCTGGCTACCAGGGTCTGGCTGGAACCAGGTCTGCGGAAGGCACGGCTGCGGGGGTTACCGGTGGTCGACAACGGTTTCCTGGACAGCTTCGCCCTGGACATCGATGGCAAAACGGCCCGGTACGCCCAACTGCTGCATGCCCTACCCGCCGGACTCACCGAGTGGGCGGTGCATCCCGGCGCGAGCAGCGAGCAGTCCAGGATGATCAACGACGGCTGGCGCGTGCGCAGCACCGACTACGAGTTCCTGATCTCTCAGCAAGCCAAGGAGCTTCTCGATCAGGAAGGCATCGTTGTGATCGACTACGACACGATCCGGCTGGCTTGGGTTCGCGCTGACGCGGCCCCGACCGATCAGTAGTCGGCCGCTGGACGAACGCGCGGTCAGGCCGCCAAGCCTGCACTGTTGCCGCACCTGCTGCCCCAGGCCCTCACCGACGCAGTGATGTCCGCCACCGATCGTGCGCTTTTCGTCGTTCTGGCCCGGGTACTCGGCCCGTTCAGTAGCCGACACCGTTGACCAGGTGCTGTACCCCAAACCCGACCACGTCAAACCATGCGAGCCGCCGAGGGGCACAAACAGGCACTGTTGCTAGGTTGTCGTCCGAGTCGATCAACCTTCCGCTCGACGGTGCGTCACTGTCGTCGTAGCGATCACAGGAGGGAACACCATGAAACCGGATACGCCCGGCGCTGTCCGCGCCTGCGTCATCCTCGCCTCCGCGGGCCTGCTCCTGGCTGCCTGCGGCACACCGAGCACGCAGGCCACCCCCGGCGCGTCCGTGACGGCTCCGGCCAGCAGCACCGCCAGCACCCCGGCGCCCTCCGCAGCCCAGCCAGTGACTCAGAAGCGTTGCGCCACAAGCGAACTGTCGCTGTCGGTGGGAAAACCCATCCAGGCCAAGAACGGCTCCGGAGGGTACACGGTCCCGCTGGTCTACAAGAACATCTCGTCCCGCACGTGCGATCTGTACGGGGTGCCCGGGGTGGACCTGCTCGGCCCCGCCGACCCCAACGGCGACACCTACCACCTGCCGCAGATCGACAACGGCGCGCCCCGCAACAGCGTCGACCCCGGCGACAGCGCGACCGCGGACATCTCTGTGCTCCCCTACTCCCTAGGATCCAACGGCAGCAATGGCTCCACGAAATGGGTCCCGACCACACTGAAGACCATCCCACCAGACCAGACCACCGCGCTGACCGCGAACTGGCCTGAGGGGCTCAGCGTGCTGCGCCAGGACGCCGCCACCCACCCCGGGACCTACGTCAACGGCATCCTCGCCAACCCCTGATCGAGGGCCCGTCACCCGCCCCCACTACCTCAGCTTCGGGTGCACCTGCACGGTGTTCGCGGTCACCGCGACCGGACTCCCTATGAGGGTTTCGCCGATCTGCCGGAGGAGCAGCACGCGGCCAGCCGTTCCGGTCCGTCCGATCACCAGCTGACGCCGACGCGTAGCGGCGTTCCAAGGGAAACCCCTGCACGGCTGCCGAAGCCGTGCAGGGGTCGGTCCGTATCTGGTTGTGGTTCCTCTGCGTGGACTACGGGGCCAGGACGGGGAAGTAGCTCTGCACGGTGCCGGTGGCCGGGTCGTAGTAACCGGCCAGTTCACCACCGCACCACAGGCCGGACCAGGTGCCGGTGTGCTCGTCGTACAGCGCCTCGGCGCTGCCCCACGCACCCGCTGCGGCCTGCTGGACCTGCTGTTCCGACCACTCGGGCGGGAAGTAGGTGCGGTCGACGAGCACCGGGCGGCCACCGGTGGGTGGCGGGCGGCGCGTGGTCATCCGGCTGACCGCCGGGTACCCGTCCGGGCGGGCGAGTCCGGGTTCGGCGGCTGCGCCGAGGAGGAAGCCGCGCAGCCCCGACAGCACCGGCCAGAACAGCCCTGTGGGTACCGGTAGCGGTTCCCACCGGTCGTACAGGCTGCCGATGACCACGTCGTTGGGTCGGAACTCGATCCAGCAGCCGTTGCCGTTGACCGTTTCGCGGTTGGTCGCGGCCTGTCCGAGTACTTCCGCGAACTGGTCGAGGGCGGCCAGGTTCGGCTGCACGTCGGTGTGCAGCCAGGCCGCGAGCGGCCGGTAGGCCGGCAGCATCGTGATGCGCAGCCGACGCCACTGGTCGTGGCTGAAGGTGATCTCGTCGCCGGTGGTGAACATCGCCTCAGTACCGCGCCCCTCTGGTGGCGGGCGGCCACGGACCGGGCGGTGGCGGCGGCGGTGGTGGTGTCGAAGGTGGTGGCGGCGGCTGGTGCTGCGCCGGGTAGTAGGTGGACACCTGGCCGGACCCGTCGTACTGGCCGTTGATCTTGATGGGCTGGCCGGCTTGCGGATAGCCGTCGGGAATGTACGTCGTGCCCGTCCAGCCGCCACCAGGCCTGTCCTCGTGTGGCCACATCTTGGCATAGGGATTGTTCCAGGCGTTCTGGCTGATCTGCTGCACGCCTTGGGCGTCGATCCCCATCGGGAAGTTCGTGTGGTTGGTCGATGGTTTGGGGTGCGTCCCGTAGGCGGGGTCAAACACGATGTGGGGATTGGGGTTGGTGTAGACCCCGTTGGTTTGCGGATTGTGCGGCCCGTTCGACGGCGGCAGTGAGCCATGACCAGCAGTGCCCCCTGCGAGGCCCGCGGGATCGGGATGCGGCCCCGTGAGGTCGCTCTGCAGCACATGGCCGCCGGTCGGCCTGCCCTGCTGGCCGTTCCAGCCGCCGTAGGCGACATGCGTGTGGACCTCGTCTGGGATGGTCGGCTGGTAGTTGGACGGACGCCAGCCGGGCTGACCCGGCCCCGGTTGTCGCGGCGGTTGGGCGGGCCCGCCGCCGGGGTGACCACCGAAGCCTCCTTGCCCGCCACCAGGCCGGCCTCCGGAACCACCACCTGGGCGGCCGTAGGGGTGATAGCGCCCGCCGCCGGATCCGCCGGACCGGCTCGGGCCACCGCCGGTGCCCCGCAGGGAGGGCGGTCCGCCGGACCGGCGGTGGATACCGTGCAGTCGATTGGCGTGTTCCTCATCGGCATCGGTGAGCGTCCGCGCGCTCTGGTTCAGGCGATCGGACTGGCCCCGCAACCGGTCGCCGGAACGCCCCAACGAGGTCTGCACCCGGGACACCAACTGCTGGTGCGCACCCGCGGTCGAAGCACCCACCTGACCGAGCCCGTTGCCGGACAGGCCCGCGCCGCTCACGCCCCGACCGACCTGGGACACGTCCTCGGCACGCTGACCGGTCCGCCTCGCGTGGTCGTGGATGGACGGCGTGTGCGCCGAGAAACCTCCGCGCCGCATCTACTGGTTCCTCTCCGGTGCCTGGCCAGCGGTCACCTGGCACCACCCTGGTGACCGCGCTGCTTCTCACCGATGACCGAAGGCGGCAACTCCTCCCCCACTGGTTGGAAGGGGGAGTTGTCGCCCCTGATGTACCCGGGCGACTTGCGGGTCTGGTCCTCGCCGCCACCGCCGCGGCCCCCCGACATGCCGCCCATCGCGCCCATGCCACCCATCGCACCACCCTGTTGGGGCTGGGCGGCCGGGTTCGGCGTGCCAGCGGCCTGCGGTGGCGTCGACGACTCGCTCGTCGCCCCGGTCACCGTGCCAACCCCAACCCCAGCCCCGGAAGCGGCAACGCCCGCGTCGCCGTGGCCGCCGGAGTAGCCGGCCGGTGCCGCGCCGCCTCCGCCCGTGGGTGCCGTGAAGGTGTTGTGCGGCGGCGAAGGAGTGCTGACCGGGCTCGGGTGGTGGGCTGCGGGATCGGGCGAACCGGTGTCGGGCACCTGCCATCCGGGAGTGGATTCGATGGCGTGGTTGACCGCCTGCTCGACCTGGTGCAGCACGGCGGAGTTGGGGCCGTTGGCGAAGCCCGGCATGCTCTCGATGGCCTTGTCCACGGCCTGCTCCACGCGGTGCAGGGTGTCGCTGGTCGTGCTACCGACGTGGTTCGGCGAGCCGAGGTCACCGGAGATCCTGTGCACCTCCGGCGAGCCGCTGTTCGGCAGGGTCGGTGTCCCGATCTTCGGCGCCGTGTACGGGGTCGGGGTGTCCCCGCCGTGCGGTGTCGACGACGGCATCCCCGGACCAGGACCGCCAGTCGGCGACGAAGGAACGTCGATCTTCGGCGGCGAATACGGAGCCGGAGTCGGCCCACCATGCGGTGCCGACGACGGCATCCCCCCACCAGGACCACCAGTCGACAACGAAGGAACGTCGATCTTCGGCGGCGAATACGGAGCCGGAGTCGGCCCACCATGCGGTGCCGACGACGGCATCCCCCCACCAGGACCGCCAGTCGACAACGGCGGCACATCAATCTTCGGCGGCGTGTAGGGAGCCGGGGTCTTCTTGTCGTCCCGCGTGGACGAGGAGCCGCCAGCGCCCGGCGAGGATCCGCCCGTCGGCAAGGGCGGCATGTTCAGTGGCGGCGGTGTGCTCGAGGAGCCACCGGTCGTGGAGGTCCCACCCCCACCGCCGCCGGTCGGCATCGACGGAACCCCGATCTTGGGTGGCGTGTAGGAGGAGGTGGCCGTGCTCGGAGTACTTGCCGGCGTGACAGGGGAAGGCGAGTGCTCGGGCGCCCCGGCCGACCCCGGCTTCGCGGACGGAACAGAAGGGGGAGCGCCAGTACTGGTCGTGGGCATCGACGGGACGCCCAAGCTCGGCGGCGTGTAGGAGGAAGTCGGGGTGCCTGGACCCGCACCGCCGTCAGGCCGGGGCGGCAAGGTGGGCATCGAGGGGCTGCTGGGGAAATTCGGCGAAGCCGATGTCGTGGTACCGGTGGGCGCGTTGAAGCCGGCCGGACTGGTTGCCGGGTGACTCAACGGCTCGGGCGCGGCACCGCCGGGTGGTCCGGTGAGGCCCTCCGGCGTGGGCGGCATCCCGGCCGGGATGCCGGCCGGCAGGTCCATGCCCCCCGGCGGGGCGTACCCCTCGGGCACATCGGACCCGTCAGGCATGCCGATGCCGTCGGGCGAGTCCGGGTCATCCGTCGCGTCGATGCCGCCCGTCGTCCCCATGACGCCGCCGACGCGCGTCCTCGGGAACTCGGACCCGCCGTCCGAGTCGGCCGGGCCGCCCTCGCCCTCGGAACCGGTGGCGCCCTCGCCGTCGGAACCAGTCGAGCCCTCGCCGTCGCCGAACAGGTCGTCGGCCAGCTTCTCCACCATCGAGCCGAGTTCGTCCATGAACTGCCCGACCTGGCCCAACGCGCTCATCAGCTCGCTGATCTTGCTGGCGATCTCGGTGGCGACCTGAATCGCGGTCACCAGCGCCTCGGCCACGAACAGTGCGAGGGACACACCGAAGGTCTCCGGGGCGGCGGCGAGCGCACCCAGCCCACCCGGGATCAACCGCTCGACCAGCTGACTGATCAGCTTGGTCACCAAGCTCTTCACACCGCTGACCAGACCACCAGAGGCCCTGGTCACGCTGCCCGCGCCAGACAGCACCCGCCCCATCGACTGCAACTGGCTACCGGTCTTGCCCGCCACGCGCCGGTAGCTGTCCGCGGCATCGCCCTGCCAGTTCTCGCCCAACGAGTTCGCGTCATCGGCGTGGTCCCGCGCCAACTGGTGCAGCGACTGGGCGTGCTGGTCGAAGCCCTGCGCCGACGAGTGCACCCCGCCCTGGTCGACGTCCAGGTGGGCCAGCGGTTCGACGACGAGCTCCACCGCCTCGATCAGGAACTGCAGGCCCATGGAGACGAGGCTGCCCACCGGGTCGGTGGCGAAGGAGACAGCCATGGACAACGCATCGCTCGCGGACTGGCCCATGAGGCTGTGCCCCAGTTCCTCCGCGGCGCTCTCGATCCGGCTGACCGCCGAGTCGTGCTCGTCGAAGATCGAGGCGTCGGCGGTGGCCACACCACCGGCGGGCACGGAGCCTTCGTCAGCATAGGCTTCCATGGTCACCAGGGCCTTTCGTTGAAGTCGTCAGCGTCGTCGAGGACTGGCCGTGCGGGTCGCGGCCGAGCGGCAGCGGGTGCGGTCGGCGCCGGGCCGGACCGGACCGGTTGCGGCCGTACCGGTGGTGTGGGAGCCGGCGGGGTCTCGACGGCGAGTTCGTCGTAGGTGCTGGGTACCGGCCGCTCGTCCGGCACCTCCTCGGGTACGAACTTGGTGAGCAGGTCCATCGCGCTGGTTCCCGCGCCGATCGGCGCGAACGCCTCGACCACCTTCTCAGCGACCGCGCGTTGGCCCCTGGCGACGGTCTTCATCACCAATGCCGCCAACTGGGTGTGGCTGTGCTCGCTCGCGCGGTTGCCGAACCGGAGGTCACGCAGACTGCCGTTGGGCCCGATGGTGACGGTCACCGACCCGTCCGGCGAACTCGTCGTCACAGTCGCGGCCGTGATGTTGTCCGTCACCTCAGCGGCCGCCTGCCTGATCCCCTCCACTTTGTCCTTGTACTGCGTGAGCCACTGGCCGGTATCCACGTCGTCCTCCTCGCTCAGCGCTCGCCCGTCATCGCCAGCACCTGGCCGAGCCTTGCCCATCGGTCATCCCATTCGGACTGTTGCGACGGCCACGGCGCCCTCTGGGTTCCCGGTTGTTCCCATTTGTTGCTCAACTTTTGACGCCTGCTGTCCGAACGGACGTCTCGCTACACCTGTACGGCTCAACGGAACCAGCACAGGATGTTCTATGCTCCGCAAGGAATAAGGACCACTCATATTCATTGGAGAGTGGGATTCCCCTTAGCAGTCAGGGATGGCTCCAGCAAGGCGTTCGATCCACGGCATGTACGGAAGGGAAGCCAAATCGACCCCTCCGTAGCCGTTGGACGCTCGTGGCGGATGCGCCGTCAGCACGAGGTGCCCCATCCTCGACGGTCGTGATCGTCATCGGATCAACGTTCGATGAACCCCCTGTTCCCGTTGCGGATTCAGCCGACTCCGCCCGGTGGTATAAACGGCGAGCAGTGCGTCGTTGAGCGGCTACTCACACGGGGGTGAAGTGCTCCACCACGACCTGCGGTTCGGGGTGTTGGGACCGGTTCTTGCTCATCGAGGCGACCTCGATCTCAATGTCGGTCCACCGCAGCAACAGGCCGTCCTCACCATGTTGTTGCTCGCCTCGGGCCAGGCCGTGTCGACCGCCGAGCTGGTCGATGGTGTGTGGGGCGACAATCCGCCGACCCGTGCGATCAGTGCCGTGCGCACGTATGTTTACCGGCTGCGTCGAGCGCTCGAACCCAACCCCGTGGGCTCGCACGTGCTCCGCTCGGTTGGCGACGGCTACGCCTTGGACATCGCCGTCGATGCCCTGGACGCCAAGGTGTTCGAGCGTCAGGTGATCGACGCGCGGCAGCACGACGAGCGAGGACGCGTGGCCGAGGCAGCGGACCTGCTGTCGGGTGCGCTCGCCCTGTACCGGGGCGAGCCGTTGGCCGGTGTGCCGGGCCCGTACGCGCAGGCGCAGCGAACGCGGCTGGTCGAGCAGCGGCTCATGGTGCTGGAGGACCGGCTCGACCTTGACCTGATGTCCGGCCGGCACGCACAGATCGTCGGCGAACTTGCCGGGCTGGTCACCGCGCACCCGTTGCGGGAACGGATGTTGGCCCAGCGCATGGTCGCGCTGTACCGGTGCGGACAACCGACGATGGCGCTCGACGGGTTCGGTGCCAGCCGTCGCCACCTGGTCGCCGAACTAGGGGTCGAACCAGGACCGCTGTTGCGTGAGCTGCACCAACAGATCCTCGCGGGCAACGACATCGCGTATCCGCCGGGGCGCTCGCCGATCACCTCGGGCCAGCGTCTGCCGCGACCGGCACAGCTGCCGGCGGCCGTCCCGGACTTCACCGGGCGGGCCGCGATCGTCGAGCAGGTCGCCGAGTCCGTGCTCGCCAGCGACGGCTCGACGATGCCGACCTCGGTGATCAGCGGGCTCGGCGGGGTCGGCAAGACCGCGCTCGCGGTGTACGTGGCGCACCGGGTGAAGGCTCATTTCCCGGACGGCCAACTGTACGTGGATCTGCATGGCGTGGACGAGGAACCAGCGCGGCCGCAGCTCGTGCTGAACTCGTTCCTGGGTGCGCTCGGCATTGGCGAGAACGCGGTCCCCGCCGGTCTGGACGAGCGGGCCGCGCTGCTGCGATCGGTGCTGGCCGGCCGCAAAGTCCTGCTGGTGCTGGACAATGCGCACGACGCAGGGCAGGTGGCGCCGCTGCTGCCCGGCACTGGCGGCTGCGCCGTGCTGGTCACCAGCCGGTCCCGGATCGCCAGCCTGCCCGGTGCGCGCACGTTCGAGCTCCCCGTGTTCGACACGGACGAGGCGCTGACGCTGTTGCGCCGGGTCGTCGGCCCACGGACCGCGACCCCGGAACCGGCCGCGCGAGCCGTGGTCGACGCTTGTGGCAACCTGCCGCTGGCCGTGCGGATCAGCGCTTCCCGGCTGGCGTCCCGGCCGAACTGGACCTTGCCGCTGCTCGCCGAACGGCTGTCCGACCAGTGCGGTCGACTGGACGAACTGCGGCTGGGCGACGTGGCCGTTGCCAACACGTTCCGCCTCGGCTACGACCAACTCGACTCCGAATCGGCGCACGCTTTCCGGCTGCTGTCGATCTCCGGTTTGCACGGTTTTTCGCGGTACTCGGCCGCCGCCATGCTGGACCGCCCGCCCGCTGTCGCCGAGCGGCTGTGCGAACAACTGGTCGACCTGAGCCTGCTGGAGTCGGTGGGGCCCGGCCGGTACCGCTACCACGACCTCGTCCGGCTGTACGCCTGCGATCGGGCACGCGAGTCCGAACCGTCCGGTGACCGGGTGGCGGCGCTGACGCGGCTGCTCGACTTCCACCTGACCGTCGCCATCACCACGACCGCCTGCGGGCTCAGCACCGGGGCCGTACCGATGTCGCTGGCCGCCGACGCGCACACCCTCATGCCGCTGGCCGACATGTCCGCGACGCGGACCTGGTTGACCAGCGACGCCGAGGGGCACGGGGCCAGCGACACGCTGTACCGGTTGGTGCAGAGCGTCGAACTGGATTCGATCGCCGGGTTCGACGCGCTCGTGGGTCGGATGCTGTGCGCCTCGCGGGACCCGGCCGTCGCCGAGGCGGCGCCCGGCTCTGGTTCGCCGACCGGCAGACCGCTGCTCGCGCTGGATCGTCTGGCCAGGATCGACATTGGTTTGGCTCGCGTTCGGGCGTCGTGCGCGCAGGAGGACAGCCGCACGCTGTCGCAGATCGCGTTCGTCGCCGCCGTGGCGGCCACGATGCGGCAACAGTTGGACGTGGCGCGGGCGTGCTATCAGCGGGTTTTCGACCTGAGTCGGGACGCCGGGGACGTCCGGGGCGAGGTGTTGGCCACCGCGGGACTCGGGCGCACCGCGGCCATGCTCGGCGACATGGACGCGGCATATGCGCTGGCCGAGAAGGGGGTGTCCCTGTCCCGCGATCACGCGGACCAGCATGCCGAGGCGTTCGCGATGCACGTCTTCGTCCAGATCGCCCAGCTGCGTGGTGACGACGAGCACGCCGCCGCACTGCGCGCTGAAGTCGTACGGTTGTGGCTCGCGGCCAAGCAACCGGTGCCCGGTGAGACGAACTGGATGCCGTCCGGCATCTTCGACTGGTCGCAACCGGAAACCGGGGTGGGCGCCTGGCTCGGCCTGCTCGGGCACGCCCTCGCCGATCTGGACCAGGGCGAGCTGGCGCGGGCCTGCTGGCACCAGGCCAGTGAACTGCTCGCTGGACTCGGCCATTCGCACACCGTCGAACTTCGCTCCCTGGTGAACGCTGCCGCATAGGCGAGGCACTGGTGAGCCGGCTACAGGTCTCCACGCCCGCACGAAAGAGGCGCCGACATCGCTGGCAGTTACCCGCGGACACCGTGGTGATCATCGGCGCGGTGCTCCCCCGCCCGCCGATCCTGAGCCCGCGTCGGGCCAGGTGCTCGCTCACCGGTATGTGCGCCGCTCCCTGGAGAGCCCGAGCGGTGGGATCCTGCTCGGATTCGGTCCAGGTTTCGTTTTCGGGATGGTGTGCCCGCTGAGCTGGGATGACGAGCGTTCGTCTGGTCTGCTGCGCAGTGGGTTCCCAGGGGGCAAACTGGGACGTGGCCATCAAGGCCATACGGGCAGGTCGGCCCAGAACCCGCCGCCCTAGTTCCCTGTGGTGCAGACTCCGGGGTCCCCCCGTTGCCCCCGGAGTCTGTACCAGGGCATCGGTCAACAGGCGCGGCGGAGCAGGGTCCGCGCCGGTGGGTGGCCGTAGGTGTGGCGGTAGTAGTGGGCGAAGCGGCCGGGGTGGAAGAAGCCCCAGCGGGCGGCGATCTCGGTGACCGTGGCCCCGGTGGTGGGGTCGCTGGCCAACAGTTCCTGGTGGGCGTGGTGCAGGCGGACCTGGCGGAGGTAGCCCATCGGGGTGGTGCCGCGGTGGCGGCGGAAAGCGTACTGCAACGCACGAATCGTCACGTGCACGGCGGCGGCGACGTCGGCGACGCTGATGTCGCGGTGGGCGTGGTCGTCGATGAACGCCATGGCGCGCCGCAGAGTGGCGGGGTGGGCGTCGTGGCGGTCCTCGATGGTGGGGTCGATCAGCGCGGTGTTGGGGAAGGTGGCCAGCACCGCCGCCGCCAGCAGCTGGGGTGCGGTGGAGGTGATCAACGGCGCGTCCCGGATCGTCGGGGCGGGGATGACCTGGTCGCGCAGGAAGGTGATGGTGCGCAACAGTTGCTGGCCGGCGGACGGGGAGATCGGCCGGTAGCCGGTCAACCGCACCGGGGCGTCCGTGCGGCCGGGAGCGGTCGCGGCCACCTGGGACAGCAACGCGGGATCCAGCACGGTGTAGCTGTAGCGCGTGCGACATGACCGGGTGGCGAAGGGTCGATCGGGCTGCGCGACCAGGAACACCTCACCCGGGCCGTAGCTGTCCCGCATGCCCTCGGTCTCGAGGTACGGAATGGTGCCGGATTCCACGCCGGCCAAGCAGAGGCTGCCCGGCGGGTTGACCAGGTAGTCCACGTCGAAGCCGGCGTCAGCAAAATCCAGGCTGATCGGCCCCAACGGATTCCGGATGAGCCGGTACTGGTACCGCTCCTGGCAGCGGGCCCTGAGCCGCATCGCCGTGTAGCCCACGCTGAGGAATTCCTGGATCTCGTCCAGATCAGTGCTTTCGAAGGCTAGTCCCATGGTGTTCCCGCGCGATCCTCAGAGGGGTTCGTGGACCAGGTCCCCGTGGGGCGGGCGGCCGTAGGACTCGCGGTACAGGGCGGCGAACCGGGCTGGATTGGCGAATCCCCAGCGACGGGCGATCTCCGCGACGCTGTCCGCACCGGTACGGACGGCGGCGAGCAGGTCCTGGTGGGCGCGGTCCAGCCGCACCCGGCGCAGGTAGCCCATGGGGGTGGTGTTGTGGTGGCGGCGGAAGGCGTACTGCAACGCGCGCGGGCCCACCCGCGCGGCGGCCGCGATGCCCGACAGGGTGAGCGGCTGATCGGCGTGGGCGTCGATGAACGCGACCGCCCGGCGCAGCCCGGCCGGTGCGACCCAGCCGGGCCCCCGCAGATAGTCGGCGGTCATGGTGGTGTTGGGGAACGCGGCCAGCGCGACAGCGGCCAGCAGGTGCACCACCTGGGTGTGCACCAATGGCTCGCGGAGCGTGCTGGGCGGGGTGCGCAACTGCTGGCGGGCGAACTCCGCGGCGGCCCGCCAGCAGTCCCGCATGTCGGAGCTGATCGGGGCCATCGCAACGAAGCGCACCCGGTCGTGGCCGAACTGCTCGGCTGCTGCCCGCCGCACCGCGTCGGCGGGCAGCGTCAGGGCGCAGCAGTCCAGGTCCAACCCGGTGTAGACGGCCGCATCCTGCATCGGATGCGCGAACGCCAGCCCCGCCCGGCCGCGCAACTCCTCCCTGCGGGTGGCGCCGGACCAGCGGCCACCGCGCAGGAAGCCGAACACCAAGTCCCGGAAGGGATCGCCGTCCAGCGACAGTGATCCGCGCAACCGCAGCTGATCCATGCACAGCCCGCCGACCACGTACCGGCGCAACCGCATCGAGAAGCTGCCCGTGTCCGGACGGTGCAGCCGGTTCCGCAGGTACAGTTCATCGAACTTCGCCTGCGCGGCCTCGGGATCCGAGGTCGTGAAATCGAGGTGTTCGACAGGTAGCAGGCCACTGCGTGCGGGCAAGGTCGTCCTCCCTCCACGGCGACGCCGGTGGTGCGGCGACCGCCGAGGTGTGGGGTGGCATCCCACACACATTGCCGGGGCACAGTGTCCGCAGCCCCGTAGATCGACACTAGAGCTGTAAGTCCTCAAACAGGAGGTTCGCATTGGTGACGCCGTGCGGGCGGGTCCCGAAGGCCAGGGCGCGGCTGGCGCCGAGCGGAGTCGGCCACGAGACCGAAGCGGGGTTCCCGCCATCGCCGCAGTTCAACCGTGCAACACGTGATCCGTATGGGTGATTGCGCGCTCCAAGGTGTGTAACGACTGGACGGGTGTACGCGGACACTGTTAGCTCTCCTCCGGAAGATCAGCTTGAGCGCTGCCGCGGTGGTGGGGCGTCGTCGTGAAAAGGGAATCCGTACGTGAGTCTGGCCTGTCTGCGACGACCCGTTCCTGGACGGGGCGAGTCAATACCGTCGGCGTTTCGCACCACGGGTCAGCACGCTGATCACATGACGTGCTAATCCCGGGCGCCTCACGCGTGAACGCACGGCAAACGGTGTACTCATCAAATCCACTGCTCGGCACCACCCCGCTGACCTCGGGTCCGTCGCGAGGCACCAGCGGGAGTTCGACAGCGTGACCGACGGGCAAGGAGACTCCGGGGGAATCATGGCTGATCAGACGACAGTGCTCATCATCGGCGCAGGGCCGGCGGGATTGGTGCTGGGCAACCTGCTGCGGGCCAAGGGGATCGACACGCTCATCCTGGAACGTGGCAGTCGCGAGCACGTGCAGGCCAGGGCCAGGGCGGGGTTCCTCGGTGCGAACAGCGCCAGGGTGCTGACCGAGCACGGGCTCGCCGCCGGAATGCTCCACAATGGACGCTTACACGACACGTGTGCGTTCCGGGATGCCAGTGGCGAGTTCGAGCTGAACTACGGCAAGCTCGGCCGCGGCGAGATGCACACGGTCTACCCACAGCACGACCTCGTCACCGACCTCATCGCCGAATACCTCGATCGCGGCGGTGAACTGCGCTTCGGCGTGACCGTCACCGATGTCGACGCCGAGACCGCCACGGTCCGCTTCCGCCACGCGGGCGGGACCGGCGAGGCGAGGGGCCGGTTCTTAGCGGGCTGCGACGGCAGCAACGGCGTCACCCGCCAGGCCATCCCAGCAGCCAGGGTGACCCGCCATGCCCGCGACCACGGCATCGCCTGGCTGGCCGTCCTCACGCAGGCTCCGCAGAGCATGGCGGCGGTCACCTACGCCATGCACGACAACGGGTTCGCCGGCCACATGGCCCGCAGCCCCGAGGTGACCCGCTACTACCTGCAGGTCCCGCCCGGTGACGACCCGGCGGCTTGGACCGACGAGCGGATCTGGGCCGAGTTAGGTGTCCGCATGCGGGTCGACCAGTTCGGCCCGCTGCGCCAGGGACCAGTCACCGAGCGCCGGATCGTGCACCTGCGCTCGGACATCATCGATCCCATCCAGCACGCCCGGCTGTTCCTGGTGGGCGACGCCGCGAGCCTGATCAGCCCGTCCGCCGCCAAGGGCGCCAACCTGGCGATCATGGAGGCTGAGATCCTGGCGGGCGCGCTCACCGACGCGCTCACCCGCGACGACGACCACGCCCTCGCCAGCTACTCGCGCACCTGCCTGCCCCGCATCTGGCGGGCGCAGGAGTTCTCCCACTGGATGATCGCCCTCCTGCACGGGCCGCCCCGCACCGAACCGGACGCGGGTTTCGAGCACGCGCTGCGCCGTGCCCGGCTCGACAGCCTGCGCGACTGCCGCGCCCACCAGGATTTCTTCGCCGAGAGCTACGTCGGCATCTGATAGCTGGAGTGGAACATGACCGCGACGATCGCCCCCGCCCTCGCCCCGGAGGACCTCACCCGCCTCGCCACGGCGATGGCGCTCATCGCCGCCAACGACACCGAGTCGGTGCTCGCCACGGCAATACCGTCGCTGAGCGAGGCCGAACGTGCGGCGCTGGCCGCGCACGCCCCGTTGACCCATGCCGCCGTACTCGTCTTCCCCAGCACGCTCGACGGACTGGGTGAGGAACTGGCGCACCACGGCATCGAAGTCGGTGCGATGACCCCGAGCGTGGTCGTCCGGGACCGGCTGAGCCGCCGGTACGCGGTGCCAGCCGCCGAGCTGGAGATCCGCATCCTGCGCGCCCCGGTGACCGACCGCGCGGGCCGGCCGTGCGAACTGGAGATCTTCGCGATGGTCACCCCGCCAGGACTGGCCCACATCGCCGCCGACGAACGCCTGCACGGCCGGGAGAACCACTTCGCGCTGGCCGTCGCGGACGCCGACCCGATTGTCGTGAGTGGACTGAGGGCCACGATCGCCACCCGGATGCGCCCCGACGGGGGCGGCTACAACAGCCACGAGGGCGCCACCGTCCTCTACTTCCGCGACGCCCACCACGCCCTCCCGGCGTTCCGCCGCATGGAACTGCTCTGCGCGGGGCAGTTCCCGCACCTGCTCGCCACCCACCAGCGCGAGTCCGTGCCCGGCACCCAACTGCTGCGCCTGATGACCGGCGCCTGGGCGACCCAGGCCATCGCGTCCGCCGTCGAACTGCGCCTGCCGGACCACCTCACCACGATCCCCGACCTGCCTGGCCTGGCCGCGGCCACCGGCGCCGACCAGGACAGCCTCGGCAGGCTCCTGCGCTACCTGACCACCCTCGGCCTCGTCCACACCTCAGCGGCGGGCTACGCGCTGACCGACCTGAGTTCCCTCCTGCGGTCGGACCTCGAAGGCACGATGCGTCCGCTCGCCCAGATGTACGGCGGTCCGTTCTACCAGTCCTTCGCCGCGCTCACCGACGCCGTTCGCACCGGCGAGGAGTCCTACGCGAAGGTGTTCGGTGCCCACCACTTCACCCACATGGCCGCCAACCCCGAACTGGCGGAGCTGTTCCACCGGTCCATGGCCGCCAGCAACGCCATGTTCACCGAACTCACCCGTGTCGTCGACTTCTCCGCCGCGGGCACCGTGGTCGATGTCGCTGGCGGCAACGGCGAACTGCTGGCCCGAGTCCTCACCGCCAACCCGACCGTGCACGGCGTTCTCCTGGACCGCCCACACGCCTTGGCCACCGCGAAGTCGACCCTGGCCCCGGTGGCCACTCGCTGCACCCTGGTTCCCGGCGACTTCACCGAGGCCGTTCCCACGGTCGGGGACGTCTACCTGCTGTCCCGCGTCCTGCACGACTGGACCGATGCGCAGTGCCGCACCATCCTCACCACGTGTGCGGCCGACATGCCCGAGCACGCTGAACTGCTGGTCATCGAGCGCCTGCTCCCGGAGACCGCCGACACCGACTCCCTCGCGGTCCCCTGGGACATCCACATGCTCTGCAACGTAGGCGGTCGGGAACGCACCGAGTCGCACTACCGCGCCCTGCTGGCCGACGCGGGCTTCGAGCTCACCGCCACCTGTCCGCTCCCGCTGGACACGTATGTCCTGCGCGCTCGCAAGGCACGCTGAAAGCGCTGTGCAGCAAGAGGTCCCGTGACCCGTGCTGGGGTGCCGTCGCGTATGTCCCAGAACTCTCGCGTCCACCCCAGCACGTGGCGCGCCAGACGCTCGATCCCGGCGTCGGCGCCGGTCAACGTGTCGAGATAGCGCAGAAAACAAGAGGCCAATTGTCTGGACCCTGATTCACCCACGTTTACCGGTCAGCTGGTCTCTCCCAAGTCGGCAGTTGTGGTCGCTACCATTGGTGCGGGCAGGTGGATTCCTCCGAAGCTCGCCGATGAAAGGCGGCCATGCATGACCGCAAGCGCATGGAAAGACGTCTTCGAAGCGGCGACACGAAGCCTTCCGGGTCATGTGTGGGGTACGGGCCCCGGGGCTGTGTGCGCGAATCGGATCGCGGTGGTCGACTGTGCCACCGGTCGTAGCGCCACTTACCGCGAACTGTACGACCTGACACGCAGGATCGCCTCGTGGTTGTCGGCTAGCGGGGTGGGCAGAGCCGATCGGGTGGTGCTGAGCTGCCCGAACGGTGTCGACCTGATCGGCGCGTTTCACGGCATCCTGCTTGCTGGGGGCACGGTGCTCGCCCTTGATCCGCGTGGCGGTGTCAGGGAATGGCGGCGGTCGTTGCGCGGACACGAAGTCCGATCGGCGATTCTGACGACGTCAACGCTGCGGGGGTTCGGTGAACTGACCAGCGAGGTCGGCAAGGTCCTCACGGTCGACGAACCCGGATCGCTCGACGAGGGTGGCGGAGTGGCCGGTGATCAGCCCAGTGGCTCCGACGTCGCAGTACTGGCCGCGTCGAGCGGGACGCGGGGAATCCCGAAACAGGTGATGCTGACCCACGGCAATCTCGCGGTGAACCTGGCCCAAATCGACCTGCTGCACCAGTTGACGTCCGAGGACGTCGTGCTCGCGGTGACTCCGCTGTGGCACATCTACGGGATGCAGATGGCGATGAACCGCGCGCTGCGTGCACGGGCGAAACTGGTCATTGCCCCAACACCCGTCACACCGCGAAACCTGGTTGAGACCATACGGTGCCACGGAGTCACCGTCCCCTATCTCGTGCCGAGCATCCTCGCTGAACTCGTGCGCAGCGAGGATGTGGAGGACACCGACCTCGCCGGTATGCGACTGATCTTCTCCGGCGGAGCACCGTTGCCCGCCGCACTCGCGCAGAACTGCACGCGAAGGTTCGGGGTTGCCGTCGTACAGGGCTATGGCATGACAGAAGCAGGCTGCACCCATGTGACTCCCGATGGCGACCCCGGGCCGCCGGGGGCGGTCGGCATCGCGCTGCCCGGAACCGAAACGCGCATCGTGGACCTGGCAACGGGCACGGATGTGATCCCTGGGGACGAAGGCGAACTTCGCATCCGAGGCCCGCAGGTCTCCTCTGGCTACTTCGGCGATCCCGCGTCCTCGGTGGCGTTGACGGACAGCGATGGCTGGCTGCACACCGGTGATCTCGCGCGGGCGCATCCCCGTGGCCACGTCACGATCACGGGCCGGCACAAGCGCCTGATCAAGTACAAGGGGTACCAGGTGAGCCCGGAGGAACTCGAATCGCTGCTGCTGGAGTACCCCGGCGTCGAAGACGCCGTCGTTGTCGGCCATCCCGACGACATCGCTGGCGAACTGCCGAAGGCGTACGTGGTGTTGCGACACCCCGTCGACCTCGACGAGATCATCGCCCATGTCGCTGGCAGGGTCTCGCCGCACAACAAGCTCAGGCTGATCGAGGAAGTCGACTCGATCCCGCGCAACGCGATGGGCAAACCACGGTTGCGTGCGCAGGGGAAAGGGGTGTGAGCGGTGCTGCGGAGGACCCTCGGGCACAGCGGTATCAGTGTCGCACGGATCGGTCTCGGTACAGCGACTTGGGGATTGGGCACGTCCGAGGACGACTGTGGCGCACAGCTGACCGACTACGTCGACGCGGGTGGCAATCTCGTGGACACGGCCAACATCTACGGCGGCGGGCGCAGCGAGGAGATCCTCGGCCGACTGCTGCGCGGCACGGTTCCCCGCGAGGACATCGTGCTCTGCACCAAAGCCGTGCTCACCGGTGAGAAACCGCCGTTCGGGACGGACGCTTCGGCCGCGACGTTGCTGGCTGAGCTCACCAAGTCGCTGAACCGGCTGGGTCTGGACCACGTCGATGTCTGGCAGATGCACATCTGGGACGACCACACCCCACTCGACGACACCCTCGACGCCATCCAGCAGGCGATCTCCAGCGGCCGGGCCCGCACGGCGGGGCTGTGCAACTACACCGGCTGGCAGACCGCGAAGGCGGCGACCACGCAGGACAAACTCGGACGTCCGCAGCTGAGCTCCGTGCAGGTCGAGTACTCGTTGCTGCAACGGGGAATCGAGCGTGAGGTGCTACCGGCGGCGCGGCACTTCGGGCTCGGCATCCTGCCATGGGCGCCGCTCGGTCGCGGCGTGCTGACCGGGAAGTACCGCAACGGTGTTCCCGCGGAGCGGGCCGACAGCCGCTTCTTCCAGTGGTACGTCCGCGGCCTCGCGGAGAGCAAGCGGGCCGCCGCCGTGGTCGAGGAGGTCGCGACGGCGGCGGAGCAGCTGGGGGTTCCGCCACTGGGTGTCGCGCTGAGCTGGGTGCGGGACCGGGAAGGTGTCGTCGCCCCCTTGGTGGGCGCGCGCACCGCCGAGCAGCTGCGGGAATCGCTCGCGGTCGCCGAACTCGACCTGCCGCCGGAGATCAGGACCAGGCTCGACCAGGTGTCCGAACCCCATCTCGGCTACCCGGAACGCGCCTGGTCTAACGCAGGATGACGGCCAGCGTGTTGAGCCTGCGCATGAACTTTCCCGGACGCCAGTCCGCCGGCCGCTGTGAGTGGACCAGTTCGGTGTTCGGGTAGCGCCGGAACAGCTGCCGCAGCGCCGTGGTCGTCTCCAGTCGGCCGAGCGCGTAACCCAGGCAGTGGTGTGGGCCGTGTCCGAACCCGAGATGTCCGCTCGGGCGGCGTCGCACGTCGAACTCGTCCGGGTTCGGGAACCGCAGCGGATCATGGTTTGCCGCACCGGGTGAGAGCAGGATGAGCTCGCCCGCGGGGATGGTCGGCCCGTCCAACGCCACCGGCCTGGTGGACAGGCGCGGTCCCATCAGCCGGAAGGGTGACTCGAAGCGAAGGATCTCCTCCACCGCATCGGCGAAACTGTCCCCCGTGGCAAGCAGTTCGTCGAGTTGGTCGCGGTGCCGCAGCAGGGTCAGCAGACCGTTACCGATCGCGGAGGCCGCTTCAGTCCCAGCGACGAGGAACAGGAGGTAGATCGACGTGAGCTCGTCCTCGGTCATCAGTTCCCGCTCGCGCACCTGGAGGAGGTCGGTGAACAGGTCCTGTCCCGGCTCGGCCCGCTTCAGCGCCGCCATCTCGACGGAGAAGGCATGCAACTGGTTCGCGCCGTGCTCGATCTCGCTGATCACCGGCGAGGTGATCATCTCGCATATCCAGACGGGGATGTTCTTCCTTGGCTGGCTGGGTACCCCGGCGAGGTCGCCGATCACGGTCATGGCGATCGGGTAGGCGTATGCCGTCATGAGGTCGACGGGTTCACCAACCGGGAGCGTGTCCAGCAGTCGCTCGACCAGTTGTTCCACCTCGACGCGCAGCTGTGCGAGCCGATCTGGGGTGAACACGTCGTTGACGAATCCTCGCAGCCGACGGTGGTCAGCACCGTCACGCTCGAAGAAGCTGCGGCGTGAGGCGTCCACCAGATGGGCCTGCGACACTGGCCGGACCCGGCTGTTGGTGTTGATCCGATGCTGGTTCGCGACGAAGTCACGGATCACGCTGGTGCCCGCGAGTATCCTGCGCACGTCCTCGTAGCGGGTGACCAGCCACATGCGATAGCCGGTGTGCTCGACAGCGACAGCGGGCGCCTGTTCGCGGAACCGAGCCAGTATCCGATAGGGATCGGTCATGAGTGACTGCATGCTCAGACGAGCGCAGTGCTCAGGAATCCCGCTGACGGTCACGCTGTTCTCCTCTTCACAGGCTGAACCGACGTATCGGGGCGTGGTTCACCGGGTGCGCTTGCGGGCGATGGTCAACCCGTCCGCGACTGGGAGCAGCACCGACTCGACCCGGCGGTCCGCGAGGACGTGGTCGTTGAACTCACGGATCGCCCTGGCGTTGCCGGTCGCGCTGTCATCGGCGGCTTCGCCTCGGTAGAGCACGTTGTCGGCCAGTATCAGGCCGCCGGCACGCAGCCTCGGCACCAACTGCTCCCAGTAGTCGATGTAGCCGACCTTGTCCGCGTCGATGAATGCCAGGTCGATCTCCGGGCTGTCCGGCAGCGCGAACAGGCTTTCCCGTGCCGGACCGAGCCGGAACTCGATCAGCTCGGCGACGCCGGCCTCCTGCCACGCCTCGCTGGCGAGGTCCAGCCACTCCTCGGACCGGTCAAGGGTGATCACCTTGCCGCCCGCCGCCAGGCCGAGTGCCAGTGACAGCGCCGAGTACCCGGTGAAGGTGCCCACCTCGACGACCAGTTCGGCAGCCAGGATCTTCACCAGGAGCGTGAGCAACATGCCCTGCTCGTGCGGGATCTGCATCTCGGCGAGGTCACCGAGCGCGTGCGTCCGCTCGACCAGCTTGCGCTGGGCGGGCAGTTGCGGTGCGGTCTGGCCGCGGATGTAGGCATCGATCTTGCCGTTCACAACGATGTTCTTGAACTCGCCCATGTTCTTCCCTTCGTGCCTGCGTGATCGCCGACGCTGACCTCCCGCAGCCACCCCGTGGCCTCCGCCAAGATTCCAGCACTGTTGCGGTGCAACCACATGACCGGCTCGGTGTCGCGCCAAGGGGGCTCCGGCAGCGGACTCGCCATGAGGTCGGCCGCGATCCGATCGAGCCGCTCACCGAGTTGACCGATGAGCACCTCCTTGCTGACGGGGCGGCGTTGGACGAGGAAGAACTGGTCGAACAGATCGCGTTCGACCTCCGATGTCACGACCGGACCGGAACCGCTGGCCGCGCGCAGCAGCGATTGTCCTTGCGGAACAAGCTTGTCCGCGATGGCCATGTGCACGAGCTGGTTGGCCTTCGCGCTTGCGGCGAGCCCTTTGGCCTGTGCTGGCAGAACGGACCGCGAGGCGCGTATCAACGCGGGGAGCGGTTCGTAGTCCCTGGACCATTTGCCGCTGAACGCCGGGTGCGCCGCGATCATCTCGGGCCTGATCGTGGAGTGGTAGATCTCGGTGGAACAGCTCCCGGAGTACAGCAGCAGCACGGAGTACGCGTCGACCAGGTGCGCCGCGACCGCGACCTGCGGCTGTGCCTCGTCCGGTTGGGCGAGTGCCGAGCGCAACAGGTCCGCGAGCAGGCGCCAGACGCAGAACGCCGCCTGGTGGCCGAGCAGCCACCGGTAGCGCGCGTGTTCGGCTTCGTTCACCGCGAACGCGGCGGCTTCGGCGATGGCCGTTCGGGTTGGCTGACCGCACTGCCCGACGAACCGTTGTGTCGGCAGCGGAAGTGTCACGCAACCGACACCGGGGACCGTTCGTTCGGTGGTCGCCGCGGTCATGGCCGGGATCCCGTGAACAGTCCGGGATTCTTCGCGAAACCGTCGAGCAGGTCAGCGGCCCGCCGCACGTCCTCGTCGAGCGGCCGGTCGTCCACGATGGGCGGAATCAGCTCACGCAGGGCGTCGAGCACCGAGGCACACACCGGCGCGGTCGGTCGGCGCGCGCCGACGTGCGTGGCCTGGCGCAGTGCCACGGCCAGGGAACCGTGCAGCCATCGCAAAGAACGTGCCGTGTCCAACGCGTTCAACGCCGCTTGGGTGCCCAGCGGGACGACGTCCTGGTTGTGCAGATTCGTCGGCAGGCTCTGGACCGAGGCGGGAACGGCGCAGCGACGCATGGCCGCGAGGGTCGCGGTCGCCGCGAGCTGCACACCTTGCATGCCGTGCTGACGGCCGGGTTCGGCCGACAACATCGGTGGCAGCCCACCGTTGCGGTGCGGGTCGACCACCAGGTCGAGCTGACGCTCCGCGAGGTTGCCCAGCTGTGTCGCCGCCAGCGAGAGCAGGTCGGCCGCGAACGCACACGGCTGGCCGAAGAAGTTGCCGCCGTGGACGACCTTGTTCTGGTCGGGGAAGAACAGCGGGTTGTCGCTCACCCCGTTGAGGTCATCACACACCACCTGCTCCGCGTGGTGAACCGATGACGCCACCGCCCCAAGCAGCTGCGGTACACAGCGGATGCTGTAGGGCTCCTGCAACGGCCGGGTTCCCGACGGGCTGGTGCCCGCCAGCAGTACGCGCAACTGCCGGGCGGTGTCGGTGGCGTGCTGGTGACCGAACGCGTCGAGCAGATCCGCCGACAGGAACACCGGGTCGGACCCGAGGAGGTCCGTCAACAGCGCCGACAGCACCATGGCGACCACGTGGGACCTGCGGATCCCGGCGACCGCGATCCCCGTGGCGGCAGCGGTCAGCGATGTACCGTTGACCAATGCCAGCGCGTCTCGCCCGTCCAACTCCAGGCGAGTGAGACCGGCAAGCCGCAATGCGGTTCCGGCCGCCATTCGCTCACCGGCCAGGTAGGCGCTGCCGACACCTCGCAGTGCGCGCGCCGCGTAGGCGAGCGGAATGAGGTCCCCGCTGGCGCCGACCGACCCCACACATGGCACTGCCGGCGCGAAATCCGTAGCCAGCATGGCGATCAGGGCGTCGATGACTGACAACGAGACGCCGGAAAGGCCCTGTGCGAGTGACCAGAGCCGTGCGAGGACAGCGGCACGAGCCACGGCTGGCTCCAGATCAGGACCCTGCCCGGCGATCAGGTGGTCGAGCACGTTGTCGCACTGTTCGGCCGAGTCCTCGCGACCGGGAAATGCCACGAGCGGACCGAAACCCGTTGTGGCACCGTAGACCGGCGTACCACCGGCGATGCGAATCAGGGCGAACTCGTGGCAGGCCGCGATGCGTTCCCGTACCACGGAGTTCACGGTGACCTGTACCGGACCCGCCGCCTGTTCCAGCAGGTGTGGTGTCAGTTGCGTGGCGACACTCATCGACGACGCATTCACGACCGGAGCTGCGGGCTTGACTGACACGATCGGGCCCCTCTCTGTCGCACACGCCTGCATGATCAACGGAAGCGAGTTGCTTCTCACCCATCGGTCTTGTCATGGCACCTGGCAACCGGATCCAGCTGGCTTCGATGAGAGCGCGCTGACTGCCGGCGAAAACCACGGCTGCCGGGCTGTACGGTGTTCTTGGGCGAACTGCTGAGCCCTTCCTCTTTCCCTGACAGGTGTGGACATTCACGTGCATTGCGCTTGGGCTGGCTGCGGGGATCGTGTTCGCCAGGGAGCAATCCTCATTCCACGTTAGGGACGGGCGGCGAGGCTGGGAAGGGGGCCACCCGCGGCGATCGCCCGGTTGGCGATACCGGATGTCCGGCAGCGCCACATCCGGCTGGTGCGAACGTGTTCCGGCGAGATCACCGGATCAGTCGTGCCGGTGTCGTCGCGAGGTACAGCAGGTGCTCCAGCGGCCCCCTGCGGAACGCGCGGCTCCACAGCGTGGCCAGCGCGGCAGTGGTGAGCACGAACCCGAGCAGCACCAGTAGCGGCGGGGTGCTCATCGTCTCCGGGTCGAGCAGCCACATCGCCAGCACGTGCCCGACGTAGGCCGACAGTGACATCCTGCCGACCGCGATCACCGGAACCAGCAGCACACGCGGTTTGCGGGTCAGCCACGTCGCGCCGGCCACCACCAGCAGTGCACAGCCCAGCGCGCCGAGAACCTCGAAGGTCGTCCCGCTGTGCGGTGTGGCGACCAGCAGCCCCGCGAGGGAGTCCGTGCTGACCGCGCCCGGTTCGCTGGCGGCCACGGCCGCAGCGTGCGGGGACGCCAGCAGCGCCGCCCGGCCACCGAACACATTCAGCGCCAGCCACGAGCCCCCGTACCCGGCGAGCAGCAGCACGGTCCCCAGCCAGGCAATCCTGCGCAGCACCGGCGCGGTGCTGATGTCGATCCGGCCCAGTGCCATGCCAGCGATGACGAACGGCATCCAGGTGATCGCCGGGTAGGTGCCGGACACGAGCAGTTCCGCGATGCCGTCCACGACTGTGTCGGGAGTCTCAGTCTGCGGCACGGCGCCCGCGAAGCGGATGGCGAAGGACAGCTGCGGGCCGACGACCGCGAACACCGCGGCGAGCACGGCCAGCGCGCGGGCTCGCAGCCGCACCAACGGCAAGGCGAGCAGGAAGTACACCCCGTAGTAGGGAATGATCACAGCCACCGAGGTGTCGAGCAGGGCCAGCGCGATGCCCAGTACCACCAGGATCACGGCGCGGATGGCGATCCGGGTCATGGCCTGCCTGCGGTCGCGGCCGGACACCGGCTCGGTCCGGCCGGTGAGGATCGCCACCGAGACCCCGGCCAGCACCGCGAACAGCGCCGAGGAACGGCCGTGCGCAAGCTGCAACACAGCACCGAGCACACCGCCCTCGGTCTCCGGGTCGGGTCCGACGTGGGCGGCGTACATCCCGAACACGGCCAGCCCCCGGGCCAGGTCGATGCCGACCAGCCTGCCCGGCCTGGGGTCGCCTCGCTGCGCTCGCACGGGAATCTCCGACACAACCCCAGCATTGACGACGCCACGGCCGGGACATCCGACGACACGCCGAGCAGCTCGACGGCATCGACATGCGGGCCAGCGCCTCTACCTGTCGACGCTGGCTCTGGCCACGATCTCTCCTCCCGGGCGGCCGTTGACAAAGCGGAACGTCGCTCCATATAGTTCCGGAACTACGCTCCGCTTTGAGTCCGGCAAATGGAAGGGAACTGCACATCATGGGTGAACCGACTCACGCAGCCGACACCGTCAGCGCGCCCACTGCTGTCCTTTCGGTCAGTCCGGTGGTGCTGCCAGCTCCCGGCCGCGCCGTGGATCTCCAGGTGCGAGTCTCCGCGCCCGTGACCGGAACCGAGCTGCCGATCATCCTGCTCTCGCACGGCCAGGGCTACTCGAACAACCTCTCCTCGCTGAACGGCTACGCCCCACTCGCCAACTTCTGGGCGGCACACGGATTTGTCGTGATCCAGCCCACCCATCTGAGCTCGAGGACGCTGAGCCTGGACACCGACGACCCCGAGGCGCCGCTGTACTGGCGATCGCGGGCCGAGGACATGACACGCATCCTCGACCAGCTCGACGCGATCGAAGCCGCCGTCCCACAGCTCCTCGGGCGCCTGAACCGAAGCAAGGTCGCCGTGGCCGGGCACTCAATGGGCGGGCACACCGCGAGCCTGCTGCTGGGCGCGCGGCTCACCGATCCCTACGACGGAACGGAAGTGAACCTGGCCGAACCTCGGATCAAGGCGGGCGTGCTGCTCGCCGCGCCCGGCAGGGGCGGCGACGCCCTCACCGAGTCCGTGGCCCAGAACTATTCCTTCTTCTCGACCACGGACTTCTCCCATATGACAACGCCCGCGCTCGTGGTCGCCGGTGACAAGGACACCTCCACCCACCTGACGGTCGCGGGCGCGGACTGGCACACCGATCCGTACCTCCTCTCCCCTGGTCCCAAGTCCCTGCTCACCCTGTTTGACGCGGAGCACGGGCTCGGCGGGATCTCCGGATATGACGTCGCCGAGACCACGGACGAGAACCCCGAGCGAGTCGCCGCGGTCCAGCGGCTCACCTGGGCCTACCTCCGCACCGAGCTCTACCCCGGGGATTCCGCTTGGCAGGCAGCGTGTGACGCGTTGGCGGCCGACCCCAACCCGTTCGGACGCGTCGAATCCAAGTAGGCCCAACGAGGCACCATCTGCACATCCGCTCAGGTGCGGCTGTCGCCGAACGGCGGTTCCGGCCACCTCGCGTTCAATGTCGCAAAGACACCCTTACGTGGCAATAGTGCCGTTGGCCCGACGTCCACGGCCGGTCCCGCGGCCGCCCCTGGGAGGCCAGGCTCCGACTGGTAGTTGTGAATCAAACTTCTCCCGCCGATCGTCGGTAGTGCGTGCTCCGAACGGTTGGGACCATTCGCCGACCTGGGTGGACTTTGATGATGGGACAGGCCGGTGAACGACCCCTGCACTGCCCGAAAGGGCTCGGCCGATCCGATCGCGGTCGTGGGCATGGCTTGCCGCATGCCCGGTGGCGTCAGCGATCCGGACTCCTACTGGCGGTTCCTGCGTCGCGGCGGGGACGGCATCGGACCGGTGCCACCGGACAGTTCGGCGGCCGGGCGCACGTTTCGGGCCGGGCTGATCGATGGACTGGACCAGTTCGACGCGGCCAGGTTCGGCATCGCACCGAGGGAGGCCGCCGCGATGGACCCGCGGCACCGGCTGCTGCTGGAGGTCGGCTGGCAGGCGCTGGAACACGCCGGGTGTGCCCCACAGCGGCTGGCCGGGCACCCGACGGGAGTGTTCGTCGGGATCGCCGGTCACGGACACACCACGGCCGAGCGGTCGGCGTACGACCTGACCGGTACGACCCCGTTCGCCGCCGGGCGGCTGTCCTACCAGCTCGGGTTGAGCGGGCCGAGCCTCGCGGTGGACACGGCGACCTCGTCCTCCCTGGTCGCCGTGCACCTGGCCTGCCAGAGCCTGCGCACCGGCGAGTCGGCGATGGCGTTGGCCGGTGGCGTGAACACGGTGCGGTCGGCCGACTGGTTCGAGGTGCTCGACAACGCACGGATGCTCTCGCCAACCGGCCGCAGCCGGGTGTTCGACATGCGCGCCGACGGGTACGTGCGCGGCGAGGGCTGCGGGCTGGTCGTGCTGAAGCGACTGGTCGACGCCGAGGCCGCCGGCGACCACATCTGGGCGGTGATCCGCGGTTCGGCGGTCAACCAGGACGGCCGCACGGTCGGCATCACCGCCCCGAACCCGGCGGCGCAGAGCGAGCTGATCCGGCAGGCGCTGCGCGGTTGCGGCATCCGGCCCGAGCAGGTCGGCTACGTGGAGGCGCACGGAACCGGCACCCCGGCCGGTGATCCGGCCGAGCTGCGCGGGCTGCGCGAGGTGTTCGGTGAGCGGGACCTCCTGGTGGGGTCGGTGAAGGCCAACATCGGCCACCTGGAGTCGGCGGCCGGGATCGCCGGGTTCCTCAAGGCGGTGCTGTGTCTGGCGCACGGCGAGGTGCCGCCGCAGCCCAACCTCGCCGAGGTCACCCCGGAAGCCGGGCCGATGCGGATCCCGACCGAAGTCACGGCGCTGCCCAGTCCGGCCGTGGTGGGGGTGAGTTCTTTCGGCGCCAGCGGCACGAACGCCCACGTGGTGCTCGAACAGGCTGGCCGTGAGCGCTACCGGAACAGCTCCCTGCTGGGCAGGCGGCTCTCCTCGCCGTTGGACACCGTGCAGTTCGAGACCGAGTTGGCACCGGCCGACCTGCGATTGCTGGACGAGCACGTGGTGGCCGGTGTGCCCACGGCGAGCTTCGGGCTGTACCTGGCGACGGCGCTGGCGGCGGCGAAGGAGCTACACGGTTCCGAAGCCGTGACGATCACGGATTTCGAGGCGCTGCAAGAGCTTCGAGTGGATCCGGCGGAGCGGCTTCGGGCACAGTTCCTGGTCGAACCGGACGGCTGGTTTCGGCACTGCTCGGAGCGGGACTCCCAGTGGCGGCAACACTGTCGGGGCCGCCTCGAAACGGGCGCCCAAGAGTCCACTGTGGACTTCAAGGCACTTCTGACCACGGCGGGGACCAGCGGGGAGGAGCTCTACCGTCGACTGTGGCGCCGGGGTGTGTACCTGGGCGCCTCGGCCCGATGTATCGAGCGCGTCTGGCGTCGCGGCGCCGAATCGGTGGCGCTGATCAAGCGGCCCGAGACGGTCGCCCAGCTGATCGACGCGATGTTCCAGCTCGCGGAGGTCCAGCCGGACCGGATCGGACACTTCACCTTCCTTGGCCTGCCAGCGAGTTCCGAGCTGTACTGTCACGTCAAGCAGGGTTCGGCCGTGCTGGCGGAGCCTTCCGGACGAGTGATCGCCGAGGCACACCGGGACCGGGTTCCGCCCGCGCACAACGAAGTGCGGGACGTGGTGGCCTCGATCGTGGCGCGGGTGCTCGGGCTCGAGCAGTTGGCCGTGGACGAGCCGCTGGGGCACCTGGGGCTGGACTCCTGGATGGCGATGGAGGCCTGTGAGGCGCTGCGCGCCGAACTCGGGGTGGCGCCGACGCTGGAGGCCTTCCTCGATGCCCAGGACGTGGTCGAACTGGCAGCCAGGCTGGACACCGCGCCGAAGCGGCAACCGGTGCTCGCCGAGGTGGACGCCCGGTTCGAGCCGTTCCCGCTGACCGACCTCCAGCAGGCCTACCTGATGGGCCGCTCCACCGCCTTCGAGTTGGGCGGGGTGAACACGTACTCGTTCATCGAGGTCGACGTGGCCGGGCTGGACCTGGACCGTCTCAACAGTGCCCTGTCCGTGCTGATCGAGCGGCACGACATGCTGCGCGCCGTGATCAGCCCCGAGGGCACCCAACGGGTGCTGCCCGAGGTGCCCGGCTACACCATCCGTGCCACGGACGGACCGGCCGAGCGGGTCGGCGCCGAGATGAAGGCCCGGGTGTTCGACCCGGCGCGGTGGCCGCTGTTCGAGATCAGGGCCACCCGGCTGGACACGCGGACCACCAGGCTCCACATCGGACTGGACGCCCTGGTCGTCGACGGGTGGAGCTCGGCCCTGCTCTTCCGGGAATGGGCGCAGGTCTACCACGAGGGCAGGGAAGCGCTGCCCGAACTGTCGCTGACCTTCCGGGACTACGTGACGGCGACCGCCACCCGGCAGGATCCCGAGAAGGCACTGCGATACTGGCGCGAGCGGGTTGTCGAGATGCCGCCTGCCCCGCAGTTGCCGCTGGCCAAGAACCCTGCCCTGGTAGGAATTCCGGAGTTCGCGCACCACGACGCCCGGCTGTCCACTGTGGAGTGGTCTGAGTTCCAGCGGTTGGCCGGGACCCGCGGGGTCACCCCCTCGGCTGCGCTGTGCGCGGCCTACGCCTGGGTGCTGGCCACCTGGAGCGGGCGCAGCCGGTTCACCCTCAACGTGATGTTCTCCAACCGGATGGCGTTGCACGAGCAGGTGGACGCCGTGGTCGGTAACTTCAGCACCACCACCCTGTTGGAGGTCGACACCCTGGCCGCGCCGACCTTCGCCGGGGTCGCCGAGCGGGTGCAGCGCAGGCTGTGGACCGATCTGGAGCACAGCGAGGTCTCCGGGGTGGAGGTGCTGCGTGAGTACAACCGGGCGCGCGGCAACACCGTCGGGGCCAGCATGCCGGTGGTGTTCGCCAGCATGGTGAACTTCGCCGCCAGGGAACAGGGCGGCGGCATGACCGGCATGGTGCACCACCTGCTCGAACTGGGCGAGGGCGGCACCGAGGTGTCGGCCAGCGTGCGCACACCGCAGGTGTGGCTGGACCACCAGGTGATCGAGGAGGCCGGCGAGCTGGTGGTGAACTGGGACGTGGTCGCCGACCTGTTCCCGGACAACCTCGTCGAGACCATGTTCCGGTCCTATGTGGAGCTGCTTCGCGGACTGGCCGGTGAACCGGATCTCTGGCGGCGGACCGCGCCCAACCTGGTGCCGCCCGCCGAGTTGGCGGCCCGGCAGGAGGCCAACGCGACCGAGTGGCCGGTCGAGCCAGGGCTGCTGCACGAGCCGTTCCTGCGCCAGGTCGCGAAGGATCCGGCGGCCATCGCCATCGCCGGCCCGGACCTCACCTACGGCGAGTTGGACGAGCTGTCCGACCGCGTTGCCCACTGGCTGGGCGAACGGGCCCGCGGGCGACTGGTCGCGGTGGTCATGGACAAGAGCCCGCACCAGGTGATCGCCGTGCTGGGCACGCTCAAGGCCGGCGCGGCCTACGTGCCGATCGACGCCGAGGTGCCCACCGAGCGGCTGCGGGTGCTGCTCACCGAGTCCGGGGCGGCGGCGATCCTGACCCAGCGCCACATCGAGCAGCGCACGGAGTGGCCCAGCCAGGCGCCCCGGCTCAGCGTGGACGGCGAGTTGCCCGAAGGCGCGGTGCCGCAGACCACGGCGCGGCCCTCCGACCTGGCCTACGTGATCTTCACCTCGGGCTCCACCGGCACCCCCAAGGGGGTGATGATCGAGCACGCCGCCGCGCTGAACACCGTGCTGGACATCAACGAGCGGTTCGGCATCGGCCCGGCCGACCGGGTGCTCGGCCTGTCCGCGCTGAACTTCGACCTCTCGGTGTACGACATCTTCGGCACCCTGGCCGCCGGGGCGGCGCTCGTGCTGCCCGAGCCCGGGGCGCATCGGGAACCCGCCCGCTGGGCCGAACTCGTGGCCGAGCACGGGGTGACGGTGTGGAACAGCGTGCCGACCCTGATGGAGATGTTCGTCGCACACCAGCCGCGACGGGTTCCGCTGCGGGTGGTCATGCTCAGCGGCGACTGGATCCCGGTGACCCTGCCGGCGCGGATCCAGGCCATCGCCCCGGACGTCTCCGTGTACAGCCTCGGCGGTGCGACGGAGGCGGCCATCTGGTCGATCTGCTACCCGATCACCGAGACCGACCCGGACTGGGCTTCGGTCCCGTACGGCAAACCCCTGCGCAACCAACGGTTCCACGTGCTCGACGAGCTGTGGCGGCACTGCCCGACCTGGGTGACCGGTGAGCTGTACATCGCCGGGGCCGGCCTCGCCCGGGGCTACCTGGGCGACCCGGACAAGACGGGGGCCAGCTTCGTGCGGCACCCGGAGACAGGGGAACGGCTCTACCGGACCGGGGACCTCGGCCGGTACCTGCCCGACGGCACCATCGAGTTCCTCGGCCGACGGGACTTCCAGGTGAAGGTCAACGGGTACCGGGTGGAACTGGGCGAGATCGAGGCCGCGCTGCTGCGCGACCCCAGGGTTCGCGCGGCGGTGGTGACCGTGCTCGGTGAACGGCACAACCTGCGTCTGGCCGGATACGTGGTGCTGACCACCGAGGCCTCGCCGGAGGAACTGGCCGCCTCGCTGCGCAACGAGCTGCCGGACTACCTGGTACCCAAGCACATCATGGTGCTGCCCGAACTTCCCTTGGGCGCCAACGGGAAGCTGGACCGCTCCGCGCTGCCCGCGGTGGACGAGGAACCGGTCGAGCTGGTGGCCCCGCGCGACGAGGTGGAGCAGCAGCTCACCGGGATCTGGCGGGAGTTCTTCGCCGATCGCGAGTTCGGCGTGTCCACCAGTTTCTTCTCGCTGGGCGGCAACTCCCTGCTCGCGGTGCGGATGATGTCGCGGATCAGTACGGAACTGGACCGCTCACTCCCGCTGTCCGTCCTCTTCGGACACCCGACGATCGCGGCGCTGGCCGAGGTGGTGCGGGACTCGCGGGTGCGCTCGCGAGAGGCGCTGGTGCCCATCCGGGAGACCGGATCGCTGACCCCGCTGGTGCTCGTGCACCCGGTCGGTGGGGACGTGCTCTGCTACTCGGCCCTCGCCGAATTGCTCGGGCCGGACCAGCCCGTCTACGCCCTACAGGTACCCGATTCCGCGTTGAGCTCCATTCCCGAGATGGCCAAGCACTACGTGCAGACACTGCCCGGCGGCCGGTGCCGGCTCGGTGGCTGGTCCATGGGCGGCATGATCGCTCTGGAGATGGCCACCCTGCTCGACTCGGTGGAGCGGGTCGACCTGATCGACATCATCGAGCCGCCTGGCGCTCGCACCGAGCCGGTGGCCGACGAGCGGTTGTATGCCTGGTTCGCCCGCGACCTGGCCGGACTGTCCGGAGTGGACTGGACGCCCGGTCACTGCGAGAGCCTGCGCGGGCTGTACTCGCAGGCCCGAGCCGCCAAGGTGCTGCCCGCGGACGTCGATCTCGACACGCTGGCCGCCATCTTCGAGCGGTTCGCCCGCAACACCCGGGCGCTGCTGGCCTACGAGGCTCCCTCGTACGGCGGGCAAGTGCGCATCCACCGGGCCGGTGCGGCTCCCGAGGTCGCTCAGGCCTGGCTCGACCGGTGCACTGGTGACGCCCGCGTCATCGACCTTCCCGGGGACCATTACTCCGTGGTCCGCGAGCCCGATGTGCGGGCACTGGCGGAGGCGTTGCGGTGATCAGCAACGACTGCGCAAGCCCACCACATAGGACATCCGGCAAGGGAACCGATGCTGCCCGTAATCAGTACACCGAGGGATCCCTGTACTGATAAGGAACTTCGATTCCACACGCGACAAGCTGACGAGAACTCCCCCTGCCGACAAAGGACTAGGGAATTCATTGGGAGCACACACCAGGTCACCGGCGCATCGATTCGTGGCGCGAGTATGGCGTGCATGGCCACTGTCGAGCAGCACCTCCTCTATCTCAGCCTTCCCCTGTACGGCCACGTCTACCCGACGCTCAACTTCGCCGAGGAACTCGTGCGTCGCGGGCACCGGGTCACCTACGGCGCCAGCGAGTCCTTTTCCGCTGAGGTCGAACGCAGTGGCGCGCGCCTGCTGGTCTACCCCGACGAGATGGCCGACAACGCCACGTTCGCCGGCATGGGCGAGGTGACCACAGCCAAGGCGACCCTGATGGGGATGCGGTTCGTCGAGCAGAGCCTGCTGCTGATCGACGAGTTGGGCGAGGCGCTCGAGGGTGACCGACCGGCGCTGATCCTCGCCGACCCGATGATGTTCGACGCGGCCATGGTGCTGGCCAGGCGCTGGCAGGTCCCGGTCGTCATCACGCACCTGCACTTCGCCTATGACGACAACGTGGACTGGCGGCAGGCACGACTGGAACAGGCGTTCCCCGGGCTGGACGACCCCGAGCTGATCGAGCTGGGCGGGCGGTTGGCCAAGGCGAAGGCCGCACACGGGCTCGGCGAGGACGAGTCGGCGAGCACCCGGGAACTGGCGCTGTGCTTCCTGCCGCCCAGCTTCCATCCGGACCGGGAGAAGCTCGCCCCCAACCACCAGATCGTCGGCCCCGCCGTCGAGGGGCGGTCCTACGTCGGGGACTGGCAGCCGCCCTCGGACGGCAAACCGGTGTTGCTGATCTCGCTGGGGTCCATGGTCAAGCAGGACAAGGACTTCACCCGGCTGTGCGTGGACGCCTTCGGCGAACTGGACTGGCACGTCGTGCTCACCCTTGGCGGCGAGGCCGAGGGTGCGGGCCGCGAGTACCCGCCGAACTTCGAGGTGCGGTCCTGGGTGCCGATGCGCTCGGTGCTGGCGCACGCCTCGGTGTGCCTGAACAACGGCGGCATGGGCGCGATCATGAACTCGGTCCGGCAGGGCACTCCCATGCTGTTGGCACCGGAGCTGATCGATCACCACGCCACGACGGCCCAGGCGGTGCGCACCGGGGTGGCCCGCACGATCGACCTCGCGCGGACAACGGCGGCGCAGCTCAGGCAGGCGGTGCTGGACGTGGCGGCCGACGAGCGGATGCGGGCGGCCGTTTCCGCGCTGCGGGCGGAGATCGTGGCCATGGACGGCGCGGTACGGGCCGCCGACCTGGTGGAGGAGCGCCTGCGTGAGCTGGCGGCGCTGTCGGAGATCGGTTCGACGGCGCTGGGGGTGGCCATGGCGCGGGCCCAGGAGAGCCTGCGGCCCGATCGGCTGTTCGAGGACCGGTTGGCCGCCGAGTTCGTCCGCGCCTCCGGCGCGTGGCAGGCGCAGCGGTTCGAGGAGGACGCCACAGTGGTCTCCTCGGCGATGGGCGACTATCTGGCCCTGCGGACGAAGCTGTTCGACGACTACCTGTTCGGCGCCGCCGAGGCCGGTTGCCGACAGGTCGTCGTGGTGGCCGCCGGGCTGGACAGCAGGGCGTACCGGCTGCCGTGGCCGGAAGGCACCCGAGTGTACGAAGTGGACCGTGCGGACGTGCTGGGGGTCAAGGAGTCAGTACTGGCCAGGACGGGGGCCGCCCCGTTGTGCCAGCGTGTCGTGGTGACCGCCGACCTGCGCGAGGACTGGGCACGCAGCCTGCTGGACAGCGGGTTCGACCCGCGGCTGCCCAGCGCCTGGCTGCTGGAGGGCCTCGTGGTGTACCTCAGCGAGCAGGACACCGACCGGTTGCTGGCCGGGATCAGCGAGCTCAGCGCGCCCGGCAGCCGGATCGCCATCGAGGCGCTGACCCGCGACATGCTGCTGACCGAGCCGACCAGGCAGCTGCTGGCAACCGGGCAGGACGACACGTTGGCCATGCTGGTGTCGTTGTGGCGCAACGAATCCACCACCGAGCCAACGCGGTGGCTGACCGTCCACGGCTGGCAGGCACACACCCGCGAGCTCGCCGACCTGGCCGCCGAGCACGCACGCCCCATGCCGCCCACCTTCGATCCCCAGTACCCGCACACCTGCCGCGTCGCCCTGCTGTTCGGACAGCGCTGACGTGATGAGGGGAGCAGCCCCGGGCTGCTCCCCTCATCACGATCCTCAGTGGACGGTCAGTCCCGGCGCACCGCCGAGAACCCCAGCGACATCCGCGCCGGGCCGCGCAGGTTGATGTGCGGGCGGTAGACCAGCGAGCTCTCGTCGACTTCGGGGCGCACCACCCTGGCGGTGAACCTGCGGAACACCACGGCGGCCTCCAGGCGCGCCAGACCGGCACCGACGCAGTAGTGCGGGCCTGCCGAGAACGCCAGGTGCGTGGTGTCCTCGCGCTCCAGGGAGAACACGTCGGGGTCTCGGTGCAGCTCGGGGTCCCGGTTCGCGGCGGCCAGCATGAGCGCGACCATGCTGCCCCTGGGCACCTCGGCCGAGCCGATCACAGTGTCCTTTGTGGCCAATCGGTGGGTCAGCTGCACCGGTGCGTCGTAGCGCAGTGTCTCCTCCACCGCCCGCTCGGCCAGCGACGGGTCGGCGCGCAACCGGTCGAGCTCCACCTGGTTGCGCAGCATGGCCAGCAGCCCGTTGGAGATCAGGCTCGTCGTGGTCTCGTGCCCGGCGACCAGCAGCAGCCCGATGGTGGCCAGCAGTTCGCCGATCGTCAGCTTCTCACCGCGCTCCTCGACCCGCACCAACTGGGAGAGCAGGTCGGTACCCTCCTCGCGGGAGCGCACGGCGATCAGCTCGCCGAAGTAGGCCGCCAGCTCGCCACCGGCCTGTTGGCTGGCCAGCACGGTCTGCTCGTCGGCGGCGCCGACCGGGTCGAGCGCCCTGGTGATCACCTCCGACCAGCCCCGCAGCAGTGGGCCGTCCTGCGTCGGCACCCCGAGCCACTCGCTGATGACGGTGATCGGCAGCGGGGCCGCCAGGTCCTCGACCAGGTCCATGCCGCCCCGCTCGGCCGCGGCGTCCAGCGCGTCGTCGACGATCTTGGTGATCCTGGGCGCCAGCCTGGCCACGGCCCTCGGGGTGAACGCCTTGGACACCAATGAACGCAGCCTGGTGTGGTCGGGCGGGTCGAGGAACAGGAACGACTGAGGCGGTGCGTCGGGCGGCAGCGGGTCCAGGCTCGGCCGGTTGCTCATCCTCGGGTCGTGCAGCACGCGCAGGCAGTCGCGGTGCGAGCCGACGGTGGCCAGCGAGCCGTCGGGGCTGACAAGCGGCCCATGCTCGCGCAGCGCGCGGTAGAGCGGATAGGGATCGGCCCGCACGCCGGGATCGAACAACGCGGCCAGCGGGTTGGCCTGCTGGGTGGCGGCGTCCGCAGTCGTCATGGTCACTCCACTCCTCGTTGACTGGCAAGGCAGGCCTCGCGGTCGCACCGCACGCCCTGGCGCCACACTCCCGAGATCGCCCTTGTCGCGGTGATGTCCTCGGTCGGGTCGCCCTCGACCAGCAGCAGGTCCGCGCGCAGCCCCGGCCTGATGCGCCCCCGGTCGGCGAGCCCGAAGTGCTCGGCGGGCGCCGAGGTGGCCGCGACCAGCGCCTGCACCGGGCTGAGCCCGGCTTCGACGAGCAGGGCCAACTCCCGGTGGATGCTCACCCCGTGCACCACGGGAGCCGACTTGCCGGGCACGTCGTCGGCGTCGGTGCCCGCGAGCACGCGCGCCCCGGCCTCGTGCAGGCGGCGCACGCTGGTGAGGGCGTTGGCGAAGTCCGCGTCCGGTCCGAGGTGGTCACCGGCCAGGCTCTCCCGGCTCTCGGTGATCGCGGCACGCAGCCGTTCGGGCAGTTGCGGGGCGAGGCGCGGATCGTCTGCCAGGCGCCGCCCGCCCGGTGCGCCCGCGGTCATCTCCATCATGGCCAGTGTCGGGATGTGCACCTGCCCCCGGCGCGCCGCCCGGTCCGCGATGTCGGCGTCGAGGACCTCCGCCAACGGCACGTGGGTCACGGTGTCCACCCCGGCCTCCAGTGCCAGTCGCACGCCTTGGGCGTCGCAGATGTGCGCGACCGTGCGCAGGCCCCGTGCCCGCGCGGCCTCGGCGACCGCCGTGACGGTGGCCAGGTCCAGCGACGGCACGGACATGCCGTGGGTGGCGCCGTTGTCGAGCACGATCTTGATGTACTGCGAGCCCTCAGCCACCCGTGCGGCCACGAACGCGTCGGCCTCCCGCGGTCCGTCCAGGGTCGGCGCCTCAGGCACGACCGTGCTGGCGTATCCGCCCGGCGGACCGACCACGGTGCCCGCGCTGTACAGCTCGGCCATGTCGGTCGCCGCGGCGGCAGCGGTGCGCAGTTGGTCGGCCAGCGGTGGCGGGTAGCAGAACATGTCCAGTTCGGTGGTGACGCCGAAGGCCAGCGCCAGCTGGAGGTTGCCCGTCCACCCGAAGACGTGCGTGTGCGCGTCGATCAACCCGGGCAGCAGGGTGTGCGTGGCCGGGCCCTCGGCGGGCAGGGGCTCGACCTCGGCGATCACCCCGTCGCGGACGAGCACCCTGCCCCGCTCGATCACCTGTTCGCCGTCGAAGATCCGCACGTCATCGAACCGCACTGGGCCTCCTCGCGGACCTGGCCAGCGAGCACACCGCCGCCAGGGTCGGGTTGCCGATGACCTCGGGCAGTCGGCGCATGAACTCCCGCTCGCCCCCGGCGCCGACCACCTCGGCGCAGACCTCGGCGACCATCTTGATCATGGCCGTCGAGGTGCCGCCCAGCTGCGTGAACTCCGAGTCACCGGCGATGGCGGCACCGTCCACGCCGAGCACCTTTGCCCAGATGGCGCCGATAGCCGCCTCGGTGTCGTCGGTGGCCCGCGCGCCGCCCGCGGGCGCGGCGGTGGCGAAGGGGTCGGGCAGGGCGTTGACGTCGATCTTCCCGTTCGGGCTCACCGGCAGCTCGGCCAGTGGCGTGATGCTCACCGGGACCATGTGCGCGGGCAGCAGATCCGCCAGGAACGCCCGGAGTTCGGCGGGATCGGCCTCGGTCACCGCGTAGCCGCACAGCACCTTGCCCCGCTCACCGCGACGCACCCCGGTGACCACCGCGCTGCGCACCGCCGGATGGCGTTCCAGCGTCCTGGCCACCTCGTCCGGCTCCACCCGGAACCCGTTGACCTTGATCTGGCGGTCCACCCTGCCGAGGCAGGCCAGCCGGCCGTCGGGCAGCAGCCTGCCGAGGTCGCCGGTGCGGTAGGCACGGGTGCCGTCGGCCAGGCGCACGAAGCGGTCCCTGGTCAGGTCCGCGCGGCCGTGGTAGCCGCGCGCGAGTTGCTCCCCTGCCAGGTAGATCTCGCCGACCTCGCCGGGTGGCACGGCGCGGCGGTGGCCGTCGAGCAGGAACACCCGCGTGTTGTCGCCGGGCAGCCCGATGCTGAGGTTGCCAGGTCCGCTCTCGCCCCGGTAGACCGTCGCGGTGCAGGCGATGGCCGCCTCGGTGGGCCCGTACGCGTTGACCACTCGGCAGTCCGGCCCGAACAGTGCCTGCGCGCGCTCGGCCACCGAGGTCGGCAGCGGCTCACCACAGGACACCACGAACCGGTACCCCGACAGCTCGAGGTCCATTGTGGACAGAATGTCCAGGTGGACCGGGGTGAGCGAGGCGGCGTTCGCCCCGGACTCGGTGAGCATCCTGCGCAGCACGACGTGGTCGGGTTCCTCGGGCACCAGCACGACCGTCGACCCGGCCAGCATCGGCGGGAACAGCGTGTTGTACGCCCAGTCGAACGACATCGGCGCGATCAGCGGGATCCTGGTCGTGTCGTCGAAGCCGTAGGCCCTTGCCGCCCACAGGCTGTAGTTGACGATGCTGTGGTGCTCGATCTGCACGCCCTTGGGGCGCCCGGTCGAGCCGGAGGTGTAGATCACGTAGGCCAGGTCACCCGGTCGCACGGCGTCGGCCGGTGCGGGCGCGTCGCTGGTGGGCACGGAGTCCAGCACGATCACCTCGACGCCCGGGACGCGGTGGGCGTCGGCGCGCGCGGCGAGGCAGATCCGCGCACCCGCGTCGGCGAGCAACTCCCCCAGTCTGCTGTCGGGGTTGCGCGGGTCCAGCGCGAGGAACGCGGCCCCCGCCTTGAGCACGCCCCAGATCGCGGTCACCGCGGCCGGGCTCCGATCGGCGAGGATGCCGACCACGGTGTCCGGCCGCACGCCGGTCCCGCGCAGCACCGCGGCCACCGATTCGGCCCGCCGGTCCAGTTCCGCGTAGGTCATCGGCCCCTGCGGTCCGTCCAGGGCCAGCGCGTCCGGGGTCCTGGCCACCCGCTCGGCGAACAGGGCGGTCAGCGTCGGTGTCGGCGGCAGCGCGCGGTGCGTGTCGTTGCCAACCCACCGCTGGTGGGCGGCGGGCGCCAACGACTCGGCGATGTCGTCGAGCAGTTCACCGAGGCGCTCGACCATGCCGGGGCCGTCGTACCAGGTGGCCACGATCTCGGTACGTCCGTCGCACTCGGCGATGTCGAACAGCGGCATGGACGCGTAGCCGAGGCTGGGCAGGCCGTAGACGGTGGTCGCCTCGAAGGACTCGGTGGACAGCTCGGCCAGTTCGAACCTGCCCAGGTGCGACAGTGCCGCGCTGCCGCCATAGTCGCGCTCGGCGATCTGGATCGACTCCTCCTCCCTGGTGTCCAGGAAGTCCCTGATCTCGGCCAGCGAGTACTCGGCGAGCGGGCCGTAGTCGAAGTGGTCGACCAGGTCGTAGTTCTCGGCCAGCAGGGCCAGCAGCCGGTCCTGCACCTGAGTCCAGTCCTCGCCGCGCCCGGTCCGCAGGGTGATCACCTTGGCCAGACCGGCCGTCGTGCGCAGCTCCGGCAGGTGCCTGCGCAGGTCCACGGGGATCCAGAAGCCACCCTGGTCCAGTCCACTGGCGGCGGTGAGCGCGGCGGCGATCTTGGCGACCACGGCGGGGTGGTTGCCGGGCACGGTGCGGCGCAACCAGAAGTGGCGCCGTGGAGTGAGTTCGCTCGGCCTGGGCAGCACGGACGGGATCGGCGTCTCCGGTGCGGGCTCCTCCTCGCACGCGGGCTTGGGCAGGCTGGCCAGCAACTCGTCGATGTTGCGGGGATCGGTGGCCCCCAGCGGCTGTTCCCCGCGCAGGGCGCGGAAGACCTCCTGGATCCACGTGCGCATCCCGGCGCCGTCGGTGACGGCGTGGTGTGCGCGGAACAGCACCGTGGAGTCGGTCCCCTCGATCAGGACCACCTCGCAGGTGGGGCCGCCCTCCTCGACCAGGCCCTCACGGATGTTGGGCTCGTCGGCGAACTGCTCGAAGTCGAACCGCGCGGCCTCGACGACCCGGACCCTCGGCGCGAGGCCGGTGTCCCGCCACACCGGCTCCTCGGAGGTCAGCGCCAGCCGCATCCCGGGGCAGGCCCGCGCCGCGACCGCCACGGCCTCGGTCAGCCGCTCCGGGTCGATCCGGCCGACACCCTCCACGAAGGTGGTGACGATGATGGACATCCTGGGCGGCTGGATGAGGAAGCCCAGTTTGTCGGTCTGGGCGAGCGGCCGCGCGAAGTCGGTGGCCTCGCCGCCCGCGATGGCGATGGTGGTCATGGCGGTGTCCTTACCCCCCAAGGGAAATCCTGGTTCCCGTGTGCTGAACGGGAATGGTCGAGCAGCCACGGATGTTGCGGGTCTGCTTGTAGCGGGCGGGTCCCGCCTGCCCCAGTCCCGGCATGCGCTGGAACAGCCCGCGCAGTGCGGCCGCCGCGGTGATCCTGGCCAGACCGGCACCGAGGCAGTAGTGCACGCCGCTGGAGAAGGCGAGGTGGTCTCGGACGTTGGCACGCAACGGGTCGAAGCGCGTGGGGTCCGGGAAAGCCGAGGGGTCGCGGTTGGCCCCGGCGATCAGCACCACCAGCATGGCGCCCTCGGCCAGGTCCTGTCCGGCCACCGTCACCGGCTCGAGTGCCTTGCGCAGGGTGAACTGCACCGGCGGCTCCAGCCGCATGATCTCCTCCACGATCGGGGCGGCCAGTTCGGGCTCGTCCAGCAGTGCGGTGCGCAGCTCGGTGTCACGCATCAACCGCAGCGCCCCGCTGCCGATGACGTTGATCGTGGTCTCGAACCCGGCGACCAGCAGCAGGCCGATCAGCGCGACCAACTCGCGCACGCCCTGGCTGGACTCACCCAGCTCGGAGCGGGCCAGCTTGCTGATCATGTCGGTGCCCGCACCGGTGCGGCGGCGGGCGAGCAGGTCGGTGAGGAACTCGGTCATCTCCGACACCGTGCGGTGCACGGCCCTGCGCTCGGCCATCGTGCGGATGCCGTCCAGGGTGCCGGTCAGCACGCTGCCCCAGCGCGCGAAGCGGACCTGGTCGGCGGCGGGGATGTCGAACAGCGCGCTGATCACCTGGATCGGCACCCGCGCGGCGAACTCCGCCACCAGGTCGAACCGGGCCCGCGCGGACACCGCGTCCAGCGCCTCCTCGACGATGCGGTGCACCTGGGGCGTGAACTCGCGCAGTGCCGACGGGGTGAACCACGGGGAGACCAGGTGCCGCAGCCTGGTGTGGCCGGGCGGGTTCATGGTGAGGATGGACTGCTCCATCGGGTGGACCAGCCGGTACTCGTCGCCGGGTTCGCGGTTCCAGTCCACGCCGCCGTGGTCGACGGCGGGTTCGACGCCGAACCTGGGGTCGCGCAGCACCGCCTTGCCGGTGCCGTGCCCCGCCGTCAGGTACAGCCCGATGACGTGCCTGCTGACCTCACCGCGCGCCCTGATCCGCTCGTAGTGCGGATACGGGTCGGCCAGCGCCCTGCGGCCCAGTACGGTGGCCACCGGGTCACCGGTCAGGGCCAGTCCGCGCACCACCGAGCGCATGGCCAGCGTGGTGAGGCCGATCTTCAGTTCCCGCAACGGGTTCACGACTGCCTCCTCGGGTCGGCCGCCGCGGTCCGCACGAGCCGTTCCACCGCGGCGACGACCTGTCCCGCACCGTCCTCGGCGCGCAACCTGGCCGACAGCTCCAGTGCCCGTTCGCGGTAGGGCTGGTGCCCGATCGCGGCCCGGATCGCCCCGGCCAGCCGCTCGGCGGTGAGCTTGCGGTGCGGCACCGGTTTGGGGCCCACCCCGAGCATCGTCAGCCGGGAGGCCCAGAACGGCTGGTCGGCCAGCACGGGCACCGACACCGTCGGGCGACCGGCCAGCAGCCCTGCCGCGCTGGTGCCCGCGCCGGCGTGGTGCAACAGCGCGCCCATCCTGGGGAACAGCCACGAGTGCGGTGCCTCGCCGATGGTGATCGACCGCGTCGACCTCGCGCGCAGGTCCGCCCAACCGGCCTGGATCACCCCGCGCACCCCCGCCGCGGCCAGCGCCTCGTCGACGAGTCGGCTCAGGCGTGGCGCGTCGCCGAACACCCGGCTGCCGAAGCCCACGTACACCGGGGGCGGTCCGTCATCAAGGAACTCGAGCAGCTCACGCGGTGGCCGCCACGCGGGGTCGGGCGCGGGCCACAGGAAGCCGGCGACGTCCAGGCCCTGCCGCCAGTCGCGGGGTCGCGGCAACAGGGTCGGGCTGTAGCCGTGCTGCACCGGCCACGCCGACATCGCCCTGGTCAGCTCGGCCGGGCTGAGCGCGGGCAGGTCGAGCCGTGCCCGCACGGCCTTGATGGCGCGGGCGAAGATCGCGCCCATCGAGCCGAGTACGAGGTGGCCTGCCAGCCGGTTGCCCAGCCCGCCCAGCGAGCGGCCGAACCCCAGCAGGGAGGGCGGGTGCTCCGCGGTCGGGAACGCCGGTTGCAGGAAGACGCCCATGCTGGGCAGGCCGAGGTGCTCGGCGACGTGGTAGCCCAGCGTCGCGGGCATGGACAGCAGCAGCACGTCGGCGCGCTCGCAGGCGGCCAGCCGGATCGCCTCGGCCAGCTCCACCATCTCCTCGGTCATCATCCGCATCAGCCTGGCCAGCCCGAGCGGTCCGGTGCCGATCTTGGAACCGTGCTGGACCTGGGTCCACGAGGTGGCCGACCGCGGGTCGCCAGGCAGGGCGACGAACTCGGCGCCGGCCGAGGTGACCAGCTCGGCGAAGGGCCGGTACGCGGCGATGGCGACCTCGTGCCCCTCCTGGGCGAACCGCGCGGCCAGTCCGGTGTAGGGGGCGACGTCACCACGCGTCCCCACGGCCACGATCACAACCCGCATGGCGACCCCACCTGACCTCGGAATGGATTTGCCGTCGTGGCGGTATTGCGATCCGGCCAGACGGCAATCCACGGCCGGACGCCCTTCCAGTCTTACCGTCGAAACAGCGGTATGAGCACTAGTGTTTTCCCTAGAGGGCCACGTGGAAGATTCCCGGCACGAATTTGCTTACCCGGCCGGAAAGAGCTGCCGTGATCACACCTCAAAGCAGTGCCGACCAGGTCGAACGCCTGGCCGGCGGCAAGGGCCGTAGCCTGCACGTACTCACCGGAAACGGCCTTTCAGTGCCGGACTGGGTGGTACTGGGTTCGGACCTGTTCGCCCGCCTGCTCGACATCGGCGGCCTACGGGAAAACGTACACGAACTGCTCGGCCGTGTCACTAATAACACGGTCGACCAGATCGCCGACTCAATTTCCGAACTCATATTCGGTACGTGTCTGGATTTCGAGATCGAGGCCGAGATCGAGCGGGCGTACCGCACGGTCGGCGGCGGTCGGGTCGCGGTGCGCTCCTCGAATCTCGACGAGGACGGCACCGCCCTGTCCTTCGCCGGCCAGTTCACCACGAGGCTCAACGTGTGCGGATCGGCCGCGGTGCGCGAGGCGGTGCTGGCCTGCTGGGCCTCGGCGTTCAGCCCGAGGTCGCTGTCCTACCGGCTGGCCAACGGTGGGGTCGCCCAGGTCGGTGACATGGCCGTCGTCGTGCAGCGCATGGTCGACGCCGAGCTGAGCGGGGTGCTGTTCACGGTCAACCCGCTCACCGGTGATCAGCGGGAGTGCGTGGTCAGTTCGGTGTACGGGCTGGGCGAGTCGCTGGTGTCCGGCATGGTCGACGCCGACACCGTCGTGCTGCGCAAGGACACCGGTGAGGTGGTGGACACCGTCCTCGGGGACAAGGCGCAGCGGATGGACGCCGACGGCCAGGCGGGCAACTCGATCCGCGAGGTGCCCGAGGAGCAGCGGGCACGGCTGTCGCTGGACGCGCGGGACCTGGCCGGGTTGCGCGAACTGGGCGTCCGCGTCGAGGAGGTGTTCGGCGCGGCGCAGGACATCGAGTGGGCCATCGGCGCCGACCGGCGGCTGTGGCTGTTGCAGAGCAGGCCGGTCACCGCGACGGCGCGGGGGCCGGTCGAGGAGCAGGCCGCGCCCGCGACCGGCGAGCTGCGCGTCTGGGACAACTCCAACATCATCGAGAGCTTCAGCGGCATCACCTCACCACTGACCTATTCGTTCGCCGCCGACGCCTACGCCAAGGTCTACCGCGGTTACGCCCGCGCTCTCCGGGTGCCCGACGCGCAGTTGCGTCAAATGGACGACTGGCTGCCGTCGATGCTCGGGTACTTCCACGGCAGGGTCTACTACAACCTGCTGCACTGGTACCGAATGGTCCGGCTGGCACCGGCCTACCCGTTGACCCGGCGGGTTCTGGAAGTCTCACTCGGGGTCGAGGAGACATTGTCCCCCGAGTTGGCCGACACGTTGTACCCCTTCACGTTCCGCACCACCTTGGGCCGTCGGCTGTCAGGCGTCGTCCGGCACGTGGAATTCGCCCGCAGGTTCCTGACCATGGGCCGTTCGGTCGACCGGTTCGTCGCCGAGTTCTACCGGGCCTACGAGGTTTTCGACAACGAGGACTACGACGGCAGGCCGGGCGCGGAGACGTATCGGCGATTCCGCGAGCTGGAACGGGACCTGCTGGAGAAGTGGGGCCCGATGATGGCGCTGGACGCCACCATCCTGTTGTCCTTCGGCGCGCTGTACCTGTTGACCAGGAAATGGCTGCCCGACGCGCCGGAGTGGTTCAACTGGGCGGTGGTCAACCCCGGTGCCGGCATCGAGTCGGCCGAGCCCGCGCTGGCGCTGTCCGCGCTGGCCGACACCGTGCGCGCCGACCCCGCGCTGACCGCGCTGATCACGAGCACGCCCGCGGAGCGGACCAGGCAGGCGCTGCACGAGGCCGGGTACGACCGACTGCTCGCCGCGGTGGACGACTACGTGGCCAAGTACGGCTACCGCAGCCCGGACGAACTCAAGCTGGAGGTGCCCGACCTGCGCGAGGACCCGGCCATGCTGTTCACGATGCTGCGCGACGCGCTGCCGGAGAGCACGGGCAAGTCGCCGGACACCGCGCAGGAGTACCTGGACGCGCACCTGCGCGGGCCGCGCAGATGGGTCTACGAGGTGGTGCGCCGCAAGACGCGCGCCAGCCTGGCGGCCAGGGAACGGCTGCGGTTCTGCCGTACCCGCGCCTTCGGCTCGGCCAAGCGCATGTTGCGCGCGATGGGCCGGGACCTGGCGGCCATGGGCGCGATCCGGGAGTGGAGCGACGTGTTCCAGCTGCGCATCGAGGAGGTGCGCGGCGCGTTCGAGGGCACCATCGCGCACAACGAGTTGCCGGAACTGGTGGCCATGCGCAAGCGGCGCCGCGAGGCCGACGAACTGCTTCGCGCACCATCCCGGTTCACCACGAGGGGAGCCGCCTACTGGAACGGCAATCTCCCGGTGGGCGGTTGGGTCGCCGACAGCGACACCCGCGAGGGCCGCAAGCACTTCCGGGGCACGCCGTCCTGCCCCGGCGTCGCCGAGGGTGATGCCGTGGTGACCACCAGGCCCGAGCAGGTCAACGGCGGCATCCTGGTCGCCTACCGCACCGATCCCGGCTGGGTCGCCTCGCTGGCCTCGGCGGCGGGATTGGTCATCGAACGCGGCAGCCCGCTGACCCACGTGGCCATCGTGGCCAGGGAGCTGCGGGTGCCCACGGTGGTGCAGATCAAGGACATCACCCGGGAACTGCGCACCGGGATGCGGGTGCGCATCGACGGCTCCACCGGGGAAGTGCTCGTGCTGAGCGAGGACCGCGAACAGGAGCCGGTTCCGTGACCGCCCAGGAGCTGCTCGGCTGGCTGAGCGCGCCGCGAGCGGGCCGGGGTGTGCGGATCGCCGGTGGCGCCGACGAGTGGGAGCTGCGCGAGTACCCGCGGATCGCCCGCTCGGCGCGACGCGTGGCCGCCGCGCTGATCGCCGAGGGTGTGCGGGCCGGGGACGTGGTGTGCGTGCTCATGCCGACCGGGTTCGAGGCGCTGGCCGCCTTCTTCGGGGTGTGGGTGGCCGGTGCGACGCCGTGCCTGATCAGCCCGCCCGCGTTCACCGCCGAGCAGGACTACGCCGCGCACGTCGCCGCCGTGCTGGCACAGGCAGCGCCCCGGCTCACGGTCACCTCGCCGGAGCTGGCCCCGGTGACCGCGCGGGCCATGGCCGAGGCCGGGCTGGACGACGCGCCGTGGCCGCTGCGCGAGGCCGACACCGAGGCGGCTCAGGTCGCGCCGGGGGAACTGGCCCTGTTGCAGTTCACCTCCGGGTCCAGCGGCGCCCCACGCGGCGCCCGGGTCACCTGGGCCAACCTGGCGGCCAACATCGCGCTGATCAAGGACTGGCTGGACTGGTCGGACGGCGACGTCACCGCCTCGTGGCTGCCGCTGTACCACGACATGGGCCTGATCGGCTGCCTGCTCACGCCGGTCACCGCGCAGTGCGACCTGTGGCTGATGCGACCAAGCCAGTTCATCCGCGAACCGTTGCGGTGGCTGGAGTGCATGGCCTTCGCCCGGCACACGGCCGCGCCGCCGTTCGCGCTGGACTACCTGGCGCGCCGGGTGCGCCCCGAGCAGCTGGCGGAGCTGGACCTGTCGGGCTGGCGCAACCTGATCGTGGGCGCCGAGCTGATCGACCCGGTGGTGCTGGAGAACTTCGCGCGGCTGACCGAACGGGCCGGGTTCCGCCGCAACGCGTACCGCACCGCGTACGGACTGGCCGAGGCCACCTTGGCGGTGACGGCGCACTGCGGCGAGCAGGCGCCCCACGCGGTGCGCCCCGACGTGGCCACGCTGCGCGCGGGCAAGCCGGTGAACATCAAGCAGTGGTACCGCCTCGGTGAGGCCCAGCCCACCGAGCGCGCCGGCTGGGTGGTCGGGTGCGGTCAGCCGAGGAACGGCTTCACAGTGCGGATTCTGGACGAGGAGGGCAGGCGGCTGCCCGAGGGCCACCTCGGGGAGATCGCGGTGACCGGACCGTCCGTTGTGGACGGTTACCACGCGGGCCGCGCCGGGGGCTCCACCCGGTTCGCGGGCGCCGAGTTGCGCACCGGGGACGCCGGTTTCCAGTACGGCGGCGAACTGTTCGTGCTCGGCCGCATGGGCGACAGCCTCAAGGTGCGCGGGCGCAGCGTGTACGTGGAGGACCTGGAGGCAGCGGTCGCCCAGGAGACGGGCTTGGCGCACAACAGGTTCGCGGTGGTCAGCGCGCCGACCGCGGGCGGGGCTCGGGTCGCGCTGCTGGCCGAGTCCGCACCGGGCGCGTGGGTGGAGACGGCCCGCAGGGCGTTGGCCGCACGCCTGGGCCAGGACGTCGCGGTCACCGTGATCAGCGGGCGCAGTGGGCTGATCGCCCGCACCACCAGCGGCAAGCCCCGGCGCGCGCTGCTGAGCGCACTGCTGGGCAGCGGGCTGCCCGACGGGGCGCGCGTGCTGGCACCGGAACGAGAAGGGAGAGGCGGGCGGATGATCCTGTCCGAGGACCAGTTGCAGCGGATCACCGAGCAGACGCTGGAGCAGGTGGGGGCCGCGCCCGACTGGGCGGTGGTGCTGGAGGGCTCGATCGCCGAGGGCTTCGGAAACCCCTCGTCGGACATCGACTTCCTGCTGATCGTCGAGGAGGACGGCGAACTGCCCACCATGCCGTCGATCCTGTTCGTCGACGGCCGCAGGGTCGAGGTGCGCACCCGCACCACCGGCCAGATCGCGGCCCAGTTCGCGCAGCTGCGCGCCAAGGCGGGGCGCAGGGTCTCGGCGCTACACGAGGACCTGCTCAACCGGTGCCAGCGCCTGCTCGGCAGCCACGTGCTGCGCGGCGATGAGCTGGTGGCCAGGGTGAAGGAGATGTTGCCTGCCGCGGAGTTCGCCGGTGTGATGACCCGCTGGTGGTCGCACTACGCGCGGCAGTCGGCACGGCAGGCCGTCGCGCTCGGCGCGCTCGGGCAGCACGAGGAGGCCGCGGCGTGGGCGCGGTCGGCGCTGGTCCAGGCGGTCAAGGCGTGGGCGGCGGGCCGGGGTGAGACCTACCTGGAGCCCAAGTGGCTGTCCATGCAGTTGGAGCGGATCGGTGACGAGCAGGTGGCGGCCCGGTACTGGGCGCTGGCCAGTGCGGGCAGTGGCCAGCGGTACCTGGACGACTGCGTGCGGCTGGTCGCCGACCTCGGCGTCTCCGGCTGCACCGGCGGGGTCGGTCAGCTCAGCGTCGAACGGGTCGCCGGGGTCACCACCTGGCAGACCGGGGACCGCGTGCACGTGGTGCGGGACAAGCGGGACGTGTTCGCGTTGGGCTCGGCCGCCGGGCGGCTGTGGCGGTCGATCGTGTTCGGTCGATCGCTGCCGGATACCCTCGCCGCCGCCCACGGGGTGGACGAACCCGGTGAGCTGGTGGCCGACTTCCTGCGGCTGGGCCTGATCCGGCTGGCGTGGCGTGGTGGCGGCACGGTCTGTCCCGCGTTGCCGCTCGGCGCGCCCGCCGGGCCGATCAGCCCGCCGCCCAGCCGGGTGCGTCCTTCGGTGCGCTTGCAGGGCGCCGAGGTGGCCGACGAGCGCGCGGTGGAGCTGGTTCCCTTGCCCGCGACCAGGTTCGGCGCCGCCGCGATGAACCTGATGTGGTCCAACGTGCTGATCGAGAACGTGATCGAGGACCTGTCCGGCGCGGTCGCCCGCGGCCAGTGGCGGGTCGCCCAGCTCTCGGCTCACCGGGTGGTGCTGGTCTGCGCGCGGGGCCTGCTCAGCGCGTACGGGGTCAACCCGCTACCGCCGGACTCCGAGGTGGTGCGCGGGCTGCGGCTGCTGCCCGAGGAGGTCGAGCCGATCCGCGCGCTGGCCGCGGCGATCGACACCTCGGTGCTGGACAGCGCGCAGCGGGCGCGACAGGTGCTCGCCGAACTGGAGCGCCTGGTCGAGCTGACTCGCACGGCAACCGGCTCGCTGGTGTTCCCGTCCTCCTTCGACTCCGTCCAGGCGTGGGAGCAGACGCTGGCGATCGGCTACGACTGGCTGCGGCTGGGCGCCTACCTGGACGCGGACCTGCCCATCGACGAGGCACGTGACCTGTTGAGCAGTGGCGGCCGTCAGCCGCACGTGGCCTGAAGGGGGTCGACATGATCAACACCGACTGCCGTGCCGAGGTGCACGCCGTGGTCGCCGCGATGGCGCCGAGCCCGACGGCCGCCGACGAGTTGGCCGAGGACACCCGGCTGGTCGCCGATCTCGCCTACGACTCGGTCCGCCTGATCGAGCTGTCCATCGCACTGGAGCGGCACTTCGGGCTGGCCGCGCTGGAGGAGAGCCAACTGGCCACGGTGACCACGGTCGGGGACGTCGTCGACCTGGTGGCCGCGCTGCTCGGGGAGACGCGATGACCGTGCTGGTGACTGGAGCCTCCGGACTGGTCGGTTCCGAGGTGGTGGCCCGGCTGCTGTCCGCTGGGCACGAGGTGGTCGCACTTGTGCACCGTGTCGAGAACCTGATCGGCAACAACGGCCGTCCGCTGCACGCGCCCGAGGGCAGGCTGCGCCTGATCAAGGGCGACGTCACCCGACCCGACCTCGGGCTGGACCGTCCTGAGTGGACGAATCTTGCCGGTGGCGTGGACCGGATCGTGCACTGCGCGGCGATCACCGACTTCGGCCGCCCCGAACAGCTGTACCAGCAGGTGAACGTGGCGGGCACCCAGCACGTCATCGAGCTGGCGCGCGAGCGGTCCACTCCCCTGGTGCACGTGGGCACCGCCTACGTCTGCGGTGAGCGGTCGGGCACCATCGCCGCGAGCGAGCTGGACCTCGGCCAACGGATGGGCAACCACTACGAGGAGAGCAAGCTGCGCGCGGAGACGCTTGTGCGCAAGGCGGGCGCCGACGGGCTCCCGGTGGCCGTGGTGCGCCCGAGCATCGTCGTCGGTGCGGCGCGAACCGGGGTGGTGCGCGACTTCAAGAACATCTACGTGGTGCTCAAGCTGACCACCCAGGGCAGGGTGCGCTCGGTGCCCGGCCACTTCGACGCCATGCTGGACCTGGTGCCCGTGGACCACGTCGCGGACGTGGTCGCACAGACGGTCGATCGGTTCACCGAGGCGGAGGGCCGCACCTTCCACGCCGTGGGCGGTGGCCTGAGCCTGCGCGATTTCTCCGACGTGCTCGCCGAGTTCCCCTCCTTCCACGTGCCCAGGTTCGTCGCGCCCTCGGCGTTCGACCCGCAACGGCTGCCCGAGGGTGAGCGCGCCTACTACGACAAGGTGGTCCAGCTCTACGAGAGCTACTTCCGCAGGCGGATCACCTTCGACCGCACCGAAACCGAGCGGTTCATGCCGGTGAAGCCGCCCGCGACCGGGCAGGCCTTCCTGCGCAGGCTGCTGGAGTACGCGCTGCGGGCTGGCTACCTCGGCGCCTCGCTACCGGGGGTGGACCAGGTCCTGGCGGAACTGCGGAACAGGGGGAACTGATGCACGAGGAGCTTCGCGGCCGGTACGGGCCGCTACTGCTGGAATCGTTGAGCCGCAACGAACGCAAGCGCGAGTTGTTCGGCGCCGACACGTTCTTCCAGGAGTCGTGGGCGCAGCTGGCCGAGCTGACCCCCGACCCGGCGGACTTCGCGTCCCGGCACGGGCTGCTGCTGCTCAAGCCGGACGCCGTCGTGGCGCGACAGCTACTGACCACAGTGGACTGGCTGGAGCGCAGCGGGTTCACCGTGGTCGCGGCGCGCAAGGTGGCGCTGACCCCGGCGGTGGTGCGCTCGCTGTGGTACTTCCAGTGGAACCTGGCCACGGCTCACCGGCGCAGGATCGCCGATCTGTTCACCGCCACCGTGTCCTCCCTGCTGCTGGTGATCCGCAAGGACGGTGGTTCGACGCTGCCGGTGTCCACCCTGTTGACCGAGCTGAAGGGGCCGACCGACCCCGACCGCCGCCAACCCGGGCAACTGCGCTACGAGCTGGGCAGGTTCTCGTTCCTGCTCAACCTGGTGCACACGGCCGACGAACCGGCCGACGTCGTCAGGGAACTCGGCGTGCACATGGACTACGCGGCCAGGGGCGAGGTGTTCCGGCGGGCGCTGCGCGGCGAGGACAGTGGACAGCATGCCCGTGCGCTGGCCGGTGAGCTGTACGCAGCGGCGCCTGCTCGTGATCTGAGGTTCGAGCCCGCCGCGACCCGGTTGCGGGCCGAGGCCCAGCGGCTGGCGCGCGGCGGCGGACTGCACGAGGCGGCCCGCGCCGACCTGGTCGACGCCTTGGCCGCGCAGGGCGAGGAGGGGCTGCGCGAGCTGCTGTCGGCGGCGTGGCGGCACGAGCTGGCGCTGGACCCATGGGACGTCACCGTCGTGGGGGCGAGCGTGTTCCCGATGAAGGACAGGACCTACCAGCCGGTGATCGCCGCGGTGACGGCGGCGGACTGGCTCCCGATCGTGGCCGGGCACTGACCGGAAGGACGGACGATGACGAAGATGGACTTCTCCCGCACCATGGACAAGGCCCTTGTGCACCGGGTCGCGGTCGCCGAGGTGTTCGTGACCGGCGCCGTGGCGGCGGCTGAGGGCGAGTACCGGATCGGGGTGCAGGTGCCGCGCCACCACGGCATGTACGGCGATGCGTTGCACACCACCGGGCGCTACGACCCGATGTTCTTCCTGGAGGCGTGCCGCCAGTCGACCTACGTGGTCGTGCACCTGTTCCACGACGTGCCGCTGGACCGCAACTTCATCCTGCGCGACGTGGCCGTGCGGGTGGTCGACTCCGACCTGCTGGCCATCGGCGAGACGCCCACCGAGGCGGTGCTGCACGTGCGCGTGCAGCGGCAGTTCCGCAACCGCGACCGGGCGCTGACCGGGATGCGGGTGGGCTACCAGGTGGTGATCGACGGCCGTGTCGCCGTCGAGTGCGAGCTCAGCGCCTCCTGGATCACCGCGCGGGAGCACGACGCGCTGCGCACCAGGTCGAGGGAGGATCTTGGGCTCGGCGCGAGGCCCACCGCGTGCCCGGCGGCGCGACGGGCCCCGGCGGAACTGGTCAACCGCCGGGTGCCGCTGAACGTGGTGATCTCCCGGCCAGTGCGGGACGATCGGGGCGGGCATCGCGCGGCGCTGATCGCCGACACCACCCACCCCAGCCTGTTCGACCACCCGCTCGACCACCTGCCCGGCATGCTGGAGGTGGAGGCGTGCCGCCAGCTCGCGTTGGCCTCGCTGGGCCCGGGCTGGCGGCTGGACCGGCTGTCGGCACGGTTCCGCGAGTTCGCCGAGTTCGACCTGCCCACGCACTGCGTCACCGACCTGCCCGAGCCGCAGGACGGCGACCAGGACGGGGTGCGGGTACCGGTGCGGGTGGTCCAGGCCGGTCGCACTGTGCTGGAGGCCGAGGTGGGCCTCGTGCGCGTTCCCGACACCGCCGACGGCACTGGTTCGGAGATCACGCCGATGGCGCTGGTCGCTTCCCGGTGAACGAGTACCTGGACCAGGTGCTGACCACGACTCGCACCGTGCGGCGCGGCCTCGACTTCGACCGGCCGGTGGATGTCGAGCTGATCGAGCAGTGCCTCGAACTCGCCTGCCACGCGCCGAACGGCGCCAACCGCCAGGACTGGCGGTTCCTGGTGCTCGACGACCCCGCCGTGAAGGCGGAGGTCGCCGGGTACTACCGGCTGGCCTCACGCGAGTACCTGGCGCGCAGCGGGGCGGCGGAGGGACCCATGGGCCGGTCGGCCAGCGCGTTGGCCGACCGGCTGCACCAGGCCCCTGTTCTGCTGCTGGCCTGCCAGCTGGGGCGGGTGGCCGCGGACGCGCCGCCCGCGAAGCTGTCCAGCTTCTACGGCTCGGTGTACCCGGCCCTGTGGGGCTTCATGCTGGCCGCCCGGAGTCGGGGACTGGGCACCGCCATGACCACGGTGCACCTGGCCTACGAACGCGAAGTGGCCCAACTGCTGGGCATCCCGTTCGAGCGCGTGACCCAGGTGGCGCTGGTCGTCGTCGGCCACCTGGCCGTGCCGCCCTCGCGGGCACCTCGCAACCCGGTGGCCGAGGTGGTCGCCCGCAACACGTGGCGGTGGGATTGTTGGTGAACTCGATGAGCAGGCTGGCCCGATTCGTCGTGGTGATGTTCCCCCCTGGGACCCACCTGACCTACGGTCTACTGTGGACTGTCTCCTTCGAGGGCATGGCCGTGCTGCTGGCCGGCTCCGGCGCGTGGTCGCCCTCGTTGGCGACCCTGGTGCGCGTGGTGACCGTCGTGTTGGCACTGCTGTTCATGCGCATGCTGGACGAGCAGAAGGACTTCGACTACGACGTGCTGCACAACCCGGACCGACCGCTGGTCATCGGCGCGATCACCGCACGGGAGCTGCGGGCGGCCATGGCGGTGATCGCCGTCGTGTTGCTGGCGCTCAACGCCGTGGTGTCCCCGCTCTCGGCGGGCGCCGTGCTGGTCGTGCTGGCGTACGGACTGGTCCTGTGGGCCGCGGAGACCGTGTTCCCCTTGGTACGCGAGGACATCCTGCTCAACCTGGTCGCCGCACTGCCCATCCAGGCACTGCTCAACACCTACCTGTGCCTGTCCTTGTCCGGCACAGGTGCCATCCGCCTCAACGGTGACCTGGCCTGGATGTTGGTGTTGTACGCCTGCGTGTTCGTCCACTTCGAACTCGCACGGAAAACCCGGCAGGGTGAGCAGTCAGAACGCCTGTACCCGCAGGTGCTCGGTGTGCACGGAAGCGGGGCGTGGACCCTGCTGCTCGCGCTCGTCGCGATCGGGCTGGACCTCGCGCTGGTCGTGCCGCGGCTGCGCGATGGCGGCGCGCTCCTCGAGGCGCTGCTGCCCTGTCTTGCCGCGGTGTTCCCACTGGCCGGGGCGTGGGGCTACTGGGGAAAGCGCCCTGGTCGGCTGAACTGGCCCAAGGGCACCGCAGTGGGCTTCGTGGTGGTCCTGTGCACCAGCCTGATCGCGCAGGCAGCGACGGTCGGGTAGCCCACCGCGCTGGAGCCGCACGATCTTCTCGTGCATGGCGATCATCCTTGCCACCGCACGGGAGCGGAACTCCTTGAGCGCGACCACCTCGTTGTCCCGCTCCACCATCAGCTCGCGCAGGCTCGTCAACTGCGCTTCGAGGCTCGCGATGCGCATCTCCGTCGGGTCGCCGCGAACAATTCCCTCCGCGACACGCCTGTGCTCGAACTCCTCCTTGAGGTGCAGATAGGTGGTGTACAGCGCACCTCGACCGACTCCGGCCACCGTGGCCAGCGTGCTGACGTCGCACTTGCCCCCAGGGGGCAGGTCACCGGCCAACAACATGTCGATGGCGGCACGAATGCGATCCTCGATCTGCCGACGCTGTTCCTTGGAGATTCTCATGTATGAAGCCCCTACCTCGCTCACCCCAAGCGCCCGCTGGCACGAGAATGCCTCCGGCACGCAGGGCCCACGACACTGTGGCTGCTCGTTCGAGGACGACGCTAGGTGTCGACGGTCAAACCGCACACCGCTCGACAACTAAGGTGGCCCGCGCTGACAACTTTGGTGTTAGGCCATTCGGCCGAGCGTGGGCGTCAGGTCATGCCCCAGGTGTGAGTACCAGCCAGGTCGTGGACCTTCACACGGTCGTCTCAAGTGGACGGCGATGCGTACCAGCTGCCCGACCGAGGTCAACTTGTCGCGCGGGGGTGGTTACGCCGCGGCGCCGTCAGCGATGTAACACCGGACGACGGTCGCGCTGATGGCGGGTGAGGGATGGTGCCGAGGGCATGACGGGTGCGGAAGTCGAGGTCGGCGGGAACAACAGCGGCATCGTGTCCATCGGCGACCAGACGCACAACGAGCAGCACCAGCACCTCCCGCCCACGATCACGCCGATGGAGCAGGTCGACGCCCCGGTGGGCCTGGTCAACCTGCCGGAGTCCCCAGCGCTGTTCGTCGGTCGCGACGAGGACGTGGACCGGCTGCACGCGGTGCTGACCGATCGCGGGAGCGGGCCAGTGACCGTGGCCGTGGTGCACGGCCTGGGCGGTGTCGGCAAGAGCACCCTGGCCGCGCACTACGCACGCGAGCACCTGGTGGACTACCAGGTCGTGTGGTGGATCGCCGCCGACAGCGCCGCGGAGATCACCGCGGGCCTGGCGGAGCTCGCGGTCAGGTTGCAGCCGCAGCTGGCCACGCTCCCGCACCAGGTGCTGCCCGGCCAGGCGCTGCGGTGGCTGAGCACGCACGACAAGTGGTTGCTGTTGCTGGACAACGTCAACGACCGGGGCGATGTCGAGCTTGTGCTGGGCGGAATCGCCGCCGGGCGGGTGCTGCTCACCAGCCGCCGCGCGACCGGCTGGCAGGGCGTGGCCGCGCTGCCCCTGGACGTGCTCGGCCACGACGACGCCGTGGACCTGTTGACCAGCACAGCCGGTCCGAGTGCCGACCTGCCCGGGGCACGGGCGCTGTGCGGCGAACTGGGCTGCCTGCCACTGGCTGTCAGGCAGGCCGGTGCCTACCTCGCCGAGACCATGACCAGCGCGACGGACTACCTGGACCTGCTGACCCGGCAACCGGCCGCCGTGTACCAGGAGGCGACGGTGGACTGGGTGGAGCCGACCATGGCACGGGTCTGGCGGGTGAGCATGGACCGGCTGGCCAGCACTCCCCTGGCGGTGGAGGTCCTGCGGGTGCTGGCGTGGATGGCGCCGGAACTCGTACCGCGGCCGCTGCTGGACGGCATGGACGAGGACCTCACCGTGCGGCGGGCGGTCGGGCGGCTGCACGCGTACAGCATGATCACTGCCACCGGAACCGCGGTGAGCGTGCACCGGCTAGTGCAGGCGGTGACCCGCACCCCGGACCCGGCCGACCCCCACCGCGGTCGCGCGGACATACACGCCGCCCGCGAGCAGGCCACCCGCCTGTTGTCCGAGACCGTGCAGGCCACCGACCCCAGGGCACCGTCAGCGGTGCCGGTGCTCCAGCCACTGCTACCGCACATCCAGGCGCTGGCCGACCGCACCGAGGCCGCCGAGGACACCCTCACCACCGCGAACCTGCTCAACCACACCTCGGCGTTCCTGGGCTTCCAGGGCAGGCCGGACCTGCCGGAGCGGTACGCGCGCCGCGCGCTGGCGGCCACCGAGCGGCTGTTGGGGCACGACCACCCCGACACCCTGACCTGCCGGAGCAACCTGGCGTTCCTGCTGGAGGCGAACGGGGAGGGGGCACGCGCAGCCGAGATCTTCGCCGACGTGCTGGCCGACCGCGAGCGGGTGCTGGGCCCCGACCACCGCGACACCCTGACCTCCCGCAACAACCTGGCCGCTGTCTACGAGGCACTGGGCGACCTCGACCGGGCGATCCCGTTGCTGGAGAGCACCCTCGCCGACTGCGAACGCGTCCTGGGCCCCGACGACGTGGACACGGTGGGCTCCCGCAACGCGCTGGCCTACGCCTACGAGTCGGCGGGCCGACTGGACCAGGCCCTCGGGATGTACGAGCAGGTGCTCGCCGACTGCACACGCCTGCTCGGGCCCGACCACCACTTCACCCTCCTGGCGCGCAACAACCTGGTCTGCGCCAAGGCGCAGATCCACGGGTGGGCCAGCGCGCTGGACGAACTGGAGCTGCTGGTCGCCGACCGCACGCGGGTGCTGGGCGCCGAGCACCCGGACACGATCGTGTCGCGCACCAACCTCGCGGTGGCCTGTGGTTCGGTCGGGGAATGGGACCGCGCGATGGCCCTGCACGAGGCGGTGCTCGCCGACTGCGAACGGGTGCTCGGCACCGGGCACCCGGCGACCGCCACCGCCGCGGAGACCCTGGCGACCGCGCGCGAGCGGAGCCAGCAGGCATGACCGGTCAGGCGGCGCGAGCCGGCCTCTTGGCTGGCGATCAGGACTTGAGCCAGGCGACGACGGCGAGCACGCGGCGGTGGTCGTCCTCGGACGGCGGCAGGTTCAGCTTGGCGAAGATCGAGGAGATGTGCTTCTCCACGGCCCCCTCGCTGATCACCAGCCGCTTGCTGATCGCGCCGTTGGTGCGGCCCTCGGCCATGGTGCCCAGCACCTCCCGCTCCCTCGGCGTCAGCCCGTCGAGCGGATCGCGCCGGCGACGCGCGAACAGCCCGGCGACCACCTCGGGGTCGAGCACCGTGCCGCCCGCTGCCACCCGGTGCAGGGCGTCGGACAGCTCCTCCAGCTTGGAGATCCGGTCCTTGAGCAGGTAGCCGACCCCGCCGGAGGCCGGGTTCCCCGCCTCGGCCAGCAGGTCGGAGGCGTAGGACTCCTCCACGTACTGGGACAGCACCAGCACCGCCGTGCCCGGCACCCGCTGCCGCGCCTCGATCGCCGCGCGCAGCCCCTCGTCGCGGAACGACGGCGGCATCCGCACGTCGGTGACCGCCACGTCCGGCCGGTGCTCGACCACGGCGCGGACCAGTTGCTCCCCGTCCTCAACCGCCTCCACCACGGTGGCACCGGCCTCGTCGAGCAACCGCACCAGGCCCTCACGCAACAACATCGAATCCTCGGCAAGCACCACACGCACGCACCGGATGCTACTGGTTGACGGGGATCTCGGCCGTCAGCACCGTCGGACCGCCGGTCGGGCTGTGCACGTCCAGCCGGCCGTCCACCGCGGCGAGCCGGTCCACCAACCCGGCCAAGCCGTGTCCCTTGCCCAGGTGGGCACCGCCAACTCCGTCATCGGTCACCCGCAGCCACAGCGTGCTGGCCTCCGCCGTCACCGTCACCGCACACCTGCTGGCGCCGGCGTGCTTGGCCACGTTGGTCAACGCCTCGCTCACCACGAAGTAGGCCGCGTTCTCCACCGCCTCGGGCAGCCGCCGGCCCTCGGGCAGTTCGCACTCCACCGTGGTGTCGACCGGGCATCGGGCCGCGGCCGCGGCCAGCGCGGGGCCGAGGCCGCGGTCGGCCAGGATCGGCGGCGCGATGCCCCTGGACACCGCGCGCAGCTCGGACAGGGCTTCGCGGCTTTGGGTCAGCGCCTCGTCCACCAGGCCGCGCGCCGCGTCGGGGTTGTCGTCCAGCCGCCTGCGCACCGACTCCAGATCCATGGTCAACCGGACCAGTCGCTGCTGCGGCCCGTCGTGGATGTCCCGCTCCACCCGGCGCAGCGTCTGCGCCTCGGCCTGCACCGCGGCGGTACGGCTGGCGGACAGGTGCTCGGCCCTGGCCCGTAGCGCGGCCTTCTCGTTGGTCAACAGGACCCGGGCGAACGCCGCGTGGACGCCTGCCAACCCCCGCCACACAGGAATGCCGGTGGCCAGGAACACGATTCCAATCAGGAGGTTCGCCACTGCCGCGGCGGGATATCCGTGGAAACCGATCAGATCATTGACGCCGATACTGCCCGGATACCGGGGCATGGCCCAGCCGTAGAGCGGATACAGCGTGCCGGTCACCCCGATCGCGGCCCAGAATATGGCCAGGATCCAGGTGATCATGGAAAGCGGCATGACCAGCATTCCGTGCGCGAGATCACGCCAGCGCTGCGGATCCCGCAGCATGACCAACAGGCTGGGCAAGGTGCCGCCCCCGGTGGGACGGTAGTAGACGGGCGGCAGGTCCAGCCCGGTCAGCACGCGCACCCTGCGCCGTTCCACATCCGCGAACCACTTGGCCAGGCCCAGCGCCACGGCGAGCAGCGGCACCCCGACCCACACGATGGCCAGCGGCACACTGGTCATCACGCACGCGATCAACACGGTGAAGCTTGCCAGCGAGATGGCCAGTGTCGGCAGCAGGTAGACGAGGTCACGGCGCGCCTGGAGCAACATGGCGCCAAGCATCCCCGGTCGTGCGCCCCGATGCCATCAGGCCAGCAGGCCCGGCCGGGGTGGGGGTAGCCCCACCCCCGAAACAAAGGGCACCCTCAATGTCCCCGGGCCGATTTCACCCTAATCTTCCGATGGCAATTGAGAAACCTCGGGAGATTCGCGTGATTCGCTTGGCTCAGGTCAGCAAGACGTACGGGAAGGGCGACAACGCGGTGCACGCGTTGCGCAACGTGTCGTACGTCTTCCCTGCGGGAACATTCACCGCCGTAATGGGACCGTCCGGCTCCGGAAAGAGCACCTTCCTGCACTGCGCCGCCGGGCTGGACCGGCCCGGCTCCGGATCGGTCATGCTCGGCGAGGTCGATCTCGCGACCCTGGGCGAACGCAGGCTCACCGAGCTGCGCAGGCAGCGGATCGGGTTCGTGTTCCAGGCGTTCAACCTGATCGGGTCGCTGAGTGTGCGGGACAACATCCTGCTGCCGCCGAGGCTGGCGGGCACGCGCGCGGACCGGGCCTGGTTCGACCAGGTCGTGGCCGAGGTCGGGCTGGCCGACCGGCTGCACCACCGGCCGGGCGAGCTCTCCGGTGGCCAGCAGCAGCGGGTGGCCATCGCGAGGGCCCTGGTGACCCGTCCCGACGTCGTCTTCGGCGACGAGCCCACCGGCGCGCTCGACACCAGGACCGGCGCGGAGGTGCTGGCGCTGCTGCGAGCAGTCGTCGACCAGCACCGGCAGACCGTGATCATGGTGACGCACGATCCCGTCGCCGCCGCGCACGCCGACCGGGTGCTGTTCCTGGCCGACGGCCAACTGGTCGGCCACCTCGACCGGCCGACCCCGGCCGAGGTGGCGGCGCGGATGACGCACCTGGACGATCGGCGGGCCGCGCGATGCTGATCCTGGCGTTGAAGACGCTGCGGGCACGCAAGGGCGCGTTCGTCGCGGCCTTCGGCACGCTGCTGGTGGCCGCCACGTTGATCACCGCGTGCGGCGTGCTGCTGCAGACCGGCATCGCGGGCGGAGTGCCCGCCGAGCGGTACCGGTCGGCGGACGTGGTGGTCGCCGGTGCCCAGTCCTACGTCCCGCAACGACTGGCGAGCCAGCCCAGCAGGCCAGATCCGCCCACCAGGCAACTGCGGGAGCGGGTTCGGCTGGACGCCGGGCTGGCCGGCCGGATCGGCGCCGTGCCTGGCGTGCGCACGGTCGTACCCGACGTGTCGTTCCCGGTCACCATGCCCGCGCCCGTGGCCGGTCCACCGGTGCTGGGTCACGGCTGGGACAGCGCGCGGCTGACTCCGTTCACGCTGCGCGCCGGCCACGCCCCGCAGCAGGCCGACGAGGTGGTGCTGGACGCCAGCCTGGCCGATCGTGCGGGCGTGCACGCGGGTGACCGGATTGCCTTGCAGGTCAACGCGGATCCGGTGGCGTACCGGGTGACCGGGATTGTCGAGCCGGTCGGCGGGGAGCTGGCCAAGCAGTCCGCGCTGTTCTTCACGCCGCAGCGGGCCACCGAGTTGGCCGGTACCGGTGGGCGGGTGGACGCCTTCGGGGTGATCGCCGAGCCAGGGACCGCGCCGGACTCGTTGGCCGACCGGATCTCCCAGGCGTTGCCCGAGCGCGGAATCGTCACGCGCACCGGCACCGACCGGGGTGCTGTGGAGTTCCTCTCCGATGGCAACTCGCTGGTGGCGTTGATCGGGTTGTCGGCCTCGTTCGGCGGCATCGCGCTGATGGTGGCGCTGTTCGTGGTGTCCAGCACGCTGGCCCTGTCGGTGCAGCAACGGCAGCGCGAGATGGCGTTGCTGCGCGCGATCGGCACGACCCCTCAGCAGTTGCGTCGGTTGGTGGGTGGTGAGGCGCTCGTACTGGGCCTGCTCGCCTCGGTTCTGGGCTGCCTGCCCGGGTTCCCGGTCGCGCAGTGGCTGTTGACGGTGTTCGTCGACAGCCACCTCGTGTCCCCGGAGGTTCGGCTGATCACCGGTCCGTTGCCGGCCTTGGCCGCGGTGGCCTCGCTCGTGCTCGCCGCCGTAGTGGCTGGTCTGAGCGCGGCTCGCCGGGCGGCCAGGACGCGGCCCACCGAGGCGCTGGGTGAGGCTGCCGTACAGCGCACGCTGATCGGCAGGGGCCGGCTGATCACCGGGTTGGTGCTGCTGGCCGCCAGCGCCGCACTGCTCGTGGTGTCCAGTTCGCTTCGTGGCACCGCGAGCGCCGGGGCCGCCAGCGGAGTGGTGTTGCTGCTGATCGTCGCGGTCGCCGTACTCGGTCCGGTCGTGGCCAAGCTGGTCGGTCTGGTGAGCGCTCCGGTGATGCGCCGGTTCCGCGTCGGCGGCTATCTGGCCAGCGCGAACAGCGTGACCAACGCGATCCGACTGGCCGGATCGATCACGCCGCTGGTGTTGGCGATCGGCTTCGGCTGCGTGGCGGTGTTCGTGCAGACCACGCAGTTGCACGCGACCGAGCAGAACGCGAAGGCCAGCATCACCGCCGACTACGTGCTCACCGCGCCGGAGGGTGTGCCGACCTCGGTGGTCGGCGAGATCGGCAAGGTACCCGGCGTCTCATCGGCCACGGCGCTGCGGCAGACCGAGGTGATCCGGGAATGGCGGTTCGGCGAGGAGGTCGGCGCCGAGGTGGTCAGTGCGATCGCGATCAGCCCCGGCGACCCGGGCCGGACCCTGGACCTTGGCCAGCAGCAGGGCAGCCTGAGCCAGGTGCGGGGCAAGGACATCGCGCTGTCCCGGCAGACCGCCGAGGACATGGGAGTCCACGTCGGCGATCAGGTCCGGTTGCGCCTGGGCGACGGCAGCCCGGTGCAACTGCGGCTGGTGTGCACCTTCGACCGGGAACTGGGACTGGGCAAGGCGGTGCTGGACCGGACGCTGGTGGCCGGCCACACCACTCGCGAACGCGACGACCAGGTGTTGGTACGCGCGGACCGGTCCGCGTTGGGTGTGCTCACGCAGCGGTTCCCCGCGCTGTCGGTGACCGACGGGGCCGCGGTGCGGGCCGCCAGCACCGACCAGCTACGCGCCAACGCGTGGCTCAACCTGCTGGTGGTCGGCATGATCCTGCTCTACACCGGGATCGCCGTGGTGAACACACTGGTGATGGCGACCAGCGCGCGGACCCGGGAGTTCGCGCTGCTGCGGCTGGTCGGCGCCACTCGTGGCCAGATCCTGCGCACAACCCGGTGGGAGAGCGCGCTCGTGGTGGTCTCCTCGGTGGTGCTGGGCACCGCGGTCGCCGCCGCCACGCTGATCCCGATCAGCCTCGGGCTGACCGGCTCGCCCATGCCGTACGCGCCACCCGAGCTCTACGGCGGGCTGGTCGGCGTGGTCGCGGTGATGGCCTTGCTGGCGACCGAGGTACCCGCGCGGATCGCGCTGCGGCTGCGTCCGGTGGAGGCGATCGGCATCAAGGAATAGCGGCTCGCACTGTCCGCACCGGGACAGCGCACGATCTCGCAGCGGAGGATGCAACCTTCGCCAGGGGCGCGCCCGTATGGACAGGCGTGACAGAAAGGGGCGCCAGTGGCTGACCGTGAGGCGTTCACGCCAACAGTGCGACGGCGGGCTCGGGACTGGCGGCGTATCGCGTTCCTGATCTGCGGCGATTGGACGCACGCCGACGACATCCTCCAGATGAGCCTGCTTCGCCTGTACCGGCACTGGCACCGCATCGACCCCGAAGGCCTCGACGCCTATGCCAGAAAGGTCATCGTGCGGGTGGCCATCGACGAGTCGCGCCGCGCGCATCGACGGGCGGAGGTGCTCTCCGAACCCCCGGACGCCCCTGCCGGTGGTGTTCCCGTGGACGACCACGTGGACGTGCGGGAGGCCTTGAGCAAGGTGCCACCGCGTCAACGGGCGGTCCTGGCGCTGCGATTCTACTGCGATCTCACCGTGGCGCAGACCGCGTCCGCGTTGAGGATCAGCGAGGGCACGGTGAAGTCGCAGACCACCCGTGGCCTGACCACGCTGCGTTCCTTCCTTCCCGAATCCGCGAGGTTCGCACAGCTCGGCACGCAGGGAGATGGGCGATGATGTCGGAGAAGTCGCTGCTGCGGCAGGCCCTTGGCGAGGACGAGCCCCCCATGACGGTCGACCTCGAGGCGGTCGAGGCGCAGGGGCGACGCGCGCTTCGGCGTCGTCGCCAGATCATCCCGCTGGCCACCACCATGGCCGCGGTCGCCCTCGTCGCCGGGGGCGTGGTGGTCGTGAACGGCCACGACACCTCACCCGCGCAGGTCACCCCGGCCAGCCCGGGAACCTCGACCACCGTCCCGAAGCCGGTGATCAGCACCGCGGCCCCCTCGCAGAAGACAATGGCCTACTGCTACCGGACCGCCGACATCACGATTCCCACCGATGCCACCAACCAGCACGTCGCCGTGGGAATCAACGGGCACATCGACGGCAGGGGCGAGGTGACCGGTCACATCATGAACATCTGCCGCCAGGCGTGGGAGAAGAACTACTACGACTGGTTCCCCGCCAGCAGCGGCCAGCAGCAGCGCTCCGCGCCCGCACTGGTGGCCTGCGTGCTGAACTCCCACGCCGTCGACGCCGAGGAGGGCAGCGTCGGCGTGTTCCCGGGCGACGAGCAGACCTGCGCGAACCTGGGCATGGCGGTGGCGAAGATCTAGTGGCGCGTCGCGCATCGTTGACCTGGTATCCGGTCCGGGCCGAGGCTGCGGTGTCATGAAAGTGCCGTTCGAGACATCCAGTGTCCTGAACGGCACTTTCACGACACGGCCCGCGTCGGCGGGCGTGGCTGGGTGGTCGCCGGCGAGCCACTAGAACGGTCCTCGGGAGGCAGCGGCGTGCCCCCGAACTCCACCGAGTTCGGGGGCACGCCGGGATTTCCTGACGGACTACCGCAGCCGCAGGCGGTACACGCCGGACTGGAGCGTGCCCGCGAACAGCCACTGGCCGTCCTCGCTGATCGCCAGCGACAGCACCCTGCTGTCCGCGATCCGGCCGGGCAGCGGCGACCAGGTCCGGCCCGCGTCGGTGCTCCGCAGCACCCCGACGCCGTCGCCGGTGCTCCTGGCCGCGTACCAGACCCGCGAGTCACGCGGGTTCACGAGCACCTGCCGCACCTCCTGCGGACCGGCACCATCGCGCACCCGGGTGAACGTGCGCCCGCCATCCGTGCTGCGCAACAGTCCAGCGCCGCCGACGACGATCCGCTCCGGATGCCTGGGGTCCACGGCGATCGCGCTGACGGGGTCCTCAGCGACCTGCTTCCAGGTCAGGCCACCGTCCTCGGAGCGCCACAGGCCCCCGCTCGAGTTGCCGCCCCACACCCGCAACGGGTCGCGCGGATCGCCAGCCAGCGTGGACAGGCCCACCGGCAGCGGCACCGTCCGCCAGGTCCGCCCCGAATCCGCGCTCAGGTGGAGTGCCTCGCCGTTCTCGGTGAAGGCCGGTACGAGAATCCGGTCAGGGTCGGCAGGATGCGCCAGCACCGTCCACGGGGTGCCAGGCAGGTGCACGCCCACCAGCTGCCAGTTCCCGCCCGAGTCCGCGCTCCGCGAGACATCGGTGGAGAACCCGTTGCGCGCGGCCTTCCACACGACCTCCGACCGCTTCGGCGACACCGACAATGCCGGGCTCTCCTGGAGGCTGGTCGTGGTCTGCCGCTCCCAGATCCGGGTGCGCGGCGTGACCTGCTCGCGTGGCAGCGCGGCGCGGAAGACGTCCTGCACCCCGGCGGCCAGCAGCTGCTGCCCCCGGTTGCCGCCAGCCGTGGTCAGGCTGGCGATCGTCTCGCCAGGCACGCCGAGCGACCGGTAGCCGTTCCCGCCGTCGATCGCGTAGACGCCCCGGTAGACGGCGGAGACCAGGGTGGTGGCCGGACCGCCGTTCTCCCCTGGCAGCTCAGCGATGTCGCTCGTGCCCTCGCCCGCCGCCGGAACCAGGCTCCGCGACCAGCTGCGCCCCTCGTCGGCACTGACGTCCAGGTTGTCGTAGGTGCCCGCGTACAGCCGGCCGCCAACGACGGTCAGGCCCCGCAGGGGCTTGCCGTCCGGATCGGTGCGCAGCAGCTGCCAGCTGCGGCCGCCGTCGAACGAGCCGCGCAGCTGATCGCCGACGGTCACCACGAGCTGGCGGCCGTTGACGGCCAACTCCCCCAACTCGCCGTCCTGGGGCTGGTAGACCCGCTCGGAGCGCGGCGTGGCACCGGTCGCGCCGCGCACCGCCCACAGCGCGAACTCGGGCGAGACCGTCGTGGTGAGGACGTCATCGCCCACCAGTGCCAACCGGTGCGCTCCCATCGGCAGCGCGAACTGGCCGCGCGGCCACTCCCGCTGGATGTCGCGCCAGGTCGCGCCGCCGTCGGTGCTCATGCTGAGCGCGTCCAGCCCGAGCACGGCGAGCGTGCGGCCGGTGCGGTCGGCCACGAACTGGAAAGCCCCGCCGGGTTGCCACTCCCGTACGACCTGCCAGCTGCGGCCCCGGTCCCGGGTGCTCAGCAGGCGGCCGATCCAGTCGGTCATCGAACCGGGCACCCGGCTGTTGACCGAGACCAGCATCCGGTCCGGGTTGGCGGGGTTGACGAAGAAGCCGGTCGCCGTGCCCCCGTCAACCTCTTCTGGCAGCGTGCGGCGCGCCTCCCAGTTGCGCCCCCGATCATCGGACACCCACAGTGCGGGCGGCGCCGGCTGCATCAACGCGAGCTTGGTCGGCGAGGTGGACACGCCGAGCAGCCCGCCGACGCTGTTGGGCCCGACGGCCGCCCAGCCACCGGCCGGCGTCCCGGTCGCGTCGAGCACGGCGTCCTCGCCACCGACCGGCCCCTCGGCGGCGTACGCCTGTGATGCGCCTCCGATCATCAACGACGCGAGCAGTCCCAGTACCACTAACCGCGTTCTGGACGTTCTCAGCCTCATGCACTCTCCCTCATGACGCGGCGGCGGCTCAAAGGACAGCGCTTGACGAAGCAAATTCAAGGTCGCACAAAGACCGCGTGTCCAGCCGGGAAACGAGTGATCATGGTCACTCTTCCCGCTTCGCCGAACCGGCACGGCCGGGCCGGCGGCCTGTTGCCGCCGGCCCGATCCCAGCTACCGCGGGAACCCCTACTTCCGCCCGGCTGAGGTCGCGCGCCCAGCTTCCAGCCGCGCCACCGGCACGCGGAACGGCGAGCAGGACACGTAGTCCAGGCCGACCGCGTTGAAGAAGTGCACGCTGTCGGCGTCACCGCCGTGCTCGCCGCAGACGCCCAGCTTCAGCCCCGGCCGCTGCGAGCGCCCCTTGCCCACGGCGATCCGCACGAGCTCGCCGACGCCCTCCCGGTCCAGCGACTCGAACGGGCTGACCCCGAAGATGCCCTTCTCCAGGTACGCCGAGAAGAACGCGGCCTCCACGTCGTCACGGGAGAAGCCCCACGTGGTCTGGGTGAGATCGTTGGTACCGAAGGAGAAGAACTCGGCGGCCTCCGCGATCTGGTCCGCGGTCAGCGCGGCGCGCGGCAACTCGATCATCGTGCCGATCAGGAACTCCAGGTGCACCGACTCCGCGGCCCGAACCTCCCGCGCCACCTGGATGATGTCCTGCTTGACGGTCTCGAACTCCTGCACGTTCGCCACCAGCGGCACCATGATCTCCACCCGCGGCACGCCACCCGTCTTCGTGTGCTCCGCCGCGGCCTCCAGGATCGCGCGGGCCTGCATCTGGAACAGGCCGGGGATGACCACACCGAGGCGCACGCCGCGCAGGCCCAGCATCGGGTTCTGCTCGTGCAGCCGGTGCACGGCCTGCAACAGCCGCAGATCGCCCTCGCGCTGCTCGCCACGCGCCTCGGCGACCGCCACCCGCACCGACAGCTCAGTGATGTCGGGCAGGAACTCGTGCAGCGGCGGGTCGAGCAGCCGAATCGTCACCGGCAGCCCGTCCATCTCCCGGAGCAGCTGGATGAAATCCGCGCGCTGCAACGGAAGCAGCTCGGCCAGCTGCCGTTCGCGCGCCTGGTCGGTGTCGGCGAGGATGAGCTGTTCGACAAGCGCGCGGCGTTCACCGAGGAACATGTGCTCAGTGCGGCACAGGCCGATGCCCTGCGCCCCGAACCGACGTGCCCGCGCCGCGTCCTCCGGCGTGTCCGCGTTGGTGCGGATGGCCATCCGGCGCACGCCGTCGGCGTGCCGCATGATCCGGTCAACGGCCTTGACCAGGTCGTCGGCCTCCTCGTCCGCGGGATCCAGCTCGCCCTCGAAGTAGCGGACGATCGGCGAGTCGACCACGGGCACCTCGCCGAGGAACACCTCGCCGGTGCCGCCGTCGACGGAGATCACGTCGCCCTCGTGCACCTCGATGCCGTGCGGGGCGTGCAGCACGCGCTGCTTGGTGTCCACGTCGAGGGTCTCCGCCCCGCAGACGCAGGTCTTGCCCATGCCGCGGGCGACCACCGCCGCGTGCGAGGTCTTGCCGCCACGGCTGGTCAGAATGCCCGCGGCGGCGATCATTCCGTTCAGGTCGTCCGGGTTGGTCTCGCGGCGGACCAGGATCACCTGCTCACCGGAACGGGACCACTTGACGGCGGTGTAGGAGTCGAACACGACCTTGCCCACGGCCGCGCCGGGTGAGGCGTTCATCCCCTGGGCGATCTTGTGGCGCTCCGCCTTCTCGTCGAAACGCGGGAACATCAGTTGCGCCAACTGCGCGCCATTGACCCGAGACATCGCCTCGGTCATGTCGATCAGGCCCTGGTCCACCAGCTGGGTCGCGATACGGAAGGCCGCGGCCGCCGTGCGCTTACCGACCCTGGTCTGCAACATCCACAGCTTGCCGCGCTCAATGGTGAACTCGATGTCGCACAGATCGCGGTAGTGCTCCTCCAGTGTTTGCATGATATGCAACAACTCGTTGTAGGAACGCTTGTCGATCCGTTCCAGCTCACGCAGCGGCACCGTGTTGCGAATGCCGGCCACCACGTCCTCGCCCTGCGCGTTCTGGAGGTAGTCGCCGTAGATGCCCTGCGCACCACTGGCCGGGTCTCGGGTGAACGCGACGCCAGTGCCGGAATCCATCCCCAGGTTGCCGAAGACCATCGCGACGATGTTCACCGCCGTTCCCAGATTCGACGGGATTCGTTCCTGGCGGCGGTAGATGACCGCGCGCGGGGTGTTCCACGAGTCGAACACCGCCCGCGTCGCCAACTCCATCTGTTCGCGCGGGTCCTGTGGAAACGGCTGCCCGGCGTGCTCCACGACGATGTCCTTGTAGACCTGTACGAGTTCACGCAGGTCCTTGGCGTCCAGGTCGAGGTCGCTGGTGACGCCCTTGGCCTGTTTGGCCGCCTCCAGCACGTCCTCGAAGTGCTCGCCGTCGACGCCCAGCACGGTCTTGCCGAACATCTGGATCAGCCTGCGGTAGGAGTCGTAGGCGAACCGCTCGTCACCGGCCTGTACGGCCAGGCCGTGCACCGACTCGTCGTTGAGACCGACGTTGAGGACCGTCTCCATCATGCCGGGCATGGAGTGCTTGGCCCCGCTGCGCACCGACACCAGCAACGGGTCCTCGGTGTCGCCGAGCCGTTTGCCCATCGCCTGTTCCAGCTTGGCCAGCTGCTCGGACACCTCCTCGGCCAGCCCGTCAGGCTCACGCCCGGTCGCCAGGTAGGCCAGGCACGCCTCAGTAGTGATCGTGAAGCCAGGCGGCACCGGCAGGCCCAGCCTGGTCATCTCCCCCAGATTCGCTCCCTTGCCCCCCAACAGGTCCTTCATGTCCTTGTTGGCTTCCGCGAAGGCATAGACGAACTTGGGCATCCTGAGGTCTCCTCTGCGTAGGCGCCAGGCAGGTCATTCAGTGTCGAGTGGCCGGACCACCCCCGCAATCACTCGGTGACCTCGATGACACCGTGAACCCGACCGCATCGGTTCAGGTTTCGATACAGCTACCCCCGGCCGAGTACCCGAAGTCGGGCACCACGAACACAGCCGCATTCCCGGTGAGTCCGCCGCCGAATGCGACCGGCAGCAAGCGGTCGTATGCCTTGAGCCGGTCGACAGCACCGGCCTCGGCCAACTGCGCCAGTCACCGTGAGTCCGCGCAGTCCGTAGAGGACAAAAGTTTCGATCTTTCGATGCGCGACGTTGGAATGGCAGTGTCGAAAACACCCCGGTTCGCCTGGTGTGGCACTACTGAAGCCGCACGGCAGCCGTGCACGGTGCCAAGGTGGTATCTGTCCCACCACAACCAGCGCCGTCTCCAAGGGCACCCCGCACCACGCGCGGTGCCCGATTCTCGTCGCCAAGTCGTAAATGCACGATTGCAGTGCAACCGAACGAGGCACAAACCCCTCTGAAGGAACAGCGCAGCTAGCCCGAAATAGGCCCCCGAGGCGCCCCTCCAGGACGATCGACGACCGAGCGAGCTTGACACAGGCCCGACTTGGGGTTAGCAAAAATCACCACCATGGCGAGATGCCCGAAAAACGACAGCGACGCCAAGACGCCACCGGTTGAACTTGAACTTCCCCAGCAGCATAGTTAGGGTAATTGCCTATTCATCATTCCAGCTTTCGCTACTTTGAGCGCGACCTGCGCCGAAGCGAACAGAGGGGGCGAAACGAATGATCCGAAGTTGACCTGATTCTTTCCAGGCACGTCTCACCCATCCCCGGGTTCCTGGCTGCCACCGAAGCGGTAAGCGCTTTTCGGACTTGGAATGCCCACCGCTTCTGGCCACGCTCGCCGCCACACCGGGACGTCACTGTGTTGCACACCTCTGGGGGAGGAATTTCTGATGCACACACTGACCATTCGTTTGTCAACGCAGTTGTATTGTGGGGGTATATCGCAATGCGGAACACATACGCCGAGGACTGTTCGAGAGCCCCGCAGCCGCCCGTCGGCCCGCTGGGGCCGGCGAGGGCCACCGAGGCAGGAGGCGCCAAGAGGATCACCATTCTCGGTGCCGGTCTGGCCGGCCTGGTGGCAGCCTACGAACTGGAACGGCGTGGACATCTCGTCGAGATTCTCGAGGGAAGTAGCCAGATCGGTGGCCGGATCCACACCCACCGCTTTCACTGCGGTCCCGGCGCCCCACTCGTCGAACTCGGAGCCATGCGTATTCCGGTCAAGCACCGGCGCACCATGCACTACATCAACGAACTCGGACTGGCAGACAAGATACGAGACTTCAGGACGCTGTTTTCCGAGGCAACCTCCTACTGTGCCACCAGTGCGGGCCACCTCCGCGTCCACGAGGCCGCGAAGGTCCTCGTCGCCGATTTCCGCCAGACCCTGCCCGCCCGGAAGTACAGTGACGAGGCCGTTCTGTTCGGTGCCTGGCTGACCGCGATCGGCAACGCCATCGCGCCAGCCGACTTCCGCGCGGACCTTCGCGACGACTTCAGCATCGAACTGCTCGACCTGGTCAACCGGTTCGATCTGGCCCCGTTTCTCCGGGGCAGCGCGAGGGACCAGGTAGACCTGCATGCTTTCTTCGCGCTGCACCCCGAGGTCCGCTCCGGCCGCGACGGACGCCTCACCCGTTTCCTGGACGACGTGCTCAGCGAGACGAGTTCCGAACTCGTCCGGCTCGAGGGCGGGATGGACCAGATCGTCCGACGACTCGCCGAGCGGATACAGGGCCCCATCACCTGCGGCCAGGAAGTGGTCGGCCTGGACGCCCGCGAGGACCACGTGGCGGTGGACATCCGGTACGGCGATCACGTGCGCGCCCGGCGCTGCGACTACGTGCTGTGCACCATCCCGTTCTCCGTGCTGCGCAGGCTGTGGCTCAACGGCCTCAGCGAAGCCAAGATGGCCGTGATCCGCGAAGCGCAGTACTGGTCGGCGACGAAGATCGCGTTTCTCTGCCGGGAGCCCTTCTGGGAACGCGACGGGATCACCGGGGGTGCCTCGTTCTGCGGCGGACGCCTCCGGCAGACCTACTACCCCGCCGTCGAGGGTGCCCCCGACAGTGGTGCGGCGTTGCTGGCCAGCTACACCATCGGCGCCGATGCCGACGCGCTCGGCCACCTGCCGGCGGCCGTCCGGCACGCCGTTGTTCTCCAGGAACTGAGCAAGATGCACCCGGAGGTGCTGCGCCCCGGCATGATCCTCGACGCGGTGAGCCTGACCTGGGGACGGCGCTGGTGGAGTGAGGGTGCCGCCTGCGTGCGCTGGGGGAAGGACACTGCGGCCTGCGAGGAGGAACGCCGCCTGGCGGCCTGCCCCGAGCACCGCCTGTTCTTCGCCGGAGAGCACTGTTCCTCGACCACGGCGTGGCTCGAGGGGGCGATCGAATCGGCGGTCAACGCCGTGCACGAGATCCAACTCCACGAGTCCCGGACGAAGCAGTTGAGCGGTGTCGCCGGCGCGAAGGCGGCGTGCCGATGAGCGTGTTCGACCTGCCGCGCCTGCACTTCGCGGGCACGGCGACGACCCAACTGCCGACCGGGGCACGCAACGGCCTGGTCGACCTGGCCACCAACACCGCACTGACCAAGGACGGACCGTTCCCCGTGCACCGCCCGGCTGGGGAGTACCACGAGTACCTGGACCTGCTCGGCCCGCACTTCGACGCGTCCGGCCAGGCGTCCCAGCACCGCGTGTTCACTGCCGCCAGGGGCTGGTGCTTCGGCGGTAACGGGCACTTCTCGATCGACGCGAAGATCGTCAGCGGCGAGGTCGAGGAGAACACCGTCGACCTCACGGACCCGGTGGTCGGGCGCAGCGTCGACATGTGGGGGCACTACAACCCGTACCTGGCCACCACGGTCAACCGGGCCAGGGTGTTCGATGTCGATCCCTCCTCGAACTGGACCACCGCCCTGATGGTCGGCCGGTTCTGCGTGGGCCGTGCGGGCCGCTCCCACGACGTGGGCTACCTGCTCGCCGGGGAGGTGACCGGGCTGCAACCGCCGCGGTGGCACAACTTCAACCACGTCCTGGAGGTCGGCGACCACCACCTGGCACCGCTGCTGAGGCTGTCCACCCTCTACCAGTTCGTCGTGCCCTCGGGCGCCGGGCTCACCTGGCTGGAGGAGGCCTCGGTCTCGCCGACGGTCACCCGAATGCGAGCCCTGCTCGACTCCGGTGCGGCGGACGGCCTGGTGGTCCAGTTCGGACTCAGCAACATGTCCCCACCGCGCGCGCCCGACGCACCCAGCTGCTGGCAGCTGCGCGGCACGATCGCTCCCTGGCGGGCGCACGAGGCACGCACCTATCCGGCGGGACGCCTGCTCCTGCCGCAACGGCCGGGCCTGCACACCCTCACCGTCGAGGTCACGCCCGACCAGGTCACGCTCAACATGATCAATGCGATACCAGTGACAGGTCGCGCAGGTAGCGGCAAACCTGGCCCGCTGCTGGATCTGGGCGACCTGGAGCTGCGCACCGTCGACACCGACCAGCTCGTCGCACACGTGCCCGCCGCGACCTATCTCCGCGGCGCCAGCCTGACCAGTGGCATCGTGACGGTTCCCGTTCAGAGTCCCTCGGCGGCCGATGAGCAGGCCCTGTGCCTGATGGGCACCGACTTCACCGGCGCCCGCATGATGCTGCTCCGGGAGCGGGAGATCAACCTCCAGGTCGACGACGCCTGCCTCATCCTGGAACACCCTCGACACGGCGAGGACTCCGAGCACGACATCGAAGTGCCCGTCCGGTCCTTCGTGCGCGGCCGCCCGCACGCCGTCGAAGGGGTCCACGTGCGGCAGTTCTTCAATCCCCGGGCGCTTCCACGGGACGAGGTGGCCCAATCACCCCAGGCACGACCAGAGGACGTCGAGATCGTACGCCTGCGGGCCGGGCGACTGGGTGATCCCGGAGACTGGTCCGGTACCTGCACCCTGCGCACCGACGAGGCGGGCCGCGGCTGGTTCAGCATGCGTGGCGCACGGGCGGGCACCGCCCGTGTCCTGCTCTCCGCGCACCGCGAGGACCTGCCGTGTGACCGGACCCAGCCAGGCTCCGCCGCGGCCAGCTACGACAACGACGACCTGCTCGGCTACTGGGCCGGTGCGGGGGCGCTGTCGGTGCGCGTGCTCCCGGACGACTGGCGACTGGACGAGATCGCCCAGGAGGACGTCACCTTCGACCTGGTGTACCGGGAGGTCTTCGCCTACTACGAACTCCTGTACCCCTTCATGAGGGCCGAGGTGTTCAGTCTGGCCGACCAGTTCATGGTGCGCACCTACCGCGACCTGATCTGGCAGATGTGCGACCCGCGCAACAAGACGAAGACCTACTACATGCCGTCCACACGGGACCTCTCCGAGCCGAAGGCGCGCCTGCTACTGCGATTCCTGCACGCCCAGAACGCAGTGAGCAGCGTGCCCGCGTTCGTTCCGGCGACCCGGTCGGCCACTGGGCGGATCACCACCCGCGGCGGGCTCCTGCTCGCGTTGCGCGATGCCGCGACGATCGAGCTCGCCGTGATGTTGCAGTACCTGTACGCGGCGTTCTCGGTGCCCACGCACGGTGCCGCGGCCGAGTACGTGCGCCGCGGCCAGTGGTCGATCCACCAGGCGCGGTTGGCCTGTGGTGACGGCGGCGAAACACAGGACGGCGGAATACGAGGCAGCCTGCTGGCCGTGGCACGCGAGGAAATGATCCACTTCCTGGCCGTCAACAACATCATCATGGCGATCGGGGAACCGTTCCACGTTCCGCTCGTCGATTTCGGCACCATCAACCACCAACTGGCCATTCCACTCGACCTGTCGCTGGAACCCCTCAGCCTCAGCAGTGTCCAGCGGTTCATCGCCATCGAGCAACCGGACCGGCTCGTCGACACAGTCGAGCACAGTGCCCTCACGCGGCCAGGAACCAGCACGGACAACCGCTACGGCTCACTGAGCGAGCTGTACGCGGACATCCGCGACGGCCTGCACCGCGTCCCGGACCTGTTCATGGTGCGCAAGGGGCGCGGCGGAGGGGAACACCACCTCTTCCTCCGGGAGTCGATCAACACGGTCCACCCCGACTACCAACTCGAGGTCGACGACCTCGCCAGTGCCCTGTTCGCCATCGACGTCATCACCGAACAGGGCGAGGGAAACGTGCTCACCCCGGCCAATCCCGATCCCACCGAGAGGTCCCACTTCGACACCTTCCAGCACATGGCCGAACTCCTCGTGACCGAACAGGTCACGGGCTGGGGTGGCCGACGCACACCGTGGCCGGCCTACCCGATGCTGCGCAACCCCACCCTGCAGGAGGGAAACCCGGTGCGGCAACTGGTCGTCGACCCCTCGGCGGCACAGGTCGTGCGACTGTTCGACCGGTCCTACTTCATGGCGCTCCAGCTGATGGTCCAGCACTTCGGCCAGCAGCCGGATGCCAGCCTGCGGCGCTCGGCACTGATGAACAGGGCCATCGACGTCATGGCCGGGGTCATGCGACCGCTGGGCGAGTTGCTGGCGACCCTGCCCTCCGGGCGACCGGGAGCGACCGCCGGGCCATCGTTCGAGCTGGAGTCCCCGCCCGGGCACCTGTCCCGGCCGGACGTGGCGCGGCGGGCCATCGCACTGCGCTTCCGGCACCTCGCGCTGGCAGCCCACAAGTGCGAGATCGTCCCCGCCAGCGTGGCGGAAACCCTCGACTACCTGACCAGCTTCTTCCACACCTCCGAAACGAGCGGCACATGAGCGCCATGACCAGACAGGCTCCGCGACGGTTCGACCTGAGAGGCTGGTCGGCCGAGGACCTCGCCAACCCCTACCCGATTTACCGTCACTATCGCGAAACCGATCCGGTCCACCTCGGTCCGGCGAACGCCAGCGGAACCAACACCTGGTTCGCCTTCCGCTACGACGACGTCACGAGCGTGCTGTCCAACCGGTGCTTCGGGCGCGGCGACACCCAGTTCTCCTCGGTCGTGCCAACGGAATGCGCCGCCCTGCGCAGGATCGTCTCGAACTGGCTGGTCTTCCTGGATCCACCACGCCACACCCGCCTGCGTTCCCTGCTCACCAGAGAGTTCTCGCCCCAGGTCGTGACCACACTGCGACCACGCGTGGCGGCGATCGCACGAGAACTCGCCACCGCCATGGCGAGCAGCCCGACGGTCGACCTGGTCGCGGACTTCGCGGCTCCCCTGCCGATCCTCGTCATCTGCGAACTGCTGGGGGTGCCCCGGCAGGATCGCATCTGGCTCCGGAAGCAGGCCATGTCGCTCCAGCAGGCCAGTTCGGGGCGGTCCGGCAACTACGCCGAGGCGGAGACGGCAGCCTGCGAACTCTCCGACTACTTCCGGCGGGAAGTACAGCGGCGCCGACGCGAACCTCGCGAGGATCTGATCGCCTTGTTGGTGCGGGCCAAGGATCGGGGCGGGTCACTGACCGATGACGAACTCATCGCCACCTGCGTACACCTGCTCACCGCCGGCCACGAGACGACAACGAACCTCATCAGCAAGTCGGTGCTCGCGCTGCTGAGGACGCCGGAGGTACTCGGGGAGCTGCGCGCCAACCCCGAACTCATGCCTGTCGCGGTGGACGAACTCATCCGCTACGACCCCCCGGTACAGATGGTGACCCGCTGGGCCCAGCGCGACCAGGTGCTGCGTGGACGGTCCATCCACCGGGGCGAGAAGCTGGTGCTCGTACTCGGCTCGGCGAACCGCGATCCGCTGCTCTGTCCCGATCCCGATGTCGTGCGGCTGGACCGGCGGCCGAACCGGCACTGCGGCTTCGGCATCGGCATCCACCACTGCCTGGGCTCCGCGCTGGCACGGGCGGAGACCGAGATCGGACTCAACGAGCTGTTCCGGCAGCTTCCCGGGCTCCACCTGACCGACGAACCGGTCCAGTTCGCCCCGGACGTGGTCTTCCACGGCCCGGAACGACTCACGCTCACCACCTGTGCAGGGGGATCTGATGCATGACATCGACCAGCAGCAGCGCACCAACCACGCCTTCCAGCTCCTGCGGCTGTCCGAGGGGTTCGGCCCGGCCCGAGCCCTCCAGCTCGCCGCCGAGATCGGGGTCGCGGACCTGCTCGGTGACGGGCCACGCGACACCAAGGATCTCGCGGGCGCGACCTCGACTCACCCTGACGCCCTGTACCGGCTGCTGCGGGCGCTCGCCGGTGTCGGCGTGTTCACCGAGGTCGAACCGGCCCGGTTCGCACTGACACCGGTCGGCGACCGACTGCGGGCGGACCACTCGCAGTCGTTGCGGTCATGGGTGCTCTTCCAGGCGCTGTTCAACGGGGTCTACGCCGAGGCCGGGTACAGCCTGCGAACGGGCAGCGCGACCGTTCCACAGGTCTTCGGCGAGTCGCTGTTCGACCACCTGCGGACCCATCCCGAGCACGGTGCGATCTTCAACGCCGCGATGGGCGAGCACAGCCGTGTGATGGGCCAGGCACTGGCCGGTTCCTGCGACCTCTCCGCAGCGCGCCAGATCGTCGATGTCGGTGGCGGAAACGGTGCCTTCCTCAGCGCGATCCTGCACGCCAACCCCGCAACCACCGGCGTGGTCTACGACCAGCCGCATCTCGCCGACGCGGCCAACGAACTGCTGGCCGCCAACGGACTGGCCGAGCGCTGCACCTTCCTCGGCGGCGACTTCCTCTGGTCGGTCCCCGCAGGCGGTGACGTCTACCTGCTGAAGGGGATCCTGCACAACTGGCCCGACGAGCAGGTCCTGACCATCCTGCGCAACTGCCGCCGGGCACTGGACACGCGGAGTCGGCTCCTGCTCGTCGACTGGGTGGTGCCCAGCGGGGACACGCCCCACCCGAGCAAGTTCGTCGATCTCGCCGTGCTTTTCGTCTACGGGGGACGCGAACGCACAAAGGACGAGTACGTCACTCTCCTCGCCGAGGCTGGACTGCGGTTGACCCGTGTCCTCGATACCGAGTCAGCGCTGAACGTGCTCGAGGTCGTTCCCGTCTGAGCAGGGAGGTCGAACATGGAACACGCCGCTGACGTGCTCGTGATCGGTGCGGGGCCGGTGGGCCTGACTCTCGCGAACGCCCTGCGGCGCCTGTCCGTGCGGGTGCGGATCGTGGACAGGGCGCCGGGCACCAACCGGGAACCTCGGGCCGATGTGATCTTTCCCCGGGCTGGCGAGGCGCTCGGCGCGCTGGGCGTCGGCGAGACGATCCGGCGGCATTCCTACCAGATGCGCGGCGCGGAGTTCTACGGCGACGGGCGTCGCCTGGGTTCCTTCGTGACCGGGCGGTTCGACTCGGACTACCCGTGCGCGATGACCATCGAGCAGAACGACATCGAGCGGTTGCTCGCCGAGGAGCTGGCAGAGCGCGAGGTGAACGTCGAGTGGCGGACCGAGGCGACGGGGATGCGCCAGGACGCGGACCACGTCGAGGTGACGTTGCGGCTGCCCGATGGCAGCAGCCAGGTGGCCACCGCGCCGTGGGTGGTCGCCTGCGACGGCAACCGCAGTGCGGTCCGCGAGTGGCTCGGCATCCCCTTCGAGGGCAAGCGTCGCGCCAACCTTCAGGTGATCCAGGGCAATGTCGTGCCGTCCTGGCCCCTGTCCGACCGGCCGGGCCACGGCTATATCTTCCTCGCCGGGCGGTGCACGGTGATCGCCTTCCCCACGCCGGGTCCCGGGTACCGCATCTTCTGCGTCCGCGACGACCCGGAACCAGCGCACACGGAACCGCCCACGCTGACGGAGTTGCGTGACCTGGTGGCGGCCACCGCGGACATCCCGGAGCTGCGGCTCACCGTGGTGGAACCGGTCTGGCTGAGCAGAGGGCGCTTCTCCGACCGCCTCGCCGCCGCGTTCCGGCACGGCCGGGTGCTGCTGGCTGGCGACGCCGCGCACGCCTGGGCGCCCATCGGCGGGCACGGGATGAACGTGGGCATGCTCGGCGCCCACAACCTCGCCTGGAAACTCGCCGCGGTGCACTGCGGTCAGGCGGCCGAGATCCTGCTGGACTCCTACGACACCGAGCAGCGAGCACTCGCTCAGGGGGTGATCCGCGACATGAGGCTCAACATCATGGAGACGCTCCTGCCGGAGCCGCTACACCGGGTGCGAACCGCCCTGCTGAAGGCCGCGCTGCCGTGGCCGGGCTGCCAGCGGCGGGTGGAGTGGCTGATGAGCGACTTCGGCAGGAACCACCGTGGGAGCCCGCTGTCGTGGCAACTGCCGCTCCTGCCCGGTCGCGGGCCGCGGGCCGGCGATCGGATGCCGGACGTCCTCGTCATCCCCGCTGCCGGTGGGCCACCTGTTCGCCTGCACCAGCTCCTCGGGTACGACCGCTGGACGCTGCTGGTGGCCGCTGCCCGAGCCGACGCCGGCACCCTGCACCGGCTTCGGCAGGACTGCGCGCACTCCCCGGCTCCCATCGACGTCCTGCCCGTCCTCGCGGCAGATCGGGATCCCACCCGGCACCTGGGTCGCGTGCACGATCTCAAGCTGATTCGGCCGGACGGGTATGTCGGGCTGTCCGCCCCGATCGACCGCGTCGAGGCCCTCCGCACCTACCTCGCCAGGTTCCTCTCGCCCTGAGGCCGTGGCCACCGCCCAAATTGCGCCGCTGGGCCGTCGCTTACTTGACGGCCCAGCGGACGCAGTGCACACGTCCTCGCTGGGCTATGTGGTACCGCGCCCTCATCCGACACGTCCCGGTGCCAGCCGTGCTTCCGCAGCGGCCCAGTCGTCCGTGCCCGACGGCTGGTAGGTCCGCAACGGCTGGGTCTGCCGAACCAACGCTCGCATCGCGGCGAGGTCGGGCAGATCCGCGCCCAGTGTCCGTGCCTGGACCAGCACGTTCCCCAGGGCAGCCGCCTCGACAGGCCCCGCCAGCACCGGCACGCCACAAGCGTCGGCGGTCAACTGGCACAGCAGCTGGTTGCGTGTGCCGCCTCCGACGAGGTGAACGATGTCGACGGTCTTGCCCGCCAGTTCAGCAGCCTGCCGAACAGTCCGCCGGTAGGCCAACGCCAGGCTGTCCACAACGCATCGAACCGTCTCGGCGGCGCTTTCCGGTGGGCGCTGTCCTGTCTGCTCGCACGCGGCCCTGATGCGCGCGGGCATGTCCCCGGGCGGTAGGAAAGCGGGCGCATCGATGTCCACGACCGCGCGCAAGGGCTGAACCTCGGCGGCAGCCGTGAGAACCTCGGCCAGGTCGACGTGGTGGCCTCGCGCATCCCAGGTCCGGAGGGTCTCGGTCAGCACCCACAGACCCATCACGTTGCGCAGGAAGCGGATCGTGCCGTCGACCCCGGTCTCGTTGGTGAAGTTGGCAGCCATCGCGGCATCACTGAGCTCGGGCGCGTCCAGCTCGAGCCCGACGAGCGACCACGTGCCCGAGGAGATGTACGCGAAGTTCGCACCCGACTCGGCAGGCACGGCAACGACGGCGGATGCGGTGTCGTGCGAACCCACGGCCACCACAGGAACCTCCGGCATGCCCAGCTCAGCGGCGAGGTCGGGGAGCAGCGTGCCGATGCGCTCCCCTGGATCCCGCAGCGGTGGCAACAACCGGACCGGGATGCCGACCTGTTCGGCCAGCCCGATCGCCCAGGCCTGAGCGCGCACGTCGTAGAGCTGGGTCGTGGAGGCGTTGGTGCGTTCGGCGCCGATCCGACCGGTCAGCCAGTACGCCAGCAGGTCCGGGATCATCAGCATGGTCTCGGCCGAGTCCAGCCGCTCCCGGTCGGAGATCAGCTGGTACAGGGTGTTGAACGGGAGTTGCTGCAACCCGGTGATGTCGAACAGCTTCCGCGCTGGCACCCTCCGGATCAGGCTCTCCAGCACGCCGTCCGTGCGGGAGTCCCGGTAGTGCACCGGATTGCCCAGCAGCGCGCCGTGGGCGTCGAGCAGCCCGTAGTCCACCGCCCACGAGTCGATCCCGATCCCGTCCAGGTCCCCCACGGCCCGCAAGCCCGTCAAGGTCTCCCGGTAGATCCCCAGGACGTCCCAGTGCAGGGTGGAACCGTTGCGGTGCCCGATCCGGACGGCACCGTTGGCGAACCGCCGCACCTCCTCGATCTCCAACTGCCCGGGGCCCACGGACCCGACGATGACGCGCCCGCTGGAAGCACCAAGATCGACCGCTGCCAGCCGCATCAGAGCCGCACCACCTCTAGCTCCAGCCCGAGCAGGTCGGCGACCAGGCCGATGCGGGCCCTGCGCGGGGTGATCCCCTCCAGACCAGGCTCCGGGGTGTCGATCATGCTCTCTCTCCTGCGTCAGCGAAGGAAAGCGGCTGCGACGCCCGCGTCCACGGGCACGTGCAGACCGGTCGTGTGGGTCAGATCGCCGCCGGTCAGTGCGAACACCGCCGCGGCGACGTGCTCGGGCAGCACCTCACGCTTGAGGATCGTGCGCTGGGCGTAGAACTCGCCCAGCTTCTCCTCAGGCACGCCGTACACGGCAGCGCGCTGCGCGCCCCAGCCACCCGCGAAGATCCCCGAGCCGCGCACGACGCCGTCCGGGTTGACCCCGTTGACGCGGATACCGTGCGCGCCGAGTTCGGCGGCCAGCAGCCGGACCTGGTGGGCCTGATCGGCTTTGGCGGCGCCGTAGGCGAGGTTGTTGGGCCCGGCGAACACCGAGTTCTTCGACGAGATGTAGACGATGTCGCCGCCGATCCCCTGCGCCACCATGGCCCTGGCCGCCGCCTGGGACACCAGGAAGGAGCCCTTGGCCATGACGTTGTGCTGCACGTCCCAGTCCTCCTCACTGGTCTCCAGCAGCGGCTTGGAGATCGACAACCCGGCGTTGTTCACCGCCAGGTCGATACCGCCGAACGCCAGTACGGTCGCGTCCACGGCAGCCTGGACGGCGGCGGCGTCGGTGACGTCGGCGATCACCGAGATGGCCTTGTCCGTAGTACCGATGCCCTTGGCGACCTCGGCCGCGGTGTCGGCGTTGAGATCGGCGACAGCCACGCAGGCGCCTTCGGCCGCGAGGCGTTCGGCGATGGCCCTGCCGATGCCCGAACCGGCGCCAGTCACCAGCGCGATCCGGCCCGCCAGCGGCTTGGCCTTGGGCATCCGCTGGAGTTTGGCCTCTTCCAGGGACCAGTACTCGATCCGGAACTTCTCGCTTTCCGGGATCGGAGCGTAGGTCGACACCGCTTCGGCGCCGCGCATGACGTTGATGGCGTTGACGTAGAACTCGCCCGCGACCCGAGCAGTCTGTTTGTCCTTGCCGAACGAGAACATGCCCACGCCCGGCACGAGTACGATGGCCGGGTCCGCGCCACGCATGGCCGGGCTGTCGGGCGTGGCGTGCCGCTGGTAGTAGGCCGCGTAGTCCGCGCGGTAGGCCGAGTGCAGCTCCTTCAGCCGGGCGACGACCTCTTCGATGGGCGCGGACGCGGGCAGGTCGACCACGAGCGGCCGGACCTTGGTGCGCAGGAAGTGGTCCGGGCAGGACGTACCCAGCGCGGCCAGCGGCTGAAGCTTCTCGCGGGACAGGAACTCCAGCACGACACCGGAGTCGTCGTAGTGCCCGACCTGTCGCTGATCCGTCGATGCCAGACCACGGATGACCGGCGCCAGCACGGCAGCGCGCGCGTGCCGCTCCACCTCGGGCAACGCCTGGAACCCGGGAACGACCGCGCCGAACGGCTCAGCGGAACCTCTTTGCGCCAGGAACTCCTCCGCACTGCGGATGATCTCCAGGGAGTTGCGCCGACATTCCTCGGACGTGTCACCCCACGCGGTGATCCCGTGCCCACCCAGGATCACGCCGATCGCCCGCGGGTTGGCCCTCCTGACCGCCGCGATGTCCAGGCCCAGCTGGAAACCTGGCCGCCGCCAGTCGACCCACGCGACCCTGTCGCCGAAGCACTGCTCGGTCAGCCTCCGGCCGTCGGCAGCCGTGGCCAACGCGATCCCCGAGTCCGGGTGCAGGTGGTCGACGTGCGCTGCGTCGACCAGGCCGTGCATCGCGGTGTCGATCGACGGCGCCGCTCCGCCCCGGCCGTGCAGGCAGTAGTCGAACGCCGCGACCATCTCGTCCTCGCGGTCCACGCCCGGGTAGACCTCGACGAGGGCACGCAGCCGGTCCAGCCGCAGCACCGCCAGGCCGGACTCGGTCAGCGTGCCCAGGTCCCCGCCAGACCCCTTCACCCACAACAGTTCCGTCGGCTCCGCGGTCACGGGGTCCACCGCGGTCCCCTTGGCCGAGGTGTTGCCGCCGGCGTAGTTGGTGTTGCGCGGATCAGCGCCCAGCGCGTTGCTCCGTGCGACGAGTTCAGCCGGAATGTTCATGCTCCCCACCCCGCCTGCTGGCCCTCGGCCCGCTCGGCTTCGATCTGCTGCTGGTATCCGCTGCGGTGGTAGGCCGCGATCGGGTCCGGGTCGAGGCCGTCCTCCGCACGCAGTTCGGCCAGCAACGGCCGCACATCGGTGTTGTAGGCGTCCATCAGCACCGCGTTGGCCTCCAGGACCTTGCCCTCCTGCTGGGCCTCGCGCAGTGCGTCCCGGTCGACCAGCAGGGCCTTGGCCGTGGCCTCCTGCACGTTCATCACCGACCGAATGATCGCCGGGATCTTGGCCTCGATGTTGTGGCACTGGTCGAGCATGAAGTTGATGCCGTACGCCGGGTCCAGCGCGTCCGCCCGGACGATCTCGTTCATGATCCGGAACAGCTGGAACGGGTCGGCCGCGCCCACCATGAGGTCGTCGTCGGCGTAGAACCGGGAGTTGAAGTCGAACGCGCCCAGTTTGTTCTGCCGCAACAGGAACGCCACGATGAACTCGATGTTGGTGCCCGGGGCGTGGTGCCCGGTGTCGATGCACACCGTCGCCCTCTCACCCAGTTCCACGCAGTGCGCGTAGGACGTGCCCCAGTCGGGCAGGTCTGTGACGTAGAACGCGGGCTCGAACAGCTTGTACTCCAACAGGATCCGCTGGTCCTCGCCGAGCCGGTCGTAGGTCTGCCGCAGTGCGGCCGCCAGCCGGTCCTGCCGGTCGCGGATGTCGTCCTGGCCGGGGTAGTTGATCCCGTCGGAGAACCACAGCTTCAGGTCCCGCGACCCGGTCAGGTCCATGATCGAGATCGCTTCGAGGAGGTGGTCGGTGGCCTTGCGGCGGATCACCGGATCCGGGTTGGTGACCGACCCGAGCCTGTAGTCGTTGTCCTGGAACACGTTGGTGTTGATCGCACCGATCGCCACCCCGAGGTCGCGAGCGTACCGGGCGAGCGCGCCGTAGTCCTCGACCCTGTCCCACGGGATGTGCAACGCGACGCTCGGGGCGGCGCCGGTGAACCGGTGCACGGTCGCGGCGTCCGCGATCTTCTCCTCCGGGCTGCGCGGCACCCCGGCCTGGGGGAACACCTTGAACCGGGTACCGGAATTGGCGTAGCCCCACGAGGGAGTCTCGATCCGCTGCGCCCGCAGTGCTGCCTTCACGTGGGCGAGGTCAGGCAAGTCGATCACATCCTTCCGCGGAGGGCCCGGCCATCCGCTCCGGCTTTACCTGGTGGCACAAGCAGTACCTGCTCACTAGAACGTGAAGTTGTCGATGTTCGCGGAGTCGAACACGGTCGGCGGGCCGAGCACGATCTCGCCGTTCGCGCCGATGGTGTAGTCGCCGAGCCTGCCGGCCTTGAACTTCTGGCCCTGGGCGCCAGTGATCTGGCCGGAGGCCAGCGCGACCCCCGCGTAGGCGGCCAGGTAGCCGACATCGGCCGGTTTCCACAGCGCGAACTCGGTCACGGTGCCGTTCTTGACATACTCCCGCAGCTGGTTCGGCGTGCCCAGGCCGGTCAGCGCGACCTTGCCCTTGTAGCTGGAGGAGGAGAGGTAGCGCGCGGCCGCGGCGATGCCCACGGTGGTCGGAGAGATGATCACCTTCAGGTTCGGGTACGACTGCAACAGCCCCTGGGCCTCCTGGAACGACTTCTGGTCGTCGTCGTTGCCGTAGGCGATCTTGACCAGCTTGAGGCCCGAGTGTTCCGGCTTGGCCAGGTCGGCCCTGACCACCTCGATCCAGGCGTTCTGGTTGGTGGCGTTCGGCGTCGCGGACAGGATCGCGACCTCACCGGAGCCACCGGCCAGCTTCGAGGCCAGCTCCACCAGCTTGTCGCCGATGCCCTGCGTGCTGGCCTGGTTCACGAACACGTCCCGGCAGTCCCTGGCCGCGTCGGAGTCGAACGCGACGACCTTGACACCGGCGCCGCGGGCCTGATTGAGCGAGGGGCACACCGCGTTCGAGTCGTTGGCCGCGATGCCGATCACGTCCTGTTGCTGCTGGATCAGCGTGTTGATGTAGCTGACCTGCGAGGACGCGCTGGCGTCGTTCGGGCCGACCAGCTTGTACTCGCCCTTCAATTCCTCAAGCGCGGTCTTGCCGCCGCTGACCTCGATGTCGCTGTAGGGGTTGTTGAGCTGCTTGGGCAGGAACGCCATCTTCACGCCCTGCTTGGCGGCCGCGTTCGGGTCGGCGGCGGCCGTGGACTGCGTGCCGCCGGAGTTCGCGCCCGCGGAGTCCTTGGTGGTGCCACCGCATGCCGCGAGGCTGCCCACCAGCCCGGCCACGAGAACACCGGCGAGGAGTCGGCTGGTCATTGTCGTCACCCTTTACCCTCCTGGATCACTGCCCGCCGCCGGCGCAGGGCGGCCCTGGCCGAGTTCACGATGTTGGGCAGGAGAACCGAGATGATCAGTAGCGCGCCGGTGACGATGTTGAGCGCCTCGCTCGACACGTCTTGCAGGCGCAGTGCGTTCTGCACCGTGGCCAGCAGGACCGCACCGGCGAGCACGCCGGGCAGGGTCCCCTTGCCACCGAAGATGGACACACCCCCGAGCAGCACCGCGGCGACTACCGCGAGTTCGATCCCGAAGCCGTTGTCCGCGCGGGCGCTGGAGTAGCGCAGCGTCCACAGCACGCCAGCCAGGCCGGCGACCGCGCCGCTGACCACGTACAGCCAGAACTTCAGCTGCCTCACCCGGATGCCCGCGAACCGCGCCGCCTGTTCGCTCGACCCTACCGCGTACACCTTGCGGCCCACCGGTGTCGCGTGCAGGACGAGGCCAAAAGCCAATGCCAGCACCACAAGCGGGATCAGCAGGTTGGGGACGACCCCGCCACCGACGGTGCCGGTGACCCAGGAGGTGTAGGACCGCGGGAAGCCCGCGACGGCCTGGTCACCGAGCACGACGAGCGCCAGGCCGCGGTAGAGCGCCATCGTGCCGATCGTGACCGCCAGCGAAGGCAGTTTCAGCACGGTGACGAAGAATCCGTTGAGAGCACCGAGAACCGCGCCGAGCACGACACACAACGGCATGATCGTCTCAATGCTCAGGCCGCTGTCCCAGAGCAGGCCCATCACCGCCGAGGTCAGGCCGAGCGTGCTGGCCACCGACAGGTCGATCTCGCCGGTCACGATGACGAAGGTCATCGGCAGCGCGACCAGCGCCACCGGCAGCAGGTCCAGCAGCAGGAACGTGAAGTTGCGGCTGGTGCCGAAGTTGTGCACGGCGCCGGAGGCGATCAGCAGGGCCAGGACGGCCAGCACGATGACCGCGGTGTCCCAGCTCGCCAGGCGTTGCACCCAGGGCGCCCGGCCGCGCGTCAGTGCCGGTTCTGACAGGGCGGCCTCAGACATGGGAATCCCTCTTCCGCAGTGCCCTGGCAACCCGGGAGGCGACCAGCCGGTCGGCGCCGATGGCCAGCAGGATCAACGCGCCGACAATGGCCTGTTGCCAGAACTGGTTGATGTCGAGCACCGCCAGGCAGCTGCCGATGACGGTCAGCAGCAGGGCACCCAGGCTCGCTCCCCAGACCGTTCCGCTGCCGCCGAACACCGCGACTCCCCCGACCACGGCCGCGGCGACGACGTTGAGTTCGTACCCGGTTCCCGCGGCCGCGTCGATCGTGCCGAACCTGGCGGCGAACAACACTCCGGCCAGCCCCGCGAGCGCGCCGCTGACCAGGAACGCGGCGATGGTGTTGCGGCTGACCTTGATGCCGGCCAGTTCCGCCGCCTGCGGGCTGGAGCCCATCGCGTACAGCTCCCGGCCCGCCCGGTAGCCGCGCAGCACGATGGTGGCCACGGCCAGCACGACCAGTCCGATCAGCACCAGCCACGGCACGCCCAGGATCGCCTGGTTGCCGAAGTCCAGGAAGGACTCGGGCAGCCTGTCCGCGTTGATCTGCTGACCACCGGCCCACAGGTAGTTCACGCCACGCAACGCGTACAGCGTGCCGAGCGCGGGCACCTGGCCGAAGCGGACCAGGACCCCGTTGAGGACACCGCAGGCACCGCCGAGGACCAGGCCCGCCAGCAGGGCCACGATCACCGGCACGCCCTGGTTGTCCCGCAGCAGCGAACCGACCGCGAACGCCGAGAGCCCGAGCACCGAGCCGACGGACAGGTCGATGTTGCGGGTGATCATCACGATCGCCTGCCCGACCGCGAGCACGGCCAGGATCGCGGTGCCCAGCAGGATGTCCCGGATGCTCTGCGCCGACAGGAATCGTGAGTTCCGGGTCGCGGTGAACGCGATCAACAGGATGAGCGCGAGCACGATGCCCGACTCGCGGGCCTTGAACACCGTGCTGAAGATGGCCTGGGGCGCGGCCATCCGCCGACGCGGTGTGGCCGCTTTGGTCGCGTTCACGCGGCGGCCTCCTGCCCCATGGCGGCGAACATGACCGAGTCCTCGGTGGCCTCGGCGCGTGGGATCTCCGCGACGATCCGGCCTTCCCGCATGATCAGGACCCGGTCGGCCATGCCCAGCACCTCGGGCAGTTCCGAGGAGACCATCAGCACCGCGACCCCTTCGGCGGCCAGTGCCGACATCAGCCGGTGCACCTCCGCCTTCGTGCCCACGTCGATACCCCGGGTCGGCTCGTCCACGATCAACACCCGCGGGTCGGTGGCCAGCCACTTGGCCAGCACGACCTTCTGCTGGTTGCCGCCGGAGAGCGTGCCGACCGCGTCGCTCAGGCGGCCGTACCTGGTGCGCAGCCGCTCGGTCCAGCGCCGGGCCTCACGCCGTTCTCCCCCGCCGAACAGGAATCCGAGCCTGGCCAACGCGCCGGAGCGGGGCAGGTTCACGTTCCGCTCGATCGACAGGTCCATCAGCAGGCCCTGCTGGCGCCGGTCTTCCGGCACGAGCGCCATCCCGGCGGCCATCGCGGCTCTCGGCGAACCGGCGCGCAGGCGTTTCCCTTTCAGGCGCACGGATCCCGCGTCTCGTTCGTCCACTCCGAACACTGCTTGCACCACCTCGGAACGCCCGGATCCGACCAGTCCGGCGAGGGCGACGATCTCGCCCGCCCGGACCGAGAACGAGATGTCCCGGAACACGCCCTGCCTGGCCAAGCCCTCGACCTCGAGCACGACCGCACCGGGCTCGACCTCCTGTTTGGGAAACAGGGCGTCCAGGTCACGGCCGACCATTCGGCGGACCATCTCCTCGACCGTCAGGTCGTCGATCGGGTCCGTGGAGACGTGCCTGCCGTCGCGCATGACCGTCACGCGTTGGCAGAGCGCGGTGATCTCCTCGAAGCGGTGCGAGATGAACATGATCGCCGCGCCCTCCTCACGCAGCGTCCCGGCCACGGTGAACAGGCGCTCGACCTCGACCAGGCTCAGTGCCGCGGTCGGCTCGTCCATGATCAGCAGCCGGGCGTCCGCGCCGAGGGCCTTGGCGATCTCCACGATCTGCTGGTCCGCGATGGACAGCCCACGCGCCGGCCGCTCGACGTCGATCCGCACGCCCAGCCGGGAGAACAGCCCTTCGGCCTCGGCCCGGACGGCCGCGCGATCGATCATGCCGAGCCTGCCCCTCGGGTGGCGGCCCATCACGATGTTCTCCGCGACCGAGAGGTCCGGGAAGAGCGTGGGTTCCTGGTAGATCACCGCGATGCCCGCGGCCCTGGCTTCGGCCGGGCTGCCGAAGTCCACGGGCGCGCCGTCCAGCACGAGCGTGCCGGTGTCCGGGCGGTGCACCCCGGCGAGCATCTTCACGATGGTCGACTTGCCCGCGCCGTTCTCGCCGACCAAGGCGTGGGCCTCTCCCGCGTACAGCGGGAAGGACACCCCGGCGACCGCCGCGACCGCACCGAAGGACTTCGAGACGTCCCGCACCTCCAGCAGGGGCGCGGGACCCGGGTTCTGCCGCATCATCGCGACCTCCGGATTGAAAGGTTTCAAGCCTGGCGCCGTGACGCTAGCCCGCATCTGGAAGCAAAGTCAACGACAGGGGCCACAGATTTTGATACGTTTCAGCCAGGAGGCCCGATGACCACGAGAACGGCGGGCGAGGCCGGGTCCCGCGCGCCGGGGATCAAGGACGTCGCCGCGGCTGCCGACCACTCGGTGGCTCCTCGCCCTCACCTGTGGGAGGTTCGGAGTTCTCGGCGATCCAGGCGAGCGTCTCGGGCGAGATCACCCCGTACTCAGCTTGGGTGTTGCGCTGCGCCAGGCGCCGCAGCAGCTCGCTGTGCGCGACCTGGAAATGGACCAGCCGCCACTCCGCGCCGTGCTCAGTGACCAGCTGCTTGTAGTCATCCCTGCTCGCCCGAGTGCCGAGCCCGTGATCCAGCACGACTGAATGGCCTTCCCGCACAAGCTCGACGAGCCGACGCCGAACCTCCTGGATCACTGGTGCCTGGAGCGCGAGATGCTCATGTTCGGCGTGGTCCTTGCCGAGCCGCCCGTGCCGGGCCGTCATCTCCTCGTCCACGGACAAGCGGACCACGCCGCCAGCAGCCTCCAACGCCTTCGCGAAGGTGGTCTTCCCCGAACCAGGCAACCCGGTGAGCAGCCACACGACGGGCTTGGGATCGCTCATCCAGCAGACCCTATAGGCTCGTCGTCTCGCAAGTTGGACTGCCCACTTCGTCGGTCGGAGAACAGATGCCGCCTTCGGCGAGGGATCGAAATCCGCTCGCGTCCTTCGCCGTGTCGGGAAAGGCCAACGGAAACGGGCCAGGAACGGGCGATCTGCTTCGCTGGAGCGGATTCGGCGCTGCACTCCTGCTCACCGGAGCTTCCTGGGCCGGTCTGGCCGTGGCGCGTTCGATGCCCGACGCGACAACACTGCCGCTTGCCGCCTCAGTCACCGGAGTCGGGCTGCTGGTGCTGTCGTGGGCACTGCTCGGCCGCGTCGTCCTGACGAGCCGGACCCCGCCGAACGGCCGCTGGCTGCGGTGGACTCTGCTGCTCTGGTGCACCCCGCTGCTGGCCGCTCCGCCGCTGTTCAGCAATGACGTGTTCAGCTACCTGGCACAGGGGGAGATCGCCGCACGAGGCCTGAACCCGTACCTGGTCGGTCCCGCAAGTGGACTCGGTGCGACCTCGGAGATCGTGGAACGGGTGGCGGTGTACTGGCGCGACACCCCGTCGCCCTACGGCCCACTGTTCGGTGCGATCGAGCGGCTGATCGCCCAGGCATCGGCAGGCGACATCGTGCAGGGCATCATCCTGCACCGCCTCGTGGAGGTCCTGGGGCTACTCCTTGTGCTGTGGGCAACTCCCAGGCTCGCCACCGCCGCCGGGGTTCCGCAGCGCACCGCGCTCTGGCTCGGCGTGCTCAATCCGCTGGTGCTTGGTCACTTCGTGGCCGGTGTCCACAACGATTCCCTGATGATGGGCCTCCTGCTTGCCGGTACCGCCATCACCGTCGAGGCGATCGAGCAACAGATCAAGTGGCGGCCCCTCCTACTCGGTGTCGTGCTCATCGCCTTGGGGACACAGGTGAAACTGCCCGCACTGGTCGCACTGGCCGCGGTGGGGACCGCACTCGCGCGCCGTCGTGGCGGCAGGGTCAGTGACCTCCTTCTCGCTGCTGCGAGCATGGTTCTCGTCTTCGCTGGAGTGTCCACCCTGATCTCACTGCTCACCGGCCTCGGGTTCGGCTGGTCGCAGGCACTGGGCACACCGGGACAGGTCAACAGCTGGATGGCCCCCACGAACTGGGTCGGGTTCCTGGCCGGTGGGGTCGGCGCGGTCTTCGGTGCGCAGATCACCCAGACCGCGATCGGTGTTGGCAGGTTCGTCGGCTACGTCCTGATGGTGTGCGGGATCGCGTTCGTGCTGCACAGGCAGTTGCGCGGACGAATCGACCAGGTCGCGTCCCTGGGCATGATGCTGGGCCTGGTCGTCCTGCTCGGTCCGGTCGTGCAGCCGTGGTACCTGCTGTGGGCGGTGATTCCCCTGGCCGCGAGCCTGCCGCCGGGACGTGCGCTGAGCGGGCTCGCCGCGCTCGTCACGATCTTCGCCGTCCTCGTACCGCCATCGGCGGGCAACTTCGCCAACCGGATTGGTCAGCTCGTCACCGCTTACGCGGTCGGGATCGTCCTGACAGGAGTGGCGCTTCTCCTGCTGCGGAGGACCGGGGCACGAACGGCCCCGGACAACGTGGCGGTGCCCCTGATCGGAAAATCCCGACCAGGGGCCATGCCTCACCACGATCAGGAACTCGGCTAGGAGTCGCAGGAGGTGAACTTCGGGCTGGTCTGCGCGACGTAGATGCTGGCGCCGCCGCTGGCGTCGTTGCGCAGCGGCACGGTGATCGTGTCGTCGGCGGTCCACGCGAAGCCCTGTGCGTCGAACGTCCAGTTACCGGTGACCTTGGTCGCCAGCTCTGCCAACGCCACCCAGCCGTACTCCTTGGTCGGCACCGTCACGGTCAGGCTGTTGCCCAGGTCCTTGCTGATGTCCATGGTGACCGAGCCGGTGATCGTGGTGGCGACCGTGGCCTGCAGTGCCGGTTCGGCACCGCCGCTGAGCGTGGATGAGAGGGTGAAACCGATCGTGCTCGACCAACCGGTGTGCGTGTTCAGGGTGAACGTCCACGGCACCGGCGCGGAAGTGCCGTTGTACCAGACCGGCGAGACGCACACCTTCGGCAGCGGCGCCGCCGGAGCCTGCACCGCCTTGCTCCACGAGCAGGTCGAGGTGTCCTTCGCGCACCGGGCCGCCGCGTGGTCCACGGCCATGTTCCACGCCGCCGTGTAGGCGCCGGACGGGAGGGTCCACTGCTGGGCCGCCGAGCCGTTGCAGCTGTAGGTCTGGGTCCACGCGTCGTCGTACTGGGCGTTGAGCACCACGTCCAGGCAGGCGTCACCGCTCTCCTGCCGGATCATGAACGCCTTCTGCGCGGAGCCGGCGACCGGCTGGAAGTACCACTTCTCGCCGGCGCGGCCGTCACAGGGCTGCTGCCGCAGTGGAAGGCCCGCCGTGATGCACTTGTTGGTGGTGTTGTTGACGATGGTGAACGAGGAGTTGGACGCCCCGGAGTTGATCCGCCAGGACTGGTCGTGGCCGGGCGCCGAGTTGGTGACGATGATCGAGCCGTCACCGGGGTTGCCGTTCTGCACGTCCAGGCCGCGGCCGTTGCTGACCGAGGTCAACGTGACCTGGTCCAGCACGCCGGCCGCGGTGTTCGGCGCGGGTGCGGCACTTGCGGGCGACGCCATGACTCCGAAGACCATGCCGAACACCGCGAGTGCGGTGGCGAGCATTCTCCGCGAGGACACAGGGTGTCTCGCTGGTGTGGTTGCCACAGGTGCGATCCTCTCGCATCGTGTGAATAGGTCACGTGTGCGCGACCGACGACCGGGCGGCAGTTGGCCCCAGTCGGCGACTCCGTTCAGCGTCGAACCCCTCAGCTCCTGATGACGAAGCGCCCAGCCCCCAGCGGTCGTCGTGCCACGGTTCAGAGCCTGGCAGGAGCCGATGAAATCCGGATGAAATCGCATCGACGTGCCGAGTCCACGATTCCGTTCGAGCGTGGGCCAGTTCACGATTGTCGTCAATAACGTTTCGAGGTGCGGCGGGAACCTCGGCCTCAGGTCCGGAGATGGGAGGCGCCGTTGAGGTCGAGCACGGCGCCGGATGCCCACTGGGCCTCGGGTGAGGCCAGGTAGAGCACGGCGGAGGCCACCTCCTCCGCGGTGCCGACACGACCGAAGGGGCTCTGGCCGCGCAGGGCCGCACCGCTGGGCCCGGCGAGTTTGGCGGCCTGGCGCTCGGTGCCGATGAAGCCCGGCGCCACCGAAGCCACTGAGATCCCGTGCGGGGCGAGCGCGAGCGCCATCGACTGCCCGAAGGCGTGCAGAGCGGCTTTGCTGGCCCCGTAGGCGGGGAACTCGGGCTCGCCGCGGAACGCACCGCGAGAGCCGATGTTGATGATGCTGCCCCCTGCGCCGCGGCCGATCAGGTGACGCGCGACGCCGTAGGTGAGGTTCACCGCGCCGAGCAGGTTCACCTCGACCATGCGGCGCCAGACCCGCTGCCACTCGGGCTGGTCGACCACGGCTACCCGGTGCTCGTTGTCGGGGGTCGGCGCGACGGCCGCATTGTTGATCAACACGTCGACCCCGCCCAGCGCGGTCACGGCATCCTCGACGATCCGCTGGGGAACCTCGGGATCACCGAGATCGCCCACGAGCACGGTGTGCCCGGCACCGGGCAGTTGATCCACGGTGTTCTCCGCATCGACGCGGTTGGTGGCACAGTGCACTGCCACGCGGTCGCCACGCTCGGCGAACGCCAGCGCGACCGCGCGGCCGATGCCGCGGGAACCGCCGGTGACCAGTACCCGCCTCATCGCGCGAACACCTGTGATTGGTCCAGGAATGCCTTGAACTCCAGCGCGTTTCCGGCCGGGTCGTGGAAGAACATCGTCCACTGCTCCGCCGGCTGGCCGGGGTAGCGGCGGTAGGGCGGCAGGACGAAGTCGGTTCCCGCCGCGCGCAGCCGGTCGGCGAGCGCGTGGAACTGCTCGACCGGCAGCAGCAGCCCGAAGTGCGGGATCGGCACGGGGTGCCCGTCGACCTCGCTGAGCTGCCGACTGCCCCGATCGGCGGCCAGGTGGGTCACCAGTTGATGACCGTGCAGGTTCCAGTCGATCCAGTGATCCGTCGAGCGCCCCTCGTCAAGGCCGAGGACACCGCCGTAGAAGCGGCGGGCGGCGGACAGGTCGTCGACGGGAATGGCCAGGTGGACAGCAGGGCGGACGGCCATCAGGTGGCTCCTTCGGGGTGGGGTCCTGCCATCTTGTGCAGGCCATGTCCGAATGTCAACATTAGGACATGACTGGTGCACCGCTACCCAAGGCGCCCCGGCGCGGTCTCGCGCACGAGGCCGCCACCCTGGTCCGTGAGGCGATCTTCGCCGGGCACTTCCCGCCCGGATCAGCGCTGCGTGAGGTCGACCTCGCGGCCTCGCTGGGCGTCAGCCGGGGATCGGTGCGCGAGGGCTTGGCCCTGCTGGAACGCGAGGGCCTGATACACAGCGCGTGGCACCGCGGTACCACGGTCATCGAGGTCACGGCGGAGGACGTCGAGGAGGTCTACGGCCTGCGCGCAGCCCTTGACCGGCTGGCCAGCACCACCGCACGGGCCAACGCGAGCACCCACGAGCTCGGTGAGCTCGACGCGCTGGTCGACGCGATGTCCTCGGAGCTCGCCGGGCAGAGTTCGGGGCCACAGCTGCTCGCCCTCGACATCGCCTTCCACGACAAGATCTACGACATCGCGGGCAACCGTCGGCTGACCAGCGCGTGGCACGCCGTGCGGTCACAGCTCTACCTGTTCCAACTCCGCCGTGTCGCCCTGGGGTACGAGCACTACAGCGCCCGGGTGGTCGACGAACACCGCGAACTGGTGGCACTCCTGCGCTCCGGCCCGCGCGAGGTGCTCGCCCAGCGGGCCGAGGAACACGTCGACTCCGCACGCCGCAGCCTGCTCGCCCACCTTCCGTCCTGACACCAACGCGACCGCCACTTTGACAGCACCCACCCCTCCAACTAACTTGTTGGTCAACTAGCAAGTTAGCGGGTGCCGCCACTCCCCGCCCCGAGCACGAGCGCGTACCCAGGAGGAGACGGCCATGATTGACGAGGACCTGCGCCAACGCCGCCTCAAGATCATCGAGGAGCACTTCGAGACGGAGGTGGCCCACCGGTTCGACGACACCCTGACCACGTTCAACGGGCACCCCCGCTACGAGATCATGCCCACCGGCGAGGTCTTCGACGGGGACGAGGAGGTGATGGGCTACTACACCAGCACCCGGCGGGCGTTCCCCGACCAGCGCCACGACAACGTCCGGCTGCACGTCGCCGACGAGACGATCATCGCGGAGTTCGACCTGCTGGGCACCAACCTCGGCGAGCTCTACGGCATGCCGCCGACCGGCAGGGCGTTCCGGGTCCCGGTCATCGCCGTGTTCTTCTTCGAAGGCGACCGCATCACCAACGAGCGCATCTACTTCGACACCGCCAGCCTGGTGAACCAGACCGGGCACGCGGAACTGCTCGCCAAGGCCTTCGGGATCAAGTGATCAACCCACCGGTGGAGGAGCGTTCATGAGCCGGGACGAGGCCGTCTCCCGCCGGTCCCAGCAGGATCGGCGAACCGATGCCGAGCGGCGCCTACTGGAGGCGGCGGCCGAGCTGATCGGCGAGATCGGCCCGTCCCGGGTGACGCTGGCGAACATCGGTGAGCGGGCGGGGTACAGCCGCGGTTTGGCGACCCACCACTTCGGTTCCAAGGCCGCGCTGATGCAACGGCTGGTCGACACCGTGACCGAGCGGTTCCGGGAGGCGGTCCTGGCGCAGACCCGCTCCGAATCGGCCATGGACCAACTGCGCGGACTGGTCCACACGTACTTCACGATCGCCGCCGCGCTCCCGCCCCTGCACCGGGCGCGCCTCGTACTGTGGGCCGACGCGGTGGCCACGGCCTCGCCTGACGTGCGCCCGGCCATGGTGTCCGCCGACCGCCTGTTCCGCGACGAGGTCGCGAAGGGCGTCGAACACGGCGTGGCCGCCGGGGAGTTCCCGGCCTCCGTCGACGCGCACGGCCTGGCGACCGTGATCGTCGCCATGCTGCGTGGGGTCGCGCTCGAGTCGATGCTCCACGAGGACATCGATCTCGACGCGTGCCGCGCGGAGATCGAGCACCTGCTCCTCAGCCGCCTCGGCCACCCGGAACTCCCCCGGGGCGCGCGCAACTAGCCCCGTTCACACCCTTGACTGGTATAGACCAATCGGGTTGACTGGCCCCAGCCACGAGGATGGGCCCAGCGCAGCCGCCACTCCCGCCGGGTACCGCGACGTCCCTGGCTTGTGCACCCCTGTAGCACAAAAGGAGTGATCTCGTGTCCCTACGACGACTCCTCGCCGGCGCGCTCACCCTGCTCGCCGCGAGCACCATCGCCGTGATCATCCCGTCCGCCCAGGCCAGCGCGGCCACCTGCGCCGCGCCGTGGAGTTCGGGCACGGTCTACGTCGGCGGCACCGCCGCCTCCTACGCCGGGCACAACTGGTCGGCGAAGTGGTGGACCCAGAACGAGGCACCGGGCAGCGCCCAGGTCTGGGCCGACCAGGGTGCCTGCGGCGGCTCGACCCCGCCCCAGCCCGGCAGCGGTTGCAACTACCCCGACTGGGTGGCGGGCCAGAACTACAGCACCGGCGCGATCGTGCGCTACACCAACGGCAACTACTACCAGGCCACCCACGACAACCCGGGCTACGACCCGACGATCAGCACCTGGTACTGGTCGCCCTACACCTGCGACGGCGGCAACCCCAACCCGCCTGGCGGGGGCGGGTTCGTGGTCAGCGAGGCCCAGTTCAACCAGATCTTCCCCGGCCGCAACTCCTTCTACACCTACAGCGGTCTGGTCGCCGCGCTGAGCGCGTACCCGGGATTCGCCAACACCGGCAGCGACACGGTCAAGAAGCAGGAGGCGGCGGCGTTCCTGGCCAACGTCAGCCACGAGACCGGCGGCCTGGTCTACATCGTGGAGCAGAACACCGCGAACTACCCGCACTACTGCGACTACAACCAGCCCTACGGCTGCCCGGCGGGACAGGCCGCGTACTACGGCCGCGGCCCGATCCAACTGAGCTGGAACTTCAACTACAAGGCCGCGGGCGACGCACTGGGCATCGACCTGCTCAACAACCCGAACCTGGTGCAGAACGACGCGGCCGTGGCCTGGAAGACCGGCCTCTGGTACTGGAACACCCAGAACGGTCCCGGCACGATGACCCCGCACAACGCGATGGTCAACGGCGCGGGCTTCGGTGAGACGATCCGCAGCATCAACGGCAGCCTGGAGTGCAACGGCGGCAACCCCGGCCAGGTGCAGAGCCGGGTCAACGCCTACCAGCAGATCACCTCGGTGCTGGGCGTGGCCCCCGGCAACAACCTGTACTGCTGAACCCACACGCAACGGGGGCGGCGACCACACCGGTCGCCGCCCCCGTTGCGCACATGGCCAGACCCGCACCCGGGTACCGGCGGTGGTGACGGCCCCCACTCAATCGCACGGCACGAAACCGTCAATGACATGTATCTGCCACGATTTTGAGTACACAGCAGTGCGTTTATCTGTCACGGACTTGTTTCTCATTGAACGCGGTTACCCAAACGGACTATTGCCACTCGTGTCGGCTGGCGCAAAAATTGTGGCCTCTACTCGACCTGCCGAGGCGAGCCTGGCGGCAAACCTGTGCCGCATCCGAGAATTTCGACACCAAAACCAGCGGAACAAGTTTCGACAGTCGATCCACTTCTGTCAGCAAGAGGTACACCTAATGAACCGATCACGGCCGACACGAACCCGACTCGCGGTCTGCCTCGGCGCGCCGACCCTCGTCGCAGCCGGACTCCTGGGGCCGACCGTCCCACTCGCCCACGCCAACTCCGCCCACGCCAGCTCCGCCCAAGCCAGTTCCCCCGTCGCCCACCTCAATCAACTCACCTTCATCAGCTCCGAGGTGGTAGCCGCGTATGTCGTCACGGCGTGCAGCGCGGACAACACGGGCACCCTCAACATCACGGTCATCGACCGCACGCGTCTGGGCGTCGGCACCGTGAACAGGCAGGTGCGCTGTGACGACGTCACCCACGAGGACATCGTGCGGGTTCCCGCGATCACGGGCTCCTTCGCCCGCGGCGACACCGCCGACGTGTTCGTGACACTCACCCAGGTCGGAGTGTCCCCGCAACCCCCGGTCACCGATTCCAGGACCATCACCGTGAGCTAGTGCGGTGTCCCGAGGTGCGGTCCCCTCGGCGACAGTGCCATCGGGCCGGGCGGTGCCGATCGCGATCCCATGCTCGCTGCAAGCGCGGTCAGCACCTCGCGGGCGTCCAGAATCGTCCCTGGCCCCGGTCGAAGCCCGGTCCGCTCTGAAGATGCTGCCGGGCAGTGCCTGGGGCGCTGCCCGGCAGCTCAGTGCGGACCGTCAGGGGTAGTACGGGGTGTAGGTGATCGCGGAGACCTTCAGGTACCTGGCCCCGTCGGCGGTGGCCCAGGTCGAGGAGTCGGGGTTGCCCGGCCAGTCGCCGCCCACGGCGGTGTTCACGATGAAGTGGAACTTCGCCCCGGTGCCGATCGTGTACCACTTGGTGCCGGTGAAGGACCCGTCCACGGAGAAGTCGATGTGGTCGGGCCACCAGGTGAACGAGTAGTTGTGGACGTTGTTGGCCCAGCCCCCCGGATTGGTGCGGTTCCACTGGGTCTGGGCGTTGTTCCAGTCGTGAAAGGTCTGGTACACGGTGTTGGGATCGGAGCCCACGATCTCGGCCGCGTCCATCTCTGGCAGCCACGGGCTCAGGAAGGCGCCCCACACGGCCGAGAGCAGGCCGCGCCCGCTGGGCATGGAGGCGGTGAAGCTGTAGGTGCCGTAGCCGTACAGGTCCCTGGATTCGACCCGGCCGGAGTAGTAGTTGCCGTTGCCCGCGTTGTAGGTCTTGATGATCAGCGTGGACCCCTCGTACCAGACACAGTCCGGCGTGTAGGTCTCCAGTTCGTTGTTGGCCGTCCACCTGCCGTTGACCACGTTCCAGGCCGTGACGGCCTGCGGCGCGCCCCACGAGCTGGCGTGTGCCGGAGCAGCGCCCAGCCCCACCGCCACGCACGCGGTCAGCGCCGAGCACGCGAGTGCTACCAGCCGGGATCCGGCAGATCGGAGGTTGATCCGCATGTCCTTACTCCTCCTCGCCTCGTTGCACGGGATGCGAATCCACTTCTGGCGGCAGGCGGACTCCTGGTTCTGACCAGAATTGTCCTCGTGCGGCGCGGACCTCGGAAGGCCGCTCGCGGTGATCGGCCCCATGGACCCCGGTGATCCAGGACGGTCGGGCAGCGAGCTGGTGCTATCGGACCTGTCGCAGCAGCGCCTTGGCAACCCCGATGCAGGAGGCCGGGTTCTGCCCGGTGATCAGCCCTGGGGTCTCAGTGAGGTTCTCGCTCCACGGCTCCGCGCTCTGGTGGTGTGCTCCCGCTTCGCGCAGGGCCTGTTCGAGGGTCCACGTCAGCTTGCCCAGCATCCCAGCGGTCTTCTCCTCGGCGTCGGAGAAGCTCGTGATCGTCTGCCCCGCGTAGGGCCACGGCGACGTAGCCGTGCGGCACGCCAACAAGGCCGCGGCGCCGTGGCACACGGTGGCGATGGGCACACTCCGTTCCCGCGCCGCCGTGACGAGCGTGCCGACCTCGGGGTGGTCGTGCAGCTGCGCCAAGGGCGCGTACCCGCCCGGAACGTAGATCCCAGCCACAGCGGAGAGATCCAGCTGGCTCGCGGCAACTGGAGCGTCCAACTCGGTTGCGTGCTCGTCGAGGAAACTCCTTATGTCATCGCAGTCCTGCTGGCTCAGCGAGGCGGTTTCCGGTACGAGGCTGGCGGGTTCTGCTGTGGCCTTGCGGCCTTCGGGTGTGGTGACGAGGACCGTCGCGCCCTGTTCGGTGAACAGGCGCCACGGGCCGACGAGTTCCTCGGCCCAGTAGCCGCACGAGTAGGTCTCGCCATCGTTGAGCGTGAGCGAGTCGGCGGAGGCGAGCAGGATCGCGATGGTGGTCACGGGGATGCCTCTTCCTGTGCGGCGTTGCGGTACAGGCCTGTGTTGCGCAGCAGCGGGGTCTCGTCGTAGGCGAACAGCACGCAGTCCTCTTCGGCCGGGTTGTCGATCCGCCAGCGGGACCAGGAGGGCACGGCGACGGTGTCACCCTGCGCTGCCGCGTGTGCCACGTCCTCGACGTGCACGGTGGGGCTTCCCTTGGCGACGATCAGCACGACCGCCCCGGTGTGCTGGTGCGAGGGCGTGCGGGCATGGGGCGCCACGGCCAGGAACCGAGCCGCGGTGGTGCGGCTGACGTCATGGCGGCCGGTGACGTCGGTCAGCCGCAACTCGGCCCATCCGCGTGTGGCCACGTCGGCACGTGCGAGCTGTGCTCGCGTCTTCGCCCACGGGTAGTGCAGCGCGCCCGCGGGGTGGGTGCCGTGCGAGGGTCGCAGCACGCCTGCCGCACCGGTGTCGTGCGCCCCGGCCAGGTGGCTCCTGGTGGGAAAGAGCTCGAAGTGGTTGGCCGCGAGCACGGTGACGAGCGGGTCGTCGGTGCAGTCCTGCCACACCACCTCGCCGGTGCCGTCGTTGCCGTGCTCGTGCCACAGCATCGCCGGGGTGAGCACGACGTCACCGGCATCGAGGTAGTTCTTCTCACCGTCCACGGCCGTCCACCCGCCCTCGCTCTCGTGCACGAACCGGATGGCGGTCGGCGAGTGACGGTGGCTGTGCATGTCCTCACCGGGCACGAGGACCTGTAGGCCCGAGTACAGGTTGCCCGCTGCGGCCTCGTGGTCGGGGTGCCCGGGGTTGAGCAGGGTCAGCACGCGCAGGGCACCGTTCTCACCGCGCACGAAGCGCGTGGCCTCCACGGCCAGCGGCCGCAGTGTGCCGTAACTCCAGTGGTGGGCGACCGACCGCGGTTCCGGTTTCCACGGCAGGTTCTCGTTGGCGGTCGACCACCGCCCGACGACCCCGGCCGCGGCGGCTCGGCGGTGGTAGTCGCCGGTGTCAACCACTGTGGGCGACAGCGTCACGGGCTCCATGACCAACTCCTTCGACGACGAGTTCCTCGGCCCGCACCACGGCGTCCCACAGCGCGGCGATGTGGCGGCTGTCGGTGTGGATGTTGCCGATCGACATCCGCAACGCGTAGCGGCCCTGGTACCGGGTGTGCGAGATCGCGCAGGCCCCCGTGTCGTTGACGTGCCGGTGCACGGCCTCGGCGATGCGGTCGCACTGCTCCGGAGTGCGGCTCGGGTCGTGGTAGGTGATCACCACGAGCGGCAGCGGTGACCGGTGTGCCAGGCGCCAGTGCTCGCTCCGCTCGATGTTGGCGACCAGTTGCCCGGCAAGGGACACAGTGTGGTCAAGCCGCTGCCGGAGCCCGCGGCGACCGAAGGACTGCAACACCCACCACACCTTGAGCGCGCGGAACTGCCTGCCGAGCTGCAACGAGTAGTTCATGTGGTCGAGCCGGTCGTCCTCGGTCGGGGTGCGCAGGTATTCCGGTACGAGGGAGAAGGTGTCCATCAGGCCGCGCGGGTGCCTGCAGAACAGCGCGCTGACCTCCATGGGGCAGTACAGCACCTTGTGCGGGTTCGCCACGACCGAGTCGGCCCCGTTGATCGCGGGCAGCACCTCGTCCAGTTCGGGAACGATCCGCCAGAACCCGCCGAAGGCCGCGTCCACGTGCAGCCACACGGCCTCGGCGCGGCACACCTCGGCGATCTGCTCGACGGGGTCGATCGCGGCGACGTTGGTGGTGCCGAGATTGGCCACGACCGCCAGCGGGAACAATCCCCTGTCACGGTCCCGCCGGATCGCCTCGCGCAGCTCCGTCGGCGGCAGCACGCCCTCCGGCGCGGGGATCTGGACTACGTTGTCCAGCCCGACGCCGAGCGCGATCGCGGCCTTGCCGATGGAGCTGTGCGTCTGGTCCGAGCAGTAGATCCTCGCCCTCGGGCCCCCGGACGCGCCGTGTTCGCGCCAGGCGTGCTGTCCCGCGTGCTCGCGGGCGGCGCACAGCGCGTAGAACGTCGCCAGGGAGGCGCCGTCGACGAGCACGGCGTCACCCTCGGGCCAGTCGAGGCCGCAGAGTTCCGCCAGCCAGGCAAGGGTCTGCCGCTCCACGGCCGCGGCGGAGGGGGCCGACTCCCAGACCATGACGTTGACGTTGAACGCCGCGGTGAACAGCTCCGCGAGCATCGCGGGGGCACTGGAGCTGTTGCTGAAGTAGGCGTGGTGGCGGGGGTGGTTCCACTGGGTCAGGCCCGGAACCACGTGCTCCCAGGTCCTCGTGAGCAGTTCCTCGAACGCGAGGCCCCGCTCCGGCAGTGCCCCGAGGAAGGGCTCGCTGATCCGGTCCACGTCCACATCGGACGGTCGTACCGCCTGCGCGTCGAGGGAACCGAAGTGCTCGGCCAGGCGCCGCAGGAGGGCCTGGCCCCCGGAGACCAGTTCCTGTGGCGTCCAGTCGCCGCGGTCGCGCTCAGACATCGACGGGCAGCTCTGTCGCGTACTCGACCTCGCGGTCGCGGGTGCAGTACTTGGCGAGGAAGTCCTTGAGCAGCGCGGTCTCCGACTCCAGCAGCAGCTCGTGTTCGGCCTTGCTCTTCCACGAGTAGTACATGATGACGTGTGTGGGGTCCTCGTGGCTCTGGAAGAAGCGCGCGTGGCCGTCCCAGCCCGCGCTGTTGTGGGCGTTGCCCTCCAGGATGTCGTCCATCTCCTGCATCACCTCGAACGCCTTCTCGGCGGCCTCGGGCGTCAGGTACCAGTGCTCGATGGCGGTCAGCGACATGGTGATCAATCCTCTCCGGAGGTCTCGTCGAAGTGTTGTTGCAACAGGGATTCCCCGCCCGGCACGAACTTCTCGCAGATCAGCTTGTGCTCGCGGCGATTGCGCGACTGCGATTTCCACAGGGCCCTGGCCGATCGCGCCACGGGTTCGGGCATGCGCTCGGTGGCCCGGGTGCCGCGCAGCCGTGGTTTGAGATCACCGAGCCTGCGCAGCAGCACCGCGTGCTCCTGGTTGAACACACCGGAGAAGCCGGGCGGCATCCACGGCGGTTCCATCGACGGGCGCACGGTGTTCTCGTAGGCGTCCGGTGGGAAGTTCGACGCGTAGTGCATCGTCGCGGTGGCCGCGTCGTAGAGCACCGTGAGCTCGTCGAGCATGACCTTGATGCCGGTCCAGTCCTCCCCGTGCAGTGCGGCGGAGATCGCGTCGATGCGCGAGTTCATCAGGGACAGCACGTGGTGGAACAGGTGGTGGCCGAGTTTCCACCGGCGTGCGGCCACCTGCTGCTGGCTCATGGGCGAACGCGGCGAGGGGATCGCGGCTCCCGTCTCGGCGGGTGCCAGCGCGCTCGCCAGCAGGAGGCGGTTGATCCCGGACAGCAGTTCGGCGCGCTGTTCGGCGGTCAGGTCGGTGATGGCGAGGTCCTCGACGACCTGCCTGATGACGCTGTGCGCCCGGCCCACCAGGTCGACTCGTCGGTGCCCCCGCGGTCGATCCGAAAGTAGTTGTCGTAGTCGGGAGTCCCGGCGGATTCAGCGTCTCTGACCGGCGCTCGGCCGTCATCCCGTAACGAAATCGCACGTACCAGCTCTTGGTTGCCGTTACCCGCAAACAATGCCACACCCCCATACGTGGCTTCTGTTCGGTTGTGACACCACTACTATGTCTTGTACGACCACACTCGATTGGCGATGCCGACAGCCAGGAGAGCGAGAACCATCCCCGCGATTTGCCACAGGGAGGGAACCTCTGCCAACAGAATCGCACTCAGAATGACGGTCACGACTGGTTGTGTGAGCAGCAGCGCGGCCGTCTGGTTCGAGGGCAGGCGCGGTGATCCCGAATTGATCAGCATCCAGGCGAACACCTGCCCCAGCACCGCCAGTCCAATCATGGCCAGCCATGAGGTCCAGGAGAGGGACTCCAGGTGAACACCAGTGCTCAACGGGGACAACACCGCCGCCGTGACGGCCGCCGATGCCGTCGCCCAGGCCAGCGGGGTGACCGTCCGCCCCGGCTCCCTCCTGCCCTGACGCCGGGTCAGGTAGAGGTAAACGCCGTAGGCGGTGCCCGCCAGGACGCCGAAGAGCGTGCCGCGGACGGCGTTCGAGGTGTCCGCGTGCTTCTCCAGCGCCCCGCTGACGAGCACGATGCCCACCAGCATGGCGGGGCAGGCCAGCGCGAACCGGCGCGAGGGCACCTCCCTTTCCACGATCCACGCCAACAGGGGCAGCACGACCACCTGGACGTTGATCAGCACGGTGGACACACCGGCCCCGACGTCGAAGATGCTCCTGGTCCACATGACGTAGTCGGCCCCGAGCGCGGCTCCGGCCACCACGGCGACGACAACTCCCCGAGCCGACAGCGCGCCCCGGCGGCGGGATTCCCGCCACGCCAGCGGAGCCAGCACCAGCACGGCGATGGCACATCGCAGAAATGCGGAGGTGGCCGGATCGACGGCGGCCACCTTGACCAGTACCGCCGATGTGGACAGACAGCCCGCCCCACCGAGAACGAGCAGCGCCGGGCCCCACGGGAGGGTGTCGTGTTCCTGCTGGGCCGATTGTGTCGGACGCACATCTGCTGCCACGGATGGAGTATCCAGCCCCGCGTGACAGGAGGTCCATTATGCGTTCGTTTCGAATACTGGTAAGCAGAGGTTCATGAACAACTGGACCTGGGATCGGCTGCGGGTCTTCAACGCCGTCGCGCACACGGGCTCGGTCACCGCCGCCGCCCGCGCGCTGCACATGACGGGCCCCGCGGTGTCCCAGCACCTGCACCGCCTGGAGGCCGAGGTGGGCGCCTCGCTGGTGGCGCGCGTTGGCCGGGGCATCCGGCTGACCCACGAGGGCGTGGTCCTCGCCGAGCACGCACGCGCGCTGGCCGCCATCGTGCAGCAGGCCGAACACGACCTCGCCGAGCACGAGCGGGAACTGCGTGGCACCATCAGGATCGGGGCCATCTCCTCGGCGATCCGCGGCCTACTGCTCGCACCGCTGCACGAGTTCACGTGCCGCCACCCGAAGGTGCGCGTGCAACTGCGGGACGGCGAGGCCGTCGACCACCTGCGCAGGCTGCACGAACACGACCTGGACGTGGTCATCGCCGAGTCGTGGCACAACCACCCGTCGCCGATGCCCCGCGGTGTCCAGCCGACCCGCCTGCTCACCGAACGCGCGCGCCTGGTCGTGCCCGAGGGACACGTCCTCGCCGAACGCGACAAGGTCGCCTTCCGCGAACTCGGCGGCCAGGCCTGGACGTGCTGCCCTCCGGGGTCCGACGCGCACACGGCCCTGTCCCAGTTCGCGCGGCACGCGGGCGTGGAACTGGAGGTGGCGTACACCGTCGCCGACCACACCACCCAGATCGACCTCGTCGCGGCGGGACTCGCCTTCGCGTGCATCCCCGAGCTCTCGCTGCCCAAGTGCCTCAACGGGGTCCGGGTGGTCGACACCGATCCCGTGCTGACCCGCTCGGTCGACGTGGTCGTGCGGACAGGGCCACTTCCCCTGCACGTCAACGAGTTCGTGTCCGACCTCGGCCAGGCGTGCCGAGCGGGCTGAGCGCGCGCCACCGGGACGGGTTGCCTACCATGAGGCCATGGCCGCGCCCCAAGATCGAGACGTGCAGCCCGAGGACCTCTCCGCAAGCCACGAGTTGATCAGGCTGCGCGGGGTACGCACGCACAACCTCAAGGACGTCGACGTCGACATACCCAAGCGCCGCCTCGTCGCCGTCACCGGGGTCTCCGGCTCGGGCAAGTCCTCGCTCGCGTTCGCCACGCTCGCCGCGGAGTCCCGCAGGCAGCTCTACGCCACGATGCCGGCGTTCGTGCGCACCAAACTGCCACACGACCGGCAGCCCGAGGCCACCTCGCTGAGCGGGCTCACCACCGTGATCGTGGTCGACCAACGACCTCTCGGCAGCAACTCCCGCTCCACGGTCGGCACCGCCACCGAGGTGTGGACGATGCTGCGCATGCTGTACTCCCGGCTCGGTGAGCCCTCGGCCGGGTACTCCCCCGCCTACTCGTTCAACGACCCCTCGGGGATGTGCGAGGACTGCGCCGGTCTCGGCGAGGTCACCGACATCGACGGCGAGGCGATGATCGACCGCGACCGCAGCCTCAACGAGGGTGCGATGGTCTTCCCCAGCTTCGCGGTCGACACCTGGATCTGGAAGCGCTACGTCTACTCGGGTTTCTTCGACAACGACCTGCCGCTGCGCGAGTGGCCGGAGGAACTCGTGCAGTTCCTGCTGCACGGCCAGACCCAGCGACCGCCCAACCCGCTCCCCCGGTTTCCCAAGAGCGCCCGCTACCAGGCCATGGTGCCGCGCATCCGGCGGCTCCTGGTGGAACGTGAGGCCAAGCCCGGCCCCGCCGTCCGGCAGGCGCTCCGCGAGGTCACCGCGCAGCGCCCGTGCCAGGCGTGCGGGGGAAGCAGGCTCAACGCGGCGGCACGCGCGAGCCTGGTCAACGGGGTTTCCATCGTCGAACTCGGACATCGCGACGCGAGCGGGGTGCTCGACTTCTGTGCCGCCATCACGCACCCCTGGGCCCAACCGCTGGTGGCACAGCTGCGGTTGCGCCTGGAGTCGATGATCACCCTGGGCCTGGGGCACCTGCACTGCTACCGCGGCACGCCCACGCTGTCCGGCGGGGAATCGCAGCGCCTCAAGCTCGTCCGGCACCTGGGCTCCAGCCTCACCGACCTGACCTACGTCCTCGACGAGCCCACCGACGGGCTGCACCCCGGTGATGTCGCCTCGCTGATCGAGGTCCTGCGCCGCCTGCGCGGTCACGGCAACACCGTGCTGGTCGTCGATCACCACACCGCCGTGATCAACGCCGCGGACCACGTCATCGACCTCGGCCCGGGTGCGGGCGAGGAGGGCGGGCAAGTCGTCTTCCAGGGGCCCGTGGAGCGGCTGCGTGAGGCCGACACGATCACCGCGCGAGCACTGCGCAACGGCGTTCGCCTGAAGGCGGAACCCCGAAGGCCCACCGGTTGGCTCGCCCTGCGCGGCCTGTCACGGCACACGCTCAAGAACATCGACCTGGACATCCCCACCGAGGTGCTCACGGTGATCACGGGAGTGGCCGGTTCGGGCAAGTCCACGCTGGCTCAGGAGATCCTGGACCAGTACCCCCGCTTCACGCTGATCGACCAGACTCACATCCTCGCGACCTCGCGTTCCACCGTCGGGACCTGGCTGTCGATCGCCGACCACGTCCAGCAGGCCTTCGCCGAGGTCAGCGGCCAGTCAGCAAAACTGTTCAACCCCCGCTCGGCGGGCGGGTGCCCGCACTGCCGGGGAACCGGTGTCCGCCGCACGGACCTCGCCTTCCTCGAGGACGTCGACACACCCTGTGAGCATTGCGGGGCAACAGGATTCCGGCCGGAGGCACTTCGGCCCACGCTGCACGGCCGCACCGTGCTCGACGTGCTGCGCACACCGTTGTCCGGCCTTGCCGAGTTCGTGTCGCACCCGACCGTCGCCCGGTTGAGCGCGCGCCTGACAGCGCTCGGACTGGGCCACCTGTCCTGCGGCAGGCCGCTGGACACGCTGTCCGGCGGGGAACGCCAGCGGCTCAAGCTCGCCAGGCACATCGACGACACCAACAGCGACCTCGTCATCGACGAGCCGACAGCAGGCTTGCACATCAACGACATCATCCCGCTCAACGGCCTCGTCGACGAGCTCATCGACAGCGGTCGAACCATCATCGTGGTCGAGCACTCCCTGCACGTCGTCGCCAACGCGGACTGGATCGTGGATCTCGGCCCCGGCGCCGGGGACCAGGGAGGACGGATCCTGTTCACGGGAACACCCCACGAGCTCGCCGGTGCCGACACGCCAACCGGAAGGCACCTGCGAGACGCACTCAGGTCGTAGCACATCACCGCCTGGCCGGGGAACTCTCAGCCGACATACCACTGCCATGCGGGCACCGAGCTGTACGTGATCGTGATGGATGCGTTGGGCCCCAGCGGAATCGCGCCGCTGGTGAGGCCGACCACGGTGCCGTTGATCGCGATCGAGGTCACGGCGCCGCCGGTCACGAACACCGTTGCGTCAGCGCCGAAGGTGTTGGTCTGGGCAACTCCGGAGGCGGGCAGGGGCGGCGGGGTGACGATGCCGCGCGGGTTGTAGTTCGAGTTCCAGCGCACGTAGTAGCCGCCACTCGGTGCGGTGTCGAACAGGAACGTGCCGGTCAGGTTGCCGAGGACGTCGTTGCCCTCGATCTGGCAGGCCGACAGCGAACCCGTGCTGGTGGTGGACAACGCGTACTGCTGGCGGCGCGCGAACCCGTACGAGCCGTTGTTGTTCAGGTTGTCGTGGATCCGGTTCCACCGCACCAGCAGGTGGCTGGTGGCCGCGGTGATCTGGATGCCGCATCTGCGGGAGGCGGCGGCGGGCAGGGTGTAGGCCGCGCCCGCTGGCGGCGTGCTGCCGGACCACGCCGATCCGCTGCGCGCGGGCGCGAGGGTGAGCACGGTCGCGGCGTTACCGATGACGGTCGCCGTGACCGCGCCGACCGTGACCGTCTTGCCCTTGTGCGCATCGAGCAGCCAGCTCTTCGTGGAATCGGTCAGCGTGGTGGCCGTGATGCCGGTGCTGGTGCCCGAGTCGCCACCACCGGACTGGACGCCGTTGCTGCGGATCCGGTTCTGGAACACGTGCCCATCGGTCAGCGGCGCGTCGATGCGCACGCCGTCCAGGGCGTTGAGCCAGATGTCGTTCTCGCTGATCGCGTGTTCGAGCGCGGCGAGGGTGCCGGCCTGGGCGAGGTTGACCAGGTGCACGCCGTGCCGACCGTTGTTGCTGATCCGGTTGCCGCGGATCGAGTACCGCCCGGTGGCGTTGTCGCCGATCAAGATGCCGTCGAGCACGTTGTTGTCGAGGACGCAGCCGGTGACGATGCCGCTGTGCCCGGCGATCCTGGCGACTCCCTCGCCGGAGACGCAGTAGCCGTGCCTGCGGTTGGCGATCATGTGGCAGCCGGACACGACCAGGCCCTCCACGCCCCAGTCGCTGATGCCGTACTGGTTGCCCGAGACGTAGCAGTTGGCGACCCTGATGCCGCGGGACAGGGTCGGCGTGCCGGAGAACTGGTGCTCGAAGAAGATGCCGTGGGTACCGCAGTCGCGGGCGACGCAGTTGGTGAGGGACAGTTGCATGTCCTGGAACGCCCCGGTACCGATACCGAACCCGGCGCCACCGATCTGGCTGCCGGAGTTCTGTCTGCCCGCGCGGTCGACCACGCACCCGTCGATCATCGATTCGAGCAACTGGTCGCAGCCGATACCCGAGGCCAGGGTGTCGTGCACGTACAGCCGGAGGAAGCGCGCCCTGCGCATGTACAGGATGTTGATGCCCTTGGAGCCCACGTCGTAGGAGGTGGTGGTGATGCCGGAGCCGTCGATCTCGAAGTCCGCGAACGTGATGTCGTCCAGCGTGTTCCAGATCGAGCCGTCGGTGTAGTTGTAGAAGCAGGAGAATCCGGAGGCCAGCGGACCGGAGTTGGTGGGCTTGAACACGGTCTTGCCCGCGCCGTCGCCGACCAGGGACACGCCGGTCTTCCACTTGATCCCGGCCCGGAGCAGATAGGTCCCCGCAGGGGCGTAGAGCACGGCGCCGACGGGGGCGGTGTTCACGGCCGCCTGGATGGCGGCGGCGTTGTCGGTGGTGCCGTCGCCGACCGCGCCGACTGCGAGCAGGTTTATCACCTCGGTATTGGACAGCAACCGGAAGCGGGAATCTGCTACTTTCCCGATCGCGAATCTGGCTGGACGGCCGGTGGCGGGTACGGACGCGGCGGCCCGGACAGCGGTCGCCGAGGCGGCCCGACACGTGCAGACTCAGCCCATGACGGTCACGGAACCAGTTGCCGCGAGGACCCGCTGACATGCGCTCGGTCGGCCTGGTGCTGCACCCACAGCGCGACTCCGCGACCGCGGTCGCCGCGGTGCTCGGCTGGGCGGCGAACCGGGGTATCGAGATACTCGGCATCGCCGAGGAGATCGAGCGGCTGGACTGCGCGGCGGTCCCGGTGACCCCCGCGGAGCTCGGCCGCGGGGCCGACCTGGTGGTCAGCCTCGGCGGGGACGGAACCATGTTGCGCGCGATGCGGCTGACCGACGGGCAGCGCGCCCCGGTGCTCGGCGTGAACCTGGGCAAGCTCGGCTTTCTCGCCGAGGTGGACGTGCCCGACCTCCCCGGCGCCCTCTCGGCGATCGACGACCACGAGTTCAGCATCGAGCCCCGGCTGGCCGTCGACGCCACCCTTGGCGACCGGTCTGTCACCGCGTTCAACGAGGTGGCCGTCGTGCGGGTGCCGGGGCACGGCAGCGCGGTGGTCGCGGTGCGCGTCGCGGGCCAGCCCTTCGTCAGCTACGCGGCGGACGCGGTCATCGTCGCCACCCCGACCGGTTCGACCGCGTACAGCTTCTCCGCGGGTGGACCGATCACCAGCCCGGCGGTCGAGGCGCTGCTGGTGACCCCTGCCGCGCCGCACTCCGCGTACAGCCGAGGCGTGGTGCTGTCCGTGCGGGACACCGTGGCCCTGGACGTCCTGCCTTCCAGTGGACGGCTGGCCGTCGAGGTCGACGGTGAGGTCGCGGGCCATGTCGGGCCAGGAGAGCACATCGAGCTGCGGGCCCGCCCGAACGCCGCACGCGTCGTGCGCCTGGGCAGGACCACCTTCTACCAGCGCGCCCGCCGCAAGCTGCGCCTGACCGATTCCGCGGAGATCCCGGTGAGTTGGCCCGACTGCGCCGGAGGTTGAGCCGGCGCACCGTCAAGTCCACTGTGGACGGATTGTGGCAGACCGGGAAAAGCTCGGCACGGCGCCGTCCACGTGCTGGGGTGGCGCGTGGGAGACGCCGAGTTCGTCCGGCTCACCGGCTGCCACCGTCAGTCGGGGCCGCACCCCGGGTGAGCGTGGCGTGCAGGTTCCGCAGCAGTTCCAGCCAGGGCTGCTCCGGGAACAGGCTGCTCAGCAGTTCGACGTTCGCGCCGTTGCCGCCCGCCTCGTACCGGGCCTGCCGGTCGTGCAGGACACGCGCCACCTGGGCACCGGCTGCCCGCATGTCCGATGCCGACCTGCCCGCGCGCAGCACGCGGTAGTCCATGCCGTACACCTGCTCGAACGCGGTGTAGTACGTGGTCGCGCACGGCAGGTGCGCCAGGGAGGCCAGCGCGGGCCCCAGGCCGATGGTCTCTACGTCCGGAGTGCTCGGCGTGAAGAACACCATGCCCTCGGTCGCGGCGGCCAGCCGCAACAGGTCCACCTCGTCCAGCACCCACGTCCCCCGCGCGTCCTGGTAGCTGCCGAGCGGCACGCCGTCCAGGAAGCGCACGTCCTCGGCGAGGTCGAGCCGCGCGACCAGGTCGGTGATCTCGGCGGCGTAGTCCGGGTCCTCGTCCAGGCTGCCGAACACCAGCAGGTACGGCAGCGGCCTGCCCAGCCGCGCGCATTCCCGCCTGGTCGCCGCCAGCAGTTCCAGCGACAGGTCCACGCCCTTGACCCGGAACACCCGCACCGGGCACAGCACGACCGGCCGCGACAGGTCCAGCCGCCAGTGCCGGGCGAATTCCCGGTGCCGTTCGCCCAGCGGTTCCCGCACGCCCACTGGCAGGACGTTCGGCACCACGCTCGGCTTCGCGTCCGTGGGATAGCGCAACGCCTCGGCAGCCAGTTCCGAGGACACGACCACCCATTCCGTGTAAGCGTTTTTCTGCGGCACTGGAATCAACTCGTTGGGCACTTCGGGATAGATGCGGAGCCCGTTCTCGAAAATGGCGCACGATCCGAACAGGTCGTGGTCCCAGAACAGCACGCCGCCCGGGCGTCCGCCGTCACCGAAACGCTCGCGCACAGCGGCCTGCAACCCGGCAGTGACCGGCACGGCGTCCGACAGCGTCATGTTGATCGCGACGACCCAGTCGATCTCGTGGTCGTCCAGCCAGGTCCTGAAGTGCTCGCGGTAGACCTCGGCGAGTTCCTCGATGCGCCCGCGCAGGGCTTGCAGTTCCCCGCCATCCAGCCGGGACGGGTCGGCCACCTGGTCGCGGACCTCCCGCCACAGCGGGCGGAGCCGCTCCGGATCGGCCCCCGCGGGCGGGGCGGTCGACACCCACAGCCAGTCCGGGTAGCCCGCCACCGGCGCCCCGTCGGGGTAGAACGCCCCTTTGTCCGGACGCCAGGAATACCCCAGGTCCGCGGCGACGGGCGTGTCCACCAGCCCGCGCCGGACCCCGATGTCCACGACGTTGCGGAAGACCGTCAGCAGCCCGCTGACGGGTAAACCGTCACCGGAGACAACCCCCAGTTTCATCGCCACCCGCTCCCCAGAACAACGCGCACCGAAAACCCCGACGTCAACGAATGAATATACGAACCGAACCGACAATTCGAGGTTAACAAGGGAGAAGTGCGTGCGCAACAGCAACGACTCACCGCGATTTCCGGACGTCCTGTCAAGAGGCAGACGGCCAGTTTTCCGGCGTCGAAGTCACCCGAACGGCGGCACCACACGACCTGTTCACCTCCGGGACGGCCGGTTGAACCGGTCGTCCCGGGGTACCCCGTGCTCCCGCGAACGACAGGAGTCGGTGATGCCCCAGGCGTGGAGCAAGAAACGCGAACGTCAGTACGAACACGTCAAGGACTCGGCCGAACAGCGCGGCGCGAGCACCGCCAGAGCCGAGGAAATAGCGGCACGCACGGTCAACAAGAACCGCGCCCAGTCCGGGGAGGCGGCCACCGCGAGCAGGACCTCCACACAGGACATGTCCCCGCAGCGGCGAGGGGGCCTGCGATCGGGCAAGGGCACCGGCGGGCCCACCCGTGACCAGCTGTACAACGAGGCCAGGCAGCGCAACATCAGGGGGCGCTCGAAGATGACCAAGTCCGAGCTGGCCGAGGCAGTGGGCCGCAAGGCGTGAACGCGGCCCGCGGGTGCATACTCCACTGTGGACTGACGTGCGGCAGGTCAGGCCTTCTCGACGTCCAACGCTGTGGGGGCAAGGGATCCGTCGGTGATGGCTTGCGCGAGTTCGCGCAGCGGGCGGCCGGTACGTGAGCTGCACTCGGACATCCTGGCCCGAGCGGACTCCGGTTCCAGTCCGAGCGTCCCGGCGAGCACGCCGACGGCCTGTGCGATGTGCGCCCGGTCGTTGACCGCGGTGAGGGTCAACTCGGCCAGGCGCTCCACTCTGCGCGGATCGCGTTCCTGAGTCAGGCCCAGCATCGCCAGGTCGGCCAGTGACTGTCCCAGGCGCACCTGCCACTCGGCCAACTCCCCGCACCGGGTGAACAGCAGGGTGACGCCGCCGACGGCCCGGCCGTCCAACCGCAGTGGGAACGCGTACACCGAGCGGAATCCTTCGGTGGAGGCGGCGCGGGCGAACTGTGGCCACCGCGTGCCATCAGCCTCGAGGTCGGTGCTGCTGATCACCGTCTTGCCCATGGTGCAGTCCAGGCACGGGCCCTGGACGGCCTGACTCCGCAGCAGCTCGACGACAGGCATCCGCTCATCGGACGCGTCGAGCAGGGTCAGTCCGCCCCGGGGGTCGGCGATCAGGACCCCCGACACGGCTGGCGTCAACAAGGTCTGGCACGCCGCGATGACCGCGTTGACCACGCTCAGCCCGTCGTGCCGGGCGGCGAGGCGCGCGGTGATTGCGGCGACGGTGTCGCTGAACACTTCCGGCTCGAACGTCACCGGGTCAGCATAAGGCCGTGCTCGCGGCACACGCAGAACAGAGATCGCTTACTCCCGGAACAAGTCGGAGGACAGGTGGCGGCGCAGCACTTCCTGCGCGACCTCCAGCAGCGATCGGTTGTGGCTGAACGCATGGGCGCGCAGCCGCAGGGAGGCCTCCTCGATGCTGATCCGCAACTGTGCGGCGAGCATCCCGGTGGCCACGTTGAACGCGTCGTAGTGGCCACTGCTGTCCTCACGGATCCACTGGGCCCGTTCCCGCTTGCTGCCCGTGGCATCGGCCAGCAGCGCGGCGGTGGCCAACTCCGCCAGCACCGCGGCATCCATGAGCCCCCCGGTCGCGAGCGGTCCGGCGCGCCCGCGGTAGAGGGTGAGCACGCCCAGCCGGATCGCGCCGCTCTGCAGCGGGAACGAGAACGCCGCCGCAAGGCCGTGCGCACCGGCCGCGTCCGCGAAGCCGGGCCACCGTCCCCGCGCGGTGTGCACCTCGGCGACGAGCACCGGTCCGCCGGTGGTGAACGCCTCGACACCAGGGCCCTCACCGAGGGTGTACTGCAACTCCTCCAACTCCTGCGCCCACACTTCACTGACCGTGACCAGCTCCTGCACCCGCGCGCCGGACCGGACCGAGATCGCCACGGCGTCCACGTCGATCTCGTCCACCGCGACCTCGCACACCACACCGGCCCAACCTGCGGAGCTGCGGTGGTCCGCGCCGTCAGCGACACGCTGCCACAGCCAGGCACGGCGCTGCCCGTCCACCGCCAACTAACCTCCGCGCTCGACCGAAAACGATCACCGACCGGTGTCATCACCCGCCGGGGACCATCATCGCGCAGCCGCGACAGCGGCGCAGACGAACCCGCCGCGCTGGCCGCCGCCGTCCTCGGGGCGAGCTCCACCCGCGCCGTGGCGGGCACCCCGCTGGACGCCTCGATTGTTCGCGTACCGCTTCCGGGTAATTCGCAATCGTTACTCCGTCCCGTTCGCCAGTTCCCGCAGCACAGGACCGGCCACCGGCACAGATCGCCACGGTTTGTTGTACCGGTGTGCCGCATCCTGACGATCACGGAACCGGCAACGAACTGGACGGAGTGACCGGTGGACCTATCGACGAGCCTGGGCGAACGGATCAGGCAGCGCCGACGCCGCGCGGGGATGAGCCAGCAGCAGCTCGCCCACCGCGCCGAGCTGTCCCTCGGGGTGATCCGCAAACTGGAGCAGGACCGGGGCGCGGCCCGCATCGCCACCTTGCAGAAGGTGGCGGCCGCACTGGACGTGACCGTGGCGTGGTTGCTGGACAAGCCCGCCGCCCTGCCCTCCGCCCACGCCGAGGCCGGGGGCGTGCAGGCCATCAGGGCCGCGCTGACCACCGTCGACGACCTGGTCGACGACGGCAGTGAGCTGACCGCGCCGATGGTCCTGGCGGAGGCGAAGCGCACCGTGACCTACCTGTGGGGCGCCTACTGGTCCGGGCGCTTCAGCCTGCTGGCCGCGCTGCTGCCGACCGTGCTGCCCCAGTTGCGCGCGACCGTGCGCGCGGTCCCGGCCGCGCAGCGCCCCACCGCGGCCGAGGCGCTGGCGCGGGGCCTTCAGGTCGCGGGCGACACCCTGATCCACCTCGCACACCCCGACGCGGCGTGGTTCGCTGTCCGTGAGGCGATCCGGGTCGCCGAGGACGGTGGCGACGAATTGCTCGCCGCCGTGCTGCGGTCCTCGGTGTCGTGGCAGCTGCTGGTCGGCGGGCGCTACGAGGACGCCAGCCGGGTCGCGCTGCGGACCGCGAGCGGCCTGGAGCCGACCGGGTCCAGTTCCCTGTCGCAGATCTCGGCCTACGGGCTGCTGGTGGTCGCCGCCGCCACGGCGACCGCGCGAGCGGGGCGGTCCGCCCAGACCGACGAGCTGCTGGCCGTTGCGGGCGAACAGGCCGACCGGGTGGGCTGCGAGCGATCGGACCACCAGACCACGTTCGGCCCGGCGAAGGTGCTGATGCTGGCCGCCGACTGCCACGTGGTGCAGGAGCAGTACGAGCGGGGTCTCCAGCTGACCCGCCAACTGCCGAGTGAGGCCCCGCTGACGCTGACCACCCGGGCCAGGGCGCTCACGGACCGGGCGCTGTGCGAGACGCGGCTGGGCATGGACGAGGCCGCGGTGGGCACGCTGCGCGCCATGATCGCGATGGCGCCGGAGTGGTTGTCGCATCAGAGTTTGCCCCGCATGATCGCCGCGGAGCTGGTCGAGCGGCAGCGGCGGGTGTCGGGCTCGCTGGCCGCGGTGGCCGCGCAGATGGGCGTTCTGGCCTAACCCGGTCCTCGCCCGTGCGGGTAGTGCCACAGAACGTGGTACCCGCACAGCGCCGCGACTTCCTACGGTGACGCCTTCGCCGCGCACCGCAGACGCCGCGGCTGTCACGGACCCAACGGGTCGCGTGGCCTGACCCGGGGACAGGAAAACCATGAACGACAACATCATCGCCAGTCGCACCGTCGAGATCACGCGCGAGCCGGACCCGATCGCGCCGCCACCCGAGGACGCCATAGCCGCACTGGCCCTGGCCAGCCTGCCGAGGTTGCACGAGGAGGACCAGCCGCTGCTGCTGGTGCGGATCAAGCACGCTTTGCTGGGTACCCAGCGGATGCGGGACACGCGACCGCTGGGCAGTTGGGACTACGTCACGCACCTGGCCGTGGTCGACCGGTACGGCACGGTGGTCGCCTGCTGCGGGTTCACGGCGGCCCCGGACGAGGTTGACGTACTGGAGCTGGCACAGGGAATGCCGTGCGCGCGGTGCATCCTGCTGACCACACGGCAGCGGCGACGGCGCTGAAGCCCGCACACCGGCGCTGGTCCAACCAGGTGCCCGGGCGGGGCGTCCGATCGGCGGCGCCACCCGAGCACCGGACCGGCGGCTAGCACCGGACCCGTGCTGAGGACGAACATGTCCAGCGCGACAGTGCCTCCCCGTGGTGGGGCCGACCTCCGCGAGGAGGCACTGTGCTCAGCCGGGTGCCTGCCGTCGCGATCGCATGAGCGGCGGTGTCGGGGAGACAACACTCGGCAGACGGTGGAGGCGCCCGGGAGACACGAGTCCCGCCGCGCCTCCACCGGCATTCACTGTTCGAGGATCTCGCGGTCAGGCGAGCCCACGACCGGTCAGCCGGGGAGCCGACCAGTCCAGTTGGTCGCGGCCACCACCTCGCGGGCGATGTCCTGGACAGATCGCCCGTCGGTCACCACCCGCACGGTGTCGGCAGGTACGCGCTCGTCCAGCAGCCGTGCCTTGTGGGCGCTGCGCTCGATCTCCTGCGCCAATTCCGAGCCGAGTTCCCTGTGTGTCAGGCGTTCGCCAGCGGTGCTGTCGGATGCGGTGAGCAGGACGCGGGTGAGCCGGACACCTTCTCCCATGGCACGCCTGAACATGCCGGTCGTCTCGGGCAGCACGCTCGCGGTGTTGGTGTAGATCAGGCGGCGGTGGCCGAGTCGGGCGAAGTTCGTCCAGACGGCGGTCAGATTGCGCTCGGTGATCTCCGAGCGGTCCGGGTCCGCTGGGGGCGCCGGGTGTACCTGGCCCATGAAGTCGCCCTCGATGATCGCGTGCGCGACCTCGGCGGCCCGCAGGCGCGCCGACACTTCCCAGGCCACCGTCGTCTTGCCGACCCCGGCCCGCCCGCCGATGAGCAACGCCTCAGCGTGATCCATGGCGGCAGCCTGGCAGTTCCCGGCCGGCCCGCGCGATCCGATATCGCCGCGCGCCCGCTGGCCGCGAACGGTGATACGGTCGCGGAAAAGTCGTCACAGCTATGGGGGAAACATGGGACTTCGCAGTACTTCGACCAGACTCGCCGCCGCGGCCGGTGCCGCCGTGCTGTGCCTCGCCACGGTCACCACCGCACCGGCCTCGGCCGCCCCGACCAATCATGTCCTGGCCATCTGGTACGTCCTGGCCAACGGCAAGATCCAGCTGAAGGGCACCGACAAGTGCCTGGACGCGGACCTCGGCTCGATCGACCAGAACGGCACCAAGGTGCAGTTGTGGGACTGCGGTGGCGGCGGTGACGAGCAGAACTGGACGCTGGAGACCACGCCGGGCGGCTACGTGATCCACAACGTGCGCAGCGGACGATGCCTGGACGCGGCGCTGGAGGAGATCAACGAGCCAGGCGGCAAGGTCCAGTTGTGGGACTGCACGGGCAATCCCGAGCAGTTGTGGTACCGCGACAACCACCAGGGCGACACGTTCTTCCGCAACGGCTACTTCGGGCCCGAAAGCGGCCGGCGCCTCGACACGCTGGACGGCGGCGAGGACAACGGCACCCCCGTGGTGCTGACCGGCATGATCTCCTGATCAACAGCGTCGCGCGGATCCCCGCAGGCTCGGCGGCGCGGGGATCCGCGCCGCTCAGCCCTGGGCGGTGGGACGGACGACGATCTCGTTCACGTCGACCTCGGCGGGCTGCTCGATCGCGAACGCGATCGCGCGGGCGATGGCCTCCGGCGGGATGGCGATCGCCTCCTTCGTGGCGGTGATCCGCGCCCGCACCTCGGGGTTGGGCGCGTCCTCGGCGAAGTCGGTCCGCGTGAACCCGGGCGAGACGAGCGAAACTCGCAGCGAGTCCCCAGCTTCCTGACGCAGTCCTTCGGAGATCGTGCGCACGGCGGCCTTCGTGGCCGAGTACACGGTCTGGCTCGGCACGGTCCTGTACGCGGCGGTGGAGGCCGTGTGGACGAACTGCCCGCAGCCCTGCTCGCGGAACACCGGCAGGGCTGCGGCGATCCCGTATAGGACTCCCTTGAGGTTGACGTCCACCATCGCGTCCCAGTCCTCGACGCGCAGGTCGTCCAGCGGCGAGATCGGCCCGACACCCGCGTTGCCGACCAGCACGTCGAGGCGGCCGAACCGCTCGCGGGCGAGCCGGACGAGGTTCGCCAGGTCCTCGCGCCGCCGCACATCCGTCTCGGCACAGGCGACCTCGGCCCCCGCCCCGCCGAGCCTGGCCGCGAGCGCGTCCAGCCGGTCCTTCCTGCGCGCGCCCAGCACGAGTTTCGCGCCGCGCTGGGCGAGCAGGACCGCCGTCGCCTCCCCGATCCCGCTGCTGGCGCCGGTGATGGCAACGACCTTGTCCTGGATTCCCGACATGGTGGCTGGTCCTCTCAGCGAAGTAAACGGACACCTGTCCGCTTCGCTCGACAGTAACGGACACATGTCCGCTTAGCAATCCGGTGCTACGGTGATCAGGTCAGGACGGGCGGGAGAAGATGGCACGATCGCCGATGCGTTCCGATGCCGAGCAGAATCGGACACGGATCCTGGAAGTGGCGCGCACCGCGCTGAGGGCCTCGAGCGCCGCTTCGCTGCAGTCCATCGCGAAGGCGGCCGGGGTCGGGCAGGGCACGCTCTACCGGCACTTCCCGAACCGGGAGGCGCTGTTGCTCGCCGTCTACCGCCACGACCTCGGCGAGCTGATCGACGCCGCGCCCGCACTGCTCGACCAGCACCCGCCGTTCGAGGCGCTGCGCCACTGGTTGCACCGGCTCGCCCTGTACGGCCGTATCAAGCACGGCCTGGCTGACGCCCTTCAGGCCGCCACCCGAGCCGACCTCGCGAGCGAGCACTACGGCCCGGTGATCGCCGTGATCACGCTCCTGCTGGAGTCCTGCAAGCAGGCAGGCGAGATGCGTACCGACGTCGACGCCGAAGAGCTCCTGTTGCTGGTCTCGTTCCTGTGGCGCGCCGAGGCCGACGAGGACTGGGACGCGCGGTCCCGCCACCTGCTCACCCTGGTCATGGACGGGCTGCGACCACAGCACCAGCACTCGGGTTCCTGATCCGCAGCGGCCCGCTGGCAGCCGACTGCTTCGTCCAAGGCCGTCCGTGTCCGCGTGATCTGCACCGCGTGTTTGGGCCCCGGTCTCCGGGGTACACCAGAATCGGCCCGCCGCCTCTCTCCCCCCTGGGCGGCGGGCCACTCAGCCGGTTCCCGGCGTGAAGCGTTGCGAGCCGATGACCCGCAGCAGCCCCAGCTTCTCGTGGCTCTCGGTGCCGGGAACCGCCGTGTAGACGAGCAGTGACTGGGACTGGTCCGGGTCGAGCAGCACCTGGCAGTGCAGTTCCAGCAAGCCCAGTTCCGGGTGGTTGAACCGCTTGCGCTGGTCGGTGAGCCGGACGCCGACCTCGTGCTCGTTCCACACCAGCGCGAACTCCGGGCTGCACGCCAGCAGGTCCTCGGCGATCGCGGCGGCACGCGAGCCCGCGCCGTCACGGGTGACCGCCGCGCGCAGTTGCGCGGTGAACGCGCGGCCACGCAGTTGGTGGTCCTGCTCGGGGTAGAGCCGCCGCGCGCCAGGATCGGTGAACCACCGGTAGACCACGGTGCGGGCGAAACCGGTGTAGTTCGTCTCCGCACCGAGCAGCGCGACCGCGAGCGGGGTCTGCACCAGGGTCTCGCCGAGCCCGGACATGACCTGAGCCGGGGTGTCCGCCAGCCGGTCGAGCACCCGCATCATGCCGGGGCTGACGTGCTCGCCGCCCCCACTGCGGCGAGGTGCGCTGTGCCCGCCGAGCAGGAACAGGTGGTCGCGCTCCTCGAAGGTCAGGTGCAGGCCCCTGGCGATCGCGGCGAGCATCTGCTCGGAGGGCTGCGGGCCGCGCTGGCGCTCGATGCGGCTGTAGTAGTCCGTGGACATCCCGGCCAGCGCCGCCACCTCCTCGCGCCGCAGTCCCGCGGTGCGGCGGCGGGCGCCACGCGGCAACCCCACGTCCTCTGGTTGCAGTGTCTCCCTGCGCTTGCGCAGGAAGTCCGCCAGCCCTGCCCGGTCCATTCGCCCACTGTCGCGGTCGGCGCCGCGGGGAGCAAGGCAGTGCTGGTCCTGGGATCGCCGATCCGTGGCTGAGCCGGCCGTTGTTGTGCCCCGAGGTCCGCGGTGCAGTGGTGGCAGGCACCCAGCAAGGAGGAGAACAGGCATGAGGACCACGCGGAACACGATCCTGGTCACCGGCGGCACCTCGGGGATCGGGCTCGGCCTGGCGCTGCGCCTGCACCAGGCGGGCAACAAGGTGGTCGTGGCGGGCCGCCGCGAGGAACTGCTCGACCAGATCGCCGCCGAGCACGAGGGCATCGACACCCTGGTGCTGGACGTGGCCGATCCCACCTCGATCACGAATGCCCAGGAAACGCTGTCCCGCACGCACCCCGAACTCAACGTACTCGTCAACAACGCGGGCATCATGCTGGCCGAGGACCTGCTCGGCCCGGACGCCCTGCCGGTCGCCGAGGCGACCGTCACCACCAACCTGCTCGGCCCGATCCGCATGTCGGCCGCGTTCATCCCGCTGCTCGCCCGCCAGCGGGAGGCCGCCATCGTGAACGTCACCTCGGGGCTGGCCTTCGTGCCGCTGCCCGTGACGCCGACCTACAGCGCCACCAAGGCCGCGCTGCACTCGTACACCGAGAGCCTGCGCGTCCAGTTGGCCGACACCTCGATCCAGGTCATCGAACTCGTGCCGCCCGCCGTGCGCACCGCGTTGATGGGCCAGCAGGACGACGACCGGGCCATGCCGCTGGCGGAGTTCCTCACCGAGGTCATGTCCATTCTGGACACCCAGCCGGAGGCCGGGCAGGTCCTCGTGGACAACGTCAGGTTCCTGCGCTTCGCCGAGGCCAACGGCACCTACGACCAGGTGCTGGCCCAGCTCGCCCAGTACTGATCGTGACCGTCCACTGTGGTCAGTGCCGCCTCGGGGTCAGCGCCAACCGGATCACGCCGCGCCGTCCCGCCTTCAGCAGCTCGGGCACGGTCGGGAACTTGACCCTGGGGCGGCCCGACTCCAGGCCGCGCCGGCGCTCCGCCTGGTCGATCACCAGCATCTCGCGGCGGCCCAGGACCTCGGGCTTGCGCCTGCGCACGAGCCGCGCGAACTCGCGGAGCGTGCCGGTCGGGGTGGGCAGGAGGCGGGCGGCACCGTCGTCCAGCACGCTGTCCACGGTCTCGGCGGCACAGGTCCGGTTGGCGCCGATCCCACCGGTGGGGCCGCGCTTGATCCAGCCCACCACGTAGGTCCCGGCCAGTGGCTGCCGGGTTTCCGGATCGACCACGCGGCCGCGGTCGTGCGGCACGGTCGCGGTCGCGGCGTCGAAGGGCAGGTCCGCGATGGGCGCGCTGCGGTAGCCGACGGCCCGGATCACCGACCGCGCCGGGATCTCGCGCGTCCCGTCGCCGTCCCGGACCACCACCGACTCGACCCGGTCCTCGCCGCCCAGTTCCACCGGCGGGGAGAAGTAGCGCAGCACGATGCGACGGCCCTGCGGCGGCGGCACCGACCAGTCCACCGGCTCGACGGGCAGATCGGCCAGCAGCGCGGCCTTGGAACCGGGTGCGGCCGCGGTGATCGCCTGTCGAACGGCCGGGTGCTCCTCGACGAGCACCCGCACACCGGGAATTTCGCACAGGGCGCGGAATTCCGGCTGGGTGTAGGCGGCCTGCTCGGGACCGCGGCGTCCGATCAGCACGACCTCGCGCACGGCGCTGCGGCGCAGCGCGGACAGGGCGTGGTCGGCGATGTCGGTGCCCGCGAGGTCCTCGGGGTCCGAGACGAGGATGCGCGCCACGTCCAGCGCCACGTTGCCCTGACCGATGATCACGACCCGGCTCGCGGACAGGTCCACCGCGTCGGCGGGCACCTCGGGGTGGGAGTTGTACCAGCCGACGAACTCCGTGGCCGAGGTGCTGCCCGGCTTGTCCTCGCCCGGCACGCCCAGCGCGCGGTCGTTGGCCGCGCCCACCGCGTAGATCACCGCGTGGTGGTGCGCGGCCAACTCGGCGTGGGTCACGTCCCGGCCGACCTCGAGGTTCATGTGCAGGCGCAGCCGGGGGTGCTGGTACAGCGCGGCGAAGCTGTCGCCGACCTTCTTCGTGGACACGTGGTCGGGTGCGACGCCGAACCGGATCAGGCCGCCGGGGACCGGCATCCGGTCGATCATGGTCACCTCGGCGCCGGTGAGCCGCAGCAGCGACTGCGCGGTGTACGAGGCGGCGGGCCCGGTGCCGACGATCGCGATGCGCAGCGCACCGGCCTCCGGCGGCAGCGAGCGGGGGAAGTGCGGTTCGCCCCAGGCGTTGTCGCTGGGGTTGTCCTCGTAGTACTGCTCGTTGAGCGTGGCGTAGACCGCGTCCGGCCCGGCGAGCCGGTCCACCGGGAAGATCGCGTCGGCCGGGCACGCGTCGGCGCAGGCGCCGCAGTCGATGCAGGTCCGCGGATCGATGTAGAGCATCTCCGTGCTGCCGAAGCCCGGCTCGTCCGGAGTCGGGTGGATGCAGTTGACCGGGCACACCGACACGCAGGACGCGTCGTTGCAACAGGTCTGGGTGATCGCGAACGGCATGGTTGGTGTCGTTCCTCGCTGCTCAGAGCATGTTGATGCGCTTGTACACCGCTGCCGCGGGTGCGGTCAGCAGCCCGGACCGCCCGAGGAAGTCCATCAGGTGGGCACAGCTGGAGCGCAGCATGGACTTGTAGTGCTCGTTGTGCCGGGCCTCGCGCTGGGCGCGTTCGGCGTCCAGCCCCGCCGCGGCGTAGACGCCCTTGTTCACCATGTTCTTGAGGATCACGTAGGCCACCACGGCGATGATCACGCTGCTGGTGCGCCTGCGCGCGGCGCTCACCCCGTCCATCCGCTCGCGGATCTCCTGGCGGGCGAACTTCATGTGCCGCGACTCCTCCAGCACGTGGATCTTGCTGGTGGTCCGCACGATCGGCAGCACGTCCTCGCCGCGCATCCAGTCCCGCTGCATCACGTCGAGGACCTCTTCGGCCACCAGGATGCCGCCGTAGGCGACCTCGGCGTTGGCCACGGTCTTGAACAGGCGGCCGAGTTCGACCGACATCCGGTCGGGCACATAGGAGCGCACGCCCATCTTCTCGCAGGCCCGCGCGAACATGATGGAGTGCCTGCACTCGTCGGCGATCTCGGTGAGCGCGAACTGGAACTCGGCCCTCGCCGGGTTCTTCACGTACTGGTCGCGCAGGATCATCTGCTGCAGGATCATCTCGAACCAGATCCCGGTGCTCATGATCGAGCACACCTCGTGCCTGGTGAGCGTGACCCGCTGCTGCTGGGTCATCTCCGCCCACAGCGCCGTGCCGTACAGCGTGCTCCACTCCGGGTTGAGCCCGTACAGGTCCGCGGGCAGCGGTGCGTCCCAGTCCACCTCCACGGCCGGGTCGTAGGACAGCAGGGCCGCGGACTCCAGCAGTCGCTGGGAGACGTCCTCGTCGGCGCTGGTGAGTGAGCGGTTCCGCACTGTGGTCACGACCTGACCTCCCGACCCGTCAGTTACTGTAATTTCGAGTAACAGGTACATGAGCGTAGCAGTTACCTGTGGAGCGTGTCCACGGCCACAGTCCAGGACCGTGGAAGGGTGGTGTCCGTGTCCAACAACGTCACCGACCGGCGCGCGGCCCGATGGGCGGGCCAGCGCGCCAAGAGACAGTCGGAGTTCGTGGATGCGGCGATCGCGGCGATCGCCGAACACGGGCCCTCGGTGTCCACCGAGCAGATAGCCGCGCGGGCCGGGGTCGCGCGACCCCAGCTGTACCGGCACTTCCGGGCCGCGGAGGACCTGCACCAGGCGATCGCCCAGCGTGCCGCCAAAATGATCACCGCCGAGCTGACCCCGCAGATCACCAACGCGAGCGGCTCGCCCCTGCACATGATCGAGCAGATCGTCCACACGCTGGTCCGCTGGATGGCCGAGCACACCAACCTGCTGGAGTACGTCACCCAGCGGGCCGTGCTGAGCCCGGACGGGCAGCACGACGTGGTCGCCGACATCAAGGCGACCATCGCGATCCAGCTCAGCGCCCTGCTCGGCGCCTACTTCAGGGTGTTCGAGATGGACACGGCCACCGTGGACCCGCTCGCGTTCGGGCTCGTGGGCTTCGTGGAGTCGGCCACCCGCCGCTGGCTGCACGAGCCGGGCTCACTGTCCCAGGAGGCGCTCGTGGGCCACCTGTCGAAGTGGATCTGGGGAATGCTCGACCACTCCCTGCGCGCCGAGGGCATCACCCTCGACCCGAACCAGCCGCTGCCGCCCGCGCGCTGAGCCCGCTCACGCCCCGCCGGGCGAGCAGGCGCACCGGCACTGCGCGGGCGCGCCGCCGGTGAGGGTCGTCAGCACCTCGGTCAGCGGCTCGCGCAGTTCCTCGGCGGTGGCACCGCACAACGGGTCCTTGCCCAGCACGGTGCGCATCACGCCGAGACCGATGACCATCGCGCAGACCAGGTCCGCGCGCAGCTCGGCGTCGGGCAGCTCGATGCGAGCGGCCAGCGGCCGGGTGACGACCTCGTCCACGCGCTGGTTGACCCGCTCGGTCACCGCCGGGTCGCCGCTGGAGCGCAGCAGGGCGAACAGGGTCGGGTGCCGCTCGAGGTCGTCGGTGGTGGTCACCCGCAGCAGCCAGTCGACGATCTCGGGCAGGTCCCGCTGCCACTGGCCCGCGAGGTGGTCGCCGAACGCGGTGGCCTCGTCGAACAGCTGCTGCTTGCCCCCGAAGTAGCGGCGGATCAGCATCACGTCCACCCCGGCCTGTGCCGCGATGGCCCGCAGGCCCACCGCGTCCTTGCCGTGCTGGAGGAACAGCGTGCGCGCGGCGATCAGCAGCTTGAGCCGGGTCGCGGCGGCGTCCCGCCAGGACCGGGGTGTGTGATCATCGTCGCCCACGAACCCCATTCTACGCTCGTAGACTTGGCTTCACATAGTTGCTAAAGTCAACTTGTCTGCACGTGTAGACAAAATGACCTGGGGATCAAGCAATGACTTCAAGCACGGCCGGGGCCACCGGCTCGGCCAACTACGTCGAGACCATCCTGCGCGGACTGTCCCGCGACTCCGACCACATCGCCTTCCACCTCGAGGACGGCTCGACGATCAGCCACGGCGAGTTCGGCGAGCTCGTCCACCGCATCGCGCACACCCTGTCCGACCACGGAATCCGCAGCGGCTCCACGGTGGCCCTGCTGTCGGCCAACCGGCCGGAGATCCTGGCCACCCGCTACGCGGCCAACCTGCTCGGCGCCCGGATCGTGTACCTCTACGAGGGGCTCGCGGTCGAGGTCCAGTCCGCGATCGTGTCCGATGTGGACACCGACATCCTGGTCGCGGACAACAGGCTCGCCGCCCGCGCCGCCGAGATCGTGGCGGAGGTGCCCGTCAAGGCCCTGCTCACGCTCGGGCCCGCGAGCACGGGCAGCGACCTGCTCGCCCTCGCGGCGGCTGCCGACAGTTCACCGGTGCCGCCGCATCCGGTCGCGCCCGGCGACACCTGGAGCGTGCGCCACACCGGCGGCACCACCGGCCACCCCAAGGGCATCCTGATGCCCTCGGGCGGCTACCGGGCCATGCTGGAGCACCAGGCCACCGCGCAGGGCGCGGACGTGGTGTACCTCATCAGCACCACCCTGGCGCACGGCGCGGGCAACCTGGCCGACGGGGTGTTCGCCGCCGGGGGCACGATCGTGCTGCACGAGCGCTTCGCCCCGGCCCAGGTGCTCGCCGACATCGAGCGCCACCGGGTGACCGACCTGTTCCTGCTGCCCCCGCTGCTGTACCGGGTCCTGGACGACCCGGCCTCGGCGAGCACCGACACCTCCAGCCTGCGGAGGTTCCTCTACTTCGGCTGCGCCGCCTCGCCCACCCGCATCGGCCAGGCCCTCGACCGGTTCGGGCCGATCCTGTTCCAGATCTACGGCCAGAGCGAGGCGGGCGGGATCAGCATGCTGACCGAGGCCGACCACCAGCGCCCCGAACTGCTCGACTCCGTGGGGCGGCCCATTCCCGGGGTCGAGGTCGCCATCCGCGACGAGCAGGGCAACGACCTGCCCGTGGGCCAGACCGGTGAGATCTGTGTCCGCTCGGCCATGACCAGCGCCGGGTACTGGCGCAACCCGGAGCTGACCGCGCAGGTGTGGCGGGACGGGTGGGTGCACACGGGCGATGTCGGCCACCTCGACGAGCAGGGCTACCTGCGGCTGACCAGCCGCCTCAAGGACATGATCATCGTGGTCGGCGGGCACGTCTACCCCGTCGAGGTCGAGGAGGCGCTGCTGGGCCACCCCGGCATCGCCGAGGCCGCCGTGTACGGCGTGCGCGCCGAGGACGCGGCCGAGCTGGTCCACGCCGCCGTGGTGCCGCGCCCTGGCCACACTCTGACCGAGCAGGAGGTCCGCGAACACGTGGCGAGCCAGCTGGGCGCCCTCTACACCCCGCACCACGTGGAGTTCCTCGACCGGATCCCGCTGACGGACGCGGGCAAGCCGGACAAGAAGGTCCTGCGCGCCCGCCACTGAGCACCGCTCACCTCGACACTCCGCACTGGGAGCACAAGACATGCACGTCCTGGCCACCGTCACCGGGAACGCCTCACACACCCGTTCCCTGACCATCGCACTGCGCCCGCTGATCGAGGCGGGCCACCAGGTCACCATCGCCGCGCCGCCGGAGCTCGCGCCCCTGCTCGACAGCCTCGGCGCCGAGGTGCACGCGGCACTGCCCGGCTTCGAGAACATGCTGCGCGACCCCGAGCGCGCCGCGAAGATGCGCGAACTCGCCGCCAGCACCGACACCACCACCCAGATCAGCTGGATCACCTCGGCCCCGTTCGTGCTCGAAGCGGCGCGGACGGTCATCGCGCTGGCGGAGACCGTCCGGCCGGACGTGATCGTGCGCGACGACGCCGAGTTCGGCGCCGTGCTGGCGGGCGAGCACCTGGGCATCCCGCACGTCAGCCTGTGCGGCGGGGCGTCCAACCTGTTGGACCCCGCGCTCGCGATCGAGGGCCTCAACGGGCACTGGGCCGCGCTGGGGCACGCCGAGCCGCTGCCCGCTGAGGCGATCTACCGCCACGGCCGCGCCGACTACGTGCCCGCGGCCTTCGACTTCGCCGTGCACGACACCGGGCTGGTACGCCGCTACCGGCAACCCGTGCTCACCCGCGCGGGCGAGCGGCTGCCCGAGTGGATCGCGGAGCTGTCCGGGCAGTCCCCGTTCGTCTACGCCTCCCTGGGCACGGCGCTGCCGATGGTCGTCGCGCGCGAGCCGGACTCGATCCCGATGCCGATGACCACCGACCCGGTGCGGTCCCTGGCCTCGATCATCGCCGCGGTGTCCGAACTGGACTGCGTCGCCCTGGTCTCCACCGGTGGCCTGCCCACCCCGGCCACCCCGCCGCCCGCACACGTGCACGTGGTGGAGCACGCGCCCCAGCCGCTGGTGCTGGAGGTGGCGGACCTGTTCATCACCCACGGCGGCTACAACAGCGTCCGCGAGGCGCTGCGCTCGGCCACGCCGATGCTGGTGATCCCCGGCTTCGGCGACCAGCCCCACGACGGCGCTCGCGTCACGGAGCTGGGGCTGGGTGAGATGACCACCGAGCCCAGCCCGGAGCGGGTCGCCCAGCTGGCCGGTCAGATCCTCGGCCAGCCCGGCTACACCCGGCGCGCACGCCAGGCCCGGGCCCACGTCCTCGCCCTGCCTCCCCTCGAGCAGTTCGTCGAGGACCTGCAAGCACTCGTGGACGGCGCGGCGCTGGTGACGGCCAGCTAGAGCCCGTCGGGCGGTGCCTCCCAGCCGGACCGGGAGGCGCCGCCGAACCACGGCGTGCGGAACTGTCACACTTCGTCGAGGTCCCGTCATCGAGCTGCCGACAGCGCGGCACAGTCCTCCGCGATGGTCGACCCATGACCACACGTGACCTCCTCCTGCAGACCACCACGCAGCTGCTCGCCGTGCTGCTGCTGCCGGTGGCCTACGCGCACTCCCCCGGCCGCGGCCGCCACCTGGCCTGCCAGTGGGCGCTGGGCCTGCGGTTCCCCGCCGAGGACCTCACCGGGCTCACCGGGCCGGCGCGCGCGGCGTTCGCGGCGGCGCGCACCGAGGCGTTCTGGCGGGACGGCCAGCTGATCGGTCTGACCTCCGGCCACCGCGACGCGGCCGAGCAGCACCGGCTGTTCAGCGAGCAGGTCCGGCGATCGGGCTCCGTGCAGGCGGCGCGGCGGCAGGTGCTGCCCGCCGAGGAGTCCAGCCACGTCATGGGGACCGCGATGGACGTGCGGCCCGCCGAGGGCGCGCGGTGGCTGGAGGCCAACGGGTGGCGCCACGACCTCTACCGGATCTACGACAACGAGTGGTGGCACTTCGAACACCGGCCGGAGGCCGGTGGCCGGGCTCCGGCGCGGTTGCCGCACCCGGGCGCCGTCACCGTCGGCCATTCGGTGTAGCCGGTGGTATACCGTCGGAGCCCAGTCGTGCAAGCCACCAGCGAGGAGTCCTCCGCGATGCCCAGGCTGCTGCTCGTCGAGGACGACGCCGTGCTGGCCGAGGCGCTCTCCCGCGCCCTGCGCGGACTGGGCCACGAGGTGGACGTGGCCGCGACCGGGGAACAGGCCCTGGCCTGCCTGTACGACCGGCGCACGCCCGCCGACCTGGTGCTGCTGGACGTCATGCTGCCGGGGATCGACGGCTTCGAGGTGTGCCGCCGCATCCGGGCCCGCGACACGGTCCCGGTGATCCTGCTGACGGCGCGCGGAGACGCGGTGGACATCGTCGTCGGGCTGGAGTGCGGTGCCGACGACTACGTGGTCAAGCCCGCGGAGCCGAGGGTGCTGGACGCCCGGGTCAAGACGGTCCTGCGGCGGGCCACTCCGGTGCGGGCCCCGCAGTCGAGCGTGCACACCTTCGGGGACCTGCGGGTCGACAGCGCCGCCATGGTGGTGACCAGGGGCGGCAGCGAGTTGCACCTGACCTCGACCGAACTGCGCCTGCTGGTGGAGTTCGCCGAGCACGCGGGGCAGGTGCTGAGCAGGCAGACCCTGCTGAGGTCGGTGTGGGACTACGGCTACGCCGGGGACTCGCGGCTGGTGGACGCCGCCGTGTCCCGGCTGCGCGCCAAGATCGAGCCCGATCCGGGCAACCCGACCTTGCTGCGCACCGCGCGGGGGCTCGGCTACCGCCTGGTCAAGCCGTGAGGTGGCAGCCGGGGCTGCGCACGAGCATCACGCTCACCGCCGTGGCGGTCACGCTGATCGCCACCGTGGCCACGGCGCTGGTCGCCTACCAGTTGCAGTCCGGCGCCACCAGGGAGCGGTTCGTCGAGTCGGCGCGGGCGGGGTTCGGCGCCGACGCGCAGCAGGCGCACCAGTTCCTGGTGCAGTCGAACTCGGGTGCGCCCAAGGTCGACCAGGTCGCCAAGTACATGACCGGGCGGATCGGGTTGTCCTGGGCGATCGTGAACCTCAAGCCCCTCAACGGGCCCGTCGCCACCGTCCAGAACGACGTGTACTCGCTGAGCGCGGCCAGCCCGGGGTTCTCCGGTGCCCGGCCAACGGTGTCGGCGGTGGAGCAGGTCAGGCGCGATCCCCGGACCCCGGTGACCTACGGCGTGGGCCAGCAGGTGGTCGTGCTCGGTGAGGTCGAGCCCGACCTGCTGGTGGCCGAGTACTACAGCACCAAGGTCATGGACCGGGAACTGCTCGTGCTGCAACTGCAACTGGCCGCGGTCGCGGGGCTGGTGATCCTGGTGGGCACGGGCCTGGGCGTGCTCGCCGCACGGCAGATCCAGCGCCGGGTGCGCACCGCGGCGGCAGCGGCCAGGGAACTCGGCGCGGGCGCGCTGGACACCCGGCTTCCGGTGCGAGGCAAGGACGAGCTCGCCGACCTGGCCGGTTCGTTCAACGCGATGGCGCAGCGCCTCGGCGAGTCGATGGAGCAGTTGCGCGCCAAGGAGCAGCAGCAACAGCGCTTCGTGGCCGATGTCGCACACGACCTGCGCACACCGCTGGCCACCATGCTCGCGGCGACCGACAGCCTGCACAGCACGGACGCAGAGGACCGCTCACGTTCGGCGGAGCTGCTGGGGACCCAGGTGCGGCGGCTGAGCACACTGGTCGACGACCTGCTGGAGATGTCCAGGTTCGACGCGGGGGTCGCGGACTTCCGGCCGGAGACCGTGGACCTGGCGGCACTGGTCGCCGACGCCGTCGGGCTGAGCGCGCCCGAGGCGGGCATCCAGGTCCGGTCGGTCGGGGACGTCACCGTGCACGGCGATCCGCGTCGGCTGCACACCATCGTGCGCAACCTGGTGAGCAACGCGGTGCACCACGGCGCGATGCCGATCTCCGTGGGCGTCGACGGCGCCAGCAGTGCGGAGGTGCGGGTGGCCGTGGCCGATTCCGGGCCGGGGCTGCGGCCCGACCTGGCGCCGTTCGTCTTCGACCGGTTCACCCGGGGCGACCGCGCCCGCGGGCACACCCCGGGCAGCGGACTGGGACTGGCCATCGCGCGCGAGAACGCCGTACTGCACGGTGGCCGGATCGAGGTCAGCAACTCCCCCGGCGCCGTGTTCGTGCTCGTGCTCCCGCGCGGTGAGCCGGACCGGTGAGACTCCTATACTGGGCGTCCTGACCTCCTGGGAGCCCCGATGTCCGTGCGCAGTGACGAGTTCTTCCGGATCGTGGACGCGCTCGTCGAGGTGCAGCGCTCGGAGGGCGGGCAGTTCAGCTCCTTCAGCGTGCGGGGCAAGCGGTTCGGCTACTACTGGCCCAGGACGCAGACCGTCGGCCTGAAGCAGACCCTGACCGAACAGCAGGCGCTGGTGTCCGAGCGGCCCGAGGTCTTCGAGGAGCAGTTCACCGCGGGCGGTTTCGGCTGGGTGGTCGTCTACCTGGAGGGCATCGAGGCGGAGGAGTTGTCCGAACTGGTCTTCGAGGCCTGGCGGCTGTCCGCCCCGGAGGACCTGGTCGAGGCCGTGCCCGACTGGGCACAGCAGAACCCGCACTCCCCCACCTCCGCGGTCTGAGGGGACACGCAGCCGCATCGCCGACTCGGCGGTCTCCCGGAAAACCAGTGGTCGGCCATGGCCTGCCCCGATAGCTTGCACACCCGTGGCTGATGATCCGCAGGAAGAAGAACTGGTGGGCGGAGGCGTCAACCGGATCGTTCGTGTGGGAGCGACAGTGCGACGCCCATCAGGTCCGTGGACCCCGGCGATCCACTCCTTGCTCGATCACCTCCACCAGCGCGGTTTCACCCAGGCTCCGCGCGCCCACGGCCTGGACCCCGACGGCCGCGAGATCCTCGACTTCATCCCCGGCCAGGCCGGCCACTACCCGCTTCCCCACTACGTTCGTACCGACAGCACACTCCTCGCCGTCGGGACGCTCCTACGAAACCTCCACGACGCCACCGTTGACTTCACCCCACCGCCGGACACCGCTTGGTACATGCCCGCACGAGGACCGGCCGAAGTGATCTGCCATGGCGACATCGCCCCCTACAACTGCGTCTTCCGCGATGGCAGGCTCTTCGCGTTCATCGACTTCGACACCGCCCATCCCGGGCCCCGCGTCTGGGATCTGGCCTATGCCGCATACCGGTTCGTTCCACTCACCGGTCCCGACAATGACGACTTCCACCTGCCCATCGCAGAGCAGGCCCGGCGACTTCGGCTCCTGGCCGACGCCTACCGGCTTTGCGAAGCTGGTCGAGACGTGATTGCCGACACGGCGAGGACCCGTCTCGACCACCTCGTCTGCCACATGCACGAGCAGGCCGACGCCGGGAACACCGCCTTCGCCCAGCACATCGCCGCTGGGCATGACCAGCTCTACCAGGCCGATGCCGCGCACATCGCACACCACAAGGTGTACCTGACAGACGCGCTTCGATGACCGCTCACGGCCGCAGCCCGCACCGTTCCCCTTCAAGGGGTGGAGTACGTCAGGACATGAATGCCTTGCGGCAACGCTCGCTGAACTTGGCTCTCCCGCTGCCTTCTCCGGCCACCACGGCATGCCCCGCCGCTCAGGCCAACCGCGGGAACAGGTTCAGGGCGTTGTCCCGGTTGATCGCCGCACGCTGCACGGAATCCAGCGGCGCGCTGTCGAACTCGGCGGTGACGTGCCGGACCCCGGCCTCGGGCGCGTAGGGCCAGTCGCTGCCGAAGGTGATCCGGCCGGGGTCGGCGAAGGCGAGCAGGTTGGCCAGGGTCGCGTGGTTGGCGGCCAGCGCCGTGTCGAAGTGGAACTCGCGCAACTGGGCCAGGACGGCGGCGTGGTCGAGGACCGGGTCGGTGCCCTGGACTCGTTGGTGGTGCTCCAGGGTGACGGCGATGCGGTCCGCCGCGTAGGGCAGGAACCCGCCGCCGTGGGAGAGGATGAACCTGATCCCGGGGTAGCGGCGCACGGTGCCGCTGAGCACCAGGCTCATCGCCGCGCGCACGCTGTCGAGCAGGAAGTCCGCCGCGTAGAAGGGAACTCCGGGCACCGGCTGGTAGGGCGGGATGCCCGGGTGCACGAACACGACCGCCGACCGCCTGTCCAGCTCGGCCATGAGCGGCTCGAACGCGGGCTCGCCCAGGTAGGTGCCGCGGTGGTTGCTCAGCAGCACGATCCCGTCGGCGCCCAGCTCGTCGAAGGCGCGGGCGGTCTCGGCCAGCGCGCCGTCCACGTCGGGCAGCGGCAGGGTGGCGAAGTGCCCGAACCGGTCGGGGCGGTCCTTGACCTGCTCGGCGGTGAACTCGTTGACCGCACGGGCCCAGTCGCGGGCCTGCTCGTCCGAACCGAGGTGGGTGCCCGGGGTGGACACCGACAGGATCGCGGTGCCGATGCCCTGGCTGTCCTGGAGGGCGATGTCGGCCGCCGCGCTCCAGTTCGGGACGGGCATGCCGCCCGCGGTGAGCCCCTGGGACCGCAGCCAGTCCCGGTACGCCGGGGGCACGACGTGGTGGTGGGTGTCGATGCGACCGCTCATGGCAACCTCACTTAGCTTGCTAACTGTTGTGTTGCTACCATTACCCCATGAGCGCGAGTCGTGTCCAGCCCACCGTCGAGGACCCGGGCTTCCTCGCCTTCACCGAGGCGGTCGCCGACCTGCTCGTCGCGGTGCGGCGGTCCCGGGGACGACTGGCCGGGCACGGCAGGCCCGCGCTGTCGCTGTCCCAGATCCAGCTGCTGGAGGCGATCGCCGACGGGAGTTCACTGGGCGTTGGCGAGCTGGCCGAGCAGGCCGGGGTGGCCACGCCCACCGCAACCCGCATGCTGCAACAGCTGGAGCGCGACGGGATCGTCGACCGCGTCCGGGCGCCGGACAACCAGCGCCGGGTCGAGGTGACCCTGACGGCGCTCGGGGCCGAGTTGCTCGACGCGCACCGAACCCGCCTGCGTGAGCGGCAGTTGCGCGCGTTCCGCGAACTCGACCCCGAGCAGCGCACGATGATCGTGACCCTGATGGGCAGGCTCACCGAGTTGGTCGACGACCTGTGATCAGCGCGCCAGCGCTCCCACCTTCGTCTCGGCACCGGTGTCGCGCCACACGGTTCCCCGTCGTTCGTGGGCGAACAACCGCTCCACGGCGTGCGCGACCCGGGGCCCCAGCTCGCGCTCCAGCAGGTAGAGCCCCAGGTCCAGGCCGGAGGTCACGCTGGAGGCGGTCACCAGGTCCCCGTCGTCCACCACGCGGGCGTCGATCGCCCGCACCCCGCTGGCCGCCAACAGGTCCAGGCCCAGGTGGTGGCTCGTCGCGGGGCGGCCTTCGATCAGCCCGGCCATCGCCAGCACCATCGAGCCGCCGCACACCGTGGCCACGGTCAGCCCCGGGCGGTCCAGGGATTGCTTGAGCAGCAAGGGCAATTCGGTGCCGAGGGTGCGGCCGAGGATGGCGGGGATGCTGTCCTCGGTGGGCTCCTCGCCATCGGGCAGGCGTCCCACCGCGCCCGGCACGAGGACCAGGTCCGCGCGCCGCGGCTCCAGCCGGGCCGTGGCGGCCAGGGACAACGACCCCAGCCCGCTGGGCACCTGGCGCGCGCCCTCGGCCGAGACGAGTTCGACCTCGACCGCCCCGCCGGTGAACATGCCACCGGCGCTGAGCACCTCGTACGGAGCCAGGGCGTCCAGTGGGTCGAACCCGTCGAACAACACGATCTGCGCAAGCATCACCGGCTCAGTCCTCCTCGGTTTCGGTGCGCACGACGCTAGTCACGGTGCACCGAGGCCGGAACTGGCCGGATTGCCACTCAGCGCCGGGTTCTCGCCAAGTCGGCACAATGGGGCGAAGCCGGGATGTGGCTGCTGGCAACAGTTCTGGCGCCCTGGGTCACAGGGCGCGGACCTCCGCCAGGACGACCCGGCCGCCGACCCCGATCGTGCCCTCGGGACCCACCTCGGTCAGGATCTGCGATCCGGCACCCTGCCGGATGTCCAGTGCCCGGCCCAGTTCCGAGGTGAGCACGATCGCCGCCGCACCGGTGGCCTCGTCCTCCACGATCGCGTCGCCCCTGCGCGGGAACGCCCTGGCCCGCACCCGGCCGGCGCCCTCGTCCGCCCAGGCCCAGGCGTACAGCCAGCCCTGTCCCGCGGGCGGGCTGGGCAGCGCCTCGACCGCCCGCACCGACACGTGCCGCTCGGTGCGCCGCCCCGCGGCCCACTCCGGTCGGCCCGCGATCCAGGTGAACTCGCCGTCCTGCCAGGTCGGCACCGGGCCTGCCGGTGGCCGGAACACGGTGGGCGCGGCGCCCACCTGTCCCAGCAGCCAGGAGCAGCCGACGAGGGGGTGCCCGGCGAAGAGCAGCCGCACGCTGGGCGTGTAGATGTCGACCAGGCCCTCCGCGGCGTCGTCGACGAAGACGGTCTCGCTGAAGCCGAGCCGCGCGGCCAGGTCCTGCCGGGCCCGCTCACCCCGAACGGTCGCGCCGTCCAGCACAACACCGAGCGGGTTGCCGTACCGGCCATCCGGACCGCAGAACACCCGAAGCACGTGAAGATCCGTCACACCCGCAGATTACGCCGATCAGTTGACGGCCGATGCCGCAACGGCGCCTCGCAGCGGTACACCGAAGTGATGCCCGCGTCCACCGGGCCGTGCGCCAGCCGCAGGCCCGCCGCGGTCACCGCGTGTTCGACCTCGCCGGGGGCCCGCAGGTGGGCACGCCTGCGGGTGAGCAGTTCGAGGCGGGCGTAGCGCCGACCGGACCGGTCGGCACGGGGCACGTTGAACACGAGCCAGCCGCCCGGGACAAGCAGGGCGGCCAGCGCGGTGAAGGCGGCGGGCAGGTCCTGCACGTAGTTGACCATGCCCACGGTGAGCACCCCGTCGAAGGTGCCCCGCACGCGCAGGTCGTCGGGGAACCGGCCGAACCCGGCGTCGATCCCGGCGGGGGCCTCCCGCGCGACCCGCCGCACCAGGTAGTCGACCATGGCGGGCGAGGCGTCGCGGGCGTGCACGCGGGCGCCCCGCTCGTGCAGGGCCAGCGTGTAGTGCCCGGTCCCGCTGCCCAGTTCGAGCACGCGCTGGCCGGGCGCCAGGCGGGGTTCCAGCGCGTCGAGCACGGCGCGCTGCTCCTGTTGGCGGAAGCCCACGCCGGACCGGAAACGGGTGAAGTACAGCTCGAACAGCCTCGGGGACCAACCCGAGCCGCTCGGGGCGAACCATCTGACCATCTCACTCCCCCAGTGAGGCCGCGACGATCTCGCGCATGATTTCGTTGGTACCGCCGAAGATCCGCGCGACCCTGGCGTCCGCCCAGGCTCGTGCGACCGGATACTCGCTCATATAGCCGTAGCCGCCGAACAGTTGCAGGCAGCTGTCGAGCACCTCGCCCAACCGTTCGGTGCACCACAGCTTCGCCAGTGCGACCTCCGCCATGCTAGCGCCCCGGACCAGTTCCGCGGCCACGGTCGAGTCCAGCAGCGCCCGGCTCGCGGCGACCTGGGCCGCCGCCCCGGCGAGCACGAACTGGGTGTTCTGGAAGCGCATCAGCGGCCGGGAGAAGGCGCGGCGCTGCTTGCAGTAGCGCACCGTCTCGGCCAGCGCGGTCTCCATCACCGCCACCGAGGTCACCGCGATGAGCAGGCGCTCACGGGAGATCAGCGGCAGCAACTGGGCGAGCCCGCGCCCCTCCACCTCGCCGAGCAGGTGCTCCGCGGTGAGTTCGACCCCGTCCAGGAACAGCTCGGCGGTGTCCTGGCCGTGCAGGCCGATCTTCTCCAGCGCGGGCCCCCGGTGCAGGCCGGGCAGCCCGGCGGTCTCCAGCACGAACAGCGACAGCGGCGGCGTGCGCCGCTCCGGGTCGGCAACCTTGGCCAGCACGAGCACCAGCCCGGAGTGGATCCCGTTGGTGACGAAGGTCTTCGCCCCGTGCAGCAGGTAGCCGCCCGCGACGCGCCGCGCCCTGGTGGTGATCGCCTGCACGTCGGAGCCCGCGTCCGGCTCGGTGATCGCGAGCGCGCCGACCAGCTCGCCCGCGGCCATCCTGGGCAGCCAGCGGGTCTTCTGCCGCTCGGTGCCGTGCAGCAGCAGGTACCGCGCCACGATGTCGTGCGCGGTGCGGCCCCACGAGGTGTCACCGGCCCTGGCCTGCTCCTCGGCCAGCACCACCTCGTGCGCGAAGGACCCCCCGCCGCCGCCGTACGGCTCGGGCACGCCCACGCAGAGCAAGCCCGCACCGCCCGCGGTGGTCCACAGCTCGCGGTCCACCTGGTGCGCGGCCCGCCAGCGGGGCTGGTGCGGGGTGACCTCCTTGGCCCAGAACGACTTGGCGAGCTCGCGCAGTTCGGGCAGGCCAAGGTCCTCGCTCACCCGCAGCCCCCGGCGTGCCCGTCGTCGGGCGAGCGGCCCAGCCCGACCGCACCGGCCACCGGCTCGGGCAGCCGCTGGGCCGGTGCCGCCGCCGACCGCACGTGCGCGGCGAAGGCGTCCAGCCGGTCCACGCCCCAGAACCGGGTGAAGCCGTGCACGAAGAACGGCACGCCGAAGGCGCCGTCCCGGCCCGCCTGCACCATCACCGCGGCGCCTTCGGCCCGCAGTTGCTCGTCCTCGCTGGCGGCGGCGATCGCCGCGGGGTCCAGGCCGAGTTCGGCGCCGATCTCGCCGATGGTCTCCCGCGAGCAGATGTCGCGGCCCTGCTCCCACCGGGCCCGGTAGACCAGGTCGACGTACCGCGCGCCCAGGCCGTGCCGGTGGGCGTGGAGGTAACCCAGGTGCGGGACCTCCCAGACCGGCTGCTTGTCCACGGGCCAGCTCAGCTCCAGCCCACGCTCGGCCGCGAGCCTGCCCACGTCCTGGAGGATGTACAGGTGCTTGGCCCGGGACATGTCGGTGTAGGGCAGGTCCCCGCCGAGCTCGGTGATCAGCCGGGTGCTGTGCTCGTCGGGTTCGTAGTAGGGCCGCCAGTCCAGCAGCGGCACCAGGTCCGGGTGCCTGGCGAGCAGGTCCCGGTAGGCCAGCCAGGAGTACGGGCTGCGCAGGGAGAAGTAGAACCTCGGTGTTCTGGGCTTGGCCATGGCGTACCTCGCTTTCGTGGTGCGGCTCAGAGCACGAGGCCGCCGTCGACCCCGAGCACCTGCCCGGTGATGTAGGAGGCCCGGTCGGAGACCAGGAAGGACACCAGGTCGGCCACCTCGCCGGGGCCGCCGAACCGGCGCAGCGGGATGCTCGCGGCCAGCCCCTCGGTCCGTTCCTGGGACAGCGCGGCGGTCATGTCCGTCTCGATGAAGCCGGGCGACACCACGTTGGCCCGGATCCCGTACGGACCGACCTCCTTGGCCAGGGCCTTGGTGAAACCGATGACCCCGGCCTTGGCCGCGGAGTAGTTGGTCTGGGTGGCGTGGCCGTGCACCCCGGCGACCGAGGACATGGTGATCACCGTGCCCGCGCGCCGCTTGACCATGCCGAACACCGCGGCCGAGCAGATGTTGTAGACCCCGTCCAGGTTCACCCGCAGCACGTCCTGCCAGTCCTGCTGTCCCAGCAGCACCAACGGGTTGTCCCGCACGAGGCCCGCGTTGGCCACCACTGCCCGGATCGGGCCGAGCTCGCGCTCGGCGGCACGCACGAACTTCTTGGCCGCGCCGTGTTCGGCGACGTCGACCTGCTCGCAGAACACCGCCGCACCGGCGTCGGCGGCCAGCTTGGCCACCAGTGCCGCCGCCTCGGCGTTGGACCGGTAGCAGAAGGCGAGGTCGTAGCCGTCCTCGGCGAGCCGGGTCACCACGGCGCGGCCGATCCCGCGGGAACCGCCGGTCACCAGCGCCACTGGCCGCGCGGTCACACCCCCACCCCCAGCACCGAGGAGTCGCGCAGCGCCACCGTGAACTGGGCGACCCGCAGCACGGTCTCGCCGTCCACCAGGGTGCTGCCCGCGACCACGGCCGCCTCGTCCACCTCGCGCAGCACCTGCACCCGGTGCTCCAGCACCACACCCGGGTACACCGGGGCCAGCAGCTCGGCACCGCGCAGGCCCGCGGCCAGCTCCACCTTGCCCGCCAACACGTCCGGGTTGGGCTTGAGCCAGCAGGCGAGGATCACCGCCGACTGCGCCCAGGACTCCAGCAGCAGGCTCACCGGGTAGGCGTAGGCCTGTGCGGGCGCGTCCTCGGGCAGGTGCGCGTAGCACGGCTCGGCCACCGTGACCGCCTTGTGCGCCACCAAGGTCCGCCCTGGGTCCACTTCGGACACCCGGTCCACCAGCAGGATCGGGTACCGGTGCGGGATGAGCGCCTTGATCCGGTCCACCCCGGTCATGCCGCCTCCTGCCGGTAGCGCAGCCGCATCTCACAGACCGCCTCGGTTCCAGTGGACACCGTTGCGCTGCAACGGAACCCGTCCGCTTCCTCGTCCCGCACGCCGATCTCGACCGACACCGCGCCCCCGGGCCGGACCGGTCGCAGGAAGCGGACCCGCTCCACCGCGACCATGCGCAGGCCCGGCACACAGCGCACGGCGCGCACGGTGGAGTCCACGTACTGCACCAGGTAGAGCCCGGGCAGGATGGGGAAACCCGGGTAGTGGCCCTCGAACACCGGGTCGTTCGCCGCGATCTCGACCACCGACCTGATGCGATCGCCCGCGTCCTCGGTGACGCGCACCGGCCAGCCCCTCATGCCGGGTCCCCGCAGCCGCCGAGCAGCGCACAGCCCACCATGCCGTCCCGGCCGATCCCGGTCACCAGCGCGTACTCGCCCGTGTCGTGCACCGCTCCCCGTTCCACCTCGGCCAGCGCGGCCGCCAGCTGGAAGACCGTCGCCGCCGCGGTGGTGTCGCCGAGCTGCGCACGGCAGTGGATCCGGCGGCACGAGGCGTTGTCCGCGCCGAAGACCACGGTCAGCGCCTCGTCCTCGGCCGCACCGGCCGGGCCGGGCAGATCGGCGGGCGCGATCAGCCGGACCTGCTCGGGGCTGACGCCCGCGCGCCGCAGGGTGCCGCGCACGCAGGTCTCCAGCGTGTCCCGGACCCCGGCACCGTCCTGGCAGGAGCGGAACCCCGTGCCCGCCAGCCGCACCAGCGGGCCGCGTCCGGACCGGCGCGCGGACTCCGCGGACTCCAGCAGGACGAAGGCCCCGCCCTCACCCAGGGCCGCTGCCCCGTCCCCACCGGCCTCGCCACTGTGCCAGTCCAGCCAGGCCCGCTGCGTGGAGTACTCCTCCACCGCCCCGCACAGCACGAGATCGCAGTGCCCGCCCCGGTAGAGCCGGGTCGCGTAGCTCAGCGCGAGCAGCCCGGTCAGCCAGTCCCCGGAGATGGTGGTGTTGGGCCCCTTGATGGTGTGCCAGATCGCGCTCTGCCCGGCCGCCTTGTTCATCACCGTGTTCGGGAACTTGGCCGGGTCCACGTGGTAGGGCTTCTCCCCGTTGACCGAGTCCCTGGTGGTGTCCATGATGCTCTGCACACTGGCCCAGCCGGTACCCAGCACCAGCCCGGCCCGCTCCGGGGCCGCGGACAGGTCGTCCCGGCACTGCTCGACCAGGCCGCCCACGGCGGTGACGGCCAGCGCGGTGAGCCGGTCCATCAACCGGGTTCCCTTGCGGCCCAGGTACTTCGCGGCGCTGAAGTCCGGCACCAGCCCGGCGGTGGTGTACGGGCCGGGAAAGGCCTCGGCGTCCAGCGCGGCTATGCCGGAGCGGCCCGAGCGCAGGCCCTCGCGGAAGGGCTCGCGGCCCACCCCGAAGGGCGAGACCGCCGACCAGGCCGACAGCACCAGTTCGCCGGTGGCGATCGCGGTCGGCGCGCTCACCGCTGGTTCCCCCGCAACGCGGTCAGCAGGCGGTCGTCGAAGTCCACCTGGCGCCAGTCGCGCCGGTTCTCGATCACCGCGTAGCCGTGGGTGATCCGCCCGGTCGCGGTCTTCACCAGCACGCCATCGCGCCGCACGTAGCAGTCCATGCGGGCGGTGTAGGTGAGCCGCTTGAACACCGTCTCCACGGTGAACACGGTGATCAGCTCCTCCTCCATGCCCACCTCCGCCAGCATCTCCACCGAGGAGCTGGGCACCACCGGGATCCAGTTCTGCTCCGAGAGCAGGGTGTGGATGGACACCCCGCGGTCGGCCAGGAACAGGTCCACCGCCTCCTCCATCAGCCGCAGGTAGCCCGACATCTGCAGGCGCTCGGTGAAGTGGCAGTACGGGTAGGGGATGCGCCAGCTCCACGCGAAGGCGTTGTGCCCCTTGGTGAGCTGGGCGACCGGGTCGGCGCCCGCTGGCAGGGTCGGCTCCGCCGAGGGCCCGAGCCTGGGCACCAGGTTCGCGGCCACCTCGACCGGGGCGGGCTCCGCGGGGAAGCCACGCGGGTCCTGCCGCAGGGTCACCGCCACGCGCGCGGTCACCGTCTTCACCGAGGTCTCCCGCTCGGCGGTCATCTCGACCAGGAAATGCAGCCGGTGGTCCTCGGATTCCAGCTGGCGCACGGTGGCCACGGCCAGGTCGTCGATGTGGTAGGCGGTCCACATCCGGGTGTCGATCGAGCTGAGGTCCACGCAGATGCCGTGGCGCTCGTACAACCGGCCCGCGGGCAGGCCGCGCTGACGCAGGTGGTCCAGCACCGCCTCCTCCACGAGGTAGTTGACGTGCTTGAACCCGATCCAGGTGCAGATGTTCGAGCCCTCGTAGCGGGGCCGCAGCTCCACCCGCGTGACTGCGGGGGCGGGCGCGGTGGTGACGACAGGATTCACGTCAACTCCAGACAGGCAACGTCGGTGGTGTGCGGCGACCAGGAACCGGCCGCGTCGCTGAGGAAGTCCGACACCAGGCGGGCGAACCGCTCGGGCCGCTCCAGCATCGGGAAGTGCCCGCAGTCGGCGAGCTCGGCGAACCGGCCCTCGGGCAGGGCCTGGGCCAGCGCGCGGCCGTCCTCGGCGCGGGCGGCGATGTCGCACGCGGCGGACAGCACCAGCTGCGGGGCGCGGACCTCGCTCAGGTCCAGTGTGGACGAACGAAGGTAGGTCGCGAAGAAGCGCACCCAGCCGTGCGGGCCGATCTGGTCGCGCAACCGCAGCGCGAGCTTGGACCGCTGCTGCTCGGTCAGCCGGGCGGCGGGGCCCCAGCGCAGCGCCTCCGCGAAGATCAGGTGGAAGTCGTTGAGGTAGTAGGTGATCGTGGACCAGTCGAACTGCTCGGCACCGGCCCGGTAGAAGGCGTTGGTCAGCACCGAGGGCACGGCTGGCGACAGTCCCTCGGCGAAGACCTCCAGCAGCAGCCCCGCGGTGTAGGAGTGCGCGAGGACCGCGTCGAACCCGGCGAGCACCTCGGCCAGCGCCGTGGCCTGGTCCTCGCCGTGGCTCCACCGCGGGTCGTCCACCCCGTGCCAGGGCAGGGTGACGTCCCACAGCTCCAGCCGCCCGTCCGCGTGCACCACGAACTCGTCCCACATCGCGTTCGTGCAGCCGAGGCCGTGCAGCAGCAATGTCCGAACAGGACTGTCAGATGTGGACTTCCTGCGGAGCACTGGGAAGGCCGTCATGCCGCGGTCCCGTACCGTCCCAGGATCAGCACCGCGTTGTTGCCGCCGAAGGCCAGCGCGTTGTTCTGCACCACCCTGACCTCGGCGGGCCGCGCCTGGTTGGGCACGCAGTCCACCTGGCACTCGGGGTCGGTCTCCCGGTGGTTGATCGTCGGCGGGATGAAGCCCTCCGTGATCGCCAGCGCGCAGGCGGCGGCACCCAGCGCGCTCGCGGCACCCATGGCGTGGCCCAGCATGCCCTTGATGGACACCGTGGGCGGCGGCGCGTCGGTGAACGCCTGCCGGATGGCCGCCACCTCGGTCATGTCGTTGGCCTTGGTACCGGTGCCGTGCGCGGAGATGAAGTCGATGTCGGTCGGCTTCACCCCGGCGTTCTCGTGGGCCAGCCGCATGCAGCGGGCCAGGCTGTCCTGGTCCGGTGCGACCGGGCTGAGCGCGTCGCAGGTCAGCCCGTAGCCGAGCAGTTCGGCGTAGATGCGCGCCCCTCGTGCCAGGGCGTGCTCCAGGCTCTCCATCAGCAGGATGCCCGCGCCCTCGCCGACCAGGATGCCCTTGCGGTCCCGGTCGAAGGGCTGGCAGACCTCCGGCGCCATCGCGCCGAGCCGGTAGAACCCGGCGTAGGTCTTGCGGCACAGGGCGTCCACCCCGCCGCACAGGGCCACGTCCACGTCACCGGCGCGGATGGCGTCCATGCCGTGCCCGATGGCGTAGTTGCCCGCGGCGCAGGCGGTCGGGATGGTCACGGCCTCCACATCGGACAGTCCGAGCTCGCGCACGATGGCACTGGACAGCCTGCCCGCTGGCGAGCGCCGCGCCAGGTGGGCGGGCCCGTCCTGGTAGTCCAGGATCGCCAGCCGGTCCAGGTCGCGGGACTCGCCGTCGGTGGTCCCCACGGAGACCAGCACGCGCTCCTCCCGCAGCGCCCGCACGGGCATCGCCCCGTCGGCCACGGCCATGCGCGCCGCCGCCGCCGAGAACTGGCCCGCACGGCCCAGTTCCTCCGCACCGGCCTCGTGCAGCCGCCGCGCCGGATCGAAGTCGGTGATCTCGCACCCGTTGGCGTGCGCGTAGCCCGCCGTCTCGAACGAGGTGATCGGCTTGACCCCGCTGCGGCCCGATCTCAGCCCGGTCAGGAACTCCCCGACCCCGGTGCCGATGCTGGTCACCACACCGAGTCCGGTGACGACCACCCGCCTCGGCTCGCGCGCGCTGTCCATGCGGTCCTCCCCCCTGCTCGGTGTCGGCTCAGGCGGCCATGGCCTCGGCGACGACGGCGATGACCCCGTCGAGGTTGACCATGCGGGCGAGCTCGCTCTGGTCGATGTCCACGCCGAGGGTGCGCTCCAGGGAGGACAGGATCTCGATGGCACCCATCGAGTCAGCGCCGTGGTCCTCCTTGAACAGGCTCTCCCCGGTCATCTCCTCGGGGTCGATCTCCAGGATCTCGCAGACGATCTCCTTCACCTTGGCCCGCAGCTCGTCGCCGACACCGGTGGACGCGTTGGCATTCGCAGTGGTCATGTTCGTCTCTCCCGCGTGATTGGCGGGCCGGTCCGGTGGCCCGCGGGAGGAGACTCGCACCGGGACCTATACGGGCTCCTATATTTTTCCCATAGGGGGCGACGGCGGCGCGCGATGTCCCGGAGAAGGGGGATCCCGGGACATCGCGCTGGAGAGCCGATCGGTTGTGCACTACCGGATCGGCTGGCTCAGCCTGGCGGTGGTCTCGGCGGGCGCAGGCGCGGTGGCCGCCCTGCGCGCGGCGCGGGAGGGCCACCAGCTGGCGCGGCCCAGCAGGGCCAGCAGCGCGGGCAGGATGAGGATGCGCACCACCACCGCGTCCAGCAGCACACCCAGCACCAGCGCGTAGCCGGTCTGCTTGACCTCAAGCAGGTGCAGGAAGGTGAAGCTGGCGAACACCGAGACCATCACGACCGCGGCGCCGGTGACCACGCTGGCCGAACTGGCGATGCCCTCGGCCACCGCGCGGCGGGTGGGCACCCCGCGCAGCACCGCCTCGCGGATCCGGCTGACCACGAAGATCTGGTAGTCCATGGACAGTCCGAACAGGATCACGATCAGGAACAGCGGGACCCGGGACCCGATGAAGCCCGCGGAGTCGGCGCCGAACAGTGCGGTGGAGAAGGAGCTCTGGAACAGCAGCACCAGCCCGCCCAGGGCGCCCGCGGTGGACAGCATGGTCAGCAGGGTGCCGAAGAAGGCGATCACCACTGAGCGGAACACGAAGGCGGTGACCAGGAAGGTGACCAGCAGGACGACCAGCAGCACCCAGGGCAGCTGCTCGTTCTGGTGCTGGGTGTAGTCCTGGTCGCGGGCCACGTCACCGGAGACCGCGTACCGCGCGCCGGGCAGCGAGCCGAAGGCCTGCGGCACGTAGCGCTGGCGCAGCACGTGCAGTGCGTCGCTGGCCTGCTGGGTGCTGGCCGTGAACGGGGTGCCCAGGTCGAGGGTCCCGGTGTGGCCGTCGGTGGCGATGCGGATGCGCGGTGCGGTGTTGCCCGCGAACAACGGGTCGGTCGAGGTGGTGCGGACCAGGCCCTGCAACGCGGCGCGGATCTGCTGGCCGTCGAGCTCGGTGGAGTGCAGGCCGATCGTGTTGGTGACCTTCTGGGCCGGGAAGGCCGCGTCGAGCCGGTCGGCCACCTGCAACGCCGGGATCTCACGGGAGTAGGTGTCCTCACCGGGCGTGCCCAGCTTCATGCCCAGCCCGGGCAGCGCCAGCAGCAGCATGGCCAGGGTGGCGATCACCAGGGTGGCGACCGGGTGCGTCATCGCGGGGCGCAGCAGCGCGTTCCAGCGCCGGCCGCCACCCGCGGAGCGCTTGCGGCGCAGGAAGGGCAGCTGCGAGTCCATGCGCTTGCCCAGCTTGGTGAGCAGGGCGGGCAGCACGGTCAGCGAGCTGATCATGGCGACCAGCACCACGATGATCGTGCCAGCCGCCAGCGAGGAGAAGATCACGTCGTCGGCCAGGAACAGGCAGGCGGTGGAGGCGATCACGGCGAGCCCGGACATCACCACGACCCGACCCGAGGTGGCCGCGGCCAGCTCGACCGCCGCCTGGGAGCTGATCTGCCCGCCCGCGCGCTCCCGCTCCTCGCGGACCCGCTTGACGTAGAACAGCGCGTAGTCCACGCCCACCGCCATGCCCAGCAGCAGGATGACCTGGTTGGCCACACCGGCGTCCGGGAAGACGTGCGAGGCGATCGAGTACAGGCCCATGGTGCCGGCGATGGCGGTGATGGCCAGCAGCACCGGTACGCCCGCGGTGAGCAGGGAACCGAACACCAGCAACAGGATCACCAGCGTGATGGGCAGCGTGATCTTCTCCGACAGGGCCAGGTCGCTGGCGCGCTGCTCGTTGAGCCCCTTGCCGGTGGAGCCGCGGCCGGTCTCCTCCACGCGCAGGCCAGGGTGGGCCTTCTGCACCTCGGCGGTCTGCCTGAGCAGGGTGTCCACGTGGCTGGCGGCCTCGCGGGCGTCGCCCTTCATGGTGACCGGCACGGAGATCGCGGAGCCGTCGGCGGAGACCACCGGCGGGTCCACCGAGGCCACCGCGGGCAGGGCACCCATGCGCTGGCTGATCTCGGCGGCCACGGCCTGGGCCTGGGCCCGGTCCAGTGATCCGCTCGGTGCGGTGATCAGGATCTGTTCGACGGCGGCCAGGGTCAGCCCGTTGTCCTCGGCCATCGCCTCCATGCGACCGGCCTCGCCGACGCCGAAGTCCCGGTTGGTCGCCGCGTGGCTGCCGATCGCGCTGCCCGCGACCAGGCACAGCGCGACGAAGACCACCCAGCCGATGATCGCGGTCCACGGGTGGCGCGCGCTCCACCTCGCCGCGCGCACCGTGACTGACTTGTTCTGCACGTACCCCACCCCTTCTCACCCCTCGGGCGCGTCCCCGGCGGATCCCCGCGCCGGCCGCCCGTCCCCCGAGCGCCCGCCGCGGGGCGCTTCACGTGTAAGACGAGACTGACAGGTGCATGGTCGAGCTGTCAACTGACATCCCGCGACCGGTCGACCGGCCTGGGTCTTTCGTCCCCGGCTTAATCTCCTGGCGGCACGCGGTCGCGCGAAACTACCCTCGAAAGCCAGCTCTTCATCCCGGTCATCCAGGAGACACCGTGTCCATCACCGATGACATCGGCTTTTCCACGCCCATTCTCGTCCTGTCCGAGGCAGAACGGAATACCGTCGGAGAAGTAGCACGAAAACTGCTCTCCTCGGGCCGGAACGGGCTGAACTCACCCGAGTGGACGGAGGCTGCGAGCGCGGGCTGGCAGGACCTCCCGGCCGCCACCCGCAGACGACTCGCGCGATTCCGGCGCGATTCCGGGGCCGAGGGCGCACTGCTGGTGCGTGGGCTGCCGGTGGACGAGTCCCTGCTGCCGGACACGCCCTCGGCCAGCGGCTCGGTGCAGTTGGCGCCCACGGTGCCCGCCGCGCTGCTGACCATGTTCGCCTGCGGGCTTGGCGACCCGGCGGCCTTCCTGGCCGAGAAGTCGGGCGCGCTGGTACAGGACGTGGTCCCGGTGCCCGGCAACGAGAACTTCCAGGGCAACGAGGGCTCGGTGCTGCTCTCCCTGCACAACGAGAACGCGTTCCACCGGCACCGCCCGGACTACGTGCTGCTGCTGTGCCTGCGCGCCGACCACGAGCGGGTGGCGGGCCTGCGGGTGGCCTGCATCCGCCGCGCCAGGCCCCAGCTGTCGGCCTCCTGCCTGCGGGCACTGCACCGCGCGGAGTTCGTCACCTCCCCGCCGCCCTCCTTCGGCTCGGGCCAGGACGCCCCCGCGCACGCCGTGCTCGGCGGGGACCCCGAGGACCCCGACATCGTGGTCGACTTCGCCGCGACCCGGCCGCTCACCGAGTCCGCGGGCGAGGCGCTGCTGGAGTTGCACGCCGCGCTGTCGAACACGGCCGACACCTACTACCCGGCCCCCGGCGACCTGGCGATCGTGGACAACCACGTGGCCCTGCACGGCAGGACCGCGTTCACCCCGCGCTACGACGGCCGGGACCGCTGGTTGCAGCGCAGCTTCTCGCTGCGCGACCTGCGCCGCTCCCGGGACCACCGGCCGGGTGACGGGCCGGTGCTCGTGCGCTGAACCCGGACCAGCCCTGCCCCGAGCGCGACCGTGACCACGGTCGCGCTTCTTTGTGCGGGCATCGAGGAAGTAGAGCAGAAATATATAAACCCTGGCCGCGAACCCGGCGAACATACCGTGCACGCGTTGAATCCATACCGCCGCCGCGGGTACCGTCGACAGCGACTCGAATTGTCACCGCCCCGTTCTCGTGCCGTGTCACCGAGAACCGGTGTGCCCGTTTCCGGGTAAACAATCACCGATCTGGAGTGTGCTGATGAACGACCACCGCATCAATGACGTCGTGGTGCTCGGCGGTGGGACGGCGGGCTGGATGGCCGCCGCCTACCTGGGCCGCGCACTGGGGCCCTCCGCCAGGATCACCGTGCTGGAGGCGCCCGCGATCCCGAAGATCGGCGTCGGCGAGGCCACCATCCCGAACCTGCACAAGGTGTTCTTCGACTTCCTCGGCATCCCCGAGGAGGAGTGGATGCGGGAGTGCAACGCCAGCTTCAAGATGGGCATCCGCTTCGTCAACTGGCGCACCCCCGGCCCCGGCCAGGCCGAGCCCCGGCCGCACGAGGGCGGGCGCGACCACTTCGACCACCTCTTCGGGCTGCTGCCCGACCACGCCGGGCTGCCGCTGTCCCAGTACTGGGTGCAGCGCAAGCTGGCGGGGCAGACCGACGTGCCCTTCGACTACGCCTGCTACCGGCAGCCGCCGGTGTTCGACGCCAAGCTCTCGCCCAGGCACAGCGACGGCACGCGCTGGGCGAGCTATGCCTGGCACTTCGACGCCCACCTGGTGGCCGACTTCCTGCGCAGGTTCGCCACCGAGAAGCAGGGTGCGGTGCACCTACAGGGCACGATGACCTCCGCGGAGGTGGACCAGCGCGGGCACATCACCAGGCTGCACACCGAGGACGGCCGCACCATCGAGGGCGACCTGTTCATCGACTGCTCCGGCTTCCGCGGGCTGCTGATCAACCAGTTGCTGCGCGAGCCCTTCCTGGACATGGGCGACCACCTGCTCAACGACCGCGCCGTGGCCACCGCCGTGCCGCACGACGACGCCGCGAACGGGGTGGAGCCGTTCACCTCGGCCATCGCCATGTCCTCGGGCTGGACCTGGAAGATCCCGATGCTGGGCCGGTTCGGCACCGGCTACGTCTACTCCAGCCGGTTCAGCACCCAGGACGAGGCCACCGAGGAGTTCTGCCGGATGTGGGGGCTGGACCCGGAAACCCAGCCGCTCAACCACGTGCGGTTCCGGGTGGGCCGCAACCGCAGGGCCTGGGTGAAGAACTGCGTGAGCATCGGGCTGGCCTCCTGCTTCCTGGAACCGCTGGAGTCCACCGGCATCTACTTCGTCTACGCGGCACTGCACCACCTGGTGAAGCACTTCCCGGACAAGCGGTTCGAGCCGGTGCTCACCGAGCAGTTCAACCACGAGATCGAGACGATGTTCGACGACACCAGGGACTTCATCCAGGGGCACTTCAGCTTCGCCCCGCGCGAGGACACCCCGTACTGGCGGGCCTGCAAGGAACTGGAGCTGGCCCCGGCCTACCGGCAGAAGGTGGCCACCTACAGGGCGGGCCTGCCGGTGAGCCTGCCCGCCACCGACGAGTCCGGCTACTACGGCAACTTCGAGGCGGAGTTCCGCAACTTCTGGAGCAACGCCAACTACTACTGCATGTTCGCGGGCATGGACTTCCTGCCCGAGCACCCACTGCCCTCGCTGGCCTACCGGCAGGAGGCGAGCGAGTCGGTGGACTCGGTCTTCGCCGAGATCAGGCGCGAGCAGGAGCGGTTGCTGGCCACCCTGCCCTCCACCTACGACTACCTGCGCCAGCTGCACGGGAAGTAGACCGATGACCGTGACCGAGGTGCTGCTGCGCACCGGCCACGCGCTGGCGGTGCTCGCCGCCGTGGTCCCGATCGTCCTCATCGGACGGTTCGGGGCCAGGCGGGCCCGCCAGCCGGAGGTCATCGGCGAGATCCTCGCCGGGCTGGCCGCCGGGCCCGCACTGCTCGCGCTGCTCGGGCCCGGGGCCTTCGCCCAGGTGCTGCCCCAGCGGGTGCTCGAGGACCTGGGCCTGCTCACCCAGGCCGGGCTGGCGCTGTTCCTGTTCGGGCTGGCGCGCGAACTGCGACTGGGCTCGGACCGGCCCCGCGCCGGGGCGATCGGCTGGGTGACGGCCGGGGCCTTCCTGCCCGCGCTGGCCGCGGGCGGCCTGCTGGCACTGCTCGTGCTGGGCACCGGTGACCCCGTGCTGCTGGGCTCGGCGCCGACTGGGGCCTTCGTGCTGATGGTCGCGGTCACGCTGGCGATCACGGCCGTGCCGGTGCTGGCCAGGATCCTGACCGATCGGGGCATCGACGGCACCGCGGTGGGCAGGCTCGCCCTGTCCTCCTCGATCGCCATCGACGCGTCCTGCTGGCTGCTGCTCGCACTCGCCGTCGCGCTCGGATCCGGCTCCACAGCTGGGTTCCTGCGCGCACTGGCGGTGCTCGGCGGCGCCGCGCTCGCGGCCCTGCTGCTACGGCGCGTGCTGCGCACTGGGGCTGTCTCGGCCCTGTGCGCGAGGCGGCCGGTGGCGGTGGCGGTGCTGCTGGGCGCGGTCGCACTCGCGTTCGCCTTCACCACGGAGAGCTTCGGCCTCACGGCGGTGGTCGGCGCGGTGCTGGCCGGGCTCAGCACGCCCGCCAGCGCCGAGCCGCACTGGGCCAGGGCCGTGTCCTCGGTGTCGCGGATCGGCCGGGTGCTGGTGCCGGTCTTCTTCGTGCTCACCGGGATCACCGTGGTGAGCAAGGCGTTCACGACGGCGCCCTGGGCACTGGTCGCGCTGACCGTGCTGCTGGGCGTGGCGGCCAAGGTGGCGGGCGGCCACCTCGGCGCGCGGCTGGGCGGGTGCACGCACTGGGACGGCCTGCGCGTCGGCGTGCTGGTGAACACCCGCGGGCTGACCGAGCTGATCGTGCTCCAGGTCGGGTTGCAGGCGCACCTGCTGACCCCGCCGCTGTTCCTCGCGCTGCTGGTGATGGCGCTGGTGAGCACCGGGATGACCGGTCCGCTGCTGACCCTGCTCGACCGGGTGCAGGCACGCGGGCGGCCGATCGCCGTCCGACAGGAGGAAGGCGTGTGATGACCGAGTCGACCTCGCTGAGCAAGACGGTGGACCCCAACGGGTTCCGCTCGCTGATGGCCGAGTTCCCGACCGGGGTCGCGGTGGTGACCACGCTCGGGGAGCTGGGTGAGCCGAGGGGCATGACCTGCACCTCCCTGTGCAGCCTCAGCCTGGACCCGCCCACCCTGCTGGTGTGCCTGCGCGCGCAGAGCCCCACGCTGGCCGAGGTGCTGCGGCAGGGGGCGTTCACCGTGAACCTGCTGCACGAGCGGGCCAGGCGCACCGCGGAGCTGTTCGCCTCCGGGGCCGCGGACCGGTTCGAGCTGGTGGACTGGGAACTGCCCGAGGGCGCCGCCGGACCGCACCTGGTGCGGCAGGCCCACGCGATCGCCGACTGCCGGGTCGTGCGGACCGAGGACGTGGGCAGCCACCTGATCGTCTTCGGCGAGGTCCGCGCGACCGCGACCCGGCACGGCCCCGGCCCGCTGCTGTACGGCAGGCGGTCCTACCGGGGCTGGTCGGCGGACGCGGTGTGAACCCGGTGCGCGGGCGCGGTCGTCCAACTGCGCCCGCGCAGCAGGGCCTGTCCGAGCGGGGTGAGCGAGTGCAGCACGCGGTTGCGCACCCGGCGGGTGGCGATCAGCCCGCTGTGCCGCAGCACGGTGGTGTGCTGGCTGGCCCCCGCCGGGGAGATGCCCAGCCGCTCGGCGAGTTCCCCGGTGCTGCGGGTGGCGGTCAGCTCGCGCAGCACGGCGGCCCTGGTGTGGCCGACCAGCGAGCCCAGTGCCCCCGGCCCCTCCGCTGCGGCACCGAAGATCCACTCCGCGGCGGCCCGGTCGGGCGGGGCGGCGAACAGCAGGGCGGGGCGGTCCCCGTCCAGGAACAGCCCGCCGCTGGGCAGCGGGAACAGCGAGGGGCACAGCACGAGCCCGCGCCCGCGCAGCCGCACGGTCAGGTCCTGGCCGGGCAGTTCGAGCACGGGCGCGGACCACTCGATCCTGGTGTGCAGGGTGGACAGCAGCGCCGGGACCCCCTCGGACATCGCGGCCCGCCCGCGCACCGCGCACTCGGCGGTGAGCTGACCGGCCATGCGGTCCCAGTAGGGCGCGACGGCCACCCGCCACAGACCAAGCAGCGCCGCGCTCCGTGCGGGATCCTCAAGCAGCACCGGCAAACCGTCCACCGGACCGGCGGTGAGCAGGCCCGCCAACGCGGGTTGCCCGCGCAGCTGGGCGGTGACCCTGCTGCGCCACGGGCCGTGCGGTGCCACCCCCGACCTGCCCAGCGCGCCCAGTGCCAGCAACGACTGCGCCAGCGGGCCGAGGGTGACCCGCAGCGTGATCCGGCCGAGGTCCTCGGCGGTGAAGTGGATCCGGACCACCGGCTACCCCGCGGTCCGCTGCCCGACGAGGTCGAAGAAGACGTCGTCCAGGGTGGGTGCGCGCACGGCGAACCCGGTCACCCGCACGCCCGCGCCGCGCAGGGCCAGCGCCGCGTCGGCGACCCCGTCCATGCCCTCCCTCGGGCGCACCGACAGCACGCAGGCCCCCGCCTCGGTGATCTCGGCGGCCACCGGCTCCAGTGCGGCGCGGGCGGCGGGCAGGGCGGCGGGATCGGCCAGGACGACCTCCAGCCACTGCGCGCCGACCTTGCGCTTGAGCTGCTCCGGTGAGCCCTCGGCGATCACCCGGCCGCCGTCGATCACCACGACCTGGTCGGCGAGTTGGTCGGCCTCCTCCAGGTACTGCGTGGTCAGCAGCACGGTCACCCCGGCGGCGACCATCTCCCGCACGGTGGCCCACAGCGCGTGCCTGCTCGCCGGGTCCAGCCCGGTGGTCGGCTCGTCCAGGAACAGCACCGAGGGCTCGCCGAGCAGGCAGGCGGCGATGTCCAGCCTGCGCCGCATCCCGCCGGAGTAGCCGCCGACCGGGCGGTCGGCGGCCTCGGCCAGCCCGAACCGGTCCAGCAGCTGTGCGGCCCGCCGCCGTGCCCCGCGCCTGCCCAGGTGCAGCAACCTGCCCAGCAGCACGAGGTTCTCCGTACCGGTCAGCAACTCGTCCAGCGCCACGTACTGCCCGGCCAGCCCGATGCGCCTGCGCACCTCGGTGGGCTGGCGCAGTACGTCGAACCCGGCGACCGAGGCGGTGCCGCCGTCGGGCCGCGACAGGGTGGTGAGCGTGCGGACCACGGTGGTCTTGCCCGCGCCGTTGGGGCCGAGCAGGCCGAGCACGGTGCCCGCCCGCACCGCCAGGTCCACCCCGGCCAGCGCCTCGGTGTCCCGGTAGGTCTTGCGCAGGCCCACCGCCTCGATCGCCAGATCCATCCTGCTCAGCCGGCCCGTTCGACCAGGCTGCGCGGGCGCAGGTCGGTCCAGTGCCGCTCCACGTAGGACAGGGCCTCCGCGCGGCTGCTCTCGCCAAGGGCCACGGTCCAGCCCGCGGGCACCTCGGCGAAGGCGGGCCACAGGCTGTGCTGGAACTCCTCGTTGACCAGCACCAGGAAGGTGCCGTCCTGGTCGTCGAAGGGATTGCTCATCGCTTTTCTCCTCGGAAGCTGACGGGCAGGTTCAGGTAGCCGTAGACGAAGTTGGAGCGGATCTGGTGGCCGGGCCCGGCCAGCGCGAGCTCGGCGACCTGCTCGCGCAGGGCCTCCAGCACGGCCTCCACGTGGGCGCGGCCCAGGTAGGCGCCCAGGCAGAAGTGCGGGCCGTAGCCGAAGGTCAGGTGCTTGTTCGGGGTACGGGCCAGGTCGAACCGCTCGGGCTCGGCAAAGACGTCCTCGTCGAAGTTCGCCGAGCTGTTCCACAGGGTGACGATGTCCCCCGCGGCGATCAGCTGGTCGCCGACCTGGACCTCGGTGCGGGCGCGCCGCCCGAAGTGCATGGCCGGGGTGGTCCAGCGCAGCACCTCCTCACTGGCCTCGGCCAGCCCCACCGACCCGTCCTTGAGCGCGCGCCACTGCTCGGGGTGCTCGGCCAGCGCGACCACCGCGCCGGTGGCGGACAGCCTGCTGGACTCGTCCCCGCCCAGGATCAGGCTGTAGCAGTTGAGCACGACCTCCTCGTCGCTGAGCGGCTCGCCGTCCACCGATCCGTTGGCCAGCGCGCTGATCACGTCCTCGCCGGGGTGGCGGCGACGGTGCTCGGCCAGCTCGGAGAAGTAGAGCAGGATCTCGTTGCGGGCCAGCACCTCGTCCAGCTGGGTGCCGTCGGCGTGCCTGCTGCCCAGGGTCTCGGTGTTCCACTCGACCAACTTCGCCCGGTCGGCCTCGGGCACGTCCATCAGGTCGCCCATGGTGTTGATCGGGATGTGGTCGGCGACCCGCGTGGCGAAGTCGAACCGCTCCTCGCGCACCGCCGCCGCCAGCAGCGCGGAGGTCCTGGCGCGCACGGACTCGCGGTGGCGGGCCAGCACACGCGGGGAGAACGACCTGAGCATCAGCTTGCGGATCTCCCGGTGCCGATGCCCGTCGGTGACCGCGAGCATCTTGCCCGCCGCGGAGTCCTCGCCCTGCAACAGGGTGCTCAGCACGTTGCCGCGCTCGGAGGTGAACCGCTCGTCGTCGCGGTAGACCGCGAGCACGTCGGCGTAGCGGGTCACCGCCCAGAAGCCGGGCAGGCCGCCGCTGGGCGGGTGCCGGTGCACCGGGCTGTGCCGCCGGAACGCCCGCCACAGGGCCGTGACGTCGGTGCCGAGGTAGGTCTGGGGATCGGTCAGGTCGCAGCCCACCAGCTCGGTGGGCACGGTGCCGGTCATGGCTTGTCTCCTCCTCGCAGGGTGAACCGCCGTACGCACAACCCGACCACCAGCGCGGTGAGCAGGGCCAGCACCACGGCCACCAGCCAGGCCGGGGTCGAGGCGGACTTGTCGTTGCCCCACAGCACGCGCAGGCAGGACATCACCGCGCTGATCGGGTTCCACTCGGCCAGCGGGCGGATCGCCGCCGGGAAGCTGGCCGCGGACAGGAAGGCCGTGGACAGGAAGGGCAGCACCACCACCAGGAACTGGGTCAGTGAGCTGATCGACTCCACGTTGCGCAGCCGGGTGCCGATCAGCACGCCCACCCACAGCGACAGGTGGGCGAACAGCACGGCGAGCCCGAACCCGGCCAGGGTGGCCAGCGGGCCGCCATGGGGGCGCCAGCCCAGCAGCAGACCGACCGCCAGCACCACGGCCAGCGAGACCAGGCTCGCCAGCAGGTCCGCCGCGGTGTGCCCGAACGGGACCGCGGCCCGGCTGACCGGCATCGACCGCAGCCGGTCCACCAGCCCGCCACGCAGGTCGGTGGCCACCGCCAGCGCGGTGGGGCCGATCCCGGCCAGGCCGACCTGCACCACGGCCCCGGCGAACAGGTACTCCTGGTAGCTGCCCGCCCCGGGCACCGCGATGGCCTCGCGGAACAGGTAGCCCAGCACCACCATGGAGATCAGCGGGTTCACCGTGATGCCGATCAGCCTGGCCGGGGCCCTGCGCAGCTGGCGCAGCCGCCTGCCCGCGATGGCCAGCACCTCCACCCAGGCCGCGCCCACCACGAGCGCGGTCACCGCCGCCCGCCCCGGTTGGCCCTGCGGTGCGCGCGGTCGAGCTGCGCCGCGAGCACGACCCCCACCTGGGCAAGGGGTTCGGCGCTCATCAGGTCGTCGTGCGCGGCGGTGACCCGGTAGACCTCCAGGTCCTCGACGTGATCCCACCAGCGGTCCACTTTGGACTCAAGCTCCTCCTCGCCGACCCCGCCGGTCGCGGCGAACAGCAGCATGCGCCCGCCGAAGTGGGACGGTCGGGCCTCGCGCACCAGGCGGTCGTGCCCGCGCATCGACTCGATCATCGCGGCGATCCGCTCGGGACCGAGCGCCGCCATGGGGTTGTTGTCCGCGCGCAGCGCCGCGAGCAGGTCCTGCGCGCTCACCTCGGCCCCGCCGAACTCGCCGCGCTCGTGCCCGATGAGCTCCAGCAGCCAGCCGAACATGGCCTGCTCGTCCTCCCGGGGATCCGCCCCCAGCCTGGGGTAGGCGTCCAGGTTGGCCAGCACGCCGACCTCCTCCCCCGCCGCCGCCAGCTGTGCCGCCATCTCCTGGGCCACCAGCCCGCCGAAGGACCAGCCCAGCAGGTGGTACGGCCCCACCGGGCGGACCCGCCTGATCCGCCGCACGTAGTCGGCGGCCACCTCGGCCAGCGTGCCCGGCTGCGGGGCGAGCTCGGTGATCATCGGATCCTGCACCCCGTACAGCGGCTGGTCCGGGCCCAGGTGCTTGGCCAGTCCCAGGTACGGCAGGGCGAAGCCCACACCGCTGTGCACGCAGAACAACGGGGCCCGCGAGCCGGCGGCGCGCATCGCCAGCACGGTGGCGAACGGGTCGTCCGCGTCCACCCCGCCCTGCTCGGACAGCGCCTCGGCCATGGCCGTCGCGGCCGAGCCGCTGGCGGGCGCGGCCGGTGCGTCCCGCTGCTCGATCATGGCCGTCAGCGCGCGGGCGCTCTGGTGCGCGAACAGGTCGGCGATGGTGATCTTCAGCCCGGCCTTGCGCGCCTTGCTGACCACCCGCACCACCCGCACGCTGTCGCCACCGGCGTCGAAGAAGTTGTCCTCGGCGCCGATCGCGGGCAGGTTGACGGCCTCGGCCATGATCTCGCACAGCGTGCGCTCCACGGCCGAGCCCGAGGGCGCACCCGCCTCGCCCACCCGCAACCGCGGAGCGGGCAGCGCGCGGCGGTCCAGCTTCCCGTTGGGCGTCAACGGAAGCGCGTCCAGCACGAGGAAGGCCGCGGGCACCATGTACTCCGGCAGCCCGGCCGCGGCGAAGGCCGCCAGCGCGGCCAGGTCGGGCGCGCGGCCGTCGGCGGGCACCACGTAGCCGACCAGCTGGCGGTCACCGGGACGGTCCTCCCTGGCCACCACGGCGACCTGGCCCACCTCCGGGTGCTTGGCCAGCACGGCCGCCACCTCGCCGGGCTCGATCCGGTAGCCGTGGATCTTGACCTGCTCGTCGGCCCGCCCCGCGAAGCTCAGCGTGCCGTCGGGCTCCCAGCGGGCCAGGTCACCGGTCCAGTACATCCGGCTGCCCAGGCCGCCGAACGGGTTGGCCACGAACCGCTCCGCCGTGCGCCCGGGCTGACCGGCGTAGCCGCGCGCCAGGTTGGCCCCGGCCACGTACAGCCCGCCGACCACCCCGGGCGGGACCGGCCGCAGTCGCGCGTCCAGCACGTGGATCCGCGTGTTCCACAGTGGACGGCCGATCGAGATCACGCCTTCGGGCAGGGCCGCACCCGGCTCGATGGCCAGGGCGGTGCAGCCCACGGTGGTCTCGGTGGGGCCGTACTCGTTGATCACGCGCGCGCCGGGATTGGCCTGCCGCCAGGCCGCGAGCTGGTCAGCGGGCAGCGCCTCGCCGCCCAGCATCAGCTCGGCGCGCGGGGAGTACTGCCGTGGCAACAGGTTGAGCAGCGCCAGGTGGCTCGGCGTGGCCTTGCCGAAGGCCACCTCCAGCTCCGCGGGCAGCGCACCCTCGGCCAGCTCGCCCACCTGCACGCAGCCGCCGGACAGCAGCGGACCGTACAGCGCGGTCACGGTGAGGTCGAAGGAGACCGGGGAGTGCAGCAGCGCGCTGTGCGCCAGCGAGGGCAGCTCGTGCACCGCCCAGCTCAGGTAGTTGACCACCGACCGGTGCTCCACGACCGTGCCCTTGGGGCGGCCGGTCGACCCCGAGGTGTAGATCACGTAGGCCGCGTTGGACCGGCACAGCGGGCTGGTGCGCTCGGCGTCGGTGAGGTCCCGCCCGTCCTCGGGCACCGGCTCGCCGAACAACACCCGCCGCGCCAGCTCGGGCATGCGCGGGGCGATGTCGGCGTCGCTGAGCAGGCACACCGGGTCCGCACCGGCGAACATCTCGCGCAGGCGGTCCGCCGGGTGATCGGGCTCGACCGGCAGGTAGGCAGCACCGGACTTGAGCACCGCGAGCAGGGCGACGACCAGCTCCCACGAGCGGTCCAGTGCCACGGCCACGACCCGTTCCGGACCGGCACCGCGGGCCACGAGCAGCCGGGCGAGCCGGTTGGCCCACTCGTTGAGCTCGCGGTAGGACAGCACGGTGCTGCCCGCGCGCACCGCGTCCCGGTCCGGGGTCCGCGCGACCTGTGCCTCGAACAGCTCGACCAGGGTGGCCTCCGGCACGGCGTGTGCGGTGTCGTTCCAGGTGACCAGCACGTCCTCGCGTTCCCGCGGGGTGAGCAGGTCGATCTGGCCGATGCGCTGCTCGGGCTCGCGCACCACCGCGAGCAGGAACCGCCGCAGCCGGTTCACGAACTCCTCGACGGTGGCCGGGCTGTACAGGTCGAGGCTGTAGCTGACCAGCCCGCTCAGCTCGGACTCACCGGCGGGCGCCATCAGCTCCACGGTGACGTCGAACTTGGTGGTCTCCGCGGCCACGAACTCCGCCCGCACGGCCAGGTCCGCGGCCGTGGCGGGGGCGGAGGGGCCCTCGGTGAGCGCGACCATCACCTGGAACAGCGGCTGGGTGGACAGCGAACGCACCGGGTTGAGTGCCTCCACGACCTCCTCGAACGGCAGGTCCTGGTGGCCGTAGGCGGCCAGGTTGGTGTCGCGCACCCGGCGGACCAACTCGGTGAAGCCGGGGTCCCCGCTGGTGTCGGTGCGCAGCACCACGGTGTTGACGAAGAAGCCGACCAGCTCGTCCAGCGCGGAGTCGGTGCGACCGGCGACGGGGCTGCCCAACGGGATGTCGGTGCCCACGCCGAGACCGGTCAGCACGGCGGCCACGGCGGCCTGCACCACCATGAACAGGCTCGCCCCGGTGCGGGTGGCCAGCTCGGTGAGCCCGCGGTGGACCTCCGCGCCCAGGGTGAAGGTGAGCTGCCCGCCCAGTCGGCTGCTCACCTCGGGCCGGTCGAAGTCCCTGGGCAGGGTGACCTCCTGGGGCAGACCGGCCAGCGTGCTGGTCCAGTGCGCCAGCTGCTCGCGGTGCAGACTGTCCTCCTGATCGGGGCTGCCGAGCAGTTCCCGTTGCCACACCGCGTAGTCCGCGTACTGCACGGGCAGCGGAGTCCACTGTGGACGCCGACCCTGTGCGCGGGCCTCGTAGGCGGTCAGCAGGTCGCGGGTCAGCGGGGCGATGGACCAGCCGTCGAACACGATGTGGTGCAGCACCAGCAGCAGCACGTGCTCGCCCTCGGCCAGCGCGAACAACCCGACCCGCAGCGGCGGGGCCGCGGCGAGGTCGAACCCGCGCCTGCCCTCCGCCGTCATCGCGGCGGCCAGCGCGGCCTCACCGATCCTGGTCACCTGCAACAGCGGGTGGCCCGCGGACTCGGCGAGCACGCGCTGGTACGGGTCCCCGTCCTCGTCGGGGAAGATCGAGCGCAGCACCTCGTGCCGTGCCACCAGGTCCCGCAGCGCCGCCTGCAACGCGTCGGTGTCCAACCGGCCGGTCATACGCAGTGCCAGCGGCACGTTGTAGGCGCCCTTGTCCCCGTCGAGGCGGTTGAGGAACCACAGCCGCCGCTGGCCCGCCGAGAGCGGGGCCGTGCGGTCGCCACCGCGTTCGGTGCGCGGCACCGGCTTGAGCGGCGGGCGGCGGGTGCCACCGCCGAGGCCGACGCGCCCGGCCAGCTCGGCGACCGTGCGGGCCTCGAACAGCGCGCGGATGGGCAGGTCCACGGCCAGCGCGGAGCGGATCCGGCTGACCGCGCGGGTGGCCAGCAGCGAGTGCCCGCCGGAGTCGAAGAAGTCCTCGTCCACGCCCACCGAGGGCAGGCCGAGCACCTCGGCGAAGATCCCGCACAGGATCTCCTCCACGGGGGTGCGCGGGCCGCGCCCCGCGGTCGCCCTGCCGGGCGCGGGCAGGGCCGCGCGGTCCACCTTGCCCTGCGGGGTCAGCGGCAGCTCGTCGAGCCGGACGAAGGCCGCGGGCACCATGTGCGCGGGCAGGGTCCCGGCGAGGTGCTCGCGCACCTGCTCGGTGGGCACGCCCTCGGCGGTGACCACGTAGGCCACCAGACCGGCCTCGGCTCCGTCCTCGCGCAGCGCCACCACGGCCCGCAGCACGCCGGGGTGCCGCTCCAGCGCGGCCTCGATCTCCGCGGGCTCGATCCGGAACCCGCGCAGTTGCACCTGGTCGTCGCTGCGGCCCACGTAGTCCAGGTCCCCGCCGGGCAGCCAGCGGACCAGGTCGCCGGTGCGGTACATGCGTTCGCCGGGCGCGAACGGGTCGGCCACGAAGCGGGCCGCCGTCGTGTCCGGCCGCCCCAGGTAGCAGCGGGCGAGCCAGCCGTTGACGTACAGCTCGCCGACCACGCCTTCGGGCACCGGCAGCAGGGTGCGGTCCAGCACGTAGACCCGGTGCGCGGAGGTGGGCGGCCCGATGGGTGGGCGGCCCTGCCCGGTCAACGGGGCGCTGACGGTCGCGCCGACCACGGTCTCGGTGGGGCCGTAGCCGTTGAACATGCGGTGCCGCGCCGACCAGCGGCGGGCCACCTCGGGCGGGCACGCCTCCCCGGCCACCACCAGGGACATGCCCTCGGGCAGCCGGAGGTCCTGGTCGAAGGCGGCGACCACGGCGGGCGGCAGCCCGGCCAGGTCCACCCGCTGCTCGGCGATCAGCTCGGCCAGCGGCCGCCCGCCGGAGCGGTGCCGCTGGTCGGCGACCACGGCGGTGCCGCCGCGCAGCAGGGCGACGCCCATCTCCCAGACGGAGAAGTCGAAGCTGTACGAGGCGAACTGGAGCACGCGGGTGCCCGGGGTGACGCCGAAGCACTCGGCCAGGCTGTCGATCATGGCCAGGAAACCGCCGTGGTCAACGAGGACACCCCGGGGCGTGCCGGTGGAGCCGGAGGTGTAGATCACGTACGCGGCGTGCGCGGGCAGCAGCGGACCGAGCCGCTCGGCCGCCGTCACGTCCTGCGCGGGCAACGCCGCCAGCGAGTCCACTGTGGACGGATCGTCCAGCGCGAGGGTCGGCGAGGACAGCGAGGCGGCCAGTTCCCGCGTGGTCAGCACGAGCACCGGGGCGGCGTCGCGCACCATGTGGACGATGCGCTCGGCCGGATAGCCGGGGTCCACGGGCAGGTAGGCGCCACCGGCCTTGAGCACGGCCATGGCCGCGACGATCGTGTCCGCCGAGCGCGGCAGGGCCAGGCCCACCACGCGCTCCGGGCCGACACCGCGCCCGATCAGCAGGCGCGCCAAGCGGTTCACCCTCGCGTTGAGGTCCCGGTAGCTGTGCTCCCCCGCGGCGTCCACGGCCGCGACCACGTCCGGGCCGCGGCGCACCCAGTCCTCGAACCGCGCGCCGACCACCGTGTCCGGGTGCTGCCGGATCGAGCCCGCCCAGGTGCCGAGGATCAGCTCGCGCTCCGCGGCACCGAGCACGTCCAGCCGCCCCACCGGCGCGTCGGGCGCGGCGAGCACCCTGGTCAGCACCAGCTCGAACCGGTCGAGCAGCGTGGAGATCTGCTCCGGGCCGAACACGTCGGGGCGGTACTCCGCCTCCAGGCGCAGGCCGTCGACGGGGAACGCGGCCAGCGCGAACGGGAAGTCGGTGATCACCCGGGACTGGTAGTCCAGCACCCGTGTGCCGGGCACGATCCCGCTCAGCGCGGAGGGCTCGTCCATCGGGTAGTTGTGGTAGGTCACCACGGTGTCGAACAGCTCGCCCAGCCCGGCCAGGGCCTGCACCTCGCCCAGCCCCAGGTGCTGGTGCGCGGCCAGTTCCGCCTGGCGCCGCTGGAGATCGGCCAGCAGCTCGCCGAAACCGCGGGCCGGGTCCAGCCGTACCCGGACCGGCAGGGTGTGCATGAACACGCCCACCATCGACTCCGCGCCGGGCAGTTCCGCGGGACGCCCCGAGTTGACCGCGCCGAACACCACGTCCTCGCGGCCGGTGAGCCTACCCAGCAGCACCGCCCAGCAGCCCTGCAACACCGTGTTGAGCGTCAGGCCGCGGGCCCGGGCCCAGGCGGTCAGCTCGGCGAACAGCGGCTCGGGCAGCCTGCGCACCAGGGTCGCGGGCAGCGCGGAGATCCGCTGCCGGTCGTCGGGACCCAGCCGGGTCGGCTCCTCGATCCCGGCCAGTTCCTCCTGCCAGGCCGCGCGGGCCGCCTGCTCGTCCTGCTCGGCCAGCCACGCCAGGTAGCCCCGGTGCGGCACCAGCGCGGGCAGGGCGGAGGTGTCGGCCCCGTTGCCCCACAGGGTGAGCAGCTCGCGGGCGAACACCGCCGACAGGGACCAGCCGTCGGCGAGGATGTGGTGCGCGGTCACCAGCAGGCGGAACCGCTCCCCGCCCAGGCGCACCACGGTGAAACGGACCAGCGGGGCGGTCGTGACCTCGAAGCGCCGGGTCCACTCCTCGTCGGTCAGCGCGGACAACTGCTCGGGCCGCCCGCTCAGGTCCACCTCGGCGATCTCGATCTCGGCCTCGGTGCGGACCAGTTGCACGGCCTCGCCGGAGCTGCGGTAGCGGAAACAGGCCCGCAGCCCGGGGTGGCGGCGCAGCAGGGCGGTGGCCGCCGCCTGGAGCGCGGCCACGTCCAGCGGCCCCTGGCAGTCCAGGGTGACCTGCACGGTGTCCGCGTCCACGCCCTGCTGGTCGAACTGGGTCTGGAACAGCAGCCCCTTCTGCAACGGGGTCAGCGGCAGCACGTCCGCCAGGTCGGCGTCGCGCTCGTACTCCTCGATCTCCGACTGCTCCAGCGTCACCAGCGGGAAGTCCGAGGGCGTGTGGCCGCCCGCGGTCTCGGCGGCGCGCACGATCGCGGCCAGCGCGCTGGTCCACGCGGCGGCCAGGTCAGTGGCCTCCGACTCGGTGAGCAGTTCGCCCGCCCAGAGCCAGTTCGCCACCAGCACCGGCCCCTCTGCGCGGTCGACCGCGACGGCGTCGAGCTCCACCACGTGCCGCAGCGGCATGTCCGGCGCCGTGCCCAGGCCGCCGGTGTCGCCCTGTTCGCCGAACCGACCCAGGTAGTTGAAACCCACCTGTGGCACGGGGAACCGCGCGAGCGCCTGCTGGGTCTGCGGGTTGAGGTAGCGCAGCACGCCGAACCCGGCGCGGTCGGCGGGCAGCGCGCGCAGCTGTTCCTTGACCCGCTTGACCGCGGCACCCGCCTGGTGCGGCCCGAGTTCGCCCACGTCCACCCGCACCGGGTAGACGCTGGTGAACCAGCCCACCGTGCCGGACAGGTCCAGCTCCTCGCCGAACTGGTCGCGGCCGTGCCCCTCCAGTTCCAGCAGCAGCTCGCCGCTGGCGGTCCGGTTGGCGCGCCGCCACTGCGCGACCGCCAGCGCGAGCCCGGCCACCAGCACCTGCTCGACCTCCGCGTGGAAGGCCGCGGGCACTCCGGTGAGCAACTGCTCGGTCAGCTCCGGGCTCAGCTCCGTGCGCAGGCCGCGCGCGGTGGCGGTCGTGTCCCGCTCGGGGTCCAGCCCGCGACTGCCCAGCGCCGGGTCCTGCCCGCGCAGCTGGTCCAGCCAGCGCGGCAGGTCCGCGACCAGGCGGGCCGAGGCGGCCTGCTCGGTGAGCCGCCGCGCCCACCGGCGCACCGAGGTGCCCCGCGGCGACCAGCTCGCCCTGCCCTGCCAGGCGTTCATCAGCTCGGGCAACAGGATGCGCCAGGACACCCCGTCGACGACCAGGTGGTGCAGCACCAGCAGCAGCCGGTTCGGACGCTGCCCGAGCCCGTCGAGCAGCACCGCCTGCACGGTGACGCCCCGCTCGGGGTCCAGCCGCCGCCTTGCCTGGTCGAGCACCTCGTCCACGGCACCGGTCAGCTCCTCGGTGCGCACCAACTGGGCCGCGTCCACCGTGCCGGGCGGGGTGATCTCCAGCTGCCACACGTTCTCCACCGGCACGAGCAACCGGGTCCGCAGCACGTCGTGGTGGTCCAGGGCACCGGCCAGCGCGGTGACCAGGCCAGTGGCGTCCAACCCGTCCGGCACCTCGAACACCACGTGCTGGCTGTAGGCGGCCACCGGACCGGCCAGCCCCCGGGTGTCCTCGCGCAACTGGTGCACCGCCGGGGTCAGGTCCACCTCGCCGACCCCGTCGGCCAGCACCGGGGCCCGCGCCGAGTCCACCGGGCTGGCCGCCGCGGCCAGTGCCGCCGGGGTCTTGTGCAGGAAGACCTCGCGCGGGGTCAGCAGCAGACCGGCCGCCCGCGCGCGGCTGACCACCTGGATCGCGCCCACGCTGTCCCCGCCAGCGGCGAAGAAGTCCGCACCGGCCCCGACCGAGGGCAGGTTCAGCACCTCGGCGAAGACCGCGCACAGGATCTCCTCGGTCGGCACCTGGGTGCGGGCCGCGACCGGGCGCGACACCGGCTCGGGCAGCGCGCGCCGGTCGACCTTGCCCGCGGTGTTCAGCGGCAGGGCCGCCAGCGGGGTGAGCACCGCGGGCACCAGGTAGCCGGGCAGCACCGCGCTCAGCGCCCCGCGGACCTGCTCGGCGGTGCCGCCCGCCCGCGGCACGAAGTAGCCCAGCAACCTGGTGCCCCCGTTGCCGTCCGCACCGGCGACCACCACCGCGTCGGCCACCGAGGGCAGGGCGCGCAGTGCCGCCTCGACCTCACCCGGTTCGACCCGGTGGCCGCGGATCTTCACCTGGTGGTCGCGGCGCTGCACGAACTCCAGCACGTTGCCGGGCCGCCGCACCGCGAGGTCGCCCGTGCGGTACATGCGGGTCCCCGGCGGGCCGAACGGGTCGGCCACGAAGCTGGCGGCGGTCCGCACCGGGTCGCCGAGGTAGCCGTGGCCGACCCCGGCCCCGCTGACGTAGATCTCGCCAACGGCCCCGCCGAGCACCGGCTCCATGGCGTCGTCGAGCAGGTGCACGGCGAGGTTGCGGATCGGCTCGCCCAGCGGGGCACCGGGCCCGGCGAAGCCCTCGGCCGAGGTGAGCTTGGCCAGGGTCACGTCGTCGGCGCACTCGGCGGGGCCGTAGGCGTTGACCAGCGGGACCGCCGGGAAGCGGTCGAACCACCTGGCGCACAGCTGCGCGGGCAGCGCCTCCCCGGTGACCACGACCTGGCGCAGCGAGGCCAGGTCCGGCCGCGCGGCGCCGAGGTCCCAGGCGTCCAGCGAGGCGCGCAGCAGGGAGGGCACCAGTTGCAGCACCGTGGCGGACTCGGCCGCCAGCAAGCCGAACAGCAGCCCGGGGTCGGCGGCGGTGTCCCGGTCGGCGACCAGCACCCGCCCGCCAACCAGCAGCGGGGTGAGCATCTGCCAGACCGAGATGTCGAAGGTCACCGGGGCGTTGTGCACCAGCGTGGTGGCCGCGGACAGGTCCAGTTCCTCGATCATCGCCAGCAGGTGGTTGAGCAGCCCGCCGCGGTGCACCAGCGCGCCCTTGGGCGTACCGGTGGAGCCGGAGGTGAACAGGATGTAGGCCAGCGCGGCGGGGTCCCCGGACACCGGGGCGAGCCCGTCCAACGGGTCCTCGACCCCGTCCATGACAACGAGTCGTGCGGGCACTCCAGCCGTGGCGAGCACCTCGGCCGCCAGGGCGCGCTGCGAGGCGTCCACGAGCAGCACCCCGGCCCCGCTGTCGGCCAGCGTCCTGGCGATCCTGGCCACCGGCATGGTCGCGTCCAGCGGCACGTACGCGCCGCCACGCCACAGCGCGGCCAGCACGCCGGTGACGAACCCGCTGCCACGTGGGGCGAGCACGGCGGTCAGCCCGTCCTGGTCCAGCCGCCGGGACAGGGCGCTGGCCCGCCGCGCGAGCGTGCCGTAGCTGGTCGAACTCCCGTTCTCGGTCAGCGCCAGGGCGTTCGGCCCGCGCAGGGCGTGCGCCACGAACCGTTCGACCACGCCCTCCTCGTCCAGCGGGCGCTCGGGTCCGACGCCCACGGCGAGCAGGGCCGCGCGCTCGGGGGCCTCCAGCAGGCCGATCCGGCCCACGGGCAGGTCCGCCTCGGCCGCGACGAACCGCGCGAGGAACCCGGCGAACCGGTTCAGGTGCCCGTAGACCTCACCCTCGGTGTAGCGCCCGCTGTTGCCGCTGACGATCAGGCGCAGCCCCTCCTCGGAGTCCACGAAGGCGATCTCGAAGTCGTCGATCAGCCCGGTGGACGGGGTGTGCGTGGTGACCTCACAGTCCCCTATGGACAGTCGGGTCACGTGCGGCAGGAAGTTGACGAACGGCCCGAACGGCCTGCGGTCGTCGCTGCGCAGCCCCATGCCGCCGCGGATCCGGCTCATCCGGTACCGCTGGTGCTTGAGCGCGCGGGACAACTCGCCCGCCGCCGAGCGCAACAGCTGCGGCCGGGTCATCGCCTGGCTCAGCGGCACGGCAACCGGCAGGCAGTTGTTGATCATCCCGGGGATCCCGAGCATGGCGGCACCGACCCTGGCGTGCACCGGCATCGACAGCAGCACCTCGGTTCCACCGCCCGCCAACCGTCCTGTGTAGACGGCCGCGGCGGCGGTGACCGTGCTCTGCCAGTTCACCCGCGCCTGCCAGGACACCTCGTGCAGCTGCCGCAGCACCTGCTCGCCGAGTTCCCGCTCGGCACGCCAGAAGCCCGGCCCCGGCTCGGCCTCGCGGGCCGCCAGGCTGAGCAGTTCCGGCTCCTCGGGGAAGCGGGTGAGCCAGTACTGCGCGTCCTTGTCCGCGCGGGCCGAGTCGGCGTAGCCCGCCTCCGCCTCCAGCAGGCTGCTCAGCGGGGCGAGCCTGCCCTCGGCTACGGAGGTGCCCTCGCGCAACGCCGTGTAGAGCGCGGTGAGCCGGTTCCAGTACACCGGGTAGCTGAAGCCGTCGGAGATCAGGTGGTGGTTGCAGATGCTGAACAGCACCCGGTCCGGGGCCAGCCGCAGCAGGGCCATGCGGAACAGCGGGAACTCCTCGGCGGTGAACGGCCGCGCGAGGTCCTCGTCGATCCAGCCCAGCGCGGCGGCCAGCGGGTCGGGGCACTGCGCCAGGTCGACCTCGCGCAGCGGGACCTCGATCAGCGGCTCGACGAGCTGCCGGGGCTGCCCGACCTCCTCGACGAACCGGGCGCGCAGGCACTCCGCCTCGTCCACCAGCAGCGCGAGCGCGGCGCGCAGCACCGCCACGTCCAGCGGGCCGCGGATGTCCCAGTAGCAGGCGATGTTGTAGCTGGCACCGCCCCCGCTGACCTTCTCGTCGAACCAGATGTCCTTCTGCGCGGAGGAAAGCGGAAGGCTGGCCGCCCGAACTGTAGTCATGACTGTCTCCCGGAAGCGTCGTAGCCGCTGCGGACAATCCTGTCCGGGCCCGCTGACACGGTCCTGACACCGCGAACGGGCGGTGCGCGGAATCAGGCATTCCGATACACTTCGAGTGCGGGTCACCTTTCTGGCGGCATACCACGGCGGTATGTGCGTACATCTCTCGTGGTATTTCCCCCACCGAATCGCCCTGTCTAGGATGCGTGCAGGAAGTTTTCATTCGGTCTGAATTCTTCCGGTTCCGGTGGACATGGGGGCACTACACCGGGTGTTCGGTTGTACCTGGGGGGGGTGGCTTATCTCGGAACAGGCGAGTTGGTCTGGTCCTCGCGCGTGTGAGGCCGTCCCCCGACGACTCAGAGGGGGGTTGTCGCGGATGCGGATACTGGTTCTCGGTTCGGTCGTCATCGCGCACGGTGCGAAGAGGTTCGACGTGGCCTCGGTGAAGGGGCGCACCGTGCTGGCGATGTTGGCTCTCGCACCGGGGGTTCCGCTGTCGGCCGAGCGGCTGGTCGACGAGTTGTGGGCGGACAAGCAGATGGGCAACGCGCGCAACGCGTTGCAGGCCACGGTCACCCGGCTGCGCAAGCTGCTGGAGTCGGTCACCGGCTGCCGGGGCGACGAGGTGGTGCGCACGGTCAGCGGGGGCTACCTGCTGGACCTGCCCACCGAGTGGGTGGACGCGCACGAGTTCACCGACCTGGCAGCGCGCGGCTCGGCCTGCCTGGCGCAGGACCCGAGGCGGGCCATGGCGCTGCTGGACAGGGCTCTGCGGCTGTGGCGCGGGCCGGCGCTGCCCGATGTCGGCGACGGCATGCGGTGCCGGCTGGCGGCCACCCGGCTGGAGGAACGGCGGTTGGGCGCACGGGAGGACCTGATCACCGCGAAACTGGCCGTGGGTGACGGCAGGGGCGTGGTGTCGGAACTCAACGAACTGGCCGCGGAATACCCGGAACGGGAGCGGTTCAGCGAGCAATTGATGCTCGCGCTCTACCGCAACGGACGACAGGAGGAGGCACTCGACGTATTCCACCACGCCCGCAGGCGGCTGGCGACGGAAATGGGGCTGGAACCGGGTCGCGGAATGCGGAACCTGTACCAGGCGATTCTGGTCCAGGACAAGGTGCTCGGATGATCCGGAGAATCGCGGGGCGTGCCGGGGACGCGCGCAGGCGCGGCACACTGCGCCCGGCCGACGGGCTGGACTACCGGGTGCTCGGCCCGGTCGGGGTCAGCGACGGGCTGCGCGAGTTGCCGGTGGACGGGTCGAAACCACGCACGGTCCTGGCGGCGCTGCTGCTGTCCGGGCAGCGGTTGGTGTCCGACAGCCAGCTCAGCGACCTGCTGTGGGGACAGGACCCGCCAGCCACCTCGCACGCGCAGATCTGCACCTACGTGTCCCGGTTGCGCAAGGCACTGGGGCGCGGGGCGGTCATCGAGCGCCGTTCCCCCGGCTACGTGCTGCACATCGGCCAGGGCAACCTGGACCTGGCGCGGTTCGAGTCCGACGCCGAACTGGGCCGGTCCGCGCTCGCACTGGGCCGGTACGAACAGGCGAGCAGGAAACTGCGCTCAGCGCTGGACCGGTGGCACGGTCCCGCGCTGGCCGGGGTCTCCGAGCGCCTGGTCAGCTCGGCGGCACCGGGCCTGGAGGAGGCCAGGATCTCGGTGCTGGAACGGCGGATCGAGGCGGACCTGGCCCTGGGCGGGCACGCCGAGTTGCTGCCGGAGCTGGCCGGGCTGGTCGCCGAGCACCCGCTGCGGGACCGGTTGCGGGCACAGCTGATGACCGCGCTCTACCGCAGTGACCGGCAGGCCGACGCGCTGGCCCTGTTCGACGAGGGCCGCCGCACGCTGGCCGACGAGTTCGGCGTGCACCCCGGCGAGCTGCTGCGCCGGGTGCATCACGCCATCCTCACCGGGGCCCCGGAGCTGGACTGGCCCCCGGGCCGATCCGTGGTGCGCACGGCGAACAGCGTGTAGCGGTCGGTGCCGGTGAGCCGGTCCTCCTGCTGCACGGTCACGGTCAGGCCCTGGTCGGCGAGCAGTCCGCCGACCAGGGCCACCCTGCCCTCCGTGGCGGTGCCGGGCTGGTCGTGCACCTCCAGCACCACCTGGCCGACCAGCGGCCAGTGCCGGTCCTCGATGCCGCGCAGAACGTCCAGTTCGGCGCGCTGCACGTCGATCTTGAGCATGTCGATGCGGGGCACGTCGAGTTCGTCGAGCACCGAGGAGAGCCTGCGCAGGCGGCACCGGTGTGCGGTCTCGCGGAAGCGCACGTCGAGCAGTTCGTCCACGTACTCGCGGACCTCCGGCGCCCCGTCGACGAGCACCTGCTGCTTGACGAACTCCTTCTCCGCCACCGTGTCCGCGTAGTCGGCGCGGGCGGACATGGTGGTGTAGCCCGGGTAGTAGGTGAACTCGCACTCACCATCCACATCGGACAGACCGTGCGGCAGCGCCGTGCCGTCCACCCCGTGCCGGGCCAGGTTGGCCGCCAGCTTGGCGAAGACCGGGGGCAGCGGCTCGAAGGCGTAGACCCGCGCACCGGGGCTGACTGTGTGCACGAACAGCGAGTACACGCCGATGTTCGCGCCCACGTCGAACACCACCGCGCCCGGCGGCAGGCTCAGCCCCTCGGGCAGGTAGGTCCGCCTGCGGAAGATCTCCTCGTAGAGGAACTCCGTCTCGTGCCGGTTGATCCCCTCGATCCGCGCGGGGTCGATGGTCATCGGTGCTCCTCACTGCAGACCCAGCGCGCGCGACTGCGCGGCGCCCAGCGGGCTCGCCGGATCGGCCAGGTCGAACGGGATGTCGAAGTGATTGCGGTCGGGCAGCACGAGATCCCGCACCGGGGCCCAGCGCCGGGCCGCCAGCACGAACTCCTCGTGCTGGCGCGCGAACTCCGCGGTCTCGATGCCGCCCACGGCCACCAGCAGCGGCGGCAGGGGTCGGCACAACTGCCGGATCGGGCTCAGCTCGGCGGCCGTCCGCCGGTCGAGCCCCAGCGGGCCGTTGACGTAGCTCAGCCGCACGGGCTCCAGGTCGTAGACCCCGCTCAGCGCCGTGACGCCCGAGACCGCGGCCAGGGCCTCGTCGGCCAGCAGTGCCGCCAGCACCAGTTGTGCCCCGGCGCAGTGGCCCACGAGGTGGATCCGGTCCACGCCCAGTTCCCCGGCGTGCGCCAGCAGCCAGCGCAGCGCCCTGCGGACCTGGTCGACGATCTCCGGCAGCGAGAACGCGGGCGCCAGGCCGTACCCGATCGCGGCGAACGCGGCGCCAGCGGACAGGAAACCCGTTGCGGGGAAAGAGGAATCCGACTTGTCCAGCTCCTGCCAGTAGCCGCCGTGCACGAACACCACCAACGGCGCCCGCGCGCGCCCGGCGGGGAAGAAGTCCAGCCGCTCGCAGTCCAGCGGGCCGTACCGGTACTCCCGGAAGGCCAGCGCCCGCCTGGCGGCCAGGCTGGCGCTGGCGTACTCGCGCAGGTACACGCCCATGTCCGCCACCCGCGAGCTGGGCGAGTACTCGCGGTCCAGGGTGGCCTGGTCGAACCCCCGGTACACCGCCACGGCTCAGCCCGTGCAGCGGGCGGCGGACAGCTCGGGGAAGAACCGGTGCTCGGCGATGCGCCGCAGCCAGCCGACCCCGTCGGTGCCCCCGCTGCCGGGTCTGCCGCCGATCACCCGCTCGACGGTCAGCAGGTGCGTGCTGCGCCACCGGGCGTACTGGTAGTTCAGGTCCGACAGGGCCTCCGCGAGCAGGTACGGACCGTGGTGCCGCTCGGGCTCGCGGTAGACCCGCGCCCAGGCGGCCTGCACGGCGGGGTCGTGCGGTGCGGGCTCGGCGGGGTCGCGGGTGAAGCACCCGGCGGGCAGCTCCACCCCCTGCGAGTGCAGGTAGCTCAGCGCCGCGTCGTACAGGCTCGGCGCCCGCAGGGCCGCGTCCACCTGCTTGTAGACCCAGTCCACCCCGCGGTGCGCCTCGGCCATGCGCGGGGACTTGTTGCCCAGCGCGAACTCCAGCTGCCGGTACATGTAGGACTGGAACCCGGAGGCCTCGCCCAGCTCGTCGCGGAAGTTGTGGAACTCCGACACGGTGATCGTGCTCAGCGGCTCCCAGGTGGTGACCAGCACGCGCAGGGTCCGCTCGGTGCGGCGCAGAACGGCCAGCGCCGGGTCCAGCCGCCGCGCGAACAGCAGGTCCCTGGCCAGGTTCACCTCGGTGAACAGCAGCTTGAACAGCAACTCCTGGACCTGCCCGCAGATGTAGAACGACAGCTCCGCGGGCTCCTGGGTGCGCGGGTGCTGCAAGCTCAGCAGGACGTCCACGTGGTGGTAGTCGATGTAGGGGGTGCTCTCGGCGCTGGCGCCGAAGTCGAACTCGGGCTCGCCGCCGGTGCGCTCGGCCCGCTCCCTCCGCTCCCGCTCGGACAGGGGCCGGTAGGCACGGCCACCCACGTTGGCTCCTTCGGATTCGCGCATGTCCCGGTGCTCCTCAGGTCTCAGGTCATCGACACGATCACCTTGCGGCTGCCGGTGAACGGCTCACGCCCGTGCAGCACCAGCATGTTGTCGATCATCATCAGGTCGCCGGGCCGCCAGGGCACCGACAGCTTGTTGCGCCGCTCCGCCCGGCGCACCTGCGCCAGGTCGTCCGCGCCGATCGCCCCGCCGTCCCCGTAGCTCGCCGAATGCGGCAGGTCGAGCTCACTGTCCACAACGGACAGCAGCAGGTCGGCCTCGTCGTAAGGCAGGTTGGACGGATGCCACTGGGTGGCCTGGTTGAACCACACCGGCTCGCCGGTGGCGGGGTGCTGCCGCACGGCCGCGCGGACCTGCGTCACCCGCAGCCCGCCCTCGGTCGTCCAGGCGAACCGGGCGCCCGCCGCGGTGAGGTACTCCTCGGCCCGCGCACGCGACCGCGTCTCGAAGGTCTGCTGCCAGGACTTGCCCAGCCCGTGCCCGCCGTGCAGGTGCTGGTGGTAGGCCACCTGCCGGGACTCGAAACGCTCGCGCACCGCCGGGTCGAGGTCGGCCAGCAGCGCACGGCCGTCGCAGACCGGGGTGGCGCCACCGGTCTCGGCGGCCACCAGGCAGCAGAAGAACAGCCGGGACGGCCACTGGTGGGCGTAGGACAGCTCGTTGTGCAGGGTGATCTCGTAGCGCGCCGGGTACTCCGTGGAGGTGAACACCCCCTCGGACACGGTGCTGCGCGGGGTGTTGCCGCCGCGGTAGCTGTCGATGGTCGGGCTGCCGAAACCGCGCACCGCCTCGTGGAACGAGTCCGGGTCGCTGATGCCCAGGCCGCGCAGCAGCACGGCTCCGTACACCGGCAGCAGGTCCTCCGCCTGGGCGCGCGCCTCGGCGGGGTCATCCCCGGGTCCGATGTGGACGATGATCGCGGTGGTGCCGCCCTCGGTGGCCTTCTCCAACTGCATGGTGCGCTCCTTGACGTGGTCAGGGCAGGAAACGCGGCGCGGGCAGCACGCCGACCGCCGCCGCGGCGAGTGCGGCGGGCAGCAGCCCGGCCAGCGTGGCCGGGCCGAACACCGACATGCCCACCGGCAGGTCGCCGTGGCAGCCGACCGGCACCGAGACGACCGGGTACCCGGCCAGCGCCGCGGGGGTCGAGCTCGAACTGGGGAACGGATCGCCCACCTCGTGGTCGATCGGCCAGGCGGGCGGGTTGGACGGCGCGAGCACCGCGGCCACGCCGTGCTCGCGCAGCACGGTGTCGATCACCTGCCGCGCGGCGGCCCGTGCCAGGACCCCGGCCCGCGCCGCGGCCAGTCGCTCGCGCTCGTCGATGTCCGCGCACTGCTCGAACAGGTCCTGCTCGAACAGCGCGAGCTCCACGGGATCGGTGCGGTTGAGCCTGATCAGCTCGCGCAGGGTGCCCGGGTTGCCCGGCCGCCGCGCGAGATAGTCCTCCAGCGCGGGCCGGAACTCCGCGAACAGCGCGCGCAACCCGTCGGCTCGCACCGACCTGGGCAGCTCCAGCCGCACCGGCACGACCTCGTTGCCCGCGGCCCGCAACCGGTCGGCCGCCGACGCGACGAGCTCGACGGATTCCTCCGGCATACCGGGCGGGTGCCAGCAGCCGAACCTGATCGGGCCCGGCTCGGCAGGCGGCCACTGCCCGCCGCTGAGCACGGCCACTGCCGACAGCGCGTCCCGCACGTGCGCGGCGAACACCCCGACGCTGTCCTGTGCCGGGGAGACCGGGCAGATCCCGTTGCCCGGCAACAGTCCTGGCTCCGGCTTGCACCCGACCACCCCGCAGGCGCCCGCGGGACCGACGATCGAGCCGTCGGTCTCGGTGCCCAGCGCCAGCGGGGCCATGCCCGCGGCCACGGCGGCGGCCGACCCGGAGGAGGACCCCCACGGACTGTGGGACAGCACGTGCGGGTTGCGGGTCTGACCGCCCGCCCCGGACCAGCCCTCGGTGACCACGGCGGCGCGGAAGTTCGCCCACTCCGACAGGTTCGTCTTGCCCAGCAGCACGGCGCCTGCCGCGCGCAGCGCCCGCACCACCCCGGCATCGCGCACCGGCGGGGCCGTCAGCAGGCGGGAACCACAGCTGCCGCCCAGCCCCTCGGTGTCGATGTTGTCCTTGACCAGCACCGGGATGCCGTCCAGCGGACTCAACCGCCGCCCGGCGGCACGACGCCGGTCCGCGGCCTCGGCCTGGGCCCGCGCGGTCGGGTCCACCGCGAGCACCGCGTTGACCGCCGGGTCGAGCTCGGCGATGCGCGCCAGGCAGCGGTCGGTCAGGTCGGCGCTCTCCATGCCGCCAGCGTCCCCCGGGGCGCTGACAGCACGCTGACACCTCAGCCCGGCTCGGCGAATCCCTCCAGTTGCGGGAACTCACCGGGATGTTCCCGCGCCCAGGACACCAGCCCCGGCACCGTCCTCGCGTAGTCCGCGTAGTAGCTCCGCAGCGCCGCGGTCAGCGTGCGCACGGTCTCCTCCTCTACCGCACCTGGCCGCCAGACCAGCTTCAACTCGCTGTGCAGCGGCTCGTCGATTGTCACCAGCCCGGCGCCGCGACTCCAGCCGCTGGGCGTGACCAGCGTGGCCGTTCCCGCGTCCCGCACCCAGATCATCGCCTCGGCGTGCCCCGCCACCTCGTGCAGCACCTCGGGTTCGAACCCGCCGCCCGCGGTCAGCCAGCGCTCGACCTCGTGCACCCAGTGCTCCGGCACGTGCCGTACCCAGGGCAGTTCGGTCAACTCGGCGTAGTGCGCCCGGCTCTGGCCGCTCACCGGTGATTCCTGGGGCACCGCAACCCAGATCGGCTCGGTCACCACGACCTCCGTGGCCAGCCCCGCGTCCATGCCCAGTGCGGGCACCTCCGCCGGTCCGGACACCAGCACCAGGTCGAGCTGCCCGCCGATGACCTCGGCCAGTGCCGCCGCGCTGGTCAGCGTCACCGTGCGGACCTCGCGGCCGGGCATGCTGCCCTGCACCGCCGCGGGCAGCGTGGTCGGCGTCCACTCGGCCACGCCGAAGCGCAGCGTCGCCGCCTCGGAGGTGGCCTCGGCCAGCACCGCGTCCGCCTTGGCCACCAGTTCCGCCAACATGGGCACCAGCCGCCTGCCCAGCCTGGTCGGGGTGATGCCCGTGCTGGAGCGAATGAACAGCTCTCCCCCGGTCACCTGCTCGATCCGCCGCAACTGCGCCGTCAGGCTCGGCTGTGGCAGCTTCAGCCGGGCCGCCGCCTTGGAGATGCTTCCGGCCTCGGCGAGGGTCACCACCACCCTGGCGTGCCTGATCTCCAACTGCATGTCAGCAGCCCGGCACGCAGTGCCGTTTCCGACCGGTTCTGGACACGTCTGTGAATCGCATGATCCCAGCCCCCCTGCTGCATCGCATGCACAGATCTGTTGCGCCCTCAACTACGAAGGTGTGAACGAGGCTACCAGCTCGGCCGGAACATTCCGGCGGACCTGGTGAAACTGGGGCGTGCCCGCTTGACCGCCTCAGTCTTTCATATGTAAATTCAAACCTTCAGGACCCGCGAACCGAGGGAGATCCTCTGACCAGCGAGGAACTGCTGGAGTTGCTCGCGGCGGTGGGCCACACCCAGCGACTGCGGATCATCGGCGAGCTGGCCGAGGGGCGTGTGCACGTCAGCGAGCTGGCCCGTCGGCTGGAACTGTCCCGGCCACTGCTGTACATGCACCTGGGGCGCCTGGAGAAAGCCGGTCTGGTCACCGGTACGCTCGAACTCTCGCCGGACGGCAAAGCGATGAAGTACTTCGAACTCATGCCATTCGAACTCGTGATCAACCTCGATGTCGTGCTCGGGGCGCTGCGCGAGGACGAGGATGGCGTGGCTGGTGGGAAGCAGACGAGAACATGAAGGAGATCGACCTCCCGATGACCGGGGCCATCATCACCATCGCCGTCGTGCTGATCGTCATTGGCGGGATCTCGGCCAGCCTGGTCGCCTACTTCCGGTTGCAGCGGCACCGGGCCGACGCCGTCGCCATGGCCAGCTACCGCAAGCTGGCCGAGGAGGCCGTGGCCAACCAGCAGGCCCTGCGCGCCGAACTCAGCGAGGTGAACGCCCGGCTCAGCGCTGTCGAATCGCTGCTGCGGAGCGTCGGGTGATCCTGCGGCACCGCCGCAGTCCGCTGACGCTGCCGTTCTCGGCCGCCCCGTGGATTGCCTGCGGTTACCTGCTGAGCTACCTCGTGCTCGACACCGCGCTGTTCGCCGTTGTCGCCACCGTCGTGCTCGTCTGCTGGGCCCTGAGCCTGCTTTCGCTCGGCGTGCCCCTGCTCATCGGCGCCGCCCTCGTCGTGCGCGGCTGTGCCGAGGTCGAACGCCACCGCACCCGGCTGTTCGGCCAGCGCATCGACAGCTCCTACCTGCCCTCCCCCGAACACGGCCTGCTCGCCATGATCAAGGCCCGGTGGACCGATCCCGCCGTGCTCCGCGACTGCGCCTACCTCGGCCTGCTGTACCTGCCGCTCGCCCTGCTCGACCTCGCCGCCCTCGTGCTGTGGCTCGCCTGTGTCGCCGGGGTGACCCTGCCCCTGTGGTTCTGGCTGTCCGCCCCCACCTGGTACAACGGCCACCTCGAACACGGCGTGAAACTCGGCTATTTCCCCAGCGGCCCCGAGGGCCGTGGCGGCATCGGCGTGTTCGTCGGCGACCTGCCCACCGCCCTGCTCATGGCCACCTGCTTCCTCCTGCTCTCCCTGCTCGGCGCCCTCGCCGTGGTTTCCGTCGCCCGCCTGCACTCCCACCTCGCCGAGCGCCTGCTCTCCCCGTACCGCGATCCGCTCGCCGAGGCCAAGGCCGTGCTCGCCGCCCCCGGCCCACTGGGCACCTTGCCCTGACTGCCCGGTCTTCGTCCTCGCCTGAGGAACGCGGGCGCCGTGAATTCCGGCTGTCCGTTGACCATTCGCACCGTCCAGCCGCTGTGGTGGATGAGTCTGTGGTGCATTCCGCACAGCAGCACCAGATTGGACAGCGCCGTCTCTCCTCCATTCGCCCAATGGACGATGTGGTGTGCATGGCAGGAGCTTGGCCTGCGCCTGCACCCCGGGAACGCACAATGCTTGTCCCTGACCACTAGTGCTCGTCGGAGGTGGGGCGGCACGGTGTAGCTGATCCGCCCGATATCGAGGGGTTCGGAGTTGCTGCCCAGTACTACTGGGATCACCTTCGCATCACAGGCCAGTCGGCGGATCGCTGATGGGGCGAGTTCGGTGGTGCCGAGCCCGTTCTGGAGTGTTGTCAGCGGAATCGTCACCGCGATGTGCGGGCGTTCTCCGCCTTCAGTGGGGGTGGTGCTGGTTTCCAGTAGTTCCGCGAACGCGTCCCCTTGCCGCTCGGGCAGGGTGCGGGTGTCGCTGGCGTCGTGTGGTTTCGCCAACGGGCTGAGCACTGCCCCCAGCAGTGCGCCAGTCTCCGCGTCCAGGCACCCCTGGAACCGTACTGATCCGTCCCGCCGCGTGTCGTAACGGAATTCTCGTCGGGGATGGGCGAGCTCGTCCTCACCCGGTAGCGCCCCGTCGGGATCCAGCCGGTTGACGATCTCCCGGCCCAGCGGCACCAGGCAGGACGCATCCAGCGACTGGGCCGCTGCTGCCAGGACCTCGACAGCCTGCTCCCGGTCGGCCGCACCGACGTGTGGCGGCAACTCCCGCAGCACCCGGTTGATCACCGAAAGTTGTTCAGGCTCAAGCGGAACCGGCACCGAAACAGCCGAGTGGACAATCCTCTGCCTCGCCTCCCGCTTACTGACAAGCAGAACACTCCGCAGCAGTTCACTCAAGCTCGGATACCCCACCCGCTCCGCCACACCCCGCGCACCCGCCTCCGCAACCAACCCCAACACCCGCGCATACGCTTGCCGCAGAACCACCTCCGCGTCCCGCAACTCACCCAACAGCTCCGCATCACCCAACCGCCACAACCCTGCGGCAGGCCGAGCCTCCACGAATGCTGTCATACCAACAATTCTACTCCCCAATCCACCCCAAAACCGTTGCCCACCAATGCCTACCCATGTGGGTGACCACACCCAAAACCCAACCCGAGCCAGTCGACGAAACTGCCCACCGGAGCCCGGGACTCACCCTCCCCACAACGGGACTCACGCTCTAGTCAGCGGGACTCCCCCACCCCAACCCGGGACTCCCCCGCCCCAGACCGGGACTCGCGCTCCCCACAACGGGACACGCGCTCCGGTCAGCGGGACACGCCGCCCACAGCCGCCAACACGCCACCCCACCCCCGCCAACACACCGCACCGCAACACCGAACACGCGGCACCGCAACGTCCGACACACCACCCCGCAACCGCCAATACGCCGCCCCGGTACACCGAACACACCATCCCGCAACCGCCAACACACCACCCCGGAACACCGAACACGCGACACCCCAACGTCCAACACACCGCACCCCAACCACCAACACACCACCCCGCAACGTCCGACACACCGCCCCGCAACGCCCGACACGCACCACAATCCCCGCCTACCGCGCACCCGCACACCCCCACCAACCCGGGGTTGGTTTTGTGCGGGTAGCGGCGGCCTTACGCTCGTCGGCGAATCGGGGCATCCCTCCTTGCCCCGAAAACCCCGATTACGGCCGCCGCGAGGGACCCGCACCAAACCAACCCCACACCCCCAACCCCGACACACCTCGCCAATCCCCAACCGCACAGCCGGACCTGCACCTCACAAGGCAGAACCCACCCCCTCCAAAGCGGGACCCGCACCCCGCACACCGGGACTCACCCTCCCCAGAGCGGGACTCGCCTACCCGAGACCGGGACTCGCTCTTCCTAGCCCGGGACTCGCTCTCCTGAGACCGGGATCGTGCCTCACACACCGGGACTCGCGCCTCACACAGCCGGACTCACGACACACACCGGAACACGCCGCCCCCAACCGCCAACACACCACCCCCGAACGTCCAACACACCACCCCAGAACACCGAACACGCGGCACCCCAACCCCCAACACACCACCCCGCACCGTCCGACACGCACCGCACCGCCGCAGGCCCCTACGCGAACCGCTTCGACACCGCTTCCACGGCGGCACCGAACAGTTCCAGTGCATGGTGTGCCGTTGCCTCGTCCAGGTTGAGCGGGGGCAGCATGCGCACCACGCAGTCCGCACGGCCGCCGATCTCCACGATCAGGCCGCGGGCCAGTGCCTCCTGCTGCGTGGCGCTGGCCGCCTCCGGCCAGGGGCTGCCGTCGGCGTGGCTGAACTCCACACCGAGCATCAGCCCGAGCGAGCGCACCTCGGAGATCAGCTGCGGCAGTCGTGCGGCCAGCTCGTCGAGGCCGCGTCTGAGCTGGGTCGACCGCGCGGACACGGTCTCCAGCAGGCCGTCCCGCCTGGCGATGCGGAGGTAGGCCGTGCCGGAGGCGAAGGCGAGCTGGTTGCCGCGGAAGGTGCCGGTGTGCGCGCCGGGCCGCCAGCTGTCGAGCCGCTCGTGGTAGACCACGACGGCGGTGGGCATGCCGGAGCCGGACAGCATCTTGGACAGCACCAGCACATCCGGCTCGATCTCGTAGTGCTCGAAGGCGAACCAGCGACCGGTCCGACCGCAACCGGTCTGCACCTCGTCCACGATCAGGGGGATGTCCAGCCGCGCGGTGACCTCGCGCACCCGGCGCACGAACTCCTGCGGTGCGACCACGACCCCGCCTTCGCCCTGCACGAGTTCGAGCAGCACCGCGGCGGGCCTGGCCAACCCCGTGTGGCTGCCGGTGAGCACCCGTTCCAGGTAGGCGGCGCAGTTGGTGTCACAGGACTCCGGGCGCAGGCCGAGCGGGCAGCGGTGGCAGTAGGCGAAGGGCAGGAAGTGCACGCCCGGTGAGCTGGCGCGCAGCGAGCCCTCCGAGGAGGCCGCCAGCGAACCCGCCGTCATACCGTGGAAACCGCCGTGGAAGGCCACGACCTCACTGCGGCCGGTTGCCGTGCGGCACAGCTTGAGCGCCGCCTCGACGGCGTTGGTGCCGGTGGGCCCGCTGAAGTGCACCCTCGCCGTGGACCGCATGGCCTCGGGCAGGGTGCTCAGCAAGGCCGTGGTGAACTCGTCCTTCACCGCCGTGGGGAAGTCCAGCCCGTGCGCGAGTTCAGCCGCCTGGTGCTGCACCACGCCGATCAGCTCGGGGTGGGAGTGCCCCAGCGGCAGCACCCCGGCCCCGTTGAGGAAGTCGATGAAGACGTTGCCGTCGGCGTCCTCGACGTAGCTGCCGCTGCCCCGGCGCAGCGCGATCGGCAGGCGGCGCGGGTAGGACCGCGCGGCGGACTCGCGATCAGCTTGCCTGGCCAGCAGTTCCGCGCTGCGCGGTCCCGGGAGCGGGGTCCGCACCCCGTGCAGTGCGGGCATGGACTCGATGGTCACGGCGTCCTCCGTCCAGGTGTCACCTGGATCCAGGTTCACCCTGGCGGCTGACATCCAGCTGACAGCGCCCTGACCGGCGCCTCACCCGCCGGGTCGGAGGACCTCCCGGGCAATGGCCAGTGCGTTGAGCGCGGCGGGGAACCCGGCGTAGACCGCCGTGTGCAGGATGACCTCCACGGCCGCGCGTTCACCGCCGGAGTCGCGCAGTCGCAGGAGGTGTTCGCGCAGTTCCGGACCCACGCCGCCGCGAGCCGTGCTGGCGGCGACCAGCACGAGCAGCCGACTCCGCTCATCGAGGGCGCCGACTTCTCCCGCGGTTCCCGCGGCCTCCCGGAGTTCCTGCTCGGTGCAGCCCAGGTTGCGGGCGGCGGTGTGGTGGAAGTCGAGCTGGGCCTGGGCGTATCCCAGGGTGCTCAACGCGGCGACCGTGACGAGTTGCCTGTGCCGCAAGGACAAGTCGGGCCGCTGGTAGACGCCGCCGTACACGAAGGCGACGGCCTCAGCGCCGAAGTCCGCCGCGCCGACGCCCTCGAACAGCTCCAGCACGGCTGGGCGTGCCACCCCGCCGAGTCGCTGGAGCAGCTCCACTCCCCTGTCGTAGTCGGCCATGCGTCCCGCTCCTCCCCTGCCCAGTACCGAAGTCAACCACGGCGGTGCGGGTCCTCGGTGGGCAGCCAGTAGCCCGCCATGTCCGGCGGCCCGTGCCAGCGCGCGACCTCGCCGATCTGGCGCAGGCTCTCCACGACGTGCCGGACCGAGTCGCGGGTGTCGTCCGCGCGGTGCAGCAGGGACCAGGTCCACAGCGGGGTGGGCCCGGTGACCGGCCGGGACGCCAGGCCGGGCGGAACCGGCGCCGGGTGCTGCTTGGGCGAGCGCAGCACGGGGGCACGCAACCGCGCCACGTGGTCGTGGAACGCGCGCCCGGCGATGCCCCCGTTGGCGACCCGCACCTGGCGGGCCCCGGTGCAGCGCACGAAGTCCTCGGCGAACCGGTTCCAGGAGGCCCAGGAGGTCTCGTCCTCGTCGACCAGCGCGACCACCTGGTCGGCGGGCACCTGCTTCTCGCGCGCCAGCCGGTGCCCGGCGGGCAGCAGGGCGGTCAGCGGCTCGCAGCGCAGCAGGTGGGCGACCAGTCCGTTGTTCCGCACCTCGGGGCGCAGGGCCCAGGCCACGGCCAGGTCCAGGCTGCCGTCGGCGACCCGCTCGACCTGGGTGTGCGAGGGCAGCACCCACTCGTCCACGCGCAGTTCCACGGCCGGGGCCACCAGCGCGGCCACCTCGGGCGGCAGCCAGCTCACGTAGCCCAGCCGCAGCACGTCCGCGCCCGAGCCCTGGACCCGGTTGACCGCGCTCTCGACCAGGGACAGGATCTGCCTGGCGTCGGCCAGCAGCCGGGCCCCGGCCGGGGTCAGCTCCACGTGGCGGCGGTCCCTGATCAGCAGCTGTGCGCCCAGGTCCCGCTCCAGCGCCTTGACCTGCTGGGACAGCGAGGGCCCGCTGATCCTCAGCCGGGCGGCGGCCCGCCCGTAGTTCAGTTCCTCGGCCACCGCCACGAAGTACCTGAGCCGCCTGAGCTCCACCCGGCGACTTTACCGCCGCTGACCTGCGGTGGGAGTCTGCGCCTACCAGTGCTAGGCGGCCGGTCGTGGACCGGGTGCCCGGCCACCGGCTTGGCTGGACCGGTGGAAGATCATCTCGTGCTGGCACCCGTCACCCGCCCCGGCCTCGCGCTGACCGCGATCTGCCTGGGCTTCCTGATGATCACGTTGGACGCCACCATCGTGAACGTCGCACTGCCCGCCATCCGGTCCGATCTCGGCGGCACGCTGGAGGGCCTGCAATGGGTGGTCGACTCGTACACCATCGCGCTGGCCGCCCTGCTGCTGACGGCGGGCGCGGGCTCGGACCAGGCCGGTGCCCGCCGTGCGTTCCAGCTCGGGCTCGTGGTGTTCGCGCTGTCCTCGGCGGCCTGCGCGCTCGCCCCCGGCCAGGCGGTGCTGGTGGCCGCCCGCGCCGTGCAGGGTGTCGGCGCCGCAGTACTGCTACCCGCCTCGCTGGCGCTGATCGTGCACCAGTTCCCTGACGCGCGGCGGCGTGCGCACGCCCTGGGCATCTGGGGCGGCATGAGCGGTCTCGGGTTGGCCGCTGGGCCGGTACTCGGCGGGTTCGCCGTGGACCTCGTGGGCTGGCGCACGATCTTCCTGGTCAACCTGCCCGTGACGGTACTGGCAGTGCTGCTGACCCGCTGGACCGTCGCGGAGGCGCCCCGCCAGCGCCAGGTCGGCGTGGACCTCGCGGGGCAACTGCTCAGCGTGGCGGCACTGGGTTGTCTCGCGGCGGGCATGATCGAGGCCGGTCAGCGCGGCTGGACCAGTCCGGTCGTGCTCGGGCTGCTGGCGGTCGGTGTGTGCGCCGCCATCGGGTTCGTGCTCGTCGAGGCGAACGCCAGCGCGCCCATGCTGCCGCTCGGTGTCTTCCGCAACCGCGCGTTCAGCGCCGCGAGCGCGATCGGCTTCCTGTTCAACTTCTGCCTCTACGGCACGTTGTTCGTACTCTCCCTGTACTTGCAGCAGTCCCTGCACCTGGTGCCCTGGGCCGCCGGTCTGGCGCTGCTGCCACTGACCCTCGCGGTCGGCACCAACGCGTTCCTCGCGGGCCGGGTCGTGGCGCGGTTGGGCACCCGCGCGCCCATGGTGGCCGGTGGCATCGCGGGCGCCCTCGGCTCGGCGGTACTCGCGACACTGGACGTGCACGGCCCGCTCGCCGTGCTGCTCGTGGGCTCGGTGCTGTTCGGGTGCTGCTCCCTGGCCATGCCCGCGATGACCGCCACGGCGATGAGCTCGCTCGGCCCGGCCCAGGCCGGTCTGGGCAGCGGGGTGCTCAATGCCGCGCGGCAGACCGGCGGCGCGCTGGGTGTGGCGCTGCTGGGCAGTCTGCTCGGCGGGGCCCAGGACCTGATCGCCCCGCGGGCCTCGATGGTGCTGGTCGCCCTCGCGTTCAGCGCGATCGTGCTGCTGGCCGTGGCCGGAACCCGGTCGCGTTCACGTTCCTGAACACTGTGCAGCCCGTTGACACGCGTCACCGGCGCTGCTTTCCTGTCAGGGCTGCTACTTGACCTTCGGCTCGCGGAGATCGATGGCACGACAGGGAATCGCCGCCCTCCCCTCGTGCGGACCTCCGCGGTGCCTGGCGGAAATGGAGCCCCTGCCGTGAAAATCCGCGTTCTCCCCGTACTGGTGGCCTGTGCCGCCCTGGTGGGCCTGGCCCCCTCGGCCTTCGCCGCGGGACCGGTCGAATCGGGCAACTGGACCGAGGACTCCCCGTCCTACGACGTGCAGACCTGCCAGGGCGGCAAGGTCAACGGCCTGACCTTCAGCCTGCCCTCGGCCAGCGCGTTCGACGCGTGCGGCAACGGCGCGCCGCGCGCGGAACGCCGCTACCGCAACTACTCCGGCGGCGGCACGAACTACTCCTCCGGGGTCCGGCAGTTCAGCGGCACCTTCACCATCAGCAGCATGGGCGGCAACCGGATCAGCCTGAAGCAGACCTTCAACGGGGACGACGGGCCGTACTTCATGCTGGCGGTGGAGAAGACCGGCCGCCTCTACAGCGTGGAGGGCGGTGGCACGATCAACAGCGGGATCGCCAAGGTCGGCACCGCCGTGCGGGTCAACACGGTGCACGACGTGCAGGCGCACACCCTGCGCGTGTACATCAACGGTTCGCTGGCCTACACCGACAACAACGCCCCGGGCGGCGCGTTCTACGACAAGATCGGCGCCTACAAGACCAGCTCCGGCTCGGGCAGCATCACCGTGAACTGGAGCGACGTCCACTTCTGGCGCAAGTGAGCGTTGTGCGGGCGAGGCTCGGGGCGGTCCTGCTCGTTCTGGGCCTCGCCGCCTGCACCGCGGACAGCGGGCTCACCGCGACCAGGACGGGCTCGACGGAGATCAGGCTGACCTGGCCCGCGGCGCCGGACACCGCACTGGGACAGGTGCTGGAGTACCGCAACCAGGCCGGGGGCGAGTTCACCGAACTGGCCTTCCTGCCCGCGAACGCCACCAGCTACACGCACAGCGAACTCATCCCGCGGACGGACTTCTACTACCGGGTGCGCACCGTGTTCGGGCGGGAGTCGACCTCGGTGGCGGTGGCCCTGCCGACCGGCTCGGGACCGGCGGCGCCGGAGGGCGACTGGGCCGCCCCGCGCAGCAGACCGAGCCCGCCTGGGCCCCGCAATTCCCTGCGCGACAAGGAGAACAGCGGCGCGGGCCCCACCGACCTGCACGCGGAGGCGGTGGGCACCGACGGGGTCCACCTGAGCTGGACCGACCACGCTCGGGACGAGGACGGCTACCTGCTGGAGGTGACCCCGGCCAACGGCTCGGCCGTGCGGGTGGCCGCCGTGCTCGGGCCGGGGGTCAACGAGGTCGGGGTCTACCCGCTGGAGCAGGAGCACACGGCCTCCTACCGGGTGGCGGCGTTCTACTATGGACAGACCTCGTCCGTCGCGCACGAGACGACCGGAGCGTGATCACCCGATCTGGATGTGTTGGAAGTCAACGGTGTTGACGAGCACGGCGAGCAGCAACGCGATGAGGATGGCGGTCGCGATGACTCTCCCGACAAAACTGAGCAGCCCTCGGACAACAGCGAGCCCGGCTTGGTTGCGGGCCGCGATCTGTTCCTCGGTCAGCCGGGAGGTGCCCGAGTACAGGCCGATGGCGGCGAGCACAAGACCGAAGAGGGTGATGAAGAACCCGGGCAGCGGGTAGACGGCGATCCAGCGCGTGGCGTCCAGTGCGGCCTGGCTTCCCCCGTTGAGGAACAGGAAGTGCCGCACGGTGTCCTGCTGTACGCCGTCCTCGGCGAAGGACCACCACGCGTACCTGACGAACGCGTAGATCGTGAAGAAGTTGAACAGCCTGGGCAGCAGGGAGACGAGGAAGTTGACCAAGCGGGTGCGCGGGCTCGGCTCCTGCGGGTTGACGATCAGCAGGAACAGGCCGGTCGCGAGCACCACGCCCGCCGCCCACTCGATGTTGGCGATCCCGCTGAGGGTCAGGGAATCGCCCTGGCCCTTGGCGGAGTCGCCGAAGTCGAAGCCGTTGGAGAAGGTGCTCCCCGCGTCGTAGATCGTGCCGTTGAGGGTGACCGAGCCACCGGGCGGGGTGAACTGCGTGATCACCCACGGCGTGGCGAGCCCAGCCAGGATGATCAGACCGCCCAGCACCATGTACCTGATCCGGTAGCTGCGGCGCATCCGGAACTTCCGGAACACCTGCCTTGGGTCCGCCCCTGCCTGGCCGAGCTGGTGTGCGACCAGCTCGCGCGGGGCGGTGAACAGATTGCGCAACCAATCGGTGAGTGCCACGGCGGCCCCCCTGCGTCGGATGTTGCCAGCCAACGCATCGCGGGGCCCTACGATTCGTTACGGCCCACGATCGACCACGGCGAGCGCTACACCGAGCTGAACGCCGAGGCCAACGCCGGGGTGCTCGCCGAGTCGAACGCGATCTCGAACTCCGCGGCGATCGGCTCGACCTCCTGCGCCGCAACGGGTTCCGGTCCGCCGATCATCCGGGCCAGCGCGCGGACCGTCACGTGCTCGAACAGGTCGGCCACGGTGAAGATCGGGCCGAGTTCGCGGGTGCAGTGCAGGTGGAAGCGCATCAGCCCGAGGCTGGAGGCGCCCGCCTGGAAGAAGGTCTGGTCCGGGCCGATGGGCGAGCCGGTCGCCTGCTCGAACAGCTCCGCCAGCTGCGCCTCGCGGGGTGAGAGCATGGGCCGGTTCGCGGCGCCGCCACGGCGCAGGTCCTCGCCGGGTGCGCGCAACGCCGCCGCCCGGTCGACCTTGCCGCTGGGGGTGCGCGGCAGGTCGGCCAGCAGGCGGAACCGGTCCACTCGGGCGTGTGCGGGCAGGAACTGCGCCAGGTGGGCGGCGAGTTCCTCAGCAGTGGGCCGCTGACGGCACTGCACGCAGGCCACCAGGCTGTCCCCGTCACGGACCACCGCGGCGTTGACGACCTCCGGGTGCCGCAACAGTGCCGCCTCGACCTGTCCGAGCTCCAGGCGGTAACCGCTCAGCTTGATCTGCTGGTCCTCGCGGCCCACGAAGTGCAGCAGGCCGTCCCGGTCGAAGTACGCCTTGTCCCCACTGCGGTAGCACAGGCCGACCCCGGGCAGTTCCACGAAGCGCTCGGCGTCGCGTTCGGGGTCGCCCAGGTAGCAGCGCCGCGCGGCCAGGCCGCCGATCAGCAGGTCGCCCACGCAGCCCGGGGGCACGGCCTGGTCGGACTCGTCCACCACGCGCAGCACCGCGTTGGGCACCGGCCTGCCGATCGCCGGGCGCTCCGGCCACCGGGCCGGGTCCCCGTCCAGGCACAGGCTGCTCACCACGTGCGTCTCGGTGGGGCCGTAGTGGTTGAACAGGCGCGCCCCCGGCAGGCCCGCGAACCAGCGGCGGATCGCCTCCGTGCAGACCAACTGCTCGCCCGCGGTGACCACGTCGCGCAGCCGTGAGGGGTAGCGCCCCAACCGGACGCCGTGCTCGGCGAGCAGTTGCAGGGCCACGTACGGCAGGAAGATCCGCTCCACCCCGGCGGACTCCAGCTGGTCCAACAGCGCGGGCACGTCGTGGCGCCAGTCGGGCCGCACCAGGTGCAGGCAGCCACCCGAGGACAGCGTGCCGAAGACCTCCTGGAAGGACACGTCGAAGGACAGCATGGAGAACTGCTGGGTCGCGGCGGGCAACGCCAGGCCGCCGGACCCGGCCTGCCACTGGAGCAGGTTGACCAGGGTCCGGTCGGGGACCTGCACACCCTTGGGCGTCCCGGTGGAGCCGGAGGTGAACAGGGTGTAGAGCGGGCGGGTGCCCTCGTGCGGCGGTACGGCGGGCGCCTCGGCGGCCGACAGCACGACCGGGTGCCGGGGCACGTCACCGGGGTCGATGACGTCGAACTCGGCGCCGGGCGCGAGCAGCACGCACAACGGGTCGACCTGCTCGATGACCTGCCGGAGCAGGTCGGGCGGGTAGGCCGGGTCCAGCGGCACGGCGGTCAGGTTGAGCTTGGCCAGCGCCAGCAACGAGACCACGTGCTCCACGGAGGGCTCGAAGTACAGGGCCACGCTGCACGAGCCCGTCGGGGCGGGCAGCTCGGCGGCCAGCGCCGTCGCGTAGGCGTCGAGTTCGGCGTAGCTGACCGGGCCGTCCGCGGACATCAGGGCCGGGGCCTGGGGCGTGAGCACGACCTGCCTGGCGACCAGGTCGGCGATCGTCTTGCTGTGCAACGGCGTCTGCTCGCCGCGGCCGTGCTCGGGCAGCGATCGGCGGTAGGAGGCCACGAGCTCGGCGGGCGTCGCGGCGCCACCCGCGGCGAGCAGGTCGAGCCCGCGCTCGAACAGCTCGGCCATCGCCACGACCTCGGCGGGCTCGAAGCAGTCCTGGGCGTACTCCCAGAGGCAGTCGAAGCCCTCCGGACCGGCCACGACGGACATGGTCAGCGGGCACTTGGCCGCGGCCGGCACCGGCCACAGTGGACGGACCGCGCAGCCGGGCAGCGCCAGCGCGGAGAACTCGGTGTTCTCCAGCACGAACAGGAAGTCGATCGGCGACTGTCCCGCGGCGAGCACGTCGGACAGCGCGACCTCCTGGCGGTCCAGCACCTCCCGCGTGGCAGCGCCCAGCCTCAGCAACTGCCCGCGCAGGTCCTCGCCGGGCACGACGTCCTGCGGCAGCAGCACGGTGTTGGCGAACATGCCGACGCTGGACTCGAACTCCTGGACCGGCCGGTTCGCGACCGGGCTGGCCACGCACGGGCTCCTCCGCCCGGTGACCCCGTACAGGCTCCAGACGTAGACCCCGAGCAGCAGCTGGAAACGGGTCAAGCCCAGCTCCGCGCAGAGCCGGTCCACCTGCTCGCGACGCACGGTGTCCAGGGTGGTGTGCAGCAGTGCCGCCGCTGGGGACTTGGCCGGGCGCAACGGTTCCGGCGCGCGGTCCACCTGCGCGTAGTGGGCGCGCAGCTCCTCGCACTTGGCGAGGTAGGCCGGGCTGGCGAACCACTCCGTCTGCCAGGCGGCGAAGTCCAGCGGAGTGCGTGCGCTGTCACTGAGCGGGGTCTGCGCGTACCCGGCCGACAGGTCGCGGAGCAGCACGTTGAGCGACCAGCCGTCGACCGCGATGTGGTGCAGGCACAGCAGGAGCTCGCCCCCGCCTTGTCCGGGTACCCAGCTCGCGCGCAGCATGTGGTGCTGTGCGAGGTCGAAGGCCGTGCCGAAGAACTCATCACGGCTGGATTCGGTCCATGGGTCGTACGGCTCGCACACCACCTGGCGCAGGCCCTCGGTGGTCGCCTCGAACGAGGTGCGCAGCGCCGGGTGGCGTTCCACCAAGCCGCGCAGTGCACCCCGCAGTGCCGCGGCGTCCACCTCACCGTCAATGCGGAAGGCCAGGTTCACGTTGTACGCCAAGGACCGCGGGGAACTCTGCTGGAACAGCCAGAGCCGCTGCTGCTCGCTGGTGGCCGGTGCCGAGCTCGCGCCCGTCGGGGCGGCGGGCACCGGGTAGGCCCTGGTCGTGCCCGTCCTGGCTGCGGCGATCGTGGCGGCCAGCTCGGCGAAGTCGCCGTGCAGGACAACGGATTGTGGCAGTTCACAGCCCCAGCGCTGCCGTGCGGCGAACCGCAGTCGCAGCGCCTTGAGCGAGTCGCCGCCACCGGCGATCCAGTGGTCGCCCAGCCGGGGGTCGGCAATCCCGAGCACCTGCGACACCAGGTCCAGGACCTCGCGCTGCCAGGCCGTAACTGCGGTGTCCTCAGTGGACTCACGGCGCCAGGGCCGGTCCTCGCGGCTCAGCAGCGCGGCCTGGTCCACCTTGCCGTTGGCGTTGAGCGGCAACGCATCCACCCGGTACACGTGGTGCGGTCGCATGTAGGACGGCAGCTCCCCGGCGAGGTGCCGGTCGAACTCCTCGTAGGACAGGTCTTCCGCGACCAGGTAGGCCAACAGCTCGTTCGGGCCGTGCGCGCCGTCGCGCCGGGTGCACACGTAGGCCTGCCGGACCGCCGGGTGCGCCAGGATCCGCCGCTCCAGCTCGCCCGGTTCGACCCGGAAGCCGCGGACCTTCACCTGGCGGTCGGTGCGCCCGACGTACTCCACGAGCCCCTCGGCGTCGGCGCGCACCAGGTCGCCGGTGCGGTAGTAGCGCTCGCGGCCCTCGTCGTACCAGGGCAGGGTCACGAACCGGTGCGCGGTCTCCTCGGGCAGGTTGCGGTAGCCGACGGCAAGCCCGTCACCAGCCAGGTGCAACTCGGCCAGCTCACCGGGTTCGGCCGTGCGCTCGGCCCCGGGCACCACCAGCAGCGCCTCGGTCCCGGGCAGCGGCCTGCCGATCGGCACCGAGTCCCCGCCGAACTCGCGCGGGATCGGGTGGCTCAGCGCGAAGGTCGTGGACTCCGTTGGCCCGTAACCGTTGTAGAGCTGGGTGGTGCTGTCGGGGTTGTCGCGGTACCAGCGGCGGATCAGCGCGGCGTTGAGCTGCTCGCCGCCCACCAGGACCTGGCTGGCCGCGGCGAAGCAGTCCGGCACCGCGTCCACGACCGCGTTGAACAGCGCGGCGGTCATCCACACGGTGTCGACGCGCTCGCGGCGCAGCGCGGCGGCCAGTTCGTGCGGGGTCTGCACCGCCTCGTCGGCGAGCACCACGCAGCAGCCGCCGGTCAGCAGCGGCACCCAGACCTCGAAGCTCAGCGCGTCGAAGGCCGGATTGGACAGGCAGGAGTAGCGCGTGCCCGGCTCGATCCGGAGGTAGCCGGGCCGGGCCAGCCGCAGCACGCCCGCGTCGCGGACCTCCACGCCCTTGGGACGGCCCGTGGTTCCCGAGGTGTAGAACAGGAACGAGGCGGGTGCGGGCGGTTCCGGCTCGCCCACCTCGCCGGGTTGCGCCGCGAGCAGGTCGGCCACCGCGAGCGGTCGCACGGAGTCGGGCAGGTCGGCGGGCGGCGCGTCCCCGTGGATCAGGGCCACGGCCGCCGAGTCGGTGAGGATGTGCCTGCGGCGCTCGGCCGGGCTCTGGCCGTCCAGCGGCACGACCTGGGCGCCCAGCCGCAGGACGCCGAGCATGGCGCAGATCAGCTGCCAGGAGCGGGGCAGGCCGATCGCCACCGCCTGCCCCGGCTGGACCCCGCTGCGGGTAAGCGCTTGCGCGACAACCGACCCCGCGGCGTCCAGGGCGGCGTAGTCCAGCCGGTGCGCGCCGTCGACCACCGCCACGGCCTCCGGCGTGCGCAGGGCCTGGGCGTGCACCCCCTGGGCCACGCTGGTTCTGCCGCTCATGCGGGGATCCGGTCCAGCTCGGCGCTCTCCAGCATGTCCCAGTGGCCGCAGTCCACCTTGTCCTCGCCCTCAGCCGTGGCTTGCACGAACGGCACCTGTGGGTCGTCGCGCATTAGCCCATGTAGACGATCGTCTGCATCCTCACTCTCAGTGAGGCCGTAGACCGTCAGGGTGAGATCGATGGCTGATGATCCGATCACCTGGTGCCCCTCGCCACCAACCCCCACCAGGACGGTGCGCAGCGACTCGTGCCTGACCACCAGCGGGTCCATGGCACGGGCGAACACCTCGTGGTGGCGGTTTCCTCGCAGGTCAAAGGCCATCGGCCGGTTGTCGGCCGCGCCGGCCCCGGCAACCCGCGCCAAGGCCCACATCTGCTGCTGGGCGTACGAGGGCAGCACCATGCCGACGGATCATCCCCTCCCGCGCTCACTCCCCGAAGTCAGTTAATACCCGCTCGGGGCCTTGACACAAAAATTCTGTGTCCTGGATTACGTCAAGGACTGCCCTGGAGTACACGCCGGGCATGACAGCGGGCCGAGTGCGTGGGGGAAATGCCGGGCTCTAGACCTCGGCGCAGCAGCTCAGGTCGAGGACCCGTGCGTCCTGCGGGCGTAGGCGCGTGCGGCGCGGATCCGGTCCCCGCAGCGCACCGAGCACCACTGCCGCGCGCCGTGCGTGCGCACCAGGAAGCGCGAGCAGGGGGCGGCCCCGCAGGCGGCGAGCTTGTCGGCACCGGGCCCGGTGAGCAGGTCCACGGCGTCCACGGCGATGCGGGCGAGCAAGTGGTCGGTGGCCTGGTCCAGCGGGTGCCTGGCGGAGCGGTGCAGGCCCTGGGCGGGGTCCCAGGCAAGCAGCCCGGCGGTGGGGGCGGCGGTCAGCGCGGTGTTGACGGCGGCGATGGCCTCGGCGGGCGGCGGGGTCGCCGAGGTGGCGCAGGCCAGCAGGGTGCGCAGCGCCTGGCGCAGGGCGTGCAGCCGGATGGTGCAGGGCTCGCCGAAGCCCACGTCCTCGGGCAGCAGCGAGTGCCCGGTGAGCCACGATCCGGCCAGCTCCGGGTCGGCGATCAGGTCGGCACTGCCCGCCGGGGTGGTCTGCACGGTGTTGACCAGGGCCAACGCCGGGTGCTGGTCCTCACCCGGGGCGGGCGGCAGCGCAGCGGTCCGCACGGTTCTCATGCTAACCCATTGCGTCTCGCGTGAGACGTGGTCTACGGTTCATCACGTCAAATCGAACGATTCTCCGTGAGGTAACCATGTCCGACCCCCAGTTCCGCGTGCTCGGCGGCCCCACCGTGCTGATCGAGATCGGCGGCCTGCGCCTGCTCACCGACCCGACCTTCGACCCCGCTGGCGAGTACCCGACGGGCGGCAGGGCGCTGGTCAAGACCCGGCCCGCCCCGGTGCGGGCCGCCGAGCTGGGACGGCTGGACGCGGTGCTGCTCTCCCACGACGAGCACCCGGACAACCTGGACAACTCCGGCCGCGAACTGCTGGCCGAGGTGCCGCTCGTGCTGACCACCGCCAGCGGGGCCGGGCGCCTTGGCGGGACCGCGCGCGGACTTCGGCCCTGGCAGACCCACGAGCTGACCAGGCCGGACGGCGGGGTGCTGGTGGTGACCGCCGTGCCCGCCCAGCACGGGCCGGAGGGCTGCGAGCCGGTGACCGGGGACGTGATCGGCTTCGTGCTGACCGGGCAGGGCGTGCCGACGGTCTACGTCAGCGGGGACAACGCCTCGATCGAGGTGGTGCAGCGGATCGCCGAGCGCTTCGGGCCGGTGGACACGGCCGTGCTGTTCGCGGGCGCCGCACGCACTCCCCTGCTGGACGGGGCGCTGCTCACCCTGGACAGCGAGTTGGCCGCGCGCGCGGCGAGCCTGCTCGGGGCGCGGCGCGTGGTGCCCGCGCACCTGGACAGCTGGGCGCACTTCACCGAGGGCCTGACCGAGTTCGTCGGCGCCTTCACCGCCGCGGGCATCGCCGACCGGCTCGTCCTGGACTGAGGCCGGGTCAGAGCCAGCCGCGCCGCGCCGCCTGCACCCCGGCCTGGAACCGGTTGGTCGCCCCGAGCTGTTCCAGCAGGGCGGCCACCCGCCGCACCACGGTCCGCCGCGAGAGGTCCAGCCGCCGCGCGATCGCCTCGTCGGTGGCCCCGCTGGCCATCAGCACGAGGATGCCCCGGTCCCTGCGGTCGATCTCGGCCCCGGCCTCGGCCACCGAGACCGGCACGGCGAGCTTCCACAGGGTGTCGAACACCTGGCACAGCGTGGTGAGCAGGGCGGAGGGGCGCACCACGAGCGCCACGAAGTCGGACCGGTCCTCGTTCTCCAGGGTGACCACCGCGAGGTCCTCGTCCCCGATGTGCAGCTTCATCGGCGGCTCGGCCAGGGTGCGGGCCTGCTCCCCCGCCTCGATCATGCGAGCCATGTTCGGCCCGACGATCGGGTCCGAGCAGGCCGACTCGTAGTAGAGGAAGTGATAGGCGATCCCGGCGGCCATCCGCTCGCGCTGGATGGTCTCCTGGTCGGCGTAGTAGCCGGTGGAACCGTAGTACGGGGGCCGGTCGATGCCCCGCACCGAGCGCCGGGCGCCGCTTTGCAGGCGCTGGAGCGTGGCCAGGATGCGCTCGCCGCCCTCCACCACCTCCAGCGCCGGGTAGCTGCCGCTGTCCTGCCGTGCGGTACGGAACAGCCGTTCCAGCTCGATCCCGGTCCGCCGCACGCCGACCCGTCGCGCGGCCTCCCGCTGCAACAGGACCTCGGTGACCTCGGCTGGCGACTGCGCGTCCCAGAGCTCGGCCTTGGGGTCCACCACCAGCACCGCGCCCTCAGCGGACAGCTCGGCCAGGCTCGCGCGCACCGCGTCACCGGCCAGCCCGGTGCGGTCCGCCAGCTCGGCAACACGGGACCGGGGAGAGCTCACCAGAGCCCGGTAGACCTGGCCTTGGGCGGAGTCCGGGTCCAGCGCGTCCAGCACGCAGTGGACCCTAGGCGGCGGCTCGGACCGGGGTCAATCGGCCGATGGCTCACCTGCGCCACGGCCCAACTGAGACAGCGCGTCCGGGCCCGCCCGCCCCGTGCCAGACGACAGAATCGCACTCGCCCGGCGGGGGCCGGGCACACAATGCGATGGGGGAATCGAAGTGACGGAGCAGGTTCCGGACCTGCACCTGGGCGAACTGGCCACACCGCTGGTGGACGCGCTGCACAACGTGTGGGAGGGCTACTTCGGCGCCCCGGTCCCGCCGGGCGCCACCAACTGGAACGCCTACACCCACGAGCAGCTCTACCAGATGCTGTGGACCAACGCCGATCCCGCGGACGTGGCGGCGGTGTCCGAGGAGTGGGGGCGGCACGGCACCGAGTTGCGCGGGCACGCCGACAGCCTGCGCGAACAGCGTGACGCGCTGCGGGCGAACTGGTCGGGCCAGGCGGCCGAGCTGGCCTCGGACCGGATCGGCGCGCTGGGCGAGCGGGCCGCCGACACCGGTGCCCGCGCGGGCACCGTGCAGCAGGCGGCGGGCAGCGCGGGCGAGGCGCTGGCCACCGCGCGCAGTTCCATGCCGCGGCCGCCGGGCGACCCGACGGGGCTGGCGCTGGCCAGCGGCCTGGCCAGTGCCGCGGCGGGCGCGGCGGTCGGCGGCGTGGTCGGGGCGGGCGCGGCCGGGGTCGGCGCGGCGCCGGGCGCCGCGATCGGTGCGGCCGTGGGGGCGGTGGCCGGGGCGGGCGGCAGCATGTTCCTGGCCAACGTGGCCGCCGCCGAGCGCAAGGCCGAGGCGGTGCACGTGATGCAGCGCTACGAGCAGAGCCTGGCCAGCAGCGGACAGGCCATCGCACCGGCCGCCGCCCGTTCATCCACAGTGGACAGTCAGCAGGGCGCGGTCGCGGAGACCGGCCTCGCCGGGTACGCCGGGGGCGGCGGCTCGGCAGGTGGCGGCGGCGTGCCGTGGCGGCAACTGGTCGGTGCCTCGCCGCTGGGCGCGGGTCAGCTGGGCGCGGGACCGGCCGCCGGTTTCGGCGGGGCCTTCGAGCGCGCGCTGCTGGCGCGGGCCGGGGCCTCGCCGGGACCGGTCGGGGCCAGCGGCGGCATGCCGCCGGGCGGTGCGCGCGGTCGCGGCGAGCGCGAGGAGCAGCACCGCAACCGCATGCCCACCGTGGACAACCAGCTGTTCGCACTGGACGAGCAGGTGACCAACCCGGTCATCGGGCTGGCACCGGACAGGGGTGAGTCGTGAACTCCGGGTACCAGGTCATTCCGCAGGAACTCACCACGCAGGCCAGCGCGCTGGCCGCGCTCGGCGAGCAGACCACCGCCCTGGTGGCCTCGGCGGGGCGGCTGGCCGAGCGGCTGCCCCAGCTCGGCACCGCACCGCCCGCCCTGCACCTGGCCGCCCGGCTGCGCGAGGCGGCGGGCCGGTCCGGGCTCACCGGGGAGGTCACCGCCGCCGACACCGAACTGTCCGACTGCCACCAGGCGCTGCGCGGCACGCTGGCCACCTACCTGGACACCGAGGCCGCCATCGCGCGGTCCCTGCGCGCCCCGGACGGTGACCCGGCATGACCCACTTCGGACTGGTCGAGCTGGACCTGCTCAGCGCGCACGCGGGCGTGCCCTTCCCGTTCCCGCTGCGGGTGCCCAGCTTCGGCCGGATCCCCGGTGAGCGCGAACTGCTGCTGGCCGCCGCCGGACAGACCCTGTGCGCCAGCGGGCTGGCCGAGGAGAGCGGGCCCGTCGGCGAGGCCGCCGAGGTCGTCACGGCCCTGCGCGAGCACCGGGGCACCGTGCACCTGGTGCTGGTCACCGGCGAGGGCGCGGTCGGGGTCGCGGCCCTGGTCTACCGGTCCTGGGCGCTGGTCTGCCGCCAGCAGCTGGACGAGGACCCCGCGGGCACGGTGGCGGTCCAGCGGGTCGCGGACACGGCGTTGGCCGAGCACCTGCTCGCGCTGGTGCCCGAGGTGGCGCCCGCGAGGTCGATGCCGATCACCCTGCCCGCGCTGGCCGTGCGCAGGGCCGGTGCCGAACAGGAGGGGCAGTTGCGCGACCTGGTCCGCGACTGCGGCGGCGACCCGCTGGCCCTGGACCGGCTCGCCCACCTGCTGCCGAGCCTGAGCGGCCGGGGGCAGTTCGGCGCCACCCGCCGCACGGACACGGGCCGTACGAGGGCGGGCACCGAACTGTCCTGGTTGGACGGTCCAAGTGGACGGTTGCGGGTGAGCAGCGCCGAGGACGACTGGGTGAGCGTCAACCCGTTGCGGCAGCGGGAACTCCAGTCGGCGGTGGCGGAACTGTCCGCGGCCGCCCGCTGCTGAACCCGTCTACCGCACGGCGTGCGCGTCGGCCATCAGCTTGACGTACCAGGCGGCGTCCGGGTGGTTGGTGGCCGGGTAGTTGGCCAGCGGGGTGGTCGCGCGGCCCGGGTCGTCGAAGTCCCAGCCACGCACCACGTGGCCCGCCTTGCGCGCCTCGGTGATGAACGAGGTGTTGCTGGAGGGCGCCGCGTAGAACAGGGCGGTGCGCTGCAACTCGGTGCCGTCGTCGGGCTGGTACTCGACGAAGGCCAACTGCTCGTAGCGGATGTTCTCGGCGGCGGCCCGGTCGGTGCTGGCGCGCAGGGTGTCGGCGGGTGAGGTGCCGTCCGAGCCGGTGGACACGGTGACCTTGGCCGAGCCGCTGGCCGAGACGTTGGTGGCGGGCAGGGGGTCGGAGGTACGGGCGTTGCCGGTCCAGGACACCGACAGGGCACCGGCGTCCAGCGCGCCCTTCCACTCCCAGTTCTGGCTGCCCGACTGGCTGCGGTGCACCTCGCGCAGCGCGCTGCCGCCGGGGCTGGTGAACCGGACGGTGGGCTGCACCCCGCTGTCGTACTTCCTGCTGGCGGACCAGGTGATCGCGCCGTCGGCACCGAGGCGGCCCACGTGGTACCAGAGGGTGTCAGCGGTCTCGGACTTGTGCACCTCCACGAGCAGGCTCTGGTCGTTGAGCGCCACGGCGGGCGTGGTGCCGGTGTCGTACCTTTCGTGTCGGTTCCAGGTGATCCGGCCGTCGGACCCGTAGGTGCCCGTCCACAGCCACAGGTCCCCGCCGCCGGAGTCGTGCACCTCCACGACCTGGCCGCGACTGTTGATCGCGACGGCCGGGTGCCGGCCCGAGTCGTGCCGGTAGCCCAGGCGCGAGGTCCGGTCCCCGGACAGCAGGGCCAGCACCCGGCCGCGCGCGGACTCGACGGTCGGCAACGCGGCGTTGTCCTTGGCCAGCAGCAGCCTGGACCCGAAGACCGCGCGCAGCTCCTGGTTGAGGGCCGTGGCGTTGCCATCGGCGGGCGAGCCCGCGCTGGTCAGGTCGTTCTTCAGGTCCAGCATGACCGTCAGCGGGGCGTGCGAGGGGTGCGCCGCGGACCAGTCGTTGATCACCCGCAGCCAGTCGCGCAGCGCGTTGGAGGCCGGGTTGCCCGCGTGGTCCACGGCGTCACCGGGCCCGGAGTGGCCGATCGCGTAGTCGTGCAGGGTGCCGAAATCGCTGGTGTAGATGTCCAGCTCGATGAAGCGCACCCCGGCGTCGAGCTGCTGGGTGATGGACCCCTTGGTGCCGTCCACGTTGCCCGAATAGCTGTTGTGCGTCGCGCGGAAGACCGCCGAGGCGAAGGGCGTGACCTCCACCGGGGTGGCCGCGGCCGCGGCGCCGGACGTCGTCAGGGCCAACGCGAGCAGCCCGCTCACCACACGGTGCATTCCTGTGCCCCCAGGCAGTCAGTTCGTGCGCGGCGAGCCTAACGCGCGGGTTCGGGCAGCACCAGCCTCGGCGGTAGCTGATCAGAAGGCGGTACAGACCGCGGCGGGCGGCACTAGAGTGTGACCATGGTCGACCCGCTGCGCCGCTACGGATCGCTGCTGGACAAGGACGTTCCAGCCGGAGATCCGGTCCGCGTGGCCGTGACCTCCGAGGCGGCCGGCGGAGTGGTCGCCGAGCGGCTGCTGGACCTGTTCCGCGCGGAGCCGGGGCTGGACCGGGTGGCGCTGGCGGTGGACGGCCAGGTCATCGGCACCGTCACGCGGGACCGGCTGTTGGACCTGGCCGCACGGGTCGAGGAGGGCACGCGCTCGGCTGGTGACGGGGACGGCGCGACCCTGCCTGGCCGGTCCACGGGGTACGTGCTGCTGCGGTTCCGCTGCGCGAGCTGTCCCGCGGAGGTGCGGTTGCTGTTCCTGGACGACTCGCCGCCGCGGTGCCCCGAGGGGCACGGGTCGATGGAGCGCGTGCGGTGAGCGTGGACGCGGCCCTGCGCACGGCGCGGGAGGTGTTCGGCCTGCGCTTCCTCGTGGTCGGCTGCGTGCCGACGATCGCGGCCTGCGCCTTCCTGCTGCTGCTGGCCTTCGCCGGGGCGCCCGGCCCGCTGCGGTTCGCCGACGCGTGGCAGGCGATCGCCGGGCTGAACCTGGGCCAGCTCGTGCTCGGCGCGCTGGGGCTGGTCGTGCTGGCTGTGCTGGTGCAGCCCCTTCAGCTGCCGATGGTGCGCCTGCTGGAGGGCTACTGGCCGCGCTGGGCCGCGCTGCCAAGGCGGTACGGCACCTGGCGGCAGACCGGGCGGCGGCGCAGGCTGGCCCGCGCCGCCGAACTGCCCGAGGCCGCCGACCACGCCGCCGTGCAGCGCGCGGGCCAGGCGGGCACGGTGTTGCGCAGGCTGTTCCCGGTGGGCGGCGCACCGCTGCTGCCCACGGCGCTGGGCAACGCGCTGGCGGCGGCCGAGTCACGGGCCGGCCGGGAGTACGGGCTGGACGGGGTGGTGGCCTGGCCGAGGCTCTACCTGGTGCTGGACGAGATGACCCGCTCGGTGGTCGACGACCGGCGCAACGCGCTGGACGGCATGGTGCGGCTGTCGGTGACGGCGGTCGTGGCGGGGGTGGCCGCCGGGGCCCTGCTCGCCGGGTCGGGGTGGTGGCTGCTGCTGGCGCTGGCCCCGCTGGTGATCGCGCGCATCGCCTACCGGGGTGCCGTGCACGAGGCCGTGGCGTACGGGGAGGCGGTGCAGACGGCCTTCGACCTGAACCGGTTCGAGCTGCTGCGCAGGCTGCGGCTGCCGATGCCCGCCGACCAGGACGCCGAGCGCGAGGCGAACGAGGTGCTGTGCACCCTGTGGCGGCAGGCCCCGGGTGATCGCTCGCTGCCGCTGACCTACGAGCACCCCGAGCCGAAGTGACCACCGACTACCTGGCCACCGCGCTGCGGGCCGTCAGCGAGCTGATCGACGGGTACGTCGGTGGCGGGGACCCGGGGCTGGTGCTGGGCAAGCCGGGCTGGGACGAGGCCGAGCGGCTGCTGGCGCTGTCGGTGCGGGACACCCCCGCCGGGCGCCAGGTGGTGCTGTCGGGCGTGCACCGGGTCGCCATGTTCCTGCGGTGCAGAAGGCAGGCGGCGCAGCAGGTCGGGTGGGCCCTGGGCGAGGAGGAGCTCGAGCTGGCCGAGGCCCTGCTCGGGCTGCTGGCGCAGATCAGCCCCGAGCAGCGCGGTCACCAGCACCTGGTCGCCGAGGCGAGTCAGCTGCTGGCCGCCGATCCGTTCAACGCCACGGTGATCCGCTGCGCGCTAACCCGGTTGCGGCAGGCGGTGGAGGTCTCGGTTGGGGCCGAGGACCACGGTCTGGCGCTGGGCAGCCTGGGCGGGTCGCTGGTGGACCTTTACCAGCTCAGCGGGGACCGGGCGGAGTTGCAGGAGGCGATCGCCGTGCTGTGGCGGGCGCTGTCGGAGCTGCCACCTACGGCACCGGTGCGCCCGGTGCTGCACGCGAGCCTGGGCCGGGCGCTGTTCCTGGCGTACGGGGAGGAGCGGGAACCGTCCTGGTTGGACAGTGCGGAGACCGAACTCCGCTCCGCGCTGGCGGAACTGACCTCGCCCGGCGACCGGCTCCCCGCGCTGGCCGACCTCGCCGCCACCCTGGAGGCGCGCGCCCGGCTCACCGGTCAGCCCGAGGACGTGTCCGCGGCGGTGCTCGCCGCGCGTGCGGCCGTGGCGTTGATGCCGCGGGACAATCCCAGTTTCCCTCAGTTCAGCGGGATGCTTGGCAGGCTGCTCGGGCAGCGCTGGGCGAGCGAGGCCGATGAGTCCGTTGTGGACGAATGGGTCGGTGCGATGCGCGCCGCGCTGCCCGCCGAGGTCCTCGCCGAGCGCCGGGTCCAGGAGCCCGAGGCGCTGGCCGTGGACCTGATGGAGCTGGCGACCGCGTTGACGGCCAGCTCCGACCAGCTCGAGGAGGGCGCGCAGGAGCTGGACGAGGCCATCACCCTGCTGCGCGCGGTCGTGCAGTTGTTGCCGGACAGCATGAACGCCCTCAGTGCGCTCGGAGTCACGCTGCGCACGCGTGCCCTGCGCGGCGGGGGACCCGGCACGGACCTGGGCGAGGCGGTGGAACTGCTCACCGCGGCGATGGTCCGCGGCGGCACCGCGGAGGTCGAGGTGGACCTGGGCGAGACCCTGCGGTACCGCTTCGCCGAGACCGGTGCCGAGGCCGACCTGGACAGCGCGATCTCCTCGCTCCGCAGGGCACTGCGCTCCCCCGGGCTGGCGGTCAACTTCCGCTACAAGGCCTCGGTCGGGCTCGGTACGGCCCTGCACTCCAGGTACCTCGCGGGGTCGAACGAGTCCGATCTGGACGAGTCGATCGAGTTCTTCGCCAGGGCGAAGGAACTGTCCACAGTGGAATCCATGGACTGGTTCGACGCCGTGAACGGGCTGGCCGGTGCGCTGCTGGAGCGCTACCAGCGCATGGGCCTGTCGGTGGACATCCAGGACGCGGTCCGCGAGTTCGAGCACCTCGACGAGCTCTCGCCGGCCGACCCCTCGGCCAGGGGCGCGCTGCTGCTGCGCAGGGGAACCGCCTACTGGCAACGACATGCGCACTTCGGGGAGTTCGCCGACTCGACCCGCGCCGTGCAGCTGCTGCGCCAGGCGCTGGAACTGCTGCCACCCGAGGGCACGGCGCACCGGGACGCGCGCATCGTGCTGGGGTCCGCGCTCGCCACCAGGGCACGGCAGCGCGGCAGCAGCACGGAGGGCGCCGAGGCGGTGCGGTGCTTCCAGTCGGCCTTGCTGGGCATGGAGTTGGACGACCCGGAGCGGCCCAACACCTGGGTCAGCCTGGCGCTGGCGCTGTCCGAGCAGGGCCAGCGCATCCGGCAGGTACCGCTGCTGGACGAGGCGGTGCGTGCCTACCGCATGGCACTGGACTTCCAGGCCTCCCACCGCACCCTGGAGAACGCGCGCCTCGGGCTGGGGTCGGCGCTGGCGGTCCGCGCCTCGCTGAGCCGCCAGGTCGCGGACCTGGACGAGGCCGTGCCCGTGCTGCGCGAACTGCTGGCGGTCACCGACCCGCGGCCGGACCGGCACGCCGGGGTGCGGATCAACCTGGCCACCGCGCTGAAGCTGCGCCACGAACTGGTCGGTGACCGCGGCGACCTGCACGAGGCCATCGCGGCCGTGACCGAGGGCATGGCCAGGTCCACCGAGACGACCGAACCGTTGCTGCGCGTACACCTCGCGGAGCTGTTGCGGGCCAGGGACGAGCCCGGTGACGCCGCGGCGGCACACGAGGCGTTCCGCGAGGTCGCGGGCAATCCCCGGGTGCCGAGCTGGCTGCGCCTGCACTCCGCGCGGTGCGGCGGGGCGCTGGCGGTGCGGACCGCCCGCTGGGAGGAGGCGGTCAGCGGCTACGCGCAGGCCGTGGACCTGTTGTCGCTGGTGGCGTGGCCGGGCCTGGCCCGCCAGGACCAGCAGGATTACCTGCAGGACAACTCCGGGCTGGCCAGTGAGGCGGCGGCGGTCGCACTGTCGGCGGGCCGCCCGGAGACCGCGGTGGAACTGCTGGAGCACGGGCGGGCGGTGTTGTGGTCGCAGGCCTTGGAGACCCGCGGCGATCCCGCGTACGGTTCGGTGGCGCAGCTGCGGGAGCAGTGGCCGGAGCTGGCCGGGGAACTGGAGCGGGTGCGCGCCGACCTGCGCGCCGCGGCCGAGGCCGACCTTTCCGAGCTTGCACACCGGGAACAGGAGCTCGTCGCGCGGATCCGCGCCCTACCGGGGTTCGCGGGGTTCGCGCGCCGCAAGGGTTTCGCCGAGCTGAGGCTGGCCGCGACGCAGGGTCCCGTCGTGCTGCTGACCGCCAGCCGGGAGCGGTGTGACGCGCTGATCGTCACCGCCGAGCACGAGGTGCGGGTGGTGCCGCTGGAGATCACCCTGGCGCAGACCGCCGAGCAGTCGATCCGGGTGCTGAACTTGCCGCTCGGCAAAGGCTTCGGCGGTTACGTGACGGCCCAGGAGACCCTGCTGGAGGTGCTGGACTGGTTGGCCGACAACGTTGTCGAGCCGGTCCTGCGCGCGCTGCCGGACGCGGGCCGCCTGTGGTGGTGCCCGGTGGGGCCGTTCGCCCTGCTGCCGTTGCACGCCGCCGCGGACCAGGTGGTGTCCTCCTACACCACGACCCTGACCACCTTGCTGCGGGCCAGGAATCGACCGTCCACACAGGACAGGCGCAGGCTCGTCGTCGGCGTGGCGGGCACGCCGCCGCTGCGCAACGTCGCCGAGGAGGTGGCGCTGGTCCAGCGGGAGGGCAGCACCCTGCTGGGCGAGGCGGCCACGGCGGACCGCGTGCTCGCCGAGCTGGCGAGCCACCCGTGGCTGCACATCGCCTGCCACGCCTGGCAGGACACCGGGGACCCCTCGCGCAGTGCGCTGGCGCTGCACGACCGACCGCTGACCGTGGCGGAGATCGCCGGGCGGGACCTGGCGCACGCCGAGTTCGCGTTCCTGTCCGCCTGCGAGACCGCCGCCTCCGCACAGCTGCTCGACGAGTCGATCAGCCTGGCCTCGGCACTGCACCTGGCCGGGTACCGGGACGTGATCGGCACCCTGTGGCCCATCCAGGACCGCTGCGAGCTGGCCGCCGAGGTGTACCGGTCCCTGGACGGCACACCGCCGACCGGTCCCGCCGAGGCCCTGCACCGCGCCGCACACCGGCTCCGGCGCGACCACCCCGACGAGCCCTCCATGTGGGCGGGCTTCCTACACCACGGCCCCTGACACAGGTGGTTCCAGTTCGCGCAGCCAGGCGGTCAGCAGGGACTCCAACTGCGTGGCCTGCCGCGAGGACAGGGCTTCGAGCAGAGTGTGCTCGTTGGCGATGTGCTCGGTGAACGCCGCGTCGAACACCGCCCGGCCGCGCTCGGTGAGGGCCACGACCCGGCCGCGGCCGTCGTGCTCGCTCACCCGACGGGTGACCAGCCCGGCCCGCTCCAGCCGGTCGATGCGCTTGGTGATGCCGCCCGTGGTGACCATCGTGAACGCCGCGAGCTCGCCGGGGGCCCGCTCGTAGGGCTCGCCCGCACGGCGCAGTGCGGCCAGCACGTCGAACTCACCCTCGCTGAGCCCGTGCTGGGCGTACACCTCGCACAGCCGCTCGGTGAGCAGGCCCGCCACCCGGTGCAGCCTGCCGATCACGCCCTGCGGGCTCACGTCCAGGTCGGGTCGTTCGCGGGCCCACTCCCGCTGGATGCGCGCGACCCGGTCGAGCTGTTCGGTCATGCTCGACATAGTACCTTCCTGGGAAGTTATATTAACTTCCATGGAAGCTACCTGGAGGTGGTCGCTGCTCGCGGCCCTCGCGCCGATCGCCTGGGGCACCACCTACTTCGTCACGCGGCACGCCCTGCCCGCGGACCACCCGCTCTACGGGTCGGTGCTGCGCGCGCTCCCGGCCGGGCTGGTCCTGCTCGCGGTGTGCCGACGGTTACCGCGCGGCAGCTGGTGGTGGCGCTCACTGGTGCTGGGCGCGCTCAACATGGGCGCGTTCTTCGCCCTGGTCTACCTGGCCGCCCAGCTGCTGCCGACCAGCGTGGCCGCAACGGTGATGGCCAGCTCCCCCGCGGTCATGATGCTGCTGGCCTGGCTGCTGCTGGCCGAACGCCCGCGCCCACAGGCCCTGGCCGGGGTCGCCGTCGGGGTACTCGGCGTGTACGTGCTGCTGGCCACCGGGGTGGGCCGGGTCGAGCCACTGGGCGTGCTCGCCTCGGTGGCCGCCATGACCATGTCCTCAGTGGGCTACGTGCTCGCCAAGAAGTGGACCACCGACGTGCCCGTGCTGGCCAGCACCGCCTGGCAGCTCATCGCGGGCGGGCTCGTGCTGCTGCCGGCCGCCTTGCTGGTGGAGGGCACGCCGCCCGCCCTGGACACCAAGGCGCTGCTGGGTTTCGGCTACGTCTCGGTCATCGGCACCGCCGTGGCCTTCGCCGCCTGGTTCACCGGGCTGCGGCACCTCAGCGCGGGCACGGTCGGCCTGATCGGCCTGCTCAACCCGGTGGCCGGTGTGCTCGTCGGCACCGCGATCGCCGGTGAGCGGCTCACCGTCCAGCAACTGCTCGGGCTGGGACTGGTGCTGGCCGGTGTCCTGTTGGGCCAGAGCAGGCGGCGTGCGACGTCCCGATCGGTGGGAACCGGCTCCCCCGGCTACTGCCCCGACGGGCCTTCGTGCAGGATGCGGCCATGACCACTGCGCACCGACCAGTCCTCGCGGTGACGGCCGTGCTGACCGCCGGGCTGCTCGCCGCCGCCTGCGCCCCGGTCGACCAGGCGGCACCGACCACCGGGGCGCACACCGCGGGCCAGGGCGACTGCACCCCGGCGCAGCTGCGCACGCTCAAGGCGGGCACGCTCACCTTCGGCACCGACCAGCCGGTCTACGCACCCTGGTTCACCGAGGACGACCCCAGCAACGGCAAGGGCTTCGAGTCGGCGCTGGCCTACGCGATCGCCGGCAAGCTCGGCTACCAGCAGGGGCAGGTCAGCTGGGCGCGGGTGCCGTTCACCGCGGCGATCCAGCCCGGTCCCAAGCCCTACGACGTGGACCTGAACGAGTTCTCGATCACCGAGGAGCGCCGCAAGGCCGTGGACTTCTCGGCCCCGTACTACGAAGTGACCCAGGCGGTGGTCGCGGTGAAGTCCTCGCCGGCCGCGAACGCCCACTCACTGGCGGACCTGCACGGGGTGAAGCTCGGCGCGCAGGTCGGCACCACCAGCTACGACGCGGCCCAGCAGGTGCAGGGCCAGGTGGCCGTCTTCAACAACAACGACGACGCCAAGCAGGCGCTGTCCGCAGGGCAGGTGCAGGCGCTGGTGGTGGACCTGCCCACCGCCTTCGAGATCACCGGGGCCGGTGAGGTCAAGGACGCGGTGATCGTCGGGCAACTGCCCGGCACGGGCAGGGCCGAGCAGTTCGGCGCGGTGCTGGACAAGGGCAGCCCGCTGACCGGCTGCGTGTCCGCCGCGGTCGAGGCGCTGCGTTCGGAGGGCACGCTCGGCAAGCTGACCACGCAGTGGCTGTCCACCAACGCCAACGCCCCGGTGTTGAAGTGACGGTCAGCCAGTTGCAGCGGGATCGCCTGGCGTACAAGCGATCCCGCACCAGGCGGTCCACCGCGGTCGCCCTGCTGTCCACTGTGGTCTTCGCCGTGGTCGCCTGGTTCGCGGTCACCTCCGCGCCCGGCTGGTCCACCGTGCGGTCCTCGTTCCTGGACCTGGACACGGCGGTGTCCGCGCTGCCCGCGATCCTGGACGGGCTGTGGCTGAACCTGCGCGTGCTGGTGGTCTGCGAACTGCTGATCCTGGTGCTGGGCCTGGGCATCGCCGCGCTGCGCACCCTGCGCGGGCCGGTGTGGTTCCCGGTGCGCGCGCTGGCCACCGGCTACGTGGACCTGTTCCGCGGCCTGCCGCTGATCATCTGCCTGTACCTGGTCGGCTTCGGGCTGCCCGGCCTGCGACTGTCCGGGGTGCCCAACGACCCGGTGCTGCTCGGCGGCATCGCGCTGGTGCTGATCTACTCCGCCTACGTGGCCGAGGTGTTCCGCGCTGGCATCGACTCGGTGCACCCCTCGCAGCGGGCGGCGGCCCGCTCGATCGGGCTGACCCACGCGCAGACGATGCGCATCGTGGTGGTGCCGCAGGCGGTCCGCCGGGTGCTGCCCCCGCTGCTCAACGACTTCGTGGCCCTACAGAAGGATTGCGGGCTGATCTCGGTGCTGGGCGCGGTGGACGCGGTGCGCGCGGCGCAGATCGCGACCGCGCGGTTCTACGACTTCACGCCGTACGTGGTGGCCGGTCTGCTGTTCGTGCTGCTGGCGGTGCCCTGCGCACGGCTGGCGGACGCGGCGGGCCGCAGGCTGGCGCGCAGGGAGGGCAGTGGATGAGTGAGCAAGTGCTCCAGGTTCGGGGCCTGGTCAAGGACTACGGCGAGCGCCGGGTGCTCGACGGGGTGGACGTGGCGGTCGGCGAGCACGAGATCGTGGTGCTGATCGGCGCCTCCGGCTCGGGCAAGTCCACGCTGCTGCGCTGCGTCAACCTGTTGGAGGAGATCGACGACGGGCAGATCCTGCTCGACGGGCAGGACGTCTCCGATCCGAGGGTGGACCCGGACCTGGCCCGCCGCCGGATGGGCGTGGTCTTCCAGTCCTACAACCTGTTCCCGCACCTGTCGGTGCTGGACAACGTGACCCTGGCCCCGCGCGTGGTGCACGGGCTGGGCCGGGCGGAGGCCGAGGAGCGCGGGCGGGCCCTGCTGGCCAGGGTCGGGCTGGCCGACCGGGCGGGCTCCTACCCCGACCGGCTCTCCGGCGGGCAGCAGCAGCGGGTGGCGATCGTGCGCGCGCTGGCCTACGAGCCCCGGCTGCTGCTGTTGGACGAGATCACCAGCGCGTTGGACCCGGAGCTGGTCGGCGAGGTGCTGGCGCTGGTGCGGGAACTGGCCGAGCAGGGCACGACGATCCTGATGGCCACGCACGAGATGGGCTTCGCCAGGCAGGTGGCCGACCGGGTGTGCTTCCTGGACGGCGGGGTGCTGGTGGAGTCCGGGCCGCCGGAGCGGGTGCTGGTCGACCCGGAGCACGACCGGACCTGGCAGTTCCTGCGGCGGGTGATCCAGGCCGGACGGCTGTGAGCGGTCAGCGCACCCGGCCGATGTGACCGTCCGGGCGGACGAGCACCTGCGTGCCGGGTGCGACCCCGTAGGCGGCGAACGCGTGCCCTGCGGTGTCGACGAATTCGCCCGGGGTCCCGGCTGGCGCGATGTGGTGGGCGCGCAGCTCACCGGGCCAGTGCGGGCGGTCGGCCGCGACCTCGCCGAAGGCCAGCAGCGTGGCGTGCGGCCCGCGGAAGAGCTCGAACAGCCGGGTGGGCCGCCCGTCCGGGCCGAGCAGGGGTGCGTCGGGGGCGCGGTCACCAGCACGCAGGCCGCTGGGTGCGGGGCGCTCGTCCACCGACAGCGGGCTGTCCCGGTAGCTGACCTCCAGCGGGGCGGGGTGCGCGGTCCGCCCGGTATAGCTGCGCATCAGGTCGGTGATCATGGCGTGGACGCGCAGGGCTACCGCGCGCCGCTCCTGCTCGTAGCTGTCCAGCAGCAGCTCGGCCTCGGGTGCGCCCGACACGGCGGCGGCGAGCTTCCAGCCGAGGTTGTGCGCGTCCTGCACCCCGGTGTTGAGACCCTGGCTGCCGGTGGGCGGGTGCACGTGCGCCGCGTCGCCGGCGAGCAGCACGCGTCCCACGCGGAAGCGTTGCGCCACACGGAGGTTCGAGCGCAGCACGGTGGACCAGGTCAGCTCGCGCAGCCGCACCCGGTGCCCGTCGCAGAGCCGGTCCAGCAGGGCCTGCAGTTCCGCCAGCGTGCCCGGTTCCCGGTCGGCGCCGAGCGCGGCGCGGACCTGGAACTGCGGCTGCCCTGACACCGGCACCAGCGCGAGCCCGACCCCGGGGGCCTCTGCGCGGGCGAACCAGTGCGAGCAGCCCCGGTCCAGCCCGTCCACCAGCACGTCGCAGATCATCATCCGGGTGGACTCGTCGGTGCTGCCCTCGAAGGCCACGCCCAGTGCGCGGCGCACGAAGCTCTTGCCCCCGTCGGCCGCGACCAGGTAGGCCGCCCGCACCGTCTCGTTGTGATGCAGTTGTATCGAAACCCCGTGCTCGTCCTGCTCCACGCCGGTCACGGCGCAGTCCAGTTCCACGCGCACCCCGAACTCGGCGAGCCGGTCCCGCAGCACCTGCTCGGTCCGCGCCTGGCCGAGCAGCCACATGTTCGGGTAGGGCCGGTCGGGAGTGGGCTCCTGCCGCCGGGAGGTGGACCGCTCCCGCACCGGCACACCGTTGTGATGCACGCGCATCGGATACTTGTGGCTGCCCGCCGCGAGCACCGCGTCGAGCACCCCGAGGTCCTCGAACACCTCCAGGGTGCGGGGCCGCAACGAGTCGCTGCGCGAGTTGGCCGCGAACTCCGCGGCCCGGTCCACCACGCGCACGCCCACCCCGCGCCTGGCCAACTCGATCGCCACCACGAGCCCCGTGGGCCCCGCCCCGGCAACCACCACGTCCACCCGACTCTCCCCTCTCCTTACCGGAAGGTGGCTTTCGCGGCGACTCACGCCGCCCGCTGTCAGCACAGCAACAGCACCCGCGCCCAGGTCGGCGGTTCCTCGGTGAGGGCGGCGAGCAGCGCGAGCACCACCCCAGCCGCACCGTCGAGCAGCCCCGGCCCACTGGTCACGGGCGTGGCGGCCACCTCCGCGAGGAGCCGGTCGGCGGCAGCCACGAGCTCGCCGTCACCGGTCAGCCGGGCGAACCGGGTGGTGATGATCAGCAGCCCGGCCTTGCCGTGGCACAGGCCGAGGTACGGGGTGGTCACGGCCCGGCGGTGCACGGACTTGAGCGTGCGCACCGCGCGCTCGCGGAGGCCCACGTCGTCCAGGGTGACCCCGGCAGCCCACAGGGCGCACGCGAGCCCGGCGCCGCCACGACACCAGGACACGAACGGCAACTCTTCGACCTGCCGCGCGGCCAGCCGGGCGATCGCCTCGTGCTGCCCTGGGACGACAACCCCGCAGTCGGCGGCCAGGCAGAGCAGCACGAGCGGCCCCGAATCCCCGTGCGCCACACCGCAGTCGAGCTCGTACCGCTGCGCGACCAGGGCACTGAGCACCGCGCGCAGCACGTGATCGGTCTCGGGGTGTCGGCACAACAGGTACGCGGCGGTCCCGGTCAGCCCCGAGATCAGGTCGACGGCCCGCTCCGGCGCGGGGTCGGCGAGCGCTTCGGCGCGGACGAGGGCTTGGCGCAGCACGCTGTCGTGCACCTCGGGCAGCACACCGGGATCGCCGGTCACGATCCACGCGGCCAGCGCCAGCCCAGCGAGCCCGCCGTACAACCCAGGTGCGGCACCAGTCCCGCCGAGTCGCTGGGCGCCCGCGGCGGACGCGGCCAGGTAGCCCCGCGCCATCTCACCCCAGCCGCGTCCCGGCTGGCAGCGGTCCAGCTGGTGGTAGGCCAGGGCCAGACCCGGACCGCCGTCGGCGAGATCGGGGCGCACGCGGTCCGGGGTGTGCCGGGGCCGCCCGGCGAGCCCGTGCACCGCCTGCCAGCTCACCACGAACCTCCACAGTGGACTGACCGGTTCCGCGCGAGCGCTCGCGCGGAACCGGCCCCGGTCATCAGGCGTGACAGCGCGGTCCGATGTCGGTGCACTGACCACTGGTCCAGTCGGTGTCGCAGCACATCACCGGGCCCAAGGGCTCGACCTCGGTCTCCGGCAGCGCCTGGAGCTCCAAGACATCACTCTCCATGTTCGTCACCCCCTCCCCACGGCTCGTCGGTGTCCGGCAGCCAGCTTCGGCCGCCGCCGTGGCTGAGGCGGAGCAGGAAGTCCAGCACTCCGGCCAGTCCGATCTGGTAGCTCGCGTGCACCTCGCGCAGGGTCTCGTCCGGCACGAGCAGCAGCCCGTCCCGGCGCGCGGCCCGCACCCACAGGCAGGTCGCCGACTCGGCGGCCCAGTCCCGGTAGCGCCGCTCCCCGGTGATCTCGGCGAGGTCGAGCAACAGCTGGGCGTTGCCCGCGACCCCGTGGCAGGCGCTCGCGCCCAGCCGCCAGCGGTCGTCGTGCACGGCGCGGGCCGCGCGCTCGGCGTGCGCCAGGAACAGCGGCTCGTCGGTGGCCCGCCACAGCCTGATCAGGAACGTGCCGATGCCGGAACCCCCGTTGCACCACAGGTTCAGGCCCATCCGCTCGGTGCGGCCCGGTCCCTTGGGCCAGCGCGCCGCATCCCCCACCGGTTCGGCCACCGCGCACAGTGCGTGCCCGCCAGCGGTCGCCACCTCGACCAGGTCGGGCCGGTCCAGGGCGATGCCCGCGCCGAGCAGGAACGCCGCGTTGCCCGCGACCCCGTGCCCGAACCCGTACAGGGCCGACCCGGCCAGCTCCCCGCGGTGCTCGGGCCCCAGCGGCCAGTCCACGCCGCGCTCGGCCGTACCGGTCAGCGACAGCACGCGGTCCGCGCACTCCGCGGCGCGGGCGGCGAAGCGCTGGTCGCCGGTGCGCCGCCACAGGTGCAGCTGCGCGAACCCGGCACCGGACAGCCCGTGGCAGACGTCCGGGTTGTGCCAGTCCAGCGGGATGCGCAGGGCGTACTCCGCGGCGCGGGCGGCCAGCGCGGTGTCGCCGAGCGTGCGGGCCGCCTCGTACAGGGCCCAGGCCGTGCCGGACCGTCCAAAGTAGAGCCCGGGCAACACCCGCCCCGGCCGGGTGAGCCGCTCGTCCAACCAGTCCGCGGCGACCCGCAACGTCGTCTCGGCCTGCGGGTATGCCCCGGTGCGCACCGCGCGGTCGAGCACGGCGAGCACCCCACCCGCTCCCAACTGCACGCTGCACGGATCGCTGGGCGGCACGGAGCGGGGCCGGGGCCACAGGTGTTCGGCGGCGGGGTCGGCGGTCCGCGCCAGGTGGGCGAGCCCGTCGTCCAGCAGGCGCCGCACGGCGCTGGCGGGCAGGGCCACACCGGGTTCGGCGGCGGGGACCTGCGGTTCGGCGGCGAGCCAGGCCGCCGCCTCGGGCAGGGACCAGCGGGCGGAGACCTCGGCGGTGAGGCCGAGCACCAGCGGGGCGAGCGCGTGCAGCGCTGGGTTGTCCGGAGCCGCCGCGGTCACGATCGCGGCGAGCCGGTCGGCGTCGGGGCGGGCGGGCTCACTGTCCTGTGCCAGCACGGGATTGATGCCGCTCGCCGCGTGCAGCAGGGTGGCGCCCAGGCTGAAGCAGTCGACTTCCGGGCCGAGCGGCGCCTTACCCTCAGGTGCGGACAGGTGCTCAGGGGCGGTGAACCCCGGTGTGCCGCCGACGTACGCCTTGCCACCGAGTGGGACCGTGCACTCCAGGTCCACCAGTACCGGCGTGTCCTTCGGAGTCATCATCACGTTGCTGGGCTTGACATCGCGGACCACGTAGCCCGCCTCGTGCACCTCACCGAGCAACCGGGTCAGGTCGCGGGCGAGCTGCCACAACGCAGCCACCGTGGGCAGTTCGGGCCCGGCGGACCACTCGTTCAGGCTGGTGCCCTCGATCAGGTCCTCGGCCAGGAAGACGTGGCCCGCGGCCTCGAACACCTCGTGCACCTCGGGCGTGATCCCGCGCGGGCCGAGCCGGGCCAGCACCTCGGCCTCGTGCCGCAACCAGTCGCGGACGTCGCTGTCGCCGTGGCCGGAACCGATGTGCGGGCGGGCCTCCTTGAGCAGCACGTCCTGGCCGGTGCTCTGGTCCAGCGCCCGGTAGACCCCGCCCCGGTTGGCGTGCCGGATCGCCTCGCGGACCAGGTAGCGCCCGGCGAGCAGCACGGGGCCGCCCCTGGCCGTGACGGGTGCGGGGAAGGGCGGGGTCGCCCACGGCGGCGGGGAGAACCAGGCGTTGCGCTGGTCGGGCTCGGTGCTGCCGTCCGGGGCACGCAGCCGACCCTCGTAGAAGCCCTCGTCGTTGAGCTCGGGCTGGGCGAAGAAGCAGCCGTAGCGGTACGACACCAGGCTGCCCGGCTGGTACCTGCGGTCGGAGAGGACCACCGGCCCGGCCAGGCCGAGGGTTGCTCGGTGCAGGCCCTCGGCCAGCTCGCGCAGCTGCTCGTCGTCCGCGGGGTACACCGTGAGGAACTTGCCGGACTGGGCGCGTGGGCCGCGCGCGGCGGTGAGTTCGGCCAGGACCCTTGTCGTGACGGCGAACTTGAAGGCACAGGCGTGCTCGGCCAGTACCGGCAGGGCCCGCTCCAGCACCCGCGGCGCCGAGGCGGCCGTGGCCGACACGTGCAGCTTCCAGCCCTGCCGCCGCGGCACGTGACCGGGCGGCGTGGCCGAGCACCAGGTCTCGCCCTGGCTGAGCGTCCAGCCGCGCAGAACCCGTTGCGCGATCGACGGAAGTGCCATCGGCCCAGCATGGCAGTGAGCGTCGTCACGGGGCAGAGGGCGACAGTGCTGGTCAGAGCGCCCCGAAGGGCGGCCGATGGGGCAAGCGTCAACGGACACCGCGACGTTAGTAGGTTGCGGGGCCTGGCGCGCAGGCAGCAGAGTCGTGCCGTCAACTTCTGGGAGGGACGATGCGAGGCTTGCGCGTGCTCACCGCCGCGGGGCTGGTCGGCTTGTCCGTGCTGACGGTGGTGGCGACGCCCGCCGCGGCGGCCGAGGACCGCACGCAGCACGTGGTGGTCCGGGACAACGAGACGAAACCGGTCTACGACTACGCACAGGCGATCCGCGAGCAGGTGTTCGTGGAGACGCCGGTGGACAGCGACCGGGACGGCAAACGGGACCGGCTGTCGGTGTTCGTGGTGCGGCCCAAGGAGACCAACGGTGCGCTGAAGGTCGCCAGCATCGTGGAGCCCAGCCCGTACTACGGGGGCACGCTGGACCCGCCGTACCACCCGGCCGAGGTCACCGACGTGCCCAGGCTGGCGCCGTGGACCCCGCCGACCGGGGCGCAGCCGCCGGTCAGCTACGACCGGGTCTACTACGACAACTACTTCGTCTCGCGCGGGTACGCCGTGCTCAGCGCGAGCACCCTGGGCACCGGGGACTCCGAGGGCTGCCCCACCGCGGTCGGCCCGGACGAGAAGGCCGGGATGAAGGCCGTGGTGCAGTGGCTGACCGGCAAGGCCAGGGCGTTCGGCAAGGACGGCAAGGAGATCAGGGCCTCCTGGTCCACCGGTGACGTGGCCATGGCGGGCAAGAGCTACGACGGCACGCTGCCGGTGGCGGTGGCCAGCACCGGGGTCGAGGGCCTGCGCACCATCGTGTCCATCTCGGGCATCGCCAGCTGGTACGACTACTACCGGGCCAACGGCGCGGTGGTCGCACCGGGCGGTTACGTGGGCGAGGACGCGGACCTGCACGCCAAGGTGGTGCTGACCCGCAAGAACGCCGCGGTCTGTGAGGCGCCCATCCGCGAGATGGAACAGCGGATGGACCGCGTCTCCGGGGACTACAACGACTTCTGGGACGAGCGCAACTTCGCCAAGGACCTGGGCAACTACCGCGGCAGCGTGTTCCAGGTCGCGGGAATCAACGACTGGAACGTGAAGCCGAAGAACTTCACCGACCTGTGGACTGCCCTGGGGGACAACGACATCCCACGCAAGCTGTGGCTGCACCAGGCCGGGCACGACGACCCGCTCTACGTGGCCGAGCAGTCCTGGCTCGACGCGGTGCACAAGTGGTTCGACCACGAGCTGTACCACGTGCGCAACGACGTGTTCCGCGAGCCGAAGGTGCACTTCGAGACCGCGCCGGGCAAGTGGACCGACTACCGGGACTGGCCCGAGCCGGGGGCGCGCGACCTCACCCTGCGGCTGGGAACCCAGCGGCAGAGCTTCGTCGACGACCCGCAGCGCACCGCCGACAGCCTGATCTCCGCACCGGACAAGGCAGATCCCAACCGGCTGCTCTACCTCTCCGCCCCGCTGCCGCGTGACGTGCGTGTCTCGGGCACCCCGCAGATCAGTGTGCGCGCCTCCGTGGACGGCAAGTCCCCGTACCTGAGCGCGCTGCTTGTCGACTACGGCGAGGACACCCGGATCACCGGGTTCGGCCCCACCAAGGACAGCTGGTGCTTCGGCGACACGCTGGGCACCGACTCCGGCTGCCGCACCCGGTACGCCTACAGCACCGCGAAGACCCCGTACCAGGTGATCAGCCGCGGCTGGCTGGACGTGCGCAACCGGCACGCCGCCGACGAGACCGAGCCGATCCAGGCGGGCCGCAACTACCGGTTCGACTGGGAGTTGCAGCCCAGGCAGTACCAGCTCAAGGCCGGTCACCGCATCGGCGTGGTGCTGCTGGTCACCGACCGGGACTACACCCTGCACTACCCCGCCGGGACCAAGGTCTCGGTGGCGCTGGACGACAGCAGCGTGCGGATCCCCGTGGTGGGCTGAGGGCGCCGTGAAGGTGGCTTTCACTGCGCTGGGGTCAGTGAAAGCCACCTTCACGCGACCCCTGTCAGGGCAGCGGCGGCACGGGGTGCAGCACCCGGTGGGCGATCTCCTCGGCGGGGCAGGGCTCACCCAGGCTCGGTCCCTGCACGTAGTCGGCGCCGATCGCGTGGGCGAGCGCCACGTCGGTGGCGCTGGCGACGCCCTGCAGGGTGATGGCGTGGCTGAGCTGGCGGCCCAGTCGCACCAGATGCTCGGTCACGGTCTGCCTGCACTGCGCGGCCGAGGCCCCGTCCCCCGGTCCACGGGGCGAGGGGATGGCGATCTCGCGCAGGGTCAGCTCGGGCAGTTGGTCGAACCGGGCGAAGGTGAGGCCGAAGTTGTTCAGCCGCAGGGCGAGCCCGTGCCCGGCCAGCAGCGGCAGGTGTGGCCGGATGCCGCCGTGCTCGCAGAGCAGACCCGCCTCGGTCAGTCCTAAGTGGACCGAAGCGGGTGGCAGGCCGGTCTTGCTGAGCACCCCGGTGACCTGGCCGACCAGCCGGTCGGTACGGGCCAGCCAGGCTGGCACGTTGACGATCAGGTGCGGTGCCGACCGGCCCAGCTCCTCGTGCCAGCCGCGGGCGTGCGCGCAGGCCGTGCGGAACAGTGCGGTCAGCGGCAGCCGCAGGCCGATGTCCTCGGCACGCTGGATGAGGTGGTCGATGGGGACCAGCCCCCGGGTGGGGTGCCGCCAGCGCAGGGTGGCCTCCGCCGCGACGAGGGTGTTGTCGGCCAACCGCACCGTGGGCAGGTAGGCCAGCTCGACCTCCTCGCGGCGGAAGGCGGCGGGCAACTCCACCAGTAGGTCCCGCTCGGCGGGCGCGGGGCGGGGCACCGGGGCCAGCACGGGTCCGGGCTGCTCCAGCCTGCCCAGGCCGCGCCGCACCAGCTCGTGGCCACCGACCTGCCCGGTGCTGGTGGCCAACGCCACCGCCGGGTCGAGCAGCAGCAGCCGGTCCCCGTGGTGCACCGCGGCGCCGACCCAGTCCCGGCAGCGCGCGGCCAGGTCCATGCCGCGAGTCCAGGCGTCGCGCCCGGTCAGCAGCAGGGCGAAGGTGTCCGGCTCGATCCGGGCCAGCAGGTGCGCCGCGTCACAGGCCGCGATCAGCCGGGGCACGATCGCGCGCAGCACGGCCTCCGCCGCGGCGGCACCGTGTGCCCTGCGCACCCCCGTCCACGCGCGCAGGCGCACCAGGCACAGGCTGATCGGCTCCTGCTGGCTCGCCCCGCGCAGCGCCTGCTCCAACCGGTGGGCGAAGTACTGCGGGCCGGGCAGCCCGGTCACCGGGTCGGGTCCGGCCGCCTGGCGCAGCCAGTCCGGGGACAACCGGGTCACCGGCTCGTGGTCGACGACCAGGTGCACCGCCCCCTCGGAAGTGCCGTCCTCCGACCAGTGCAACGCCAGGTGGACCTCGGCGGCCCGCAGCCGCACGGTGAGGTAGACGTGCGGGCAGTGCGCGCGCACGGTCTCGCAGGCGCTGGCCGTGTGCCCGGCATCGACCTGGTCGACCAGCTCGGACAGCGCGGTGCCGATCAACTGGGCATCGGTCCGCCGCAGCAGCTCGCGCAACGCCGGGTTGGCGACCAGCACCCGGCCCGCGGCGTCGAGCAGGCCCATGGCGATGCCGAATTCCCCGTAGCAGGCCAGGAACTGGCCGCGCTGCGCGCTGCGGTGCCGCTGCGCCTTGGTCAGCGCTTCGGCACGGCCCTGGTGGATCGCGGTCTGTTCGGCCAGCACCCGCTGCCGGGTGCCCTGGGTGAAGCCCACGGTCAGCGCCGAGACCATGCGGAACCGGTCGGCGCGGTCGGCGTGCAGCCGCTCGCACAGGTCCTGGATCAGGATGAGCCCGTGGCCGAAGGACTCCGCGTCCAGCCACAGCTCGTCGGCCAGCCGCCTGCCGACCTGCTCCGGGACCGGTCCGGCCGGGTCGCGCACCCAGTCGGCGAGCTCGTGCAGCACCGACTCGAGCGCCGACTGGGTGTCCAGGGACGACTCGGTCATCACGGCGTTGCCGCGCACGAACCGTTCCCAGGACGCGGCGGTCTCCGCGAGGGCCAGTTCCCCCGGGGCGGCCCGCAGCCGCCGAACGGGGCCGAACCCCGCCTCCTGGAACAGGCCGGTGAGGATCTCTGCCCGCGCGGCCGGTCCGGTGGGCTCCCTGCGCTCTCGCAGCACCAGTGCGGTCAGGCCGTCCAGGTGCTGCTGCACCCTGCGGTCGCGGCGGGCCCCGCGCAGCGCGGTGAGCCGGGTCAGCAGCGTGGTCAGCACTGGGGTCACTCCTCGTCCTCGGCCCGGACGTGGCGGCGGCGGCGCGGCCCGTACAGGTGTTCGTGAATGCGGGCACGGGCCTCGCTGAGGTAGCCGTGCACCGTTCTGACCGGCAGCCGCATGGCCTTGGCGATGCGCGTGGGCGGCCAGTCCAGCACCGAGAGCGAGATCGCTTCGCGCAGCCGGGGCGGCAGGGCGTGGATGGCCGCGACCACGTGCTCCTGGTCGCTGGGGTAGTGCGGCTGCACGATGCGGTCCACCCCGGTGACGTCGGCCAGGCCGGTGGCGACCTCCCGGCGGCGCTGGTACTCCTCGATGGTCTTGTGCCGCGCCACCCGGAAGGCGTAACCGCGCCTGCTGCTGGTGATCTCGTCCCAGCGCAACAGCAGCACCGCGAAGGTGTCCTGCGCGATCGCCGTCGCGTCGGCGGCAGGCCACAACCGTCTGATGTAGGTCTCGACGGCCTCGAAGTTGCTGTTGAAGAACTCGGTGAACGCGGCCCGGAACTGCTCCTGGCCGCGGTACTCGTCGCGAGCGCTGTTCACGCCGTGTTGTCCTCGCCCGGTTCTGGGGTCCTCGCGGCCGGGGGTGTCCGCACCGCTAACGGGCCCCGGCGCTGGTGGTGCGCACCTCCCCACGCCATGATCTGGTCAAGCACTCGGTCTCCGTTCCCGTTCGGGCGACGCCACTGTGGCGACGATCTACTCTCACGAGTGCCCGGGCAGGCCCCAAGTGGGTGTTACCGCTAACCAGTTCACCCGATGAGGTGGCTGCCTTCGCCTACCATCGAGGAGGCGGGAAGGAGCGGGCCGTGCACCAGGCCAGGGTCTGGGACCACCTCCTCGGCGGCGCGCTGAACAGCGCCGTGGACCGACATGCGGCCTCCGTGCTGGAGCGCGAGCTACCGGGTACCGCCCGGCTCGCCCGCGCGAACCGGCGCTTCCTGCACCGCCTGGTCGGTGTGCTGCGCGAGCGCGGGATCGGCCAGTTCCTGGAACTGGGCTCCGGGCTGCCCACTGCCGGCCACCTGCACCAGGTGGTCGCGCCCGGCGAGGTCGTGGTGTACGTGGACAACGACCCGGCCACCGCCGCGCAGGGCCGCGCCCTGGTGCTCGGGTCCGCCGACACCGTGGCGGTCGAGGCCGATCTCCGTGCACCAGCAACGATTTTCGCGCACCCGGCGGTCCGCCGCGTGCTGGACCCGTCCCGCCCCGTCGCAGTGCTGATGCTGCACGTGCTGCACCTGGTCGAGGACGTGCCCGAACTGCTGCACCGCTACCGGCTCGCCGTGGCCGAGGGCAGCGCGCTGGCGGTCAGCCACCTCAGCCCCGACTACCTCGCCCCTGCCGACCGCGCGCGTCTGGCCCGGTTCGCCGCCGCCCAACGCTGCACCCCGCGCAGCAGGGCCGAGTTCCGGTCCGCGCTGCTCGGCTGGCGACTGGACGGCGCGGGTATGTCCACACCGGACACTTGGCCGGCCCCGCCGACCGGTCAGCCCTCGCTGGCGTTCTGCTGCGTGGCCAGGGCCGACTTCGCCAGCGAACTCATTCCCGCCTCCGGCTGAGCCAATTCGGTGGTGTGAATTCCGGTCGCCCGTTGGTGATTCGTACTGTCCAGCCGCTGTGGTGGACCAGTCTGTGGTGCATTCCGCAGAGCAGCACCAGGTTGGCCAGCGCCGTCTCTCCTCCGTTCGCCCAGTGGGTGATGTGGTGCGCGTGGCAGGTGCTGGGCCTGCGCCTGCACCCTGGGAACGCGCAATGCTTGTCCCTGACGATCAGTGCTCGTCGGAGGTGAGGCGGCACGGTGTAGCTGATCCGCCCGATATCGAGCGGTTCGGAGTTGCTGCCCAGTATCACTGGGAGGACCTTCGCGTCACAGGCCAGTCGGCGGATCGCTGACGGGGTGAGGTCGGTGGTTCCTGTGCCGGTTGTGAGCGTGTGCCAGTCGATGGTCACTGCGATGTGGGGGCGTTCTCCGCCCTCCGTCGGCGTGGAGCTGGTCTCCAGCAGTTCCGCGAACGCGTCCCCTTGCCGTTCGGCGAGAGTTCGTGTGTCGTGGGCGTCGTGTGGTTTCGCCAACGGGCTGAGCACGGCCCCCAGCAGTGCGCCGGTCTCCGCGTCCAGGCACCCCTGGAACCGTACTGACCCGTCCCGCCGTGTGTCGTACCGGAACTCGCGCCGGGGATGGGCGAGTTCGTCCTCACCCGGTAGCGCCCCGTCGGGGTCCAGCCGGTTGACGATCTCCCGGCCCAGCGGCACCAGGTTGGAGGCATCCAGTGTCTGGGCGGCTGCTGCCAGGACCTCGACCGCGTGTCCGCGCTCGGTCTGATCCACGTGTGGCGGCAGTTCTCTCAGTACCCGGTTGATCACCGACAACTGCTCCGGCTCCAGTGGAACTGCGACCGGAACACCCGCGTGCGCGATCCGCTGCCTGGCTTCCTTCTTGCTCACGCAGAGCACACCACGCAGCAGTTCACTCAGGCTCGGATACCCCACCCGCTCCGCCACACCCCGCGCATCCGCCTCCGCGACCAACCCCAACACCCGCGCATACGCTTGCCGCAGAACCACTTCCGCGTCCTGCAAATCACCCAACAGCTCCGCATCACCCAACCGCCACAACCCTGCGGCAGGCCGAGTCTCCACGAATGCTGTCATACCAACAATTCTACTCCCCAATCCACCCCAAAACCGTTGCCCACCAACGCCTACCCATGTGGGTGACCAACCCCGGGTTGGTTTTGTGCGGGTAGCGGCGGCCTTACGCTCGTCGGCGAATCGGGGCATCCCCCCTTGCCCCGGAAACCCCGATCACAGGCCGCCGCGAGGGACCCGCACCAAACCAACCCCACACCCCCAAGCCCGACACACCCCGCACGCCGAGACTCACCCTCCCCAGCCCGGGACTCACGCCCCCACCGGGACTCGCGCTCTGGAGCCCGGGACTCACCCACCTGAAAGCGGGACTCGCGTGCTGGAGACCGGGACTCGCCCTCCCACAACGGGACACGCGCTCCGGTCAGCGGGACTCACCCACCGGAGCCCGGGACTCACCTACCCCAGACCGGGACTCGCGTCCCTCAGCCTGGGACTCGCTTGCTGGAGACCGGTACTCGCGCCCCTCAGAGCGGGACTCGCGCTCCGGTCAGCGGGACACGCCGCCCGCAGCCGCCAACACGCCACCCCACACCCGCCAACACACCGCACCGCAAAACCGAACACGCGGCACCACAACCTCCAACACACCGCACCCCAACCACCAACACACCACCCCGCAACGTCCGACACACCACCCCGCAACGCCCGACACGCACCACACCCCCGCGCGCCACGCACCACCAACCCCGGCACACCGCCCACCAACCCCGGGTTGGTTTTGTGCGGGTAGCGGCGGCCTTACGCTGGCTGGCGAAATCGGGGCGTCCTCCACGCCCCGACTACCCCGATTAGGGCCGCCGCGAGGGACCCGCACCAAACCAACCCCACACCCCCAACCCCGCCACACCCCGTGTACACCCCGCAAGCACCAACACACGGCAGAAGCCGGGACCCACCCACCTCAGAGCGGAACTCGCGCACCAGACAACGGGACTCACCTACCCCAGAGCGGGACTCGCGCCACACACAGCGGGACTCGCGTGCTGAAGACCGGGACTCGCGTGCTGAAGACCGGGACTCGCCCTCCCCACAGCGGGACACGCCGCACCAGAAGCCCCTACACACCGCACCGGAATGTCGAACACACCGCACCGCAACCGCCGACACGCCATCCCGCAATGTCCGACACGCGCCACCGCACCCCGCACGCCAGGACTCACTCTCCCCAACCCGAGCCCCACTCTCCCAACACCGGGACTCACTCTCCACAACCTGAGCCCACCCACTCAACACCGGGACTCACACCTCCGACCGGGACACACCCTCCGGAGACCGGGACTCACCTACCCGAGACCGGGACTCGCGCCACACACAACGGGACTCACGCCACTCAGCCCAGGCCCCCACGCCGGGACACACCGCCCCCAACCCCCAACTCACCATCCCGCAACGCCGACCCCCACCCCCTACCCCGCCTGCAGCAACAGCACCCAGTCGTCCTCGCCTTCGGCGTTGCGGCCCGGGGTGGTGAACCGGCCGCTACCGTCGGCTGCCGTGTCCCGGTACTCCCCGTTCGTCGGGTCGTACCAGACGGCCGTCACCTCACCGCGCATCCTGCCCAGGTCCACGGTGACCGTGCGCGCGGTGGGCACGTAGACCAGTGCCGTGCTGCCGTCCTCGGTGCGGGCAGCGGTGGCGTAGTCGTTGTCGTTCACGTTGCCGTACGGGTTGAACGTGCCGTACCCGGCGGTGACCAGGGTGTGCTGCTGGTCGGGAACCAAGTCGTACCAACGGTTCTCGCGGAGGATGTCGGTGACGTACTCGAACTGCTCGGTGCCGGGGGTGTCCACGTGGTCCTGCCAGCCCGGCTTGAACTGCCAGGTGTAGCCGCTGCCGTAGAACTGCCCGGTCGCACCACTGAGCGTGGTCCAGTATTCCTGGCGCCGCAGGGTCTTCGGGCCGGTGTAGTCGTGCTCGGATTCGTAGTTGGCCTCGGTCAGGTACACCGGCATGTGCTGCGGCCGGTTGTACTCCTTGAGCACCTGGGCGTAGGTCGGGTAGTAGGTGTAGGCCGCGTCCAGCTTGATGTACTCGGCCCAGGTCGGGTCGTCCAGCGAGCCACTGCTCAGGTAGTTCAGCTCCACGGTCTGCAGGTGCCCGGGATCGACGTCCTTGATGCCCCTGGCCACGGCCTGCACCAGCGCGGTGTCGGCCGGATCCCGCCAGGTCTGCAGGTCGCAGCCGTTGAACCACACGATGTTGGGGTAGGACCGCAGCCGCTTGCCCAGGTAGGCGCCGAACGCACGGGCCTTGTCCACCCCGTTGGCCCGCAACAGCGGCAGGTGGCCGCAGGTCTCCACCGGGTTGAGCCAGATCGTGAGGCCCTGCCCCTGGGCCATGGCCACCATGCGCTCGATCCGTCCGAAGTACTGCTCGTTCGGAGTGGACAGGTCGCCCGGTGTGGTGAACGGGACTATGCCGTCGAAGGTGCTGTCGTCGGGACGGCCGCCCTGGTCCACGGTGACCAGTGAGTTGATCCACAGGGCGTTGAACCCGGCGATCCTGCGGTTGACGAAGAACCGCCACGCCTGCGGCTCGGACATGGTGACGAACAGACCCTGCGGAGAGTCACCCGCGATCAGGTACGGCTTGCCGTGCTGGTCCACCAGGTACCGCCCGTTGGCGCTGACCCCGGTCGGCCACGTGTAGCGGTTGGGCACCGCCGCGTCCGCCGGGACCGCCAGCCCCACCACCAGCACCAGCGTCGTGAGCATCGCGCGAAGTCCCATCAGGCCCCCTGTCGCTTCGGGGCAGCCTGTCAGCGCGTGCTTGCCACCGCAAACGGTGTATACACCGCCCGGGGGAGGCGGGGCGCGCCGAGCGTCCAGGCCGCGGTCGACCTGGTCACCGACGAGCCCCGCTGAGCCCTCACCTGTTCAGGGCACCGATCAGCCCGACCGCGCCGGGTGCGCCCAGCCGCACGAACATCGGCGTGGTGTCCAGCGGCACCGGGTAGTCGTGCAGCACCCTGCCGCCGAACAGCACCTGACCGCGGTTCGGGTCGTACCAGAGGCCTTCCGGCAGGGTGATGTCCCTCGCGCTGCCCTCGGTGATCATCGGCGCGGCCAGCAGCGCCGGGCCGAGCATCCACTCGTCGTCGACCGCGTCGAAGCGGTGGTCGGCGGGGAAGTCGAAGAACACCGGCCGCATGATCGGGGTGCCCTCGGCGACCGCCGTGTGCACCTGGTCGAGCAGGTACGGGGCCAGTTTCTCGTGCGTGCGCACGGCTTGCGCGTACACCCGTGCGGTGTCGGCGGGATAGGTCACCGGCTTGCCGGTCGTGGTGTCCACGGTGCGCACCGGCGAGGTCGAGGAGTACATCAGCGGCATCAGCGAGGCCGCCTGCGCCCAGCGCACGAGCACCTCGCGGGAGGGCGGCGGCATGCTGTTCGAACCGCCGATCATGTCGGTCTCCACGAACGGGTAACCGTTGGCGGAGATCGCCATGGACCTGCGCAGGCTCGTGCGCAGCCCGGTCCAGGTGGTGTCCGCGTCCACCGCCCTGATGACGAAACCGTAGCGCTGGTTACCCCAGTGCGTGCGGATGCCCACGCCCTGCTGGTCGAACTGGTCGGTCATGTCCGCGCCGAGCCGCTGGTAGTCCTGCGGGGTGAGCCCGTCGGAGGTAGCGCACCTGTCGTCGAAGAACCTCGTGTCGAACTTGAAGCCGTCCACCCCGTACTGGGACATCAGCGCGCGCAGGTTGCCCGTGTACCAGTCGCGGGCGGCCTTGTTGGCCAGGTCGATGATGCCTGCCGTGCCGTTCCACCAGGTCACCGTGCAGGGCTTGGTGCTGTCGCCCTTGGCCCGCACCAGGTAGCCGTGGTCCCTGGCGTAGGCGTAGTTCTTGGAGTCCAGATTGACCCAGAACGTCGTCCACAGGCCGAACTTCTGCCCCATGCCGTGGATGGTGTCCACCATCTTCTTCGGGTCGGGGAAGGTCGTGGCGTCGAAGGTCATGTTGCCGTAGTTGGACTCCCACTTGTCGTCCAACTGGATCGTGTGCCCCGCAACGCCCGCGGCCTTGAGTTCACCGGCCCACTGCAGGATCTTGTCCTGGGTGATGTCCCGGTAGTCCTGCGCCCACGAGTTCCACAGTGGACGCCGGTACTCCTCGTCGGTGGCGTCGCTCTTGGCCGGCTTGCCCACCTCGCCGATGTAGTCCTCGTACACCGCGCGGCGGCTGGACTCCACGAACACCGTGCTGGAGAACTCGTTCGCACCGGTCACCGTGAGATCGGCCCTGCCCTGCGCCAGCGCGACCTTCATCGGCTGGGCCGTGCGCACGTACAGGCCGATCGACTTCGAGGTGTAGAAGTAGGGCTCCTGCATCATGTAGCTCGCCGGGGAGAACTCCGGCTCGTTGACCGTGCCCGCCGACAGCGGGTAGGGCTGTTCCTTGCCCTCGCTGGTCTCGCCCCCGCCGTACCACTGGCCCGAGGCCGCCAGCTCGAAGTGCGCCGCCCGGTCCCCCGGCGGCTCGCCCGCCACCGACCAGCGCAGGTCGAACCGGTCCGCGCGCGGGGTCAGCACCAGCGTCACCGCCCGGCCCGTGCTGCTGTCCGCCTCCGCCACCACCGAGTCCCCACGCACCTGCACCGACCGCACGGCCGTCGCCACGCCGGCCCCGTAGGTGAACGCGTCCGGCGCCGTGCGCAGCAGCGGCTCCCCGCCCCGCTGCGCCGTGAGCCCCAACCTCGCCGTGCTGATCCGCAGCTGGTAGCCCGGTGCGCCCGCGCTGCGCGGGACCGCCACCGTCACGGCGCCCTCCGTGCGAGTCAGCCCCAGGGGCTCTGCCGCCGCGACCGGCGCCGTGCTCGCCGCCGCCACGACCACGAGCCCGACGATCACCGCTGAGCGCATGCCGCCCTCCTCGATGCACAAAATTGCTCATTGCAGGGTGCAATACGTCACAAACAAACAGATTCGCGCAGGCCTTGTCAAGACACCACCCGCGAGTCCCGCTCTGGTGCGCGTGAGTCACGCCCTGGTGAACGGGACTCGTGCGCCTGTCGGCGGGACTCGCGGTGTGGGAGTCGGTGAGCCGGTTCACCGTGAAGTCGACGGCCACCGCGCACACCGCCGGGGTGAAGGTCGGCTCGTACTGGCCGGGCAACGCCGAACTCGGCCTGCCCCGACGCGCATGCACTGGCCGACCGCGCCAGCGCCAGGGCGAGTGCGGCATACCAACCCTGTCGGGAGGAAGAGGTCCGGCCCAACGGCAAAAGGCTGACTTGACGAGCGCTCCGTTGCTCCCTGGACGGCGGGAAGAGACCGAGGCTGCGACGATGGCCGGTCTTGGGCTGGCGTCTCGATCGGGAGTGGGTAGTCTTCGGCCCGGTGGTCCTGACCTTGTGAGAGCCCGGTGTCGATATGGCGGTCATCTTCGAACTGGTGATGAACTTCGGGGTGGAACGATCCGCTGCCGAGCAAGCCCGTGACTCACTCGCGACGATGGGGCCGGTCCCGGTGGACGAGCGTCTGATCGGGTTGCACCCGCCGTTCCTGCGCGATGCCATCTCATATGCGGGAGTTGGCTATGTGGAGCTGGCGGTGGCTCCGATGGGCGTGTCGTGGGGACTGCCGCACGACCGCAGCATCGAGCGCGCCATCCTGAACAAGGCCCAGCTGTCCGCACTGGGCGACGGCTTGTACAAAGTGTTGGAGCGACTGGACGGCTATCAGGCCGCGATGGTCGGGTGGGACCCGGAGGGGTTCGTAGACTTGGACGAGCTGCGGGTGGACTGGTCAGAGGAGCTGCGCGTCGGCGGCCTTCCTGGTCTGGTCCTGTCCAGCGAGGCCCGCTTGGCACTGGGCTCCACGACAGGCTTCCACTCCTTCGCGCAGGGGTTCGAGTGGATTCCCTACGCCGGCGAGCCACGCGGGAACGAGACCTAGCCGAGCCCGGAAGGCCTCGTCCCGATCATGGCCCTCTCGATCCGTTCTCTTCTTCCGATGCGGAACGGAATCCGGAGGCGAACAGAGGACCAGGCCCTCCCCAAGCAGATCAGCCAGATCACGAACCTGGTGGCCTCCGTACTGGCGCGGGGCAAGGCGCTGGAAGTCCAGACGGTGAAGTACCTCCTGCGGGCGTTCTCCGAGGAGCCCGGTACCGGTTGGGCAGCCGTCGAGGACGTCGTGGCGGTACTGGAGTTGACGTAAAGCCTCGCCAGACGGCGTAGATCAGGTCCTCGGGATCAGTGAACGCCCGGTGGCCAGCACGGTACACCGCAGCTAGGACGGGAGCGACCCTGTTACCCGCACGATCAGCGTGTGGCCGCGCCAGGCCCAGGAGTGGGCGGCGTCCGCGAGAATCCCGCAGCGTCCTCGAGGACCATCACTGGGGCCACCCCTGTTTCATCCAGCCGGTTACCATCTGGTCGTCGCGTTCGAGCGCGCGTCGCGCCGGGGCCTGGCGGCTCGCTTGTGGATACCTCATGACCTGGGCATACCGCGATGGTCATCGCCTGTCCATCGCCAACCGACATCACACCTACAAGCTCAGCAAGCGCAATACCGGTGACTACCGGCCCGCCAGACCTGGAGTGACACCGCAGCAGGCTGGGAGTCGGTGTGCCGGTCGAGCTCACCTAGCTTTGACCAGGTAGCGGGTGCGCGCCCAGGCGTTGTTGGCGTATCCCTTGGGGTTCCACAGCGGTGCTTCGTGCTCGGGCTGCGTGGCCGCGGTGACGTCCCACGCTCGAGCAGTCACCTCCACCTCGCCTGGCGGCAGGTCGAGGGTGATGCTCCACTGACGCCAGGCCCACTGGCTGAGTCGGCTCCCCAACTCCGCCCGGTGCCACTGCCGACCGCCGTCCAGGCTGACCTCCACGCGGGTGATGCCGCGTCCGTCGCCGGCCATGGCATATCCGGTGATCGTGACCGGTCCGGCGGCCACGGTGGCACCGTCGTCCGGGGCGAGGATGGCGGAGTTCACCGCGATCGGCCCCAGCGCCTGCCCCGCCAGCCGGTAGGCGACGTCCTGGAAGTAGTTCAGCGACGGGTGTTCCCGCACCGTGACGCGGTCCACCCATTTGACGCTGCGAGCGCCGATGTAGCCGGGCACCACCACCCTGACAGGCGCGCCGTGCACCGCGTGCAACGGTTGGCCGTTCATCCGCCACGCCAGCAGTACCTCGTCGCTCATCGCCTTGGCGAGCGGAATGGAAGCACCGAAACGCTGCGGCGGGCAGGCGTCCACGGCGATGTCAGGGGCTTCGAAGGCAACGTGACCGCGGGTGGTGTCCAGGCCGGCAGCGGTGAGCACGTCGGCGAGCCGGACCCCGGTCCAGGTCGCGGTGGCGGTCGCGCCCCGCTGCCACGGGTGCCCCGGCATGGCGCGCACCGCCATCAACCCGGCCCTGCCGTTGCCCGCGCACTGCATGGTGGCGATCACCCGGTGGTGGTCGAACCTGCTTTGCAGGTCCGCCAACGACAACGTGAGTGGCCGGGCGATCAGTCCCCGTACGGACAGTCGCCACGTCCGCGGGTCCAGTTCCGGCACTGGACCGTGGTTGCGCACGTAGAACGCGTCGGTACTGGTCAACACCGCCCGCGCCAATGCCGCGGGGGTCGGCTCGGCGTTGAACGGTTCACTTTCGTGGACGATCATGTCCCCGCGTTTTCCCCACGGTGCCGTCATACCACTCAGCCTGACGAATCGGATATCCCAAGCAGAAGCCCAAGGTGGCTATGTCCTCATAGCACTGCGGAATGGGCTGAAGGGGTGACCACCGAGCCCGCACCCTGGCCCCTGCACGGCTTCGGCAGCCGTGCAGGGGTCCTCCTCGGTGCGCTGCTACACGGCCGAGACCCAGCCGTAGATGTTGCCGGGCCGCCCGGCGGCCTTGGCGTGCGTCGGGTCGAAGGGCCCGTCCTTGCGCACGGCGTTGCGGTCGTTGCCCTCGACGGTGGTGATCTGGCCGTTGCTGGCGACCGAGACGACCACGCCGATGTGCAGGCTGTTGTCCCGGGTGCCGTACAACACGACATCGCCCTGCTTCATGCCGGTGTTGCTGGCGTGCGCCCGGCCGTTGCGCACGCCCCACTCGTAGACGTCACCGGTGTAGGCGTAGTGCGGGATGGCGTCCCCCGCCTTGTTCCAGACCCAGGTGGCGAACAGCGAGCACCACTCCTCGCAGGGGCCGTACTTGTTGCAGTTGTTGGATCCCTCTTCGTAGCCGACCTCGCCGAGCGCGATCTTGGCGATGCTGGCGCGCACGTCGCTGGGCGCGGCGGCGGCTTGGGCGGGCAGTGCGGCGCAGCCGATCGCGGCGGCGCCGGCGAGCAGGACGGCAACGCGGTTTCTGGTGGACATGCAGGGCTCCTCAGGTGCGCGTGACACGTACCCGCACACCATGGAGCCAGCCGCGTGATGGCCGGAAGGGGCGTTGCAGCAAGAGGAAGGGCCCGTGACCACGGGGGCTCAGGTCACGGGCCCAGCTCGGAAGTGAGAGGGTTTCAGCTCTGCGGCTGGCCGATGTTGACCATCCAGGAGACGCCGAACTTGTCGGCGCAGGCCCCGAACTCGTCGCCCCACATCTGCTTCTCCAGCGGGACGGACACGGAGCCCTCCTCGGAGAGCCGGTCCCAGTAGCCGCGCAGTTCCTCGGCGCTGTCCCCGCTCAGGCTCACGGTCATGGTGGTGCCGGGCTTGAACTCCATGCCGGGCGGGGTGTCCGAGGCCATCAGCGTGAACCCGCTGGGGGTCTCCAGCATGCCGTGCATGATCTGGTTCGCGATCGGTGAGTCCGGCGGCCCGTACTGGCCGAAGGTGTTCAGCACGAGCTCGCCGCCGAAGACGGACTGGTAGAACTCCATCGCCTGCCGGGCGTCCCCGGAGAAGCTGATGTAGGGATTGAGCCGAGCGGTCATCGAACGCTCCTTCGATTCGTGACGGAGTGTGATACTCGCAGATCAAATACACCCCGGCAACACGAAGGCAACCGCCATCGGAGTGATCAGTCCCGCCGTGCCACGGTGTAGCGCACGACCTGGTTCAGCACCAGGCTGCCGTCCTCGCGGCACAGCGGACGCAGGCACTCGAGCACCTGCTCGCGCACGGACCGCTGCTGAGACTCGGGTATCAGTTCCCAGAACATGCGCTGACCGTGCGACCAGGACCACCTGATCCACTGCTCGCGGTCGGCGAAGTGGATCGGGTGCTCGCGCACCACGGAGTTGATCCCCGCGAACCCCGCGGCGGCCACGGCCCGCTCGAAGGACTCGGTGCTGCCGAAGGTCTGTGCCGCCGCGGCCAGCGCCCACAGGGTGCTCGGCGGCACGAACGGCGCGAAGACCTGCTCCACGGCAGCCCACCTCGGGTCGCCGGAGGCGAAGGTGGTCATGCCGATCCGCCCGCGGGGCGCGAGCAGGTCGTGCCAGGCGCGCATGCCCGCGAGCGGGTCGGGCAGGAAGAACACCACGCAGGAGGCCAGCACCGCGGTGAACGCGCCGCCGGGCAGCGCGGGCCGCTGCGCGTCCATCACCTGGGCCGTGACGTTGGACAGCCCCCGGCCCTCGATCTCCGCGAGGGTGTGCCGCACCATGCCCTCGGACAGGTCGATCCCGGTCACCGACCCGTTCGGCCCCACCAGTTCGGCGGCCGGGAACAGCACGGCGCCGCGGCCACAGCCCACGTCGAGCACACGATCCCCTTGGCGCACAACGAGATCGTCCAACAGCTGCCGCGCGAACACCTGGAAGAACTCCACGCCGACCGCGTCGTAGCTCTCGGCCGAGCGGTCGAAGGCCCCCGCGACGGATTCCTGGTAACTGGTAAGCATTCCCGCCCCGTTCCACCGTGTGATCACTGTGGCCGGACCCTAGGCCGGGCCGGTCCCCCGGGCAAGGCCGCCTCGTGAACCTGCTCAGCGGTCAACAAGAACCGGTTCGGGACTGCTCACCACCGGCCGGTCACCGCCCCGGTACGGCCCGGGCTTCGGGCGCGGCTTGCCGCCGGGGAACGCCAGGCGCAGGATCGTGCGCTGCACCATGCCCCACTGCCTGAGCAGCGGCCCGGAGTTGTACGGCAGCCCGTAGCGCTCGCAGATGTCCTTGATCTTGGGGGCGATCTGCGCGTACCGGGTGCTGGGCATGTCCGGGAACAGGTGGTGCTCCACCTGGTAGCCGAGGTTGCCGCTGAGCACGTGGAACAGCGGGCCGCCCTCGATGTTGGCCGCGCCCACCAGCTGGCGCGCGTACCAGCCGCCACGGCTCTCGTCGCGGGCCTCCTCCTCGCTGAAGGTGTAGGTCTGGTCGGGGAAGTGGCCGCAGAAGATGATGCCGTGCGCCCACACGTTGCGCACCACGTTGGCGGCGGCATTGGCCACGGCGGTGCTGACGAAGGTTCGCCGGGCCAGCCGGGCCGCGGCGCCGAGCACGCCGGTGCGACCCCGCGCCCGGTAGGCCACCAGCCCGACCAGACCCGTTGCCAGCGCACTGATCGCGGGCCAGCCCAGGTAGTCCTTGACCACCTGGTCGCGGGCCTTGCCCGAGATGCCCTTGAGCTCCTCGACCACCTGGGGAACCGGCTTCTCCCCCGCGCGGATCGCCTCCAGGTCCAGGTCGTGCAGGGCCACGCCCCACTCGAACAGGGCCATCAGCAGCAGGTTGTAGAACGGTTGCAACAGGTACACCGGGTGCCAGGGCTGGTGCGGGTCGATCCGCATGATCTCGTAGCCGAGGTCCTTGTCCTTGCCGCGGATGTTGGTGAACGTGTGGTGCACGTAGTTGTGCGAGTGCTTCCACGCCTCGGCGGTGGAGGCGGTGTCCCAGTCCCAGGTCGAGGAGTGGATGTACGGGTCGTTCATCCAGTCCCACTGCCCGTGCAGCACGTTGTGGCCGATCTCCATGTTCTCCAGGATCTTGGCCACCCCCAGGCAGGCGGTGCCCGCGAGCCAGGCGGGCCGGAACCGGGAGCCCAGCAGCAGCACGCGCCCGGCCACGGCCAGCTGGCGCTGCACGGCGATGACCGCCTTGATGTAGCGGCGGTCCCGGTCGCCCAGGTCGGCGAACACCTCGGCGTGCACGGCGTCGAGCTCGCGGCCGAGCTGCTCGACCTGCTCGGCGCTCAGGTGCGCGATCGGGCTCGGGATCTGGGACTGGGTCATGGTGTGGCTCGCTCTCAGAGTTCGATCTCGACGGGGCCCTCGGCGGTGCTGACGCAGGTGCGCACCAGCTCCCCCGTGCTGCCCGACACCTCGCCGGTGCGCAGGTCGCGGACGCGGCCCGAGCGCAGTCGGCCCACGCAGGTGAAGCAGATGCCGATGCGGCAGCCGTAGGCCAGTTCCAGTCCGGCCCGCTCACCGGCGACCAGGATGGGCGTGCGCCCGTCGCACTCGGTGTTCCTGCCGCCCTTGAGGAACCGCACCGGGCCACCACTGCCCGGCTCGACCTCACCGCCGAGGATCCTGGGCTGGAACCGCTCCAGGTGCAGGCGTTCCCGCTTGCCCTCGCGCTCGAAGTGGCTGGTGAGCTGGTCCAGGAACTCGCCGGGTCCGGAGCAGAACGCCTCCCGCTCACGCCAGTCCGGGCACAGCTCGTCCAGGTCCGCCGGGGACATCCGGCCGTGCTCCGCGGTCAGCTGGAGGTGCAGCCGGTAGCCCTCGTGGCGACGGTCCAGGTCCGCCAGGTCAGGTCGGAAGATCACGTCCTGCTCGGTGCGCGCCGAGTGCAGGTGCACCACGTCGCGCAGCTGCCCGTGGTCGGCGAGGCTGCGCACCATGCTCATGATCGGCGTGATGCCGCTGCCCGCGCTGACGAACAGCAGCTTGGGCGGCACGCGCTCGGGCAGGGTGAACGTGCCCTCGGCGCGGCCCAGCCGCACGACCGAGCCCAGCGCGAGGCGGCGCACCAGGTACGGGGAGACCTTGCCGCCCTCGACCAGCTTCGGCGTCACGCTGATCAGGCCGTCGGCGCGGTCGGGGTCGGAGGTCAGCGAGTAGGCCCGCCAGTGGTGCACCCCGTCGATGACCACGCCGATGCGCAGGTACTGGCCGGGTCGGTGGCCCTGCCAGGCGAACCCGGGCCGGATCAGCACCGTCACGGTGTCCGAGGTCTCCCGTTCGATCCGCTCCACCCGTCCGCGCAGCTCGCGGGTGGACCACAGCGGGTTGATCAGCTCCAGGTAGTCGTCGGGCAGCAGCGGGGAGAACAGCGAGCGCACGGCCCGCAGGAATTGCTTGCGCACCAAAGGAACCTTGGGATGTGCGCCGCGCTCGGTCATGGGTTGAGTCCTCAGTGGAGGGTCCCGGTGCGGGACGTGCCCGCCCCGCACCGGGAGGGTGGATCAGCCGACCTGCGTGCTGCCCAGGACGGTGTCCTGGCCAGCGGGGTCGAGCGTGAGCTTGACGTCGAACTGGCCCAGCGAGCTGTCGGTCACCACGTGGGTGGTGGCCGTCGCGTCCACCGAGGTCTTCGCGGCACCGGCCGCCACGCCCTTGGGCACGGTGAACCGCACCGAGCCCTTGGCCGCGAAGGTCAGCGCCCCCTGCGGCGGCACCGCGGTCTTCGGGATCGGCAGCTCGATCGGCAGCGGCACGGTCCTGCCGTCCGAGGCCTTGAGCGTCACCGAGGACTTGATCGTCCCGGCGACGTTCTTGGCCCCGACCAGGCGCAGCCCGTCACCGGCCGCCTTGCCCGCGTCCACATCGATGCTGAAGGGCACCGTGAGGGCCTGACCGGGCGTGGCCTTGGCCGGGATGTTCACGTGCACCACGGTGTGCACGCTCTGCTGACCGATGAGCGGGAATGCGCCCTTGAAGGTCAGCGACTTGTCAGCCGCCGCGGCCATTCCCGCTCCGAAAACCCCCAGTGCGACAGCCGTGACGGCGGTGAGCACTCCAGCTCTGGTCGCATTCCTGCTCCTCGCCCGGCGCGTGATCGCTGCCACTGTCGATTCCTCCTCGTCATTGAGATCGGTCCACCAGCGCAGCCGACCGTAATGGCAGCCAATTCGCGGGCACAACCGTGCACGAGGAGTTTGTCAATGCGCGCTAATCACCGGTCACGAAACAGTCGGGGCGCCCACGGATCTGGTTTTAAACGTGAAGTCCGCCGATTAGCGCGATATGCGGGTCGCGGTGACGAAGCCGCTGCGGGACGGGCCGGGCAGCGGTCGGCCGTAGACTCTCGCGCACCCTGACCCGCGCCACGCCCGACCGCGTGAGCGAACTGCTCGACGAGCTGGCCGTGCTACTGCTGCGCTGACTCAGCTGCTCTCGCGGGGGACCAGTTCGGTCGGCAGCAGCACCGAGGACGGCTGGTCGGCCACGGCGTTGATCTGCGCGATCAGCCGCAGGGTGATGGCCCTGCCCATCTCCTCGATCGGCTGGCGCACACTGGTCAACGGGGGCACCGCAGTCTCGGCCAGCTCGGAGTCGTCGAAGCCGACCACGGCCACGTCCTGCGGGATGCGCCGACCGGCCTCGCGCAGCACCTGCATGGCGCCCACGGCCATCAGGTCGGAGGCGGCGAACACCCCGTCCACCTCGGGGTGCGCCGCCAGCAACTCGCGCATCGCCGCGGCGCCACCGGCCGCGGTGAAGTCGGCGTGCACGACGCCCGCGGGCCTGCGCTTGGCGGCCGTCATGCCGCGCCGCCAGCCGGAGAGCCGGTCGATGCCCGCGGCCATGTCGCGCGGTCCGGCGATCGTGGCGATGTGCCGCCGCCCGCGCTCGACCAGGTGTGCCGCCGCGAGCTCCCCGCCGGTGGAGTTGTCGGCGTCCACGTACGGCACGTCCACCTTCGCCAGCGGCCTGCCCAGCAGCACCACGGGCAGGCCGGAGCTCGCGAGCTGGTCGGGCAGCGGGTCGTCCCCGTGCAGGCTGACCACCAGCGCCCCGTCCACATGCCCCGCGCACAGGTACTGCCCCAGCTCGCCCTGGGCCTGCTCGTCCTGGGCCATCAGCAGCACCAGTTGCATGCCGCTGCCGGACAGGCCCGCGTGCACCCCGCGCAGCACCCGCGCGAAGAACGGGTCCGCCAGCACGGTGTCCCCGCGCTCGGACAGCACCAGCGCGATCGAGTTGGTGCGCTTGGTCGCCAGCGAGCGGGCCAGCAGGTTCGGGCTGTAGCCCAGGCTGGCCACCGCGTTGGTCACCGCCTCGCGGGCCTTGGCACTGACGTAGACCTGCCCGTTGATGGCCCGCGAGGCCGTGGACCGGGACACCCCGGCGACCCTGGCGACCTCGTCCAGGGTCGGCATCTCCCGGCTCTGCTCGACCACGGACTCCCCTACTCCGGCAATGCGTTGCCCCGCGTCACCCTCGAGTACCACAGCCCGCTCAGCTTAGTACCGCCTCGACCTCGTCCAGCCCGGAACCGGCCGCCAGCGCGGTTCTGGAAGCGCTCCCAGAACATTGGGTCGAGGCGGCTCCCGCGCTCGGGAACCGCCTCGACCCGTCTGTCCACTCAGGACGCGTTACCGCCCCAGTCGTTCTGCAGGCCGCCCTCCTGCGGGGTCCACCACCAGTGGTAGAGCGTGTTCTTGCTGGATGTGGCGAAGATCTGCTGCTGGTCGCCGTAGACGAAGGCCACCGGGTCGCTGTAGGCCTGCCCGCCCCAGTCGGCGAAGGTCACCTTGCCGGTGCCCTGGTCCCACCACCAGTGGTACAGGGTGTTGTTCGGGCCACGGGCCACCACGTGCTGCTGGTTGCCGAAGGAGTACCCGAACGGAGTGCCGACGAACGTGCCCGGCGCCCCGTTCCAGTTGACCGTGTGCACCTGGAGGTCGGTCGGATCCCAGAACCAGTGGAACAACTGGCCGGCCGAGTTCTTCGCGAAGATGTGCTGCTGACCGTTCCACACGAAGGTCGTCGGGTCACTGAAGGCCTGCCCGCCCCAGTCCGCGAAGTTGACCTTGCCGGTGGACTGGTCCCACCACCAGTGGTACAGCGTGTTGTTCGGACCGCGCGCGAACACGTGCTGCTGGTTCTTGTACGCGAACGAGGACAGGTTGCCCACGAAGGGCGCGGGTGCCCCGTTCCAGTTGACCGTGTGCACCTGGAGGTCGGTCGGATCCCAGAACCAGTGGAACAACTGGCCGGCCGAGTTCTTCGCGAAGATGTGCTGCTGACCGTTCCACACGAACGCCGTGGGGTCGCTGAAGGCCTGCCCGCCCCAGTCGGCGAAGTGCAGGCCCGAACCGTCGTCGATCCACCACCAGTGCAGCAGCGTGTTGTTCGGGCCACGGGCGAAGACGTGCTCCTGGTTGCCGTAGGCGAACCCGGTGGGCTCACCGACGACCGTACCGGCCCAGGAGTCGGACCTGGTGCCCTGACCGGGAATCCAGTACCAGTGGTGCAGCGCGCCGTCGGTGCCACGGCTGAAGATCAGCTGCTGGTCGCCCCACTTGTACGCCCTGGCCCCGCCGATGCCGTCGGAGTTGCTCGGTCCGGAACCGGCCACCTCGGCCAGCATGGACTGCGCCTTGCCCAGCGCGTTGGCGTAGGCCGCCGGGCAGCAGGAACGCTGCACGTCCCAGGCGATCTGGTCGGCCGAGTACCCCGGGTGGTTGCGCTCGCTGTTGATCGCGCGGGTGAAGAACTGCGTTGCCGCGTAACGCACATCCATGATCTGCGCGGGCGTTCCCCAGCCCTGGCTCGGCCGCTGCTGGAACACGCCAAGCGAGTCGCGGTCCCCGCAGCTGAGGTTGTTCATGTGCGACTCGACCCAGCCGGTCTCGAACCCGGCCAGCATCACCTTGTCCGACACCCCGAGGTCCAGACCCACCTGGTGCACCGTGGTGGTGACGTTGAGGTCGCGGTCCGGCGGAATGGACGAGCAGTTCGCGGGCTTGGCCACGCCCGCGGGCACCCGGACGGCGTCCGGCTGCGCGCTCGCGGTCTGCCCACCGGCCAACAGGGCCGCGGTGGCCAGCAGGCTCGACGCGGCGGCGATCAGTCTCGTGGTCCTCATCCCAGGCTCCCGCCCCAACTGATGGTGTGCGTGCCCTGACCGTCGTTGATCCACCACCAGTGGAACAGCGAGTTGTCAGTGGTCTTGGCGAACACGTGCTGCTGGTTGTCGTAGGCGAAGGCCGAGGGGTCGTCGGTCAGCTTGCCACCCCAGGAGTCGTGCCGGGTGCCCTCACCGGAGATCCACCAGTAGTGCTGGAGACTGCCGTCGGTACCGCGGGCGAACACCAACTGCTGGTTGTCCCACACCATCACCGCGGGCCTGCCAACGATCTGACCGCCCCAGGAGTCGTGGTGCAGCCCCGACTCGGGCATCCACCAGTAGTGCTGCAACGTGCCGTCGGTGCCGCGGGCGAACACCAACTGCTGGTTCTGCCAGACCATCGCGGCCGGGTCCCCGTCCAGCGAGCCGCCCCAGGAGTCGTAGTGCAGCCCGGAACCGTCGTTGATCCACCACCAGTGGTGCAACTGGTTGTCCGAACCACGGGCGAAGATCAGCTGCTGGTTGCCGTAGGAGATCGCGGTGGGCCGACCGGCCAGTTCCCCGCCCCAGTCGGCGATGTGCAGCCCGTCCTGCGGGGTCCACCACCAGTGCTCCAGCGTGCCCTTCTTCGACCGCGCGAAGATGTGCTGCTGATCGCCCCACACCACAGCCGTCGGGTCGGAGGTCAGTTCCCCGCCCCAGTCGGCGAAGTGCACGCCTGAGCCGTCATCGATCCACCACCAGTGCTGCAACGTGCCGTTGACGCCCCGGGCGAAGACGTGCTGCTGGTTGCCGTAGACGAAGCCGGTGGGCTGGCCGACGATCTGGCCGCCCCAGGAGTCGTGCCGGGTGCCCTCACCGGGAATCCACCAGTAGTGCTGGAGGCTGCCGTCGGCGCCACGCGCGAAGGACAGCTGCTGGTTGTTGTACCGGTAGGACGCGGAACCCGGCAGCGGGTCGCTGGGGGCCGCCCCGTCCACGATGTTCTTGTACCGCACCGGAGTGAAGGTGTTGGCATAGGAAGCGGACCAGGTGACCTGCTCGGCGAACTTGCCGTCCTCGGGCTCCTGGCGCACGACCGGGCTGGTGTGGGCGGCGTCCGCCCAGGCGATGAACAGGCCGATGTGCTGCACGCTGGAGTCCCGCCGCCACAGGGCATCGCCCGGCTTCAGGTCACCGCGCGCGATCGTGTTGGTGACCTGGGTGATCGTGGCGGTGCTGTAGTCCCCACCGCCGGGCAGCTTGGGCAGGTGCCAGGCCATCGAGACGTAGCCCGAGCAGTCCTGGCGGTAGGTACCGTTGGCATCGGTCCAGGAACGGCTCTGGCTGTACGGGACGTGCTCGTTGATCCAGTCCTGGGCCCGGGAGAGGACCTCGTCCCTGGTGATCTGGCCGCCGACCGAGCTGGCGGTGGCCGGGGCCGTACCGAGGCTCAACCCGCTCACCAGCAGACCCGCCGTGGCGAGCAGGCCGGTGAGCACGCGTCTGGCACGGTGCCCCCGCCCTCTGGTTGTTCGTGTCACGTTCATGCCCGCAGCCTCGGTGCCCGACCTTCCCGATTCCTGCTCGATTCCTGTGCACCGCCTGCGTGGATCTCCTTGACAGCGGAAGGAACGCTGGCCAAGCTCCTGTTCGGGGGGAGGGGGATCGTGTGGACGTGTGCGTGTTGGGGCCGGTACTGGCCCTGCGGAACGGTGTGGAAGTACCGATCACCGGGCGCAAGCCCAAGGCGTTGGTGGCCGTGCTCGCGGTCAACGCGGGACGGGTGGTGTCGGCGGAGGCGTTGATCTCCGCGCTGTGGGGGGCTGATCCGCCGTCGGACCCGAGGGCCCGGTTGCACAGCCTGGTCTCCGCGGTGCGCTCGGCGCTGGGCGGCGAACTGGTCGTGCGCAGGTCAGCCGGGTACCTGCTGGTCGCCGAGGCGGCGCGGGTCGACCTTCAGGTGTTCGCCGCGCGCGTGGCCAGCGGCAGGTCGGCGCTGGCCGAGGAGCGGTTCCAGCAGGCCGCCGAGGAGTTGCTCGCCGCGCTGGAGCTGTGGCGTGGCACGGCCCTGCTGGACGTGGACGGCGAGTGGGCCGTCGCTGAACGGGACCGTTTGGCGGAGACCAGGTTGGCCGTTTCGGAGGACCTGGCCGACGCCCGACTGGCCCTGGGCGAGGGCGCGGAGCTGGTCGCCGAGCTGACCGCCCAGGTCGCCGAGCACCCGCTGCGGGAACGCCTGCGCGGGCAACTGGTCCTGGCGCTGCACCAGGCGGGCCGCAAGGCCGAGGCGCTGCGCTGCTACGAGCAGATCCGCCGGCTGCTGGTCGAGGAACTGGGCATCGAGCCGGGCGCGGAGTTGCGGGCCGTGCACGCCCAGGTGCTGCGCGGCGACGGCCCCCGGCGGGTGGAGCCGCGGCACAACGCGCCCGCACCGGCCCAGCTGCCACCCGACATCTCCGACTTCACCGGCCGCGAGGAGGAGATCACCAGGCTGGCCGCGCACCTGCTCGCCGAGCAGGGCACGATCGCCGTGGCGGCCGTCGCGGGCAAGCCGGGCTCGGGCAAGAGCGCGCTGGCCATCCGGGTCTGCCACCGGGTGCGGCAGCACTTCGACGGCGGCCAGTTCTACGTCAACCTGCGCGGGGCCACCGCGAGCCCGCAGCAGCCCAGCGCCGTGCTCGGCCGGTTCCTGCACGCGCTGGGTGTGCCCGAGGACGGCGTACCCGCCGGCCTGGACGAGCGGGCGGCCCTGTTCCGTTCCCTGCTGGCGGGCCGCCGGGCACTGGTGGTGCTGGACGACGCGGCCGACGAGGGGCAGGTCCGCCCGCTGCTGCCCGGCGCGGCGGGCTGCGCGGTGCTGATCACCAGCCGAAGACGGCTGGGCGCGGTGGCCGGTGCGGTGCACGTGGACCTGCCGGTGTTCGCCGACACCGAGGCGCTGGCCCTGCTCGGCGCGCTGGCCGGACCGGAGCGGGTCGCCGCACAGCCGGAGCAGGCCGCCGACATCGTGCGGCTGTGCGGCCACCTCCCGCTCGCGGTGCGCATCACCGGCGCACGGCTGGCCGCCCGTCCGCAGTGGCCCCTCGCCGAGTTGCAGGGCAGGCTGCGCGCGCAGCACCGCCTGCTCAACGAGCTGGTGCTGGGCGACCTGGAGGTCCGCGGCAGCCTGATGCTCAGCTACGAGGGACTGGGTGAGCTGGAGCGGATCGCGTTGCGCCGACTCGGCATGCTCGGCGTCACCGACTTCGCGGGCTGGCTGGTCGCCGCGCTGCTGGACCTGCCGCCGCAGGCCGCCGACGAGGTGCTGGAACGCCTCGTGGACGCCACCCTGCTGGACACCGCCACGCCCGACGGCACCGGAGCGGTCCGGTACACCCTGCACGACCTGACCCGGGAGTTCTGCCGTGAGCAGGCCGAGCCCGAACCCGAGGCGGTGGAGCGCTGCACGCGGTACGCCGCGGCGCTGGTGGAGTTCGCCACCCACCACATGCCCCGCGGGACCGCGCCGGAGCTGACCCGTCACCTGGGGCAGCCGCCGCTGGGCGAGGAGGTCACGCGCAGGCTGCTCACCAACCCGACCGCCTGGCTGGACGCCGAGGGCTCGGTGCTCGTCGGCCTGGTGGAACGCGCCTCGGAGCTGGGGCTGGTCACCGCGGCGGCCACGCTGGCCGCCACCCTGTCCTCCTCCGCGTTCTCCGTGCGCAACCACTTCAGCCAGTGGTGGCACACGCACTCGGCGGCACTGGACGCCGCGCACCGCAGCGGGGACCGTGCCAGCGAGGCCTCCCTGCTGGTGGGGCTGGGCAACCTGCGCTTCGAGCAGGACCGGCTCGACGAGGCCGTGGACTACCTGGACCGCGCGCGGACGATCTACCGGGAGACCGGGGACGACTACGGCCGCGCCGTGGCCCAGCTGAAGTTGTGCAGCGCGCAGCGGGAGTGGGGCAGACTGCGCCCCGCACTGTCCACACTGGACGAACTGACCCCCGTGCTGAGCTCACTGGGCGACCCGCAGCTCAGTGCCCGCGCGGTGCACGGCAGGGCCATGATCCTCACCGAGCTGGGGCGCCTGCCCGCCGCCGCCCAGGAGTGCGAGCGGGCCGTCGCCGCGTACCAGGACCTGGACGACCGGTACGGGCAGGCGCTGGCGATCCGCTCCACCGGGATCATCCACCGCGCCCTCGGCGAACTCGACCTCGCCGAGCGCGACTGCGTGCTGGCCCGCCGCATGATGAGCGAGATCGGCGACCAGCACATGCTCGCCTACGCCACGCAGTCCCTGTCCAAGGTGCTGATCCGGCAGGGACGCGGCGCCCAGGTGCTCGACTGGCTCACCGACTGCCTGCGGACCTGCCACGAGGTGCAGGACGGGTTCGGGCAGGCACTGATGCTGCGCACCCTCGGCGAGCGCGAACTGGCCGACGGGCGGGCCGAGGCCGCGCTGGACTACCTCGACCGCGCCGTGCAGTGGTGGAGCGGACTGGACCTGCCACTGTGGCGGGCCCGCACCCTGCGCGACGTGGCCAGCGCCCAGGCGCTGGCGGGCGACAGCGCCGCCGCCGAGACGACCTGGCAGGAGGCGCTGGCGACCTTCCGCCAGTACGGCAGCCGCGAGGCGGGTGAGCCAGCGGGGGGCCGGGTGGGGGTGAGGGTGACGGGGTGAGGGTGACGGGGTGAGGTGGGGGTGAGGGGTTGACGGGGTGCGGCGGGGTTGGGGATGCGGCGCGTGTCGGACGTTGCGGGGTGGTGTGTCGGACGTTGCGGGCGGTGTGTTCGACGTTGCGGGGTGGTGTGTTCGACGTTGCGGGGTGGTGTGTTGGGGGTTCCGAGGTGGTGTGTTGGGGGTTGGGGGGTGGTGTGTTGGGGGTTGGTGTGTTCCGGTGTGGGGGCGTGAGTCCCGGGCTGGGGAGCGCGAGTCCCGGTCTGAGGGGCGCGAGTCCCGCTCTCAGGTGGGTGAGTCCCGGGCTCCAGAGCGCGAGTCCCGGCGTGGGGGGCGCGAGTCCCGGGCTCCGGCACGCGAGTCCCGCTCTCAGGTCGGTGAGTCCCGGGCTCCAGAGCGCGAGTCCCGGCGTGGGGGGCGCGAGTCCCGGGCTCCGGCACGCGAGTCCCGCTCTCAGGTCGGTGAGTCCCGGGCTCCAGAGCGCGAGTCCCGGCGTGGGGGGCGCGAGTCCCGGGCTCCGGCACGCGAGTCCCGCTCTCAGGTCGGTGAGTCCCGGGCTCCAGAGCGCGAGTCCCGGCGTGGGGGGCGCGAGTCCCGGGCTCCGGCACGCGAGTCCCGCTCTCAGGTCGGTGAGTCCCGGGCTCCAGAGCGCGAGTCCCGGGCTCAGGTCGGTGAGCCCCGGGCTGAGGAGCGTGAGTCCCGGTGTGGGGGGCGCGAGTCCCGGCGTGCGGGGTGTTGCCGGGCTGGTGACGTGGGTTGGTTTGGTGCGGGTCCCTCGCGGCGGCCCTAATCGGGGTAGTCGGGGCGTGCAGGCAGCCCCGATTTCGCCAGCCAGCGTAAGGCCGCCGCTACCCACACAAAACCAACCCCGGGTTGGTCACCCACATGGTTAGCCATTGGCGGGCAACGGTTTTGGTGCGAATAGTGGAGTAGAATTGTTGGTATGACAGCATTCGTGGAGACTCAGCCTGCCGCAGGGTTGTGGCGGTTGGGGGACGCGGAGCTGTTGGGTGAGTTGCAGGACGCGGAAGTGGTTCTGCGGCAAGCCTATGCGAAGGTGTTGGGGTTGGTCGCAGAGGCCGAAGCGCGGGGTGTGGCGGAGCGGGTGGGGTATCCGAACCTGGCAGAGTTGCTGCGCGGGGTGCTCTGCGTGAGCAAGAAGGAAGCCAGGCAGCGGATCGCGCACGCGGGCGTTCCGGTGGCAGTTCCACTTGAGCCGGAGCAGTTGTCGGTGATCAACCGGGTGCTGCGGGAGTTGCCGCCACACGTGGATCAGACCGAGCGCGGACACGCGGTGGAGGTCCTGGCAGCAGCCGCCCAGACACTGGACGCCTCCAACCTGGTGCCACTGGGCCGGGAGATCGTCAACCGGCTGGACCCCGACGGGGCGCTACCGAGCGAGGACGAACTCACCCATCCCCGACGTGAGTTCCGCTACGACACACGGCGGGACGGATCAGTACGGTTCCACGGGCGCCTAGACGCGGAGACCGGCGCACTGCTGGGGGCAGTCCTCAGCCCGCTGGCGAAACCACACGACGCCAGCGACACACGAACCCTGCCCGAACGGCAAGGGGACGCGTTCGCGGAACTGCTGGAAACCAGCACCACGCCGACGGAGGGTGGGGAACGCCCGCACATCGCGGTGACGATCCCGCTGACAACACTCCAGAACGGGCTCGGCAGCGCCGAACTCGCCCCGTCAGCGATCCGCCGACTGGCCTGTGACGCGAAGGTCCTCCCAGTGATACTGGGCAGCAACTCCGAACCGCTCGATATCGGGCGGATCAGCTACACCGTGCCGCCTCACCTCCGACGAGCACTGATCGTCAGGGACAAACACTGCGCATTCCCGGGATGCAGGCGCAGGCCCAGCACCTGCCACGCGCACCACATCACCCACTGGGCGAACGGAGGAGAGACGGCGCTGGCCAACCTGGTGCTGCTCTGCGGAATGCACCACAGACTGGTCCACCACAGCGGCTGGACAGTACGAATCACCAACGGGCGACCGGAATTCACCCCGCCGAACTGGCTCAAACGAAGACAAGAACAATTCTGTCCGGGCCCGCCGATTTGACGGCGGGCAATGTGCGGGCTTCGAGGATTCGGGGCCGGCCCGTCCGGTAAGATCGGTCGGCAGTCGTGGGGAGACAGCTGGAAAGGAAGCACGTGACCGCGCCGATCGAAACCCTGGAGTTCCAGTCCGAGGCCCGTCAGCTGTTGCAGCTGATGATCCACTCGATCTACTCGAACAAGGACACCTTCCTGCGCGAGCTGGTGTCCAACGCCTCGGACGCACTGGACAAGTTGCGGCTGGAGGCGTTCCGCGACAAGGAGTTGCAGGCCGACACCTCGGACCTGCACGTGGCGATCGAAATCGACAGCGAGCAGCGCACACTGACGGTGCGGGACAACGGCATCGGCATGAGCCGGGACGAGGTCATCAGCCTGATCGGCACGATCGCCAAGTCGGGCACCGCGGAGTTCCTGCGCAAGCTCAAGGAGTCGCAGGACGCGGCGGCCTCGCAGGAGCTGATCGGCCAGTTCGGCGTGGGCTTCTACGCGAGCTTCATGGTGGCCGACAAGGTGACGCTGGTGACCCGCAAGGCGGGTTCGGACGAGGGCGTGCGCTGGGAGTCGGAGGGCGCGGGCACCTACACGATCGAGCCGGTGGCGGACGCCCCGCAGGGCACCGCGGTCACCCTGCACCTCAAGCCGGTCGACGCCGAGGACCAACTGTTCGACTACACCTCGGCGGCGAAGGTCCGCGAGATCGTCAAGCGCTACTCGGACTTCCTCACCTGGCCGATCCGGATGGCGGCGGAGCCCACCGAGGAGGGCGCCGAGCCGACCGTGGAGACGGTCAACTCGATGAAGGCGCTGTGGGCACGCGCCTCCAGCGAGGTCACCGAGCAGGAGTACACCGAGTTCTACAAGCACATCAGCCACGACTGGAACGACCCGCTGGAGACGGTGCGTTTCCAGGCTGAGGGTACGTTCGAGTACCAGGCGCTGCTGTTCATCCCCTCGCGGGCGCCGATGGACCTGTTCATGCGCGAGCGCAAGCGCGGGGTGCAGCTCTACGTCAAGCGCGTGTTCATCATGGACGACTGCGAAGCGCTGATGCCGGAGTACCTGCGCTTCGTCAAGGGCGTGGTGGACGCCGCGGACCTGTCGCTGAACGTCTCGCGGGAGATCCTCCAGCAGGACAGGCAGATCCAGCTGATCCGCAAGCGCCTGGTCAAGAGGGTGCTGTCCACGGTGAAGTCCCTGGACGCGGAGAAGTACGGGACCTTCTGGAAGGAGTTCGGCCGGGCGGTCAAGGAAGGCCTGCTCGACGACTTCGACAACCGGGAGGCGATCCTGGAGATCTGCTCCTTCGAGTCCACCCACGACGCGGACAAGCCCACCAGGCTGGCCCAGTACGTGGAGCGGATGAAGGAGGGCCAGGAGCACATCTACTACCTCACCGGCGAGTCGCGCACCGCCATCGAGAACTCCCCGCACCTGGAAGCCTTCCAGGCCAAGGGTTTCGAGGTGCTGGTGCTCACCGACCCGATCGACGAGATGTGGGTGGACGCGGTCCCCGGCTTCGAGGGCAAGCAGTTCCAGTCCATCGCCAAGGGCCAGGTGGACCTGGACGAGAACCAGGACGAGGAGCAGAAGGCGGAGTTCGCCGGGCTGCTGACCTGGATGGGCAGCGCACTGGAGGAGCACGTCAAGGAGGTGCGGCTGTCCTCGCGGCTGACCACCTCCCCGGCCTGCATCGTCGGCGACAGCCACGACATGACGCCCACCCTGGAGAAGATGTACCGGGCGATGGGTCAGCAGCTGCCGCAGATCAAGCGCATCCTGGAGCTCAACCCGGGGCACCCGCTGGTGGCGGGCCTGCGCGCGGCGCACGCCGAGCACCCCGAGGACGAGCGGCTGCCCGAGACGGCCGAGCTGATCTACGGCATGGCCCTGCTCGCCGAGGGCGGCGAACTCGGTGACCCGTCGCGCTTCGTCAAGCTCCTGGCCAACCGCCTGGAGCAGTCGCTGTGAGCGGGGGCCCGCCGAGCCGTCTCGGCGGGCCTCACCCCCGCACCACCCGCGCCACCTCGGCGATCTGCTCGGGCCCGACCCGGCAGCAGCCGCCGACCAGTCGTGCCCCGGCGGCGAGCCAGGCGCTGACCCGGGCGGGGTCGAAGGTGCGACTCCCCCGCCATGACCCGTCCCAGCGCTCCCCGCTGTTGGGGTAGACCACCACCGGCTTGCCGGAGACCTCGGCGGCCAGCGGCACGGCGCGGTCGACATCGGCGGGCTCGCAGCAGTTGACACCCACGGCGATCACCTCGTCGACCTCACGGGCCAGCGCGAACGCCTCGGCCAACGGCTGACCGGCGCAGGTGTGGGCACCTCGCGCGCTGAACGACAGCCAGACCGGCACCCCCAGTCCGCCGACCACCGACAGCAGGGCGCGGGCCTCGTCCACGTCGGGGATCGTCTCCAGCGCAAGCAGATCCGGCCCGGCAGCGGCGAGAGCCCGCACGCGGGGCCGGTGGAACTCGGCCAGTTCGGCCACGCTCAGCCCGTACCGGCCCCGGTACTCCGAGCCGTCGGCGAGCACCGCCCCGTACGGCCCCACCGAGGCCGCCACCAGCAGTTGACGGTCCACTTCGGACTTGTCGGCGGCACTGCGGGCCAGTTCCACGCTGCGCCGCAACAACTCCTCGGCCCGGGCACGGTCCAGGCCGCTGCGCGCGAAGCCCTCGAAGCTGGCCTGGTAGCTGGCAGTGGTGGCCACGTCGGCCCCGGCACGGAAGTAGGCCAGGTGCGCGGCCTCGATCGCCGCGGGCTCGTCCCGCAGCAGCCGCGCCGACCACAGGTGGTCGGACAGGTCGTGTCCGCCGGCCACCAACTGGTTGGACAGCCCGCCGTCGAGTACGAGAATATTTTCACTCACCACTGAAGTCATAATACCAGGTCACGAGGCCAATCGGTCCGATCGACGCCTTGACCCTTGCTTTGCCATGCCTTTACTGTCGGAGGCGTCCGTAGATCACCATCCCAGGAGGTTCGGCATGGAGCAGCTGATCAAGAAGATCGCCCAGGACGGCAACTGGTCCCAGTGGGTCGCGGCGAACTCCGCCAACGGCTCGGGCAAGGACGGCTGTATCTCCCGGGCGAAGACCGGCTGCATCAGCCGCTGACCCGAGGGCGGGGTGGGCCGGTGCCCACCCCGCCCCACCACCACCTGGGGAACGAGGTCCATGGACGGTCAACCGACCGCTGAGATGGTCGAGCAGGTCAGCCAGATCCCGATCTACCGAGACTCGGTGCGCCGGGGCCACTTCCCCGTGCTGGAGAAGACGGAGATCGCGCGGGGCTTCCCGGACAACTGGATGACCCCGCAGCTGGCTGAGGCCCTGCGCACGGGACAGGCCGAGTTCGTGCTGTCCACCGGGACCAACCACGCCCGGATGCAGATCATCCGGCCGCCGTACTTCCTGCTGAAGTCCTACTACCGGCTGTGGAGCGAGCACCCCGAGCTGAGCCGCACCTGGGCGGCGGACTGCCAGCGCGTGTCGATCACCACCGTGCTGGCCACCGAACACGTGGCGCGGGTCAACGCGGCCAAGCACGGCGGGCAGCCGCAGCCGGTGCCCAGCCTGGCGGACCGGCGGCTGGACGAGCGCACGACGTACCTCAACCTGCACCTGGACCCACAGCTGTGGCAGCGCGCCGACGTCGAGCGCATGCTGTCGGAGATCTCCCTTGTACAGCAGGCACATCCGCAGGGCTGGTACCACCTGGACTGTTCCAGCTACCACCTGGCCCACCTGGCCAGGAAGGTCACCGAGTGGGACCTGTGGGACCGGTTCCCCAAGCCCGCCAGCATCGTGCACGCCTACGAGTACACCCCGGTGAACGTGCGGCGGTACCTGGAGCTGGTGTTCGACTGCCCCATCGTGGACCTGTTCGGCAGCACCGAACTGGGCTACATGTACTACAGCGACCCGGACGGCACCTACCGGCCGTACCTGGACAAGATGAGCGTGGAACTGCTGCCGGTCGCGCCGGGCAGCACGATCTACAGCCTGATCGTGTCCAGCGTGCGCAACCCGTACATGCCGCTGATCCGCTACCGCTCCGGGGACTGCGCCCGCACCGCCGACGGCACGCCCGACCCCACCAAGATCACCCGCTTCTGCGGGCGGGAGAAGGAACTGCTGCGGCTGGACCGGGCCCTGGTCTCCCAGGACGACCTGGACAGCTGGATCAGCGGGACCACGCCGGAGGTCTTCGTGTACCAGCTGCACGTGACGGAGACCGCGCGGCTGTCGTACACGACCTTCGACAACCACTCCCTGTCGCCGGAGGACGAGTCGCGACTGGCCCGAACGGTGTTCGAGGCCACCGGACTGCGCTGCGAGGTGCTGCACAGCACCCACATCCCGATCGGCAAGTCGGGCAAGTACGCCTGGCTGGTGAACGAGCTCGGCTCAGGACAGGAGTAGTCATGCCCGCGGTCACCGCCGACCACCTGCGCGCGCTGCTCGGCGAGCAGCTGCACGAGGAGGTCGTCCAGCACTTCGTGCACGAGACCGGTGCCGAGGAGCCCTTCGTGCGCCGCCAGGTCCTCGAATGCCTGCGCTACCTCTACCTCGTGTCCAAGCACCGCGAGCGGCTGGCCGGGCTGTTCCTGCCGGTGGAGCAGGAGATCGACGAGGTGTGGCACTACCTGATCCTGCAGACCGCGGAGTACCGCCAGCTGTGCGAACAGGCGCTGCCCGGCCGCTGCTTCATCGAGCACCGCAGCATCGCCTACGAGGACTACCAGCGGGAACCGGGCCGCGAGCAGGCGATCGAGCAGGCGCTGCGGTGGATCCCGCTCTACCAGCGGGAGTTCGGGCCGTTCGACGAGGACGCGCTGCCGCACTGGACCATGGTGCGCTTCCTGCACGAGCAGATCGGCCTGTCCCTGGCGGAGATCGGCGCCCTGGAGCCGGTGGCCGTCTAGGGCGGCGGCGCCTCTTGTCCTGTCCAGGACAGGACTGCGCACACTTCGCCGCGCCGGGTGGACACTGGATCTCCCTGCGCGCCGAAGGAGGCACCGGTGAGGACTGCTGCCGCACTGGTCTTGACCGCACTGCTGGCCGGGAGTCCGTCCGCACCCGCCCCGCTGCCCGTGGTCCGCGTGATGCCGCTGGGCGACTCGATCACCTTCGGGGTGGGCAGCTCGACCGGGGCGGGCTACCGGCTCCCGCTGTCCCAGGCGCAGGCGGGCCAGTCGAACTACCGGCTGGACCTGGTCGGTTCGGTGCGGGCGGGCCAGCTGTCCGATCCGGACAACGAGGGCCACAGCGGGTGGATGATCAACGACATCGCGGGACAGGTGGACGTCTGGCTGGCCACCTACCGGCCGGACGTGGTGCTGTTGCACATCGGCATCAACGACCTGGACCGGGGCGCGGACAAGCCGCACGCCGCGGACCGGCTCGCGGCGCTGGTGGCGCGGATCTACGCCGACCGGCCCGGGGTGACGCTCGTGTTGTCCGGGCTGATCGGGGTGACCCCGGGCCTGGAGTCGCTGGTCGCCGACTACAACAACCGGGCCCGCGCGCTGGTGGCCCAGTACCGCGCCAGCGGGGGCAAGATCGTGTACGAGGACCTGCCGCTGACCTCGGCGCAGCTCAACGACCGCCTGCACCCCAACGACTCCGGCTACGCGACGATGGCGCGGGCCTTCGACGCCGGGCTGCGCCAGGGTTACGCCAACGGCTGGTTCCAGGGCAGGGTGCCCGCGCCGGGCGCGCCGGAGACCCGCAGCAAGGTGCGCTGGGCCGACCTGGACGGGGACGGCCACGCGGATTACCTGGTGCTCAACGACAACGGCTCCGTGGACGCCTGGATCAACAAGGGCGGGGACGGCCACGGCGGGTGGATCCCCTGGGGCCAGGTCGCTTCCGGGCTGACCACCGACCGCGGCCGCGTGCGCCTCGCCGACTTCGACGGGGACGGCCACGCAGATTACCTGCTGCTCAACGACAACGGCTCGGTGCACGCCTGGCTGAACCGGGGCGGTGACGGCCACGGGGGCTGGGTGGACGGCGGCCAGGTCGCCACCGGGACCACCACCAACCGCGAGCAGGTCAGGTTCGCGGACCTGGACGGGGACGGCCACGCCGACTACCTGGTGCTCAACGACAACGGCTCGGTGCACGCCTGGCTGTACCGGGGCGGTGACGGGCACGGCGGCTGGGTCGACGACGGGCAGGTGGCCGGTGGCCTGACCACCGACCGCGACCGCGTGCGGCTGGCCGACCTGGACGGGGACCGGCGGGCCGACTACCTGCTGGTCAACCAGGACGGCTCGACCCGGGTCTTCTACAACAGGGGCGGGGACGGGCACGGCGGCTGGGTGGACGGGGGCCAGGCGAACCCCGGCGCCACCACCGTGCCGGACCAGGTCCGCTACGCCGATGTCACCGGGGACGGCCACGCCGACTACCTGGTGGTCAACCAGGACGGTTCGGTGCACGCCTGGGTGAACCAGTCCGATTTCGGACAGATCGCGACCGGCGTGGTCACCGAGTGACGGGGAGGTCTCATGGTCCGAGCGGCCATCCTCACGACAGCCGCCCTGACGGCACTGCTGGTTCCGGCTCCGGCGCACGCCGCGCCCAGTGCCGCGATCTGCAACAAGTACTGCGACACAAGGGATCCCGCGCTGTCGCCGGGCGATCGCCAGGTGGGCGAGGCAGGCACCGGCGGCAGGCGCCTCACCCTGCACCTGGACGACAGCGACGACATGGGCTGGGCCTCGATCTCCGGCGGGGCCGCGGGCGACCACGTGTGGCTGGACCGGTCCTTCGACAGCGGCCGGACCTGGACGGGCGGCAGCAAGCTCGGCGACACGGTCACACCGGCGGGCCAGACCGGCTGGCGGACCCTGATGTACAACTCCGACGACTGGAACAGCGGTGGCATCGGCCTGCTGCGCGCCTGCGGCCAGGCGGGTGGTTCAGGTGCCATCGCCTGCACGGCCTGGTACCGCACCACCTGGAACGCGGGCAACCGGCGCACCGCTGCCGCCACCGCGCTGATGATGAACTACACGCGGAGCACCGGCCTGTGGGCCACCACCAACTGGTGGAACTCCGCCAACGCCCTGACCGCCGTCATCGACAACATCCGCGTGACCGGCATGGGCAGTTACCGCTACGCCATCGCCAACACCTACGACGCGCAGCACGGGGCGTTCACCAACGACTACCTGGACGACACCGGGTGGTGGGGCATGGCCTGGGTGGACGCCTACGACCTGACCGGGGACAGCCGGTACCTGAGCACCGCCCGCACCGCCGCCGAGCACATGTTCAGCTACTGGGACGGCACCTGCGGCGGCGGAGTCTGGTGGAGCACCAAGAAGACCTACAAGAACGCGATCACCAACTCGCTCTACATCCAGCTGAACTCCGCGCTGCACAACAGGATCCCCGGGGACAGCACGTACCTGCGACGCGCCCGCGCCGACTGGTCCTGGTTCCAGGGCACCCGCATGATCAACAGCTCGAACCTGGTCAACGACGGCATCAACCTCAACACCTGCACCAACAACGGGGACACGGTGTGGACCTACAACCAGGGCGTACCGCTGGCGGCACTGACCGAGCTGTCCCGGGCGACCGGGGACACCGGCCTGCTCGGCACGGCGCGGACCCTGGCCAACGCCTCCACCGGCAGCGGCTCGCTCAACCCGGGCGGCGTCCTGCGCGACCCCGGTGAGTCCCCGGGCGGCAGCGGGGCCGACGGCCCGTCCTTCAAGGGCGCCTACGTGCGGGGTCTGGCCGCGCTCAACCGCGCGCTGTCCGACCACCCGTACAGCTCCTACCTGTCCAGGCAGGCGGCCTCGGCCTACGCCCACGACCGCAACACCTTCGACGCCTACGGGCTGATGTGGGCCGGCCCACTCGACCAGCTCGACGCGGCCCGCCAGCAGAGCGCACTGGACCTGCTCAACGCGGCGCCCTGACCCACCCCGGTAGACCCCGTCAGCGGCGGGTCAGCGCGCGGTCAGTCGGCGGTGCGCGGGCCCTTACAGGATCTGGCCATGCAGAACACCAAGGTCCTGATCTCCGGCGCGAGCATCGCCGGACCCGCGCTCGCCCTCTGGCTGGCCCGCTACGGCTGCGAGGTCACGGTCGTGGAGCGGGCCCCCGCCCTGCGCGAGGGCGGGCAGGCGGTCGACTTCAAGGGTGCCACGCACCGCACGGTGCTGGAGCGCATGGGCATCCTGGCGGAGGTGCGTCGGCAGCAGACCGGCGGCCGGGACCAGACGATCGTCAACGCGCGGGGCCAGCGGCTGGCGGTGATCCCCGGCGAGTTCACCGGCGGGGAGATCGAGATCCGCCGGGGCGACCTGTCCCGGCTGCTGTACGAGCGCACCGCCCAGGACTGCGAGTACGTGTTCGGCGACTCGATCACCTCGCTGACCGAGTCCGCGGACGGGGTGGAGGTGACCTTCGAGCAGGGCCCGGCGCGCGGTTTCGACCTGGTCGTGGGCGCGGACGGCATCCACTCGACCGTGCGGCGCCTGGCGTTCGGCCCGGAGTCGGACTACGTCGAGCACCTGGGCTACTACTACGCGCTGGCCGATCTGGGCCTCGGCTCGGCGCAGGCGGTGATGTACAACGAGCCGGGCCGTATGGTGGCGCTGGGCGGCCCGAAGGCACCGGCCCTGTTCGTGTTCGCCGCACCGGCGCTGAGCTACGACCGGTACGACGTGGCGCAGCAGCAGAAGCTGGTGATCGACGCCTACCAGGGCGGTGACTGGCGCATCCCCGAACTGCTCGACCGGGTGCCGGGTTCGTCCGGGTTCTACCTGGACTCGATCAGCCGGGTGAGCGTCGAGCACTACGCCAGGGGCCGGGTCGTGCTGCTGGGTGACTCCGCGTACGGCAACACGCTGGGCGGGTTCGGCACGGGCCTGGCCGTGGTCGGCGCCTACGTGCTCGCCGGGGAACTGCTCGCGGCGGGCGGGGACCACCGCGTGGCGTTCCAGCGCTACGAGGAGGCGTTCCGCGGCTACGCGAAGGTCTCCAGGCAGGGCAGCGCGGGCCCGTTCCTGGCGCCGCGCAGCAGGCCGGGCATGTGGGCCCGCAACGCCATGTTCCGCTCGGGCCTGCTGCTGCGGATGCTGCTCAGGATGACCGACAGGTTCGCCACCCGCATCGAACTGGCGGACTACTCGGCTGCTCACCCGGTTCGGTGAGACCTGTTGGGAAGGCAGCCGAACGGGCTGACCGTGCCGGAGCCTTGAACCCGAAGTGACTTCGCGCCCAGGATGAACCACGACACCACCGCACCCGTAGTGCCAGGACAGTGTCCGACACAACACGGTACCGAGGTGGGATGCACGTGATGACCAGCGAGAACAGCGGAGTCGCGGTAGTGCGGTCCGGCGGCGAGTACACGATCGTCGCGAGCAGGCCCTTCGCCACCGGTAGCCGCCTGTTCGAGGTCAACGGGGAGATCACCGGGGTACCCACCCGGTACTCCGTGCAGATCGGCCCCGACAGCCACATCGACCTGCCGGACAGGTACGGCACCGAGGAGGTGATGGACCGGTTCTTCTGGCGGTTCACCAACCACAGCTGCGAGCCCAACGTGCGGCTGGACGGCAGGCAGTTCTTCGCCCTGCGCCCGATCGAGCGCTGGCAGGAGATCACCTTCCACTACGGCACCACCGAGTACGAGATGGCCGAGCCCTTCGACTGCCGCTGCGGCAGCGCGCAGTGCGAGGGCCGGATCAGCGGCTTCCGCCACCTGTCCGCGCAGAGCAGGCGGCGGCTGCGCCCGCTGCTGGCCGAGCACCTGCTACCCCACCTGGCCGACGAGGCGGTGCGCGACGGCTATGTCCTCCACCGTTGAGCAGCGGCCCCGGACCAGTTCCCCGGCGGTGCTCAGCGAGTTCTTCGAGGACTCCGCACGACGCTGGCCCGGTGCCCTCGCGGTCGACGTGCCACCCGCCTCCGACCGCCCACAGCGCCAGACCCTGACCTACGCGGAACTCAAGCGGGACAGCGACCTGCTCGCGGGCATGGTGCGGGCCGCCGCCGGCCAGGGCCGCGTCACCGCGATCCTGCTGGGCCGCACCACCCCGCGCCTGTACGCGGCGCAGCTGGCCGTGCTGCGCGCGGGCTCGGCCTACGTGTGCGTGGACCCGTCCTTCCCCGACGACCAGTTCGCGCACATCCTGCGGGACAGCGCGGCCGGGGCGCTGATCACCGACGAGGTGGGCGCACAGCGGGCGGCCCGCGTGGGCTATGGCGGTCCGGTGATCCGGGCGGACCTGCCGCTGCTGCCGGTGGCCGCCCCGCTGCCCCCGCACCCCGAGCCGGAGGACCTGGCGTACCTGATCTACACCTCGGGCAGCACGGGCCGTCCCAAGGGCGTGATGATCACCCACCGGGGCGCGGGCAACCTGGTCGGCGGGGACCTGGCCGAGTTCGGCCTTGGCATCGACGACCGGGTGGCGCAGGGCTCCTCCCCCGCCTACGACTCCTCGGTGGAGGAGGTGTGGCTGGCGCTGGCCGCGGGCGCCACGGTCGTGCCGATGGACGACGAGACCGCCCGGCTGGGGCCGGACCTGGTGCCGTGGCTGCGCGAGGAGCGCATCACCGTGCTCTGCCCGCCGCCGACCCTGTTGCGCGCCACGGGGTGCGCCGACCCGGAGACCGAACTGCCCGCGCTGCGCCTGCTCTACGTGGGCGGTGAGGCGCTGCCCGAGGACGTGGCCGAGCGCTGGTCGCGCGGGCGCCGCATGGTCAACGGCTACGGCCCCACCGAGTGCACGGTGACCTGCCTGCGCCAGGACATCGTCGCGGGACAACCGGTCGCGATCGGCAAGCCGGTGCCCGGCATGTGGGCCTGGGTGCTGGACGAGGACCTGAACCCGGTGCTGGCCGGTGAGCGCGGCGAGCTGTGCATGGGCGGGCCGGGCCTGGCGGTCGGCTACCTCAACCAGCCCGAGCTGGACGCGGACAAGTTCCCGCGCCATCCCGGTTTCGGGCGCGTCTACCGCACCGGCGACCTGGTGCACGCCGAGCCGGACGGCACGATCTTCTACCACGGCCGGATCGACTCGCAGGTCAAGCTGCGCGGCTACCGGATCGAGCTGGAGGCGATCGAGTCCTGTCTGTCGCGCTGCCCCGGCGTGCGCGAGGCGGCCTGCCGGGTGCAGGGTGAGGGCGCCGGGCAGGTGCTCGCCGCGCACATCGTGCCCGTCGACCCGGCCGCACCGCCGGAGGACGAGTCCCTGCGGCAGGGACTGCGGCAGTCCCTGCCGGAGTACATGGTGCCCGCGGTGTTCGGCACGATCGCCGAGCTGCCGCGCAACACCAGCGGCAAGCTCAACCGCCGCGAGCTGCCCGAGTTGGCCGTGGGCACGAGCGGGCCGCGCAGCGCTGGTCCCCCGCCACAGGACCCCCTGGCACTGGGCATCGCCCAGGCCGTGCAGCGCGTGCTCAACCTGAGCCACCCGCCCGCCGCGGACGAGGACTTCTTCACCGCGCTGGGCGGCAACTCGCTGACGGGCGCGATGCTCATCACCGAGCTGCGCAAGCAGCCCGCGACAGCCGGTATCACCGTGCGCGACCTGTACGAGGCGCGCACGGTCGGCGAACTCGCCCGCCGTGCCGTGCCGCCGGAGTCCACTTCGGACTCCGCGAAGTCCAGGTACGGCAGCGGAAACGCGCTGGCCGCCACCGCGGCGCAGTCGGTGTGGCTGCTCGGCGAACTGGTGCTGGGCGCAGCGGTCGCCTTCTTCACGGTCTTCTGGGTGCTGCCCTGGCTGTCCGACGTACTCGGTCTGGTACCGCTGATCGAGCTGTCCCCGCTCCTGTTCAGCCTGGTCACGGCCGTGTTCACCCCGCTGTCCGTGGCCATCGCCGTCACGGCCAAGAAGCTGCTGATCGGCCGGTACGAGGCGGTGCGCGCCCCGGCCTGGAGCGGCTTCCACGTGCGGATGTGGGTGGTGCGCCAGTTCCTGCGCTTCGTGCCGTGGAACACCATCGCGGGCACCGAGTTCCAGTGCACGGCACTGCGCGCGCTGGGCGCGCGCATCGGCAAACGCGTGCACATCCACCGCGGGGTCAACCTCCAGCAGGGCGGCTGGGACCTGCTGGAGATCGGCGACGACGTCACCATCGGCCAGGACGTGCAGCTCGGGCTGGTGCACCTGGACGCGGGGCAGGTCGTGCTCGGCAGCGTCACCCTGCACGAGGGCGCCACGCTGGAGACCCGGTCCGGGATGGGGCCCAACACCACGCTGGGCCGCGACTCCTGGCTGTCCGCCCTGGCCTTCCTACCCGCCGGTGGCACGGTTGCAGAGGGCGAGCGCTGGGACGGGGTGCCCGCGCAACCGGCCGGTGCGGCGCCCACCCCGCCGTGGCCGACCAGCACGGGCCGCCAGCTCTCACCGCGCATGCACGGCCTGGCCACGATCCTCGCCAACAGCGCGCTGAGCTGGTTCACCGCCATCCCGTACACCCTGAGCTTCGTGCTGATCAGCGCCTGGTTCGACCTCAGCTACAAGTCGCTGCTCGCGGCGCTGGCCCACCCGGCCGACAACCTGCCGCTGCTCGTGACGCTGGCGGTGTCCGCCTGCCTGGCGCTAGTCGGCTCGGTGGCGGTGCAAGCCGTTGCGGCACAGGTACTCGGCCCCGTCACACCCGGTGTGATCAGCCGGTGGAGCCCGGGGTACATCCGCGTGTGGCTCAAGTCGGGGCTGGTCAACTCGGCCGGTACCTGGCTCAGCGGCGGCATCTTCTGGCCATGGTGGCTGCGTGCCGCGGGTATGCGCCTGGGCACGGGCTGCGAGATCAGCACGATCATCGACGTGGTGCCCGAACTGGTGCGGATCGACCGGGACACCTTCTTCGCCGACGGCATCTACCTTGGCGGCCCGCGCATCCAGCGGGGTGTGGTGTCGCTGGGCGAGGTGTCCTTGGGCGCCAACACCTTCCTCGGCAACCACGCGGTGATCCCGCCAGGGCAGAGCCTGCCCGAGGACATCCTGATCGGCATCTCCACCGTGGCCGACGACAGCCTGGTGCGCCCGGGCAGCTCGTGGTTCGGCCATCCGCCGTTCGAGCTGCCGCGCCGCGAGGTGGTCAGCGTGGACCGCTCGCTGACCCACGAGCCCGCCACGATCCGCGTGGTGAACCGCTTCTTCTGGGAGTGGCTGCGGTTCACCCTGCCCCTGTTCCCGTTGGCCGCCTTCACGTTGTGGACCGCGGGCGTGGTCGCGGTCTCGGTGCTGCCGTTCTGGGCCTTCCTGCTGGTGGGTGTGCCCGCGGTCAGCCTGGCCACCGCGGCGGGGCTGTGCCTGGTGGTGCTGGTGCTGAAGTGGGGCCTGCTCGGACGGGTCCGCGAGGGCACCCACCCGCTGTGGTCCTGCTGGTGCAGCCGCTGGGACTTCCTCTACGTGGCCTGGGGTTTCATCGCCGGGCGGGCACTGTCCACACTGGAGGGGACCCTGCTGCTGCCGATCTACCTGCGCTGCATCGGCATGCGCATCGGCAGGCGGGTCGTGCTCGGCGAGGGCTTCGCGCAGATCGTGGACCCCGACATGCTGGAGTTCGGCGACGGGGCCACCGTCAACGCCATGTTCCAGGCGCACACCTTCGAGGACCGCGTGCTGAAGATCGGCCACGTGCGGGTGGGCGCGCACTCCACCCTGGGCAACGCCACCGTGCCGCTCTACGGCGCGGTGGTCGGCGAGTACACCTCGGTGATGCCGCACAGCGTGGTCATGAAGCGCGAGCACCTGGAGCCCGGCCTGCGCTACGCCGGTGCCCCGACCCGCCGCCAGGAGCCCGGTGCGGGCAACGAGGGCTACGACATCCGCCGCCGCGAACTCGGCGACACGCTCTGGGGCGTGCACCCCGTGGAGATCGGCTTCGGCCGCCACCGAGCCCCCCGCCACCCCGGCCGACCTGGCTGACTTGACCACCAAGTCACCAAGTGATTTAGTCACTTGGTGACTTGGTGAGTGGAGGTGCCGTGGCGCGAGAGAACCTGTCGGACTCGCTGACAGCGGGCATCCTGGACCTGGCCGGCGAACTGGCGGTCGGCCAGGCACTGCCCTCGGTGCGCGACCTGGCCGAGCGGTTCGAGGTCACGGCGCCGACGATCCGTGAGGCACTGCGCCGCCTACAGGCCACCGGCACGGTGGAGCTGCGGCACGGCTCGGGCATCTACGTGGGCCCGAACGTGCACCGCACGGTGCTGCCGAACCCGAACCTGACCCGGCCCACGCTGGAGCGGGTCCTGGACCTGGTGCAGGCCCGCTCCGTGCTGGAGCCGGGCATCGCCGCGCACGCGGCGCGGCACCGCACCGAGTCCGACGTGGCCCACCTGCGCGAGGTCCTCAAGGACGCCACCCGCAACCACACCGCGGGCGAGGGCGCCGCCCCGCTGCGCTGGAACTTCCACCGCGAACTGGCCAGGGCCGCCAACAACCCCGTGCTGTACGAGGTAGTGGACACGCTGCTCGTGGCCAACAGCCGCGAGCAGAGCAAGGTCCGCAAGATCTACACGAACCGGCTGCGCGACATCCGCCAGCACCGGGCACTCGTGGACGCGGTCGCCGACCGGGACCCCACGGCCGCGCACGACCTGATGCGCGACCACCTCGCCGAGATCCAGCACGCCGTCGAGAAGCGGCTCGTCGTCAACTGAAGAGGTACAGCATGCGCACAGCACTGCTGTCGGTGCTCGCGGTGGTCGCCTCGATCGCCTGCACACCGACCCACGCCACCCCGACGGCGGACACCGGGTGCTCTGTCGCGCCGCCCACGGCGCCCGGCAGCACCGCCAGCGGATCGATCACCTCTGGTGGACTGCACCGCGACTACCTGGTGCACGTGCCCGCGAACTACGAGCAGGGCAAGGCCGTGCCGATGGTGCTGGCGTTCCACGGCCGGGGCCAGAGCGACCAGTTGATCGAGACCTACTCGGGGCTGGACGCGCTGCCCGCGATCACGGTGTACCCGCAGGGCACCGCGACCAGCAACGGCCAGGCGGGCTGGCAGGGCGCGCCGTACTCCTCCGGTGCCGATGACGTGCGGTTCACCGAGGATCTGATCTCCTCGCTGCGGCAACAGGTCTGCGTGGACTCGCACCGCGTCTACGCCACCGGCAAGTCCAACGGCGGCGGGTTCGTGGGCGTGCTGGGCTGCCGCCTGTCCACGCGGATCGCGGCGATCGCACCCGTCGCGGCGGCGTTCTACGACACCGGCCAGCAGTGCGCCCCGCAGCGTCCGATGCCCGTGCTGGACTTCCACGGTACCGCCGACTCGGTCATCCCGTACCAGGGCGCCCCGGACCGCAAGCTGCCCTCGATCCCGGACTGGCTCACCGGCTGGGCGGGCCGTGACGGCTGCACCAGCGACCCGGCCACGTTCTTCACCAAGGAGGACGTGACCGGCGAGCGCTGGAGCGGGTGCCGTGGCGGCAGCGAGGTGCAGCACTACAAGGTCACCGGCGGGGACCACACGTGGCCCGGCACCGCGAGCAAGAGCGGGCCGGGCCACACCACGCAGACGATCAAGGCGACCGACCTGATGTGGCAGTTCTTCGGCAACCACGTGCTGCCCTGAGGTCTCAGCGCTGGCGCTCGTAGGGCAACTTCTCCCCCGCCTCCACGGCGAAGGGCAGGCGGTTGCCCTCGGGCGGCAGCGGGCAGGTCGCGAAATCGGTGAAGGCGCAGGGCAGGTTGACCGCACGGGTGAAGTCGAGCACCACGGTGCCGTCCTCGGCGGGAGCGGGCACCGCCAGGGAGCGGTTCGCCGCGTAGGTGGTGACCCCGCTCGTGGCGTCGGTGAACAGGATGCTCAGCCCGCCGTCCTTGCCGTTGAACGCGGTGAGCACGTGCTCGGCGCCCTCGTGCTCGAAGCGCACCACACCCGGCGCGGTGTAGACGTGGCTCAGCCCCTCCACCACCGCGCCCACGGTGGTCGGCCGCGGCTGGTCGAAGGCCTCGAACCGGCCGGTGAGCACCCACTCCGGCCTCGGCTCGTAGGCGGGAACCCCGCGGAAGTCCCTGAGCACCTGGGCCTCCGGGTCGTGCACGCGGATCAGGTAGCCGCCGCGGCGGGCGATCTCGATCTCCAGCCCACCGGCCAGCACACGGGTGCCCGCCCCGCTGTTCACCAGCTCGAACCGGCGCGGCCCGGTCACCGGCTCGCCCTCGTGGCGGGCCTCGGCGCCCTGCGGGTCCAGGTGGGCCGCCTGCTCGTCCTGCCACCACAGGCCGGGCAGCCCCGGGTAGGCGCGCGGCACCTCGGTCAGCCAGTCCAGGGACACCAGGGCGAGCCAGCCGTACGGGTCGGCCAGGTCACGCTCCCTCGCGATCTTCCACTCCTGCCAGTCACTGACCAGTTGGGTGCTCATCACCGCTCCTTCCGTCATCAGGTGAAACGCCGTCGCGGGTGAGCTGTTCCGCGTCCCAGCCAGTGGGAACCCGTCAGTTCTGCGTCAGCGACTCCCTGCGGACGAGCTGCACCGACCCCGCGGCTTGACCTGGCCCCAAGGGCAAGGCGCACGGTGGTCGTGGCGGTCCCACAGTCACCCGCGGAAGGAGGCGCGATATCCCGAGCAGAACCGGCATGATCACCGCATGCCCGAACCACACCCCTTGCTGGCAGTGCTGCTCGCGGCTGCCGATGGCGTGTTCCCGCCCGCTGACGGAACCGTTCGGTTCCTGCCACCGTTGGTCGGCGGGATGCAGGCCGTCGTGTCGCTGACCGGGCACGCGGCCGTGGCGACCTCCCTGCCGCGGGAGGCCTTCCACGGGCTCGGGCTGGACGGGTTCGGTGCCGCCCTGCGCCCCGAGATGCTGCTCCTGCTGGCGGGCAGCACCGGGGTGGTCGGCGACCTCGATGTCACGCTGGTGGCGCGTGGCACCGGAGGTGGCGGGCTGCCCCTGCGCACCGACCTCGACGACCACCCCAGGGTGCGCTACGCCCGGGCGCAGCGCAGCGGGGTCCTCGTGCACGGGGACGAGCGGGGCCTGGTGACCCTGGCCAGCGGGCTGGCCGGGCGGGTGGAGATGTCCGTTGAGGCCGCGCCCCAGCGGCAGGGCGGGGCCGTGGGCCGCTCGCTGATCACCGACGCGCTGGCACTGGTACCGGTCGGCGCGCCGGTGTTCGCGGCCGTGGCCCCGGGCAACGCCCGCTCGCTGCGGGCGTTCCTGGCCGCGGGCTTCATGCCGGTCGGCAGCGAGGTGCTGGTCAGCCCACGGTGAGGCTCAGGGCTGGCCGCCGGGCGTGGGGCCCTCGTAACCCTTCCTGGAGGAGCTGTCGATGCCCACCTCGTAGCGGATGCCCGAGCTGACCTTGTTGCCGCTGACGTGGGCGTTGGTGGAGTGGATCGCCAGTCCGATGGCCTTGGTCGGCGCGGCGGCGAACTCGTTGTCGCTGATCGTGGCGTACTGGATGTCCTCGAACATCAGGGCCTGGCTGGCCTTGAGCGTCTCGTAGTAGTTGCCGCGGATGGTGAAGTGGTCGGAGTGGCCCTTGCCGTCGCCCTCCCCGTCGTTGGGGCCCTCGGCCATCAGGCCCATGTTGTCGATCTTCTCGCAACGGTTGCCCTCGATCAGCACGTCCTGGCTGGCCGGGGTGTCGCTGGCGAAGGTCTGCATGCAGTCGGCGTGTCCGTTGCGGTTGCTGGTGCCGCTGACCGTGTTGTGCAGGATCCTCAGGTGGCTGCCGAAGAACCGGATCCCGTCGCCGTCGCCCTTGACCGGCTTGGTCACGGTGTTGTTCTGCAGGGTGATGTGGTTCCCGGTGATCTCGATGCCGGGGGCCTGCGGCTGGTTCATCGTGTAGTTCATGACGATCACGTTGTCGGCCTCGACGGTGATGCCGTCCACGCTGCCGCCCTTGCCGTCGTAGGTGATCGGCTTGTCGGCGGTGCCGCCCTTGGTGATCTTGAGCCGGGACTTGGCCAGCTCGGCGCCCAGGCACACCACGTCCCCGGGCTGGACCGAGGCGAGCTGTCGCTGGCTGGTGGCCCGCACGGTGCAGGTGGCCGGGATGGCGGGGCCCGCCCCGTAGGTGGGCCGGGCCGCGTGGGCGGGACAGGTGCAGAGCGCGGTGGCCAGCACCGCCGTGAACCCGGCGACGGACCTGCTGATCATGGTGTCTCCCCAGTGTCGGTGACGCTGCGGAGCCGAACCTAGGACCGCGCGTCTGGGACTGGTCCCAGGGGACCAATCGGGGTCAACCCTGACGTGGCGCGGGGCTCCGGTGCGGGACACTGACGGGCATGAGGACGCTGCTGAACCTGATCTGGCTCGTGCTGTGCGGATTCTGGCTGGCGCTGGCGTACACACTGGCCGGGGTGATCTGCTGCGTGCTGATCATCACGATCCCGTTCGGGTTGGCCTCGTTCCGGATGGCGAGCTTCGCGCTGTGGCCCTTCGGCCGGTCCCTGGTGGACCGGCGGGACGCGGGGGCGGGCTCGCTGATCGGCAACGTGCTGTGGATCGTGGTGGCGGGCTGGTGGCTGGCGCTGGGGCACCTGCTGACCGGGATCGCGCAGTGCCTGACGATCATCGGCATCCCGCTGGGGCTGGCGAACTTCAAACTGATCCCGGTCTCGCTGGTGCCACTGGGCAAGGAGATCGTGGACAGCAGGACCTACCGGGGGTCGGGGGCGTTCACGGTTGGCTGAGCACGGGGCGCTGCACCACGTGGAGGTCTGGGTCCCGGACCTGGCCAGTGCGGTGGCGAGCTGGGGCTGGCTGCTGGGTGAACTGGGCTACGAGGTGCACCAGGAGTGGGCGGCGGGGCGCAGTTGGCGGCTGGGCGGCACCTACCTGGTGTTCGAGCAGTCCCCGGCGCTGACGGCACAGCGGCACGAGCGGTGTCGGCCGGGACTGAACCACCTGGCGTTCCACGTGCGGGACCGCGCGGAGGTGGACCGGCTGACGGCGCTGGCGCCCGAGCACGGGTGGCGGCTCATGTTCGGTGACCGGCACCCGCACGCGGGCGGCGAGCAGCACTACGCGGCCTACCTGGAGGACGCGCAGGGCTTCGAGGTGGAGTTGGTGGCGGGCTGACTCAGCTGGAGACGGCGGCGATGCCCACGGCCCAGGCGTCCTTGGTGGACACGGCGCTCACGGCGTCCAGGCTCGACCCACCGCTGACGGCCGGTACCGGGGTGGGGGTCCAGGTCGGCAGCAACAGCGCGGAACTGAGCATCAGTACCATTGTGCTTGGCATGGCGGCCATGCTGGCACCGGGCCGACCCGGTCACGCAATACGCGCTGCAGGAAGTGGCAGCGCGTAGCATCCCGGCATGGACTTCAGACCGGTCGAGCGCGCGCCAGGGGCCTTCCAGCAGGGCGTGACCGCCGGACAGGTCGAGGTCATGTGCGCGCGGGCGTTCGGTGCGGGGACGCGGGTGCTGGCGGCCCAGGAACTGGGCAAGGGCATGTACAACAACACCTACCGGGTCGAGCTGGCCGGGCAGCGGCCGGTGATCCTGCGGGTGGCCCCGGAACCGGCCAGGCAGTACCGCATCGAGCGCGACCTGATGCGCAACGAGCACGCGAGCGTGCCCTACCTGGCGCCACTCGCCGCGATGCTGCCCAGGACGCTGGCGGTGGACTTCACGCACGAGCTGATCGGCCGGGACTACCTGTTCCAGACCCTGTTGGACGGGGTGCCCGCGGCGGGCGGGCTGTCGGCCTACCCGCGGCCGTCCTGGACGGGCTACTTCGAGCAGCTCGGCACGCTCACGCGCAGGCTACATTCGGTGCGCGGCAAGGGATTCGGCCCGGTCATGGGTCCGCTGCACGAGCGGTGGAGCGATGCGCTGCTGGCGTACCTGGCGGACACGGCGGCCGACCTGGAGCAGGCCGGGCTGGCCGCCGGGGACGTGCGCCAGCTGGCCGAACTCGTGCGGCGCGAACGGGCGGTGCTGGACGAGATCACCGAACCGAGGCTGCTGCACGGGGACCTGTGGATCGTCAACACCATGATCTCCGGTGACGCGCGGGAACCGACGATCACCGGGGTGTTCGACTGCGACCGGACCTCCTGGGGCGACCCGGAGTCCGACTGGACGATCTTCATGGCGCAGCGCAGGCCGGGCACCGAGCGGGACGCGTTCTGGAACACCTACGGGCCGCTGGCCGACAGCTGGTCCGCGCGGCGCAGGGCACTGATCTACCGCGCGCGCACCCTCGGCGCGATCCGGTTGGAGCGGCACCGGCTGGGCAACACCGAGGGCGTCGAGGAGAGCTACTCGGACCTGTGGTCGGTGCTGACGGAGTTGGCCACGACCTGAGCCAGGCCGGCCTCGACCGCGGCGTGGTGGCTGTGCTCGGCGGGCGCCGAGTCCAGCCAGCGCCTGGCGCACTCAGCCACGAACGGCACGTGCCGCCCAAGTTCGGGGCGAGCCAGCAGCGGGCCGAGCACCGCGCCCGCGCTGGCGCTGGACGGGTTCCTGTCCAGCCAGCGCACCGCGTGTTCCACCGCCTCATCGGCCCGCTCGCCGAGGTCCTCGCGGGCAAGCAGGCGGCTGAGCACGAAGCAGTCCCGGGATCGCAGCGTGCGGACCCGCAGCCAGCCGCAGGCCAGGTCGATCGCGGCGGCGGCCTGGTCGCCCAGGTGCGGGCAGGCCAGCAGCCTGCTCAGCACGTGGTAGGCGTCGCGGTCGGCGGGGTTGGCACGCACCCAGGTGAAGGCGTGGCGCAGCACGGGTTCGCGCACCGGGGCCAGGTCGGCGCGTTGCAGCAGCAGGGCCAGCACCTCGTCCTGGCCGGTGTCGTGGCTGTCCAGCCAGCGCAGTGCGCGGTCGCGGACCTCGGGGCGCTCGGTGTGCCGGTCCAGTTGCAGCAAGGGCAGCAGCACCGCGAGGTGCGGCTCGTGTTCGACGATCTCCTCGGTGTCGAACCAGGCCAGCACCACGGGCACGACCCGCTCAGCGGTGCGCTCGTCGGCGAGCAATCTCTTGAGCAGCAGGCCGTCCTCGGCGATGGCCCCGTGCGCACCCAGCCAGGCCAGGGCGTACTCGGCGGTGTCGGTCTCGGTGTACAGCGCCAGGTGGCGGATCAGCGGTCCGGCCGCGGGCACGCGGCCGCGCCGGTCGAGCCAGGCCAGGGCGGCGTCCAGGTCGGTGGCGGTACCGGTGCACAGCCCGGCCCGGACCAGGTCGGCGTGCTTGTTGGCCTGGTGGGTGACCAGCCAGCGGAAGGCGGTGGCCTGCACGAGGTCGAGGTGGCTGCCCAGGTCCCTGCGGGTGAGCAGGGCGGTGGCCACCAGCGGCAGCTTGTCGTTCTTGCGGTTGTCGGCCAGCCAGGCCACGCCGTGCTCGACGATGTTCGGGCAGTCCGCCGTGATCAGCGCGGCGATCACGGTGTCGGCGGCGAAGTGCGACTCGTTGTACAGCCTCAGCCACGCGTCGGTGTGGGCGAGCACCACCGGGCGCTGGTCACCGAGGTCCGTGCGGGCGATCAGCTTGACCAGCACGTGCCCGGCAACCTGCTCGGTCCGGTTCGCCCCCAGCCAGCGCACCGCGAGGCCGAGCACCTCCGCCTCGTGTGCGCCGAGTTCCCGGTCGAGCAACACCTTGAGCAGGAAGCCACCGGAGAACCGGTGCAGGTTGTCGCGCAGCCACGCGACGGTCCAGCCGATGAGCTCACCTGCCTCGCCGCTGGCCAGCAACGGTTGCAGGACGTGGTGCGCGGCGGGCAGCTTGTGGTGCTCCGCCAACCACGACAGGGCCCGCTCCGTGGCCACGGTACCGCGGGCGCGCAGCAGGGCGCTGAGCACCATGGACGCGACCGCCCCGGAGTGCAGTTCCAGCCAGGTCAGCGCCCGCGCGAGGATCTCCTTGGTGGCCAGGCCGAGGTCGAGCGGGATCAGCAGGCCCAGCACGTACCGCGCGTCGTCCCGGCCGTGGTGGTGCTTGAGCCAGCGGCGCGCGAACTCCACGACCAGCGTCCGTTCGTGCCCTGGCTCGACGCTGACCAGCAGTGAGGTGAGCACGAACTGCGCCTCGACCCGTTCGCTGTGCCGCCTCGCCCAGTCCAGGGCGTGCCTGGTCACGATGTGCTTGTGCGGGCCGAGCCCGTTCTGGTGCAGCAGGCCGCTGAGCACGAACGCGGCGTTGGGCTTGGTGCCGTGCTCGGTCAGCCAGGTGATGGCGTCCTCGGCGAGGTAGCTCGCGCGCTCCGCGGGCGCCATGTAGAGGCCCTTGTCGTACAGGTGACGCGCCTGCTGGGTCCGTCCGTACTTGGCCAGCCACGGGCCGACCAGCTCGGACCAGCACTCGATGGCGGCCTCCGCCCACGGTTCCCCGTTGAGCAGCGTGCCCAGGGCGAACCCGCTGGCCTGTGCCTCCTCCAACAGGGTGGCGCCCAGGTCGACGGCGTTGCCGCGCAGCCACCGCTGGCAGTACTCCGCCAGGTGCCGCGCACGCCCCTCGGCCAGATCCCGGGTGAGCCGGTTCAGGTGCAGCACGAACCGGCTGGCCGTGCGCGCGTCCCGCACCGCGGGCGCCAGCAGGGTGTCCGCGAACTGCTCGCGCACCCGATCGGTGAACTCGTCGAGCAACGTCTGCGCCAACAGCGTGTCCACCACGATGTCGTGCACGACAACGAGGTTGACCTCCTCCTGCTCCACCCATCCCATGCGCAGCAACATGTCCACGCAGCCCTGCGCCGCGACCGGGTCCCCGTCGAGCACGGTCGCCGCGACCTGCTCCACGGCGTCGCGGGGCTGGGGGCAGGCGGCTACCACCGCGACCGCCCCGCGCACCCGTTCCCCGGGCGGGACCGGCCGGAGTGGGTCCTCGGAGGGCGGCATGAGGAGCTGGTAGGAGGCGAACATGCGCAGCAGCCAGCCGAGCAGGTCCCCGGATCGCTCCGCCACGAGCTCCTCACCAGCCAGGGCGTGCCGCTCGATCTCACGGGCGATCAGCTTGGCGATGACCGGCTTGTGCCCGCAGGCCCGTTCGACTCGCTCCCGGTCGTAGCGGCACAGCGCGGTCTGCGCCTCGACCTCCAGGATCGCCGCGCACACCGCGCGGTGGTGCGCGCGGTCGACACGCAGCTCCACCAGGTCGAACTCCTGCTTGACCTCGGGCAGGTCTCCGGCCTGTTTCCAGCCGGGCCGCGCGGAGGCCAGCACGTGCACGGTGACGCCCTCGGCGCGGGCCGCGGGCGCCACCCTGGTGCGCAGCTCGGAGTAGGCGAACCCGTGGCAGTCGTTGAGGTAGTCGATGACCACCAGCACCTCGCCGGGCTCCGCGGTGACGGCCTCGATCAGGTCCTCGGCGGTGACCGTGTGCTCACTGGAGAGCACGTACAGCGCGCGCATCCCCTCCCGCACGGCCAGTTCGGCCACCTCGAAGCAGGTCCGGCTCTTGCCCGTCCCGGCCGCCCCGATCAGTACGATGCCCCGGCCGCCCCGCCGGGCCCGCAGCGTGTCGAGCAGGTTGCGCGGGTCCGAGGCGTGATCGATACCGGGGCTGACGAACTCCGGTCGCTCAACGGTGCGGTCCTGCACGGTGGACAGCCGCCGCACCATCTGCTCGTGTGGCAACACCCCGGCCAGGCGCCGTCTGGCCCCGCCGAAGTTCACGCCACCGGTGATGTCCCGGGCCACAACAACGTTGACGTGAGTCACAGTAGGAGATCGGCCCTGCCAGGCCCGCCGTTAGCCGGTGCGCAGACTCGCCCCGTGCAGGGTGGTGAACATCGGATCATTGGTGAAGTCGGGGCCGCTTTCCTCGCCCACGTACAGATCCACGTGCTTGGCGCCGCCCAGGCCCGGGGTGAACGCGTCGCTGATGGTCCACTCCCCCGCGCTGAGCCGGTCGCACACGGCCTGCTCGGCGCCCTGCCCGCACCCGGTCAACCGCACGCGGGTGCCCGGCGCCAGGTCGTCGGCGGCGGCGCTGCGCCAGGGTCGCAGCGGCCTGCCCGCGGTGTCGCGAGCCGCGGTGTCCAGCCAGAACCCGGTGTCCGAGGACCAGTTCAGGTATTTGCCCACGGCGATGCGCCCGGCGCCCTCGGATCGCACGGCGGCCACGAAGTCGGCCGGGAAGCTGCCCAGTTCCGCGCTGCCGTGCGCGCAGTCCAGCACCGGGCAGCCGCGCACGAGCTGCGGCGGCCCGTGGTGCAGCTCGGCGACGGCCGTGTAGTAGACGGTCACCGTCCAGCCGGTGGACTCGGTACCGGTGGCGGCGCACCCGGCCGCGAGCAGGGCGGCGGCCAGGACCGGGTGGACACGGGGCGGGCGCTGGCGGTCGCCCGCCCCGGTCCTGGTCATCCGGCGGCCACCGCCGAGGCGGTCACGAAGCCGTAGCCCATACCCTGCAGGCCGGTGACGATCTGCCGCAGGTACGAGGTGCCCAGGTACGGGTGGTAGAAGAAGCTCTGCACCGTGTCGGTGACCACGCTCGTGCTCTGGGCGGTGGCCAGGATGTCGGCGGGCAGCCGCGCCGGGTGGTTGTTGTACGGCACGGGTTCCACGTTGCCCAGCTGCTCGGGGATCACCGGTGAACCGTAGATGTCACGTACCAGGAACGGGAAGTACTGCCCGTACAGCTTGCTGTAGTCGGGGGTTCCGCTGCCGCAGGAACCGTTGGGGCACCAGCCGCCGAAGTACAGGCCCCGGTCGTAGCGCGCGGCGAAGTTGCTGGCGACCACCTGGTAGTCCACGGCCGAGGCCGCGTAGTGCGGGGGCTCGAACACCGTGGGCGTGGGCAGCCCGGCCAGCGTGAAGTTCAGCTTGCCCATGGTCATCCGGGACTGCGCCCACAGCGCGGAGTCCTCCGCGGGCGGCCCGTCGTAGACCACGTTGTTGGCGGAGTCGATGTGCGCGCGGTAGAACTCGAAGTCGTCGCCGCTGACCCCGCTGTACGGGTTGGCCACGTTCGAGTACTGGTGGGTGTAGCCGTGCATCTCCAGTGTGCCACCGTGCGACTGCATGTACCGCAGTGCGGAGACCACGGCGGGCGCGCCCGCCAGCGAGATGTTCTGCGCGGTGCCGTTGTTGTAGTACCCGTTGGGGTCCTTGTACTGCGGGATCACGGCCACCGAGAACGGCACTCCCGCCGAGTACAGGTAGTCCGCGATCTGGCGCAGCTCGGTGGGGTCGCTGCCCGGGCTGACGTCCTCGATGCGCACCAGTGCCCGCTTGCGGTTGGGCGTCGCCGGGTTGGCGAGCAGGGTCAGCAGGTCGGCCGCGGCGTAGTAGCGGTCGTTGAAACCCACGTAGCTGAAGGGAATCTCGCCGATGTAGGTCAGGTTCGACCCGCGCACGGCCCAGTTGAGGCTGCTGCCGTCGGCTCGGTTGGCCACCGCCAGCGAGCTGGCCTTGGCCGGATCGGTGATCGTCGTGGCCAGCAGGCCGGAGGGCGCGGCCAGTACGTCGCGCTGCAGCGTGGTGTTCTTGTAGGTCACCGTGGGCGTGTTCGAGAAGTCGAAGCCGGTCCAGGTGAACCCGTACTGCGCGGTGAAGTTGGCGGAGCGCTGGGTGAGCTGCCACAGGTTGTCGTTCATCCAGATCACCGGGCGGCTGCCGCTGAGCACGTCGTCCAGGAACGCGGTGGGGATCGGCTCGTCGTAGGTGGAACCGAGGTAGACCACGCCGGTGTAGCCGGCCATCTCGTTGGCGGTGTACTGGGCCACCGGCTGCATCTTGTACGCGCTGCCGTGGCTGATCAGGTTGGCGGCCTCCACCGCGTAGGCCTCACCGAGCCAGGCGTACGGGCCGGTGCTGTCGTAGAGCACCAGGGTGCGCTGGTTCGGGTTGGCGCCCGGCGCGGCGTTGCTCGCCGGACCGAGCAGGCTACTCAGCAGCGGCAAGGGGTTCGTCAGCAACTTGCCCAGTCCGGACACCAGTCGCGGCACGCTGGTGGGCGGCGCGGGTGGTGCTGGCAGGCTCCTGGTGTCCGCGGCGTGCGACACCAACTGGGGGGCAGGCGCGGCCGAGGCGGGCGTCACGGCGGTCGCCGCGGCGAGTGCCAGCAGCGCGGCCACACCTGCCCTGGTCCATCTTCGTGCGGTCATCGAACTCCTCCTGGTCTGCCCGCTGGCACGCCGCTGGTCGCGGCGAACTCGGCGGGACGCTGGGGTGCGCAACCGAGCAGCCAGGCGATGGCCTGTTCCGCGCGGTCGGCGGCCAGCCCGTCACCGAAGGGGCTGCTCACGGTGGTCATGGCACGGCGAGCGCTTTCCTCGCGCAGCAGCCCGCCGGCGGTCTTCACGATCAGCTCGCGATCGGTGCCCACCAGCAGGGCGCAGCCCGCCTTGACCGCCTCCATGCGCTCGGTGACCTCACGCAGCACCAGCACCGGCACCTGGAAGGAGGGCGCCTCCTCCTGGATGCCGCCGGAGTCGGACAGCACCAGCGTCGCGGCGGACAGCACCCGCGCCAGCTCCGGGTAGGGCAGCGCCGCGGTGAGCACCACCCGCTCGAGGCCGTCCAGCACGCGGTGCACCAGCCCGGACACCGCCGGGTTCGGGTGCGTCGGCAGCACCACCTCCACGTCCGGGTGCGCCGCCACCAGGTCGGCGACCGCCGCGAGCACCTGCTCCAGCGGCTCGCCCCAGGACTCCCTGCGGTGCGCGGTGACCAGCACGAGCCTGCGCTGCCCCGCGCGGGCACGCGTCACGGCGGCCTCCACCCGCGGGTCGGCGCAGCCCGGGGCGTTCGCCGCCACGTGCAGCACGGCGTCGACCACGGTGTTGCCGGTGGTCAGCACCGTGGACCCGGCCACGCCCTCGGCGGCCAGGTTGCGCGCGGCCTCCTCGGTCGGCGTCAGGTGCAGGGCGGCGACCTGCGCGATGATCTTGCGGTTGGCCTCCTCCGGGAACGGGGAGTACAGGTCGTGCGAGCGCAGCCCGGCCTCCAGGTGCACCACCGGGATGCGCCGCCAGAACGCGACCTGCGCGGCCATCGCGGCGGTGCTGGTGTCGCCCTGCACGACCACCGCGTCCGGTGGCCGGGCGGCCATCGCCGCGTCGAGTTCGCGCACCACCTCCGCGGCCAGCTCGGCCAGGGTGCCGCTGCGCCTGCGCAGGTGCACCGACACCGCGGGCGCCAGCCCGAAGGCCGCCAGGGACTCGCGGACCAGCCTCGGGTGCTGTCCCGCCGCCAGCAGCACGGGTCTGAGTCGGCCCGCGCGGGCCATGCTCATCGCCAACGGGGCCACCTTGATCGCCTCCGGACGGGTTCCTGCGACCACGAGCACCTCAGGTACCACCATTCACGCTCCCGAATAGGTCGGATCGGACAACGGTCGGTTCCGAGGACAGCTATCGAGACACTCTCAAAACCCGTTAGCGCTTTCCTGGAAATAGCGACTACTGCACTCATTCGGGTGATCGCCCACCGCTTCCTGACCACTCAGCCCATCAACACTGGTCCTGGTAGCACGCTACGGCGGCCATTTGCCTTGCGAGTTTGAACCGAACGGCCCAGTGTCGCTCAGGCCGGTGGCGAACCAATTGCACGAAAGACTCGCGAGTCAGGGACAATTCCACTGAGGTAACGCCGCTGACCGAGAACGCGATAGCGAATTCCGACCGATCCACTCCGCACCCGCTTCTTCGGGGGAAGAATGTCCATTGTCCGAACCTCGCCCGCGACCGCGCTCGGCGCGGCCTACCTCGGCCAGGGCCTCGGCCCGCTCGTGGCCTGCGCGTTCGCCCTGTTCGTGCTGTTGCTGACCGCGCGAGTGCTGCTGCTGCGCACGACCACCGGTGGGCGGCACAGATGAGCGGCGGCATCACCCTGCTGGTCCTCGGTGTGGCGCTGCTGCTGGTGTGGCCACTGCACAACCTCGTGCTGGCCGGGTTCGCCTGGTGGCGGCCACGTCCCGGGCGAACCACCCCGGACCGGCCACCGGCACTGCGGTTCTGGATCGTCGTGCCCGCACTGAACGAGGAGCTGGTGGTTGCGGCCACCGTGCGCGCGGCCCTGGCGCTGGACAGCGAGCGGACACCGGTCCGGGTGCTGGTCGTGGACGACGGGTCCACCGACGCCACGCCGGAGATCCTGGCGTCCATTGTGGACTCACGACTGCACGTGCTGCGCCGGGATCCGCCCAATGCCAGGCAGGGCAAGGGCGAGGCGCTCAACGCTGCGTACCGGCTGATCCGCGACACCGCGGTCGCCGAGGGCAGCGAGCGGGAGACGGTCCTCGGCGTGATCGACGGGGACGGCCGGGGCACGCCGGACATGCTGCGCGAGGTGGCGGCCTTCCTGTCCGCGCGGGACGTGGGCGCCGTGCAGTGCCGGGTGCGCATCCACAACCGCCGCAGCCTGCTGGGTTTCCTGCAGGACATGGAGTTCTCCTGCGTGGCCGACGCCTCGCAGAGCCTGCGCGACGTGCTGGGCAGCGTGGACCTGGGCGGCAACGGGCAGTTCGTGCGGCTGACCGACCTGATGCGCTTCGGCGACAGCCCGTGGTCGGCCTGCCTGGTGGAGGACCTGGAACTGGGCCTGCGGCTGCACCTGGCCGGGGTGCGCGTGCGGTACGCCACCAACGCGGTGATCACCCAGCAGGCCGTGACCGACCCGAGGCGGCTGGTGCGCCAGCGAACCCGGTGGGGCCAGGGCAATCTCCAGTGCCTGCGCTTCCTGCCACGGCTGGTCGCCGCGCGCACCGTGCGCACGGCCGCACTGCTGGACTTCGCGTACTACCTGGTCGCGCCGTGGCTGGTCGTGCCGATGGCCTTGCTGGTACTGGGTCTGCTCGGCGTCACGGGCTACGGCTGGGCCACCGGCCAGACCTTCGGCGGACTGGTCGCCGACACCGCCGACGCGCCCTGGGCGCTGGGCCTGTGGCTCACCGCGCTGACCGCGCCCGGCGTGCTGTGGGGCCTGGTGCACCGCCTGCGCCTGCGGGACGAGCCGCTGCACCGCACGGTGCTGGTCGGCCTGCTGTACCCGGCGTTCCTGCTGCTCGGCGCGCTGGCCTCGACCCGGGCGCTGGGCCGTCACCTCAGCGGGCGCAACGCGTGGAGCAAGACGGAACGACTGGTGGAGGAGCCGGTCCCGGCCTGAGTCAGTCGGGGCAGCACAGCGAGGTGGGGCGGAACTGCACGGTGGCGTCCTCCGTGTAGAGCCCCACCTTGCCGCGCCGGTACGGGGTGTCCGTGTCGGTGACGGTCCCCAGCTCGGTGCCGTCCGCCGACACGGTGATGGTGGTCCCGGACTGCTTCACGTGCACCTCGTGCCACTCGCCCACGGTGAAGCCCCGCGCCCCGGTGGCGAGGAAGCGCTGGTTGCCCGGGTAGGCCGGGTCCTCCTTGCCCACCTCCCAGCCGTTGGGCTTGAGCGTCACGTAGTAGAAGTGGGTCGGGTCGGCGTAGTGCCACAGCACCCAGCCGACCTCCCACGGATTCGGTTGCCCCGAGCGCAGTTGCGCTGTCGTTCGCACACGAACGGTGATGTCCACCGTGGTGTAGTCCGCTGTGGACACGATCAGCGCCGCGTGTGTGTCCGAACCGGACGGTGGCGTCGGCGAGACGATCAGCGTGCCCGCACTGTCCACACCGGTCGAGCCGTGGCCGGTGAACACCGACTGCCAGCCGCCGTGCACACTACTCTCCGCCCAGGACTGGAAATCCGGCTCCCCGCAGGCGGATGCGCAGACCAGCACCCCTGCCAGCACCGCAGTGCGCACCGCACGCATCAGCCCAGTCTAGGCCGGACCGCCTTGTGCGCCACGAGATCCGCGCAGGGCCGAACGGGTGTTTCCGGCGTTACGGGGTTTCGCCCGATCTGACGCAGGGCAGTCCTTGCCGAGGAAAGCACGAGAGGAGCCCCCGCCATGGACACCCGTCAGCCGCGCCCGTCCCAGCACTCCCGCCCGAGGGGCTCCGCAGCCGCGGGCGCCGAACTCGACCTCAGCGAGTGCCGCTGCGGCCGCATCCGCAGCCCCTGGGGTGGCCGCTCCACGCACCCCGCCTGCATGTGCGCCCACCTCTCCCGCTGAGCTGAGCGCCCGACCTTGTTGCGGGCCATCGTATCGATTATCGTATACGACTTACCTGCCCTCCCGAGGTCGTGAGGTGAGTCATGGCGGTGCTGGACTTCACCGGGTTCCGCTCCGCGGTGTCCCAGTCCTTCGTGCCGCTCCAGGTGACCAGCGAGCACCGCGAGCAGTTCCGCGGCCGGATCCGCTCCGGCGGGGCCGACGAGGTACAGCTGTCGGAGATCACCGCCTCCGCACACATGGTGACGCGCACCCCGGAGCTGATCGCCAAGGCGGACCGCCGCTACTACAAGCTGAGCCTGATCCTGTCCGGCACCGGGCTGCTCGCCCAGGACCGCCGCGAGGCCGTGCTGCGTCCCGGCGACGTGGCGCTCTACGACACCAGCCGACCGTACTCCCTGATGTTCGAGGAGGACTTCAGCACGCTGGTGGTCATGCTGCCGCAGCAGTCCCTGGACCTGCCCGCCGACCTGCTCGCCCAGCTGACCGCCGTGCGCATCTCGGGCCGCAGGGGCGTGGCCAACGTGGTGGTGCCGTTCCTGGCCCAGCTGGGCGGCAACCTGGAGCAACTGCACGGTCCGGCGGGCGTGCGGCTCGCCCACAGCACGGTGGACCTGGTGTCCACCCTGTTCGCGGCCGAGCTCGACCTGGCCAGGGACAACGGGAACCCGCACCGGGAACTGGTGCGGCGCATCCACGGCTACATCGACACGAACCTGTCCGCCCCCGACCTGGGCCCGGCGCAGATCGCGGCGGCGCACTACATCTCCACCCGGCACCTGCACGGGCTGTTCCAGGAGCAGGGCGCCACGGTGTCGGGCTGGATCCGCACCCGGCGGCTGGAGCACTGCCGCCGCGACCTGCTGGACCCGCTGCACGCGGCACGGCCGGTGGCCGCCATCGCCGCGCGCTGGGGCTTCATGGACGCCGCGCACTTCAGCCGGGTGTTCCGCGCCGCGTTCGGCCGCTCCCCCAGCGAGCTGCGCGCCGCGGCCTCGACTTGACTGGGAGCGTGCAGCGCTTGCCACCCAGCGCGTGACCGCCCCGCCAGCACTTAAGCCGATCACGCCACCGCACCAGCATGTGGCGCATGGCCGAAGAAGACTGGCGCACCTACGACGAGTTCGCCGCGGGCATCGACACCTACCGGTTGCCCGGCGAGGACCTCACCGGCCGTGAGCTGACCGTCACGCTGACCGGCGGCCCCCGGCTGGAGTTGTCCTTCACCGACGCGGAGCACGTGCTGCTCAACGGGGTCAGCGAGCCGTACGACGCGGTGGCGGTGCGGCCGGAGGTGCACTTCGTGAACCTGCCGCTGACCAGCGTGCAGGGCGAGTCGCTCACCGTGGTGCACTCCACGGCCACGCACCGCGCGCTGGCGGTCCGCTCGGTGATCCAGCCCGCGGGTACTCCCCAGGTGGCGCAACAGTTCTGGGCCGGGACGACGGGTCGGGCCACCGGCGAGGTGCCCGGTCCGTCCCGCGACCTGATCGGCACCCGCAACCTCTACCGGTACAGCCCGCAGCACCTGTACGAACACGTGTACGTCTCCTCCCAGCGCTACGCCTGGCAGTGCCTGGAGGGTGTGCAGCGCGGTCACGGGGACATGGACCTGTCCACGGTGTGGAAGTTCGCCGATGACCTGTACCTGTTCTGCTTCAGGGAGTTCCGCATCGCGGTGGCCAGCGTCTGGCTGCACGACCTGGGCAGGGCCAAGCGCACCACCGGGGTGTTCCTCGGGCTGACCGGGGACGGCCGCTCCGAGCACTCCCGCGCGGGCGGGCACATCCAGCCGCTGGGCGCGGTCAGCTACCCCGACACCCAACCAGTCTGAGGAGGAAGCAGTGTCCGATGTGGACGTCATCGCGGCGCACTACGCGGCCAGCGACCGCGGGGACCTGGCGGGCATGCTCGCCCCGCTGACCGAGTCGAGCCGGTGGACCGAGGCGGCCGGTTTTCCCTACGCGGGAACCTACACCGGCCCGGAGGCGGTGCGGGTCAACGTGTTCGAGGCGATCGGCCGGGACTGGGCGCAGTACCGCTTCACGCTGTCCGAACTGGTCGACGCCGGGTCCACCGTGATCGGGCTGGGCAGCTACAGCGGCACGCACCGCGTGTCGGGGCGCAGTTTCACCGCCCGCGTGGCGCACGTGTGGAAGCTGGTGGACGGGCGGGTCGACACCTTCGAGCAGATCGTGGACTCCGCGCCCGTGCTCGCCGCGCTCGGGGAGCCCGCGTGAGAGCGGGCGTGGCCGCGCTGGCGGCGGTGGCCCTGCTCGCGAGCGGATGCGCCACAAGCGGTTCCGGGGACCCGATCGTGGTCGGCTCGGTCAACGCGCTCAGCGGGGCGGCCACCTTCCCCGAGGCCTCCCAGGCGGCCAGGGCGGTGTTCGACGCGGCCAACGCCCAGGGCGGGGTGAACGGCCGCAAGATCGAGTACAAGGTGGTCGACGACAAGGGTGATCCGGCCGCCGCCGCGGCGGCGGCCCGCGAGATCGTCGGCGGGGACAACGCCGTGGCGCTGGTCGGCTCCTCCAGCCTGATCGAGTGCGAGATCAACGCCAAGTACTACGAGCAGCAGCAGGTGTTGTCCGTGCAGGGCATCGGGGTGGACCCGGCCTGCTTCGCCAGCCCCAACATCGCCCCGGTGAACGTGGGCCCGTTCCACGACATGACGCTGACCCTGCTGTACGGCTCGGAAGTGCTGCACCTTCAGGACATCTGCGCCCTGCTGGAGATCGCGGGCAACACGCTGCCCGCCTACCAGGCCGCCATCGACGAGTGGTCGAGGATCACCGGCAAGAAGCTGAGGTACGTGGACGCCACCGTGCCCTACGGCGGCTCGGACTACACCTCCTACATCGTCAAGGCGCGCGCGGCGGGCTGCAAGGCGATCACGGTGAACCCGGTGGAGCCGGACTCCGTCGGACAGCTCAAGGCCGCGCAGGCCCAGGGCTGGACCGACCTCACCTGGCTGCTGCTGACCAGCGTCTACAGCGAGAACTACGCGAAGGCCGTCAGCGAGGCGGGCGCCGGGGTGTACGTGCCGGCCGAGTTCTACCCGTTCACCGACTCGGTCAGCCAGCAGACCAAGGCGTGGCGGGACCTGATGACCAGCAAGCACATCCCGCTCACCTCGTTCAGCCAGGGCGGTTATCTGGCCGCCACCTACTTCCTGGACGTACTCAGGGGGATCAAGGGCGAGATCACCCGCGAGTCGGTCACGGCGGCGCTGCGCGGCATGAAGCCCATCAGCGACCCGATGGTCGGCACGCCGTACGCGTTCGGCACCGGCAAGGCCCACCACGACAACACCGCGGGCTGGCCGGTCAAGCTCGCCTCCGGCACCAACAAGTGGGAACCCGCCGCCTCGGACTGGCTGCGCATCCCGAAGAACTAGGGAGTCCGCGATGCTGCAAGGAGCGCTCGCCGGGCTGGCGGCCGGTGGCCTGTACGCGGTGCTGGCGGTGTGCCTGACGCTGATGTCCCGGCTGGTCCGCGTGGTCAACTTCGCGCAGGCCGCGACCGGCATGGTCGGCAGCTACCTGGCCGTGTGGCTGGTCGTCCACACCGGACTTCCGGAGTGGGCCGCCACGCTGGGCGGCATCCTGCTCGGCGCCGGGCTGAGCGCGGGGCTGGGCTGGATCGTGTGCACCTGGCTGGCCGAGACCGACACCGGTACCCGCTCCGCGGTGACCGCTGCGGTGTTGCTGCTGCTGATCTCCTTGTCCTTCATCCTGTTCGGCAACAAGCCGCAGCCGTTCCGGCCCGTACTGGCCGGTCCCGCGTTCCAGGTGGGCGGCGTGGTGGTCAGCCAGGTCACCGTGGCGACGGTCGGGCTGGCGGTACTGGTCGCGCTGGCCTGCCGCCTGCTGCTGGGCCGCACGGCGGTGGGCGTGCGGCTGCGCGCGCTGTCGGAGCGGCCCACGACGGCGGAACTGCTTGGCATACCGGCGAAACCGTTGAGCATCGCGGTGTGGGCGGGCACGGGGCTGGTGGCCACGCTGGCGATCTCGGTCGTGGCGCCCTCGCAGTCCAACGACCCGACCTCGCTGGCGATGCTGGTGGTACCGGCCTCGGCCGCCGCGCTGCTCGGTGGGTTCCGCCGACTGGACCTGGCCGTGGGCGGCGGGCTGGTGCTGGGTGTAGTCGAGGGCGCGGTGGCGCAGTCCGACCACCTGTCGCTGGTGCGGTACTTCCTGCCGCTGCTGTTCATCGTCGCCCTGCTGCTGTGGTCGCAGCGCAAGGAGGTGTGGGATGCCGCGCGTTGACCGCAGGTTCGCGCTGCCGCTGCTGCTCGCCGTGTTGGCGCTGGTCCTGGGCTGGGGGCTGAGCGTCGGCCTGTCCGGGTACTTCGTGTACCTCGGCATGAGCGCGGTGGTGGCCTGCGTCGCGATCCTCGGGCTCGGGGTGGTCACCGGCAGTGCGGGCATGATCTCCCTGTGCCAGTTGACTTTCGGCGCGGTTGGCGCATGGGTGGTCTCCGCGCTCAACCTGGTTGACGCGCCCGGTGGCTTCCTCGTGTGGCTGCTGCTCGGCGGCCTGGCCGCTGGCGTGGTCGGTCTGGTCGTGGGCCTGCCCGCGCTGCGCCTGCGGGGCGTCAACCTGGCCGTCGTCACGCTGGGGCTCGCCGCCGCGGCCGACGTCACGCTGGTGCAGATCCAGTTCCCCGGCGCCACGGAAGGCGTTGCCGTGCAACGACCTGGGCCGTTCACCTCGGACCGCGCCTACTTCCTGCTCTGCGTGATCGTGCTCGTGCTGTGCTGCCTGGCCGTGCACCTGCTGCACCGGAGTCGTTGGGGCAGCGCGTGGAAGTCGGTGGCCTTCTCCGAGCGCGCCACGGCGGCGGCCGGGGCGAGCGTGCGCACGTCCAAGCTCACGGCCTTCGCGGTCGGCGCGGCGCTGGGCGGCATCAGCGGCGGGCTGGTCACCGGGCAGGTCGGCCTCGCGTTCCCGGCCAGCTTCACCACGATCCAGTCGCTGGCCCTGTACGTGCTGGCGGTCATGTCCGGGGCGCACCTGATCGACATGGCGGTGTTCGGCGCCGTGCTGTGGGTGGCCGTGCCGGAACTGCTCAAGCGCTGGGGTGTGCCGCAGGACTGGGGCTTCGTGGTCTTCGGCCTGTTCGGCGTACAGGCCCTGGCCAGCGGCACCAACCTGGGTCTGCTGCTGCGCAGGCGCACCGGGAACGAAATCGCCCCCGTGGCGGCCGAGGTGCCGCCAGCCCCGGAACCGGTTCCGATCGGCGGGCCCGTGCTCACCGTGCGCGGGCTCAGCGTCCACTTCGGACACGTCACCGCACTGTCCGATGTGGACCTGGACCTGCCGGAACACGGGGTGCTCGGGGTGATCGGCCCGAACGGGGCGGGCAAGTCCACGCTGATCGACGTGCTGAGCGGGTTCCTGCCGCGCGCCGAGGGCTCGGTGACCCTGGACGGCCGCTCGCTGGCGGGTCTGGCCCCGACCCGGCGGGCACGGCTGAGCCTGCGCCGCACCTTCCAGCAGGACCGCGTGCCGCCCGGCCTGACCGTGGCCGCCTACGTGCGGTTCGTGGCGCGACGCCGCCTGCGGGGCGAGGAGATCGCCGAGGCGTTGGCGTTCTTCGGCTGCCCGCCCGCTGACACGCCGCTGGCCCGCGTGGACGTGGGCGCACGGCGGCTCGTGGAGGTGGTCGGTCACCTGCTGGCACGACCCAGGGTGCTGCTGCTGGACGAGCCCGCGGCGGGCCTGCCGCACGAGGAGCACCTCGCCTTCGGCAGGCGGCTGCGCCAGGTGCCCGCCCGGTTCGGCGTGTCCGTGCTGCTGGTGGAGCACGACCTGGACCTGGTGCGGGCCGTCTGCGACACGATCACCGTGCTGGACTTCGGCCGGGTGCTGGCCAGCGGGCCGCAGGCCCAGGTGCTGGCCGATCCCGCGGTGCTCAAGGCGTACATGGGTGAAACGGAGCTGGCGTGAACACCTTGCGGGTCAACGGGGTGACGGTGGCACGGGGTGCGGGCCCGGTCATCCGGGACGTGAGCCTCGAACTGGTGCCGGGCCGGATCACCGCGCTGGTGGGGCCGAACGGGGCGGGCAAGACCAGCCTGCTGGAGGCGATCTCCGGGGTGCTGCCGATCGCGTCCGGGTCTGTCCACATCGGACCGCACGACCTCACGCGGCAGTCCAGGGTGGGGCGGTTCCGGCGCGGGTTGGCCCACATCGAGCAGGGCCGCGCGGTGTTCGGCGGGCTCACGGTGCTGGAGAACCTGCGGCTGACCGCCCGCACCGGCGAACAGGTGGACCAGGTGCTGGCGCTGTTCCCCGAGCTGGCCAAGCGCGCCGACTCGCCCGCGGCGCTGCTCAGCGGGGGCGAGCAGCAGATGGTGGTGCTGGCACGGGCCTTCGCCGCGAACCCGGCGTTCCTGCTGATCGACGAGATGTCGCTCGGACTGGCCCCCGTGGTGTTCACCCGCCTGCTGCCGGTGGTCAGCCGGTTCGCGGCCGAGGGCGCGGCGATCCTGCTCGTGGAGCAGTTCACCCACCTCGCACTGGGCATCGCGCAGGACGCCGTGGTCGTGTCCTCCGGCCGTGTGACGCACCAGGGCCCCGCCCCCGACCTGCTCGCCTCCCCCGCCACCCTGCACACCGCCTACCTCGGCGAGTCCCGCTGAGGCGCACGCGAGTCCCGTTCTCCAGCACGCGAGTCCCGCCCACAGTCGCGCGAATCCCGCTCAGCGGTGGGGCGCCGACGCCCGCTGGGCGGGATTCGGCGTCGGCTGAGCGGGACTCGCGGTTACATGCCGGCGCGTTCGAAGGCGAGGGTGGGCAGGTCCACGGCGTGGGCGCCGCCGTCGGCCACGAGCACCGCGCCGGTGATGTACGAGGACTGGTCCGAGCCCAGGAACCACACGATGTTGGCGATCTCCTCGGGTTCGGCGGCGCGGCGCAGCGGCACCTCGGCCGTGACCCGCCGATAGCCCTCCTCGTGGCCGCCGGTGAAGCCCGCGGCCTCGGCGAACTGGGCCATCTCCCCGTCGGCCATCGGGGTGCGCACCCAGCCGGGGCACACGGCGTTGGCGCGCACGCCCTGCGGCCCGTAGTCCCGCGCGATGCTGCGGGTCAGCCCGATCAGCGCGTGCTTGGCCACGGTGTAGCCCGCGACGTTCGGCCCAGCGAACAGGCCCGCCAGCGAGGACACGACCACCACCTGGCCGCCGGTCAGCACCAGTTCGGGCAGTGCGGCGCGGCAGAACACGAAAGCACTGTCCAAATTGGACTGCATGGCGAGCCGCCAGGCCTCGTCCTCCGTGCCGGTGACCGAGGACAGCCCGTGCCCGCCCGCGTTGGCCACCGCCACGTCCAGCCGCCCGTACCGGTCGAGCACCTCGTCGATCGCGGCCCGCACCTGGTCGCTGGCGGAGGCGTCACAGGTGATCACGTGTGCCCCGGTCCTCGCGGCCACCTCCGCCAGCGGCTCACGGCGCCGACCGAGCACCACGACCTGCGCGCCCTCGGCGGCGTAGCGCTGCGCCACCGCCGCGCCGATGCCCGTGCCGCCACCGGTGATCGCCACCACCCTGTTCTTGCTCACCCTCAGTCCTCTCTCACGCCGGGAAGTTCGACCGCGCGGACCAGCCGAAGTCGGCCAGCACGGCTTGGCCGTTGACGGTGCGGGACCGCGCGGAGGCCAGGTACAGCACGTGCGCGGCCACGTCCTGGGCCGCCTGCACCGGGAACTCGGCGGTGTCCAGCGCGGTGTCGCCCAGGTCGGCGCGCGCCATTGGCGTGTCCACGATCGACGGGCACACGCAGTTGACCCGCACACCGTCCAGTTCGACGGCCAGGGCACGGGTCAGCGCGACCACGGCGCCCTTGGACGCGCAGTACGGGGCCATGCCGGGCGCCGACACGAAGGCCGAGTCGCTGGCGAGCAGCACCACGGCCGGGTCCACTGCGCGGCGCAGCCAGGGCAGGGCGTGCTTGACCAGCAGGAACTGCCCGGTGACGTTCACCGCGAGCACCTGGGTGAACTCGGCGAGCCCGGTCTGCTCCAGCGGGGTGCCGACCGGGCCGGAGATGCCCGCGCAGCCCACGACAACGTCGATGCCGCCGAGCCGCTGGGCGATCGTGTCCACCGCGCTCGCGAGCTGCTGCTCGTCGGTGACATCGGCTTGCACGGTCGCGGGATCGGCGAGGTCGATCGTGCCGACCCGCGCGCCCTCGGCGAGCAGGGCCTGCGCGCAGGCCAACCCGATGCCCGAGGCCGCACCGGTCACGAGCACTGATCTTCCCGCCAGCCCGAGCCACATGCCGCCATCCTGCGGGCGGCGCGGCGGAACCGGTTGGCTGCCAGCGCATCCTTGTTGACCAGGCCCGCACGACGGGTACCGCCGGACGGGGCGCGCTGCCGAGACTGGCGGCATGACGGACCTGTCGGACACCTCGACCTGGCTGCCCCTGGACGGGCTCGCCCCCGGTTTCGACGCCAACCGGGCGCCCACTGTGGACGACCTGCACGGGCGCGCGTTCGTGCTGCACTGTGCGGACGGCGGCACCGTGCAGTGGCGTGAACCGGCCGACACCTGGCTGGTGGACGAGGACCTGTACTACGTGCAGGCCCACCAGGGCACGCAGGCGAGCTCGCTGTTCCTGGACCTGCACACCGGTCGCGCGCTGCTCGTGGAGAGCACGATCGGCGCGGGCACACCCCGTGTGTCCCAACGGTTCCGGCCCGCATTGATCGAAGGCATCGTGACACGGGGCTCGGCGCCCGCGCCGAGCACGGCCCTGCTGGGCAGGCGGGTTCGCTGGGTGTACAGCCAGGCGCACGCCTATGAGCACGTCTACCTGACCGAGCACTGGTACACCTGGCACTGCCTGGCCGGGCCGGAGCGGGGGCTGGCCGACACCGACGAGCAGACCACCTACGAGTTGCGGCCGGGCATCTACGTGTTCGCCTGGCGGGAGAAGGTGATCCCCTGCGCGGCGGTCACCGTGGCCGATCACCGCGACGCGGGGCGGATGCGCTCACACGGGGCACTGTTCGGACTTGACGAGTCCGGTCAAGTACCGACGCACTTCACCTTCGGCGCGTACGGGCAGCTGCTGAGCACCACCGTGTACCCGGCCGGGGCGTGAGCCGTGCCAGCGGAGCTGATCCTCACCAACGCCAGGGTCTACACCGTGGACGAGGCCACGCCCTGGCGCACCGAGCTGGCCGTGACCGGCGGGGTGCTGGTCGAGCCCGAGCGCGGGCCGGACACCGAGGTGGTCGACCTGGGCGGGGCGTTCGTCGTGCCGGGCCTGGTCGACGTGCACAACCACCACGCCATGGCGGGGCGGGCGGCCCTGTTCGAGCTGAGCTTCGGCGCCGAGTTCGGGCTGCGGCAGATCCTGGCGGCGGTCCGCGCCTGGTCGGCGGAGCTGGGCCCGGACGAGTGGGTGGTGGGCGGGGCGTGGGCCTCCACCCTGGTGGACGAGCTGTGCACGGTGGCGGCCCGGCACGCGCTGGACGCGGCGGCGGGCGGCCGTCCGGTGCTGCTCACCGACGACAGCAGGCACAACCGGTGGGCCAGCACGCGGGCGCTGGAGCTGGCGGGCATCACCACTGACACGCCGGACCCGGATGGCGGGGTGATCTTGCGCGATCCGGTCACCGGGGCGCCGACCGGGGTGCTGCTGGAGGCTGCCGGGGCACTGCCCAAGCCGCCGCCGCTCACCCCACGGCAGCACCTGGAGTCCTCCCGGCACGCGATCAGCATCTTGCACTCCCACGGGGTCACCACGTTCCAGGACGCCGGGGTGTCGGTGGACATCCTGCGCGCGCTGCACGAGCTGGACGAGGCGGGCGGGCTGGACGCCTGGGTGGTGTCCTGCATGCTGGTCAACGACCCGGTGTTCGGATTCGATCCAGTCGGCCGCGAGCTGCTGGAACTGGGCGAGCGCTACCGCAGCACGCACCACCGGCCGGACTTCGTCAAGGTGTTCCTGGACGGGGTGCCACCGACCCGCACGGCGGCCTTCCTCGAGCCCTACCTGCCCGACGAGGCGCACGGCCCGTGCTTCCGGGGCGCCACCACCATGAGCGTGGCCGAACTCGCGGGCTGGCTGCGCTCCGGGCTGTCCGCGAAGATCCACTGCACCGGGGACGCCTCGGTGCGCGCGGCCCTTGACGCGATCGGTCAAGTCCGCGCCGAGGGGCACACGGCCGCCCGCTTCCAGATCGCGCACGGGCAGTTCGTGCACCCCGAGGACATCCCCCGGTTCGCCGAACTGGACGTGGCCGCGGACATCTCCCCGCACCTGTGGGTGCCCGGCGTGATCCCGGCGGCGATAGCCGGGGTGCTGCCCGCTGAGCTTGCCTCACACATGCAGCCGAACCGAACGTTGATCGACAGCGGGGCCCTGGTGGCGGGCGGCTCGGACTGGCCGGTCAGCGAGTCGCCCAACGCCTGGGAGGGCATCGCGGGGCTGGTCAGCAGGCGCGATCCCAGCGGGGTGTGGCCGGGAGCGCTGTGGCCGGAGCAGGCGATCACCCTGGCCGAGGCCATCGCGGTGTTCACCCTGAACGGGGCCCGGGCGATGGGACTGGACCAGGTGACCGGCTCGCTGGCCCCGGGCAAGTCGGCGGACTTCGCCGTGCTGGACCGCGACCCGTTCCGGTGCACTCCCCAGGAACTGGCGCGGACCACTGTGACGCAGACCTGGTTCGCCGGGCGGCGCGTGTTCGCTCTGAACTGATTCCGTTCTCCTACACTGGTAGACACACCAGCGCGGGAGGCGACCGATGCCCAAGATCATCGACCACGAGCAGCGGCGCGGCCACATCATCGACGTCACGTGGCGCCTGATCACCGAGGGCGGCGTCGAGGCGGCCACCATGCGCGAGATCGCCGCGGCGGCGGGCTTCGCCAACGGGGCGCTCAAGCACTACTTCGCCAGCAAGGAAGAAATCATCGAGGCCACCTACGAGCGTGCGCTGGGCATGATGGCCGAGTACGTGAACCTGGCGGGGCTGCGCGGGCTGGCCGCGCTGCGCGAGATCTACACCGCGGTCATGCCGCTGGACCCGCCCCGCATCACCGCGGGCCGGGTCCTGCTGGCGTTCTGGCAGCTGGCCCTGTCCGACGCCAAGCTGCACGAGAAGTACCTGGAGCACCTGCGGTTCTGGCGCGGCGTCCTGCACCGGTTCATCGCGGAGGGCCGTGAGGACGGGGACATCCGCACGGCCCTGCCGGACGAGCAACTGGTGGACGAGATCGTGCTGCTCACCGCTGGCGCCAACGTGATGAGCCTGGTCGGTGCCGAGTTCTCCACGGTGGCGCTGCGACACCAGCACATCGAGTCCTTCCTGGACCGGATCACCCGCCCCTGACGGTGCGCAGGAACTCGGCCACGTGGGCGTGTGACCGCGGCGAGGCGGGCAGGTCGGTGTAGAGCCCGTAGAACCCGTGGATCTGCCCCTTGTACCGGCTCAGCTCCACCCGCGTCCCGGCCGCGACCAGCCGCCTGGCGAACTCCTCCCCCTCGTCGCGCAGCACGTCGTACTCCGCGGTCAGCACCAGCGCGCGGGGCAGTCCGCTCAGGTCCTTGGCGCGCAACGGCAACAGGTACGGTTCGTCCAGCTGCGCCGGGTCGCCGACGTACTGGTCGAAGAAGAACCGCATCGCGCCCGCGCTCATGCCGTATCCCTCGGCGCAGCTCCGGTACGACTCGTAGCCGTCGTCGGGGTGGCCGAACACCGGGCAGATCAGCACCTGACCCGCCAGTTCCGGCCCACCGCGGTCCCTGCTCATCAGTGCGACCACAGTGGACAGGTTGCCGCCCGCGCTCTCCCCGCCGACCACCGGCCTGCTCGGGTCCACCAGCGGACCGGCCCCGCCCGCGGCCAACCACTCCAGCACGGCGTAGCAGTCCTCGGGCGCCGCCGGGTACGGGTGCTCCGGGGCGAGCCGGTAGTCCATCGCGACCACGGCCACCCGCGCCGCGTTGCACACCGCCCGGGAGGCGACCTCGTTCTCCTCCACGGCGCCCAGGGTCCAGCCCCCGCCGTGGATCCACAGGAAGGCCGGTACGGGCTGATCGGTCTCCGGCAGGTACACGCGGGTGCGGATCGGCCCGCCGGGCCCGCGCACCTCGTGGTCGGTCACGGACCCGACCGGCTCCAGCTCGCGGGGACGCTGCCACTCGGCGGCGAAGGCCGCGCGCATCTCGGCGGCCGACAGCGGACCGGTCGGCGCCCGCGCGGCGGTACGGGCGAGCAGCTCCACGACTGCGGGATCCAGAGCCATGTCACACCGCCTCGGCGATCAGCACCCGAGGGCACCCGGGCAGGGTGAGCCGATCGACTGTGCGCCAACCGGTTTCGTCGAGCCAGGAGCGCACCTCGCGCTCGGGGTAGACCACCGTGCCGTCGATGACGAGGTACTCCCCCGCGTGCAGCGCGTCCAGGGCGCGCGGCTGCTCGTCCTCGTCGAGGAAGAAGTCCAGCAGTAGCAACCGCGCACCGGGTGCGGCGGCGGCTCGCGCGTTGGCCAGGATCGCGCTGTTCTGCTCGGCGGTGAACCGGTGCACGACATGGTTGACCAGCACCAGGTCGAAGGAGCCCAGCGGACGGGCGGTCGGGGTGGCCTCGCCGAGCACCACGCTGCGATCGGCCAGTCCCGCCTCGGCGACGGCCTGCCTGACCGGTTCGACCGAGTTGGGGTCGATCACGAAGGTGGTGCGCAGGGAGTCGTTGGCGCGCATGGCCCGCACCGCGAAGGCGCTGGACAGCCCACCGAGGTCCAGCACCTCGCGGTACGGGCCGAAGTCGAACTGCGCGGCCAGCACCTCGGCGTGCAGGGCGTTGTAGGTCATCACCCCGGACAGGAAGGTGCTCCAGCGCTGCCCCTCCAGGTCCAGCTCACCGGGTCCGCCGGTGCGCACGGTCCGCTCGAACTGCTGCCAGTGCGGATAGCTGATCTGGTCCAGGAAGGCCAGGAACGGCCGGAGATCCACGCCGGAGGCCTCCCCCGCGAGATGCGCGGCGGCGTCCGGGGACAGCGCGTATCGTCCGTCCACTCGGGACAGAAGCCCGAGCGATGACATGCTGTCACCGAGTATGCGCGTTGTGCTGACCGGAAGACCGGTCGATTCGGCCAACTCCGCCACCGCGAGCGGTTTGTCCGCTAGCGCGGCGAACAGCCCGGCTCCGCTGGCTGCGAACAACTGCTTGGCCGCCATGTAGCCCACGGCGATCTGGACGATGCGACTGGGATCGGGACCGCTCACGGTCGCCTCCTTCACTGGGATCCGCGAAAGTCTACACACGTTGACAATAAACACCAGGTTGAGATTTTCCTGTGATGGCAAGCAAAAACAAGTTCCTACGGGCGTAGAAAGAACCATTGACATGGCCCCGGGCTGGTGTCAACATGCGTAGAACTACCCCTGTGGACGAAAGGGGATCCCATGGCGCTGCTGGAGCTGGACCGGCTCAGCGTCGGTCTGGTCACCGAGCACGGCGACCGCGAGTTGGTGCACGAGCTCTCCCTCGACCTGGCCGCGGGTCGCACGCTCTGCGTGGTCGGCGAGTCCGGCAGCGGCAAGACGGTGACCGCGCTGTCGATCATCCGCCTGCTGGAGTTCGTCGCCCCCGTGCGCACCAGCGGCCAGATCCGCTTCGACGGCGAGGACCTGACCGGGCTGAGCCCCGACCGGATGCGCGGCTACCGCGGCAGGCGGCTGGGCATGATCTTCCAGGAGGCACTGGACTCGCTCAACCCCGCCCAGCGTGTGCGCAGGCAGCTCGTCGAGTGCTATCCAAGGCACCTGCGCGAGCAGGCCGAGGCGAAGGCCCGCGCGCTGCTGACCGAGGTCGGCCTGACCGACACCGAGCGAGTGCTGAACCTGTACCCGCACCAGATGTCCGGCGGCATGCAGCAGCGGGTGATGATCGCGCTCGCGCTGATGTCCGACCCGGACCTGCTCATCGCCGACGAACCGACCACCGCGCTGGACGTGACCACACAGGCGGAGATCCTCGCCCTGTTCGACCGGGTTCGCCGCGACCACGGCACGGCCTGCGTGTTCATCACCCACGACATGGGTGTGGCCGCGCAGGTGGCCGACCGGATCGCCGTGCTCTACCGGGGAAAGCTGGTGGAGATCGGCGACAGGGACGAGGTGCTGACCGCACCCAGCCACCCCTACACCCGCGCGCTGCTGGCCTGCGTCCCGCAACTGGGCGTGAGCAGGCGCGAGGGCTTCCCGACCATCTCCGAGGCGTTGCTGGACAAGGGCGAGGTGGCCACCGAGACCCTCGTCCTGCCGCCCCACGAGCACCCCGTCGACGGCGCGCCGCTGGTCGTCGACGGGGTGTCCAAAGTGTACGGCCGGAGTGGACGGTCACTGCGCGCCGTAGACGAGGTCTCGCTGGAGATCGCGCCCGGCGAGTTCTTCGGCCTGGTCGGCGAGTCCGGCTCCGGCAAGACCACCCTGGGCCGGATGATCAGCGCGCTGGAGACGCCCACCTCGGGCACCATCAGCTTCGGCGCGCACCGCTGCACCCCGAAGGGCCTGCTCGGTTCGGAGCGGGAGTTCCGCAGGGCCACGCAGCTGATCTTCCAGGACCCGCAGAGCTCGCTGGACCCCAGGCACACCGCGGCGCGCATCATCGCCGAGCCACTGCGCGAGCTGATCGGCCTGCGCGGGTCCGAACTGGACAGTCGCGTGACCGAGCTGATCGCGGAGGTCGGCCTGCCCGCCGACACCGCGGGCAAGCTGCCCGCCCAGCTGTCGGGCGGCCAGCGCCAGCGGGTGTCCATCGCCCGCGCGATCGCGGCCGAGCCCTCGCTGATCGTGGCCGACGAGCCCACCTCCGCGCTGGACGTCTCGGTGCAGGGCCAGGTGATGAACCTGCTGCTGCACCTGCGCCGCACCAGGACCCTGAGCCTGCTGTTCATCACGCACAACCTCAGCCTGGTGCTCTCGGTGGCCGACCGGGTCGGCGTGATGTACCGGGGTGAGCTGGTCGAGGTGGGCGAGCCCGAGCAGATCCGGCTCGCCCCTCGGCACGAGTACACCCGCAGGCTGCTCGCGGCCAACCCCGAACTGCCCCGACTGCCGGAACCAGGACTGCTGAACCGATGAGACGACTCCCGCTGCTGATCCCGATCGCCCTGTTGCTGGCCGGCTGTGCCGGTGGCGCCACGCAGAACTCCGGTACCGACGGACCGCCGGTTCGCGGCGGCAACCTGACCGTCGCGGTACCCACCGATCCGCAGTCCCTGGACATGGTGGCCAACCCCGGCCAGGTGACCGCGCAGATCGGCAACATGATGTACGAGAAGCTGTTCGAGGTGGACCGCGACTTCACCGCGCGGCCCATGCTCGTGGACAACTACACCACGAGCCAGGACCGGCTGGTCTACACCTTCACGCTGCGCAAGGACGTGACCTTCCAGGACGGCAACCCGCTGACGGCCGCCGACGTGGTGGCCAGCCTGGACCGCTGGCGCAAGGCACACCGCACCGGCCAGCTCGTCTCCCCCGACATCGACAGCATCACCGCCGGTGACCCGCACACCGTGCAGCTGCGGCTCAAGCGCCCGCGCTACCCGATCATCGACGAGCTGGCCAGCCCCGGCACCGAGATCTACGAGGCGAAGAACCTGGCCGGCCTGCCCGCGACCGGGTTCGGCCAGGACAAGGCGATCGGCACCGGGCCGTACAAGCTCAAGAGCTGGGACATCGGCCAGCAGCTGGTGTTGCAGCGCTACGACGGCTACAAGTCACGGTCCGAACAGGACTGGGGCGGGCAGGCCGGTGCCAAGCACGCCTACCTGGACACGGTGACCTACAAGGTGGTCGCCGACCAGGACGCGCTGGTCAACGGCCTACAGACCGGGCAGTGGGACCACGCGATGCCCACCAACGACCAGTACGAGTCGTTGAAGGCCAACCCCGCGGTGGTGGTGCACAACCTGCCCGGTGGCAACGAGAACGTCATCATCCCGAACTTCACCAAGGGCTCGCGGTTCGCCGACCCCAGGGCGCGGCAGGCGCTGAACCTGCTGCTGGACAAGCCCGCGATCAACGCGGCCACCGGTGGCAGCAAGGACCTGACCATCGAGACCGGCGCCTTCGCCTCACCGGACAACAAGTCCTTCTACTCCACCGCCGGTGAGGACGTGTACCGCCAGCACGACCCGGCCAGGGCCAAGCAGCTGCTCGCCGAGGCCGGGGTGCCCGCGGGCAGCACGGTGCACATCGTGACCACCAACTCCTACCCCGAGTTCGGCAAGTGGGCGGTGCTGCTCCAGGACGAGCTGTCCAAGATCGGCATCCAGACGAAGATCGACACCTACGACTTCGCGACCATGCTGGGCACGCTGACCAAGGACCCCGCGGGCTGGGACCTGACCACGCTGTTCTTCGACTCCGCGCTGACCTCGCCCGCGCAGATGCCCGCGCTGACCCTGGGCACGCTCAACGGGTCCTCCTCCGCGGAGCTGGACGCGCTGCTGGCCCAGTTCAACGCCTCGACGAACGCCGACCAGGCCAAGTCCACAGTGGACAAGTTGCAGGACCTGACCTGGCGCCAGCTGTCGGTGATCACGCTGAGCCAGTCGCGGCTCTACGCCGCGTACTCCCCTCGGCTGAAGGGCTACGACAACTTCTACCGGATCTTCTGGAACTCCTGGCTGGCGCCATGACCCGGCTGCTGCTGCGCAGGCTGCGCGACCTGCTGGTCATCCTGGTCGTGGTCGGCACGATGATGTTCTTCGTGATCCGGCTGATCCCCGGCGACCCCGCGCTGGCGATCCTCGGCCCCACCGCGCGCCCCGCCGACGTGGCCGCGCTGCGCTCGGCGATGGGCCTGGACGGTTCGCTGTGGGAGCAGTACCTGAGCTGGGCCGGGCACGTGCTGCACGGGGACTTCGGCAGCTCGATCACCTACCACCAGCCGGTGCTGGGCGTGGTGCTGGAGCACATCCCGCCCACGCTGACCCTGGCCGTGCTGTCCTCGGTCATCAGCTTCCTGCTCTCGGTGGCCGTCACCTCCTGGTACGCGGTGTCCCCGCGCAACCCGCTGGCGCGGGCCCTGGACCGCCTCTCCGCGCTGGGCATGGCGATCCCGGACTTCTGGATCTCGCTGGTGCTGGTGCTGGTCTTCTCGGTGACCCTGCGCTGGCTGCCCTCCAGCGGCTACCACAGCCTGTTCACCGACCCCGTCCAGGCGCTGCCCGCGCTGGTGCTGCCGCTGGTGGTGCTGGTGATCGGCCAGACCGCGCTGTTCGTGCTGACCCTGCGCGAGAGCATGCTCGGCGAACTGCCGCTGGCCTACCTGCGCACGGCACGGGCGAAGGGCCTGTCCGAGAGCAGGGTCATGCTGCGACACGTGCTGCCCAACGCGCTCATGCCGCTGATCACCCAGCTGGGCAGCAACTTCGCCATGCTGGTCGGCGGGATCGTGATCATCGAGTCCATCTTCGTCATCCCCGGGCTCGGGCACCTGCTGATGGGTGCTGTGTCCACACGGGACTTCCCGCTGATCCAGGGCGTGACCCTGTTCGTGGCACTGTTGTTCGTCCTGGTCAACCTGCTGGTGGACCTGTCCTACGCGGCGATCGACCCGAAGGTGCGTGTGTCGTGAGGCGCAACCGGACCCTCGTGCTGGCCGCCGGCGCGCTCGGCCTGATCGTGCTGATCGTGTTGGTGCTGCCGGTGTTCCTGCCCAGTGTGAGCGCCACCGACCCGGTGCACCGGCTGCTGCCGCCCTCTGCCGCACACCTGCTGGGCACCGACTCCTACGGCCGGGACGTGGCCAGCCGGCTGGTGTCCGGTGGCCGGGCCTCGCTGGGCCTGTCCGCACTGATCACGGTGTGTGCCGCGGCAACCGGCCTGGTCATCGGCCTGGTGAGCGGGTTCTTCCGGGCCGCCGACGCCGTGCTGATGCGGGTGATGGACGCGTGGATGTCCTTCCCGGCGATCATCCTGGCCATGGCGCTGGCGATCTCACTGGGCGCCAGCCTGTGGACCGAGCTGATCGCGCTGACGGTGATCTTCACCCCGTTCACCGCGCGGGTGATCCGCAGCCGGGTGCTTGCCGTGGCCTCCCGGGCCTACATCGGCGCGGCGCGGGTCTCGGGCATGGGCCGCTGGAAGACCCTGCTGGTGCACGTGTTCCCCAACGTGCTGCCGCTGGCCCTGGTACAGGTCGTGGTGCTGGCCGCGGCGGCGATGCTCGTGGACGGGGCGATGAGCTTCCTGGGGCTGGGCATCGCCCCGCCGACCCCGACCTGGGGCAACATGATCGCCGAGGGCCGGTCCTACCTGGTGACCGCGCCCTGGCTGGTGGTCGTGCCCGGTGTGACGATCATGCTCTGCGTGTTCCTGCTCAACCTGGTGGGCAGCGCGCTGCGCCAGGCGGTGGACCCCCGTGCCAGGACCCTGCACGAGTTGCAGCGCCTGCGCACCCGGACGACCTGAGGAGAACCCCCTTGCCCACCAACACCTCCCTCGTCGTGCGGCGGTTCGAACCCACGGGCACCCCGACCGGCCCCACCGTGCTGCTGGTGCACGGCTTCGCCTCGGACGGGCACACGGACTGGATCGCCACCGGCTGGCCCGCGGCGCTGACCGCCACCGGGCGCACCGTGCTGGTGCCCGACCTGCCCGGCCACGGCTCCAGCCCGGCCGCGGCCGACACGAGCCCGCGCGGGCTCGTCGCGGCGTTGGCGAAGTCCGTCTCCGGTACGGGCGAGCTGGACGTGATCGGCTACTCGCTGGGCGCCCGCCTCGCCTGGGAGCTGCCGGGGGCGCTGCCGGTGCGCCGACTCGTGCTGGGCGGCATCAGCCCGGTCGAACCGTTCGGTGCGGTGGACGTGGCCGCCGTGCTGGACTTCGCCTCCGGCGGGCGGCTGCCCGCCGATCCGCTCAGCGCGGCCATCGCCCGCATGGTCACCGCGCCGGGCCGTGACCCGGTGGCACTGGCCGCCTGCGTGGCGGGACTGCGGCAACACCCCTTCAGCCCCGCGGCGGGGCAGCTCTCGGTACCGACCCTGTTCGTGGGCGGCGCCGAGGACCCGATCTGCCAGGGCATCGAGGCCCTCGCCGCACTCGTGCCGGGCAGCGAACTGGTCCTCGTTCCCGGCGACCACGGCGCGGCCCTGCGCGGCGCGGCCTTCCGCGCTGCCGCCGCGGGGTTCCTGGACGCGCCGTGACCGGCGTGGGGGCGGCAGACCTGTCCCGCCCCCACGCCGGATCACCAGGTGCCGTCCGCGCTGACCTCCTTGTCCAGCCACAGTTCCCGCACCGCTGACTGGATCTCCTCCCCGTGCTCGCGCCACAGCCGCAGTGCCCCGAGGTTGTCGGTCAGCTGGGCCATGCGGCTCACCCCGAACAACACGTTGGCCACCGCCTCGTGGCACAGGCAGAAGGCGATCGCCAACTGGGCCCGGCTCGCCCCGAAGTCGGCCGCGACCGCACCGAGCATGTCGGCGGCCTGGTGCACCAGTTCCCGGATGCCGCCCGGGTCGGCACCGATCTTGCGCGCGGGCGTCCTGGTGCCCAGCAGCACCCCACCCTCGAACACGTCGGAGGCCTGCAACGCGAGCCGCCCGCTGGCGAAGTGCTTGCCGTAGAACGGTCCTTCGGCCATGGACCGCCGCACCACGCTGTACTTGAGCTGGGCGAAGCTCGGCGGGCACAGGCCCTCGCGCTCGGCGAACTCCAGCGCGAGGTCCAGGTCGTCGGCGACCCAGTTGTTCACACCCCAGCTGTCGAAGCGGCCCGCGCGGATCTGCTCGTTGACGTCGATCACGACGCGGGCGATGTCCACGCGGTGCAGGTAGTCGCCGACGACGACGGAGTCCGCGCGGTCCACCCCGACCCGGTCCAGCGCCACGTCCAGCTGGCGCGCGAACCCCGTGCGCGGGTAGTCCCACAACCAGAGCTTGCCGCAGAGCTGGTAGCGCTCGCGCGCCAGCCCGGCCGCGCGCACGGCCTGTCCAAACAGGACGTCGGTCCGGGACTGTTCGGCGTGCGGGCCGAAGTCGTAGTGCGCCACGTCGAACAGCGTGACCCCGGCGTCCACCGCGGCGCTGATCAGTGCCACGGCGTCATCGAACTCCATGCGGTCCCAGGTGTTCCACGAGCCGAGGCCGAACACCGAGTGCCACAGCTTCTTTTGACCGTCCACAAGCGTCCTTTCTCTGGCTGCACAACGGAGTTTTAGTCTACGCTCGTAGAATGACAAGCAGAACCGTGGTGGTGACCGGCGGGGCGAGCGGGATCGGACGCGGGGTGGCCGAGGCCTTCCTTGCCACCGGGGACACAGTGGTGGTCGCCGACATCTCGGGCGAACCGGTCGCCCGTGAGATCGGCGCCGAGTACGTACACGTGGACATCGCGCTGCCCAGCTCGGTCTACGCGGCGGCGGCGCGCTTCGGCGAGGTCGACGTACTGGTCAACAGCGCGGGGCTGGCCGGGGGCGGCGGCCCACTGACCGAACTGGACACCGAGGTGTTCGACCGGTGCGTCAGCGTGAACCTGCGGGGTACTTTCCTGATGACGCAGGCGATCGGCGCGCGCATGGTCCGGCGCGGCACCGGTGGGGCGATCGTCAACATCTCCTCGATCGGCGCCAGACAGCCCACCCCGGGGCTGGGCCACTACGAGGCGACCAAGGCCGCGGTGGACGCGCTGACCCGCAGCGCGGCGATCGAGCTGGCGCCACACCGGATCCGGGTCAACGCGGTGGCGCCCGGCCCGGTGCGCACCCCGATGACCGCCGGGTTCGCCGAGGACCCGGCCGCGCTGGCCGCCTGGGAGTCGCGCATCCCGCTGGGCACCATCGCCGAGGTGCACGACGTGGTGCCCGCCGTGCTGTTCCTCGCCTCACCCGGCGCCCGGCACATCACCGGTGTGAGCCTCGCGGTGGACGGCGGGCAGTTGCTGACGTGATCGGGGAGGGCGCCGCGAAGGTGGCTTTCACTGCGCTGGACGCAGTGAAAGCCACCTTCACGCCACCTCCGCGCCGAAGACCTGCCGCCCGCCGACGAACGTGGCCAGCACGGCCACCGAAGGCAGGTCGGCGGCGGGCAGGGTGAGCGGGTCGGCGGCCAGCACGCAGAAGTCGGCCACCTTGCCGGGGACCAGGCTGCCCTTCCAGTCCTCGGCCCCGTCCTGGTAGGCGGCGGCGGTCGTCCAACAGCGCAGCAGCCTGCGCACCAGGTCCGGGTCGACGCCCTTGCTGCCCAACCGCTCCGCGGCGGCGGCCAGGTGCACGCGCCAGTCCGGGGTCACCACGGGTGCGTCGCTGCTGAGGGTCAGCGGCAGGCCGGAGTCGAACGCCTCCGCCAGCGGCCAGGCCCGCGCGGCCACCTCGGGCCCCAGCGCCTCGGCCACCGCCCCGGTCATGGCGGCGGCGATGACGGGCTGCGCGGTGAGCCCGATCCCCGCGGCGGCCATGCGCCTGAGCTGATCGGGGGTCACGAGGTCGCCATGCACGATGTAGTGGCGGCCACCGGGCCGGTCGGCCAGCACCTCCAGCACCGCCTCGATGCTGCGTTCGCCGGTGGCGTGCACCCCCACCTGCACCCCGGCGAGGTGCGCCAGTTCCACCATCATGCGCAGGTTGGCGGCCCGGTCGGCCTCGTCGACACCCTGCACGAGCAGCGCCCCGTTGCTGCCGTCCGGGTAGCAGTGGTGCGTCCACGCCGTGCGCATCGGCGGTATGCCGTCAGCGAAGATCTTGACCCCGTTGACGGCGAGCCAACTCGGGTCGGCGCGCGGCGGCGGGGTGAGCAGCCCGCGCGCGAAGTCGGGCAGGGTGCTCGGACCGTCCAGTCGGCCGAACAGGCGCAGCACGGTCACCCGTGCCCGCAGCAGCCTGCGGGCGGCCAGCCAGGCGTACTGCTCCAGCACGGTCTGCGAGAAGCAGCCGGTCTCCCCCGGCCCCAGTCCTGGCTCGGTGTAGCTGGTGATGCCCAGCGCGGCGCACACGTCCCCAGCCCGCAGGATCGCCTCCTGCACACTGTCCACATCGGTCACTTCAGGCTCGACGAACTCGTTGTCCTCCAACAGGGTGTGCGGCCATCGCACGCCCATCCACGCCGCGTGCAGGTGCGAGTCGTTGATGCCGGGCAGCACGGTGCGCCCGCCCAGGTCGATCACCCGCGTCGCCGGTCCGATGTGCCTGCGCACCTCGCCCACCGCGAGCACCCGGCCCGATCGCACGGCCAGGCCGGTGACCACGCGGTCGCGCTGGTCGAAGGTGTGCACCGTGCCGCCGAGCACGACGAGGTCTGCGGACAAGGGTTCCTCCCCGGCCTGGACTTTTTCTTCCACGAGCGTAGACTAAACGGATTCCTCTTGCCAGCAAGGAGAAGACCCGATGCCCTTGCCCACGAGTACCTCCGCCGCGGTGCTGACCGAGCACGGACGTCCGCTGGTCCTGCGCGAGCTGCCGCTGCCCCGCGAGCTGGAACCCGGCGCGGTACTGGTCCGCATCACCTGCGCCACCCTGTGCGGCACCGATGTACACCTGTGGTCCGGGCAGATGAACCTGCCCGGCATGCTGCCCCTGGTGCTGGGCCACGAGATGGTCGGCGTCGTGGTGGCCGCCGCGCCGGGGGTCGTGGACGCCCTGGGCCACCCCCTCTCCCCCGGCGACCGGATCGGCTGGTCGGAGTCGACCTGCGGACACTGCTACGGCTGCACGGTGTTGCGCGAGCCGGTGGCCTGCGCGGACCGCGGTTACGGCTTCCGCCAGCGCGCGGACCAGCCCCCGTACGCCACCGGCGGGCTCTCCAGCTACTGCTACGTCACACCGGGTGCCGCGAAGTTGCTGCTACCCAAGGAGATCAGTGACACCTGGGCGGCGATGTCGGGCTGCGCGGGCAAGACGGTGCTACGCGCGATCGCGCGGTCAGGCGGCATCCGGCCCGGGGCCAGCGTGGTGATACAGGGCGCGGGCGCGCTCGGCGTGTTCGCCACCGCCGTGGCGCGGATCAACGGCGCGGGCATCGTGATCACGGTCGGCGGCCCGGGCAGGAGGCTGGCCATCGCCGAGCGGTTCGGCGCCAGCGCGACGGTGTCGGTGGACCTGCTGCCCGCCGACCGGCTCGCCCGCGTGCTGGAACTGACCGAGGGGCGCGGCGCGGACCACGTGTTCGACTTCGCGGGCGGGCCGGGCGTTGGCGAGGAGGCGGTGGGCTACGCCGCCCAGCGCGGGACCGTCGCGGTGGTCGGCTCAACCGGGCCGAGGCCCAGCCCGGTGCCGCTGGGTTCGGTGATGGGCAAGGAGCTGACGGTGGTCGGCTCGCTCAACGGGGACATCGGCGACTACCACCGTTCCGTGGAGTTCTTCCGCGCCTTCGCCGACCGCATGCCGTGGCAGGAGTTGTTCAGCGAGCCGGTCGGCCTGTCCGGGGCCTCGGCCAGCGTCGAGTCCATGTCCCGGTACGGCGAGCTCAAGGCAGTGATCGACCCCCGACTCCCCTAGGAGCGACCGATGACCGTTCCCTTCGCGCTCGGCTCGTGGCACACCTACGACCGCATGGACTTCCGCGAGGCGGTGACCATGCTGCGCACCGCCGTGGACGCCGGGATCACCTGGTACGACGTGGGCGTGTACGGGTTCCCGGGCAGCGCCCCGGTGTTCACCGACGTCCTGTTCTCGGCGATGGTCCGCGCGGCCGGGCTGAAGCGCTCGGACTACCAGCTCTCGGCCAAGCTCTGGCTGGAGGGCTACCCCGAGCACCCGCTGCGCGCGCAGTTGGTCAACGCCCTGTTCCGGGCCGGTGTGGAGCACGCCGACCTGGTCGTCCTCGGCGACCTGCGGCGCTCCGACACCGACCTGCGGCAGCTCGTCCTCGACCTGGCCGAGTTGCACCGCGAGGGGCTGATCGACTGCTGGGGCGTCAACAACTGGTCTGCCTCAACGATCCGCGAGCTGCACACCCACGCCACGGCGGAAGGCGTTGCCGGGCCGTGCCTCGCGCAACTCAAGTACAGCCTCGCCCGACGGTCCATTCCGGACGGTGAGCCGTTCGCGGGCGTCTTCGAACTCGGCGTGGGCCTGCAGTCCTCGGACGTGTTCGAAGGCGGCGTGCTGCTGGGCAAGAGCTCACGCGAGGTGGGCCGCGACCCCGGCGGCATCCGGCAACGAATCAGCGACTCCGCAGCCGAGGTACGCCGGATCAGCGGGGAACTCGGCGCCACCCCGGCGCAGCTCTGCCTGGCGTTCACGCTGACGCACCCCGCCAACGTGACCACCCTGTTCGGCGCGACGAGCACCGAACAGCTCACCGACAACCTGAAGGCCGTGGACCTGGTGAACCGGATCGGTGCGGCGGAGCTGCGCACCGCGGTCGAACCACTCTGGGCAGACCGGGATGTCGTGGATCCCGAGGGGCCGTAGGGGGTGGATGTCGGCGGTTGGGGGGTGGTGTGTCGGACGTTGCGGTGGTGCGTGTTCGGCGTTGCGGTGCCGCGTGTTCGGTGTTCGGGTATCGCGTGTTCGACGTTCCGGTGCCGCGTGTTCGGCGTTGCGGGGTGGTGTGTCCCGGGGTGGGGAGAGTGAGTGCTGGCGTGCGGGGTGTGAGTCCCGGGCAGAGGGGCGCGAGTCCCGGTGTGGGGTGCGCGAGTCCCGGGTTCCGGTGGGTGAGTCCCGCTCTGGGACGGGTGAGTCCCGCGTTCCGGTGAGCGAGTCCCGGCTTCTGGTGGGTGTTGGCGTTTGCGGGGTGCACACGGGGTGTGTCGGGGTTGGGGGTGTGGGGTTGGTTTGGTGCGGGTCCCTCGCGGCGGCCCTAATCGGGGTAGTCGGGGCGTGCAGGCAGCCCCGATTTCGCCAGCCAGCGTAAGGCCGCCGCTACCCACACAAAACCAACCCCGGGTTGGCGAGGGGTATGCGTGGGGTTGGCGGGGCGCGGAACGTGGGGGTTGGTGGTGCGTGTCGGGCGTTGCGGGGCGGTGTGTCGGATGTTTCGGTGCTGCGTGTTCGGTGTTCTGAGGTGGTGTGTCGGACGTTCCGGGATGGCGTGTTCGTCGTTCCGGGGTGGTGTGTCGGCGGTTGCGGGATGGTGTGTTCGGTGTACCGGGGCGGCGTATTGGCGGTTGTGGGGTGGTGTGTCGGACGTTGCGGTGCCGCGTGTTCGGTGTTGCGGTGCGGTGTGTTGGCGGGTGTGAGGTGGCGTGTCCCGCTGACCGGAGCGCGAGTCCCGCTCTGAGGAGCGCGAGTCCCCCTCTCCAGCAAGCGAGTCCCGGGCTCCGGTGGGTGAGTCCCGCTGACCGGGGCGCGAGTCGCGCTGTGGGGAGCGTGAGTCCCGGTTTGGGGTGGGCGAGTCCCGCCGACTGGCCCGGCTTCGGTTGTGATGCGGTCACCCACATGGTTAGTCATTGGTGGGCAACGGTTTTGTGATTGATTGAGGAGTAGAATTGTTGGCATGACAGCATTTGTGGACGCTCGACCCGCCGCAGGGTTGTGGCGGTTGGGGGACGCGGAGCTGTTGGGTGAGTTGCAGGACGCGGAAGTAGTTCTGCGGCAAGCGTATGCGCGGGTGTTGGGGTTGGTCGCGGAGGCGGATGCGCGGGGTGTGGCGGAGCGGGTGGGGTATCCGAACCTGGCGGAGTTGCTGCGCGGGGTGCTCTGCGTGAGCAAGAAGGAAGCCAGGCAGCGGATCGCGCACGCGGGCGTTCCGGTCGCAGTTCCACTTGAGCCGGAGCAGTTGTCGGTGATCAACCGGGTGCTACGGGAGTTGCCGCCACACGTGGATCAGACCGAGCGCGGACACGCGGTGGAGGTCCTGGCAGCAGCCGCCCAGACACTGGATGCCTCCAACCTGGTGCCGCTGGGCCGGGAGATCGTCAACCGGCTGGACCCCGACGGGGCGCTACCGAGCGAGGACGAACTCGCCCATCCCCGACGCGAGTTCCGGTACGACACACGGCGGGACGGATCAGTACGGTTCCACGGGTGCTTGGACGCGGAGACCGGCGCACTGCTGGGGGCCATCCTCAGCCCGCTGGCGAAACCACACGACGCCCACGACACCCGCAGCCTGCCCGAACGGCAAGGGGACGCGTTCGCGGAACTACTGGAAACCAGCACCACACCCACCGAAGGCGGAGAACGCCCGCACATCGCGGTGACAGTTCCGCTGACAACACTCCAGACCGGGCTCGGCACCACCGAACTCGCCCCATCAGCGATCCGCCGACTCGCCTGCGACGCGAAAGTACTCCCAGCAGTACTGGGCAGCAACTCCGAACCGCTCGACATCGGACGGATCAGCTACACCGTGCCACCCAGCATCCGACGAGCCTTGACCATCCGGGACAGGCACTGCGCCTTCCCCGGCTGCACAAGAAGACCCAGCACCTGCCACGCACACCACATCACCCACTGGGCGAACGGAGGGGACACCGCACTGTCCAACCTGGTGCTGCTGTGCGGAATGCACCACAGGTTGATCCACCACAGCGGCTGGACAGTACGAATCACCAACGGACGGCCGGAATTCACACCACCGAACTGGCTCAGACGAAGAACTGGGCGGCCTGCTCACCGATGAGCACGGCGGGGGCGTTGGTGTTGCCGCTGATGACGCGAGGCATCACCGAGGCGTCCGCGACGCGCAGGCCGGTGATGCCGTGCACGGCGAGCCGGGGGTCGACCACGGACTGGTCGTCCAGGCCCATCCGGCAGGTGCCGACCTGGTGGTGGTAGGTGATGGCGGTGCGCCGGACGTAGGAGCGGATGTCGCGCTCGCCGGGGCCGGGGTAGAGCTCGCGGGCGCCCCACTCGCCGCGAAGGGCCCAGGAGCGGCCGATGGCGCGGCACTGGGCGACGGAGGCGACGAGGCTGTCGAGGTCGGCCTGTTCGGTGAGGGCGCCGAGGTCGATCAGGGGCTCGTCGTCCACCTCGGGGCCGGACAGGCGCAGCGAGCCACGGCTGTGTGGGGTGATCATGCCCGCCATCAGGGAAAACCCGGTGTCGGGGCCGGTCATCCACGGCTCGTACATGGGCACACTGAAATGGATGGGCTGGGTGTCGGGCACCTCGAGCCCGGCGCGGCTGCGCCAGAACAGGTGGGTCTGCGTGACGGAACGGCCGGGCGTGGGCGGCTGCACCTCGCGCTGGTCGGTGGTGAAGATGACGGGCGAAAGCAGGTGGTCGTGCAGGTTCCGGCCGACACCGGGCAGGTCGGCGGCCACCTCGATGCCGAGCGCGGCGAGCTCCCGCGCGGGGCCGATGCCGCTGCGCAGCAGGATCGCGGGCGAGGCGAGGGCACCGGCGGCGAGCACGACCTGGTCGGCGTGCAGTGATTGCAGGTGGCCGTCCAGTTCCACGAGCACGCCGGTGGCCCGGGTCCCGCTCATCAGCAGGCGGTGCACCCGAGCTCCAGTGTGGACGGTCAGGTTGGGGTGGGTGAGCACGGGCAGCACGTAGGCGATCCAGGTGTTCAGGCGCCTGCCGCCCCGCATGGTGACCTGTTGCACGGACACGCCGTCGAGGGTTCCGGAGTTGTAGTCGGGGTTGTACGGGACGCCGAGTTCGACTGCGGCGTCCACAATGGACCGCTGAACGGGGTGCAGCGGCTCGTTGCGCACGATCTCCAGCGGGCCCTTCTCGATCTGCTCGAACACGGGCAGCACATCGCGCCAGCGCCAGCCGGGCACCTGCCAGCCGTCGTAGTCCTGGGCGGCGCCGCGGACCCAGATCATCGCGTTGAGCGAGTGGGAGCCGCCGAGCACACGCCCGCGCGGCAGGTGCAGTCGGCGTCCGGCGGCCCCGGGCTGCGGCACGGTGTGGTGGTCCCAGTCCTCGGGGCCGTGCCACAGCTCGCCCATGCGCGCGGGGTCGTGGATGGCGGGGTTCGTGTCGGGCCCACCGGCCTCCAGCAGCACGACCCGGGCGCCCGAGTCAACGAGCCGCCGGGTGAGCACACATCCGGCTGAACCCGCGCCCACCACGATCACGTCCATGTGACCAGACTGTCAGTGACCCGCTGCTCCGTACGGGTTCTCTTCGCTGTCGGACAACCGGCGTGCCCGCTGGGACAAGACCGAGCAGGGCACGCGAGCCGATACTCGATGGCATGCAGTCGGACCGGGAGGAGCGCGGCATGGCCACACGGCTGTTCGTGGACGGACAGTGGACCGCGGCCTCCGGCGGGGCACTGCCCACCACCGACCCCGCGACCGGGCAGGTGATCGAGCAGGTCGGCACGGCAACTCAGTCCGATGTGGACGGTGCGGTGGCGGCGGCCCGCAGGGCGCTGGGGGCAGCGGAGTGGGCGGGGCTGCTGCCGGTCCAGCGGGCGGCACTGCTGTACCGGCTCGCCGAACTGGTGGAGGCCAACCAGGCGGAGCTGGCCGAGTTGGAGACCCGTGACCAGGGACAGCCGATCGGCGTGTCGCGCGGGCTGAGCGTGGCCGGGGCGGCGGCGCACCTGCGCTACTTCGCGGGCTGGGTGACCAAGCTCCAGGGCAGCACCAACCCGGTGTCCCACCCCGAGACCCTGCACTACACGCGGCGCGAGCCGATCGGGGTGAACGCGCTGATCACCCCGTGGAACTTCCCGCTGATGATCCTCACCTGGAAGCTGGGGCCCGCGCTGGCCACCGGCAACACGGTGGTGATCAAGCCCAGCGAGGTCACCCCGCTGACGGCGATCCGGCTGGTGGAGCTGTGCGAGCAGGCGGGCTTCCCGCCCGGGGTGGTCAACCTGGTCACCGGGGACGGGGCCGTGGGGGCGATGCTGAGCGAGCACCCGGACGTGGACCACCTGTCCTACACCGGGTCCACGGCGGTGGGCAGGCTGATCACCGCGGCCAGCGCCAGGTCCAACCTCAAGCGGCTGACCCTGGAGCTGGGCGGCAAGGCGCCGAGCGTGATCGCGGCCGACGCGGACATCGACGCGGCCGTGGCGGGCAACCTGGCCGGGTCCACGCTCAACGCGGGCCAGGTGTGCGCGGCCTACACCCGGTTCTACGTGGACCGGCGGCGTGAGCAGGAGTTCGTGGACAAGATGGCCAGCGGCCTTGCCGGGCTGAGGATCGGCCCCGGCATCGAGGAGACGACCCAGTTGGGGCCGCTGGTGTCGGACCGGCACCGCGAGCACGTGCACCGGCTGGTGGAGACCGGGCGCGCGCAGGGAGCCGAACTGGTGACCGGCGGGCAGCCGGTGGACCGGCCGGGCTACTTCTACCAGCCGACCCTGTTCGCCGGGGTCGCCGACGAGATGACGATCATGCGCGAGGAGGTGTTCGGGCCGGTGCTCGCGGTGACCGCGTACGAGGAGGTCGAGGAGGTGCTGGCCAGGGCGAACGACACCGAGTACGGCCTGGCGGCCACGGTGTGGACCCGCGACATCCGCACCGCGCAACGGCTCTCCGACGGTATCCGGGCCGGGGCGGTGTTCGTGAACATGCCGCCGATCCCGGACATGGCCGCGCCCTGGGGCGGTTACAAGGCCTCCGGCTGGGGCCGCGAGATGGGCCCGTGGGCCCTGGACGCCTACACCGAGACCAAGTCCGTCTGGCTGCACTACGGCTACTGATCCGGCCGGGCGCAGGGCTCGCCACACCTCCAGATCATATATCTTTTGCGATATGTTCACCGACCAGGCAGGACACCGGCCATGAACACCCCCGGCAAGATCATCGCGCTGCACCTGAACTACCCCTCGCGGGCCGCGCAGCGCGGCCGGACGCCGACCCACCCCTCGTACTTCCTCAAGCCGCCCAGTTCCGTGGCCGAGCACGGCACCCCGCTGGAGCGCCCCGCGGGCACCGAACTGCTCGGCTTCGAAGGTGAGATCGCGTTGGTCATCGGGCGCAGGGCCCGGCGGATCACGCCCGAACAGGCGTGGTCGCACGTGGCGGGCGTGACGGCGGCCAACGACTTCGGCGTCTACGACCTGCGGCACGCCGACCGGGGCTCGAACCTGCGCGCCAAGGGCGGGGACGGCTTCACCCCGCTCGGGCCCACCGTGCTGCCCGCGGCCGAACTGGACCCGAGGAGGCTGCGCGTGCGCACCTGGGTCAACGGCGTGCTGGTGCAGGAGGACACCACCGCCGACCTGTTGTTCCCGTTCGACCGGGTGATCGCCGACCTGACGCAGCTGATCACGCTGGAGCCCGGGGACGTGCTGCTGACCGGCACCCCGGCGGGCGCCTCCGTGGTGGGCCCCGGGGACACCGTGGAGGTCGAGGTGGACGGCGACGGGCTGAGCACCGGACGGCTGCGCACGCCGATCGTGGCCGGGACCGAACCGCTCGGGCCGTACGGGGCGCAGCCACGGGTGGACGAGCACCAGCGCGCCGAAGCCTGGGGCACGGCAACGGAGTTCGTGCTGACCGAGGAACTGCGGGACCGGCTGAGCAGTGTCAGCACGGCGACCTTGTCCGCGCAACTGCGCAAGCGGGGCCACGACCACGTGTCGATCGACGGCCTGACGCCGACCCAGCCGGGCGCGCGGCTGGTCGGGCGGGCGCGCACGCTGCGGTACGTCCCGTACCGCAAGGACCTGTTCTCCTCGCACGGCAACGGCTACAACGCGCAGAAGCGGGCTTTCGACGCCCTGGAGCCGAATGACGTGCTGGTGATCGAGGCACGCGGAGACCGCACGGCGGGTACCGTCGGCGACATCCTCGCGCTGCGGGCGAAGGTCCGCGGCGCGGCGGGCATCGTCACCGACGGCGGCGTGCGCGACCTGGCCGCCGTGACCGCGCTGGGGCTGCCGACCTACCACGGCGGCGCGCACCCCGCGGTGCTCGGCAGGCGGCACGTGCCCTGGGCGGTCGACGAGGTGGTGGCCTGCGGCGGCGCGTCCGTGCGGCCGGGGGACGTGATCGTCGGGGACGCGGACGGGGTGCTGGTGATCCCGCCGGAACTGGTCGAGGAACTGGTCTCCGACGCGATGTCCCAGGAGGCGCAGGAGGTGTTCATCGCCGAGCAGGTGGCCGCCGGTGAGCCGGTGGAGGGCCTGTACCCGATGAACCCCGCGTGGCGGGCGAGGTACGAGCGATGACCGCACCGAGCAAGTCCCGGCTGGCCTACGACTGGATCAAGCAGCGCATCGCCGACGGCAGCTACTCCCCCGGCTACCGCCTGGTGCTGGGGCAGATCGCCCAGGAGCTGGGGGTCAGCGCGGTCCCGGTGCGGGAGGCGGTCCGGCTGCTGGAGGCCGAGGGCCTGGTCACCTTCGAGCGCAACGTGGGCGCCCAGGTGGCCATGGTGGACGAGACCGAGTACCAGCACACGATGCAGACCCTGGCGCTGGTGGAGGGGTACGCGGCGGCGCTGTCCGCCCCGCTGTGCGCCCCGGAGTCCCTGGCCAGGGCACGGGAGATCAACGCCGAGCTGACCAGCTGCCTAGACCACTTCGAGCCGAACAGGTTCACCGCGCTCAACCGGGAGTTCCACGAGGCGCTGTTCACGCACTGCCCCAACCCGCACGTGCTGGACCTGGTGCACCGCGGCTGGAACCGGTTGTCCGCGCTGCGCACCTCCACGTTCAGCTTCGTGCCCGGACGCGCGCACGAGTCGGTGCGCGAACACGAGCAGATCCTCGACCTGGTGGCGCGCGGCGCGCCCGCGCTGGAGGTCGAACTGGCCGTGCGCGAGCACCGGCTGGCCACCCTGCGAGCCTTCCTGGACCACAAGGAGAACCCATGCGATTCCGCTCTGACCCCCGGCAGATCCGGGGGTCGATCGCGCCGCTGATGACCCCGTTCACCGCGGACGGGGAGCTGGACCACGCGGGGCTGGCGAACCTGGTGCACTGGCAGCTGGCCTCGGGCACGCACGGGATCTCGCTCGGCGGGTCCACCGGCGAGCCCGGGGCGCAGACCCTGGACGAGCGCGCCGAGGCGATCCGCGTGGTGGCCCAGGCCGTGGCCGACCGGGTGCCCTTCGTGCCGGGCACCGGCTCGGCCAAGCTGGACGAGACCCTGGAGCTGACCGCCGCGGCGCGGGAGGCCGGTGCGGACGCGGTGCTGGTGATCACCCCGTACTACGCCCGGCCGACCCAGGAGGCCCTGTACACCTGGTACAGCACGGTTGCGCGCAGCTTCCCGGACCTGCCGGTGATCGCCTACAACGTGCCCAGCCGCACCGCCGTGGACCTCGCGCCGGAGACGGTCGCCAGGCTCTACGCGGACCTGGAGAACTTCGTTGGCATCAAGGAGACGACGAAGGACTTCGAGCACTTCTCGCGGGTGCTGCACCTGTGCGGCCGTGATCTGCTTGTCTGGTCGGGGATCGAGCTGCTGTGCCTGCCACTGCTCGCACTGGGTGGCGCGGGATTCGTCAGCGCCACGGCCAACATCGCGCCCGCGGCCTGCGCGCAGCTCTACGAGGCCTGGCAGGCCGGTGACCTGGAGCGGGCCCGCGAGCTGCACTACGGGCTGCACCCGTTGGTGGACCTGCTGTTCGTGGAGACCAATCCCGCGCCGGGCAAGTGGGTGCTGCAGCAGCGCGGGCTGCTCGCCTCCGGCTTCGTGCGCCCTCCGCTGATCACGCCGACCGAACCCGGGCGGCAGCGCATCACCACCCTGCTGGCACAGGGCGAGCAGTACCTCACACCCGTGGACGGCTTCACCGTTGGAGGCAACTGAGCATGGCAGCGCACCACGTCCCGGCGGACCTGCCGGACAAGTTGCCGCACTACATCGGCGGGCAGTTCGTCGACAGCGTGGGCGGCGAGACCTTCGAGGTGCTCGATCCCGTCACCAACCAGCCCTACACCCTCGCCGCGGCGGGGCAGGCGGCCGACGTCGACCGGGCCGTGGCCGCGGCCCGCGCGGCCTTCGTCAGCGGCGAATGGCCCGGCATGCAGGCCAGGGCCAGGGCGCGGATCCTGAACCGGATCGCCGATGCCGTGCAGGCACAGGACAAGCGGCTCGCCGAGCTGGAGACCTTCGACACCGGCCTGCCGATCACCCAGGCCCTGGGCCAGGCCCAGCGCGCCGCGGAGAACTTCCGCTTCTTCGCCGACCTGGTCGTGGCGCAGTCCGACGAGGTCTACCAGGTGCCGGGCCGCCAGCTGAACTACGTGCACCGCAAGCCGGTCGGCGTGGCCGGGCTGATCACCCCGTGGAACACCCCGTTCATGTTGGAGAGCTGGAAACTGGCCCCCGCCTTGGCATCGGGCTGCACGGTGGTGCTCAAGCCCGCGGAGTTCACCCCGCTGTCGGCGGGCCTGTGGGCGGGCATCTTCCGGGAGGCCGGTCTGCCCGATGGCGTGTTCAACCTGGTCAACGGCATCGGGGAACAGGCCGGTGACGCGCTGGTGCGCCACCCCGACGTGCCGCTGATCTCGTTCACCGGGGAGACCACCACCGGGCAGCTGATCTACCGCAACTGCGCGGACTCGCTCAAGGCGATGTCCATGGAGCTGGGCGGCAAGTCGCCAGCGGTGGTCTTCGCCGACGCCGACCTGGACGCGGCGATCGACTCCACCCTGTTCGGCGTGTTCTCGCTCAACGGGGAGCGCTGCACCGCGGGCAGCCGGATCCTGGTGCAGCGCCCGGTCTACGCGGAGTTCTGCCGCCGCTACGCCGAGCGCGCCGCCAACATCGTGGTCGGCGACCCGCACGACCCGGCCACCGAGGTCGGCGCCCTGGTGCACCCCGAGCACTACGCCAAGGTCATGCACTACGTGGAACTGGGCAAGTCGGAGGGCAGGTTGCTCGCGGGCGGCGGCCGTCCCGCGGGGTTGCCGACCGGGAACTACGTGGCGCCAACGGTGTTCGCCGACGTGCCACGCACGGCGCGGATCTTCCAGGAGGAGGTCTTCGGTCCCGTGGTGGCGATCTCCCCGTTCGACACCGAACAGGAGGCGCTGGAACTGGCCAACGCCGTCAGGTACGGCCTCGCCGCGTACGTGTGGACCAGCGACCTCACCAGGGCGCACACCTTCGCGCAGTCCGTGCAGGCGGGCATGGTGTGGCTGAACTCGCACAACGTCCGCGACCTGCGCACCCCGTTCGGCGGGGTCAAGGCATCCGGCCTCGGCCACGAGGGCGGCTACCGCTCACTGGACTTCTACACCCACCAGCAGGCCGTGCACGTCACGCTCGGCGAGGTGCACACCGCGCGATTCGGCGCCAGCGAGAGGACTTCGGCATGAGCACCGCCCCAGACGTGATCCGCTGCGCCTACGCCGAGTTCGTCGTCAGCGACCTGCGAGCCTCACGGGCCTTCTACGTGGACGTGCTCGGGCTGGTCGTCACGCACGAGGACGCCGACACGATCCACCTGCGCGCGTTCGAGGAGTACCTGCACCACTCGCTGGTGCTGCGGCGCGGCCCGGTGCCCGCGCTGGCCGTGCTGGGCTACCGGGTGCGCACCCCCGCCGACCTGGACCTCGCCGAGGCGTACTACCGGGAGCTCGGCGTACGGGTGCGGCGGCGCGAACCCGGTGCCACGCTGGGCATCGGCGAGGCGGTGCGGGTGGAGGACCCGCTCGGTTTCCCGATCGAGTTCTTCCACGAGGCGGTGCACGTGGAGCGGTTCACCCAGCGCTACGACACCCACGGGGCGGGCGCGATCTCCCGGCTGGACCACTTCAACCTCAACACCCCCGACGTGCCCGCGGCCCGGAAGTACTACGAGGGCCTGGGTTTCCGCGTGTCGGAGGACATCCAGGACTCGGACGGGACCGTGTACGCGGCCTGGATGTTCCGCAAGCCCACCGTGCACGACGTGGCGTTGACCGGGGGCGACGGACCGCGCCTGCACCACATCGCGTTCGCCACCCACGAGCGGCACCAGATCCTGCACATCTGCGACCACCTCGGCGCGCTGCGCCAGTCGGACATGATCGAGCGCGGACCCGGCCGCCACGGCGTGTCCAACGCGTTCTACCTGTACCTGCGCGATCCCGACGGGCACCGCATCGAGATCTACACCCACGACTACTACACCGGGGACCCGGACAATCCCGTGATCACCTGGGATGTGCACGACAACCAGCGCCGCGACTGGTGGGGCAACGCCGTCGTGCCCAGCTGGTACACCGAGGCCTCCCCCGTGCTCGACCTGGACGGCGCCCCGCGCCCGCTGGTGGCCCGCACCGACGCCCGCGAGATGGACGTGACCATCGGCGCCGACGGCTTCTCCTACACCAGGTCCACGGAGTTCAAGCTGGGTGAGCAGGTGTAGCGCCCCGCCGTGACCGGATCGTGTCCCGCCGGGGCGACACGATCCGGGTCAGGGCGGCGAAGTGCAGTCCGTGACCCAGATCGAGATCGTCCTCGAAGCGGACGGGAACCTTGCCGCGGCAACGAGTTCGCTGCTGCGGGAGCTGCACGGCGGGGCCCGGGTCGACGCCCGGCCCGTCTCCACGCCCGCCGAACCCGGGGCCAAGTCTGACACGGCCACCACGATCGGGGCGCTGGTGGTCGCCGGGCTCACCACGCCCAGCGCGATCAGGGCCCTGGTCTCGGTGTTGCTGGCCTTCGTCAAGCGGGGCAGCGCCCGCAGCATCGAACTGCGCTCCGGCCAGGACCGGCTCCGGATCGACGGCGCCGGCGCGCGCACCGAGCGCCAGGTGGTCGAGACCTGGCTGCGCGAGCACTCCGCCGGGCGGGAGTGAGCGATGGGCCGACACGCGCTGCTGGTCGCCACCGGCGAGTACGAGGACACCCGGCTGTCCCGCCTGCGCGGGCCCGAGCAGGACGTCACCCGGCTGGCGGCCCTGCTGCTGGACCCCGCGGTCGGGGCGTTCGACACCGTGGAGGTACTGCGCGACGGCACCGACCTGGAGGTGCGCCGGGGCATCGAGGCGTTGACCACCAACCGGTCCCGCGAGGACATGGTGCTGCTGTACTTCTCCTGCCACGGGGTGACCACCCCGCAGCGGCGGTTGTACTTCGCCACCACCAACACCGTGCAGGACCGGCCCGCTGGCTCGGCGATCTCCCGCTCCTTCGTCAACGAGCAGCTGGAGGACTGCCTGGCCGCGGGCAAGCTGCTACTGCTCGACTGTTGCTTCAGCGGGGCCTTCGTGGAGGGCTTCAAGGCCGCCCGCGACGAGGTGCTGGACAACCACGAGAACCACGGTTACGTGGTGCTCACCGCCTCCAACGCCTACGAGTACGCCTACGAGGAGGACACCCTCGCGGTGGAGTCCCCACAGTCCTCGATCTTCACCGACGTGCTGGTACAGGGCCTGTCCACCGGGGACGCCGACCTCGACGGGGACGGCTGGATCGACAGCGAGGAGCTGTTCAAGTACGTGCACGACGCCGTGCGCGTGCGGCGGCCCGACCAGTCCCCGCGCTACTTCGCCTACGACGCGGGGCCCGGGCTGCGGGTGGCCAGGGCCGGGGTGGTCGGCGAGCCGCACAACTCGGCCGGTCCGGACCTGAAGCGGGCGGCCACCTACAGCGCCGCGCAGATCGCCGTGGCCAGGGGCATCCGCGCCGCGGCCGAACCGGTGGGCCGCACCCTGGGCCCGCTGGGCCGCCGCGTGGCGGTCATCGACGAACACGGCCGCTACGTGGAGCTCAGCGACACCGCGCTGATCACCAGCACGCTGCGCGCCGAGGACCCGCGCTACGAGCTGGGCGCCGGCTACGTGCGCGACCTCGTGCAGCAGGTGCGGGTCGGCGCCGGGGACGGGGCGGCCACCGCCGTGGTCCTCGCCCAGGCCATGGTCACCCGCCTGCTGGAGGCGATGCGGGCCGGGGCGCACCCGATCCGGCTGCGGCGGGGCGTGGCGCAGGCCGCGACGCGGGCCTGCGCGCTGCTGGCCTCGATGGCCACCCCGCTGGCGACCATGCACCACGTGGAGCGGCTGGCCACCAGCTCGGCCACCGACGGCCAGATCGGCACGTTGATCGCACAGGCCCTGTCCCGGGTGGGCCGCAGCGGGGCGATCGTCGTGGAGGAGAGCAACGACATCGCGCTGGCCACCCGCGAGGTCGGCGGCATCCGCTTCGGCAGCGGGTTCACCTCGGCCTACTTCATCACCGACGACCAGCGCCGCGAGGCCGTGCTGGAAGACGCGCGGGTGCTGCTGGTGGCCGACGTGCTGGACCGCGTCGCCGAGCTGGTGCCGGTGTTGGAGAAGGTGATGCAGAGCGGCAAGCCCCTGCTGGTGATCGCCACCGAGGTGGTGGGCGAGACCCAGTCGACCCTGGTGGTCAACAAGGTCCGGGGCACCTTCAAGTCGGTGGCCGTGCGGGCCCCGGGCGGCGCCGACCAGGTGGAGTGGCTGGCGGACATCGCCGCCGTGACCGGCGCGGTGGTCGTGGCCTCGGCCGCCGACCTGGCGCAGGTGGAGCTGGACCACCTGGGCACCGCGCGGACCGTGGTCGTCACCAGGGACGAGACCACCATCGTGGTCGAGTCGGGGCAGAACCCCCGGCTGGCGGAACGGCTCAGCCTGGTCAACTGGCAGCTCGCACAGGCCCCGCCGGAGCAGCGCCCGCAGTTGCAGCAGCGGCTGGACCAGCTGGCAGGGGGCGTCACCGCGATCACCGTGGGGGCGCTGACCCAGTCCGAACTGGCCGAGCGCAAGTCCCGGACCGAACGCGCCGTGCTGGCCATGCGCACGGCCATCGCCGAGGGCGTGGTCGCGGGCGGTGGGGTCGCCCTGTTCCTGGCGGGCGAGGCGCTGTCCGGCACGGGCCTGGCCGACCCCGACGAGACCGCGGGCTGGGCGGCGGTGGCCGCGGCCCTGCGCGCGCCCCTGCTGCAGAACGCCGTCAACGGCGGGATCGAGGCCGAGCGGCTCACCACCGCACCACCGACCGGCGGGTTCGACGTGCACACCGAGTCCTTCGCGGGCGGCCCGGACAGCGGGGTGATCGACTCCGCCGGGGTGCTGCGGGTGGCCGTGACCAGTGCCGCGGAACTGGCCGCACGCTTCATCATGCTCGGCTGAGCGCCCTCGGGGGACGGCGGTACCGTCCCCCGAGAGCGTGCGATCAGCTCACCTGCAAGGTGACGTCGTCGACCACGAAGCTGGTCTGCAGGCTGGCGTCTTCGGTGGCGGTGAAGGTCACCGTCACCTCCTTGCCCGCGTAGGCGCCGAGGTCCAGCGTGCGCTGGGTGTAGCCCGCGGCGGCGTTGGCGTTGGACAGGGTGGTCAGCGTGGTGCCGTTGACCTGGACCTTGAACGTGTCGTAGGCGGTGCTGCCCGACTCACTGGTGTCGATGTGCAGCCAGTAGCTCAGCTTCACGCTGGTGCACCCGCTGGGCACCGTCACGGTCTGCGCGGCGCTGTCGGTGTGCGTGCGGCCGTAGCCGTCCAGCCAGGCCTTGTACGAGCCGCTGTGCGCGGGCTGCGAGCTGTCGTTGTCGACCACGCCGGAGCTCGCGGTCCACGGGTTGGTGCCGCTCTCGAACCCGCCGTTGACGATCAGCTGGCCCGCCGTGCAGCCGCCGCCACCGGTCACCGTGAGGCTGAACGTGGTGCTGTGCGTGGCGGATCCGGTCCCGGTGATGGTGATGGTGTACGTGCCGGGTGCGGTGCTCGCGGCCGCGGCCACCGTGGCGGTTGAGGACTGGCCCGAGGTCACCGAGGACGGGTTGAACGAGACGGTGACCCCGCTGGGCGCACCCGAGGCGGACAGCGCCACGGACTGCGCGGACCCGCTGGTGGTGGCCGTGGACACGGTCGTGGTCACCGAGCCGCCCGCTGCCGTGCTGCCGGAGGTCGGGCTGGTGGCGATGGAGAAGTCGTTGCCGGGGTTGCTGCCGTTGACGGTCAGCGTGAACTGGGCGGTGTGGGTGGCGCTGCCCGTGCCGGTGACGGTGATCGTGTAGTTGCCGGGCGCGGCGCTGGCGGAGGCGGCCACGGTCATCGTGGAGCTACCGCCGGAGGTGACCGAGGTGGGGCTGAAGGAGACGGTGACCCCGCTGGGGGCGCCGGAGGCCGACAGCGCCACGGACTGCGCGGACCCACTGGTGGTCGCGGTGGACACGGTGGAGGTCACCGAGGCACCGGGGTTGACGCTGCCGGAGGTCGGGTTCAGCGCCACCGAGAAGTCGTTGCCCGGGTTGCTGGTGCAGGTCGGGTCGGCGGTCTGCGCGGGCACGCTGATGGCGTCCCACGCGGCCTTGGTGCGGTTGAACAGCTCGCAGGTCGCGTCCAGGCCCTTGGCCGCGGACAGGGTGGCGGTGCGGTACTTCTTGTAGCTCATGCCGCTGGTCTTGAGCAGCATGCCACCGTAGAAGACCTTGCCCGCGTTCTGGATGCCGACCCCGGTGACGGTGGAGCTGTTGCAGGTCGGGCTGGTGGGCTTGCCGTTGCCGGGGTTGGAACCCTCGGCCAGCAGGTAGAACCAGTGGTTGAGCGGGCCAGCGGCCGCGTGCACCTCGGTGCCGGGGATGGACGAGGAGTAGCAGTTCGGGTCGTTGCTGATCAGCGAGGGGTTGTACATGTTGCGGATCGGCCCGTTGCCGACCAGGTTCACCATCTCGCCGACCAGGTAGTCGCCGGGGGTGTCGTAGGGTGCGGGCTCGTTGGCGTAGGCCTCGGTCAGCGCGCCGAAGATGTCGCCGGTGCCCTCACCGAGCCCGGACTCGCTGCTGGTGCCGCCCGGGGTGAACTGGTCCAGGCCGTGCCCCATCTCGTGGCCGACCACGTCCATCGAGGCGATCCACTCGTTGGCGTTGTTGTGCCCGATGGACACGCTGGAGCCGTCCCAGTAGGCGTTGACGTCGCTGAGCCCGACCTTGACCGGCCAGCTGCCGCCGTTGCCGTTGTGCCCGTTGCGGCCCAGCCAGTTCTTGAGCATGTCCCACTCCTGCTGGGCAGCCCACATCACGTCGACGCAGCCGGTCTCCCTGCTGGTCGGGTTGCCGGTGCCCCAGGTGTCGGTCGACTTGGTGAACACCGTGCCGGTGCTGTAGTCCGCGCACTGCAGGCCGGGGCGCAGCGGGTCCTTCAGCGAGTAGCTGCCACCGGAGTTGGTCGTGGACAGGGCCAGCGGGTTCGGGCCGTTCCACTTGCTGGTGCCGGTGCCCGCCTTCACGTCGTCCTGCTGGTCCAGGACCGCGCCGGTGGCGGCGTCCACGAAGACGTGCAGGTGGCTGGGCGCGTGCTCGGTGAGCCCGGTCAGCACCGTCTCCCAGGCCAGCCGGGCGGTGTTGTCCTTGACCTGCACCACGAGCCGGTGCGAGTCGACCCTGTCCACGCTGGCCAGCCTGGCGCGGCTGGTCTGCTCGGCGGTGGCGGCGCTGATCCTCGGCGTGGTGGCCACGTCGATCCTGGCGGCGGTGGCCGCCTGCATCGCGCGGACCGTGCCCTGGCCGTCGGCCAGCACCACGGCGTCCCCGCCGACCACGGGCAGCCCGCGGTAGGTGCGCTCGTAGGCCACGGAGTACAGGCCGTTGAGCCACGGGGTGACCATGTGCCGGTCGTACTGCTCGTAGGGCCCCTTGGCCAGTGCGTCCAGCCCACCGGCCGCGGCTCGGTCGGCGGCCGAGACCGCCAGGGACAGCGGGGTCTGGGCCGCCGGACCGGCGGGTGCGGCGGGTGCGGCCACCGACATCGGTCCGGTCACGCCCACGGCCAGGGCAAGGACTGCGCCTGACACCACCGTGCTACGTCTCATCTTGGCTCCTCGCAGGGTGTGAAGCCTCTTTTTCGGGCTCAAGCGGCCGAACGGTCACACGAGGCCAATCCCACGTCAACGGACGAACAGGGTGCGCACCCCGCTCTGTCAAAAACCGGCAAACCCCGGTTCCCCGAAGGGATCGCGGGCCTGGTGAAGATCACCCCAACGGCCGATCAACCTGCGGCGCAGCCCGCGCAGCTCGTGGTTGAGGGTGAACCGGTCCGCCTGGATCGCCTCCCCCACAACGGGGTTGGCCACCGACAGGGCGGTGTCGAAGTCGCCGGCGCAGGCGTGCGCGTCGGCCAGGCGCAGGGTCAGCAACAGGTAGGTGGCCCGCATGTGTTGCGGCAACTGGGCGAGTGCCCGCTGCACGGCGTGCACCGCCTGCCGCCCCGTGGCCCGGTCACCGGTCACCGCGGCCAGGTCGCGCAGGGCCCCGCCGACCGCGGTCTCCACCCGCAGCTCACCGTCGGCACCGGCCAGCCACGGCGCCTCCAGCAGATCGCGTTCGTCCAGTTGGGACACCTTCCTGCGGGCCAGGCAGATGTGCCGTCGGCAGGGCGCGGCTAGCCCGTTGAGCGCATGGGCCCGCGACTGGTACAGGTGCGAGAGCGCGACCATCCACGCCCTGCCCGGTTCCAGCACCCCCAGGGCCTGCGCGTAGCCCAGCGCCGAGGCGGGATCCCCGTCCAGTCTCGCCAGCAGGCTCAGGTCGGTGTGCAGCGTGGCCCGCACGGTGAGGTTGTCCGAGACCTCCGCCCAGCGCATGCCGTGCGCGAACCAGGCCATGCCCATCGTCGACTGCCCGCGCTGCATGCGCAGCCTGCCCGCGATCTGCGCGTAGCCCGCCGCCAGCCGCAACTGGACCCTCGGCACCCTGCCCGCCGCGTTGACCGTCTCCGCCCAGCGCACCACCAGGTGCAGCGCCCGCTCCACCGAGTCCACGAACTCCGTGGCGACCAGGTGCGCGCTGGCCTTCTCACAGCCCGCCAGCAAGGCCGTCATGCCGTGCAGCACATCGGGATCCGCCGTGCTCGGCAGCGCGGGCAGGCCGTGCCGGTTGATGCCCGCGAACAGGTCCAGCACGTCGGCCGCGGGCGGGAGCTCACAGCCCGTGTTGCCGTGCAGAGGACAGGAGATCCCGCAATCGGGCAGCCGGGTGGGCCAGGACCGCACGTTCAGCGGTGTCAGCGCCTCACTCCCGTTGCCCGCCGGGATCGGCGAGAACAGCGCCCGGTCCAGCCGTGGTGTGGCGCTCGGGTGCGCCAGGATCGCCGACAGCTCCCCGTTGGTGCCCAACAGGTCGTCCAGCCGGTCGGCCAGGCCCGCCTGTGGTTCGCGCAGACCACTCTCCAGCCTGCTGATCAGGCTGTTGTGGTAGCCCATTCGCAGTCCCAGCTGCAACTGGGTCAGGCCCGCGCGGCGCCGCCACACCCTCAGCTGCCTGCCGAACTCCGCCCAAGTCTGCGGGGCTGTCTCCATGGCGCCTCCGGTTGTGCCGCAGGGCAACGAGGTGGACCGTACCCGACCACCTCGCCCCGGTCGGCCCTCCGGAAGTTGGGTATTTGGGCGGGGTGTGAGGGTGGTGGGTGGCGTGTCCTGAGGTGGGGCGGGTTCCGTGGTGGGTGAGTTCCGGTGTGCGGGTGTGTCGTGGGTGGGGGGGCGTGCGGGGGGTGGTGGGTGTGGGGGTTGGCGGGCGGCGTGCGGGGTAGGTGGCGCGTGTCGGACGTTGCGGGATGGCGTGTCGGCGCTTGCGGTGCGGCGTGTTCGACGTTGCGGGGCGGTGTGTCGGCGGTTGGGGTGCGGTGTGTCCCGGGCTCCAGCACGCGAGTCCCGCTGTGGGGTGGGCGAGTCCCGGGCTCCAGCAAGCGAGTCCCGGGCTGGGGTGGGCGAGTCCCGCTGTGGGGAGCGCGAGTCCCGGTGTGCGGGGTGTGGCGTGGGTGGGTGGCGTGCGGGGTGCTGCCGGGTTGGTGACGTGGGTTGGTTTGGTGCGGGTCCCTCGCGGCGGCCGTAATCGGGGTAGTCGGGGCGTGCAGGCAGCCCCGATTTCGCCAGCCAGCGTAAGGCCGCCGCTACCCGCACAAAACCAACCCGGGTCGGTCACCCACATGGGTAGCCATTGGTGGGCAACGGCTTTGGTGCGATTTCGGGGGTAGAATTGTTGGTATGACAGCATTCGTGGAGACTCAGCCTGCCGAAGGGTTGTGGCGGTTGGGGGACGCGGAGCTGTTGGGCCAGTTGCAGGACGCGGAAGTGGTTCTGCGGCAAGCGTATGCGCGGGTGTTGGGGTTGGTCGCGGAGGCGGATGCGCGGGGTGTGGCGGAGCGGGTGGGGTATCCGAGCCTGAGTGAGTTGCTGCGTGGTGTGCTCTGCGTGAGTAAGAAGGAAGCTAGGCAGCGGATTGCGCACGCGGGGGTTCCGGTGGGGGTGGCGTTGGAGCCGGAGCAGTTGTCGGTGATCAACAGGGTACTGAGAGAACTGCCGCCACACGTGGATCAGACCGAGCGCGGACACGCGGTGGAGGTCCTGGCAGCAGCCGCCCAGACACTGGACGCCTCCAACCTGGTGCCGCTGGGCCGGGAGATCGTCAACCGGCTGGACCCCGACGGGGCGCTACCCAGCGAGGACGAACTCGCCCATCCCCGACGAGAATTCCGCTACGACACACGGCGGGACGGGTCAGTGCGGTTCCAGGGGTGCCTGGACGCGGAGACCGGCGCACTGCTGGGGCAGTCCTCAGCCCGCTGGCGAAACCACACGACGCCCACGACACACGCACCCTGCCCGAACGGCAAGGGGACGCGTTCGCGGAACTACTGGAAACCAGCACCACCCCCACCGAAGGCGGAGAACGCCCCCACATCGCAGTGACCATCGACTGGCACACGCTAAAAACCGGCACAGGAACCACCGAACTCGCCCCATCAGCGATCCGCAGGCTGGCCTGCGACGCGAAGGTCCTCCCAGTAGTGCTGGGCAGCAACTCCGAACCACTCGACATCGGCCGCATCAGCTACACCGTGCCACCGCACCTCCGACGAGCACTGATCGTCAGGGACAAGCATTGCGCATTCCCGGGGTGCAGGCGACGGCCCAGCACCTGCCACGCGCACCATATCACCCACTGGGCCAACGGAGGAGACACCGCACTGACCAACCTGGTGCTGCTGTGCGGAATGCACCACAGGTTGATCCACCACAGCGGCTGGACAGTACGAATCACCAACGGACGGCCGGAATTCACACCACCGAACTGGCTCAGGCGAAGACAAACGTGATCAGCGGATGAGGGGCAGGTAGCGGCGGTACACCTCGGAGAGGGCGGCCTCGGTCCAGTAGCCCTCGATCGCGGCGTCGAGCATCGCGCGCCAATGGGTGGCCATGAAACTGTTGCGGCGCCAGGCGAGCAGGTGGCGACGGGGCAGGGTGTCGCCGGCGAGGGAGCGGACGACGACGTCGCGGCTCTCCTCGCAGGCGGGCTGGATGAGGCCGACGGCGCCGCAGCGGACGGCCATCAGCACGACGACCTCGGTGGCGGTCTGGTCGAGGATCGGGGTGAAGCCGGAGCGGGCGCAGGCGTCGTTGAAGTACTCGTGGAAGCGGGCGGAGGAGACGGGGGGCAGGGCCCAGCGTTCGGCGCGCAGGTCGGCGAGGGTGACGGTGGCACGGGAGGCGAGGGGGTGGTCGCGGGCGAGTTGGACGAAGGTGGGCTCCTCGATCACCAGCGCGGTGTCCACGCCGTCGGGTACCTCCTGCTCGAAACCGGGGTACTCCTTGTACAGGGCGAGGTCGAGGCGGTTCTGGGCGAGCAGGCCGAGCAGGGTGGCGCAGCAGTCGTCGTTGAGCACGGAGGGGGTGGAGCCGGGACAGGCGGTGGCGACCACAGTGGGCAGGTGCGGCACGATGGCGCTGCACACGGCGCCGACGCGGAGCACCTGGGGTGCCCGCGCGGCGACCGTGCACGGCTCGACCTCCTCGATGAGGTGCTCCATCAGCGGCAGCACGGCGGCCGTGCGACGCAGCAGCAGCTCCCCCATCGGCGTGGGTACGGCGGCGTTCTCGGTGCGGTCGAACAACCGGCAGTCCAACATCCGCTCGAGGCGCTTGAGCTGGGCGCTGACAGCGGGCTGGGTGACGCCCAGTGCCGTCGCGGCCCGCGACAGGGTGCCCGACTCGGCGATGGCCTGCACGAGACGCAGGTGGTGGACTTCCAGTTGCACGGCCGTCAGGTGGCGGAAGCGGTGGCTCGGGACACGGCGGACTCCTCAATTCCTAGGCAGGGTGAGTTCACCCTGCCGTGTAGAGCAAGCTGCCGACTAGTGCCGCTTGGTGCTGTCGTGCCGTTATCCAGCCAGCGCTGGTAGTGCGGAGTACGGCGGGCGAGGTCCCAGTACGCCTCGGTGGCGGCCACGGCGATCTCGTCGGCGCAGAACGCGAGGGTGCTCTCCTCGCGCCAGGCGAGCACATGCCGCACGAGCATGGGCGTGCCGGACAGGGGCCGAATGGCCAGGCCAGGGCGCTGCGGGCGGGTGGGCTGCATGAGGCCGACCCCGTAGCCGCCGAGCACGAGGGCCTCGCGGGCGGAGTCGGTGTCCACGTCGTGGGCGATGCGTGGGGAGAACCCGTGCGCCTGGCACAGCTCGCGGAACACGACCCGGCAGCCGTCCCCGCAGCTGGAGACGATCCAGTCCTGGTCGGCGAGCTCAGCGAGCGCGATCTCGGCGCGGGCGGCGAGCGGGTGCGCGGCGGGCAGCGCGAGGAAGGCGGGCTCCTCGACGATCACCGTGGTGCGCACCCCGGGCGGCACGGACAGCGGGCGCGAACCGCAGATCATCACCAGGGCGGCGTCCACGCAGCGGTTGGTCAACTGGGTGAGCAGCCGCAGCCGGGACACGTCGGCCCTGGTGCGCACGGCGACCCCGGGCAGCACGACCTGCACGCAGTCCAGCAGCTGAGCGGTCAGCGCGCTGTCGTTCCAGCCGATGCGCACGAAATCGGCGGCATGTGGCTGCTGGCGGCGGAAGTCGCGCTCGATCTCGTCGAAGGCGAGCACGATGGCCTTGGCCCTGGCCAGCACGAGGCGGCCCAGTTCGGTGGGACGGGTGCCCTGCTGGTCGCGGTCGAACAGCTGACCGCCGAGCAGCCGCTCGATGCGGCGGAGCTGGTGGCTGAGCGAGGGCTGCGCCATGCCCAGGCTGGCAGCCGCACGGTTGAGGCTGCCCTCCTGGGCTATGGCGCGGATCACTCTCAGGTGGCGGACCTGTAACTCCATAGCCCTTGGTATTCGGCCACCAGGTGTCGCTGCTACCGCCGATTGCAGGCTACTGGTTGGTAACCTCCGGCTCGTAGGCCAGGTTCGGGCGCAGCCAGCGCTCCACCTCGGCCTGCGGCATGCCGCGGCGGGCGGAGTAGTCCTCGATCTGGTCCCGGCCGATCCGGCCCACCGTGAAGTACTTGGACTCGGGGTGGGCGAAGATCAGCCCGCTGACGCTGGCCGCCGGGGTCATCGCGAAGGACTCGGTCAGCCCCAGCCCCAGCTCACCGGCCTCCAGCAGGTCGAACAGGGCCTGCTTCTCGCTGTGGTCGGGGCTGGCCGGGTAGCCCAGCGCGGGCCGGATTCCACGGAAGCGCTCGGCGTGCAGGTCCTCCAGCAGCGGCTGCGCGTCGGGCTCGAACCAGTCCCTGCGGGCTTGCAGGTGGATGTACTCGGCGAAGGCCTCGGCCAGCCGGTCGGCCAGGGCCTTGACCATGATCGCCTTGTAGTCGTCCTGCCTGGCCTCGTAGCTGGCGGCCAGTTCCTCGGCGCCGTGGATGGCCACGGCGAAGCCGCCGAGGTGGTCCCCGGCGGGGGCGATGTAGTCGGCCAGGCAGCGGTTGGCCCTGCCCTCGGGCTTCTCGGTCTGTTGGCGCAGCATCGGGAAGCGGACCCCCGACTCCAGCACGATGTCGTCGCCCTCGCTGTGCGCGGGCCAGAAGGCGTAGGCGCCCCTGGCCTGGAAGCTGCCCTCGGCGATGATCTGGTCCAGCAGGGTGTTGGCCTCGTCGAACAGCTCGCGGGCCACCGGCTGCTCCAGGATGGCCGGGTACTTGCCCTTGAGCTCCCAGGCCAGGAACAGGAACTGCCAGTCCACCATCTCGCGCAGGGTGGTCAGGTCCGGCTCGACCACTCGCAGCCCGGTGAACACCGGGGTGGGCAGCTCGGCGAAGGAGACCTCCTCGCGGTTGGCGCGGGCCTGGGCCACGCTCAGCAGCGGGCGCTGCTGGCGGTTCTCGTGCTGCTCGCGCAGCCGGGCCTGCTCCGCGCGGTTGTCGGTGTCCAACTGCTCGGCGCGGTCGGCGTTGAGCAGGTCGGAGACCACGCCGACCACCCGCGAGGCGTCCAGCACGTGCACGGTGGTCTTGTCGTACACCGGGGCGATGCGCACCGCGGTGTGCTGGCGGGAGGTGGTCGCCCCGCCGATCAGCAGCGGGATCTTCAGGCCCCTGCGCTGCATCTCCCCCGCCACCGAGACCATTTCATCCAGCGAGGGCGTGATCAGGCCGGACAGCCCGATCGCGTCGGCGCCCTCGGCAACGGCGGTGTCCAGGATGACCGAGGCGGGCACCATCACGCCCAGGTCGATCACCTCGTAGTTGTTGCAGCCCAGCACCACGCCCACGATGTTCTTGCCGATGTCGTGCACGTCGCCCTTGACCGTGGCCAGCACGACCTTGCCCTGCCCGCTGGTGGTCCGCACCTGGCCGGACAGCCGCAGCCGCTCCTTCTCCTCCTCCATGAAGGGCTCCAGGTAGGCCACCGAGCGCTTCATCACCCGCGCGCTCTTGACCACCTGGGGCAGGAACATCTTGCCGGAGCCGAACAGGTCGCCGACGATCTTCATGCCGTCCATCAGCGGACCCTCGATGACCTCCAGCGGGCGCGCACAGTCCAGCCGCGCCTGCTCGGTGTCCTCCTCGATGAAGTCCACGATGCCGTGCACCAGCGCGTGCGCCAGCCGCTCGCGCACCGGCTGCTCGCGCCAGGACAGGTCCACGGCCCGCTTGGTGCCCTTGCCGCTGACCGTCTCGGCGAAGGCCACCAGCCGGTCGGTGGCGTCCTCGCGGCGGTCGAACAGCACGTCCTCGACCAGTTCCAGCAGGTCGGCGGGGATGTCCTGGTACACCGCGAGCTGACCGGCGTTGACGATGCCCATGTCCAGGCCCGCGCGCACGGCGTGCAGCAGGAAGGCCGAGTGCATGGCCTCGCGCACCACGTCGTTGCCGCGGAAGGAGAAGGACAGGTTGGAGATGCCCCCGCTGATGCGCACGCCGGGACAGCGCTGCTTGATCAGCGGCAGCGCGTCGATGAAGGCCTTGGCGTAGCCGTTGTGCTCGCTGATGCCGGTGGCCACGGCGAGCACGTTCGGGTCGAAGATGATGTCCTCGGCCGGGAAGCCCGCCTGCTGGGTCAGCAGGTCGTAGGCGCGGGCGCAGATGGACACCTTGCGCTCGGTGGTGTCGGCCTGGCCCTGCTCGTCGAAGGCCATCACCACCACGCCGGCACCGTAGTCGCGGATGCGCCGCGCCTGGGCCAGGAACTGCTCCTCGCCCTCCTTGAGGCTGATCGAGTTGACCACGCCCTTGCCCTGCACGCAGCGCAGACCGGCCTCCAGCACGGTCCACCGCGAGCTGTCGATCATGACCGGGATGCGGGCCACCTCGGGCTCGGTGGCGATCAGGTTCAGGAAGGTGGTCATCGCCCGCTCGCTGTCGAGCAGGTCGGCGTCCATGTTGACGTCCAGCAGGTTGGCACCGCCGCGCACCTGCTCCAGGGCCACGTCCACGGCGGCCTGGTGGTCGTCGCCCTCGATCAGCCTGCGGAACCGCGCCGAGCCGGTGACGTTGGTGCGCTCACCGATCATGACGAACCCGGTGTCCTCGCCGATGCTGAACGGCTCCAGGCCGCTGTACCGGGTGGTGGGCGCCGGGCTGGGCACCTGCCGGGCGGGCCGCCCGCGCACGGCCTCGGCGATGCGGCCGATGTGCGCCGGGGAGGTGCCGCAGCAGCCGCCGACCACGTTGACCATGCCCGAGTCGGCGAACTCCGCCAGCATCTCGGCGGTCTGCTCGGGGGTCTCGTCGTAGCCGCCGAAGGCGTTGGGCAGTCCCGCGTTGGGGTGGCAGGCGGTGTAGGTGCCCGCCAGCCGGGACAGCTCCGCCACGTGCGGGCGCATCTCCTTGGCGCCCAGCGAGCAGTTCACGCCCACCAGCAGCGGGTCAGCGTGCTCGATGGAGCTCCAGAACGCCTCGACGGTCTGCCCGGACAGGGTGCGCCCGGACAGGTCCACGATGGTCACCGAGATCCACAGCGGCAGCTCGGGCGCCACCTCGCGGGCGGCGGCGATGGCGGCCTTGCAGTTGAGCGTGTCGAAGATGGTCTCGACCAGCAGCAGGTCCACCCCGCCCTCGGCCAGCGCGGAGATCTGCTCGGCGTAGGCGTCGCGGACCTGGTTGAAGCTGACGGCGCGGAAGGCCGGGTCCTCCACCTTGGGCGAGAGGGAGAGCGTGACGTTGAGCGGCCCGATGGAGCCCGCGACGAACCGGCCACCGGCCTCGTCGGCGGCCTGCCGGGCCAGCTGCGCGCCCCGCACGTTCATCTCCCGCACCAGCTTCTCCAGCCCGTAGTCGGCCTGGCCGATGCTGGTGGCGGTGAAGGTGTTGGTGGTGGTGATGTCGGCGCCCGCGTCCAGGTACTGGCGGTGCACGTCCAGGATCACGTCGGGACGGGTGAGGTTGAGCAGGTCCGGGTCGCCGGTCACGTCGTGCGTGTGGTTGCCGAACCGATCGCCCCGGTAGTCCTCGGGGGTCAGCTTGGCGCCCTGCAACATCGTGCCCCAAGCGCCGTCGAGCACCGCGATCCGCTGGTCAAGCAACGCTCGCAGACTGGTGGAACTGCTCAATCCGTACACCTCCGACTGGAATCGGAGGCGCCCTTGTCCGGGTGGGTCCGGTCGAGCGTGGCGGACCGCCTTGGTCCGTTGCAGCGCCTCTCGACCTGAACATGGAGGATACCGGAAAGCATGATTGCGCGAACCCCTAGTCGGACAGTGCGCCCACGGGCTGGAACGCGCCTTGACAACGCATCGCGTGCCGCACCAGGTCGATCAACGTGTCCCGGACGGACTCCCGGTCGCGTGCGTCGCAGTCCAGCACCGGCACCAGCGGGTCCAGCCGCAGCGCCTGGCGGACCTGCTCGGCGGTGCGCCCCCGGTGCCCGTCGAAGTGGTTGAGCGCCACCACGAAGGGCAGGCCGCGGTGCTCGAAGTAGTCGATCGCGGCGAAGCAGTCGGCCAGCCGCCTGGTGTCCACCAGCACCACGGCGCCGATGGCCCCGCCGGAGATGTCGTCCCAGGTGAACCAGAACCGGCTCGGCGTGCCGAACAGGTAGAGCACCAGCTCGGTGTCCAGGCTGATCCGGCCGAAGTCGGTGTTCTCGGCGGTCAGCGGCGGGATCTCGGAGACGGCGCTGGCGAAGGTGGTCTTGCCCGCGCCGCACCCGCCGGCCAGCACGATCTTCGTGGAGCGTCTCACCACGCCACCAGGTTCTCGCGCGGGTCGGGCGTGGGCAGTGCGGACAGGCCCTCGGACAGCTCCACCGCGGCGCGGGCCAGCACCGCGATGTCGGCATGCTGACCGGCCAGCACCGCCAGGCGGGCACCCCGGCCCAGCGAGACCAGCAGCAGCACGCCGCGGCGCATCTCCACCACCGCCTGCCGCACCGCGCCGCCGTCGATCACGTCCGAGGCACCGTCGGCCAGGCTGACCAGCCCGGACACCACGGCGGCCAGCTGCGCGGAGCGGTCGGCCGCCAGCGGGTCCGAGGTGCACAGCAGCAGGCCGTCGCTGGACACCACGACACTGTGCTCAGCGCCGGGCGTGCACCGGGTGAACTCGGTGACCAGCCGGTGGTAGTCCTCGGACGATCTCACGTGCTGTGCTCCTCAGAGTGGTCCCTAGGCGCACCTTCCTAACGTGCTGTGATTGGAACTGCCAGCAGTTCGGACACTGTCCACTCGTACAGGTGACAGATTTCCGTTGTCCCCGTTGAACTATTCGCCCGAGTGCGTTTCGACGTGCCGCCAGGTCAGCGCGCTGTGCCCGACCTCGCCGGGCCGTCCGGTGTGGGCGAACTCCACCCACGCGCGGTTGAGCTGCGTGGCCAGTTCCTGCGGGGCCCGCTCGCCGACCAGGCCCCGCGGCCCCGAGGCGGCGGCGAGGTTGTCGAAGACGAAGGGCAGTTCCACGCCGTGGCAGGCGCCCAGCCGCCCGCCGAACTGCGGGGAGCGCCAGCCGAACTCGTAGCAGAAGGCCCGCCCGGCGTGCTCGGCGGCCAACCGGCGCGCGCCGTCGGCGAACACCAGGTCGGTCATGGTGCTGGACAACACCTCACCGGGTGAACGGCCGTCGGTGCCCAGGCCGTGGCGGCGCAGCTCGGCCTCCGGCTCGGGGTGTGTCCTGGCGAGCATGGCGATCGCCTGCTGCTCGTCGAGTGCGTCGATCATCCCGGTCGGTACCAGGTACAGCCGCATCTCCTCGGCGCAGCTGCCCACAATGAGGTCCACAGTGGACGGTTCGGCCCGCTCGGGCAGCGACTCCTCGTCCAGCACGGGCAGGAACGAGGCGATGCCGTGCGCCGGGGCGGCACCGCTGGCGTCGCGCAGGTCCGGGCCCCGCACGGCCAACGCCTCCTGCACCGCCAGCAGCCGTTGCACCGGCACGGTGCGCAGCGCCTCGGCGGTCGGGGCCACGCCCAGTTGACCGGCCACGTGCTCGGTGAGCAGCTTGGCCTGCTCGGGGGCGTGGACCATCTCGGCGTGTCCGCTCTGGACGATCGCGCGCCGGAAAAGGCCCTGCGCCAAGGGAGAGCGCAGCAGGCAGGCCACGCTGACCGCCCCGGCGGACTCGCCGAACACGGTGAGGTTGTCCGGGTCCCCGCCGAACGCGGCGGCGTTGTCCCGCACCCAGCGCAGGGCGGCGATCTGGTCGAGCAGCCCGAGGTTGGCCGGGGCGCCGTCCACCGGCAGCCAGCCCTCGATGCCCAGCCGGTAGTTGATCGTCACCAGCACGACCCCGTTGCGGGCGAAGGCGGCCCCGTCGTAGCAGGAGGCCGAGCCGGTGCCGCCGACGAAGGCCCCGCCGTGCACGAACACCATCACCGGCAGGCCGCCCGCGCCGGTGTCCGAGGTCCACACGTCGGCGCAGAGGTAGTCCGGGCCGGGCCGCCAACCGGTGCCGGTCAGCACGGAGGCGTCCAGGCCGGGGAACTCGCGGTGGTTCTGCGGGGCCGTGGGCCCGGGGCGCCGCGCGTCGCGTACGCCCGGCCAGGCCGGGGCGGGCGCCGGGGCGGCGAAGCGCACGGGCCCCGCGGCGTAGGGCACGCCGAGGAACCGGCTGACCCCGGCCACCTGCTCGCCGCGGACCTGGCCGGAGGTGGTGCGGACGACGGGCTCGGTCACGTGCTGTTCCTCTCGTCGAAGACCTTGCCGGGGTTGAGGATCCCGTGCGGGTCGAGTGCCTGCTTGACCGCGCGGTGCATGTCCAGCACCACCGGTCCGAGTTCGCGGTCCAGCCCGGAGCGCTTGAGCAGGCCGACCCCGTGCTCCCCGGTGACCGTGCCGCCCAGGTCCAGCGCGTCGGCGATGATCTGCTCGAAGGCGGCCTGCGCCCTGGCGCGCGCCGCCTCGTCCCCGGGCGGGGTGATCAGCAGCGGGTGCAGGTTGCCGTCCCCGATGTGCGCGATGTTGGCGATCAGCGTGTCGTGCCGCCGGGCCGCGGCCTCGATCCGGCCCAGCATCCGCGCCACGGCCCCGGTGGGCACGCACACGTCCTCGGTCAGCACCGGGCCGAGCCGCTCCAGCGCCGGGTAGGCCAGCCGCCGGGCCGCGAACAGGGCGTCGGCCTCGGCCTGGTCGCTGGACTGCACGGCCCAGCTCGCCCCGGCCCGCTCGAAGCAGTCCAGCATGGTCGCGGCCTCGTGCTCACCCAGCGCGCCCGGCGCGTCGGTGCGGCCGAGCAGCACGACCTCGGCGTCGGCGCTCAGGCCCATGTTCTTCCAGGCGTCCACCGCGGCCAGGCAGTGCCGGTCCACCAGTTCCAGCGCGGAGGGCACGACCCCGGCCGCCGCGATCGCCGCCGCAGCCTCGCCCGCCGCGCCGGTGGAGCCGAAGTAGCCGGCCACGGTGCGTTCGGGCGCGCGCTGGGCGCGCAGCCGGACCGTCACCTCGGTGATCACGCCCAGCGTGCCCTCCGAGCCGACCAGCAGGCCCGCCAGGTCGTAGCCCGCCACGCCCTTCGCGGTGCGCCGCCCCAGCCGCACCAGCTCACCCGTGCCGGTCACCACCTGCATGCCCAGCACGTAGTCGCGGGTCACCCCGTACTTGACGCAGCACACGCCGCCCGCGTTGGTGGCCACGTTGCCGCCGATGGTCGACCACGGGGAGCTGGCCGGATCGGGCGGGTACCACAGCCCGTGCTCGGCGCAGACCGCGCGCAGGTCCTCGTTGACCACCCCGGGCTGCACCACGGCGAGCCGCTCCACGGTGTTGATCTCGCGGATGGCGGTGAGCCGGTCGGTGCTGAGCACCACGCAGCCCGCCAGCGCGTTGGCCCCGCCGGACAACCCCGTGCCCGCTCCCCTGGTGACGACCGGGACCCGGTGGCGCAGGCAGGTCCGGACCACGGTCCGCGCCTCCTCGGCGCTGTGCGGGCGCACGAGCACCGCGGGCAGCTCCCAGGGCGCCCACTCGGCCTCGTCGTGGGCGTAGCCGCGCAGCACGTCCGGGTCGCGGACCACGCGGTCCTCGGGCAGCCCTGCCAGCAGGTCCTCGATCAGCACAAGATCAGGCTAGGCCCGCTCACCGGGGTCTGCCGATGGACGAACCGCCCACTGTTCGCCGGGTTGAGTGGATACTCCTCCCATGTGGTTGGAGTTGCTGCTCGCCGAGGAACCGGCCCAGGCGCTGGCCGCCCACCGGGACCGGCTGCTCGCGCGGGGCCTGCCCACCGAGCAGGTGGAGCGCGAGGCGCGGGCGGCCCTCCAGGTCAGGGCCCTGTTGGCGCAGCGCCGCCAGCGGGCGGCCGAGCTGTCGGCGCTCAACGAGATCGCGGGCCGCCTCGCCGGGCTGCACCAGCCGGGTGAGCTGCTGCGCGAGGTCACCGAGCAGGCCCGTCGGCTGCTGGCCGTGGACCTGGCCTACATCGGGCTGGTGCAGGGCGAGCAGTTCGTGATGGAGGTGGCCAGCGGGGCGCTCACCCCGCAGCTGCTCGGGCTGCGCCTGCCGCGTGCGGCGGGCATCGCGGGCGCCGTGGTCACCGGGGCACGACCGATCTGGACCTGTGAGTACGCCGCGGCCGTGTCCTTCGAGCACCACCCGGTGGCCGACGAGGTGGCCGCAGCGGAGAACATCCGCGCCCTGCTGGGCGTGCCGCTGACGGTGCGCGGGCGGGTGCTCGGCGCGCTGTTCGCCTGCAAGCGGCAGGAGCGGCACTTCACCGAGGAGGAGGTCGCCCTGCTCACCGCGCTGGCCGCGCACGCGGCCGTGGCGATCGACAACGCGGTGACCCTGCACCGGCTCAACGAGGCCAACGCGGAACTGGCCCGGACCCTGGGCTGGGACCGGCAGCTGACCGAGGTGGTGCTGCGCGGCGGCGGGGTGGACGACCTGGTCGCGGAGGTGGCCGCCTCGGTGGCGGGGCAGGTGCGGTTCCTGCCTGGCCAGGAGCAGGCCGAGGGTGAGGTGGTGTGCACCGTGCGGGCGGACCGGCTGGTGCTCGGCTCGCTCGTGCTGGTCGGCGAGCAGGTGTGCGCCGGGGACCGGCTGTTGCTGGAGCGGGCCGCCCCGGTGCTGGCGCTCGCGGTGCTGCGCGAGCGGGCCGCGGCCGAGGCGAGTCGGCTCACCCGCGACACCCAGGTGATCGACCTGCTCACCCGCCCCGCCGCGGACGGCCAGCGGATGCGCGCCCTGGGCCTGGACCCGTCCCGCCCGCACTGCGTGCTCCTCGCGACGCCCGGCACCGAGCCGCCCCGTGTGCCGACCGGCGGTGTGCTCGCCCGCAGCGGGGACCGGCTCGTGCTGGTGGCGCCCGGCGAGTCGGCGGAGGACCTGCTCGCCCAGTGGCCGCCGGGTCGGCACACCGTGGGCGCCGCCGGACCGGCCGCCAACCCCGGCGAGCTCGCCCGCTGCTACCAGGAGGCCGAGCAGACCCTGGACGCGCTGCTCGCCCTGGGCCGCGAGGGTGAGTCGTGCACCGCCGCCCAGTTGGGCATCTACCGGGTGTTGCTGACCCATGCCGGGCGCGAGCAGTTGCACGCCGAGTTCGAGCGCGCGCTCGGCCCGGTCCTCGCCGAGCAGGAGCGGCGTGGTGTGCCGCTGCTGGACACCGTCCGCGCCTACCTGGACAGTGGTGGGCGGGCCGCCGCCGCGGCGCAGGCCCTCGGGGTGCACGTCAACACGCTGTACCAACGACTTGGCCACCTCGACGCCCTGCTCGGCCCCGGCTGGCGGGAGCACCCGCGAGCACTGGACCTCCAGGTGCTGCTGCGGGTCGTGCCGGGCTAGCCACTCATCAGCGCGGAGCTGAGCCCGGTCACCAGCAGTGCGGCCACGGCCACCCAGCACGCGGTTTGTGCTGTGCCACCGAGGAAGGCGCTGCCCAGCACGGCGACACCGAGCGCGCCGCCGAACTGCTGCACGGCGTTGAGCAGACCGGCCGCCGAACCAGTCTCCTGTGGACGGACCTGGCGCAGCGCGGAGGTGAAGAACGAGGTGGTGAACAGGCCGATGCCCAGTCCGCACACGGTGAGCGCGCCGGGCAGCGGCCACGGGTAGCTGCCCGCCGGGGTTCCGGCGTACACCGCGATCGCCGCCAGCAGACCCAGCAGCAGCACGGCAAGTCCGAGGTGCATGACCCGATTCCCCAGGCGTGGCACCAGGTACGCGCCCGACACCCAGGAGACCACCGCCATGCCGCAGGACCAGGGCACCATGGTCAGCCCCGAGGTCAGCACCTCGGCGTGCAGGTCCAGTTGCAGTTGCAGCACCACCACCAGCATGAGCCCGTTCATGACGGCGAAGAACAGCACCGAACTCACCAGCGCGGCGGGGAATCCCTTGCTGTGGAACAGGGTCCGCTCCACCAGGCTGCCCTTGCGCTGTTGCACCGCGAACACCGCCAGCACGGCGGCACCCGCCGCGAACAGCACCCAGTCCCCGCCCTGGATCAGCGGGTAGACCACCAGCCCGGCGCCGAGCACCACCAGCCCCGTGCCGAGCAGGTCAAGGCGTGGCCGGTGCTCGGCGCGATCCTCGCGCAGCAGGCGGGTCGCGGCCAGCACACCGAGCCCCAGCGGGAGGTTGACCAGGAACACCGAGCGCCAGGAGGAGCCGAACAGGTCGGCGTGGGTGAGGATGCCGCCCAGTGCCGGTCCGCAGATGGCGGCCAGGCCCATGACCGGGCCGATGCTGCCCAGCGCGCGGGAGAGCTCGGGGCCCTCGAACATGCTCCGGATCAACCCGAAGGTCTGCGGGATGATCAGAGCGGCGGCGGCGCCCTGCACGGCCCGCGCGGTGATCAGCAGCCAGGCCGTGCCAGCCAGCGCGCAGCACAGCGAGGCGAGCACGAACCCGGCCACCCCGAGGCGGAACACCCGCTTGCGGCCCGCGATGTCGCCGAGCCGCCCGCCGGTGATCAGCAGCACGGCGAAGGGCAGGGTGTAGGCGGCGCTGAACCACTGGATGTCCGACTCCGGCCCGGCCAGGTCGGCGTGCATCACCGGCGCGGCGACCTGCACGATCGTCGAGTCCAGCAGGTTCATCGCCTCGGCGGTCAGCAGGGCGGCCAGTGCCGCCCAGCGCCACCGGTAGAGCACTGTTGTCATGGCGCCGAGCCTGCGGACCACTGGCCAATGGTTCCACTCATCCGCACGAATCAGACCGAAAGTTCCACTCGCACCCCGGCATGTGCAGAATAGTTCCATGCTGGACGAGATCGACAAGGGTCTGATCCACGCCCTGCACCTCGACGGCCGGGCCCAGTTCAGCCGGATCGCCTCAGTGCTCGGGGTGTCCACGCAGACGGTGGCCCGCCGCTACCGGAGGCTGCGCGCCGAGGCGGGGCTGCGGGTGGTCGGCCTGCCCGACGCCGACCGCGCGCGTCAGGCCCGCTGGCTGGCCCGGCTCACCGCGAGCCCGCACACCGCCCAGGACCTCGCGCAGGCCCTGGCCCGCCGCCCGGACACCTCCTGGGTCAAGCTCGCCTCCGGCGGCACCGAGATCGTCGCCATCGTGCACGCCCCGGACCCGGCCGGGCATTCCCTTCTGCTGCACGACATCCCGCGCACCGCGAGCATCACCTCGGTGTCCGCGCACTACCTGCTGCACACCTACCTGGGCGGCCCCTCGGCCTGGCACGGGCACGTCGCCGCGCTCAGCGAGGACCAGCAGCGCGAGCTGACCCCCAGCCACACCGCCCACCCCCAGTCGATCACCGAGGAGGACCGCGCACTGCTCGGCGCCCTCGGCCGGGACGGGCGCGCCAGCCACGCGGAACTGGCCGAGGCCACGGGCTGGTCCCAGTCCACCGTCGCCCGCCGGCTCGCCGCCCTGCGGGCGGCCCGCGCGATCTTCTTCGACGTGGAGATCAGCGCCGGGCTGCTCGGCGCCAGCACCGCCGCGCTGCTCTGGATGTCGATCACCCCCTCCCGGCTGGACGTGGTCGCCAGCACGTTGGCACAGCACGAGGAGCTCGCCTTCGTCGCCGCCACCACCGGCCCCACCAACCTGGTCGCCCACGCACTGTGCCGCGACCCGGCGGCCCTGCACCACTACCTCACCCGGCGGCTCGGCAGCCTCGACGGGATCCAGACCCTGGAGACGGCCCCCGTGCTGCGCACCCTGAAGGCCGCCGGCCCGATCACCCCAGCAGCGGGAATACCGGCGGCCCATGCTAGGTTGAAGCCCAGTAGTTGAGAGCTCAACAACCAGAGAGGAGCAGCCGTGCAGTTCGGGATCTTCACCGTCGGCGACGTGACCACCGACCCGACCACGGGCCGGACCCCGACCGAGGCCGAGCGGATCAAGGCCATGGTGGCCATCGCGCTCAAGGCCGAGGAAGTGGGCCTGGACGTGTTCGCCACCGGTGAGCACCACAACCCGCCGTTCGTGCCCTCCTCGCCGACGACCATGCTGGGCTACGTCGCGGCCAGGACCGAGCGGCTCATCCTGTCCACCTCCACCACACTGATCACCACCAACGACCCGGTGAAGATCGCGGAGGACTTCGCGATGTTGCAGCACCTGGCCGACGGCCGGGTGGACCTGATGCTGGGCCGGGGCAACACGGGGCCGGTGTACCCGTGGTTCGGCCAGGACATCCGCCAGGGCATCCCGCTGGCCGTGGAGAACTACGCGCTGTTGCACAGGTTGTGGCGCGAGGACGTGGTGGACTGGCAGGGGCGCTTCCGCACCCCGTTGCAGGGCTTCACTTCCACGCCGCGCCCGCTGGACGGGGTGCCGCCCTTCGTGTGGCACGGCTCGATCCGCAGCCCGGAGATCGCGGAACAGGCCGCCTACTACGGGGACGGGTTCTTCGCCAACAACATCTTCTGGCCCGCCGACCACTTCCAGCGACTGATCGGCCTGTACCGGGAACGCTACGAGCACTACGGGCACGGCAAGGCGGACCAGGCGATCGTCGGATTGGGCGGGCAGGTTTTCCTGCGGCGCAATTCCCAGGACGCCGTCAGGGAATTCCGGCCGTACTTCGACAACGCCCCGGTCTACGGGCACGGACCCTCGCTGGAGGAATTCACCTCGCAGACCCCGCTGACCGTCGGCAGCCCGCAACAGGTGATCGACCGGACCCTGCGCTTCCGTGAGGACTTCGGCGACTACCAGCGGCAGCTGTTCCTGATCGACCACGCGGGCCTGCCGCTGAAGACCGTGCTGGAACAGCTGGACCTGCTCGGCGAGGAAGTGATCCCGGTGCTGCGCAAGGAGTACGACGCGCTGCGACCGGCACACGTGCCGCAGGCCCCGACGCACGCGAGCCTGCTCGCGGCACGACAGGAGGTCAGGGCATGACGTACCGGCTGGCGGTGGTGTCGGCGGGGATCGGCGAGCCGTCCTCGACGAGATTGCTGGCGGAGCGGCTGGCGCAGGCCACCGGGCAGGCGCTGGGCGGGCAGGCCGAGATCCACGTGGTGGCGCTGCGGGACCTGGCGCACGAGGTGGCCAACGCGGTGCTGACCGGCTTCCCCGCGGGCGCGCTGCGCGAGGCGGTGGACACCGTGGTCGGGGCGGACGCGCTGATCGCGGTGACGCCGATCTTCAACGCCTCCTACAGCGGCCTGTTCAAGTCCTTCTTCGACGTGCTGGAGCCGGATTCGCTGGCGGGCAAGCCAGTGCTGATCGGCGCGACCGGCGGAACGCCGCGGCACTCGCTCGCGCTGGAACACGCACTGCGCCCGCTGTTCGCCTACCTGCGGGCGGTCGTGGTGCCGACCGCGGTGTACGCGGCGGCGGAGGACTGGGGCGGCCAGCTCACCGACCGGATCGGGCTGGCGGGCGGGGAACTGGCGAACCTCGTTGCCGGAACGCCGAAACCCGTTCGTCAGGATCCGTACGAGAACGTGGTCCCGTTCGAGCAGTTGCTGGCGGGCAACGGGTGAGCGGGGACCGTGCCCGGTCCCCGCTCCCGCGGACTACTTCGTGAGGATTCTGTCGCCGGGGAAGATCAGGTCCGCATTGGTCAGGAAGCCCTTGTTCTTGTCCAGCAAGGACTGCCAGCCGCCCTCGACCTTCATCTCCTGCGCGATCGAGGAGAGGGTGTCGCCCACCTTGATCGTGTAGTCACCGGCCGGATTGCTCGTGGAGGCAGGCCCCTGCGCGGCGGGCGCGCTGGCCTGCACCGGAGCGCTGTACGAGGGCGCGGGCGCGCTCCGGCGTGCGGGTGCGGTCGCCCCGTGCGCTCCTCTCGCGCCACAGCTGGACCAGGCGCCGATCCCCTGGCTGCGCAGGACGTTCTCGGCGACCCGGATCTGCTCCTCGCGGGAGGCCTGGTTGGGCATACCGCTGCCACCGTTGGAGTGCCACGTGCCCGGCGTGAACTGGAGCCCGCCGTAGTAGCCGTTCCCGGTGCTGGTGTGCCAGTTTCCGCCGCTCTCACAGGCGGCGATCGCGTCCCAGTCCACGGCGTGCGCGGTGGCGCTGGTCACGAAGAGGGGAGCCGCGACGCCGAGCAGTCCGGCGACGGTGATCCCCAGGGTGGTGCGGATGTCACGCTTGCCTCGACAGGAGGACATGTGCGTCAGTTGCCACCGCGCCTGCTGCCCGACCCGAAACCGAGTCCAGCTCGTCGTCCCTGTCCGGCAGCATCCCTTCACTTGACAACGCGGCCGGGAGCGCTGGTGGACAGGATTCGGCGCTTGCTCTCCCGGTCTGACCTGGCAGCAACGACTTCTCGTTACTGCCGAGGGAGAAGGTAAGAGCTGCCAGCGGAATTGGCGAGAGGAAAGCTGGATTTGCTGCCAGCGCGGCGAACCAGGCAAACAGGTGAGTGCGTTGCGCATTTTCCCTGGTCCACCCGCGTGTCGATCTCACACTCACTTCACCTCCGACTCGGGTCGGAATCACCCGAATTGGTGTGACCGGGCAAACAGGGGTTTAGACCCCGCATTAGCACACTTGACATGCGACTGTGGGAGGCACTTCAGCGTGTCGCCCGAACCCGCCACGACCGCGCCTGCTGAGCGCGGCCGTGGCGGGTACCGGAATCAGGGCAGGGTGAGGCCGTACGCGCTGAGCGCGGCGGGCACCGGCTGGAAGAAGGTCTCCCCGCCGGAGTTGCAGTCCCCGCTGCCGCCCGAGGTCAGCCCGATCGCGGTGCCGCCGTCGTACAGCGAGCCCCCGCTGTCGCCCGGTTCGGCGCAGACATCGGTGTCGATCAGCCCGCTGACCGAGCCCTCCTGGTAGTTGACCGTGGCGTTCAGGCCGGTCACCGAGCCCGAGTGCACCCCGGTGGTGGACCCGGAGCGGGTGACCTGCTCGCCCACGGTGGCCTCACCGGCACCGGTGATCTGCTGCCCGGTGTTGATCGCGCTGGGCGCGTCCACCCCGGAGTCGTAGGCCGCCCAGGAGTAGTCGTGGCCGGGGAAGCTCGCCCCCTGGGTGCGCGCGATGTGCTGGGAGTTCGAGGAATCCGCCCACCAGTCGTTGGTGGCCACACCGCAGTGCCCAGCCGTCAGGATGGCCGGGTTGCCGCTGGAGTCGTGCACGTTGAAGCCCAGCGAGCAGCGCAGGCCCTGGCCCCAGATGGCGTCGCCGCCGCTGATCAGTGGGCGCAGGTGCCCGCTGGTCCGCTTGAGCCGCGCCTTGGCGCCGAAGCCGTGCACCACCTCGGTGACCTTGTCCAGTTTCGCCCCGGTGACCGTGGCGTCCGCGGTGACCAGAACCTGGCCGGAACGCGGGTCAACGCGCCAGGCCGTACCCGGAATGCTCGCGCTGCGGCCGAGTTCCGCGGTGACCGCGGCAAGTTCCGATGCGCGGTAGGACACGTGCTGGGGCACGGCGCCCCTGGCACGCACCTGGTTGGCGGCCTCCGCGTCGGTGACGGTGACCACCAGCCGGGACGTGGCCTGGTCGAAGTAGGAGCCGACGGTCCGGTCACCGAGCGTGGAGCTGAGCTCGGTGCCCAGGGTCGCGGCCTGCCTGGCCTGCAGGGGCGTGCCCGCTGAGGCCGGTACGGCGAGGAACGCTCCGGTCGCGGTCACCGCGGCAGCGGCGATCGCGCAGCGCCTCGCGAGATCTCGATGGCGTGCAGGGAACATTGGCCATCTCCGTTCTGTTGCGAGTCAGGGAGTGCAACCGAACGCGCGCGTTCCTACAACGTAGGACCACCTGAGGAGGGCAACCCACCCTACGAAAGTACTGTTTTGGTCTGTACCAGTAGCTCGATCTGCCGAACCACGGTGGCGGCCAGCGGCATGGCGTGCAGTTCCGCACGCACCTGCCCGGCGGCGGCGCGCAGATCCGGGTCGTGCAGCAGGGCGTCGACCAGCTTCGCGTCCACCTCCTCGGGCGTGGCGAGCAGACCCAGCCCGCGCTCGTGCACGGCGGCGGCGTTGAGCGGCTGATCACCGTCCCGCGGCACCACGAGCTGCGGGATTCCCGCGTCGATGGCGGTCATGGTGGTGCCCGCACCGCCGTGGTGGATCACCGCGGCACAGGTGGCCAGCAGGGAGTTGAGCGGGACCCAGCCGGTGACGCGCACGGTGGGCGGCAGCTCGCCCAGCGCCGAGATGTCCGCCCCGTCCAGGGCTAGCACGAACTCGGCCTCGGTCTGTTCCGCGGCGGCCACCACGCGTTCCACCGGGCCGAGACCGGCCAGGTGCGGAGTGAAGGTGCCCAGCGTGACGGCGATGCGCGGCCGGTCCCGCGGGGTGAACAGCCAGCCAGGCAGCATGCCCGAGCCGTTGTACGGCAGGTACCGCATCGGCCAGGCACCCTGGACCGAGCCCATGCTCGGCGGGCTGACGTCGATCACCGCGCTCGGTGCGGGCAGGCCCCGCACCCCGTAGCGGCGGAACAGGGGCAGTTGCGGGCGGAAGAACGCCTCGGCCCCGGACAGGTTGTGCGCCAGGCCGATGCCGTGCGCCACCGAGGGGATGCCCGCGTGGATCGCGGCCAGCGAGCCGATCAGCAGGGTCTCCTCGTGCACCACCACGTCCGGCCGCCAGGACTCGACGACCCGCACCAGGCCCTCGATCATCGTCTCCGCCATGAAGGCGAAGAAGCGCGCCCACGGGTGCTCGGGGTCCTCCGGGGTGTCGGGGGTCGGCTCCCGCCCGACCTCCGCCCCCTCGGGCAGGCCCATGTCCAGGTCCGGCACGATGTCCACGCCCGGCAACCCGGTGCGCTCCACCGGGGCGAGACCACCGCAGGTGGCGATCAGCACCTCGTGCCCGGCCGCGCGCAGCGCCCAGCCGGTGGAGATCATCGGGAACAGGTGTCCGTGTGCGGACAGGCAGGTGATCAGCACGCGCATCGCAGGCGCTCCCCCAGGAGGCGGTGAGGATTGCTCGGTGACTGCCTCGAAGCTAACACCAGTTCTGAACAGTTCTTCCTGTGCGACAACCAAAGAAGCAGCGATCACAACTTTGGTGCTCCACCATTCGGGTCAGGCAACGGGGTGCTGCCGACCGGCCGTCGGCACAGGTTCACTCGCGGTCGTCACCCCTGTGTCACCAGTGCTGCCCGATCGGCCCATTGGCGGGTTCGCCACCGCTCAGCGATGATCGCAGCTTCGAGCGCGGAGGTGTGCATGGACCGGATCACCGCCGGGGACCTGAGCCTGTTCCTGCGGGCGCACGACTGCTTCCGGCGGGACCTGGCCAGGCTGAGGCAGCTGCTGACCAGGAAGCGGGAGGCGCCGGCGGCGCGCGCACAGGCGCTGGTCAACTGCTGGTCGACCACCGTGCGGATCCTGGAGCACCACCACGAGGTGGAGGACCACGTGATGTGGCCGCTGGTGACGGCGAGGTGCGCGGAGGCAGCAGAGGTGCTCGGCGAACTGGAGGCCGAGCACCACCGGCTGGACAAGCTGACCGCCGAGGTCGGCACGCGGCTGGCCGAGCTGCCCGGACACCAGGACGCCGCGCGCAAGGCCGTCACCGACCTGGACAACCTGCTGGGCTGCCACCTGGCCGTGGAGGAGCAGCGGGTCCTGCCGATCATCCTGGCCGAGTTCAGCACCGCCGACTGGGCACAGGTGGAACGGAGCAACGGCGAGGACCTGATGGCACGGGGCCTGCTGCCCGAGGTGCTGCCCTGGATCACCGACGGCGCCGCCCCGGAGAGCGCGGCGCGGTTCGTGGCGCTGATCGCGCCCGGCCAGGCCGAGGTGTACCAGCACGAGTGGTTACCCGCCTACACCCGCCGACTCGCCGCCGCCGGGCTGCGCACGACGGCGTAGCCGGCACGGCCACCGCACCGAGGTTGGCGGAATACCCGCGGCAGCGGCCGGGGTTGTCCCTAGCGGACCTAGGAGGCGAACGATGAGCTTGACCCTTGGCAACGGACCGCTGTCCGCGAACCCGCCGAGCGCCGCGAACTACCGGATCGACGGCCCGGCGCACAAGCTGCTGGCCACCCCGTTCCCCCGCAGGGTACGCGGGGTCTTCGCCGACCGGACCGTGCTCGACACCGATCGAGGTGTGCTCGTGCACGAGTCCAACATCCTGCCCCGGCTGTACGTGCCCGAGGAGGACCTGGACACCGCGCTGCTCACCGACACCGACCTGTCCACCCACTGCCCGTTCAAGGGCGACGCCTCGTACCGCAGCATCACCGTGGGCGAGGGCACCGCCGAGAACGCCGTGTGGGCCTACCGCGAGCCGCTGCCCGCCGCAGAGTGGCTGCGCGGGTACGCCTCGGTGTACTGGGCAGCCCTCGACCACTGGTACGACGAGGACGAGGAGGTCTTCGGGCACCTGCGCGACCCGTTCACCCGCGTGGACATCCGCGCCAGCAGCCGCAAGGTCGTGGTCCGCGCCGGGGACCAGGTCCTCGCCGAGAGCGGCCGACCGCTCGTGCTGTCCGAGAACGGCCTGCCCAACCGGTACTACCTGCCCCGCGAGGACGTGCGCCTCGACCTGCTCAGCCCGACCGACACGTCCACGGTGTGCCCGTACAAGGGAACGGCCTCGTACGTGCGGACCGCGGAGATCGAGGACGTGGCCTGGATCTACGAGCAGCCGTTCGTGGAGTGCACCGCAATCGCCGGCAAGATCAGCTTCGACCCGGGGAAGGTGACGGTCGAGGTGGTGTAGGGGGTGGTTGGGGGTGTGTTGGGCGGTCCGGGGGGTGTGTTCGGCGTTGCGGGGTGGCATGTCGGCGTGTCCGGGGTGGTGTGTCGGACGTTCCGGTGCGGTGTGTTCGGCGTTCCGGGGCGGCGTGTTGGGGCTTCTGGTGCGGTGTGTCCCGGTGTGGGGGGCGCGAGTCCCGCTCTGAGGAGGGCGAGTCCCGGGCTCCGGTGGGTGAGCCCCGGGCTGGGGTGGGTGAGCCCCGGTGTGCGGGGCTTGTCGTGAGTGGGTGGCGTGCGGGGTGCTGCCGGGCTGGTGACGCGGGTTGGTTTGGTGCGGGCCCCTCGCGGCGGCCGTAATCGGGGTAGTCGGGCGTGGAGGACGCCCCGATTTCGCCAGCCAGCGTAAGGCCGCCGCTACCCACACAAAACCAACCCCGGATTGGTGGGCGGTGTGCGGGGGTTGGTGGTGCGCAGTAGGCGGGAGTTGCGGTGCGTGTCGGACGGTGCGGGGTGGTGTGTTGGCGGTTAAGGTGCGGTGTGTCGGACGTTCCGGGACGGTGTGTTGGACGTTCCGATACCGCGTGTTCGGCGTTCCGGGGTGGCGTGTCGGCGTGTCCAGGGTGGCGTGTTGGGCGTGTCCGGGGCGGCATGTCGGCGGCGGAGCGGCGTGTCTCGCCGACCGGAGGGCGAGTCCCGTTGTGGGGAGCGCGAGTCCCGGGCTGAGGTGGGCGAGTCCCGCTGACTAGAGCGTGAGTCCCGTTGTGGGGAGGGTGAGTCCCGGGCTCCGGTGGGCAAGTTTCGCTGACTGGCCCGGCTTGGGCTTTGGGCGTGGTCACCCACATGGGTAGCCATTGGTGGGCAACGGCTTTGGTACGAATAGTGGAGTAGAATTGTTGGTATGACAGCATTCGTGGAAAAACAGCCTGCCGCAGGGTTGTGGCGGTTGGGTGACGCGGAGCTGTTGGGCCAGTTGCAGGACGCGGAAGTAGTTCTGCGGCAAGCCTATGCGAAGGTGTTGGGGTTGGTTGCGGAGGCGGATGCGCGGGGTGTGGCGGAACGGGTGGGATATCCGAGCTTGAGTGAACTGCTGCGGAGTGTTCTGCTTGTCAGCAAGCGGGAGGCGAAGCAGAGGATTGTGCATGCGGCTGTTTCGGTGCCGGTTCCGCTTGAGCCTGAACAACTTTCGGTGATTGACCGGGTGCTGCGGGAGTTGCCGCCACACGTGGATCAGACCGAGCGCGGGCACGCCGTGGAGATCCTGGCAGAGGCGGCCCAACACCTGGACGCCTCCAACCTGGTGCCGCTGGGCCGGGAGATCGTCAACCGGCTGGACCCCGACGGGGCGCTACCCAGCGAGGACGAACTCGCCCATCCCCGACGAGAATTCCGCTACGACACACGGCGGGACGGGTCAGTGCGGTTCCAGGGGTGCCTGGACGCGGAGACCGGCGCACTGCTGGGAGCCATCCTCAGCCCGCTGGCGAAACCACACGACGCCCACGACACACGCAGCCTCACGGAACGGCAAGGAGACGCGTTCGCGGAACTACTGGAAACCAGCTCCACGCCGACGGAGGGTGGGGAACGCCCCCACATCGCGGTGACGATTCCGCTGACAACACTCCAGAACGGGCTCGGCAGCACCGAACTCGCCCCATCAGCGGTCCGCCGACTGGCCTGTGACGCGAATGTGATCCCAGTAGTACTGGGCAGCAACTCCGAACCACTCGACATCGGCCGCATCAGCTACACCGTGCCACCGCACCTCCGACGAGCACTGATCGTCAGGGACAAACACTGCGCATTCCCAGGATGCAGAAGACGCCCCAGCACCTGCCACGCACACCACATCACCCACTGGGCCAACGGCGGAGACACCGCACTGACCAACCTGGTGCTGCTCTGCGGAATGCACCACAGACTCATCCACCACAGCGGCTGGACAGTACGAATCACCAACGGAAGGCCGGAATTCACACCACCGAACTGGCTCAGACGGGGATCGGGCTAGGCTATGCCTCAAAGTACTGACCAGCCAGCGTAGCGGTAACGGGCCGACCTGACCGAAATCGGTGAACAATGCGTCCAGCACACCGAACTCCGCCTTCACCTGGTCATTACCCCAGCAGTGCGAGCCCTAGTCGCGCAGGCCGCCCTCGTGGGCGATGCCCTGTTCGATGGCGAGCCGGGTCAGGTCGGGCCTGCGGCGACGGCCGGTCTTGTCGCGGATGCGGTCCAGGTAGGAGCGGACGGTGCGCACGGTGATGTTCATGGCGTCGGCGATGTCCTGGTCGCGTTCACCGGCGGCGAGCAGGGACAGGACCTGTTGTTCCTGTTTGGACAGTGCGAGTTTGGGGCCGGTGTTGCGCTGGCGGGAGGAGTTGAGCACGAAGGCGGCGAGGGTGGGTGAGACGTAGCTGTTGCCGACGGCGATCTCGCGGATGGCGCGCAGGATCTCGGCGCCGTCGGCGTCCTTGGACAGGTAGCCACGGGCACCGGCGGAGATGGCGCCGAGCACCTCGGCCTGACCGGCGTGGGCGGAGACGACGAGCACCTTGTGGCCCATGCCGACGACCTCCATCACGGCGGCGGCGTCACGGACACCGCGCAGCTTCAGGTCGAGTACGACGACGCCACCGGCGGGTTGCCGGCCGGCGGCGAAGCGGGCCACGGAGTCGGCGACAACACCGAGTTCGATGTCGGGCGCGTCCTCGAGGACCCGGGCGACGGCGGCCCGGTACAGGGGGTGGTCCTCGATCACACCGACCGGGATCGGTTCGATCTCATCCGCCATCGGTGCTCCTCTGTGCGGCACGCGGATCCAGGGCGGGCCCGGTGGGCAGCAGTGACAACAGGCTGGTCGACACGCCCTGCCGCGACACGGAGCCGTAGCCAAGGGCCTTGACGGCGTCCGCACCGGACACGGGGTACTTGGTGCCGGTGTCGGTGACGAGGTAGACGGCGGCGCCGTCGTTGACGAGCGCACCGGAACCGGGCGGCACGTAGACCTCGTTGGCGACACGGTCATCGGTGCGACCGGGCACGGGCATGGTGCGCGCCCCGGCGGGCAGGGGCACAGCGGGGCCGAGGGTGATCTGGCCGCCCGCGGCGCACAGCGCGACGCGGCCGGTGGAGGCGGGGTCGACGGCGGGCACGCGGCGCGGGTAGCCACCGGCGTTTTCGTCCACAGTGGACGTCTGGGCCCTGGGCACGGCGGCGATGTCGGCGGTGGACACGGGAACGGTCCGGGTGCCGGTGTTGGCGGGGTTGCCGACGACGAGCCGGGCCTCGGTCTGGGTGATGGTGGCCAGGGAGTCCTTGCGCACCAGGTAGAAGACCCCGTTGTCGGCGGAGAGCACCTGACCGACCCGGGTGGACCTGCCGCCAACGGTGGGGCCGCTGGCCCCGCTGTCGGGCACGGACACCAGGCCGAGGTCCTGCCCGGCGGGCACGGTGTCGACCCAGGTCCCGGCCACTGGCAGCACGGGCAGGCCGTCGTAGCCGAGCGCGGTCAGGGCGGCGTCCTCGGGCAGCCGGTAGCGTCGCCCGGAGGCGATCAGGTACCGGTCCCCGGAGCGGGACCGCACCAGCAGGCCCTGGCCGGGGGCGAGCGGGCGCCCGCCGCCGGAGACGCCGAGCAGCACGGTGGACACCGGCTCGGCGGCGGTGGGCGCGTCGGGCGAGCTCCACGAGCAGCTGGTGAGCGCGGGCGGCAGCAGGTGGTCGGCGGCGGGCAGCGAGTCGGGCGCACCGGCGATGCCCAGCGCGTGCCCGCGGGCGGCACCGGCCAGGGTGGACGCGGGAACGGTGGTGGTCTTGTCCCCGTTGCCACCGGCCAGCAAGCGGGCCGAGGCGTAGTTGAGCACCGGGTGCAGCAGGCCGTCCTGGCCGAGCACGAAGCGGGCGCCGGTCTCCTTCTCCACCAGCACCTGGCCGCCCTGCTTCCAGTCGGCGTCCCCGGTGGGGCTGAGCACCCCGGCCACGCCGAAGCCCGCGGTCACCAGCAGGGCGACCCCGACCCCGACGGCGACGCCCGCGACCAGCCGCCTGCTCGGTGAGACCGGCGAATTGGCGTCGGCGGACACCAAAGCGGAGACCAGCCTTCGGCGCAGGAACTGGTACGCCTGGATCTGATCACGCTGAGTCCACAACACAGGCCCCCATGCCCTCTGTACGGCGTCGCCCGAGCATACCTATGCTTGCCCTGTGGCCCAGGGGTTTGCTGGGTAATTTCGGGCAAGGTTGGCGCCCGCGGGGGCAGGAGCGCGATGAGTTCAGCAGTGGAGAGCACGGTCCAGTTCCGCAAGGTTGGCACTCGACGCAGAACGGTCAAAGCGGGCTGGCTGCGACCGGTCGGCGCGGGCCAGGTCGCGGTGTGGCAGGTCGCGGCGCTGGCCGTGCTGGCGACCGCGATACCGCTGGGCCCAACGGGAATCGCCGTGATCGTGCTGGCCGTGCTGGCGGTGGCGCTGACCTCGGTGCGCAGCAGCGGGCTGTGCCTGTACCAGTGGCTGCTCGTGCGGCTGGGCCACGCGGGCGCACAGCGTGCGGTCCGGCGCCTTGCCCCGCAACAGGATCCGATCGCCGCCGTGCTGCCGGGGCTGACGGTGCACCGGCACGTCGACCGGGCGGGCAACCGGGTGGGCGTGGCACGCGTGGACGACAGCTGGATCACGGTGGTGCGCCTGCTATCCGAGCCCGACACACCGGCGCTGATCGAGGCGCTGCGAGCGGCGCACAGCCGTGCGGACATCCCGTTGGCGGGCGCGCAACTGGTGGTGTGGGCGGCGCCCGCACCGACCGCTGTCGGGCCGGGACCCGTTGAGCCCGTGCGGATCCACTGGCTGGCCCTGCGCTACCGGCCCGCCGACGCCCCGGGCGCCACCCTGGCCAGGGGCGGCGGCACGACCGGGGCCGAACGGGCCGCCGCGAGCGCCGCGCTGGGGCTCGTCGGCCGCCTGGCGGAGGCGGGACAGGCCGGTGCCGTGCTGGACGAACCCGAACTGCGCCAGGACCTGCTCGTGGCGCTGGGCACCGACCCGCGTGCCTTCGCCGGTGCCACACCGGGGTCACGCCCCGAGGTCAAGGTGGAGCAGAGCTGGCGCACCTGGTCGATCGGCCGACTGCACCAGGCCTGCTTCGCGCCCGCGGGCAACCGGGCCGCCGTGGAGCTGCTGGGCGAGCTGGTGCCGGGCAGCGAGTTCACCTGCACCTCGTTCCGGCTGGGCCGCACGCCCGGCGGCACCGTCGAGGCGAGCACCGGGGTGCGGATCGGCTTCCAGCTCAAGCACGCGCCGCGCCGCCTGGACCGGGTGCTGCGCGGGCTGGCCGGTGACCTGGTGCCGCTCAACGGGCGGCACGGGAACCACGTCCTGCGGACGCTGCCGCTCGCCCTGGACTAGGGTCCGGCTGTGCGGGTAGCTGTGGTCGCTGGTTCGGATCCTGGTCACGTCTTCCCGGCGATCGCGTTGTGCGAGCGGTTCGCCGGGGCCGGGGACGCACCGACGCTGTTCACGGCCGCACGGTGGGTGGACACCGCCATCGGCGCGGGGATCCCGGCGCGGCGCATGGCCGATTCGCCGCCGAAGCCGGTGGACGACCAGGCCGATCTGGGCCGCGTGCTGCACGAGGGGGCCGCCGCGCTCGCCAGGGTGCTGGCGCCGCGCCTGGCCGAGGTCCAGCCCGATCTCGTGGTCTGCGACGTGCTCGCACCGGGCGGCGCCCTGGCCGCGGAACTGCTCGGCGTGGCTTGGGCGCAGTTGTCCCCGCACCCGCTGTACGAGCCGTCCAGCGGCTTGCCGCCGATCGGCACCGGGTTGGCCGTGGGCACCGGGGTGGGCGGCCGACTGCGGGACGCGGTGCTGCGGGCGGCCACCGCGCGGTCGACCAGCCAGGGCGTCCGGCAGCGGGCCCAGGCGCGGCGCGAGATCGGCCTGCCCGCGGACGGTCCGGGGCCGGTGGCACGGCTGATCGCGACCCTGCCCGCGCTGGAAGTACCGCGACCGGACTGGCCCCGCAACGCCTACGTGGTCGGCCCGCTGCTGTGGGAACCGACCCAGGACGTGCTGGAGCCGCCGCCCGGCGAGGCGCCACTGGCGGTCATCGCGGCCTCGACCTCGACGAGCGGGGTGGACGGCCTGGCCGAGATCGCGCTCGACGCCCTGCGGGGCACCGGCGTGCGGGCGGTGGTGACCACGTTCGGGCCACCGCCCGCCGGGCTGCCCGCCTGGGCGCGGGCCGGTCTGGGACGGCAGGACCTGCTGCTGCGCCAGGCCTCGGTCGTGGTGTGCGGCGGAGGGCACGGCACGCTGGCCAAGGCGATGCTGGCGGGCACACCGGCCGTGGTCGTGCCCGGCGGTGGCGACCAGTGGGAGCTGGCCAACCGGGCCGCGCGTCAGGGCAGCGCCGTGGTGGTGCGGCCACCGCGGGCCGAGGCGCTGCGCGAGGCCGTGCGGCGCGTGCTGGGCGATCCCGGTTACGCCGAGGCCGCGGCGCGGGCGGCCAGGAGTGCGGCCAACGTGCGCGACCCGGTCCAGGTGTGCCGGGACGCGCGCTAGCCGACCATGCCGCGAACCGTCTGGTACACCCGGAGGATCGCGCCGATCAGCGGCACGATGGCGATCAGGCCGGTGAACTCGGCGAGGTCCATCAGCCGGGACCAGTACGGCGAGCGCAGTCCGCGGGTGACCCGCAGCGAGTGCACCAGGCACAGCACGGCGGCGAGCACGAGCGCACCGGCCGCGCACAGGGTGAGGACCCGGTGGTCCTGGGCGATCAGCCACCAGCCGAGTTGGGCGAGCACGAGCACGCCCGCCAGCAGGAACACCACGCGCGCGGCGGTGCCGGTGTAGGAGCGCGAGCGGAGCAGCCACACCAGTCCCAGCACCCCGGCGAGCGCGGCCTGCCAGGGCGAATCCTCGGTGAGCAGGGCGAAAACCGAGCCGACGACCACGGCGGCGGTCGCGGCGAGCAGACCGGTGAGGATGTGTTCGGCGCCCGAGGTGCGGTCCAGCACGTCGGGGCCGAGCGTGGGTTCCTCCTCGGCGCGGAAGGACTCGATGTCCGCCGGTACCCGGGGCAGCGGCAGCTTGCCCAGTCGCAGCGCCATCATCGGTGCGAGTGCGGCGATCGCCGTGGCCACGGCCGCCAGCACGGCGGCGGGCCCGGCCACCGAACTGCCGCTGAGCAGGACCACCGCGGAGGCGACGGTCCCCAGCCCGGCGGCCAGGGCCGCGCCGCCGAACCAGGCGAGCCGGTCCGCGACCAGCACGGCGGACAGCACCCCGTAACCGGTGACGGCCGCGAGTCCACATGCGACAGAGCCGGGTGCCAGTGCCACCAGGTTGGGCGGGGCCGCGGTCAGCCCGGCGACCAGCGCGGCGCCCAGACCCGCTGTGGCACAGGCGGTTCCCGAGTCGGCGTCCCCGTAGGCCCTGGCCAGCGCACCGCCCGCGGCCAGCAGCACCAGGGCGTAGGCCCCGCAGGCGATCGGCGCCCACAGCGTGCCCGCCAGCCCGGAGCCGAGCAGCACGGCGGCGCCGAGCAGCACCGCCACGGCGGCGAACTGCGCTGCCCTGCGGGCGATCCGCGGCTGCCAGGTGCCGGTCCTGGTGCCCGCGGCGCTGGCGATGGCGTCCACCACGTCGTCGAACAGCAGCGGCACGGCCTGCCGCTCGCGCGGGCTCAGGTGCAGCACCTCGCCGTCGCGCAGGCCCACCGCGGCCACGGTGAGCCCCGGCGGGAACGGCGAGTCGCCGAGCCGGGACAGCACCCAGCCCGGGTTCTCCGCTGAGGCCTGGCCCTCCGCCCCGGACAGCCGCACCAACTGGGGCAGCAGCTCCGCGAGCGTGCTCTGCACCGGCAGGGCCACGTCCACCCTGGCGCGAGGGGTGACCACCGTGATCCGCCGGGTGGTGGAGATCATCAGCCCAGGTTCTCCATCCGCGAGGCGGCCTCGATGACGGGGGCGAAGCGCGCGGTGGTGGCCTCGGCGAGCTTGGCCAGCCCGTCGTTGACCGCCTCCAGCACGATCTCGCCCAGGTCCCGCGCGTTGTAGCGGCGCGCGGTGTCCGGGTCGATGCTGATCTCGGTGAACCGGCCGTCCCCCTTGAGCGAGACGGTCACCTCACCGCCGCGCGAGCTGCCGCGCACCTGCATGGTCTGCACCCCGGCCTGGATGCGCTCGACCTCCTCCTGCTGGCGGCGCACCTGGCTGAGCAGGTCCTCCACGTCGACCCCGGTCTCCCAATCCATGAAACGCCCTTTCAACTGCGCAGGTGGAAACTGGACACGAAACGCTGGAAGTCCGGCACCACCCGCTCGGCCTGGGAAGGTGTGCAGGTGCAGGCCAGTTCCACGGCCACGTGGTGTGCGGTGTCGGGCAGCGGCACGGCCAGGTGCACCTGGGACTGCACCAGCCGCAGCGGCCCGAGGAGCAGGTCGAACACCTGGGTGAGCCCGGGGGTCAGCGCGGACTCGATGTGCTTGCGGCTGCGCAGTTCCAGCTCGGTGGCCAGCTCGGTCAGCCGCGTGCGGGCCGCGTCGGCCGCCGCGTCCAGGTCCACGTGTTCGGCCGGATCGCTTACGCCAACGGTGATGTTCGGCCGGAACTCCCCCTCCGGCACGGGCAGCACCACGATCAGCACCGCCCCGGTGTCCGCGGGGTCCACGGCCTGCCAGCCCTCGGGCACGTCCACACCCAGTGGCACGCTCACCAGGGCCACCCCACCGCGCTGGCCGCGGCCGATGCGGTGTGCTCCACCGACTCGATCGCGTCGTGGCCGTAGTGCTGGGCGGTGTGCCAGACCTTCGGCACGTCCACGTCGATGTCCGCGCCGAAGCCCGCACCGACGCCCAGCGCGGCGCCCACCTTGAAGTTGACCTTGACGTGCCCGTTGTCCCAGGTGGCCTGCCCGTCGAGCTGGGCGCCCAGCCCCACCTCCAGCTCCCCCTTGGCGCCAACGCCGATGCCCGCCACGTCCACCGCGGCCGCGCCGGTGAACTTGGCCCCGGCGAAGGCGTCGACGTGCGCGGCCACCCCGTGCAGGCCCGCGTCCAGGTGCGCGTTGGCCTGGCCGCCGACGAACCCGCCCACGTCCCCGCGCGCGGTCACCGGCCCGTCGGCCAGCACCCCGGAGGCGCCCGCGTCCAGCAGGGTCGCCTTGAGTGAACCGTCCACTCGGAACTGTCCACTGTGGATCCCCACTCCGGCCTCGACCGTGGCGCGCGGCCCCGCGTAGAGGTGCAGGTCCCCGCTGGCGTGCTCGCCGTGGCTTTCCAGCTTGCCGCCCCAGCTGGCGTCACCGAGCACGCTGTGCTCCTCGGACAGCTTCCACAGCGACACGTTCGTCTCGTGCCACAGCTTGCGCCCGGTGGAGGCGTGCTCGGGCAGTTCGGCCGCGCCGAACGGGGTGTCGTCCTTGCGTGGGGCCCTGGTGCCGGTCAGTCCGTCCGCACCGAGCTTGTACCAGCCGGAGTTGGCAAAGGCCGAGGGCACCGAACGGGGACGCTTGCGCCCGTTGAGGATCTCGTCGCCGATCCAGGTCAGCGGCCCGCGCTTGAGCTGCTCGAAGTCGATCTTCACCGTGCCGAGGCCCTCGTGCTCACCGGTTTCCACTTCGGACAGTCCGAAGAGCTGGCGCAGCGCCGAGGCGAGCCGCTCCTCCACGGTGCGCGCCGCGGACACGGCGGACTCGCCGAGTTGCCTTGCCGCGCTGAGGAAGGCGCCGACCTGGCTGGCCGAGGCGGTGCGGGCCTGGTTGATCAGGTCCTGCGCGTAGTGCACGAACTGCGCGCGGACGTTGTCCATTGTGGACATCGTGACGCCGATCGCGGCACCGGCCATGGCGAGCCGCTGCGACTCGGTGCGCAGCTGGGCGGCCATCTCGTTCAGGTCGGCGGAGAGCTTGACCGCCGAACCGTGGAACGCCTCGCGCGCGCTGCCCTGCCAGATCGGCGCCAACTTGGCGTCACAGGAGGTGAACTGGCCGCCGACCGAGGTCAGCCGGGCGGCCTGGTCGGCGTGCCGCTGGGCGGCGGCCCGCAACGCGGCCGGGTCCCCGGTCACCAGCTGGCGGCACTTGTCGACCACACCGAGGTAGGACTGCAACACCGAGCCCACCAGCCCGGACAGGTCGATCAGCGTGGCCGTCACCGGGCCGCGACCTTGCCGAGCCCGGTCACCGAGATGTGCTCGGTCACGGTCTGCCCGTGCACCGGTACCTGCACGTCCACGTCCACGTCGTGGTCGGCGGGCAGCTCAACCTTCGTGCTCTCACCGTCGATCGTCGTGGTGACGGTGATCGTGTTGTTGCTGGGCATCGCCGGAGTCGTCGGCGTGCCAACAGGTGTGGTGGCAGGCGTGGTGGCAACAGGAGTCGGCGCGGGATCGACGGGGATCCAGCTGTTCGCCGTGTTGGCGGTGTTGCCGGTGAACCCGTTGAGCGCGGCCGGGGTGTAGTTGGTGATCGGGTTCGTGGCCACGGCCTGCTGTACGGCCTGCTGTCCGGAGGTGGAGGCCACCGGCGGCGGGGTCTGCGGTGCGGTGACGGGCGTGCTGCTGACGGTGCTGGTGTCGGTCGGCGTGCCGCCCCCGGTGGCCGCCTGCGACTTCGAGCCGCCGAACAGCTCCTCCAGCTGACCGATGATGCCCGCCAGCGTGCTGAGCTGGGTGCCGAGCTTGACCACGCCCAGGGTCTTGAGCAGCGCCCCGATCGACTCGATGAACGCGCGCAACGAGGCGCTGGTCGCGCTGGACAGCGCACGTGCCGCTGCGTGCGTCCACGGGTTGGACATCAACGCGGCCACCGTCGGGTTCACCGCCGAGACCACCGACTGGTAGGCGTGCTGGGCCGCCTTGACCAGGCCGCCGGCGACGCCGAGCAGCTGGGCGCCCTCCTGCACCACCTTGATGATCTTCTCGAAGGACTGCACCGAGTCGGAGATCTTCTTCAGCGCCCCGTCGGCGGCCTTGCCCGACCACACCTGGGCGAGCTGCTTCTCCGCCTTGGCGAACTCGTCCATCAGCGAGATGAAGTGCCTGGCCTTGTCCAGCACCTGCGTGACGTGCGTCATGATCTGCTCGGGCGAGCCGGTGACGATCCTGGGCAGGAAGGTGATCGGTCCACCGCCCGCCGCCGTCGCGTCCATCGCGCTGGAGTTCGGGAAGATGTACACCTCGGGTCCCCTCTCCTGGGGTCGCGCGGGTCAGAGGGAGGTCGCGGCGGCCATCGGCCGGTAGACGCGGACCGTCGCCAGTGCACCGAAGTCGGGGGTCACCAGGCCGTGGTTGTACAGGCGCCCGCCCTGCCCGGCGATGCCGATCACCGAGCCGGAGCCGTTGTCCACCACCACCACGTCACCGGGGTGCACCCCGCCGGGGACGTCCCCGAAGTCGCGCGCCACCCCGGCGTACACACCGAGCACGCCGACCCCGGCCTGGTGGTCCGGGCTGGCGTCGAGCCAGTCGGCGAACTGCCCGCCGTCCTGGGCGTGCAGGCCCGCCGAGGAGGCGTGGCCGAGCCCGGCCTGCCCCAGGTAGTCCAGCACGTTGCCCACCGAGTGCGGGTCCCCGGTGGCGCCGATGCTGTCGCTGACCGCGTGGGCCGCGACCGCGCTGGCCGCGGGGCTGGACCAGGTGCTGGTCGGGCCGCCGTCGGTGGCGCCGCCACCGCCGAAGCCCTGCGCGATGGCGCGGTCGGCCTGGTCGTAGTCGTCGGCGCTGCGCTTGACCAGGTCGTTGACGGCCTGCAGGCCCTTGAGCAGCGACTGGAGCGCGGCCACCTGCTGGGCCTGCATCGCGGTGTTGCCGGAGGCCACGGCGTCGCCGATGGCGGCGAACGAGGTCGGCGCCACCAGCAGGGACTCCAGGCCGAGCACCGCGTTGATGGTCTGCAGGATGATCCCGCCGACGTTGCCCGCAGCCGCGCGCATCGCCTCGGGGCGCACCTCGTACCGGCCCGACTCCATCCCGCTGCCTCCCACCGAGCTCACAGGTCCACCGATTCGGCGGCCAGCCTATGGGGGCGTCGGGGCAGCCCTGGACGGCAAAAGTACCCACTACTGCCGACGGCCCACGACGTGCAGAATGCCGACGCGTGAGTGTCGTGCAACCGCCCAGTGGTGAGATCCAGCTCCAGTCCCCGCCGATGCTGCCCAAGGGCGGCGGCGGGCAGGGTGCCACGCAGCTGCTGTTCTTCCTGCCGATGATGCTGGGCATGGGCGTCATGTCGTTCGTCTACATAGGACGCAGCGGCGGGGTGATGACCTACGTGTTCGGCGCGCTGTTCGTGGTGTCCATGGGCGGCATGGTGGTCATGTCACTGGCCAGGGGCGGGGTGGCCAAGAAGGCGCAGATCAACGAGGAGCGCCGGGACTACCAGCGCTACCTGGCCGGGCTGCGCGGGCAGGTCCGCGAGGTGGCCGACCGGCAGCGGGTGGCGCTGACCGCGACCCAGCCCGATCCGGCCGACCTGTGGGCCTTCCTCGCGCGTGGGCGGCTGTGGGAGCGCCACCGCGCCGACCCCGCGTTCGGCCGGGTGCGGGTGGGCACCGGCCCACAGCGGCTGGCCACCCCGTTGCGCGCCCCGCAGACCGTGCCGCTGGAGGACCTGGACCCGGTGTGCTCCACCGCGTTGCGCCACTTCATCCGCGCCTACGCCACCGTGCCCGACCTGCCGGTGGCGATCTCGCTGCGCTCCTTCGCGCGGATCATCGTCACCGGGGAGCGGGAGTGCGCGCTGGAGCTGGTCCGGTCGGTGCTCGCCCAGCTGACGGCCTTCCACTCCCCCGGTGATCTGCGGGTCGCGCTCTGCATTGCGCCGCAACGCACTCCGGAGTGGGAGTGGGCGAAGTGGCTGCCGCACAACCACGCTGGCGGCACGGATCCCACCGGCCCGTGCCGGTTGGCGGCCGACCAGGTTGGGGTGCTCGCCGACCGGCTGGGCCCCGACCTTGGCGACCGGCCGCCGTTCAACCGCAAGGGCGCGACCCTGGAGTTCCAGCACGTGGTGCTGGTGGTGGACGGCGGAGCGCTGGGCCAGGACGCGCGGCTGGCGGCGGCCGGTGGGCGGCACGGGGTCACCGTGATCGACGTGACCGGGGGCGTGCCGGAGCAGCCGCCAGGACCGGACGAGCTGTGCCTGCACGTGGCCGGCGACCGGCTGGGCATGGTGGTCGGCGACGAGAACGAGCGGCGGATCGCCCTGCTGGGCAAGCCGGATCGGCTCGACCCGGCCTCCGCCGAGGCGTTCGCGCGCCAGCTCACCCCGTTGCACCGGGCCGCCCCGGTGGTGTCCGAGGCGCCGATGGCGGCCAACTTCGGGCTGCCCGGGCTGCTGGGCATCGGCGACCCGCGCGACCTGGACACCGCGATCACCTGGCGCCCGCGCACCGCCCGCGAGCGGCTGCGGCTGCCGCTGGGCGTCGACCCGGACGGCCGGCCGGTGGAGCTGGACCTGAAGGAGTCGGCCGAGGGCGGCATGGGCCCGCACGGGCTGGTGATCGGCGCCACCGGGTCGGGCAAGAGCGAGCTGCTGCGCACGCTGGTGATCGGCCTGGCCGCCACGCACTCCTCGGAGACGCTGAACCTGGCGCTGATCGACTTCAAGGGCGGCGCCACCTTCGCGGGCATGACCGGCCTGCCGCACACCTGCGCGGTGATCACCAACCTCGCGGAGGATCTGTCCCTTGTGGACAGGATGGGCGACGCGATCAAGGGCGAGCTCGTGCGCCGCCAGGAGTTGTTGCGCGCGGCCGGGAACTACGCCTCGGTGCGCGACTACGAGCGCGCTCGGGCGGGCGGTGCCGCCCTGGACCCGCTGCCCTCACTGCTGGTGATCATCGACGAGTTCAGCGAGCTGCTGAGCAGCCAGCCGGAGTTCATCGACCTGTTCGTGATGATCGGCCGGCTCGGCCGCAGCCTGGGCATCCACCTGCTGCTGGCCTCGCAGCGGCTGGAGGAGGGCCGCCTGCGCGGGCTGGACTCGCACCTGTCGTACCGGATCGGCCTGCGCACCTTCTCCGCCTCGGAGAGCCGTTCCGTGCTCGGCGTGGCCGACGCGCACCAGCTGCCGCCGGTACCGGGTTCGGGATTCCTGCGTGTGGACACCGAAACGCTGATCCGTTTCAAGGCGGCCTACGTCTCCGGCGAGCTGCCGCCGCGCGGGGTGGCCGCCAGCGGACCCGCGCCGATGCGCGCCGTACTGCCGTTCACCCTCGCGGCGACCGAGATCCCGCAGCAGGTCCGGCACGAGGTGGCCCCGGCGGAGTCCGGCGGGGGTGAGTCGATCATGGGCACGATGGTGGACCGGTTGACCGGCAAGGGCCCGGACGCGCACCAGATCTGGCTGCCCCCGCTGGGCGACCCGCCGACCCTGGACCACCTGCTGCCGCCGATCGGCACCGACCCCGAGCGCGGCCTGTGCCCGGTGGGCTGGGGCGGCAACGGGCGGCTCACCGTGCCGATCGGCGTGGTGGACAAGCCCTTCGAGCAACGCCGTGACCTGCTGTGGGCGGACTTCTCCGGCGCGGCGGGCAACGCCATCGTGGTCGGCGCCCCGCAGAGCGGCAAGAGCACGTTGCTGCGCAGCCTGATCGGCGTGCTCGCGCTGACCCACACGCCCGTCGAGGTCCAGTTCTTCGTGCTGGACATGGGCGGCGGCGCGCTGCGGCCGATCGCCGGGCTGCCCCACGTGTCCGGCTACGCCACCCGGCGCGAGGCCGACCGGCTGCGCCGCGTGGTGGCCGAGGTGTCCACGCTGCTGACCCAGCGCGAGCAGTTCTTCGCCGCCAACGGGATCGACTCGATCGCCACGTTCCGCCAGCGCCGCGCGGAGTTCCAGGAGAGCGAGGAGGGCCGCGAGTTCGGCGACGTGTTCCTGGTCGTGGACGGCTGGGCCACGCTGCGCGAGGAGCAGGAGGCCCTGGAGCAGGCCGTGATCCGGCTCGCCGCACGCGGACTGGGTTTCGGCGTGCACGTGGTGGTGTCGGCCAACTGGTGGATGGGGGTGCGGCCCCAGCTGCGCGACGCCGCGGGCACCCGGTTCGAGCTGCGGCTGGGCGACCCGGCCGACTCCTCGATCGACCGCAGGGCGGCGCAGAACGTGCCGACCGGGGCCCCGGGGCGCGGGCTGACCAAGGACAAGCTGCACTTCCTGACCGCCCTGCCGCGCGCCGACGCCGACCAGCGCATCGGTTCGCTGGCCCAGGGTGCCGCCAAGCTCGTGGAGGCCGTGAGCGCCGCGTGGACCGGCCCGCAGGCACCCCGGGTCCGCCTGCTGCCCAAGCAGGTGTCGCTGGCCGAACTGCCCGCGGACACCGGCAAGCTCGTCCCGCTGGGCATCGGCGAGTCCGACCTCAAGCCGGTGCACCTGGACTTCGCCGCCGACCCGCACTTCCTGTGCTTCGGTGACGTCGAGTCCGGCAAGACCGCGCTGCTGCGCACGATCGCGCGCGGCATCGAGCAGCGCTACACCGCCGAGGAGGCCGCGATCATCATCGCCGACTACCGGCGTGGCCTGCTCGACTGCGTGCGCGGCCCGCAACTGCTGGGCTACGCCGGTTCCGAGCCGGTGCTCAACGGGTTCGTCGCCGAGGTGGCACAGGCCATGCGGGGGCGCATCCCGGGCCCGGACGTGACGGTCGAGCAGCTGCGCGATCGCAGCTGGTGGACCGGTCCCGAACTGTTCGTGGTGGTCGACGACTACGAGCTGGTCGCCACCACGGGGCGCAATCCCCTGGCCCCGCTGCTGGAGTTCCTGCCGCAGGCCCGCGACATCGGCCTGCACCTGATCATCGCCAGGGCCAGCGGCGGCGCCTCCCGCGCGCTGTTCGAGCCGGTGGTGCAACGGGTCCGCGAACTGGGCTCGCCCGGCGTCATGCTGTCCGGCTCCCCCGACGAGGGCCCGCTGCTCGGTGAGGTCAAGCCCACCCAGCAGCCCCCCGGCCGCGGCCACCTCGTCCGCCGCCGCGCCACCACCAGCCTCATCCAGGTCGCCTGGTCCCCCGCCTAGCCGTATCCGAGCGTCATGAAGGTGCCGTTGCGGACGTTCAACGTCCCAAACGGCACCTTCATGACATCGGTGCAGCGGGACTCGCGGGCTGGGGGCGTGCCGCGGGGCCCTGTGGGTATAAGTGCCGTCACCTTCACCGGCGTTTGTGCCGTTTGCTCGGGGCGCTGGAATTCCTAGCGTTGTGCTGCGAGATCACCGGTCTAGTGAGAGGAGGTGGATCGCCCGTGAGCAGCCCCGGCTACACAGCCGATGCACAGGCGATGACGCGCGCGGTCCAGGGCTTCGAGGAGTGCTCCGCGAACGCCAAGAAGACCATGTCGAACCTGGAGAACGACCTGGTCTCCGCGCTGAGCCACTACCAGGGCAGCCAGGCGGTCTCCTTCTGGAACCTGCACACGCAGTTGCAGGAGAAGATGCGGGTCGCCAGCAACGAGCTGGACACCATGTCCAACCTGGTCAACCAGAGCTTCCACAACTACGGCAGCGGGGACGCGACGGTGTCGCAGAGCCTGAACAGCCTGTCGAACACGGTGGACGCGGGCGGCGCGGTGCTGGGCAGGCTGTCCGGCGGAAGCGCGCTGGCCTGAGGGAACGGAGACCAGAGATGACAGCCGACCAGATCAGCGTCGACTTCGCGGCGCTGCAGGTGAGCGCCCAGACGCTGGGCATGAAGGCCAAGGCCCTCAACGAGTACCTTGACCAGCTGCACACCAACCTGCAGCCGATCAAGGCAACCTGGTACGCGTCGGGCAGCTCCGCGGGTCAGGCCGCCGAGCAGGCCGAGACGCGGCTGCGCCAGGCCACCGCGGACATCGCGAACATCATCGCGCAGTTCGCGGGCAAGGTGAACGAGGCGCACGACCTCCAGTTGACCCTGGAGAACAAGAACGCCCGGTACTTCGCCTGACCGGTGTTCACCCGCGCCCCGGTGGGCCGCCCGCCAGGGGCGGTCCACCGTTGGGCGCCACAGGCACACAGGGAGCTGACCAGAGATGCCGGACCAGTCCTTCGCGGTCCACCTGGAGTCGCTGACGCGCTTCGCCGAGGAGCTGCGGACCCAGCTGGACGGTGTGGGCAAACCGATGGACCAGCTGGCGGGGCTGGCGGGCAAGCCGGTCCTGCTGGGGGACTTCGGCGAGGCCCTGTCGCTGCACGAGCGGACGCGAGCGGCCATCGGTGAGATGCACGGCCTGCTCGACCAGGTTCGGCAGGCGATCGAGTTCGCGCAGAACGTGACCAAGACCGTGGCGACCGGCTACGAGCGGCTGGACGAGGACATCTCCGCTGGTATGCGGGTGTCGGCCGACTACACCGACAGCGGTCTGGTTGGCGGGGTGGTCGGTGGCGTGCTGGACACGGTGTCCGGCGTGCTCGGTGACGGGGAGGACTGAGCGAGATGACTGGCAAGGGGCACGGCCCGCGCACGAACTTCGCCCAGTACAGCCACGAACAGCTCTACACCATGCTGTTCGCCAGCCAGCCGGAGACGGTCAGCTCGGCGGCGCAGGTGTGGGACAGCACCGGCAAGAGCCTGCACGACAACGCGGGCGACCTGGAGTCGCAGCTGCGTGGGTTCCAGGACAAGTGGCGCGGTGGCGCGGCCGAGCAGTACCGGACGATGATCACCGATCTGGCCCAGGGCATCCGCAAGGTGGCCGACACGGCCTTCGCCATGCGGGACCTGACCAACGAGGCGGGCGACTCGCTGGGCATCGCACGGGCCAGGATGCCCAAGCCGGTGAACGTGCCGCAGGTGCCGCCCTCGGTGCTGAGCCTGGCCACGACGCAGATCACCGTGCAGGCGGACACGCCGCCGCAGGTGGTGGCGCAGATGCAGCAACAGCAGTCCGAGGCGATCGCGGCGATCCGCAACCAGCAGCAGGCGGCGGCCGCCTCCGACGCGGCACACGCGCAGGCCGTGGCCGTGATGAACGAGCTGGCCGGGGACTACGCCACGGCCGAGTCCTCGATCCCGCCCTCCCCCAACGCCGACCAGGTGCCCAACCCCGGTCAGGCCACGGGGTCCGATCCCGGCACCGCCAGCGGGGCGATCCGCAACCCGATGGTGAGCTCGCACAACTCCTGGGACGTGCCGGGGGTGGGCGCCACCACGCTGCCCGCGGGCACGACCCAGGTGCCGACGAGTTCCCCGCTGTTCGGCGGCATGTTCACCGCGGGCCTGGGTGCCGCCTCGGCAGCCGCGTTCGGCCGCTTCGGCTCGATCATGCCCAAGCTGCCGCCGTTCCTGAAGCAGAAGCAGGACGAGCAGAAGAACGGGGCGAAGTCCACCGGCACGCCCAAGCTGGGCGATTCCGTTGCGCTCAAGGGCGGCGGCGGGATCGGCGGCGGGGCAGGGGGAATCGGCGGCGGGATCGGCGGCGGGACGGTGCCCTCGGCCAACGCGAGCATGGTGGCGGGCGGATCACCGGGTGCGGCGGGCGCCGCCGCGCTGGGTGCGGTGGCGGCCGAGGCCGCGGGCGCCAAGGGGATGGGCGGCCCGATGATGCCGATGATGCCGATGTCCGGGGCGGGCGCCGGGGACATGGGAAACGGCAAGCGGATCCCGCCGTGGCTGGTGGAGACCGAGGACGTGTGGGGCGAGTCCTCGGCCGTGACGCCGGGCGTGATCGGTGAGGACCTGTAGCCGTGACCAGACTGCTGCTGACCGACCAGCAGATCGCCCAGCACGCCTACGACGCGGGCTTCCGCGGTGACGCGCTGACCACCGCCGTGGCGGTGGCGATCGCGGAGTCGCACAACAACGCGCACGCCGTGGGCGACGTGTCCCTGGAGACCGCCAAGTGGGGGCCTTCGGTGGGGCTGTGGCAGATCCGCTCGCTCAACCCCGGCCACGGCACGGCCGCGGAGCGGGTCCTGCGCGACGAGCAGGCCAACGCGGATCCGGCAACCAACGCGCGGCACGCCTACGCACTGTCCAACCACGGCAGGAACTTCCGTCCGTGGTCGACCTACACGGGTGGCGACTACCGGCGCTACCTGAACCGAGCCCGCACCGCGGGCGGTCAGGTCGGCGGCACTCCGGCGGGGGGCGCTGCCACGCCGTCCACCGGGTTCCAGGCACATCCCCCCAGCCTGGAACGGGCCGCAACCGACCTGGCCGCACAGGCCGATGTGATTCGGTCGGTGCACGGCGCGGTGGGTACCCCCAGTCCCGCCGCGTCGGCGTTCGGCGGCCTGCCCGAGTCCCGGCAGGCCGCCGAGGCGCACACCAGGACGGTGGCGGCGATCGCGGAGCGCGTCGAGCAACAGGCCCAGCGTGCCGCCGTGCTCAGCGGCGGGCTCCGGGACAGCGCCGCCAACTACCGGCACGGGGACAGCACCGCCGCCACCGCCTACCGTTCGCTGCTCGACTAGCATGGTGGTGGATGCCCTCTGCGACACTGGCCGTCGCAGAGGGCACCGTCATGTCACCGGCGCGGGCGTACCCCCAGTGACCTCACGTCCCCGCCTCCGCGGTGCGGGGTCACTTGCCCCGGTAGGAGTCCCCGGTGTCGCAGGTGGTGACGGCCTCCGGCTCGTCGATGGTCAGCGAGTCGGCCGAGGCGAACCCGGTGCTGTTGTCGTCCTCGTTGGTGACCAGCACCAGCGGAGTGCCGTCCTCACCGTCGGCGTAGCACAGGGCCACGACCTGCTGGTCCTGGTCGCAGGTGCTGACCACGTCGGCGTCGGCGGAGGCGTCGGCCGAGATGGGAGTGCCGTCGGAGTTGCAGTAGGCGACCGTGGAATCGGTCGGTGAGGCCGGGGCGGCCGAGGCCATCGGGGCCGCGAGCACGGCCATTCCGACAACCGAAATACCGACCGCGAGCTTGGCGAGCTTGGACATGGTGGTCCTCCTCGTACGTTTTCGGTGTTCGCCCAGGAAAGTTCTGGACGGGACCGAGTCTTGCAGACAATTGCGCGGCCAGGACGTACACGTTCCGGTGAGGACACAGTCCGGGCGGATTCCCGGTCCGGGTGAGCCGGGGCCACCTGTTCAGACCAACGAGCCCCCAGCATGACGGACAAGAAACCTCGGACGGCCGGATCGACCAAAGGCTGCGGGGTTCGGCATACTTTGGACACATCGCCAGCTCACGGTGACCGGAAAATACTTGCCATGTCACGAACGCGGGTTTCCGCGTGGGGAAACCGCGATACCGAACCCTCCACCCCCGATCGTCCCAGCCGCCTACACGCCCGAGTGACGGCCGCCCGCCGGCAACGGATAGGCGGCACGGCGGCACGGCGGCACGGAATATTCGGATCACTCGCTCGGGCGACTGATGACGTTTGTCGCCCGGTGCTAGTTTCGCAGGTGTTCATTGTGCGAGTTCACTCAGGGGGCGAGGACCATGGCCCTACCGCGCGAATTGGTCGACCTGACTGACACGTCACCATTGGAATTGGTCGAGCGCGACGCGGAACTGAATCATCTTGACTGCCTGGTGCGTGATTGTGCGGACGGCCGGGGTGGGGTCGTGCTGGTCGCCGGTGGGGTGGCGACGGGCAAGACGGAGCTGCTGTACGCGTTCGCCGAGCGGGCTGCCGAGCGGGCGGTGGTGCTGACGGCGACGGGGTCGCGGGTGGAGCGGACGCTGCCGTTGGGGGTGGTGTCGCAGTTGTTCCACTCGGTGGCGGTGCCGGCTGGGGTGTGGGAGCGGGTGACGGGCCTGCTGGAGGAGGGCATGTTCACCGCGGCGCTGTCGGATCCGGAGTCGGAGACGGTGGAGCACGTCCGGGCGAATGTGGTCAACGGGTTGTGCTCGGCGCTGGTGGAGGTCGCGGGTGGGCGTCCGCTGGTGATCGTGGTGGATGACTTGCAGTACGTGGATGTGCCCTCGTTGCAGTTGTTGTTGTTCCTGGTGCGGCGGGTGCGTACGGCGCGGGTGGGTGTGGTGCTGGCCGAGGGGGTGGGTCCGGTGCAGGCCCGTCCGTTGTTCCACGGGGAGCTGACTCGCCAGGCCCGGTTCCGCCGTGTGCAGGTCGCCCCGCTGACCGAGGCCGGGGTGGCCCGGGTCCTGCGCGGCGCGGGCGGTCTGGCCGAGTCGGTGCACTGGCTCAGCGGGGGCAATCCGCTGCTGGTGCGCAGCCTGCTCGACAACCACGACGCCACGGGCGCCGCCTTCCACCGCGCGGTGGCGGACTGCCTGCGCCGCGGTGACCCGCTGCTGCTGGCGGTCGCGCGCTGCCTGGTGATCGCGGGGCCGGGCGTCACGGTGGCAGCGGTCGCCCAGGTGCTGGCGGTTGAGCCGGACGCCGTTGTCGGCGCCCTGGACGTGCTGGCGATGTCAGGACTGTTGAGCAGCAACGGGTTCCGGCACGAGCAGGCCGTGGCCGAGGACATGCCCGCGAGCGTGGCGGCGGACCTGCACCACCGGCTGGCGAGTCTGCTGCACGACCGGGGCGAGCCCGTCACCGAGGTCGCGCGGCACCTGGTGGCGGCGGGCAGGGCCGAGGCCCCGTGGGCCGTGCAGGTGCTGTGTGAGGCCGCGGACCGGGAACTGGTCGCCGACCAGGCGCAGACGGCGATGTCGTACCTGGAGCTGGCCGCGGACCAGTGCGCCGACGGGCCGCGGCGCGCGTCGATCACGACGCGGTTGTCGGGGCTGGAGTGGCGGCTGAACCCGGCCAGCGGGGCGCGGCACCTCAACCGGCTGACCGCGGCGATGCGCGCGGGCCACCTGGCCGGCGCCGACGCGAGCACCTTACTGCGCAACCTGCTGTGGCACGGCCGGATGGACGACGCCGGGGACATGCTGGAGCTGCTGGACGGCGCAGACGAGCAGTACATCACCGCCCTGTGGCTGTCCGCCTCCTACCCCACCCTGCGCAACCGGGTGCCCGAGCTACCGGTTGCGCCGCAACGCGGTATCGACCCGCGTGTCCGTGCGGCACAGGCGTTGCACGCGGTCCTCACCCGTGGACCGGTCGAGGAGGCCGTGACGGGCGCGGAGCAGGTCCTGCAATCCACCCGACTTGACGTGATGTCGTTGGCGCCGTTGGACAACGCCCTGTTGGCGTTGATCTACGCGGACCGGTTGGACAAGGCCGCGCCCTGGTGCGACCTGCTCCTGCAGGAAGCCGCCGCCCGCCGCGCCCCCGGCTGGCAGGCCCCCTTCGCCGCGATCCGCGCCGAGATCTGCATCCGCCAGGGCGACCTGCCCCAGGCCGAACGACACGCCCGCGCCGCACTGGACCACATGTCCCCGCAAGCCTGGGGCGTGGCCATCGGCGTGCCCCTGGCCACCCTGCTCATGGCCACCACCGCCATGGGCAAACTGGAGGACACCGCGGCCCTGTTCACCCAGCCCGTGCCCCCCGCCATGCTGCAAACCCGCCACGGCCTGCACTACCTGCACGCCCGCGGCCACTACCACCTGGCCACCAACCGCCTGCACGCCGCACTCGGGGACTTCCTGTACTGCGGGGAACTCATGCGCGCCTGGGACCTGGACCTGCCCGCCCTGGTGCCCTGGCGGACCAGCGCGGCCGAGGTCTACCTGCGGCTGGGCAAACGCGACCAGGCCCGCGACCTGGTCGAGGAACAGCTGGGCATGCTCGCCGCCGGGCCCTCCCGCAGCCGGGGCATCTCGCTGCGGCTCAAGGCCGCCACCAGCGAGGAACCCCACCGTCCCGCCCTGCTCAAGGACGCCGTCGACCAGCTCCAGGCCGCCGGCGACCGGCTGGAACTGGCCCGCGCCCTGGCCGACCTGTCCACCGTGCACCAGGCACTGGGCGAGCCCAGCCGTGCCCGCATGGCCGCCCGCCGCGCCTGGCACGTCGCCAAGGGCTGCCGCGCCGAAACCCTGCTGCCCGCCAACGAGGACCACCTCGGCGGCTCGGCGGCCACGGCGCTGAGCGCGGCCGAACGCCGCGTCGCCGTGCTGGCCGCGGTGGGGCACACCAACCGCGAGATCGCGGGCAAGCTCTACATCACCGTGTCCACCGTCGAGCAGCACCTGACCCGGGTCTACCGCAAGCTCAACGTCAACCGGCGCTACGAGCTGTTCAGTCGAGACGACCAGGTCGCCAGCCACGCGCACGACCCCGTCGCACCGCGGCGGTGACCACCCCGGCCAGCACCGCCACGACCACCCCGGCCAGGGCCAGCCCACCGAGCAGCCGGTCGCGGGCGGGCGGTCCAGGGGCGGCAGCGGGCCGCACAACTGGTTGCGCCGCGGCGGAGGGCGTACCGCCGGGGGCCGGGGCGCTCGCGGGCAGCGAGGAGGACACGGCGGTGTAGGCGTCGAGCAGGCCCCAGCCCAGCTTCGGGTCCGGCCCGCCGCCGGGGGGCCTGCTCGCGGTCAGCGTGAGGCGGGCGGTGATCTGGTCGGGGGTCATCGCGGGCCGGTACGCGCGCAGCAGCGCCACGGTCCCGGCCACGTAGGCGGCGGCGAAGGTGGGGTCCTTGACCGGCCACAGGTGCCCGTCCTTGCCCGCGGCGCCCGCGGCGGTGCTGACCAGGTCCGCCCCGGGCGCGGCCAGTGCCACGTAGTCCCCCGACTCGGTCTGCACGGCGGCCCCGGCGGAGTCGGCGGCACCGACCGCGAGCACCCCCGGGTCGGCGGTCGGGTAGCTGCGCGCACCGGCCTGCGTGGCGGCGGCCGGGGACACCACCACGGCGCCCGCGGCACGCACCTGCTGCACGGCGGCCCGCAGCGCGGGACTGTCCGATGTGGACGGCACGGCGACCAGGATCGTGCCCGCACCGGCCTGTTGGGCCCTGGTGATGGCGGTGGCGAGCTGGTTGGGGTCCCCGGGGCCCTCCCCGTTGGTGTAGCGCACCCCGATCAGCCTGGCCTCCGGCGCGATGCCGGTGAAGGTGGTCGAGTCCTCGGGCTGGGCGCCGACGATGCCCGCGGCGAAGGTGCCCCGGCCGTCGCAGTCGGCGACCCCGCCCGCCCTGCCGACCACGTCGATGGCGCCGAGCACCCGCCCGTGCCCGAACTGCGGGTTGTCCGCGTCCAGCCCGGTGCCCACGATCGCCACGACCTGCCCCGCGCCACGGGTGAGCGGCCAGATCCGGGTCGGGTCGACCAGCTTCTGCGGCCACGGGGCCGGTTCGGTGTAGACGGCCTTGGGCACCGCGCAGCCCGCGGCGTGCGCCGGGGGCGCGGCCAGCACCACCAGCGGGGCGGCCAGGGCCAGCACCAGCAGTGCCCTCACCGCGGGACCCACAGCGTGACGCGGGTTCCCCTGCCCGGCTGGGAATCCACCCGCGAGTGCCCACCGACCTCGGTCAGCCGGGCGGAGATCGACTCGCTGATGCCGAACCCGGCGGGGCGCCGGTCCGCGTCGAACCCGGTGCCGTGGTCGCGGGCGATCACGGCGATGCCGCCGTCGCGTTCCTCCACGCACAGCACGACCTCGTTGGTGCCGGAGTGCTTGATGGTGTTGCGCAGGGCCTCGCGGGCCGCGTCGCGCACGGCCCTGCGCCGGGCCTCGGGCAGCGTGCTGTCGTCCACGTCGGCGAACACCAGTTGCGCGCGCAGCCCCTCCCGTGCCATCTCGGTGGCCAGCACGGTCAGGTCCTCGCCGAGCCCGGCGGGCGGTGTGTCGGCGGGCTCGGACAGCATGCCGCGCAACTCGATGGCCTGCGCGCGGGCGATGCCCCGCAGTTCGGCCAACCGGGCCGCCGCGTGCTCGCCGTCACCGGGGGCGGGCAGCGCCATCGCCTCCAGCGCCTGCAACACCGTGTCGTGCAGCTCCCTGCGCACGCGGGCGTCCTGCGCCTGCTGACCGCGCCGGATGCCGATGCCCAGCGCGAGCCGCGTGCCCAGGCCCACCAGCATGAGCCCGCCCGTGGCGGTGACCAGCGCGACGCCCAGCACCGCGGCGTTGGCCGCCAGCTCGGCGGTGTCGGCCTCGCGTCCCGCCAGGGCGCACATCGCCAGTTGCAGCGGCACGCTGAGCAGGGTCAGGCCCGCACCGGAGGGAATGCCCCAGGCGACCGTCCACAGTGCCACCGACCCGACCAGTGCCATCCAGCTGACGGCCGTGGCCAGGCCGTACGAACCGGGCGGGGTCGTCGCGGCCACGGCGAGGTTCGCCGACACCGCCAGGAACGCGTCCAGCAGCAGCAGGCCGCGTGCCGCACGGTACCGCAGTCCCACCACGCGCAGGACCCACACGATGCCCAGGGTGTTGAGCGCCAGCAACACCAGCGCGATCAGCGTGGTGGCCGCGGGCAGTCCGCTCGGCAGCAGCGTCACGGGCAGCACGAACAGCCGGAACACCAGCGGCACCAGCACGACGTAGCGGCAGGCCCGCATCAGCAGCGAGTCCGGTTCCAGCTCGCTGTCGGTCTCGCACATCGCCGAGATGCGGCGCCAGCCCGCGATCGGCGCCGGGTCGACCACCAGGTCGGGCACGTCGCGTGGGGTGGCCGCGATCACCGGGGCGCCGCGGCGCAGCAACTGCACCAGGAAGCGCGGCACTCGCGCCTGGTACCCAGCCGACGACATCAGGACCCCTCCGATGACCCGCCCCCACACGGCCATCCGAACCTACCTGGGTGATCCATTCCTCACGAGGTGTTCACGGGAATCGGGGTGGGTGCGCAGGGGCAAGCCGCTGCTCGACCAGGTCGGCGGCCCGGCCGGCGCCACCGGCCTCGACGATCTCCGCGCGCATGGCCCGCACGGCGGCGTGCACGGCCTCGTCGGCCTCGACCTGGAGCACGGCGCGGCGCAGCAGCTCGGGGGTCAGGTCCCGCTCGCCAAGGCAGCGGGCGACCCCCATCGCGACGGCCCGGTCGGCCACGGCCTCGTGGTCGATCAGGCCAGGCACGAGCACCAGCGGGGTGTGGTGGTACACCGAGCTCATGACCGCGCCCATGCCCGCGTTGTTCAGGCAGACCGAGGCGTGCTCCAGCACCGAGCGCAGCGGAACCCACTGGTGCACCTCGAAGTTCGGCGGGAACGAGCGGTTGGGCTCGGTGCCGCCGGTGGTCAGCACCACGTGCCAGTCCAGTTCGGCGAAGGCGTCCACGCAGAGCTGGGTGAACTCGGGCCGTTCCCGGACCATGCTGCCCAGCGAGATCAGCAGCAGCGGCCGGTCGTCACCGGGCGGGGACCACTGCCCCACATAGGACTGGCCCTCCAGCGCGGGCCCGACGAACTGGTGGTTGGGGCCGAACAGCTCCCGGTGCGGCTGGAACCGCGGCGGCAGGAAGGACAGCACGAGTTCCTCGGTGGCCGCGGGCTGGTCGGCGGGCACCTCGTACTTGTCGTTGAGCACGTCCAGCCGGGTGGCCAGGTCCACCAGCTCGGTCAGGTCCTGCCCGGCGAAGGAGCGGCGCAACCGGTCCGGGCGCCAGTCGTAGCCCGTGCAGAAGGCGAAGTGCAGGTGCGTGACCACCACGGGCACCCCCCAGCGGCGGCCCAGCACGGTGGCGGCGCCGAACATGATCGGGTCGGTGCAGATCAGGTCGGGGGTGTCCCCGGCGAACTGCTCGGCCAGGTCCTCGACCAGCAGCAGGCTCTGCTCGTAGAAGCGCATCTCCATCGTGGTGGCCGCCACCGTGGTGACCACCTCGACCCCGGTGAAGGCGGCCTGCTCGGCCATGGCCTCCGGGTAGGCCAGCAACCGCGCGCCGATGCGCTCCACCTGCGCGGCGAAGGCCCGGCTGGTGCCGTAGGTCACGCGGTGGCCGCGGCGCACCAGCTCACCGGCGAAGTTCAGCGTCGGGTACACGTGGCCGTAGAGCGGGAGGCTGAGGTGCGCGATGTGCCGACTGGGCGCCATGCCTCATGCTCACCCCCGATCGGCCCAGCGCCACACCCCGCAACCGGGGTCTGGTGATTCCCCTAACCCGCCGTCCCGCAGCCTTCCGACCACGGAACTTGCTAAGGTTTGCACCTGAGAATGGAGCAAGACCGCCACTGCTCGCGTAGTGCGCGACAGGGGAAGGGCCCGCGTGAAAACACCCCTCTACCAGGTGAAGGCCGAGTTCTTCAAGACGCTGGGGCATCCCGTGCGCATCCGCGTGCTGGAGTTGCTCAGCCAGCGCGAGCACGCCGTCGCGGAGATGTTGCCCGAGGTCGGGGTCGAGCCCGCCAACCTGTCCCAGCAGTTGGCGGTCCTGCGGCGGGCGGGCCTGGTGACCACCCGCAAGGAAGGCTCGAGCGTCTACTACTCCCTCACCAGCCCCCGCGTGGCCGAACTGCTGAGGGTCGCCCGTGAGATCCTCACCGGCGTCCTGTCCGACCAGATCCAACTGCTCGAGGACCTCACCAACTCCACCGACCGCTGAACCGGCCCCGCTCACCGCAGGCCGAGCAGCGTCCTGGCGTCGAGCTCGCCGGAGACGAGGTCCTCGGCCACCGCGCTGATCCGCATGTTGTGGTGGCGGGAGTAGTTGCGCAACCTCGAGAAGGCCGTGTCCATGTCGAGTTGGAGCCTGCCCGCCAGCACGCCCTTGGCCTGTTCGATCAGGACCCTGCTGTGCAGCGCGCCCTCCAACTGCTCGGCCAGCAGCTCCCTGCGGCTGATGGCACGTTCCTGTAGCAGGCCAATAGTAGCCACGTCGGCCATGGCCTGGGCCATCTTGAGCGCGGCCTCGTCCAGGGCACCGGGCGCGGCGTGGAACAGGTTCAGCGCGCCGATGACCTCCGAGCGCAGGCGCATCGGCAGGGCGTGCACGGAGGTGAACCCGGCTTGCCCCGACACCCGGGAGAACTCCGGCCAGAGCCGGGACATCTCCTCCAGGTCGGACACGATCACCGCGACACCCGTGCGGTAGCACTCCAGGCAGGGCCCTTGGCTGTTCTGCAACTCGAACAGCTCGAGCAGCCTGGCGCGTTCGCTGGAGGCTCCGACGACCCGCAGCCGCCCGCTGTGGTCAACCAGCAGCAGCCCGGCGGCGTCCACCCCGAGCAAGTCGACACACCTGTCCGCGAGCAGGTGCATGAAGTCCAACGGGTCGAAGTCGGCGACGAGTGTGTCGGCCAGTTCCACGAAGGTCGCGGCCATGCTGTGCGCCGACATCAGGCTCACCTCTCGGACTCCTAGTCGAGCCTGAGCTTGCGTGTCACAGCGGACCAGCGCCCCGTCGCGGAACGCGTCCGCGCAGGGCCCTTCGCCCACAGTGAACTCCAGTTCCTCCAACCGCGCCTCCAGTTCATCGGTGGAGCAGACCGAACTCACCCCAGCCCGGCGGGTGCCTCAGGGTGCGTTCGACCCCGCTGACACCCAGCGGCCATGCACACCAAGCATGTCACTGTACTCCCGGAACGGCGCTCCCGAGTGGCCGTTGCGCGCCAGACCGTGCCCACTTTGGGTCACAAGGCGAGAGAAAGTCCTTTCCTGTCAGGAAATTCGCGCCACTAGCCCTTCACCGCCGAGGACAGCTGGCTGTTCACGAAGTACTTGCGGGCGGCCAGGAAGACGACCAGCACCGGCACGGTGGACAGCATGGCGATGGGTCAGCTTGAGCGGCAACTGCTCGCCCTGGCCCAGCGCGCCGGACACCAGGCGGGCAAGCCCCAGGGTGAGCGTCTCGTAGCGGGGGTCCGAGGTGGCCACGAGCAGGCCGGTGAACTCGTTCCAGGAGCCCTGGAAGGACAGCACCGCCAGGGTGGCCAGCGCGGGCCGCACCATCGGCAGCACCACCGACCACCAGGTGCGCAACACGCCCGCACCGTCCACAGTGGCCGATTCCTCGACCTCGCGGGGTACCTGGAGGAAGGCCTGGCGCATCAGGAAGATGCCCATGCCGTCCACCAGCAGCGGCAGGACCATGCCCAGGTAGGAGTTGTACAGGGACAGCTGGCGCAACACGAGGAACTTCGGGATGAGCAGCACCACCCCGGGCACCGACATGACCGCCAGGATGCCGCCGAACACCGCGTCCCGGCCACGCCAGCGCAACCGGGCCAGGCCGTACCCGGCAAGCGCGTCCACGAGCAGCCGCCCGAGGGTGACACACACCGTGACCAGCAGCGAGTTGCCGAACCAGCGCGGGAAGTCCACCGCGGGGTCGGTGGCAAGGCGCCGATAGGTGTCGGTGGACAACGGGTCCGGCAGCAGGGACAGGGGGTGTGCCACGGCGTCCGGGTCGGTCTTGAACGAGGTGACCAACTGGATCACGAACGGCGCGAGGTAGAGCACCGCGCCCAGTGCCAGCACCGAGTAGCCGAGGATCCGTCTCATCCGCGCCCCTCCCCGAACAGTCGGCGCTGCGCCCAGGTGAGCACCAGGATCAGCGCGGTCAGGGTGATCGCGATGGCCGCACCGGTGCCGAACGCGCCGTCGCCGAAGGCCCGCTGGTAGGACAGGTAGGCAGGGGTCAGCGTGGTCTTGGCGGGGTTTCCCTGGCTCATCACGTACACCTGGTCGAAAACCTGCCAGGTGCTGATCAGCCCCAGGGTCATCACCAGGAAGGTCGTGGGCCGCAACAGGGGCAGGGTCACTTCGCGCAGCCGCTGCCACCGCGTGGCACCGTCGATCAGCGCCGCCTCGCCCACGTCCTCGGGCAGGTTCTGGAGAGCTGCCAGGTACATGAGCATGAACGTGCCGGAGGTGGTCCACACCACGAGCACGATCACCGCGGTCATCGCCACCGAGGGCCCGGACACCCAGTCCCACAACGACAGCGAGAACACCCGGGTGTCGAGCATCCACCGCGGGGGCTGGCCCAGCAGCAGGTGCAGCAGCCCGCGCGGGTCGGCGAACCAGGTCGGTCCGTCCACTCCGAACAGTCGCAGCAACCCGTTGACGGCACCGGTTCCGGAGAACAGGAACAGGAACACCACGGAGATCGCCACCGAACTGGTGACCGAGGGGAAGTAGAACACCGTGCGGAAGAAGGTCCTGCCGCGCAACAGCTTGTTGTTGACCGCCACGGCCAGCCCGAAGGCGAGCGCGGTCTGCGCGGGCACGGCCAGCAGCACGAAGTACAGGGTGTTGCGCACGCTGGTGGCGAAGTCGGTGCGCAGCAGGCCGTCCTGGGTGAGCAGGTCCCGGTAGTTGTCCAGTCCCACGAACGGCACGCCCCCGGCCAGCGGATTGCGCGTGCCGTCCCAGTCGAGCAGGCTCACCCAGACCGCGAGCAGGATCGGCGCCAACAGGAACAGCCCCAGCAGCACCAGCGCGGGCGTGGTGAACAGCCAGCCCGCGAGCGATTCGCGGCGGCGTCTCACTTGCCCAGCGCCTGGCTCGCGTTGCGCTGCAAGGTCTTCAGCAGCTGCTCGGGGTCGCCACCGGTGGACAGCCCCAGCAGGCCCGAGTCGAAGTCGGACAGCACGGAGTCGAACCCCGTCGCCGTGACGGGACCGCGCGCGTGCTCGGCGCCCGCGAGGAACGGCTTCTGCTCGGGGTGTTCGGCCACGAACGCGGTGGCCGCCGAGGTCCGTGACGGCAGCGTGCCGGTGGCCTTGGCCAGCGCGGTCTGCTGCGCGGGGTCGGTCAGCGCGGCGACCAACTGCTCGGCCTGCGCGCGGTGCGGGCTGTTCGCCGGGATGCCCCAGCAGTTGGTGAACGACAGCGTGCCGCGCCCGGCCGGGCCCGCGGGCAGCTCCACGGCCTTCCAGTGCCGGTCCGGGTAGTCCTTGGCCAGCGCGCCGATCATCCAGTTGCCCTCGATGGTCATCGCGGCGCGGCCCTTGCCGAAGGCCTCACCGCCCCAGCCCGCGTCCACCTGCTTGGCGAAGGCGGTGCTGCCCGAGGTGAGCAGCTTCTGCAGGTAGCGCAGGGCGGTCAGGTTCTCGGGCGAGTCGGCGGTTGCGGTCCTGCCGTCCTGGGACAGGTACCAGCCGCACGCCTGCACCAGGAAGGCACCGACCCGGTCGTGGGTGTCGCTGAGCGCCAGGCCCTTGCGCTGCGGGGTGGTCAGCCTGGTGGCGACGGCCGCGAGCTGGTCCCAGGTGGTGGGGGTGTCGGCCTCGGTCAGCCCGGCCTGGGCCCAGGCGTCGGTGTCGATCACCAGCGCCAGCGTGGAGAAGTCCTTGGGCGCGCAGACCACCTTGCCGTTGGCGGTGAAGGTCTGCCGCAGCGTGGCGTAGAACCCGTCCGGGTCGGGCAGCGCGGCGGCGTAGGAGTCCAGCGAACCGGACTTGGCCAGCCGCGCGAACATGGCCGGGTCCAGGTAGAACAGGTCCGGCGGGGTGCCACCGGCGAAGGCCTGGCTGAGCTGCTGCTTGGCGTCCTGGGCCAGCGTGAGGTTCACGGAGTTGTGCGTGCGGTCGGCCCAGGCCCCGGTCGCGGCGCGCACGGCCTGGGTCTCGGCGTCCCCGGAGGAGCCGATCAGCACCGACAGCGAGACGGGACCGCTGGCGGCGGCCTGGTTCGAGTCGAAGCCCTGGCCGCACCCGGCCAGCGCGGTCAGGGCCAGTGCGGCGGCGGTCATCGCGGCGCTGCGACGGGTTCTCACGGCTCAGCTCTCCCTCACGGTCGTACGGCTGCTCGCGCGGACCACCAGTTCCGGGCGCAGCAGCACACCGCGCTCGTGGTCGTCGTCGAGCAGGTTGATCAGGGTCCTGGCGACCTCGGCCACCGGCTGGCGCACGCTGGACAGGCCGGGCGGCACCAGTGCGGCCAGCGGGGTGTCGTCGAAGCCGACCACCGCCAGCGGGCGCCCGCAGTGCAGCGCCCCGAAGGCGACCACGTCGCTGGCGGCGACCAGGGCCGTGGGCGGCTCGGCCCCGTCGAGCAGCCGCAGGGCCGCGTCCCGCCCGTGCCGCACGGTGTCGTCCGCGCAGTGCACGAGCAGGCCCTCGGTGGGCAGCCCGAGTTGCCCGCAGGCGGCCTGCCAGCCGTGCTGGCGATCCTGCACGGCGCCGCCGTCCGGGGGCAGCCCGAGGAAGGCGATCCGCTTGTGTCCCAAGGAATGCAGGTGCCGCACGGCCTCGGCGCAGCCCGCGGCCCCGTCCACGTCGACCCACGGGCCGGGCTGCTCCTGCTCGTGCCACACCCGGCCGAAGGAGGCGAAGCGCGCGCCGTGCTCGGTGAGCCAGCGGTGGCGCGGGTCGTGCGGGACGGTGTCGGACAGCACGAAGGCGTCCACGGCGCGCTGGGCGATCAGGTCGGCGTAGGGGGTCATCGCCTCGGCACCGGCCGGGGCGGTGAACAGCAGCACGTGCCTGCCCTCGTCCTCGGCGGCGGCCGTCAGCGCGTGCAGGAACTGGTCCATCATCGGGTTGGCCACCCCGTCGGCACGCCGTGCCACGCAGTACCCGATCAGGCGCGCCGAGGAGGTCCGCAGGCTGCGTGCGCTGCGGTTGGGCTGGTAGCCCAGCTCGCGGATCGCGGCCGTGACGGTGGCCAGGGTGTCGGCCTGCAACCGCTGCGGGGCGTTGAGCGCGTTGGACACGGTCTGCACGGACACACCTGCCCGAGCCGCCACGTCGCGCAGGGTCACCGCTCGCCCGTTGCCCACACCGACTCCTTCCTGGTATCGATTTTAACGTTAATATCAGGGCAAGAGGGTGACCCTGTCAACGCCCCGCCGAGGAAGTGAGCCGTCCAATGCCCGCTCAGCCCGCCTTGCACGACCTGGTGACCGTGGTGCGCGCCCCGTCCGTCGCGCTGTCCGGCCCGGACGGCCAACTGCGCGGCCACGGGGCGCACGGCTGGTTCCAGCACGACCGGCGGCTGCTGTCCGTGCTGGCGATCGACCTGCTCGGCGCGGAACTGACCCCGGTGGGCGGGCGGCTGGCCGGGGTGTCCGGCGCGCGGTTCGACGCCGTGGTGATCGGCGCCCAGCCCGGGCTGGCCGACCCGACCGTGCGCCTGCGGCGGGACCGGGTGCTCACCGGGGAACAGCTCACCGACCGCTTCGAGCTGAGCAACTCCGGGCTGAACCCCGTGGAGTACCAGGTGGAACTGCGGCTGGCCACCGACCACGCCCCGGTCGCACTGGTCAAGGACGGGGGCGTGGCCGACCTCGTGCCCGGCGACCTCGCGACGCTGACCTGGCCGGAGGTCACGGTCGCGGTGGACCCGCCCGCGCGGACCCGTGACGAGTTCGGGGTCGCCGTGCTGACCTGGCCGGTTCGCTTGGCGGCCAACGAGTCCTGGCAGCTGACCGTGACCGCGCGCGGCCACGTGGAGCCCGCCGGGTTCACGCCGACCGCGGCCCCCTCACCGGGCTGGCGGCTGCCCGGGGCGCCCGCCGACCAGCAGTGCGCCGCGGTGCTGGACCGCAACCTGGCCGACCTGGACGCGCTGCTGCTCGCCGACCCGGTGCGGCCCGCGGACCGGTTCGCCGCGGCGGGCAGCCCGTGGTTCCTCACCCTGTTCGGGCGGGACTCGCTGCTGACGGCGTGGCTGCTGCTGCCGCTGGGCACCGAGTTGGCCGGGGGCACGTTGCGCGCGCTGGCCCGCAGGCAGGGGCGCACCACCGACCCGCACACCGAGGAGCAGCCCGGCCGCATCCTGCACGAGGTGCGGCGCGGCGAACTGCGCACCAGCGGCCTGCACCTGCCCCCGGTCTACTACGGCACGATCGACGCCACCGCGCTGTGGGTCCGGCTGCTGCACGACGCGTGGCGTGCCGGGCTGCCCGAGGACGAGGTCCGCGCGCTGCTGCCGAACCTGCGCGCCGCCATGGAGTGGATCACCGGCCCGGCCGACGCGGACGGGGACGGGCTGCTGGAGTACGGCGGCTCGGGCGAGGGCGGGCTGGCCAACCAGGGCTGGAAGGACTCCGGCGACTCGATCCGCTTCGCCGACGGGGCCTTCGCCAAGCGCCCGCTCGCGCTGTGCGAGGTGCAGGGCTACGCGCACGCCGCCGCCCTCGGGGCCGCCGTGCTGGCCAGGGCCTTCGACGAGCCAGGGGCCGAGCAGTGGTGGTCCTGGGCCGCCGCGCTGCGCGAGCGGTTCCGCGCCCGGTTCTGGATCAGCGACGAGATCGGCCCGTACCCCGCGATCGCGTTGGACGCCGACAAGACGCCCGTCACCGGGGCCAGCTCCAACATGGCCCACCTGCTGGGCACGGGCCTGCTCGACACCGACGAGGCAGCGCGGGTGGCACACCGCCTGTCCCAGCCCGACCTGGACTGCGGGCGCGGTCTGCGCACCCTGTCCGCCGCCAGCGCCGCGTACAACCCGTACAGCTACCACTGCGGCACCGTGTGGCCGCACGACACGGCCGTCGCCATCCGCGGGCTCGCCGCCGAGGGGCACCGCCAGCTGGCCGACGACCTCGCCCGCGGCCTGCTCGAGGCCGCCCACCGCTTCGGCAACCGCCTGCCCGAGCTGTACGCCGCCGACCCCGAGGTGCTCGCCTACCCCGCCGCCTGCCGCCCGCAGGCCTGGGCCGCCGCTGCCGCCGTCACCGCCGTTGGCCAGCTCTCGGACTGGTGGTGATGCCGCGAACGGCACACAAGGCGCCTTTACAGCCGGATGTGACCCACGTTACTGTCCGCAGTGCCGCCTGGAAGCGCTCCCAGAGTGCCGGTGCCCGGAGGGTGACCCATGACGTTTCGCAGGACAGCAACGGCAATGGCGCTGCTGCTCGGCCTCGCCGACCTCGGCGTGAGCACGGCCGCGGCCACGCCGAGCTACGCGCAGCTGTGTGGCCAGTACGACTCTGTGCACGTGGCGAACAACCGCTTCGTGGTGCAGAACGACGAGTGGGGCGACACGATCCCCCAGTGCGTCCAGCCCACCGACTCGGGCTTCACCGTGGTCAGCGGGAACCACAACCTGCCGACCACCAACGCCCCGGCCGCCTACCCCTCGATCTACGCGGGCTGCCACTACGGCAACTGCTCTAGCGGCAGCGGACTCCCCTTGCAGGTCAGCAAGTTCGGCAACCTCCGGTCCTCGGTGAACTACACGACCACCGGCGGCCAGTGGGACGCGGCCTACGACATCTGGCTGGACACCAACCCCAACCCCACCGGCCAGAACAACGGGGCCGAGATCATGATCTGGGGCGCGCACACCAGCGGCCCGAGGCCCTTCGGCGACAAGGTCGCCACCGCGAACCTGGCCGGTGCCACCTGGGACGTCTGGTACGGGGTCCAGCACAACAACGGGGTCAGCTGGAACGTGATCTCCTACGCCAGGCAACAGGCCACGAACTCACTGGAGGTCAGCGTCAGGGACTTCACCCTGGACGCGGCCAACCGCGGCTACGTGCAGCGCTCCTGGTACCTGACCAGCGTCCAGTTCGGCTTCGAGCCCTGGCAGGGCGGACCCGGGCTCGCGGTGAACTCGTTCAGCTTCACCAACAACTAGCGCCTGCCTGAGCTCGGGCGGCCTCCTTGCTACCTCTATCATTCCGCGGGTGACCGCCTACGACGACCTCGGTATGTTCGAGCACCTGGACACCTCGGCCCTGCCGCTGCGCCAGCAGCACATCCTGGCCACCATCCGGGATTGGGTGACGAGGTACGGGTATTCGCCGAGCACCCGGGAAATCGGCGAGGCGGTCGGCCTGCGGTCCTCCTCCTCGGTGTCGAAGCACCTGGCGAGTCTGGAGGAGCAGGGTTTCCTGCGGCGCGGCAGCACGATGACCCGGCCGATCGACGTGCGCGACTTCCTGCGGGAGTCCGCGACCCGCGAACCCGCCGAGGACTCGGTTCCCGTGCCGGTGGTCGGCCACATCGCCGCGGGAACTCCCATCGCGGCCGAGGAGCACGTGGACGACGTCCTGACCCTGCCCCGCGGACTCACCGGGCGCGGCACCGTCTTCGGCCTGCGCGTGCGCGGTGACTCGATGGTCGACGCCGCGATCTGCGACGGCGACATCGTCGTGGTCCGGCAGCAACACGAGGCCCACTCGGGTCAGATCGTCGCCGCGGCGATCGACGGTGAGGCCACCGTCAAGGTGTACCGCCGCCGCAACGGCCACGTCTACCTGGAACCGCGCAACCCGGCGTACGAGGTCATCGACGGCGACAAGGCCGTGGTGCTGGGCACCGTCGTCTCGGTGCTGCGCAGCGTCTGACCCCGGGGTCACTGCTCTGCCATCCCGGCCGTCAGCGAACCGCGCGCGGCGCGGCGGGCGGGGATCACGGCGGCCAGCGGCGCCGCCAGCACCGCGGCCCCCAGCAGCACCCCGAGCCGGGCCCACGGCAGCGTGAACAGCACCGGTTGGGCGTCGGTCGAGGCCACCTGCGTGATCAGCCACGCCGAGCCGATGCCCAGGAGCAGGCCGCAGGCCGCGCCGAGCAGTGCGAGGAACACCGACTCCGCGGTGAGGGCGGCGACGAGCCCGCCCCTGGTCAGCCCGAGCGCGCGCAGCAGGGCGGACTCGCGGGTCCGCTCCAGTACGGACAGCGAGAGCGTGTTGGCGATACCGGCGAACGCGATCAGCACGGCGAGCGCGGTCAGTGCCCACAACAGGTCCAGCGTGCTCCGCAGCGGCGCCGACATCTGGTCCTTGAGGTCGGCGAGGCTGTGCAGCTGGGCGAGTGGCGCGGCGGAGAGCGCCCCGTCCAGCGCCGACCGGACCTGGTCCTGGTCGGCGCCTGCCGCGAGCTTGACCAGGACGCTGTCGTCGTAGCTGTTGCCGTGCAAGGCGATTGCGGGCATCTGCCCGAGATCGACCAGACCAAGCCCCAGGTCGGCGCCCGGGACGCGGACCCCGTCGTAGACCGCGACCACCCGCAGCGGGACCGGCCTGTTCCGGGGCCCGCCCTGCACGGTGTCGCCGACCGCCAGCCCCGCCTCCTTGGCGAGCTGCCTGCTCACGGCCAGCTCTCCTGGGCCGAGCCGGTCAAGTCGTCCGGACAGCACCACCGGCCGCAGCAGGCTGCCCACGGCGTCGCCGCGCACGGCGGCCATCCCGTAGGTGCCGCGCGCCCCCAGGTCCCCGGAGAACGACCGCCGGGGCGCCGCGGCGGCGACCCCGGGCACCGCGGCGAGGGTGTCCGCGAGCGTGGCGGGCAGCGGCTGGTCGGCGACCACCGAGGTGACGGTGAACTCGGCCGCCAACTGCTGGTCGAGGCCGCTGCTGCGGCCCGCCTCCACGCCTGACACCACCGTGGTCACGAGCGAGACGACCGCGAGCCCGATGGTGAGCGCGGCGGCGCTGGCCGCGGTGCGCTTCGGGTTGCGGTCGGCGTTGAGCGCTGCCAGCTTCGCGGGCAGGCCCAGCACCGGGGCGCAGACCAGACCCAGCGCACGCACGACCGGTCCGGCCACCAGCGGTCCCACGGCCAGCACCGCGCCGAGCAGCGCGACCATGGCCACGACCGCGAGCACGGCACCGTGCTCCACCTCGACGTGCAACGCGAGCACGGCCGCACCGACACCCACCAGCGCAAGCACGATCGCGGCCACCGCCCGGGGCCACCCGGCGCGTGCGGACTTGCCCTCCAACGGGGTCCGCAGCGCCTCGACGGGGGCGACGCGGGTCGCGGCCCAGGCCGGGAGCGCGGCGGCCAGCGCCGTGACCAGCACCCCGACCGCCAGGGCCGCGAGGGCCGTGCGTGCGGTGAGGGGGAGGTACACGGCCGCCTCGTGCCCGCTGAGCGCACCGGCGATCGCCTGGAGCGCGGCGGCGACACCGAGCCCGCCGAACAGCCCGGCCACGGACGCGACCGCGCCCACCGCCACGGCCTCGGCGAGCACTCCCGCGAACACCTGCCGCTTCCCGGCCCCGACACAGCGCAGCAGGGCCAGCTCCCTGGCCCGCTGCGTGACGAGAATCGTGAACGAGTTGGTGATCACCATCGCGGCCACGACCATCGCGAGCACCGCGAACGCCGTGAAGAACTTGGTCAGGCTGGCCGAGTCCGGCGCGGCCTCGCGCAGCAGCTGCGCGGCGGCGTCCCGCCCGGTCTGCACGGTGGTGCCCCGGCCGCCCACGGCCCGGGTCAGGTCGTCGAGGAGCTGCGACTGGCCGACCCCCGGCGTCGCGCGCACCACGATCTCGCTGAACCCGGTCCCGGCGGCCAACTGCCGCAGTGCCTCGGGCAGCAGCACCAGCTGGGCCGAGCCGATACCGGCTTCGGTGGGTCGGCTGAACGTGCCGACCAATGTGTAGGAGTGCTGGTGGCCGTTCCGGTCGAAGACGGTCACGGACTGTCCCAGCGGGTAGGCCGCCGCGGTGTGCCGCTCCATCGCAATCTCGTTGGCGTCACGCGGAAACCGGCCCTCAGCCAGGTCGAAGGGGCGCAGCTGCGGGTCCGCGGGCAGGCTGGTGGCCGCCGCCTCCTGCGGGTGGCCCGCGGCGTCCCGCAGGGGTGCGCTCGCCGTGGCGCGCCCCTCCGCCGCGGCGACCCCGGGCACCCGGCGGACCTTCGCCAGCACCGCCTCGTCGAGCGCGGGGCCGCCACGTGTCGTGCTGATCGAGGCGTCGACCCCGCGGGTCTGGAAGGCGACGGCCGCGCGGAGACCGGCGCCAACGGCGTCGGCGAGGACCAGCGCCCCGGCGACGAAGGACACGCCGAGTGCGATGGCCACGGCCGAGAGCAGCAGCCGCAGTGGCCGGGCTCGCAGCCCGGCGATGACGGTCCGCAGCATCACGCCCCCAGTCCGGTGAGCGCCGCGAGCACGGCGTCGGCGGTGGGCCGCGGGAGGTGGGCGGCGACCCGGCCGTCGGCCAGCAGCACCCCGTGGTCGGCATAGGACGCGGCGACGGGGTCGTGGGTCACCATCACCACCGTCTGGCCGAGCTCGCGGACGGAGGTGCGCAGGAAGCCGAGCACCTCGGCACCGGAGCGCGAGTCGAGGCTGCCCGTGGGCTCGTCGGCGAACACCACGTCCGGGCGCCCCACGAGCGCGCGGGCGCACGCCACCCGCTGCTGCTGGCCACCCGAGAGCTCCCCCGGCCTGTGCCGCAGCCGCGGGCGCAGGCCCAGCGCGTCGACGACCGCGCCGAACCACGCCCGGTCCGGTCGGCGGCCCGCCAGCCGCAGGCCGAGCAGGATGTTCTCCTCCGCGGTCAGGGTCGGCAGCAGGTTGAACGACTGGAACACGAACCCGACCCGGTCCCGCCGCAGCCTGGTCAGCTCGGCGTCGGACAGGCCGGTGAGCTCGGTCCGTCCAATCCGGACTCGACCGGAGTCCACTGTGTCCAGACCGGCGAGGCAGTGCATGAGCGTGGACTTGCCCGAGCCGGACGGGCCCATGATCGCCGTGAAGCGGCGGGCGGGGAAGTCCAGTGACACGTGGTCCAGCGCCCGCACCTGCGCGTCACCGCGACCGTAGACCTTCACGACCTCCGCCACGCCGACCGCGGCGGGACCGTCCATTGTGTTCCCGTGCATGCGGCGATCATGACGAGCGCGGCCTGAACGGTTCCTGAAACGACCTGAAGATCGCTTCAGGAACCGAGGCGCGGATCTGGGAGGATCGCCCCATGCGGGTGCTGGTGGTGGAGGACGAGAGGCGGCTGGCCGAGACGCTCCAGTGGGGACTGGAGGCCGAGGGCTACGCCGTGGACCTCGCCCACGACGGCGAGGAAGGGCTCGAACTCGCGCAGCTGCACCCCTACCAGGTGATCGTGCTGGACATCATGCTGCCCAAGCTCAACGGCTACCGGGTCTGCGCGGCGCTGCGGGAACGCGGGGTGAACACGCCGATCCTCATGCTCACCGCCAAGAACGGGGAGTACGACGAGGCCGAGGCGCTGGACACCGGGGCCGACGACTTCCTGAGCAAGCCGTTCTCCTACGTGGTGCTCACCGCACGGCTGCGCGCCCTCACCCGCCGGGGCCGGGCCGGCGCCTCGGCGACGCTCGCGTTCGGCGACCTGGTGCTCGACCCCGCGAAGCGGACGTGCCTGCGCGCGGGGCAGCCGGTGGCACTGACCACGAAGGAGTTCGCGGTGCTCGAATGCCTGCTGCGGCACGAGGGGCAGGTGGTGGCCAAGCACGAGATCCTGGAGCAGGTGTGGGACCTGGCCTACCAGGGCGATCCGAACATCGTCGAGGTCTACGTGAGCGCGCTGCGGCGGAAGCTGGACGCGCCGTTCGGGCGCCGCACCATCGACACGGTGCGCGGCGCGGGCTACCGGCTGGTGTCCGATGAGTAGGTGGTGGCCCGTGTCCGTGCGGCGCGGCGCCGCCCTGTCGGCCGCACTGCTCTGCGCGGTCGTGTTCACGCTGGGGTGGCTGGGGACACGGCAGTTCCTGAGCAAGCAGCTGACCGACAACGCCACGAACGCGACGCGCGCGGAGCTGGACCGGATGGCCGACGCCTACCGGGTCGCCTCCCTCGGCGGCGGGCGGGCCGCGCTGGCCACGGCGATCCCGTCCGGGGACGCGGTGTTCGAGGTGGTAGCGGACTCCGGGCGGGCGGTGGTGAGCAGCGCCAACCTGCGCCACTGGGACCCCTCGTGGACTCCGCTGCCGCCCGCCCCCGCCGGGGCGCCAGCGGACTGGACCACCACCACGAGCGGCACGCTGCGCCCCGGCGAACACCCGCAGTGGCGCGAGTACCGCACGTACACCGTGCTGGGCCGGGTGGTGGACGACGTACCGGCCGACCTGGTGGAGCCATTCGGCCGCGAAGAGTCCACTTTGGACGCCGGATTGGGTGGTGCGGGCCCGGTTGGCCACCACCGGCTCACCCTGTACCTGTTCGTGCTGCCGTGGGACACGCTCCGCACGCTGAGCGCGTTCGACAACACGCTGGCGTTCTTCATCCCGCTCGCGGTCCTGCTCGCGGCGCTGGTCGCCTGGTTGGCGACCGGGCGCGCGCTGCGGCCCGTGGAGGCGATCCGCCGTGAGCTGGCCGAGGTCAGCGAGAGCCAGCTGGACCGGCGCGTGCCGGTGCCCCGCTCCCGCGACGAGCTCGCCCGGCTCGCACGGACCACGAACGCGACCCTCGACCGGCTACAGCACGCGCACGACCAGCAGGAACGCTTCGTCGCCGACGCCAGCCACGAGCTGCGCAGCCCGCTGGCGAACCTGCGGACAGGCCTGGAGGTCGCGCTCACGCACCCGGACCGGGTGGACTGGCCCGCCGTCGCGCACCGGTCGCTGCTCGACGTCCAGCGCCTGCAACGCATCACGGCGGACCTGTTGCAACTCGCCGTCGATCCGGCCGAGGTCGCGGCGCCCTCCGGTGTCGTCGACCTCGCCGAGGTGGTGCGGGAGCAGGTCGCCGAACGCGCGCTCGTGCCAGGCGGCCCGGTGGTGCGGTCCGTTGTGGACGGTCCAGCGGTGGTTACCGGCGAACCCGTGCGGCTGGAACGCCTGCTGCGCAACCTGCTGGACAACGCGGTGCGGCACGCGCGCACCTCCGTCACCGTGCGCCTGCGCCACTCGGCGGGCGAGGTCGTGCTCGAGGTGATCGACGACGGCCCCGGCATCCCCGCCGAGGACCGCGAACGCGTCTTCGACCGCTTCGCCCGGCTGGACGACGCCCGCGCCCGGGACGCGGGCGGCTCGGGCCTCGGCCTCACGATCGCCCGCGACATCGCCACCCGGCACGGCGGATCCCTGCGCGTGGCGGACAGCGAGCAGGGCGCGCGGCTGGTCGCCCGGCTGCCGGGGCGCGGCGATCACACGTAGGCCTGGTGGACGTAGCACCAGCGCCAGGTCTCCCCGGGCTCGAAGGAGCGCGCGATCGGGTGCCGGACGGCGTGTGCGTGCTTGCTCGCGTGTTTCATCGGCGAGGAGTCACAGCAGCCGACGTGCCCACAGGTGAGGCACAGCCGCAGGTGCAGCCACGGGGTTCCGGTGATCAGGCACTCCTCGCAGCCCTGCGGGGTCCTCGGCACGACCTCCCGCACGAGCGCGAGGTGCTGGTCCAGCGCGGGGTTCGGCCCGATGCCGACGACCTTGGCCATCACACACCTCCGGTCATCCTGGCGAGCAGGTGCTTGGCCTGCTCCGCCTACTGGGCGTTCGCCTTGTCGTGGGTGTCGGCCTCGATGGCCCGGCTCTCCTCCGCGCGGCCGGTGATCTCGACCTTGCGGGGCCTGCTCGTCTCGGCCACGGCGAACCTGAGGGTGAGCACTCCTCGCTCCAGGTCGGCGGACAGGCGCTTGGTGTCGAGGTTGTCCCCGAGGAAGAACTGCCTGCTGAACTCGCCCTGGACGCGTTCGTCGACCAGCAGTTCCTCGTCCTCGCGGCGCAGCGGGTGGCGGCGGGCCCGCACGGTGACCACGTTGCGCTCCACGGTCACCTCGACCTCCTCGCGGTCCACGCCGGGCAGGTCCAGTGCGACGATGAACTCGTCACCGCGGCGGAAGGCCTCCATGGGCATCGCCCGGGTACCACGGCTGCCCGCGAGCACCTGGTCCGTCAGCCGTTCCAGATCGCGGAACGGGTCGAACCGCATCAACGTCATGGTTTCCTCACCTCTCGTCAGGATCTTCGACCACGGGAGCCGTGGACCTCTGCTGTTGGCGGAAACCACAATGGCAAACAGGTCACCGGCCGCGCGTGCTCCTGGGAGGTCGGAATTTCCCTTGCCCACTCGGCCTGGCAGGCCAGATCGGGCGCGTTAGGGTTGTTGGTACGGCACTGGAGGTCACATGACACCAGCGGAGGCGAGCGCGGCTCAGAAGCAGCACGGCAGGCGGCGGGAGCACCTGTCGGACCTGCACCGCCTCCTGGTCATCGCGATGACGATGTTCGACGGCCGCGGCGCCGAGGACATCCTGCGGCTCGCCGAGACCTCGGTGTCCACCTTGAGCGGCTGTGCCGTCGAGGCGGCATACCTCGTCGTCGACGGTGTGCCGAACCGGCGCCCCGGGCCACCCCACGCCGAACTCGACGCGCGGGTCGGGCGGCTCGACGGGCGCAGTGGCCCGATCGTCCTGTCCGACGGCGCCTGGCGCTGGAGCTTCGCGTTGCGGGGGCTGGACGGACTGACCGGGTACCTGGTGGTGCGGGCACCGCAGCCGCCGTCGGCGGACGAGTTCTTCTTGCTCGAGGCACTGGGACAGCAGACGGCCGAGGCGATGGCCAACGCCTCGCTGCACCGCAGGGAACGGGCCCAGGCCCTCGAACTGCGGGCGCTCAACGCGGAACTGTCGGCGACGGTCGCCCGGCTCGAACAGCAGACGAGGGTGCACGAGACGCTCAGCCGCATCCCGGCCTCCGGGGCCGGTGAACCGGGCATCGCGCACGCGCTGCACCAGCTCACGGCGTTGCCGGTGGCGGTGGAGGACCGCTTCGGCAACCTCCGGGCCTGGTGCGGTCCCGACCGGCCCGACCCGTACCCCAAGCCCAGTGCCCACCTGCGCGAGGAGGTGCTCAGGCGGGCGGCGGCCGTCCCGCACCCGGTCCGGGAGAAGGACAGGGTCATCTCGCTGGTCAAGCCGCGGCACGAGGTGCTCGGCGTGCTGGCACTGGTGGACCCGGCCCGGATCGCGGGCAAGGACGAGGTGTTCGCGCTCGAGTACGGGACCACGGTGCTGGCGCTGGAGCTGTCCCACCAGCGCAACCTCGCCGAGGTCGAACTCCGCCTGCACCGGGACCTGGTCGACGACCTGATCATCGGCACCGACCAGGAGAGCGCCTACGCCAGGGCCGACGCGATCGGGCACGACCTGCGCGGCACCCACCACGTGGTTGTCCTGCGCTGGCACGGACAGCAGGCCGAGGACCTCGTCGCCGAGGCCACCGACCGGGCGGTGGACCTGTTGCGGTGGCGGTCACTGGGGTCGCGGCGCTCGGGAGCGGTGGTGCTGCTGGTGCGCGGCCGTCCGGACGGACAGGCGCTGCACCGCGCGCTCGCGGAGCGGCTGGGCGGCGCGGGCGCGATCGGGATCGGCGGCCGGTGCGAGCGGCCGGGCGACTTCCCGAGGTCGTACTCGGAGGCATTGCGGGCGTTGGACATCCGGTGCAGGTCGCGGATCCCTTCCGGGGTGACGGCGTTCGACCAGTTGGGGATCTACCGAATACTGGACACCGGCCGCAGCCGCGGCGAGGTCGAGGCGTTCGTCCGGGAGTGGCTCGGCCGGCTGCTGGACTACGACGCGCGGCGGAACTCGGACCTGGTGCGGACGCTGTCGCAGTACCTCGAGTGCGGCGGCAACTACGACGAGACCGCCTCGGCGCTCGCGATCCACCGCAGCACCCTGCGCTACCGGCTCGGCCGGATCCGGGAGATCACCGGGTTCGACCTCAACGACGTGGACAACCGGCTCAACCTGCACGTGGCCACCAGGGCCCTGCGGGTGTTGCGGGGTTCGCAGGGCCACCCCGCCCAAGGGATAACGACCCGAAAACCGTGATCGCTAGCTTCGGGTGCGCGCGCAACCTGACCCAGCGGAAGGAACCCGAACACCGTGAGAAGAGCGATCCTCGCAGCGGTACCGCTGCTGCTGGCGACCTTGGGCGTCGGCACCGCCACCGCGGCGAGCACGCCCCAGACCTGGCACGTGAGCCACCTGGCCGCCCACGCCCAGGGCGAGTCCAGCACCGACGACTGGAACACCACCATCACCGGGTCGGTGACCAGCACCTCGGCCGAGGGCTGCTACTACCTGCTGGTGGTCAGCGACATCCCCGGCACCAAGCCGACCAGGTACACCAAGACCTACTCGGCCAAGCAGTGCGGTACCGGCACGACCCCGGTGTCGATGAAGGTGATCAGTGGCTACTTCGGGCCGAGCTACCGCCTGTGCAAGGACACCGACGACAACTGCGGCACGAACTACTTCGGCCAGGACGTGATCCCCGCGCAGGCGCGGTCCGGGATCAGCGCGGTGGCCAACTCGGGTAACCACTTCCTGGCGCTGCGCGACGGCGGGGTGATCGCCTGGGGCGACAACGACTACGGCGAGAGCACCGTGCCCGCCGAGGCCCAGTCCGGGGTCACGGCCATCTCCGCGGGCAGCACGCACAGCCTGGCTCTGCGCAACGGCAAGGTGCTCGCCTGGGGCGACAACAGCCGGGGGCAGACCGCCGTGCCCGCCGAGGCGCAGTCGGGGGTGACCGCGATCGCCGCGGGCTACTCCTACAACATGGCGCTCAAGGGCGGCAAGGTGCTGGTCTGGGGCGACAACAGCTGGGGTCAGGACAAGGTCCCGGCCGAGGCCCAGTCCGGGGTCACGGCGATCGCCGCGGCGGGCGGCGTGGCGCTGGCGGTCAAGGACGGCAAAGTCCTCGGCTGGGGCAGCAACAACAACGGTGAGCGCACGATCCCGGCCGCCGCGCAGTCCGGGGTCAGCACCGTGGCCACCTCCGGGTTCCACTCGCTGGCGCTCAAGGACGGCAAGGTGCTCGCCTGGGGTGGCAGCAAGAACTCCGGGGAGGCCATCGTGCCCGCGGCGGCCCAGTCCGGGGTGAGCTCGATCGCCGCCTCGGACCGGTGCAGCTACGCCATCAAGGGCAGCCAGCTGCTGTTCTGGGGCGACAGCGACCGCAAGCTCTGCCAGCTGCCGGCCGAGGCGACCACGGGGGTCACCGCGATCGCGCCGGATCAGACCAGGTCGCTGATCCTCAAGGGCGACCAGGTGTTCGCCTGGGGCTTCTACGCCGGGTACTAGTACCGGCCGGTCCGGGTGGGCGCCGTCACCGCGGTGCCCACTCGAACCGCTCCACGTGGCACACCGTGCGGAAGCCCAGCCTGGTGTAGATCCCGGCACCGTCCGGCGAGGCGGTCAGCACGGCGTGCCGGTACCCCGCGGCACGGGCCACGTCCAGGCAGGCCCGCGTGACCGCCGTCCCGGCGCCACGCCCGCGCGCGGTCTCGGCGGTCACGACGTGCTCCACCAGTGCCGCCCCGGGACCCAGGTACACCGCCCCGCAGCTGACCGGCACCCCGTCGAGCAGCCCGAGCAGGTGCGTCACGCTGGTCCTGGCCGATCGCAGCCGGGCCGTGCCCGTCACGAGCTCGCCGTCCTGCTGCCCGGTCAGCAACCGCGCCCAGGTCGGCATCTGCGAGTCGCCGACGGTGACGATCCGCACCGGCCCCCGCACGGGCTCGGCCGGTGCCAGGTCGGCGACCATGCCCGGTTCGGTCTCGTAGTGCTCGATGCCCGCGGCGGCGAAGTCGGCCCGCACCCGATCGTCCACTGTGGACTGTTCGCAGTGCCACAGCATGGGCAGGCCCGCCGCCACGAAGGGCGGCATGACGCGCGCGATCAGGCCGGGCTGGGTCAGGTCCGGGTCGTAGACCCCGTTGAAGCCCTCGTAGGCCACCCCGGTCAGCGCCCAGCGCACCGACGTCTCGGCGCCGATGGTGTGTCCCTCGGTGAGCTGCTCGCGGGCCGCCGCCCAGATCGTCTCGGTGACCAGGTCGCGCACGGGTGCAGCGTAAACGGCGTGTCGCGCGAGCCCCGGCACGGCCCATGACAGACTGCTCCCGCGATGTTCACCCCCACCGACCTGGCCGACCTGCTGGAATGCGGGCACCGCAGCGTGCTCGACCAGGCGCGGGCCGCCGGGCTGCCCGGGGCGCCGCGCCCGGCCGCCGGCGCCGACCAGCTGGCCGTCAGGCACGGGCAGGCCCACGAGCTGGCGATGCTGGAGCTGTTCCGGCAGCGGTACGGGGACGGCGTGGTGCAGGTCGACGGGCCGGACCCGGAGCGGGTGACCACCGAGGCCCTGCGGGCGGGCAAGCCGGTGATCTACCAGGCGGTGTTCCGCGAGGGCGAGTTCACCGGGCGCGCGGACTTCCTGGTGGCCGACGAGCAGGGCCGGTACGAGGCGTACGACGCGAAGCTGGCGCGACACGCGCGGCCCTCGGCGGTGCTGCAACTGACGGCGTATGCGGATGCCTTGCGCGCCACGGGGTTCCCGACCGGGCCGAACATGCACCTGCTGCTCGGTGACGGCAGTCGGCGCACGCTGCGGGTGGACGACTTCGTGCCGCTGATGCGCAGGCTGCGCGACACGCTGCTGGCCAGGCCCGCGCGGTTGCCGGTGCGGCTGTGGGACGACCAGCGCCCGGCCTGCGCGAGCTGCCGCTACGCCGAGCACTGCGCCGCGGGGCGGGAGGCCGACCGGGACCTGTCGCTGGTCGCCGGGATGCGCACCGACCAGCGGCGCAAGCTGGTGGAGGCCGGGTTGGGCACGATCGACGCGCTGGCCGCCGCGCAGCCGGAGGACCGCCCGCGCGAGCTGTCGGCGACGACCTTCGGCGCGCTGCGCGCCCAGGCCGCGATCCAGGTGCGGCAGGACACCAGCGGCGAGGTCAGCTACGAGGTCGTGGACCCGGAGGAGTTGGCGGCCCTGCCCGCGCCGAGTCCGGGCGACGTGTTCTTCGACATGGAGGGCGACCCGTACGCGCTGGGCGGCACCGGGTTGGAGTACCTGTTCGGCGCGGTCACCGTGGACGGCGAGGAGCGGTTCACCCCGTTCTGGGCGCACTCGCGGGCACAGGAGAAGCGGGCCTTCGAGCAGTTCGTGGACTTCGCGGGCGCGCGGCTGGCCGAGCACCCCGAGGCGCACGTCTACCACTACGCGCCCTACGAGGTGACCGCGCTCAAGCGGCTGGCGGCGGTGCACGGCACCCGCGAGGAGGCCGTGGACGACCTGCTGCGCGGCGGGGCGCTGGTGGACCTGTACTCGGTGGTGCGCAAGGCGTTGCGGGTCTCGCAGCGGTCCTACTCGATCAAGTACCTGGAGCCGCTCTACATGCCCTCGGCGCGCGAGGGCGAGGTGAAGACCGCGGCGTCGAGCATCGAGGCGTACGAGGACTACCTGGTGCTGACCGCCGCGGGTGAGCAGGAGCGGGCCGCCGAGGTGCTCGCGGGCATCGGCGACTACAACGAGTACGACTGCGTGTCCACGCACCGGCTCTTCCAGTTCCTGCACCGGGCCAGGCAGGAGGCGGGCATCGAGCCCGCGCCACCGGCCGAGGTGTCCGCCATGGACGCGCTGATGGACGACACGGCCGCGCAGCTGGCCGCCGAGCGCAGGGCGGAGCGGGCGGCCAAGCTGGCCGCCCTGGTCGACCCGCTGCTGGCGGACCTGCCCGAGGACCCGGTGCGGGCCACTGACGAAGAGAAGGCCAAGGCCCTGCTGGCGGCCTCGGTGGGCTACCACCGGCGGGAGACCAATCCCGCGTGGTGGGAGTTCTTCCGGCAGGTGGCCGCCCCGCTGTCGGACCTGGAGGTGGACACGACCTGCGCGGTGCCGCTTGCGGTGCACGCCGGGGACTGGCTGCCACCGACCGGCCGGGCGCGCACCGCCAAGCGCGTGCTGACCCTGCGCTGCGACCCGGAGCACCCGCACCCGTTCACCGAGGGCGACCAGATCCGGCTGCGCTACCGCTCGGGCACCCGCGACGGGCTGGTCAGCGCCGCCACCGCCGAGGAGCTGACCCTGGTGGAGAGCGCCAAGGTGGACGAGACCCACCAGGACCTGCCCGCGGCCGTGCTGCCCGGCGGCCCGGTCCGGCCCGCGCCCAAGGACGAGGCGGTGGCCGACCTGGCCCGGCTGGTCGTGGACGCGCTGCCGGAGTTGCCCGCGCACCCCGGTGTGGACCTGCTGCGCCGCACCCCGCCGAGGCTGCGCGGCGGGCGTCCGCTGCCCGAACCGGGCGAGGACCTGGTCAGCACCGTAATCGAGACGGTGGACGCCCTGGACGGGTCGGCGCTGGCCGTGCAGGGCCCGCCCGGCGCGGGCAAGACGTACCTGGCTGGCAAGCTGATCGCCCACCTGGTGCGCACCGGGCGGACCGTGGCGGTGACCTCGACCAGCCACAAGGCCGTGGAGAACGTGCTGTCGGCGGCCAAGGCCAGCGCCCCGGAGCTGCCCTGCGCGAAGCGGCCGAAGAAGGCCGCCGACCCGAAGCTGCCCTGGGACCAGCCCAAGGACAACAACGGGCTGGCGCGGTGGCGCGCCGAGCACGACCGGGGCCACCTGGTCGGCGGCACGGCGTGGACCTTCGCCAACGCCGCGCTGCGCGCCGAGCCCTTCGACGTGCTGGTGATCGACGAGGCCGGGCAGTTCGCGCTGGCCGACGCGCTGGCGGTGTCGATGTGCGCGCGCAACCTGGTGCTGCTGGGCGATCCGCAGCAGCTGCCGCAGGTGGTGCAGGGCACCCACCCCGCGGGCGCGGAGGCCTCGGCGCTGGGGCACGTCATCGGCGATGCCGACGTGATCCCCGCCGAGCTGGGCTACTTCCTGGACCAGTCGCGGCGGATGCACCCCGCCGTGTGCGAACCGGTGTCCCTGCTGTCCTACGCGGGCCTGCTGCACGCCCACCAGACGGCGGCGCAGCGCGGGGTGCACGGGGTGGCGGCGGGGCTGTACCTGTCCGAGGTGGACCACCGGGGCAACACCACGCGGTCGGTGGAGGAGGCCGAGGAGGTGGTGCGGATCGTGTCCGAACTGCACGGTCGCAAGTGGACGGACGGGGACTCGACCCGCGAGCTCGGTCCGGCCGACATCCTCGTGGTGGCCCCGTACAACCTCCAGGCCAGGGTCGTCACGCGGGCGCTGGAGCGCGCCGGGTTCGGCGAGGTGCGGGTGGGCACCGTGGACCGGTTCCAGGGCCAGGAGGCACCGGTGGTGATCGCCACGATGACCTCCTCGGCGGCGGTGGACCTGCCACGCGGGCTGGACTTCCTGTTGTCCCGCAACCGGTTGAACGTGGCGCTGTCCCGGGCGCAGGCGGTCGCGGTGCTGGTCTGCTCCCCGCGCCTGGTGCAGGCCGACATCCGCTCGGTGGACCAGATGCGCCTGGTCTCGGGCATGATCGGGCTGATGAACTCGGCGCGGCCCTGGCCTGCCCGCAACAGCTAGTGCAGCAGCAGCGCCAGCAGGCCGGGGGCGGCCAGCACCAGGCAGATGATCAGGTTCTTCACCTTGTGCTCGGCGAGCACCCCGACGAACTCGCGGATCACGGCGCTGGGCAGGAAGTACATCGCGGTGCGGGAACCGATGACCTGGCCGTTGACCTTGGTGCGGCGGGTCAGCAGCGCGGCGCGCAGCACGTGGTAGTTGCTCGTGACCACCACGCACCGGTAGTCCGGCTTGTGCTCGGCCATGATCGCCCGGCTGAAGGTCAGGTTCTGCTCGGTGGTCGCCGAGCGGTCCTCCACCAGCAGGTGCTCCTCGGGCACCCCGGCCGCGACCAGGTAGTCGGCCATGGCCCGCCCCTCGGGCAGGTCCTCGTCGGGCCCCTGCCCGCCGGAGGTCAGGATCAGCGGCTGCCCGCCGCGCGCCCGCATCGCCTCGTAGGCCGTGCGCGCCCGGTCCAGCCGCCCCGCCAGCAGCGGGGGCACCCGGTTGCCGCCGAGCAGGCCGGAGCCCAGCACCACCACGAAGTCCGCGTCGCGGCGGTACCGGATGCGGCCGTAGAACAGGGCGTAGAGCAGGAAGCAGACGAAGACGAAGGAGATGTAGCCCAGCACCGCGGTCAGCGAGAACACCACGGCCATCAGCAGCTCGTTCCTGGTGCCCGCCGCGAACATGCCCAGCAGCACGAAGCCGATGATGCCGAGGCCGACCAGCAGGGACAGCAGGTTGCCAAGGCTGCGGCCCTCGCGGCGCAGCATCGTGACCCCGTTGGCGATCAGGAAGCCGGCCAGGGCCATGATCGACAGCGGCACCAGCGCCAGCAGCAGGAACAGCACGATCACGCCCGCTGTCGGGGAGGCCCTGACCAGCGCGACCATGCCGCCCATGGCCAGGAAACCCAAGCACAGCACCAGGTACACGCCGACCCGCAGCCGCCTGCGGTCGATCAGGAAGCTGATCAGGAAGGCGAGTAGCCACAGCCCGGCGATGCCGAACCACACCGCCTCGATGAGGTTGTAGCCCGAAGCCATAGCCGAAACCTAGTGGATCAGCGCACCGGTCACCGCGCCGGGCCGTAGATGGTGCTCAGCCAGATGGTGGCCAGGACCTCCACCACGTCCTGTTCGGACACCGAGGGCGACTCACCGGCGAAGGTGGCGTGCAGCATGCGCTCGTTCATGCGGATCAACGCGATGGCCAGGTCCCGCGCGGGTGCGCCCGGCGGCGCGGCCCCGCGCTCGCGCTCGGCCTCGATCAGCGCGGCGGTGTCGGAGGCCCAACCCTCCATGACCTTGCTCCACAGCTCGCGCACCTCGGAGTTGGACAGCTGCACCTCGGCCGCGGCCAGGGTCACCGCCCGGTGCGCGCCGAAGGTCTCGTAGAAGACCCCGATCGCCTCGCGCCAGCGCGCGGCAGGGTCGTCCCGGTCGCGGCCCAGCACCTCGACGCGGCCCGCCTCGGCCTGCTCGATGATCCGGTCGAACAGCGCGAGCAGCACCGCGTCCTTGGAGGCGAAGTAGAAGTAGAAGGTGGGCCGGGAGATGCCCGCCCCGCGCGCCAGGTCGTCGGTGGAGATCTCGTGGTACGGGCGCTGCTCCAGCAGCCGCTCGGCGGTGGCCAGGATCGCGCGCTCGCGGTCGTCCCCGGACACCCTCGGCGCGCGCCTGCCCCGCACGGGGCGCTCGGTGCTCGGCGTGGGGCTCATCGCGCCGCACTCTACAACCGTCGATTCAGTCGACACACTGTTGACCAGCTCGACGGCGCGTTGATAGCCTCGGTCGACGCCGTGGACGCCGGGAGCTGCCATGACCTACGAACACGTTGACGTGCTCATCATCGGTGCGGGGATCTCCGGCATCGGCGCGGCCTGCCACCTGCGGGCGGGTTCGCCGGGCAAGAGCTTCCTGATCCTGGAGTCGCGTGCCGCGATGGGCGGGACCTGGGACCTGTTCCGCTACCCGGGCATCCGCTCGGACTCGGACATGTTCACCCTGGGCTACGCCTTCCAGCCCTGGCGCTCGGCCAAGGCCATCGCCGACGGGCCCTCGATCCGCGAGTACGTGCGCGAGACCGCCCGCGAGCACCGTGTCGAGGACCGGATCCGCTACCACCACAAGGTGGTGCACGCCGAGTGGTCCTCCGCAGACGCGCGCTGGACCGTGCGGGTGCAGCGCACCGACACCGGGGAGACCCTGCACCTGACCTGCGGCTTCCTGTTCACCTGCACCGGTTACTACCGCTACGACCAGGGCTACTCCCCCGAGTTCCCCGGGGCGCAGGACTTCGCTGGGCAGGTCGTGCACCCGCAGCACTGGCCGGAGGACCTGGACTACGCGGGCAAGCGCGTGGTGGTCATCGGCAGCGGGGCCACGGCCGTGACCCTGGTGCCCGCCATGGCCGAGCGGGCCGAGCACGTCACGATGTTGCAGCGCTCGCCCACCTACGTGATCTCCCGGCCGTCCAAGGACCCGGTGGCCGACAGGCTGCGCGGACTGCTGCCCGCCAAGCTGGCCTACCCGCTGGTCCGCTGGAAGAACGTGTTGCTGTTCCAGCTGTCGTACACGCTCAGCCGCAAGCTGCCCGCGCTGGTCAAGTCGGTGATCCGCAAAGGCGTGCAGCGCGCGATGCCCCCGGGCTACGACGTGGACCGGCACTTCAGGCCCAGCTACGACCCGTGGGACCAGCGGCTGTGCGTGGTGCCCGACGGGGACCTGTTCCGCGCCGTGCGCAGGGGCAGGGCCAGCGTGGTCACCGACCGGATCGAGCGGTTCACCGAGCAGGGCATCCGGCTCGCCTCCGGCGAGGAACTGCCCGCCGACGTGATCGTGACGGCCACCGGGCTGAACCTGCTGCTGCTGGGCGGCATGACGCTCACCGTGGACGGCGAGCCGGTGGACCTGGGCAAGACCGTGGGCTACAAGGGCATGATGCTCAGCGGGGTGCCGAACCTCGCGCTGGCCATCGGCTACACCAACGCCTCCTGGACGCTGAAGGTGGACCTGGTCGGCCAGTACGTGACCCGACTGCTCCAGCACATGGACCGCAACGGGTTCCAGCAGTGCACGCCAAGGGCGCCCGGACCGGACCAGGAGCTGACCCCGCTGATCGACCTCAAGTCCGGCTACGTGCTGCGCTCGGTGGACGTGCTGCCCAAGCAGGGCGCGCGGGTGCCGTGGCGGCTGCGGCAGAACTACTCGCGCGACGTGCTGCAACTGCGCTTCGGCTCGGTGGACGACGAGGGCATGCGCTTCTCGCGGCGGCCCAGCCTGGTGCCGAGCAGCACGCGCTGACCACCAGTACGAGCACCCCGAAGCAGATGTAGCCCTCGCCCCTGGGGCCGAACTGGCCCAGGGTCGTCAGCCCCAGTTCGAGCACCGCCAGCCAGCGCCACACGCCACCGCTGGTGGCGAACACCACCAGGGCGGGTGCGATCCACACCCAGTGGTGCGACCAGGACACCGGCGAGAGCAGCAACCCCGCGAACGCGGTGAGCACCACGGCGTGCTGGGACCGTCCCGTGTGGACGAAGTGCCGCACGCCGACCCAGGCCAGCGCGAGCACCGCGGCACAGGCGAACAGCCAGGGCCAGGTGCCCAGGTCGAGCCGGGCGACCAGGCCGCGCAGCGACTGGTTGCGGGGGAAGGACAACGCGCCGATGTGGTCGGTGTGCCACAACTCGTTGGTCCAGTAGCGCCAGGAGCTGACCGGGGCCGCGAGCAGGCCCACGGCGGTGCTCGCGGCGAAGGAGCACAGGGTGGTGACGATCGCCCTGCGGTCGCGGCGCACCAGGAGGTAGAGCAGGAACACCAGCGGAGTCAGCTTGATCGCGGCTGCGAACCCGAGCAGCAGCCCGCGCGGCCAAGGCGTGTGCCGGGGCAACAGGTCCAGTGCGACCAGGGCCAGCAGCACCAGGTTCACCTGGCCGAAGCCCAGCGTGGACCGCACAGGTTCCAGCCAGGTCATGGCGGGGGCGAGCACCAGCGCGAGCCAGACCGGTACGCGCAGCTGGCACAGGGCCAGCCCGAGCGCGGCCACCGAGACGAGGACCCAGACCTGGCTCGACACGAGCACGAGCGGGACGAACAGCACGGCGGCCACCGGTGGGTAGGTGAACCACAGCCCCGGCACGACCTGTGCCTGGTACAGGTCACCGCCGTGCAGCAGGAGGTCGCCCGCGGCGCGGTAGACGCGGAAATCCCCATCGCCCGCGTCGTACACCGACAACAGCACGAGATTCAGCACGTTGACGACGACAGCCGCCAGCACTTTGCACACAGCTCTCCCCCAGCGACAATTCCGACCCGCAGTGGTTGTTGCGGGACTTATTGCAGTACTTGGTAGTACTCGATCTGCTTTCCCTCGCCGTCGCGCACCGACACCCCGAACCGGATCCCGTTGTCCGGCAAGGTCCTGCGCACGGGGACAGCGGCCACGAACAGCCCGTTCACCCCTGCCTGTGCCTGCGCGGTCTCACCGTTGGGCCCGGTGAACACCACCTGCCGCGCCGCACCGGTCAGCCGTCCCCACAGGAATTCACAGGTGGGGGCGGAGGTGGTCCGGACATCCGGTGCCAATGCTGAGCCGTACACCACCGAGATCCGCCCGGGGGCGGATTCCTCGGAGGACGCGAGGAAATCACCGGTGCCATCGGCGGACCGCAGACAACTGCCAACCGAATCGCCGTAATAACCGAGGAGGAACCGCGTGCCCGCGGGGCCGGGCAGCGAGGGGCCGGGCTGCCAGGCCTCGGCGTCGGCCACGGGGTAGCCGGTGGCCGCCCGCCGGGCCATGCACGCGCCGAGGGCACGGCCGGTCTCGGAGTCGCGGTCCCCCTGGGCCACCGGCCGGTCCACGACGCGGAGCAGCCCGTAGCCCGTGGGGGCCTTCACCGGGGTGCCGCCCAGTTCCACCGGGGTCTCCGGGCTCGACCACTCGCCGACCAGCGCGAAGGCAGGCCCCCTGGTGGCCAGCTCGTCCTTGGCCAGGCGGTCCGGCGGCACGACCGTCGATCGCAGCTCGGGCTTGGCCAGCGTGCCGACCAGCACGCCGTCCGGGGTGGCGGCGCGCAGCCGCACCTGGGCGGCGGCCGAGGGCAGCGGCTCGGCCGCCGGGTCGGACACCAGCACCGAGGAACGGGTAAAGGTGCAGACCAGCGGCTGGTCCCCGGCCAGCCACACGGCGGTGCGGTAACCGAAGAGGAACCGCCGCGCCCCGTCGAAGGCCCCGACCGGCTGCCAGCTCGCCCGGTCCGGGTAGCGCTCGGGGTGCGGGGTCCGGCGGGTGGCCTGCCAGCACCGTTCGGTGTCCGCCTCGGTGGGAGCACCGGTGGGCCGCGGCTGCGGCCCGGCCGGTGGGGCGGGCGTCGCGGGGGCCACCTCGCCGGGGGTGGAGCGGATCACGGTGGTCGCGAGGGCGGCGACCAGGACGAGCAGCACCGCGGCGGCCACCGCCAGCACCGGCACGCGCCGGGTGGGCGGCTCGCCGGCGAGCACGCGCTGGCGGATCCGGTCGCGCACCTCGGGCGGCAGGGACCGGTGCTCGGGCAACTCGATCACGACGTCTCCTCGGGCAGCAGCTCACGCAGCCGGGCTCGCGCCCTGGACAGCCTGGAGCGGACGGTGACTTCGGCGATCCCCAGCACCGCGGCGGCGTCGGCGGTGGACACCTCGCCCAGCAGGCACAGGCGCACCGCCTCCTGCTCGGCCCTGGGCAGCCGGTCCACGGCGGCCAGCACCCGGCTCGCGCCCCGGTCGGTGTCCACCTGCTCGGCGACGCCCTCGGCGTGGTCGGAGTGGGTGAGGTCGAACGGCAGCTTGGACAGCAGGGCGCGCAGCCGCGTCACGCGCCGGAACTCGGTGCGCGCCAGGGCACCGGCCACGGCGTACAGCCAGGGCCGCGCGCTGTCCCGGACCAGGTTCAGCTCGGCGCGCTTGCGCCAGGCCGTCAGGAAGGTCAACGAGGTCAGGTCCTCGGCCAGCGACCAGGACGCGGTCAGCCGGTAGGCGTGGTTCCACACCGCCTCGGCGTGTCGCTCGAACAGCTGAGCGAACGCCGCCTGGTCACCGATCGCCCAGAGTTCGGCGTCGGTGCCGGGTCCCTGGTCCCGGTTGGTCACGGTGTGCACGTCAGGAGGGGGCCGGGCACCCCCGGATTGTTGCACCACGTGAGCCAGATCACCGCGCCGTCGAGCGTGCGGCGCGGCCAGGTGCCAGCATCGGCACATGGACGACAACGACCGGCTGCTCCGGCTGATCAGCTGGGTGGGCTGGGCCGAGCCCGACCAGAACCGGTGCGGGCTGCGCTACGGCAGCGAGACCGACCAGGCCCGGCTCAACGAGCGGGAGAAGATGGCCGCGCACACCATGTGCGCCTACTACTCCGGCGCGCTGCGCTACCGGGTGCGCGGGGACGAGGGCGACGCCTTGGACCGCGAGCAGCTGCCGGACTACGCCCTGGAGTTCGCCACCGGCCTGTCCGCCAGGGCGACCGGGCTGATGGGCGAGCTGGTGGCCCGCTCACTGGAACTGCGCGCGGACGTCCAGGACCTCGGCAGGCTGTGGGTGGAGGACGTCAAGTCCACCGCGTGGCGGCTGGTCGTGGCCAACCACCCGGACCGGCTCAGCGCGCCAGGAATCCCGTGAGCTGCTCCACCACGAAGGCGTGGTCCTCGGCCTGAGGCAGGCCCGACACGCCCACAGTGCCGATCGGCCCGACCCCGCGCACGATCACCGGGAACACCCCGCCGTGCGCCGCGTACCGGTCCGGGTCCAGCCGGGACTGCTGCTCGAAGGTGCCGCCCGCCGCGTGGAAGGTGGCCCCGACCAGCATGGAGCTGTGCCCGTAGCGGTCCACCACGCGGCTCTTGCGGTCGATCCACGCGTCGTTGTCCGCGGAGGTGCCCGCCAGCGCGGCGTGGAACAGCCGCTGCCCGTTGCGCCGCACCGAGATCGTCACCGGCAGGCCGCGCTCGCGCGCCGCACGCAGCAGGTGTTCCCCCAGGTCCAGCGCCGTGTCGTTGTCGAAGCGGTCGAACTGCAACCGCTCCTCCTGCTCGGTCAGCTCGGTCAGCAGGTCGCTCATGCGCCCATTAAATCAACACTGTTGCCTAACTGGCACCTGGGCTACCACCAGGTTTGCCCGAGCCGATCCCACGGGTAGCCAACTGGGGACCGAGCGAACAGGAGGCGATGATCATGTCCAGCATCCGCGCACGCGCCTCGGCCGTGACGGCGCTGGCAATGACCGCATTCGGACTCGTGGCGACTCCCGCCCTCGCGTCGGCCGCGCGAACCCCGTGCGATACCGCCGCGCGGGCCTGCGTGGACCTGAACACACAGCAGGCCTGGTTGCAGCACAACGGGATCATCGACTACGGGCCGGTCCCGGTACGCACCGGCCGCCCGGAGGCCCCCACCGATCCCGGCACGTTCCGCGTCACCTTCAAGGACCTGCACCACGTCAGCACGATCTTCAACAACGCGCCCATGCCGTACTCGGTGTTCTTCAACGGCGGGGACGCGTTCCACGAGGGCAGCCTGACCGATCCCTCGCACGGCTGCGTGCACCTGAGCACCGCCGCAGCGCAGACCTTCTTCAGCACCTTGCAGCCCAGCGACGAGGTCCAGGTCGTCACCGGTTGACCACGTGTGTGCCCCCTCCGCGGACGGCGGAGGGGGCACACGCCTGTCTCAGCCCAGTTTGCGCCGCAGGGCGAGCACACCACCCGCGGCGGCCAGCACGATCGCCGCACCGGCCGACAGCAGGGTCCAGTCAGTCGTGTCCGCGGCGGGCGCCGGGCTCGCCGAGGACGGGCTGTAGCCGCCGAGCAGCTTGTTGGCCTGGTAGGCCGATCCGGCGAGCTTGTCCCCGTACTTGTCGTGCACCTGCTTCTGGTACGCCGCCAGGCTCACGCCCTGGCCGACCGAGGTGCGGGCCACCTCGTTGAGCGGCAGCACCCGGCCCTCGTGCACCTTGTACCAGGCGTTGATCTGCGGCTCGGTGAACACCGTGTCCGCACCGGCCCGCGCCGGGTAGGTGATCTCCTCGGTCCCGGTGGTCACGTTCATCGCCGACCAGGTCTGGCCCTCCCGGACCATCCACACCGAGGCGTCCTGCCCCGTCGCCGACTTCGCGTGCACCGCCACGTACCCGAACTTCGCCACCTCAGCGGACTTGCCCGCCACGAAGTCCGGGCTCAGCGTGTACACCGCCAACGGCTCACCGACCACCTGCGGCGCCTTCGCCTGCGCCGCGGCACTTTCCGCCTGCGCGCTGAGCGCGGAAACCTTGCCCGCACTGTGCTGGTCCACGTTCACGAAGAACCGCGCCACGAAATCCCGGGTCTGCGCCTGGGATGCCGCCTGCTGGGCCGCTGACAGATCGGTGGGCGCGCTCGGCGCGGCCTGCGCCCCGGTTGCGCCCAGCAGTAAGGCGAATCCGACCACCGCGGAACACCCGAGCACCTGTGTCGTCTTCTTCATCGCGCTCATCCCATCCCGTACAGTGCTTGGCCCCACTGGAATTCCCCGTTGCTGACATAGGAGTTGTAGGCCATCTGGCTGTAGCGGGGGCTGGCCGGCCACGGGTCCCCGTAGAAGATCGAGGACGTGCTCGAGTCGTAGCCGTAGATCACCTGCGCGTGCCCGCCACCGGCCGTCCAATAGATCCCGGTCTCGATCGGCTTGCCCGCGTTGATCTGCGACTGCACCGTGGAGAAGCTGAGCGGGTTGCTCACCTGACCCGGGTTCATGCCCAGCGCCTGGTAGGCCGTCTGCACGTACTCGAGCTGACCGGCCTGGTTGGGGCACTGGCTGCCCTGCGGGTAGCCCTGTGCGATGTCGCAGAACGTGTTCTGGTCGATGCCCTGGTCCTTGCCCAGGAACTGCGCGATGGTCAGGCCGCTGCCGACCCAGCACCACTGGTCCTGCTCCTGGACCTGCTGGGAGATGTTCAGCTGCTTGCTGGCCGCGGGTGCAGCGGGTGCCGCCGGCGCCGCGGCCGCAGGTAGGCCGATAGCGGCGACGGCGAGCAGACCGGCCGCGAGCACGGCCGCTCGGCACGCACTTGTGCTGTGCATGGATGCTCCTTCCGACCTGACCGCAGGGAGGGCCAGGTACGAGACCCTGCGAGCATCACGCGAACGGCGGCACCGTGGTAATCCCAATGCCCATAACGTGCACGTTATGGATACGAGCTCTAACGGTCCGTGAGCGCCTTGGCCATGCGCAGCACCGCCTCCGTGACCCGCTCCGGTGCCGTCGCGAAGTTGAAGCGGGCGAACCCGGGCACCCCGTAGCGCGGCCCAGGCGACAACGCCACCTCGCCCCGCTCCAGGAACAGTTCGGCCGGGTCGCCCTCGATGCCCAGCCCCCGGCAGTCCAGCCACGCCAGGTACGTCGCCTGCGGCACCTCGTACCCGATCGCCGGGACGTGCTCCGCCAATAGCCGCGCCAGCAACCGCCGGTTCTCGTCCAGCCCCGTCAGCAGGGCGTCCAGCCACGGCTCGCCCTGTGTGAACGCCGCCTCCGAGGCGATCACCCCGAACAGGCCCGCTCCTTCGCTGACCTCCTCGTGGATCGCCGCCACCTCCGCGCGCGCCTGTGGCCCCGGCACCGCCAGCGCCGCCTTGAGCCCCGCCAGGTTCCATGCCTTCGAGGCCGACACCAGCGTGATCGACCGGGCCGCCGACTCCGCGTCGATCGTCGCGAACGGCACGTGCCGCTCCCCCGGGTACGTCAGTGGCGCGTGGATCTCGTCCACCACCACCCGCACCCCGTAGCGGTCCGCCAGCTCCGCCACCGCCCGCAACTGCTCCGCCGTGTACACCCGCCCCGTCGGGTTGTGCGGGTTGCACAGCAGGTACGCCTTCGCCCCCGCCGCGAAGTCCCGTTCCAACCGGTCCAGGTCCAGCCCCGGGCTGCGCACCACCTCTCGGCCGATCCGTTCCAGCCAGTAGAAGAACGGCGGATACCCCGGGCTGTTCACCACCACCGCGTCCCCCTGCGCCGTCACCTGCCCCAGCGCCTCCACGATGCCCGTCATGACGTCCGGCACCAGCCGCATGCCCGCCGGGTCGGCCCGCCACCCGTAGCGCCGCTCCGCGAACCCCGCGAACGCCTCCAGCAACCCGCCCGGCTTCGCGTACCCCGTGTCCCCGCGCCCAATCGCCGCCGTCAACGCGGCCGCCACCGGCTCCGCCAACGGCGTGTCCATCTCCGCCACCCAGACCGGCAACACCTCCGGCCCGTACTCCGCCCACTTCACGCTGCGCCGCTGCCGCAACTGCACCAAGTCGAAGGCGCTCAACGGGTTGCTCATCCGATCAGCATACTTGTCTGCGCCTCAGGAATTCCGGTCCCGTGAACTCCGGCCGCCCGTTGGTGATTCGTACTGTCCAGCCGCTGTGGTGGATGAGTCGGTGGTGCATTCCGCACAGCAGCACCAGGTTGGTCAGCGCGGTGTCTCCTCCGTTGGCCCAGTGGGTGATGTGGTGCGCGTGGCAGGTGCTGGGCCTTCGCCTGCATCCTGGGAAGGCGCAGTGTTTGTCCCGGACGATGAGTGCTCGTCGGAGGTGGGGTGGCACGGTGTAGCTGATCCGCCCGATATCGAGGGGTTCGGAGTTGCTGCCCAGTACTACTGGGATCACCTTCGCGTCGCAGGCCAGTCGGCGGATCGCTGATGGGGCGAGTTCGGTGGTTCCTGTGCCGGTTGTGAGCGTGTGCCAGTCGATAGTCACTGCGATGTGGGGGCGTTCCCCACCCTCCGTCGGCGTGGTGCTGGTCTCCAGTAGCTCCGCGAACGCATCCCCTTGCCGCTCAGGCAGGGTGCGTGTGTCGTGGGCGTCGTGTGGTTTCGCCAGCGGACTGAGCACTGCCCCCAGCAGGGCGCCGGTCTCCGCGTCCAGGCACCCCTGGAACCGCACTGACCCGTCCCGCCGTGTGTCGTACCGGAACTCACGTCGCGGATGGGCAAGCTCGTCCTCGCTCGGTAGCGCCCCGTCGGGGTCCAGCCGGTTGACGATCTCCCGGCCCAGCGGCACCAGGTTGGAGGCGTCCAGCGACTGGGCCGCTGCTGCCAGGACCTCGACAGCCTGCTCCCGGTCGGCCGCACCGACATGCGGCGGCAGCTCCCGTAGCACCCGGTCGATCACCGAAAGTTGTTCAGGCTCAAGCGGAACCGGCACCGGAACACCCGCATGCACAATCCTCTGCTTCGCCTCCCGCTTGCTGACAAGCAGAACACTCCGCAGCAATTCACTCAAGCTCGGATACCCCACCCGCTCCGCCACACCCCGCGCATCCGCCTCCGCAACCAACCCCAACACCTTCGCATAGGCTTGCCGCAGAACTACTTCCGCGTCCTGCAACTCACCCAACAGCTCCGCGTCACCCAACCGCCACAACCCTGCGGCATGCCGAGTCTCCACGAATGCTGTCATACCAACAATTCTACCCCCTATTTCGCACAAAAACCGTTGCACGCCAATGGCTACCCATGTGGGTGACCAAACCCAAAACCCAACCCGAGCCAGTCAACGAGACCCACACACCCCAGCCCGGAACTCACCCTCCTCAGAGCGGGACTCGCGCTCCCCACAACGGGACTCACCCTCCAGTCAGCGGGACTCACCCACCGGAGCCCGGGACTCACCTACCCCAGAACGGGACTCGCGCCCCTCAGCCCGGGACTCACCCTCCCCAGCACGGGACTCGCTTGCCGGAGAACGGAACTCACTCACCCCAGACCGGGACTCGCGCCCCAGTCAGCGGGACACGCCGCACCCCAACCACCAACACGCCGCACCGGACCCGCCGACACGCCATCCCGCTATGTCCGACACACCGCACTGGAACGCCGAACACGCCGCACCGGAACGTCCGACACGCACCCCCGGAACCACCGACACACCATCCCGCAACGTCCGACACACCACCCCAGAACACCGAACACGCGACACCCCAACGTCCGACACACCGCACCCCAACCGCCGACACACCACCCCGCAACGTCCGACACGCACCGCAACCCCCACGTGCCGCACCACCAAACCCACGCACACCGCCCACCAAACGGGTTGGTTTTGTGCGGGTAGCGGCGGCCTTACGCTCGTCGGCGTATCGGGGCATCCCTCCATGCCACGGAAACCCCGATCCAAGGCCGCCGCGAGGGACCCGCACCAAACCAACCCACGTCACCAACCCGGCACCACCCCGCACACCACCCACCAACACCCCTTCCCGCGCAACGGGACTCACCCCCACCCCAGACCAGGACTCGCGCTCCCCACAGCGGGACTCGCCCTCCCCAGACCGGGACTCGCCCTCCCCACACCGGGACTCACCCACCCCAGCGCGGGACTCGCCGGGGGAAAAACCACACACGTCAGTCCTGGAAGTGGGCGGCGGTCAGCCTGGTGCGGTTTACCGTCACCTGGAACACGTCGGGGCGCGCGTAGTGCCCGGTCGGGTCGAAGTTCTGGCGTGCTCCGCGCACGGCGGCCGGGTCCAGGTCGGCCACGAGCAGGCGCTCCTCGCCGTCCACTGGTTCGACGATCCACTTGCCGTCGGGGCCCGCGATGGCGGAGCCGCCGGTGTAGGGCGAGGTCTCGCCGGAGTCGAGCATCCGCTGGCGCAGCGGGAAACCGGCTGGCACGTCGGCGTAGTCGATGATCGCGCCGACGGCCAGGGAGTACATGCGGCCCTCCAGCGCGATGAACCGGGTGATGTCCCTGGTGAGCGCGGGGCCGCCGGGCCAGGTGGACACGTGCAGGTCGGACCCGCCCGCGTAGAGCGCGTGCCTGGCCAGCGGCATCCAGTTCTCCCAGCAGGACAGGCCGCCAACGCGCATCCCGGCGACCTCGTGCACGCGCAGGCCGTGCCCGTCGCCGGTGCCCCACACGAGGCGCTCCTCGTAGGTGGGCATCAGCTTGCGGTGCGCGCTGACCACGCCCCGGCCGGGCGCGAGCGCGACCAGGGTGCAGTACACGGTGCCCCGGCCGGGACCGGCACCGCGCTCGGTGATGCCGAGGTAGGTGAACACCCCCAGGTCGCTGACGGCCTCGGCGACCTGGCGCAGTTCGGGGCCGTCCAGTTCCACGGCAGCGTCCAGGTACGCTGCGTAGGCGGCCTTCTGGACCCCCGCCTCGAACCGGGCCCCGTCGGTGATCATCGGCCAGACGGGGTACCCGGACAGGAACGCCTCGGGGAAGGCCACCAGGTGCACGTCCCGCGCCGCGGCCGAGCGCAGCGAGTCGAGGACCTTGCGCACACCGGTGGCGGGATCCAGCAGGGGGCAACGGAGTTGGGCAGCGGCAACACGCATGCCGTGATCGTCTCGGGTCAGGCCGTCCTGGGCAACAGGTCCGCGGCCGGTGCCAGGCCCAGTTCCCGGCCGAGCAGCTCGCGGTACAGCTCGTACCCGCGCCGAGCGGCCACGTCGTCCCCGTGCGCCAGACGTGCGTCGATCAGCGCACGCTGGGCGCTCTCCCGCAACGGGTCCGCGCCGACCACGGCCAGCGCGGTCTCCACGGCCTCGGCGCAGCGGCCGAGCGCGGCGAACCTGCGGCTGAGCGCCTCCAGCGCGTGCAGCGTGCGCTGGCGCAGGCGTTCGCGCTCGCCGATGGCCCAGTCCTCGTACCAGCCGGGCAGCAGGTCCAGGGCCTCGGTCCACCACGGGTGCAGCACGAGGTCCTCGGTGCCCGCGCTGCCGTCGATGAGCCGTCCCGCCCAGTCCCCCGCCACCTCGATGTCCACGAGCACCTCGGGCCGCAGGGCAAGCGACCACTTGTCCGCGCTGATCAGGTCGACCCCGATGCGCCGCAACCGCCACAGCGTGGAGCGCAGGTTCGCCGCGGCCCGCGCGTCGTCGGCGCACGGCCACAGGTGGCCTGCCGCGAACCTGCGCTCCAACCGTCTGCGGTGCAGGGCCACGAAGGCGAGCAGGCGCTTGCTCGCCTCCGGCACCTCCACCCTGCGCGTCCCCTGCGTCACGTACGGACCCCGGAACAGGTGCACCATCACCGCTGCCGCCATCTGATCTCCCGATCCTCGCCCATCAGGAGCAGAGGCTATGCGCGCCTCGTCACACCAGCGTCACCACGACGGGCCGCGGCCTTCGGTGCCCTGGTCGTGGCGCGCGCCCCGATCGCGGTGCCACCGCCCAGTGGAACGGGCTCGTTGTTGCGGGCGAAGACCACCCAGTCCGGCTGCCCGGAGGGGATGAACACGTCGACCCCGAGACCGGCTTCGCTGCCGTCCAAGGGGATCCGGTCGCTGTGCTGGGCGCTCTCCAGCACCTGCGGCGTGTAGTCGAAGCGGCAGGTGTAGAAGGTCAGCGGCACGGTGGCCGGGAACAGCGCGGTGACCTGTTCGGCGACGTTCCCCTTCGGGTCCACCGGCAGGAACCCCGCTGGCGGCAGGTCCTGGAACCCCCGCTCCACCAGGGAAACCGCCTGCGCCGCAGGGGCCTGTGCCCCGCTGAGCGCGCCGATCGCGGAGTTGAGCAGGTCCACCGAGCTGGCCGAGGCCCCACCGGTGACGTCCGCACGCGCGGCGTCCAGCCACTGTACGACCTGGTCCAGCGAGGTCACCTGGGCCGCGGACCGCGTGGACAGCTGGTCCTGGAACTGCAGCACCTGGGCCAGGAACACGTCCCAGGGCCGACCGGCGAGCCGCCACTGCCAGCCGCGCAACGCCGTGGACCCGCTGAGGTCGCGGCGTGCGGTCCAGGTGTCGACCTGCCACCTGCCGTTGACCGTGAACAGCACGGCGATCGGCACGCCGGAGGTGGCGGGCGCGTCGAGCCCGGTGGACCAGGCCAGGCTCTGCAACGGGCTCACCACGCGGCCCGGGGCGGGCTGCTGGAGCCAGGGCTTGACGTAGCCGCGCTCGCGCTCGAAGTAGTGCGAGGCCAACCAGTTGCGGCGCTTGTCGCTGGCCTGCCCGTCGAACCCGCTCAGGGTGGCCGGGGTCAGCACCACGGTGATGCCCCGCCCCTCGTTGGGGTGCAGGGCGGTCGCACCGGAGCAGGTGTCGTCACAGGGGTTGCCGTAGACGCTGTCGGTGCCGTAGAACCACTTGCCCTCCAGCAACTGCACCACGTAGAAGCCGTCCGCGGGCAGCGGTTCCTTGGGGAAACTCACCTTGGCGTCGGTCTTCTTGCTCTCCAGCACGGTTCCGCTGGGGTCCACCGCGAGGCCCGGCCCCACGACGACCTTGTCCTTGGCCAGCGTCACCGGGAAGCCGTGCACCACCCCGGGGCCGCAGGCCGTGCCGAGGGCCTTGGCCAGGTCCTCGCTGTAGTCCTGCATCAGGGTCAGGTGCTCAGCGCGCAGGAACAGGCCGTCCTGGGCGTTGAGCCGGGCGATCGCCCCGCCGACCGTCGGGGTGTCCTGTTCGGTGCTGCTCGGGGTGGTCATGCCTGGGTCCTCCCAAAGGTGAAGGTCAGCGCGGCGTCGTGACCGTCGTGCCTGCTGCCGGGCGGGCCGCCGCGCACCCCGGCCAGGGGCACCGCGGGGTGCACGCCGAACGCGGGTTCGGGGCCGGTGCCGCGCACGGTCAGCCGCACCAGCTCGTTGGACAGCCGCCCGGCCAGTTCCACCGTCACGTGGGTGCCCGACTCCTCGTCCACGCGGACGGCGTCGATGTCCTCGTCCACCCAGCCCCGGTCGGCCGACAGCGAGGTCACCCGCACGGCCCTGCGCAGCGAGCGCGGGTTGAGCGCGGCGGTGACCTCGAAGGTCAACTGGTCGCCGTTCGCGGACCACTTGAGCGAACCGGGGTCCAGCCGGGGGCCGCCCGCGTCGGGCTGGGTGTCCGGGCCGAGCAGGCCGGGGGCCAGCCCGCAGGTCAGTTCCTGGATCAGCCAGGTGGGCAGCAGGGTCGTGCGGACCTCCGGGCGCAGGTCCACCTTGACGATGGTCATCGCCCCGTCGGCGACCCGCACCGTGATCGCCACCTCGGCCAGCAGCACCGGCGCGTTCAGCTCGGTGACCGGGAAGGGCTCCTCGGCGCTGGGCGGGGCCAGTTCGGCGGAGTCGGCGGCGGCCAGCACGCGCAGCTTGTGCAGCAGCTCGGCCGCGCGCTGCTCGGGCGGCAGGCAGGACGCGCTGTCGACTTCCGTGTCGGCCTCGCCCAGCCCCAGCAGGGCGCGCACCCGCCGGTACGGCACGGGAACCGGCTCGACCGGGTCGGCGCTCAGCGTGAAGTGCACCGTCTCCAGGACGCGCGAGTAGTCGTCGCGCTTGCGCGTGACGTCGCAGGGGTCGGCCAGCGTCGGCACGAGGTTGCTCGGTCGGCAGGAGAACTCCGCGAGCAGCCGCGTGTGGATGACCTTCGTGTCACCCTCGTTGGCGGAGTCGGCGGTGTGCTGGTTCCTGGTGAGCCAGTCGCGCAGGTCCAGGCACCAGCTGGTCTCCGCGTGCAGCTCCCGCCCGTGCCCGTCCAGGGCCAGGCCAGGCGAGACCCGCAGCAGGAACTCGCCGTCCAGCCTGGCGCGCATGCCCCACACCACACCGGATCCGTGCAGCCAGGCCGAGTGCAGCATCTGCTTGCCCCGGGAGTTGCCCATCAGGGTGCGGAAGTCGTCCTCGCCCAGCAGCATGCCGAACGCCACCCGCAGGGCGACGAAGGGGTTCACCGGCAGGTCGGCCGCACAGCACGAGGCGCAGGGTGCGGCGGTGTCGTCACAGGTGGTCATGTCCTCGTCTCCATCAGGTTGGTGGGCTCGCCGGGGAACGGCTGCCCCGCTTTGGCGTACTCCCGGCGCATCGCGGCGACGAGGTGGTGCTGGCGGACCGGTCCCGCCGGGGCCGCGGCGAACCCCGCGGCGATCACGGCGTTGCGGATCCAGCCACCGGCGACCGGGTACAGCCGGGACAGCACGGCCAGGTCCACGTCGGGGCCGCGCACCCGCTCGGGCAGGTGCAGGTCCCACAGCCGGTGGCGGCAGGACTCGTCGGGCTGCGGGAACTCCACGACCAGGTCCATCCGGCGCAGGAACGCCGGGTCGATGTTGTGCCGCAGGTTGCTGGCCAGCAGCACCACCCCGTCGAAGCGGTCCAGCCGCTGCAACAGGTAGGCGGTCTCCAGGTTGGCGTAGCGGTCGTGCGCGTCGCCGATCTCCGTGCGGGTGCCGAACAGCGCGTCCGCCTCGTCCATGAACAGCACGGCCTGGGTCCGCTGCGCCACCTCGAACACCGAGGCCAGGTTCTTCTCCGTCTCACCGATCCACTTGGACACGACCCGGGACACGTCCACGGTCAGCAGGTCGGTGCCCGCCGCGCTGCTGACGGCCTGGGCCGCCAGGGACTTGCCGGTGCCCGGCGGGCCGGTGAACAGCAGTCGTGTGCCGCCGGAGGCGTTGGCCCGCGCGCGGAATCCCCAGTCGTCCAACACCGTGGCGGCCTGCTCCAGCCGGTCCACCGCGGCGCGCAACTGGCCGGCTTGGTCCTGCGGCAGCACCAGGCGGTGCCACGGCACGTCGGGGGTGCTCAGGTCCACACCAGCGGGCAGCACCGCACCGGCCCTGGCCCGGATCGCGCTCGCGACCTGCGCGAGGTCCACCGGCTCGCGCAGATCGGCGGCGATCTGCGTGGTGTGCGCGGGGTCCACCGCGTGGCGGGCGGCCAGCGCGGGCGCCAGCTCACCGTGCCGGGGCAGGGCGGCGGCCCACGTGGCTCGGTGGTCGGTGCCGTCCAACGGCCCGGTCGGCAGCGTGAGCAGCGGTCGGCTGCCCACGGCGCGCACGGGGCCGCCGCTCACCACGAGAACCGGTCCCGGGGCGGCGATCCGCAGCGTGGCGGGCGGCGTGCCCTCGGCGTGGGCGGCCAGCACCAGGACCGGGATCGCGCCGCGGGCGGCGGCGTGTGCGGCCAGCAGGGCGATCCCGTGCGGGTCCTGTGCCGCGACCCGCCCGGCGACCAGCGGGGTGCCTGCCGCGTCGGCGACCGCGGCGCACCTGCTGAGCGCGATCTCCTCCTCCGGCGTGGCGACCAGCACCGTGCGGTCATCGGCGGCCAGCAGGGAAACCGCCACCCGGCGTACCTGCGGCCACGCCAGCCAGCGGTCCAGACCACCGGGCGCGGGTTCGACCGGCACGCGCTCGATCGACGCGGGCCAGCCCTCGTGCCCGTGCAGCGCCTCCCAGAGCCGATCGGCCACAGTGATCGACCGCTCGAAGAACGTGCCCTCGGCGCCGAACCGCAGCAGCCCGGCCCGCACCGCAGCGCCTTCCGTCAGCAGACGGCGCACCGCTGCCCGGTCACCCCCGAGCAGCAGCGCCGCCAGCCCCGTGGTCGGGTGCGGCTCACCACGCGGGTGCAGCGCGCGGAACGTGCCCGCGATCCCCTCGTGCTCCTCGGCGAGACCCGCCAGCAACAGCACCTGCTGTTCCTGCTCGGTCAGCCCGAAACGCGCCGCGACCAGATCGAACGGCTGCTCCTCGCAGCGGTCCGCCTGCGCCTGCTTTCCCCACGCCCGCAGGAACTCCGCCGTCTGCGCCGCCCCGGACTCGACGCTGCACCGCTGGTCGAGCAGGTCGGCCACGCGCACCGCCAGGTCGGCCGCGCGCGCGGTCAGGTCGTGGCTGGTCCGCTCACTCATCGCCGCACCTCGCTAGCGCTCGGTGCAGCGCTTCGCGCCGGCCTGTGCTCATTGATTCGTTCGCAAGCTCACTCATAACGGAACCTCACGACCGCGCCCAGCCAGGGCACCCAGCCCGGGTCCACGTCCAGCCCGGCCCGGCGCACCGCGAGGTCCACCTCGTGCAGCGGCAGCACCAGTTCCAGCCAACCCGGCTCGCCCTGGACGCACCCGTGACGACGCGCGATGTGCGCCACCTGCGTGCCGGGATCAAGTCTTTCCTCCGTCACCGCCGCCCAGTGGCACGCGTGGGCCGTCAACGCCTCGTGCTCCGCCCGCGAGGCAGGCGAGGCGTCGACCGTCGGCGGCACCTGAGCCGGGTCCAGCCCGCAGAACGCCAACGCCGCCGGATCGTCCTCGCTCAGCGGCACCAGGCGGGTCGCCAGCCCGTGCAGCACCCAGCGCAGCGGGCGGGCCGCCAGCACCGGGTCCGCCAGCAACCGGGCCGGTACCCCCGCGTCCTGGGCCGTCGCCAGCAGGAACGGGAGGCCCGCCCACTCCGTGGGTACCGGTGTCATGAAAGTGCCGTTGCTTGCGTTGAACGCAAGCAACGGCACTTTCATGGCACCCGGCGCCAGCTGGGCGGCGACGCGGGCCAGCACGGCGGGCGCGTCGGCGCGGGCGAAGGCGCCCGGCTCGGCCTCGGCGAGGACCAGCACGGCCCAGGCGGCCACGGTGTCCGGGTCGGGACGCAGCCGCGAGCGCACCAGGGCGCCAGCGGCGGCGGACCGGGCGAGGATCGCCGCGGCGGCACGGTCGCGCGGGTCGACAGCGGGCGAGTCCTCAGCGGGGAGGGGGCGGTCCACTTCGGGTGAGCCGTCACCGGAAAGCGAGCGGCCACCCCCAGGCAAGGCCTCACGGGAAACGGCAGCCAGGCCGCCAACGCCAGGCGAGCGGCCAGCACCGGGCGGGTCCCCAGCCGCCGACAAGCCTCGTACCGACCCCGTGACGGCACGCAACCCGTCCGGCGGCACACCCCCGGCGGCGAGCAGGACCTGTGCCACGGCGGTCCAGCCGGTCGCACCGAGGACTCGCTGGAGGGCGGCGGGCCCGGCCTCGCGCAGGGCGGCCAGCAGGGCTGCCAAGGCGTACCGAGGATGCCGTCGCAGGGCGGCGACGATCGCCTCGCGCGGAGCGTCAGCGGGCTCGGGGTCGTTGGCGCCCAACAGGTCCACCCGCCGCCACGCCCAGCCCCGGTCGGTCCTGCCCAGGGCGACCGAGCCGACCAGGTCGGCCAGTGCGTGCCGCAGGTCCACGAAGTGCGCGACCTCGCCGGGCCGCTGGGCCAGCGCGGCGCGCAGGGCGCCGACGAGGGTGTCCGCCCAGTCCCTGGCCAGCGCGAGGTCGCCGCGGCCGAAGTCCATCCGCACCGAGACGTCCAGCCTGCGCAGGCACCACAGCCCGGTCGGCAGCTCGGCGGCCCGCAGCGCCTCGTCCAGCCGCCGTTCGGCGAGCTCGCCCAGCAGGCGCCGCACCCGGCTGGCCTGCGCACGGTCCGCGCCGTGCACGGTGCTGCTGAGGCGGTCCACGGTCAGCGCGGTCATCCGACCCTCACCTGCCCGGCGACGGAGGTGTCGCCCAGCCGGGACCCGACCGAGGGCACGCCGATCACCCCGTCCCCGCCGATCAGGGTGTGGTCCACCACCGCGGGCGCCCAGTTGGCCCCGGGCCCGACGTAGGAGGTCAGCCGCAGGTGCAGCCGCTGCCCCACGCGCATGCCGGAGCTGAGCTCGCAGAGCTCGTACTCGGTGTGCGCGGGCCGGTGTTCGGCGAGCACGTCCTGGACCACGCTGAGCTGTTCGGCGGTCAGCTCACCGGGGATCAGCACGCTGAACCGGTGTGCTGCCAGGGAGTACGAGTTCTGACCGGGCAGCGTGCCGCCCACGGTGAAGGTGCCCAGCGCGCCGGTGGCCGCGCCGACCTCGGGCGCCCGCGGGCCGGTCGCGCTGGTGCCCAGCACGGTGCCGCCGAGCCCGCGCAGCTGCCAGCGCTCCACGATCACCGGCTGGTAGCCGAGGTAGATGCCGAGGATCTCGGTCAGCGCCCGCTTGGTGCCTCTGGCGCGGTAGAGCGGGTACGCCCTGGCGATGAGGTGCCTGCGGGCCCGCTCGGGCCAGCGCCGGTCCAGCACCAGCCCGGCGAAGCTGGCCAGCCAGGGCAACGCCTCCTGCGGGGTCACCCTGGGGTCGACCAGCACCGAGCGGGCGGCGGCGCGCTGGTCCAGTTCGTGCAGCAGGCCTTCGGCGGGGCCGAGGAAGCGCTGGAGGAAGTCGGCGTCGGACTCCTCGCGGGACCAGGCGCGCGGCAGTGCGCGCAGCAGCTGGTGGCCCGGCCGCTCCACGCGCAGCGCCCGCACCTTCGGACTGAGCCGCCGCGTGCCGGTCAGGGTGAGGGTGATCCACAGGTAGCGGCCCGGCTCGGCGGTCACCGGGGACTCGTAGGTCTCGAACTGGTCGTCCGCGGCGATCTGCGCCCACGGGGCCTCCCGCCCGGTGGGCCGCCGCAACAGCGGGGACGGGGCGCGGCGCGGGGCCGGCGGCTCGGTGGCGGTGTCCTCGTCGCTGGTGGCGAACCGCACGGCCAGGTTCGTGCCGGTCGGCGCGCAGGCGTCCAGGAACAGCCGTCCCCAGCGGGTGCGGTAGGTGCCGCTGTCCAGCCGGTAGCTGAGCACGGTGCCGCTGGTGGCGTGCACCGCGCTGGACCCGGTGGTCCAGGCCAGGCCCTCGGCGGTGGTGAAGGCGATCCGCCCGTTGGGGGCCACCGCCAGTGCCCCGCCGTCGTAGCCGGGGGCGCCGAGCGGTTCCAGTTCCAGGCCGTCGGCGGCGAAGCGCCGGAAGGACTGCCCCGGCTGGCGTGCCACCACCAGGGTGCCGTCCCGGGTCAGCTCGATGTCGGTGCCGCCGGGGACCTCGACGAGCACCTCCCCGTCCACAGTGGACACCAGGGCGCGGGCCGCCCTCGGGTGCCGCCACAGCAGCAGCGGGCCGCGCGCCGACAACGCGATGCGGCTGGGCAGCATGCCGTCGGAGCAGGGCGGGGTCACCAGCTTCGGGCCGGGCAGCGGGCCGCGACGGCCGTCCACCAGCACGATCCCGTACGGATCGGCGGCCAGCACCAGTGCGCCGCAGCAGCGCGCCGCGATGTCGATCGGACGCCGCTTGTCCTTGCACCGCAACGGTATCTTGCGCAGCAACCGCCTGCCCCACAGGTCGACGACGTGCACCAGCCCGGTGCCGGACTCGGCGATGTAGAGCCGCTGCGCGGAGTCCACGGCCAGTCCCAACGGGCTACGCAGGATGCCGGGGTCGTGCGTGCCGGAACTGCTCGCACCGGCCGGGATCACCTCGACCAGCCCCCGCTCGGGCCGGGACCGGTAGGCCCGGCACCAGCGGTCGAAGACCAGCCCGGCGGGCGCGGTGCGGCACCGGCCGGTGTGCCGGGGCGTGTCGTCCACCCAGTCCAGGGTGACCCCGCCGCCTGGCAGCAGGGCGGTGTGCTCGCGGACGCACAGCGCCCACTGCTCGGGCCGCACCAGTTGGCTGTAGCCGCGGTCGCCGTCCATCAGCACACCTCGGGCAGGGTCGGCAGCACGATCAGGTCGCTGCTGGGCGGGGTGTACTTCTCCCCGAGCCGCAACGGTTTGCCCTGCACCACGGTGATCTCCACCAGGCGCGGCACCTCCCAGCGCGCCAGCTCCACGGTGTCCGCCTCGGTGATCACGCCCTTGGCGTCGACCCGGCCCAGTGTCAGGTCCTCCAGGTACTCCACGCCGTCCACCTGCACGGCCACCGCCTCCAGTTCGGCGCGGCGCACGGTGCGGCCCAGCGGCCAGCCGCCGCCCTCCGGCCCGTACGGCGGCACCGGGGCCAGGTACTGGCGCAGGATCAGCTCCACCCACCGGCGCACGGCGTCCACCTGGTACCCGGCGCGGACCCGCACCCCGGCCGCCAGCACGATCCGCTGGTAGGTCGGCGGCACCACGTACAACTCGGTGGTCAGCAGCCTGCGCTGGTCCAGGTACGCCGCGACCCGGCGCAGCAGCCCCCGGTCGGGCATCGGCGCGTCCGGGGTGCGCAGGTCCTCACCGGGCCACACCACAACCGTCACGACCCCGGCCGCCCGCACGGTCGGCGTGTCCGGGTGCAGCAGCGGCAACACCTCGGCCCGCACCACCCCAGTCACCTCGCAGGCCAGGTCGCGGAAGTCCTGCGCCACCACGGCCCGATCCCTGCGGTGCAGTTCGGCCGGGATCGCGTCCAGGGCCTCGGCCAGGCTGACCGCGTCCGCGCCGCCCACCGCGGGCAACGGGTTCGCGGCCCGCACCTGGCCCAGTTGCCCGATCGCACCCGCGGGCACGTTGCCGACCAGGCCGCCGCCGTAGCGGTAGGACAGCACGCGGATGCGTTGTCCCGGCTGCGGAACACGGGGCGCGCCGAACCGCACGACGCCAGCGGTGAGGTCGATCGTGTAGTGCCGGTCGTCCGGTGCGCTGGCCACGAAGTCCTCGACCTCGGTCCAGTCGCGCCACCCGTCGGCCTCCTCGACCTGGACCCGCGCGGTGCCGGTGAGCACGGGACGCTGGGTCAGCGGGTGGTCCTGGTCCGGGTCCCCGGTGCCGGTGCCCAGCAGTTCGGCGGCGGCGGTCCTGGACTGCACGGCGCTGACGGCGTTCACGCCGGTCCAGCGCACCGGCCGGATCGAGTCCCCGGAGGTGGCCGGCCGAGCCACCCGCAGCCAGCCGACCACCAACGCGGCCTGCTTCTCGTCGATCAGCACCGGCGGGCAGCCCGGGTCGCCCTGCGGGTTGGTGCGGGCCGGGTCGAACACCGGCAGCTGCTTGGGCAGCCCCAGTTTCACCACGCCGGTGCTCACCAGTCCGCCGGTGCTGTCGCCCAGCACCTCGACGGTGGTGTAGTACGACTTCCGGTCCCGGTCCGAGCCCGCCCACAGCTGCCAGATCATCGGCGGGGCCTCGATGCCCAGGCCCGTGGACCGGTAGTCCTGCCCGTGGCCGTCCAGGTCCTGTAGGGCGAAGTCCGCCGGCACCGTCTCGTCGAAGGCCAGCCCGAGGAACAGCGTGCGCCCGGCCAGCTGCTGCGGGTCGGTGGCCTTCTTGCGCAGCAAGGCGATCCACAGCGTGTTGTCCCAGGTCCCCGACACGGTCAGCGGCACGGCCTCGGCGTCCATCGGATCGGCCGGTGCCAGCACGGTCCGGTAGTGCTCGTGCGCGTCGTTGGGACCGAGCCCGGCCATGGCACTGGCCACGGCGCGGCGCTCCGCCTCGGCCGCGGTCCGCGCCGCTGGCAGCTTGCCCTTGCCCGCGGCCAGCACGTCCAGCGGCCAGGCGTAGACCTCGTCCTCGGTCTGGAAGGCCACGGCCCCGGCCTGGGCCACGCTGTCGCGCAACACCTGCACGCCCTGGGGCAGCTCGGTGCTCGCGGTCAGCAGCACCCTGGCCGGGCGCGCGGGGCGGGGCCGCACCCCCAGCAGCCGCAGGAACTCGATCTTCGTGGTGTCCGGGATCTGGTTGAACCGGTAGAGCAGGGACTCGCCCAGGTAGGCGAACAGCTCCAGCAGTGCGATGCCCGGGTCGCTCTCGTTGTGGTCGGTCCACTCCGGGGCGTACACCGGGATCCGCCGCACCAGCTCCTCGCGCAACTGCTGGTAGGTGCGGTCGTCCAGGATGGGGCCGGTCAACGCCATCACAACCTCCGCTCGGTGGCTACCGCAGGTAGAACGGGTAGACGAGGTTGTCCGGCCGCAGGTCGGCCAGCAGCACGTAGGCGATCTCGATCCACACCAGGGAAGGGTCCTCGCCGGGCGTCACCGCAACGTTGGTCACCGAGATCCTCGGCTCCCACTGCCCCAGCGCCAGGGTCACCGCCTCGCGCAGCGCCGCCCTCGTGGTGACCGTGTTGGGCGCCATCAGGTAGCGCCGCAGCCCGCAGCCGAAGGCGGGCAGCATGACCCGCTCCCCCGGCTCGGTGTCCAGGATCGCCTCGATCGACTGGCGGACCAGCTCCAGCCCGGACAGCGCCCCGATCGCCCCGGAGGAGTCCGGCCGCACCGGGAACCGCAGTCCCCGTCCCAACCACGTGTGCACCGTCATGGGGCGATCCTGGGCGAGGGCCGTCACGGCAACGTTGTGGTGACAGCGCGAGTCGATCGTACGGCCATGCGTCAGTACCGACAGCGGCCCGTCCAGCGATGCGGGATCGGGTCCACCTGCGAGTGCGACCCGCGTACCAAGGCCGCGGCTGTCCAGCACGACATCCAGCGGTGCACGGCCTCCGGCGGCTCGCCGCTGCCCGAGCACACGCGCCGCCACATGGAGGGCGCGCTGGCCGCCGACTTCTCCGGGGTCCGGGTGCACACCGGTCCCACCGCGCAGCAGGCCGCCTCGGCGCTGCGCGCGCACGCCTTCACCTCGGGCACCGACATCATGTTCGGTGCGGGCGAATACCGGCCTGGCACGCTGTCCGGGGACCGGCTCATCGCGCACGAACTCACGCACGTGGTGCAGCAGCGCCAAGGCGTGCACCTGGACCCGATCGACGGCGGCAGGTCCGATCCGCACGAGGTCGAGGCCGAGCAGACCGCGGCGCGGGTGGTCGACGTGGACGTGAACGCGCCGGAGCACTCCACCTCCAGCGACATGCTGCGCTCACTCGGTATCTACGCGGCAACCAAGCTCTTCGGTGGGCGCATCCCCGCGGCGGTCATGATTCCGCTGAACTGCCTCCTGCGGATCGCGATGACGATGGAATGGCCCTCTCTCCTGCTCTATCGCGCGATCCAGACGCTGTACGACCTCTATCTGCTCGGGCAGCACACCGGCGACCACGATCTGCCCGACGCCCAGGGACGCAGGCCCAGGACGAATCTCGTCATCGACTCGCTCTTCGGTGGACTGCCCGATCTCCTCGCCGACTGCCTCACGCTGTTCATCGTGGCGGAAGTGCAGATGGCGTTCGACCAGACCGAGCCCGCGGGGCGCACGCTTCGGCACTACCGGGACGGCACCGGCACCGACCTGTCCTACAGCGCGGAGGACCTGTTCGGCGATCCCGGCTTCCGCCACCTCGTCGCCGGTGTCAACCAGGTCGGCGTACCCACACGACTGACCATGCTGACCGACGACTGGAAGACCGACAACCTCCACTACACCTTCGGTGAGGTGGACCACCTGACGATCACGATCCTCGACCGGACCGACCCCAGCAAGGCCAGGGTGCACGTCCTGCTCGCGGACCGCTACCAGTGGCACCCCGACGAACTGCGGGTGAGCAGGGTGTTCCACGCCGCCATGGAGAACATGAAGATGGCTGGTGCCAGGGAGTTCTGGCAGCGCGTCGACCAGGTCGTGGAGGTGGATCTGACCCGCTGAGATCCGGCATGAAGGTGCCCTTCGGGACGTTGGACGCCCTGAAGGGCACCTTCATGAAGCCGCGGTCAGCCCGAGCAGAGCGGGTCGGGCTCGGACTCGTACGGGGTGGGCGGGGCGGGCTGGTCCTCGGGCCGGGGTGGGCGGGAGACTGTGACCAGGTCGCCGACGAGCGTGGGGTCGGCCTGCACCTGCGGGTCCCCGGCCAACTGGTCCGCGCTGCCGGGGAAGCCGAGCACCTTGTCCAGCTCCGCCTTGAGGCCGGTGGGCAGGTTCTCCGGCTTGCCGCCCGCGGCGAAGTAGTCCTCCAGGGCGGTGAGCGAGCCGGAGGGCGGGACGCAGAACCGCAGGGCCAGCAGCCACCACAGCTGGAACAGGAACACCACCACGGGCAGGAACAGGTTGAACAGGAACAGGGCGACGAGGAAGAACAGCTCGATGGCGAAGGTGCAGACCCCGGCGGCCTCGTTCTGCCCCGGCTTGACCTGGTTGCCCTTGGTGACGTCGGCAAGGGTGGCCGACAGCTGCGACTCGGCCGGGGTGGTGATGGCCATGCCACCGGCCCGGGGCTGCCCCGCGCTGGCGGCCAGGGCGCGCAGGTCCGGGGCGGTGACGGCGACCCGGTGGTTGCGGGTGCCCTCGGGGTCGAAGAAGGAGGCGAGCCGGAACGCCTCGGTGGGCGCGCTCCACCACACCTTCGGCGGGCAGTGCTCGTGGCCGCGCGCGGGGATCTTGTGCACGTAGCACTGCACCTGGTAGGTGGACTGGTCGTCCAGCCGGGGCGCCCCGTCGGGGTCGAGGTCGGCGGAGTACACGGGCAGCAGGCCGAACCACAACGATCGGGTGGCGGCCGCGGCGCAGTCCCGGTCGCGCGGGGGAAGTCGCCACATGGGCAGCTTGAGCTCGGTCTTCCAGTCCACTGTGGAGGTTTTGGCCCATGCGGTGCCGTTCCAGGACTTCAGGTCCTGCTCGACGGTCACCCCGGCATGCCGCCGCTCGAAGTTCAGCCGCGCGGCCTGGTCGGCCCACCACAGGTTGCGCACGTCCAGCGCGGGCTCGGCGAGGTCCTGGCCCGGGTGCTGCTCGGCGGCCATCCGGAACATCAGGTCCCGCGCCATCCTGCGGATCGGCCCGCGGTCACCGACCAGCGCGGTGTCCCACTTGCGGACCACCATGCCGACCTCGATGTCGCGGTGCGACCCGGCGCGGGCCAGCGAGCCGTCGGCGCAGAACACCTCCACCACCACGGCGTAGTACCGGTTGTGGTTGGCCTGGTACAGCTTGCGGGTGTCGGTGTGCACCAGGACGTGGGTGGCGAGCCGGTCGCGACCCTTGCCGATGAACACCGCCTGCTTGCGCGCGGGGAAGGACCAGGTGTCCTCCTCGGTGAACGGCAGCGAGGTGGTCGGGTCCTGGGTGATCAGCGTGGCGAAGTCCGAGCGGTCGTACTTCTGGATCACCGGCGCGAGCGGGTCGGCGGGGTCGCGCCGCCGGGCGTACCAGGGCGCGCGCAGGGCGAAGTCGTGGTCCATCGGGCTCACCAGAGGTTTCCGGCGCCTGGGGTGTAGGCAGGCGATTGGACGAGGGCGTCGGCCTTGAGCACCTGGCACTCCACGATGCCGGTGAACTGGGCCAGCGGGGTGCTCACCCGCATCCCGGCGGGCGCGGTGACCTGCACCGAGGACACGGCGGTCAGCTCGATGCCACCGGCCGCGGTCATCCGCAGCACGCAGCCGTTGGCGTGCCGCACGGTGATCTCCTGGGTGGCGTTGTCCAGCACCACCTCGTGGCCGGCGGCCATGGTGATGCCGACCTTCTCGGCGCCCGCAGTGTCGTCGAAGGTCAACCTGGAGTCGGCGCGGGTGCGCAGGATCCGGATGTTGTTGGCGGCCTCGGGTTCGTGCGGCAGCGACTCGCGGCCGTTCCACGCGGCGCCGATCACGTAGGGCCTGCGCAGGTTGCCCGCCTCGAAGGCGACCAGCACCTGGCTGCCCACCTCGGGCAGCACCAGCAGCCCCTGCTCGTCGTCGGCGTAGGGCGTGCACAGCGTGGCCCAGGCCCGCACCTGCTCGTCGCCCTCGGTGCCCAGCCAGGGGAAGCGCACCTCCACGCGGCCCAGTCGGTCGCGGTCGACGAGGTCGGTCACGATCGCCGGGTACACTCCGAAATAGCCGGGCGCCGCGCCGTCGGCCGGGGTCGGCAGTCCCATCACACCACCTCGTTCACGGTCGCGCGCTCGGCCTCGAACCTGGTGCGCAGGCCCCGCACGTTGTCGAAGGTGTGCACCACCCTGGTGACGTGGTAGCCGCCGCCCTCGAACGGGGCGCCGACCTGCTCCAGCCGCAACTGGCTGCCCACCACCAGGTCGGGCGTGCCCCGGGTGGTGGCCTGCACGGTGACGAACCGCCTGGCACGGCGCAACATCTCGGCCCTGGCCCAGGCGGCCGCCTCGCCGGAAGTCAGCGCCACCTCGCGCACCCGCAGGGACCCGGCGCCCCCGAGCGCCCTGCCCACCAGGCGGGCACCCGTGCGCCCGCCGCTGATCTCGGCGTCCACCACCTCCGCACCGGCCCGCTCGTTGATCACCTGCCTGGCCTGCGCGTCGTAGCCGGTGACGACCACCTCACTGCGCTGGTGCGCCAGGTCCGCGCACAGCCGTACCGAGAGCAAGTGGTTGCCCCGCACCAGGGTCAGCGGTGTGCCCGCCCGGTTGGCGCGCGAGCGCAGGTGCAGGGTCCTTCCGGTGCACCAGAGTTCGGCGCGGACCAGCCGGGCCCGCTCGCGGAGGAAGGCCAGGTCGCTCTGGTTGGCCTGCTGCACCACGTCGTAGCGCGGGCCGTCCACGGCCACGTCGGCGGTCAGCCCGTGTGCCGCGGCCACTTCGGCGGCGATCTCGGCGTCGGTCACCTCCCGGTAGGTTTTGCAGCGCCGGGTCATGCGCAGTCGCATCAGCGCGTCCTCGGCGTGCACAACGACCACGGGCGGCTCCCCGTCGCCGAACACGGCCTCGATCGCGGAGACCGTGCCCTCGAAGGCATAGCGCTGCCCGGTGGCGGGGCCGATCGCCACCCGCAACGCCTTGCCCAGGTCCACTCCGCGCCCGTCCAGGTGCAGCATGCGCTGCTGCGGCCCGGTGGTGCCGGGTCCGATCGCGATCAGGTGCGCGCGCAGGGTCCGCAGCCCCTCAAGGCCCTCCTCGACCTCCAGCCGCACGCAGTCGCGGGCCAGGTCCCTGGACAGCTCACCGTCCACTGTGAACACCGGCGAGGCGTTGGCGACAACGGGATCAGTCATCGTAGCCCTCCGCGCGCACCCGCTGGGCCAGCCAGGTCAGGCGGGCCGCGCAGGTACGCCAGTGCTCCTCGTCGGTGCCGATCGGCGCCTTGGGCGCGGTGCCCTCGGGCGCGTTCGGCGCGGCGGGCACCACCTCGGTGTGCAGCTCGGCCACGTGCACGGTCATCGGCACTGCCCTCCAGGTCGCAGCCGGGTGGTGCTCGGACGGCGGTCGCGGTCGCGCTGCGCGGAGTCGGCCGCCGCCGAGGTGGGCGGCAGTTGCTGCCACGGGGCCTGCGCCGGGCCACCCGCCGCCTGCACCTCGCCGGGCCGCGCGCGGGCCGCCAGGCCGCGCCGCCCACCGGCCGCGATGTCGGCGGTGGTGTCGGCGTTCGCCCTGGCGCGCAACGGGATCGCGCGCCCGTAGCCCAGTGCGCGCGGGTCCACCGCCGGGCTGGGCGGCGCGACGGGCACGCCGAAGGCCGCCCGCGCACCGCGATCGGCCTCGGCCGCCTGCTGGGCCTGCACGGCCCGGACCGAGGCCGCGACCCCGCCGCCCGAGGCGAGCACGAAGCCCGCGGTGGACTGGTCGGCACCGGGCCCCAGCGCGGCGGCCAGCTCCGCGGTGGCACCGGCCTGCACGCCCGCGGTGAAGCCTGTCGTGACGCCCACCCCGACCGAGGCCGACACCTCGGCGCCCAGCTCGACCTGGGCGCCCGCCGCCAGCGCCAGCGGGCCGCTCAGCCCGTTCATCGCGGCCCGCCAGTTCTCCGGGTCCAGGTTGAGCCGGGCCAGCAGCTGCTGTGCGCTCTCCCCCGCCTGGGCCGCGACCACCACGGTCGGGTTCAGGCTGCCGCTGGCGCCCAGGCCCACGCTCAGCGAGACCCCGGGTTGCGTGGCCCCGCCGCTGTCCTTGGCCGCGGGCCCGGACTCCAGGGTCAGGTCCTGCTCGGTGATGCTGACGGTGACCTTGGCCCGCAGCGGCACGCCCTGGCTGCCGTGGAACTCGTGCTCCTCGTCGGCCTGGGTCATGATGCCCTGGAAGCGCAGGTTGCCCCACATGAAGCAGACCCGGGGCGGCGGTGCGCCCTTGGAGTTGGCCGGGGACTGCACGAACTTGCGCACCAGCGCGGTCCGGGTGCTCACGTCCACGGGCACCCCGCTGGCGTCGCCGTCGGTGGTGTCGAACTCCAGCTCCACGGTCAGCTTGGCCGGGCTGGGCACCAGTTGGCGGTGCTGGGTGTTGACCGTGGCCCCGCCGGTGTCGATCGCGGAACTGCGGGCCACCCGCAGGTTCGCCGGGTTGAACTGCACCTCCACGCCCTGGTCCCTGGGCCGCACCACCGGCTGGCCGTTGGGCCCGGACCGGCCCGCGATGTCCACCAGCTCCTGAAGCCTGGCCTTCTCCAGCTTGGGCGCGGTCATCGCGGCACCGCCAGGAACAGGCCCTCGTGGGCGATGTGCAGTTCCTCCAGTGCGATCTCCCCGGTGCGCGCGTTCAGCGTGGGGCCGACCACCTTGGCGGGCAGCCCCCTGCTGAAGGTCCAGGTGGCCAGCACCCGGGTCCGGGTGGTGTCGTACACCTGGACCGTGCCGTCGTAGCGGGCCACCGGCTGCACCCCGGCCACCGTGTTCTGCAACCACATCCACAGCGAGCTGTCGGCCGTGCCGCCCGAACTGGGCACGAACATGCCGCGCTTGAGCACCAGCGGCTGGAGCCTGACCCGGCCCACGCTGCGCAGCACCGAGTCGTTGCGGCCACCCTCGGTGCGGTCCTTGACCTCCATCTCCAGTTGCAGCCCGCCGCACTCGGCGAAGGCCCCGTCGCCCAGGCTCGACGGCCCGGCCTTGGCGGGCACGCCGGGGCTGAGGTCCAGCCGCACCTGGAACCGGAAGGACTGCACCAGCTCAGGAACCGGCATTGCCCACCTCCACCTGTGACACTCCGTCGGCGTCCTGCGCGACGCGCAGCACCAGGTACTCCAGCGGGGCCGCGGGTGCGACCCCGACCTCGGCGACCACCCGGCCCAGTGCCTGCGAGGACGGCGGGTTCAGCCCCTCGTCGCAGTGCACGAAGAAGGACTGCTCCTCGGTGTCCCCGGCGAAGGCGCCCTGCCGGTTGAGCCCGCGCAGCAACTGCACGAGCAGCTGCCGCACGCGGTCGCGCAGCCCGGGCGTGCCCGGCTCGAACACCAGCCGCTGGGCCTGCTGGTCGATGCTCAGCGCCAGCACGGTCATCAGCCGCCGCACGCTGAGCTGCCGGTAGTCGGGGTTGCTGGACAGGGTGCGCGCCGCGCTGAGCCGGAAGCCGTCCCGCTCCGCGCGGAACACGTTGACCGAGGACAGGTGCAGCCGGTCGTGCTCGGCGTCGCTGACCAGGTCGCTGGCGAGCACCGCGCCCGCGGCCAGCTCGTTGGCCGGGCCCCAGGGCAGGCCGAGCCGGATCTCCCGCGCGGCGATGACGCCCGCCGCGAAGGCCGAGGGCGGCACGAGCACCAGCGGCTGCTCGGGCACCGGCACGCCCAGCCACGGGAAGTAGGCGGCGGCGTAACTGGAGTCGAACCGGGACCGCCAGGCCACGACCTCGCCCGCGGGCAGCCCGGCGGGGGCGTCCAGCAGCACGACGAACCGCCGGCGCAGCTCGGCGACCGCCAGCAGCCGGTGCTGCCGGGCCACGATCTCCGCCAGGTCGGCGGGATCGCGCCCGTCCAGCACCGGTTCCAACTCGCGGCGCCGGTACTGGACCGCCACCGGGTCCGGGGCGCACGGCCGGAAGCAGCCACCGCCGGTCCGCGCGGGCGGCGGGTCGACCACGGGGCCACGCCCGTCCCAGGTCCAGTACAGGTCGGGCACGCAGAGCAGGCCGATCTCGCCGTTGCGGCCCAACACGTCCACGCCGAGGTGATCGGCCTCGTCCAGCGGGTCGGCGTCGGCGGGCTCGGCGTCGAAGAAGCTGCGGCGGTCGATCTCCGCCCACCGGTCCACCCCCTCGTGCGACCTGGTCGAGTCGATCGGCAGCAGCGTGGAGTCCAGTGGCGCCAAGGGATCCGTCCACGGCGCGGCCGGGGTCACCAGCGCCGAGCCCTCCCGTAGCTGGTTGGCCGCGAACCTCGGGTGCAGCGGGTGCAGGCCCAGCCCGGGCCAGGTCTCCTGCCGGGCGAAACCCGGGTCCCCGTCGCTGATCCGCACCGTGGCGGTGACCACGGCGAGATCCCGCTCGCCAGTGATCGTCAGCGGGCGGTCCAGCACGGCCCCGGCATCGGTCAGCGCCACGACCCAGCGCAGCGCGTCGCCGACCAGCAGCAGGGAGCCCAGCGGAACCGAGGCGCCCGCGGGCAGGGTCACCCGGTCCGCCCGCACGGTGCCGTGGAACCGCTGCACCGCGTCGAACCGCACGGTGACCGACAGGTCGTTGCCCCAACTGCCCTCGTTGGCCGCGGCCAGTTCCACCGCGAGGCCCGCGCCGAAGACCAGCCGGTGCCGCGCGGTGGCCCCGTCCCCACCGGTGGGCGGCACCGCGCGCAGCACCTGCGCGCGGACCCCGCCCTGCGCGAAGAACGCCTGCACGGCGTAGGGCAGGCGGCCCCTGCCCTCGAAGCCGCCGAACCAGCGCTGGTAGTCCGACCAGCTGGTGACCGCTACCGGCCGGTGGCCGGGGCCGCGCGGGGCGACCCCGACGAACCCGGTCACGTCCAGCCGGACCAGTCCGGCCGCCGGTTCCACGCGGGACGGCGAGGTGTAGACACCCGGGGCGCCCAGCCGCAGCCCGCTGGTCATAGCGAGGCGAACTCGATGCTCTCGGCGACCAGGTGCAGTTCCTCCATCGCCACCTCGCCGCCGCCCTTGGCCGCCAGCGCCGGGCCGACCCACTTCTTGGGCTGGGCGAACTTCAGCACCCACTGGCACACGTGGGTCCGCTTCTCGTCCAGCAGCGTGATCGTCACCGTCATCGGCTGGTACTCGCCCTCGCGGGTGGCCTTGAGCCAGCTGAACAGCCGGGGGTCCCCGATCAGACCCCGCTTGAGCGTGACGTCGTCGGTGGAGTTCACGTTGGCGATCTTGCGGACGTGGTTCTCCGCCTCGTTGCCGTTGCGGTACTCGGCGAACTTCACCTCGTTGCCCAGTCCGGACACGTCGGAGAACCCGCCGGAGACCTGGTCCTCGCCGCCGCCGTCACCCAGCTTCACCATGAAGTTGAATGCCCCGTAGGGGTTGTCCCGTACAGCCATGGTTCACCTCCGTCAACTGGTCCGCGCGTCGGCGGTCCACTGGCCGATGCGGAAGATCACGAACTCGGCGGGGTAGGTGGGCGCCACCCCGATCAGGCAGATCAGCCTGCCGTTGTCCAGGTCGTTCTGGGTCATCGTGGTGCGGTCGCAGCGCACGAAGTACGCCTGCTCCGGCTTGGTGCCCATCAGCGCGCCCGAACGCCAGGTCACCAGCAGGAAGTCCTCGATGCTCTGCCGCACCGAGGCCCACAGCCGCTCGTTGTTCGGCTCGAACACCGCCCACTGGGTGGCCTTCTCGATGGAGTGCTCCAGGTAGGCGAACAGCCTGCGCACGTTCACGTACTTCCACTCGGGGTCCGAGCTCATCGTGCGCGCGCCCCACACCCGGTTGCTGCGGCCCGCGAAGAAGCGCAGTGCGTTGACCCCCTCGGGGTTGAGCACGGCCTGCCGGTCGTAGGTGATGTTCGTGACGAACCGGGTGATGCCCTGCACCACCTCGTTGGCCGGGGCCTTGTGCACCCCGCGCTCGATGTCGCTGCGCGCGTAGATGCCCGCGACACTGCCCGAGGGCGGCAGTTGCAGGGTCGGGGTCGGCGCGGAGGGGTCCGGGATCGCGGTCGGGTCGACCAGTTCCACCCACGGGTAGTAGAGCGCCCCGTAGGTGCTGTCGAACTGCGCGCGGAACTCGCGCACCTGCGAGAGCGCGCAGTCCCTTGGCGGGTCCACCACGGCGACCCGGTAGCGCAGGTCCTTGCAGTGGTCGAGCAGGGCCTGGGTGGCCTGCCGGCACTCGTTGCCGGGGCCGAACCGCACCGCGTCGGGCATGGCCACGATCGCGATGTCCTCGATCTCGCCCAGCGCGGCCAGACCGGTGCCGACCTTGCGCACGTCGTCGGGATCGGCCACCTCACCCTGCAAGGCGGCCACGCTGAGCACGCCCTCCTGCCCACCGGACAACCGCGCCCCGTCGGTGAGCAGGGCCGCCAGCAGCGCACCCGGGTCGGTCACCGGATCGGTGACCTCCAGCCACACCAGGCTGAACTCGTCCGGCGGGTCGGCCGCCTGCAACACGCTGCCGATCCAGCGCGGGTGCGCCCGGTCCAGTTCCAGCCCGCTGTAGGTGTCCGACCGGTGGTCCTCCCCGTTGACCGTGACATCCAGGCTCACGTGGTAGACCTGCTGCCCCGCCGTGGGCGCCTCCACCGAGCCGTCCGCGGCCCGGTAGCCCAGGGCGCCCGCCTGCCCCGCCACGATGCGGATCTTCTTCGGGTCCAGTGCGGCCCCGGCCGAGCCGCCCACCTCCACCGCGGCCCCCGGCGCCACACCCCGCAGCACGCTGCCGATCAGCACGTTGCGGCTGCGCCGGGCCTGGACCCGCACGGTGATCGAACCGCCCGCGGCACCGGGCCAGCGCGCGTGCCAGGTGGCCAGCGGCTTCGGGCTGCCGAGGGCGAGCTTGGCGAAGTACTTGCTCGGGTCGGCGGCCGGGTCGAAGGGGAACACCCGCTGCACGTAGAGCCGGTGCCCGCCGTTGGCGAAGAACGCCCGCGCCGCGTGGGCCAGGTAGTTGGTGTCGTCGGGCAGCCCCGGCACCGGGCCCAGCCCGCCGAAGGCGCGCTCGAACTCGGTGAAGCTGGTGACCAGCACCGGTTTCGGCGTCAGCACGGCGTTGGGCAGCAGGTAGGGCACCGGGCCGTAGCGGGTCAGACCGGTCATGCCACAGGTGCTGGTCGGTACGCCCTCGATCGACCGCGACCGGAAGCTGGTCTCCTCTATGTAGACGCCGGGAGTCAGGTACTCGGCCATGCGCGGACCTCCTCGGTCACGGTGTGAAGATCACGTCTTGCTGGGTGGTGAGCACCTCGCCGATCCGTACGGCCAGGTGGGGTCGGGGTGCCGTCGAGGTCAGGTAGCCCGCCGGGGTGGACTGCCCGCGCAGCAGCTCGTTGTCCAGGTCCCCCGGCGCGGGCGGGGCCGTGGACCGGGGCACCGGCTCCACGACCAGGTCCGCGCCCTCGCGCGGGGCGCAGACCACCAGCTCCACCGGCAGCAGGCTGGGCGCGGGCGGCGGCAGGGTGCCGGTCGTGCTGATCAGCACGAGGAACTCCCCGCGCTCGTCCCCGTGTGCCCAGCCAACCCGGACCCCGCCGGGGCCCAGCGCGGTGATCCTGGGCCAGCACACGGGCTGTCCACTGTGGACGACACGGCCGCGGATTCCGGTGGCGCCGCTCGGGGCCGGGTAGGCCGATCCGGGCAGCAGCCAGGGCCGCAGCAGGCGCGAGGCCGTCGGCACGTACGGGCCGCTGGTCACCTCGGCGAGCGTCCATAGTGGAATGGAGAACCGGCGGGGCACGAACTGGCGCAGCGGGTCGTGCACCCGGACGGTCACGCGGTCGCCGACACCGGGCCCGTGCCGCAGCTTGAACCGGCCGGTCCCGTTGCTCTCCAAGGGCTCGTACCGCCCCGCCGGGGTCTCGCGGCCGACCCGCACCCGGCCGCCCAGTTGCAGCCCGGTCCCGCCGTCGATGGGCTGCACGCCCAGCGCGAGCCGGTGCAGCACGGTCATCGGTCCACCTCCACCTGTGCCACCGACTCGCCGACCGGCCGAGGGCCGCCGTCGATGCGGATCACCCTTGCCACGTAGGGAAGGGAAAGCCGGTACTTGGTGGTCAACGCCTCGAAGGCCTCGCTCATCGAGTCCAGCGGCAACTCGTCGAGCACCACCTGCACCGCCTCACCGGGCTGCCAGCCCCCGCTGGGGTCCAGCAGCGGTCCGGTGAGCACGCCGTCGCGCTCCAGCACCTGCACGGCCAGCCCCAGCCACTCCAGCTCGCTCTCCACGAAGTTGTCCCAGGCCGCCAGCAGCAGGTGCATGCGCAGCGGGGTGCGCGACACACCGTCCACACTGGACACCGAGGACCAGCCGGGGCGGGTGGGCGCGTCCACGCAGACCCGGTAGCAGTAGACCGACACCGCCGGGTAGCGGATCACCGAGACCGGACTGCTGTTGACCTTGTCGAAGTCCGCGCTGCCCGCGAGCACCGCGGTGGGCCGGGGCAACGGGTCCGGCAACAGCTCGGCGAACCGCCGGTTGAGCAGCTCCACGATGCTGCGCCCGGCGGCCGCGAGGGCTCGGTGTCCTGCCATGGCCGAGATCGTGCCCAGCGCGCGTCACCGCACCGTCGCGGCGGCGGCAACGGTGCGGTGACACCGGCTGCCCAGACTCGGCGGCGAGCGGGGGTTGTGCACGCCCCTGGACAGCCAGGCACGAAGGGAGCCTCATGAACAGCTCATCGCCCGAGGCCGAACGGGCGCACGGCGAGTGCGGCCAGTGTCGTCCGGAGATCGTCGACTGCCTCGCGTGCAAGGCGGCGGGCATCAAGGCGCAGGCCGAGTACAACGCCGCGCAGCTACCCGCGCTGGAGAAGGCCAGGACCGACTACGACAAGATCCGTACCGACTACCGCGACGCCCGGCACTCGGTGGCGCTGGAGGTGGCCGACCTGCGCCACCAGAGCAAGCTGCTGGTGGAGCGGATCCGCTGCCTGATCAAGCAGGAGCACGTGGTGCACTGCCTGGACAAGGCCTACGGGCAGGTGGTCGAGCAGCTTCGGGAGTGCGGCTGCGGCAAGGGCTGCTGCGCGCCGCGGGAGTGCGAGTTCGACACCTGCACCGACGGGGTGTCCGACGAGGAGCTGGCCGCCAGGATCGTGGACTACCAGGGCAGGGCCGACGCCGCCAAGGCGTGCTTCGCCAAGCTGGCCAAGGAGCCGACCGACCTGGTGCAGCGGGTGTCCGACCTGAAGGCCGAGGTCAGCGGCATCACCGCGGACCTCAGCGGTGACCCGGCCAAGGTGGACCTCAAGGAGCTCTACGCCAGGGCGCTGGTGGCCCGCCGTCACGTGCACGAGGTGTGGCAGGGCTTCGAGCACACCCGCGACTTCGTGGACTGCCTGTGCCGCGCCCTGATGTGCTGGGGCAAGGGGCTGGCCGCGATCGCCGTGCTGACCGGGGAGAAGGAGGTCCGGGCCTGCCACGCGCGGGCGCGCAAGGAGCGCTGCGAGTACCTGCGCACGCACACCGTCAAGGAGGTCCTCGCGGTGTACGACAAGATCTGCTCGCACCACGGCTGCCACTCCGAGCAGGAGCAGCGGCGCGAGGACAACGACGAGGACTGAGCGCCGGGTGCCCGGCGGCGCCGGGCCGCCGGGCAGCCACCCCGGCGTCGCGCGGTCGGCGTAGGAGGAGCGATCGCCCGCGGCAGGCTGCGCGCTGTGGCAGGATCGGTTGCCGTGGAACGCGATCGTGACCAGGCGGGGCAGGCCCGCAACGCACGACCGCGGGACGGCCTCGGCCGACCGCTGCCCTACGGCTCGGCGGGGGTGGCCCGCCAGCCCGAGGGCATCCGGCGCACCCCGCGGGAGAGCCTGCGCGAGGCACAGCACCTGCTGGACACCGGCATGCCCTTCCACGCGCACGAGGTGCTGGAGGACGCCTGGAAGACCGCGGGTGAGTCCGACCGCGAACTGTGGCGCGGACTCGCCCAGCTCGCGGTCGGGCTCACCCACCTGGCCAGGGGCAACGCCGTCGGTGCCGAGTCGCTGCTGCGCAGGGGCAGTGGCAACCTCGAGCCGTACCGGCAGGAACCGCCGCACGGGGTGGACGTCGGCGGCCTGCTCGACTGGACCGCCGCCCTGCTCGGCGAGCTGCCGGCCCACCTGGGCTCCGTGCCGCGGCCACGGCTGCGGGCGCTCAGCTGACCGCCGCCGCGGCCGCCTCCTCGTAGTCCAGCCGCTCCAGCTCGCGGCGGACCGTGTCCTCGTCCAGCTTGCCCTCGTCCCGCGCGGTGGCCAGCGCGAGCCGCTGCGCCGCGAGCACGTCCCTGCGCAGTTGCAGCATGATCTCGCGCAGCGCGGGCGTGGACACCTCGGCCGCCGCCCGCCGGGCCGTGAGCTTGGCCGTGATCTGCTCCTCGAACCTGCGCATCAGCTCGGGGTCGGCGTTGGCAGGCGGGTGCTTGACCAGCTTGGTCAGCGTCTTCTTCGCCGCTCGGCGGCTGATCTGCTGCGCCCGCTCCGCGTTGGCCAGGTCCTCGCGTTCCTCCGCCGGGTCGCTCAGCGCCAGCCCGCGGATCAGCACCGGCAGGCTCGGCCCCTGGATCAGCAGGGTGCCCACCGCGATGACGAAGGCCAGCGCCTGGATCAGGTCCCGGCCGGGCATCGGCGGCACACCGGCCGCCGCCGCCATCGTCACCACCCCGCGCATGCCGGTCCAGGAGATCACCAGCACGTACGGCCAGGGCAGCCGCTCCCGGCGGAACAGCTTGTTCTGGCCGTAGGTCAGCAGCACCCACAGCGGCCGGACCAGGATCACCGTCGCCAGCAGGGCCAGCGCGGGCAGCGCGAACCAGAGCCAGTCCGTGCCGGTCAGGTGCAGGTCCGCGAACACGAACCGGCACTGCAAGCCCATGTACGCGAAGACGAACGCCTCCAGCAGCACGTCCAGGCTCTTCCACACCTCGCGGCCCTGTAGGCGCGTCGCGAAGCCCGCACTGGTGTCGTTGTGCCCCAGCGTCAGCCCCGCCGCCACCACCGCCAGTACCCCCGAGGCGTGCAGTTCCTCAGCGAACAGGTAGGCCGCGAACGGCACCACCAGCCCCAGCGCCGTCTCCAGTCCGCTGTCCCGCAACCGCTGCCTGATCCAGTGCACCACGAAGCCCAGCGCCAGGCCGATCAGGCTGCCCACCAGCACCCCGTAGCCGAACAGCAGCAACGGGTTCTCGAACACCGTGTGCCCACCCGTGGCCGCGGCCACCGTCAGGGTGAAGATCGTCAGCGCCGCCGCGTCGTTGAGCAGGCTCTCCCCGGTCAGGATCGCCATCAGCCGCTTGGGCAGGCCCAGCCGGCGGCCCACCGCCAGCGCCGCCACCGCGTCCGGCGGGGCCACCACCGAGCCCAGCACCAGCGCCGGGACCAGGGCCAGTCCCGGCACCACCCACCAGGCCACCACCCCCGTCACCAGCGTGGACGCCACCACCAGGCCCACGCCAAGGCCCAGGATCGGCCGGAGGTTGCGGGTCAGGCTGACGAAGGAGAAGTCCAGCGCCGCCGAGTACAGCAGCGGGGGCAGCACCACGCCCAGGATCATCTCCGGGGGCAGCTCGAACCTCGGCAGACCGGGCACGAAGGACACCAGTGCCGCCAGCACCACGACCACCAGCGAGGACTGGAGGCCCTTCTTGTGGGCCAGCGCCGCGACCGCGATCGCGCCCACCACGACCAGGAGCAGCTGAATCGCTCTCACCTCGACCAAGATCGGACCTGCCGCCGCACCCTAACCGAAGCCGCCCATCCCCACCCGCCGAGCCAGTAGCATTGCCCCGGGGGTGATCGGCGTGAACGGTCGGCACGAGACCTGGATCGAACGTCAGATCCGCGAGGCCCAGGAACGCGGCGCCTTCGAGGACCTGCCCGGTTCGGGCAAGCCGCTGCCCGGCGCCAACGAGCCCTATGACGAGAACTGGTGGGTCAAGGGCCTGATGCGCCGCGAGAACATCCGCTTCGTCGGCCCGCGCTCCCTCGCCCTGCGCAAGGAGGTCGAGGACCTGCCCCGCCGACTGTCCACGGAGCGCTCCGAGCAGTCGGTCCGCGAGATCGTCGAGGACCTGAACCTGCGCATCCGCGAGGCGCGCCTGGGCCCCACCGAGGGTCCCCCCGTCGTGCTCGAACTGCTCGACGTGGACGAGGTCGTGCGCACCTGGCGCGAGCAGGGCCGCTAGGGCGCGGTCGCGAGCACACTGCCGACCCCCGTGGCCAGGGCGGGCAGCAGCCCCGCACCGAGCGCGGACAACTCGCCGCCGACGGCGGTCCACGGCCTGCCCGCGCGGGACCGCGCCTTGTGGGCGAACGCGTGCTGGAACGCGGCCGCCGCGGTGTGCAGGGCGTGCCCCGGTGCTTCGGGGCCGGGCGTCACGAGTGCGCAGAAGTCGAGGTCACGGCCTTCCAGTGCGGCGTACAACGTCGTCGTACCGAGGACGCTGGCAGCGGTGGCCTCCGTCAACTGGTCGCGGATGCTCCGGTGGGTGGGCAGTTCGTCGATGCGCGCGCGGCTCAGGCGCGTTCCCGCCGCGTGGACCACGCCGTGCAGGCCGCCGTACTGGGCCTGCACGGCGTCGAGCAGTGCACTGAGCTGGGCGGGACTGGTGACGTCCACCTGGCGCAGGTCGACGGCGGATCCACCGACCGGCAGACCTGCGCTGTGCCGGGGCAGGTTGCGCTGCGCGAGTACGAGCGTGGTCGGCGCCTGGGCGGCGATCGCCCGCGCCACCTGGGCACCCAGCCTGCCGAGTCCGCCGAGGACCAGGTAGACCCCGTGCGGGCGGATCACCGGCCCTGAGCTGGCCGCGTGCAGCCGATGCGGCTGCGGGTACCAGGTGGTGTTGCGCCGGAGCGCGGCGCTGGCGGGCAGTTCCCGGCCGGACAGCAGGCGCACCAGCCCATGCGCGGGTGCGGACGCGTCGGTGACGTCCAGACAACTCGTTGCTAGCAGGGGGTTTTCCTGCTGTACGGACCGGCACACCGCGGGCAGCATGGCCAGCCGCGGGTCGAGGTGCTCGTCGCCGAGCACGTCGAACACGCCGCGCACCACGGTGACCAGCCGTGCGGTGCGCCCGCTCAGCGCGGCGCCGAGGCCGAGCGACTCGACCACGTCGGCCCCGTCCAACGGCCGCAGGTCGACCACGTCGGTCTCCGCGCCGAACCGTGACAGCGCCGGTCCGACCTGGTCCAGGGTCGTGCACACGGTGACGGGTGCGCCGGCCGCCGACAGGCCGCGCACGTAGCCGCCCGCGGTGCCGACCACCCTGGCCAGCACGACACAGGGCCGGGGCGCGACGGGGTCGGGGAAGGCGGGCGCGGAGGTCCAGGCCCTGCCGTGCAGCACGACCCCGGGCTGCGTGGTGGACGGGTCCGCCCGCAGCGGCGACCAGGTGTCCTCCGTGGACGTCGTGCTCATGCCGGCGACATCCAGCCGTGCGGGTCGGCGGAGAGCCCGGTGTGCACGTCGACCAGCGCGTCGCGCAGGGCCAGCGTGACCGGACCGGCGGTGCCGTCGCCGATCGTCCAGTCGCCCTGCTCGTCGCGGACCCGGCCAACCGGGGTCACCACGGCCGCCGTGCCGCAGGCGAAGGTCTCGGTGATGACCCCCGACCGGCACTCCGACCACCACTGGTCCAGCGACACGCGCTCCTGCGCGGGCTGGTAGCCCAGGTCGGCGGCCAGGGTGAGCAGGGAGTCCCTGGTGATGCCGGGCAGCAAGGTCCCGGTCAGGCTCGGCGTCACCACCTGGGCGCCCGGACCCTGGCCGCGCACGAAGAAGATGTTCATCGCGCCCAACTCCTCGACCCAGCGGTGCTCCACCGCGTCCAGCCACACCACCTGCTGGCAGCCCGCCTGCTCGGCGCGCAGCTGCTCCAGGTAGGCGGGGGCGTAGTTGCCCGCGACCTTGGCGTGCCCGGTGCCACCCGGGACGGCCCGGCTGTGCGTGCGGCTGACCATGACCGACACCGGCTCGGGCCGGGGGCCGAAGAAGCCCGCCGTGACGAAGGCGATCAGCACGAACAGGTACTCCCGGGCGGGCCGCACCGCCAGGCAGGGCTCGGTGGCGAACAGCACCGGCCGCAGGTACAGGCTCAGCCCCGGGTCGGCGGGCAGCTGGTCCCCGTCGGCGCGGACCAGGTCGCGCGCGGCGGCCAGGAACAGCTCCTCGGGCAGTTCGGGCATGGCCAGCCGCCGCGCCGACTGCTGGAAGCGGCGCGCGTGCTCGCCGGGCCGGAACAGGGCCAGCGACCCGTGCACGCCGCGGTGCGCCTTGAGCCCCTCGAAGGCGACCTGCCCGTAGTGCAGCCCGACCATCGCCGGGCTGATCGACAACTGTTCGAAGGGGCGCAGTCGCGGGGCGTGCCAGCCCCGGTCGGCGGTCCACCTGGCGGTGACCATGTGGGCGGTGAAGGCCTCACCGAAGGCGGGGGTCCGCGCGCCCGCGACGGCCGAGGGCTGGCTCATCTGCTGCTCCCTTCGCTGGGGTGGTCGCTCACACCGCGGCGAGCCCGGCCTCGTCGGGCTCGAACCGCACCGGCAGGTAGGACATGCCGTGCATGAAGTTGGAGTGGATGGGACGGGGCTGGCCGGTGATCTCGAACCCGGTGCTGAAGCAGCGCAGGGCGTCGAGCACCTCCCGCACCTCCACGCGCCCCAGGAAGGCGCCGAGGCAGAAGTGCGGGCCGTAGCCGAAGGTGACGTGCTTGTTGGGCGAGCGGTCCAGCGCGAACTCGTAGGGTTGCGCGAACACGGTCTCGTCCCGGTTGGCCGAGGTGTTCCACACCGTGACGATGTCCCCGGCGCGGACGAGCTGGCCGCCGATCTCGGTGTCGCGCAGGGCGGTGCGGCCGAAGTTCATCGCCGGGGTCGACCAGCGCAGCACCTCCTCGGTGGCGCTGGCCAGTTCCACCTCGCCCGCCCGCAGCCTGCGCCACTGCTCGGGGTTGCGGGTCAGGGTCAGCACCAGGTCGATCATGGCCAGCCGACTGGTCTCGTCCCCGCCGAGGATGAGGCTGTAGCAGTTGAACACGATGTCCACATCGGACAGTGGCTGCCCGTCCACCTCGGTGCGGGTCAACGTGGTGATCACGTCCTCGCCCGGGGTGCGCCGCTTGTCGGCGACCAGCTCGGTGAAGTACTTGAGGATCTCGTTGCGGGCCAGCCAGGCCTGCTCGGGGCTCTGGTCGGCCTCGTCGGAGCTCAGCGCCGACTTCGACCAGGACAGCAGTGCGTTCCGGTCGGCGTCGGGCACGCCGAGCAGGCTGGAGATCGTGGCGTTGGGGATGTAGGAGGCCACCTGCTCGGCGAACTCGCACTGCCCGCCGCGGACCGCCTCGGCGACCAGGCGGCGGGTGTTGTCCCGCACCGACTCGCTGATCCGGCTCAACGCCCTCGGCGAGAAGGCCTTGAGCATCACGTTGCGCAGGTCCTTGTGCCGCTTGCCATCGGTCACCGGCAGCATCTGCCCGGCCGCCGAGTCACCGCCCGCCAGCAGGGTGACCAGCACGTTGCCGCGCTCGGAGGTCAGGTTGGTGTTGTCCCGGAACACCGCCATCACCTCGGCGTAGCGGCTGAACACCCAGAACCCAGGGTTCACACCCACGGGCGGGTGCCAGTAGACGGGGAAGTCCCTGCGCAGCCGCTGCCAGTACTCGGTGAGGTCCCGCTCGGTGTGCGTCCTGGGGTCGGCCAGGTCGATCTCCAGCATCTCGTCGGACATCCTGCGACGACGCGCGGCCATGTCAGTTCCCCGCTCCCGCTCGGTGCGCCTGCTCCTCGACCAGTGCGAGCAGCCGGTCCAGCCCCGTCTCGACCTGCTCGGGGGTGACCACGCTGATCGACAGCCGCAACTGGTTGGCGCCGCCGCCACCGTCGTAGAAGTGCGACATGGGGGTCCACAGCACCTCGTGCCGGCGGGCGGAGTGCTCCAGCATCGCGTCGTCGGCGACGAACGGAACGGTGACCACGACGAAGAAGCCGCCACTCGGGGTGTTCCAGCTGACCCCGTGCGGCTGGCCCGCCGGGAACCGCCTGCGCAGCCCGTCCAGCAGCAGGCGCATGTTCCTGCGGTACACCGCGATCTCGGCCTGGTTGGCCCGCACCAGGCTGCACCCGTGCTCCAGCAGCTTGCCGCCCGCCATGGCCTGGGCCAGCGGCGAGGTGTTGACGGTCAGCATGCTCTTGATCTTCGACAGTTCGTCGGCGAGCAGGCCGGTGCCCCCGTGCCGCGAGCTCACCAGCTGGTCGGCCACCGCGTAGCCGACGCGCGCCCCGGGGAAGCAGGTCTTGGCCAGTGAGCCCAGGTACACCACGCGCCGGTCGGTGTCCAGGGCCTTGAGGGTCGGCACCCGCGGCCCGTCCTCGGCCTGGAACACCCCGTACGGGTTGTCCTCCAGCAGCAGGAAGTCGTGCTGCCCGGCCAGGTCCAGCAGGGCCTTACGGCTGTCCAGGTCCAGGCTCATGCCCGAGGGGTTGGCGAAGTCGGGCACCAGGTAGAACGCCCTGGGCCGCTTGCCGACCGCGCGGATCGCGGCGACCTGCGCCACCAGGTGATCCAGGTCCACCCCGTGCGCGGTCTCGCGGACCGGCCACACCTCGCGGTCCAGCAGCCGGGCCGCACCGGTCAGGCCCACGTAGCTCGGTGACACCGCGAGCACCACGTCCTGCTCACTGGCGCACAGGGCGCGCAACGCGAGGAACATCGCCTCCTGGCAGCCCGCGGTGACCACGATCGACTCCGGGTCGACCTCGATGCCCTCGTCCAGTCGCAGGGTGCGGGCCAGCAGCTCGTGGATGATGCCCTTGGTGCGGCCGTACTGGAGCAGTGTGCGCCGCACCTGCCGCTCGTCGGCGCCCTTCTCGGTGGCCAGGTAGCGCTGGAAGGTGGTCAGGTAGCGCGGCAGGGCGTCGAGGTCGAAGAACTCCTCGCAGGGCCGGCCCGCCGCGAAGGGCACCGCCTTCGGGAAGCGGTGCGCGACCTCGTTGAGGAAGTTCATCGTCTCCAGCCCGGGATCGGACAGGGACGGGTGCAGCTCCTCCACGAACAGGTCCGCCTCGGTGGTGCTGGGTGCGTTCACGTGCTCACTGCCCTTCCCGTCGTTGCGCCGGGGACTTCGCCAGTCGCAGCCCCGCGGCCTCGTGCACGTCCCGGCACCCGGCCAGTGCCAGCGCGTCGTCGATCTCGGCGCGCAGCAGGGCGAGCGTGCGGCCCACGCCCTCGGCGCCGCCCAGCGCCAGCCCGTGCAGCACGGGGCGGCCGAGCAGCACCCCGCGGGCACCTCGGGCGATCGCCCGCAGCACGTCCACCCCGGACCGGATGCCGCTGTCCAACAGGACCTCGCAGGTCTCGCCCACGGCCTCGCGCACGGCGGGCAGCGCGTCGATGGCGGGCAGCGCCCCGTCCAGCTGCCTGCCGCCGTGGTTGGAGACCACCAGTGCGTCCACTCCGGACTGACTCGCCCGCAGCGCGTCGCGCGGGTCGAGCACGCCCTTGAGCACCAGCGGCAGCGAGGTCCTGCCACGCAGCCACTCCAGGTCCGGCCAGCTCAGCGACGGGTCGAAGGCCTGGCTGGTGTGGTCGGCCACGGCCGAGGCCCCGTCCTTGCGGCGCTGGGCGGCGACGGCCTGGTCCGGCGCGAAGTGCGCCGCCCCGACCTCACCTGGCAGGGCGAAGCTGTTGCGCAGGTCCCGCAGCCGCCGGCCCATCCTGGGCACGTCCACGGTGAGCACGACCGCGCGGCAGCCCGCGGCCTGCGCGCGGGCCAGCAGTTCGGCGGTCTTGCCCCGGTCGCGCAGCCAGTAGAGCTGGAACCACAGGTCGGCCCCGGAGCTCGCGACCTGCTCCACGGCGACGCTGCTGAGCATCGGCACGGTGAACGGGATGCCCGCCAGCTTGGCGGCCCGCGCGACCGCCAGCTCCCCATCGGGGTGCAGCAGGCGCTGGTAGGCCATCGGCGCGATCGCCACCGGCATCTCGGCCTGCGCACCGAGCAGTGCGCAGCCCGCGGTCGGCGCGGAGACGTCGCGCAGCACCCTGGGCACCAGGGCCAGCGAGTCCAGCGCGGACCGGTTCGCACCGAGGCTGAGTTCGGCACCGCTGCCGCCCTCGACGAAGTCCCAGACCGCGGCCGGGATCACGGCCTTGGCCGCGCGCGCGAGCTCGGCCAGGTCCAGGGCCGCCCCGGCGGTCATCGCCGCGACTCCCCGTTGAGCCGCTCCTGCTCCACGGCCTCGTAGAGCGCCTTGATGTTGCCGCTGCCGAAGGTCTGCGCCCCCAGCCGCTCGATGACCTCCATGAAGAAGGTCCGCCTGGGGTGGGTGGAGCGGGTGAAGATCTGGTACAGCTGCCCGGCGTGGTCGGCGTCGGCCAGGATGTTCAGCTCGCGCAGCTCCGGCACGGTGTGCCCGGCCAGGTCGATGCGCCCCGGCAACAGGTCGTAGTAGGAGCCGGGGGTGGTCAGGAAGTCGATACCGTTGTCGCGCAGGGCACCCACCGCGCGCACGATGTCCGCAGAGGACAGTGCGAGGTGCTGGACCCCGGCTCCCCCGTTGTCCTTGATGAACTCGTCGATCTGGCCGGGGTCGCGGGTGGTGTCCGGCTCGATGATCGTGAAGGTGACGTCGCCCTGGGCGTTCTGCACCACCTGGGAGTCCATCGCCTGCGCACCGATCACGATGCGCTCCTCGAAGGTCTTGCGGAAGCCCAGCACCGATTCGTAGAACTCCACGGTGGGCACGAGCTGGCCCGCCTCCACGCACACCGCGAAGTGGTCCACCTCGCCCAGCCCGATCCGGTTGCCCGGCCGGGCGCCCGCGACGGGCAGCAGGCCGGGCGGCAGCGCGCCCGCGGGCTCACCGGCGGGGCGCTGCACGAAGGTGTGCCGCACGTCGCCGAAGGCCTCGATCACCGCGGTGAGCACCCCGCCGACCTGGCTGGGTGCCTGGAGGACGCGGGCGCCCGCCTGGGCCGCCGCGTCGAGGGCCGCGCGGACGTCGGGCGTGCGCAACGCGATGTTGGCGACCCCGGCCCCGTGGGCGTGCACGTAACCGCTCGCCGGGTGGTCGTCGCTGAGGCCCTGGGTCAGCACCAGCGTGATGCCGCCCTGCCGCAGCGCGACCGAGCGGTGGTCCGCGATCCCGGCCGGGCTCCGCGCGATGGTCGTGAACTCGTACTTGGTGGTCATCTCCTCGACGCTCGCGGCGAGGTCGGTGACGAAGAACTCCACGTGGTCCAGTCGGACGAGGCGCAGCGCGTCGTTCATGCTGACAACTCCTAGTCGCTCAACTTCAGGGATCTGCCCGGGCCAGCGGGCAGACGGGGTCACTGCGGTTCGTGCTCGGCGGCGAGTTCGGCGGCGAGGACCCGGCCGATCTCGGCGGCCGAGGGTGCGCGCAACAGGTCGTGGTGGGCGCCGGACAACCGGTGGACCTCCAGCGGACCGGCCACGTGGCGCTTCCAGACCGCGGGAGACAGCCGGTCCGCCGCGCCCTCGCCCGCGGCCAGGAACACCAGGCGGCCGGTGTACTCGGGGGTTTCGTGCCCGGTGAGCAGGTCCACGGTGTGCAGGGCCGTGTCCACGAGCGCGGCTGCCCGGTCGGCGGGCAGGTCCAGCACCGCGCCGAGCCGGTCCACCACCTGGTCCCGGTCCGGCTGCCCGCCCGGGTCCACGCCGACCCCACGCAACAGTTCGGCGAGGATCGCGGTCGCGTCCCCGTACACCGCCTGGTCGGCGAACGGGTAGCTGTCGATCAGCGCGAGCAACTCCACGCGCTCGCCGCCGCGCTGCAACAGTGCCGCCACGGCGTGCGCGATGATCCCGCCCAGGGACCAGCCGACGAGCCGGTACGGGCCGTGCGGTTGGTGCCGCTGGATCTGCGCCACGTAGTGGGCCACCAGCTCCGTCGCGGTGGCGGGCCGCTCGGCGAGCACGGCCTGTACGCCGTACACGGGGTGCTCGGTGCCCAGGTGCGGCAGCAACGCCGCGTAGCTCCAGCTGAGACCGGTGATCGGGTGGACGCAGAACAGCGGGCGGTCGTTGGTCCCGGCGGTCAACTGGATCACTGGGTCCAACAGGTCACCGGCGGGGCTGGTGCCCAGTCGCTGGGCGAGGCCGCGCACCGTGGGCGCGGTGAACAGCTCGCGCAGCGGCACCCGCACGCCGAGCACCTGGGCGATGCGCTCGACGAGCCGGAGGATCAGCAGCGAATGGCCGCCCAGGTCGAAGAAGTTGTCGTCCACGGTGACACCGGGCACGTCCAGCACCTCGGCGAACAACTCGCACAGAGCCTGCTCGCGCGGGGTTCGGGGGTGACTGCCCGCGCCCGCCGTGAAGGCCGGTTCCGGCAGCGCCGCGCGGTCGAGCTTGCCGCTGGGGGTGAGCGGCAACTCGTCCAGCACCACCACGACAGCCGGGACCATGTGCGCGGGCAGCGTGGACGCCACGTGTGCGCGGATCGACGGCGCGCTCGCCGCGGGTGGGGCCACCACGTAGGCCAGCAACTGGTCCTGGCGGGCCACGACCACCGCCCGCGAGACCTCCGGGTGCCCGGTGAGCGCGGCCTCGACCTCCCCGGGCTCCACGCGGAACCCGCGCACCTTCACCTGCTGGTCGGTGCGGCCGAGGTAGCTCAGGTCCCCGTCAGCGGTGAGCCGCACCAGGTCCCCGGTGCGGTACATGCGCGTACCGGGCGCACCGAACGGATCGGGCAGGAACCGCTGCGCGGTCAGGTCGGGACGGTGGAGGTAGCCGAGGGCCACCCCGGCGCCCGCGAGGTAGAGCTCACCGATGACCCCGATCGGCACCGGCCGCAGGTCCGCGTCCAGCACGTAGCGGCGGACGTTGCGCAGCGGCCTGCCGATGGGCGGGTCCTGGTCGATCGAGTCCGAAGTGGACCATTCCGTGGCGTACACGGTGGCCTCGGTCGGACCGTAGATGTTGTGCAGGGTCCGGGCCGACAGCGCGTGCTTGACCAGGCGTGCGGTTGGTGCGGTCAGCGCTTCACCTGCCAGCACAACGGTTCCCGCACTGACGGTGGACCCGCCCTGGGCGGTGACCTGTGCCAGCGCGGAGGGCACGCCGCTGATCAGCGAGGGCCGCGACGCCCGGGGATCCCGGTCGGCCAGCGCCAGCAGATCGGGCAGCACCTCGACCGTGCCACCGTGCGCCAGCGGCACGAACAGCTCGAACACCGAGACGTCGAAATTCAGCGAGGTCGTGAACAGCACGTGCGCCAACTGATCGCGACTGAACCGCTCACCGCCCCACGCCAGCAGGTTGGCCACGTTGCCGTGACTGACCACAACCCCCTTGGGCCGCCCCGTCGTCCCCGAGGTGTAAATCACGTACGCCGGGTGCAGCGGGTGCGGTGCCCGCACGGGGTTGTGGTCGGCGCGCGAGGTGGCCGCCAGTTCGTCCAGCCCGATCCACGGCAGGCCGGTTCGCTCGGTGACGGGCTTCGTGGCTGCGATTCCCAGTACCGGCCGGGTGTCGTCAAGCATGAACTCGATGCGGCTCGCCGGGTAGGCCGGGTCCACGGGCAGGTAGGCCGCACCGGACTTCAGCACGGCCAGCACGGCGACGACGAGTTGGCTGCCGCGGGGCAGCGATACCGCGACGAACCGTCCCGGACCGGCCCCGGCCGCGATGAGCTCGTGCGCCAGCCGGTTCGCGCGCCGGTTCAGCTCCGCGTAGGTCACCGACTCGGCACCGGCCAGGACGGCGACCTGGTCAGGGTTTGCCGCCGCCTGCCGCTCGAACACCGTTGGCAGGCACGGTTCCGTGGCCGGTTCGACCGGTGCGCCGAGCACGAACTCGCGTTCAGCCGCGCTCAGTACGGGCAGTTCGCTGACGGCCTGCCCGGGGTTGGCAGCAGCCGCTTCGACCAGCCGGACGAGGTGTTCCGCGATGCGGTCCACAGTGGACTGGTCGAACAGGTCCCTGCTGAAGCTCAGCTCGCCGCTGATGCCGTTGGGTTCCCCGTTGTGGTCGAAGGACTCCTGCCACGCCAACAACAGGTCGAACTTCGCGGCGTCCACGTCCACAGCCACGTCCGACACTGCCAGGCCCGGGAAGACCGATCCGCTGTCCGGGATGTTCTGCACCACCATCGACACCTGGAACAACGGATGCCGCGACAAGGACCGCTTCGGGTTGAGCACCTCGACAAGCCGATCAAACGGCACATCCTGATGCGCATAAGCCGCCAACGCGGTCTCCCGAACCCGCGCCACCAACTCCCCGAACGACGGATCACCCGCCACATCAACCCGAACCACCAACGTGTTCAGGAACAAACCCACCACATCGTCCAATGCCACATCAGCGCGACCGGACACCGGCACACCCACCGGGATCGTGGGCCCAGCACCGAGACGACTCAGCAGCGCACCAAATGCCGCCTGCAACACCATGAACAGCGTCGCCTTGTTCGCCCGCGCCACGCGGTGCAGGTCGGCGTGCAGTGCCGCGGGCAGTGCGAGCCGCACGACCCCGCCCCGGTGGACCGCGGCCTCACCGCGCGGGCGGTCGAACGGCAGCGCGAGCTCCTCGGGCAGCCCGGCCAGCTCCGCACGCCAGAACGCCAACTGCCGCGCGGCGACACTGTCCGAATCGGACTCGTCACCCAACAACTCACGCTGCCACAACGTGTGATCCGCACACTGCACCGGCAACGGCTCCCACGTCGGCGGCCCACCCGCGAGCCGTGCGGCGTAGGCACGGGAAAGATCGCGCTTGATCACCTCAACCGACCAGCCGTCACCGGAGATGTGGTGCACCACCAACAGCAGCACGTGCTCGTCCGCACCGACCTCGAACAGCGCGGCCCGGACCGGGAGGTCGGCGGCCAGGTCGAAGCGCTGGGCAGCGGTGTCGGCGAGGGCGGCGGGCAGGTCCTGCTCGGCGACTTGCCGCACCGTGACGTCGAGGGTGATCCGGGACGGGTCGAGGACCACCTGGCACAGCCCACCGTCGACGTCCTGGTAGAGCGTGCGCAACGCCTCGTGCCGCACCACCACGTCCAGCACCGCGGCACACAGGGCATCGCGGTCCAGCGCACCGGACAGCCGCCACGCCACCGGCATGCTGTAGACCGCGCCCGCGTCGTCCAACTGCTCGATGAACCACAAGCGCTGCTGACCGAAATTCGCCGGGACCCGGTCCGGACGGACAGCAGGCCGCAGCACCGGGCGTGCCACCTCACGACTGTTGATCCGGGCGGCCAGCGCACGGACGGTCGGCGCCTCGAACACCTCGCGCACGGGCACTTCCACGCGCAGCACCGACCGGATCCTGTTGACCAGTCGCAGTGCCAGCAGCGAGTGGCCGCCCAGCTCGAAGAAGTCCTCGTCCAGGCCGACGGTCGGCAGGTCCACGGTGGCCGCGAACAGCTCGCACAGCAGCACCTCGTGCGGGGTGCGCGGCGGACTGGCCTGACCGCCGTGGGCGAACTCGGCCTCGGGCAGCGCCGAACGGTCCAGCTTGCCGCTGGGGGTGAGCGGCAACTCGTCCAGGAACACCACGGCCGCCGGGACCATGTACGCGGGCAGGGTCGAAGCCAGGTGGGTACGGATCTGCGCGGCGGTCACCGGCTGGACGGCGACCACGTAGCCGATCAACTGGTCCCGGCGTGCCAGGACCGCGGCCTGCCGGACGGCCGGGTGCCCGGTGAGCGCGGCCTCGACCTCCCCCTGCTCCACGCGGAACCCACGCACCTTCACCTGTTGGTCGCCGCGGCCGAGGTAGACGATGTCCCCGTCGGCGGTGAGCCGCACCAGGTCCCCCGTGCGGTACATGCGCGTACCGGGCGCACCGAACGGATCGGGCAGGAACCGCTCGGCCGTGAGCCCTGGGCGCTCGTGGTAGCCGCGACTGACCCCGGCGCCCGCGAGGTGGAGCTCACCGGTGACGCCGACCGGAACCGGCCGCAGGCCCTGGTCCAGCACGTAACAGCGCACATTCGGCAACGCCTTGCCGATGGGCGGGTCCTGGTCGATCGAGTCCGAAGTGGACCATTCCGTGGCGTACACGGTGGCCTCGGTCGGACCGTAGATGTTGTGCAGGGTCCGGGCCGACAACGCGGTCGCCACGGACTGCGCTGTCGCGGCTGAGAGCCCCTCTCCCGCCAGCACGACATTGTCGGCGCCAAGTCCCCGCAAGTCGTTGGCGGCGAGTTGGGACAGCGCGGAGGGCACGCCGCTGATCAGCGAGGGCCGCGGCGCCCGGGGATCCCGGTCGGCCAGCGCCAGCAGATCGGGCAGCACCTCAACGGTCCCACCACAGACCAGCGGCACGAACAGCTCGAACACCGAGACGTCGAAGTTCAACGAGGTCGTGAACAGCACGTGCGCCAACTGATCGCGACTGAACCGCTCACCGCCCCACGCCAACAGGTTGGCCACATTGCCGTGACTGACCACAACCCCCTTGGGCCGCCCCGTCGTACCCGAGGTGTAGATCACGTACGCGCCGGTGAGCGGGTCCGGCGCAACACCGGGATCGGTCACGGGCCGAGTCGCCAACGACGCCTCCACAGCGGGCGAGTCCAATCGCAGCCAGGCGGTCTCGCCACCGGCGGCAGTCGGCTCACCCACCGTCAGGCCGAGCACGGGGCGCGCGTCGGCGAGCATGAACTCGACCCGGCTCGCGGGGTACGCCGGGTCGATCGGCACGTACGCGGCCCCGGACTTCAGCACCGCCAGGACCGCGACGACCAACCGGGCGTCACGCGGCAGCGACAGCGCCACGAACCGCTCAGGACCCGCACCGGCGGCGATCAGCTCGTGCGCCAGGCGGTTCGCCCGCTCGTTGAGCTCCGCGTAGGTCACCGACTCGGCACCGGCCACGAGGGCGACCCGGTCGGGAGTTGCCGCGGCCTGCCGCGCGAACAACTCCGGCAGGCACGGCTGGACAAGGGGTCCCACCGGAGCACCCAGCACGAACTCGCGCTCTGCCGCGTCCATGACCGCCACGGCGCTGACCGGCAGGTCCGGGTCCGCGGCGACCGCTTCGAGCAGGCGGACCAGGTACCCCGCAATCCTGTCCACAGTGGACCGATCGAACAGGTCCCTGCTGTAAATCAACTCGCCCTGCACACCGGCGGGCTCTCCGTTGTCGTCGAAGGACTCCTGCCAGGCCAGCAGCAGGTCGAACTTGGCGCTGTCGAGGTCGACCGGGACCTCGGCCACCGACAGGCCCGGGAACGTGGCGCGGCTGTCCGGGATGTTCTGCACCACCATCGACACCTGGAACAACGGATGCCGCGACAACGACCGCTGCGGGTTGAGCACCTCGACAAGCCGATCAAACGGCACATCCTGATGCGCATAAGCCGCCAGCGCGGTCTCCCGAACCCGGGACACCAACTCCGCGAACGACGAATCACCCGCCACATCAACCCGAACCACCAACGTGTTCAGGAACAAACCCACCACATCGTCCAGGGCGGAGTCGGTACGGCCCGAGACCGGCACACCGACCGGGATGACCGTTCCAGCACCGAGGCGGCTCAGCAGCGCACCGAAAGCCGCCTGCAACACCATGAACAGCGTCGCCTTGTTCGCCCGCGCCACGGTCTGCAACTGCCGGTGCAGACCGGTCGGCACAGCCAGGCGCACCACGCCGCCCTGATGGCTCGAGGTTTCGCGGCGCGGGCGGTCGAACGGCAGCGCCAGCTCCTCGGGCAGCTCGGCCAGCTCCTTGCGCCAGAACGCCAACTGCCGCGCGGCAACACTGTCCGAATCGGACTCATCACCCAACAACTCACGCTGCCACAACGTGTGATCCGCACACTGCACCGGCAGCAGCTCCCACACCGGGGCCCGCCTGGCCAGCCGAGCGGTGTAGGCCCGCGCGAGGTCCCGCTGGACCACGCCGACCGACCAGCCGTCACCGGAGATGTGGTGCAGCACCAGCAACAGCACGTGCTCGTCCGCACCGAGCTCGAACAGGACAACCCGGATCGGCAGGTCGGCGGCCAGGTCGAAGCGCCGGGCGGCGACCTCGGCCATGGCCGAGCTGAGGTCCTGCTCGGACACCGCCCGCACGGAGAAGTCCAGGGACAGCTCGGCCCCGTCGGCGATCACCTGGAACAGGGCGCCGTCGGCGTCCTGGTACCGCGTGCGCAAGGCCTCGTGCCGCACCACCACGTCGAGCACCGCGGCACACAAGGCATCCCGGTCCAACGTGCCGGACAACCGCCACGCCACCGGCATGCTGTACACCGCGCCCGCATCGCCCAACTGCTCGATGAACCACAAGCGCTGCTGACCGAAGTTCGCCGAGACCCGGTCCGGACGGACAGCGGGCCGCAGCGCGGGGCGCACCTCGCCCCTGCCGTCGATGCACCCGGCCAGCGCGCGGACCGTGGGCGCCTCGAACAGGTCGCGCACGGCCAGCTCGACGTCGAGCACCGACCGGATCCGGCTGACCAGCCTGGTCGCGAGCAGCGAGTGGCCGCCCAGGTCGAAGAAGTCCTCGTCCGCGTCCACCGAAGGCAGGTCGAGCACGGCCGCGAACAGCTCGCACAGCAACTCCTCCTGCGGGGAGCGGGGTGCGCCGGACAGCCGGGGCTCGGGCAGTGCCTCGCGGTCGACCTCACCGGTGGGGGTCAGCGGCAGTTCCGCCAGCAGTACCACGGCATCCGGCAGCGGGTAACCCGGCAGGTCCTCGGCCAACCGGTCCAGCAGCTGCTCGGTCGCCGGGGGTGCGCTGCTCTCGGCGGGCACCACGTAGGCCACCAACAGCTCGTAGCCGTCCTCCTCCACCAGGACCAGCGCGGCGGCACGCGCCACGCCCGGGTGCGCGGCGAGGCTGGCCTCGATCTCGTGCAGTCCGGTCGACTCGGCTTGCAGGGTGGCACCGTCCGAGTGCTCGATCATGACTTCCCCCAGCTGGTGTGGACGTTGTGGGCGCGCGGGCGGCTCGGCCGGTTCACCCCCGCCGACGTGCCGCGGCGGTCCGGCGGCGGGCGGGCGCGGCACGGGCGGGATCGGGCAGTGCCTCGCGGTCGACCTTGCCGTTCGGGGTGAGCGGCAACTCCGCGAGCAACACCACCGCCGCGGGCACCATGTAGTCGGGCAGCACCCGAGCCACGCCCGCGCGCAGGTCCTCGGCGGTCGGCGCCGCGCCCGGCCCGAGCACGACGTAGGCCACCAGCTGTCGTGTCCCGTGCCGGTCGGTCCCGGCGACCACCACGGCCCGGCTGACCCCGGGCAGTCGGCTGACCACCGACTCCACCTCGCCGACCTCCACCCGGAAGCCGCGGATCTTCACCTGCCCGTCGCCACGCCCGAGGAACTCCAGCGCCCCGTCCGGGCCGACGCGCACCGCGTCCCCGGTGCGGTACATGCGGCTGCCCGGCGGGCCGAACGGGTCGGGCAGGAAGCGCTCGGCGGTCAGCCCCGGCCGGTCCAGGTAGCCGCGCGCCACCCCGCTGCCCGCCACGAACAGCTCCCCGGAGTCGGTCCGCGCCAGGTTCTCGTCGAGCACGTAGGCGCGCATCCCGCTCCGGGGCCGCCCCAGTGGCACCCGGCGGGCGCCGTCCCAGGAGCCCGCCACCACCCAGTGCGTGACGAACAGGGTGATCTCGGTGGGGCCGTACAGGTGCCGGACGCGGACCTGCGGGCAGGCCGCGAGCACCCGGCTCACCGCGGCGGGCGGCACCACGTCCCCGCCGGTGAGCACCTCGCGCACCGGGCGGAACGCCTCCGGCAGTTCGTCGGCGACCACGCCGAAGATGCCCGCGGTCAGGTGCACGGCGGTGATCTCGTGGCGCACCAACAGGTCCCGCAGCGAGCTCGCGTCCAGGTGCCGCGGCGGGGCGACCACGACCCGGCCGCCGTTGAGCAGCGGCACCCACAGCTCGTAGGTGGAGATGTCGAAGGCGTACGGGGCGTGCAGCAGCACCGCTCGTTGCGCCCCGTCCGCCCAACAGGGTTCGGTGGCCAGGTCGACGACCCCCTGGTGGGACACGGCAACGCCCTTGGGCACGCCGGTGGACCCGGAGGTGTGGATGACGTAGGCGATCCCGTCGGGGCTGACCCGCACCCCGGGATCACTCGTCGGCTGCCCGGCCAGCTCCGGGTCCTGGTCCACCACGACCACCTGGGCCCCGTGCTCGAACCCGACGGGGTGCCAGGCGCGGTCCACCAGCAGCACCTGGGCCCCGGCGTCGGCCAGCACCCAGCCCTGCCTGCTCGCGGGGTAACCCGAGTGCAGCGGCACGTAGGCCGCCCCGGCCTTGAGTACCGCCAGCAGGGACACCACCAGGTCGATCGAGCGCTCCTGGAGCACCGCGACCCTCGACTCGGCCCGCACACCCAGGCCGATCAGCCGGTGCGCGAGCCGATTGGCGCGGGCGTCCAGCTCGGCGTAGCTCACCGCCTGGTCACCGAACTCCACGGCGACGGCGTCGGGGTGCTGCTCGACCTGGGCCGCGAACCGGCCCTGCACCGTGCACGGGGACACCGCGCTCACCTCCGGGTTGGTGTGCTGCTACGAGTCCTGGCCGGGGAAGGCGGGATTGGTGTAGAGGCGCTGCTCGGACCAGATGTAGCGGGTACCGCCCCACTTCGCGGCCGAGGCCACGTCGGGGAAGAAGCCACTGCCGTTGAGGTTCGCGCTGGTGTTGCACAGCACCGGGATGCCGCTCACCTGCTCGTAGGCGGTGAGGATGCGGCCGGTCGCGCTGTTCGCGGTGGCGTCGATGGTCTGTAGGCGGGCGGTGCCGTCCAGGTGCACCACGGCCGGGACCCGCTCGGCCCAGCCGGGACGCATGTGGTGCTCGAACAGCATGTACGGGTCGGCGCCGCCGGGGTTGAACACCTCGGCCGCCCGCGAGGTCAGGCAGATCGGCGCCACCGGGCGGTAGTGCGCGCGGTCCTTGATGCGGTTGAGCCGCTCCTTCATCGCCGGGTCCGTGGCGGGCGCCAGGATGCTGCGGTTGCCCAGCGCCCTGGGGCCGATCTCGGCCCGGCCGTCGAGCACGACCACCGGCTCGCCCTCGGTGTGCAGCAGCTCGGCGAGCTGACGCTCGTCGCAGGGGCGGACCTGCCAGCCCGCGGGCACGGGGCCGGGCACCAGCCGGGGTCCACTGTAGACATCCCACTCCAGCGCGAGGTGGCCGCCCTCGCGGAACATCTCGCAGCAGGCGGTGCCGATGGCCGCACCGGAGTCGTTGGGGAAGGGCGGCACCCAGACGTCGTTGAACAAACCGCTGCCGCGCAACAGGTTGTTCCACTTGATGTTCAGCCCGCAGCCACCGCCGAGCACCAGGTTCGGCCGCTGGACCGGCCCGCCGCCGCGCAGCGCGGACAGCCGCTGCCCCCAGGGGCGGCGGCGCACCTGCGCGGTGAGCCCGCGCAGCAGCACTTCTCCCAGGTACGCCTGGAAACTGGCGATCAGGTCGGCGTTGCTCAGCCCGGGCAGCAGCTGCTCGCGGTTGACCGCGACCTTCTCCCCGACCAGCTTGGCGTTGTCGGTGGACACCGTGGGGAAGCTCGCGATGATCTCGTCGAAGACCCCGAACGCCTCGGGCTCCACCCGGCCCAGCGCGGCGTAGGCCATCGCCTTGCCCGCGATGGACAGGTGGTGGCGCATCACCTCGTCGGGGGTGAAGCCCTCGGTGGAGCGGTTGAACGGCTCGAAGCGCGAGCTGAAGTCGGCGAAGCTGTTGCCGGTGACCGACAGCAGCGAGGCGATCGGGGTGACCGCCCTGGTGTCGGCCCGCACGTGGTACAGGCGGGGAACCATGCTGCCGTCCCAGACCAGCACCAGCGCGTCCTCGCCGCGCGCGGCGAACGGGCTGGAGCAGTAGGCGCCGAGCAGGTGGTTGCTGACGTGGTGGTAGCTGGCGTAACCGCCGCGGCCGGGGGCGAAGTCGTAGCCGTCGAAGGTGTACCGGTGGATCGGGTCCTGGGTGCCGCGGTCCTGGTAGGGCGCGACGGTCACCTCCAGCGGCACCCCGCCGTCGGTGCTGGCGATCACCGACACCGGGGCCTGCTCCTGCCCCTCGGTGAACCAGCCGTCCACCACGTAGCGGTCCACCTCGGCCGGGTCGATGCCCTCCGCGCGCAGGATCCGCGCCACCCGCCGCAGGTCGCCAAGCGAGCTGTAGCGTTCCCCGTTGTCCAGCTTCTCCACCTCGGTGCTGAACAGCAGGCGGTTGTCCCGGATCACCGCGACCCCGCCGTCGTGCGAGACTTTGACTCCGCAGATCAACATTGCCGCAAGCCCTTCTGGCGCAGGAGTGTTGCCGAGCAGACAGGTCGGTTCACGCGGGCACCTCGGCTTCGGTGGCGGGGGTCTGCGGCCGGTCGGTGGCCCCGGACCGCCGCTGGCAGAGCACGCCCGCCCCGGTCAGCACGAGGCCGCCGAGACCGGCCGCGGCGAAACCCCAGACGTGCGAGGCGTTGTCGATGACGAAGCCGACGACCGGGTTGCCCAGCGCGATGCCCAACCGGGTCGCCGAGTCCTGCAGGCCCATGGCCTCACCGCGCACCCTGGCCGGGGCCAGCCTGCTGACGGTCTCCGCACACGCGGCCAGGGTCGGCGTGCACATCAGGTTCATCGGGATCAGCGCGATGCCCAGCAGCCACCACGGGTGGTCGACCAGGCCGACCGGGACCACCAGCAGGCCGAGCAGACCGGCGAGCAGGGCCTGGCTCAGCGACTTGCGGACCGCGCCGTGCACGAAGCCGCCGAGGATGGAGGCGATCGACATCATGGCGAACACCACGCCCGTCCAACTGGTCTCCCCCGAGGCGCCCATGCCCGCGATCAGCGCCAACTCGGTGCCGATCAGGGTGAACAGCGCGCCGACGGAGATCAGCAGCGCGGCGACGAGCCTGCCGTCCAGCCAGGTGCGCATCCTGGGGCGGGCCACCTGCTCGCCGGGCGCGGCCTCCTCGGCGGTGCGCACCGGCAGGTTGGTGATCCACAGTGCCAGGGAGGTGAGCCCGATGCAGCAGCCGATCCCGGTCAGCGCCACCGCGGAGGACAGCTGGGTGGTGACGAACACGATCAGCGCGGGGCCGAAGATGAACGAGGTCTCGGCGAGGATCGTGTCCAGGGTGAACACGGCGCGGCGCTGGTCCTCGGGCACCAGCGCGGTGAGGAACTGGCGGGTCAGCGAGTTCGCGGGCACCGCGAGCAGGCCCGCGGGGGCCGCGAACACCACCAGCACCAGGTAGGGCAGGTGCGGGACGCCCACCCAGTACAGGGTCGAGCAGAGCCCGCAGACCGCGACCACCCTGCGCAGCCCGAAGCGGTCGATCATCCGGCCCACCGCGGGCGCGCCGAGCGCACCGCCGATGGTCGTGGCGGTGCCCACGAGCCCGGCCTCGGCGTATCCCTTGCCGAGGGTGTGCACCACGTGCAGGGTCATCAGGATGCCCATGGCGGTCATCGGCAGCCGCGCGACGAACATCATCAGGATTGTCGTCCGCACGCGGGGCAGGGCCAGCACGCGTCGGTAGGCTTGGGGCAACATCTCGTGATCAGTCCTTCGTAGTCCTGGTTCGCGGGTTCGGGGCACTCACCATGTCAGCGCCCCCGACCCCGCCTGGCCCCAGCCCGCCTGGGCGGTTGCGGCCTGGCCGGTGCCGGTGGCCGGACCGCCTGTTCGAGCACCCCGTCGGCCCGCCACCGGACGAGTTCCCCCGTGGGATGGAACAAGGTGCTGGGATCGCCGAGCAGGTCCTGCCCCGGCTGGCCCGGCACGGCGAGGAACAGCTGCCCCACCGCCCCGATCGGCACCGGCCGCAGCTGGGCGTCCAGCACGAGCGCGTGCACGTTGCGCAGCGGCCTGCCCAGTGCCGAGTCCCCATCACGTGCGGTGTGCACCAGAGCAGAGCGGTACTCGGTTATGACCGTGCACCGGGTGGCCCGTTGGATGTGCGCGAGCTCCGCCGAATCCGGTGACGGCCCAGTGAGGACGAGCCTGCGCAGGGCGGGCAGCCCGGCGAGGTCGACCCCGCGCAGCTGCTCGGTGGTGGCGATCAGGTGCGTCACCCCGGCGGCCCACAGCTGCCCGGTGAGCTCACCGCTGGCCGTGGCCACGAGCACGGTGTGGCCGTGCAGCAGCGCGAGGCAGAGCGCCCTCGGCCCGCCGCCCAGGTCGCAGACCACCTCCGGGCCGTCAGCGCCGAAACCGTGCTCGGCGGCCACCGCGAGCGCGTACTCCACCAGCCCGTGCTCGGCCGGGATCTCCTGCTCGACCCAGGACAGGTCGACCAGTTGCCGGTAGGTCAGCTGGTTCTCCCCGTGCACCACCGCGATCGCCTCGGGTGTCCGCGCGGCCTGCGCGCGCACGAGTTCGGCGACGGACCCCGGGCGGTCCAGGCGCTCGGCCCTGCCCAGTGCGAGCAGTTCCCGGTCCTGCTCGGGCGTGGTGCAGCTCAGTTCGGCCAGGGGCCGCGCCACGGGCTCCGCCAGCTGGGTGAGCAGCAGCTGGTAGGCCTGTACCAGTCGCCGCACCGTGGACCGCTCGAACAGGCTCACCGCGTAGGTGAAGGTGCCGACCAGGGTGTCCGCACCGTCGTTGATCTCGGCGCTGAGGTCGAACCGGGTCACGATCTCCTGGTCCTCGGTGGCGCGGCGCTCGTCCAGCGGGTGCGTGCGCAGCGGGGCCGCGGGCCCGGCCTGGCCCCCGCTGTCGTGGTCGGCCGCGGTCTCGGCGAAGGAGTGCACGTCGAACCACACCTGGAACAGCGGGTGCCGGCCCGGGTCGCGGGCCAGCCCGAGCTCGGCCACCAGCCGGTCGAAGGGCAGGTCCTGGTTCTGCTGGGCTTCCAGGACCCGGTCGGCGACCCGGACCACGGCGGCCGCGGTGCTGTCCTGCTGGTCCAGCCGCAGGTCCAGGGCCAGCGAGTTGACGAAACAGCCGATCAGGTCGTGGGTCTGCGCCTGCTGGCGGTTGAACACCGGCACACCGACGACCTGGTCCTGCTGCCCGCTGAACCTGGTGAGCACCAGGTACCAGCCGGTGAGCAGCAGGCTGAACAGACTCACGCCCAGCTGCCGCGCCCGCTCGCGCAGCGCCAGCGAGACCTCCCGGTCGAACTCCGCGGTGATGAACGCGCCGCGGTAGTCCACCGCGGCGGGCCGGGGGTGGTCGGTGGCCAGCGCGAGGGGCCGTGCGCCGGCCAGCCTGGACCGCCAGTGCGCCACGAGTTCGGCCAGCCGCTGCCCGCTGATCTCGCGGCGCTGCCAGGCGGCGAAGTCCCGGTACTGGATGCTCAGCTCCGGCAGGTTCAGCACGGCGGGCTCCCCCGCGGCCTGCCGGGAGAAGTACTCGTAGAACTCGCCCAGCTCGGTCAGCAGCAGATCGGCCGACCAGCCGTCGAAGGCGATGTGGTGCACGAACAGCCCGAGCGCCACCTCGCGGTGCTCACCGGTGCCGGTGCGGTAGAGCCGCGCCCGGAACGGGACCTGGGTGGCCAGGTCGAACCGGCGCTTGACGTCGCGCTCCACCTCCGCGCGCAGGGCCCCGGCGTCGGCCAGGGACACCTGGTCGACGGTCAGCGGCGCGTCCTGGACCGCCAGCACCCGCTGGTACGGCTCGCCCTCGGCGTCCTCCTCGACCAGGGTCCGCAGCACCTCGTGCCGCTCGTACACCGCGAGCACGCTGCGCCGCAACAGGTCCAGGTCGGTGCCGGGCAGCACCTCGTAGATCAGGTGGATGTTGTACGCGGTGGTGCCCTGCTCGTAGCGGTCGATGAACCACAGCCGCTGCTGGGCGAAGGACAGCACCTGCTCGGTCTCGGCGCGGGCCGCCAGCTTCCCGATCACGCTCGCCGGGCGGCCGCCCCCGGACAGGCCGCCGACCAGGTCGGCGATGGTCCGGTGCTTGAACAGCGCGGCGATGCTGATCTCGGCGCCCAGCTCCTTGCTCAGCCTGCCCACCAGCTTGATCGACAGGATGCTGTTGCCGCCAAGGCCGAAGAAGTCGTCGCGGACCCCGATCCGGTCCTCGGGCACGCCGAGCACCTCGGCCATGACCACCCGGGCGGTGGCCTCCTCGGCGGTGCGGGGTGGCACGAAGTGCTCGGTGGCGGCCAGTTCCGGCTCGGGCAGCGCCTTGGTGTCCAGCTTGCCGCTGATCGTGCGGGGCAGCGCCTCCACCCGGACCAGCGCGGTGGGGATCATGTACTCGGGCAGCTTGGCCCGCAGGTGTTCCAGGACCTCCGCCTCGACCACGGCCGCCGCGGACACGTAGTAGCCGACGAGGTCGGTGTCCGCCGACCCGGTCCCGCGCTTGCGGGCCACGACCGCGGCCTGCCGCACGCCCGGGTAGCCCGCCAGCACGGTCTCGACCTCGCCCAGCTCGATGCGGTGACCGCGCACCTTGACCTGGAGGTCGTTGCGGCCCACGAACTCCAGGCCGCGGTCGGGCAGCCAGCGCACCAGGTCGCCGCTGCGGTACAGGCGGTCGTTGCGGACCGGAGGTGAGCCATCCTCGTTTTTGGCGGCGAACGGGTTGGGAATGAAGCGCTGCTCGGTCAGCTCCGGCCGGTTCAGGTAGCCGGGGGCCAGTCCCTCGCCGCCGATGAACAGCTCGCCCACCGCGCCGACCGGGACCGGGCGCAGGTGCGGGTTGAGCACGTACCCGGCGACGTCGGGCAGCAGCGGGCCGATGTCGGTGGAACTGGTGTCGGTGTTGTCGTACAGCTTGGCGCAGGTGAACACCGTGGTCTCGGTGGTGCCGTAGCCCGCGGCCAACTGCGGCTTGCGGTGGTCGTAGCGGGCGAACCAGGGCGCGAGCAGCGGCACGTTGAGCGCCTCACCGCCGAAGAACACGTAGCGCAGGTCCTCGACCCGCTGCCCCTCCTCCTTGCCCAGCGCGACCTCGGCGAACTGGAAGAAGGCCGTCGGGGTCTGGCACAGCACGGTGACCCGTTCGCGGCGGCACAACGCGTGGAACAGGTTCGGGTCGCGGGTCTCCTCGAAGGTCGGCACCACGAGCCGGCCGCCGTAGAGGAAGGCGCCCCACTGCTCCCAGACGGTGAAGTCGAAGACGTAGTTGTGGAACAGCGTCCACACGTCGTCCTCGCGCAGGTCGTAGACCAGTTCGGTGGTGCGGAAGAGCCGGACCACGTTGGCGTGCGACTGCGGCACCCCCTTGGGCATGCCGGTGGTCCCCGAGGTGAACAGCACGTAGGCTGTGTCGGCGCTGGTGACCCCGGTGGACGGGGTGTGCAGCGGCTGCTCGTCGAGCAGGTCCTGCACTGCCGGGTCGTCCACGGCCAGCACGCGGACCGGCGGTCGCACCTGCGCCACGAGCTCGGTGAGCCGCTGCGCGTGCCTGCGGTTGGTGACGATCGTGCGCGCCCCGGTGTCGTCCAGGATGAAGGCGATCCGGTCGTCGGGGTAGCTCGGGTCCACCGGCACGTAGCCCGACCCGGCCTTGAGCACGCCGAGGATCGACACGACGATGTGGTCGCTGCGGTCCAGGCACAGCAGGACCAGTTCACCCGGCCCGGTCCCGGGCTCGGCGAGCAGGTGGTGGGCGAGCTGGTTGGCCGTCTCGTCCACGTCCTGGTAGGTCAGCCGCCGCCCCTTCCACACCAGGGCGTCCTTGTCCGGCAGACGCTTGGCCTGCTGCTCGAACAGCTCGTGCAGCAGCGCGTCCGAGTCGTGCGCGGCGCGCGGGGCGCTCCACCCGTGCACGATCTCGCGGTGGCGCGCCTGGTCCAGGTAGGTCAGGTCCGCCACGCGCAGCGGGTCGTCCTCGGTGAGCCCGGCGAACTGGCGCAGCACGTGCAGGTAGGTCTGTCCGAAGCTGCCCGCCGTGGACTCGGTGAACAGACTCGTGGCGTAGTTCAGGTCGCAGCGCAGCCGGTCCCGCGAGTCGTCGACGAAGATGCTCAGGTCGAACCGCGCGACGGTGTAGAGCATCGCGGTCTCCTCGGAGGTCCGCAGCACCGGCGTCGCGCTCCGCGTGCCGCGCGGTGCGGCGCCGAAGCCCTGCACCCCGAAGGCCACCTGGAAGATCGGGTGCCGGCTGGTGTCCCTGGGCACGTCCAGCCCGTCGACCAGCCGCTCGAAGGGAAGTTCCTGGTGCCGCAACACCTCCAGGACCTCGGCGGCGGTGGCCCGCACGTAGTCCAGCACCGTGCTGCCCGGCTCGACCCGCGAGCGCAGCGGCAGGGTGTTGACGAAGAAGCCGACCAGGTGTTCCAGCTGCGGGTGGTCCCGGTTGGCGAAGGGCACGCCGACGACCACGTCGTCCTGGTTGGCGAAGCAGCGCAGGGTCAGGTGGTAACCGCTGAGCAGCAGGCTGAACAGGCTGACCCGCAAGCGCTTGGCCAACTCGCGCAGCGCGCCGGACACCTCGGCGTCCAGCTCCAGGTGCAGGTTGGCGCCGCGGTAGTCGGTGCTGTCCGGCCGGGGGTGGTCGGTGACCAGCTCCAGGGTGGCGAACTCGGCGAGCTTGTCCCGCCAGAACCGCAGCAGCTCCTCGGTGCGCTGCCCGGTGAGGTGATCACGCTGCCAGGCGGCGAAGTCCCGGTACTGCAACGGCGGCACGTCCGGTTCGGGGGCCGTCCGCTCGGTGCGGGTGCAGAACGAGGTCAGGTCCGCCAGCACCACGTCGGTGGACCAGCCGTCGAAGGCCACGTGGTGGATCACGAAGGACAGGTACCGCTCGCCGCTGCCCGCCAACTGGTAGAGGTGCACCCGCAACGGGGCCTGCGTGGCCAGGTCGAACACGCCCTGGGACTGCTCGCGCATGTGCTCGTGCATGGCGGCGCGGTCGGGGACGTGCACCGGGTCCAGCGCGAGGTCGACCTGGTCCAGGTCCAGCACGACCTGGTAGCCGCTGCCGTCCTCGCCCTCACGGATGAGCGTGCGCAGGATCTCGTGCCGCCGCACCAGATCGGCCACGCCCTCGGCCAGGACCGCGGTGTCCACCCGGTCGTCGACGGCGAAGACCAGCGGCAGGTTGTAGGCGTTCGTGCCGCCCTCGAACTTCTCGATGAACCACAGCCGCTCCTGGGCGAAGGACAGCACCTGGTCCTCGGGGCGTTCGGCGCGGGCCGGGGTGATCGCCCGGTCGCCGCCCCGGCCGCCCAGCTCGTCCACGAACTCGCGCACGGTCCTGTGCCGCAGCAGGTACTCGACGGTCACCGGCAGGCTCAGCTCGCGGTTCACCGCCGCGACCAGCTTGATCGACAGGATGCTGTTGCCGCCCAGCTGGAAGAAGTCGTCGTCGATGCCGATCTCGTCCACGCCGCGGCCCAGCAGCCGCGCCACGATCGCGCACAGCCGCTCGTCCAGCTCGCCGCGGGGCGGGGCAGCCGCGCGCGAACCGGGCAGCGCCGGGTCGGGCAGCGCCTTGCGGTCCAGCTTGCCGCTGATGGTCAGCGGGAGCTCGTCCAGCGCCACGTAGCTGGCGGGCACCATGTGGCCGGGCAGGGTCTGGCGCAGCTGCCGGTCCAGCTCGGCCGGGTCCAGGTGCTGATCCGCCACGTAGTAGCCGACCAGCACCGGCTGCCCGAGGCCCTTGGCCACGACCGCGCACTGCCGCACGCCCGCGCAGCGGGACAGCGCGGCCTCCACCTCGCCCAGTTCGATCCGGTGCCCGCGGATCTTGACCTGGAAGTCGTTGCGGCCCAGGTACTCCAGCTCCCCGTCGGCCCGCAGGCGAACCAGGTCGCCGGTGCGGTAGAGCCGCTGCGCGCCGCGCCGCACGAACCGCTCGGCGGTCAGCTCCGGCTGGTTGAGGTAGCCGCGCGCCAGACCCACGCCGCCGATCAGCAGCTCACCGACCGCCCCCACCGGCACGGCGCGCAGGTGCGCGTCCAGCACGTGCGCGGTCTCCCCCGCCAGCGGCAGGCCGAGGCCCACGCCCTGGCCGGTGTCGGCCTCGCGGTGCCGGTAAAGCCTGGAGGTGGACCAGATCGTCGTCTCGGTGGGCCCGTAGACGTTGACCACGTCCAGGCCGCGGGCCAGCGCCCGGTCGAGCAGTTCCCGACTCAACCGCTCGCCGCCGACCAGCAGGAGGGTCGACTCGGTACCGGTCAGCCGCTCCAGCAGCACATCGCAGACGCTCGGCGTGACCTGCACGAAGTCCAGGTCCCGGCAGTCCAGGATCTCGGGCAGGTCGGTGGCCAGGTCCACCCGCCCGCCGGTGATCAGCGGCAGCCCGTACTCCAGGCCGAAGATGTCGAACACGTGGTTGGTCAGCGCGCAGGTGCTGACCTGGTCGTGTTCGGCGAAGTGCCGCTGCCGCACCGCGTCCAGCAGCGCGCAGAACGACCCGTGCTCCACCATCACGCCCTTGGGCAGACCGGTGGTGCCCGAGGTGTAGAGCACGTACGCCAGGTCGGAGCCGCTGACCGGCTCGCGGTCGATCGCGCGGTCCGCGACCGCACCGAGAGCGGCCACGTCCACGGCGACCGGGAACCGGCCCAGGTGCGCGCCGGTGGTGAGCACGACCCGGGTCCCGGTGTCGGCGAGCACGTGCGCGATCCGGTCGGCCGGGTAGCTCGGGTCCAGCGGCACGTAGGCGGCGCCCGCCTTCATCACCGCGAGCATCGACACGATCAGGTCGAGCCCCTTGTCCATGCACAGCACGACCAACTCGCCCCGCCGCACGCCGTGCTCGGCCAGCAGCAGACCGGCCAGGCGCTCGGCGCGCCGCTCCAGTTCCAGGTAGGTCAGGGCCCGGTCACCGCAGGTCACGGCAACGCGCTCGGGGGTAAGCGTGGCCTGGGCGAGGAACCGCTCGGGGAAGGACAGCTCGGTGGCCGGTTCGGCCGCGGGCGGGGCGAGCGCGGCCTCGACCCGCGCCAGGCCGTCGGCGTCCAGCAGCGCCAGGTCCGCGGTCGGGCGCTCGGCCTCGGCCAGCACCTGGTCGAGCAGGTGCCGCTGCACGGCGAGCATCTGCTCCACGTAGGTGCGGTCGAACAGCTCCTCGGCGTAGCTGAGCCGGAAGTCGATCGCCGCCGGGGTCTCCGACACGATCGCCGCGAGCGGGTAGTCCAGCTTCTCGTACTCCCCGTCGAAGCTCGTCCGCAGCCGGGCCTGCCAGCCGTCCTGCGCCAGCTTGGGCCAGTTCTCGTAGATGAACAGCGTGTCGAACAACCGCCCGCTGCCCTCGTGCAGCCCGGCCAGCTCCGCGGCGCTGTGCGCGTTGAACTCGTTGATCTGCCGCTGGATCGCCCTGATGTCGGCCAGCACCGTCTCGGCGGGCTCGGTGTGGTCGACCACCAGCGGCAGCGTGTTGATGAACAGGCCGACCGAGTTCTCGATGTCGTTGACCGGGATGCCGCGCCCGGACAGCACCAGGCCGGAGATCGTCTGCGTGCTGCCGCCGTAGGCGCGCAGCACCTGGTGCCACAGGTGCAGGAACAGCGCGTTGGCGGTGGTGCCCGACTCCTGGGTGAGCCGCTTGAGCGCGCCGTGCCGCTCCTCGGCCACCTGGAAGCTGATCTCCCGCATGCGCCGCGTGTACCGGGTCTGCTCCACCTGCACGCCCTGGGCGCGCGCCTGCGGGGTCAGCAGCCCCTGCAGGTCCATGCGCTGCTCGTGCCCGGCCAGGTAGTCGCGCCAGAACCCGGCGTGCTCGCCGCGGTGGCGTTGCAGGTACCGCTGGCCCGCCGCGTAGCCGTAGTCGGGCGAGGAGTCCACCGGCCTGCCCTCGACCAGGTCCTGGTACGCCTCGTGCACGTAGTTGAACAGGACCGTGTTGCTCCAGCCGTCCAGGATCGCGTGGTGGCTGCTGAACAGGCAGGTCAGGTGCTGGTCGTGCCGCTTGACCAGGTACACCCGGAACAGCGAGCCCGCGGCGAGGTCGTAGGGCTTGGCGCGGTCGGCGTCGAGCAGTGCGCGCAGCGAGGCCTCCTGCTCGGCCGGGGACTGCGCGCTGTGGTCGAGCAGGGTCCAGTCCAGGCTGCCCCGCACGTCGATGATCTGGACCAGGTCCTCCTGCCAGCCGAAGCGCAGCCGCAGGCTGGCGAACCGGCGCTGCGCGCACCGCCAGGCCTCGTGCAGGGCGGCCACGTCCATGCCGACGTGGTAGCTCCAGGTGGTCTGCACCGTGTAGGCGTCGTCGAACCGCCCCTGGGTCACCGCCTGGTAGATGAAGCCCTGTTGCAGGCTGTTGGCCAGGTGGACACCCTCCACCTCGCGCTCGCGCTGGATCTCGTCCAGGTACTCCGCCGAGACCACGTGGTCCACATCGGACGGTGTGAGGTACCCGCGGTCGGCCGCGGCCAGGTCCTCGACCAGTGCGACCAGCGCCTGCCGGAACCGGTCGGCGACCAGCTGCCCGGTCTCGGTGCCGAGCTTGTTGACGATGGTGAAGCTCAGCCTGCCGTCGAGCACCATGCCGTTGATGGTCATGATGTTGCCGTCCCGGTTGTCCGGGTGCACGGCCTGGCCGGCGGGTTCCCTGGTGATCCGCCAGGCCCGCGCGTCGGCCGGGTCGTCCGCGCCGAACTGGCCCAGGTAGTTGAAGTTGATCCGCGGCAGCCGGGAGCTGTCGTAGCCGCGGCAGGGCCCGTAGCCGATGCCCTTGGCCGGGACGGCCCGCAGGGTCTCCTTGATCGTCCGCAGGCTGTCCTGCGGGTCGGGCCGCGCTTCGAGGCGGACCGGGAACATGGTGGTGAACCAGCCGACCGTGCGGGACACGTCCAGCCCGGGGTCGATCTCCTCCCGGCCGTGCCCCTCCAGGATGACGTGGTTGACCCGCTGTCCGGTCACCTCGGCCAGCGCGTGCGCGAAGGCGGTCAGCAGGATGTCGTTGATCTGCGTGTGGTGGGCGTGGTTGCTGCCGCTGATCAGCTTGCCGGTGATCTCGCGGTCCAGCTCGAACCCGGCCACGGTCCTGGTGTCCTCGCTGTGCACCAACGCCCGCAGCGCCGCATCACCCCCACGCGCGAACTCCTCGTCCACCCCGGCCCAGTAGTCCTGCTCGGCAGGGTTGCGCGTGGGGTACTCGGCCACCGCCAGCGCCCACTGCCGGTAGCTGCTGGCCTGCGCCGCGGGCTGCTCCCCGTGGTAGAACGCGCGCAGGTCCTCGGCGAGGATGCGCCAGCTGACCGCGTCCACCACCAAGTGGTGACAGGCGATCAGGACGCGCGCGGTGCCGTCGGCGAAACCGCTCACGTAGCCCACCCGGTACACCGGGCCCTCGGCCAGGTCGAAGTCGCCCTGCCAAGCCGTCAGCAGCTCGGTGAGGTCCTCGCTGGTGCCGACCACCAGCTCGGTGGGCGTGAAGTCCCCGGCGTAGTACTGCTCGTCACGCCGGTACCTGAGCCGGAACCCCGCGTGGTGCTCGCCCAGTGCCCGCACGGCGGCCCGCAGGCGGTCGAGGTCCAGTTCCGGCGTGGCGACCAGGAAGGCCTGGTTCCAGTGGTCGGGGCGGGCGAAGTCGTTGTCGAAGAACCACTGCTGGATCGGCAACAGTGGTGCGGGGCCGGTCAATGCGCCCGTCTCGGTGCGGACCGGTCCGTCCCCGTGCCCGCCGCCCGGCTGGCGGGTCGCCAGGAAGTCGCACTGCTTCTCGATCGTGTTGCGGTTGAGCACCTCGTCGACCGGGATGTGCACGCCCAGCCGCTGCCGCAGCCTGCTCAGCAGCTGGATGGCCACGATGCTGTCGCCGCCCAGCTTGAAGAAGTCGTCGGTGACGCCGAACTTGCGGTCACCGGTGTTGAGCAGTTCCGACCACACCTCGTGCACGGTGTTCTCCAGCCCCGTGCGCGGTGCCACGTAGCTGTCGATCGGGTTCAGCCGAGGCTTGGGCAGCGCGGCCCGGTCGACCTTGCCGTTGGCGGTCAGCGGCAGGGCGTCGAGGAACACGTAGGCGCTGGGCACCATGTACTCGGGCAGTGACTGGGCCAGGAACTCGTCGAGTTCGGCGTCCGAACAGCCGAACTCCCCGGCCACCACGTAGGCGACCAGGCTCTTGACCTGCTTCTCGGCGCCCTCGGTCAGCGCGAGCACCACCGCCTGCTCCACGTCGCCGTGCTGCTCGACGGCCTCGCCGACCTCGCTCAGTTCCACCCGGTAGCCGCGGATCTTGACCTGGTCGTCGTTGCGCCCGAGGTACTCCAGCTCGCCGCCGGGCAGCCAGCGCACGAGGTCCCCGGTGTGGTAGATCCGCTCGTTGCCGCCAGCCAGCCGCTCCTGCTCGGTGCGGAACGGGTTGTCGGTGAACCGCTGCCCCGTCAGCTCGGGCAGGTTGAGGTAGCCCCTGGCCAGCCCCGCGCCGCCGATGCACAGCTCGCCGACCGCGCCAACGGGCAGCAGCGCGCCCTGCTCGTCGACCACGTAGCCGGTGACGTTGCCGTACAGGCGGCCGATGTTGGGCTCCGCGCCGGAGGAGGGGTACACCACGCTCAGGCAGGTCCCCACGGTGGCCTCGGTCGGCCCGTACTCGTCGAGCACCACCAACGCCTGCTCCGGCCGCTTCCTGATCCTGCGCAGCACCCCGCGGCCCATCTTCTCGCCACCGAGGACCACCCGGCGCAGCTCGGTCTGGTGCACCGAGTCGGCCAGCAGCCCGAAGTAGCTGGGGGTGAGCTTGGCGAAGGTGACCCCGGCCTCGACCAGGTGCGCCCGGTAGGCGTCCAGGTCCTGCACCGGCCCCTGGTAGACCGCGACCCGGCCGCCCAGCGCGAGGCAGGCCAGGGTCGTGGTCACGGTAAGGTCGAAGCTGAGGTTGGTCGAGTAATCGCAGATGTCCTCAGTGGACAGTCCGATCCGGTTCGCCACGTTGCAGATGTAGTTCACCGCGGTGCGGTGCTCGATCATCACCCCCTTGGGCCGCCCGGTCGTGCCCGAGGTGTAGATGACGTAGGCCAGGTTCTCCGCCGCGCACGGCGAGTCCGGCCCGGTGGCGGGCTGGTCGGCCAGCACCAGCTCCGCCTCCGGGCCGTCCACCGCGAACACGTCCATTGTGGACAGACGAGTCACCCGCCCGGCGTGCTCCCGGCCCGTCAGGGCCACCGCCGCCCCGGTGTCGCCGAGCACGAAGCCCAGCCGCTCGTCCGGGGTGCCGGGGTCGATCGGCACGTAGGCCCCGCCCGCCTTGAGCACCGCGACCATGCTGATCAGCACGTGCTCGCCGCGGTCCTGCACCAGCGCGACCAGTGCGTCCGGTCCGACCCCGTACCGCTGGCGCAGCAGCGCGGCGAGCCGGTCACTGCGCTCGTCCAGCTCCCGGTAGGTCAACTCCCTGCCACCACAGGTGATCGCGATGGCCTCGGGCCGCTCCCGCGCCTGCTCGGCGATGAGCTGGTGGACCGTCCTGTGCACGGGGTGCTGCACCTGCGTGCGGTTCCACGCCTCGAGGTCGGCCTGGTCCTGCGGGGTGAGCGACATCTGCGGACCTTCCTGGTTCGGGGACTGGCGTCACCCAGGGACGTGGGGACTCGGCACAGCGGATCGGGTCGGGCTCAGCCGTCCAGCTTGGGGAAGTAGGACCGCAGGCCGCCGCGGCGGCGGACGTCGAGGGTGCAGCAGTGGAAGCTGCCACCGAAGGAGTAGACGTCCCGGAAGGGCAGCGCGATCACGGAGAAGCCGAGGGTCTCCAGCAGCTTGATCATCGGTTCTTCCTGCTCCTCGCAGATGATGGTCTGCTCGTCCAGGTTGAACATGTTCATCGAGATCCAGTTGCTGACCTCGTCGGGGCGCGGGATCGTGTCGGTGACCGAGGGCACCGCGTCCACGATCTCCCAGCCGTTGTCCTTGAACAGCCGCACGGTGTCGTCCACGGCGGGGCGCTCCGGGTTCATCATCACCAGACCGGGCCGCAGCGGCACCATCGTGGCGTCGATGTGCTGCGGGTGCGGGTCCTTGAACCGGGCGCGGTGGATGCGGAACTCCGGACCGAGCTGCCTGGCCAGCCAGCGGGCGCCGAAGTCGTTGGTGACGATGTCGGGCTGGTAGAAGATGTCCCTGCCGATGCGGGAGAAGCTGGCCGCGTCGAAGCAGGGCTCGAACTCGGTCAGCGCCGGGTGGGTGTCGGCGTCGAAGGGCAACTCGATGGTGGAGTAGTCCTTGGTGTACATGGCATCGGACATCGAGGGCTTGGGCGCGGCCACCCAGCGCGCGCCACGGTTGAAGTAGTCCTTCACCAGCTCGCGGTAGGCCAGGTACTCGAAGAACCGGACCCGCTGGCCCATCGTGGCCTCGATGATCTGGTCACCGACCACCAGCAGCACGTCGCGCGGGCAGGCGCTGGCGTTCTGCCCCTTCACCTCGAAGTCCGGGGTCTTGACCGGGGTCCAGTAGTCCGTGCGGGTCGGGCGGTGCACGGTGATGCCCCGGTCCTGCATGACCTTCGCGAAGTTGTCCAGCTGCGCCTGCGCCGCCTCGATGTCCTTCTCCGCGCGCGGGTAGCCCTCGCGGGTGCGTGCGCTCGGATCCCGCAGGTAGGGGTTGAACGCCGGCTCGAACCCCGCCTTGGCCGCGCCGTAGGCGTTGCCGACGATGACCTCCTCGAGCGGGTCCCACCCGTTGTAGGAGTTCACAACGGGCTGCTGCGAGCCGACCTGGCCGGTGCTGGTCATGGAGCGTTCCCCTCAGTAGGAGCGGACGGGTGCGGTGGACGAGGTCATCCCATCGCCACGACGACCTTGCGGGCCCCCGTGAACGGGGTGCGGCCGTGGGCGAACAGGAGGTTGTCGAGCAGCATGATGTCGCCGCGCTCCCAGGGGAACACGACCTTCTCCTGCTCGTAGGCGGAACGGATGTGCTCGAGCACGTCGAGCTCGATGGCGGTCCCGTCCCCATAGAACGCATTGCGCGGCACGTTGTCCACCCCCAGTTCGTCGGTCAGCGAGCGCTGCTCGTCGACCGCGAGCGCCGACAGGTGGAACAGGTGCGCCTGGTTGAACCACACGGTGTCCGATGTGGACGGGTGCACGAGCGTGGCCTGACAGCGTTGCCGCGTGGTCAGTTCCGGCCTTCCGCCGCCCCAGCTCGCCTGGATGCCGTGCTCGGCGCAGAACTGCTCCACGGCCGCGCGCTGGTCGGTCTGGAAGACCTCCTGCCAGCTCAGGTCGACGCCCGCGGTGTAGTTGCGCACGTAGAGCACGCCCAGGCGCTCGAAGGCCTGCCGCACCTCGGGATCGATCCGCCGGTACACCAGCCTGCTGTCGGCGACCGGGGTGTGGCCACCGGTCTCGGCGACCACGGCGCTGTAGAAGAAGATCTTGCTCGGCCACACGTCGGCGTAGGAGCTCTCGTTGTGCATCGGGATGCTCTTGTCCGCCGGGTACTCGGTGGCGGTGTAGAGCTTGCCGCCCAGCTTGGTGCGCGGGGTGGAGCGGTTGACGTAGTCCAGCAGCTGGGGGCTGATCAGCTGCACGGCCTTGTTGAAGTCCGACACGGAGCTGAACCCGAAGTCGCGCAGCAGCACGCCGCCGTGGCTGCTCACCAGTTCGTCGAGGGCCTGGCGGTTGTCCCGCAGCCAGGCGAAGGACTCGGCGCCGCGGCCCGGTCCTCTCAACAGCACCGGTCCCCGCCCACCGGGTGCGACGGTCTCCAACTGCTTGCCAACGGCGGGCAGTGTCATCGTGGGCTCCTCGGTACGGGTCGGCTCGGTGCTCAGACCGCGGCGGCGTCGAAGTAGGTGTTGCGCTCGACCACGAGCAGTTCGCGGAAGCGCCAGAAGTCCGCGAACCGCACGTCCAGCGGCAGGCCCTCGCGGGAGCGCCCGACGAGGCTGCCGCGCACGGCCACCTCGTCCTCGCCCTCGATCAGCGATTCGATGGTGTGCCGCCCGGCGCCGATGATCCGGGTGCGGTGGTAGTACTGCTCGATCGAGGCCAGGCCGGTGAGGGCCTCGTAGCCCGGCCGCCGGTACACCGCGTTCGCGGCGAAACAGGACAGGGCGGCGGGCACATCGCCGTGGTCGATGCAGCGATAGTAGTTGTTGACAACGATTGACAGCGTGAACGGTTTTGAGGTCAGCGTCATCGGTGATACCTCGACAGATCGTGTCCGCGGCGAGCGGAGCATCGTGTTCCGGGCGCGCCGAACTACCGCACTGGTGATTCCGGGCGCACACGGGCGCCGATTTCACGGGTAGCGTTCAGCACGCGCGCGCGTCAGCGACGCAGCCGGGATCGCGCGCGATCCCGTCCATGCGACAAGTACGGCCACGCCGACAGCGAGAATCAATCAGGTCCAGGAAACCACGGTGTTTTCGTCGATGAACCCGAGGATTCCGGAAAGAGTGATTCTGCGGGTTTCGACACTGGTTTCCGGTTCGACGGCGTGCACGTGCGCCCCGTTGAACAGGTACACGTCACCGGGGTGGACCTCCAGCCAGGCCACCTCGATCCCCGCCAGCGAGTCCAGGGGGTAGGGCGAGCCGGTGTAGTGCAGCCCGAGCCGGTGCCTGCTGGCCTCGTCGGGCCGGATGTTCCACACCGCGAGCCTGCCACCAGCACCGTTGTCCAGGCACATGTTCAGCGCCACGATCTGGTGCTCGGCGGCGCGCTGGATCTCGAAGTCCGCCTGCTTGGGTTCGGTGCACTGCCCCAGGTCCTCGTGCGGGGCCAGCGCGTACTCGCTCTGCCCGTGCCAGGACCGCATGATCGCCCGGCTCGCCTCGCGCCCCCCGTGGCTGGCGAGCCTGAACTGGACCCCCTCGGCGGCCAGCGCCTCGGACAACCCCTGGTTCAGCCTGGTCAGCGGGTCGTCGGGCATGTCGAGCACGGCGTCGAGCGCGCCGCGGAACTCGGCGGTCTCCGCGAGGTAGTCCTCGGTGGTCTTGTGGTAGTGGTACGCCCCCAGGTAGTAGCCCGGTGCGTCCGTGCCGCGCGCCCTGCGCGCCGGACTCGCCCAGAACCTCTCGGCCAGCAGTGCGCAGGTCCGCGCGGGAACAACGCCGCGGAACACCACACCGGCCACCCGGCCACGCAACACATCGATGATCGACTCCGGCCGAAAATGATGATGTTCGCGAAATCGGAAGTACTCAGCACCACCCACACGACCTGTGAGCGCGCTGCATTGATCAACAGTCACCACAACCCCCCAGCGGAAATGGTTCCACATTTCGCAATTGGATGCTACGTACGTGCTTCAGGCGAGTCAACCCGGGGTTGAACGGCATTCGGGGGACACCCCACACCGCTCCAGTGACGGAACGTAGTTCCATGCGAACGCTTGACATCGCAACATCGGTCAACTAGGGCGCGCGAAACCTGAGGAACAATTACTTCACCACGCGAATCACAATCAGGACGAGACAAGCAAACCGGCCCGCCTTCGGTGACCGGTGAACCCGTTCCCCGGTCGGGCTACCCTGCCAGGCGTGGACCCCTTGCTGGTGATCGACGCGGCCAACGTGGTCGGGTCCGTGCCCGACGGCTGGTGGCGGGACCGTGCCGCCGCGACGGAGCGGTTGCGCGACCGCATCGCCGACCTGTCCGAGCGCGGGCTGCCCGAGACGGGGGCGCCGGTCGAGGTGGTGCTTGTGGTGGAGGGCAAGGCAAGCCGGGTCGCGGGCTCGCCCACGGTGCGGGTCATCGCCGCGCCGGGGGAAGGTGACGACCGCATCGTGGACCTGGTCCGGGAGCACGCGCCGCGACGGACCTACGTGGTCACGGCCGATCGCGGACTGCGAGCCAGGGTCACCGCGTTGGGGGCGCACGTCCTCGGGCCCAAGTCGATCCGCTGAGCGGGACTCACATTCCCCAGCGCGGGACTCGCGCTCCCCCAGGCGGGACTCGCGCTCCCCAGAGCGGGACTCGCGGGGTTGGTGGCCGGCACCATGACATTCGTCGTGAGCGACTTCGGCGGAACGGCACACGGTCGCACCCGGGACCAGCACCAGGCTGGGCGCCATGCGAATGAGCACAGTCACCGGCACGGTCCTCGTGCTGTCCTGCGCGCTGGCGGGTGTGGCCCGGGCCGACACCGCCGGCCCCGACCTCGTCACCGTGCACGCCGACCAGAAGACCGGCCACATCGGCTCGATCGGGGCGAACACCCCGCTGTGGAACGACCACCTGCTGGACCCCCAGGTGCCGGGGCTGATCCGGCGGGCGGGCATCCGCAACCTGGAGTTCAACGGGGGCGGGGTGAGCGACCTGTTCCACTGGAGGGACGGCACGCTCTCCCCCGACCCGCTCGCCGAGGAGCACAAGGCGCACGGCCTGGACTACACCGGGCTGGGGTCGCACTTCAGTTTCGACCAGTTCGAGCAGGTGGCCCGCCGTTCCGGTGCGACCACGAGCGTGCACGTCAACTACGGCACGGGCACGGCCCAGGAGGCCGCCGACTGGGTGCGCTACGCCAACCGGACCCAGCACTACGGAGTGCGGGACTGGATCGTCGGCGAGGAGGTCTACCTCAACGGCGGGATCCAGAACACCTACCCGTTCAACGTCGAACCCGACGCGCACGCCGACAAGTCGCCCGCGGCCTACGGGCGGGCGGTGCTGGACTACGCCAGGGCGATGAAGGCGGTGGACCCCACGATCCGGATCGGTGTGGAGGTCATCCCCGCGCGAGAGGGCACCGCGCTGTGGGACTGGGACAAGACCGTGCTGTCCACGGTCGGCTCGGCCGCGGACTTCGTCGACGTGCACTCCTACCCGTTCGGCCAGCAGAGCGACTTCTTCGCGGGCATCGGCCTGATCAAGCCGGTGATCAGCACCCTGCGCGGGCTGGTGGACCAGACCGCGGGCAGGGCCACGAAGATCGTCGTGGGCGAGACGAACTCCGCGACCTGGCCCGCCGCGGCGCAGATCAGCGAGCAGAACGCGCTGTACCTGGCCGATGACGTGCTCACCCAGTTCGAGAGCGGGGTGGAGTCGGTGAACTGGTGGGCCCTGCACAACGGTGGCAGCGACACCGCGGACCTGGGCCTGCTTTCCAGCAGCAGCAAGCCTTTCGCCCCGTACTACGGCATGCAGTTGCTCACCGAGGCCGCACAGCCGTGCAGCGACCTGCTGGCGACCAGTTCCAGCAGCACCGGGGTGGACGCGCACGCGGTGCGCCGACCCGACGGCAGCATCGCCGTGGTGCTGATCAACAAGGATCAGACCGCGGCGCACCAGGTCCGGCTGGACCTGCCCCGCCTGCTGCCCGGCGCCACCGTGCTCAGCACCGCGGCCAGCTCGGTGCAGAGCAGGCGCGAGCCGGGGCCGGTGGCCACGACCCGCACCCTGCCCGCGAACTCGTTGACGGCGGTCATCGTGCGCCCGTGGTGATCAACCCTGTGCGGCGATCGCGTGCCGGGGCTGGCTGCTCCGGCACGTCGCCCACGAACTGGGGCAGGGCCACCGCCGCCAGCGCCTCGGCGATCGGGGCCAGCCCGGCCAGCTCCGCCTGGTGGATCACCGAGAAGATCGGCACCCGCTCCAGCTCGAACCACAGCTGCGGGTCGCGCACCAGCTCGGCGAGCTGCTCGGGCTCCGGGGACCAGCCGACCTCGGGCAGCCGCTCCCGGTGCAGCGCGGCCAGCGCCAGGGCCAGCCAGCCGGAGTAGGCCCGCGCGCAGGCCGCCTCGCGTTCGGCCTCGGAGTCGTGGCGCTCGCACAACTCCTTGGCGTACAAGCGAAGCAGCTCGGGAACCCGGTATCGGACCCCGCCGCGCGCGTAGGTGCCGACGACCTGCAACAGCTGGCGGTCCACCAACCGCTCCATCAGCTTCTCGGCACGGGTCAGGCCGGTGTCCAGCAGCGCGGCGCCCACCCATGCGGACACGTCGGGCACCGCGAGCAGGCTCAACCGGCGCAGCAGCACCGATTCCGCCTCGGTCAGGGCACGGCAGCTCGCGGCGAAACCCGCGCGCAGGTCCAACTCGCCGGTGCTCAGCTCGTCCAGTCGGCGGCTGTCCTCGGTGAGCCGGTCCGCCAGGTGCCGCACGGTCCAGTGCGGCTTGGCGGCCAGCCGGGCGCCCGCGATGCGCAGGGCCAGCGGGGTGCGGTCGCACAGGCGGGCGAGCCTGCGGGCGTGCCCGGGGTCGGCGGCCACGCGGGCCGGACCGGCCACGGCGCCGAGCAGGCGGACCGCGTCGGGTTCGGCCAGCCGGTCCAGTCGCAGGTGCAGTGCGTGGTGCTGGCCGAGCAGCCCGTAGAGCTGGACGCGGCTGGTGACCAGCACGCAGCAGCCCGAACTTCCCGGCAGCAGCGGGCTGATCTGCTCGAAGGAGCTCGCGTTGTCCAGTACCAGCAACACCTTGCGACCCTTGAGCGTGCTGCGCAGCAGGGCGGAGCGCTCCGCGGTCTCGGCGGGCACGCGGTCCTCGGGCACGCCCAGTGCGCGCAGGAAGCCGCTGAGCACCTCGGCCACCGGGCTGTCCAGGTCCGCGAACAGCTGCCCGTCGGGGTAGTGCCCGGCCGCCCGCCGCGCCCAGTGCACGGCGAGCCCGGTCTTGCCAAGGCCGGTGCCCCCGGTGATCAGTGCCGTGGTGGGCGTGCCCGGCGCCGCGTCGAGCAGCCGGTCCAGCGCGCGCACCTCGGGCTCACGCCCGGTGAAGCCGTACACCTCGCCGGGCAGTTGCGCGGGCACCACGGCCCTGGCCCGCGGCTGCCTGGTGAGCGCGGGGTCGTCCCGCAGGATCGCGGCGTGCATCTCGCGCAGCACCGGGCCCAGTTCCAGGCCGAACTCCTCGATGGACAGCCGTCTGCCCTCCAGGAAGGTGGACAGCGCCTCGGCCCGCAGCCCGGACCGGTACTGGGCCAGCATCAGCTGGGCCCTGGCCTGCTCGCGCAGCGGGTGCTCGCGCACGAGGGTGCTCAGCTCGCCGACCAGGTCGCGGTGCTGGCCCAGTTCCAGGCGCAGGGCGGCCTGCTGCTCGTAGGCGGTCAGCCGCTGTTCCTCCAGCCGGGCCGCCTCGATCTCCACGGCGTGGCCGGAGATGCCCGCCAGCGCGGCCCCGCGCCACAGTTTCAGCGCGGTGTCCAGCCGCCAGGCGGCCTCGGCCACCTCACCGGCCGCGGCGGCGGTCGTCGCACTCTCCACGGCCTCGGCGAACTCCACCGCGTCCACCCGGTGCCCCTCGGCGCGCAGCAGGTAGCCGGGCGGGGAGGTGCTGATCACCTCCTCGTCCACGCCGTGCTCCTTGAAGGTCTTGCGCAGCCCGGCGACGCAGATCGCCACCTGGGTTCGCGCGGTGGCGGGCGGGCGGCCCTGCCACACGGCCTCCACCAGCGCGTCCACCGGGACGACCCGTCCCGGTGCCAGCGCCAGCATGGCCAGGATCGCGCGCTGCCGTGGTCCCCCCACCGAGACACGACGCTCGCCCAACCGGACCTCAAGCGGTCCGAGCACACGGAAGTACAACAAGTCCATCGACCCCCCAGCCGGTCCACGGAATGAATCGGTAAACGCCTCGTTCCGGTTTCCCCTTCGAGTCCCCACTCGTCGTGACGGTTCCACCGGTGAACGAAGTCAACCACGACTCACAATGGTCACGCCCGGCCCCCCTGTTAATACACAGGAAACGTCACCGAACGTTCGCCGCCACACACCTGCTGTGACTGAGATACCTCGTGCATGTTGCTGCACCTGGGTTGACGGGCCTGGGAGCCCCTGCTAGCGGCGAGGTCACAGCCTGTGAAAAGGATTTCGATAACGAGACGAAATGACCGGGAGATATGCGACACGCCCGAACACGGAATTCACTTCACGTGCGGCGCCTGTAGTGCCAGACCGAGAGCGGGACGAACACGAGCACCAAGCCGAGTGACCAGCCCAGCGCACCCGCGAGATTGGTCACAACCGGCCCGCCGTTCAACAGGGCGCGACAGGTATCGGTGACCAGCGTGGTGGGGTTGACCGAGGAGAACGCGCGCAGCCAGCCGGGCATGGTGGCGGTGGGCACGAACATCGAGCTGCCGAACTGCAACGGGATGGTCCACAGGAAGCCCACGGTCTGCACGGTCTGCGGGCTGCGTACCACCAGCCCGATGAAGGCCGAGACCCAGCACAGCGCGAACCCGTAGAGCACCAGCACCAGCAGGGCGCCGAGCACCTCCAACGGGCCGGTCTGCACCCGGAAGCCGATGACCAGCGCGAAGACCAGCATCACCAGCTGGCCAAGCAGCAGGCGGCACAGGTCGGCCAGCACCCGACCGGTGAGCACGGCCGAGCGCGCGATGGGCAGCGCGCGGAACCGGTCCATCAGGCCGTTGCCGAAGTCGGTGCTCAGCCCGATGCCGGTGGCCCGCGAGGCGAATGCCAGGGTCTGCACCATGATGCCGGGCATCAGGTACTGCAGGTAGGAGTGCTGGTCGGTGGCGATCGCCCCGCCGAACACGTAGACGAAGATCAAGGTGAAGATCATCGGCATCAGCGTGGCGTCCAGCAGCTGGCCGGGGTCGTTGCGGACCTGCACCAGGTTGCGCCGGGTGATGGCCAGCGAGTGCCGCAGCACCGCACGCGGGCCGATCCGGGCCCGCACCGGGCCCACTGGGGCCTGCACCACCGTGGTCATGATCCACTCCGCTCGGTTCCGGTGAGGGTCAGGAACACCTCGTCCAGGCTGGGCACCCTGGTGTCCACCGAGGCGATGGACAGCCCCGAGCGGCCCAGCGCACTGACCGCGGTGGTCAGCGCGTCCGGTCCGGACACGGGCAGGCGCACCAGCTCGTCCCCGGCATCGACCGCGGCAACGCCCAGCCCCGCGTAGGCCAGCACCCGGGCCACCGAGGGCACGTCGTGCACCCGGGCGGGCCGCACGTGCAGCACCTGGCCGCCGACCCTGGCGCGCAGCTCCTCCGTGAAACCGGCGGCGACCACCCGGCCGCCGTCGATCACCACCACGCGGTCGGCCAGCGCCTCGGCCTCCTCCATGTACTGCGTGGTGAGCAGCACGGTGGCCCCGTTGGCCACCAGCGCGCGCACCTCGTCCCACAGGCCGTTGCGGCTGCGCGGGTCCAGCCCGGTGGTCGGCTCGTCCAGGAACAGCACCGCGGGCTCGCCCACCAGGCTGGCGGCCAGGTCCAGCCGCCGCCGCATGCCGCCGGAATAGGTTCGCACCTGGCGCCCACCGGCGGCGACCAGGTCGAACCGCTCCAGCAGCTGCTCGGCGCGCTGCCGGGCGCCCTTGCGGGACAGGTCGAGCAGCCGGCCGATCAGGTACAGGTTCTCCCGGCCGGAGATGCCCTCGTCCACGGTGGCGTACTGGCCGGTGAGCCCGATCAGGCTGCGCACCTGGTGCGGCTCGCGCACCACGTCGAACCCGTGCACGCTGGCCCGCCCGCCGTCGGGGCGGACCAGCGTGGTGAGCATGCGCACCGTGGTGGTCTTGCCCGCCCCGTTCGGGCCGAGCAGGCCGAGCACCGTGCCGGTGGGCACCTCCAGGTCGACCCCGTTCACGGCGGTGGCCGCGCCGAAGCGCTTGACCAGGCCCTCGGAGCGGATCACCGGGTCCGCCCGGTGGTCAGCTGCTCGGCACCGAGCACGTCCTCCCCGTACAGGTCGTGCAGCCAGTTGCTCTGGTAGACCGTGTCCAGGTAGCGCTCGCCCAGGTCGGGGGCGATGGCCACCGAGGTGAGCCGCTCGTGGCCGTGCTCGGCCAGCCAGGACATGGCCCCGCTGACCACCGTGCCGGTGGAGCCGCCGAACAGGAAGCCGCGGCGGGCCAGCCGGTGGCAGGCGCGGATCGTGTCCGCCTCCTCCACCAGCACGACCTCGTCCACATAGGACTCCTCCAGCAGGGCGGGCCGCACGCTGGTGCCCAGGCCGGGGATCATGCGGCGGCCGGGCGGTCCGCCGAAGGTCACCGAGCCCACGCTGTCCACCGCGACCACGCGCACCGGCCGGTGCCACTCGCGGAACCAGCGGGCGCAGCCCATCAGGGTGCCGGTGGTGCCCGCCCCGACGAACAGCACGTCCAGCTTGGGGAAGGCCCTGGCGATGGCGGGCGCGGTCCTGCGGTGGTGCGCCCGCCAGTTGTTCGGGTTGCGGTACTGGTTGAGCCACACGTACCGGTCATCGGCCGCGCACAGCGCCTGCACGTAGCCGATGCGGGCGCCCAGGAAGCCGCCGGTGGCGTCGGGCTCGCTGATGATGTGCACCTGGCTGCCCAGCGCCTCCATCAGCCGCCGGGTGGACAGGTTGCAGCGCGAGTCGGTGACGCACAGGAAGCCGTAGCCCTTGCTGGCCGCGATCATGGCCAGGGCCACGCCCAGGTTGCCCGAGGAGGACTCCACCAGCACCGAACCCGGTTGCAGCGCACCGCTGCGCTCGGCGGCGGCGACCATCTCGGCCGCCGCCTTGAGCTTGATCGAACCGGCGAAGTTGAAGCCCTCGCACTTGAGGTACAGCGCGCGCTCGAAGACCGGCTTCAGGTCCACGTACAGGTCGTCGGTGTTGAAGTCCTGGGGAGCGGTGATGACTGGCACGCGTGCCCCCTCAGCCGTAGCGGCGCAGTTCGTGGAAGAAGTCCTCGACCACGTTCAGCCCACCGTCGCGGGTGATCTCGTCGTAGACGTACTTGCCCACGGCCAGGTCCAGCACGCCAAGGCCGAACGGGGAGAAGACCACCGGCCTGTCCGCGGGCACGGTCACCTCGCCGGACATGACCTGGGCCAGGGTGCCGTCCAGGAAGTCCCGGTTGCCGGTCCGCTGCTCGGCCAGGTGCGGGGAGGTGTTGGCCTTCAGGCAGTGCTCCACGTCGTCGACCACGTTGGTCGAGGCCAGGATGATCTCCGGCGACAGGTCGCGCAGGGACACGTGCAGCACCAGTGGGTTGTGCTCGAACCAAGCCGGGTCGTGCACGTGCGGCTCACCGGAGACGGTGGCGAACACGACCAGGTCGCTGCCCCGGATCAACGACTCCGCGCTGTCGTGCACGGTGATCTCACCGGTGGTCCCGGCCGACTCCAGGTAGCCGCGGAAGCCCGCCGCGCTGTCGGCCGACAGGTCGAACACGCCCAACTGGTCGAAGGACCAGCCGGTACCGGCCAGGAACTGGTGGATGTAGCGGGCGATCAGGCCGGTGCCGACGAAGCCCACGCGGGCGGGACGGCCCCGGTCGCGGCTGAGCACGTCGGCGGCCAGCGCGGCGGAGGCCGCCGTGCGGCAGGCGCTGATGATCGAGCTCTCCAGGCAGGCGAACGGGTAGCCGGTCGCCGGGTCGTTGAGGATCAGCACCGCGGAGGCGCGCGGCAGACCGGCCTGCACGTTCTCCGGGAAGCTGGAGATCCACTTCAGCCCGTCCACCTGGACGTCCCCGCCGATGGAGGCGGGCAGCGCGATGATGCGCGAGCTGGGGCGGTCGGGGAAGCGCAGGAAGTAGGAGGGCGGGTTGACCGAGTCACCGGCACCGTGCACCTGGTAGGTGCGGGCGACCAGGTCGACGACCAGCTTCTCCTTGCCGCGCAAGGTGTCCTGGACCTGGCCGCCGGGAATGACGGCGAAGGTGGGCGTGTCCGGCATCGTGTGCTCCGTGGTGGTGGGAGGGGCGGGGGTCACCCGGCGTTGACGGTCGGCGAGCAGTCGGCGAGCCGCACCGGGTCGCCCATGCCGACCAGCACCTCGCGGGCGCCCTCGTAGGGCTCCCGGCTGTGCGCGGTGCGAATGTTGTCCACGAGCATCAGGTCGCCCGCCTGCCAGGGCTCCCGCGCGGTGTTGGCCTCGTAGACCTTGTTCAGCAGCTGCACGACGTCCTCGCCGATCGGGTCGCCGTTGCCGAAACGGGTGTTGAAGGGCAGCGCCTCCACCCCGTAGACGTCCACCAGGTACTCGCGCACCTCGGGGGCCATCGTCCACTCGTTGAGGAACGCGATCTGGTTGAACCAGCAGCGCTGGCCGGTCACCGGGTGGCGAACGATGGCGCTGCGGCGCTGCCGGGTGCGCAGCCCGCCGTCGGCCTGCCACTCGAACTCGATGGCGTTGTCCCGGCAGTACTGCTCCACCACGGACTTGTCCTCGGTGCCGAACGCCTCGGCGTAGGGCACCCCGATCTCGTCGTTGTAGTTGCGGGTGAGCAGCCAGCCCTCCTGCTCGAAGCGGGCCACCAGGTCGGCGGGCAGCGCGTCGAGCACGGTGGGCGCGTCGGCCACCGCGGTCGCCCCGCCCTGGGCGGGCGCGGTCAGGCAGGCGAACAGCATCAGGCGCGGGAACTCCAGCGTGTAGCTGAGCTCGTGGTGCATGCACATCGGCTGGTTCGGCGGCCACTTCGAGGAGGAGTAGACGCCCTCGGAGTACGTCCAGCGCGGGGCGAACGCCTCCTTCTCGGCCATCAGCGAACCGGTCAGCCGCTGGTAGAGGGCAGCGACCTGGTCCGCGTCGCGCAGGCCGAGCCCGCGCACCAGGACCGAACCGTGCTCGGCGACAACGGCGTGCAGGGCCTCGCGGTGTGCCTCGGCCCAGGCCGCGGCCTCGCCTTCGGCCGACACCACCGGCGGGCTGCCGGGCCGCACCGCCACATCGAGCTGGGTGGACATCTCACTGAGCCTTTCTGTTGGACGTGAGCAGCTCCGCCGCGCGCAGCACGGCATCGGCCGCTGCCTCGGGCCGGGTGCGCAGGAAGTAGTGACCGCCCTCGGGCAGCTCGTGCAGCGCCACGCGGTCGGCGAACAGCCGCCAGTCGGCGTGCCGCTCGGCGAAGCCCTCGGTGGCCGGGTCGTCGGCGGCGAGCACGGCGGTCACCGGGGCCGCCAGCTTGGCCGGCGGGGTGTCGATGGCCTCGGCGAAGTAGCGGTGCGCCGTCACGCAGTCGTGCCGGTAGGCGGCGCCCACGTGCTCGGCGCGCTGACTGTCCAGCTCACCGAGCTCGGTGTAGGCGCTGTCGGAACTGAGCCGGGCGGCGATCTCCGCGTCGGTGCGGGCGGTCAGCTCGGCCACCGTGGCACGGCGCTGGGCGGCCTCGCCGAGCAGCTGCGCGCCCAGCAGCACGCCGCGCACGGTGACCCCGCGCCGCTCCAGCTCGCGGGCGGTGTGCAGGGCGAACGCGGTGCCCGAGGAGTGACCCCACAGCACCAGGTCGCGCAGCCCGCGCTGGGTGATCTCGCCGACCACCTGGTCCACCACCTGGCTCATCGGCGCGAAGGGCTCGCGCTCGGCGGCCAGGTCGTGCCCGGGCAGCTCCACCGCGTACACGCCAAGACCGCTGCCCTGCAGGGCCTTGGCCAGCGGCTGGAAGTTCACCGCGTTGCCGCCCGCGTAGGGGAAGCACACCAGCGTGCCCGCCGCACCGTCCGATTCGGACAGTTGTTGCAGCAGCCCGCCCTGTTCGCGGGCGATGCCATCCAGCAGGGCGGCCAGGTCGGCCAGCACCGGCTGGCGGGTGATGTCCTTGAGCGAGACGGCCCGCTCCAGCGCGATGGCCAGCTTGACCGCCGACAGGGAGGTGCCGCCGCGGTCGAAGAAGTGGTCGGCGCGGCCGATCTGCTCGGCGGGCACGCCAAGCACCTTGGACCAGGCCGCGGCCAGCCGCTGCTCGGTGGGCGTGCTCGGGGCCAGGTACTCGCCCTCGACCTCGGCCAGCTCACCGGCCAGCCTGGTCAGCGCCTTCTTGTCGATCTTGCTGTTGGCCGTCAGCGGCAGGGCCTCGCGGTGGTGGAAGGCCGTGGGCACCATGTACTCCGGCAGGGACTCGCCCAGTCGCGTGCGCAGCAGCTCCACCGGGATCTCCTGCGGGCCCGCGTAGAAGGCCACCAGGTGCTTGCTGTGGTCGGCCCGCTCGGCCACGACCACCGCCCCGTCGCGGACCCCGGGCACCAGCAGCAGCTTGTTCTCGATCTCGCCGATCTCGATGCGGAAGCCGCGGATCTTCACCTGGCTGTCGCGGCGGCCCAGGAACTCCAGCTTGCCCTCGGGCAGCCAGCGGCCGTGGTCCCCGCTGCGGTAGAGCCGCTCCCCCGGCTTGTGCGGGTCGGCCAGGAAGGCCGCCTTCGTCCGCTCCGGGTCGTTGACGTAGCCCCGGCCCACGCAGACCCCGGAGAACACGATCTCGCCGGGGGCGCCCAGCGGCACCGGGTTGAGCCGCTCGTCCACCACGTACACGTGCACGTTGTTGACCGCCGGGCCCAGCGGCACGCGCTCCCGCTCGGGCACCCGGTCCATCACCTCGTGGTTGGTGTCGTCCGAGGTCTCGGTCAGCCCGTAGGCGTTGGCCAGCTTGATGCCGCTGGTCATCGAGAACCAGCGCTGGGTCAGCTCCTTCTTCAGCGCCTCCCCGGTCACCGACACGCAGCGCAGCGCGGGCAGCTCGCGGGAGTGCTCCTCCAGGTAGGAGAGCACGACCTCCAGGTACGAGGGGACCACCTGGAGGACGTGCACCCCGCCGCCGGCGATCCGGTCCACGAACCGCGCGACGTCCAGGATCACCTCCTGCTCCACGATCAGCGTGCGACCGCCGACCAGCAGGGCGGACACCAGCTGCCACAGGGAGATGTCGAAGCACTGCGGGGCGGTCTGCGCCACCACCGTGCCCGGTGCCACGCCCAGGTCGTCGATCTTGGCGTACAGGTGGTTGAGCATGCCCGCCTGCTCGCACATGGCGCCCTTGGGCTCGCCGGTGGAGCCGGAGGTGAAGTAGATGTAGGCGAGCTGGTCCTCGGTCACCGCGAGGCCGAGGTCACCGTCGGGGTGCTGCTCGGCGTAGGCCGCGTCCAGGAACACGACCTGGGCCCCGGGCAGGGAGTTCAGCGCCTGGTCCAAAGTGGACGTACTGCCGCGCTCGGTGAGGATCAGCTTGCACCCGGCGCGGTTGAGCGTGGTCGCGATCCGGTCGCCGGGGAAGTGCGGCTCGATGGGCAGGTAGGCGCCACCGGCCTTGAAGATCGCCAGGACCGAGGCCATCCAGTCCAGGTTGCGCTCGGTCACCACCGCGACCACGTCCTCGCGGGCCAGCCCGCGCGCCAGCAGCACCCGACCGATCCGGTTGGCGCGGCGGTTCAGCTCGGCGTAGGTCCACTCGGTGTCCCCGTGCACGGCGGCCACGGTGTCCGGGTGCTCGCGGACCCGCTGCTCGAACAGCTCGTGGAAGCGGGCGTCCGGCAGCTCGCGGCGCGGACCGGCCAGCCCGTTGAGCTGGAAGTCCAGTTCCCGCTCGGACAGCAGCGAACCCTCCCAGTCCCCGGCGACCAGCGCCGCCAGGGCCGACACGTGGTAGCCCGCGACCCGCTCCGCCGCGGCGGCGTCCAGCGCCTCGGTGCGGTAGCGCAGCACCAGCACGTCCTCGCGCAGGCCGACCGCGAACACGGTGTGCCCGGCCGGCTCGCCACCGGCGAGGTCCAGCTCGGTCTCGAACAGCGGGCCGCTCGCCGCGATCGGGAAGTCCTTGTGCCGCACCACGTCCTGCTCGACCCCGTGCACCTGCGCCAGCAGCTCGCCCCAGCCCCGCACCTCGGTGCTGACGCGGAACGGCAGCGCCTGCCTGCCCTGCTCGGGTCGGTAGCCGGTGACGACCTCCCGCTCACCGGACAGCGCGGCGACCACCTTGACGTGCGCCGAGAGCAGGGCCGTGCTCAGCGAGGTCCGCTCGCGCAGCGCGGTCAACAGCTGCTCGGACAGCTTCTCCTCGTGCTGGGCAACCCCGACGGCGGGATCGCCCAGCACCCACCTCGGCACGGCGGTGTACCCGCCAGCGGCGAGCACGCCCTGCCAGAACTCATGGCCGGTAGCCATCGGGGTCGCTCCTGTTCACTTCTGAGATCGGTGTGCTGGCAACGGTTCTTCGCTCAGCTCGGGTCGTTCGGGGTGGCCTCGTCAGGCCGAGGCGGCGTCCATCTGCTCGATCAGGCTCTTGGGCCGCATGTCGGTCCAGTTCTGCTCGATGTAGTCCAGGCAGGACTGCCGGGACTCCTCGCCGTGCACCTGGGTCCAGCCCGCGGGCACGTCCACGAAGGACGGCCACAGGGAGTGCTGACCCTCCTCGTTGACCAGCACCAGGTAGCGGCCGTCGTTGTTCTCGAAGGGGTTGGTCATGTCACACCTCTCGGGCTAGTTCAGTTCCTTGGCGAGCACCGGGGCGAGCTCGCCGATGGTGGGGTGCTCGTAGAGCTGGTGCACCAGCAACCTGGTGCCCAGCGCGCTGTTGGTCCTGGCGATCAACTGGGCCGCCCGCAGCGAGCTGCCGCCCAGGTCGAAGAACCGGTCCTCGCGGCCGATCCGCTGCTGGCCCAGCACTTCCGCCCACAGCTCGGCGAGCTTGCGCTCCAGCTCGGTGGCCGGTTCCACGTGCCGGTGACCGCCGCTGGGCCGGTCCACCGCCGCCGCGGCGAGCAGCCGCGCCTGGTCCACGCCGCCCTCGGCATCGCGCGGGATCTCCCGCACGGCAAGGATCCGCACGGGCAGCGGGCTGCGACGGACCACTTCGGACAGTGCGGCGGGGTCGATCTCCGGCCCGGTGTGGGCGAGCACGATCTCGCTGTTGCGCAACTGCTCGGGCGCCAGCTCGCGCACGATGTGCTCGTTGCGGCCGTCCAGCCCGATCAGCAGGTGCACGTGCTCGGTGGCCAGCGCGAACAGCAGCGACTCCAGGCCCTGCTCGTCGGTGATCGCGCGGAACCCGCGTGAGGCGGCGGCAGCGGTCGGGCTGCCCTGGTTCATGCCGACCCCGGCCCACATGCTCCAGGCCAGGCAGCGCACCGGGCGCCCGCGCTCGCGGCCCCAGTGGTCGGCGAACCCGTTGAGGAAGCTGTTGGCCGAGGAGTAGGCGCCGAAGGAGCTGCCGCCGAAATCCCCGTTCACCGAGGAGAACAGCACCAGCACGGCCTCGGGCCGGTCCTCCAGCAGCTCGGCCAGCGCCAGCGTGCCGAACACCTTGGCCTGGTAGATCCCGCTGAACGCGCTCAGCGGTTCGCGGGCGACGGTGTGCTGCTCCAGCTCGCTCCACTGGCCGGACACGTCCGCGCTGGCCAGGTGCAGCACTCCGGTCAGTGGCCCGTGTGCCCGCTCCGCCTCGGTCACCGCGGCCGCCAGCGCCGCCGAGTCGGCCACGTCCAGCGACCGGTACTCGACCTCGCCCAGCGCCTGGAGGTCCGCCAGCCGCTCGTCCTCCGGGCCGACCTCGGAGCGGCCCACGAGCAGCAACTTGGCCTGGTAGGCGGCGAGCAGGTACTGCGCCACCTCGTAGCCGATGCCGCCCAGGCCGCCGGTCAGCAGGTACAGGCCACCGACCCGCACGTTCGGCGGCAGGTCGTCGCCCACGGCCACCGGCCGCAGCCTCGGCACGAGCCGCTGACCGTCCCGATAGGACACCAGGTCGTTCTGCCCGCGTGCGGCCAGTTCCGCGCGGACCACCGCCAGCAGGTCACCGCCGTCCACGTCGATCTGGCGCACCACCGGCAGCACCCGTTCGGCGGCGGCAGTGCGGATCAGGCCCGGCAGCGCGGCCTTGGCCACGTCGACGCGGTCCCCTTCGCGCGCCCAGGAGCCGCCCTGGGTCAGCACGAGCAGCTGCACCTGGCTGCCCGCAAGCGCTTGCAGTGCGCCACGCACCGAGTAGACGCCCGTGTGCAGCTGGTCGGCCACGGGCCCCTCGCCGCGCGCCAGGCCGAAACCGTGCAGCACCACGCTGGGCTTGTGCCGCTCGACCAGCGTCAGGTAGTCCCCGTCGAACTCGTGCTGCCGCACGACGATCACGTTGTCCTCGGCGGGGACCTGCGCACCGTCGGGCGCCAGCAGCAGCCAGGGCCCGGTGGGCAGCTCGGCCCGCGCCTCCTGCTCGGCGGGCAACCAGGCCCTGTCGAAGAACCAGTTCGGCAGCGCGCCCTCCGGCTCCGGCGCACCCTCGATCTCGCGCAGCACCTCGTCGAACGCGCCGTTGCGCAGGTCCTTGACCAGCTGAGAGCGCTGGATCTTGCCGCTGGCGGTCTTCGGGAACACCTCGCGCGGCACCGGGATGGCGTGGTGCGGCTGGAGGCCGATCTCCCGCGACAGCCGGGCCTTGATCTCCGCGACGGTGGCCCGCTGGTCGGCGGCGAACTCCGAGCTGGGCACGAAGAAGACCACCAGCTTGTCGGTGTCCCCCTCGGACTCGGCGTAGGCGCAGGCCGCCACGAAGGTGACCTCCGTGCCCGGCACCTGCTCCACGATGGACTCGATGTCGTAGCTGAGGAAGTTCGCGCCCTGGATGATGATCAGGTCGTTCTCCCGGCCGGTGATCGTCAGCCGGCCGTTGTGCAGGAAGGCCAGGTCCCCGGTGGTGAACCAGCCGTCCGCGGTGAACGCCGCCGCGTTGGCGGCCTCGTTGCGGTGGTACCCGGTCATGATCGTCGGACCGGTCACCTGCAACCGCCCGATGTGGTCCTCGGGCAGCACCCGGTCCTCGTGGTCCACGATGCGCAGCCGCACGCCCGGTTGCGGGCCGCCGACCTCGGTGAAGGTCACCGAGTCCTGGCCGCCGCGCTCGGCCTCGCGCAGCCGCCCCGACATCGAGTCCTGGGCGAAGCACAGCGTGCCCGCCGTGTCGTCCACAGAGGACAGTGCGGAGGACACGATGCCCGAGGAGGTCTCCGACATGCCGTAGGCGGGCCGCATCGCGTCCGCGGGCAGCCCGTGCTCGCGCAGGACCTGGCCGAAGCGCTGGGCGGTCCGGCTGACCACCGCCTCGCCGCCGTTGAGGATGTACCGCAGGCAGCTCAGGTCCCAGGTGCGGTCGGCTGCCTTGTCGGCGTGCTCGTTGAACAGGGAGAAGGCGAAGTTGGGCGCCCAGGTGTCGGTGACCCGGAACCGGTGCACCCAGTCCATCCAGATCATCGGGTCGGCCAGGAAGGCCTCGATCTCGGCGTTGACGTGCTGGCGGCGTAGCACCACCGAGAACACGTTGTACATCACGATGCCGCCGACGTGGTCCAGCGGCATCCAGTTCAGGGACACGTCCTGGCTGGTGAACCCGTTGGCGATGGCGTGGCCCACGCTGCGGGCCACGATGCTGCGGTGCGCGTGCCGCACGCACTTGGGGATGCCGGTGCTGCCCGAGGTGAGCAGGTGCAGGGCCGGGTCGTCCGGGGTGGCCGGGAACCAGTCGGTGGACTCGGACTCGGCCAGCAGCGGCTCCAGGGCCTCGATGCGCAGGTCCTCGACGTCCCACAGCACCGACAGGCCGCGCGCGGCGGCCAGCAGCCGCTGGTCGGTGAGGATCAGCGGGCGGTCCAGCAACTCCCAGGAGTTGAACAGCTTGCGCGTGACGGCGTTGTCCCGGTCGAAGCCCAGCGGGGTGCCCACCGGGGTCGGCAGGTAGCCGCCCAGCACGCAGGCCCAGAACGCGACGAGGAAGTTCCTGTTGTCCGCGAACTGGAACAGCACCGGGTCACCCGGCCGCAGCCCGAGCCCGCGCAGGCCCGTCAACGCCCGCTGCGCCTCGGCCAGCAACCGCGGGTAGCTCTGGAACTCCTCGTCCCCGCTCGCCGTGACGTAGGTGATCCCCTTGTCCGGGGCCAACTCCGCCGCGAGCTTCAGCGCTTCCTGCAACGTGGCCGGATCCCCGGCACGCGGCACGTACTCCCCGCCGAACGCCTCCGCCAGCGGCAGCCCCTCGTGGTCGTTCGTGCGCCGCGGGGCAGCCTCCTCGGCCCGCTTCGCGACCCGCGTCCGCTCGGCGCGCGCCTCACGCCGCACCACCGCCGCCGCCTCGGTCACCCCCGGCTGGGCGCGGACCGCGGCGAGCAGGTCCTCCAGCACGGCCTCGTTGCCTGTACTCATGGGATCCGCACCTCCTGGCGCAGTGTTTGTTGACCGAGGGCCGAACCGATGGCCTCGGCCAGCTCCGCACCGGACTCGTTGAGGTAGAAGTGGCCCCCGGCGAACACGTGCTCAGCGAAGGGACCGGTGGTGTGCCGCCGCCACGCGGCCAGGCCGTCCAGCGGGGCGCGCTCGTCGCGGTCGCCGCCGAACACCGTGATCGGCGCCGACAGCGGCTCGCCCGGCGCGTAGCGGTAGGTCTCGCCCAGCGTGAAGTCGGCGCGCAGCGCGGGCAGCAGCAGGCCCATCAGGTTCTCGTCGGCCACAACGGACCCCGCCGTGCCGCCCAGTTCCCGCAGCGCCTCGCGGAACTCCGGCTCCGGCAGGTCGTGCAACCGCTTGAGCGACACGGGGTGGTCCGGGGCGACGTGCCCGGACAGCAGCAGGTGCGCGGGCTGCACGCCCCGCTTGTCCCGCAACGCCCTGGCCAGCTCGTAGGCCATGACCGCGCCCACGCTGTGGCCGAAGAACGCGAACTGGCCCTGTAGGTAGGGGCGCAGCGCCAGCGCCACCGTGCGCACCAGCGCGCTCATCGTGGTCAGCGGCTTCTCGCGGATGCGGTCCTCGCGGCCCGGCAACTGGACCGCGATCAGCTCCACGTCCGCTGGCAGCCACTGCGGCCAGTCGGCGAACCCCGCCGCACCCGCGCCCGCGTAGGGGAAGCAGATCAGCCTGTGACGCCACTGCGACCGCCGTGCCCTGCGCACGTACGGCGACTCGACGACGAACCTGTCGGAATCCAGCATTTGCCCGGACCACCTTGTGAGCTAGTGGTTTTCGTGTCTGTAGACCCTAAAGAGCCGCCTTATCCCCCCGATATCGTTCGCCCATCCCGCCCCCTGACGCCATGAAAGTGCCGTTCCTGGCGTTGAACGCCAGGAACGGCACTTTCATGGCACTGGTCAGATCCGGCCGGTGAGGATCCTCGCGATGTCGGGGATGCGGTCGGCGTCGAGCATGTCGGAGTGCGGGCAGTCGACCCGGTGCTCCTCGATCCGGCCGCCGACGTACGGGGCCCAGGCCTGGGCCAGGGGCACACCGCCCTCGGGCTGGCTGGCGGAGGTGATCAGCAGCAGGTCCCCGTCGAAGCTGGTGGGCCGGTGCGCCATGGTGGCGCTGATGCTGTTGATCATGGCGTCCAGCGCGCGGCCGAGCTGCTCCTCGTTGAGGTCGGGCAGCACGTCCTGGCGCAGGAAGCCCAGCACGGTGGCCCGCTCGTCGCCCGCTGCCCCGCCGCTGAGGTCGGCGTGCAGCCTGCCCAGCACCGCCTTGTTGTCCAGTTCATCCGTTCCGCCCGGCTGGGCGTCGAGCACGGCCAGCAGCGCGACCTGCTCACCGAGGGCACGCAGCCGCACGGCGATGGCGTGCGCGATGTTGCCGCCCAGCGAGTAACCGAGCAGGTGGTACGGGCCCTCGGGCTGCACCTTCTGGATCTGGTCCACGTAGTCGGCGACCATCTCGTCCAGGGTGCCCGGCAGGGCCGACACCTCGGCCAGGCCCCGCACTTGCAGGCCGTAGACGGGGTGGTCGGCGTCCAGGTGCCGGAGCAGCCCGGAGTAGGCCCAGCTCAGGCCGGTGGACGGGTGGGCGCAGAACAGCGGCGGGCGGCTGCCCTCGGTGCGGATGGGCAGCAGCACGTCCAGGCCGCCGCGCTGGTCCCCGCTGTCGAGCTGGGCGCCGAGCGAGGCCACGGTCGGGGACTGGAACACCGCCTGCACGCCCAGCTCCGAGCCGAAGGTCACGCGGATGCGGCTGATCAACCGGGTGGCCAGCAGGGAGTGCCCGCCCAGCTCGAAGAAGTTGTCGTCGATGCCGACCGAGGGCAGGCCGAGCACCTCGGCGAACAGTCCACAGAGGACTTCCTCGCGGGGGCCACGCGGGGCGCGGCTGGGCGTTGCGGCGTAGTCGGGGGCGGGCAGGGCGCGGCGGTCGAGCTTGCCGTTGGGGGTGAGCGGGAGTTCGGCGAGCCGCACGAAGGCGGACGGGACCATGTGCTCGGGCAACTGGTCGGCGGCGGTGCCGCGCAGGCCCGCCAGGTCGACCTGGTCGGCGACCACGTAGGCGACCAGGCGGCGGTCTCCTGGCCGGTCCTCGCGGACGAGCACCACGGCGCGGTCCACGGCGGGGTGCTCGGTGAGCACGGCCTCGATCTCGCCGAGCTCCACCCGGAAGCCGCGGATCTTCACCTGGTGGTCGGCGCGGCCGACGAACTCCAGCTGGCCGTCGGCACGCCAGCGGGCGAGGTCCCCGGTGCGGTACATGCGGGTGCCCGGCTCGCCGAACGGGTTGGCCACGAACCGCTCGGCGCTCAGGCCGGGCCGGTTCAGGTAGCCGCGGGCGATGCCGGGGCCGCTGGCGTACAGCTCACCGGCCACCCCGGGCGGCACCGGGCGCAGCGCGGGGTCGAGCAGGTACACCCTGGCCCCGGCGATCGGCCTGCCGATGCCCTGGTCCCGGCCGATCTCCGCGAAGGAGATGTCCACGGTGGCCTCGGTGGGGCCGTACGCGTTGATCATGCGGCGGCCCGTGGACCAGAACTCGACCAGGTCGGGCGGGCAGTGCTCGGCGCCGGTGATCAGCGCGCGCAGCTCGGGCAGTGCGACCTTCGGCACGCTGGCCAGCACCGAGGGCGGCATGTGCACGTGGCTGATCCGCTGCGCGGCGAGCAGTTCGGCCAGTTCCTCACCGGCGACGGGGCCGGGCGGCACGACCAGGCAGGCGCCGGACAGCAGCGCCATGCACAGCTCGGCCACGGACACGTCGAAGCTGAGCGAGACGAACTGGAGCACGCGGCTGGACGGCTCGACCCCGTAGCTGGCCCGCTGGTTGGCGGACAGGCCCGCGAGGCCAGCGTGCGAGACGACAACGCCCTTGGGACGGCCGGTGGACCCGGAGGTGTAGATCACGTACGCGGGGCTGGCCGGGGTCAGCCCCGGCACGACCGGGTCCGAGGTGTCCGGGCCGAGCTCGATGCGGTCCAGCGCGAGGCCCTCGATGCCGGTGCCCGAGGTGGTCAGCACGAGCGCGGGACGCGCGTCGGACAGCATGTACTCGATGCGGTCCGCCGGGTAGTTCGGGTCAACCGGCACGTACGCGGCACCGGCCTTGGCGACCGCGAGCAGCGCGACCACCATGTCGATCGATCGCGGTACGGCGAGGGCCACGACCTGCTCCGGGCCGACACCCAGATCGATCAGCTTGTGGGCCAGTCGGTTCGCACGCCGGTTGAGCTCCACATAGGACAGTTCTGCCTCGGCGGTGGCCACGGCGGGGTTGTCCGGGGTGCGGCCGACCTGCTCGGCGAACAGCTCGGGCAGGGTGCGCGAAACCGGTGCGGGACGGTCGTTCCACTCGTGCAGGACGCGGTGCAGTTCCTGCTCGCCGAGCAGTTCGAAGCTGCTGATCGGCGCGTCCGGGTTCGCCGTGGCGGCGGTGAGCAGCCGCACGAGCCGGTCCGCGACGGACTGGGCGGCCTGCGGGCTGAACAGGTCCTCGGCGAAGCCCAGCACGCCCTCGATTCCAGCGGGATCACCTTGCGCGGTGCGGTTCTCGCGCAGGCTCAGCGACAGGTCGGACTTGGCCACGCCGGTGCCGATGTCGTCCACCTGGACCGTCAGTCCCGGCAACGACAGGGCGCCCTCCTCGTTGTTCTGCAGGGTCAGCATGACCTGGAACAGCGGGTGGTGGGCCAGCGAGCGGACCGGGTTGAGGGCCTCCACCAGGCGCTCGAACGGCACGTCCTGGTGGGCCAGCGCGGCGAGGTCGGTGTGGCGGACCCGGGCGAGAAGCTTGGTGAAGCTCGGGTCGCCGGAGGTGTCCGTACGCAGTACGACGGTGTTCACGAAGAAGCCAACGAGGTCTTCGAGGGACTCGTCCAGCCGACCGGCCACCGGGGTGCCGATGGGCACGTCGGTGCCGGAGCCGAGCCGGGTGAGCAGGGCGGCCAGCGCGGCCTGCAACACCATGAACACCGTTGCCCCGCCGCGGCGCGCAGTGCTGATCAACGCGCGGTGCAGCTCCGGGTCGATGTCGAGCAGCAGGGAGTCGCCGCGGTGGGTGAGCACCTGCGGGCGCGGGCGGTCGGTCGGCAGGTCCAGCAGTTCCGGCGCACCGGCGAGGGTGTCGCGCCAGAACTGGACCTGCCGGGACACGAGGCTGTCCGGGTCCTGCTCGCTGCCGAGCAGTTCCTGCTGCCACAGCGCGTAGTCCGCGTACTGCACGGGCAGTGGCGTCCACTGTGGAGCTTCGCCGCGCAGTCGTGCGGTGTAGGCCGCGCTGAGGTCCCCGACCAGCGGTGCCGCCGACCAGCCGTCGCTGGCGATGTGGTGGGTGAGCAGCAGCACCGTGTGCTCGGCGCCCGCGCTGAACACCGTGACCCGCAGCGGGGCCTCGGTCGCCAGCTCGAAGCCGTGCCGTGCCGCCTGGGTCAGCTGCTCGTCCAGGTCACCGGCAGGCACGAAGTCGACCCGAACCGGTTGCTGGGTCAGGGCCTGGTGCGGATCGCCGTCCACGTCGGGGAAGACCGTGCGCAGGGACTCGTGTCGTGCCACCACGTCGGCCACGGCCGCGGTGAGCGCCTCGCGGTCCAGGTGGCCGGAAAGCCTGAGCAGCAAAGGGATGTTGTACGTCGGCGACGGGCCTTCGAGCCGGTGCAGGAACCACAGCCTGCGCTGGGCGAAGGACAGCGGCACGCGCTCGGGCCGGGGCATCGGGGTCAACGGCTGCCGCGCGGACCCGCTCGCGCCGGTCAGGCGTTGGGCCAGCCCGGCCACGGACGGGGCCTCGAACACGCTGCGGATCGGCAACTCCGCGTTGAACGCGGCGCGGACCCGGCTGACCAGGCGCGTCGCGAGCAGCGAGTGCCCGCCCAGGTCGAAGAAGTCGTCATCCACCCCGACCCGCTCCACACCGAGCACGTCGGCGAACAGCGCGCACAGCACCTCCTCGGCGGGGGTGCGCGGGGCGCGGCCAGCCGAGTCGGAGCCGAACTCCGGCGCGGGCAGGGCCTTGCGGTCCAGCTTGCGGTTCGCCGTCAGCGGCAGCGCGTCCAGCACCACGAAGGCCGCGGGCACCATGTACTCCGGTAGCTGGTCGGCCACGGTCGCGCGCAGGGCAGTCACGTCCACGGACCCGTTGGCGGGCACCACGTAGGCGACAAGTCGCCGGTCGCCGGGCTGGTCCTCGCGGACGATCACGGCCGCCTGCACCACGTCCTCGCGCTGGCCGATCACCGCCTCGATCTCGCCCAGTTCGATGCGGAACCCGCGCAGCTTCACCTGGTCGTCCACGCGGGCGATGAACTCCAGCCCGCCCTGGGCGTTCCACCGGGCCAGGTCCCCGGAGCGGTACATGCGCGCGCCCGCGGGGCCGTACGGGTCGGCCACGAACTTGCCCGCGGTCAGGCCGGGCCGCTTGTGGTAGCCGCGGGTGACCAGGTCACCGGCGATGTAGAGCTCGCCGATCACGCCGACCGGCGCGGGACGCAGGCCGCCGTCCAGCACGTACATCCGGGTGTTCCAGATCGGCTTGCCGATCGTGACCACCCCGCCGGGCACGCTGTCCCCCGGCTCGATGCGGTACTCGGTGCAGCCCACGGTGGTCTCGGTGGGGCCGTACTCGTTGATCACGGTCGCGCCCGGGTGGCGGCGCCGCCACTCGTCGAGCACCTCGCCCATCAGCGATTCCCCGCCGAGCACGAGCTGGTCGGTTGGCGAGAACTCCCCTGGCAGGGCGATCAGCAGGGACAGGTGGCTCGGGGTTGCCTTGACGAAGCTGGGCCGCACCAGGGTGCCGTCGGCGGCGGAGTTCTCGTCCAGCTCGATCAACTGGGCGCAGCCGCCCGCGGTCAGCGTGGAGAACAGGCCGGTCACGGTGAGGTCGAAGGACACCGGGCTGTGCACCAGCGAGCGGCCCGCGACACCCGGGTAGGCCGAGCGGGTCCAGGCCAGGTACACGTTGAGCGAGCGGTGCTCCACCACCACGCCCTTGGGGCGGCCGGTGGACCCGGAGGTGAAGATCACGAAGGCCGGGTTGCTCACCCGCAGCGGGGCCAAGCGCTCGGCATCGGTGAGGTTCTCGCCGGAGAACCCGCTGGTGTCAACGGGTTGCTCGGTGAGCACGAGCACCGGTTGGACATCCTCCAGCATGAACCCGATGCGCTCGGCCGGGTAGCTGGTGTCGATCGGCAGGTAGGCGGCACCGGCCTTGACCACGGCGAGCAGGGCCACGGCCAGGTCCACCGAACGCGGCATGGCCACGCCGACGAAGCGCTCCGGGCCCACGCCCTGGGCCACCAGGTACCGGGCCAGCCGGTTGGCGCGCTCGTTGAGCTCGCGGTAGGTCAGCGACTCGGCCCCGTGCACCACGGCCACCACATCGGGCTGAACTGAGACCTGAGTCTCAAACAGGCCGGGCAGGTGGGCCGGGGCCACCTCGCGGGCGGTGTCGTTCCAGGCGGTGATCACCTGGTGCCGCTCCACCTCGGACAGCACGTCCACGCGGGTGATCGGCTGTGCGGGGTCGGCGACCAGCGCGGTCAGCGCGATGACCAGCCGGTCGGCGATGGCCTGGGCGCTGGCCCGGTCGAACAGGGCGGTGGCGAACTCCAGCAGGCCGTCCACCCCGTCGGGGCGGCCCTCGGCGGTGAAGGACTCCTGAAGGTGGAAGGACAGGTCCACCTTGGCCGAGCCGGTGCCGGTGCCGTCCAACCTGGTGTCCAGCCCGGCCAGGGCGAACTCCGACTCCCCGGGGTCCTGGTAGGTCAGCATGACCTGGAACAGCGGGTGGCGGGCCAGCGAGCGGCTCGGGTTGATCGTCTCGACCAGCCGCTCGAAGGGCACGTCCTGGTGCGCGAAGGCGTCCAGGTCGGTCTGCCGGACCCGGCGCAGCAGCTCGGTGAAGCTCGGCTCACCGGAGGTGTCCGTGCGCAGCACGAGCGTGTTGATGAAGAACCCGATCACCCCGTCCAGGGCGTCGTCCCCGCGGCCGGACACGGCGGTGCCCAGCGGGATGTCCGTACCGGCGCCGAGTCTGGTCAGCAGCACGGCCAGCGCGGCCTGCATGACCATGAACGGGGTGGTGTTCGTCTTGCGTGCCAGTGCGAGCAGGTCGCGGTGCAGCTCGGGCCCGAAGCCCAGTTCCACCGTCTCGCTGTGCGTGATCGCCACGGCGGGACGCGGCCGGTCGGTGGGCAGTTCGAGCTGCTCGGGCAGGCCTGCCAGCGAGGTGCGCCAGTACGCGAGCTGGCGGTCCATGTCGCTGTCGAGCAGTTTCTGCTGCCACAGGGTGTAGTCCGCGTACTGCACGGGCAGCGCGGCCCAGGACGGCGCGCGCCCGTCACGGCGTGCGTCGTAGGCCAGCGCCAGGTCCCCCAGCAGCGCGGACGTGGAGCCACCGTCACCGGCGATGTGGTGCAGCACCAGGGCCAGCACGTGCTCCTCGGCGCCATCGGTGAACAGGGTCGCCCGCAGCGGCGGCTCGGTGGCCAGGTCGAACGCGTGGCCAGCGGCCCGCTCGACCGCCGATTCGTCCAGTGTGGACTCGACGTGCAGTCGCGGCCCCTGGTCCAGCACGACCTGGTGCGGGGTGCCGCCGGACTCGGGGAAAACCGTACGCAGCATCTCGTGCCGACCGACCACATCGGACACAGCGGCGGCGAGCGCGTCCTGGTCGAGCTGGCCGCTCAGGCGCACCAACGTGGCGATGTTGTACAGCGCGTTGGGGCCTTCGAGCCGGTACAGGAACCACAGTCGGCGCTGGGCCAGCGAGAGCGGCACCAGCTCGGGGCGTTCCTGGCGGGTCAGCGGGGTGCGGGCACGGTCGGCGGCACCGAGGCGCTCGCTCAGCGTGGCCACGGTCGGTGCCTCGAACAGCACGCGGATGGGCAGCTCGGCGTCCAGCGCGGAGCGGATCCGGCTGATCAGGCGGATGGCCAGCAGGGAGTGCCCGCCGAGGTCGAAGAAGTTGTCGTCGATGCCGACCCTGGGCACGCCCAGGACCTCGGCGAACAGCCCGCAGAGGATCTCCTGCTGGGGTGTTCGCGGCGCTCTGCCGACCGGGGCCGCGCCGAACTCGGGCTCCGGCAGCGCCTTGCGGTCCAGCTTGCCGCTCGGGGTGAGCGGCAGCTCGTCCAGCCCGACGATCGCCGCGGGCACCATGTACTCCGGCAGCCTGTCCTGTAGGGCCGAGCGCAGCGCGAGTACGTCCACAGTGGACGGAACGGTGTAGGCGAGCACGCGGTTCTCGCGGACGACGACCGCCGCGCGGCGCACGCCGTCCTGGTCGAGCAGGGCCTGTTCGATCTCACCGAGCTCGATGCGCAGGCCGCGCACCTTGACCTGGTCGTCGGCGCGACCGACGAACTCGATCTGGCCGTCGCCACGCCATCGGACCAGGTCGCCGGACCGGTACATGCGGCTGCCCGGCTCGCCGAACGGATCGGCCACGAAGCGCTCCGCGGTCAGGTCCGCGCGCCCGTGGTAGCCGTAGGCCAGCTGCACGCCCGCGATGTGCAGCTCACCGACCGCGCCCACGCCGACCGGGCGCAGGGCGGAGTCCAGCACGTACAGCCGGGTGTTGCCGACCGGGCCGCCGATCGGGGCGGGGCCGGAGTCGGGCACGCACGGGGAGAACGTGACGTCCACAGTGGACTCAGTTGGGCCGTATCCGTTGATGAGCCGCACGTCCAGCAGCGCGTGGAACTGCCGCTGCAACTCCTCGGTGAGCACCTCACCGCCGGAGTAGACCCGGCGCAGGCCCGTGCACTGCGCGGCGGCGGGCTCCTGGAGGAACAGCCGCAGCATGGAGGGCACGAAGTGCACCGTGGTGACGCGCTGGGCGCGGATGGTCTCCGCCAGGTAGCCGGGGTCACGGTGGCCGTCCGGCCGGGCCACGACCAGGGTGGCGCCCTGGGTGAGCGGCCAGAAGAACTCCCAGACCGACACGTCGAAGCTGGACGGGGTCTTCTGCAACACCCGGTCGTCGGCGGCCAGCCCGAAGTCGGCCTGCATGCCCGCCATGCGCGTGAGGACTGCCCGGTGCGGCACGACCACGCCCTTGGGGCGGCCCGTGGAGCCGGAGGTGTACATGACGTAGGCGGGCAGCGCGGCGGAGAACCGGCGCCCCGGCTCGCTGTCGGCGAAGTCCTTGCTCAGCGCCATGATCTCGCCGTCGACGAGCTGGCTGGGCTTGGCGTCGGCGAGCATGTACGCGATCCGGTCGGCCGGGTAGTCCGGGTCCACCGGCAGGTACGCCGCGCCGGTCTTCAGCACCCCGACCAGCGCGGCGACCAGGTCCACCGAGCGCGGCAGGCTGATCGCGACCGTGTGCCCGGGGCCCACCCCACGCTCGATCAGCAGGTTCGCCAGGCGGTTCGCCCTGGCGTGCAGGTCCACATAGGACACTTCGGTGCCCTCGAACACCACGGCGGTCCGCTCGGGGGTGCGCTGCGCCTGCCCGGTGAGCAGGTCGGCCAGCGTGCCCTCCGGCACCGGCTGGGCCGTGTCGTTGAACTCGACCAACACGCGGTGGCGTTCGGCCTCGGTCAGCGGCTCCAGCTTGGCCAGCGGCAGGTCGGGGTCGGCCACCAGCGTCTCGAACAGCCGCACGAGCCGGTCACCCAGGCGGGTCACCTCGGCGCGGTCGAACAGGTCGGTGCGGAAGTCCAGCCGCAGCGACAACTTGTCGCCCGCCATCGTGCTGATCAGGCTCAGCGGGTAGTGCGTGGCGCCGCCGCCGGTGGCATCGGTCAGCCGCAGCCCCGCGTAGGTCTCGTCCTCGTCATCGGCGCTGACCGGGTAGTTCTCGAACACCGTCATGGTGTCGAACAGCTCGCCCAGCCCGGTGGCCGACTGGATCTGCGCCAGGCCCAGGTGCTGGTGGGACAGCACCTCGGCGCGGTCCTCCTGCAACCGCGCCAGGTTCTGCACCAGGGAGCGGGCCGGGTCCAGGCGCATCCGCACCGGCAGCGCGTTGATGAACAGGCCGATCATCGTCTCGACCCCGGCCACCTCCGGCGGGCGGCCGGACACGGTCTCGCCGAACACCACGTCATCGCGGCCGGTCAGCTCGCCGAGCACGATGCCCCAGGCCGCCTGCACCGCCGTGTTCACGGTGAGGCCCCGACCGCGGACCAGCTTGGTCAGCGCCGAGGTGAGCTCGGCGGGCAGCTCCACGTAGAGCCGTTCCGGCAGATCGGGCACGCGGGCCGGGTCGGCGGCGCGGACGCGGGTCGGCTCGGTGACCCCGTCCAGCGCACGCTGCCAGACCCGCTCCGCCGCACCGGTGTCCTGCGCCGCCAGCCAGGCAAGGTAGTTCCGGTACGGGGCAACAGGTCCCGGCTCGCTCCCGGCGTAGAGCTCGAACAGGTCCTGCAACAACAGGGGCGCCGACCAGCCGTCCAGCAGGATGTGGTGGTTGGAGATCACCAGCTTGTGCCGGTCCTCGCCGAGCCTGACCAGGGTGAACCGGATCAGCGGCGGCTTGGCCAGGTCGAAGCGGCGCACCCGGTCGGCGGCGAGCAGCTCGGCCAGCTCCTGCTCCCGGCCGGTCAGGTCCACCTCCTGCCAGGGTGCGGCCACCTCCTTGACGATCACCTGGATCGGCTGCCCGTTGGCGCGCTGCCGGAAGCAGGCCCGCAGCGAGGAGTGCCTGCGCAGCAAGGCGTTGGCCGCCTGCCGCAGGGTCTCCGCGCGCAGCGGGCCGTCCAGGTCCAGCACCAGCTGGGTGGTGTAGACGTCCACCGCTGCCCGATCGAACAGCGAGTGGAACAGCATGCCCTCCTGCAGCGGGGACAGCGGCAGGACGTCTTGCAGGCCAGACGGCTTCACTCGAAGCTCCCCAATTCCTCTTCCAGGTCCTCGATCTCGTCCTGGCTCAGCGACACCAACGACAGGTCCGAGGGGGTGAACCCGCCCGAACCGGGGGCCTGCGCGTGCTCGACCAGCGCGTGCAGCGCCTCGAACCACGCCTCGGCCAGTTCGCGGACCTCGGACTCGGTGAACAGCGCGTCCGGCCAGGACCAGGTCGCGGTCAGCGCGGGCCCGTCCGCGCGGTCCTCGGTGACCGCGTTGACCTCCAGCGCGTGCGCCAGCGGCATGCGCGGGTCACGCCCGTCCGGCCCGGACACGTCCTCGGCCAGCGCCCAGTCCCCCGCCGTGCCCGCGCCGAACCGGCCCAGGTAGTTGAAGCCGATCTGCGGCTTCACCGGGTCCAGGTGCGGCTCGGGGTCCAGGTAGCGCAGCAGGCCGTAGCCGATGCCGTGGTCGGGCAGCGCCCGCAGTTGCTCCTTGACCTGCTTGACGGCCTGGCCGACCGCGTGCCCACCGGCCTGGACCTCCTGCCAGGACGGGGTTCCCGGGTCGAGCCGGACCGGGAACAGGCTGGTGAACCAGCCCACCGTGCGGGTCAGGTCCAGCCCGTCCACGATCTCCTCGCGGCCGTGGCCCTCCAGGTCCACCAGCACCCCGTCACCGGACAGGCCGCGCTGCTCGCGCCACCTGGCAACGGCCAGCGCCAGCCCGGTCAGCAGCACGTCGTTGACCCCGGCGTGGAACATCGCGGGCACCGCGGTCAGCAGCGCCTCAGTGTCCTTTGTAGACAGAGTCAGCTCCACCTCGCGCACCGTGGCGGCCACGTCCACCGCCGGGTCCAGAGCACGCCCACTCAGCAGCGGGTCGGTGCCGCCGAGCATGGACGTCCACAGTGGACGTTCTGCGCGCCGGGCGGGGACCTGCGTGGCCAGCGCGTGCGCCCAGGTGCGCAGCGAGGTCCGCACCGGGTCCAGCACCGGCTGGTCGCCGCGCGCCGCCGTGTGCCAGGCGGCGGCCAGGTCCGGCAACAGGATCCGCCAGGACACGCCGTCCACCACCAGGTGGTGCAGCACCAGCAGCAGCCGCCCGGACTCGTTCGGCCCCGCGTCGAACCACACGATCTGCACCATCACCCCGTCGGCGGGGGCGAGCCGGTCCCTGGCGTAGCCGCCGTGCTCGGTGACGGCCTGGGCCAGGTCCAGCCTGGTGACGTCCACCCGCTGCACCACATCCTTGGCGCGCACCGCACCGCGCGGGGCGATCACCAGCGCGGCGTCGGACAGCTTGCCGCGCAGGGCGTCGTGGTGGTCGAGCAGTGCCTGCACGGCCGTGGTGAGCCGGTCCATGCCGAGGTCGGCGGGCACCTGGACCACCATGGACTGGTTGAACCCGGTGTACTGGCCGCCCTGTTCACGCAGCCAGCGCATGATCGGGGTCAGCGGCATCGCGCCGATCCCGGCGTCCGGCTCCTCCGCGCGGGCACCCTGCGAGCCGGCCGCGGCGGCCAGCGCGGCAGGAGTGCCGTACCGGAAGACGTCCCGCGCGCTGATCACGATGCCCGCGTTGCGCGCCCGGCTGACCACTTGCAGGGACAGGATGCTGTCCCCGCCCAGCTCGAAGAAGTTGGCGTCGATGCCGACCTCGGGCAGGCCGAGGACCTCCGCGTAGAGCCCGCACAGCAGTTCCTCGCGCGAGGTACGCGGGGCACGGCCGGTGGACACGGCGGTGAAGTCCGGGGCGGGCAGCGCCTTGCGGTCCACCTTGCCGTTGGGCAACAACGGGATCGCGGGCAGCACCACGAAGGCCGAAGGCACCATGTACTCCGGCAGCGCGGCGCCCACCACCGAGCGCAGTTCCGCCGAGCCGGGCGCCTGCCCGGCCGCGACCAGGTAGGCCACGATGCGCCGGTCGCCGGGCTGGTCCTCTCGGACCACGGCGGCCACCTCGGCGATCGCGGGGTGCGCCGCGAGCACGGACTCGATCTCGCCCAGCTCGATGCGGAACCCGCGCACCTTGACCTGGTGGTCAGCACGGCCCACGTACTCCAACTGGCCGTCCACCCGCCACTTCGCGAGGTCGCCGGTGCGGTACAGCCGCTCCCCCACGCCGAACGGGCTGGCCACGAACCGCTCGGCGGTCAGGCCGGGTCGGTTGTGGTAGCCACGGGCCAGGCTCGCACCGGCCACGTACAGCTCACCCGTGGTGCCGGGCGGGACCGGGCGCAGGCCCGCGTCCAGCACGTACACCCGCGAGTTGGTGATCGGCCGCCCGATCGGCGCCACCACGGCTCCCGACAGCGGGCCGCTCATCGTGGCGCAGACTGTGGTCTCGGTCGGCCCGTAGGCGTTGATCATCGTGCGGCCCGCCGACCACTGCTCCACAGTGGACGGTTGGGTCGCCTCGCCGGCCACCACCAGGGTCATGCCCTCGGGCAGGCCGTTGGCGGGCAGCGCCGCCAGCGCCGTGGGCGGCAGGGTCACGTGGGTCACCGCGTGCTCGGCCACCAGCTCGGCCAGCGGCTCACCGGGCAGCACCCGGTCGGCCGGGGCCACCACCAGGCAGGCACCGGAGAGCAGGCCCATGCAGACCTCCCAGGACGCCGCGTCGAAGCTGAGCGAGGCGAACTGGAGCACCCGGCTGCCCGGGCCGACACCGAAGGCGCCGACCTGGGCCACGACCAGGCTGGCCAGACCGGAGTGGGTCACCACCACGCCCTTGGGGCGGCCGGTGGACCCGGAGGTGTAGATCACGTACGCCGGGCTGCCCAGCCCCAGTCCGGTCACCGCCGGGGCCGTGTCCGGGCCGTCCAGCTCCAGCTCGTCCAGGCGCAGCCCGGCCAGGCCGGTGCCCGAGGTGGTGAGCACCAGGCTGGGCGCCGCGTCGGAGAGCATGTAGGCCACGCGGTCGGCCGGGTAGCTCGGGTCCACCGGAACGTAGGCGGCACCGGACTTGGCCACCGCGAGCAGGGCCACGACCATCTCCACCGAACGCGGCACGGCCACCGCGACGAACCGTTCCGGACCGGCACCGAGCTCGACCAGCTTGTGCGCCAAGCGGTTCGCGCGGGCGTCCAGCTCACCGTAGGTCAGCGTGGTGCCCTCGAACGCCAGCGCGGGCGCCTGCGGGTCGCGCCGGACCCGCGCCGCGAACAGCTCTGCTAGCACACCGTCCTCAGTGGACGCAGCGGTCTCGTTCCACTCGCCGAGCAGCTGCCCGCGCTCGGTGTCGCTGAGCACGTCCAGCTGGCTGATCGGCAGCTCGGGGTCGGTGATCACGCCGCGCAGCAGGGTGATCAGCCGGTCCACGAGCCGCTGCACGGTGTCCCGGTCGAACAGGTCGGCGGCGTACTCGACCAGGCCCTCCAGGCCCTCGCCGGACTCCTCCAGGCTGAACGCCAGGTCGAACTTGGCCACCCCGGTGCCGGCCCCGTCGAACTCCACCTCGGCCCCGGGCAGCCGCAGCTGGGCCTGCTCGGTGTTCTGCACCGTCAGCAGCACCTGGAACAGCGGGTGGTGCGCCAGCGAGCGGGCCGGGTTGAGCACCTCGACCAGCCGCTCGAACGGCACCTCCTGGTGGGCGAAGGCGGCCAGGTCGGTCTGCCGCACGCGGCCCAGCAGTTCGGTGAAGCTCGGGTCGCCGGAGGTGTCGGTGCGCAGCACGAGGGTGTTGACGAAGAACCCGATCAGGTCCTCCACCGCCTCGTCGGTGCGACCGGCGATCGCCGTGCCCAGCGGGATGTCCGTACCGGCGCCCAACTTCGTGAACAGGGTCGCCAGCGCGGACTGCACCACCATGAACAGCGTGGTGCCGCTCCGCTTGGCCAGTGTGGACAGTCCCTTGTGGACTTCGGAGTCCAGCTCGAACTCCAGGATGCCGCCCTGGTAGCTGGCCACCGCGGGACGGGGCCGGTCGGTGGGCAGCTCCAGCAGTTCGGGAGCACCGGCCAGGGTCCGCTGCCAGTGCGCCACCTGCTGGGCCAGCACGCTGTCGGCGTCCTGCTCGTCACCGAGGACCTCGTGCTGCCACAGGGTGTAGTCCGCGTACTGCACAGGCAGCGGGGCGAACACCGGCTCCTCGCCACGGCACCGGGCCGTGTAGGCGTGCGCCAGGTCCTGGCTCAGCGGGGTCATCGACCAACCGTCGCTGGCGATGTGGTGCATCAGCAGGACAACGGCGTGCTCGGTCGGGCTGACCGTGAACAGCCAGGCCCGGATCGGCAGCTCGGCGGCCAGGTCGAACCGGTACTGCGCCGCCTCGGCGATCGCCCCGTCCAGCTCCGCGGCGGACAGCTCCACGGTGTCGAACCGCGGCTGGGCCTCGGCCGGGGACAGGATGATCTGGTGCGGGTCGGCGCTGCTGTCCGGGAAGACCGTGCGCAGGCTCTCGTGCCTGCACACCACGTCCCGCAGCGCGGCGGCCAGCGCACTGGCGTCCACCGAGCCGGACAGGCGCAGCACCAGCGGCAGGTTGTAGGTGGCGGACGGGCCTTCCAGCCGGTTGAGGAACCACAGCCTGCGCTGGGCGTAGGACAGCGGCACGCGTTGCGGGCGGGCCATCGGCTCCAGGGCACGGCGGCCCGTGGCGGCGCCGGTCAGCCGCTCGGCGAGACCGGCGACGGTCGGCGCCTCGAACAGGGCCTGGATCGGCACCTCGACCCCCAGCGCCACCCGGATCCGGCTGATCAACTTCGTGGCCAGCAGGGAGTGCCCGCCCAGCTCGAAGAAGTTGTCCTCGATGCCGACCCGCTCCGCGCCGAGCACGTCGGCGAACAGCCCGCAGAGAACCTGCTCGGCCGGGGTGCGCGCGGCACGGCCACCGGACTCGGCGCCGAAGTCGGGCGCGGGCAGGGCCTTGCGGTCCAGCTTGCCGTTCGGGGTCAGCGGCAGCGTGTCCAGGCTGACGTAGGCCGAGGGCACCATGTACTCCGGCAACCTGCTCTGCGCCAACGCCCGCAGACCGGACACGTCCGCACTGCCGACCACATAGGCCACCAGCCGCTCTTCCCGCACCAGCACGGCCGCCCGCGTCACCTCGGGGTGCGCCGTGAGCACGGACTCGATCTCGCCCAGCTCGATGCGGAACCCGCGCAGCTTCACCTGGTCGTCCACCCGGGCCAGGTACTCCAACTGGCCGTCGGCCCGCCACCGGGCGAGGTCGCCGGTGCGGTACATGCGGGAACCGGGCTCGCCGAACGGGTCGGCGCTGAACCGCTCGGCGGTCAGGCCGGGCCGGTTGGCGTAGCCGCGGGCCAGGCCGTCACCGGCGATGTAGAGCTCACCGGTGACCCCGACCGGCACCGGGGCCAGCGCGGAGTCCAGCACGTACACGGCGGTGTTGGCGATCGGCCGCCCGATCGGCGGCACACTGCCGTCACTGATCGCCGCGCTGGCCGACCAGATCGTGGTCTCGGTGGGCCCGTACAGGTTGACCACCTCGGCACCGACCTCGGCCATGGTCCCGGCCAGCGCCGCGGGCAGCGCCTCGCCGCCGACCAGCATCCTCATGCCCCGCAAGGACTCCGCGTCCTCCGCGAGCGCGGCCTGCCAGAGCGAGGGGGTGGCCTGCATGACGGTCGCGCCGCTGGTCCGCGCCAGCGCGGTCAGCGCCGCCGGGTCGCGCACCTGCGACTCGGCCGCCAGCACCACCCTCGCGCCGCTGACCAGCGGCAGGTGGATCTCCAGCCCGGCGATGTCGAAGGCCACCGTGGTGACCGCCAGCAGCCGGTCCTCGGGGGTGAGGCCGATCCGGTCGGTCATCGCGGCCAGGAAGTTGGTCAGGTCACCGACCGTGACCACCACGCCCTTGGGGCGGCCGGTGGAGCCGGAGGTGTAGATCGTGTACGCCGGGTTGCGCAGGTCCACAGTGGACTCCAGGTCGGCCCCGGACAGCTCCGCCAGCTCGGCCTGCTTGGCCGCCGAGTCCAGCAGCACGGTCGGCACCTCGGTGCGCGGACCGTTGCCCGTGCTGAGCAGGCACACCGGCTGGGCGTCGGCCAGGATGTAGCCGATCCGCTCCGCCGGGTAGCCGGGGTCGATCGGCAGGTAGGCGGCCCCCGTCTTGAGTACGGCGAGCAGGGCGACCACCAGGTCCACCGACCTGGGCAGGGCCACCGCGACGATCCGCTCCGGGCCGACGCCTTGGGCGATCAGGTGGTGCGCCAACTGGTTGGCGCGCACGTTCAGCTCCACATAGGACACCTGCTCGGCGCCGAACACCAGCGCGGTGGCCTCCGGGCTGCCCTGGGCGTGCGCCTGGAACAGCTGCGGGACCGTCAGCGCGGGCACCTCGCGGGCCGTGTCGTTCCAGGTGCGCAGCACCTGCGTGCGCTCCTGCGCGGTGAGCAGGTCGATCCGGCTGATCGGCCGCCGCGGGTCGGCCACGACGGCCGCCAGCAGGGTCTCCAGCCTGGTCAGCAGCAGCCGCACCGAGTCGGGGCCGAACAGGTCGGTGGCGTACTCCACGTCGCCGCCGAGCCCAGCCGGGGAACCGTTGGCGTCGAAGGACTCCCGCAGGGTGAACTGGAGGTCCACGGTGGCCACGCCAGTGTCCACGCCCTCCAGCCCGGGGCCGTCCGCCGAGCTGTTGTGCAGGGTCATCATGACCTGGAACAGCGGGTGGTGGGCCAGGGACCGGGTCGGGTTGAGCACCTCGACCAGCCGCTCGAACGGCACGTCCTGGTGGGCGTACGCGGCCAGGTTGGCCTCGCGCACCCGCTCCAGGACCTGGCCGAAGCCGGGGTCACCGGAGGTGTCCGTACGCAGTACGAGCGTGTTCACGAAGAAGCCGACCAGCTCCTCCAGCGCCTCGTCGGTGCGGCCCGCGATCGGCGTGCCCAGCGGGATGTCCGTGCCAGCACCCAACTTCGTGAACAGGGTGGACAGCGCGGCCTGCATGACCATGAACACCGTGGTGCCGGTCCGCTCGGCCAGTTCGGTCACGCCCCGGTGCAGCTCGGGCGTGAACTCGAAGTCCAGCGCGCCGCCCTCGTAGGAGGCCACCGCAGGACGCGGCCGGTCGGTGGGCAGTTGCAGCAGCTCCGGCAGGTCGGCCAGGGCCGTACGCCAGAACTCCACCTGGCGCGAGAGCAGGCTGGTCGGGTCCTGCTCGCTACCCAGCAAGTCCTGCTGCCACAGGGTGTAGTCCGCGTACTGCACGGGCAACGGCGTGAACTCCGGCTGCTCGCCACGGGTCCGCGCGGCGTAGGCGTGCGCGAAGTCGCGGGACAGCGGCTCGGTGGACCAGCCGTCGCTGGCGATGTGGTGCGTCAGCAGCAACAGCGCGTGCTCGGTCGGGCTGGTGGACAACACCGTGACCCGGATCGGCAACTCGGTCGCCAGGTCGAAGGCGTGGCGCGCCAGCTCGGTCAGGTCCGCGTCCAGGTCCGTCGTGTCCACGAAGGACACTGCGGGCTCGAACTCGGTCAGCACGTGCTGGTACGGCGTGCCTTCGACGTCCGGGAAGACCGTGCGCAGGCTCTCGTGCCTGACCACCACGTCCCGGATCGCGGCGACCAGCGCGTCCCGGTGCAGCTCACCGTCCAGGCGCAGCACCACCGGCACGTTGTACGTCGGGCTCGGGCCCTGCATCCGGTACAGGAACCACAGCCGCTGCTGGGCGAAGGACAGCGGGACACGCTCGGGCCGGGTGGCCGGGGCCAGCGCGGTGCGCGCCCCACCGGCCGCCGCGAGCTGCTCGGCCAGTGCGGCCGGGGTCGGCGCCTCGAAGATCGCCCGCACCGGCAGCTCCACCGCGAAGGCCGAGCGGATGCGGCTGATCAACTGGGTCGCCCGCAGCGAGTGACCGCCCCAGGCGAAGAAGCTGTCCGTGACGCCGAAGGACTCGACCTCCAGCACCTCGGCGAACAGCTCGCACAGACGGCGTTCCTGTGGGGTCCGCGCCTCGCGGCCAGCGTCCACTTCGGACTCTTCAACGGTGCTGGCCAGCGGCGGCAGCAGCACGCCGTCCACGCTCCAGCGGGCCTTCTCCCCCGTGCGGTGCAACCGGGTCCCCGGCGCACCGAACGGGTTGGCCACGAACTGGGCCGCCGTGCGGGCGGGCTCGCCCTGGTAGCCCAGGGCCTCGTCGCCGACGTACAGGTCGCCGACCACACCCGGCGGCACCGGGCGCAGTGCGGAGTCGAGCACCTGCGCGCCCCAGGGCTGGGCCACGCGGATGACCCGGCGCACGTCGTCCAGGTCGTAGGACTGCTCCTCGGCGACCGCCAGCAGGCGGTCCACCACCGCGGCGGGCGCGGTGAGCCGCTGCACCTCGAACCACTCCAGCCAGCCGAGCAGTTCGGTGTCGTCCACCTGCTCGGTCGGCACGACCACGCAGCCGCCCGACACCAGCGTGGACAGGATCTCCAACTCCGCGAACCCGCCGTACAGCGCGACCCGCTCGGGCGCCTGCTCCGCGATGGCCGTGGCCGGGATCGCCAGGCCCTCGGCCGTCACGAGCACGACGGCACGGGCCGTCACAGCGGGATCGGTGCTGGGCTCACCCTCGGCGTCGACACTGGTCACGACCACCTCGGCGGTCGGCACCAGGGTCGCACCGGCCTTGACGGCGGCCAGCACGGCCACCACCAGGTCGGCCGAGCGCGGCAGGTCCACAGTGACCTGCTCGACGCCGACCAGCTTGTGCGCCAGGCGGTTCGCCCGCTCGTTCAGCTCCACATAGGACAGTTCAACGTCCTCGTGCACCACGGCGGTCGCGTCCGGGGTCCGCGCCACCTGGGCCGCGAACCGCTCCGCGACGCCAGCCGTGGGCAGCTCGCGGGCGGGCACCGCACGGTGCTCGTCGGCCAGCAGCACCTCCAGCGCGCTGATCGGCTGCTCGGCATCGTCGACCACCGAGGCCAGCACGGTGATCAGCCGCTGCACCATGCGCTCCACGGTGGGGCGCTCGAACAGGTCGGTCGCGAACTCCAGGAACCCGGTGATGCCGTGCGGGGTGTCGTCGGCCCCGCGGTGCTCGTCCAGGTGCAGGGTCAGGTCGAAGCGGGCCGCGGACATGTCCACGTCCTCGGCGAACCGCGCGTCCAGCCCCGGCATGGCGAACACCCCGGCACTGTTGGTCTCGAAGACCAGCATGACCTGGAACAGCGGGTGGTGCGCCAGCGAACGGACCGGGTTGACCGCGTCCACCAGGTGCTCGAACGGCACGTCCTGGTGGGCCAGCGCGGCCAGGTCGGACTCGCGGACGCGGGCCAGCAGGTCGCGGAAGCTCGGGTCGCCGGAGGTGTCCGTACGCAGTACGACGGTGTTCACGAAGAACCCGACCAGCTCGTCCAGCGCCTCGTCACCGCGACCGGCCACCGGCGTGCCGATCGGGATGTCCGTGCCCGCGCCCAGCTTGGTGAGCAGCGCGGCGAAGGCAGCCTGCATCACCATGAACACGGTGCTGCCGGTGCGCCGCGCCAGCCCGGCCATGGCCTGGTGCAGCGGCTCGCTGATGGTGAACGCGATCTCGTCACCCTGGTAGGAGGCGACGGCGGGCCGCACCCGGTCCACCGGCAGCGGCAGCACCTCGGGCAGCCCGGTCAGGGCCTGCTTCCAGTAGTCGATCTGCTTTGCCAGCTGGCTTTCCGGGTCGTCCTCGGCGCCGAGGACCTGGCGCTGCCAGATCGTGTAGTCGGCGTACTGCACGGGCAGCGGGGTCCAGCGCGGGGCGGCGCCCTGGCTGCGTGCCGCGTAGGCCACCGACACGTCGCGGGCCAGCGGGCCCTCCGACCAGCCGTCGCTGGCGATGTGGTGCACCAGCAGCAACAACACGTGCTCGTCGGTGCCGAGCTCGAACAGCGTGGCCCGCAGCGGGATCTCGCCGGTCAGGTCGAACGCCCGCCGGGACGCGGTCTCCAGCGCGGCGGCAAGCCCGTCCTCGCTGGTCCGCACCACGTCCAGTTCGGGGCTGACCTCGTTGAGCACCAACTGGTACGGCGTGTCCCCGGCCTCGGGGAAGATCGTGCGCAGGGTTTCGTGGCGCCGCACGACGTCACCGATGGCGGCCCGCAGCGCCGCGCGGTCCAGTCGGCCCGACAGGCGGAGCACCAGCGGCACGTTGTACGTGGAGCTGGGGCCCTCCAGCCGGTGCAGGAACCACAGGCGCTGCTGGGCGAAGGACAGCGGCAGCTGCTCGGGCCGCTGCACGGGCACCAGCGGGACCCGCGTGCTGGCGGCGGCCGAGTCGAGCCGCTCCACCAGGCCCGCGACAGTGGGCTCGCCGAACAGGGCGCGCACGGTCAGTTCCGCGCCGAAGGTGGCGCGGATCCGGCTGAGCAGGCGGATCGCCGACAGCGAGTGGCCGCCCAACACGAAGAAGCTGTCGTCGATGCCGACCCGCTCCACGCCGAGGACCTCGGCGAACAGCCCGCACAGGATCTCCTCCTGCGGGGTGCGCGCCGACCGCGACTCGGCGGCGCCGGTGGAGACGTCCAGCGCCTCGCGGTCGACGGTGCCGCGCTCGGTCAGCGGCAGCTCGGCCGCGACGACCACGGTGGTCGGCACCAGGTACTCCGGCAGCACCGCGTCCACGTACTGGCGGACCCCGGCCACGTCCACGTCCCGGCCGACCAGGTGGGCCACCAACTGCCCGTCCCGGACCACCACGGCCGCCTGCGTGACGTCGGGGCGCTCCAGCAGCGCGGCCTCGACCTCGGCGGGCTGGATGAGCAGCCCGCGGACCACGGCGGTCTCGACCAGTTCGAGCTGACCGTCCGACCGCCAGCGCACCTGGTCGCCGGTCCGCTCCCCGTTGACGACCAACTGCCCGAGCACGCCGGGGGCCAGCAGTCGGCCCTCATCGTCCACAACGGACACGTCGACACCGGGCAGCGGGCGGCCGATCGGCACCAGCGCGGCGGGGTCGGTCGTGACGAACCTCGTGGCGGCCACGGGACGGCCAGCCACCTCGTGCAGGTTCACCAGCGTGCCGTGGAACCGCCGCGCGAGGGCGGCGGGCAGCGGCTCGCCAGCGCAGAACACCAGGCGCAGGTCCACAGTGGACGCGGCGAGCTGGGTCGGGGTGTAGGACGCCACGGTGACGCCCTCGGTGGAGCCGATCACGACCGCCGCGCCGGAGGTCAGCGCCCAGACCAGGTCGCGAACCGCCGTGCTCGCCGTGTGCAGCAGCACGCGGTCGGTCGGCAGGATCGGCTCGACCACGGTGACCGTGGCCGACCACTGGGCCGCCAGCGCGGCGGCCACGTAGTCCACCGACAGCTCCCGCGGCAGCTCGGACACCGTGCCGATCCGCTCGCGCAGGTCCGCATAGGACAGTCGCTGCTCGCCGCAGATCACCGCCGTGGCGGCCGGGTCCTGGGCCTCGACCAGTTCGCCGACCGTCGTGGTGCTGGTGACGGCGGGCCCGTTCCAGTCCACCGTGATCCGCTGGCGCTCGGCCGGGTCCAGCACGTCCAGCTCGCCGATGGTCCGGTCCGGGTTGCTGACCGCCTCGTCCAGCACGCGCATCAGCCGCTCGCCGAAGCCGTCGATCGTGGCCCGGTCGAACAGGTCGGTGGCGTACTCGATCTCACCCACGATGCCCGCGGGCTCGCCGTCCGCGGAGTAGCGCTCCTGCAGGCGGATGTCCATGGCGAACTTCGCCACGCCCGCGATCACGTCCTCCAGGCCGACCTCCAGGCCCGGCAGGCGCACGTCGACCTCGTCGAAGTTCTCGAAGGTCAGCATGATCTGGAACAGCGGGTGGTGCGCCAGCGAACGGGTGGGGTTGACCACCTCCACGATCCGCTCGAAGGGCAGGTCCTGGTGGGCGAAGGCGGCCAGGTCGGTCTCCCGCACCCGGTCCAGCAGGGTGCGGAAGCTCGGGTCCCCGGAGGTGTCCGTACGCAGTACGAGCGTGTTCACGAAGAACCCGAACAGGTCCTCCAGCGCCTCGTCGGTGCGACCGGCGATCGGCGTGCCCAGCGGGATGTCCGTGCCCGCGCCGACCCTGGTCAGCAGGGCGGACAGGCCCGCCTGGATCAGCATGAACAGCGTGGTGTTGGTCTGCTTGGCCAGTTCGGCCATCTTCGCGTGCAGCGCGGGGCTGATCCGCAACTCGGCCTCGTCGCCGCCGTAGCTGGCCACGGCGGGCCGCGCGCGGTCGGTGGGCAGCTCGATCTTCTCCGGCAGCCCGGCCAGGGTCGTGCGCCAGAACGCCATCTGGCGGCTGATCTCGCTGTTCGGGTCCTCCTCGCTGCCCAGCAGTTCCCGCTGCCACAGCGTGTAGTCCACGTACTGCACCGGCAGCGGGGTCCAGCCCGGCGCCTGGCCGCGCAGTCGTGCCGCGTAGGCCTCGGACAGGTCGTTGCCCAGCAGGGACTCCGACCAGCCGTCGCTGGCGATGTGGTGCATCAGCGGCAGCAGCGCGTACTCGTTGCCGCCCAGGCAGAACAGGGTGGTGCGCAGCGGCAGCTCGGTGGTCAGGTCGAAGTGGTACCGGGAGGCCTCACGCAGCGCCTCGGTGAGCTCCTCCGCGCTGACGTGCTCGACGTGCAGTTCCGGGCGGCCCTGCACCGGGTCCAGCACGACCTGGTAGGGCGTGCCGTCCACGTCGGGGAACAGGGTGCGCAGCGACTCGTGCCGCGCGACCACGTCGGCCAGGGCCTCACGCAGCGCGTCCAGGTTGAGTTCGCCGGACATGCGCATGACCAGCGGCACGTTGTAGGTGGCGCTCGGGCCCTCCAACTGGCCGAGGAACCACAAGCCCTGCTGCACGAACGACAGCGGCAACCTGCCCTCGCGCGGCATCGGGCGCAGCGCGGTGCGGGCCCGCTCGGCGGCGTCGAGCCGCTCGGACAGCCCCGCCACGGTCGGCGCCTCGAACAGGGCGCGCAGGGCCAGTTCCGCGCCGAAGGCGGAGCGGATCCGGCTGACCAGCCTGGTCACCAACAGCGAGTGGCCGCCGAGGTCGAAGAAGCTGTCGTCGATGCCGACCCGCTCCACACCGAGCACGTCGGCGAACAGTCCACAAAGGACTTCCTCACGCTGGTTGCGCGGCTCACGGCCACCTGCGGCCGCGGACAGGTCGGGCGCGGGCAGCGCCTTGCGGTCCAGCTTCCCGTTGGCGGTCAACGGGAACGCCTCGATCGTCACGAAGGCCGAGGGCACCATGTACTCCGGCAGCGAGCCCTGGGCATGCGCCTTGAGCTCGGCGTGGTCCACCCCGCCGATCACGTAGGCGACCAGCCTCTTGTCCCCGGGCCGGTCCTCGCGGACCAGCACGGTGACCTGCTCCACCTCGGGGTGGCGCTCGATGACGCCCTCGATCTCGCCCAGCTCGATGCGGAAGCCGCGGATCTTCACCTGGTGGTCGGCGCGGCCCAGGTAGTCCAGGGTGCCGTCGGTGGTCCACCGGGCCAGGTCCCCGCTGCGGTACATGCGGGTGCCCGGCTCGCCGAACGGGTCGGCCACGAACCGCTCCCCGCTCAGGCCGGGGCGGCCCAGGTAGCCGCGGGCAAGTCCGGCGCCCGCCACGTAGAGCTCACCGGTGACCCCGGGCGGCACCGGTTGGAGGCAGTCGTCGAGCAGGTAGACGCGCAGGTCGGGGATGCCGGTGCCGATCAGGCTGGCGCCGCCGCCCGCGGCGATCTCCTCGTCCAGGGCGATGTGCGTGACGTGCACCGTGGTCTCGGTGATGCCGTACATGTTGACCAGCACTGGGGCGTCGGCGGCGTGCCTGGCGTACCACTCGGTCATGCGGCGCAGTTCCAGCGCCTCGCCGCCGAAGACCACGTAGCGCAGGGACAGCGGCTGGGGGTTGTCCTTGTCCGCCTGGATCAGCTGGTAGAACGCGGACGGGGTCTGGTTGAGCACCGTGACCCGCTCCTGGCTCAACAGAGCCAGGAACTCCTCCGGCGAACGCGTGGTGGCGTGTGGCACGACCACCAGGCGACCGCCGTGCAGCAGCGGGCCCCACAGCTCCCACACCGAGAAGTCGAACGCGTAGGAGTGGAACAGGGTCCACACGTCCTCGGGTCCAAAGTGGAACCACTGCTCGGTTGCGGTGAACAGGCGCACGGCGTTGCGGTGCGGGATCAGCACGCCCTTGGGCCGGCCGGTGGACCCCGAGGTGTAGATCACGTACGCGGCGTTGTCCGGGCTCAGCGCGCCGAGCTCCGGGTTGCTGCTCGGGTACGCGGACAGCTCGGCCTGGTCCAGCACGACCACCGGCACCGAGTCGGGCAGCTCCACGCTGACCTGCGAGCTGGTGACCACGGCCGCGGGCTTGGCGTCGGCCAGCACGTAGGCGATGCGGTCGGCCGGGTAGGCCGGGTCGATCGGCAGGTAGGCGGCACCGGCCTTGATCGTGGCCAGCACGGCGACGACCATCTCCGCGCAGCGCGGCATGGCCAGGGCAACCAGGTCCTCGGTGCCCACGCCCTGGGCGATCAGGTGGTGCGCCAAGCGGTTCGCGCGCTCGTTGAGGTCCGCATAGGACAGTCGGGTGTCCTCGAACACCACGGCGATCGCCGACGGGTCCCGGGCGACCTGGGCCTCGAAGACGCCCGTCAGGGTCTCCTGGGTGGTGTCGGCCTCGGCGCCGTTCCACTCCACCAGCATGCGCTGGCGCTCGGCCGGGGTCAGCACGTCGATCTGGCCGATCGGGCGGTCCGGGTCGGCCACCACCGCGGTGAGCAGCCGCACCAGGCGGCCCGCGATGGTCAGCACGGTCTCCCGGTCGAACAGGTCGGTGGCGTACTCGATCAGGCCCGCCATGCCCAGCGGGGTGCCGTCCTCGGCGTAGGACTCGCGGAAGTCGAAGTCCAGGTCGAACTTGGAGGAGCCCGAACCGATGTCCTCGAAGCTGGCGCGCAGGCCGGGCAGGTCCAGCTCGGCCTCGGCGTTGTTCTGGAACAGCACCATGACCTGGAACAGCGGGTGGTGCGACAGGGAGCGGACCGGGTTGAGCACCTCGACCAAGCGCTCGAACGGGACCTCCTGGTGGGCGTAGGCGGCGAGGTCGGCCTCGCGCACCCGGCCGACCAGCTGCCGGAAGCTGGGGTTGCCGGAGGTGTCCGTGCGCAGGACGAGCGTGTTCACGAAGAACCCGACCAGGTCCTCCAGCGCCTCGTCGGTGCGGGCGGCCGAGACGCTGCCCATCGGGATGTCCGTGCCCGCGCCCAGCCTGGTGAGCAGGGCGGACAGCGCCGACTGCACCACCATGAACAGCGTGGAGTTGGTCTGCCTGGCCAGTTCCACCAGCCCGAGGTGCAGGCGAGCGTCGATGGTGAACTCCACCTCGTCGCCCCGGTAGGAGGCCACCGCGGGGCGCGGCCGGTCGGTGGGCAGGCTCAGCTGCTCGGGCAGCTCGGCCAGCGCCTTCTTCCAGAACGTCAACTGCTCGTTCAGCAGGCTGTCCGGGTCCTTCTCGTCACCGAGCAGCTTCTGCTGCCACAGCGTGAAGTCCGCGTACTGCACCGGCAGCGGCGCCCAGTCCGGGGCCTGCCCGCGCAGCCGCGCCTTGTACGCGGTGGACAGGTCGCGCGACAGCGGGGCGTCCGACCAGCCGTCGCTGGCGATGTGGTGCAGCAGCAACAGGACCACGTGGTCGGTGGGGCTGCTGGAGAACACCGTCACCCGCAGCGGCACCTCGGCGGCCAGGTCGAAGCTGTACCGCCCGGCCTCGGCCAGCAGCACCGGCAGGGTCTCCGCGTCGGTGGCCACCTCGGTGATCACCGGCTGGGCCTGGGCCAGCGGCAGGATCAGCTGGTAGGGCGTGCCGTCGTGCTCGGGGTAGATCGTGCGCAGGGTCTCGTGCCGGTCCACCACGTCGGCCACGGCGGCGGCGAAGGCGGGGCGGTCCAGCTCACCGGTCAGCCGCAGGATCAGCGGCTCGGTGTAGGTGGCGCTGTCCTCCTCCAGGCGGTGCAGGAACCACAGCCGCCACTGCGCGAAGGACAGCGGCATGTGCTGCTCGGGGCGCTGTGCCCGCTCCAGCGGGACGCGCGCGGTCCCGGCGGCGCTGAACCGCTCGACCAGCCCGGCCACCGTGGGCGACTCGAACAGGTTGCGGATCGTCAGCTCCACGCCGAACATCGAGCGGATCCGGCTGAGCATGCGGATCGCGGACAGCGAGTGGCCACCCAGCTCGAAGAAGCTGTCGTCGATGCCGACCTCGGGCACGCCGAGCACGTCACCGAACAGTCCACAGAGGATCTCCTCCTGCGGGGTGCGCGGCGCGCGGCGAACCGCCTGCTGTGCGACCTCTTCGACCTCCGCCTGCTCGGCGGTGCCGTCCCAGTTCAGCTCGACCAGCTCGCCGATCGTACTGTCCGGAGTGGACACGACCGCGCGCAGCAGCCGCTCCAGGTGCTGGCTCAGCTCCACGGTCGCGGCGTGGTCGAGCAGGTCGGGGCGGTGCTCCAGGCGCAGCCCGAGCTGGGCGCCGGGCAGCACGGACAGGGTCAGCGGGAAGTGCGTGGCGTCGTGGTCCTCCAGCCCGGCCACGGTCAGGCCCGGGGCCACCGGCCAGCTGCTGCCCGCCTCGTGCGGGTAGTTCTCCACGATCGTCAGGGTGTCGAACAGCTCGCCCAGCCCGGTCAGGCGCTGGAGGTCGGCCAGGCCCACGTGGTGGTGCGCCAGCAACTGGGACTGCTCGTCCTGCACACGGGCCAGCAGCCCGGTCAGGCTCTCCTCGCGGTCCAGCCGGATGCGCACCGGCAGGGTGTTGATGAACATGCCGATCATCGACTCGATGCCGGGGATCTCCGAGGGGCGGCCCGAGACGGTGGCGCCGAACACCACGTCGGTGCGGCCGGTGCGCAGCGCCAGCAGCATCGCCCACGCGCCCTGTACCAGCGTGTTCAGCGTGAGGCCGTGGCTGCGGGCAGCCGCGAGCAACTCCGCGGTGAACTGCTCGGTGAGCCGGAGCATCACCTGCTCGGGCCGCACCGGGGTGCCCGCCGCGTTGGGCGCCAACAGGGTCGGACCGTCCAGTTCGGACAGTGCGGTGCGCCACGCCTGCTCGGCGGTGGACGCGTCCTGGGCGGACAGCCAGGCCAGGTAGTCGCGGTACGGGGCGACCGCACCCGGCTCGCGCCCGGCGTACAGGTCGAACAGCTCGTCCAGCAGGGACTGCATGGACCAGCCGTCGAACAGCACGTGGTGGTTGGTGATCACGAACCGGTGCTGCTCCGCGCCGAGCTTGATCAGCGTGAACCGGAGCAGCGGGGGCTTGGCCAGGTCGAAGCGGCGCTGGCGGTCCTCGGTGGTGATGGCCGTGACGGCGTCCCGCTGGGCAACGGCGTCCACAGTGGACAGGTCGTGCTCGGTCCAGGGCAGCTCGACCTCGGCGGGCACGAACTGCACGGGGCGGCTCACGCCCTCGTGCCAGAACCCGGCGCGCAGGTTGTCGCGGCGGCGCAGCACCCCGGCGGCGGCACGGCGCAGCGCGGCCGGGTCCAGCGGGCCGTCCAGGCGGAAGACCTCCTGCACGGCGTAGATGTCCGGGGCCTGGTCGTCGAACAGGGCGTGGAACAGCAGGCCGTCCTGGAGCGGGGCCAGCGGCAGCACGTCGGCCAGCGCGGGCACGGCGGCCTCGATGCGCTCGATCTCGTGCTGCGCCAGGGACACCAGCGGCAGATCGGAGGGGGTGTGCCCGGCGACACCGCGGTCGGTGGCGTGAGTGGCCAGCAGTTCCAGGGCGCGCAGCCAGGTGCGGGCCAGCTTGCGCACGTCCTGGTCGGACAGCAGGCCGTCCGGCCAGGTGAAGGTCGCCGACAGGCGCGGGCCGTCGGCCAGGTCCTCGGTCAGCGCGTTGATCTCCAGCGCGTACTCCAGCGGCATGCCCGCGTCGGCCCCGCCGCCCAGCGACTCGCCCTCGGGGGCGGTGGCCCAGTCGGCGCCCTCCGGGGCACTGAACCGGCCCAGGTAGTTGAAGCCGATCTGCGGGGTGCCGTACCCGGCGAGGGTGTCGCGGGTGCGCTCGTTGAGGTGGCGCAGCAGGCCGTAGCCGATCCCGTTGTCCGGCAGGCGGCGCAGCTGCTCCTTGACCCGCTTGACCGCGCGGCCCAGCGAGGCGCCGCCGACCCGCAGTTCGTCCAAATCGGACACCGCGGCGTCCAGTCGCACGGGGTAGACGCTGGTGAACCAGCCCACCGTGCGGGACAGGTCCAGCCCTTCGGCGATCTCCTCGCGGCCGTGGCCCTCCAGGTCCACCAGCAGGCCGGAGACCTCCTCGCCGCGGTCGCGGCGCCAGTCGGCCACCGCCACCGCCAGCGCGGTGAGCAGCACGTCGTTGACGCCACCGTGCACGGCGGCGGGCAGCGTGGTCAGCAGCGGCCCGGTGTACTCCGCGGGCAACGAGACCGTGACGGTCCGCGCGGTGCCGCGCACGTCACGGGCGTGGTCGAGCGCGCGGACCCCGATCAGCGGGTCCTCGCCCTCCAGGACCTCCTGCCACAGGGCCAGCTCTTCGGCGCGGGCCGCGGACTGGGCCCGCAACTGCTCGGTCCAGCGCCGGAACGAGGTGCCCACCGGGGCGAGCTCCGGGGTTCGCCCACCGGACACGGCCTCCCACGCGGCGCGCAGGTCGGGCAGCAGGATGCGCCAGGACACACCGTCCACGGCGAGGTGGTGCACCAGGACCAGCAGCCGGTCGGTGTCCTCGAACCACACGGCCTGCACCATGATCCCGTCTCGCGGGGACAGGCGCTGCTGGGCCTCGGCACGTGCTTCGTCCACAGTGGACCCGGTGATCCGCTGGACGCAAGCGCTCGCGTCGACCGATCCGGGTGCGAGCACGGTCATCCGCCACTGATCATCAACTCGCAGGCGGAGCACGTCGTGCTTGTCCAGCAAGGCCTGCACGGCGGCGGTCAGGTTCTCCGCACCGAGCCCGGCGGGCACGCGCAGCAGCACGGACTGGTGGTAGGCGTCGGTCGGGCCGCCGTGCTCGCGCAGGGCGTGCATGATCGGGGTCGGCACGACCTCGCCGACCGCCACGTCCACCACGGCGGAGGCGACCGGGGCCGCGGCCTCGGTGGCCACGGCCGCGAGCCGGGCCACGGTCTTGTGCTCGAACACGTTGCGCGGGGTGATCACCAGCCCGGCCTTGCGTGCGCGCGAGACGAGCTGGATCGACACGATGCTGTCGCCGCCGAGGTCGAAGAAGCCCTCGTCCAGGCCCACCGCGGGCAGGCCGAGCAGGTCGGCGAACAGGTCGGCCAGCACGCGTTCGCGCGGGCTCATCGGGCGCTGCTCCACCGCGCCGAAGTCCGGCTCGGGCAGCTCACCGCCGAGCGAGTCCACGGTGCGGAAGGCCGCCGGGACCATGTACTCCGGCACCTCGCGGGCGACGTGCTCGCGCAGGTCGGTGCCGCGCACGGTCAGTCCGGGCAACGGCACCACGTAGGCGGCCAGCTTGTCGCCGAAGGCCCGCACGGCGGCCTGGTCCACGGCGGGGTGCTTGCGCAGCACCGACTCCAGTCGCCCGAGGTCGGCAAGGGCGCCGCGGACCCGCACCTGCTCGCCGAGCGGGGCGGCGCCGATCGCGGGCACCTCGATCCGCGCGATGGACTGGTCGGGGGCGGCCGTGGCGGCGCGCAGCACGGCCGCCAGCGCCTCGGTGATCGTGCGGACCGTGTCGTGCTCGAACAGGTCGGTGGCGTACTCCACGATGCCGGTGACCCCGTCGGGCAGGCCGTCGGCGGTGTGCCGCTCCTGAAGGCGCAGGTCCATGTCGAACTTGGCCACACCGGTGGGGATCTCGCTGACCGCCACGTCCAGGCCGGGCAGTCGCGGCGCGGCCTCGCCCAGGTTCTCGAAGGTCAGCATGACCTGGAACAGCGGGGTGTTGGCCAGGGAGCGCTGCGGGTTGAGCTCCTCGACGAGCCGGTCGAAGGGCACGTCCTGGTGGGCGTAGGCGGCGAGGTCGGCCTCGCGGACCCGCGCCAGCAGCTCGCGGAAGCTGGGGTCCCCGGAGGTGTCCGTACGCAGTACGAGCGTGTTCACGAAGTAGCCGACCAGATCGGTCAGCGCCTCGTCGGTGCGGCCCGCGGCGGGCGTGCCCAGCGGGATGTCGGTGCCCGCGCCGAGCCTGGTGAGCAGGGTGGCCAGAGCGGCCTGCACCACCATGAACACGGTGCTGCCGGTGCTGCGGGCCAGGTCCGTGACGGCCCGGTGCAGGTCCGCCTCGAAGGCGAAGGTCAGCTCGTCACCGCGGTGCGAGGCCACGGCGGGGCGCGGCCGGTCGCTGGGGAACTCCGCCAGCTCGGCCACACCGGCCAGGGCCTCACGCCAGAAGGCGAGCCCCTCGGTGAGGTCGTGCTGCTGCCACAGGGTGTAGTCCGCGTACTGCACGGGCAGCGGCGCCCAGTCCGGTGCGGCGCCGTGCAGTCGTGCCTGGTACGCGGTGGACAGGTCGGCGATGAGCGGGCGCTCCGACCAGCCGTCGCTGGCGATGTGGTGCATCACCAGCAGCAGCACGTGCCGGTCGCCCTCGGAGAACAGCGTGGCCCGCAGCGGGGCCTCGGCCGCCAGGTCGAAGGCGTGGCGGGCGGCCTGCTCCACGGCACCCGGCTTGAGGTCCACAAAGGACAAGTCAGGGCCGGAGGCCAGGACGTGCTGGTACGGGCGGCCCTCCTCGTCGGGGAAGACCGTGCGCAGGGACTCGTGGCGGTCCACGACGTCGGCCAGGGCCAGCCGCAGCGCGTCCCGGTCCACCTGGCCGGTCATGGTCAGGGCCAGCGGGATGTTGTAGGTCGCGCTCGGGCCCTCAAGGCGGTGCAGGAACCACAGGCCCTGCTGGGCAGGCGAGAGCGGCAGGCGCTCCGGACGGTCCACCTTGGACAGTGCGGGCCGGGCCGTCACAGCGGCGTCCAGGCGACGGGCCAGCTCGGCCACGGTGGGCGCCTCGAACAGCGCGCGGACCGGCAGCTCGACGCGCAGCTGCGAGCGCAGGCGGGCGATCAGCCTGGCCGCCAGCAGGGAGTGACCGCCGAGGTCGAAGAAGTTGTCCTCGGCGCCGACCTCGGCCATGCCGAGCACCTCGGCGAACAGCCCGCACAGCACCTGCTCCTGCTCGGTGCTGGCGGCCCTGGTGGTCTCGTAGCGCGGACGCGGCAGTGCCTGGCGGTCCAGCTTGCCGTTGGGCGCCAGCGGGAAGTCTTCCAGCGCGACGATCGCCGAGGGAACCATGTACTCGGGCAGCCGCTCGCCGAGCGCGGTCCGCAGCTCGCCGCTGTCCACATCGGACACCACGTAGGCGACGATGCGCTTGTCTCCCGGCTGGTCCTCGCGCACCAGGACGGCCACTCGGCGCACGCCCTCGCACTGGGCCAGCGCGGCCTCGATCTCGCCCAGCTCGATGCGGAACCCGCGCACCTTGACCTGGTCGTCGGCGCGGCCGAGGAAGTCCAGCTCGTCGTTGGCGTTCCAGCGGGCCAGGTCACCCGTGCGGTACATGCGGGTGCCCGGCTCGCCGAACGGGTCGGCCACGAACCGCTCCGCGGACAGGCCGGGGCGGTTGAGGTAGCCGTGCGCCAGCTGCACACCGGCCACGTAGAGCTCGCCGGTCACACCGAGCTCGACCGGTCGCAGCGCCTCGTCCAGCACGTACGCGCTGGTGTTCCACACCGGGCGGCCGATCGGCAGCGGGGCGTTGCCGCACCCGGGCCGCGCCTCGTAGCCGGTGACGTCCACCGAGGCCTCGGTGGGGCCGTACAGGTGGGCCAGCCGCACACCCCACTCGGAGACGACCTGTTCGGCCAGCGTGGGCGGCAGCACCTCACCGGCCACGAAGACCAGGCGCAGCGCCAGGTTCTCGGCGCGCGCGATGGCCTCGGCGGTGACGGCCAGCAGCGAGGGCACGAACTGCGCCACGGTGACCCCGTGCCGCGCGGCGTAGGCCACCAGCGCCTCGGGGTCGCGGGTCACGGTGCTCGGCGCGAGGCAGATCGTGGCCCCGGCCAGCAGCGGCAGCCAGATCTCCGAGCCCGCCGCGTCGAAGCTGAACGCGGTGCGGGCCAGCACCACGTCCTGCTCGTCCACGTCCCAGGCCTCGGCCTGCCACAGCATGTGGTTGACCACACCGGCGTGCGGCACGACCACGCCCTTGGGACGGCCGGTCGAACCGGAGGTGTAGATCACGTACGCCGGGCTGGCCGGGCTGACCTCGATGCCGACCCCAGTATCTTCCTGGGAAGCAACAGCGGCGGCGATCTCCGGGTCGTCCAGCAGCAGCCGAGGGGCGGCCAGCTCGGGCAGCGCCCCGGCGACCGTGCTGTCGGTCAGCAGCAGGGCGGGGGCCGAATCGGCCACCATGAAGGCGATCCGGTCGGCGGGGTAGTCCGGGTCCACGGGCACGTAGGCCGCGCCGACCTCGGCCACGGCGAGCATCGCCACGATCATCGACACCGAGCGCGGCAGCGCCAGCGCCACCCGCTGCCCGGGCGCGACCCCGCGCGCCAGCAGGAACCGGGCCAGCCGGTGCGCCTGCTCGGTCAGTTCCCGGTAGGTCAGCGCGGTGTCCTCGAACACCAGCGCCCGCCGACCGGGTGCGCGCTCGGCCCGCGCCTGGACCAGCGCCGCCAGGCTCGCCGTGCCCTCGTCCACCCGCATCGTCGAACCGTCCACGCCGCCAACTCCTCGTGACCTCAAAGACTTCGTGCCGCGGCGGACGCTAGTGACGGCGCGTTTCGTCTTGTTATCGCGCGGCCGATAACAAGACGAAAGACCGCGTGCCTAGCGTGGCGACCAGCCAGGACAGCACAGTGCGGAGGTTCGGTCGATGCTCGACGAGTTCGAGGAGGCGACGATCGGGCAGCTGCGCGCCCGGCTGGACGCCGGTGAGCTGAGCGCGGTGGAGCTGACCCGCCACTACCTGGACCGGATCGAACGGCTCAACCCCGAACTGCTCGCCGTGCTCGAGACGAACCCGGACGCGCTGGCCGAGGCCGCCGCGCTGGACGCGGGCCCGAACCGGGGGCCGCTGCACGGCATTCCCGTGCTGCTCAAGGACACCATCGAGACCGCGGACCGGATGCACACCACCGCGGGCTCGCAGGCACTGCTCGGGTCACGGCCCGCGCAGGACGCCACGGTGGCCGCCCAGTTGCGCGCGGCCGGTGCCGTCCTGCTCGGCAAGACCAACCTCACCACCTGGATCACCGGGTCCAGTGGCTGGAGCCCGCGTGGCGGCCAGTGCCGCAACCCGTACCACCTGGACCGCAGCCCGAACGGGTCCAGCGCGGGCTCGGCGGTCGGCGTGGCGGCCAACCTGTGCGCCGCCGCACTGGGAGTTGAGACCGTAGGCTCAATTCTCGGCCCGGCCAGCGTGAACTGCGTCGTGGGTCTCAAACCCACGGTGGGCCTGACCAGCCGGGCCGGCCTGATCCCCGGCGTGCACAGCATGGACTCGATCGGACCGCTGACCCGCACCGTGGCCGACGCCGCGCGCATGCTCAGCGTGCTGACCGGTGTGGACCCGCGCGACCCCGCGACCCGCGCCAGCCGCCCGCAGGAGGACTACACGCGGTTCCTGGACGCGGATGGCTTGCGGGGCGCCAGGATCGGCGTGGTGCGCGGCTACTTCGGCTTCAACGACCACGCCGACGCCGTGGCCGAGTCGGCGCTGAAGGTGCTGGCGGACTCCGGCGCGGTGCTCGTGGACGAGGTGCCGCTGCCCACACCCGACGAGCTGATGCGGCACGGCATGGTGCTGGGCACCGTGCAGTTCCGCGAGGCCAAGCACTACAAGGACGCCTACCTCGCGCAGACCCCCGGCGAGCACCCGCGCAGCCTCGCGGAGCTGATCGAGTACAACCGCGAGCACGCGGACGTGCAACTGCGCCACTTCGGCCAGGAATCGCTGGAACTGGTCAACGGCTTCAGCGCCGACCTGGACGTGGAGTACCGCGAGGCACTGGCCACCCTGCACCGGCTCACCCGGGACGAGGGCATCGACGCCGCGCTGGGCGCACACGGGCTCGACGCGCTGGTGATGCCCACCATGGGCCCGCCGTGGATGATCGACCTGGTCAACGGGGACCCGGAGGTCATGGGCAGTTCCCTGGTGCCGGGGTTCGCCGGCTACCCGGCGATCAGCGTGCCCGCCGGTTTCGTGCGGGGGCTGCCGGTGGGCGTCACCTTCGCCGCGGGCGCCTGGAGCGAGCCGGTGCTGATCCGGTTGGCGCACGCCTTCGAGCAGGCCAACCCGGTCCGCCGGGTACCCACGTTCGCCCGCGGCCTCTGACCTGGTGGGGAGCCATGACCATCTCGTACCCCGGTACTGCCCTCAGCGGTGTGCTGCACCGCGAGCTGGAAGTCCTGCGCGCGACCGCCAACCGGTCCGACCCGGTTGAGGAGACCGTGCTGTGCCTGGTCGAGTGCGCCGCGCGCGCCGCCGCGGCCGCCGAGCGCCCCGTCGACCGCGAGCAGCTGCACGAGGCGCTGGCCGCCGCCCGCGCCGCCGTGGTCGCCGCGAGCTTCGCCCTGGCCGAAATGGCGTGAAGGTGGCTTTCACCGCGTCCAGCGCGGTGAAAGCCACCTTCACGGCGTTCTACCCGCTCAGCGGATGCACCACTCCAGTGCGGCCATGGCGCTGTAGAGCTTGTTCTCGGCCTGGTCGAACGCGATGGAGCGCGGGCCGTCCAGCACCTCGGCGGTGACCTCCTCGCCGCGGTGCGCGGGCAGGTCGTGCAGGAACACGGCCTCCGGGCTGCTGTCCAGCACGTTCTGGTCGACCTGGAACGGGGCGAACAGCTCGCGCCAGTTCGGGTCGGGCTTGTCGGTGCCGGTGGTCTGCCAGCGCGTGGTGTAGACCGCGTCCACGTCGCGGGGCAGCTCGGCCATGTCGTGCCGCTCCTCGACCAGCGCACCGCTGGCCGCCGCGTATCCCTTGGCCTGCACCGCGACCTCGGGGTCCAGCCCGTAGCCCGCGGGGGTCCGCAGGTACAGCTTGGTGCCGGGGAACCGGCTCAGCGCCAGCGCCAGCGCGACCGCCGTGCTGTTGCCCTCGCCGACGTAGAGCACGCGCAGGCCCTCCAGCCTGCCGAACCGGCGCATCAGCGTGGTGAGGTCGGCCAGCGCCTGGGTGGGGTGCTCCAGCGCGCTCATGGCGTTGATCACCGACATGGTGCTCTGGTCGCCAAGGGCGCGCAGCTCGCGCATCGTGCCGGTGGTGCGGGCCACCAGCCCGTCGAGCATGCGGGACATCACCTTGGCGGTGTCCTCGATCGTCTCGCCGGTGTTGAGCTGGAGGTCGTCGGGCCCGTAGCTGATGATGCGCGCGCCAAGGCGCAGGGCGGCGGTGGAGAAGGCGGTGCGCGTCCTGGTGGAGGTCTTGCGGAAGTAGATCCCCACCACGGCGCCGGACAGCGGCTCACCGCGCCGGTGCCCCTCCGCGAAGCCCACGCTCATCCGCACCAGCCGCCCGAGCTCAGCAGTGTCCACATCGGACAGTGAGATCAGGTGACGCCGCAAGCCGTTGCCCGCCGTACCACCCACGCCGCCAACTCCTCGTATCGTCGTTCCACGACAGGACCCCGGCACCCTAGCCGGAGCGGTTTTCATGCGGTTATCACGCGCGCGACCGCGTCGAGCTGCTCGGTCAGGTAGAAGTGCCCGCCGGGCAGGGTGTGCAGGCGCACCGGGCCGGTGCTGGCCTCGCGCCAGCCCTCCAGCGAGCCCGCGGGCAGGGTCGAGTCCTCGGACCCGGCGAACACGGTGACCGGGATCTCCAGCGGGGCGTGGTCCGGGTGCTGGTAGGTGCCGCAGACGGTGAAGTCCGCGCGCACCACGGGCAGCATCAGCTCCAGCAACTCCGGCAGGTCCAGCAGCTCGGAATCCATGCCTTGCAGGGACTTCAGGTACTCGACGAGCTGCGCGTCGGTCAGCTCGTGCAGCTTCGGCTGAGTGTGCGCCAGCTGCGGGGCGCAGAAGCCGGAGACGTAGAGGTGCTCGGGCGGGCGGCCCGCCGCGGACGCGGCCTGGGCCAGTTCGTAGGCCAGCAGCGCGCCCATGCTGTGCCCGAACAGCCGGTACGGGCCGGGAGGCAGGGCCAGCACCACCGGCGCCAGCTCGGTGACGATCTCCTTGACGCTGGTCAGCAGCGGCTCGGTGAACCGCTGCTCGCGGCCGGGCAGCCGCACCGGCAGCACGCGCAGGGCGGGGGCCAGCCGGGCGGTCCACTCGCGGTAGGCGGCCGCTCCGGCGCCGGAGTGCGGCAGGCACAACAGCGGCACACCGCTGCCGGTGGTCTCGGGTGGGAGCCAGGTGGTGGTCACGGTCGCCGACCCTACCCAGGCGCGGACGCTCGTGGTACAGCCGGAAAGGGCTTCGATAACGACTCAAAATCGGTGCTCCGTACGGTCAGCGGTGTGGCGGCCCCGGCTGCCCTGAACTACCAGTGCCGACCGGAGGTTTTTCGCGATGAGCGTGGTCACCGAGACCGTCGTCGACCCGATCGCGGTCGTGCTCGACAGCACCGACGCCGCGGGGGTGGAGCAGGTCGCCCGCTCGCTGTGCGGGCCGGGCGCGGACCCGGTGGACTCCCCCGACTGGGTGGCCGCCGCGCGGCAGGCCTGGGACGAGACCCCGATCGGCCTGCGCCGCCCGCTGCGGGAGTTCCGCAGGGACTCCGGACCGCAGGGCGCGATGCTGCTGCGCGGGCTGCCGGTGGACCGCGAGGTGCTGCCCGACACGCCCGGGGTGGCCGGTTCGGTGCAGCGCACCGCCTCGGTGCCCGCCGCGGTGCTGATGATGATCGCCGCCGGGCTCGGCGACCCCGCGGCCTTCCGCCCGGAGAAGACCGGCGCCCTCGTGCAGGACGTGGTTCCGGTGCGTGGCAAGGAGTCCTTCCAGGGCAACGCCGGCTCGGTGCTGCTGGAGTGGCACACCGAGAACGCGTTCCACCCCAACCGCCCGGACTTCGTGATGCTGCTGTGCCTGCGCCAGGACCACGAGGGCATCGCGGGCCTGCGCACCGCGTGCATCCGCACGGTGCTGCCGCTGCTGTCCAGCTCGGCGCGGGAAGCCTTGTTCAGCAACGAGTTCGTGACCCAGGCCCCGCCCTCGTTCGACCTCGGACCGGAAGGTGCCGTGCACCACGCGGTGCTGACCGGCGCCGAGGAGGACCCGAACCTGCAGGTGGACCTGGCCGCCACCAGCCCGCGCACCGACCGGGCCGCCGCCGCGCTGACCGAGTTGCAGGAGCGGTTCAACGACGCGGCGCAGACCCTCGTGCTGCGACCCGGTGATCTGGCCATTGTGGACAACCGGGTCACCGTGCACGGCCGCACCGGCTTCACCCCGCGCTACGACGGCCAGGACCGCTGGTTGCAGCGCACCTTCGTGATGACCGACCTGCGCCGCTCCCGCCACCAGCGCCCGAGCGACGGATACGTGCTGGTCTGACCCCTGTCATGAAAGTGCCGTTCGAGACACTGGATGTCTCGAACGGCACTTTCATGACATCGTGGGCCAGCCGCAGCTCACCCACCTGCCAGGACCTCCCGCTCGCGCCCTGCGACCTCGATCAGCATCGCCTGCTGCGGGTCCAGCACGGGCAGCGCCACGCCGGAGCCGGTCAGCACGGCGCCGGGCAGCCGCACCCAGCCGCGCAGGGCCTGGCCGATCCACGCGGGCGGGCTCACCTGGCGCATCGAGGGCAGGCCGAGTTCGGTGCGGACCCGTACCCGGTATGCCGCGCGCGGGTCCAGGCCGGGCAGGCGGACCCGTCCGGACTGCCCCGGTGCGGAGGTCTCGGTGCGGGCCCAGCAGTAGATCGCCGACTCGGCGCCGACGACCCCGTGCAACAGGGTGGCCTCGTCGGGCAGGTCGGCGCGCACCACCCGACCGCTGTGCAGCAGCGGGCGCAGCTCCCGGTACAGCGCGGCCCACCGGCGCAGGTCGTCCAGTTCCTCGGGCGTGCACCGGGTCAGGTCCTGCTCGATGCCCGCGTGCCCGAACAGGGCGGTGATCATGCGGAACGAGCCCTCGGTGACCCGCCCGGTGGTGTGGCAGCGCGCCGGTCCGACGTGGCTGCCGACCAGTTCGGGCGGCACCAGCTGCCCCGTCCAGCGCTGGATGTGCTGGCGTTCCACGGGGTCGTTGCAGTCCGAGGCCCACACCCGGTCGGTGCGGGCCAGGATGCCCAGGTCGACCCGGCCGCCGCCACTGGCACAGCTCTCGATCTCCAGCGCGGGGTGCCTGGCCCGCAGCGCGTCGATCAACCGGTACAGCGCGTGGGTCTGCGCGTGCGCGTCGGCCTCGAGCAGGTCCCGGTTGTGGTCCCACTTCAGGTAGTCGATGGCGTACTCGCCGACCAGGTCGTCCAGTGACTCCAGCAGGTACGCCCAGGCGTCCGGGTTGGCCAGGTCCAGCACCTGCTGGTTGCGGGAGGGCAGGACCGGGCCGATCACCCAGTCCGGGTGCTCGCGGGCCAGCCGGGAGTCCAGGTTGACCATCTCCGGCTCCACCCACAGCCCGAACTGCATGCCGAGCCCGCGCACGTGGTCCACCAGCGGGTGCAGGCCACGCGGCCACACCTGCGGGTCCACGGTCCAGTCGCCGAGCCCGGCACGGTCGTCGCGGCGGCCCAGGAACCAGCCGTCGTCCAGCACCACCCGCTCCACGCCGACCTGCGCCCCGAGCGTGGTCAACTCGCGCAGCCGGTCCAGGTCGTGGTCGAAGTAGACGGCCTCCCAGGTGTTGAGCACCAGCGGGCGCGGGCCACGCGGTGTGCCGCGCTGCATGGCGTGCAACCGGTGCGCGAGCCCGTCCAGGCCGGTGTCCGACCAGGCCAGGTAGCAGGTCGGCGACTCGTAGCTCTCCCCCGCCGCCAACCTCACCGCGCCGGGCCGGAGCAGTTCGCCACCGCCCAGCACGCCGGCGGACTCGGGCAGCTGCTCCACCAGGTACCGCTGGTCACCGCTCCACGCCACGTGCAGGCCCCACACCTCACCCGCGCCGAACCGGAATCCCGGCACGCCGACCACCAGCAGGTAGGGCGAGTCCTGCCCCGGCTTGCCGCGCCGGACCTCGCGCACGTGGGCCCCGTGCCCGAGCGCGGTGCGCTGCGGGGCGCGTTCCCGGCACCACTTGCCGGTGAAGTCCAGGATCTCCGTGGCACGCGGTGGCAACGGCACGAGCGTGGTGACGCCGGTGAGTTCGTACGGCGCCCGCGCGGTGAGCCTCGACCGCACGGCGAGCACGCCGCTGCCGGTGAGCCGGTAGCTCAGCTCGATGTCCACTTCGGACACCGCGTCGTCCAGCCGCAGCACGAGTTCCTCGCCGCGCAGGTCGTACCCGGTGAGCCTGGGCCGGGGAGTGCTGCGTGTGCCCTCGCTGTGGCCCTGGTGCGCTGGCGTTCCCAACCAGCCCTCGGCCTGGGTGGGCCAGACCGAGAGGACACGCGGTGAGTCCACGGAGTTGTTCAGCACGGCCAGTTGCCCGGTCAGCTCCAGCGCGGACAAGTCCTCCTCGGACAGATCACCCAGATCCGCGCCCCAGTGCAGCACCTCGGGGACCGGTTCGCTGACGCGGACCACCAGCGAGGTGCCCGCCCCGCGCAGTGCGACGATCACTTCCTGGCCATCTCGGTGAACACCTCGTCGTTGCGCGCGTGGGAGAAGTACGCCTCGAACAGCGGCTCGATCGCCTGCTGCAACTCCACTCCGTTGCCGTACACGGTGGCAGAGTACTGGGAACCGTTGTGCGGCGCCGTGGTGAACACCGACAGGTCCCATGCGATGCAGAACGCCGTGAAGGTGGCTTTCACTGCGCTGGGCGCAGTGAAAGCCACCTTCAGGCGATGGCGGGGATCAGCCCTGGACGAGCTTGCCCATGGCGTGGACCTCGCTCACGTCACCGGTGTTGAAGAAGTCCCACGGCACGGTGAAGAAGCCGCTGGCGCCCCAGCCGGAGCCCCAGCTGTTCTCGATCTTCACACCCTGCTCGTTGTAGCCCACGATGGTGACCTCGTGGCCGCCGATGACCGGGTCGCTGCTGGAGTCACCGGGCATGTAGCTGTAGTCCGAGGCGGTGGAGCTGTCCAGCGACTGGAAGCTCTGGTGCACCTGGAAACCGATCGGCACCGGGGAGCCCTGGGAAATCGCGTTCTCAATGGCCTGCTTCGCAGCGGAACCGCTCGTCGGCAACTCCTGGAAACCCGACAGCTTGTAGTGCGCGGCGTTCTCACGCTCAGCCTGGGTCGGCTGCGTCGTGTAGTCGAAATCGCCCTGGGTGTAGTCGGACTTCGTGTCGATGCCCTGCTTCTGCTCCATCGGCAGCGCGACCGAGGCATAGGTGCCCTGGTCGTTGCCCTTGGCGATCTGCGAGTAGATGAACATCGGGGCCATCGGGCCACCGTCGATGTTCTGCTCGTTCATCAGGATGCCGTAGCCGGTGTAGCCGGTGGCCCAGGTGACGCAGGAGCCGACCTGGCCCTGGTCGCCGGGGCTGAGCGCGTACTGCGACAGGTCGGCGCTGGCGGGGGCGGCACCGATGCGCTTGTGCGGGCCCTCGACGGCCTGCGCGGCGTGCGCCGAGAAGGTGCCGTGCTCCTTGGCGGCCTTGAGCGCCGCCAGGTCCAGGCCCATGCCGTGGTGCGGCTTGGCGGGCGCCTGGGCGCCGGCGTCGGTCACGGTCAGCGCGAGCGGCATGGCGGCGACGGCGAGTACGACGGCGGCGCCGGCCGCCTTCTTTGCGAACATGGTTGATTCCTTGCTCTCGGTGTTGTCTCGCAGGGACGAGAAACGGAAACCAATCAAGAACGAATATCCGACAGGGGAAAACGCGAACGACGTTAGCGAGGGCTCACTGTAGGTGTTACCCGACGAAAGTAGGGAGTTGACGGGACCACCGGAGGGTTCTGTGAAATTAACAGAAGTTTGGAAATTTATGTCCGTTTCGTCCGCGATGCGGAACATATCGCGAATTGTCGGGAGCGTTCCCGGAAAAATCATCAGCAATTTTCTGATCGTCCGACCGGTCAGTTCGGTGCCGCCTCTGGCGCTACGCTCACGCCCATGAGCAACCTCGACCTCCGGCCCTCGCTGACCGAGTGCGGGGGCCGCACCGACGTCACCGCGCGGCCGGTGCGCGAACTGTTGATCGGCAAGCAGGTCAAGCTCGGCGAGTCCACGGTGGTGCGCAGGCTGCTGCCCAACATCGGGCGCCGGATGATCGGTGCCTGGTGCTTCGTGGACCACTACGGCCCCGAGGACATCGCGAGCGAGCCGGGCATGCAGGTGGCCCCGCACCCGCACACGGGGTTGCAGACGGTGAGCTGGCTGCACGAGGGCGAGGTGGAGCATCGCGACAGCCTGGGCAGCCTGCAGACGGTGCGGCCACGCCAGCTGGGGCTGATGACGGCGGGGCGGGCGATCTCGCACTCCGAGCAGTCCCCCGGGGCGCACGGCCCGGTGCTGCACGGGGCGCAGTTGTGGGTGGCGCTGCCCGACCAGCACCGGCACGTGGACCCGAGCTTCGAGTTCCACGCCGACCTGCCCGTGCTGACCAGCGGCGGGCTGACCGCCACCGTGCTGCTCGGCGAGCTGGCCGGCGCCGAGTCCCCCGGCACGACCTACTCCCCACTGGTGGGCGCGGACCTGGCGCTGGCCGCCGGTACCGACGTGCGGCTGCCGGTGCGGCCGGACTTCGAGTACGCGGCGCTGTCCATGTCCGGCGCGGCCGAGGTGGACGGGGTGGAGGTGGCCGCGGGCAACCTGCTGTACCTGGGCTGCGGGCGGCGCGAGCTGCGGCTGCGCGCCTCGGTGGACAGCGCTGTCATGCTGCTGGGCGGCGAGCCCTTCGAGGAGCGCATCGTGATGTGGTGGAACTTCGTCGCCCGCAGCGGGGAGGAGATCACGCAGGCCCGCGCGGACTGGATGGGCGGGGACCGGTTCGGCACCGTGCACGGCTACCAGGGCGGGCCGATCCCGGCCCCCGCACTTCCGGGCACACCTCTCAAGCCGAGGGGCCGCATCCGCTGAATCCGCTTCCTGGCGGTGGTTTTCCCCCGACGACCGTGTGACGGTGAACCCATGGGGAGAACAGTCATCGGCCTGCTGGCGGCTTCGGCGCTGGCGGTGACCGGAACGGCGAGCGCGCAGGCGGCGCCGACCGACCTGAGCGTGGCCTACACCCGCCCGTCGGCCGACTACGGGCAGTTGGACTCCGTGTCGAGCCACGACGCGAACAGCGCGTGGGCCACCGGCTCGACCGGCAACAGCGGGCGGCCACTGGTCGTGCACTGGGACGGGCACACCTGGAGCGAGGTGGCCACGCCGAACCTGCCCGACAGCGCCTTGACCACGGTGCTGGCCGTGGGCCACGCGGAGGCGTGGGCGATCGGCACCAAGGCCCCCGGCCTGCCCATCGTGGCGCACGGGCGGGGCGCGGACTGGCGTGAGGTGCCGGTCCCGCTGCGGGCCGAGGACCAGCCGGAGCTGACCGGGCTGACCGAGGGCTGGCTCGTCGGGACCGTGCTCCGCGCGGGCCACCGGCTGCCGATCAGCTTGCGGTGGAACGGGAACGCCTGGCTGGAGGTCCCCGTACCGCTGCCGGCGGGCGTGGTCGAGGGCGCGCTGAACGCGGTGGAGGCGCACGGCCCGCACGAGGTGTGGGCCACCGGCAGCGCGGTGACCCCCGACCCGGACGGGACCTCGCACTCGCGGATCTTCGTGACGCGCTGGGACGGCCACGCCTGGACTCCGGTGAGCACCCCGCCGGTGCCCAGCCTGCCCACCGGCGGTGTGGCCTCGGGCGAGTTGCTCACCGGGCCGTGGCTGGTGGGCGGCAACACCGCGTTCCGCCGGGAGATCTACACCTTCGAGCACTGGAACGGGCACGCCTGGGAGCTCGGCCCGGCCGCGCCCACCGAGGACGACGGCGGGGCCGCGGTCAACATCGTGCGCGGGGCCTCGGCGGGGTCGCCGGGTCAGCTGTGGATCGCCGCGCAGCAGCTGACCGGCTCGCACCGGTCCGCGCCGCGCATCCTGCGCTGGGATGGGACGAAGTGGGTGGCCTACCCCGTGCCTGCCGAACTGCTCGCGGGCAGCGGGCAGGGCTGGGCCGTGGCCGCCGGGCACGGCGGACCCACCTGGGTGGTGGTCAACACCCAGTCCTACCGGGGCGCGGGCAGCTACGCCAGCTACATCCTGCGCGCGGGCTGAGCGCCCCGGCCGATGTGCCGGTGCTGACCGCCTGGCCCTAGGCTCGGCACATGGCGAGGTACTTCGACGTGCACCCGGACAACCCCCAGCGGCGAGCCATCGGTCAGGTGGTCGACCTGGTCCGGTCCGGTGGGCTGGTCGCCTACCCCACCGACTCCTGCTTCGCGCTGGGCTGCGCGCTGGGCAACCGCGAGGGCCTGGACCGCATCCGCACCATCCGCCACCTCGACGACCGGCACCACTTCACGCTGGTGTGCCGGGACTTCGCCCAGCTCGGGCAGTTCGCGCACATCAGCAACACGGTGTTCCGCACGATCAAGGCGTGCACCCCCGGCAGCTACACCTTCATCCTGCCCGCGACCAAGGAGGTTCCGCGCAGGCTGATGCACCCCAAGAAGAAGACCGTCGGCGTGCGCATTCCCGACCACGTGACCACCCAGGCCCTGCTGGAGGAACTGGGCGAGCCGTTGCTGTCGAGCACCCTGCTGCTGCCCGGCCAGGACGAGCCGATGACCCAGGGCTGGGAGATCAAGGAGCTGCTCGACCACGTGGTGGACGCAGTGCTGGACTCCGGGGACTGCGGCACCGAGCCGACCACGGTGATCGACTTCTCGGAGGACGAGCCGGAGATCATCCGCCGCGGCGCGGGGGACACCTCCCGGTTCGAGTAGCCCGCGCGCGGCCGGTTGCGCGGCTCTTGCGCTCCCGGCGGTAGAACCGCTCCAGCGTTGGTCGGTGGACACGACGACTGGAGGGTCCAGCCGTGTGCCGCGCGGCTGCGCGACCAGCACGGAGTTCGCCGCCGCCATGGCCTTGCCCACCAGCGGAACCGAGGACAGCTCCGGGGCCGTGGTGCCCGCCTCGATCAGCAGCACCCCACTGGGCCTGAGCCAGGACACCAAGCGCCGCAACGCCTTCTGCCGCTCCGGCAGGTGGTCCAGCACGAACCTGCTGTGGATGAGGTCGAACTCGCCCGGCGCCGGGTCCACCAGCACGTCGTGCCGCAGCACCGTGCTCAGGTCGGTGGCGACCAGGCAGCGCCAGCCCCGCGCCACCCCGATCCGATCGAGGTGGTGCAGGCTGTGCGGGTCGAAGACCTGCTCCAGCAGTGCCATGCGCTCGTGCTCGGCGCGTGCCTGGGTGTCGACGAAATCGGGCCACTGCGCGGCGTGGGACATGGCGCTCCTCGCTCGCTCGGCGTGCGGCGCCGATCGTGGCACCGCCCGCCGTGCACTGACCACAGCGCGAAACTGGACACCGGCTCAGTACTCCGCGCGCACCGCCTCCAGTGCCGCCTCCAGGTCGGCGCCCAGCTCACGGGCCCGCGCCAGGTACTCCGCCGCCGCCACGCGCAACAGGTCCGGCGCGGGGCCGGTCCGTTCCTGCACCACCGTGCCCAGGCGGCGGGCCGTGCGCGTGATGCCCGCGGCCTCCAGTTCGCGGTAGGCCCGCGCCACGGTGCCCGCCGCGAGTCCGAGGTCACCGGCGAGCTGCCGGATCGTGGGTAATCGCGAGCCCGCGGGCAGCAGCGGGCCGCCTGCCACCCGCACGATCTGGTCGTGGATCTGTCGCCACGGCGGCACCCCGCTGGTGGTGTCCACCGTGATCAACGCGCGGCTCATCGGGTCGCCGCGACCACGATGCCCGGCCGCCGCATCGGGTTCGCGATCAGGATCCACGCGAGGGCCGCGGCCAGCAGCAGGAACCAGCTCGTCGCACCGCCGAACACGGCACCGGCCAGGGCGAGCCACTCCGGCTTGCCGGGGTGGCCCGCCAACTGCGGGGAGTTGTAGTCACCCACCATGCGCAGCTGGCGGGAGGCCTGGTCCGCGAGCACGACCGTGGCCAGGGCGATCGTCACCCGCGCGCTGCGCACCCGTAGCGCCGAGTCGGCCGCCGCGTCCCCCACCGAGGGGCGGGCCGTCGCCAGCAGGACCAGCCCGCCCGCCGCGAGCGTGGCCACCCCGACGATCACCAGCGAGAGCACCGGCGTCGAGTCGTCCAGTTGGGAGAACGGCTGGTTGGCCGCCGACTCGGCCGCCCACGGTGTCGCCAGCAGCACCAGCACCGACCCGAGCACCGCCAGCCCGGCGAAGGTCAGGTAGGTGGCCATGACCCAGCGTGGCACCAGGTCGCGCCAGGTGCGCCTGCGCAGGGTGGCAACCCGCGTGCCGCCACGCACCGGGGTGAAGGCAGCGACCAGTTCCGCCAGCAACAGCCCGGCGAGCATGACCACCAGCCAGCCGCTGGAGCCGAACAGGGGCAGCGGTGCCAGGCTGAACACCAGGTACAGCACCCGCCGGTTGCGCAGGTAGCTCCGCGCGATCAGCCGCTGCTCCCGGTCGGCGTCCGGGAGCCCCCAGCCGCGCAGCAGCCGCCCGCCGCCCGCCTCCGTGGGCCACAGCGCCGCCACGATCAGCGCGAGCACCACCGCGATGATCACGATGTGCGTGCCGCTGTACTCGCCCATGCCCCCACTCCCCGGTTTGTATCAATCACTCAACACAAAGTCTGCCACAGGCTGTCAAGGGCTAGCGTCTACCCGTGCAACTGGACCTGAACCTGCTGGTGGCCCTGGACGTGCTGCTCGAGGAGGGCAGCGTCGGCGGGGCCGCCGACCGGTTGGGGCTGTCCGCGCCCGCGATGAGCCGCACCCTGGGCCGCATCCGCAAGGCCACCGGGGACCCGATCCTGGTCCGCTCCGGGCGTTGCATGGTGCCCACGCCGCGGGCGCTCGCCCTGCGCGCCGAGGTGCACACCCTCGTCGAGCGCGCGCAGGCCCTGCTGCGCCCCGACCAGGAACTCGATCTGTCCACTTTGGACCGGACCTTCAGCCTGCAGTGCCACGACGCGTTCGGCGCCGGGGTCGGCGCCCGGCTGCTCGCCGCCCTGCGCGCCGAGGCCCACGGTGTGCGGCTGCGGCTGCTGCCCGAGGCCGCCACCGACACCAACGACCTGCGCCAGGGCTCCGTGGACCTCGCCGTGGGCACCGTGCACTCCGCCCCGCCCGAGATCAGCGTCGAACTGCTCGCCCGCGACCGCATGATCGGCGTGGTGCGCGCCGACCACCCCCTCGCCAGCGGTGCCGTCACCGCCGAGCGCTTCGCCCGCGCCGAGCACCTGAGCATCTCCCGCCGCGGCCGCGGCACCGGCCCCATCGACGAAGCCCTTGCCGCCCAGGGACTTTCCCGCGAGGTCACCGCCACCGCCGCCTCGGTCACCGCCGGGCTGCTGCTCGTGCGCGAGAGCGGCCTCGTCGGCGTCGTCGCCGACCGGCTGTGCCGCACCGCCGTGCGCGCACTGGGCCTGCACACCTTCGAACTGCCCGTGACCGTGCCCCCACTGCTCATCCACCAGTCCTGGCACCACCGCTACGACGCCGACGCCGCCCACGCCTGGCTGCGCGACCACGTCCGCGAGGCCGTGCAAGGCGCTTGACCCCGGTCACCGCCCCGTGGTTACGATGCACGGGAAGCCATCGCGCGTCGGTCACCGGCTGGGTGAGGCGTGGAGGTGTCTTGAGATGCCCCTGGAGGCATTGCACCGTGTCCGTCGAGTTCAACCACACCATCGTGCTGTCCAAGGACAGGCACGAATCGGCCGATTTCCTGGCCACCATCCTCGGTCTGCAGATCGGCACCCCGTGGGGGCCCTTCGTCCCCCTGCAACTCAGCAACGGCGTCACCCTCGACTTCGCCACCGCTGACCCCGAGAAGATCGTCCTCCAGCACTACGCCTTCCTCGTCTCCGAGCCCGAGTTCGACGAGATCTGGCAGCGCCTGAAGGACGCGGGCATCACCTACTTCGCCGACCCCATGGGCAAGCAGGTCGGCGAGATCAACCACAACCACGGCGGCCGCGGCGTCTACTTCATGGACCCCGCGGGCCACGGCATGGAAGTCATCACCGAGCCCTACGGCACCGTCTGAGCCGAGGCCGGGTGGGGCGGGCTCGCCCACCCCACCCGGCCTTCGCCCTCACCCCACCAGCCACGACTCCACCAGCCGCACCGCCCGCTCGGTCCCGCCGGCACGTTCGATCTCACCTCGCATCTCGACCGCGCGCCGCCGGTATGCCGGGTCCGCGCCGACCGCGGCCACGGCGGCCACCAGTTCCTCGGCGCCGACACCACGGTCGATCATGCGGCCCAGTCCCAGGTTCGCCACCTGGCCGCCGATCACCTGCTGGTCCACGTGGTGCGGCACGCAGACCATCGGCACGCCAAGGCTGAGCGCCTCCATGACGCTGCCCATGCCGCAGTGCGTGACGAAGACGTTGGTGTGCTTGAGCACCGCGGGGTGGGCCACCCACTGGCGAGCCTCCACATTGGACGGAAGCGCACCGAGTTCGGCGGGGTCCACGGCGGACCCCAGCGTCATCACCACGTGCCAGGGCTGCTCGGCGAAGGCCTCGGCGCAGCGGCGGAAGAACTCGGCGCGACCCGGGCTGTACGAGGTGCCCAGCGAGATGAGCACAACCCCGCCCGCGCCGGGCGGAGGTGCCCAGTCCGAGTCCGCGGCGGGCACCACGCAGGGCCCGACGAAGCCGTACCTGTCCGGGAAATCCGCACCGTTGACCTGGAACTGCTTGGGCAGGAACACCAGGTTCGGGGCGTGGTCCCCGCCGAAGCCCTCGATGTCCACCTCGCCCAGGCCCAGGTCCTCGACCAGCTTGGCCTGCTCGGCGAACAACTCGGCCAGCACGGGATCGTCCAGGTCCACCTCGACGGATCCCTTGGCGGCCTGCGCCTCGTTCATCGAGAACGCGGGGCCGGAGGCCATGCTGACGCAGCTCTGCGCGATCGGCTTGCCCCAGTGCTTGGCCAGGATGCGCGCGGTCTCCGAGGCGGCAAGGTCGTGTACGAACAGGTCCGGCACGTCCTCGGCGAACCGACGCAGCGCGACCTCCAGCGGAGCGAGGCCCTCGCGCACGAAACTGGTCGCGGTCTGCACCATCGCCTCGTGGTCGCCCGCGTCGGACAGCCCGGTCTGCCACGGGAAGGTGGACTCGTAGCGGAGCACCTCGGCTCCGGTCTCGGCCACCCGGTCGGCGAACCGGTCGGCCACCACGCAGGTCACCCGGTGTCCCCGCTCGACCAGTCCGCGCACCACCGGGAGGGTCGGCGCCAGGTGCGCGTAGGCGGGAAAACTGAAGAACGCGATGTGACCGGCCATCATCACCAACCTCAATTGCGGAATCGCCTACGACCGTTGTAGCACCACCCACACTAGGGAAATCATTTCTTTCCGCACGGCCGGACCGGCAAGCACAAGATCGGCGCACAACGGAAGGACCACGGTCGAACGTGCAGGACCTTCTGGCACGGACGGGCAACGATTCGCTCACGGAGCGCCACCGACGGTAAAGGTTTTCCAAAGCCGATATACGCTCTTCACCTGCTGTAGTCACAGGAAGTACCAGCACGGTCACCGTCCATCGATCACACACCGACACGACACGGCACACCCGCCGCCACGAGCGGACAGGGTGTGCACGAACGCGGAAAAAAATCGCACACCGAAATAATGAGGCGCAGCCCCCGACAGTCACTGGAGCCCATTCATGCCTGTGAACCTCCCGCAGCCGGTCGCCACATTCGTGCAAGCCGTCGGAGCGCAGGACCCCCATTCACTCGTCACGGCCTTCACCGAGGACGGGGTCGTGCAGGACAGCGATGGCAGCACCTTCCGCGGCCACCGCGAGATCCTCGGGTGGAGCATCCACCACATGCGGACGCAGCCGCTGGACGCGCAGGTCACCGCCTCGCACCAGGTGGACCAGCGCACCCTGCTGGTGGCGCTCGCGGTGGACGGGCTGGCGGGCGGCCCGCGCGACCTGCACCTGCACTTCACTCTCAGCGGGCAGCACATCGCCCTGCTGACCGTGCTGGCCTGAGCGGCGGGAACTGGACCAGCTAGTTAAGCAAGGCTAACCTTCCCTCGATCCGCGACACGCGGCACGCGATCCCGGGGGACGGACATGACCACACAGGCGGAGGAGCGGGCCACAGCGGCGCCACCGAGACCCGCGCGCGGCCGCGTGCGCCGCTGGTGGCGCCGCAAACCCGTGCGCACCTCGCTGGTGCTCGCCCACCGCTGGACCTCCCTGGTACTCGGCCTGTTCCTGGTGCTGGAGACCACCTCCGGCGCCGTGCTGCTGTACCGGGCGGAGATCTTCCGCGCGACGCACGCCGAGTTCTACCGGCACACCGACAGCGCGCACCCGATCGGGCTGCAACAGGCGCGCGAGATCGTCGCGAAGGCGCACCCGGAGTTCCAGGCGGCCTGGGTGAGCAACGAGCACGGCATCATCGCGGTCGGTGATCCGCGCTACACCACGGCCTACGCGGTGGACCCGGGCACCGGGCGGATCAACGGCTCGGCGGAGCTGAACGACGGGGTGATGGGCTGGCTGGCGAACCTGCACGACTGCGGGTTCACCTGTGAGGGCTACGCGGGCTACGTGCCCTGGCTGGCGGCGCCCTCACCGGTGGCCACCGCCAACTGGGGGCAGCTGGCGCTGGTGGTGCTGGGCCTGCTGATGATCCTGCTCGCGGTGACCGGGCTGATCACCTGGTGGCCGGGGATCCGCAAGCTCTCGCACCGGTTCCGGGTCCGCACACAGGGCAGCCGGTTCGCCAGGGACTTCGACCTGCACAACGTGATCGGCATCATCGCGCTGCCCTTCGTGCTGATGTGGGGCGTGACCGGGGCGGCGTTCTACCTGCCCGGGGTGGAGACGGCCTGGCTGACGATCACCGGCGGCAGCGCGCCGGAGGAGAACCGGTACAGCTTCACCCCGAACCCCGCGGCGGCCGGCGCCCAGGACATCGGCGTGGACCGGGCGGCACAGGCCGCGGTGCGGCACAGCGCGGGCGAGGTGCGCTACCTGGTGGCGCCCCAGCAGGACACCGACTACTACACGGTGAACATCGCGAGCGACTACGCCCCCTACGGCGAGCGGGCCTTCTTCGGCGGGGACACGACGGTGTACGTGGACCGGTACGACCCGGGCCATGTGTCCGTTGTGGACGATGCGGGCCAGCCCGCGGCGAACGCCTTCTACGACAAGGTCTTCGAGCCCGCCCACTTCGGCTGGCTGGTCGACGGCTGGTGGCGGGTGATCTGGCTGGCGATGGGCCTTGCCCCGCTGGCGCTGATGCTCACCGGCCTGTCCACCTGGCTCTACCGGTCCGGGGTCAAGCGGCGCAGGCGGCGCGCGGCGTGATCGAGGTGCTGGCGTTCGCCACCACGGTGGTCTGCGGGCTGCTCGCGCTCGGCGTGCTGCTCACTGCGGCGGCCGGGCGCTACCGCTGGCGGGCGGTCCGGCCCGCGCTGGCCGGTGTCGAACTCGCGGTGCTGGCGCAGGCCGTGGCGGACGTGTGCGGCCAACTGGCGGGCCACCGGATGGCTGAACAGCTCACGCACAACGCCTACCTGGCCACCTCACTGCTTGTGCTTCCGGTCACAGCAACGCAGATCGCACGGGACAACGGCCGCTGGGCGGGACTGTTGCTTGCAGCAGCACTGATCGCGCTCGCGGTGGTCGTGGTGCGTATGCAGACCACCTGGCGGGTCGGCGGTGGCTGATCGCAAGGTCGGCCCGGCACAGGTCATCCTCGCTGGTTACACGCTGTTCGTGGTCGCCGCGTCCGCGCGCTGCGCTGTCCAGCTGATCACCCACCCGGCCAGGGCCCCGCTGGCCTACGCCCTTTCGGGTGTCGCCGCGCTGGTGTACACGATCGGGCTGATTCTGCTGTCCCGAAGCAACCGGAATCCTGACCAGCCACGAACCCCCGCGCTAGTGTGCTGTGGCGTTGAGCTGCTGGGAGTAGCGGCGGTCGGGAGCTGGACGGTGCTCGACCCCGCCGCTTTTCCGGACGCTACTGTGTGGTCCCGGTTTGGTTCCGGCTACGGGTTCGTGCCCGTGCTGCTGCCAGTGCTGACCGGCTGGTGGCTGTCGAGGGAGCGGGAGGGCGTGGGCCGGTGAGCGGCGGAACAGGCGGGGTCACCGCCGAGGACCAGGGCCTCTGGTACTGGCAGGCCGAGTTCGAGGCCGCCAAGCAGCACGTGCCCGGCGGGGTCTACGTGCGGACCCAGGACCTGTTCGAGGTGCTGGGTCCCGACGCCGACGCCCTGCTGGCCTCCGTGGACATGGGCGTCGACCAGCTGATCGACCTGCTCAACGCGAAGACCTGCCTGCTGCCCAGGATCACCGACACCGACTGGGCTCAGTGGGAGGAGCGCTTCGGCGGCGAGCTGACCCTGGAGCCCGCGGCCACCACACCCGAGCGGTCCTGGAAGCGGCGCTTCGTCAAGGCCGCGGTGATGGCCACCCTGCTCAGCCTGACCGGTGGCGGCGCCACGGCCATGGCCATGGACAAGGCCGTCACGGTGGACGTGGACGGGCACACCAGGACCGTGCACACCTACGCCGGGACCGTCGGCGACGTGCTGGCCAGGGACGGGCTGCTGCCCGGGGCGCACGACGCGGTGGTGCCCGCGACCGACAGCGCCATCGCCGACGGCGGCAAGATCGTCCTGCAACGGGGCAGGCAGCTGCACCTGACCGTGGACGGCAAGCAGAGCAGCCAGTGGGTGAAGGCCACCACCCTGTCCGGGGCGCTGCGCGAACTGCGCGTGCCGGACCGGGACGTCAAGCTGTCCGCCGACCCGAACAGCGAGATCCCGCTCGGCGGCATGGCCGTGGACCTGCGCACCGCCAAGGCGATCACCGTGCTGGACGGCGGCGCGGCGCCCCGGCAGCTGACCACGCACGCCAACTCCGTGCAGGAGCTGCTGCGGGAGCTGTCGATCACGCTCGGCGCCGAGGACTCGGTCAGCCCCGCGGTGCAGACCCCGCTGGCGACCGGCGCGCAGGTGGACATCAGCCGCAACGGCGTCACCGTGGTGCACCAGAACGAGACGATCGAGGCCCCGGTGCAGCGCACCGAGGACCCGTCGATGACCGTGGGCCAGCAGAAGGTGGACGACCCCGGGGCACCCGGCCAGAAGGAGGTCACCTACCGGGTGACCACCCGCAACGGCCGCGAGGTCCGCCGCGAGCAGGTCGGCGAGGCCAAGGTCCTCACCCCGCCCAAGCCGAAGGTCGTGCGGGTGGGCAGCAAGCCCGAGCCCGTGGACACCTCCGCGCCCAACGGGGCGATGTGGGACCGGATCGCCCGCTGCGAGTCCAGCGGCAACTGGCACGCGGTCTCCGCGAACGGGCGCTACCACGGCGGGTTGCAGTTCGACCACGGCACGTGGATGGCCAACGGCGGCGGGGCCTACGCCGACAACGCCGACGGGGCCACCCGCGAGCAGCAGATCGCGGTCGCCAACCGGGTGTACGCGGCGCGCGGGCTGGGCCCGTGGGGCTGTCGCTGAGGGCTGGGCCCGGCCAGTGACGCCGAGGTGACAGCCGCCCGGTAACCATCAGTGCATGACCCCGGAGCAGCTGTCCGCACTGCTGCTCGACCTGGCCCGCGGGCGAGGCCGCGAGCGCGCCGAGCAGGTGGCCCGCGACCTGCCGGACCTGCCCGCGCTGCTGACCGAGCTCGCCGGTCGCGGCGACCCGCTGCCCGCCGACCTGCACCGGGACGACCTGGAACTGGCCATGGCCGACCTGCTCGTGGCCTGGTGCACCGACGGCCCCCGGCTCGCGCGGGCACACCGCATGCTGGCGCCGCCGCCAACCCGGCGGATCGCCCTGGACGCCCTGGCCGAGTTGGGCCGCGCCGACTCGGTACCGGCTCTCATCGCGCTGCTGGCGGACCCTGGACTGTCCGATGTGGACATGATCCGGGTGGTGAGCGCGCTCGGCGAGATCGGCGGCGCGCGGGCCCGCGGCGCCCTGCTCGCCCTGAGCCGCCGCGACCTGCCCGCCGCCGTGTGGCGCGAACTACGCATCGCGTTGCCATGAAAGTGCCGTTCCTGGCGTTGAACGCCAGGAACGGCACTTTCATGGCACTGGCTCAGCGCCGGGCCCGGGCCGCCCGCAGCGAGGCCGTGCCCATGCCGACCTCCAGCGCGAGGTAGGCCCAGTACGACCACGTGGTGCGCGGGCGGTCCACCAGCAGCGCCGCCGTGCGCACGGCGGCGGCGCCCAGCCAGGTCGCGCCCACGGCCAGGTCGGCGGCGGGCTCCCGGCTCGCCAGCGACCAGCCACCGAGCGCGGCGTAGGTGCCGCCGAGCCCGGCGCGGATCTCGGCGGTGCCACGCGCGCTCGGGGCGGTCAGCTCCAGCGCCTGGCCCACCCCGCGCGGGGTCAGGACACCGGCGATCCCGGACAGCATCAACACGGCACTGCTCACCTTGCCCAAGTTCATGTGCCCCACGCTAGGAACGGCACGGCCCGCTACCGCGTGCGGGCACCCGATCGTGCGCGTTCAGCCCACGGATCCGTCCAGTTCGAGCAGTTCCTGCTCGGTGAGCAGCCGCGAGCGGATCAGGAAGCGCACGCCCTCCGGGGCCTCCACGGAGAAGCCGCTGCCCCGGCCGGGCACCACGTCGATGGTCAGGTGGGTGTGCCGCCAGTACTCGAACTGCGCCCGTGACATCCACACCTGCACCGGCTCCGCCAGCCCGTCCACGGCCAGGTCCCCGAGGTGCACGTCGGAGCCGCCGAGCTTGAACTCGCCAAGCGGGAAGCACATCGGCGAGCTGCCGTCGCAGCAGCCGCCGGACTGGTGGAACATCAGCGGACCGTGCACCGCCCGCAGGCGGCACAGCAGCTGTGCCGCCTGCGGGGTCAGGTCTACCCGTGAGCCGCCCATCGGCTCAGAAGAAGCCCAGTGCGTCGGGCGAGTAGCTCACCAGCAGGTTCTTCGTCTGCTGGTAGTGGTCCAGCATCATCTTGTGGTTCTCCCGGCCCACCCCGGACTGCTTGTAGCCGCCGAAGGCCGCGTGCGCCGGGTAGGCGTGGTAGTTGTTCACCCACACCCGGCCGGCCTGGATGTCGCGGCCAGCGCGGTAGGCGGTGGTGGTGTCCCGGCTCCACACACCCGCGCCCAGCCCGTACAGGGTGTCGTTGGCGATCTTCATGGCGTCCGCGTAGTCCTCGAAGCGGGTCACCGAGACCACCGGCCCGAAGATCTCCTCCTGGAAGATCCGCATCCGGTTGTCGCCCTCGAACACCGTGGGCTGCACGTAGTAGCCGCCGGACAGCGCGCCGCCCAGGTCCGCGCGCTCCCCGCCGGTGAGCACCTTGGCGCCCTCCTGCCGCCCGATGTCGATGTAGGACATGATCTTCTCGAGCTGGTCGTTGCTGGCCTGCGCGCCGATCATCGTCTCGGTGTCCAGCGGGTCGCCCTGCTTGATCTGCTCCACGCGCTTGACCGAGGCGGCCAGGAAGTCCTCGTAGATCCCGCGCTGGATCAGCGCCCGGGACGGGCAGGTGCAGACCTCGCCCTGGTTGAGCGCGAACATGGCGAAGCCCTCCAGTGCCTTGTCGTAGAAGGCGTCCTGGGCCGCGGCCACGTCGTTGAAGAAGATGTTCGGGCTCTTGCCGCCCAGTTCCAGGGTCACCGGGATCAGGTTCTCGCTGGCGTACTGCATGATCAGCCGACCGGTGGTGGTCTCCCCGGTGAAGGCGATCTTGCGGATGCGCGGGCTGGACGCCAGCGGCTTGCCCGCCTCCACGCCGAAACCGTTGACCACGTTGAGCACCCCGGGCGGCAGCAGGTCGGCGACCAGGCCGAGCAGCACGTGGATGGAGGCCGGGGTCTGCTCGGCGGGCTTGAGCACCACGGCGTTGCCCGCGGCCAGCGCGGGCGCCAGCTTCCAGATCGCCATCAGGATCGGGAAGTTCCACGGGATGATCTGGCCGACCACGCCAAGCGGCTCGTGGAAGTGGTAGGCCACGGTGTTCTCGTCGATCTGGGACAGGTGGCCCTCCTGCGCGCGGATCGCGCCCGCGAAGTAGCGCAGGTGGTCGATGGCCAGCGGGATGTCGGCGGCCAGGGTCTCCCGGCAGGCCTTGCCGTTCTCCCAGGACTCGGCCACGGCAAGCAGTTCGAGGTTGGCCTCCATGCGGTCGGCCATCTTGTTCAGGATCACCGCGCGCTCGGCGGCGGAGGTGCGGCCCCAGGCGGGTGCTGCCCCGTGCGCGGCGTCCAGCGCGGCCTCCACGTCCTCGGCGGTGCCGCGCGCGACCTCGGTGAAGGTCTGGCCGGTGACCGGGGTCGGGTTCTCGAAGTAGCCGCCCTTGACCGGCGGCACGTACTCGCCGCCGATGAAGTGGTCGTAACGCGGCTGGTAGCTGACGATGCTGCCCTCTTCGCCCGGTGCGGCGTACTTGCTCATCTTCGATCCTCCACGTCCTCGTGCCGGATTGCCGGGATGCTAGGGGCGGTGGGGTTGCAGCGACGTTGCATGCACCGGGAAGGCCGCTTGTCGGGCTAACCCGATCGGCGCATGATGGGACGCACCGCCGACGTCGCCGGGGGACGCCCATGACCGGCCAGCCGCCGTCCATCACCGACCCGGTGGCGCGTGCCCGCGTGCTGGCGGGCATCCGCGAGGCCGTGCTGAGCGGGGAGCGCGGCGGGCAGGCCCCGCGCCCGGTGGTCGCCGACTCCTGGCAGCGTTCGCTGGCGGCCAGGGTGGACCCCGAGCGGGGCGGACCGCGCCGGGTGTTCGAGCACAGCGAGGTGACCCGCATCCGCTCCGGCCACCCGCTCAACGAGGTGCTGCCCCTGTTGCGCGACACGCTGGTGGCCATCGCCGACGAGGCCATGCACGTGATGATCGTGACCGATGCCGAGGGGCACATCCTGTGGTGCGAGGGCCAGTCCGACGTGCTGCGGCTGGCCGACCGGGTGGGCCTGGCCGAGGGCACGCGGTGGACCGAGGACACCGTGGGCACCAACGCCATGGGCACCGCGCTGGCCGCCAACCGGGCGGTGCAGATCCACTCCGCCGAGCACCTGGTGCGGCGCTACCACACGTGGACCTGCGCGGCGGCTCCCGTGCACGACCCGGACTCCGGGGCGGTCATCGGCGCCGTGGACATCACCGGCCCGGTGCGCACCTTCCACCCGGCCACGATGGCCCTGGTCACCGCGAGCGTGCGGCTGGCCGAGGCGCACCTGCACGCCCAGCTCGCCGTGCGCGACCAGCGCCTGCTCGACCGCAACCTGGGCCACCTCACCGCCCTGCGCGGCGAGTCCGGCGCGCTGCTCAGCGCCAGCGGGCGGGTGCTCGCCACGCAGCCGCTCGGGTGGCTGCCCGACCGCGTGGCGCTGCCCGCCAGCGGGGACCGGGTGGACCTGGGCGAGCACGGCCACGGGCTGCTCGAACCGCTGTCGGAGGGCTACCTGCTGCGGCTTCCCCAGCAGGCCAGGCGGGCGGATCCCGTGCTGTCACTGGCTTTCCTGGGCGGGACGGCGCCGGTGGCCCACGTGGGCGGGCGCGAGCTGCGGCTGAGCCTGCGGCACGCGGAGCTGCTCACCCTGCTGGCGCTGCACCCCGAGGGGCTGACCGCCGAGCAGCTGGCCACCGGGCTGTACGGGGAGCGTGGCAACCCGGTGACGGTCCGCGCCGAGGTGCACCGGCTGCGCGCGCAACTGCCCGGCGGTGTGCTGAGCACCCAGCCGTACCGGATCAGCGCCGTGCTGGACGCGGACTTCCTCGCGGTGCGCGCGGAACTGGCCGGGGGCCGGGTGCGGGCCGCCGCCGAGGGCTACCGCGGGCCGCTGCTGCCCGGGTCCGAGGCGCCCGCGGTGCGCGAGGAGCGCGAGCACCTGTGGGCCACGGTGCGCCGCGCCGCGCTCAGCCGCGGGGACACGGCGGCGGTGTGGCGGCTGTCGACCACCGCCGAGGGCGCGGGCGACCCGGCCATCGCCGAGCACCTGCTGCGCGTGCTGCCCAGCACCGACCCCAGGGCCGCGCGGCTGTCCTGAAGTGCCCGAGCGTCATGAAGGTGCCGTTGCGGACGTTCACCGTCATGAAGGGCACCTTCATGACCTCGCGAGCGGGGTCGGCACCCGGTACTCCTCGTCCCGCCGGTCGGAGATGAACATGTGGCCGGGGGCGTGCGTGATCGCGAACGGCGGGCGGGAGGCCATCAGGGCGGCCTGCGGGGTGACGCCGCAGGCCCAGAACACCGGCACGTCACCGGGTTCGCGCTGGCACGCCTGGCCGAAGTCGGGGCGGTCCAGGTCGCGGATGCCCAGCGCGGCGGGGGCTCCGACGTGCACCGGGGCACCGTGCACGGCGGGCATCTGCCCACTGATCCGCACGGCGTCCTCGACCATGCCCGCCGGGATGTAGCGCATGGACACCACCAGCGGCCCGTGCAGTCGGCCACCGGGTCGGCAGGGCTGGTCGGTGAGGTACATCGCGACGTTGCGGCCCTGGGCCACGTGCCGCAGCGGGATCCCCTCGGCGGCCAGCGCCGTCTCGAAGGTGAAGCTGCACCCGATCGAGAAGGCGACCAGGTCCGCGCGCCAGTGGTCCAGCACGTGCCCGGTCTCCTCGACGAGTTCCCCGTCCCGCCACACACGGTAGCGGGGCAGGTCGGTGCGCAGGTCGGCCCCAACGGCCAGGCCGCTGCCCGGATCGCCGGGGGCGCTCACGTCGAGCACCGGGCAGGCCCTCGGGTTGGCGGCGCAGAACTCCCGCACGTCCCGGGCCCAGTCCAGCGGCACGGCGATCAGGTTGGTCTGGGCGAACCCGCTGGCCCAGCCCGCGGTGGGCACCGAGGTCCCGGCGCGGAACAGGGCGCGGGCCTGGGCGGGTGAGGTGCTGCTGGTCATCTCGATCCTCCGTCCGTCGGGGAAGATTCGTGAACCAGCTCACACTGTAGAATTCGTTCAACAATCCTACAAGTGCCGGGCAGCTCGGCGAGCTCGCGCCCGCCCCGATGAGTTCCGGGCCCGCGGCCGGTCAACCCCTCCAGTACGAGGACGGGAGACGAGATGACCAGCACCGATCCACGGACCCAGCAGGACCTGCGCTACGGCGACCCGGCCGCGCCGCCCACCGACTGGGCGGTGGCGCGGCGCGCCCTGGCCGAGGCCGAGCTGTACTGGCTGAGCACGGTGCGCCCGGACGGACGACCGCACGTGACCCCGCTGGTCGCAGTGCTGCTCGACGGGGCGCTGCACCTGTGCACCGGCTCGCACGAGCGCAAGGCCCGCAACCTCGCCCAGAACCGCGAGGTGGTGCTGACCACGGGCAGCAACAGCTGGGCCAGCGGCCTGGACCTGGTCGTGGAGGGCACGGCGGAGCAGGTCACCGACAACGCCCGGTTGCGGCGCATCGCCGATGCCTACGAACAGAAGTACGGCAGCGACTGGCGCTTCGAGGTCGGCGACGGGGCGTTCCGCAGCAGCGGCGAGTCCGAGGCGCTGGTGTTCGCCGTGCCGCTGCGCACCGTGTTCGGCTTCGGCAAGGACCCGCACAGCCAGACCCGCTGGCGGTTCTGAGCGGTTCAGCGCGGGGGCAGCGGGATGCGGGTCAGGTCCTGGGCCACGTGCACCGGGCCGTCGAACACGGCCGCCGCCTCCTCGCGGAACCGCTCCGACTCTTCCACCGGGTACCGCTGCGAGAAATGGGTCAGCACCAACTCGCGGACGCCCGACTCGGCCGCCAGCTGCCCCGCCTGCCGTGCCGTGAGGTGGGCGAAGCGCTGCGCCATGTCCCGGTCGGCGTCCAGGTAGGTCGACTCGGCCACGAGCAGGTCCGCGCCCGCCGCCAGCTCGTAGGCCCCGGGGCAGAGGCGGGTGTCCATGACGAAGGCGAAGACCTGGCCCCGCCGCGGCTCGCTGATCTGTTCCAGGCTCACCGTGCGGCCGTCCACGGTGATCGAGCCCGCGCGCTGCACCTGGCTCACCTGCGGTCCGCTCAGGCCGTGCTCGGCAAGCCGCTCCGGCAGGATCCGCCTGCCGTCCGGCTCGGCGACCCGGTAGCCGTAGCAGTCGATGCGGTGGTCCAGTTCGCGCACGGACATCAGCAGCGGCCCACCCGGCACGGGGCCCTCGGCGGCCAGCGGCACCTGCACCAGCGGGGCGCGCTCGTGGAAGGAGGTGGCGTGCCGCAGGCGGTCGAAGTAGACCTGACCGGAAGCCGGGTAGTAGCAGGAGACCGGGCGGGTCACCCCGTCCAGGGACAGCCGCTGGATGATGCCCGCAAGGCCCAGGCTGTGGTCCCCGTGGAAGTGGGTGACGCAGATCCGGGTGATCTGGGTAGCCGCGACCCCCGCCAGCAGTAGCTGCCGCTGGGTGCCCTCGCCGGGGTCGAACAGCAGGCCCTCACCGTCGAAGCGCAGCAGGTACGCGTTGTGGTTGCGGTGCCGCGTGGGGGTTTGGCTCGCGGTGCCGAGCACCACCAGCTCGCGCTGTGACACGACTGTCCACTCCAGACTCAATCAGGGGTCACGGCGAACTCGGTGAACTGCCCGCAGGACCGGAAACCGAGGCGACGGTACACCGGCTCCCCCTCCACTGACGCCTGCAATACGGCGTGCTCCGCCCCGGCGGCCCGCGCGGCGTGCAGCACGGCCAGGGTGATCGCCCCGCCGTAGCCGCGCCGCCGATGTGTTGCCAGCGTTGCGATGTTGTAGATCCCGGCCACCCCAGCGTGGAGCACGGCCTCGGCCGCGCAGACGACCTGTCCCCCGGCGTTGCCCACCAGCAGCAGCCCGCTGGCCAGCGCCCGGTCGGCCGCCAGCTCGTAGAAGCGCCGCACACCGGGCGCGGGCGGCTGCCAGTTGGCCGCCAGCACCTCGGCGAACCCGGCCAGCAGCGCGCGGTCGGTCACCGGCCGGATGTCCAGTCCTGGCAAGGGTTCCACCGGGGGAAGCTCCGCCAGCGGGGCCCACATGGCGGTCTCCCGCTCGCTGGCGGCCAGCCCGGCCGCCGCCAGCCGGTCGGCCAGGTCCACCGGGCGCGAAGCGGGTCCCACCCACCAGGAGAAGGGTCGGCCGGTGGCCCGCAGTGCCGCCACGGTCCGCGCGATGCGCGCGTCGGCGGTCCGCTCCGTGAAGTCCGCCGCGGCCACGATGTTGAACGTGTCCTCGGCCAGCCCGCTGTCGGTGATCACCAGGTCCGGCTGGCGGTGGACCGTGCCGTACAGGTAGCCGGCGTGTTCGGCGAGGTTGAGCTCCATGGCCAGTCGCAGGTCGTCCTCGTGCACCCGCTCAGCCTTCCGCAATGGCCACGAACTCGCGGATCAGGGGGCTGCGCCGGGCGGAGTCCCAGGCCAGGCACACCTGGTTGTCGGCGATGTCGCGCACGGTGGCGTGGGTGAGGTCGGGCCGGGTGTAGAAGCTGGCCACCGACAACGGCAGCACGACAACGCCCTGCCCGGCGGCCACGTGCTCCAGCTTCTCCTCCACGGAGTGGAACGCGGGCTCGGGTTCGCGCCTGCCCTCGCGCAGCTCGGTGGCCAGGTCGCGCCACTCCGGCACGGCGTCGGGGGGTTGCAGCAGGTGGTCCTCGGCCAGGTCGGCGATGGAGATCACCTCCTTGCCCGCGAGCCGGTGCTCGGTGGGCAGCACGGCCACCCTCGGCTCGGTCAGCAGCGGCCGCAGCCGCAGACCGCGCTGGTCCACCGGCAGCCGCACGTAGCCCACGTCCACCCGCCCGTCCCTGATCACCTCCACCTGGTCGTCCCAGGTGGTGCGGACCACCTCCACGGTCAGCTCCGGGTGCCGCTGCGCCAGTGCCCGCACCGCCGCCGTGACGATCAGGCCCGGCATGAAGCCCACGGTGAAGGTGTCCCTGCCACGGGCCGCGCGGCCGACCCTGCGGCGCAGGGCCTCGGCGGCGGCCAGCAGGGGCCGCGCGTCGGCGAGCAACTGCTCCCCCGCCGCCGTGAGCTCGGTGCGCCGCTTGTCCCGTACGAACAGCTGGGCCTTGAGTTCCTCCTCCAGTGCGCGGATCTGCCGGGACAGCACGGGCTGGGCGATGTGCAGCCGCTCGGCGGCGCGCCCGAAGTGCAACTGCTCGGCGACCGCCACGAAGTAGCGCAGTTTGCGCAGGTCCACGTCCACCGGCAGCTCCCCGGATCAGTGCTGATACCTCCAGGGTATTACAGCGCGCGGCACGGGTCTTGGACGCCGCACCCGGACCGGACGCAGGGTTGAGCAGGTCACCACGAGAGGAACTCACATGGAACTGCACGGACAGCGGGTCGTCGTGCTCGGCGGCACCTCCGGCATCGGGCTGGCCACCGCCAGGGCCGCCGCCGAGCGCGGCGCGGACGTGGTCGTCGCCTCCAGCCGCCGCACCAGCGTGGACAAGGCACTGGCCGAACTGCCCTCGGGTAGCACCGGACACGTGGCCGACCTGTCCGAGCCCGCCGCGATCGAGGCCCTGTTCGCCCAGCTCGACCCCATCGACCACCTCGTCTACACGGCGGGCGAGTCGCTGGAGCTGCGCACACTGGCGGAGTTGGACCTCGACGCGGCCAAGTCCTTCTTCACCGTCCGCTACTTCGGCGCACTGGCCTCCGTGCGGGCCGCCGCCCCGAGGCTGCGGCCGGGCGGCTCGATCACGCTGACCACCGGCGTCGCCAAGGACCGCCCGCGGGCCGGGTGGGCGCTGGGCGCGAGCGTGTGCGGGGCCGTCGAGGCCCTGACCAGGGCGCTGGCCGTGGAGCTCGCCCCGCTGCGGGTCAACGCCGTGTCCCCCGGCGTGGTGCGCACCGAACTGTGGGCGGCCATGGACCCCGCCGCCCGCGAGCGGATGTACGCCGAGGTCGGCGCCGCGATCCCGGCCGGGCGGGTCGGCGAGGTGGCCGACATCGCCCAGGCCTACCTGTACTGCCTCACCCAGTCCTTCGCCACCGGCACGGTGCTCACCACGGACGGCGGCACAGTGCTCGTCTGACCCGGCAACAACGCCGTGAAGGTGGCTTTCACTGCGGCCAGCGCAGTGAAAGCCACCTTCACGCGACCCCCGGGAGGATCAGCTCTGGACGAGCTTGCCCATCGCGTGGGCCTCCATCATGTCGCTGCTGTCGAAGAACTCCCACGGCACGGTGAAGAAGCCGTGGTCGCCCCAGTTGGTGCCCCAGCTGTTCTCGATCTTCACACCGCGGTCCTCGTAGCCCACGATGGTGATCTCGTGGCCGCCGATGACCGGGTCGTTGTCCCCGGGCAGGTAGCTGTAGTCCGAGGCGGTCTGGCTGTTGAGCGAGCGGAAGCTCTGGTGCACCTGGACTCCGATCGGCACGGGCATGCCGCGCGAGATGGAGTCCTTGATGGCCGACTTGAGCCCCTCGCCGCTGGAGGGCAGCTCCTCGAAGCCGGACAGCTTGTAGTGCGCGGCGTTGGCGCGCTCGGCCTGGGTGGGCTGGGTGGTGTAGTCGAAGTCGCCCTGGGTGTAGTGGGCCTTGGTGTCGATGCCCTGCTTCTGCTCCATCGGCAGGGCCACCGAGGCCAGGGTGCCCCGGTCGTTACCGCGCGCGATCTGCGAGTAGATGTACATCGGGGCCATCGGGGCGCCCTTGATGCCCTGCTCGTTCATCAGGATGCCGTAGCCGCTGTAGCCGGTGGCCCAGGTGACGCAGGAGCCGACCTTGCCCTGGTTGCCAGCCGACAGCGCGTACTTGGTCAGGTCGAAGCTGCTCGGCGCGTCGCCGATGCGCTCCAGCGGGGCCTGCGCGTGCTGCCCGGCGTGCGGGGCGGCGGCCTTGGCTGCCTTGGCCGCGCTCAGGTCCAGACCCAGACCGTGCTCCTCGGCGAGGGGTGCAGCGGTGGCCGTGGTCGCGGACAGGGCGACCGGCAGGGCGGCCAGCGCGAGAACGGTGGCGACGCCAGCCGCTTTCTTTGCGAACATGATGATTCCTTGCTCTCACGGACAGTGACAGGGACTGAGAAGGTGGAATCTGTTTCCCAGCAAGCGATTTGAAGCTATCCGGCGAGCAGAACTCGTGTTACCCGACGAAAGTAGGGCGAGTTTCAAAGGCAGAACAACTGTGAGAAAACAGTTTTCCGCTGGGCGACTAGACTGCTGACCGTGGATCCGAACAACCCAGTGGTGCTGTTGTGCGCACAGGGCATGCGGGCGGAGGCCGAGGGCCGGGCGGCCGAGGCCGAGGCGCTGTTCCGCCAGGCCTGGGACGCCGCGACCGACGACTACGACGCGTGCGTCGCGGCGCACTACTTGGCACGGCACCAAAAGCGACCCGAGGACGTACTGCATTGGAACCAGGTATGCCTGGACCGTGCGGACGCGGTAGGTGACGAACGGGTCCGGGGCTTCTACCCGTCACTGCACCTGAACCTGGCGAAGGCGCACGAGCAACTGGGCGCCGCGGACCTGGCGCACGAGCACTACCGGCGGGCCGCGGCCACGATCGAGGACGCGGCCGCCGGGCCCTACGCGGACGGGATCCGCTTCGCGGTGGCCGAAGGGCTGCGCGCCACCGGCACGCGGGCGGCGCCCGCCTCGGCGGAACTGGCCGAGCTGGCCACGAAACTGTGCGCCCGCGCGGAGTTGACCACGCTCGCCCTGCTGCTGCCCGCGTACCTCGGCGACCTGGGCACGGACGAGGACCGGACTCGACTGCTCACGGCGCTGCACATGGTGCACGCGAGCCGCTCGCTGCCGGAGGACGAGCTCGCCCTGCTGCGCGGGGCGATCGCCGCACTGGGCTAGGCCCTGGTGGCGCGCACGGCCTCCAGGTACTCCGCGATGGCGTCGCGGTTGCGGCTGAGGAACCGGATGCGCTCGGACATGCGGTCCAGCTCCTGCTCCAGGGTGGCGAGCATCTCCGGGGTCGCGTCGGTGAAGTGGATGACCCTCGGCTTGTCCAGGCAGGGCAGGATCTGCTTGATGATCCGGGTCGGCAGTCCGGCGTCGAGCAGGCCCCGGATCTGCCGGACCCGGTCGACGTTGTACTCCTCGTACGCGCGGTAGCCGTTGGCGCAGCGGGCGGCGACGATCAGCCCCTGTTCCTCGTAGTAGCGCAGCAGCCGACGGGGTGTGCCGGTGCGCTCCGACAGCTCTCCGATGCGCATCACCGCCACGCTACTACGCGGGCAGCTCACCGAACCGCATGGCGCCGCGCACAGCGAGGTCGCGTGCCCAGAGGAACCGGCGCGCGTGCGCCATCCTGTTGACGGACAAGGACATGCGGGCGAGCTTCTGCGTGACGCCCCGGCGGGCGGAGTCGTAGGCGGCGAGTGCGGACCCCGGCGAGGCCGTGCACGTCCTGCTCACGGCCCTGCTCGGGCACACCGGCCGACCGCGGTGAGCCGCGATCACGCGTCGCCAGGTCGCCGAGGAGGTCAGTGCGAGACGGAGACGCTGAGCTCGCGCCAGGCGGCGTCGGACTCGGCGAGTTGCTCGGCCGCTTGCTCGGCGATGGCCACCGCGTCGGCGCCCAGCAGCAGGTGCAGCGGGGGCTGCTCGGCCTCGGTGACGCGCAGGATCGCCTCGGCGGCGGCGTCCGGGCCGGTGGGCTCGTTGCCGTGCAGGTCCGCCAGCATCTTCAGCATGGGGCCAAGGGTCTGCTGGTAGGGCTCGCTCATCGGCGGGATGGTCATCGAGGACCCGGCCCAGTCGGTGCGCATGCCGCCGGGCTCGACCACCGTCACCTTGACGTTGAACGGGGCCAGTTCGGCGGCCAGCACCGAGGAGAAGCCGCCGACGGCCCACTTGGCGCTCTGGTAGGCGGCCAGCCCCGGGCTGCCGATCCGGCCGCCGATCGAGGAGACCTGCACGATGTGACCGCTGCCCTGCTCGCGCAGCACCGGGATCGCCGCCTTGCTGACGTGCACGGTGCCGTAGAAGTTGGTGTCGATCTGGGCCCGGAAGGCCTCCGGGGTCACGTCCTCCACGGGGGCGAGGTCCCCGTAGCCCGCGTTGTTGACCACGACGTCCAGCCGTCCGAACACCTCCACCGCCTCGCGCACGGCCCGCTCGGCCGCAGCCGCGTCGGTGACGTCGAGCCGGGTGGCGTGCACCCGGTCCCCGTAGCGCTCGACCAGGTCGGACACCTGCTCGGGACGGCGCGCCGCGGCGACCACCCGGTGCCCCGCCTCCGCCGCCGCGAGCACGACACTGCGCCCCAGACCCCGCGAGGCCCCGGTGACGAACCAGACCTTGGACATGTCGCCCACTTCCCTCCGAGTTGCTAACTATCTGGTTAGTTGAAAGACAACCACGCGGTGCCCCCGCTGTCAACTATCCGGTTAGTCGACTACCCTCGGGTCATGGCAGGAGACGCGCAGGCCACCCAGAAGCGGTTGATCGAGGCCGCGGCGCAGGAGTTCGCCGCGTACGGCATCGCGGGCGCCCGGGTGGACCGGATCGCGCTGGTGGCCAAGGCGAACAAGGCGCAGATCTACCACTACTTCGGCAGCAAGGACCAGCTGTTCGACGCGGTGTTCAACGAGCTGGTGGCCACCACCCTGCGCGAGGTGCCGATCGACCCGGCCGACCTGCCCGAGTACGCGGGCAGGCTGTTCGACGGCTTCGAGCGGCGGCCCGAGGTGCAGCGGCTGGCCACCTGGTACCGCCTGGAGCGGGCCGACAGCCAGGTCCCGCTGGACAGCGTGGTCCAGGCCAACCGGGGCAAGGTGCTGGCCATCGAACAGGCCCAGCGCGAGGGCCTGGTCACCGACCGCTTCGCCGCCGCCGACCTGCTCGCGCTGGTGCTCACCCTGGCCGCGATGTGGACCTCGATCACCCCCGAGTACCACGTGCTGATCGAGGGGCACACCAGCGAGCACCGCCGCCACGTGGTCACCGAGGCGGTCGCCGCTCTTGTGGCCGTCCGGGACACTGTGGCCGGGGGCTGACTGGGGAGGTAGGGCGGTGCCTCGACGGGAAAGCCCGCTCGACGCCGGGGACGGGGCGCTCAGCCGGTTCGCGGTGGAGCTGCGCAAGCTGCGGGAGCAGGCGGGCAGCCCGACCTACCGCGAGCTGAGCAGGGCCGCGCACTACTCGGCGACCGTGCTCTCGGAGGCCGCGGGCGGGCGCAAGCTGCCGACCCTGGCCGTCACGCTGGCCTACGTGCGGGCCTGCGAGGGCGATCCGGACCAGTGGCAGGACCGCTGGCAGCAGGTGGCCGCCGAGCTGTCCGGGGCGGCGCCCCCGCTGCCCCGCGCGCCCGAGCAGCCCGCGCCCTACGTGGGGCTGGGCGCGTTCCAGTCCACCGACGCCGACCGGTTCTTCGGCCGCGAGCGGCTGGTCGGCGAGCTGCTGGCGCGGGTCCGCGATCGGCGCCTGCTCGGCGTGTTCGGGGCATCGGGCTCGGGCAAGTCCTCGCTGCTGCGCGCGGGCCTGGTCGCCGAGGTGGCCGCCGGGGGCGGTCGCACGCTGGTGATCACGCCGGGTCCGCACCCGCTGGAGGAGTGCGCCCTGCACCTGGCCCCGCTGACCGGGGAGCCGGCGCCGGGCCTGCACGCGGAGCTGGCCGAGGACCCGGCGAACCTGCACCTGGTGGTGCGGCAGGCGCTGCTGGGCGAGTCCGAGGACGCCGAGCTGCTGCTGGTGGTCGACCAGTTCGAGGAGGTCTTCACCGTCTGCACCGACCCGGCGGAGCGGACCTGGTTCATCGCGGCGCTGGTGCACGCCGCCCAGGCCGCGACCAGCCGTACCCGGGTGGTGCTCGGGGTGCGCGCGGACTTCTACGGGCACTGTGGCCAGCACCCGGACCTGGTCGAGGCGCTGCGCGACGGGCAGTTGCTGGTCGGTCCGATGACCGCCGAGGAGCTGCGCCAGGCGGTCACGGCCCCGGCCGTGCGGGCGGGCTGCACGGTGGAGACCGCACTGGTGTCCCGGCTGATCGCCGACGCGACCGGGCAGGCCGGGGTGTTGCCGCTGGTGTCGCACGCCCTGCTGGAGACCTGGCACCGGCGCCGCGGCACCCGGCTGACGCTGGAGGGCTACCAGGAGACCGGCGGCATCCAGCACGCGGTGTCCCGCACCGCCGACCAGGTCTTCAGCGGGCTGGACCCGGCCGGGCAGCGGGTGGCCAGGCAGCTGTTCCTGCGACTCACGGCGCTGGGCGAGGGCACCGAGGACACCAAGCGCCGGATCCGCCGTGAGGAACTGGACCCCGAGTCCGAGCCGGTGTTGCGGACCCTGGCCGACGCGCGGCTGCTGACCCTGGACCGGGACAGCGTGGAGATCGCGCACGAGGCGCTGATCCGGTCCTGGCCGCGGCTGCGGGGCTGGCTGACCGAGGACCGGGACGCGTTGCGCGTGCACCGCCAACTCGGGGAGGCCACCGACTCCTGGCGGGCGCTGGACCGCGACCCCGGCGCGCTCTACCGGGGCACGCGGCTGGCGCTGGCCAGGGACTTCGCCGCGGCCAACGGGTCCGCGCTGACCGTGCGCGAGCGGGAATTCCTCGAGGCCAGCCTCGCGGCGGAGGCGGCGGAGCAGGCCACGGCCCGCCGCCGGGCCAAGCGCCTGCGCCAGCTCGTGGCCCTGCTGACGGTGCTGCTGCTGATGGCCGTCACGGCGGTGGTCTACGCGGTGAACACCCAGCGGACCGCGACCGAGCAGCGCAACATCGCGGTGTCGCGCAAGGCGATCGGCGATGCCGCCGCGATGCGGGCGGGCAACCCCGCGCTGTCGCTGCAACTGAGCCTGGCCGTGTACGAACTGGTGCCCAACCAGGAGAGCCGGGACAACCTGCTCAGCTCGCTGAGCACCGACTTCGGCACCCGGCTGACCGGTTTCAGCGGAGACCTGTCCTACTCGGCGTTCTCCCCGAACGGCAAGGTGGCCGCCGCCGTCAGCCTGGACCGCACGGCCAGGTTGTGGGACGTCACCGACATCCACCGGCCGCGTGAGCTGGCGACCATCCGGCAGGCCGACCCACTGGTCCAGCTCGCGTTCACCGCCGACGGCCGCACGATGGTCACCGTGGGCGGCGGCTCGGCGCGGCTGTGGGACGTCACCGACCCGGCCAGCCCCCGCGAGTCGGGGCTGCTCGACGGGCACGGCAAGAACCTCACCTGGGTGGCGTTCCGCCCGGACGGCAGGCTGGCCGTCGCCAGCGTGCAGGACGGCCCGGACCGGCTGTTCGACCTGAGCGATCCCGCCCACCCCGTGCAGCTGCCCGCCGAGCTGGGCCGATCCGCCCCGTTCGGGCAGACCGCGTTCGGCGCCGACGGGCACCTGCTGGCCGCGGTCGACGGCAGCGTCGTGCGGTTGTGGGACCTCAGCGACCCGGCCGCCCCGGTCCGGCGCGGCGTGCTGGCCGGGCACGTCGGCACAGTCGCCTCGCTGGCCTTCAGCCCCGACGGCCACACGGTCGGCACCGGCGGCTGGGACCACCAGTCCCGGCTGTGGGACGTCAGCGATCCCGCCGCGCCGCGCGGACTGGCCACGCTGACCGGCCAGAACTCCATCGTGTGGGGTGTGGGCTTCAGCCCGGACGGGCACACCTTCGCCACCACCGGGGACCTGACCGTCCGGCTGTGGGACCTGGCCGACCGCGCGCACCCCCGGTTGTCGAACGTGGTCAGCGGCGGGGTCTACTCGGTGGCCTTCAGCCCGGACAGCAACCGGCTGCTGGTCACCGACGACGAGCGCGCCGTCCGGCTGACCAACCTGCGCGAGCTGCCTATGATCGGCCACGAGAACTTCGTGTCCTCAGTGCAGTTCAGCCCGAACGGCCACCTGCTGGCCAGCGGCAGCTGGGACGGCACGGTGCGGCTCACCGAGGTCACCGACCCCCGGTCCTGGCACGCGCTGCCCACGCTCACCGACCACACCGGCTACGTGCGGGCGGTCGAGTTCAGCCGGGACGGCACCCTGCTGGCCACCGGCAGCGACGACGGCACCGCCGCCCTGTGGAACCTCCGCGACCCCGAGCACCCGGTGAAGGTCGGTTCCGTGCAGCCCAAGTCCGGGGAGGTCGACTCCCTGTCCCTGCGGGCCGACGGCCGGGTGCTGGCCACCGGCACCGAGCACGGGGTCGTGCTGTGGGACATCAGCGATCCGAAGAACCCGCGCGAGCTGTCCCGCCCGCCCGGTTACACCGTCAATTCCTGGGCCGTGGTTTTCAGCCCTGACGGCAAGACCCTGGCCACCGAGAACGGCGACCCGAAATCGCTCCTGTGGGATGTCACTGATCCGAGCAATCCGCGTCGCCTGCCCTTCCCACTGGGCAGCACGGAAAGCATACCGGTACGCGGTTTCAGCCCGAACGGGAATGTGCTGGCCACTGTGCGCGATGACGGACTTGTTCGGCTCGTGGACATGACAGATCGGCACAACCCCCGTGAACTGTCACAACTCACCGGTCACACCCGAGGCGTGTACGACGCCTCGTTCAGCACTGATGGGAACCGGTTGGTCACCAGCAGCGCCGACAAGACGGTGCGGGTGTGGGACGTCAGCGATCCGCGGGCCCCGCGGTTGTTGGAAACCCTGTCGGGCCACACCCTGGCTGTGGCGACTTCGATGTTCTCCCCGGACGGGCACACCGTTGTCAGTGGCAGCAATGACGGAACCGTGCGGCTGTGGGACACGGATGTGAACGAGGTCGAAGCCCGGATCTGCGCCGTGGCCTACCCAAGGATCACCCCCGAGGAGTGGGCGCGCTACCTCCCGGATATCGATTACCGGCAGCTCTGCCCTTTGTGAGGGCATTGGTTGTACGGCTCCGCCGCCCGGAGCCGGACAAAGCCCGGTGCCGTAGACATGCTGACATGGTCAACGTGGTGATCGCCGATGGGCACCTGGACGCGCGCCGTCACCTGAGCTCACTGCTCGACGGAGTACCAGGAATGCGAGTCGCCGGCACGGCCGGAACGGGGCGCGAGGCCGTGCGGGAAGTGGTGTCGCACCGCACCGATGTACTGGTGGTGGATTTGCAACTGCGGGAACACGACGGGTTCACCACTATTCGTGAGGTGCGGCGCACGGCACCCGGTGTCGCCGTTCTCGTGCGCACCGAACTGGCGGACACCCAATCCCTGCTGTCCGCCGTGCGGGCCGGTGCCCTCGGATATCTGCTCGACGACGCCGACGAGAACTGCCTGATCCGCGCGATCGGCAGCGTGGCCGACGGTTGTGCGATCTTCTGCCCGCGCATCGCGTCCCGGTTCACGCATTTGCTGGTGGACGCCACGACCGCGCACCAGGCCCCGTTCCCCGAACTGACCGACCGCGAGTCCCAGGTGCTGGAACTGCTCGCCAGCGGCATGTCCAACCCCGCGATCGCCCGCACGCTGCGCCTGGCCGCCAAGACCGTGGGCAACCACAACTCCGCGATCTTCACCAAGCTGGGGGTCACCACCCGCGCCGAGGCCATCCGCAAAGCCACCCAAGCAGGAATCGGCCGCACCACCTAACCCCCACCCCGCGAGTCCCGCCCTGGCGAGCGCGAGTCCCGGCCTCCAGCACGCGAGTCCCGCTCTCCGGAGCGCGAGTCCCGCCGACCGGGGCACGAGTCCCGCTCAGCCGCGCGCCAGTCCCGCCGACCAGAGCGCGAGTCCCGCTGAGCCGCCCGCGAGTCCCGGCCTCCGGAGCGCCAGTCCCGCTCTCCAGCGCACGAATCCCGGCCTCCGGAGCGCGAGTCCCGTCCTCCCCGGGCAAGATCCACTCCCCTGCCCTCGGGATCGCGCGCCAGAGCGGGACTCAGCCTCCCCAGGCCGGGACTCGCGTTCCCCAGAACGGGACTCGCCGTCACCAGAGCAGGACTCGCGCGGGCAAGGGCGGGGGTTGTCATCAGCCGGGACCGTGGCCTAGGTTTTACCTAACACCGTTCGGTTAGGTCGGCGGAGGCGATGTGCGGCTGTCACTGGCAACGATCCTCGCGGAGTCGGCGAAGCGGGTTCCGGACAAGACCGCGCTGATCGAGAGCGGTCACCGGCTCACCTACCGCGAGTTGTGGCGGCAGGCGCGCAGCTGCGCCGCACGGCTGCACGAGCGCGGCGTGCGGCCGGGTGACCACGTGGCCCTGCTGGCACCGAACGTGGCGGACTTCGCGCGCAACTACTACGGGATCCTCGCGCTGGGGGCGGCCGTCGTGCCGGTGCCGACCCTGCTCAACGCCGAGGAGGCGGCACACATCCTGACCCACAGCCGGGCGAGGGCCGTGGTCTGCGAGCGGTCCTGCGTCGCCGTCGGCGAGCGGGCCGCCGAGCTCGCGGGCATCCCACTGCTCGACGCGGGCGACTGGACCGGCCACGAGCCGGTGCCGAGCTACGAGCTGCGCGACCCGGGCGACACGGCGGTGGTGTTCTACACCAGCGGTACGACCGGGCAGCCGAAGGGCGCGGTACTGACCCACCTGAACCTGGTCATGAACGCCACGGTCAACGCCTTCGACGCGAACCCGCTGTACCGGGACGACGTGGTGCTGGGCTGCCTGCCGCTGTTCCACACCTTCGGCCAGACCGTGTCGATGAACTCCACGTTCCGGGTCGGCGGCACACTGGTGCTGCAACCGAGGTTCGACGCCGACGAGGCGATCGAGCTGGTGCACGCCGAGCGCGTGACGGCGTTCTTCGGCGTGCCGACCATGTACATGCGCCTGCTGGACCGGGCAGCGCGGCACGCGCCGGTGACCACGTTGCGCAGTTGCGTGTCGGGTGGGGCCTCGCTGCCGGTGGCGGTGCTGGAGCGGTTCGAGGCCCAGTTCGCCACCACGGTCTACGAGGGCTACGGGCTGTCGGAGACCTCACCGACGGCCAGCGTGAACCAGCAGTGCTACGGCGCGCGGCCGGGCACGGTGGGCCACCCGGTGTGGGGCGTGGACGTGGAGATCGCCCGCGCCGACCTGGAGGATCGGATCGAGCTGCTGCCCGTGGGCGAGTCCGGCGAGATCGTGATCCGCGGGCACAACGTGTTCGCGGGGTACCTGGACGACCCGGAGGCCACCCGGGCCGCCGTGGTGGACGGCTGGTTCCGCACCGGGGACATCGGGGTCAAGGACGCCGAGGGCTTCGTCTCGGTGGTGGACCGCAAGAAGGACCTGATCATCCGCGGCGGCTACAACGTGTACCCGCGGGAGGTGGAGGAGGTCCTGGCGCGCCATCCGGCGGTGGGTCAGGTCGCGGTGATCGGCCTGCCCGACGAGCTGCGCGGCGAGGAGGTCGTGGCGGTGGTGGTGGCCAAGCCGGGGGCCGACACCGACGCCGCCGCGATCATCGCGTGGGCCAGGGAACACCTCGCCGGGCACAAGTACCCGCGCCGCGTGGAGTTCGTGGCCGAACTGCCGATGGGCCCGAGCCACAAGGTGCTCAAGCGAGAGCTGCGCCGGATCCTCACCACACCGAAGGACGACGATGTCTGAGCACCCGTTCACCCTGTTCGCCATCGACTCGCTGCTCAGCGAGGAGGAGCGCGCGATCCGCGACACCGTGCGCAGGTTCTGCGCCGATCGGATCCGCCCGCACCTGGCCGACTGGTTCGAGACCGCGCGGTTGCCCGCCCGCGAACTGGCTCGCGAGCTGGGCGGGCTCGGGCTGCTGGGCATGCACCTGGAGGGCTACGGCTGCGCGGGCACCAGCGCCACCGCGTACGGCCTGGCCTGCATGGAGTTGGAGGCCGCCGACTCGGGTCTGCGCAGCCTGGTGTCGGTGCAGGGCTCGCTGGCGATGTTCGCCATCCACCACTTCGGCAGCGAGCAGCAGAAGCAGGAGTGGTTGCCGCGCATGGCATCCGGCGAGGCGATCGGCTGCTTCGGGCTGACCGAACCGGACTTCGGCTCGAACCCGGCGGGCATGCGCACCAGGGCCAAGCGGGACGGCTCGGACTGGGTGCTGGACGGGTCCAAGATGTGGATCACGAACGGCTCGATCGCCGACGTGGCAGTGGTGTGGGTCCGCACCGACGAGGGCATCCGCGGCTTCGTGGTGCCCACCGACACGCCGGGCTTCTCCGCGCCGGAGATCCACCGCAAGCTCTCCCTGCGCGCCTCGGTGACCAGCGAGCTGGTGCTGGCGGGCGTGCGGCTGCCGGAGTCGGCGATGTTGCCCGGGGCCAAGGGCCTGTCCGGGCCGCTGGCCTGCCTGAACGAGGCGCGGTTCGGCATCGTGTTCGGCGCGCTGGGTGCCGCCCGCGACTGCCTGGAGTCCGCGCTGGCCTACACCGCGGACCGCGAGGTGTTCGACAAGCCCCTGGCCGGGTACCAGATCACCCAGACCAAGCTCGCCGACATGGCGCTGGAACTGGGCAAGGGCGCGCTGCTCGCGCTACACCTGGGACGGCTCAAGGACGCCGGTCAGCTGCGCGCCGAGCAGGTGAGCCTGGGCAAGCTGAACAACGTGCGCGAGGCGCTGGCCATCGCACGCGAGTGCCGGACCCTGTTGGGCGCCAACGGGATCACCCTGGAGTACCCGGTGATCCGGCACGCCAACAACCTGGAGTCGGTGCTCACCTACGAGGGCACCTCGGAGGTGCACCAGCTGGTGATCGGCAACGCGCTGACCGGGCAGGCCGCCTTCCGCGGGTAGCGGCATTAGGTCGTGTCTGACAAACATTGTGGTGGGGTGCTGCGACCCTGGCGGTCATGACACGGTTCCCACTGCTGTCCGACGAGCAGTGGACGTTGATCGAGGACCTGATACCAGTGCGGACGCATCGGCAGGGCAGGCCGTTCGCCGATGCGCGGTCGATGGTGGAGGGCATCGTCGGTGGACTCCACGATCGCCCGCGCCCACCAGCACGCCACCAGCATCACCCGCGACACAGGGGGCTGGGTCGAACTACATGAATCCGCTGGCCGAGCCGCCCGACCACGCTCTGGGTCGCTCGCGGGGCGGGGTGACCACCAAGATCCACCATCTCGTGGACGGACGCGGGCGAAGGCGTATTCGTCGCGGGCGATCCGGGTTCATCTGCGGTCGCGTGGGATCCGTGCGGTCATTCCGGAGCCGGCTGATCAGGTCGGTCACCGCGTTCGTCGAGGGTCTCGTGGTGGCCGGCCGTCGGCGTTCGATCCGGTGGACTACCGGGGCCGCAACGTGATCGAGTGTGGCTCCACTGTCATCAAGCAGTGGCGGGGCATCGCCACCCGGTACGACAAACTTGCTGTGGTCTACCGGGCAGCGATCGTCCTGCACGCCGTGATCACCTGGACCAACGCTTTGTCAGACGCACCCTAGTTGAGGGAACCCTGTGACCAGGCACCTCGGTGGGTTTTCCTCCGCTGCTGTCGAGACCCCTCACCAGGCGACGCTCTGGCCTTGGTAGTCGAGGTACTGAAGGCCGGCGCGGCCGCGCTGGGCGTCGACGACCGTGACGAGGTTGGGGATGCTCTCGCTGATGGTGAGGCGGGCGTCCGAGCCGCCCATTTCGGTCTTGACCCAGCCGGGCGCCATCAGCAGCAGCGTTCGGCTGTCGTCGCGGTGGCGCGCGGCGTAGCTGCGCATGAGCTGGTTGAGGGCGGATTTGCTGGCCCGGTAGATCTCGAAGCCGCCGCGCTCGTTGTTGGCGATGCTGCCCTGCCCGGAGGACATGATCGCGATGGTGCCGTTCGGGCCGGTGAGCTCGCCGAGCGTTTCGATGACCCGCATCGGGCTGAGCGCGTTGGTGACCATCACGCGGGTGAACTCCTCGGTCGTGACATCCGCGCTGGTCTCGTACCGGCCGTTGCTGACGCCCGCGTTGACGAACAGCAGATCGAACTTGCGGTCACCGAGCCGGTCGCGCAGGGCCTGGACCTGCTCAGGCACGGTGATGTCGACGTGCTCGATCTCCAGCTGCCCGTCGGCGGTGTCCTGCAGCTCGTGCAGCGCGGTGCGGCCGGTACCGCGGACGGTCGCCACGACGCGCGCTCCGCGGTCGAGGTACTCCGCGGCGATGGCGTGGCCCAAGCCACGAGACGCGCCGATGAGCAGAACAGTGGTGTTCACTGAGGTCGAGCTCATGACTGCTCCTGTTGTCGTATTGAGTGGGTCGTATTGACTGGTCGGTGCGATTGGGTGGGGCCTGGGCGCGAGGAAGAACACCGAACCAACCACGTCCTGTGGCACTTCGTCCCGGTGAAGGGCGCGCATCTGGCGCCAGTGAGGTTGACGTCGAGGACTCGCCGCCAGAGGTCGACGGGCATCTCCTCGAACAGGATCGAGGGAAAGATCGCCGCAGTTGACCAGGACGTCGACGATACCGAAGCGGTCCCGCGTGGTTTCGGTCAGCGCCGCGATGCTCTGTTCGCTGGACAGGTCCCCGGCGACGGCGTGCAGAAACGAGTGCCGCCCGTCGAAGGTGTCGGCATCCCAGCGGGAGCGCCAGCTATCAAGCGTCTCCTGCGAGACGTCAGTGGCGACCACGGTGTCGCCGTTCTTGAGGAACCGCTCGACGAGCTCGGAGCCGATGCCTCCGGCTGCGCCAGTGATGACGACGGTACGTGACGTGCCCATAATCGCTCCTGTGACAGGAATTCTTTTTCCCTTGAATCCAGTCGCACGTCAGATGTCGATGCCGTAGAGGGATGCCGCGTTGGCCGACGAAAACTTCTGCCGTTCCTCATCGGAAGTGAAGTTCTCCAGGAAAGAAGTGATTTCTTCCCGCGTCGGATGCTGGAAAGGGTAATCGGTGGAGAAGATCAACCGGTCCACGGTGGTCACCGACAGAGCGTGGTGCAGGAGTGCCGGGTTGAGCATGCCGGAGGTGGTGATGAAGAAGTTCGACCGTATGTAGTCTTTCACCGATCGTTGCAAGCCGGCGACGCGAGAAAGACTGTTGGCCCGGTCCAGCCAGAACAGCAGCATCTCACCCCAATGGCCGAGCACGACCTGGAGGTCGGGGTGCCGGTCGAAGGTGCCTCGCAGGATCAGTCGCAGTGCCGCGGTCGCGGCGTCGAGGTGCCACCCCCATCCGAAGGTGGCCAGGCCGAGCTCGGTCATGGGATCGAAGCCGCGGTAGGACGCGTCACGGACGGCGGCCGACGGCAGTTGCGGATGAATGAACACTGGTTGGCCGAGTTCGGCTGCGGCGGCGAAGAAGTCGTTGTAGGCCGGGTCGTCGAGGAGGAGGCCGCCCGCTCGGCCGTAGACCATGGCGCCTACGTGGCCCAGACCTGCGGCTCGTTCAAGCTCGCCCGCGACATCGGGTGGTGAGGACATCGGCAGGGTGCATAGCGATCGGAATCGGGACGGATTGCTCCTGACAGCCTCTGCCGCGACGTCGTTCGCGGCGCGGCTCAGCCGCAGGGCATCCCTGGCGGGCAGCGGCTGGGTTCCCGGTGGCGTCAGGGCGAGAATCGACACGTCGATGCCCTGGGCGTCCATGGCCGCGATGCGGCCCGCGCCAAGGTCCTCCAGGCGCTGTTGATGGTCGCCCATCTCGTTGAAGGCGAGGCTTTCGTCGCGCACATCCTCCGGCATGGCACGAAGGGCGGACGTCAAGTCCGGCATGATCCAGTGTTCTTCGATGGCGATGAGGGGCACGGTTTTGTCCTTGTGTCGCGTTGGTGGTTTGTCTGACCAGTGTCCGGTGAGCCGATTTGATTGCTGACCGGGTCAATGGTGGGCGGGCCGGGTTGTGGCGGCACAGTGTTCACGTCGGTCAGGCGAGCGGTCTGGTCCACGTCGCCGTACGGGGCTTGGAGCGACTACGGGGGCAATGCTGCTGACGATCATCATCAGACTGAAGGCGTGGGCGGCAGCACGACCGGTTTCCGGATCGGCGATGATCGCGCGGCCGACGACCATGCCCGCCGCTGCACTCAACCCCTGAACGAGGCGAGCGGCCAGCAAGATACCGATGGTGGGCGAGAAGGCGGCAAGGACACCCGCGGCGACGAACGCCACCGAACCAACGAGCAGTGGCCCACGCCGCCCCACTGTGTCCGACACCGGCCCGAAGGCCAGCTGCCCCGCGGCAAGCCCGAGCAGGAGCGGGACGGTGATGTTGCCATGCGACGGAGCACCCACCTCATCACCTATCCTTTGATAGCTATCAATTGACAACAAAGATAGCATGGGAGGGTGGATGACGAGCAAGCGTCGCGGTTGTTCGAGCTCGCCGACCTGATCCTTGCGGTCGGCCGACATATCCACGCGTCCAAGGAGTTCGCGGCCGAGTCGTGGACGCCGCTGGAGAGCGCGGTGATGCGGTTCATCGACCGCAACCCGGGCACGTCGGCCAGCGCGGCAGCGGAGGCGACCCAACTGATCTCCAGCAACTTCAGCAGGGCGTTGCGCGGCCTGGAGAAGAAGGGCTTGGTGCGCCGTGACGTCGATCCACACGACGGCCGGCGATCACACCTGTACCCCACCGCGCGGGCAAACGACCACCTGCGACAACTGCGTGAGGTCTGGAGCGGCCTGCTCGACGGGATTGTGCCCGATCCCGACGAGATCGACGCCATGAACTCGACGCTTCGACGCATCGAGGCCCAGCTCGTCACGAGAGCCCGGCGCGGCACCTGATGGATCCGGCAGGCATCGGGGTCCGGGTAGTTCGGATCGGAGCTGCAATCTCAGCTGACGACAACTGTGGCCTCCGCCACTCGCGACTGCGACCGGTGAAATGGCCATCCTCGCCGGTCGCAGCGGGTGGTCGGCTGCGTTGACACCATCGCGGGTGTGTCCATATTGGACCGTTTGGGCCATTGCCAACCGAACGAATCCACTGGGCCCGATCCGCCGCCGAGGGCAGCCAAGGGCGTCTGGCGAAACAGGGCGCGGGCTGACCCAGTTGCCGCGCCGAGGTCCGGCGACTCGCGGTCGCCGGACCTGGCGCGATCACGTGCCACACAGCCCCGATCCTGACTCGCTGGCGCCACACGGAGGATCGCACTAGATCATCACGGACGCGAGACAACGTGCGCCGGTCCGACTCGGATCGTGCTGACGTCGTGGCCGGCGCGTCGGTGGAGCTTGTCTTCCAGTTCGGCGTTGCGCAGCGTGAGGACCTGAATCTGGTTGGCATAGATGCGAATGGTGTTCTCCAGCTCCCTCACGGCGTGTGCCAGGACCACCCTCAGATCGGGCACGACCACGGCGACCCGCTTGGGCAGCCTGCGGCCGAACTCGCTGCGTCAGTAGCGGCGGATGATCGGCAGCTCCTCGAAGTAGGCGATCAACGGCAGGTACGCCGCGCCCGGCCCGGCTCCTCCCGCAGCCGGGCCGGATCGACGCTGCGCGCCAGCGTCGGCGGGGCGAGGAGCAGGAACTCCTCGTCGACCAGCGGCGCGGCGGCGATGGCACCCTGCCGTGGCCGCGCTGCTCAGCGCCCGCCGTGGTCGAGCGAGGTCCTGGTGGACGGCAACCTGATCACCGGGCAGAACCCGCAGTCGAGCAGGGCCACGGCCGACCGGGTGGTCCAGGTCCTGGAGCGGCGCGAGATTTTCAACAACCGTTGAGTTTCGCGCCGCGCGGTCTTAACCTGACTGCCATGATGACGCTGACCGTGGACTTCACCGAGATCGACGGCAGCATGCTGGCCTCGGTCGGCGGCAAGGCGGCCAACCTCGGCGTGCTCAGCAGGGCCGGTCTGCCGGTGCCCCAAGGGTTCTGCGTCACCACGGCCGCCTACCGGCAGGTCGCCGAGACCGCGGGCGTGCGGGCGCTGGTGGACCGGCCGCACCTGGCCCGCGAGGCCCTGCTGGGCGCCGAGGTGCCCGAGCACATCGCCGAGGCGGTGCTGGCCCGGTACGCGGAACTCGGCGCGGACGTCCCGGTGGCGGTGCGGTCCTCGGCCACGGCCGAGGACCTGCCGTTCGCCAGCTTCGCCGGACAGCAGGACACCTACCTCAACGTGGTCGGCGGGCAAGCCGTCCTGGACGCGGTCCGCCGCTGCTGGGCCTCACTGTGGACCGACCGCGCGCACGCCTACCGCGAGGCCAACAACATCGACCAGGGCGCGGTGGAACTGGCGGTCGTCGTGCAGCACATGGTCGACTCGCAGGTGGCCGGGGTGCTGTTCACCGCGAACCCGGTCACCGGGCGCCGACGCGAGGCGGTGATCGACGCCAACCCTGGCCTTGGTGAGACTGTGGTCTCAGGTTCGGTCAACCCTGACCACTTCGTGGTGGACACCGCCTCGGGCGAGATCCGCCAGCGCAGGCTGGGCGACAAGAAGCACGCGATCCGCTCGCTGGCGGGCGGTGGCACCGAGCAGGTCGCACTCGACCACCAGGGCGCCTGCCTGTCCGACGAGCAGGTACGGGAACTGGCCCGGCTCGGCGACCGGGTGGAGCGGCACTACGGCAGCCCGCAGGACACCGAGTGGGCCATCGACCCCGGCGGGCGGCTCTGGCTGACCCAGGCCCGGCCGATCACCACCCTGTTCCCGGTGCCGGACAGCCCCTCGAACACCGGCCCCGGGCGCAGGGCCTACCTGTGTCTGTCGGTGGCGCAGGGCCTGTACCGGCCGATCACGCCGATGGGCATGGCCGCGTTCCGGCTGATCGGCGCGGGCATGGCCCGCATGGTGGGCGTGCCGGTCGCCAATCCCCTTGCCGGGCCAAGGGTCTTCGCCGAGGCTGGTCAGCGCGCGTTCGTCGACATCACGCCGGTGCTGCGCAGCAGGCTGGGCCGGGACGTGGTCCCACGCGTGTTCGACCTGATGGAGGCGCGGTCGGCAGTGGTGTTCCGCTCCCTCTACCAGGATCCGGACATGTCCCTTGTGGACAGTTCGCGACTGCCAGGGCTGCGCAGACTGCTAAGGGTCGTACTGAGGTTGGGCCTGCCGTGGCGCTTCGTCGAGGCCGTGCTGCGCCCGGAGGCGGCACGTCGGCGCGTGACACGGATCGGCTCTCATCTGCAGGAAGCCATTGCCCTGCGGGGAAATCCCAGTTCGCGAGAACGCCTGGACCACGTGCAGCGGTTCCTGTCCACCTCGCTGGTGCCCATGCTGCCCAGCTTGCTCCCCGTGGCAGGGGCCGGGTTCGTGATGCTCGCGCTGGTGGGCAAGCTACTCGGTGACAAGCTGGAGCCCGGCCAGTTGGAGGCCGTGCTGCGCGGGCTGCCGCACAACGTCACCACCGAGATGGACCTGGAACTCTGGGCGCTGGCAACACGAATTCGCGAGCACGGCGAACTCTTCGACACGCTCAGCCCCGCTGAACTGTCCGAGCGCTACCAGGCGGGCGAGCTGCCGGAGGCGGTGCGGCGCGAGCTGGCGGGCTGGCTCGCCCGGTTCGGGCACCGGGCCGTCGCCGAGATCGACCTCGGCATGCCCCGCTGGTCCGAGCGGCCCGAGCACATCCTCGGTGTGCTGGCCAACTACCTGCGGTTGGCGGACCCGCAGGCCGCGCCGGACGTGCAGTTCGCGCGGGGCAGGGCCGAGGCGGAGCGAACCGTACGCGCGCTCGTGGCCAAGGCGGGCCCGCTGCGGGGCTGGCTGGTCGGCCGCGCGCTGAGCCGGGTGCGCGCACTGGCCGGGCTGCGCGAGACCCCCAAGTTCTTCCTCATCCAGGCGCTGGCCGAGATGCGCCGTCAGCTCGGACAGGTCGGGGTGGAACTCGCCGCGGCAGGCCGGATCGAGCGGGCCGAGGACGTGTTCTTCCTGACGGTGGCGGAGGCCCTCGCCGCGCTGGACGGCCGGGACTGCCGGGACCTGGTGGCCGAACGGCGCGAGTCGTACGAGCGGGAACTGCGCCGCCGCAAGGTCCCCCGCGTGCTGCTGTCCGACGGCTCCGAACCCGAGGCCTCCGCCCCGGCGGCCACCGGGGACGCGATGGTCGGCACCTCGGCCTCCTCGGGCCGGGTCACCGGCACGGCGCGGGTCGTGCTCGACCCGGTCGGCGCGCGGCTGGAGCCCGGCGAGATCCTGGTCGCCCCCTCCACCGACCCCGGCTGGACCCCGCTGTTCCTGACCGCGGGTGGACTGGTGATGGAGATGGGCGGCGCGAACTCGCACGGCGCCGTCGTGGCCAGGGAGTACGGCATCCCCGCCGTGGTCGGGGTCGCCGAGGCCACGCACCGCATCGCGACCGGTGACCGGATCACCGTGGACGGAGCCGCGGGCACGGTGTCCGCCGCGGACTGACCGCTGGCGCACGGGACTCACGTGCGCTGGGCGGGACTCACGTGCGGCAGGACGGGACTCGCCAACCTGAGGTCGGGACTCGCGTGCGGGAGAGCGGGACTCGCCAACCCGAGAACGGGACTCGGCTGCGGCAGAGCGGGACTCACGCACGGCTGGACAGGACTCGCGCGCCCCAGAGCGGGACTCGCCGACCGCTGGGCGGGACTCGCGCGCCCCAGAGCGGGACTCGTGGTCAGGGCCAGGTCCAGTGGATGCCGTGGATCCCGGCTGGTGGGTCGAGCAGCACCAGCCGGGCGGTGTTGGCCGGGTCCACGGCCAGCGGCTGCACGGTGCGGCCCGTGCCGTCGGCGGGCACGGTCACGTGCTGGGCCGCCGCGGGCAGCGCCGCCGGGTCGAACACCACCTCCACCACGTGCTGGCGGATCGCCATGGGCAGCCTGCGCTCGCCGCGCCACACGCGCCTGCCCCCGGCCGGGAAGATCAGCTCGTGCTCGACCATGGTGCGTTCACCCCGTTGCAGCGGCTGGTCGAACACCAGCTCGGCCATCTGCACGTGATCGCTGTCGAACCGGTCCACCCGCCCCAGGTAGGCCCCGCTGACCGGGCGCACCTGGGGCAGGTCGTGCACCACGTCCTCGTCGTGGCAGATGATCAGCATGTGGTCCACGTCGTCCTCGTCGGCCTCCAGCACGGTGGTCGTACGGACGTGCGCCAGTGCCCCGTTGGCGTCCAGGGTGTACCGGTCGTGCATGCTGAGCACCTTGCGCGCCCGCACGTAGTGCTCGCCGGGGTCCACGACCCGCCCGATCGGCCCGCTGATCTCCCGCCACAGCAACTCCAGCGGCACGAGCCGGTCGGGCTTGCGACGGCTCTTGCGCGCCCTGGGCACCAGTTTTCCGCGCAGCGAACCCGGTTCCAGGTCGAGGATGGTCTCCAGCACGTCCAGGGCGGCCAGCGACTCCTGCCGCTCGGGCTGGCTGCGGCCGGTGGTCCAGTAGCTCAGGGTCGCCGTGCTGAGCGTGAACCCGCGCTCCCGCAACCGGTGCACGATCCGGTCCAGGGTCAGCCCCCTGGCCAGGACCGCCTGTTGCAGCGCGGCGGAGAACTCCGACTCGTTCATCGGGTCCGGTCCCAGTGCAGGCCACGCGGCCGTTCGGACTGGCCGCGACCGGTGGTCCAGTAGCTCAGGGTGTCGGCGCTGAGGGCGTGCCCGCGCTCATGCGGCCGGTGCACGATCCGGTCCAGGGTCAGGCCCTTGGCCGCGATCGCCCGCTGCGGCGTGGCGGAGAACTCGGTGCTGTCCGGTTGGGTCATCAACCAGGATTATGGACCAATCCCTCAGAAGTGCGTGGGCCGGACTCCACGCCAGGCCTCGCGCTGCACCCGCTCGATCCGGTCCTCGCGCACTCCCGGCTCGGCGTCGAACAGCATCGTGCACCGCCTGACCGGCTCGAACGCGGCCCAGCCGGGGTTGCCGTCCCGGGCGAAAGCCACGACCCCGTCGAACACGCGCCTCGCGACGGCACGGGCCACGGCGAGATCGGCCTTGGGTGCCAACAGGTCCGGTTCGACCGAGTTGAAGGTGAACATCAAGTCGGCCGCGTGCACCGGTCCTGTCGGGCTGGCGTCGGCGTAGTCGAACCGGTACTGCCAGACGCGCGCGCCCGCGTTGTGCGCCGCCTCGGCCAGCCACACCGAGGGCATGACGGTGAAGCACGCGCTGAGCAGATCCAGCTCCCAGTCCCGGTCGGACGGGGTGCTGTCCCGGTAAACCCGTTGCAACTGCGCCCACTTCGCCGTGCCGACCACTTCCTTCACGTGTTGAGGCAAGCCCTTCGCGAACAGCGGCAGGATCCTGGCGAGCACGTTCGACTCGTCCCGGCAGGTGCCGATCATGACGTCCACCTGACTGTCGAGCTGCTCCAGCGGGTGTGCGGGCACCACGCCGCCGTCCACGACCTGATGGAAGGGCTCACCGCCCAGCGCGGAGTCCTTGGCCACGGCGGCGGAGGCGGTGCGCAACTGCTCGGCGGTGACCGACTTCGGATCCGCACCGCCCAGCGCCTCGCGGACCGCCGCCGTGGTCTTCGCCGCCTGCTCCGGGGTGAACAGCGGGCGCGCTCCCCCGCTCTGCACGACCGCGCGGCGGAACAGCCCGCGCGCGGTGGGCATGCCCAGCAGGTAGCCGATGGACATGCCGCCCGCTGACTCCCCCATCACCGTCACGGTGTCCGGGTCCCCACCGAAGGCGGCGATGTTCTGCCGCACCCAGCGCAGGGCGGCGATCTGGTCGGTCAGGGCCAGGTTGCCCGAGCCCGGCCGGTCGGCCTGGTACAGGTAGCCGAAGGCGCCGAGCCGGTAGTTGATCGTGACGAACACCGTGTCGCCGAGGGCGGCGTACTGGGTGCCGTCGTAGTCGCTGCCCGCGCCGGAGACGAAGGCCCCGCCGTGGATCCACACGACCACCGGGCGGCGGCCGGTGGTGCCCGGGGACCACACGTTGAGGTACAGGCAGTCCTCGCTCTGCCTGGTGGCGGTGGACGGCCCGCCGGGACCGAGCGCGATCTGCATGGCGGTTGGTCCGAACTCGGTGGCCGAGCGCACCCCCTGCCAGGGCTGCACCGGCCTGGCCGGGGCGAACCGCTCGGGCGGCTGCGCGTAGGGCACGCCCCGCCACACGCACACCCCGCCCTGGCGCAGGCCGCGCAGCCGACCCAGTGCGGTCCTGGCGATCACCTCCTCGGTGGCCGCCGCCGCACCCGCGCCGCCGCACAGGGTCAGCGAAGCGGCGGCGGTCAGCGCGAACACGCCACGTCTGGTCAACTCCACTGGGTCTCCCGCTCTCAGGCCGCGACGACGAAGTCGAAGTTGGCCGCGTAGTGGTTGTCGGACAGCACGCCCAGTGCGAGCGTGCACTTGCGGTTGAGGAACCGGTCGCGGGCGTTGAGCTGCGCGAAGTCCAGCCCGTACGCCGTGGTGGTGTCGGGGAAGAACAGCTGCGAGGTGAGCACCCTGCCGTTGGCGGGCTGCACCTTCACGTGGATGTGCGGGGTGCGGTGCGTACCCGCGTCCACGTAGTCCTTGGGCACGATCGTCTCCAGCGAGTACGTGCCGTCGGCCGGGGTGTACTGGTGCCCGCGCAGGGTGAACCCGGTGTTGTCGTAGACGCCCTTGTCATCGGCCTGCCAGAACTCCAGCAGCGCGCCGGGGACCGGCAGGCAGTGCTCGCTGTGCACGGTGCCGCGCAGGGTGAGCAGCACACCCGTGACACCCGCGGTGCGCAGGTCCGAGCGCAGCGGGGAGTTGCGCTTGAAGTACGGGCCCTCGATGTTGCCGGGGGTGTCGTCCCCGTCGGTGCAGGCCGGGGTCAGCGGCAGGCGGGCCGCCGGGCTCGAACCGGCCGACACGGCGGTGAGACCAGCGGCCAGCGCGGCGGCGGCACCGACCTTGAGCGCGGCGCGACGTGTGGTGGGATCCATGCGGGGATTCCTCTCTGGACGACCGGGCAGGCGGCCCGGTACCAACACTGGCACCGGATCAGCGCGGCGCACCACTACGTCTCGGGCATAGGGCGGCTCTATGGCAGGCCCCGGCTAACCTGGTGCGATGGAGCTGGAGATCCGCCACCTGCGGTCGGTCCGGGCGATCGCGGAGGCGGGCTCGCTGACCGCCGCGGCCGCCGCGCTGGGGGTGTCCCAGCCCTCGCTGACCGTCCAGTTGAGACGGATCGAGTCGGCGGTCGGCGGGCAGTTGTTCCTGCGCGGCAAGAACGGCGCGGTGCCCACCGAGTTGGGCGAGTACGTGTTGTCCACCTGCGACGAGATCCTGGACCGGATGACGGAGCTGCGCAGGCACGCCACCTGCCGTGCGGGCGGGGAGCGGATCCGGATCGGCGGCATGCCCGGCCCGCTGTTCGCGGCCAGCCTGGACCACCTGTGCCGCACCAGGGGCGCACCGCCGGTGGCCAGTTCCGTGCACTACAGCGGGATCGCGCTGATCAGGCTGCTGGACGAGCAGCGCCTGGACGGGGCGACGCTGGTGGGCTTCCCCTCGGCCCCGGCCAGCACCCTGCCGGAGGTGGCGGTGCGCACGGTGAGCGAGGGGCCGGTGTTCGTGATGCTGGCGCGGTCCCACCCGCTGGCCGCCCGTGAACGGCTGCACCTGGCGGAGTTGCGCGAGGAGAACTGGGTACTGCCCCCGGCCACCGGGGACGGGGTGCGCGGGCACGTGCGCGCGGCCTGCGAGGCGGCCGGGTTCAGCCCGTGGGTGCCGCACGAGACCAGCGATCTGCACTCCGCGGGCGAGATCGTGGCGCACGGGCTGGGCGTGGGGCTGTTGCAGGCCACCGCCCCGGTGCCCGAGGGCGTGGTCGGCCGCGAGCTGATCGGGTCCCCGCTGCGGCTGAGCCAACTGTTCGCCTGGCACACCGGCGGCCCGCTCGCACCGCTCGCCGAGGAACTGGTCACCGCACTACGTCTGTCCTACGTGGACAGTGCGCTGGCGAGCCCGGTCTTCACGGTGTGGCTGCGGGAGAACTCCGTTGCCCGCTCACAGGTCGCCACGCCCTTCTAGCACCCCGTCCAGCAGGCACCGCATCGCCCAGCAGAAGGCGTCCTGCCCGCCAGCCACGTGCCAGCCGGGCAGCGGCCGCTGGCCGCCCTCGCGGTCGTGGCCCATCGGGTGCTCGTTGAGCAGGTAGCCCAGCAGCAGGTTGTACACCGCCTGGTAGGTGCGCATGGCCAGCGCCGGACCCATGCCCACCGCCGCGGAGCAGTCCAGGAGGCTGTCCACGAAGGGCACGGCGTTGCGGGAGGTGTGCTCCCCGTCGACGATCACCCGCGCGGCCCACCGGTGCCGGGACAGGTAGCCGTGCAGGCTCTGCCACAGCGCGGGCAGCCGCTCGCGGGGCGGCAGCGCGGGATCGGCCAGCGGGAAGCCCAGCGCGAGGTCGTCGGCGAGCAGTCCGAGCAGCTCGCGCCGGTCGGCGATGTGCCGGTACAGCGAGGCCTGGCCGGTGCCCAGCTCGCGGGCCACCTCGCGCAGGGTCAGGCTGTCCAGCCCGGTGGAGTCGGCGACCGAGCGGGCCGCCGCCACGATCAGGTCCCGGCTCAGGCGCGGTCTGTTCGCCTCTGGTGTCACCACGCGCACACCGTAGACGCCCCCCAGTTAGTTAGGGTAACCTAAACTTCAGCGAACGCAGTTCGCATCGATTCGAGGGGGATCCGATGATCGACTTGGCCGCGCGGCCGACCGTGCGCGGCGGCGCGCTGCTGACCGCGATGAGCGTGACCGTGCTGGCGTACTCGCTGACGCAGACGATGCTCGTGCCCACCACCACCGTGTTGCAGCACGCGCTGAACACCACCGCGACCTGGGCCGCCTGGGCCGTGCTCAGCGCGCCGCTGCTGGCCAGCGCCGTGCTGACCCCGCTGATCGGCAAGCTCGGCGACTTCCACGGCAAACGCCGGGTGCTGCTCTGGGTGCTGGCCGTGTTCCTGCTCGGCACGCTGGGCGGGCTGGTGGCCTGGGACATCGGCTCGCTGATCGCGTTCCGCGCGGTGCAGGGCGTGAGCCTGGGCGTGCTGCCGCTGGTGTTCGGCATCGTCAAGGAATCGCTGCCCGCCGACCGGGTCACGCACGGCCTCGCACTGACCTCAGGGCTGGTCGGCGGGGCTGCCGGGCTGGGCCTGGTCCTCGGCGGGCTGCTGGTGGACCTGCTGTCCTGGCGCTGGCTGTTCGCGGTCAGCGCGGTACTGGTGACCGCCGCTCTGGTGCTCGTCGCGCGCAGTGTGCCGGAGAGCCCGCACCGGCCCGGCGGCCGGTTGGACGTACCCGGGGCCGTGCTGCTCGCCCTGGGCATCGGCGGGCTACTGCTGGCGCTGACCCTCGGCCCCACCCTGGGCTGGGGCTCGGCCTGGGTGCTTGGCCTGTTCGCGCTGGCGGTGCTGGGCCTTGCCGCGTTCCTCGTGGTGGAACGGCGCAGCACCAGCCCGCTGGTGGACCCCGAGGTGCTGGTCGACCGGCCGGTGCTGTGGATCCACCTGGCCGCGCTGTCGCTGGGGGCGGCCCAGTTCGTGCTGTACGTGCTGGTGCCCAAGATCGCGCAGACCGGGTTCGGCACCGGGGTCACGGTGGCCGGTCTGATCATGCTGCCGGGCACGCTGGTGATGCTGCCCGCGAGCTGGCTGGCGGTGCGCCTTGGCGAGCGGACCTCGCTGGCCGCCGGGCTGGGCTGCGTGGCGGCGGCGGCCGGGCTGCTCGCGCTGTGGAACGGACAGGTGTGGCACCTGGTGGTGTTCTACCTGGTCGCCAGCGTGGGGTTCGGCCTGGTCATGGCGGTGCTGCCCCGGCTGGTCACCGGCTCGGTGCCACACGACAGGGTGGCCACGGCCAACGGGGTGAACACCGTGGCCAGGACCGCGGGCGGGGCGGTGGGCAGCCAGCTGGCCGCCGCGATCCTGGTCTCCGGCGGGGGCTACCCGTTCGCGTTCGGGGCCGCCGCCCTGGTCGCGCTGGCCGGGGTGCTGCTCTCGTCCGGCGCGACCAGGGAGGGGCTAGCGGATCAGTAGCGGTAGTGGTCGGGCTTGAACGGCCCGGCCACGTCCACCCCGATGTACTCGGCCTGCTCCTTGGTGAGCGTGGTCAGCCGGGCGCCGACCGCGTCCAGGTGCAGCCGGGCCACCTTCTCGTCCAGGTGCTTGGGCAGCCGGTAGACCTGACGCTCGTAGCCGCGCACGTTGGTGAACAGCTCGATCTGCGCGATCACCTGGTTGGTGAAGGAGTTGGACATGACGAAGCTGGGGTGGCCGGTGGCGTTGCCCAGGTTCATCAGCCTGCCCTCGGACAGCACCAGGATCGCGTGCCCGTCGGGGAAGACCCACTCGTGCACCTGAGGCTTGATCTCGCGCTTGCGGATGCCAGGCACCTTGGCCAGACCGGCCATGTCGATCTCGTTGTCGAAGTGGCCCACGTTGCCCACGATGGCGTTGTGCTTCATCCGCGCCATGTGCTCGGCCATGATGATGTTGAAGTTGCCGGTGGTGGTGATGAAGATGTCGCCCTTCTCGACCACGTCCTCCAGCCGTACGACCTCCAGCCCCTCCATGGCGGCCTGCAACGCGCAGATCGGGTCCACCTCGGTGACCACCACGCGGGCGCCCTGGCCGCGCAGCGCGTCGGCGGCCCCCTTGCCCACGTCCCCGTAGCCGCAGACCACGGCCAGCTTGCCGCCGATCATCACGTCGGTGGCCCGGTTGAGGCCATCGGCCAGCGAGTGCCTGATGCCGTACTTGTTGTCGAACTTCGACTTGGTCACCGAGTCGTTGACGTTGATCGCCGGGAACAGCAGCTTGTCCTCGGCCGCGAGCCGGTAGAGCCGGTTGACCCCGGCCGTGGTCTCCTCGGTGACCCCGCGCATCTGCTCGGCGATGCGGGTGAACCGCTTCGGGTCCTCGGCCAGGCTGGCCGCCAGGGTGCGCAGCAGGATGCCGTACTCCTCGGGGTCGTTCTCCCCCGCAGAGGGCACCACGCCGGTTGCCTCGAACTCCACACCCTTGTGCAGCAGCACCGTGGCGTCCCCGCCGTCGTCGACGATCATGTTCGCCAGCTGGCCGTCGGGGAAGCGGAACACCTGGTCGGTGCACCACCAGTACTCCTCAAGGGTCTCGCCCTTCCAGGCGAACACCGGGGTGCCCGCGGGCTGCTCCGGGGTGCCCTCGCCGACGACCACCGCGGCGGCGGCCTCGTCCTGGGTGGAGAAGATGTTGCAGGACACCCAGCGCACCTGTGCGCCCAGCGCGACCAGGGTCTCGATCAGCACCGCGGTCTGCACGGTCATGTGCAGCGAGCCGACGATGCGCGCCCCCTTGAGTGGCTGGCTCTCGGCGTACTCGCGCCGGGTGGCCATCAGGCCCGGCATCTCGTGCTCCGCCAGCCGGATCTGGTCCCGGCCGAGCGCGGCCAGCCCCAGGTCGGCCACGGCGAACTCGACGCCGTTGGACTTCCGCAACTTGTCGCTCATGGTCCCTACCTCGTTTCCCGTGGTTGTCGGGGACGGGAGGTGCGAGGACGGCCGCGAACTGCCGCAAACACGCTGAAGGGCACCTCCCGTGTGGGAGGCGCCCTTGAGTGGTGAACGCAGACCCGAGCGTGGCGGACCTGTGGTCCGTCGCAGCGCCTCTCGGGTCTGGCCGCGCCGTGTCGGCGCGGGGCCGAGCATCGCACCCGCGTTCGCCGGGTGTCAACGGGTTCAGGGCAGGACGCGGGACATCCAGGTGGACTTCTCCACCGCGAATCCGTGCCGTGAATAGAACGCCCGCACGCGCTCGTTGTGCTCCTCTGTTTCGAGGAAGACCGCACGTGCTCCGCGGGCGGAAGCTTCCCGCAAAACGCGGTTCAACAGCGCAGATCCCGCGCCCGAGGCGCGGTCGCGCACGTAGATTTCGTCGAGCAGGGCCTCACGCCCGCCGGACTCCAGACTCCACGACCAGGTCATCACGGCATAGCCCGCCGCGGATCGGTCACGGTTGTCCAGGAGTAGCCAAACCTGACCGTGTTCGTCACCGTCGAGCAACGGGCCAAGACCCCGCAGCACGGTGCTCCGGTCGAACTCGTGCCGGTCGATCTCGTAGAACTCGCCGACGAGCACGAGCAGGTCTTCCAGGTCACCGGGAACCGCCCGGCGAATCGGTGCAGCGGTGCACGAGCCGACGGAGGTCGGTCCGTCGGCCCGTGTTACCACTTCAGGAACCGTGCGCGGCCTGGAACCGGGTGACCAGTTCCTGCGGGATACGACCGCGGTCGGAGATGGTCTCTCCCTGGCTGCGGGCCCACTCCCGAATGGCCTGGTTCTGCGCGCGGTCGCCACCTGCGCGGACAGCGGTCCTGGTCGCGCCCGCACGCTGCTTGCGGCCACCGAGGCGCTGCGCCTTCTCGACAAACGGCGCCAAGTTCCCGCGGAGCTTGGCGGCGTTGTCGTCGGACAGGTCAATGGTGTACTCCACGCCGTCCAGCGCGAACGACACGCTCTCGTTCGCCTCACTGCCGTCGACGTCGTCGATGAGCTGAACGATCGTCTTCTGCGCCATGAACCTTCTCCGTCTTCTCCTGCAATCACGGGGCACTCGGCCGAGTGGCCCAACACCCACTTCACCAGCAGCGAAAACCCGTTCGGGCAGAAGTTTTGCGGGTCCGCCTCGGTGATTGCACCGCCAATACCACCGGTGAGAATACTCGATTCGGCCCGTGACGCAAGCGACGATACGAAACGGGAGCGCGAGCGGGCACCCCCCACCGATCGTGTGACATGGATTACGATGACTGAACCAGGGCATCAAGGAAAATCAGTGTTCACCCCAGCCAAGGTCACGACGCGGAGTGAACAGTTGACCCGCCGTGCACGTCCCCCGGTCGGGTGCGTCAAGAGTTGCGGAAATGTGCCGAGTAGAGCTCAGCACGTCCACAAAGGCGGCCTTTCGGGCGCATGGGGATCACCGTCCTGGACGCTCATCAGGAAACACTCCGGCACGCTGCGGGGCCTCCAGCCGATCCGCGCAGTCGGCGAGCCAGCGCAGGACGAGCTCCCGTTCGCCGGGACCGGCCTGCTCGCGGAGCAGGTCCTCGCACTGCTGCACGGCCCGCGCCGCGGCGTTCAGGCGACGGCGCCCCTCCTCGGTCAACCGGGTGGACCGCGCCCGCCCCTCGACCGGGGTGCCCTGCCTGGTGAGCAGGCCCAGTTCCGCCAGGGTGGTGACGATCCTGATCATCGTCGGCGGGGTGACGAACGCGCGCCGGGCCAGTTCCGCGTTGGAGATGCCCGGCTGGTCGGCCAGCAGGGCCAGTACCGCGTACTGCGGGGTGGTCAGTCCGTAGCGCGCCAGCCCGGCGTCCATGCGCGAGCGCAGCGCCTGCTGCAACCGCTTCAGCGCGAAGCCCATCGACTGGCCGGGGTCCACGTGCGAGTCCACGCCAAACATGTTAGCGTGCTAATTACATATTAGGACGCTAACATGGAGGCGGCCCGTGACCACCATCCAGGCCGACGCACCCGTGGCCACACTGATCAACGTGTTCACCGTCGAACCGGCCCGCCAGGCCGAATTGGTCGCCGCGCTGAACCAGGCCACCGAGCAGTTGTTCGTGGGCATCCCGGGTTTCGTCTCGGCCAACATCCACGCGAGCCTCGACGGCGCGCGGGTGGTCAACTACGCGCAGTGGGCCAGCCCCGAGCACTTCCAGGCGATGCTCCAGCGGCCCGACGCCCAGCAACACATGGGCGAGATCATGCGGATCGCCGACAACACCGAGCCAAGGCTGTTCATCGTGTGCGCCACCCACTCGGTCAGCGCAACGACAACTCCGCCCGCAGGCCGCTGACGACCACCCGGATCCCGGTGGCGAACGCCCGCTCGCGGTGCTCCTCGGACAGGGTCACCAGCTGGCGGGCCTGCTCCTCCAGGGTGTAGCCGTTGACGTAGCTGGTGAGCGCGTCCGCGGCGAACCCCGCCTGCTCCGGCTGCGCTCCCCCGCCGATCAGCAGGTCGATCAGCCGCGCGTGCGCCGTGCGGGCCGTCGCCACCGGCCTGGCCATCGTGGCCACCAGCCGGGCGCCGTCCCGGTGCGCGAGCATCGCCGCCCGCAGCGCCCCGCCGAAGGCCGCCACCCCGTGCGCCCACTGCCCGGTCGCCCCGAGGTCCAGGTCCAGCAGCGGCAGCAGCACCCGCCCCGCGAGCTCGTCCAGCAGCGCCTGCTTGTTGGGGAAGTGCCAGTACAGGGCGCCGGCCCGCACACCGAGGCGCGCCGCGAGCCTGCGCGTGCTCAGCTCGTCCACGCCCACCTCGTCCAGCAACCCGGTCGCCGCGTCCAGGATCTCCGCCTGACTCAGTGCCACGCCCACCTCCCCCGCGTGTCGTGCGTTCCGGTACCGCGTGTCGGCGCTTCCGGTACGCCGTGTTGGGCCGACACACCGTACGGGAAACGCCGACACGCGGCGGGTGGTGGTCAGAGCAGGTGGGTCATCGCCTCGGCCACGGCGCGGACGGGGTCGCCACGCAGGACACCGGCGTGATCGGTCGCGACGCGCAGCCGTCGCACCGAGCCGACCCGCTCCGCCCACTGGTCGACCTGGGCGTCCACGAGGTCGGCGGCCACCACGAGCGCAGGTCCGGGCGCGCCGCCGCTGGGCACGTAGTCGGACACGGCCTGGGCGTGCCGCCGGTAGGTGGCCCACTGCTGGGCGAGCACGGTGGCCGACACCTCCCGTCCGTCGGCGGCGAGCCAGGCCGCCAGCGCGGCGACCCGGAGTGAGTCGCCTCCACGCACGCGCGGCAGGCCGCCGCCGAACGCCCCGGTCGCGAACGCCTCGAAGCGCAGTGAGTCGGTGTCGGCGCCGAAGTCGTAACCCACCGGGGGCGCGGAGTCGATCAGCACGAGCGGGACCGGCACGGGGTAGCCCCTGGCCAGCTCGAACGCGATCTGGCCGCCCATGGACCAGCCGCCGAGCAGATCGGGCCGGGCCCCGGCGGCGTCCAGATCGGCGCGGTAGGCCGCGGCCATCTCGGCCACCGACCCGAACGGGCGCCGCTCCTGGGATGCGGTGACCCGCCAGTGCGCGGGCAGGGCCGCCAGCAGTGCGCGGTAGTCGTGCGGACCGCCGCCCGCGCCGGGCAGCAGGTGCAGGTGCGGGCCGCCGTCCACGCTCTCGCGCAGCACCACCAGCGTGCTGGCGTCCTGGCCGCCCGCGGTGCTGGCGACCTGCTCCACGAGCCGCCGCGGGGTGGGCTCGGCCAGCCACCGCACCAGGTCCAGCTCGGTACCGGTCTCCTCGCGCACGGCCGAGGCCAGTTGCAGCACCTTGAGCGAACGTCCGCCCTGCGCGAAGAAGTCCTCGTCGGGTTCGGCGGGCGGCTCACCCAGCACCTGCTCCCACACCCGTGAGACCTGCTCGGCCGCCGCGGACTCGGGCAGCGCGGCCCCAGTGGTCACCGGCTTGGCCTGGTGGTCGACGTAGCCCGCGACCGAGCGCGTGCCCAGGTCCAGTTCGGACACCGCGGTCGCGCCGGGTGCGGACAGCACAGTGTCGATGTCCTCCATGAGCCGCAGCACGGTTTCCCGGTCGTAACGGCCGGTGTTGTACTCGATCTCGGTCATGAACCCGTCAGGGGTTTCCCACATCGCCACGGCGATATCCGCGCGTGCCGCCCGGTTCGGCGAGCGGTGCAGTTGCATCGGAACGTCACCGAGGGACAGCCCGTTGCCGATCGGGCCCAGGTAGTTCAGCAGCAGCGGGGCCGAATCGCGCAACATCGCCTGCGCGGACTCGGTCAGCGCCCCGAACACCGCCGGGTAGGGCACGGTCTGGTGCGCGAGCATGGTCCACATCGCGTCTCGCGCGCGGCCCACCACGTCCAGCACCGTGTCGGCCCCGGTCACCGTGGCGCGGGCGATGCACAGGTTGGCCGTGTAACCCATGAGTTCCTGGTCGCGCTGGGACATGCGGTTGGCCACCACCACACCCAGCGCCACGTCCTCCCCCGCACCGCCGCGTGCCAACACGATCTGCAAAGCCGCCAGCGCGACCACGAAGGGCGTGGCGAACGTGGCCTTGGTCAGCTCGCCGACCCCGGCCACCGCCTCGTCGCTGAGCGCGTAGCGCAGGGTCGTGCCCGGAGCCCCGGTCCCGGCCAGGTTGTGCCGGTCCGCGGCGACAGTCGTGGACACCGCGCCGTCCAAGGTCTTGCGCCAGTGGTCCAGGCTCGCCTGCCACTTGCCCGCGTCGCGGGCCTGTGCGCACTCCTGGGCGTACGCGCTGAACGGCACGGCCTCGGTCGCGAACTCCGGCTTGCGCCCCTGGCAGGCCGCCTCGTAGGCCGAGGACAGCTCGCTGACCAGCAACTGGTTCGCCCAGCCGTCGAGCACCACGTGGTGCACCGTCAGCAGCAGTTCGTGCACCTCGCCGACCCGCACCACGGTGAGCTGCGCCAGCGGGGCCTGGTCCAGGTGCATCGCCTGCTCCTGGATCTCCTCGGCGATCAGCCTCAGCAGCTCCGGCGTGGCCTCGTCCACCTCGACCAGCTGCACCTGCACGGCTAGTTCCGGCCGCACCACGAGTTCGATCACGCCCTCGCGCTGCACCACCGAGGTCCGCAACGCCTCGTGCCGGTCCACCACCGCCTGCCAGGCGAGGCCGAGCGCCTCGAGGTCCGGGGCCTTGTCGCAGCCCAGTCGCCAGGTGAGGTTGTAGACGGACTTGTTCTTCGCCCGCTGGTGCACCCACCAGAGGGCCTCCTGCATGGCAGTCGCCGCGGTCATCGGGCGACCGCCACGAACTGGTCGGTGAGCAGCTTGCGATCCACCTTGCCGACCGTGGTCAGCGGGATCTCCTCGCGGTGGTGGTAGCCGCGCGGGTGCATGTAGGTGGGCAGGCCCTCGACCAGACCGGCGAACTCCGCGTCGCTGACCTTGCCCCCGGTGTAGACCGCGTACAGGTCGATCTCCCCGTCCGCGCCCCTGATCGTGAGCACCACGACCTCGGCGATGGCCGGGTGCCTGCGCAGCACCGACTCGATCTCGCCCAGCTCCACCCGGTTGCCGCGCACCTTGACCTGCTCGTCGATCCGTCCCAAGTGGACCAACGTGCCGTGCTCGCGGCGCACCCGGTCGCCCGTGCGGTACCAGTGCTTCTCGGTCAGCGGGGCGCCGCCGGTGAACAGCTCGCCCTGCACCCCGTCGAAGGAGACGAACCGGCCCGCGTTCTCGGCCGGGTCCAGGTAGCCGGGGAAGCGCTGCGGGCCGCGCACGCACAGCTCCCCGTCGTCCACCGGGCGCAGGTTCGCGTCCAGCAGCACGCTCTCCATGCGCGGGTACACGTCCCCGATCGGGATCGTGCGGTTGGAGGTCTCCTGCTGGCTGCCGTCCAGCGGCACCTCGTAGCCGGTGACGGTCACCGTGGTCTCGGTGGGCCCGTAGCAGTTGAGGATCCGCGTGCTGGGCGCCGCCGCCGACCAGGCCTCGGCCTGCTCCATGGTCAGCGCCTCGCCGCCGAACATGCTGCCGGTCAGGGTGGGCATGCTGCCCGGGGCCAGCGCGCGCAGCCTGGTGGCGAAGGAGATCAGCGAGGGCACCGACATCCAGTGCGTCAACTGCTTGGCCTTGACGAACTTCACCGGGGTGAACACGTCCCCGTGCTGGGCGACGCACAGCGCGCCGCCGGAGCCCCAGGTGCCGAAGATCTCCACGATGGAGCCGTCGAAGGACATCTCGAAGGTCTGCGAGACCCGGCTGGTGGGCAGCAGGGTGTAGCGCTCGATCACCTCGGCCAGAAACGCGTCCACATTGGACTGTGTGGTGGGCACGCCCTTGGGCTTGCCGGTGGTGCCGCTGGTGAAGATGATGTACGCCACGTCCTCGGCCCCGCGCGGCACGACCTCGGTCTCCTTGTACTCACGGCTGGGCGAGGTCAGCTCGCGCACCCGGTCCCCGGTCAGGTCCAGCAGGGCGATGCCGCAGTCGCGCCGGTACTCGGCCAGCCCGTCGCCCGAGGTGTCGTCCACCAGGGTCAGGTCCAGCTCGGCCTCGGTGGTGATCGTCAGGTTGCGCACGGCGGGGGCGGCCGAGTTCAGCGGTACGCAGGCGGCGCCGAGTCGTTGCGCGGCAAGGTATCCGACGTACCCGGCGAGGCTGCGCGAGGTGAGCAGGCCGACCCTGGTCGGGGTGCGGCCCAGCACCTCCACCATAGCCCCGGACAGGCGTTCCACCGCTGCCCTGAGCTCCGCGTAGGTCAGCGACTGGGTGCTCACCTCGATCGCGGTGTTGTCCGGGTGCTGCGTCGCGGAGTTGAGGAACCAGTCGTAGAGGGTGCGGGTGGGCATGGCAGGTCCTTCCGGATCACGGGTGGAGATCGGCGTGTGGTGTGACACGGCGTGGTAGGCGGGGGCGGGTGGGGTTTCCAGTGCCAGCAGGTGGTTCAGCGTGGTGCGCACGAGCGTGGCCCTGGGCCGTCCGCGCGAGGCCGACTCCACGGCGAAGCGCAGGGCCTTGGGCAGGCTGGCCCAGGCCTGGGCGGCGGACTCGTGCCGGGCCGCCCCGGCGAGGTCACCGAGCACGCCCGCGCGCTCACCGAGCCAGCGGTGCCGGAACACGTGGTGTTGGGCGGCGGCCCACAGGTCGTCCAGCAGCGGACCGCTCTCGGCCAGGCGCCGCTCCAGGTGGCCGATGAGGAAGGGCAGCACCTGGTCGCAGCCGGTGAGCCAGTTGCCGGGCAACGGGTCCTCGGCCTGCCGCGTGGCCTGGACCCGGCCCAGCCAGGTCAGCCCCGATCCGGCAACGGGCACGGGCAGTCCGAAGGCGAGTTCGTTGCGGCGCAACTGTTCTGGCGCCCAGTCGCGCGGGGCGAGGGCCGCCAGCAAGGACTCGGTGGACAGCCAGCCGGTGAACGGGTGCTGTTCCCCGGCCGGCAGCAGCCCGCTGAACGGGTCCACCACGTGCCACTTGTCCTCCTCCCTGGTGGACAGCAGCAGCCAGTGCGGAGCGCTCGGCCCGACCCCGTAGGAGGGCGACCAGGGCAGTTCGGCGTTGTCCACCACCACGATCACACGTCCGTGCCTGCTCAGCTCGGCGGTGATCGCGGCGAGGGCGCGCTGCGGGTCGGCCTCGGCGGCGTAGTGCAGCTGATCACCGTTGGGCAGCCGGTTGAGCGGGAACCTGTGGTGGGAGAAGGCCAGCGCCCCCTCGGGCAGGTCGATGCGCACGGCCAGCCTGATCGAGTTCGCCAGCAACTCGGCGGCGTCGACCGGCTCACCGTCCAGGTAGCCCGCGAGGCTGCCGGTGTAACAGCTCAGCCCGGCCAGTTCTGGTTGCGGCGCCGCGGTCATCCGCCCACCTGCCGGTAGGCGCAGCTGAGCGGGATCGGCGCCCTGTCGCGCAGGCTGCGCCAGTGGTAGTCGCCCCAGCGACCGGCCGTGCCGCCGACCTCGACGGGGACCGTCCACGGACGACCGGCCAGCCCGGTGCCCTCTGCCTTCACGCATGCCTCCTGCACGCTCCAGATCCAGGCGAACTCGTGATCGCGGCGCTCACCGGGCATGGCCGCAAGCTCGGCACGCGCCCTGGGGCCGCAACAGCGGTTGATCAGCGACAGGTCCGTGCCCTGCACCGGCACCTGCACGTCCACCCCGACCCGCGCGCCCTGCCCCACCGCCACGGCCGCGGCCACCCAACCGTCCTCATGGGACAGACTGACGGCGAGGTCCGGCCGCCCAAGCAGGAACGGGCGACCGGCCTCGTCGGCGGACAGGCTCGCCCGCGCCGCCGCCAGGTCGGCGAGCTCGGTGAGCAGTCCGCGCAGCAGGGCCCTGGCGGCCAGGTACTCGCGTTGGCGCCACGCGGCCTGTTCCGCCCCTGCCCTGCGGTCTTCTTCGGTGGCAAGGCGAGTACTGGTCTCCGTCACCCTGGCGAAGGCCAGCTTGACGGTGTCGGCGACCCAGGTGCTGCTCATCCGGCCCGCAGCCCCAACAGGTCGTGGGCGTGCTCGGCGATGCCCGCGAGCATCGCGCCGGAAGCACCGCCCGCGATGCCGAACATGCCGATCTCCGCCCGCAGCTGGGCGAGCCCGCCCTCGGCGAACGCCTCGGCACCGGCCAACTGCGCGCACTCGGTGAGCACCAGGTCCAGGCTCTCGGCCACGGAGACCTTGAGCACCATGCTGCCCAGCAGGGACCACTGCTCGACCTGCCCGCACATCGCCTCGATGCGGCGGGTCTCCACCAGGCAGCGCGCGAAGCGGTGCCGGATCGCCTCGTTCGTCCACATGGGACTTCCGCCCAACTGCCGCTCGCACAGGGACTTCAGCGTGTCGGCAAGCACCCGGCGGCACATCGCCGCAGCCCACAGCCCACCGGCGAGCCGTTCGGTGGTGACATGTCGTCCGAAGGACACCATGCCCCGGCCGACCCCGCCCACCACGTGCTCGCGGTCCAGCCGGACCTGGTCGAACTCCAGGTGGCCGACCCCGGACCCGGCGAACAGCCCGCCACTGGCCGGTTCCACGCGCACACCGGGTGCCGTCACCGGGACGAGCACCCACAGGAAGCTCGTGAAGTGGTCGGCAGGCCGGTGCCTGGCGAGCACCAGCACGTGGTCGGCGGTGCAGGCGTTGGTGATCCACCGCTTGGCCCCGGTGAGGACCAGGTGGTCCTCGGCGAGCTCGGCCTTGGTGCCCAACGAGGTCAGGTCGGACCCGGCCGCGGCGGCGTCGGTCGCGGCGAGCGCGAGCACGGCCGCACCGGACAGCGCGGACTCGTACACCTTGGCGGCGGCACCCGTTTCCCCGCGCAGGATCGGCAGGATCGTGGCGAGCTGCACGCAGGCGGAGAGCACGACGCCAACCGGGTGCTCGCGGTCCAACTCCGCGAGCAGGCCGCCCAACTGCTCGCGCGACGGGCCCTCGGCGAACAGGGCGCGCAGCACGCCCCGTTCGCCGAGGGAGCGCCACAGCTCGCGGGCCTGCTCAGACAAGGCGCACCTGCTGGTCCAGCAGGGACAACGTGCCGTTGGCCAGGTACAGCCGCTGGTTGCCGTAGTTGAGCGAGGCCGAGCGCAGGTCGCGGAACGCCTGCTCCAGGCGCAGCGGGGAGCCGGTCAGGTAGCCGTGCCGCAGGCCTACCAGCTCGATCAGCTCGTCCACGGCGGTGAAGCACTGCTCGGCGGCGGTGATCTTCAGCGTGTTGAGCAGCAGCTGCACGGGCGGTTGTGTCAGGTCCTCAGTGGACTCAACCACGCGTGATGTGTTGCGCAGCAACGAGTGCACGGTGTCGATCCGACCACGCACCTTGGCGAGGCCGGTCAGCAACAGCTCGGAGGTCGTGTCGAACTGCTTGCGGCCGGCCTCGCCGCGCAGGAACTGCACCACGCGGGACAGCGCACCGGCCGCCGTGCCGAGCCAGGCCGCCGACCAACCCAGGTGGGCCAGCGGTCCGAAGGTGCCGGTGACGATCTCGCGGAACCCGCCGGGCTCGCCGACCAGGTTGCGCACCGGGACCTGGCCGGTCAGCCGCATCGGCACGCTGCGGGTGGCACGCATACCCAGGGGCTGCCAACCACCGAGCACCTCAACGTCCACTTCGGACCGTTCCGCGTAGACCAGGGAGACCTGGCTGGGCGAGGTGGCGTCCGGGGCGAGCACCGTGACCAGGTAGGCGTCGGCGTGCGGGCCACCGGTGACGATCGGCGCGTCGCGGTCGATCTTGAGGTGGCTGCCGTCGCTGTGCACGACCGACTCGGAGCTGAGCAGGTGGCCGCCCTTGCCCCGCTCGGTGGTGACCGAGGCGAGGTACAGCTCACCGCGGGCCAGCCGGGGCAGCACCCGCGCCGCCAGCTCGGGATTGGCGTGCCGCACCAGGGCAAGCGCCTGCTGGCAGTGCATGGTGAAGATCATCGCCACGGACATGTCCTCGCGGGCCAGCCGCAGGGTCAGGTCCAGCACCTCGGTGACCGAGCCGCCACCGCCGCCGTGCTCGGTCGGCACGACGAAGCCCAGCATTCCGTTGGCGCGCATGACATCCAGCGCCTCAACCGGGAACGCGGCCTCGCGGTCGGTGCGCGCGGCGTGCTCGGCGGTCACCGCGAACAGCTCGTCCAGGTTCACGACGCCTCCTGCGCGGCCGGGCGCACCGACTCGATGGCCGCCCAGAGGCTGCCCACGGTGGCGAAGGTGTCGTCGGTGAGCAGCTCGTCGGGCAGGGACACGTGGTAGGCGTCCTCCACCGCGAACAGCAGCTGGATGGACTGCATCGAGTCCAGGCCCAGGTCGCGCAACCGGGACTCACCGGTGATCTCCTGACCGCCCGCGTACTTCAGGAACGGCTGGAGCACGGCGGGGAAGTTGGCATCCACGGCTGATCACATCCTGTTCAGGTCTTGTCGGTGGAGGTGCAAGCGGGACACGTCGGTGATCCGGCCGCCTTCGCGGACCGCCTCGACCGGCGCCGGGTGGCCGAGGAAGGCCAGCAGGCTGGCGGACAGCCCGTAGGCGCCCACGTTGGGCACCGACACGAGGTCGCCGGGGCGCACCGCGGGCAGGCTCGCCGCGTGCGACCAGGTGTCCAACGGGGTGCACAGCGGCCCGGCGACGATCGCGCCGGTCAGCGGCTCGCCAACGCCCTCGGCGGCCAGCACGTCGGGGGTGATCGGCGGCAGTCTGCGCAGCCCGGACATGCCGCCCAGGTGGTTGATGCCCGACTCCAGCACCAGCACGTCCCTGCCGTGCGAGCGCTTGACGTCCAGCACCCGCGTGTAGAGCGTGCCGCTGGTGGCGACGAGGTGGCGCCCCGACTCGAAGGCCACGACGGGACTGCCCGCACGCCAACCGGGAAAGGTCTCGTCCAGCAGGTCGGCGATCCGCTCGGCCAGGCCGTCGAACCTGGGCAGCACGCCCGCCTTGGCGAACGGGGCACCGAAGCCGCCGCCCAGGTCCAGCACCTGCACGGCGGTGCCGGTGGTCTCGGCGAGCCAGCGCGCGGTGCTCGCCGACTGCCGGAACTGCGCGAGCAGTGCGTCGGACTCGGTGAGGTTGGTGCCCATGTAGAGGTGGTACCCCGCCGGCAGGACGTGGTCCCTGGCGCCGAAGCGCTCGGGCTCGGCCAGCACCCAGTCCGCGTCGGCACCGAACTGCGAGGCCACCCCGGTCATCGTCAGGCCCTGGCCGGGCACCGGGCTCAGGTCGTTGACCCGAACCAGGCTGCGCACCGTGACACCCTGTGCGGCGGCGGCCGAATCGAGCTGATCAATCCCGTGTGGACTGTCCACCGAGAACAGTCGAACCCCGGACTTGACGGCCTCGGTGACGTCCTGGTCGCGCTTGCCGGGGCCGGTGTAGAGCACCTCGGCGGCGGGGAAGCCCGCGTCCAGCGCGGTGGCCAGCTCGCCGGGCGAGCAGACCTCCGCGTGGCAGCCCTGCTCGCGCAGCGCGGAGACGACCGCCGGGTGCGGGTTCGCCTTGAAGGAGTAGTAGATCCGGGTCGGCTCGGGCAGCGCGGCGCGCAGGGCGGCCGCGCAGCGGCGCACCTCGTCCAGGTCGTAGACGTAGGCCGGGGTCTCCAGGTCAGCCAGCACGGGTCACCCTCACCAACTCGGCGCGGTCGACCTTGCCGTTGCGGGTCAACGGAAGTGCCGCCACCACGTGGCAGGTGCGCGGGATCTTGAACTCCTCCAGCTCGGCACGCAGCCCGGCGAGCACCTCGTGCGGCGCCAGCTCGGACACCACGACGAGCGTGGCCCCGTGCTCCTCGGCACCCGGCGGCAACACCGCCGCGGCGTCCACTCCGGACACTCGGTGAGCCGCGGCCTCGACCTCGGTCACGCTGACCCGGAACCCGTGCTCCTTGTACTGGTCGTCACGGCGACCCGCGAAGTACAGGTAGCCGTCCTTGTCCAGCCAGCCGAAGTCGCCGGTGCGCAGGACGGGGAAAAGCCCTTGCTGGCGCGGGAACCGCTGCTCGGTGAGTTCGGGCCGCCGCCAGTAGCCAGCCATCACGTTGGGGCCGCGCACCACGATCTCGCCGACCTCCCCGGCCGGGAGCCGCCCGCCCGCGGGGTCCACGGCGTAGACCTCCGTGCCGGGCAGCGCCACGCCGCACGCGCCCGGCCGGTTCAGGTCCTCGTCCACCGGCATGATCGTCGCCCGCTTGCACTCGGTGAGCCCGAACATCAGTTGCACGCGCAGCCCTGGGATGCGCGCCCGCAGGGTGGCCAGCACGGTGTCGGGCATGGCGGCCCCGGTGTTGGTCAGCAACCGGATCGCCGGGGCCTTGGCCGTGGGCCGGGCCAGCATCGCCGCCAGGCCGCGGGCCAGCGCGGGCACGGCGGGCAGCACCGTGGCCCCGCAGGCGGCGAGCTTGCCGAGCAGTTGCGGACCGGCGTCCGAGGCGGAGCCCAGTTCGACGCGCGCCCCGGACAGGGCACCGAGGAACAGCTGGTACATGCCGTAGTCGAAGGCCAGCGGCAGCGCGCAGTACACGACGTCCTCGGGCCGGTACCGCAGCCGCGACTGGATCGCCCTGGCGGCGAAGGTCACCTGGGCGTGCGTGGAGACGACGGCCTTGGGCGCACCGGTGCTGCCCGAGGTGTAGATCAGGCAGATCGGGTCGACGGTCAGCGGCGACGCGGGCAGCTCGTCCGGGACCGCGCCCGATCCGACCACAGTGGACAGCTCGGCGGGGTCCACGACGAGCGCGGGCTCGCAGTCGTCGACGACGTGCTGCACCGCCGAGGCCGGGGCCGTGTCGTGGATCAGGCTGAACACTGCCCCGACTCGCGAGCAGCCGTAGAGCAGCGCGGGTACCTCGACCGAGGGCGGCAGCGCGGCGAGGACCCGGTCGCCACGGCGAACCCCTTTGTCCAGCAACCACTTGGCCACGCGGAGCCCGGCCAGGTCCAGCTCGGCGAAGGTCAGCGCGTCCTCGCCCCGGCTGATGGCAATCGCGTCCGGGCGGGTCGTGTTGATCAGTTCGTGCAGCAGCATCACGCCTCCCCAGCCACGAACAGGCGGCACAGGCTGGCCGGGTCGCGCAGGTTCTGCGCGGTCAGCGCGCGCGGATCCACCTGCACCCCGAGCCGGTCCTCGACGCGGTTGATCACGTCCACGAGCTTGAACGAGTTGTAGCCGGGCAGGTCGCGCAGCGCCCCGTCCGCGGGCACGGCGTCCAGGCGCAGCACGGAGCACAGCGCCTCGTTGACGGTGCTGCGGACGAACAAGTCCTGGGCCAGAGCCACATCGCCGTGCAGCAGGCGGTGCAGTTCCGTGTCGATCGGCGCGGTCAGCGGCCCACCGCGTTGAGCCCGCCGCATCGCGACGTAGGTCTGCGCCGCGAACGACAGCCAGTCCTGCGCTTGCTGCTCGGCGGCCTCCGCGGGCAGCCCCACGCTGGCCAGCCACGCCGCGTGCAGCAGCCGGGAGCGGCCGATCACCCATACGTCCAGCACGAGCTGGGGCAGATCCTCGTTGCAGCCCTGGACGTACGCCTCGATCGCGGGCACGGCCCCGGTCATGGCGGCGGCGTTGGCGGCCACCACGGCAGCCGGGTCCAGCTTGGTCGGCCGCACCTCCAGCGTGAACGCCGTAGCCCGCGGCAGGGGCGTGTCACCGATCTTCCACACCCCGGGCCGGACGGCGCCCCACTGCGTGTCGTTGTGGTACGCATCGGCCACAGTGGATGGTCCGAGCAGCAGGAACGAGTGCTCCATGTGCTGCTGGCCCGCGTAAGGCACCCACGGCAGTTCGTACGCGTCGGCCACGACGTAGAGCACGGGGTGCTGCTCGGCGAGGTCCCGCACGTCGGCGTCGTCCCAGCGCTGTACGACCTCGGCGCCCACCTGTTCGGCAGCCTCGGACAGCCGTGTGTCCATTGTGGAGTCGACAGGAAAGCGCAGTGCGGAGCCCAGTGCCAGGTGCGTGCCGCTGCCGCCCTGCTGATCGGCCAGCACGGCCAGGTTGGCCTGGATGCAGTCCAGCGCCTCGGCACGCAGCCCGCGCAGGATCGGCGTGAACACGCCGTGGCGGGTCTCGGTCGGTGTCATCAGTTCACCTCGACGAGGGTGTTGTCGACCCGGGTCAGCGCGGCCGTGGCCAGCTCGACGGCTTCGGGGTCGGCGGCCAGGTCGGTGAGCTGCCCGGCGAGCAGTTGGTCGTACGCGGCCAGGTCCAGCAACCCGTGCCCGCTCACACACACCAGCACGCCACGGCCGCCGCGGTGCTTGGCGTCGCGCCCGGTGACCACCGAGGCCGCTGCCGCCAGTGCGTGCCCGGACTCGGGCGCGGGCACGATCAGCTCGCTGCCCGCGAACGCGCGGCCCGCCTCCAGCGCCGCCCGCTGGCCGACAGCGGTGGCCGCGATCTGACCCCGGTGGCGCATGGCGGACAACAACTTCGCGGCCCCGTGGAAGCGCAGCCCGGCCGAGTGGGACGCGGGGATCGAGTACTGGCTGCCGATGGTGTACATGGCTTCCATCGGGCCGGTGCCCGTCGCGTCGGTCAGGTCGTAGGCGTAGACACCGCGGGTCAGCTTGGGCGTGGAGCTGGACTCGGCGGCGAGCAGGGTCGGCCCCTGGTCGTCACAGGAGAAGAACGGCAGCGCGATACCGCCGAAGTTCGAGCCCGCGCCCACGCAGCCGATCACCGTGTCCACCTCGGCATCCATAGTGGACAGTTGCTCGATCGCCTCCTGCCCGATCACCGACTGGTGCAGGATGCTGTAGTTCTCCCCGCTGCCGATGCAGAACGCCCGCCCTTCACCGGCCTTGGCGTACTCCACTGCCTCACCGATGGCCAGGGCCAGGCTGTTGCCCCCGCCCTGGTTACCGATCTCGGTGAGCCCGCTCGGGCTGGCGTGCACCTGCGCGCCAAGCAGCCGCATCAGGCTGCCCCGGTACGGCTTGTCGCGCAGGCTGCCGCCGACCATGAACACCGTGCAGGACAGGCCGAACGCCGCGCAGGCCGCCGCGAGCGCGGTGCCCCACTGGCCCGCCCCGGTGCCGGTGACCAGCTCGCGCACCCCGGCCCGCTGGTAGTAGTACGCCTGGGCCAGCGCGGTGTTCAGCTTGTGACTGCCGGAGATGTTGCCGCCCTCGTACTTGACGTACACCGGCACCTCGGCGCCGATGGCCCGCTCGAAGGCGGTCGCCCGCCACAGCGGGGTCGGCCGGTACCGGCGGTACTGCTCGGCCACCGGCTCCGGAATGTCCCAGTACTCCCGCGCGGACACGCTCTGCCGGATCAGCTCCAGCGGCACCGAGGGGGTGAGCGGGCCGTTCGCGCTCGGCGGGGTCAGGTCCGGCGGCAGTTCGTACCCCAGGCGCGGCAACACACTGCGCCACCTCATGGCTGCTCCCCCACCGCGAGCAGCACGACCCCGGTCAGGTCGGCCACGGTGTGAAAGGTCCGCCCGGTGAACAGGTCGTCGGGCAGGGTCACGTCCAGCTCGTCCTCCAGGCGCACCAACATGCCGAGGAACCCGAGCGAGTTGACCTTGAGCAGGTCCCCGTTGAGCGGTTCGGCGTCGGGGATCTCGTGCGGGGCCAGCGACAGCCGCGACTCCAGCGCGACGATGCGCTTCACGGCGTCGTTGACCTCGGCCCGACGGGCTTGGGTAGGCGTCACGACGCGCTCCCCCTCTCCTTGCCACGGACCGTTCCGTGGCCCTCGATGACCCAGCTGTAGGTCAGCAGCGCGGACAGGTCCACCGGTCCCCTGGTGTGCAACCTGCCGGTGCTGATGGAGATCTCCGGTCCCAGCCCCATGGTCGGGCCGTCGTGCAACCGCAGCGATCCGTTGACCACCAGGGCCGCCGCGTCCACGGTGTCCAGGAACTCCTGCACCACCAAGGGGTCCTCGCTGACGATGCCCTCGGTGTGCTTCGAGCCGTGCTGGCGGATGTGCGCGGTGGCCTGCGCGAGGTCGGCCACCGGCCGGACCCCCAGCGAGCGGTCCAGGAACTCGCGGCCGTCGTCGCGGGCCGACAGCTCACTGACCTGTTCGCCGGGCACCAGCAGGGCCGGGTCCAGGCGCAGCTCGAACTCCTCGCCCAGCGCCAGCAACTCCGTCACGACCTGAGCCGCGATGTCCTGGTGCGCAAGGACCATCTCCAGCGTGTTGCACGCGGTGGGCTCGGTCAGCTTGCTGTCAACGGCGATGCGGGCGGCCACCGCGGGATCGGCGCTGGAGTCCACGTAGAGGTGGTTGACCCCGCCGCCGCTGGCGATCACCGGGATGGTGGAGGCCGTGCGGCAGTAGTCGATCAGCGAGGCGCTGCCGCGCGGAATCAGCGCGTCGATGGCGTCGTGCCGCTTGAGCAGCTCGCGGACCAGCCTGCGGTCCCCGTCGGTGAGCACGGACACCATGCCCTCGGGCAGACCGGCCGCGCGGGCGGCGTTCGCGGCCAGCTCACCGAGCTTGGCGTTGGTGGCCGCGATCTCCGAGCCCCCGCGCAGGATCACCGCGTTGCCCACGGCCACGGCCAGCAGCGCGCCCTCCACCGTCACGGTGGGCCGGGCCTCGTAGATCATCAGCAGCACGCCGAGCGGCTTGGGCTTGCGCCGCACCACGCTCTGCCCGAACGCGGGCGTACCGGGTGAACTGGCCGTCACGGCGGGCAGCGCCTTGCGGGTCTGCTCGGCCAGCTCCAGCAACGGGGCCAGGTGCTGGTAGCCCAGCTGGAGCCGGTCGATCAGCGGTTCGCCGAGCCCGCGCTGGCGGGCCAGCGCGATGTCCTCGGCGTTGGCGGCCAGCACCGCGTCCCAGTTGGCGGTCAGCTGCCGGGCCAGCTCGGTGCAGTAGGAGTCGTAGCGCTCGTCGCCGGGTGCGGGCGCCGTGTCGCGTGCGGCGCTCGTCGCGGCCAGGATCTCGGTCACCACATGTACTGCCCACCATCCACGATGATCTTCTGGCCGGTCAGGTACGCGCTGCGCGGGCTCACCAGGTACTCCAGGGCGTCGGCCACGTCCTCGGTGCCGCCGATGCGGCGCAGCGGGATCTCGCCGACGACCTGGGCGCGGGCCTGGGGGTCGTGCAGTCGGAAGCGGGTGACCAGTTCCTCGGTCTCGGTCATGCCGGGGATCAGGCAGTTGACCCGGATCCGGGGCGCGAGCTCCAGGGCGAGGCACTTGGTCAGTTGCAGCAGGCCCGCCTTGCTGGCGCAGTAGTTGGCGCCGTTGAGCCGCGGGCGCATCCCCGTGGTGGCGCCCACGGTGACGATCACACCCTGCTGCCCGGACTCGACCATCGCCGGGGCGAGCGCCCTGGTGAGGTAGAAGACCCCGGACAGGTTGGTGTCCAGCACCCCGTGCCAGTCCTCCTCGCTCATCTCCAGGAACGGCCGGTCGATGTTGCGGCCCGCGTTGTGCACCAGCACCGTCGGCACACCGTGCTCGGCGAGGACCTGGTGGGCCGCGGCCCGCACGGCCCCGGAGTCGGCGAGGTCGGCCCGCAGCACGTGCAGCGACTCCTCGCGCACCGCCTCGGCCGCGGCGTCATCGCCGCGGTACAGGGCGACCACCCGGTGGCCCAGTTTGATCAGCCGATGGCTCAGCGCCAGCCCGATGCCCCGGGTCCCGCCGCTGACCACGGCCAGTGGCCCGGTCACCACGCCTCCTCGAACTCGGCGATCTGGTCGATCAGCTCGGGCAGCCGCCCGGCGTCGAACACCTCGTAGTGGCCCGCGCCCAGCCGCGCGGTGCGCAGGTTCGGGGCCAGTGCCCGCCAGCCCCGGACCGCCTCCTCGCGCCAGCCCTCGTCCGGCTGGCACATCAGCAGCAGCACGGGCCCGTCGTAGCCGACCGAGGTCTTGTGCTCGGCCAGCGCGTCGAGCTGGGCGTCCACTGTGGACAAGACGCGGTCCCGCGTGCCGGGATCGGGGTTGGGCCCCAACATGCCGGTGATGCTCGAACGCAGCTCCACCCGGCTGTCCTCGCTGGCCTGCCACGGGCAGGGCGCGCTGTCGATGATCACCAGCGGCGGCCGGTGCGGCAGCCGGGTGCACAGCTCCCAGCCGACCACCCCGCCCAGCGACCAGCCGATCACCAGCTCGGGCTGGATCCCGGACTGCTCCAGTACGGCCGCCGCCGCGTCGCCCATCTCGGCGACCGAGGTCTCCGGCAGTTCCTCGGGCATCAGCCCGGCCGCGCGGAAGGCGTGCACGTTGCGCTGCTCGCCCAGGGCGGCGGCCAGTCGGAGGTAGGGCTCCAGCCCGCCGCCCAGTCCGGGCAGCAGCACACAACTGGGCCGCTTCTTCTTGCGCACCAAGGGGATCAGCCGCGAGGGCGAGACGGTGGCCATCACGCCCCCGCCAGGGCCGTGCGCACCAGACCCGCCAGCGTGGCCACGGTCGGCGAGCTGAAGAAGTCGACCACCGGCACCGGAACCCCGTAGCGCTCCTGCACCTGCGCCAGCGCCGTGAAGATGTTCAGCGAGTGCGCGCCGTAGGCCATCACCGGCCGGTCCCGCAGCACCGAGTCCACGCCCAGCACCTCGGCCCAGATCCCGGCCAGCTCCGCCTCCAGCGCGTCCTGGTAGTCCGCGGGCGCCGCGGCCGAGTCGATCCGGCGCTCGGTCACCAGCTCGTCGGCCAGTGCCACCAGTGCGTCCAGATCCGTTTTGCCAGTGGGAGTGGTCGGCACCCTGTCCAGGTCGAAGATCCAGGTGGGCACCATGTACTCCGGCAGCGCCTCGGCCAGCTTGGCCCGCAACGCCTCGTGGTCCACCGGCCCCTCACCGAGCACGAACAGCGCCAGCTCGCGGTCGACCCCGCTGCCCCTGGCCACGGCCACCGCCTCCAGCACCCCGTACACCGCCGTGGCCACGGTCTGGATCTCCCCCAGCTCCACCCGGTACCCGCGGATCTTCACCTGGGTGTCCTCGCGGCCCAGGAAGACCAGCACCCCGTCGGGTTCACGCACCACGCGGTCCCCGGTGCGGTAGGCCGTGCCCCCGTCGAACCGGTCGGCCACGAAGCGTTCGGCGGTGATCTGCGGGTCGTTGACGTAGCCCTCGGCCGGGCAGTCCCCGCCGAGGTACAGCTCACCGGGCACACCGACCGGGGCGAGGTGGCCGGTGACGTCCACGACGTAGGCGGCCACGTTCGGGTAGGGCAGGCCGATCGGCACGTGCGGCGGCCACTGCTCGTCCCGGGCGGACAGCCGGTGGCTGGTCACCGCGTGCGTCTCGGTGGGCCCGTACAGGTTCACCAGCGTGCAGTGCGGGTGCGCCACGAAGAACTCGCGGATCTCCTCGTCCACCAGCAACTGCTCGCCGGAGACGCACAGGTACCGCAGCGCGGGCAGGCTCACCTGGTTGGCCTTGGCGCACTGCACCAGCGGGCGCAGCGCGGCCACCGGCAGGTACACGTGGGTGACGGCCGTGTCGGCGATACGCCGCAACATGGCGGGGAAATCGCGCCGGTCGGCCGGTTCGCGGGAGACCACCGTGCCCCCGCACAGCAGGGTCGGCAGGATCTCCTGGTACGACACGTCGAACCCGAGCGGGGCGTACTGGAGGAACCTCGTCTGGCGGCCCATCCGCAGCGCGGCGTGCTGCCAGCCGGTGAGGTTGAGCAGCGGCCCGTGGCCCATCTGCACGCCCTTGGGCTGGCCGGTGGACCCGGAGGTGAACATGACGTACACCGGGCTGTCGGCGCTGGCCAGCGAGCTGGTGTCGGTGCCGCCTTCAGCGAGTTCAGCCATGTTCAGCACGGTCAAGTCGGGCACCAGCGGGGCGCCGAGCACCGTGCGGCAGCCCGCCTTGTCCGCCATGTACGCCAGGCGCTCCGTGGGCAGCCCGGAGTCCAGCGGCAGGAACACGGCGCCACGGCGCAGGATCGCCATGATCGCGACCACGGTGTCGGCGAGGGTGTCCAGGGCCAGGCCGACCACGTCGCCGGGGCCGATGCCGTGCGCGGCCAACCCCGCCGCCGCGGTGGTCGCCGCCGCGGCCAACTCCGCGTAGGTGAGCCGGTTGTGCGGGTCCTCGATGGCCACCGCCTGGGGCGTGGCCGCCACGGACTGCTCGAACCACTGGCTCAGCGTGGCGGCCTCGACCCTGGCGGGCTGGCCGTCGGTGCGCAGGCTCTCCGCCAGCGGGGCGTCCTCGAACAGTTCGGCCAGGGTGCGTGAGCCGTCGGCCACGGCACGGCGCAGAGCGGTGCGCAAGGAGTCCAGCAGGCCGTCGGCCACCGCGGGCGAGATCAGCTCGCGGTCGTACTCCAGCTCCAGCTGCCAGCGGCCGTCGATCGGGGTCGCCCCCAGCCACAGGTCGAACTTGGCGGTGCCGTTGCCCGGTTCGCGGACCCGGACGACGGCCTGCGCCGTGGCCGGGTCGAAGGTGTCCTGCATCGCCAACATGGCGGAGAACAAGGGGTTTCGGTTGCTGGAGCGGTCCGGCTGGGCGTGCTCCACGAGCTGGTTGAAGCTGACGTCCACGTGGGAGCGGCAGAAGTCGATCGCGGGCCGCACGTGCTCGGCCAGGTGCTCGTCCACGGTGCGCGCCCAGTCCACGTCCACGGTGACCGGCAAGGTGTTGACGAAGAACCCGCACAGGTCGAAGGCGCCGATCGTGCGCCGGGCCATGAACGGGCTGCCCACCAGCACCTTGGACACCGCGCCATGCCGGGCCAGCACCGCGCCGTAGACCCCGCTGAGCAGCACGAAGGAGGTGACGCCCAGTCGCTTGCAGGTCTGGGTGAAGCGGGCCGACTCGGCCTCGTCCAGCCGCCACGCGACCCGCGCACCGGTGAAGGCGGTCTGCGTGGGACGGTTCGGGCGCGGTTGCAGCACCAGCGGCGGGACCTCGCGCAGCGCGGCGGCCCACTGCTTGGCGCGTTCGGTGGTGCGGTCCTGGGCGGCGACCCGGTTCTGCGCCTGGAGTTCCTTGCGCAGCGCGGTTTCGCGCTCGACCTGCTTGGCCGCGATCGCCTCCCCGGCCAACCGCCCGGTGAACAGGGCCTCCAGGTCGCGCACGATCGGGCCCATGGACACGCCGTCACCGACGATGTGGTGGCCGACCAGCAGGATGGTCGCCGCGCTGTTGTCGGTGGCCCGCACCGTGCCGAAGCGGTACGCCGGGCCCGTGGCCAGGTCGAAGGCCATCGGCCCGAGCTCGCGGGCCAGCGCGGCCACCGCCTCGGGGTAGTCCTGCGGGGGCACGTCGAGGTGGGTCAGGGGGAAGCCCTCGGCCGTGGGCGGCGCGGTGAGCCGGGCGTGGATCGCGGGCAGCGCTGTGAAGACCTGGCGCAGCGCGGGCTGCACGGCCACCAGCGCCAGCAGCGCGGGCCCGACCGCCTCGGCGGGCACCGCCGCCGGGTCCAGGTCGAACTGGATGATCTGGTTGTACAGGTGCTTGGCGGCCACGCGGCTGTCCAGCACCAGCAGTCCCTTCTGGGACTCGGTGATGGCCAGGTCGGCCTGCTGTTCGGTCAGCACGACGCGGCCCCGTCCACCACGGCCAGGTCGCCAAGCCAGGCCTTCAGGTCGCCGACCACGCGCAGCTCGGCCAGTCGGGTCGCGTCGATCTCCGCGTCGTCGTCGGCGGCCACCTCCACCGCCAGCCGCAGCAGGGACAGCGACTCCAGGCCCACCTCCAGCAGCGGCGTGCTGTCGTCGAAGGCCCCGGTGGCGTACTTGCCGATCGTGGCGTCAAGGTCCAGTGGTGCGGTCATGGCTGTATCTCCGCCTTCTAATCCGATCCCGGCGCCGGAGAGCATCTCCGCGGCCGATGTTTTCTCGATGTTTTCTGGATGCAGCCGCGGTGTACCGAACGGGTCACTCCGCCGATCGCAGTAATGGGTCAAGGCCGTCACGCTTCGGATTCACGCGTTCGCAGAAACAGAAACAGATTGCCTGTTCTACTCCACCCGCCTGCCCATTCACACAGCGCCGACCTGGGGCCTTACCCCGTTCAGCGGATGACACAACCGCAGGTCGACGTTCCAGCGCCAGCTCGGAATCCATTCATGAACACAGCAGGTCTGCCCCGTTGTACAACGGGGTTGGACGAACACACCCGCGCCGAGAAGAAACAGCGGTCGCACAGTGTGATTGATCGGTCACCAAGAGATCGGTACTAGACGAATGGTTGTCGACCAGGAATAGTTGCGGCACGTCCCGCGAATGGGAACATCGCACGTACGGGCCTGTAGAGCTGCTGCGAGGCTGGGGTATGGAGAATCACCGATGACTATCTCTGAGGTCGGCTTGGATAATTCGGTCGCCGCCGCCGTCGCGGAATTCGCGGGCAGCCAGCCGTACCGGGGAGTCGCCGCGCCGTGGGTGCGCGACAACCCGTACCGGCGGCCGCTGGACGCGGGCAGGCTGACCCGGCTGGACCTGAGCACGCCGCTGCGGGAGGACCAGTTCGCCGCCGACGAGAGCCTGATGGCCAACCGCTTCCTGATGAACGTCTACGAGAGCGGGGCCCTGTTCCTGCCCGAGGACGGCCTGCGCGGCAAGGAACGCGACTTCGAGGCCTTCTACTCCACCCAGAACCGGCTGCTCGCCGACCGCGCGCGCCACGACGTGGAGCACTACGCGCTGAGCTTCCTGGACACCAGCGTGCGGGTGAACGGCGACTGGGACATGGCCGCCACCGAGGCGCACCTGGAGGCCACGATCACCGAGGCGGTCACCGCCGAGCGCACGATCCTCAGGGCGATCGAGGCGGCTCCGGACCGCAGGCGGGCCGCGGAGACGCTGATCGCGCAGATGGCGCTGGACGGGCTGACCGAGGCCACCGCCATGTCGCAGAACCTCGGTGGGGCCTTCGGTCCCGAGCAGAGCGAGCTGTTCAAGATCTTCATCGACGAGTTCGGCTACGGGGTCTTCGACGCCAAGCACAGCAAGCTGTTCACCGACCTGTGCGCCAGCGCGGACATGTCGACCAGGGCGCACCACTACTGGTTCTACTACCTGCCCAGCTCGATCGCGGTGAACAACTACTTCTACTGGGTCACCCAGAACCGCACCGGGTTCTTCCGCTACATCGGCGCGATGGCCTTGCTGGAGGCCACCTTCGCCCCGTACTTCGCGCAGCTGGCGAAGACCCTGCGCGTGGTCTACGGCGAGGACGTGGACACCCGCTACTGCGACGAGCACGCGCACATCGACCAGCACCACGGGCGCATGGCAGTGCACGACCTGCTGCTGCCGCTGGCCCGCAAGCACGGGCCGGTCGCCACGCACGGGCTGATCCGCGGGGTCGAGGAGATCCGGCTGCTGGGTGTGCTGGCGGACAACGACCTGCTCGCCCAGTTGCAGTGGGATCCCAGCACGCACACCGCCGAGGGGGACGCCGCCCGCACCGGCGTGGTCAGCGACCTCGGGCCGGCCAGCTTCTTCGAGACGCGGATGGCCGCGGGCGAGACCACGGTCAGCGTGCTCAGCGGGGTGGTCGACCTGTACCGCAGCCCCACCGGCGATCCCTTGCAGGTCAAGCAGGGTGAGGCCGTGACCGTCCCTAGTGGACGGTTGTACGGGCTGCGTGCCGAGTCCGACGCGAGCATCGCGGTCAGCGACCGGTGAGCGCCGCGGTCCGCGTGGAACTCACCTGGCCGCGGCACAACGTCGTGGTGGTGGGCGAGCAGCGCTACTTCGGGCTGGAGCGCGACGGTGCGGTGCACCTGATCGCCAGCCGCTGCCCGCACCGGGGCGGCCCGCTGCACCTGGGTGAGGTCGAGGGCAACGGCCTGCGCTGCCCCTGGCACGGCAACAGCTTCCGGGTGGACCGGTTGTGCACGCGCGGCGTGTCCACCGTCCAACGGGGCCCGCACGTGATCGCGTACCTGCCCGACGGCGGTGCGGACCCGGTGGCCACCAACACAATGGTCCTAGCTCAGTGAGGATGCCGTGCAGCAGCAAGTGGATGTGATGCCCCCCAGCAGACCCGCACGGGTCCCGGCGATGGACACCGAGGACCTGGTGCAGACCCTGCTCGCCCGCGGCCGCGTGTCGATGGACCGCCAGGACTACGGCAGCGCGGCCGACTACTTCGGGCTGGCCGAGCGGCTGGCCGAGGGCAGTGACTCGCTGCCATCGCTGCTGCTCAACCGGGCGGTGCGCAAGCTGGTGCCGCGCTGGCACTTCGCGATGCTCAACGACGTGGAGCGCAACCAGGCCTACCACGACGCGATCATGGCCTCGGTGCGCCCCGGCGACCTGGTGCTGGACATCGGCACCGGCAGCGGGCTGCTGGCCCTGCTCGCGGCCAGGGCCGGTGCCGCGCAGGTCGTCACCTGCGAGGTGGAGCCGCTGATCGCCACCGTGGCCGAGCAGATCGTGCGGGCCAACGGGTTCGACACGCGGATCACCGTGGTCAACAAGGCCTCCACCGACCTGCGGCTGGGCGTCGACCTGCCGCGCAGGGCCGACGTGCTGGTCACCGAGATCTTCGACTGCGCCCTGCTCGGCGAGAACGCGCTGCCCACGCTGGAGCACGCCCGTGAGGAGCTGCTGGTCGCCGAACCGCGCATCGTGCCGGGCCGCGGCAGGCTGTGGGGCCAGCTGGTGTCCAGCGACCGGCTGCGCTCGCACAACCACGTGTCCACCGCGTGCGGGTTCGACGTCAGCGGGTTCAACAACCTGCGCTCGATGGAGTACTTCTCCACCTACCTGCACAACTACCCGCACCTGGCGCTGACCGAACCCTTCCCGCTGCTGGACGTGGACTTCGGCGCCGACTGCCCGCCCAACCGCGAACTGGTCAAGGCACTGCCCACAGTGGACGGTGACTGCGACGCGATCGCCATCTGGTTCGAGCTGGACCTGGGCGCGGGCGTGACCCTGTCCAACAGCCCGCTGCACCCGGACACGCACTGGCGGCAGGCCGTGCAGACCTTCGCCGCCCCGCTGCGCTGCGAGGCGGGCATCCCGGTCCCGCTGCACGTGTTCCACGACCGCGAGCGGGTCTGCGTGGGCACCGACCGGGAGGTGCGCACCCCATGACCGAAGCCGAACCGGTGACCGCCGAGGTGGGCCGCCGCAACGAGTGGCTGCTGGTGCTGTTCACCGGCACCACCAACATCGCCGACGCGGTGACCAAGGTGGTACTGCCGCTGCTGGCCGTGCAACTGACCAGCTCGCCCGCGCTGGTGTCCGGGGTGGTGATCGCGCTGACCCTGCCCTGGCTGCTGACCGCGCTGCACATCGGCGTGTTCGTGGACCGGCACAACCGGCGCTCGCTGATGATCGGGGCGGAGACCGCGCGCATGGTCTCGGTCGCCGTGCTGCTGCTCGCGGTGCTGCTGAACCTGGTGAGCCTGCCGCTGATCTACCTGGTCGCGCTGGTACTCGGTGTGGCCGAGGTGGTGGCGCTGATCTCCGGGGCCTCCATCGTGCCCTCCGCCGTGCCGCGCAGCCGCTGGCAGTCGGTGACCGCGCGGATCACCGCAGTGGAGTACCTGTGCAACAGCTTCCTGGGCGCCCCGGTCGGCGGCTTCCTGGTCGCCGCCGGGTTCGCCATCGCGCTGGGCAGCACCGGGCTGGTGTACGTGGCCGGTGCCCTGCTGCTGGTGCTGCTGACCGGCAACTTCGCCGTCAGCAAGGTGTCCGAGCGCAAGTCGGTGCACGTGGAGATCCGCGACGGCCTGGCCTTCCTGTGGCAGCACAAGCTGTTGCGCGGCATGTCCTTCCTGATCACCGTGATGGCCGGGTGCTGGGCGGCCTGGCTCGCACTGATCCCGGTCTACGCCACCGGCCCGCTCGGCCTGGACTCCCAGCGCTACGGCCTGCTGCTGACCTGCCTCGGCGCGGGCGGGGTGGTCGGCACCGTGCTCACCGGCCCGGCCAACCGGCTGCTGGGCAGGCGCTGGGCGATGTTCGTGGACATCGTGGGCTCCTTCGCGCTGGTGGCCGCCCCCGCGGTGCTGCCAGCCACGGCCGACAGCGCGTGGGTGATCGGCGCGGCGGCCTTCGTCGCCGGGGCGGGCGGTACCATGTGGACGGTCAACTCGCGGGTGATCGCGCAGTCCTGTGTGCCGCAGAACCTGTTGGGGCGGTTCAGCTCCGCCAGCCGGTTGATCTCCTGGGGCATGACCCCGGTGGCCGCCGCGCTGGCCGGGGTGCTCGCGCAGGTGCTCGGCTACCAGCTGGCGTTCGGCCTGTTCGCCGTGGTGTGCGCCCTGCTGGTGATCCCGTTCCTGCGCGTCGTCACCACGGGCGCGATCGCGGATGTGGACAAGCCGGTCGAGGTGAGCGCCTCGTGAACCCCGAGGGCACCCTGCACACGTGGTTCCGGGACACCGTGGAGCGGTTCCCCGAGGCCACCGCCCTGGAGGTCGGCGAGCACGTGCTGTCCTACCGGGAACTGTCCACTGTGGCCGATCGACTGGCCGCGCGGATCGTGCGCGAGGCCGGTGGCGTGCCCGGCGCGGTCGGGCTGCTGACCCTGCGCAGCCTCGCCGCGTACGCCGGGTACCTGGCGGCGCTGCGGCTGGGCGCCGGGGTCGTGCCGCTCAACCCGACCTTCCCCGCCGAGCGCAACCGCACCATGTGCCAGTCGGCCGGGGTGTCGGTGGTGCTGGTCGACGACGAGGGCGCACCGCACGCCGGGGCCGCGCTGGCCGGTACCGGCATGACCGAGGTCCGGCTGCTGGCGGACGACTGGCTGGCGGCGCTGCCCGAGCCCTGGCAGGAGCCGTACACCGGCACCGCGGAGGACGTGGCCTACACCCTGTTCACCTCCGGCTCCACCGGTACGCCCAAGGGGGTGCCGATCCGGCACCGCAACCTGCGCGACTACCTGGCGCACTGCGTGAGCCGGTACGGGGCCGGGCCGGGATCCCGTCTGTCCCAAGCGTTCGCGATGACCTTCGACCCGTCCGTGTTCGACATGTTCGTGGCCTGGACCTCGGGTGCGGCCCTGGTCGTGCCGCGCTCGGACGAGGTGATGGTGCCGATCCGGTTCGTCGTCGACAGGCAGATCACGCACTGGTTCTCCGTGCCCTCGGTGATCTCCTTCTCGCGCAGGCTGCACGCCCTGGAGCCCGGCTCCATGCCCAGCCTGCGGTGGAGCCTGTTCGCCGGTGAACAGCTCACCCTGGACCAGGCGCGGGACTGGCTGGTGGCCGCGGCGAACAGCACCGTGGAGAACATCTACGGGCCGACCGAGCTGACGATCACCTGCGTCGGCTACCGGCTGCCCGCCGACCAGCAACAGTGGCCGGAGACCTCCAACGGGACCGTGCCGATCGGCACCGTCTACGAGCACCTGGACGGCGTGCTGCTCACCCCGGAGGGCCAGGCGACCGAGGACGGGGAGCTGTGCGTGCGCGGCAGCCAGCGGTTCGACGGCTACCTGGATCCGGCGCACGACCCGAACCGGTTCGTGCGGTACGAGGGCGGTACCGCCGAGGTGCTGGCGGGCACGCCGGAAACCCGGGACTGGTACCGGACCGGGGACCGGGTGCGGCTGGAGGACGGGGCCCTGGTGCACCTCGGGCGGCTGGACGACCAGGTCAAGATCCGCGGGTACCGTATCGAGCTCGCCGAGGTCGAGTCGGTGCTGCGTGGCTGCGCGGGCGTGCGGGAGGTGGTCGTGCTGGCCATTCCCGGCCGGGGCGAGGACCTGGAACTGCACGCGATCTACACCGGTGAGCGGCTCGGCGAGGCCGAGCTGACCGCGGCGGTGCGCCGCAGGCTGCCGGAGTACATGACACCGCAGAGCTTCCTGCACGTGACCGGGTTCCCGATCAACCCGAGCGGGAAGGTGGACCGACGCAGGCTGGCCGCCGAGATCCGGCAGTGAGCTTGGTGCTTCGTCGCTAGGGGGCGAGATGAGGCTGCGCATACTGGGACCGGTCGAGTACCTCGACGGTGGCGAGTGGTCCCCGATCGCCTCGGCCAAGCAGCGCGCGCTGCTGGCCACGCTGGTGCTGCACGCCAACCAGGTGGTGCCGGTGGACCGGTTGCTGGCCGAGCTGTGGCCGGACCGGGCCCCGGCCTCGGCCAGCGGGCTGCTCGCGGGCTACGTGTGGCGGCTGCGCAAGCAGTTGACCGGCACCGTGTTGCAGACCCGCGCCCCCGGCTACCAGCTGCTGGTGCCGCAGGGGATGCTGGACGTGCACGAGTACGACCGGCTCGTGGCGCAGGGGCGGGCCAGCGCCGCCGAGGGCGACCTGTCCGCGGCCGCGAGCTCGTTCGGCCGCGCGCTGGCGATCTGGCGGGACGTGCCGCTGGCCGACGTGCCGCTGAGCCCCGCGGTCATGGCCGAACGCGCCCGGCTGGAGGAGTCGCAGCTGGCGGTGATCGAGGCGCGGATCGGCGCGCAGATCGGGCTGGGCCAGCACGAGGCACTGTTGCCGGAGCTGAAGCAGCTGGTGGCCCAGTTCCCGCTGCGGGAACGGCTGCACGCCCACCTCATGCTCGTGCTCTACCGCTGCGGGCACCAGGCCGACGCGCTCGGCGCGTACCGGGACCTGCGGCGGCTGCTCGTCGGCGAGCTGGGCATCGAACCCAGCAAGCCGCTGCGCGAACTGCACCAGCGCATCCTCGTCGAGGACCCGGAGCTGGTGCGGGGTCGCGAGCCCGCACGCCCCAAGCCGGTGGAGGTGGTCCGGCCGCTGCCGACCGTGCACGGGGTCGTCGGGCACACGGCCGAACTCGACGCCGTGGTGTCACTGCTGAGCGGCGGCGAACAGGTGTGCGCCGTACACGGGCTCGCCGGTGCGGGCAAGACGACCCTGCTGCTGCGGGCCGCCCACGCGCTGGCCCCGCACTTCCCCGACGGGCAGGTGTACCTCGACGTACGGGGTTCGGCCGCCGACCGGGCGATGCGGCCCGAGGAGGTGGTCGATGCGGTGCGCAGGCTCAGCGGTTCCGCGCAGCGCGTGCTGGTCGTGCTCGACGACGTGGGCGATCCCGAGCAGGTACGGCCGCTGCTGGACCCGGCTCCCGGTAGCGCCCTGTTGATCGGCGGGCGTCTCGCCCTCGACTCAGTCGGCCCGCGCGGGCATGTCCACTTGGGACGGATGACCGCCGACACCGCGCTGAGCCTGCTGCGCTCCGCGCTCGGGCCCGTGCGCGTCGACGCCGAGCGGGCCGCTGCCTCGGAGGTGGCGCGGCTGTGCGAGTACTCGCCACTGGCACTCGGTTTGGCCGCCGCGAGGCTCGCCACCCGCCCCGAATGGCGGCTGCACGAGTTCGCCGCCCGCCTCGCCGACCCACGCCGCCGCCTCGACCTGCTCGCCCACGGCGGCCACAGTGTGCGCGCCAGCCTGCACGCCGGGGTGCGGCTGCTGCACCGGTGGGCGGATCGCTCCGCCATCACCGCCCTGAGCCTGCTCGGCGTGCTCGACCTGCCTGTCGTGTCCGAGCATGTGCTTGCCGCCCTGCTCGGTGAGCATGTCGAGCGCGCCGAGGCTGTCGTCGACCGGTTGGTGGACGCCGGTTTGGTGGAGCGCCTGCGTATCGACAGCTACCGGATCCCCGACATGGTCCGGCTTGTCGCCCGCGAACAGCAACCGTCCGATGTGGACGCTGAGGCCGCTGTGTCGCGCGTGGTCCGGCACTATGTCGGTCTGGTCGAGGCCCAGTTGGAGCTGCTGGGTGAGCCCTCCGCCACGGCGCGCGGACTCGCCTGGTACCGCAGGGAACTCGGCACCCTGCGAGCCCTGAGCATGCGGGACTGCACCGATGCGTTGCACAAGGCCGTGGACGAACTGCGCTGGTCCCTGTCGCACGGTCGCCCCCGGGTTGGTTGACGGGCCGCCCGCCTTCCGATCCGTCGCTCACGGCGGGTCCGGTTCCGCGATGGCCTTCGCCCGGGTCTCGTACTCGAACCCCAGCGGCGTGATCCACCGTCGAACCCCATCCGCATCCCGCTCGAACCGGTACCTGCCGATCGTCTTCAGGTAATGGTGCACATCGCAGAACGGACCAAGATTCCGCTCATCCGTCACACCACCCGAGGCAAAACCTCGCGCATGATCGATCTGACATTCCGCCACCGGCCGCAGACAGCCCGGCGCCTGACAGACCCGGTCCCGCACCATCACGAAATCCCGCAACGCCTTCGGCGGACGATACCGTTTCCGACCGACACCAATCGGCATCCCGACTTTATCGGTGAGCACTTTACGCCAGTCGCCCTGCGCGGCGATTTCACGCGCCAAGTTCGCGTCAACGTATCCGACACCCGCGATGTATCCAGGATCGGCAGTCAACCCGAGCAGTGTCCGCGCGGACACGGTCACATCAGTCCGCACCGTCACCGGCCGACCCGATCCCAGCACCCGATCGACGAACACATCGGCCTGCTTCTCGCCCCAGGACCGACCGTCCTCCGGCAGCGTCTCAGCGTCGGCGTTGACCTGGTCGAAGATCCGCCGTGCTTCCACGGCGTCCAGGTAGGCGATCAGCTCCGCCATGCCATCAGGCATCGACCGGTACCGCACTTCGGACCGTTTCACCGCCTTGACGTGCCGAACCTCAGCTCCCGACGGATCAACCAGACACACCAGCCGCCCAACCTCGACCTTCAACTCCCTGGAGTTCAGTTCGGCGGCACCGGTCAGCCGGGCATCCACCCGGCGGGCCTTCTCCTCGTCCAGGTTCTCGGTCAGCTTCCGCACCACCTCGAACCGGTCCAGGTCCAGCAACCCGTCCCGCATCAACCCAGCCAACACCGGCAACCGCTCCATTGCCACCGCCTGCTCCTGAAGCCGACGAGCCCTCCCGAGCGGAATGCGCAGCAACAACGCGATCTCATGCGGATCACCGATCTCAGCGGCACAGCAGAGCAGATCGAATTCGACGGACACGAGGCGCTTCCACGCCTCCAGCATCCGCTCCGCGATCTTCCGCTGCCCCATGCCACCATTCTACGCCGAATTGAGCGCACGAATGAGTGAATCCTCAGGGGTGGTTTTTCCTGGGTGGCGATGGGCTTACGCTCGTCGGCGAGATCGGGGCGGAATTCCACGCCCCAACTACCCCGATCACAGCCCATCGCCAGGGCCCCAGGACAAACCACCCCGAAACCACATTGCGACTCAGCCTGCGCGGCCCCCGTCGACTGCGCCGGGTACGTACAGCAGCAGGGCCGAGAGCTCCCTGTACGGGTCGACCTCGGAAAGCCCCGCTAGTGGCGCGTCGCGCATCATTGACCTGGTATCTGGTCCGGCCCGAGGCCGCGGTGCCATGAAAGTGCCGTTCAGGACATCCAGTGTCCTGAACGGCACTTTCACGACACGGCCTGTGTCGGCGGGCGTGGCTGGGTGGTCGCCGGCGAGACACGGTCAAGGTTCCGAGGCGAGCCGCCAGCACCCCACAAATCCACCCCTCACCCCGCCCACCGATAGCACACGAACGTCGCGACCAGCGCCACCTGGAACGCCCCGCCGCACACCAGCAGCCCGTACACCGGGTACCGCCAGGACGGCCGCCGCCCGACCAGTTCGGCGAGCGCGATGTAGATCGTGATGCAGGGCAACAGGTAGCGGTACACCGAGATCAGGTTGCTGTTCAGCGTGAACATGACGATCGACGCGAACCCGAAGGCCGCCAACGGCACCGCGGCCGACCGCCGCACCACCAGCAGGTAGACCGAGCTGGCCGCGGTCACGGCCAGGTAGGGCAGCGGCAGCAGCCGGTCGGTGAAGGTCCGCACGTAGACCTGGTCCACACCGGTCAGCTCGCGCCACAGCTGCCGGACCTGGTCGAGGATCGTGCCGGGGAAGTTCAGGTTGAACACGTGGTACGCCCAGTCAGGACCCTTGTGGTACGCGGTGAACATGCCGAGCGCGTCGCCGGTCACGGCGTGCAGGAACAAGGCGTACAGCCCGAGCCCGGCCAGGCCGACGGGGAACCACAGCAGGTTCCAGCTCAGCAGCGCGCGGGGTCTCCACTGACCGGCACGCCAGAACTCCAGGAAGCACAGGCCCAGGAACAGCACGGCGGTGACCCGCGTGGCCATCATCGGGATCATGCACAGGGCCATGGCCCGCCACTGCCTGCGCAGCGCGAACAGGTAGGCCCAGAAAGCGAAGGCGACGAACACGGCCTCGCTGTAGAACATGTGCAGGAAGAAGGCGGCGGGCGCGGCGAGGAAGGCCAGCAGCGCGAGCCTGCGCTCGTGCGGACCGTCCACGTGGTACCGCACGATCTTGACCAGCGCGGTCACGGCCAGCCAGCTGGACACCGTGTTGACGACCAGGCCGGAGACGAGCAGACCGGCCGTGCCCAGGCTCAACCAGTTGACCAGCAGCACGGCCAACGGGAACACCGGGTAGAACACGGGTTCCTGCGCGCGGAACTGGTACCAGTGCAGGACGATGTCCCGGAACCAGGCGGCGTCCCAGCGGTAGGTGTGCGTGAGCAGGTTCGCCCCGGCGGGCGCCACGTCCCCGGTGTACTTGCCGCCGACGCCGAGCATCTGCTCCATCAGCACCCCGAGCAGGGTCATCGCCAGCTGCCAGCACAGGACGTGGACGAGCACCCGGCCGAAGTCCCCGCGCAGCAGCTCCGAGACCGTCTTGTGCTGCCGTCGGGGCAGGGCTGTACTGGTCACCGCACCGATGCTGCCAGCGCAAACACCCTGCCAGCCCGTGACTGTGAAGTTCTGTACACGGCAGCGATCCCGTGCAACCGGCGGCCTCGCTGAGCCCCTGTCATGCCGTGTGAGCCTGCTTCGGTTGCACGGAAAGCTTGTCAAGTCCCGTGACCCGAGACTGCCCCAGAGCACCACGCATCGGCGGCAGCGAGTGCTTCCGAGTAGCTGGGCACCACGGTCAGCCCTAGGGTGATCACCCTCCGAGAGAAGGGACAAAGATGTCTCCCGGAACGGACTCCTCCACTGTGGTCGCCAGGGCGCGGCACAGCAGGAGGAACATCGGGATCTGGTTCTTCGGCGCGCTGGGCGGCATCCTCTGGGGCTACGACACAGGAGTGATCTCCGGTGCCCTGCTCTACATCAAGGACGACATCCCGCTGAGCCCGATCGTGCAGGGCACAGTCGTGTCGGGACTGCTGGCGGGCTCGATGCTGGGCGCGGGTCTGGCGGGCAAGCTCGCCGACTCCCTCGGCCGCAGAAAGATGATCCTCTCCTCGGGCGTGGTCTTCACGGTCGGCACACTGGGCGCCGCGCTGGCGGGCAACGCGGAGTTCCTGGTCGCGTTCCGCTTCATCATGGGTGTGGGTGTCGGCATCGCCTCGGTGGTCGTGCCGATGTACCTGTCGGAGCTCGCACCCAAGGAGGCCAGGGGCAAGCTCACCTCACTCATGCAGCTCCTGGTGACCGTGGGCATCCTGGTCGCCTACGCCACCGACTACGCGCTGGCCGACGCGGGGGCGTGGCGCTGGATGATCGGCCTGGGCGTGCTGCCCGCGGTGCTGCTCATGATCGGTATCTACACCCAGCCGGAGAGCCCGCGCTGGCTGGCGGTCAACAAGGGCAGCGCGGACGAGGCCAAGAAGGTGCTGACCTCGTTGCGCGGTGACGAGCAGGCCGCCAACTCCGAGCTCGCCGAGATCCAGGCCAGCGCGCGCAAGGAGGCCGAACAGGCCGAGCCGCTGCAACTGCGCATGCTGGTCAAGGGGCGGCTGCGCCCGCTGTTCGTCGTGGGCATGCTGCTGGTGTTCTTCCAGAACTTCGTGGGCATCAACACGATCATCTACTACGCGCCGACCCTGCTCACCAACGTGGGTTTCAGTGCCAACGGGGCGATCCTGGCCAACGTGGGCATCGGCGCGATCAACATGGTGATGACCCTGCCCGCGATGCGGCTCATCGACCAGGTGGGGCGGCGCCCGCTGCTGCTCTACGGTGCGCTGGGCATGTGCGGGGCGATGGTCCTGCTCGCCGCGGTGAACCTGGCCGGGCTGTCCACCGGGCCGCTGCTGCTGGGGCTCACCCTGCTCGGCATCGCGGTCTACATCGCCTCGTTCTCGGTGTCCTGGGGACCGGTGCAGTGGGTGGCCCTGCCGGAACTGTTCCCGCTGAGCGTACGGGCCGGGGCGGTCGGGCTCTGCGTGACCTTCAACTGGCTGTTCAACCTGTTGGTGGCACTGGTGTTCCCCGCGCTGCTGGACAAGTTCGGCGCGGGCCTGAACTTCCTGTTCTTCGCGGTGATGACGGGCTTGGCGTTCCTGTTCGTCAAGAAGCTGATGCCGGAGACGAAGGGCCGCAGCCTGGAGGACATCGGCCAGGAACTGGTCTACGGGCACTGACGAACTCGTGTGGCGCGCACCCGGGGTGCGCGCCACACGTGTGTCAGCGCCGCAACTGGTACGGCCGCTGGTACGGGCCGGGCTTGAACTCGGTGAACCGCGGGGTCGCGGTGGGGTCGGCGGCGCGGGCGCGGGCGTTCATGGCGGCGGCCCCGGTGTCGCCCCAGCGGCCGGAGTCCAGTCGCTGTTCGAGCGCCTTGAGCCCGGCGAGCACCTCGGGCAGCGCGAAGGCGCAGTGCCCTGGACCGTCCACATTGGTCTGACGCAGCAGCGGGCTGTCACCCGAGTACTGGCGGTACGCCTGCTCCCCCTCGATCGGGACCAGCCCGTCGCCGGTGGTGTGCAGGGTGATCTGCGGCTTGGTCAGCCGTCCGGTCAGCGCGGAGGAGCGGGCCAGTAGCTCCTTGGCCGCGGGGTTGGCGGAGATCCGCGGGGCAGCCGCCAGCGCGTCCAGGTCACCGTGTAGGGACAGCCCGGCAGCGGAGTAGAGCTGGCCGACCTCCTCGGCGACCCGCGACTGGCCCAGCAGCCTGCGGTAGTCCACGCCGGTGTTCCACGAGGGGTTGCCGCCCAGGTTGCCCTCGGTGTCCTGGCGGGCGGCGGTGTCGATCGCGGCGATCACCGTGGACACGAACTGGAACTGGTTGACCTCGGCCGCCGCCGCGTCACCGGGCGCGGGCCTGGTCTGGCTGGGGTCGTTGTAGCCCGGCACGTCGTACAGTGCGGCGGCCAGCGCGATGCGGGCCCTGCCCTCGGGCGTGGCCTGGGCCGCGGTGACGGCTTTGGCCAGCTGCCGCATCGCGGCCAGCCCGTCGGCGCGGTCGGTGTAGTCCACCAGCTTGAGCTCGGGCGCGATCAGCGTGCGCAGCGCGAAGCTGACGTCCAGCATGGAGTTGAAGATGCCCGGTCCGCCCATCACCGCACCGCACAGCGACACCGAGCCGTCCAGCAGGGAGCCGTAGTCCTCGTTCAGCTTGGTGGTGATCAGCCCGCCCATCGAGCCGCCCCAGGCGATGGTCCGCTTGGGCCTGCCGAACCGCTGCTGGAACGCGGCCAGCGTGGCGACCTGGTCGGGCACCGCGGTGGCCACGACCCAGCCCGCGGTCACGTACGAGGAGCCGATCAGCGCGTAGCCCTGGTCCAGCAGGGCCTGCGTGGCGCCGGTCGGCGCGTTCTGCGCGGGGTTGGGCGGAGTCGGCGTCTCCGGGGTGAAGTTCAGCCCGTGGCTCCACAGCAACACCGTGCCGTTCCAGCGCGCGGGCACGTCCATCACGTAGGTCGAGCCGCCGTTGAGCGATCCGGTGACGTGGGCGGGTCCTTCGGCTGCCTGCGCGGGCACGGCCAGCGCGAGGAGCAGGCCGAGCACGGCGAGGATCTGTTTCACAGCTGCTCCGGGGTGTCGATGCCCAACAACGCCAAGCCGAGCGTGAGCACGCGCGAGGTCAGCTGGGCCAGCGCGAGCCGGGACAGCTGGGTGCGGTCGTCGGGCGCTTTCAGGATGGGGCAATTCTCGTAGAAGGCCGAGAACGCCGCAGCCGTTTCGTACAGGTAGGTGCACAACTTGTGCGGGGCGAACTCCTCGGTGGCGGCGGCCAGCGCGGCGGGCAGTTGCAGGAGCTTGACCACCAGCGCGCGCTCGGCGGCGGCGTGCAGCACCACCTCGGTGCCCTCGGGCGCGGACCTGCCCGCCCTGCCGATGATCGACAGCACCCGGGTGTTGGCGTACTGGAGGTACACGGAGGTGTTGCCCTCCATGGCCAGCATCCGGTCCCAGGCGAACACGTAGTCCTTGACCCGGTCGTTGGACAGGTCGGCGTACTTCACCGCGCCGATGCCGACCGCCCGCGCGACCTCGGCCCGCTGCCGCTCGTCCAGCTCGGTGCGCTCGGCGACCACGGCGGCGGCCCGGTCCACGGCCTCCCGCAGCAGGTCCACCAGCTTGATCGTGCTGCCCGCGCGGGTGCGCAGCATCTGCCCGTCCGAGCCGAGCACCGAGCCGAAGCCGATGTGCACGGCCCGGTGCGCCTGGTCCAGCCACCCGGCCTGCTCGCTGGCCTTGAACACCATCTGGAAGTGCTGCGCCTGCGGGGATCCCACCACGTAGAGCAGGTCGGTGGCCTGCCGGTCGCGGGTCCAGTACCGCACGGTGGCCAGGTCGGTGCTGGCGTAGCCGTAGCCCCCGTCGCTCTTGCGCGCGATCAGCGGCAGCCGGTCGCCCTCGCGGTTGCTGAAGCCGGGCGGGAACACGCACACCGCCCCGTCGCTGAGCTCGGTGAGCCCCTTGGCCTCCAGCTCCGCGATGGTGTCGGCCAGGAACGGGTTGTAGAAGCTCTCCCCGTAGTAGTCCTCGGCGGTCAGCTTCACACCGAGCAACTGGTAGACCTGCGCGAAGTGGCGCTCGGACTCGCCGACCAGCTCGCGCCACAGCCCCAGCGTGGCCTCGTCCCCGCTCTGCAGCGCGACGACCCGGCGCCTGGCCCGCTCGGCGAAGTCCTGGTCGGCGTCGAACTTCTTGCGCGCCGCCTGGTAGAAGCTGTTCAGGTCGCTGATCGAGTGCTCGCCGCCGGCGGCCCAGCCCTCGTCGACCAGGTGCTCGATGAGCATGCCGAACGGGGTGCCCCAGTCGCCAAGGTGGTTGTGCCGGATCACCTCGTGCCCGGCGAACTCCAGCATGCGCACGATGGCGTCACCGATGATCGAGGACCGCAGGTGGCCGACGTGCATCTCCTTGGCCACGTTCGGGCTGCCGTAGTCGATGGCGTAGCGACGCGGCTGCGGCGCGCTGCGCACGCCCAGCCGGGGGTCGGCCAACAGCCCGGTCGCCCACTGCTGCAACCACTCCCGGCGCAGCGTGAAGTTGACGAAGCCCGGACCGGCCACCTCCGGCGGTTCCACGAGATCGGCGGCGTCCAGGTGGGTCACGATCAGTTCGGCCACCTCGCGCGGCGCGCGGCCCACCCGCTTGGCCAGGCTCATCGCGGCGTTGCACTGGTAGTCGGCGCCTCGCCCGGCGGCCGAGGGGCGGATCAGCGCCTGCTCCGCGGTGATCTCCACGTCCAGCGCGGTGCGCAGTGCCGCCGCGACCCTGCCGCCCAACTCCAGCCCGACATCCCCGGTGAACACCGACCGACCTCCAGTAGTCCCGCCCCGATCACGGGAGTATCCCAGTGGCGGTCAGTTGGGCAGCCGCTGGCTGGGCACGTGCACCCAGCCGCGCTGGCGCTGCCCGGCGATGCGCACGCTGACCAGCGGCTCGAACGCGCTGTCGTCGATGCCCTCGTAGCCGTGCCGGATCACCGAGCGGTGCACGTCCTGGGAGACCACCAGCACGAGCGGGTCACTGCTCTGCCGCAGCAGCGTCTTCAGCTTCTGCGAGTTGAGCAGCCGGAAGGTGATGTCCACGTCCTCGCCGTAGCACCCCCGCGCGTCGTAGTGCACGTCCCCGGTGTGCACCGCCGCGCGCAGCCGCAAGGACTGCTCGGGGTGCCGCGCGGCATGCTCGGCGAGCAGCTCGCGCAGCGTGGGGATCACCGTGTTCAGCAGCACCGTCTTCGGCGCCTGCGGCACGGGGTGGATCACCACGAGCACCCCGTCGCCGAGGTCGTGGAACTCGTCGCGGTGCTCGGCGGCGATCCCGCCCAGGTGCAGGGCCTGTTCGACCAGTTCGTACATCAGCTGGCGGTTGCGTGCGCGCACCGGGTTGGTCCTCGTGGTGGATCCCTCGATGTCCACCGCCATGATGGTTCGGTGCAGTGGCAGCACCGCGGCCAGTGTTGTCATCTCGAGCTCCCAACATACCTCTTGCCCTGAATTTCAGTAACTTCAGTGAAGTTGACTCGACTTTTGCTGTGCTTCGACTGTAAGCTACGTACTGGGCTGTAGCAATACGCGCGCGTGGCCTAAACCGGGCGCGACCTGCACGCCGTCCGGGTCGTGGCCCCCTGGTGGCAACCGGGAGTTCACGTGTACGATCCATATTCAGCTCATTCAACTGAAACTCACTGGAGGTTTCGGCACCGTGTTGGCCTCGGAGAACCCGCGTCAGACGCTGGCCCGACGGCTCCGGGAGCTGCGCGAGGAGCACTGGTCTGGTCAGGGGATCACCCAGCTCCAGCTCGCCGAGGCGTTGGGCGGCAAGAAACCGCTGAGCGTCGCGCTGATCTCCTCCTGGGAGAACGTCGCGAAGCCGACGACCCCGCCGGCCCCCCGGCTCACGGCCTACGCCACCTTCTTCGCCACCAGGCGGTCACTGGCCCAGCAGCCCTACCGGGTGCTGTCCGCCGACCAGCTCACCGAGCAGGAACGCCTCACCCGTGAGGCGCTGCTGCGCGAGCTGACCGACCTGCGCTCCGCCGCGCTGCAACAACCGGAAGCGGTTGCCCCGGTCGGGCCCAGCGGAGGCGGCCTGCTGCGCTTCCCCGAGGACCAGGTCATCACGATCGTGTGCGCCCGGCTCCCGCAGGAACTGCGCAGCCAGTTGCCCTACACCGACCCCGACAGCCCGGACTACGTGGAGCTGTACACCTACTCGGATCTGGACGCGCTGATCGAGCTGTACGGCCACCTGCGTGCCTTCAACCCGAACAACCAGGTGAACTTCCGCACCGCACAGGCAATGGAGCAGGACGACTACACCTCACATCTGGTGTTGCTGGGTGGGGTGGACTGGAACGTGGTGACCAAGGACCTGATCGAACGCGCCGAACTGCCGGTCCGGCAACTGGACAGGCACGCGGACTCGACGGTCGGCGGCTTCGAGATCAACCGCGAGGGCAGTCAGACGCTGTTCGCGCCGCAACTGTCCCGCAACGGGCAGCTCACCGAGGACGTGGCGCTGTTCTACCGCGGTCGCAGCCCGTTCAACGTCAAGCGCACGGTGACCGTCTGCAACGGCATGTTCGGGCGGGGCACGCTGGGCGCGGTGCGTGCGCTGACCGACGCGCGGTTCCGCGACCGCAACGACGCCTACCTGCGAGAGCACTCCGCGGGCGCCGACTCCTTCGGGATCATCACCCGCGTCACCATCGTGGGTGGCAAGGCGCTCACCCCGGACTGGACGCTCGCCGAGACGCGCCTCCTGGAATGGTCTGGAGCAATTCTGTGAACACCCCCGTGGCCACGGCCACCGTGCACTCGGCACACCACCAGGGCTCCCACCGCAACCTGCTTGCCACCGGCAAGCCCACGACGCAACACGAGGTGGACGCGATCATCGTGCCCACCGCACGGCCCGCCGCCTACCTGCGCAAGGCGATCGCCCTCGCCTCGCGACTGGACTGCACCCTGGTCGCACTGTGCAGCAAGCTCGCCTCCCCGCAGCACACCGTGGCCCTGGCCGGGGCAGCCGGGGTGGACGTGCTCGCCATCGACGTGGACGAGTTGCCCGCGGGGCTGGTCCCGGAGTTCCAGACCTGCCTGATGCTGCGCAACACCCGGTTCGAGCGGCGCACCGACACCAGCCTCAAGCGCAACCTGGGCCTGCTGCTGGCCAAGGTCGTCGGCTGGCAGCGGGTGGTCTTCCTCGACGACGACATCAGCGTGCCAAGGCCCGAGGACCTCACCGACGCCGCCGGGCTGCTCGACCGGTACGCGGGCGTCGGGCTGGCCAACGGCGGCTACCCGGACAACTCCGTGGTGTGCCACGCCTTCCGCACCGTCAACGGGCAGCAGGACACCTTCGTCGGGGGCGGGGCGCTGGCGGTGGGCACCGAGTCCTACTCCTCGTTCTTCCCCAACATCTACAACGAGGACTGGTTCTTCCTGCTCGGTGAGGACCGGCTGCGTCCGACGGCGATCACGGGGCTGGCGGTGCAGGCGCCCTACGACCCGTTCCGCGACGCCAGGCGTGCCCGCTCGGAGGAACTGGGCGACTGCCTGGCCGAGGGCGTGTTCGGGCTGCTGGACGCGGGCAAGGGCCTGCGCGGGGCCACGCGCTCCTACTGGCGTGAGTTCCTGCACAACCGCAGGCTGTTCATCGCGGAGGTGGCAGGCCGTCTCAGCTCGGTGGAGATGGCCACGGACGAACGGGCTCGCATGATCGCGGCGCTGAAGGCGGCGCAGGGCCGCAGCCTGCTGATCGAACCGGGGCTGTGCGTGTCCTACCTGCGGGCCTGGCAGCGCGACCGGGACCTGTGGCGCCGGCACCTGGACGCCCAGGGCACCGACACCGACCTGGACAAGGCGCTGGCCGAACTGGGCCTGGCACACGTGGTCAGCACAGCGGCTTGACCAGCATGTCGCAGGTCTCCGAGCACTGCTTGCGAGTCCCGTCGGGCAGTTTCACCTCGTAGCGGCAGATCACCGGCGGGTGGGGCCACACCTGGTAGCCGAGCCGCTGGTACAGCCTGCCCGCGTCCGGGTTGTCGATGCGCACCGCCAGCGCCACCCGGTCGAACCCGCGCTCCCGCAGCAGCCGCTCACTGGTGAGCACCAGTCTGGTACCGACCCCGCGGTTGCGGTGCCGCGCGCACACCTCCACGTGGTTGAGCAGCGGCACGCCGGACAGGTGTCGACGGACCTCGGGTTCCTCGGCGGGGTCCCACCACAGGTACACCCCGCCGATCGGCGTGCCGCGCAGCCAGGCCGTGAGCTGGATCCCGCGACCGGCCCGCTGTCTGGCCAGGCGGTCGGCGAAGAAGTCCTCCTCGCCCAGCGCCTCGACCAGTGCACCCAGGTCCTCGGTGCGTGCCTGCCTGACCTGAACCGCGTCCAACCACCCCACGTAGAGCCCCTCTCACCTGCCCATACCTGTGATCATGCCTGCGTTCCGGTATGGGCCACAGCGGCCGTCTGCGCGAAACGGCCTGCTACGCGGGGTGCAGCAGCAGGGTGACCGTGCGGTTGCGGGCGGGGTCGGCGCCGGGCTTGGTCTGGTCGAAGACCGCACCACCCGCACCGAGCTGGAAGGCGGACGCGGGCAGGCCGGTGGCCTCGGCCAACTGCTCGGCGGCGATCCGGGCCCGGCGCAGCGCGAGGTCGGTGTTGTCCACGAACCCGCTGTCCGGCGAGACCAGCGCGTTCTCGGTGTGCCCGACGATCTGCACACGAAGCTCGGCGCAGTACTTCTTGAGCCGCCCCGCGAGGTCGGTCAGGGCCGCGCGGCCAGCCGGCGAGAGCCGGTCCAGCACGGAGAACAGGCCCTCGGGGAAGGACAGTTCGACCCCGCCGTGCCCCTCGCTCGCCGAGACCGGGCCGCCGGACAGCGCGGCGCGGACCTCGGCGAGCAACTGCTCGCGGTGGGTCGACTCCTGGCTGAGCTTGGCGGACAGGTCGCTGACCTTGCCGGTCAGCGCCTGCTGCCCGTCCTGCACGCGGTGCAGCTGCGCGGCCAAGTCGGGGTCGGCCCCCGGGCGCAGCGCCACCCCGGCGAGCACGCCAACGACCCCGGCCAGCGCCACCAGCCCGACGGTCCGCGCCGTGCCGGACCGGTGCCGCCGCGACCGCAGCTCGGCGATGCGCCTGCGGCCCGCGTCGGCGGCGGAGTGGTCCCCGTCCAACCGCTGCACGGCGGCCCAGCACTCGTCGGCGGCGACCAGATCGCCCTGCTGGGCGTACACCCTGGCGAGCAGGTCGAGCACCCGGGGATCGGTGCTGCCCAGGCCCCCGAGCCCGGCGAGCACGGCACTCGCCTCGGTGTAACGCCCCCTGCGGGCGAACGAGGCGGCCTCGGTGATGGTCAACGCCGATCTCCCATGGTCACGGTGCTCTTCATGCCGAACACGTCAGCGGTGGTCTCGTCCTCGGGCAGCAACGCGTCCAGCTGCCGGTTGACCTGGCGCAGCCGGGCCCCGTCCCCGGAGTCCAGCGCCAGCCGCCCCTCGGCCAGCACCCGCTGCACCTGCGGGTCGCTGCTGCCGCTGAGCTGGGCCTCGCGCTGCCCGAAGATCACCGCGTCCAGCCGCCCGGTGTCGCGCAGGATGCGCAGGCCGATGCCGCGCACCACCTCCATCTGGCGTTGCAGCACACTGCGGTCCCCCGCCGCGATGGCGTCCTCCACCGAGGATGCCGCCGCGGTCAGGTCCCGCTGGTCCCCCGGCTCGCCCCAGTCCTTGGCCATCTCCCGCACCTGCTGCACCAGCGCACGGGCGTGGCTGATCATCTCGGGCAGGACCAGCGCCTCCTCCACCTCGTCGAGCTGGTTCTGGGCGTCGCGCAGGCGCACCTGGCAGGTCTGCACGGCGTCCAGGTCCACCTCCAGCGCGGCGACCATGCCCTGCACCTCCTTGAGCACGCCCGCGCGGTCGAACCGGTCCAGCAGCGCGCCCGCGTCGGTCGCACCGAACTGGGTGGCCCTGGCGCGCAGGTCACCGTGCCGCTGCACCAGTTCCCGCGCCTCCTCGCGCAGTTCGGCCACGTCCGGCGCCGCCGAGCGGCCCAGTTCCACCTGGATGTCGAACTCCGCGTCCAGCAGCGGCACGTAGGCGTCGGCGCGCGGGGTGAAGCTGCGGTCGATGCGCAGGTGCACCTCCACCTCGCTGCCCGCGGGCACGTCCCGCTTGACCTCGTCGGCGCGGATGTCCAGCCGCCCGATCAGCGTGTTGCGGTCGGCCCTGGACCGCTCGCCCTCCACGATCGGCACGCGGATCAGGCCGCTGCGGGTGTTGCGCCGTACGTCCACAGTGGAGTGCAGCACGATCTGCTTGCTGGCGGGCAGCTCGGTTCCCTTGCGCAGCAACCACTGCACCTCGTTGCCCTCCAGCCAGACACCCACCGAGTGACTGAGCACTGTGGACGTTCCCAGCGGGCCGACGCTGTGCCGGTACTCCACGGTCGCGGGCACCGTGGGCACCTGCGTGCCGTGCTGGTCGCGCAGCAGCACCTGGTAGGTGCTGGTGGCGGCGTGCACCGCGGCGAGCCGGGTGGCGAAGGTGCCCTCGCCGCTGACCGCGACCTGGCCGCTGCGCCACACGGGCTGCGCCTGCTCGTTGACGAACTCGATCGTCCAGCCCGACCAGTCCCGCGCGGCCTCGGCGCGCAACCGGCCGCCCGCAAGGGGTTCCAGGTCCTGGCCGACCGGCTCGTGCTCCATCTCCAGCACGACCTCGCCGGGCGCGGCCACGTGCGTGCCGTGCGGTACGCGCTGGGTGCTTGCGAAGATCGCGGCCCCCTTGGCGACCACGGTGACCGGGTCCAGGCTGTGGTCCACCGGGATGCCCAGGCCCTCGGTCGGGTCGGCGACCAGCGCGCGCAGGCCGGGGGCGATGGTGGTGCCGCCGACCAGCAGCACCCGCTCGATGTCCCCGGGTGCCAGGCCCTTCTCCGTGAGCGCCCGGCGGCACAGCTCGATGGAACTGCGGTACAGCGGCATGGACGCCCGCTCCACGTCGGCCCTGGTGAGCTCCCAGGTGAAGTCGACCCGCTCCCCGCCCGGCGGGTCCAGCTGCACGTCCACCTCCACGGTCTGCGCCGTGGACAGGTGGATCTTGGCGTTCTCCGCGGCCTGCTTGAGCTTGGCCACGGTGCCCCGCCAGCGCGCGTCGCCCCTGCTGAGCCCGGTCAGCCCGTACTCCTCGCGGGCGGCGGGGATCAGCACCTGCTCCACCAGTGCCCAGTCGATCAGCTTGCCGCCCAGGAAGTTGTCGCCCTCGTGGTTGACCACGACGAACTCCCCGTCCCGGAAGCTGACCACCGCGGCGTCGAAGGTGCCGCCGCCGAAGTCGTAGACCAGCCAGAACCCGCGCTCGGGCTTGTGGTGCACGCTGTAGGCCCAGGCCGCGGCCGTGGGCTCCTGCAACAGCGGGGCGAACTCCAGCCCGGCCAGCGCGGCGGCCCGGCGGGTGGCGTCGCACTGGTCCAGCTCGAAGGCCGCGGGCACGGTGATCACCGAGGCGGAGATGGCCTCACCGGTGGCCTGCTGCACGTTGCCGCGCAGGGACTTGAGCACCTCCGCGGACAGCTCCTCCGGGCTCATGTCCCGGCCAGCGGCGGCGAAGTGCTTGTGCGTGCCGCGCATGCCCATCTGCAGCTTGAACTCCACGCAGGCGTTGTCCGGGTCGGACTCGGCCCGCTCGCGGCCCTTGTCCCCGACGAACACCTTGGAGTTCTTGCTGACGTAGACCGCGGAGGGGGTGAAGTCCCGCTGCGTGGCCGCATCCCGCACCACCTCCGCGCCCGCACCGGTGCTCACCGCGATGGCGCTGGTGGTGGTGCCCAGGTCGATGCCGAAGTCGACGGTCTGACGGCTCACTGCTCTCCCCCTCGTTCGGGTTGGGCGACGATCACTTGCCCGATCTGGATGGTGCGGCCGGAGCGGTACACGGAGGGGCGGATCGTCTCCACGACGACCTCCCTGGTCACCCCGGGCCGTTCCTCGTACGCGAGCACGTCGAGGGTCAGCCCGGGGTCGTAGGCCAGTCCGTCGTGGTCCTGCACGCTGACCCCGGACTCGGCCAGCACCTCGCTCATCGCGCGCAGGTGGCGTGCGGCCTGCCGCTGCGCGCGGGGCAGGTCCTCCTGGCCCTCCGGCGCGATCTTGCGCACCGTGCGCCACAGGTTGGTGGCCAGGTCGGCCAGTGCGGCGTCGGAGAAGTCCCCGGACTGCTCGGGCCGTGGCACGGGTGGTGGTTGCGGCGGTACCGGCAGTGGCGCCAGCACCTGCGCGATGCGGAACTCGGGTGGGAAGCGCCGCTGGCGCACCCGTTCGAGCAAACTGGTCAGCACGGGGTTCACACCTCTTCCATCGCGGACCGTTCGGCCACCCAGTCGGACAACACCTTCTGCCTGGCCAGCAGCGCGACCCCGGCGGTGATCCCGGCCAGCGCGCCGACCCACAGCGCGGCGGTGCCGCTCAGGAAGACCAGCGCGAACAGGGTCGGCAGCAGCACCAGCATCGCCACCCGCCACCAGCGCGCGAACCGGCTCAGCGGCACCTTGGCGTAGACGTACCGGGCGTCGCGGTGGTAGGCGGCCATCGGGATGAGCAGGAAGATGATCGTGAAGCAGTAGGTGGCGATGTAGCTGCCGTCGGCGGCACGGGCCCGCTGTCCCACTGCCGTCACGCCGATGCCGAAGACGTTGCCGGTGAACGGGGCCGACTGGATCGGGCCGCGCAGCGCGAACGGGTCGTCCAGGAGCGTGCCGAGGTGCGCGTCCAGCTCGGGGTCCGTGGTGCGCTCGCGCCAGGCGCGCAGGCGGTCCGCGGCACCGTCCACGTCCTTCGCCTTGCACAGGTCGAGCACCTGCACCAGCACGAACTCCGAGCCGCACGTGTTCAGGTTGCGGCTGATCTGCGCGCTGGTGGTGCTCTCCCTGGCGAGGTCCTGCGCCTCGCGGAGCAGTGCCACCACCCCGGGGGGCTGGTCCTTGGCGTTCCAGTAGGCCACGGCGCACTGGTTGATCCCGGCGGCCACCGCGTCGTGCACCGCCGAGGTGGCCGGGTTGTCCGGCCCCAGCAGTGCGGAGACCACGCGCAGTTGCGGCGTGGCCCGGTCGATGAGCGTGCGGGCGGCGGTCAGCCCGCTTTCCGAGGAGGAGACGACCATGTTCTCCGCCGCGGTGCAGGCCGCGAACACCCGCTCCTCGGCGGTACGGGACACCGCCAGCACGGCCTTCTCGACCAGGTCCTCGCCGAACGGGGAGTCGTCGAGCAGTTCCAGGTAGCGGTCCGCCGCGTCCTCGCTGTCCAGTTCCGCCGTCCTGGCCGCGAGCTCAACCAGGGTGGTCACCACGTGCAGCGGCAACCTGGCCTCCAGTCTGCGCAGCGTGCCGATGGTCAACCGGGGGTCGTCGATCTCCCGTACCCGCTGTCTGGGCCGGTCCCAGGTCCGCGCGGCGTAGAGCACCGAGGCCCATGCCTTCAACGCCTGCCGCCACAACTGGTCCAGCCGCTCCAGCTCGGCCGGCGACCTGGGCTCCCCCGGCCGTTCCTCCTCCAGTGCCGTGCAGTGCGCGCGGATCGCCTCGTCGTGCGCGGCCGCCTTCTCCCCGCCCCACAGCCACAGCACCTCGTGCACGAATCTCGTCACCGGATCGCGCAGCGCCTCGAAGGCTGCCCGCAGCGCCTCCTCGTCCGGCGGGCTCGGCAGCGGCAGCTCGCCCGCGCGCGGCGGGGGCGCGGCGGTGCCCAGCTTGGCCAGCATGGTGGCCTCCCGCCGCCTGCTGTTGACCTGCGCCGCGGTGGCCGAGGTCGGCAGGCCGCTGATCCGGAAGATGTTGGCGCGGTACAGGTTCACGCCCGCCAGTGGCCGCAGGGCTTCGTCCAGTGCGGAATCCGTCGGATTCATCGGTATCCCCCGTGCTCCTCTGCTCAGCTCACGATGCCCTTGCGCCACAACCACAACCGCCGCTCGTGTTCGGCACGCAGCGCGGGCCAGGCGCGGAACGCCTGCTCCAGCAGAGCGATCGCCTCGGTGAGGGTGCTGCCCTGGCGCCCCAGTTCCAGCGCCTGCCCGACCAGTTGCCTGCCGCGCGCCTCGTCCAGCGGCACGACCTGCGGGTCGGGCGCCCGCGAGAAGGTGTGCACCCGCTCGGACTGCTTGGTCCGCCCACGCAGGAGCCGCCACTGGGAGAACTCGTCGGCCATCGCACCCGCGTGCGGGGTGCGCTTGGCCGGGTCTGGTTCCAGGGCGTGCAGCACGATCTCGGCCAGCCCGTCGTCGATCTCGGGGTTGATCTCCTGCGGCCGCTGCGGCTTGGTCAGGAACGGCGCCCCGAAGAACGAGGCGGGCCCGTCGGCCCCCTCGTAGGGCAGCTTGCCCGTCAGCACCAGGTAGGCGATGGTGCCGATGGCCCACACGTCGCCCGCGCAGGAGTCGCTGCGCAGGTCCCGCAGGGACTCCGGCGCCTTGAACGCCAGCGTGCCCTTGGTGCTGGCCAGCAGGGTCAGCGGGTCGGTGCGCTTGGCCAGCCCGAAGTCGCTGACCCTGGCGCGCAGCCCCTTGGTGTCGTCACCGATCAGCACGTTCTGCGGGGTCACGTCGCGGTGGATGATGGGCGGGTCCTCCGAGTGCGCCACGGCCAGGCCCTCGCAGATCTGGCTGAGGATGCGCACCGCCACCTCCACCGGAACGAAACCCGAGTAGTGCGAGGTCAGGAACCGGTGCAGGTTGCCGCCGGCCACGTACTCCATGGTGAAGAACCCGCACTGCCCCGCCGAGGTGGTCACGGTGTCGGCCTCGAACACGCGCACGATGTTGGGGTGGCCGATCTTGGAGAGCAGGATCGCCTCGCCAAGCATCGCCTCGATCTCCTCGACGGTGCCGATCCGCTTGAACACCTTCATCGCCTGTCGGCCCAGGTAGCGGTGCTTGACCCGGTAGACCTCGGCGAAGGCGCCCTGCCCCAGGAAACGCTCCACCGTGTAGTTGCGACTGATCTTCTGGCCGATCTCCAGCAGGCTCATCCCCGCACCTCGCTGGCGAACGCTGTGCTCAGTGGTTGACTCGCAAGCTCGGTCACGGCGCCCCCGATGCCCTGATGATCAAGCGGTAGCCGATGTTGCGCTCGGTCTGCAGCAGCACCGGGTTGGCCGGGTCCGGCTCGATCCGCTTGCGCGCGGCGTTGACGATGTTGCGCAGGTTGGTCTCGTCGTAGGCGCGTCCCGGCGGCCACTCCTCGGGTCTGCCCCACATCATCTGGATCAGCTCGTTGTGCGGGCAGGCCACGGCGGAGCCGTTGTTGAGCCTGCTCAGCTCGGCCATGTACCGGATCAGCTTGTGCGCCTGCGGGGACAGGCCCGTGACCTCGACCCGCTCGGCCCCGGTCACCCGGAAGACCTTGAACTGGATCCAGTCGTAGGTCAGGTGCGGCGCGGCCTCGGCGGTGGGCTGCGGCATGTCCGTGGGCGCGACCTGGGTGCGGAACGGGTCGTCGAACTTCAGCTTCCAGTAGCCGGGCTTGCCGTCCTCGCTGATGTCGCCCAGGATCAGCACGGAGTCCCCGTGCCGCAGTTCGGCGCTGCCCAGCACCCTCGTCACCTCCCCGTTGCGGCGCAGCAGGGTGCCGTTCGCGGAGGCGTTGTCGGTCAGCGTCCAGCAGCCGTCGCGGTGGTCCAGCACGCAGTGCACCCTGCTGACCAGGCGTTGCTCGTCGGGCTCCAGTGCGACTTCCGGTGCCCCGTCCCTGGTGGCCCTGCCGATCCTCGTGCGCCCCCCGGCCAGCTCGTGGGTCCACTTCCTACCGTCCGGAGAAGTGATCCACAAGCAGGTGACACGTGACTTCACGCATTCCCTCTCTCGCGCTACGACCGCCGCTTCCATGAGATCAATCCTGGTCGGGAGGTCTCCCGGACTCCATGGAAACCACGTACTCGCCACGTCACCACCTCATTTGACGCATTGATCAGCATCGGTTTGAACCGCCTGGCGTTACGGGTTCCACCGATAACCACAGCTTGGGAGCCGTGCCGGACGTGGCAGTGATCAAGAACCCGGCCCCTGACCTGGGACATCCGGCCCCCTGTCCGAGCGCTCGCACCGCGGTCTGCGCCCAGGCCCGTTCGTTGACGTGCCGCGTCCACTTCCTGATGCGGCACGTACTGTAACGGCGGTCGCCGCAGCCACCAGCGCCCCACGCTGCCTTGCACAGCAGGTGGCGATCATGCGCTCTGGTCGGAGCACCAACCGGGACTCCGCCCTCGCCTGAGCCAGCTCGGCGGAGTGAACTCCGGTCTGCCGTTGACCAGGTGGATTGTCCAGGCACTGTGGTGGACGAGCCTGTGGTGCATCCCGCACAACAGCACCAGATTGGACAGTGCGGTCGCTCCACCATTCGCCCAGTGGACGATGTGGTGTGCGTGGCAAGTGCTCGGCCGCCGCCTGCACCCCGGGAATGCGCAGTGCTGGTCCCTGACGATCAGTGCTCGTCGGAGGTGGGGCGGCACGGTGTAGCTGATCCGCCCGATGTCGAGCGGTTCGGAGTTGCTACCCAGTACCACTGGGATCACCTTCGCGTCACAGGCCAGTCGGCGGATCGCCGATGGGCTGAGTTCGGCGCTGCCGAGCCCTGTTCGCAGGGTCTCGTACGGCACGGTCACCGCGATGTGGGGCCGTTCCCCGCCCTCCGTCGGCGTAGTGCTAGTCTCCAGCAGTTCCGCGAACGCATCCCCTTGCCGTTCCGTGAGGCTGCGTGTGTCGTGGGCGTTGTGTGGTTTCGCCAGCGGGCTGAGGACTGCCCCCAGCAGTGCGCCGGTCTCCGCGTCCAGGTACCCGTGGAACCGCACTGACCCGTCGCGCCGTGTGTCGTACCGGAACTCGCGTCGGGGATGGGCGAGCTCGTCCTCACCCGGTAGCGCCCCGTCGGGGTCCAGCCGGTTGACGATCTCCCGGCCCAGCGGCACCAGGTTGGAGGCGTCCAGCGACTGGGCCGCTGCCGCCAGGACCTCCACGGCGTGCCCGCGCTCGGTCTGATCCACGTGTGGCGGCAACTCCCGCAGCACCCGGTCGATCACCGACAACTGCTCCGGCTCAAGTGGAACCGGCACCGGAACACTCGCATGCACAATCCTCTGCTTCGCCTCCCGCTTACTCACAAGCAGAACGCTCCGCAACAGTTCACTCAGGCTCGGATACCCCACCCGCTCCGCCACACCCCGCGCGTCCGCCTCCGCGATCATCGCGAGCAACCCCGCGTACTCCCGCCGAAGCCGACCCTCCGCCTCCTGCATAGCCCCCAACAGCTCCGCGTCACCCCACCGCCACAACTCCGTGACGCTAGGGGTGTCCACAAACGCTGCCATACCAACAATTCTACTCCCCAATCCACCTCAAAACCGTTGCATGCCAATGCCTACCCATGTGGGTGACCGCACCACAAACCCAACCCTGGCCAGTCGACGAGACCCCTCACCGGGGCCCAGGACTCACCCATCCCAGAACGGAGCTCGCCCTCCTACACCGGGACTCACGCTCCAGACACCGTGACTCGCGCCCCTCAGTCCGGGACTCGCTTGCTGGAGAACGGGACTCGCCCTCCCCAGCCCGGGACTCACCCACCGAGAACGGGACTCGCGCTCCTCACACCGGGACTCACCCACCCCAGAACGGGACTCGCGCTCCGGTCAGCGGGACACGCCGCCCCGCAGCCGCCGACACTCCGCACCCCAACCTCCAACACACCGCAACGCCGAACACGCCGCACCCCAACGTCCGCTACACCACCCCGCAACGCCGAACACGCCGCACCCCAACGTCCGACACACCACCCCAGAACCTCCAACACACCACCCCAGAACCTCCAGCACGCCGCACCGCAGCCGCCGACACACCACCCCGCAGCGTCCACCACACCACACCGCAACGCCGAACACACCGCACCCCAACGTCCAACACACCACCCCAGAACCTCCAGCACGCCGCACCGCAGCCGCCGACACACCACCCCGCAGCGTCCAACACACCACCCCTCAACGTCCGACACGCACCGCAACTCCCACGTGCCGCACCACCAACCCCCGCGTGCCGCCCACCACCAACCCCCGTACGCCCCTCACCAACCCGGGGTTGGTTTTGTGCGGGTAGCGGCGGCCTTACGCTGGCTGGCGAAATCGGGGCGTCCTCCACGGCCCGACTACCCCGATTACGGCCGCCGCGAGGGACCCGCACCAAACCAACCCCACACCCCCAACCCCGACACACCCCGTGTGCACCCCGCAAACGCCAACACTCGGCAGAAGCCGGGCCTCACCCACCCCAGCCCGGAACTCGCCCACCCACACCAGGCCTCACGCCTCTCACGCCGGGACTCGCACCCCAGACGCCCGGACTCGCGCTCCTCACACCGGGACTCGCACCCCACACACCGGGACTCACCCACCTCACACGGGACTCACGCCCCTCAGCCCGGGACTCGCTTGCCGGAGACCGGGACTCGCCCACCCCAGCCCGGAACTCACCTCGCCAAAGAACCCCCCACCCCCTCACCTCGCGTCAAACACCAGCCCCGCGTAGATCCACTTCGTGCTTTCGATTCCCACCAGCATGACGCGGTCCCCGGCACTGATCCGCCCGCTCCGCACGGCCTCGTCCAGGAACAGTGGGACCGCTGCGCTGCCGACGGCGCCCATGGTGCGCAGGCTGTCCACGATCCGGCCGTCCAGGGCCTGCCACTGCGGGGTGTCCAGCCCGGCCGCGTGCAGCGAATCGAGCAGCCAGCCCACGTTGCCCTCAGGTACGACACACGCGTCCACGTCGTCCACGGCGACACCGCAGCTCGCCAACGTCTCGGAGATCGCCTCGACCACCATCGCGGGCGTGAACTGCCCAGCGCCGACCACGTCGACCTTCAACTCCACCAGGCGCCGAGCCGCCTGCTGCGCGCGGAGCGGCGCGTGGGTCCCGCCACCGATCGACTGGATGCCCGGCGGCCGGTCCCCGCCGATCGCCGACATGGCGGCGCCGAGCACGCCGCCCGGCTCCTCGCTGGCGCGCAGCACAACAGCTCCGGCGCCGTCACCGAACATGTAGATCGGCATCCGGTCGCGCATGCGGATCCGTTCCGGCTCGGTGCCCAGGTAGACCGGAGCGAGTACCGGCGAGATGGCCTCGCTGCCGATCACCAGGGCGGTCCGGTGCACGCCGCGCTCCAGGTACATCCGTGCGATGTCCATGCCCTGCACCACCCCCGCCCCGCCGGAGCGCAGTTCCAGTGTGGCGCAGCGCCGCAGCCCGAGGCGTTCCTGCACGAGGTTGACCACCTGCGGCAACGGGTAGTCGGGCGTTCCGGTGGACAGTACGAGCAGATCGACCTCGCCGGGTTCGACCCCGCACGACTCCAGCGCACGCAGCGCTGCCCGGTGTGCCATGCCGGAGTTGCTGTCCAGGTGTTCACCGGTGCGCGGGTCGATCATCCAGTGCCGCCGGTCCACGGACAGGCCGTCCAGTACCTCGGCGGGCAGCGGCCCGGCCAGTTCCTCGATCAGCGCGGTCTCGATCGGCTCACCGGGCAGGTGGGCGCCCGTGCCGATGACGTGCGCCCTCACCGGACCGAGGCCAGCACGTCGCGAGGTTCCAGCACCAGGTCCGGGCTCGGCCGCACCGGACCGGGCACGTCCACCGAGAACCGTTGCAGGACAGCGGCAAGTACCAAGGTCAGCTCCAGGTTCGCCAGGGCCAGCCCGACACAGGACCGGGGGCCGCCGAGGTAGGGCAGGTACGCGAAGCGCGGCCGTCGCGCGGACCGGCCGCGCTCGAACCGCTCCGGCTCGAAGCGCTCGGGTCGCTCCCAGTACTCCGGATCACGGTGCGCCAGGTACGTGTTCAACAGCAGGAACGACCCAGCCGGGATGCGGTGGCCGCCGAGTTCGTCGGCACGGACCGGCGTGCGCGGCACCTGCCACAGCGGCGGGTACAGCCGCAACACCTCCTGCACCACCATGCGCAGGTACCTCAGGTGCGGAAGATCAGCGCCAGTGGGCGGCCGTGAACCGACCACTTCGGACAGTTCAGCGCGGATCCGCTCCACCACCTCAACTTCCCGCGACAGCGCGGTGAACGCCCAGGTGAGTGTGGCGGCCACGGTCACGTGACCGGCCACGAACATCGACACCACGTGGTCCCGAACCTCTTTGTCCGAAGTGGACAGCAGCATGGACAGCAGGTCGCTGCCTCCGGTACGGCGCCGCTCGGCGATCAGCGCGTACACAGAACGGTCCAGGCGGGCACGGGCCTTGCGCAGGCGCAGGTTGCGCGGAGTCGGCAGCCACTCGGGCAGGCTCAGCACGGAGATCAGCTCCTGGTTGAGGTACTCCATGCCCACGCGAACGGCCTCGGCCAGTTCGGGCGCCTGCTCCGACCACTCGGCGTCGAACAGGCTGCGCGCCAACACGTCCAGGGTGAGCACGCGCATCTCCGCGCCGAGGTCGAACGGCCCGCGCGCGGCCTGCCAGCGGTCCAGCATGGCGGTGCTGCGCTCGGTGACGACCTGCCCGTACCCCAGCAGCGGCTCACGGCGGAACGCGGGCTCCACGGCAGCGCGGTGCCGCTCCCACTCGGTACCGTTCGTCGTGACCAGCGAACGGCCCACGAAGGCCCCCACCTTGCGGTCGAAGTCGGCGGGGTGCGGGTAGTTGTCCACATTGGACACCAGGATCCGCTCCAGGTGTGCCGGGTCGGTGACCAGGTAGACCTCGACCGGACCGCGGAACCGGACCAGGCGGCCGTGCTCGCGCCAGGCCCGCTCGAAGGTGCCCAGCGGGTCGCGGCGGAAGCCCAGCGCCGAGCCGAGCAGGAAGTGACCACGTGGGCCGGGTGGCAGGGTCACGGCTCGACCTCCTCGATCCGCATGGGCATGCCTCCGCTGGGGTAGAGGAACACGTTGGACCTGGGCCGGACCTGGTGCGTCGGCGGCACGGTCAGCCGGTAGCTGCGCAGGATCGTGGCCAGCACCAGCGGGCCCTCCAGCCAGGCGATGGACGAGCCGGGGCACACGCGTGGGCCGCGCGCGAACGGCAGGTAGGCCCAGCCGCCGGGCCGCTTGCCCAGGAACCGGTCCGGGTCGAAGCGCTCGGCGTCCGGCCAGTGCCCAGGGTGCCGGTGCACCAGGTACGGGCTGATGAACACCTGCGCGCCGCGTGGCACCCGGTAGCCACCGATCACGTCCTCCCGCAACGGGGTCCGGGACAACGTCCACACAGGAGGGTAGAGCCGCAGTGCCTCGGCGTAGACCGCGCGCAGGTACTCCAGGCGGGGCAGGTCGGCGGCCGTCGGCTCGTGGCCGCCCAGCACGTGCTCCAGCTCGGCGCGGACCCGCCGCTCGACATCGGGGTGCCTGGCCAGCAGCCAGAACGTCCACACCAGTGACAGCGCGGTCGTCTCGTAACCGCCGAGGAAGATCGTGACGACCTCGTCGCGCAGCTGGCGGTCACTCATCCGGTAGCCGCTCTGCTCGTCGCGGGCGGCCAGGTAGAGCGAGAGCAGGTCCCGAGAGGAGTCGGTGCCCTGGGCGCGGCGCCGGGCCACCAGGGCGTAGACGAACTCGTCGAGCCGGGCGCGGGCGGCGGCGAACTCCCTGCGGCGGCGGCTCGGACCGATCCGGGGCAGCTCCACGAACCGCTGTAGGCGCAGGTTCGTGTAGGCGTTGCAGGTGCGCACGGCGGCGGCGATGTGCCCGGCCTGCGCGGACACGTCGGTGCTGAACAGGGTGCGCATCACGATGGTCAGCGCGAGTCGCATCATCTCCGGCACGATGTCCACTGTGGACTCTTTCCAGGCCAGCGGCCGCCAGTCCCGCACCAGGTCCTCGGCGGCGGCGACCATGTCCGGGGCGAACCCGGCGATGCGCGTGCCCTGGAAGGCCGGTTGGGCCAGCCTGCGGTGCCGGAAGTGGAACTCCCCGTTGGAGGTGAACAGGCCCTGGCCCACGAACTCCTCGAACTTGCCCACCGACTGCGGGTCCTTGGGGTAGATCGGCTGGTTGTCTGCGAGCACGTGCTTGACGTGCTCCGGGTCCACCAGCAGGAACAGCTCCTTGCCCGGCACTCGGAACCGCACCACGTCACCGTGCTCACGCCAGCCGCGGGTGAAGGTGCCCACCAGGTCGCGGACCAGGTCAGGCCCCGACCCGAGCAGCGGCAGCCCGCGCGGACCGGGCACGAGCCGGGTCACCGGCCCGCCCTGGCCAGGCGCCAGGAGGTGCGCGCCGAGTGCAGCACCTGGCCCAGCGGTCCGGTCCCGGTGGGCGGGATGGCGCCGACCTGTGCCAGGACGCCGAGGAAGTCGCCCTCCTGCCACGCCTCGACCAGGCACCCCTGCTCGTCCAGGCGGACCTGCACCATCGCGCTGAGCGTGAGCCTCCTGCCGGTGGGCGGGTAGACCCCCGCGAACATGCCAAGGTGCGTGCCGGTGACGATCAGCCGGTACGCGATCAGGTTGCCCTGCACCACCATGTCCACCATCCGGTAGTCCAGGTCCGGCTGCCCAACCTTGATCTGCCGCACCAGGGCCTGGAACTGCGCCAGCGTGCTCACCTCCGCCCGGCTGCCGATGGTGAACCGCACGCCGGGTGCCACCAGCTCCCCCAGCGTGTCCAGCGCGGCAGGATCGGCCACGCTCCACGAGCGGTTCACGAACTCGATCACCCGCTCCCGGAAGAACTGCTCCTGGCTCATGCCGACCTCCGCTGTGCGAGCTGTTGCCGAGCGGTCAGTGCCGCCAGCCTGGCCACGGTCTTCAGGGTGTGCCCGAACCGGCCCGCCGGGCCCACCCCGTCCGGCGGCACCACGCCGATCTGGTCCAGGGCGGCCACCGGGTTGGTCTCCCGCCACAGCTCGGCGAGCCGCCCGTCGGCGTCGAAGCGCAGCCAGAGCATCTCCGACATCAGCACGGGCAGGTTGGTCGGCGGTATGCCGAGGAACTCGCCGCGCTGGGTGCCGGTCAGGCTGGAGCGCAGGAAGACCTGGTCGCCCTCCCAGACGCTGACGTGCACCTTGTGCCCGAAGTCCGGGAACGAGGTGCGCAGCCCGCGCACGAATTCGGCGAGCCCGTCCGGGCCGTGGGCGTCGGGATAGTCCGGCAGGTGCCCGAGGAAGTCCGGCGCACAGGTCCGCGCCGCATCGAGGTTGCCGAGGTTGAACAGCTGGTCGGTGATCCACCGAGCCCGCTGGCCCAGGTCCTGCATGTCGTGTCCTCTCACAACTCGGGTCCACACTCGGTCCGCCCGGCGTCACGCAGCACCTGTTGCGCGGCGTGCCCGCCGGAGACGATCACGCGCAGCGCGCTGGCCGCCTGTGCCCAGTGCCCGGCCAGGTAGAGTCCGGGGATCGGCGTCTGGTAGCTCAACCTCTTGCTCCCGGCCTGCTTGGGTGTGTTCTCCCAGCCGTACGCGGCCCCGCGGTCGTTGCCGGTGTACCGCCGCAAGGTCAGCGGGGTCGAGCTGGACACGAAGGTCAGCCCCTCGCGGGTGCCCGGGTAGACCCGCTCCACCAGGTCCAGGTACCGCTCGGTCAGCACGGGGCGCAGTTGCGGCCACGGCGTGCCCGGTTCGAAGGGCGCCAGCGCGGTCGAAGTGATCAGGTGTTCGCCTTGCGGGGCAAGGGAAGGATCGAGCAGGGTCGGGGCTGCCACGACCGTGGCCGGGGCCTGACCGCGTTCGAAGGCGCGGAAGGTGCTGTCGTGGTCGGCACTGTCGAAGACGAAGGTCTCATGCGTGCCACCGGTCAAGTCGTTGGTGGTGGCCAGGTAGAGCACGAACATCGACAGGGAGGGTTGCAGCGAGTTCAGTCGGCGCACGAACCGCGTGGGCAGGTGTTCCAGGCCCACCATGTGCTGGAAGGTCTGCCGAGCGTCCGCATTGGACACGACGACCGGCGCGCGAACGACCTCACCGCCATCGAGCACGACACCGGCGACCCGTTCCTGTTCGAGCAGAACCCGTTGCACCGCCTTGCCGTAGACGAGCTTGCCGCCGTCGCGAGTGATCGCCGCGGTGAACGCGTCGACCAGTCGCTGGAAGCCGCCGACGCAGTGGTACAGACCGTGCATCTGGGTGAACAGGAAGCGGGCGAACAGTTCGAAGGACAGCAGCGAGGGCGGCAATCCCATGTACGGCCAACTCGCGGTGCACACGGCGGCGCAGGCCGGGTCGGTGATGTACCGGTTGACGACCTGTGCCAGTGTGGCCGAACGGTGCGCGAACAGCACCGGGAACCGTTCCACCGCCTCACCGAGTTCACGCAGCGAGAGCTTGAGCGGGACCTGGTGCGCCTCGGCCAGAAACCGTTCGCAGAGCCGGAAGAACTCGCGGATTCCCGTCGCCTGGTGGGGAAAGGCCCGCACATGCGACTCGATGAACGCCTCAGCTCCGAACGGCGCGTCCAACCGGTGCGTGCCGACCACCGCCCGGTACAGCAGGTCGGATTCCACGAACTGGCAACGGTCCCGCACGTCCAGGTGCCGCAGCACGGTGTCGATCGTGCCGCCCTCGTTGGCGCCCGGCACCACGTGGATCGCCGGGTCGAAGTACCGGCCCTCGCGGGTGAAGGCGTGCGCGTACCCGCCGGGGCCGTCGCCCTGCTCCACCACCAGCACCTGAAGTCCCGCCCTGGCAAGGAAAGCTGCTGCCGTCAAGCCGCCGAGCCCGCTACCGACCACCACGGCGTCGTAGTCGGTCACCGCGGCCTGCCCAGGCCCAGCGCGGCCGTGGCGCCGCCGTCCACCGGCACGAGCGCGCCGGTCAGGTAGTCCGACTCGGGGCCGCTGAGGAAGCGCACGGCCTTGGCCACCTGCTCGACCCCGGCCAGTGCCCGCATCGGGACCTGGCGCCGGATCCCCCGCGCGGCCTCACCCCCGGCGAGATCACCGACCAGGTCGGTGGGCGTGAAGCCCGGCAGCACCGCGTTGACCCGCACCCCGAACCGGGCGTGCTCCACGGCGCAGCTGAGGGTGAAGGCGTTGATCGCTCCCTTGGACGCGGCGTAGTTGGCCGTGCCGACCCAGCCCCGCTCCCCCAGCACCGAGGACACGTTGACGATCACGCCGGAGCCCTTGGCCATGAAGTGCGGCAGCACGCTGGTGGTGCAGTTGAAGACCCCGCCGAAGTTGGTGTGCATCACCGGGATCCAGTCCTCCGGGGCCATCGTGTGCAGCAGGCCGTCCCTTGCCACACCGGCGTTATTGACCAGCACGTCCAGTCCGCCGAGCTCGTCCAGCACGCGGCGGGTCATGGCCCGCACCGCCTCGGCGTCGGCCACGTCCGCGCCGAAGGCCAGCGCCCGGCCGCCCTCCGCCACGATCTCGTCGACGACCTTGTGAGCGTCCACTTCGGACGTTCGGTAGTTGACGGCCACCGCGGCCCCGTCGGCGGCCAGCGCCCGGCACACGGCCGCGCCGATGCCCCGCGAGCCGCCCGTGACCAGCGCGACCTGGCCCGCCAGCGCGGTCATCGGTCCGCTCCCAGCAGCAGGCTCACGTGGGTCCCACCCAGTGAGGAGCTGTTCACCAGCGCGGTCCCGCCCGCCAACCCGTGCACGGCCAGCGCCGTGCTCAGCGCCCCGCCGACCCCTGCTGGCTCACCGAGCACGCGCTTCGGCTCGTACGTGGTGGGCTGCTCGGTGAACACGCGGTGCACCGCCCGCTGCTCGGCGCGGTCCGCCCACGCCAGCCCGCAGGCGTTGAGCCACAAGGTGTCGATCTCCTCCGGCTTGCTGTCCCCGTCGGCCATGGCGTTGTGCATGGCCCGCTCCAGACCGGTACCGCGCGGGTCCCAGGGACGCCTCGGCCTGCCGTCGAAGGCCGTGCCGGACCCGAGCAGTTCCGCCAGGACCGTGGCACCGCGGGCCAGCGCCGTGGATCGTCGCTCCAGAACCAGTGTGACGCTGCCCTCCGCGAGCAGGCAGGTCGGCGGCAGACCGTTGTCCGCGTAGGCCTGCACGACCTCGGCGGACACCGTGTCGGTGACGGTGACGAGCAGCGTGTCGCCGTGGCCGGTCGCCACCAGGTCGGCGGCGTAGCTGATCGCCGCGGCGCCTGTGGCGTGACCGACCGACAGGGTACTGGTCGGCCCGCGCAGGCCCAGGTGCTTGGCGACCTGCCCGGCGGCCTGGTTGTAGACGGTGTTGGGGAACACGCCGGGGTTCGCGGCGGACCGGCCCTCGGCGAGCAGCGGCAGGGCGAAGTCCGCCATGGCCTCCATGGGCCCGTTGCCGGTGCCGAACACGATCCCGGCGGACTCCGGGTCAGTGATCCCCGCACTGGCGAGGGCCCTGGCCGCGGTGATCACGCTGAACACGGCGAGCCGGTCCATCCTGCGGCGTGCACGGCGGTCCAGGTGCGGATCGGGGTCGACCCGCACCCCGGACCGGACGGGAACTCCGCGGCGCAGCGCCTGCCACGCGGACTCGATCTCGTTGCCAGCAGGCGTGATCACCGACATGCCAGTGATCACCACGCGGTCGGCTGTGGGTTCGGGGACCCGCCAACTGCCCGGCTTCGCCAGCACGACCGAGGCATTGGCGCCAGCGAAGGCAAAGCTGTTCGACACGGCGAGGTCGGCCTCGAACCGCCGCGCGTCACCGGCGACGTAGTCCAGGTCGCAGTCCGGGTCGTGCCGGGTGTAGCCCGCGGTCGGCGGGGCCACGCCCTCGGCCAGTGCCCGCACGGTGACGATCGCCTCCACCGCCCCGGCCGCGCCGAGCAGGTGGCCGATCACCGACTTGGTGCTACTCACCAGCAACTGGTCCGCGTGGGCGCCGAACGCCAGCCGGATCGCCTTGGTCTCGGCGCTGTCGTTCCTGCCGGTGCCCGTGCCGTGCCCGTTGACGTACCCCACCTTCGAGGTGCGGGCGCCCGCTCGGGCGAGGGCGGAACGCATCGCTTGTGCGGCAACGGATCCGTCCGGACGCGGCGCCGTCACGTGGTAGCCGTCGGCGGACAGCCCGTAGGCCAGCACCTCGGCGAGCACCGGCCATCTGGAGTCCTGGGCCAGCACGGGACTGGCCAGGGCCACCATGCCGCTGCCCTCGCCAAGGGACAGGCCGGACCTGCTGCCGCAGTACGGGGCGGCGGCCTGTTCGGAGAGCGAGCCGAGCGCGTCGAACCCGGCGAACGCCACCTCGGACAGCCCGTCCGTGCCACCGGCGAGCACGAAGTCGGCCCGCCCCAGGCGAATCAGGTCGGCGGCGAGGCCGATCGCGTTGGTGCCCGAGGCGCAGGCGGTGTTCACGGCGAGCACCGGGCCCTGGAAGCTGAAGTGGACCGCGAGCGCCTCGGCGAGCGCCTGTGGGGTGCTGCCCGCCACCAGACGCGGGTCCACGTACTCGCCGGACACCGTGGCCTTGAGCCACTGCCAGGCGCTGATCACCCCGGCGTTGCAGGTCCCCAGCACGATGCCGCAGCGCTCGGGCGGAACGGATCGAGGCAGGTCACCGAGCGCCTCGTGCGCCGCCGCGATGGCCAGTTCCAGTGCTCGGTCGCGACATCCTGTGCCGCTGAACGGGATCTCGGCCACCTCGCCCGCGACCCGCGTGCGGTACTCCTGCATGGGCAGCCCGCGGACCGGGCCGATGGCCACGCGCCCGGAGCGCGCGCCCTGCCACAGATCCTGGGCGCTGGGGCCGAGTGCCGTCACGGCCCCGGTGCCCACCACGGCGATCGTCATGTCCTGCTCCTCTGTGCTGCCCGACCGAGTACGACGGCGACCTGCTGCCCCAGCAGGCCGCGCGCGAGTGCGACCGCCGTGCGCACCCGCAACTCCCTTGCCTGGCCGAGGACCCATGGCGCGGCGCAGTCCACGTCGACACGCTCCAGGTTGAGCAGCGGCGGCACCGCCGAGGCGTCGACCGCCAGCGCGCACACCGCCGCGTTCAGCGCACCGGCTGCGGCCGTGAGGTGACCGGTAGCGGGCTTGACGCTGCTGGCGCAGTACCCCGTTTCGCCGAAAACCTCGCGCAGCGCCCGCGCCTCGCTGACGTCGCCGAGCGGCGTGCCCGAGCCGTGCGTGGCCACGTAGTCCACTTCGGACGGATCCGCCACGCGGCGCAGGGCGTCGGCCAACGGGGCGCCAGTCGGGTCGGGGGTGGCCAACCCGTGCGGGTCGAAGGTCGTGCTGGCCGCCCGCACCGTGGCGTAGACGTGTGCGCCTCGCCGCCGGGCCGACTCCTCGGACTCCAGCACGAGGAACGCCGCACCTTCCCCCAGTACGGTCCCGCTGCGCCGCACGTCGTACGGACGGAACTCGCCGTTCGAGGCGATCAGGCCGAGACCGTCCATCTTGGACATTGACCACCAGGACACGGCGTCGTCGGCGCCACCGGCGATCGCCAGGTCGGACTCACCGCGCGCGATGGACCGGTACGCGCGGGCGACCGCCCACGCGCTGGCGTCGGCCGTGCCGTGGAAGTACGTGCTTGGCCCGCGCGCTCCGAAGATCGAGGACAGGTAGAACAGCGAGGCCGACTGGAGCCCTTCGAGGTAGAACCTCGGCGAGAAGGCCGAGCGCGCGTTGCGTCCGAGCAGTCCGTGGTCGGCCGTGCCGTCCTCGCGCCGTGCCGACAGGCTGGCGGTCATCAGGTCCTCGGGCCGCGAGATCTCCTTCGCACCGCCCACGAACACCGCGAACCGATCGAGGTCGACCGCAGTGGTGTCCACACCGGAATCCTCGACGGCCAGCACCGCACCGGCGATGGCCAACTGGTCGTTGCGGGTGGTCGTGCGCAGCAGGCGAGGACTGGCGAACCGCTCCGGATCGAACTCGGCGATCTCCGCTCCGAGCTGGCAGTGGAACGGGCTCGGGTCGTACGAGCGGATCGGGCCGATCGCCGAGTCACCGGCCAGCAGCCGCTTCCAGGTCTCGGCGGTGCCAGGGCCCAGCGGGGTCAGCAGCCCGATCCCCGTCACCGCAACGGCTCTCATCGCACCTCCCGGCGCAGGACGAGCGCGTCCGCCGTCGTGACCACCCGGTCGCCGACCGACACCGCGGCGCGGCAGGTAGCCGTGTCCCCGGCGATGCCGACCACGTCCACCCGGATGCCCATGGCCTGCCCCGGTCGCACGAAGTGCCGGTAGCGCAGGCGATCCGCCCGCACCAGCGTCCACCGGCCGTCCACCTCGCCGAGCGCCAGCCTGGCCACGGCCACCATGTCGTCCAGGATCAGCACCCCGGGCAGGACGGGGCGGCGCGGGAAGTGCGAGCGGAACACGTCCAATGTGGACGCCACGTTGCGCACGGCCATGGCGTGCTCGCCGGGGTCCAGCGCGATCACCTTGTCCACCGGGGTCATGCGGCCCGCCGCACGGCCAGGCACGCGTTGCTGCCACCGAAGGCGAAGGCGTTGACCAGCGCGGCTCGCACCGGGTGCGGCCTTGCGCGCAGCGGCACGTGGTCCAGGTCCAGGCGCGGGTCCGGGGTGTGCAGGTTGATCGTCGGCGGCAGCATCCCAGTCCGGATCGCGCCCAGCGCCGCCAACAGGTTGACCCCGGCAGCCGCCGAGGTGAGGTGCCCGGTCATCGACTTCGGCGAGCTGACCGGCACCCGCGTCCGGCCGAACACCTGCTTGATGGCAACGGTTTCGCTCAGGTCGTTGCCCCGCGTCCCGGTGCCGTGCGCCGCGATGTAGTCGATCTCCGACGGGGCGAGCCCGGCCTCGGCCAGCACGCTGCTCATCGCACTGATCGCGCCGCCGCCGTCCGGCGGGGAGTCGGTGAGCCGGTACGCGTTGAGCGAGCTGCCGTAGCCGACGAGTTCGCCGTGCACACGTGCGCCACGGGCCTGGGCGGTGTCCCATTCCTCCAGCACGACGAGCACCGCGCCCTCACCGAGCACGAAGCCCGAGCGGGTCGCGTCGAACGGTCGGCACCCGTCCGGGCTCAGCGCCCCGAGCAGGGTGAAGCCCAGTACGTCCATCCACGTGGTGAGCGCGTCGAACCCGCCCGCCAGCGCCAGGTCGCAGTCACCGTCCTGAATGGACCGAAACGCCTCGCCGATGGCGTGCCCGGCACCTGCGCAAGCCGTGCTGAGACTGAGCACCGGCCCACGGCAGTCCCCAGCGAGCGCGATGGAGCGCACGCCAAGGTTCTGTTCCCTGCGCAACACCTCGCCTGGCGCCTGCCTCGGCAACTCCCCAGTGGTGGCCAGCCGGTGCGACATGTCGACCAGGTCCTGCAACTCCGGCCGCCCCACCGTCGCACCGACCGCGGCGCCTCGCCGGTGCGGCGGCACCAGCCACCAGTCGGCGCCAGCGTCGTCCAGGGCCTGGTACGCCGCGGCGACCCCGAACTGGGCGGCACGCGAAAGGTGCCGCCGCGAGTGGTCGGCGGGGATCGCCGACTCCGGGTCGAATCCTCTTACCTGACCGGCGATCCGCACCGGGAAGGTCCGCGCGTCGAACGTGTCCAACCCGGTGATCCCGCACCGGCCCGCCCGCAGTCCGTCCCAAGTGGACTCCGCCGTCAGCCCCAGCGGGGTGACCGCGCCCACGCCGGTGATCGCCACGCGCCTCACCGGGCACCACCGGTCAGCGCTTCGAGGCGGCACCCCAGCGCGGCCGGATCGTCCAACTCCTCGCTGGGGATCAGCGCGCACAGGATCGTGTCGGCGGCCAGCACCTCCTGGCCGTCCACCCGGACCGTGCCGGAGATGGCGGCGGTGTCGGCGCCGAAGGACTCGACTACCCCGTCCAGCACCAGGACGTCGCCGGGCCGCACCGGAGCGCCGAACCTGGTGCGGTCCACCGACAGCAGCGCCGCGCTGCGGGACAGCCCGGTGGAGGCCAGCACCAGCCAGTTCCCCGCCTGGCACAGGGCCTCCAGGACCAGCGCGGGCGGCATCTCCACGCCGCGGCCGTCGTCGCGCCAGTACTGCTCGGCGAACGAGGTGAGCTTGCACGCGAGCACCCGCCGCCTCGGCTCGATCAGGTCGATCCGGTCGACCAGGTGGAAGTTCACCGCACCACCTCGGCCGAGAGCCTGGCCAGCACGAGTCGCACGAGGTTGTCCACGGTGAACAGGCCCATCACCTGGTCGGCCTTGAGCCTGCCCACCAGCGCGGCCGTGTCGATCTGCGGCATCACCAGCTTGAGCTGCGCCAGCCCCGCCGCCGTGACGATCTCGCTCTCGTCGCCGAACTCCTCGTCCGGGATGCCGCCCTGCACGTACTCGGCGAGCTCGGCGGCCTCGATCTTGACCTGGAGGCCGCGCTCCAGCCGGAACAGGATGTCCAGCAGGTCGATGGACTCGGCGCCGAGGTCGTTGATCAGCGTGGCGGGACCGCTGACCTCCTCGGGCTCCAGGCCCAGCGCGTCCGCGATCGCGGTGTGCACGACGACAACGGGATCCCGGTCGACCATGGCCAACCCCTTCCAGTGCCAGTACTGTTCGATGCGGCGTAGATGAGGCTGGGCGCCCGCCATTACGCCGCCACAACGGGAAATTCCCGCGACTCCCCCCGCTGGGTGAGCACCGCTCACCGTGCTGGGGTGTTGTCCCCTTCCTGGCTTCCCACAACACGTTCGCGCCACCGAGGGTTGCTGCCGTGCCCCTCGCGTCGCGGCGGGCTCCCCAGGTGAGGAAGGAGATCGGAGTGCGATCAAGGATTGCGCGCAGGGCGCTGGCCGCGGCCGGGGTGGCCGGGCTCGGGCTGGTGGTCGGAGCCGCCCCCGCGTTCGCCGAGGAGACCGGCAAGGCCTACGCCAAGGCGGAGGTGATCCGCGGCTCCGTGCTGGGCACCGCGATCAGCCCCGTGCAGGTGGAGTACCCGCCGGGCGGCAAGATCACCCAGCCCACCGTCGACCTGGGTATCGCCCGGCTGGACCTGGTCGGCCTTGGCGCGGCGGCCAGCGGGGACACCGCCAAGGGGTACTCGAAGGCGGACGTGAACTACGCCGACGCCAAGCTGACCGTGGGCATCCCGGGCGGCCCCCGCGTGGAGATCACCGAGGCCTCGCTCGACGTGGGCTGCACCGCTGACGGCGGTGACCTCAAGGGCACCTTCAACCTGGCCAGTGTGCACGTCAGGGTGGCGCTGCTGCCCGGTGCCCCGCTGGTCGACGTGCCCGTCGAGGTGCGGCCCGGCAAGCAGACCGGGGTGCAACTGCCTGGTGGGCTGGGCGAGGTCCTGATCAACAAGCAGACCGAGAAGGAGGGGGTCATCACCGTCACCGCCCTGTCGGTCAACGTGCTCGGTGAGAAGGGCGTCTCCCTGGAGTTCGCCAAGACCACCTGCGGCCCCAACGTGCCCAAGCCCCCGGTGCCGCTCGGTGACGGCGTAGCCATGAGCGCCGGTGGCGCCGCCCTCGCCGGACTGGTCGGCTTCGGCCTCTACCGCCGCTTCCGCAAGGACCCGATCACCGCCGAGTGACCCGCGCCATGAAAGTGCCGTTCGTGGCGTTAGATGCCTCGAACGGCACTTTCATGGCACCAGGGCGCTCACCGGGTGAAGCGGTCGACGAAGCCGGACTTGTAGGCCATGGCCACGACCTGGGAGCGGTCGCGGGCGCCGAGCTTGCGGGCGGTGTTCTTGACGTGGGTCCGCACGGTCTCCAGCGAGACGCCGAGCGCGGCGGCGATGCCGTGGTTGTCCATGCCCTCGGCGATCAGGTGCAGCACCTCGGACTCGCGCGGGGACAGGGCGCCGCCCGGTCCACCGAGCCCGGCGAGCCGCACGGGCCTGCCGGTGCGCAGCTCGGGCGTCACGAACGGCCGGCCAGCGGCGGTGTGCCGGATGGCGTCGAGCAGTTCGGCGGGCGCGACGGTGCTGGAGACCACGGCGTTGGCCCCGGCCCGCCTGCCCAGCGAGGCGCGCACGGTGGGCGGGCCGCTGGGCCCGAGCACGAGCACGACGCCGACCCCGTGCCGGGACGCGAACCGGGTCACCGAGCACAGGCTGGGGTCGATCTGCTCGTCGAGCACCACCATGCTGGGGTGTCGCATGGCGATCATGTTGACCGCCACGGACATGGAGCAGGTGACCCCGGCGAGGACCACGCCGGTGGCGCGTTCGAGCACGCGGGCGATGCCCTCGGCGGTCAGCGGGGCGCGGCCCACCACGAGCACGCGGGGCGGGGCGACCCGGCCCGCCAGTGGCTGGACGGGGGCGAGCTGCTGGGGCACAGCGCTGGTCATGACTGGTCACCTCGGGGATCGATCAGCTCGTAGACCTGGCCGCGGTCGATGTCGGAGACGGGGCGGAACCGCTGCCCGCCGGTCGGCGACTTCAGCTGCGACACCAGGTCCGGGGAGTCCTGGGACAGGTACACGTAGCGCAGTCCGCGCTCGTGCAGTGACTTGGCCAGTTGGTCCACACTGGACACCGCGGGCAGTACGGAGAGCGCGCGCCGCATGTCCAGGCCGGTGGTGGTCAGGGTCTGCCAGAGCGGGGCGTTCTCCAGGAACGCAACGGGCGCGTGGCCGACGAGTTTGTCCTGTAGCCGCTGGGACTGCTCCCAGTAGGAGATCTTCTGGCGCTGCTCGGCCGGGGCGACCGCGGCGGTGATCACGTCGCCCGCGGAGCGCTTTCCGGGCGTGACGTCCCAGTTGCCCGCCGTGGTGGCCCACGAGGCGTTGAAGGTCAGCCCCAGCACGGCGAGGCCGGCGAGCACGGAGGCCAGTGCGGACTTGGCCTTCGCCGAGAGCTTGGGCTCCTGGCGCAGCCGGTGACGTGCGCTGTCCGAGAAGGCGGGGGCACGCAGCGAGGTGGCCAGCACGGCGAGTGCGACGGTGCCCGCGACGGCCAGTGGCAGCGAAAAACGTGGCACGACGTAGGAACCGGCCACGAACGAGGCGAGGACCAACGGCAGCAGGCCGACTGCGGCGTCACGGTGCCTGCTCGGCCTCGCGTAGAGCCACAGCAGCGCGGGCAGGGCCAGGAACAGCCACACCACGCCGAGCCCGCCTTGCTGGTAGAGCAGGTTCCAGGGCTGGAAGGGTGCGGTGACGGCCGAGCCCCACATCTTGACGGCGGCCAGCGGGGCCGGGTCGGTCTGCCAGGCCTCGGGCAGGTTCACCGTCTGGTAGAAGTAGGTCGGGTCGATCGGGCCGGGCATCGGGCCGAAGGCCATGGGCCACAACGGGGATCCCCAGTGCCACCAGGTGCGCAGGTACCAGAAGGAGCCGAACAGCAGCAGCGGCACGGCCATCGCCAGGGCGAGGCGGGTGGCGCGGCGTGAGGCGCAGCGGTCCAGGCCGATGCCCTCGCCGGGGCGCTGGCGCAGGTTGTGCCAGCGGACGTGCAGCATGGCGAAGACCAGGACGACCAGCAGGGTGACCCCGCCGAAGGCGGCCCCGGTGGCCTTGATGCCCGCGGCCAGGCCGAAGCTCAGGCCGGACAGCAGCGCGTAGTTGCCGGTTCCGGTGCACAGTGGACGGTCACCGCCACCAATACCTAGTGCGGCAACGGCGAACTGGGCACCGGCCACGACGGCGGCGCACATCGCCACGTCCACGTAGTTGGTGTCCAACTGGAGCAGGGCGGCCGGGATGGTGATCACGGTGCAGGCGGCCAGCACCGACCAGGCGGCGCTGGCGCCGAGTCTGCGGCCCAGCCCGTACCCGGCGAAGCCGAGCAGCACGGCGAAGGCCAGCTGGGTGACCTGCGTGTACTGGAGGTCACCCCGGAACACCGCGCTCCAGGTGGAGATCAGCTCGGCGTCCTTGGGGTACGAGTCGGCCCAGATCACGGTGTAGGGGTTGGTGCCCGCCAGGTCCAGGAACGGGCGGGACAGCGAGCCGGTGCGCACCCACTGGGACACGCTCACCAGGTGGTAGAAGATCGAGTCGTAGTCCTTGGGCGGCAACCGGACCGCGACGAACAACCGGTAGCCCAGCGCGAGCATGGCGCCCAGGGCGGCGATCCACACCAGCGGGGCGTGCAGCGCGTTGGGGTAGGGCGGGGCGAACAGCCGCAGCGTGGCCATGAACCCGCGGTTGGCCATCGGCACGAACAGCGCGACGATCGCGGCGGCGACGCAGAAACCCAGTGCTGCCAACAACATCGGCTCGGAGCGCAGGCCGCCGAGCAGGCCGAGCAGCTTGCCGAGCGTGGCCAGTGCCAGGAAGAACAGCACCAGCACGGCCGTGACCACGTCGGAGCGCCTGCGCAGGCCGAAGCAGGCGGCCAGCAGCGCGGCGCCGAAGAGCACGGCGGCCAGCGCGATCAGCAGTCCGATCATGCCGCCTCCGAGCGGGCGGGGGCCTGCACCGCGCTGCGCGTTGTCTTGGCCCAGCCCGAGTAGCCCTCGATGATCTTGGCGAGGGCGCTCCACGCGGCGGCGATCGTCACGTAGCCCGAGGCCACCAGGGCGTGTCCGTACAGCACGGCCTTGAACCGGCTCGTGCCGGAACTGCGCCGCGAGTAGGCGTACCCGGCCACGATGTGCGGCAGGAAGGACAGCAGGTACCAGACGAGCACGAACAGCACGCGGGACAGCCCGGTGGAGCCCAGGAACTGGTCGGTGCCCACGTAGCTCCACACGAAAACGGTCTGCAACAGGGTGTAGTGGAAGATCAGCGACCAGGGCAGCACGGTGACCCAGGGCATCAGCACGTACAGGGAGGCCTCCAGCGCGGCGATGTGCGAAAGCTTGGTGGAGCGCCACACCGCGGGCAGCCGGTTGATGCACATCATGTGGCCCTGGTACCACCGGGTCCGCTGGCGGATCAGCCGCCGCCAGGTGTCCACGGCCTCCTGCTCCACCCAGGCGTGCGGGGTGGTGACCAGCGCCCAGCCCTTGGCCATCAGGCACAGCGCGAGGTCCAGGTCCTCGGTGAGCGAGCTGGACCACGGGTCGCGGCCCAGGTCGATCAGCGCGGACAGCCGGGTGAACTGGGCGTTGCCGCCGAGGCTGACCGAGCGGGTGTAGGACCGGCCGTACTGGGCGATGGCGGCCACCGACCAGAACTCCACGTCCTGCATGCGGGTGATGAACGAGTCGCGGTTGCGGATGCGCACGGCGAGTTGCGCACCGCCGACCGTCGAGTCACTGAACAGCCGCAGCACGTGCGGGATCGCGCCTGCCGAGACGCGTCCGTCCGCGTCCATCACGCACACCAGCACTTTCTCCGGGTCCAGCCCGCGCTTGCGCACATCGGCCATCACGTGCCGGTACGCGTGGTTGAGCGCGGCGCCCTTGCCCTTGCGCGCGTCGGGCAGGATCCGGCGCACCAGCAGCATCTGCCCGCCGCCCGCGGCACGGGCCTGGCCGACCGTGTCGTCGTCAGAGCCGTCGTCGATCACCACGACCCGTGAGCCGGGGGCCTCGCGCAGCAGGGTGCGCACGGTGTCCCCGATGACCCGCTCCTCGTTCAGGCAGGGCACCAGGAAGTACAGCTCCATGCGCGGGGCGTGCGGCACGACGCCCGCACGCCGGGTGCGCTCGTGCTCGCGGCGCTGCACGCGGGCGTAGCGCATGCCCAGCACCATCGCCAGCAGGAAGTAGCACAGCCCGATGGCGATGACCACGCCGGAGACGACGCTGATCACTTGTCCCGCCGCCGCTTCATCGACCCGGCCCGCACCAGCACCGCGCCGGTGATCAGCAGGATCGCGCCGCCCATGCCGATGGACAGGGAGTTGACCCCGGTGGCGGCCAGGGTGGCCGTGGCGAGTCCGGCCCCGGTACCGCCGATCGTGATGGGTCCCACGGTGTACATCAGCTCAGTCCTTCCCTCAGGCGGCGGCCCGTGCGGCGCGGGAGTCCCGGCCGATCACGGCGAACACGATGGCGATGGCCAGCACCAGGCCGACCAGGGTGATCACGGTGCCGACCACCCGGTGGCTGATCTCGTACCCGGTCTGCAGGCCCCATTCCCTGCTGGCGAAGGCGATGCCGAGCAGGCGGACCTGGTTGACCGCGACCAGCACCGCGGTGGAGCCGAGCCCGGCCAGCCACACCCTGGCCAGCGACCAGCGCGGCACCTGGGCCAGGAAGGCCAGCAGCAGCAGGAAACCCGCCAGCGGGTAGGCGATCGTGCAGGAGGAGGTGATCTCCAACCCGAACATGCCCCTGGTGCCCGCGTTGAGGTAGACCACGGCGGCGTCCGAGGAGCTGTACGCGCCGGAGTCGATGGTGGTTCGGGTCAGCGCGGCGAAAAGTTCGGACTCCAACTGGCGGACACCGCTCCAGGCCAGCAGCAGCCCGGCCGCCGCGAGCAACACCGCCCCGCTGAGCGCACGTGCGATGCGTGACACGGTCATGACCACTCCGATCGAACCGACTTGTGCGACGTGTTCCAGATGCAGCACGGGGCCGGCGGTGACGCGGTTGCGCGAAAAACCTCAGCCGCGAAGGCTGTTGACCAGATCACAGGCCGACTCGTAACGCGCGGGCAGCCGCTGGCTCCAGGCACGGACCCGCGCCGCGGACAGCCCGTCGGCCGCCAGCCGCTGCGCGATGAGCTGGCGCGCGTCCTTGATCCGGCCCTCGGGCAGCGCCGAGGTGCGGACCAGCACGGCGGCCGTGGCCGGGGCGACCAGCGCCTTGGTCTCCCCAGCGTGGAAGACCAGTTGCAGTGCGTTGGCCACCAGCACCAGCGCGCTGAGCCGGGACAGCCGGGGCAGTTCGGTCAGGTCCACCGAGACGGCCACCAGGGCGTAACGGTCCGGTGTGGACGTTCCGCGGGCCTGGTCCTCCTGGTACACCTCGGCCAGCCGGGTGCGCAGGTAGGCGCGGGTGACCAACCCGGTGAGCCCGTCGTCCACCCTGGTGCGGCCCAGTCCGCGCACCGCCTCGTCGGCCCAGCCGGTGGCCACCGCGCGCAGCCAGCCGATGGGCAGGTCCTGCTCGACCTGCACCTCGCCGACCAGCGAGTACAGCGCCGTCACGTCCTGCAGGGACTCACGCAGGTCGCAGCCCGCCCTGGCCCGCGCCCGGCCCAGCCGCCCCAGCGGACCGGTCAGGTCGGCGCCGGAGAGCAGCGCGTCCACCACGTCCTCGGCCTCGCACAGGATCCAGTCGCGCGGGAAGGCCCAGCCGCTGGCGACGCTGCGGTCCCGCCAGCGCAGCAGCACGTCACCGGAGGAGGGCACGGTGCTGTCCCGGCTCGAACCGGTCGGGCAGCCGGGTGTCCAGCCCCAGCAGCACGGCCAGTGCCTCCTCGGTGCGCCGCGCGGCCTGGCCGTCCCCGAAGGGGTTGCCCGCGCTGACCATCGAGGCGGCCACCTCGGGGCTGCTCAGGATGCGGTGCGCCGCGTCGAGGATCAGCTCCTCGTCGGTGCCCACCAGCAGCGCGCAGCCCGCGTCCAGGGCCTCCTGCCGCTCGGTGGACTCGCGCAGCACCAGCACCGGCACGCCGAAACTGGGCGCCTCCTCCTGGATGCCGCCGGAGTCGGACAGCACCAGGGTGCAACTTCCCAGCAGCCGAGCCAGGTCCGAGTACTCCAGCGGCTCGGTGACCAGCACGCGCGGGCAATCCCGCAGCGCCTCGCGGACCTGCTGGGACACCACGGGGTTGGGGTGTGCGGGCAGCACCACGTCCAGGTCCGGGTAACGCCGTGCGAGGGTGCGCACGCTGGCCAGCACCGAGGCGATCGGGCCGCCCCAGTTCTCCCTGCGGTGCACGGTGACCAGCACCAGTCTGCGCTCCCCGGCGCGGGCGCGGCGCTCCACCTCGACCAGGGCCGGTTCGGTGAAAGCGCGTCCACGGCGGGACACCGTGCGGATCGCGTCCACGACCGTGTTGCCCACGACCAGGGTCCTGTCCTGCGGCACGCCCTCGTCGGCCAGGTGCCGGGCGGCGCGGTCGGTGGGCGGCAGGTGCAGGGCGGCCAGCACGCTCACCAGCCTGCGGTTGGCCTCCTCGGGGAACGGGGAGCCGATGTCGTGCGAGCGCAGCCCGGCTTCCAGGTGCACCACGGGGATCCGCCGCCAGAACGCGGCCAGCGCGGCGGCCACGGTGGTGGCGGTGTCCCCCTGCACGAGCACGGCGCCGGGCCTGTGGCGCGCCCACAGTCCGTCCAGTTCGGGCAGCAGACCCGAGTACAGCTCGGCTTGTTCGCCGGTTTCCCTGTGCAGCGACAGTTCCACGTCCGGGGTGAGCCCGAAGGCGGCCAGCGCCTGGCGGACCATCGCCGGGTGCTGGCCGCTGGCCACGAGCACCGGGCGGATCCGGCCCGCGCTGAGCAGCTCCAGCGCCACCGGGGCGAGCTTGACGGCCTCCGGACGCGTGCCGCAGACCAGGTGGACCTCGGGGAGCATCATGCGGTACAGATGGAATTGCGGTGCCGCGATGACGCCAGGACGTGCGATGTGAGCCAGGTCACTGGAAGCCGATGGGGAACGAGCGCCGCGTCTCGTCCTCGCCGGACACCACCCGCACCTGCACCGAACTCAGGGCACTGACCAAGGACTGGACGCACACACCCGTCACGAACTCGCCGCGCGCGGCCACGGTGGCCTTGCAGCGCATCTGCGGGCCGATCACCGTGCAGTGCAGGAAGTCCAGGTTCTCGAACATCGCGCCGGGCGGGCCGCTGATCTCGATGGCGGCCTCGGCCGCGGCGTCCCCGGAATTGCTGACGGTCAGCCAGAACTTGGCGATGCGCTGGGCCACGTCGATGGAACCGGCCCGCACCGACCAGGGGTTGACGTGCGTGACGTCCACCCGCACCTCACCCAGCCGCGCGCTGGCGGCCCCGTCGGAGACCGAGCCGGTGATGATGCCGTTGGTCGCGGACTTGTCGGCCACCAGCGGCACGGTCAGCATGCTGGACTCGTTGGGCCCCAACCCCTTGGCGCTGCGGCAGGTCAGCGCGGCGTCGCGCTGGGTGCAGGTGCCGTCACCCCGGTACCGCACGCCCGGCGGCAGGGCCAGGGTGGTGCTGAGCACGCCGCTGGCCCGCTCACCGCTGTTGTGCAAGGTGATCGGCAGGTCGACCGGGCTGCCGCCGCGCACCAGCGTCACACTGTCCACTGTGGACTTGATGGCGAAGGCGGCGGGCCGCGGCGGGATGGCGACCGCGCCCGGGGAGTTCGCGGGCGCCGCCGCCGCGGTGGTCGTGGTCGCGGGGCTGGTCGGCGGCAGCGTCCTGACCGCGAACGGGGGCAGGCCCGCGCCGACCGACGTGTCCGGACCGGCCATCGCGGGCAGCATGGCATCGGTGTCCACGGCCACCACACCGATGACCACCGCCGTGACCAGGGCGGCGCTGTGCCAGCCGAGCGCGTGCAGCCAACTGGTCTTCGCCAGGGTGATCGCGGCGGCGGGCGGGGTGCTGGCCAGGTACGAGGCGGCGACACCGCCCAGCACCAGCGGGCCGACCACGGCGCGCAGGGTCGTATTGAGGTCGGTGAGCTCCGCGGCCATGCCCCGGCAGCGCCCGCAGCTGTCCAGGTGCGCCTCGACCTGAGCCGTCTCGCGGCGGTTGAGCCCGCCTCGAGTCCACCGGCCCAGCAGCGGCACCGCCGACCGGCAGGCCGTGGACTGGGTCTCGGTCAGGTGTGCCTGGAGGTACTCCTGGCGCAGCCCCTCGCGTGCCCGGTAGGCCAGCGCGGACACGCCGTTGGGCGTGAGCCCGAGCAGGGTCGCGATCTCGGTGACGCTGCTGCCCTCCACCTCGGTGTGCCACAGCACCGCGCGCCAGCGCTCTGGCAACCGGCTGAAGGCCTTCGCCACCAGGGAGCGTTCGGCCGCGGCCAGCACCGGGTCCGGCGGCACCTCCACCGGCTCGTGCCCGGCCATGTCGGCCTGCGGCTTGACCCGGCTGTCCCTGCGGTGCTGCTCGTAGGCGATGTTGCGCAGGGTCGTCAACAGGTAGGTGCGGAACGCGGAGTTCGGTCCGCCGTCCCCGCGCAGCGCGCTGAGCACCCGGGCGAACGCCTCGGCCACCAGGTCGTCGGCCTCCGCCGCGTTGCCGGTGAGGTGCCAGGCCAGGTTGTACGCCGAGGTGCTGTGCCGC